>CAWCMS010000001.1:0-580364 GCA_963796675.1 Terriglobia bacterium
GCTTTAATTGACGGCACCGTTGCGGATTCCGAGGGATGGCGATCAGCATTCCGAACTGATGTCGATCACGATTCCGAAGTGATGCCGATCAGTGCTCCGAACTGAAGCCGATCAGTTTTACGGTTGAAGTTCGGAATGGTGATCGGCATCGGATTGGAATGACGGCGTAGGGTAGCCGTGGCGGCTGGACTCCACTAAAAGTGGAGCCTCCCAGTTGCCACAGAAGAGGCTGACCATGCGCAAGTTGAAGGAAGTTCTGCGGCTCCCTTCCCTCGGACTGAGCCAGCACCAGATCGCCCGTAGTTGTTCCATTTCCCAGAGCACCGTGCATGAGTAATTGTCGGCGGCGGAAGCGCCTGAGTGGAGTGGCCGGCGGGCCGATAACGAAATCTCGTCACATCCCTGAATTTCGTGAATTCACGAGCCCCAAGAACCGGCACTGGTCGCGGCCGGAATTCGCACGGCCACCCCAACAGAATCTGCTTACACCACCTCTTCCCGAGTAGGCTGTCCAGATGAACTGCCACGCTAGTTCGCGAGTTGACGGCACGCTGGAACTGCCGGTTTGCAAGGGTGAGGAACTGTCCGACCTTGCCCCGATTCGTTGCGGCACGGGCATCCGAGCGTCGATGGCGTACGACCTCAAAACACTCAAGGGATTATGAAGACCATCTCCTGCTCCCTCCCCGATTCGCTTGCGGCGGCCCTCCAGCAACGGATGGATGCGGATAAAGAAACCGTCGATCATATCGTCGCGAGGGCTCTATCCGAATACCTGGCAACTTCCCTCCACACACTGTTTCAGGTGTCGACCAGCGCAGCCCTAGTCGAAGGAATCTATCAAGGAGCCGTCAGAGTCTCTCGACTCTTACAACACGGCGATTTTGGGTTGGGGACGTTCATTGACCTCGACGGGGAGATGGTAGTGCTCGATGGTGTCTGCTACCGGGTATCCTCGACAGGCGCCATCACTCCTGTCGAGGGGGATCGCCTCATACCGTATGCCGTTGTGACGCAGTTTTGCAGCGACCCTGCGGAAAAACGGTCAGAACGTTCTCAATTTCGATGAACTGGTTCAGGTTTGCGACCAACTCCGCGACTCGAATAACGTCTTCTATGCATTTCGCGTGGATGGACTCTTCGACGCTGTCAAGACGAGGGTCATGAAGCCGGTTCCGAAAGGAACGGGGCTCAAGAAAGCCGCGTCGGGGCAGCAGGAATTTCGATTCGAGGCGTTGCGCGGAACGCTGGTGGGAATATGGTCGCCGGCGTTTGCGGCATCGTTTAGCGTTCCCGGATACCACTTCCACTTTCTATCCGAGGACCGACAGCGCGGAGGCCACGTTCTCGACTGCCGGGCCGCGGAAGTCGAGATCGATGGCTGCGAGATGAACGAAATGCATGTCTCGCTGCCCGAGACGGCAGACTTCCTGAAAGCAGATCTGACCCGTGATCCCCAAGCCGATCTCTTGAAGGCTGAGCGGAGTCACGAGCCATAAGCAGGGGAATGGGAGGATCGCATGGGTTCAAACTCGGCAAGGACTGGCGCTCAAGTAGTGGTGGAGTCGCTCGAAAAGCACGGGGTTCAGTACGTTTTCGGAATCCCCGGCGCGAAGATCGACAAGGTGTTCGACACTCTTGTTTCTTCCTCCATTCAGACCGTTGTCTGTCGCCACGAGCAGAATGCGGCGTTCATTGCCGGCGGCATCGGAAGGCTGACAGGTAAGGCCGGCGTCGCAATTGCCACCTCCGGTCCCGGTGTGAGCAACCTGACAACCGGGCTCCTGACTGCAAATAGCGAAGGCGACCCGCTGGTCGCGCTTGGTGGCGCTGTTCCAACCTCTCAGGCCATCAAGCAGGTTCACCAAACCTTCCAGGCAGTATCGGCGCTGAAACCTGTAACCAAATTCTGCGCTGAAGCCGGTTCGCCCGATTCCGTCGGGGAAATCATGGCCAACGCCTTTGCCGCTGCCGAATCGGACCGTCCGGGCGCTGCATTTGTAAGCCTTCCGAAAAACGTGATGGAGGGCGAATCGAATAGTGCAGTACTGACCGGGTCCGCCCGGCCCGCATTCGGTCCCGGGAGCCAGCGTTCAATCGAAGAAGCGGCCAGAATCATCAACGGTTCGCGACGCGCGGTTTGCCACAGCGACGTGGTCACGAAAGAAGGCCAGTTTCCCGGCATTTCGTATCCTCGCGTTCCCGGACACGAAGTCGCCGGGACAATCGACCAGCTCGGCGCCAATGTGAAGAGATGGAGTAAGGGAGACCGGGTTGGCGTAGGTTGGCACGGCGGGCAAGACGGCACGTGTCTCGGCATGCAGGAGAGGCGACTTCGTAAATTGTGCGAATGGCTTGGTGTGCGGAGTCAGTTATGACGGCGGCTACCAGGAATTCATGATCGCGCCGGTCGAAGCCCTGGCGCGGATGCCTGAGTCGCTTGACGCAGCCGAAGCCGCGCCGCTCATGTGCGCCGGAATCACAACTTTTAATGCTCTGCGCCATAGCGGTGCGTTCCCGGGCGATCTTGTCGCCGTGCAGGGAGTCGGCGGCCTCGGCCATCTGGGCATTCAATTTGCGAAGAAGTCCGGCTATAACGTCGCAGCGGTAGGCCGCGGCACTGAGAATGCCGCGGTCGCGAAAGAGCTGGGAGCCGATGTTTATATCGATAGCGCCGCCACGGATGCCGCCACCGAGTTGCAGAAACTCGGCGGAGCTCGCGTAATTCTCGCCACAGCGCCGAGCGGAAAAGCTATGTCATCGCTTGTCGCAGGACTGGGAGCGAATGGCACTTTCGTCGTTATCGGCGCTGCGCCGGATCCAATCGAGGTGTCAACCACGCTGTTGATTCTCGGCAAGCGGACCATCAAGGGATGGTCTGCAGGAACGCCCGCCGACTCGGAAGATACCTTGCGGTTCGCTGAAACCGCCGGCGTCCGTCCAATGATCGAAAAATACCCTCTGGAAAAGGCCGCGGAGGCGTACGCGCGAATGCTGAGCGGGGAGGCTCGGTACCGCGTAGTCTTGACGATGGGATCAAGGTAGTTTCTTTGACGCGGCAAGCGTGCTGGGCCTGCGCTTCGCTCGTAACATCCAGAGCAAAAGCTCGCACACTGTCGCCGTACTTGCTAACAAGGTCGCTGAGTTGGAGCGGATTGCGAGCGGTCGCGACAACGCGATGGCCGGCGTCGAGGGCGGCTTGCGCAAATGCTCTACCCAGACCCCGCGAACTACCGGTAATGAGCCAAGCCTTCGATTCAGTCACGAGCATGCCTCAATTGTCGCTGATGGCCGCGGCCACCGGAGCGGATGACTTTCAATTTATCTCCCCTCTCCGTGCGGAGAAAGTTTTGTCAGCATATCGAGCACGGCTTCTGGGTTTGCCCTTCCGGTCATAAAATTGGGATCGACCTGAGCGAAACGCACGACTCCCTTCGTGTCGATGACGAAGGTTCCCGGGACCGGCACCTCCCATTTGTCGCTGCCATTGCGCTTAGAGATATCGTTGCCGAAATTAAGGGCAATAGCCTTAACTTCGGAACTCAATTGGTAAACCAACCCATACTTCCGACCGATCAAATTTTCGTGGTCAGTGAGAACGGGGAAAGTGAGCTTTTGCTTATCTGCCAGGAGTTGGGCAAATTCCGGTTTTTCAGGGAGACACGGCGACGAATGCCGCGCCCAGCGCTTCCATCTTAGGCAAAGCCTGTTGATAGGCTCTCAATTCGAGATTGCAGAACGGACACCACTCGCCCCGATAGAAGCTTAGGACAACTGGCCCTTTTGTTAGAAGACTAGAGAGGGAGACCTCGCCTCCAGTCGCATTCGGCAACGTAAAGTCAGGTGCTTTCTGGCCAACTTGAAGTGATCTTTTAATGATTCCAGATTGAAGCAAAGCCTCGGTCTCACCATCAATGAATCTTAATCTTATCGCCGATTTTTTCCTCAAGGTCTTTACGCAAAGCACTCGACTCATCTTGTAGAGACATAACTTCCTTTCTCGCCTTTGGCGACCTATAGCTGGGTTTTACAATCATGCCCGTTTCTTCTGTGGAAAGACGGACATCAAGCCTTCCGCCTCGCTAGACACCCACAGGGAATGTGCTTTAATGCACGACGGCTGGCGCCGGTGGGACCGGCAGGATGATTTCCGAGGCGACCCTCCATTCCTTCCCGACCTTGATCCAGTCGATGATCATCAGAAATGGTCTGGGCGTTCCGTCCTGCCCCGCATAGGAGACCGTGATATTGATCGGCGCATAGGATTCCGCAAGGTCATGAGTCAGGCCGACAACCTTGAGCTTCGAAAAGTCTGGCTGAAGCACGACCGGCCCAGATGTTGCGAATCGTGCAACTTCTGATCGATCGCGTCGTTGCCCCAAAAACCAGCCCAGTTGCCCGCAGACGGGATCGCGCTCTTCGCGACCAAAAGTGCCGAAGGTGATTGCCAGAACATCTCATGCAGGGCTTTGAGATCGTGCCGATTGGCGAGTTCCATCAGCGTGCTGAACCGTGACCTGACCGCATTCAAGGTTGCGGTATCCAGCGGCTCTCTGCAGGCAGCAGGGGCGGCGAAGACTGATCCTACGGAAACAGTCGCGAGGGCAAGTGCGAAAACCAATAGCGTGTTGCGCATCTTCAGGAATCTCCTTTGTATGGCTACAACTCGTTCACAGTCGCTTACCTGACAAGGCGTCATTTCAGGAGTCAGTTCTGAGTCTGCCCACGGTCTCCAGGTACAGACTGAGGTGCCTTTGAGCGTCGTCGAGTGCCGCGGACCGCTTGTTGATCCGTGCTATTACCGTTGCTCCCTCGAGGATGGAGATGACGAGGTTGGCGACCGAGTGCGATTCAATCTCCGGGCTGATCTCGCCGGCCGACTGGCCGTCTTCGACAATCTTCGCCAAAAACTCCTCCCAACCATTCAGCGCCTTTCTGACCCTTGTGCGGAGAGCGAGATTGCCGTCATCGGCATCTACCGCGAAGTTTACAAGAGGGCATCCCCCTGGAAAACTCGGGGTGTTGACATAGTTGTCTATGTGAAGCCTCAATTTGTCTACCGCGTTTGAAACGTTTCGACGTTCCGAAGCCGTTTGTCACTCGTATCCTTCCACGCGTAATCGAAGGCATAAAGTGCCAGCTCTTCTTTTGTAGAGAAGTGGCCATACAGCGTCCCTTTCTCGAGGCCCGAAGCCTCAACGATGTCCCCCATCGAACATCCGGTGAATCCCTGCTGGTTGAACAGCACTGCGGCCGTTTCTACGATCTTCTGACGGCTGCGCTCACCCTTCGTGACGCATGCGTTTTTGTAGCCATAGCTCCTCAGTCCATAGTCCGTCAAGGACCTTTCCCTGCAACTTGCCGGTAGAGTCGGCAGTTCTTTACGCTTCCGCCGGCAACGATTGCCATAACGCCTTTTTACCTGGCTGCGACCGGCCTCGAAGTCTATACCGCGATTGGCACCACTATTGTTCATCCGCACAACTTTGGCTTCAGGAAAGACCCAGACAACACCTTTGGAGATTCATCTTTTCAACCGACGGTAATAAAAACATTCCGACTGGTCGGAAATAGCGAATCTTCTGCAGACCGGCATGTGTCTATTGATCAGGAGGCCACAAAACATGGCAAACGAAAAGAAGGTAGCTTTGGTTACTGGTTCCAATCGCGGAATCGGTTTTGAGACAGCACGGCAGTTGGGCCAGCAGGGCGTAACGGTCATTGTTAGTGCAAGGGTGGAGCGCGAGGCTGCAGAGGCAGCCGGGAAATTGCGCAGCGAAGGGATCGAGGCGGAGGCAATTGCACTGGATGTGACCAACGCAACCGATCGCACTGCTCGCGGCAAAATTCATCGAGTCGCACTACGGCAAGCTGGATATCCTATCCTAGTCAACAACGCCGGCGTCGGGCCTACAGATGGGCTCGTCGGGCTACGTGCAAGTGCATCGAGCGGAAAGTGAGCTCCATAGCATTTTCAACATCAACGTGTTTTCTCTGGTGGCTCTGACTCGCGGACTTCTGCCCTTACTGAAGAAGAGCGAAGCGGCCCGGATCGTCAACCTCGCCAGCATCCTCGGCTCTCTGTCGCTTCAGGCAATGGATCCGACCCCCATCGCGCCGCTGCGAAAATTTGCCTACAACGCATCGAAAGCGGCTGTCAACGTGTTCACGATCCATCTGGCGGCGGAACTCAAGGACACCAACATCAGGGTGAATTCCGTACATCCGGGCTGGGTCAAGACCGCTCTTGGTTCGAACGCGGCGCCGATGTCTGTGACTGACGGAGCAAAGACCACAGTGGCGGTTGCCCTGCTGGCATCGGATAGCATCAACGGCCGCTTCATCCACGAAATCAATCAAGGAATTGCCATGGTAAGGCATTGGGCTCTCGGCAGACCGAACGCCCGCCTCTCCGGCTGAGGAGGGCTATACTGCCAAGGGCTAACGGCGAGGTTCGGTCGTCAGACCGTTGATCTGGGAGGATCCTCACCCGGAACTCGGCGAGCGCTCTTACGTTTCTGATGGGCGGCTGACCGAAGATCCGTTCGATTTCCTACAGCGCTTCAGATCATGCTCAGCCTCGCTTTGGCGGACAGGAACAGCGTTTCCCAGCTCTCCTCCGCCGAGTTGGCGAAGAGCCTGGGGGCGAACGTCGACGCGATTATCCGCACTAACATGGTCAGCCCGGGCCACCGATCGGCCCCAACGGTCCAGTCGCCACACCAGCACCACGTCGATCTCGCGGCGGCGCGCTGCTTCCAGTAACTCCTCCCGCAGTTGCCGTTGCGATGCACCGCTACCGACCTCCTTCACCTGCAGGGCAATCGTCCAGCTCCGCCGGCCGGTATACTCCCGCAGGGCGCGGATCTGCAGCGGTATGGTCTGTTGGTCGGTCGTGGAGACCCGGGCATAAAGCCCGGCGCGGAACATTTTCGCTGGTTTTTCGCGCCTGGCCGAAAAAGTCTTTCGATTTCGTCTTCTCAGATGCCCGTTTGGCGGGCATTTCAGAGAGTCCTTCGCGCATGGCCGAATACTAGAGTTTCCGGACATGCCGGAGATCATCATATTACGCCGCACCCAGGGATTGCATCCGTGCCAGTGTCGCACCGGTAGTTCCACGGCATCCAGCTCCGCCGGTGTTCGTTTCACATCCGATAAGTGCCGCTGCAACTCGGTCAGGTAGTCGAAACGAGTTTACGCCATTCAGTTCGCATGTATGGATCAGGCTCATGAACTTTCGGGGAGTGGAATGCACCTTGCAAATACAGCCCCGGGAGGATACCTGGCCGAATTCTTCCGGGGCTGCTGTTACCAGGGAAGTTCTTGATTGATGTTTTGGATGAAGTGGCCATTGGGACCGTCAGGACCGAGCAGTGCGACCGCGACACTGGTCTTTGCTCCATCCAGGACGGACGTTGGGGCCGCGTCGGAGCCAAGGGTAGTCTTGACCCAGCCCGGATGAACTGAGTTCACCTTGATATTAGTGCCCTTGAGCTCCGCCGCGAGGTGAATCGTGAAAACGTTGACAGCTGCTTTCGAGGCGTTATACGCGAAGTTCCGCATCTGCGCGAGAGGGCTGGCTCGCTTGCCTGAAGTGTCAAGGAGCCGAGGATGCTGGCGAGGTTGACGATTCGCCCTGCCTCACTCTTCTTCAGCAGGGCAGAAGCTCGCGAGTCAGGGCAACCAGGGAGAACAGGTTGACGTTGAAGATGTTCTGCAACTCCTCTTCGGTGGATGCGCTTGCTCGCAGGCCAATGAGCCCGTCTACCGGCCCCACGCCGGCGTTGTTGACCAAAATGTCCAGCTTGCCGAAGTGCGACTCGATGAATTGTGCGGCTGCGGCGCGATCGCTGCCTTGGTCACATCAAGGGCGATCCCCTCTGCTTCGATGCCTTCTCCGCGCACAATTTGCCGGCGACCTGTGTGGCCTCTTCGGTGCGGCGGGGCGGCTCACAATGACCGTCACACCCCGTCGTACCTGAAAGCATCCTGCCGCACAGTTTCAAAACCGATTCCGGCGATCGGGAAAAAAACCGGTAACCAAATGCTACTTTCTTCCGTGTTTGCCACGTTCCTTGGCCTCCTCGTCAATAGACACTCGGGGGCCGGCCGAGGATTCGCAGCATTCCGACCAGTCGGACCATTTTACAATTAACATTTTTCCGCGAAGGGGATACCGGCGAGATAAGCAATGAACTCGCTCCTTTATGGTAGCCGCACCGTGAGCCCACTTCCAGCACGATCTTCCTGGGCCATCCTTCCCTCCTATTTAGCAGCTCGAGTTCGGCCATTGCCGTGTCCTTGAGCGGATATGTCGCCGCAACTGGAACCGATAGCCGCCTTCGAAACCGTTGGGGCACACCGAAACTGGGGTCCCAACAACCCGCGCACGGGCATAGACTGAGCCTGCCGGTACGAACCCGAGTTGAACCGCACCTATGACGACTTGGCGATGCACTATGGCTCGCGGTGATGCCGGCCCGTCCGGTGCAAAAGCCGATGTAGATCGTGGTTTCAGACAGAGGCGCTCGCCGCGATCGGCGGGCCGTACATCATGGTGCTGGGCCCGGTCAGGACGTCGGAGAAGTCGGAGGATGGCCGCGGACAACACATCTGATCCCGTCACGCCGAATCCCCGCTTCCTCGCCCAAAACGAAGCCATCGCGGTCCTTGTCTCTATGGGCGCCAAGCCATGCTGGGATTATCGTTTCGAGTTGAACTGGTTGTCGCGCCCCCGATCGATGACTTGGGTCGGCTGAGCGTAAAGCTTGTTAAGAATGGCACCCTTAAAGTGGTCGCGGGCGCACCGCACGGACTTTGCACCACTCATGCCGATATCGTAAATGAGGAACTACTGGCGTTTCTGAAAAGCTAGTCGACAACAATTTCTCTTTGCCGGCGACTGTGCTCGCGTTTGGAGAAAATACTCGCACGATTGTGATGACAAAAGAGAGGACACGACGAGACAGTAGTTTGCCGGCTTCGTAGGGAGGTTGCAGGTGGGATTCCTCTGCGCGCCGGTCAGGCTGAAACCGCAATGTGGAGCGTCTCGCGGAGAGCAAAACTGGGAGTTAACTCATCACGTGAATCGGACCCTGCCCCCATCCGTCGACGAGCTTGCGATTCATAGAAAACGACCACAAATATCGGCGCCCGCCCGGCCGGCGACCGGTCGATCTTCCAGCCTCAGGGCCCTAAACCTGTAGATTTCTCGACGCACTCGGAAACTTCCCGTACTGCAACGGCAAGCACGCGGTCGACTATAGATTTCGATAGGTCGCAGCACAGCCTAAACCTAGTATCCTCTTAAGAAGATCGTTTTCATGAGGGGCAAATTGAACACGGGAGGCGCTCTGGCCCTGGTGTTGTCGGCCGCCTTCCCCAACCACGCCCTCGCCCTGGATTGAATCAATCCTTTACCAGCTATATTCAGGCACATTTCACGGTCGAAACCGGGCTCCCGCATTCCGTAGTCGGTCAAATTGTCCAGTCACAGGATGGGTTTCTTTGGCTCATCCTCAGCAGCGGACGCCTGTGCCGTTACGACGGCTTTCATTTTCAACTGTTCGAGGACCCTGATCTGGTCAATTCGCTGGCAGTGTCTGCCCAGGTGTCTGTGGATGGGCACCCGCGACGGCCTCGAACAAGTGCCATCCTCCGAGCTGAACCAATTTCGCATTCTGCGACATGTCACCTACCCTCTGCTAGCGGGCAAGGAAAGTCGCATCACTGATTTGAGATTCGGTCGGGATGGCGCACTATGGGTCGGGACCAACGTCGGACTGTTTCGATTCCTCAACGGTTCCTACGCTCCGGTGATTCCCGGACAGCTTATCGTCAGGCTCCATGAAGCATCTAACGGACACATCCTTGCCGTTACTTCGGGGGGGCTGGTTGAATGGGATGGCACCCGCACCATCGCCTACCTGGAACTTGCCTCCCAACTTAACGTTAACGCGAATGAGATTTTCGACGTGGCCGAGGACAGTCAAGGTGCCCTCTGGATTTGTACCGCTAAAGGTGTGGCACGAAAGAAGGGCCCCGTAGTTCAACTCCTCCCGAACTATGGAGTATCGGGACGCGGAGCCACCCGAGTCTACGACGATCCGCAAGGCAATATATGGATTGCAAAGGCCAAGGTCTGTACCGGGCAAAAATGAAAGACTGGAACTCGTGTTTGCCGGTATTGGCGTGAGGGACCTTTACGCCAGCAGCGATGGCGATTGTGGCTCTCAACCAATGGGAACGGTCTCTATCGATTTAAGGATCGGGCCATTCGTATGTATTCCAAGGAGGATGGATTACCGAATTCTGTGATCCAGACCACGCTGGTCACCTCGGATGGAACACTCTGGACTGGCGCCAACTGCGGGGGACTCTCCCGCTTCGATGGCAAGAGATTTCACACTTATGCCGAAAAGGAAGGCTGACAAATAGTTGTGTTTGGTCGTTAGAGGAAGATGCCAACGACGATCTTTGGATCGGCACTTACGGCGGCGGGGCCTTCCGCTTTCATGACGGAAGATTCACCCAATCATCCAAAGCGCAGGATTGCCGAGCCCTACTGTTTTTAGCATTATGCGGGCGCGCGATCAGTCACTCTGGTTCGTCACGTCAGAGGGATTGGCACACTTGCAACACGGTCATATTCGAACGTATACCGTGGCCGACGGGCTAGCGACGAATCAAGTCTCAGATGGTCCGAAGATCACACGGGGACTGTCTGGGTGGGGAGCAGTAAGGGGATCGACCGCCTGGCAGGTGAGCATTTCATTCATGTTCAAGACATCCCGGCCAAACCCGCGTTTCCGTTAGGCGAAGACCAGTTTGGCGACTTCTACGCAACAGTGTACGTAGGCGGGGACTCCAATCTGATGCGTTTAAAGACTGAGCATCGCAACGCTGGTCACCCGTAACCTGCCCCCAACATGGTGCGAACCGCGGGGGGGGATCTTTGGTTCAGCGGAGATCGATTACTTCGCCTCCCTGCCAACGGGCTGCGTGAAGGTCGCGCTACCGATGACCCGCTCGATTACACCGAGTTCGGGACTGCCGACGGACTGCCCAGTTCCGCACAGTCTCCGGCCGGGTTTCCGAATTCGACCATCGGTCCAGACGGTAAATTATGGGTAGCGACAACCCAGGGCTTGGGAATGATCGATCTCCCAAAGATGCGCAAAGCGGGAGCCAAGCCCTGATCTATGTAACCGGGGTGAGAGTCGGTAGGGAGTTTTCCCGGCCCGGTCACAGCTTGGTTCTTCCCGCCGGCACGAATCACGTCGAAATCGAATTTGAAGCAGTCGACATCTCAGCCCCAGAGAAGATTCACCTGCAGTACCGGTTGGACGGCGCGCATCCGAATTGCTTGATGCACCGCGGCCAGTTCGCGCTGTCTATCAAAGCATTCCGCCCGGGGTTCACGCATTTCACATGAGAGCCTGCAATCGCGATGGTGTGTGGGACCATCTAGGCAGTGTCTTTCAAGTCTTGGAGCTTCCTTATTTCTACCAAACAAGGCTTTTTCAGATATTGGCGGTTGCGCTTGGGATCCTCCTGTTGAGCCTGCTTCACCAATTACGCATTCATCAGATCTCGTCATTGATGAAAGCCCGTTTTGACGAGAGACTCGCCGAGCGCACGCGGATCGCTGAAGACTTTCATCAGCACTCTTCTCCAGATATCCCAGGCGAGCAAGCTCGTCGCCGACAGTACGCTCGATACCTCCACTGGACAAGATCGCGCCTACGAGATTCTTCGCAAGCTGTCGGGATGGCTGGGCCAAGCCATCGAAGAGGGCCGGAGCGCTCTTCATTCGCTTCGATTCGACTGTCGAAGGGAATGATCTGGCCGAGGGACTCCGCCGGGCCTGCGACGAGTATGCGGCCCCGCGGCAGATCGAATTCTCAATCTCACTTGAAGGCGGCGCCGAGGAAATGCATCCCATTGTGCGCGACGAGGTGTACCAAATCGGGTGCGAGGCCATCCGCAACGCATGCATGCATCCCGGCGCAACCCGGGTCATAGTGGACCTGGCTTACCGGGGAGACCTCAGGCTAAGAGTACGCGACAATGGCAAGGGCATCGATTCAAGCGTCGCAATCAAGGGCAGGCCGGGTCACTTCGGGCTGGCGGGAATGCAGGAGCGGTCCTCGCGTATTAAAGCCAGACTGAATATTTCAAGCGCTCCGGACACTGGGACCGAAGTGAACCTGGTGGTTCCACGCAATATTGTCTTCCCGCCGCCGACTGCCGAACATCGCCCATGGAGAGATTTCACCCGGAATTGGGCAAGTGCATATTCCTCATTCCGCGGGAGGTTTCGCCGACTACTGCATTTTTTCAGCCGGAGATAGGCGTCCGCCAAGTCTTCAAGTGTCACATCGGCAGCAGCCCGCGGCGGAGCGCAATCGCCACCGCATGCGCCCGATCATTCGCGTGCAGCTTTCGAACAGTTTCTTAACGTGGAAGTTGACGGTAGCCTCCGTGATCGCCAACTGGTAGGCGATCTGCTTATTGCGATGGCCGATCGCGAATGAGCTGCAAAACCGCTATTTCACGTGGCGTAAGGTTATCGGAATCCAAATACTCAACCAACCGGGCTGCCACCTCAGGCGGAACGTGTCGTTTGCCACCATGGATCGAACGAATCACCGCTAACAGTTCGGCGTTGGGAATACTCTTCAGCAGGTATCCGGCCGCCCCGGCCCGAAGAGCCCGCTGAATCTCGCCATCAGTGTCTGAGGTCGTGAGCATGATCACCCGGGCGTCCGGTTTTTCGCCTCGAATTGCGATGAGAACGTCCGTGCCGCTAATACCGGGGAGGCGAACGTCCAACAGAGTAATGTCCGGCTTGCAGCGACGAAACTCAGCCAAAGCATCCGTTCCATTACCGACACTGCCAACCAGCGCCATGTCGTTTTGTGACGAAATAATCATGCTCAAGCCCTCCCGGAAAACGGGATGGTCTTCAACCGTCATAATCCGTATGAGTTCGGCCGATTGCAATGTCTCTTTCCTTTCTCTGCCAGCATTACCGGCAGATTCGCTGCGCCCGCAAGATCCACATTATGATGCGGCCTGGCATGAAGCGTCTAGCGGAGCAAACTGCACAACTCCCCGGCGGTACAGGAAACCTATAGAAAATAATAGCGCCTGTCCTACCACAAGGGGGATTGCTGCAAATTGGGCCCCATCGCATACTAAGGCATACCGAATGTGGCTGTGAGCATTCGCAAACACCAAGCCAATCTGCCACTGCAACGTCCCCGATGACGTTGTTTCCACGGGATGCGAGGCGAGGGAACGCCTGTCGCTGTCCCATCACCGAGTGGACCGCGACTCCCAGGAGTCGCCAGGAGGATTCAGTGTTCGCCACAGTACCCAGTAAAGTCACGGAACAGCACCTCGCGCCGGCGGGGATCGAAGATATGGTCATCGGCGAAAGTCCTCAGATGCGAGGCGCGCTGGAAGACGTACGTCTTGTGGCGCCCACCGATGCTGCCGTATCAATCTGCGGTGAGACCGGGGCCGGCAAGGAACTCTTTGCTCACCTGATCCACGCGCTAAGCCTCAGACGCGCCGGGCCGTACGTGAAAGTGAATTGTTCGGCAATTCCTGCGGGCCTGCTCGAGAGCGAGCTTTTTGGGCATGAGCGCGGAGCCTTTACAGGGGCGGTGACTCAAGCGGTCGGCAAGTTCGAAAGGGCGAATCAGGGGACCCTATTTCTCGATGAGATCGGCGATCTACCGCTGGAATTACAGCCAAAACTCCTGCGGATATTGCAGGAACAGGAATTTCAGAAATTGGGAAGTTCGCGAACCATCCGTGTCAATGTGAGAGTGGTCGCGGCCACCAACATGGACCTGGAGCAGATGGTCAGCGAGAATCGCTTCCGAGCCGACCTGTTTTACCGCATCAACGTCTTTCCGATAGCCATTCCGCCACTGCGCGAGCGGCCGGGCGACATTCCTGCTTTGGTCTGGTATTTCATTCGGAAACACTGTGCGCGGGTGGGTAGGAACATAGAGATAATTCCCGATGAGGTGATGGATTCACTGCAAAGCTATGCCTGGCCCGGGAATATCCGTGAGCTTCAGAATTTCATCGAGAGAGCGGTGATCCGCACTTCGGGGCCGGTGTTCCGGCCGGCCTTAGACGAACTACGATCGGTGTCGAAGCAGGAGACGCCCCGGAGCGCCCAAACTTTAGCGGAGGCGGAACGACACCACATCTTGAGCACTCTGGAAAAGACAGGCTGGATCGTGGGTGGACAAGGGGCGCGGCGGCCCGGTTAGGAATACCGCGTACCAGCCTTATCTCTCGGATGAACAAGCTTGGTATCGAGCGGATGCGCGCGACGTACACTGCTTAGGTTCACTTTCCGAATCGCTGTCTGGCGCGTTTCGGTGACTACACCCGTCGGGCCCGGCTATTTGGTTCGACGATTCCCGTCAAAATTGCAAGGAACCTGCTCTTCCATTGTGAGAGGCTCGCTTAAGAGAGAGAAACGAATGCCCAACGTTGCCGAAGTACCGACACAATCCCGATCCTGGACGACATGGCTTGTTCCAGTCGCCATACTTCTGCTCGCAGCCGGACTCATCGTGTTGGTGACCGGCAACTGGAATCGATGGACCGCCGATCGCGAAGTACAGAGAACCGACGACGCCTATCTCCGTGCCGACCTCACGCCTCTGAGCACCAAAGCCGCCGGATTGGTGGCTAAGGTCTCAGTTACCGACTACCAGACTGTGAAATCGGGGGACCTGCTGATACAGCTATGCGCTGAAGACTACCATGCGCAGTTGCGCCAGGCCGAGGCGGCGGTGAGCGCGGCCGGAGAAGCGCTTACTCTCAATGACCGGCAGAAGCAGTTGCAGGAGTCACGGATCGCCCAGGCCGGCGACGGCATTCACGCGGCAGAAGCTGGTATTGCGGCCGCACAGGCAGGAATCGAAGCCGCTAACACGTCCATCGCCAAGCTCATCGCCCAGGCTGATGTCTTTGTGGAGAACTTCGGACCTGGGGTCATGGACCGGATGGGCTTCACGTGGGAGCGCATTCAAGTATTGAATCCGCGGCTCATTCTGGGCTCGGTGAAAGGCTTCGACGACCAATACCCGTATGCCGATGTCAAAGCCTATGAGAACGTCGCGCAGTGCGCGTGCGGCGCGGCATCTACTACCTGTTTCTGGGATGGGCCGCCGACGGTGAGCGGCTCCGCGTTGGGAGACAGCAACAGCGGCATGCACCTGGCCATTGGCCCTCTGACGGCGATCATCGGCCGGCAGAAGACAGGCAATCCTGAGCCATCCAGGGCCGAGTTCATCCATGCCGTGGCTGCAGCATCGAGTTCGTTGCGGCCTTCGAGACCGGTGGATTGAGGGGCTATGCTGAAACAACAACTCTTAAAAATGCTGGATTCGCCTTCGGATCCTGCCTGTGTCAACGAGGGCCCACAAGAAGCGCTTTCCATAGATGGATGGCTTTCTGTTTCGATCCTCCATGACCTCCGGAATCCTCTTGGGGCAATCTACGCAGCCTCCGAAATACTGACATTGGTCGATGCCGGGCCGACTCAGGTGAAACGGCTCGCAACCAATATCTATCGCGCAGCTGGTCGCATGCGGGACTTGTTAGCAGATCTTAGCAGTGTGGCTCGAGATGACCGGCCGACGCCCGAGATCTGTGACATCGGCGAGGTCATCGCCGCGGCATCCGACGCAGCCGCGGCCAACACGAACAACCAAAACGTCCAGATCCTGGTCAAAGTGTCCGACAGGATAGAGTTGCCGCTGATACGCTCCCGAATGGAGCGCGTATTTTTTAACCTGATCGCCAACGCCCTGGAGGCAATGCCGGCCGGGGGGCAGCTTCACATTGTATGCCGGAGAGCCACTAGTTATGTACTGATTGAACTTGAAGACACTGGGCCTGGAATTCCTCGCGGGATTCGCGACCGGTTGTTCGAACCGTTCGTTACAGCAGGCAAGCCGAACGGCCTCGGGCTCGGGCTGGCCCTCTCTCGCCACACTGTCCTCAACCACGGCGGCGACATTTGGACTGAGCCCGCCACGGGCGCTCGTTTTGTTATCCGCCTTCCCCTGTATCGGCCCAACTCTGGAGTGGACAACTAGAAGGAGAAACGCACATGAACATCATCACTACGAAAGACGGAACGAAGATCTATTTCAAAGATTGGGGCGCGGGACGGCCAGTGGTGTTCTCGCACGGTTGGCCGCTCAGTGCTGACGCATGGGACGCGCAGATGCTGTTTCTAGGCGAGAGCGGTTATCGGGTCATTGCTCACGACCGACGAGGCCACGGCCGCTCAAGCCAACCGTGGAACGGAAACGAAATGGACACCTATGCGGATGACCTCGCCGCGCTCATCGAAACGCTCGATCTGAAGGATGCCACTCTGGTCGGCCATTCTACTGGAGGCGGTGAAGTTGCCCGGTACATCGGCCGGCACGGCAGCAAGCGCGTCTCGAAGGCCGTATTGATCGCCTCGGTGCCGCCCCTGATGCTGAAGACAAAAAATAACCCCGGAGGCCTGCCGCTCTCCGTGTTTGACCAGATTCGCGCGGGAGTGGTCGCAGACCGATCCCAGTTCTTCAAGGTCTGAGCATTCCATTCTATGGCTATAACAAGCCGGGCGCCAGGATTTCGGAAGGGGTTCGGGACTCGTTTTGGCTCCAGGGAATGCAAGCTTCCATCAAGGGAGTGTACGATTGCATCAAGCAATTCTCGGAGACGGAATTCACGAGGACCTGAAAAAGATCGATGTCCCAACCTTGATCTTGCATGGTGACGCGGACCAGATTGTGCCCATCGACGATTCATCGCGCATCTCCGCCAAGCTCGTCAAGAACTCGACGCTGAAGGTCTATCCGGGCGCGTCGCACGGCATGTGCACGGTTAATGCGGAACAGGTTAATGCCGACCTGCTCGCGTTTATCAAGGCGTGAGCGCGAAACAAGGAGGTTGATCAATGGGAAAGCTTCATGGAAAAATCGCATTAGTAACAGGAGCATCGAAGGGAATCGGGGCCGGCGTCGCGTTGTCGCTGGCAAAGGAGGGCGCCGCCGTTGCAGTGAACTACGCCACTGACAGAGAAGGAGCAGATCGTATCGTTGGGAAGATTAAAGCGGCCGGCGGCAAGGCCATCGCTGCGCAAGGAAGCGTGACCTCGTCGGGGAGATCGATCGCTTCTTCAGAGAGACAGAGACGCAACTCGGCAATGTGGACGTCCTCGTCAATAATGCCGGCGTCTTCGCCTATCTGCCATTACAAGACGTAAACGACAACGAGTTTCATCGACAGTTCGACACCAATGTGCTCGGACTTCTTCTGACTTCCAAACGTGCTGCTGAGCACTTTGGCGAAAATGGCGGCTGTATCATCAATATCGGCTCGGTAGCCAGCACCCTGACTCCTCCCGCATCGTCGATCTACGCAGCAACGAAGAGCGCAGTGGACGGCATTACCCGTGTCCTCGCGAAGGAGCTCGGACCGCGGAACATCCGCGTGAACTCCATCAACCCTGGCGTAGTCGACACCGAGGGTGCGCGCGCCATGGAGACTTACGAGGATGTCGCAAGCGCAATCAGAGCGCTGACTCCGCTAGGTAGAACCGGCCTGCCGGAAGACATCGGGTTGATCGCTGCCTTTCTCGCCTCCGACGAAGCCCGATGGCTTACCGGAGAGATCCTCTTCGGGAGCGGGGGCCTGCGCTAAACATGAACGAGATAGCAGACCAATTCGCAAGACAGGAATGGAAAGATGATTGATTTGATGAATTGTATTCGAGTAGCACAAGGCAGGTCCGGGGCCCTCTGCACGGCGTTATTGCTGTTGACCTGCGGCGCGCTCTCCGCGCAAAACGAAGAGCATCGCGTTCGGAACATTGTTCTGGTCCACGGCGCCTGGGCAGATGGTTCTGGCTGGAAAGGCGTTTACGACATTCTTGTCAAGGATGGTTACAACGTCAGCATTGTCCAAGAGCCGGAGACGTCGTTTAAAGAAGATGTGGCTGCTACACGAAGCGCGTCCTCGCTCTACAAGGTGGACCGTGCATTCTTGTCGGTCATAGCTATGGCGGAGCCGTAATTACGGAAGCCGGAACGGATCCAACTGTAGTCGGATTGGTGTACATCGCGGCCCATATGCCAGACGCTGGAGAGAATGAGGCAGACGACGGAAAGCGCTTCCCAAGTGACCTCAGCAAGTCTACTGCGATAAAGAAGACGGCAGATGGTTTCACCTATCTAGATCCCGCGCAATTTCATGAAGTACTTCGCGGCCGACCTGCCTGCTGAGCAGGCCGCTTTCATGGCGCGATTCGCAGGTGCTCAACGCGGTGACAATTTCAAAGCAGTGATCACCACTCCTGCGTGGAGAAGCAAACCGAGCTGGATGTTGGTGGCGGCAAAAGATAGAACGATCAATCCCGACCTCGAACGGTGGTATGCCAAGCGAGCTCATAGCCACATAGTCGAAGTCGCAGGCGCCAGCCACTCAGTCTACGTCTCCATCCGAAGGAGGTCGCAGATGTAATTGAGAGTGCAGCACGCTCGGTCTCGAAGTAGCTCGGCCTTAGTGAGAAATCACAACAAGGAGGCCCCAACGGCCGCTTCATCCACGAGATCAATAAGGAATGAACCTTACTAAATTCAGAGAAGGAGAACTCAGGTGAGTAGTAATACAGAACCACCGATCGCGCTTGTACATGGGACGATGGGGAAATCCGAGGACTGGTCGAGGGTAGTGGAAGCGCTATCTGACTCTCGCTCGGTGATTCGCCCAAGTTACATGGAACGTGTCGCTGGAAGGAACTCGACGAAAGCAATTACGATAAGGGATCTCGCGGACGAGGTAGTAGCTGCAGTCAGGGCCGAAGGTAAGCAACGCTTTGATCTTGTGGGCTGTTCCCTGGGAGCGGCAATTGCCATATGCATCGCAGCGGAGTATCCGGAGATGGTCCGTTCCCTTGTACTCGTATCAGGTTTCAGTCATGGAAGCGATCCGCGGATGAATCTGCAGTTCAAACTGTGGCTTCGCTTAGCGAGCACAGACAAAGTAGCGTTCACAAACCTGCTGCTAGTGAACGGCCTAAGTCCTGGGTTTTTGTCTGCTTTTGACGAACCCACGCTACAGGAAATCATTCACAGCTTTATCGCATCGACTGACTGGCACTCGCTCGAGCAGACCATCGGAGTTGACATTAGTATGGATGTGCGGAGATGCCGCGAGAATCAGGACTCCGGCGCTGCTGATTACTGCGAAGCACGATCAAATCGTGCCTCCGGCCTACTCGGAGAATCTGGTTCCTGACGCGAAGACCCTTGAACTCAATTCGGGCCACTTGATATTTCTGGAGAAGCCAGCCGATCTGGCCTCCGCTATACTGTCGTTCGGCCAGTCGCAAGCAGGCGGCACCTCTTTAGATCACTAAAGAGGTGTCTTCCAAAGTCGCGCCACAGATCTTTAAGCGAAATACCGGGTTGTTGGATTTTGAAAACGGATCTTGCTAGGTCACTGTACCCGAAGGAGTCAATCATGAAAGACATTGCTATCGAGGAACAACGGGAGAATGGGGTCAACACAGAGGGTGGATCTCCCGCCATTAAGCACCAGCCAAGATCCAAGCGCTGGTACTTTGATGTCGCCATCGGTTCGGTCTGTTTGACGGGCGCAGATACGGGAGGAGCACATTGCCTCCTGGAGGTGAGTCTCGCGCCCGGGATAGGTGTGCCTCGTCACACGCACACGCGTGAGGATGAATCGTACTACGTGACCGCCGGAGAGTTGGAGGTGATCGTTGGAGACCAGAAATTCGTCCTAAAAGAGGGCGATGCTCTTATGGCCCCGCGAAACATTCCTCACGAGCTACGGAACTCCGGCAGTACCACGAATCACTATCTCCTTCTATTCTCGCCATCTGGGTTCGAGAAGTTGTCATGGCCACGGCCCTTCCTGCGCCGGATAATGCGGCAGCGCCAACTGAACGACAGCTAACAGATGGGGACCCGGCCATGGCGATACAGAAGGCCCATGAACTAGCGACTACATACGGGATTCTCTTTGGCTGATGGATGCTAAAAGGAACTGTTACCCTGGCGCACCCGATTATTGGGCCCATACCTGGGATCAGATCGTGCCCCCGCGTGCGTCGTCCTCTACGTTGAGGACGGCTACGCCCCGGCGTACATAGTCCAGAAGGCTCTGGACCAAACCGGCACGATTGTGCGGCTTTTCCGCGTCAACGACGACGACAAGGGACGCGGGTTCCTCTTAAGTGAAGGCCTCTTTCACGACTCCCCGGTACCGGATCGAGGTGCTGGCGATCATGGGCGGTACCGATTTCCTGAAAGACCGTTCCTGAAAGACCTGACTGTCGCGATGTTCTCGTCGTCCGTCAATCACAAGGACCGCGAACGCTCCCTCGCACTTGGGGGTGCATGAGTTCTTTGTCAAGAATCCCGCCGATGGGAGAATGTTCTTGAGACCAGCAAGTCTATTTGCTCACTGGTCCAGCCGTCGAAGCATGATCACCGTGCATCGGATCAAGCCGCCCGTCACAGGGGATGACGGCTTCTTGTTGACCGTCCTGCAGTATGAAGAGGCGCACCCCAACACCGACATCCGCTTGGTGCTCTCACGGCAGAAAACACTCGCCGCAGCGCTCGCCGAGCACCACTCAAACGGGAGAGCTGCCAGTTGACGGTTTCCCCATCAAGGGCGGCGTCTTGAGGATGCCAATCCCCCCGGCGCCATGATGCGAGACAGTAACGTCAAAAGGATGAAAAGGAGGAGATCAATAGAACTCAAAAACTCAGTTCGGTGGTTTGGAGCACATCAAAGAACGCGGTGTCGACAAGCAATCGGACTCCCGACTGTTTGTGAACGCCAACACTGAGCGGGCAATACGGGCGAGCTCTTTGCTGACCGCATCGGAATCGTAAGCGATGGCAACCCTACGGCCTGCCCCACACGAGCCCAATCGCGATCCGGGATAGGTCCCTTTAGGTCCATGCGACTGCCGTCCGGCGCAGGTGTTTTGCCGCGTTCCACGCCAGTTGTAGACGCAGGAGAGTCCCAGCTGGAAGAAACCGGGGCCGGTTCGGAGCCCCATGGTTGCCAGCCGCCAGAGGGCGGACGCTTTGAATTCACCACCCGTGATCACGATGGGCTGCGACCGCCCGCAGTGTTCGCGAACGCGACCAGGCATTTCAGAATGCCCTCTGGCGATGACAAGTCCCGCTTGAATTCAAGGGTCTTCCCTTCGGTGCGTTTCAGTAGTTCGACGAGGATCACAACTCCGCATTCTACTCGGAAGCACTCCTCGTCGCAAGGCTTCCGAGCGCCTTAACCGGACTGTGCCAGAACTGTGCCAAAACCCATCTCCTTCACTGCCTTGGGCTTGCTTCTGAGCGAAAAGCAGATTCCCCAAGTTGTTGTAAACATAAAGAACAGGCCATAACGAATGGAGCTTTTGGAAACCACGCCTCTCCCTTGGGCGCAGGGGGTCGGGCGTTCAAATCGCCCCGCCCCGACCAAACCTCCTGCTGATTCCAAAAGAGTTCATCGATCGGCGCGCCATCGGTTTCCTTTGCCTCTACTGTGCCAAAAACCGGACCGGTTTCGTTATTTTAGTTGAGCGCAAGAGCCAGTGACCTGCACCGTGCCGATCATTACAATGATGGACATGCAGCTCCTTTGGTTAGCTGTTCTGCTCGACTGCAGCGCGTTGGCGCAAACCGACTCTCAATTGACGGCCTTGCATCAGACGTTGCAGTCGTTGCATGGTCAGACTGGGGTATCTGCGGTGAACCCGGGTGGAGGACCGAAACTCACACTCGCAAAGCATCAGATCCGCGATTGGATCGAATCGCAGCTCGGTCCGCTGGAAAAAGAGGGCGATGAGACGAACGTTTCTGAGCGAATCAACAAGGCATTGGAAAGAGTTAGTGTCGCGCCTCCGAAAGACGACCAAAATTTACTCGGCACCGTCGGCGTCGTCAGCCTCAGGTGGGAGTCGGGCCTGCTAGTCGTGACGACGGGCGTTGGCATCGTCTGCGAGCAGGATGAATCCGTTTACGGCTATAGGCGAATTGGTACCCAGTGGCGCCGCGTATGGGAATCAGAGCAAAATGACTATCAACGCTACACGCCACAGCACATTGATGCGGTGCACGTGTGGCAATCCTACGAGGCTGGAAGACCCGCGGGATCGGCCTACATTCTGACCCTCGGGAACGAATGGGGATGCGCTTCCGCATGGCACCGGGTGTACTACCGCATCTGGAGAGTGGATCCATTAGGCTCAACCATCCTGGTCGACGAATCTGGTGATGCTTATCTACGCAGCGAGAGCTTCATAGTCGGGAGCATCGTCAATTCGCCGATGCACTTCAGCGGACCGGTCGATGCCGTCATCGAATTCACACAGCGCAGCGTTGACGCTGGGGTGCACAATCGGGAGGCCATCCGTCATCTCCTGATCGACGGCGACCGAGTCCATCGTGTTGGCCCGGTGGCGTTGAGTCCAAGAGACTTCGTTGATGAGTGGATGACCCAGCCGTGGAGTGAAAGCCAAGCGTGGTCCTTATCATCGGACCTTTCCAAATGGCATCAAGTCCTTCACGGCGACTTTGTCGGAGGCGATTTTGTTGGAGCCACAACGCACTGCCAGCAACCGGACCTTTGGCAAGTTGGATTCGAGCCGCATGACGCCAAGAAGAATTTTGCACCCGAGCCGAACGTATATTTCCTGATTCGTTGGATGCCGCCTTATAGATTTACTTTGACCGACGTCAGCAGGAATCCGTGGCCTCGATGTACCCAGGCGGACCCGGAAGCAGACATGTGGCGAACGCTGTTTTCCACTCAAGATTGGCGCTGGTAACGCTCCCCTCGTCTGGAACATTGCAAAAATGCAATAATAGTACTGGATGGCCTGGGGCGTGGAGCTGCTCGACGATCGCGTTCGAGATGAACTCGAAGCGCTGCCGCCCGATATGCAGGCCCGTTTTCGCCGTATCGTAGAGCTGATCCAGGGATGCGGCCTCCCCGCCAAAGGCCGGCGCGTTGTCGTTGTCCGCGTATTCGTCAAAAAGACCCAGAGGACGCCCAGGCGAGAGATTGAAATCGCGTTGCAAAGAGCCCAGGAGGGACAGGATCAATGAAACGCACGACGGTTGATGATCTCCACAAGAAGTGGATGAAGAATCCGAAGTACCGGCGCGAATATGAAGCGCTGGAAGAAGAGTTTTCACTTGCCGCCGCGCTGATCGAAGCCCGCGCCCGCGCAGGCCTCACGCAAGAGCAGGTTGCGCAGCGTATGAAGACCACTCAGGCCGTCGTCGCGCGTCTGGAAGGTGGCGGAAGCATGCCCTCGACCCGGACCCTTGAGAGATACGCCAAGGCGACGGGAACGCGGCTCAAAATCAGTTTTGAGCCGGAGGGAGCGCGGCCTTGACAAGGCCCGTAGGTGACTACTGATGCCTGACGCACTCGACGCTATTCTTCCACCGTCCATTACTGACGCCGCGAAGCGGTCCGGCAATGAGTGGGTCTTGCCGCTGACGGAGGCGAAACAAGCCATCGGTCTGGCAAGCGATAACGGGATCGCGATTCTGGGAGTGGAATCGTTTCGAATCGAAGAGGGCGGGTTCCGGGTCGAGAACTACACCGGATACGGATTCGATTTTGTGGGAGATTGGCCCGATTACGTGAAGCAAAACAACACGGCAACATCGAACTTCATCTCAGACAATCCCCTCGGTGACGGCTACGGGTACATCTTGACGGCGGCCTCACGGTCCGAATTCGACGCTTTGAGCAGCAATAGGTAATTTCACGCCCCTGCTTTTCGCTGTGCCAGAACGGTGTCCGAACTCGATCCGTTCCATCCGATGAACTTGCTCTTTGAGCGAAAGCAGATTCCCGAGCCGATTTCGCTCCCTTGGGCGCAGGGGGTCGGGCGTTCAAATCGCCCCACCCCGGCCATACCTCTAGCTTCCTAGCGGACACCCGGCTCCTCGACCTCGACCAAGCGGTCAGCCGTGACGTTGCGCAGAACCTGCTTCTGGCCGCCGGGCCACTCGATTTCGACCTGCCGCGCTACGGACTCGGGTCCCAGGCCGAAGTGCACCATCGGGTCGCTGGACGAGGCGTAACCGACGGCCGATGTCGCATGATTCATCTGCTGGCCTGCGGCCGTCGAGAGAATCACGCGCGCGCCGATGCCCTCCCGATTGCTCGTACGTCCCTTGAGTCGCAGATTCAGCCAGTGATTGCCGGAGTCCGTCACGTTGCGCAATAGCAGCGCGGGTTCGTTCAGTCGCGTGACCACCGCATCGATGCGGCCATCGCCGTCGAAATCGGCGAATGCGACGCCGCGATGCAGAGCCGGCGAGCCGGTCAGGAAGGAATCGAACGTACCGTTCCGCAGGTTCCGGAGCACCAGGTTCGGCTCGCGCGGTTTGCGGTCCGAGAACTGGTCGGTATTGGTCTGGACGTCGCCGCAAGCGACGAAGATGTCCTTCCAGCCGTCGTTGTCCAGGTCGTAGATGCCCGTGCTCCAACCATCGTGGATCCGGCTGATTCTCCCGATCTGGCTCTTGTAGGTGGCATCCATGAAGAGGCCGCGTCCCAAATTGCGAAACCAGGTGAAGGTCTCGCTGGATAGAGCGGTGACGAAAATATCTTCGTTGCCATCGTTGTCCAGGTCGCGAAAATCGGCCCCCATGGAAGAAAGCGCGACGCCGTCGTCATTCAGCGCGACACCCGCGCTCATCGCGACCTCGGTGAACCGGCCGTCGTGCTGATTGTGGAACAGGGAATTCGGCACGGTATCGTTGGCAACGAAAATATCCATCCAGCCATCGTGATCGTAATCGGCCACCGCGACTCCCATGCCTTTTCCGGGCGACGCGGCAATGCCGGACCGCTCCGAAACGTCGGTGAAGCTTCCGTCTCCGTTGTTGTGATACAGGCGATTGTGCAACTCCCCGTAGAAACGCGGGTGGCAGTAAGTGCGGACCTTGCCCGTGCCGCACCACGGCTCTTTGGCGGGGTCCCAGACGCAATAGTAGACCACGAACAGGTCGAGCTTTCCGTCGTTGTCGAAGTCCGCCCATGCGGCCGATACCGCCCATTCGTTGGACGCGAGCCCGGCCTTTCGCGTCACATCTTCGAACGTGCCGTCGCCGCGATTGCGAAACAGCGTGTTGTGGTTGACCCCGAAGACGAACAGGTCGATGTTGCCGTCGTTGTCGTAGTCCCCGGCCGCGGCGCCGATGTCGTAGCCGTCGCCGGCCAAGCCGGCCTTGGCCGTGACGTCCTCGAAGGTCCAGTTGCCCTTATTGCGATAGAGCCGGTTGGAAAACCGCGGGCTCGTCTTCTTCAACGACGGCTGTGCGGCACCGTTGGCGAAAAAGATGTCGGGCAGGCCGTCGTGGTCGTAATCGAGGACCGCTACGCCGCCCGGCATAGTCTCGATCTGGTGCCGTTCCGGAGTGGCTGAATTCTCGAGAACGAACCGGATGCCGCTGCGTGCAGTGACATCGTCGAAGCGGATCGCGGCGGCTTCAGTCGCGCCCGATTCCTTGCGCAGCGCGAGAGTCAGCACCGCGGCCGAGACCAACAGGAGCGCCCATTTCGCCGCGCCTGCCATCAATTCGGCCCCGCGGAGCAACGTCGCCACGCCTCCAGCTGCCGGTCGGAGCCGGCAACCTCCCCGCTCTGGCGGAGGATCTTGGCGAGCAGGTTGTAGATCCGGCAGTCGCGCGTCGGCAGCCCCTGTTCCAAAACGCGTCTGGCCTCACTTCCCTTCCCCATCTGGTAGAGTGCGCGGCCGAATTCGAACCGGACGTCTGCCGAGTCCGGCGCCAGCCGCAGGGCCGCCTCGAAATACGGCAGGCCCTCCGTTCCCCGCCCTTGCTTGAACAAGAACTGCCCCAATGCGAAGGTGGGCCGGTAGGAGGAACTCCCCAATTGTACGGCTTGACGGTAAGCCCGCTCGGCATCCGCGGATTGCCCCAACGCTTCGTACGCAAGCCCCAGGCCCTCATAGATGCGCGGCTCGCGCGGAGCTAGCAGCAGCGCGTGCCGGAAGTAGTCGAGGGCCTTCTCGGAGTGATCGGCGTCGTAGGCCGTTTGCCCGCCAAAATACCAGGCATCCGGATCGCCGGGCTGCAGGCTCACCGCTTTCTCGAAGGAGCCCATCGCTGCGTCCCACTGTTGCTGCGCGCTGTACACACGGCCCGCGAGGACATAGGCCTTCGCCATGCGGCCATCCAGCTTCAGGGCGTGCTGCGCCTCGGCCAGCGCATCATCGAGCCGATTCAAATTCAGCAGCGCGGCGCCCAGGAAGACGCGGACGTCGGCGCGCTGTGGATAGACCTTCAGATATTCGCGATAGAGGCGAACGGCATCGGCCGAACGGAGCTGGCGGTAGCTGGCGTTCGCCTCCTCGAGGAGACGCGCGGCATCCGCGTCCTGGGATTGCGCAGCGAGAACGTACAGCAGAGCAATCCCAATGGCGCAGCCGCGGAGCATGTCTCTACCCGTCGCGCATCCTGTCGAATTCGCAGCGCAGCGTCCGGAGCCCGAATCGCGGCATCGCAAGATGGACGGCGTACCGGCCGTCCGAACCGCGCCGCACGGGTAGCTCGCGAATCGGCTTGCCGCTCAGTTCCACCAGTTCCACGCGCGATGGACGCGCCAGGAAGGAGACGGCGAATTCCGACTCCGGTCCCGCCGCGTTGAAGAGCCGCACCAGCGCGCGGCCGGAGTCCACCTGCATGGTCGGGATCTCCACACCGGGCGCCTCCACGTGAACCAGCGACCGGACGCCGCCATTCCCTCGAGGTGCGCCTTCCAGCATGATGGGCACTAGCGGTTCCTGCGATTCCGCCGTCTGCTGCCAGAGACCGGCCTCGTCCCAAAGTCCCGCGTGCGGCACCAGAGCATAGCCGATCTGCGTGGTGCCCTGCAGAGGCCGCTTGCCCCACCAGAAACCGCCTTCCCAGCCCCACCCGAGCACCAGGGCCAGCGGATGTTGCGGGCCGTGCGTATATGCCGTGGTGTGATCCGAGAGGACCGCGAGGCCCACCTTCTGCTGCTCGTCGAACAGGTCCACCCAGTTGATGATGAGGTTGTGCTTGATCTCATCCCAGCGTTGGAAGAAGGTGTCGGCGTTGCGGCTCTTGCAGACGTCGTAGGCAGCGTTTTTGTAGATTGCCTGGTTCGCCAGGGTCGCCGGGAAGAACGCCTGCAGTTTCCAGCGGCCATCATTCGAAGAACGGCGCGGTTCGCTGCGGCGATCTTCGGGCTTGATGTCCCAGGGATCGCCGATCCATGTTTCCTGCTCGTAATTGAAGCGCACCTGAAACTCGATCCGCCGTTGGCCTTCCGCCAGCATCACCGTGGTCTGGAAGGGCACTCCGCCGACCTGTCCCGAAACGCGCACACGAGCCCGCAGCGGACCGTTTTCGAGAACCGTAACGCGCGCCGGCTGCTCGGTGCTGCTGTGCCATTGCTTCTGCGAGATGAAGTAGCCCCGATATTCGTTGAACGCGCGTTCGTTGGCAGGGTCGCAGAATTCCTTGGATAACTTCTTGGCGAAGAGGCTGGTAATGGCGCCGCCTTTCGAGGGGTCGAAGCGCAGACGGTAGAGATCGTTCTCCAACTCGATGGAGCCATCCGGTGCCGTGCGGGCGCCGGTCGATCCGGTCTGCGGCTTGGCGTCTTCGGTTTGAGGTTCCAGCCGGAAGAGGTGGGAGCCGATTCCGGGCACCCGCGCACGGAACAGGACGGTGGCCGCATTGAGCGACTCGCCCGGAGCGAGGCCGCGAACCGGCGCATCGAACCGGCGGCCGCCGGCGGGCCCGCTGGCGTCATATCTTCTGGTGGGAATGAGCTGCGACGGTACCTCTTCCCCCTGCGCGTCGAGGACTCGTACCGAGCGAGTGCCGCGGTCGGTGGAGAAGCTGACTTCGATCAATTCGTCGCGCTCGGCGGCCAGCGTGTTCATCACACGCAGCCACTGCGTCTGGAGCCGGTCACCCTGCGGAGCGGCGCCTTGGCCGGCGAGCACACTGCATGCACGATTGACGATCGCGTTGGCGGTCTCTTCGGTCTGCATAGTGCCGGCCGCGACTTGAAATGCCCAAGCCTGACGCCCGCTACGCGTCGTAGCAGTGATCCACGGGTCGTGGCCCTGAGCCCACAGCAGATTATCCCACGCTTCCGTGAGTTCGGCCGCGGGCCACTCGGTGCGCGCTTCCATCCAGGCGATCGCGGCCATCTTTTCCGCCGCTAGAATCCGATTTTCCGCCGATCGCTCCTGTTGCGCGACCAATTGGAGCGTCTTTTCGCCCCATGGCAGCGTGGTCAGAATGTCTTCAATGCTGAACTTCCAACTCTTGGCCGGCGGATCTGCGATCGTTGTGAAGTATTCGCGCCAGGTGACATAGCGGATATAGTCGCCCGATGCCTTGGGCTTCGCCACCCAGCCCAAATCCTGAAGATAAGTCCCGGCGGGATGCGGGATGCCGTGCTCCACACACTTCCGTGCGAACTCCGGCGTAGGGTTGCCCGATTCGGTCTCCCAGACATGCCGCAGTTCTTCACAGGCATAGCGCGGAACCGTGGGAATCGTGGCCCCGTCCGGACCGACCCAATGGACGACCTCGGCATCGAAGCCGGCTGAGTAGCCGCCCCACGCGGTTCCCGGATCCTTCAGCACGGCGGCCGTGAAACCGAGGGACCGCAGGATCTGCGGCAGGCAGCTTGCCCAGCAGGGTTCCTGCACCGCGTAAGTCTCGACGGGCGCCTTCGGAAAGTGCCGGCGCAGCATCTCCAGGCCGCGGGTGAGTTGCCGGATGTTGCTCTCACCGTTGACCGCCCATCCGTATGGCTGGGAGAACGTTGCGCCCAGAAGCTCGATCCGCGGAATCGGCTGCGGGCTTTCCAGATAGGCCTTCAGTTCGCGATAGGACTCCGGATCGTCGCGCAGTAGCGCGTCCCAGGACTCGGGTTCGATGTCGAGCCCGAGTTTCCAGGCGGGAATCCGCCGCATCGTGTTGAGAATATCGCGCCAGGCGCCGGCCGGCATGTGGCCTTTGGCGCCGCCGTGATACCCATCGGCAAAATACAGAGTCGGCGTGGCGGAATCGGCCTCCAGCGGCGAGGCGGGGCTAGTTAACAGCACCAGCCCGCCGCCAGATAGCCACCGCCCAAATTGGCGTCTGTTCATTGGTTTTGATTAGAAGCTTGCCGTCAACGAGAGCTGCACCACGCGCGCCCCCTGCGATCCGCTGATTACCCCGAAGCTGGCGCTGGTAATGCTGGTATTCGGATTGCTCCAGCGGACGACATTGAAGGGATTGGTAGCCTCTATGCGCAGCATCGTCTTGAAGCGTTCGGTGAAGCTGACGTTCTTCTGCAGCGAGAGAGCCTCACTATTGGCTGCCGGTCCGCGAACCCAAGGAAGGACGCGGCCGTCCGTACCGAACGTGAACGCACTCGGATTGAAGAACGCCGCGGAATTCAGATACCGGTCCGCCGCGGGGTTGAAACTGCCGGAATTGCTGCCGTAGACATCCTGCCCCAACACGTAGCTGGCGCGGATGCTCGAGAAGCCGAACTGCGAGAGGCTGGAGTTGCCGCTAATCGAAAGCGGCGGACCCGACTGCCGCGCAACGGAACCTGCCAACTGCCATCCGCCCGCGACCCACCCGAGACCGCCGCCCTTCACGTAGCGCTGGCCGTGGCCGAAGGGTAGATCGTAAGTAAAGGTCACGCGAAACATGTTCGGGTAGTCGTCCTGGCTGACCGAATACTCACCTGCGCGGTTCAGCGGATTTTGGATGGAGCCCGCGCCCTCGCCGAAGTCGAACGGCGCGACGTCGTCATTCGTCAATAGCTTGGAGCGTGTGTAGAATGCGAGGAAGGTCAAGCCGTTCGCAAGGCGCTGCGAGAGTTTGACCTGCAGCGCGTTGTAATTCGAGATTCCCTCGGGAGAATAGGGCATCGACACGTTGGTGTACTGGGGGAATGGCCGCAGCGCCTGGCCCACCGTGGTATTCGGCAAAGACGTAAATGAGGCGAACGGAACTGAAATGCCCGCCGCCTGCGCGGCCGACGATGTGATCGACTGGTTCAGCAGACTGCCGAGCGCCAGGTATTTGGGATTGAGCACGTTCATGTACGTGGTCAGGTTGCCGCCCAACTCGAGGTGCGTGGAATTGCTGCCGATGTAGCTGGCCTCGAGCGCCGTCGAGCGCGAAAGCTGGCGCTGCAGACTAAGGGTCCAGGTAACAATCTGGGGAGCCCGGGCGGCGCTGCCGAGAATCGCGGAAACGCCTTGGCCGTTGGCAAAGGATGGATCGATGAACGGCGGACGGTTCCAGTTCTGCGGCCAGGTATTGGCCCAGTTGTACACGGGCGTGTAGCCATCCGGCGAACTGAAGCTCGGAGTTGCCGTGAACCCGGTGGCGTCGACGCGCGGCGAGGGTCCCGGCGCGAAGAAAACGCCGGCGGAGGCCCGTACTACGGTCTTCGGATTGATTTCATACGCAATCCCGAGGCGGGGAGCTACTCCCTGCCAGGGATTGGCAAAAGCGCGCTGCCCGGTCCGTCCCGTGCCCGTGCCCGCAAAGGTCAGGGCGCCGAGGACGTTGCCGGCCGCCGGATTCGCCACGTTCGGATTGAACGAGGTCGCACGGTCGTGCTCTTCGAAAACGCCCGGATACCGCTCCCAGCGGATACCATAAGAAATTGTCAGGCGCGTGCTGGCGCGCCACTCATCCTGCAGGAAGAACGACTGATAGTTGGTGCGCCACCCGAGATCGCTGATGGTGGTGGTGTTGGTATTGTTCACGTTGCCGAGCAGAAAGCTGGCGAACGAATTGCCCCACGAGTTGTAGCTGGTGGAATCCGGCTGGCTGGTGGTCAGGTTGCTGAAGCCGAAGACACCCGAAGAGCCGCCGCCCTCGAAATCTTTGTAACGCTCCCGGAGGTAATTGACGCCGAACTTCATCGTGTGGCGGCCCAGAATCCAGGTGAGGTTGTCATTGAAGTCCAGGCGGTTGCTCACGTTGTTGGAATAGTTGGAGCCACCCAGTCCCAGAGGCGAAGCCGTGCCGCCGCCGAAACTCACGACCGGGAACATTCCGGGGTCGGCGGGCAGACCGGTGATACCGAGCTTGCTATCCCAATTCTGGCCCAGGCCCACGGTCAAGGCCTTATTGTTCATGCCGTCGCCGCCGATCACCAGGTGATTCAGCAGGTCCGGGCGGATGATGTAGTCGTAGTTGACGCGCGCGTCGAACGATTGCACGTTCTTTGGATCCTGGCTGCCGTCGATCGGCAGGTTGATTCCCCAACCGTTGCCCGAATAGTCGCCCGGCCGGGTTTGCAGGGTCGTCGTCAGCGAGAGCTTATGGTTGTTATTAAAGTTGTGATCTACCTTGATGGTGGTGACGCGGTTGTCGAAGATGGTTCCGCCGCGGGGGTAGAAATTGTTCTGCTGGCCGGGGAGGTCGGCCGGGACCATCATACCGACCATCGCTCTGGAGATCGGGCTAATCTGCGAAGCCGGAATGACGTTGTTCGGAAATTGCGTGCGAATAAAGCCGCCCTTGCCGTCGGGAGTCGTGGAGTTGGGATCAAAGATGGGGATTACGGCGCCGGCGGAATTGACGAAGTTGCTGAAATCGCCGTTCCGGAATGCCGCCGTGGGCACCGTGGTCAGCGACGAACTGCCGGCGGTGCGGTAGTAAAAGAGCTCCTGGCCGAAGAAGAAGAACGTCTTGTTCCGGCCGTCATAAACCTTCGGAATGTAAACCGGGCCGCCGATCGTCGCGCCGCCGTCGTTCTGCCGCACCTTGCTGCGAACGGCCTGGAAGAAAGAGCGGGCGTTCAGCGCATCATTGGCGAAGTGGTCATAGGCGGAACCGTGGACTTGGTTGGTTCCCGATTTGATCACGACGTTCATCAGCCAGCTTCCCGTCCGGCCGTACTCGGCATTGAAGGAGTTGGTGATGATGCTGAACTCGCCTACCGTCTCCACATCCGGGCCTGTCTCCTGGAAACCGCCGCGCACATTCCCCTGGCTCGCCGGAGCGCCATCCAGGAAGATCTCGGTGTTGCCGCCATTGGCGCCGTTGACGCGAGCGCCCCAGGTGCTCGAATTGTTCACTCCAGGCATGAACTGGAGCCATTGGCCGACGTTGCGCTTGGCGCCGACATTGATGACCGGCAGATCCTCGACCTGCTGATTGCTCAACGTGGAAGTAATGGTTGCAGTTGAAGCGTCGACCAGCGGGGAAGCTGATTGCACTTCCACGGTTTGCGTGACATTGCCGACAGCGAGCGTAAAATCCAAACGGACGCTGGCTTGTGCCTGCAGTTGAACCTGGTCGCGCACCGCCGAGGTGAATCCCGACTTGCTGACCTTCACACGGTACATACCGATAGGCAGGTTCGGCGCGAAGTACCTGCCGGTTTCATTCGTTCGGAGCAGCACTTCGTCATTGGTTTCGAGGTGTACCACGGAAACCTGCGCTTCGGCGATCAGCGCGCCAGACGAGTCGGTGACGAGTCCTTCAATCGTGGCTCGGTCCTGTTGGGCGGCTAGCGGCAGAGCAAATACCGCTGCCAGAGACAATGCGATTCCGATCGCTCTCAGGGAGCGACTCCACAATAAACGCACACGGTTCATTACCAGATCCTTTCCTCTTCAACCGGCAGGCACGCGATACCCCCGGCCGTAGACCCTCTCGGTGTAGAAGTACGCATTTGACCTGTTTTCCCTACAAGCGCGCGAAAAAATATTCTTTCGATGTTTTCATTGAAAAGGCTGGTCTACTGGGAGAGAATTGCGTAAGAGGTCCGATGGAAGCGGCCAAGGCGGAGCGGTTAGTAGAAACATTGTTCGCTGCCTGGGCACCGTTTCTGGCTCGCTATGCGCTGCAGATGACTGGCTCGCAGGAAGCGGCCGACGATGCAGTGCAGGAGGCGTTTCTCGCGCTCTACCGCGATTTGCGGAACGGCAAGTTCATCCGCGATCCGCGTTCCTGGACCTTTGGCGCCGTACGCAACCAGATCCGGAAACGTACGGAAACCCTGATGCACCGCTCCGAAAATCTGGTTTCCGTGGAGACCCTCGACCGTTTTGCCGCCGAGCCGCACTGGCCGGATGTGGCCGCCGCGCCACGGTGGCAGGACTTCCCCTCAGCGACCGGTGACGACCTGGACTCGACCCTGTCGGTGCTCACGGTTCGGGAACGCGAAGTGGTACTCCTGCGGATGCAGTCCTTGAAGTATCGCGAAATCGCCCGGCAACTCGGCAACAGCGAAAAGTCGGTGGCGACTTTGCTGGCTCGCGCTTTGAATAAGCTGCGCAAGTCGGCAGCGTCCGATTGGACCCCTGCCGTCGCGGAGAAACATGTTCGCTGATCGTGCCGCCCACTGCAGCGATTCGGACCTGGTGGCGTACCTCGATGGGGAGCTTTCCTGGTGGCGCCGCCTTCGCGTGAGCCGGCATCTCAAAGTTTGCTGGAAATGCCGCAGCCGCGCGCATGAGCAGCAGGAGCAGATCTTCCACCTGGCGGCCCGCCTGGAAGCCTGGGAGTATCCCGGCAAGTTCTGGCACCTCGACCAGCAATTGAAACTTGGCCGAAACCTGCGGCGTTTCGAGGCTCTGAACGGACCTCCGCCGAGACGGATCGAGCCGCGCTGGCTGATCGCGGCGGGCGCTATGGCCGCACTGATATTGGCCGCCCTGCTCTGGACGCCGCCGACCGCGCGCAGAAGCGCTCCGGATGCATTCGTGCAAACGGTCGCCGCCGCGCGAACGGCCGAACAGAAGCTATTCCAGCGTTCGGTCGAGCAGACGCTGGCAGTGGAAATGCAACCGGTCGGCGCACGCCGGTCCGGCGAAAGCCGGCTCGAGATCTGGTCGGACGCGGCAGGCGGACGGTTTGCCTCGCGCTGGACTGCGGCGGACGGGCGTCTGAAGCAGGCGCTCTGGCGACCGGCCCCCGGCCGTGAATACCTGCTGCAGCCGCACGTTTCCAACGCGTTGCTGCACCAACCAGGCCATACTGGCTCGGATCAGATGGCCGACTTCGTCGTGTCGGGTATTTCCGGCGATCTGGAAGACGCCTTCATGCGCTGGATGGAGAGCCGATCCTGGACGCCAGTATCGTTCGCCCGTGAAGCCGCTCAGTGGATGAGCGACGCCGGAGCGACGCCTCGCACCGAACGTCTGCTGGCGAGCGACGGCACGCCGCAGATCCGGATCCTGGTGGAACGCCGAATCAATGGCGGACTGGCCAGGCTGACCGCCGATTTCACCGCCGTTACTTTCCAGGCCCGGAGCATGACCATCCGGTTCGAAGCGGGCGGCCACGTTGCCGAGTTGAAGATGATCACGCAGCGGGTCCGCAGCATTCCCGCCGCAGAAGTTGCCGCGGTCTCCGAATCGATCCCGGAAACGCCCGCGTCACCGTCGCCGGCCCCGGATACGCGCCGCCTGTTGGCGCAATCCGCGCCGGCCGCGCCGTCGGACTCGACTCTCGTGGAGACGGCCCGGCGAACGGCGGACGCTCAGTTCGTTTTGCACTCCGCCGGCGCCTGTCTGGGAGAGCCGGTGGTCATGGAAGAGATCCCGGGCGGGGTGCGGGTCCGGAGCGTACATGGCAGGGGCGGCATCTGGCCGGAGGCTACCTCTTCCTTTACCAATCTGCGCGACGTACTGGGCGCGCTAGGCGATCTTCGCGATCGACTCGGGACTAGTCCCGCCGGCGAAGATCTGCAGGGTTCGCAGCAGGCCATGGCTCATGCCCTCGCCCTGAAGGCGCTGGGACAACTGTTTCCGGCGCGGCTAGCAGCGGCCCTGCCGGAGCGCTCGCGCCAGGTGCTGGAGCGGATGCTCCAGGACCACGTGGAAGGTGTGCGCGCCGCCCTCGGCGGAACTTCCGCTTCGGGGCCTGGCCAGGCGTCGCTCCCTCCGCAGGATTGGCGTGAGGCGGGCCGGCTGTTGTACGTCACGCTTTCGAACCCGGGCGGCACGTCCTCGGAGCAGGTCGGCCAGTTGCTGCAAGCCGTCTCCGAAGGTTTCGCCTCGGAGTCGCGCAAATCTATCGAGCACGCCCGAATCGCGCCGGGCGGCCGGAACTAATCTCGGCCCGCGCCTCTGATGCACGGGACCAGTGTGAGAGGAGACGAATGTGAAGACCACCGTTTCACGCAGAACGCTGATGCAAGCCGCCGGTGCGGCCGCCCTGATGGCACCCGCGAGCCGCGCCGTCACCATGCCGGCGCCGCGCTTCGAAGGTCCGGAGACGCCCAAGATCGGCCTTTCCCTGGCCGATGGCAGTCTCGGCATGCCCGCGGACAGCGATGCCGCGACCCGAAGTGAAGCCGCCATGCGGCGCATAGCCCAGCTCGGAGTGCAGTACGTGCTGACTAACGGCCCAAGGATCCCGTGGGATGAGAATCGCCTGCGGGAACAGCTGGACGCGCTGAAGCGGAATGGCCTGACGCTCGGCAACCTGTATATGGGCTTCAGCCTTGTGATCTACAACCGCCCAGGGCGCGACGAGGAGATCGAAAAGATCATTCAATCGCTTCGCGTGGCCGGCAAGCTGGGAATTCCGGTCGTGGAATACAACTGGTACGCACACCGCGCCAGCGAAGGCTACTTCGAAGAGACCGGCCGCGCCGGCGCCGGATTGACCGGCTTCGATTACGAGCGGGAAGTGGACGATAACGGCGTGAAGACGCGGGTCAAAGATCTGCCTCCACGCCCAAACGAGGGCGCCCATACGCTCGACGAGATGTGGTCGAACATCACTTACTTTTTGAAGGCTGTGATTCCCGAGGCCGAGAAGGCGGGCGTGCGGATGGCGCTGCATCCGAACGATCCTCCGGCTCCGGTGAGCCGCGGCTCCAGGCAGATCATGGGCTCGGTGGAAGGCTGGAAGAAGCTGATCGATATCGTCGACAGTCCGTCTAACGGCATCACGTTCGACTGCGGAGTCACGCGCGAAATGGGTCAAGATCCGGTGGAGGTATGCGGCTACTTCGCGTCGCGCGACCGCATCAACCACATGCACTTCCGCAATGTCCGGGTCAAGAAGCCCTACGAGCGTTATACCGAGGTATTCATCGACGAAGGAGAGAACAACATGTTCGCGGTGATGCGCGAACTGGTGAAGCACAAGTACAAGCACATGATCTATCCGGAACATCCGCGAGCCCTCGACTACGATCGCGATCGCGGCCCGATCCGCGGCTATCCGGGCGGTGGAGGCTACGCGGCCTACGCGTTCAACGTGGGCTATGCGCGAGCCATGCTGCAGGCTGCGCTGACGGTATAGGTGAACTTCAGGGGCGCGCCAATGACGCGCCCCTCCTTTATACTTCCAGCCGCAACGTACGGATGCCGAACTGCGGCAGCGCCAGTTTCACTTCATAGCGCCCATCCGCCGCGGCTTGGACATCGAGCCGGTGCACAACCCTCCCATCCAACTCGACCAATTCCGCGCGGGACGGCTTGACTCCGAACGAAACGGCGCGCTCGCCGGCATCGCCCTCGGCGTTGAAGAGCCGCACGAGCATAGCCTTCTCGTGGCACAATACCGCCGGAATCTCGACGCCTTGTCCGCTGACGCTGACGAGCGACCGGGCGCTTGCGGCACCCGGGTCGCCGTCCACGAGCTGCGTAATGAGCGGCTCGTTCCATGCGCCGCTTTCCCGCGAAATACCGGCATCGTGCCATTTGCCGGCATGGGGAATTAGCGCATAGCCTACTTCCTGCGTGCCGCGCAGCGGGCACTTGCCGAACCAGAAGCCGCCTTCCCAGCCCCAGCCCGTCACGAGTGCCAGCGGATGGTCGGGCCCGTGCGTGTACGCCGTGGTGTGGTCGGAGAAGACGGCGAGGCCGAGATTCTGCTGCTCGTCCACCACATCCACCCAGTGGACGATCATGTTGTGCTTGATCTCGTCCCACCGCTGGAAATAAGTATCTTCGTTACGGCTGCGGCAGACATCGTATGCGGCATTCTTGTAGATCGCGCGTTCGCGGAACGGCGTGGGAAAGAACGCTTGCAACTTCCAGCGTCCGTCGTTCTGCGAGCGGCGCGGCTCCACGCGGCGGTCTTCGGGCTTGATGTCCCACGGATCGCCGATCCAGGTGTCCTGGTCGTACATGAAGCGGGCACGGAAATCGATCCGCCGCTCTCCCTGCGCCATCGTGATGGTGGCCTGGAAGCGCCTCCCGAGGATCTGACCGGTGACGACCGCCCGCACGCGCACCGGCCCGCGTTCGGTAATCATGACGTTCGCAGGGGAATCGGCGCTGCTCGCCCAAGCCTTCTCGGTCACAAAGTAGCCGCGATACTCGTTGAACAGGCGCGCGTTCGAGGTGTCGACATATTCGCGGTTGCCATCTTTAACCAACAGGCTGGTGATGACGCCACCGCGCTGCGGGTCGAGCCGTACGCGATAGAGATCCGTCTCGAGCACCACCGCACCTTCTTCGCGGCGCGCGGACGCACCGCCCGTGGCCGGCGGCAGTGAACCGTCCTGCACCGGCTCGATGCGATAAGTCGAATAACCCATCGCGGGCGCCTTGGCGCGAAACACGATGGTCGCGGCGTTGAGGCTCTCCCCGGGCCTATAGGCAGGCAGACCCGCCACGGAGCTCTCGGCGGCGCGCGCGCGGCCACTCTCGCTCACCGGCCCTTCCGAAGTGAACTTCCGCAGTCGAGTGAACTGGCAAGGCAGTTCCCGCCCGGCATCGTCGAACACACGCGCGCGGCGCGTGCCGCGGTCGGAGGACCAACTCACTTCGACAGCCTCTTCCCGCTCGGTCCCGGTGGTGTTGAATACGCGAGCCCACTGCGTTCCCAACCCTGCCCCGACCGGCGCCGGCTTACCGCGCGAGAGCGCCGCGGCCGATGCGCCGATAATCGCGGAGCTGATCTCCTCGGTCTCCAGGGTTTGCGACGCCACTTGAAACGCCCAGGCCAGCCGTCCACTGCGCGTGGTCACCGTGATCCAGGCGTCGTGATGCTGCGCCCAGAGCAACTGCTCCCAGGCCCTGCGGAAACGTTCCGCCGGAAATGGAACACTCTGTAGCGCTGCCGCGATCGACGCCATCTTCTCGGCGGCTAAAACACGATTCTCCGCGGAACGCACCTGCTGCGCCGCGGTCTGCAGCGTCTTTTCGCCCCAGGGCAGGCTGGTGAGGATGTCTTCGATACTGAATCGCCACTGCTTCGACGGCTTGTCCGCGATCTCGCGCAGGTATTCGCGCCAGGTCACGAACCTGATGTGCGAACCCGAGACTTTCGGCCGCGCTGCCCATCCGAGATCCTGGAAGCAATTGCCGGCCGGATGCGCGATTCCTTGGGCTACGCACTTCCGGCTGAACTCCGCCGAACCGGTGACCGATTCGGTCTCCCAGACGTGCATCAACTTCTCGCACGCATACCGCGGCACGGTAGGAATCGACGTGCCGTCCGGGCCGACCCAGTCCACCACTTCCGCGTCGAAGCCGGCCGAGTAGCCGCCCCAGGCGGTGCCTGGATTCTTGAGCACCGCACCCGTGAACCCGAATGAGCGTAAAATCTGCGGCAGGCAACTCGACCAACAGGGCTCCTGCACGGCGAAGGTGTCGATGGCCGCGCCGGGGAAATGGTCGCGAATTACCTCACTGCCGCGCTGGATCTGCCGGATATTGCTTTCGCCTCCGTGCGCCCATCCGAACGGCTGCGAGAACGTTCCATTGCACATTTCCGCGCGCGCGCGAACCGACGAATCACTCAGGTAACTTTGAAACTCCCGGTAGGCTTCGCTATCCTCGCGGCGCAGGTCTTCCCACGACGCCGGCTCGATATCGAACGAGAGCTTCCAGGCGGGTGTGGCGCGCATCGTGTTGACGATGTCGCGCCAGGCGCCCGCCGGCATGTGTCCACGGGAACCGCCGTGGTATCCGTCGACGTAGTACAGCGTCGGTACGTCACCGGATGGAGTCTGGGCCCCCGCTTGCGCGGCGAGGGCCGTGATTCCGAGAGTTTTGGCGAATTCACGACGGTTCATTGTTGGTCCCTGGCCTTAGAACTCCACCGTGGCGTTGAGCTGGATGGTCCGTCCGCCATTGGCGCTGGTGATCTTCCCGAAGTTCGAACTGGTGATACTCGTATTCGGATTGCCCCATCGCACAAAATTGAACGGGTTGCTGACGTCCCCGCGCAGAACGCCGCGCAGGTGCTCGGTGATCGGAATGCGTTTGGCGACCGAGACCGATTCGCTCTTGGCCGTCGGGCCGCGCAGCCAGTCGAGAACGCGCGCGGTGTTGCCGAGCGCGTAGGTCGAAGGCGTAGCGAATGCCGCGGAGTTCAGATAGAGGTCGCGGGCGGGGTCGAAATTCCTGGGGTTGGTGACTTTGTACGGACTACCGCCCACATAGTTCCCGCGGATGTTGGGATAGCCGAGGGCCGAGATGCCGTTGCCGCCCGTGATGGCGAGCGCCGAGCCGCTGGCGTAGCGCACATAGGCTGTGACCTGCCAGCCGCCTACGACCCTACCGAGAGACTTCTGGTTGGTGAGGAACTTCTTGCCCGGTCCGAATGGCAATTCATAGGAACCGCTCGCCACGAAGACCGCCGGAGGACCGTCGGTGCTGACGGAAACCTCGCTCAGGCGATTGGTCGGATTTTGGATCAGCCCTTCGCCCGGCCCGAGGTCGATCGGCCCGGTGTCGGAGTTCGTCATGTTCTTCGACCATGTGAAGAAGGCCAGCAGGGTGAGGCCGTTGGAGTAGCGCTTGGTCGTTTTGAGCTGCAGCGAGTTGAAGCGCGCGATGCCGCGCGGTCCCCATTCTTCGGAGACGTTTAGATACTGCGGATAGGGCCGCAGTGACTGCCCGACGGTATGGGCCGGCTGGCTGGTGAAGGCGCTGTAAGGGGCGCCATAGCCAGCCGAAGCGGCGGCCGATGAGGAGATGTCCTGGAACAGCAGGCTGCCGAGCGCAAGATAACTCGGGTTGAGCGTATTCATGTTGGAGAGATTGCCGCCCAGGACCAGGTGGGTCGAGTGGCTGCCGACATACGTAGCTTCAAACGCCAGGTTCTTTGCCAGTTCGCGCTGGATGCTGAAGGTCCAGGTGAGGATCTGGGGCATACGCGATGTGTCGGGCAGAATCGAGCTGACCGCCTGTCCGTTCTGGAACGAAGGATTGATGAACGGGGCACGCGCGAAGTTCGAGGGGTACGCGCCGGCATCCCAGTTGTAGACCGATGAATATCCGGTCGAAGAACTGATGCTGTTGCCGTTGCTGAACCCGTAAGCGATCAGGCGGCTGCGGAATCCCGGGGCGTAGTAGATACCACCGGACGCGCGGATGACCGTCTTAGGCGTTGCCTGATAGGCGACACCCAATCGAGGCCCGAAGCCGCGGTACCAACCGTCGGAGAGCGACCGCGAACCCGACCGGCCGCTGCCGTTGCCTGCGAAAAGCAGCGCGCCCGGGCGGCCGCCCGCGGTGGGGTTGGCAATCCAGGGGGCGAAGCCGCTGGCCGTGCCGTTCGGCTCGAACGGAGCGCCATTGCCTTCCCAGCGCAGGCCATAACTCAGGGTCAGTCGATCGGTCATGCGCCACTCGTCCTGTACGAACAGGGCGTAAGAGCGGAAGCGTTCGCCGCGCGCGTAGGGCTCGGCCACGCTGGCGCTCGAAAGTTCGCCCAGCAGGAAACTGGCAACCGAGCTTCCCCAGGAGGTGTACTTCGACGCGTCCGGCAGACTCGTCGTGAGGTTACTGAAGCTGAACGACCCGCTGCTCTGGTAACCTTCGCGAGCGTTGGCATACTCCGGCCAGAAGCTGCCGCCGAATTTGATGCTATGTCGCCCCTTGGTCCAGGCGACAGTCTCGGTCAGCGTAATGCGGCCGTTCGCGTTGGTAGAGAAGTCTGGACCGCCATAGCCGCTCGGAGCCGCGGTCCCGCCGCTGAAGTTCACCACCGGGAAAGCGCCCTGCTCCCAGAGCACACCCTGGAGTCCCAGTTTCGCGTCCCAGCCCTCGAACTGCGTCAACTGCTGGGTCTGGTTATTGTAGCGGTCCACGCCGAGGGTCAGGTGGCTGAGGATGTTCGGCCGGATAATCCAGTCGTAGTTGATACGGCCGGTGCGGTCGTGGATGTACTTAGGGGCTTGCGACCCTTCGAGCGGGTTGCTCGCGCCATAACCGCGATTAGCGATCACGCGCGGATTGTACTGATCGCTGAAAGTGATGGAGACCTTCTGAGTATCCGAAAAGCTGTGGTCGATCTTGAAGGTGGAAACGTAATTGCGATAAGTCCCGGACCCGGTGCGATTGCGGAAGTTATTGGTCTGCAGCGAATCCAGATCCGCCGCCGGCAGGAGCGCCAGCATCTTCTGCGCGACTGGACTGATGCGGCTGGCCGGAATCTTATTGCCGGGGAACTGCGTGCGGGTGAACCCGCCGTTGCCGTCGGGCTGCGTCGACGTAGGGTCGAAGACAGGGACGATCGCGTTGCCGGCATCGACCAACGTGCCGAAGTCGCCGGAGCGGAACGCGGAGGTCGGGACCGTTAACAGGCTGCCGCTGTTGGTATTGGTGTAATAGACCAACTGCTGGCCGAAGAAGAAGAATGTCTTATTGCGGCCGTTATAGACCTTGGGAATATAGATTGGCGCACCCAGGGTAAAGCCGCCTTCGTTGTGACGCACGGTATTGCGGACGCTCTGGAAAAACGAGCGCGCGTTGAGGGCGTCGTTATCGAAATAGTCGAAGATGCTGCCATGGATCTGGTTGGTGCCGGAGCGGATCGTGATGTTGGTGAACCAGCTTCCCGTTCTGCCGTACTCGGCATTAAACGAGTTGGTGACTACGCTGAATTCGCCCACCTGCTCGACGCCGGGCCCGTTTTCCTGGATACCTCCGCGGACGTTGCCCTGGCTGGCGGGAGCGCCATCCAGAAAGACCTCCGAGTTCCCGGGGTTGGAACCATTGACGCGGGCGCCCCACGTGGAGGCTGTCGTAACGCCGGGAAGAAACGCCAGATATTGCGTGATGTCCCGCTTCCTGCCCACCGTAATCATAGGCAGTTCCTGAATCTGCTTATTGGTCAACTGCGCGGTAACGGTGGCGGTCGAAGCATCCAGCATGGGAGCTTCCGCGCTCACTTCGATGTGTTCGGAAGTGATGCCGACCTCCAGTTTGACGTCCGCGCGCACGCTCATCTGCGTTTGCAGGATGAGGTTATCGATCAGCGCGGCGCGGAAGCCCTGTTTTTCGACGCGCACACGATAGCCGCCCACGGGAAGGTTCGCCGCGAAATAGCGGCCGGCTTCGTTCGTCTTGAGCGTGAACTGGTCATTCGTCTCGATGCGGGTGACGGTGACGTTCGCATCGGCGACAGCAGCGCCGCTCGCATCGGTCACAATGCCTTCGATGGTTGCCCGGTCCGCCTGCGCGAACAGGACGCAAGCGCCCGCCGTCAGAAGGAGACAGAGCAGGACGCGAAGGATCGCCGCAACCGGCGTCAGTTTCTCGAATTGTTTCGTCATTTGACCTCTAGCTCGTGTTCCGCCCGAAGAGAGTTTTACGCGAACCTGTGGACGGAACGACCCCACTGACATGTACCCGCGCGGCGTCGGTTTCCCTACACAAAAAAAATTCGGGGTCAGAATTCGAGCATGAGGGAGAGCTGAACCGCTCTGCCCGCGGCGGCCGAAGTCACCTTGCCGAACAGCGAATTGGTGACGTTGGTATTGGGGTTGCTCCAGCGGACGAAGTTGAAGGGATTCTGCGCGTCGGCCCGAACGGTGGCGCGCACGTGTTCGTGCACGGGGATGGACCTGGCGATGGAGATCGCCTCGCTCTTTTGCGAAAAGCCTCGAACCCAATCGAGGACGCGCGCCGTGTTGCCGAGTTCGAACGTCGACGGCGCGGAGAAGGCCGCCGTATTCAGATACACGTCACGAGCCGGATCGAAATCGCGAGGGTTGGTCTTTGCATAGACGGAGCCGCCCACGTAATTGGCGCGGATCGCCGGGTATCCGAAGGCCGACAAGGCGTTCCCCGAGGTAATGGTCATGGGCAGCCCGTCGCTATAGCGGCAGAGCAGGGACCCCCGCCAGTTTCCGAACAACCGCGACGCCGCGCCGGGACCGCTGAGAAACCGCTTGCCGGTTCCGAACGGCAGTTCATAAGTGGCGGTCGCGGAGAACACGTGCGGCGGTCCATCCGCGCTGACCGAAACCTCTCCGGCACGGTTGCGCGGATACTGAATGGCGCCATCGGTCGGACCCAGGTCGATGGGTCCGCCCTCGACGTTCGTGAGGTTCTTCGACCAGGTGTAAAAGGCCAGCAGGGTGAGGCCGCTCGAATACCGCTTGGTTACTTTCAGTTGCAGGGAGTTGTAGCTGGCGACGCCGTGGGGTCCCCATTCTTCGGTGACGTCGAGATACTGCGGATACTGCCGGAGTGCCTGGCCCACCGTGCGGTTTCGCTGGTTAAGGAAGCCCGGATACGGCGCCGTGATGCCGGCCTGTGCAGCCTGGGAAGATCCGATGTCCTGGAACAGCAGGCTGCCGAGCGAGAGGTAACTCGCGTCGAGCGTGTTCATGTTCGACTGTGCCGTGCTCAGAATCAGGTGCGTCGAGTGGCTGCCGATATAAGTGGCCTCCACCGCCAGGTTAGGATTGATGGCGCGCTGCACGCTGGCTGTCCATGTGACGATCTGGGGCATGCGCGACGTTCCGGGCAGAATCGAGCTGACGCTCTGGTCGTTCTGATAAGACGGGTCGATGACAGGAGCGCGCGCAAAATCCTGCGGGAACGTTTCATTCCAGTTGTAGGCCGCGCCGTAGCCATTGACGGAGGAAACCGTGTGGCTGTTACTGAAGCCGTAGCCGATCAGCCGGGTGCGAAATCCGGGCGCATAGTACAGGCTGAACGAACCCTTAACCACGGTCGTACGGGTGGCGGCATAGGCGAAGCCCAGACGCGGGCCAAAGCCACGATACCAGCCGTCGGATAGAGCCTTCGATCCGGAACGGCCGGACCCGAAACCGGCAAATGTCAGCGCTCCAGGGCGGCCGCTCGCGGCGGGATTTGGAGTCGACGGGTCGAAACCGCTGGCCGCGCCGTTAGGCTCGAAGGGCGCGGCATTCCACTCCCAGCGGAGGCCGTAGGAAAGCGTCAGGTTCGCAGTCGCGCGCCACTCATCCTGGACGAAAGCCCCGCCCGAACGGTAGCGTGCGCCGCGGGTGTACGGTTCGGCGACGGACGCCGTCGAAATATCGCCCAGCAGAAAGCTGGCGAACGAACTCCCCCATGACGTGTACTGGCCGGCATTGGGCAGGCTCGTGTTCAGATTACTGAAGGTGAAGCTCCCGCTGCTCAGATATCCTTCCCGCGCGTTAGCGTATTCCGGCCAGTAATTGCCGCCGAACTTGAGACTGTGGCGCCCTTTGACCCAGGCGAGCGTATCTCCAATGGTGATCCGCCCGCCAGTGTTTTTCGAAAAATCGGGGCCGCCCAATCCCCTGGGGCTGGCCACTCCGCCGGAGAAATTGACGACTGGGAAGGCTCCCTGGTCTCCGACGATGCCCTGAATTCCCAGTTGGGTATTCCAGCCTTGCCCTTGCGAGACTTGGCGCGTTTCGTTACGGTAGCGGTCCACACCCACAGTCAGATGGTTCAACAGATCGCTGCGAACGATATAGTCGTAGTTCACGCGGCCCATGCGATCGTGGATCGATTTGGGCGCCTGCGAGCCTTCGAGGGGGCTCCCTGCGCCCCAGCCCTGACCCGCGATCACGCGCGGATTGTACTGATCGCTGTAAGTGATGGCAATCTTATGCGTGGTGGAGAAACTGTGGTCCACCTTGACGGTGGAGATGTAGTCGCGATAGCTGCCGCCGCCCGTACGGCTATAGAAGTTGGCGGCCTCCTGGCTGGGCAGGTCAGGCTGAGGGATCAGGGCGAGAATGCGCTGGGATGCGGCACTGATGCGGCTGACGGGGATGATATTGCCGGGAAACGGATCGCGCGTCACGCCGCCCACGCTGTCGGACCGGGTAGTGGAGGGATCGTAGACCGGGGTCATCGCGCCCGAAGCATCCAGCAGGCGGCTGAAATCGCCATTGCGGAAGTCGGCGCGCGGAGCGGTCAGCAGCGTGCCGGTGCCGACCTGGTCCCAAGACGCCAACTGCTGCCCGAAGAAAAAGAAAGTACGATTGCGACCGTTGTATAGGCCGGGCAGATAGACTGGGGCTCCCAGAGTGGCACCACCCTCATTCTGCCGCACGCGGGTGCGCCTTTTCTGGAAGAAGGAGCGCGCATTGAGCGCATCGTTGTCCAGGTAGTCGTAGACGCTGCCGTGCGGATCGTTGGCGCCCGAGCGGATGGTCACATTGGTGAACCAGCTCCCCGTTCGGCCGTATTCCGCGCTGAATGCGTTGGTGACGATGCTGAACTCGCCGACCTGCTCGACCGCCGGGCCGTTCTCCTGAATGGAGCCGCGCACGTTGCTCTGGCTCGCGGGAGCACCATCCAGAAACACCTCGGAGTTCCCGGGATTGGAGCCGTTGACGCGCGCATTCCACGTGGAGGAATTCGACACTCCAGGCAGCAATTGCAGGTATCCGGTGATGTCTCGCTTCCGGCCGGTCACGATCAGCGGGGCCTCTCCGATCTGCTGCATGGTGAGCTTGGCCGAGACCGTGGGTGTCGAGTGATCGAGGATCGTGGAATCGGACGCTACATCCACATGCGTGGCGATCGAGGTGACCTGGAGGACGAAATCCGCCCGAATCGTACTCTGCGATTGCACCACTACCTGGTCGAACTGCCCCGGCTGAAACCCCTCCTTGCTGGCAGTCACCCGGTAGGTGCCGAGAGGGAGGTAAGGCACGAAGTAGCGGCCGGATTCGTTCGTGCGCAGAACGATCTCGTCATTTGTTTCCAGCCGCAGGATCAGCACATGAGCGTCCGGAATCGGGGCCGATGCCGGGTCCGTGATGATTCCTTCGATCGTGGCGCGGTCCGCCTGCGCGAATGCCGCCGCAGCCATGTACACCAGGAGCCCGGCCACGCGTGCCACGGCCGCAAGTGCCCCCGCCGCAGATCCGGAACACATTGCCATGAACCTTCAGGTAGCAGTAGTGTATCGCGTTTTCGGAAAAACCGATTCCCGCTTTCGGACCGGGATCGTAGTACCCAAAAGCCGATTTTTCCCTACAAAACAAGCACATATTTATTTCTTCGTAAGAGAGTGAATCGGGCCGGAGACTCTGTTAAGAATATAATTTGGGCGGCCCATGTAGGAGCAGCCGGCCGGGATCCGCGATGAACCAGGAAGGTACGACCAAAACGGTGACGGACCTGTTCGAATCCTGGGGACCTTTTCTTCTTCGCTACGCCGTTCGCATGACACGCTCCTTTGAATTGGCCGACGACCTGGTGCAGGAAGCCTTCTTCGCCCTATACCGCGATCTGCGTGCGGGCAAGCGGATCGACAATCCGAAGGCGTGGACCTTCGGCGCGGTTCGCAATCAATTGCGCAAGCACACGCGCGATCAGCAGCACCATGCCGAGGATCTCGAGCCGACCGAAAACCTGGACCTGCTTCCGGCGCAGCCATGCTGGCCCGATGTCGCCGCCGATTTCGACGACGGCGCTCCGAAGGGACTCTCGCTGCTGAGCGCCCGCGAGGAGGAAGTGCTGCATCTCCGGCTGCAATCGTTCAAATATCGGGAGATCGCGGACAAACTGGGAATCGGTCCGAAGTCGGTGGCGACATTACTGGCGCGTGCATTGAAAAAACTCCGCATCGCGTCGGGGGTATTGCCGGCTGGACGCGCCGGCGGGAAACAGGCCATGGGTGAGGTGTCCGATGCATTGCAGTGACGAAGAACTGCTGGCACACCTCGATGGCGAACTGCCGCCGCTGCGGCACATCCGCGTCTGGTTCCACCTGAAATCATGCTGGCGCTGCCGCACGCGCCTCGACGCCTCAGAGCAGCAGATCCACCGTCTGGCGGTTGCCATGGATGAGTGGCCGTTCCCGCCGCCGGAGTGGAGTCCTACCGCCAGGAAGAGGCTGTTGTCGCGGATCGAAGAACACGAGGATGAACTGGCAAAGGCTCCGCGCCGCGGGCTGCGATTCGCAATCCCCGTGGCAGGAATCGCCGCTGCGTCACTCGCACTGATCATCGCCTGGCATTTCGGAGTTCGCCGCACGAATGCGCTCATCCGGCCCACGGAAGTGATCGCGCATGCCGCGGGCGTTGAGACTACGCTCTATGCGCAGCCGGTCCACCAGACTTTTTCCGTAGAGATTGTGCAGACGCGGCCCGCCGCCAAAACGGTGGATTCGCAATTGCAGATCTGGTCCGATCGTTCGAGCGGCCGCTTCGCGTCGCGCTTGAGCGGCCCGCACGGCGAGTTGCGGCACGCCATGTGGCGACCCGCCGAAAGCCGCGAGTTCGTCTATCGCGGAGGAAGCAAGCCTGTCGTCGAACGGCAGGAGCACCGTATCGAAGCGGCCTCGCTCACGTCGCTCGCCGAAAACGGGCTGGACCCGGATCAGATCGAATCCACATTCGTGAACTGGATGGAGAGCCGGTCGTGGAATCCGATTTCGCTCTCTTCGGACATTTCAATATGGGCGGCCGAGGATGGCACCGTCGCCGCCGCCGAGCGGCTGACCGGGCACGACGGCGAGCCGCTGATCCGCATTACCGCGCGGCGTAAGACGCGCACATTGGTCGCCGTTCTTTCGCTGGACGTCGATTCCACGAATTATCAGCCGCGGCTCGAGACCATTCGCTTCGAAACGGCCGACCGCACCGTGGAGTTCCGGCTGGCCGCGGACAGCATCCAGGAAGTGAGCCGCGCGGAACTGAGCCCGGCGGTGTTCCGGCCGGATCCGTCGCTCGAACGCGGAACTGCTCCAACGCCGGAAGGCGGTGCGGCGGGTGCTTTACCGCCGGTCTCGCTGCCTGCCGCGAGGCCACGGCTCACTGCCGTCGACATCCGCGAACTCCAGGCGCGTTATGCGCTGCATCAGGCCGGGGCGTGTTTGGGAGAAGCAGTGCAGGTGAGCGAGGAATCCGGCGGCTTCAAAGTGGTGCGCGTGGGCGACGCAAACGGCTATTCCGCGGGCGAGAGCATGGACTTTGTATTGCGCGCGCTCGCCGATCTTCGCCGCGAGCAGCCACTTGCCGTGCTGCCCGATTCGGCGCTGGGCGTCGCAATGCGCCACGCCTGGGCGTTGAAGCGGCTCGGTGCTTTTTTCGAGTCCTGCCAGACACCGGCGACGGCAGATCCCGGCTGGAGTTTGCTGGCGCAAATGGTGCGCGATCATCGTGCCGCAGTGGAGCAGGAACTCACGGCGGCAGGAGTCCAACTGCCGGCCTCGTCGGGCCGCCGCTCCCGAGTGGGTGACTGGCGGGAGCCCGCGGGCGCGCTATTCCCCAGCCTGATGCAGTGGAACGAAGCTGCGGAGCGGCGCCGCCCCATAGACGCCCGCATGATCGCGGCGATCTACGGATACCTCGACGAACTGAAAGCCGCGTTCCCGGATCCAGCCAGGTAACGCGAACCTCTCGCTCTGCCGCCGGGCGGGGCGTCTCAGAAACCATTGAGTTAACGTAAAGAGATGCGCTACTTCCAACTCCTCGCCCTATCGCTGCTGCTTGCCGCTTGCGGATCGCGGAGCGCGCCGCCTCCCACCGCATCAGTCCAGAAAGCGCCGCCGCCGAAACCCGCCGACGAGTCGCGCCGCTTCCCGTTGGCGGACCGTGTGGACACACGCGTGGTGGAAGACCATCTGCTCGACAAGCAGTTCATGCCCGGAGGCACCATCGCCCATTACAAGAAAGGTAAGGCCGAGTACGACATGTTCGTGGCGCAGGCCACCGGCGGCCAGGATGCCTCGTCGCTGTTGCTGGACTGGAGCAGCGCACTCAAGGACGCGAAGTTCGTCGCCTCGTTCGGAGGGTATTTCGGCGAGGATTCCGGAAGGCCGGTATTCGTCTTCTCGAAAGGTAACTGGATCGCTGGTGTCTCCGGCCTGCCGCAGAAAGACGCCGACCTGGCCGCGCGCGGCCTGGCCACGCGGATCTACTGAGGCACCCGAGGCGGTTGAATTCTATTGGATTGCGCTATAGAATTGAACCCTAATTCATATGGCTCCTCCCGCTCCTCCTCCACCGCGGATTCTGCCGGGACTCGCTCCAACCATCACCCGAACGGGCGCGGAGGGACAGATTACGATCCAAAGCGGCGGGTTGAATGGCCTGCTGAAGTTCCACATCGGACATCCCGGCGACTTGTTCCCCGATCAGGATCTGCGGGACGCCGCGGATGCGCTGATTGTAGATTGGGTGGGCGCCGATGCGAACGATATCGGCATGGGGGCCCGTCTTCTGTATTGGGCGGCTGACTATGCCGAACACCAGGGCCTCCGCTGGATCATGATCAACAGTTCGATCAAAAATAATTTCTATTTTTCCTGCGGTTTCCAGATGGGGCCGGGAGCCGTCGGCGATATCAACCTGGTGGCGCCGACCTTGGCCGTGCGTCATGCGTGCGCGCAGATCCGAGTCCGCAAGACCAAACCCGCAGTCGCGCGGCAGCGGCACCAGCCCGGGCAATATCAATAGCCCCGGCAGGTGCGAGAACTAGTACGCTGACCGCGAAGTTTCGCTCAAACACCGGCCCGCTCCCTTACGGTCGCGGCTCTGTGGACACAGAGGCGCGACCGTAAGGGAGCGCGTGCGAAAGGGCAAGAGACCTCACGGTCAGAGAGCTAGCCGATCCACACGTTGATCGCGAACCGGCTATCGTCGAACGCCTTGGACGGGCATCGGACCGGCAATACCTCATGCACCGCATCTCGCGGAAAGAAGACCGCGGAGTTGTGTTCCGGATCGACCAGGTGAGGCGCCCCGCTCCGGCCGTAGATAACAAGCCTTCCGCCGTCAAACCGGCGCGGTCGTTTATGAAGATAGTAGATGCCCGATAGTCGACGTTGCCAGTTAGGCCCCCCGGCGTCCGCATCGCTATGTTTGCCGAAGAAGGAACCATCGTTATACGCCTGGCCGAGCAGTTCGAGCGACGCATCCTGGAGTTCGACTCCGAACGTATGCCGGAGCAGAGGCACCGTTTCCGTGAAGCGGGCAAGAAACTCAGGCGGTGGAGCAATCGCACGTTGCATCCGGTAGAACAGCGGGGCGCCGGAACTGGTGATTCCTCTGGCGCGAAATTCCTCGCGCTTTCCGAGCAACATCTGAAGTATGAGGTCGGACTCACGCGAGGAGAGAAAATCAGGAATCCGGAGATACGGCGCTTCATGCCGCAAGCGGGAGACCCGGAGGATAACCGCTTTGACACGCGCGGGCCAATTCGAAGCCGGTCGGTAACTCACATGATCCATATGTTGATGGCAAAACGGCTGTCCGCAAAATCTCGCGATTCGCAAATGACTGGCAGCACTTCGTGGATCAGATTACTGGGAAAGAAGACCGCCGAATTGTGCTCGGGCTCCACGGCATACGCGCGGCCCCGCTTATCATAGATCACCAGGCTCCCCCCTTCGAACCGGCGAGGCACGCAGTGGACATAGAAGACGCAGGAAAGGCGCCTTCGCCAGTTTCCTCCCCCATAGGAATCGGAATGCCGGTCGAAGCGGGTGCCGTCGTTGAACGCGTGGACGTAAAGCTCGATCTCCGGCCGTTCCAGGTCGATGGCAAAGCGCTTCTGAAGTTCCGGCAGGATTGCCCGGATACTCCTGAAAAACTCATCGTCGAGGGGGAGCGTGTGTGGCAGCCGCATGAAATTGCGGTGGCCGGTCATCGCACAAAAATTCTGCCGCTGGGCGAGGATCTGCTCCAGAACGCGCTGGGCGACCTGCGGAGGAAGAAACCCGGCGAGTCGATGGTATGGCGCGGGCTCTCTCCGCAGGAAGCGCCTGAGCCACTCAACCGGTTTAGCCGAGCGCTCGTTTTGAATGGAAGAAACGTCCAAGCAGCCACCTTCTGCGTGCCGGCGCCGGCGCGTATCGCCACGTTACGGAGAAGCCTCCCGTACGCGGGAATATGGTTCCACGAAACTCGTCTTCGGCCCGCGCGGGAATACTGTGCCGCCACCGATAGCGGGCGGCACCCGTCATCACGTAGAGGTCACCCGGCAGCAGCAGCACCTCGAACCGGGAGGTTCCTTTGGTCAGTTGAAAGACGCGGCTGGAGGTCAGCGTGAGTCCTGCGACGACCGGCCCGTACTCTTCGCGGTCGATGTGCGGCTCTACGCCAACACCGCAGTCGTATCGCCTCAGAAGCACGTGGCCCGGCGTATGTGAAAACACTCCGAACGCCACCATCCGTTCTCCCAGGGCATTCGCCCAAACCGGAATCGGCCCATGGTGCGGATATTGTTCGGCGGGAGGCAGGGAACCCTGGTGGCGCTTCTGCCAGGCAAAGTTGCCGCGGATCCAGTGTGCGATGGCATCCAGCTCGGCGGCGCCGGCGAAGCTTTCAATCACACGGAATCCGGGCGGCCGGTTGCCGGTGACGAGGCAGGGCCTGCCCTCGCCAGCCGCGTTCATCGCCGTTGCACCGCCGCCTGAAGTTCCGGAGCGTCGCCATAGGAGAGGATCCGGCCGCCCTTTTCCAGGACCCAGAGGCCCTGGCCGCTCGGCGTGGATGCGAGCGCCACGAACAATCCTTCCCGCCATGGTACGGGCTCCGGGATCTCGCGGAACTCGGGGGCATCGCCGAAGGCGTAAATGTTGCCGCGGCTGTCCAGCGCCCAAAGCCCCTGTCCGGTTGGCGTCGAAGTCAAAGCGACGAAGGATCCTTCCCGCCACGGTACAGGCTCCGGCACCTCGCGGAATTCCGGAGCGTTTCCAAAGGCAAAGATGTTGCCCTTACGATCCATCGCCCACAATCCATCGCCGGTGGGATTGGGAGCGACGGCCGCAAGGTCTTTGGGATTCGGAATTTCGCCCGGCAGGAGGACTCGTGCCAAGCCGAGACGGATAGACCGAAAAAGACGCGTGAGCGGGCCACCTTCGGCGGACCCTGAAGAATGTGCCACTTCGATTCCCCTCCCAAGATCAATTCGACTCAGACTCTGGATGGGGCCCTGAGGCCGTCTTTCGCCTGGAAGACGGCGACAAGCTCCAATCAGACCACCGAACCAACGTTGAGTCAAGACACTTACTTCCTGCTTAGATCGAGATACCCATTTGATTCCAGGCCGATCCCCAGGAAAGTACCTGCCCCTTTGCCGCCAACTGTTGACATTCGCACAATTGGATCGGGATAATTGAGGCTCTTAACAACAAAACAAGTGCCCATTTGCACGGGTTCGCTGGTGCTGGCTGCGATTCTGGCGCCCCTCATCTTCAACTTGTTCTGGATGCGGCGGGACCTGAAGAAGGTCTATCGCCTGCGAGCATCCCGAAATGCCGGTCCGCTGCTCACGCCGGCGGAGGGCGGCCTACCCATGGTGAGCGTTCTACTCGCCGCCTGGAACGAGGAAGCGGCCCTCGCCTCTTCCGTCGAAGCGGTCCGGGCACTGCGCTACCCACGGCTTGAGGTCGTCTTGTGTGCGGGAGGCACGGACCGCACCTGGGAGATCGCCGAAGGCCTCGCGGCGGACGGACTCATCCTCTTGAAACAATATCCCGGCGAGGGGAAACAGAAGTCGCTCCAGCGATGCTTCGAGCAGTCTTCGGGCGAGATAGTTTACCTGCTCGACGCCGGAACCCGGATCACGGATGCAGCCTTCGCCGCGGTTCTCGGCCCGATTCTGAGCGGCCGCGAGCAAGCGGTGACCAGTTCTCCCTGCACGCCGTTGCCAGGACAGTCCGGCAACCCATTCGTCGTCAGCCAGTGCGCAACGCGGGTCTACACCTCTCTGCGCCATCCCGTCTACTGCTCCGGCCTGCTCGGCGCCAGCGCGGCAGTCCGTCGCAGCGCCCTGGAACAGGCAGGCGCTTTCGATCCCGCGGTGCGCGCCGGTGGAGATTTCGAACTGGGCCAGCGGCTGCTGCGGATGGGCGTGCGCATCCGCTACGAGGTCGAGGGCACCTTCCCGTTCCACTTCCACACACAGTTGCGATCCTACATCCGGCAACAGTCGCGCTGGATCCGGAACGTCGTTGTGCACGGCGTCCGCTTCGGCGCGTATGGCGACGTCGCCAGGTCGTTGCTGACTTCGGCGGTCGGACTGACGATGCTGGCCCTGCCGTTGGCCGGGCTGCTTCTGGCGATTGCGCCTGGTGCTCCGCCGGACGCCGCCCTGTTCTGCGCGGCGGTCTGGCTGCTCGCCTTCCTGCACGCGCTGCTCTCCCGCATCCGATACGTAATCGTCGCTTCCAACTGGATCGGCTTTTCGGCAGGGCCGCGGATCCTGGCCCTGGTCCCGTTCTATCTGCTGGTGGATTTCGTCGCCTGGACGCGCCCTTTGTTCGAATACCCCTCCCGAACGCTGCGCGAGCGCTGGTGACATCATGGATGACCGTATGTACGATGTACCGGTGACGTTCGCAACCGCGCCGCAGCCTCGCTGGATCGAGCGGAAGATGACGCTGCTGTCGATCGCCGGCTTGGCGGCAGGGGCGGCGTTTGGCGGCCTGCTGTCGGCATCCGGCGCGGGGCGGACCAGCCCTGTTCTTCCGGCATTGCAGGTCTGTGGAACCCTGTGGATGAACGCGCTGCGCATGGTCGCGCTCCCACTGGCGCTGGCGAATGTGGTCTGCTCGATGGCGAATACGGGAACCGCGCGGGCGGCCGGCCGCATTGCCGGCGCCATTGCGCTCTACCTGGTGATGCTGCTCTTCGGTGCCGCCGTCGTATGGACGGTGGTCCCGCCCATCGTACACAGAGCCTCGATCGACCGTGACGCCCTCCTGCAAATGAAGGCTCCCGCATCGCCGGAGAGCGCGGACGGCGCGAAAGAAAACGGCAAGTCCGCCGGCACACCCGGCGACTTCGTGACCGCACTGGTGCCCCGCAACCTGGCGCGTTCGGCGGTGAACGAGGAGTTCCTGCCGTTGGTAATTTTCGCCATCCTGTTCGGGCTGGCCATGCAGCGCATCGACCCGGAAAATCGCAGCGCGCTGACCCGCATGGCTGCCGGGCTCAGCCAGACGTTGATGGTCCTGGTGCGCTGGATACTCTGGTTCGCGCCGGTGGCCATGTTCGCGCTGGTCGCCACCTACACCGCGGCGACCGGAAGCCGGCTGTTCGGCATTCTCGGCTGGTTCGTACTCCTGGAATGCGCCCTGATGCTGGCCTACCTGCTGCTGCTCTATCCGGTAACCGTCCTGGCCGGCGGCATTTCTCTGCGGACTTTCGCGAAGGCGGCTTCCGGTCCGCAGATGGTCGCGCTCAGTACGCGTTCTTCGCTGGCTGCGCTGCCGGCATTGCTGGATGCCGGCGACCGCATGACGCCTAACCCGGAGACCTCGCGCGTACTGCTGCCGATGGCGGTCAACATGTTCAAGGTCAACCGCACCACGAGCGCGCTCTGCCGGGCCCTGGTCATTCTGTACTTCTGGTCGGTACCGGCGTCCGCCGCTCAGATCGGCGCCTTCCTCTTCACCGTAATCCTGCTCAGCTTCTCCGATCTCGGACTCCCCGGGGGCACGCATTACCGTACGCTGCCCGCCTACCTGGCCCTGGGCTGCCCGATCGACGCCGTGATCCTGCTCGAAACACTGGAGCCTCTCTCCGACATCTGCAAGACCGTTCTGAATGTGACCGGCGATCTCTCCATCGCGGCAATCGTGACCCGGTGGTCGGGACGGAGCGTGCGGGAGCCGGCTCCGCTTGCCCGAGAGGTGGTTGCGTCGTGAAGTCCGGCGGCCGGTTCCTGTTTCGCGCGGCACAGGTGGACCGCGCCCTGTTGATTCGCTTTGTGGCGGCGTCCCTGGCCCGTTCGGGCATCTCGCTCGCCGTCCTCATCCTGATGCAGCAGTTCCTGGCAGGCGTGCTCGCCGGCCAAGGCGGACTGGCAGGCAGCCTCGCTGTGCATTTGGGCCGCGTCGCCGCACTTTGGGTGATCGCGGCGCTCCTGATGGCCTGCTACCTGGCATCCGGGGCCCTCAGCTATGAAGCCCAGATGCTCGAGCAGCACATCATTCGTGCTTTCGAAGCGGGACTGCTCGATCGTCTGGTGCGGCACCTGTTGACGCTCTCGGTAGCATTCTTCGACCGCCAGAGCCACGGAGATCTGATCCAGGCCACCCGTCTGGACGTGACCAAGGCGCGCAACTCGGCGGCGGCGTGCGTGCGGATAGGGCTGGAAGGCGCGCTGGGAGTTGGATATCTGGCGGGTGCGGTCTGGATCAGCCCCAAGCTGTCCGCGCTCGTGTTCCTGCTATTGCCGCTGCTGCTCGCTCCGGTGCTTCTCGTCGCCCGGCGGTCGATTCGCAAGTCGTTCGCCGTCCGGCGCCGCGCATCCGCGCTATACGACTCGATTCTGCAGATCCTGCGGGGAGTCCGGGTGATCCGGATTTACGGCGCCGAAGAGCGCCAGCGCGCGCGAGTGGAGCGCCAGGCCCTGGGATATTTCGCCGCCTGCCTGGAAATCTCGCGCGCGGAATCGCTCAGTCGCATGCTGCTCGAGACGGCCGCCGGCGTGAGCATCGTATCCGTGGTGATCGCGGGCGGGTTCCAGGTGCTCGATGGCCGACTGACCTGGCCCTCGTTGTTGGCCTTCCTGATGGCCGTGCGGTCGATCCACTCTCCGCTTCTGAACGTCAACACGGCGCTACTGGAATTTCAGAGTAACCGGGCATCCGTGGACCGGCTGGCCGAGCTGTTCGAAGAGCGCTCCGAGATCGCCGATGGCACCGTCACACTCCCGGACGATGGAGTTCCTCCCGTCATTCGTTTCGAAGAGGTCGGGTTCCGGTACGCCGGCCGCCCGACCCTCGAGCGGCTCTCCTTCGAAGTCCGTCCCGGCGAGACGCTGGGCATCGTTGGACCGTCCGGAGCGGGCAAGAGCACACTGCTCAGCCTGGTGGCGCGCTTCTTCGATCCGCAGGCCGGCCGCATCGTGCACAACGGCTCCGACCTCCGCCAGTACCGGCTGCAAGGCCTGCACCACAGCATCGCCCTGGTGCCTCAGTCGACATTCCTGTTCGCGGCCACGGTGGCCGAAAACATCCGGCTCGGGCGGCCGCAGGCTTCCGACCGCGAGGTGGTCGCGGCAGCCCGCACAGCCGAGATTCACGAAGAAATCCTGGCCCTGCCTTCCGGCTACCAAACCCGGGTCGGCCCGGCCGGCCACGGGTTGTCGGAAGGGCAGAAGCAGCGGATTAACATCGCGCGGGCCCTGCTGAAGAATGCTCCGCTCCTGCTGCTCGACGAGGCGACCTCCAGCCTGGATTCCCTCTCCGAATCGAAGCTGCAGCGGGCCGTGGAGGCGGCGGCTCTCGGCCGTACGACCCTGGTGGTCGCACACCGGCTCTCCACGCTTCGTCACGCCACCCGCATCCTGGTTCTCGAAGATGGAAAATGCGCCGGCCTGGGAAGCCATTCCGAACTCCTGGAGACGTGTCCGCTCTATGCTGAAATGTGGCGCGCCCAGCAGGCGCCCGCCGCGGAAAGCATGGAGCCGGCATGATCTACGTCGCGGTCGACGAGATCCGCACCAGCCTGTTGCGCAACTACCTGGAAAGCGAGTGGGGGCATCCGCTTCGCGATCGCATGCGGCAGTCCTCCTATCCGGAGTTGTTCCAGCGTCGCTCGCTCCCGCGCGGCGCCTGGATTTTCACTGCGCTCGATGCGTTGTCGCCGGCCGAGCTCGAATTGGTGCATTGCCTGCAAACCGCGGCGGTGGCCGCCGGACTTCCGGTATTCAACCAGGCGCGCGAAGCGATGCACCGATACGAACTGCTGGACACGCTCCACCTCGCCGGCCGCAATGAGTATCGGGCGTATCGCGCGGAGGGGCCGCTAGACGGCATCCGGTTCCCGGTCTTCGTCCGCGAGGCCAACCGGCATAATGGCAGCCTGACGCCGCTGCTTTCGAGTCGAAGCGAGCTCAAACGGGCGATGCTCTATCTGCGACTGCGCGGGCTGCCGAGGCGAGACCTACTGGTAGTCGAATTCTGCGATACAAGCGCCGATGGACTCTACCGCAAGTACTCGGTTTTCCGGATCGGTGATAGCTACATCCCACGCTACATCCAGGCCGGCCGTGAGTGGATGACCAAGAGCTGGACCAGCACCACGGATGAAGACCTGGCGGAGGAGGAGATGTCCTATCTCCGCGAAAACCCGCACGCGGAAGCGGTGCGCGAGGTTTTCGAGATCGCCCACATCAGGTACGGGCGAATTGACTATGGGATCCGCGAGGGACGCATGCAAACCTGGGAGATCAACACGGCTCCGGTAATGACGGGGGATCACAGCCACCGCGGAAACACGCCGGAGGACCGCTACCGCCGCAGTCTCAAACGGCCCGGCGCCGAATTCGCGCATCGGGCGATACGGTGCGCCTTCGAGAGTCTCGACCCCGGCGATTTGCAGGGCGCGGATGTAGAAGCTGAGTTCCCGCGAGGGCTGCTCGAAGAGGCCCGGCGGCAGCGCCGTTCCCTGGAATCGGTAGAGCGGCGCCAGGATCGGATCTCGCGGCTGTGCACGCTTCCCGCCCTTCGCAGGGCCGGGCCGCTGCTACGCCGCACCTTCGGCGGATGAGCCCCGCCAGAGTATAATATTAGTGAAGACCGTTGGTGATGGAGCTCGCCATCAACCGTCTCGAGCCCGGCTCGTGAATGATAGCTCCTACTTGGGAAGAGCTATGATTCTGAGCACCGATCAGATCCCCTCCGAAATTACCGCCGCACCAGGCTCGCCTCTGGAGTCCGCCCTGGACTTGGCCGCCGAGGTTGCGACCCGATACGAAATCACCACGCTGTCCGGCCTGCTCTCGACCGCCCGAAGCGCGATCCGCCAGGATGAAATCACCGTCGCTATCCTGGGGCGATTCAAGGCGGGAAAGAGCAGCTTTCTGAATGACTTCATCGGTCGCGCCATCCTGCCGGTCGGTGTGATTCCGGTGACGGCTGTCGTCACGGAAATGCGTTATGGGGCGCGCGAACGCGCGGTGGTTCGCTTCGAGGACGGTAACATCCGCGAGGTCCCTCTCGATCAGATCGGCGCTTACATCTCCGAGCGCGAGAATCCGGAAAACCAGAAGCGGGTCGCGATCATCACTGTGGACTTACCGGAGCTGCGCCGGTATCGCGGGCTGAAGTTCGTGGACACTCCGGGCCTCGAGAGCGCCCATACCCACAACACCCAGGCCTCGCTCAACTGGCTGCCGAACGTAGGCTTGGCACTCGTGGCGGTCAGCGTCGACCCTCCTCTTTCGCAGCGAGACATCGACCTGCTCCAGAGCCTCCACCAGTACACGCCGAAGGTCTCGATCCTGCTCACCAAGGCGGATCTGCTGAGCGCTCCCGACCTCGAGGAAGTGCTCGAATTCGTGCATTCGCAGCTTGCCCGCAGGATATCGGGCGACGTGCGGGTGTTTCCGTATGCCACCAAATCCGGCTTCGAGCAGTTTCGCACGGCACTCGACGAGGCATTGCGCTCAGAGACGCTGGACCGCTTCGTCGAAGAGCGCGAAGCCATTCTCTCGAGAAAGATGGAAACGCTGCTGGGCGAGTGCGCCGGCTACCTGGCTCTGGGCCTCAAATCGGCCGAGATGATCCAATCCGAGCGAGATGCGCTGAAAGAACAGGTGGTAGGGGAGAAAGAAGCGCTCGACGAAGCGAAGACGCAGATCCGGTTGCTGGTGCAGCACGCGGCGGCCGGGACCCGCGCGATGGTCGCCAACCAGCTTGAACGGCACGAGCCGGAAATCGACCAGGCGCTTCTCGATGCCTTCGCCCGGGAGTTCCCGAAGTGGAGCCCGAGCCTGGCGACGATGCTCTCTTCTTTCGAACAATGGCTTCCGGGCGAACTGCGCGACCAGCTCATGGTGCTTGCGGTCCGGGAGCACATGGCCTTCCTGGCTCCGCTGCGCGGCGTGCAGAAGCAAGCGTTCCGCACGCTGCAGCAGTTTCGCGACCGGCTGTCGGATCGCACGGTCCGGGCTTTCGGCGTGCCATTGCGGACAAGCGAAACAGAGATTCGCGTGGTCGAGCCCGGCGCTCCGAATGTCCGGATCGGGCGCGTTTTCGATCGCAACTGGGAGCTGCTTTCGCCCATCCTGCCTGCCAGGGCAATCCGGCAGGCGGTGCGCCGGCACTTTACCCGCACGATCGCGCGGCTGGTCTACCAGAACATCAGCCGGCTGAGCAGCCAGTGGGAAGAGAGCATCCACTCGGCCCTCTGGAGCGTCGAAAGAGAGGCGCGGCGCAGGCTGGACGAGCTGATTGCGACCGTTGAGCGGCTGGTCGAGAACGCCGGCAACGAGCAGGCTCCCCAAATCCGCGCCGATCTCGAGCGCATTCAAAGCGCGCAGGAGGCGCTCGCCCGAGCCCGGAGTTGAAATCGGTTCCGGGTATGATCTCAAGGTGAATATGAATCGGAGGAGAACTGTCCATTGATTCCTTATGTACTGATCATGGTAGGAGGCGGGATCGGGTCCCTGGCGCGGTATCTGGCGGCATCGGCCGTCATGAGCCGATTCGGCGGCAAGTTCCCGCTGGGCACCCTGGTCGTCAATGTCACCGGCTCGTTCCTCATCGGATTTCTGATGACCACGCTGACCGAGCGCTACAAGCTGGATCCGGCATGGAGGCTCTTTCTCGTCGTCGGCATGCTGGGCGGCTATACGACCTTTTCGAGTTTCGAATGGGAAACATTTGCTACCGTCCGCGATGGCAGCCTGTGGATGGGTCTGCTCAACATCGTTTCCAGCGTTATGCTGGGCTACGTAGCCGTGTGGGTTGGCTCCACACTGGCGCGGCGGTAAGAGAGGAGTATCGATGCTCCAAAAGGGAATGGCCAAAAAGGTCACGATTTTCGTCAACGAAGATACGCAATATCACCTGACGCCCCTGTCCGATGCGATCCTGACGTTCCTCATGCACAAGGGCGTGGCCGGCGCGACCGCCACTCGCGCAATCGCCGGATTCGGCCGGCATCACAAGATGCATACGACGAAGATCGAAGTGCTCTCCGAACATCTTCCGATTCGCATCGAGTTCATCGAATCCGCCGAAAAGGTGGATGAGCTCATGCCCACGCTCTACGACATGGTCACGGATGGCGTGATCGAAGTTCAGGATACACAGGTCGTCAAGGCCGCGAGCAAAGAGCATCTCCCGGTGGTGAAAGGCCCGCACAAGGAGATTCGCGGCGCCGCCAGAATGATGCGCATCTATATGGGGGAATCGGACCGGCACGAGGGAGAGCCGCTCTACGAAGCGATCGTGAAACGGCTCCGCTTGCTGGACATCGCCGGCGCCACCGTGTATCGCGGCATTTTGGGCTACGGCGCGAAGGGACACACACACAAGAGCGGCCTGTTGCCGTTTTCGCGCGACCTGCCGATCATGATTTCCGTGGTCGATACGGAAGAGAAACTGGCGAAAGCCATCGGCGACATCGAGGCCATCATGCAGGATGGAATCATTGTGCTCTCGGATGTCGAGGTGATTCGCCTGGTCCACAGCAACCCGCCCGAGGGAGTTTCGAATGCGAACCGTTAAGAAGGCCAAGCTACTCCGCCTCCATTTCGGAGAAACCGACCAGTATGAAGGTAAGCCCCTTTACGAAGCGATCGTGCATCGCTGCCGGGAACTGAGGATCGCCGGAGCCACCGTATTGCGCGGCCTGGAAGGTTACGGCCACACGGCGGAGATTCACCGGCATCACCTGGTGAAGAGCGATCAGCCGATTGTCGTCACGATCGTGGATACCGCCGAGAACCTGGAGCGGCTGATCCCCGAGCTTGAGAAAATGATGGATACCGGCATGATCGCCACCTCGGACGTCGAATATATGCGGATCGAACGGACGCCCGCCGCGTCGTCGTAAAATAGCCCTCGGAAACAGTCACCTCATGAAGACTCAACTGAACAAGATCAGCTCCCGGATCACCGCTCCCCGATCGCAGGGCGCTTCGCAGGCGATGCTCTATGCCACAGGCCTCCGCGAAGAGGATATGGCCAAACCGCAGGTTGGCATCGCCAGCGTGTGGTTTGAAGGCAACCCGTGCAACATGCACCTGCTCGGTCTGGCGGAGAAGGTGAAAGAAGGCGTGGCGCAAGCCGGCATGGTCGGCCTGCGCTTCAATACGATCGGTGTCAGCGATGGCATTTCCATGGGCACCGATGGAATGAGCTACTCGCTGCAGTCGCGGGACTTGATCGCCGATTCGATCGAAACCGTCATGTCGGCCCAGTGGTACGACGCCAACATCTCGCTGCCGGGATGCGATAAGAACATGCCCGGCTGCATCATGGCCATGGCGCGCGTCAACCGGCCGTCCCTGATGATTTACGGCGGCACGATCCGGGCAGGGTGCGTCGATTCGGAAAAGCTCGATATCGTCTCCGCGTTCCAGAGCTATGGCGAATACCTGGCGGGACGCATCACCGACGAAAAGCGCCAGGAGATCGTGCGCCACTCCTGCCCCGGCGCCGGAGCCTGCGGCGGCATGTACACGGCCAATACCACGGCCTCCGCGATCGAGGCGCTCGGTATGTCGCTGCCCTACAGTTCGTCCACGCCGGCCGAGGATCCTTTGAAGATCGACGAATGCCTCCGCTCCGGCGAGGCGATCAAGAACCTGTTGGAACTCGACCTCAAGCCGCGCGACATCATGACGCGGAAAGCGTTCGAGAACGCCATGGCGCTGGTCTCCGTGCTGGGCGGATCGACGAACGCCGTGCTGCACCTGATCGCCATCGCCCGCGCGGTGAACGTGGACTTGACGGTGGACGATTTCCAGAAAGTGAGCGACCGCGTGCCGCTGCTTTCGGACTTCAAGCCCAGCGGCAAATACGTGATGGAAGACCTCCAGGGGGTGGGCGGTATCCCGGCGGTGATGAAGCTCTTGCTCAAGGAAGGCGTGCTCCACGGCGACTGCATCACGGTCACCGGCAGGACGATCGAGGAGAACCTCCGCGACTTGCCGGCCCTGGCGCCCGGCCAGCAGATCGTTCACGAATTCTCGAACCCGATCAAGCCGACCGGCCACATTCAGATCCTGCGCGGCAACCTGGCGCCCGAGGGTGCGGTCGCCAAGATCACCGGCAAGGAAGGACTGGTATTCTCCGGCCCCGCCCGCGTTTACGATTCCGAAGAGCTGATGCTGGCCGCGCTCGAAAAAAATGAGATCCGCAAGGGCGACGTCATCGTCATCCGCTACGAAGGACCCAAAGGAGGGCCCGGTATGCCGGAGATGCTCACTCCCACTTCGGCAATCATGGGCGCGGGTCTCGGCAAGGAAGTGGCGTTGATCACCGACGGCCGATTTTCGGGCGGCTCCCACGGCTTCATTGTCGGGCACGTGACGCCGGAGGCGCAGGAAGGCGGCCCTCTCGGCCTCATCCGGGATAACGACCGGATCACCATCGATGCCGCGAAGAACACGCTTTCGGTGGATCTTTCGGACGAAGAGCTCGCCGCGCGGCGCAAACAATGGCACATGCCGCCGTACAAAGCCACCCGCGGCACGCTGGCCAAGTACATCCGCCTGGTCAAGAGCGCAGCCCTTGGCTGCGTTACGGACGAAGTGTAGCGCGGTCGATCAGCACGCCGCCAAGAGCTGCTGTTTGAGTCTCTCCTGCTCTTCGGCAGTGAGCTTGACGCCGTTTCGCGTCACGTAGAAGACGTCGATCGCCCGGTGCCCCTTGGTATCGATCAGAACGACCTCGATGTTGCAGCCGTTCGAAGAGAACGCGGACGCGAGACTGTAGAGCAATCCGGGCCGGTCTTCGGTCCGGATCTCTACCAGAGTCGCCGTGTCGGACGCCTCCGAATCGAATTCCACCTGCGAGGAAGCGCCCTGTGCCCGCTTCCGCGGCGTGACGCTGCTTCTTAGCAGCCGCTGCGCGTCGGCCTTGCCGGCGGCCACCCGCTCGATCAACTCCCGCAGGCGCTCGCCTTCTTCCGGCTTCGAGTCCAGGGTATGTCTGGGATCCGCAAAAACGAAGGTGTCGAGCACGATGCCTCGGGCGTTCGAAAACGCTTCTGCCTTCACGATGTCGAACCCGAAGCTCGAAATCGCACCGGCGAACGACGCAAATAGCGCCGGCAAATCCCGCGAAACCACCGTCAGGCGGTAGCCGCCGGCCACCCGGTCCAGTTCCACGGCGGTTCCCGTCGGACGGCTCTGTTCGTAAAGGCGAGTATGCTCTTCGATCTCCTGCGGACTTCGGGAGTGCAGATACCGTTTCGGGAAGCCCTCGAGGAAACCCGCCCCGGGTCCGGCGGCCGATGGTTCGATCCGGTCGGCCTCGAGTGCGCGTGCCAACTCGTGCTGCACTGCCAGATAGGCTCGCCACAATTGCTCCAGCCGCCAGGAGACCATGGCCTCGCTGTACGTGTCCGCCAGGCGGGCGTAGCTGAAAACCGTGAGCGACCGCAGCCGCTCGATCGTTTTCACCTGCGCAGCCATGGCGCGCGACAAGGCTGGATCGTCGAGGTCCCGGCCGCTCGCCGCATCGGAAAGAAGAGACTGCCGCTCGATCAAAAACTCGACCAGGCTCCGCTCCCCTGCGGGCATCTGCACGCGTTCCGCCGCATCCCTTCCCTGCCCTGAAAACAGCAGCGCGAACTGCAGGACTGCGTCATCTTCATTGCCCGAGAGCAGTTCGGCGAATCGCCGCCGTTCCGTGTCGGTCGCCTCGCGCAACTCCGAAACCCGCTCGACGGCCATTAGCGCCTGCTCGTCGAGCGTATAGAGTTGCTCCGGGCCATCCCCCACGGTGCCTTCGATGGCGGCCCACTCCGGCAAAAGCGCGCGCAACAGCCCGGTGTTCGCGAGAACGCGAACTGCAGCCGCCGAATGAGGCGACAAAAGGATCGCTTCCAAGGCCGGCCAGAGAGGCCGGGCCTCGAAGTAGGCCGCCAGGCTGGCGCATGCGTCCTCCAGGCGGCGCTCCGTTTCCGGCGCCGGCGCGATCCCATGTTGGCCGACGAAAACAAGCAGACGGAGCACCATCTCCTGATCGGCTCCAAACTGACCGGGCTTGCACACGTAGAGATGCCCGTGCAGCACCGTAAACTCTGCATTGGAAAGGCGCGACTGCGCTTCACGGAATGCGTCGAACAGCGAGGCGCCGCCGCTGTCGCAACCATCCATCGCGCGCCGGGCGGCGGTGAAGACCGCTCGTGCGCCGGCGAAATAGTCGCGCATCCACTCGGTCCGCGTCGCGCCTTTTCCGAATTGGGCGGCGATCTCCTGCTGCGCGGCAACGTCCAGAACATTTCCAGCGTGCTTCGAGTAGTCGATGAAACAACGGATCAAGGCAAGACGTGCGGCCGCACTCTCCAACCCGAAGGCCGCGGACACGCGGTCCGGAAACAGCTTTCCCAGCCTTCGAACGAGTTGCAGGTCGCTCAAGCCGCCCGGCGTGTCCTGAATGTCCGGCTCCCTGTGGGACGGCGTATTGCGGTATCCGGCGTGCCGCGTGCGTGCCGCCGCAATCAGCCGTTGCGCCAGCCATCGGCGCTGCTTCGAGAAGAAGGAACCGATCTGCGCTTCCAGGCGCTCCCCGAATCGGGCATCCGCGGTAAGCGTCCGGCGGTCCATCAGCCAGATGCAGTGCTCGAGACTCCGGTCAGTGGCCGACAAACAGTCGCCCAGCGGACAGACCCAAAGATTGGTGGAGATCCCCCTCTCTCGAAGTAGCCGCCCAAACTCGGCGGTGGCTTCGGCGAAGCCGGGAGCCGGCTGGCCGTCATAGGCGACCACGATCTCCACGTCCGCAAGAGGATACAGTTCGCCTCGCCCAAAGGCGCCCGCCGCAAGGAGTGCCGCGGATGGCGGAAGCAGCGGCCGCAGCGAGGATTCGTACACTTCCAGAACCGCGGTGTCCGTCATTTCACACAAGCGTTGCTGAACCGCCGCGGCGTCGCCTGTCCGGAAGAACTCTTCCCGAATCTCGCGCCGGCGTGGCTCACGGGGTTGGTCCGATTGGTCCAACCTCCAGTATCCAACAACGGGCCGGCGGCTATGCTAAAGCGTTGATCGATCCGACACGCTGCGCTTCGAACGCGGCGATATCCGCTTCGTGCTGCAGGATGTAGCCGAGCTCGTCGACGCCTTCCAGCAGGCAGTGCTTGGAGAAGCCATCGACCGGGAACTCGACCTTGCGGCCCGAGGGGGTCGTCAGGGTCTGCGTGGCCAGGTCGATCTTCACAGTGGCTGCGGGGTCGGCCTCCACCGCCGCGAACAGTTCTGCGTGGACGTCCGCCGGCACCACGATGGGCAGCAGCGAGTTCTTGAGCGAATTCTGCTTGAAGATGTCCGCGAACGAGGTGCTGATCACCGCGCGGAATCCGAACTGCGTCAGCGCCCACGGCGCGTGCTCGCGCGAACTGCCGCAGCCGAAATTGTCGCCCGCCAGCAGGACCTGCGCGCCCTGCGCCGCGCGGCTGGTTCAGGATGAAATCCGGGTTGGGATTCCCCTGCGCGTCGTAGCGCCAGTCGTTGAAGAGCTGCTTGTCGAGACCCTGCCTTCGAGGTGGTCTTCAGGAAGCGCGCCGGAATGATCTGGTCGGTATCGATGTTGTTGATGGCAGCGGAACCATCCGGCTTTCGAAATTGGTGAACGGTTTCATAGCAGTGTCCTCACGTCGGTCACCACGCCGGTGATGGCGCTGGCGGCGGCGGTCAGCGGGCTGGCCAGGAACGTGCGGCCGCCCTTGCCCTGGCGGCCTTCGAAGTTGCGGTTGCTGGTGGAAACGCTGTACTGGCCGGGCGAAAGCTGGTCGCCGTTCATCGCGATGCACATCGAGCAGCCCGGCTCGCGCCATTCGCATCCGGCCGCGCGGAAGATCTCCGGCAGCCCTTCGGCGATCGGCCTGCCGCTTCACTTCCTGCGAGCCCGGCACCACCATCACCCGCACCTTCGGATTCACCTTGCGGCCCTTCAACAGCGGACGCCGCGGTGCGCAGATCGGAGATGCGCGAATTCGTGCAGCTCCCGATGAACACCACGTCGATCGGGTGGCCCACCAGCGGCTTGCCGCCTTCGAGCCCCATATACCTCAGCGCCTTGCGAGCGATTCGCGCTCCATCGGATCGGCTACCGCGACGGATCCGGCAGCGGCGCGTTGATCGGCATGCCCATCCCGGGATTGGTGCCGTAGGTGATCATCGGCTCGAGCGCGTCGGCGTCGATCGTGATGCTGCGGTCGTAAGTCGCGCCCTCATCGGTCGGCAGCTGTCTTCCAGCGCGCCACGGCCGCATCCCATTCCGCGCCCTTGGGCGCGTGCGGCCGGCCGCTGAGATACTGGAACGTCGTATCGTCCGGCGCGATCAGGCCGGCGCGCGCGCCGCCTTCGATCGACATGTTGCACACCGTCATGCGCTCTTCCATGGCGAGCGCGCGGATGGCGCTGCCGGTGTACTCGAAAACGCTGCCCGTGCCGCCGCCCACGCCGATCTGCGCGATCAGCGCCAGAATGATGTCCTTGGCCGAGACGCCGGGCTTCAGCGCGCCCTCCACCTGCACCTGGAAGGTCTTCGACTTGCGCTGCAGCAGGCACTGGCGTGGCCAGCACGTGCTCCACTTCGCTGGTGCCGATGCCGAACGCCAGCGCGCCGAACGCGCCGTGCGTGGCCGTGTGGCTGTCGCCGCAGACCACCGTCATGCCCGGCTGCGTGAGCCCCAGCTCCGGCCCGATGACGTGCACAATGCCCTGCCGGTCGCTATGGATCCCGAGACAGCGGATGCCGAACTCCGCGCAGTTGGCTTCGAGCTGCGCGAGCTGCTTCGCGGCGATTTCATCGACGATCGGCAGCGAGCGGTCGGTGGTGGGAATGCTGTGGTCGGCGGTGGCGATGGTCAGGTCGGGACGCCGGACTTTGAGGCCGCGCGTCCCGCAAGCCCTCGAAAGCCTGCGGCGAAGTGACTTCGTGCACCAGGTGCAGGTCGATAAAAATCAGCGATGGCGCACCGGGCTGTTCGTGCACGACGTGGGAATCCCAGAGTTTTTCGATGATGGTTTGGGGCATAACGAGAGCACTCCCGAAGGGCCCGTGTTTTGACGGGCCCTTCCTTATTATGGCTGAGCGGGAGCGGGTAAGCCCCGCTCAGCCGATCGCAGCGCACACCGCCTGGCCCACCTGTTCGGTGGTGGCAGGCGCGCCCGAAGGTCGCAGATCCGCGGTTACGTGTCCGCTGGTCAGCACGGTCTCAATCGCGCGATCCACCGCGGCAGCCTCTTCCTTCAATCCAAAACTGTATTCCAGCATGGCCGCCACCGAGCCGATGGCGCCCAGCGGGTTGGCCTTGTTCTGTCCCGCGATATCCGGCGCCGATCCGTGGACCGGCTCGTACAGCCCGACCCAGGCGCCCGACGGACTTGCGGTCGCCGATCGAAGCCGAAGGCAGCATGCCGATCGAGCCCGCCAGCACCGCGCCTTCGTCGCTCAGAATGTCGCCGAACATGTTCTCCGTCAGCACGACATCGAAGCGCCTCGGGTTCAGCACCAACTGCATGGCGCAGTTATCCACCAGCAGGTGGTCAAGCGCCACATCGCGGAAATTCCTTCGCGATCTCGGCCACCACGCGCCGCCAGAGCTGCGAATTTTCGAGCACGTTCGATTTATCGACCGAGGTCACTTTCTTGCGGCGCCCCTGCGCCAGGTGGAAGGCCATGCGGGTAACACGCTCGATTTCCGCGCGCGTGTAAGTCATGGTATTGACTGCCCGCGTTTCCGCGCCGTTTTCCGTAATGCCGCGCGGAGTGCCGTAATAGATCCCGCCCGTCAGTTCGCGGACGATAATCATATCGGTGCCTTCCACCAGGTGGTTCTTCAGGGGCGAAGAATCCAACTGTGACGCATAAGCCCGCACAGGACGCAGGTTGGCATACACGCCCAGCGCCTTGCGAATCCCTAGCAATCCCTTTTCCGGCCGCTTCTCGGGCGGCGCGTTGTCGAACTCCGGCAGCCCCACCGCGCCCATCAGCGTGGCGTCGGCCTCGGCCGCCAGCCGCTCCGTCTCTTCCGGCAGCGGCGATCCGGTCTTGTGGATCGCGATACCGCCCAGCAGCCCTTCGTTGATGCACAGCTCGTGATTCCACTTCGCGGCCACGTGGCGCAGTACGCGCACGGCCTCGCGGGTGACTTCTGTGCCGATCCCGTCTCCGGGAAGAACCAGAACGTTCAGCTTCATCCCTTAATCCGCCGCCACTCGCAGGGCCCTCTGCCCCTCATGGATCAGGCCCACGATCTCCTCGTCCATCAGGCCTTTTTTGCGATGGTCGGCGACCGCAGTGAAGCGGTGATAGAGCTGGTCCAGTTCCTCACGCGTCAACTCGTAGCCCAGGTCCTTGGCGCGCTGGTTCAGCGCGTGCCGCCCGCTATGCTTGCCCAACACGAGTTTGCCTTCGGGCACGCCCACCGAGCGCGGGTCGATGATCTCGTAGGTGCTCTTCTCCTTGAGATAGCCGTCCTGATGAATGCCGGCTTCGTGCGCAAACGCGTTCCGCCCCACGATCGCCTTGTTCGGTTGCGGACCGAACGTGATGATCGAGCTCAGCAGTTCGCTCGCGCTATAAAGATGCTCGGTGTGGATGCCGGTGTGGTACGGGTAGGCATCCGACCGCGTCTTCAGGATCATCACGATCTCTTCGAGCGAGCAGTTGCCGGCGCGCTCGCCGATCCCGTTGATGGTGCACTCAATCTGCCGCGCGCCTGCTTCGATGGCGGCCAGCGAATTCGCCACCGCCAGGCCGAGATCGTCGTGGCAATGCACGCTGACGATCGCGCTATCGCCCAGCGCCTCTGCGATTCGTCCGATGAGCACGCCGTACTCCTTGGGCGACGAATAGCCGACCGTGTCGGGAATATTGACGGTCCGGGCTCCCGCGGCGACTACCGCCCGCGAAACCTTCTCCAGGTATTCCGGATCGGTGCGAGCGCCGTCTTCGGCCGAGAACTCCACGTCGTCGACATGCCTGCGCGCCAATTCGACCGCCGCCACCGCTTCGTCCAACACCTGTTGCTGGGTCTTTTTCAGCTTGTACTTGAGGTGAATATCGCTGGTGGCGATAAACGTATGGATGCGCGGCCGCCTGGCATGCTCCAAGGCCTTCGCCGCACGTTCCACGTCAAGCGTGCAGCAGCGCGCCAGGGCCGCCACGTTGGCCCATGGAAACTCGCGGCTCACCGCGTCCACGGCTTCGAAATCGCCCTCGGAAGCGATCGGAAACCCGGCCTCCAGGATATCCACGCCCAGCTCCACCAGCTTGCGGGCCATCCGCAGTTTCTCCGGAACGGTCATGCTGCAGCCGGGCGACTGCTCGCCGTCGCGGAGTGTCGTATCGAAGATGTATACGCGATCACTCATTGCTGTGCACCGATAGAAGCCATTATGCCGACCCGGCGTATGATTTGGCAAATTTATAATTTTACGGGTACGTATTAGCAGGTGTTATGATGAAAACACGCACCCCGATGGAACTCTATCCCCTGCAAGTGTTTCTAACCGTCGCCACCGAGAAGAGCTTCTCGCGCGCCGCGGAGCGCCTGCTGCGCACGCAGCCCGCCGTATCGCTCGCTCTGCAGCGACTGGAGCAGGAACTAGGGGAGAAACTGATCGACCGTTCGGGCAAGGAGTTGATCCTCACCGACGCCGGCCGCACGGTGCTCGAATATGCCCGGCGTTTCCAAAGCCTGCAGCAGGAACTGGACAACTCCCTGGCCGAGCTGCGCGACAACTCGGCTGGCCGCCTGATCATCGGGGCCAACGAATCGACCGCGATCTACCTGCTCCGCCACATCGAGCGCTACCGCGAACTTTACCCGAAGATCAAAGTGCAGGTGCGCCGCAGCCTTTCGAGCAAACTGCCCAACGAGCTCATCGATGGCAATCTCGAAATGGGCGTCATCAGTTACGACCCGGCCGATGAGCGGCTGAAGTCGAAGGTGATTTATACGGATTCGCTGGCTTTCGTGGTTTCCCCCAGGCACCGCCTGGCAAACCGCAAGACAGTCTCGATCCGCGACCTCGCTTCGGAGAACTTCATCGCCCACAACGTGGTTTCCCCGTACCGCGAAGTGGTCATTCGGGAATTCCAGTCGCATCGGGTACCGTTGCGCATGGATGTGGAGATGCCAACCATCGAGACCATCCGCAAACTGGTGCAGAACGGTCAGGGAGTGGCGTTCCTGCCGAGGATGTGCGTGGAGCAGGAGATCGAACAGAAGGTGCTGTGCGAAGTGAGGGTGAAAGAGTTTAACGTCGAGCGCAAGATCCGGCTGATTTACCCGACGCGCCGGGCACTGAGCCACGCGGCCAAAGCGTTTCTGGAAGTCCTGGGATAAGCGGGGCAGACCTCCCTGGAGACCTGCCCCGCTTGGATCCTACTTCACCGCTACCGTAACGTTGTTCTGCGAGTTGACGCCGGCCACCGCCACTTGGATCGGCACTGCCGCACCCGAGGGAGCGCCGGCGGGTATCAACACGTTGACCTGCATGACGCCGTACACGATACCTGGGGCTGACCCGGCGTACTGCACCGTCGCCGCTACGCCACCGACCGTCGCCGTGACCATCTGCACCGGCTTATTGAGGCCCGTTCCGTTTATTGGAGCGATTCCGCCGTCGGTCGAGGCAGGCTGCGTAACGCCCTCGCCCGTCATATAGACCTGTACGACCGTGCCCTTTGCCGCGGGGTTCGCGGAGCTATTCAGGCTGAAGTCCTGGTTCAGGATGGCGCCCGGACCGCTGCCCGCCTGGTTGAGCGTGTAAAGGCCCGGCGAAACCTGCACCACGTTGTACGGGATCGTCCCCGACTGCATCCCCATATAGGACACCACGACGTTGGTCTGCGTCCTGCCGGCAATGCCGTAAGGAACCATCACACTGGTCTGGCCGGACGATGCGTAGATAATCGGCGCGGGTATGGCGTCGAAGAACACCTGCGTGTTGCCGATGTTGGTGGAGAACGAGCCGCTCGAAGTGAGGCTGCCCTTGACGAGATCAGCGGGCCCAATCCCCGTTCCGAAGAGCACGATGTTCTCGCCCGGCGAGAAGCCGCCGCTGATATAGGTCGCCGCGTTCACCACACCGTTGACGACCGGTTTCGGAATCTGCGAGACCGTTAGGTTCACCGTGACGATCGGTTGCGTGAGCGTGTTGGGCGAAGCGATGGTAATCGTCCCCGTGTAATTACCCGCGGTCAAGCCAGTCGTGTTGATGCCTACGGTCAGCGTGGCGGGGGTGGTGCCCGAAGTGGGCGTCACAGTCAGCCAGGTTCCGCCGTCCTTGGTAGAGGCCGTGGTAACAAACTGCGCGAGTCCGCCCGAAGCCGAAAGCTGCACCGTCTGCGATGCCGGAGCCGGCAGGCCGATCGTGTAGCTGAAGCTCAGGCTGGTCGGCGACACCGTCAGGGTCTGCGGCGGCACCACGTTCAGAGTCACCTTCACCTTCTGAGTGCTGCCGGAGGCATTGATCGTGACGGTGCCGGTGTACTGGCCCACCGTCAGGCTGCCGGCGCTGGCCGAAACGTGCACCGCCGCCGTGGTAGTCCCCGAGGCTGGAGCCGCGCTGAGCCACGAGCCGCTGTTGTTGTCGGTCGCGGTTGTCACCGTGAACGCCAGCGCGCCCGGAGTTCCGGTGACCGTCACGTCTTGGCTCGGCGGCGCGGTGGAACCCACGATCTGCGTGAACGTCAGCGACGTGGGAGAAACCGAAATCGTCCCCGGGGTGACGACGAGTGTTACCGGAATGACGATCGGGCTGTTCCCCACATACGGCGTGGTCGCGGTCACGGTAACGGCGCCGTGATAAGTATTCGGCTGGAGCTTCGAGCCATCCACGAGTACATGGAAGGTGCCTGCGGATCCAGTAGCCGGCGTGACCGAGAGCCAGTCTCCCGTGCCGCCGGTGGACGTAGTCGCGGCCCAGGTCAGCGATTGCCCGGTGGTGCTCACGGTAACGGTCTGCGACGGCGGCGCCGCCCCGCTTTGCGTCTGGGTGAAGGAAAGACTCGTGGGGCTGACCGCCAGGTTTCCGGCAGTGACCGTAAAGACCACGGGAACGGTCATCGGGCTGTTGGCGACAGCGCCGCCGCCCGAAGTAGTCGCAGTAATCGTGATGGTCGCGGTGTAAGTGCCGGCGGCCAGCACTCCGGGCACTACCGAAACCGTCAACACGTTAGACCCCGTTTGTGTGACGCCGGAAGTCGGCCCGACGAACAGCCAGCCGCTGCCGCTCGCCGCGGCGTACGTGACCGTATAGTTGAGCGCTTCAGATGCGCTGGTATCGCCGATCGTGATGTTTTGCGCCGCCGGCGAGTTGCCGGAGGCTTGCGCGGTGAAACTCAGCGCCGAAGGAGCGACCGTCACGAGCGGCGTGTTGCTTACATACAGGCTGACCGGAATGGTCAGGGGACTGTTCGCCGTCGCCGCCCCGGTGGATGGATTCGTCGCCGTAACCGCAATCGAGCCGGTGCATTGGGTGCCGGCGGAGATGGTCCCCGGAGTCACCGAAATCGAGAGGGTGCCGTCCGTCGAACCGGTGGTGGCTCCGGAAATCGACAGCCAGGAATTCCCGCACGTGGTGGTGGTCGTGGTTGCCGTGTAGTTCAGCGCCACGCCGGTACTGCTGGTGATTTTCAGGGTTTGCGGTAGCGGTGCGGCCTGGCCTGTCTGGTCGGCGAAGACCACCGGGCAGCCGTTCTGTTGCACTAGCGTGCTGCAGCCATTCACCGCGGCCACGATCTGCGGGTCGTTGCTGACCTTCAAAGTCACCGAAATCTTCTTCGGCCCATTGCCGGCTCCAACTCCTGTCACGGTCACGGTGCCGGTATAGGTGCCGGGAGCGAGGCCCGAGGGGTTCACCGCGACCGCAAAGGGCGTCCCGGTGACGGGGCTTTGCGTAGGCACGGAGAGCCAGTTGCCGCTGTTGCCGGTGCTCGTGGCGATCGTAAGCTGCATTTGGCCGGTGCTGGAGGTGGGAGCAGCCGCGGTCGTGGTCGCGGTCACGGTCTGTGCGGCCGGAGCCGACTGCCCAATCTGATAATTAAATGTCAGGGAAGATACCGGCACATTCAGCAGCGGAACCGCCGAAACCAGAAGGGAGACTGGAATGTCCTGGCTCTCAGGGACCCCGCCGGGTGTGAACAAAGTGACCTTTCCGCTGTAATTGCCCGCGGGCAGATTCGCGGAACTGGCATAAGCGATGGTCGCCGTAGTGCTGCCATTGGCGGGGATCGAACCGCCCGGGGGGGACGTCGTCAACCAGGTCGAATCCGGAGGAATGGCGAATCCATAGCTGACCGGCAACGCGCCCGTCGAGGACAGCATGATCGTGGCGGGCTGGTTATTTGCGCCGCCGAGTTGGTAGCCCAGACTTACGCTCGACGGGGTCACCGTCACGGGCGGCGCCGCGCTCACGGTGAGGGTCACAGGAATCACGGAGGGCGTAGTGCTACCGCCCGATGTTGGGGTAACGGTGATGGTCCCCGCATATGTCCCCGGCGGGGTCGCGGAACCGATCACCCCGGAGTCCACGCCGGCGCTGATCGTGGTAGGGCGTCGTGCCCGACGTGGGCGATACCAGCAACCAATCACCGCCAGAAGAGGTCGCCGCGGTCACGGTGAAGTTGATCGTCTGGCCGGTGAGCGTAATGGGGACCGAGGCGGGCAGCGTGCCGCCGCTCTGATACGCAAAGCTCACGGAGGACGGACTGGCGCCGATGACCCCCACCGCTATAGCTCACATTCACGACGATCGAGTTCCCCGAAAGCGTCAAGGATCGTGACACTGCCACTATACGGGCCGGCCAACAATCCGGAAGGATTGGCCGTCACCGTCAGCGCCGCCGGAGTCGTGCCGCTGGTAGGGCTGACGCTCAGCCAAGTCTGGTTGGGGAAGGTATAAAACGCTTGTGCGCCTGCCGAGCTCGATACGTTGACAGTCTGGCTTACCGGCGATCCGCCGGCTACCGCGGTAAAGCTCAACGAGCTCTTGTCGACAGTGAGGGTGGTCTGCGCGTTCAGCGTGGAAGCTGCCAGCAGAACAGGAATCAGGGCAAGTGTGGAATAGAGTCTCTTCAAGACAGACCTCCAGGGATTCGGGCCATCCGGACGGGAAAGGATGCCGTGGTAAACCGCTCTATGTGCACGGCTCCTGCCATAAACCATTTTGTTTTATTTCTGTTTTATGGATCGTGGATTGCGTGAGTTAGCCGCGACCAAGGCCGCGAACCGCACCGTTTTCGCGGTTCCCCGCGACACAGCCGTGTATCGGGAGAACACGCCCGGACTTACGCTGGAATCCGCGATCCATATAATTCGTGCTCGAGAATATAGTGGAGCACTGCCGACGGAATCGCTGGCGGACGCTGCCCGGCCGCCAGGGACGCCCGGATGGCGGAGGAAGAAACCGGCAGTTCCACGCTGTCGAGCCGGTCCATGCGGACGCCGGCCGGCGTGTCGTAAGAGCTGCCCGGACGGCTCACCACCAGGAACCTCACGGCGCGGGCGACTTCCTGCCAGCGATACCAGCTTCGCAGGTCGGAGAAGGCGTCCGCGCCGATAATGAAAAACAGTTCGTCGCCCGGCTCGAGCGTGGCGCGAACTTTGTGTATCGTATCGATCGAATAGCTGCGCGCCGTGCCCTCTTCGAGGCGCGAAACCTCGAAGCGCGGGTCCGCCGCGCAGGCCAGGTCCGCCATGCGAACCCTGTCTTCGTAACGCGCGTGCGTCACTCCACTCTTGTGCGGCGGATGCGCCGCCGGAATGAACAGTACACGGTCCAGCTGGAATCGGTCCGCCGCTTCCCGCGCCACGGCGAGATGGGCGGCATGGATCGGGTCAAACGTTCCGCCGAAAATCGCCAGTCTCATGGACGGCTCGCCGTCCTAAACCCGCTCGATCGTGACCGAGTTGACGCGCACTTCTTTAACCGGCCGGTCTTGCGGACTGCGCGGCAGCTCCGAGATTTTTTTTACCACGTCGTACCCTTCGGTCACCTCACCGAAGATGGTGTGCCGGTTGTCCAGCCAGGGGGTAGCAGCCACCGTGACGAAGAACTGGCTTCCATTGGTGTTCGGCCCCGCGTTGGCCATGGAGAGGAAACCCGGCTTCGAATGCTTGAGCGTGGGGTGGAACTCGTCTTCAAAACGATAACCAGGCCCGCCACGTCCAGTTCCTTCCGGATCGCCTCCCTGGATCATGAAATCCGGAATTACGCGATGGAAAATTGTGCCGTCGTAAAACGGCTTTCCGGTTTTGGTTCCGTCCGCGAGGCTGACGAAGTTCTCAACGGTTTTCGGCGCCTTATCGGCGAAGAGCCGCACCTTGAACTTGCCTTCGGTCGTATCGAATGAGGCGTAGATCTCTTCAGGCATCACTGCGATTGTAACAACTCCTCGAGATCGTCCTCTAATCGAATAATGCCTTTGTGATACAAAGTACGCGTTATGGTCGGCGGCGGTATGATACTGGATATGACGTTCGGATTCAGTGGCGGCGATGCGTTCTGAGACCATTCTTCCCCTCACCCTCGATGAACATCGGGAACTAGCCGATGAGCTATGCCGCACCAGAAGCCATATACGGGAACTGTGCAATGTGGTGGTCGGTATTTACGGCCCCAACAATGGCGCCGCATTCACGTTTCCTGAAAGTTGCCGAATCGATGGACCGGCTCTGCAACGACATGCAGGCTCAAGCCACACGCGACTGCCCGGGCATCGCTGTTCCGGACCTCTATTTGTAAGTAGCCTGCCAGCCGACCGGAACGCCGCGGTTCTGTTCATTCAGCCACTTTTCGAGCGGTGCGAAGTAATCGCGGATCGCCGACGCGTCCATTTCCCGGGTGCCCGCGATCTTTTCGAGCGCCTCCTGCCACGGCCGGCTCGCGCCCATTTCCAGCATCGCGTTGAGCTTCGCCCCCGCGGCCTTGTTCCCGAAGATCGAGCAGCGGTTCAGCGGTCCGCTGCAGCCCGCCGCTTGCGACAGGGCGCGGTGGAACTGGAACTGCAAAATGTCCGCGAGGAAGTAGCGCATGTAGGGAACGTTCGCCGCGACATGGTACTTCGCGCCGGGGTCGAAATCGGCCTCGGTACGTCCCGTTGGCGGCGCGATCCCCTGATACTTCTCGCGAAGCTGCCACCAGGTCTCGTTGTACTTCTCCGGGGGAATCTGCCCCGAGAACACCTTCCACCGCCATTGATCGATCACCAGGCCGAACGGCAGGAACGCGATCTTTTCGAGCGCACGGTGCATCAGCAGCCCGATGTCCTTCGACGTGTCGGGAGCCTTGTCGAGCAGCCCCAGTTTCACCAGGTACTCAGGCGTGATGGAAAGAGCGATCGTGTCGCCCACCGCCTCATGGAAGCCATCGTTCGCACTATCGCGGAACATCGGCGGCTGCGTGCTGTAGGCGCGCTGGTAGAAGTTGTGCCCCAGCTCATGGTGGATCGTCAGGAAATCCTCACCGGTGATATCGATGCACATCTTCAGCCGGACGTCGTTCTGCGTATCCACATCCCACGCACTGGCGTGGCAGACCACATCCCGATCGCGCGGTTTGACAAACAGCGAACGTTCCCAGAAGGTCTGCGGCAGCGGGTCGAAACCCAGCGAGACGAAAAAGTTCTCGCCGTATTTCACCATCTGCTTCCAGTCCGTGTTGTGGTCTTTCAACAGCTTCGTCAGGTCGTAGCCGGGATCGGCGTTCGGCGGCTCGACCAGCGGGTAGATGTTGTCCCAATCCTGCGCCCACATGTTCCCGAGCAGATCCGCCGGAATCGGCCCGTTGGCGGGCACGATGTCCCCATACTTCGCGCGCAGCCGGGCGCGGACGTACGCGTGCAAGGAAAGGTAGAGCGGCTTGACCTGTTCCCAGAGCCGGTCGAGTTCCGCCGCGAAGGCATCCGGGTCCATATCGTACTTGGCGCGCCACATGGCGCCGTTGTCTTTGAACCCGAGCTGCCGGGCGCCCTTGTTGGCCAGTTCCACATAACGGACGAAATCGCTCCGCATTGGCCGCGAAATCGCGTGCCAGCCCGTCCAGGCGCGAAGCAGTTCCTGAGGATCGCGGCTTTCCGCCATGATTTTGCTGAGCTGTTCGAGATCGAGACACGAACTGGGGCCATTGGGACAGTATTTGCCCTTCCCGTAGGTGCCTTCCATCTCCGAGACGATGCGGGTCAACTCCTCGCTCTCCTTGGGGTCGGAGGGCGTGGCGATAGTGAGCGAGAGCTTGAGCAGCTTGAGCTTACGGGCAGTCACTGGATCGAGCTTGAGCCCGTCGAACCGGGTGGCCTGCTTGGCGTAGTCGACCGTGGCCGCGATGGCGCGCTCGTCCAGCTTGGCGGAGAGGATTTCCGAGTCGTCGATGATGTAGGTGGATTTGATCCAGTCGGCGCGGGCCGAATCCACGCCGAGGACCAGCAGTTTCTGCTCGGCATTGTCTATAAATTTGCGCGCTTGCTCGGGAGTCGCTTTCGGGTCGGCACCGAAAGCGAGGGCCGCGGCGGCGCCCAGAAGGCACGCCACAGAACGGAACTTCATGCTTTCAAATTAGCAGTTTCCGGAGCCGCGATTTTGCGCCGCCAAGGGGGCTCGTGCTACTATTCTCTATGTCCGGTGACATTGCGGGGACGTAGTTCAGTTGGTTAGAACGCCGGCCTGTCACGTCGGAGGTCGCGGGTTCGAGCCCCGTCGTCCCCGCCATTCCTTTCAATTACTTACAAGCCTCAAATCAGATCGTTTTTCGCCTCGTTTTCGCCAGTGCTACAGTTTTCGGCGCAAGCTCCTGATCTGCCTGAACTTATCCAGCAGCGGGCGGAGGTTCGACAATTGCATGCGAACACACGCGATCTGATCCGAATCAATTCGCCGGAAACACAGTCCCGACGATCTGCTGAAAGCGGGTATCGTGGCGCAGGGCGTCGAAACGTGGATCCACCCTGATCCACACCAACCAGTGTGACCGCTCCTCAACCGCCTTTCGCAACCAGATGAGAGCCTGCTCGTTGTCCCTCAGCCCTGCATAAATCAGCGCGTACCCATAAGACGTCACAAATCTGTTTCGAGCGATATCGTCAAACCGCCGGAGGTCTTGAAGCGCCCGCGATGGCTGCCCGCACATACCCGCGATGTGGCCGTGAGCGGCAATGACGGGCTGCCAGTCGCGCAGAGACGAAGATGCAGCAGTCTCGAGTTCTGAAAGCGCGCCCGAACAGTTGGATTCGGAACTCAATACCCGTCCCATCCAAAAATGCGCCAGTGGGAAATTCGGGTCCACCCTGAGAATGTTCAGCAGTTCCTGCCGGGCGTCTTCATTCCGCCCGCTATAGTGGAGCTGGAAAGCCAAATCGGTCCGGATCGGCAAAGAAGCGGGATCCAGTCGTCGCGCCCGCTCGAAGGCGCTTTGCGCTGCGCTGAATCTCCTGGAAGCCGTGTATAGGACTCCCAGCCAGTCGTACGCGGTCGCGTAGTTCGGATCGCCGGCAATCGCCCGCTCAAGGTTTCGGGTGGCCTTCTCCAAGTCCCAATCGAAATACAAGTTCAAATATCCTTCCGACGCCAGGACCTCCGGCGCTTGCGGATCGAGTTGCCTGGCCCGCTCCAGCGCAGCCCGCGCCTGCGCGAATCCCGTCGTGGGAGCCATGTAGCAGCTATAGACCATGGCGGCGTAACAGTCCGCCAGCGCAGCATATGCCGGCGCATAGGCGGGGGCGCGGTCGATCGATCGTTGAAAATACTCGATCGCCTGTTTCAGGCTGACCTCCGTCCGCTGGTTCCAATAGAACCGGCCCCGAAGATACAGATCTGCGGCTTCGCCCTCTATCCGCTGGTGGCGCGCGGCCGGGGCGACGGGCGCAAGCCGGCTGCTCATGGCACGGCCAACTGAGGCAGCTACATCCGACTGGAGAGACAACGCCGTGTCGCTCGGTCGGTCGAAGCTATCGGCCCATAGCTGCAATCCGTCGCGAGCGCGAATCAGCCGCACCGAGATGCGCACATGTGTTGCATCGTGCTCCACCACGCCCGTCAGGATGTATCCGGCTCCCAACTCGGACCCGACTTTCTGCAGAGCGGGCTCCTTACCGCCGTATCGCCACACCGAAGGTCCGGCTATTACGCCGAAGCCGGCGGGCGCCACCCGCCCAAGCTGGGTGATCATCTCCTCGGTGAGGCCCCGGCTCAAATACGCCTGTGCGGGGTCTCCGTTCATGTCGTCGAACGGCAGAACAGCGATGACAGCGGGAACACGCGGCGTCCGCGAGATGAGCCAGCCGGCAATCACCAGCGCCGCAAAGCCGGAGAGCAGCGTAAGGCGCCGGAGACGCAAAACGCGGGGTTTCGGCACGTTGAGCGGCGCCAGTGTCACCGCTCGCGGTTCTGGCGAAACCGAACGCTCTTTGACGCTCACGTCGGGGAGAAACCGGTATCCGCGTCCGACCACCGTCTGAATAAATCGCGGTTCGTCGGCGCTGTCCCGCAATGCCATCCGCACCTTCCGGATGGCGGTATTGAGGCTCTGGTCCAGATCCTGGAAGCCGCCATTGCCCCAGAGCGCGGCTGTGATCGCTTCGCGCGACACCAACTCGGAGCGGCGTTCCACCAGTAGAACGAGCAGGTCGAACGGAATCTTCTCCAGCCGGATCGGTCTCCCCGCGCGCGTCAACTCGTAAAGCTCCGGGGTCAAGCGGAACTGGTCGAATTCGTAATCCCGTACAGACACAGACTTGGAGACCTTAACCAGCAGATTATACAGGCGCTTACGTCTTCAGACAATCTTCAGATCGCCTCCATTGCCGAAATGTCGAACGACTGGCAATCTGATCAAGCCCGGCTGCCTGTTTCGCTCGAGAGCGGGGACCGGCGCAAGTCAGAAAGGAGAGACCAAACATGAAAATCCAAACGTCATTTCGTCGCATCACGGCATCACTCGGCTGCGCGGGGTTGTTTCTGCTGCCGACCTGCCTTCTATCCGCACAACCTTCAAGCCCACTGATCGGATACGAGGTTGTCGGCCAAGTCTTGAATCCCTCCGCACAACAGTCTCAGCAGTACGGCTATCTCAACCTGGTGCGGGGACTCGACAGGGTTACAACGTCCGCCGGCGCCGCCGTCTCGGAGTCCACAGCGCTGTTTACGTTCTTTAACGATACGGCTACCGAGAGGGTGATTAATAACGGACCGGTTCGGGTTGTCGATAGAACTGGGACAGGAGCGATCTATTTCGGCTCCGGCAACAACGATTTCGCGAATCCGGACACATTCAAACAAGGCATGCCCATTCAAACCTACACGTTGCGGCATCAGGTCGTCATCGATACCTCGACCGGCTACTTTACGACCCTGTTCGAAATTACGATCACAGGCGTCCAGGCATTCCAGATCGATGGAAGAACCCACCGGTTGGGACATCCGGGAGGCGTTTACCGGCTCAACGTCTCCGGAAGGCTGACGCAGGTAGCGCCGCCATCGGCGTACATTGCGGGCGCGGCGGATGGAAGCGGCGTCGAGCCAATGGACAACGATTGAGGCATTATACGGAGGCCCGGAAGCAGCAGATCTCTTCCGGGCCTCGGGCGCCGGACGCGCGATACTCCTGGCCGGTCCACCCGTCCGTGCCGGTCACGATTCGGCGTGGCAGTGGACGGATCGGAATGGGTATATACCGGGCTGCGATCCTGCAGAAAATCACTCGGGAGAGGATATTATGCGGTTGAACAGGTGCGACAGGATCAAACGGCGCCTCCTCACAGCGGTGGCGCTTCTTCGGCGTTGCAGCCACCCCCATCGACTCGTTCGCGCAAGGCTGAATGCCCGTAAGATTCTTATCCCCCAGTTTGGGTGGATACAGCGGATCTGTGGGAGCGAAGCATTGGGAGATTGGCGCGGCCTTTCGGCGCCTCGGTGCGGACCAGTGGTTCGTCGGCTCGGACGTGCGCGAATCCGCCGCGCCTTTCGGCCAACCTCTACTTCTCAATATCTATTCACTGGACGCAACAGTCACGTATGGCGTCACGGACCGGGTCAGCGTCACCTTGACGGTCCCGTTCTCGCGCGGCACACACTCTCGTTTCTATGCCGACGGAAAGAGGCATACGGTCAAAGCCGAGGGGCTGGGTGATATCAGCGGAATCGCTGACATCTGGCTGCGGCGCCCGTCCCGGGAGTCTGCCGGGAATCTGGCGTTGGGTTCGGCCTGAAGACGGCGAGCGGCAACAACGGCGTGATCGACAACTTCTTTCTCGCCGACGGCTCGGTGACGAAAAACCCCGTTGACCAGTCGATCCAACTCGGCGACGGCGGTGTGGGCTTCATTTTCCAATTGCAGGCGTACCGCAAGCTCGCGGGCCGCGCATCCGGCTATCTCTACGGCTGGTACCTGCTGACGCCTGGCGAAAAAACCGGGGTGGCGTCTCCGCTTACCGGCGTTCCGCTGTCGGTGCCCGACGTGTATTCCCTTCGTTCCGGGGTCTCAACAGCGCTATCGCGCCGGCACGGCATCTCGGCCAATCTCGGACCGCGCCTCGACGGGATCCCGCTACGGGACTTTGTGGGCGGCAGCAGCGGCTTCCGCAGACCTGGATACAGTCTTTATCTCGATCCGGGGATTGTTTTGACGGCAGGGCGCAGCACCTGGAGTGTCAATTTGCCGGTGCGCGTCCATCAGGATTTCCAAAGGAGCTTGGCGGATATCGAGCGAGGCTCCGCCGGTGGGGGCGATCTTGCCAAATACCTGGTCCTGATCGGATATACGGTCCGCCTCTGAGGCCAGCCCGCCACGGTGAGCATTCACTTTGTTGCACTGACGCGGAATTTGGATAATTGGATGCCTCGAAACCAGGCCGTTGCCCAGCGCGCAGTCTGCTACTGACCCACACTTGGCCCTCTGTCTAACTGTGATTTCGATGTCACGCCCAAGCACCAGCAGGAGCCCGCATCAGGCGTTCGATCGAGAAGCCGGACAGCTTGCCCTGCGGGCGCGAGGCTCATTCGACTAAAGGCCGACAGGGCAGCGTGACTTCCTGTGCGCACCAGGATGAGCGCCTCGTCCGTAACGCGGTAGACAAATCCAATAGGGATCTATATGGCAGTCCCAGGAGTTTGTCCAACTTCCCCGCAAAGGATGCGGTCGGCAACGGGCAGGTAGCGGCTTCCCATGCTGGAGAAGGTTCACAATCGATTCCAACTTATCGAGGTCCTTGCCCTGTTTGCGTACGCGTCTCAGGTCCCGTTCGAAAGCAGTGGTTGATCGAAGTTCCAGGGGCATCAAAGCCGATCGCGCAACTCCCGGAACGAGCGATACCGCTTCAGCGCCGCAACATCGTTGGTCTCCATCATCGCCGCGACGGTTTCTTCATTCGGAATCGCGACCGGGAATGGAAGGCCCTTGTGCAGCTCTACCTGCTTCAGAAAGAGCCGGATCGCTTCCGTTGTAGAGATGCCGATTCGCGTGAAGATCCGCTCAGCGGAGTTCTTCAGCCTAGGGTCGATCCGGGCATGAACCATCTGCGTTTTCTGAATCCGCCGTGGCATGGGACTCCGTCCTGTTTCAGTGTATCTCATTTGAGATCTCCCGGCAGCGCCCGGCAGGCCGCCAGAAACTGGCATGAAAGTGGTTCGAGAACTGTAGCACGTACTGTAGCAGCCCGAAAAATGCCGCCTCACGGTCCGATCAATTAGCTGAAAACGAAGTGGTTTCCATTTCATCGGCCGAGGAGCCTTCGGCCTGTCACGTCGGAGGTCGCGGGTTCGAGCCCCGTCGTCCCCGCCATCTAACCTCTTTTGTTTCCAACAACAACCTTCAATTCTGAGTGCCTTCCGTGCAGTAGTTTGCAGTAGTCCCGCGCCTTCGCAGGTTTTTTGCTGGTTCCGATGACGTCCCCCAGCGCGTCGTCCCAGACCTTCGCCGCCGCCCGGCTATCGGCGGGAATTGCGTGGCTGTAAATCGATAGGGTGATGTTCTGGTCGGCGTGGCCGAGGCGTTCGGAAACCACTGCGATAGGCACGCCCTTGCTCAGTAACTCCGTGGCGAAGGTGTGCCTGAGCGAATGGAGGCTGACGCCCTTCAGCCCGACCGCCACCATCAACTCCTTCACGCGGGCGCCCACGCGATCCGGCGAGTAGTAGGCACCGTTCGGCTGGCAGAAGATCAGGCCGTGGTCCTGGTAGTCGGGGCCGAACATCCGCTTGTCGTCTTCCTGTTCCGCGCGGTGCTCCGCGAGCACCGGGAGCGCCGGGTCCGGCACCACGAAATTGCCGCGGCTTGCCCGATTTGGTGCGGCTTCACCCGCAGGCCCGCCTTCGTCTGTTCCAAGACTTCGAGACGCTGAGTTCGCCGGTGCTATCGTTCAGATCGGGCCACTGCAATGCCAGCAGTTCGCCGCGCCTGCATCCGGTCGCGGAGGCCAGGACGATGAACGGGTACAGCCGCGTGGTCCGTGCCCGGTCAAGCAGCGAGCTTCAGCTTCTCCTTGTCGACGACGGCGGGTTTCCGCTTCGGCAACTTCGGCAAGCGCACCCGCTTGTTGCGCCATCGGATGCGGAATCTTCAGCATACCGAGGCGATCGGCTTCCGCCAGCGAGGTGTACAGCATCGTGCCGATGTGCCGGACCGTCTTCGCCGCCAGCGGCCGTCCTGTTCGGGTGCTCTTTCGTGACCATGCCGCCGTGGTCCTCGAGGCTGTGAATCACACGCTGGATCTGGGCAGTGGTGAGGTCGTTGAGGCGGGTCTCGCCGAGGTGGCGGATCAGATACGCCGCGAAGTCGCGGTAACGCTCGAGGGTTTTGGGAGCGACGTCCGGCTGGCGTGCTCGTTGAGCCAGTACTTGATGTACTCGGCGAAGGTCGGGTTCTCCTCGGACGGTTCTGTGCATCGACCGCTGCGGCAGCACCTGCTCGGCCGCGGCCTGGCGTCCATTGCATCGGCGAGTGCGGTGCGGGCTGCACCCTGGTCGGCAAAACCGTTCTTCGTCTCCTCTCCGAGGCTGTAGCCCCAGGTCATCGTCCCAAGAGCACCACGATGCCCGTGAAGTATCCCGTGCGTCTTCTCATACTCCGCGATGGCGTCGCGCTTGGCGGTCTCGGCGGCGCCCTTCGTCTCGAAGCCGCCCTTCATCAGATTGATCGGCTTGCCGTTCACATCACGGCCAGCGTAGAACGAGTAGCACCAGACGGTTGCACCCGATTTCAGTTTGCGCTTGAACGTGGAGCCGTTCATTCGGACTCCTTCTTCTCGTTTCGGCAGGCTTCGGGAAGTGCGGTCGGAAGGTCTTCACGATGTTGGCCACGAGCCCGTCCAGTCTCTTGATGGCCTGTGCGATCCGGATTTCCGGCGCGATGTTCTCGTCCTTAAGCACATTGGCTACCCGTCCCTATCTCTGCGCGGATCGGCGGTAGCGCGGTGGATGCGCGCAGTCCAAGCTTGGTCAATTCGCCGACGGCAGGAAGCTCGGCCATGAGAGCCTCCGCGAAATACGCTTGCCGTTTTCTCGTTTCCAGTCTCCTTCGCCACCCTGGCGAACTCGGCAAGTGCCTTTCCTTTGGGTGGCCTCACCGTCTCGTACCGCGCGATCGTCCTGATGGCGGTCTTCATTCTGTATGCGAACGCTTGCTGCGATTCACCGAGCGCGTATCGCAAGTCGCGCACCGCCTCGCTCACCGGGTCCTTCGCCGTCTTTGTCGTCTTTGCCGTCTTTTTCATGCGAACTTCCCTTGACCAGATTGACCGGACCGTCCGGTCCGGTGTACATTTACACTATGACCAATCGGACCGGACCATGTGGACCGGTACCATTGGCATTATGACCGGAACCAGACGTACTTGTCAAGACGAGGGAAGACCATATGGACACGACCGTAATACCGCCGCCACAATCACCGTGGATGAGGCCCATGCGCTCTCGGCGAGACAAGATCTCGCGCGGCGGGCTCTACGCGGCTATCAAACGCGGCGAGGTGCCGAACCTGCGCCTTGGCCACCGGATCTTGATTCCGCGGTTCGCGTTCATGCGGTGGTTGGGGACTGCGGAGCCGCCCGCCGCTGGCAAGGTGGAGTGACGCCTACCACCACGACCGCCAGGCCGGTGGGGCCGCGAACGGCGCCCGCCGCGCCGCCCGCGGGGGAAGCGGACTGCCCGCCCAGGACGAGGATATCACCCTCGTCAGCGATTACGAGGCGTTCGCGTGGAACCAGCAGTTCACGCTGGTTGAACCGCTGCCCGCCCCGGTGTTCCTGAATCTGTTGAACGCCATCATCGAGCGGGAATTCGACCCCGAGATCCGGCTGCGGGCGATTCGGATGGCGGCGGGCGTGGCCGAGTGGACGCACGAGGCGTTCATGCGCGTCTACTTCGCGTACGACGCGCCCGAGGGATGCCCGGAATCCGAAGCGGCGAGCCGCGATCCGCACGAGATAGAGCGTCACCTGATCTTGACCTCCTCGCTCGCCCTTGAAGTGGGCGATCCGCAGTTTCCGCGCCTGGCGGCGGGCTGGCTCGGCATTGGGTCGGGCGTTGCTGATCGGGAGGCGTACTACGACGTCATCGAGTCTCAACCGACCGTCCTGAAGATCCTACAGAAAGAAGCGCCCGCCGAGTATCTCCGCGCCGTCGTCTGCGGGCGCGTCGAGGATGCAGAACGCCTCCGGCCGCAGCGGGCGCGGGGCCAGCAGGTGTTGTCGATCAACCACGAGAGTACAAGGAACGCCCCGTCGCGGAGTGCTGCGTCGAAGCCCCAGCGCCGTTCATTGAGAGCCTGCTGGGTCTGTTGCGCGCCTACTCCGGCAAGAAACCGGCGCGCCTGGCGGCGATCATTGAGTGCGTGCGCGACGGGCGCGGCAAGGCCGAACTCGGGCGCGCGGATTACCAGTACTTGTATGACAACGTGGAGATGCTGGCCCGGATGGTCGCGCGTACGGGCGCAAAGCCAGTACCCGCGCCCAAGGCGGCGCGGACCAGCGTTTCCACGCAGCCGTGGCTGTATCAGCGGATCGAAGGCGTTCTCAATGTGGCCCACCGGTACAGTGGGCGGGAACTCGAAGCATACGGCGCAATCGTTCGCTCCAGCCTGAAGAACCTTGAAAAAAGTTCTGCCGATCACGGGGTTTCGTTGCCGGGGAAATAGAGGGACGAAAAGAATGCCCAGAATCGAAGTTGGAATCGTGTTGCGCGTGGCGCCCGGAGCGGCGCCCGTTGTGATTGGCGCGGTCGCGGATGATGGGCTCCTCCGGCACGCGCTGCGTTTGGCCATCGACGCCGCCGCGCGGCGGGTGCGCTCCGAGGAACCGGCGCGCGCCGATATGAACCTTCTACTGGCGAATGGCTCTGGCAGCCTGGTGATGTAGCGGAACTCGCGAGGCTCCCGGCCACGAACCGCGAGCCCCACACTGGAGAGAAAACTTGTTCAACTTCAAAGTATCACTTCGGAAACGTTCTGTCGATCAAATCTTTCCGCTGTCGCGCGGCGTCACCGAGGCCGTGGCCGTCTATGTTCGGCAGCGGCGCTCCGTTGGGTCGGTCGGGGTGGCGACGATCCTGGCGCAGCATCCGGAAGCGTTGGCGCCGATGGTGTTGACGGCCATCGATGAACTGGCAGGCAGGGGAATGGTCGGCGTCGAGGTTTCGGCGTGCGGCACGGTCGGCATTGCCTGGCGCGGGCACGCGGGGGTGGCTGCGTGAGCGTGCAGCCGTCCGTCCCCGGCCCCGCCCCCGCGTTCGAGTTTCTCCGGGCTCTGTATCCAGAGGGCGTGGCGCCGCACCATCTCCTGATGTGGAGCATGGCAGGTAAGGAGAAGCGGAGTCATTGGTTCGCGTCGATTGAGACGGCGGTCGAGTTCGCCAGCACGACGACGGCTGATGCCGTCTACTTCGGCTTGGGGTTGTCCCCTCGCGACTTCGGGCCGTACGCCCGATGCAAAGCTGACGAGATTGCCATGATCCCCGGCCTGGCTTGCGATCTGGACGTTTATTGCCCCGGCGTGCACGAGAAGGACGGCTTGCCTCCCAACCTGGGCGAGGCGCTGCGGATCTTGCCGGAGCGGTTCCCGCCGAGCATCGTCTGGAGCACTGGGCACGGGCTTCAGGCCGCGTGGTTATTCAAGGAACGGCAGGATCTGACCTCGCAGGACGAGCGCGACCGCACTGCCGCACTCTCGCAGAGATGGCACGCGTATCTGGCGGGTGAGGCCAAGCGGGTCGGTTACACCATCGACGCCGTTCACGATCTCTCTCGGGTCCTGCGGTTGCCTGGCAGCATGAATAACAAGGTTCCGGACGATCCCCAGCCGGTGCAGGTCATCCAGCACTCCGACCAGCGGTACGATCCCAGCGACCTGGAGAACATTCTCGACACGTTTGGCGTGCCGGAAATCGAGGTCAAGAGCCGGGATGATCGCGGCCGGCTGGAGTTGGGCGACCTGCGTGTCACCCCGCGCGTGGAACTGTCTCCGGACGTCAAGCAGAAACTCGACACGCTTCTGGTGAACGACTCCGACTTCGCTCGGGCTTGGCGCCGGGAAAAGCGCATGAAGGATAACTCCTGGTCGGGGCACGCGATGTCGATCACCAACGTGCTGGCCTACGTGAACTTCTCCGACCAGGACATCATCCACATCCTGTCGGTCCACCGCCGCGAGCACGGCGATCCTGGCAAGCAGCAACCGAAACCTCTCTCCTGGTTTACGGTGACCATCGGCAAGGCGCGGAAGTTGGCCAGCGAGCAGCAGGAGCGGGACCGGAAACGCGAACGGCGGGAAGCACAGCAGAAGGAAGCCGAAACGCACGAGGCCCAGGAGCGCGTGCTGATCGCGGAGGGCTGCACCGGGGAGCCGGAGGCGCAGAAGGTCTTGCGTGACCTGCTCGAACTCGACGTGCGGCGCCTCGTTCAGATCGGCAACGACGTCGAACCCGGCTACCGCCTCGAACTCGCGGACGGGAGGGTTGTAACCATCCCGTCGCTCGCGGCCATGACGAGCTTCGCGGCGTTCAACCGCTACATCTGGCGCTACCTCCGGACTGCGCTGCCGGGGAAGGCGAAGAAGCAGTGGCGCGCGGTGAGCATCGCGCTCGCGAAGTTGATCGTCGTGGAGGACACGGGCTTGGGCCGGATTGAGTTGATGCTCGCGGACCTGGGAGAGTACTTTGCGACTGCGAACCACTCTATCTTTGAACATTACCCCGTGGAGGACTTCCCGAATGGCCCACCGTTCGAAGGCGGGCGATACACCGGGTGGCGCGGATGGCTCGTCCGCGCGGAATCAAAAGCGGAGTACCTCATCGCTCTTGCCTTCGTCGCACGTCCGCGGCGAGACGTGAGTTCGATCCCCGGCGTGTATTACCTTCCCAGCGATGAGGAGCAGGTGGCGACGGGGACTGAGGACGCCGGAGCGGGGCGCGTAATCTTCAGCGGTCCACATCTGTACGACTGGCTGCGCCAGCACAAGGATCGCAAGTTCGAGATCGACGAGTTGAACCGGCGCCTGGTTGATGCCGGATTCCGCTTCCGCGACACCGCCCTGGAGTGCGGCGTTCGCTTGCGCCGGGTGTGGAGAGGCGCGCTTTCCGATGCCACAGTGGACGACCATCAGTTTGCGCGCATGGACGAACTGGTGCGGCAGGAAGGGAAAGCCCAAATGCGGCGGTCGGTGGTCCAGTGAAGGTCGCACCCAAAATACCCGCGCACCCTTCTCCCAGATGAAATTTAGTCTTTCTTGTGCAGCACGTTGCAGCAGACGACGAACGAGATTTGATTCGCGGGTATTTTGGGTATTGGGAGATTAGTTCTTCTGTTTCAATCACATACGCCGTGGTACAGGGATGGGTACAAGGTGGGTATGTTTGGGTATTTCAGATCCACAAAGGACAAACTCACCGTCACGAGATCAGGTGCAGGTGTTATGAATTCTTTTGTCGTCAATAACTTGGATTCCAGCCCGGTTAAGCAGAGAGACGCGTTGCCGTCCAGCCGTACCCAAGCCGTGTGGGTATTCCGGCCGGACGAGAGGGTAATGAGGTGGGTATCACCCGCACGGTGCCGTGCTCCCGGCAGGTGGAGGTCCAGACCCGAACTTCTGGGACCCAATTCGCGAATAACTCCGGACGTTGACCCGATCTCACAACAAATCTAGCGTCAGCGATTTTTGAGGCGGTCGAGTGGTCAGCCCGCGCGGCGGGCGCGTGGCGCGTGCAAACCCGGCCTGGTGGGTGGCGCAACGCTCCAACCGCCTGCCAGACGGCGCGTCGGTGGCCACCGTGTGGGCCAAGGGGCGGCGGTGTGGCGACGGCGAGGAGCGTGACCGCCTGCTGCCGAAGGGAACAGGTTCATACAGGATTCGGTGCCCGCAGACGACCATCAGCCTCATGCCGGTGGTGGGTGCCGATGACCGGGGCCGGGGCTTTCCGCTGTCCCGCTGGCGGGCGGGCGGCGCGTTTCACCCGGCGCCGAAGGCCGTGCGCGCGGCCCTCTTCTCCCGCGCGCACGGCAGCAATACTTCCTGAACGAAAAAAGCCGCCCGGTTCCGGGCGGCGTGGGGATGGCGCAGGCGGTTCTACTTGGTGGCGATCTTGTAGCGGCGCTCGCCCTGTTCCGTCTTGGTGCTCTCGACCGCCAGCCCCATCTTCTTGGCGACGTGGCCGGAGATGAAGCCCCTGATCGAGTGGTTCTGCCAGTCGGTGGCCTTGGCGATCTCGGCCATCGTCGCGCCATCCTTGCGGCGCAGGAGGTCGAGCACGATCTGCCTTCTTGGAGAACTCGCGCGGCACGCTGGCGGTGCTCGTGGCCTTATTGCTGGCGGTCTTCGGCGCGCCTTGGCGGTCTTCTTCGCGGCGGGCTTTGCCGCCTTGGTGGTGGCCGGTTTCCGCGCGCCCTTCTTGCCCTTGGGCGCGCCCTTGCTGGTCCTGGCAACCTTGGTCGCGGTCGCGGGCTTCGGCGCGTCCTGCGCGCCCGGTGTGGCGGCGGTGGCCTTCGTGGTGGTGGTGCTCTCGGTGTTGTTCGTCATCGTGGTCGTTCCTCTCTGCGCCTTGGCGCATGACGATTCATCACTCCGGCCACGCGGAACCTCAAGCGGAGTTCCGCATCGCGGCGCAGATTAACCCGATCAGAAGGCGAACGCGCCGATGTTTTTCGATTTTGCAGTTAAACCAAACCGAAGGAGTTGCACATGAACGACAACATGAACGGATCGGCGCTGGCGATGTCCGCGCCGGAACTGCCCGCCTCGCTGAAGGCGGTGATCGGGCGCGCGGAGGGTGCCGTCGCTGAACAGCACCGCATCGAGCAGGCAATGGAGACGGCGCGTGGCGGTTTGCGCCAGGCCGAATTGGAACTCGCGGATGCCCAGGAGCGGCTGGCCGTGGCAGAATCCGGCGAGGCGGTCGGGGCCGGGGATGTGGATAAGAACGCGCGCAAGAGGCTGGTCGCCGCCCGCGACGAGGTTGATTTCGCTCGCGCGCGGGTCGCGGGCCTCGAAGACTGGCTCCGGCGTGGCGGCGACGGCGGCGAACGGGGCGCAGCGCGATCTGGCGGTGCAGGTTCGGGACTGGAAGCGGGAGCAGGCCAGCACGCTGATTGAGGAGGTGTACAAGCCCGCGATCAACACGCTGCTGGACGCCATGCGCGTCATGACGGCGGCGGGGACGGCGCTCGGGGTGAATCGCTTGCTCGCGATTCCGCGGCAGGCTTTCATCTGCGACCCGGACGACCCGGTGCGCAACCTCGCGAACCGGCAGCGCCTCGCGTGGCGCGACGATCCGCAGTCGCTGGCCATGTACGAGAGGCTCGTTGCCCTGCGCAGCGTCATCACGCCGTTGCTCGGGGAGTTCGCGGACGGCCCGATCACGCGTGGCACCGAGGACGGCGATGCGGCGGCTTAGTCCGAAGAGGACGTGGCGCGCGCCAGCACCGATCCGACGTTCGGCAGGAAGCTTGCTCGACGGCATCGAGACGCGGCGTGTGGCCTGCCCGCCGTGGCAGGCGGCGCGTCTCCGCAACCTTCGCGGTGGGTGCGGCGTCGGGCAGACCGCCCGACCTGCCGCAGCCGGAGTACTCGACGGTGGGCACGGATCGGACGAGGACGACGTTCTTCGAAGCGCCGCCGCCCGTGGACACGACGGCCAGAGCATTACGCGCGATGGATCGCGTGAACAACAGGAGGGAACGATGACGGCAGAACAGAAATGGAACGAACTGGTTGAGCGGATGGACGAAGTGATCGCTTCGGGCGAAGTCGTGAGTCGCGCCGATGCGCGCGAGTTGGTCAAGCGGCGCTATCGGCATCTGGCAGACGCGGAGTATCCGGGCAGCATCGGAATCACGTCGAGCCAGCCGCGTCCCGGCGCGAAGGCCGGAACCGGCAGCGCCGAGCGTGAACTCGATCAGCGGGCGCGCGAACTGGCGGCGCGGGATCGGATCACGTATGCGGTGGCGTACACGCGCGTGCTGAACGCCGATGCCAGCCTCTATCTCCGGTATCTTCAGGAGCACGAGGCGGCGCTCGGTGCCCGCCGTGGCTGAGGTCCGGTCGCCGGAGGTCGCGCCGCCGTGGAGCAAGTTCGAAGGCGTACGGATCGCGGATCTGTCGTCGGACGATCTGCGGGATCTGCACCAGCAGGCCCGTGTCGTATCCGTACGTCTGGTTGTCGAACGCGAACTTCGCCGCCGCGCCCGCGCTTGCCAGGCGCCAAGCCGAACGGCGCGTACGCCGCCCGCGCGTATTCGCGTGACCCGATCTCCCCTGCGGGCTTCCAATCTCCTTCACCGCAGGGTGCGGCGGTCGCCGTCCTGATCCCGGCGACCGCCTATAACGTCTCGGATCGCAGGAGGTACGCCATCTCCTTGTCGAGCAGTTGTGGGTTGTGGCAGACGTGGAATGCCCACTTCCCCAACTGGCCGTAGTTGTTGACGGCGGTAACCCAACGTTTCGCCGCCGTTTGCTTGGCCTTGCCTGGAGATCAAAGGTTTGGAGGACGATCAGGAGGTGATCGTTCCGGGCGTAGATTGCCACCGCATCGAGATAACTGCCCTCTGAATGAAAAGTACAATCCTCTCCCAAATATACTGGAATTGGCCGTATAATCGTCTTTCGGCGGCTGCGTCCTTTCCAGTAGCCAAAGGTTAGCAGTGGAATGTTACCGCCGATTGAAGGACCTGGAGCTCGGCGCTAAAGCGCCACCATCATGCCGCTCAATTTCTTCCGGCCACCAGTGCTTGTCCTGGCGCTGGCGGGGTTGATCCCCAGCGTTGTTGTTGGGCAGACCGCCAAACCCACGGTGAATGCCGTGACGAACGTTGCCAGCTACGCCAACGGGCCGATCTCACCCGGCGAAATGGTCGTAATCTTCGGTAGTGGAATGGGGCCGTCCACGCTGGCAGGGTTGCAACTCGATGAACAGGGCCGGGTCGCCAACACGCTGTCAGAGGTTCAAGTGCTGTTTGACGGGACAGCTACCCCACTGATCTACGTCTCCGACAAGCAAGTCGCTGCGATGGTGCCATACGGTCTCGCCGGGAAGTCCACAACGCTGGTGCAAGTGGCGTATCACGGCGTTCTGTCAGACCCGCTTCAAAAGCCAGTCGCATCGGCAGCACCGGGCATCTTCACCGCTGATGCCTCGGGCACCGGGCAAGTGGCGATGACGAACTCGGACGGTTCGTACAACTCTCCCACCCATCCCGCCGATTCAGGCACATGGGTGACTTTCTATTTGACCGGCGAAGGGCAGACAGACCCACCCGGTTCGGACGGGAACTGTGGCCGCTTCGATTGCCAATGTAGTGCTTCCTGTGACGGTTCGGATAGCAGGGCGCACGGCTCACCTGCTGTATGCCGGATCAGCACCCGGAAACGTAAATGGATTCGCCCAAATCAACGCCGTCATCCCGCCAGACTTGCAGTACGGCGGCAATCTTCCGCTCACAGTCGAGATCGGCGGCGTCTCCAGTCAGACGGGCGTGACGCTTGCGGTATCCGGGCCACCAGCCCCCATCCCTGGAGCGCCACAGAACCTTTCCGCATCGGTGAATTCATCCGGTCAGGTTGTACTAACGTGGACGCCAGCGGATTCCTTTGCAGCACGGTTCCATATCGATCGCCAGATCGCCGGGGCGGGCTTTTCGGAGATCGCCTTAATCCAGGCGTCGGCCACCACGTTCACGGACCCGAACACCACGGCAGGAACGACGTACCAGTATCGAGTCCGGGCGGAAAACGATTATGGCTTTTCGGCGTATTCAGCCGTGGTGAGCGCCACGGTTTTAGCGGCCCAATTGCTGCCGCCGTCGAACGTGCAAGCCGCCGCAGTGAGCCAAACACAGGTCAATCTGACCTGGAGCGCCGCCAACACGAATGCCACCCGGTTCCACATTGAACGGAAGACGGGAGCGGCTGGCACGTATGCCGAGATTACGGCGGTTCCGGGAACCTCGGTGAGCTACCAGGACACGACGGTCGTGGCGAACACGGCGTACACCTACAGGGTGCGTTCAGAAGGCGCAAGCGGATTTTCGGTCTACTCCGCCGAAAGTTCTGCCACAACACCGGCTTTGCCGCTACCGCCAGCGCCGTTCCTACAGGGAACTGCTTCCTCTCCTTCGCAGATTCATCTCTCATGGACAAGCACGGCAACCAGCGTGATCCGTTTCAGGATTGAACGGCGCACCACGACAGGCGTCTACGCCGAGATCAGCCAGCCTATTGGTACGAGCACATCGTTCGATGATTCCGGCCTGAGTGCATCCACCACGTACCTGTACCGGATGCGAGTGGAAACCGGCGCTGGAATATCGCCGTACTCCAATGAAGTGACGGTAGTGACCCTCCAGGCCCCTCCAGCGGCTCCAACGAACCTTCAGGCAACGGCAATCTCTTCCAGCCAGATCAATCTGACCTGGACCAACAATGCGCCGGATGCCACGGCCATTCGGGTGGAGTCGGAACCTGCCGGTTCAAGCAGTTTTACGGATATCGGTGCGGCGGCAACGTACACGGCTGCATATATCACCAATCTTCAGCCCAACACGAGCTACAGTTTCAGGGTTCGGGCGCAGAACACAGCCGGGTATTCGACCTACTCTAATGTGGCGACGGTCACAACGTTGCCGATTCCGAAAACGGTTTTCCTTATCCACGGACTGAACCAAGGCCCAACCGACATGAGGAGTCTCGCAACGAATTTTGCCGCCTCATACGGATTGTCGGCGGGGCGATTCAAGATTGACTATGGTTTCGATTTCAGCGATTGCGCCGATGCGACTCTCGCATTCTGTTCTTCAAACTGCACTATCTCTGGCGGGGCACAGCGTTTGGCTCAGTACATCGTAAATGCGAACCCGCCAGGAGATATCGTCTTGGTCGGGTTCAGCATGGGCGGTCTCATCGCACGAGACTTGATAGTGAACAACCGGATCATCCTCAACGGAAGGAAAATTCATCTCGTAACCATCGCCGCACCGAATTTGGGTTACCCTTATGTGGCTACTGATAGCCTCGTGTTCTGTTCGGCGCTTGTTTCAGCGATGTATGGCGACTGGCGGGTGCAGCCGAATACGGTGGTCCTGTCGAATTATCTCTTGTCCACGACAAACCAGTGGAGTGCTTCTGGATTTCCCGGAACCGGGCGAACTTGGTTTGCGGCATCAGGTAGGGCGTGCAATATCCCGACTCGACTAGGGGAAGGTTGCCGGGATCAGAACCCTTATAGTGACGGAGTGGTTTGCCAGGACAGTGCCGCCTATAACATCAGCACGGCAACGGGAACATCCCCCAACTTCGCTTGGTCGGACCCGAACGGCGTCTACGTTCACTCTTATAGTGGGCTTACTTCGTTGATCCTTTGCAACACGAGCGATCAGACGAGGTACTTGCCGCTCTGGAATCCGCCGCCGACAGGCGCTCTGTTCACGACTTTGACAGCAATTCTGAATGGGTTATGAGACCATGCTTTTAAGAGTGCCGATTCGATCTGCAATCCGATGCGGCTTGCTATGCGCCGTAGCCGTCCCATATGTGGTGAGGATCGCCTACCCGCAGTCGCCGGCAACCACCGAGGATGCCAAGAGCGTGCTTCGTCTGTCCGAGCAGGAACAAAGGGAATTCGTGAATACGGTAATGAACGCAGGTTTCCCGGACGCTACGGGTGACAGGTTCTCGCTGCTCCTGGTTAACCGAAGTGCGCTTGTGGTCCCAATGCTCGAATCGAGAGTGGAGCAGGAGCTAAAGCGTTCCCCACGCTCGGAGCATTTCGTTGAGGTTGCGTCCGCAATGATCGCCTATGCGGGTGACGAAGAATCGCTCCGTGCGATTAGCAAACTGATCAGCCTTGACGAGACCAAGTTTGGGCCGCTGGTTGGGCGCACTCTCGACAATGCCGGAAACTGGCGAAATCCGTTCACCGTCGCATACCAAGGTCTTGAAATCGGTAACGATGTGGTTTCCCACCAGACTGCAACCTGGGCGGAAATGGCATTGGCATCGAACCGTATGCAGCGTGCGTGGGCGGAAGCCATGCTGGACAGGTATGGCAAAGCTCCAGTTGATTCTGAGTGGGCGACGGACCCAATTGCTTCCCGTCTAAAGGATCGGACGTCACCGGAATTGCGCCAGAGCGTCTTGCGTTTTGCGACGGAAGTTCAAACGAAACGTGAGCGCAGGTGAAAGGGATCAAGCTGTCAAAGCCAACGGTGAGTGGCTGAACTCGCCATGCTCCAGAAGGTAGGCTTCTTCCATTTCGGCATGGGTCATGACGATCCCAAAGCAGCGCTTGAGCGTGCCTTGGAAGATGCCGAAGAAATTAACGAGCGACCATCGGGCGTTGCCAGCGGTCCCCCCGATACTCTGATCGTGCTGCCGGAAGCGTTCAATATACGAGTGCCATATCGAGGCGCCGGGAAGCGAAATTTTGACCGTGCTATTCTCGATGACCTTCAGGATGTGGCGGGACGATTCGGCGTTGGCTTTGTTACTGGACTGATCATCCGTGAGGAAGGTGGACCGACGCCGCCTCATAGCGCCGCTTATCTGATTGATGGCGCGGAAGCACATTGATGGGCTACAAGATCGGTCTTGATGACACCGTGGGTCGCAACTACACCGCCTGTAGCGGAAAGGCTGACCTCCAGAACCCGATCCAGTACCAAGACGTGTGGGTCGGAGCCTTGATATGCGTAGATGGTCACTTCCCGAACTCGATGGCGGGATTACTTCGTGAGCGTCGGGAAAGGGTGATCAACGCTTGCCGTGTGATCTGCGCACCAGTTCACATGGCGAAAGGCAATTTGGGCAACGGCAAGAGCGGGAGCACCGTCGCCCTAATACCCGGTTGGACGGACAGAAGGCTCGTTGTTGCCAACTCGAAAGCCGATGGAATTGACAGCTTCATTACCGACACTTCGGGAACAATTCTGGAACCGACCGTTGGTGGCCCACAAAACAGGGTTATCGTCTTGCCTTTGGCGTGAGTACAGTCCTGCCCGCTAGGTCTTCTGGCCGCGCCAGTGACGACATCACCTGGAGGCTGTCGCCCAGGATCAGCCTGTTGGACCAGTCCACGTCGTGCTTATAGAACTGGACGGCTTCGTTGTACTCCTGCTCCGGGTCCGCGAACAGGGAGCAGTTCACGTCTTCCCGTGGCGCCTTGTCGCGCGTGTCAACGTAGGTTGGTACAATGGATATACGAGGGAACCATGGTCAAGAGGCTCACGAAGCACGGAAACAGCCTGGCGCTGGTGATTGACAGGCCGATTCTCGACCTGCTGAAGATCGATACCGAGACGCCGCTCGACCTCAGCACGGACGGGCACCGACTCATCGTCGCGCCCGCCGAGCAGTCCGAAAGGCGCCAGAAGTTCGAGACTGCGCAGCGCACCGCGCACAAGCGATACGGCAAAGCATTCAAGAAACTCGCTGAGTAATCGACGGCATGGACCCACTATTCCTGACGCTGGACGAGGTCCTGGAAATCCACGCGCAGCAAATCGAGTTGTACGGCGGGTCGGATGGCGTTCGCGACCCTGCTGGCCTGGAATCGGCGGTGGCCACGCCCATGGCGACTTTCGGCGGGGAGTTCCTGCACTCGACCATTCCATCCATGGCTGCCGCCTACCTGTTTCACATCTGCCAGAACCATCCGTTCGTGGACGGCAACAAGCGGACGGGCGCGAACGCCGCCATCACATTCCTGCTGATCAACGATTGGGAGCCGGACTTCAGCGAAGACGAGTTGGTCGATCTGGTGCTCTCCGTGGCATCGGGCACGACGTCGAAGTCGGCCCTCACGGAGACATTCGAGGCTCGCTGCCGCCCCGCATCAGATCCGCTCCTGTCCACTAGCCCAGGCGCCCAGCCAAGCCTTACGGTCGCGTCGGTGACGTGATGCGCTATAACAGATGGTCTCCGGGGCTGGCTTGTCAACGTGTCTCACGAACGAGGAATCGAAGACGCTGCTGGCACTTTGCCGCGCCGGTAAGCTCTACGACGTCGAACGCTGGATCGCGTCGGGCAAGTCGATCTGTACCTCACCTTCGATCAAGAAGACGCCGCTCCTGACCGCCATCGAAACCGGGTTCCACAGCCTCGTTGAACTGCTCGCCCGGAACGAACCACGGCAGGAGCAGAAGGACCGAGCCCTTGTCGGAGGCGGTGGAGGGCAAGCGGCTGGACATGGTCGAAGTGCTCGTTGAGAACGGCGCGCGAATTCAGGCCGTCCCGCTGGAGGATGTTCTGCTCACTTGGGACCGCCAGCTGATGCAGTTCTTCCTCGACCGTGGTGCCGATCCCGTGACCGGCAACCCTTTCATGATCGCGTTCCAGAATAAGGTCCAGCGTGCGCTCCGGCCCTTCGTGGATTACAGGAAGGCTCACCCCGAGTTCGCGGATTCGCTCCAGGCCCAAGCCGACCGTGCTCTGCGGCATTTCGCGGGCCAGGCCGACATGAAGTGGATCAGCCTGCTCATGTGGGCCGGGGCGAATCCGCGCAGCCTCGGGCCGGATCTCGATGACCGGTACGCCGATGACCCTGACTGCCACACGACTGCGCTTCGGGAGGCGTGCAGCAAGGGAAGCCTCGACGCCCTCAAGAAGCTCAAGCCGGACCCGCGTCTCGACAACCTGTCCGACCTGCTTCAGGCCGCTGCTCTTTCGGACTCGAAGGAATTGATCGACTACCTGCTCCATCTCGGGGCGCAGCCGAATGACAAGCCGAATGGCGGGTCCTCCGCGTTGGATCGCTGCCTATGGCATCTCCCGTGGGAAGACCGCAACACATTCACCTCGAAGCAACTTGCGTCCAAGTACGCACTGGCGGGAGGCTTCGCTCGAATCGAACGGCTACTGGAAGCAGGCGCGCAATGGCGACCGAGTGATCCGGATGATGGAATGAAGTCCGTGCGGCAGATGCTCTGCAAGTGCGAGCCGGCCGTGACGGTCACGCTCATGAAACTGTTCGCGAAGTACAAGGCCGCACCGGAGGATCTCTTGGAGGAGTTGCTGGACACGCCACGGATGCGCGGGCATCTCTCGACCATCGGAATGAAACTGTGATGGAGGAATGATGAGCTACGAGTTTTGGGACCGGGATTCGCTGTACGAAGAGGTCTGGGCGACGCCCATGGCGAAACTGGCGAGGAAGTACGGCATCTCGGATGTCGGCCTCGCGAAGGTCTGCCGCAAGCTCGCCATTCCTGTTCCCGGTCGGGGTTACTGGGCGAAGAAAGAGGCGGGCCAGACAGTTCAGAAGCTCCCGCTTCCCGCGTTGAAGGAACCAGTCAGGCTGTATAAGCCGACGCCGAAGCCCGAGCCGCCAAAGATCGAGGAGTACACTACGCCGGATGAGCGAGCGCAGGTTGCCAAAGTCACAGAGCGCGACGCAGAGTCGATCCTGAAGCGCGGGAGCATGTCGCATCCGTTGATCGTCCAGGCGCGCGAGATTCTCGGGCGATCGAATCGGGACGGCCACGAACTTCTCTGGACCGACGAGCCGTGTTTGGATATTTCCGTGTCGAAAGCCGCACTCCCACGCGCGCTGCGGCTTGCGGCTGGGCTCATAACCGCCCTCGAAGAGGAAGGGTTCAAAATCGAGGTGAAGAAAGGGCACAAGGAGAAGACCACCGCGACGCTCCACAACCAGGCGATCGGCTTCACCATCGTGGAGAAGATCGACCACATTCCGCTCGCAACTCCTCCGAAGGGCGGCGTTCTTCAACGGGTACTCACGTACGCGGGCACGCCCCACGAGCAGAAGCCATCCGGCCGGCTGGGCCTTAAGATTTGGCAACCGTGGAACGCTTCACCGAAGAGTTGGAACGATGGAAAGACCCGAACGCTTGAAGACCTGCTGCCAGAGATTGTGGCCGGGTTCCTGCGGATCGCGCTTGGCGGGAAAGGCCGCGGATGAGAAGCGCGCGGCGGAAAAGGCAGAGGCCGAACGGCTGGAAGCAGAGAGGGCGCGCAAGGCAGCACTCATCAAGCAGGAAGAGGCCCGCGTGCGAGCACTCCACCGGGCGGCGGCGAATTGGGACCGTGCGTGCAGAATTCGCGATCTTGTTGCCGCAGCCACCGATGGCGCGCGGCGTGATGGCGTGTCGGTCGAGCCGGGGACGCCATTCGGTGACTGGCTGATCTGGGCTGCTGAGCAGGCTGATCGCATCGACCCGCTCAAGGTGAGCCCGCGATCGATCATTGATTCGAAGCCTGCCCCGGCGCCGCAACCGAGCTACTACGGATACCAGAAGCCCGACCCGCCGATGCGGTTTCCGAAGCCGCTGTGGAAGTGAACGATGTGGCTTGTGAACTGCCGTGAACGAATTCCGAGTCTCCGCCGTCATCCCAGTTAACAGCCGTGGTGATCATGTCACCGGCCCCGTCGCGGGGGGCGCCACCGCGAGTCTCGTCCACCTACTACCAGGCGGCGCGTGCAGGCGCAACGTGGGCGGCGGGGGCGCGAAGGGCGGCGCGACGGGGCTACGGGCGGTACGGAGGGGGACGACGGGGCAATCTGGCTCGTGCACGGACCAAATTGACGGGATCAGCGGCGATAACCGCCTGAAGGATCGACGGTTTCCGTGCAGTAGTCGTGCAGTAGTCCTGGGAAAACAGGCCGGAATTGGCTGGACGGCGGAGCGTGGCGCGTACTGAAAACACAACTACTTAGCACGCGCCGATACCCGCCAATATGGCCTTGTTCGGGTTCGAGCCCCGTCGTCCCCGCCATTCCTTTCAATCACTTCAGATATTCCCTTTGGAAACACAACCGTTTACGCGATAGCGTTTTGGACCCCGGAGAACTCTTACGTGCGCGTTAGAACGCTTACGTGCGTGTTTTGGACGCCGTTGGACACCGCGTGATTTCCCTTCGTATAGATGCTTTTCGTTTGCTCGCCAGTCAGCACGTTGCAACTGGAGTTCATGTTGATCCGCATCGTCGCCTCCTATCATTCGGCGCGGCCGTCGATGAGTCGGCCGCCCGCGCCTTACAATAGGTCTGAACAGATGGCCACCGGACGCCGACTGCGGGAGAACGAGCGCAATCTCATCGCGGCAATGCTGCGTCTTGAATCGACTCCTGCTGAACTCTTGTCGGGCCTGAATGCCAACACGGTCGAGGACATGAACGATGGTGGCATGGGCAGTATTCGTTTCGTCGGCCGCGGCGCGGAACGGCATCTTGGCGAAGCCATAGCAGAAGCCGAATACACCGATGACGACGGCGTACCTGTGATCATCGCACTGAACACAGATACCAGCGGCAGGCTTTACGAGGTTGATTTCTGGAAGGTAGACTTCTCACCCCTGCGCCGGTATCCGTCGCCATCGGACCTGACGATCAAGTAGGCCGCCGCCCGGCTCGGCCGATATACGGCGTCACCGTAAACAGAGCTGTCACTCAGGGATTGGTTGGCGGATACACGCCCCGCCTCCTGAAGTCTTCAAGTTCCGATTCAGTGTAGATGATCCCTTTCACCGGCCCCGTCGGCTTCGGCGAGGCTTTTCGGGGCTGTCGAGACACGTTCCCTTGTCGCGTCACCATACTATGCTGAAGGGACCGGAGTGCGTTTGCGATTTCGGCCTCCCCAGCCTCCCGACTCTCCCAAACTACTGATGGCTCGAGGACCAGCGTTGTCCTTGCGATACAATGTATCTCAGGGAGGCTGGAATCATGGCGACCACGATGGTTCACGTTCGCGTGGACGAAAAAACCAAGCAGAGGGCAGCGAAAACGCTGGCCGGGATGGGGATCTCTGTATCCGACGCAGTTCGCATGTTGCTGGTCCGCGTGGCTGCCGAGAAGGCATTGCCGTTCGAAGTGAGGGTTCCCAACGCAACCACCGTGAAGGCGATGCGCGCTGCCGACAGGGGCAAAGGGAAGCGGCACCGTTCTGCCAACGCGCTCTTCAAGGACCTGGGGATCTGATCGTTGCGGACACCGATCAGCGGCGCTCAGTTCCGCCGCGATGTGAAGCTGGCGCAGAAGCGCGGCAAGGACATGGCGAAGCTGCGGGAGCTCATCCTGCTGCTGGTCGAGGGAAAGCCGCTACCGGCCCGACACAAGGATCACCCGCTCGGCGGCGAGTGGAGCCACCACCGCGAATGCCACATCGAGCCAGACTGGCTGCTGATCTACAAGGTCGATGGCGATGACCTGTACCTGGTCCGCACCGGGACACATTCCGATCTGTTCTGAAAGCGAAATCGTGCAACCATGCCACGAAACGCGCCGTGATTACGTGGACGATGGACCTGAACGCGCGTTGAAAACAACCGCTAGTACGCGGCCACACCCGCCGATATCGTGTTGTTCGGGTTCGGGCCCGTCGTCCCCGCCATTCCTGCCAATCACTTCCAGCTAATCCAGAGCGAACAGGCTTTCGCCCTCATTGTGTCCTCTGGCACATTCGGGATTTTCCGCCGCACAGGATTTGAACGGCACACGCTCAGCGGAATCCAGGGGCCAGGCAGGACCGGTTCTGCCGGTAAAATCGAAGAAGCCGGCGAACATCACTCCATCATCTGTTCTCCCTTTCCGAAAACTTATGCAAACGCGTGGAATCGGCATCGATTTTGGCACGACCAATAGCTCGGTCGCACGGGTGGACCGCGGCGGAGCGGTCCAACTGGCGCAGTTTCCCTCTGCCGGCGGAGTCGTGGAATCCTACCGTTCCCTGCTGTACCTGGATCACGTCAAGGAGCGAGGCGCCAGCAGAATCAAATCCTGGAGCGGCCCCACGGCGATCGAGGAGTATCTGTCCGCGGAAACCAAGGGGCGGCTCGTCCAATCGCTGAAATCTTTCCTGAGCAGCCGCGGACTGAAGGCCACGGATGTCTTCGGGCGCCGCATGACCCTCGAAGAGCTGATCTCCCGGATTCTGCGCGACCTCCGGGAAAAGGCGGAAGCGTATTTCGGCGCCGGGATCGAGCACGCCGTGGTGGGCCGTCCCGTCAGATTTGTCGGAGCGGAAACGGAAGAGGACGATCAATTCGCGGAAGAGCGCCTGCGGCAGGCATTTCAAGCGGCAGGCTATGCGTCCGTCGAGTTCGAATTCGAGCCCGTTGCCGCGGCGCACTATTACGAATCCACGCTGCACCATGACGAATTGATCCTGATCGGCGACTTCGGCGGCGGCACCAGCGACTTCTCTCTTCTCCGCGTCGGTCCCGCCGTTCGCAAACGCGGACGGGCCTCTGGCGATCTGTTGGGCAATGGCGGCGTGGGGCTGGCCGGCGACGCTTTCGACGCGAGAATTGTCCGCAATCTCGTATCCCCGGCCCTCGGACGCGGATCTTCCGCGCAATCGCTGGGCAAGGTCCTGCCGGCCGTTCCCAATTGGATCTACAGCAAACTGGAGCACTGGCATCATCTCTCCTTCCTGCGCACCAGCAGCACGATGAACATGCTCAACAGCAGCAAAGCGACCGCGTTCGAGCCGGAGAAAATCGAAGCTTTGATTCACCTGATCCAGGAGGATCTCGGATACGAATTGCATCGCGCGGTGCAAAGCGTCAAGGTGGCGCTTTCCACGCAGGAAGCCGCTCCTTCGTGTTCGCCGACGGCGTGATCGAGATTCATGCGCCGGTGGAACGTAGCGCCTTCGAGCACTGGATCGCCGAGGAGCTCGCACAGATCGAAGGCTGTGTGGATTCCCTGCTGGCTGCCTCGAAAACACAGCCCGAAGATGTCGACATGGTCTTCCTTACCGGCGGTTCTTCGTTCGTACCGGCGGTCCGCCGCATTTTCGAATCCCGCTTTGGTCATGCCAGAATTCGTACCGGCAATGAATTCACATCGGTCGCGCGAGGCCTGGCGCTGAAGGCCGCGTCACACCGGTAGCCGGATACCTGTCGATTTCCTGTCCTTCGCGCGTCGTTCTCGCGAAGGAGCAAAAATGCAAACCATCGAGTCTACGGAAATCGACCAGGCCCGCTGCTACTTCAGCCATACCTGGAACCAGATCGTCGAAGTCACCACGGGGCTCTCCGATGCCCAGTGGCAGTTCAACCCCGCGCCGGACCGCTGGTCCATCGCGGAGAACCTGGAGCACCTGGTGCTGGTCCACGAGCGCGTGCTGGGCCGCGTGCGGCGGCAACTCTCCGCGGCGCCGGCGCCTCCCGCGGGGCGCGATCCCCACCTGGTGGACATGATCATCTTCGAGAAGGTGCCCGAGCGTTCGCTCAAAGCGAAGGCCCCCGATTTCATGTGCCCCACCGGGTCCTGGACTCCACCGGAGACGCTCGACCGCCTCTCGCAAAATTATGAAACCCTGAAGCGCTTCGTCGACTCCACACCCGACCTGCGCGAGCACGTGCTGGAATCTCCGCCGCTGCGGGTCATTACCAACGGCGCCTATGATTCGATGGACGGGTACCAGTGGGCGCTCACCGCGGCAGCTCATGATCTGCGTCACGTGAACCAGATACTGGAAGTGAAAGCGGACCCCCGTTACCCAATGTAGCGGGATAACCAGTCACCAGCGGCGGCAAGCGTACGGTTTCACCGTCGTATTCATCACGCTCAGCTAAGGGATACTCCTATTCCGGGCGATACCATGAAATCAGGGGTGCCCGATGTTCGGCCGTAGAATTACTCTATTCCAGCTCTTTGGATTCGAGGTACGTGTCGACGCCAGTTGGCTAATCATTGCCGCTCTGGTGGTCTGGTCGTTGGCCCTGGGCCTGTTCCCGGCACTGCTGCCCGGCTTTACTGCCGGCACTTACTGGTGGATGGGCGTGATCGGCGCGGCCGGTTTGTTCCTTTCCATCATTCTCCACGAGCTTTCTCATTCTCTGGTGGCGCGCCGCTTCGGCCTTCCCATGCGCGGGATCACTCTTTTCGTGTTCGGCGGCGTCGCGGAGATGGGCGGCGAACCGCAAAGCCCCAGGGTCGAATTCCTCATGGCCATCGCGGGGCCGATCGCCAGTATCGTTCTTGGCGCCATCGCCTATGCCCTGGCCATGGTGGCGAAAAACGCGGAGTGGGCGCCGCAACTGGTCGCGATCCTGGCCTACCTTTCCTGGATCAACTGGCTGCTCGCCGCGTTCAACATGATCCCCGCCTTTCCCCTCGATGGAGGCCGCGTCCTGCGCGCCGCATTGTGGCACTTTCAGAAGGATATCTGGACGCGCCACGCGCACCGCATCGCGATTCGGCTCGGCATTCGGCGTCCTGCTGATGGTGCTTGGCGTCTACCGGCTCTTCGTGGGCGATTTCATCTCCGCTGTCTGGTATTTCCTGATCGGCATGTTCCTGAAGAATGCATCGCGCGCCTCGTACGAGCAGGTCATCCTGCAGCAAGCCCTGGCCGGCGAACCGGTCGAGCGTTTCATGCGCACCCAACCGGTCACCGTGCCCGCGGATCTTTCGATTCAGAGCCTGGTCGACGATTATCTCTTTCGCTACGACTTCAAAATGTTTCCCGTCGTGCGCGATGCCGACCACCTGGCCGGCTGCGTCAGCACAAAAGACGTGAAGCAAATCCCCAAAGAGGAATGGCCCGCTCATCGAGTGGAAGAAGTCACGGAGCCGTGTACCGACATCAATACTGTGAGTCCCGATACCGATGCACTCAAAGTGCTTTCGAAAATGCAGGAGAACGGCGTGAGCCGCCTCATGGTGACGGATCACGACCACCTGGTGGCCGTCGTTTCGCTGAAGGACCTGCTCAGCTTCGTTGCCAGGAAGTTGGAGCTCAATGGCGGACCCGCCGGACTGCCGCGCGTCCCGGCATAATCACGCAACCCGCAGAGGAGTTTTCGTGCGCCGCAAACATCTTGCCGCAATTTTGATGGTGCTGCTCCTGTCCACCGTTCCCGGTGGAGCGTACGCCATTTTTACGCACCAGCAATTGATCGATCTCGCCTGGGACGGGACGATCCGGCCGATCCTGCTGCATCAGTATCCCGGCCTTACCGCCAAAGGCCTGGTGCAGGCGCGCGCTTATGCCTACGGCGGCTCCATCATCCAGGACATGGGCTACTATCCGGTGGGCAGCCGCTACTTCAGCGACTTGACCCACTACGTTCGCACCGGGGATTTTGTCGTGGCCCTCTTCCACACCGCGCGAAACGCCAACGAGCTCGCGTTCGCCATCGGGGCGCTTTCGCACTACGTCGGTGACAGCATCGGTCATGCCGAGGCCGTCAACCCGTCGACCGGCATCGTCTTCCCGAAACTGCTTCCCAAGTACGGGCCGCGAGGTCACCTACGAAGAAGCGCCGATCGATCACGGCCGGGTGGAATTCGGCTTCGACGTCGCCCAAATCTCACAACGTCACTTCGCCCCGGGGCGCTTCCGCAAACAGGTCGGCTTCCACGTGGCCCACGACGCGCTCGACCGCGCCCTTCTCGAAACTTACGCACTGAACCTGCGCCATACGATCGGGCATGATCGTCCGGGTGTGATCAGCTACCGGTTCTGCGCGCGAGAGCTCATGCCGCTTTTCGCGCGTGCGCAGTGCGTACGGCTGAAAGGCCGCCTGGATCCGCAGCAGAACAACCAGGCCACGCGGCAGTATGTGCAGGCCGCCGACCGGGCCACGCAGGCCCAGCAATGGGCCGGAATGTATCGCACGCCGGGGGCGAAGGCGCATGTAGTGGCCTTCCTGTTTCACTTCGTCCCCCGGTCGGCGCGCTGAAGATCGTCTACACCAAGGCCCCCACGGCGGCAACCGAAGACCGGTACGTCCGCAGTGTCAACGATGCGCGCGAGGCGTTCGCGGCGGACCTGGAACGCTACGCCGCGTCGCCCGCCGAATTCCGGCTCGAAAACCTGGATCTCGATACCGGCCGCCCCGTTGTACCGAGCCACTACCGCCTCACCGACGAAACCTACGCGCGGCTGCTCGATGACCTCACCCGCAAGGGCCTGGGCCGGCCGTCCCCGGAAGTGGCGCGCAACATCCTCGCCTACTACGCCGATCCAAATGCGCCGATCACCACCAGGCGCCATCCCGAGCAGTGGCAGCGCGTACAGCAGGACCTCGCCACACTCAAGGCAGGCCGCCCATAAGCGTGCCGTTGTTCCGTTCACCCCTTTGGCTGCGATATACTTCGATCCGTCATGAATCGCCGTCAATTCTTGTACGCGGGCGCCTCGGGACTCGGCCTTTCCGCCCTGGATTTCGCGCAGGATAAGCACCTCCGGGTGGGTCTGATCGGCTGCGGCTGGTATGGCAAGACCGACCTGTTCCGCCTGATCCAGGTGGCGCCGGTCGAGGTGGTCTCGCTCTGCGACGTGGACAGCAGCATGCTGTCCGACGCCGCCGAAATGGTCTCCACGCGGCAGGCATCGAAGAAGAGGCCGCGCACCTACTGCGACTACCGCAAGATGCTCGCCGAGAAAGATCTGGACATCGTGCTGGTGGGCACGCCCGACCACTGGCACGCCCTGGCCATGATCGACGCCGTCAAGTCCGGCGCCGACGTCTAGTGCCAGAAGCCGATCAGCGTGGATGTGTCGAAGGCCAGGCCATGCTGGCCGCCGCGCGCAAATACAACCGCGTGGTGCAGATCGGCACGCAGCGGCGCAGCACGCCGCACCTGGTGGACGCGCGCGACAAGGTGGTGCGAGAGGGCAAGCTCGGCAAGATCGGGCTGGTGGAGATCTACTGCTACTACCACATGCGCGCGAGCGGCAATCCGCCGGACACCGCGCCGCCGGCCAATCTCGATTACGAAATGTGGACCGGCCCCGCGCCCATGCGGCCCTACAATCGCTGGTGCATCCGCGCGGCTGGCGCGCCTTCATGGAGTACGGCAACGGCATCGTGGGCGACATGTGCGTCCACATGCTCGATATGACGCGCTGGATGCTGGGCCTCGGCTGGCCCAAGCGGATCGATTCGAGCGGCGGCATCCTGATCGACAAGGCCAGCAAGGCGAACATCACCGACACGCAGACCGCCACCTTCGATTACGACGACTTCAAGATCGTCTGGCAGCACCGCACCTGGGGCGATGCCGCCCGATCCGAAGTACACCTGGGGCGCGACCTTCTACGGCGACAAAGGCACGCTCAAAGCCAGCGTCTATAGCTACGATTTCATCCCCGGCGGGAAAGGCGGGCAGCCGATCCACCAGGATGTGACCTACGAGCTGGAACAGTATCCCGAGGACAAGACGGAGAAGGATCTGGAGAAACACTGCGCCCCGGCCATCCGCCATCACATGCAGGACTTCCTGGCGGCGATCGCGACCCGCGGCCGGCCGGTGGCCGATATCGAGCAGGGCTACATTTCCACCGCGAGCTGCATCCTGGCGAACCTCTCGATGAAGCTGGGCCGCACGCTGGCCTGGGATCCGAAAACGCAGCGCGTGATCGGCGACGAAGAGGCCAACCGCCTGCTGCGCCGCCCCTATCGCGCGCCGTATACGCACCCAACGCCCGAAACCGTGTAGGCGGAAAACCCTGTATCCTGGATTCTCAGGAGGGTTCCCCCGAAATGGTTCGTGTGGTTTGCTGTCTTGCCCTGGCTGCCGTCGCTCAGGCGGCCGGCCCCGCTTACCAGGCTTCGATCGATCAGCCCGAGGCCTATACCGTCGTCCGCGGCTCCGCCGCCCTCGATACCAGCGTGATGCATGCCGGGCGCAAGTCGCTGCGAGTCGAGCCCGGCAAAAGCCCTTCCGATGCCTCGGTGCTCTTCGCGCCGGTCTCGCTGACCGTCGGCAAGACGTACGAACTCAGTGGCTGGGTGCGGACCGAGGGGCTGGACGTCCGCGATCTCGACCGCTCGCCCATCGCCAGCGGCGCCGTCCTCACGATGGCCTCGATGCCGTACGATGTCCATTCGACCTCGCTCGCCGGCTCCGAGCCCTGGACGCGCCTCAGCCTCCGCTTCGTCGCCAGCCGTGCGCAAGACCAAATCGCGCTGACCGTCGGGAATGGCGGCGCCTTCCGCGGCAAGGCCTGGTTCGAAGGCGTCAGCCTGGACGAAGTCTCCCGCCAGAATGCGTGGCCGGTGCGCGACGCCATCCAGACCTTCGGCCCCGCGTACCGCTATCCTGCCGCCGGGTGGATCTATCTGCATATCGAAGGCAAGCCGTATGAACGCGGGTACCAGCACGGACACCTGATGGCGCGCGAGATTCCCGAATACCTCGCCCGCTGCGCCGGCGACTTGGGCTCTCCGGAAGAGTGGAGCAACTACCGCACTACCGTTGACGCGCTTTTCCTCCGCGGCTTCGATCGCGAGATCCTCGAGGAGATGCGCGGCATCGCCGATGGCGCCTCGGACGCGGGCGCAAAGTGGCAGGGCCGCCGCATCGACCTGATCGACATCGCTGTCGCCAACACGACGGTTGAGCTGGGCGAGTTGGAATCCGCGATGCGCTCCACCCCGACCGGGCTCGAAAGCACGACCTTCGAAAAGCCCTCCTACGCGCAGAAGGATTCGGTGATGGAGCATTGCAGCGCTTTCGCCGCCACCGGCCCCGCCACGCGCGATGGAAAGATGGTGATCGGGCACGTCACCTGGTGGCCGCTCACGCTGGCCGAGCAGACCAACGTGATGCTCGATATCAAACCCGAATCCGGCCATCGCATGCTGATCCAGAGCTATCCCGGCGGAATCGAAAGCGGCACCGACTGGTATCAGAACGATGCCGGCGTAGTCCTCACCGAGACCACCATCCGGCAGACGCCGTTCAACGCGCAGGGGACCCCGGTCGCCTTCCGCGCCCGCATGGCAATCCAGTACGCCGCATCGATCGACGACGTGGTGGAGCAACTCGGCAAGCGCAATAACGGCCTCTACACGAACGAGTGGCTGATCGGCGACGCGAAGACCAACGAGATCGCCATGTACGAGCTCGGCACGAATCATACCCGTCTGTGGCGCAGTTCGAAGAACGAATGGTTCGGCAACACTCCAGGCTTCTATTGGGGCGACAACAACGCCAAGGACCTGACCATTCGCCTGGAAACCATGCCCGACCCGCACGGCACGCCCGAGTTCGCGCCCTATGTCCCGATGCCGCGCGACCTCGCCTGGCAGCAGTTCTACGGCAAGTACAAGGGCAAGATCGACGAGCAGTTCGCCTTCACCGCGTTCCGCACCGCGCCGCTGGTGGCCGCGTCCACGATGGATTCCAAGGTAGTGACTGCCGACATGGCGAACCGCATGATGGTGTGGGCCGAGATCGGCCGTCCGAACCAGACCGAGTGGCTCGCCGGCGCACGCGACAGCTATCGCGGCAACGACGGGCTCTATCCCTCGGGCTACTACCTCTTCCAGAGCGACGCCCCCTCGGCGCTTTCGCAGAAGCCCGCGACCCCGGCCGCGGCGAAGCATCGCGCTCCCGCCAAGGAAGCTTCCCTGAAAGATCGCCTGTGGACCGGCTACGTGCTGCCCGGCTCCGATGCCGATATCTGGTTCGCCGCCGGTGCGGCCGCTTACCACCAGGTGCTGCAATCGGACGACATCGAAAAGACCATGAGCGCCCGACGCGCGGCCTATCGCGGCCTGAAACTCGGTCCCGAAAACGAGGCGACGCGCGTGCGGCTCCAGGAAGCGAAAGGCGTGTTGTACCTCGATGCACTGCGCCGCAAGATGGGCGATGATGCCTTCCTCAAGCTGATGTCTTCGTACTTCACGGCCAACACCACGAAGACCGTGACGGCGCAATCGTTCCTCGAGCAGGCGCACGTCAAGCTCGAGTTCACCGAGCCGGGCGACGGTCCTGCGTATCTGGCAAGCGACATCGGCCGCCGGCTGGCGACAGCCGCGATCGTGTACGGCACGGTACGCGATGCGGGAGCCAACCGCTATGCCGCCGAGCAGATGCAGTCGCGCTTCTTCGACCAGTACGAGAGCCGCGTGCCGGTGTACAAAGATTTCGAAGCCTCCGACACGCTGCTGCGCGACCGCGACGTAATCTTCGTCGGGCGCCCCGAGACCAATTCGGCGCTGGCCGCCTGGGCCGGAAAGCTCGGCCTGAAGTATGACGGCGCCAGTTTCCAGATCGACGGCGAGACTTACGCGTCAGAGCGGCAGGCGCTGGTGCTGGCCGCGAAGAATCCGCTCGACCCCGCCCACATGGTGCTGGTGGTCGCCGGCAATGACGCGCTCCGCACAGTGAAAGCGCTGCGCGCGGAAGCCTCGGCCGAGTACGTCATCCTCGACGACGGCTCCCCGACGTTGACCGGCTTCATCGGCTCCGGCGCCACCGCGAGTGGCGCAACGGGCGGCCGTCGCCGGCGGTAAGGAACAAGCCGCCAAAGACGCGATGCCCTGGTAAGGCAGGATTCATCCTGCGGTGGGCTTCAGCCCGCCTCCAACAATCGGGCTGAAGCCCGATGCAGGCTGAAGACCTGCCCCACCAGGTCACAGTGGGTGATCACTTTGGGAGCGCCTTGAGAGCTTCGCCCGCTTTTGTGTATTCCGCTTCCAATTCGTCGAGCAGGCTCATCATGGCCTCGGTGGGCACATCGTTCGGCCCATCGACCAGGTTGTAGAGCGATTGCAGCTGCTCGGACAGCCGCGGGCCGGTTTCCGACGTTGAGAGGCTGCGCGGACGCGCGAGCGTATCGCGAAATTTCCGCCACTCGGGAGAATCCGCGTGGCGTTCGGCTTCGCGCAGCATGCCGGCCGTCCCGGTGATCATCGCGGAAAGCCGCGCCAGCGCGTCCCACTGCGATTTCAAATCGTCGCTGCTGACTTTCAAGTCCGGATCGAGCCGCACTTCCACCTTCTGCTCGGCAGTGAGTGCACCGGTGGTCATCCGGACGGTGTAGACGCCCGGAAGCACCTGCGGACCATGCGCGCCGCCTCGACCTCCACTCATTCCTTCCGGCGTTTCCGCACGAAGGTCCCAGGCGATGCGGTGTACGCCCGCATTATGCGCGATGCGCGGAGCTCCGATCCAGCGGATGGTCTTCCCGCCCGCATCGAGCACTTCGAAGCGCACCTCGGCGGCCGGAGCCTTCAAATAGTAATTGAGGATCGCACCGTATGGCGCGTTCGCAGCCGTGAACTCCGTATCGCCGCCGCCCGAACGGGTCGCGCGCACGGTGTAGCGCAGTGCCGGCCGGATTGCGAATAGCCACGCCTCATGGCTGGCCGCCGCTCCCAACTGCTGGACAGGCGTCGCGTCGTCGAGTACCCACAGCCCGCGGCCGTGCGTCGCCAGCAAAATATCATTCGCCTGCGGCTGAAGGAAAATATCACGCACCGCGACGTTGGGCAGGTTCTTCAGGCCGAATCGTGACCAGTGCGCGCCGCCATCGAACGAAGCGAACAGGCCGACCTCGGTCCCCGCATACAGCAGGTCAGGATTCTTCGGATCTTCCCGGACCACCCAGAGGAAGGCGTCGTCCGGCATCCCATTGGTGATCTTCTTCCAGGTCTTGCCGGCATCGGACGTCTTGAACAGGTAGGGCCGCATGTCGTCGAGCATGTGGCGGTCGAAGGCGACGTAGGCCACGTTCGCGTTTTGGTGCGAGGTTTCAATCGCGGAGACCGGAGAGCCTGCCGCAATGCCCGCGATATTCGGCGCGACGTTCGACCAGAGGCCGCCGCCGTTCAAAGTCACCTGCACGTTGCCGTCATCCGTGCCCGCCCACAGCACGCCGCGCTTTGCGGGAGACTCCGAAATCCGCGTGACCGTGCCGTAGGTCTCCGAGGAACTATTGTCCGTGAATACGGGACCGCCCGAAGCCTGCATTTTCGAGGCGTCGGCATGGGTCAGGTCGTGGCTGATGGGCTCCCAACTCTTCCCAAGGTCGCTCGATTGGAAGATCACGTTGCCCGCGTAATAGAAGGTGTGCGCGCCATGCGGCGAGCGCACCAAGGGAGCGTCCCACGCGAACCGGTACTTCATCGCGCCGGCGGTGGAGCCTCCGTAGTTGCGTACCTGTGGGCCGACGCTCTGCTGATCGCGCGTCTTGAGATCGGTGCGGAGCAGCGTGCCGCCGGGAGTCTGCGTCAATAGAATATCCGGATCATCGGCGTCGCTTAAAACGTTGAACCCGACGATCGGGCTCACCATCCGCCAATCGTCGTTCAGGATTCCCGAGGGTTCGCGCGTCTGCGAAGGGCCGGTCCACGTGCCGTTGTCCTGCGTGCCGCCGGAGACCTGGTAAAACGGCTGCCGGTTATCGGCGTACACGTGATAGAACTGGCCGAGCGAAATGGAGCCCACGTGCTCCCAGGTCTCCCCGCCATCCCAGGAGAAGGCCAGGCCGCCGTCGGAGCCCTGCCAAAGATGCTGCGGATCCTTGGGGTCGATCCACAGCGCGTGCAGATCGCCGTGCACGGTGCCGCCGACGCGCGCGAATGTGCGGCCGCCATCGTTCGACACCTCGAGCGCGTTTTCAAGCACGTAGACGCGATTCTCGTTCTTCGGGTCCACGCGCAGATCGCAGTAGTAATAGCCGCGGCTGACGAGCCCGTGGTCTTTCGAGACTACCTGGAAGGTCTCGCCGCCATCCTCGGAGCGGAACATCGTGCCCTCGCGGGTTTCCGCCACGACGTAAACGATCCGCGGGTTACCGGGCGCCACCTTCACACCGATGCGGCCCATCAGGGCGGGCAGTCCGCGCGTGATCTTACGCCAGGTCTTGCCGCCATCGCTGGATTTGAAGAGGCCGCCGCCGGTGCTGCCGCTATCGTAGCGCCACGGCTTGCGATCGAAGCGCCACATGCCGGCAAACAGGATGTCGGGATTCGAGGGGTCGATCTCCAGGTCGGACGCTCCGTGCTGGTCGTCAAGATAGAGCACCTTCTTCCAGGTGGCGCCGGCATCGGGCGAGAAGTACACGCCGCGCTCGGTATTCGGGCCGAAGGGATGGCCCAAGGCGGCGACGAAGACGCGCCGCGGATCGCGCGGGTCGAGCACCACGCGCGAGATCGTCATCGTTTGCTCGAGCCCGCGATGCTGCCAGGTCTTGCCGCCATCGCCAGAGTAGTACATTCCGGAGCCGAACGAGACGCTGTTGCGGACGTTCGCCTCGCCGGTGCCGACCCAGATGGTGTCGGGATTCTTGGGGTCGACCGTCATGTCGCCGATCGAGATGGTTTCCGGCCGCTCGAAAATCGCCTTCCAGGTGACCCCGCCATTCACCGTCTTGAAGAGCCCGCCCGACCCGGTGGCCGCGTAAACGATGCGTGGATTTCCCGCCAGGCCTTCGATCGCGGAGATGCGCCCGCCCATGGACCCGGGCCCGAGGCTGCGCCACTCCAAACCATTGAGGGCCGCGGGATCGAGGGCCTGCGCCATGGCTCCGGCGCTGAAGACAAGCAAGAGAATCGTTCGCATAGAGGTTAGCTCTGGAGAAAAACTATTTATTGTAGCGGCAGGCGAAGGGTTACTACCACCCGTAGTCGCCCTGCCGCCTTACTGGCCGACCGCGATGGTGAGCGCGGGGCTCGTGCCGTATCCCACCAGGAGCACTACCGGCACCGTGCCCGAGAGTCCGGCCGGAACCTGCACATCCACGCGCATCACGCCTGCCACTTCACCCGCCGCGCCGCCCGCAAACGGCACCTGGGCCGGCTGTCCGCCGATCCATACGGCCAGCGGCTGCGCCGGATGCGCGAGAGGCGCCACGGCCAGCAGGCCATCGACGCCCGCCGGACTGGTCTGGCCTTCGCCCGTGGCAAAGAGCGTGATGACCGACCCCGGGGCGGCCGGATGAGCCGTGCTGTTCGCCGTGCCATCCGCGTTGATGGCCAGTGCCTGTCCGGTGCCTGACGAATCGGCCGAAAACAGACCCGGCGCCGATGCGGCAAGCGGCAACGGAAACGCCGGCGTCGCCTGGCCTCCGTACTGCACGACGATCGACGCCTGCGAACCGGTGACGCCATAGGGCACCACCGCAGCGACCTGTCCCGCTTCTGTGTAGAGCACCGGACCCGCCATGCCGTTGAACAGAACCGTAGTCCCCGCCAGCATCTTGGGTACGACTCCGGCGACGGCCGTGAATTGCGTCAACTGCGCCGGCCCGAGTGCCGCGCCATAAATGGTCACGACCTCGCCGGGGGCCAGGGCGCCTGAAAGGTTGCTCGCGCCGTTGGTCACGCTGCGGATGAAGGTCCCGGCGGAACTCGCGTAGGCCGCGCGGATGGCGTTGTTTCCGGTATCCGCGATGTAGACGTTGCCGGCCGCATCCACAGCCACGCCCGAAGGCTGATTCAACAGCGCCGCCGATGCCGCCCCGCCATCGCCTGCATAGCAGCACGCTCCGGTGCCGGCCACGACGGACACTGTGCCGGTGGCGGAGACGCGCCGCACCTGATTGCCGGCCGTGTAGTAGACATTGCCCGCCGCATCGACCGTCACTCCCTGAGGCGTCGTGGAGTCGCTGCCGGCGAGGATTCCGCTGCTACCCTTGCTGACCATCCGGATCCCGGCGTCTGCCACATAGAGCACACCGCTCGGGGTAACCGCCACCGCGCGCGGCGCGACCAGCGAAGGCACCGCTGTCGAGATCTGGCCGCTGGTGTCGACTCTGCGGACGGAGTGATTCAATGTATCGGCGATGTAGAGGTTGCCGCTTCCATCCACCGCTACCCCCTGCGGGCCGTTGAGCGCGGCGGCGAGCGCCGGGCCTCCGTCACCGAACAGGGCCGCATTGCCGTTGCCCACAATCGTGGAGACGGTGCCATCGGTGCCCACGCGACGCACCCGGTTGTTGGCCGAATCGGCGATGTACAGGTTGCCGCCGGCATCCACCGCCACCCCGGTGGGGGTATCGAGTTCGGCGAGTGTGGCCGGGCCGCCATCGCCCGAGAATCCGGGCAGGGCGTTGCCGGCGACGGTCGTGATCGTGCCTCCCGGCGAGATCCGCCGGATGCGATGGTTGGCCGTGTCGGCGAAGTAGAGATTGCCCGACGCGTCCATCGCCATGCCGAGGGGCGAATTGAGTTGCGCACGCGAGGCCGCTCCCGCGTCGCCGGAAAAGCTCTGCAATCCGTTGCCGGCGGCGGCAGTCAGCGTACCAGAGGGGGATACCCGCCAAACGCGATAATCGCCGACCGTCAGGCCGGAGCCGGAACCCACGGAACCTTCTGCGAAGTAGACATTGCCGAAGCCGTCCACGGTGACACCCGTCGGACCGTTCAGCCGGATCGACGTGGCGGAGACACCATCGGTAATCGGCGCGAGCGCCGTGCCGCCGGCAATCGTATTGATGATGCCGCCCGATACCTTGCGGATGCGGCTGTTGCCGAGATCCGCGATGTACACACTGCCCGCGGCGTCCACAGCAACGTCAGTGGGGAAGAACAGCGTCGTGCCCGTGGCGGCCATACCGTCGCCCGAAAAGCCGGGGTACCCGTTGGCGGCGAAGGTACTGATCGTGCCATCGGGCGCCACTATGCGGACACGGTTGTTGAACGTGTCCGCGATGTACACGTTGCCGGCGGCGTCCACCGCGACACCTTGCGGCGCGTTCAGGTCGGCACGGACCGCGGGAGCGCCGTCGCCCCCAAACCCCGGGGCCCCGTTGCCGGCCACCTTCGTCACAGTGCCGTCGGGCGCGATGCGGCGGATCACACTATTGCCGGTATCGGCCACGTAGAGGTTGCCGGCCTTGTCCACCGTCAGGCCGGTCGGGCCGTTGAATTGGGCGGAGAGCGCCGGACCGCCATCGCCCGTGTACCCTGCCGCACCCGTTCCCGCGAAGGTGGTGATGATCCCGGGGGCGGAGATGCGCCGGATCAGGTTGGCATCACGCTCCGTGAAGTACAGGTTCCCCGCGGCATCGAAAGCGATGGCATCGGGAAACTGTAACTGCGCGTTCAGGGCCGGTCCGCCGTCGCCGGTGAGGCCGGTGCGTCCCGTTCCGGCGATGCGGGTGAGGGTGCCGCTGGTATCCACCTTAAAGATCGAATGCTGGCTGCCGAAATAGAGATTTCCGGTGGAATCGGTGGCCACTCGGGGCGGGTCGCCGATGGAGACTCCGGTCGCCGCGGCCGGTGTCAGAGGGGGCAAGCCGCCGGCCAGCGTAGACATCAGGTATTGCTGGGCCTGGGAGGCTGAGACGACCATCAGAAGAACAACGAGTGCCCGGAACATAAACATGACCCGTCGTTCTATGTTGTCACAAGATAAGGCTTTTTGGAGGGAGCAATCGGGCTAGTACCCTATACCGGTCCTGTTGTCTCGACCATGCGGAGCCGCAAGGCGCGTAAATCGGGTAGCAGGACGTCGGGCGCCTCCGCCACGAGTTCCTCGACCGGGGTAATGCCGGTCTGGACCGAGATCGAGCGGATGCGATTGGCGCGGGCGGCCTGGATATCCGCCGGCGCGTCGCCCACCAGCGAAATCGGCGCGCGGCGCTCGATCCAGCCCTGGCGGCGGGCTTCCCGGATCGCCAGGCGAGCCAGGCCGGCACGGTTGGCTGCCATTTCGCCGAACGCCCCGAAGCGAAAATATTGCTTGAGGCCGGCGCGATCGAGCTTGCGCCAGCCGATGCGCGTCAGATTACCGGTGACGAGGGCCAGCAGCGCGCCGCGGCGGGTGAGCTTTTCGAGCACCGGCGCGACGCCCGGACAATGCTTGTCATGAAGCGCCGGACAGACCCGTAGGTAGAAGCGTTCCGCCGCGCGGCAGATCTCCGGCATGGCCTCGCGGACCAGGGCTCGCGATGCACCCGCCCGCCGCAGCATGATGGTCAGGATGTCGGGGTCGAGCATCCCCTGCACGGGAATGCCTTCGGTGGTGGTCTCGAGGCCGGTTATTTTTCGCACGCCGTAGACCAACGCTTCGCGGTGGTGCGGACCCGCGCGGCGCACCAGGGTGCCATCGATATCGAACAGTACCAGCGCCTTGTAGGTCAAACGTAATGATACGCCGCTACAATAGTTCTGTGCACCGTTCCAAGTTCCGCGTGGGACTCATCCAGATGTCCTGCTCGAAGGACCCCAACGAAAATCTCGCCAAGGCCGGGTGGCGCATCCGTGAAGCGGCCGGACGCGGGGCCCAGATCATCAGCGTGCAGGAACTGTTCCGCTCGCAGTATTTCTGCCGCGAGGAAAAAGCCGAACTGTTCGACCTCGCCGAACCGGTGCCCGGCCCCACCAGCGAATCGTTCACGCGCCTGGCGAAAGACCTTGGTGTGGTGATCATCGGCTCGATCTTCGAGCGGCGGACGGCGGGCGTCTATCACAATACGGCGCTGGTGATCGATGCCGACGGCACTCTGCTCGGCATGTATCGCAAGATGCACATTCCCGAAGACCCGCTCTACTTCGAGAAGTATTACTTCACGCCGGGCGACCTGGGATTCCGCTGCTTCGACACGCGCTACGCACGCGTGGCCGCGCTGGTCTGCTGGGACCAGTGGTATCCCGAGGCCGCTCGCCTCGCGGCGCTCGGGGGCGCCCAGGTGCTGTTCTATCCGACCGCCATCGGGTGGCATCCTTCCGAGAAGGCGGAGTTTGGCGTGGTGCAGCACGATGCCTGGCGCACGATTCAGCGCGCACACGCCATCGCCAATGGCCTCTACGTGGCGGTGACGAATCGCGTAGGCTACGAGGGGCCTCCGGAGCAGGGTCTGGAATTCTGGGGCCAGTCGTTCGTTGCCGATCCATTCGGCGTGGTGCTGGCCGAGGGCTCGGTCGATCGCGAAGAGACCCTGATCGTGGAGTGCGACCCGCGCCGCATCGAAGACGTCCGCCGCAACTGGCCGTTCCTGCGGGACCGCCGCATCGACGCGTACGCGCCCATCGTCAACCGGGTGATCGATTGAAATCCGGCACGCCGCGGGCCCTCGGCTTCCGCATGCCGGCCGAGTGGGAGCCGCATGAGGCCACCTGGATCGCGTGGCCGCATAATCGCGAAGACTGGCCGGGCCGCTTTGCGCCCATCCCGTGGGTCTACGGCGAAATCGTGCGCAAACTGAGCGCGGTGGAGCGCGTCCGGATCCTCATCGAAGGCGAGGCGCTCGAACGGCAGGCGCGCACCATTCTGCGGAAGGCCGGCGCCAACATGGACGCGGTGGAATTCTTCCACCTGAAGACCAACCGCGTGTGGACGCGCGACACCGGCCCCATCTTCATTCGCAATCGCAAAGGCGAGACGGCGCTCACCTGGTGGCGCTTCAACGCCTGGGCCAAGTATTCGGATTTCGAGCTCGACGCGCAGGTGCCCGATTTCGTGGCGCTCCAGGTGAAGCGGCCGGTGTGGCAGGTGGATATGGTGCTCGAAGGCGGCAGCATCGATGTCAACGGCGACGGCCTGCTGCTCACCACCGAAGAGTGCCTGTTGAGCCCGGTGCAGGCGCGCAACCCCGGCATGAAGCGCGCCGAGATCGAACGTCACTGGCGCGATTACCTGGGCGTCAGAAAGGTAGTCTGGCTGCGCAACGGCATCACGGGCGACGACACCCACGGCCACGTGGACGACCTCGCGCGCTTCGTCTCGGCCGATACCGTGGTGCTCGCGTCCGAATCCGACCGCTCCGACCCGAACTACGAGCCACTGCGCGAGAACGCCGCGATCCTTCGCGCAGCAGGTCTGCGGGTGGTGAAGCTGCCGATGCCGCAGCCGCTGGTTTTTGCCGGACAGCGGCTGCCGGCGAGCTACGCGAATTTCTACATCGCCAACGGCCTGGTATTGGTACCGACGTTCAACGACCCGAATGATCGCATCGCCTTAAACACGCTCGCGCGCTGCTTCCCCGATCGCACCGTGACCGGCATCAACTGTACGGAACTGATCTGGGGGCTGGGCGCTCTGCACTGCATGACCCAGCAGCAGCCTGCCGGCTAATCCATCGAACACCCAGCACCAAGGCTCCGAGAGCCTTGCCGACGGCCGTGCCGATGACCACCGCGGAAGCAGGCCGCTCGGACGGCGATGGCTGGACGTGCTCGGGCCGCACGCCAATTCCCACCATGTAGCCCAGCAACCGATGCACGCCGGGAAGTTGGGAAACCACCCGCAAGGCTCGAGGGGCGCGGAGCGGTCCAGCGTTCTCGAAAACGTAGGCAAATGCCTTGTGCACCTGGACCTGTACAGCCTGGGTCACGCGCGCGGGCAACTCGCGGCGCCTCTGAACGGCAGCTAGCGCCGCCTCCGTGATGGCTCCCCGCAGAAGCGGGCCCGCCAGCAGATTGGCGCTCGCGACGGCGTCCTGAATCGCGAGATTGATGCCGACGCCCCCAGCGGGCGACATGGCGTGGGCTGCGTCCCCGATGCACAATACTCCAGGCGCGTGCCAGCGCCGGAGACGGTTGATCTGCACCGTGAGCAGCCTGACCTGGTCCCAGCCCTTGAGTTCTTCGAGGCGTCCACCGAGATACGGCGCGAGTTGCGCGATGCTTTCGCGGAACGAATCGAGGCCGCGGCTCCGGATCTCTTCGTACGAACCTTTGCGGACGATCATTCCCGCCTGGAAATATTCGTTGCGATTGATGAGGATGAGCGCTTTCCCGTAATTGATGGTCCCGAGCAGTTCATTGGGATCGCCCGGCTCACGGCGCACACGGAACCAAAGGACATCGATGGGCACTCCGAATTCCACGAGTTCCAATCCGCCGGCTCGCCGCACGACCGAGTGGCGCCCGTCGCAGCCCACCACGAGATCCGCGCGGATGTTCACCGCGGCGCCCTCCGGGCCGCGCGCCACCACACCGGCGATCCGGCCGTCTTCGTGGATCAGGCCGATCGCCTCGTGTTGCATGCGTAGATCGAATGCGTTGAAGGCCTTCGCGCGATCGGAGAGGAAGCGGAGAAAGTCCCACTGGGGCATGAACGCGACGAATTTCGAGTGGGCGGGCACGTGCCGGAAATCGGCGGCCTGAAACGCGAAATCTCCGTAGACCCCGCCGACGGATTGAACTTCCTGATGCGGGATCTTCAGAAAATCATCCAGAAGGCCCAGTTCGTAGAGGACCTCGAGTGTCGACGGATGCACGGTGTCGCCGCGGAAATCGCGGAAGAAGTCGTTGTGCTTTTCGAGGACCACCACCGGCACGCCTGCACGAGCAAGCAAGTAACCCAGCATGACTCCTGCCGGACCGCCTCCAACGACACAACACGTTGTGGCCAATGCCTGGTCGATCATCTCCTCATGTTGGCACGTCCACCCCAAGACCCGCGACGCGGATATGGGGCCTTTCGCACAGCCGGTCAGCGCGCGCGGCAACCGGCATTCCGGGCGCCGGGGATCGCCAGGAACGTGATACTGGCAGGCGGAAGCTGAATGGCACCCGCCGGGATGGGCAGGCCTTCGAGCGACGGTAATGCGTCCCCGTCACCAAGCGCCAGGTCAGTCCCGTTTAGCTGGACCTTGGTTCCGGCCAACTCGTTAGCCGTCAGGGTATAGCGCTTCGAAGCCGCGGGGATTTCGATGACGTGCGGCTGGTCCCGATCGGTATTCAAAGCCAAGACCGCTACTCCGCCGGAGTGATCGCGCAAGCAGTGCGCGTACAGATGGACAACAGGCGCCGGCGAGGCTCCGGCGTCGAGCACGGTTCTGCCCATCAGTCTGCGCCACAAAAGAGCCGACCAATAATTTGGGCGCGGCTCCAGAGTCTCCTCATCGATCAGCGCGTAATCGCTGGCGGCGAGGGTATTGTGAGCCACCACCTGCACGCCGAGTTTCGCCAGCCGGCCCAACTGGTCCAGGTAGCGGAAGCTGTCGAGAAATGTCGAGGCCCAGGGATTTCCGCCGCAGGCGGCTTCACCGGTTTCCGTGAGCCAGAGCGGCTTGCCCGGTTCGAAACGGTCCCGTAGTGCAGCGTAGAACGCGGCGTCGCGCGCGGTGCGCGACAGCCAATCCTCCGACAGCGCAGCCTCGGGAGTAGTCTGCCCCACCCCGCCCATGCCGGCGCAGCGCTTCGACACGGCACCGTAATGGTGATAGGAGAATGCGTCGATGCCGCGGCCGGCCGCGGCGAGCATGTCCTCCGATTTGAGCCCTGAAAACGTAGCCATCAACCCGCCTTCGCCGACCGACCCCGGTCCAAGGATGAGCATGCCCGGCGCGCTCTTTCTGGCAAAGGCGAGGAACGCGGCGAAATCCCGGCCATAGGCCGCGGCGTCGTAGCTTTTCGGCGCGCCGCCCATCGCGGCAATGTTCGGTTCGTTGAAGAGCTCCGCCGCGGCGATGCTTCCTCCCAGGGACTTCGTATAGGACAACAGCTTTTGCGCCTGTTCCGGGGTCCAGACGCCCGCGGCGTCACGCACCCCCGCACTCACGGCGAATGAAGTGACGATCTTCGCATCGACGGCGCGCGAAAACTCGATGACTCCCTTCCACTCCTGCCGGGTCAATACCGCGCCGAATCCGGGAGGCGGCGTGGCAGGCGGCGGGCCGTCGGAGTCGTAGAAATATGCCGAATTGGCCCAGGTCCCGCTGACGCGCATGTAGGAAGGCCCGAGGGCGGCGGCAAGTTTGCGCAGACGCGGTTTCGCGAGATCGACCGGCGGGCGGTATCGGAACAAGCTGGGGTCGAGGCCCGCCGGTCCGGAACCCGCTCCGGAGGGCTTCGGCGGCTCTGCCTCGGCCGACTTCCGGTACGGCGCCCAAAAGCGACCGCCGGTCACTTCGACCATTTCGATGTTGAACGATTGAAACCGCGGGTCGACTGTGCCCACGCGAGGCATCTTCTCCGGAGCGAGACGGACCGGTTCCGCTCCAAACGAAAAGGGCACAGCGGCCAGAGCCATCCACGCGACGCGGCGAGCAGTGCTCGCGGCGATACTTCGAATGTGCATTCCTCTCCTCAGGTCCCTGCGGAGGTTCCGCGACCAACGATTGTATTCGCTTTGCGGGCCTTACGCCTTGGCGGTTTCGTGCAGCAGCGGGACGATCGCCTGGAATAGCCGCGACTTGACTTCATAGCGTTGCGGCGCGCGTGTGATGTAGCGGACCGCCACTTCCAGTCCGTTCACTCCGGGCCGCAGGTTGGATGCCGGCTCCGCCGAAAGTGCCCGTGCGCCGTAACTGTGGGTGACGCGCTCCCACTCGCGCGAGGCTTCGGCCGCATCGGCAGCCGTCTCGCGCTCCACAATCCGGCGGATCTCTTCGGCAACGCGATAGGGGTCGCCACCGGCGGGCACCGTGACGACAATCTCGTCCCACAGCCACTGCCCCGCGGTCGAGAAATTGAAGTAATGGCCTTCGATGGCGTAGCCGTTCATGAACCCCACGCGCCGCCCGGTGGGGTGGCCGGTGTTGGTCCAGTTGCCCATCTCGAGCAGGACGGTCTTGAGCAGCCCGATCTCGATCACTTCGCCGCCCACACCGTTAATCTCCACCCAATCGCCGATGCGGACGCCGTTGCGCCCCATCAGCACAAACCAGCCGAAGAAGGCCACGATGAAATCCTTCAGCACCACCGTCAGCCCGGCGGTCATCAGCCCGATCATCGTGGAAAGCTGCGTGGGCGGACCGAAGACGATGAGCAGCACGGCTGCCGCTCCCGCGATCTGCGCGCAGATCGTGCCGATGCGACGCATTTGGTACATGCGGCGGCGGTCTTCCTGCCCGGAGAAGGCGTGATGGATGACGCGCAAAACCAACACCACGGTCAAGAGAATCGCGAGGATACCGGCGAGCGAACGCAGCAGTTCATGCAACACGCCGCGGCGGCGGGTTTCCACCGAAGCGCTCCAGCGGCCGTAGACGTCCGCCAGGTCACGGCAGTCCTGGATGCGCTGATCGAGTTCGGCGAGGGTCTTGCGCTGATCGGAAAGAGTGCGCAGGCGCGCGATCACAGCGGCAGTATCCTCTTCCTCATCGGCGGAATCGTCCTCTTGCGTCGCGGGAGCCGCCTGATGGTTGGCGAGCGCTTCCAGGGCGTCGTGGGTGTGACTGAGCGCATCGGCCCGCACCGTAGCCTGCTGGCGTGCGGTCAACAACGCGCGGTCGCGCGTCCCGAGGTCGAGCCACACCGCCAGGGCGCGCGCCAGCGTGCCGTCGAGCGGCGCGGAATTCGCGGCTGCCGGCGAGGCGGTGGCATGCTGCGCGGATTCGTGCTCGTTTAACGCCCGCTGGAGCAGGGCGCGACGATCGCCGCCCTCGCGTGCCAGGTCCTGCTGGGCGTCCGCCAGGTCGTCCTGATCGAGCGCCAGTTGCGCTTTTGCCAGTTCCAGGCGGCCGGCGGCTTCGTCGCTCGTCGCGGCCTGTGCCGTCAGCTTCGTGATGCGCTGCTGCTCGCCGGCGATCCTGGTCTTGATCTGCGCGATGCGCTCGGTAAATTTGGCCGTAGCCGCGGATGGCGGAGGTGTGGACTCGGCGGCCTCGCGCAGGGCGGTGGCGAAGGCCTGGTCGAGCTCATGATCGGCAAGCCGCAGAGACTCGCGCGAGAGCTCGCGCTCTTCGGCAGTTCCGGCCAGGGCGGCGGCCGCGTTCGCCGTCTGCATCAGGCGCTGATCCACCAGCGATTGCCGGCTCGCGGCTTTCCCCGGGTCAGTCGCCTTCGGAGTGCCCGGCTCCGCGGTAACGAAATAACCGGCGATGCACGCGGCCAGCAAAACCGCCAGCCCCGCGGCCAGAAGATTGCGCGACCGTTTCATTCAGTCTCCCAGGATAGCGGAAGCCTGCCCGTTTAGCGCGGCCGGACCATCACGACAATGGGCGCAGGCAGGCAGAGGATGGCGGCGCCGGTCGCCCAATGGAGCGCGAGATATCCCGCCGTGATCGCGGCGACCAGATAGATGCCCAGCAGTATGAGAAAAACCGCGGCTGTCGATGAGCGCGGCGGCCAGCCGCCCGTCCGGATGCGTGCGCGCAGAACGCGCGTGATTTCGACCGCCGTCTCCGTAATGGTCCCGGTGATGAACGTAGTGCTAATGCCGTTGATCTGCATGCGGCGCACAGCGACGCTTTGGATTCCCAGCGCGGCCGCGGCGAGCGCGATGGTGGCGTAGCCGAGTGAGTCAGCCTGACCGCTGGTCAGCCAGAGCCCCGCGAATGCCACCAGCAGCGGAAGCTCGATCCGTGCCGCCAGCACGAGATTCCGCGCCGTACGCGGTGGCGCACTCTGGTCGAAGATCAGGGCGGCGACCAGGCAGCCGGCGGCAAATCCGCAAAGCGCCGTGAGATTGTGTCGAAACGGCCCGAAGTGCCCTTGCACCAGATTGAGCCCGAGCAGGACCGTGTTGCCGGTCATGTTGGCGGTGAAGACGTGCCCGCGCAGGTAGCTCAGGCCGTCCAGCATGCCGGCGGTCCACGTGAAGAGAAGCAGGTCCACCGTCCATCTCATGGCCCCCTTCATTACAGCAGAGGCGGTAGACCGGCGGCCCGAACGACTGTGCCCGGTTGTACACTCGAAGGAACATGAGACGCCTGATGATAGTGGCACTGGCCGCGCTTGCGCTCGTGGTGATCGCAGCGCTGGCTCTTCCTTTCCTGATCGATGCCAATCGATTCCGCCCGATGCTCGAAACGAAACTCAGCCAGGCGCTGGGCCGCGAAGTGCATGTGGGCGATCTCAAACTTTCGCTCTTCTCGGGCGGGGTTGCCGCATCGGATCTCTCAATCGCCGAAGACCCGGCCTACGGCAAGACGCCGTTTGTCGAAGCCAAGTCGCTGAAGGTAGAAGTGGAACTATGGCCGCTGATCACCTCCCGGCAGCTCAACGTCACCGGGATCGTGATCGACGAGCCGCGCGTGCAACTGATCCAATCGGCCTCGGGCGACTGGAACTTCTCGAAGCTGGGAGCGGCGAGCACAAGCCCGAAGCCTCCCGCAGCGCCGGCGGAGGCGGGCAAGAGCATGTCGATGGCGGTGAAGTTGATCCGCCTTTCGAAAGGCCACTTCGAGATGGCCAAGGCGGGCCGCTCGAAACCGCTGGTGCTCGACCCGTTGGATGCCGAAGTACACGACTTTTCGGCCGCTACCGCCTTTCCGTTCACCTTGACCGCAAAGGTCGCGGGCGGCGGTGAGATCGATCTCAAAGGCCAGGCGGGACCGCTCGGCAGCGCGGACATGGACGCTACGCCGGTCCAGGCCAGCCTGAAGGTGACGCAATTCAACCTTGCCGGATCGGGGTGGACCGAGTTCATGCCCGGCATGAGCGGACTGGTCTCCTTCGACGGCAGCGCGCAATCGGACGGTAGAAGCGCCGGCGTCAATGGCAAGGTGACGGCCGAAAAATTAAAGCTTTCCCCGAAGGGCACTCCGGCGTCGCGGAACCTGGAGCTCGACTTTGCCGCCAGTCACGATCTGAAGACCCGCGCCGGGCGCGTGAGCCGCGGCGATATTCATATCGGCGGCGCCGTGGCGCACCTTACGGGCACTTATGCGGACCAGGGAGCGGCCCCCGTACTGCACCTGGCGCTGGCCGGACCCTCGATGCCGGTTCCGGAACTGGCTGCCATGCTGCCCGCGCTCGGCATCACGCTGCCCGCTGGATCGTCGCTCCAGGGCGGAACGGCCGATGTGCACGTCACCATCGAAGGCCCCGCGGATCAACTGGTCACCGCCGGCTCGGTGGCGCTGAATCAGACCACGCTCGCGAATTTCAATCTGGGGCAGAAGATGGCGGTGATCCAGAAGCTCGCCGGCATGAAGCAAAGCCCCGATACCCAGATCCAGACACTCAGCGCCACGCTGCGGATGGCGGGCGGCGCCATCGATGCGCAACAGATCCAGCTCAACGTGCCGTCGATCGGGGAGCTGGCGGGCACCGGCGGCATCAGCCCGTCGAACGCGCTCGATTTCAAGATGAGCGCGAAGCTGCACACATCGGGCGCGCTGGCGCTGGTAGCCAACGAGAACATTCCGTTCCTGGTGACCGGGACGTGTGCCGACCCGGTCTTCCGGCCCGACATGAAGGCCGCGGTCGCCGGCAAAGCGAAAGATGTCGGCATGAAAGCGGCGGGAAGTCTGCTGAAGGGAATCCTCGGAGGTAAGAAGAATTGAAATGTCCTCTATGACGAGCGATGGCATCGAACGCCGCGACCTGTTGAAAACCGCGGGCTCCGTACTTCTTCTCCGGCCGGAAACCGTGTTCGGCTCGCAAGCGAACTCCACGGTGGAACTCGGGCTGGTCGGCTGCGGCGGCCGGGGCAACTGGATCGCGCCGCTCTTCATCGAACATTCGGGCGCGCGCTTCGTGGCGGCGGCGGATGTCATCAAGTCGCGTCTGGAATCGACGCGGAATAAGCTGCAGGTGGAACCGGGCCGCGCCTACTACGGGCCCGACGCCGCGCGCGAACTGGCCGAATCGCACGTGGATGCGGTGGTCATCATGACTCCGACTTACTACCATCCGGCTGTGGCCGCGGCGGCAGTGGAAGCAGGCAAGCATGTCTACTGCGCCAAGCCTATCGCCGTGGATGTGCCTTCGAGCAAGGACTTCCTCGCCACAGGGCGCAAGGCCGGGAGCAAGCACCTGAGCTTCTGGGTGGACTTCCAGAGCCGGGCGCGTCCGGTGTTTCAGGAGGCGGTGGAGCGCATGCGCCGCGGCGATATCGGCAAGATAGCGCTGGCGCAGGTCTTCTACTACGCGGGGCGGCCGTGGAAAGATCCCGACCCGTCGCTCGACGCCGGTCTGCGCCGCATGATGGTGTGGTTCGGGGACCGCAAGCTGAGCGGCGACATCATCGTGGAGCAGAACATCCACGTGATCGACATGGCCAACTGGTATCTGGGCGCTCATCCGGAGCGCGCCGCGGGCTCGGGCGGACGTACCGATTGGACCGGCACCAGTAACACGCTCGGCGACGCCTATGACCATTTCGCCGTGACCTACTGGTATCCGGGCGGCGTGCATGCCAGCTTCAGCTCGCATCAGCTCAACGGCGCGTTCAGCGACCTGTGCGTCCGGTGCGTGGGCGTCAACGGAACCGCCGATACGCATTACGGCGGACTGGTCCGGATCCTCAGCGAGCACAAGGACAAGGTCTGGACCGGAGCGGAGAAGGACGATACCTTCACCGGCGGCTGCGTGACGAATATCAAGACGTTCGTGGATGCCGTTCGCGGCGGCAAGCCGATCAATAACGCACCGGTGGCCGTGGAGAGCAATCTGACCGCGATCCTGGGCCGAACGGCTGCCTACCGCCAGAGCACGGTGACCTGGGGCGACATGATGGCCTCCAACGACCGCTGGGAAGTGCATCTCCCGCTACGCTGGTAGGGCAAAGGGCAGGCCGGGAGGCCTGCCCCACCGCATGTTACAGTCGAGGTTTGTGTTCGATCGAATCATCTGGATCGTGCTGGATAGCGTAGGGATCGGCGCCATGCCGGACGCGGCCAGTTTCGGCGATCCTCCGGGCGCCGATACGCTCGGCAACATCGCGCGTCTGCGGGGGCTGCGGCTCCCCAACCTCGCGCGCCTGGGGCTCGGCAACATCAAACCGCTCGAAGGCATTCCCGCGGCTGCATCTCCGGCCGGCTCTTACGGAAAGTGCACGCTAGCTTCGCCCGGCAAAGACACCACCACGGGCCATTGGGAGATGGTCGGGATCCACCTTTCGAAGCCGTTTCCACTCTACCCGAACGGCTTTCCGCCGGAGATCATGAGCGAATTCGAGCGCCGGATTGCCCGCAAATCGCTCGGCAACAAAGCGGCCTCGGGCACGGAGATTATTCAGGAGCTCGGCGCGGAACACATGCTCACCGGGTCGCCCATCGTTTACACCTCGGCCGACAGCGTCTTTCAGGTGGCAGCGCACGAAGAAGTGATCCCCCTCTGGGAGCTCTACCGGATCTGCGAAATTGCACGCGAGATCCTGCGCGGTCCGCACGAAGTGGGGCGGGTAATCGCGCGGCCGTTCGTAGGTTCGCCGGGGAATTTCACGCGGACCGCCAACCGGCATGATTACGCCGTGCCTCCACCCAAGGGCATGCTGCTCGATCAACTGGAGAGCCGCGGCGTCGAGGTACACAGCGTCGGCAAAATCTTCGACGTCTTCCTGGGGCGCGGCATCGAGGAATCGGAAAAGACCAGGAATAATACCGACGGCATGGCGAAGACGCTCGAGGCCATGCAGGCAACTCCGAAAGGCCTGATCTTCGTCAACCTGGTGGATTTCGACCAGCAATACGGGCACCGCAACAACATCGAAGGGTACGGCTCCGCGCTTGAAGAGTTCGATACGTGGCTGCCGCAATTCGAGGCCGCGCTCTCACCGGGCGATCTGGCGATCTTCACCGCGGACCACGGCTGCGACCCTTGTGTTCCCGGCACCGACCACACGCGTGAATACGTTCCGCTGGTGGTCTCCGGACCGCGCGCGCGGCCCAACGTTAACCTCGGGGTGCGCGCGACGCTCTCCGATATCGGCCAGACCGTGGCGGCGAATTTCGACGCCGCTATTGCGCAAGGCACCAGTTTCTTACCGCAAATCTTATGAGAAAACCTGTGATGGCGGGCAATTGGAAGATGTACAAGACGCCCGCGGAAACTACCGCATTCTTCGAGAAATTCCGGCCGCTGGTCGAGAAGTCCGAGCATTGCGAGATCGTGATCTGTCCTCCTTTCACGAACCTTGCCGCGGCCGTCGGTGCCGTTAAGGGCAGCCGCATCCACGTCGGTTCGCAGAACATTGCATGGGCCAAGGAAGGCGCCTTCACCGGCGAGATCTCCGGGCCGATGCTCAACGCCGTGGGAGTGTCGCACGCGATTGTCGGGCATAGCGAACGCCGTCAGTATTTCTGCGAGACCGATGAGACCGTGCTGAAGCGCACGCTGGCCGCGCTCGAATTCGGCCTGACCCCCATCGTCTGCGTGGGCGAGCTCCTGCAGGACCGCGAAGCCGGCAAGACCGAAGCGGTGCTGGTGAGTCAGTTCGAAAAGGGCATCGCCGGGCTTACGCCGCAGCAGTTTGCGAAGATCGTGATCGCCTACGAGCCGGTATGGGCGATCGGCACCGGTAAGACCGCGACGCCGGAGATCGCCGCCGACGCGCATCGCGCGATCCGCGCGCAGGTGAATGCGAAGTTCGGCAAGGAAGCAGGCGACGCCATGCGCATTCTGTACGGCGGCAGTGTGAAGCCGGACAACGTCAAGACCCTGATGGCGCAGCCGGAAATCGACGGCGTGCTGGTTGGCGGGGCGAGCCTCGACCCGGCCGGTTTCGCCTCGATCGTGAACTTCTAGTTAGTGGGGCAGGCCTCCGGGCCTGCCCGGTTTTCCCCGCCCGATTCTGGCCTCGATCTCCCGCACGAATTCTTCTTCGCGGTCGATGTGCATGCCGATTTGCAGCCAGTAGATCGGTAGCGGCGCGCATAGGTCGTCGCAGGCATCGCACAGGTTGACCGCGTCCTTCTCGGTAGTCACCAGGGCGTCCGCGCCGGCTGCGTGCATGCTGCGCGCGATGCGGCGCAGTTCGTGGACGCGGTAGCGATGATGGTCCTGAAACTCGATCCACTCCACCGGTGTCACGCCGAGTTCGAGCAGGGTTTTGCGGAACGCTTGGGGATTGCCGAGCCCGCAGAAGGCTCCAGCACGTCCGAAAGGCGGCCGGTCCGGGGCATATTTCTGGCCGGACCGGTGGTCTACCCAGGCGAGCGGCTCGACCCCCGCGCGGAAAACCGGCGCCTTCGGATTCCACCGCGCGGCCAGTTGTTCGATCGCCGGCGCAAGGTCCGAAAAACGGCTGCGGGTGATCAGAATGATGCCGGCGCGCCAGAGTCCCTCGACCGGTTCGCGCAGGCGGCCGAGCGGAAACAGGCCGCCCGAGAATGGGTTGAGTGCGTCGATCAGGACTACGTCGAGATCGCGCGCCAGTTTCCAGTGCTGGAAACCGTCGTCGAGTACTAACAGGTCGACGCCGAATTTTTCGATCAGCAGTTTGCCGCTGGCATAGCGGTCGGCTCCGATGCCGACGGCGGCCACGCCGGAGCGCACGAAGATCTGGGGCTCGTCGCCCGAGAGCTCGGGCCTTACAGAGGCGCCGGCCGGCAGCACGAGATTCTTTTCGAGCGTGCCGCGACCGTAGCCGCGGGTCAGGATGCCCGGCCGAAATCCTTGCTTCACCGCCAGTTCGGCCAGCCGAAGAACGCAGGGAGTCTTGCCGGTGCCGCCCATCGTGAGGTTGCCGACGGAAATGACGGCCGCCTCGAGTTTGCGCCGGACCTTTACGCCGTCTCGTTGTTTGCGCTCGGAGCCTGCCAGCCAGATCCGCGAGAGCACCCGGGCCACGCCGTACCAGGGCATGGCGGGACGATAGAGGGGAATGCGCGAGGAGTGGAGCTTGCGGATCTCTTCCACTGCGCGCCCTGTGGCTCCGCGGCGCTCTTCGGCGCAGGCGAGCGCGCGTCGGCCGATTGCGGCGGCGGCCGGCGGATCGGACAACAGGCGGTCGACCGCGGCTGCCAGTTCGGAGGGGCCCTCGATCCGCACCGAAGCGCCGGCCGCGCGGAACTGATCGTCGATCGCCTGGAAGTTTTCCATGTGCGGGCCGGTGACGATGGGCCGGGCGAAAAGGGCCGGCTCGAGCGGATTATGGCCGCCGCGGCGCGCCAGCGAGCCCCCCATGAAGACCACGTCCGCGGCCGGAAACAGTCCGCTCAGTTCACCGATGGTATCGAGCAGCAGGACGCACGGACGCGCGGGAGCCCGCCCGTCGAGGGCCGTGCGGCGAGTGTACGGAATGCGCGCGGCTTCGAGTTTCCGCGCGGCGAGATCGAAGCGCTCGGGCTTGCGCGGGACGAGCAGCAGCAAAAGGTCCGGGTGACGGGCGGCGAGTTCCTGGTAGGCGGCGAGGACGGCATCGTCTTCGTCGAGATCACCAGCGTCGATCGGAGGCATGGTGCTGGCCGCGATCCAGACTTTGCCGGGACCGCCACGGGAAATCCATTCGATGATGGGCGAGCCGGGGCCGGCGGCGCGAGCCTCGAAATCGTACTTGAAATTACCGGTGACGCGCGTGCGCTCGGGTGGAGCACCGAGGGTCACGAAGCGTTCGCGGATGGCATCGGACTGTACCAGAATGGAATCGGCGTGCGGCAGGACGGCCGAGAAGAAGCGACGGAACGGAAGGTAGCGCGGGTAAGCCCGGTCGGAGATGCGGCCGTTGACCATGGTGAGGCTCGCACCGGTCCGGCGGGTCTCGCGAAACAGGTTTGGCCAGATCTCGGTTTCGGCCACGATTACGACCGAGGGCTTGAGTTTCCGCAGCACACGGCGCACGGCAAAGACATAATCCACTGGAGCGTAGAAGATGCCGTCGGTCAAAGCACGCAGCTTATCTTCAGCGGCGGCGCGGCCGGCCAGTGTGGCGGTGGAGACGAACAGACTGCTCGCCGGGAACTCGGCGCGCAGACGGCGCACCAGCTCGATGCACGAGAGCACTTCACCTACCGAAACTGCATGCAACCAGATCGCGCCCGGGCCGGTCTGTCTAAAAGAGCGCGGTAGGAATCCAAAGCGCTGCGGCAAGGATTGCCAGTACCCGCGGTTCCGCGTGCCGCGGAAGAGGAAATACAATATCAAGACAGGCAGCCCAAACGCCTGAAGGATCCGGTAGAGGAAATAAATGCCTTTTGTTTTCAAACGTTTGGTTCTTCTATTGAGTATAACGGCGGCGTTCGCGGCGGACAAGGCGGCGCCTTTCCGCCCAGCTCCGGCGGCGACCTTCAAGAACCACCAGACCAACGATCAGGTAACCATCGGGGTGGAGACTTACGAATCCGGCGAGAAGGTGAAGGACGCATTCGGCAAGCTCGATCCCTATCAGTACGGCATTCTGCCGGTGCTGGTGGTGATCCAGAACGACGGGAAACAGGCCATCCGCCTGAACAAGCTGCGGGCGGAGTACGTCGGCCCCGGGCAGAACCGCGTGGATGCCACTCCGGCGCGCGATGTGCGATATGTGCGCGGACCCGACCGTCCGGGCATGATCGGCGGCCCCACGGGGCAGATCAAGGTGCTCAAAGGAAAGAAGAACCCGCTCGATGCGTGGGAGATCGAAGGGCGCGGCTTTTCGGCCGAGATGCTTCCGCCGGGACAGAGCGCCAGCGGATTTTTCTATTTCCAGACGGGACTGCAGACCGGGTCGACCATCTACCTGAACGGAATCTCGGAAGCGGGAACCGGGAAGGAACTGTTCTACTTTGAGATCCCGCTCCACTAGACCGTTCACGGCAAGTCCGGATTTTTCTTCGCAGGTGGAAGTCGCCTGTTCCAAAGGACTTCGAAACGGTGAATGCCCGCCGGCCAGCCTCGGGAGCGGCACCCGAAGGCTAAACTGTAGTCGGTAAGAGGCTTCCATCCACGCCCGCGCCCGTTCCGGCGCGGGCTTTTCTATTCCGGAGGTATAATGCGTTCCCGAACTCTGCTGGCAGGCTGCCTGTTGGCTGCCGCCGCCATTGCCGCTCCCCCGCTCACCACGATCCAGGACGTCCTGTACAAGGCCGACGGCACCCGTTTCAACGGCAGCCTGACCATCACCTGGAGCAGTTTCCAGGCGCTCGACGACTCGGCCATCGTGACACAAAGCACGACCGTGAAAGTAGTCGACGGTAACCTTCACGTGCAACTCGTGCCCACCACCACCAGCACACCCTCGAGCTACTACCAGGTGACTTACAGTAGCGACGGCCGCATCCAGTTTCAGGAGAGTTGGTCGGTGCCCTCGAGCGGCCAGCCGGTCCGGCTGAGGGATGTGCGGGTCGCCACTGCTGGTGCGGCAACCCAGAGCGGCACGGCGGCGTCCGATACCGGCGGCACGACGATTCAGGAATCCGATGTGGTCGGCCTGGTGGCGGACTTGAGCGCGCGCCCGATCAAAGGGACCGCCTACGCGGCAAACCGCGTGGCATTCGTTAACGCCGCCGGCGCGATCGATTCCGTCACCGGCAACGACTCGGATTGCGTGCGTGTGGACGGCACCACGGGGCCGTGCGGCAGCGAAGCGCCCTCGTTCGTGGACGCCGACATTCCTTCGGGCGTGGTCGACGGCGCCAACCAGACCTTCATGCTATCGGCGGAGCCGGCTCCGGCCACCAGCCTGGCGCTCTATCGCAACGGACTGCTGCAAAAGGCGGGGGTGGACTTCACGATCTCCGCCCGTACCATTCAATTCGTGACGGCGGCCGTGCCGCAGCCCGGCGATACGTTGCTGGCCTCCTACAGAGAAGGCGGCTCGACAGATACGACCGGCTCGGTATACCCGTCGCCGCAAGTGCTGTGCCAAGGCGTGGGCGCCACCACGGCGGCGACCTCGCTCGGGAGCATCGGGATGTGCACGATCCCGGCCGGGGTCCTGGCAGCCGGCGACCGCATCGAGATCCACTTCGATTTCGAACACGGCGGCACCGCGGCGGGCTTCAGCTTCGAGATTCACTGGGGAGGCACTACGCTGCTGCATCGCGACGCAGCGGCGAGCGATGTACTCGCGACCGGCAGGGTCGAGGCCGGCGTAAAAACCTCCGGCGCCGACACGAGCGCTCAATCGTGGGGAACGATACTGCCGTTCGCGGCTTCCGTGGCGAGTGCGCCCGACGCCTGGTCAAACGGGCTGACGATCGATTTCCAGGGCAGGGTGGCGCAGACGGGCGATACCTTGTCCCTGGCGAACTTTTCGGTGGTCCGGATGCCTTAGTGCGCTACTTCGTCAGGCCCTGCACGTAGATGGCGTGGTAGCCATTCACTGAGGCTTCCGTGCCGGTCACTTGCACGATCTGCGCCATGTGCTCGGCCGCCGAGGCCTTCGCATCCACGCCGCCATCGCGCCGCGGATCGTGCTCTTCGGGCATCAGCATATAGAGCGTACCGTTTTCGGTGAGCAGGCCGATCGGCTGGCCATTCTGAACGCACTTCTGGCCGCAGGAACGGTGCTTTTCCCCGTGCTTACCGAGCTGGATGTAGCACGAAAAATCCACGATCTCACCTACCCGGGTGATGATGCGGCCGGGCTCGGGCTTCTTGTCCACGCCCGCCGCGATCGTGGTGGCGGTCCAGGTTTCGGTAGGTTTGACGCCGATGACTGCCGCCGGCTTGGCGTAAGTTCCGGTCTCGACTGCCATTTCGGGATGCAGAATGTTCGATTTGGCTGGAGCTTTCTTTTCCTGAGCCCACACCGCGAACGCGGCCGATGCCGCAACCACAACAATCAGAGTTTTGCGTTTCACCTATGGCCTCCGTTTCCTGAGCGTACCACAGGCCCGCCCCGCTACCCCACCAACTGCAGAATGAATTGTTCCATGACGATGCGGTCGTCAGGCCGTGCGTCGCGCAGTCCCTTGTCGGCATCGTAGATCAGCTTCATGGCGCGCTGCAGTTGCGCGCGATTGAACTTACTGACGGTGCTCCAGACCTGCTCGGCGCGCGAGCCCCACATCGGAACTCCCATGCGGCTGAAGTGTCCCTGCACCTGCTGCACGCTTTTGAGGCCGGCCTCGCGCGCTACCAGTGCCATACGGAACTGCGTGGAGAGGAACGCCAGAGCCAGCGGCAGATACTCGCCTTCCCGGGTGAGTGTGTCGAGGATCTCGAGCGAGCGGGCCCGGTCACGGCGGCCCAATGCGTTCACCAGCGCGAAGATGTTGGTGGAGCGCGCATCGGGGACGAGCGCCGCAATGTCATCCACACCCACCTGCCTCCCAGCGGCAAACAGCGAGAGCTTTTCGATTTCGACACTAATGCGCGCGATATCGGAGCCGAGCGCCTCCACCAGCAGGTCGAGCGCCTCGGAATCGATGCGGAACCCGGCAGCGCTCACCAGCGAGTCGGCCTCCTGTCTCGCTTCGTGACTCGAGAACCGGCGCAACTCCACGACATGCTGAATCGCGGCGTAGAATTTGCGGACACGCTCCTGCTTGCGCTTGTCGTCGCCTTCGAATTCGAAACGCGAGGCTTCGAAGATGGTCACCACGCCGGGCGTCGGATTCTTCAGGTAGTCATTCAGCGGAGCGGCGTCGCCCGAGCCGGCCGATTCGAGGTCGTCTTCGTCGGCGGAGGCACGGCCTCGCGGCAGTGCGGCCTCGGCATTGAGCACCCAAATGAGGCGATCGGCCGCGAAAAGCGAGAGCGAGCGCGCATCATCGACGACTTCGGCCAGGGCAATCTCAGTGAGATCGTGTTGCGCGATCGCATCCTCCGCGACGGTCGCGAACAAAGCCTCCTTAAGGCGGCGGCGCTCATAGGCTTCCGGCCCCAGCAGCAGTACGGCAGCCGGCAGGTCGTTGCGTTTGACTCGCGACAGCAGCTGGGAAGGTGTCAGAAGTCCTCCAGGATCGCGGTGACGATGCTGCGAGCGACGTCCTGGCTGAGACGGGCCAGTGCCGTGTCGCTTTCATCGAAGTAGGCCTGGGGATTCGTTGTAATTTCGTAGCGCTCGCGGAATTCGACCGAGGGGCGGTAGAACAACACCTTGCCGGTGCGGTCGGTGAGCTTCAACTGTACGTTCACGATCACCTGCACGCCGGTCGCGCGTCCCGAGGCCGGGTCGAAGATGGTGGGGTAATTCGTAAAGTTGACGACCGAGCCGTGGAGAACGGCATCCGCTTCGTTCGGGTCGGCGACGATCCGGTATCGCGTCCGCGTGTTGAATTCGCGCGCGATGTCGCTCGTCAGCATGACCGGCAGGCGGTTGCGCGCGGCCGAATTTCCGAAGGCCGGGATGGCGATAGTCTTGATCGACTTCGGCATCAGGTCGGCATGCCCGCCCACGTGATAGCCGCAGCCCGCGGCAGTAACCGCCAGTGCCGCAATCGCAAAATACTTCATACCAGTTGCCGCGCCACAGCGACGGCGTTTTCCGCGGCCAGCCGCAGATTGTCGACCACCAGCCAGAACCAGCAGGCATCGGCATCGTTGCGGTCCGGCAGGATGGCTCCTACCGAGATGCCGCTTTGTCCGGCCTGCCCCACGTTGGTGGGCGGCTCGACATCATCGCCGCGCACGTCGATCTGGTCGATGGCGAGGCTGCTTTCGATGGCTTGCGGATCGGGGGCGTTTTCGAATTCGACCCAGGCGGAGAAGCTGTAGCCGTGAAATACCGGCGCCTGGATGAGCCGCAGGGAAGGCATGGGAGCGCCTTCGCCATCGCCGGGAAGATCGAGCAGGCTCGCCAGATGGCGCTCGATGCGCAGTTCGGCCTCTTCGAGCTGCACCGGGGCCGCCTCGCCGTAACGCGCCAGCATGTTGAAGCTGAGCTGAGCATCGAAAACGGCCTGCGGAAGGCTCTTGAAGGAGAGCAGCGAGACGGTCTGCTGCTGCAGTTCTTCGACGCCGCGGGCACCGTATTCGCTCGCGGGCGCAAAGATGTAAATCACCGAGCGGCGGATCGGATCGCCCGTGTGCAGCCGGCGCAGAAAGATCGCGAGAGCGATGGCTGCCGGATGCGCGATGACGTTGACGGCCGACTCTTCCGGCTCCGTTTCGCCTTCTATCGAAGGGGCGCGCAGGCGGGCATCGGAGCGTTCTTCGGCCTGGAATGTCAGGTCGATGATCGCGGCATCGGGCGGGTCGCCCACGAGCTCGAGCGTCGTGCGGCTCGATTCGGCGGACCCGGCGAGGATGATGGCGCGCGCGCCCGCCAGGCTTTCGGCATTCAAGCTGCCGACCAGCGTGGGCTCGTCGCCCACACGCGTCAGCGTGCCCGCTTCGTCCCCGCCCGCGGCGATCAACCGCAGAGCGAAATCGGGCGACGAGGTGGCGACGATGTCGCGCACCTCACGGCCGAGCAGCGTTTCACTGCCGACCAGCGAAATGTTATTCGATTCAGCCAACCTGATGCTCCGGAGTTTGGGTGGGATGACTATGGCGGAAGCGCCGCCGCACGATCCCGCCGATGCGAATCACGATGCCGCTTCCCACATAACAGATCGCCATGCCGAGCAGCACTGGCTGGGGCCAGTTCCAGATGGCGTAAATCAGGGCGCCCAGCAGGATGATCAGCAACGACGTTCGCGGCTGATTGAGATTGATGCCCTTGAAGCTGTAGTAGCGCCAGGTGCTCACCATCAGGAAGGCCAGCAATGCCAATAGCGCGAGCCATGCAACCGATAGCGGCCACCACGCGATGGGCTCGGCATCCGCGGCGAACACAACGGCCCCGACCATGGCGGCAGCGGCGGGAATCGGCAGGCCGACGAAATACTTGCGGTCGGGCCGGCCGGGGTTCTTGGGTACCGGGTTCTTCTGAATGTTGAAGCGTGCCAGACGCGCGGCGCCGCAGAGCAAAAACAGAAACGCGATGAAGTAGCCCGCATTGAACAACTGGTGCAGCACCGGGTCGCCGAGGGAGGGGTCGACAAACTGCACACCCCAGGCGAAGGCGAGAACCGCAGGGGCCATGCCGAAGCTGACAACGTCCGCCAATGAATCCATTTCGCGGCCGAAGTCGCTGGTGGTGTTGGTCATGCGCGCGATGCGGCCATCCAGGCCGTCGAGAAAAACGGCCGCGCCAATGGCCTTGGCGGCGATGGCGAAGTGCTCGGGGGCGCCCGCTCCTCCGGAGGCCGCGAGCATGGCGCCGCGGAACGAGCGCAGGATCGAAAGGTATCCAAGGAAGATGTTACCGGCCGTGAACAGGGTCGGCAGTGCATAGGCCGCGCGTCGAGGACGGCGGTCGGGCGAGCGCGGATCCACCAGCCGTTCCCTAAGACTCATGCGAACCTCCGCGATCGGTACGGCGAGCGATAATGCTCGACCCCGCGGATACGCGCTCTCCCCGCTTGACGACGATTTCCCATTCGGGCCCGAACAGCACGTCCACGCGGGAGCCGAATTTGATCAGGCCGATGCGTTCGCCAATAGCCACCTGGTCGCCCGGCTTCGGACGGAAGACAATGCGGCGGGCGATCAGGCCGGCGATCTGCTTGAAGACGACACGCGTACCATCCCCCTCCACGGTCACGATGTTTTGTTCGTTTTCGGTGGAGCAGGATTCGAGACTGGCGACGTGAAAGGCGCCGTGCTGATATTTCACGTCGGTAACGGTGCCGGCGATCGGGGTGCGGTTCACGTGGACGTCGAAAATGTTCAAAAAAATGCTGAGGCGCTGCAACGTGGGGCTTTCCGCCTTCACCGCTACCACCTTGCCGTCAGCCGGGGATACCGCGACGGGTCCGCCCGGGATGGGCCGTTCCGGATCGCGGAAGAAATAAAGGCAGAAGAGGCCCAACAGCCAAAGCGGAATGGCAAACCACAGGCTGAGGAGCCACGCCACCAAGGCTCCGGCGGAAGCGAATGCCACGCCGTAGAGAATGCCGTCGAGTACGATCACCTACGTATATTTTCGCATGGGGCAAGCGAACCTACGCGCCTATGCGACGGCCGCGACCCGGCCATCTAGCAACTCTTCGAGTAGTGGGGCTTCCGGATAGGGGTGGCCTCGATAGTGCCGGAAGCCCTCGCCGTAGGCGAAGCCGGCCAGTTCACCGCGTTTGCGCGTCCAGCCGGCCATGGCCTCGAGGTAGTCGTCCGTACCGTGATGCTGTTGGAGCCACTTGCGCTGGCTGACATGCTCGGCCAACATGCGGCGCTTCACTTCAAACGTGGATTCCACGTTGACGACAAAGTCCGGCGCGACCAGGCTGCCGTCCTCCTGGACTCCACCCACGGGATCCATGTAATAAAGATGCGGGATGGCCTCGAGCGGCGGAGCGGGGTTAGCGCTTCTCGTGTGGTAGTTCGGAGCCGGCGCCGCGAAACAGGCATCGCGGACCAGCCGGCTGCTCACCTCATGATCGCAATGGTAATCGACCGGGGAAGCCGCGAGAACCACCTGCGGACGCGTCATCCGCAGGATTTCCGTGACGCGGCGGCGCGAGGCATCATCGTTGAAAACGGCGAGATCACGGAACTCGACGCAGACGTACTTCGCGCCGATCAGGGCAGCCGCGTTGGCAGCTTCACGCCGCCGGATAGCGGCGATCTCGTCGGGCGGATACTCGCGCGAACCGCAATCGCCGGGAGTCATCGTGGCAATGACGATTTCGTGTCCGAGCCCGGCCAGGATCGCCAAGGTCCCGGCTGCCTGAAATTCGATATCGTCAGGGTGTGCGTGAATGGCAAGGATTCGTGTCATGGTCTATTCGTAGGTGAACTAACGGCACGCGGGTGCTGGCAAAGCGGTTGCCGCGAGCGGTCCCACCCCCTGCTTCGCAAGTTCCCCGTTCACCGCGGGAAGTTCGTTCTTGATCAGCGTGTTCCAGCTTTCGACGGCGGAGGTCAACTCCTTGCAGTACTGCTCGTAGGCGGACTCCATGGCGGGCGTGGGCGCCGCATCCTGCCCGTCCACCACGGTGGCGAGCGAGCCGAGGTTGCGATTGAGGCCCGCGAACGCCGGAGCCGTGTTGCTGCCGCGGCCGGGACCGCCACCGAAACCCCCTTCGGAGCCTTGCAGCCGCATGGCCTTCTGGTCGAACTCTTTCAGCGTGCCGAGGCTCGCGGAGGAGCCGGCATGCTTCTCCAGTTCCTTTTCGTCTCCCGCCAAAGTCTGCCGCAGCAGCAGCGCCTTGTGATAGAACTCGTAGCTGCCGCCCACTAAGTCGATGATCTTCGACTCCAGATCCAATTGAGCGTTGAGCGCTGCGTTCGAGACGTCCACCCGCGGGTCCAACGCCACGGTCAGCGTCTGTTCATAGGTCCGGCCGCCTGCGTGCAATTTCACGCGGTATTCGCCAGGGGTGACGATTGGGCCGAGCGGCAATCCGGGCGTGCCCTGATAGAGTGCCGAGATCGGATACTCGTGGCGCAGCACGGAGGGCGAAGCGTAGCGCAGGTCCCAGACGAAGCGGTTCATGCCGGAACTCCGGGTGAGCGGCTCGGGACGCGCCAGCCAGTAATCGGGCACGTTGGGCTTCGGCTCGCCGGAAGGCGGTTCGGGTTTGGTGGAGTATTGGCGGACGAGTTTTCCCGCGCCGTCGTAGATTTCGAGCGTGACGTCTTCCGCCGGTGCCTTCGACAGGTAGTAGTCGATGACGGCGCCGTCCGGCGGATTCTGGCCGGCGGGCATCTCGGGAGGGAGCGGCGTGTCCTGGTTAAGGTCGCGGCGGACGCGCAGCGCCTTTTCGGGCCGGAAGAGAAATGCGGCCGAAGAGGTCAGGCTTCGATCGATCTGGCGCAGCGGCGTCAGGTCGTCGAGGATCCAGAAGGCACGCCCGTAGGTAGCGGCCACCAGGTCATCGCCGTGAACCACCAGGTCGCGGATCGACGTGGTGGGCATGTTTAGTTGCAGCGAGCTCCAATGGTCGCCATCATCGATGGAGACGTAGGCGGCGTTTTCCGTTCCGGCATAGAGCAGGCCCTTGCGGACGGCATCTTCGCGCAGCACGCGGGCGAAACTGCCGTCGGGGATGCCGGCGGAGATCTCCTGCCAGGTCTTCCCGGAATCGTGAGTGCGGTAGAAGTGCGCGCGGAAATCGTTCTCTTCGTGCCGGTCCACCGCGGCATAGGCAGTAGCGGCGTCGAAGTGCGAAGCCTCCATCATGCTGATCTGGGTGAACTCGCTGAGGCCCGGAGGCGTGACGTTGCGCCAGGTAGTTCCGCCATCGCTGGTCATCTGGATCAGGCCGTTATTGGTGCCGGCCCAGATTTCGCCGGCCGCGACGGGCGAAAGCGCGAAGGTATTGATGGCGGCGCGGAAGGTGGGCCGCATGGTTTCCTGCTGCTCCTGCGCTCGCGGTTTGGCAGGCAGAGCCGCAGGTGGGGCCGTGGATGCCGAGGGCTCCGGGCTGCCGGCGCGTTCCGTCAGGTCGGGGCTGACGGCCTTCCAATGGATCCCGCCGTCGCGCGTCTGGAGCAGAAACTGCGATCCGAGATAGAGCGCGTGTGGATCCTGCGGAGAGAACGCCAGGGGAGGATTCGTCGCCATGCGGTAAGGATTTTCGCGACTCACGCTAGGCGAAACCGTGGCTACCTGCCGGTTGCTGCGGTCGATCCGTACGAGTCCGCGGCTGGGTCCGCCGGCATAAACCAGATTCGGGTTGAGGGGATCGGGCTCGATGTAGCCAAACTCGTAGCCGCCCACCGGATCCCAATCCATGAAGGTGATCTCACCGTAGTCGCCGCGGCTCAGGGTGCCGACGGAGCCGCTGTCCTGCTGCGTGCCATAGATCCAATAGGGGTAGCGGTTATCGGTGGACAGATGGTAGATCTGGCCGGTGGGCTGGTTATACCAGGAACTCCAGGATTTGCCGCCATCCATACTGATGGTGGCGCCCTGGTCGCTGGCCATGATCATGCGATTGGAATCGGTGGGGTCGATCCAGAGGGCGTGGTTGTCGTCGCCGCCGGGCGCGCCCTTGTAAGAGTCGAAGGTGCGGCCGCCATCTTCGGAGCGGTAGAGCGAGGTCTGTGCCACATAGACGACGTCGGAGTTCCTGGGGTCGAGAAACACGCGGCTGAAGTAGCCGCTACCCTGAATGCGAGAATCCTCGGTGCTGCGCGCCCAGTGCGCGCCGCCATCGTCGGAGCGGAACAGGCCGCCGCCCGAGCCGCGGCCGGCGCCGGCGACGATCGCGAAGGCCTTGCGGCCATCCGGCGAAACCGCTACTCCAATCCTGCCGAGCCGTCCCGACGGCAGGCCGTCCGTCACCTGCGTCCAGGTGTCGCCGCCGTCGGCTGTTTTGTAGATGCCCGCGAATCCAGCGGATTCGATGGCGCCGCGTTCGTGGCCGGGATTGGTGAAATGCTGCCAGAGGGCGGCGAAGCCGATCTTCGGATTCTCCGCGGCGAAGGCCAGGTCGACCGCTCCCACCGTGTCGTCCCTGAATAAGACCTTGCGCCAGGTCTTGCCGCCGTCGGTGGTTTTGAAAACGCCGCGCTGGGGATTCTTCGAGTAGGTGCGGCCGAGCGCGGCCACGATCACGACATCAGGATTCTTAGGATCGATCCACAGGTTCCCGATGTGCTCGGTCTCGTCCAGGCCGACATGCTGCCACGTCTTCCCGGCGTCGGTCGATTTGTAGACGCCATCGCCCATATTGACCGAGCCGCCGACCATGCTGACATCGCCGGTACCGGCATACAGAATGTCCGGATTGGAAGGCGCGACGGCGATGGCGCCGACCGAAGAGATCGGGACGCGGTCGAAAATCGGAGTCCAGACCACGCCGCCGTCGACAGTCTTCCAGATTCCGCCTCCGGGCGTGCCCATGTAATAGATCGCCGCATTGCCGGGAATCCCGGCCACGGCGGTGACGCGCCCTGCGCGGAAAGGCCCGACCTGACGCCAGCGCATGGCCTGATAGAGCGATGGACTATAGGGCTGGGCCGCCAGGGAAAAAGCCATGGCGCACAGCATTACGAAACGAGGCAGCATGGATCGATTGTCCCGCTAACGAACAGGAACGCACAACAGGCCGGAACAATATAATGTAAGTGGACCCGAAACTCTCGTAGAAGACGATTCTTATGAATAAAGCCGCTATCGTTGCGATCCTCCCGCTGGCCATTGTGATTGGCTGTGCGCGGGAAGAGCCAGCCGCTGTCGACCAGGCAACGCTCAGTATGTTTGCGCCGCTTCCGGAGTCCATTCCGCCGAAAGCGAGCGGGCCGCTGGATGCGCAGGTCGCGTTAGGGCGACAGCTTTACTATGACTCGCGGCTCTCGAAGAGCCAGACGATCTCGTGCAACTCGTGCCACGACCTGGCGAAATATGGCGTGGATGGCGAGCCGACTTCAGAGGGTTTCCGCGGGCAGCATGGAAACCGCAATTCCCCCACGGTGTACAACGCAGCGGCCAACTTCGTGCAGTTTTGGGACGGGCGCGCGCACGACGTGGAGGAGCAGGCCAAGGGGCCCATCACAAATCCGGTGGAGATGGCGATGGCGTCGCCGGCCAGCGTGGTAGCAGTGCTGAAATCGATTCCGGAATACGCGGCGGAGTTTCATCGCGCCTTCCCGAATTCGAAAGACCCGGTGACTTACGACAACATGGCACTTGCGATCGGCACGTTCGAACGGGGCCTGCTGACGCCTTCGCGGTGGGACCGGTTTCTGAAAGGTGACCGGACGGCATTGACCGCGCAGGAGCAGGCCGGTCTCAGCACGTTCGTCTCCGTGGGCTGCCCTGCATGCCACGCGGGCAAGCTCGTAGGCGGCAACATCTATCAGAAGATCGGCGCGGTGAAGCCCTTCCCCGACACCAGCGACCCGGGCCGCTTCCAAGTGACGAACGATGACGACGACCGGATGCGCTTCAAAGTGCCTTCGCTGCGCAACGTGGCGATGACGGCGCCGTACTTCCATAACGGTAAGGTGACGACGCTCGATCAGGCCATCGCTGAGATGGGCGAATACCAACTTGGCCGGAAACTGACCCGGCAGGAGATCGGCTCGATCGTATCGTTCCTGAAGGCGCTGACGGGCGAGATTCCGGCCCAGTATATCCAGAAGCCCGAGTTACCGAAAAGCACGGCGAAAACTCCGCAGCCGGTAGTGGGCGACTAATTTACAATGGGGGCGAGGGGCCCCTTTTGGAGAACAAAGAAATCGCGCGACTGCTGTGGGAGACTGCCGATCTGATGGAGATCGCGGGGGACGACTCCTTCCGCATTCGCAGCTACCGCAACGGCGCGACCGCGGTCGAGGGCTATCCGGAACGGATCTTCGATATCCTCCACAACCCGGAACGTAAGATTACCGACATTCCGGGAATCGGCAAAGGGCTGGCCGTCGCCATTCAGCAGATTTGCGAACGCGGGTCATGCGACCACCGCGATGTCATGCTGCAGAAGTTTCCTCCGACGGCGCTCGAATTCCTCAAGATCCAGGGGCTTGGACCCAAGGGCATCTCCCTGATCTTCGAGCACTACCACATTTCGACCATCGACGAGTTGGAGAGGCTCTGCCACGAACAGAAGCTGCGCGAACTGCCACGCATGGGCGCGAAGCTCGAAGAGAAGGTGCTGCGATCGATCGCACAATACCGGCAGCGCACGGGGCGATACCTTCTGAATTACGCGGAGGCGATCGCCACGGAGCTTATCGACACCTTAAAGGAAGTGCCGGGGGTCGAGGCGGTGACGCCGGCAGGGAGCTTGCGGCGCGGGCGCGAAACGGTGGGCGATCTGGACCTGCTGGTAACCGGCCCCCACGCCACCGCGGCGCTCGATACGTTCGTGAAATTTCCGCGGGTGGACGAAGTGCTGGTGCGCGGCGAAAACAAAGCCAGCGCCAAGGTGGGACACCAAGGCCTGCAGGTGGACGTGCGGGCGCTGCCGCGCGAGAGCTTCGGCGCGGCCATGCAGTACTTCACGGGCAGCAAGGATCACAACGTGGCGATCCGGACCCGCGCGGTGAAGATGGGGCTGAAGCTGAGCGAATACGGTCTCTTCCGGCAGGACGACGATTCGCGCGTGGCGGGCGAGACCGAAGAGGGCATCTACCAGGCGCTGGGCCTGCCGTGGATTCCTCCCGAGCTGCGCGAAAACTGCGGCGAGATCGAAGCGGCGGCTGAAGGCAAGCTGCCGAAACTGGTGGAACTCGCCGATATACGCGGCGACATCCACATGCACACCACCGAGACCGACGGACGCGCATCGCTCGAGGAGATGGCGGAGGCGGCGCGCGAACGCGGCTACGAATACATCGCGATCACCGATCACTCGAAAGCGCTGGCGATGGCCAACGGGCTCGACGAGGCTCGCGCGGTTGCGTTCGCGAAGCAGGTGCGGAAGATCAACCACGACGGCTTGGGAATCCACGTCTTCTCGGGCCTGGAGTGCGACATCCTGAAAGACGGTGCGCTCGACCTGGCCGACGACGCGCTGGCGGAGTTGGATCTCGTGATCGGCAGCGTGCACAGCCACATGAACATGGAAGCGGCCGAGATGACCGACCGGCTGCTGCGCGCGCTCGAATGCCCGCACCTGCGCGTACTCGGGCATCCGACCGGACGCCTGCTGCTGCAGCGCGACGCATTCCCCTTCGATTTCGAACGGGTGGCGGCGGAGGCCGTGAAGCGGGGCGTGTGGCTCGAGATCAACGCCAGCCCGGAGCGGCTCGACCTGCACGGTCCGCTGATCCGCTCAGCCAAGGCGAAGGGCGCGCACTTCACCATTGCCACCGACGCTCACCATCCTAAGCACCTCGCCAGCATGCGGTATGGCGTGTTGACCGCACGGCGCGGTTGGCTCGGGCCGCACGATATCATGAACACGCGGCCCCTCGCTGCGTTCACGAAGGCGCTTCACGAGAAATCATGAAAATCATCGAATCCCACGAAGTTTACCAGTGCAAGCTGTTCCGGGTAAGCGAAGATCAGGCGGTCGACCGGAAGACCGGCTTCGAGATCAAGCGCTCGGTGGTGCGGCATGCCGGATCGGCCGTCATGATGGCGGTGGACGATAAGAAGCGCGTCCTGCTGGTGCGGCAGTACCGGCTTCCGGCGGACAAGTATCTGTGGGAACTGCCCGCGGGTAAGTTGGACCCGGGCGAGAAGCCGTTGCAGGCGGCCAAGCGCGAGCTGATCGAAGAGACGGGCTACCGCGCCAAGAAGTGGAGCAAGCTGGTGTCCTTCTGGCCGAGCCCCGGCTACGTCGACGAGCGCATGACGATTTTCGTGGCGGAAGATCTGACCGCGGGCGAGGCCACCCCGATGGACGACGAACGCATCGAGACGCGCTGGTTCAAAAAGAAGGAACTAGCGCAGATGATTGAGAGCGGCAAGATCGAAGACGGCAAGACGATTCTCGCGTTTTTCATGTGGAAGGCTCGGCGCTAGCTTACCGTAGCGGCCGCCGGGCGTCTAACTCGCATGCGGCAATGGAAGTTCGCTTTTCGTTCGCTGGTCCGCAGGCCCGGTTTCGCACTGGCGGTTTGCGGGCTGCTCACGCTGGGGATCGGCGTCAACACGGCGCTGTTTTCGGTGGTGGATACGGTGCTGCTGAAGCCGCTGCCCTATCCGGCTGCGGACCGCCTGGTGACGGTGTATGAAGCCAGCGCCGCCAAGAACCAGAAGACCAGCCTGATCGCCCCGGGGCGCCTGGAAGACTGGAACCGGCTGAACCATTCCTTATCGGCGATCACGGGCGTGTACAGGGAAAGCGTGACCGATACCAGCGGCGCGGAACCGGAGCGTCTGAGCGGACTGCGGGTGACGCCGCGCTACTTCGAGGTCTATGGCGTCCGGCCGGTGACGGGCCGCGGCTTCACCGCCGACGAGGACCGGGCCGGCGGTCCGGGCGCGGCGGTCATCAGCTACGGACTGTGGGCGCGGCGTTACGGTCTCGATCCGCAGGTGACGGCGAAGAGCCTGATCATCGGCGGGCAGGGCTATCGGATCGTGGGAGTGATGCCACAAGAGTCGCCCTCTCCCAAGACCGACGTCTGGGTGCCCGCGCAGACCAGCAATTTCCTGCTGGGAGTGCGCGAGGCGCGGTTTCTGAACGGCGTCGGGCGGATGAAGCCGGGGGTGACGATCGCGCAGGCGCAAGCCGACCTGGCGAGCGTGCAACACGCTCTCGGCGAGCAGTATCCGAAGACCGATCGCGGCTGGTCGGTGAGCGTCGAAAGCCTGAAGGACTTCCGCGTGGGCGATGCGGGCCGGCCGCTGCTGCTGCTGTTTGGCGCGGTGGGGCTGCTTCTGGCGATTACGGTGACCAACGCGGCGAGCCTGGTGCTGTCGCAACTCCACCGGCGCGAGCGAGAGATCGCGATTCGCGTCTCGATCGGCGCGACACGCGGACAGGTAGTCGCCGCGCTGACACGCGAGATGCTGCTGGTGGCGGCGACGGCGGCAGTCGCGGGATGGGGCCTCGCTGCGATTTCGCTTAAAGGCCTCGCGAGGTTTTTCGCCGACGTTCCTCGCATCAACGAACTGGCCGTGGACTGGCGAGCCTTGACGTTCGCGGCAGGAGTGAGCCTGCTCGGCGCGCTGGCATTCGGGCTGCTGCCCGCATGGCGAGCGACCGCCTCGCGCTTCACGGCGTCACTGATCCGCGCCGGACGAGGCGTGGTTGGCGAACGGCAGCTGGTGCAGCGCGTGCTGGTAGGCGGACAGATCGCACTCACCATGGTGCTGCTGGCGAGCGCCGGACTGCTATTCCGCAGCTTCTATAATCTGAACCACGTTGACCTGGGATTCGATCCGCACCACGTGCTGCTCTTTCATGTAGGTGCAGCCTGGGATGAGAACCGGACACGCGTGGGGCACATGCAGGAGCGCCTTTTGGCGGGCCTGCAGCAACTGCCGGGCGTTGAGGCGGCAGGGCTCGCGAACTTCCTGCCGGTCTCCGGCGCGACGCTGCGCTACCAAATCACCCTCGATGGCGGCCAAGTGGACGACACCGGCAAGATGCCTGCCGGCGAGCGTACCGTGAGCCCCGGATATCTGAAGGCGCTCCGCGCGCCGTTGCTGGCGGGCGGCTGGTGCCCGGCGCTGCAGACGGATGCGAAGGCGCCGGCGACGGCGATGGTGAACCGCCGCTTTGTGGACGTATACGCCCGCGGCGGCAACGTGGTGGGCCGTCAGCTGAGCTTCGACCGCGACCCGATCGAGATCGTGGGAGTGGTGGGAGACATAAAAGAAGACGCGGTGGACGCTCCGGCCTATCCCTATGTCTACGTGTGCGCGACCGGCGGCATGTGGCCTGACCCCGAATACGCCGTGCGCACCGCGGGAGACCCCATGGCGCTCGCCGCGGCGGTGCGGCAGATGGTGCGCGGCGTGGACCCAGACCGCGCGATTTTCGAACTCGAGCGTCTGGAGGATGCGCTCGATGCGACTCTCGACCGGCCGCGCGCGAATCTGCAGATGCTCGGAGTGTTCGCGCTGGCGGCGATGCTGCTGGCGGCAGTGGGCCTTTACAGTCTGATCGCCCAGATGGTGACGGCGCGGCGGCAGGAGATCGGAGTGCGGATGGCGCTGGGGGCACGGCCCGGACGCATCGTGTGGTCGCTGGTGGCGAACGCCGCCAGGCTCATTGCGGCCGGCATCGCCGCCGGCCTGCTGCTGAGCGCCGCGTCGGAACGCGTGATGCAATCCCTACTGTTCGGAGTGCGCGGGGTCGATGCGTTCAGCCTGGGCGGCGCGGCCCTGGTGCTCGGCGTGGTATCGGTGGCGGCAGCGCTGGTGCCGGCGCGCGGCGCCGCGAAGGTCGACCCGATCGAAGCGATGCGGGCGGAGTAACATTCGCACCCCGGCGTGGCGTATCACATTGCGACGATTCGGTCCCAAATGGCACACGGATGAGCCGGGGCGTATGATGGTTGCATGGACACCAACGCTTCCCTCAACACCGCGGTAATTTTCGCGGATGATGAGGAGACCGTCCTACCTGTTTCATCGACCCTGGAAAGAGCCGGCTTCGTGATACTCGCCCCTGTTAGCGGGGCTGCGGCGATCGATCGCTTCCTGGAGGCCCGGAAACCGATGGATCTAGCGGTGATCGACGCCGGCGCGGAAGGAATTCATCCCGAGGAAATCGTTCGCGAACTGCACGAAATTTCTCCAAACATACGGATGTTGTTTCTGACCGATGAAGACGATACCGTTTCAGTCCGTAGCATGCCGACGCTGGGACATATCCGCTCGGTTCTGAAAAAGCCCTTTCGTAGATCGCAGCTATTGGGTACGGCCCTGGAAATCATGGATCGGCCCGCGGCACTAACTGCCTGAGTGGATCCGGCCAGCGGGAATCATTTCTGATTCGCTTTTTGAGGCTCCTGTTCGGCGTGGTGCCGGACGTCCAGGCCCTTGACCAGGAAGATGACGTCTTCGGCAATGTTCGTCGCATGGTCACCGATGCGCTCCAGGTTGCGCGCGATGAAAATCAGGTCCACTGCGGCAGGCACCATTCCCGGATCGCGCTGCATCGTCACCAGCAGGTCGTTGTAGACGGCATCGCGTAGCCGGTCGACCTCATCGTCCGCCAGCAGGACGGTGCGTGCCAAGACGTCGTCTCCATTGACAAAGGCATCCAGGCACTTCAGTAGCATGGATTGCACCAAAGACGCCATTTTCGAGATGTCTGCCATCGGCTTGACCAACGGATGGTGCATTAAGGAAAGCGCCCGTTCGGCGATATGCTGGGCAAGATCGCCAATCCGCTCCAGGTCCGTATTGATCTTGAGGGCCGCGGTCAGGAACCGGAGATCTCGCGCCACGGGCTGCCGCAGCGCAAGCAGCCGCGTGGCCATGCCGTCGATCTCCATTTCCATACGGTTGATCTTCGGCTCGTCCCGAATCACCTGTTCGGCAAGTCCGCGATCCTGGTCCAGCAGGGAGCGGACACTGCGGCTGATAGCCGACTCTACGAGCCCCGCCATTTCCAATAGCTTATTGCTGAGCTCTTCCAGTTCAACCGTAAAGTGCCGCATTCTGTTTCGTCCTCTCAACAGATTCTATCGCCTGCCTGCGATCATCCAAACCGTCCCGTGACGAATTCTTCTTGCCTGAAGGGTTGCGAAGATCTCGGCGGCAATGTTGTAAGTTGGCACCACACCTCCAGTACGGTCTGGAAATGTAGAGGCTTGATCTGCATCCTGCAGAACCGATCGCCTGATAGTTGATCTGTATGTCGGGATGAAGTTGGCGATATACGTCCAGTTACAGCTGTCAGACCGCAGGCACATGTAGCAACCGTAGAGTCTACGGAGCGGTGTCGACAGTCACTGCGCTATGCCGTTTCGGTCTGCTCCGCGCGATGCCGGACGTCCACACCCTTTATGAGAAAGACAACGTCCTCCGCGATATTTGTCGCGTGATCTCCGATTCGCTCCAGGTTGCGGGCTATGAAGATCATGTCGACAGCCGCGGGAACGATGCCCGGATCTTTCTGCATCGTTTCCAGTAGCTCGGCGTACACCGCATCGCGTAGTCCGTCCACCTCATCGTCCGAGAGCAGAACCGAACGCGCGAGTGCCTCGTCGCCATTGACAAAAGCGTCCAGGCATTTGAGCAGCATCGACTGTACCAACGTCGCCATCTTGGGAATGTCGGTCATCGGCTTGACCAGCGGATGGTGCATCAGGGAAAGGGACCGTTCCGCGATGTGCTGGGCGAGATCGCCGATCCGCTCGAGGTCGGTATTAATCTTCAGGGCGGAGGTCAGGAAGCGGAGGTCTCGGGCGACGGGCTGCCGGAGCGCGAGCAGCCGTGTGGCCATGCCGTCGATCTCCATCTCCATCTTGTTGATCCTCGGCTCTTCCCGGATTACCTGTTCGGCAAGATCCCTATTTTGCTCGACTAGCGAGCAGACGCTGCGGTGGATGGCCGACTCTACGAGGCCGCCCATTTCCAGTAGCTTCCGGTTCAGTTCTTCCAGCTCAATGATAAAGTGATGCACGGCCTTCCCTCCCCACTTCGCATTTTTCCAGCGGTCGCTTCTGCTCTATCCGAACCTGCCCGTGATGTATTCTTCCGTCTCTTTGCGAGCGGGATTCTTAAAGATCGTGTCCGTCTTATCGAACTCGATGAGACGACCCAGCAGGAAGAACCCGGTGTAATCGGCAACGCGTGCTGCCTGCTGCATGTTGTGCGTGACGATCACCATGGTGCATTGATCCTTGAGCCCGAACATCAACTCTTCGATTTTGGCCGTTGCGATAGGATCGAGCGCCGAGCAGGGTTCATCCAGAAGGAGAACTTCGGGATCTACCGCCAGCGCCCTGGCGATACAAAGGCGCTGCTGCTGACCGCCCGAGAGTGCGTAGGCCGAGTCCTGCAGCTTGTCCTTGACTTCTTCCCATAAGGCCGCACGTTTCAACGAATGTTCGACGCGGTCGCGCATTTCACTGCGCTTGGCCATGCCGTTGATCCGCAGTCCGTATGCGATGTTATCGAAGATCGACTTCGGGAAGGGGTTGGGACGTTGGAAGACCATCCCTACGCGCCGCCGCAGGCTCGTCACATCGGCGAGCCGGACGTCTTCGTTATCCAGCAGGATGGTTCCTTCCAGCCGGCCGTTGCGAATCGTATCGTTGATCCGGTTGAGGTTCCGGAGAAACGTCGATTTGCCGCAACCGGACGGGCCGATAAGAGCGGTAATCTGATTGGCCCTTACGTCCAGCGAGATGTCAAAAAGCGCCTGAAAGGCCCCGTAGAAGAAATTGACGTTAGCCGCTCTAAGCTTTGGGTCAGGTTTTCGGGAGGAATCGGGCAACTCATCCCTCTGTTGCACTTTAGTATTTTTGGACGATGACGCGAAATTGGGAATGGTGCTCATAGCTTCTCCATGCTATCCGCGTGGAACAGATATACCCCTTGCCAGGACCAGCCTTGCCGCGATATTGGCGATCAGCACCATGCCGATGAGGACGAGGCCGGCCGCCCAGGCCTGACGGTGCCAATCGTCGTACGGCGCGATCGCGTGGGTGTAGATCATCACCGGTAAGGACGCGGTCGGCTGGGTAACACCTCCGCCCCAGAATTGATTATTGAAGGCGGTGAACAACAAAGGAGCCGTCTCACCGGCGACACGCGCGACGCCGAGGATCATGCCCGTCAGAACGCCTTTACTGGCGGCTGGAACAACCACGGTGGCCACGGTTCGCCATTTGCTGGCACCCAGCGCTAAGCCACCTTCCCGTAGCGCCAGAGGAACCTCGCGGAGAAACTGCTCGGTCTGTCGCGTCACGATTGGAATCAACATGACCGCCAGTGCGATAGCGCCCGCCAGGGCGGAAAAGCCTTTTGTCGGCACGACCACGAGCGTCCACGCCAGCAAGCCCACCACAATCGATGGCATGCCATTCAGCAGATCGGCCATGTATCGGACGATCGGCGCGAACCATTTGTCCTCGAACTCCGCCAGGTAGACGCCAGCCAGAAATCCGAACGGGAGACCGATCAGCGCAGCCATGCCTATGATCTCGATGCTGCCGACAATCGCGTTCGCCATCCCACCTCCGACCTCGCCGGGAGGCAAGGGGAGCTTGGTGAAGAAGTTCCAGTCCAGCGAGCGGCCGCCGTAATACACCAGGTAGCCCAGGATCAGGAAGAGAGTCGAAACCGTCAGCAAGGTGAAGACGCCGGTCAGCGACAGCATCACTGCGTTAACCGTCTTGCGCCACGTCAGTCTGTTCATCATGGCCGGCGCGAGCCCTTTCTGGTGGTCGCGATAATCATGAGCCTCGCCACGCCGTTGATCACGATGGTGAGACAAAACAGAACCAAGCCTAATTCGATCAGCGCCGATTGATAGAGCTGGCCGGTGGCTTCGGAAAATTCGTTAGCAATTACAGCGGCAATGGTGTAGCCAGGGGCAAACAGTGAGGCGGCGATCTTAGGGTCGTTCCCGATGACCATGGTCACGGCCATGGTCTCCCCCAACGCCCGCGCAAGACCGAGAAAAATCGATCCGAAAATGCCGAGTTTGGCATAGGGAATCACCACCTGCCATGTGGATTCCCAGTGAGTAGCGCCGAGGGCAAGGGCAGCCTCCCTCTGCTCGCGGGGAACCGCCAGCAGGGACTCGCGCGAGACCGAAATGATGAAAGGGATCGTCATCACCGCCAGAACAATTGCAGCGGTGAGCATGCCGAGGCCGAAAGCCGGCCCCCGGAACAAAGGCAGAAATCCCAGCGTGGATTTGAGAAACGGTTCGCCATACACCCGCATCAGCGGAACGATGGTGAAGAGCGCGAGAAGACCATAAATGACGCTCGGGATTGCGGCCAACAACTCAATGAGAAACGTCAGGGTGCTGGAAATCCGCGCCGGCGCCAGCTCCGAGAGAAAGACGGCAGCGCCCAATCCCAATGGAACCGAGATCACAAGAGCCAAAATCGAGGTGACAACCGTTCCATAGATGAACGGCAGAGCTCCGTATTGGTCCGTTACGGGATTCCAGCTTGAGGACCACAGAAAACCGAAACCGGCCGCGTGCCGGGTCGGCTCCGAAGCGATCCAGAGCTGGCGGAACAACAACACCGTAACCAGCAGAACACTCGCCGCGAAGCACAGGACTACCAGACGGGCGATGGTATCGCCCGTCTGGCTCTTTCCACGGATAACCTTCGTGTTTACGATCGCTTGACTAGCCATTCAGCCCCGATTACGTGATTCGGATTTACTTCACCATCGCAATCTGCTGGATCTCCTTCTGCACGACCGGCTTCGGAAGCGGAGCGTAAGACAGGCCAGTGGCAAACTTCTGGCCGTCTGCCAGCATCCAATGCAGGAACGCTTGAATGGCTTTCGCCTTGGCGGCATCCGGAATATGGCTGGGGATTAAGAGCCAGGTGAAGGAGGAGATGGGGTACGCGTTCTTGCCCGGAGCATTGGTAATGGATACCCGGAAGTCTTTCGGCATGTTCGCCGCGGCGCCCGCGGCAGCGTCAGACACCGTGGTGAAGTCGGCTTTGACGAAATTCCCCGCCGCGTTCTTCACCTCGCCACTAGGCATATGGTTCTGCACAGCGTAGATCAGTTCCACATAGCCGATCGAATTGTCCGTCTGCTTGACAATCCCGGCAACGCCTTCGTTACCCTTGCCACCCAGGCCTACCGGCCAACTGACCGAGGTGTTTGCGCCGACTTTGTTCTTCCATTCCTGGCTGACCTTGCTCAGGTAGTCGGTCCAGACGAATGTAGTCCCGCTGCCGTCGGAGCGATGCACCACGACGATTTCAGCATTGGGGAATTTCACTCCGGGGTTGTCTTTCTTCAGGCGGTCGTCACTCCACGTCTTGATCGCGCCAAGGTAGATACCGGCGAGTGTTTCGGGGGTGAACTTGAGGGTCTGGCTAACTCCAGGGATGTTGTAAGTCGGCACTACGCCACCGAGGACGGTGGGGAAATGGAGCGGCGGAACCTTGAGCTTCGAGATCTGATCATCTTTCATGGGCATGTCGGAAGCCCCGAAATCGACGGTTCCGGCGGTCAACTGCGCGATGCCCCCACCCGAGCCTATCGCCTGATAGTTGACCTGCACGTTCGGATGCAACTTGCGATATTCGTCGAACCACTTCTGGTAAATCACCGCTGGAAACGTCGCACCTGCCGCGTTGATCTGCTGCGCTGCGACGACTGACGTTCCCACGACAAGGAGGGTCCCCAACGCCAATAGCTGTTTCGTCATTATTCTATTTCCTCTCGATTTTGACATCCGATTGTTACAAACCCGTTACGAAACGCAGAAATTACCACTCTGCTTCCCGGCCTACTTCTCACGCGCGCTTGGCGTTCCACCCGGTAAGGTGTAGCGGAAGTCCATGTAGATGGTGTTGTCATGCGCGCTCTTAGGAGCATTGGTTGCGACATACCAGGGGTTGCGCGTGGAGTACTCATACTGACCGATGAAGCTGAGGGCGCCGTACTTCGCGTCCTTCCAAAACGTCTTCGTGAAGCCGACCGTCCCTTCCTGCATAGAGCGGTTCTGGTTGTTTGCCGAACCCGTAAAGCCATACCCGACCAGAGTGGTGCCATTGGCATCAACCGCGACGTCGCGCCCCACGAGCACAGCTCCGTAGTAACCCCACAACATGAGGTTCGGATTCACCTGTGCTTCGAAGCCCTCCACAAAGCCGCCGGAGTGAATCGGGCTGAGAGTACCGTTCGCGCGCACCACCACATCGGGGGCCTGCCCGAAGAGGTAACGGCCGCCGCCGTCGCTCCAGAAATTGTTAGTGATCAGCCGAAAGCCCTTCGATACCGCCAGGTTCGCGTTGACCGAGCCGCCGCCCCCGGCCTTCGTCGAATACTGGTTAGTCGCCGGATCCCAAACCTTGAAGGTCCGTTCGATTCCCGCGACCTCGAAATGAACGCGCGAAGTGGGCTCGAATGCGATCTTGGCGATGATGTCCGGATGCACATTGGGGGTGACCAGGACGTTGCTGGCATTATCCAACTGGCTGCCAGCCAAGGCCGTCAACCCGGAGGGAAGGATTACAGAGCCGCCTCCCGCCGAACCACCCATGTACTGGTTGGGGTTTTCCAGGGAGAGGCCCATCGTCACCTTGTTGCTGGGATGGTAAAGGACGCGAACGCCCGGCTGGCGAGTCCACGTCAGGCCGACTACGTAGTTCACGTCCATCACCTGGCTGTAGAACAGATCGCCCGGCAGCGCGGAGAGGCCTTTGCGGTTTGGCGTCAGAAGGCTCCAGCTTTGTCCTGCCAGGACTTCCCACTTGTCCTTGCGAACATCCACCCAATAGAGGCGGATGCGAGGCACGAAGGCTCCGTTGGTCACACCAAGATTGTTGGACGCCGAGGTTCCGAGGAAGTCGAATTCGTTATAGCCGATAACGTGAGCGCCTTTGACATCGGCGTCCACACGAAATCCCAGGCGGGAGTTCTGTGGGCTGAAGCGGAATTCGGTCAGTTTGCCCGCGGTTGTGTTCCCGTAGGGAACGCTACCGAAGCTCGTTCCGATGCCCGAACCGGCATCCTTATCGCGCCACACAGCCGTTGCGTCCATGAAGCCGACCGGCATGATGGAAACGGTGCCCAGCTTCAGCTGAAGCGGGTAATCCTGGCCATCCCTGAGGGCTTGCGGGCTGGGTGGATCGAACTTCGGGGCCGGCGGAGGCGTGGCAGTGGAGGGAGCAGCCATCGGCGTGGTCGAAGCGATCAGAGGCTTGTCGGATACCGGCTCTGCCTTGGCGGCCGCGATACCCGCCTGGTCGAGCATCTTCCTCTGCTCTTCGAGTGCAAAGCGCAACTGCTCAATGACCTTCTGCTGTTCGTCTAATTGGGCCTTCAACTTCGCGAGATCTGAGGGGGAAGCCGCGGTAGTAGTGCTGGCAGCGGCCGGCGATGCAGGATCGGCTGCCCAGCCAGGGCTCAGAAGAGCGGCGGCAATAGAGAAAATCGTGGATATTTTGGCAATACGTCTAAACATTCGCTTTCCTTGCTCCTTCGTGACAACAAGGTCGACTACGCTCTCGATACCCCGGCGGGAACTTTCAGCGAGATCCAAACGCAATCATTTCGCTGCTGTGGACAGAGCTCTCTTACACCGGGAATCGGGGATACGGAGGGAGTGTAGCTTAGCGATTGTTATAGGACGATGACTAATCTGTTAAGGCGGGGACATTACGCGTTATATTGAGGGAGCGATACGGTAAAGGTGGTACCCTTTCCCAATTCGCTCTCAACGGTTACAGTACCGTGCATCTGCTCGATGGCGTGCTTGACAATCGAGAGCCCCAGTCCAGTACCGCCGACCTGCCGGGAGCGGGCTTTATCCACACGGTAGAAGCGCTCGAAGATCCGCGAAAGGTCCTCCCGGGGAATTCCGAGTCCGGTATCGGAAACCCGGACTTCGATCCGATCTCCCGCGCCGGTCTGGACGTCCACGCGAACTTCGCCATCGGGCCGGTTGAACTTCACAGCGTTATCGAGCAGGTTCAATAACGCCTGCTCCAGACGAATTCCGTATCCCATCAGCCGTACGTCCGGAATGGCCTCCGCTTGAAGCCTGACGCCCATCAGACTGGCTGCCGGCTCTACCGCTCGAAGGGCGCTGCAGAGCACTGCGTTTACCGAAACGGGTGTGGGCTGGATATCCGTCCAGCCGGACTCCAACTCCGACAAGGTCAAAAAATCCGCGACGATGTTGTTGAGCCGCACTCCGTTCGCCTGAATGATTTCCACGAATTTCCGGCGGTTTTGCGAGTCGTCCAACCCGCCTTCCAGGAGCGTTTCGGCATACCCCCGGATGGTGGCCAGAGGCGTCCTCATCTCATGCGAAACGTTGGCGATGAAATCCCGCTTGATGCGTTCGAGCCGCTCGGCCGGCGTCACGTCATGCAAAATGGCGAGCGCTCCGCGCGCCGCCCCGTCGGCCAGAGGAGTCGCGTCAACTTCGAACGACCTGGTGTTTTGCGACGCGGACAATTGGAGCCGCTGCCGGTGCGTCTCTCCGGTGTCCACCACTTTCCTGAGCATCTGGAACAGAACCGGGTCCCGCACCACTTTGATCAGGGCGGCGCCATCCGAACTGCAGCGGTCCCCGACGGCACGCCGAAAAGCGTCGTTACAAAATGTCACATTCAGCCGGGCATCGACGGCGAGCACTCCTTCCGTCATACTGGCCAGGATGGCCTCCCGACGGGTCAGTTCGGTCTGCAGCCGGTTAAGCAGTTCTTCGATCTGGGGGGCGATATGCGAAAGCGACCGCGACAGGGCTCCGAACTCGTCGTCCGATGATGGCAGCCGGGGGCGTGGAGCGTTGGCGTCCAGCAAGCGGTCGGCAAAGTCAGTGAGACGCTGGATCCTCCGCGACAGCCATCTGCCGTAAAGCCAGGCGACCGCGATCACCGCGATGCCCCAGGCCAGGGAAGTCATCCGGACCGCGGTGTTCTCCGCGCCGATCAGAACCGCGATCAGCGGCAGAGCGACGGCCGCGGCGGTGATCAGACCAAGCTTAGGTGCAACTGCGCCGCTCATCCGGTTTGCCCAATATTAGCATGGCCGCTTCGCCGGGAAGCTCAACTCTCCTAGTCGCGCAACTCCACGATGGTCGCGCCCCCGCCGCCTTCCTGCTGCGGCGCTGGGTAGAACCTGGCAACGTGCGGATGCCGGCTCAATAGTTCGGAGATTGCTTTCTTGAGGATGCCCATGCCGTGGCCATGCACGATGCGTACGCGGCTGGCCGTGGCCATCACGGCGCGGTCGAGGAATTCGTCCACGGCGTCACGAGCTTCTTCGGCGCGCTGGCCGATGACGTTGATCTCCTGGTGGACGGGCGCGAGTTCGGGCGCCGGCCGGTAGCTCACGCCCTTGGGTAACTTGCTGGGAGCGGGGGCGGCATCGGGCAGCACCTCGATCACATCGTCCACCGAGACCTGCATCTTCATGAAGCCGGCCTCGACCTCCAGCCGGTCATTTCCCAGCTTGCGGCGCACGCGCGCCGGTTCGCGCACGTCGCGAAGACGCACACGCGTTCCCTCTTCGATGCGCGGAGGCTGTAGCTGTCCCTGACGCGATTCATCCTGCGTGGCGAGCACGGTGGTCTGGAAGTCTTCGCGCAGTTCGCGCTTGGTCTTCGAGATGCGCCGCAGCGCTTCCTGCTCCGCCTTACGGCGTTCCCCGCCCTGCGCGATGCGGCCGATCGTCTCCTGCGCCTGCTCTTCGAATTTCGCGAGTGCCTGATCGGTGCGCCGCTCGAGCTCCTTCAGCTTGGCACTCTCGCGCTTCTCCCACTCGTGCGCCAGTTCCTTCTCATGGCGTTCGACCTCGGCGATCTTTTCGCCGAGCGAGCGTTCGAGCGTCTGGGTCTCTTCGATGCGACGGTGGAGCTCGGCGAGAAAGAGCGTCACATCGCGCTCGCGGTCGCTCATCGAGCGTCGCGCCCGCACCATGATGTCCTCCGGCATGCCGAGGCGTGTCGCAATCTCCAAGCCCGCGGACTTTCCGGGCAGCCCGAGTTGCAGGTGGAAAGTCGGCTCGAAGGTGTTCTCATCGAAACCCATGGAGCCGTTGACCACGCCTTCAGTCGAGGCGCCGTAGATCTTGAGCGCCATCAGGTGCGTCGATACGAGCGTGTACGCGCCGGCGGCGCGGAAGTGTTCCACCACCGCCACGCCCAGCGCGCCGCCCTCTTCCGGATCGGTGGCGGCGCCCAACTCGTCCAGCAGTACCAGCGAATCGGGCGTCACGTCGAGCGCCATTTCGCGGATATTTGAAAGGTGCGCCGAAAACGTGCTGAGGTTTTCCTGGATCGATTGATAGTCGCCGATATCCGCCAGCACCTGCTCGAACAGCGGAAACTCGGCTTCGGCGGCGGGCACGGGAATGCCCGCGTGGGCCATCAAACTCAGCAGACCTACGGTCTTCAGCGTAACGGTCTTCCCGCCGGTGTTGGGACCGCTGATGAGCAGAGTGCGGCGTTCGCGCGTCAGCTCCAGGCTCACCGGCACGGCGGATTTGCGCCGGCGCTTTAATACGTCTTCGAGCAACGGATGGCGTGCATCGCGCAACCGCAAACGATCTCCGAATCGCGGGATTGTGCAGTCGAACTCCTGGGCGAACCGCGCCTTTCCGAAGATCAGCTCGAGCTCCGCCATCACAATGAGCGTCTGCCGGATCGATTCGCCGTAGCCCCGAAGCCGGTCGGTGATCTCGCGCAGAATGCGGTGGACCTCGCGTGCCTCTTCTTCCGAGAGGCGCACCAGCTCATTATTGAGGTCGATGGTATCGAGGGGCTCGACGAACAGCGTGTGGCCGCTCGAACTCGCCCCGTGGATCACTCCGTCGAGCTTGCGCCGCTGCCCGGCGATCACCGGCACCACGAAGCGCTCGTTGCGGATAGTGACGAACTCCTCCTGCAGAATGCCCTCTTCGCGGTGGGCCTTCAGAAACCGCTCGAGCGATTCCTGAATCGACTTTTTCTGGCGTTCGATATCCCGCCGCAGGCGCGCCAGCGCCACGCTCGCATGGTCGGAGACAGTGCCATCGGGCAGGATCTTGCCGTCGAGATCTTTGAGCAGCGCACGAAAATCGCCGATCGCCTGCGCGCGGCGCCCGAGCCGCGGGAAACGCTCGGCAGTCGCCGTCAGCAGCGACTTGGCGTCGGCCGCGCGGTCGAGCAGCGCGAAGATATCGAAAATCTCTTTGGGGTCGAGGCTCGCACCCTCGATTCGCATCTTGTAGACCGCCGGCTCCACGTCCGGGAGCCCGGAGAATTCGATGCGGATCGCGGCGCCGCGACCCGATGTCTGCGGCCGCCCGGCCAGGCGCAGGTATTCCATCGCCTCGCCCGTTTCGGCAAGGTCGTCGGTCAGGCGCGCCGCGTCGCTCAGCGGCCCCACCTTTTCGAGTTCCCGGCGCCCGAGCGGGCTCGAGACGTACCGCCCCAGGAGCTCCCGGAGCGCTTCGAATTCAAGGACTTCGAGACTGGTTTTCAAAGGAGACTGCCTTACTTCAGCTTATATTTTCCGAGGTTTCGGAAGGCTTTTTCAATCACGCCGAGCGTGCCTTCGGTAATCCGGAGCGCGTCCAGTTCCTCAAGCCGGAACCATTCGACGCGGCTCACGTCGTCACCCGCGCGGAGTTCGCCGCCGGTCGCGCGGCAGATGTAATCGATCAGCACGTAGTGGTACTCGGGCTGGCCGCTATCGTCGCGCAGGATGCGCTCGAAGATTTCGAAAACACCGAGAGTCTCGATTTCGAGGCCCGTTTCTTCGCGTACCTCGCGGCAAACGGCGTCGTGCAGCAATTCGCCGGTTTCGAGCGCGCCGCCCGGCAGAGACCACCAACCCTTGAGCGGCTCCTTGCCGCGCTGCGCCATCAGAATGCGGTCGCCGTCGAACAGAATCGCGCCAACTCCCACCAGCGGGCGGCGCGGGTACCGGCGATCCTCTTCGGTGATCAATTCGCTCCCCGCACGTCCAGGCGAGCGCGGAGCACTTCAGGACCCCGGGTGATGAAAAGCGTCTTGAATTCGAAGTCGCCGAAGCCGCAGTCGGAGGCACGATCCGGCAACTCCAGCGTCTGCAGCAGTCGCCCCTCCGGACTGTAAACGAAGATGCCCTTGGAGGCGATATACAGGTTGCCCTTTTCGTCCACCGCGAGGCCGCCGGGCACCCCGGGCACGCGCGCGATCACCACCCGCTCGTCCGAGGAGTCGCCGTTCTTGTCCAGGTCGTAGGCGCGCACGTTCCGCTCATCGGAGTTCGACACGTAGAGGATACGCGCATCGGGCGAAAGCGCCACGCCGTTCGGCCGGCCCGCGGGCTTCGCCACCAGCTTCATCGGGCCTCGCGGCGGAATATGGTACACGCCGTAGAAATCCAACTCGCGATGATCCTGCTGCGAGCCGAACGCGGGATCCGTAAAGTACGCGTGGCCATGACGGCTTACTACGATGTCGTTTGGAGCGTTCAGACGCTTGCCTTCCCACTTGTCGGCCAGCACTTCGATTTCGCCGCGCTTGCCCGTTCGGGTCACTCGCCGGGTGCGCGTCTCACAGGTATACAGCCGGCCCTCCGCATCGAAGGCGTTACCCGCGGGACCGTGCGCATCCTCGCGTAATACTTCCGCGGAATGCCCCGGTACCCACTTCATCAGGCGGTCCGCGGGAGTGTCGCTAAAGACCAGGTAACCGTCTTTCGACCACGCCGGACCCTTGGTGTAGCTCAGGTCCTTGGCCAGCGTTTCAAACTGGATTTCGTTCGATTCCTGTGCCAGCGCGAGTGCGGCAAGCGCACACAGGAGAACCGCGCGGATCATTTCCGGCCGTTCTTTTCCTTGAGGCTGATGTTGTTGACGACCTGTTTGACGCCCTTGACCTTCCTCGCCAGTTTGCCGGCTTTGGACCTCTGACGGTCGGTATCCACCTGGCCGGACAGCGTCACCACACCCTGCTTGACGTCGACGCCCAGAGCTCCGCCTTTGACTTCGGCATCCGACGCCAGACGGATGCGGACGTTATCGTTGATCGCGTTGTCGTTGATCGGTTTATCCGCCGCGAAGCAGACGCTCGACAGCAGGGCCAGGGCGAGAAAGGCCGCTAATAATTTAAGAGTCATCCTTACCGGTCATTGTACGCCAGTCCAGCGTGTTCAGGAAGGCGGCCTCTTCCCGCCAGTGGGGCTGCACCCGCACGTGCAGATCGAGGTAAATCTTGATTCCGAACATCCGCTCCATCTCCTGCCGGGCCAGAGTGCCGATCTGCTTGAGCATCGCGCCCTTGCCTCCGATCACGATAGCCTTCTGGCCATCGCGCTCCACGCGAATGGTGGCGAAGATGCGAGTCAGGCCGCCCGTCTCTTCCCACTTATCGACGATCACGGCCACGGAGTGCGGAACCTCCTGCCGGGTCGCCAGCAGCACCTTCTCGCGGATCAGTTCCGCCGCCAGGAAACGCTCGGGCTGGTCTGTGACGTGGTCTTCGGGAAAGTACGCTGGGCCTTCGGGCAACCGGTCGACGATCGCCTTCCGCAGGTCATCGAGCCCCGTGCCGCGCATCGCCGATACCGGTATGTAGTCGGCGAACTCGTAGAGGATCTTGTACTGTTCGATCAGCGGCAGCAGCTTCGGCTTTTCCTTGACCAGGTCCACCTTGTTGAGCACCAGCAGCACCGGCGTCCCCAGTTTTCGGACCATATCGAGCGCGCGGCGGTCTTCGTCGCCGAAGTTGGCCGCGGCGTCCACCACGAAGAGCAGCAGGTCGCGCTCCTCGAGGGCCGCGCGGACCGTGTCCATCAGCCGCTTATTCAGCGGCGAATCCGCCTTGTGGATGCCCGGGGTATCGAGAAAGACGACCTGCGCGTCGTCTGTAGTCGTCACACCCTGGATCGAGGTGCGCGTGGTCTGCGGCTTGTCCGCCACGATCGCCACCTTCTGGCCCACCAGGGAGTTCAACAGCGTGGATTTTCCCGCGTTCGGCCGCCCTACAAGCGAAACAAAGCCGGACTTGAAATGTGGATTCATGATGCTACCGTTTGCGATTTACTGAGCCGGACCTGTGCCACGCGAAGATCGTCGCTGGCCAGCACTTCGATGCGGATGCCGTCGCGGTCCACCGCCTCGCCGGTCTTCGGCACGTGCCCGAGCCACTCGCTCACCAGTCCACCCACGGTGGTCGATTCGATATCGTCCTCGCGGTGGAAGCTCGAAAGCAGGTCGCCGACGCGGTCGAGGTCGAAGCTGCCGGAAACGATGTAACCGCCCATGCCGTCTTCGGTCACGTCGCTATCGGGCTCGTGCTCGTCGCGGATCTCTCCGATGATGACTTCGAGCAGGTCCTCCATGGTAGCAAGGCCCGCTGTGTTGCCGTACTCGTCGATCACGATCACCATGTGAGTGCTTTCCTGCTGCATCTGGCGCATCAGGTCGCTCACCGGCTTGGTCTCCGGCACGAACGAGATGGGGCGCACCAGTTCCCGCACCACATGTTTCTCACGCTCCTCTTCTTCGAGCTCGAACATATCGCGTACGTGCACGAAGCCGATTACCTGGTCGATATTGTTCTCGAATACCGGGATGCGGGAATACTGCTCGTTGATAACGAGCTGCCGCAACTGCTCGAGCGTGGAATCGGCCGCGATCGCCACGATATTGGGCCGCGGCGTCATGACCTCGCGCGCCACCTTATCGCCGAACTCCACGACCGATTGGATGAGCTTGCGGTCCTGCTCTTCGATCAGCCCCTCTTCGGTGCCCGCGTCGATCAGCGCGTCGATATTCTCGGCGGGCGTGGGAGGCTCGGGTGTCGCGGAAATATCGTCGGTGAGTTCGATCAGGTTCTGGAAAAACACGAGCAGCGCGTCGAATGGGCGCGCCAACCATGCCAGCGCCCGCAGCAGCGGCACCAGCGGCAGCAGCCATCGCGCGGAAGTCCGGCGGTACAGAAGCTGCGGCAACGCGTAGCTGGCGATGAACATCGTCAGGCACGCTGCCAACACCGCTTTCCAGAACACCCCGGGCGTCCACACGCGGCCATCGGCAAACCAGGCAAGAAACAGCAGCCCGATCAGCGCCAACAGCGTGTGCTTGATCAGCGAGAAAGAATCGGCGCCCTGCACCGTTTTGAGCCCGATCCGATCCTCCAGCGTGTCTTTGAAAAACTCCAGCGCCGGCAGATCGCGGGTCCTCAGCCGGAAGCTTTCGAGATAGAGAAGCTGCACCAGGGTAACCAGGCCCAACAGCGGGATGGCGATCACCGTCGCGATTGCTACCGCGAAGATCATGCGCTCACCCGCTCGATCAGCCCGCCCGGAAGGCCCAAAGCCACGCGCCATCGTTTTTCGACGCGCGCCATGCGACCGTCATCGGTTTCGTGATCCATGCCCAGCAGGTGCAGCACGCCGTGCAGCATCAGCACCCGCACTTCCTCTTCCGCGGAGTGTCCGAACTGACGCGCCTGCATCCGCGCCCGTGCCATCGAAATGGCGATATCGCCCAGCGGACCCCGCCGTCCGCCTTCGAGCGGAAACGAGAGAACGTCGGTGGAGTAATCTTTGCCGCGGAATTGCCGGTTGAGGCGCCGCATCTCGGCATCGCCCGTGATCAGGCAATCGAAAATCCGGCCTTTGGCGACCTCTCGTTCGAGCTTTCGGGCGAAGCTCGCAAGCGCGCGCGGACGCACGTCCGAGGTCGCGCGGCGGAAGGTGACAGTACTGCCGTCTGGAGAAGACATGACGCGCGATCAGGCCTGCTGCGCCGGCTCGGCGGCGGCAGGCGGCTCGGGCTCGGCCAATTTCAGGCTGAGCTGCCGTCCGGCGCCGATGGTTTCATTGTACCGTTCGTAGGCTTTCACGATGCGCTGCACGAGCGTGTGGCGCACCACGTCCTTTTCGTCGAACTGCACGAAGCTGATGCCCTCGACGCCCCTGAGCACATCCACCGCGTCAGACAATCCGCTGCGGCGTCCGGCGGGAAGGTCGATCTGCGTAATGTCGCCGTTCACCACCATTTTGGAGTTGAAGCCCTGCCGTGTCAGTACCATCTTCATCTGCTCGGCGGTACTGTTCTGGGCCTCGTCCAGAATGATGAAGCTGTCGTTCAACGTGCGGCCGCGCATGAACGCGATCGGAGCTACCTCGATCACATTGCGCTCCAGCAGTTTCTCCACGCGCTCGCTGTCGAGCATGTCGTAGAGGGCGTCATAAAGCGGGCGGAGATAGGGATCCACTTTTTCCTGCAGAGTGCCGGGCAGGAACCCCAGACGCTCGCCGGCTTCCACAGCGGGCCGCGTCAGGATGATGCGGGCTACCTGTTTGTTGATCAGTGCCGAGATGGCCATGGCCACGGCCAGGTAGGTCTTGCCGGTGCCCGCCGGGCCAATGCCGAACACCAGGTCGTTGCGCTCGATGGCCTCCAGATAACGCCTCTGGTTGACCGATTTCGGCGCCAGCAGTTTCTTGCCGAAGCTGCGCTGCTTGCCGCTATTTACGAGGGCCCGCAGGGATACTTCGGGGTCTCCCATGACCACCCGCAAGTAGCTGTTCAGGTCGCCGTTATTGAAGACGAAACCCTCGCGCACCAGGGTGTTGTAGTCTTCCAGGATGCTTTCCGCACGGGAAACGTTTGGCGCGTCGCCTTCGATTTCCAGGTTGTTATCGACCAGCTGAGTGTGAACGCTCAAGCCCGACTCGATTAACCGGATATTTTCGTCACGGGTGCCAAAGAGACTTTCGACGCCTCGAGAGATGCGCACGCTAACTTTCATTGAGCCCGTCTTAAGTACCTCCAAGCTGAGAAATTATGAGACAGGACGGGATACTTCAGGTGGAAGGAATCCGAACCTTCGACAGCCCGCTCGCGCGGGCGGCTGAATACCATCTGGTCCTATTATATCGCCGTTCCGTTACGTTTTTGTGTCGCCATTTCGGAAGGCAACTATTGCATCAAAGGAACACCGTTCGGCCCGGGAATTGTCCGGACCCACGAGTTCATTTCCTCTTCGTTCTGCAGCAGGTCGCGCAGCGTAGCCTTGCTCAGCACCTGGTCGACCGCTACCTGCACCGCGCGCCAGAGCGACCGCACCGAGCAATCCACCGAGCGCGTGCAAATGGCCACCTGGCCCGAGTGGCTGTCGCAGAAATCCCGCTGGAACAGGCGCCCGCCCAATACGTCCATCACATCCGCAATCACGATCGATTCGGCCGGGCGTGCCAGCGTGTAGCCACCTTCCTTGCCGCGCGCTGCCTTGATAAAGCCGCCCTTTCGCAACACCCGCAGAACTTTGGCTGCGTAGGCCGGCGAAAATCCCTCGGCCTGGCTGATTTCCGGGATGGTCAGCCCCGTGCCTTCATAGCTCGCGTATGCCAGCCGGACCAGGCAACGCAAGCCGTACTCTTCATTGGCGGTCAGCTTCATCTCCCCAGCCTCTTGATCGTAACGACGTCTTCGATCCCCAACGCCAGTTTCGCCGCCTCCGACATCCGGTCCTTCGACCAGGGCGGATCGAATGTCAGCTCCAGGTTCACCGAGGTCACGCCCGGAACCGCCCGCACCGCGCGCTCCACATCGCCGGGTAGCGTTCCCGCCACCGGACAGTTGGGAGCCGTCAGCGTCATCCGGATCCGCACGTCGCCGAGCTCGCTGGTCTCGATGCCGTAGATTAAGCCCAGTTCGTAGATATTCACGGGCATCTCCGGGTCGTAGACCTTCTTGAGCGCCCCGATCACCTGTTCTTTCAAACTCATTCGGTGGTTGTGGGCTCCGCCCCTGCGCCATTCAGCGCCGATTTCAGTGTGTGCCATGCCAGCGTCGCGCACTTCACGCGCGCCGGATAGTCGCGTACACCGCAAAACACCACCAGCTTGCCCAAGTCATTGCTGACAGGAGAGTCGGTGGTCAGAAGTTCATGAAAGCGATCGAGCAGCTTCAGGGCTTCCTCTCGGGACTTGCCCTTCAGGCTCTCGGTCATCAGCGATGCCGAGGCGGTGGAGATGGCACAGCCGGTGCCGACAAAACTTGCGTCAGCCACCATGTCGTTCTCCACTTTGAGAAACAGCTTCAGCTTGTCGCCGCAGAGAGGATTGTAGCCCTCCGCCTTGCGGTTCGCGTCGTCCATCGGATGACAGTTCCGGGGACGTTTGCTGTGGTCCAGGATAATTTCCTGGTAAAGATCGTCAACCATCAGGAGAAAATCTCCTTCACCTTCAGCAGACCGGCCGCCAGTGCGTCGATCTCCGAAGCCGTGTTGTAGAACGCCAAGGACGCTCGCGTGGTCGCCGGAATGTGGAACGCATCCATCACCGGCTGCGCGCAATGATGGCCGGTCCGCACCGCGATCCCCTGCCTGTCGAGCACCGTGCCGATATCGTGCGGGTGGATGCCCTCCATCACAAACGAAAGCACCGCCGCCTTTTCCCGCGCCGTCCCGATGATGCGCAGCCCCGGAATTCGCGAGAGCGCTTCCGTACCGTACATCAGCAGATCATGCTCGTACGCGGCAATTTTATCCAGCCCGATGTGTGTGAGGTAATCGAGCGCCGCGCCCAGCCCGATGCCGCCGGCGATATTCGGGGTGCCGGCTTCGAACTTGTAGGGCAGGTCGTTGTACGTGGTCTTCTCGAAGGTCACCGTGCGGATCATGTCGCCGCCGCCCTGGTAGGGAGGCATGGCGTTCAGCAGTTTGGTCTTGCCGTAGAGAATGCCGATGCCGGTGGGTCCGCAAACCTTGTGCCCGGAGAACGTGTAGAAATCGGCGTCGAGCGCCTGCACGTCCACCTTCATGTGCGGCGCCGCCTGCGCGCCATCCACCAGCGTGAGCGCGCCGGCGCGGTGCGCCATCTCGATGATTTCCTGCGCCGGGTTGATGGTGCCGAGCGCGTTCGAGACGTGGCAGAAAGCCACCATGCGGGTCCGCGGATTGAGCAGCTTTTCGTACTCGTCGAGCAGCAACTCTCCGCGGTCGTTCATCGGGATCACCCGCAGCTTCGCGCCCTTTTCCTCGCACAGCATCTGCCACGGCACGATGTTCGAGTGATGCTCGAGCGCCGAGATCACGATCTCGTCGCCTTCCCTGACGTTGCGCCGCCCCCACGTGCTCGACACCAGGTTCACACCCTCGGTCGCGCCGCGCACAAAGATCAGCTCGTTCTTGGTGCGGGAGTTGATGAATTTCTTCGCCTTGGCGCGCGTCTCTTCGTACGCTGCGGTCGAGCGCTGGCTCAGTTCGTGCACGCCGCGATGAATGTTCGCGCAATCCACTTCGTGAAACTTGCGGATGGCATCGATTACCGCGTGCGGCTTCTGTGCCGTCGCGGCGCTATCCAGGTACACCAGCGGCTTGCCGTGAATCGTCTGCCGCAGGACCGGGAAATCGGCGCGGATCTGATCCACGTCGAAACCCGAACCGATCGTCTTAGTCACCGTGCTCATGGAATTTCCCGAAAAGATTCCGTTCCAACTCCTCGCGCAGCGCCGGAACCTTGATCCGGTCCGCGATATCCTGCGCAAAGGCATAAATCAACAGGCTGCGCGCATCGTCTTTGCCGATGCCGCGCGACCGCAGGTAAAACATCGACTCGGCGTCGATCTGCCCGATGGTGGCGCCATGCGTGCACCGCACATCATCGGCGAAAATCTGCAGCTCCGGCTTCGTATCGATCACCGCTTCGTCCGACAGCACCAGGTTCTTATTGGTCTGCTTGGAGTCGGTCTTCTGCGCATCCTTCCGGACCAGGATGCGGCCATTGAAGACGGCGGTCGCCTTGCCGTCCAGTATTCCCTTGTAAAGCTCGTGGCTCGCCGCGTGCGGCTTGGCGTGGTCGATCACGGTGTGATTGTCCACGTGCTGCGTACCGTTGGCGATGTAGAGCCCGTTCAGCGTGGCCTCCGTGCCTTCCGACAGCACCGCGCCCGCGTCGTTCCGCACCAGCGCGCCGCCGAATGAAATCGAATGAGAAGTAAAATTCGTGCTGCGCCCCAGTTGCGCCTGAACGGTCGAAACGTGAAAAGCCTCGAGGCTCTCCTGCTGCACCCGATAGTGATCCACCACTGCACCCTCACCCGCCACGAACTCGGTCACGGCGTTGGTGAGATACCGGCCCGAGCCCCGATACCGCTCGATCACCGTGCACTGCGCGTTCGCTTCCACCAGAATCAGGATGCGCGGGTTGTACGCCGCACCGGACGCCGCTTCGTGAACGATCTCAATCGGCTCTTGGAGCACCGCGCCCTTAGGCACGCGCAGCACGCACGGCTCACCCGTAAAGGCCGCGTTCAGCGCGCGGAAGGGATTGGCCTCCGCCGCCAGCCGCGCCGGATCGAAATGCGAGCCCGTGGCTTCCAGCTTTTCCGCGCCGGCGGCACGAATCGCCAGGTTCGCGGGGAGTACACAAAAATCCACCCGTGCGATCGACGCCACGTTGGTGAAGCGCCACTCTTCATCGTGCGTGGTGGGAAATCCCAGCTCCGAAAAACGCGCGAATGCCGCGTCACGCAACGCCTGTAAGGGCGAGGACGCCTGCTTCGTGAATTCCGCGAGCCAGTTCCCGACCTGTTGCGAAACGGCCGTCATACCTTGCCAACCGCCTCCTCATCGTCGAAAATCCCGAGCCCCGCGTAGCCGCTCTCTTCGAGTTCCAGCGCGAGCTCTTTACCGCCCGACTTCACAATCCGTCCTTCCGCCAGCACGTGCACGTAATCCGGCACGATGTAATTCAGCAGCCGCTGGTAGTGCGTCACCACGATCATCGAGCGCTCCGGCCCGCGCAACGCATTCACGCCGCCAGCCACCGTGCGCAGGGCATCGATATCCAGGCCCGAATCCGTCTCGTCCAGAATCGCCAGGCGGGGCTCCAGCACGGCCATCTGAAAGATCTCGTTGCGCTTCTTCTCGCCACCCGAAAAGCCGGTATTCACGGCGCGATTCAGCAGCGACTGGTCCATCTCCATCAACTTCATCTTTTCGCGGACCAGGTTGAGGAAGTCCATCGCGTCCAGCTCTTCCAGGCCCTTGTGCTTGCGCGCCTGATTGAGCGCGGCCTTGAGGAAGTACATGTTGCTGACGCCGGGAATCTCTACCGGATACTGAAACGCCAGGAACACGCCTTCGCGCGCCCGCTCTTCCGGATCCATTTCGAGCAGGTCCTTACCGTCGTAGGTCACCTGGCCTTCGGTCACCGCGTACAGTTCACGGCCGGCCAGCACTCCCGCCAGCGTGCTCTTGCCGGAGCCGTTCGGCCCCATGATGGCGTGCACTTCGCCGGCCTTGATCGAAAGATCGATGCCCTTCAGAATTTCACGATCGCCAACAGTGGCGTGCAGGTTCTTGATTTCGAGTAGCGGCATTCCTTATCCAACGCTTCCTTCTAAACTCACGCCGAGAAGCTTCTGCGCCTCCACGGCAAACTCCATCGGCAATTCGCGGAACACTTCCTTGCAGAACCCGTGCACGATCATTGAGACCGCGTCTTCGGTCGAAAGCCCGCGCTGCCGGCAATAGAAAATCTGGTCTTCCCCGATCTTCGATGTCGAAGCTTCGTGCTCCACCTGCGAAGAGGTGTTCTTCACTTCGAGGTATGGGAACGTGTGAGCGCCGCACTGGTCGCCCAGCAGCATGGAATCGCACTGCGAGTAGTTCCGCGCCCCCGTGGCGCCCTTCAGAATCTTCACCCCGCCGCGATACGTATTCTGCCCGTGCCCGGCCGAGATGCCCTTCGAAACGATCGTGGAAGATGTGTTCTTCCCGATGTGAATCATCTTCGTCCCGGTATCGGCCTGCTGATAATTGTTGGTCAGCGCCACCGAGTAGAACTCACCCACCGAGTGGTCGCCGATCAGCAGGCAGCTCGGGTATTTCCACGTGATCGCCGAACCGGTCTCCACCTGCGTCCACGAAATCTTCGACTTCACCCCGCGGCAGGCGCCCCGCTTGGTGACGAAATTGTAGATGCCGCCCTTGCCTTCTTTATCCCCCGGATACCAGTTCTGAACCGTGGAATATTTGATCTGGGAGTTGTCGAGCGCCACCAGTTCCACCACCGCGGCGTGCAACTGATTGGTGTCACGCATGGGCGCCGTGCAGCCTTCGAGGTAGCTCACGTAAGCGCCCTCGTCGGCCACGATCAGGGTCCGCTCGAACTGGCCCGTATCCTTGGCGTTAATCCGGAAATAGGTCGAAAGCTCCATCGGGCAGCGCACACCCTTCGGGACGTAGCAGAACGAGCCGTCGCTGAACACCGCCGAATTGAGCGCCGCAAAGAAGTTGTCCGAGGAAGGCACCACCGAACCCAGGTACTGCCGCACCAGGTCCGGATACTCCTGCACTGCGTCCGAGAAGGAGCAGAAGATGATCCCCATGGCCTTCAGCTTCCCTTTGAAGGTGGTGGCCACGGAGACGCTGTCGAACACTGCGTCGACCGCGACGCCCGCCAGCAACTCCTGTTCTTTCAGCGGGATGCCGAGCTTTTCGTAGGTCTTGAGAAGTTCCGGATCGACCTCGTCGAGGCTCTTGGGGCCGTCCACCTTGGTTTTGGGAGCGGCGTAATAAATAATGTTCTGGTAATCGATCTTGGGATAGTGGACGTTGGCCCAGGTAGGCTCCTGCATGGTCAGCCAGTGGCGGTAGGCCTTCAGGCGCCACTCCAGCAGCCACTCCGGCTCCTTCTTCTTGGCAGAGATGAGCCGGATTACGTCCTCGCTCAGGCCGCGGGGGATGGCATCGGCCTCGATGTCCGTCACGAACCCCCATTTATATTCCTGATTTGCAAGGACCTCGATCGTATTGGTGGAATCGCTCACCGGGATAAACTCCTAACCTGTTGGGCTATCATCACATTAGCTAATCTGTACTTCTTAGTCAAGATTGCTCAGCTAATGGATGCGGACGGGGGTTGGAAGGGTGCGGAAAGGGCCTGGAAGGAGGAAAAGAGGGGCCGGGGATCGCGCCCGGCCCCGAGTGATCAGAACATTAGCTTTAAGGACATCTGCACGATGCGCGGACTTCCAAACGAGGTGATCTCGCCGAAAGTGCTGCTCGAAATACCCGTCGTCGGGTTGTTCGCATTGGCGTGATTCATGAGGTTGAAGAAGTCGCCCCGCAGATCCATGTTCAACTTCTCTTTGATTTTGAATCCACGGCTGACCGACATGTCCCAACTGATCTGCCCCGGGCCGTAAACCGAGTTCCGCCCGAGGTTTCCGAACTGCCCGCTGAACGTCGTGCAGGTGGCGTTCGACCCGGCGCACTGGAACGCCGCCGGATTGAACCAGTACGACGGATCGTTATTCGCCACCGTGTGGACCGCCTCCGGCAGAATCACATTCGGCCGGTCGAGTCCCTGACCGCTGAGCGAAATGTCCTTCCCGTCGGTAATCTGGATCGGATTGCCGGTCACGAACGCGATCACCGGCGAAAGCTGCCAGCTTTGGGTGACGCGCCGGACCAAGCCGTTGCCCAATCCCGGGCTCTGCACCACCAGGCTGGTGATGAAGGACTGCCGGTGATCGTACCCGCAGTTGCCGCGTTCACCCGTGGCCCGGTTGAGCGGGTTCTGGTAAACCGTACCCGCCAGTTCGCCCGCAAAATCCCACGAGCTGATACAGTGGCTCCAGGCGTAGTTCGAACGCAGGGTGTAGTTGTGTGCGAATTGGTGCTGCACCGAAACGAACAACGCATGGTATTCGGAATTCGCTCCGTCGTCGGTCTGCTGGATGTCCCCGTAATACTGGCCGAGCGTCGGATTGGCCAGATAGGTCAGCCGCCGGTTGTTGGTGTTGGACGTCGACGCGCCCGCGGTCGGGACCGCGTAGTTCACGTCTACCGAACCCCAGATGTGCCTGCCGGCGTTGCCCAGGTAATTCGCCGAGACCACCCAGTCCTTACCGAGCTGCCGTTGGTAGCTGAGGTTCCACTGCATCATGTAAGTGACCTGGTTGTTACCCGGGATGCTGATATAAGCGCCCTGCGTGGGGAAGACGCTGACGCCGGGGAACGGATCGCCCGTCTTTCCGTTCAGGGTGTAGGCGCCAAACGGATTCGAGAACTGTCCGCTGGTCAGCGTCAGAGACGAGACGTAAGGAGCATTGGTCGTCCACCGCTCCGGATAGAACATCTCCGTGGTGTCGTGCATCAGGACGAATCCGGCGCGGATCGTCTGCTTGCCTGCCCCCGTCGGATCCCACACCATGCCGAGGCGCGGCGAGAAGGTGCCCCAATGCGACGCCGTGAACGCCTTCCCGTACTTGTCCGCGGAATCGCCGTAGAAGATCAGGCCCGCCGGGGCGCTGGGATAGACGCTGCTGTGCCAACCCTGAAGGAACAGCGGCCAACTGAACTGGTTTCCGCGGCCATACTTATCGTAGGACGGCACGGACGGCTCCCAGCGGAGGCCGTAGTTGATACTGAAATGCGGAGATACCTTGAATGAGTCCTGCACATACGCCGCGACCACCGTCTGCCGCAGGTAATCGGAAATGACGTTGCCGTCGGTCAAGCCCGAAAATCGGCCGATCAGCAGGTCAGCCAACCCGTCGCCGGTTGTGCTGCCATTGAAGGTGAACTGTCCGTTTGCCTGCTGATAGTTGAACGAATTGAACTGGGTCTTGCGGCCATCGAAACCGAAGGCCAGTTGATGCCTGCCGCGGACCAGGGTGAAATCGTCGGCCAATTGGTAGGTATTGATGTTGAAATTCGAAAGCGCGCACGTACCGCATCCCACATTGAACCCGCCGCCCGAATAGCCGCTCACACTGAGTTGCGTATAGTTGGGCGCGTTGACGAACATGTTCACGCCCAGGTCCGCCGGGCTGAACAGGTTGCTGGCTGAAGAACGGTTATTGCGCCGCCGGTTGAAGGTCGCGTGGAACGAATTCACCGCGGTGGGGCTCAAGGTGAACGTGTCGCCCAAAGTCATGGTCTGCGAGCGCTGGGTGTTGCCCGCCGTCCCGGTAGTCAGCGCGTTGTGGCCGTCGAACAGCGATAGGGCCTTGTACTGGTACATGAAGTAGCGGCCATAGAGGAAGTGCCGGCTGCTGATGTTGTAGTCGACTCGCGTGATCCACTGGTCGTCGGGATTGTTGGCCAGGTAGCCAAAGAGCTGTGTGCCGCACGGATTCGTGGAAGTCGGCAGGTACGTCGAGGCCAGCTTAAACCCGGCCGGATCGAACGAGGATTTCGGAATCTGGTTGTTGGGATACGGCGTGCCGCTCGGATCCTTTAGCGTCTTAGCGGTTGAGAGGCATCCGCCGTTGGCCTTGGCGCCATCGAGTACGCTGAAATCGCCGTTAAGTGCCGCGGCGGTCGCCACGTAAGCCGTATTCTGCGCCGGGTCGCTGCGCTGCCGCGTTCCCTGGTAACCGCCGAAAACGAACAGCTTGTCCTTGATAATCCTGCCGCCAAAGGTGCCGCCGAACTGGTTGCGCTTGAGTGAATCGCGCACCGGCTGCGAGTTGATCGTGCAGGTGGGGCATCCCACGCCTTTCGGCCGCCCGTTCAGATCGCCGTTGCGGAGGAAGTCGAACGCGCTTCCGTGGAACGAGTTACTACCGGACTTGGTCACAATATTGACCACGCCGCCCGGATGGAGGCCGTATTGCGCCGGGAGACTGCTGGTCTGGACGTTAAATTCGGCTACCACGTCCGGGAACGGAATCGGCAAGTTCACGTTGCTGAAAGCGTCGTTGTTGTCACCGCCATCCAGCAGGAAGCTGACCCCGTTGGCCGAACTGCCGGCCACTGAGTATTGCCCGGAGCCGTTCGAGCCGCCCATGTTCTTACTGCCCGTCAGATCGCCGCCGTTGAGCGTCATGCTGGACGTGGAGATTCCGGAGATTCGGAGCAAGTCGGCCGGATTGCGGCCGTTGAGCGGAAGATCCACAATCCGCTGGCCATCCACGAGTTGGGCGATGGAGTTTTCTTTGGTTTCGACCTGTGCCGCATTCGCAGTAACCTGTACACTCTCGGTAACGGCCCCGACTTCGAGAGTTACGGACTGTGTACGGTTGTTACCGGCATCGAGAATGATACCGCTCTGGACATAGGTCTTAAACCCGCCCGAAGAAACTTCGAGGCGGTACGCCCCTGACGGCAGGCCGGGAAATGAGTAGTGGCCGGTTACATCTGTCGCGGCGGTGCGTACGGCGTTTCTTTCCACTTCGATAGCGCGTACCTGTGCGCCGGCAATGGACTGACCGCTAGGATCCGTTACGTACCCGTCCAACTGCGCGACTGCGACCTGCTGTCCCCACGCGCTGATAGAGCACAATACGGCGATTGCGGCCGCGGGGAGCAACGTCTTCATCAACATGCTTCGGTCCCTCCACTTTCTTGGTGCTGGCCTTCGGAGCCCACAACAAACGGGGTGGGTTCCTGTTATCACTGGTTAAAATGCCACTAGTAAAGAACGAGACGTTAGCGGAATATTATTGCGATCCGGCGGGAAAGTCAATAACGAAGAGAGAGTCGGGCAGGTTTTCGCTGCCCGATTTCAGAGGAAGGGGTGGATTTTATGCCGATTCCAGCGCGACCGGTTCCTGGTCGCCGTTTTCCGACAGCCGTACTAATAACTGCGAGCCATATTCGAAGCCTTTATCAAATGCTTCAAGATTTAACTTCTGCATCGAGGGAGGTACCGAGTCGGCTACCGCGCGGCGCAGCGAATCGCGCTCCAGCAACTTCGTAACCGCCCCAAAGAATCCGACCATCACGATGTTTAAGACTACCTTGCGACCCAAGTCCTCAGCCAGCCGCGTGGCTGGAACTCCGTAGACGCGAGTGCCCGCCGGGTACTGGTCCACTCGCACCAGTTCCTGCTCGGTGATCAGTACACCCCCCGGCTTCAGTTGCGGGGCGAATCGAGTATACGCCTCCTGGCTCATCACCACCAGTATGTCCGGCTGGCTGACATACGGGTAAAGAATGGCCTCGTTCGAGAGGATCACCTGGGCGCTCGACGATCCGCCACGCGCCTCCGGGCCGAAGCTCTGAGTCATCGTGGCATAGCCACCCTGGAAAATGGCGGCGGCTTTACCGATCACTGCCGCCGCCAGGATGACTCCCTGCCCGCCGAAGCCCCCGATTCGAATCTCGGTCAACATTCGCTGCATGATACCTCCGGTTCCGCGTAGCGATCGCCCAAGCTCTCGGTCATCTGGGATCGCAGCAGTTCGAAATAATCGGGACGGTCGCGATCCACGAACTTGCCCACGACGATCTCGCCCGACTTGGTCAACGCGCACTCGGCCGTGGAAGCGCCGTTGCGGATCTTGCTCACCTGCTTGTAAAATTTCATGGTGTCGAGCCCGTCGCCCATCTTGTTGCGGCGCTGGTAAAGCGTCGGGCATGGCGACAGCACTTCGATGAAGCAGAAGCCCTTCTTTTTGAGCACTTCCTCCATCGAGCGGCTAAGCTGCTTGACGTGAAAGGTGGTCCAGCGGGCCACATACGACGCACCGGCTGCTTCGGCAAGCTGCACCAGGTTGAAGGCCGGCTCAAAGACGCCGTAGGGCGAGGTCGCGCTGATCACTTGTCCCGGAGTGGTGGGCGCCGTCTGGCCACCGGTCATCGCGTAGGTAAGGTTGTTGACGCAGATGACCTTCAGATCCATGTTGCGCCGCGCCGCGTGGATGAAATGATTGCCGCCGATGGCGAACAGGTCGCCGTCGCCCGAGTAGACTACCACTTGCATCTCGGGATTGGCCAGCTTCAAACCGGTGGCAAACGGAATTGCGCGCCCATGCGTGGTGTGGAACGAATCGAGCCGGGCATACCCCGCCACGCGTCCTGTGCAACCAATGCCCGAGACCACCGCGACCTTGTTAAGGTCGGCCTTCGAGTTGAGCAGCGCCTGCGCAAAACAGTTGACGGTGGTCCCGATGCCGCAGCCGGGACACCAGATATGCGGCATGCGCTCCATGCGGAGAAAGGGCTCTACGGGATTGAACGCGCCCTCGGGAATTTCATAGGGAACTTCAAGCGTCGGATTTTCGATCATCGGGATGCCTCCGAAATGGCGTTCAGGATCACAGCCGGGTCGTGAACACCGCCGCCGGCGTGCGCTACCGGGACCACCTTGGCCTTCCCGGCCGCCACCCGCTCTACTTCATGCACCATCTGCCCCAGGTTCAGTTCAGGCACTACAAAGGCCTTCACCCGGTCCGCCAGTTCGGCGATGTGCCGGTCGGGGAACGGCCACGCCGAAATAATCCGGAACTTGCCGGCGCGGATGCCTTGAGCCCGCGCCAGTTGCAGCGCCCGCTGCGCCACCCGCGACGTGATGCCGTAGGAAACCACCACCACTTCGGCATCGTCCAGGTGCTCGGTCTCGCAGAGGGCCCGCCCATTGGCGAACGGCTTCAGCTTGTCTTGCAGGCGCCGCACCATGCGGTCCTGTGTTTCCAGATTCATGCTGGGATAGCCGCGCTCGTCGTGCGTCAAGCCGGTGACGTGGAAGCGATAGCCGTCGCCTGCTTTGACCATATCGGGAACCTGATCGGCCTGAGGCTCGAAGAGGCGAAACTCTTCGGGCGTCTTCCGCGTGAAGCGGCGCGGCACCACCCCGATTCGATCCGCTTCGGGAATTACGACCTTCTCGGTCATGTGGCCGACACATTCATCGAGCATCATCATCACCGGAACCCGAAACTCCTCGGCCAGGTTGAAGCCGGTGATGGTCAGGTCGAAGCATTCCTGCGGCGAATTCGGGCACAGCGCGATGATGCCGTAATCGCCGTGCGAGCCCCAGCGCGCCTGCATCATGTCCGCCTGCGCCGGCAAAGTCGGCAGGCCCGTCGAGGGTCCGCCGCGCTGCACGTTGACGAATACGCAGGGCGTTTCGGTCATGGCGGCATAGCCGATGTGCTCCATCATGAGCGAGAAGCCCGGCCCGGAAGTCACCGTGAAGGCCTTGGCGCCGCCCCATACCGCACCCTGAATGGCGATCGAAGCGGCCAGCTCATCCTCCATCTGGATGAAAATGCCGCCCACCGTGGGGATGCGCGCCGCAAAACGCTCGACCACTTCGGTCGAGGGTGTGATGGGATAGCCTGCGGCAAATCGCGCACCAGCTGCGAGTGTTCCCTCACAGCAAGCATGATCGCCGTCGAGAAAGTGGACACCTGTCAATACGCCCTTAGGATCAGCGTGCATAGCGCGCTCCAAAAATGGCGAAGTCCGGACAGTACATACCGCACAAGTCGCAGCCGCTGCACTTATCCACCGCGACGATGTGGGGCGGGTGATAACCCTTGGAATTGTAAGCAGATGAAAGAGCCAGGACGTGGGTGGGGCAGAATTCGACGCAGAATCCGCAACCCTTGCACCGTTCCACGGTTATGGCCACAAAGCCTTTAGCCACGAATCCCTCCAGTGAGATTTTCGGTTGTTCCTTCAAGCACGCCGCGGGCCAAATAGGAGAATCAGAGCCGGATCACTCCGAATAGGTCTTAACATTGGCTTTACAATGGCGGGTCCAAAATCCTGCGGCGCAGGGTTTAGCCTATAAATATGCAGTCTTTCCGCCAGCGAACGTGGCTGGCTTGGGCGTCGGTGGGAGTCCTGACGATTCTCTGTGCCGTGCTGGCCGCCCTGCAATACCGCTGGATCGGCGAAATCTCCGCCGCCGAACGGACCCAACTGAGAGACCAGCTGGAAGCCCGCCTTGGCCTGCTGAGCCGCGCCTTCAACGATCAGATCTCCACCGCCTGCGCCGCACTCCTGCCCACCTGGGACCAGGTCGACCAGGCTGGAGCAGAGAAGGCCTACTCAGACCGCTACCTGGCCTGGCGGGAATCGCACGAACCCCTGTTCCGCCGCATCGGCCTGATTCGCCCCGGCCCGGATGGTACCGATCTGCTCCTGCTCGATCTCAAAGCCGCCCGGTTTGCCGCCTCCGAATGGCCGCCTGAGTGGGACGCCCTGCGCGCGAGGATGGATGGCCCGGGCGGAGGTCCGCCGGGACCCATGCCGGAATCCTCCCGGGTGATCGAATTGCCGCGTGTGGGAATTCCCGGCGGTCCGCCTCAAGGCCCCCGCATGGAAGAACGACTTGTAGTCGAACCCGACCCCGTCTACATCAGCCGATCTTTAATCCCCACCTACCTGAACCGTTACCTGGAGCGCGGTTATGACGCCGAGGTCGTCGCGACCAGCGGAGAGGTGATCTACCGCTCCTCCCCCGGGCTGTCGCTCGAGAACCAAGCCGACGCCTCCGTGCCGTTGATGAGCGTCAGGCCGATGGTGTTTGCCGCCTGGCGTGGGGCTCGGGGATTCCGCGACAACCGGGATAGTCGGGGAAGCCGGAATAACCGGAACAACCGCGAACGGCGCGACGGCCCCGGGCGCATGGCCGGCGGCCGCGACCCCGGAATGCCGGGCGGCCCGGAATTCGGCCAGTCGCGCTGGCTGCTGCGGGTCCGGCATCACTCCGGCTCGCTCGACGCTTTGGTCGCCCAGACTCGCATCCGCAACCTGGCGGTCTCGGCCGGAATCCTGCTTCTGATCCTCGCTACTACCGGCATCCTGGTGCAGGTCTCGCGGCGCTCACAGCAACTGGCGAACCTGCAGATGGGCTTCGTCACCAACGTCTCGCACGAGTTGCGCACGCCCCTGACGGTCATCCGCACCGCCGCGTTCAATCTGCGCGGGCGGCTGGCCTCCCGCCCCGACCAGGTGGAGCGCTACGGCTCGCTGATCCAGGCCGAAAGCGAGCGCCTGGAAGCCCTGGTGGAACAGGTGCTGCGCTTCGCCAGCGCGTCCGCCGGCAAGATCATCCGAGACTGCGAACCGATCGCTGTGGAAGGCCTGATCGAAGCGGGCTTACGGTCCAGCCGCGCCGGCCTCGCCGGCCAAAACTACCAGATCGAATGCAAAATCGAACCTGACCTTCCGCTGGTGCTGGCCGATGAAGTCGCGCTACGGCAGGCTGTGCAAAACCTGATCGATAACGCGGTCAAGTACGGCACCGAAGGGAATAACTGGATCGGGGTGAGCGCCTCGGCCGTCTCGTCCGGCGACCAACGCGCTGTGGAAATCCGCGTGAAGGACCGTGGCCCCGGCATCCCCGCCGACGAGCAGCGGCATATCTTCGACCCCTTTTACCGGGGCCGGAAAGCTGTGCAGGATCAGGTTCATGGAACCGGTTTGGGCCTCAACCTCGTCAAGAAGATCGTGGAAGCCCATGGCGGTACGATCCGTGTAGTCAGCGAACCCATGCAGGGCGCTGAGTTCATCGTGCGGATCCCCGCCGCGCCTCCGGAACTACAGAATGAGTTCGCGCATACTTCTGATTGAAGACGAGCCGGGCCTGATTGTCACCGTCACCGACCTGCTCGCCGGCGAAGGCTACGACGTCGCATCGGCCTCCGACGGAGAAAGCGGCCTGGCCGCGGCACTCGAAGGCGGTTTCGACCTGGTGCTCCTCGACGTGATGCTGCCGCGGAAGACCGGCTTCGAAGTTTGCCGGGAGCTCCGACAGAAAGGCATCGACATCGCCATCCTCATGCTCACCGCCAAGACCCAGGTAGTGGACCGCGTGGTGGGGTTGAAGCTCGGCGCCGACGACTACCTGACCAAGCCCTTCGACCCTTCCGAACTGCTGGCGCGCGTGGAGGCGCTGCTGCGGAGGGTGCAGAAGGAGCGGCGAATCCCCGTGCAGACCTTCCAGTTCGGCGATATTCACGTGGATTTCGATCGAGCCGAAGTGCGCAAAGGCGCCAGTTCGGTCAACCTCGCGAGCAAGGAATTGCAGTTGCTTCGCTACCTGGTCGACAACCGCGACCGGGTGGTTCCGCGCGACGAACTGCTGCGCAAAGTCTGGGAGTACAGCAGCGAGGTATCTTCGCGGACCATCGATGTCCACGTCGCCTGGCTGCGGCAGAAACTGGAAGACAATCCCCAGGTGCCCAAGCACATACAGACCATACGCGGCAAAGGCTACCGGTTCTCCGCCTGACGCCGCCGTTAACCGGGGGCAAACTTTCAATTAAGAACGTAAAGAGTGGCCTTGCCGGCACAACGGATTCGACTGCCGGGGGTTAGTCTTGTCGTAGATGCCGCGCCCGGCGGCAACAGGAGAAGAACCCAGAATGAAAGTCTCTTTGAACGCGATGTTCGTTTCCGCCCTCTTGGCAGGCGCGATTATGGCTCAGCCATCGCCGCCTGACCCGGCCACCATGATTGCGCACCGGGTGGAACGGCTCACCAACATGCTCGGCCTGAGTTCGGCGCAGGCCGCACAGGCGACCACGATTTTCACCAACGCGCAGACGGCCGCCAGCCCGATCCAGACGAATGTCCGGACCTATCGGACCTCGCTCGAGACCGCGGTGAAGGCGAATGATGTGACCTCGATCGAGATGTTGTCCGGCCAGATCGGGACGGCTGAAGGGCAGGTCCTGGCGATCGAGAGCAAGGCGAATGCTTCCTTCTACGCCATCCTGACCGGCGACCAGCAAACCAAGGCGGCCTCGATGCCGGGAATCCTCGGTGGCGGTCCCGGCGGCATGGGTGGTCCGGGAGGCGGCCCGCGGATGCGTCCCCCACGAAACCAATAGCATCCGCATCCGGCCGCGGCTCGCGCCATCCCCCCTTGCAATATGGAGCCGCGGCCGGAGCCGCAGTTTGGCGAAGCGGTATGCTGGAGTCGTGAAGGAGCCAGATACCGCTACCGGCTCGGATCCGTTGCCGGCGGAGTATAGCGAAGACGGAGTGGATGTTTCCCTCATTCACTGGATGCTCTCCCTGACGCCTCTCGAACGTCTCCAGTTCCTGGAAGACCGCATCACCGACATTTTGAAAGTTCGCGAGTGGAATGCAGGAACGCCGGCTGACTAACGCACTTCGCGAACTTCGCGCGGGGGACGTACGATTCATCGTCGTTGGCGGGCTATGTCTCTGACCGTGAGGTCTCTTGCCCTTTCGCACGCGCTCCCCATACTTCGGCGGACCTTGGCGGAGATACGAAGGAAGAACGCCTGAAGCCGTCCGGGCATCCAGGCGGCCCGGCCGAAGCCGCTCGAATTGGCTAGACTCTATACGATGGAACTGGCCATTAGAGCCGACGATGTGCGCGCCGCCGCGGAGCGCATTCGTCCGCTGGCGCGACGCACCCCCGTCATGACTTCGGCGAGCTTCGACTCCGAAGCCGGGGTGCGCTCCTTCTTTAAATGTGAAAACCTGCAGCGAGGCGGGGCCTTCAAGATTCGGGGAGCCTCGAACCTCATCCTTTCCCTTTCGAGTGACGCTCTTTCGCGCGGTGTGGTGGCCTACTCTTCGGGCAACCACGCGCAAGCGACGGCGATTGCCGCGAAACACGTCGGCACTCCCGCCACCATCGTGATGCCGGAAGACGCGCCCCGGTCGAAGCTCGAGGCCACTCGCGCGCGCGGCGCCAACGTCGTCACCTACAACCGGTTCAAAGACAGCCGCGAAGCGATCGCCGCCGGAATCCTCAAGGAGGGCGGAGCGACGCTCGTCCCGCCGTTCGACCACCCGATGATCATGGCGGGAGCCGGTACCACGGCCCTCGAACTGTTCGAAGAGACGGGCCCGCTCGATGCGCTGATCACACCCGTCGGGGGCGGAGGTCTGCTTTCCGGCTGCGCCACTATCGCCAAGGACCTCAATCCTTCGGTCCGCATCTTCGGCGCGGAGCCCGAAGGCGCCAACGATACCTTCCTTTCCTTCACGGCAGGAGAGCGCATCGCTGTGCCGCACCCGGAGACCATCGCGGACGGCCTGCGGTCGCCTAAACCCGGCGAGCTGACGTTTCCGATCGTGCGGAAACTGGCGGAGCGCATCATCCTGGTCAGCGACGACGAACTGCGCGCGGCCGTTAAATTCCTGCTGCTGCGCTTGAAGATTCTGGTCGAGCCGAGCGGCGCTGCCGCGGCCGCGGCTGTGATGTTCCGCAAACTGCCGCCTGGTGTCGGTACCGTGGGTATCGTGATCTCCGGCGGCAACGTGGATTTCGAAGACTTATGCGCTTACTGATTTCTCTGCTTCTCTTTATCGCTGCCGCCACGGCGCAGCCCTACGACCTCGTGATCCGCAACGGCCATGTCATCGACGGCACCGGCTCGCCGTGGTATGCGGGCCGATATCGGGATCCGCGGTGGACGGATCGCCGCCATCGGCCGGCTCGAGGGCGCTCCCACACGCCGCACACTCGACGCTCGCGGCATGGTCGTGGCACCCGGATTCATCGACATGCTCGGGCAATCGGAGATGAGCATCCTCGTCGATCCGCATCTGCCTTCGAAGATCTACCAGGGGATCACCACCGAAATCACCGGCGAAGGCGGCTCGATCGCGCCGCTCAATGACGCCATCCTCGAGGCCGACCGCGTCACCTGGGAGCACTACGGCCTGCATCCCGACTGGCGAGACTTCCGCGGATACTTCGCCCGCCTGCGCAAACAGGGCATGGGGATCAACCTGGCGAGCTACGTGGGCGCCACGCAGGTGCGCCGCATGGTACTCGGCGACGACGACCGCGCGCCCTCGCCGGCGGAACTCGAGCGCATGAAGGGATTGGTCCGCGACGCCATGCAGCAGGGCGCGATCGGGGTTTCCACATCGCTGCAATATGCCCCGGCGCCTTATGCGAAGACCGAGGAACTGATCGCCCTGGCCTCCGAAGCGGCCAAGGCAGGCGGCACCTACGCCTCGCACATTCGCGACGAGGGCAACTCGATCGACGCCGCGCTCGACGAGGCCTTCCGCATCGGCCGCGAGGCCCACATCCCGGTCGAGATCTGGCACCTCAAGACGTCCGGAAAGAAGAACTGGGGCCGGATGCCGGAAGTGATCGCCCGCATCGAGGCCGCGCGCCGGTCGGGCGTGGACGTGGCGGCCGATACCTATGCCTACACCGCAGCCTATAACACGTTCTCGGCGATCGTTCCCCCATGGGCGCACGACGGCGGCGACCGCAAGCTCATCGAACGGCTGAAGGACCCCGCCATGCGGGCGCGGATCCGCAAAGAGATGGAATCGCCCGAGGGCGACTGGAACAACGAGTGGCAGCAGGTGACCGGGCCCGAGGGCTTCATCATCGGCGCGGTGCAGAATCCGAAGCTGATGCCGATTCAGGGAAAGACCATCGCCCAGATCGCCAAGCTGTGGAACAAGGACCCGATCGACACCGTGTTCGACATCCTGATTCAGGACGAAGCCTTCACCGGCGTCGGCCTGTTCGTGATGTCCGAGCCGGACGTGGCGCTGGCGCTGCAGCAGCCGTGGGTCTCGATTTGCAACGACTCGCAGGGCGCCTCGCCCGAAGGCATCCTCGGCAAGGAGCATCCGCACCCGCGCGCCTACGGAACGTTTCCTCATATCCTGCGGACGTATGTGCGGGAAGAGCACAAGCTGACGCTCGAAGACGCCATTCGCAAATTCAGCGCCCTGCCCGCCGAGCGAATGCGCTTCGCCGACCGCGGCGTCCTCAAGCAGGGAATGTGGGCCGACGTGGTGGTCTTCGACCCGGCGACGGTGCGCGATCTGGCGACCTTCGAGAATCCCAGCCAGCTTTCCGAAGGCATGCGCTTCGTGCTGGTCAACGGCGTGCCGGTGATCGACGAAGGCAAGATGACGAAGGCCCTGCCGGGACGTGTACTGACGCACTAAGTCGCCGAGCGTGCGCTGGCGTGCGCCTGGGCGTGCCAGGAGGCGTCTGCAACGGAGCGCGACGCACTTAGCGCGGTTTGTGGGATAAATTGTGGAGTTCGTTGAAATAGGTCTTTGCACAATCGGGGCAAAGTCCGTGGGTGAAGGTCGCTTGCGAGTGCTCGGAGATGTAAGTCTCCAACTGCCGCCAGCCCGATTCGTCGCGAATCCTTTTGCACGAAGCACAGATCGGGAGCAGGCCCGAAAGCAGCCGAACGTCTTTCAACGCATCATCGCGTTCCGCCAGCGTCTCGCGAAGCCTCTGCTCTACTTCTTTTCGGCCTGTAATGTCGGAGAAGTACGCGGTCAGTCCGCCGGCCTTGGCAGGATGAACATGAAATTCCAGCCATTGCAGCCCTTCCGATTGATACTCGAAGCGAACCGGAGTACCGTTCTCTAAAACTTCGTGGAACTTGTTCTCAATCAGGGTCCCACGCAGTTCCGGGATCTCCTCCCAAATATTCGCGCCGATGAGCTCGGATCGCCGGCCATTCAGCAACTGTGCGGCGGCCGGATTGATGTAGACAAACCGGCAATCCTTGTCGAGCGCCTCGAACCCGTCGGTAATGCTTTCGAGAATCTGCTTGCGGTCCTCCGCTAAGTCATTGGCTTTCCATCGCAGGTGACGCAGCTCGCCGCCGAGCCAGCTTAGAATGACGCCGACCACGAGAAACAGCAGTAACTCGACGGTAAAGGTGAGACGAAATTCCGGAGCGATCGTAAAGATCTCGCCTACCGGCGGGAAAAAGTACAAACCTCCGACCGCACCGAGGATCGTCGCAAAAACTCCTGGCCCGAAGCCTCCTCGAATCGCGCTGACCGCGATGGCCAACGTGAACAACAGGTAGGCTGAGTGTTCGTGCAGGAATGGTTCAATCGCGTAACGTAGAGCGAATGCCGCTCCACAACAAACCAGCGCAAAGGCATAAACTTTAAACGCTGCCGCTGGTGCAAGTGGGAAGAGCCAACGATGAAGGGCACTCCCCAGAGATGGCCGGGAGTTGCGCCGAGGTTTGTAGCGCATATCCACCTCTCTTTGATTATGACTCGACCCCGGCGGGGGAACAATAGTTCTCAGCTTCGCAGCATGACTTCGCGTCTCGCCCCGCACTTCTCGATCGCGCGCTCGAAGCCCGTGAGCGAGCGTTCGATATCACGGAGCGGAATGGTGAGCGAGAGCCGCATGTAACCTGCGCGCCCGAACCCCTGGCCCGGTACGGCCAGGACCCCTTCGGACTGAAGTATCCCGATGAACTCCACGTCGTCGGGAATCGGAGTCTTCGGGAAGACATAGTAGGAGCCTTGCGGACGCGGCGCATCGTAGCCCATCTCGCAGAGCGCACCACAGAGAAGGTTACGTTTGGTTTCGTACTGCGAGATGTCGACCGTCGCGTCTGGAGCCTCGGCCACCACCCACTGCCAGATCGCCGGCGCGTTGATATAGCCGAGAATCCGGTTGGAGAAGGTGCATGCGTTGCGGAGCGCGGCGGCCTCGGAGAGGTGCGGCGGAATCGCGAGATAGCCGATGCGCTCGCCCGCGATCGCCATGGCCTTCGACCACGACCACGTCACCACTACACGCTCGATCAGGTTCGCGATTTCGGGCGCACGCAATCCGTCATAGACCAGCGGGCGGTACGGCTCGTCGCTGATCACCAGCATCGGGTCGCGCACAATGGCGTTGAGTTCGCGCAGGACCTCGGCTCCATATACCACGCCGGTCGGATTGTTCGGCGAATTGAGGAGCAGGGCCTTGGTGCGAGACGTGATTGCCGCCGCGATGCGCGCAATATCGGGCTGAAAGCGGGCGTCGGTTTCCACTGCCACCATGCGACCGCCGTGGTTTTCGATGTAAAAGCGATATTCGGGGAAATAAGGATTCAGAACGATGACTTCGTCACCCGGATCGAGCAACGCCTTGAGCACGGTGTTGATCGCTCCGGCGGCGCCGTTGGTCATGATTACGTCTTCACCGCGGAACCCGATGCCCGTGCGCGACGCCAGTCCCACAGCCAGGCGGGCGCGGACCTCCGGGAATCCGGCATTCGGCATGTAGCCGTGGGCATGCGGCCGGTTCTCCGCCACCACGCGCCGCAGGGCCGCCAGTACGGCCTCCGGCGGTTCCACGTCCGGGTTACCCAGCGTGTAGTCGAAAACGTTTTCCGTGCCGCGCTCCTTGCGGAGTTGAATGCCGATCTCGAACATGCGGCGGATCCACGAGGACCGCTCCATTTGCTCGGCGAGGGTGCGCGAAATACTCATTCCGGACTCCCAGGTCCATTATATAGCACAACTGTAAAGTGGTGCTTGACGCGCGTGTTAGCATTGGGCACCTCGGTGCCTCGGAATGAAAATCGAACAGTTCGAAATGGAGCGAATGCAGTCGACGTGGGAAAACGTCGTCGACATGGACATGAGCGAGAGCGGCGTCCGTCCGGTGACGCTGCGCGAGCTGGTGGAAATGGGGCTCGATCTCGAGCGATTCTGGACACGCCGCTCGGCTACAGCCAGTCGAACGGCACCGATTGCCCTGCGCGAGACCCTGGCGACGCATGTATCCGGGCGCCACCGCCGACCACATCGAGGTCACGAACGGCACCTCGGAAGCGAACTACCTGCTGGCGCTCGCGCTGCTGCGGGCGGGCGACGAGGTGGCCTTCGCAGCTCCCAATTACATGCAGCTCTGGGGCGTCCCGCGCAGCCTGGGGGCCACGGTGCGTCCGTTTCCGGCTGCGGATGGACCGGGACTGGGAGCCGGACTGGGACGAGTTCGAGCGCGCCGTCAACTCCGAGAACGCGGCTGGTCTACGTTTCGAATCCGAACAACCCCACCGGCTCCGTGCTTTCGGCCGAGGCGATGCGGCGCATCGTGGACCGCTGCGAAGCGATGGGCGCATAGCTGCTGGCCGACGAGGTCTACCAGGGCGCCGAGATCCACTGCCCGCGCACCCCGAGCTTCTGGGGCATGAGCGACCGCGTGATCGTCACCAGCGGGCTTTCCAAGGCTTACGGAATTCCCGGGCGTGCGCATCGGCTGGATCGTCGGGCCGCAAAGAGATTGCGGCGGAGTGCTGGGCCAGCACGACTACCTGACCATCGGCCCCAACAAGATCTCGGACGCCGTGGCGCGCGTGGCCGTGCGAGCCCGACAACCGCGAGCGGCTCTACGCGCGCACGCGCGCCATCCTGCAGCGGAACCTGCCGGTCGATGCGCGAGTGGGTGCGAGAGCTTCGACGGCTTCCTGACCTTCCGGAGCCGCGGGCGGGCGCGCTTTGCCTGGTGCGCTACGATTCGGCCACGCCGAGCCTCGAGATCTGCCGAACGCGTTCGCGTGAACCAGAGCGTGCTGATCGTGCCCGGGAAGCCAGCTTGGGCCTGGAGGGTTATCTGCGGATCTGGCTCGGCGGCAAGCCGGAGTTTCTGGCGGAAGGACTGCGCCGGATCGGGACCGAGCTCGCCAAGGAGGCGGCACGTGGCTGACGCGGCGCCCTCGCTGCGGCGGGAACTGGGGCTTCGGGACGTCACGCTGTTCGCAGTCGCCTGCATCGTTGGGACCCGGTGGATCTCCGCGGCGGCACATGCCGGGCCGGGCTCCATCACGCTCTGGCTGATCGCTTCGGTGCTGTTCGTGGTGCCGACCGCCGTCACCGTGGCTTCGCTGGTGGTGAAGTATCCCGGTTCGGGCGGGCTGTATCTCTGGACGCGCGCCGATTTTGGCCCCTGGCACGGATTCCTGGCCTTCTGGACATACTGGATGGGGATCGCCTGCTGGTTTCCCAGCGCCGCCATGTTTTACGGAGGCGCGGCGCTGCACGCAGTGGGCATCGCGGAATCGCGAATGGTAGTGCTGGCGATCTCGCTGGCATTCATCTGGATTCCGCTCGGCACCAACGTGATCGGATTGAAGATCGGGAAGTGGACGGAAAACATCGGCGGCGCCTCGGCGTGGGTGGTGACCGGGCTGTTCGTGGCGCTGGCGGCGGCTGCGTGGATCCACCGCGGCAGTGCCACTCCGATCGACCTCAGACCCCGCTGGGATTGGGAGACGGTCAACTTCTGGGCAGCCATCGCGTATGCCATGTCGGGTCTGGAACTCGCGGGTATGCTCGGCGGGGAGATCCATGACCCCAAACGCACGTTTCCGCGCGCCGGATGGATCGCTTCGGGTTGCATCACTGTGTTCTACTCAAGCGCCACCCTGGCGCTGCTGGTATTGCTGCCACCGGCACGGATCAGCCCGTTGAACGGCCTGGCGGACGCGGGGGATGCAGCCGCGGGTCTGTTCGGCGCGGGGTGGCTGGGTCCGGCGATCGCTCTGCTCGTGGTGGCGAGCGGCATGGGACAACTGGGCGGCATCGGAACGGCCGTCTCGCGCATGCCGTTCGCCGCGGGCGCGGATCACCTGCTGCCGGCCGTCCTTTCGCGCATCCATCCACGTTGGGGCACACCGCACGTTTCGATCTTCCTCCTCGGCCTGGTGGCGAGCTTCCTGCTGGTGGCTATCCAACTCGGCGACACCCTTTATGCCGCCTATCAGTCGTTGGTCTCCCTGATGGTGATCACGGGGTTTCTGCCGCTCCTGTATATGTTCGGGAGCTCGTGGAAGGCCGGGAACCGCATTAGCGCGATTCTGGGCGGCGGCGTGACGCTGCTGGCGATCGTCTGCTCGGTGGTCCCCACTCCCGACATCACCAACGTCTGGTTGTTTGAAGCCAAGCTCGCGGCGGGCACCCTGGCGGTGATTGCCTCTGCCTGGCTGGTCTACCGGCGGCACGTAGCCCCGGCAGGGGCGAAGGCTGAAGCGCAGCAGACTCCCCGCTGGTAGAGTGAACGGAGGAGGCCGTTAATCATGACACCCGCTGCACCGATCACGACGATTTCGCTTCTCCTGGCGTGCGTTGCGGCGGCAGTTGGACAGGGACCTCCGATGACCCCAACGCAGGAACTGCCTCCCGCGAAAGACACGGCGCCTCTGGAGGTCCGCTCCGCGAGGGCTGCTTATTTCGACCAGATGGCGATTCCGGGCGGTGTCGCGTTGGACGCCCAGGATCCGAAGACTCCGCCGCCACCTGCCGTATTTCGAACACCTCCACCCATGGAGGAACTGCCGCAGGATTTAGCCGACGCGATTGTGGTTGGGAAGATTGTGGGTGTCCAGGCATTCCTGTCAAACAGCCGGGGCGCCATCTATACCGAGTCGACCGTTCGCATTGAGGAGGCGATCAACTCCCGGCAGACCGTGAGTCTCTCCAGCACACTCGTGATCGTTCAGGAAGGAGGAACGATCATAACGTCTGCCGGCAAGACTCTGACGCAGGAGGTCCGCGGCGGCGGCAAGCAACTGGAGAAAGGCGGCGAGTATCTTTTCTTTCTGCGAAGCCTGCCCGCGTTACACTCCTATGGATGCAGGAAGGCATGGCAGCTTGCCAATGGCGTGGCCACCGCAGTCTCCAGCGATGACCTCGGGCGCGCGGCGAACCACGCGTCCATCTACCAGGGGATGCCCGTGGAGAAATTCCTTGCCATAGCGCGAACCCTCAAAGCATCCAGGCGGGACGACCGTTAATCGGCAATCCGCCGAACCTTCGGCGTGCCGCAGCATATAATCAGTACGACCTCATGACCACGGCAGCCATGCAAAGGCCCGCGACGTCCTACGTGCGGTGGACGGTCTGCGCGCTTCTCTTTTTTGCCACGACCATTAATTATGTGGACCGCCAGGTCCTCAGCCTGCTGGCGAAGACGCTCGAGACCCACATCGGCTGGAACGATATCCAGTACAGCAATATCACGTCGGCCTTCACCGCCGCGTATGCGCTGGGACTGCTCGGCGCCGGCCGCATGCTCGATAAGTACGGCACGCGCATCGGGTTCGCCATCGCGGTCACCATCTGGAGCCTGGCGGCCATGGCGCACGGACTGGCGACCTCGGCGTTGACCTTCGGCATCGCCCGCGCGTTTCTAGGGCTCGGGGAGGCCTCCAACTTTCCGGCCTGCATTAAGACAGTGGCCGAGTGGTTTCCGAAGAAAGAGCGCGCGCAAGCCACAGGCATTTTCAATTCCGGGTCGAACATCGGGGCCGTGGCAGCGATCATCGCGGTGCCCCTGCTCACGGTGCATTGGGGATGGCAGGCGTCCTTCATCGCCACGGGTGCCCTCGGGTTCATCTGGCTGGCTGTCTGGCTGCTGATGTACTCGAAGCCCCAAGATCATTCGCGGGTATCGAAAACGGAACTGGCGCTGATCCAGTCCGATCCGCCGGACCGCGCGGCCTCCTATCCCTGGGCTCCTCTGTTCCCGCACCGCGAAACCTGGTCCTTCGCAGTGGGCAAATTCCTCACGGACGGTGTCTGGTGGTTCTATCTCTTCTGGCTGCCGAAGTACCTGCAGGAGACCTTCGGGCTCTCGCTGGAGCAGATCATCATTCCAACCCTGGTGGTCTATAACGGCTCGAGCGTGGGCAGCGTGGCGGGCGGGTGGCTGTCTTCGAGCCTGCTGAAGCGCGGATGGAGCATCAACGCGGCGCGCAAAACCGCGATGCTGGTGTGCGCCGTGGCGGTGCTTCCCGTGCTTTACGCACCCTACACGAAGAGCATGTGGCTGACGGTCGCGCTGGTGACGCTGGCGACGGCGGCGCACCAGGGATGGTCCGCCAACCTCTTTACGACGGCCTCCGATATGTTCCCCAGGGCGGCAGTGGGCAGCGTGGTGGGGATCGGCGGCACGGCGGGAGCGGTCGGCGGCGTACTGGTGCAACAGGTGGCGGGCTATACCGTGAGCTGGACGCACAGCTATTTTCTGATGTTCATGCTATGCGGCACGCTCTACCTGATTGCGCTCGGAATCATGCACCTGCTGACTCCGCGGTTTGAACCGGCATCGCTGGATTGAGCGTGAAACAAGGACGGCTGGTTCCTCGCGCGGCGTTTGCGGCATTCCTCTGCCTGCTTGGCGTGGAACTCTATGGATTTCTGACGCATCCGCTGTTTGCACAGCAGGTGTGGAACCCCGACGGGCTCAAGCATCTGGCGCGATACTCCGGCTGGTTCGCGACCGCGGCGGTGCCGCTTCTGACGATCGTCCCGTGGCTCTTCGCGCCGCTGGTTTGTGCTCTGGGCACAGGTTTGACGGCCTTCGCCGTGGGGCCCGCTGCAGTTCTCGCAGTGGCCCTGTTCCTGCTTTCGGCGCATGTGCTCGGCCGGCGGCTGCTGGGTGCGTCGGGCGCTTGTGCGACGCTGCTGGGAGTTTCGGCCTACCTCCTCCTGATGAACCTGATGGCACGCGCACCGGTGCATTACTGGTGGACGTGGGGCGTGCTGCTCGCGCTGCCGCTGGCACTCGACTGGCGCGGCGCCTGGCGGAGCCTGGTGTCACTCGCCGATTGGATCCGTTCGGCCGAATTGCGCGACGCGGCCTCGCGGCTGCCGTTCGCCGCCCTGGTCTTCACGCTGGGGGTGCACTGGCTGATCGTCCTCAAGCCGGAGAAGAGCGCCGACGGTTTAGCGATGCACCTCGCGATTCCCGCAAATCTCGTGGCGCACCACCTGTTGACCTTTGAGCCCTCGCGCTTCGTCTGGGCCGTGATGCCGATGAACGCGGATTTCGCATACGCCATCGTCTATCTTTTCGGCGGCGAATTCGCCGCGCGGCTGCTGAACTTCGCGTTCCTGCTGCTGGCGCTCGTGCTGCTCGACGGCATGCTGCGGCCCATGATTCGACCGGCCGTCCGCGTTCTGTTCGTCCTGATGTTTGCGTGCACGCCGCTGGTCGAACTGGTGACCGGATCGGTCTTTGTGGAGAATCTGCTGGCGGCGCTGATCCTGGCGATGATGGCCGCCATCTGGCAGTACGGTGAGACCGGCGACACGCGCCACTTCTACGCGGCCACGGCGCTGGCGGGCACGGCGCTCGCCACCAAGTTCGGCGCCGCGGGACTGATCGCGATCGCGCTGCCGTTCGCGCTCTTCGAAGTGTGGCGGCGCGGCGGCCGGCGTTTCGCCAAGGCAGCCGCGGGCATCGTGGTGTTGTTGATTTGCGCCGCGCCGCCCTACGCCGTCGCATGGCACAAGACCGGCAACCCGGTCTTTCCGTTCCTGAATGAGAAGATCCATTCGCCGCTGCTTGAGCCCGAGGCACAATTCCGCGACAACGAATTCCGCATGCCGCTCACCTGGCGCACGCCCTATGAGCTGACCTTCGATACTCATCGCTACTACGAATCGCAGGACGGCGCCTTCGGCTTTCAATACCTGCTGCTGGCGCCGCTCGCGCTCCTGGCGGCAGATCGCCGCTCGCGCAGCGCCGCGGCCGCAGGCCTGGGAGCGGCGATCCTCACGCTAGGCGCCGAACCGAATGCGCGCTTCATTTACGCCACTCTGCCCCTGATCATGGTGGGGGCAGCCCCGGCGATCGCACGGATGGGCCGCTGGCAGAGCCGTATTGCCATCGCGGCGCTTACGGTCTGCGCCGCGCTCAACCTCTGGTTTCTTCCCGCTTCGGGCTGGTATCACAAGGATTTTTACGTGCAGCGACCGTTCGCTCGCGATGCCAAGGAGCGCTATATCCGTCACGAAGTGCCGCTCCGTGAAGTCGCGGAGTTTTTCGAACGCAAACATCCCGGCGCTGCCGTTTTTCAGGCCACCGACCCCGACGTAGCCGACGTCACCGGCGACGTGTACGAAAACCATTGGCATCAGTACAACGTGACCATGGCGGTGCGCCGCGCCAGGGGACCGGACGAAGTGGGACGCCTCTTCCAGAATTGGGGCGTGACCTATTTCATCACGACGCCCGATGTCGATCCGCCGGCATTCGCACGGTTCCTCAACGGCTGCACTGTATCCGAATACGCATTTGGCGGCATCGATCTGCGACGGCTCGATGAATCCCGGTGCCATCACACACAATCGGGCATCCAACGGTAAATATTCGCGCGCTAGAATCAGGGTGCCATGCCCAAAAGTACAATTCTTGTTGTGGATGATGAACCCGAAGTTCGCAAACTGGTCACAGCAATGATGGGCCGGTTCGACTGCAACGTTCTCACCGCCGACAGCGGCGAACACGCCCTGACTCTTTACAAGAAGCGCAAGGATCCGATTGCCCTGCTGATCACCGACGTGGTCGCGCCCGGCATGAGCGGGCCAATGCTGGCGGACAAATTGTCGACCCTGCAGCCCGGACTGAAGGTCCTGTATATCTCCGGCTACGACAACACGCACGTCGTTCAGAAATACGTGGTCGCCAAGGGGCACGCTCTGCTGTCGAAGCCGTTCACCGTGGACGAATTGCAGGCCAAGGTCCAGGAAATGCTCGTGCCCGGAGTGCTGTTGAAGGCGGGAGTCTAGCGCGGGCCGGGTGATGGTAACATCACCTATTCGGTGACTATCCGCCCGGCCAGCGACCGCTCCCTGCTCTTCACATTCGGCCCTGAGGCCGGCGCGGCAACGCGCCACCTCACCGAAGCCCTGCAGAAGGTGCGGGGCGTACTGAATCTGCATCCCGCTTACACTTCCCTGCTGATCGATTTCGACCCCCGGTTTCATACCCACGAAGGAATCGAGTCCCTGGTTCGCGAATCCCTGGAAAGAGCTGTCGGCGAAGCGGAGCCGGCCTTACGGCTGGTCGAAGTCCCTGTGCAGTATGGAGGCGAAGGTGGGCCCGATCTCGAAGACGTTGCACGCCACGTGGGCCTTTCCGCGCGCGAAGTGGTGGAGCAGTTTGCGGCAGCCGAATACGCGGTGGCATTCGTCGGATTCTCCACCTGTTTTCCCTATCTCACCGGGCTGCCGGCCGAGCTCGCGACACCGCGGCTTTCGGCGCCCCGCAAGCAGGTGCCCGCGGGCAGCGTCGCTATCGGCGGCGCGCAGGCGGGTGTGTATCCGCTGTCTTCGCCGGGGGGCTGGCGGCTGATCGGACGCACCGGTCTCCGCCTCTTCGACCCCGAGGGCGAGCCGCCGGCGCTGCTCCGCATGGGCGACCGCGTCCGCTTCGTTCCGTTATGAACCGCATTCGTATCCTCTCACCGGGAATGCAGACTACCGTGCAGGATCTCGGCCGGTTCGGCTGGGCACATCACGGTGTGTCTGCGTCGGGTGCGGCCGACCCTCTCGCGCTGCGCGCGGCCAATCTGCTGGTGGGCAATGCGGAAAACGCCGCGGCGCTCGAGATGACCCTGCTCGGGGGCGCGTTCGAATTCGAATCGGACGCGGTCATCGCGCTCACCGGCTCCGACTTCGGCGCCGGGCTGCCGCTGTGGACCGCCATCGACGTGAAGGCCGGTACCGTCGTGCGTTGCGGAGCGAGCCGGTCGGGGGCCCGCTGTTATCTCGCGGTGCGGGGCGGGATCGCCGTGCCGAAAGTGATGGGCAGCGCCTCGGTGCACGTGATGACGGGCGTGGGCGGCCATCCGCTGCGGGCTGGAGACGTGCTGCCGGTAGGCGATGAAGCGGTACGAAGGCCGCGAGCAGCGATCGCTCCACCGCCGCTCTCCACCGGACCCCTGCGAACCACCGCCGGTCCGCAGGAAGAACTCTTCGCCGGGGAGTTGTACCGCGGCGAATACACGCTGACCGAAGAATCGAACCGCATGGGACTGCGGCTCCGCGGCCCGGCCATTCCGAGCCCCGCAGGCGGCATGCTAACCGAAGGCGTGCCGCTCGGTGCCGTCCAGGTGCCGCCGGACGGCCAGCCGATCATCCTCTTCGTGGAGCATCAAACCACCGGCGGCTATCCCAAGCCCGCCAACGTAATCTCGGCCGACTTTCCGCGGCTCGGCCAACTGCGCCCGCGCGACCGAGTGACCTTCGAGCAGGTGTCCATCGAACAAGCGCTGCGTCTGCTGCAGGAGCAGGAAAAATGGCTGTATGCTCTGTTGAGAGGCGGCAAATGATCGATCTCAACTGCGACATGGGCGAACTCGAAGACGCGGTGCACGAGGCCGCCCTCATGGAGTTCGTCACCTCCGCCAACATCGCCTGCGGCGCACACGCCGGCGACGACGCCATCATGGAGCGCACCGCGCGGCTGGCGATTGATAGGGGTGTCCGCATCGGCGCGCATCCGGGCTACCCGGACCGCGCCAACTTCGGCCGCATCGAGCTGAAGATGACTGAGGCGGAGATCGAAGCCTCGGTGCTCGAACAGATTTATCGACTGGAAGCGATCGTGCGAAGGCTGGGCGGAGAGATCGCCTATGTGAAGCCGCACGGAGCCCTCTATAACGTCGCGGTCCACAACGCCGAGGTGGCGCGCGCGATCGGGAGCGGCGTGGCGCGGTGGAACGCGCGGGCCCCGATCTTCGGGCTGGCCGCATCGCCCATGCTGGACGTATGGCGCTCGATGGGGCTCACCGCGGCGGGCGAGGGCTTTGCCGACCGCTGCTACGAGCCCGACGGCACGCTGCGCTCGCGCAAACTGCCGGGAGCGCTCATCACCGACCCGGCGGCGGCTGCCGCGCAGGCCGTCCGGCTGTCGCGACGAGGCACCGTCGAGACGATCTGCGTCCACGGAGATACTCCGGGGGCACCGCGGATTCTCAAGGCCTGCCGGGACGCGCTACGATCAAACGAATGAAGCTTCTTCCGGTTCTGATTCTTGCATTCGGCCTGCCGATAGGGGTCCAGGCGCAATGCACATACACGGTGGCGCCAACCACGATCAGCGTGGACGCTTCCGGGATTTCGAGCGTGAACCCCACGAAGCTCACGGTGACTACCCAGGATGGTTGCGCCTGGGCGCCCACGGTTCCCTCCACCAGTTCCTGGGTACACGTAGGGAACTTTGCCGGAACCGCCTCGAGCGGTAATAATGCGACAGGAAGCGGCTATGTCACCGTCTATGTGGACGTCAATCCGAACCCGGTGACGCGCGGCGGCACGCTCAGCATCGGCGGGCAGACAGTGACCATCGCCCAAGCTGGGGCGAATTGCACCTACACTCTCTCGGCCACCACCGCCAACTTCTCCGGAGTCGGCGGTCCGGGCTCGGTACAACTGCAGACTACATGCACCTGGGGCACCGGCACAACCCAGACCTGGATCACGGTTCCCAAAGGCACCGGAGGCTCCGCCAACGCGACCGTCAACTACAATGTGGCGGCTAACCCCTGCACGACGTCGCGCAGCGGGGCGCTGGTGGTGGGCTATCCCGGCGCTACGGGTGCCCAATACACGGCGACACTTTCGATCGCCCAGGACGGCTCGCCCGGCGCTTTGACAGCCTCGCCCGCCAGCCTTGCCCTTTCGAACGCGGTGGCCGATGGGACGATCTCCATCACGACCGCGAGCGTATGCAGTTGGACCGCCTCGAGCGACGTGAGCTGGGTGCAGCTTTCGGGCACGTTGACCCGGAGCGGTCCGGGCCAGATTACGTATCACATTCTGGCCAACACCAACGTGGCGCGGACGGGCAATATCCACATCGGTCCGCTGCTGGTAACGGTGACGCAGCAGGCGGTCTCCGCTCCGGCGCCGCAGTTGACCGCCATCAAGAACGCTGCCAGCTATTCGTCCGACGCGGTATCGCCGGGAGAGATCGTCGCGCTGGGCGGCGTCAACATCGGGCCTTCCACGCCCGCTACGCTGCAGTTGTCGGCGGACGGCAAGTCGGTGACGAAATCGTTGGGAGGAGTGCAGGTACTGTTCGACGGCACGCCGGCCGCGCTCATTTACGCGTCGGCGGCCCAGGTGAATGCGGTGGTGCCGTACGGCGTCGCCGGCAAGACCACGACGCAGGTGCAAATCCAATACGGCGGCACTTCGGCGGCATTTTCGATGCCCGTGCAGGCCGCCACTCCGGCAATCTTCTCGCAGGATGCTTCGGGGCTCGGGCCGGGAGCGATCCTCAACCAGACCTACCAGGTGAACTCGTCGGCGAATCGGGCCGGAAGAGGTGAGGCGATCATGATCTACTGCACCGGCGGAGGCGTGACCGACCCGCCCAGTGCGGATGCCGCCGTCACTTCGGCGCCCTATCCCCAACTGACGCTGCCGGTTTCGGTGACGATCGGCGGCGTGGATGCGCCGGTGCTCTATTGGGGCGCCGCTCCGGGAGCGATCGCGGGGCTGACGCAGATCAACGCCACGGTGCCGTCGTCGGTAACGCCGGGGACAGCGGTACCGATCGTGGTGAAGATTGGCAATTGGACCAGCCAGAACGGCGTGACCGTGGCGGTAAAGTAGCTTCGCCACCTCAAACAATGAGCATGCAGTCGCCGTAGGAATAGAACCGATAGCGATTCTCCACCGCGTGCCGGTAAGCCGCCAGCGCCAGTTCCTTGCCCGCGAACGCACAGACCAGCAGCAGCAGGCTCGTCCGCGGCAGGTGGAAATTAGTGAGCATCGCGCCCACGCGCCGGAACTCGAAGCCGGGATAGATGAAGATCTCGGTTTCACCGCTCATCTGACCGCTGGCCCATGCCGATTCAATGGTGCGGACACTCGTCGTCCCCACCGCCATCACCCGTTGCGCTGCGCGCAGCACCGCGGCGTTTTCCTCCGTGATGCGGTACCGTTCCGAGTGCAAGTGGCCTTCTTCAACGCGGTCCGCATGCAGCGGCTGGAATGTGCCGAGCCCCACGTGCAGGGTGACCCTCGCGATCTCCGCGCCGCGCGACCGGCAGGCATCGAGCACCGCTTCGGTGAAGTGCAGACCCGCTGTGGGCGCCGCCACCGACCCCTTCTCGCGGGCGAATACGGTCTGATACCGTTCCCGATCGGCCGGCTGATCCTGACGTTTGATGTATGGGGGCAGCGGCACGTGGCCGATCTTCTCGAACTCGGCATAGAGATCGTCCGCGCCGGAGAACCGCACGGTGCGTTCGCCGAACTCCCCGCGGGCCACGATTTCGCCCTCTAGCCCGTCGCTGAAGCGGATGCGCTCGCCCACCCGCATCTTGCGCCCGGGCCGCACCAGCGCCTCCCAGTCGTGTCCATCGGGAGAGACAGGCCGCACCAGGAATACCTCGACTTCGCCGCTCAGATACTCGTGCCGCTTGGGATTGTTCTTGCCGATGGGAAGGGATTGGACGCCGGTCCGATGGCCATAGAGACGGGCCGGGATCACGCGCGAATCGTTGAGCGCGAGGCAGTCGCCCGGCCCCAGGAATTCCGGAAGGTCGCGGAAAGCGCGGTCTTCCCACCGCCCCTCGTTGCGGTACACGACGAGCATGCGGGAGGCCGCGCGGTCGGCGAGCGCCTCCTGTGCAATCAGTTCGTCCGGCAGTGGGTAGTCGAACTCAGAAAGCTCCACTTTCCCAACTGTAACCCGGTGCAGCGTCTAGGCGTGTCTTTCGCGATGCGTGCTGAACAGAATCAGCCCGCCAATACCCCATACCACCAGGAGTAAGAACACCGAGCCGAATGCCATATCGAATGCCGCACCCTGCAGCGAGGGCGGAGTCGGCACGAATCCCAGCACGAGCGCCGCCGCGATGGCGAGCGCATGCCAGTACCATGTCTGCGAGTGGAATCGGTAAAGCAGGTAAACCGGGATGCCGATTGCCAGAAGGTAAACCAGGATAACCAACAAAGTCATCACCAGCCTCCTGGCCGTATTGTAGACCTCTCAATCGGATTTGGGAATCCGGTTGCCCGGTTTTATGCGGCCCGCGCTGCTTTGGGCCGGTAATGATCGCACACGCAGAAATCACGATCGGCCAGTGGGCCAACCGAGGCCAGACAGGGGCGGGTTCCGGTGGTGCCGTGTTCGGACTCGGAATGTCCGCAGTTAGCACACACCACGACCGCCTCAGGTTTCTTGGAACGAACAGGAAATGCCACAGGATTAATCTCTAATAAAGTAGATGCGCTTTGGCCGATTTCCGTTGCGTGGTCCTATACTGGCACGAGGGAGGGTTACCGGTAATTATGCAATTTGGCGGAGGCAAGCCGTCGCCCGGCGTCGTTTTCGATTCCGACCTGGGCGCGACCATCGACGCGCCCCTCGCCCTGGCCCTGCTCTACGGGTTACAAGGAAAGGGTGAATCCCGCGTGGTGGGCGTCAGCATCAGCCGCCCCAGCCTCCAATCCGCTGAATTCGCAGATGTTCTGGTTCGTTTCTACACCGGAGAACCCGGGCCCTTTTCGACGGTGCAGCCGATCGGGATGGCGCTCGGCCCCAAGCCGGTCCCCGACACCCCTCTGGCCGGGGCGCCCCTGACACGCCAATCGCCCGAGGGTAAGCCCCTTTATCCCCGATCCATCTCCAAACTCAACGATACAGCCGACCCGATTGCCCTGATCCGCAACGCGCTCTCCGCGCAGTACGACGATAACGCGATCGTCGTCTGCACCGGTCCGGCCACCAGTCTGGCAGCCTTCCTCGATCTCCCGGAGGCGAAAGATCTGGTCGTCAAAAAGGTCCGCCACCTGGTACTGGCCGCGGGTGGCGATCCCGAGGGACCCGCCGATTCCGCCATCCGCGGGGATGTCCGGGCGGCGCGCCGGGTGCTGGCGGAGTGGCCGGGCCCGATCGTAGCCTGCGGTTCGGAAGTCGGCGCCGCATTTCCCTTCCCCGCCTCCAGCCTGGATAAGGATTTCGCCTGGGCACCCGCGCACCCGCTGGTGGACGCGTATCGCGCAGCCGGGAAGATGCCCTATGACGCGCCATCCACCGCGATGGCCGCCGCACTCTACGCCGTCCGGCCCAAGGAGAACTACTTCCAGTTATCCGGCACCGGGACGATTACCGTGCTCGACGACGGCCGCACACACTTCGCCTCGGGCGGAGGTAAGCACCGCTACCTGGTTGCCGACCCCGCGCAGAAAGAGCGCGTGCTGCAGGCTTACACCGAACTCGCCTCCACCCATCCCGTGCCGCGCCAACGCTTCCGGCCGGGAGCGAAGAAAAAACAGGAATAGCCTCAAAGGTTTAGGGCGCACATACCCCGGTTGTGAACGACACTTATTTGAAGTAACATCCTTTAACAAGGGATGTTGCTCCGTCGAATTCTCCTAAGCGCTTGCTGCGCAGTCCCGCTGCTTTGTGCAGCCGATGCCCCCACCTTTGAAACTACCGTTCAACCGATCCTGGTCAAGACCTGCACACCCTGCCACAACCAGCAGGTTGCTTCGGGAAACCTGGTAATCGCACCGTTCACCAAGGCGGTTTCACTCACCACGAATCACGATGATTGGGAACGAATCCTCGATAAGTTGCGCTCCGGTGAGATGCCGCCCCGCGGAATTCCGCGGCCGCCGCAGATGGATGCCGCTATCGCTTACGTGCAGCACCGACTGGACCTCAGCGTCAAAGACATCAAGCTCGATCCGGGCCGGGTAACTGCGCGCCGCCTCAATCGCGCCGAATACTCGAACACCATCCGCGACCTGCTCGACGTCGAATTCCATGCCGAGAAGAGTTTTCCCACCGACGACCTGGGAGACGGCTTCGATAACATCGGCGACGTCCTGACTGTCTCACCGGTCCTCATGGAAAAATATCTGGCCGCGGCGCAGAAGATCGCCGCCAAGGCGATGGGGGCCGACCCGCTGCCCAAGAAGCCGATCCAGATTCAATTCGCCGCCAAAGACAAGAAGATCCGCCGCGTAGACCCGAGTACGATCGAGGCCGTCGGCAACCTTCCATTCGACGGCGAATGGGACATCACTTTCGGTCTGCCGGGCGAACGCGCGCCCGACGGCAAGCCGGTGACGCTCGGCTTCTGGGTGGATGGCAAGCTGCTGCACACCCAGGTCACCGAGACGAAACCGTCCGGGCTGGTCTACTTCGACCCTTACTCGGAAGAGCACATGAGGCTGTTCCTGAGTGAAGGCGACCATACTTTCCGTGCGGGTTTCATCGGCGACGATTTCGTGAAGGGCCTCACCGAAAAGGAACGCTACAACCGGAAGGAAAATAAGTTCCTCGACTCGATCACGTTCGTCGGCCCTTACGCTTCGAACGTGGAACGCGCCAGCCGCAAGAAGATCCTGATCTGCGATCCGCAGAGCGGCCCGGCCTGCGTCGGCCGGATTCTTTCGACGGTCGCGCGGCGCGCCTACCGCCGGCCCGTAACTCGCGCCGAGGTGGCGTCGCTCGCGAAGTTCGTCGAGCTGGCGAAGAGCAACGGTGAAAATACCGAGCAGGGAATTCAACTCGCCATCGAAGCCATGCTGGTCTCGCCGAACTTTCTGTTCCGGATCGAGCACGATGCCTTCCCCACGGACCCGGGCAAGATCCACCGCATCAGCGATCTCGAGCTCGCCTCGCGCCTGAGCTACTTTCTCTGGAGCTCCATGCCGGACGACCAGTTGCTCACGGTCGGCGAAGCCGGCAAGCTGCATGAGCCCGAGGTGCTAAACGCACAGGTCAAGCGGATGCTGGCCGACGATCGCTCCGCCGCCATCGCTGATAACTTCGCCGGCCAGTGGCTGGAACTGCGGAACCTGAACGTGGTCAAACCCGACCCGCAGAAGTTTCCCGAATGGAATCCGGAACTGCGCGACGACATGTATTCGGAGACGCGCCTGTTCTTCGATTACGTTCTGCGCCAGAACCGTCCCCTGGCCGATTTTCTGGATGCGCGCTACACCTTTCTGAATGAACGTCTCGCGAAGTTCTACGGCATCTCGGGTGTCACCGGGCCGGAGTTTCGCAAGGTGGATCTGGCGACCGATCAGCGCGGCGGCATTCTCGGCCAGGCGAGCGTGCTCACGGTGTCGAGCTATCCCACCCGCACTTCCGTGGTGCTGCGCGGCAAGTACATCCTGCAAAACATTCTCGGCAGCCCCCCGCCTCCGCCGCCGCCCGACGTGCCACCTCTCGACGAGAGCGCGGTCGGGACTTCGATGTCTCTACGGCAGCAGATGGAAAAGCATCGCGCCGACCCAGCCTGCGCCGTCTGCCATAACAAGATGGACCCGCTCGGATTCGGGCTCGAAAACTACGACGGGATCGGAAAGTGGCGGGCCATGGACGGTAAGTTCCCGGTGGACGCCAGCGGCACCCTGCCCAACGGCAAGACCTTTGCCACTCCCGGCGAAATGCGGGCGTTGCTTACCAGTCAACTTCCCGAATTCGCCCGCACGATGGCGGAGAAGATGTTGATCTATTCACTCGGCAGAGGATTGGGGAGTTACGATCGCGCGACCGTCAACGCCATTACCAATGACTGGGCGCGAGAGGGCTACCCGTTCCAATCGCTGATTTATGATGTAGTCGGAAGCCTGCCTTTCCAATCGAGACGCGGCGAGGCGACGTCCAGCCAGAACTCAGGCAAACCAAAAGAGATCGCAAAGAGATGACGATTGCGAAGGCACTGCCACGACGTTCGTTTCTGCGGGGAATGGGGACAGCGATTTCGCTGCCGTTCCTCGATGCCATGGTTCCCGCTCTGGCGCGCGGCGCCGCCACCAGGCCCCCGCTGCGCATGGCCTTCGTCTATGTGCCCAACGGCATCATGATGCGCGACTGGAATCCGGCCTACGAAGGCAAACTGGCCGAACTCCCGCGCGCGCTCAAGCCGCTCGAGCCGTATAATGACGATATCCTGCTGCTCGGCAACCTGACGCACAATAGCGGGCGTGCGCTACTCGATGGCGCCGGCGATCACGGCCGCTGCTGCGGCTCCTATCTGACCGGCGTGCAGGTCAAGAAGAGCACCAGCGACATCCGCGCCAGCGTCTCGATGGATCAGTTGGTGGCGAATGAGGTCGGCTCCCATACGCGCTTCCCGTCGCTCGAAATCGGACTCGAAGATGCCCGCCAGTCGGGCGATTGCGACTCCGGTTATTCGTGTGCCTACACCAACAATCTGGCCTGGCGCAGCGCCACGCAGCCCCTGCCGCCGATTCTCGATCCGCGCTCGCTATTCGAGCGGCTCTTCGGCGACGGCGTGCCCATGACCCCGCAGGCGCGCGCCCGCCAAGCCATCTTCCGCCGCAGCATCCTCGACTTTGTTACCGACGATACAAAGAAGCTCGAAACGAGTCTCGGGCCCACCGACCGTCGCAAGCTCGACGAGTATCTCTCGTCTATCCGCGACGTCGAACTGCAGCTCGAAAAAGCCGAGAAGAGCAACGCGCAGATCGATCCGCACATGGATAAACCGTACGGAGTGCCCGCCGACTTTGCCGAGCATTTCAAGCTGATGACCGATATGGTGACGATCGCCTTCCAGGCCGATCTGACGCGCGTCCTCACGTTCCTGGTAACTCACGAGGGCACGTCGCGGGCTTACCGCGAAATCGGTATCTCCGATGGCCATCATCCCCTGACCCATCATCGGAACCAGGAGCCGCTGATGGAGAAGGTCTCGCAGATCAATGCGTATCACATGAAGCAGTTCGCGGGTTGGGTGGAGAAGCTGAAGTCCACAAAGGAAGGCGACGGATCCCTGCTCGATCACATGATGGTGGTGTATGGCGCCGGCCTTTCCGACGGCAACCGGCACCTGCATGAGGATCTTCCCACGCTGATCGCCGGACGCGCCAACGGCACCATCAAGACGGGCCGCCGTGTGGTCTATCGCCGCGAAACGCCGATGTGCAACCTGTTTCTCGGCATGATGGACCGGATGGGCTTACGGATGGAACATTTCGGCGATGCCACGGGCCGCCTCGAAGGCCTCGATCTGACATAGGGTAGCGCCTCACGGCACCCGCCTTACCAGACGAACGGAATCAGCTTGGGCGTCCGGCGCGAGTACTTCTCGAAGGCCTTGCCGTAGTGGTCACGTAGATGTCCGTCTAGAACCGGGATGTTGACGAACACGAAGCCCGCTAGCATGAGCAGCGGAATCACCGCCGTCCACCACACTCCCGAAATCAGGCAGAGGCCGGAGAACGAGAGCAGATCGCCCAAGTAGTTCGGATGCCGGGAATACCGGAATAGGCCACCGGTGTAGAGCCGCCCGCGGTTTTCGGGCCGTTGCTTCCACAGATGGCGGGTATATTCGGCGTAGGAATTCATCCAGGAGCCGGCCGCGAACAGGATGATGCCGATCATGGCCGGCGTGCCCGGCGGTGATGGATTGGTACCACCTGCAATTCCGAGCAGCAGAAAAATCAGCAGCAGCCACGGCGCGATCGTGAAGACCTCGCTCCAACTCACACCGCGCTTCAGGAACTTGAACTCGGTGAAGAGGCTTCGGACATAGTAGATCGAGAACCCGGCCGCCAGGTAGATCCGCCGAGCTTCGTCGCCTGGTCTGCCGATCCATCCGAACCATCGGTGCGCGGTGCTCAGCCCCGAGCCAAGCAGCAGCCACCAGGCAAGCCCGAGCCACCCTCCGGCGAGCAGCGCCAACATGACGCGTTGCGGCACGGAACTGCCCTGCAACTCGTACATGCTTCTTTGCAGTTCGCGCTGCCGCACAGGTGGCCTCACTTCAAACCGTAACTCACCGCCGCGGGTTTGTCACGGTCGGGCGAGCGCCCAACCTGAGTGCTTAATCTTCCAGGATGACGTGGGCCATCCCTGTTTGCGACGTGTGAGTCAGGGAAAGCGAGGTATTTCGTACACCCAGCCTCTGGGCTATCTCCGCAGCCACTCCGAAGAAGCGAAGCGTGGGTTTTCCGGATGGGAGATTGGCAACTTCAAAATCCTGCCATCTAACTCCGTGGCGCCAACCTGTGCCAATCGCTTTCATCCCCGCTTCTTTTGCAGCGAAACGGGCGGCGTAGCGTTCATAACGATTGGCCTTGCACTCAACGTATGCGATCTCTCGGGGAGTATAAATCCGATGGATGAACTTAGTGCCGAAGCGTTCGATGGCAGCTCGAATTCGTGGAACCTCTGCGAGGTCCACGCCGGTTCCTATGATCATTGCATCAAAAAGCGCTTACAGGCCCGGATGCGGGCTTACTCTCCCTTGGCGGCTTGGGCGGCACGCTTGCGATGTTCCGCCCAGCGCTTCTTCTGCGCCAGAGCGATCCGCCGGCGCGCTGCCGGGCTGAGTACGCGCTTGGTGCCGGGCGCTTTCTTCTCCGCCGGCATAGTTCCGGGGAGCGTAATTCGCCGACCCTTCAGTATCGCCTGCAGCTCACGAATTTTGTTTTCGATCTTTTGCTTTTCGAGCTGATAGCCTACCAGTGCCATCTGTAGGGTTGTAAGGTCTTCGCTTCTGCCTCGTGCCATGAAATTCACCTTCCACACTATAACATTAAGGTGTGTCAAGATAAAGGATTCCCTTAACTGAATATCATGAAAGTAGTGCTTCAGCGCGTAAAGGAAGCCCGCGTCGACGTGAACGACCTTACTACTGGCGCGATCCATCTGGGTATGCTCGTACTTCTCGGTGTATCACGAGACGATACGCAGGCCGACGCCGACTATCTTCGAGACAAGATCCTCGGCCTGAGAATCTTTCCCGATGCCGAAGGCCGCATGAACCGTAACATCGTTGACGCCGGCGGCGCACTCCTGGTTGTGTCGCAATTTACTCTTTATGGCGACTGCCGGCGCGGGCGGCGTCCGAGCTTCGACCGCGCCGCTCCTCCAGACCAGGCACAAGCTCTCTATAATTACTTCGTGGAAGTCCTCAAAAGCGGACCCGTGCCCGTCCAAACCGGATTATTTCAGGCTCATATGGACGTCTACCTGGTCAACGACGGCCCAGTGACCATTCTGATCGACTCCGCGGAGCGTCACCGCGCATGATCGAAACCTACGGCTACGCCCGTGCCGGGTTTCTCGGAAATCCGAGCGATGGATATTTCGGCAAGACGCTCTCCTTCGCGATGTCCAATTTCCGGGCCCGCGTCCTGCTCTCTCCCAGCGGACGCCTGGAGATCAAGCCGTCCAAGGCTGACATGCCGATCTTCGAAAGCCTGGACGATCTGTACCGCACCACCCGATGGCGTGGTTATTACGGTGGCATCCGGATTATTCAGGCCCTTATCGTGCGGCTGGTGGATTACTGCGCCGCGCAAGGCATCGAACTGGAGAACCGTAACTTCACCCTGGAATACGAATCGAATATCCCGCAGCGGCTCGGGCTGGGCGGCTCAAGCGCGATCATTACCGCTTCGCTGCTGGCGCTCTGCCAATACTACGGCCTGGAGATTCCCCTTCCGATCCAAGCCAACCTGGTACTCGAGACCGAAACCAGGGAGTTGAACGTACCGGCGGGACTCCAGGACCGCGTAATCCAGGCCTACCACGGCTTGGTCTACATGGATTTCGCCCGCCACTTAATGGAATCGCGGGGATTCGGGGAGTATGAGCGGCTCGACCCTGGTCTGCTGCCGAAGGTATATGTGGCCTGCCGCACGTCTCTGAGCGAAGGAACCGAGGTGTTTCACAGTAATCTCAGGGAACGCTGGAGGAGCGGAGATCCGGAAGTAGTCCAGGCCATGAATACCTGGGCCGGCTATGCCGAGGAAGGGCGCCGCTGTCTGCTCGAAGGCGACTACCGGCGTCTCGACGAACTGGTGAACGCGAATTTCGACTTGCGCGCCCGTATCTACCGCATCGACCAGGGCAACCTGGAGCTGGTCGAAACCGCACGCCGCGCCGGAGCCACGTCTAACTTCGCAGGTTCAGGCGGCGCCATCGTGGGTACCTATCCCGATGACGCCACCTTTGAAAAGCTGACGCAGATGATGAAACCCCTCGGCGTGATCGTCATCAAGCCGAAAATCGTGACTTAGCTGGTTCGTTACGGCCGGTTCAGATACTTCTCGTAGAGCCGGGTCTGCTTGTTAGTCAGCGGGACTTCCTTGCCCTTGATGTAGATATGGCTGACCTGCGTCTGGATTTCGAGCGGATCGCCGTTGGTTACCATCAGATCGGCGGACTTGCCCTTCTCCACCGAGCCCACCTGGTCCGCAACGCCCCAGATTTCCGCGGGATTAATGGTAATCGCCTTCAATGCTTCATCGTACGGAAGCCCGAACGCCACCGCCGTCGCCGCCTGGTACGGAATGTTACGAACAAACTCGTTCGTAAAGGTCCCGAAGGCGAACTTGATGCCGGCTTTATAAGCCTCTCCCGGCAGGGTGAATGCTTCGTCATAGGGATCGTCTTCGTGTTCAGGCAAAGCGAGCACCCGCCCCAGAATCACCGGTACGTTCTTGGCCTTTACCTCTGGAGCGACCTTCAGTAACTCCTCGGGCTGCAAGAGGACGATCCGGATGTTCTCCTTCTCGGCAAAGGCAATCGCGTCGTGGATACACTGCGCGCGGCTCACCGAAACCGCCACCGGCTCTTTCCTGTCGAGCACGGGGATCATGGCTTCATACTTGAGGTTGCGCTCGAAGCCCGGAGCATTGGCCGCCCGCGCTTTCTGGTAGCGGCGCGCCTCTTCGAAGAACTCGGTCAGCTTCTCGATCTGCTGCTCATAGTTGCGCTTCTGCTGGGCGAAGGTGGTGACGCCGCCCGCGCCGAAGAGTTCGAGCGTCACGTTGTCGGGTATATAACCGCCGCGCCCGCCGCGCCCCAGGGACGGGAAGATCATGTGCATCGCGGCCGACCGGCTGACCGCCATATCTTCCCAGGTCCAGCCGTCGGTGTGGATCATAGCGGCTTGCCCGGCGATCATCTGGCTCGCGCCTCCTCCGAAGCGTCCGCCGCCTCCGCCGCCCGAACCGGGAAATACCATCGCGCTCGTGATCCCATTCACACGGACCACGCCGAAATGCTCGCTCTCCGGGTTCACCGCCACCAGCGCGCGCAACTGCGGCATGAATTCGCCGAGTTCGCCCGTATCCACCGTCATGCGCTCGGAAGGGATTTCCGAAAGCCCGAGCTCCGTACCGGAATCGATGATCCCCGGATAGACGCGCAGACCCTTTGTTTCCACCACGCGGACACCCTTGCCGGCGACGATCTTGGTTCCTATCTCCGCGATCTTGCCGTCGCGGATCAGCACCGAAACGTTCTTGACCGGAGCGCTGGTCACCGGATAGACGTCGGCATCGCGAATCAGGATCGCCTCATCCGCGGCCGCGCTAGCGGCGAGCGCGCAACTGAAAAAGATTGCGAAAAATCTCATTCTCCCTGCCTCCTGGTGGGCTGCCCCTGCCGAGGCTGGCTCTGCCTTTCCATCTCGATCAGTTTCTTCTTTTCCGCCGTTTTGGCCGCGCGGCTGCTGACTTCCTTATCGCGATCGAAGTACACGGTGCCGTCGATCAGCACCTTCTGCACCTTGGCCATATCGGAGAGCGGGAACTTGTCGTAAATCACCAGGTCCGCATCCTTTCCAACCTCGATCGAGCCCACGCGGTTATCCACGCCAAGCTGCTTGGCCGGATTGATCGTCACCATCGCGAGGGCGTCATTCGCACTGACGCCGCCGTACTTCATCGCCTTGCCGGCTTCCGTGTTGAGGTGGCGCATCAGTTCCGCATCGTCGCTGTTCAGGCTCACCACCACGCCCGCCTTGGCCATCAGCGCCGCATTGTACGGAATGGCGTCGAACGCCTCGGCCTTGTACGACCACCAGTCGCTGAACGTGGAGCCTCCAGCGCCGTGCGCTGCGATCTCCTTGGCTACCTTGTACCCTTCGAGCACATGCTGCAGCGTGCGGATCTTGAAGCCGTAATCGTCGGCCACCCGCAGCAGCATCAGGATTTCGTCGGCGCGGTAGCAGTGCGCATGCACGTAGCGCTTGCCCTCGAGCACCTCCTTCAGCGGCTCGAGCTTTAGATCCTTCCGCGGGGGAATCGGATGCTCGCCGCGCGCCACCTTGGCGTCGTAAGCGTCCCACTCCGCCTTGTACGCTTTGGCTTCGTTGAAGGCTTCGCGGATCGTGTCCTCCACACCCATGCGGGTTGCCGGATAGCGGGCGGTTACCGCCGTGCCCGTCGCGCCGCGGCCGCCCTGCGGATTTCCGGCGCGCTTGGGGTTCTCGCCCAGCGCGAATTTGATGCCGGGCGTGGCACCCTGGAAGACCAGCCCTTCGGCGTCCTTGCCCCAGCGCAGCTTGATCGGAAGCGTGCATCCGCCGATCGCGTTGGCCGAGCCGTGCAGAATGTTGGCGGTGGTTACGCCGCCGGCCAGCGCGCGATAGATCGCGATGTCTTCCGGATTCAGCACGTCGCGGATGTTCACCATCGACGAGACGGAAACGCTGCCTTCATTTACGCTGCCGTCCACCGCAATATGCGAGTGGCAGTCGATGATTCCCGGAATCAGGTATTGATTGCTGGCGTCGATCACCGTGGCGCCCGCCGGTTCCATCACCTGCGCGCCGACCTCGGCGATCTTGCCGTCCCTGACCACAACCGACCCCTTGAACGTCCCCTTGGTGACGGTCATGACGGTCGCGTTCTTGATCACGATGGTTTCCGCGCAAAGGGGCGCGAGTGCGGCAAGAGCGGTCAAAAGCAGTTTCTTCATCGATTCACCCCCGGAGTCGCGGTCATCATGCCGCGGCCGCCCGGCGCCGGCTGTTCCGGCTCCGGCTTGTACTGCCGGCCGTCGACGAAGACCATCTCCACTTTGGTCATGTTGTCGAACAGGTCGCCCTTGGTCACCACCAGATTGCCGATCTTGCCGGGTTCGATGCTGCCCAGCCGGTCGGCCACACCGTAGATTTCGGCGGGTGAGAGCGTGAGCGCACGAATCGCGGCGTCGCGCGGCAGACCCGCGTCGATCGCCTTCTTCACCGCACGCTGGATGTCGCGCGGCTGTTCCAACCCATCGGTGTATAACGCGAACTTCACGCCGGCCTTGGCGAGCAGACCCGGCGCCGTGGGAGCATACTCCCGCGTTTCGAGAGTCCGCAGCGTCTCGTCTGCGTCGGGGTCGGCATCGCGCGATTTCTCCGGCCATTTCAGACTGACGAGCAGCGGTCTGCCGTACTTCGTGAGCAAAGCCGCAGCCTCCGGACGGTAGGCCTCGTGCCCCCCGTAGAGGATGGCCGGCTGCTTCAACTCGGCGGCGAACCGCAGCATGCGGTCCAGTTCGATCAGGCGGCTGGCCGGCAGCAGAATGCGCTTCGATTCGAGGACACCTTCGAGCGCGCGGTCGTATTCCGGCCGCTGCATGCCGCGCGGATCCTTGGCGTACGCGTCTTTTACCAGTTGATAATGCGCCGCATCCAGATAGATCTGACGGATATAGGAGATCGTGCCCATCAGGGCGCTGGGAAAGCCGCCGCCGAAGCCGCGGCCGCTATTCATCGTGAGATACTGGCCGAGCGAGGCCACCACCGTCATATCGCCGGACGTAGCATCGGTGAGCAGATCGATCAGCGAGCCCTGGCCTGCGAAAATACCGCGCGTGGGAAATGCAGCCACCGTGGTGAAGCCCGCGCTGCGTACCGCGCCGATGCGGCGGTCGCTGGCCTGTAATTCATCGGCGGCTACCACCCAACTGGTGGTCGCCGGACGGTCCTCGGGGCCGCGCGCCGGTGCTGCGGCAGGTGCGGCCGGCGCGGCAGCGGCACCTGCCGGCGCTGCTCCGCGTCCACCACGTCCCCCGGCGGCAGTGGCGGCAGCCGCAGGCGCTGAGCCGGGGATCCCCACGGTGCTGAGCGGATCGATCAGGCCGGGATAGACCGTCAACCCCTCGCCCTCCACCACCCAAGCATCGGCGGGTACCGCGACATTTTCTCCGACCTGCTCAATCAATCCGTTGCGCAGGACCACCGTCCCCTTGTTGAGGACTGGCCCGCTCACCGTAACAATTCTGGCGTTGCGGATTGCCACTGCCTGTGGGGCCTCGGCAAACGCGCACACGCACACCAATAGCAGCGATGTGACAAGCTTGTGCATAAGAGTATTCGCTACGATCTACTACTCCCTTTCAGATTCCGGATTGACAGAAGGCGCAAACGGGGGGCCGCTTGGTTACACTCCCCATCGCCTTACGGCGGGGACTTATACTGAAATTTGCCTACTCAAGACCAGGTTCGATATCGCGACGCAGGCGTCGACATCGATGAGGCCGACCGCGCCGTATCTTTTATTAAGAAGTTCGCCCGCACTTCATTTACAAAGGGCGTTCTGACGGATATCGGTTCGTTCGGAGCGGCTTACCGGCTCTCCGGATTCCGGCAACCGGTTCTGGTCAGCTCGGCCGACGGCGTGGGCACCAAGCTCAAGGTTGCCTTTCTTACCGGCCGTCACGATACGGTCGGGGAAGACCTGGTCAACCATTGCGTCAATGATATCGCGGTCCAGGGGGCGGTGCCACTCTTCTTTCTCGACTACTTCGCGGTGGGCAAACTGGATGCGGACGTCGCGGGATCCGTGGTTTCGGGCATCGCGCGCGGCTGTCGCGTCAATGGCTGCGCGTTGATCGGCGGAGAGACCGCGGAGATGCCCGGCCTCTATTCGGATGCCGAGTACGATCTCGCCGGATTCATCGTCGGCGCCGCCGAGCGCACCGGGCTGCTCACCGGCAAAACGATCCGCGAGGGCGATGTACTGCTGGCTCTTCCCTCCACCGGGCTGCACACCAACGGTTATTCGCTCGCACGCAAGCTCTTCTTCGATGTCGCGGGTTACGGCCCGCGCACGCTGCTTCCCGAAGTCGGCACGACCGTGGGCGATGCGCTGCTGGCCGTGCATCGCAGCTACTTGAAGCCGCTGCGCGCACTCGTTAAAGCAGGCCTGCTGCGCGGCGCCGCGCACATCACCGGCGGCGGCATCACGGACAACACACCGCGCATGCTGCCCAAGGGGCTCGCCGCCGCCATCGATACGACATCCTGGAGCGTTCCACCGCTGTTCGAAGTGCTGCGCCGCATCGGCAATGTGCCGCTCGACGATTACCGCCGAACGTTCAATCTCGGAGTCGGAATGATCTTCGCGGTCCCGCAGCGTAGCGCCGGGAAGGCCGAAGCTTTGCTGCGCCGCCAGGGCGAGACGCCCTTCCGCATCGGTTCGGTCATCGTGCAAAAACGCGGCCGCCCCCGCGTCGAATACCGATGAAACGCCTCGGAATTCTGATCTCCGGACGGGGCTCGAACTTCGAGGCCATCGCCGATCACGTGGCCGCGGGCGACCTCGCCGCCGAAATCGCCGTCGTCATCTCGAATCGCCCGCAGGCGCCCGGACTCGAAGCCGCCCGGCAGCGCGGAATTCACGCCGTTTCCATCCCTTCCAAGGGCTGCGACCGTGAAGTCTACGACCGCATGCTCATCGAAGAGTTGGACAAACAACAGGTGGACCTCGTTTGCCTGGCGGGATTCATGCGGCTGCTGAGCGCGCCCTTCATTAGGCACTTTCCCAACCGCATCCTGAATATCCACCCGTCCCTGCTGCCCGCATTTCCCGGGCTCGACGCCCAGCACCAGGCCCTGGAACACGGCGTCAAGATCGCCGGCTGCACCGTGCACTTCGTCGATGAACAACTCGACGCCGGCCCGATCGTCCTGCAGGCCTCCGTGGAGGTCCGCGACGACGACACCCCCGAGTCGCTCTCGGTCCGCATCCTGCGAGAGGAGCACCGGATCTACTCCGAAGCGATCGCCATCGTCCTCAGCGGAGCCTACACGATCGAAGGCCGGCGCGTATTGCGCGCCTGAAGGAAATCCGACAGTTTCATGGGGGGTCCCGGGCCGTATTCCAGTTGGCGTTCGACCGCTTTCTGATAACGCCGCAGGATTTCGGACTTGCGCTTCCCCTCCAGCGCACACCCCTCGATATCGAGCAAAACCTCGATCTCCCAGGGGTGAAAGGAGTTGCGAACCAACGACCCGCGTAACAACTCACCGATCAGGCGATTGAAGCGGCTCAACATCCGCTCCCGCTCGATAAGGTCGTCTACATTCATCACTATATTCGCATCGGCGGATTTGGTGGAAAGATTACTCGTGTTTCCGAAAATGGTCGCGCCAGGCACTCGGCATGCATGGCCATTTAGAGCCATGGGGATTTTTGTAGTAACGCGAACTCAAGCGATCGCGCCTAAGCAGCAGGTGCGAGGTACGCCCGAGTTGCGGTGGCTTGGCGTGGTGGCTGTGGTGTGTCTAGCGGCTGCGCCGGTATCGCCCGCACAGGAGACCACCGATTCCGCCTCTTTTCCCATCGCTCCGGTGCCCCTGGTCTTAACACCCCTGCCATTTCCGGCGGCCCCTCCCGATCCTCTACCCCTGGCTCCCGATCCGGCTCCTCTGCCGATCGCACCCGTTCCCGCGTCCACGCAGGGCCCGTTCAATCAGGCACGAATTCTCGGAGTGATGCCCGATTATCAGACGGTTACCGACCCCCTGGGTAAGGCGCCGCCGCTCACGCCGGGACAGAAGTGGACACTGGCCCTGAAGGAGACTATCGACCCCTTCAACCTGGTGAACGCCGCCTTCGGAGCGGGCTTTTCCCAGAGAGACAATCAAACCCCCAAGTATGGGGAAGGGGGCGCAGCCTATGCCGAACGCCTGGGAGCGGCGTGGGCGGACATGGCGACTCAGAATTTTTTCAGCGCCGGCATCTTCGCAAATCTGTTGCATGAGGACCCGCGCTATTTCCGAAAAGGGCCGGGCACGCCGATCCGATCGCGCATTTTTTACTCAGTCAGCCGCGTCGTCGTCGCCCGTAAGGACAACGGCAGTTCCACCTTTAATTTCGCAGGCATCCTCGGCATGATGACCGGGATTGCTGCTTCCAACGCTTATTACCCGGCAGCCAGCGTGCGCGGATCGGTGATGGCCTGCCGCCTGAACACTAGCCTCTTCGGCAGCCTCACCGGCAATCTGATGTCGGAATTCTGGCCGGACCTTCAGAAGAAATTCCTGCAGCGCCACCACAAGGACTGAGTGTCCGGCGAAAAACTCAACAAATCCCCTTCCTCCCACCGATGATGTGCACTACAATCCGGGCATGAAGAAGAATTTGATACCCGTTTATCTTGAAGTGGCCGCGTGCGCCATCTTTTTCAGCAGCGTCGCGCTGTTTGCGCAGCAGACCACGATTAAGCGGGTCCCCGCGAAGAACACCGTCGCGGTCAGTGGAAAGGGCCTGTATCGCCAGTACTGCGCTGTGTGTCACGGAACGGATGGAAAGGGCGCCGGTCCGGCGGCTGAGGCCCTCAAGATGCGCCCGACCGACCTGACTCTCATGAGTCGTAACGACGGCGGACGGTTTCCGGAGGCCAGGACGCTTGCAATCCTTCGCGGAGAGACCCAGGTGGCAGCACACGGATCGGCCGAGATGCCGGTTTGGGGAACGGTCCTGGGAAAGTCGGCCACCCCGGATGTCGGCTTGGGGCGGCTCCACGCGTTGCTCAACTACATCGAAGAGATCCAGACGAAGTAGCTAGAGCAGCGAATCGATGTACTGCCGGAGTTGCGGATCGTTCCAATCGGCGCCTTCGGCAATCTTCTTCACCACTTTGCCCCGGGCGTCGATGATGTAGGTCTCGGGGTACATGAAGGTGCCAAAATCCTCGTGGATCACCAAGTCGCGGCTGGTCAGGAATACGGGGTGAAACTTCTGCAGGAACGCCTGGTAGGCTTTGAGGTCTTTATCGACGCTGACTCCGAGCACCACCACGCCTTTATTCGCGTAATCTGCCGCGAACTGGCTGAGCGACGGTGTCTCCTGCACGCAAGGCGGGCACCAGGTGGCCCAAAAATTCAAGACCATGACCTTGCCGCCAAAAGAAGAAAGCGAAACCGTCCGGCCGCTATCCGTCGTGACGCTAAAGTCCGGCGCCGAGTCACCCGCAACGACGACGCGTTGGTGGATCCCGGCGTAAATCACATAAATCAGGGCAACGACGAGAGCTCCAATAGCCAATCGCAGAAGCCGGTCGGTTTTGACGCGTTCCATTGGTGAAATCTATAATTAATTGTATCTCCAACGAGGCTCCTGGCGTCGAAGAAGGACCGATGCTTATCACCCGGAAAGTGGAATTCTCTGCATCGCACGTCTGCCGCAGCGAGGCGCTGTCGGACGAAGAAAACCGGCGGCGCTTCGGCATGGCGGCCAACCCACATGGGCACGGCCATAACTATGTCGTCGAAGTGAGCCTGGAGGGCACGCCGGACGCAGTCACCGGCATGGTATTCGACCTGAAAGAACTGAAAGAGATTCTGAGCCGCGAAATTCTGGGGCCGTATGACCACCGCTTTCTGAATCACGAAGTTCCGCCGTTCGACCGCGTGATTCCCACCGCGGAGAACATCGCGCGCGACATCTGGCGCCGGCTCGAGCCCCACCTGAACGCGGACGGCCGCCGCCTGCACTCGGTGCGCCTGTACGAGACGCCCGACCTTTACGTGGAATACTTCGGAGAATCGCCGTGTTCCGAGTGACGCGGCGCTACCGGTTTGCGGCCTCCCACCGCCTGCACGCACCGCAACTGGACGCGGACCAGAATCGGCAGATCTACGGCAAGTGCAACAATCCATTTGGACACGGCCACAATTACGAGGTCCTGGTAACGGCCGTCGGACCGCTCGACCCAATCACCGGCTACGCGGTGGACCGCGCCGCGCTCGACCGGTTGGTCGCGGGCCGCGTACTCGAGGCCTTCGACCATCGCAACCTGAACACCGAAGTCCCGGAATTCGCGGATACCGTTCCGACCTCGGAAAATCTGGCCCTCGAAATCTGCCGGCGGCTGAAACGCGGATGGGCCGAAGCGTTTCCGGGCGAGTGGCCCCATCTGGACAAGATCCGAATCGCGGAAACCGAACGGAACATCTTTGAGATTAGAGCGGATGAAGTCGAATAAAGCAGTCGTAAAAATAATCCAGCCAAAGGCACAGGAGCCGGATCTGGCTCCCCTGGTTCGCGAGATGCTGGCGAAACTGGGCGAAGACCCGGGCCGGGACGGCCTCCGGCGCACTCCCGAACGCGTCGATAAGGCGTTGAAATTTCTCACCAGCGGGTACCGCACGGACCTCCAGAAGCTCGTCAACGGGGCGCTTTTTGAGGTGAAGTACGACGAGATGGTGGTGGTGAAGGACATCGAGTTCTTCAGCATGTGCGAGCACCACATGCTGCCGTTCTACGGCAAGGTGCACGTGGCGTACATCCCCAAAACCCGCGTCATCGGACTGAGCAAGATCCCGCGCATCGTCGATGCCTTCGCGCGACGGCTCCAGATTCAGGAGCGCTTGACCCAGGAAGTGGCCCGCACCATTCAGGAGATGGTGGACCCCGTCGGCGTCGGCGTGATCTGCGAAGCGCGCCACTTCTGCATGATGATGCGGGGAGTGGAGAAGCAGCACTCGGGCGCCATGACGAGCGCCATGCTCGGTGCCTTCCGCAGCCGCAAGAAAACGCGCGACGAATTTCTATCCCTGGTGAACTACAAGGCCAACGGGTTTTAGCTCGGGTCTGGGTGGGCTGAAGCCCACCGCCGGCTAAAGCCGGCCCCACTAGTGTGTGCAGTTAAAAGCTTCTAGTGTGTGCAGTTAAAGGCTTCTAGTGTGTGCAGTTAAAGGCTTCTAAAGTGTGTGCCATTGGAATTCAGTGGGGCAGGCTTCAGCCCAATGCCACTTAGTTTTCCGCGCCAATGGCAACCAGAACATTTGATTGGAGTTATGTTCTGGTGTGGCGCTTTGTAATTCGGAGTCAATTCTTCAGTGGTATGAGCAGGTGGCGCCTGCCACGTTGTTCCGCTTGCTACAGCGGGATCTCGGTTGGAAGGTACGGGCTGGGATCTTCACCGCCCGCGTGGTGCTGTGGATGATGATGATGCAGCGTCTGCAGCCCAGGGGTTCGCTGGCCAGCAGCGTAGCCCAGTTAGTGGAGGGGCGATTCGACCCGATCCTGAGCGCCTGCAAGCGGGTACAGGAGAGGAACATCGCGTCGTCGACCGGCGGGTATTGCCAAGCTCGCCAACACTTGCCCAAACTGTTGGTGAGTAGCGTGATGAACGAGTCGATGGAAAGACTGCGGCAGCGACTGCTGGAATCGGAACCGGAAGGGAGCCCGCGGGTGTATTTGTTGGACGGCTCGAGCCTGCAATTGGAGCACGAAGCAGAGTTGGTGAGGCCCTACCCGCCCAATCGCAACCAGCACGGTCGCTCGCATTGGCCAGTGCTGCGCATCGTGGTGCTGCATGATTTGCGGACGGGCTTGGCAGAGCGACCCTACTGGGGAGCGATGTACGGGCCAAAGGCGGTGAGTGAACAGGGCTTGGCGAAACAGGCCATGGCCCAAGTTCCCGCCGGTGCGGTGATCGTGGGGGACCGCAATTTTGGGATCTTCTTCACTGCCTACGGAGCAGGGCAAGCAGGGCATCAAACGATCGTGCGTTTGACGGCGGTGCGGGCGAAACGCTTGGCGGGTGGGGAGATCGCAGAGCCTGGCGAGTATGCGGTGTGTTGGCGCGCGAGCCGGTGGGACGGGAGGAAGAAGGGGCAGAAGCAAGCACCTCCCTGGCCGGATGGTGCCAGCATCGAGGGCCGGCTGATCGCCGTCCGGGTGGGGCGCGGCAGACACAAACAGTGGCTCTATCTATTCACCACCACTACCTTGCCAGCCGAGGAGGTAGTCGCGCTCTATGGTCGTCGGTGGCGCATTGAGACAGATTTACGTTGTCTGAAACAGACGGTGCATCTGTCGCGCATCAACGCGCACTCCGTGGACATGATGGAGAAGGAACTACTGGTTGCTGTGATGGCCTATAACCTGGTCCGAGCCATCATGTTTCAGGCGGCACAACGGGCCGCCATCGACCCTCGGCAATTGAGCTTTACCTATGCCAGCCAGATTGTGCTCGACAGCTATCCCGATATTCTGGCAGCACGCACCGCCAAGCAGAGAGAACAAAAACTGGATCGCATGATCGAACTGGTCGCACGATGTCGGCTCCCACGGCGCCTCAAACGGCGATCGTACCCGCGAGAAGTCTGGGGGCGTGGCTTCCATTTTCCTACCCGAAGAGAGAAAAACTAAGTGGCATTGGGCTTCAGCCTGCACCGGGCTTTAGCCCGGCTGGCCCTATCCGCAGATCCTGCGCCGCAGGAGATCGAGCGCCGCCTGACAGGTGAAGATGCGGATGCGCTGCCGATCCCCTAGAAACTGGCGATGGATGGCATGCGCGCCCGACGCATCCGCGAGCCCGATGTACACCGTTCCGACCGGGACCTTCTCGTCTCCCGCATCCGGCCCGGCTAATCCCGTGATCGACAGGGCGTAGCTGGCATTGGCCCGTAGACGCGCGCCCGCCGCCATCGCCTCCGCCGTCTCGGCGCTGACCACGCCGAACTGCTCGAGAATCTCCGGCGGCACGCCTAATAACTCCATCTTCATCTCCTTGGTATAGGTGATGAAGCCCCCCAGGAAATAATCCGAGCTGCCCGCGACCGACGTGAACCGTTCGCCGAGCATTCCGCCCGTGCAACTCTCCGCGACCGCCACGGTCGCGTGATTCTTACGCAACAGGCTGCCCACGACGGCTTCGAGCGGATCGCCGTTGCGGGAATAGAGGCGATCGCCCAGCAGCATCTCGATCGGCGCCACGACTTCGGCCACCAGCGCTTCCGCCTCGGCCGCCGTGCCGCCGCGCGCCCGCAGGTGCACCTGCAGATCGCCGTTCGCCGCCAGGATGGTCGTCACCGGGTTGGTGTACTTCGTATAGACCGGCGCGATCAGGGTATCCAGGTCGGACTCCGACATGCCGGTCACCCGCAGAAAGGCGGTGCCGATCGCGAGCGGTGGCACGACTCGCGCCAACCGCGGCAGACATTGCCGTTCGAACATCGCCTGGAGCTCGTGCGGCGGGCCGGGCAGCAGCATGACCACCGCTCCGGAATCCTCCGCCCATTGGCCGGGGGCGGTGCCGCGATCGTTCGGCAGCAGGTCCGCGCCTTCGATCAGAAAGGCCTGCCGCTTGTTGATCTCGGCCATCTTGCGATTGGCCCGGCGAAACCGTTCCTCGAGCGCCGCGGCCACCTGCGGCTGAAACACCAGCTTACGGTCGAGCGCGAGCGCCACGGCATCGCGTGTGACATCGTCCTCGGTAGGCCCGAGGCCACCCGAAAGAATCACAAGCCCCACGCGCGACATGGCCTGCCGGATGACCGACGCCAGCAATTCCCGATCGTCGCCGATTACGCACTTGGCCGCGACCTCCACGCCCAGCTTGTTCAACTGCGCCGTGAGATAGAGGGAGTTCGTATCGACGCGCTGCGGCGTCAGCATCTCCGACCCGACTGCGATGATTTCCGCGTCCATCAGACCAGCGGCCTGCCCTTGATCCCGGCATCCACGCGATGGAGCGCGTTGGTGGTCGCCACAATCAGCGAACGCGAAGGACTGAAGGCCAGGCCGACGACTCCCGGGCCGGAAAGGAACAGCTCGGCGTTGCGTTCGTTATCGATCCGCACCACGCCCTTCCGCCCGCCGATCGATGCAGCCACATACAGCCGGTCCTGTTCGTCGAAGGCCATGCCCTGCGGACGCCCCAGCCCGCGGTAGAAGATCTCGACCTCTCCCGCATGCGAGATGCGATAGACCGAATCGAAGCTGGAGGTCGTTGGACCGGTGACGTAGAGGTAATCGTCCGGGCCAAAGCACAGGTGATACGCCGCAATCGAAGGTTCGAGCGTCGCGAAGACGAAGATCTGCCGGTTGGGACTGATTTTGAAAATCGTGCCGCTGCGGTCTCCTACGTAGAGGTTGCCTTCCCCATCGAAGGCCAGGCCCGTCCCCACACCCATGCCTTCCACAAAGATCGACATGTTGCCGTTGGGCGTCACCTGGTAGACCATTCCGTCGTAGCGGCTGGAGATGTAAAGCTGCCCATCGTGATCGAACGCCAGGCCGGTGGCGTTCATCAGATCGTTGATGAACGGCTTGACGCTGAAATTCAGGTCGACCTTGAAAACCGCTACCGGCACCTTTTGCCCGCGCGAGCCGCTGAACGTGCTGTAGATATTCCCCAGCGAATCGACCGCCGGATTGGCCACCGGATGCAGTCCGTCCGCGATCTGCACGCCGATATCGCAGGCCCAGGATTCGCTCGAGTGGGTGCCGCTTTCCACTACCAGTTCGCCCGCCGAGGCGTTCTCGGGAACCCGTGCAATCACGAATGAATCCGAACCGATGATCACCGGTGCGCCGACATCGCCGATCATGACCTTGGGGCGGTCCGCCTTGGCAAACCCTTTACCCCGAATCTGCAGTTCACCACCGGCGATGGCAGCGGCCGGCGTTACCTGTTCGATTTGGGGCTTGTTGTCGGATTTCCGCAGAGGCATATTGTTAATACAGATTGAACCATCCTGCCAGCCATAACACAAGCGCGCCATAGACCCCCGCCATGGCATCGTCGGCGTTGATTCCAAGGCCTCCCGGCAAGGCTTCCAGCTGCCGGACCGGCGCGGGCTTCCAGATGTCGAAGAGACGGAAAAGCGCGAATGCCAGCAGAAAGCTTTTCCAGTTCCAGACCGTGGCACCCGCGAGCGTGATCCACTGGCCGATCACTTCATCGATCACCACAAAGCCGGGGTCCTTGATCTTCACCGCCTCCGCCGCCACACCCGCGGACCAGACCGCCGGGTAGAAGCAGATGGCCGCCAGCACCAGGAACTCCCAGGGGCGGAACGCCGCGTACTTCACCAGGACCAGCGCTATCACAATCGCTCCCGCCGAACCGGCTGTCCCGGGGGCGAAGGGCGAGCGCCCGCAGCCGAACCACGTCGCCAGCACGGTGGCGAACCGTTCAGTCGTCTTCTTCATCGGGAGGTTCCGGCTGGAGGGGAGCGGTGACCACGTATTTTTCGGAGGCCCAGTTCCCGAGATCGATCAGGCGGCACCGCTCGCTGCAGAATGGATATTCCGGATTCTCCCGCTGAATTTCCTTCTTGCAAATAGGACACTTCATACGCCGATCTGGATCAGCGGCGCGGCCTGGTACGCCGGCGCAGTCTCGGTGGGAGCGAGCAGCGTTCCCACCACATCGTAATCGTGCGCTTCCGTGATCTGCAACCGGCGGATCTCGCCCTGCCGCGGCTCTTCGCCTTCGAAATCGTTCACCAGGACCACGCCATCGATCTCCGGAGCCTGGGCCGGCGTGCGCGCTTCCCACAGGAGTTCGGTTTCTTCCGACCGTCCCTGAACCAGCACCGGAAACTCCTTGCCGACCAGCGTCCGGTTGCGGGCTCGCGAAATCTTGCGCTGGATCGCCATCAGGTGGCGCTTCCGATTCTGGATGATGCGCCCGTCCACCTTGCCGTCGAGCGCATAGCTGGCGCTGGTGTCTTCGTCGGAATAGGTGAAGACGCCCATATTGTCGAAGCGAGCGGCCTCGACAAACTGGCAGAGCTCCTCGAAATCCTCCGCCGTTTCGCCCGGGAAGCCGACGATAAAGCTGGTCCGGATGGCCACGCCGGGGATGGTGCGGCGGATCCGCTCCAGCAGCTTCAGGAAGATGTCTCCCGAGGCGCCGCGCTTCATCCGCTTCAGGACTCCGGCGCTCGCGTGCTGCAGCGGCATGTCGATGTACTTAACCAGCGCATCCTGGGCCGCGATCGTATCCAGCAGCTTCTGGGTTACCCGGTTCGGATACGCATACAGGAAGCGCACCCACTTTTCGTTGGGGGTCTCGATCTGCGCCAGCCGTTCCAGCAACTGCGCCAGGCCGTCCTTCAGTCCGAGATCTTCGCCGTAGCAGGTGGTGTCCTGTCCGATCAGGTTGATTTCGCGCACGCCCTGCCGGAACAGGCGGGTGGCCTCGGAGACCACCGATTCGAACCTGCGGCTGCGGAACGAGCCGCGATACTGAGGGATCACGCAAAAGGTGCAGGGATGGTCGCAGCCTTCGGCGATCTTGATGTAGGCGAAGTGCCGCGGGGTGGCCAGAACGCGCGGCGTCAGATCGTGATACAGGTACGGCTCGAGCGGGTTGGCCGGAGGCTCCATGCCTTCGCAAAGGGCCACAATGTGGTCCAGCTCATTGGTGCCTACCAGGGCGTCGACTTCGGGGAGTTCCTGCCGGATATCGCCGCGGTAGCGCTCCACAAGGCAGCCCGCTACAATGAGCTTCTTCGCGCGGCCAATTTTTTTATATTCAGCCATTTCCAGGATGGTGTCGACGGATTCCTTCTTGGCTGGATCGATGAAGCTGCAGGTATTGACGACGAGGACGTCGGCCTGGTCGGGATGCGGGGTCAACTCGTGGCCGCGGGCCGCGAGTTGCCCCATCATGACTTCGCTATCCACCAGATTTTTGGGACAACCCAGGCTGACAAAACCGACTTTCAATTGTTTACCACCAGATGTGCCGGACGGCGCTCCCTTCAGGATACCAGAACGACGCAGTACGCCCCCGGCATCAACAATCGATGTATCCGTAAGGCCATTTGGCGCCGTCTACAGGAATTCGGGCAAATCACGGGGAGACCCGTGCCTTGACGTTAGCAGGTGTAACACGTTATCTTCGGACCAAATCTCGCTTTGCACGGAACCATGAAACGCCTACTGATCCCAGCTATCCTCCTCGTCCTTCACTGGACAGCATTCGGCCAGTCGCAGAAGTGGACGGAGGACAAGGCCAACGAGTGGTACTCGCATCAGCCTTGGCTTGTGGGCAGCAACTACATACCGGCCTACGCAGACAACCAGCTGGAGATGTGGCAAAGCGATACCTTCGATATCGACCGGATCAACCTGGAATTAGGTTGGGCGGAAAGCCTGGGCATGACCACCATGCGGGTCTTCCTCCACGACCTCCTCTGGAAGCAGGATCCGGGCGGCTTCCGCCGGCGCATCGACAAGTTCCTGACCGTAGCCAAGCGCCACCGCATCCGGCCGATCTTCGTCATCTTCGATTCCTGCTGGGACCCCTACCCGGCCGTCGGTATCCAGCCGAAGCCGAGGCCGGGCGTCCACAACTCGCGCTGGCTGCAGAGCCCCGGAGCGGCGGCTCTCAAGGATCCGAGACAATACGACCGGGTCCTGGAGTATGCCACCAACGTGGTGCTGGCCTTCGCCGATGACGACCGCATTCTCGCCTGGGACGTCTGGAACGAACCCGACAACACCAACGATTCGAGCTACGGCAAAGTCGAGCCGCCCAACAAAGTAGAGCTGGTTCAGGCGCTGCTGCCTCGCGTCTTCGCCTACGTCCGCGCGGGGCGGCCGACCCAGCCGGTCACCAGCGGCCTGTGGAAGGGCGACTGGTCTTCGCCCGATAAGCTCTCGCCGATCGAGAAGATTCAGGTCGAACAATCGGACGTCATCTCGTTCCACAACTACGGCAAGCCCGAGGAGTTCGAAAAGCGTATTCAGTGGCTGCAGCAGTATCACCGCCCCATCCTGTGCACCGAGTACATGGCGCGGCCGCAGGGAAGCACCTTCCAGAGCATTCTGCCGGTTGCGAAGAAGTACAACGTGGCCGCCATCAACTGGGGGTTCGTGGCGGGTCGCACTCAGACCTGGCTGCCGTGGGACTCCTGGCAGCACGCTTATGTGGATCACCAGCCCTCCGCCTGGTTCCACGATATCTTCCAGGCTAACGGAAAGCCCTATAGCGAAACCGAAGTGGCGTTCATCCGCGATATCCTCGCCCAGGAGCAAAGGGCGAAGGGACATACTGCCGGCAAGTAGCACCGCCGCTTACTTCAGCGTCAGGCTCATACCGAACATCAGGACGTTGCCCTTCAAAAGGTTCGTCACCTTGAATTCGTTGATCCAGCGGAGCTGGAGCGCAATTCCGGGATTGGCGGCCCTGGCCACGTAGAGCATCATTGGGCCAACTCCCCATGCCCGTCCTTCGAACCCGTGAAGCAGGTCAGCCACGGGCCCGGTGTCCCTGGTGATCTGAGTCAGGTTCGAAACGATCGCTCCGGCGCCTACCCTCGGAGTGAAGTAGTGAATCGCCATGGCGTCCGCGTGGAACATAGTGCCGCTGGTGTAGTGAGTGGTGCGGTTTTCGCCATAAATATCGAACCCGACGAAACTGTCGAACTCCAGGCTGTGCTTCTTCCACAGGTAGGTGTACCCGAAATTCGGCATGACCGTGATTTCGCCCATCCCCAGGTTGGCGAGGTAGGCCGGCTGGAACGGGGCGGTGGGCACGAAGATCATGGTGCTGATTGCCAGGTTGCTGTTCTCACTGAAATGGATTCCCGCCGTTAGCGGCATGAAGATGAGGTCGCCAAAGCCGGAGTTCGTCGCGCTGCGGCTCAGGGACAGATTATTGAACTGCAGCGACCCGGTCGCTGTCACCCAATTGACGGGCGCCATCATGCCGGAAGCCAGGCTCACCTTCGAACTGCCAGTCTGGTACACGTACTGCGGCACCAGGTAATTCGAGCTGATATCGGCCTCCACGTTCGTGAAGAGGGAGCCGCCGATCGGCACCAGCCGCGATCCGCCGATCCGGCCCATATAGCCGATCGGAAGGACAGCAAAGCTGAAACCGGGCCCTGGCGGAATCGCTGCGCCCTGCGGCTGGATCCAGACTCCCGGAAGGGTTCGTCCCAAGGCGCCCTCCACTGCGCCGGCGGGGACCACCGCCGCTGCCAGCATGGCCCCTATCCATCCGAGTTTGCGGATTGCCGACATAAGCGATATCGTTTGCGGATTCCCATCGGTACCGCCGTGCCGTATTTTTTTTCGCGGGCCCGCGAATTTGTCGATCCCCTACCGCGCCTGCAGCATCGGAGTCATCGTTGGCGGCCCGATGAGAGTTCGGCTCACCTCGTTTCGGACAACGATTTTCCTACTGACGATCGCGAGCGTCGCGGCGGCCCAGGATCCTCTGCCTTCCTGGAATAACACTCCGCCCAAACAGGCAATCCTGCAGTTCGTGAAGACCACCACCGACCCTTCCAGCCCCAGTTTCATCCCGGCCGGCCGTCGCGTCGCGGCGTTCGACCAGGATGGCACCACTTGGGTCGAGCAGCCCATCTTCACGGAACTGGTCTTCGCTCTCGACCGCATCGCCGCCCTGGCGCCCGAACACCCGGAATGGAAAACCACGCAGCCGTTCCAGGCCGTACTTTCCGGCGATCAGGCGGCAATGGAAAAATTCACCCTGGGCGACCTCGAAGCCATCCTGCTGGCAACGCACAGCGGAATGCCGGTGAACGAGTTTCAGGCGACCGTGCGGGACTGGCTCTCCAAGGCGAAGGACCCGAGGTGGCATCGCGCTTACACCGAACTGGTATATCAGCCGATGCTCGAATTGATGCGGTACCTGCGCGCCAACGGGTACAAAACCTACATCGTCACCGGCGGCGGGCAGGATTTCGTGCGCGCCTATGTTGAACGGGTCTATGGCATCCCGCCGGATCAGGTGATCGGCACGACGCTCAAACTCCAATACGGCTATGACAAAGGCGGCCAGGCGGTTCTCAAGGAGTCTCCAAAGCTGTTGATGAACAACGATGGTTCCGGCAAGGCGAAAGACCTCTATCTCTTTCTCGGGCAATCTCCGGCGGCAGCGTTCGGCAATTCCACCGGCGACAAGCAGATGCTCGAGTATACACAAGCCGGGCCGGGCGCCCATCTGATGATGCTGGTGCTGCACGACGACCCGCAGCGGGAGTATGACTACGGTCCGGCCGACGGCCTGCCGGAAACCAAGGTCGGCAGGTTCACCGACGGTCTCTACAACGAAGCCAAGTCCCGGGGCTGGACCGTCATCCGCATGAAGGAAGACTGGAAGCGCATCTTCGCATTCGAGAAATGATCCATTACTGGGGCCGGAACCGGTAGCGAAGTACGACCTCGCCCGGCACCTTGCGGGTCCCCTGGTGCGCCGGAACGAACTCCCAGCGCCGCGAAGAGAAGACCGCCAGCGCAGCCAGGTCCCGATCGGTTTGGGATGCCTCCGTCTCCAGTTCGGCGTACTCGACCCGGCCGGTCTGGTCCACATACACGCGAACATTGATGGGGACTTCGACACCGGCCCGGGCGCGCAGGTTCGGCGGAATGGAGAGCGTCGGACGATGCATGGGTTGCGGAGGCACGAAGCCCGCACGGTCGGCGCGGTGGCCTCCCAGGTGAAGGCGGCCCAGCAAGCCGCTTCCCTGCGTCTCCATCACCGGCACAGCCTGGACGGTGACCGCGGAGTCCGCGACAGTCACCGAGGGCTCCGGCCGGGGAGCGGAGCGTTCGGGCCGGGGCGCCGGAGGGGGCGGCGGTTCCTCAAAGGGCAAGACCGACGAATGAGGGAGCGCCCCCGGCAGCACGAGCACCGGAGCACTCGGAATCGCGGCAACCACGGGCGTGGCTTCGGCCGGAGCCGCGGCGAGCGGCGCCGGGGGCCGCGACTCCGCCGGTGCGGACGGAGCAGGGCGAACGCGATCGGCGCCGGGTGCCTCCTTTGGCTGAAGCTCCGGGAAGGGCGAGATCGCATCGGCCGCCAAGTCCGGAGCCGGCTGAGGAGTACCGACAGCCCGGACCGATTCGAGACCCCGGGCGCCCGGAGAGAACACTTCCATCCGGAAGCTCACATCGCCGGTGCGCGGCCAATACACGATGCTGCCCCCGGCAAGCTGGATCGGGTCGAGATCGAGCTTCGACTCCCGGCCGCCGTCGCCGATCCACACCTCCGCGCGAGTGGCGCCCCGGACGACCGGGGCCTCGCGGTTCCAGACGAGGCGGAGGGCGCCTCCATCATGCCGGACATCGAGGCCGAGGGGAACCGGACCCGCGGACCGGGGAGAGTCCTGCCGCATCACGACCGCGAGCAGCAGGGTGAGGGTCACGATCGCAGCGGCGGCGATCCAGCCCCAATCCACGTGCGCCGGAAGCTTCGGCAGCCACTCCAACAGGGAAAACGCCCGTTCCTCCGTGGGGCGAGGCGGCGGTGGCGGGGCCGGGGCGGGCCAGGGAACCGAATCCGGCGCCACGGACCCCCTCGAAAACTCGAACTGCCCGTACGGCACCGAGGAGCGGATTTTCTTGCCCTCCCAGATGGCAAAACCCGCGGTGGGCGGAGATTCGCCGTTGGACTGGAGCATCAGGAATACGTTGGATTCGCGGGAAAACCATTCGTCCATCAGGGCGATGTCCTCTACCGTGAGGGCAAATTCCCTTCGCGTATGACTGCGGTAGAAGCCGACGACCGCAGGCGAGCGCCTCCCCCGGTGCCACGTTACACGCTCTTCCAGCAGTTTACGGTCGGCTGCCGAAAGCAGATAGGACGGACCGAACGCGTGCTCCGATTCGAGCGGCTCGAAATCCTCGATGAAAACCACAATGCCGCCGTTCACCCGCTTTTCGCTGCCGAGGAGGAGTCCGCCCGTCTCCAGTCCCCGTCGCGGCAGGAGCTTGAATCCCTCCTTGACGGCCAGGCCCAGGCGGTCGATCACTTCCAGGCTCAAGTGGACGGAAACCGGCTTCGCAGGGACTTGCCACAGGTAAGTATGGAGAGTGGCAGGCTGGTCCATGCAGATCCTTAGGTCTGGTGTCATTCTACTGCCGGGCGGCCCGGCTCGCCGGGGCCGGCATAGTTCGGGTTGTATGGAAATCCACCGGGAGGCGCCGCGAGGGTCGCCGGGAGTCCATTTCCGGCGCTTAACGAAAGAGAACTCGACCCGGCCGGCGCGAGCGCCGAGAATAAGGGAGGTCCCAATGCTTGCTCCGATCTCCCTTGCCAAGCGGCGCGCCTTTCCCGCTCCCTCGCTCACGGTTTTCGTGGTGCTTCAGGTGCTCGACATCCTCACCACAATCATGGGGCTGCGCATGGGCGCGCAGGAAGCCAGCCTGTTCCTGGGTCAGTTGATGCGGGTGGGCCCGGTGGCGGCGCTGCTGATTGCCAAGATCATGGCGGTCCTGCTGGTTTCAGCCGCGCTGAAGTTCAAGAGGCCGCACCTGGTGGTGTTCCTGAACTATTGGTTCGCCGCGCTGGTCACCTGGAACCTGGGAATGATCCTTCTGGCACGCCTGCGGATGGGCTAAACGTCAAAAGGGCCGTGGAATATGCCCGCGGCCCAAGCTGTGCGAAGCTGCTTTTCATTCAGGGTACCGGGAAGCCGGTTGGCCCCGCCTCATGCCGGGGCAGGACCAATCGTTAGCAAACGTACAATTCCGTCTACCGGCAGAGCGAGGCAGCCCCCGCGATTCCGGCATCGGCACCATATCGGGCCATCACCAGGGGAATTTCGCTGGATCGTGGGTTGATCGACCACTGGTCGGCGACGCTGGAGATGCGGGCAAAGAAGGGGCGCATCAACTCCGCCACGCCTCCGCCCACGATCATGACGTCGGGCTCGAGCATGTCCACAACGTTGCCCAGCCAGATGCCCAAGAGCTCGGCGATCTCCTCGAGGATCTTCGTGGCGAGCGCATCACCTTCGGCGTACGCCTTGCCCACGTGTTCCGCCTTCACCTGCTCCACCGATCCTCCCGCCAACTCGACCATGCGGGATGGCGCCGGGGACTCGCCGATCCGGGCGCGTGCGCGAACGGCGATCGCGGGACCGGAGCACAGAATCTCGATACAGCCGCGCTTGCCGCATCCGCAGAGAGGCCCGCGGTAATCGATGGTGTTGTGACCGCCCTCGGCGGCGCTGCCGGTGCGGCCGTGATAGATCTTGCCATCGAAGATGATGCCGGTGCCGATTCCGGTGCCGAGGGTGGCGTAGAAGACGTTGCCATAACCGATCCCGGCTCCCCAGAGAGTTTCCGCCAGGGCCGCGGCGTTGGCGTCGTTATCCACCTTGGCGGGCACACAGAAGGCGCGTTCCGTCTCGGTGGCCAGCGGATAGTTGCGCCAGCATGGCACGTTCGGGGGATTGAGTACCACTCCGGTCTTCGGATCGAGCGGCCCCGGAGAACAGATGCCGATTCCCCGCACCGTTCCGCGGACTTCGGGCGCCTCCGCGAAGACCGCGTCCACGGCGGCCTTCACCGCGCCGAAGCCGGTGGCCGCATCGCCGGTCGCCACCATGGGGACACGGGTCTTATGAGTGATCATTCCCTGATCATTCACCAGTCCGGCGGCCACCTTGGTGCCGCCGATATCCACGCCAATAATCATTTGTCCCAGCATCTTTGAAAATGCATGGTAACACCGGGGCGCGCGGAGTGATAATAGGAGCCGTAACGCCAATCTTTGGAGGTACTCGTGTCAGGCGAGAACGAAGCGAATCGCAGGCAGTTTTTGAAGTCCGTGGGCGCCACGGGCATTACTCTTGGGGCAGCCCAGTCTACGTTTGCCGCGAGGACCGCGAAGTCCAGTGGACGTGTGATCGGAGCGAATGACCGCATCAATATCGGAGTGATCGGATGCGGCGGCCGCGGGAGATCGGACGCAAAGGACTTCGCGCACTTCGGCGAGGAGAACAGTAACTCCTGCCAGGTTGTGGCGGTCTGCGATGTTTACGAAAAGCGCAAACGCGCCGCGGCCGAGCTTCACAAGGCTAAGGCGTATTCGGACTATCGTGAACTGCTGAACAACAGCGATATCGATGCCGTGGTGGTCGCGACGCCGGACCACTGGCACGCCCGTATGGCGATGGACGCCATGGACCACGGCAAGGATGTGTACCTCGAGAAGCCGATGGTGCACACCAACGAGGAAGCGCGCGACCTGGTCAACACCGTCAAGGAGACCAAGCGAATTCTTCAGGTCGGCTCGCAAACCACCTCGGCCGACATGTGGTGGAAAGCGAAGAAGGCGATCGCCGACGGCATGATCGGGCAGATGATCATGTCGCAGGGCTCCTACCACCGCAACAGCGCGGAGGGCGAATGGAACTACCCGATCGACGCCAATGCCGGCCCCGAGGGCAAGGGCGAAGACTACATCGACTGGAACATGTGGCTGGGACACCAGTACAAACTGGCTCCTAAGCGCGCATGGGACGCCGACCGCTTCTTCCGCTTCCGCAAATATTGGGACTATTCGCTGGGCATCGCGAGCGATCTGTTCTATCACGTGATCGCGCCGCTGAACATTTGCTGGGATGAACCGCAATTCCCGGTGAAGGTGATGGCAACCGGCGGCATCTATGTGTTCAAGGAAGGGCCGAAGCGCGAAGTACCCGACACGTTCCACCTGCTGGCGGAATACGCCAAGGGCCACTCTCTGGTGCTGAGCTCGTCGATGGCGAATTCGCGGCACATCCCCGGCCTGATCCGCGGACACGAGGGGACCGTCGAGATGGTCAGCCACGGGATGTTCGAGCGCATGGTGCCGTACATCACGGTAACGCCCGAGACCAGGCGTGTGCGCGGCAGCGACGGGCAGTACGCGCTCGAACCGATCAAGGGCAACGAGTATAAGTACGGAATCAAGCCCATCCAGATTCCGGTGGACCAGAAGGACATGATGACGGTCCACATCGACAACTTCCTCACCTGCATGCGGACCCGCCAGAAACCGCACCTGGATGTGGAAACCGGCGCGAAGGCCGTGGTCGTGATCAATTTGGCCGCGCAGTCCTACCGCGAAGGCAAGACCATGTACTGGGACGCGCAGCACTGGAAGGCCGTCGACAAGCCGGTCAAAGCGTAACGACCGCAAAGGTGCGGCCCGCTCCCTTACGGTCGACTATCTCTGATTGGCCTTCAGGATCTTCTTCCGCATCCGGATCGAACCGGGTGTCACTTCCACAAATTCGTCGTCGCGGATGAATTCGATCGCCTGCTCGAGGTTCAGGACCCTGGGCGGCACCAGGCGGATCGCTTCGTCGGCAGTCGACGCCCGCATGTTCGTCAGCTTCTTCTCTTTGACGATGTTCACGTCCAGGTCGTTCTCGCGGGCGTTTTCCCCGACGATCATCCCCTCGTAGATCTCCGTGCCCGGCGTGACGAAGATTTCGCCGCGCTCCTGCAGGTTGAAGATCGCGTAGCCGGTGGCCTTGCCGGAGCGATCCGCCACGAGCGATCCGGTCGGCCGCGTCGCGATGTCGCCCTGCCAGTCCATGTATCCGTGGAACAGCGAATTCATGATTGCCGTGCCGCGCGTGTCGGTCAGGATTTCGCTGCGCAAACCGATCAGTCCGCGCGACGGAATCACGAACTCGAGGCGCACGCGCCCGGAGCCGTGATTCACCATCTTGTTCATCTTGCCCTTGCGCGATCCCAGCTTCTCGATCACGACGCCGAGAAAGTTTTCCGGGCAGTCGATCACCAGCAGTTCGACCGGCTCCTGCAACTTGCCATTTACTGTGCGGGTGAGGATCTCCGGCTTGCCCACGGCCAGTTCATACCCTTCACGCCGCATCATCTCGATGAGGATAGCGAGCTGCAACTCACCGCGGCCCATCACCTTGAACGTGTCATGCCCGAGTTCTTCCACGCGGATCGAGACGTTGGTGAGCAGTTCCCGGTCCAGCCGTTCGCGCAGGTTGCGCGAGGTGACCCACTGGCCTTCCTTGCCGGCAAACGGCGAGGTATTGATCGTGAACGCCATTGCGATGGTCGGCTCGTCGATGTGGATCGGCGGCAGCGGCTCGGGATTCTCCGCGTTGGTGACGGTCTCTCCGATGGTGATGCCTTCGACTCCGGCGATCGCCAGAATGTCGCCCGGAACACCGATGGTTTCGTCCACGCGCTTCAGGCCTTCGAAGGAGTAGAGCTTGGTGATCTTGGTGGTCTGGAACGAGCCGTCGCGCTTGGCGATCGCCACGGTGTCGCCATAACGCAGCGTCCCGTTGAAGACGCGGCCGATACCCAGCCGCCCAAGGTAGTCGCTGTAATCGAGGTTGGCGATCAGCTTCTGCAGCACGCCGTCAGCATCGCCCACCGGAGCGGGAATATGTTCGATGATGCAATCGAACAGCGGGCGCAGGTCGACCGACGGATCGTCCATCGTCTTCTTGGCGATGCCGGTCTTGGCGATGGTGTAGAGCACCGGAAAGTCGAGCTGGTCTTCAGTAGCGTCGAGGTCGATGAACAGGTCATAGACCTCGTTCAGAACTTCCTGCACGCGCGCGTCCGGCCGGTCGATCTTGTTGATGACGACAATCGGCGGCAGGTGCGCTTCAAGAGCTTTCGAGAGCACGTAGCGGGTCTGCGGCAGCGGGCCTTCGCTCGCGTCTACCAACAGCATCACGCCGTCCACGATCTTGAGCGCGCGTTCGACCTCGCCACCGAAATCGGAGTGGCCGGGCGTATCCACGATGTTGATCTTCACGCCGTGGTAGCGTACACCGGTGATCTTGGCAAGAATCGTGATGCCGCGCTCGCGTTCGAGCTCGTTGGAATCCATGACACGTTCCACGTGCTCTTCATTGACCCGGAAGATGCCGCTCTGATTGAGCATGGCATCCACAAGGGTGGTCTTCCCATGGTCCACATGGGCGATGATGGCGATATTGCGTATGGTGGTATTGCTACTCTTCATGAATCACGTCTATCGGATTGAGGCGCGCAGCGACCCGCGCTGGATACAGGCCCGCCAGGACAGTGACACACCAGACCGCAAACAAGGCGCCTGATAGCAGTTCTCTGGGGGTGTGAAACTGGATGGTCCAGCCGAAACTCTGCTTATTGACTACAAATATCAATAGTAGCGAAAGTGCGAACCCAAGCGCCAATCCGACCAGAGACGCGAGCAGGCCGAGAAACGCCGCCTCGATCAAAATCATGCCGCGCACCTGCCCGCCGGAAGCCCCCAGGTAACGTAGCAGGCCGAGTTCGCGGCGGCGGTCAAGTACCAGCGCCAGCAACGAGTTGGCAGCCCCCAGCATGGCCACCAGAATCGCCACGGCCTCGAGCGCCCAGGTGATGGCGAAGGTTCGGTCGAAGACTTCCATGGAGTTGCGGCGTAAATCGCGATTGAGTGCGACCGCCACACCGTACGGGGCGGCGCGCCGTTCAATCTCCTGCTGCACTGCCGTGGCATCTGCCCCAGGCTGCAGATAAATCGCGGCATTCGACGCCGGGTAGCCGGGCAGGTACTTGAGGAACGTGGAACGATCGACGATGACATAACCCTGGCTGCTCGAATACTCGTAGTAGATGCCGGCCACGGTCAGAGTGACGTTGTGCGTCGCCGATGGGCACCTGGATGCGGTCTCCCGCGCGGACGTGGTGGAGGTTCGCGAACGGTTCGCTCACCGTGGCGCGGTCCCGGCCGGGAAGCGACCGCAGCACGGCATCGCGATCCTCGCCGGCGAGGAATCGCAGGCGTCCGAAGCGCCGCACGATCTCGCTATCGCCGGAGCCCAGCGTGGCGCGCTGCCCGTGGTACTCGATGGGCACGGCGCGGAACCAATCGACCGCGGCCACTCCCGGCGCGGATTCGAGAATCGGCGTCACTTCGGGCGCGAGCGGCGGAAACTCGCCCGCCGAAGTGGGTACGGCCGCGCGCACGTAGAGGTCGGCGCGGAGCTGAATGTCGAGCCACAACGCCACCGTTTCGCGGAAGCTCCCCACCATGATTCCGACGCTCGCCATCATCGCGATGGCCGTGGCCAGCGCCGCCACCACCACCGAGGTGCGCGAGAGCGATGCGGTCAGACTACGGCCCGCCAGCAGGCTCTCCGGACGCAGGCGCGAGACTCTCCGCGGTGGCGCGATTCACGGCCAGCACCACGGCCGGCGAGGCCATCGCCGCGGCGCCGATCGCCAGAAACGCAGCCGCATACCCGCCCACCGGAAAGCCCGCCAGAGGCTCGGCCTGCGAAACCACCGCGGCGGCCGCCGCCAGCACCGCCGCCCACGCGAGCCCTCGACGCCAGCGCACTCGCGCCCATGCTCGTGCGCGCCGCGGCTCATCGCCTCGGTGGGCGACACTCGCATCGCTTCCCGCGCGGGAGCGAGCGCCGAAAGCAGAGCTACGGCCGCACCGGTCACGATGCCGGCCCACGCTTCGGCCCATGTGAGTTCCACCGGCGCCGGACGGCTGGTCGTGAAGAACGCATTCACCGTGGCGGCGATCAGTCCGACCATTCCGCCCGCCATCGCGCGGCCCAGCACAACGCCCAGAACTGCGCCCACGAGGCCCAACAATCAGCGCCTCAGCCAGAAACAGCGCGAACATCGTTCCCCGCCCCGCGCCGATCGCGCGCAGAATCCCGATCTCCGCGCGGCGCCGCACCACGCTCACCGAGATGGTGTTGTAGATCAGGAACGCGCCCACCACCAGCGAAATGTAGCTCAGCACCCGCAGGTTCCAGCGGAACGCGCGCACCATCCGCTGGTTCTCTTCGTTGCGCGCACCCGGCTTGCGGATCAGATACGACCCCGGCAGCAGCGCCGCGGATGGCCCGCTCCACGCGTGCCAGGTCTTCGTCCGGACCGACTGTCACGTCGATGCGGTCGAGCTTGCCGTACCGGCCGAGCACCTTCTCGGCTTCGGCGATATCGAGCAGCAGGAATTCGGCGGATTGGCCATCGACCGTACGGGCAATGGAGTAGGTGTCGGTGCGTCCCGCTACGTTCAAAGTTACGCGCGGGCCGGCAATGCGCGCGGCGAGCGCGCGGGACGCCACCACGCCGCCGGCGCCCAGAAGATCAACACCGTATACCGGCACTGAGCCGATGCCTTCGATCACCGCTTGCGCTTCGATCACGGGCGCGAAGTGAACGTCGTAAGGCAGCGCCGCGAGGCGCCCGATCCAGGCTTCGTCGATGCCGCCGTTGGCGGCGATCTCGAGATCCGTCTTGCCGGCCAGCGTTTGCATCGACGAGCGGAACGAGCCCGTGGCGGCATCGCCCGCCAGATCGATCGCCACCACCACGCCACGCCGAGCGCCACCGCCAGCACCGTCAGCATGGTGCGCAGCAGGTCTCTGCGAAGCGGCCGCAGGATGAGGGTGCGGAGCAGTTTCATGCCCGCTCGACAACCTGAATGCGCCCGTCCCGGAGATGGACGCGCACGTCGGCGATGGCGGCGGCTTCGGCGCTGTGCGTGGCCATCAGGACGGCCGCGCCGTACCGCCGGGCGCTCTCGCGGATCAGCGCGAGCACCTGGTCGCCGCTGGCGGTGTCGAGATTGCCGGTGGGTTCGTCGGCGATCAGCAGGTCGGGCGAATGCACCAGGGCCCGGGCGATCGCGACGCGCTGCATCTGTCCGCCGGAAAGTTGGTAGGGCAGGCTGGCGGCTTTCTCTTCGAGCCCCACCCAGCGCAAGCGGTCGCGCGCGGCCTCGGAGGCCCTCGGTGCGCCCGCGAGCAGCAGCGGCAGCTCCACGTTTTCGAGCACCGTGAGGGTGGGCAGCAGTTGGAAGAATTGAAAGACGAAGCCGATCCGTTTGCGGCGCAGCGCGGTCAGTTCGGCTTCGGAAAGCGACGAGGTCGCGCGCCCGTCGATGCAGCACTTCGCCCGACGTGGGAAAGTCCATCGCGCCCGCCAGATTGAGCAGCGTGGTTTTGCCGCAGCCGCTGCGCCCCAACAGCGCGGTGACGCTGCCGGCCTCCGCGGCGAGCGAGATGCCATGCAGCACTTCGACCGGCTGTCCTCCGTCGCGATAGATTTTGGTGACTTCCCTGAGTTCCAGGCGTGGCGCGGACATCTCTTTATCATTCTAGAAGATGCGCGGCGGGCGTCCCGCATCGGGCGGTCGACACTTCTGCAAAAAACAATTTGCAGTGAGAATGTTTTCTGGTATTCTGAAATCGCTCTGGCACTCAAGTCACCGCGCAAGAACTATGGATACAGCCGCTGAAGGCATTCTGACTCGCGATGAAATGGAAAGCAGGCGCCTGTTGGCCGCTCAGGACCTGCAAAGGGGCTTAGCCAGTCCCAGGTTGCCCGTAAATTCGGGGTGAGCCGCACCACGGCTTCCCGCTGGCATCGGGCTTTAGCCGGCAAAGGGGTGGAGGCGCTGCGCAAACGACGCGCGCCGGGCCGTCCCAGCCGGCTCACCACGGATCAACTGCAGGGCCTGACGGAACTCTACCAGGCGGGACCGCGAAGCGCCGGCTTCGAGACCGATCGGTGGACGACGGTCCGTTTCGCTGAAGCCATCGCCATGCGGTTTGGCATTCGCTACGATCCCGACCACGTGGGCCGCATCATGCACCGTGCTGGTCTTCGTGAGCGGCGCAAGCGTCGCAAGCTGGAGATCCCGGCGCCTGTCGTCATTTCGGGCGGCGGCCTAGCTTATTACTTTCGTTAGCGGGAACTCTCCTGAAGACAGGACCGTCTGTCAGGACCGGGAGATTTTGCGCGCCCGCAGGAACGATCCGACTCCGAACCAGATCATCAAGGCTGTGCAAAATGCTGCGAACGCCAGCCGGACGTGTTCACCGTCCAGCGCGTAACGCACGGTTTTGAAGCCGAAGATGACGCCGAAGCACAAGAAAATAAACCCGATCACCTCGTTCCAGAGGGTCCGGGCAGGTTTGACAACGGCGGGCACCACATGCCGGGCAAACTCCCGTCCGTGCCGCAGAGCAACGCGCTTCCACACATCACCATCGTAACAAAAGAGGCAATGTCGCCATTCCAGCCCTCACGGCGGACGCCAAATTGCCGATAGTCATTGTGGCTTTTACTTGTGCACCGGGACCACGTCCACTACAATCGAAACGGGTGGATGCAGGCCCAGGCGGTGGAACGTCGGTAGCATCCGGCGCATCCATTATTAAGGGAGTATTCTGTGGAAGAACCATTGAAGCACCTCATGCAGGAATTGGGAAACGCGATTAACGATTCCCTTTCCGAATCCGACCGGATCGCGGAGGCGATCGGCGAGATCAAGAGAGCCGGCTATGACGTCTTCCTGGTTCTGGAGGCGACAATCGGCTTCAACCGGAGGGACGAGAACGCCGAAGAAGAAGAAGAGGAGCAGACCGAAATTACTGAAGAACAGCAACCGAAGCGGACGTTCGAAGCCGCGGGCAAGATCAAGTTCACCTCTCAGGATCATCGCTTCCTGCGCGCCCTGAAAATTGCTGTAGACGACGAGAACCGCTGAGCCACGTGAAACATCAGCTTCAACAAATTCCGATAGATCTCCCAAGTTGCGCAGGCTGCCTTTTCCCAGGTAAAAAGCCGGGCGCGAGCGGTGCCGCGTTGCGCCAAATCCTTCCTTAAGTCCAAATCCCCAGTCAGTTTGCGTAAAGCTTCCGCCAGTGCATCCGTGTCTTCCGGATTCACCAGCAGAGCGGCGTCGCCCGCTACTTCGGGCAGCGCCGAACGGTCCGACGTAACCACGGCGACGCCCGCGGCCATGGCTTCGAGTACCGGCATACCGAAGCCTTCGTCCAACGAGGGGAAGGCGAATATCGAAGCCGTCGCATACCAGGCAGCAAGCTCGCCGGGCGTCACATAGCCGGTCACCTTGATTCGTGCACGCGCGGGGCTGGCTTCGATCCTCGCCAGAATCCCGGCCGCACCATAGCCTTGCGACCCTGCCACCACCAGCCGCCAATCCCCATCCAGCCTTTCGAACGCCTCCACCAGCCGCGCGACATTTTTGCGCTTCTGGATAGCCCCGACGGTCAAAATTACAGGCTGCCTTTCGCGCCGCGGCAGGTGCAACTCGCGGGTGCCGTGGTGCACCACGTGGACTTTCGACGCTGGAACTCCCAGCAGCGACACCACTTGCGAGCGCGTGAATTCCGAAACCGCGATGACGGCGTCCGCGCGCCCGGCAGCGTCGCGAGCCTGTGCGGTGAAACGGTCGCGGAACTCGGGCGTCGAGTATTCGGCGGTCATCATGAACAGATCGTGGAAGGTGGCAACCGCGCGCTTCATGGGTGTCTCAGGCAGCCTCTGGTTTAACCCGTGAAAGAGAGCGGCGCGGCCGGGGCCGAAAGGCCCTGCCAGAAGACGCCGGCGCGCATTGCCCGGCAGATCGAGGCGCCACGATTTCAGGTAGCGGTGCGGCCGGTAGTAAAGATCGAAGCGGGTTTCCGGATGCAGTGCGGCCAGTCCAGCCACCAGTTGGCGGGAATAGAGACCCACTCCCGAAAGTTCGTCACCGATGCTATAGGTTGCGTCGAGGGCGATCGTCACTCCATACCATATTCCTTCATCCGGCGGTACAGAGTGGTGCGGCTCATCTTTAACAGGTCGGCGGCACGTCCGCGCTCCCCATGGGTAGCATCGAGCGCCGCCGCGATGGTGCGCCGCTCGCTTTCCTGGATCGAGATCACCGGCGAGCGCGGCGCGAGGCGCACCTCGGGGAGGTTGTCCGATACCGTGCCCACCGCATGCGAAAGCCGCCGCAGTTCCGACCCGCGGTGATGGTTGAGCAGTGCCGAAGGCAGGTCGGCCATATCGAGGACGCCCTCGGAGTGAAACGCGGCCATGCGTTCCACGCAGTGCTTCAGTTCCCGCACATTTCCCGGCCAGTCAAACGAGGTCAGGGTCCCGAGGATCTCGCTGTCCGGTTCGAACGGCTGGAGCCCGACTGTCTCACCGCAACGTAGAAAATGGTCGATCAGCAACGGGATGTCTTCGCGGCGTTCACGCAAAGACGGCAGGTGAATGGCGAAGACGTTGAGCCGGTAAAAAAGATCGAGGCGGAAGCGTCCGGCCTCCACTTCGGATTTGAGGTTGCGATGGGTTGCGGCGATGATCCGCAAATCGATCTTCCGCCAGTCGGTAGCGCCAACCGGCCGCAGCTCTTTTTCCTGCACCAGGCGCAGGAGCTTCACCTGCATTTCGAGGGGCAGGTCGCCGATCTCGTCGAAGAAGGCCGTGCCGCCATGGGCCAGTTCCACCAGGCCTTTCTTGCTTTCAACCGCCCCGCTGAAGGCCCCGCGCACGTGCCCGAACAGCTCGCTTTCCATCAGGGTGCCGACCAGCGAACCGCAATCGATGGGAACGAATCGGCCCCGTGGATTCGCTTCGTGAATGGCGCGCGCTACGACCTCTTTTCCAGTCCCGCTCTCCCCCTGCAGCAGCACGGGCAGGCGATTGCGCGCCGCCTTATCGATCAGGCGGCGTACATTCGCGATCTGCTCCGACTGGCCCACCAGCCCGTGGGTGTGGGCTTCGACCGACACGTTTCCCATTTTGGCTATTCGGAATCTAGTCGAATGACGAAGGCGTTTCTCTCACCGGATTCCTGGCGAATCCGGGCAGCCAACGCATTCGCGCCGTCTTCGGTGGCTTCGCTGCCGACCAGCACTCGCCATAGCGGCGGATTGCCGTCGCGCACCACCAGCCGCGCTGTGCCGTAAGCCGACTCCATACGGGCGCGCACAGTCTCCGCATTCGAGCGGTCGCGGAAAGCTGCCACCTGCACCACGAATACTCCCGGCACGACCACGGCGGGCGGACGGATCACCACGATGCGCACCGGCGCCGTGCCGGTTCCGATCATGTCGATGGCCCGGGCGGCGGCGTGCGAGAGGTCGATCACGCGGCCGCCGACAAATGGGCCCCGGTCGATGATGCGGACCTCTACGTCCTTGCCATTATTGAGGTTTTCCACGCGGACCCAGGTATCGAAAGGCAGCGTCCGGTGCGCGGCGACCAACTTCTCCATGTCATAGATCTCGCCGTCGGCGGCCTGCCGGCCATGGTAGGGGTAACCGTACCAACTGGCGACGCCGGTTTCCGTGGATCCCACGATCGCCGGCATCGGCGCCACCGGGGTGGACACCCGGGCACGCTTCTTATGCGCGCAGCCGGAGAGGAAAACCACCGCCAGCAGGGCGAATGCGAAGACGTTTCGCATGCAGTTGTATCGATTATGCCATTGGCGCCCTCCGCGGTGAAACGGGTATAAAGGAATCGCCCGATATCGCCGATATGCTGATCATGCGGGAACGCCGTACGGAAGTGCGCATGATGTGCGCAGACATGCTGGACATCTGTTGGAAAGACGGATCGAGCCGGAAGCGGCAGGCGCTTGCTCTGCTGGAAGATATCTCGCCATCCGGCGCATGTCTGCAGATGGAGGCGCCCCTGCCACTGGGGACCGAGGTCGTCTGGAAATGCGGAAAGCAGGAGTTCAGCGGCCACGTGCGTTACTGCGCCTACCGCGAAATCGGCTACTTCGTCGGCGTCGAATTCGATTTTCGCTCCAGGTGGTCAAAGAAATCCTACCACCCGCAACATCTCTTGGATCTGCGAAGCCTGGCGCAAAGCGCCAAATAACGAATTGACCGCGGATGAACGCAGATAAGCCCTTCCTTATCTGCGTTAATCCGTGTTCATCTGTGGCCGGTTAATTCCTAAGCGCCAGTTCTCGAGCGCCAGGCCGAACTCAGGAAATCACGGTTCATCCGGGCGATGTTTTCGAGCTTGATGCCCTTCGGGCAAACGGCCTCACACTCGCCGATGTTCGTACAACTTCCGAAGCCTTCAGCCGCCGCCTGCGCCACCATCGCCTCCACGCGGGCCAACCGTTCGGGCTGACCTTGCGGCAGCAGACCGAGATGCGAAATCTTGGCCCCAATGAAGAGCGATGCCGAAGCATTCGGACACATCGCCACACAAGCGCCGCAGCCGATGCACGCGGCCGCGTCCATAGCCTGGTCGGAGTCGTTCTTGGAAACCAGTACGGCATTCCCATCGGGCGCACTGCCGGTCGAAACCGAAATGAATCCGCCGGCGGCGATCAGGCGGTCGAACGCAGTGCGATCCACCACCAGGTCCTTGATTACCGGAAAGGCTATGCCGCGCCAGGGTTCGAGATACAGCTCGTCACCGTCTTTGAAATGCCGCATGTGAAGTTGGCACAGCGTCGTGCCCGGCAGAGGACCATGCGCCACGCCGTTCACCATGCAGCCGCACATGCCGCAGATGCCCTCGCGGCAATCGTGATCGAACGCCACGGGCTCTTCGCCCTTCGCGATCAGATCCTCGTTCAACACGTCGAGCATCTCCAGGAAGGACATGTGCTCGTTAACGTTGGGGACCTCATACCGAACCATGCGGCCCTGCTCGGCGGCGTTCCGCTGACGCCAGATATGGAGAATGATTCGCATTACTTATAGCTCCGTTGCGTCGGGTGCACGTACTCGAAGGTCAGGGGCTCCTTGTAGAGCGCGGGCTCGTTGTCCACGCCCCGGAACTCCCAGGCCGCAGAGTAGCTGTAGTGCTCGTCGTCGCGCTGCGCCTCGCCTTCCGGAGTCTGGTATTCCTCACGGAAATGGCCGCCGCACGACTCGTTACGCTCAAGAGCGTCCAGGCACATCAACTCGGCGAGTTCCAGGAAATCCGCCACTCTCCCGGCCTTTTCGAGCGACTGGTTGAGTTCGTCGCCCGTACCCAGCACCTTTACATCCTTCCAGAAGGATTCGCGAATCCTGGGGATCTCCGCGAGGGCGTGCTTCAGCCCCTCGGCATTGCGCGACATCCCGCAGTACTCCCACATCAGCTTGCCCAGTTCTCGATGGAAGGAATCGACCGAACGCGTACCATTGATTGCGAGAAATCGATTGGTCAGTGAGGCCACGCAGCTCTCCGCCTGCCGCACCGCCGGGTGCGTGGCGTCGATCTTCTCGAATTTATTGCTCGCCAGATAGTCGCCGATGGTGTTCGGCAGGACGAAGTAGCCATCCGCCAGGCCCTGCATCAGCGCGCTCGCGCCGAGGCGGTTGGCGCCATGGTCGGAGAAATTCGCCTCGCCGATCACGTACAGGCCGGGGATGGTCGACATCAGGTTGTAATCCACCCACAAGCCGCCCATGGTGTAGTGGATGGCAGGGTAGATGCGCATCGGGACCTGGTAGGGATCTTCGCCGGTGATGCGCTCGTACATTTCGAAGAGGTTGCCGTAGCGCTCTTCGATGACGTGCCTGCCGAGGCGCTGGATGGCGTCGCGGAAGTCAAGGTAGACGGCCCGGCCTGTCTTGCCGACGCCGCGACCCTCGTCGCACACCATCTTGGCGTTACGGGAGGCCACGTCGCGCGGCACCAGGTTGCCGAAGCTCGGATAGCGGCGTTCGAGAAAATAGTCGCGCTCGGCTTCCGGAATCTGGTCGGGCGGCCTCGGGTCGCCTTTTTTGGCCGGTACCCAGACGCGGCCATCATTGCGCAGCGATTCGCTCATCAGGGTGAGCTTCGATTGATAATCGCCGGAGACCGGAATGCAAGTCGGGTGAATCTGCGTGAAGCAGGGGTTGGCGAACAGCGCGCCACGCTTGTGCGCTCGCCAGATGGCCGTCGCGTTCGAGCCCTTGGCGTTGGTGGAAAGGTAGTAGACGTTGCCGTAGCCGCCGGTGCCCAGCACCACGGCGTCGCCGAAGAACGATTCGACCTTGCCGGTGATCAGGTCGCGGACGACGATGCCACGCGCCCTTCCATCGATCACGATCAGGTCGAGCATCTCCGTACGCGGGTGCATCTCCACCTGGCCGGTGCCGATCTGCCGCTCCAACGCCTGGTAGGCTCCGAGCAGAAGCTGCTGGCCGGTCTGCCCGCGCGCATAAAACGTACGGGAGACCTGCGCGCCGCCGAAGGAGCGATTGTCCAGGTAGCCCGAGTATTCGCGTGCGAACGGCACGCCCTGGGCCACGCACTGATCGATGATGTTGACGCTGGTCTGCGCCAGCCGGTAGACGTTCGATTCCCGCGACCGGAAGTCGCCGCCCTTCACCGTGTCGTAAAACAGGCGGTAGACGCTGTCTCCGTCGTTGTGATAATTCTTGGCCGCGTTGATGCCGCCCTGCGCCGCGATGCTGTGCGCGCGCCGCGGCGAATCCTGGAAGCAGAAGCAGTGAACCTTATAGCCGAGCTCGCCCAGCGTGGCCGCCGCCGACCCGCCGGCCAAGCCCGATCCCACAACCAGAATCGTGTGCTTGCGCTTATTGGCCGGGTTGACCAGCTTCAGGCTGAATTGGTGCCGCTCCCATCGGGTTTCGATCGGTCCGGCCGGTGCTTTAGAATCGAGTTCCATACGCCCCTATCCTCAATATTTCAAGAGCCCCGTCATGGCGGCGATCGGGATCGAGCAGTTGCCGATGGCGATCAGGATGGCCAGGATCGCCGCACCGCGCTTCAGAATCGGCGTGTAGCGCGGGTGGCTCACTCCCATCGACTGAAACATGCTCCAGACGCCGTGATAGAGGTGCATACACAGCAAAATCATGGCGAAAATATAAAAGCCCGAGACTGCGTAGTTCTGAAATCCGAAAATGACGTTGTACCGCACATCCGGCATATTCGGTCCGATTTCGCGCAGCGGCAGGACCGCTCCCGCCGTGAGGTGCAGGATATGAAAGATTACGAACGCCGCGACGATCGGACCGCTCCAGATCATGGTACGGGCGGCATAGGAGGTCGGCACGTCGGCCTTTTTGTAGTAGCGGACCGGACGGGCTTTCCGGTTCTGCAACCAGAGTTGGACCGAGGCCGTGATGTGCAGCAGCACCGCCGCCAGCAGCACCGCGCGCGCTCCCCACAGCAGCCCGGCGTTGGCCGGATTGTGCAGGAACGCAGCGTAGCGGTTGATCTGTTGGGGATCGGAAGAATAGATCTGCAAATTGCCGAGCAGGTGGGCACACACATAACCGACCAACATCAGGCCGGTAATGGCCATGACCGCTTTTTTCCCGATCGGCGCCTCGTAGAAGCGGATAGCCCGATGGATCGGACGAATCGCGATAGCACTCATGCGGGTTTCCTATGGACGAACAGACTTCGCCGTAGTTGTAGTACGCGGCCTTTGACGTAAGCCGCGCCAGGAGGAATTGAATGTCTCAAAGTTTCAGTATAGTACCAGGAGACATCGAGCCGTAAAACTGAAACCCGCCGGATTTCAGAAACGATACGCGGGCGGCGTGATCCCCTTCACGCGCAGGTAGACTTCGGCCTGTCCGCGATGATGCGCGGTGTGCGTGAAGTAGGACCAGAGCCACTCGTAGCCGGTCATCTTGCGCGTAGTGCCTACGACGGCATCGAATTTCTCGGGCGTCATCGAAGCGACCGCTTCGTCACAGAAGGCGAACGTCTGCTTCAGATACCCGACCGCCATCGCTTTATCGACATCGGCGCGCTCGTCTTTGACTGCCTGCGCGACGTTGGCGGGGACCGCGGGCCGCTTCATGCCGCTGGCCAGCGAACAGGCGTTGACGTTCGCGCCGGCGATCTGCAGCATCAACTGGCCGAAGCTCAACTCCGCGGGGACAGGTTTGAATGCGTAGCCGTCGGCGGGCATGGCGTCGGCCACGGCCAGGGTGAACTCGCCGGTGACCTTCCAATGCTTGACGAGGGAGTCTTTGAGCGTAGTCTGCGAAAAAGCCGGCAGGCTGAGGGCGGCCAGCACGATGGGTGCGATCTTCATCATAAGTTTGCCTCGGGCTATCATTGAACCGCACCTGGACCGCCCGGAGCAACTGCAGCGGGGGCTATGCTCGCGGAATCTCGCTCATGATGCCGATCAGGTTGCTGTCGGGATCGCGAAGGAATGCCATCCAGAGGTCATGATCGGGCATGCGCGCCACCATGTGCGCCGGTTGCTCCAGGACGACGCCACGCGATTCCAGGGCGCGCGCGGCCTCATGAATGTCGGGCACGCGGAAATACAGAATCGAACTATAGGTTTCGCCCGGCTTCTCCGAACCGCTCAACATCAAACGGACACCGGCGCAGTCAAAAAACGCCAGGCTGCCCGCCTGAAACAGGAATTTCATCCCGAGCGTGTCGCGGTAGAAGCGAATCGCGCGTTCCACGTCCGTGATCGTGATGCCGATCTGCCCAATGGCGGAAAGTCCGAAAGCCGGCGAAGCAGCAGAAGCCATTTTCCCTCCCGGCTACATGATAGCCGAGAAGAAGTAGCCTCGCACCGCCAGATGACGCGCGAGCAGCGCGCACGCGGCGGCGTGGTCGGGATCCCTGCCTGGGAGGCGCCCTGCTTCCCTCACACTCTCCATCACTTCCCGAAGTTCTTCCTCCATCGCGGAGGATCCCAGGATCGAGGTGGCGGTAATGGTAACCATAGCTCTGATTTGCCTCATCGGACCGGTCCCAGGGAGTCTTAATGTACTGCCTCGATTCTGCCGATAAAGAGCAAGGAGTCTCCATGATTCGCTTGACGCGCCTCAACCATGCGGCATTCGTGCTGAACTCGGACCTGATCGAGCACATCGATATCACGCCGGACACGGTCATTACCCTGACCAGCGGCCAGATCGTCCGGGTTCGCGAGGCCGCCGAAGAGGTGATCGAACGGATCGTGGAATTCCGCCGGAAGATCCTGCTCCCCCCGCCGGGCGAGCCGGAAAGCCTGGAAAAGACGAATGGCTGAAACGGCCGAGACCCAAAAGGCCGCCGCCGCCAAGAAGGGCCCGCGCCGGACGGGACTTCGCCCCGATTTCGCAACTCTGGCGGGCATTGTGCTGGCGCTCGCCGGCATCCTCGGCGGACTCCTGCTCGAAAACGGCAGGATCCAGGACGTCGCTCAGGCAACCGCGGCCATGATCGTCCTCGGAGGCACATTCGGAGCCGTACTGGTGACCACGCCTATGTCCATCGTCGTGAAGGCTCTGGCCGGACTGCGATACGTGTTTCTCGACCCCTCGATTTCGATTGGCGAATCGGTCGAAACGCTGATCCGTTTCGCCGCCAAGGCTCGCAAGCACGGCATCGTGAGCCTGGAAGACGACGCCCTTGGGGTGCCAGACCCCTTCCTGCGGAAAGCGCTCGGCCTGGCAGTCGATGGGACCGATTTGAACGTGCTTCGCAACATGATGGAGGTCGATATCCATCTTGCCGAACAGTCCGCCGAAGAAGAGGCCCGGGTCTGGGAGGCAGCGGGCGGATATGCGCCAACCATCGGGATCATCGGGGCAGTCATGGGGCTGATCCAGGTGATGAAGCATCTCGAAGACATCAAGGAAGTCGGGCACGGCATCGCCGTCGCATTCGTGGCAACCGTCTACGGGGTGGGCAGCGCCAATATCTTTTTCCTTCCGGCAGCCAATAAGCTGCGCGCCCGGATGCGCCGGGCGTCGCGATTGAAGGAACTGGCGCTCGAGGGCGTGCTGGGGATTGTCGAAGGCCTGAACCCGACTCTGATCCGGCTGAAGGTGGAATCGTTCGTCGACGAGCCGGGCAAGCCGGCCAAACCAGCCAAAGAGGACGTGAAAGCGAAGACGAGAACCGCGCCGGCAGCGGTCCGCTCCGTGGAAGGCTAAGAGACTTCGATGCGACGCACCCAATGCGGGAGCCATGAAAATCACGAACGCTGGCTTGTTTCCTATGCCGATTTCATCACTCTGCTCTTCGCCTTCTTCGTGGTGATGTTCGCCTCGACCCAGAGCGATAAGAATAAGGCCAAAGAGATCTCCGAATCGGTGCGGGAAGCGCTCGAACACGGGCAGTTCAGCGATGCCATATCGACCGTGCTGGGGCGGGGCAGGCATGAAGCCGTCAAAGAACTGAAGGGCGCCGACCGTGTAGACCGTTCGGATAATCTCTCTCCGCCCCCCGGCCCGTCAAAAACCCATCCCGCCGACCTGACTCAATCGATGCAGGCCCTGCGGATCGGGCTGGCGGAGGAACTGAAAGATTCCAGAATCAGCTTGCACATGGAAGGCAGGGGACTGGTGGTGAGCTTGCGGGAATCGACCTTCTTCGCTTCCGGAGATGACGCGGTGGCGCCGGTGAGCCTGCCGATTCTGGCGAAGGTCGCCGGCGTCGTGCGGAACCTGCCGAACCAGATCCGCCTGGAAGGCTATACGGACTCGATACCAATTCACAATTCGCGGTTCCACAGCAATTGGGATCTTTCCGCAGCCCGTGCCATCGCAGTCATGGAACTGCTGTGTGACCGGTTTCAAATTCCCGCCTGGCGGTTGGCCATCGCCGGCTACGCGGAGAATGCGCCAGTCGATACCAACGATACCCAGGAGGGCAGAGCGCGGAACCGCCGTGTAGACCTGGTGGTGCTTTCGGCCGAAGGCGAGAAAGCCGAGCCGCAGCCGGCACCGCACTAGAACTCAGGGCCGGGCGTCCGGCCCGCCGGAGTAGACCTCTGCCACGTGGCAGGCGGCACGCCGCTGCGCGATTATTTCGCCGGCGTGGGCTCGCATCAGCAGTGTGGTGGTCCTGGTCCAATCCAAAAGCTGGCCCACACCCTCCAGTTCGGAACGCGTCAGTTCGCCGCGTTCAGCCAGCCCGGTGAGCTTGGCGGCATAGGTCTGCCATGCCGAGAAAGCTTTGCGAAACTCGCCGGCAGCGACGGCGTTGCGTATTTCGGTCAAAGAGTCTGTTTCCATCGGAATATCACTGGTACATCTGGTCCGCCGTCTGCATCGCCTGAAACATATTGGTCAGGTAGTCGTATTGCTGCTCCATGGAGGCGATCATCGCGTCAGAGGTGGCCATCTGGTCTTGGAGACGCTGCTGCAGAGCATCCACCTGGGCTTGTTTGGTAGAGATCGTGGTGGTCAGGTTGCTGATTTGCGAAGTCACATCGGACTCGCTGATCTTGAGAATGCCGGAGGTCGAATCCTCGATGCCCGTCAATGCATCAGTGGCCAATTTGAGAAATCCGCCGCCGCTGGCCGATCCAAGAAACGCCGTGACGCTGCTGGAGTTAACGAGGTCGCTGGCCATCAACCCAAAACTGTTAAAGGTCAGTTGGCCGTCGGTGCCCAGGCTCAGTCCCAGGTCGTTCAGGGTGCTGATCGTCGAACCGGGCGAACTGTAAGTGGCCATGTGGCTCAAGGTCTCGGAGAGCTGACTCACGATCGATTGTCCCTGCAACGGACCTGCGTTTTGGCCATGTTGGGCGCCCAACTCGGTGACCGCATCGTTATATGCGCTGGCAAAAGAGGACAGGGCGTCGGACAGAGCGGACGTGGAGCGGGTGAGCGTAATATCGGTCGGCGTGTCGCTGCTCGAAAGCAAGGTGACGGTCAATCCGCTGGCGATACTTACATTTCGCGAATCACTACTGGCCGTCACTCCCGAATTGTTCACAATGTACTGCGCCGGTCTCCCCACCGATTGCGCCGTCTGTAAGCTGGCGCCGCCATCCTGAATATCCAGCGGCGTGTCGGCCAGTTTGGTTCCTTGAAGCGAAATGCGGTAATCGGGCGAACTCGAGCTCCCCACATTTACGACGGTTGCGTGGACCTGGTCGCCGAAGTTCGAGTTGATTGCCGAGGCGACACTGGCCGCGCTGTTATCCGCCGGCGTGAAGTTATAGGTATTCGTGCCAAGGCACAACTGGTAGGTGTGAGCAGCGCCCGAAGCTGCGTTCCAGGAGGAGGTGCTGAGACTGGTCGGAAAGGCGCCGACATCGGAGACCTGAATGGAATAATACCCTTCCTGTGCTCCGGTGGCGACGCTGGCGGAAACGACCGAGGGGTCGGAGATATCCGCCTCATACGATGCCCCGCTCAGCGCATCGGAAATCCCTTGGACCGCAGTCTGCAATGCGGTGAACTTGGAGTCGAGGGTATTCAGCTCCTGGGATTGGTTGGTCAGTGTGGTTTGATCGTTGGTGAGCTGGGTGATCGGCAACGAGGCGATGGCCACCGCTCGATCGATGACGTTTTGAAAGTCGCTCGAGTAGGCGCTGCTGCCCGTGAAGATGGCACTGCTGCTGGTTGTCCCCATAAAGACTCCTGGGCCGGATTAGATAGATCGTCTGATCCGGCTCAAAGCTTTAGGCCGGAGGGCCGGGTCGCTACTCGGCCCTCCGGGTTCAGGGTTTATGGTTAGCCTCTCAGGAGCGCAAGCACTGCCTGGGGAGCGGAATTGGCCTGGGCCATGGCAGCGATCGAGGCTTGCTGCAGGACCTGGGCTTTGGTGAGGTTGGCCGCTTCCGCAGCTACATCGGCGTCGCGAATCTGCGATTCCGCGGAAGAGAAGTTCGTGATCTGAGACTCAGCCAGTCCGATGGCGTAACCCAACTGGTTCTCGCCCTTACCAACGGCCGCCTGAGCGGATCCCAGTTTCGAGACGGCCGCCGCAATCGCGGCAACCGCAGCCGTGGCGCCGTCCTGGGTGTCGATCGCAATGGTGCTGCTCGTGCCTGTGATCACCCCCGAGACGTTCTCGGCAACGCCGCCGTTGAGGCCCGTGCCGGAAGCTCCAGCGGTGCCGACGCTGACCTGGAACGCGGTGCCGGGGCTGAGGAAATTGATCTCCTCGACGCCGCCCACGTTCTGTTTCACGGCCACGATGGACTTCAACGTCGCGTTGTTGGTCTGTTGCAATTGCTTGTTGATGTAGTCCACGGCCGCATCGATATTGCTCCCGGTGCCGTTACTGGCAGCCAGCGTAACAGTGGTTGCCTGCATGGCGCCGTTCGGATTCGTGGCGGTGATGGTCAGCGCCTGTGAGCCGCTGGACATGTTGACGAAGGACAGGCCGCCGGTCTGCGCTGTCCCGGCCGCGTCCGAGACACTGAGCGAGGAAGAGGCGGCGCTGACCGCCAGGTTCCCGGCCGAGGACCAGTTCGAGACGCCGAAGCCGGTATCCACCTCGTTGGCGCCGGAGTGGGCCGTGGTATCGGTAATCCCCAGAGCCGCATTTGCCGTGCCGGTGCTCAAGACCTGCACGCTGCCCGCAGTGCCGGACGTGGGAGAACTGAAGGCCAGATAGTTCTTGCCGTTGAGGGAGACCATGCTGGCATCATCCCCCGGCAGTTGCGCGTTGATCGCGTTCAGCAACTGGCTCGAATCCGTGTAGTTCTGATTCAGAGTCACGCTGTGCGTAGTGCCGTCGATCTTGACGTTCAGGGTCATCGGGGCGAGACTGAAATCCGCTCCCGCCGTCAGATCCTTGGAGCCGACGACGGTCGCCGTGTCTGAAGCCGCGCCGCCGTTGACGCGGAAGTTGATGCCGCTGTTGGCCGAGATCTGGAGTTTGCCGCCAACCACGCTGGCCTGGAAGCCGTCCTTCTCCAGCGTGGAGTTGCTCGCGATCTGCTGGTTGATGGCGTCCGCCACGCTGCCGGCGTCGCGGTTGTATCCGTAAGCCACGCTGGAGGTGCTGTTGGTCAGGGTTCCCGCGCCCCAGGCGCTGCCGAAGTAGCCGGCGCCACTCTGCATGGAGGAGATGGAGTGGTCCGCGCCTTTGTTGTCGTTGGCGATCTGAATCGTACCGTTCACGACGCTGGCGGTGGCACTCGAGGTGGTGCCATAAAGCGAACCGGTCGGACTGGTCTTGGCGGCCGTGATGGCGTCGTTGATCTGCTGCGCCATAGAGGAGAGGGACGTCTTGGTAGCGTCGGTGCCTTGCCCGGCTTCCGACCCTGCGCCGGCGAAGCCGAGGTCGGCCAGGCCATCGTGGGTAGCGCCGCTCGAAAGCGAAATGCTCTGGGTGGCGCCCGTCGCGGTCGTCGTCAGGGTGATATGACCGTGGGTGTCGTCGCCGACCGTGACGCCGCTCGAACCGAGTGAGCCGTCGCCAAAGGCGGTATCGATGCCCAGTTGCAAGTCATTCTTCAAATCGGTGAAGGTCTGGTCGGTATTGGCGGTGCCGCTGTTGACGCCCGTCAACTGGACGTTCTTCGTCACGCCATCCAAAGTGACCTGGACGTTGGACGCCTGCGCGGCTGCGTCCGCTCCGTTCACCGCGACATCGCTCGAATCGAAACCGAGGATGCCCGAGATATCGGTAGTGCCCGCGGCGACGGTGATGTCATTGCCGCTGCCCGAGGCAACCGACGTCAAGGTGAGGTGACCGCCATCGCTGCCGACCGCGATCTGGTTGCCGAACGCGGTGTTGAGCTTCGCCTGCAAGTCGGATTGCACCGTGGCGAGTGTGCCACTAAGGTCCGTGCTGAGGGTAATGTCGTGCTGGACGCCGTTGAGGCTGATCTTGATGTCGCCGGAATTGCCGCCGCTGAAGTCATATCCCGCGGCCGGCCCGCTGCTGCCGGCGGTATAGATGGATGTGGTAGGGGCGCTCAAGAAGCTGATCGGCGTAAAGCTACCCGACCCCACCGCGGTGGTTCCGGTGGCAACTGCGGAGCCAGCCGCCGTATCGGCCGTGAGATTGAAGTTGATCTCGTGGCCATCCACGCTGAAATCGACGATATTGTTGCCGCTGCCGGCGGTTCCGTCGACATGCGCGTCCGAACCGCCGAAACCGAGGGCGGCGCTTGCATCGTTGGCCCCGGAATTGCCCGTTCCGGCGGTCACGGTGATATTGGAGGTGCTGCCGGGGGTCAGCGAGGTCAACGTGAGCTTCCCGTTGCCATCGTCCCCGACCTGGACCTTATTCGCGCCGAAGGCGGCGTCGATGCCGCTTTGCAGGTCAGCCTTCAACTGCGCGAAGGTCTGGTCGTCGCCCGTGAGGTGAATGTCATGGCTGGTGGATCCCACCTGGACCGTGACGTCGCCGAACGTGGTGCTGTAGTCCTGCTCGGTGTAGCCGCTCCCAATCGCCGTTCCCGCGGTGTACGTGGCCGCGGTTGCGGGAACGCCGGTCGCCATGGTGGTCGCGGTCAGCGCTCCACTGGTGTTGCTGGCTGCGGTCGCGTTGCCCTGATCGAGCGCGATGGAACCGAGGCTGATGGCAGACCCGCCGGCAACCGAGATCTCCAGCGTGGCCGTCTGGTTCGTGCCCGTGTTCCCGGCATAGTTGTAGGCGTTCGCCGCCGTGATGGAGTTGTAGTCCGCATTGGAACTGCCGGTGGTCGCAAACGCGCCCAGCCCCAACTGGTTCTTCACATCGCCCGACACGTCGACCTGGAACTGCGCGCCTTTAGAGTCGCTGAAGACGACCTGTCCGGCGTCGTTCGTATCCACGCTGATACCGGCGTCTTTCAGGGTCTGGTTGCCGCTCACGGCGGTCTTCAGGTCGCTGATGACGGCCGTAACGCCGGTGGCATTCGCGTACGGCAGATTGATGTTGATGGGACCCGACATCCCGGCGCCGCTGATCGTAAAGTTCAGGTTGGTTCCGGCAGCCATGGTGCCCGCGGCATCATAGGCCGAGCCTGTGACACTGGCGGTCAGAGTGGCGCCCGTGGTGCCGCTCGAGAAGTTGCCCATCAGGGCATTGGCCATCTGATCGCCCGCCTGCACCTGGAACGCGGTGGTGCTCGAGGTGAAGGCCAGTTGCTTTCCGCCATTGGCGTCGGTATGCACGGAGGCCACGACTGCGGCATCCTTGAGCGCTGCGTCGGCTGCCGTGGTGCCGTTGCTTACGCTTTGGATGGAAGAGTTGATGTTGTTCACCAGGTCTTCGATGGTCGCAACGCCACTCAGATTGACGGAAACCGAAGTCCCGGAGAAGCCCGGACCGGAGAGAATGAAATTCGTGCTGGTGGCGGTTCCGCCCTGCGAGTTGGTCGAGTTGGCCAGAATGCTGGCAACCGAGGTCGACGAGGCCGAACCGAGGTCGGCGCTGCCGACCACTGCCTGCATGCCCTTCAGCCCGAGACTCTGGCTATCGACGGTGGCTCCCGACAGATTCACTCCGACCATCGCGTTGGTCAGACTCGTGCTGCCGCTGCCTTGGCCCAGATAAACGCTCAGGCTCTTGGCGAATGTCCCGCCGGTGTTCAGCCCGATCGACTGCGCCTGACGGTCGATTTCCGACACGTCTGTTTGGAACTCCTGGTTTAAGATGCTGCGGTCCCCGGTAAACGTGCCGGAAGCCGATTGGGTGGCGAGAGTCTTGAGGCGGTCGAGGATCTGCGAAATGTTGCTCATTCCGCCGTCCATGATCTGCAATTGCGCCACGGCATCGTTGCCGTTCGCGACACCTTGGGTCAGTTCCGCAACATCACTGCGGAATTTGTTGGCGACGGCCAGGCCCGCGGCGTCGTCCCCGGAAGAGTTAATCCGATAGCCCGAGGTCAACTCCTTAATCGTTTTGCTCTGGAAGCTATTGTTGACGTTCAGGTTCTGCTGCGCGACGAGAGAGTTGACGTTGGTTTGAATCGAGAGAGACATTTGAAATCCTTTCGTTTTCGAATGCCGGCATCTTGCCGGAACAGTAACCTCATCGGCGTGAAACGGCGGGATTTGAGCGAAACTCTGCGAGCAGCCGCGAAACCGCCTCCGGCGAATGCCCCGCAGCGGCGGCCAGGTTCTCTTCCCGGACCAGCTTCACTTCGCGGGCCAGCACAGGCATCTCGCGGGGCGCACGGATCCCCACCCGTACCCGCGACCTCCCGATATGCGCGATCACGATTTCGATCGCGTCGCCGATCAGGATTGTCTCTCCCGCCCTCCGCGACATCATGAGCATACGAGCGTCTCTTCGCTGACCATCGGATGCTGGTGGGAATAACGCGAATCCGCGCGCACCGCCTGCACCGCCTTCCCGTTCTTCAGATTCACCACCACAGGAGCCAACAGATTGGCGGTCGCGCCCTGCGGATAGATCGACAGGACCACCAGGCACATCACTTCCCTGCCGATCCGCGGCTGATGGTCGACCGGCAGCCCGATCGATTCCAGGTCTTCCGGCTCCACGCCCATCCGGTACCGGGCATCCACTACCAGAACCGGCACGGTGAGGAAGCACAGGTCGGGATCTTCCAGACTCTGCAGGAAAATGAGCGGATCGCTCTGCTCGAAATGTAGCGGCACGAAGCGGCGCCGCGCCTCGAAACCGGGCAGGCCCCCGGGGAATTCAAACGCCACCGCGGGCTCCGCCGGAAGCTCACCGAAATGCTTCGTCATGAAACCTGACATGCCACCTCACTCGCACACTTGATCGGCAGCGAGGCGCGCAGCCTTTAGTCGGCGAGCTTACGCTAGAATCGAGAATTCATGCATTTCCGGCGATTTGTCTGTTTTGTTCTCGGGCTGTGGGTGGGGGGAGGACTGCTGATGGTCTGGCTGGGCGCCTCGGGATTCCGGGGAGTCGACCGCCTGATGGTGCATCCGGGCGCCGCTGCTTCGGCGCAGGTCCGCATCCTGGGCTACGATCAGGCTCGCGCACTGCTGCATGCCGAAGCCTCCGAACAGAAGCGCTCGGAGTTCGAAACCTGGGAAATCATTCAATTGGTTGGCGGAACGCTCTTGTTCCTCTATCTTCTGCTAGGTACCACGGAGCGCAAACTCGGTCTCGGCCTGGTACTGGCGATGGTGCTGATGGTGGCAGTGCAGCGATTTCTGGTGACGCCCGAGCTGGCGACCATCGAAAACAATCTCGCGATCCTCCCTCCAGAAGCCGGGGGCGCACAGCGCGACACTTTCTGGATGCTGCACAGCGCCTATTACGGCCTGGAGACGTTGAAATGGGGGCTGGCGCTGGTTCTGGTCGGAAAATACATCGCTTCCGGACGGCGTTCGCGGCTAGACGACTCCGGGGATGATCTCGACCTGGTCGATAAATCCAATTACCGCCATGTCAATGGGTGATTGAGGCCTTCCCACGGCGGTCATGGCGCTGAAGCCTTCGGTGACCAGCAGGACACGGTCACCGACGCCGGCGTCCACTGCGTCGAGAGCCACCACGGCATCGCCGCGATTGCTGCCGTCGAGATTCAGCGGCTGCACCAGCAGCAGCTTACGGCCTTCGTGGCTCGGGTGCTTCTGGGTCGCCACCAAGTCTCCCACCACACGCGCAATCAGCATGTCAGGACCTTCGCGCGGCCTTGCGTCCGCGGCCGGGCGGCGCGCCGCCTGCGGGCATCGCTCCGGCAGCCGATTGCAAGTGCACGGAATCCACGATTCCGACGATCGTCGTATCGGTGGCCGGCTCGGCGGGAGCAAACGGGAAGCTGGCCTCTTTGCCGCGCACCCAGTAGACGAGTTCACCCGTCCCGGCTCCCGCGGAATCGGTACAGATCAGGCGCTTGCCGGTCGGTTGGAGTTCGGGGGTCAGCGGCTGCACCACCAGCATACGGATCCCCTGGAGAGCCGGATGCTTGACGGTAGACCAGACACAGCCGATAACGCGTCCCAGGTACATCGGTCAATCCAGTTGGACATCGTCCACGATACCGATGATCGCGGTATCGACGGGCGTGTCCTTGCAGCCTTCGGCCATGCGGGCGGAGCTGCCGGAAACGGCGATCACGCGCTCACGATACCCGGCGCTGACGGTATCCACCGCAACCACATAACCGGCCTCGTCCTTGCCTTCCGGAGAGATCGGCTTGAGGATCAGCAGCTTCTTACCTTCGAGGCGTGGGTCCTTCCGCGTAGCCACCACGGTGCCCACCACACGGGCCAGGATCATGACAGCCTTCGCTTCCGGCTACTTGCCGGCGGCCGTCTGCGATCTGCCGATCGGCAGCACGTCTTCCAGGCTCTGGTGCGGACGCGGAATCACGTGCACCGCAATCAGTTCGCCCACCCGGCGCGCCGCGGCGGCACCGGCATCGGTTGCGGCACGGACGGCCGCGACATCGCCGCGGACCATTGCGGTGACGTAGCCGGAGCCGATCTTTTCCCAACCGACCAGCGACACTTTGGCGGCCTTCACCATCGCGTCGGCGGCTTCGATCATGGCCACCAGGCCGCGCGTCTCGATCATCCCTAAAGCTTCACCCATCGATATTCTCCAAAACCTCTATCAGGCGCCGCGCGCCTTGAGAGCTTCGTCCACCAGCCCGATCAGCTCGGCGCGGGTCACGTAAAACCGTTCATCGCCCGAGGAACTCATGTCCTCGGCGGACACCGGACAGCCCGGTTCGCCGCTGCTCTTCGCCTTTACGCCGTACCGCGTGCGCGAATCGAGCAGCTTATCCACTTCCTCGCGCGGCAGCACTTTGGGGCCGCCGAGCAGTTCCGCCACCAGTTGGATGCGCGCGAAGTGCTCCATGGTCTCCATGCGGAAGTATGCCTTGAACACGTCCTCGCCGTAGCAGACGGCGCCGTGATTGGCCATCATTAACGCGTCGTACTTGGGGATCAGCGGCAGCATCGGCTCGGTCAGGGCGGGCGTTCCGGGCAGGCCATACGCCGCCAGCGGCACACACCCAAGGCCGATCACGACCTCCGGAAGCAGCGCCAGGTTGAGCGTGCGGCCGGCGGTGGCGAATCCAGTGGCAACCGGGGGATGCGCGTGCACCACGGCTTTGATATCCGGCCGCAGCTCGTACACCGTCAAGTGCATGGCGATTTCGCTGGTGCGCTCGGCGCGGCCCGAAATCTTATTCCCCTTCATATCGACGATGATCAGGTCGTCGGGCTGCATCATGCCCTTCGAAACACCAGTAGGCGTGGCGAGAATGCGCTCCGCATCCATCCGGATCGTGATGTTGCCGTCGTTGGCGGCGACCCATCCCTTCTGGAACACCAGGCGGCCGATCTGGCAGATATCTTCGCGATACTCGCGTTCTGTTTTCACCATTGCGGGACCTTCGATTGTATCAGAACGAAGCTTGGCAACAGTCGCCCGGCAGATGCGTTTTGAGCAGGAACATCATCGGCCGGGTTGTATGATGGTTGCGTGGAAACGCGCCGCATGTGCCCGCATTGCCGGGCATTTATCACAACCAGCGACCGCATCTGCCCGTACTGCAATGAAGCCGTCGCGCCGCGCGCCGCACGCGAAGGAAATCCGGTGCCGATACTCGGCGGCTTCATTCCTCACGCGCGGTTTTGCACGGTCATCATCCTGCTTATCAACATCGGATTCTACATAGCTACGTCGCTAGTGAGTATGCAGTCCGGCCGCGGGTCGGCCATGAATATCGATGTCCAGACGCTGTTCGACTTCGGCGCCAAGTACGGACCCGCGATCGCCGTCGGACAGCGATGGCGGCTGGTGACGGCCGGATTTCTGCACGGCGGCCTGCTGCACATCGGCATGAATATGTGGGTGTTGCTCGATCTGGGCGCCGGGGTCGAGGAACTTTACGGCGTGTCCCGGATGGTCGTGATCTACTTCATTTCGAGCGTCCTCGGTTTCTACGTCAGTACGATCTGGAACCCCGGAGTGCCGTCGGTGGGCGCGTCGGCCGCCTTATTCGGGCTGGTGGGCGCCATGCTCGCGCTTTCGATCCGCCACCGGAGCGCGCTCGGCGACCACGTCCGCAACGTTTACATGCGGTATGTGATCTACATGCTGATTTTCAGCCTGCTGCCGGGGATCGATATGGCGGCGCACGTGGGCGGACTGCTGGGGGGCTTCGGCATGGCGTGGATTACGGGCCAGCCGCGCTACGGGGATTTCACCCGAGAGAGTATCTGGAAAATCGCCGCCGCGATTTGCGTGGTGATAACTGCTTATAGTTTCCTAAAGATGTATTTGTGGTTTGCCCATGCGCCACAATAGAATACGGCTATGAGATTCCGCTCCCTGGCGCTCGCCCTTGCCTTCGGCATCGGCCTCACGGGTATGGCAGATGCCAAAAAGCCCAAGCCGGTGAACCATAAGGTCTCCGCCACCAAGGTGAAACGCAGGAAGGCGAAGACCCCCAAGGTCAGGCACGTCAAGGTGAAGCATCCCAAGCACCGCACTAACTAAGCCGGGCGCAGGTCAGTACTTCGGCACGCTGGGGTCGACCTTGTCGCTCCAGGCCAGGATGCCGCCCTTCATGTTGCGGACGTGCTGGAAACCGGCCTGGCGCAGAATGCCGCAGGCCTTCGCGCTGCGCATGCCGCTCTTGCAGTGGATCACGATATCGGCCTCCGGATCGAATTCGCCGACGTGCTTAGGAAATTCGCCCAGCGGAATCAGCTTCGCGCCCGGGATGTTGCAGATGCGGTATTCGTGCGGCTCGCGCACGTCGATCAGCACGAAGTTGTCGCCGCGATCCAGCTTGGCCTTCACTTCGGTAACGTCGATTTCGCCTTCGTTCACTTTGGTCTCCTGCGACGCGGCTGGCTGGCTTTGTGGCTGCGGCACCCCGCAGAACTGATGGTAATCGATCAGCTTGGTAATCGTCCGGTGGTCGCCGCAGATCGGGCACTCCGGATTCTTGCGCAGCTTCAACTCGCGGAAGCGCATGGCCAGCGCGTCGTAAAGCAGCAGGCGCCCCACCAGAGGTTCGCCGATCCCCAGGATCAGCTTCACGGTCTCGGTAGCCTGGATCAGGCCGATGGTCCCCGGCAGAATCCCGAGCACGCCGCCCTCGGCGCAGCTCGGCACCAGGCCGGGAGGTGGCGGCTCCGGATACAGGCAGCGGTAGCACGGTCCGCCCTCGTAGGCGAACACCGTGGCCTGCCCTTCGAAGCGGAAGATCGAGCCGTAAACGTTCGGCTTGCCCAGCAGCACGCAGGCGTCGTTCACCAGGTAGCGCGTGGGAAAGTTGTCCGTGCCGTCCACCACCAGGTCGTAATCTTTCAGGATGTCGAGCGCGTTCTCGCTGGAGAGCGCCACCTCGTGCTTCGCGATCTCGACGTGCGGGTTGATGGCCTGCATCTTCTCCGCGGCCGAATCCAGCTTCTTGCGGCCCACGTCGGCGGTCGAATGGATCACCTGGCGCTGCAGGTTGGTGAAATCGACCACGTCGAAATCCACCATGCCGATGCGGCCGACGCCGGCGGCCGCCAGATAGAGGCCCAGCGGCGCGCCCAGCCCGCCGGCGCCCACCAGCAGCACCTTGGCCGCTTTCAGCTTCTGCTGGCCCTCGATGCCGACCTCGGGAATGATCAGGTGCCGGCTGTAGCGCAGGATCTCGTCGTTCGAAAGGGTGACTTCTTCGGCAGGCGCCGCGACCGTCGAACCGCCCGCGATCGAAGGCACCAGCGAAAGCGTATCGCCCTCCTGCGGCGGGCGTCGCGTCTTTGCTCAGGTAGCGGATGTCTTCGTCGTTCAGGTAGACGTTGACGAAGCTGCGCACCTTGCCTTCATCGTTGAAAATCTGCTTGCGCAGGTCGGGATATTGCGCGGTGAGCGCGTTCAGCACTTCGCCCACGGTGGCGCCCGGAACGCTCACGGTGTCCTGCTTTCCGGTGAATTGCCGCAAGGGCGTCGGGATCAGAACTTTGGCCATATGTCTAGTAAATCAACTCCTCTTTCGCCGCTTCGGTCTGCTCGAAATTCGGCAGCCAGCTATTGGCGTGGTGGAATTCGCCCTTCTGGATGGAGAGCACCACGAACGAATACCAGGGGCAGGAATTCTGTAAATCGGTCTTGGAAAAATAGGCGTCGCAATCGGGATGCGAATGGTAGATGCCGATCAGGTCCATGCTGCGCTCGCGGGCCGCTTTGTCGGCCGCCAGAAGGTCCTCCGGGCGCAGCTCGTAGCGCGCGGCCTGCGCGCCTTCGAACGCATTCTCAAGCGCCAGCGCTTCGCCCACGAGTCTTTTCGTCGTCGGAGATCTTGCCGAGCATGGCGCCGCAGCATTCGTTCGGATAGGTTTTGCGAGCGTGGGCCACCATGGCGTCCCAGGGTTCGGATTCGATGCGGATCATCTATTCGTCCCAGAACTGTTCGCTGAGGTATTTCTCCGCGCTGTCGCAGAGCACGGTCACGATCAAGCCCGGATTCGCCGCGCTTCACCAGCTCGCGCGCCAGCAGGGTAGCGGCATGCACATTGCAGCCGGACGAGATGCCGACCAGCAGACCTTCCTCACGCGCCAGGCGGCGCACCATGGTGTAGGCGTCCTCGGTCTCGATCCACAGGTTGCCATCGGCCAGGCTTTCGTCGTAAAAGCCGGGGCGGATGGCCGTGGGCATGTGCTTCAGCCCTTCCAGGCCGTGAAATCCGCTCGACGGCTGCGCCGAGAAGCATTCACTTCCGGCAGGTCGCGCTTCAGCCGGCGGGTGACGCCGGTGAAGGTGCCGCTGGTGCCCATGGCGGCGACGAAGTGCGTAAGCCGCCCGCCGGTCTGCTTGATGATCTCGGGCCGGTGCCCTCGAAGTGGGCCTTCCAGTTGGCCGGGTTGTTGTACTGGTCGGGGTAAAAATAGCGGTCCGGATCTTCTACGTAGATCTTGCGGCACAGGCGGATCGCGCCATCCGACCCTTCGGCCGCGTCGCTGAAAACGGTCTCCGCTCCGTAGGCCTTCAAGATCCGCTTGCGCTCTTCGGAGGCGTTGGCGGGCAGCACGAGCTTCACCTTGTAGCCGCGGTTGGCGCCGATCATCGCGTACGCAATGCCCGTATTGCCGCTGGTGGCGTCGAGAATAATCCGGCTGTGATTCAGGCGTCCGGAGCGCTCGCCGTCCAGCACCATGTTGACGGCTGCGCGGTCCTTCACCGACCCGCCCGGGTTGAAGTACTCCGCCTTCGCACAGATCTCGATTCCGGGAAATTCCCCGGGGATCTGCTCGAGGCGCACCAACGGCGTATTGCCGATGGTAGCCAGCAGCGGTTCCGCCTCGGTCCGCGCGAGGTGTGGGACGGGTACGACGTACGCCATGTTCACCTTCTTGGATTCCTTCACTCCCAATTCGGATGCGAACATCGCATCTTACAGTAAGTAAAGGAATTTCCTGGTCTCTGAGCTTGCCCCTATTGTACCATCCCCCCAATCCCTGTCAACGAACTAGAGTTAGCCTCCGCACGCGGGGTAGGGCGCGGCGTTCTACAATACCTTGCATGTTTCCGCGCAAGCTCTCTGCCACCTTACTGTGTCTGTCCATTTCTCTCGCGCTCGCGCAGACCAAGCGTCCGCTCAACCACCACGACTACGACGGCTGGAAATCCATCTCCGGGCAAAAGCTGTCGAATGACGGCAAGTTTCTCGCGTACGGCCTGTTCCCGGAGGAGGGCGACGGCGAAGTGGTCATCCGCAACCTGGTCACCGGGAAGGAGCAGCGCGAGCCTGCGGGTGAGCGTCCGGCGCCGCCTCTGGCATCGAGCACCGAAGAAGGTCCGGCGGAACCGCGCGGTGTGACGATCCTCTTCTCCGCCGACAGCCAGACGGTGGTCTTCTCGACGTTCCCCACTCACGCGGAGGCCGAAAAGGCGCGGAAGGAGAAGAAGACGGGCGACCAGGCGCCGAAGGACGGCATGGTGATCGTGAACCTGGCGACCGGCGCGGCCACCCGCGTCGAGCGCGTCAAGCGCTTCCAGATGCCGGAGAAAGCCGCGGGTTACCTCGCCTACCTGAAAGACGCGCCCGAAACCAGGCAGTCCGCGTCACCCCGTGAGAGCGCCGGCGACGATGGCGATCAGCAGGGCGGACGCGGTGGACGCGGAGGTGCCGGCGCCGGACGCGGCGCGCGTCCCGAGTTCGGCTCCGACCTCGTGCTTCGCAAGCTCGCTGATGGCTCCGAGCGTACCTTTCCGGATGCCGTCGAGTTTCTACTCTCCGAAGACGGTACACAAATGGTGTTCGACGTCTCCGCTCGCGACACCGCGAAGAACGGGGTCTTCGCCGCCCGGGTGGGTTCGGCCGACGCCGCGGCGCCGCTCCTCGCCGGTAAAGGCAAGTACGCCAAGCTGACCTGGGACGAGAACCAGACGCAACTGGCCTTCGTCAGTGACCGCGACGATGCTGCCTCTAAGCAACCCAAGTGGAAGCTCTATCGCTGGGAGAGGCAATCCGCGGCCGCCACCGAGATTGCTTCGGCCGGCACTCCCGGCTCCCGCTCCGAATTGGCGATCAGCGAGAAGGGCAACTTGAGCTTTTCGAAGGACGGCACCCGCATCTACTTCGGCTGCGCACCTCCCGCCTCCGAGAAGCCGGCAGATACGGATACCGATCCGGACGCTAAGGCCTCGGTAGACCTCTGGTCGTACAAGGACGACTACATCAACCCCATCCAGAAAGTACGGGCTGCGCGCGACCGTAACCGCACTTACACCGCAGCCTATCTCTTGCCGGAGCGCAAGGTAGTGCAACTCGGCGATGCCGAGGTCTCCGAAGTCACACCTTCGGAGAACTCTCACTGGGCGCTCGGCAGCGACGACCGCCAGTACCGCTCGCTCTTCGATTGGGACGAGCACTACTCCGATACCTACGTGATCGATGAAACCACCGGCGCCCGCACCCTGTTAACGCGCAAACACCGCGGCACCATGACATGGTCGCCAGGAGGCCGGTATCTGCTCGGCTTCGACGGCAAGGATTGGGAGACGATTTCGGTACCGGACGGCAAGGAGGTGAACCTGACCGCCGGCCTGCCGGTGAAGTTCTGGAACGAAGAGACCGACACGCCGAGCACGCCCGCCGCTTACGGTTCCGCAGGCTGGACCAGCGACGGCAAGTACGTTCTGCTCTACGACGAATTCGATATCTGGCGCGTGGCGCCGGACGGCTCGGGCGCGACGAATGTCACCGCCGGTTACGGGCGCCAGCACGACCTGCGGCTGCGGTACGTGAGGCTCGAGACCGATCCGCGGGACCGCTGGATCGACCCGGCGAAGCCGTTGTTGCTGCACGCAGAAAGCCTCAAGACCTGGGACACCGGCTTCTACCGCGCTTCGCTGGCGGGAGGCGAACCGCACCGGCTGATCTTCGGGCACAAGTACTACACGCCGCCGGTCAAAGCCAAAGATGCGGACGTTTACCTGCTCACGGGGCAGTCGTTTGAAGAATTTCCCGATCTGCTCACCACCGATTCCACCTTCCGCGAGATGAGCAAGGTGAGTCACGCGAATCCGCAGCAGGCCGGCATCAACTGGGGCACGTCCGAAGTCGTTCCTTTCAAGAATGCCGACGGCGTGCCGCTGACTGCCGCCCTCTACAAGCCGGAGAACTTCGACCCGCACAAGAAGTACCCGATGATGGTCTACATCTACGAGAAGCTGACGGATCGCGTAAACCGCTACGTGGAGCCGCGTCCGAGCCAGAACATCAACATCTCCTATTACGTGTCGAACGGCTACCTGGTGCTGACGCCCGACATTGTCTACACCATCGGCTACCCGGGACAGAGCGCGCTCAAATGCGTGCTGCCCGCGATCCAGGCGGTGGTGGACAAGGGCATCGTCAATGAGAACGCCATCGGCATCCAGGGACATAGCTGGGGCGGATACCAGATCGCCTATATGGTGACGCAGACGAAGCGCTTCCGCGCGGTGGCCGCCGGTGCGCCGGTGGCGGATATGATCAGCGCGTATGACGGCATCCGCTGGGGCACGGGCATGCCGCGGCAATTCCAGTACGAGCGCACGCAGAGCCGCATCGGCGGCAGCATCTGGCAGTATCCGACGCGCTTCATCGAGAATTCGCCCATCTTCTGGGCGGACCGCGTGACCACGCCGGTCATGCTGCTGCACAACGATGCCGATGACGCCGTGCCGTGGTACCAGGGGATCGAATACTACCTGGCGCTGCGCCGGTTGGGCAAAGAGGTGTACCTGTTCGTCTATAACGGCGAGCCGCACGGGCTGCGCCGCCGCGCCGATCAGAAGGACTACACGATCCGGCTGCAGCAATACTTCGACCACTATCTGAAAGGCGCGCCCGCTCCGGAGTGGATGGAGAAGGGCGTGCCGTTCCTCGAGAAGGACAAGACGGAGTTGTCCACGTTCGAGTCCGGGAAGCAATAGGATCGATGCCCGAGGGTTCTTACCTCTACTGCGACGTCAGTCTGCCGGTTCCTCTGGACCAGCCGTTCACGTACTCGCTGCCGGAAACGCTACGGCACCGCGTGCGGCCGGGCAGCCGCATCCTGGCGCCCTTCGGCACGCGCAAGCTCACGGGTGTCATCCTGCGCTGCCACGACGAACGCCCGGATGTCGCCACGCGTGACGCCCTCCGGTTGCTCGATTCCGAACCGGTGCTCGACGGCGAACTGCTGGCACTCGGGAAGTGGATCGCCGGCTATTACTGCGCGCCGCTGGGCGAGGTCCTGCGGGGGATGCTGCCTCTCGCCTCGGAGATCCGGCAGGGGAAGATCTGGTCGCTGACCGACTCCGGCCGCGATGCCGCCCGGCAGCTGCTGCTCGATTCCTCGCCTGACGATCCGGCAACCCAGGTGCTGCGGGTGCTCGAGAAGCGCCCGCTCTCGGCCGCGTACCTCGCGCGCACCATGCCGCTCGCCGATAAGGTGCTTCGCGCGCTCGAACGCCGCGGCTTCATCGTAGCGGAACAGGTGCAGACAGAGCGCGATCCGCTGCGAGCGCCATCCGACCACCTGCGCGTCGAACTGGTTCCCGAGGCGCCCGGGCGCAAACTCACGAAACCGGAGCGGGAACTCCACGCCTTTCTCGAACTTCATCCCGGCTCGCATAATTTGAAGGATCTCGAAGGACTCGTGAAGAATGCGAGTCCGGCGGCTCGCGCCCTGGCGCGCAAGGGCGTGGTCTCACTACGGCCCGAAAATGCAGCTGCCGGAGGGGGCCCAATCCGCGTCCGCCACGATCTGAACCCAGCCCAGGCCGCCGCGTTCGACCAGATTCGCGGCGCGATCGACGCCCGCGAGTTTCGCACATTTTTGCTGCACGGCATCACCGGGTCGGGAAAGACCGAGGTCTACCTCAACTGCATCGAGGCTACGGTGGCGCAAGGCCGCAGCGCCCTGCTGCTGGTGCCTGAAATCGCCCTCACCCCCGCCATGGCAGGGCAGTTTTTCTCACGCTTTGGCGACCGCGTGGCCATCCTGCACAGCGCATTTACGGATGTCGAGCGGTCCGAGCAGTGGCGGCGGATTCGTCGCGGCGCCGCTTCCGTGGTGGTGGGCACCCGCTCCGGAGTTTTCGCGCCGGTCCGCAACCTCGGGCTGATCGTGGTGGACGAAGAGCACGACGGGAGCTACAAGCAGGAGGAGACTCCGCGCTATAACGGCCGCGACGTCGCGATCGTCCGGGCGCAGGCCGCCTCGGCGTGCGTGGTGCTGGGCTCGGCTACTCCCAGCCTCGAGAGCCGTTACAACGCAGAGCGCGGCAAATACACGCTGCTCGAATTGCCCGGCCGCATCGAAGCACGTCCGCTGCCGGCAGTCGAACTGGTGGACATGCGGCAGGAGTTTCTGGAGACCCGCAAGCAGAATACGTTTTCCCGCAAGCTCCTGGACGCCATCGAGGTCCGGCTGCAGAACGGCGAACAGACCATCATCCTGCTCAATCGCCGGGGCTTTTCCAGCTTTGTAGCGTGCCGCGCTTGCGGCGAGCGGGTACAATGCATCAACTGCTCCCTCACGCTCACCTATCACAAGCGCGACCGAAGGCTGCTCTGCCACTACTGCGGCTATGCCGAAAAGGTGCCCTCGGTCTGCCCGAAATGCGCGAGCGAGCACATCTACTTCCTGGGCGTGGGTTCGGAGAAGGTGGAAGAGGAACTGCATCAAGCCTTCCCCACTGCGCGGATCGCGCGGCTCGATCGCGACACTGTGACCGGCAAGCGGCAATACGAGACGATCCTGCAGGATTTCCGCGAGCACAACTACGACATCCTGGTGGGCACCCAGATGATCGCCAAGGGCCACGACATCCCGAATGTCACGCTCGTTGGCGTCGTTTCGGCCGATGTCGGGCTGGGGATGCCCGATTTTCGCGCGGCCGAACGGACTTTCCAATTGCTTACGCAGGTTGCAGGTCGCGCGGGGCGAGGCAGCCTGCCGGGGATAGTCCTCATTCAGACCATCAACCCCGACCACTATGCCGTGCGGCTGGCCGCCGCGCATGACTACCCGGCCTTTTACGGGAAGGAACTGAATTTCCGCCGCATGATGCACTACCCGCCGTTCAGTGCCATGGCCAACGTGCTGGTGCGTAGCGAAAAAAAGGAAATGGCGATGCGGATGAGCACCGAGATGTCTACGCTTTTTATGCCGCCGCCCGAAAAACTGCGGATCATGGGCCCCGCCGAGGCACCCGTTCCGCGCTTGAAGAACGAGTACCGCTACCAATTCCTCATCAAGTCAGCCGGGCGGAAGACGCTCAACGAACTGCTACAGCGAATTCGCTCGTTCGCCCAGGAGCGTAAGTGGGGCGCCACGGCGCTGGTTATTGACGTGGATCCGCTTTCGCTAATGTAGGGACCAGGCCACTCCCGGAAAGAAACTGACTGATCCGCGAGACGATCTGGCGCGCCGACTCAGTGTTCCCATCGAGCACCGCGACACTGACCTGCAAGGAGGGCCGCACCGTCTTACCATCCAGCAGGCAAGCATAGGCGCCCGAGAGATGTTCCGAAATCCAACGGGCGATCTTGCCGGCCTCCAACTTCGACACGGGCACAATCGCCACGAATCCGTCATCCGACCACCGGCCGACCTCCGAACCAGGCGGCAGGCTGTTGCGCAGCCGTTTGCTGAAGGCTCCCGCCAGTTCCGCGGCCACATCCGGATGGAAGCGGGTCGCGGCGAGGTGGAAGCCACCTGTCTTGACCATCAGCAGGCAGCAGGCAGGCAGGCCCTGTGCGATCCGCTGTTCGATCTCCGTCCGCCGCAGCAGTTCCGTCAGCGCATCGACCGAAGCGGCGCGCTCCATGGAATCGATGCGATGGTGCAGAACCCGGATCTCTGCCTGGAATTGCGTAATCGTCAACTCGTGCTGCTTCTGCATCTCCTCCACGCAGTTCTCGATTGCTTCGGCAGTGCTGAGAGCCAGAGTGCGCAAAGCCTGCACATCCGGAATGCGAGGCGCTTCGCGCAACTGCCCGAGCGAACCACGCAGCTTCTGCTCGCTTTCGCCATCGACACGCGCCAGAGACTCCATAATCTCTTCGAGCGCCCGCGTCGCACCCGTCAGTTCATCGCGCAGGGTATTGAGATACCGCGAAGCTTTATCACGGTAATCCCGTAACAGGCTGCGAAAGGTGGTACGGCTCTCGTTCAAACGTTCCGGAGCGCCTTCCGCCACATCTTCCGCCAGCGCCAGCAGATGCTTGCGATGCGGATCGGACAGGTTCACTTCCAGCTCCACGGCATATTCCGCCGAGTTGCGGATCGCGAGTGCGTAGCAATCCGTAGCCAGCTTACGCAATTGATGGAATCGCTCCAGTTCGTCGACTTCGTTGCGAATGGATATCATGCTTACCCCGCTTCTACTTAATCGGTCAGGAGGGGGAAATTCTTTAATTTGTCATGCCTATTGATTTTCCCTTTTTATTCGCCCACAATGATTGGGGGGCAAAAAATGGCACTTACGAAGCGGCAAAAGCAGGTGCTCGATTTTATCGCCGGCTTTGTGGACGAAAACGGCTACTGCCCGAGCTACGAGGAAATCGCGCGGGGGCTGGGCCTCGCCTCCCTCGCGACGGTGCACAAGCACATCTCGGTTCTCGAAGCTAAGAACTACCTCAAGCGCGGATTCAATCAGAGCCGATCGATCGAGCTGACCCCCAAGTACGCACAGGACCAGCGGCGCATTCGGCCCGCGAACACGGAGATCCCCCTGCTCGGCCGCATCGCGGCCGGCGTGCCGGTGGAATCCGTCGAGCAGAGTGAAGTTCTCAACTTCGCCGATTTCACGGGCAATCCGGGCACATTCGCCCTCGAAGTGCGCGGCAACTCCATGATCGACGATCACATCTGCGATGGTGACCTGATTTTGCTCGAGCGCGTCGCCGAAGCGCGGGATGGCGACATCGTTGTCGCCCTGGTCGCCGGAAGTGAGACTACGCTGAAGCGGTTTTATCGGGAGTCGGAAGATACGGTTCGGTTACAACCGGCCAACTCGACTTTACAACCGATTCTGGTTCCGGCACGCGACGTTCAGATACAGGGAAGGCTCTTAGCCGTTCTGCGTAAATACAGGTAGGAATCACGCTTTCATGGCGAGCGGAGCCGAGCGGAGATGCTCTTCGGCGCGGCGCCAGTCTTCGTCCTGGGAGCCGCCCTGGAAACCACGAGCTTCCCAGAAGGAATAAGCTAACTTGGCGATTTCGTCGTAAGTTGGCGCGCTGACAGGGTTAGCGGCCGTTGCTGCAACGACAACTACTTCTTCGGTCACGATTGCAGGTGTTTCCACTACCTCCACGGTCCGTTTGGCACGCGTCCGGGCAGCGGATTTACGCCGGAGCGCCGGCGCCGCGGCAGTCGGCACTACGATTTCGTTTTCGGCAGTACGCTTTTTAGGCATTTACTGAGGTTTCTCCCTAAGTCTGTTGATTGATTTAATTTTAACCGAGAGTCGCATAAATCGAAAATCAAAAGTTTCTATCAATCGCATTACCACCGTGTGTTTTCGGACTAGGTGATCCCGGTATTCTATACTATAGGTAGCTTGACCAAGGCGACTTTGGCGTTAGCGCTCGCGTGGATTGCGCCGGCATTCGCCGCCTCCCCGAAAGTGGTGGCTGTCGACGTCGGCGGTGTCGTTCACCCGATAACCGCCGATATTGTGGAGAGCGCAATTCGAGAAGCTCGCAGCGAAGGCGCATCGCTCGTGATTGTCCGTCTCAACACGCCGGGAGGTTTGATGGACGCCATGCGCGAAACGATCGAGCACATCGCCGCCTCTCCGGTTCCCGTAATTACATATGTTGCGCCCAGCGGAGGACGCGCCGCTTCCGCCGGATTCTTCATTCTGGAATCCGGTGACCTCGCAGCCATGGCGCCCGGCACCGCGACAGGCGCGGCCCATCCGGTAGCGCTGGGCGGCGAAATGGACGCAGTCATGAAGGAAAAGGTGACAAACGATGCCGCGGCTTACCTCCGCAGCATTGTCACCAAGCGCGGACATAATGCCGACATCGCCGAGACGGCTGTCCGCGAGAGCAAATCCTTCACCGATCACGAAGCGCTCGACGATCACCTGATTGACTTAGTGGCCCCCAACGAACAGGCGCTGCTCGCCGCCGTCGACGGCCGCACGGTGACCCGGCTCAACGGCTCCACTACCACACTCCATACGGCCGGCGCGGAAGTGGTGACATATCAGCAGACTCTGCGGCAACGGATCATTTCGGCGGTCGCGGACCCGAATATCGCGTTGATCCTGCTGGTACTCGGCGCGCTCGGCATCTATGTGGAGTTTTCCTCGCCCGGGCTCATCGCTCCGGGCGTGATCGGTGCCATCATGGTGCTGCTCGGGCTCTCCGCCTTGGCGGTCCTGCCGATCAACTGGCTGGGCGCCGCGCTGCTCCTGCTGGCGCTCACGCTGTTTGTACTCGAAGCGAAATTCACCTCGCACGGGATTCTCGGAATCGGCGGCGCCGTCTCCATGTTTTTGGGCGCCATCATGCTGGTAAACGGTCCGATTCCCGAAATGCGCGTCCACTGGCCCACTGCGCTGGCGCTGACGCTGCCGTTTTCGATCATCACGGTGATGCTGGCCTCACTCGCGCTGCGCGCGCATCGCAACAAAGTCGAGACGGGCTCTCAAGGCATGATCGGAGAGATCGGCACCGCCATCACCGCGTTGGAGCCGGCGGGCAAGGTGTTTGTCCATGGGGAATACTGGGATGCGGTTGCGCCGCAATCCATTCCGGCGGGCGCCGCGGTTCGCGTGGCGGGATTGAAGGGGCTGGTTCTCAACGTCGAGCCGGTCCAAAATCAGAATGGAGGCTGAAGCAAATGATCGAAGTGTGGCCCATCGTGATCGTGATCGTCGTCCTGTACCTGATGAGTTCGATCAAGATCCTCCGGGAATACGAACGAGGCGTCATCTTCCGGCTCGGCCGCCTGCTGCCGCAGCCCAAGGGGCCGGGCCTGATCCTGGTCTTTGCTCCTCTCGACCGCATGGTTCGCGTGTCGCTACGGTTGGATACTCTGGAAGTGCCCGCGCAGGACGTGGTGACGCGCGACAACGTCACGGTCAAGGTCAACGCGGTAATCTACTTCCGCGTACTCGAGCCGCGTCTGGCGGTGGTCGAAGTTTCAAACTTCCTTTATGCCACTTCGCAGCTCGCGCAAACGACACTGCGCAGCGTACTCGGCGAAGTGGAACTTGACGAACTTCTCAGCCAGCGGGAGAAGCTGAATGTGCGGCTGCAATCGATTCTCGACCAGCACACCGCGCCGTGGGGCGTGAAGGTGGCAATGGTCGAGGTGAAGCAGGTGGACCTGCCGGAGCAGATGATCCGCGCAATCGCCCGACAGGCCGAAGCGGAACGGGAGCGCCGCGCCAAGATCATCCACGCCGAGGGCGAATACTCCGCCGCCGAGAAGTTGGCAATGGCAGCCGAGAAGATCCAGAAGCAGCCGGTCGCCATCCAGTTGCGCTACCTGCAGACCCTGGTCGAAATTGGTACGGAAAAGAACACCACCATCGTTTTTCCCCTTCCGATAGATATAATTACTTCTTTGGAGAACGCTCTGGCGAGGGTCGGCCAGAACAGCGCGGGGAAATCCTAACGCATGCGAAACAACGAAACCGGCGAATTCGAGCTGGTGGTGGGCAACCGCCAACTGCTGAGCGGATTCTTTATCGTGGTACTGCTGTTCGCGGTTGCTTTTGCCATGGGCTACGTAGTTGGCCAGAACTCTCCACGTTCGGTGAAAGTCCAGGCGGAGGCGGGGCAGCCGGCTTCGTTGCAGCCCGATAGCCGTCCACAGCCGGCCGGACCGGTTCCGGTCCCGCCGCCGTCCACACAGCCGGCGGCAGCAGACCCGGCCTCGACCGACCCCTCAGCCTCCGCGGCCAATCCGGCCGATACTCCGCCGCAGCCCACCACGCAGCCCGCACGCGATACCCAGGCGCCCGCCGCCTCCGCGCCGGCTCCGGCCGCAACCGCCCCGTCGCTTCCCACTGGGTCATTCTGGCAGGTGATGGCGGTAGCGCAAACGGATGCGGATCTGATCGCCAAGACACTCAAGGATAAAGGTTTCCCCGTGATGCTCAGCCAGGGGCCGAATAACCTGATCCGCGTTCTGGTGGGGCCTTACTCGGACGTTCAGACGATGGGCAAGGCTAAGGTGGATCTGGAAAACGCCGGCTTCCTGCACCCATTCCGGTATCAGCGTGACCGATAACCTGGTCCAGCTCGGACGCCCCCCGCGGCCGCGGCTTCCCGAGTGGGCCCGCAAGAGCCGCACGCATTTCGAATCGCTAAACCGCCTGAAATCCGGCCTCCGCGAGCTGAATCTGCACACCGTTTGCGAATCGGCGCGCTGCCCGAATATCCACGAGTGCTTCCATCGGGGCGCCGCCACCTTTATGATTCTGGGCAACTGGTGCACGCGCGGCTGCGGCTTCTGCTCGGTCCCGAAGGCGAATCCCACGAAGCAGGACATGCGGCTCGATCCGCACGAACCCGCCAACGTGGCGCAGATGGCCGCGCGGATGAACCTGCGGTATGTCGTGATTACCAGTGTCAACCGCGATGATCTCGAAGACGGCGGCTCGCACCACTTCGCCGAGACGGTCCGCGAGGTGCGGGATGCGCTGCCAGAGGCGCGAATCGAGGTCCTCACTCCCGATTTCTGCGGCGATACAGCGGCGGTGGCACGGGTGCTCAATGCCGGGCCGCACGTTTTCAACCACAACATGGAAACGGTGCCTCGGCTCTACCGCAAGGTGCGTCCGCAAGCCGATTACGGGCAGTCGCTCGCGGTGCTGCGCTTCGCGCGCGACTACGCCCCTCAGACGCTCACGAAATCAGGCTTCATGGCCGGGCTGGGGGAGACCGATGAGGAAGTTCGCGCGCTGCTGGCCGATTTGCACGAGGCCGGCACCGACGTTGCCACGATTGGCCAGTATCTGCAGCCCACGCGCCGCAATCTGCCCGTAGCCGCCTATATCGACCCCGCCCAGTTCGACGCCTGGCGCGATTACGGTCTGTCACTCGGCTTCAAAGCCGTCTTCAGCGGGCCGCTGGTCCGCAGCTCTTACATGGCGGACGCGGTGAGCGAAGAGGCCCGCCAGGCGCTGTGCTGAACTGGGTTCTGTCGCTGGCCTCGGCCGCGCTGCTCATTCTGGCGTTTCCGCGTTTCAATCTTGCCTGGCTGGCTCCGGTGGCCCTCACTCCGCTGCTGATCGCGGTGATCCGGGAAGACCGCCCATGGCGGCGCTTCTTTCTCGGATGGGCCGCGGGCATCGTCTACTGGTTCGGCGTCTGCTACTGGATTCAGTACGTGCTGGCCCAATACGGCGGCCTGGGAAATACGGCCGGGTGGGCGGTCTTCGCGCTCTTTCCCATCGCCAAGGGCTTGCACATGGCCTTCTTCGCGATGTTTGCCGGCGTCGTCATGCGCAGGTGGTGGGCCGCGCCTTCGGTGGCGGCGCTCTGGGTGGCGATCGAAGTCACGCACGGGCCGCTCGGCTTCGCCTGGCTCACGCTGGGGAATGCGGCGATCGATATGGGGATTCCGTTGCGGCTTGCGCCGTTCACGGGCGTATACGGGATCTCGTTCATGTTCGCGCTGACGGCCGCAGTCCTGGCGCTCGCGATCCTGGGACGTCCGCGGCGCGAACTGTTATGGCTGGCTCCGCTCCCGCTGCTGGTACTGCTGCCCGAAATGCCCCCGGCGCAGCGAGGCAACCACACCGCTTTGCTGGTGCAGCCCAACGTCTCCGAATCCGAGGAGTGGACCGCCGATTCGCTCGCGAACATGGTGCAGCACCAGGTGAACCTGACGCTGACCTCGGCGCTCTCGCAAACCGCGCAATCGCCCGAGATCATCGCCTGGCCGGAAGTGCCCGCGCCGTTCTACTACTTCGAGGATGAGCGCTTCCGCGCGCAGATCGACAATCTCGCCCGGCTGACCCGCTCCTACCTGCTGATCGGGATCGTCGCTCATGCACCGGGCGGCGCGCCGCTCAATTCGGCCGAACTGATCTCGCCCGAAGGAACCCCCGTCAGCCGCTATGACAAGGTGAATCTGGTGCCCTTCGGCGAGTTCGTGCCGTGGCCCTTCGGATATCTCGCCACGCATATCTCGACCGAGACCGGTGATTTCGCGGCGGGCAGACAGGTGGTGGTTTCGCCCGTCTCCGGCGGCCACAAGATCGGGACTTTCATCTGCTACGAATCCGTCTTCCCCAATTTCGTGCGCAAGTTTGCGGCGGGCGGCGCGCAGGTGCTGTTCAACATCTCTAACGACGGATGGTTCGGCAAGACCGCAGCGCGCTTCCAACACCTTGAAATCGTGCGCATGCGAGCCGCGGAGAACCGCCGCTGGATCCTGCGCTCCACCAACGACGGTATCACCGCCACCATCGATTCGGCCGGCCGCTTGCGCGGTACCCTGCCGCTCTTCACCGAAGCAACCTCTTACACCGGTTTCGACTACGTCGCGAGCCAGACGCTCTACACGCGTTGGGGCGACTGGTTTCCGCTACTCTGCGCAGTGGTCGCCATCGGCACGCTGGTGGCCGCGTTCCTCACGTAGCTTACTTCGCGATCGGATATCCCTGCCAGACGTATTCGAGCGCCTCGGGCAGCGTCTGTTGCTTCACGGCGCGGTCGGTATGGCCGGCATTGCGCGCAAAGACGAACTGATAGTGATAACCCTTGGCCGCCAGCACGCGCGCCATATTCTCGTTGGCCAACACCCAGTCGTGGTAATCGTCGCGGGTGATCAGGTTGTCGCGATCGCCCACTTCCATCCAGAGGCGGATCGGCTTCACGGAACTGTTCGGGATGAGGTGCTCGTGGAACTCCCAGGCGCCGTGCGGAGTCTCGGGGTTGTACGGCCACTGCTGGTTCACATAAGTCCCGGAATAAGTCAGCACACGGTGGTATAGCTCGGGATGATACCAGGCCATGATCAGGGCGCAGGAGCCGCCGGAGCTTCCGCCCATCGTCGCGCGGCCGTCGGGATCCTTCGTGAGCTTCACGTGATAGTCCTTCTCCACGCGAGGCAGCACTTCCTGCTCGACAAACTCGGCATACTTGCCGGACATCGTGTCGTATTCCAAGCCGCGTTCGCTGCCCTGCGCGTCACCGCTGCCGTTGCCGATCGAGATCGCGATCATCACTGGCACGCGCTTCTGCGCAATCAGGTTATCGAGCACCGTGAAGAGTAAGTGATCCGGCCCATCCGCCCCGATCAGGAACGGCGCTGCCGTGCCCGGCACGTACTGCTTCGGAACATATACGGCAACTTTGCGTGTATACGGCGCGGGGTGGCTCGAGACCGCCAATTTGGTGGGGTCGGACGGATCGGGCCGGGCAAAAGTGCCGGCCTCGCGAGCGATGCCCGGGTAGAACTTGCTGTCGGCCGATTCCATGGTGAAGTTATAGACGTCGCCATGGGGCACGCTCTCCTGCTCGGTGGTCTCCGGCGCCGCGGGGTGCGTAGGACCGAGGATGAAGTTCCCGTCCGATTTTACGGGAGCATTGATGCCGTCCGGAAGGTCTTTCGCCGTGACGTAGCCTGGCGTCTTCGGATCGCGGGTCGGCGCGGGCCGCCTCGGCGGGCGTGCCGGAGCCGCGGGCGCAGGCGTGGGAGCTTGCGCCATGGCCGGTACCAGGGAGGCGGTGAGAAAAGTAAGGAATACCAGATGATGCGAACGGAGCATGATTCGTCCCCTCGAAAACGTCACCGATCTTATCACAGGCAACTGCGCCTACCCGACTTGCAGCGTTGCGGTCACGATCGAGAGCGCGGGCAGCGTCACACGCAGGCGGCTGCCCTCGGCGGAGATCTCATGCGGCTTCAGCGTCAAGCGGTTCGGGTTATCGAAGCTGTTGTACGCGTTCAGGTCGGAATCGTGGAGGATCTGCGCGCGGCCGCCGCGGGCTGTCACGCCGCGCAGTTCGCAATCCACCTGCATCTCCGTATCGTGGCGCGGATTCACCAGCGAGACGACCATCTCGGAACCCTGGCGCGAAGCGGAAAGAGAGAGTTCGGAAGGCGGTTCGGGCGGCTGCGGACCGCGTCCGCCGCGACCGCCGGCGGGCATCACCGGCAGCTTATAGCCGTCGTATTCCACCTTCACTGCTGCCTTCGAGCGGTGCGCCTTATAGAGCATGAAGGCCCAGTAGTTGGCCGTGCGGACGCAGTTCCGGCCCTCGGGACCATCGGTGAGCAGCACCGACTGCAGCACATTGACCATCTGGGCGATGTTGCACATGTAGAGCTTCTCGGCCTGGCGATTGAAGATGTCGAGCCCCAGGGCCGCGCCCACGGCGCTGCGCATGGTGGCCTGCTGCCAGAGGCGTCCGTACTTTTCTTCGTCCTCGCGAGGAATGCGATCCCACACGCCCCACTCGTCGAGAATCAGACCGATGCGGCGCGCGGGGTCGTACGTATCGAGCAGGGCGCGCTGCTCGATAAGCCCCTGCTCCACGCGTGGAAAGATATTGAACTGCTGGTACATCGTCTCCGGCGTGAACTCGAGCGGCGGCCGCGATCCGTTCTCGTAGTAGTGCATCGAGTAGCCGCGCATGCGAGCGTTGCCGAGCGCTTCCATGAAGCCGCGGGTCCAGTGGGCGTCGTTGCCGCTCGGGCCGCAACCCACCAGGTACAAGTCGCCCCCGAAGTTCGGCGCAAAGTTGGCGAAGCGGCGGAACTCGCGCGCCGCCTGGTCCGGTTGCATGGCGCCGCCGCAGCCCCAAAGCTCGTTGCCGACGCCCCAGTATTTGATCTTGAACGGCTCGGGCGAACCGTTGGCGGCTCGCTCGTCGGAAAGGGTGCTGCCCTTCGGATAGTTGCAGTACTCCATCCAATTGCGCATCTCTTCGGGCGAACCGCTCCCGACATTGGAGGCGAAGTATGGCTCCGCGCCGATCATCCGGCAGAACTCGACGAACTCGTGCGTGCCGAAGCCGTTGTCCTCGGTGTACTGGCCCCAATGGATATTGACGCGCTTCGGCCGCTTGGCGAGCCTGCCGATGCCGTCGCGCCAGTGGTAGTCGTCGGCAAAACAGCCGCCCGGCCACCGCAGCACCGGTACTCCGAGTTCCTTCAAATAATCGACGGCGGCCTGGCGGAAGCCGTTGACGTTCGGAATGGGGGAGTTGCGGCCCACCCAGATGCCGCCGTAGACACAAGACCCCAGATGCTCCGCGAAGTGCGAGTGGAATTCCGGCCGAACCGTGCCGATCTCCTGATCCGCGTGGATCACGGACTTCTTCGCTGCGGCCGGCGCGCTGAATACACCGCGCGGCAGCAGGGCGGTGAGAGAAGCAGCGGCGGCGGTTCGGGCGAACTGGCGCCGGGAGGGGCGGAACGACATGGTTGGCATCTCCTTTTTCGAGGTCAAACCGATTGTACATGATAGCGCTTGCACCGTCGTCCTGCGCAACCGGGCTCACCGGGCGGTAATCTATGGTTTACCCTTATGCCTGACCAGATCGTCACGTTCGGTGAACTCATGCTCCGGCTCGCGCCTCCGGGCCTGGAACGCTTCCTGCAATCTCCCCAATTCGTGGCCACGTTCGGTGGCGGCGAAGCCAACGTAGCCGTCGCGCTCGCGAATTTCGGACTGCCCGCGGCGTTCGTCACAGCCATGCCCTCGAATCCGATCGCCGATGGTGCGATCGGCGAATTGCGCCGCTTCGGAGTGGACACTTCGAAGATCATCCGCACCAAGGGACGGCTGGGCATCTATTACCTGGAGGGCGGCGCGAACCAGAGGCCGTCGAAAGTCATCTACGACCGCGACAACAGCGCCATCGCTCTGGCCAAACCGGGCGACTTCGACTGGAATTCCATCTTTCAGGGCGCCGGTTGGTTCCACATCACCGGCATCACGCCGGCGATCAGCAAGTCGGCCGCCGACCTCGCCCTCGAAGCGGTGTGCCGCGCCAAAGACGCCGGCCTTACGGTCTCCTGCGACCTGAACTACCGTAAAAACCTGTGGAAGTGGGGCAAGCCCGCCGTGGACGTGATGCGCGAGCTGATCAAATCGGTATCGCTCGCCATTGCCAACGAAGAGGACGTCCAGATGACGCTCGGCATCCAGGCCGACGTGGATGTTCACTCGGGCGAACTCGATCGCGATCAGTACCGCAAGCTCACCGATAAGGTGCTGGGCGAATTTGCGAATCTCGAAGGAATCGCCATCACCCTGCGGGAATCGAAGAGTGCTTCGCACAACGGCTGGTCGGCCTGCCTGAACGACGGCACCGACTTCCTCATGAGCCGGCACTACGACATCACCCACATCGTCGACCGCGTAGGCGGCGGCGACAGCTTCGCCGGCGGCCTGATTTACGGCTACCGGATGCTGCCGACGCACCAGCAGGCGCTCGATTTCGCGGTGGCGGCCAGTTGCCTGAAGCACTCCGTGCCGGGCGATTTCAACCGTGTCACCGTGGACGAAGTGAACGCCCTGCTCAAAGGCGGCGGCTCGGGCCGCGTGCAGCGCTAATGGCGGAAGGGCCGCGCCGGCGCGTTCGGATTCACCTGCGCGGAATCGTGCAGGGCGTCGGCTTCCGGCCCTTCGTCTACAACCTGGCTCGCGAGCTCGGGCTCGGCGGGTTCGTGCTCAACTCTTCTTCGGGACTGACCGCCGAGGCCGAGGGCGATGCCTCGGCGGTCGATGCCTTTGCCCGGCGCATCGTGGATGACGCGCCGCCGCTCGCGTGGATCCAGCAAGTGGAAGTTGCCGAGGCCGACCTGCTTGGCGAGTGCGAGTTCCAGATTCGCGAAAGCGTGGCGGTGACCGGCGAATTCGCGCTGATCTCCCCTGACGTCGCCACGTGCGACGATTGCCGGAACGACTTCACCGATCCGGAAAACCGCCGCTACGAATATCCCTTCACCAACTGCACCAACTGCGGTCCGCGCTACACAATCATTCACGACATTCCCTACGACCGGCCCAATACCACCATGGCCGGATTTCCAATGTGCGCGGACTGCCTTCGGGAATACCACGACCCGACCGATCGGCGCTTCCACGCGCAGCCCAACGCCTGCCCGGTGTGCGGCCCGCGACTTTCCGGGGGGCTCGCCGAAGCGCGGCGGCGACTGGCTGCGGGAGAGATTCTGGCCATCAAGGGGCTGGGAGGATTCCATCTCGCCTGCGACGCCCGCAATGCCGCGGCGGTCGAGCAACTCCGCCGGCGCAAACGCCGCAGCGACAAGCCATTCGCCCTGATGGCGCGCGACCTCGCGGCAGTGGAGGCGGTCTGCCAGGTGGCGGACAGCGAACGCGCGGCACTCGAAAGTCCGCGCCACCCCATCGTGATCCTGCGCGCCCGGGAATCACTGCCGTGGGTGGCGCCCGGCAATCGAACGCTGGGCGTCATGCTGCCCTACACTCCGCTGCATCATCTGCTGTTCGAAGGCGCGCCCTACAACCTGCTGGTGATGACCAGCGGCAACCTGAGCGAAGAGCCGATCGTCACCGCCAACGCCGAGGCCCACGAACGTCTCGCGGACATGGCCGACTGGTTCCTCACGCACAATCGCGACATCTTCATGCGGGCGGACGATTCAGTGGTCCGCGTCTTCGAAGGGCGCGAGCGCGTGCTGCGGCGCTCCCGCGGGTTCGCGCCGGAAGTGATGGATCTCGGCCGCGAAGTGCCCGAACTGCTGGCCTGCGGCGGCGAACTCAAGAACGCCTTCTGCCTCACCAAGGGACGGCACGCGATCCTCAGCCAACACATCGGCGACCTGGAGAATTACGAAACGCTGGTCTTCTTCGAAGAGACTCTGGCGAATCTGAAGAAGCTCTTCCGCGTCACACCGCGCGCCGTGGTCCACGATCTGCACCCGCAATACCTGAGCACGCGGTATGCGCGGGAGCTCGACCTGCCGAAGATCGCGGTGCAGCACCACGAAGCGCACATCGCGAGCTGCATGCTCGAAAACGGCCTGGAGGGCGAAGTGATCGGCGTCGCGTTCGACGGCACCGGCTATGGCACCGATGGCGCCATCTGGGGCGGCGAGTTCTTCGCGGGCGGGTACCGCGGATTCACGCGGCGCGCACACTTCCGCTACGTCCCCATGCCCGGCGGCGACGCAGCCGTTCGCGAGCCCTGGCGCATGGCGGCCAGCTACCGGCTGGACACCTTCGGGCCGGAGCCAGTGTCTGAGCCGCGCGAACGCATCATCCGGCAGATGATCGAACGCGGCGTCAACACCGTGCCGACGTCCTCCTGCGGGCGGCTGTTCGACGCGGTGGCCTCGATGATCGGACTGCGTCACGAGGTCAACTTCGAAGGCCAGGCGGCCATCGAACTGGAAATGATCGCAGACCCCGCAATCGAGGAAGCGTATCCGTTCGCCCTCGATGGAACAGCGATCGATTTCCGGCCGATGATCGAACGGATCGCGAATGAAACGGCGAGTCAGGCTGCCATTGCCGCGAAGTTTCACAACACCGTAGCGGCGGCGATCGTCGAAACCTGCCTGCGGATTCGCATCGATACCGGCCTGCGGCGCGTGTGCCTGAGCGGCGGGACATTTCAGAACGTGCTGCTGCTCGAACGCGCGGTCGCAGGACTGCGGCGCAACGGATTCGAGGTGTACCTGCACGCTAAAGTGCCACCGAATGACGGCGGCATCGCGCTGGGACAGGCGGCGATGGCGGCTATCGGGGCAGAGCTTTGAGCATCTCGCGGAGCGCCTGGCCGCGATGGCTCACAGCGAACTTGTCGTCGCCGGCGACTTCGCCGAAGGTCGCCTGGAACGGCTCGTAGTAGAACAGCGGGTCGTAGCCAAAACCGTCGGAACCACGCGGAGTGTCGATGATCCGGCCTTCGACCGCGCCCCGGTAGGTGCCGAGCAGTTCGCCATTGTCTACGAGCGCGATCACGCAAACGAACCGCGCCATTCGATTTTCCACATCGCGCAGTTTTTCGAGCAGCAGGCGGTTGTTCGATTCGTCGGTAGCGCCGGGACCGGAAAAGCGCGCGGAATAGACGCCCGGCGCGCCTCCGAGGGCATCGACTTCCAGACCGGAATCGTCGGCAAAGAGCAGTCCGGAGACGTGCCGCCCATAGTACCGCGCCTTCAGGATGGCGTTCTCTTCGAACGTCGCGCCATCCTCCACGCAAGGCGGCAAATCACGGAAACCCGGCATGAGTTCGACCTCCACCGGAGCGTGCCCGGCGGCCATACGGAACTCGCGCAGTTTGCCGGGATTGCCCGTCGCGCAGCAGAGGCGCGTCAACGCGCGACTACCTTCTTCTGGATCTCCGCCAGGTGAGCGATTCCGGCGCGGGCCAGGCCCATCATATGGGCCATCTGCGCGTCGTCGAAGGGCGTGTGCTCGGCCGTGGCCTGCACTTCCACAAACGCCCCGCTGCCGGTCATCACCACGTTCATATCCACGTCGGCCTGGGAATCCTCTTCGTAGCAGAGGTCGAGCATGGGCTCTCCGCGCACCAGTCCCACGCTGGTGGCGGCCACCGAATCGCGCAGCGGCAGCGTCTTCAGCGCTCCGTAGGAGACCAGTTGCCGGAGGGCCAGCGAGAGCGCCACGTAAGCGCCGGTGATCGACGCGGTGCGCGTGCCGCCATCGGCCTGGATCACGTCGCAATCCACGATCACGGTGCGTTCGCCGAGGGCCGTGGTATCGATAATCGACCGAAGGGAGCGGCCGATCAGGCGCTGGATCTCGTGCGTCCGGCCGGAGGGGCGGCCTTTCGTCACTTCGCGCGGCGTGCGCTTGGCGGTGGCGCGCGGCAGCATCGAATACTCCGCCGTCACCCAGCCCTTGCCCGAGTTTCGAAGGAAGGGCGGCACCGTATCTTCCACCGAGGCCGCACAGAGCACGTGCGTACTCCCCACCTTAATAAAGGCGGAACCCTCCGCTGTCACCAGGACGCCCGTCTCGATTTCGACTGGGCGGAGTTCATCGGGCTGTCGGTTATCCGTTCGCATTTCGCATCACAAAATAGAGAAAAAGCATGACTAGTAGCATGCCGGCGATGACGACGACTATGCAAGTCACCGCGCCCTGCGGAGGACGGGCGGCGTTCCGATCTCCTTCCCCGCGCCGGCCGGAACTTTGCCATAAATGCGATAGTAGCACCGGGCGTGTCAGAATCGACTTAATGACGCGCCGCAACTGGTTGCTCGGGACGACGCTGCTCGCCTCCTGCCGCAAACCCGAACCTCCGCCCGATCTGTTCACCGAGACCGTTGCCGGTGTTTGGCATCGCACCAGCCTGGAAAGCCCTTCGCCATCCGACGCCCCGGATCCAGTACCGCGCACCGCAATCGACCGGCTGGTGAGCGCAGACTACCAGGGACCCGGCAAACTCCAGGCCCGTCTCTACCAGTTGAGCTCGCCCGGGGTGGCGCTCGAACTGGTGCAGCGCTGGCGACCCTCGGCCGACACCGTGTTCTTCTACGAGCGCAACTATTTCGTCGTAGTGAAGTGGCAGGAGGCGGACCGCAAGGCGCTGCAGGCTTTCGTTCATGAGATCGAAGGTCGTCTGGCGCCCGCGCCAACGCGACGCGAGCAATAATAAAGGGACACCATGTCTGCATCGGTCATCGACCTGGCGACGCCCGAAGCGATCGCCCGCTACGAGCCTGTCATCGGGTTGGAAGTCCACGTACAGCTGGCCACCGCGACGAAGATTTTCTGCGGCTGCCCGACCGGCTTCGGCGCGCCTCCGAATTCCAACGTCTGCCCGGTCTGCCTGGGCCTTCCCGGGGCGCTGCCGGTCTTGAACCGCACTGCTGTGGAGTTGGCGGTGAAAGCGAGCCTGGCGTTGAACTGCACGATCCGTTCCGCGTCGCGCTTCGCCCGCAAGAATTATTTCTACCCCGACCTGCCCAAGGGCTACCAGATTTCGCAGTACGACGAACCGCTGGCAGAGCACGGCTACGTGGACATCGTGGTGAACGGCGAGGCGAAGCGCATCGGCGTCACGCGGGTCCACATGGAGGACGACGCCGGCAAGAGCGTTCACGACGGCTTCCGCGATTCCGACCGGGCGTCTTACGTCGATCTGAACCGCTCGGGCACGCCGTTGATCGAAATCGTCAGCGAGCCCGATATGCGAAGCTCCGACGAGGCCTACGCCTATCTGACAGAGATCAAGCAGGTCCTGCAGTTCGTCGAGATCTCCACCTGCGATATGGAAAAGGGACATTTGCGATGCGACGCCAACGTCTCGGTGCGGCTGCACGGCGCCCCGCAGTTCGGGACCAAGGCAGAGGTCAAGAATCTCAACTCGTTCCGCTTCCTGAAGCAGGCGCTCGATTACGAGATCGCCCGCCAGGTGGCAACGCTCGAAGGCGGCGGCCGGATCCTGCAGGAGACGCGCCTCTACAATCCGGACCTGGGCGAAACTTTCAGCATGCGGAGCAAGGAAAGCGCGCATGACTACCGCTATTTTCCGGAGCCCGACCTGGTGCCGCTGCGCGTGAGCGCGGAGCGGCTGGAAGCGATCCGGTCCGCCATGCCGGAACTGCCGGCGCACAAGCGGGCGCGCTTCATCGCCGATTTCGGCCTCCGCGAGTACGATGCCGAAGTGCTCACCGCGACAAGGGCTGCCAGCGAATACTTCGAGACCACCGCGCGCGTTTCGGGCGACCCCAAAACCGCCGCCAACTGGGTGATGGGCGACCTGATGGGCCTGCTGAAGGCCGAGGGCAAAGAGATCGGCGACTCGCCCGTGAGCGCGGAAAACCTGGGCGACCTGGTGAAGCGCATCGCGAGCGGTGAGATTTCCGGTAAACTGGCAAAACAGATTTTCCCGAAGATGTTTTCGACGGACGAGCCCGCCTCCGCGATTCTGGAACGCGAAGGACTCAAGCAGATCAGCGACACGGGGGCGCTCGAAAAAGTGATCGAGGAAGTGATCGCGATGAATCCCAAGCAGGTGGAGCAGTACCTTGGCGGTAAAGTAACAGTGCTGAACTTTCTGGTGGGACAGGCGATGCGCGCCACCCGTGGACAGGCTGATGTCGCGGTGGTGACAGACCTGCTGAAACGCAGGCTCGGAGGTGCACAAATATGCTAAAAGAGGGCGACAAAGCTCCTGATATCCAACTGCAGACCGAGACCGGCGAAGAACTTCGTCTCTCGGATCTGAAGGGCAAACGCGTGGTGCTGTATTTCTACCCCAAGGCCGATACTCCTGGCTGCACGGTGGAAGCCTGCGAGTTTCGCGACGACATCCGGCAGTTCGACAAGAAGGGCGTAGCCGTGCTCGGCGTCTCGCCGGACAAGCCCGCCATGCAGGCCAAATTCAAGGACAAGTATTCGCTTCCCTTCCACCTGTTGGCCGATCCGGACAAAGCGGCGGCGCAAGCCTTCGGCGTCTGGAAAGAGAAGAACATGTACGGCAAGAAGGTGATGGGCATCGAGCGCAGCACCTTCGTAATCGATCCGGAAGGCAAGATCGAGAAGATCTACGCCAAGGTCAAGGCCGCCGGCCACGCGGGTGAAGTGTTGGCCGGGCTCTAGCGTCGTGAACGTTCAGATTTTCGGCCTCAAGGACTCACAGGCGACTCGCGCCGCCGAGCGCTTTTTCAAAGAGCGGCGGGTGACGATCCAGATGGTGGATCTCAAGCAGAAGCCGATGGCGCCGGCGGAAATCCGCCGGTTCACCGACCGCTTCGGATTGGCCGGCCTTCTCGATACCGAAGGAAAGGCCTATATCGACGCGGGCCTGAAGTACCTCAAGACATCCGACGCCGAGCTTCTGGCGAAAATCGAGAGGCAGCCAAAGCTGCTGCGTCTTCCGCTGGTGCGGGCGGGAAACGGCTGACGTGTGGGCAGCGATGCCGAGGGGTGGAAAGCGATGGTCGAGAAGGGCTAGCCGGCCTCCAGCAATCGGGCTGAAGCCCGATGCAGGCTGAAGGCCTGCCCCACCAGGTCACGGGGCGCCATTCACAAACCCGTCAGCAATTGATAGAGATCCCCATAAAACCGGACCAATTCCCGCTGCTGCTCGAACGTCCAGGAGAGCCGCGGCATCGCGACCGGATTCATGTGGTCCATGGCCAGTTTGCCCATCTCGTACCAGACGCCCCTCCGGAAAGTCGCGCCGGGGTGCGGTTGGGCGGTTCGCGGCGTTCCCCAGAGCGGATAGCGCTGACTGACGACCGGCGCCAGGCCATCGCTCGCGTGCCAGGGCGCGAAGTCGGAGATCGCATATTTGAGATTTCGCAGAGGGCCCGTGAACCTGGCGAGCTCTTCCGCGGGGTAACGGAACAGCAGATTCATCTTCTCCGACTGGGCATCCAGTTCCGTCAGGTAGCTGAAGTAATATGTGCAGGCCTGGTCCTCGATGAAGTCGAGAGCCTGGGCGCCGTGGATGGAGAGATCGTAAACGGCATTGTCCTTGCCGGCGAGAAGCGCCCGAGGATCCTCCCATTGATCGCAATCGAGCGAATAGAAATACCGATGCAAGGCTTCAGCCGCATGCCCGGTCTGGCCGTCATAGGCGATCATCGTCCGGCCCAGGAATTCGGCGGTCGAATAGGGCTGGATGGTGCCGTCGTCCGGCGAGCACCCGGCGATGTACGCGACCGGCGTACCATTGTGAATACCCGATAGAGACGTGACCGACACGATCCAATCGGCGGCGGTCGGATACGGGTTGCCTTGCGCGTCCCTGAAGAAGTCGCCCAACGAGAGCAGGTGCTGGAGCAGCCGTACCGTCGATGCGCCTTGCGCCTGACCTACGAAGTGCAGGGGATGCGCGGAGTCCCACTCGGGATAGAGCGGAGCACCTTTGGCCGCGACCGTCTCCCGGTGGCCGTGTTCCGCTGCGTGCTCCCGTCCATAACGGATATCGCCGCCCTTGAGGCGGTAAAACAATTCGCAGGCGCGGTCGTGATTCGAAGAGATCGGACCCACGCTGGGAAACAGCGCGCGGTGCGCAATATCGAGATCGAGACGCAGCAGACTGCGCAGCGCAACGCCGAGGTCGGCCATCCCGAAATAGGGCAGGCCCGGCATTTTGTCGCGGCCCCAGCCAAGCAGGCCGTGAACGAAGACAATCGGGTGCTGGTTGGCCATCTACAGTCCGGTAATGCTCCAGCCTCGGTCGGCGGCAAGCAGCACGCAGTTTCTCTCCGCCAGCGCGCAGATCGTAAGCAGCGGATTCACTCCCAAAGAGCGCGGGACCACGGCTCCATCCATCACGTACAAGCCCGGGTGGACCGCGTTTCCCGAAGGACCGGAGAATACCTGGCTCTTGTGATTGACCACGCCGGTCTCGGCGCTCTCGGCCATCACGCATCCGCCGAGGGGATGGCCCGTAATCAGTTGCTGGTTGGTGAAGCGGTTCCAAACGGGATCGGGCACATAGTCGCCACCGAGTACGGCCGACGTCTGCTCGATCAACTCGGCGGCTTTCTGCACGGAAGGACCTTTGCCCGCACCGGGCCACGATACCCGGATGCGATCGTTGTCGAGATAGAGTTTACCGGAACTGTCGTCATGGCCGATCACGAGGTAGTTCATGGTGTTGTGGACCGCGCCCTGGTATGGCCCAAGGAGTCCGCTCCGCAGTTCGCGCACATCCGCCTCTGCCCGCTGAACCGGACCGCGGTCGGCGCGCTCGCCGGTGATCCTCACACCGGCAGCCAGCATCGCGGCGAGAAAAGGCCCGAAAGCGCCGGGGATTGACGAGTCCATGATGACCCGCCCGGCATTGACATCCGTATCGCTGCGATGATCGATCAGAGTGGTCGAGCACGGGCCCACAGGTTCCCGGCCGTCGGCGTCGTGATTTCCGAACCCGATGGAATTGATCGGCTCCCCGGCATTATAGGTGAGACCGATCATGTCGCCGTTTCCGGAAAATCGCATGCCGAGAGTGTTCGAGAGCGGCAGGCCTTTCGCGGCGGACCGCAGCAGGATTTCCGTGGAGCCGAGCGTCCCGGCAGCCAGGATCACCACGCCGGCGCGCACCGTAGAGGCATCGCCGAACGTCAATTGCCATTCGGAACTCTGCCATTCGATTTCGACTAACTGCTTATTGGTGAAGATCTGGGCGCCATGGCGCTTGGCATCGGGCAGATAATTCATCAGCACCGTGTTCTTCGCCCCATGATTGCAGCCCGTGACACAATCGCCGCAGCCGATACAGGCGTTCTGCTCGACGCCGGCGGCATTCGGCCCCGCCTGAAACGTCACGTTGATCGGCGGACGCGAAGTTTCAACTCCCAGCCGCTGGGCAGCGCCGGCAAAGACCCTGGCCTTCATGCGCTCCGGCTGGTCCGCGGGGTACGGCGCCGCGCCCAGCATCCGGGAGGCGCGATCGAAGTAGGGGTCGAGGCCGTTGGCATCATGCTCCGCGCGGACCTCCGCCGGCCAGACCGGGTCGTCAAAGATGCGGGGCTCGGGTTTCAGGGAGATGTTCGCGTTGATCAGCGAAGTTCCTCCTAGGCCGCAGCCGACGATCACGTTCATGTCATCGTTAAATCGCAAGTCGAACAGGGCTGTGGGGGAACCCACGTGGACGCCGCAAACCTCCGCCTGTACCTCCTCGGCGAACGCGGTGGCATGGTCTGGATATTCGCCCGGGTGAATCTCGCGGCCGCGTTCGAAGACCGCGACCTCCCTGCCGGCACGCGCCAGGCGGGACGCCGCAATCCCTCCGCCGTACCCGGAGCCGATCACCGCAATTTCGTAGTGCGCTTTGAGTTGCGCCGGATCATTGGAGAGCCGTTCCATGATCCGTCGATTCTACTAGAATGTCTCCGCGGATGTGGGGCGAAATGCAAACCGGAAGCTGTTCTCCGCAATTCCGTGCAACTCTGCTTCCGTGAACCCGAACGCCTCCGCCGCCAGCCGGTACTCGCCTAGCAGCGTGCAGCGGAACATCGCCGGATCGTCGGTCGCCAGCGTGATCGGCACGCCTTCGTCGTACAGACGCCGCAGCGGATGGTCTTCGATCCGTTTCACCACGCCCGTCACCAGGTTGCTCGTCACACACACTTCGAGCGGAATCCGGTAGTCGCGCAGATGCCGCACCAAAGCGGGGTCGTCGATCGAGGCGATTCCATGGCCGATTCTCTCGGCGCCCAGTTCGAGCGCCGCCCACACGGATCGCGGGTTGGTTCCTTCGCCCGCGTGCGCCGTGAGCCGCAGGCCGGACTGTTTCGCGAATGCGTAGGCTTCGCCGAACCAGTCCGCCGGGCCGCGCTCTTCGCTGCCGCCGATGCCGAACGCGACCACTCCCTGATCGACGCGCTCCGCCGCCAGCTCCGCCACCTGCATCACGTGATCGGCGCCGAACTGCCGCACCGCGTCGAGAATCCAGCGCACCTGAACGGGCGACCCCGCCGCTGCCTCACGCACCGCATCGAAGATGGGCCCGAACTCCTGCTTCTTCCAGAGCACCACGCCGGCTGCGACGATGATTTCCGCATAGGTGACGTTCTGCGCCGCAAGCCGTTCCAGAAGGCGCTTCGTGATCAGCGCGTAATCTTCCGGGCGGCACAGCCGCTTGCTGACCGCGCCAAAAGCTTTGAGAAAATCGTCGAACGAGTGATACGAATAGAGGCCTTGAAAATCCTCGCCCGGCGTCGCCGGATCCAGCTCGTGCAAGGTCTCCGGTTCGACCGAGCCCTCCAGGTGCAGATGCAGTTCTGCTTTGGGAATTCCCAGCAGGAAATCGTCCATACTTGTTTATTAGGCTCTCATGACTGTTGAAGAGATGGAAGCAATCGTCGGCGGATACCACGGTGATGCGTTCCGCGTCCTGGGGCCCCACAGCGTGCGTAAGCGGGGCGGCCAGCCACGATGGGAAGTGCGGGCATTCCTGCCGCAGGCCGATACGGCTGCGGTGATGGTCCGCGGCCAGCGCGTGGCGATGCAGAAGAAGCACGCCGATGGCTTTTTCTGCGCGTCGCTTGCGGGCGAGCCTGCCGAATATCGCATCCTGGCGAAGCTGTGGGGCGGCGAGCAGGTCGAAATCGACGATCCCTACCGCTACGGCCCGCAGATCTCCGACACGGATCTTTACCTTCACAGCGAGGGCACTCTTCACGAAGCCTGGCTCGCTCTCGGAGCGCACCTGACCACCGTGGGGAGCACTCGCGGCGTGCGCTTCGCAGTGTGGGCGCCGAATGCCGAGAGCGTCACGGTGACCGGCGAGTTCAACGAATGGGACGTTCGCCGCCACCCCATGCGACGGCGCAACAGCGGGATCTGGGAGCTGTTCCTTCCGGGCATCGGCGAGGGCGCCGCGTATAAGTACCAGGTTCGATCGCGCTACGGCGGCTACCAGCAGCTCAAGGCCGATCCATACGCCTTCTACTCCGAAATGCCGCCGAAGTCCGCCTCGCGCGTCTGGGATATCGGCAAGTATCAATGGCAGGACGGCGAATGGATGGAAGCGCGCGGCAAGGTGGACTGGCTGCGCTCGCCGATCTCGATTTACGAAGTGCATCTCGAATCCTGGATGCGCGGCCCGCAGGGGCAGCCGCTCACTTATCGCGAGATGGCGGTGAAGCTGGTGGAATACGCCAAGCTCATGGGCTATACGCACCTGGAGCTGCTGCCGCCAATGGAGCATCCGTTCTCGGGCTCATGGGGCTACCAGGTGACCGGCTATTACGCGCCCACTTCCCGTTTCGGCACGCCCAGCGATTTTCAGCACTTCGTCGACGCCTGCCACCAGAACGGACTCGGCGTGATTGTCGACTGGGTGCCCGCGCACTTTCCCAAGGACGCCCACGGGCTGGCGTTTTTCGATGGCACCGCGCTCTACGAGCATGCCGATCCGCGACAGGGTGAGCATCGCGACTGGGGCACCCTGATCTTCAACTACGGCCGCAACGAGGTCCGCACGTTCCTCACTTCGAACGCGCTCTTCTGGCTGGGTGAGTACCACATCGACGGCCTCCGGGTGGACGCGGTCGCCTCCATGCTTTATCTCGACTATTCGCGGAAGGCCGGCGAGTGGATTCCCAACCAGTACGGCGGCAACGAAAATCTCGAGGCCATCGACTTTCTGCGCCGCTTCAACGAACTCGTGCATCAGGTACCCGGAGCCTTCACGGTGGCCGAAGAATCCACCGCCTTTCCCGGCGTTTCGAAACCCGTGTATCTTAACGGCCTCGGCTTCACCATGAAGTGGAACATGGGCTGGATGCACGACATGCTCGACTACTTCTCGAAAGACCCGGTCTACCGCAAGTTCGATCACAACCACATCACCTTCAGCCTGCTTTACGCCTTCACCGAGAATTTCGTGCTGCCCATTTCGCATGACGAAGTGGTGCACGGCAAGGGGTCGCTGCTGAACAAGATGCCGGGCGACGAATGGCGGCAGTTCGCCAACGTCCGCGCCTTCCTGGCGTACATGTGGATGCACCCCGGCAAGAAGCTGCTCTTCATGGGCCAGGAGATCGGCCAGCGCGAGGAGTGGAACTACAATGCCGGCATCCGCTGGGACCTTCTGCAGTTCGACTATCACCGCAAGCTGCAGGTGCTGGTGCGGGAACTCAATCGTATCTACCGTGAGAATCCCGCGCTCTACCAGGTGGACTTTCATTACAGCGGCTTCGAGTGGGTCGATTTCCACGACGTCGAGAACTCCGTAATCGCGTTTCTCCGCCGCGCGGCAGACCCCGCTGACTTTCTGCTGGTTTGCTGCAACTTCACGCCGGTGCCGCGCAAGGCCTACGAGTTCGGCGTGCCCGAACCCGGCGTTTACCACGAAATTCTCAATACCGACTCGGAACTCTTCGGGGGCACGAATTTCGGCAGCGGCGGGATGGTTTCGTCGCATCCCATCCCCAAGCACAACCGCAAGCACAGCATTGCCGTGAACCTGCCGCCGCTCGGAGTGGTCGTATTTCGGAAGGGCTGAGCATGCCTCGCTACGACGCCATCATCATCGGGGGCGGACACAATGGCCTGGTCGCCGCCGCATATCTGGCGCGCGCCGGCCGGAAGGTGCTGGTGCTCGAACGGCGCGAGATGGTGGGCGGCTGCGCCGTCACCGAAGAGATCTGGCCGGGCTATCGCGTCTCGACCGCCGCCTACCTGGCGAGCCTTCTGCAGGAACGCATCGTCCGCGAACTGGAGCTCGAACGCTTCGGCTACCGCGTGGACGCCAAGGATCCCGCATTCTTCTCCGCCTTCCCCGACGGCCGCCACTTTTTCATGTGGCAGGACCGCTCGAAGACTCTGGCGGAGATCTCGAAATTTTCAACGCACGATGCCGAGGTCTATCCGGCGTACGAAGACCAGCTCGAGCGCATTTCGCAGGTGGTGGAGCATCTGCTCCTGACGGTGCCGCCGCCGTTTCCGCCGGATGGAATCGGAGCCTTCGTCGAATACCTGAAGCTCGCGGGCAAGCTGCGCGGCCTCGGCGCGAAGGATATGGCGGCGATGGTCAAGGTTTTCACCGCCAGCGCCGCCGATCTTCTGGACGATTGGTTCGAGTCGCCCCAAGTGAAGGTGACGCTCGCCACCGATGGCGTGATCGGCGCCAACGGCGGACCGCGGTCGCAAGGCACGGCGTACATTCTGCTGCATCACTGCATGGGCGGAGTCGGCGGGCATCGCGGCCTGTGGGGCTTCGTGCGCGGCGGCATGGGCGCAGTCTCGGAAGCGATAGCTGCCTCGGCAAGGGCAAAGGGCGCGGAGATTCGCACGTCGGCGCCGGTCGCGCGCGTGCTGGTGCGCGGCAATCGCGCGTACGGCGTGGTGCTCGAAAGCGGCGAGGAGATCGAGGGTTCGGCGATCGCGTCGAATCTCGACCCCAAAGTGACGTTCCTCAAGCTGGTGGAGGAGCGCGACCTCGACTCCGATTTCCTGGCCGCCATCCGCCGCTTCCGCACCGAGGGCACCAGTTGCAAGATCAACCTGGCCCTCAACGGGCTGCCCGAGTTCACCGCCTACCCCGGCGCTCCCGGCCCCCATCACCGCGCCACCATGCACATCTGCCCCGATATCGAATACGTGGAGCGCGCCTGGGATTGCGCCAAGTACGGCCGGCCCTCCGATCGCCCGCTGCTGGAACTTACCGTGCCGACGATGTACGACCCGTCGCTGGCGCCCGCCGGCAAGCACGTCATGGGGATCTTTCTGCAGTACGCGCCATACACGTTGCGCGAGGGCACCTGGGACGCATTGCGCGAACCTTTCGGCGACCGCGTGATTTCGCTGATCGAAGAGTACGCCCCGAACATCCGGAACATCATCGAGCTCCGGCAGGTGTTGTCGCCGCTCGACCTGGAGCGCCGTTTCGGCATCACCGGCGGCAACATCTTCCACGGCGAAATGAGCCTCGACCAGATGTTCGTGATGCGGCCGGTGGCGGGATGGGCGCGTTATCGCACACCCATCGCGGGCCTGTATTTATGCGGGTCCGGCGCGCACCCGGGCGGCGGCGTCATGGGCGCCCCTGGGTATAACTGCGCGCGCACGATGCTGAAATAGCCCCGGAGAAGCCCGCGAATCCCTGGTTACAATAGGATTTGGAGCACCGAAACCTGGATCACGAGAGTGAAATCGAGCTGGCCCGGGCATTGATTGCCGGAGAGGCAGGCGCGTTCGAACGCTTTGTCGAACACTTTCGCTCGAAGATCTTCCACTACAGCTGGCTGATGTGCGGGCAGCGCGAAGACGCTGAAGAGGTGGCCCAGGAAACCCTGCTCAAGGCCTTCGAAAATATCGATCAACTGCGCGACCCTGCCAAAGTCCGGGCCTGGATCTTCCGCGTGGCCCGCAACGCCTGCCTGATGCAGCGGCGGCGCAGTGTTTTCGCGCCCACGCACGAGATGTCGATCGACGAACTGCCCCCCGGCGTCGAGATCCATGGCGATGAGCCGGCGCCCGAGGCCGAATATCTCAGCTCCGAGCTTCGCGCCGTGGTCGACCGGGCGATCGCCGAACTGCCCGCCACCTACCGCGCCGTGGTCCTGCTGCGCGATATCGAAGAACTCTCGACCGACGACGTCGCGCAGATCCTCGACCTCAGCCAGGACGTCGTGAAAACCCGCCTGCACCGCGGCCGTACCGCCATGAAGCAGAAGCTCGACTGCTACGTCAACAATCGCTGTCTGGACGACCAGCCGGCCCCCAGCCCGGCGCCGCTTACCGCGGAGGAGCGTCATTCGCTAATGGCTATCTGGAAAAGAGCGGGCCGAACTCCGGTGCAGTGACCGCGGTCACAGCCTCGCGGAAGTCCGGGGCTTAGCCTGGAGTCCTGGAGATAGAGAAGATGTCCGCCCTCGCCGCACCGCCCGCCGCTCCCCGGAAAAGGCTACAGAAACGCGCCGGTCCGGACCGCTCACAGATCTTGCGGCATACGATGCAGGCCCTGTTTCTGGCGCTCAACGTCTGGATCGCCGTGGAGTTCTACCTGTTCGTCCGGTTCTACGAGACGGGTGGGCAATCGGCATGGGCAAGCCGGCCGCCCGGGGTCGAAGGCTGGCTCCCGATCGCGGCGCTGATGAACCTCAAGGTGCTGCTCTCCACCGGGCAGATGCCGGCGCTCCATCCGGCGGGCATGTTTCTGCTGATCGGCTTCCTGGCGGCGTCGTGGCTCTTCCGCAAGAGCTTTTGCGGATGGCTGTGCCCGATCGGTACGATCTCCGAATATCTCTGGCGGCTCGGCCGTGGGACCTTCGGCCGGACGTTCCGCCTGCTGCACCCGGTCGACGTGGCGTTGCGCAGCATCAAGTACCTGCTGCTCGGGCTCTTCCTGTTCGCGGTGGGCTCGATGTCGGTGGCGGCGATCCACGCATTTCTCGAAGGCCCTTACGGCATCGTGGATGACGTGAAGATGCTGAATTTCTTCCGCTACCTGGGGCTGACCGGGGGCATCGTCCTGGCGGCGCTGATAGTGGCGTCGGTCTTCGTGCAGAACTTCTGGTGCCGCTATCTTTGCCCGTACGGCGCGCTGATGGGCCTGGCGTCGCTCGCAAGTCCGCTCCGCATCCGGCGGGTGGAAGCGCTGTGTATCGATTGCGCCAGGTGCGCCAAGGCCTGCCCGTCGTCCCTGCCGGTAGACCGGCTGGTAACCATCCGCTCAGCCGAATGCACGGGCTGCTTGCAGTGCGTGGCCGAATGTCCTGCCGCCGGCGCGCTCTACCTTTCGGCGCCGCGCAAACGCCGGGTTTCGCCCTGGGCGGTGGCCGCGGGCGTAGCCGTTCTCTTCCTGGGTGTCTGTGGCTACGCGCGATGGTCGGGCCACTGGCGGACCGACCTGCCCGGCAGCACGTACTTCGAGATGATCCCGCACGCCAACGAGTTCACGCACCCGTAGGCGCGGCCTTACTTGGCGGAGTTGCCGCGCAAGTCGAGCACCTCGCGGACCTTCCGTGCCAGCGTGTCCGGCAGGAACGGCTTCTGCAGGAATGCCGTCCCGGTCTCCGAAATGCCGTGGTGCACGATCGCCTCATCGGTATAGCCCGAAATGTAGAGCACTCGCAGGTCGGAGCGCTGGCGTACGATCTGCCGCACCAGGTCGGGACCGCTGATTTCCGGCATCACCACATCGACCACCGCCAGTTCGATCCGGCCCTTGTGCGATTTCGAAAGCCGCAGGGCCTCGTCGCCGCGGGTGGCCTCGAGCACGTTGTAGCCGCGGGAAGTCAGCACGTCCACAATCAGCTTACGCACACGCGCTTCGTCCTCCACCAGCAGGATGGTCTCGGCGCCCATATAGTTGGTGGGCTGTGCCTGCGCGCCATGCTCGTCTTCGGCGGCGACTTTGGCCAGCGGCAGATAGATACGCGCCGTGGTCCCCACTCCGACTTCGCTCGAAAATCCGATCGCCCCGCCGCTCTGGCGGATGATGCCGTAGGCCGTGGCGAGCCCCAGCCCGGTACCGCGCCCCGGATTCTTGGTGGTGAAGAAGGGTTCGAACACGTGACTGAGTGTGGCTGGGTCCATTCCCACGCCCGTGTCGGTCATCGCGATGCAGACGTATTGCCCCGGCTCTACGCCGAGTTGCTTGGCCGAAAAGGCCTTGCTCAGGTGGATGGTGCTGGTCTCAAGAGTGAGCTTGCCGCCCTTCGGCATGGCGTCACGCGCATTCACCGCCAGGTTCATCAGAACCTGCTCGAGGCGCCCGGGGTCGGCATCCACCGCGTCGTGCGTGGCGGCCATGATCGTGACGAGCTCGATATCTTCACCGATCAGCCGGTGCAGCAGTTTTTCCAACTGCAGCATCAGGTCGTTGATATGAACGGTGCGAGGCTCGAGCGGCTGGCGGCGGCTGAAGGCCAGAAGCTGATGCGTGAGCGCCCCGCCGCGCTCGGCCGAGCGGCGGATTTCTTCGAGCGCCGTGCGCTGCGAATCCTTCAATTCGCGGCCGGCCAGCAGCATATCGCTATAGCCGGTGATGACCGTCAGCAGGTTGTTGAAGTCGTGCGCCACGCCGCCTGCCAGGCGGCCGACGGCTTCCATCTTTTGTGCCTGCCGGAACTGTTCTTCCAGCCGCGTCCTCTCGCGGTGAAGTTCGACCAGGCGAAGCTCGCGCTCCACGGCGGCGTTGAGGCGCATCAGGTTCTGGCGAGTCAGATGATCGGCCGCGCCCGCCTTGAGCACCTCCAGAACGTGGTTGTCCTCGATCTTTCCCGATACCACGATCAAAGGAAGGTCGATCGCGCGCTCCTGGATCGTCCGCAGTGCCATCAGAGCTCCGAAGTCCTGGCTCCCGAAGTCGCTGACCACAATGTCCCAGGATTCTCCCAGGGCTGCCTCGAACTGCTCCGGATCGGCGGCCACGCGGACGTTCGGTGCGAACCCGCCGCGCTGGAGTTCGGCGGAAATCGCTTCCGCTTCTCCTTCGCCGATGTACAGGACCCGTAACGGCCTTTCCATACATACCTACAGTACTGAAGTGTACCGGGTAAGGGGACCATCAGGGGAGCGTACTTGTGCGAATTTCACCATTCCGCCTAGGGAAATATCCCGAGGGCGCGTAGATCGGCCACTTCAGGCTAGACTGAAAAAAGTGGAAGAAGAGGTCCTCGGCAAAGCATACGACAACCGCCTGATGCGCCGGCTGCTGGGCTATATGCAGCCCTACCGGGGACTGGTGGCGGTTTCGCTGCTATTCCTGCTGGTGCAATCGGTCTTTCAGGTGCTCGGGCCGCTGCTGACCCGAGCGGCGGTCGACCGGTACCTGCAACCCACCAACGTCCCCGTCCACACTCTCTTCGACCGGATCCTGCCAGACGACCCCTGGGCCGGCCTGACACGCATCGGCCTGATTTATCTGGGGGTCCTCATCGGCACCTTCGTCACCGAGTTCGCCCAGACTTATCTGATGCAGTACACCGGGCAACTGGCGATGTTCGACCTCCGGCGCCAACTGATGGAGCACCTCCAAAAGCTGGATCTCGCCTTCTACGACCGCAACCCGGTCGGCCGCCTGGTCACCCGCGTCACCACCGACGTCGACGTGCTGAACGATCTGTTCGCGTCCGGCCTGGTGACCATCCTGGGCGACGTTCTGGTGCTCAGCCTGATCCTGGCGATCATGTTCCATATGAGCCCGGCGCTCACCCTGATCATGCTGGCGGCCATGCCGTTCGTGATCCTGGTGACGGCGCTATTCCGCCGCTCGGTGACGCAGAGCTACCGCCGCATCCGCGTGGCCATCGCCAAGATCAACTCCTACCTGCAGGAGCACATCACCGGCATCGTGGTGCTGCAGCTCTTCAACCGGGAGCGCCGCAGCTCGGTGGAGTTCGATGCGCGTCAACCGCGAGCATATGGACGCCTACAAAGATGCCATCTGGGCCTACGGCTGGTTCTACCCCGTGGTGGAATTCATTTCCATGCTGGCGCTGGCGGCGATCCTGACGCTGGGCGGCTTTCGCGTGGAATCGCGGCGCCCTCACGCTGGGCGTGATCGTGGCGTTCCTGCAATACGGACTGCGGTTCTTCCGGCCGATCCAGGACCTGAGCGAGAAGTACAACATCCTGCAAGCCGCCATGGCGTCATCCGAGCGCATCTTCAAGCTGCTCGATACGCCGGCCGGCGTGGTGGCTCCCGAGGCGCCCACGGAAGCGCCGAAGGCCATCGCCGAAATCGAGTTCGACCACGTCTGGTTCGCCTACAAAGACGATGACTGGGTGCTGCGCGACGTCAGCTTTCGCATCCGCCCCGGCGAGACCATCGCGGTGGTGGGCCACACCGGCGCCGGCAAGACCACGCTGATCAGCCTGCTGCTCCGCTTCTACGACGTGCAGAAGGGGAGCATCCGCGTAGGCGGCGTGGATATCCGGCTGTTCGATCCGCTGGAACTGCGGCGGCAGTTCGGCGTGGTGCTGCAGGATCCTTACCTGTTCACCGGCACGCTCGCCGAGAACATCCGGCTGGGAACCGATTCGATTGTCGAGGAGCAGGTGGAAGCCGCCGCCGAACAGGTGAACCTGCTGGATTTCATCCGCACCCTGCCCGAGGGTTTCGCACACCCGATTCGCGAGCGCGGCAGCGGCCTTTCGACGGGGCAGAAGCAGCTCATCAGCTTCGCCCGCGCGCTGGCCCATAATCCGCGATACCTGATCCTCGACGAAGCCACTTCGAGTGTCGACACCGAGACCGAGTTCCGCGTGCGGGACGCGCTGGCGCGCATGGTCGAAGGGCGGACCTCGATCATCATCGCGCACCGGCTTTCCACCATCCAGCGCGCCGACCGGATCCTGGTGATGCACAAGGGGCGGCTGCGCGAATCCGGCACGCATCAGGAACTGCTGGCCGAACGTGGCATTTACTGGAAGCTCTACCAGTTGCAGTATAAGGACCAGGAGGTCCGACTGCCGCAATCACAGTCGCAGTAACGCTCAGGGCTGCACGTTGCGATAGGCGAGATCGAGAACTTCCACCACGTGCATCACACGCTGCTTCGAGCCGTGCAGCCGAACACCCGATTCGAGCTGCAGCATGCACCCGGGATTGGCCGTGGCCACGATCTGCGCGCCGGTGGAGTTGACCGACTCCATCTTGCTCGCGAGGATGGCGGATGACATTTCGTTCTGGACGATGTTGTAGATCCCCGCGCTGCCGCAGCAGATATCCGCACCCGGCATCTCGATCAGCTTGAGGCCGGGAATCGCCGACAGCAGTTTACGGGGAGCCTCGCGAATGCGCTGGCCGTGCGCCAGGTGGCACGAATCCTGATAGGTAACGGCGGCGTTCACCGGACCCATTCGCGGATTCAATTCGAGCGACGCCAGAAACTCCGTGATGTCGCGCATGCGATTGGCGAAGGCACGGGCCTTGGCGGTGTAGGCCTCGTCATCCGCCAGCAACTCGCCATATTCCTTGAGGGTCGAGCCGCAGCCCGCGGCATTGGTGACGATGGCGTCGAATTCGCCGGAGGCCAGGGCGTCGATATTTCGGCGCGCCAGGTTCTGCGCCTCGGCCTTCATGCCGGCATGAAGGTGGAGAGCGCCGCAGCAGCCCTGCCCTTCCGGCACCAGCACCTCGCAGCCGTTGCGCTGCAGCACCCGGATGGTAGCTTCGTTGAGGCGCGCGAACGCCACGTTGGCAATGCAACCTGCCAGAAACGCTACGCGATGCCGGCGGGTGCCCTCGGCTGGGAACGTCCGGCCGATCTGGCTGAAGAAGAATGGCGGTTCGGCCGAGGGCGCCAGTTGCTCGAGGTCTCCCAGGGGACCCAGCAGCTTGAGGAATCCGAGGGCGCGGACCAGCCGTTTCACCCCGCTGGCTTCATAGAGATACAGCAGAGATCCCGCCGCCGTCAGCCAGCCTCGCGACTGGATCACGCGGCCAAGCAGAAACTGCCGGACCCCCGCGGATACGCGGCCGCGCGTCTGATGCTCCTCGAGATGCGCGCGCGCGGCCTCGATCATCCGGCCGTAAGGAACTCCGGAAGGGCATGCCGATTCGCAACCGCGGCAAGCCAGGCAGAGGCCGATGTGTTCGACGTAGGAAGGGGTAATGGGAGCGCCGTTCGCCACCTGCACCATCTGGTAAACGCGCCCGCGCGGAGAATCCATCTCCAGCCCCAGCTCGCGGTAGGTGGGGCAGGCATTCAGACACAGTCCGCAATGCACGCACCGGTCGAGATCGAATTGGCTCGGTCCGGAATGTTGCACTTCAGATATGGCCGTAGAGTCGCCCACGATTCAGATAGCTCCCCGGGTCGAAGAGTCGCTTCACCCGTTTCATCAGTTCCAGGTCGCCGGAAGGGGAAGGCCAAAGGTCAAAATCCACGCGCCGGTCTTCCGGGGAGAATTCGAGCACTACCTTCCCTCCGTGCGGCGCCCTGGCCAGCCACTCTCCGGCAGCGCTGGCCCGTTCGAAGTAGCCGTAACAAACGCCGGAACCGGCGCGCGCCAGTGCGGGCCCCTCGAACGATTCCATCGCGGTGCCCACCTCTTTCAGCGTACATGAGAGCCGCGTCACCGCGCCATTCGCGTAACGGGCGAGGAAGCGTGGGGTGAATTGGCTGATGTGCAGCCACAGCTCGAGGGCCGCGTCGCCGTCGTAGGCAAGCGCTTCGCCCAGAACGGCCAGTTCGCGCTCGTACCGCTCGACGACGTCCGCGCTGCCGCTCGTCCGGACCGCCAGCATCCAGGCCCGATTGCCGAGAGTCGCCGCAGCCGTCGGATTCAGCAGGTCGATCGCCGACGGTTGCAGCGCCGAGGCGAGGATTCGATTGCGCGCGTCGATAGCGTCGGTCAAGCCGCGGAAGCTCAGCAGGAAGCTGCGTTCGAGCTCGGGCGCCGGGAGCACCTTGAAGTTGACCACCGAGATCGCCGCCAGGGTGCCGAACGAACCGATCATCAGCTTCGCCATATCCAGCCCGGCGACGTTTTTTACCACCATGCCGCCCGAGCGCACGAGCTTGCCCTCCACCGTGGCGAACTCCATGCCGATCACCATGTCGCGCGCGGTTCCATAGAGGCACCGGCGCGGGCCGCTGGAATTCGAGGCCACTACGCCTCCCACCGTGGCGCCGTCGGCAAAGGGCGGGTCGAGCGGCACCATCTGGCGGTTCGCCGCCAGGAGGCGCTCGAGTTCCCGCCAGGGCAGTCCTGCCTCCACGCTGATGGTAAGATCGCGCGGTTCATACTCGAGCACCCGGTTCAGGAGCGCGGTCGAGATGCACTCGTCGGGATAGCCGACGGGCCCGGCCATGCGGCTCTTGGTGCCGTTGCCGCTGAGGGCGATGGTGCGCTCGTGACGGGCCGCACGTTCGATGGCTTCAGCAAGCTGTTCGGAGGTCTCGGGAGTATGCATCAGCGGAAGACGAGATGCCGGAGGAGCGACGTCAGCAAAGTAAGGACGACCGAGCCGAGCAGCGCCGGGAGAAAGCCTCGCACCCGGAACCCCGGGGTGAACAGGGCCGCCAGACCGAGCAGCGCCGCATTGATAATCAGCAAAAACAGCCCCAGCGTCAGAAAGATGAACGGCAGACTGAGAAATTTCACAACCGGTCCGATGGTGGCGTTGACCAGCCCGATGATCACCGTCGCAATCATGGCCGAGCCGAATCCGCGGACTTCGATCCCGGGGATGATCTGCGCCACAAGCCATAGCGCCAGCGCGCATACCAACCAGTCGGCAAGAATGTGTGTCAGCATTCGGTCCTCCGGACAGAGATAATGATAAGCCATGGCGATGCTTTATGCCGGGACCTCCGGCTTCGCATACCCGGCCTGGAAACCCGGCTTCTATCCGGCGAAGCTGCCCGCAAACCAGTTCCTCAAGCACTATGCCGGGCGGCTGAACTCGGTGGAGATCAATTACACCTTCCGCCGCCTGCCTTCCGCGGGCACCTTGAAGAACTGGGTCGAAGCGACGCCCGCGGGCTTCGTCTTCGCGGTGAAAGCGAATCAGCGGATCACTCACATCCTGCGGCTCAAGAACGCCCAAGAAGCCACCGAGCTGTTCTTCCGGATGATCGACCCGCTGCGTACCTCGCGCCGCCTGGGTCCCGTGCTGTTTCAACTGCCTCCGCAGATGAAGGTGGACGTGGACCTGCTCTCCGGCTACCTCGGCCTGCTTCCCTCCGGGATCCGCTACGCTTTTGAGTTCCGGCATCCTTCTTGGCTCACCGAAGAGACCTACGAAGTCCTGCGAAAACACAATATTTCTCTATGCGTGGCCGAATCGGAGAAATTGGAGGTGCCGGAAGTGATCACCGCCGATTTCGTTTACTACCGGCTGCGCAAACCGGAGTACAGCGAGGACGACGTGGACGCGATCGCCGTGCGGTCACGCGAACTGCTCGCCGCCGGCCGCGATCTTTACCTGATGTTCAAGCATGAGGAGACGCCCGCCGGAGCGCTCAACGCGGAGATGCTCCTGCAGCGGGCGAAGTAGCCGGCTGCGACGCGGCCGCCAATCCCTTTCCGATCATCGTGGCCAGGCCGAGCCCGCCGCTCTTCGCCATCACCGTGGCAAGCTGCTGCTCGGCAAACTCTGTGGCACTGTCCGAAGTCGAATCCTCGCTGCCCAGCCAGCCGCCCTCGTTCTCCCGGGCCGAGCGGAGCATCTGGCCGATCAGCAGCGCTTCGAACTGCTGCGCGGCGTCCTGAATCTTGCCGGTCTTGGCCGTGGCCTCGGGCGCAGAAAGCAATGAAGGCGAGACGTTGATGCCCGTAATTCCCGTCATGCTCAGATCACCTCGATTTCGGCTTCCAGCGCTCCCGCGCTGCGAAGGTTCTGCAGGATTGCGATCACGTCGCGAGGCGTTGAGCCGATCGCGGCCATGGCGCGCACCAGGTCCTCGACGGTGGCGCCCTGCTTGAGGACCACGCTGCGCGACTTCTCTTCTTTGGCGGCGACCGACGTCTGCGGGATCACCTGGGTCGCCGCGCCCTGCGGCGCCAGCGGACCCGGCTGCGATACCGTGTAGGTGGTCTGGATTTCGACGCTCAAATTTCCATGCAGGATGGCCACCGGCGCGATTCGCACGTCCTTGCCGAGCACGATGGTTCCGGTCCGTTCGTTGATCACTACTCGCGCGGGGCTGTCGGGTTCGACGGTGAGGCTCTCCAGTTCGGCGATGAAGCCCGTGGTGTTCGCTGCGAAAGCCGCCGGAATCTTGACCCTCACCAGGCCGGCATTTTCCGCAGACGCCAGCGGCTCGGTCCCCATGAATTTCGCATTGATTACGCTCACGATGCGGGCGGAGGTCGTGAAGTCCGATTGGCGCAACTGCAATCGGACCACTCCGCGCGGTTCGACCGATGGCGCCGGCCGCTCCACGATGGCGCTATTCGGTGCACGCCCCACCGTGGGATGATTGACGGTCTGCGACGCGCCGCCATGGCCACCCGAAAATCCACCGGTGACAACGGCGCCCTGCGCCACCGCGTACACCTGTCCATCGGCGCCGCGCAGTGAAGTCAGCACCAGGATCCCGCCCTGCAGGTTCGAACAATCGCCAACCGCGGCCACGGTAGTATCGATGCGCGAGCCGGGCTGGGCGAAGGCGGGCAGCGTCGCCGTCACCATCACTGCCGCCGTATTGGCCACCTGGATCGCGGTGGGCGATACCGCTACGCCCATGCGCTGCAGCAGGTTGGTGAGACTTTGCGCTGAAAACATGGTCTGGCGCCGGTCGCCCGTGCCCGCGAGTCCGACTACCAGGCCGTAACCGATGAGCTGGTTCTCGCGCACGCCTTCGATGGAGACGAGATCTTTGAGGCGCCCTGCCGGCACGACGGGCGCCAGAGTGAGCGCGATGAGCAACGACGTAAGAAGGCGTCTCATGTCAGAAAGGCATCAGACCGAGCAACAGGCGGTAGAGAAAGAATGGACGGCGGATGGCATCGCCCACCACGCCCTTGCCGTTCACCCGGACTTCGAGGTCGCCCAGACGGTCCGAAATCACGCTGTTGGTGGAATCGATATCGGCCGGGCGCACCACGCCGCGAACTGTGATCGTCTGCCGTTCGGAATTGATCTGAATGTCTTTCGAGGCCTCCACTACGAGGGCGCCATTCTGCAGCACGTGGACCACCCGGGCCGTCACTGTGGTGCTCAAGGTGGTGACTCGGCTGGTGGTTCCCTGCCCGTTGAGTTGCGTATCACCGCTGATGTTGGCGAGATTCGCGAGCGGTCCGGTGGCCTTGGTGAGCCCGGCGAGCGCGGCCAGCGAATTCTTGGAACTGGAGGTGCGTTGCGTCTTGGTGGTGCCGCTGGTGACCGCCGAAGCCTGTTCGGCCACCCTGATGGTCAGCAGATCGTCCACCTGGCTGGCGCGGACGTCGCGTGCGGCGTCGGCCAGCCGGGAAGCTGGATTCCAGATCGAGCCCGGCGTGTGCTTCGAGGTGTCGTCCGCACGCGCGTCCGCCTCCGACACGAAGACGTCGATTGGAGACGACAGCTTGGGAGGCGCCTTCTTGCGGGCAGCGAATGCCGCGCCCGCGACCAATAAGCAGCAGATCACGCGTTTCATGACTTTCCCTCATCCACGGAAACGATCCCCTTGCCCTTCACCCGCGCGCGGAAAGTGCGGTGCGAGAGAGGATTCAGCACGGGTATGGTCTCTCCAGCCGCACCCGAGGCCTGCGCAAATCCTTCGAGCTTCAAGTGCGCTCCGCCGCGGCGCACCTCCACACTCACGATTTCGCCGCGAATCACGAGCTTGGGAGGTTCCAGCCAGACTGTGCGAATAGCCTCGCCCGCCGCAACCGAATGGCGCAGCGTCTGGCCCGCCACTTCATCAATCGAGGCGGCAAACCCATCCGCGGGAAACTCAGGTATTGTCTTTTCCATCAACATCGCGGCGCCAAGAGTCTCGCCCGCTCTCAACGGCGTCGCAGCGACAATGCGCTTGGCGGCAAACGTCGCGTTGATCCGTACCCAGATAGCGAACTGGCGGGTCTTCGCGTAGTGGACCGAGCCGTACCAGAATGCGCCGCCAGGGGCAGCCCGCAAACCGGTATGCGGGAATTCGAGGCTGCCTTGCGGCACCGGCGCGCGGCTGTAGTCCACGATTTCGACATGCGAGCCAGGCAACTCGCGTTCGAGGACCGTCTGCAGTGCGGCGGGATCTAGCGGCGCGACGCGACGCTCGAAACACACACCGGCCGGCGGCACCGCTTTAATCTGGAAGCGTGCGGCCAACTGGCGCAACTCGGCTGGACTGAAAGTCCGGACCACTCCGGGCGCGGGAGCGAGGCCGACGTCGGTTTCGGGAGCGAGCGAGGCCATCGCCGGCCATGCCTTGGCGAAATCGCCGGCGGAAATGTGATCCGAAGCCGGATCCACTGCCAGGCATCCGGCCAGCGCCAATAGCACGAGGGGCGTCATCGCTCGAGATTATTGACCTGCTGATACATCTGGTCCGCGGCCTGGACGACCTTGGAGTTCGCCTCATAGCCGCGCTGAGCCACGATGAGATTGATGAACTCGTCTACCACCGAGACGTTCGATTGCTCGACGTAGCCTTGCAGGATCGTCCCCATTCCCTCCTGTCCGCCCGGGTTGCCCACGATCGGCTGGCCCGAAGCGTCGGTGGGCGAGTAAAGGCTGTCTCCCTGGCTGTTGAGCCCGGCCGGATTCTGGAAGTTCGCCAACTGGATCTGCCCCGCCTGCTGCGTGGCGGTTTGTCCGGGCAGCGTGTAGCTGACGGTGCCATCCGTGGCGATGGTGAAGCCCTGGACGCTCGAGGGAAGCGTGATCTGCGGCTCGAGCGCGTACCCGTCGCTGGTGACAATGCTGCCGTTCTGGTCGAGACGAAACGAGCCGTTGCGCGTATACGCCAGTTCCCCGGTCGGCTTACGGATCTGGAAGAAGCCGTTGCCCTGAATCACCAGGTCGAGGGGGTTGCTGGTCTCCGAAAAACTCCCCTGGGTGAAGATGATCTCGTTCGACGATGCGCGCGTACCCAGACCGAGTCTGCAGTCCCGTGGGCACGACCGTCTGTTGACCGGATGCCGTGCCCGGCTGCACCACGTTCTGATACATAAGGTCCTGAAACTGCGCGCGCCGCGATTTGAATCCCACGGTGTTGGCATTGGCCAGGTTGTGCGCAATGTTATCGACGTTCATCTGCTGCGCCGTCATTCCGCTGGCGGCGCTATAAAGTGCTCGGATCATTCCATCTCCTTCTTTGTGCGGCTATACCTTGGCCACTTCCTCAATCGCCTTCCGGTCCATATCGGCGCCCATCGTGACCGCCTTCTGCAGCATCTCGAACTGCCGCATGACACTCACCAGCCGCACGGCTGCTTCGGCTGTCCCGGTGTTCGAGGACTCGAGTCTTCCCTGCCCTACCGTGGCGTCGGACGCCGTGACCGCTTGCGGCGAACCGACTACGAAGTAGTTGTTCCCCTGCTTGGCGACTTCCGCCGAAGTGGAGAAATCGGCAACTTGCAGCTTTCCGATTACAGTGCCGTCCTGGCTGACGCTGCCGTCGCGCGCGATTTCGATAGTGCGATTCCCGTCGAGCGTGATCGGCTGGCCCGTCGTCGACCGCACGGCGTACCCGTCCTGGGTGACCATGCGGCCGTCCGGGGCGAGGGCAAAACTGCCGTTGCGCGTGTACAGAGTGCCGGAGGGACCGTTCACGGCGAAGAAACCCTTTCCGGTGAGGGCCACGTCGAGCGCATTGCCGGTGTTCTGCACCACGCCCTGCGAGTAGTCGGTCCAAGGCTTTTCGATGACGGGCATGACTGCGGAATCGGCAGGGTCCTGAGCCTCGGGCGCTAGATAAAGGCTGTAGAACTCGCGGTCGGCCTTGTAGCCGCCGGTGGAGGCGTTGGCTATGTTGTTGGCGAGCAGATCGAGCGATTCCATGCGCGATCGCATGCCGCTCGCCGCGATGGCAATCAGCGGATCCATGGCAGAAGACGAAGAGCACGCGGCGGACCAAGCCGCGGCACATGTGCAACTGATTCAAAATCCGCAAACTGCCACCGATGAGAACGGAAGGCAGGGCTTCTCGCGCGGCATTTTTTTGGCGCGATTCGCGATGCTGCCAATTTCTCGACGCGCTCCATCCGCGCAACCGATTGAAACTTTTGGCCGGAGCGATTGGCCTCGGATCTGCAAAATGGTCCGGCGTGACCGCACTGTCGCCGTTGGCATCGATCCTCGCCGCGTTCTCGAGCGCGCTTCTCAACGCGGCTGCCGCCAGCCAATCCGAGACTCCGGCGCAGGAGACGGAGACATCCGGCGACGCGACCTTTACTTCCGTAATGGAGAAGCTGCTCGAAAACGCGCAGCCGGACGCGGGAAGCTGGAACCCCGAGACGCCCAAAAGCGCCAAGGAATCCACCGCGAAAGTACCGAGCGCGCCGGATGAGAAGGCCGATTCCAGCAAGACCAAGGCAAAGGCCACATCGGAGAACGCTGTTCCGGCTTGGATGGCCGCGGCCACCGCGCCTTCCTCTACGCCCGTCCCTCCCACCACGGAGCCCAAGGCCCCAAAAGCAACGCTACCGGCGGCATTGGAAGTGACTCCGGCGGTGGTGACCACGGCCCCGCACGCTTCCGGGAGTCCCCAAAGGATCGCGGCGACACCCGGATGGGGAACGAAGAAGACGGTGGAGAAGGCGGCCATCGCCGAAGGTCCGGTTGCGGCCGACAGGCCGGAAACCGAAAAGCCGGGGAAGGCAGACACGGGAAGCCCGAACGGAACGAAAAAGGCAGGAAAGGCGGAGGAGCCGGTAACTGCAGCGGCGTCGCCGCTTACGGATCCGGCGGCGACCTCGGCGCTCATCGCTCCCGTGCCAAGCGCCGTACCGATGCCGGAGACTTTGCCAACCGCCTCCGGCTCGGCAAACGAATCATCGAAAAGCGATCCGGCGGCGCCAGGCAAGAACGGATCGAAAGCGGCGGCAACGCAGGCAACTCCAAACGGGGCCGCACCAGGCCCGGCGAGACAGGTCCACCCGCAGGCGGAGCCGGACTCCGATGCCACTTCCGTCGAGCCAGCCGTTCGCTCCATCGATGACCGGGCTCCTGCGATGGTCCAGGCCGGCGACGCCGTGAGCGCTGCCGGCGCATCGATCGTCGCATTTCGTGCGCGACTCGTGCCGCTCGAAACGGCAGAAAAACCCGCGGCGACGGCGAAGGCGCTCCCCCCTTCCTCTACACCGGCGACCTCGCCTTCCGCCGATTCTCCCCGGGAAATCCAGCGCCGGGACACAGTTCCCGCCGGCAGCCAGGAAACAACGGCCGCTACGCAAGCACAGCCGAAGCAAGAAGACCGCAATACCGATCGTCAGCCGTCGCAGCAGCAGCAACAGCAACAGCGGCAGGCTGCGGCCGTCGAAACGCAGCCGGTGGTACAGCAAACCGTACAGAGTGCAGGGGCTTCGCCCGCGGCATCGCAGCCTTCCGGGACCTCCGCCCGCGCCGATGCCAATCCCGTGCCGCACCCGGTCACGCCGGCGCCAGTTACGGAGGTCAAACCGGCCGCCGTACACGACCTGCGCCTGGAGGTCAGCGGAGCCGACCAGAAAGTGGAAGTGAGACTCACCGAGCGCGCCGGAGAAGTGCGCATCGCGGTGCGAACGCCGGATACGCAGCTCGCCGCCGACCTCCGCGAGAATCTGCCAACTCTCTCCTCCCGGCTCGAACAGACCGGTTTTCGCGCCGAGGCGCTGCCGCACGATTCCTTATCAGCCCCGGGCATCGACCGGAGGGATCTCCAACAGGCCTCCGCGGGCGGCTCCGGAGACAGCGAGCAAGGGAGCCGGAACTCCGGCGAGCAGCAGCAAGGCAACCAGCAGCAGCAACAGCATCCACAGCGTCACCAGACGCCCGAAGAGGTTTCCGAATTGAAGACCAAGAGAAAGGAATTCGCATGGTTTCTGTCACCACAAGCCTGAGCGTGCCGTCGCATGCGTCGGCACAACTGACGCACCGCCGGACGCCGCAATCGAGCCAGTCATCCACCGGGACGACGTCCACAGATACCGACGGCGCGGCTGCCGCCACGTCGTCAACAACCGCGACGTCCACGACCGCGGATAGCGACGCCGCGGCCGATTTCCGCAAGCTGTTCAACAGCGTCCCAACCCCCGAAACGCCCACACCGGCGCAGACCAATAACGCTCCGACAGCCCAGTCGGTGTTTGGCGACAATCCCTGGGTCACAAGCCCGACCGGCGTGGGGCCTGCCGGAACCTATTCTTTCAATCCGATCTACTTCGCCACCTCGCAAACCGCCGAAAAGGTCGCGCAGATGCTCGGGGGCACGGTGGTCCAGAGCAATGAACTCGCCTCGGGAGGCAGTTTCGGCCAGCAGCAACCCAACGAGATGGTCGAATTGCCCAATGGAAAGACGGTCAACGCGGGACTGGTGGCTGCCTTTTATACACACGGCTATCCGCAGTCCTATATCGACCAGTTGATCGCTTCCACGGTCAGCGACACCTAAGGAGATCGAAACCAGATGATCACCATGGTCAACAGCGCCGCCACTACTCCTTCCACCTCCTCGGACGGCAGCTCGAGCTCGACCACGTCGAGCAGCACGGATGTGGATAAGAACATGTTCCTGCAACTGCTGGTCGCGCAGCTGCAAAACCAGGATCCGCTCAACCCGGCTGATGGGACTCAGTTCATCACGCAGTTGGCGCAATTCCAGCAGCTCGAGCAATCCATCAACACCGGCGGTGATATCACCGCCCTCCGCACAGACGTAGAAAGCATTATGTCGGCCATGGGCGTCAGCAGCAGTAGCAGCACCACCGACAGTACAGTTTCCCAATCCTGAAGGAGCAAACGAATGTTCACGTCCTTTTCGACAGCACTCTCCGCACTCAGCGCCACGTCCACCGCCATCGACGTGGTGGGAAACAACCTGGCCAATCTCAATACGCCGGGCTTCAAGACAAGCGAGGTGGTCTTCCGCGACCTGGTGACCCAGTCGCTGGGCGCCGGTCTCGGCGAAACCCAGGTGGGTTTCGGGACCGGGCAGCCGCTCACCGTCCGGCAGTTCACCCAGGGCGCGATCCAGACAACGTCCGGCCTGCTCGATGCCGCGATCCAGGGCGACGGCTTCTTCGTCATCAAGGATAATGCGGGCAACACGCTCTATACGCGGGCCGGCAACTTCCAGACGGACAAGGCCGGCAACCTGTTGACCGATACCGGCGAGGCCGTACAGGGCTGGACCACCATCGATCCCAGCACCGGCGCCGTCGATACCAACGGCCCGGTCGGTAACATCGTGGTGCCGGTGGGTTCGCTGAAGGCGCCCCAGTCCACCACGCAGTTCACTCTCGACCTTAATCTGAACTCCTCGGCCGCAGCCGATTCCACGTCCGCGTTCTCCACCCCGATCACTGTCTACGACAGCCTGGGCACCTCACACGTGCTGACCGTCAATTTCCAGAAAACTGATGCGAATCAGTGGAGCTACGACGTGACGATCCCGGGCGAGGATGTGAGCGGCGGCACCGCCGGCACGCCCTTCGAAGTCTCCGGAGCGAGCGGAACTCTGACCTTCGATAGCAGCGGGAACCTGACCGATCCGGCCGCGGGCTCGCCGATCGCCTTCGGCATTCCCGGACTCGCGGATGGAGCCTCGGATATGAACCTGTCCTGGGGCCTTTACAACACGAGCAACGCCGGACGGATCACGCAATACGGCGAGGCTTCGGCGCCATCCGCCAACTCGCAGAACGGCTCGCCGGCGGCGCAATTGGTGCACGTCGGCCTGGCCGACGGCGGCCAGATCCTGGCGGAGTACTCCGACGGCAACCAGGTGGTGGTGGGGCAGGTGGCGCTGGCCTCGATCCGCAACGCCGATACGCTGATCGCCGAAGGCAATAACAACTTTCAGTTGAGCGCGCGCACGGCCACGCCCTCGATCGGCACTCCCGGCACAGGCGGCCGCGGCACGATCGTCGGCGGGTCGATCGAAGCCTCCACCGTGGACATTGCCCGCGAGTTTACGAACCTGATCGTGTACCAGCGGGGTTACGAAGCGAATTCCCGGGTGGTGACCACGGCGGACACGCTCAGCCAGGACACTATCAACTTAATCCGTTAAACCGCCGATGACTCCTCAGGAAGAAATTGCAACGCTGGCCGAAGTGCCGGTCGAGATCGAAGTCGAACTCGACCGGCGCATCATGACTACCCGCGAGGTGCTGCGGCTCGAAGAGGGCGGCGTCATCCGCACCGGGAGATCGGCCGGCGAAAACATCGATATTTACATCGGCGGCGTGCTGTGCGGCTCCGGTGAAATCGTGGTGATCGAAAACACGCTCGGCGTACGGATCACCGACTTCCGCGACGAAATCTGAAGGAGCGGTGTAGCGAATGGAACTCGTTTCGCAGATCGCGGCCGTGGCTGCGGTTCTCGGCCTCCTGGGAGGCAGCTTATGGTGGCTCCGCCGTCACGGGTTTGCGGCTGTAGTGCCCGCACGGCGGGGAGCCGGACGTCGTATGGAATGCCTGGAGCGGCAGTCGCTCGCGCCGCAGCATAGCCTCCACGTGGTCCGGTTCGGCCAAAAACTGCTGCTGGTGGCATGTTCTCCGGCCGGGAGCGCGGTCTTGGAATCGATACCCTGGCGCGAGGCCGAACCCCAATCGGGCGGCCGCGCGTGAAGGTGCTCATCGGACTCTTCTTTCTCGGAGCGGTTCCGGCGATAGCGGCTCCGGACGCCGGGCCGTTCTCGATGTTCGGAATTTCCGCCTCGAAAAACGGCGCGGGGCTGAGCGTCCCGATGCAGGTCGTCATCCTTCTGACCCTGATGACGCTGCTGCCGGCGGCGGTGATGTGCGTGACGCCGTTTCTGCGGATCACTGTAGTGCTCCACTTTCTGCGGCAGGCGCTGGGGACGCAGACGGCGCCCTCCAACCAGGTGCTGCTGGGGCTGGCGATGTTCCTGACCATCGTCATCATGCAGCCGGTCGCCATCGACATGTATCACGAGGGCTGGGAGCCGCTCGAAAACGGGCAGATCACCGGCCAGCAGGCGGCCGACGCAGCGGCCAAGCCATTGCGCACGTTCCTGGTGCGGTTCGCGCGGGAGAAGGATATCAAACTGTTCGTGGAGCTGTCGCGGCTGCCGGCGCCGCGCACTCCGGCGGATCTCGACCTTCGCGTGCTGATCCCCGCTTACATCCTTTCAGAGCTGAAGACCGGCTTTCAGATCGGCGCCGTGCTGTTCCTGCCGTTCCTGGTGATCGACCTGGTGGTGGCCTCGGTCACGCTCTCGGTGGGCATGGTCCAATTGCCGCCGATCATGATTTCAGCGCCCTTCAAGATCCTGCTCTTCGTGCTGGTGGACGGCTGGAACCTGGTGGTCGGATCGCTGATGAAGAGCTTCTACGTATGACTCCCGATTCGGTAGTGCAGATCATCCGCGACGCCCTGATGGCGGCCTTCTGGCTGGCCGCGCCGCTGCTGGCGATCGGCTTCGCCGTGGGCATCGTGACCAGCCTGGTGCAGATCGCGACCTCCATCCAGGACAACGCGTTCAGCTCGATTCCGCGGCTGGTGGCGTTCCTCGGCGGCTTCCTGCTGCTGATGCCCTGGATGCTGCAACGAACCATGACCTACACGGTCGGATTGCTTGGGGACCTGACGCGCTATGCCCGGTGAGATCCACCTTTCGATCGGGCTGCTCTATAGCTTCCTACTGGTGCTGGTTCGCGTCGGTGGAGCCCTGATCTTCGTGCCGCTTCCCGGCATGAGGGGCACCGCCGATGGCGCGCGGGCGGCCCTGGCGGCAGGGTTCACTTTGGCGTTGTTCGCACGCTGGCCGGTAGTGGAACCCACTTCCGATCCGATGATGATTGCCGGCTGGGTAGTGGCGGAAGCAGCCGTCGGGATCGCGATCGGCGTACCGGTGGCGATCGTGCTCGAAATCTTCCAGCTGGCGGCGCAGATTCTCGGATTGCAGGCCGGCTATGCATACGCCTCCACGATCGATCCGAATACCGACGCCGATTCGGGCGTGTTGCTGGTGTTCGCCCAATTGATGGGCGGCATGTTGTTTTTCGCTCTCGGACTCGACCGGCAAATTCTCCGGCTATTTGCCGAAACGTTATCTAAGGTGCCACCGGGCGGATATCGCCCCGGACCGGGACAGGCGGAGAGCGTCATCCGGCTGGGCGCCGGACTGTTCTCCGTCGGCATCCGGATGGCGTTTCCGATAGTCGCCCTGCTGATGCTGGTGGATGTGGCGCTGGCACTGCTCGGACGGCTCAACGCGCAGTTGCAACTGGTCACACTCGCATTTCCCGTCAAGATGCTGATCGCGCTGGCGGTACTGAGTATCGTGGCCACTCTGTTTCCGCGCATCGCGATGCAGTTTACCGGGGAGGCCTGGGGCGCGATGCACAAGGCCCTGGGGATATGACGGATCATGGCGGATCACTCGGGAAAGACCGAGGAGCCGACACAACGACGGCTCGAAAAGGCGCGCACGGAAGGGCAGTTTCCGCAAGCCAAGGAGTTCGTGGCGGCCCTGCAATTCCTGATGCTGCTGATGCTGCTCGGGGCGGGCGGAGCCTCCTGGATGCGGGAGTTCCGGCTCACCGCCCGGCTGCTCCTGGCCACGGCGTTCCGCAAGGAGATCGGCGCGGCCGACATTTCCGCTCTCGCCTGGCAGATCTTCTGGCACCACTTGCTGCCGCTGGCGCTCGCCGGCATCGCAGTGGTGGTGGCGACGCTCGCATTCCGGCTGGTGACCACGCGCTTCGGCTTCAGTCTCAAGAAACTGGCGCCCGATGCCGCCCGCTTCAACCCCATCTCGAAATTGCGAGACCTTCCGAAACAGAACCTGCCCTCGCTGATTCAGGCGGTGATCCTGCTGCCCCTGTTTCTGTGGGCGGTCTACGCGGTAGCGAGCGAGAAGTGGAACGACTTTCTGGTACTGCCGCTCGAGAGCGTGGATGCGGGTGTCGCACGTCTCGGCTCTTCCCTGATGGAGCTGTTCTGGAAGGCGGCGGGCCTGTTCGTGGTGTTCGGTTCGGTGGATCTGTTCCGCCAGTTGCGGCGCCACAAGCAGGACCTGCGCATGAGCAAGCAGGATATCAAGGAAGAAGTCAAAGACCAGGAGGGCAATCCGCAGATGAAAGCGCGGATTCGCCGGCTGCAGCGCGACCGCGCGCGGCGGCAGATGATGAAGGAAGTTCCCAAGGCTACCGCCGTCATCGTCAATCCCACCCATTACGCCGTGGCCATCCGCTACCAGTTGGAGTCGATGGCGGCACCGACGGTGGTCGCCAAAGGCAAGAACTACCTGGCCCTGCGCATTCGACAGAAGGCGATCGACCACGGCGTTCCGATTATCGAGAACCCGCCGCTGGCGCGGGCGCTCTACCAGTCGGCAGATGTGGGGCAGGAGATTCCGGCGCATCTCTACCGCGCGGTCGCCGAAATCCTGGCCTACATTTTCAAACTCATGAACGGGAGGCTGCCGGGTTAGCCCGATGACACCCTCAAAAGCTCTGGCGGCGCCCGGCCTGTCGAAATGGCTGCAGGTACTGCCCCTCAAGACCCTGGGCGAGTTCGCCGTACCGCTGGCAGTGCTGGGCATCGTGGTCGCACTGATGACCCCGCTGCCCGGCTTCGTGCTGGACTTGCTGATCGCCGCCGACATTCTGATCTCGGTGACGGTCCTGATGGTTTCGCTGTACCTGATACGGCCGGTGGAGTTCACATCGTTCCCCACCACACTGCTGCTCCTCACACTGTTCCGCCTGGCGCTCAACATCTCCTCTTCCCGACTCATTCTGCTTAACGGCAACACGGGAACTTCGGCTGCGGGTGAGGTCATCGGAGCGTTCGGCAGCTTCGTCGTAGGCGGGAACTACGTGATCGGCACCGTGATCTTCCTGGTGCTGATCGCTATCCAGTACGTAGTGATCAATCACGGTGCGGTGCGCATCTCCGAGGTCACCGCGCGGTTCACCCTCGACGCCCTGCCCGGCAAGCAGATGTCGATCGATTCCGACCTCAACGGGGGCCTGATCGACGAGACCGAAGCCAAGCGCCGCCGCAAGCAGCTCTCGACCGAAGCTGAATTCTACGGGGCGATGGACGGCGCCTCGCGCTTTACGCAGCGCGACGCGGTGGCAAGCATCCTGATCACCTCGATCAATATCATTGCGGGCTTCCTGATCGGCGTCCTGCAGCACGGCATGGACTTCATGAAGGCCCTGCAGACCTATACGGTGCTGACCATCGGCGACGGGCTGGTCACCGTGATCCCGGCGCTGATGATCTCGATCTCCGGCGGTTTGATCGTCACGCGGGCGAGCTCGGACGCACGATTGGGGTCGGAATTCCGCACCCAGATCTTCGGCAGTTCGCCGCCCCTTCTGCTGGGGGCCGGCGTGCTTTGCGCGCTGGCGTTGCTGCCTTCGATGCCCAAGGTGCCGTTTCTGCTGATGGGCGGCATCGCCGGCGTGGCCGGATGGAACTTGCGAAAAGGCGAATCGGCGACGGCGGGGAAAGATGCCGCGGCTGAAGGCAAGCCAGCAGCCCCGAAAGAAAATCTGGAATCGCTGATGCGAGTCGAGCCGCTCGCCATCGAGGTGGGCCTGGGGCTGGTGAACCTGGTGGAGGGCGGGCAGGATTCGCCGCTGCTGCGCCGGATCTCCGCTATCCGCCGCCAACTGGCAACCGATCTCGGCTACCTGCTGCCGCCGGTGCGCGTCACCGACAACCTGTCACTGCGCGGTCGCGAATACGTGATCTCGCTCAAAGGCGTGGAGATTTCCCGCTACGAACTGCCCCAGGGCTGCGAACTGGCCATCCCCACGGGAGGCGCGGAGCCGGCGATCGAAGGGCAGGCTACGCGGGAACCCGCCTTCGGAATGAAGGCCGTCTGGGTTCCGGCCGAACGCGCGGAGCGAGCCCGGCACTCGGGCTGCACGGTGGTCGACCCGGTGAGCGTTCTCGGCACGCACCTTTCCGAGCTCATTCGCCGCCACGCTCACGAACTCTTCTCCCGGCAGGACGCCAAGCGGATGCTGGACCGGGTCGGCGTGGAGCATTCGAAGGTGGTCGAGGACCTGGTGCCCAAGCTGCTGCCGCTCGCCACCGTGCAGCGCGTACTGCAGAACCTCTTGCGCGAACGCGTCTCGATCCGCGACGCGGTTTCGATCCTGGAATCCCTGAGCGAGGCCGCCACGTCGACCCGCAATCCCGTGCTCCTGACCGAGTACGTGCGGCAGGCGATGCGCCGCGCGGTGGTGAAGCCGTACCTGAACCGCGCCGGGGAGCTGCCGACGTGGTTCCTCGATCCCGCGCTCGAGCAAATGGTGGAGCGGGCCGTAGAGCACGGTGAGCAGAACAGCCACCTCACACTCCCTCCGCAGACCATTCGCGACCTGTTGAACCGGATCGCAACGCGGGTGCCGTCGCCCGAGACACCGGTGGTGGCGATCACCTCGTCGGGCGCGCGTTACTTCCTGCGGCAGATCGTGGAACCGGTATTGCCGAACCTGTTCTTCCTGGCGCACAACGAGATTCCCGCGGGGCTGCGGGTGCAGTCGATGGGAACGATTTCCTAGCGGAGAGACGGCTCTACAGCAAACGACCGATTCCGACGATCAATATCACGTGCCAAAGCGGACAAGGCGATGAGAATCAAATCGTATTTCAGTCGAACCGTGGAAGATGCCATGGCGCAGGCGAGTCAGGAGCTCGGCGCGGACGCGATCCTGGTGAACAGCCGGAAGGCGCCGGCGGAGACCCGCCATCTCGGCGAGTACGAAGTGGTGTTCGCCACCGAGGCTCCCGGCGATGCGCCGGCCGGCTTCGGAGCGCTCGCCTCCATGTCCGCACCCGCGTCCGACCGGCTGACGGCCGAGGTCGGCGACCTGAAGCGGGAGCTCGAAGGCATGCGCCGGACGCTGCTGCGGACCGCCCTTCCGCCAGCCTCGTGGATGGGAGCGTCTCCCGATCTTCCGGACGTCTATGGGGCCCTGATCGCGTCCGAAATTCCTTCGGAGCTGGCGCGGGAGATCGTGCAAGCGGCCGAGCGCCGCGCCCCCACGCCGCAACCCACGGAATTACGGAAAGCCGTGGCCGAAGAGCTGGAATCGCGCATCGCGGTGCAGCCGGTCCTGGGCCGCGGGGAATCGCGCCCCCGCATTGCGGCGTTGGTCGGGCCACCGGGAAGCGGCAAGACCACCACGCTGGTGAAGCTGGCGGTCAACTACGGTCTCGCCGCTCGTCGCCCCGTGCTGCTGCTCTCGATGGATACCTACCGGGTGGCGGCCGCCGATCAGCTTCGGTCCTATGCCGCCATTCTCGGCGTTGGATTCCAGGTGCTGGAGACTCTCTCCGGGCTCGCGCAAGCCATCGAGGAGAGCCGCAGCAAAGACCTGATCCTGATCGACACTCCGGGCTTCAGCTTCGGAGACATGGATGTGGCAGGTCCGCTGGCACGGTTCCTGTCGAGCCGCACTGATATCGATACGCAATTGGTGCTGCCTGCCTCGATGAAGTCTGGCGACATCACGCGAGTGGCGCAGGCATTCGACGCCTTCGGTCCGCAACGGCTGGTCTTCACCAAGCTGGATGAAACCGGCTCCTTCGGGCCCATTCTGGCGGAAGTGGTGCGCTCCGCCAAACCTCTTTCCTTCTTCGCGACGGGACAAAGGATTCCTGAGGATCTCGAAACCGCCAGCCGGGGCCGGCTGGTGGAACTGGTGCTTTCCGGGCAGGCCGCTGCGGCCCGGACGGCAGCGTAGGCGGGCTACCGGATGAACGGGGCAAGGATATGTACCGATATGTGGCGCAAGCAGAAATGACCGAAGCAGAACGGGAGCAACTGATCCTGGAGCACCTGTCACAGGTGCGCCTGATCGCGCGCCGCATCCAGGAGCGTCTACCCGAAAGCGTCAGCCTGGAGGACCTGGTGTCGACCGGGGTGATCGGCCTGATCTCCGCTATCGACAACTTCGACCCCGGCCACAACGTGAAGCTGAAGACATACGCGGAGTACAAAATTCGGGGCGCGATCCTCGATAGCTTGCGCGGGCTCGATTGGGCGCCCCGGCAGAAGCGGCGGCAGTCGAAACAGATCGAGGCCGCGATAGCGGTGCTCGAACAGCGAGTACAGCGCTCCCCTTCAGAAGAGGAGATCGCGGCCGAACTCGGTATTTCGCTCGAGGAATACCACGAGTGGCTGGTCGAGATCCGCGGCCTGAATGTGGCGAGCCTGGAGTATTGCGGGACTGAGCAGGGCCGCGACCTTCTGCACTACCTGCCCGACGAAAGCGAGACCCTGCCTTCGGCGATTTTGGAGCGCTCCGAACTGGAGCGCCTGTTGGCTGAGGGCATGGATGGCATCCCGGCCATCGAGCGAACTGTTCTTAGCCTGTACTACAAAGAGGAACTGACGCTACGGGAAATCGCCTCGGTGGTCAAACTGCATGAGTCCCGGATCTCGCAATTGAAGTCGCAGGCGATTCTACGGCTTCGAAGCCATCTCGCGGTCCAATGGCCCAGTCCGAAGGGAGTGGCACTTGCATGAGCGGCAGTTCGCCGAGACAGTTACCCTTCGATGAGCAGCCCCGGCTAAAGGACGTAATCGACGGGTGGGCCGAGGGCATGGCGCAAACCCTCGAATCCATGGCCGATCAGCGGCCGGAGACTAGCTGGCGGAGCGCCACGGGACCTCTCGAAGAGGTCGGCGGATCGGCCGGACCGGGAGCGGAATCGGAAATCCTGTGGTGGGAGCAGCCGTTTCAGCGGACTCCCGCGGCAACCATCTGGATCGGGACGCCGAAAGCGGCCTGGGAATACATCGGCGGTCTCACTCTGCGGGCCGCGGGTCTCGAAACCATCGAGCCGGCCGAAGCCCGTAGCACCTGGTTCGAGATCCTGGGGCAGTCCCTTTCGGTGATGGCTCGCGCTATTGGCGCCAGGGTCGGACGCGAAATCAATTGCGACGCTGGCGTAGAGCGTCCGCCGGACGCGGAGGCGCGGCAATGGGGTCTGCTCACGCTCAGTCTTCCGGAGGCGACCCTCGCGCCGCTGCTGTTCACTGTCAGCCCGCAACTACAGGAACTGGTCGCGAAAGAACCCGAACCGCAGGCGGAAGTGCCCGTGCCGGCGGTCCGGGAGCCCGAGCCGGAACCACCGGCCGAAACATCCATCCGCGGCAACCCGAGGACCATGGAGCTGCTGCTCGATGTCGATCTGCCGGTCAGTATTTCGTTCGGGAAGGCACAGTTGGCCCTGAAGGACGTCCTCAAACTCACGACCGGCTCGATCGTGGAGCTGAATCGGGGGGCGAATGACCATGTGGAAGTGATGGTGAACCATTGCCTGATCGCCCGCGGGGAAGTCGTGGTCGTCGAGGGAAACTACGGCGTCCGAATTCAGGAAATCGCCAGCCGGCAGGACCGGCTGAGGAGCCTCGCATGATCCCCGCTCTGCTATTCGCCGTCCTTAGCGCGGTGGCGTTAGGGGCGATCGCCCTCAGTTATTTAGTCCTGCTGCGCGCGCGAACCATGATCGGCGCCGCCGAAAAGAAGTCCGATGAATCGCGCCGCGAAAATGAGGCGGCTTTCGACGCCATGCGGGAACGTCTCGAAGGTCTTTGCGGACAGCTCAACGACCTCCGCCGGGAGCCGGCAGGGGCCGGCACGGTACGCCCGGGGCTGAACCTCAGCAAACGGTCTCAGGCTCTACGGATGCACCGGCGCGGCGACTCGCCGGAGCAGATCGCCTCCGCCCTCGACATTCCGCTCCAGGAGCTCGACCTGCTGGTCAAAGTGCATCGTATCGTCATGAGCAGTTTTTGACACCAACCGCCGTCTTTCCGCGTTATCCTTTGACGGTCGGCCGATTAGGGCCGTCCGTACCCGATAATGAAGAGAGAACATGACGGTTGAAATCGAAGGCGTCGCGCTGCATCTGGCCCATCCCGACGAACTCGCGGTCCAATGGGTCGGACAGGACGAACTGATGCGCCAGTTATTGGCCGCATGGATGGTCGTCAACGAACAGGACCTGCCGATGAATCCCCGGCTGCTCGGCAAACCGGGAGTCGGCAAGACGACCCTGGCATACGCTGCCGGCAAGCGTATGGGACGCGAGGTTTACATCCTGCAGGCCACGCTCGATACCCGCCCGGAAGATCTTCTGATCACGCCGGTCATCGAAGGCGCCGGCAGCTTGCGCTACGTAGCCTCGCCACTGGTCACGGCCATGATCCGCGGGGGCATCGCCATTCTCGACGAAGGCAACCGCATGAGCGAGAAGAGCTGGGCGAGCCTTGCGCCGCTGCTCGATAACCGCCGCTACGTGGAGTCCATCGTGGCCGGCATCAAGATCAAGGCCCACCCGCAGTTCCGCATGGTGGCCACCATGAACGACGATGCCTCCACCTTCGAACTGCCCGAATACATCCACTCGCGCCTGCAGCCGCAGATCTTCATCGACTTCCCCGAGCGCGACGAGGAGTACCACATCCTTCGGGAGAATCTGCCCTTCGCCGAGGACCGGATTCTCACTTACGTGACGGACTTCCTGCAGCTGGCGCACGCGGCCGACGAGCGCTACACCGTGCGCGACGGCATCAACGTGGCACGTTTCGCCATCAAGCTGAAGAGCCTGGCGACGCAGCGCACCCACGAGATGGAGGCGCTCGAGATCGCCATCGTGCAGGTCCTGGGAGAAGAGGCATTTCGCTATGCCCGGAGAAATCGACCAACCGATTCCTGATCCGGCAAGCCTCGCGCGCGGCCGGTTCACGTACTTTCCGGTGGTCCCTGGGCGGCTGGAGTTTGCCATCGAGGTGCGGCGCGCCATCCTGCGAAGCACGTCCGCAAGTAGTAGCGCTGGAACTGCCCGCCACGCTGCAGCCGGCGTGGACGCGGGCGGTCGGCCGGCTTCCGGAAATCTCGCTGATCTTCTACCCGGACGAGGCGGGTGGCGAAGACGAAGCGATCTACGTTCCGGTGGAGCCGGCCGATCCCTTCACCGAAGCCATGCGCACGGCGGTCGAGGTCGGCGCCGAAATTGTATTTGCCGATCCCGAGGCGGGGCTGCGCCCGCACCTGAAGGATACGTACCCCGACTCGTACGCCATCCGGCACATCGGCCTCGACCGCTACATCGAGGCCTACCGCGTCTACCCTCAGCCGCGGACCGAGGAGATCGCTCAACACGCCGCCGGGATCGCCTGGAAGCTGCAGGGAGCCGATCCGCAGGCCTCCGTTCTGATGGTGATTTCGCTCAACCTGCTCGATCCGCTGCTCGATGCGATGGAAGAGCCGCAGGCGCCCCCGAACGGACGGACCGAACGCGAAGGCGTGGAGCTATTCAACCCCCACCCGGAATCGCTGGGCGAAATCACCGCCGAGTACCCCGCCCTGCAATGGCGCTACGAACAGTTCCGGCCCCTGCCGACCGATGCCAACCTGATCGACCGTCGCCACGCCCAGCTGGCGGTCTTCCGTGAGGCGGAAAAGGAATACGAGGCGTCAATACCGGCGAGCGCATCGCCCACTGGCAGCGCCGCCTGCTGGCTCGCTACACCCGCAACCTGGCGCTGGCCGCCCAGCGATCTTACCGCCGGCATCTTCGACCTCACCGTGGCGGCGCGCGGCATCGCCGACGACAACTACGCCTGGGACGTCTGGGAGGCGGCCGGCCACTATCCGCCGCAGCGCACCGACGCCGACGTCCTCACGGTCCGGATCTCGGGCGACGAAGTGTGGATCGATACGCGCCGCATCCGCCTGCGCCGGCGGCTCCCCAGCACCAAGCGACGCCTGCTGCCGTGCGGCCTGAAGCCGCGCAAGAAGGAGAAGATCCCCGGCGAGTGGGCCAGCCAGCTGGATGGCGCGCAGCATCTGCTCCTATCCGCCGGAGGATCTGGTCATCGAAGACTACGGCCGCTTCCTCAAAAACAAGGGCAAGAGCATCCTATCCGAGGAGCGCGTGCGGGTGGAGCCGTTCACTACGTCGATTCTCGACGGCATCGACATGCGCGAGACCATTCGCAAGTGGTACGAGGGCCGCATGTACGTACGGCAATTCCAGAAGATCCACGGCGAAGTCGGGTCGGTTGTGGTGATTTTCGACGAGGATCGCGACAATCGCTACCCCTACATGACCACCTGGCTCGGCGAGAACCAGAACGAATCGGACATGGCGTTCTATTCCACCTTCCCTTTCGACAACCTGGTCGGGCCGGGCATCGGGCGCGCCGAGTACGGCGGCTTTCTGATGAGCCTGCCGCCGCGCCGCATGTACGACGTCTGGCAGGACGCCGACTACGAATTCGCCGAATCAAAGTCCGAGCGGCTACTGCTGGCGGCGCTCGACTATTCGATTCACCACTACGTGGTCTACGTGGCCGCCAAGCCGCCGCGGACCATCTTTAAAACCGTCGCCTCGCGCGTCGGCCGCACCATCATCTATATCCCGATCGGCCAGCTTTCGCCGGTGTCGCTGAAGAAGATCCGCGTGGTCCACGTACTCGACGGCTACGACAAGCGCGAGATCGCCAAAGATTACCTTTGGTAAGCCGCTCCTCAGTTGCAGGCGATCGATTCCAGGCTGCGAACCTTGGCGGAAAGCGTGGTGCGCTTCAGCCCCAGCATTTCGGCGGCAGCTTTCTTGTTGCCGCCGGTCTTCTGTAGCGCCTGCTCGAGAATGCTGCGCTCGATGAGTGCCAACGTCCGCTCGTAGTCCAGGCCTCCATCGGGGAGGGCGACCACTGGCGCGGCGCCGGTTGCCGGCGCGCCGGATGCAGGCATCGCCGGAAGAGGGAAGTCTTCGGCGGTAAGCAGGGGGCGGGGTCCGCTCATCGCCACGGCCATTTCGACGGCATTTTCCAGTTGGCGGACGTTGCCAGGCCAGTGGTAGGCCGAAAGCCTACGATGGGTATCCGGTGACACGCGCTTCACCGGGAGATCCTCCATGCGGCAGATTTTTTCCACCAGGTGCTCCGCCAGCAGGGGGATGTCGTCCAGCCGCTCGCGCAGGGGCGGCAGATGAAGGGGAACCACGTTGATTCGGTAATAAAGGTCTTCGCGGAACTTGCCGTGGGCGACTCGCTGCGGCAGGTCGCAATTAGTGGCGGCCACGACCCGGACATCGACACGCACTGTCTCCGAACTGCCGAGCCGCTGGAACTCGCGCTCCTGCAGGACGCGAAGCAGTTTGGCCTGCAGGTCGAAAGGCAGGTCACCGATTTCGTCCAGGAAGAGGGTGCCGCCATTGGCTTCTTCGAACCTTCCTACGCGGTTCTGTACGGCTCCGGTGAAGGCTCCGCGGACGTGTCCGAAGAGCTCGGCTTCGAGCAGGTTGTCGGGCAGGGCGCTGCAGTTCACGGCCACCAGCCGGGTGTTGCGGCGGCTGCTCGCCTGGTGCAGAGCTCGCGCCGCCATTTCCTTGCCGGTGCCCGTCTCGCCGGTGATCAGCACGGTAGCGCGCCGGGACGCGACCATCCGGATCAGGTGGCAGACCTGGCGCATCGCGTGGCTGTCGCCAATGAGCAGCTTTCGCCACTCCTCGACGCCGACGTTTTCGGCCAGCCTGACCAGGCTCGCCAGTTCGCTCGCCTCGCGAAGGGGTCTGTCGTCCATGATTGCGTCACACCAGCTATCGGCAGACCATAAGGAAACTTTAGCGGGGAAATTAGAAATTTCTGGAATATGAGCTAAAGAACCGCGCCGAACCGGCCGATATGACATTCAGCCAAGGTGGCGCAACAGCATGAAAATATACGATCGAAATCTAACGGGGGCCAACCAGGCGGATACCGCACGCGCGGCCGAGACGCAACGGTCCGAACATAGCAGTGGAAGCAAGGCGACCGGCTCCGGCAGCGCGAGTGGAGATCGGGTGGAGCTATCCGGCGCGTTGGGACAGTTGTCCCAGGCTCTATCGGCGTCCGGTTCCAGCCGGGAGGCGAAGGTGCAGGCGCTAGCGGCGCAGTATCAGAGCGGAAACTATCAGCCGGATTCGGCGGCGACGAGCCACGCCATGGTATCGGAAGCGGTGGCTTGCGGAGTGAGTTAGGATGGCTGGCGGTGCCACCCCGGATCTAGTCGCCGGACGCGAGATGGCAGAGCAGGTCTGCGGGCTCCTGGTGAGTCCCACACCGGAAGCTCTGGAGTCCTGTGCCGGCTTGCTCGGTGCCGCCGTGGACAAACTGCGGTCCGTCGAAGCGGATGACGACCATGTGGAGGTCCGGCGCCTGTACTTCGCGGTCCGCAAGGCGGCCAAGCTGCTACAAAATGCAGCGGATTATCACGCGGGCTGGATTTCCTGGCTGGACGCACGGACTGGCGGCTACCAGGCGGGCGGGGAGCCGGAGAACATGGCGCGCCGAAGACTGGTTTGTGTGAGAGGGTAGGCTGCCATGTCGAATATCCTTGCGTCCCTGCTCACTACCGCCAACACCCTGGCGGCATACAACCAGGCGCTTTCGGTGACGCAAAACAACGTGGCCAACGCCTCGACCCCGGGTTACGCCAAAGAACGGGTCACGATGCAGGCGATGGCGTTCGACCCGGCCTACGGGCTGGATGGGGGGGTGGTCGCAGGCAAGGTGCAGATCCTGCGAGACGACTACGCCGAAACCTCGGTTCGCAGCCAGACCCTTCAGTTGGGCGCGGCACAGCAGAACGTCACCAACTATACGGCGCTCCAAAACGTCTTCGACATCTCCGGAAACTCTGGAATTCCGGCTGCGCTGAATAATCTGTACGACGCTTTCTCGGCCTGGGCCCAATCGCCCTCCGACACCGTCGCGCGCCAGACCGTCCTCGACCGTGCTACAGACGTGGCGACCTCCTTCCAGCAGACGGCCACTTCGCTCAATAAGGTCGCATCTTCAACGGAAGAGCAGATACAGAACACAGTCACACAGATCAACACCCTCGCGGGCCAGTTACGCGACCTGAATTCCAAAGTAATGAATGACGCGGCGGCCAACTCGGGGCTGGATGCACAGGTAAACTCGACGCTGGAAGAATTGTCGCAGTACGTCGACTTCACGACGCTCAAGCAGTCCGACGGCACGGTAACGGTGTTGATGAACGGGCAGACGCCGCTGGTGGTCGGCGACCAGCAGTACCAGGTGTCGTCTTCCATGTACCAGCCGGATACGCCTCCGCCCACTTACTCGAACGCCCCGGCACTCGCACGCATCACGGCTTCCGACGGCACGGACATCACCTCCGATACGACCGGCGGACAATTAGGCGCCCTGGTGAACTTCCGGAACAGCGTCCTGCCAACTTATATCGGAAGTGCATACCAGGCTGGCGACCTGAACACGATGGCCAAGCAGTTTGCCGACCGGGTCAATCAGGTTCTGACCGGCGGCGAGGTATCGGACGGCGCCGATCCGGTCTACGGCACGGCACTGTTTACCTATGACACCACCAATGATACGAACGCGGCGCGAACACTATCGCTGAACCCCACAATCACCACAGATCAGTTGGCAGCCATCGACCCGGGGCCTCCCGAGGTTGCCAATGGCATTCCCTTGGCCTTAGCGGGGCTTTCGGACCCGGCCTCGGCGGACGATGAGATTAGCGGATCGAGTTACGACGCGTTCTATGGATTGATGGCCTCGCGCGCCGGAAGCGCGCTGAATGGCGCCCAGAACGATGTCGATGTGCAGCAATCGGCGGTATCGCAGGCGCAGAGTCTGCGCGACCAGACGTCGGGCGTTTCCCTGGACGAAGAGGCGATGATCCTGCTTCAATTCCAGCGGGCATACGAGGCGAATTCGAAGCTGATCAGTGTTTTGAGCAGCATCACGGAAACCTTGATCAATATGATCCAGTAGACCTTGGATAGACCTTGGAGGATTCTGAAATGATCAGCAGCCTGGACCCGACATCGGAGTTGTTCCTGGCGAATCTCTCGCGAGTACAGCAGCGTCTGGCAACAGCGACTCAGCAAGTCTCTTCGGGAAAGCGTGTTTCTGTCGCCTCCGACGCCCCGGACCAGGTCGATACCATTCTGCAACTGCAGGCCAACGAGAGCCAAAACACGCAGGTGCAGGCGAATCTGTCGCTCGCGCAGACGACGGCGCAGGCGGCGGACAACGCCCTCAGTTCCTCAATCAACCTGATGGATCGGGCCCTGGTGCTGTCCGACCAGGGAGCCAGTTCGACGATGAGCGCAGAAAGCCGGCAGAGCATCGCGCAGGAAGTCGAAGGCCTGCTGGAACAGGTGGTCGCCGCCAGCCGAACGCAGGTACAAGGGCACTACATTTTCAGCGGAGACTCGTACAATTCCCCGGCCTATCAATTGGATCTTTCCGCTCCGACCGGCGTGGATCAGATCTCAGCCGCTACTGCCTCCAGCCGCATTCAAGATCCGGCCGGAGGCACGTTCGTGGCTAACAAGACCGCCCAGGACATCTTCGACTCGCGCAATTCGGACGGCACTCCAGCCACCGATAATGTCTTCAACGCGCTCAGCACTCTTCGGACCGCACTGCTTAACAACGACACCGACGGCATCGTGAGTTCGACCGATCTGATCAAGAGCTCTCTCGATCACCTGAACTCGGAAGAGGCGTTTTACGGAACAGTCGAGAGACCGGATTCAGGATGCGGTCAGCTTTCTCCCAGAGCTATGACGTGCAGTTGCAGACCGAACTCAGCAACATCCAGGATGCCGATGCTCCCACCGCGATAATGGAACTCACCCAGGCAAATACGCAGCTTCAGGCAGCCTTCCAGATGCAGGCGAAGATGCCGCACTCCACGCTGTTCGACTATCTGGGATAAGGCCGGACAGTACGAAAACAGATGCGGAACGAACCGGCTGGTGTTGGTGGTGAGAGGCGTATCGGATTCGCGAATCCCCATGCCGCCCGCCACATTGCCCTCTTCGTGCCCGATGACCCAACTGCCGATCACCGGATACGAGCCGTCGAAACTCTTGAGCGGCGCCAGTTCCTGGTAAATGAAGCCCTCGGCCCCATAGTCGCCGCCGGTCTCGAGATCGCTGGCCGGGCTGGTGGAGCGTGATATTCGCGCCTTCGCGTCCCAGCAGCGGCTTCTTGACCCAGGACATCATAAGCCCGGGACCGTCGAAGCTGCGCCTCCAGCAGATAAGGATGCCGCGGATAAGAGCTTCCACAGCACCGGCAGCATGCCCTTGTTCGAGAGCAGCATCTTCCAGGCCGGCTCGATCCACACCGTCGGTGCCGCGGAGAGGTGCTTGCCGAACTCCTCCCGCACCATCCACTCCCAGGGGTAGAGCTTGAACACCGCGCCGAGCGGCCGATCGTCGGGACCCGACGAACGTTCGCGCCGTTCCACCCGATCTCGTCGATCGGGAAGATCGACGACGTCAGGCCCGCCTGCTGCGCCGTGTCCTGCAGATAAGTCACGGTCATACCGTCCTCGGCATCGTCCATGGAGCAGAAATCGATGCGGCTGTCCGGCAGGTACGGCGTCAGTTCCTTCCACAGGGCGATCAGCCGCTCGTGCAGGGAATTGAACTGGTCGCGCTTCGGGAAGCACGTCCTGCAGCCAGTACCACTGCACCACCGCCGCCTCCAGCAGCGAGGTGGGCGTATCGGCGTTGTATTCCAGCAGCTTCGGCGGATTCGGTCCGTCGTAAGCAAGATCGAAACGGCCGTAGAGCGACGGCGGCTCAGCCTCCCAGGAGCTCTCGATCAGCGGCGATCGGCGATCTCCGGAATTGCCCATTCGGCTATACAGCCGGTTGTCGATCACGTGCTGCGCCGCCGGCAGCGTCATCGCCTCCAGTTCGTTGGTGGCCGCCTCCAGCACGTCCACTTCCTTGGCGGAAAATTCATAAAACGCCGATTCGTTCCAATACGGCTGCTCGCCGGTATGCCAGGTGAGCCCGTTCTCTTCCACCTTCTGCTGCCAGTTGGCGCGCGGATTCGCCGCGATCCTCGCATTATTCCCCCTGCTCCCGAACTGGGCGGCGCCCGTGGATCCGAAGCCGCCGCGAGTAATCCCGAGGCCGGCGCCGATGGCCGCGCATAGGACTCCGGCGGGCGCCGCATTCACCGCGCCGCCGCGCGAGACATAGGAGTCCGGTAAGAATCGTAATAGTAAGGATACGGATAGCGGTAGGTCACGGGATACCACGACCCGCCGTAGTAGTAGCCGCCGCTGCGAACGGCATCCTGGCAGGCCAGTCGCGTTGAAAGCTAGCCGACTCGCAGGGATCCGCGCCGCGCCGGCTGCAGGCCGCCAGCCCCACGGCTGCCACCACGGTCAGGGTAACTTCGTACGATTTCCTCATGAGTCACTATGCTACCGCACGCCGACTCATTTCGGCGTGAAAGTGGACTCCGCCCCGAAGCGCTTGTAGTTGCTATACGCGATGCGCAGCCGCTCCCGCTGCGGGCCCGGTGCGGAATTGCAGCGTGTCGTCGGCGTAGGTGTAGATCGGAAACCAGTGCTTGCCGTCGAGCGGTTTGCGGATGGTGGTGAACTGCGGGAACAGGTTCTCCGTCTTCGTGGTGCGGATCTGCGGCACGGCCTGGCCTTCCATGCCGCACGATGTTGTACTCTTTCTTGTCCACCCAGATCATGCCGTCGAAGAAGCGCTGGCCCTTCCAGAATCTGCCGCGGGTCGCACCTGCAGCACCCAGCAATCCACGCCGTCCATGGTCTCGTCGCCGCGCGATTTGGTGTCGTAGATTCCACAGCCGGTCCTCGGTCAGCACCAGCGGCTGGATGTCGCGGATATCGTGAAAATCCTCTTCGGTCAGCATCAGGTACTTCAGGGTATTCTCGGCTTGCCGATCATCTGCTCGGTGCGCTCGTGCGTGGGGCGAGAAGATAATGTCGCGGACCTCGTTATACTGTCCGCGCGCGCCGCCGTGGTCGTCCAGTTCCTCGATGGTGACGGTCTGCCGGTAGGTGTATTCGTTGCGCTCGGCCTCGGTTTCGGTTTCGCGGTGGGCCACCAGTCTGGCCAGGTTCGGCGGCGGATCCTGACCGCGCAGCAGAGGGCAGGCCAGAGGCACGGATGTTAGAATGAGCGCGATGGCCAAAACGCTCGGCGGCTTCCGGGCGGCTCTGCTGATCGGCTGGGTCGCGCTGGGCGTGGCGGGCATGTTGTACGCGCGGTGGAAAGGCATTCCAAGCTGGGCGGCTTTGCCGGTCGATGGCCGCCTTCCTCGTCGAATATCCATTCTATCTGGCTACCGGCGTTTCCGCGGAGTTCGCGAGCGGCTGATCGGGGCATCGTCTGCCGGTTCTTGCTGGCCGCGGCCGTGCTGCCCTACCTGGCATGCTGTGCCGGGGCGGTGCAATTCCACGTGGGTTTCGGTGGTCCGGCTGGTCGCTCTGGCGCTCGCGTTCGGCGCTGTGGTACGTCGTGCTGCCGGTGACATCGCGATCGATGTGGCATTTCTGGCGCTGATCGGCGGCAGTGATGCTGGGCGGATATTTCGACCCGGTCTACCGCTCGGCCTGTACCCGGGCTTCAAGGACCTCGTCATTCTGGGACACGTCACCCTGATCTACATGGCGGTGCTGGTGCTGATGCTGGAGCGGCGCATCTACGCGACCGGACTACGGATTTCTGCCCGACCGCACGGGAGTGGCGCATCGGCGTGACGCATTTTCCTCTACTTCCTGCTCTTCGGTCTGCCGCTCTGGACTGCTGCTGCACGCCGCTGGCACCCGGTAAGCCGGCGACCATCTGGAAGGTCGCCGGCATGTTCCTCGGATTTCTGTGGGTGCTGGCGCTGTCCGAGGAATTTTTCTTCTGCGGCGTGCTGCAGCAGTGGATCGAAGACTGGACCTGGAGCCGGCATGCGGCCTGCTGATCTACGGCTATCGCTCTTCGGCCTGGTGCATCATCGGTTCGCGGCAAGTTCCCGAACTGGCGTGGGTGCTGCTGGCGCGCATGCTGGGCTTGTTCTGCGGCCGCGCGCGCAACCAGGCGGGCAGCATCCGCGCGGGCATGGTGACACATGCCCTGGTCGTCGCCACCTGGCGCGCCTTCTTCGCTAGCGGTACAATCCGTATCTCTATGGCAAAACTTGGTTTTCTGGGACTCGGACTCATGGGCTACCCCATGGCCCGCAATCTGCTTCGCGCCGGCCACGAAGTGGCGCTCTGGTCGCACACCGCCGACAAGGCGCGCAAACTGGCCGCCGAGGAAAAGGCGGCAGCTTCTGCGCTACACCGCGCGAAGTGGCAGAAAATGCCGACTGCATCTTCCTCTGCGTCGGCGATACCGCCATGGCCCGCGAGGTCATCCTGGGCGCGGACGGCATCATCCACGGCGCCAGTCCGGCACGGTCGTCGCCGATGCCAGCACCATCAGCCCCAGCGAGAGCCGCAAGATCGGCGCAAGCGCTGAAGGCCAAGGGTGTCGATTTTCTCGACGCTCCCTGCACCGGATCGACTCCCGGCGCCGAGGGCGGCACCCTGACCTTCATGATCGGCGGCGACCAGGCGGTCTTCGAAAGCACCAAGCCGTTCTTCGAGCTCATGGGCAAGCGGCTCTACTATTGCGGCGGTGCCGGGCATGGGGCTGCAGGCCAAGCTGACGCCAGAACCTGATTCTTTCCAACATCCTGATGGCGTTCAACGAAGGCATGGTGCTGGCGACCAAGGCGGGCGTCGAACCCAAACTGATGCTCGACATCCTGGACAACAGCGCCGCCAAGATCGGGTCTGATCTCCTACAAGGCGCCCTTCGTCTTCCGCCGCGACTTCACCGCCAACTTCTCCACCAAGTGGATGCACAAGGATATCGGGCTCATGCTGGAGTCAGGCAAAGAACTGGGAGTACCCCTGCCTTTGACCGGTCTGACCCAGCAACTTTTCCAGACGGCCATCAGCGCGGGCCATGGCGAAGAGGATATGTGCTCTACAATCAAGGTGTTAGAGGAATTGGCCGGGGTCGAAGTAAAATCCCAATAAAAAAATACAAAATTCTGTTGATTCCAAAATCAGAATCTACTATTATTGGAATTAAGCCGGGGAGGCAACTCCCACCAAAGCGAGACTAACCTCTAAAAAAAAGACCCCTGAAGCAATCCTCCCCGGCGCCCGAAAGGGTTAGAGGTCTTCCAAAGAAAGACTCAAGAGTCAAGAACGCACCTGAAGGGTCGTACCTTCGATGCCAGCATGATATTGATGGCGGAGATACGCCCGGGCAACGAGACGCCGTCCATGAAAACTCTCACGGTTCTGGGTTCCACGGCTCGATCGGAACCAACACCCTGGACGTGGTCCGGCGCAACCGCCACCAGTATCAGGTGTATCGCCTTGGTCGCCGGGCAGAACATCGACCTGCTGGCCTCCCAAATCCTGGAATTCCGCCCCAAAGTCGCAGTTGTCGCGACCTCCGAGGGTGTCAGCCGTCTATCAGACAGCCTCACTGCAGTCCGGCCTGCCGCAAGTCCGACTGGCCGGAATCTGCTTTGGGGCGACGCGGCGCGCGTCGCAGTTCGCCACAGCGCCGAGGTGGATACGGTGATTTCGGCAATCGTCGGCGTGGCCGGCCTGGAAGCACCTACGAGGCGGTCCGGCTGCGGCAAGCGGGTCGGACTGGCGAATAAGGAGGTGCTGGTTTCGGGCGGCAAGCTGGTGATGGATGCCGTGCGGGAGTGCGGAGCGGAGTTGATCCCCGTGGACAGCGAACACAACGGCGCGCACCAGTGCCTGCGGGCCGGCAACCGCGAGGAGGTCTCCGGCTGATCCTGACGGCCTCGGGCGGTCCGTTCCGCAACACCCCGCGGGAAGCGCTCGACTCGGTGACGCCCGCGCAGGCCTTGAATCATCCAACATGGAAGATGGGGAACCGCATCACCATCGATTCGCGCCACACTGATGAACAAGGGCTTCGAGGTGATCGAGGCCTGCTGGCTGTTCGATTTCGCGCCGTCGCAGGTGGATGTGGTGGTTCACCCGCAATCGACCGTCCACGCCATGATCGAGTACAGCGATGGCAGCGTGCTTGCGCAGATTTCGGCGACGGACATGCGCATGCCGATCCAGTACGCGCTGACCTATCCCGAGCGCTGCGAAGCGCCGGTGCCGCAAGATCGACTGGGCCGCAGGCGCGGCAATGGGAGTTTCTGCCGCCGGATTTCGACAAGTTTCCGCTGCTGCGGCTGGCATACCAGTGCCAGGAAGCCGGCGGCTCCGCCACCTGCACCCTGAACGCGGCCGACGAAATCGCCGTGGAGGCATTTCTTGCAGGGCAGAATCGGCTTCCCGTCGATTGACGAAATTGTGTCGGAGACGCTGTCGCGGATGCCGCGTCGCGGACTCCGCGATCGGTCGGCGAGATCCTGGAGATCGACCGGGAGTCGCGGGCAGCTGGCGCGGCGAGCTGGTAGCGGCGCGCGCAGGGCGGCTCCGCCGGTGACAGCGTGAGATTCGTATGCTAGGTTCTTTCGAAGACGTTCTTGTGGCTGCTGGTCCTGATCGGGGTCATGATCAAGATCCACGAGCTGGGGCATTTCTGGGCGGCCCGCTACTTCGATGTCAAGGTCGAAGCGTTCAGCTTCGGCTTCGGTCCCCGCCTGTTCGGTTTCCGGCGCGGCGAAACCGATTACCGCTTCTCGCTGATTCCCTTCGGCGGCTACGTCAAGATGGCCGGGCGAGCAGGCGGCTCGGCGAAGACGCAGCGTCAGGCGATCCGCGCAGCTCTGCTCGCCAAGCCGCGCTGGCAGCGGCTGATCATCGCTTTCGCCGGGCCGTTCATGAACGTGGTGCTGGCGGTGGCGGTGCTCACCGGCCTGTACATGGTGAAGTTCCAGAAGGTCTCGATGCCGATATGGAGGCGGTGATCGGCCACGTGATGCCCGATTCGCCCGCCGCCAAGGCCGGCATTCAGGACGGCGACCGCATCGTCGGGCTGGACGGCAAGCAGAATCCCACCTGGGAAGACGTCGGCATCGAAGGAAGTCGACCAGCGCCTACCGTCCCATGTACCTGACGATCGAGCGCGACGGCAAGACGTTCCACACCACCGTGACCCCGGTCTCGAACGAGCGCTCGGCGTGGGCTACGCCGGCTGGGACGAGCGCGGGCCAGATCCAGCTTGGCGCAGTCGAGCCGGGCTATCCCGGCCGAGAAGGCCGGCCTGAAGAAGGGCGACCTGCTGGTCTGCCGTCAACGGCCAGCCGATCCATTCGCATATACAAGTTCCAGGAGATCACCAAGAACAGCGGCGGCAAGCCGATCGAGATCGAATTCCAGCGCGAGCGGCGAAGCACCACAGGTGACCGTGCAGCCGGTCTACGCCAAGTCGACGGCCCGGCGCGCTGGATGATCGGCGTGATCCGCAGCACAAGCTGAATCTGATCACCACGCGGCTCTCGTTTCCCGCGGCCTTCGGCGAATCGGTGCAGCGAGAACGGCAAGGGCGCGCATGCTGATCGTACAGTTCCTGAAAGGCATGGTGGAGCGGCGCATGTCCGCCGAAGAATCTTCACGGGCCCATCGGCATCGCCAGATTTCGGGCGACGCGGCGCGCGAAGGGCCGTCGGCATTCTTCGTGCTGATGGCCATGGTCAGCCTGCAACCTGGCCATCTTCAATCTGCTGCCCATTCCGATTCTGGACGGCGGCAGATTCTGATGCTGCTGATCGAAATGGTGATGCGCCGCGATCTGAGCCTGAACGTGAAGGAAGCGGTGTTCAAGGTCGGGTTCGTCTTCATCATGATGATGGTGGCGTTCGTGATCTACAACGAATTTCGAAGATTCTGCCGACGGGCTAAGGCCGGTTGAATCCTTCGCTGGCGGATCTCATCTGGTAAGCTGATCCCTGCATGCACTGTACCTGCGTCCGCCAGACCGATCTGCCGACACACCTCCGGCTCTTCGCGGACATCCTCTATCATCCGGACCGCGACGGCGCGCTTTTATCTCTACCCCTATCGCGAGACTCTAGGACGGAGTACCGCGCGGCGGCAGAGGCGATCCGGTTCTCGCGACGAGCGGCGCGCGGCGCTGGTGGAGGCGCTGCGGTAGCAGAATCCGGCACGGCCCGTCGCTCGAAGCGGCTGGCCGCCCGGGCACGGTGGCGGTGGTCACCGGCCAGCAGGTGGGGCTGTTTTCCGGTCCGGCTTACACCATTTACAAGGCCCTGCACGCCGTCAAACTGGCCGAATGGCTGACGCGAGAACGGAATGCCGGCGGTGCCGGTGTTCTGGCTGGCCACCGAGGACCACGATTTCGCCGAGGTCAACCACGTCTGGGTCTTCGACGCGGCGAACCGGCCGGTCAAGCTGGAAATGCGGCGCTCGGCCAGCGCGCAGCCGGTGGGCGGAGGTGACGCTGGTCGCGCCGCCGGTGGCGGCGCTGCGCGCCGCCCTGCACGGCCTGCCGTTCGGCGAAGAAGTGGCCGCCTGGTGGAGGAGACGCTACCGCCCGGCAGCACCATGGGCGAGGCGTTCGGCGAACTGCTGCGGCGGCTGCTGGCGCGGTTCGACATCCTGCAGGTCGACCCGATGCTGCCCGCAATTCCGCGCAACTGGCGGCGCCGGCGCTGCGCGCGGCGGTGGAGGCGGCGCCGGAGCTGACCGCCGCGCGTGCTGGAGCGCAATCGCGAACTGGAGGCGGCCGGCTACCACGCGCAGGTGCACGTGGAAGAGCAGACCTCCTTCGTCTTCCTGCTGGAGAACGGCAAGCGGCTGGCGCTGCGCCGGCACGGCAGCGAGTACGTACTGAACGGCCGGCGGTTCACCACGCGAAGAGCTGATGGAGCGGGCCGCCTCGCTTTCGCCCAACGCGCTGCTGCGGCCGGTGGTGCAGGATTCCATGCTGCCGACCGTGGCCTACATCGGCGGTCCGGCGGAGATCGCCTACCTGGCGCAATCCGAGGTGATTTACCGGCGTCTGCTGGGGCGCATGCCGGTCGCGGTGCCGCGCGCGGCTTCACCATTCTGGACCAGCGCGCCGAGAAGCTATGAGCGCTACGGCCTCGGGCTTCCCGATTTCTTCCATGGCGAGGACGTCCTGCGGGAGAAGCTGGCGGCGCGGCTGGTGCCGCCGGCGCTGCACACAGCGCTGCGGGAGGCAGCGGGCACGGTGGAGACGGCGATCCGCCGCCTGCAGACTGAACTGGCGGCCTTCGACCCCACGCTCGCCCTGGCGCTCGAACGCAGCGGCCGCAAGATCCGCTATCAGTTCGGCAAGATCGAGCGCAAGGCCGGAGCGAAGCCATGCGGCGCGATGCCCGGGCGGCGCGGGATGCCGCCTACCTCTACGGCCTGATCTATCCCGAGCGGCACCTGCAGGAGCGCCTGTATTCCTTCCTTCCGTTCCTGGCGAAGCACGGACTCGAGCTGATCGACCGGGTTTATGAGTCGATTCAGTTGGAGTGCGTGGATCACCGGCTTATGGTGGTTTAGAGCGGTTCCACACATCCGGACCTACATCTGCTAACCTGACGGCAAAATGCACCCGGTTGTCCAGAATCTGCAGTACGGGGTCCGGCTTCTACGTAAATCACCGGGATTCAGCATTATGGCCCTGGCGACCCTCGCCCTCGGAATGGGAGCCACCACTGCCATTTTCAGCGTGGTGGACGCCGTCCTGCTGAAACCCCTGCCGTTCCATAATCCCGAGCGCCTGGTTGTGATCTGGGAGAAGAACGCACCGCAGAACCGCACCCGCATGTTCGTCCCGGCGGCAAACTACCGCGAGTGGCAAAGCCGGAGCGCGTCTCTCGAATCGCTGGCAGCGATCGAAAACATGCACGCCAACCTGACGGCCGGTCCCAACGGCCGAATGGAGCCCGAAGAATTGCGCGGCGAACGGGTGACGGCTTCTCTCTTTCCCACTCTCGGCGTGCAACCGGTAGTCGGCCGTGCCTTCCTTCCCGAAGAAGACCTGCCGGGGCATGCCGGATATGTCCTGTTAAGCCACGCGCTGTGGACGCGGCGCTTCGGCGCGGACCGTTCCATCCCCGGGAAGGCGATCCAACTCGGCAACCGCAGCTTTACGGTGCTCGGAGTGCTTCCGCCCGGTTTCGGCGTGCTCGAAAGCGGCGTGGACATTTTTCTACCGCTGGCAATGAATCCAGCCGATGCGAGGACTTCGGCGGGGCGGACTTTGGTAGCCGTGGCGAGGCTGAAGCCGGGGGTGACGATCGAGAAGGCCGCGATAGAGCTCGATGCGATTGGCGCCGGACTCGAACGCGCCAACCCCGTTCTGAACTCCGGCTGGCGTCCTTCCGTATACCCTTTGCAGGAGGAAGTGGTTGGGAAGGTGCGCGATGCGATCCTGGTGCTGCTGGCGGCGGTCGGTTTTCTGCTGCTGATGGGCTGCGCGAATGTAGCGAACCTGCTGCTGGCGCGTGCCGGCTCGCGGCGCAAGGAAGTGGCGATCCGCACGGCGATGGGCGCGAGCCGCGGAGCGATCGTGACGCAGTTGCTGGGCGAAAACATGGTGCTCGCGGGCGGAGGAGGAGTCGCCGGCCTGGTGCTGGCGCGGCTGGGAATCGCGCTGCTCGAGTGGCTTGGGCCGTCGAACATTCCACGGCTGGCCGATGCGCGGCTGGATGGACGGCTGTTCCTGTTCGCGCTGGCGGCTTCGTGCGCGACCGGTATGCTGGTGGGAATCGTCCCGGCGATCCAGATTTCGGCGGGCAATCTGAACGCGATGCTCACCGAAACGGGCCGCGGCGGCACGATGAGCCGATCCGGCCGGGCGATGCGGAACGTGCTGGTGGTCGGCGAGGTGGCTCTGGCGGTGGTGGTGCTGATCGGCGCGGGACTGCTGATGCGCAGCTTCGTTCATCTGCGATCGGCCAATCCGGGCTTCCAGCAATCGGGCCTGCTGACGGCACGTCTGCCGCTGGCCGGGGGCAAGAATACGGCGGTGCCACGCCGTTTGGAGTTCTTCGGACAGCTCATTGAACAGGTGAGCGCGATCCCGGGAGTCGTGAGCGCCGGGGCGATCAACTCGCTGCCGCTTTCGGGGCTGGGAGTAGGCTCCACGTTTGCGGTAGACGGACGGCCGGCCCCTCCGCCAGACCGGCGGCCGATCGGGCTGATGCGGGCAGCGACGGTATCCTACTTCCGTACGATGGGGATCCGGCTGCTGGCCGGCCGTGAGTTCAACGCGGGGGATACGAACGAATCGCACCCGGTGATCATCGTCAACCGGACGCTGGCGCAGCGATTCTGGCCGGACCGGCGCGGGCCCTCGGCGGCCCTGGGGGCTAGTTTGATGTTGGATCAGCCTAACGGTAGGGTGGCCGAGATCGTCGGAGTAGTAACAGACGTAAAGGCCGACCGGATCGAAGGCGAAGAGTGGCCGACTATCTACAATCCGTATCCGCAGGCGCCGGCGGTAGCCATGACGCTGGTAGTCCGGACCGCCGGGCCGCCTCTGGCGATGGCCCCGGTGCTGCAGCGGGAGGTCCACCAGATCGACCCGGACCAGCCGGTGGCGGATGTGCGAACGATGGAGGAAGTGGTGGACCGTGCGATCGCCGGGCCGCGGTTCAACGCCATGGTGCTGAGCGTGTTCGCGCTGCTGGCGTTCGTGCTGGCGGCGGTGGGGATCTACGGCGTGATCTCATACGACGTGAGCTCGCGGGCGCACGAGATCGGCATCCGCCTGGCGCTGGGCGCGCAGAAGCGCGACGTGCTGCGGATGGTTTTGGGACAGGGCGCGCGACTGGCTGGTTTCGGAATCGGCGTGGGCCTGGGTGCGGCGTTCGCGCTGACCCGATTGATGGCGACGATGCTTTACGAAGTCCAGGCGACCGACATCGATACATTTGCGGGGATCGCACTGCTATTGGGAGCGGTAGCGCTGGCGGCGAGCTATGTGCCATCGCGGCGGGCCATGGCGCTCGATCCGGTGGATTCGCTACGGCATGAATAGGAAAGAACATGATTAATCTTCAAAACGTAGAAAAGTTTTACGAGGGCGGCTACGGGCGGACCTATGTGCTGCGCCGCATTAACATGGAGATCCGCGAGGGCGAGTTCGTCACCATCATGGGGCCCTCGGGAGCCGGGAAATCGACGCTGCTGAGCATTCTCGGCATGCTGGACGGCGCCTGGACGGGCGAGTTCGAGTTCGTGGGCCATCAGGTGCACCGCATGAAGCCGAAGGACCGCGTCGAGCTGAACAAGAAGTACATCGGATTCGTGTTCCAGAGCTATCACCTGATCGACAATCTGACGGTCTACGAGAACCTCGACATTCCGCTTTCGTACCGGAACGTGAAGGGCTCCGAGCGCGCGGCCATGGTGTGCGATACGCTCGACCGGTTCCACATCGTGGGGAAGCGCGATCTTTATCCCAGCCAGCTTTCGGGCGGCCAGCAGCAACTGGTGGCGGTGGCGCGCGCGGTAATCGCCAATCCCAAGCTGATTCTGGCCGACGAGCCGACCGGCAACCTGCATTCCAGCCAGGGCAAAGAGATCATGGAGCTCTTCAAGAGGCTGAACGACGAGGGCACCACCATCGTGCAGGTGACGCATTCAGAGGCCAACGCCGCCTTCGGTGACCGCGTGGTGCAGCTCGCCGACGGCTGGCTTGTGGGCAATGAGGCTGTATCGAAGGGCGTTTAACGCCCGCTCTGCGCTACAATGACGCTTCGATGCAAGTACTGCAAGCCGGTCCGCACAAACTGATCTACCTGGAGCTCCAGCCGGAGCTGGTGGCTAAGATTGCGCGCGATGCCGGCTTCGAAACCCGGACGAAGGACGGCCCACGCAGCATCCAGCTGGACTTGAGCACGCCCGTGGGCACCACTCCGATTCTGCTGTTCGACGCCGCCGATCCGGCCAATCTGGGTTGGTTCTCGCGCTGCCAGTTCCACGTGGACGGGCGGAGCGGCAGCGTCCTGCAGACACCGATTACACTAGCCAACAAGCGCGATCGCAGCGGCCACGCGCATCGCAACTCGGTGCGACTGGCGATCGCCAAGGAACTGCCGGCCACATTCCGTCTGCCCGGAAAGCAACCGCTCACCGAACAGGTATTTTACGCGCTCTTCTTTAACTTCCTGACCGCCCTGACGAAGAACGGCGTAGCGGTGTGCGGCGGCGGCGTAGTACAGCCTCTGGCGGGCCGCACGGAAGCCGTCGGTTCACGGAATTAGTGTAAGGCAGGTTACAAACCCGCAAATTGTAAATGCAACCGCAGCCAATGCGGGCGAATCGATATCATCGGGTTTGGGACTGTGGCCGATTCGGGGGGAACGGTCATGGACTTAAGCCCATTCACTCAGCCGGCTCCTCAAGAGCCGGCATTTTTTCGTTCACAGGACTTTCCTGCTTTTTCGAAAAGCTTCTATTTCGCTGGTTTCCCGCCACTTAAACCTTTTCACCCGGAAGCCCGCATACGCTTGGCGATGGGCATACCGGAGTAAGATATCGGTAGCACGATGAAAGGCGCCGAACGCCCATTCACGACGATTAGCGGGGTTCCGATCGCACCGGCTTATAGCGAGAAGGACGCCGCCGGTATCCCCGCGGAAATGCCGGGAGAGTTTCCATACACGCGCGGCATCCACCGCGACATGTATCGCGGGAAGCTCTGGACGATGCGGCAGTTCTCCGGCTTCGCGACGCCGGAGGAGACGAATCGCCGATACCATTACCTGCTGGAGCAGGGGCAGACGGGGCTCTCGGTGGCCTTCGACCTACCCACGCTGATGGGCTACGACGCCGACCACGCGATGAGCGAAGGCGAGGTCGGTAAGTGCGGCGCTTCAGTGTGCTCGCTCGAGGACATGGAGTTGCTGTTCCGCGGGATTCCGCTCGGCGACGTGACGGTCTCGATGACCATCAACTCGCCGGCGTCGATTCTGTGGGCCATGTACCTGGCCGTTGCCGAGCAGCAGGGCGTGGATTGGGCGCGGCTTTCCGGAACCATCCAGAACGACATTCTGAAGGAATACATCGCGCAGAAGGAATATATTTTTCCGCCGCGTCCTTCGATGCGGCTGGTGACCGATACGATCGAGTTCGGCGCGCGCCACACGCCGCGGTTCAATCCGATTTCGATCAGCGGGTATCACATTCGCGAAGCCGGGTCGACCGCGGTGCAGGAGCTGGCATTCACGCTGCGCGACGGCATCGAGTATGTGGACTGGGCGCTCGAGCGCGGGCTCGAGATCGACGAATTCGCACCGCGGCTGAGCTTCTTCTTCAACGCGCACAGCGATTTTTTCGAGGAGGTCGCAAAGTATCGCGCGGCGCGCCGCATCTGGGCTCTGGTGATGCGCGACCGCTACGGCGCGCGCAGCGAGCGCAGTTGGAAGTTGCGGTTTCACGCGCAGACGGCGGGCTGTTCGCTCACCTGGCAGCAGCCCTACAACAACGTGATGCGGACGGCGCTGCAGGCGCTCTCGGCGGTACTCGGCGGTGCGCAATCGCTGCACACGAATTCGCTCGATGAGGCGTACGCGCTGCCGGGCGAGCAAGCGGTGACGCTGGCGCTGCGCACGCAGCAGGTGCTGGCGTACGAGACCGGAGTGGTGAATACAGCCGATCCGCTGGGCGGCAGCTACTTCGTCGAAAAGATGACGCTCGAGACGGAAGAAGCCGCGGACCGCTACATCCGGCACATCGACGGCATGGGCGGAATGATCCCGGCGATCGAAGCGGGCTATCCGCAGTCGGAGATCGCAGCGGCCAGCTACCGGTATCAGCGCGAAGTGGAAGCGGGCACGCGGGTGATCGTGGGAGTCAACCGGTTTCGATCGGACGACCAGCCGATCGAACTGCTGCAGATCGATGAAAGCGCGGCGCGGCACCAGGAGGCGAAGCTCGCGGCTTTGCGTAAGCGGCGCGATGCGATGCGGGTGCGGAAGGCACTCGACGATTTGAAGCGGGCGGCGGAAGGCACGGAGAATACGATGCCGCGGCTTTTGGAGGCAGTGCGCGCTTACGCCACGCTGGGCGAAATCTGCGACGCGCTGCGGGAAGTGTTCGGCACCTACCAGGAGACGGCACACCTGTGAGCCCGGCACCGCCGATTCGCGTACTGGTGGCAAAACCCGGGCTCGACGGGCATGACCGCGGCGCCAAGGTCATCGCGCGCGCGCTGCGCGATGCCGGTATGGAAGTGATCTACACGGGCCTGAGGCAGACTCCGGAAATGATCGTGAGCGCGGCCCTGCAGGAAGACGTGCAGGTGATCGGGCTTTCGATTCTTTCGGGCGCGCACAAGGCAATCGTGCCGCGCGTGCTGGAGTTGCTGCGCGAAAAAGAGATGACCGACGTGAAGCTGATCGTCGGCGGCATCATTCCGGATGAGGACGCGGCCGAACTGAAGCGGCAGGGCGTTGCCGAAGTCTTCCAGCCGGGAGCGTCCCTCGACGCTATCGTCGGCTTCATTCGAGCTTCCCAGAAATCCTAATTCACCGCCAAGGCGCCGAGACGCCGAGAACGCGGTAATCCTACATGTCTCAAAAATACGTGCTGTCTATCGACGGCGGGGGTATTCGCGGTATTATCCCTGCCTTAGCGCTCCTGAAACTCGAGCAGACTACCGGAAAACCGGCGCGGGAACTGTTTTCTTTCGTCGCGGGAACTTCTACCGGGGCGCTGCTGGCCTCGGCCGTCGCGGCGGGCCTGCCGGCCGCCCAGATCGTCGAGATCTACAAAAGCCGGATCGGCGAAATTTTCAAGCCGGGCACTCCGTGGAACTCCATGAAGCGGTACACCGCCGGCTACATGTATGACATCGACAACCTGAGCAAAGTGCTCGACCAGGAGTTCGGCGCGGCGGCAAACGCCTGCCTGAATGATTCGCCGATCGACATTCTGCTCACCGCCAAGGGCCTGGCGGACGGCAAGCCCTGGTACTTCGTCCGCGACAATCCGGTGAACGCGCGGACGACCGGGCGTCTGCGAATGCTCGATTGCGCGGCAGCCAGCGCGGCAGCTCCCACCTACTTCAATCCGTTCTCGATGGAGGCGGCTCCGGTGGGCGGAAAACTGGTGGACGGCGGGGTCGGGGTCACCGGAAATCCGGTATACCAGGCATGCGTGGAAGCGTTCCTCTATAGCCAGGGATACAAGCCGGAGGAGACCACCATCATTTCGTTCGGCACCGGGCGATACGAGGAGAAGGCCAATCCGCATACGATTCTGGACTGGCTGGGCTGGGTCACCGACACCATGCTCCACTCACCACAGGAGCAGCAAAGCGAATTGGTGGCGCGGCATTATTCAAGTGCCATTTTCTATCGTCTGGAGCCGGAGCTGCCGGCCGCCATCGACATGGACGATATCGGGAAGATCGGAGACCTCGAAGACACGGGCAAGAAGTTCGCCGGGCTGGTAGACTGGAGTTTGCTATTTCGAGGTGAGGATTGTTCGTTCCGCGTAAGGGCTCCCAACTGTATTCAATAGTACTGCCAGGGCAGTTTTCCGGCATGTGGAAAACCGTGCCTGCCCTTCACACCTGTAGCCTCCGGCACTCGTTGTTGGGCCATTTAAGATCCGCTAAACTAATGGCTTAACGATTCTTCGAGAACCGGCTTCGAACGTGAAACTGATTCCCGTGCTCCAACGTTATCGAGTTTGCGCAGAGTGGAAAGGTATGCTTCCATGAGGTTCTTCAGGCGCGCGCGCCTGGCTGTAGTTCCGGCCTGTCTCTGCGCGCTCAGTCTTCCGCCTTTGTCGGCCCAGACGACCCCGGCCCAATCCCAAGCGAATCCGCAGCAGGCGCCGGCGAAACAACCGTCACCGCCATCCGGAACTCCGGCAGGGCAGCAGGGGCCTCCCAAGCCAAAGCCCGCGAACCCATTTGAGACGGTGCCGGAGGCTCAACAGCCGACGCAGCCGGCGCCGACCCAACCGGCGGCGCCGGGCAGCGCCCGTCCGACGGTCTCGGTGCCCACAGCGGTCCCGAGCAGCCAGGTCATCGAGGCGATCGAATTTCGCGGCGCCCGGCGCGTACCGCAAGATACTCTGCGCGCCATGATTCTTTCGCGCGTGGGTGACGTCCTGAACGAGGAGACTCTCCGCCGGGACTTCATGATTTTGTGGAACACCGGCCGCTTCGACGATATTCGCCTCGAATCGGAACCGGGCAAGACCGGTCTGATCATTCGATTCGTGGTCACCGAGCGGCGCGTGGTCCGTTCCATTACTTACGAAGGCATTCATTCCGTTACGGTCTCGGAAATTCTGGACCGCTTTAAGGAACGTCGCGTCGGTTTGTCGGTGGAATCGCAGTACGACCCGGATAAAGTGCAGCGCGCGGTGGTCGCCCTGAAGGAGTTCCTCTCGGAGCGCGGCCGGCAGTACGCCACGGTCGAACCGCAGATCGAGCAGATTCCTCCCTCTTCTTTGAAGGTCACCTTCAACGTCAATGAGGGTCCCAAGGTCAAAGTGGGCAAGATCGAGTTTGTGGGCAACAAGGCCTATAACGACCGTTGGATCGAGCGGACGATGAAGAATCTGCACCCGATCGGGATTCCCTACTCGATCGTGGCGGAAGACCTGTTCGCGAAGACGTTCGACCAGTCGAAACTGGAAGAGGATCGCGAACGCATCCGCCAGGCTTACCAGGATAAGGGCTACTTCGAGGCCAAGACTCTGGATGACAAGGTGGTGATCGTGCCGACGGGCGGCCGTGGATGGCGCCTGCCGCTGATCAAGCCGAACAACCAGGGCATCGCGGCCAACATTACGATTCCGGTGGAAGAAGGCCGGCTCTATCACCTCCGTAACGCCAACTTCGTGGGCGTGAAGTTCTTCCGCGAACCTTCCGTGCTGCTGAACCTGTTCGGCATGAAGCAGGGCGACGTATTCTCCACCGACAAGCTGCGCAAGGGCATCGAGAACCTGCGGAAGCTGTACGGGCAGTTCGGCTTTATCGACTTCGTACCCGAGCCCTCCTTCGACATCATTCCGAACAGCGACCAGATCGACCTGACCCTGACAGCGGACGAAGGCAAACAGTTCTTCGTGCGGCGTATCGATTTCGCCGGCAACACCACGACGCGCGACAAGGTCATCCGTCGCGAGCTGCTGCTGGATGAAGGCGACCTGTTCAACAGCCAGCTCTGGGACTACAGCATTCTGCGCCTGAACCAGCTTGGGTATTTCGAAATGCTCAAGAAGGAAGACGCCGCCGAGATCCGCCGCAATCCGAACTCGGACACGGTGGATATTACGCTGAAGGTGAAGGAGCGCGGCAAGAACTCGATCGGCTTGAACGGCGGCGTTTCGGGCATCGCCGGCAGCTTCGTCGGGCTTCAACTACTCGACTAACAACTTCCTCGGATTGGGCGAAACCCTGTCACTGGAATCGCAGATCGGTACCCGTATGAAGGACGTCAGCCTCGGGTTCACCGAGCCGTACTTCCTCGACCGGCCGCTGCAACTCGGGTTCGTTGTCTACCTGCGGCAGTTCAATTACGACCAGGGCCGTGAAGCTTCGATTCTGGCCGGCCAGAACCTGATCCCGCTGTACAACCAGTTGGGAAGCCAGAACCTGCTGAACTACACGCAGGACAGCCATGGTTTCAACGTTTCGGCGAGCTATCCGCTGCGGCGCAGCTTCGCCCGCCTCGGCATCACGTATGGCTACGACATTTCGAACGTGAAGACGCTGACGGATGCGGCAACGTCGTACTTCGAGTACATCAATTTCAGCGGCGTGGCCGGCCCGAATGCTCTCTCGGGGATTCACACCAGCCACATTACGCCTTCGTACTCTTACAACACAGTCAATCACCCGATCACGCCGACCGGCGGGCGCAGCCTGTTCATCTCGGCAGATTTCGCGGGCAGCGTGCTGGGCGGCAACGTGAACACCCTCTCCCCCACGATCGACGCCAAGTACTTCAAGCCGGCGCCCTGGCATAAGTCGCACATTCTGGCGTTTCACCTCATGGGATCATTGGTAACGGGATATGGCGGTAAGTATGTCCCGCCGTTCTCCCGGAGCTTCATGGGCGGCGAGCAGGACATCCGCGGATTCGAGATTTGGGGAATCACGCCGATCGCCTTCATCCCGTCGTCGTCCGCGGTAAACGTGCTGAACGCTGACGGCACCGCACGTACGCAGAATGTCATCAGCGGCGGAACGGTGACCGCACAGCCGGTGACGATGACGATCCCGAGCTACCAGTTGATCACGCCGGGCGGCGATACGCGCGGTGTGTTCAACTTCGAGTACCGCATTCCGATCGTCGGACCGGTGATACTGGCTCCGTTCCTCGATGCGGGCGTGGACAAGATCCTGCGCGCAAGCGAGTTGACGATGGACACGACGCAGGTAACGAACCTGAACACGCAATTCCCGCAGGCCAATTTCGACGGCAAGGTCATTATTGCTCCCGGAACACAGAAACCCCGCGTTTCGACCGGTCTGGAGCTGCAGGTGATGCTGCCGGTGGTCAACGCGCCGTTCCGGCTCTATTTTGCCTACAACCCGTCAACGGTACGCGAGTATATCCAGCCGCCTATCGTGGCGGACCGTTCCATGTTCCCGAACGCGGCTACTTTTGCGAACGCGGTGGCCGCTTATCGGCCAGGCATATCCGTTCTTCGAGAAGCGGACGATGTTCCGCTTTACGATCGGCAGGACGTTCTAGAGCCCCGGGACCAATATGATACTGTTGAATTTAGGAGTTTTCGCTTGAAGAAGAATTTCGCATACGCTTTGTTCGTCCTGGGAGTCGCTGCGGTGGCGCACGCCCAGACCGCGCCATCCAAAGTGGCGATTATTCACATCCAGAATGCGATTCTGGCCACAAAGGACGGGCAGAAGGCGCAGGCCGACCTGACGACGAAGTTCAGTCCGAGGAAGGAAGCAGATCCAAAAGCTGCAATCGGATGTGAGCCAGTGGCAGGACCAGCTTTCCAAAGGCAGCGCGACCATGAGCGAGGATGCCAAGAACAAGCTCATGAAGCAGATCGACGATACCAAGAAGAGGGGGCAGCGCGACGCCGAGGACTTCGATGCCGACGTTCAGCAGGAAGAAGGCAAGATCATGAACCAGATCGGCTCGAGAATCATGGACGTGATCATTAAGTACTGCACCGCCCACGGGTATTCGATGGTGGTGGACGTCAGCAATCCGCAGACGCCGGTGCTGTGGGCCGATCCTTCGGTCGACATCACCAACGACATCGTGAAGCTGTACGACGAGGCACATCCGGGAACCGGAGCCACCGCCGCGCCCGCCAAGCCGGCCGGCGCTCCTGCCCGCCCCGCCGCTACCCGCCCCGCCCCTGCCCCCGCGAAGAAGCAGTAAGTCTCCTCGCTAGAGTCTGATTTCGTTCGCGACGGTGCGCCCTGTAATGGGACGCACCGTTAGCGTATTTTTGCGCGTTTCCCCACGGGTTGGCCGGATCGGTCCGGAAGGCGGTACAATTCTGGGCAGGGGGATGTGCATGCGAAGTCTAATTGGCTTCAGTATCGTCCTTTTGGCCTCATCCATAGTCTTTGCCCAAAACCGGTCTGGTTTTGTCCCGACCCCAGGTGTGACCCGCGGCTTCGGCAGTGTGGTATTCCCCGGGGGAACTTCTGCGATGCCGGGAATCCAGCGGACGACCGGCAGCGTAGTCTTTCCGGGCGGCGGCGGCCCGCAGATCGGCGTTCCCGGCGTCCCGATGCAGGGTCTCGGGTTTACGCAGTTCAGCAATAATGTCGGGACCAATGGAATCGGTCCCGGAGCCACCACCTGGGGCAACCCGAACTGGAGCAATATAGGAAACGGCAACGGGAACGGCAACGGCGGGAACTGGAACAATAACAATAACGGCAACTGGAAAGGCGGACGCCGGCGCAATAACAACACCGTGGTCTACGCCTACCCGGTATTTGTCGGCGGAGGCTACTACGGTGGTTATTCCGGCGACTATTCCGACCCCAGTGGCTATGGTGCGATTCCCCCGGATGCGCAGGCACAGTTTCAAGGGCAGCCGCAGCAACAGCAGCCGAATATCGTTGTGATCTATCCACAAGGGCAGGCGCCGCAAGGCGCGCCGGTTCCCCAATCGCAGGGCCTATATCAGCCGCCGGCCACTCAGCCTTCCGGGGAGCCATTGTCCATAACCGCGGATGATCAGGCAACTCACTACCTGATTGCGTTCAAGGACCATACGGTCTACTCGGCGGTGGCGTATTGGGTGGATGGCGACACCTTGCATTACTTCACCACGGGCAACACACACAATCAGGTTTCGCTCTCTCTTGTCGACCGGGCGTTGACGGAGAAGCTGAATAAGGATTCCGGACTCGAAGTGAAGTTGCCGCCGTCGAAATAGGGGCGGCCGGGCGGGCTAAAGCCCACCGCAGGCTGGATGACCCCACAAGAGACTTATTCCCACTCGATGGTCGCGGGCGGCTTGTGCGTTAAGTCATAGAAGACGCCCGCGATCCCTTCGAGCGCGAGAAGTTCGGCACAGATGCGCTCCCGAAGAGCGGCATCCATACCTACCGACCGGGCCGTCATTCCGTCCACCGAATCGATCGGTCGCAGGACAATCGATTCAGCCGCCGCCGAAGTTCCCACCGGAATCAAGATCACCGGAAACTGCCATACCACGCGGTCGTAGTCGCCTTCGTGCGAAAGGCGCCGCACGATGGCGTCGGCCTGCCGCAGCAGTTCGATGCGAGCGGCGGTCAGGCCGCAGGCCCGTACCGCCATTTGCGGAAGCGGATCTTTCAGAGCGATGGCGGTCACCACCCGGTTGACACCTTTGAGCCGGTTAATCAGTTCGGTGGCGCGCGCGTGGTCGAGTTCGTCGATCGCCAGAACCGGCGCGTAGGTGCGGGCATCGCCCTGCACTCCAACCGAGTTCACCGGCAGGATGCAGCCGTCATCGGTGCGGCGGACGGGAGCGTCGAACTCCGAGCAGAGGCAGCGGATCGCGAGGCCCGGCCCGGGGAATGGATGGCGATCGAGCAGCTCGGAAGGCAGCGCAAGCTCGCGGCCGACTTCGCGCACCTCATCCTTGTAGAACGATTTCAGCGGCTCGACGATGCTGCCGGCTTCGATCAGCTTTTGAATCCCCGCGACTCGATTGTGATGGGTCTTGATGAGCGCGGCATTGGCGGTCCCGCCTGACTCGATGGTGTCGGGATAGATGGTGCCCTGCCCCAGGATCCAGTGCTCGTCGAGCAGATGGCGCGATTCGACAATGCGCTCCTGCACGCGCACGAACTCCTCGCCGATGATGTGGCGCTTCTGTTCCGGATCGGTAACGCCGGCCAGTGCTCCCAGGAATTGCTCTTCGGCATGCTCGACGGAAACGCCGGGAAGGCGGCGGACGAAATCGGTCTCGCCCTCGCGCATCAGGCCGGTATCGACATACACTCCGCGGACGCGATCGGACCCGAGCGCCCGTGTGCAAAGCGCGAAGGCCACGCTCGAATCCACACCCCCGCTGACGAAGAAGAAGACATTGCGATTGCCGGCGCATTCGCGAATCTCCTGCTCGATCAGCGGGACACGGTGCCGCGCGTCCCAATCGTTCACGCAGCCGCACACGTTGAAGACGAAATTCGCCAGGTATTCCCTGCCGCGCGCAGTGTGGACGACCTCCGGGTGGAACTGCAGGCCGTAGAGCTTGCGTGCCGGGTCAGCGATCGCGGCGACGGCGCAGGTATCGGTGCGGCCGACCACGGTGAAGCCTTCGGGCACCCTTCCCACCACGTCGCGATGGCTCATCCAGATCTGTTGCGGACCTTCGAGACCGGCGAACATGGGATCCGAGGTGTCGAAGAGGTCCAGCAGGGCCGACCCATATTCGCCCTTCTCGCCCTTCTGCACTTCCCCGCCCAGCAGGTAGGCCATCAGTTGCTGGCCGTAGCAGATGCCCAGCACGGGCTGGCCGGTGGCGAAGATGGCAGGATCCACGGTCGGGCTGCCGGCGTCGTAGACACTGCTCGGACCGCCCGAAATGATGATTCCGCGGGCTCCCGCGAGCTCGGTGGCAGGAGTGTCGCTGGCGCGGACCTCGGAGTATACGCCGAGGTCACGCACTTTGCGGGCTTCCAGATGGGTATACTGTCCGCCCGCGTCAAGAACAATAATCTGCGGATTTGGATTCAAATATCGATGGTAGCAGGAGCGCTCTCAGCGATGCGCCACGCCCGGACGCTGCTCAAGCCCGTTCATCCGCTCCACGATGACCTTCCGCGCCGTATCGGCCAGGGCCTGTGCCTGCGGCATGGCATCGATGGCCTTCTGCACCTCGGGGTCGGTGGCCGCGAACATGCGGTTGCTCTCGTCTTCACCGAAGGCGTAGATGTACATTTCGCGCGCCAGGTAGCGGCGGATCCAGTCGTGATCCTTGGTGAAATCGGCCTCGCTGAACTTCGTGCCCTTCTTCAGCAGGAAGTCATGCAGGTCTTCGACCACGTCGGCATTCGGCATCCAGCCCTTCGACAGCGAAGAGGCGGGGTGCGTAGCGAAATAGTCGCGCGTGAAGTTGAAGAATCCGCTGCGCAGCAGTTCGCCCTCGAGCAGGTCGAGTTTGGGGTCCTGGTACTTTTCGTCCGGCGTGATGCCTCCGCCGCCATACACAGTGCGGCCGCTGTCGGTCATCTTCACGTCCTGCGGATTGCGGGCGTTGTCGTCCTTGTGGAAGTAGTAATCGTAGAACGACTTATTGGTGTAGTCGCGCTGAATCAGCCTGCCGCTGGGAGTGTAGAAGTGCGCCGTGGTCAACGCGAGGCCGGTCCGCTCGTACAGCGGAAACACGGTCTGCACCAAGCCCTTGCCGAACGTGGTCTCGCCCAGAATCCAGGCGCGATCATGATCCTGCAGCGCACCGGAAACGATCTCGGCAGCCGACGCCGTGTAGCGATCCACCAGGACGACGATCGGATAATTGCGGCCGTGGTTCCCGTTATAGGCGGAATAGGCCTTCTCCGGCGAGGAGCGCCCGTGGTGGGAAACGATCAACTGGCCCTTTTGCAGGAAGTGGTCAGCCACGGCGACGCCGGAATTCAGCAGGCCGCCGGGGTTCGCGCGCAGATCGAGAATCAGCCCCTTGATGTTGTTCTCGCCCAATTGCTTGAGGTCGTCATCGAGTTCGCGCGCGGTGTTTTCGGCGAAGCTCTCGATCTTGACGTAGGCAACGCCCGGCTGGACGAAAAATCCGTCCGGAACGCTCTTGCGGCTGATCTCGTCGCGGGTCACCTTGAAGGCGAGACTGCCGTTGGACCCTTCGCGGGAGACACCGACGTTCACCGTGGTGCCACGTTGCCCTTTGAGAAGATCCGCCACTTCGGTGACATTCATGCCGTCGGTCGACTTGCCGTCCACAGAGACGATGATGTCGCCCGGGCGCAGGCCGGCTTTATACGCCGGAGATCCCGGGAACGGTGCGACCACCACCACCTTGCCGCCGCGCTGGGCCACGTGCATGCCGACGCCAAAATAGGTGCCGGACTGCTCTTCACGCAGCGCGCGATACTCCTTGGGATCAAAGAAGTTGGAGTGAGGATCGAGAGTCCGCAGCATGCCCGGAATGGCGCCGTGGTAGATCACCTTGTCGGGATCGGGCTTCTCGGCGGCATTTTGTTCGATCAGGGCGTAGACCTTGGTGAAACTTTCGATATCCCGGCCCATCGCGAGCTCGGAGTTCGGAGTCGCGGCGTCTGCCACCGGAATGTACGTGCCAAACAACCCCGCAGCTACGGAGCAGGCAATAACAATCATTGGTAACAGGAATAAATACAACCTCTTACGGGCCATGCGGGGGTGATCCTCTCGGTGCAAAATTTACCCTACTACCTGGTTAGACGCTAAACCCGCCCTCCGCGCTACGGAAAATGTCGTCTCACGGTAAAGCCTCGCCCTGATGGGCGATAGGGGTTTCGCGATGAATGGCATCGAGAACGCCATTAACGAACTGTACCGATTCTTCATTGGAAAACTTGCGGGCCAGTTCGAGGGCCTCATCGATGACCACCGCTGCGGGGGTTCCGGCATGTTGCATTTCATACACTGCCAGGCGGAGGATATTGCGGTCGACGGCCGGCATGCGCTCCATGCGCCAGTGTTCGGCATGTTTGGCGATGCGCTCGTCGACTTCCGCCACGTGCTCCACAGTGCCTTTCACGAGGTCGTCGACGAACTCGTCGCGCTCCGGCTTCTCTTCGGAATAAAGCGTTTCGTAATAGGCATTTAGAGCATCCTGAACAGGCTGCTTGCGGGCATCCCAAAGGAAGAGGATCTGGAGCGCTCGCTGGCGGGATCTACGGCGCGAGGACATTAGGTACCCTGCCGGAGCGTGCGCATCAGGTTGGCCATTTCGACGGCTGTCATGGCAGCGTCGTAACCTTTATTGCCGCCTTTCGCGCCAGCCCGGTCGATCGCCTGCTCCAACGTGTTGGTAGTTAGCACGCCGAATGCCACGGGGATGCCGGTCTCGGCGGAGACGTGGGCGATGCCCTTGGCTGCCTCGGCGGCTACATAGTCGAAATGAGGCGTATCGCCGCGGATCACGGCGCTCAGGCAGATGACCGCGTCGTAGCGGTGCTGGTGCGCCGCCTCCGCGGCGGCCAGCGGCACTTCCCACGATCCCGGCACCTTGATCACGTCGATCTGGTTCGTATCGGCGCCGCTGCGCGTGAGGGCGTCGAGAGCGCCGGCGAGCAGGCGTTCCGTTATAAAACTGTTGAAGCGGCTGACCACCACGGCGAAGCGCAGGCCGGCCGCCGTAAGCTGGCCTTCAATTACTCTTGGCATAGTTCACTTTCCCGCAAAGGCGGGGCGTCTCTTCTCGAGAAACGCCTGCGTACCCTCGCGACGATCTTCGGTTGCCGCGCTCACTCCGAAAGCCGCTGCTTCGAAGCGCAGGCCGGCATCGAGCCCGCTATCGAGCCCTACGTCGACCGCTTCGAGCACCAGCCCCAACGCCAGGGGTCCATTGGCCAGGACCTTGGCCAGCCAGGCGCGGCTGTAATTCAACAATTCCACGTGCGGCACCACCGCGTTCACCAGTCCGATGCGATGCGCCTCGGCGGCATTGATGGGCTCGCCCGAAAGCAGCAGCTCGAGCGCGCGGCCGCGGCCCACGAGGCGCGGCAGCCGCTGTGTTCCTCCGTACCCCGGGATGATTCCGAGCTTCACTTCGGGCTGACCGAGCCGCGCAGTCTCGGAGGCGAAGCGCACCGAGCAGGCCATGGCGAGTTCCAGGCCGCCTCCCAATGCGTAGCCGTTCACAGCCGCGACAGTCGGTTTGCCGCAAGTTTCGAGCCCTCGGAAAACCTCCTGCCCGCGCACGGCGTAGGCGCGCGCTTCGTAAGGCGAAAGCACCGCCAGCTCACTAATATCCGCGCCGGCCACGAAGGCCTTGTCGCCCGCACCGGTAACGATGGCCGCACGAATCGTACTATCCGCGCCGATCTGCCCAAAGGCGTCCCGCAGTTCCGCGATCACGCCCCCGGAAAGCGCGTTCAACTTTTCGGGCCGGTTGACCGTGAGGAGCGCAACCCCCTGTTCGTCAACGGCAAACAGGATGTGCTGGTACGACATTATGGATCAGTTTAACATTCGGGCATATGGGATAATAAGAAGAACGTTCCCCTCATCTCATGGATCGCGAATTCATCCGCAATTTCTCCATCATTGCGCATATCGACCACGGCAAGTCGACGCTGGCCGACCGGCTGCTGGAGGTGACGGGCGCCTTGTCGCAGCGGGAAATGATGGAGCAGGTGCTCGACTCGATGGACCTGGAGCGCGAGCGCGGCATCACCATCAAGGCCCACGCAGTGCGGCTCAGCTACCGCGCCGACGACGGCCACGAATACCAGTTGAACCTGATCGATACGCCGGGTCATGTGGACTTTTCCTATGAGGTTTCCCGCAGCCTGCAGGCGTGCGAAGGCGCGCTGCTGGTAGTGGACGCCTCGCAGGGCGTGGAAGCGCAGACCCTGGCGAATACGTACCTGGCGCTGCATCACAACCTGGAAATTATCCCGGTGATCAACAAGATCGACCTGCCGGCGGCGGAGCCCGAGCGCATCCGCGAGCAGATCGAAACAGTGATCGGCCTGGATGCTCGCGACGCCGTGCTGGCAAGCGCCAAGCAGGGCACGGGCGTCCACGAGATCCTGGAGCACATCGTGCACCTGGTGCCACCGCCGAAGGGCTCGCCCGATGCACCGCTGCGGGCGCTGATCTTCGATTCGTGGTTCGACAGCTATCGCGGTGTGATCATCCTGGCGCGCGTGGTGGAAGGGCGACTGCGCCTGGGGCAAAAGATCAAGCTGTGGTCGAACGGCCAGACCTTCGACGTGGAGAGTCTGGGCTACCAGGCGCCCAAGGCCACGCCATGCGCGGAGCTTTCGGCGGGCGAGGTCGGGTTCCTGTGCGCCAATATCAAGACGGTGTCGGATGCCAAGATCGGCGACACGATCCTCGAAGTGGAGAACCCTGCCGCCGAGCCGCTGCCGGGCTTTGAAGAGATCAAGCCGATGGTCTTCGCCGGGCTCTACCCGGTGGAATCGCACGAGCACGGACTGCTGCGCGATGCGCTCGAGAAGCTCCGGCTGAACGACAGCGCCTTCAGCTTCGAGCCGGAGAATTCCGTCGCACTCGGCTTCGGTTTCCGCTGTGGATTCCTCGGGCTGCTGCACCTGGAGATCGTGCAGGAGCGGCTGGAGCGCGAGTTCAATATCGATCTGATCACCACGGCGCCGGGCGTGCGCTACCGCATCACCACGACGGTGGGCGAAGTGATCGAGATCGACAATCCGACCAAGTTTCCCGACCCGTCGGAGATCAAGCAGATCGAAGAGCCGATCATCGACGCCACGGTGATCACGCGCGAGGAGTATCTGGGCGGCATTCTGGCGCTGCTCGAAGAGAAGCGCGGCGCGCAGAAGAAGTTCGAATATATCGGCGGCGGCCGCGTGATGCTGACGTACGAACTGCCGCTGAACGAGATCGTGCTCGATTTCTACGATCGGCTGAAATCGGTGTCGCGCGGGTACGCGTCGCTCGACTATCACCTGGCGGGATACCGCGTCTCGCCGATGGTGCGGTTGGACGTGCTGGTGGCGGGCGATCCGGTGGATGCGCTCTCGATGATCGTGCACCGCGACTTCGCCCACGAGCGCGGCAAGGAGCTGATCTCGCGGCTGCGGCGGCTGATTCCGCGGCAGATGTTCGAAGTGGCCCTGCAGGCCGCGATCGGCAACAAGATCGTGGCGCGCGAGACGATTTCGGCGATGCGCAAGAACGTGCTCGCGAAGTGCTACGGCGGCGATATTTCGCGCAAACGCAAGCTGCTCGAGAAACAAAAAGAGGGCAAGAAGCGGATGAAGCGCGTGGGTCGCGTGGAGATCCCTCAGGAAGCCTTCCTGGCTGTATTGAAGGTGGGGCAGACGGACGAGGACGAGTAGCGGGTTTACCTTTCACCGCGGAGACGCGAAGGCGCGGAGGAAGCGGAGGTCACGCATCTTCCCCGCAGTAGCTCACAAAGAGAGTGGGGCAGGCCTCCCGGCCTGCCCGCTTTTCAGAAAACAACTACCGGGTCAATGTGTCGTAGAGCGGGTGCGCGGGCTCTACGGCGGGGGCTTCTTCGGCTACCGAGACGGCTAGCACTTTGATCTTGTCGTTGTCGGGCAAGGTCAGGGTCTTCGCGCCGGCCGGCAGGGCGATCGAATAGGCGAACAGGTACGAATACTGGTAGGGCTCGTTCAGGCCCTCCGATGTATGGTGGTGCGAGGAGAACCAGGCGACGTCGGCACGCTTGATGAAGCCGGGTTCGAGACCGACGTAGTCTTCGGGGTAGCGCGGCGACCAGTTCGCGGAGCCGCGATTTTCCACGTCCCAGGTGGCGTGACCGGCGGAAACGGCCCAATCGTGTTTCAGCGTGACCTCGCGGGCCTGGCCGCCGAAACCGGTGGTGGTGCTCTCCGGCTCGGGCTTCCATTCCCGCGTGTCCCAGCGGCCGATGAAGCCGCCCCAGTTCTCGACATCGAGTTCGGCGGTGTGGGCGCCGGCGCGGAACGCGGCCTTCTGGTCGCCATCGGACGAGGCGGCCAGCACGTAAACGCGGTTGTACCGGCCGGCGGGCAGTGAAAGCGTCTGCCCCTTCGCCGCGACCGCGTCCTTCTTACCGGTGCCCGAAGCGGCAAGCTGGAATTTGACGCCGTCGAACGTCAGTTCCGCAGGCAGCATTTCCGCGGGAATCGCGTCGCCCTTGGCATCGAAGCCGCCGGAGGTCCTGGTGTCGTCGTTGCTCGTCACCGCGAGGTCATAAGACAGCGTGACCGCGTGGGAGGTGACGGCGGGTAGCTTCGCGGGAGCCGCACCGAGCTTCAGTGCGAACGTGCGCGGCTGGTAGCCGGTGAAGGAAGTGGCTAGCGCGCCGGAAGAGACCGTCGCCGCGCCGACCGGCAGTTCCTGGCCGTTCACTTCGCGCGCCGCGGTCACCGGACCCGCGAACTTCACCTTCACATCGGGGGCCGCCTTGCCGTCCATTTCCACCAGACGAATGATGGTTTCCTCGCTGGTCTCCGCCCGCTTCAGCGCCAGCATGCGAACGCGCGGATCGCTGATGGTGACGAGCGAGAACTCCTTGCCCAGGGCGCCGGCGTGGTGCGAAGTCTCGAAGGCTTCGAGCGGCTGGTTGAGACGGTAGGCCTGCCAGTCGGTCTGGCCCTGGCGCCAGTCACCCGGGTGGCCGGCGATGCCGAAAACGATTTCGTGATGGCCCCAATCCTGGTTCAACTGGTCGCTATAAGCGCGACCGCGGCCTCCGCCGAACTGGTTGGCGTTGGGGGAAGGAGGCGGGAAGCCGGGGGTGCGGATCAGCGTCAGGCGAATGGTGTGGTCGTCGCGCTTATCGGAGCCGTTCTTGTCATCGGTCAAGATGGTTGCACCGTAGGCACCGCTCTGGTCGGTGAGATCGATCCACTGGTGCGACGCCACTTCGAACTGCCGCTCTTCGGCGGTGGGCCGCTGAACGGTCCCGATGTCCCAGTTGTAGGTGGCCATCCGGTTCGAAGCGGAAAGCGCGAACACGGCCTTGACGTTAGCCGAAAGCGTCTTCCAGTCGATGGCGTTGGCGAACTCTACGCGGTTGCCCGCGTCGCCCGCGGAAAGCCGCACGGTCTGGACGAACTTCGAGCCTTCTGCCTCACGGCTCACTTCGACGGCCACGCGCACCGGACCGTTCTCGACGATCCGCACTTTCGCGGGTCCGCCGACATAGGCACGGGGAGCAGCCTGTTCCTGGTCGAAATCCATGTTCCAGGCGGGCCACTGTTTGGGCGCGTCGTTCGAGATGGCGAGGCGCACGGGCGAGGAGAGCAGCTCCTTGGAGAGCTGCTTGTCATAGATGCTGGAGACGTCGCCGTTCTCATCGATGTGGACGCGGTAGCGCGCATTTTCGAGCGAGGACTCGGTCACTTTGAGCACCGGGCTATGTGCTGCCGAAGCGGCCGGTTCGACGTCGTAGACGGCGTAGCCGACCGAGGGAGCTTTGGCGAGGAACAGGACCTTGCCGCCTTCGAGCTGCGAGGGCACTTCGCGGCCGTCGGGACCGGTGACGCGCACGGCCTTCGGTGTGCCGCCCGGGAACGTGATGGCTGCTTCGACCACATCTTCGCGCGGCACGTTGAGCGAGTTGTAAACCACAACGGCACGGCCCTTGACTTCGGTATTCAGCCCCTGGGCAACAGCCCGCGTGGCTCCGGTGAGCACGCCGGCGAACTGGTTCATCGCCAGCACATCGTCATTCCAGGCGAATTCGTAGGCGCGCGGCGTAGCGGTGCCGGCGGCGGTATCGTGGAAGTGTCCACCGAGCGCGATGGTCCAGGCATCGGTCAGTCGCTGATGCGGATAGGGCAGCGCGCCGAGCCAGTCCGCGGCCACGGAGGCCTTCTCGGCGGCATCGGCCAGGATTTCGTTCTGCCGCACCCAGCGCTTGTGATAGGCCTCGGAGGTCAGCGAACCGGCCGAGTGATTGATGAGCTCGAGATCGCCCTTGTAGCGCGGGAAACGAGTGGTCATCGCGGGCTTGAGGTCGTTGAACATCTGGTCCGCCGTGGCTTCAACGACGTGCACGGGGCCTTCGCCCATGGGGACGGCCGGACCTGAAGGAGGAGTCTGTACTTCCGGTCCGCGGCCGGGCCGAAAACCGGGGGTGGGCAGCACCGCGGAGCCTTTGGTGACGGTGGCCTCGAGCAGTTTCACGCTCTCCTCATTGACGGCGCCGCCGATATCGCCAGTGCCGACATAATGGTAGTCGGCGAAAACGCCCGTGGCCTTGCCATCGATCTCGAGGCGCTTGACCCAATCGACTTCGCGGGGAAACGGACGGGCGCCGCGTCCGCCACGACCACCGGGGGCGGCAGCGGGTTGCGCGGAGGGTGGCGGCGGAGGCGGCGGTTCCTTGCTGAGGTCGGTGTTGACGGTGCTGCCGTAGCTCCCGGGATTCAGAGCGGCGATGACGGTCTTACCGTCCGGCCCTTCCCACAGTCCTACATTGAACGGAATGCCTTCGGGCGTCTCTTCGGGCGAATCGGGGCCGCCGACGTGCGGAGCCGGCTGCCACGCGGCCGAAAGCTTCTGAGTGGAGAATCCTTTCACGCCGGCGTGCGCCAGGATGCTCGGCAGAGACGCGGGGAAGCCGAAACAATCGGGCAGCATATATTCGTTGCTGGCTTTTCCGAATTCTTTGCGGAAGTATGTATTGCCGTACAGAACTTGTCGTATGATCCCTTCGGCGTTGGGCAGGTTGACGTCGCCCTCTTCCACCGAAGATCCGGCGGGGAACCAGCGGCCTTCGGCGACATACTGCTTCACCCTGGCATAGTCCGACGGGAAGTATTCCTTCATGAGACGGTACCGGTTCGAGCCGGTCCAGTTAAAAACGTAGTGCGGATATTTCTGGAAATAGTCGAAGTTTACCCGCATGGTCTTGAGCAGATATTCGCTGATCGACTGCGGGAACTCCCAACGCCACTGCGTATCGAGGTGGGCATAGGGAACGACGTAGAGGGTGGGTTGTTTGGTGATGTCGCCGGCCTTCATGGTTTGCGCCCCAACGCAGGGGAGAGTGGCAGCGCAGAGGAGGGCCAGGCGCAGAGACAGACTGCGGACGGGTTGCATTGATGACCTCCAGCGATTTAAAAGCAGAACAGTTTCAGGCTACCTCTTGATGGAGGTCGTGTCGAGCCGTGAGCGCGTGTTTCAGGCACACCAAGCCATGACTCAAGTGGGCTATAGTAGCAGGAAACTGGCCGTGGATGCCCCCGTTCGCCGCGTTTCACGCCGTCATCGATCTGAAGGAGTCTCGCAAATGACCAGTAAGACTTCGGCCCGATATGCCGTTGTAGCTGCAGGAGTGTTGGCGCTGCTCGCCGCCGCCTTGCCCGGCATCGGCGCCGACAACACGCCGGCGCCGCTTGTGCGTCCGAAGGCCAATTACGAGTTGGCCGCCAAATGGACGTCGCAGAAGATCGGCAAGCTGGTATTCGACCTGGCGGTGACGCCGCACTGGCTGGGATCGGGCGAACGCTTCTGGTATTCGTTCGAGAGCACCAAGGGCCGCAACTTCTGGCTGGTCGACCCGGTACGCAAGACGAAGACGCACGTCTTCGACCCGGTCCACATGGCCGCCGTGCTGACTACGGCCACCGGGCTGCCCTATGACTCGCAGCACCTGCCCATCACCGTGATCCGCTTTGTGCGCAACGATTCGGTCATTCAGTTCGAGGTCAACGTGCCGCGCGACGCGGTGATTCCCGGCGAGAAGAAGACCGGCACGGCCGCTGCCGTACAGCAGACCGACGCCGGCCAGCAGAACGATTTCCCGCAGCAGCAACAAGGCCGCGGAGGTTCCCTCTACGGAGCGGCGCCCGCTCGCAACCAAAAGCAGCTCACCTTCGAGTACGAGCTTTCGACCGGCAAACTGGAACTGCTCAATGACCGTCCGGAGCGCAAGCCCACCTGGGCCTCCATCTCGCCCGACGGCCGCACCATCGTCTACGCGAAGAACCACAATCTCTACGCGATGGATGCCGAGAACTACGCGAAGGCGCTCAAGAATCCGAACGATAAGACCATCGTGGAAACGCAGTGGACGACGGATGGCGTGGAGGACTTCGCTTACGGCGGGCGCGGCGCCGGCGGCGGGGAACAGCAGCAACAGGAGCAGCAGGAGAACGAGGGCCAGGGGCAGGAGGATCGCAACCGGCGCCAGAGCGCCAATGTTTCATGGTCGCGCGATTCGAAGAAGCTTGCGCTGGTGCGGCGCGATCAGCGCAAGATTCCCAAGCTGTGGGTGATCAACGCGCTGGCCAATCCGCGGCCGACGCTCGAGACGTATCCTTACGCCATGCCCGGGGAGGCGAACGCGCCGCAGGCACAACTCGAAGTCTTCGAAGTTGCGACGAAGCAGCGCGTACTGGTGAAGGCCGAGGCCTTCAAGGATCAGACCATCCAGGTAGAGGTAGAGCGGCCCACGCCGCGCGCCCGTGAGCATGACCGCACCGAACCTCTCTGGGCCAACGGCGGCTCCGATAAAGTCTACTTCACGCGCCTGAGCCGCGATATGAAGCGATTGGATCTGTGCGTCGCCGATACTGCGACGGGCGAGTCCAAGGCGGTGATCCAGGAGCGCATGAACGTCTACCTGGAAGACAAGCCGGTGCGGGTGATCAACAACGGCACGGAGCTGGTGTGGTGGTCGGAACGCGACGGCTGGGGCCATTACTATCTCTACGGAGCCGACGGCACGTTGAAGAACCAGATCGACCAGGGCGAGTACGTGGCGGAAGATGTCTCGTACGTGGACGAGAAGGCACGCGCGCTCCATATGACCGCGTCGGGGCACGAAGACGGCGAGGACCCGTACTTCATGCACTTTTACCGCGTGAATCTGGACGGCAGCGGCTCGAAGCTGCTCGACCCGGGCGACGCGTCGCACGCGGCCGCGATGTCCGATTCCGGCCGCTATTTCATCGACACGTTCTCACGCGTCGACACGGCGCCGGAATCGGTGCTCTACGACGCGGCCGGAACGACCGTGATGCCGCTCGAAAAGTTGGATGTGTCGCCGCTGCTCGCGGCCGGCTTCCACTTCCCCGAGGCTTTCAAGGTGAAGGCCGACGACGGCATCACCGATCTTTACGGCGTGATGTACAAGCCGTTCGACTTCGATCCGGCGAAGAAATATCCGATCGTCGAGTATGTCTATCCGGGTCCGCAAACCGAAAGCGTGACCAAGACCTTCACGCCCAAGGGGAACACGCAGCAGATCCTGATGGCCAACATGGGGTTGATCATGATCGAGATCGGCAATCGCGGCGGCAATCCGCACCGTTCGAAGTGGTATCACACGTTCGGCTACGGCAACCTGCGGGATTACGGGCTGGCCGATAAGAAGGCGGCCATCGAACAACTGGCGCGCAAGTACCCTTACATCGATATCGAGCGGGTGGGCATCTGGGGCCACTCGGGCGGCGGCTTCATGACGGCCGCGGCGCTGCTGATCTATCCGGACTTTTTCAAGGTCGGCTGGTCGGAATCCGGCAACCACGAGAACAACATCTACAACAACACATGGAGCGAGAAGCACAACGGCGTAAAGGAAGTGGATGACGGCAAAGGCAACGTGCGGTTCGACTACCAGATCGATAAAAACTCGGAGATCGCCAAGAACCTGAAGGGGCACCTGATGCTGGTGACCGGCGACATCGATAACAACGTCCATCCGAGTAATACTTACCGCCTGGCGGATGCGCTGATCAAGGCGAACAAGCGTTTCGACATCATGATTCTGCCGGGGCAGCGGCACTCCTATGCACCGGTGGCGGATTATGTGACGTGGAGACGCGCGGATTATTTCGCGAAGTATCTACTTGGAGAGTCGGATGAGGAGATCGATATGTGGGAGCTCAACCGGGAGCGGCAGGATAAGCCCGCCGCCCCCAGCGCTCCGCCGGGCCGTGGTACACAGGGACGTCGTGGCGGCAATTAGCCGCCCGCGTCAAACGGCGCGACGGCCGATGAAAAACGAGAGAATCCAAACCACCAGGAACACGAAGAACAGGAATTTCGCGATCCCAGCCGCCGTGCCCGCAATACCCGCGAAGCCCAGGATGGCGGCAATGATGGCGATGACCAAAAAGATCAGCGTCCAATGAAGCATCCGAAATAGCCCTCCTTCGATGTGTAGGGCATACGGGCGGCCATTGTGCTTCCCGGTACAGGTCGCGTACGATAACATTGCATTAACCGATGGGCCCCATCCTTGAACTCCGTAAGCTGGTGAAACATTTTCCCGGCCAGCAGGCGGTGAACGGAATTTCACTGAGTATCCCGCGCGGCGGGTTCTTTTCGCTGGTGGGACCGTCGGGCTGCGGCAAGACCACGACGCTGCGGTTGATCGCCGGGTTCGAGCAGCCCACATCGGGCGAAGTGCTGCTGGGCGGTGAAGTGGTGAACCACCGCAAGGCGTACGAGCGCAACGTCAGTACGGTCTTCCAGAGCTATGCGCTGTTTCCGCACCTTACGGCGCGGCAAAACATCGAGTTCGGCCTGAAGCGGCATGGCATCGCGGATGGCGCCAAACGCGTACGCGAGATTCTGGAACTGGTGAGCCTCGCGGGCAAGGAGGACCGGCGTCCGGGACAGCTATCCGGTGGCGAGCGGCAGCGGGTGGCGCTGGCGCGGTCCCTGGTACTCGAGCCCGACGTGCTGCTGCTCGACGAGCCGCTGGCCGCGCTCGACCCCAAGCTGCGCAAACAGATGCGGGTGGAACTCAAAGCCATGCAGCGCCGCGTGGGCATTACCTTCCTGCTGGTGACGCACGATCAGGAAGAAGCGCTTTCCATGTCGGACCAACTGGCGGTGATGAACGCCGGGGCGATCGAGCAGGTGGGAACGCCCGAGGAGGTTTACTTGCGCCCCCGCACGCGCTTCGTCGCAGGTTTCCTGGGGGCGATGAACTGGATCGGCGGAGCGGGTGTGCGGCCGGAATCGACCGGCCTTGCGCTGTGCCCGGACGGCGGTCCACGGCGCTGTGCGGCAGGGACGGTTACGGGTTCGGTATTTCTCGGCGATTGTGTGCAGGTGATGGTGCGGCTGGAATCGGGCGAAGACGTGGTAGCGCAGGTGCCGCGATGCGCCGCGGGGTTCGCGTCCGGTTCGAAGGTGCATGTCACGTGGGACTCGGCCGACGAGATGGTGTTCGAATGAAGCTGCGGACATGGTTTCTGCTGCCGGCGTGGTTGTGGCTGGCGATCCTGTTCGCGGCGCCCTTCGTCATCGTCCTGGCCTATAGCTTTCTCTCGCGCGGCGCCTATGGCGGCATCGAGGCTCCCTGGAGCGTCGAAAGCTACTGGCGCCTGCTCGACCCGCTGTATCTCGAGATCCTGTTGCGGTCGTTCGTCATGGCGCTCGCGGCCACGGTGCTGTGCCTGGTGTTCGCCTTCCCGGCCGCGCTATTCATCTCGCGCTCGTCGCGCCACAAGAATCTCTATCTGCAGTTGGTGATGCTGCCCTTCTGGTCGAGCTTCCTGGTCCGCACCTACGCCTGGATTTTCCTGCTGCGCGATACCGGGCTGATCAATACCGCGCTCCAGAAGATCGGGATCCTGCACGGCCCGCTGTCGCTGCTCTACAACGATGGCGCGGTGCTGCTGGGCCTGGTGTACGGCTACCTGCCGTTCATGGTGCTGCCGATCTACGCCACGCTGGAGCGGCTCGACCCGGCGCTCGAGGAGGCCGCGGCGGACCTCGGCGCGCGCCCGATTTCCACGCTGTTTCGCGTCACCGTGCCGCTTTCGAGGCCGGGGATCGTGGCAGGCTCGGTGCTGGTCTTCATTCCCTGCCTGGGCGCGTACCTCACGCCCGACCTGCTGGGCGGCGGCCGAACCGTCATGGTGGGCAACCTGGTGCAGAATCAGTTCACCACGGCGCGCGACTGGCCGTTCGGCGCGGCCGTTTCGATCGCGCTGATGCTCCTGGTGGTCGTGCTGTTGTGGGCGTTCCTGCGGCGCCAAGCGGAGTCGCTGGTATGAAGCGGTGGCTGGGCGTCTATGCGGTGGCGTTCTTCGCCTTTCTGCACCTGCCGCTGCTGACGCTGGCGGTGTTCAGCTTCAACTCGTCGCGGGTGGCGGTGTGGGGACACTTTTCGCTCGAATGGTACCGCGCCATGTTCCGCGATCCGCAGATTGCCGAGGGTACCTGGAACAGCATCATCATCGCGTTTTGGGCCACGGCGATCTCGACAGTGATCGGTACGCTCGCCGCATATGGGCTGTGGAAGCGCGGCTCGCGGACGATCACGGGCGCACTGTATCTATCGCTCGTGACACCCGAGATTGTCACCGGGATCTCACTGCTCGCCCTGTTCCAGTGGGGCTTCCGCTGGCTTGGCTGGCAGCTCGGGATGTACACGGTGGTGCTGGCGCACGTGGCATTTTCGATCGCCTACGTGGTGATCGTGGTGAGCGCGCGCCTGCGCACGGTCAGCCCAGTGCTGGAGGAGGCGGCGATGGATCTGGGCGCCAACGAATGGCAGGCCTTCTGGCACGTCACTCTGCCAGCGCTGATTCCCGGCATCGTGGCCGCGGCGCTGCTGGCCCTGACGGTGTCGTTCGACGATTACGTGATCACCAGCATGGTCGCGGGGGTCGATTCGCAAACGCTGCCGATGGTGATCTACGCGATGGCGCGGCGCGGCGCGAGCCCGGTGATCAACGCCATTTCGGCGATCATCACCGTGGTGTTCGGGCTGCTGATCCTGATTTCCGAGCGGGTGCGCGAAGCATGAATCGCCGCACGTTCTTCCTGGGGATCGCGGGACTCGCCGGGTGCACGCGCGATCGGCGTCCCCGGCTGAACGTTTACAACTGGTCCTCATATATCGCGCCGGAGACGGTACCGCAATTCGAGGCCGAATTCGGCGTGAGAGTCCGCTACGTCACCTACGAAAGCAACGAAGAGATGCTGGCGAAGGTGCTGAGCGGAAATTCGGGCTGGGACGTCGTCTTCCCGACGCACAATCGCCTGGAGCCCATGCGGCAATACGGGCTGCTGGAGCAACTGAATCACGATTGGCTTCCAGGCATCGAGAATCTCGATCCGCGATTTCGAGCGCCGGCGTGGGATCCGCAACTCGCCTGGGGCGTGCCCTATATGTGGAACGGCACGGGCATCGTGTATAGCCGGGCGCTCCAGCCGCCGCTGACCGCATGGGCGGACCTTTGGGAGCCGCGGCTCAAGGGCCGGCTGACCATGCTCGACGATCCGGAAGACATGCTGGGTGCATGCCTGAAGAAGCTTGGGTACGGGTTCAGCACCTCGGATCCGGCGGAACTGCGGAGCGCGGAGCATGAGGCGATCGCGCAGAAGCCGCTGCTGAGGGCGTATCTGAACGCAGAGGTACGCGACCAGTTGGTTTCGGGCGATGTGCTGGCCGCGCAATTGTGGTCGACCACCGCGCAACAGGCGATCGATGCGGCGCCGAATCTGGCATTCGCCTATCCGCGCGAAGGTTTCCCGATGTATTGCGATTGCGCGGTGATCCTGCGGGAGAGCCGGCGCGTGCGGCTGGCCCACCAGTTTCTGGATTACCTGCTGCGGCCGAATGTATCGGCGCGGATTGTCGAAGCGACGCGTACGGGCACGGCGAACGGAGCGGCGCTCGCACTGCTGCCGGAGAATGTGCGGAACAACCCGACCCTATATCCCCCGCCTGAGATCTTCGCGCGCGCCGAATGGCCGCGGGTCGTGCCTCCCGCGGCCCAGCGCCTCCGCGATCGCATCTGGACGGAGATCAAGTCAGCGTAACCGGGTCGCCGATCAGCGGCCCGCCAGAGATTCCAGGAATCCAAACGCCTTCGCGATCGCTGCTTCCCCGGAATCGCCCAGGAACAACTCGTAGGAACTCGTGGAGCCTTTGTAGAATGCGTCGCGAATCTGAATCCGGTCTTTGCTGCGCAGAGCGGCGATGAGCGGGCTGTGCTCTGCCACTACGGCCGTGAGCTTCTGCAGCCCGTGGCTGCGAAGCATGGCTGCGAACGCAAAAAGCGGAACGGTGACCAGTTCCAGCAGGCGGCACAGTGTTTCATTGCCGGTGCAGCGCCACACGTGACGGTGGAACTCCAGGTCGGCTTGCGAGGCCTCGTAATAATTGTCGGATTCGACGGCCTCGCCCAGGACCTTCAGCCGCCGCTCCAACTCGTCGAGATCGGCATCGGTCATGCGCTCCGCTGCCACTTCGGCGGCCATGCATTCGAGCACGACCCGGACGCCGACCCGCTCCCGTACGTCCTTAGGGGAAAGGCGGGTGACCGTGGTCCCGAGGTTGGGTTTACGCGTCACCAGCCCCGTATATTCGAGCCGTTGCAGGGCCTCGCGAACGGTCGCCTGGCTTACGCCCAGGCGTTTGGCCAGCGTCAGCTCGCGAAGCGCGGTACCCGGCATCAGAGATCCATTCATAATCTCCTCCCGGATCTGCCCCTCCACCGCGGAGGCTCGGGACGCCTTATCTGCGCGAATTGGGGGTTCCAGCAAATCGGCCATGGCGAAGCTTAACATGGAAAAGTACTTGACACAATACTTTGATCGCTCATATTATCGATAATACAATCGATTCCAGGCGAAAGCCAAGACTGCTGCCGCCTGCCACGAAGGGAGCTTTGTATGTTGCTCAAAATCAGACTGTTGTTCTCACTGGCCATACTCGCTGTGGCCGCAGCCTTCCCCCTCGCCGCCCAGATTGGCGGCGGTTCGATCGTCGGGACAGTCAAGGACCCGACTGGGGCTGCCGTACCCGACGTGCAAGTCACTGTGCATAGTCAGGAAACCAATGAAGAGCGCACTGCCAACACCAATTCCGACGGATACTACGAGTTCCCCCTACTGCCCGCGGGCCACTACCGGCTCACCGCGGTAGCCAAGGGCTTCGAAAGAATCCAGGGCGAAGTCTTCGAGCTTTCGAGCGGCACTCGCCCGCGCATCGACTTGGCGCTGCAGATCGGCTCCGTAACCGAGACGGTGGATGTGAGCGCCACCGCACCCCTGATCAATACGACTACCACCGACCTCGGCGTGGTTATGCCACGCACGCAGATCAACGAACTGCCTTTGAACGGCCGCAACTTCCAGGACCTGGTGAATCTGCAGCCGGGCGTGATTAGCGGTCCCTCGAATAGCGCCGGCGGCCGCGGCGGCATCGCCTTCAACGGTTCGACCGCTCTCGGCACGAACATCCTGTTGGATGGCGTGGATATGACCTTCGGCGAAGTCAACAGCACCGCCAGTTTTCAGGGCGCGGGCGGCGGCCGGACGCTGATCAACGGCGTCAGCATGGAAGCGATCCAGGAATTCAAATCCACCGCCAGCGCCTATTCGGCCGAGTATGGGCGGGCTGGAGGCGGCGTCCTCACCATCACCACTCGCTCAGGCAGCAACGACTTTCACGGGACGGCGTTCGAGTATCTGCGCAACGACGCGCTGAACGCCAACGATTTCTTTTCGAATAAGAACGGGCTCGGAAAGTCGCCGCTCCGCTGGAACGAGTTCGGCGGCAATCTGGGCGGTCCGATCCGCAAGGACAAGGTGTTCTTCTTCTTCAATTACGAGGGCGCCAGAGTGAAGCAGCAATCGCAGGTGACCGGCAACGTGCCGACCCCCGCGCTGCTATCCGCGCTGCCGGCTCCCATGAGCGCGGTGCTCTCGAAGTACATGCCCACCACGTATACGGCTACTTCCAGCCCGTACGTGGGCCTGCACACTCGCGATGACCAGCAGGTCAACACCGAAGATACCTATCTGACCAAGGTCGACGCACTGCTCGGCAAGCACCGGCTCGCCGCGCGCTACAGCTATAACAACCAGACTTACTCCTCTCCGAGTCTCGAACCGAGCATCCGCACGACGTATCCCCTGCTGTATAACAACGGCGTCGTGGAAGACACCACCACGCTCGGCTCGAGCGCCCTGAACGAACTACGCGTCGGCATCAGCCGCGTCGACCTGAACCGCAATCCCTCGGGCTACCAAGATATTCCCTCTTATCTGAGCATCCAGTCCGTCAGTTTCTCCCAATCCAACTTTATTCACTTCGTGCCGACCACCTATTCGCTTTCGGATAACTTTAGCTACATTCGCGGCAAGCACTCGATGAAGATGGGGGTGGATTTCCGCGAAGTGCGCAGCGTCCGCATCCAGGGCGGCCCTCCGTCCTATAGCTACACCACGTATGCCAACGCCATCTCGGGGCTGCCGCAGACGGTCGGACTCTCGTTTACGACCAGCAAAGGTCTCCGCACGATGAATCAGGGATACTACTTCCAGGACAACTGGCAGGTATCGAGTAAGCTGCAGGTGAACCTGGGCGTGCGCTACGAATATTCGCCGCCATTGCGCGGCGGTTTCAACGTGGACAGCAGCAACCCGTACGGAGACTTCAACGGCGCCCAGCAGCCGATGTTCGCCGCGGACCGCAACGACTTCGGTCCGCGCGTCGGCGTGGTGTACCGGCTCACGCCGCATACCGTGATCCGCACCGGCGGCGCCATCAGCTACGTCATGCCGCAGGCGATTTTCTACTACGACATGGCCTACATCAGCCCGGCGCTTTCGGGAGTATCTTCGGTCTCCGCCGCCGATATTCCGGCCAGTTACCTGGTCTATCCCAACATCATCCCGTTCCAGACTCTGATCGAGCAGAACCCCTCGCTGCTGCCCTCCGATATTCACCTGTCGCGCAGCATTGCGGACTACAACCGCCGCGACACGTACGTGAACATGTGGAACTTCGGCGTGCAGCAGGAACTCACCAGGACACTCGCAGTACAGGCCGCCTATGTCGGGCAGCGGACTGATAAGCTGATCTCCGTGCGACCTCTGAACCTGGTGGACCCGACCACCGGCCAACGGCCCGTTCCTTCGTTGGGCCAGATCAACTTCGAAGAGAATGCCGCCAACATCAGTTACAATTCTCTGCAACTGTCGGCGAACCAGAGGCTCTGGCACAACCTGAGCTACGATGTCTACTTCACGTTGGCGAGCAGCAAGGGCTACTATACCCCGGACGATACCATCACGTTCACGGGCAGCGGCCTGCAGGATCCCAACAACATCGCCGGATCGGCTGGCCCGCTCGAGGGGATGCCGAAGAAGGTCTTCAAGGGTGTGTTCAGCTACGCGATCCCCGGCGGCCACTATCAAAACCGCGTCCTGCGCGGTGCGCTGCAAGGCTGGACGCTCCACGGAATTCTCGGCTGGCGTTCGGGCATCCCATTGAACGTTGTCTCGGGTAACGATTATGTGGGCAACGGCCGCAGCGCCGGGCAGCGTCCCGACGCGGTCGCGGGCATCGATCCCTATGTGGAAAACATGGCTACGCAGGTGTGGCTCACTTCAGCGGCCTTCAGCGTGACCAACGTGGCGGCGCAGAAGCGGTTCGGCAACCTGGGCTTCTATGCCCTGCGCGGACCGACGGCCTTCAGCCTCGATGCCGGCCTGCACAAGACCTTCGACATCACGGACCGGCAGCACCTGACCTTCCGGCTGGAATCCTTCAACGCTCTGAACCACACGACGTTCGGCAACCCCAACACGACCCTGAACAATCCGAACTTCGGGATCATCACCAGCGCCGGTTCTCCGCGCGCCTACCAATTGGCCCTGAAATATGTCTTCTAAATGCACACTCGTGGCCGTCGCTCTCGCGGCGGCCCAACTCACCTTCGCCGCCGCCTCCTTCACACAGGTCAACCTGTTTGAAGGAGGGGAGGCGGGGCACAAGCTTTACCGCATCCCCGGCATCGTGGTGACGCATCGCGGGACGATCCTTGTCTATTGCGAAGGGCGCCGCTTCACAGGCGCCGATTGGGACACGATCGACCTGATGCTGCGGCGCAGCACGGACGGCGGCAAGACGTTTTCGCCGGCCCGAGTGATCGGCCAGGTGGCCGGTCCGATCGAACGCAATCCGGTGTCGATCGAACGCAAGCAGGGCAAGGTCACCGATGTGACCTATAACAATCCGGTAGCCATCGCCGACCGCAACGGGACCGTACACTTCCTTTTCTGCATCAATTACATGCGTGTGTTCTATATGCGGAGCGACGACGACGGCCAGACCTTCAGCACACCCGTCGAGATCACGGAGTCACTCGCAGCCTTCCGGCCCGCGTATGCGTGGCGGGTGGTGGCGACGGGTCCGGGGCACGGCATCCAACTGGCGAACGGGCGCCTGCTGGTTCCGATCTGGCTTGCGCTCGGAACGCAAGGTAACGGCCACGGCCCATCGTCGAACGCCACGATTTACAGCGACGATCACGGGAAGACCTGGCACTGCGGGGAGATCGCGATTCCCGATACGCCGGAATTTCCCAGCGCCAATGAAACCGCCGCAGTCCAACTGGCCGACGGCCGCGTGATGCTGAATGCACGGGTGCCCTCGGCGCACAACCGGCGCGTGGTCGTCATCAGCCCGGACGGCGCAACCCATTGGTCCGCACCGCGATATCAGGAAGATCTCCCCGACCCCATCTGTGCCGTCGGCTTTGTCAGTTTGACGGAAGGACGGCACAAGAGCGTGCTGCTCTTCAGCAATCCGGACAACCTGACTCGCGCGGACGGAAAGGACGTCGTGAGCAAGGACCGGAAGAATGTCACGATCCGGTTGAGCCAAGACCAGGGAGCGAGTTGGACCGTGAAGCGGGCGATCGAGCCCGGACGCTCCGGCTACAGCGACCTGGCAGTGATGCCGAACCGCGATATCCTCTGCTTTTACGAATCCGGTGGAAAGTATTTGACGCTCGCTCGATTCAACCTGGCCTGGGTGAATGGCGGCGCAAGCGCCTCTGGTAAATAGCGAAATGAACACAACACTCGCCGGGATTTTGCCGGCATTGGTTACACCCCTGCACGCGGACGGCGGCGTGAATATCGCCGCCCTGGAAAAGCTGTTGGAACGCGTCTACACGGCCGGTGTGGATGGCGTCTACCTGTGTGGAAGCACCGGGGAAGGCACTCTGCTGGAGGCAGCGGAGCGGCGCAAGATCGTCGAGACGGGCGTGCGAAACTCACCGCGTGGCAAGCAGGTGATTGTTCACGTGGGCTCGTGGTCACTCGATGTTGCGGAGTGCCTCGCCAAACATGCCGAGAGCGTTCAAGCCTCGGCGGTGAGCTCGATTCGTCCGGTGGGCGTGAATTACGCGGATATGGTGGCCTGGTACCGTACGCTGGCTTCGGCAACCGGCCTCCCGCTGCTGGCATATTACTTCCCCGACAGCACGGGCGAGCGCCTGAGCGTCGACCAACTCACCGAAATCTGCCAACTGCCCGGCGTGGCCGGCCTGAAGTACACCGACTACGACCTCTACACGCTCTCGTTGCTCGTGCGCGCCGGATATCCCGTATTTAACGGACGCGATGAAGTGCTGGCCGCGGGGCTGCTGATGGGCGCTTGCGGCGGCATCGGCAGCATCTATAATCTGGTGCCGGAGCTGTTCATGGAAGTCCGGAACCTCGCGGCGGCCGGCGACTGGAAAGCCGCTCGCGCACAACAGGACCGCATCAATAACCTGATCCGGGTGCTGCTGCGGTATCCGTTCCTGCCGGCGCTCAAACAGGTGCTGACCTGGGAAGGAATCGACTGCGGCGCCGTAGTCAGACCTCGGGCCGGGCTGACGCCGGCTCAACAAACGGAGTTGCGCGCGTCGCTCGCGGAACTCCAGTTATTCCGATCGCTGTGAACCGGTGGCGGGGGTGGAAATGGCTGGTGGTGGCGGTCCTGTGGGGCGTCGCCCTGCTCAATTACCTGGACCGCCAGGTGGTCTTCTCGCTCCTGCCTCTGCTCGAACGTGACCTGCACGCCAGCGCGTTCCAGTTAGGCCTGATCAGCACCGTCTTTCTGTGGACCTATGGACTGCTCAGTCCGCTCGGAGGTTCGCTCGCCGACCGGTTCGGCCGCGCCCGCATGATCCTCGCGAGTCTGGCGGTCTGGAGCATCGCCACGTGGCTCACCGGTCACGTCCACTCGATCCAGGGCATGTTGTGGACCCGGGGACTGATGGGACTGAGCGAAGCCTTCTACCTTCCCGCCGCGCTGGCCCTGATCGCCGGGCTCCACGGCGACAAGACGCGGTCGCTCGCTACCGGGCTCCACCAGAGTGGCCTGTACACCGGCCTCATATTGGGCGGCGCGTGGGGCGGCTGGATGGGAGAACATTCGGGCTGGCGGCCGGTCTTCTGGATTCTCGGGATCGTCGGCGTCATCTATCTGGTGATCGTCTGGCTCACGCTGCGGGGGACGCCCGAACCCTCGGCGACGCAGAAGCGCACGGGCCGGCCACTCGAATTGCTCCGGCTGCCGGGCTTCCTCGCGGTGACCGCCGCCTTCACCGCCATGGCGGTGGCGAACTGGATCGTTTATACCTGGCTGCCGCTATTTCTTTTCGACCGCTACCATCTCAGCCTCTCGGGCGCCGGCTTCTCCGCGACCTTCTATCTGCAGGCGGCCAGCTACCTGGGGGTAGTCAGCGGAGGCATCCTGACGGATCGCTGGGCCACGCGAAATCCGCGCGCACGGGCCTGGATGCAGATGGCAGGGCTGGCATTGGCCGCGCCGTTCCTGGCCCTGCTCGGCGCTGCAGGTTCCATGCCGATGCTGATCGCCGCGCTCATCACTTTCGGTCTGGGACGCGGGCTCTTCGACTGCACGACGATGCCACTGCTGATGACCGTAACCGGTCCGGAGCGGAGTGCGACCGGCTACGGCATCCTGAACCTGGCCGGTTGCCTTGCCGGCGGCATCGGCGCGGCGGCCGCCGGCTGGATGAAAGGAAACGTCGGCCTGGCCGCGGCATTCGAATTGGCGGCTGTGGTCCTGGTGGCTGGAGCATTTTCTCTCCGCCGACTGGTTCGTGGGGCCGAGTCCCATTGACGGAAACGCCACTACAGCGCTACGACACCGCCGGGCTTTCCTGCTAGAGGACTCGATTCGTTCTAGCAGTTTGCGGAAAAATGGCTTTGGGCGAAGATCTTGTATACACCGTATACCAGATTGGTATACACTGTACACCAGAACGATGACGTCACAAAGCATAGCCGGTGCGGCGCGGACTCTACTCGATCGGGAAGGCGCGGATGGAGTAACCATGCGTAAGGTGGCGACGGCGGTCGGGATCACGCCGATGGCGCTATATCGACACTATCTCAATCGGGACGGATTGCTCACCGCCCTGGCGGACGCGGGGTTTGACCATCTCGCTGAGAGGCTCGCCGGGCTGCGGCTGACCGGCAGCGTCGAACGGCAGCTTTTGAAGATCATGGATGTTTTTCTTGACCTGGCCTTCGAAAGCCCGCGACTTTTCGAGCTGATGTTCCTCACGAAACGCGAAGGCGCGCGGCAGTATCCGGAAGACTTTCGGATGAGGCATTCGCCGACCGCCAATGTCTCCGCGGAGGTGATCGCGCGTGCGATGCAGACGGGCTACCTGAAAGAAGACGACGTCTGGGAAATTGTCTTCGAAACGGGCGCGCTGATGCAAGGACTGATCATGCTTTTCGTAGGCGGGCGGGTAGCGATGCCGGCATCCGAGTATCGCGGCTTTTGTCATCGTTCCTTCAGGAGGTATTTGAATGGCATTCGCGCGTAGCCACCGGCTGATCGAAGCAACCGTCGCGACCCTCGCAACGGCGGCGCTCTTTTACTTCGGCAACGGCCTCGAGCCGCGCTGGCCGTTGGTGTGGTTTGCGCCGCTCCCAGTGCTTCTGCTTTCGCTACGTACCAGGTGGTGGACAGCTGGAGCGGCGGCGGTGGCCGCAACCCTGCTCGGCGGCCTGAATATGTGGAGTTACCTGACGAAGACCTTGGGGGCTCCAGAAATTGCGTGGTTCGCGGTTTTCCTGATCGCGGGCGCCTTCTTCGCGGCCGGAGTGCTGACATTTCGGATGTTGGTTTTGCGCGGTTCGCTTTGGAGCGGACTGGCGGCTCTTCCCGCCGCTTGGGTGACCGGAGAGTTCCTGCGCAACCTGGCGACCCCGCATGGGTCGGCGGGCAGCCTCGCTTACTCACAGTTGAAGTTTCTGCCGTTCCTGCAACTTGCTTCCATTACGGGTCCGTGGGGGATGAGTTTCGTGCTGCTGCTGTTTCCCGCGGCAATCGCGATCGGGCTGCACCTTCGGCGGCAAGCGCCGAAACGAGCGCTTTGGGTCGCGGGCACGGGGACCGCAGTGGTCGTTGCCGTATTGCTGTTCGGCGCGATGCGATTAGGATTCTCTCAAGGGACTTCGCAGGCTCAATCGGTTCCAGTCGGGCTGGTCGCCACAGACGAGAACGCCGATGGGGCAGTTGCCGATCCCGGCGCCGCGACCGAGCGGCTCTGGCGCAGCTATGCGCGCCAGGCGGAAACCCTGGCGGCCGGCGGTGCTCAGGCGATCATCATGCCGGAAAAGCTCGGCGTGACGATCGAAGGGCAAGCGGCGGAGACCGACGCCATACTCCAATCGGTTGCGGACCGCACCGGAGCGACGATCATCGCCGGAGTAGTGGATGTGGACGGCAAGACGAAGTATAACCAAGCCAGGATTTACATCCCCGGCTCCGAATTGCAGCGTTACGACAAAGAGCACATGCTCCCACCATTCGAGTCGAACCTGAAGCCGGGAACAACCTTGACGATTCTGCCTCGGCCGCAACAGCAGTGGGGGGTCGCAATCTGCAAGGACATGGACTTCGCATCGCCTTCGCGCCGCTACGGCGCCGCCGCCGCCGGATTAATGCTGGTTCCGGCATGGGACTTTGTCGTCGATGCAGGTTGGCACGGGCACATTGCCGTCATGCGCGGAGTCGAGAACGGCTTCAGTGTGGCGCGCGCGGCGAGGAACGGATTCCTGACTGTGAGTGACAACCGGGGCCGCATCCTGGGTGAGATCCGCAGTGGATCCGGCCCGTTCGCGACTCTATTGATCCGAGTGCCGGCGGTGCACTTTGGCACGGTGTACCAATTGATGGGCGACTGGTTCGCCTGGGTTGCCCTGGCCCTGCTGATCCGCGCGGTGGTACAGACGATTCGATTGCGGCAGGTGGAACAGTTAGGACTGGTGTCGGCCAAAGCTCCCATCGAGGTCGTGGTCATCGACCATGCAGAGAAGCCATCCGCCAACTGACCGGCTTGCCGCGACGGTCCCTGACGGCTCGCACTACTTGGAAGCCTTCAGCCGGACACGCACATAGACATTCACGCCCCACGGGTGCGACCCGTAATAGGGCTTCAGAGCGCTATCGATCACGTAGGTGGAGACATTCGCGCCGATACCGGTCTGAAGGTCGCGGATCAGGGGTACATCGCGTGTGTAACCCACGGTGAAGGCATTCACGTTGAAGGCGGACTGGCCCGTTTGCTGCTCCAATTGCTTCTGTAGTTGAGGATCGTTTTCGAAGAGCTCATCTCTTTGCGACCACTCGTAGCGCCCGGTCAAAAAATTCCTCCGGCTAAGGGGATAGACGGTTTCCGCAAGCACCGCATTCGACGCGCGCGATTCGCCTTGCTTGTTGTTTCGACCCCAGATCAGGCTGGTCGCCCACCAGTTCTTTCCGGGTTTGGGGACGATGTACTCGACGGAAGCTGTCGAGCGAACCACGTCCCCCGGATGGGAAGCTTCCGGATTGTGCAGCCGCCCGGCAGACACCTGGGCGGACCAGTTTGGTGTCGGGAATACGCTGAACCGGGTGGACCACGAATCCATGGAGCCGAAATCGATGTTCCAGCGATTCTCGTTGGGCTCCCGGCCGTAGAAGCCCGAGGCCTCGAGCCGCACTTTGCCATAGCTAATACCGCTGGTGACTACGTTGTTGGCGATGTGGCTCGAATCCTCCCAATGATGGCCGAGCGTGGCTTGCGGTATTTCCGTAGCGCTCGCGCGGTGTGGATACGCGACCGGCCCAAGCGCGGGCTCGCCGACCGGCGCGTAGTAGACGTTAAACATGGCTTTCTCGCTGAGCGGCCGCGCGTACTGGACGCTCAATTCCATAAAGAGGTCGTGGGGATGCTGGCCGTTGACGATCGGCTGGCCGTAAGCCGTTTCACCAGTCTGGAACAGAAGAGGGTAGCGGCGGTCCGTAATCGTCGCGGGCTCCAGGCTCATCATGGAGCGAAGCATGATGCTTCCCTCCCCCAGATCGTGAACAGCGCTCAGCATGCCCCAGTTTGTGGAGTACGTCTTGTCACCTCCCAGCGGCCCTGACTGCTGTGTATTCACGATGAAGGCCTGCCCCATCCACATGAGGTGCCAGCCCCCGACCGTGTTCATGAGCATCGGCATTGGCCAGGCGGCCGGCTGGAATGCCGTGCCGGAGCTCTCCCGCATCAGGAACTCGCTCGCCTTGTTCATCTGCTTGCCATGGTTCATGCCGGCCATACCATTCGGGTTCATTTGGCCATGGTTCATCTGGGAAGGGTCCATGCCCGGCATCTGGCCCTGTGCATACGCAGGCTCGATCGGCATGAAGCCGAGCAGGAGACCGGCACAGACAATGGATGGGGAGAATCGGCGACTTCCGTTCATGTTCTGAAATGCTGTTCCTCTGCCGGCGACTCATCGGAGCACCCGTTCCAATCGAGGTCGCCCAACTATCAGTTTACACATGCCGCTCGCGATCCCTGGAATTTAAATGCATATGCATATATAATCGGTTTATCGGGAGGCCGAAACGATGATTAGAGATCTTACGGTTCGTCACGTTACCTTCAGCACAGCGCGCCCTTTTGAAGAGGTCGTCCGGGCGTTCGAGGAGAATGTCGGATCGCTCGAAGCGGCCGGCTGGTCGTCGGTGGAAGCTCCATCGGGGAGCGTCGCCGATTTTGAAAAGCGCGTGCGAGAGACGCTCGGGCCGAGCGGGTTCACGCGCTTTCTCACCCTCGATCACGGGAAATGGCTGACCCTCTACGGCCGGCAGGCGAAGTTCGTTCAATACATCATGGGCAATCCGTTGATTGCCATCACCATGCTTTCGAAGAACATCGAGGCGGGCTTGGACGTTCCTGTGCGCGTGGCGATCTACGAGCACGCCGACGGCGAAACGCGACTGGTTTACAATACGCCTTCCAGCCTTATGAGCGGCCTCGACGGCGTCGAACTGAAGGCAGCCGCGGAAAAGCTGGACGCCAAAATGTTCGAATTGGCAGAGAAAGTAACAGGCGTCAGAGCCTGACCCAAAGGTAGGCAAGTGAAATCCGCTAAGCATCCAATGTCGCCTCGGGACTGCGTTTGCGCGTCGCTTCGCAGGGTCACGCGCTCGGTAACGCAGCTATTCGACGACGCGCTGCGGCCCAGCGGCCTGCGGGCGACGCAGTTCAATATCCTCTCGACGATCCAGGTCTGTGGCGAAGCGACCGTAACACAACTGACCACGCTGCTCCTGATCGATCAAACGACCCTCACGCGTGGCCTCGCCCTCCTCGAGCGGAGTGGGCTCCTCAAGGCCGTGCCCAAGCCGGATGGAAGGCTGAAATCGGTGCGGCTCACCAGGAAGGGCGAGCAGACGCTTGCTAAAGCGCTGCCGCTCTGGGCGGCGGCTCAGGAGCAGGTCATCTCTCGAATCGGCTTGAACGACTGGGATGCCCTGAACAAGCAACTGGAGCATCTCGCACGGAGCATCTAGAGGACACGGCCGTTGACACGCAGGATGTATTCATGTATATACATATAATATGTCACCGAGATTATTCCTGACCGCTGCCTTACTTACGGCTGTCTCCCTTCCCGCGCTCGCCCAGACTCCGGGCCCCGCACCGGCGAACGTACCCACGACGCGGATTCTCGCCATCGGCAGGCTCACCAACGGCGCGACGCGCGAGGCGATCGCGCCGGTGATGCAGCGAGAAGTGCGCGAAACCGTACGCCTCTACCTGGCAGGCAAGCTCGACCAGTGGTTTGTCCGCAGGGATCAGAACGGCGTGGTTTTTCTTCTAAGTGTCTCCAGCGTCGACGAGGCCAGAGCGCTGCTCGAGAAGCTACCGCTGGGGGAGGCGAAACTCATGACATTCGACCTGATTCCGCTCGGACCATTGACTCCGCTCAACCTGCTGATCCAGAACGACGCGCCTCCGGCCAAGTGAGAACTGTCGCCGGCACTGCTGGTGGACGCTGCCTCACGGCTCCAGATCGGCGATGAGGAGGACGAACGATCGCGGCGCCGCCCGGTATCCTTTTCCGGAATATGGTTTTGACGCCTGCCATTCGACGATGTCGTGAGGCGGGTCCAACGAAGTATCGATCCAAAGACGCCACCCACCCTGGCCGGCACCCACGGGCGGCAGCTCAAATTCGAGCGGCTCCCAGTATGCATTGAGGATCATGTGGACCCGGCCCCTGGGCTCCGAGATGTCCGCCGTAAAAGACAGACTGTGAGAAGATCCGCCCCAATCGGGTTCTCCCAACCTTACCCCGTGCCACGCCTTTCTGGCTCCCAACAGCAACTGATTCAAAGTGAGACGCATTCGCTCCCGGCTGAGGTCGCGCATCAGGCGGCGCTCGATGAGCAGTCGCACGAACCGGTGCAGACCGGAGTGCTTCGAGAGCAGACTCCAGTCGAACCAACTGGTTTCGTTGTCCTGGCAATAGGCATTGTTATTGCCGTTTTGCGTCCGCCGAATCTCGTCTCCCATCACGATCATGGGCACGCCCAGCGAAAGCAGCGTGAACGCCAGAAAATTTCTCACCTGTCGGCTTCGCAGGTTCTCGACCTCTGGATCATCGGAGGGGCCTTCTGCCCCGCAATTCCAGCTCCGGTTGTCGTCGGTTCCGTCGCGATTGCCCTCGCCGTTCTCCTCGTTGTGTTTGTGGCTGTAAGAGACGAGGTCGTTCAGGGTAAAGCCGTCGTGACAGGTGACAAAGTTGACGCTCTGCTCGGCTTCGCGTTCTTCGTGAGCGTAGATTTCCGGGCTGCCGAGAAAACGGTCGGCCACCTTCGTCACCGTTGCTTCGTCGCCGCGAAAGAACGCGCGCACATCGTCGCGAAATTGCCCGTTCCACTCTTTCCAGCTGTCCCCCACAAAACTACCCACCTGATACAGCCCCGCGGCATCCCACGCCTCGGCGATGATCTTCGTGCCGGCGAGCACCGGGTCGGTCTCGATGTCCCACAGCACCGGCGGATTTGCCATGACATGTCCACTCGAATCGCGCGCCAGAATCGCGGCAAGATCGAAGCGAAAGCCATCTACGTGCATATCCTGGACCCAGTAGCAGATACTGTCGACGATCATGCGCCGCACAATCGGATGATTGGCATTCAGCGTATTCCCAGTGCCGCTGAAATTCGCATAGCGCGAAGGGTCTGGCTCCAATACGTAGTAGGCAGTGTTATCGACGCCCCGGAAGCACTGCGTCGGCCCATCCTGATTTCCTTCCGAGGTGTGATTGAACACCACGTCGAGAATGACCTCGATTCCCGCGCGGTGCAGCGCCTTGACCATGTCACGAAACTCGTTGACCGGCCCTAGCGGATCCTTCCGCGAACTGTAAGCGTGGTGCGGCGCAAAGAAAGAAATCGGGGAGTAGCCCCAGTAGTTGACCAGTCCCGCCGGACAGTCCTGAGCATCGAATTGAAACACCGGGAGGAGCTCTACCGCGGTAATTCCGAGGTGCTGCAGATAGGGAATCTTCTCAATCAGGCCGGCATAGGTTCCGCGCTTCTCCTCGCGGATGCCCGAATTGGGGTGCCGGGTAAAGCCGCGAACATGCAATTCGTAAATGATGGTGCGTGAGGACGGCCGCTTCAAAGGGACGTCGCCCTCCCAATCGTACGTGCCCGGGTCCACCACCACGCTCTTCATCGCCGTTGCAGCGTTATCCATCCTCGATGCCGCTGCTTTGCGGCTGTACCTTTCCGGCACAACGACACCGCGGCCGTATGGGTCAAGAAGAACTTTCGAGCGGTCAAAGCGGAGGCCGCGCCCGGGGTCGAACGGCCCATCGATCCGAAAGCCGTAGATCTGGCCGTCGCGCACGCCTGGGACGAAGGTGTGCCAGTAATGATAGGTTCGGCCATCCACGGGATCGATCGGTATCACCGCGGCCGGAGTGCGATTGTCCGCGCCGTCGAACAGCAGCAATTCTACGCCAGAGGCATTCCTGGAGAAGATACTGAAATTGGCCCCGCCCGGGACCAACGTGGCGCCGAGCGGATAGCTGTTGCCACGATGTTCGACCGCTTCGACAACGTGGCCGGCCAGGCCGATGTCTTCAATGGTAGTCATACCTTCAATACTTCTCAGCCACGAATCGACGGCCGTAGCATTCCTAACGCTGATTCCCGCCAACCCCGCAGGGACTTAGTTTATTGGGACTGATCTGAACCTTCAAGCAACTCAAGGACCGGCTCCGGGGACGGTCGGATTCCGCTTGACGGCGGGCCCTCCGCGTCAGGTTCGACCGCGCCCTGATATGATACTCGCCGGAACGCTTATGGATGCGAATCGAAGGACCTTTCTACTCGGTGCGGGCAGCGCGATGATGGCCCATGCCGCTGCGCCTTCCGAGGTGATCGTGCTCGGAGTGATCGGTAGCGGTGGCCGCGGCACCTTGGTCATGACGATATTCCAGAAAGACCCTGCCGTACGCGTCGGTGCGATTTGCGACGTGTACGAGCCGAACCTGGAGAAGGCGGTCTCGACAGCGTCGCAGGTCGCCGGGACGAAACCCAAGGTCTACCGGAACTACAAGGAACTGCTGGCGGACAAAGATATACAGGCGGTGCTGATCGCAACGCCGGAACACTGGCACGCGCAAATGGTACTGGATGCGTTGGCCGCCGGCAAGGACGTTTACGTGGAAAAGCCGCTCTGTCACACGCCGGAAGAGGGAATGCAATTGGTCGAAGCAGAGAAGAAGACCAGGAGCATCATCCAGGTGGGGATGCAGCGGCGGAGCTACGATCTTTTCCAGCAGGGGCGGCAGTTAGTGTCGGCCCACAAACTGGGCACAGTGCGGATGGTGCGATCTTGGTGGCTGAACAACTACCTGGAGGGCGGCGTGGCGCGGAAACTGGATGGGCCGCTCGATTGGGAGCAGTGGCAAGGCCCGGCGCCGCATCGCGAGTTCGACGCCAATCGCTTTAGGCAATGGCGATTCTATTCCGATTACGCTGGCGGCATCGTGGCCGACCAGGGAGCACACGTGTTCGACGGCATTCACATGCTGATGGGCGCCGGCTACCCGGTAGCCGTGAATGCATCCGCCGGAAAGCCTCACAAGCCGGGGGTGGATCAGCCCGAGTCGGTAGTGGCGGCTGCCGAGTATCCCGAGGACTTTGTCGCCGTGTTCACGGTCAACTACGCGGCGATGCGATACAAAACTCGCAACGATCAACTGACACAGCTCGATGGCGACCTGGCTCGAATGGATATCGGCCGCGAAGAGTTGAAGGTATTTCCGCAGGGAGCCGAGGAAGAGGCGTCCATTCAAGTAAAATCCGAGCGGGGCTTCGGCTACGCCACCGACCTCCACGTGCAGAATTTCCTGGAGTGCGTCCGAACGCGCAAAACGCCAACAGCGCCTATGTGGCTGGCATTTCAGGCAGCGCTGGTGGTTCAAATGGCGAACCTGTCGCTGAAGCATGGGCGGCGGGTCCGATGGAATGCCGCAACCGGCCGAGTGGAAAGCTGATTTATGCCGCGCGGGCCCGCATAAATCAAGAGGCGCTGCTTTCGCCGCGCCCCGCGCCCGCACATCGGCACGGCAATCTCACGCATCATCCGGATTGACGCACTTTGTCATCGCTCCCGATACTGTATCTTCGGAGGACCAGTTGCATTTCACGTTGGACTTGTCTAGTGCCGCGATTGGTTTGAAAACGCCTACGAGCAGGAAGCCGCCCAGCAATCCCTCCGTGAGTTGGAACGGGTCAGTGCTTATATGCAATGCGAAATCGACGTTCGAGTTTCTGGCGGCGTCCCACCGGTCTGCGATTGCTTGTTCACGTACATCCAATTGGAAGTCGTCGACGCTCTTGTCGTCCCCTCCGATATTGAGTGTTCCCGCAACGTTGCCATGGTGGGCGAACACGAGAGTTGCCCCAGTATCGTCTGTCACGCCATTGAGAGTAGCCGTAAACAGGAAGTTGTCCCCCGTAATACCGGCCTCATGCACGTGAAGCCTGAGCGACGCGTAGCCGTTGCTCTGCATCCCGACCTGGGCGGACCAGTGGACAAACTTCTGTGTCTGAGGTCCGGAATTCCTGGTAATGGTGGCGAATGAGAGACGACCAAGTGCAGGAAGCAGGTCTTTGGCAAGTGACACGGGAGCGGTAAGGTTCAGTGCTCGGGCTAAAGCACCGATGCCCGTTGGAGCAACAGCTGGCATTTTCCTTCTCTCTCCGGCGTCGCTGAGAGCGGTGCGAAGACTGATCATATCCGACCTGAACATGGATTCATATGGCTCCTGTTTCACTCTTGGCGGCGGGATTCTGTATCGTTTGAGCTACCAGATTTGCCCAGCCGCGGCCGCTGCGTCTTCGAGCGATCGCGAGGAGAGGTGCGCAGTGGCGATTTTCAGGGGTAGTCTACGATTCGTCATCCGGCGGAGGATCCTGGTCATCAGTCGTACATTGCGTCATCTCGCCCGAGTCCGTATCTTCGGAGGACCAATTGCAATTCACACCAGATTTGATAATCTCCTTGACGACCTTAAACAGGACTACGGCTACGAAGCCGCCGAGTAATCCCTCAGTGAGTTCGAACGGGTTTGTGCTTACATGCAGCGAGAAGGTGACGGTTGATTGTTTTACAGTGTCCCAATTATCTGCTATGGCCTGGTCGTTTTGATCCAACCGGAAGTCGGCGCTGGAGTGCCCTCCGATATTGAATGTCCCGGCAACGTTACCCGTATGGGCGAGAACGAGTGTTGCTCCGGTATTGTCCTTGACGCCGTTGAGAGTCGCGACAAAGAGGAAGTCGTCCCCAGTAATACCGGCCTCCTCCACATGCATTCTGAACGAGAAGTGCCCATTGCTCTGCATCCCTACCTGGGCTGACCCGTGAACGAAATTAGCTGTCAGCGGTCCGGAAGCCCGGGTCACACAGGCGAAAGGCAAATTAGCGAGCGCCGGGAGTAAGCCCTTTGCAAGTGAAACCGGGGGGACCAGGCTCAACCCTCTCGCCAACATACCAATATCTCCTGCTGTAAAGGGTGGCGTTTTCCTTCTATCTGTGGCAACGCTGACAGCCGTGCGAAGACTCGTCATAACTTGTTCTCCAATCGGTTGTGCCTTGGATGTGGTCCATATTGAGGGTCTATTCTAGTTACCGTAGCAGGCCGAGACCACTGGCGTCGCTGTTCAAACCACTGCGTGCTCAACGGCGAATCGCTCTCCGGCCGGTCCTGGCTTCTGCTTAGATCCTCTCGACTTCGCCCTTGGCTTATTGAAGGGCTACCAAAACCGGAATCATGCCTCGCCCGTCGCTCTTAGGGCGCAGCGCCTTGCCAATCACGGAACCGAAGGCCTTAAAGGGATCGGTAGCTTTCATGGCGTGCCCCGCTGTCGGCGATGTCGTGAGGAGGTCACCGACTTCGATCGCCGAATAGTTCGCATCCACCTTGCAATAGACTTTACCCAACAGAGCGATCGGTACCCGGTTGCCATCCCGCTTCCTGTCGAGCACGATGCCCGGTTGGTACTCGCCAGCCCCTGAAATTACACCAACGACCTTGTTGTCATACGCTTCTGAGCTGGGGAGTAGGGTGCCGTCGATGCCGAAGGACATCAGCGTCCCCGGTTCGACCGCTTCGACCCCGGCAACGTCGAACTCTTCCGCGCAATCGGCATTGGATAGGTTTACGTCGAAACAGTTAACGGTACCCGAACAATCGAGTTGATTGGTAAAGACATGGTTGCCTCGGAGGTCGCCGGTAACCTGAACATGACCTTCGAAGAGCCCAGCGAGCCTGCCTCCCTTTGCGGAAACACCGACACCTGACCCGCCTATAGCGACGACTCCGATACCCGTGGTGCTTTCGCCCGCGACGCCGAAACCTTGGGGGCTTACCCCGTCCACACCCGTCCCTGTCTCGGAGACACCCTTAACCCCGATGTTCGCCTTACATATGCCGATGACCCCAAGTTGCGTATCGCTTTCGCCTGCGACGCCAAAACCGTGAGGGCTTACCCCATCCACACCCGTCCCTGTCTCGGAAACACCCTTGACTCCTATGTTCGCTTTGCAGATCCCGATAACCCCAAACTGCGTATCGCTTTCGCCTGCGACGCCAAAACCGTGAGGACTTACTCCATCCACACCCGTCCCCGTCTCGGAAACACCCTTAACCCCGATGTTCGTGTCGCTCTGGCCTACAAGAGGACCTACCGCCGGACTTGCCATATGTTTTGATCTCCTTTTGTTCTAAGTTTCAGCTTCGAGGGCCGCATTGAAACAGCGTGCCGCATCCGTGGTGGTGTAGTTCCCCAGGTCTAGCCCATAAAGTCAGGCGGCACCCCTCATGAGTTTCATCCACCCCACGGCACAACTGATTTTTGCTTGGCCGTCTCGAGCTGGGATGACTTTATTGGAAGAGTGAACTAAATGGTAGTCGCATAAAGATGCGGTTGCTTCCCTCGCGGCAACATGACTACACTTGCAGCGTGTCGGAACCGATTCGCGTGGCTCTTGTGGAAGATCAGCTTGTCACCCGCGAGGGGTTGAGCCTTCTGATCGGTGGTTCCCCGGGATTCAGGATTTGCGGACAGTACGACTCCATGGAGCATGCGATCGAGCTGATTCCCGGCAGCCCGCCCGATATTCTGCTTGCCGATATCGGGCTTCCCGGCATATCGGGTATTGAGGGCGTGCGGCGGATTCATGAACTGATGCCGCAACTGCCCATCCTGATGCTTACGGTCCATGAGGACAGCGATTCGGTATTCAGCGCCGTCTGTGCCGGCGCCTGCGGTTACCTGCTCAAGGAGACTCCGCCCGCACGGCTACTCGAAAGCATTCGTGAACTTTATGAGGGCGGCGCCCCCATGTCACCCGGAATCGCACGCAAGGTAGTGTTGATGTTTCAGAAGACCGCGCCACCCAAAGAGGACATGGAACTTTCCCTGCGGCAACTGGAGATTCTGCGCATGCTCGCGGAAGGCCACAGTTATAAAGCCTGCGCCACGGCGCTGGATGTCAGGCTGGATACCGTACGATCCCATGTCCGTAAGATCTACGAGCGCTTGCATGTCCACTCGCGCTCGGAGGCCGTATGGAAAGCGCTCCAGAGCGGCCTTTTTCACGGCAGCAAACTCATGTGATTGAAGGGCGGCGTCCTTTGTTCCACCGCATGTTTATGCTATCGAGCGGAACGGAGCGGCAGCCTGATATGTACAAGGAAGTACATGTGCCGGGACACAGAATTCCTCTAACGTCTGGGTCTGCGTGAATTGGTGTTAGGGCCCGGCTCTCGGAGTGCATGTGTGATGTCCGGCTGGAGTATTCTTAAGATCTCCAGATGGGGCGCCATTTACGACTCCTTCTAATCCTCGCGATCGCAACCGCTCAATCGGTGCGTGCGCAACGGCCCTCGTTCCGCATCTTTACTACGCAGGATGGCCTGGTCCGGAATTGGGTGACCAAGATCCACCTGGATTCGAAGGGATATCTCTGGTTTTGCACAGTCGAGGGAATCTCGCTTTTCGACGGTTACCGCTTCGCCAACTTCTCCACCAGGGACGGCCTGCCGACGCGGCTGGTGTCAGACATGATCGAGACACAGAGGGGCGACCTTTGGTTCGCCACCCTCGCCGGCTTGGCGCGGTTCCATAACCGTCATGGGAAGACACCAGTTTTCGACGCAATTCAGGTCGGCGAAAGTAAGGAGTCCAATGATGTCCAAGCCCTGCACGAGGGTCACGACGGAACCATCTGGTGTGGTACGGCCGCGGGTCTCTACGGCTTCCGGCCCCAGGATGGGGAGCCCCGTCCGCACGTAACGCCCCTGGGTGCTGCGGCTCGGCCGGAAGTGCTAGCGCTGGCGGAAGATTCGCGCCGAAACCTCTGGATAGCCACACCGCGTGCCCTTTTTCGGCGCCGTCCCAGCGGAGAAATCGATTCCCTACCCATTCCCAGCACCATGGCGCGTATCGACTCCATGCTGGTTGACGGGCATGACCGCTTGTGGGCCGGCGGCTTCGGCGTGGCAGGTATTGACACAAAAACCGAGCCGCCACGGGAACTGCCGCCCGCAGACATTCCCGGCAAAACACCGGGACGAATCAGTACTTTCTACCAGGATGAGCGCGGCGAGATCTGGATTGGTGGAAGCACGGGGCTGGTCCGATTCCGCCCGGACGCCTCGCCGCCGGACGTCCGGGCCTATCTGTCTTCCGATGCGTTTCCCGTCGACCACGTAAGGTCCATAGAAGAAGATGTCCGGCACAATTTCTGGGTAGGAGTTGGAACGCGGGGGGCGATCCGCATCGCGGGGGGCTCGTTTGAACTGTTTACCCGAGCAGAGGGGCTGGAATCTGATGAGGTGTATGGTCTGGTTGAGAGCCTCCGAGGCACTCTTTACGCGATCACCGGCCAGTGGACACTCAATGAACTCCATGGCCCACGCTTCGTTCCGATTCCGCTTCGAGTGCCCATGCCCGGGTATACCTGGGCGATGGGGCAGACCGTTGTGCAGGATCGTGAGGGCGCCTGGTGGGCGGCAAGCGGCGCAGGAGTGGTGCGTTACTCGGCCACTATGGACGCCCGCGATCTGAAGCGCAAGCAGCCCGAGCGGGTCTATTCGGTTCGCGACGGACTCCCCAGTTCGACTATTCTGAGAATCTTCCGGGACTCCCGCGGCGACATTTGGGCAGGTACCAATAACGGCTTAGGTTATTGGAACCGTACGACCGGTCGATGGCGCGCTTTTCGAACCACCGATTTGATCCCTGGATCCCCAGTCGCGGTCTCTGTGCATTCGTTCGCGGAGGATAGCGCCGGCGACGTGTGGGCCGGCATGTATCCGGGCGGCCTGGTTCGATTTCGCGGGGCCGACCGCGAACTGGTCATTCGTGAGGTTCCGCGCGGCGGGATCAATTCGCTGCTTTCGGACAGGCAGGGAAGATTATGGATTGGGTCCAGCCAGGGTGGTGTCGGGCGGATGGACCATCCCTCGGCAGACCAGCCCCAGGTCCGCACTTATGGTCTGGAACAAGGGCTTTCGAGCGAGCAGATATTCTCGTTGGCCGAGGACAACGATGGCCGGATTTATGTAGCAGGCGGACGCGGCGTGGACAGATTGGACGCCGGCAACACGACTCTGCACCACTTCACCTCTTCAAGCGGTCTTCCGCCGGGGGACACCCAGTTCCTTTTTCGCGATCGCCAAGGCAACATATGGTTCGCCTCGTTCTATGGTCTCGCGCGCTACCGGCCCGAACCGGATCAGGCATCGGAAACACCTGCCCCTCTGCTTCGAGCGGTGCGCGTGGGAGGCGAGGCCTATCCGATTTCGGAGACGGGAGAACAGAGGGTGACCGGCATGGTTCTGACGCCGGGGCATAACAGCCTGGAACTCGAATTCCGAGCGCTACACTTCGACATTGGCGAGGGTATTCGCTACCAGTACTGGCTGGAGGGCGCCGACTCCGGTTGGAGCAAGCCCTCTGATCTCCAGACGGTGCGTTACGCGAATCTTACAGCCGGGAGTTACCGCTTCGCGGTTCGGAGCATGAGCGAGTCGGGTCGGATCAGCACCGGGGAGGCGACCCTGGCATTCCAGGTATTGCCCGTTTTTTGGCGGAGAAGCTGGTTTTTGGGAATGGCGATGCTGGCCATGGTGAGCCTGGGGGTGTCCTTGCATCGGTATCGCCTGAATCATCTGCTGGCCCTGGAGCGGGTGCGTACGCGTCTGGCAGCCGATCTCCATGACGATGTGGGAGCGGGCCTCGCGGAGATTGCAATTCTGAGCGAGGTTGCCAAACGCCAGGAGCGTCCCCGGACCTTGGAGTTACTGGATGGCATCGCCGAGCGAGCGCGATCTCTACGCGAGGCGATGGCCGATATCGTTTGGACGGTGGACCCCCGCGAGGATTGTCTGGCCGACCTGGTGCTGCGATTGCGCCAGACCGCGTTCGCCATGCTCGAAAGCGAAGAGCGGAGCGTGGAGTTTCTGGACTCGTGCGACGAACAGCTTGCGACCGAAGTCGCGCCTGCCGTGCGCCGCCATGTGCTGCTGTTCTTCAAGGAGGCGGTCACGAACGTGGCACGACACTCGGATGCCACCGCAGTCCGCGTGGAGATTGAAGCCGTCAAGGGACGTTTTCGGATGTTGATTCGAGATAATGGCCGCGGCTTCGATGGGCAGCAGCCGCGTTCCGGCCGTGGCCTCAAGAGCCTGCAATACCGTTCCCGGGAACTACGCGGTGGCCTCAAGGTGCAATCGGTGCTGGGGGTGGGAACCGAGATTGAACTGAGTCTTCTGCTGTGATGTTCGCCAGACCGATGGGGCGGCTTACAGGAGTCTCCCCTGGGACTTGCCGACAGAGAATGGATTATGGCCGGCATTGCGAAACCTCCGTGCGACGAAGCCGCGATTCTCGCCCGTCCGTGTGAGGAGGCGGCAGAAACAAGCCGCGCCTGGATTCTGGCAGCGACGATTCTCGGTTCAAGCATGGCGTTTATCGACGGCACCGTGGTGAATGTCGCGCTGCCGGTCCTGCAAACGGATCTCGGTGTGCCTCTCGCGGACGTCCAGTGGGTCGTAGAATCCTATGCGCTTTTCCTGGCGGCGCTTCTCCTCGTCGGCGGCTCTTTGGGGGACCTTTACGGCCGCCGCAGAATCTTCGTCACGGGCGCCGTGCTCTTCACCGCGGCCTCGGTCTGGTGCGGACTGTCGCGCGACATCGTGCAGTTGATTGTTGCTCGGGGCCTGCAAGGAATCGGTGGCGCGCTGCTCGTGCCCGGCAGCCTCGCTCTGATCAGCGTCAATTTTCCCGAGAATCAACGGGGCCGCGCCATCGGGACTTGGTCCGGATTTACCGCGATCACCGCAGCCGTCGGTCCTGTTCTGGGAGGTTGGTTTGTCGAGCACGGTTCGTGGAGATGGGTCTTCTTCATTAATCTTCCGATGGGGTTGGCCGTCTTGTTCCTCTCTCTGTGGAAGGTCCCGGAGAGCAAGGCCGGCATCCACGGCAGTCGGCCCGATTTTCCAGGCGGCACGCTCGCAGCACTTGGTTTCGGCGGCGTCGTCTTCGCTCTCATCCAGTCTGCGCCCGCAGCCGGTGCAGTAGGCGCGGTCGCGCTAATCGCACTGTTCTACCGGGAACTGCGGGCACCGTCGCCGATGATTCCGCTCAGCCTGTTTCGCTCCAGGAACTTCACGCGGAGCCAACCTGCTGACGCTCTTTCTCTACTCCGCTTTGGGCGGCATTCTCTTCTTCTTCCCTCTCAATTTGATACAGGTGCAAGGTTACTCGCCAACGGAAGCGGGCGCGGCGTTGCTCCCCTTCATCTTGTTGATGTTTCTGCTGTCGCGCTGGTCCGGGGGGCTTCTCGATCGATATGGCGCAAGGCTCCCGCTGGTGGCCGGTCCGCTGATCGCAGCCGCCGGATTCGCGTTGTTTGCAAGGCCCGGTGTCGGCGGCTCCTATTGGACCACGTTCTTCCCCGCAGTGCTTGTATTGGGGCTCGGAATGGCGATCAGCGTCGCGCCATTGACCACGACTGTGATGAACGCCGTGGAACCACGCAACGCAGGAACGGCCTCGGGGATCAATAACGCGGTCTCCCGCCTGGCCAGCCTGCTGGCGGTCGCGGCTTTCGGAGCGCTGTTGAGCGGGGTTTTCCAGAAGTCACTGGACCGGCGACTCGAGTCGCCCTCCGTCGCGCCGGACGAGCGGGCGCGAATCGTCGCTCAGCAACCCAAACTGGCAGCGCTCGAAACAAAGGACCCGTATGCGCGCGATGCGATCAAGGAAGCCTTCGTCGACGGCTATCGGACAGTGCTGTGGATGGGGGTGTGGCTCGCATTGGCGAGTTCGCTGACCGCGGCGACGCTGATTAAAAGCGATCGACGGCCTGCAAACAGCGATTCGCCTTGACTCAATCTCGCCACGCGGCCCCTTACAAGTACATGCCTTCAGGCAATTTTAAGGTTTAACTGGTACTGTCGTCTGGATAGAGACTCGGGCTGGCCCACCCGCCAGCAAACGAATTGAACATTGGAGGTAACTCATGCGACGAGTTGTTTTCCCAATCGTGTTTATGGCCGCGATGCTCTCGGTCAACGGTTCAGCGCAGCCGGACGGGCATTACAAGGTGCTCAAGATCAATAAAGTAGGCGGCGAGGGAGGTTTCGACTATGTCTATGCCGATGTTGCCGGCCGACGTCTCTATATCCCGCGTAGCGGTCAGAATCCGCGGGTCATGGTGTACAACCTGGACACCCTCGCGCCTGTCGGCGAGATTCCGAAAACCGGCGGGCATGGGGTGGCCGTCGACCATAAGTCCGGTCACGGCTTCGCCAGCACTAGCCCGATCCCGATGTTCGACACCAAGACGCTCAAGGTGATCAAGACCATCGAGGTGCAGGGCGGTCCGGACGGCATCCATTTCGACCCGTTCAATCAACGCGTCTGGGTTTACAGCCATCGGCCTCCAAATGCGACCGTGATCGATGCGAAAGCGGGCACCGTGGTGGGCACGGTGGACCTGGGAGGCGGGCCGGAAGAAGCAGTATCCGACGACAAGGGCAAAATCTACGTGGACGTGGAAGACAAGGACAAGATTGCTGTGGTGGACGCCAGGACACTCACCAAGATCGGCGAGTTCGATCTCGCCGGTAAATGCGGCGGACCTGGTGGGCTTGCCTTCGACGTGAAGAACCACATTCTCTTCGCGTCCTGTCACAACCCCGCCACCATGACCATTGTGAATGCCGAAACCGGCAAAATTCTGGACGCGCTACCGATCGGCCAAGGCACCGACGGGGCGGCCTTCAATCCGGCGACCAGGGAGGCCTTCAGCTCCAACCGCGACGGCACTTTGACCGTGATCAAGGAAAGCAGCCCGACCAGCTTCAGCGTCGAACAGAACCTCAAGACGATGGTTGGAGCCAAAACGCTGACTCTGGATACGAAGACCAATCATCTGCTGCTGATTTCCGCTGAATATGGGCCACCGCCAGCGGCTTCTGCCGAATCGGCGTCGAAAGGCGGACGCGGACGCCGGCCCCCCATGGTGCCGGACTCGTTCTCGATTATTGTGGTCGGGAAATAAGATCGACGGCACACGTAATAGTGGCCTCGGCCCCCGGCCATCGCGCTTGCCGGCGTGCTGTCGGACGCGGGCTGATTGGGCTCATTCAAGGTAACGTCAACCTTGTCCGAAATCATTTGCGAAGCCATCTGGTGAAGCGCCGGATTCGCATTCGCGTCCACGAAGGGCGAGAGGTCCAGATTTGCGGCTTGTACCTTCTCGACGCGAAGTGAACCAAGCCAATTCTCCGCCATGCGCCGGCCGGATGCCGTGGTCAGGGCTACGGCGACGAGCGCAACCGTGCAAGCCGCAATCCAGTATGGACGTTTACTGAGAATAGAGACAGGCGGCGCGCATCGATTCCGCCGGTATACGCCTCATGCCTGGCAGGCAGTCACGCACGGCGACGGCTCCAACCGCCGCACGCCACAGGCGTCACGATTCGGGAGCGCGCAGATTGCCGTTACCCTCATTCCCTGGTCTCGGTCCCGTCGGCCTTCACCAGAACTTCCGCATGTTTGCCAGTCTTGGTTGTGTATCCGGCCTCGTACATCAATTCGGCGCCAGGCTTCTGGAAGGTCTCTACCGTGCGTACCTTGCCGCTGCCGACTTTCTTCAGGATGGCCGCCTTCGCCGCCGCGGGAATCGCATCGATTGTGGTCTGCTCTTCCACCACCACCAGATTGCCCTTGGTGTCTACGTTGAAGTCACGATGCTTGCCGTTCAGCATGGCCTCGACCTCGTACTGGGCAACGCCGTTTTCGGTCTCCTTGCCGATATTTCCGATTTGCCCTCCCTTGAGGGTGTCATGGATTGTCTTTTGGACCGCTGGAGGCAGATCTTTCAGAGCGAGGCTCTTCTCGGCTGCCACGCCGGCGCCTGCTAGCGCCGTAATTGTGAAAAGGACCATCAGTCTGGGAATCATCGGTTTTCTCTCTTGGTAAGACGATAACCGATCAAACTGAAAATTGGCTTAAAGGCGTTTTGAAGTCGCAGGCAGCGGCCCGTCTATGTCGCGCGGTAGGGTCGTCATGGATGAGACGGCCCGTGATCCGCTAATTCCGATCGTGCGGCAAATCCATGACGGAATAGCCTGCAGGCGAGCTTTATCTACTCCCCTTTGGCCGCCTTGGCTGCGGCTGCCTCTTTCGCAAGGAGCCTCTGCGCCTGAAGGTCGCCAGACTGCGCTTCCTTCGCTGTCTGAGCAGATGTTTCAGCGGCTTCCTGCGCGGCAGCCTTGACCGCGCTCAATTGCGCCTGTGCGGTGCTGCTGAGGTGTACGGTGTCCTGGGTCTCAGCACCGCATTGCGATTCTGAGGCGGCCGGCTGCTTGCTTGCCGGTTTCCCACCTGCTGCTGGCTGAGCATGCTGCGCTCCGGCAATAGGACTCAACGTCATTGTGCTGGACCTCCTGGTCCCATAGGTTCTCATCGGCCAACTCCCGGAGTCTTCGAGAATTTTCCCATGCCGCGGCAGACATGTTTCGCGTAGGCAGGATATTTTTAAAACACCAGGACCTTGTCCTAATCCCGACCGTCAGAATTCGAAGCGGCCGGACAGTTCCAAACGGCGCGGTGGCTTGGCCGCCACCGGCTGGCCGAAAAAGGGCGAACTTAGGTCGCCCACATAGCTCCAGTAGTTCACGCGATTGGTTACGTTGAACGCGTCCAGTCCTATCGTGAATTGCGGCCCTTCTTTCTTGTGCTTCAGGTGGAAGTCGTGCGACCAGCGCAGGTCCAACTCGGCGGTACCGGCGCCTTCGAGCGAGTTGCGCGGCACACCCGGCGGCCGAGCGTTGGCGTAGCCGGTGTGATATTCGTCGAGTCCGGTCGTTTCGGTATAGGGCAGGCCCGAACTGATGTACAGCCCGGCGCCGAAATCCAGATACTTGGCCGCATGAATCGTGCCCATGAGGTTGAGACGATGGCGTGCATCGTAATCCGCCCGCGACCATTCGCCCGTGAGATCGTAGTTGTTCGCCGGAAAGGAATTGATTCCGCCGCCTCTGCTGCGAGTGCTCACTGAGTAATTCCCCGGAACGTCCGTCATAGTCTTGCCGAACGTGTATTGGATCATTCCCTGGAAATACCTCGTGATTTTGCCGCGGAAGGAAAGCTCCAGCGAGTTGCTCTCCAGGTGGCCGGAGGATTCGATCTGACGGTAGACTCCGATGGCTGGATCGGGGCGCGTAAGGTAATCCGGGGGCGGAGGAGCATTGACGTCGCGCGACCGGAACAGGTCCACACCGCGGCTGGCCCAATAAGTAATGCCCAGGGTTGTGCCACCATAAAGCTGCCGTTCCGCCCCGGCGCTGAATTGCGCCAGATAGGGGATATTGATATTCGGAGCGAGCCGCACCAGCGTGCTGGGCATGGTGGTCAGCCCTCCAGTCGGCGGGTTGATCGGGTAGGTGGGATCGGTGAGCACGATTTGCCGCAGCCGCACACCGTTGTAGCGCTCGAGGTCGAAAATGGGGGCATTGCCGGTGCGATCGTAAAAGATGCCGCCTCCGGCCCGCAGAACTGTTTTGCGGCTCTTTCCGGGAGCCCAGGCCACTGCCAGGCGCGGCGAGACGTTGTTGTTGTCGTGAAAAAAGTTTTGCCAATCGTAGCGCAGCCCCGCCGAGATAGTGAGATTGGGGCGCAGCCGGTAATCGTCCTGTAGGAACCCGCCCGCCACCACCTCGAGGAACACGATGTGTCCGAACCCCTCCTGCTGGATGAACGAGTAGGGACGCTTGAGCTCGAAATCCTGCAAGCTCGAAAAATAATAGGTTCCGCCGACGTTGGTGTTGTCGTCCATGCCGCGCCGGCTGATATCCGGCACATTGATGCCCGCCCGGATATTGTGTTTTCCCGGTGTCCAGGTGAGAATCTCGTTCAGGTTCATGTGGTTTTCGGTATGCAGCATGTCGGATTGAGCCCCGCCTCCGGTGAAGGCTCCGGGAACCACAATCGACGGGGCCTCGCTGATGCTGGTGGTGGGCGCGTGGTCGCGCCCGAAGACCACCCGGAACTGATTGAGCAGCCGCGGCGAGATCACAAGGCTGTCGTTGTAGTAGAGTTCGTCCTCGCGGTCGCGCGCATCGACGGCTGCCTCCGGCAGAACAAAGCCTCCCACGCCTTGGTTCTCTACGCTCGAATCGTCGACATTGTAGCGAATGGTAACCAGGTGGTTTGCCGTGAACTGGTGGGTGAGGGAGGCAGAGATCTCGGTCGACCTCTGCGGATTAGGGGCGGTCTGCTGTAACAGGCCCTCCGGCCTGATGGCGAAGATGACAGCCTGCAAGTCCTGCTCCTCGCGATCCACAGAAATGAGGAAGGAGTTTTTCTTATTGTGGCCCAGGGGTCCCAGCAAACTGCCTTCGTAGATGCGCTTCTGCTCGGGAGGACGGATGGCGGCGAAGGGATTGCGTGCGTCCAGGTGCGAGTCGCGGAATAGGAAGTCGAACGTCCCGTGGTAGACAGGCGAATCCGGCTTGATGATCACCTCGATCCGCCCGCGTCCCGGCCGCGAAAACTCCGCTGAATAAGGATTCTGGTTGATCTTGACTTGTTGTATGGCGGATGCGGTCACGCCGATGTTCCTCTGCTCTATGCCGTTGACCACCAGCGTCACGCCGTTCGTTCCGATCGAACCGGCATCCAGGAACTGCGCCATGGCGGTCACGTAATCCTGGTCGAAGACCGGCAGATTGTCCATCGTTTTCCGGTCGATGGTGACGGTGTCGAGATTGTCGGCCGAATCTGTGCTGACCTGCGCAGCCGAATCCGCCACGGTGACCTGCTGGCGAACACCGGCGAGTACCAGTTCGATGTGCAAGGGTGCCGGCGGATCGATCCCTGATGGCCAGGTGAACGATTTGCGAGGCGAAACCGTCGTGCTGCACGCCGACCTCATAAGCTCCGGCGGGAAGACCGGTAGCACGAAAATTCCCTTGGACATCGGTCCGCGTTTGAGCCGCGATGGAGGCCGTCCCGCGCTGCCGGACCTGGACATCCGCACCGGGTATCGCCGCCCCGCTGGGATCGCTCACCGTTCCGGAGATCGAATACCCGCCCTGGGCCGGGGCGTCAACAGGGCATACCAGACAGGCGCTCAGAATCGACAGATGGATGAGCCAACGCATCTCGGCAACACCATAGCAGCACAACCTTAAAATAGGCTGAAAGAGAGTGTGTTCGTTCGCGCAGCGATTGTCATAGTCTATAGTGGCCCCTCCGTCAGAGCGTCTTGTGTCGTGCTCTGCTTCGTTCCTGTGCCGAGTATGCGAAGCGCAAACATCTTCAGGTATTCTTCAGGATCCTTGGCTATAGTGACCGATGACTGAGATGTTGTGGGCCACGCGACAGCGGCTATCAGTGCGTTGGTTTCAACGAAAGCAGCGGACATCAACACCGGGAGAATCGCGACGATGCGAGACCCACTCCAGCTGCCCGGTTCCGATTTGCCGACCCGGATTGTAGGCCATGCGCGCTCGGTTGATCAGCGGTTGCCATACTATAGTTGAGACCTCACTATGCACATTTTGCTGGTCGAGGACGACCGGGAACTGGCTGATTACGTCAGCCGTACTCTGGAAGAGGAAGGCAATAAGGTGAGCACCTGTTTCGACGGGCGAACCGGCTTGCGCGCGGCGCAAACCTCGCCGTTTCGACGTCATCGTGCTGGACGTGATGCTGCCGGTCCTGGATGGGTTTGAGGTCACGCGCCGTTTGCGCGCCGCGGCGATCGGCACACCGATCCTGATGCTGACCGGACGAGATGCGCCGCAGGACATCGTGCGCGGCCTCGACGCTGGCGCCGACGATTACCTCACCAAGCCATTTTCTTTTGAAGTACTGCTGGCTCGCCTGCGCGCGCGCACACGGCTAAACCCCTCCTCAGGGCAGGCGGTGCTGCGGTACGCGGATTTGGCTGCCAACACCGAGACACACGAGGTGTGGCGCGGATACCACGACCCTCAATCTCACCCCCACTGAGTTCTCCATTTTGGAATGCCTGATGAAATCTGCGGGCCGGATTGTGACGCGGCAGAGGCTGATTGAGACTGTCTGGGGGATGGATCGGGAGGTGGAGAACAACAACCTGGATGTATTCATCCGGCTGCTGCGTACCAAAGTCGATGGCCCCGGGCAGCCGCGACTGATTCAGACCAGCCGCGGCGTCGGCTACAGCCTGCGGCAGGAGGCGCCGTGAGCTTCGCGTCCATCCGCTTCCGCCTGACGGCATGGTATTTTTGCAGCCTCGCCGTGATTCTCGGCTTGTTCGCGCTGGCGGCGTGGTATGGCATGGGGCGCAGCATGCTTAAAGCCGTAGACCACGATCTGCGGCTGCGCATCGAAGACGTGCAGCCAGTTCATTATTCGCGAGGTAACGAGCACCCCGGGCGAACTGGCTGACGATTTCCAGGAGCAGGCCGCGCTCGGCCTGGGAGGGGGTCTGCTGGAGGTGCGCGACGGCGCCGGACGGGTGCTGTACCGCTCCGCTCGGCTGGGCAAGGCGCAACTGGTGGCGGGCGTCGCGGATTCTGCTATCGAGTACGCGACGAGGCGCGGCAATCATTTGAACCTCCGCATCGCCGTGTCGGACCGTCGACATTGGCGGCCGACGGTTCACCATCCGGGTGGCGGAGTCGCTGCACGAGTTCCAGGAGTCGCGCGAGCAGTTTGAGGGAATTCTCGTGCTGCTGGCATTGCCATCGCTACTACTGGCGGCTTTCGGAGGATTGTGGCTGAGCAGCAGGGCGCTTCGCCGGTTGACCGAATCACCACCAGGCACGGCGAATCAGCATCTCCAATCTCGAAACGCGCCTGCAGCCACCGCCGGCCAAAGACGAATTGCAGCGCCTGGTGGTGACGCTCAACGAGATGCTGGAGCGGATCGAGAGCGCGGTGAAGCGAATGGTGCAGTTCACGGCAGATGCCTCGCACGAATTGCGCGCGCCCGCTTACTCTGATTCACACGGCGGCCGAGTTTTCGCTGCGTCGTGAGCGTACCCGTGAGGAACTGCTCGACGCGATGCGCAAGATATTGCGCGAGTCCGGACGAACCTCCCGGCTGGTGGACGACCTGCTGCTGCTTGCGCGCGCCGATTCCGGCAGGGATGCATCGGCGCTGTGCGCCAGTCGATCTTTGTGTCTCCGCGCGCAACGCCGTCGAGCAGGTGATCATTCTGGCGGAACCCAAAGACATCCGGGTCAACGCCAGAATTCCGGACGGGGCCATCCATTGTGGAGGGGGATGAAGCCGCATTGTCGCGGCTTTGGCTGATCCTGTTGGATAACGCCATTAAGTACGGCAACCCGGGCGGCGAGATCAATTTCGAAGTAGCCATAGAGGATACCGAAGTGGTCGCAAAAGTTACCGACACGGGCGTGGGGATCGCCCCCGAGGAACTCCCCTACATTTTCGACCGGTTCTGGAGGGCCGATAAGGTCCGGTCGCGATCGATGGGCGGCGCCGGTCTGGGCCTTTCGATTGCGCAATGGATTGTCCAGCGACATCGCGGCACGATCACGGTGGTTTCGGGGGTTGGGAAAGGGTCGCAGTTTACGGTGCGGCTGCCGTTGGCCGCCGTTCAGTCTGCGGACACCGTGTCTTCAGGTGAATTTAAGGTTTGAGGTCTACTCTGTGGTTTCCCGGCTGCGGTGCATTCACAGTTGGAGAGCGTACAAGGGAGGAGTAGATTCCGCATGCGTGAGACGGCTTGTGTTTTCATCCTGGCGCTGGCGGCGCTGCCCGCATCCGCGCAATCCTGGGCCATCGCCCATACCTACACACTTGGTGGCGAGGGCCGCTGGGACTACGTGGTGCCCGATCCGCCGCACCAGCGCCTCTTCATCGCCCGCACGGACCGCCTCATGGTGGTCAGTGAGGATGGCAAGCTGCTTGGCGAGGTCAAGGGGATCAAGGGCGCTCACGGCACCGGCGTCGACAATGCCGCGGGCCGCGGCTACGCCACCTCCGGCAACGATGCCTCCGTGGTGATATTCGATCTCAAGACCTACCAGACGCTGGGCCGCATCCCGGCCGCCGAAGATGCCGACGCTGTCGCCTTCGACCCTGTCACCGAGCGCATCTTCACCCTCAACGGCGATGCGCATTCCTCTACTGTGATCGATGCCCGCCAGGGAAAGCTCATCACCAACATTCCGCTGGGCGGCAAGCCTGAATACGGGGTCTCCGCAGGTGATGGCAAGGTCTACGCGAATCTGACCGACATCGCCGAGGTTGTGGAGATCGACGCCCGCGCTGCCAAGGTCGTGCGCCGCTGGTCCACCGCGCCGTGCAAGGCCCCAGTCTCGATGGCTATTGACACCGTGCACCACCGCCTCTTCAGCGGCTGTCGCAGCGGCGTGATGGCGGTTTCCGATTATGACGCCGGGAAGGTGGTAGCGACGCTGCCCATCGGTAGCGGCGTGGATGGCGCGGGCTACGATCCCGGCTCCGGCGACGCCTTCGCCTCCGCCGCCGATGGCACCTTGACTGTCATTCACGAGGATTCGCCCAACAGCTACCGTGTAGCGCAGACGATCCAGACGCCGGTGGGCTCCCGCAACATGGGCCTCGATCCGACCACGCACTGCGTCTTCGTCGTATCGGCGAAGTTCGGCGCTGTCCCCGCCGGCCGCGGTCGCCCGCCCGTCCTCCCCGGCACCTTCGCCCTGATGGTCATTGAGCGGAAGTGATCGCCTTAGCGGAATCCGGGACGGTTTCCATTCGGAGTTCGACTGTCGCTCCCGCAATCGGACGCCTCTATCCCAAGCCCTGCCACTATGGCCTGGCCGCCTGCGTACCTCCGCGCGGTTCTCGCCTTTTCGACGTAACATTTTGCCCATCGGTTCATTCTCGGCACTTGGCTTCTTTGGAGGAACAATCCCGGCAGGCTACCTGATAGCACGATTGGACTGAGCAGGCTTCGCAGGACTTCGGGACCCGCGTCGAGGGTTCGATACTCAGACGAACCTGTTTGCGAACCACTTCCACTGGGGCAGACGTCTCGGTTCTGTCGACCGCCTCGTACCCTCTGGGTTCCGTGGCGTACGCGCTGGACCTCAACTACCAGGTCTTCGTCTTTTACCAAGGCAGCCTGCAGGACGCGACCTCGCTGCCCGGCCACCGGCGATGCCCCCAAGCGGAACTCAGAGCAGGATGGAAACTCCGGGGGTAAACGGCAGCGGATAGACTCCGCCCGGCCCCGGCTTCACCGGAGCCTCCATTCCGGCGTGCACATCCTCTGGCCTGGGCAGATGGCAGTAATTCGATCGGGCGAGTTGATCGAACGTCACCTCTTTGCCTGTATAGCAGCCGAACTGGCCCATAAGGGTGATGAGCGTGCTGCGGACCATATACTCCCCGTTGTTGACAGGCTGACCCGTGCGGATCGCATCGAACAGGGCGACATGCTCCAGGTCGTAGGCATTCGCCTTCGACGGCGGCCCCGGATGCGTCCAATTGGTTTCGCCCGTGATCCGCAGTTTCAGCAGGTCACAGCGGCCCTTCGTTCCGAGGATCACGCTGGAATTCTCGTTGTAGCAGCCGTCGATGGTGCGGCAGTAAGCGTAAATTCGCACGCCGCCCGTAAATTCGTATACCACGGAGTTATGGTCGAACACATCGCCATACTTTTCCGCATTGAGGGTCGACCGGCCCGCCATGCCCCACGCACGTGCAGGCGCCGTGTCGCGCATCGCCCAACTGGAGCGATCGAGGTTATGGATCAGGGTCTGCGGAACATCGTCGCCGCACAGCCAGTGGAAGTGGTACTGATTCGCAGCCTGATGCTCGATCTCGCTCATCCCCGGGACGCGGTCGCGCAGGATATACGGCGGCCGCAGCCAGGTCTCCTGGATCGCGACGATCTCGCCGATCGCACCATCGTGCACTCGCTGCATGGTCTCGCGATAGCCGGGGTGATAGCGGCTCTGAAGGCCCGAGACCACGCTGAGCCGCTTCTCCCGCGCCAGTGCGATCCCTTCACGAAGGGTCTGAATGCCCGACGGATCGATGGCGTGCGGCTTTTCGCAGAACACATGTTTGCCTGCCTCGATCGCCGCCTTGAGGTGCATCGGATGGAACTTCGCCGCGTTCGCGATAATCACCACATCGGATGCTTCGATCACCCGCCGGTACGCGTCGAAGCCGGCGAAACAGCGCTCGTCGGATACCTCCACCTGATCGCCGTACTTGAGTTTGAGCGCGGTCCGGGTCTCTTGAACACGCCCTGGCACCACGTCGCCAAGTGCCACCACCCGGACATCCTTGCCCGCATTCATGGCATTCGTGGCCGCTTCGGTGCCACGCCCGCCGCATCCGATTACGCCGAGCCGAATCGTCGCGCCGCCAGCCGCGTGCACCGCCGGGAGGGCGATGCCCGCCAGAGCCGCTGTCCTTAAGAAATCTCGACGAGAATCCATATTCATTTCCTTTTTGCCGTCCAGAGGATGGCGTTCCGCATCAGTTTGCGATAACCCGGTGATCGAAGCGTCCCTTCGTCATGTCCGATCTGAATGTAGACCACGCGCGCCGTACGCGATGGCCCGATCCACACCTGCGGCGCGTCGGCCAACGCGAAATCCGTCTCCATCAGAACCTCGAGGCCCGGCGCGTGCCACACATTCCTGTAGGCTTCGTCATGGACCACCAGCGGCCCGACGTCGCGCGTGACGGGATGCGCCAATCCGGCCTTCGTTGGGGTCACTACAAAATCCACTCCCTCTTTGTAGGCCGATTTCGGGTGCTCCGGGAACGCTCTGTCGTACTGCTCGTTGTCGAAGAATTTCCCGCCCACCACCTCGCGCCACCACCAGGGCCACGCCGTATAGTCCACGATCGAATGGTGGGTCGCTACGATGCCTTTGCCCGCCTCGACGAACGCGCGCAGATTCTCGCGCAGGTCAGGCTCAAGATCTTCCGCCATGTCGTGAAGCACGATCACGTCGAATCGTTGATCCAGGTCTTTGCGGAAGGCCTCTTTCTGCGAGGTGGCATGCGACCAGACGATATCGGGATACCCCTCAAGAAGCGAGTAGAAAGCCGCCGGGTATGGATGTCCGCCAGTGACCGCCAGCACCCGGACCGGTGCTTCGGTCGTCGTCCGCGGCGGGCCGACGGCACCCGTGGCCGCCCATTCCACGCCGCGGGAAAACGCCGTCAGGAATCCCGATTGCGACATCGCCGAGAGATCGTGCCCCAGAGCCATGTACATCGTGCGACCACTGCCGAAGGGCGCGGCCCAGATGATTGGCTCGACCTTGCCTGTGCCGCCGATCGCCGGATCGTCGAAGGCCGTCGCCAGCACATGAGTTTCCGGCAGCAGGTCGATGCGGTGGTACAGCTCGTCGTTTGCCGTGAAGTGCTCCGACAAGCCCTGTGCGATCGGATGTGACCGGTCTTTCCACGCGACCTCAAAAACGTGCCGCCGTCCGTGGCCAATGTTCTCCGGCTTCCAACGCGCTCCGATCAGCCGCGCATAGTCTATCCATCCCGCGTCCGTGCCGGCCTTCCATCGCCCATCGAACACCTGGCCGTAGAACGGTCCGTAGGTCACGCCGTGGAAGGAGACGAGTCCTTTGCCGGCGCGCACGAACTCCTCGACCGCGTGCTCCGTCTCCGCACCCCACCGCGGCCCGTTGTAGTTGAGCACCAGCACGTCGAATGGCTTCAGCGTGCTCGCGCCGATCCCCGAAGGCTGCTCCACAACCTTGACCTCGAACCGGCCGCTCCGCTCCAATACGCCGCGTAGATACTCGGTCGAAGCACGCCAGTCATGATACTGGGCGTCGATTTCGCCCGTCAGGAACAGTACCTTCACCTTCGTCCCGCCGGGTTGCGCCCACGCGCACACTGCCGCCGTGATGAACCATGCTGCCGGACGCCACCTCATGCGATCCTCCGCAGTTCGTCCCGGAGCCAGGCGAGACTCTTTTCGATCATCGGGCCGCCTTGCCCTTCGCATTCGAGGCTGAGGACGCCGTCGTACCCCGCCTCCCGGAGAACACCAAGACAGCCCCGGATGTTCTCCGCGTTTACGCCGTCGCCAACGGCGCAATGGCTCACCGCGATGCCGGTCAACTCGCCGCGCGATTGAGCCGCGAGGCTCTGGCTTACGTCCTTGATGTGCACGTGATTGACGCGGTCCCGGAAGCCCTCCAGGAATGCGACCGGATCCCGTCCCGCGATGAACGTGTTTCCCGTGTCCATGTTCATGCGCAGAAACGGAGAGTCCTCGAAGGAGAGCATTTCGGCCATGAAATCGGGATTCGTCGTGAAGTAGCCGTGAGGCTCGATGTTGATGGTGATGCCGTAGCGTTCCGCGTGCGGCAGGACCTGGCGGTAGATCCTCCGCATCTGCTCGAGAGCTTCCCGCTCGGTCATCTTCGCCGGAGGGCAGCGATCGTCCGTGGTGTCGATGCGCGGGCAACCCGCCAGGTGCGCCCACCGGATCGTGTGGAGGATGTACTCCACGCCCAGCGACGCCGCCTCGGGCCGGGAGAGCGGAAACGCGGCATCCATCTGAGAGAACGAGATGCCGAGGCGGTCCATGCGCTCTCGCAATTCGAGCGGGTCCTCCCAGAGCGCGACATGCGGCTGATAGCCGAGACCGTGTATCCAGGAGACGCCATCGATTGCGCCGCACTCGATATACCGGACGCCGCAACGGTGCGCCCATTCGAGGCACTGGCCGAAACTCCAGTACGAGCTATTGAACGCATCGGTGTGAAAACCGATTTCCATGTCTCGTACGCGTATCACGTTGCGCGCGCCGCGGCGACCGGGTACGCCGTATGCACGAGGGAAATCAGTGCGTCAAATCATAGATGAAATAGTTGACCGCGATCTGATACGCCAGCCTCGCCCATGGCTCCGGATATCGCGGATCGTCCGACCACTCCCACGCATCGCCCAAATCCATGTTGTGACAGATTGCGACCATCACGCGGCCTTTGTCGTCATAGATTGCGCGCCAGTGCGGAGTCTTTCCCGTTTCGCCGGCCTCATACGTCCGGCCGCTGCGATACCACTGCCAGCCGGGGACCTGGTAGCGTTTGTGCAAATCGAAAACCGTGTGGAAGATGGGACTCGAGTCTGGCAGGTCTTCGATGGGGCGATCGGGAAAGACCTTCTTCATGCTGGCCAGAAACACCTGCCACTCGCTGCGAACGCGATGGTAGGGTTCATCGCCATGGAAATCGTCGACCATCAGGAATCCGCCACGTAACAGAAACTCGCGCAACTGGGCTGCCTGATCGTCCGGCAGCACCCAGTGCCCGACCTCGACCGCGTACATGGTCGGCCAATTGTAGACGTCCCCGCTGCCGTCCAGCTCGACTACCTGCTCCACCGAGCGCGTATCGATTCGCGTCAGCCGCCGGATGCCTTGCAGCAGATGACGATCGGAACGCGGATAGTCGATCGTCCAGTTCAGATCCTCGCCGCGAAAACCTCCGTAGACGCTCGGGTACCGAAGGCGCGCCCGGGTCCACTCCGCCTTGACGTTCCAGTCCGGAGGAAGGGGAAAATCGTAGTATTCGGCGGCGTCGTATTGTTTGAAAGGGCGTTGCGCGTGCAAAACGCCCAGCACCAACAGCACGGCTCCGGCCAACAATACTACCGAACGAGGTCGCATGCAACTTCCGGCCTTGATCAGATTATCATGACCCGGTCCCGAAGTTCTCGCTCTGTTGACCCTGCCGGGCGGAGGCGAGGCGATTCAATCACTTCAGAATGGGTACACGCTTGACGAAAAAGGCCATCCGACTTCGGATGGCCTTTGTATTTTCGAATCTATGGTGCGGAGAGGGGGACTTGAACCCCCACGAGATTGCTCCCGCTAGCACCTCAAGCTAGTGCGTCTGCCAATTCCGCCACCTCCGCAGGTGGTAAAACTACTTCTTTGCCGGAGCCTGGTTGGGCGCCTGCGGCGCAGTGGGAAGCGGTACGGACTGCGTACCCTGAGGAGTCGCCGGCCTCTGCACCGGAGCCGGTGCCGTCTTGGCCGGAGGCGTTTTCATGTCCTCCAGTACCGTCGTCCCCAAACCTGCGTTCCGCGTCGCCAGGATCGACAGCCCCAGCGAGGTAATCATAAAGAGCACCGCCGACACGGTCGTCGCCTTCGAAAGCAGCGTTGCCGAGCCGCGCGGGCCGAACGCCGTCTGCGAGCCCATTCCGCCAAACGCGCCCGCCAGATCCGCCGCCTTTCCACTCTGCAGCAGAATGACCACAATGAGGAACAGGCAAACCACAATGTGAACGATTAAAGTCAGGATATACATCGTAAACCACTAGTATAAGAGAGTGATCATGCCGGGGTCAAACCGGGGTCAGACTGCCGTCCCGCGGACATCCTTCGGCCTGCTCAGTTCCGCGGCCATCTCCAGAAAGCGCCGCATCCCCCGATAATCGTCGGGACCGAGCTGGTGCACGATGTTCGCGGTCAGGTATAGCCGGACCAGTTCCGGTGGGAAGTGCCGGGGGGCCGATTCCGTGGCGACGATCTCCTCCACCCGCGCCCGCCCATAACGGCAGGATTCCCGGAAGGCATCGACCACCTCGGGCGTTACCGCCGACCGCCGGCCCGCCCATACTGCGAAGACCATGGGGAGTCCCGTCAGTTCCACCCATTCCGCGCCCAGATCGTAGACGTGGAACGCAGGGGGTAGCGCGGCCGGGTCGATACGCAGGGCAGGATCTCCGATGACCAGCGCGGCGTCGGCAGCGCGCAGCATCGCATCGAGATCCGGCGCATGAGGTATGGCCTCGGGCTCGGCGCCGTAGCGCGCCGCCAGGATGACCCGCGCCAATTGCACCGAAGTCCGAGAACTGGTGTCCATGGCGACCGTGCGGATCTCGCTCGCAGGGCGCCGTGAAACCAGCAGGATGCTGCGGACCGGACCGTGGCACGCAATGCCCGTACCCGGGAGAATCTCCAGGTCCTGACGGGTCAGTTCGAATGTTGGAACAATCCCGATGTCGGCGGCACCCGAAGCAAGCTGGTCAGCGCAGCCCGAGGGAATTCGGAATTCGAGATCGAACAAACCCTGCTGCGGCCCATGCAACAATCCCCAGACCAGGGGAACCGTGTTCAAGTAGCTGACGGCACAGACTTTTAGCCGCTGGTTTGAGTTTTGAGTCAACTCTCAGTGTATCAACCGTGCGATCCGCCGCAATGTAGTTACCAGTACCGGTATTCGTATTCACATTTCGAACCGTTTGCTATTCTCATTAGGAGCGTTTTCCGCGTCGCGTCCTCCTGGAACCCTGATGACACAAAACCGTCTCTTGTCTTTCGTCCTGATATTCGCCGGCGCTACCGCAGCTTTTCCACAGGCTCTCGTTCCGCTGAATTCCGTACCGTCCCGAATTGTGGGGCATCCGCAGACCGAGCAACTGTCGGTTATCTCGAACGCACCGAATCTAGTGGAAGGCAGGGAGCTATGGCTGCCGCAGGGGATCGCCGTCGATACTTCGGTCACGCCCAACATTCTATATGTGAGCGACACAGGGAATAACCGTGTGCTCGCCTGGAAGAACGTCGCCAGTTTCACCAGCGGCCAGCGTGCCGACCTGGTGATCGGGCAGCAGGATTTCTACCACACCAGCCCCCAGGGACCCGGCCAGCAGTTTTCGACCGGACTGAACAGCCCGAGCGGACTGGCCGTGGACGGCAACGGAAACCTTTACGTGGTCGATACCGGTAACAACCGGGTCCTCCGATTTCCTAAGCCGTTCGCTGCTTCGGGCACCGTCTTCCCAGACCTGTATATCGGCCAACCGAGTCTCACCTCGCGCGCCGCCAATTACACGGGGATCGTGGCCGCCCAGGGGGTCGCGTTCACCAACGGCAGTTCGGCGTACCGCGCCACCATTGCCTTTGACAGCACCGGAAACCTCTGGATCACCGACCCCGTCAACCGGCGCGCTCTTCGCTTCAAGGCCTCCGACGTGGCGGCGGGGGGCGGACCGCTGCAGGCCGATCTGGAACTGGGGCAACTGGACTTCGGCACCCTTCAGACAGCCGTGACGTATGCGACCCGCACGACCGTGAACGCCTTCGCGACTCCTTCCGCCATCGCATTCGATTCGAACGGCTACCTATATATTTCGGATGGGGATGGCACGGGCGCCTTAAGCCGGGTCCTGGTGTTCAAACCGCCATTTTCGAGCGGCATGGCCGCCTCCCGACTGATGGGCGTTTTCCCGGCGAGCCAGCCCGCTTCGACAACGGACCAGCAACAGAGATCGGTTTTCGCGGAAGCCGAAGGAATCTTCTTCGCCGCGGGCAAGATCGGAATTGTGGACGACGAACTGAACCGGATTCTGCTCTTCGACACCATCGATAAGTGGCCCTCCGATCCGAACGTGCCGCCGCAGGCGACGGCGGTCATCGGCCAACCGAATTTCAGTACCGTCTCTCTGAACTCCGGGACCACCTATGACCCCGTGCCCGGGCCAGGAACTCTCGCGGGGCCTTGCGCCGCGGCGTTTGCCGGGTCCGATCTTTTCGTGTCGGACTCGTCCAACAACCGGGTGCTTGACCTGCCGCTCAGCGGCTCGACTTTCGGAAGCGCCACGCGGGTGCTCGGGCAGGATCGATTCGACATGCGGGCGCCGAACCTGATTGAAGGCCGGGAATTCGACTTCATCGCCTTCAACGGTTCGAGCACGGTGGCCGACGCGGGGATGACGATCGATACCGGTTCCGGCACACCGCACCTGTACGTTTCGGATCCATACAACAATCGCGTCCTCGGCTTCAAGGATTTTCGCAGCGTCAAAGCCGGCGTGGCTGCCGACATCGTCATCGGCCAGAAGGATTTCAACTCGGGGCTGTGCAATCAGACTGGCGATCCGAATCACCCGAGCGCTTCCACGCTCTGCCGGCCTCTTGGCCTGACGGTGGATGCCGCCGGCAACCTGTACGTGGCCGATTCTCTGAACAGCCGCGTGCTGCGGTTTCCCTCGCCGTTCAACAACACTACACAGCAGGCCGACCTGGTCCTGGGACAGAGAGACTTTACCTCGCAGATCACCGACCCCAGCCCGTCCACCATGTCCCAGCCTTACGGACTCGCCATCGCGGGCAACAACGGCCTGCTGGTTTCGGACCAGGCGCACAATCGCGTCCTTTTCTTCCCCTTCACTCCCGGGACGACGTTCGTAGCGGGAACCGACAATGGAAAAGCGGCGACCAAAGTTCTCGGCCAGCCCGATTTCTATACGATCAGCAGCGGCACCACCGACGATAAGTTGAGCTCGCCTCATCAGATCTCGACCGACAGCGAGGCGCGGCCTTATATCGCGGACAGCGGCAACAACCGCATCGTAATCTTCGACCAGATTATGAACAACGCGAATACCGGCGCGCACTCCACTCTGCAGGTGCCGGGTTTCTCTTCTCCGCGGGCCGTGTTCGTCAATCAGGCGACCGGCGAGATGTGGGTCGGCGACACCACTTCCACGGTCAAGGAATATCCCAAGTACGAAACGCTGACGTTCAATCAGGCCTCCACCGGATCCGTGTCGGCGCCCAGCGCGGTGCTCGCCATCGTGCAGGATGGGTACGGCGACCTGGCTCTGGCGGACGCGACCAACCGGGTCGCCATTTACTATCCCGGCTTGCAGGCGGTCAACGGAGCGAATTTCCTCTCCAACCGGCAACTGGCGCCCGGGATGTTCGCGTCGCTGTGCTCCCCGGGCAGCGCTTGCGATCCCAACAGCCGGCTTGCGATTTTCGGCGCGGCTACGCAGTCCAACACAACCCTTCCGCTGGCGACCGCCTTGGGCGACGTACAGGTCATGGTGAACGGCATCGCCGCTCCGTTGACCTATGTCTCCCCGACTCAAATCAACTTCATCGTGCCGATGGCGGCTCCCACGAGCGGAAACATCGACCTGCAGGTGGTGCAGCCCTCCACCGGCCGTGTCCTGGCGAGCGGCCTGCCCCAAATGAACGCTTACTCTCCGGGAATCTTCATGCTGGACTACACCAGCCGCAACCGTCAGTCGGCTGTGTTGAATCAGGACAATAGCGTGAACAGCATTAGCAACTGCGCCACGCGCGGATCGTACGTCCAGATCTTCGCCACCGGACAGGGCTATCTGGCCAACGCACCGGCGGACGGTTCCGCGCCGACCGGATTGGTGACCACCTCGTTCACACCGCACATCAACATCGGCGGCCAGTTCGTCGAGGAATATGCACGGTCGGCCGGTGAAGTTGCCCAGGGGCAGGAGGTCTACTTCTCGGGTCTCTCGCCGCAGTTCCCGGGGATCTGGCAGATCAACGTGTACATTCCGAAGGCGGTGGCGCCGGCTACGCAAACGCCCATCGCGGTCTTCGTCAACAGCCTGTCAAGCGTGGATTTCGCGTCGTCCGGCTGGGTCACCACGATCTGTGTGAAGTAGTTTCTTAGCGCCCCGAGCGGGCGCTGACGCGGGTGCGCTTGAGGACATACATGTTGCGGTCGGCTTCGTCCACCGCTTCCCTCAAGCTGCGCCCGTGGATTTCCGCCGTGCCCCAACTGAAGCTGATCGGGAGCACGCCAAATCCGCGCACGCGGAAATCGCGCAGCCGGGCTTCGATTTCCGTCATGCGCTTCCGGGCGACATCGGCCCGTTGATTGCGGAAGAGCACCACGAACTCGTCTCCTCCCCAGCGGAACGCCTCGTCTTCGTGGCGGATCGAGCTTTGCAGCAGGTTGCCGATGTTGCGCAGGATCTCATCGCCCACCAGATGCCCGTGGCGGTCGTTGATCTCTTTGAAGTTGTCCATGTCGCAAACCGCCACCACACCCTGAAACTCGTCGGCGCTCTCCATTCGCCGCGAGAGGGCCGCCTGGTTGAACAGCCCGGTGAGGCGGTCGAGATCGAGCGTATGCTTGACTTCGCGGCGCACGTAATCGAGTTCGGCGGAGAGGTCGCGGATGCGGTCGATCTGGCTTTCACTCCACATCGCCATCGCGGAAAACGCCAGCACGCAGTGCAGCGCGAAATCGTAATACGTCTCGTATTGCAGATATTGAAGCCAGGCCGGCCGCACGCCGAACCGGTACAGATAGATGAACAGAAATGCGTGCTCGATGAAGACGATGCCGAGTGTAAGCAGGGAGAAACGGAAGATGCGGCTGCCTACTCCCTGCTGCCGGCGCAGCGCGAAGAAGTTGTAGAGGTAGACGAAACCGAGGACCAGCGCGTTGGACGTCTGGTAGGCTTCGATTCCGACATACCGGCCCACGCCGTAAACCAGCGCCACGAACATCGGCAGGATCGCGATCAGGCGCAGCACAGTGCGCCACTCCCGCACCCTCGAAGCAAAGCCGGCGCGCGCGGCGGACATCAGCACAATCACGAACGCGAATTCGAAGGTGGCGTATGGCGCGAGCCATCCCGCGTAGGAGGTGCGCAGCAACTGGAAGCTAAAGGCTGCCGCCAGCAACCGAAGCAGCCAGGCCACTGCCCAGAGTCCGAAATAGACCACCCGCGACTGCCGGTAGAGGAACAGAAACACCATGCCGAACAGCAGGGCCCCGATCTCCTGCATGATAAAGGCGGTGAGGTCCGGCATCGTGGAACTCATACTTCAGTCTCCATTGAGGCTGTGACGGCGAATCGAGCGGGCCTGGCCGGTCGACTCATCGACGTCGATGATCACAGCGTGGAGTTCGGGGTTGTCGCGAGCCGCCTCCATCCGCACGGGTAGGGCGGTGAGAAAACGGCGCAAGATGATGTCGGTCTGGACCCCGATCACGGAGCCGTAGGGGCCGGTCATGCCGCAATCGGTCTGATAGGCGGTGCCGCCGGGTAGAACCCGAGTGTCGGCGGTCGGGATGTGGGTATGAGTTCCGATGACGGCGGAAACGCGGCCATCCAGGTGCCATCCCATGGCGATTTTCTCACTGGTGACCTCGGCGTGAAAATCTACGAACTTAACGCGGATGGAAGAATCGAGCGACGCCAGGATCTTGTCCGCTTCCCGAAACGGGCAGTCCGTATTCGGCATGTAGACGCGACCCTGAAGATTCATTACGGCGCATTCTACCCCGTTGCGTGCCCGGTATACCACTAACCCGCTGCCTGGAGCCTCGGGATAATTGGCCGGGCGCAGCAGCCGCGGCTGGCGGTCCAAATAATCATACAGTTCGCGTTTATCCCAGACGTGGTTGCCGGAGGTAATGACATCCAGGCCCATGGCGAACAAGTCCTCGGCAATCGAGGGAGTGATGCCGAACCCGCCGGCCGCGTTTTCGGCGTTGGCGATGGCCAGATCGATCCGGTTCGTTTCGATGATGTCCTGGAGGTGATCGGCGACAATTCTCCGGCCGGGCGAACCGAAGATATCGCCGATGAAGAGTATCTGCATGGTGCCTAGCCCTTCAAGTTAACACGCTGGCACGCAGCCCATATTTGCTATGGTCAGAGTAATGCCGAAGGATATGAACCATGATCCCGGGTCCTCGCGGCGTTGGGTCCGGGTGCGGCGCGTCGATGAGTGCGAGACGCTGGATGAACTGTTTACTCATTGTCTACCCGCATTCGGCGGCGCCTATCTGCGCCGCATCTACCAGATTCTCGACCGAGCAATCGGAATGGGCTGTCCTTTCACCTTGGCGGTCTCGGGCCCGATAACGGTCTCAGGGCAGCACCAGGCGTGGATGATTCCGCTGCTCGAAACCGGCTGGGTGGCGTACCTCAGCACGACCGACGCCGTCTGCTACCACGACGGCCACCGCAGCCTGGACGCCTATAAATCCGGCCCTGTGCACGAGGTGTCGATCGCAAGCGACGATGCGGCATTGCGTGAAGAGGGCACCATCCGCGTCACCGATATGGCCTTCGACGAAGGCGTACTGCTCGATCAGGACCGTTTCATCAGCGCCGTGCTGCGCCGCCCCGAGTTTCAGCACAAGATGACGGGAACAGAAATGCGGAACCTCCTCGGCAGATTCTATGCCTCCATCGAGGAGCGCAACGGAGTCCAGCCCGGCCTGCTGGCGACGTGCTACCGCCTGGCGATTCCCGTCTTCGTCGGCGCGCCTGGCGACGGCAGCGTGTTCCTGAATTCGATGAAGCTGTGGGCCATGCAGCAGGCGGGACTGCTCGGCGAGTACGGCTTCGATCTGGATCTTCATGCTGAGGTTTACGAAGCGTGCGCGTATCATCGCTGGGGCCTGTTCGATCACCCGGTACACGCGCTGGCGACCGTGATCCTGGGCGGCGGCGTGCCGAAGAATTACAACCTGCAGCCGGAGCCGGCCCTCGGGCAGGTGCTCGGACTCCCGGAAGTGCGCGGCTACCTGTTCGACGTGCAGATCGTGACCGCTCCGGTGACCGACGGTTCGCTCTCTTCGTGTCCTCCAGCCGAGGCGGTTACCTGGGGCAAGGTCGATAAGGATACGTATCTGCAAACCACGGAGAGCATGCAGAGCGATTACTCGACGGTGATGCCGTTCGTGGTGAAGGCGCTGCTCGACAATCGCAAACGGTACGAAGCAATGGTCGCGGCCGAAGGCGAAGAAGCAGTCTTTGCCAGGGAGCCCAAAGCGCGCGGCTATTTGCGTTCGCGCGAAGGCTACCGGCTTTTCGAGCAGCGTGACGTTCTGGTCGGGAAGCTCACCGACGACGTCCGCAAGAATCGTGAATGGCTCCTCGAGTCGCTGAAGTATCCGGTAGGGTAGACCTCCTGGTCTGCCCAAGGCGCCGAAGGCGCCTGCCCCTCGACTCGCCTGGGCAGGCCGGGATGGGCTACCCTACCTACTCCAGTGGCAGGCCGGATTCTTTCAGCGCGCGCCAGCCGCCGTCGAGCGAGATCGGGTTCGTGTAGCCCATGCGCTGCAGATTGTCGGCCACGAGCGCCGAGCGGTAGCCGCCGCCGCAATACAACACCAGCGTCGTCGCCTTATCCGGGTACTTCGTCTCGATATCGCGCTCGATGATGCCGCGGCCCAGGTGCACCGCGCCGGCGACGTGTCCAGCTGTCCACTCGCTGTCTTCCCGCGTATCCACCAGGACGTGCTCCACGCCGTCCGCCATCATCTTTTTATAGCCTTCGATATCGATCTCGCGAACCCGCGATTTGGCGTCGTCGACCAGCTTCAGAAAGCCGGGATTGTGCTTCATCTCTACTCCACTCGGCGGATTTTGGCGCCGACTCGCGCCAGCTTCGCCTCGATTTTCTCATAGCCGCGATCGATGTGGTACACCCGGTCGATCACCGTCTCCCCGCGAGCCACCAGCGCGCCCAACACCAGCGAAGCGCTCGCCCGCAGATCGGAAGCGATCACGCCTGCGCCGGTAAGTTGCCTCGGACCGGCGACGATCGCCTGCTTGCCGTCGAGCCGGATGTTCGCGCCCATGCGGGCCAGTTCCTGCGCGTGCATGAAGCGGTTCTCGAAGATCGTTTCGGTGACGATGGCGATCCCTTCCGCCTGGGTCATCAGCGCCATGTACTGCGCCTGCAGATCGGTGGCGAAACCCGGATACTCCTCCGTGGTGGCATCTACCGATTGAAGCTTTCCGCCGGCACGGATGTGAAGGGCGTCCTGGGCCGATCGTGTCACGTCGACGCCGGTCTGTTGCAGCTTGGACACAAGCGCTTCCAGGTGTTCCGGCGCGCAGCCGGTGACGGTGAGGTCGCCGCCCGTGATCGCGGCGGCAATCACGAAGGTTCCGGCCTCGATGCGATCGGGAATGATGGTGTGCTCGGCGCCGTGCAACCGCTCAACGCCTTCGATGCGGATGACGGAGGTGCCCGCGCCCTCGATGCGGGCGCCCATCTTTGTCAGCAGGTCCGCGAGATCGGCCACTTCCGGCTCGCGCGCCGCGTTGCGAAGCACGGTTTCACCCTTGGCCAGAACGGCGGCCATCATCAGGTCTTCGGTGCCGGTGACAGTGATGCGGTCGAAGCTCACGATGGCGCCGCGCAGCCCGTCTTCCGCCTCGGCTTCGATGTAGCCGTGGGATTGATTGATACGGGCGCCGAGCTGCTCCAGGCCGAAAATGTGCAAGTTGATCGGCCGTGCGCCGATTGCGCAGCCGCCCGGCAGGGAGACGCGCGCGCGGCCGCTGCGCGCGACCAACGGTCCGAGCACCAGGCTCGAGGCGCGCATCGTTTTCACCAGCTCATACGGCGCTTCCGCACACACGATCCGCTCGGTTCGCAGCCGCACGGTTTCGCCGTCGACTTCGGTTTGCGCGCCGATATCCACCAGCAGGCGCTGCATGGTACGGATATCGCGCACCCTCGGGATGCGGTGGAGCACCACCGGCTCATCGGTCAGCAGTGCCGCCGCCAGGGCGGGCAGGGCGGCGTTTTTTGATCCGCTCGTGGGAATCTCTCCGTGGAGCGGCGTACCGCCGGTAATGACAAACTTATCCATCGAGTGCCTTTCGAATCCTTCCGCCGGCCGCGGCGAGCTTGCGCTCCGCATCTTCGCGAGCCAGCCCCGTTTTTGCCATCAGAATGGCGGTCCGCACGTTTTGACCCGCCTGGTCGAGCAGTTGAGCGGCGCGGTCATGGGGGATTCCCGCCGCCTCCGCCACAATGCGGCGGGCGCGATCGACCAGTTTCGTGTTTTTCGGCTGGACATTCACCATCAGGTTTCCGTAAACATAGCCCAAACGGATGAACGTTCCTGTAGTAAGCATGTTCAGGACCAATTTCTGCGCCGTCCCCGCCTTCATTCGGGTGGAACCCGCCACAATTTCCGGACCGGGTAGCGGGGTGATCGGAATATCGACGGCGCCCGCCAGTTCCGAATCGGGTGTGCAACTGATCCCGACCGTGACGGCTCCCAGGCGGCGCGCTTCGGCGATGGCGCCGAGCACATAGGGCGTGCGTCCGCTGGCGGCGATTCCTACCAGGACGTCGCGTCCGGTGAAGCCTCGGGCGGTAAGATCGCGAACTCCGATGGCGGGGTCGTCTTCCGTGGTCTCGGTCGCTCGGCTGAGCGCGGCTTCACCGCCGGCAATGATCCCTTGCACCATTTCGGGAGGCACGCTGAACGTGGGTGGACACTCGGAGGCATCGAGCACACCGAGCCTTCCGCTGGTCCCTGCGCCGATATAGAAAAGACGTCCGCCGCGTCCGATCGCGCCGGCGATGGCATCCACGGCGCGAGCGATGGCGGGAATCTCGCGCTCCACTGCCTCGGCCACTTTGCGGTCCTCGGCATTGATGATACGCAGCGCTTCTTCGGTGGGTACTTGATCAATCGCCGCCGACGCGGGATTGGCCTGTTCGGTAAGGAGCTTGTCCAGCGCCGCCATGGCTCCATCTTAGCAACGGCACGCGTTAGTTCAGCCCGTGGAATTTACATTTCGATGAATTTCGGACTCCGGAGTCCGGCTTGCCGGGATAGCCGCATCCTGTTATCCTTTAAATTAAACCGATCCCTCACCTCATACAGGAGAAAATATGGCAGTTAAAGTTGGCATTAATGGCTTCGGCCGGATCGGCCGGAACGTTGTCCGCGCCGGTCTGCACCGTAAAGATGTGGAATTTGTCGCGGCAAACGATCTTACGGACACCAAGACGCTGGCGCACCTGTTGAAGTACGACTCCGTGCTCGGTCCGTTGCAGGAAGAGATTACCGCCGATGCGGACAGCATCACTATCGGCGGCAAGAGAATCAAGATTTTCGCACAGAAGGACCCGGCGGAACTGCCCTGGGAGTCGGTTGGCGCGCAGATCGTCGTGGAATCGACCGGCCGTTTTACGGATGCCAAGGATGCTTGCAAGCACCTCCGCGGTTCGGTAAAGAAAGTCATCATCTCCGCGCCGGCGAAGAACGAGGACGTTACTCTGGTGCTCGGAGTTAACGACAGCGCGTACGATCCAGCCAAGCACAACATCATTTCGAACGCGTCCTGCACCACCAACTGTCTGGCTCCGGTGGTGAAGGTCATCCACGAGAACTTCGGCATTCAGAAGGGCTCGATGACCACCATCCACAGCTACACCAATGACCAGAACGTGCTCGATTTTCCGCACAAGGACCTGCGCCGCGCCCGCGCTGCCGCTCTCAACATGATTCCGACGACCACCGGCGCCGCGAAGGCGATCGGCCTGGTCATGCCGGTGTTGAAGGGTAAACTGGACGGCTATTCGATGCGTGTTCCGACTCCGGACGTTTCGGTGGTCGATCTCGTCGTGGTCCTGGAAAAGCCGACCACCACGGAAGCGGTCAACGCCGCGTTGAAATCGGCCGCGGAGAACGGTCTGAAGGGCATTCTGGGCTACACCGAAGACCCAGTGGTCTCGACCGACATGCTGCACAATCCGAACAGCTCGATTGTGGATGCGCAGATGACCAAGGTGCTCGATGGCAACCTGCTGAAAGTCATCTCCTGGTACGACAACGAGTGGGGTTATTCCTGCCGCGTGGTCGACCTGATTGCGTTCCTCGAGAAGAAGGGTCTCTAAGAGTTTTTACTGCCAGGCAAGCATTTGCCGCTCCGGCCTTCAAGAAGCCGGGGCGGCTTTTTTTATTTTAGAGGCGGGGTTTTAGAGGTAGGGCTTAAGAATAGGGGCTGCCCCTTTTGGAGGCAGCCCCTTTTGGTTATCAGAAGTAGAAGCGAAGCGAAAGCTGCATGTTCCGAACGTCACCGGTCTTGCTGGTGACCTTGCCGAAGGTGGCGAGGTTGTTCGGGTTGTAGCTGGCGCCGCTCAGGTTCGGGTGATTGAAGGCGTTGAACGCCTCGGCGCGGAACTGGAAGCCGGCCCGATCGGTAATGGCGAACTTCTTATACAGACCCATGTTCCAGTTGACGAGGCCGGGGTTGTGCACGAAGTCGCGGCTGATCGGACCCGTCACGAAGGTGCCCTTGGCGGGAGCCGTGAAGAGTGCCTGGCCGCTCGAATTCGTGGTCGAGAACCACTGCGTCGGGTCGGCGCTACCGCCGGCTGCGAAGCCGCCGATGACGCTCGGGGTCCCGTTCATGTTCCAGAATTCGCCCGTGCCGCCGCAATCGTTCTGGTTGCCGTCCACACCGACACCCGCATAGTCCGTGTTCACCACGGCGCTGCACGGCTGACCGGTCTGGAATTGCGTGATACCGCTGAACTGCCACCCGCCGAGCGTCTTCCCCAATAGGGACTTGGAATTGCGGAAGATAGGCAGCTCGTAGAGGTAGTTGATCGTCATGACGTGGGTGGTATCGAAGGTGGAAGGCGCCCACAGGTTGCCGGCATAGTACGTATCGGGGAGAATGTCCCGATAGGCCGAGCCGCTATCCATGCTCTTCGAGTAGGTATAAGCCATACCGAACATCAGGCCCTGCGCCATGCGGCGGTTCCAGGTGACTTCGAGCGCGTTGTAACGGGAGCTCGCAACGTCTTCGCTGGAACGGATGGAGTTGTAGCCCTTGTAGGGACGCAACGCATCCAGGTTCACGCCCGGATTGGCAGCCACCACAGCGGTGGTGGGCTGGTTGATGTCAGCCTCGCGCTGCAGATGCAGACCGCGGCGGCCGACATAACCTACGCTGACGATCGATTTCCACGGCAGATTGCGCTCCACCGTGAAGTTCCAGTTCCATGCCTCGGGGTTCTTCTGGTCCACCGGGAAGGTGGTAACCGTGAGAGGCAGCAGGTTCGCGGACGATCCGCCCGGATTGTCGACGTGGCCCGCGGTAACGTTGGCGGTCGGCTGGAACGGCGGATTGCCGCCCAGGAAGATCGAATCGCTGACGCCGTTACGGGTGAAGAAGCGGCCGATACCGGAACGGACGACCGTCTTTTCATCCAACTGGTAGGCGATACCGACACGCGGTTGCGGCGTCACGTACTGTACGTTCGAGAAGTAGGCCGGGCGCGCGCCGTTGCGGAACAGGTAATCGTAGGTGCCGCCGGTCGATTCGGGGAAGCGGCCCTGGCCGGCCGAGTTCCAGCCGGAGCCCGGGATCACCATGCCGTCGTAGCGGTCGGAACCGGCGTTCATGATGACGTGGCCATTGGTCGGATCCACGCTTACCGCCTTCGACGGATCATAGAGCGACGGATCGAATGCCGACATGTTGCGCCACATCGACTGGTACGGGAAGTTGATGGTCCAACGGAGGCCGTAGGTGAGGGTCAGCTTCTGGCTAACCTTCCAGCTATCCTGGGCGAACCCTTCGTACATGTTGCTGCGGAAGATGGTATAGCCGCGCTGTCCCAGTTCCGAATAGGTATCGAACAGGCCGAGAGCGGCATTGGCGGCAGCGACGCCCGTTCCGCCCGCGAGACCATCGGTGAACGAGAACTGACCGTTCTGGTTGTTGGTGCAGGTGGGGCAGGCGCTGACGTTGATTTCGTCGTTATCGTTTTCACCGGAACGCTCGAAAGCGAAGCCGAATTTCACCGTGTGGCCCCGCTTGACCCACGTCAAGCTATCCGAGAACGTGTAGATCGGGCCCGCGGAGTGCGACGGATACGGGTTGCCGGTCAGGGTGCTGAAGTTGGTGATGGCCGCGGTCGGAATGCGGTTCGGCAGCAGTTTACCCGTGGGGAAAATGTACGGGTAGTTGATGCCGGCCGTGGTGCGGTCGAAGAAGTGCGCGGCGTCCACCGGAATTCCCACGTCATCCAGGCTGACCGTCACCAGAGCTTCGTTCACCATCGTCGGACTGATCGTCCAGACATAGTCGAGTGAGTTGGTCTGGTTCGGACGGATGAAGTATTTCGGCGTCTCGCCCGGCGTACCGTCGAGTGGCTGGTATTCCCAGAAGTCGTAATTGTTACGGCGGAGTTGCAGACGCTGCTTGTCGGTCAGGTTGAGGTCGACCGCCAGCGTGTCTTTGCGCTGGTTCTGCGGGTGAATCGCCGACGTGTAGAAGTTGCCGTTACCGCCCAGCGGGTTATTGGCGAAGTTGGCCACCGGGTAGGCCTTCAGAATGCCCAGTCCGTTCTGGCTGAGCTGGGCCTGCGGAATGATGTTACCCGGGAACGGGTTGCCCGTGGTCGGGTCCGTGATGGCCTTCGCCTTGCCGTAAAAGTAGTTGGTGGGGCTCAGCAGTTCGCTGAAGTTGCCCTGGCGCATCAGGTCGCTCGGCACCGTCCACGTGGCGGTATCCGTGTACCGGTAGCGCACCCATTCCTGGGCCCAATACCAGAAGAACTTGCTCTTGTCCGAGTTCAGCTTATGCGGGATGTAGAACGGCCCGCCGATATTGTAGCCGAACTGGTTGTAGTGGAACGGCGGAACGGTGTTGGTGGAGGTGTTCAGGTTCCGCGACCAGGTATTGGCGTTCAGATCGTTGTTGCGGAAGTACTCGTAAGTGGAGCCGTGGAAATCCTGGCCGCCACTGCGGGTGATGATGCGGATCTGGCCGCCCGACGTACGGCCGTATTCCGGCGCGTAGTTGGCGGTGAGCACCTGGATTTCCGAAGTGGAATCCACGTCCGCCGCGCCCAGGCTGGTGCCGTTGGCGCGAGTACGGGTGGCCGGCGCTCCGTCATAGGTGATCAGGTTTTCCTGGTTGCGGGAACCGTTGAAGTTCGAAGGCCCCTGCGTGAAGTTGAAGTTCAGGCTGGCGAGGTTACCGCCGCGGGTGCCCGGAACGAGGCTGGCCATGTAGATCGGGTTGCGGCCGTTCAGTTCGAGCGCATCGATCTGCTGACGGGTAACGTCCTTCTGCACGGAGGCCGTTTCGGTCTGCAGGGCGGCGGCCGACGCTGTCACTTCGACAGTTTCCGTAGCTGCGCCGACAGCCAGAGCGGCGTCCACCGTCAGGGTGGCGCTGGGGTCGAGCTTGTTGTCGCTGCTGTCAAATTTCTTGAAACCGGTCGATTCCACCGTCACCCGGTAGACCCCCGGCGGAATATTCGTAATCGTGTAAAAACCGGACTCGTTGGTAGTCGCCTGACGTTCGAGGCCGGTCAGATTCTTAACCGTTACTTTCGCGTTAGGAACCGTGGAGCCGCTCGGATCCTTCACAAACCCCGAGATCGTTCCGAGGTCCGATTGGCCGAAAGCAAGCACTGTGGCAAGCACAGCCATCAGCGCCATATACAGCATGCGCCGAGAACACACCTGGTTCATTCGTTTCTCCTTCAAACAATGAATTGACTTTGTAGTTTGTTTCTGTTGCACCAATTCGCTGCACCGTGAATTCAGGTGCCGGGGTGCTATTGGCCTGAGAAGGAATGAAAAGGCATGCCACAACGCGGGTCTGACACCCTCAGCGGATGTCGTGGGGAACGACAGAGTACGAGACATAGACCTCCCGGCCCACACGTGGCCGACCTCTAAATTCCCCTAACCCGTTTGTATCGTTTTATCACAGATCCGGGACTTTGAGCCCTCAAAATTCGAAAAAAATGCGGTTTACGGAGTATGACAACGTGAACATCCCGAACTTTCCATTTTCGGAAGCCGAAAATTCCAATGGCCGTAGCATCCAGGGATTTTCTGGGCAGGCGAAGACAAAAAAAGAGAGGCGGCCCGGAGACCGCCTCCCTTTTGATTGGACTTTGCCCGGCGCCTAGAAATACAGGCGGAGGGAGAGCTGCATGTTCCGCACGTCGCCGGTCTTGCCGGTAACCTTGCCGAACGACGAGCTCGTCGGGTTGAAGTTCGCGCCACCCAGGTTCGGGTGGTTCAGGACGTCGAATGCCTCGGCACGGAACTGAAGGCCGGTTCTCTCGTTGATGGCAAATTTCTTGAAGAGACCGACGTTCCAATTCGTGAAGCCGGGGTTGTGGATGATATTGCGGACGTTCTTCTGCGTCGTGAAGGTGTTCTTGGCGGGCTGAGTGAAGATGGCGTTCCCGCTGGAATCCTTCGTCGGCGAACCAGTAGTACGGATCCGCGGAGCTGTTCAGCGCAGCCTGTCCGACGACGTTCGGGATCTGCGCTGTAGGACCAGAACTGGCCGCCGTTGGAAATACTGCCGTCCTGGCCGACGCCCGCATAATCGGTGCCGACCGCGACGCTCGAAGGCGTACCCGTCTGGGCCTGCCAGATACCGCTCAACTGCCAGCCGCCGAGTGCCTTTCCGGCGAAATTGGTCTGGTTCTTGAAGAACGGCAGCTCGTACATGTAGCTGGCGATGAAGATGTGGCGGACATCGTAATCCGACTGACCCCACATGTTGCTGGCGTCATAGGTGTTTGGAATGATGTCGCGCTGGGCGGAGCCGTCGTCCATCATCTTCGAAAGCGTGTACGCGATCCCATAGGTCAAGCCGTGCGAGAAGCGCTTGTTCAGGCTGACCTGCAGGGAGCTATAGAGCGACCGGCCGATGTTATCGGTTTCACGAATCGAGTTATAGCCCTTGTAGGGGCGCAGGGCATCGAGGTTCACGCCCGGGTTCGCCAGGACGGTAGCGATGGTCGGCTGGTTAATGTCGGCTTCGCGCTGCTGGTGCAGGCCGCGGCGCGCGACGTAACCGACCGAGAGCATGTGGTCCGAGGGGAGTTGGCGCTCGAAAGTGGCGTTCCAGGCCCAGGCTTCGGGGTTCTTGAAGGCCTTGCTCTGGGTGGTAACGGTCAACGGCGGAGCGTTCGCGGAGGTGCCGCCCGGGTTATCCGCGCTGCCGAAGGAGACGTTCGCAGTCGGCTGGAACGGCGGATTGCCGCCCAGGAAGATCGAGTCGCTCACACCCAGGCGGGTGAAGAAGCGGCCGATGCCGGCGCGGAAGACGTTCTTGTCGGAGATCTGGTAGGCCAGGCCGACGCGCGGCTGAATGTCATTCCATTGGACATCCGAAAAGTGTGAGTTGGCGCCGCGGAACAGGTAGTTCAGGCTCGCATCCGAGGCTTCGGGGAAGCGGCCCTTGGCGGAATCCGGCCAACCAGTACCAGGGATGACCATGCCGTTGTATTTGTCGCCTGTTCCGGCGATGACCAATCCGGTCGCGGGATCCATCTTGACGGCCTTCGAGGGATCATAGTATTTCGGATCGAAGGCGGCCATATTGCCCCACAGGGCGTGATGGGGGACGATTACGCTGTAACGAATGCCGTAGTCCACGTGCAGCTTCTGGCTGACCTTCCAACCATCCTGCGCGAAACCTTCATACATGCTGCCGCGGAAGATGGTGTAGGCGCGCTGGCCGAGTTCGGAGTAGGTATCGAACAGGCCCAGTGCCGCATTCGCAACGGCGTTGCCGGTGGTCGGCTGGCCGGATCGAGTATCGGTGAACGAGAACTGCCCGTTCTGGTTGTTGGTGCAAGTCGGGCAGGCCGAAACGTTGATTTCGTCGTTGTCGTTCTCGCCCGATTTCTCGTAATTGAAGCCGAACTTCAGGGTGTGGCTGCCCTTGATCCAGGTGAAGCTGTCCGAGAGCGTGTAGATCGGTCCCGCCGAGTGCGACGGGTAGGGGCCGCCGTTCAGACCGCTGAAGCTGGTCATATTGACGGTGGGGATACGGGTCGGGATCAGCTTGCCCTGGGGGAAGATGTAGGGATAGTTGATGCCTACCGAGGTCCGATCGAAGAAGTGGGCCTGGTCCACCGGGATGTACACGTCGTCAAGGCTCGCGGTAGCGAGGAGTTCGTTTACTTTATTGGCGCTAATGGTCCAGACGTGGCTCACGGAGTTGGTCTGGTTCGGCCGGTTGAAGTACTTCGGGGTCTCGCCCGGCGTGCCATCGAGGGGCTGATATTCCCAAAACGCATAGTTCATCCGGCGGAACTGCACGCGCTGCTTGTCGGTGAGGTTGAAGTCGGCCGCCAGCGTATCTTTGCGCTGGTTCTGCGGGTGCCGCGCCGTGATGTAGAAATACTGGTTGGTGTTGATAGGGGTGACCAGGTTCGGCTTGGGCCACGCGTTCAAAATGCCGATGCCGTTGGGGCTGAGCTGGCTCTTCGGAATAATGTTGCCGGCAAACGGGACGCCTGTGACCGGATCCTTGATGGTGACGACCTTGCCGTAGTACACGTTGCTCGGATTCAGCAGTTCGCTGAAATCGCCCTGCCGCATCAGATTGGAAGGCACGGTCCAGTTGGCGGAATCGGTGTAGCGATAGCGCACCCATTCCTGGCCCCAATACCAGAAGATCTTGCTCTTATCCGAGTTGAACTTGTGGGGGATGTAGAAGGGGCCGCCGATGTTGTAGCCGAACTGGTTATAGGTGATCGGGGCCGCATCCGTCTGACCCGGCGTGTGATTGCGGGTCCAGGTATTCGCGTTGAAAACGGTGTTGCGGACGTAGTCGTAAGCCGCACCGTGGAAATCCTGGGTGCCGGTCTTGGTGATGATGCGGATCTGGCCGCCCGCGGAACGCCCGTATTCCGCAGCATAGTTTGCGGTCAGGATCTGGATTTCCGAAGTGGAATCCACGTCTGCCGAACCCAGGCTGGTGCCGTTCGAACGGGTACGCACGGCAGGTGCGCCGTCGTAGGTGATCAGGCTGTCCTGCGTACGGGCGCCGTTGATGTTGCTCGGACCCTGGCTGAAATTGAACGACAATCCCGACAGGTTGCCGCCGCGAGTTCCCGGAACCAGGTTGGCCATGAAGATCGGGTTGCGGCCATTCAACTCGAGGCTATCGATCTGAGTACGGGTCACGTTCCGCTGTACCGAAGCGGATTCGGTCTGGAGCGTCTGTGCGGTAGCCGAGACTTCCACCGTTTCGGTGGCCGCACCGACTGCCAGCGCGGCGTCTACTGCGAGCGTGGCGCTCGAATCGAGCTTGTTGTCGGCACTTTCGAATTTCTTGAAGCCGGTAGCTTCCACCGATACCGAGTACAACCCAGGGGGAATACTCGTAATGATGTAGTATCCGGACTCGTTCGTCGTGGCTTGACGTTCGAGGCCGCTTTGATTTTTGACCGTAACTTTCGCGTTGGGAATTGTGGATCCGCTCGGGTCTTTAACGAATCCCGAGATGGAACCGAGATCCGACTGGCTGAACGCTAGCACTGCGGCTAACATGGCCAGCAGCACGATGCGAATCATGTGCCGGGAACTCACTGGGTTCATTCATTTCTCCTTAAATATCAATCTGTCTTGTTCGGTTGAAGCCAGACACACTTCGACCATTCGCCCCGGCGCCGCACAACAGACAGCGACACTAAGGGCTGAGCTTCAAGCGGAATGAAACAAATGGAGAGATGAAACCGCGGGGACTACTGCGCTCCGTTACGACACCCAAACCATACAAGGCCACCCTTTGGCCCCGCACACCCCGGCAGCGAACAACCTCTCATCTGCTACTCACCCGTGGCTTGGTTTTATCACAAATATCTTGCGATGAAAAGGCCTTAATGCGTGAAAGTTCCGTGAATTTGCGTTTTTCTCCGAGCTTTCATTTGCTGTAGGTTGCGCTGTGCAAAATTCCCGAATCTCATAGGCGCCGAGGGGCAAAATACCCGATTTCTGCACACGTGTGCGGCCAAACCGTCGGGTTTGGCACCTGTAGTACACTCTCACAATGACGTTTCGAGCGGTCTATCCCCGAGTCTTGCTAGCCGCGGCAGCCCTGTCAGTCTGTTCGCTCTACGCCCAGACAGTTCCCCACATCACCACGCCCAAGGAGGCGCTGGGCTTCAACCTTGGCGACGATTATATGGTCGCCAACTATACGCAACTGGAAATCTACTGGAAGAAATTGGCCAGTGAATCGAACCGGATGAAGTTGGTCGATATCGGCCCCACCGCAGAAGGGCGCCGGCAGTATATGGCCATCATCTCCTCGCCTGAGAACATCCGAAATCTCGATCATTACAGGGAAATCGCGCGCAAGCTGGCGCTGGCGGAGGGCGTCAACGAAGAACAGGCCCACGCGCTGGCAAAAGAGGGCAAGGCCGTGGTCTGGATCGACGGGGGGTTGCATGCCACCGAGTCGGTCGGATCCCAGCAGCTCATGGAGATGGTGTATCAGATGGTGAGCCGGACCGATCCGGAAACCATGCGTTTTCTGAACGATGTGATCCAGCTCTACGTGCTGGCCAATCCCGACGGCCAGGAACTGATCGCCAACTGGTACATGCGCGGCTCCGAAGACCCGAATGCGCCGCTCCGCCCCGAAAAAGAGCGGACCCTCAACACCATCCCTCGTCTTTATGCCAAATATGTCGGGCATGACGACAATCGCGACTTCTATATGTCGAACATGCCGGAAACCACCAATATGAACCGGATCCTGTTCAAAGAGTGGTTTCCGCAGATCATGTACAACCACCACCAGACCGGGCCGGCGGGAGCGGTCATCTTTATGCCGCCTTTCCGCGATCCCTTCAACTACAACTTCGACCCGCTGGTGCCGCTCGGAATCGAGCTGGTGGGCACTGCCATGCATAGCCGCCTGGTGGCGGAAGGCAAGGGCGGCAGCGCCATGCGCAGCGGCGCCAACTATTCCACATGGTGGAACGGCGGACTCCGCACGGTCACCTATTTCCACAATATGGTCGGCATCCTGACCGAGATCATCGGCAACCCGACCCCGATGAGCATCCCGCTGGTCGCCGAGAAGCAGTTGCCGCAGGGCGACTGGCCGATGCCGGTCGCACCGCAGGAGTGGCACTACCGGCAGTCGATCGAATACGAGATCACCAACAACCGCGCCATCCTGGACATCGCTTCGCGGTACCGCGAGACCTGGCTCTACAACATCTGGCGCATGGGCATGAACTCCATCGACAAGGGCAGCCGCGATAACTGGACGGTGACGCCCAAGCGGATCAAAGCGCTCGAAGAAGCTGCCGAAGCCGAAGGTGCTACGGGCGGACGCGGTGGCCGCGGCGGACGAGGCGGTGCGACAGGCGGCGATATGCCCGCGGGCATGACGATGGGAGGCTTGGGCGCACGCACTCTGCCCACCGACCTCTACGCCAAGATCCTGCACGATCCCAAGATGCGCGATCCCCGCGGCTACATTATTCCCGCCAACCAGGCCGACTTCCCCACCGCCACCGAGTTCGTCAACGCGCTCTTGAAGAACGGCATCACCGTGCAGCGCGCCACCTCGGCCTTCACGGTGGAGGGCAAGAACTATCCGGCCGGCTCCTATGTAGTGAAGACGGCCCAGGCCTTCCGTCCGCACATCATGGATATGTTCGAGCCGCAGGACCACCCGAACGATTTCCGCTATCCGGGCGGCCCTCCAGTTCCGCCATACGACATCACCGGTTGGACCTTGGCCATGCAGATGGGGGTTCAATACGACCGTGTCCTGGACGGCTTCGACGGACCGTTCACGAAGATCGAAGGCGTGCTCGCGCCGCCGCCGGCAACGGTAAGCGGACCGGCCACTCCGGCGGGCTACCTGATCAGCCACCGCATCAACAACTCCTTTAAGGTGGTGAACCGGCTGCTCAAGGCGAAGGCCGACGTATACTGGCTGGGCAAAGACACCGACAACCTCGGCGCGGGCGCCGTGTGGGTGCCGTATTCGCCTGCCGCGAAGTCCGTTCTGCTGGAATCGGCGAAGGAGCTTGGAGTCCCGGTGACCGCGGTGGCCAAGGCTCCCGGCGGCCCGGCGATGAAGCTGAAGCCTGTCCGCATCGGCCTCTACGATCAATACGGCGGCTCGATGCCTTCCGGCTGGACGCGCTGGCTGTTCGAGCAGTACGAATTCTCGTTCGAAAAAGTCTTCCCGGCGACGCTCGACGCGGGCGACCTGCGCACCAAGTTCGACGTCCTGGTCTTCCCGGATGGCGCGATCCGCCGCGGGATGGCGGGCGGACGCGGCATGGGCATGGGCGGCCGCGGCGGTTTCGGCGCACCGAATGCCGAAACTCTGCCCGCGCAATATCGCGGCTGGCTGGGCCGTATCTCCGATGACAAGACCTTCCCGCAACTCAAGAAGTTCGTGGAGTCCGGCGGTACGGTCCTGACCATCGGCAGTTCCACCAGCGCCGCCGACGAGTTCGGCGTCCCGGTGAAGAACTACCTGACCGAGATGGGGGCGGACGGCAAGGAACAGCCGCTCTCCCGCGACAAGTTCTTCATTCCCGGCTCGCTCCTCAAGGTGAATGTTGATAATACGAATCCGCTGGCATACGGCATGCCGTCGCAGGTGGACGTGTTCTTCGACAGCAGCCCGGTGCTGAAACTGGGGCCGGACGCGGAGCAGAAGCACACCTCCGCGGTGGCCTGGTTCAGCGGGACGCATTCGCTCGATAGCGGCTGGGCGTGGGGCCAGCAGTATCTGGATGGCGGCACGGCAGTCGCGGAAGCGTCCGTAGGCGAAGGCAAGGTGGTGATGCTCGGACCGGAAGTAGCCTTCCGCGCGCAGCCGCATGCCACGTTCAAACTCCTGTTTAACGGGTTGTATTTCGGGAGCGCGCAAGAGACGACGCTGCCGTAAAGAAAGCCGAGGAGGCCTCCCACTTCGGAGGCCTCCTCATTTTGCGGGCTGCGGATATGCCCCCGAGGGCATCGGCGCGGCCCTTCTCTCCTTCTGCGCCGCGAAGGCCTGCCTCACCGGCTCCGGGAATCCGGGGATCATCGCCTCCACCTTCGCTTCGATTTCCGCCACCACTTTCGGATTCCCTTCCGCCACGTCGTAACTTTCGTCCGGGTCGGTAGCGAGGTTGTACAGCTCCGGCTTCGGCAGCAGGTAGCTCTTGCGCCATCCGGGGGGCGCCGGCGAGTAGGCCGCGGTGTTGTACCGGGCAACGTGCAGCTTCCAGTTCATCCACCGGACGCACTGCAGGTCCCAGTTGTCGAAGTAGAGCAGGGGCGCACGATCGATCGATTTCCGCGTGCCCTCGAGCAGCGACCAGATGTCGATGCCGTCCAGCGATTTCTGCGGCAGCGGCGCTCCGCACAGCTTCGTCACGGTGGGGAAGACGTCCATCAGCGAAATCAGCGCGTCCGAGGTGCGCCCCGCCGGGATCCGGCCGTCCCATCGCGCGAGGAACGGCTCGCGCACGCCGCCCTCGTAGGTCGTGTTCTTGCGGCCTCGCAGCTTGCCGGGGCTGCCCAGGTACCACGGGCCGTTGTCGCTCGAAAACAGCACCAGCGTGTTCTTTTCGAGTCCCCGCTGCTTCAGCGCCGCCATCACTTCGCCGACGCTCCAATCGACCTCTTCCACCGCGTCGCCGTACAGGCCTTCCGCCGACTTCCCGCGGAAGCGCGGCGAGGCCCCCAGCGGAATGTGTGGGAACGTGTGCGGCATGTAAAGGAAGAATGGCGATCCCGCCGATCGCGCGATGAACCGCGTGGCTTGCTCGGTATAGCGGATGGTCAGGCTGTCGAGGTCCGTGTTCTGCTCGATCACGTCGGTGTTGTGCATCAGCACCCGCGGATTCATGTCGTTGCTGTAGGGGATGCCGAAGTATTCGTCGAAACCGCGGCTGGTGGGCAGATAAGCATTGGGGCGGCCCAGATGCCATTTCCCGATGCACATGGTCTTGTACTGCCGCGCGTGGAGCGCGTTGGCGATGGTCGTTTCGTCGAGGTTGAGGCCGCCCGGATCCTGCGGGAACAGCACGCGCGGCACGCCGACCCGGGTCGGGTAGCGGCCCGTCAGCAGCCCGGCGCGCGAGGGCGAACAGACGGGGTCGGCCGCCGTGCAGTTGGTGAAGCGCACGCCTTCCGCGGCCAGGCGGTCGAGATTGGGAGTGCGGATCTGCCCTCCGTAACATCCCAGGTCGCCATAGCCCAGATCGTCGCAGAGGATCAGCACGACATTCGGAGGAGCGGACGGAGCACCCGCCAGCGGCGAAGCCGCCGCGGCCGCGGTCGAGATCAGGAATTCACGCCGGTTCATCGGATTGGTCCGCATTCATCATAACGATCTGCCGTACACTGTGGGTTCGGTGCCCTATGAAGTTCCTCCTGATCGCCACGGCACTCGCCGCGGCCGCCTTCGCGCAGGACACCCGCGTGGTCCTGCTCGGCACCGGTACTCCCAATCCCGATCCCCGGCACAGCGGACCAGCGGTCGCCGTGATCACCGGTGACGCGGTCTACCTGGTGGATTGCGGACCCGGCGTGGTACGGCGTGCCGCCGAGGCGGGAATCCGCATGCAGCAGTTGACCCGCGTCTTCGTCACCCACCTCCACTCCGACCATACCGTGGGACTTCCGGACCTCATCTTCACCCCCGCTGTTACCGGGCGCCAGGAGCCGCTCGAAATCTACGGCCCGCCGGGCATTGCCTCGATGGTGGACCACGTCATGGCCGCCTGGAAGGAAGACATCGACATCCGGCTCAACGGCCTGGAGCACGGCATCAAAGAGGCCTACGTCGTGCATGCCCATGAAATCGCGCCCGGCGAGATCTATCGCGATGCGCATGTGCGGGTCACCGCGATTCCGGTCAGCCACGGCTCGTGGAAATATGCGTTCGGCTATCGCTTTGAAGCCGGCGGCAAGGTCATCGTGATCTCCGGCGACACCAGGCCGGACGAGCGGTTGGCGGAAGCCGCGCGCGGCTGCGACATCCTGGTCCACGAAGTCTATTCCCGGAAAGGCTGGGAAGGGCGCACGCCCGAGTGGCAGCGATATCATGCCGCGTTCCACACCTCGGCGGTCGAGCTGGGCAAACTGGCCGCACGCATCCATCCCCGCATCCTGGTGCTCTATCACGAACTGCCGATGGGCCAGACGTCCGCGGAGGTGCTCGCTGAAATCCGCGAAAATTTCCACGGCACCGTGATCTACGGGCAGGATCTCGACGTGATCCGCTAGGGTGCGCCGTACCCGCGGGGCATGAGCAGCGTGAGCGCGTCCGGCACGATCCGGATCTCGGCCGGCAAATGGCCGGCGAGTTCGCCATCGACCTGCACCCAGACGCGGCGGCCCAGCGCTTCGAACCGCATGCCGGTGGTGCGAAACAGCCCCACGCCTTTCATTCTCGCGATCCGCTTCAGCGCCATCCCGGCAAAGTATTTGACGTAGGGCAAGGACGTGCGCCCTTCGAACAGTACCGCTTCGAAGTTGCCGTCCCGCAGAGTCACGGTAGGTGCGATCTGAAAATCGCCTCCATAATTCCGTACCCGGCTCAAAAGCGCGAACGAGCATTGACGCGTCTCGCCGGTGGAACATGCGCGGAATTGCGCCAGCCGCTGCCCGAGCAGGCTCCATCCCGCCAGCCAATACGAGAACTTTCCGGCCTTTGCCTTGAGCCCGGGATTGACGTTGTTGACGATCTGCGCGTCGAGCCCCACCCCCGCCATACAGAGGAAGTGCCGCGGGGTCCGCTCGGGTTCGCACGTAATCCGCCCCACCGCGATCCGCCGCGGCTCGAGCTCGCCCAACCTTGCGGCGGCCCGCTCCAGTTTCGAGCCGATGCCCAACTCCATGGCGAGCACGTTGGCCGTGCCCGCCGGGAGAATCGCCAGCGGAACATCCGATCCGATCATGCCTTCGGCCGCTTCGTTGATGGTGCCATCGCCTCCGGCAACGATAACCAAATCGATACCGCGCGCGATGTATTCGGACGCAATCGCACCAGCGGTCCGGGGCCCGGTCGTGGGAGAAATGGCTACCTGCCGTCCCGCCCTGTTGAGAATTTCAGCCGCCCGGTCGAGCCCCGCAGTTCCATTCCGGAACTTGCCCGCACGAGGATTGTAGATAAGGACGGCATTCTTGTAATCTGCGATTGGTCTATTCTCCCGTTTCCTCGTTAAATTATAGTTGAGAGGCCGATGAAAGATCCCGACCGCGAAATCGACGTGCTTCGCGACAAGCTTCGCCATCATGAGTACTTGTACTATGTGGCCGACCAGCCGGAGATCAGCGATGCCGAATATGACGAGCTCATGCAGAAACTGCAGGCGCTCGAAACAGAGCATCCGGAGCTAATCACCCCGGATTCACCCACCCAGCGCGTCGGCGGCAAACCGCGCGAGGGCTTCGTCAAAGTCCGGCACAGCTCTCCGATGCTCAGCCTGGATAACGCGCTGAACGACGAAGAACTGCGGGATTTCGATCGCCGCGTGAGGGACCTGCTCGGCGGCCGTCCCTATCGCTACGTGGCGGAGCTCAAAATGGACGGCCTTTCGATGGCCGCCTGCTATCGCAGCGGCCGCTTCACCCAGGCTGTAACGCGGGGCGACGGAACGGTCGGCGAAGACGTCACCGAAAACGCCCGCACCATCCGCTCGCTGCCCCTCCGCGTAAAGGGCGGCCGGACGATTCGAAGTGCGCGGCGAGACCGTGATGAACCGGCGCGCCTTCGAACGCCTCAACGCCGAACGCGACGAGCGCGGTCTGTCGCGCTTCGCCAATCCCCGCAACGCCGCGGCCGGATCGCTGCGCGTGCTCGAGCCGCAAATCACCGCCTCGCGGCAGCTCGACTACTATCCCTATTTCCTGCTGGTGGACGGCCGGCCGCCTTCGACAGCCATTGGGAGTCGCTCGAGAGGATGCCGAAGATGGGCTTCAAGGTGAATTCGCACCGCAGGATCTGCGGCGATATCGAATGAGGTCGCTCGGCTTCTGCTCCGAATGGGAGGCCGAAGCGAGAGCAGTTGCCGTACGAAATCGACGGCGTGGTGGTGAAAGTCGATTCGGTGGCGCAGCAGCGGCAACTCGGCTTCACCGCCAAGGCGCCGCGATGGGCGATCGCCTACAAATATCCGGCGCGGCGGGCCATTACCACGGTGGAATCGATCAAGGTGCAGGTGGGCCGCACCGGCACTCTCACTCCCGTGGCTCACCTCAAGCCGGTGGAAGTCGGCGGCGTCACCGTTCGCCGCGCCACGCTGCATAACGAAGATGAAATCGAACGCCTCGGCGTCGAAATCGGCGACGAAGTGGTGATCGAACGTTCCGGCGACGTGATTCCCAAAGTCGTCCGCGTCCATTCCCAGGGCCCTACCGGCGCCACTTCCACATGCCCGCCAAGTGCCCGGTCTGCGGCGGCCCCATCGTCCGCGAGGAGGGCGAAGCCGCCAGCCGCTGCATCAATACCAATTGCTCCGCTCGCCTGAAGGAATCGATTTTGCATTTCGCCTCCCGCGGCCTGATGAATATCGACGGCCTCGGCGAGGCTTTGGTCGATCAGTTGGTCGATAGCGGCATGGTCACGAGCGTCGCCGATCTCTATGATCTGAGCATCGGCAAGCTCATGACTCTCGAGCGCATGGGCCCGAAATCGGCCGCCAACGTCATCCGCAACATCGAGAATTCGAAGCATCAATCCGCTGCCGCGCGTCCTGGCAGCTCTGGGGATTCGCTTCGTCGGCGACCGCACGGCCACGTTCCTCGCCGAAGCCTTCGGCAGCATGGATGCCATTGCGCGCGCCGGCGTGGAATCGCTGCAGACCGCGGAGGAAGTGGGGCCGCGCGTGGCCGCCAGCATCTTCCAGTTCTTCCGCGAGCCTCGGAACCGCGAGCTCGTCGAGCGCCTGCGCGCAGCCGGCCTCCAGTTCACATATGAGTCCACGCGTCCGAAAGACGGCCCGCTCCACGGCCTGACCTTCGTGCTCACCGGCACGCTCCCCAACCTCAGCCGCGAGGAAGCCACCCGCATGATCGAAGCCGCCGGCGGCAAGGTCAGCTCCTCGGTCAGCAAGAAAACCAGCTACGTGGTGGCGGGTTACGACGCCGGGTCGAAGCTACAGAAGGCCCAAACTCTCGGTATCAGGGTCCTCAGCGAAGACGACCTGATGGATCTCGTCAAGACGGCCTGACACAGAGGCGCAGAGGAGAAAAGACAGACTTTGTTTTCTCGGCGTCTCGGCGTCTCGGCGGTGAAAGCATTTCTGTTTCCCTACGCCACTCCGACGGGCTCGGTTTCGAACCGCAGGTCGCCCACCTCGCGGTCGGCATCTACCACGACGGCCTGCCCGTCTTTGACCTTGCCTGCGATCAGCATCCTTCCGAGCGGAGTTTCGATCTTCTTCTGGATGGCCCGCTTCAGGGGACGGGCGCCGTAGTGCGGGTCATATCCGGTGCGCACCAGGTTGGCGCGGGCCTTTTCAGTGAGCTGCAGGGTGATGTGCCGCTCGGCGAGCCGCGCCCGCAGGCGTTCGAGCTGGATGTCGACGATCTTCTTCAGGTCGTCTTCGCTCAGCGCGTGGAAAACGATGATCTCGTCCACGCGGTTGAGGAACTCCGGCCGGAAGTGTTGCCGCATCTCTTCGAGCACCGTCTCTTTCATGCGCTCGAAGCCTTCGCCCTCCGACGTGCCGCGATATTCGAGAATGCGCGAGCTGCCGATGTTCGAGGTCATGATCACGATCGTGTTCTTGAAATCGACCGTACGCCCCTGCCCGTCCGTCAGCCGGCCGTCGTCCAGGATCTGCAGCATCACGTTGAAAACGTCCTGGTGGGCCTTTTCGATTTCGTCGAACAGCACTACGGAGTACGGACGCCGCCGCACGGCCTCGGTCAACTGGCCGCCCTCTTCGTAACCCACGTATCCGGGAGGCGCGCCCACCAGCCGCGCCACGGTGTGCTTCTCCTGGTATTCCGACATGTCGATGCGGATCATGGCATGTTCGTCGTCGAACAGGAACTCGGCGAGCGCCCGCGCCAACTCGGTCTTGCCGACGCCCGTCGGCCCCAGGAAAATGAAGCTGCCCACCGGGCGATTCGGATCCTTGAGGCCCGAGCGCGCGCGGATCACTGCTTCGGCCACCGCGGTGACGGCCTCGTCCTGGCCGATCACGCGCTTGTGCAACTCGTCTTCGAGATGCAGCAGTTTCTGCATCTCGCCTTCGAGCAGACGCGTCACCGGCACACCCGTCCAACGGCTGACCACTTCGGCGATGTCCTCTTCGTCCACTTCCTCTTTGATCAGCCGCGGCCCCGACTTCTGCTTCGCGAGTTGTTCCTCGGCCTGCTTCAGCTCGCGTTCGAGCCCCGCCAGCTTTCCATACTTCAACTCCGCCGCGCGATTCAGATCGTACTGCCGCTCGGCGCGCTCGATCTCGGCTTTGGTCTCTTCCACCTGCTGGCGGATCTGCCGCAGCTTCTCGACGCCCTGCTTTTCGGCCTGCCACCGGGCGGTGAGCGCATCGTGCTCCGCTTTGAGATCGGCCAACTCCTTTTCGAGCTTCGCCAGCCGCTCCTTCGAGGCCGGATCGCTTTCTTTACGCAGCGCCTCGCGTTCGATTTCGAGCTGCATCATGCGCCGGCGCGCTTCGTCCATCTCGGCGGGCATGGAATCGATTTCGGTGCGAAGCCGCGCCGCCGCTTCATCCACCAGGTCGATGGCCTTGTCGGGCAGGAAGCGGTCGGTGATATAGCGGTTCGAAAGCACGGCGGCCGCTACCAGGGCGGCATCCTTGATGCGCACGCCGTGATGCACTTCGTAGCGCTCCTTCAGGCCGCGCAGAATGGAGATCGTGTCCTCGACCGAGGGCTGGTCCACCACCACCGGCTGGAAACGCCTTTCGAGCGCGGCGTCCTTCTCGATGTGCTTGCGGTATTCGTCGAGCGTCGTGGCGCCGATGCAGTGCAGCTCGCCGCGCGCCAGCATGGGCTTCAGCAGGTTGCCCGCATCCATGGCGCCTTCTGCCTTGCCCGCGCCCACTACGGTGTGCAGCTCGTCGATGAAGAGGATGATCTCGCCATCGGAATCCTGCACTTCCTTGAGCACCGCCTTGAGGCGCTCTTCGAATTCGCCGCGATATTTCGCGCCCGCGATCAGCGCGCCCATATCGAGCGCCACGATGCGCTTGTTCTTGAGCCCCTCGGGTACGTCGCCGCGGACGATGCGCAGCGCCAGGCCTTCGACGATCGCGGTCTTCCCGACACCCGGCTCGCCGATCAGCACCGGGTTATTTTTGGTGCGCCGCGAGAGCACCTGGATGACCCGCCGGATCTCCTCGTCGCGCCCGATGACCGGATCGAGCTTATTCTGCGCGGCAAGCTTGGTTAGATCGCGGCCGTACTTTTCGAGCGCTTCGTAAGTCCCCTCGGGATTCTGCGAAGTGACCCGCTGGCTGCCCCGCACCTCGCGCAGCGCCTGCATGAGTCGTTCGCTGGTGAGGCCGAACTCTTTCAGCAACCGTCCGGCCGATCCGGAATCGTGGAGAGCCGCCAGCAGTACGTGCTCCACGGAAATATATTCGTCCTTGAGCTTCCGGGCTTCGTCTTCGGCATCGGTCAGCAGGCGGTTCAAACGTGTGGTGACATACACCTGGTCGGGGGCGCCGCCCGGGCCGGATACTTTCGGCATCCGCTCGAGCTCGCTTTCGATGCGGTGCTCCAGGTTCTCCACCGGCACGCCGGCCTTGGCCAGGATCGAACGCGCCAGCCCCCCCTCCTGTTCGAGGAGCGCGGCGAGTAGGTGTTCGACATCGATCTGCTGGTGTCCATAGCGGATCGCTTTGGATTGAGCTGACCGGATCGCTTCCTGCAACTTCTCTGTGAAACGATTGATGTCCATATCTAAATATTATTGACTAACCCACCGATGTTATAAATTGCAGACTGCGTCGGCGGGTTCACGCCGGGTGCGATCCCATGCTCTCGCGTTCGGCGATGGTTCTGAAACCGCGAAGAATGGAGACGCATCTAGCAGGCAGGGGAGTTTGAGGTTTATGAGTGCCTTACGGACCCGGTGGTCTCGCATAACCGGGTTTTGGTGTTTGGTGATGCACGATGACGTGACGTGGCCGATTCACGGGCAGTATCGCTGCCCGAAATGCCGCCGAATCTATCACGTGCCTTGGCGATGAAGTTTCAGTCGCTGCTCATGCGGATCAATTGCTCCGCATGTTTGAGCGCTTCCGGCGTCAGCTTTTGTCCCGAAAGCATCCGGCCGATTTCGTGGGTTCGCGCGCTGCCTTCGAGTTCGTCGATCACGGCGACGGTCCGGCCTTTCGACTCCTGCTTTTCCACGCGGTAATGATGATCCGCAAACGACGCGATTTGCGGTAGATGCGTCACGCACAGCACCTGGTTGGCGGCTGAGAGTTTCTTGAGGCGCCGTCCGATGCCCTCGGCTGCGCTGCCGCCTACACCGGTATCCACCTCATCGAACACCAGCGTCCGCACCGTTCCCGTCTTGGGAGCGGCCAGGCAGGTCTTCAAAGCCAGTGCGAGCCGCGAGATTTCTCCGCCCGAGGCGACCTTTTCGAGCGGCCGCGGCACTTCCCCAAGGTTCGAAGAGATCAGGAAGTCGATCCGGTCGGAGCCGTTCTCCGACCAGCTATCCGGAGTAATCTCCACCCGGAAGACCGTACGCTCCATTGCCAGTTGGGCAAGCTCGCCCTCCACGCGCTTTTCGAGCTTCCGCGCCGCGGATCGGCGCTTCTCGGTGAGTTCTCCCGCAATCTGTGCAAATTCGGCTTCGAGCTTCTTTTGCGCCGCCCGCAATTCCGCCATCCGTTCGCCGGCGTGCTCCACCGCGGCGATCTGTCGCTGGACGTCTTCGAGGAATGCCAGCACCTCGACAAGCGATTGGCCGTACTTTCGCTTCAGCCGGTCAATCGCAGCCAGGCGGGTTTCGACCTCTTCGAGGCGCCCCGGGTTGGCTTCGAGGCGCGACAGGTAGTCCCGCAGGCCGAACGACACTTCCTGCAGACTCAAATCGGCGGATTTCAGGTGCTCGCGCAAACTTTCCAGGGAAGAATCGATGCGGCACAGTTCGTCGAGCCGCTTGGCGGCGGTGCGCGTCAGAGTAAGGGCCGATTCCGGGGAATCGAAGACGGCCTCGTAGGCGATGTTGGCCGCCTCTTCCAGACGTTGCACGTTGTGCAGAACCCGCCGTTCGTTTTCGAGCGTGGCGTCTTCCCCGGGATCGAGGCCCGCGGACTCGATCTCCTTCCGTTGGAACGACCAAAGATCGAGCAGCCGCAGTTTTTCCTGTTCGGAACGCTCCAGCTCTTCGAGTTCGGCCGCCGCCGCCCGCCAGGCCCGGTAGACGGCGGCAACGCGCTCGAGTAGCTCGGCCGATCCGGCAAAAAGGTCGAGCATGTCGCGCTGGGAATCGGCGGAAAAGAGAAGCTGCTGGTCGTGCTGCCCGTGGATATCGGCCAGATGGGGAGCCAGTTCGCGGAGCAGGGACGCTGCCACCGGACGGCTGCCCACAAAGGCCCGCGATTTCCCCCCGGCCAGGATCTCACGCTCGATCAATAGCTCGCCGTCTTCGATCTCGATGCCGGCGGGCTCGAGCATTTGGCGGATGGCCCTGGTTTCGCGGACGTCGAAAATACCGGCGACACGCGCCCGGAGCTCGCCGGTCCGTACCATCTCGGCTGAGGCACGGCTGCCGAGCAGCAGTCCTAAAGCGTCCACCACGATCGACTTGCCGCTGCCGGTCTCTCCGGTCAGCAGGTTCAGCCCCGCGTGGAAATGGACCCGCAGTCTTTCGACGACAGCGTAGTTTTCAACCACCAGCTCGAGCAACATTCGCCTGAGCCGATTATAACTTCTGTGTCTAGAAGCTCCATACGTGCTCGGACGCGATGCTCCCGGTATCCTGCGCCATCATCTGGCCCCAGGGCTGAGATGCCGGTACGGGCTCTTCCTTTTGCGTGTGAATGCCGTCCCAACCTTCCGAGAGCGTGGCAAGCAGGCCCAGAACTTCCGCCAGCGGGCCATCCGTCTGCTGCAGGTTGGCTTCGAGCAGACGCCGCTGCATGTAATCGTAGAGACTTCCCAGCCGGATGGCGAGATCTCCGCCCCGCTCCCGATCGAGCGAATGGACCAGTTCCCCCAGGATCCCCCAGGCTTTGGTGATCGACCGCGCGCGCAGCGCGATCTCACCGGACGCCAGGTGCTCCCGGGCATCCCGCACCGCCGTCATACAGCCTTGGTATAGCTGGCAAACCAGGTCGATCCCATCCGCGGAAAGGACCCGGCTCTCTACATACGCTTCATGAACGTTCTGCCACATGCCCGCTCTCTCCTCCAAGTTTTCTTATCGCTCAGGATCCGGATTCCTTCACGTCTTCCGCCAGCCTGAGAACGTATTCCGGCGGTATCTGCTTAATCACTTCGTTGGTCTTCCGGTTGACGATCCGAATCACCATCTTCTGCGTTTGGCGGTCGCGCTGGAACATGAGCTGATTTTCCTCACCGAACAGTCCCGCAGCGTTGACAGCCTTCACGGCCTGAACAATGTCGCGATTTACAGCAGCCTGGTCGGTGGGAATCACCGGCACAGCCGCCGCCTGCGTGGCGCTGACTCTACTGACTGGAGAAATATCCATAACCGCTCCTCCGGGATCTCTCCCGCAAGAGACTTATCGGACAAAGCAATAGAAGATTGGAACAGCGCCCGCCCTACGCGAGCTGATACTGAGGAAAGTCCGTCCAGAAAGGAACGGCGCGGGCCGCGCCGGAGCCGAGCAGGCAGGCGCCTTCGTCGGAGCGCCCTTCCAGTTGTACGTTACCGGCCTGCCGGGTCACCCGGTACGCGGCTTGCGCCCCATGATGAATTCGCAGGGGTTCCAGCTCCCAATCCGAGCCCATGACCATATGAACGCCTCCATCCCGCCCTACCAGGATCGAGATCCGGCAATCTTCCCCGGAGTTCTGCCGTGCCGTCTCCAGGATCTGTTCCGCGTGTCTCAGGAATGCGCTCACAAGAATCCTTATCGTTCCGGCGCCGCCACTCTTGAACTGCTCGAATTTCCCGATCTGCGGCCGAAATGTACAGTTGGGCGAGCAAACCATGGACAAGACGGTGCCGATGATCGGGATCGAACCCGACGAGCTTCGCTGGATTCGGATCCTCATTTCCCTTCTCCGTCATCCGGATCCGAACGTTCCCGAGCTCTCCAGGCAGGCGTTAATCTATCTGTCCGAGGCGTCCGCCAAATACACCCTTTCCGCGCCCGGTTCCCTTGACCAGACCGAGTCGACCAACGAGCGTGAGGAATCTAACGTTCCGCCGATTTGTTTGATACGATAGGGTTGATGCAGTTCCGGTATTCCCCTGGGCCCCGCGTTGCTTTTGCCGTCGTTCCCTTGCTTTTCCTCTCCTCTTTCTGTCAGGCCGCGCAGCCCGAGCCGACCGCTTCCGATAGCCCTCAGGCCACCCAAGAGTACGTCAAGACGCAACTGGCCATCTGGAAGCTGCGGCTCGACCTCATGGATTGGAATGTCTCCCTCCTTTTCTGCCGCTCTGCCCAACTCGGGCCGAAGAAGATGGGGGACGTCGAATGGGATAAGGACGCAAAGACTGCTGTCATCCGCGTGCTCGATCCAGCCGACTACCGGCTCGGCCCCGAAGATACCCGAAAAGACATGGAGTTTACAGTCCTGCACGGGCTGATCCACCTGGAACTGGCCTCGCTCCCCCGCAATAGACGGAATACCCAGCGTGAGGAACTGGCAGTCAGCCAGTTAGCCGACGCCCTGCTCCGGCTCGATCGCGGCACGAAATAACTGAAACAGGAATCTGGAACCGGATTATCCTAAAGCAGGGTGATCGCAATGCCGGCTCTCGCTCACATCCTGCTCCCGGTGGATTTTTCCGAACGTTCGTCTGGCGCCGCCCGCTGTGTGCGTTCGCTTTGCTCGCGGTTCCGGTCGTCCGTGACCGTGTTGCACGTCCTTCCGCCGCCGCAAACCGAATTCGGCGCCCTGGACGTCAGCGGCTCGGTTCTCGGTGACATCTACCTCAATCGCTCCTCGCTGGCATCCGACGACCTGAACGCCTTCGTCGCGACCGAACTTTCCGGCCTCCCGGTGACACCCGTGGTGCTCGAAGGCGACGCAGCGCTCCAGATCGTCGAATTCGCCCACACACACGCGGTGGACTTGATCGTCATGCCGACCCATGGCTACGGACCCTTCCGTCGCTTCATCCTGGGCTCCAATACCGCCAAGGTGCTGCACGACGCGGATTGCCCCGTGTGGACGGGAATCCACATCGCGGAACTGCCGGCTCCATCCCCTTTGAAGTGCGTTCTGTGTGCCGTCGACCTGGGACCGAACAGCAGCCGCACCGTGGAGTGGGCCTCCTGGCTGGCCCACGGTTTCGGCGCTCCCCTGACCTTGATGCACGCCGCGCCGGCCTGTACCGAGGAGTCGGGCCGGATGGCCGAAGATGCGCGCCGGGAACTGGCACGGCTGCAAAAGAACGCCGGAGTCGAGGCAGACCTGCTAGTGGAGCCGGGCGACCCGGCCACGGTGATTTGCGCCGCCGCCGCACGCCTGCCGGCCAACCTGCTGGTGATCGGGCGCGGATCGGCAGCCGGCGTCTTCGGGCGCCTCCGCACCAATGCCTATTCGATCATCCGGCAATCCCCCTGCCCGGTCGCCAGTGTCTAACGCGCCCTCGTGATACATTGCTTGGAGTGAATCCGCGGACCATCTACCAGGTACTTGAGGAAACTGCCCGGACCCATCGCGACGCCCCAGCCCTTCGCCAGCCCTCCGCAGAGGGATACACCGTTTATTCGTGGCGGCAATACCTGCGGGCGGCCGAGGAGATCGCGGCGGGACTGCGCACCCTGGGGATTGGGCGCGGCGACGTAGTGGCGCTGAATTCCGAAACGCGCCTCGAGTTCTACGTGGCCGACCTGGGTGTCCTCACGAACGGCTCGATTTCGGCCGCCATGTACCCGAGCTATCCACCCGCGGACCTGGTCCGGACCTTGGCGGCTTCCGGCGCCGTGGCGGCATTTGTGGAAGATCCGAAGACGCTGCACGCTCTGCGGCAGGCGCCTGTTCGCCACTGGATTCTGATGACCGGCGAGGCCGAAGGCGCCCTTACGATGGCGGCGCTGCGGGATGCCGGCCGTGCCGCCCTCGAGCGGGACCCCGAACTGCTGCCCGCGATCCTCGCCGAGGTCCGGCCCCAGGATTACGCAGTGCTCTACCTGACCTCCGGCGCCACGGGCGAGCCGAAGATGGCGCTGGTCACCCATCACGCGATTGTCTCGAATATCGATATGGGCCCTGCCGTCCTGCCGCTCGGGCCGGAAGATTCGACGGTGGCGTTTCTGCCTTCGGCGCACATCGCCCAGCGGGTGGTGATCGAATTCCTGCCGATGCGCTGCGGCATGCCGGTGACGTTTTCGGAAAGTCTGATGAAGCTGCCGGGGGAGATCCGCAAGGTACGGCCCACCATCCTGCTGGCCCCGCCGCGCATGTGGGAGCGAATCTACTCCACCATCTGCACGGAACTGCGGAAGCGGCCCGCGGCGGCGCGCAAAGCGTTCTACGGAGCGCTCGGGCTGTCGCTGGCGGCCGCTCGCTACCGCCGCGAGGGCAAGCCCGTGCCCCTGCACGTCCGCGTGCCTTTGAAGCTGGCCGACCGCCTGATGTTCCGCAAAGTGCGGGACCGTTTCGGCGGACGCATCCGGGTGGCCGCCTCAGGCGCCGCGCCGCTGAGCAAGGACCTCGCGGAATTCTACGAAGCCGTCGGCATGCCCTTGATCGAAGGCTACGGACTGACCGAGGGAGGCGTGGCGTCGCTCAACCCGATCGACCGGCCGAAGCCGGGGAGCATCGGAAAGCCGCTGGCGGGGGTCGAGGTGCGGATTTCGCCCGATGGCGAACTGCTGATCAAGAGTCCCTGCCTGTTCACCGAATACCTGAACGACCCGGAGACCACCGCCGAAGTGCTTCGCGATGGCTGGCTGCATACCGGCGACATCGGCCACCAGGATAGCGAAGGCTATCTGTTCATCACCGGCCGCAAGAAGGAGCTGATCGTCTCCTCCACGGGCAAGAAGATCTATCCGTCGCGCGTGGAAAGCCTGTTCAAGATGGAGCCGCTGATCAGCCAGGTGCTGCTGATCGGCGACCGCCTGCCGTTTCTGACCGCGCTGTTCACGCTGAATCAACCGGCCGCCGAGGCGCTGAAGGGCATGGAGAACTGGCGCGGCGACCTGGTTTCGGCGCCGCCCGTGCAGCAGGAGATCCACAAGGCGGTGGCGCGGGTGAACAAGCAACTGGCGCCCTTCGAGCAGGTGCGCAAATATCGCGTGCTGCCCCGCGATTTTTCGATCGACCAGGGGGAACTGACCGCGACCATGAAGGTCCGGCGCACGCGGGCGATGGAAAACTTCAAGGACCACATCGACGAACTGTATGCCGGAAGGGAGTGACCCTCCCGGCATATAGTCAGCTCTTAATACTTATACTCGGCGCGGACGACTTCGTCGTCCAGATAGTGCTTCAGCGTGAACCCGAGCTTTTCGCAGATCCGCATGACGTCGCGGTTATCCGGCAGGATGTCGGCCGTCAGGCGCTCCAGCTTCTCATCGGCGCCGACCATCAGCAGGCGCGCCAGCAGTTCCTTGCCCAGCCCACGGCCCTGCCACTGATCGCTGATCAGGACGGCGACCTCCGCTTCACGCGTGCCGTGGATCTTCGACAGGCGGCCTACGCCAAGGATCTCGTGGTGGGCCGTCTCGGCCACCAGCGCCATCTCGCGATCGTAGTCGATGAAGCAGATGCGCGTGAGCCGCTCGTGCGTGGTGCGCTGCTCCAGGTTCATCAGGTGGAAGTAGCGCAGGTACACGCTCCGTTCCGATAGCGTCTCGTGGAACTTCACCATGGCGGGCTCGTCTTCGGGACGAATCGGGCGGATGGTTACGGGCGTGCCGTCCTTCATCGTCCATGAGGCCACGTAACGGGTCGGATAGGGCCGGATCGCTGTCTTCGGCACCTGATCCAGTGTGACTTCGGGACCGTGGACCACCACGCGCGCATCCAGCGCGATCAGACCATCGGGCGACGCCAGCAGCGGGTTGATGTCGATCTCTTTGATCCAGCGCTGCTCGGCCACCAGCGCGCTGAAGCGCACCATCAGGAGTTCGAGCGCCTGCAGATCCACCGGCTTGCGGCCGCGCACGCCCTTGAGCGCCTTGTAGATCTTGGTCTGCTCCATCATGCGGCGAGCCAGCGTGGTATTGAGCGGCGGCAAGGCGAGCGAGCGGTCTTTGAAGACCTCCACCAACTGCCCGCCGGTGCCGAACAGCAGCACCGGGCCAAATTGCGGGTCGAGGCTGGAGCCGATGATCAGCTCATAGGCATCCTTGAGCTTGATCATGGGCTGCACGGTGACGCCCTGGAAATGCTCGGCGCCCACCTTCTGCGGTCACGGAGTCCTGAATGGAGCGGAAAGCCCGGTCGACGGCCTCGGCGCTGCCCAGGTTCAGCTGTACGCCGCCGACATCGGTCTTGTGGGTGATGGTCTCCGAGTAGAGCTTGAGGACCACCGGGTAGCCGATGCCTTCGGCAGCCTTGACGGCTTCGGCAGCGGTCGCGGCGATGACGGTCCTGGCCACCGGAATGCCGTAAGCCGCCAGCACTTGCTTGGATTCGAACTCGGTCAGGATGGTGCGGCCTTCGTTGCGAGCATTCTGCACGGTCGATTCCACGAGCTCGCGGTCGGGCGACCAGTCGGCCGAATCCTGCGGCATGGCGGGCGTCTCGTAAAGCGACTTCAGGTTGTAGCTGTACTGCCACATGTAGTTGAAGGCGCGCGCGGCGGTATCGGGATAGGGGAAGGTGGGGATGTTGGCGCGGTTGAGAATCTCCTCGCCCGCGGCCACGTCCACGCCGCCCATCCAGCTTGCCAGCACGGGTTTGCCTTCCTGCTTGGCGAGAGGCTTCAATTGCTCGGCGATCCGGGTCGGGTCGGTCATCGCCTGCGGAGTGAGGATCACCAGCATGCCGTCGCTGTGCGGATCCTTGGCGGCGATTTCGAGCGCCTTGGCGTAGCGCTCGGGCGAGGCGTCGCCGATGATGTCCACCGGATTGTTGTGGCTCCAGGTGGGGGGCAGCACGGCGTTGAACGCTTCCATGGTCTCGGGCGTCAGTTCGGCCAGTTCGCCGCCGCCCATGATCAGCGCATCGGTGGCCAGCACGCCGGGGCCGCCGGCATTGGTCACGATGGTCAGGCGCGGACCCCTGGGGCTGGGCTGCTTGGACAGCACTTCCGCCATGTAGAACAGATCGGCGATATTGTTGACGCGCAGCACGCCGCTGCGCCGGAAGGCCGCTTCCAGCACTTCGTCGCTGCCGGTGAGCGAACCGGTATGGGACGCCGCCGCTTTGGCCGCCGCGGCGCTGCGCCCCGGCTTGATGACGATGATCGGCTTGTTGAGCGCCACTTCGCGCGCCGCGGAAAGGAACGAGCGCGCGTTGCCGATGCTCTCCATGTAGATGACGATCGACCGCGTCTTCGGGTCGTTGCCCAGGTGGTAGATCAGGTCGCCCCAGCCGACATCCACCATCGACCCGACCGAAACGAAGGCGCTGAAGCCCACCATCTCTTTCAGGCTCCAGTCCAGGACCGCCGTGCACAGGGCGCCGCTCTGGCTGATGAAGCCGACCGATCCAGGCCGCGCGATGGTGGTGGCGAAGGTCGCGTTCATGCCCGAAAGCGGGCTCATCACGCCCAGGCAGTTCGGACCGATCACGCGAATATTGGCCTTCTGCGCCTCTTCGAGCAGTTGCCGCTCGAGCGCCGCGCCTTCTGGCCCGATTTCCTTGAAGCCGGCCGAGATCACGATCGCGCCGCGCACGCCGTTTTCTCCGCACTCCCGGATGATGCCGGGGATGGATGGGGGCGGCGTCACGATCACCGCCAGATCCACCTGCTCCGGAATGTCCGAGATCGAGGAATAGGCTTTCACTCCCAATACGCTGGGGCGCTTGGGGTTAACCGGATAGACAGTGCCGCCGAAGGGGCTGGTTACCAGATTCCAGAGCACCGTCCGGCCGACGGTGCCTGGATTTTCCGTGGCGCCGATGACGGCGACGGTCTTGGGAGAGAAGAAAACATCGAGCGGCTGATTGCGCTGTAGGTGCGATCTCTTCTTGAACGATTTAGTTACTTGCATGTTGATCGGTGTCTGCCTTTGGTCCGAACGCGGCCTGATTCAGGGCCTCTACCACGTCGCGGACATTGAGTCCATTCTTGCGCGCTACGGTTTCGATGTCGCAGTCGTCGCAGACCGCGCGGTAATGCAGGCCTTCAAATACGGGGATGGTCTCGGGGTGACGCTGTTTCACGTCGCGGATGATCATGTCACGGCGGATCAGCTGATCGAATCGAAACATAGGCTTGCCTCGAAGTGATCCTATGAAGCACCCCGGTCGCCAAAGGACGGGCCTTTGTTTTCAATCAATCCGTTGTCGAAATCTACAGCAGTTGGGTGAAAAGCCCCACCTCTCGGCGATCTTACCGCGCCGAGATAGAGACCTGCACCCGCAGGTAGAGGTTGGTGATGCCAAACAGGTCGAGTGGAGCTTCGAGGATCGTTCCGCTGCGGACGCCCGGCGGCACCTCGATGAGGAGTTCCCGCAGTTGCTCGATCTGTCCGGAGCCGCCGCAACCCGCGCAGCGGAAGGGGAGGACGTCGCCGGAGCCGGAGCACTGCGGACACGGATGAAACCCCGGGACTCCGACGGGGATGACGCAGCCGGCCAGAGCCTCGAGCGGCGAGAGTACGACGTCGAGAGTGAGGCTTTCGCAATGTTCGGCCTTGGGGACATCGTCGCCAGTGAAGTTCCGGGTCAATCGCTCGAAGAACGCCTCAAAGGAAGGGCTGGTGTCGTTGGGGTGTCCGAGCAGCGATGCCGGATGAGGAATGCCGAGATCGACCTGATAAGCCCTGTGACGCATTGGAATGACTCCTCACCGGAAAAGCGGCACGGACCGTTCCAGTATGCGGATTCGCACAACTACCGGCAGTGAGCCACGATCAAGGTGATGTCGTCATGCTGCTCGCGGGGGCTGAAGCCGCGGACCTCGTCGACTACCGCGGCGATCGCTTCCCGGGCGGATCGGCCGCGATGACGGCGCAGCGCTTCCACCAGACGCCGCTCGCCGAACTCGTCGCCCTGCTCGTCGAAGGACTCGGTGACGCCATCGGTGTAGAGGGCCAGGGTGTCGCCAGGGCAAAGCTGCCCGTCACCGATCGCGCATTCCCAGGCGGAAAAGAGGCCGACTACCGTGCAAGTGGAATCCAGCCGTTCCACCGAGCCATCGCCCCGTAGAATCAGCGCCGGCAGGTGGCCGCAGTTGGCGAACCGCAGGCGACGGGTGCGGTCTTCGTACTCGGCGAAGAACAGGGTGGCATAAGAACTTTCGCCGGTGTTTTCGAAGAGCAGGCGGTTGACCGAGCGAAGCATCCGGGTGGGATCTTCGAGTGCTACGGCGCACTGGCTGCGGAGATTCGCCTGCAGGTTGGCCATCAGGAGCGCCGCGGCAATACCCTTCCCTGCGATATCGGCGATCACCAGCCCGAAACGCCCCTGGCCGAGGTCGAGAAAATCGTAGTAATCGCCGCCAACCTCGCGGGCCTGGATGCACTCGCCGGCATACTCCAGGGAATTAACAGCGGGCAACGTCTGCGGGAACAGGCGGGATTGCACCTGTTTGGCGATCTTCAGTTCCTGCGCCGCGCGCCGCTCGGCCTCGCGTTTGGCTTCGGCCGCCTGCCGCTCAGCTTCGATCTGCCGGTTGACCTCATCGAAGCCGACCAAAGAAAACGCATTGCCGTCGGGATCCACAAACCGGGCAAAGGTGCCGCCCCAGACCGGCACCTCTTCCGGCCCGCGCGGCGAGCCGATCCGCACGCGCCGCAGCCGGGGCGTCAGCAGGAACCGGACGCCGCGCTTGCGCCATTCTTCGAACTTCTTGAGAACGTCTTCGGTGACGAAAACGATGCCGGTGCTTTGGCCGATCAGCCGGTACTCGCGGGATTCCGGACTGGGCGCGATCAGAGAGAGCACCGTGGTGCCGTCAGGCGGAGCGACCGCTATCCAGCGGCCTCCCGAGGGCATGGAAGCGTCGAAGGCCAGGCGGAAGCCGAGGCAATCCAGGTAGAAGCGCAGGCTCTCTTCCTGATCGTGGACGTAGACGTTGATGGCATGCAGCCCGAGAAAAGGCTGCGGCCGGTCTTCCATGGGAGCGATTATAGCTACTCCTGGCGCAGAGCCCGGATCGGGTCGACCCGGGCGGCGCGGCGCGCCGGCAGAAAGCTCGCGAAAAGCGCGGCGATGGTCAGCACCAGCAGCATCCCGGCGACGGTAAAGGGATCCGCCGGCCGGATGCCCGCGACCAGTCGCGCGAGCAGGTGGGCGGCGGCCAGCGCGCCGGCCAGTCCCAATGCCGCACCCACCGCGATCATCCCCAGGCTCTGCTGAAACACCAGCCGCATCACGTCGGCAGCGCCCGCGCCCAACGCCATCCGCACCCCAAATTCGGGGATGCGGCGGCCGGTGACGTAGGCGAGGACGCCGTAGATCCCCATCGAAGCGAGCAGCAGGGCCAGCGCGGCGAAAATGCCGAAGAGCAGCATGAGGAAGCGCTGCAGGGCGAGCGCCCCTTCTGCCAACTCTTCCATGGTGCGGATCTCGTAGATCACCTGGTCGCGGCCGGCGCCCCGTACGGCGCGCTTCACCGGCTCGACCAGGCTTCGAGGCGGAACGCCGGTACGGACCGCGAGCGACATCAGTTCCGACCAGCGGCGCATCAGGCGGTCGGGCACCTGCGCCAGCGGGTAGTAGAGTTCGGCGCGCACCTGTGCGGGGTCGTCGTCCGAGGCGCCCCAATGACGTACGTGCCGCACCACGCCGACGACGCGGCTCGCCCGGTCATCCAGGCCGATCCAGACATACCGGCCGATAGGATCGGAGGAACCGAACGCTTCCCGCGCCATCACCTCGTCGAGGACGACGACCGGTTCGGAGCCCAGGCGGTCATGATCCGTCAGGAAGCGGCCGCGCAGAAGCGCGATGCCCATGACCTCGAGGTAGCCGGGTGTGGTGCAGGTGGCCGAGACCAACGGCTGCCGGTCGGCCGGTACGGCGGCGGAGGAGGTGCGATAGCCGATCGGATTATTGCCCTCGCGCAGGGGAACGGTGTCGACGATGGCGGCGGCCTCGGTGCCGGGAACGCGGCGCACGCGGTCGAGGATCTCCTGCCAGGCGGCGCGCGTGCGGCCGGCATCGGCCAGCGTACCGGGGTCGAGCGCCGTGCGCGCGGTCAGAACGTTGCGCGGGTTCAGCCCCGGATCGACCGAGGCCAGCCGTAACAGAGCGCGGCCGAGCGTTCCCGCGGAAACCAGCAGCACCACGGCAAGCGCGATCTCGGCGACGACAAACGCGAAGTGCAGGCGGCGAGAACTGCCCGTTACGGCGCGGCCACCGGAGCGCAGCACCTTTTCGAGTCCGTGGACCGGAACGCGCAGGGCCGGGGCGATCCCGAATAACACGCCACAGAGAAGCGAAACGCCAACCGCGAACAGCAGCACACGCGCATCGAGCCCGATCTCTTCGGCGCGAGGCAGGCTGCCGGGCCAGAAGGCGACGAAAGGCCTCCATCCGAAGGCGGCCAGAAGCACGCCCAGTGCGCCTCCACCCAAAGCCAGGATGCAGCTCTCGGTAAGACACTGGCGGACCAGTCGCCCGCGCCCGGCGCCGAGCGCCACCCGCATGGCGAGTTCGCGCTCGCGCGAGACGGCGCGCGCCAGCAGGAGGCTCGCAATGTTGGCGCAGGCGATCAGCAGCACCAGGGTGACCGCGCCCAGCAGGAGCCACAGCGTGCCCTTCACGTCATCCACCGGTGGGCGCAGCGGATTCGCGATGAAGATCCGGCCTCGATTGGACGCCGGGAATTGCTGCGCGATCCGGCGGCCGATGCCCGCGAACTCCGCTTGCGCCTGCCCGAGCGTGGCGCCCGGGCGCAGGCGTCCGACGACCGACAGAGCGTGCGCATCGCGGTTCTGCATGTTCGCGGCGGTGTCCTGTCCGAGGGGGAGGTAGAGGTCGAAAGTGTCGCCCATCAGGCGGAAGCCGGGCGAAGTGACCCCGACGACGGTGTATGGCTTGCCCTGGAAGACGATCTCCGCGCCAATGGCCGAAGGGCTGGCGGCGAAACGGCGCTGCCACAAGTGGTAGCCAACGATGGCCACGGGCGCGCCGCCGCGGCGGTCTTCCTCGGGCCGGAATTCGCGGCCCGCGTAGAGGGGAACACCGAGCACGGAAAACAGGCCCGCCGAGATCTCGCGCGCCTCCACGTTTTCCGCCTCGCCGGGTTTGGTCAGAATGCCGTCACCGAAGCGCCAGGCTGCAAGATCGAGCGTGGTGGCAGAATTCCGGCAATCCAGATAATTCGGGTAGGCAAACGCCCAGAGGTTGCCCCAGTGAGTACTCCAATCGGTCTGTTCGTCGAGGGCTACGAGGCGCTGCGGCGCGGCGTAGGGCAGCGGCCGCAGGAGTACGCCTCGGATCACGGTGAACATCACCGTGGTCGCGCCGATACCGAGCGCCAGGGTGGCGAGGGCGATGACGGAGAAGCCCGGCCGTTGCCGCAGAGTACGGAGCGCGTAGCGGACGTCTTGCGCGAGATCCTCGAGCCAGCGGGCGCCGCGGGCATCGCGGCACTGCTCCTTGACGGGCTCGAGCCCGCCGAATTCGACGAGCGCCCGGCGGCGCGCTTCCTGCCGGTCGATGCCGCATTCCACCAAGGCGGCGGCACGCTCTTCGACGTGGAACCGCAGTTCCTTATCGAGCTGCTCTTCGAGCCGCTTTTGCCCGGTCAGCCGCCGCCACCAGTTCATTCGGCAGCCTCGCCGGACATCCGCAAAATCAGGCCGACCGCCTCCGCCAGCCGCTCCCAGCTTGCGGCCTCGCTTTCGAGCTGCGCGCGGCCCTTGCGCGTCAACCGGTAGAACTTGGCCTCGCGCCCGGTGCCGGTCTCGCGCCATTCCGCCGACAGCATGCCGCGGTTCTCGAGGCGGTGCAGCGCGGGGTAGAGCGAGCCCTGCGGCACCTGCACCACGTCGCGCGATACCTGTTGCAGCCGCTGCGCGATGGCGTAACCGTGTACTGGTCCCAGCGCCGCCACTTTGAGGATGAGAAGATCCAGGGTGCCCTGGGGAAGATCGGATTTGTTCGCCATACCTCGGTCTTCTACAGGTTAGATCAGGATATGCAGAAGTGCAAGGGGTGCAGCTTGTGCCAATCTGGAAGCGGAGGGAGGAGCTTCTGTCCGCGCCGTTCATTCGCGAGATCCGCACCGAAGATGCCGAGGCTGCCGCGCAGCTCAGCACTGAGTTGGGCTATCCGGTGACTACGGCTGCCATGGCGCAGCGAATCCGCCGCCGCGCGGAAATGGGTGGCCGGGCCGTATTCGTCGCGCTGGTGGACGACGTGGTTGCCGGCTGGGTGGATGTAGGAACCACCGATCACCTGCAAAACGAGCCTTACGGAGAGATCGGCGGACTGGTGGTCTCGGAGGCGTACCGGAGTGCGGGAGTCGGCGCGGCCCTGGTGTTACGCGCGGAACAGTGGATCCGCGAGCAGGGACTGGCGCGCGTCACCGTTCGCTCGCAGATCAAACGGGAAAGGGCCCATCGCTTCTACCTGCGTCAGGGGTACGAGCGCGTCAAGACCTCGGCGGTCTTTTCGAAAGTGCTGGCATGACTCCGTTATTCGAGGACGAACCGCGGCAGCCGTTCTCCGAGCCGCTCGAAGAAGGCGCGGTGATCCTGCGCGGCTTCGCGTCGACGCGGGCGGAGGCGCTGGTGGGCGAGATCGGCCGCATTGCGGAGGCAGCGCCGTTTCGCCACCTGGTGACCCCGGGCGGCTACAGCATGTCGGTGGCGATGACCAACTGCGGACGCGTGGGCTGGGTTTCCGACCGCTGCGGTTACCGCTACGACCCGATCGATCCGGACAGCGGACAGCCGTGGCCGCCGCTGCCGGCGCTGTTTCTGGAACTCGCGCAGGGCGCCGCGGCGGAGGGAGGATTCCCCGGCTATGACCCCGACGCCTGCCTGATCAACCGTTACGCGCCCGGTTCGAAGCTCGGGCTTCACCAGGATCGCGATGAGGAAGACCAGTGGGCGCCGATCGTCTCCGTTTCACTCGGGTTGCCGGCAGTGTTTCTCTGGGGCGGCAAGCGCCGCGCCGACCCGCTGCGCCGCATCCGCCTGGAAAGCGGGGACGTTGCCGTCTGGGGCGGGCCCGCGCGCTTCGTTTACCATGGCGTCTCTCCGCTGAAGGACGGCCACCACGCGCTGACCGGGGGCGTCCGATTTAACCTGACGTTTCGAAAAGTGTTCGGCGCGGCGGAGTGAAACCGTACGCCCGCGGGCCGCGGGCGGCCATCCTGACTAATGAACAGAGTTTTAGGGGCCTCGGGGAGGCGTTATATGAGAATGCTCGTGCCGGGTCTGCTGCTTTGCGGGCTGGCTTACGCAGGATCTAACGTGACGGTAATCTTTCCGCCGCAGGCCCCGGCGACTAACGTAATCATGGTTCCCGCCGCCGCGCCCGAAGAGGCACCGCCGCCCATTCGCGTGCGGCCAACCACTTACCTGATCGCATTCAAGGGCGGCACCGTGCGGATGGCCCTCAACTATTGGGTCAGCGGCAGCACCCTGGTCTACTTCACGACGGATCGCGAGCGGAGAACGGCGCCGCTCGAGACCGTCGACCGCGGACTCAGCGAGCGGCTGAACATCGAACGCGACGTGGTATTCCGCCTTCCCCCCGTGGAGCGAGTAACGACTGCACGCGCGCGCCCGGTGCGGCATACCGGGAACGCTAGCCGTAAGTGCTGCTGCGTCACCGTAACGAAGTGAGCGCCGGGCCTGTAGAATCAGGACATGCCCAAAGTTCTCGTGATTACAGGTGATGGCGGCGAGTCCTACGAAGCGCTTTATGCGGTCCACCGGTTTCAGGAGGAGGGATGGGAGGCCGTAGTAGCGGCCCCCTCGCGCCGCCGGCTGAACCTGGTGATGCACGATTTCAAGCCCGGCTGGGACACTTATATCGAACGCCGCGGCTACGGTCTCGAAGCCGACATCGCCTTCGATCAGGTGAAGGTAGAGGATTATGCGGCCGTCGTGATTCTGGGCGGCCGCGCGCCGGAGTACTTGCGGAACAACGCCAAGGTGCTGGAGATCGTGCGGAGCTTCGATCATCAGGGCAAGTGGATCTTCGCCATCTGCCACGGCGTGCAGATTCTGGCAGCGGCGGGACTGGCCTCCGGGAAGCGCGTGACGTGCTATGAACACGTGCGTCTGGAAGCCGAGGCGGCCGGCGCGACCTATGCCACCGACCAGACGGTATGCGACGGGCGGATCGTGACCGCGCAGACGTGGCAGTCGCATCCGAGTTTCTATCGCGCGATCTTTGCCCAGCTGGCAGGCCAGGCGAGTGCCGCTCGATCCTGAAGTCGCGGCTTACCTGGAGACGCAGCGCCACCTGCCGGCCCGTTCCGCCCTGGACATCGCGGGAACGCGCGACAGATTGCGGCGGGCAGCGGTGCTGGCGGGACCCGCGCCGGAGCTTGCCCGCGTCGCAGACGTGATGCTCCCCGGAGGCGTGCGTGCCCGCGACTACCGGCCCGCGCCGGGCGAAGCTTTGCCGCTCGCCGTCTACTTTCACGGCGGCCGATTCTTCAGCGGCGACCTGGAAAGCCACGATACCGTGTGCCGGCTCCTGGCGCTTGCGTCCGGCTGTCGCATCGTCGCGGTGGATTACCGGCTGGCTCCCGAACATCGATTCCCCGCGGCCGCGGACGACGCCTGCGCCGCGGTGGATTGGGCCCTGCGGCAGGGCGTGCCGGCGGCGGTAGCAGGCGATAGCGCGGGAGCGAATCTGGCGGCGGTAGCCGCGCTGGCCTATCGCGTCGCGGGCCTCCGATGCCAGTTGCTGGTCTACCCGATGATCGACGCGACCTGCGGCTCGGCCTCGTTCGCGGAGTTCGCCGAAGGCTACGGGCCGGGCGCCGGCGACATGCGGCGCGGGTGGTCGGAATACCTCGCGGCGGCCGCCGATCCGCGGGACCCGTTGGCATCGCCGCTCTTTGCCGCGGACGTTCGCGGCGCTGCCCCGGCGTTCGTGTTGACCGCGGAGTTCGACACGTTGCGTGACGAGGGCGAGGCCTATGCGCGAAGGCTGATCGAATCCGGCAATACCGTGCAGGTGCGGCGCTACCAGGGGATGATCCACGGATTTTTCACCATGCCCGGCATTCTTCGAGCGGCACGCGAAGCGATGGCGGAGGCGGGCGACTATCTGGGCCGGATGCTGGTGTAATCATGCTGCTCCCCGACCCCATTCGCCGCGCCATCGAAGAACGCGCTGAGGCCCTGGGCTTCCAGGAGTTGAAGCGCGCGGCCACGGCGCTCTCCGACGCGTATCGGGAGGGCCGCAAGCCACACCTCGCCGACGAGTCACGGACCGCGGCTTATCTGGTGACCCGCATGCCGGCGACCTACGCCGCCGCCTACACCGTTCTGCGCGAAGTTCGCGAGCGCCTGGGCCCCGTTGACAGCATCCTGGATGTTGGCTCGGGCACCGGAGCCGCATCGGTCGCGGCACGCACGTGGTTCCCGAGTGCAACGCTCGCGCTGCTCGAACGCGACGCCGCCTTCGCCAAGGCGTCGCGCGCGTGGCTGCCCGAGGCGGAACTTCTGGCGCGCGATCTTACCGGCGAACTTCCGGAGCGCGACCTGGTCATCGCCGCCTACTCGCTCGGCGAGGCCGGCGGACTGGCTCACGCGGCGCGCTTGTGGCAAGCGGCGCATCGCGCCCTGGTGGTGATCGAGCCCGGCACCCCGCGCGGCTTTGAGTTGATCCGCGCGGTCCGCGACCAGTTACTCGCGGAGGGGGCGCACATGATCGCGCCGTGTCCGCTCGAAGGCTCCTGCCCGATGGTGACGCCCGATTGGTGCCACTTCGCCGCGCGCGTCGAACGGTCGTCCCTGCACCGGCGCGTGAAGGGCGGTGAACTCGGTTACGAGGATGAGAAATACAGCTACGTGGCGCTGGCCAGGGAGACGGTCGGGCTGGCCCATGCGCGCGTGGTGCGGCATCCGCAGCACCACCCCGGCCTGATCGTGCTCGAAGAGTGTACGCCGCTCGGTTTGCGCACCGCGCGAGTCACCAAGCGCGATAAAGAGGCTTTCCGGGCCGCGCGCCGGGCGCAGTGGGGTCAGCCGATCGATTCCTGAAACGCTTCCCAGTTTTCCTGCAGGTGCTGCCGCGAGGTAGTGCCGGTGAGGATCACACCCGTGAATTCGCGCTCCAGGACGAAGCGGAAAGCGTCGCGCCGCACGGCGGATCCCATCGCGAACGGTCGATTCACCGCGATCCATCGACCCGGCTTGAAATACGGGGCAAACTGCCGGTTGTCGCGATTGTAGGGGAACTGCATGACGTTGAGCCGCGGGTCCGCATCCGCCGCGCGCGCCGATTCCACGTCGCTAACGCTCGGGCCGAGGCGCTCAATGCCCAGGCCGCGCGCGTATTCCCAGGCTCGCGCGACGCCGCTGCTCGCAAGCGCCGCGGGAGTGGTCTTGTGGAGTTGCAGCACTTCGATTGCCCCCAGACGCGCGAAACTGCGGTCGAGCGACCGCCGGAGAGCGTCGAAAGAATGGTCGGCGTAGGGCGCGCCCTCGGCGGCATTCCAGTGCTCGCCGAACTTGGTGGCGGCAGTGACCAAGGCACGCTCGCGCGCGGTCAATTGCCGAAGGAAACGGCCCAGGCGCTCTTCACTGACGCCGTCGCCATAGGAGGGCGCGGTATCGAAGTAGCGCACTCCCAGTTCGAAGGCGAACTCCAGGAGCGCCTGTGCGTCGGATTCCGAAGGGATCGGGTGCGGAACGTGCCCCCAGGGCTTGCCGATGCCAATCAGGCCCAGGCCAAGCTGAACGGTCCTGCTGCTCACCGGTATATGATAAGTCTCAATGCTCGACCGCGAACAGGCCTGGGAGATTCTTTGCGAGTACACGAAGTCGGAAGGCCTGCGCAAGCACGCGCTGGCGGTCGAGACGTGCGTGACGGCGTACGCCCGCAAGCTCGGCGAAGACGAGCGCGAAGTGGGCGTAACGGCGCTGCTGCACGATTTCGATTGGGAGATCCATCCGACGCTGGAAGAGCATCCGCAGAAGGGCGAGCCGATTCTGGCGGAGCGCGGGGTGGACGAGGAGATCCGCCGCGCGATCCTCTCGCACGCCGCCACACCGGCGTGCCGCGCGAATCGGCGCTCGAAAAGACGCTGTTCGCCTGCGACGAACTGGCCGGCTTCATCACGGCGATTTCCTACGTGAAGCCGCACCGCAGCGTGTTCGAAGTGGACGTGGCGTCGGTGAAGAAGAAGATGAAGGACAAGGCGTTCGCCCGCTCGGTGAACCGGCAGGACATTGTGGACGGCGCGACGGAGTTGGGCGTGCCGCTCGAAGAGCACATCGAGTTCTGCGTGAAGGCGATGCAGGAGCGCGCCGAGGAGCTAGGCCTGAAGGGCAGCCTGGACGCGTGACCGCAGATAGCGGTTCGCGGGCTCTTCGAAGAACCGGTAGACCAGCGCCGAGACAGCGATGACCGCTGCCAGATAGAGCGGCGCCGAAAACGATTTCGACCACCGCATGTACCACCACAACATGGGGACGTGCAGGATGTACATGGCGTAGCTCGCTTTGCCGAGAAACACGGCCACGGGTGTCGAAAGCCCGCGCGCCAGAGCGCCTCCGCCGAGCGCGAAGCCGACCAGCAGCAGAGCGTTGAGCGGCCGCAGGGCGGAGTTGAGGTCGACATGCGGCGGCAGCAGCTGCGGCCAGGCGATCAGCGCCGCCGCGCAGGCCACTCCGGGCACATAAAGCCAGGCACCGGCAGGAGTCCGTCGACGCGCCGCGAGCAGGTCGTAAGCGCAAGAGGCCGCGATCCCCATCAGGAAGTCCGAGAGGTGAATGATGGGCTTGATCTCGTCCGAGACGCCGACGGCCCAGAGCACGCGCGTGAGACAGCACGCCGCCGCAGCGACCGCCAGGGTCTTGCGCCAGCCCGACCCTTCCAGCCAGGCGGCCAGCAGCGGGAAGGACAAGTAGAAGAACATCTCGCACGAGAGCGACCATGCCGGCGTGTTCCAGTTCACCGGAATATGGCCCAGCCAGCCCTGCACCAGGAGTCCGTGCGCGGCCACCAGCGGCGCCTTGCCCGGAGTGCGATCGGCTGCAATGAACGGCGCCACCATCAGCAGGCTCAAAAGGTAGACCGGGTAGACTCGCGCGATGCGCCCGGCCGTATATTTCACGACGCTGCGCCGTGTCCATCGCGTGCCGGCATAACTGCGCGAGAGGACGAATCCGGAGAGTACGAAGAACGTGGTAACCGCCAGGTAGCCGCCGCGAATCAGTGCGTAGACCGCTGCCGGCGCGGCTTTGGCGGGAGGTTCCAGCGACTGTCCCGGCCCGGTGAGGTGATGCAGGATCACCCATAGAGCCAGCAGAAAGCGCAGACCGGTGAGTGCCGGCAAATGCGCGGCGTGCGCACGGGAACGGACCGGAGCGATTTCGGTAATTGCGAGGGCGATGTCTTTAGTTTAACCCGTGGCGGGAAACGGGCTATCCTCCCCGGGAATCGTGTTCGCCCGTACCTGCGATATCTTCGAGCTTGGTGCCTTTCTTATCAACCCGCTGCGGCACGATGTCCTTCATGTCGGCCTCGTTTTCTGTGGCGCCGACGCTGGCGTCGGTTGCACCGCCGTGGCCGGGCGGCGGATTGTCCGGCGGCGCGGACCGCTCTACCACGATGTCGAAGCGTGCAACCAGGGTGGCGACGGCTCCTACCGCGGCCAGAACCGGCGCGAGCACGGTGCCGATCGTCGCCACGGTCAGGGGGATTTCCATGAAGGTGTGGCCGTGCTCGTCTTTGATGATGATGCGGCGGACGTTGCCTTCGTGGACCAGTTCGCGGACCTTATCCGCCAGTTGATTGGCTTGAACCTTGAACTGCTCGAAGAAACGGTCGAACTTCTCCATACCGAGTATACTGGCACTAATTGCACTTATGAGATGGTCTGTTTCGATACTGCTGCTGGTTTCGGCGGTGGCCAGCGCGCAATCCTCACATTTGGCGGATATCCGCCAACTCACCCACGGCGGCCAGAACGCCGAGGCCTACTGGTCTCCGGACGGCAAGCGCCTGATTTTCCAGACGACGCGCTCGCCTTACGGCTGCGACCAGATCTTCGTCATGAATGCCGACGGCAGCGACCAGCACCTGGTCTCGACCGGAAAGGGGCGCACCACCTGCGGCTACTTCCTGGCGCGACAACAAACACATCGTCTACGCTTCCACGCACCTCGCCGGCGACGCCTGCCCGGCCGAACCCGATCGCAGCAAGGGCTATGTGTGGGGCGTGTTCTGCCGGCTACGACATCTTTCTCGCCACCGACAACGGGAAGATCGAAAAGCGCCTCACCGATACCCCCGGCTACGACGCCGAAGCCACCGTCAACTGGAAGACCGGGCAACATGGTGTACACCTCGCTGGCCTCGCGCGACCTGGATCTTGTGGACGATGCGAACCGACGGCTCCGGCAAGAGGCGTCTCACGACCAAGGAAGGCTACGACGGCGGCGCCGTTTTCTCGCGCGACGGCAAGAAGCTGGTGTGGCGCGCCAACTATCCGAAGACTCCCGGGGATATGGACCGCTACAAGTCGCTGCTGGCCGACAATCTGACGGCGCCGATGAAGATGGAGATCATGGTGGCGGACGCCGACGGCAGCAACGCCGCGGCACGATTACGAATTTCGGCTGCGCCAGCTTCGCCCCCACATTCACGCCGGACGGCAAGAAGATCCTGTTCTCGTCCAACAAGCACCAGTGCGACAGCCGTAACTTCGAGCTCTACCTGATGAACGTGGACGGCACCGGCCTCGAGCAGGTGACCAGCTTCGGACGGATTCACTTCGTTCCCCGAATTCTCGCCCGACGGCAAGACGCTGGTCTTCTGCTCCGACCGCGACGCAAAGGCGCGCTACGAGTTCAATATCTTCACCGCAGCCTGGAATAATTGACGCGCCGAGGAGCACCGCTCTCCATTTCGTTACATAATGGACGAAACTATGCGCTGCTTGCGATCCGGGCTCCCCGGCGTGATTGCGGCTGGGCTGCTGAGTGTACTGGCTGCAGGGCGTGCCACGGCTCAGACCACCATTTCGCAATTGGATGCCTTCTTTCCCAGCACAACCTCGCCAGGCGGTGCGGCGATTACGGCAGGGACCGCGCTCCCGAACGGGTTCACGCTTCAGATCACCGGCAGCGGCTTCACCACGCCGTTTACTGTGAACTGGATCGACAACAACAATCCCTCCAACAACACGAGTTTCTCCAGCACCCAGGAGAATGCGTTTCTGGACGAAGCCGGCAACATCCAGGTGCCCACCATTCAAGCGGCGCTGGTGGCCAGCGCTACCAGCATCACGATCCAGGTAGTGATCGGATCCTCTACGGTCTCCGCCCCATTTACGGTCAACGCGCCGCTTCCACCCACTATCCCCGTCAATGGTACGCCGGTCGTGCTCCCTGCAGGGGTCGTCAGCGGCAATTATGCGCAGCCGTTGTTCGCGACCGGGGACGGCACCGCTCCGTTCACCATCAGTCTTCAATCGGGTAGCTTGCCGCCGGGCCTGCCGGTATTCGGCCCGCAAGGAACCGTCAGCCCGTACGACAACTTCTACGTCGGCTCTCCGACCGCCGCGGGGCCTTACACGTTCCGGCTGGGCATTATCGACGCCTGGGGCAATGCCACTGCCCTGCCGTACAGCCTGACGATCAATCCGGCGCCGGTCATCAGCTCTTTCAATCCACCGGATGTAGCGGCCGGGAGTCTGGGCTTCACCCTGACCGTCAACGGATCGAATTTCGTGCCCGGAGCGGTGGTTTCGTGGCGTGGTTCCACCAGCGGCAGCACGGACCTGGCCACAACTTATGTGAGTGCGACGCAGTTGACCGCCGTGGTACCGGCGACTCTCATTCAGGCGGGAGACCAGCCCCAGATCCGAGTGACAGTCCCCGGGGGAGGCTTCGTAGAAGCGGGCTTCATCGTCCAATACCCCAGAATCACGAGCGTGACTCCGGCGTACGTCACGGCGGGACATCCGGCCTTCACACTGACGGTGACCGGACAATACTTCCTCACGCTTCCTTCGGTCACAAAGATTTTCCTGGGAGGCGTCGGCCTTGCGACGACTTCACCGAGCCCCGGCGTGCTGCAGGCCACGGTTCCAGCATCGCTGGTAGCGACCTCGGGTGCGCTGAGTTTTTGGGTGGAGAATCCCGGCGGCCAGATTTCGTGGGCCTATGGGGACTACTCGGTATTTCCGCCGGATGTGGTGACCAGTCTCAGCCCGGCGAATCGCACGGCGGGAACCGGCTCCTTTGTCCTCACCATCAACGGCACCAATCTGGTGAATGTCGGCAGTGTGCAATGGGATCAGTCCGCCATTACGCCATTCACCGTCACCGGAACTACCCGGATCACGGCTACGGTTCCGGCGGCTTATCTAACGCCGGGAATTCACCACGTCGGCGTCCTGACGACGGATGGCGCGCCGTCGAACGTGCTGCCATTCACCGTGAATCCGGCGCTGACGATCAACAATGTGACGCCGCCTTCAGGCACCGAGGGGCTAGGCTATTCGTTCACCTTCTCCGCCAGCGGAGGAACTTCTCCCTATACGTGGTCTGCAACCGGACTGCCCACCGGACTTTCCTTGAACAGTTCCACCGGCGCCATTTCGGGAACCGCCGCCGCCACGGGGAGTTCTGCGGTCTCGGTGACGGTGGGAGATTCCGGCGGCGGGAGCGCCTCGGCTCAATACACCATCACGATCAAGCCGGCGATTCCGGAACTGCAACTCATTACGGCGTCGCCACTGCCGTCCGGGGTCTCGGGCACCGCGTACACCACACCGTTCGGCGCCACGGGCGGAACTCCCGGATACTTTTGGGCCGTAACGGCCGGCAATCTTCCGAACGGACTTTCTTTGACGTCCAACGGAATCCTGAGCGGCATTCCCACCAAGACCGGGGACTTTCGCTTTACAGTGCAGGTAACCGATTCAAACAGCGCCACGGCCAGTGCGGCGTTTCTCCTTACCATCAACACGCCTCCACTGACCATTACCACCTCGCCGTTCGCCGATACGCCGGTGGGCACTTCCTTCAATACTCAATTCACTGCTACCGGCGGTGCGCCTCCGTATGTATGGGGCGCCACGGGGTCGATTCCCTCGGGAACCACCTTCAACAACAGCGGCGCCTTGAGCGGAAAGGCCAATACCATCGGCTCGTTCCAGTTCAGCATTCAGGTGACCGACAGCGTCGGCACGGTGGCCACGAAGGCTTACACCATCGACATCACCAAGCAGTCGCTGACCATCAGCGGCTCGGCGGGCAACGGAGAGGTGGGAGTTCCGTACTCGGCGGTGTTTGCCGCGAGCGGAGGCCAACCGCCGTACTCCTTCTCGGCGAGCGGGCTGCCTGCAGGTCTGACCTTCTCAGGTACCTCCATCAGCGGGACTCCAGCGGCTGGATCGGAAGGCACGTACCCGGTAACCGTCACCGTCACGGATGCGGCCGGCAACAAGGCCAGCGCGACCGGCAGCGTCGTCATCACCGCGGCCGGGCTTCAGATCACCACCGATGCGCTGCCCGACGGGACGATCGGCGGCGCTTACTCGGCGACCGTGGCCGCGAGCGGCGGTGCACCGCCGTACACCTTCTCGGCAAGCGGGCTTCCGCCAGGAGTGAGCATAGCGACTGGCGGCGCGATCAGCGGAACTATACCGTCCACCACGGCCCCAGGCCTCTTCCCGGTGACGGCCACGGTCACGGACTCCAAGGGCGGTACCGCCAGCCGTTCATACAGCATCGCGGTGGGACTGCCGGCGTTGACGATCACGGGGATCTCGAATACCACGGCGACCGCGGGCACTCCCTTTTCGGCGACCGCGGCGGCCACGGGAGGGAAGCCGCCCTACACGTGGTCGGGATCGGGATCGGGCGTGAGCGTTTCTGCCGCAGGAGCCATTACCGCAACGTTCGCAGCGCCGGGTTCTGTTGCGGTGAGTTTGAGCGTGAAAGATAGCGCCGGCGCCACCGCCAGCCAGACATTCCAGATCACCGTGGGCCTGCCCACCGCGCCGACTTCGACTCTCGGCGGTCTTCCCGCTACCGCGGGCCCGGCCAGCCAAAGCACCCTACAGGTGACCCTGGCTTCGCCGTACGCCATGGATGTGGTCTCGACCTTGACCATGACTTTCGCGCCGGACTCCGGCCCCGACGATCCGGCCGTACAGTTTTCCACGGGCGGGCGAACCGTCCAAGTGACGGTACCCGCGGGCGGAACCGTAGGGACGCCGAGCGTCGGTGTCCAGACCGGGACGGTGGCCGGCACCATCACAATCACGACACGGCTCCAGGCAGGGGGACAGGACATCACCCCGACACCGGCGCCGCAGCAGACTATGCGGATCAATGCCGGCGCACCGGTGATCCGTAGCGTGACGGCCTCGCGGTCGAGCGGCGGATTTACCGTCACGGTCGTGGGATTTGCGACCGATCGCGAATTGACGCAGGCAGTCTTCCAGTTGACCGGCGCAGGCGGCGCGAATCTGCAGACCACCAGTGTGACCGTTCCGGTGGACCAGGTGTTCGCGTCATGGTTCGGCAGCACCCAATCGGCGCAGTACGGCGGCCAGTTCACCTATACCCAGCCCTTCACGGTGCAGGGCGACTCGTCTGCCGTGGTATCGGTCAGCGTGACCCTCATCAACAAAGTAGGCACTTCCTCCGCGGTCAACGCGACCCTGCAGTAGGAAGCCGGCGGCGAGTTCGTCAGTCCCAACTCAGAACGACTTTGCCTGAGTTGCCTGAGATCATCGCTTCGAAGCCTTTTTCGAACTCGGTGTAAGGATAGCGGTGCGTGATCACCGGAGAAATGTCGAGCCCGGATTCCAGCATGACCGTCATCTTGTACCAGGTTTCGTACATCTCGCGGCCGTAGATGCCCTTGATCGTCAGCATGTTGAAGATCACGGTATTCCAGTCGATCGACATCGGCTCGGAAGGAATGCCGAGCATCGCGATCCTGGCGCCATGGCTCATATTGGCGAGCATGTCGCGGAAGGCTGCGGGATTGCCCGACATTTCGAGCCCCACGTCGAAGCCTTCGGTCATGCCGAGTTCTTTCTGCACGTCCGGCAGCTTGGATTCCTTCACGTTCACCGCGCGAGTGACGCCCATTTTCTTGGCCAGTTCGAGGCGGTAGGGGTTGAGATCGGTGATCACGGTGAAGCGCGCGCCGGCGTGTTTCGCCACCGCGGCGGCCATGATGCCGATGGGTCCCGCGCCGGTCACGAGCACGTCCTCACCTAGAACCGGGAAGGAGAGCGCCGTGTGTACGGCATTGCCGAAGGGGTCGAAGATGGCGGCTACGTCGAGCGGAACGGTTTGGCGGTGCCGCCAGATATTGGTCATGGGAAGCGCGATGAATTCCGCAAACGCACCCGGCCGGTTTACGCCGACTCCCTGGGTATGCGCGCAGAGGTGTCTCCTTCCTGCCAGGCAGTTGCGGCAGCGTCCGCAAACCACGTGGCCTTCGCCGCTCACCAGGTCGCCGGGAGAAAAGTCCACCACGTTGGAGCCGACCTCGACGATCCGCCCCACGAACTCGTGCCCTATGGCCATCGGCACGGGAATGGTTTTCTGTGCCCACTCGTCCCACTTGTAGATGTGGACATCGGTGCCGCAAATTCCGGTTCGCAGCACCTGAATCAGAACGTCATTGATGCCGATCTTGGGCTTCTCGACGTCGGCGAGCCATAGCCCGGGCTCGCGCTTGCTCTTCACTAGTGCCTTCACAATAACCACGATAATAGAATTAGTGCCGAAGCGTCTTCTTCTCTTCGCCGCGACCACCGGCTACCAGATCCGCGTGTTTGCGGATGCGGCGCTGCGCCATCGGCGCCGAACTGACGCTCGCGACCGACCGTTGCCACGTACTGGACGACCCCTGGGCCGACCGCGCCATCCCCGTGCGCTTCGACCACATCACGGGCTCTCTCGATGCACTCGCCGGCAGCAGTTCGACGGAATCGCCGCCGTGGGCGACCGTCCCGCGGTGCTGGCTGCCGAAGCGGCGCGAAAGCTCGGGCTGCCTTTTCATTCGCCCGCCGCTGCCCGCGCCTGCCACGACAAGTACCTCGCGCCATACGCTCTTTCACGCCGCCGGTCTGCGAGTGCCGCGTTTCCTTCGCGCGCGTTCCGGACGATCGACTGTCGCGCGGCGTACCCCTGCGTGCTGAAGCCGCTGGGGCTTTCGGCCAGCCGCGGGGTCATCCGCGCGAACAACCCCGCTGCCTTCGCCGCTGCCTTCGAGCGCATCCGCAAGATGGGCGAGGCCGAGATTCAGGTGGAAGACTACATCCCGGGGCGGGAATTCGCCATCGAAGGGATTTCGACCATGGCCGGTTTCAGCCGCTCGCGATTTTCGACAAGCCCGACCCGCTCGAAGGCCCGTTCTTCGAAGAGAGCATCTATGTGACGCCCTCGCGCGAGCCGGAAGAGGTGCAGCGCGCGCTGATCGAGACCACGGCGCGAAGCAGTGCGCGCCGTAGGGCTCACCACGGGCCGGTGCATGCGGAGCTGCGTTACAACGCGGAAGGCGCCTGGATGCTGGAAGCGGCCGCGCGCCCCATCGGCGGGCTGTGCGCGAAGGCGCTGCGGTTCGGCAGCAGGCGCAGAGCTGCGACCGTGAGGGAGCGGGCCAGCCGCTGGAAGAACTGATCCTCCGCCATGCCCTCGGAGAAGACATATCCGGAATGCACCCGCGAAGTCCGAGGCCTCCGGCGTGATGATGATCCCGGTACCCGAGGCCGGCCTCTACGAATCGGTGGATGGCGTGGAACGCGCGTCGGCAGTCCCCGGCGTGGAGGAAGTGATCATCACGGCCGCAGCAGGGACAGCGGCTGAGCCGCTGCCCGAAGGCGCCGCTATCCTGGATTTATCTTTGCGCGGGCAGAGTCGCCCGCAGCAGTGGAAGCGGCCCTGCGCCGCGCGCACGCAGAACTGCGGTTCCAGATGGCAGGGGTGCTAGAAACCTTCAGGCCTTCGTCTTAGGAGGGACGAAATCCGGCGGCAGCGCCGCGCCTTCGCCGAAGAAGTAATTGTCCATCTGCTGGATCAGGAACTCCTGCGCCTGCTGTGTGCCCAGGTTCAGGCGGTATTCGTTCATGATCATCTTCATGTGCTCGACCCACATCTTCCACGCTTCTTTCGAAACGTTTTCGTAGATGCGCTGGCCGAGCGGATGGCCTTCGAAAGGCACTTCGTCGAGACCTTCCATCTCGCGCTGGAACTTCACGCAGAAGACCTTGCGCGCTCCCGGCGAATCACGTTATCGATCTGGTTGAAACCGCTACCGCCGCCACATCCCATAAGTCCCAGGATACTACGGCGCGAATCCTGCGCCTATCAATACGACGCCCAGGTCGCGCTGGTCGCCGGGCACGCGGAAAGTCCGATCCACGCGCAGTTCGATCGCGGCGGACGATCCCGTGCCGCGCAACGGCGTGGCCGATTCGAGCGTGTACTTGCCATCGCCCGTATAGCTTCCGGCGGCCACCTCTTTGCCGTCGAGCAGCAGCCGCACCTGTCGCGCGGCCGCTTGCGGCGAAATGTAGAATTCCGCCCGAACCTTCTTCGCTTCCGCGGGATTCTTCACAATCATCTCCGCGATGCCCGAGATCCAGCCGTCCGACGGGTCCACACCGCTCACGATCTGCTCCGCCGCTCCGGGCTCCTTCACCGTGAGGTATTCGAGCTTGGGGTGCCGCTCGAGGACCAATTGCGCGCGGATGCGGTCGATCGGTCCCGTCGAAATACCGAAGGGCCAAAAGCCCTTGTCCACCGTAGAGTAGCCCGAGTGCGAGTCGAGCCCGATAAGCCGCAGCGGAAGCGCCGGCCGAATCGTAGCCTGCGCAATCGGCGCCAAAGGGACGGTTGGCCGCAGGCTGGAGCCGAGTTCGCTGGTGACGACGATATCGCCCGGGCGCAGCGCCTCATCCTTCCGCGCGGCGAGCGCGCCTTGCGATTCCAGGTAGTAGCGCAGGCCCCAATCGTTATCGACCCAGACGCGGTGGCCCTCGGCGGGACCGCGCAGGGAGGCGGCGAACGCGCGGTAGCCGTCCCAATGCTGGTAGTTCACTGCGGCGAGCGCCGAGGCCGAGCGCCAGCTGCGCGGCGAAGCCGGCGGCCAGCCATTTGCGATCGAGGCGGGACGCCAGGAGCGCGACCGGCGCGGCCATGGGCAGCAGGTAGCGCGCCGAGCCGGCGAAGAAGACGGCCACGGCGCAGGCGAAGAAGATGGCGATCCAGGCCAGCAGGAAGCGCGTGTCCGGATCGCGGCGCTTGCGCCAGGCGAGCACGGCGGCCGGCGGCACGAGGGCCGGAAAGACGATGAACCAGGAATGGATGAAGAGCATCAGCGCATTCGCCAGCTTGTGCTGCAGCGCTGAAATCCGTAGCTGGTGAAATAGCCGGTCGAGCATGGCGGCGGGCAGCGCGCCGGTGGTCGCACGCATGAAGATCTGCCAGGCCGCGACGGTCGCCACAGGCGCGGCCAGGACGATCCAGCGGGCGGCGCGTTTCGCGATCGAACAGCCACGCGTAGACACCGAGAATCGGGACCAGGAAGATCGCCTGATAGGCCATCATGGCCGCGGCCGCCATCGCCAGCGCGGACCACCACAGCCGGCCCGCGCAGAAGAGCGCGACGGCCGCCATCCAGAAGGCCAGAAACGGGACGTCGGTTTCGAGCGAATTGCCGTTGACCACGAAGGCCGGGACCGCGAGAAACAGCAGCGTGGCCCACAGCGGGTCGCGGCGAGAACCTGCGCGCCAGCGACCACATGGCCCAGGCTGCGATCAGCGAAAAGACTAGTGTAGGCCGCGTGAAACGGCACTTCCTGCACGTCGCCGAAGACGGCGATCAGCGCGGCGAGCAGCCAGGCATTCGCCGGGCGGATGCGAGTGGCCGCGCAGGTCCACCACGTCGCCGCAGGAAGACGTACTGCACGTCGTTGGGATGCAGCGGATCGACCAGGGCGTGCGCCGCCTCGGTGAGGTAGATGTGATCGTCGCCCTGAATCGCCTGGTTGAGAAACGGGAGCCGAATGCAGCAGCACCAGCCCCAGACCAGCAAGAAGCTGCCGGCGGCCTACGCCGGCTTCCATCGCAGTACCGGCTTGCGCGCGGCGGTCACTTCATCCACGCGGCTGGTGCGCGTGCCGTAGGGAGCGTTCTTGACCATCTGCGGATCGGTCTCCACTTCTTTGGCGATCGAGATCATGGCGTCGATGAAAGCATCGAGCTCGAGCTTGCTTTCGGTCTCGGTGGGCTCGATCATCAGCGCGCCGTGCACGATCAGCGGGAAGCTCACGGTGTACGGGTGGAAGCCGTAATCGATCAGCCGCTTGGCGATGTCGCCGGTGCGCACGCCGAGCTTGGCCTGGCGGTCGTCGCTGAACACCACTTCGTGCATGTTGGGCGGCGGGTAGGGCAGGTCGAAGTACGGCTCCAGCTTCTTGCGGATGTAGACGGCGTTGAGCACCGCGTCCACGGTGGCGTTGCGCAGTCCGGGGCCGCCGTGCGCCAGGATGTAGGCCAGCGCCCGCACCAGCACGCCGAAGTTGCCGTAGAAGGCGCGCACGCGGCCGATGGAATGCTTGCGCTTGTAGTCGCAGGCCAGCTTCTTGCCGGACGCGCTTCAGGCGCGGCACCGGCAGGAACGGCTCCAGCACCTTCTTCACGGCCACCGGACCCGCGCCCGGACCGCCGCCGCCGTGCGGCGTGGAGAAGGTCTTGTGCAGGTTGAGGTGCATCACGTCGACGCCGAAATCGCCGGGCCGCGCGATGCCCACCAGCGCGTTCATATTGGCGCCGTCCATGTAGAGCATGGCGCCCTTGGCGTGCAGGATCTCGGCGGCGTGGACGATGTTCTCTTCGAAGACGCCGAGCGTGTTGGGGTTGGTGACCATCAGGGCGGCCACGTCCTCGTTCACGATCTGTTCGAGCGCCGCCGACATCGAGCACGCCGGTCTCGCTCGGACTTGATGTTCTCGACGGCGTAGCCCGCGATGGCGGCGGTGGCCGGATTGGTGCCGTGCGCCGAATCCGGAATCAGGATCTTCTTGCGCGGATTGCCGCGCTTTTCGAGCAGCGCGCGGATCAGCAGGATGCCGGTGAGTTCGCCGTGCGCGCCGGCGGCGGGCTGCAGCGTCACCGCGTCCATGCCGGTGATTTCGGCCAGGGCCGCTTCCAGGCGCGCCATCACTTCCATGGCGCCCTGCGCCAGCGCTTCGGGCTGATAGGGATGCGCCCACGCCAGGCCTTCGATGCGCGCCACCAGTTCATTGATCCGCGGGTTGTACTTCATGGTGCAGGAGCCCAGCGGATACATGCCGTAGATCGATGGCGTAGTTCCAGGTGGAAAGGCGCGTGAAGTGGCGGATGGCTTCCACTTCGCTGACTTCGGGGAAGCCTTCGATCTCGTCGCGCACGTTGCTCGGCGCCCAGCGCTTCGGCGGCGTCGACCGCGCGGCACATCGAGCTCGGGAAGTTGATAGGCTTTCTTGCCCGGCGAGCTGCGCTCGAACAGCAGGGCTTCGTTTTGCGAGAGGTGGTTGCGGACTTTCTTGATCATGCCAGCACCTCCGCCACCGAATCCATATCCGCGCGCCGCGACATCTCGGTGGCGCAGAGCAGCATGGAGTCGGCCAGCTCGGGATAGAAGCGGCCCAGCGGCAGGCCGCCGATGATCTTTTTCTTCAGCAGCGCTTTGTTCGATTTCGTCGGGCGTCCTGCCTTCCAGTCTCACCACGAATTCGTTGAAGAACGGGCCGCAGAAGCGCGGCTTCAGTTTGCCCGCCAGGTAGTGCGCCTTGGCCAGATTCTGCTCGGCCAGTTCGCGCAGGCCCTGCTTGCCGTAGACCGTCATGAACACCGTGGCCATCAGGGCGATCAGCGCCTGGTTGGTGCAGATGTTCGAAGTGGCCTTCTCGCGGCGGATGTGCTGCTCGCGGGTGGCGAGCGTCAGGCAGAAGGCGCGGTTGCCGCTTGGCATCGGTGGTCTGGCCCACCAGCCGCCCGGGCATCTGGCGGATGAACTTTTCCTTGGTGGCGATGATGCCGGCGAACGGCCCGCCGTAGCTGGGCGAGATGGCGAACGATTGCAGCTCGCCGGCCACGATATCGGCACCCGCCGGCGGTTCCAGCAGGCCCAGCGAAACGGCCTCGGTGAACACGAGGACCAGCAGCGCGCCGCGCTTGTGCGCGATTTCGGCCGCCGCCTGCACCTGGTCCACGATGCCGAAGAAGTTCGGCGACTGCACGATCACCGCGGCCGTGAAGTCGTCCATCTTGCGCTCCAGATCTTCCAGGTCGATGGTGCCGGCTTCCGCGACGTAGCCGAACTCGTCCACCGGCATGCCCTGGTGCTTGGCATAGGTGCGCAAGCACTTCGCGATATTCGGGGTGCACCGATTTCGCGATCAGCACGCGGCCTTTGCCGGTGGCGCGCACGGCCATCATGGCCGCTTCGGGCACGGCGGTCGAGCCGTCGTACATCGAGGCGTTGGCCACGTCCATGCCGGTCAGCTGGCAGATCATGGTCTGGAATTCGAAGATGGTGGTGAGGGTGCCCTGCGAGATTTCGGCCTGGTAGGGCGTATACGAGGTAAGAAACTCGCCGCGCGAAACCACGGTATCCACCAGCACCGGGCGGTAGTGGTTGTAGACGCCCGCGCCCAGAAACGACTGGGTAGCCGTCGGCGTTTTCCTCCGCGCGGGCCGCGGAAATAATCGACAATTTCGTATTCGGAAATGCCCGGCTCGAGGTTCAGCGGCCGGTTCAGCCGCACCGCCTCCGGCAAATGGGCGAACAGCTCTTCGGCGGCTTCCACGCCGCAGGCGATCGAGCATCTCGCGGCGTTCAGAATCGGACTTCGGAAGATATCGCAACTACTTTTCCGCTCCTACATAGGTTTGATAATCGGCGGCTGTCATGAGATTCTTCGCGTCGGTCGGGATCGCTCAGCTTGAGCTTGACCAGCCAGGCCGCGCCGTGCGGATCCTCATTCAGCTTCTCGGGCGCATCCGCCAGGACTGAGTTGATTTCCGTCACTTCGCCGGCGACCGGGCGAGTAGATGTCGGAGACGGCCTTGACCGATTCCACCGAGCCGAGCGAACTTGCCCTCTTCGAGCTTGGTGCCCGGCTTCGGCAGATCGACATAAACGATGTCGCCCAGTTCTTCCTGCGCGTGGTCGGTGATGCCCGACCGTGCCGGTGTCGCCTTCCACGAGGACCCACTCGTGTTCCTTCGTGTAGCGAAGATTTTCTGGATACATGTCTTATTTCGCTCGCTTGTAAAACGGAGTTTCCACTGTCACCGCATCCACAGGCTGGTTGCGGATCATGATCTGAATCGACTGGCCGGCCTGCGCCTGCTCCGCGGGCAGATAGCAGAGCCCGATGTTCTTGTTCAACGTGGGCGAGGGCGATCCGCTGGTGACCCAGCCCGCCGGAGCGCCGTCGAGATACACTTCGTAGCCGTCGCGGCCGATGCCGCGGCCGCGCATTTCGAATCCCACGAGCTTGCGCTGGATGCCCGCTTCCTTCTGTTTGACCAGCGCCTCGCGGCCCACGAAATCGCCCTTGTCGAGCTTGACGATCCAGGCGAGGTCGGCTTCGAGCGGCGAAATGGAGGCGTCGATTTCGTGCCCGTAGAGCGCCATTTTGGCTTCCAGCCGCAGCGTGTTGCGCGCGCCCAGGCCGCACGGCTTGATGCCGAACTCCGCGCCCGCTGCCATCACTTCATTCCAGAGGCGGACGGCCTCGGCGGGCGCCACGTAAATCTCGAAGCCATCCTCGCCGGTGTAGCCGGTGTGCGCGATGCGCGCCGGAGTGCCCGAAACTTCGCCATCGGTGAACCAGTAATATTTGATGGCGGCCAGATCCACGGCGGTCAGCTTCTGCAGCGTTGCGCGGGCTTGCGGCCCCTGGATGGCGAGCTGCGCGTAGCGATCGCTCGCGAGCTCCACCTCCGCATCGAACCGGTTCAGCGAGCGGATGTGCTCGAAATCCTTATCCTGGTTGGAGGCGTTGACGCAGAGGAAATAATGATCGTCGGCCACTTTGTGGACCAGGATATCGTCCACGAAGCCGCCGTGCTCGTAGAGCAGGCCGGAGTAGTGGGCCTGCCCGGTCTTGAGCTTCCGGACGGCGTTGGTGGTGACGAAATCGGTGAGCTGCGCGGCTTCGGGCCCGCGGATTTCGATCTCGCCCATGTGGCTGACATCGAACAGACCCACGGCGTTGCGCACGGCGTTGATGCTCGTCGATGATGCCGGAATACTGCACGGGCATGTCCCAGCCGCCGAAATCCACCATCTTCGCTCTTAGGCCTCTATGGACGGAATTCAGCGGCGTGACGCGAACTGCGGGAGCTGATGGCATGGAAAATTCAGGCTAGCAGCACCCAAAAGGGGGTGTCAAACCGCCCGGCACTGTGCGAAGCCGCACATCGACACGCTCGAATGGTGACGTACTTCGCTGCGGCCGCACGTCCACCTTCACAACGGAGGTCGCATGATCCGCGAATTCCTGCTGCTTTTCGGGGCAATCATCTTTCTTCTTACGCCGCCTGCCCGGGCAGGCGAAGCCGATGCTCTCTCCATCGACGCCAACATTCAGGCGCGCCATTTGCCCTACGGCGCCATTCTCGACCCCATCTTCACCCTGACCGATAGTGACGTCATCGGCGGCTACACGCGCTGCGGAGATTCGGCCCTCTGGACCGGTCACTACATCGCTGCCGAGGCTTTTCGCTACAAGGTCACGCAATCGCCGGAAGCGCTCAACAACCTCAAGGCCGCCATCGCCGGCCTGAAGGGCTTGTCCGATGTCACTGGAAACAACCTGCTGGCCCGTTGCATGGTGCCGGTCGATTCGCCCTACGCCGACGGCATCCGCAACGAGGAAGCCGCCAACGGCATTTACACCAACAGTTCGGCAGGCTGGATCTGGGTCGGCAACACATCGCGGGACGAATATTGCGGCGCCCTGTTCGGCCTGGCGGTGGCCTACGACATGGTGAGCGACGCCACGATCCAGAGCACCATCCACGATCTGGTCATCCGGCTGATCGATTTCCTGAACGGCCATGACTGGTCTGTCCCGATGCCGGACGGCAGCAGCAGTACGAGCTTTCTGGCGCGGCCCGACCAGATCGAAACCTTCCTCGCGATCGGACGCCACATCGACTACGACCATTTCACGAGCCTCAGCTACGAAACCCAGCGTGTGCTGCTGGCTTCTACGGTACCGGTGCCCGTCGGCATAGACACCACCAGCGACAGCTCGTACTTCAAGTTCAACCTGGACTACATCAACCTGTACAACCTGATCCGCCTGGAAGCAAGCTCCGCCAAAACCATCTATCAATCCGCCTACACTCTGCTCCGCGACTACACCGGCAGCGATCAGAACGCCTACTTCAACATCATCGATCTCGCGCTGAACGGCCCCAACCTGGCGCGCGACAGCCAGACGCTGGCGCTGCTCGATGGCTGGCTGCTCCGCCTGCGCCGCGATTTCGCCGTGGACCTCAGCAGCACCGTAGCGGTTTGCGGGTCGCAGGCCTGCCAGCCCGTGCCCGTATGGCTGCGGCCGCCGACCGATTTCCTCTGGCAGCGGTCGCCCTTCCAGCTTTCCGTGGGTGGGGCGGGCATCATCGAATCGGCCGGCATCGATTACATCCTGCCGTATTGGATGGCGCGCTATTACGGCCTTCAGGAATCGGTGAGCGTGCAATCGGCGGCCGCGGGGATTTCCGTGGTGGCGCCGCAAGCGCTCGGCTCCATCTACGGCTCGAACCTGGCAGCAACGACCGCGCAAGCGGCCGTGCAGCCGCTACCGGTCTTGCTTGGAGGCATCAGCATTACCGTCGAGGATTCGGCGGGGAACACCGCCGCCGCTCCGCTTCTCTACGTCTCGCCGGGGCAGATCAACTTTCTGATGCCATCCGGCATGGCGACAGGAGTCGCTACGTTCACGATCAACGGTGGACCGAATTCGACAGTTACCGCGATCGGAGCTGTCGGGCAGGTTGCTCCCGCGATCTTCACGATGGGCGGCAGCTCAGGGATTGCCGCTGCCACGGCGGTCCGAATCAATTCAGGGGTTGAGTCTTCTGTCACGCTATTCGATTGCATGCCGTATACCTGCCAGGCGGTGCCGGTGGACCTCGGAACCGGCTCGGTCTACCTGACGCTTTACACCACCGGTATCCGCAGCCGTACGTCGCTAGACAATGTCCTGGTGACCGTCAATGGTGTCAGCGTCTCCGCACTCTATGCGGGTGCGCAGCCCCAGTTCGCGGGCCTCGACCAGATCAACATCCCGCTGCCCTCCGCACTTAGCGGCAGCGGCGTCGTCAACATCGTGTTGAAGGTGGACCAGCACCAGGCCAACACGGTTACCGTGGACATTCAGTAGATACAACTAATAATCTCCGCTGCCGGCCCTGCTCATCGCTCAACACCCCAGAAAATGGATCTGGTCCGTCTCTGTCGCCGTCTCTACACGTTGGCAGCCGGCTCTCTCGCGGGCCGCTGAAGTAAAAGGAGTACTCGATGGCGCAAGGTAGCCAGGATTTCGAACGTTTAAAGCAGAAGTATCAATCCGTCCTCAACCTGATGCAGCAGCTTCAGATCAGGACGCAGAACATCAACATGGAAGGCACCAAGCTGCTGATTCGCGCAACCGCCCCTTCGGCGGACGCCAAGAACCAGGTGTGGAACCAGATCAAGCTGATCGACGCGAACTATTCGTCGGATTTGATCTGCGACATCACCGCGCCCCAGCAGGCGCCGGCAGCGACGATGAGTGCGGGAGCCTCGGTCAGCGGCGGGCAGAACCAGCGGCGTTATACGGTGAAGAGCGGCGATACGCTCTCGAAGATCAGCCGCGAGTTTTACGGCGACGCGAATCAGTTCCAGAAGATCTTCAACGCCAACCGCAACATTCTTCGCGATCCGAACACGATCAGCCCGGGCCAGGAACTCGTGATTCCGGACTGAGCAGGCAGGGCCGCACGGTTCCCCCCAGCCCGTGCGGCCCGCCCTCTCTTCTCCTTGTAAAGAATGCGTTAAATCACAGCCGCGACCGTACTCCCGTGCCGGGGGTGCCCGTTAATAGAGGTGTAACGGACCTCAATATGCGGAACCTCTCGATCGTATGGGCAGTTGCAGGCGCATCCCTTTGGGCGCAAGGCGGACAGCCCGGAGGCGGCGGTGGAACTACCACCGCTCCGACCTACTATGCGACGTACACGCTGAGCAGCGGCTCGGCCACCCAGACCAATCAAACGTATACGGCAACGGCGACCGACACCTCCGGCGTATGGGTGAGCAATACGGCCGTGCTGACCCTGATCAGCCCGACGATCACGACGAGCGGCAACACCTCTTCGCAGGACAACAGCAGTTTCTACGGCTTAAACGCAGGCCTGCTGGTGACCGGCGGCAAGGCCACTGTGACGGGCGGGACCATCAACACCAGCGGGACAGGCGCCAATGGAGCATTCGCTACCGGATCGGCCTCTTCGCTCAGCCTGACCGATGTGACGATCAACGCCACGGCGGACGGCGGCCACGGCGTGATGGCAACGCAAGGGGCGTCGGTCACGGTCGCGAATGCGAAGATCACTACCGCCGGCAAGAACTCGGGCGTCCTCGCAACCGACCGGGGCGGCGGAACCATCACCGCGACGGGCGGTACGATTTCGGCAAGCGGGCAGGATTCGCCCGGTATCTACTCCACGGGTTCCATCTCGGTGACGGGCGCAACGGTTCAGGCTACCGGCGCGGAAGCAGCGGTCATCGAGGGTGCCAATTCGATCACGTTGAGTAACACCAGCCTCTCCTCCACCTTCACCAAGTGGGGCGTCATGATTTACCAGAGCATGTCCGGCGATGCCTCCGGAACGCAAGGCACGTTCACTATGACCGGCGGCTCTCTGCAATACACTCCGGCAAGCGGCCCTCTGTTCTATGTGACGAATTCCACCGGCATCATCACGCTCAAGGGCGTGGCCGCGAGCGCCAATTCGGGAGTCCTGGTGCAGGCGGCGGCCGGCAATTGGGGCACGAGCGGCTCAAACGGCGGGACCGCCGTGCTGATGGCGGACAGCCAGGCGCTGACAGGCGACCTTAGCACGGACAGCATCAGCTCAATCGCCGTTACTCTGAAGAACTCCTCAACGCTGACCGGCAGGGCTTCGAACGCGTCAATCACGCTGGACGCATCGAGCGTGTGGAGCGTCACCGGCAATTCGACTTTGACGGGCCTGGTGGATCCGGCCGGCATTTCCGGAAGCTCGATCACCAATATCCAGGGAAACGGCTACACCGTGACTTATGATTCGAGCCTTTCGGCCAATAGTTACCTCGGAGGAAAGACATACCAACTGGCGGGAGGCGGGACGCTCGCACCGGCCGGCGGCACCGCCACGGCCAACCCGCCTTCGATCGCCACCAATGGCGTGACTAATGCTGCGACCGGCGTGCCAGGCATCGCGACGGGCGCGTGGATTTCGATCTACGGCTCGAACCTGGCGACAGCGGTAGTGAGCGCGACGTCTTCGGACCTGGTTGGCGGCTACCTGCCTGCGAAGCTCGGCGGCACCAGCGTGACGATCGACGGCAACACGGCGTACATCAACTATGTGAGCCCGTCGCAGATCAACGTGCAGTCGCCCGCTTTGTCGAAGACGGGCAGCGTGACGGTGACGGTAACCAATTCCTCGGGCAGTGCGAGCGCGACCGTCGCGATGCAGGCGGTGATGCCGGGGCTGTTCACTTCCTCGAATTATGTGCTGGCGGTGCGCTGGAGCGATAGCACCGTATTAAGCAGCGCGAGCACTCCCGCAAAATCCGGCGACATCCTCGAAATCTTCGGCACCGGTTTTGGCGACACGACCACGGCGGTTTCGCCGGGTTTGGTGTTTTCGGGTGCGTATGCCACCACCAACCTGCCGACGGTAACCATCGGAAACGTGGAGGCCGGCGTCACATACTGCGGACTGATTGGCGCCGGTCTCTATCAGATCAACCTTACCGTGCCATCCGGACTGGGAGCAGGCACCTATCCGGTGGTGGCGACGATCGACGGGGTCAGCTCGCCAACGACGGCGGTGATGGCGATCGCCAATTAGTGCGGCGCCGGCTCGACCGGAAGTTCCGGGCGCCGGCTCCATTCCTGGAAGGATCCGTCGTAGAGACGCGCGTCGAGCCCCAGGTATCGCGCCACAAAATACAACACGGTGGCCTGCTGTCCGATGTGGCAGTAGGTGACGGTGGTCTTCGGTTCGAACATCTGGCGCAGCTCCGCTTCTGGCTTGAGCCGGCCGTGCGCGTCAAAGACCGTCGGAAATGGGACGCTGCGCGCCCCGGGAATGTGGCCGGCACGAGGCATGCTGCCGGCACTGGCACCGGTATAAAACTCGGGCGTGCGGGCATCCAGGAGCTGAATCCCGGGATCGTGCAGATGGCTATTGACCCAATCGGCGGTCACTACGCGCGCAGGCGCGGGGTGCGGTGTGAACGAACCTTCAGCCGCTGCAGGGGCGCCCGCGGAAAGCTCCCGGCCCTCGGCGCGCCAAAGCGCCAACCCGCCATCGAGCAACGAGGCGCGATCTCCTAACCCCAGATAATCCAACGTAAACCAGACGCGGGTGGCGGACTGGACGGAGTCGTTTCCGGCGTAGACCACGATTCGGGAGCGGTCCGTGATTCCGAGGCGGGCGAAAGCCCGTTCGAGAGTTGCCACCGGCGGAAGCTGCAGCCGCAATCCCTGCTCATCGGTGATCGAGATATCCGGAAGAGTTATCAGGCGCGCGCCCGGGATATGCCCTGCCGCGTAGTCCTGCGGGGTACCCGTGTGCAGGATAACGACGGAGTCGTCGCCTAGGTGGGAGGCCAGCCAGCCGGTGCTGGTCAGCATGGAAGGATGGAGTGCCTGGGCCATAGAGACAGAGGTAAACAGGATAGTGGGTAAGAACCTCATGGGCTATTATTCCGCGATTCTCTGATATATAATCTCCGACGGTTAGGTTGTTTCGCAACATCGGGTCTGAAAGCTTTTTTAGGGGATGAAAATGAGTGATCTACGTAAGATCGTAGTTTTGTTGTGCCTTGCAATAGGGTGCGTAGGCGCAGCTTGGGGGCAGACGGTGAACGCCACATTGCTGGGCACCGTCACTGACGTCAGCGGCGGTGTCGTCACCAAAGCCAAAGTAACGGTAACGGAAACGCAAACCGGCGTAATTCACGCGGTGCAAACCAATGACAGTGGGAACTGGACGGTTCCCAACCTGTCGCCCGGAATTTATTCCGTAGCGGTAGAAGCCACCGGGTTCAAAAAAGAGTCCCGGACCAACATTTCGCTGCTGGTGGATACCAGCACGCGTATCGACGTCAAACTGCAGCCGGGCAGCGTCACCGAGACGGTGGAAGTCACTGCCAACGCCGCGATTCTGCAGACGGACAGCGCTTCAACGACGGAGAAGATCGAACGCCAGGTGCTGGCTAATGTGCCGTTGATCGGTTCCAACCGTAACTTTCAGACTCTGCTCAACCTGGCGCCTGGCGTGGCTCCGGTTCAGGAGCAGCATTCGCAATTCTTCAACGCGTCCAGCTCGCTGCAGACGGAAGTCAACGGGCAGATGCGCATGGGGAACAACTTCATGATTGAAGGGTCGGACGATAACGAGCGCACTGGCCTGCTGCAGATTTACATTCCGCCCATCGAAGCTATACAAACCGTAGACGTTTCGCTTACGAATCACGACCCGGAAATGGGACGCGCTTCGGGCGCGGTGGTGAACGTACTGCTGAAGTCGGGCACCAACGACATGCATGGTGCTGTGTATGAGTTCCTGCAGAACAGCGCTTTCAACGCGCGCGCTTTCTTCAATCCTTCGGTGGGCCACTTGGCCTACAACTACGTGGGCGGGAACATTGGCGGAGCGATCAAGAAGAACAAGCTATTCTACTTCGGCGATTACCTGCGGACGATGGATCATGAGGCCAACACGAACCTGGTAACCATTCCGCCGAACCAGTGGCGCACGGGTGACCTGAGCGGCGCCGCGCAGACCATCTACGATCCTTCGACCGGCAATCCGCTGGACGGGACGGGGCGCACTCCGTTCGCCGGCAACATGATTCCGGCGAGCCGCATCAATCCGGTCTCGGCGAAGATCATGGGGCTGGTGCCGGGCACCAATGAAACCTTCAAGCTCTCGGCGCCCACCAACAACTACTTCGGGCTGCTGCCGTTCACCCGGACGGTGGATTCGTTCGATGTCAAGCTCGACTACAACTTGAGCGATAAGGACCGCTTGACCGGGCGTTTCAGCTACTCCAAGCCGGTGATCTTCCAGGCGCCGCTGTTCGGCATGGCGGGCGGCGACGGCCCGGGCGGCGCGTTCATGGGGACCGGCTTTCAGAGGACCTACGTGGGCGGCATCAACTACGACCGGATCATGTCCCCGACGCTCGTGGCGGAACTACGCATCGCGGTTTCGCACTATCACAACGAGGCCCTGCCATCCGACTACGGAACGAATGACTCCACGAACCTCGGCATTCCCGGTGTGAACCTCGACTCGTTTACGAGCGGGATGGTGGGAATCAACATCAACGACGGCTTCTCCAATCCCGTCGTCGGCTATTCGGCCAGCTTGCCTTGGATTCGCGCCGAAGCCAATGTCGACGTGGTAAACACCTGGACGAAGACGAAGGGGAATCACACCATCAAGTGGGGAGTGGATCTGAAGCGGCTCCGCGATGACCTGCTGCAAGGGCAGACCTACAGCCCGCGCGGGATCATCGACTTCAACCACTACCAGACGGCGGCGTGCAGTCCGACGGCGATCGGCTCGAACGGCCTGGCCACGAGCTGCAATCCGCTGACGCCGGTGGGGGTCGCTAATGACATGGCGAGCTTTCTGCTGGACGTACCGGACTACATCGGCCGCGACCTCGCCTCCTACTTCCCGGCCTACCGCCAGTGGGAGTTCTTCGGCTTCGTGGGCGACAACTGGCAGGTATCGCCCAAGCTGACCCTGAACCTCGGCGTGCGCTGGGAGTTCTACCCGCCGGCGACGCCGGCCTTCGCGGGCGCCTTCTCCAATTACGACTACACCAACAACACGCTCGTGCTGGCAGGCGTAGGCGGAAATCCAATGAACCTGGGGATGAAGACGCATTACGGCGATTTCGCGCCACGCATCGGTTTGGCCTACCGCCTGACCGATAAGACCGTGATTCGCGCCGGCTTCGGCACCAGCTACACGCCGTTCCCGGACAACACGTACGCCTACAACTACCCGGTGCGCTCCAACAATTACTACGGCAACGTGGGCGACGGTTATGCGACGGCGCTGTTGTCGAACGGGCAGCCTGCGACCTTCCAGAGCGGGTTCCCGGCTCCGGTGCCCGTTGCGATCCCATCGAACGGGATCATCCCGGCTACCGGTTCCCTCATCAGCCAGGCCTTCGATGTGATCAACCTGAACTTTAAGAACCCCTACACGGAAACTTGGAACTTCGCAGTGCAGCGGGCGCTGCCGGCGCACTGGGCTCTCGACCTGGCGTACGTGGGAGTTCACGGTGTGGACACGGTGGCTAACGTCAACCTGAACAATCCGTTCAGCGGACCGCTGGGAGGGGGCACGGCGAGCGAACCGCTCTACGCTGCCTACGGCAAGTCGGCGGGCGCCACTCTGCGATGGGCGGGATACTCTTCCAGCTACAACGGGTTGCAGGCGAAGATCGACCGGCGCTTCAGCGACTTCACGGTGACCACCGCCTTTGCCTGGCAGAAGGCGATGAACTACCAGACCGGTGACGACGGCAACCTCCTGTGGCTGATCGACCAGCGGCGCAGCTACGCGCGCGCGGATTTCGACCGAACCCTGAGCTTCACACAGAGCTATGTTTACCAGTTGCCCTGGGGCAAGGGAGAGAAATGGCTGCGTTCCGGGCCGGCCTCCTACGTCCTCGGTAACTGGCAGTTGAGCGGCGTGCTGAGCCTGACGACGGGGACGCCGTTCTACATCAGCGCCAGCGGCAGCAGCTTGAACACGCCGGGCGAAACGCAGACGGCCGACCAGGTGGCGCCGGTCACGATCCAGCACGGGATCAACACGGGCAACCTGTGGTTCAGCACGTCGAGCTTCGCACAGCCGACGGGCGTGCGGTTCGGAACGACCGGGCGCAACATCCTGAGCGGTCCGGGCCTGTTCGGACTGAACCTGTCTCTTTCGAAGAAATTCAACATCACCGAGCGGCTCGGCATGGAGCTGCGCGCTGAGACGTTCAATTTCACCAATACTCCGCAGTTCAGCAACCCGCAGGGCTCGCTGACGAACTCCAGCTTCGGCTACGTCACCGGAACGGTCGGTAGCGGTACCGGCGTGAACGGAACGGGCGGAGGCAGGGCGTTGCAGTTGGGCGCGAAGATCACGTTCTGAGCGCTGGCGGCTCTCTTACGGCCGCGGCTCCGAAGCATCGGGGCCGCGGCCGTGAAGAGCCGGTTACAGGTTGTAACGCGCCTCCTCGTAGTCCGGGCGGATGCGCAAAGCTTCGCGGAATTGGGCGGCGGCTTCGGATTCGCGGCCCGGAATCTGCGAGAACACCACTCCCAAATTATTCTTCCGGCTGCAGGCGCAGGGCCTCCTCGAATTCCCGCACCGCCTCCCTGGACTTTCCCGATTGAGCATGCATTTCGGCGGAGACGCGCGCCAGGCTGTCGCGCGCGGCCGCGGTCTGGGCGTAGACGGCGAGAGTCGCGGCGAGGAGGAGAAGGCAAATCCAGACATCAGGGGATGGCTTGCGGCGTGGCACTGAAATATCTATGCTAGCCTGGACGCGTCTTCGGCGCACGGGAATGGAGGAAGTGATATGAAACGGCAAATCGGAGTGCTGGCCCTGGTAGCGGCCTGCGTCCTGGGTATCCTGGCGAGGACGGCAACCGGCCCACGCGTGCAGGCGCAATCGCAGACGCAGCCTGCCAACGACGGCAAGTTGCGGATCATCATCTTCGGAGCGCACCCCGATGATGCGGAGTATCGCGGGGCGGGAGTGGTGATGAAGTGGGCGAAACAGATGGGAGCCCATGTACTGCTGGTATCGGCCACTAACGGCGATGTCGGCCACTGGCAGATGGCGGGCGGACCGCTGGCGGCACGGCGCAAGACCGAGGTCACCGAGGTCGACCGGCAGCTCGGCGCGTCGACCGAAGTGCTCGACATCCACGACGGCGAGATTCTGCCGACGCTCGAAAACCGGCGCATGATCACGCGGCTGATCCGCCAATGGAATGCCGATATCGTGATCACCAACCGGCCCAACGATTACCATCCGGACCATCGCTACACCTCGATTCTGGTGCAGGATTCGGCGTACATGGTGACCGTGCCGTTCTTCTGCCCGGATACGCCGTTCCTCAAGAAGAACCCGGTGTTCCTCTACTCGCCGGACCACTTCCGCAAGCCGAACGCGTTTCAAGCCGATGTGGCGGTCTCGATCGACGACGTGATCGAGCCGACGCTCGACGCCCTGCTGGTGATGAAATCGCAAATCCAGGAGGGAGGCGCCAACGGGTACGAGGGGCTGTATCCGAATGATCCGGCCGGCCGGCAGCGCCGGGACGCGGAATGCCGCCGGGAGCTGGCGGCGCGCTATGCCGGGTACGCGGATCAGTCCCGCGACACGCTGGTGAAGTTCTACGGCGAGGAGCGCGGGCGCAAAGTGAAGTACGCCCAGGCGTACGAGCTGTGCGAATACGGCCGCCAGCCCTCGCGGGAAGAGCTGAAGAAGATGTTTCCGCTCTAGTGGCCCGATCCCCGGACCCGTTTCCAAAGGCCCATGCCGATACGGCGAAGGTCAGGCTGAAATTCGTCGAGCAGATTGGTCTCGGCCTGACCGACCACGGACCATGCCAACGACTGGGCCAGCCAGCCCGGCTGAATCGGGTCGTTGACCCAGTGCGCCGTCGTCAGGTCGGTCACCGTGGAGGCAAAGAAGCGGGTATAGGCGGGGCGCCTGGTACCGTCCGGCATCCGGGCCGTCACCGCGGACCGCAGCGCATTCCAGGCGCGATCCGCTATGTGGTGCGAGGAAGACGGACGATAGCGTAAGTCCTCGCCCGTCAGCAGTCCGCCGGCCAGTTCCGCGGTGTTCCGGATCATGCGGCGGCCCATCGACCGCGCGTAGCGCATTCCATACGATTGAGCTGTGTAGTCCCAGCAGGCAGGGTCGCGCATGGCGTGATCCATCGCGCTATCGGCCGCCTGAATCGCGAGTCGCGACGGGTCGTAGGTCCGGTGGAGGTAATTGGTCCAGCGCTCGGAAGCGGTGAAAAAGTCAGTGCTCTGCTGGGCGAAGGCGGAGGCTGCGGCGATCGACAGCGTGAATGCGAGGACGAACAGCAGGCTCATGAGACCACACACTTGCCGGGCTGCTCGACAATAGACTCGGATGGCGCATCCCAGTAGAACTTCTTGCCTTCCCGTTGGCCGCGCGACGCCATGATCGCGGCCACCGATTGCGCAAGGCCGCACTCCACCGAGGCATTGGGCTGCTTGCGCGTGCGCAGGCATTCCAGCCAGTTGTGCATGTGGCAGGGATTGGAGTCGGAACTGAACGGCAACGGGCCGTAGGTTTTCTCGATCGCTCCCGCAAACAACTTCTGCGACCACGACATGCTGCGCCGTTCCGACTCATCGAGCTTGATGAGATGGCCGGAACGGTGGAGGAACGGATTACTCTCGTGGTTGCCCTTCTCCTCGATGAACTTCCACCGCCGGCTGCCTTCCCCGCCGTAGTTGACCAGCGTCCCTCGGTCGCCCATGATGCGGGTGAAGCTGTCGGAATCGTTGCCGAAGCTGGTGGAGTAGCTGACCAGGAAGCCCTTGGGATAGTCGAGCAGCGCCTGAAAGGTATCTGGATTTTCGCGGCCGTCGCGCCAGGCGAAGACGCCGCCATGGGCTACTGCCGAGTGCGGGAACGGATCTCCCGTGAGGTAGTGAACCATGTCGATTGCATGGCTCATCCACTGGTCGGGGATGCCGTTCGAAAATTCGCGGTAGAGCCGGAACTCGAAGTAGGCGCGCGGATCGAAGGGCCGGTAGGGATGATCGAGCAGCCATTTGCGCCAGTCGGTGTCCTGTTCGCGGATCTCATGGACCTCGGGACGTCCTCGCCAGCGCGGCCCGTGGTAGTTCCAAACGATTTCGACCTTGCTGATACGCCCGAGTGCACCCTGCTCGATGAGCTTGTGGACCGCCGCCTGGTACGGCTCGCTGCGATGCTGCGTGCCGATCTGTACGACGCGATTGTGCGACCGGACGGCATCTCGCGCGGCCTTGGCGTCCTCCAGGGTGGTCGCCATCGGCTTTTCGCAATACGCGTCCTTGCCGGCTTCGGCGGCCAGGCGCAGCAGCGGAGCGTGCTGGAAATCGGCGGTCGAGATGATGACCGCGTCGATCTCCTTGGCAGCCAGCAGATCTTCCACGTATTGGAGCGAAAGGGGCGGGCGTCCATACTCGTCCGCGGCCGTGCGGACGGCGCGCTCGCGATTGACCTTCCAGAGGTCGCAAACGGCGGCCATTTCGACGTTGTGGACCGATTTCAGCCCGGCCACGACCGATGCCAGTTCGCGGCCCCGATTCCCGATTCCGATGTGGCCTAGCTGTATTCGGTCGTTGGCGCCGGGAACGCGCGCATACGAAAGCGCGGTGGCGCTCAAAAGGGTGGACCCGGCAAGTAGCAGCGACCTGCGGCTCAAATCTTCCCGCGGATGCGAAGGCTCCGCGGAGGGAGTAGTTCGATCAAGGGGCAATCCCGACGGCACGGCGGCTTCCTGTCTCCAGAGGGGGTCACGGCACGCCCTCTCTGGCTCCGTGAATGCTATCACGATATGGCCCGAAAGAGCCATGGCGATTTCACCCCAAGCCTGCCTCGGCCTCCCCGGCCTGCCCAGGCGCGCGGCAGCGCGGCGGCTCTCTCATTACTGGATGCCGGCCCGCGCTACCTGGACCACCACGCACGATTCGGAAAGCCTACCCTGCCGTCTTCACGATCGGGATGCGAGCTGTCACGGATGGCAGCGCCGGGAAATCCGTAAACGGCGTGGTCTGATACCAGTACGCCACCGAGAAGAAGTTATCGCCGCGATCGTTGGCATGGCCGTGCTCGATCGTGTGCTTCAGTATTTTTCGTAGGTCACCGGATTGTCGCCATGCCAGCGGTAGCAGCAATAGCGGCCGCCGGTGCGCTCGGCGTTGACGATCAGCGGGGCGCCGTACATATGGAATGCGCGAATGGCACCGCGCCGTCGCGGCCGCCGAAATCCCAACTGCCGAGGAAGTAATCTTCCGAGCCCGTTCCGGTGATGAGCGGCTTCGATTCGTCATCGACGAAGATCATCTCGTCGCCTTCGCCCCACCAGCCGTTGGCATTCTGCAGCACGCCGAGCGTCACGCCCATCAGGTGTCCGCGGCCGCGCGATCTCCACGAACACATAGTTCTTCTGGCCATCGAGATTCAATTTCGGCCCCTGTGATTCGACCGGCACGCAGGGCGTCGCCTGGCGGTATTGCGCGTGGAAGTAGACGATATCGTCGGGAAGCGCCGGAACCGTCATGTAGTCGATGTTCGAATAGAACGACCCGACCTCCTGCTTGCCCTCGTTGGTGACGGTGAAGCGCGCCGCACGCCGGTACGGCATGGCGAAATAGCAGTTCAGCGACTTGCCCGGCGAGCAAGCCAGGTATTCCGACTGGTAGTGGAAATACGAGTTCAGATTCAGGCCGAAGAAGTCGCCGATGGGCGCTTCGACGCTCGGTTTGTCGTTGCCGTCCCAGTAGCCGCGCAGCACCAGCTCTTTCAGATGGTCGCCGCCGCGCGCCGCGATCGTGAACCAGATGTGCGTGATGATGCCGGGACCTTCGGCATTGAATACTTCGTGGGTGGCGCCCGGCGCGATGTTCCAGGAATCGCGGTTGCCGCCGGTGCGGTCCCAGCTGCCTTGCTTCAGCGACTTGTAGTTCTGGGCCCGCGCGTAGCGGGGCAGAAACGCGAATTCGGAGGCGGCGGAACGCGGGCCCGATTGCGCCTGCGCCAGGGGCGCGGCCATCGCTGCCGCACCACTCCCCGCCAGCAGTTGGTTCAAGAAGGTTCTTCGGTCTTTCATCGTTCGGCTCCTCGGATTATTTGCCCAAAGCCTCGCCGATCGCTTTCTCGGCCAGCGGCCCCATGATTCTATAACCAGCGGCGTTGGGGTGCAGCCCGTCGTCGGTGATTTCGGCTTTGAAGAAGCCTTTGTTGTCGACAGTGGAAGAGAAGTAATCGAGGTAGACCAGGTGATTCTTCTCGGTATAGTCCTTGATCCAGCGGTTGAGCGCGTTGATCTCGGCCGGAGGCCGCGCCGCCGTCTGCGGACGGTGGTAGTCGCACACCGGGGTCAACGACGCCAGAATCACCTTGATTCCGTTGGCCCGCGCCATGTCGGTCATGGCCATCAGATTGTTTTCGATGGTTGTAAGCGGCACCGGCCCGATATTGCCGCCGATGTCGTTGGTGCCGGCGAGAATCAGGACGGCCTTGGGCTTCAGGGCGATCACATCGGGATAGAATCGCAGCAGCATCTGCGCGGTGACCTGCCCGCTGATGCCGCGGTTGACATAGGGCTTGCCGGGGAAGAAGGTGCTGCCGTTATTGCCACGTCCCCATCCGTCGGTGATGGAGTCGCCCATAAAGACAACGCGCTCCTCGCCGGGAGCGGGAAGCTGCAATTTCTCATTGTCGCCGGCATATCGCGCCAGATTGCCGTAGTCGTTCACCAACTGGTAAATGCTTCGAAGATTCCATGGAATCTGAGGAGGTACCGCCTGCTGCGCGAACGCGGCGGCCGAAAAGAAAAGCGCAAGCGTGATCCGCATGCAGCTTATTGTATGGCAGGTACCCGAGGGGCAGTGGGAAATCCGCTGCCCCTCGGTAGGGGTTGCTAGGGGGAAGGACTAGAAACCGAGGACCGTGTCGGAACCGCCGAGGTCGATGGCGTTCACGCGATCGGCGTTGCCATCCTTGACGGATTCGACGCGGGTGCCGTCGAATTTCTTCTCGGACTTTCCGACTTTGACCGGAATCTTGTAGGACTTGTTGTGGTCATCGGTAAAAACAGCGTTCGCGCCATCCACTTTGACGCTGTACTGACCGGCCTTCAACTGCAGGGTCCCGACCTTTGCGGGATTGGACAAGTTAATTTGGTAGCTCTTCGCGCTGAGAACCCCCAAGCTGGACACAACGAGTACGGCAACAGAAAACCACTTCTTCATGATGATGTTGAATTCTCCTGAGAATTGCGAACTAAAACTAAGATCGCAATAGAGAGGGCGACGCGGATATCCGAAAAGGTTACGTCAATAGCCAATAAGGGCTAATCAGACCTACTTCTCGACTACTGGATCCACGCCATGCCGTCGGGGCCGGTTCCGGTCTGGATGCGGTCGGCCAACTCCAGTGTTTTCAGGTCGATCACGGCGACATTGTCGTCTCCGGTGACGGCCACGTAGGCCTTCGCACCGTCCGGAGTGATCAGGATGCCGGCCAGTTGCTTGCCAAGTTTCATCCGCTTCAGCTCTTTGCGCGTGTCCCGCTCCAGAATCAACAACTCTCCGGCATCGAGATCGCTGATCAGCACCAGCCGGCCATCGGGCGTGAACTTCAGACGGTTGGAGCGTTTGGTCTGCACGCTGAAGGTGTGGACGACGCGCCTGGTCGCAATATCGATCACCGAGACGTTGCCGCTGCGCGAGTTGGCGGCCCAAAGCTGGGTTCCATCGGGCGTGATATCGAAGCCCTCCGGCCCTTTGCCTACCGGAATGACCGTCTGGTTCCAGTTCATGACGCCGGCCGGCTCGATCACCGAGATACTGTCGGAGCCGATATTGGCAGTGAAGATGAGGCGGCCGTCCTTCGATAGCTCCACCATGTGGGTGGTGTTCTGCCCGGTGCCGAGCAGCCAGTCGATCTGGTTCGTGGCCGGGTCGTACCGTCCGATGATCTTGTTGGCCTCGGCGGTGAAGTAGAGCTTCCCTCCGGAGAATGCCAGCCCGTGCGGGCGCCGCAGCGAGCCCAGGTCCAACCGGCGGAGCTCCTTTTGCGCCGGGAGGTCGATCACCGAGATCGTGCTGCCCGGCTCGGAGCCGGTGCCGTAGTTGGAAACAAAGGCCAGTTTGCCGTCGCTCGAAGCCACCACCTCGTGCGGCGATTCGCCGGTCCGCACCACGCCGATCACCTTTTTGGTGGCGGGGTCGACCATGGCCAGCGTGCCTTCCTTGTTCAGCACCAGGAGAGCGGGAGAAGGGATTTGCGCGGCAGCGGCGGCTGCGGCGAAGACCAGCGCGGCGGAAATGCACTTCATAGCCTGCTATTTTCCCTCCGAAGGCGAGCGTAATGCTATTGTGACGTGAGTGACGGAGACCGCAGGGATTGGCGAACCGGTCGAACTGCTTCGGGGTACGTTCGGCGGCTCGGGTGAAATCGGCACTGTAAGCGCGCCGGGCCGCGTCAACCTGATCGGCGAACATATCGATTATCACGGGCTGCCGGTGCTGCCGATGGCGCTCGGCCGCCGCATCCGGATGGCCTGGCGGCGCGAGACGACCGCCGCATTCGCGCCGTCAGCGACGCCGGATATGGAATCCGCGAATTCGAGTGGACCGCCGGCCTCGAGCGCCGTGGCCGCGGCGATTGGGAGAACTATCTGCGCGCCGCCGCGCAGGCGGTCAGCGGCAAATGGGGACTGGGTTGCGGCATCGATGCCGCCATCGTCTCCGACCTGCCTCCGGCCGCGGGGCTCTCGTCTTCTTCCGCGCTGATCGTGGCATTCACCCTGGCGCTGCTGCGCGCCAACGGATACAACCGGCTTTCGAGGAACTGATGGAGGTCCTGCCCGAGGGCGAGCAGTTCGTCGGCACGCGCGGCGGCGGCATGGATCACGCGGCGTCGCTTGCTTCGCGCGCCGGGCTGCGCCTCGCTGATCGGATTCGAGCCGCTGGCGGTGCGCCACATCCCGGTGCCCGCGGATTGGGCGATTTCTGGTCGCCCACAGCGGAGTCACGCGCCGAGAAAGTCCGGGCCCGCGCGGGAAGGATACAACGCGCGGCGCACGGCCGGCTCCGCGGCGCTGGCACCGGCTGGGGCTGGCATCCGTACCGCGCAGGCGCACTCCGGAGATGGCGGCGCGCCTCGAATGCGAGCGAGGAGCGCGACGCCTTCCTGCACGTCGCCACCGAGGCCGTCCGCGTGCGAGCCGCCGTGGCGCCATGAAGACGCGGCGACGCCGGCGCGCTTCGGCCGGCTGCTGCTCGAATCGCACGCCAGCCTGCGCGACCGCCTGCAAGTCAGTTGCCCCGCGCTGGACCGCCTGGTGGATGCGCCATGGATGCGGGCGCCGCGGGCGCGCGCCTCACCGGCGCCGGCTTCGGCGGCTGCGCGGTGGTCTTCGCGCGCCGCTCGCGAGCTCGCGAAACGTTCGCGGCGGGCTGGATCGCCCGCTTCTAATCGATGCGCCGAACCCTCGGCCGGCGCACCTGTACGCGGAACCGTTAATGTGAACCTATGCAGCTTCACGCACTCGACTGGATCATCGCGTTTGTCGCGGTCGCCATCTGTTTCGTTCCGGCGCTGTTCTTCGGAAAGCGCTCGGGAAAGAGCACGGCGGAGTTCTTCGCCTCGGGCCGCTCGGTGCCCTGGTGGCTGGCGGGCCTCTCCATGGTGGCCACCACCTTTTCCAGCGATACGCCGAACCTGGTGGCGAACTTCGTGCGCACGCAAGGCGTGGCCGGCAACTGGCAATGGTGGGCCTTCACCCTCACCGGCGTGTCCACGGTATTTTTCTACGCGCGCCTGTGGCGCCGCTCCGGCGTGCTGACCGACCTGGAATTCTACGAGCTGCGCTACTCCGGCAAAGCCGCCAGCGCGGTGCGCGGCTTCCGCGCGGTCTACCTGGGGCTGCTTCTTCAACTGCATCATCATGGCCACGGTCAACCTGGCGGCGTGCAAGATCGCGGCCGTGCTGTTCGGCTTCGAACGCTGGCAGACGCTGCTCGCCGTGGGCCTGCTGAACGTGGTGTTCGCCGCCCACTCCGGACTGTGGGGCGTGCTGGTGATCGACATGATGCAGTTCTTCATCAAGATGTCGGCGGTGATCGCGGCGGCGTATTTCGCGGTCACCCTGCCGCAGGTCGGCGGCCTGAGCGGGCTGGTGGCCAAGCTCTCCGCAGATGCACGGTCCGCGGCGGGCTGAACTACCTGAACATGCTGCCCGACTTCAGCAATAACTGGGACCTCGCGGTGGCGGTCTTCATCATGCCCATCGCCGTGCAGTGGTGGGCCATCTGGTATCCGGGCGCGGAGCCCGGCGGCGGCAGCTACATCGCGCAGCGCATGCTGGCCTCGAAATCCGAAAAGGATGCGCTCGGCGGCACGCTGTTCTTCAACGTCGCGCACTACGTGCTGCGGCCCTGGCCGTGGATCCTGGTCGGCCTGGCCTCGCTGATTATCTACCCGCAGCTGTCCGACATTCAGAAGGCGTTTCCCCATCTCGACCCGAAGCTGATCGGCCACGACATCGCCTTCCCGGCGATGCTGCGCTTCCTGCCCGTGGGCTGGATGGGACTGATGCTGGGCGGCCTGATCGCGGCCAATTCGTCCACCATCCTGACGCACCTCAACTGGGGCGCCTCCTACCTGGTGCACGATTTCTACCGCCGCTTCATCAACACGGGCGCGACCGAGCAGCACTACGTGAGGGCCGGGCGCGTCGCCACGGTCATGCTTTTTGTGGCTCTTCTTCGCTGGTCTTTGCGCTCGACACGGCGCAGGACGCTTCAACATCATGCTGCAGGTGGGCGCGGGCACCGGCCTGCTCTACCTGGTGCGCTGGTTCTGGTGGCGTGTCACGGCGTGGTGCGAAATCGTGGCCATGGTCAGTTCGTTCCTGGTGTCGGCAGTCTTCCTGGTCATGACGAGGCAGGGCACGGCGCCGGCGGAGCGCGCAGCAGTTGACTGATCGGCATCGCGCATCACCACCGTCTGCTGGATGCTGACGGCGTACCTCGGTCCGCAGACCGACGAGGCGGCGTTGATCAAGTTCTTTCGGAAGGTGCGCCCGTTCGGGCCGGGCTGGCGGCACGATTCGGGCGAAGGCCGGCATTTCCGACGCCGAAGTCGCGAGCCAGCGGACAACATCCCGCTGGCGCTGCTCGGCTGGTTCACCGGCTGCATCATGATCTGGTCGGCGCTGTTTGCGGTGGGCAATTTTCTTTACGGGCGCACGGGCTATGCCACGGCGCTGCTGGCGGTGTTTCGCGGTCAGCCGGGATTCTGGTTTCGGTGATCCGGCGTCTCTGGAAGTAGGTATGGATTTTTCAAACACGTCGCGGCGCGATCTGCTGCGGATGGCGCACGCTGGCGGCTGCCGGCGCGACCCTGGCGGAGGCCGCTCCGCCGCAAGCGAAGCGTGGCGGGATCTGAAGTTCGAGCCCAGGGACACGGTGCGGATCGGCTTCATCGGCACCGGCGGGCGCGGCAATTCGCTGATCGAGAACTTCTCGGCGATGCCGGAAGTGCAGATCACCGCGCTGTGCGACATGGTGCAGGAAAAGTGCAGCAGACGAAGGCCGAGCTGGACAGCGCCGGGAAGCTGCCCAACGCCCCCGCTTTCCATACCGAGGCGACCACGCCTTCGAAAAGCTGGTGGCGCGCGACGATATCGACCTGGTGGTGGTCGCCACGCCCTGGGTCTGGCACGTCCCCATGGCGGTGGCGGCCATGAAGCAGGGCAAGCACGTGGCCATCGAAGTGCCCGCCGCGCGCACGATGCAGGAATGCTGGGACATGGTGAACACGTCCGAGGCGACCGCAGCGCCACTGCATCCAGCTCGAAAACTGCTGCTACGGCTACAACGAAATGATGGTGCTGAACATGGTGCGGGCCGGCCTGTTCGGCGAGCTGACCCACGGCGGCTGCGCCTACAACCACGACCTGCGCAGCGATGCTGTTCTCGAACAGGGCGAAGGCCTGTGGCGCCGCTTCGAGCACCTGAACCGCAACGGCAACCTCTACCCCACGCACGGACTCGGTCCGGTGGCGCACTACATGGACATCAACCGCGGCGACCGCTTCGACACATGGTCTCGATGAGTTCGCTTTCCGCCGTCGCTGCAGGCGCTACCGCAAAGAGCACCTCCCGGCCGACGATCCGCGCCAGAAGGAAGTCTACAAGGAAGGCGACTTCAACGTCAGCCTGATCCGCACCGCCAAGGGGCCGCGTGATCGAGCTGGAGCACAACGTCATCGAGCCCGCAGCCCTACGACCGCATCAACCTGATCGCCGGCACCAAGGGCATCTTCCGCGACTATCCGCCGCGCGATCTACATCGATGGCGCGGCGGAGCGAAGAGTTCGGGCCGCTCGACCCGTACAAAGACGAAGTACGAGCACCGCTTCTGGAAGAAGATCGGCGACATGGCGAGCGAGATGGGCGGCCACGGCGGCATGGATTACGTGATGGCCTACCGGCTGGTGCAGGCGATGAAGAACGGTACGGCGCCGGATATCGACGTCTACGATGCCGCGGCCTGGAGCGCGCCGGGCCCGCTGAGCGAGCAATCGGTAGCGGGAGGAAGCATGCCGGTAAAGTTCCCGGATTTCACGCGAGGCCGATGGAAGACGGAGAAGCCCTGGTAGGCCAGGCCCTCGGGGCCTGGGAGGTGACCGGTCCTATTCTCGGACGGCGGGAGCCGGTTCGCCGGCGAGGTCTTCGACGGAGGCCGGCGGGTTGTAGTACAGGATCCGCTGGCAGCTCTCGCAGGCCATGATCTGGTCGCCCTTCTTCAGGTCCTGGAAAAATTGCAGCCGCATTGCCATGTTGCAGGCGCTGCAGCGGCCTTCGAAAGCCTCGGCAACGCCGATTCCGCGCCGCGCCTTACGCACCCGCTCGTACCGCTGATACGTGGGAGGCGTGACGTCCTTGACGACGCCGGCGCGTTCGGCCGTGAGCTCGGCCGCTGCTTTCTCGGTGGTGGCGGTGCGATCGCGGGCCTGCTGCTTCTCGGCGTCCACCTGCGCCTTTTCGGCTTTGAGCGCGGCTTCGGCAGCCTTGACGTTCTTGTCGAGCGGCTCCGATTCCGTCATCAGCTCCAGAATCCGATCCTCGGCCTTGCGGATTTCCTTCTGGCAGAAATCGATCTCGTTCTGGAAGGCCCGATACTGGTCGTTGGTCTTGGCCTGCAGCATCTGGTCCTTCAGCTTGGAGATCTTCTGCTCCTGAAGCTGGATGTCGCCCTCGCACTTCTTTCGCTCTTTCTGGTTGGCGGAAAGAGCGGCGCGGTCGGCTTCGAGCTTGCGCTCGTGGGATACCAATTTCTTCTCGATTTGCGCGATGTGAACGGGAAGAGCGGAGATTTCACGGGTGAGCTCCGCAAGCCGGAGATCGATCTCTTGCAGGCGGATCACCAGTTTCAGGTCGGGGAGCATTCTTAAACGCAGTGTAGCATGCGTCACGGATGGCCTCCAGTTCGGGCACCGTTGAGCGCCGAGGCCACTCCGTAGAACACGGCGGCGCCGAGAGGCACGGAAACCGCCACATCCGTCAACTGCGCCAGCTTTCCGAAGCCCAGGATCTGGTGGAAACCACGGCTCGACCGCCCAGCAGGCGACGCCCATCACGCAGGCGGCCAGCCCGATCCGCGAGGCGCTCGACGCCAGACGCCGCCCGTGCAGCCCGCGGATCCGGCTCCTGCAGCAGCCAGAAGAGACCCGCGCCGCCCGCCAGCGCCACCACCGACGTGGAAAGCGCGAGCCCCGCGTGTCCCATCCCGGCGTAACGCACCAGCGCTACCGCGAGCCCCGCATTCAGCGCGATCGAGCCAGGCTCACCAGCACCGGGGTACGCGCATCGCCCAGCGCATAGAAGGCCGGCGCCAGTACTTTGATCAGCCGAATATCCCGCCAGGCCCAGCGCTGTACCAGGTCAGCGCCACCGCGGTCTGATGCGTGTCGGCAGCGCTGAACCTGCCCCACTGGTAGATGGCGCCGATCATGCTCTCGCCCAGAACCGCCAGCCCCACCGAGGACGGAATCGTCAGCAGCAGCACGGTGCCGAGCGACCTCGCCAGCGCCGTCGCGGAATTCGTCCATACGATCGGCCACCACGCTGCGCGAAATCGCGGGCAGAGTGGCCGAGGCGATCGCCACGCCGAACAGCCCCAGCGGAAGCTGCAGGAATCGGAACGCGTAGTTCAGCCAGCTCACCGGGCCGTTGAGGACGTGGCCGGCCGCATCCGTGATCTGCGACGCCAGGTGCGTGTTGACGATGATGTTGACCTGCACCGCCGCGTTGCCGAGAATCGCCGGCAGCATCAGGCGTCCGAGCCGGATGCAGCCCAGGGTGGCGTGAAATCGAAACGCGGACGGAAACGAAAAGCCTTCGCGGTAAAGACTCGGCGCCTGCCAGAGCAATTGCAGCGACTCCGCCGGCCAGAACGCCGAACGCCATCGAGACGATCAGCCCCTGGTGAAACGAGCGGCCGATCGTAAAGCCGGCTGCCAAACCCACCAGCACCGAGCTGACGTTGAAAAACATCGAGGCCAGAGCAGGAACGCCGTACCGGTCGCAGGCGTTCAACACGCCCATGGCCTGCGCCGCCAGGCTGACCAGCAGCAGGAACGGGAACATGATGCGGGTGAGCAGAACCGCCAGCTCGAACTTCCCCGGAATCTGTTCGAAGCCCGGCGCCATCAGGTGCACCAGCTCGGGAGTCCAGACGATTCCCGCTATGCACAGTGACGCTCACGATGAGCATGAGCGCGGTGGCCACCACGTTCGACAGTTCGCGAGCGTCGCGCTTGTCGCTCCGCGCCAGGTAGTCGCTGAAGATCGGGATGAAGGCCGAGGATAGCGCGCCCTCGGCGAAGAGGTTGCGAGCGAGGTTCGGGATCCGCATCCCGAGCAGGAAGGCGTCGTAGGTGGCGCCCGCGCCGAACAACCGCGCCATCACCATCTCGCGGACTACGCCCGTGAGGCGGCTGGCCGCGACCGAGGCTGAGACGGTGCCGGCCGAACGGAAGAATCCCTGGTGCCGCCGCGCTCCGGTTTCAGCCACGCTATTCGACGCGCCGGATTTCAACCTGGCGGTAGATCTCTTTGGTCTGCTCGAGATTCGCGAAATTCATGCCGGGCAGCCGCGCCGACGCGGTCCCGGCCGAGACGCCCCAGCGCAAGGCATCGGCGGGGTTCGCTTTGCGCGCCATGGCCCAGACGTAGCCCGCGGTCAGAGCGTCGCCCGCGCCGATCGGGCAGACGGCGTCGATGACCGGCGGCAGGGCTTCGATCAGGCCGTCGGCATAGGCGCCCACCGCACCGCGGCTGCCGAGCGAGAGCACTACCGATTCCGGCCCCATAGTGCGGATGCGCTCGGCGGCTTCGAGATAGTGAGTGCGAGTGAGCAGCGTGCGGCCAAGCAGCCTTTCCGCCTCCTGCTGATTGGGCGTGACCACCGTGGGCCGTGCCTCGATGCCTTCGCGCAGCTCCTGGCCGCCCGCATGCAGCAGCGTTTTCACTTTCTTCGTGCGGGCCATCGCCAGCAGCTTGCCGTAGAACGAAGGCGGGGCGCCCGGCGGTAGGCTGCCGCAAACCATCAACCATTCCGCGGTGTCGAGTGTGCCGCGAACCAGGCGCTCGATGCGGCCAAGTTCCAGTTTGGAAAGCAGCGGCCCGGCCTCGTTCAGGTTCACGGTAAGGCCGTGCTTATCCGTGATGGTGAGGTTGGTGCGGATTTCGTTGTGGATCGGCACGACCGAAATCTTGTACCCGCAACCGCTCAGATGCGTCTCGAGCCGCTTGCCGGAATCGCCGCCCGATGTCAGCACCGCCAGGGTCTTGCCGCCGAAGGTATGGATGACGCTCGAGGCATTGATTCCGCGGCCTCCGGCGGATTCGCGGCTGGACTTGATGTAGGCGCGGTCTTCAAACGCGAGGCGATCGACGCTGATGATCCGGTCAATCGCTGGATTGATCGTAGTGGTGACAATCAAGTTTCTATTTTACGGCCAGGATGGCGTCGAGGTACGCCCCCGTGCGCCGGCCCTCGTAACTACGGAATCCGGCCCGTTCGAGGAGCGCGCCGTATTCGCTGAGCGTACGCTCGCGGCCTTCGGTGACGATCAGCATGTTGAGCGACTGCATGACGGCGGGAACGGGCCCCGCGCCGTCTTCGTTGAGCAGCTTCTCGGCGATCAGCAGGCCGCCGCCAACGGGAAGGCGATCGAAGATGCGGCCGAGCAGTCGCTCGATCTTCGGCTCGCTCCAATCGTGCAGGATGCGGCCGAGCGCATAGAGGTCGGCTTCGGGCAGCTCGTCTGCGAAGAAATCGCCTTCCGCGACTTGGATTCGCGCGGCCGCGGATGAGAGCGGCACGTACTCGCGCGCCAGCACGGCGGCCTGGGGCAGATCGAATACCACGCCGCGCAGCGCGGGATAGCGCTCACAAGCGGCCGCGGTGAGGTGGCCGGTGGCGCCGCCGAGATCGGCCATGCGGTGGAAGCGGCCGAGGTCGAAGGCCTCCACCACTTTGGGCGAGGTGAGCATTCCGAAGCCGTGCATGCCGCGGACAAAATCGCGCATGGCAGCGTCGCTGCGAAAGAAGGCGCTGAAGAGGGGACCGTCGAGCCCGAAGGTCTGCTTCCAGCGTGGGCTGCATTCGCGCACGGCGTCCTCGAGGTGGCCCCACATCGGGTAGAGCGCTTCATCCGAATAGCGGATATAGCCGGAGAGCGTACGCGGGCTGGAAGACCAGAGATAGGTTTCGGAGATCGCGGAGTTCCGGTAGATGCCGTCGCGCTTTTCAAGCAGGCCGAGAGCCGTGCAGGCATCGAGGAGCCGCCCCAGCGCGCCGGTAGCGGCGCCGAGCGCGACGGCCAGGTCCGCGCCGCTCGCAGGCGCGTCATGAAGGCGATCGAATACGCCCATGGAGACGGCGGTGAACATGGTCTTCGAGCGGCGGAAGGCTTCGATCAGGTCGAGAATCGGCAACGGGTCGGGCTGAGTCATGGCTGGCGAAAGTGGTCGTATCCCAGGGGAGCGAGCGGCAGGCCGCCGAGCCGCACTTCACCCGGCGTCCCTTTGCGAATGGTACCAATTCGCGTAAGCGGGAGTCCCTCGAAGCGCGCCGGAACGCGCGCGGCGGCGGGCGCGGTGAAGAGCAACTCGTAGTCCTCCCCGCCATGGAGAGCTTGTTCGAGCGACGCGCCGCGAAAGCGCGGGGGCGCCTCGATCTCCGCCGCGACTCCCGAAGCGGCACACAGGCGGTGAAGATCGAGCGAAAGACCGTCGCTCAGATCCATGGCCGCCGTGGCTTTGATCTTTTCGCGTAGGTATCGGCCCAACGCCAGGCGAGGCTCGGGCCGCAGGTGGCGCTTCCAGGCTGCGCCGCGGCCGGTGGCGAGCCCCAGGGCGGAGGCTCCGAGCGTGCCCGAAACGTAGATGCCATCGCCCGCGCGGGCACCGTCACGGCGTAGCGCCTGGCCGCGTTTCACCGCCCCGCAGACCACCACGTCGGCCGCCCACTCGTCGCCGTGCGACAGGTCTCCGCCCGCGAGCGGGGTGTGCGCGCTTTCGGCCAATAGCAAAAAGCCGCGGAAGAAGCGCTCCAGCCAGCGGTCGTCCGACCAGGGCGCCATCACGACCGAAAGCATGCAGAAGCGGGGCACGGCGCCCATGGCGGCGATATCGCTCAGTCCGCGCGCCAGAGTGTTCCAGCCGGCGTCTTCGGCGCGGTGGGTGCCGCGGAGGAAGTGGGTGCCTTCGACCAGCGTGTCGGTGGTGAAAACGAGGTCTTCACCAGCTCGCGGGCGGAAGATGGCACAGTCGTCGCCGATTCCCAGGACCAGCCCCCCACCGGCGTTGGACCCGGCCCGGCGCTTTAGACCCTCCAGGAAATTCCCCTCGCTCAAAGTTCGCCTGTGCTTGACCATACAGTTGCCATCTGAGAGAATACCGTACGCAGTTGGAAAGAGTTGTTTGTACGCGCCTCGCAAGTTTCGCAGCAAGCCTCGAAAGATCCGCTTTCCTTGCCCGGGGGACCCAAGAGCACGACGAACAATGAATTAGGAGAAGTGTAAGTGAAGGAAAAAGGCACAGTAAAGTGGTTTAATGCCGCGAAGGGCTATGGATTCATCCAGCGGTCGAGCGGCGACGACGTATTCGTTCATTTTTCGGCGATCCAGTCGAACGGCTATCGCACGCTCGACGAAGGCGCGGAAGTGGAGTTCGAAGTCAAGCAGGGTCCGAAGGGTCTGCAAGCGGAAAACGTGGTCCGGGTCTAACCCGGTTCCTGAGGTTGGTAACAAAGGTGGGGGTTCCCGGGTCGGGAACCCCTTTTGATTTTTAGCAGGCTACTTTTGCATCTGGTATCCGGCCGGGACCTGGAAGAGATAGGCCGGGGGCTCGGCGCGCGAGATGTTCGTCATGTGGAACGTTTCCTCGCCGGTGCGGGGGTCGGAGAAGCGGCTCTGCACCACCATCTGCAAATCGGGTGAGAACCAGCGTTCGTTGACGATCTGCAGCGGCCGGTCGTTCCCGATGGCATTGAGCGGAATCGTCGACGTGGTGCGCGTTCCCTGCGCGGTGACGCCTTCGATATTCTGAGTTCCCAGCGATTCGGGCGTGCCGGGAGCAATGTCCTTCGCAAGGACAGCCATCCGTTCGGTCGTGCCTGCCACGCCGCCCGCGTCTGCAGTCACCAGCGCCCGGGTGGTCATCTTCGACTCGACCATGTCCTTTTCAACCTTGAATTTGGCAATATCCTGAGGGTCCGGCGGAAGCGGCGGAGGCACCTTCATCGTGAACGTACCCGGCTGGCCATTTCGAGCGAAGAAAAAGACACCGTCCCCCAGCGGCATCTGCCGCGCTGTCTGATCCTTCGGGTTGAGTATGTAGCTGACCTTCGCGACCGGATCCCAGATCGTGACCGAATCCGGAGTTTCCCGCCGCGTGCGGCCCTCGCTATCCCGGTAGACCTGGGCTTGCGTCTCATTGTGAATATGCGTTCCGTCCGCGAGCACCTGGTTCATTTCGGTGATTTCCGTCGCGGAGTATGGCGCATCTTTCACAGTTTTGCCCATCACCGCGGTACGAATGCTGACGATCTTCGCCTGGGCAGCCATGCGCTCGGCGTCCAACTTCATCATCCTGATCTGCGAGTTATCGTCCTGGGCTCTGGCCAGGAACGCCAGAATCGGAAGAGCGGCGGCAATCGCCAATAGTCGTTTCATAATTTCTTTCACCTCAATTCGATGAATTCCCGACCAGCCGATAGGCGCGAGCGCGCCCGTCAGCGGAAAAAACCACGTCTGTCTGGATCTGGTCCGGTCCCAGAGCCATGCGGACTACCCAGCCCGCCTCGAAAGGTTCGTTATCGAGCGCCACGAAGGTCTCGGTCTGTTCTACCGGCCGGCGCGAGGCCGGACGTCGAACTTGCCTGGGGCGAACCGCCACCTCCTGAACGGCCGGCTCGACCGGGAGCGGTTCCAGCACAGCAGTGGCTGGCGCAATTTGCGGTCTGACCGGTTGGCGCTGTGCCCGATGCGGCATCAGGACGATCGCCAGAATGACCGCAGCGGCGGCCGCGAGTGCGGATGCCACCCACTTCCACCCGGCCCGCACACGCCGCGGTGCTGCGGCCGGCGCCGGCAACGGCGTCGGCGTCAGTTCATCCATCCATCCGGAAACCATGGCCGCCCGAGCCGAAATCGTTTCGTAAAGATCACTGCATGTGGAGCACTCCGCCAAATGCGCTGCCGCCCGCTCCATTCCTTCCGGAGCCAGTTCGCGGTCCAGATATGCCCGCAGATCTCCCTCGGACCAACACTCCTTCATACGTCATCTCCGTAACGCGCACGGAATTTGCGCTCGAATTCCGCTTCGGCGCGCGCCAGCATGGTGCCCACCGATCCCGGATGGATTCCGAGCGTCTCCGCCATTTCCCGGTACGCCAACCCTTCCGCTCGCAAGAGCAGCATCTGTGCGTCGCGCGGCTTCAATTCACCGAGCACCGTCCGCACGCGGGCCCGCTTCTCGCGGCGCAGCATTTCCTCGAGCGCATTGCTTGTCTCCGCGCTGCGCATCGTCTCGACGCCAGCGGCCTCTTCCTGACGCCTCCGTCTGGCATTCGAGCGCAAAGCATCGAGACCGGCGTTCGTGGCAACACGATAGATCCACGGCAGTTCCGCCGGGCCCCTCTGCGATATCTTGCAGAAAACATCCGAGGCAATCTCTTCGGCCTGCGCCCGATCGCCGGTAAGGCGCGCGAGCATGGCCACGACCCGGGGATAATGCTCCCGGAACAGCGCGTCGAAACCGGCCGGACGATCCGGTCCGGCGGGAATCAGCACGATTTCCTCGGCAGGCTGCACACTCTTTATAACGAAGTCACCTGTCATTTTGTGACGAGGCCTCAGTAGAAAAAGAGGACGTCCGGCCGCACATGCCGTTTCGTCTCGATGCACTGGCCGCACTCCACGGTGTAATCCGCCCGGATGTCGCGGATCGCTGCGGGGATGGTCCGTTCGTCATCCGGCTTGTGCTCGGTGGCGATGGCCAGCCGCGGCTTGAAGCGCTTGAGGGTTTCGCGGGCTCCCGCAATCGCGCGGACTTCGGCGCCTTCGACATCCATCTTGATGAAATCGACGCGCGGCAGCCGGAGTTCGCTCACGATGCGGTCGATGGTAGTGAGCGGTACCCGGACCGAAGGGCGCGAACCATCAGGCCGGAGGACTACGCTGTTGGCGGCGAAGTTGGCATCGTCCAGGTTGAGGACCAGGCTGTCCTCACGATCCCACACGCCCTTGGGATAAAGGATCACCCGCCCCGCGGCGATCTCCCCGGCGGTGTTGCGGCGGATGCATTCGGCGTTCGATGGCGAGATTTCGATGGCTACCACGGTGGCCGCGCCGGCGCGCAGGGCCTCGCGCGTGAAATCGCCGTCGCTCGCGCCGCAGTCGAGTACGATATCGCCCGGGTGGATGAAGTGCGGCCCACTACCGTAGACCTGGCGCTCCATTTCGGCGAGGTTGAAAGGCAGGACGTAGGGGTTGCCCTTGGGAATCCAGAATTGGCCTTTGGGCGTCTGCCACAGTTCCAGCCCGCTCTCCTCGCGGACCAGCCGGCTGGCCGCGAAGATGCGGTCCTTGATCGCCAGCGTCTCGGCAACGTTGGCCTGGCTGCGGAGCGCGTGTGCGAGGGGGCACGCGGGGCTGTTCCCGGTGGCCGCCAGGACAAACAGGCGAAACGGCGGATACCACGCGTAAGCAGCCGCACCAGTTCCGAGGGCTACGGCCGCCGCGAGCAAACCTTGGCGGATCCTCACAAGCTTGATGTTACGGGATTTTCGACCGCCCCGGTCGGGCACAATGGAAATATGATCTCGTGCCGCAACCTGACGCGCCGCTTCGGAGACTTCATCGCGGTAGACCATCTCGACCTGGAGGTGGACGAGGGCGCCATCTGCGCCTTCCTGGGGCCCAACGGCGCCGGCAAGTCCACCACCGTGAAGATGCTGACCGGCCTGCTCCCGCCGAGCGAAGGAGAAGTGCGGGTGTGCGGATTGAACGTGGCGGCCGATCCGATTTCGGTGAAGCGCGTGATCGGCGTACTGCCCGAAGATCTGGGCCTGTTCGACGACCTCACGGTGGAAGAGCATCTGCTGCTCACCGGCGACGTCTACGGGCTTCCGAAGCAGGAGACACGGGCGCGCTCGGCGCAACTGCTGCACGCCCTCAGCCTGGAACACGGGCGCCACACCTTCGCCGCGTCGTGCTCGCACGGCATGCGGAAGAAGACGTCGTTCGCCATGGCGCTGCTGCCCAATCCGCGCGTGCTGTTCCTCGACGAGCCGTTCGAGGCCATCGACCCGGTGACTTCGAAGATCATGCGCGGCCTGCTGCAATCGGTGGCGCGGCGCGGCGTTACGGTCTTTCTGACCGCGCACATTCTCTCGGTGGCGGAAGAGATCGCCTCACAGATCGTCATGCTGCGGAAGGGCCGGAAAGTCTGGGATTCGCCCGCCGCGGAGGTGCTGCAATCGCTTGAGCAGCATTACTTCGACCTGGTGGAGGCGCCGGTGGTAGAGGAGATTGAATGGCTCGGGCATTCGCGATCCTGAAGGCGCTGGCGCGCGCCGTCTGGAGGGATCAGCGTTCGCTCGAATCGGTGGTGGGGAACAATTTCTTCATCGTGAGCGCGCTGCTGTTGCAGGAGGCGGGCGGCTTCATCTATCTGCTGATCGGCGTCGTGCTGCTGTTTCCGCTGAGCACTGACCCGTTGCGCAAAATTCCGGCTTCGCGGCTGGCCTTGTGGCCGCTCGAAAAGGGCGATCGGCGCTTTCTGCGCGCGGCGAGCCCCTGGGTGAGCCCGGCGGCGTGGCTGGTTCTCGGGCTGGCGGTCTGGGCGGCGCGCGGCCGGCTGACCGCGGGACTCTGGGGCCTGGCGGCGGGCCTGGTGGCAGCGGGCTTCCTGCTATCCGACCTGCCGTTTTCACCCAGCCGGCGCATCTGGCTCGCCATTCCCAACTTCCCGGGCGTGTGGAACCAGCTGGTGCGGAAGAATCTGCGCGGGATGCTCTCTACGCTCGACCTCTACTGCGCGATCCTGCTGACTGCGGCGGCGATCGCCTTCCGAATTGCCGGAGTGCTGCCGCCCGAGGGCTTCCTGGCGCTCACCGTGCTGGTGCAGGTGGCGCTCTCGAGCTACGCGCAGAGCCTGTTCGGCCTGGATGGCCGCAGCGGCCGCCAGCGATACCGGCTGCTGCCCTTGCGCGGCTGGCAGGTGCTTTTCGCGAAAGACGCGGCGTTCCTGGTGCCGGCGATTCTGCTGTCCCTGCCGCTCTCGCCGCTGGCCGGTACCGGCGCCGCGCTGATAGCGCTGGCGATGGGCCACGAACCGTCCGTCAACCGTCCGCGGATCCAGTCGCGGTGGCGCTTTTCGAGCGGCGGATCGATCATCTTCGGCCTGGTGCAGGCGGCAGCCATGGGAGGGGCGGCTTCCGCCATCTACTTTACGAGTCCGCTGTTCCTGGCGGTGTGCGTGGCAGTATGGGCGGGGTCGCTGTGGTATTACGGGCGGGTGATCGAAGGCGCTGGGCTCGCGGACGCCGAGTAAGTGATTTGCCTTACAGCGCCGAGGGTCCTCACACGGGTAGCTTTGAGTTATGAGGCTCGAGGGAAAGAATGCCCTGGTGACCGGCAGCGACCAGGGAATCGGCCAGGCGATCGCGCTGCGGCTGGCCGAAGAGGGCGCCAACGTCGCGATCAACTACCATTCGAACCGCGAAGGCGGCGCGGAGACTCGGGCACAGGTGGAAAAGATGGGTCGCCGCGCGGCATCGATCCAGGCCGATGTCGGAGACCCGGAGGCTGCGCGCAAGCTGGTCGATGACGCGATTGCGGCGCTCGGGCCGCTCGACCTCCTGGTCAACAATGCGGGGATCGAGAAGCATGCGCCGTTCCTCGAGATCGAACAGGCGGATTACCTGGCGGTGATCGCCGTCAACCTGCATGGGCCGTTCTTCCTGACTCAGGCATTCGTCGAGAAGCTGGTGGCGCGAAAGAGCCCGGGCAAGGTAATCAACGTCAGCTCCGTCCACGAAGAGCTGCCGTTTCCCAACTTCACGCCGTACTGTATGGCGAAGGGCGGGCTCAAGATGATGATGCGCAATCTCGCGATCGAACTGGCGCCCTACGGCATCACGGTCAACAACATCGCGCCGGGGGCGATCGAGACGCCCATCAATCGCAAGCTGATGTCGGACCCGAAGCTGCTCGAAAACGTCCTCTCCCACATTCCGCTGCACCGCATGGGTAAGCCCGCGGACGTAGCGAGCGTCGCGGCATTCCTGGCATCCTCAGACGCCGATTACATTACCGGCACCACCACGGTAGTAGACGGCGGCCTGTTGTGGAACTATAGCGAACAATGAGCTACTTGCCGATTGCAGACTACGGAGTCATCGGAGACCTGCGTTCGATCGCGCTGGTTGGGAAGAACGGTTCGATCGACTGGTGCTGCCTGCCGCGATTCGATTCGGCCAGCATCTTCGCAGGCATTCTGGACGATCGCATCGGCGGCTGGTGGAAGCTCGCACCCGCGGGCGAGGCGGATTCGAAGCAGATGTATCTGCCCGATACCAACGTCCTGGTGACGCGCTTCTTCACGACCGAAGGCATGGCGGAGGTCCTCGACTTCATGCCGATCGGCAGGGAACTGGGCGGCCCCACGGAGCAAAGCGCACGGCAAATCGTGCGGATCGCGAAATCGGTGCGCGGAGCGGTGCGCTTCCGCATGGAATGCCGGCCGGCCTTCGATTACGCGCGGCGTCCGCACGAAATCCACCCAAGCCCGGACGGGCGGTCGGCCGTCTTCGAATCGCAACTGCAGCAGTTCGTGCTCAAGGGGCCGCTGCCGATGAAGCGCGAAGACAGTGCCACTGCGGTCGAGTTCGTGCTGAAGACCGGCGAGGAGGTAACGTTCGTTCTCAGGCATCGCGCCGGAGAGGCGGATCCGAGCCTCGCCGAAGAAGCGGTGGACGGCAAGGAACTGCTGAACGAAACGGTGCGTTTCTGGCGGAAGTGGGCCTCGCGCAACCGATATCACGGGCGATGGCGCGAGACCGTGATGCGCTCGGCGCTGGTCCTGAAGCTGATGACATACGCGCCGACCGGTGCTATCGTGGCGGCACCCACCACCAGCCTGCCGGAAGAGATCGGCAGCGTGCGCAACTGGGACTACCGCTTCACCTGGGTACGCGACGCGGCGTTCACCGTGTATTCCCTGATCCGCCTCGGCTATACGGACGAGGCAGGCGCGTTTGCGAGCTTCATGCGGCAGCGCGCAGCAGAGTGCGAGCCCGAAAACGGGCCGCTTAATGTGATGTACGGGATCGATGGCCGCCACCACTTAAGCGAGGAGTCGCTCAACCATCTGGACGGCTATATGGGGTCGCGCCCGGTACGGATCGGCAACGGCGCGGTGGGTCACCTGCAGCTCGACATCTACGGCGAGCTGATGGATTCGATCTACCTCTTCGACAAGTACGGCACTCCCCTTTCCTACGGCATGTGGAAAGAGGTGAGCAACATGCTCGATTGGCTGGCGGCGAACTGGGAGCAGACGGATCGCAGCATTTGGGAGATCCGCGGAGACCAGAAGCAGTTCACTTACTCCAAGCTGCAATCCTGGGTGGCGCTCGATCGTGGAGTGCGACTGGCGCGCAAACGCTCGTTCCCCACCGAGGGCGACGAGTGGAGGAAGCAGCGCAACCGCATCTACCACGCAATCATGGACCGGGGGTGGAACGAAGAGCTGAACAGCTTCGTGCAGTACTTTGGCGCGTCGGCCAGCGACGCCGCGCTGCTGATGATGCCGCTGATGCTCTTCATTTCGCCGCAGGATCCGCGGATGCTGGGAACCATCGAGCGTGTGCGGAAGGAACTGGGCGCCGACAGTCTGGTGCGACGCTATTCGACGCAGGAAGCCGCGTCCGACGGCCTGCCGGGAAGCGAAGGCTTCTTCACTGTGTGCTCCTTTTGGCTGGTGGAGGCGATGGCGCGGGCCGGACAGTTGGAAGAGGCGCAACTGCTGTTTGAAAAGCTGCTCTCCTACGCGAACCACCTGGGTCTGTTTTCCGAGGAGATCGGAATGCGCGGCGAACTCCTGGGCAACTATCCGCAAGGCCTGACGCACCTCGGGCTGATCAGCGCGGCATTCAAACTGAACCAATTGCTGGGCTCGTAGGCCCGGCGAGCCATCGCTATTCCGTACGCAGCATTTTGACCGCGTCGGTCCGCGCCGCGCGAATCACGGCGGGCACTGCCGCCACCAGGGCCGCGCCGAAAATCGTGAGCAAAGGCAGCGCCAGAATCGAGAAGTCCGTGAGCCGCACCTCGAATAACAGCGACTCAATGTAGCGCACCGACGCAAGCCCGAATGCCAGCCCCGCGCCGGCGCCCAGCAATACCATGGCGAATCCTTCGACGCTCACCCTGCGCACGATGTCGCGAACGGGCGCACCGATCGCGATGCGGATTCCGATCTCCCGCCGCCTCTGCAGGACCGAATAATCGAGAACACCGTACAACCCGATGGCCGTGAGTAACAGCGCCACCGAGGCAAAGAACGAAGCCAGCATCGCCAACAGCCGCTCCTTGGCCGTGCCGGCCTGATTCAGTTCCACCTGAGTTCGCATGTTTTGTACGCGAAATCCGGGCCGCGCATTGGCAACTTCTCTCCGGAGGGTCGCGGCGAGCGCCAGCGGATTGGCGGCAGCGGTCTTTACGACAAACGTACCCCTGGCGGCCGGCTTCAACGCGCCATCGGCACGGGCCGATGAAAAGGGGATGTACACGGTGGGCCGGATCGCCCAGCGCAACCGGTCGCGGGATCGGGCGTCGGCAATCCAACCGACGATCTGATAGTGGGAGTTTCCGCCGGCCGGATCGACGCGGTCGAACCACTTGCCCACGGGATCCTCTCCGTTGAAGTACTGTTTGGCAAACGCCTGGTTTACAATCGCCACCACCGGGTTGACGTCGCCCGGTCGAAAATCGCGACCGTCCAGAAGGGGGACTCGCATGATGCCCGCCCAGCCGGGCGAAATCGTCACAAAGTCGGGAAAGACGTCGCCGGGAGCCGCGCCATTCACCGAAATGTTCCCCACGGCGCTCTCGCCGCTCAGGAGCGGCCATCCGGTCATCGCGACCTTTTCGACGCCCGCCACGGAGCGCAAGTGCTCGGCGACCTGCTCCCAAAGGACGGGCGACTGAGGAGTCTTGGTCACCGCTTCGACGTTCAAAATGCGGTCGGAGGAGAACCCGGTCGGCTGGTTCGATAAGCGCTCGAACGTGGCCACGAAGAGGCCTGCCGCCAGATGGACGACGAAACAAAAAGCCACCTGCATGGCGATCAGCCCGAGCATCATCCGGCCGCGCCATCGAGGATCTCCACCACCCCGCAGAGCATGGACCGGCTTTACCGCCGAAGCGCGCAGGGCGGGCGTGAGTCCGAAAAGGCAAGTGACCAGGCAGACCAGCGCGAGGAGGAATCCAAACACGCGCCAGTCCATCGGAAGATCGAGGCTCGCCGGGATGGCTTCCACATGGATCGTCCGCACAATCAAGGGCGCCGACCACCATGCGAAGACTCCCCCGATCGCGGCCGCCAGAAGTGCCAGCCACGCGCTTTCGACCAGCACCAACTGCACCAGGCGGAATCGCCCCGCACCGATCGAGACCCGGAGCGCCATCTCCCGTGCTCTCGACGAGGCCTGCGCCGTCAGCAGGTTCGCCACATTGGCGCAGGCGATGAGCAGCACCAGGGCGACCAGCAACCCGAGCATCGCCAAAGCCTGACGATAGTCGCGCTGCACGTTGGAAGTGCCCGAGGACGCCGGCCGGACAAACAGCTTCTCCTGAAAGAAATGGTCGTGATCGCGTCGGGACAGCGCCGGAAAGCTCTTCACCCTCTCTTCCTGGATGCCACGAAATATGGCCCGCAGTTTTTCCTGAACCGGTTCCCACGCGATGCCCGGCTTCAGTTGGATCAGCGTGCGCAGCCAAAAGTTGTTCAGGCTGGCAAGCGTGTGCGGATTCTTCATCGCCATCGGAACGAAGACGTCCGTGGCAAGACCGGTCTCGGTGCCGGTGAAGCCTTGCGGGGCGACACCGGCGATCTGGTAGAGGTCGTTCCCCATCCGAAACGAGCGGCCGACGACATTCGGATCCTGTCCAAAGCGGCGAGTCCAATAATCGTACGAGAGCACCGCGTAAGGGTGGGCTCCGGGCGCGGAATCATCGTTCTCCGTCAGCAGGCGGCCTGCCGCCGGCCGCAATCCGAAGGTCTGGAACATCCAGCCGGAAACGTACTGAAGATCCGCCCGCTCCATATCCTGGTCGGATCCGTAGGTCAAATCGGCCAACCCGGCATAGGAGATCGCAATCAATTCGGCATCGTCTTTGACCGCGGCTCGCATGCGCTGGAACATCGGGTACGAGCAACTGTCGTATTGGGCCAGCGTGCCGTCGACGGGGGAGGGCGAGGTAAATGTGACGGCGTACAGCCTCTCCGCGCCGGCTACGGGCAGAGGGCGGAGCAGCAAAGCGTCGATCAGGCGGAAGGCCGCCGTACAAGCGCCGATTGCGAGCGCCAGCGACAGCACAGCGGCTGTCGAAGTGACCTTGCTCTTGCGGATCTGCCGCCAGCCGAAGACCGTATCGGCGCGAAGGGAATCGAGCCAGGCGAAGAGCCGGAGATCGCGACTCTCCTCGCGGATATGGAGCTCCGGGCCGAAAGCTCTGCGCACCTCCTCCGGGTCGCGCCCCTCCGCGACGCCCTCGGCGACATGTGTGGCGAACTCCTCTTGGATTTCGCGGTCCAGCCGGCTGCCTCGAAATGTATTTACGATTCGCGACCACAGCGACACGTCACACCGTCCTTCGCACTATATTTAGACAGCTTAGTACAAAGACGTCTGAGGATCGGAAAGGTGAGGGCTGTTCGTGATGTCTCGGTGCGGTGCGCATGTAGGTTGACAGAATGGTTGACAATTCGTGTCACGAGAACGTGACAAATCCTGCCACGAAAGATGGCAAGATCCTAGCGATTCAGATGGCGCGGTTCTGGACGAGGCGCGCCAATCAGCGAGATGGCGACATATCGTCAAAGTGGATCTGCGGAGATTCTCCCGGACTTCAGCCATCGCTCCAGGGTGGCGGGAACTGAGGCGCCACCATATGCCTTGAAGTTGAGTCATTCCTGAGCGAGTCGGTAGAGATTGTGGCCTACGAAGAATAGCCAAGCCGTAGCCAAGAGGGCATTGCCGATTATGATCATACTGAGACCCGTCAGCGAAGCGATCCCTAGCAGTCCTGTGGCCAAACCCAAATAGGCCGTAATCTTACTGAAGGGTCCCCTTAGCATCACGAAGCCGATCATGAGGATACCTGACGACAGGGTCACGATTGCATACACGATTTCCAGGGGGCGCGACAGAATTGCGGACGCATAGTTGGCTGCTGCAACGTAACCTGCACGGCTAGCGTCATCCGCGGCTTGAGAGTACTCATGGTAGAGAGTCAGGATTGAGGCATAGTGCGACCAGGTGATTGCCAAATCCAAGACGACAAACAGCCCCACAGATGCGGTCGCCAGCAGCATCGCATTTCGGTTGACGCCTTTCAACGCCAAGTAGAGGGCAAGCGCGACGGGCACGAAGAGAAAGTCCGTGAAAACGGAGAGGCCAAGAATCGTCCACCAGAAAGTCGTCTTCCCAGAAAGGTACTTAAACGAGGCCTCGCCGCCACCAATCGGAGGAACTCCGACATGGGCGTACAAAGGTATGATTGAGACGTAGCTGATGCCCAGCACGAGCGCGGCGAGGCCGCCCACTCGATACCACCGCATCTGATCCACGACCTCAATCGTCGTCTCGGCATTCATTGACGTTTCTCTCGCGGGGACAGGCCCCGGAGTGAAAGGACCGCCACGCAACTCACCCTGCTACCGCTTACAGGTGTCTGTTGGGACGGGCGGCAGACATCCCGGGATTCGCCAGACATCCAGCGACAAGATGAGTTTAGCAAGCGGCCAACACTTAATGCCATCCCAGCGCCCCACCCTGCCGTCTAACGCCCGACCGTGAGATGTGCCTTGCGAATGCTTCTGACGGGTGGGGACCATTTGGCGGTGGCACGGAGCCGACATAGGTTGCACCGGCAATTGCTCTACGGCAACCGGCGGAAGTAATGGGCCACTCCGGTTGTGAAGGGGCTGTGTTGGCGGCCAAACGCCCTCAAGTAGGATTGTGCCGACAACCGTGACAAAAGAGTAGGATCTTGCCAAGAATGGTGACACGAATTGTCAGCGATTCTGGCAAGGACTGTGGGAAGCCCTTTAGCATCAATGCTGGCGCTGACAAGTTCTACAACATCCTACAGCGCCACCGGGCCTGCTAATTCGTAATAATCGTAGCTTCCACATTCATCCCCGGCCGTAAAACGATTCCGGAGGGAATGTTGTCGAAGACGATCTTGACCGGGATGCGCTGTACGACCTTGACGAAGTTGCCGGTGACGTTCTCGGGCGGCAGCAGGCTGGTGATCGCCCCGCTGGCGGCGGCAATCGAATCCACGCGGCCGACCACGGTCTTCCCGTAGGTATCGACGTGGACTTCGGCCCGCTGACCGGGGTGCACGTGCGCAAGCTGCGTCTCCTTGAAGTTCGCGGTCACCCACACGTTGTGCAGCGGTACCAGCGAAAGCAGCGCCTGGCCGGGCTGCACGACCTGCCCGACCTGGGCGGTCTTGTCCGTGACGTTGCCGGTGACCGAGGCCGGGATGTTGGTGTAACTCAGGTCGAGCTGGGCTGCCTGCAGATTGGCGCGCGCCTGCTCGATGGCTGCCTGCGCGGATTTCGCCTGGGCCGCCGTGACTTTCACCTGCTGCTCGCCGGCCCGCGACTGCCGCACCTCGGCCTGTGCCTGCGTCACTTTGGAGGACGCCGCCTGGGCCGCGGCCCTCGCATTCTGCGCCGATTGCATCGCGGCATTCAATTGCTGGCGGGCATTGTTGAGCTGCGCGGTGGCCACCTGCGCGGCCGCGAGGTAGGCGTCGAACTGTTGTTTCGAGATCTCCTCTTTCGCGACCAGGGGCCGCATTCGCTCCAGATCGGCCTGCGCTTTGCGGTTATTGGCTTCGGCCTGTGCGACGTTGGCCTGGGCGGCCTTTACGTCGGAGGTCGCGGCCTGCTCCGCAGTCAGTCGCGCGGCATCGGCCTGCGCCTTGATGGCGGCCAGATTCGCCTCGGCGCTCGAGGTTCCCGTGGTGGTGGTGGCGCGGGTGAGCGGCACGGTGACGCGCGCGGCATTGGCGTTGGCGATGGCCACATCGACCGCCGCCTGTAACTGCTGGACGCGCGTCAGATAATCGTTGGGGTCGAGCTTGATGATGGTCTGGCCTTCCTTGACGTGCTGGTTGTCGTCGACCAGCACCTGCAGGATGCGGCCGGAGATCCGGGCGGAAATCGGTACGATGTGACCATCCACCGTGGCGTCGTCGGTGCTCTCCCGGTTGCGGCCATGCCACCAGAACCAGAAGCCGACGCCCGCTGCAAGCACGAGCGCGAGCAGTGCATATCGCAGCATCCGGTGCTTGCGAATCGGACGTTCGGGCGGCGGAGGCGGCTCTTCGATCGGTTCCTCATCCAGGAAATCGGTTTCATCGTCGACATTGCGGGGCCGAGCCACAAGAAGGGAGGCTGCACGCTGCCTGCCAGTGGGAGAATTGTTCCGATAATGGAAGGAGGGGGGAATTTTCGAAATGGACAAGATCGTCAAAAACGATGCCGAATGGGAGAAGGAGCTTTCACCAGAAGAGTTCGAGGTGACTCGCAGGAAAGGCACCGAGTATCCGTTCACCGGCCGCTATTGGAACAACCATGACGAAGGCGTGTACCGATGCGTCTGTTGCGGCACCGAGCTCTTCCGCTCCGACGACAAGTTCGATTCGGGCTGCGGCTGGCCGAGTTTTTCTGCGCCGGCGGACCCGGAAACCGTGGAAACGGCCATGGACCGCAGCCATCTGATGGAGCGGACCGAAGTGCTTTGTGCCAAGTGCGACGCGCATCTGGGACACGTTTTTCCGGACGGTCCGAAACCGACCGGACAGCGCTATTGCATCAACTCGGCTTCCCTGCGCTTCGATAAGAAGAAATAAAGTCCTCGAACGTGTCGTAAATTAAAAGAATATGTGGATGCGAACGGCCCTGTGGGCGGCCGTGATGGCTGGAAGTGCAGTTTTGTGTCCAGCCGCACCAAAGCCCGCTGACTGGGTTCCGGTACGCTGGCCCTGGACGGATGCCGCTTCGCTCGATCTCCTGGCGGGTACCCCCGTCAATTGCCTTCTGCTTCAGAATTACACGCCCGAATTCGCCGCCGCCGCCGGGGCGCGCGGCATCGTGACGCTCGCGGTCATCGGTCCCGCGGGCGGCGCCGATTCCGTCCGCAGGGCCCTGTCCGCGAAGATCACCGGGGTCGCGATGGAAGGAGATTTTCCGGGCGCCGCGGCCGCCGCGGTGCGGCAGGCGGCGGGAAGCGCTCCGGTGGTCGAGATCACCACCCGCAACCACATCCCCCTGGGGTCGCCAGAGCCGATCCTCGCGACCTTCCAGGGCGTCTGGCCGGGCGTGGCGGTGCAGCAGAACGGCTCGACGCGCGCGGGCCCGAGCGGCTCCGCATGGATCGATACCAACACCGGCTTCATCCGCGCGGTGCGGGCCTGGGGCGATGCCGCCGTCTGGGTGGCCAACCGTCCGCCCGAGCACACCGTGATTCCGGCCGCGCGATACCTGCAGGCCATCTCGGACGCGGCCGCTTCGGGCGCCCGCTGGGTGGTCGCGTTCGATTCCGATTTCGCGGCGCGCCTGCACAAGCGCGATGCCGATGCCGCCAGCGACTGGCACCGCATGACGCAACTGCTGGCCTACTTCGAGGCGCATCCGGAATGGCGATCGATGCGCGAATTCGGACAACTGGCGATCGTGCAGGATCCGGAAAAGGGCGGCCTGCTTTCGGGCGGCATCCTCGACATGATCGCGGTAAAGCACACGCCGGTGCGCGCGATTCCCCGCCAGCACCTGACTCCGGATTCGCTGACCGGCGCGACCATGGCGGTGGATGTCGACGCCGACTCGCTCACCGCCGCGCAGAAGGACGTGCTGAAGGGCTTCGCGCGTTCGGGCGGCATGGTCCTGACCGGCCCCCCGGGATGGAAGGATTCGCGGCCCGAAGGCAACCGCATCACGCTCGATGAGAAGGAACTGGCCCGGCTCAACGACATCTGGCACGACGTGAACTCGATGGTCGGCCGCCGCAACCTGGGTGTGCGGCTGTTTAATGTCTCCTCGATGCTTTCCAACGTGCTGACCACGCCGGACGGCAAAACCGTGGTGCTGCATCTGGTGAATTATTCGGATTACCCGGTGGAAAACGTGACGGTGCATTACATGGGGAAGTTCCGCACGGCCACGCTGCTCACACCGGATGGCTCAGAGAAGAAGCTGGAAATCTACCCGACTGAAGACGGAGGGGGTGTGGACCTGGACAAAGTCGCGGTCTTCGCCACCGTCAGATTGGAGCAATAGCATGACTCGCAGAGAATGGTTGGCGATGATCGCCGCGACGCCGCTCCTCAAGGGAGCGGGCGAAGCGCCGGCAGCGCCTGTTGCGATTGGAAAATGCGTCTCCTACGACGAAGACGTCACCGCGAAACTCGGGACCCTGTTCGACCAGCTGGGCGGCATCCAAAACCTGGTGCGGAACAAGACCGTCACCGTCAAAGTCAACATGACCGGCAGCCCCGGCATCCGATTCCAGGGCAAGGCTCCGGCGCTGACGCACTACACGCACCCGAAGGTGCTGGGCGCCGCGGCCTACCTGATGGCGAAGGCCGGAGCGCGGCGCGTCCGCTTCGTTGAGAGTGCCTGGGGCACCGGCGGCCCGCTCGAAGAGGTGATGCTCGATTCGGGCTGGAACGTGCGCTCGCTGCAGTCGGCCGCACCCGTGGTGGAATTCGAAAACACCAACGCGCTCGGCAAAGGCAGGAAGTATGCGCGGTTCCAGGTACCCGGCACGGCATACATGTATCCCGCCTATGATCTGAACCACGCCTACGAAGACACCGACGTCTACGTCAGCATGGCGAAGCTCAAGAACCACGCCACCTGCGGGGTGACGCTTTCGCTGAAGAACGTCTTCGGCACGCTGCCTGCTTCCATCTACGGCGACGATTCGGGCGTGAACGAACCCAACGAGCGCCCGACCAGCGGAAGAATGAGAGTGGGGCACGAAGGCAAGCGGCAGCCTTCGAAATCGGCGCCGCAGGAATTGCACTTCGGAGCGAATCACGACCCCGGCTATCGTGTACCGCACATTGTCGCGGATCTGTCTGCGGCGCGCCCCATCCACCTGCAGATTATCGACGGCGTGGAATCGGTGGCGGGCGGCGAAGGGCCATGGGTCCGCGGATTGCGAACGGTCAAGCCCGGGGTACTCATCGCGGGCCTGAACCCGGTGTGTACGGACGCGGTGGCCACGGCCGTCATGGGCTATAACCCGCGTGCCCAGCGCGGCTCCGCCCCGTTCCGTAATTGCGATAATACGTTGATGCTCGCCGAGGCACACGGCGTCGGCACGACCGATTTGAAGCGGATCGAAGTGCGGGGTGTGCCGATCGAATCCGCGCTTTACCGCTACGAATCGTAAGAGTACAAATCATAATAGAATGCTCTCGACCAACGCACCGGGCGGTCCCGCCCCGCTGATCGACCGGGAACTGCTGTTCGGCAACCCGGAGATCGCCTCCGCCCGCATTTCCCCGGACGGAAAGTTCATCGCGTTTCTGAAGCCCTGGAACAATACGTTGAACGTGTGGGTCAAGGCGGCCGCTGCGCCGTTCGACTCCGCGCGGCTGCTGACCACCGAAACCAAGCGGCCGATTCCGGGCTACCTTTGGACGCGCGACAGCAAATACATCTGCTACGTGAAAGACAACGACGGCGACGAGAACTACAATCTCTACGCCGTCGACCCCGCGGCCTCCGCACCCGACGGCGCACCCGCACCACCTTCGCGCGACCTTACCGGGCTCACGGGTGTCGCGGTCCAGCTTTACGACGCGCCCAAGAGCCGCCCCGATATCGTCTTCATCGGCATCAACGATCGCGATAAGTCCTGGCACGATCTGTACGAGGTGAAGATCGCGACCGGCGAGAAGACGCTGATCCGCCAGAACACCGAGCGCATCGCCGGCTGGGAGTTCGATCTCGCGGGCGAGCTGCGGCTGGCGTTGCGGTCCGCCGATAACGGCGATACCGAAGTCCTCCGCGTAGACCCCGAAGGGTTCACCAAGGTCCTTTCCTGCAATGTGTTCGAAGTCTGCCAGCCGCTGCGCTTCCACAAGGACGGGCGCCGCGTCTATATCGAAACCAATCAGGGCGACGCGCGCGACCTCTCGACGCTGGTGCTGTTCGACCCCGCAACCGGCGAAACGGAGACCGTGGAATCCGACCCGCTGGGCCGCGTAGATTTCGGCAGCGCGGTCTTCTCCGAAGTGACCGACGAACTGGCGGTCACCAGCTACCAGGACGTTCGCGTCCGTTACAACTTCCACGATGAAGGCTACCGCAGCGATTACGAGTGGCTGAAATCCCAACTGCCGGGGCGGGAGATCGCGATCGGCTCGCGCACGCGCGACGAGCAGTTCTGGCTGATCATCGCAACGAGCGACACCGAGCCTGGCGAGACTTTCCTCTTCGACCGGAAAGCCCGCACGCTGGCGAAGCAATACCGCGTCCGGGAGAAAGTTCCCCGCGAGGCGCTGGCCTCGATGGAGGCGGTACGCTACCCCTCTTCGGACGGCCTCGAGATTCCGGCCTACCTGACGCTGCCCAAAGGCGTCGAGCCGAAGAACCTGCCGCTGCTGGTGGTGCCGCACGGCGGGCCGTGGGCGCGCGATGGCTGGGGCTACAATTCGCTGGCACAGTTCTTCGCCAATCGCGGATATGCCGTGCTGAGCCCGAATTTCCGCGGCTCCACTGGCTACGGCAAGAAATTCCTCAACGCCGGCAATGGCGAATGGGGACGCAAGATGCAGGACGACATCACCTGGGGCGTCCGCTACCTGGTGGAGCGGGGCACGGCCGATCCGGCGCGCGTCGGCATCCTCGGTGGATCCTACGGCGGCTACGCGGCACTCGCGGGTGTGGCGTTCACGCCCGATCTCTACCGCGCGTCGGTGGACATCGTGGGACCGTCGAACCTGATGACGCTGCTCGAATCAATCCCGCCGTATTGGGAGGCGGGACGCAAGATGATGTACGCGCGAATGGCCGATCCCGGCACACCCGAGGGCAAGGCGTGGTTGGAAGAGCGCTCGCCGCTCTTTTCCGCAGGCGAAATCCGGACGCCTCTGTTGGTGGTGCAGGGCGCCAACGACCCGCGCGTCAATCGCGCCGAGGCCGAACAGGTTGTGATTGCCCTGCGCGATCGCGGCTTCCCCGTGGAGTACGTAATGGCGCCAGACGAAGGTCACGGCTTCGCACGCCCGGTGAACAACATGGCGATGCTGATGGCGGCCGAAGCATTCCTGGCGAAGCACCTGGGCGGACGTCACCAGGAAGGCGGCACGCCGGAAGTGGTGAAGCGGCTGGGCGAAATCACCATAGACCCGAAGACCGTCACCCTCACCAAGAAGGTGGACGCGAGCTCAGTGGGCGCACCGGTTCCGGCCGCGGACCTAACCGCGGGAACCTTCCGCTACCGGGCCAAAATCGCGGCCGGCGACCAGGAGATGCCCGTGCCGGTCGCCATCGAGATCCGCCCCGAGGAGGGCGCATGGGTGGTGGTCAACAGTTCCGAAACTCCCATGGGCGCCGCCAGGGATACCCTGACGCTCGAAATAAGCACGCTGCTTCCGCGCAAGCGTCGTGTCGAGCAGGGGCCGGTAACCATCGACCTTGCCTTTACGGATAACCGCGCGACCGGCACGTTCAGCATGAACGGGCAGTCGCAGCCGGTAGCGGTGGATCTCGGCGGCCCGCTCTTTGCCGCTCCGGTCGGAGCGCCTCAGGTATTCGCCGCGCTGCCGCTGGCCGAGGGCTATACGACCCTGTTTCGCAACCTCGACCTGCAGAAACAGAAGCCGAAGCTCCTGCACTTGAATGTAGCGGGCAAGGAGCGCGTCACAGTGCCGGCGGGCGAATACGAGGCGTTTCGCATCGAAATCACCTCCGCCGAGGGTGGCCCGGATCACGACACCCTGTGGATCGCGGTGGACAGCCGGAAGGTGGTGAAGTACGAAAGCGTGATTGCGGCCATGGGCGGCGCGATTCTGACCGGCGAACTCGAGCCGTAGAGTTCCAAATTAGGCCAAAAGTCCCAATTCCGGTACGTTTGTACCGCGGTACCGTGGTGTTACTAAAGGGGGTCTCTGTCGAAGCCCATCGCGGCTATGATCGAGCCATGGGCTTCCCGGATGCACTACTTTTGACGTTCCTGGCCCTTGCGGATGGGTTGCTGCTGGCCTACCTGCGGTTCCGCCGCTCCGAGGCCGTGAAGCAAGACCGCATGGCGCGCAGTCTTCGCTTCGCCATCGAGCGCGAAACCCGCGAGGGCCGCATTGTGCCGCATTGGCTGCTGCGCCGCGCGAGCTAGACTGCAAGGTAGCGCCTCGGTGTCCACAGAGCCGCGCGCGTATGCAAGCGGGCCAAATGGACGTTTACCCGATCTGCTCCAGTTCGCCTTCGAGCATGGCGACATGCTCGTCTTCCTCGGCGGCGAGTTCCGCGCACAGATCCTTCTCGAGGCCCTCGGGCAAGCCGGCGGCGAGTTTGCGGAAATGATCGCGCGTGCGGAGTTCCATTTCGAGCGCGGCGCGGTAGAGGTCCGCGATTCCCGATTCCGCGGTGACGTGGATTCCACTAAAGAGCCAGTTGGCCAGCAGGTGCTCTTCATTGGCCGATAGCTCTACAACTTCGCGATCCAGATGCGCGTGGTACTTCTCATCGAGCTCGTGCAAATGATCGAGCTCGGCCTCATAGAGCCGCTCGAGCACTGCGAGCTGTGACGCGGTGACCGCTTTCTCCCGCGCCAGCCGATAGAAATGGAATGAGTCCAGCTCGAATTGCACGGCGTCACGGATGGCCTGGAAACGCATGGAGTCGCCCAGGTCGCGGTCCGGAATCACTTCCAGCTCGCCGCCGCAAAGGAAGCACTTACCGTAGGGGATGGCGAACCCGCTGGTCAGCTTGAAGCAGCTTTTACACCGCCAGGAGTATCGCACTTGCGCGCAACAGATCTCGTCTTCTTCCAACACACGACGGCACTTCGGACAAGAGGATGGCATATCAGGCTCCCACTTCAGAGACTTCCAGAATTCCCATGTATTCCCGCATTCCCCTGGCCGCGCGCTTGCCCGCACCCATCGCCAGAATTACGGTAGCGGCGCCGGTCACGATATCTCCACCCGCAAAGACGCCGGGTAGCGACGTCATGCCGGTAGCTTCATCCACATCGATGTATCCCCACTTGTTGGTCTTGAGGCCGGGGGTCGTCTGGGCGATGATCGGGTTGGCGCTGGTGCCCAGCGCATAAATGACGGTATCGACGTCGATCAGGTACTCGGAGCCCTCAACCGGCACAGGGCGGCGGCGGCCGCTCGAATCCGGCTCGCCCAGCTCCATCTTCTGCACTCGCATTCCGGTGACCCAGCCGGACGAATTGCCGACGATCTCGACCGGGTTCGTCAGCCACAGGAATTCGATGCCCTCTTCGATGGCGTGCTCGAGCTCCTCGATGCGCGCAGGCGATTCCCGGCGCGAGCGGCGGTAGACCACCGTCACGGTTTCGGCGCCCATCCGCTTGGCGACGCGGCAGGAATCCATCGCGGTATTGCCCGCCCCCACCACGGCAACGCGGCGGCCCATTCCCACCGGCGTATCGTAGATCGGCTGGCGATAGCCGCGCATCAGGTTCACGCGAGTCAGAAACTCATTCGCCGAAAATACGCCGTTGAGCGCTTCGCCCGGAATACCGGCGAACTTCGGGGAGCCCGCGCCTGTGCCGACGAAGACCGAGTCGTAGCCCTTTTCGAGCAACTGCGGAATCGTGAAGAGCTTGCCGATGATGGTGTCGAGCTGGATTTCGACGCCCATTCGCTTCAGGTTTTCGATCTCGGCATCGATGATGACGTCGGGCAGGCGAAACTCGGGGATGCCGTACTTGAGGACGCCGCCGGCCACGTGCAGCGCTTCGAAGATCGTCACCGCCACTCCGTTGCGCGCGAGATCTCCCGCGCAGGCCAGGCCAGAGGGCCCGGAGCCGATGATGGCCGCGCGCTTCTGCGCCGTGGCGCCGGCTTCCGGAAACTCATCCCAACCGCGGCCCATCGCGGTATCCGCCACGAAGCGCTCCAGGCGGCCGATGGCCACCGGCTTGAACTTGGCTCCCACCACGCACGTGGCCTCGCACTGCGACTCCTGCGGGCAGACGCGTCCGCAGACCGCCGGCAGGGAGTTGGAGGATTTCAGAATCCGGTAGGCATGCTGGACGTCGTGATGTTGCAGGGCGGAGATGAAGCCGGGGATATCGATGCCCACCGGGCAGCCCGGAACGCAGCGCGGCTTCTTGCAGCGCAGGCAGCGTTCGGCCTCATGCAACGCGCCCTCGAGATCGAGCCCCAGCGCCACTTCCTGAAAATTCTGCACGCGCACCTCGGGAGGCTGGTGCGGCATGGGGGCGCGCTCGGGCGGGATGGTCTTGATGTTCTTGGGGATGCGCGGGCCGGGAGGTTCCGCGATCGGCTCGGGTAGTTCGCACAGGGAGTGCGGGACGCCGTTCGCTTCGCCCGTCCGGCTCATGGCGGCGAGCGAGGCGGATTCGGCGCGGAACCGTTCCAGCGCTGCCTTTTCTTCGCGTTCGAAGCGCTTCTGGCGGAGTGAAAGCTCGTCGAAATTCACCAGGTGGCCGTCAAAATCGGCGCCATCCACACAGGCGAACTTCATCTTGCCCCCGATCGTCACGCGGCAGGAGCCGCACATTCCGGTGCCGTCCACCATGATCGAATTCAGGCTCACGACGGTGGGGACCCCGAACGGTCGCGTGACTTCCGAGCAGGCTTTCATCATCGGGATGGGTCCGATGGCCACCACTTCGGCGACGTTCTTCTCCCGGCCGAGCACTTCGGCCAACGCATGGGTCACGAAGCCGTGGCGGCCGTAACTGCCGTCGTCTGTAGTGACGATCAGCTCATCGCTGAACTCGCGGAAACGGTCCTCCCAGAAGACCAGATCCTTGTTCCGGAAGCCGACGATCGAGATTGTCCGATTGCCCTGCTGTTTGTAAGCGCGCAGCTGGGGAAAGACCGGAGCGACGCCCAATCCGCCTCCCACCATCACCACCGTGCCTTCGAGCTTGCGGATTTGGCTGGGCAGGCCGAGCGGCCCGATGAAATCGAGAATGGCGTCGCCTTCCCGCAGTTCGATCATTTCAAGCGTGGTCTTGCCTACCGCCTGAATGACGACGGTGACCAGGCCACGGTCCTTATCGAAATCCGCCACGGTCAGAGGGATGCGCTCGCCATGTTCGTCAATGCGAGCCATCACAAAGTGTCCGGGGCGTGCCGCCCGTGCCACATCCGGCGCCTTCACGTCCCAGAGGAAGGTGGCCGGACCGAATTGTTTCCTACGAGTGATGAGAAACACCACGCCCCCTTTTGAGATTCCATAGTAACAAAAACTACGGAAAAGAAGATCCGGATATCGATTGCCCCCGCCGGGGATAAGATAGCAGTCATGCAGTTTCGTCTTCTTTTTCCAGCTTTACTCGTGTGTTCCGCGGCCCTGGCGCAGCAGGCCTCGACCCCTCCCGCGGAGGTTGCCGGGATTCCCGTCAACTACGACGAGATGAAGGTCGGCACGTATACGCTGCCCGATCCCCTGATCTTTTCCAACGGCAAGCCCGTCATCGGCGCCAAGAACTGGTATGGCAAGCGCCGCCCCGAACTCATTCGCCTCTTTGAAGAGAACGAGTACGGACGCGCCCCCGGCCGCCCAGAGGGCCTGCATTTCGACGTCTTCGAAAAGGGCGCCTCGGCGTTCGGCGGCAAGGCCATCCGCCGCCAGGTGACCATTTACTTCAGCAAGGACAACAGCGGTCCGAAAGCCGACCTGCTGCTCTACCTGCCCGCGGCTTCGCAAAAGCCGGCGCCGCTCCTGCTGAACCTGAGCTTCTCGCCCAACTCCACCACCATTGACGATCCGGGCGTCAAACCGGGTCAGATGTGGGACCGCGACCACAAGCGCGAGCCCGCCCCCAAAACCGGCATCGGCCGCCTCGATCCCCTGCCTTTCCTCGACCAGGGAATCGGAGTGGCCACCATGTATTACGGTGATATCGACCCCGATTTTGAAGGCGGACTTCCGAACGGCGTCCGAGCCCTCTTCCTCAAGCCCGGCCAGTTGAAACCCGCAGCCGACGGGTGGGGCGCCATCGCCGCCTGGGCCTGGGGCCTCAGCCGTGCCATGGACTATATCGAAACCGACCAGGGTGTAGATGCCAAGCACGTCGCCCTCCTCGGGATCTCCCGCCTCGGCAAGACAGTGCTGTGGGCCGGCGCGCACGATACGCGCTTCGCCCTGGTCATCGCCAGTTGTTCCGGCGAAGGCGGCGCCGCGCTCAGCCGCCGTAACTATGGTGAGACCATCGCGCACCTCACCGCGCCCTCGCGCTACCCCTACCAGTTCTGCGCGAACTACGCCAAATACGCGCAGCACCCCGAGAAGATGCCGGTCGACGCCAATGAACTGGTGGCCCTGATCGCGCCGCGGCCGCTGCTGCTGCAGACTGGCAGCACCGACTTCTGGTCCGACCCCAAGGGTGAATTCTTGGCCGCCGTTGCCGCCGGCAAAATCTACCGGATGCTCGGCAAGCCGGGCCTGGAGACGGAGCAGATGCCCGTCGCCGGCGACCCGATCCTCAACCCTCTCGGCTACCTCGTGCACTCCGGCGGCCACGGCACCGTGCCGTCCGATTGGCCGATCTTCGTTAAATTCATGCAACTATACGGAAAATGACGATGGAACGCAGAACTTTTCTCGGCATGACCGCAGCCGCGCTTTCGCCCAACCCGTTGCCCGCGGCTCCGAACGTGAAGCTCGGTGTGGACCTCTTCAGCATCCGCGACCAGGGCTGGTCACCCATCGAGTATCTGGATTATTGCGCCAAGTGGGGCGCCAAGGTCGTCCACTTCAGCGAGATCCGCTTCATCCGCAACCTGGAGCCGGATAACCTGAAGCAGGTGCGGGCGCACGCCGAAGAGCTGGGCATCGAAATCGAGATCGGGATGCGGTCGATCTGCCCGACCTCCACGCTGTTCGACCCTAAGCAAGGGACCGCCGAGGAACAGCTCACCCGCATGATCGCCGCGGCGCAAACGGTCGGTTCGAAGATCGTGCGCTGCGTGCTCGGCAGCTCGGCCGACCGCACCGGCCCCATCCCGCTTGAACAGAACATCGAAAACACCGTAAAGGTCCTGCATAACGTGCGGTCGCGGGTGGTGGATGCCGGCCTGAAGATCGCCATCGAAAACCACGCGGGAGACATGCAGGGCCGCGAATTGAAGTCGCTCATCGAAGCCGCCGGCCCGGACTTCGTGGGCGCCTGCCTGGACGCGGGCAATCCGCTCTGGACCATTGAGGATCCGCATGTCACGCTCGAAGCGCTGGCGCCCTACGTGCTCACCAGCCATATGCGGGACACCGCCCTCTGGCTCGCTCCCGAAGGCGCGGCGGTCGCCTGGAGCCGCATGGGCGAGGGGAACATCGATATCGCGAGCTACATCCGGCGCTACATCGAGCGCTGCCCCGGCCGGGCGCTCTCGCTCGAAATCATCGTCACCGGGCCGCGCTACTTCAACTACCGCGACCCCAAGTTTTGGGACGGCTACCGCTCCGTGCCTGCGTGGGACTTCGCCCGTTTCCTGACCATCGCTGAAAAGGGCCAGCCGAAGCCCGCGCCTCCGCCATTACGCGGCGAGGCGGCGAAGACCCGGCAGCGCGAAGACCTCGAGGCCAGCCTCACCTGGACCAAAGACTTCCTTTCGCGGCTTTAGGAGGAGATCCGTATGAAGGCCAGCTTTCTCTGCGCGGCGATTCTTGCGGCGCTGCAGCCGGCATTTCCGCAGACTGGCACCGGCGCCGAACCCGTCCGCTACATGGGCGGCGTCTCGATCGATCTCACGACTCCCGAGGGCAGGCTGCGGCCCGCTATCGGCGTCGAGAGCGTGCAGGTGTTCCGCGCGAATCGCTCGCATCCCGAACTGGCAGACGGCTTCGGCTGGACCTATAACCATGCCCCGATGCTCGCCTACTGGAACGGCCGCTTCTACCTCGAGTACCTGAGCGACCCCACCGGCGAACACCGGCCGCCCGGCCATACGCTGATCACAACCTCCGTGGACGGCCGCCGTTGGACGAAGCCCACGGTCGTGTTCCCGATCTACCACATCTCCGCGGACAAGCCCGCCTTCATGCACCAGCGGATGGGCTTCTACGTGGCCCCCAGCGGACGGCTGCTCGTCTCGGGCTTCTACGGGCTTGGGCCAAATCCGTTCAATATGTACGGCATCGGCCGCGTAGTGCGTGAGGCTTACCGCGACGGCACCTACGGCCCCGTCTATTTCATCCGCTACAACCGGCACGCGGGATGGAACGAGTCGAACACGAACCTGCCGTTCTACCGCACTTCGCCTGACAAGGGCTTCGTCGAGGCCTGCGATGCCCTGCTGTCCGATAAGCTGATGACCCTGCAATGGTGGCAGGAGGACCAAAGCCCCGACGATTTCTACGCAGTGAAGGGCGACCTGCAGGCCCTTTCGTTCTTCCATCGTCCGGACGGCGCGGTCGTCGCCCTGTGGAAGCACTCGCTCGCGGCACTCTCCACCAACGAGGGCAAGAGTTGGACGACGCCCGTGAAGGTCCCGACCCTCATCATGGACGGCGCCAAGGTCTGGGGCCAGAAGACGAGCGATGGACGCTTCGCGCTGGTGTACAACCCGGTGGACGACAGCCTTCGCCGTTACCCGCTCGCCATCGTGACTGGCGAGGACGGCATCCATTTCGACAACCTCCTTTATATTGCCGCCGATTCGTCGCCGCGGAGATTCTCGGGCAACCACAAGGATTTCGGCCTGCAATATATGCGAGGCATCGAAGAGGGCAACGGCAAGCCGCCTGGCAGCGACCTCTGGGTTACTTACAGCATGAACAAGGAGGACATCTGGATCAGCCGCGTCCCCGTGCCCGTGCGGTCGACGGTGTCAGGCCCGGTGCATGATACCTTCGACGCACTGGCGCCGGGCGGCCCGGTTCCGGATTGGAACCTCACCAGCGCGCTGTGGGCGCCGGTCCGCGTGGCCGCGTTTCCGAGCGAGCAGAACAAGAGCCTGGAGCTATCCGACCGCGACCCGTATGAATATGCGCGAGCGGTGCGCGTTTTTCCGGAGAGCGTCCAGACGGAGGTGAGCTTCCAGGTCTTCGCGAAGCAGAACGATTCGGGCCGCCTGGAGGTCGAACTGCTCGACCGCTACGGCAACCGCCCGGTGCGATTCCAACTCACCGATGGCGGCCAGATGGAAGCAGTCAATGGCAGCAAGGCCGCGGCGCTCGGTGCCTATACAAAGGGCCGCTGGTACCGTGTGCGGATCGAAGCCAACGCGAAGCGCGGGGAGTACTCCGTGTGGATCGACGGCAAGCCCGTGCTCACGGGCGCGCGATTTGCGGAGTCGGTGCTCTCGGTCGAGCGCCTCTCCATCCGGACGGGCGCCTATCGCGCGAATCCCAGCCGCACCACCGACCCCGAAAAGATTCTTACCGACCTGCCGAATCCCGACGACCCTGTCCGCGAGGCTATCTTCTATATCGACGAGGTGACGGCCCGCGCACGCTAGGGATCCAGCCATGAGACAGCCGCCGCGTCCCCGCGCGCAGCAGGCCGATGAACTGGTTGTAGCCAGGCTCCAACGGAGAGCGCGCGATCGTCAGCGCTGCGGAATGTCCGCCAGCGGCACGTGGACGTAGCGGATCCGCTGGCGCTTCCAGGTGTAGGTGATGTGCAGGTCGCCGTTGCGGCCCTGGATCATCGCCGGGTATGAGTATTCGCCGGGCTCGTCTTCCAGCGTCTGGAACATGCGGAAGTGCTCGCCATCGGTGCTGACCGCCAGGTTCAGCGGCGTGCGGTGCCGGTCGGAGTTGTTGTAGATCAGGACCACGCGGCCATCCCGCAGCGCCACGGCATCGATTCCGGAATTGGGATTCGGCAGGTCGATGGGGCGCGCCTGGCTCCACGTCACGCCACGGTCGAACGAGTCGGCGATGCAGATCTTGCCGGTGCGCGCCGTGGAGCGTGCGTATAGCCGCAAGTGATTGCCGCCGAGGGAGACGACCGATGGCTGAATGATTCCCTCGGTGCGGCTCCATTCGTCGGAGCCGGGAACCGCCGCGGGTGCATCGCCCTTGGCACCGGGACCGGATTGAGGCGCCACGGTGATCGGTCCGGCCTTCGTCCAGGTCTTGCCGTTATCGGTGCTGCGCTCGATCCAGACCGCCCACGACCGGTAGCTTTCGACCGACGTGCCGCTGACCACTGTGCCATCGGCCAGCACCAGAGGCTTGGCACGAATCGGCCCTAACAGGCCCGCCGGCAGGTGCTCGACCGCCGACCACGTATGGCCGTCGTCGGCGCTCCATCTGCGGGCGGCGGTCCAATTGTCGGGATGCGGCCCGTACTTGTAGTAGAGCCAGAGGCGGTGATCGTTGGTGTAGAAGAACACCGGATTGTAGGACGCGACGTTAGGCTCACGCGCCAGCTCGGCGGGCGCGGACCACTTGCCGTCGCTGCGCCGCGAGCCCCAGATCGCCACGTCCGGATGGCCCTCCCCGGAGCCGCCGAACCACGCCGAGAGCAGATCGCCGTTCGGCAGTTCGACAACGGTCGAAGCGTGGCTGGAGGCGAAGGGCGCCTCCGTGAAGATGAATTCCGATTTGGGCTGCGCTCCCATGGAACCGGCGCAGGCGGCCACTAAGGCGACAACTGGAAGAGTTTTCATTTTCGGATCAGAAAGACCTCGGCAATGGCGGTTTCGGCATTGAAGCCACCCTGGCCGGCCTCGAGTTGCCAGCGGAGGGTAAGTGTTCCACTGCGCACCGCAGCGGAGGGGATGTCGAACTCCACGGGCTGCATCGGGGTCGGGCGTACGAACCCGGCGGCAATCTCGATGCTTTCGTTTGCGGTTACCCGGACCTTCGCGCCGCGGCCCACGAAGACGACCCGCACCTTGTACTGCGCATTCGGATCGAGGTGCTCGTAGCGCATGGTGAGCGGCGTTTCGTAGCGCGTCTCCGCGTACGTCCACCAGGACATCGGCGTTTTCAGGAAGCGCGCGGGACCATCGGGGTTGATGGCGTCCGCGGACGACCGTCCGATCAGGCCTCCGGAAAACGCCATCCAGCCGGAGCGCACGGAGTGGAACGCGGCCGGATCTTTGGCGAAGCCCGGCCCCACCTGCACCAGATGCGGCTCACTCTCCGGATCGCCCAGGTTGTCGTAGTATCCGCCCGGGCCGGGATCGGTGCGGTGCAGAATCGCATGGATCGCGCCGAGACGGTCGGACTCCTTGTCCATCTTGCGGATCCGCGCGAACTGGCCTTCCAGCCAGACGCGATTGTTGAGCGGGAAGTCGATGGTATCGAGGTTGGCGCCGCGGGAGACGGCGATGGCCTTGTACTTATCGACGCTGAGCTGCATCCCGATGCTCTGGTACAGCGCTTCGCCGAGCTCGAAGACACGCGCGCGGAGGTCCTGTGCTACAGGGTGGTCGAGCGCGGCGTTCAACGAGTGCTCGGCGTTGTCGATGGCGTGCGCCGATCCGACACGGGCGGCTTCCGCCAGGCTCCCCATCGCCTGCTCTTCGAGCCCGGTCTCATAGAGGTCGCGGCGCCGCGCGTATTCGTCGTAGTAGGCGCGGTAAAGTTCCTGCTGGAAGCGCCAGTTGCGAAGCATCTGTGGGGTGGCCGCGCGCTCCATGGCCTGGTACTGGTGGAAGGTGTCGTCCACGCCGAGATTCGCCAGCAGGGGACCCCGCCAATCCCGCTCCAGCGCGAGCAGGCCCTGGGCGATGCCGTCCTCGAACTTCGGACTGATGAAGTAGCGCCCGAACTCGCGGAGAATCTGCGAGACGTCCTGGTTCGGATCCCATCCGAGGCCGCTCCAGACGAACTTATTGACGTCGTCGTTGACGCCCTCCGAATAGGTGATGAAGCCGCTACTGGCGGGGCTGGTGGCCGCGAACGCCGCGGCATAATCGGTGGGCCGCGGATTGATCACCTCGCGCGCCTCCGTCACCGCGTAGGCCACGTCCCAGCCGGGCACCGGGTACTCGGAATGGATGCTATGCGTGATGTCCGGATAGTTGCGGAGCGGATAGCGGGAAGGGATGCGCGCGCGCAGGTCCGGCAGGCTGATGCGCGTCCACGGGCCGTAGGATACGCCATCGAGCCAGGCAGGCTCCGTTTTGACGACTGCGAGAAACTCGTCGAGCCAGGAGTTGTCGAAATTCTGGGGCGACAACCACATCTGCGCCCGCGGATGATATTGGCGCAGCACCGGCTTCACCTTGGCGAGGAAATCCATCAGGACCCGCGGACGTGAGTGGCCCGGGTCGCCGCCGGGAACGAAAACCGCATCGACGCGAGGGAGCCGGCGGAACACGTCGCCCCATTCCTTGAGCTCCGATTCCACGGTGCGCGCGTCGCCGTAATCCCGCGCCATCGCCGGATACCAGATCCAGACTTCGAGGCCGTATTCCGAGATGATCCGCGACATCTCGACCATCATTTCCATCTTCGGCAGATGAAAATGCGGGCTCTCGTCGTCATCGTCCGACTTAGGCGGAATCAGTTCGACCGCGTTGGTGCCGAAGACGGCCATGTCCCGCACATACTGCTCGAAGTCCGCGGGCGTCCAGGCGTCATAGGTATTGACCTTGGGGCGGTAGCCGATCTGGTGGCCGCGCAGCGGGTATTTCGGACTGGAAGTAATGTCGAGCGGACTCTCCACTTCGGCCGCGCCGCGGTCCCAGCGCAGCTCGCGCAGAAGGCGGCCGACGCCGAAGAGCGTACCGCGGTCGTCGTTGCCCTGCACCTCGACCGCGTTGCCCCGCACCGTCAAATGAAAGCCCTCGGCGGGCCCGCTGCCGGTGGCGTGGTGAATGGTGATGACAGCGCCGGACGACGCGGAGCCATTCACGGGCCACGTCAGGCCGGTGCGCTTCTCGACCTCCTCCACCAGCATGGTGACGGCCTTCTTTTCGACCGGAGAGAGATTCGCATCGGTCCGCACGCGGGCGTCATGGAGGTCCAGCGCCAGAGCGGACGAGGCACAGACGACGAGGGAGGCCCCTAGAAGTATTTTGCTCATGTGGAAAGATCCGCAGCCTGATGGTTCAACGGCGATTGTACACCTGTGTCGGCTGGCTGTCGACAATAAAAAGCAATCCGGGTACGATAGGTTGGTTGAGGCAACGCATGGCAAAGGGACGCGCGAACGACAATCCATCCATCCGTGAGCGAGCCTATGCTCACATTCAGCGCAAGATCGCCTCCGGAGAACTGCGTCCCGGCGATGCCGTATCCGAGCTGGCGCTTTCGAAAGAGCTCGGCAGCAGCCGCACGCCGATCCGCGAAGCGATCGGACAACTGGTGGCCGAGGGGCTGCTCGAACAGGTCCACAATCGCGGCGCGGTGGTCGTCGAACTGACCCGGCAGGACATCATCGACCTTTACGAATTGCGCGAAGCGCTCGAAGTCTACGCCATCGCCAAAGTGGCGCGGGAGACCACCAGCCGCGCCGACCTGGAGCGCCTCACCAGCCTCACCAACGAGATCCTGGTGCTGCGCGACGAACTGCACCAATCGGGCGAGAGCGCGCTCAACGCCCGGCAAATGCACCGCTTCGTAACGTGCGACCTGAGCTTCCACACGCTGCTGATCCGCATGGCGGCCAACGCCCGGATCACCAAGGTGCTGAACGAAACGCGCCTGCTGATGCGTATCTTCGCCATCCACCGCCACGGCCACAGCGCCGAGCTGCTGGAGCGCATCCACCGCTATCACGCCTCGGTCATCCGGGCGGTGAGCCGGCGCGATTCCGAAGCCGCCGCCAAGGCGCTTTCCGAGCACATCAAGGCCAGCCAGCGCGAGCGCCTGGAAGATTTCGACCATTGGGAGCGCGAAGCGTCGCTTCGCGAGAGCCTGCCCGCATTTCTCGACGCGCACACCACCACGGAGAGCCGGTAAACCAAAATGACGCGCGAAAGTTCCTACAAGTGGGCGGTGGTCGCGATGCTGTGGTTCGTCTGCCTGTTTAATTATGCGGACCGCCAGGCGATCTTCTCGGTGTTCCCCGTTCTGAAGACGCAACTCAACCTGAGCGACGTGGAATTGGGCGTGGTGGGCTCGTCGTTCATGTGGATGTATGCGCTGTTCGGGCCGGTGGCCGGGTGGCTCGGCGACCGCTTTCCGCGCAAAACGCTCATCATCGGCGCGCTGATTTTCTGGTCGGCGGCGACCGCCGCGACGTCGCTGTGCCACACCTTCTGGCAATTGACTCTGGTCCGCTCGCTCGGGGGCCTGGGCGAAGCGTTCTACTTCCCGGCCGCCATGTCGCTGATCAGCGATTACCACGGCAGTACCACGCGTTCGCGCGCCATGTCGCTCCACCAGTCGAGCGTCTATGCCGGCACAATCGCGGGCGGCGCGGTGGCGGGCTACGTGGCGCAATACTTCGCCTGGCAGTGGAGTTTCCTGTTGTTCGGCACGGTCGGCTCGCTGCTGGGCCTGGTGCTGGCCGTGTTCCTGAAGGAACCGAAGCGCGGCCAGGCGGAGCTCGAAACCGAGCCGTCGCACACCGCTTCGGGCATCCGCGAGGGGCTGAAAGAGATCTTCGGCAACCGCATGGTGGCGGTGCTTTGCGCGGTCTTTATCGGCGCGAACTTCGTGGCCGTCGTCTTCCTGACGTGGATGCCGTCGTTCCTCTATCGAAAGTTCCACATGAGCCTCTCGATGGCCGGCCTGAGTGGGACCGCCTTCATCCAAATCGCCGCCGTGCTGGGCGTCCTCTCCGGGGGTGTGCTGGCCGATGCGCTCAGCCGGCGCCGCCGCGGCGGCCGGATGCTGACCCAGGCGATGGGCCTCATCGGCGGGATCCCATTCCTGTTCCTGACCGGCTGGACCCGTTCGCTCCCGCTGCTCATGGTGGCGATGACGGCCTTCGGCTACTTCAAAGGCCTGTACGACGCGAACATCTTCGCTTCTCTCTACGACGTGGTGCAGGCACGGCGGCGGTCCGCGGCGGCGGGCATCCTCAACTCGATCGGCTGGCTGGGCGGCGGACTCGCGCCCATCGCCATCGCCAAAGCTTCCGAGAGCATTGGCATGAGCGCTTCGATCAGCGCCACCTGCGCGGTCTACTTCGGCATCGCGTGCCTGCTGCTCTGGGGCGTCCGCATCTTCATGAAGCCTGAAGCCAAGAGCGCCTCGCGCTGAACCCAGCTTCAGCGGGAACCCGGGTCCCAGATGGTGGCTTCGATGGTCCGCTCTTTGTGAGGCTCCGTCGCCCAGTAGTACACGGTCACGATCTTTCCGTCCGGCCGCTGGATGCTGCGCGTGTATCCGATATCCCACGCTCCCGCCGGTCCGCGCAGCACGACGTCGTTGCCCCAGGTCTTACCGCCGTCCGAACTCAGTCGCGCGCGGATCTCGAAGGGCGCCGCGCGGTGTCCGTAAGTGATGGCGAGTCGGCCGTCGTGTAGCTTGACCAGGCTCGGCGGATTGCCGCTCTTATCGCCGGTGTCCGGCGCAGGGCGGCTCAGATACTGCCACGTCTCTCCGTTGTCGCGCGTCACGTAGGCGTCGATCCAGTTCGGACCGTGCCGCTTCGAATCTTCATGCCGCTCGGTGGTCACCATCTCGGTCTTTGAAAGCCGGACCGACGATGGCATGATCGAGAATCCTTCGCCCGGATCGGGGCCGATCCAGGCGATGAACTTCCACGTGAGGCCGCCGTCGGTGGTACGCGCCAGAAAGACACGCCCCTCCCCGCCGGCCTTCTTGGCCGCGGTGAGAAACACCATGGCGTCCCTCTTGCCGTTCACGAGATAATCCGTGCGCGCCATAACGGCGGCCTGCCCGAGCGTTGGGAAATTGAACGGGCCTTTCCAGGTCTTGCCGCGGTCGTAGGAATAGAAGAACCAGGACCGGCCCTTTTGCGCGTCGGACATGCGGAAGGTCATGCAGAAACCGGGATTGGCGAAGTCGATCGGCTCTGCGAGATCGCTCGCCTTGCCTCCCGGCCCCGACGCGGTATACATGCCCTCCGGCGGAACGAGTTCCGGGGAGGGCTCGATGCTCCACGACTCGCCGCCGTCCCGCGTGCACGCCAGGTACGGCTCCTCGGGCTTCGACCGGTTGTAAGGATGCACCTCCGGTCCCAGCCATTGGAAGTACGCCGCGCTGAAGCCGACCACGATCTCCTGATTCCACGACCAGATTCCGTGGTTGGCCGGCCAACCTCCATAGCGGCCGGCCACGGAATAGACTGTGACGTGCCGGATGACCTTCGGCGCTTCCGCGGCGCATGCCGCGCCGGCGCAAAGCACCGTCAGAAGCCACCTCGTGGTCCTCACGGCAGCTATTTACCAGTTGAAGCGCAGTGCCAATTGCAGAATGCGCGGATCGCCCGCCGAGGTGATGCGGAGGAAGTTCGCGCTGGTGATGGTGCCGTTGGGCAGCCCGAAATTGGCATGGTTGAGCGTATTGAAGACTTCGAACCGGAACTGCGCCTTTAGCCGTTCCTTAATCGGAAAGTCTTTGTGCAATCCAGAATCCCAGCCGGCACGCGAGGGCCCCGTATAGGTGTTGCGGCCGATGCTACCGAAGGTCCCGAGCGCGTTCTGGGCGAAAGCCGCGGCACTAAGATAGTGGTTGAGCATATCGTTCTCGGACTGGCTGCCGAGATCCGGATTGCCCACCAGGTCTCCATGCTGTCCGCTGCCGCCGGACCGAGCGTTATCCACGCCGCTGGCGATCGTGAACGGGAATCCGCTCTGGATATTGACGATCGAAGTGAGGTTCCATCCGCCCAGCAGGAACTTGGCGACCGGATTGCCAAACTTCCCCGGGATCGCCCACAAAGCGGAGAAGTTGAACACCACAGGCAGGTTGAAATCGGCAGGCCCGCGGTCCAGCCGCTGGTTAAAGGGATTGGTTTCGTTCACGCCGTTGCCCTTGTTGGCGGAGGATTGATTGTCGTCGATGACCTTCGCCCATGTGAGGTTGCCGAGCACCGAGAAGCTATTGCTGAAGCGCTTCTGCGCGGTGACCTGCAGCGCATTGTAGATGGAGTTGCCGACCGGCTCGCTCAGCGGGATCGTCGCGTAGAGCTGGTTGGGACGGCGCAGGTTGGTGGTCCCCGTTGTGGCTCCCGCCACATAGGCGGCGGGATTGATGTCCCGCACGCTGACCAGTGCCGTGCCCTTCGATGCGGCATAGGAGACCCGGCCCAGCCAGCCGCCTGCCAGTTGGCGTTCCAGGGTCACGTTCCACGCCTGCACATACGCGTTCCGCGAGTTCTGCGCGTAGACGAAAGGCTGGTCCGGGATGACGAACCTCGCATCCTTGCCCGGATTGAGGGCAGAAGTTCCGACGGCGCTGAAGCCGACCGTCGGCAGAGGGTTGCCTCCGTTGAACCCGGCCCAGGGCGAGCTGAAAGTATTGGTGCTATTGCCCAGCGTGGTCACCGTGGTGCCGAACGGCGCCTGGTCGGTCTGGGCGTTGGTGGTCAGCGTATTCGGGTGGTCGTAGAAAATGCCGTATCCGAAGCGCAGGCTGGTCTTGCCGTCGCCGGTGACGTCCCATGCCAAGCCGACACGCGGAGCGAAGTTCTTCCAGCGGGTCGCATAGCCGCCGGCGGGCACGCCCGGATCGCCGGGGAACAGCAGGCCGACTGGCGCATTCACGAAGCGGGTCGATTGCTGGCCCGGCGCCCAGATCGCCAGCTTGCCGAGCAAATCGGTATAGGGGAAAAACGGTTCCCAGCGCAGGCCGAGGTCGAGCTTGAGAGTCCGGGTCAGCGACAGCGAGTCATTGACGAACATGTCGAAGATCGTGAAGCGCGTGTCCTTAAACTCGCCTACCGCCTGCAGCATGCTGGCGAACTTACCGGTCAGGAAATCGGCGGGAGCATAGCCGGTGAAGCCCGAGGACGGGGTGAAGGTGAAGACACCCTCCGCCTGGTAGTTATTCAGGATGCCTCCGAGCCCGCGCCCGTATTCTCCACCAAAGACCAACTGGTGGCGGCCCTTCGTCCAGTGGATGGTATCGAGCGCCTGGTACTCCTGCCGCAGGAAGCCGTTGGTATCTCCGGTGTTGATCGACGAGAGGCCGGTGATGCTCACGTTCACCTCGGGCTTCCCGGTGTCTTCGGAAATTGCCGAGCCCAGGCTCTTGGCCGTGTTCTGCGGATAGATCGGCTGGTTGAAGTTATTGGTGCGGTTGTACTCGAACAACGCGGTATTCAGCAGCGACTGCCCGAAGATGTGGGTATCGTTGACGACCAGGCTCGTGTTCTGCCACCACGCACCAACCACCGTCGCGTAGTAGTCGCTCTGGTCGAGCTGGCTCGGCGCCGACGCGTGCGAGATGAAGAGGCGGCCCGACAGGCGATTCGCGTTCCCGATCTGTTGATCGATCTTGCCGAGGAACTGATCGTCATTCAAATTGGAAAGCGTACTGTAGACGATCTGTCCGAAACCCGCGGTGGGAGACGAGAGCGTTGCCTGCGGAATGCAGCAGGCCAGCAGCCCTTTCGCCACGGGGTCGATCCGCGACGCGGGAATCTGGTTTCCCGGAAATTGGACGCCGTTCAGAGGGTCGATCAGTTTGGTCGATACCTCCGAGAAGTTCCCGCTGCGCTCGGCGGCATCCATCACCGTCGTGAAACTGGAGGCCGGCCGCTGCCGGATCCGCGTTCCCTGATACGAGAAGAAGAAGAAGGTCTTGTTCCTGCCGTTGTACACCTTCGGGAACAACACCGGGCCGCCTATCGTGACGCCGAACTGGCTGCGCTTCAGGCCGTCATTCAGCTTCGTACCCGGATTCTTTGGATCGACGGGGCTGAAGAAGTTGACGGCGTTCAATGCGGCATTGCGCAGGTAGCCGAACGCCGCGCCGTGCAGTTCATTGGTTCCGGACTTGGTGACCGCGTTTACCACGCCGCCGACGTTGCGCCCGTATTCCGCGCTGAAGTTGTTGGTCTGAACGCTGAACTCCTGCAACGCATCCGGGTTCGGCATCGGATTCGGCGCGTTGTTGTAATGATCGTTGTTCTGCCCGCCGTCCAGAATGTAGTTGGTGGTATTGCCGCGGCTGCCGTTGATCGAGAGCCCCGAAACACCCGTACCGCCGGATCCGGGGTAAGACGTACCCGAGGTGACGCCAGCGCCGTTATACTGCCCCACACCTGCCACCAGGCGGGTCAATTGCACCGGATCGCGTCCATTGAGCGGAAGGTCTTCCACGCGGGACTGGTCGATGACGGTCTTCAATGTCGGGCTTTCCGTATCCACATGGACCGCCGTCGCGGCGACGTCCACTGACTCGGAGGTCGAGCCGACTTGCAGCCCGAGATCGACGCGGGAGGTTTCATTGAGCTGTACCCGCACACCGGTCGATTCGTACTTCTTGAAGCCCGTGACCGCGGCTGAAAGGTTATAGACGCCCACCGGGAGCAGCCGGATCGAATAGGCGCCCTCGGCATCGGAGGTGCCGCTATACGTACTATTCGTGCCGGTATTGGTTGCCGTGATCGTGGCGTTAGGAACGACGGCGCCGGAGGCATCTTTGACTACGCCAGCGATGCTACCTGTAACGTCCTGGGCCAGAGCCGGAATCGCACAGATGCTCGCAAAAAGACAGATTCGAAACCACCTCAGAAACGACATGCCAGATCTCCCTACAAAAACTTTCTATTAGACTATGGAACCCTCACTCCACTGTCAAGCACAAACTAGCAAATCATGAAACAGCGTCTCGTATTTGATACAGCGGTTCAGGAAAACCCTCTAGCGTTGCAGCCAGATTCCCGCAGTATTCTTGAATCACCGTTTCAAATATGGGATTACTTCAATCCGGACGTTGCAGATGTTCCAACCATCCTTCGTTCAATTCCACGTGTTTGATGGAATAGCGCCTGAACGTATAGATGATGTGGATTTTTCCATCAGCCGTCTGTAATACCGAAGGATACGAGTACTCGCCCGGGTTGCTCTCGAGCTCGAGCGGCTTCTCCCAGGTCCTGCCTTCGTCGAGCGAGCGCGCGATATGCAGCGGTGAACGCGAATGGTCCTGATTGTTGAACACCAGCAGCACATGGCCGTTCGTCAAACGCCGCATCGAAATCCCGGCATCGGGATTCTTCCATTGCGTGGGCGTAGGCTCGGTCCACGTCTTGCCTCCGTCGTGCGATTCCGCCGCCTTGATATTCGGCCTCACACGCAGATAGGCCAGCAGCGTCCCATCGCTGCGCTCGATGAAGGTCGGCTGCTCGCCTCCCCGCATGATGCCGCTCTGGGTCCAGGTGGCGCCGTTGTCCTTGGTCGCCAGGAAGAACGAGAGGTCGACGCCATGGCCGTTAAGCTCGTCGCTGATGGGTACTAGCAGCGTCCCATCCTTGAGGAAGATCGTCAGGTTCCGCGGCAGCCACCCGAGTGTGTCGTGAAAGAAGGGCTTATCGGCGGACCAGGTCACGCCGCTATCGGCCGAAGTCCGGTAGAAGAGCCGGCACGCATCCCAGCCCGTGCCGCGCGACATCGGCTGGGTGCCGTCCATCTGTCCCCAGAGGAGCCAGACGCGCTTTGCCTTATCGGTAAACAGGATCGCGTTCCCAGGCGGCTTGCCGGGGCTGGTCACGAGAATCTCCGGCTTCGACCACGTAGCGCGCCCCCTTCTTCCGCCGCGTGAGGAAGAGCACCTGGTCGTCCGATGATTCGTAACTGCCGCCGTACCAGGTGACCAGCAGAGTCGCCGTTCGGCGCCTCGGTGATGCTGGAGCAGTGGTGCACCAGGATAGCCCGGGAATCGATTCGAAAATCAGCTCGGAGGAATACTCGATCGAGCCGAACGGATCCTCGACCTTGCGCGCCGCGAGGTGTTTGCCGATCAGGCGTGCCTTCCACCGAGGCGGCAACCGGCGGTAAGCCGGACCCGGCATTCAACGCCGTCAGCGCGTTCGACATAGTCCTCGAGCGAGCCGCGATAGACGAGCTGTCCCTCCTTATCAAGAGGAACGCCTCAGGCGTCACGTTCGCGCCGAGCCGTTTGGCGGCCTCCTGCCGTGGTGTCCAGATAGACCGGGAAGTTGAAACCCTTCGATTGGCATAGGCCCGAACCTCGGCCGCCGTCTCCTCCGCCATCCGGAAAGACAGCAACCATCATGAAATTGTGGCGCGCGGAACTTCTGATTCATCGCCAGCGAGCTTCGCGCGTGCTGCTTCCGTGCCTTCATCGCGCGTGGAAAGGAACACTACGGTGGTTCCCCGCCGCTCCGCGTAATTGTTCATGGCGACGTGCAGTTTGCCGGAGTTAGAAGGTTGATCGTCCCGACAGCCTGACCGATTCCGGCGGCAGTCTGCGCCAGTCCGTTGGAAGCCGGGAGGAGTGCGACTGCGAAGAGTAAAGCGTATCTCATCATCATTTAGCCAATCTCCGCCGGTAACGCCTCGGCGGCCAGGGTTGCACGCATCCGTTCCGTGTCGCGAGGCGCGAAGACGAGAGCCGCGGTCACCAGCAGGACACTCGCGATCACGTACGAAAGCGAAGTCAGGGCCATCGCACGACTGAGGCCGATGCGTTCCGAAAGATATCCGACCACCACGGGAGCGGTGCCTCCGCCGGCCAGCCATCCCATCATGTTCATAAAGCCCGTGGCCGTGCCGCGCGCCTCGGGCCGGATCACATCAAACACCGAAGCGAAGATATTCGCTTCGTAGAATCCTTGCAGAGGCCCCACAGCAGCAGGCCGCGATGAGCCATTCCATCGAGCCGGTAAGCGCGCAGAGCGCGGCGAAGGGCGCTTCCAGGAAAATCCCGAGGCTCTGCACCAGAATGCGGCCGCCCGGCATCCGGCGGCGCAGCGAATCGGCGAACCACCCGCCCAGCGGCGAACCGATCATGCTGGTGCTCTGGACGTACAGCGTGGCGGTAAGGCCGGCCAGCGCCAGCGACATATGGAACTTCTGATAAAGCAGCGTCGGGCATCCAGGTGAACAGCACCATGGCCGTGAAGTTTTCGCACATGAAGGCCGCCATCAGCAGCAGGACCGTAGGGGTGCGCCAGAATCACCGTCGCGAATTCCCGTACGCTCATGCGGTGCGCGCTTCACGTGGCGTGGCCGCCTGGCCCCCCGCCTCCGCGCGATCGGCCGCGCCGCGCTCGGGCTCGATCAGAAAGCGATGCAGCACGAGGCCCAGCAGGACTCCGCAGCCCGCCGAAAATCACAAACGAACATCGCCAGCCGTAATTCTGGCCGATCAGTCCCGCGAAGAATCCGCCCGCGATCGTGCCGATGTAGACGCTGGTCTGGTGAGTCCCCATGGCGCGCGACCGCGTCCGCCTTCCCGTGATAGTCGCTGATCAGCGACATCGAAGCCGGGAAATAGAAGGTCTCGCCCAGCCCCTCCGCCGCGCGGAAGAACAGGAGTTGCCCGAAGTTGCGCGCCAGCACCGTCGCCATGCAGACCGTGCTCCAGATTTGCAGACCGCCAGAGGATCGCCGACTTGCGCCGCACGCGATCGACGATATTGCCGGCACGAAGGGAGCCGACAGCCCGTACACCCAGGCGAACGAGGAACCGAGCAGCCCCAGTTGCAGGTTGCTCAGGTGGTACTCCTTCGAAAGCAGCGGGAACACCGAGAAGATCGCCTGCCGGTCGGCATAATTGAAGAAAGCGATCCACCACAGCATGCCCACCACGTACCACTTGTAGTTCCGATCCGTCATGGTTTCCCCTCCCCGCGGCTCGCAACCGTCTTCGTCAACCTGCCGGCGTGACCGCGGGCAACGCGGCCGGTGCGCCGCCCTGCGCCTTACGGAGCATGAGCCCGCGGTCGATCCAGCGGACCTCGCGGGCAATCCACTCCCGCATCCGCTGGCCTTCTTCGGATTCCTGCGGAGCGGATAGAAAATCGAGCCGCAGCCCCAGGCGTTCCTCCACGGCGTGCGCCATCACCGGCCATGCCACACCGATATCGGCCGTCACGGGCACGCTGCCCTCCAGCCGCGCAAAGCCGGACATCTCCATGCGGAACGGAATGCCGGTCCGCTTAGTCTTGGGCAGGCCGCGATCGACCGCATTCTGCACTTCCGAACTCTCCCGCTCCATCTTCCAGGCGAGCTCCAGGTTCGAATCGAGATCGATTCTCACCAGCTTCTTGCCCTTCAAGCTATAGGTCTTCACGCCTTCCCATGCGGCCCAGATGCCGTGCCCGGTATAAGTTTCAAATGGCCCATCGTGGATCTCCTGGGAGAGCGCAATGGCCGATTCGACGATCACATCCGCGCTCGCCAGCAGATCGGCAACCTCCGAGGCACGCCGCGCGATCGGCACAGCATCGCCGACCGCGATCCCCACTGCTCCGCCGCCCACCAGTTGCGGAATCGAAACCAACACAGGAACGTTGGCGCGGGCACCGGCCCCAATCATGGTCATGGGGTCGGCGCCGAACCCGGCGAATCGCTCGAACGTCGTGCCGTTCTGCGCCGCAAGGTCGCGAATCAGCCGCGCCAGCCGCTCCGTGCGCAGGCCCATGGGCCACGCCATGTTGCCCGCCGCCTTAATCACTACGCTGCCTGAGGCGCTGAGGAGCTGGTCGTACATCGCCCAATCCTCAGGGCATTCCATCTCCAGTTCCACCCGCTGCTCGGGCGAGAGCACCGTGATCTCGAAGACGCCGCCGCGCGGCAGCAGCGCCGCCGGAAGCGGCAGCAACTCCTCGCCGTGCACGCGGATTCGCTTGACGCGGTCGAGCGTTCCGGCCATCTCGTGCGCCACCACGGCCGAGCTGGTGATCACGCCGTGCACCACGTCCTTGCGGATCAGTTCGGCAATCAGCGTCGTGACGCCTTCATGGATATTCGGGCCGCTGCCCGTAACCACCACCACCCGTCCACCGCGCTCGCGAGCGGCCACGATCGCATCGATGGCGCTCTGCAGATGCTCCTGCGTGGAAGGCGGGAGCGAGTCGCGCAGATTGCGCAGGAATCCGTCGGATGGTCTCATGCAGTCACTCCTTTCGCCAGAATTGCGCGCACGCGTTCCAGGTCCTCCTGCGTGTCCACCGAAACCAGCTCGCCGGTGAACGCCGTCTCCACCACCTGGATGGCGATGCCGTTTTCGAGCGCCCGCAGTTGTTCCAGCCCTTCGATCCGCTCGAGAAGCGAGGGCGGAGTCTGCGAAAGCCGTGCCAGGCAATCCTTTGTATAACCGTAGATGCCGATGTGCTCGAAGACCGCGAACTCCGCAGTACGGTGGCGCGGATAGGGAATCAGCGAGCGCGAAAAATAGAGCGCCCGCCCTTGCGCGTCGCAAACCACCTTGACCACCGAGGGATCGCCGTACGCCGACTCCGGGATGCGCTTCATCACGGTCGAGAACCCCACCCCCGGATTGTCCGTTAGGGCGCGCACACACTCGTCGATGATGATGGGATCCATCAGCGGCTCATCGCCCTGGATATTGACGGCAATATCAGCGTCGCGCAGGCTCATCACCTCGGCCACCCGGTCGGTCCCCGAGGAATGTGCGGTGCTGGTCATGACCGCGTCGCCGCCGAACGCGGCAACCGCGTCCCGCACCCGCTCGTCGTCGGTGGCGACCACTACGGCCGAAAGTGTGGACGCCCTCCGAGCGTTTTCGTAGACATGCTGCACCATCGGCTTGCCGTTGATGATCGCCAGCGGCTTGCCTGCCAGGCGCGTCGAACCGTATCGCGCCGGAATCACGCCCATCGCGTGCATCGAATCTCCTCCGGAAAATCGCCTTCGAACTCAGTCCAGGTTCTTCCAAACGTCCCGCAGGCCCATTCCGCGCTTTTCCGTCCACGCGGCCAGCCATGCGCCCAGCTCTTCCGTCTGCTTCGCGCGCCGCGGCGAGGGAGGCACATGCATCGGACCATTGGGGACTCCGCGGGCGCCCAGTCCAATGCGGACTCCCCACGGTATCGGCAACTGCACAATTTGCTCGATCACTTCGTCGAGCAAGTCCTGGCGGCGGCGGGCGCGCGCCACGTCGCCGGCCTTGTGGGCATCGTATACCGCGCGGATCAACTCCGGCGCGAAGCACGCGATGCCCGACACCACTCCGTTCCAGCCCGCGCACAAGGCGTCGAACAACAGGCTGTCGTCTCCTACGAAAACTGCGTACTCGCCGCGGGACCGGGCCTCGGCCAACGGCTGCAGGTTGCTTCTTTCGCCGCTGCTGTCTTTCATCCCCACCAGGTTCGGTACACCGTGGAGCAACTCGATCGCGCTCTCGACGGCCACTCCGGCGGTGAATGAAGGCAGGTTGTACAGCCAGCAGGGAATCGACACCGAGGCGCACACCGCCTCGCAAAAGCTGATGAGATCTTCCTGCGCATAGCGGAAGAAATGCGGCATCGGAATCAACAGGACATCGGCGCCGCTATCGGCCGCGCAGCGCGCCAGCCGAACCGTCGAATGAATCGACGAAGTCCCGATGCTTGCGATCACCGGGCGCTCGCCACCTATTCTCCGAACGGCCTGACCGACCAGGGCGGAACGTTCTTCAATCGTGAAGTGGGGATATTCGGCGGTGCCGCCTCCAATCACCACTCCGTCGATGCCTCGTTCGGTGACGAAATCGATCGCCCGGCCGAAGGCATCCTCATCGGGCCTTCCGTGGGCATCAACTGGTGTGGCGAGAGCGGCGAATACGCCGGAACGGGGAGATTCCATGGATAGTCCGTGTTTGTTGGATCACTCTATCACAGTAACTGAGACCGGTCAACGGCTTTTTAAAACCTCATTTCACATTGGAAACAACTCGCTAGCAGTTTGCTTTGGCATATGGCCAAAAACGAGGAAATCGCCTTAGCGAGCTGTTTCATATTTAAAATCGCGGTGGCCCGGTAGTATACTTGGAGGTCAACGTTATGGGTGTTGGTCCACATCGATTCGGAAAAGGTCTATCTCGACGCGGTACCCCCCACTTTGCGGACTGCACGCATAGATGCCGCAGGCAGCCTCGCTTCCCGCGTCCGGAAAAAGGCGTGCCACCCGGATCAGCCGCCATGGGCCCGTTTCTCCGGCGGAATGCTCTACCAGCACCTCCGTGCCCTCGAGCCGCACCCGTAAGCAGTAGGATAGGCAACCGTCGCCGGACGGCCCCGGAAATTCCTGGAGGGACCAGTCGGAATAACCGTGATTGGTGATCACCGCACCCAATTGGCTGGGTCCATCCGGTTCGAATTCGACCGAGGTCTTCAGCCAGCAGGTCTCCGAGAATCGCACCATGAGGCCCGCCTGGTCGTACTGGTGCGCAGCATAGGAGTGGAATTGAGCAGTAAGGACGGCATTTTCCGGCGCGGTGCAGTAGAGGAAGTGACCGTTATCCCTCTGGAAGCCGTAATGGGTTCTCTGCCAGAAATCCGTTTCGGCATCGGATTCGATCACCAGCCGCGACGCACTGCTGTCGACCCGCCACGACGAGGGAGGGTTCATCCATTGGAGACGAGAGTCCGTCGCCTCCCGGTCGAACGTTTCATTCAAGAACGAGTTGTGCATCATCGAAACCTGTCATGACCACGCATACCAAGAAAACGGCCACCCCTAGTACGCGCAAACCGTCGGAGCGGTACTTTTCCCGAGCCATCGGGAATGCTTTGCGCGTGCTGGAGATTTTCCAGCAGAACGGTCGTGCGCTCGCCCTGGGGGACGTGACGCAGCAGGCCCAACTTCCCAAAAGCTCGGCCTTCCGCATCCTTCGAACGCTCGAGATCGCCGGATACCTGCAGCGTGTCGAAGGGGACCGCTTCGTCCTGACTTCCTGCGCCACGATGATGCCCAACCAACGTGCCAGCCACGTGGTGGAAGCCGCCCGGTCGTGGATGCGGCGGTTGAGCCAGGAGTTCAGCGAGACCATCAGCCTGGCGCTGTTCTTCGACAACCACATCGAAGTCGCCGCCGTCATCGACAGCCCCCACCGCGTCCAGATGGGTAACATTGTCGGCGGCCTGATCCCACCCCATGCCAGTTCGCTGGGAAAGTGCATCACGGCATTCCAGCCGGACGAACGGCGCCAGAAACTGCTGCGCGCGTTCGGCACGGTGCGCTTCACGCCAAATAGCATCGTAAACGAAGTAGAGCTGCACAAAGAGTTCGAACTGGTGCGGGAGCGCGGCTATGCCACCGATCTCGAGGAGAGCACGCTCGGAGGCTGCTGTCTCAGCGCGCCGATCTTCGGCGAAGGCGGCGATGCCATCGCCGCCATCAGCATCTCCATGCCCAAGATGCGGTTCAATAACCAGGAGCGTCTGGTCGCGGCCGTTCGCGATGCGGCCCAGGCGATAACGCAGCAGCTCCGGACGAACTGACCGCGTTCGGATCCCAAATCGTCGCATTGATCTGTCGTTCGTGGGCAGGATCGTCATTGAAGTAATACACCGTCACGATCTTGCCGTCCGGCCTTTGTACACTCCGCGTATATCCGAGGTCCCAGCAGCCGCCATCGGACCGCAGCGCGACCTCGTTACTCCACGTCTTGCCCTGGTCCGAGCTCAGGCGCGCGCGTATCCCGAAAGGCGCCGTGCGGCGTCCGTACGTGATCGCCAGGCGGCCGTCGCGCAAGTGCACCAGGCTCGGTGGATTGTCCGTATCGGGCGCGGGACGGCTCACCACCTTCCACGTCTCGCCCCCGTCATCGGTGCGATACAGGTCGATCCAGTGGCGGTACCGCACGGCGGTCACGATCGTGTTCTTCGATAGCCGGATGGAAGACGGCATGATCGCGTGGTCTTCGCCCTCGGGTTCCGGCGTCACGTAGGAGACGAACTTCCAGGTCTTTCCGCCGTCACGCGTACGCACCAGGATCACACGGCCCTCTTTCCCGTTGGACTTTGCGGCCGTCAGGAACGCCATCAGGTCGTGCTTTCCGTTGACCAGGTAATCGGTCCGCGCGGCGATCCCCTTCTGGCCGAAGTCGGGGACTCGGTAGGGGCCCTGCCAGGTCTTGCCGCGGTCCAGCGAGTAATAGAATCGTGACGGCCCGATATGGATATCCGCCATCCGGAACGTGATGGCGAAGTTCGGATTGGTGAAATCGATGTCGCCGGGGCAGTCGGTGACCGGCTTGCCGCCTGGCTCCACGGGAACGCCCGCCACTTTCGTTCCCGGGGGAGCAAGCAGGCTGGCGGGCTTCTCGATCGTCCACGTTTCGCCGCCGTCCAGGCTCCGCGCCAGGAGGTGCTCCTCGGTCTTTTCGTAGTCGATGGCGTGTTGGCGGCGTTGGGCATCGCGCGTGTGGAAGTAGCCGGCCTCGAAACCTACGACAATTTCGTTGCCCCACGACCAGATGCCGCTGTTCGCCGGCCAGCCGGCAAAACGCCCCGGCTGGTGGTAGATGACGACCGTGCGGTCGGCCGCCATGGCCGCCACCGCAAGAACTATGGCAAAAGTGAAAAGCAGACTTCGCGTCTTCATGGCTCCACCATGACTTTCAGGCATTCGTCGCCGCCGGTGCAGCGAAACGCCTCCAGGCTGTCCTTCAGCGGGTAGCGATGGGTGACCACGCACCCCGCATCCAAGCGGCCGCTCACCAGCAGGTCGAGCGCCCGCGACATCGTGTTCGGATTGTTGTATGACCCGCGAATGGTGATCTCGTTATCGTTCACCCAGAAGGGATTGATCGCCACGTCCGCGTCTTTGTGACACACGCCGAAAAGCATCACGGTCCCGCCGCGCATCACGAGTTGAAGAGCCTGTTGGATGGCCGCCGTGTTTCCCGAGCAATCGAAAACTGCCTCGATGCCATCCTTATATTGGCTGCGGAGCGCAGCCACCACGTCCTCCGCCCTGGGATCGAGCGTTGCCGCCGCCCCCAGTCCTTCCGCGCGGCGCCGCCGTCCCTTCTGCGGATCGACTATGATCACCTCGCTCGCTCCCTGCATGCGCGCGAGTTGCAACACGATCGCCCCCATCGGACCGGCGCCGAAGATCACCACGCGGTCGCCCGATTGGATGCCCGCCAAATCCGCGCCCCGCAGACAGCAGGCCAACGGCTCGGCCAGCGCCGCGTGAGACAGCGGCAGCTCCTTCGGGATTTTGTAGGCCTGCGTAACCGGCACCGCGCAATACTCAGCGAAGCCTCCCGGAATGTTCACTCCGAGCGCCACCAGGTTCTTGCACAGATGCGGCTTGTTCCGGCGGCAGAAATAACAGACGCCGCACAGAATGTTCGGATCGATGGCGACGTGGTCGCCGGGCGCAAAGCCATCGACCTCGTCGCCTACCGCTTCGACTACGCCCGCATACTCATGGCCGGGGATCAGCGGCAGGTTCGCGGGATACATCCCGTGGAGGATATGCGAATCCGTGCCGCAGATTCCGGATGCCGCCACCCGCACCAGCAGTGTCTTGGGAGCAGCCTCCGGCGCGCGGAGATTCACTACCGCCATCTTTCCGAGTTCAGGTATTTGTAGCGCAAGCATCGGGCTTCCTTTTTGTGGGGCAGGCTTCAACCTGCAGCGGGCCTTCAGCCCGCTCAATCCTAGAAATACGTATCCCCCGCGGCGTATGGCACCACGTGCATGTACTTATAGTTATTAAGATCGACGTTCCGCCGGCACGCCATGTAATAGAGCAGCCAGAGCTGCGATTGATAGAGCACCAATGCATCGAACATCGGATGCGCTCCCGGCGCCAATTCCCTGCCGTCGAACACCACCGTCTTCGCCCCGTTGGCACTGCCGAAATGGATGCCGGCCTCCGCGAACGGCCTCGAGGCATCGTTGCCGATGAGGAACAGCATGGTCGGTTCGCCGGGACGCACGATTTCGAGCGGGCCGTGGCGGAACTCCCCGTAGTGAATGTAGGCGCAGTATTCCTTCAGGAACTCGCCGAACATGTCGTAGGCCATCATGTAGCCCAAGGTGTACGCCGACCCGCCCGACAGCACCAGCAGCTTGCCCGAATCGAGCTCCGGCGCCAGGCGCTCGGCCATCTGCCGGCTCGACTCGCCAATGCTCTTGAGCAGCGCGGGCAATTGTTCCAGAGCGCTCTCGAACTCTTCGAGCTCTTTGCTCCACTCGCCTCGCGCGCGCGCCAGTTCCACCACCAGCATCATGGTCAGATAAGCAGGCGATGTGTAGAGCGCGATCGATTCGTAGGTCACAGACCACGTAGCGCCCTTCGCCAGTTCGGCGTCCGCATAACGGGTGATCGCAAACTGCGGCGTGCCGCGGCCGGAAATCCACTTCTTCGCCGCAATGGTATCCACAGTCTTGCCCGAGTAGCTCGCGCCGATAGCGATCGACCGTTCGTCGAGCGTGGCCGGCTGCACGCTCACGATATCGGGCGCCAGAAGGTAGTGGACGGGCAGTTTCAAGTAATGCAGCCCGGCCCAATAGCCGCTGTAGAGCGCCGCCGACGAGCCGCCGCTTCCGAAGAACACGATGTTTCTTGGATCGCGCGCGACGATTTCCCGCGCGATGTTCTGAATGGCGGGGCGTTTTTCCCGCCACATTCGGCTTAGCTCGTCCGCCACGACGGGCGCCGAGAAAATCTCGGCTGTCCGGTTCGTTTCCTGTAACGTCGATGTCTGAGGCATGCTTCTTTCCGGTGTTTAGGATTTCGCTTTCGCAGTGGCGAGAGCGTCGTTGAGTGAGTCGAAAACGGAAAATCGCGGCCGGTATCCCAATTCCTTCCGTGCCCGGCCGATATCGAGCGAATACGAGTGGATGCCGCGGCAGCGCGCGGCAACCGCCCGCGCACCTAACAGGTCCGCGAGCTTTGGACTGATGTCGCTATAGCGGAACGCTTCCGGCCCCGCGATATTGAAGGCGCGCCCGGGCGCGGCACTGCTTTCGAGCGCCAGCAGCACTGCATCGGCGGCATCGCGGACGTCACACAAGTGCTCCAGGAACGGGCGGCCGTCTTCCTCCAGAGGCACGGCGATCACTCCGTCGCCCTCCCAATTCGCACGGTCCGCATCCACGACAAACTCTTTGTACGGCGTCTCCGTGAACAGCTTCAGGATCTCTTCCGCCGTCAGTGTCCACACAAAACGCAGCCGCACGATCGGAAGCTGGTGCATCTCTTCGTAGTAGAGACACATGCGTTCGCCCAGCACTTTCGAGAGCCCGTAGAACACAGTCGGATGCTGCGGCTCCTCTTCGACGATCGGCTCCGTGTAGGACTGCAAGCTCCAGCCTGTGCAGTAAGTAGCGTCCGAGCTGGCAAACAGAATCCGCGGCTTCGCTTTGAGCGACGCGGCCGCGTTCAGCAGCCGGTAGGTCGCCTCGATGTTGGTGCGGAAGACGTCGTCGTCGGAGGCTGGAGGCATCAGCGCCGCCAGGTGGATGACCGCGTCCATGCCGCCGATCGCCTCTTCCCAGGGAGTCGCCGCGTCGACCGTTTCCACCTGCCCGCGCCACCCTTCGGGGAGAGGCGTCTGCCGCACCATGGCGCGGACGCAGATCCCGCGCTCCAGCAGCAGTGGGATGACGTGGCTGCCGATGCGTCCGCTTGCGCCGGTGACCAAAACCTTTTTCATGCGATCTCTCCCGTTGCCCGAATCAGGCTTCACCCAGGATCTGAATGAAGACGGTGCGAGCCAGCGGCCCGTCGTATTCCACGAAGTAGACGCGCTGCCTTCCGCCGCGGATCACCTTCCCGTCTTCGATCGGGAAGAAGGCGTTGATGCCGCCAATCACGCTCTTCAAATGATCGGCCGCGTTGTAGCCCATGCGTCCGTCAAAGTCGAGGAGGCGGTTGTGGTAGTAGCCGTATTCGCCGGCGGGCGGCTCCTTCGGCGCCAGGCGTTCCAGGTGCGCCGGAATATCGCGCTCCAGGCACTCCACGCCTTCAGTCACCACGATTCCCGAAGTTGTGTGCGCCGTCAGGATCAACACGACACCGCGTTTGCAACCGCTCGACTCGACCAACCGGTCCACGTCCGGCGTGAGGTCGATCATCTCCATGTCGTTGCGCGAGATGACTTCGACGCGGTGGAGCTGAATGATCATCGCTCGCCTCCCAGAAGCCTTTCGGCGTTCTTGCGAAACACCAGCTCGAGACACTCGGGCGAGAGCCCCAGGTTGCGCACCGCGCGCGCCATGCTCTTGATTTCGATCCGCGGATTGTTGGAGCCGAACAGGAGCTGCTTGCGCAGGCTGCGTTCGAAGACCGTCAGCGGCACCTGCTGGGTCATGGCATAGGTGAGAAAGTCTCGCGGATTGTCGAAAAACAGCGCTGAAGTGTCCAGGTGCACGTTCGGATATTTCAGCGCCATCGCTACCGCGTCCACCACCCACGGCCACGCCAGGTGCGCCAGCACGATGTTCAGCTTCGGAAACTCCGCGGCTACGTCCTCGAAGCGCAGCGGATGCCCGTACTTGAGCCGGCTGCCCGGCTCCCAGCTGAGGCCGGCGTGAAAGAGAATCGGAATTCCGAGTTCCTGCGCGCATTGATAGACAGGCCACGCGAGCTGGTCGTCCGGGTAAAACTCCTGCATTGCCGGAGCCAGCTTCAGACCACGCAATCCCAGCGTGCGAATCGCCCGCTCCAACGTGCGCGGCGCCGTTTCGAGGTGCGGATCGACGCTGGCGAATCCGATCAGGCGATCGGACATCTCGCACACTTCGACGACCTGCTCGTTGGTATAAACATGCGCGTTGCGGCTGGTGGTGGCGTCGATGGGCAACACCACCGCGCGGTCGATGCCCGAAATATCCATCTCGAGCAGCATCACTTGGAGCGGCTGGTAATTATTGCCGCACTGGAAGACCTCGCGCGCCGCGTGCGCCAATTCCGGATGCCGCTCGATCATCTCGCGGATCAGGATCGGGTGCGTGTGAAAATCGATTCCGCCCTTCATCGTCCGGCCGCCTCCGTCGATAAACTTTTTGACAGCATCGCCATCGCCTCCGCCTCGGTCGCTTGCGCGCCCGTTCCACCCAGAGCGCGGACGGAAAACGAGCCGCAAGCCACCCCGAGCTCGAGCGACTCCCGCAGTGTGCGGCCTTTGAGCCACCCGTGCAGGAATCCGGCGTTGAAACAATCGCCGGCGCCCGTAGGGTCCACCACGTCCACTGCCGGAGCAGTGGCGCGTACGATCTCGTCACCCGCCAGGGCCATCGCACCTTGCGGACCGAGCTTCACCACAGTCAAGGTTCGCCCGTTCGCCAATGCTCGCAGTCCGCGAACCGGGTCCGCCTCGCCCGTGATGCCTGCGAGTTCCACTTCGTTCGGCAGGAAGACGTCGACGTGCGGAAGCACGCTGCGGATGCCCGAATCCCACTTGCCCGCTGGATCGCAGGCGGGATCGAGCGACGTGGTCAACTCGTGCTTCTTCGCCCGCCGGTAGAGGTCTTCGAAGCCCGGATGCATTCCGGCCTGCAGAAAATAGGAAGAGCTGTGCAGGTGACTGAAGCCTTCGAAAGCTCCATCCGGAATGTCGGAGGCCCGCTGCACCACCGTCGCGCCGAGGTCGCTGATGAGGCTGCGGTCGGTGCGGGAAGCGATGGAGACGGTGATCCCGGTTCGCAATCCCGGATCGAGTTTCACCATCGAAACGCCGAGCCCCAGGCCGGTCATCCATTCCAGGCAGAGACGTCCAGCCGGATCGGCGCCCATCCTCCCGAAGTACGATGCCCGATGGCCCAGCCGCACTAATCCCGCGCCCGTAATGGCACACGAGCTGCCCAACGTCATCACACTGTCGCTGACGAGAATTTCCCGGCCGGCTGCCGGTACTGCGTTGTCACCTTGAAGAATGATGTCTAGATTGATTTCACCGACTAGGAGGACCCTCACTCCTACACTCGCGTGACCGAGCGGCCGCCTCCCTATGGAAGCAGTTCGCTAGATTTGCCAACGGAGCGAGTCTATCGCAGGCGATTCATGCTGTCAAGAACTTTGTTTTAAATGCAAAACTTCATTTCACCGCGACAACGTCTACGGCGAATCCGGCATCCATGGCGGACAAGCCTTCGAAGGAAAGGATCGTTCCCGCCGGCGGATGGTCTTTGCTGAAGAACTCCCCGCCGATCTTCCGCACCTGCGCCGCCAGGCCCGCTGACAGCGGGTAGTAGTGGACGAACGCCACATTACCCGGCGAGGCGCCGGCCTGTTCGATCGATTTGCCGAGCCGTTCGAACGCGAGGCGCGCGTCCCGATCCTGGAAGCCGAACGAAATTTGCGTGCCGGTCAGAACCACCTGCGGCGCGGAAACCACGGCGACCGCGGACATCCCCGGCTCCTGCGGCAATCCTTTCGGAGCCAGAAATCCGAGTGGCTGCGCCCCCTTGCCGCGCAACCGGACCACCGCCTCGCATGCTGCCACCGCCTGCACCGGGGCCCGCTGCGTCTGCACGTAGTTCAGCGCGGCTCGCGGGTATTCGGCCTCCACCAGTCCGCGAGTAGCGGCGAAACTGTCGAGCGAACTGAGAAAGCAGGTGACTCGCAGCACGTCGGATGGCTGCGCTCCCGCGGCCTGCACGGATTGCCGCAGAGAGGCCAGTGTTTTCGCGGTGAGCGGCGCCACCGGATCGAGCGGATTCTCCGCGGTCGCCGGATACGAGGACAGGAACGCCAGACCCGCCGGGTTGACCTCTTTGCGGTCTTCGATGATGCCCTCGAACACCACCTGCGCGCCTTCGAGCGGCAATCCCCCCGCGCGAATCACGCTGAGCACGGGAAGCGGCTGCTTGCGGTCGGTGAAGGTGTCGCTCACCAGGTCGCGGACACGCCGCAGATCGCCCGACCCCGCTACGAACGCCCGGATCTTCAGCACTGTGCCGCCGTGGCTGTCGCGCTGCAGGGCCTTCAGAGCGTCGCGCACCTGTTGCGAAAGCAGGCCTTTCGGGGAGAGCGGCGTCACGGCGAAATCCAGGCGCGCGGTATCGCCCGCGATCTCGTTGGGAAGTTCTTTCGGCAACTGCAGGGTCTGCGTCTCGTCTTCTTTGTTTTTCTTTTTCTGTGCCGGTAAGGAAAAAACTGCCAGACCGCACACGATCGCGACCAGCCTGAAGGCTCTCATATTGATCCCCGCACCCGCGCCCGGCTGCCGCCGAACCATAGCGGCGCGGGCTAGAATTGAAATCTTAGCACTTCGGGCATCGCTGCCATGTCGAATCCGACTGCCGTACCTCGCCGCCGTAGAAAACGTTCCTCGCCCCTTCCCCGCTTCTGGTGGGTCGGACTGGCCGTGCTGGCGGCCGGTGTGGCGGGAGCGTCGTTCTACCTCCGTCCGCACTCCCGGGGCGCGCAGCCCATCGAGGGCTACGTCATCGATCCCTCGGCGCTCGACGAGCAGTATTCCCGCCAGATGGGCAAGCCACTGACCCTGGCGGAGCCGCGGCGGGATTTCGACCAGGCCACCGTCCGTATGCTGCATCGCGATTACGCTACGGCGGCCGCGCTTCTCGAACAAGCCGCGAAGGCTGCGCCCGTGCCCGTCGTGTTCAACAATCTCGGCGTAATCTACGCGGAACTGAACGATCGGGCGCGCGCGGTGAACGCCTTCCGCCAGGCACTCGCTCGCGACGTTTCCTACGCTCCGGTGCGCGCCAACCTGCAGCGACTGCGCAACTTCACCTCGGACGCGGAGTTACCCGTCACGCGCGAGATCGAGCCCAACAATAGCCCGCGAATGGCCAACCTGATCGCGCTCGATTCGCCGGTGGATGGCGAGATCGCCGCCGGTACGGCCGATTCCGATACCTTCCGCGTCGACGCCCCTCCGGTGCCCCGCGACATCCTCAGCGTCGAAATCACCAACCATTCGCCGACGCTTTCCCTGGGGCTCCGCGTCTACGATTCCGACCTCCAGATGACCGATTTCGGCAAGGATCCCCAGCCACCGGGCGCGCCCCTCAGCGTCAAGCTGTCGCCAAAGCCTGCCGCCACCCTCTATTTCGAAATCTGGGGAGCGGCCGGGACCGCCGGCGCCTACACCCTCCGGGTCCGGCCGACTCGCGCCTACGACTCCTTCGAACCGAACGACGATATCTTCAGCGCGCACGAACTCACGTTCGGCCAGCCTCTCGCTGCCAACATCATGGACGCGCACGACAGCGATTTCTACTCCTTCCTCAGCCCGCACGACGGAACCGTCACCATCGAAATCGAGAATCGCTCTTCGACTCTGATTCCGGCGCTCACCCTCTTTAGCCCCGACAAGGCAACCCTCGGATTCGGGCCGGATCTCCGCAAGCCCGGCGCGGACCTGAAGCAGACCATGTCTGTGCAGGCTAACCAGACCTACTTCGTCCAGGTCTGGTCTCAGGGCCAAAGTTATGGCAACTACTCGATAACAGTCCAGTAGCCGCATTTTCGCCACACAGGCCATCCAATGTGGTATGGTATGGCTGGAATGGAGTTTTTCCGGCCAATTCTGCATAGCGATTCCGAGGTGCCGCTCTACCGGCAGCTTTCGGAACAAATCGCGGGCCGCATCCGCGCGGGAGAACTGGCGCGCGGTGAACGCCTGCCTGCCACACGAGAATTGGCAACCCTGTTGGGTGTGAACCGGACGACGGTTTCCGCTGCCTACGAGATTCTCGAAACCGAGGGACTAATCGCCGGACAGGTCGGCCGCGGCAGTTTTGTGACCGGGGGCGCCGCGCTGTCCGAGCGACCGGTGGACTGGAATGGACTGCTCGAACGCTTTGAGTCGCCGGTCAGCGGACCGGCCACCTCGGGACCGGGTGTTATCAGCTTTGTGATGTCCCGTCCCTCTCGCGAGCTGTTCCCGCTCGATGATTTCCGGGCGAGCACGCAATCGGTGCTGGCGCGCAATGACCTGGCCGATATCCTGCAACTCGGCTCCCCCAGCGGTTACGAGCCGCTACGCCGCCACCTGCTCGAAGAGGCGCGCGCACAGCATCTGGCCGGCCCGGACGACGACCTTCTGGTCACCAACGGCTGCCAGCAGGCGCTCGATCTGGTGGGCCGCGTCCTGCTTCGCCCTGGCGACCCCGTGGCCGTGGAAGACCCGGTGTATACCGGCCTCAAGAACCTGCTGTCCGGGATGGGAGCGCAGCTTGCCGGAATTCCCGTTGGTGCCGGCGGACTCGACCTGGCACACCTGGAGCGCGTCCTGGAACGCGACCGGCCTCGCTTCCTGGTGGTCACCCCGAATTTTCAGAACCCGACCGGCGCGACTCTCCCGCTCGAAGCCCGGAGAGCCCTGCTCGAAGCTGCGAGGGCGGCTTCCGTCCCGGTGGTGGAAAACGACCCCTACGTCGAGCTGCGCTATGCGGGCGAGTCCCTGCCTGCTCTCAAGCAACTCGACGATCGTGGCGGCACCGTCCTGCTGCGGAGTTTTTCGAAGGTCAGTTTCCCGGGCCTGCGGGTGGGATGGGTTCTCGGCCCCAAGCCTGTGATCGACCGGCTGCGGCATGCCAAGGAATCGTCCGACCTCCACACGGACCAGCTTTCGCAGGCGGTGCTGCTCGAATTCGCGCGCTCCGGCCGGCTGGAGGCGCATCGCAGACGCATCCTGCAGGCCGGCGCGGAGCAACTGGCGACGGCGCTCGACGCCTGCCGCCGGTGCTTCCCGGCCGGCACTCGCTGGACCGTGCCCGAGGGCGGAATGAATATCTGGATGCGGCTGCCGGAACCGCTGGACGCCGGCGAACTGCTGCCGGCGGCACAACAGGCGGGCGTGGCCTACCTGCCCGGCCGCTATTTCGCGGTGTCCCGCCTGGAGGCAGGCGCGCTGCGATTGAGTTTTGCCGGGCTCGCACCGGAGCAAATCCGGCGCGGCCTGGAAATCCTGGGCAAATTGGTTGCGGCGGAGGTCGAAAGCGCTCGGCGCAATTTCGAACCGGCGCCGGCAATGGTATAGGGCGGATCATCCGCCGGAGGAGCAAAGAGCGATGTTTCAGTTTTCAAGTGAACACTTTCGATTGAAGGTCGGCCTGGCCGAAATGCTGAAGGGCGGCGTCATCATGGACGTCACCAACGCCGAACAGGCCAAGATTGCCGAAGACGCCGGAGCCTCGGCCGTGATGGCATTGGAGCGGGTCCCCGCCGACATCCGTAAAGAAGGCGGCGTGGCGCGCATGGCGGCTATCTCCAAGATCGAGGAGATCCAGAAGACCGTCAGCATCCCGGTGATGGCCAAGGCGCGAATCGGCCACTTCATGGAGGCGCGGATTCTCGAAGCGCTCAAGGTGGATTACATCGACGAGAGCGAAGTCCTGACGCCCGCCGACGAAGAGCACCACATCGATAAGAACGAGTTCACCGTGCCGTTCGTGTGCGGCGCCCGTAACCTGGGCGAAGCGCTGCGGCGCATCGCCGAAGGCGCGGCCATGATCCGCACCAAGGGCGAGGCCGGCTCCGGCAACATTGTGGAAGCCGTGCGGCACATCCGTACCATCATCAGGGAGATGAAGCAGCTCACGGTGCTCGGAAAGGAAGAGCTGGTCCACGAAGCCAAAAAGCTGCAGGCGCCGCTCGAACTGGTGGAGTGGGTGGCCGACCGCGGCAAACTGCCGGTGCCGAACTTCTCGGCCGGCGGCATCGCCACTCCCGCCGACGCCGCGCTGGTGCTGCAGCTCGGGGCCGAGGCCGTATTCGTGGGCTCCGGCATTTTCAAGTCGAGCGATCCGGCGGTGCGCGCCAAGGCGATCGTGCAGGCGGCCAAGAATTACCAGAGTCCCGAGAAGCTGCTCGAAGCCAGCCGCATGCTGGGTGACGCCATGCCCGGTCTCGACATCGCGAAGATGCCGGAATCGGAGCTTATGCAAACCCGAGGTTGGTAATGAAGAAAGTCGGAGTGCTCTCGCTGCAGGGTGACTTCGCGGCGCACGGCGCGGCCTTGGAACGCGCCGGCGCCGAGCCGGTCTACGTGCGGCAGGCCGCGGAACTCGATACGATCGACGGGCTGGTCATTCCGGGCGGCGAGAGCACAACCATGCTGAAACTGTTGCGCTTCGAAGGTTGGATCGAGCCGCTGGCAGCGTTCGGCGGCTCGAAGCCGGTGTTCGGAACGTGTGCCGGCGTGATCCTAATGGCCGGGCACGTATCGAACCCCGAGCAGGACAGCCTGAAGCTGATGGATCTCGACGTGGAGCGCAACGCCTACGGCCGTCAGGTGGATAGCCGGGTGGTGGAACTCGAGCCGGACGCCGAGTTCGGCCAGCGGACATCGCCCGGCGAACTGGAAGCGGTGTTCATCCGCGCACCGATCATTCGCCGCGTAGGCGCGGGGGCCAAGGTGCTGGCGCGCTACAATGGAGATCCCGTGCTGGTGGAAGAGGGCCGTCATTTAGCCGCCACATTCCATCCGGAGTTGACTGCCGACGCGCGAGTCCATCGTCTGTTCCTGGAGAAGTTGTGAGCGCATTGAAGCGCGTATTGTTTGTATGTCTAGGTAATGCCTGCCGCAGCCAGATGGCGGAAGGCTTTGCGCGCCAGTATGGCAGCGACGTCCTGATCGCTGCAAGCGCCGGCCTGACGCCGGCATCCGGCGTGGCTTCGGATACCGTCCGCGCGATGGGCGAGAAGGGCATCAACCTGCGCGATCATTTTCCAAAACATGTACGCCACCTGGAACGCGTCAAGTTCGACCTGGTGATTAACATGAGCGGCTATCCGCTGCCGGATTCGATCGAGTGCGAAATTCGCGGTTGGGACGTCGATGATCCGGTCTGCCTGGACTACCAGGAGCACTGCGATGTCCGCGACCAGATCGAACGCCGCGTGATGGAACTGATTCTCGAACTCCGCCGCACCGAGCGAGCCTCCGACCTGACCCGCTTCGGCTCCGCCGGATAGTTACGACACCAGGGCCTGCGTCACTCGCGAGGCCAACTGGTCGAAGGTCAGGATTTCGTAGAACGCGGGGTCGGACATGATTCGCGCCACCAGCGCGGCGTGCATGGCGTGGCCCGCGCGTTCGGCGATCACGTGGCCCAGCAGCGGCCGGCCCAGCAGCGCCAGGTCGCCGATCAGGTCCAGCGCCTTGTGGCGGCAGCACTCGTCGGGCGCGCGCAGGCCGCCCGGATTCAGCACGCCCTCCGCGGTAAAGCAGACGGCGTTTTCGAGCGAGGCCCCGCGAATCAGCCCCATGTTGCGCATCTGGTCCAGATCGCGCTCCCAGCCGAACGTGCGGGCGAACGCGAGTTGCGAGGCGTACCGCTCCGGCGTCACTTCCAGTTCCAGCGATTGCCGGCCCACCGGCTCGGGATAGTCCGTGTCGCAGGTGAGGCGGAAACTGTCGGCCGGCAGGATGCTGATGCGCTTGCCTTTGTCTTCCACCGAGATCGGACGCCGGATGCGCAGATAGCGGCGCTTGCGGCGGTAGTGCCGGATGCCGGCCTGCTCGATCAGTCGCACGAACGGCTGGCCGCTGCCATCCAGGATGGGCACTTCCAGGTTGTCGATCTCCACGTAGGCGTTGTCGATCCCCATCGAGTAGAACACGCTCAGCAGATGCTCGGTGGTGGAGATCAGGACGCCCTGGCGCATCAGGCTGGTGGCATAGCTGACGCGCGCCACGTGCCGCCAGCTTGCCGGGATCTGGAAGTTGTCCAGATCGGTGCGGACGAAAACGATGCCGGTGGCAACCGGCGCCGGCAGGATGCGGATCGTGACCGGAACGCCGCTGTGCAGGCCGACGCCCGAGGCTTCCACCGGACGGTGAGTCGTGGTCTCAAACCGCACGGCTGAACTCCAGTACCATGGCCCCAGCTTACGCAACTCCCAAACCTCATGGCAACTTTTTGAGTGCTAAGGATTTGTAATTTTTGGAGTGTGTCTCAAACGCAACAGTTTTCTGTGGAATTGTTGCGGAAATGGGGCACCACCGCGACTCCTTGGCAGTACCGTTAGGACTTTCGCTCGCGAACCGGGGAAATGAGTATGATGGGCTCCAGTGGCCAAACAGAAACTCTTCCTGATCGACACGTTCGGCTTCATTTTCCGCGCCTACCACGCGCGCGCCCGCAGCGGGCGCCGCCCATGCGCACCACCACCGGCTTCTCCACCGAAGCGGTCTACATCTTCAACAACATGCTGCGCAAGCTGGCCAAGCAGTACGAGCCGGCGTACATCGCCGCGATCTTCGAAAGCGGCGAGGCGACGCACGGGTCGCAGGAGTTCGCCGAGTACAAGGCCAACCGCGCCGAGACGCCGCCCGACCTGCTCGACCAGATTCCCTACGTGCGCCGCGTGCTGGAGGCCATGCGGATCCCCATCCTGGAATATCCGCGGCTTCGAAGCCGACGACGTGATCGGCACGCTGGCGCGCCGCGCCGAGGCGGACGGCTTCGAGGTGGTGATCGTCTCCAGCGATAAGGACATGCTGCAGCTCGTCGACGACCGGGTCTCGCATGCTCAATCCGGCCAAGGACGACGAGTGGTACGACGCCGCCAAAGGTCAAAGACATTCATGGGCGTGCGGCCCGACCAGGTGGCGGACCTGCTGGCGCTGAAGGGCGACGCGGTCGACAACATTCCCGGGCGCGCCGGGCATCGGCGACAAGGGCGCAAGCGACCTGATCGAGCAGTTCGGCTCGGTGGAGGCCGCTCTCGAACGCGCCGGCCGAAGTGGAGCGCAAGACGTACCGCGAGAGCCTGCAGAACAACGTCGAGCGGATCCGCATGAGCAAGCGCCTGGCGACCATCGCGACCGACGTGCCCGGTCGAGTTCCGGCCCGAATCGGTGCAGGCGCAGGCGCCCGATCCGCGAGCTGCTGAAGGCGCTCTACAAGGAGATGGAGTTCCACAGCCTGCTGAAGGAGCTTGGGCCCGGCGAGGATACGCGCGACCGCGCGACTACCGCGTGATCGTCGGGACCGGAGAGAACTGCTCAACTGGCTGGCGGAAGCGCAGGGCGCGCCGGCCTCATGCCGTGGCGATCTCGAAATCGGCCGAAGGCGAGTTCGCGCTGGACACCATCGGCCTCGCCTGGCACGCCCGGCGAGGCGCGCGCCGTGCACCGCGGAAAACTTCGCGCACTTCAAGCCGTGGCTGGAAGATGCCACGCGCCCTAAAGATCGCCTGCGACGTGAAATCCGCGCTGCTGGACGCTCGACCGCATCGGAGATTGCAGGCCCGCGGCTTCGATGCACGACGTCATGCTCTACGCGTTCCTGCTGGATGCCGACCCTCGCGGCTGCCCGCTGGAAGAGCAGGCGCGCCGCCGGCTCGATCTGAAGCTCGGCGCCGCGCCCGAGCAGCACGCCGACATCACGCTCGAGCTGTTCCAGCAGCTCTCGCCCGCGGTCGAGCGCGCGGACCTGCGCGAGCTGTATGACGACGATCGAACTGCCGCTGGCGCGCGTGCTGGCGCGCATGGAGCGCACCGGCATCCGCATCGATCCGCGCCGAGCTGAAGCGGCTCTCCGCTCCTGATGGAGACGCGAGATCGCGCGCCTCACCGCCGAGATCCACGCGCTGGCGGGCAAGCCGTTCAACATCAGCTCGCCGCAGCAGCTGGGCGACGTCCTGTTCGAAGACCTGAACCTGCCCGCGCCGGTGAAGTACGGCAAGGGCAAGACCATCTCCACCGCCGCCGACGTGCTGGAAGAACTGGCCGCCGAGCACGAGATCGTGCGCAAGGTGCTGGAATACCGCCAGCTCACCAAGCTCAAGGGCACCTACGTGGACGCGCTGCCGGCGCTGATCGACCCGCGCACCGGCCGCCTGCACACCAGCTTCAACCAGACCGGCGCGGCCACCGGGCGGCTCTCGTCCTCCAATCCGAACCTGCAGAACATTCCCGATCCGCACCGAGCTGGGGCGCGAGATCCGCGCCGCCTTCGTGCCGCGCGCAAGGCTGGAAGCTGCTGGTGGCCGACTATTCGCAGATCGAGCTGCGCCTGCTGGCGCACATGTCGCGGCGATCCACTGCTGGTGGAGGCCTTCCGCAACGGCGAGGACATCCACACGCGCACCGCCTCCGAAGTGCTGGGCGTGCCGCCCCTGATGGTGACGCCGGAAGCGCGCCGCGACGCCAAGGCGGTGAATTTCGGCATCGTCTACGGCATCAGCGCCGTTCGGCCTGGCGGCGCAGCTGGGCATCTCGCGCGGCGAGGCGGAGAAGTACATCAAGAACTACTTCGCGCGCTACGCCGGCGTGCGCCGGTTCATCGACGAGCACCATCGCGGAAGTGCGGCAGACCGGCGTGACGCAGGACGCTGTTCGGCCGCGAGCGGCCCATCCCCGACATCAACAGCCGCAACCCCAACGCGCGCGGATTTCGCCGAGCGCACCGCCGTCAATTCGCCGCTGCAGGGCACCGCGGCCGACCTGATCAAGCTGGCCATGGTGCGCATCGACGCCGCGCTGCGCAAGCGGACGCAGCCAGAGCGCCATGCTGCTGCAGGTGCACGACGAACTGGTCTTCGAATGCCCGCCCGAAGAGGTGGATGACCGTCTCGGCCATGGTGAAGCGCGAGATGGAAGGCGTGCGAGAGCTCAACGTGCCGCTGCTGGTGGACGTCGGCGTGGGCGACAACTGGCGCGACGCAAAGTGAGGCCTCCAATGGTATCCTGCGGGGTATCGGAGGGACGGGATGGGCTGGCGCAACCTGCTTGCATCGACCATGGGGCTCGTGACCTGCCTATGCGCGCTATTCGGCTTTCAGAATTTCCGAAAACCCTGGCGCGAATATCCGGCGTTTGAGTACAACGATTTCCCGATCCCGCCGGATTATCAGGAAAAGACGGAATACGTTTTCGCGCGTCTGATGTATCCGAATGCGCCCTTCGCTCGCGGCGGCCGCGGCGGGTTCCGCCGCTTTGGCTTCGGAGCCGACTGGCACCAGGGCGGACGCGGCGTATTCTGGACCATGGACTATCCCCGCTCGGACCGGCACTTTTCGCTGGCGCTGCGCCGGTTGACGCGGATCTCCGTGCGTTCCGTCGAGCAGCCGATCAATCTCGACGAGCACGACCAGTTCGACTGGCCGTGGCTCTACGCGGTGGAGGTGGGCCACTGGAACCTGACCGACGAGCAGGCGAAGAGCCTGCGGGAATATCTGCTGCGCGGCGGATTCCTGATGGTGGACGATTTCCACGGCGGCTTCGAGTGGGACATCTTCGCCGCCAGCATGAAGCGCGTGTTTCCCGACCGGGAGATCGTGGAGATCGATAGCAAAGATCCGATTTTCCACGTGCTTTACGACCTGGATGACAAATACCAGGTGCCCGGCGCGCAGTACATTCGCTCCGGCCTGACGTACGAGCGCGCCGATGGATTTCCCGAGCACTGGCGGGGGATCTACGACGACAAGGGGCGCCTGATGGTGACGATCTGCTTCAATGTAGATCTGGGTGATTCATGGGAACATGCCGACAATCCGGAGTACCCGCAACGATTCTCGGCGCTCGGGATGCGGATCGGCATCAACTACGTCGCCTACGCAATGAGTCATTGACGGCGCGCGCCGCGCTCGCCGGTTTGCTGGCGCTCGCCTGCCTGGGTACGGCTCTGGCATTCCAACGGCCTTTCCGGCAGTTTCCCGGCGTGGAGTACGAGAATTTCCCGCTGCCTCCCGATTGGAGCGAGAAAACGGAATTCGCGTTCGCCCGCCTGATGTATCCGTCGGAACGGCTGGGGATTCCATTACGGCGATGATTGGACGAAGGGGCAATCGAACTGGACGAACGACTACCCCCGCTCGGACCGCCATTTCGTTACCGCCTTGCGCCGCCTGACGCGCGTCCACGCGCGCTCGGTCGAGCAGCCCGTCAATCTGGATGAAGGCGACGCAGTACAACTGGCCGTGGCTCTACGCGGTCGAGGCCGGGCACTGGAAGTTGACCGACGCGCAGGCGCGCAGCCTGCGCGAATACCTGCTGCGCGGCGGCTTCTTCATGTGCGACGACTTCCGCGGCACGACCGAGTGGGAGATCTTCGCGGACAGCATGAAGCGCGTCTTCCCGGACCGCCCCATCGTCGAAATCGATGACGAGGATCCGATCTTCCACACCGTCTACGACCTGCGACCAGCGCTACCAGGTGCCCGGCGCGCAGTATCTGTACTCCGACCGGCTGTCCGAAAAGGACGGCCGATCCCGCACTGGCGCGGCATCTACGACGACGAGGGCCGCCTGATGGTGGCGATCTGCTTCAACATGGATCTGGGCGATTCCTGGGAGTGGGCCGACGATCCCCGCGTATCCCGAGCGATTTTCCGCGCTCGGCATTCGCATCGGCGTGAACTACGTGGTCTACGCCATGACGCACTAAGTCTCCGAAGGGAACAAATCGGGCATCAGCCTACGGGCGATCGGCCGGAGCCGCACCGCCTCCTCTTCGGGAATCCACGAATACGGCCAGCGCAGCCGCGTACCGATGCCGGCCCACCCGCCGATCGCGGCCAGCAGTTTATCGAGTCCCTGGTTGGCGATTCCGCGATCGCGGCGAAAGGGCAGGATACAGTCGGACATGAATCGCTGGATGCGCCTTTCCAGGTCCAGGGCGCCGGCAGGATCGCTAGTGATTTGGCGGTTCCACCGCACTGCCCCTGCCGGGCTGAGGCAGGCCACGTTCGAATAGGCCCCATCCGCGCCATTCAAGATTCCCGTGGCGAGTTCGTGGCCCGGCACGAAGAGCGACAGCCCGGGACAGTGCCGCAGGAAATCCCGGCACCATTCGGCCTCGCTGTGCGGCACTTTGACTCCGATGAGCGAGGGCACGGAGCGAGCGAGCAGACCGAAATCGGGCGGCGACAATACCCGCTTCGCATGCGGCGGGTTGTACAGGACCAGAGGAAGCGGCGCGGCTTCTTCGGCAACCTTGGCGAGAAACCGCACCGCCTCCTCATCGGTGAGCGGGAACCAGTCGGGCAGAATCACCTGGATGGCCGAGGGGCACAGTCCCCGAACGCGGCGAATCCGTTCCAGCGTGGTCTGCGCACTCATGTGCGATGCGCCGGCCTGCCACGGCATCCCCGCCCGCTCGCACTTTTCGGCCAACACGGCGTGAATGCGGTCGAACTCCTCTTCCGATTGCGCGTAGAATTCGCAAGCGGTGCCATTCGAGTAAACGCCCGCGACACCGGAAGCGGCCAGCGCCTCGATTTCCTCCTCCAGCCGGGTCCAGGCGATGGAGTCATCAGGCTCGAGCGGCAGTAGCAGCGTACCCCACGTGCCACGAAGGGTGGATCCGGAACAGGGCTTCATGCGGAGAGCTCAGGATATCAGACGTCCGCCCAGCGGCGCAGCAGGTTGTGATAGACGCCGGTCAGTTGCACCGCCGAAGGATGATTCGCCATATCGGCGTTCAGCCGCTGGATGGCCACATCGAGATCGAACAGCAGAGTGCGCTCGCCGTCGTCGCGGACCATGCTCTGGATCCAGAAGAACGACGCGACTGCGCGCCCCCCGCGTCACCGGACGCACGTGATGCAGGCTGGTGGCGGGGTAGAGAATCATGTGGCCGGCGGGCAGCTTGACGCTGTGCGTGCCGTAGGTGTCTTCCACCACCAGCTCGCCGCCATCGTATTCTTCGGGCGCGGCGAAAAACAGCGTCGCGGAAAGATCGGTGCGGATGCGGTGGCCGCGTGCCCGGTCACCTGGCGGATGGCATTGTCCACGTGCGTGCCGAACGATTGCCCGCCCTGGTAGCGGTTGAACAGCGGCGGAAAGACTCGCGCCGGCAAGCGCCGCCGAGATGAACAGCGCATTCTGCTCGAGGCGCCGAGAGAATCATAGCGCCCAACTCCGCGGCCGCCGGCGGATCCTTCCGGAAGCTGCATATTGTCCTTGGTGCGCGCGGATTGGTGGCCGGCGGTCACGCGGCCGTCCACCCATTCCGCCTGGTCGAGAATCTGCCGCGCGCGCGCGACCTGCCCGGCAGTCAGTACATCGGGAATCGGTAGTAGCATGGGGGTCTCGGTTTTTCAGAATTTGAACTTCAATCCGATCAGCGCCGAACGGCCGGGCCCCAGCACGATGTGGGCGGGATGCAGCTCATCGTAGTAGTAGCGGTTGGCGAGGTTGGCCAGTTGACTTGCAGGTCGACATGCTCGGCCAGCGGATGCTCGGCCATCGCGTTGAACACCCAGTAGCCGGGCACCTGCTTTGACCAGGCCCGTGGCGGGATCGAAAGGCGCGGTCGAACTGGCCGTGCGGCTGGAGACGAAGTTCCCGCCGAAGCCGGTGTCCCAGTGGCCCGGCAGGGTCCAGGTGCTCCAGAAGTTGAAGCGTGTTGCGCGGCACGTTCGCAAGCTGCGCGCCGACCGCCGCCGGGTAGTAGTTGGAGCTGATCAGCGTCGCATCCAGATTGGCGTAGCTGGCCATGATGTCCCAGCGGGTGGTCAGCCGCGCATGCGCTTCGACCTCGGCGCCGTTCACGCGCTGCGTGCCCGCCAGCACATTCAGCAGCGGAATTGGTGGGATCCGGCTCCCGGGCGTTCAGCTTGGTGGTCTGGAAAAGGGCGGCGCGCAGCGACAGGCGGCTGTTCGGGAAGTCCCACTTGGTGCCGAATTCGTAAGTCCGGTTTTTCTCCGGCGGCAGACTGGCGGTCGACGCGCTGAGCGAGAGCGATTCCGCCGACGGGTTGAACGACGTGCCCGCGTCGAAATAAATGCTGCCGATCGAAACCGGCTTGTAGACCGCGGCCGCCCGCCAGCTGGGCATATTCGTCCACGCGATGGTAGGACGAAGCGGGCGCGACGAATCTGGATTGTAGTCCGTGTCGAAACGGTCCCAGCGGAAGCCGCCGGAGAAATTCCAGTGGCGGCCGATCTTCACGGTGTCGAGCACGTAGGCGGCGGCGGTCAACGAGCGGGTAGTGACGATCGATGTGGTGGCAGCAGTGCCGGAGAAGGTCTGGTCGGGATCGGGATTGAGCAGGCTCGTGGTAGGGACGTTGGTCCAGGTGGGCCGGCGTGGGGTCGGAAGTCTCGCGGCCGGCTTCGACTCCCGCCACCAGGTCGTGCCGGATGCCGGCAGTTTGGAAGTGCGCCGTGAGATCCAGTTGTTCGTCGAGGAAGCTCTCCACGCTGTTGACGCCGATTTCGTGCCGCGTGACACCAGAATGGAACTCAGCGGAGTCGCAAGCGTCGTCCCGGCGGGAATCTGGGCCTCGGTGATCAGCGCATCGCGCACGTAGTTCGCAAAACGCATCTGGTTGCGCAGGGAAATATGGCTGTTCACATCGTGCTCCACCCTCGCGGTGCCGATGTCGTCGTAGGTGCGGAGATAGTTGCCGTTGCTGGAACCCGTAATAGTTGCGCGCGGTCGACCGGCGCGGGCCCGTTGAACAGCCAGGGCACTGCCGTAATCGGGATTATCGTCGGCATTCTGATGGAAGTAGCTGAGGGTCCATCGCGTAGGGGTTCCGAGTCCGAACGCGAGCGACGGCGCGATGCCGAAGCGACGATTTTCGGCCACATCGCGCCCGGCGACGTTGCCTTCATCGCCCATGACGTTCAGGCGGAACGCGGCACCTTTGCCGAGCCAGGAGACCGGCCGGTCGACGTCGAGGGTTAGCCGGCGGGTGAGGTCGGTGCCGATATCGAGATCGCCCGAGACGAACTTCGTCAAGCCGGGCAGCCTTGGTCGCCTGGTTGACCACGCCGCCGGTGGAGCCGCGGCCGAAGGTCACCGACGAAGGCCCTTGCAGCACCTCGACTTCCTGGGTGTTGAAGGGATCGCGGTAGTAGCTGCCGAAATCGCGCATGCCGTCGATGAAGAGATCGTTGCGGGCGGTGAAGCCGCGAATGGTGAGATTGTCGCCCTGTGCGCCGCCTTCGCCGGCCGCCAGGCTGATGCCGGCCACGTTGCGCAGCGCGTCGCGCAGAGTGGTCACGCCCTGCTGCTGCATGACCTGCTGCGAGACGGCAGTAATGGTCTGCGGCGTCTCGAGCGGCAGTTGCGCGTATTTGGGCGTCGAGGCCGAGAGCGCCTCGACGCTGGCAGTCACTTCGACCACGGAAGAGACGCTCGCCAGGTCCAGAGTCACGGCAGTGGCGGAAGTGAAACGGAAGGCGAGGCCCGTGCCGGCGAGCAGCTTTTCCAGGGCCGCCTCGGGATCGTATTGGCCGGTTACGCCGGGGGAATGGATCACGCGAAGCTCTTCGCGGGAGAATCCGACAGTCAGACCAGTGACCTGTTCGAACGCCGGAGCGACGGATTCGAGCAGTCCCGCCGGTATGTCAAAGGAACGGGGTGCTTGCGAAATCTGCGTCCGCGACACCGGTCGCGGCGCGGTTTGCGCCATGGCCACGTTGATGGTCCGGGTGCCGACGGCGGAGTATGCCACCAGCGATCCCATGGCTACCCAACGGTATGCGACCGGCCAACTGTTCCGGGTGCCGGTCCCGCTATTTCCCCTCTTGTCGGTCGTCTTCGTCTTGATCCTGAACTTCATTCCCTTCCTCCTGGACAGTCCTCGAGCGTTACTCCTGGAAAGGCGGCATTCCCAGACAGCGAAGGATGCCGTTTTACAGGCTTGGAATTCCGGCGGGCGACCTTATAATGAAGGGGTCGCCAACCTTACGTGTTGTCGATTGACCGGTCTCCACGGCGCTTCGCCAAAGATTCGTGGAGACCGGTTTCTGTTTGGCGGCTTAACGCAAAGGCGTTTCCGCATCCTTCTGGTTTCCGAGTGGATCGATCGCAGGTGCCGCACAAATACGACAGGCGCCTCCGACCTCCAGGCGGACCACCCGGACCGCAAACCCAGTCTCTTTCGCGATCTCCGTCTTCAGGTGCTCAAAGAGCGGAGCTGGTGAATTCCTCGATCCGCCCGCAGCGAAAACAGGCCATGTGGATGTGATCGCGTTCGGGCTTGCGTTCGTAAAAATGCTTCTCCCCCTCCAGATGCATGAGATCGAGTTCGTCGATCAGCCTCAATTTTTTTAGCAGGGCGATGGTGCGATACACCGTGGCGCGGTTGAGACCAGGCTCGCGCACACGAGCCCGTGCGAGCAGGGAATCGGCGTCCAGATGCTCCTCGGCTTCCTGAATGACTTCGAGCACGGCACGCCGCTGCGCGGTCACGCGAATTCCGCGAGATGCCAATTCGTCCAGCAGGGAACGGCGGTGGGGAACAGAGCTCATCGTTGATCCCCCAGATGCGAATCAGTTGCATTAGATCGCACGGACATCGTCGCTGCACCCCGCTTCTTGCGAACCATTCGCAGAATTTAACACAATACCGCTCGGGAACCCTTCGCTACATGGTAAGAAACGACTTTCCAGATGTCAACGAAAATAGGCAACTGAGTTGCAACTGATGTCAGGTTCCGCGCTATGGCGGATCCGCGGTATGGAAGTGTCCGACAAGCGGAGAGGGCTCCGCGGCTACCCACTGCGTGGCGGAGGGAAGTTTTGCCACTGATTTGCGAAAGGCCGAAGCCCTAGCGCAGATAGGCGTCGTCGCCGCGCTGCCAGTCTTCCCGCGCAGGCGAGAAAACATCGACCACCGTAGCTGTCTTCGAGCGCGACCACGCCGTGCGGAACGTTCGGCGGAATCGACAGCGACTGGCCGGCGCGCACCACCATTTCCTGCCCTCCATGTGGAACACGAGCGCGCCGCGCTCCACGGTCGCGACCTGTTCATGTACATGGTGATGCTCCGGAACCACCGCGCCCTGCCTGAGTTCCAGCCGCGCGATGGTCAGGTTCGTGGTGTGAATCGCGCGCCGGCTGACCAGCGGATTCAACTGCTCAGCGGGCATCTGGTTCCAGTCATAGTGGGCCATGGCAGGTATTGTATGATGAAAATGCTTATGAAGGGCGTCGTTCTCGCCGGCGGCACGGGCAGCCGGCTGTTTCCCCTGACCAAAATCACCAACAAGCATCTGCTGCCGATTTACGACAAGCCGATGATTTACTACCCGATCCAGACGCTGGTGGATGCGGGCATCCGGGACATCCTGATCGTGACCGGCGGCCGGAATTCCGGCGATTTTCTGCGCCTGCTGGCCAACGGCAAGCAATTCGGCCTGAAGCATATCGACTACACCTACCAGGAAGGCGAAGGCGGCATCGCCGACGCGCTGGCGCTGGCCGAACATTTCGCCGACGGCAGAAGATCTGCGTGGTGCTGGGCGACAACATCATCGAAGGCGACATCCGCGAGGCCGCCGAGCATTTCCGGCAACAGCAGCGAGGGCGCCCACATCCTGCTGAAGGAAGTGCACGACGCCGAGCGCTTCGGCGTGGCCGAAGTGGCCGGCGGCCGCATCGTCGGGATCGAGGAGAAGCCGCGAGCAGCCGAAATCGAATTACGCGGTGACCGGCATCTACATGTACGACGCCACGGTCTTCGACAAGATCCGGACGCTGGTGCCATCCGGCCGCGGCGAACTGGAAATCACCGACGTCAACAACGCCTACATCCGGGAAGGCACCATGACCTTCTCGTTCCTGGACGGCTGGTGGACCGACGCCGGCACGTTCGATTCGCTGCTGCGCGCCGCCAATCTGGTGGCGCAGTCCGCGAACAAGGCGAAAGTCGCCGACGGGCAGAGCCCGATTGCGGAAGGAGCCGCGCCTGATGGCGGACGGAACATCAGCGGCAGCCCGGTCGCTGGCTACGGCGGAGGCCTGCAGCTGGCATACCGGAATGCGAAAAGGGCATCGGCGAGGTGATCCTGGCGCCGGATTCGCCGAACCTGATCGCGGGCGTGCGGATGCAGCCGTTCCCGCTCTGGCCGGACGACCGCGGCTATTTTCTCGAAGTGCAGCGCATGGGCGTGGGCCTGGCCGGCGCATTTCCCGCCAGAAACCACGCAGATTTCGGCGGCCCTGAATTATCCCGGGCACCATCAAGGCGTTCCACTTCCATCTCCACCAGACCGATTGCTGGACTCCGGCGCAGGGCATGTTGCAGGTGGCGCTGGTGGATCTGCGGCCGGAATCGCCGACTTTCGGCGCGCGCAACACGCTGTACGTGGGCGCGCTGCGGCCCTGGCAGATCCTGATTCCGCCGGGCGTCGGCCCACGGCTACAAGGTGATCGGCACGGAAGCCGCGCTGCTGGTCTACGCTGACCGACCGCTTCTACAATCCGCAGGACGAAGGCCGCATCCCGCACAACGATCCGTCCATCCAGTACGATTGGGAAACGCAGCATAAGTGAGGACGGCCTTCACGGCCGGATCGTAGAGTCGATGCGCGTCGCGATTGAAGCCGCTTCGCTGGCGCTGACCAGCGGCGGATTGGCGCGTTATACGTCCGAATTGAGCCTCGCGCTGGCGCGCAGTTTTCCCGAAGACGAATTCTTCCTGATCTCCGACCAGCCTTTTTCCATGCCCGCCGGCGCGCCCGCCAACCTGCGCCGCGGCGGCACTCCGCGCAACATGCTGGAGCGCCGCTGGTGGCTCTGGGGACTCGCGCGCGAAATGGGCCGGCTGGGCGCGGACCTGGTTCACGGCCCCGATTTCGCCGTCCCTTATCTCCGGCGCCGGCCCAGCGTGCTCACCCTGCACGATCTCTCGCCGTGGATGGACAAGGCTGGCATCACGCCGCCGACCGCGTCCGCCGCCGCACTCCGGTGCTGCTTCGAACTGGGGCTGGCGACCATGGTCATCACGCCGGGCGAGACGGTCCGCAAGCAGGCCATCGAGCGCTTCCGCCTGCCGCCCGAGCGGGTGGCCGCATTGCCGGAAGCCGCGGCTTCCTGGTTCCGGCCGGCGCCGGCGCCGGCGCCGCCGTACTTTCTTTTCGTCGGAACGCTGGAGCCGCGCAAGAACCTGCCGGTGCTGGTGGAAGCCTGGCGGGAAGTCGCGGACAGCGATCCCGGCCGACCTGGTGATCGCGGGCCGCGGCGCGCGCCGACGCTCCCGAAATTCGAGCGAAGAACCCGGCCTGCGCTTCTGGGCGAAGTGCCGGACGCGGAGCTGCCCGCGCTGTATTCCGGCGCGCTCGCGTTCGTCTACCCGTCGCTGTACGAAGGCTTCGGCCTGCCCGTGCTGGAAGCCATGCAGTGCGGCGCCTGGTGATCGCGTCGCGCGCGGTGGAAGAAGCGGCGGGCGACGCCGCGATCTATGCCGATGACGCGGCGGGAATTGCCGCCGCCATGCGGCAGGCTGCAAGCTTGCGCCGAATGGCGCGCCGAACTCGGCAGCGGTCCCTGGCGCGGGCGCGGGAATTTTCCTGGGAGCGCGCCGCCCCGCTGACCCACCAGGTCTACGGAAGCGCGGAGGCGCTTTGGACGCTGAAGCGCGTGCTGCGCGCTTTGTGCTGGCCGCGGAACCGCCATATCCGCTGGCCGGCGGCGGAGCGCTGCGCACGGCTTCGCTGCTCCAATACCTGGCCCGCAAGTACGACGCGATCTCATCGTCTTCCGCCAACCGGGCGCGCCGGATCCCGCCGGGCTGCTTCCCGCCGGCCTGGTTCGCAGGGTCACCGTGATCGACTTGCCGGCCCACGCCGCGGTGCCGTCGCGCGTGCTGCGCAACGCCGGCCGCATGGTGCGCCGGGTCCCGCCGCTGATGGACCGTTTCGCCGGATTCGGCGAGGCCGTGCCCGGGCGGTCGAGGGCCGGCGGTACGAGTCTGGGCGGTCGAGCATCCTGGTGCGCGCCCTACTGGCGGGAACTCGCCCCGGTCTGCGGCGGACCGTGCTCGATCTGCACAATATCGAATCCGTGCTGCACGCGCGCTGCGCCGAAACTGAGGCGCGGACGAGGGCTCGCGCACCGCGTTTTCGCAAGCGCCTCGCTGGAACTGGAGCGGCCTGGCTGCCGCGATTTACGCTGGTGCTGGCGGTCACCGCGGCCGACGCGCGAAGCGTTGCGGCAGCATCGCGCCCGGCTGCGCGTCGCGGTCTACCCGAACGCCCTCCCGCCGATGCCGCTGCCTCACCGGAGCGACGAGGAGGCGGTGGTCTTCTCCGGCAACATGGAATACCATCCCAACGGTCAGCCGTGCGCTTCTTCCGCCAGGAAGTGTGGCCGCGTCTGCGCGAGCGCTGGCCGGGGCTGGTGTGGCGCCTGGTGGGGAAGAATCCCGAGGCGGTCCGGCGAATGTTACTGCCGGCGATCCGCGGATCCAGGTCGCCGGGCCGGTGGAAGATGCAGTGGCGGAACTGGCGACGGTCGCAGGGTGGCGGTGGTGCCGCTGCTGGCCGGCAGCGGAACCCGGTTGAAGATCCTGGAGGCCTGGGCCGCCGGCAGTGCCCGTGGTTTCCACCACCATGGGTGCGGAGGGCCTGCCGGTCTGCGACGGCGAGAACATTCTGCTGGCGGATGGCGCCGCCGCGTTCGCACGCGAATCTCACGGCTATTGACGTGCACAGACATGCGGGAAAGATCGGGCAGAGCTGGCAGATTGTTGCTGGAGAAGGAGTTTACATGGGAAACTGCCTGGAAAAGTTTGACTTTTAACTCAGCCGAGGGTCATTCTGGTCCGCTATACTGGTACGGTTAATGCGTTTCGCCGTTGATGCTCACGCCATCGGCCGCCACCTCACCGGTAATGAGGTTTACGTTCGGAGCCTGCTGAACGCGATTGCGCGCACGGACCGGGATCGCGAATTCATCGCCTATGTTTCGGCGGACGAGCGCGCCGCAGATTCATCCCGCCGCGCATTCGCACCCGGCGAATCGCCGCCAATCCGTTCCTCCGCCTGGGCTTCGACCTCGCCATGAAGGTGCGGCAGGACCGGCCGGACCTGCTGCACGTCCAGTACACCGCGCCGCTGGCCTGTCCCGTACCGGTGGTGGTGAGCGTGCACGACGTGAGCTTTCTGGAACATCCGGAGTATTTCACCGCGGTCGCGGCCTGGCAGTTGCAATGGACCGTGCGGCGCACCGTACGCAGCGCGCGGCCCGGGTCCTGACCGGCAGCGAGTTTTCGCGCGGCGTCGATCCTCAAGGTCTACGGCGATCTGGACGAAGACAAGGTGGTGGTGGTGCCCAACGCCGCCGCGCCGGAGTTCCGCCCGATTGCGCGCGAGGCGCGCTGTCGGCGCGTGCGCGAGCACTTCCAGATTCGCGCGCCGTTCGTGCTCTCCGTGGGCGACCTGCAGCCGCGCAAGAATCAGATCGGCTTGATCCGCGCCTTTGCCCGCCTGGTGAGGGCTATCCGCAGCTTAAGCAGACCCTGGTGCTGGCCGGCAAGGAAACCTGGTTCTGCCGACAGGTGCACGAGGCCGCCCGCGAATCCGGCGTCGCCGACCGCATCCACTTCCTGCGGCTTCGTTTCCGACGCGGATCTGCTGCAATCTCTACAACGCCTGCGATCTGTTCGTTTTCCCGTCTTTCTACGAAGGCTTCGGCTGCCCGTCGCTGGAAGCCATGGCGTGCGGCCGCGCCGTGGTCTGTTCGCACACCTCCGCGCTGCCGGAAGTGGCGGACGGCGCGGCCATCTCTGTTCGACCCCTACGCGCTGGACGAGATTGTGCGCGCCATGGCGGACCTGCTGCTCGATCGCGAACTGCGCCCGCGCATGGAGCGGCTGGGATTACAGCGCGCGGCGCACTTCAGTCTGGCAGAAGACGGCGCAGCGGACGCTGGAAGTCTTTCACGAGGTAGCCGAGCATCAGCCGCGCCGACCAGCGCCGGCATATGTCGCAACCATAGCTCATCGATGACCTCTTCGCCGTATCTTCCGCATCGCCTGGTCGTGCGCTGCCGGCTGATATCCGCTCGCGGCCAGCTGACGGGCTTCCCGTTTCAGGATGAGACCCTGCACTACACGCGTCAACTGGCCGAGCGGCCTCAGCCTGGGCGACGTGACCATGTCGGCGCACGCAAGCCGAGGCGACGGCTGGGAATTTCGAGATGCCTCCACGCTGAGCGTCCGGTGGTTCCCGGTCTCCGACAGTGACAGATACCTCCGCTCGCCGACGCATGGATCTCTGTTCGCTCAGCGCTGCAGCGCGAGATCAGCCACGGCGGCGAAGAACACCGCGAGAAGACCGACGTTCGACCAGAAGGCAGAGCCAGGCGACGCGGACCGACGCTGGTTCCCGCCGGCGGCGGCACGAGCGAGTTCGACATTCCCGCCTGCGCGCGCGATGCGCTGACTTTCCTCTACTTACGCGCGGCGCGAGCTGGGGCAGGGACGCGTGGCGCCCGCCGCAGAGTGTTTTTCGGCGCCGCCTACGACGTGCGGCTCGGATTACACCGGCGCCGCAGGACATCACGGTGGCCGACAAGCCGGTGACCACCGGATCACGTGATGGTCAGCGTGAAGGGTCCGAAGTCCGACTTCACTTTCGAGATCTTCTTCGCGCGCGACGCCGCCCGCACGCCGCTGCTCGGTCAGAGTGCCGCTTAGCATGGGCACGTTCTCGCTGGAGCTGGTGCGCTGAAGATGCGCGTGGCGTTCTTCTCGCCGCTGCCGCCGGCGCGCAGCGGCATCGCCGATTATTCCGAGGCGCTGGTCGGAACCGCTCGAAGCCGCTGGTGGAGCTGGAAGTGTTTTCCGGCCGCCGACCAGGCGTTCGACCCCGCGCGCTTCGATATCGCGCTGTACCAGATCGGCAACAACGCGCTATCACGATTTCGTCTATGAGGCCGCGCTGCGGCATCCCGGCGTCGTGGTGATGCACGAAGCCAACCTGCACCACCTGATCGCCGATCTCACCATCCGGCGCGGCGATTGGGACGCCTATGTGCGCGAGTGCGAGTACAACGGCGGCGCCGGCGGCGCTGGCCTTCGCCGAGCGCGTGCGCACGCTGGAAGTCGGCCCGGATTACGAAGGCGTGCCGATGACGCGGCGGCTGCTGGAAGCGTCGCGCGGCGTCGATCGTGCACAGCCGCTTCATGCAGGAGCGAGATGCGCGCAGCCGGATTTCGCGGGCCCGACGGCCGTGATTCCGCACGGCGCCTGGATCCCGCAGGCCGACCGCAACGGCTACCGCGCACAAACTGGGGCTGGACGAAGCGACGCCGCTGGTCGGCATCTTCGGCTTTCTGAAGCCGTACAAGCGCATCGCCGAATCGCTGCGCGCGTTCCGCCGGCTGGTGCGGCTGGTGCCGAACGCGCAAGATGATTCTGGTGGGCGAGCCGCATCCCGGAGTTTCCGCTGGAGCCGATGATCCGCTCCATGGGGCTTTCGGCGCAGCGTGCGCGTGCTGGGCTTCGCGCCCATCGAGGAGTTCGTCGGCTACCTGGCCGCCTGCGACATCGTGCTCAACCTGCGCTATCCCGACGGTGGGCGAAAGTTCGGGCACGCTGCTGCGGGCGCTGGGGCTGGGCAAGGCGGTGATGGTTTCCGAGGTCGGCTCGTTCCGCGAATTCCCGGACGATGTCTGCCTGAAGGTGCCGGTGGGCGCGGGCGAGGAAGACCTGATCTTCGAGTATCTGAACCTGCTGGTGTCGCGTCCCGAGGTGGCTCGCGAGCTTGGGCGCGCGCGCGCAGGCATACGTGGCGCGAGGAATGCAACTGGGACGACGGTGGCGCGCGCAGTATGCCGGCTTCCTGGAAGGCGGTGGTTGAGGGGCAGGACCGGAGCGCGCGCCGAGCGCCAGCGCCGCGGCGTCCGTCGACGCGCCGCCGCGACCGGCGCCGAACCGCGACCGCCGACCGGCCCGTCGACATATCTGCGCGGCTGGGCCGCCAGCCCGACAGCTCGCGCGAGTACCTCGAAACGCACCAGACGCGCCTGGTGAAGACGCTGGAAATGACGCCGCCCGGCGGCCCTGCGACCGCATCCTGGAAATGGGCGCGTACCTGCAGATCACGCCCGCGCTGCACAGCCAAGCTCGGCTACGGCGAGGTGCGCGGCTGCTATTACGGCAAGCTCGGCCGCATCGATCATCGCAGCGGTGACTTCCGACCGAGGGCGAGAGCTTCGAGTGCGACATCGATCACTTCGACGCCGAGAAGGACCGCTTTCCCTATCCCGACGCGCACTTCTCCACCGTGCTCTGCTGCGAGCTGATCGAGCACCTGTTCGAAGATCCCATGCACCTGATGAGCGAGGTCAACCGCATCCTCAAGCCCGGCGGCCACCTGGTGCTGACCACGCCCAACATGGCGGCGCTGCGCGGCATCTCGGCGATCCTGCAGGGCTACCATCCCGGCTTTTTCCACGCCTACATCCGGCCGGCGGAAGACGGGCGAAGTGGACGCGCGCCACAACCGCGAATACACGCCGCGCGAGATCCAGCAAGCTGCTGAAGAATTCCGGCTTCGAAGTGGCTGCGCCTGGAAACCGGCGAGTTCCGCGACGAGCCGCATCCCGAGTTCGGCTGGGTGCTGCACCTGCTGGAGCGCTACCGGCTCGACACGGAACTGCGCGGCGACGGCATCTACGCGCTGGGCCGCAAGACCGGGCGCGGTGCAGCGACCGCTATCCCGGACTGGCTGTACTCATGAACGCCGCGTACCTGGAGCCGCGACGTGAAGCTGGACGCGGCCGCGCGCACGGCGCACGCCGACTTCGAGCTGCGCAACGAATCGGCCGAGACCTGGCGCGCGGCGGAGGGCTTCGCCGTCGGGCTACCATCTGTTCGACGCCGACACCGGCACGCTGATCGTGGATGGCGCGCGCATGCAGCCGGAGCGCGATGTGAAGCCCGGCGAGTCGCTGCCGCGTGCGGCTGCGATTTCGCACTGCCGCCGGAAGACGGCCGCTACCAGGTGCTCCTCTCGCCGATGCGCGAGAACGTCTGCTGGTATTACGAGCAGGGCTGGCCGTTCCTGCTGGTGGAGGCCGTTGCGGACGACGGCGCGACGCGCGTGACGCGCGTGCGCGTGGCCACGCGCGCCGCGCTGCGGCGCGGGAGCGCGCGCTGCGCGCCGTCGGGCGCGCGTTCGTCTATCCGGTGCTCACCATCTGGCGCAATCGCGGCCTGATCCGCGTGATGGTGCGGCGCGACATCCTGGGCCGCTACCGCGGGTCGTTCGGCGGCGCGTTCTGGACCATCATCAATCCGCTGCTGCTGATGCTGACGTACTTCTTCGTCTTCGGCGTGGTGCTGCGCGCAGTTCCGCGACGATCCCAGCCGCTCCGGATTCGCGCTCTATTTCCTGGCCGGCATGCTGCCCTGGCTGGCCTTCAGCGAGGCCGCCGGGCGCGCGCCCACGCGTGATGCTGGAGCACCGCAATTTCGTCAAGAAGCTGGTGTTCGCGGTGGAGACGCTGCCGGTGAACCTGGTGGTGTCGGGCTGGTGACGGAGTTCTTCGCGATCGTGCTGTTCTGCGCATTCCTGCTGGCCATTCCGCGCGCCGGGTTCCGCGCTCGGTGCTGTGGCTGCCGGTGCTGCTGATTCCGCAGTTCTGTTCACCGCGGGGTGAGCTGGTTCCTGGCGGCGCTGGGCGTCTTCGTGCGCGACTCGGGCCAGATCATCGGCTTTCGTGCTGACGATCTGGTTCTTCCTCACGCCCATCTGCTATCCGGAGACCTCAACTGCCGCATGCCGCTGCCGCCGTTGCTGTCCAAGAATCCGATTTACGTCCTGGTGCGCGGCTACCGCGCGATTTTCCTGCAGAACCAGGCTCCGGCGTTCGGCCCGTTGTGGAAGCTATGGCTGCTGTCGGTGGTCGTCTTTGTGCTGGGCCACGCCTGGTTTTACAAGCTGCGCAAGTCGTTCGCGGACATGATCTGAGCCCATGACGGCGCTGCTACACAAGAATTCTACAGTCGTTGCTGGTGGCGTATCGGCCCCTCGGGGTCTTTCTGCTCAGCATGCTCGATTCGTCGGGCATGCCGCTGCCGGCGGCCATGGACGCGCTGGTGATCGGGGTGGCCGTGGGGAGCGTCGCGGCGCCGTCGCACGCCTATTTCGCGGCTTCATGGCCATGCTGGGCTCGCTCGGCGGCAACATCTTGCTGTTCCACGCGGCGCGCCATGGGCGGCAGGCTTCCGTGCAGCGAGCTCCGCACCCCGGCAAGCGCCAGCGCTTCCGGCGAATGGTTCCAGCCGCTACGGCCTGGTGACGGTCTTCGTCCCCGCCGTGGTGCCCTTCTCCCCTGCCGCTCAAGGTGTTCGTGATCTCGGCCGGCGCGCTTCACACTCCCTTTGGAAGCTTTCTGGGGGTGATCTGTGGCGGCGCCGCTCGATTCGTTACTTCGGCTTGGCCTATCTGGGACTGCAGCTCGGCAAGGACACCGCACGGCTTTCTGCAGCGCAACATCTGGACACTCGCATCGCGTGCCCTGCTGGTGCTGGCTGACCTGGTGCTGTATCATCGACCTCCGGTACTGACAGCCGGCGGCGGAACCCCTACAATGGTAGCATAACGGCCCACGGCATGCCCAAGCGAATCGCCATCGTGGAGGACGAAGCCGAACTCGCCGCGCTGCATCGAATACAACCTGAGCCGCCACGGCTATCAGGCGCAGATCTCGGACGGCGCCGCGGTACGCTGACGGCGCTGGAACAGTGCGAAGCCCGACCTGATCCTGCTGGACGTCATGCTGCCCGGAGATCGACGGCTTCGAGCTGTGCCGCCAGATCCGGCAATCGCCGGTGCTGGCGCGCATGCCGGTGCTGTTCCTGACGGCGCGCTCGGACGAAGTGGACCGCGTGCTGGGCCTGGAAATCGGCGGCGACGACTACATGACCAAGCCGTTCAGCCCGCGCGAACTGATCGCGCGCGTGAAGGCGCACCTGCGCCGCGAGGAGATGGATGCCGGACCCGCCATGCTGGAGATCGGTCCGTTCCGCCTGGACCGCACGGCGCGCCGCGTCTTCCTGGGCGAGCGCGAGCTTACGCTGACCTCCACCGAATTCAACCTGCTGGAATTTTTCCTGACGCATCCGGGCCGCGCCTACAGCCGCGATCAGCTTCTGGAAGCGGTGTGGGGCGAGCAGCGCTACGTCACGCCGCGCACGGTGGACGTGCACGTGCGCCGCCTGCGCGAGCAGATCGAAGAGCAGCCCGACGACTCCGCGCTATCTGACCACGGTGCGCGGTTTCGGCTACCGTTTCGAGGAAGCGGTATGACCGGCAGGATTTTTCTCAAGCTGATCGCCGGGGTGCTGTGCCTGCTGCTGCTGGCGCTGGTGACGGTGGATTATTTCGCCACCAAAGTGGCGCAAGACAGCTACATCCAGAACCTCACCGGCGCAACTGGCCGGACAAAGGACGGATGCTGGCGCTTGCGTTGCCGACTCAGCCCGGCGTTACTGGATGCCGCAGCGGTGCGCGCACTGGCCGAGGCCGCGGGCGGGCGGCGTCACGGTGGTGCGCACCGATGGCAAGGTCATGGTGGATTCCGACGCCAATGCCGCCGAGCATGGAGAACCACCGTACTCCGACGCGCCGGAACTGACTGCAGGCGTTCCAGGGGCAGGCGGGGTCGGACCAGCGCAGAGCGCCACGTTGGGAATCCGTTTCCTGTACGTGGCTGTGCCGGTTGCGGGACTGGCGGGCGCCATGCGCATCGCCGTGCCGCTCTCGGAGATCAACCGGCAGGTGCGGCCTGATCCGCGGCAAGATTCTGGTCAGCACCGGCGCTGGCGTTTCTGCCGGCGTTCCTGATGGCGGCGCTGCTGGCGCGCTGGATCTCGCGGCGCTTCGCCGACGATCATGGCGCACGCGGCGAACTGGCGCGCGGCAATTTCCGGGCCCGCCTGAACGATGCCCGGCGCCAGCGAATTCGGCCAGCTCTGCCGAAACCCTGAACGATACCGCCGGAGAACCTGCAGCAGACCGTGGAGCAGTTGCAGCGGGAGCACACCGAACTGGAAAAGCTGGAGCGCATCCGCAAGGATTTCGTGATCAACGTATCGCACGAACTGCGCACGCCGCTGGCCTCCATCCAGGGCTATACGGAGACGCTGATCGACGGCGCGCATCGACGATCCCGCACCACAACATGCGCTTCCTGGGCGATCATCCGCCACAACGCGGAACGGCTGGCGCGCCTCACCGAGGACCTGCTGACGCTTTCCCGCATCGAGCAGAAGCGGCAGAAGTTCGAATTCGAAATGCACTTCGGTCGAACGCGCTGCTTCGCGAAGCGGTCGAACTGGTGCGGCCGATCGCCGAGAAGAGCGGGATCCGCCTGGAGACTCGAGCCGGCGCCCGAAGATGCCGTCGTCTGGTGCGACAGCGAAGCCGTATCGCAGGTTCTCAGCAACCTGCTGGACAACGCCATCAAGTACACGCCCGCCGGTGGAACGATCACGGTCGGGGCGCAGTCCGCGCGGGCAGATTCGTGGAATTGTTCGTGCGCGACACGGGCGATCGGAATTCCCGCCGAGGATCTGCCGCGGCTGTTCGAGCGTTTCTATCGCGTGGACAAGGCGCGGTCGCGCGAACTGGGCGGCACCGGGCTGGGGCTCTCGATCGTCAAGCACCTGGTGGCGGCGCACAACGGCACCATGCGCGTGGAAAGCCGCGTCAACCAGGGTCCGACGTTCTTCTTCACGCTTGCCGGTGGATCGAGGCGGCGCCGGCGCAGTACCGCTTAATCCCGAATTCACTGCGTCTTAACCGCTTCCGTAACATTGCCGCTGCTACGTTGAACGAGGCATGGTTACCTCCGGTGACGCCATGAAGAAGATTCTACTGATCGAAGACGATGCGGACCTCTTTTCTCTGCTGAAGTACAACCTGGAGAAGGAAGGCTTCGCTCTGACCGGGCAGCAGACCGGCAAGGGCGCCATCGAACTCTGCCGCCAGGTGCGGCCCGACCTGATCCTGCTGGATATCATGCTGCCCGATTCCGACGGTCTGGACATCTGCAAGGGAATCCGCAGGGACCCCGACCTGGCCGCCATCCCGATCATTTTTCTGACCGCGCGCGCTTCGGAAACGGACCGCATCGTGGGTCTGGAACTGGGCGCCAACGATTACGTGGTGAAGCCGTTCTTCGTGCGCGAACTGATCGCCCGCATCAAGCTGCAGTTCCGCAACCAGGCCGCGCCGCCGCGCGTGCTGGAGGCGGGCGGACTGGAACTCGATACGGCCAGCCGCCAGGTGCGGCTGAACGGCGCTGCCGCTGTCGCTGACCGCCACCGAATTCCGGCTGCTGGAGTTCCTGATGAGCCGGCCCGGCGTGGTCTTCAGCCGCGAGCAGTTGCTGAATGCGGTCTGGGGACAGGACCGCGCCATTACCGACCGCGCCGTGGATGTCTACGTGCTGCGGCTTGCGGCAGAAGATGGAGCAGCGACCCGGCGGCGCCGTCGCTGATTCACTCCGTGCGCGGCTTCGGGTACACCTTCGAACCGCGCCGCGCGATGGCGGGGGTGTAGAAGTTCTTCCGGAAATAGAAAAGACCGCCGCAACAGCGGCGGTCTTTTCTACAAGTCAAGCAGAAACCTTCCCGAGCCGGGCAGGCTTCAGGATTCCATCCGCTTTTTCCGGATGCACCCGACCAGAACACCGAATGCGCCCAGCACGAGTAGCAGAGTGTTGGGCTCGGGGATTGGCGTAACGGTAATGGTCCCCGAATAGGTGTTCGAGACGCTCCCCGTCGAAGCCAAGGTGGCCAGCACGGTCTGGAAGTTGTGGTTGAACTGAGACGTGAAGACGCCCGTCCAGTTCGAAAGTCCGTCGCTGGACACTCCGGAGAACACAAACGTCGCGCTCGAAGTATTCTGAGACGTATTAATGAAGTTAAACGGCGACCCGCCGGGAACGTTCGGCGTACATGTCTGGCCTGGGGCAGGCGCAGTCAGACAGGATGCCGAGGAGAACACGCCTTGCGAGATAAAGTTGATCAGCAGAGTAGGGAGCAACGGTGCTGCATCGAAGCTGACAAACGTTTCGTTCGCGAATCCCGCCCCATCGACGGTGGCAGGAGGATTCGTAAGATCGTCGATGGTCAGCAGAGTCGACGTAAGACCCGCAAAGGATCCAGTCACCGAACCGACCAGCGCCTTGTTAGCTGGCGGGAGCGTCCAGGCGATCGTCTGCGGGACATTGGAAACGGTGATCGTTCCCGAAAAATCGATAGAGCCAAAGATTGGCGACGCCACGAGTGCCGGGGCAGACAGAAACGCACCGACAGAAAGCAACAACGGCAACCGTGAGCGGCTAAAAAACTTCATATGTACTAGCCTCCGATCTGAAAACCCGACCAGCGCGAATGTTAACTACCAACTGTCCACTCAAGTTAGCAGTGCTGGACGTTTGAGTATCGCCTGTCGGGACCAGCTTGATCTGTGGGCCAACATACAGACGGTTCTGCTTTCGTGCGCCATCTCACTAGATTTGTGCGTGCAGGGTACTGGGGGTTACCCATTGTAGCTTCTCCCACCTGAAGTACCAGAAGGTTCGCATGGAAGCGTACATCTGATGCGTACTAAGGTCTCAAAGGATACAAAGCTGGGGGCCGCCGGAGCGGAGTAGCGGAGGAGTCTTTTACCTTCGACAACACGTGCGAGTATGGCTGCGAAGCAGTAATCGGTTAGATTACTTACACTCGGCCGGGCATCATAGTAGCGTTCGTTTCCATACGTTCTGGTCCCGGTGGATTTTGGAGCGGATGGAAAGCGCTGGCAGTTCCGGTCACATAACGATTCGGCGCCAGGATGCCATTCGGATCGATGGTTTGTTTGAGAAGGCGGAGGAAGCGGGTATAGGCAGAGGAGTCGTCCATGGCGTTCATGCCATCGATGCTGAGCCGGTAGGAGTGATAGCCACTCTCGGCAAGCCGGTCGAGCAGTTCGTGATAGCAGCGAGACGCGCGCTCGTCCTCTCCTGGTACCTCGCGATCGAAGGCGAGTGAGATGACGCAGGCGAGCGCACGCTCGGTAATCATAGTCAGCGAAATCGCCGGTTCCAGGCCGTGCCGGAGAATGATTTCGCCGGCGAGGTTGGTGAGGCGGGTTGCATGCCCGCCGTCGATCGGTGCGACCGGACTGCACCAGTACAGCCCGCAGCCGTCGCGGTCCGGGTGCATGTTCGCCGAAGGGGGAGTCCGCTTCCGCCAGTAAGTGCTGGCCAGGGGATGATCCGTCGGAATGCCCTTCATCAATCCGTATACCGGTTTCAGAACAGCCAGGGTCCGCTCGAGGTTCCAGCCACTGATCGCCTCGTAGGGCTTTGCGAACATTGACGCCAAACGCAGCATCCGGTCATCGAGGAACTGCAGGCGCTCAGCCTTGCCTTTGAGCGCGCGGCGCACCAATCGCCGGGCCTCCTTCACCTGGGCCTTCGTGCCATAGAGTGCACCGGATCCGTTCCACGCGCCGATCTTCAGGCTGCTCCGCAACTCTTCGAGCAGGGTCCCCTGGAGCGGCGTCTTTCCGCCGGTCGCCTCCCAAGGGTACTGTTGGAGTGCCGAGATGACCTTGTAGTCGTTGGCGATGTGCGAGGCGCTGCGAATCGTGCCGTCCAGGCGCAGCGGACGAAGCGCATCGATCAGCGGACCAACCTGCGCGGCGCTGGGACAACGGAAATAGTAAGCCTGGAAATACTCCGGCGCCGGCATCAGCCACAGCGTCATGCGCGTGACCACTCCGAAGTTCGATTGCGAAAACAGACCGTCGGTCACCGGTCCGACGCCCCAACGGTAGACCGGCGCCGCCGCCGCACCGGAGCCATACCGCGAGAACCCGGTCTCGACAATCTCTCCATCGGGCAGCACCACCTGTAAGGCGCAGGAGTGCGCGAAATGATCGCCGTAAGGAGTATGGCCGAAGCCCCGCTCCACAGTGTTCGCCACCAGGCTGGCCCCCGGACTGGCTCCGGTTGCGTCCATCCAAAGGCGCGATCCGCGTTCCTGAAGAAAGGCGTACAGCTGCGCCTGCGTGACGCCGGGCTCGATGGTGACGTAGGCGAGATTCTCGTCAAAATCGAGGATCCGGTTCATCCGGCCCAGATCGAGCAGGGCGCACCCATCCGCCGCCGGCACCTTCGAGCCGTATCCCCAGTTTTTGCCCGTGCTGATCGGATACAGCAAGACGCCGAAGCGGTTCGCGATGTGAAGACACTCCTGGACCTCTTCAGTAGAACTGGGCCGCAGGATCGCCGGAATACGATTCTCGATTGCGAAGGTGCTGGTTTCGGCTTCTCGCAGCTCGGAACGGTCTGTCACGACATGTTCCTGCCCGAGGAGGTCCCCCCAGGCGGCGAGTGCGTAGTCGAGTTGGTATGCTGCCATCGGACGACCCCTAGAACAAACCGGCGAGGGCCGGAGCAGGAACCCTGGGCACCTGGACCATCGCGGGAACGCGAACCGCTCTTCGCTGCGGATCGCGGTCGCAGATTACGGGTGCGGCGGTGAGCTCGGATGCCAACTCATTCACCCAGGTTCGGAATTTGGGATTCGGGTACCGCGAGTCGAAGCGGAGAACTTCCATTTCGCAGCGGTACTTCGGGTCGTAGTATGGCGGCAGTTCTTCCCCGTCCACGACGATGGGCGAGAGCCCGATCCTTCGCAGGATTGGCGCAGAGCCATGCCGCCTGGTGGCCGTGGCGATGCCCGCGCACCCTCCGAGCAACTCCAGCAGACCGTAAGTGGCAAGAATCGTGCGCAGCGGCTCCATGGTCAGCCGCCTCTCGGGCGAGATCGCCCATCCGCCGACTTCTCCGAAGGAGATCCGCGCGACCTTGGCGATGGCCATTTCGCGGTCCACCGCCCACCTCAGCCGGGGCGCCCAGTGGCTCGACTGCATCAAAGCAGCCTGCCGGACCAAAAGATGATCGAAATGGCGAGCCGGTTGCTCCAGGTATCGCAGGCACGCGCAGATGGTGCCGTCGTTGCGCAGCGTCAGGACGTGCCAGCTATTCTCGTCGACGGGAAGTTGGTGGCGGCCATCCTTTGTCAGTTCGCCCGGCAGAATTGCGCCGTCATTCCCATACACGGCGCCGCGAAATCGTTGCATTTCCGCAAGGAAATGCTCGCGTAGGCCCGCATCCGCTTCCAGTGTTTGGAATGTATCTGTGACCTGCGCACCCGCAGGAGCCAGGACGACAAAGGAACTTCCACCGGCCCGAAATAAAGATGTGATCGACTTCACCCGCTGTGCCTCCCAAATAAACAGGCGTATAGCGTTCGGTGAATTCTCTCTAGGAACTAGCGCGCAGAGCATGTGCGGCTACGGGAGCTGAGGAAAGCGCCTATGAGCCAAAAAAGAATTCGTGCTTTTTAAACAACCTTCGAGGTGATTATGCAGAAGTACTGGTACCAAATTCTAACCTGATAATGGTTAGTCTCTGGTTCGTGCCACCAGTGATATCACCAAGTGTAAGAATTAGAACCAATCTGCAAGCCGAGTGCCAAAATCGAAAGTCTTTCGATGCTTGGAAACGGAGGGCGTGAATTCCGCCGGTCCGTACCGCAGCGTAAAAAATGCGCTGGGGGCCGTAAAACTTTTTCTTTAGAGGGGGGAATTCCGGGGTTCCCCGGCCGACTCGGGCTGTTCGATCAGGCTGCCCTGGCGGACGCAGGCCACCACCAGCCGGATCTGCTCGTAGGTGATCTCGGGCGGCAGGGCTTCCCGCAGCGGCTTCAGCCATTGCGAACCCAGGCGCGCTGACGGCCTCCGCGATGTGGCCGTGCGCCGCTTCGCCGACCCACTCCATGCGGTACTCCAGGCGGCCTTTTTCCACCAGGTCGGCCACCATGTTGACCACGGTCGAGAGCTGGCGGCCGCGGATCTCCGCGATTTCTTCGAAGGTCTTGCCTTCGGCCAGCAGCCGCATGGTTTCTTCGGCCGGGAGAACCTGCTGGACGCCTTGCGCGCGGCGGCGCGGGCGCCGTTGCGGAAGGCTTCGAAGGCGGCGAAGATCTCGCGGCCGTACAGTTCCGCCTTGCGTTCGCCGAAGCCGCTCACGCCCAGCAGTTCGCGCAGATTGGCGGGCTGCTTGCGGCAGAGATCTTCCAGCGCGGCGTCGCTCAGCACGATGTAGGCGGGCACCGGCGCGCGTCTGCGCGGTGCGGCGCCGCCATTCCTTGAAGAAGTCGAGCAGGTCGCGATCGGGGGGCCGCTGCGCCGGCGCTGGAGGCGCCGCGAGCGGCGGAGGCGAGGCAGGCCTGGGCGGAGGCGCTGGGCGGCGCGGGCCGGCTGCCGGCGCGGCGCGGGCTTGGCCGCAACCTGCGGTGCTGCCGCGGCTCTTCTTCGCTTGCGCTTCTTTCTCGACCGGCGCTTCGACCGGCGGCGCTCTTGAGCCACTCGGGAAGGCTGCCGCACACATCGCACATATCGCAGCGCTGCCATTTGGGCGTCTGGCCGAAGTGCGTGCAGATGTGGAGATGCCGGCAGCGGGCGCTTTCCACGAAATTGCGCACGTCGTGGTAGCGCTGCCAGGCGCGCTCCTTTTCCGCGGCATCCTGGAGCTGGTCGATGAAGTAGGCCAGCAGGCCGGCGTCTTTGGGCTGCCAGAGCAGCACGCAATCGGCGGGCAGGCCGTCGCGGCCGGCGCGCCCGGCCTCCTGGTAATACTGCTCGATGGACTTGGGCAGCGAGAGTGTGGATCACCGCGCGCACCGCCGGCTTGTTGATGCCCAGGCCGAAGGCGATGGTGCCCACCAGCACGCGCACCTCGTCGTTCATCCAGCGCTCCTGGTTGCGGCGGCGCGTGGCGTTCTCCATCTGGCCGTGGTAGGGGACGGCGGCGATGCCGTGGTCGGCCAGGAAATCCACCGTCTCTTCCACGCTCGGCGATGGTGGGCGCGTAGACGATGGCGCTTTCGCCGCTGGTAGGCGCGCAGCGCCCGCCAGCAGCAGCTGCGAGTGCGTGCCGCTTCTCGCACTGGTGCACCACGTAGCGCAGGTTGGCGCGGTGGAAGCTGGCGATGTACTTGTGCGGATCGCGCAGCTGGAGCTGCTCCAGAATGTCGTGCCGCACGCGGCGCGTGGCGCTGGCGGTGAAGGCGGCGATGGGCTTATCGGGAAAGTTCTGCGCGCAGCGAGCTGAGCTGGCGGTATTCGGGGCGGAACTCGTGGCCCCATTCCGAGATGCAGTGCGCTTCGTCGATGGCGAAGAAACGCCAGCGGAAGCGCTCTGCAGCCAGGCGACGGTGTCCTGCCGCGCCAGCCGCTCGGGCGAAAGATAGAGCAGGCGGAAGGCGCCCTGCGCGGCGGCGCGCATCACCGCGCGCTGCTCGTCGGGCGGCTGCGAGCTGTTCAGCAGCGCGGCCGGAATCCCCATCTCGGCGAGCTGCGCCACCTGGTCCTGCATCAGCGCGATGAGCGGCGAGATCACCACCACGGTCTGCCCCGAGCACCAGCGCCGGCAACTGGTAGCACAGCGATTTGCCGCCGCCGGTGGGCATCACGACGGCGACGTCGCGGCCCTCCAGCAGGCTTTGAATGATGCGCTCCTGCATGGGCCGGAACGAATCGTAGCCCCAGTAGCGCTTCAGGGCTGCGTGAAGATCTGGCACTGTGGAACTACGAGTGTAACAGGCGGACGCTTTTCGGGCGGCGCGGCGTCGAGCATCTCGCGGACGTGCGGTGCGTAACGGGATGGCGCAAGCCGGGCGCGAGATCGGCCAGCGGCGCCAGCACGAAGCGGCGCTCGGCGATGCGCGGGTGCGGGATCTTCGAGGCGCGCGGTGCGGACCACCGCGGTCGCCGTAGAGCAGGATGTCGATATCGATGGTGCGCGGGCCTTTGGGAATGGTGCGGACGCGGCCCAGTTCGCGCTCGATCCTGGCAGTGCGCGCGAGCAGCTGCAGGGGGAACAGCGCGGTCTCGGCCTCCGACCACCAGGTTCAGAAACCAGCGCTGGTCGGTGTATCCGACGCGGCTCGGTTTCATAGACAGGCGAGACGCGCAGCACGCGAACGCCGGCGGCGCGGCAGGCGTTCGAGCGGCGGCGCGCAGGTTCGCCTCGCGGTCGCCGATGTTCGAGCCGAGGCTGAGATAGACGGTCTTCAAACTTAGAACAGTCCCGGCTGCATGTCGGCTGCGCGATGTCGCCGCTTCACTTGGAAGTAGTCGTAGGCCAGCTCGGTGGCCACACGCCCGCGCGGCGTGCGGTTGAGAAAGCCGAGCTGGATCAGATACGGCTCGTAGACTTCTTCGATGGTGTCCGGCTTCTTCGGAAATCGAGGCCGCGATGGTGTTCACGCCCACCGGCCCGCCGCGGTATTTTTCGAGGATCGTCAGCATGATCTTCTGGTCGATTTCGTCGAGGCCGAAGCGGTCCACTTCGAGCAGGTTCAGCGCGGTCTGCGCCACCGGCGGCGTGATGCGGCCGTCGGCGCGCACCTGCGCGTAGTCGCGCACGCGGCGCAGCAGGCGGTTGGCGATGCGCGGCGTGCCGCGGCAGCGGCGGGCAATTTCTTCGGCGCGCGCCGTCCTCGATCTCGACCGTCAAGCAGCCGCGCCGAGCGGTCGACGATGCGTTTGCAGTTCGTCGACGTCGTAGGGATCGAGCCGCAGCACCAGGCCGAAGCGGCCGCGCAAGCGGCGCGCTGACCAGGCCCTGCCGCGTGGTGGCGCCGATGGCGGTGAATTTCGGCATGCGGCATGCGAATGCGTGCGCGCGCCGGGGCCCGTGCCGATCAGGATGTCGAGGCGGAAATCTTCGAGCGCCGAGTAGAGCATCTCTTCCACGTCGGGCAGCAGGCGGTGGATTTCGTCGATGAAGAAGACCTGGCGCTGCCGGATGTTGCTGAGAATGCCGGTGAGGTCGAGTTTCTTCTGCAGCACCGGGCCGGAGGTGTGCGTGAAGGAGACCTCGCAGTTCTTCGGCGATGATGGCGGCGAGCGTGGTCTTGCCGAGGCCGGGCGGGCCGTAGAGCAGCACGTGGTCCATGGCTTCGCCGCGCATGCGGGCGGCCTCGATGGCGATGGAGAGGTTCTCCTTGAGCTTGGTCTGCCCGGTGAAATCGGCCAGGCGGCGCGGGCGGAGGCCGGCTTCGAACTGCGCCTCTTCGGGCTGGCGATCGCCGGAAACCAGTTCCGGTCGGGCATTGCGTTACCAGCTTACCGTACCAGTTCGAGCGCCCGCCGGAAGAGCGGCTCGAATTCGCGTCGGAGGCCGCCGCCGGCTTTGGCTTTGCGCACCGCGGCTTCGGCCTGCGGGCGCGCGCAGCCCAGGTTGAGCAGCGCCGAAAGAACGTCCTGGTCGACGCGGGGAAAGCGCGGGCACGGGCGGTGCCGGGCGGCTCCTCGCCGGTCGGCGCGGCAGCTTGTCGCGCAGCTCCAGCACCATGCGCTCGGCGGTCTTCTTGCCGACGCCGGGGATGCGCACCAGCCGGTCGACCTCGCCGCGGCGGATCGACTGCGATGAGGTCCGGCGCGGCCAGGCCGGAAAGAATCTTCACCGCCAGCTTGGGGCCGATGCCGCTGACGCCGATCAGCTTCTCGAACAGGCCCTTTCTCGTCCTGCGTGAGAAAGCCGTAGAGCGCCAGGGCATCCTCGCGAACGTGCGTATGAATGCGCAGGCGCACTTCGGCTCCCGGGTCCGGCAGGTGCGTGAACGTGGAAACCGGAATGGTAACGTCGTAGCCCACGCCGCCCGCTTCCACGATCGCCTGGTTGGGATGTTTCTCGAGCAGCATGCCGCGCAGCAGAGCAATCATAGATTCGATTATGCCGCGGTCGGGCGCCGGAATCCCGGGTATCGCCCGGAATCACTCCTGGGCCAGGGCTGCGTCGACGCACACGCGAAGGTCGGCCATTCGGAATGGCTTAGGAAGGATCTGCGTGCACCCCGGGAACCCCTCGGTATAAGCGCTCATGCAGATGATTTTCATGTGCGGCTGAATTTCCCGCACCAGCTTGACCACCTGGTGCCCGTCCATGAGCGGCATTTTGATGTCGGTGATCACCAGGGCGATGCGAGCCGGGTACGAACGGAAGAGCGCAATGGCCTCCAGCCCGTTCGCGGCTGTCATCACCTCGTGCCCCATCGAGGTAAGCGCGACCGAAACGAGAGTCCGAACAGCCTTTTCATCATCCGCGACTAGAATCACCGCCACTTTTTGGCCTTCGTCTCTGCAGGTCGGTAAACATCCAAAGCGCCAGGATAAGAATGACCAGGTCCATAACAATGGCGACATGATTGAGCCAGTTCCAGCCCCCGAAGTCCTCCAGGAGGTCAGCGCCAAGGTCGATCGCACAGGACACCGCGAGGAACAGGAAGAACCAGCGGCTGTAAAGAAACCGTCTCATTCGCAACTCGATCATATTCTTTGCCGGGAACCGCTCAATAGCCATTTGGAGGCACGTCTTCCGGATGGAAGCCAGGGAACGGTCTTTTGTTCAGTCAACCCGGTTGTAGTGAAATAGTAGCTTGGCCCGGCGAAGATTTTCGTAGATGCGGTTCGGAACGGTTTGGCGGAGATGCGCGGCGAGGATGCGCATCACCTGGCGCGGGTCCTGCGCGCGCAGCCGGGGCAGGTCTACGAGATCTCGGATGGACAGGCGGCCCACCTGGCGGAGATTGTGGAGGCCCGCGCCGGGCTGATTTCCTTCCGTGTGCTCGAGCCCCTGGAATCGAAGGCGCCGCCCGTGCGGGTGACCCTCTGCGCCGCCCTGATCAAGTTCGACCGGTTCG
>CAWCMS010000002.1:0-1173713 GCA_963796675.1 Terriglobia bacterium
CTATTCTTCCGGGGCGTAATACCCGAGCCGCCAGGAGGCATGCAGCTTCGGATATCCTTTCGGCCGTGTCAGCTTGAGCTGAATTCTGCGGTACCTGCCGTTGCGCTCGTCGTTGCTCGAAACATACCCGAGTACATACTGGCTGCGCAGCCACGAGCCGATGGTCGCGGTGACCTCGGGAAGCTGCTTCAGCTTGCTTACCTGGAACAGCCGGCCGCCCGTCTCGGTGGCAATCTCGTTGAGCAGCGGCGACCCGGTCAGCCGGTAGTTATTGAAGCTTCCCGTGAAGTTGTTCGAATCGCCGATCCCGATGGCATAGATCAGGACGTCCGACTGCTTCACCAGTTCGCGGAAGCGGCTCTCGGCGATGTGGCTGGAGTTGTCCTCGCCGTCCGAAATGATCACCAGCGCCTTGCGGGTGTGATGGGCCTGCTTCAGTTCGTCGATTCCCATCAGCACCGCGTCGAGCAGCGCGGTCGATCCGCCTACTTCGAGCGACTGCATGCGCTGGCGTACCTCTTCGCGGTCGCTGGTGAGGGGGCAGGTGAGGTCGGCGCGGGTACTGAAGCGCACTAGAAAGAACTCGTCCTGGCCATTGGCGTGGTCGAGCAGTTCGTTGACCGCGGCGCGGGCCTGCGCCATTCGCGGCTGCATGCTATCGCTGGCGTCGAAGATCAGGCCGATCGAGACCGGTGCGTCTTCGGTGTCGAACTGGGTGATCGCTTGCTGCACCTTGTCTTCGTACAGCTCGAACTGGTCCTTTTGCAGCCCGGCCACTACCCGCCCCTTGCCGTCGGTCACGGTCACAGGGATCACCACCAGGTCGGAGTGCACCTTGATGTTGGTCAGCGGATGTCCGATATCTCGCGAGGCCGAACCCTCCACCTCGGCCGGGCCCTGCGCCATCCCCGGTATCGACAGCCCCACAAAGAGCAGCGTGAGCAATAGTTCTTTCTCAAGCCTCTCCACGTTTCACCCCTGTGAACACTCGATGCGAACGCTTTCGCGAGGAGCGCAGATTCTGGCGCGCGGTGGGGTTTCACGCGGCGCACGCTATCATGGAATTTCCATGACGTCCCTGGCGGCGCTGCTGCGCCGGAACCGCAATTACCGCTACACCTGGATGGGCCAGGTAGTCAGCGAGACGGGCGATTACTTCAATAACATCGCGGTCTTCGCGCTGGTCATGGAGAAATCGGGATCGGGCCTGGTGGTTTCGGGCGTCATGCTCTCGCGTGCGATTCCAGCCGTACTGGCGGGCCCCATCGCCGGAGTGGTGCTCGATCGCCTGGACCGCCGCCACGTCATGATCGCGAGCGACATCATCCGCGCCCTGGTGGCGCTGGCGTTTCTCTTCACCATCCATGAGCCGCGTCCGTGGCTGCTCTACGTGCTGAGCGGCCTGCTGATGTTCGCCTCGCCATTTTTTACCAGCGGACGCGCGGCCATTCTTCCCACCATCGCGAGCGACGAAGAGCTGCATACCGCGAATTCGCTGACCCAGACCACCCAATGGGCCACGCTCACCGCGGGAACCCTGCTCGCCGGATTCAGCGCCGCGAAGTTCGGGTACGCCTGGGCGTTCCTGATGAACGCGTTCTCTTTTGTGTTCTCGGCCTGGGCGATTTTCCGGATTTCGATGCCGGGCGGTTTTCGCGCGCCCCGGCGCGGCGGCGCATCCGTACGTCCGTGGCACGAGTATCGCGAAGGGCTGGCCTACCTGCGGTCGGTGCCGCTGATGGTGGGGATCGCGATGATCTCTGTAGGGTGGGCGATGGGCGGCGGCGCGGCGCAAATCCTCTTCGCCCTCTTCGGCGAGCAGGTGTTCCACCGCGGCGCCTCGGGCATCGGCTCCATCTGGGGTTTCGCCGGGATCGGCCTGCTGATCGGCGGAGCCATCGGCCATCTCACCGGCTCCCGCGTCGACTACGCCGGTTACAAGCGCACCATCACCATTTCATACCTGGTGCACGGCGTCGCCTACATGCTGTTCAGCCAGTTGGAATCGTTCAGCGCCGCGCTGGTGGCGATGCTGTTTTCGCGCGTCGGCATGGCGGTAACCTCCGTGCTGAACAACTCGCAGCTTCTGCGCCTCACCTCCGACCAGTATCGCGGCCGCGTTTTCGCCAGCCTGGAATCGCTGCGCTGGTCGATCATGATCGTCTCCATGGCCGCCGCCGGAATCGCTTCGCAATACGTCAGCGCGCGGACCATCGGCCTGGTAGCCGGGGCTTTCGGCACCCTGACGGCGCTCGCCTGGGGCTTTGCCGACTGGCGCGGCTACTTGCCCGAGCCGCGCGCCGAAACCGCGCTCACTTCGAAGGACACCGCATGACTCCCGCATTTGCTCCCGACCGCGACCAGATCGTGAAGACCTACGACGTCATCCGCCCCTACATCCGCCGGACCCCGGTGGTCGAAGTCGCGGGCGAAGATTTCGGACTCGAAGGCGTGCGCCTCAGTCTCAAACTCGAACTGCTCCAGCACGCGGGTTCCTTCAAGACGCGCGGCGCCATGACCAACCTGCTGCTGCGGGAGGTTCCGCCCGCGGGCGTCGTGGCGGCATCGGGCGGCAATCACGGAGCGGCCGTCGCCTATGCGGCGAACAAGCTGGGGAAGCCGGCCCGGATCTTCGTGCCGAGCGTTTCCTCGCCCGCCAAGATCGCGCGCATCCGCGGTTACGGCGCCGATCTCGTGGTCACGGGCGACCGCTACGACGATGCCCTGGCCGCCAGCCGCGAGTGGGCCGCGCAGTCCGGAGCGCTCGCCATCCATGCCTACGAACAGCGGGAGACGCTTCTTGGCCAGGGCACCGTGGGGCTCGAATTCGAACAGCAGGATCCGCAGCTCGATAGCCTGCTGGTCGCCGTGGGCGGCGGCGGATTGATCGGCGGAATCGCCGCCTGGTACGCCGGACGTGTCCGGATCGTCGCGGTCGAGCCGGAAAAGGCCCCCACCCTCGCCCGCGCTCTCGAAGCCGGGCGTCCGGTGGACGCCGAAGCGGGCGGGATCGCGGCCGATTCGCTCGCGCCCAAGCGCGTCGGCGAGCTGATGTTCCCCATCGCTCAGCGCTACGTAAGTCAGTCCTGCCTGGTGCCGGATGAAGCCATCGAAGCGGCGCAGCAGGCGCTCTGGGAGGTTCTGCGAGTCGTTGCGGAGCCGGGCGGGGCGGCGGCGCTTTCGGCATTGCTTTCGGGCCGTTACGTTCCGCAACCCGGTGAGCGCGTGGGAGTTCTGGTTTGCGGCGGGAATACCACTGCCGTAAAATTCGGCGTCCACACCTCATGAATTGCACCGAACAGCCGATGAGATTCCCGTGGAGGAATTTTGACGGCTGGTGGCATCGAGAGTTCCGCTCCCCATCCGGAGTGTACGGGGCGAGGCTTACGAATCCTGGTTGCGGAAGACAATCCGGTCTTCCAGGCGATGCTGAAAACCATGCTGACGCGGTGGGGCTACACTGTGCAGATCGCCCGGGACGGCGAGGAGGCCTGGGGCATCCTCGGTTCCGAGGACGCTCCGCGCCTGGTATTGCTCGACTGGATGATGCCCGGCATGGACGGGGTCGAAGTCTGCCGGAAAGTCCGGAGCGCCTGCCGCGAACCTTATATCTACATCGTGCTGCTGACCGCGCGCACCGAGTCGCAGGACCTGGTAGAGGGGATGGATGCGGGGGCGGACGACTACCTGACCAAGCCGTTCCATGCTCACGAACTGCGAGTCCGGCTGCGCGCCGGGAAGCGCATTCTGGAACTGCAGGAAGAGTTGCTCGAAGCCCGGGAGGCCTTGCGCGACCAGGCCACGCATGATGGCCTGACCGGGCTCCTGAACCGCTCGACGATTCTCGAAACCCTGCGCGAAGAACTGGAACGCAGTGCCCGCGAGCATCATCCCTTGGCCGTGACGCTAGTGGATCTCGACCGCTTCAAGAGCGTCAATGACACTTACGGCCACGTCGCCGGCGATACGGTTCTCCGTGAAACTGCGCGCCGCATGAAAGCGGCGATCCGGTGCTACGATTCGGCCGGGCGCTACGGCGGCGAAGAGTTCCTGATCGTCATGCCGGGCTGTAACGGTGCCTCCGCCCGGGCGCAGGCGGAGCGAGTGCAGCGGGCGATCGGCATGGAGCCCTACGGGGTCGGCGCGGGGCCGGTTACGGTGACTTGCAGCATCGGGCTGTCGTGCCGTGCGCGACCCCGGCCCGAGGATGCGGACGCGCTGGTTCGTGAGGCCGATCTGGCCCTCTACAGCGCCAAAGACCAGGGGCGCAATCGGGTGGAAGAGATGGCTGAAGACCCGATGCCTCTGCCGCTGCTCCCGCGGTGAATTTGGGATACTCCGAAGTGCGTTGGATCCGCGGAGGGCCACTTACCAAGGTGGGGCAGTCTTCAGAGCTTTCAGACTGCGCCGGACTTCAGCCCGGTTGCTTCGGCGCTCCAAGGGCTGCGTTGTGGAAACGGAAAAGCGGGCTGAAGCCCGCTGCCGGCTGAAGCCGGCCCCGCAGTCGGAAATACTAACGCTCGCCGACGAAGGCGGCCAACTCGGCGGTCACATAACGCGGAGGATTTACCAGGAAGTGCGGCTTCCCGTCCCATTGTCCGCGCGCCAGATCCTCCCACAAGGGCGCGTTGATGCCGCGGTCGATCACGACGAAGGCATCGGCGCGGTCGAACAGGCGCAGGCTCGACGCCTTGAAGTCTTCGCAGGAAAAGTCGAGCAGCATCAGGAAAAGGTCCGGCTGCACCAGGTCCACTACGCTGTTCGATTCCACGATCACGTTCTCGCTCTGATCGAGGATTTTCCGCAGCGTCCCGGCCGCTCGCGCCAGTTCGCCCTGAGGCGCCCGCAGCCAGAACGAGCGCTCGGCCCCGGCGGCCAGGAATCGTCCGGAATCGGTGCTGCTCGGTTCGTACTCTTCGTCGATGGCGAAAGGGTGCTCATCGCCGGGGTCGCAGCCGCAAGCTCCCCCGTCGCGCGCGCACACGCCGTTGCCGTATTGCGTGATCTTCAGTGCTGTCCACCGGCGGTTCCGCAGTTTCCGGATCAACCCGGCCACCACGGAGGTCTTTCCGATATTCCGCGAATGGCCGCCGACCACCACCAGCATTATGCTTTCCTCTCCAACTCCGCCAGCCGCCGCTTCAGGTCGGTCACCTCGCGGCGCAGCTCCGGCAGGCGCGCCAGATTGGCCAACTGCTCCAGGTGTTGTCTCAACGGTCGCGCCGGCGTGCCCCACACGGTCTCTCCGGAGCGCACGATCTTCGAGGTCAGCACGCCGCACCCGGAGCCGAGCGTGGCCCGCGATTCGATGCGCGCCTTGTCGCCGATTCCCACCTGCCCGCCGATAATCGCGTAATCCTCCACCACCACGCCGCCCGAAAAGCCCGTCTGCGCCGCCACCACGACGTGCCTGCCGATGCGGCAGTTGTGCCCCACGTGGACCATGTTGTCGAGTTTGGTCCCTTCGCCGATCGATGTGACCCCCAGGGCCGCGCGGTCCACGCAGGAGTTGGCGCCGATCTCGACAAAATCGCCGATCTCGACGCGTCCTACCTGCGGAAATTTGTGCCAGCGGTCGTGCTCCATCACATAGCCGAAGCCGTCGGCGCCGATCACCGTGCCCGAATGCAGGATCGACCCGCGCCCGATATCCACGTTGTCATATACCGTCACGTTGGGGTTCAGGATGCAGCCTTCGCCGAGACACACGCGCTTCCCCACGAAGCATCCCGCGCCGATGCTGCATGCCGTGCCGATGCGAGTGCCCTCGCCGATCACGGCGTTCGGCCCGATGTAGGACATGGCGCCGAGTTCCACCTCGCGGCCGATCACGGCCGTCGGGTGCACGCCCGGCTTCAGTTCGGCGGTGGGATACATGCGGCTGACCGCGCGCGCGAAGGCAGTCCGCGGCTCCGGCACGCGGATCACGGTGCGGTAGCTCGGGCCTGGCCATTCCAGGGGGACCAGCAGGCAGCCCGCCGCCGAATTCTCGGCCTGCGCCGCGGCCTTGCGGCTGCCCACGAATGAGACTTCCGAGGCTCCGGCGGCTTCGAGCGGCGCGACGCCGGTCAATTCTTTCTCGCCGTCCCCTTCAAAAGTGGCGCCCAGCCATTCCGCCAATTCACGAACGCGCATGCCTCATCATAACGGGTGTCGGCGTTCGCGGGGCCGGCGAATGCCGTTACTATACAAGTTCATGCCCATCGATTCCTCCGCCGTGTTAGCACCCACGGCCATCGTCCATCCCGATGCGGTCATCGGCCCCGGCGTCCGCATCGGCGAATATTGCGTAATCGAACGCGACACCGTGATCGGCGCCGGCTGCCTGCTCGAGCACTACGTCTACATCAAGCGCTGGACCACGATGGGCGAACGCAACGAAATCTCCGCGGGCACCGTGCTCGGCACCGACCCGCTCGACAAGAACTTCACGGGCGAGCGCAGCTACCTTCGTATCGGCAACGGCAACAAGATCCGCGAGCACTACACCATCTCACGCGGCACCAAGCCCGAATCCGTCACCGAGATCGGCGACGGGAACTACATAATGACCTCCGGCCACATCGCGCATAACTGCAAAGTGGGTAGCAATACGGTGATCGCCAGCGGCTCGCTGCTGGCGGGATACGTGGAGGTGGAAGATCAGGCGTTCATTTCGGGCGGCGTTTCGATCCACCAGTTTTCGAAGATCGGGCGCCTGGCGATGGTGGGCGGCAATACGCGGGTGGCGCGTGATGTGCCGCCGTTCTTCCTCTACTCGGGTTACAGCGTACATCCGGTAGGGCTGAACGTGGTCGGATTGAAGCGCGCCGGCTACCGCGCGTCCGATCTTGCGGCACTCAAACAGGCCTACCGGCTGCTCTATCGCAGCGGCCTGCGACTGGACGAGGCGCTCGAACGCATCGTTGCGGAGATTCCTACTGCCGAGACCAAACAGTTGGTCGATTTCATCCGCCGCAGCGACCGCGGCATCTGCAGAGAGCAACGCGGCGCCGCGAACTCTCGTCTGGAGATATGAAAGCTTCGGGGTCTTTTAGCTGGGGGCCGGTGCGCCGAATCTACAGTGCCGGCCCGAACGTATATGTTCGTCCGGCCCTCGCCTGGATCTTCCGTTCTTTTCCCGCATAGCGAACCGTGACGGGCTTCGATTCCCGAGCCACCAGCGTCGCTTTCACCAGTTTGCCGCCGGCCCATTCAATCGACACCTCCAGCCCGCCGCGTGCTTCAAGTCCGGTGACTTTGCCCTTCGGGAAGGCCGAAGGCAGAGCCGGCAGCAGATGGACGAAGGCCGCCTCTCCGCTTTCCACGGGGCTCAGGCTATTCTCGGTGGCGTAAGGGTCCTGACTCTGCAGCAGCATCTCGGCGATGCCGGCGGTGGCGCCGAAGTTGCCATCGATCTGGAAGGGCGGATGCGCGTCGAACAGGTTCGCGAACAGGCCCGCGTGGGCCGGCTTGTCGGATGCCGGCGTAATCAGGTTCTGCAGGATGCGGTAGGCGTGATCGCCATCGAGGAAGCGAGCCCACAGGTTAATCTTCCAGCCCATCGACCAGCCCGTAGCCGCGTCGCCGCGGAAGATCAGCGACTGCCGCGCGGCTTTAAACAGCTCGGGCGTGCCGTAGGGCGTGATCAGGTCGCCAGGGTAGACGGCCCAGAGGTGGGAGACGTGGCGATGCTCGTTCTTCGGATCGTCCTTGTCTTCCATCCACTCCTGGAGTTGCCCGTAGCGGCCAATCTGCAGTGGTGCGATGCGCTTCCGCATTTCACTGAGCTGGCCGCGGAACTCAGGGTCGAGGCCGAGAGTCTCGGAGGCGGCGATGACGTTGCCGAATAGCGCGCGCACGATTTCGCGGTCCATCGAGGGCCCCATCACCAGGCCGCCCTGCTCGGGCGAGTTGCTCGGCCCGGTGTAGAGGAAGCCGGATTTCGGATCCTCGACCAGTGCGTCCGCGAAGAACAGCGCCGCGCCCTTCAGGATCGGGTAGGCGGTATCGCGCAGGAAGGCGCGGTCGCCGGTGAACAGGTAATGCTCCCAGAGGTGGGTCGAGAGCCATGCTCCACCGGTCTGCCAGATGCCGTGGTTGGAGGCGTTGATGGGCGCCGTCCCGCGCCACAGGTCGAAATTGTGGTGCAGCACCCACCCGCGGGCGTTGTATTCCTCTTTAGCCGTGATCGCACCCGATATGGCCAGGTCTTTCAGGGCGTCGAACAGTGGCAGCTGGCATTCAGACAGGTTCGCCACTCCGACCGGCCAATAATTCATTTCGGTGTTGATGTTGTCGGTGTACTTGCTGTCCCAGGGCGGATTGTTCGATTGGTTCCAGATGCCCTGCAGGTTGGCCGGCTGGCCGCCGGGGCGGCTGGATTCGATCATCAGGTATCGGCCGTACTGGAAAACCAATGCCACCAGTGCCGGATCACCCGTCCTGGCGAAGTTGGCAATGCGTTCGTCGGTCGGTAGATCGGGCGCCGTTCCCAGGTCCAGGGTCACGCGGCGGAAGAGGCGGCGGTAGTCGTCCAGGTGTTCCTCGCGAAGCTGCGGGTAGGGCTTCGCGGCTCGAAGAAGCGCATTCACCTTGGCTTCGGGGTCGCCCGAGACGTCCCGGTAATTTCGGAAATTCGTCGCGCCCGCCAGCAGCAGGGTGACGCCTTCGGGGTCCTTCACCGTCGAGACCTTCGCGTAGTAGCGGATGGCGCCGTCTTCCACCCGCCCGGAGATGGAATCGGCGGTCTCTTCCGCGCCGGTGTGGGCGCTCTTGATCAGCGGGCGAACCTCCAGCTTGGAGGGATCGCTGGCGGTCATCCGAATTACGATCACGCCGGCTGGATAGCTGGCGAAGACTTCGCGGCGATAGTGCACTCCCCGGCAATCGAACTGCACGGTCACGATGCCGCTATCCAGATCGAGTTGCCGCCGGTAGTTGGTCACCTCACTATCGGCAACGTTGGGGAATTCCAGGTACAGATCGCCGAACGCCTGGTAGGCCTTCTGGTGCAGCGGCTCGCTCATGAACTCCTTCATGGCGAGGTCTTCGGCCTCTTTCTGCTTGCCCTCCCAGAGCAGCTGGCGAATTTGCTGCAGATATCGGGAAGCACCATGGTGCGCGTAGTCGTGCGGCTCGCCCGTCCAGACGGTGCTCTCGTTGAATTGGATGCGTTCGCGGGAAGGACCGCCGAATACCATCGCGCCCATGTGGCCATTGCCGGCCGGCAGGGCTTCCACCCATAGATTGGCGGGATGACGATACCAGAGAGTGAGGGGGGATTGCGCCGCCAGACACAACGCGACGGCAAAAAACAGCAGAAGCGATCGTTTCATTCGAGTGGGGCAGGGGAAACCTGCCCCACCAGATTAACCCTATTAGCCCTTTATCGCTACCGGGGCCAGATCCCGGCTCGAAATCACGCGGTCGATCATGCCGTACTGCACGGCGTTTTCGGGCTCCATGATGTAGTCGCGATCCACGTCTTTGGCGATGCGGTCCACCGGCTGACCGGTGGCATCGGCCAGCATGGTGTTGAGAATCTCGCGCATCCGCAGAATTTCACGGGCGTAGATGTCGATATCCGCCGCCTGGCCGGCCAGCCCCTGCATGGATGGCTGATGGATCATGATCCGCGAATTCGGCAGGCTGAAGCGCTTGCCCTTCGTCCCTTTGGCCAGGAGAACAGCCGCCATGGACGCCGCCTGCCCGACGCAGATGGTCACGATATCCGGCCGAATAAAGGCCATCGTGTCCAGAATCGCCAGACCGGCGGTAATGGAGCCGCCCGGCGAGTTGATGTAAATCGAAATGTCTTTTTCCGGGTCTTCCGCTTCGAGGAAAAGGAGTTGCGCGATGATCAGATTTGCCACCTGATCATCGATCGGTGTTCCCAGAAAAATAATGTTTTCTTTGAGCAGCCTAGAGTAAATATCGTATGCGCGTTCGCCACGGGAGGTCTGCTCGACCACCATGGGGACGAGGACCGAGTGTCCCATCATTCCTCCGGTATCAACTTGGAAATTCGAACTACGCCCGCTTTTGGGCGACCGCGCGCCTGGATTTGCGCTGCTTGGTCAGAGCCAGGTTCTTCTTCTTCTGGTCCAGCGCCTTCGCCAGGTCGGCGATCGTATTACGCCCCAAATAATCCATGATACGCGAACGGAGGTTGATCCAGCTATCGTGCATCGAACAAGGCATGTCGTCGGAGCATTCGGCCAGTCCGCTAGCGCACTGCTGGTACGGCGCCAGCCCGTCCAAAGCCTCGACGATATCGAGCAGGCGAATCTCGCTCGGCTCTACCCGTAGGGCAAATCCCCCAGTCGGACCCTTGCTCGAGCGTAGCAGCCCCTTTCTGGCGAGTTGTTGAAGAATCTTGGCCAAGAAGTGAGCCGGAATGTCTTCCTGCTCCGCGATATTCTTCACCATGGCGTATTTACCTTCCGGTACCTGTGCCAGGTGGACGAATGCCCGAATCGCGTACTCGGCCGACCGAGAATAGATCATGCTGTGCCCCCGTGCAAATCGGAGTAAGGTTTCTCCGTTATCTTAAATGGTTCTGTGAAAAGGCGCAAGGATATTATGGTCAGGTAATAATGCGGATTCTGTAGAGAACTTGAACGGCCGATTCAATTATTTGGACGCACGGCGGACGCAAACGATTCAAGATAATCATAGGACCACCTCCGATGGTACGGAATCGACTACGAGGCTCGTACCTGGTAGTTTCCCGCCAGGGTCTGGAAGTCCTGTAACTGCGGGTCGCGCCCGGTTTCGGCTTCGAGCAGGGCGGCGACGCGCGGCGCCATCTCCAATGCGGCCGCGGTATTGAGAAACAGGGCGCGCGTCCGCCGCGCCAATACGTCCTCTACCGTACGTGCCAACTCCTCGCGGGCGGCGCGGATGACGTGTGCCTCGGTATAGGGCAGGGCGTGATGCAGCGGCGTCGAGGGCGGTAGTGGCTCGGAGGCGTGAATGCGGAGCGTTTCGGTCACGCACGGCCGTTCCGGCAGGAGGGCCAAAGTGGCTGCCTGGTTGACGCAATCCTCCGCCATGCGCCGGTAGGTGGTCCATTTGCCGCCGCAGATCGTGATCATGCCGGAGTCTTCGATGCGGATGGTGTGGTCGCGGGAAAGCGCCGCCGTGCTCCCCACTTCGCCCGCCCTGACCAGCGGCCGGATGCCGGCAAACACGCTGAGGACGTCGGTCCGGGTCGGCTTCTTCGCCAGGTATAGGGCGGCCGTGCCGAGAATGAACTCGATTTCCGGCTGGGTGGCCACGGGCTCCTCGACCGCCGCCGGGATGGCCGTATCGGTGGTGCCGACCACGGTGTGACCGTGCCACGGAATGGCGAACAGGATCCGCTTGTCGCTGGTATGGGGCACCATGATGGCCGATTCGCCCGGCAGGAACGACGAATCGAAGACGAGGTGGATTCCCTGGCTTGGCGCGATCATCGGGACCGCGCCCGGGTCGGCCTTGCGGCGCAAGACATCGGTGAACGGGCCGGTAGCATTGATCACGACATTGGCGCGGGCCTCGACCGTTTCTCCGGTCTCGACGTCGCGATAGATGACTCCGCCAACGAACCCTTCGCCATCGGCGACGACACCGGTGACCTCGGCGTAATTGAGCAGTAAGGCGCCGTGGGCCGCGGCGGTGAACATCATATGGATCAGCAGGCGGGCGTCGTCGAATTGACCGTCGAAATATACAACACCCCCTCGCAGGCCCTCGGTGTTGAGGGTGGGGAGGCGCTGGAGCGTCTCCTCGCGCGAGAGCAGCCGCGAGGCGCCGAATCCATACTTGCCGGCCAGCAGGTCGTAGAGTTTGAGCCCGATGCCGTAGAACGGCGACTCCCACCAGTCGTATGTCGGCACGACGAAGGCGAGATTCTTGACCATGTGCGGGGCATTGCGGGCCAGCAGACCGCGTTCCTTGAGGGCCTCCATGACCAGCGAGACATTGCCCTGTTCGAGGTACCGCACACCGCCGTGCACAAGCTTGGTGCTGCGGCTGGACGTGCCCTTTCCGAAGTCGCTGCGTTCGAGCAGCAGCACGTCGTACCCGCGGCTGGCGGCGTCGATGGCGACCCCGACCCCGGTAGCGCCCCCGCCCACCACGATCATGTCCCACGGTCCGGCGTGCGCACGAATCCGGCGGATCACCTCTTCACGATTCATATAGGTAGGATAGGCCTCCCGGCCTGTCCATGGCGCCGAAGGCGCCCGAGTTTTGCAGCTAGACCAGGATGTCCTTTACGACATCTCCCGAGATGCCCGTCAGCCGCACGTCGAGGCCCTGGAATCTCACGGTCAGCCGCTTGTGGTCGACGCCCAGAAGATGCAGCATCGTGGCGTGAAAATCGTGGACGCTCACCGGGTTCTCCTGCGCCGCATAGCCGAACTCGTCGGTCGAACCGTAGGTGAGTCCGCCCTTGATGCCGCCACCGGCCATCATGAACGAGAAGCCCTTGATGTGATGGTCGCGTCCGTCGCCGCCTTGCGACATCGGGGTGCGGCCGAACTCGCCGCCCCAGATGATCAGCGTGTCATCGAGCATGCCGCGCCGCTTCAGGTCGTTGATCAGCGCCGCCGTGGGCCGGTCCACCTCTTCCGCCTTCAGCACCGTATTGGTCTTGATGGCGGTGTGATGATCCCAATCGCGGTGATAGAGCTGAATAAAGCGCACGCCCTTCTCGGCCAGCCGCCGCGCCAGCAGGCAGTTCGAGGCGAACGAACCATCGCCGGGCTGCGCGCCGTACTCTTCGAGCACCGACTTCGGCTCCTTGCTCATATCCACCAGGCCGGGGACGCTACTTTGCATCTTGAACGCCATCTCGTACTGCGCAACGCGCGTCTCGATCTCCGGATCCTTGAGCGCGGCGAATTCGAGCTGGTTCAGCTTGTTGATGGCGTCGATCGAACTGCGCTGGATTGCCGGAGTCACGCCCGCAGGGTTCTTGATGTAGAGCACCGGGTCGCCCGTGGAGTTCAGCTTTACGCCCTGGAAGCGGCTGGGCAGCAGGCCCGCCGACCATTGGCGTGCCGCGATCGGCTGCATCTGGCCGCCGCGCCCCGAAGAGAGCAGCACCACGAACCCCGGCAGGTCATCCGCCTCCGCGCCCAGTCCATACAGCACCCAGGAACCCATCGACGGCCGTCCCGGAATGATCGAGCCGGTATTCATGATGGTGTGGGCCGGATCGTGATTGATCTGTTCGGTCCACATCGAGCGGACGATGCAGATGTCGTCCGCGACGCTGCCGATATGCGGAAACAGCTCGCAGATCTCCTGTCCCGATTTGCCGAACTTCTTGAAGCCGTGCTGCGGACCGAAGCAGATCAGCGGCCGGCCCTGGAGTTGCGCGATCTGCTGCCCGGCGGTGAGCGAGGACGGCATCGGCTTGCCGTTCATTTCGGCGAGCTTCGGCTTATAGTCGAACGTTTCCAGGTGCGAGGGGCCGCCCGCCTGGTACAGGAAAATGATGCGCTTGGCTTTGGCCGGATGGTGCAGCGGATTGATCACGCCTTTCGACGTGGTGATGGCGGCGCCGAACAGGCGCGGGTCGAGCAGCGAATTCAGGCCGAGGAGTCCGAGGGCCGAAATGCCGCGCCCGAGAAAGGCGCGGCGCTGGATGCTTTTACAGTGCGGGCAGTCGTCCATGACGGGATCAGTTCCTGGTAATGGTTTCGTGCATGTTGAGGATCGCGCGCGCCACAGTGGTCATGGCCGCGAATTCGGCTGGCTGCAGGCTTCCGGGCACGGGAGCTTCGCCCGTGTGAATGAGGCCTTCGGCATCGGCCGGCGTGGAGCGGAAGTGCTCCAGGCTGGTGCGGTATAGCTCTTCGAGGATGCCCCGCTCCTGCGCGCTCGGAGCGCGGTCGAGCGCCCGCAGCACCGCCCAGTCGACCCGGGCGTCGAGCCCGCGGCGGCTCTCGAGAATCCGCGCGGCGAAAACGCGAGCGGCCTCCACGTAAATCGGGTCGTTGAGCAGTACCAGCGCCTGTAGCGGCGTGTTCGAATTCACGCGGGTCACGGTGCACTCTTCGCGCGTGGGAGCGTCGAAGGTGAGCAGGCTGGGGTGCAGGAAGGCGCGTTGCCAGAACGTATACACTCCCCGGCGGTAGAGGTCGCCGCCGCGGCTGGCGGAATATTCGCGCTTCGGGAAATTGAGCGTGGCCAGGTAGCCGTCCGGCTGGTAGGGCTTGACGCTCGGGCCGCCGAAACGTTCGACGATCAGGCCGGAGACCGAGAGCGCCACGTCGCGCACCACTTCGGCATCCACGCGGAAACGCACCTGGTGCGAGAGCAGGCGATTGTCCGGGTCGCGCTCTTGGGAGACGGCGTCCGGCACGGAGGATTCGCGATAGGTGCGGCTGGTGACGATGGTCCGGACGAGGTGCTTCATGTCCCACGGATGGGCGCCTGCGGCCTCATATTCGGGCTTCATGAATTCGGACGCCAGCCAGTCGAGCAGTTCCGGATTGGTGGGCCATTCTCCCTGCGAGCCCATGTCGTCGAGCGACTTGGTGATGCCGATGCCGAAGAACTCGCGCCAGACACGATTGACGTAGACCCGCGCGGTCAGGGTATTCGACGGCGATACGAGCCAGTTGGCGAGGTCGAGCCGCGTGGCGCGCCGGCCGCCCGGTATCGAGCTTGCCGAGAAAACCGGGAATGGCCGGGTCGACCACCTCGCCCGTCTCATCCATCCAGTTTCCACGCCGCAGGATGCGCGTCTCCCGCGGGACAGTCGCGTGCGCGACCACCACGTGCGGGATGTCGCGTTCGAGCAGCGCTGCAGCGAGCATCCAGCTTTGCCAGCGCCAGGACTTCCGGCTGCACCGAGGGCGACATCCAGAGGTAGAGCGCGTCGATGGAGGCGCGCTGCTGCGGCGTACGCTTCTCTTCGGGGTTGCGGAGCCCGGCCAGCGCGGCGTCCGGAATCTCCTTGCCCTTGCCGACGTCCGGCCACGGATACTCGCCGGAAGAGAGGGAAATGCGGAAGCGGCCGATGGTGGCGCGGCGGAATTCGCGATTCGTGGTGCAGGCGCACCGTCATGACCGCCCCGGCCTCGGTGCGCACCGGCTGCGCGAAGCGCAGGGCGAGCATCACCTTCGGTGTTGTCGTTGTAGGTGGCCTCGGCCCAGCCGGTCTTCGGATTGCCATCGAAGGCCGCTTCGGGCGGATACTCGGCGAATGGGTTGTTGACGTTCGACATCGCCGCGTTGAACGACTCAGCGCGGCCGTCGACCTCGGCCTCGACTTCGGTGAGGACCACGCGATCGGCGCCACGCGCCACGCGGATGCCGGGGAGCGACTTCATCCTGCACGACTTGATTCCGAGCTCCGTCCAGGTGCCGGCGCCGGGGCGGAAGTTCACAGTGTAGGTCTCGTTATCGGGATTGGGCCCGCTGGCGATGACGAGTCCATCGCCCGGCGATTGGTTTCGGAGGTGCAGATTGTTGCCGTCGTAGTGAGTATAGTGGACGGGCTCTTCGTTGTAGATCTTGAGCGTCGCGCCGTTGGCTGGAGTTCGCCGGAACGGATGCTGCGAGTGCCAGACGAGATTGCCCGCTTCGTAGCGTGCCAGCACCTGCTTTTCCCACGCGGCGCGCTGCGGCGCGAGGCTCTCCATCTTGGCGTCGAGATCGCCTTGGCGGCTTCGTTGATCTGCGTCTGCAATTCTTCCTGCCGCTTCTTCTGCTCGGGGGAGGGAACCGCGAGTTGCGTGCCCCAGGCCTTCGCGCCGCGGTCGGGCACGAGGCCGGTCTCCTTGATGTCGGCGAAGAAGGCCTTCATGGAATAGAAATCGCGCGAGCGGAAGGGATCGAACTTGTGGTCGTGGCATTCGGCGCAGCCGACGGTGCTGCCCATCCAGACGGCGGCGATGGTGCGGACACGATCGGCGCCGTACTTCGCCAGGTATTCCTTAGGCTGCAGGCCGCCTTCGGCCGACGTGCGGTTCAGGCGGTTGAAGGCCGAGGCAACGTGCTGCTCGCGGGTGGCATTCGGCATCAGATCGCCGGCCAGTTGCTCGCGCGTGAATTCGTCGAACGGCTTGTTGTCGCGGAAGGAATTCAGCACGTAATCGCGATAGGGCCAGGCGGGGAGCGCGTTGTCGCCGTGGAAACCGCAGGTATCGGCGTAGCGGACGAAATCGAGCCAGTGCATGGCCTGCTGCTCGGCGTAGCGCGGCGAGGCCAGCAGGCGGTCGACCAATTTTTCATATGCGTCGGGCGACTGGATCCTTGACGAACGCCTCGGTCTCTTCGGGAGTAGGCGGCAGGCCGGTGAGATCGAGCGTGACGCGGCGGATCAAGGTGCGCCGGTCGGCTTCGGGAGCCGCTGCAAGCCGGCCTTGGCGAGGTGCGCCTGGACGAAGGCGTCGATCGGGATTCCGGCGCGCTGCCGGCACCGCCGGCCGCCGGATCGGCTGATAGGCCCAGTGGCCTTCGTATTTCGCGCCTTCCGCGACCCATTGCCGAATGGTGTTTTTCTGGGCCTCGGTCAGGTCTTTGTGGATGTAAGCCGGCGGCATGACGCGCGCGGTCGGCGCGAAGATGCGCTGAATGATCTCCGACTTGCCGGGATCGCCCGGAACGATCGGGATCTTGCCGTCGCGCAGCGGTTTGAGGGCTTCTTCGCGCATGTCGAGCCGCATGCCCGCCATGCGCGAACTCTTGTCGGGCCCATGGCAGCGGAAGCAGGTATCCGCCATGATCGGCCGGATGTCGCGATTGAAGCGTACTTCGGCGTGCGTCGTGAATCCGCAAGCGAAGGTGAGCAGCAGAATGGCGCAAGCATCGCGGCCCGCGCGCAGGAAAATGCGAATCCCCTCCATCGAGACGAAGTATACACCCGCCGGTGATCCCGAGGGCGCACGATGCCGGGATAGGTGCTCGATCTGTAGAAAATCGAACCTCGGGCCGTGCAACAGGCCTGCCGATATATAGGGTGTAGTTGTAAATCGGATAATGGTATCCTGTGTTCGCCGGATTTCCTATTGCGCGACTTTTCGCGCGAATCGCGCGAAAAGGCCGGCTTGTCGGGTATCGGAGGTGTTATGCTCCGTCCGCCGCTTCCGTCCAAGGCGCAGTTCGCAGTATGGTTGGTTCTGCCTTTGCTGCTGCTGTGCATTTTGGGAGGATATCTTGCACTGGGCTACAACCCTTCCAAGCTGGAAATCGTAGCGACCGCGGAAGGCTGTGACAGGCATCCATGTAAGTGGTACGTCACAGGCCGGATCAACGCATCAGATGATGGTCTTCTCAAAGCCAGCAAGGTCTGGGTTGAAGCGAAAACCAGTCGGGGCGATCGCATTCTACGATCTGCCGACATGAACGAAGGCATCTTTAAGATAGGCGACATTCCGGATACGATCCGCTCTCGTCCCGTCACCCGCATCACGGCCCACGCGAGTAGCAAGGGGCGCAACGCGCAGGCGCAAGCGCTGGACGAAAGTCTGGGTGGAGTTCAAGTAGGCTTCGCCATCGTGGCCGGTGTTTTCTTAGTGAGTTTGAGTTTGCCCTTTCTCAAACGCGAGCCGGGGCATCGCCTGTACCTCCTCTCCTTGTTCTTTGCGGGTCTCTTCGCTTTAGTCATGATCGCGGGAATCGGCTGGGGGCTGCGCGACGTGAACACGGCAATCTCAAAGGAAACTATTCCACTCGCCTTTGGTTCAGTGACATGGGGAAAGTTCAGTAGCGGCGCGCAATCCGAGTGGTTGCTCATGCTCACATCCCCGGCGGGTACAAATGGTCCTGACGATGCCACAACCACTCCAACGATCGAAAAAGGTTTTGGCGCCCCCCTGTGGGTCCTATTGATTTCAGTGGTGGGCTGTGCAATTTTGACGGTCTCGCTTCTCGTAGGCGAGATCGCAACTCCTCCAAAGGGAGACACAATCCACATTCGCCATCGAATCCAGAAGGTGGTCCGGCATCAATTCTTTATCCTGTTCTCGCCAGTCGGGGCGATATTCGTATATCAGATGCTGGTGGTCGCCGGTGCGGATAGCAACGACCTGACCGTCGCCTTGGCCGCGCTTGGTTCGGGGGTTGCCGTCAACTCGCTCCTCAATGTGGCGATGCAGCACGCTAGAACTCTCATTGAGGGATCGCGTCAGCGAGAAGGATTCCGAGGCGCGGTGCATGTGCCCGAAGGCACCGCCTCGCGGCCTGCCACCGTTTGACGACAGCGTGTGCGCAGCGAACGCCACCGATGTGTGTCGGCGATCGGTACAATGTGACAATGCACTTGCCCGCCGCGGGATACAGGATTGCCGCAGTCGCCGCTCTGGGTGCCGCGCTGCTGATCGCCCAACCGGACTGGAAGACCGTAATCCACTTGCCTGGAGTCGACTTTTCCGGACTTTCTCCCGTCAAGTCTCGTGCCCTCTTGCGTTTGCTCCGCAATCACGACTGCACGTGCGGATGCGGCATGAAAGTGGCGGAGTGCCGCGTCAAGGATCCCAGTTGCGGATATAGCAAGGGCGTGGCCGAGGCGATGGGCGACGCGCTCCGTGCCGGCAAGAACGAGAACGACGCCATCGAAGCCGCCAAGGCTTCGCGATGGGGCAAGGGTCCGCAGCCTCCCAAACTCCTCGAGGATGCTGTGGTCATTCCCACGACAGGGTCGCCAGTGCGGGGGCCGGCGAATGCTGCGTTGACCCTGGTGGAGTTCTCCGATTTTCAGTGCCCCTATTGTTGGCTCGCGGTTGGCAAGCTGAATGCGGTGCTCGACGCCTATCCCGGAAAGATCAAGCTGATCTTCAAAGAATTTCCGCTGGATACGCACTCGCAGGCGGCGCTGGCCGCAGCCGCCGCGATCGCGGCCAACCGGCAGGGCAAGTTCTGGCCGATGCACGACGCGCTTTTCGCGCACCGCCGCGATCTTTCCCGTCCTTCGATCCTCGCGCTCGCCCGGATTGCCGGGCTCGACATGAAGCGCTTCGAGGCCGACCTCGATTCGCCGGAGACGCGGAAGATCGTGGAGCGCGATGTGGACGACGGCGATCGTGCGGGCGTAGAGGGTACGCCGTCCGTCTTCATTAATGGCCGGAAGTACAACGGCGCGCTGGATCTCGCGGCGATGCGGCCGGTCATCGACCAGGAATTGAAAAAAGCCCGGTAGTTACTTCGCGGCTTCGACCTGAATGCTCTTGAGCGAATCCGCGTCGCTCGGCAATTCGGTCTTTCCGGCCGGGAACTTGTTGAACTTGAGAATGTAGGCGAGGATATCGGCGTTCTCCGGGCGGGAAAGTTTTCCCGGCCGATCCGCCGGCATCGTCGTCTGAATCCGCTCGAACAGCTCGTCCAACGATTGTCCGGCCCAGTTCGTCATGAAGTCCGGACCGGCCAAAGGCGGCACCGCCGCGCCCGACCCCGCCAATGCCTCGCCGTGGCACGACCCGCAGGCTTTCTTGTAGGATGCCTGTCCGCGGGCAGCCTGGCTCTCGGTGTAGACGCCGTCGCGCGTCGATGTGTGATCCTGGGTACGGCCGGGAAACGTCGTGATGCCAAGCACAGCGAGCAGTCCGGCTGGTATGACGTTTCGTTTCATCCCCCTATCGTAGCCGATAGAATGAACTTGTCCCTTTCCAGGTCATCACCATGAAGAAGATTACTTTCGGCATGGCCACCGCGGTGGCTGCAATTCTGTTGGGTCCGACCGCTGCGTGCGCCGCTGCGCCGATCGCCTGCGATCCCGACAACGGCGGCCTCAAGCTGCCTCCTGGATTCTGCGCCCTGGTGGTTGCCAACGATCTGGGCGAAGCGCGTCACGCCGTCGCCGCCCCGAATGGCGATCTCTACGTGGCGCTCATGAACGGAGGAGTTGCGGCGCTTCACGATGCGAACGGCGATGGCCGCTTCGAGGTGGTCGAGAAATTCGGAGACGGCAGCGTCACCGGCATCGCCATTCACAACGGCTATCTGTGGCTGGCCAAAGTCAATTCCGTCGAGCGGTACAAAATGACTCCGGGCCAGCTCAAGCCCTCCGGGCCGCCGGAAGTGGTCGTTTCCGGCCTGCAGGGAGTCCGGCAGCATGGCGACAAAGGGATCGCCTTCGACGGCAAGGGCTCTCTGTACGTCAATGTGGGCGCTCCTTCCAATGCCTGCCAGGTGCGCGACCGCAGCAGACAATCGCCCGGCCAGGATCCCTGCCCGCTTCTCGACGAACATGGCGGAATCTGGAAATTCAGCGACAGCAAACTCGGCCAGAAGCAGGCGGATGGAGTCCGCTACGCCACCGGCATGCGGCAGATGCCCGCCATCGCCTGGCACGATGGTGCGTTGTATGTCGTGATGAACAACCGCGATCAGCTCGATGTGCTCTGGCCCGGGAAATTCACCGCCGAGGAAAATGCAACGCGTCCGGCAGAGCCGATGTACCGGATCGATCAGCAGGGCGATAACTTCGGCTGGCCCTACTGCTTCTACGATTACACCGTCAAGAAACTGCTGCTCAATCCCGAGTACGGCGGCGACGGTAAGACGGTGGGCCGCTGCTCCGCCTTCAAGCTGCCGATCACCAGCTTTCCCGCGCACTGGGCGCCGGTCGATTTGATGTTTTACACCGGCACCCAATTTCCTGCCCGCTATCGCAATGGCGCGTTCATCGCGTTTCACGGCTCATGGAACCGCGCGCCGCTCCCGCAGGAGGTTTCGAACGTAACGTTCCAGCCCTTCAAGGGGAATCAGCCGTCCGGCGATTTCGAGATCTTCGCCAGCGGCTTCGCCGGAAAGTCGCCGCTGATGAATCCCAACGACGCTCTGGCGCGCGCGGATGGCGTGGCGCAGGCGCCCGACGGATCGCTCTACATCACCGAGAGCCAGAAGGGCAAAGTCTGGCGGGTCTTTTACCGCGGCAAGTAGCTACTTCTTCGGTTTGTAGTCGACGAACAGCTCCGGGAACTGCTTCTTGAGCGCGGCGATTTTCGGACGGTCGCAAACCTCGATGTACGGGTTATCGGGATTGTAGTAGGCGTAATCCTGGTGATAATTCTCCGCGCGGTAAAAGGCCTTGAGCGGAGTCACGTCGGTCACAATCGGCTTGGGAAACACCTTCTGCCGGTCGAGTTGCGCGATGTACGCCTTCGCCACCCGCATCTGGTCTTCGTTGGTATAGAAGATGGCGGAGCGGTAGGATGTCCCGACGTCCGGCCCCTGGCGGTTGAGCTCGGTGGGATCGTGCGCGACCGAGAAGAAGATCCGCAGTAACTGCCCATAGGTGATGCGCGACGGATCGTAGACCACTTCGACCGATTCGGCATGGCCGGTGGTTTCGGTGGTGACCTGCTGATACGTAGCCGTCTTGGCCGATCCGCCCGAGTATCCGGCGGTGGTGGCGATCACGCCCTTCACTCGTTGAAACACGGATTGCACGCCCCAAAAGCAGCCTCCGGCAAAGACGGCCGTTGCCTTCGCCGGCTGAGTGGCCAGCGAGTCATCGGTGGAAGGCGGCGGAATGGGTGAGGTCGGAGCGGAGAAGGCCGCGAACCCGGCGAGCAGGCACGCGACGGCGACGGAACCAAGAGTAATGCGGAAAGACATAGACAGCCCTTAATTCCAAGATACTCCGAAAGCCGGGAGCGTGGCCGCGGCGATCTCTGTGGGCAGAAGGAGCGAGAGCTCTTGACGAGGCTATTTTGAAAATAGTATAGTCCAAAACAGCCAATGCCGAAGAAGAATCCGGAATACCGCGACCTCTTTCCCGGAGCCCTGGAGATGATGATCCTGCAGTCGCTCCGGGTGAAGCCGATGCATGGATATGCCTTGGCGAAGCACATTCAGGAAGTCTCCGAGGACCTGCTGCAAGTCGAGGAGGGTTCGCTCTATCCGGCATTGCAGCGGATGCTGAAAGAGGGATGGCTCAAGTCGAAGGCAGGAGTCTCCGCGAAAAACCGGCCGATTCGGCTCTATAGCCTCACCGATGCGGGCCGCAAACACCTGGAGCGCGAGGTATCGAGCTTCGAGAAAATGCTCGCCGGCATCCGGCGTGTGATGGCGACCGTGCAACCGTAGGAGTTGTTTATGGGATGGCTCGAACAGCTTTGGTCCCGCCGGCGGCGATACGACGAACTGGCGGAGTCGATCCGGGAGCACCTGGAAGAGAAGGTCGAAGAACTGATGGAAGGCGGCTTGTCATGCCAGGAGGCGGTGCGCCGGGCCCATCGGGAATTCGGAAACGCGACTCTCCTCGAGGAGCAGAGCCGGGAGGTCTGGCAATGGCCCAGGCTGGAAGCGGTTGTGCGGGACATCCAATACGCCGGGCGGCAGTTGCGGCACAACCCCGGCTTCACCGCCACGGTCATCGTCACGCTCGCCCTCTCGGTTGGAACCAACACGGCAATCTTCTCCCTGGTCAATGCGCTCCTGCTGAAGGACCTTCCTTACCCACAGCCCGAGCGCATGGGCGAGATCTACGCGCGCACCACGGGGACTGAGTCGGGCAGCGGTCGCACGAACGTCGACGGTGAGCAGTGGGAGTTGCTTCGCGACAACGTGCCGTCCCTGATCTCCGCGGTTTCCGCGACCCGCACTAACGGGGTCAATCTCCGGGCCGGCACCCACGTGCAATATCTTCAGGCCGTACGTGTCTCGGCGCATTATTTCGATGTCCTCGGCCTTCATCCGGTTCTCGGACGCAATTTTTCAGAGGACGAAGACCGTCCGCACGGCCCTCGGGCCGCGATCCTGAGCTACTCGCTGTGGCGCGCGGCTTTCGGCGCGAACCCGAATGTTCTCGGCCAGGCCGCGCTCTTGAAGGGTGAGCCGTACACGATTGTCGGCGTCCTCCCTTCGAATGCGGTCACACCATTCAATGCCGATGTCTATACGCCCCTCGAACCCAGCCGGGAAGGTGAAGGTGGGTCACCTAACTTTCGCGCAATCGTGCGACTGCGCGCCGGAGCCAACTGGCAGCGGGCGGGTGCAGAGATCAATCGCGCCTGGAGCCGGAGCACCCGTTTCCAGCGTCTTACGAAAACCAGCCCGGGCCTGCAGATGACTTTTTACCCCGTGCCGCTCCAGGATGCGGAGACCGACTCGCTTCGTCCGCAGGTTCTGGCCCTGATGCTGTCGGCGGGTTTCATCCTGCTGATTGCCTGCGCCAATCTGGCGGGCCTGACGTTGGTGCGCATCGCGCGGCGCACCTCGGAAATCGCCACCAGGGTGGCATTGGGAGCCTCGCGCTGGCGAATCCAGCAGCAACTTTGGATCGAGAACCTGCTGCTGGCGCTGGCCGGAGGCGCGGCGGGCGTCGGCGTGGGCTTCCTTGCCTTGCGTGGACTACTGCTCCTGCTGCCGGAGCATTTTCTGCCGGTTGCCTCCGTTCCCCTAGACACGCGCGTGATGGGCTTTACGCTCGCGGTGGCCCTGCTGACCAGCATCCTGTTCGGTATGTTGCCCGCGCTGATCACGAGGAAGTCCGACCTGCGCTCCTCGATCGGCAGCCGGTCGGTCATCGGGGCGCGCGGCGCGCGTCTCCGCCAGGGATTGATCGCGGGCGAGGTCGCTCTGACCGTCGTCCTGCTGGCGGCTGCGGGGCTTCTCATTCGCACCCTCATCCACCTGGAGAGTATGCCTCCCGGCTTCAATCCTAACGGCGTGATCACCGCCAAGGCATCTCTGGACGATGCGCGGTATCACGACCTGGCCGCCTTTCGAAAGCTTCTCGATGAGAGCACCGCCGCCATGCGGCAGATTCCGGGTGTGCGGAATGCCGCTGTCGCGTCGGCGCTGCCCTACGAGCGGGCACTGCTCAACGGGTTCGATTTCATAGGCAGCGGGAAAGCGCCGAAAGTGGTTTTATCCAACTGGGTGTATTGCACCCCGAGCTATTTCGATACCATGCAGATTCCGGTGCTGGCCGGCCGGCCCTTCACCGAGGCGGACGGTCCGCACGCGCAGCCCGCGGCCATCGTCAACCTCGCCTTCGCGCGCAAGTTCTTTCGTGAGACGAATCCGGTGGGCCAGTATCTCGATAAGACGCATTTGGTGGTAGGCGTGGTCGCGGACACCGTCATATCCGCTGCGGGTCGACTGAATCCGGGCACGTCGCCGCTGACCAGCGAAGAGATTGTCTATGTTCCCGCCGCACAATTCGACAACGTCCGATTTCTCTCGCTGTTGCATGCCTGGTTTCAACCGAGTTGGATTGTCCGTTTTTCGGGTCCGTCGGAAGGGCTGACTGCGCAGATGCAGCGGGCACTTGCGAAGGTCGATCCCGATCTTCCGTTCTCGGGTTTCTATGGCATGCGGGATCTGATGGATACGACACTGGCGACGCAACGGGTCGAGGTTGCGCTGCTGGTTGCCATGGCCCTTCTCGCCTTGCTGCTGAGCGCGGTCGGAATTTTCGCGCTGGTGGCGAACATCGTCGCTCAGAGGACGCGCGAAATCGGCATCCGCATCGCCCTGGGTTCTTCGGTGCGAGCGTCGATGATCGAGATCGGAAAGTCCGGCGCCGGCGCCTCCGCCGTGGGACTGGTTCTCGGCCTGGTGCTTTGCGGGGGTATGCTCCGCGCCCTGCAAAGCGCCCTCTACGGGGTGGGCGTATATGACGCGCCGACGATCCTCACCGTCGTACTCACGTTGCTGGCAGTGACCCTACTCGCGATCGTGTTCCCGACCCTGCGAATCGCGAGAATCGATCCGGCCAGAACCTTGCGCGAAGACTGACGGCCGGCTTCCGCAGCTGGTCTCTATCGGGCATATAATAGCGACCATGCTCAGAGCTGGGTTGATCGGAGGATGCCTCGCTGTGTCTCTGTGCACATTCGCGCAAACGCCTCCGAAAGTGGATTTCGCCCGCGACGTCCAACCGCTATTCCAAAAGCGCTGCTATATGTGCCACGGGCCGCAGCAGCAGATGGCGGGCCTTCGTTTCGATCAAAAGGAATCCGCGGCGCGGGTGATCCAGCCGGGGAAGAGCGCGGCGAGTCGGCTGATCGAGATGGTGAGCGGCACGGGGAAGAAAGTGATGCCGCCGGTCGGGGCTCGACTTACTCCGGCCGAAGTGGCGATGCTGCGATCGTGGATCGACGAGGGCGCTCCCTGGACCGCCGGTGTCGCTTCGGCGGCGGTGCACTGGTCTTTCCGCAAGATCGAGCGGCCCACGCCGCCGGCCGTCTCCGACCGCGCCTGGGTCCGCAACCCGATCGATCAGTTCATCCTCGCCAAGCTCGATGCCGAAGGCATTATGCCTTCTTCCGAGGCCTCGAAGATCACGCTGATCCGCCGCGTCAGCCTCGATCTTACCGGCCTGCTGCCCACGCCGCGAGAAATCGACGACTTCATTCGCGACAATCGCACCGACGCCTACGACCGCCTGGTCGATCGCCTGCTCGCCTCGCCGCACTACGGCGAACGCTGGGGCCGTCACTGGCTCGACCTCGCCCGCTACGCCGATAGCGATGGCTACGAAAAGGATCGTGCGCGTCCGTGGGCGTGGCGCTACCGCCAGTGGGTGATCGACGCGTTGAATCGCGACATGCCGTTCGACGAATTCACCATCGAACAGCTTGCGGGAGACCTGCTGCCGAACCGGACCACCGACATGCTGGTGGCCACCGGTTTCAATCGCAACACTCTCACCAATCGCGAAGGCGGCACCGATCCCGAGCAGTTCCGCGATGAGCAGGTGCTCGATCGCGCCTCCACGCTCGGCACCGTCTGGCTAGGTCTGACGGTGGGGTGCGCGCAGTGCCACAACCACAAGTTCGACCCCATCAGCCAGAAGGAGTATTACCAGCTCACGGCGTTCTTCAACACGCAAGAGGAAGTCAACGTCGCGGCGCCCATGCCCGGCGAACTCGGTCCCTATCTCGAAGCCCGCCCCGCCTACGACAAGAAGCGCGCAGAGTTGCTTGCCGAATACAAGATGCCCGAGGCGGAGGCCGATTGGGAAGACAAGCTCCGCTATGCCGAGCAGCATCCCGGCGAGCACGACGACTGGAGCTTCGCCTACGGCGAGTTCACTCACAATATCGACAGCGCGAAGAAGGTGCTGTTCCTCGATCGCTCGCGCCGCACCGAGCTGCAGGAACACGCCATGATGGATTACTTCCTGAGCGCCTGCGGCAATCTCTATCCCAAGCAGCACTGCCAGGAAGTCAAGACCGGCGAGGTACGGGACAAGCTCAATGAGTTGAACGCTGCCCTGCCGCCCCTCAGCTACGCGCCGGTGCTGGTGGAAAACGATACGCCGCCCAAGAGCTACATCCACCTTAAAGGCGATTGGCAGCAGCGCGGCGATGAGGTCGAGCCTGGCACACCGGCTCTGCTGCCGCCGCTGCCCGCGGGTGCGAAGCCGACCCGCCTGGTGCTGGCGCGATGGCTGGTCTCGTCCGAAAACCCGCTGACTTCACGCGTCGCCGTCAATCGCATCTGGCAGGAGCTGTTCGGCCTCGGCATCGTCAAGACGTCAGACGATTTCGGCACGCAGGGCGACGAGCCTTCGAACCCCAAGCTGCTCGACTGGCTGGCGAGCGAATACATGGCGCGCGGGTGGAGCACGAAGCAGATGATTCGCGAGATTGTGACCTCTGCCGCCTACCGCCAGTCGTCGAAGGCGCGGCCCGATGTGGCGCAGCGCGATCCCGAGAATGCGTGGCTCTCGCGACAGTCGCGGCTGCGTCTGCCAGCCGAACTGGTGCGTGACGAAACGCTCGAGGCCGCCGCCCTGCTCGATCCGCGCATCGGCGGCCAGAGCGTGCGGCCTCCGCAGCCCAAAGGGGTCGCGGAGCTTTCGTATGCGGGTTCGGTCAAGTGGAAGGAATCGAGCGGCGTCGACCGTTACCGCCGCGGCATGTACATCCTCTTCCAGCGCACCGTGCCTTACCCGATGCTCATGAATTTCGATGAGCCGAATTCCAACCTTTCCTGTACCAGGCGCGAGCGCACCAACACGCCGCTGCAGGCGCTCAATCTGCTGAACGACCCGGTCTTCTTCGAGGCCGCCCAGGGCCTGGCGTTCCGCATCATGCACGATACGAAGTCCGGCTTCGGCGACCGGCTCGATTTCGCCTACCGCATCACGCTCGGCCGCGCGCCATCCGCGCACGAAGCCGAGCGCCTCGGCAAATACTACGACGACACTTTGAAGCAGTTGCAGGACAATCCGAAGACCGTGGCGGATCTGTTCCCCAACCGCCTGGAGGGCGTGCCGCAGATCGACGCGGCGGCATGGGTGGAGTTGAGCCGGGTCTTGCTCAACCTGGACGAGTTCATCACGAGGGAATAGAAATGGATCGCGAAGAGTTCCGTACGATACAAAGCCGCCGCAGTTTCTTCCGGGAGTGCGCCGGCGGAATCGGAATCATGGCGCTGGCGCAGTTGCTGGAGCGCGACGGCCTGGCCGCCGTCCCGAACGTCAACCCGCTGGCTCCGAGGAAGCCGAACTTTCCGGCCAAGGCCAAGAGCGTGATCTTCATGTTCATGGAAGGCGGCCCGAGCCAGCTCGACCTCTTCGACCCCAAGCCGGAGCTCGCGAAATGGAACGGCAAGCCGCTGCCTCCGTCGATGACCAAGGACCTGCACCTGGCGTTCACCAAGCCGAACGCCGCGGTGCTGGCCAGTCCCCGGACCTTCGAGAAGCACGGGCAGAGCGGCATCGAGTATTCGGACTACATCCCGCACATCGGCTCCTGCGCCGACGACATCTGCCTGGTGCGATCGATGTATACGGACGCCTTCAATCACCACCCGGGCCAGTTGCTGCTCTTCGGCGGCAGCATTCAGGTGGGCCGCCCGACGATGGGGGCGTGGGTGCTCTATGGCCTCGGCAGCGAATCGCAGAATCTGCCGGGCTTCGTGGTGTTGAGCTCCGGGGTGGGAACCAGCGGCGGCACGTCCAACTGGTCGAGCGGCTTCCTGCCGTCGACTTACCAGGGCGTAGTGTTCCGCAGCTCGGGCGACCCCGTGCTGTATTTGTCGAACCCCGAGGGTGTCACGCGGGACATGCAGCGTGCCGGCCTCGATGTCCTGAAGGACCTCAACGAAGAGCACTACGGCGAGACAGGCGACGTCGAAATCGCTTCGCGCATCTCGTCCTATGAATTGGCGTTCCGGATGCAGTCGGCCGCGCCGGAGTTGCTCGATTTCTCGAAGGAATCGCCCGAGACGCTCGAGATGTACGGCGTGAACCAGGACCCCACCCGGCAGTTCGCCACCAACTGCCTGCTGGCGCGGCGCATGGTCGAGCGCGGTGTGCGATTTATCATGCTCAACCACGCCAGTTGGGACGACCACACCGATCTCAATCGCAAGCTCAAGAAGAATTGCAACATCGCCGACCAGCCCACCGCCGCGCTCATCAAGGACCTCAAGCAGCGCGGCCTGCTCGACAGCACGCTGGTCGTCTGGGGTGGGGAATTCGGCCGCACCCCAATGGTCGAGATTCGCGATCCGCGCGACGTCAACAACGCCGGCCGCGATCATCATCCGCTGGCGTACAGCCTGATGCTGGCCGGCGGCGGCATCAAGGGCGGCCAGGTGATCGGCAAGACCGACGACCTCTGCATGAACATTACCGAGGATAAGGTCCACGTTCATGACCTGCAGGCGACCATCCTGCAGTGTCTCGGGATGGATCACACACGCCTGACCTTCCACCACATGGGCCGGGATTTCCGACTGACGGATGTCGCCGGGAACGTAGTAAAGAAGATGCTGGTTTAACGCAGCCCAATGTTTCCAATGAGATAGGGATCGGGATTCACGGCCCGATCCAGTTTCTCTTAAGGCTGAGCTTCGAGTTGTTCCCGGGAGGACGGCCCTTGGGCGCCGGGCGCGGTCTTCCTATCCCTCTCGGAAAACACCACCCCACAGTTGCACTTCGAACCGAACTTCGGTTAACATTGAAGAGTTTCGCGAGAGCAAGCTTTCTACTCCTGTGCTACCACTCGTCTGTAACGAGTCCGGCCGGGGGTGAGGCCCCGAGGTTCTACCGGTTACTCCGACTGGAACATGGGCCTGTCCAAAGAAGCAAGGTAATCCTCGCTGGTTGCGACCTGAGTTTCGGGACCCACTTTTTGTGGGAACCCGGTCGTTTGGTGGATTTCACCACTTTTACAGATTTGAATCGCGAAGAGGAAATTCGTGCCGACGTTTAACCAACTTGTGCGAAGAGGGCGCAAGCCGCCACGCTGGAAGACCTCCAGCCCCGCGCTCAATAGCTGCCCCCAGAAGCGTGGAGTTTGCACGCGCGTTTACACCTCCACCCCCAAGAAGCCGAACTCGGCGCTGCGTAAAGTAGCGCGCGTGCGGCTGACCAATGGAATCGAGGTCACCACGTACATCCCGGGGGTCGGGCATAACCTGCAGGAACACTCCATCGTGCTGATCCGCGGAGGCCGTGTGAAGGATCTCCCGGGCGTTCGCTATCACGTGATCCGCGGTGCGCTGGATACTGCCGGGGTGGCCAACCGCCGTCAGGGCAGATCGAAATACGGGGCTAAGAGGCCCAAATCGTAGGTAACGTATGCCACGCAGAAGAAGAGCCGTTGTTCGTGAGGTAGTGCCGGATCCGGTCTACAATTCCAGCCTCGTCGAGAAGTTCGTCAACTCGATGATGTGGGAGGGCAAGAAGAACACCGCCCAGGGCATCTTCTATGACGCCATGGATAAGCTGCGGGAGCGCACCGGCGACGATCCGCTGAAGGCGTTCAAGAAGGCCGTGGAAAACGCCAAGCCGCTGCTCGAAGTCAAGACGCGGCGCGTCGGCGGTGCCAACTACCAGGTGCCGATCGAAGTTCCGCAGAATCGCCGGACTTCGCTCGCCATGCGCTGGATCATCGGCAACGCCCGCACTCGCCCCGAAAAGGGCATGGCGGATAAGCTGGCCAACGAACTGAACGATGCAGCCAACCTCAGGGGCGGCGCGATCAAGAAGCGAGACGACGTACACCGCATGGCCGAGGCAAACAAGGCCTTTGCGCATTACCGGTGGTAGCCGAGGAATAAAGAGGAGCTAAGGTTTTGCCAAGAACGGTCCCGCTCGAAAGGATGAGGAACATCGGCATCGCTGCACACATCGATGCCGGTAAAACCACGACCACAGAGCGCATTTTGTATTACACGGGACGCACGCACAAGCTGGGCGAGGTCCATGAGGGCACGGCCACCATGGACTGGATGGAACAGGAGCAGGAGCGCGGCATCACGATCACTTCCGCCGCCACCACCTGCGAATGGCGTGACATCCAGATCAACATCATCGACACGCCCGGGCACGTCGACTTCACCGCCGAGGTGGAGCGCAGTCTTCGCGTGCTCGATGGCGCGGTCGCGGTTTTCGATGCCGTGGCCGGCGTGCAGCCCCAGTCCGAGACCGTCTGGCGTCAGGCGGATAAGTACGACGTACCCCGCATTTGCTTCATTAATAAGATGGACCGCGTGGGTGCCGACTTCTACCACTCGGTCGACACCATCGTCGAGCGTCTGAAGTGCCGCCCGGTACCGATCCAGCTTCCCGTCGGCGCGGAAGACCAGTTCAAAGGCATAGTGGACCTGGTCGAGATGAAGGCCGTAGTCTGGCGCGATGAGACCCTGGGCGCCAAGTTCGATGTCACCGAGATTCCCGCGGACCTCGTGGAAAAGGCCAAAGAATACCGCGAGAAGATGATCGAGGCGATCTCGGAGCACGACGACAAGCTCTTCGAGAAATTCATCGATGGCCAGCCGATTTCGAACGACGAGATCAAGGCCGGCATCCGTAAGGCCACCATCGCCCTGCAGATCTTCCCGGTGATCTGCGGTACGGCATTCAAGAACAAGGGCGTCCAGACGATGCTCGATGCGGTGGTTGACTATCTACCCTCGCCGCTGGACATTCCGCCGGTGGAAGGCACGTCGGTGGATGATCCGGAAAAGCAACTGACGCGCAGAGCTTCCGACAGCGACCCCTTTTCCGCTCTGGTTTTCAAAATCATGACGGACCCCTACGTGGGCCAGTTGGCGTTCTTCCGGGTCTACTCGGGAACGCTCAAGTCCGGCGATTCGGTCTACAACGTGGCCAAGAGCCGCAAGGAACGCATCGGCCGCCTGCTCCGCATGCACGCCAACAAGCGTGAAGAGATCCAGGAGATCCTGGCGGGCGATATCTGCGCCGCCGTCGGCCTGAAGACGGTTTCGACCGGCGATACGATCTGCGATGACGAACATCCGATCGTGCTGGAGTCGATCGACTTCCCGACACCGGTGATCCAGTTGGCAGTGGAACCGAAGACCAAGGCCGACCAGGAAAAGATGGGCCTCGCCATCCAGAAGCTGGCGCAGGAAGATCCCACTTTCCGCGTGAATACCGATCCCGAAACGGGGCAGACCATTCTTTCCGGGATGGGCGAGCTGCACCTCGAGATCATTGTGGACCGGATGATGCGCGAGTTCGGCGTCGGCGCCAATGTCGGCAAGCCGCAGGTCGCGTACCGCGAGACCATCCGCAAGAACGCCGAGGCCGAAGGCCGGCACGTCCGCCAGTCGGGCGGCCGCGGTCAGTACGGCCACGTCAAGATCCGGGTCGAGCCGTTGCCTGCCGGGACGGGGTTTGAGTTCGTCAACGACACCTACGGCGGCACGGTGCCGAAGGAATACATCAACCCGACCGAAGCCGGAATCAAGGAAGCGCTCGAAGGCGGAATCATGGCGGGCTTCCCGATGTCCGATTTGAAGGTAACGCTCTACGACGGAAGCTATCACGAGGTTGACTCCTCGGAAATGGCCTTCAAGATCGCCGGTTCTCTGGCGATCAAGGAAGCGACGAAGCGAGCCAAGCCGGTGCTGCTCGAGCCGATCATGGCGGTCGAAGTCGTGGTGCCGGAGCAATATATGGGTGACGTCATCGGCGATCTGAATTCGCGCCGCGGCCGTATCGAAGGCATGCAGTTGCGCGGTACCACCCAGATCATCAAGGCGATGGTACCGCTCTCGGAAATGTTTGGCTATGCGACCGAGCTCCGCTCGCGCACGCAGGGCCGCGGCAGTTTCACCATGCACTTCGGGAAGTACGAAGAAGTGCCGGGCGGTCTCGCCGAAGAGATCGTGAATAAAGTCCAGGGCAAGATTACGAGATAAGGAGATTGGGTTTTTCTTATGGCAAAGGAAAAATTTGACCGTAGTAAGCCGCACGTAAACATCGGTACGATCGGGCACATCGATCACGGCAAGACGACCCTGACAGCGGCAATCACGAAGGTGCTGGCGAAGCACAATCCGAAAGTAAAGTTCCGGAGCTTCGATTCGATCGACAACGCGCCGGAAGAAAAAGCCCGCGGAATCACGATCGCGGTGGCGCACATCGAGTACGAAACCGCCAACCGGCACTACGCCCATGTGGATTGCCCCGGCCACGCCGACTACATCAAGAACATGATCACCGGTGCGGCGCAGATGGATGGCGCGATCCTGGTGGTGGCGGCGACCGACGGACCCATGCCTCAGACCCGCGAGCACGTGCTGCTGGCGCGGCAGGTGGGTGTGCCGTTCATCGTGGTGGCCATGAACAAGGTCGACATGGTGGACGATCCGGAGCTGCTCGACCTGGTGGAGCTGGAAGTCCGCGAGCTGCTGAAGAGCTATCAGTTCCCGGGCGACGATCTGCCGGTGATCCGGGTTTCGGCGCTGGGTGCGCTGAACGGCGAAGCGAAGTGGGAAAAGACGGTGGACGAGCTGATGGAAGCGGTGGACAACTACATTCCGCTGCCGCAGCGCGTTACCGATAAGCCGTTCCTGATGCCGATCGAAGACATCTTCTCGATTCAGGGACGCGGCACGGTGGTGACGGGCCGCATCGAGCGTGGAATCGGCAAGGTCGGCGAGGAAATGGAAATCGTCGGATTCCGGGATACGCGCAAGACGGTGGTGACGGGCGTCGAGATGTTCAAGAAACTGCTCGACGAGGGCCGTGCGGGCGATAACGTGGGCCTGCTGCTGCGCGGTGTGGACAAGGACGACGTGGAGCGCGGTCAGGTGATCGCGAAGCCGGGAACGATCACGCCGCACACGCAGTTCAAGGGCGAAGTTTACGTGTTGAGCAAGGAAGAAGGGGGACGGCACACGCCGTTCTTCAAGGGCTACCGGCCGCAGTTCTACTTCCGGACGACGGACGTGACGGGAGTCGCGCAGTTGCCCGAAGGTACGGAGATGGTGATGCCGGGCGACAACGTGAACCTGTTTGTAGAGCTGATTACGCCGATCGCCATGGACAAGGGGCTGCGCTTCGCGATTCGCGAAGGCGGCCGCACAGTCGGCGCCGGCACGGTGACCGAGATCATTAAGTAGGCTGGAAAATGGCGCTGAGAGAACGAATTCGCATCCGTCTGAAGGCTTACGACCACCGGGTGCTCGATCAGTCGACGACCGAGATTGTGGATACCGCGAAGCGGACCGGCGCGCAGGTGGCCGGTCCGATTCCGCTGCCGACATCGCGGAGCATCACGACTGTTTTGCGCTCGCCGCACGTTGATAAAAAGTCGCGGGAGCAGTTTGAAATCCGGACGCACAAACGGCTTTTGGACATTCTGGAGCCGACCCAGCAGACGGTGGACGCGCTGATGAAGCTCGATCTGCCCGCGGGCGTGGATGTCGAGATCAAGGCGTTCGGGAAATAAGATCTACCGAAGGGAACGCGCGGCGCCGGAGACTTCCGGCCGCGCAAATCCCGGCGGTGAAATAAGGATTTAACGATGAGTCCAGGAATCCTTGGCAAAAAGATTGGGATGTCGCAGGTGTTCCGGCCAGACGGCCAGGCCGTGCCGGTCACACTGCTGAAGGCGGGTCCGTGTACCGTGGTGCAGCGCAAGACGCCCACCGCGGACGGCTATGATGCGGTGCAGCTTGGTCTGATGGAGTTCGTCAAGCCGCAACGTATCAATAAGCCGGCCACCGGCCACCTGAAGAAAGCCGGCGCGGAAGGCGCGAAGTTTCTGCGCGAGTTCACGCTGGGTCCCGGCGACGATGATTTGAAGCCGGGCGACAAAGTGCTGGTGGATCAGTTCAAGCCCAAGGACAAGGTGGACGTGATCGGAATCAGCAAGGGCCGCGGCTTTGCGGGCCTGGTAAAGCGCCACCACTTTGGCGGCGGCGCTAGTACCCATGGCTCCATGTTCCACCGCGCTCCCGGTTCGATCGGCGCATCCAGCTTTCCCTCCCGCGTGCTGCCGGGCATGCGCATGGCCGGCCATATGGGCCACGCGAAGGTCACGGTCCGCAACCTCGAAGTGATCGACGTGGATACCGAGGACAACGTGCTGGTAGTGAAGGGCGCGGTTCCGGGGCCGAATGGCGGATACGTCGTGGTGCGGAGGTCGAAGAGGTAACTGCCATGCCGACAGTCGACGTAGTGGATTTGAATAATCAGAAAGTCGGCCAGATCGACCTGGCCGACGAGGTGTTCGGCGCCGAGGTGAACGAGGCGCTCCTGTACGAAGCCGTCCGGCAATACCAGGCAGGACAGCGTGCGGGCACCCACAAAACCAAAGTTCGCTCGGATGTCGCCGGGTCCGGTAAGAAGCTGTGGAAGCAAAAGGGCACCGGGCGCGCGCGCGTGGGTTCGATCCGTTCTCCGCTGTGGCGTCACGGCGGTACGGTCCACGGGCCGCAACCGCGCGATTACAGCTACAAGCTGCCGCGCAAGATGGTGCTGGGCGCGCTGCGCTCGGCGCTTTCGGCGAAGGTCCGGGACGGCGAGCTCAAGATCGTGCAGACGTTCAATTTTGCCGATCACAAGACCAAGAACGCGATGAACACCCTGGTGAAGCTGGAAGCGGGCCGCACCGTGCTGGTGGTGGAAAACGGCGAGAACCGCAACCTGGAGCTGGGCATTCGCAACCTCAAGGGTGTGACTCTGATGCCGACGCGGGAAGTCAATCCTTTCCACCTGTTGGGCCACCAGAGCGTGTTTCTCAGCGAAGCCGCGGCGCGCAAATTCTCGGAGGCACTCGCGAAATGAATAACTACCAAGTCATTGTGCGCCCGCTGGTCACCGAGAAGGGCGTGGATAAGAAAGACAACGAACGCACCCTCTGCTTCGAAGTGTCGATCGACGCCAACAAGACGCAGGTCAAGTCGGCCGTCGAAAGGCTGTTCAAGGTGAAGGTGGCCGAGGTCCGCACGGCGAGTTTCGAAGGCAAGCTGCGCCGCCGCGGCCGGTTCGCGGGCTATCGCTCCGACTGGAAGAAGGCCTACGTGAAGCTGAAAGCCGGGCAGAAGGTTCCGGACTTCGCGGAGATTTAACCGATGCCGATCAAATCATACAGACCCGTAACGCCCACCCGTCGTTTCCAGACGGTGGTTTCGCGGGAAGACATTACCAAGCAGCGGCCCGAGAAATCGCTGGTCGAGTCCAAGCAGCGCACCGGCGGCCGCAACAGTATCGGACGGGTGACCTCGCGGTTCATCGGTGGCGGTGCCAAGAAGGCCTACCGGGTTGTCGATTTCAAGCGCGACAAGACGGGTATTCCGGCCGTGGTGGCGGCGGTCGAATACGATCCCAACCGCTCGGCGCGAATCGCGCTGCTGAACTATGCGGATGGCGAGAAGCGCTACATCATCCACCCGCACGGCCTAAAGGTTGGGCAGAAGGTGATGTCCGGTCCGGGGGCCGATATCCTGGTGGGCAATGCGCTGCCGCTGAAGAACATGCCGGCCGGCACCATCGTCCACAACATCGAGTTTAAGCCGGGCAAGGGCGCGCAGATGGCGCGTTCGGCCGGGTCGCAGGCGCAGTTGATTTCGAAGGAAGGCGGCCTGGCGCTGCTGAAGTTGCCTTCGGGCGAGGTGCGCCGGGTGCCTCTCGAGTGCATGGCGACTGTGGGCCAGGTAGGCAATGTGGATCACGAGAACGTCTCGCTCGGCAAGGCGGGCCGGACGCGGTGGCTGGGCAAGCGCCCGCACAATCGCGGTGTCACCATGAACCCGGTGGATCACCCGCACGGCGGCGGCGAGGGCAAAACTTCCGGCGGCCGGCATCCGGTGACGCCGTGGGGCCAGCCCACTCGTGGTTTCAAGACTCGCAACAACAAGCGGACCGACCGGTGGATCGTCACCCGAAAGAGCAAAAAGAGGTAAGCGCACATGGGTCGTTCAGTCAAGAAGGGACCGTTTACCGATACTCACCTGGAAGCCAAGCTGGCCGTGATGACCGCGGCCAACGAGAAGAAGGTCGTCCGCACCTGGTCGCGGCGTTCCACCATACTTCCGGAGTTCGTCGGCCACACCGTCGCGGTCCACAACGGCAGAAAGTTCATTCCGGTGTACATCACGGAAAACATGGTGGGGCACAAGTTCGGCGAGTTTTCGCCGACCCGGACCTTCAAGGGCCATTCCGTGAAGGCGGCGACGGAGAAGTCGTCCAAGCCGGCATAAAGAGGAAGCCATGCAAGCGAAAGCGGAAGCCCGATATATCCGAATCTCCCCGCAGAAAGCGCGGCTGGTGGTGGATCTGATCCGCGGCCAGCAGGCGGGAGCGGCCCTGACCACGCTGCGCACCACCAACAAGCGGATTGCGCCGGCGGTGGAGAAGGTGCTGCAGTCGGCCATCGCCAACGCGCAGAACCTGTCCGAGGACGTGGACGTGGACCGGCTGTTCGTGTCCGAGGCATACGTGAACGAAGGGCCGCGGATGAAGCGGGTGCGGCCGGCTCCGATGGGCCGCGCCTACCGGTATCAGCGCCGGCTGGCACATATCGTCATCAAGGTGACGGAGAAGGAAGCATAGATGGGACAGAAAGTTCATCCGTACGGATTCCGGCTGGGCTTCAACAAGCCGTGGCGCTCGCGCTGGTTTGCCAAGCAGGGCTATGCCAAGCTGCTGCAGGAAGACCTGGAACTGAAGGCGGCCCTTCGCGAGCGGCTGAAGTCCGCCGGCGTCAGCTCGATCGAAGTCGACCGGCCGGGCAACAAGCTGCGGGTCACCATCCGCACGTCGCGCCCCGGCATCATCATCGGGCGCAAGGGCGCCGAGATCGAAAAGCTCAAGCAGGATATGGCGAGGAAGACCAAGCGCGAGGTCTTCATCGACATCCAGGAAGTGCACAAGCCGGAGCTCGATGCGCAACTGGTCTCCGAATCGATCGCGCTGCAGCTCGAAAAGCGCGTGGCCTTCCGCCGCGCCATGCGCAAAGCGGTGGATTCGGCTCTGCGTTTCGGCTGCAAGGGAATCAAGGTGCGGGTCTCCGGCCGCCTGAACGGCGCCGAAATCGCGCGCAGCGAATGGTACCTGCAGGGCCAGCTCCCGCTGCACACTCTGCGTGCCGATATCGATTACGGATTTGCCGAAGCGCACACCACTTACGGTGTGATCGGCATCAAGGCATGGCTCTATAAGGGCGAGATTCTCGACCTGACGAAGCGCCGCGGAGGCCTGCTCTCCGAGCCGGAGCCGCGCCGCGATACGCGGGATCGCCGCGACCGCGATCGTGGTCCGCGCCGCGACCGGGGAGACCGTGGTGATCGGGGAGATCGGGGAGAACGGCAGCCTCCTGCGCCGGTAGCGGCGCCGGAAGCGAGCGGCCCGGCCGTCCAGACGCCGCCGGCCGATCTGCCGCGTCCCGCTGCCCGTCCGACCGCACCGATTCTGCCGCCACTGATGTCGCCGCAGCAGCCCTCCTGGAAGCAGGAAGCGCGCCACGAGCCGGAAGCCGAACCGAAGCCGCCCGCGGGCGAGACTCCGGAAGGCGGCGAGAAGCAGTAAGGAACTGAGGAAAAACCGCCATGATGATGCCAAAGAAGGTTAAGTACCGGAAGCAGCAGCGCGGGCGCATGGCCGGCAAGGCGTGGCGCGGTTCGTCGATCTCGTTCGGCGAGTTCGGCCTCAAGGCCATGGAGTGCGGCTGGGTCACCGACCGCCAGATCGAGGCCGCCCGTGTCGCCATGACGCGCTCCATCAAGCGCGGCGGCAAGGTCTGGATCCGGCTCTTCCCGGATAAGCCGATCACCAAGAAGCCGGCCGAAACCCGTATGGGTAAAGGAAAAGGCGCTCCGGAGCAGTGGGTTGCGGTGATCCGTCCCGGGAAGATCCTGTTCGAGATGGAAGGCGTGGATAAGACCGTCGCCGCGGCAGCCATGCGGTTGGCCGCCCACAAGCTGGCCATCAAGACCCGGTTCATCAGCCGGGACGAGACGGAGTAATCAATTTATGAAATCGCAAAAAGTCCGCGATCTCGACGATAACGAGATGCGTAACAAGTTGCGCGAAATGGACGAGAAGATGTTCCGTCTTCGGTTTCAGATGTCCATGGGACAGATGGACGGCCTCAAGAAGGTCCGCGCAATGAAGAAAACCCGCGCCCGCATGCTGCACCATCCTGCGGGAGAGGGAATTGGCGGGAGAAAAGAAATAACATGGCCGAAGCACAAGCCGCGCAAGGATTCAAAAACGAGAAGATCGGCCAGGTGGTTTCGACCAAGATGGCGAAGACCATCGTGGTCGAAGTGGGCCGGCGCGTGCCGCACCCGCTCTATAAGCGCATCATCACGAAGCGGAAGAAGTTCTACGCCCACGATGAAGATGGCACGGCTAAGATGGGCGACGTGGTGCGGATCGTGGAGTGCCGGCCGATGAGCAAGTTGAAGCGGTGGCGCCTGGCGGAAGTGGTGCGGCGGGCGGCGCAGGTGGGCGCGCAGCCGTCGGACCTGGACGTGAAGGTTTAGTCGAGCGGGCCCCAGCGGGCCCGGCTGCTTGGAACGGAGTTCTTTATGATTGGAATGCGAACAATTCTCGAGGTGGCCGATAACAGCGGCGCACGGAAGCTTTCCTGCATTCTGCCGCGCGGCGGCGACCTCGGGCTGCGCGCCGGGCTTGGCGATGTCATCACGCCGGCGTGAAGGAAGCGGCGCCGGATTCGGCGATCAAGAAGGGCAAGGTGGTGCGCTGCGTGATCGTCCGCATGCGCAAGGAAACGCGGCGCAGGGACGGCAGCTACATCCGCTTCGACTCCAACGCCGCCGTACTGATCAACGACGTGGGCGAGCCGGTCGGAACGCGCGTCTTCGGACCCGTGGCGCGCGAGCTGCGCGACAAGAAGTTCATGAAGATCGTTTCGCTGGCTCCCGAGGTAATCTGATGGCACTGGCAAAGAGGAAACCGGCCGAGCCGGTCCGGATCGAAATCAAGAAGAACGACACCGTGAAGGTGATCTCCGGCCGCGACAAGGGCAAGACGGGCCGCGTGCTGCGGCGTCGACCGCGACAACGGCAAGCTGCTGGTCGAGCACGTGATGATGATCAAGCGCCACACGCGCCCGAACCCGGCCAAGCAGATCAAGGGCGGCATCGCCGAGCGGGAGAGCCCGATCCCGGTGTCCAACGTGATGGTGGTGTGCCCGAGCTGCAATAAGGCGGTGCGGATCGCGCACCACGTCGATCATGCTGGCCGGCGGCAAAACCCGGCGCGTCGCGCGTCTGCCGCAAGTGCGGCCAGGCGCTCGACAAGAAGTAAGGCTGAGGATTCCATGGCAGCACGTTTGAAAGAGCATTATCAGAAAACAGTGGTTCCGGCTCTGACCAAAGAGTTCGGCTACAAGAACGTCATGGCGGTTCCCAAGATCGAGAAGATCGCGGTCAACATCGGGCTGGGCGAAGCCACCCAGAACGCCAAGCTGATGGACGGCGCGGTCAACGAGACTGGGGCAGATCGCGGGCCAGAAGCCGGTGATCACCAAGGCCACGCAAGTCGATCGCGGCATTCAAGCTGCGCGAGGGCATGGCGATCGGCTGCATGGTGACGCTGCGCGGCGACCGCATGTACGAGTTTCTTGACCGGCTGGTGAACGTGGCGCTGCCCCGCGTGCGCGACTTCCGCGGCGTATCCAGCAAGTCGTTCGACGGGCGCGGCAACTACACGCTCGGCGTGAAGGACCAGTTGATTTTCCCCGAAATCGACTACGCCAAGGTGGAGAAGACCAAGGGCATGAACATTTGCATCACCACCACGGCCCGCACCGATGCGGAGGGCCTGGCGCTGCTCAAGCAGCATGGGGATGCCGTTCCGGCAGTAAAGAGAAAGAGAAAAACAGATGGCTACTACCGCCAAGATCGCGAAAGACCTGAAACTGGAGAAGGCCCGGAAAGCGAAGACGCCGAAGCTGCAATGCCGGCATCGCAACCGCTGCTGGCGTTGCGGACGTCCGCGCGCCTTCCTGCGCAAGTTTGGCATCTGCCGCCTGTGCTTCCGCCAGCTCGCCCTGAACGGCGAGATCCCCGGCGTGATCAAGGCGAGCTGGTAGGAAAGAGATGCGAACGTTCGCAAGCTCCGTATCCGGCCGCGCCTGGCGCGGGGGAGCGGAAGCTCGAACGAAAGTGAAGTAGGAGAACTATGACGAGCGACCCCATTGCCGACATGCTGACTCGCGTTCGCAACGCGATCCAGGCCCGCCACCCGAAGGTGGACGTGCCGGCCTCCAAGCTGAAGACGGAAATCGCGCGCATCCTGAAGGAAGAAGGCTATATCACCAACTTCAAGGTGGCCGAAGAAGGCGTCAAGAGGACCATCAAGATCTACCTGAAGTACGGCGTCAACAACGCGCCGGTGATCTCCGCCATCGAGCGCGTATCGCGGCCGGGCTGCCGGGTGTATGTCGGGCAGACCGATATTCCGCGCGTGCTGGGCGGGCTCGGTATCAACATCCTGACGACGCCGCGCGGCGTGATGACCGGCCGGGACGCGCATAAGGAACACATCGGCGGGGAAATTCTCTGCCGGGTTTGGTGAGAATATGTCGAGAATTGGTAAAAAACCGATCCCGCTGCCGGGCGGCGTGAAAGTGGCGATCGGCGAACAACTGGAAGTGACGGGCCCGAAAGGCAAGCTCACGGTACCGATTCCGCACGGCGTCACGATCGAACAGGCGGATGGCCGCCTGGAAATCAAGCGCGCCTCCGACGATTACGCGGCCCTGCACGGGCTGACGCGCGCGCTTGCCGCCAACGCCGTGCAGGGCGTTTCGGCGGGCTTCGTTCGCGAGCTCGATATTGTCGGCATCGGCTACCGTGCGGACGTCAAGGGCAAGATCGCGACCTTCACGCTGGGTTATTCCCACCCCATCGAGTTCCTGCTGCCCGAGGGCGTGGACATGAAGATCGACAAGCAGACGCATCTGGTGCTGAGCGGGCATGACCGCCAGTTGCTCGGCCAGGTGGCGGCTAACATCCGCGCGCTTCGCAAGCCGGATCCGTACAAGAACAAGGGCATTCGGTATACCGGCGAGGCGCTGCGCAAGAAGGTCGGTAAGACCGGGGCGGGTGGCAAATGATTCGTAAGATCGAAAAGAAGGAAATCCGCAAGCGCATCCACATGCGCATTCGACGCAAGCTCTCCGGCACCGCGGAGCGTCCGCGCCTGGCAGTGTTCCGCAGCGTGGCCCACATCTACGCTCAGGTCATCGACGACAGCCAGGGCGCGACGATGGTTTCGGCCTCTTCGGTGGACAAGAGCAACAAGACGAACGGCGGGAACGTGGCTGCGGCGAAAGTCATCGGCAAGCTGGTGGCGGAGCGGGCGAAGGAAAAGGGCATTAAGCACGTCGTCTTCGATCGCGGAGGCTATCAGTATCACGGCCGCATCAAGGCCCTGGCTGATGCTGCGCGGGAAGCGGGACTGGAGTTTTAATCCATGGCGATTGTGAAACGTATCGATCCTTCGGCGCTCAACCTGAAAGAGCAGGTGGTGGCCATCAACCGCGTCACGAAGGTGGTGAAGGGCGGCAAGAACCTGAGCTTTTCAGCGCTGGTGGTAATTGGCGATCCCTCGGCGAAGGTGGTGGGCTACGGTGTCGGCAAGGCGAAGGAAGTGCCCTCGGCAATCCGTAAGGGCATCGAGGCCGCCAAGAAGGGTCTGCGCAAGGTCAACGTGCTCGATACCACCATTCCGCACCAGGTGCTCGGCCAGTTCGCGAGCTCGCAGGTGCTGCTCAAACCGGCTCGGGAAGGTACCGGTGTGATTGCCGGCGGCGCGGTTCGCGCGGTCATCACGGCCTGCGGCATCCCGAACGTGCTGACGAAATCGATCGGGCGCCAGAATCCGCACAACGTGGTGAAGGCCACCATCGTGGCGCTCGAATCCCTGCGGGACAAGAACACCGTGGCCGAAATGCGCGGTCTGGCAGTGGAGAAACTCTAATGGAAGGCAAGATCAAGATCAAGCTGGTCCGCAGCCCGATCTGCACTCCGGAGAAGCACAAGCGCGTCGTCAAGGGCCTCGGCCTGCGCAAGGTCAATCAGGTAGTGGAGCGCCCGGACACCCCGGTGTTTCGCGGTATGGTAAAGAAAGTTCCGCACCTGCTGGAAGTGGTGGAGTAGGGAGAGAGAGATGAACCTTACTGGATTGAAACCGCCCGCCGGGCAGAAGAAGGACCGCAAACGCATCGGCCGCGGCATGGGTTCGGGACACGGAAAGACCTCTACGCGCGGCAGCAAGGGACAGCGCGCGGGCACCGGCTTCAGCCAGAAGCGCGGCTTCGAAGGCGGCCAGATGCCGCTGCACCGCCGTCTGCCGAAGCGCGGATTTACGAACATTTTTAAGAAGCAGTACGCCATCGTCAACCTCGGACGGCTGGAGAAGCTCGAGGGCGATTCCTTCAACCTTGACCGCCTGATCGAGCTTGGCGTCATCAAGAAGGCCGGCGAGGGCCTGAAAATTCTGGGCACGGGCCAGTTGACCCGGAAAATCACGGTGGAAGCGCACCAGTTTTCCAAATCGGCCGTGGAAAAGATCCAGAAGGCCGGCGGCACGGCACAGGTGATCGGCGCTCCGGTTGAATAGCGCCGGGAATCGAAGGGAATCATGGGAAGGTTATTAGAAGCGTTCGCGAACATGTTTCGCGTTCCGGACCTGCGCAAGCGGCTTCTGTTCACTCTTGCGCTCCTGGCGGTATACCGTCTGGGCGGGCACATCCCCACTCCGGGAATCAACACTCAACGCTGGGAACAGTTTTTCGGATCGCAGGCGGGTTCAATCTTCGGATTTTTCGACCTGTTTGCCGGTGGTAATATCCGGCGCCTGACGATCTTCGCACTTGGCATCATGCCGTACATCACGGCGTCGATCATCCTGCAGTTGATGACCGTCGTGGTGCCGACGCTCGAGAAACTGCAGAAGGAAGGCGAGCTGGGTCGCCGCAAGATCACCCAGTGGACGCGCTACCTCACCATCATTCTTTCCGTCCTTCAGTCGTTCGGTATCTCCCAGGGCCTGATGTCGATGGGGCAGGGAATTGTCATCAGTCCGGGCTTCGGCTTCGTCCTGTTGACGGTATTGTCGCTGACCACCGGTTCGGCCTTCATCATGTGGCTGGGCGAGCAGATCAGCGAGCGCGGCGTCGGCAACGGCATGTCGTTGATCATCTTCGCCGGCATCGTGGTCGGCCTCCCGAACGCGATGGAGAATCTGTACTCGCACGTCTTTGTGGTGGGAGACTGGAGCGCGCTGACACTGATCAGCCTCATCGCCATGATGATCGCGGTGGTCGCGTTCATCGTCCTGGTGGAGCGTGGAGAACGTCGCATCCCGGTGCAGTACGCCAAGCGCGTAGTCGGCCGGCGCGTGATGGGCGGCCAATCCACCCACATGCCACTGAAGGTCAATGCCGGCGGCGTGATCCCGGTGATCTTCGCTTCGTCGATCCTGGCGTTCCCGCAGCAGTTGGCAATGATGGGCTGGGTAAAGAACATCAACTGGCTCTCCACTACCCTGAGGGCCATCCAGCACGGCGAACCTCTCTACTACGTTCTGTTCGTCGCGGGAATCATCTTCTTCTGCTTCTTCTACGTGTCGATCATCTTCAACCCGAACGAAGCGGCGGATAACATGCGCAAGTACGGCGGGTTCATTCCGGGTATTCGTCCGGGGCGCAATACCGCCGACTACATGAACAACATCCTCACGAAGATTACGGTGGTCGGGGGCATCTACCTTTCGATCCTCTGCCTGATCCCGGATATCATGATCTCGGGTATCCACCTGCAGCATCTTCCGCTGATCGGAAACTGGATCGATCAGTCCTTTCCCCGGCGGCTGCTCGAGGGTTTGAACGTGAACTTCTATTTCGGCGGCACCTCGCTGCTGATCGTGGTGGGCGTCGCGATGGACACGATCAACCAGATCGAAGCGCAGCTCATCATGCGCCACTATGAGGGCTTTACGCCGCGGTCGGGCCGGATCCGCGGGCGCAGAAGTACTTTCTGATTCTGTGAAGTCGATTGTTTTGTTCGGCTCACCTGGCTCCGGCAAAGGCACCCAGGCGAGGAAGCTGACCGAGTGCCTCGGCGTGCCCCACATTTCGACCGGGGATATGCTCCGGGAGCGGATCCGCCAGGATTCCGGGGTGGACCCAGCCATGGTGGCCCGGATGAAGTCCGGTGCACTGGTTCGGGATGAAGTGGTCGACCGGATGGTGGAAGAGCGGCTCAGCCAACCGGATGCGGTTCGTGGTTTTGTGCTGGATGGATATCCGCGCACGCTGGCTCAGGCGGAGCATTTTCGTGGCTGGCTGGACCAGCGCGGGATCCACGAGGTGGTAATTTACCTCGCTGTTGATTATAATGTAGTTATCGCACGCCTGACCGGACGGCGGCAGTGTCCTCGCTGCGGAACTCTGTATAACATCGTGTCCCAGCCTCCCCGCGAGGATAATTTGTGCGATCTGGACGGCGAGCAGTTGGTGGTCCGGAACGACGACCGGGAGGAAGTGATCCGCGAGCGGTTGGATGCATATGAGCGGCAGACGCGGCCGGTTTTGGATTTTTTACGTTCCGCCGGGCGGATGGTAGTGGAAGTGGACGCCAGCAGCGACCCTCCGGAAGTGGTCTTTCAGAGGATCAGCCAGGCGATGGAGACGGATGATTGTTCGAAAGACCGCCGCTGAACTGGAGAAGATGCGGCGCAGCGGACTGCTGGTGTGGCAGATCCTGCAGAAGATGAAAGAACTGGCGGTGGAAGGGGCCAGCACCATGGACCTCGAAGTGGCCGCCGCAAAGATGATGGCCGACGCCGGTGCCAAGCCCGCGTTTAAAGGGTATTATGTACCCGCGGCCGGCGAGGCGTACCGGTTTGTGTTGTGCACTTCGGTGAACGAAGAGATTGTCCACGGGATGCCGAATGCGAAACGCGTCCTTAAGAGCGGCGATATCGTCTCGATCGACACCGGAGTGAAGCTCGACGGCTACTACGGCGATTCGGCGATAACGGTTCCGGTGGGAGAGATTGGTCCGGAGACGGAGCGGCTCTTGCAAGTGACCCGGGACTCGCTAGAGATGGCGATCGACCGGGTTCGCTCGGGCAACCGGCTTTTCGATGTTTGCGGTACCGTGGAGCAGCACGTGAAGTCCAACGGCTTCTCGGTGGTTCGGGAGTACGTGGGACATGGGATCGGGACGCAGCTTCACGAGGAGCCTCAGGTTCCGAACTATGTGGACCGGAGGAATGAGAATCCGCGGCTGAAGCCGGGGATGGTTTTGGCTGTGGAGCCGATGGTGAATGCCGGGCGGCCGGAAGCGGTGGTTTCGAAGGACCGGTGGACGGCGGTGACCAAGGATGGCTCCAACTCGGCGCACTTCGAGCACTGTATCGCGGTGACGGAGGACGGGCCGTGGGTACTGACAAGGCCGTAAAGGTCCAGGCGACGATTCTGGAAGAGCGGCCGAGCGCGATTTACGAAGTGCTGCTGGAGACCCAGCAGAAGGTTTTGGCCCATATGGTGGGCATCGTGAAGCGGAATTTCGTCCGGCTGGTACCGGGCGACCGGGTCGAAGTGGAACTGATGCCTCACGATCCGACGCGGGGAAGAATTACCAGGAAGCTGACAACATGAAAGTTCGAGCGTCCGTCAAGAAAATTTGCGACAAATGCAAGGTGATCCACCGCGAGGGTGTCGTTCGGGTCATCTGCGTCAATCCCAAGCATAAACAGAGGCAGGGCTAATATGGCACGTATCGCCGGTGTGGATCTGCCGCCCGCCAAGAGAGCCGAGATCGGACTGACGTACATTTACGGCATTGGCCGTACGCGGTCCCAATCGCTCCTGCATCGGGCTGGTATCAGTTTCGACAAGAAGATTCGGGATTTGAGCGAGGACGAAGTCAACCGCGTCCGCCAGATTCTCGAAGAAGAGGGCGCGGTAGAAGGCGACCTCCGCAAGGAAATCTCGATGAACATCAAGCGTCACATCGAGATGGGCTCGTACCGTGGCCTGCGGCACCGCCGCAGCCTGCCGGTGCGTGGCCAGCGCACCCATACCAACGCCCGGACCCGCAAGGGACCGCGTCGCGGCACCGTGGCAAACAAGAAGAAGGCGACCGGTAAAACATAGTATGGCGAAAGCACCAGCAAAAGCAGGCAAGAAGAAGAGCTTCAAGAAGAAGGAGAAGCGCGTCGTCCATTCGGGCGTCGTGCATATCCAGGCCACCTTCAACAACACCATCGTGACCATCTCGGACCAGGAAGGCAACACCCTCTCCTGGTCGAGCGCCGGCTCGCTGGGCTTCCGCGGGTCGCGCAAGGGCACTCCGTTCGCCGCGCAGCAGGCGGCTCTGACGGCGGCCAACAAGGCTTCCGAGAGCGGGTTGCGGACGGTGGAAGTGCGGGTCAGCGGTCCGGGTTCGGGCCGCGAGTCGGCGGTTCGCGCGTTGTCCACCGCGGGTATCGACGTGCGCGCCATCCGGGATGTGACGCCAATTCCGCACAACGGTTGCCGTCCGCCGAAAAAGCGAAGGGTCTGATTCCCGGCGCTGCGGCGTCCCGGCGGTGAATTTAGGGCAGTAAGCGGGAAGAAGGCCTGCCATGGCCGTAAACCGCACCTGAGAAGTAGAAAGGTAAGGAGAAGAACTTGGCAAGATACATCGGCCCGGTTTGCCGGCAATGCCGGCGCGAGGGCATGAAACTGTTCCTGAAGGGCGAGCGCTGCCACAGCGAAAAGTGCGCCATCGAGAGCCGCAATTTCGTCCCCGGGCAGCACGGCAAAGACCGCAAGGCGAAGATCGTCGGTTACGGCCTCCAGTTGCGTGAAAAGCAGAAAGTGCGCCGCGTATACGGCGTGCTGGAACGCCAGTTCCGCACCACTTATGAAAAGGCCGCCGCTCAGAAAGGCATCACCGGCGAGAACCTGATGTCGGCTCTCGAACGCCGGCTCGACAGCGTGATCTACCGCATGGGTTTTGGCACCAGCCGCGCGCAATCGCGCCAGGTAGTCCGCCACGGGCATGTCGAAGTCAACGGCCGCAAGTGCAACATCCCCTCCGCTCAAGTCAAAGTCGGAGACGTGGTTGCCGTCCGCGAGAGCAGCAAGAATAACGCCACTATCCTGGCTGCTCGCGACGCCACGGCCCACGCTCCGGCGCCGAACTGGATCGATGTGGATCGGGAAGGGTTGAAGGGTCGCATCACGAGCCTGCCGCAACGCAGCGAACTGGTGCAGATTCAGATGAACGAGCAGCTCATCGTCGAGCTTTACTCGAAGTAAGGGCCGGGCTTGCCCAGGCCCCGCCGGGCCGTTGGGCGACGCCCGCCAAAGCGAGGTTTTAATGTTTAAGGGCTTCCAAAAACCAAAACGTCTGGTTGCTAATACCGAGACCCTCACGGAACGGTATGGCATGTTCACGGCTCAACCCTTTCAGCGCGGGTTCGGTACCACTATCGGGAACGGACTCCGCCGCGTACTGTTGAGCTCCATCGAAGGTGCCGCGATCACTGCGGTCCGTATCGAAGGCGTCGAGCACGAATTCAGCCCGATTCCGGGCGTGGTCGAGGATGCAACGGACATCATCCTCAACCTCAAGCAGATTCCGTTCAAAATCATGAGCGAGGGCGTCAAGACCGTACGCCTCAACGTGGAACAGCCGGGCGATGTGCGCAGCGGTCAGATCGAGACCGATGCAGACGTCGAAGTGCTGGACCGCGACGTTCACATTGCCACGGTCAGCGAAGGCGGGCGCCTCAGCATCGAGATGCGCCTGAAGACCGGGCGCGGGTACGTCAGCGCCGACAAGAACTTCGATGAAGACCTGGCGCTCGGCTACATCCCGATCGACTCGGTCCATTCGCCGGTGCGTAAGGTCAACTTCGCGGTGGAAGCGGCACGCCTCGGCCAGATGACCGACTATGACAAGCTGACGCTCGAAGTTTGGACCAACGGCGCGGTGTCGCCGCAGGATTCCATTGGCTACGCGGCGAAGCTGCTCAAAGACCACATGTCGATCTTCATCAACTTCGAGGAAGTGCCGGAGCAGACCGAAGAGATCTCCGAGCGCGGCCTCGACAAGATGAACGAGATCCTGAACCGCTCGGTCGAAGAGCTGGAACTCAGCGTTCGCTCCTACAACTGCCTGAAGAACGCCAACATCCAGACCATCGGAGAGCTGGTACAGAAGACCGAAGCCGAAATGCTGCGGACGAAGAACTTCGGCCGCAAGTCATTGAACGAAATCAAGGAAATCCTGGCCAACATGGGGCTCTCGCTGGGCATGCGGATCGATGCGCATGGCCGACTGGTGGCGCCGCCGCAGCAGGCGCCCGGTAGCCTGCCGGAATACGGCCAGGAAGATGAAGGCTCACAGGAGCAGATGGGGGAGTAGCCGATGAGACATAGAGTTGGTGGATATAAGTTAAAGCGGCCGGTGGATAGCCGCAACGCGCTGCTCCGCAATCTCACCACGAGCGTGATCGTCGAGGAGCGCGTGATTACTACCGTTCCGAAGGCGAAGGCTGTTCGTCCGCTGGTGGAGAAGATGATCACCCTGGCCAAGGCCGACACGCTCCATACCCGGCGCCAGGCGGCGGCGTTTCTGCGCACGCCTGACTCGGTGAAGAAGCTGTTCGATACGCTCGGCACTCGGTTCGGCCAGCGGAACGGCGGCTACACTCGCATCACCCGCCTCGGACCCCGCAAGGGCGACGGCGCGGAGCAGGCGATGATCGAACTGGTCGGGTCGGAACTCGTGAAGCGCGCCGCCGATCGTGCGAAGCGCCGCGAAGAGCGTATGCGCGCGCAGCGTGAAGGCCGCGAGCCCGAAGAGAAGACGACAGAAGAGGAATAGCCACTCCTTCTAAAGACAACGAGGCGCAGGTCTTCGGGCTTGCGCCTCTCCTTTTTAGCCCTCTGTTTTGGCCGCCAGGCCGCCGTAAAATTCCAGGTCCTCGCCCAATAATTTTTCGACCTCATGGAGCGCCAGAGGGCGCCATCCGAAGGTATTGGTCCGCTTGCGGCTGGTGTTCTGCTGATGCACCAGTGCGACGTAGAAGCCATGGTCGGGCAGGGCCAGTACACAGGAATTCTGCAGGCCCCAAACGAACACCGTGTCGGCTCCTTCGTTCATATCCGGGAAACGGCGGCCTTCGAAAAACTTCCGCTGATAGCAAAACGTTCCTCCCGCCACCCATGGTTTGTCCGACGGCGGATACAAATATTCCCAGGCGCTGTGGGCGCGCGGATCCCAGAACAGCAGATGCGAGAGGCCGGAGAGGGTATTGACAGGTTTACCGCGCAACTGCGCCGCCTGGTAGGAAATGCGCCACGGCGCCATCCAATCGTCATCGTCCCAGTGGAGAACGATGTCGCCGCGGGCTTCGTCGCAGGCCATGTTGTGTTTGACGCCCATGGTGCGGCGGGCGGGAAGGCGGATGTAGCGGATGCGGTCGTCTCGCGGGACGAGATCCGCAATCGCGTCGGCGCCATCGTCGAGGATGATAAGTTCGCGGCGCGCGTAATCCTGCCGCTGGAAATAGCGGATGGCCTGCGGCACGAAGGCACGGCGGTCCGCGGTCGCCATGATGCAGGATACCAGCGGCTCCGCGGCAATCACCGCAGGCGCCGCGACGGATTTGGGCTCCTCGACTGTCGCCGAAGGAACGGCCGCCTGCAGCTTTTGCAACAGCATCATGGTTCGAGCGAGATGGACGCGGCCGAATAATCCCGAAGCCAGCAATTCGTCGACGAACGCCTTCACTCCGGGATAGTAGTCCGCATAATCGTGGAACGCGACGAGGCCGCCGTCCGGAATCGAGCGCTCGAACTGATAGAAGTCCCGGGCCACGTTGGCGTAGTCGTGCAAGCCGTCGATCACCAGCAGGCTAATCGGCCGCTGCCACTCCACTTCGAACGACGGCTTGACGATGGCCTCGACCACCTCCGCCAATCCGGCGGCCTGGATATTGCGGCGAAAACGTTCGAGAGTCGGGGGCATGCGCACGATGCGATCGAGCGACCCCACCATGCCATCGTGAGGGTCGACGGCGTAGACGCGGCCGTCCGCGGGCCTGCACGCCCGCATGGCGGCGCCCAGCACCACGGTGCCCCGGCCGCAATAGCTGCCGACCTCGACCACGGTTGGGGCGTCAGGCACCGCGCTCATCGCTCTCGCGACGGCCGCGATCAGCAGGTCGGCTTCCACATCCTCCAGCCATCCTTCGATGCGGCGTATCTGCTCAAGCAACGGCAGGGTAAGGAGAAGCGGCGGCTGATCCGGGGCGCGCCGAGCGGGGACAGCGTCGGCCTCCGAGACATAATTCTTCGAGCGCTCGCGGATGGTTTTGCGAATCGGGTGATCGTAGCGGCGCGGCACCGGATGCATCCAGTAGACTTTTGGCTGTTCGAGCGCCCGAGACACCTGCTGCGGCTGGAACACGGCGCGGTATTGCACGTACTCGAAGCTGAACGGGCTCAACCCGACCTCGAAGCCCAGCAGCGAAACCAGTGTGGGCAGGATGATCTCTTCGGTGGCCCAGATCTTCGTCTGCGCCAGGATGCGGCGAAGGCAGGCGTCTTCGCGAAAGACGCGCACGAGCTCGCGGGCGGAGTCCGCGAGAAAGACGGTGGATGGCCAGAAGCACCAATGGACGAACTTCGCTTCTCCATCCGGAAACTGGCGGAGGAATGGCCGCCAGAGATCGATCTCCTGCAAAGCGGTTTGGGCCGGGCTGATGCGTGTTCCCGCCTTCTGCACCACGGCGGAGTTCCCCAGCATGCCGGCGCGCCCCGCGTTTGCGACGTGGGCGGCCAACGCTTCGGAATAGCCGGGCCGGACGGCAAGCTGGTCGGAATCCACGATGGTGAGCGCGTCGAACGGGCGGTTCTCGAGCGCCCACGAAATACAATCCAGCGCAAAGGGGTGCAGGTGCCCCCACTGGAGCGGCCGCGGCGAAGGATGTACGACGGCTCCGTATTTCCCGAATGGAAAGCGGGGGCTGAGCAGTTCGGAACTGCCGCCCCCGTTATACAGCAGGATCAGCGAGTCCGGATCAAGAGCCCGCAGATTGCGCACCAGGTCGATTACGCACTCGGGCTCTTCATGAACCAGACAGGCAAAGATGTTGCGCAGCTTGGCCACGGCTTATCCCGGAAGCAGAGTGAACGCCGGGCTGACATTAATCAGGGTGTTGGCGAAGCGCGGCGCCACGGTCGCGGTGGTCGTGGCCGGGACAATCGACCCGGAAAGGGCCACGGTACCAGCGACGTTCGCGGAGCTGACTCCCAGCACAGCAGCGAATACCACCTCCTCCAGGTTCGCCGGGTCGCCCGCCGCGCTCCACTCCCAGACGGCCGTCGCTACACCATTGGTGATCGGGAGCGCTACGAGTTTCGAGTTGGCGTTGGTAGTGCCGACCACCACCGGAGCCGTCCCTGTGCCGGTTCCGGTGGCATCGGTGGTAACCAGCGTAGTCACTTCTTTGACCACCACCGAAGGGATCGGCGACACATTGGCGAGGGAGACGAAGATGGAAGCGCCGGCAGGAACGCCTGTGAAGATCGCACGCAGCCGCGTCCCTTGCGTTGCCTGGCCGATCTGCTTCAGAACAGCGTTGGTATAACCGCTTTCCTGGCCTTTGTTCTTGAAGGCGCTCGCGAAGCCTTCCCGGAAATGCAGGAAGGCGTGCGGCGCGACGCTCTTGGGCTGGGTGCCGGTGCCGGACATCATGGGGAAAGTGAGAGTGAACGGATTCCCGGCCGCGTCCTGCCCGTTGTGTACTTCAAAGGCGCCCAGCCCGTTGCCGACAGTTGCGGCGGTAATCGGTCCTAAGGCCTGAGGCAATCCGGTGACCGATGCGGAGACGTGCGTCGGCGGGCTCAGCGGCGCGCCAGTCACGGCGAGTTGGAACAGGTTCACGCGAAGGTTCGTGATCCGCACGGTTCGTGTCTGCCCGGGGCCGGGAGAATCGATCGGGACGTTGGCGAACTCCATGACGCCGGCGACGCCCGCGACCAGGCTGCCCAGGAACGCGTTCGGCGCCTTGCCGTTCTTATAGTCGAGGCCCGTGCCGCCCGCCCCACTCAGCGCCGCGCGCGAGGACGCGCTGAGCTGTGCCGTGTTGAGCGTGGCCGGATCATCGATGAGAAGCAGCGCTTCGGAATTGCTCGCGTCCACCGCCAGACTCGTGATCGGCTGGTCGAGTACGGCGCGAATGGTGAACGTGGGCACCGGCGTGCCCGCAGCGGCCGGAACTCCGCCGCTGATCGTGACGACCAGATCGCCGATCAACTCCGCCCCGCCAATCGACCGCAGCACCGGCACCGTCGGCACACTGAGCGTATACCCCAGTGTCGGAGGCGGTGCGATCCAGAACCACGTTTCGAACATCCCGCCCTTGCGGCCGTCGCCGCTCGGCAGGCTGATCCCGGTGTCCGCCAGGATCACTGGTCCGATGTCCGTGGCGCCGGTAGCGCCGCGCAATACGGGTTCCCGGGGAGCGCGAATCACGCGGAGCTGGCGGATGCCGAAGACGTCGCCATCCAGGAAGATCGCCGGATTGTCCTGCGCCCACACGAAGTTTCCGTTAATGCGGAAGCGCGCCAGCAGCCCGGGCTCCCCGGGAGGCAGCAGCTCGAAAGGAAATCCGTTGAGCGCATCGGGATGGCGCAGCCGGTAACTGATGACGTTGCCATTCGCCGTGGCATCACCCACCAACACCATCGGCTGGAACGCGACGTTGGTTTTTTGCGGATCGGCCGCGGCCTTTTCGTAAGCGCCGGGGGCGGGCGACAGCGGGGCCGGCACTTCCACTACCAGCGCACAGACTGCGCGGGTGATTACGGCAGGCGCGGGCGCCGCATCGAGCAGCACATCGATCCCGCCGCTCAAGTCGGCAATCGCCACGGAGCGGTCGTTCAAAAGCGCAATCGGCCCGTTGGCTCCGTTCAGGCTGACACTTTGGACATGCAGCGCAGGCTCCGCCAGAGGTGGAAAGACGGTACGGCAATCGTGCAGCACCGTCATCGAATACGAAGCGGGCGGGCTCGAAGGAGGGGACGTCACAGGCCGCGTCCATTGGGCCAGGGCGAGCGCGGTGCGGTGCCTGCGGATGCCCTGCGGCGGAGCGTTGTTGAGCGCTTCTACCGAGCCATCCGTGCGTGCGGCGAATTGCCAGTAGTCGCCGGCCCGTACCTCGGTACCGCCGAATTGGATCTGAATCCCGTCGCCGAGGTCCATGTCCGGTGTCGCGGTGGGGTCGAAGGTGGCGTTCACGGTGCCGCTGCCATCCCATCGGCGCAGGATGAGATGCCGATCCGCGCCGGCCGTCGGAGGACTTCCGGCACTGCCCGGATTCTGGAACGAAGAGGGAAGGGCGCTGGCCAGCGTCACCTTGATCTGATCGAGATCCGGATCGGACGCCAGGTTGGTGAGGAAGCCGGCGCCCGGCCCGAGTTCGCTTGCGTCATCGGAGATTTCGACCAGGTCGCCCTGCTGGAGAGCCGTCGCCTGATCGCGGCCGAGACCTGTAAGTGTCAGGGTCAGGCGGTCCTCACTGATGGCGGTGACTCCCACGGCGAAGCCCGCATTATCGCGTGACCACTTGAATGTCGCCGGCTGCGCCTTGACCGGAGGGCTTGTGACCGACCCTCGCACTGCGCCATTGCTGTGAATCTCCACCCGGTAGAGGCGATTTTCGCGGCCCGTGTAGGTTCCCAGGTCGGGAATGCGGCAGATATCTGTGGGCGGCGGAGGCGCATTTTGGATGACAGTCAGGGTGCCGTCCGGCGTCGAAGGCAGCAGTGACGCGGCATTCGGACAGGTCAGATCGGTGACCGTGGAGGGCACCGGTACCAGCTTGATCTGCGCCACCGTCTGAATGCGCATGGTGGTGTCGGGCCCGCCGAGCGCCACTTCGCGGATTGCGGGGTCCTGCAGATAGCTGATCGGCCGCGCCCACGCTTCCAGGTAGATCAGCGCGTTGAGCGGCGAACCGTCCTGCGGAATCGGAATCGCGGGCGGATCGAGCAGGAATGGCTGGTGCAGATAGCTGGCGTCGGCCGGAAGTTGGCACAGCACGCCATCCAGGTAGGCGCGTCCGTGAGCGATCTGAAAATCGGCGGGATTGCCGGCTGACGCGGAGATCTGAAACGCGGTGCCCGAGAAGCCCGACGGACCGATGAGATCGGCCGTCTCTTCGCGGAGCCGCTCGAATTCGAGCGCGGTCTGTTCGTTCCAGTCCGAGTCGAGCCACACGCGCCCCTGCTGGTGGAGCACGCCCGCGTATTTGCCGGCATCGAATATGCGTCGAGAGAAATCACCTTTCATCAGGTACGCTCCTAACTTTCCGCGACAATCACGGGGGTCAGACCAACTGGCAAAAATTCCTGCAGCTTGGTGCGCAGGTTAGCGAGGCGAATGGGGTTCAGCGCCCCGGTGAAGGCGCCGATCTCGGATGCCTGTTCGCTCGCCGAGAGGATCGCCGGCGGACAAATGGCCGCAAGCTGCGCATAGAGAGGCGACCCAAAGCGCCGAGAATTGAAGACCGGCGCGTAGCAGCGGCCCGCGCCTCCACAGCCGGACGCCTGTGTTTCGCTGGGAATGCAATGATAGCGGCGGCCCAGCACCGAACCAGTTTCGTAACGCGTGTAGCGGATGCAGCCGGACTGCTGATCCTCGGCGATGGCAATCGCGTCGAGAATCGATTCGCTGGCCGACAGAACATCCGCGTGAATGGTGCCGAAGACGGTCACGCGCTCCAATTGCACACCGGGAGCGGAGCCGAGGATCGGCGGACTCGTAACTGGCGGGCTCGCGGCTACGATGCCGGCGATCGCGACCTGTCCCTGTGTGCCGATGATGGAATCGGCGACTGTCAATTGCGACACGCCAGGGCCGGCGAGCAGGCCGCCGCTAAGGCAGCGGCAGAGGACGTACGAGGCCTGGTCGTTGAGATCCATGTCAGCCGCGATCAGCGACTCGCCGTCGCGCGGATCGAGCGTGCAGGCGGCAAGCAGCAGGTTGGCGACTTTGCTTTGAATCCGGAGTGGGCCGCCGGAGAGGATGAGGCCGTTCAGTTCGAGCGCGGTCATCGACGCGGCGACGCGCAGCGAACTGCCGTTGCGGAATCGGAGGCACGGCCGCTGGCCTTGTGCCGCACGAATCGTCAGACTTTTCACCGCCGGATTTGGCACCGTGACATCGGCCGTGTGATCGTACGTGACGCTATCGGAAATCTCGATGATGTCGCCGTCCTTCGCGGCTGCAATGGCGGCCGCGAGCGTCGTGTAGACCGGAGCCGTGGCCAGATTATCCGCGAGGGCCAGGCCGGAATCTCCCGATCGCGAAACGAACCGCGTGGGCTGCTGTGCTGGATCGAGCAGGCGATCGTAAGTGAGGGCGCCGACGCGATCGGTGAAGCCCTCCTGATAGTCGACGGTGAAGCCGGATTGGGCGGCGGCGGGGTCGGCCTTCGGGAACGCGAAGCGGCCGCGCTCGGGATCGATGCCCAGTTCGCCCGGCGCGAGCAGCGCGATCCGCTCGGGTGCGCAAAGATCGATCGCCACCGGCTTTCTGAACTGCAACGGCCACTGGCCTGAAATCGGGAGTACCTGTCCGGCGCTGGCTCGCGCCAGCGGAAAACCGTCGAGCAGTCCGGGCTGCTGCTGGATGTTGTCCGGCGCAAAGCGCGTGCTGCCGTCCTGCGCGACAAAGACGCGCCGCCCGCCTGCCGGCACGTTGGCGATTTCGGGCAGGTAGACCAGCAGGCTCTCGCCGCCGCGCAGGCGCAAGATCACCTCGCACGCGGGGAAGAAGTTCGACGCGAGCGGCTGCAGGCGCAGCGCCAGCGTTCCGGTGTCGGGCAGATTTCCGGAGAAAGCGTTGAGTGACGGTGCGAACGTTTCGGCCGGCCAGACTGGGCCGGAGAGCTTCAGTTGCGGATAGTTGCCAGGCGCCTGATCGATGGTGGCGATTGCGCCCAGCGGTTGGAACGTGCCGGTGAACAGATCGGCTTCGATCAGCAGGCCGGATCCCGCGAGGCGCGTCGCGTCGGCAATCGCCATCGCGCCTGCGGTGCGGCTGATCAATGGTTCGGCCAGGGGCGCTGCGACGGCGCTCGGTGCGGTGGGCGGCTGAGTCTGGCTCTCAGCCGGGCGCGCCAGCGAAGCGGCATCGAAGCCGGAGGCATGATAGGTGCTGCCATCGTCGGCCACGAGCAGCGTCACCGGGCTTCCAGGCTGAATGAACAACGAGGGCAGGTAGATATACAGGGCGTCGGCGATTTGCGGTGGGCCCGTGCGCGCGGCGCGGACGGCGAGGACCGCTCCCGGGAAGCGCGAGGCGTTCCCTTGCGCCGCGACCGTGAGGACCAGACTGCCTCCTCCCGATGCGGAGCTCTTCACTTGAAACGCGGCTGCGGCACCACGGCTCGCGAGCGTGGTGTCGAGTGTTCCCAGCACGGGTCCACCAGCGCTCCACAACGTGCTGATCAGGAATCCCGCTCCGCGTCCCTGAAATTCACGAGGATTGAGAAGCCGCATGCCGGTTCCGGCGGCAAGCGCAATCGCCCCGCCGGTGCCGCCGAACTCGAACGGCTGCCGGCTGGAGGAGAGCGTGGATTCGGTCTGCGCCACCGCCAACGGAATGCCATGCTGGCGTACAGTCAAATCGCCCTCCGCCCCGAAGAACTGACCGGGAGAGTGGCGGAATGCTTCGCGCGTGATGGCGTCGCGGGAGTCCTCCGAAAAAAGCGGCACATCGCGTCCCAGAGGATCGAAGGCGAAGAGCCCCGGCGCGAGCGGTGCCGCGTCGGCGCCTGCGACGCCGAACACCTGCAGCCGGCGCGCGAAGAACCCGAGATTGCGGATCTGGTAACGGCCCGGTGTTTGCCAGGCCGGCACACCCAGCCCATTGCCGCCCCTCGCCAGGCGCGGCTGATCGAGATCGAATGCCGGCCGGAAGTCCGCTGCATGCGCGAATGGATCGGCGGCGCGACCTACGAGCGACAGGGGATACGAGTCCCGAACATTTACCGTCAGTGGGCGATCGAGCCGGATGTGGTTCAGGTTTTGCGCCCACCCCAGCGAGCGGAAGAATTCCGCGAAATCGACCGGCCATCCGCTCACTTCCGCGGCCAGCGCCTGCAGCATGGCGGGAGTGCCCTTGCTGCGCCGCTGGAGAATCGCGTCGCGCACTTCGAGGCGGTTGCTGCGGGTGATCGGGTTCGCCAGCAGGTTGGCGCCGATCAGCGCGCCGATATACGGCACGACCCAGTCCTGGCAGGTCTCGATGAAGAAGTTGTCCCACAGGTCGTCCAGATCCTGGCGCAGGTTGGCAGCCTGCTCGCCGACCACTGCGAGCAGTGCCTGGAGCGGATAGCCCTGCTCCGCGTCATAGGCGCGATAGTTAGCGGGAACATGTGCGTAGAGCCGCTGGGCGAAGTCTTGCGCGTCGTTTCTCATGCGTCGGCAAATCCTCCGCTGCCCAGCGTGATGGCCAGCAGGCCTTGGGCGGGCTGCGCCGGGTCGTTGGTGATGACCGCAATCTGGGTGCGGCCGATCAGGATGTCGTTGATCACGGCGTCCGATGCGCCCACCATGTTGAATTGAGAAATCAGCGCATCCTTCACGCCTGGGACCGATTGCACCAGCGCGTAGAGCGCGCTCAAATGCGGGCTCTCGCCGAACTGAAGGTGGTCAAACGCAAAGTATCCCGCCGAGCCGTCAGGATTGATGCCCGGATTGAGCGCGGCCTCGACCGCCGCGAGCGTCGCCTGCCGCGGATATTGATCTTCGATATCGATGGTCACCGCGAAATTCACGTACACGGGAACAAAGCTGGCGATGCGCAGAGGGACGTTGATGTCGCGGCGTTGATCGAGAAAGTCGCGCAACTGGGCCGCGAGCGGCGTGGTGGTGATGTCCGTCTCGTCCGCGGTCGCGACCGTAAGTTGCACGTACGGCTGCGCATTGCCGGTGGCGACCCAGCTTGCACTGGCCTTGGCGATCCCCGGGAATGTGAGCGCCAGTGCCGCATAGTCGGACGTGCTGACCGCGCGATTGAACGCGCGCACACTCGAGGGCGCGTTGACCGCGATCCGGTCGATGCTCTCGGGATCGGTGCCGCCCGACGTGGGTTGCGGATTGATCACTTGCTGGACGCCGGCGACGCTATCGAGCAGTTGCTTGACGCCTCCGGACGCAACGTTGCCTGACGTGCCCAGCCCGACGCGGTAGCGCGCATGAATGTTGCCGACGCCGGTGGGTGGAGCGACGCCGTGGGCGCCATCGCCGAAGGTGACGGTGGTCTGGCCCGAGTTGTCTTCGCTCAGCGTGTAGGCGCGCGCGCCGCTGTCGCTATCGATCAGGCTCGGGACCTCTTGCCATGCCACGCCGTTCACTTGCACGGTGATGGTGCTTTCGACCGGCGAGCCGCTCTGCGGATCGGTCGATGGCAGATAGGTCAACGGCTGCTTCTTCAGCGCGAACGCCTGGTTCGGGGAACCGTTGCCGCCGCCCAGAATCTCGTCCTTCACCGTTTCCCCTTGCGTCACGGGCGCAAGGTTGGCCAGCAGCGTGGTGGACGCGCGCGAATACTGGCTCTCGAGCGGCTTGTCGATCGTGACCGTGGTGAGGTTGTTGGCCGTATCCTGCACGGGCTGTCCCTTGATGAGGTGATACTCGGCCGACGGCGTGTTGGTCTCGCCAGTGGCATCGTAGAGGTCGCCTGTGACGGTCACCGCCTGACGGTCCTTCAAGTTCGGATAAAGCCCCGCCAGAATCAGGCTGTCACCCTGCAGCAGATCCGGTAGCGGCAGGTCGTTCTGCAACGGCAGAAGCTCGGAACCGGTCAGCACCAGCGTGTCTCTCACCGGATAGGTCGAAGCCGGCACCGATCCGGAGGAAAGCGTCAGTCGCGTCACCTTCTTATTCAACGAATAGCCGCTAACGCTCGCCGAGCGCGCATCGCTGAACTGGAATGTTTTGGCGGATGTGGCATCAGTGCCACCTTGCAGCAGCGCCACCCAACCCGGATTCTGCGAAGTTCCGCGCGCCGCATCGTAAACCGCGTCGAGGTTGATCTGCGACCCGGCGGGCATGTAGTAACCGGGCTGCCCAGGTGTGTCCCAATTATTGGGGAAAGGAGGTCCGCCGGGCCACGGCGGAGACGACGGCGTAGTCAGCGCCGGAGCCAGCGTATTGTACGGCGGGGCATCGCTGCCGAAAGGCGAGGCTTGCGCCCGCATCACGAAGAGCTGCACCGGCTTCGAACTCGAATCGTACGTCTTGCTGGAAGCCTCCTGCCAGGTGATGGTGGTGGTGCCGGAGGTGGTGTCCGTGCTGACCGAAGAGATCTGGAACAAGGTGCCGGTCGAGCCGTTCTCCACCGTCAAAACGTAGTCGCCGGTGGCCAGGCGATGATTGGTTCCGGAGAGCACGATGGTGCGGGTGGTAACGCTGTAGAACGGCCACCGCTGGTAGGTGAGGTCTCCGAGTCCGATCGATCCGATGGAAAGACTGAATTCGGACTTCACGGCCTTTGCCGCGAGGCTGAAGGAATGCACCGCCGCGTCCTGCTGCACGGCCGGCGCGAAATTCAGGAACGACAGCGTACTCAGATAGGTCGACGCCGCGCTGCCGTACAAATCCTTGGCGGCATCAATCAGGGCGATACTGCCGATGCCGCCGTAGATCAGTTGAATGTTCGTCAACTGCGCGAACTGGTTCACCGGCGCCACCGCGGACATGGCGATGGCGTTATGTTCGGAGCGCGCCGTTAAGGCCGCCGACGTTTCGAAGACAGCTGCCGTCTTGCCTGGCTGCGCGCGGCTGCCGATGCGGAAACCCGAGGGAACCGTGACCGTCTTGCCGGGGCCGAGGGTAAACGATGCGATTCCACTGGCCGCCGCGCCGGGGCTCGGGCGGTACGCGATCAGCTCGACCAGGCGAAGCGCCGAATCCCTCTGCGTCGCTGTGCCGAGATAGGCTTCGTTCGCGATCCGCTCCTGGTAAAACGTCAGGATGTCGGCCAGGTAGGCCCAGAGTTCCAGGAAGAAGGTGTGGTAGTCGCCGTCGATTCCAGGGCGCCAGCCGGAGAACGGGTTCGGCGTACCCGCGAGAAGATCCGGCGCGGCCGCGCGGTCGATCATCGCCTGCCGGAAGCTCGTGAACGTTCCGATGCGATAGCTGATGGCCGCGAGTCCCGGCGCATTGTAAATGATGAGCGGCGCTTCCGCGGGCGCAGGCACGGCGCCACATCCGCAGCCGCCGGCGGGGGGTGTCGTAATCTGGCAGAGTGGCGTCTGGCTCATGCCGAGGCCTCCAGGTTCTCGACCGTCAGCGCGCCATTCTCCGGGAAGTTGCGATCGTTATCCATGCGGACGATCTGGTCCGCCCCGACCGCAAGGTAGCCGCGGCTGAGGTTCACCGCGGTTTCCGCATCGGGATCGGCCGCGTGCAGCCGCGCGAGTCGCGTGATGCGCGCCGATTCCACGCCGGCGACGCCCATGATCGCCGCGAACAGCTTGCTGGTGTACACACTGTCGCCGAAGCTGAAATTATCGGGCGAGAAGAAGCTGGTCAAGACGAGTTCGATCTGTTGTTGCACGCTCGAAGGATCCACACCGTCGGCAGGACAGAAAGCAATGATGAGATCGATCGGCACGTAATCGGCGCCGGTGATTTCGAGATCGTAGCCCGCCAGACGCCGCGTGTCGAGATACGCCAGCAGCGCGGATTCGAGGTCCGCGGTCAGCGCCGCGCCGCCTGCCAGATCGACGCCGAGCGTCACGGTGAGCCAGCTTCCGGTCCAACGGAAGGATGCCTTGGCTCGGGCGACCGGTTGCCTGCCATCCGCATCGGTGTAGGCCTGCGCCGCCAGTTCGTAGTCCTGCGCGGTGACGGCCACAAGCGGCTTCTCGAAGCTGTGTGGGCCGTACCGGCGCGCATGGTCGCGAGATTCGAGATCGCGGCCGCCCGTCGTGGGCAGCGGGTTCGTGACGGAGATCAGCCAGGTGAGCGGATCGAGAGCGGTAGGATATTGCTGGACCAGCGTATCGGCCGCGAGATTTCCTGCCGCGCCGCCGCCCACCCGGTAGATCGCCTGGATCGTCTCGCCCGCCGGGGGACGGAGCCCGAACTGCTCGCCGGCCGAGCCGCTGCCGCCTTGTCCAAAGACTATGGTTGCCACGCCCTGGTCGTCGATCTCCACGCGATAGGCCTTGTCTTCGGGGTCACTGTCGAGCAGGCTCGAAACTTCTTGCCACGGAGTGGGATCGTCGCCGACTGTCACGGTAAGGGTACTGAGGCCATTCGCCGGCGAATCCACCAGCGCCAGCGTCGAGGCATCGAGGTGCGCCAGGGGCCACTGCGCCAGTTCCACGCGGAGCCGCTGCGGTCCTGCCGGAGGCGCCGGATACTGCTCCGGAGCGGCGATGGTCTCGCCGTGTGTCGCCACCGCCAGGTTGCCTCGCACCACCACGTTGTCTGTGCAGTAGTTGTAATGCAGCGGCGTCGATGCCGACCATGCCAGGGCAGTCACCGGACCATCGGGCAGCGTCTCTATCGAGGGCGTCTCAGTGAGCCGCACCACGTCTCGTTGTCCCTTGCCATCGTCGAACAGGATGTAATCGCCTGTGGCCAGGTTCGGAAACGCGCCCTGGAGCGCCGCCCCGAGCGCCGTCTGCGGCAGACAGCAGCCCGTGTTTCCCCAGGTGTAAAGCGGCATCGTGTTGTGTGCGGGGTCAAGACGCACCGGGGCCAGAGGCTCGAAGACTACGACCACGTCCGCCTGCGATTTCGGACGGCTGCTCACCTGAAACGTGGTGGTCAACTCGTGCACTTCGCTCACCTGAAACTGGAGCCACGTGAAGGCCGAGGCGCCCTCGTCCATCTGGTAACCGATCAGTTCCAGGTGCCCGGCCACGGACTTTCGCTGCGTTGCCGTGCTGAGGAACGCTTCCCCGGCAACACGGTCCTGCATGTAGCTCAGGCGGTCGGCCGTGTAGGAGAACAGCTCCAGCAGCATCATGCCGATATCCGCTTCGCTGCGTTCGCTCCAGTTAGGGAAACGCGTAGAGGCAAAATCGAGCAGGCTTTGCCGGAAACTGGAATAGTCTTTCGCCAGGTAATCGATGGCAACCGGGAGTTCGGGCTGGGCCGGCGCGGCCGCGGCGGGAGGGCGGCAGTCGAAGCGTTCGTCGCACCCCATGCGGAACCGCAGTTTGTGACTGGCGAAAAGCGGGTCGATGTCGGGTCCGGTTACCGTCAGGGTGTAGATCGAAAAGTCGCCGATGGCATCGAGCGTGAGCAGCACCTGCCGCGGTCCATCCGCGAGCGGAGGGCTGGCCGGCGGCGCAATGCTGGCGGCGATCACGCGTGGAAACAGCCTCTGGCCGCCCGTCAACGTGTAGTTCGAAGGCTGCAGAAGGTACGATTCCGCCGGCAGCACGATGGTGCGGTAGAAGGTGACCACCAACTGCGCTTGCACGTCGTCCACAGCCACTCGCTGAACGCCCTGCGCGCCGGCATGCAAGACCGGCTGGCCGCAAACGATGGTCGGGACTATGGGGTTGGTGGACATCGTTATACCTGCACGATCAGTTGCAGCTGTTCCTGCGTCGCCTTCTTGATGTACGTGATTTCGATCGTGACCTGCTCCTCCTCACCCGGAACGGTGGTGACGGTTACCTGCTGCACCGTGATGCGATCGCTCAGCCAGCGCTGCAGGTTGGTGGTAATCAGAAACTGCGCGGTGGCGCGCAGCGTGTCGCCGGAGGGTTCGAAGACCATGCGCTCGATTCCCACGCCGAACTCCGGCAGGTTGACCCGCTCGCCGGGATTCGTGAACAGGGTCTCCAAAATCAGGTCGCGCAGATGGTCGTCGGCAGTCGTGGTGGCGGGAATGCCGCTTCCGCTGACCGTGTACGGATACTTCAGGAAGCGCGGCGCGTTGGGATCGGTCTGTATCGATGGCATGGTCGAACTCCGTTAACCCGTCGTCACGATTTGGGACAACAGCCCCGGATCGGGTGGATTCATCGGCGGCGTCGGCGGAGCCGGGGTCACCGGCACCGGGCCCGCCATCTGCCCCGGATGCATGTGCGTCTGATAGATCTGGACCATCTGCGTCAGGTACTGCAGCAGTTGATCGCCGAATACCAGCGGATGGCTCGCGCCGTTGACCAGTTGGATCTGCTGCGCGTCGATGATGATTTGCGTCGCCCCGCCGGCGGTGATCCGGATCGACTGGTTGTCCATGGCGATGCTGTTGTTGTTGGAGTCGGTCACGGTGAGGCTTCCCTGGTCGTCGTCCAGCACGATCTTGTGGCCGCTCTTGGTTTTTAGGACCTTCTGCGGCGGCTGGGCCGATTCCGGAATCGCGCCGCTGGTATACCAGGTGCCGCTCCAGATCGGGTAGCTGAGGTCGCCGCCTTCGAATTCGATCCACACGCCCGCACCGATGTCCGGCACTGCGAAAAATCCCTGTTCGCTCGCACCGCCGTAGCAGAACGCGGGCAATGCCCAGCCGCTCTCCTCGTCGCCGAGGACGCGCGGAACCTTGGCCTTGACGCGACCCAGGTTGTCCGGGTCGTTGTTGTCGGTCACCTGGCCGCGGTATTTCCCGAAATACCGGCTTTCCACGCGCTCCACCAGCCGCGCCAGTACCTGGTCGGTTTCCATAGTCCTCATCCCTTACAATCCCGGCACCGGCAGTCCGAGGCTTGCACTGCCGAACTGCTCGCTGCCATCTACATCGCGCGCGTTGCGGCGCGCCTCGAACGTCTGGCGGTAGGTGCCGTCGCCCTTCAGTTCGTGCACCACCTTGGTCACGTAGTATTTCCCGCTGTGCGTCTTCCCCGCGCCCTTCACCAGTACCAGCCGGTGCGGACGCAGCACGTTCTGATATGCATCGCTGTTGATTTCGCCGTGCGCCGAAATAAACCAGCCGGCCTCGTCCCGCACCGCCTGCGCGATAGTCTGGAGCTCGGTGGCATCGCTGGTGGGCGGCCCGAGAAACAGCATCTGCGCCTGCGTATCGGCGGGTGTCACCAGGCTGCCAAGGGGACCGCCGATCAGCGCGTTCGCATCTTTCGCGCCGAGCTTGGTCAGTTGCGTGTCAGTCACCTGCGCATCGTTGGGACTGTTGGCGGCGACGTCCATCTGCGTCACTTTCACAGCTACCGGCCGATGACCGGTGATGCGTGCCGAAAAGCTGACCAGGTTGCTCTGATCTCCGAATTGCAGCGCCAGGTCGGGCTGGGCCGGACCGTCGAGCTGCGGTGCGCGAAAATAGGCCGTCACATCGCCGCTCGCAGCATCTGTCTCTACGTAGAACTCCAGGCCGTTGCGTTCCGCCAGGTCGCGCACGAAGCGGACATCGCTCGAGCGCTGCATGATGGTGGTGTCCGTATCCTGGTGGACGGTCAGAGTCCCGTCGGCCTGCACCTGGTCCACATAGGTCGCGAGGATCTGCTGCGCGATGTCGCTGTCGGACATATCCTTCCAGGCCGCGATCTTTTCTTCCAGGCTCATCAGCACCGTGGCATCCATGCCCGAGACTTCAATCGCCGCCGAGCCGGGCTGCCCGCCGGCGTCGAACAGCACCGACGTCACGTATCCGTCGAGCAGTGGAATCAAGCCGTCGTTGCCGCCTGCCGCCGCGCTGGTGAGAGAGCCCAGCGCTCCAGCCAAGCCGCTGCCGCTGGTGAATCCCACTTTGACGGAAACCGGGGTGAACAACTCGAAGCGGCTATCGTCCAGGTAGTTCCAGGTGCCGTCGCTCGCCAGTTTCGTCGCCATGCGCAACTGGAACGTGTTGGCCGCCCCCGTATTCTCCTCGACTCGCAGCGTCACAATGTCTCCATAGAACGTCTGTTCCACCGGATTGCCGGCAAACGAAATCTGAATCGATTTCTGCGCCATTCGTTCACGTGCGGTCCGGCGGAATCAGCAACTGGCGGCCGGGCTCCTCCAGGTCTTCCGCGTCCATTTCGGTATTGGCGTCGGCGATCCGCCAGAATTTTTCGGGATTGCCGTAATAGCGGTACGCCAGAAGGTCCAGCCGTTCCGCGCTGTTGAACGTGTGATAGAAGCCGGCCGGAGTGGGCGGAACGAAGCGGGCCGTGAGCGCCGTGACTATCTGCCCGTCCGGCAGCACCACTTGCACCGTCGGCGTATTCTGATAGCGGCTTCCTTTGAAGATCATGCATCCTTCCTATAGCGCGGCCGACAACGCTCCGCTGATTCCCATCGCCGCCGTGTTCGCCAGATTCAGCGCCGCCATCACCTGCTTCACGCCCAGCGAATACTTGTAGGCGCCTAACGCCAGCGTGGCGCCCGGGTCGATCTGGCTTTCGGTCAACACTTGCAGGCTGACCTGCACCTCCGCGCGAATGGGGTTCAACAGCTCGTCGTATTCCGTTTCCGTCACACTCAGACTGTTCACGGTGACCGGCCAGATGCGGTAAGGGCCCCAGAAAAAAAGCACAGTAGGAAGCTGGAGCGGCGGCATCTGATAGCTGCTGCTGGCGCTGGCCGCGCCCACCAGGGCAGAGAGGTCGATCGTCATGGCGCTCGCCGGTACCATCAGCAACTCCAGTGCGGAGAGTGCCGGCAGGATGCCGCTCGCGACCGCGATCGGGTTCGAGGATGCAAGCTGGTCGGAGGCGTCCAGGTTCAAGGTGAAGCTGTATGATTCAGTCGGGCCGGATGCCTGCTGCCGCGCGTCCGTCGCGCCTGCGCCCACCGGCGTGGCAGGCGGCTGCGCGAGCGTGGGGGTTCGCGACACGCGGTCTGGATTGAACTGGAAAATGACGATATTGGGTAGCAGTCCCAAGACTCCCGCGCCAAGATTGATGAACGCTCCCTTCAGGTATGCCATGCGTTATGCCTCCATGTGCAGCGCGAAGGCTGCCAGCCAGGCCGCGGCGATCGCCTGCGCTGCCTGCTCGTTGCTGGTGCGGCTGAGATCCAGTTGGACATCCGCTCCCTTGAGTTCCGCTCCGTCGGCCGCGGCCGCTCCAGCTTCGCCGTATTTCTCTTCGATCCGTTGCGCCAGGATCGCGCCCGCGCGCAGCATGATCGGATGAATCCGGTGCTCGTGGCCGACGGCGTTTTCGATGCTGAGGCTCAATTGGCTGATCTCCAGATCCAACATGAACGTCTCCTCGTATCAACCCTTCGGGTTCGCGGCGCCGCCCCCGGTTCCGCCTTTGGTCGAGCCGCCGCCCTTCGGCGCAGTGATTGTCGGTGGCTTGTCGGCTGGCTGGTCGGTGACGGCGTTGACGAACTGCGCCCACGAATCGGCTGCGTCAAACCCGCCGGGGCAAGGCCCGGAGTAGTCGAAGACGGCGCAATAGCCTTCGCCTTTCGGTTGCCCGATGCCTGCGCGGTGGGCCGACTCGTGAACCATCGTGCGGATCTGTTCCTCAGGGCTCGATGTGAAGAATGCCGGGCACAGGACGATCGGCGGCTTGTGATCGATGACATAACCATCCCGGCTCCCGCAGTTCGGATCGCTGGCGTTGGCGCGCGTGACCGGCATACCGGGTGAAAGCGCGGTCAGCATGCTCCCCAGAATGCTGTGGATCTGGTCCATGTTTGGGTTGGGCCATTCGAAGAACAGGCTGGCGTAGCGGCGCGCCTTTTGCTGATTCTCATAGGCGTTGATGTCTGGCATCGGCGTGCCGGTCTGCGGGTCATTGGGAGGTGGCGGACCCAAGCCGCCGACACGGTCGCGCGCCAGGAGGACGCGTGTGAATGCTGCCGCGCGTGCCGCTTCGATCACGGGATCCACCGGCGGCTTCGTTCCGCCTCCGCCCGTCCCCTGGCGCGAAAGGTTCAACCCTGCGCGGCCCAGGTTCAAAGAATGCGCCGCGCCCGACTGCACCTGCGTGGCCGCCGAATCGGCTTCCTTTTCCGCCCAGGCCGGAGCGGAAACCAGGCGGCCCGGATCGCCCGACTCCTGCTGCACCACGTGTGCCAGTTCGTGCGCCAGCAGTGTCCGCCCTTCCTGGGAGGCCGGAGCATAGCGGCCCGGAGCGAAGACGATATTGTGCCCCACGGTATAAGCGGCGGCGCCTACTTCCTGCGCGGATTCGGCGGCCGAAACGTCGGTATGCACGCGGACCCGGCTGAAATCATGATGGAACCGCGGCTCGAGAAAACCGCGTGTGTCCGCATCCAGGGGGCGTCCCGCTGCACCGATGGTCTGATGCACGCTGGCGGGAACCGCGAGCGGCGCGCTGCCCACCGCCTTGCGCTGCAAGGCATGAGCGCGGCAATTTTCGCATTGATCGTCGACTCCCGCGCCGCTACCGCCGCACGAGCACTTTCGCTGCAGTACGCCATGAGAGAGCGGCTGGAACGCGGCCGTATCATAAGATCTCATCAAAAGCCTCCGATCTCCGCCTCTGTGAGCGGCTTGTCCAACTTGGCGTATTCCGCCCGCGCGCAGTGGAGCAGATGCTCCATGCGGACCGCTTCGCCGGCTCCCGCTGCACGGAACGCAGCGTTCAGCGCGATGTTGCGAATGTTGCCTCCGGCAATGTTCAGCCTCGCCAGTTTCGTGTGATTCAGGCCCTCGACAGGCGTGCCGGCGGGAAACGCGCGGCGCCAGATCTCCTCCCGCAGCGCGGCATCGGGATGGGGAAAATTCACCACGAAGCGGATGCGCCGCAGAAACGCGGTATCGATCGCCGTACGCATATTAGTCGCCAGAACCGACAGCCCGCGGTAAGACTCCATGCGCTGCAGCAGATAGCTGACCTCGATATTGGCGTAGCGGTCATGGCTATCCTTCACGTCGCTGCGCTTGCCGAACAGCGCGTCGGCTTCGTCGAAGAACAGGATCGCTCCGCCGTCCTCGGCGGCATCAAAAACGCGCCGCAGATTCTTTTCCGTCTCGCCGATGTACTTGCTGACCACAGTCGCCAGGTCGATGCGATACAAGTCGAGCCGAAGTTCTCGCGCCAACACCTCGGCGGCCATTGTCTTGCCGGTGCCGCTCGGACCCGCGAAGAGCGCGCAAATTCCCAGGCCGCGATTCGACCGCGCGCCGAAGCCCCAGTCCTCATGCACCTGGAAGCGGTGGTCCACCTGCGCGCCGATTTCGCGAAGGAGATCTTTGATCTGTGGCGGCAATACCAGCTCGTCCCATTCCGCTGCTGCGGTGACGCGCTGCGCCAGGTCGTCGAGGCGCGGGCGTGCCTGCGCGCGTGCAGCATTCCAGAGGCGTGCCTCGAAGGGCTCCGCGCCGGACGCTCCCTGCGCCTGGCAAACGCACGCCTCGATAGCCGGGCCGGTGAAGGTGAATTGGGAAATCAGGCGGTCGAGCGAGCCGTTCCAGTTGCCCTCCGGCAGCGACCGTTCCCACGCTCGCTTCTGCTCGGCGGGGCTGGGACGGGAGACGTCGATCCAGACGCCGGGCCGGTCGAGTGGGCGCGAGCCTTCGCGCGTTCCGAGAATCACCACGCCCGGCGCGCTCTCCGCCAGCCGCGCCACCTGCGCTGCCGCTTTCGGTTCCGCCCGGTCGATCGTCTCCATTTCGACGTAGAGCGCTCCGCCCGCCAACGCGCATTCTCGCTCCCAGAGCCGCAGCAGCGCCTCGAGTTCGCTCGCCGATGCGGGCACCTGATCGGCCTCCATGGCATACAGGCGCAACGAGAGCGCCGAGCAGATTGCGGCCGAAGCCGCACGGCGGGTGGCGCGATCCACGGCGGAAAGATGGACTACCGGTAGGCGGCCCTGCGCCTGCTGGAGAATCGCGGCCACCTCGAGGGCGGCGGCACGCTGCGAATCCGCCAGGTGCCCGTCCGCGTCCGGAACCGCTTCGAGCAGCGGGCTCAGGCGTTCATCGAGATATTGCACGCCCGCCAGGAAATGCAGCACCCGTTCCGAGATTTCGAGCGGCGCGGTGAGCAGCGTGTTCGGCGGCGAGTTGCGCACTTCGATCAGCCGCCAGCGGCGCAGCGGTGCGGCCGGCGTCAGTGCCGACCAGTGCGCCTGGGGAAGTGCCGCCAGGGCCAGGCTGAATGTGGGGTAGCGCCTCTCCTGGCCGCCTTGCGCCTGCGCGCACAGTCCCGCAAATTCGCCATCGAGCTCCATGCCGGCACACATCAACAGAAGCGCGCGCTCGAATGGCGAAAGCCCGAAGGCCGCGCATAAGCGACCGAGCGCCGGCGGATCGGCACTCGCCCCGAACTGCGGCGGAGCATGGCTGCCGGTCCGCGCCCACGCTTCGAGCGCTGCCCGCACTTCCGCGATCGCTGCGAGCAGCTCCTGCTGGCTTCGATCGATGGGCTGGGCTGTGGCGGGGGCACTCATCTCAAGCCTCGAACGTGATCGTATGCGACGTGTGGCCGTCGATATTGACGCTCAGCGTATGGGTTCCAGGCGCAGGCGGCCGCGCGAACGTATAGGTCAGTTGTGACGCGTTGGTGTTCGGCGCGGCGGTGTACTCCACGCTATCCACCACGACGCGGATCGCGCTGCCATTCAGCCTCGCCCCGTTGATCGTGAAGATGGCCGCGGGCGGACTGCCGGGACTCAGCGTGGCCGTATCGACCGCCGGGATGACCTCCAGAGTTCGCGAGTTCGACACGCTGTGCGACGCGTCGTTGAGCAGCGCTCGCAGCTTGTAAAGTCCGTTTGCGAGTCCTGCCGGCACGGTGAGGCTACCCGCTGTGTCGCTAACTCCGCCATCGAATGCGGTGACTCCGGGCGGCGCACCGACGCCTTCCCACCGGACGCCCTGGGGATTGAGCGTGAAACCCGAGCCGGTGAGCGAAAGCTTCTGAGTTCCCGGAGCGGACGTGCGCATCGGCTGGATGCGCGCCAGCCAGGGCGTGACTTCGAATGTCGCCGGAACGCTGGACTTCCCATTCAGCTTCACCACTACATCGGCCTGCGGCCCCGCATCGAGATCGAGCGGCAGCGCGACTGTCATGCCGGAGGGCGGGGAGCCGGGCTGAATCGTTGCCGCCTGCCCGCCTACCGTAACGGTTGGAGTGCGTCCGGGAAACGAAAATCCCGCTCCCGCGATCGAGACCAGATTCGCGGTCAGGCCGCTTGCGCCCACGGTTGCGAGCGCACCCGCGGCGGGAGAGAGGCCGTCGATGCGCGGCGCCATGAGTGGGAAGACGGTCAGCCCGATGCCCCCCGGCACCACCACGGATCCGGAAACCGGCGGCGGCGCGGTCGGCACAATGTTCACCATCGAGACCTCGTAGGCGACCGAGAGCCGGTAGGGCTGGTTGATAGTCGCCCAGATCTTCGACAACTCGTCGAGCGATGTCGGGAGCAGCGTGACTTTGATCTGCTCGTAACTGTCCCGTAGGTCATCCGGAAGGACCGCGTCGGCATCGAAGCCCGGCGTTGCGTTGAAGGTTCCGGAGGCGGGCAGGGCCGGCAGGTGCACGTTGTTCAGTACTGGATTTTCGTGCAGGGTGCTCATGGCGATGCCGAGCATGGTGTGGGCATCGTCGCCTTGTGTGAAGCTGGATTCGCTGGGCGTCATGCCCAGGGGCGTCAGTAGATAGAAAAGCTGAAGGCCCAGCGGCGGGCGATTGGAAGGCGGTGTGGAGCGGTCCCCGGGCCACGGCTGGTTCTTCGTGAAGGGAGACTCCAGTACGCGATAGAGATAAAAGTTAACGCCCGAAGCCTCCGGCAGCGCGTCGCCCGGCGGCAGCAGGGTCACCACGGCGCTCGAACTGTAGCGAACAATCTGGCTATACAGCAACATCCGCAATCCCTGCGTCACGCTATTGATGGCGGCATAACTCATGGATCTCAGGGGCGGAGCGCGAAGCGGCTGAGATATCGCGCTTCGAGCCAGTTGGAAGCGCCTCGCGGCGGAGCGGCAGCGGGCCGCGGCGGCGCAGGAACGGCCGGACGATTGTTCAGACGCACATCGATGCGGCCGATGTGGATGCGGCTTTCGCGGCGCGGCGCGGGGGCGGAGACCGTGACGGGCGCATCGCCGCGCGGAGCGGGTTGGAGTCCCGGGAGTCGGGCCGATTGCGTTTCGGCAGGCGCGACTCTCTGCCGCTCGAATTGTGGCGATTGAGAATCGACCCGCGTCTGGCGTGGCTTCGCTGCCGGTTGTTCTTTCGCTGAGGAAGTCGTGCCTGCCGGTGGAGGAGTCTGCTGCGTCTCCACGCTCTGGGCCACCAGCGGGGGTGGGGGCGGCGCCGGCTGCGGCTGTGCCTCAGCCTCGTGGGCGCGCTGCGCCACCGGTCCCGACGCCGATCGAAGGCGCGGCCAGCGGACTACGGTTCGTTGCGGGAACAAACGTTGGGGCAGCGCCGGATGCGGTCTCGGGGTTTTCGAACGGCGCGATTCCGGCGTCGGGCGCGGCGCGGTCACCCGTGGCTCTGCGCTGCGCTCCGCACTTGCCATGGGAGCGGCCGGTGGCGTTGCCGGTCCCGTCTCCTCCAGGCTTTGCGCGACGGGTTCAAGGGGAGCCACCTGCGCGGGCTCCGCCTCTTCGCCTGCGAATCGCGGCTCCGCCGCTGGAAAACCGGCAAAGTCGGGCATCAGCGGAGGCGAAGCGGCAGGCGCACGCAACGGCGCCGATGTCCGGGTGCTCGATTCGGCCATGCGCTGCAGATAGTTGGGCCGCACCTCGTTACGCCTCCCGCGTGGCTTCGCGCAGCAGCGCCAGATATTGCCGCCGGCGATCGCGTTCCAGGCCCAGGATGTCCCGCTCGCTCCAGTGATAGTACAGAGCCAGGGAGTGGACCTCCCGCATCAGTTGCTTCTCCTGAATGCGCATCTCGTCGAAGAAGAACGATGTCGTATCAAACGGCAGCACAAACTGGCGTCCACATTCCGGGCACGCCAGTTCCAGGTCGAGATCGATGCCGGGTGCAACTTCGCCCATCGCCTCGATCACCGCGGCCTTTTCCTCTTCGGTCAGCGCTTGTCCCCCATCGTCCACCAGGCAGGCCTCGAAGAGCCGGTCTGCCGCGGCTTCCGTAGCCAGGCCGGCAATCGATTCCTGATCCGCTCCCACCGGCAAGCGAAACCGTACGATCCGTCCGCCGGCAAGCGGCAGCGCGTGGACCGGTTCGGCCCGGGGCCGCCGTTCCACCGGCACTTCGGCGGCGTTGAAGGTCACGTCCATCTTCTTGCCGCACTCCGGGCATGCGGCGATCGCATGGATGGCATCGCCCAGCGTCAAACGGCGAAGCTGGAAGACCAGAAAGTCGCGGTCAGCCGCCAGCATACGGGCGGCGATGTTCTTCGGCGGAGTTTCACCGTCCAGGTGGGTCACGCAGGCGTCCAACAGGCCGCTGGCGACGAGAGCGCTCGGCTCTCCCCGATTGGCGGCCAGCCAGTCTTCTTCGTAACCGGTTAGAGGACGCAGTCCGGCGGTTTCGAAACGCTGGAAGTCATCCAGCGTTTCGCCCGCCAGCAGTCCGCCGGGCACGGTCACGCTGATGCTAGGGAAATGGCCGCTGTTCATGCGCCGATCCTAGGTTTTTGCGGGTCCCTGCGACGGATCCTCGTTCACCGCCAGATCGCGCTCGAACCATTCGTATTCCAGCTTGATGGTCGTGATGGCGACCGCGTTGGCGCCGGCGTCCAGGTCTGGAAGCGCCTGGTACTCCGATACCCAGCAGCGGTAGAGGTTGTAAGAGAGCGCCTTGACGCCGGCCTCGTTGAAGACATCGACCGTAATATGCTTGCGGAACTCGCCCAGGCTGGTGATGCTGTGGCTGGCGAAGTCGTTCACCAGGTTCGCCCAGTCCTCGAAGGCGGTGTCGTAAGTCAACCCGGCCTCGAGCGTTACCGCCTGGAACGAGGTCTTCCCCGGCAGCTTACGGCTAGTGATGTTGACACCGGCCTCGTGATACTCAACCATCTCGGTGGTTCGTTTCAGGGCACCCATTTTCGTGAGGCCGGCAACATACTGTCCGTCCCACTTCACGCGAAATCGGAATGTCCGGTAAGGGTCCAGGCGATTCGTCGATGGATTCAATCGCGCCATAACTTATCCTCCGAGTGATCCCGCGTCCTGTGTTACGACGCGGACTGGTTCACTTTCTGGCTGAGCTTCAGAACCACGAACTCCGCCGGCTTGAGCGGCGCGAAGCCGACCAATATGTTGACTACGCCGTTATCGATATCCTGCTGCGTGGTGGTGGTGGAGTCGCAGGCAACGAAGAAGGCGTCGTCCGGCTTGGAGCCCTGGAATGCGCCCGCACGAAACTGGGTCAGCATGAAGGCGCGAATGTTCAGCCGGAGTTCCGCCCAGAGCGGCTCGTCGTTGGGTTCGAAGACGGCCCACTGGATGCCGTAATAGATGCTGGTCCGCAGGAAGATCGCCATCCGGCGCACGGGGACGTATCGCCAGGAGGCGTCGCTCGCGAAGGTCCGGGTTCCCCAGGACTACGAACCCGCTGCCGGGCACGGTGCGGACCACGTTGACCGAGATAGGGTTCAGCGTATCCTGCTCCGCATCGCTGACGGTCGTAGCCAGCGAAATGGCCCCCGCCACGCCCGCCTCGGTCCCCGCCGGCGCCTTGAAGACGCCGCGCGAATTGTCGGTGCGGGCATAGATTCCGGCCATGAAACCCGACGGCGGCAGTAGGATCTTCGGATTCCGCCCGGTTCCGATGGGGTCCGCGCTCCAGATCCACGGGAAGTAGATTGCGCCGTAATCGCCCGCCGCCTTATCGAGCGGCGTGCCGTTGAACCCAGTGGTCGCGAACGCTACCGCGTCTTCACGGGTCCGCACACTCGCCGCGGCGCCATCGACGCGCGCGAAATCGACGTTCGTGAAGGAGCCCATGTCGCCGATGAAGAAACAATCCTGGAGTTGCCTGGAGTTCTTGCAGTAATCGACCCCGGCATTTACCGTCGTCGGCTCGCCCTGCCCCGGGATGGCAATCAGATTGACGTCCGTGATCTTATCCAGCGCATACAATCCAGTGCCGGTTACGGTGTTATCGGGCGCCGGTGCGCCGATGAAGCCCCCGGCATCGGGAACCGGTCCGTCTGCCCCGCAGGTCAGTGCGGTGGGAATGTATCTGGCGGGAACCGTCGGCGGGCTAGTTACTGCTTGAGTAGAATCGGCGGGACGGGTGTCCACGTCGCCGGTGATCGCAATATACTCGGACCGGCTGTTGACCGCAGCCCTCACATACTCCGCCGGATTGGGCGGGTTCGGAACCAGGCTCTGGGTCAGGGTAGTGATCCTGTCGTAGGTTTCGACCGGAACCGGCCCCGCACCTGCGTCGTAGAGCACGGTCAATTTGAAGTTCTTCGGATCCGCGTCCGAGCTCGGGCTGACCACAATGGAAATCCCGTTGCCCCACGCGCCTTCATTCAATGCCGAAATCGGCAAGCCGAAACTCGACGCCATGACCGCGACGCTCGCCTTCGTCGCGGACGGTGGCGCAGGCGGGCTGCAGGGCGCGGAAGGCGGACTGCCCGGAGGCCCGGTAACGGCCACGCGGATGATATACAAGCGGCTGCCGCCATTCTGGAAAAACGACTGGACGGCATAAGTCAGAAAGCTATCAGTTCGGAAGCCGCCGAACTGGCGCTGGTAATCGGTGAAGCTGGTGACCATCACCGGCTGGGCCATTCGTCCGTTAGCCAGCGTCGTTCCCGGGATCGGCCCTTTGTCGGCCACTCCGATGAACGCTGCAGTAGAGGTGCTGACCCCCGCAATTGGTTTAACCGCGGAGGGAACTTCCTGGACATAGACACCGGGATGTAATAGTTCGGGCATCTGTACTCTCCTGAGTTCACCGCTTAGATAGTGTGAGTGATTGTACAGCTTGTCTGAAGTCAAGTCTACGAAGGTATGGGAGGCCGAGGTGCGTTTCCTTACATCGGGCCCGTGGAACTGCCGATGACTGCGCCGTACCTGCCTCGAGGCAAACCATAGACGACGTCCGAGTCGGTTGTCAGCTTGAAATAGTAGTCCTCGCGCGTCAGGTAGCCCAGGATGAGCTTATCATTGAGACGTCCGAGATCAGTGAATTCCCCGCTGATCTCAGGGAACCACACCCAACGTTTCTCCAGATAGAACGCCAGATTGATGGTCAGCCTCTCGCCCGGATCGTAAGTGGTCTTGCCTCCCGTCAGTGCGGGAGTAACATCACCCTGGGGTACGGCGCACCACCCGGGCGAGGAGGGGAAGCATTCATCATGTCCACCGAGGATATGATCCCCAAGGATCTTCGTCCCCGCGGGCGGCTTTTCCACAGAGATGGCGATCGTATCTCCCTCGCCGCCTTCGCCTCCGGCCTCCTTCTGTCCCGCTTTCTCCTTCTCCGCTATTTCTTTGGCCGCCTTCTCTTTGGCGGCGGTTGCCTCGGCACGCTTCTTTGCCGCGTTCTGATAGGCGGCGTCTGTCTTTGGCAGCTTGTTCTTCTCGTAGAAGCGGACTACCGTTTCCGGCCCCAACTTGCCATCGGCGTAAATGTTCAGTGCCTCCTGCATGTCGTAGACGGCGTCGGCGAATTCCTTGGAGTCGGCCTTCACTCCGGGCTTCGGATAGAACGTCAAAGGATCCCAGCCGAGCTGCTGCTGATATGCTGCATTGGCGCGGGTGGCCTGATCGTAGTCGATCTTCCGCTCTTTCAGCGCTGCCTGAGGCGCCGCGCCGCTCTCAACGTGGGTCATCGCGTCTTCGAGCGCGATCTTGCCGGTGGCGGCCTTCCGCCCCGATTCGATCAGGGCCTTCATCTCCGCCGGTGACAATTTCGACTTCTGCATGGCCTCCACAAGTTTTTCGAGATCTTCCTTGGTTACCGGCTTTCCGTTGGAATGCCGAAAGACCTTCTGCAAATCGGCGAGGATCTTAGGGCCGTACTTCTTCTCCCATTCCGCACGGATTTTTGCGTTCTTCGGGTCCGAAGGACTCAGTCCCTCGAGATGGCCTCCGATGGCCGTGTCGCCGGCAGATCCGGTACGTCGCCGGCATTCGGTGGCTTCTTCCAGATACGGCTTCAACGGAGTGCGCTCAAGCAGGTCGATCACCATGTTGTGCAGCGCATCCCCCGCCACCGACTCCACTAGTGCGGCCGCTGCCGGCCGAGCGATATGATCCTCGAAATAGTCGGTACGGGAGATCAGTTCGAGCGCCTCCCCGATTCCGAGTTGCGCCACCAGCCCCCAGAGGCAGCCCAGCCCCGGAGGCGTTTCGCAAGACAGGATCTCGACTCCAATGCGAACCGCGATCTCCACGTCATTGAGAATTTGCCGCCATTTCTGGATGGTCTCTACGGCCTCCGTGAAGGTCTCGATTAGTTTCGCGTGTTTGTTGTATTCCTCTTCCAGTCCGTGCTTGAATTCCATCACCTCGCAGCAGACCGGATGGATCTCCTCGAGGATCTTTTTGCGGGCTTCGTCCACCACCCAACTGAACTTACCCAGAATGCTCTGCACCAGGCCATTCACGCAATCGGTGAAGGCTTTGAACGCGTTCGCCAGGACCGCCTTCAGCACGTCCACCGCAAACCGGATGATGATGCCGGTCGCGACTTTCTTCCAACCGGAGAAGATGCCGTCCTTCGTCACCAGCTTGTCGGCGTCCGTGCGGTGCTTCTTGAATTTCGACTTCAGCCAATCGAAGAATTCCTCGACCTTGTCGAAGACAAACCCAAAGCGGAACCGCAGCGCACCCAGAATACGGCCCCACCATCCACTCCAGAAGCGGATCTTGCGGACATCCTTTTCCTGCTGGCCGATTTCCCCCGTAGCCCGGAGGCCCAGCTTCTTATCGACCTTGGCCTTTTGCTCGACCGCCTGCCCCTCGTGCTTGAGGAACTCCCGCGGCTTCTCGCTCTCGCCGGTCCCGGCCACCCAGCCCTCGCGCGAATCTTCCCATGCCTTGGCGTCCGCCTTCCAATCTTCGCCTTTGCGTTGGACGGGCGCGCCCTGGGCCGGTATCGCGCGGATCCGCCTCGCCGGAGGATCGCGCCGCTCGCGCTTCGGTTGCACCAGGTTGTTGTCCATGCCGGGCCGCTTCTTGCGAAGCTTCGCCAGCAGCGGATCGAGTTGCTTCAGTTGTTTATCTACACTCTCCGGAAAGTTCGCAGAGTCCCATGGATCCTTCAGCAGGAAATAGACGTAGGTGCCGTCTCTCGGACGGTACATCCATAGGCGCTGTTCCTTGGCCTTATCCACGTGTTTGATCCATCCCGCGCCGTGGGTCTTCCGCTCCTGTTCGAACTTGGAGTAGTTGATCGCATCCGGAATATTGCTCGGATCGATGTTGAGAAGCCGCCCTGTAATCGACGACGGTAACTGCGCCTGTTGCTGCGGATTGTCCTTATAGACCCGGCTGACGAACTTCTGGAAGCCATCGCGATAGTTCCCCACTTGCGAGAGTCCGCCGCCCAGCGATCCCAGAGAGGAGGGGAATTCAAAGGGAAACAGCGGCTTCAACTCGCCGACCTGGAAATTGTTGGGGAAGTTCGGGCTGAAGTTCCAGACGCTCGGCTTGTGGCTGACGATCTTCGGTCCAAATTGGATATCCGACTCCGACTGGGCCTTGGCTTTCCAGTTGCTGCGCAGGTTGACGTACTTGTAAAACGCTTTTCCTTCGTCGGTGAGCTCTTTGGATTTCGCGGGCTCTTGCGCGCTGATCCCGGACACGGTCTGCTTTTCGGCCTTGTAGAAATCGGCAAAGCCCACATCGTTGATGTCCATGGTGTAGCGCGTGGCCCCGGGGATCGGGGCTTCCGTGATCAGCTTGTGGTCTTTCTCGCGAAGGCGTTCCTGGATCTTCTGGTGTGCCCAGTTGCCGATCTTCAGCTCTGCTGCGCGCTGGATCGACGGTCCCACCTCGGAACTCCCCGTCTGCTGGATCACGTGCGTCAGTTCGTGTGCCAGCAACCGGCGCCCTTCGATGCTCGAGGTGTCGAAGCGTCCCTGGCTGAAGAAGATGTCTTCGCGATGTGTGAAGGCCTTCGCCTTGATACTCCGATTCAGCGCGGCGGAGCGCTCGCCCACGTGAATCCGCACCGCGCCGAAATCGACGCCGAACCCGCGCTCCATGTCCTCGCGCACGTGCCCGGGAAGTGGGCGCCCCTCCGCACTTGCCGACCGGAGCCCCTCTTCGAGCGAGGGCGGATTGGCCCTGGAGTTCGCGCCCGGCTCCCACTTGGGTTGCACGTTCCCGGTGGGTGCAGCCTGCTCCTCCTCTTCGTCTCCTTCTTTCTCCTGCGCTTCGTCCTGTGCGGAGGGCTTCTCGACTTCGCACTCCGGGCAGGCCCGCTGGATCTCGGCGGGCGGTGCTCCCGCACCCGGTCCCGGCCCCGCCTCGGACATCCGGTCTACGACTTCCTCGGCGACGGCATCGGCCTCCTGTTCGTAAGGGTCGTCCGGCTGGTTGATCGTGAGTTTCGCCTGCAGTTGACTACCCTGTTCGAGGGGCGGCGCTCCGGCGTCGGGAGGCAGGGGCGGCGCCGCCGAGCCCAGCACATACGCGGGCACCGAAGGCCATTGAAACGTCCCGATTTCTTCTTTGGCTGGAGCGAGGGCGGATGCGGGAGCGCGGTCGAGGAGGGACTGAGCAGATTGCGGAGCCGCTGTGGACTGAGGCGCGCGACTCTGGAACGTCCGCACCGGTACAGCGTATCACTTTCCCGCCGGGGGCCTAGCGGAAAAAGACAAGGCCGGAGCATGACAGAGCACGCTCCGGCCGTTCGAGTCGAGGGGTTAGCTGGCGCGCGACGGACGGCGTTCGGCCTGGTCGAGCACGATCGTCTGCAGCGATTCGAGGGCCTCCACCACGCGCTCCACCACATCGTCGGTTTGCGCCATCGTGGTGCGCACCGATTCGATGGTCTTGGCGTGTCCTTGCAGGGACTGTTCGAAGACGCTGAGTTCGGCATCCAGGCTGTCGCGCAAAGTGGCGGCATGCTGGTCGAAACCGGCGAGCGTCGTTTCGATCTTCTCCAGGCGTTCGTTGGTGGCGATCAGGCTATGTTCCACGGCTGCCAGTCGTTCGCCCAGGGCGGCGCGTTCGTCCGCGGCGGCGGCCACTTCGCTGCGCAGGGTATTGAGAGCCTCGCCGGCGGTCCGCTCCAATGCGGCGATGGTGTTCTCGTGCATCTGGACAGTGGAGGTGAACCGCGCCTCCATCTGCTGGATCTCCGCGCGGAAGCTGGTCTCGAGCGCCTCCCAACCCGGCACCGCGGGAGCCTTGGCGCGGCGGGCGGCAACGCTCAGCAGCTTCATTTCGAGCATCAGCTTCTGAATGCGCTGGAAGCGGGCGGCGGGGTCCTTGGCGAGACAGCCGTGCAGGACGCGGTCCAACGCGGGGCTGCCCGACGTCGCCGGCTCGGAATGCCGCAACGATTCCGCCAGGGCCTCCGGGCTATCGCCTTCGAAGGCGCGCCGGCCGGTGAAGAGTTCGTAGAGGATCGCGCCAAACGAGAAGATGTCGCTGCGGGAATCCGCGTGTCCGCCCGATAGCAGCTCAGGCGCGGTGTAGCCGGTGATCTTGCCGTATTCGAACAGCGGCAGTAACTCGATCGCACTGCCATTCATTACGATTTGCGACGGGGTCAGCGCGCCGTACGCGCCTCCGGCTTCATGAATCTTCTTGAGCGCCTCCGCCAGGCTCAGCGCATGGTTCAGCGCCTCGGTCACTGGGATTCGGCCGCCTCCTAAAAGCTGGGACAGCGTTTGCGGTTCCTGGATGTTCGTCACGAGACTCGTCATTCGTCCTCCGTCCTCAAAAGTAGAACAGGGAACCGCGGTCCATTCAAGTAAGCAGGTGGTAACAAACGGCAAAATGTGAGTACCAGCCGTACATTAGCTATTGTTAACCATCGGCAGCATTCCGAAAGAAATCGAGCGATTGGGCGGCGCAGTTTTCCCAGCGGAAATCGCACGCCCGCACCCGTCCGGCCTCTGCTAATTCCCGCCTCAACGATGGCGAAAGCAGCAGGCGGCTGAGACCGGCTCGGAGTTCGGCCAGGCTGTGCGGATCCACCAGGATTGCGGCGCCCGCGGTGATTTCGGGGAGCGAAGAGACGTTGGAGGTGATCACCGGAACTCCCGCCGCCATGGCCTGCGCCACGGGGAAGCCGAAGCCCTCGTAAAGCGACGGATAGGCGAAGGCCGTGGCCCCGGCAGTCAACGGCGCCAGATCCGCCTCCGGCACGTAGCCGAGATAGCGGGTGCGCCGCACGCGTTCGAGAGTCGAGTCCGGCGCCCATCCGGCGGGCCCGGCGATCACCAACTCGAACTCTTCGCGCAGTTCATGCGGCAGGGCATCCCATGCGTCCAGAAGGAGGTCGTAGTTCTTGCGCGGCTCGATGGTGCCGACTGAGAGGACATAAGGACGCTTCAGGCCGTAGCGTTCCCGCAGCGCAGCCACGGACTCCTCTTGCGGATCGAAGAAGGCTTCGGCGATGCCGGAATGGATCACCGTGACCTTCGCCGGATCGAGCTTGAGGACGCGCACCGCATCGTCTCGCGTGGCCGCCGACACGGCGATCAGACGGTCAGCCCGGCGGGCGAGTTCGGCGAACCCGGAATCGGCACGGCGATTGGCGTTCGGATGGAACTCCGGCATCAGCCAACTGGTGACGTCGTGAATCGTGGCGGTCAGGCGCGAGCGGCGCGGCGGATTGCGGACGAGTCCGCTCGCGTGAAAGACGTCCGCGCCGCGCGCCAGCCAGTCGAGCGCGGGCAGACGGCCGTAGTTCGAAAGCGCGAGCGCACCGAGCCCCAGTGCCGTGCGGAACGGCCCGGCGATCGACCGCTCGTGCGTGAGCGGTCCGAGTTCCGCCATCGCCGGCACGGTGCGGATCTCCTCCGGCCCGGCGGCGCGGCGAAGATGGCGGATCCAGTAATAGAGATAGTTCTTGACACCGGCGCTGCGGATTAGCAGGGGTACGGCGTCGATCGCGACGCGCATCGTTCCCAGTATGTGATAAACTGACGGTTTATGGCAGTCGCCCTCGCCGCGCATCACCATCACCATCGTGCCGCAACGCGACGGGCGGTGTTCTGATTGCGAATCACACCGGAATTTGAAGTAACGCCCGCCGCAAAAACGGCGGGCTTTTTATTTTTGTGCCCGACATGAATCTCGACTTTCAAAAATCTGATGGATTGATCACCGCCGTCATTCAGGACTACGCCAGCGGGCGCGTCCTGATGGTGGGGTATATGAACGAAGAAGCCTTTCGCCGGACTGTGGAAAGCGGCTTCGCCACCTTCTATTCGCGTTCGCGACAGAAGCTCTGGCTCAAGGGCGAAAGCTCGGGACATCGCCTCGTGGTGAAAGAGATCGCGACTGATTGCGACGCCGATGCGCTGCTCGTGAAGGTGGAAACGCTCGGCCCCGGCGTGTGCCACGAAGGCTACCAGAGTTGCTTCTTCCGCAAGCTCAATAGCGGCGAGTGGACCGTCTCCGAAACGCGCACCTACGATCCGAACGCGGTCTACGGAGGCAAAGCGTGATGCTCAAACTCGGGATTCCCAAGGGGTCGCTCGAAAACGCGACCATCGATCTTTTCCGCCGCGCCGGCTTCGTCATTACCACCAGCAGCCGCTCTTATTTTCCGGGTATCGACGATCCGGAGATCGAGTGTATGCTCATTCGCGCGCAGGAAATGGCCCGCTACGTCGAAGACGGCATTCTCGACGCCGGCCTCACCGGTCGCGATTGGATCGAAGAAAACGGAGCCACCATCGTCCCGGTAGCGGACCTGATCTACGCCAAGCAGAGCTTCGGCAAGGTGCGTTGGGTGCTGGCCGTTCCCGAGGCTTCGAGCTTCCATTCGGTAAAGGATCTCGAAGGCAAAATCATCGCCACGGAACTGGTAGCCACTACGAAGCGCTACCTGGCCTCGCACGGCGTGAAAGCGAAGGTCGAATTCAGTTGGGGCGCGACCGAAGTGAAGCCGCCGGTGCTGGCCGATGCGATTGTCGAGGTCACCGAGACCGGCTCTTCGCTGCGCGCCAACAAGCTGAAGATCATCGACACGGTGCTCGAATCGAACACGCAACTGATTGCTAACTCCCAGTCATGGGACGACGAGGCCAAGCAGCACAAGCTGCTCGATATCAAAATGCTGCTCGAAGGCGCCATCAGCGCGATGGGCAAAGTCGGGCTGATGCTTAACGTTCACAAGGACCAACTGCAGGCGGTGCTCGGCGTCCTGCCGGCGCTGAAGCGGCCCACCATCTCGCACTTGAGCGACGAGGAATGGCTGGCGGTCAACACCATTCTCGACGAATCCACCGTGCGCGACATCATCCCCAGGCTCAAGAAGGCGGGAGGGCAGGGAATCGTGGAATACCCGCTGAATAAGATCGTCCTGTGATCCGCATACTCGAAAGCAAAGATGTTGGCCGCTTGCTGGCGCGCAAGGCGGCCCGGTTTACCCAGGCCGAGGAGGTCGTCCGGCCGATTCTTGAAGGCGTGCGTACGCGCGGCGACAAAGCACTGATCGAGTACGCCCGTAAGTTCGACGGCCTGGAGCGAAAGTCGGTGCGAGTGCCGGAGAAAGAGCTCGCAGCCGCCGGTGCCGGCCTTACGCCCGAGTTCCGCGGCGCGGCGGAGACGGCCGCGGCCAACATACGAGCGTTCGCCGAACGGCAGATGCCGCCCGAATGGAGCCGCGAATTCCGTGCCGGGCTGCGATTGGGGCAAATCGTGCGGCCGGTCGATACGGTGGCGGCGTACATCCCGGCGGGCCGCTATCCGCTGCCTTCCACGCTGCTGATGACGGTGGTTCCGGCGCAGGTAGCCGGAGTGCCGAACGTGTGCGTGGCCTCGCCGCGGCGGGTGCCCGAGGTCTTCGGCACAGCGGCGTTGCTCGGCGTCCGCAGCGTCTTCCAGATGGGCGGCGCCCAGGCCATCGCGGCATTCGCCTTCGGCACCCGCACGGTGCCGCGCGCCGACCGCATCGTGGGGCCCGGCAACATTTACGTAGCGGCCGCCAAGAAGCTGCTGGCGGGCGAGGTCGGCATCGATTTCGTGGCGGGTCCGACCGAGATCCTCATGATCGCCGCCGATGGCAACCCGCGGCACATTGCGGCGGATATGCTCGCGCAGGCCGAGCACGATGTGGATGCTTCCGCCGTGCTGTTGACCACCTCGAAGCGGCTGGCCTCTTCCGTGTCAAAGGAATTGGAGCGGCAACTTCGCACGCTGCCGACCGCCGCGGTGGCCGCGAAATCGCTCGCGCGCAATTCCGCCATCATCCGTGTCGCTTCGCTCGACGAAGCCATCGAGATCGCCAACCGTTTCGCGCCGGAACACCTGAGCATTCCCGACTCCGGACTGCTCGCCAGGGTGAAGCACGCGGGCAGCGTCTTCGTCGGCCCGTTCAGTCCCGAGGCCGCCGGCGATTACGCCTCCGGCCCGAATCACGTGCTGCCCACCAGCGGCGCCGCCCGTATTCGCGGCGGCCTTTCCGTCATGGACTACCTCAAGATCATCTCCGTGCAGGAGCTTTCGCCCGCGGCGCTTGCGCGCATCGCGCCTGCCGTCACCACTCTGGCCCGCGCCGAGGGACTCGAAGCCCACGCCCGCTCCGTGGAGGTACGGCTCGATGGCCGCTAAGGCACCCAAGCTTCCCAAGGGCGGGATCCGCCCGCGACCCGCCGTGCAGGCGATGGCGCCGTACTCGCCGCCCACGGCCGGACGCACCGGCAAGCTGCGGCTCGATTTCAACGAGAACACGGTCGGCTGCTCGCCGAGCGTGCTCGAGGCGGTCAAAGCAGGCCTCACTCCCGAGTGCCTGGCCGTCTATCCGGAATACGGCGAAGCCAAGGAGGCGGTGGCCGGCTATTTCGGAGTCTCGCCCTCGCAGTTCGTCTTCACCAACGGCACGGACGAGGCCATCCAGGTCTTCATCAACACTTATGTGGACGACGGCCAGGAGGTGGTGGTGCTCAAGCCCTCCTATGCCATGTATCGCTTCTATGCCGAGGTGGCGGGCGCGAACATCAAAGAGGTCGAGTACCCGTGGCCGGATATGGAGTTCCCGCTGCAGGCGCTGCTCGACGCCATCACGCCCGAGACGCGGGCCGTGCTGCTCGCGAATCCGAATAATCCCACCGGCACCGGAGTTGGACTGCTCGGCATCGAGCGAATCCTGCACCGCGCCCGCAAAGCGGTGGTGCTGATCGACGAAGCCTACTACGAATTCTGCGGCGTCACGGCGCTCGGTGAAATCGAGCGCGTCCCGAATCTATTCGTCTGCCGAACGTTTTCGAAGGTGTTCGGCATGGCCGCGATGCGGCTTGGCTGCCTGTTCTCGCACGAAGCTAACGTCAGCTATCTGCACAAGGCGCAGTCGCCCTACAGCGTGAACTCGGTGGCGGTGCTGGCGGCGCAGGCGGCGATCGAGGATCGCGCGTATATCCAGACATACGTCGCCGAAGTACTGGCCGCGCGCGAACTGTTGTGCGTGGGCCTCGAAAAACTGGGCATCCGCTACGTGCCGAGCTCCGGCAACTTCGTGCTCGGCGAATTCGGACGGCGCGCCATCGAGGTGCGCGACGCTCTCCGCGGCCAGGCGATCCTGGTCCGCGACCGCAGCTACGAGGCGCCCGGCTGCGTCCGCATCACCGTGGGCACCCGGGAGCAGACCCGCACACTTTTGAACGCGCTCGAGGAGATCTGGACGCAATGAGCCGCCCGCTATTGGTATTCGACATGGATGGCGTCCTGGTGGACGTCACGGAATCGTATCGCGAGACCATCGCTCGCACCGTGGAACACTTCACCGGGGCGAAGCCTTCGAACGAGCAGATTCAGGACTTCAAGAACGAAGGCGGCTGGAACAACGATTGGGAACTCTCGCACCACATGGCGACCCGCGGCGGAGCTGCGGTAGCGTTTGACGCGGTGGTGGAGTACTTCCAGTCCATTTACCTCGGCGACGGAAGCGGCGGCCTCATGAGCCGCGAACGCTGGGTCGCGCAGCCCGGCAAGCTCGAGAAACTCGCCGAAACCTTTCACTTCGCTGTCTTCACCGGGCGCACAAAGGAGGAGGCGCAGCTCACGCTCGACCGTTTCGCGCAGGGCCTGGTCTTCGATCCGGTCGTCGGGATGTACGACGTGGAGCGTCATAAGCCCGACCCCGAAGGATTGTTGCACGTCACGGCGAAGTACCCGGGCGCCGCGAGCTCTTATATCGGCGACACCGTGGATGACGCGCGCGCCGCGAAAGCCGCGGGCGTGCCGTTCATCGGAATTGCCGCACCTTCGAACCCCCGCTATATCGACCTTGTGTTTCTGTTCCAGGAGATCGGCGCCCACGCCATCGTGGACGACATCAACTATCTCGAAGAGGTTTTCGCGTCATGAGAAGCGCCTCGGTGGAGCGCAATACGAAGGAGACCCAAATCTCCGGCAGTCTCAAAATTGAGGGCCGCGGCCGCTACCGGATCTCGACGGGAATCCGCTTTTTCGATCACATGCTGGAGCTGTTTACCAAGCATGGCGGCTTCGACCTGACGCTCGACGCGAAGGGCGACCTGGACGTGGACCAGCATCACACCGTGGAAGACGTCGGCATCGTGCTCGGCCAGCTCTTTGCGAAAGCTCTCGGCGACCGTAAGGGCATCAATCGTGCCGGCTATTTCGTGCTGCCCATGGATGAGACTCTGGCCGTGGTCGCGCTCGACCTGGGCGGACGTCCCGCGCTGGTTTATAAGGACCGGGTCAAGGTGCGTCTGGTGGGCGATTTGCAGACCGAACTGGTGGAAGATTTCTTCGGCGGCTTCGTGAATCACGCGGGGGCCAATCTGCACGCGAAAGTGCTCTACGGCCGCTCGAACCACCATAAGATCGAAGCGATCTTCAAGTGTTTCGCGCGCGCCATGAAGTACGCCTGCTCGAAAGACGCGAGGCTGAAGGATCAACTACCTTCCACCAAAGGATTGCTATGATCGGCATCTTCGATTACGGCGCGGGCAACCTGCGTTCGGTCGAAAACACGCTGGCCGAGATCGGCTGCGACTACCGGCTGGTGCGCGATGCGCGTGGGTTGAACGAGGCCTCGAAGATTATCCTGCCCGGCGTGGGCCACTTCGGACAGATGGTGCGTGCTCTCGAGGCGCTGCAGGTCCGCGACGCTCTCCGCGAGCGCATTGCCGCGGGTGTTCCGTTCCTCGGCATCTGTCTCGGCATGCAGGCCCTCTTCGAGGCGAGCGAAGAAGCGCCCGAGTGCGAGGGCTTCGGCATCTTCCCGGGAATCGTGAAGCGCTTTCCCGCCGAAGCGCGCGTCCCGCACATGGGCTGGAACGAACTCGAGCCCCGCACCGGCACGAAGTTGCTCGCCAACCTGCCGGAGGCGCCGTTCGTTTATTTCGCGCACAGCTACTATGTGCCCGAAGTGCCGGACGCCGCGGCCTTCTGCACGTACGAGGTTCGCTATACCGCCGCGCTCGAGGCGGGGAATGTCTACGGCGTGCAATTTCACCCGGAGAAGTCGGGCAGTATCGGGCTACAGATCGTGAAGAATTTCCTGGATTGCGCATGTTAGCCAAGCGCATCATTCCCTGTCTCGACGTCACCGCCGGCCGCGTGGTGAAGGGCGTGAACTTCGTCAATCTGCGCGACGCGGGCGACCCGGTCGAACTGGCGGATCGCTACAATCGCGACGGCGCCGATGAACTCGTATTCCTCGACATCACCGCATCGAGCGACGCGCGCGACATCATGGCGGACGTAGTAGCTCGCACCGCGCGCAAGGTCTTCATCCCGCTCGCGGTGGGTGGCGGCATCCGCTCGGTAGCCGACGCGCATCATATCCTGATGTCCGGCGCTGACAAAGTTTCGGTCAACACAGCGGCCGTGCGGCGTCCCGAACTGATCACTGAGCTATCGCAGGAATTCGGCGCGCAAGCGGTGGTGCTGGCGATCGACGCGAGGCGTCACGGCGCGGGGAAGTGGCACGTCTACACACGCGGCGGACGTGATGACGAAGGCATGGACGCCGTCGCCTGGGCCGCGCGTGGTGAGGAACTCGGCGCCGGCGAGATCCTACTGACCTCTATGGATACCGACGGCGTACAGACCGGCTTCGACTGCGCCTTGACCCGCGCCGTCTCGCGCGCCACGCACGTGCCGGTGATCGCATCGGGCGGTGCCGGCAAGCCCGAGCATTTCGTCGAAGTGCTGACGGATGGCTGCGCCGATGCCGCGCTGGCCGCGTCCATCTTTCACTACGGCGCCTACACGGTCAACCAATTGAAAGAAGAACTCGCGGAACGGGGCATTCCGGTGAGGCCTCCACAGTGATCATCCCCTGCATTGATTTGATGGAAGGAAAGGTCGTGCAGCTCGTGCAAGGCCGCGAGAAGGCTCTCGAAGGCGATTCGCCCGAGGTCATGCTCGCGCGCTTTGCCGCCTTTCCACAGATCCAGGTGATCGACCTCGATGCGGCCATGGGTCGCGGCTCCAACGACGACCTCGTCAGGATGCTGGCTTCCCGCGCCGTCACACGGGTCGGCGGCGGAGTCCGCACGGTGGAACGTGCTCGCGCGCTGGTCGAACAGGGCGCCTATCGCGTGATCGTCGGGACTTCGGCGTTTTCCGCCAACGGCATCAACGCTCCGCTGCTCGCCGCCATGCGCGACGCGATCGGCCGGGAGCGGCTGGTGATCGCGGTCGATTCGAAGGGCGGACGCATCGTGGTCAAGGGTTGGCAGGAAGCGACGACGCTGACCGCCGAGCCGGTGCTGGCGGATCTCGAACCCTACTGTTCCGGCTTCCTCTGCACGTACGTCGACAAAGAAGGCATGATGCAGGGCACGGATCTCGACTGGTTTCGCCGGCTGCGCGCGGCCACGAAGCTCGAACTGACGGCCGCCGGCGGCATCACCACCATAGACGACATCCGCGCGCTCGCTGCGATGGACATCCACGCCGCGCTCGGCATGGCGATCTACACCGGCCGCTTAAAGCTGGAAGACTTGGTAGGGTAGGCCTCCTGGCCTGCCCCGCTTGCTTCCGAAACACTGGCGCGCTGCCGCGAGCCTGGGCAGACCAGGAGGTCTACCCTACCACTTTCCACTCAACCAGTTCGTATTGAGGCCCGTTTCCGCCTTTACGGTGCATTGAAAGTTTGCCGTCCCAGGTCAGCGTCACTTCGCCGAGAGACGGCTCCCAGCTTCCGTCGTCCTCGTAAAGTGTCGCCGGCGCGGGATGGATGCCGTACACCTGTACGTGCAATTTCCTCGCCCCCGAATCTTCGACATGCAGCCCAGCCTCCGCTAGCGGCAGGATCGAGTTCGACTTCACGAAAAGTGGGACCTGTTCCAGCGGCACTTCCACCCGAATCTTCTGCTTGCCTGTGTAACGCTTGCCGTTCCAGAAGTTATGCCACTCGCCATCCGGCAGATACACCTCGCGCGATTGCTGTCCGGCGAACACCGGCGCGGCCAGCAGCGAATCGCCCATCAGGTACTGATCTTCGAGAGCCCGCGTTTCGGGATCGCCGGGGTAATCCATCACCAGGGCGCGGAACGGCGGCAGGCCCGTTTGTTGGTATTTCACGAACGCTGCGTGCAGATAGGGAATCAGGCGCATGCGGAGTTGCATCACTTCGCGGCACTTCGCTTCCACCTGCTCCCAATCGGGCATGAGTTCATCGGCATTGTTTTTTGCGCGGTCTACCTGCTTCCAGGGCGGATTCTTGATGTACCAGCCGTTGATCAGCGCCAGAGGCGAAAGCACCACCGATTGCAGCCGCCGGATGAGATCCTCGGTGCTCACCGCGTTGCGCAGTTCCGGCGTCCAGAGCAGGCCGGAGAAACCCATGTTGACCACTCCGCGCACAAACTCCCGATGGTCGTACAAATCGCTGTACAGCACGAAGGGATAGGGCGCGGCGAGCGCACCGGATGACCGCACCAGCCCATACGTCCGCTGCTTGCGCCGCGCGAACGCTTCGAGCAGCGTCTGCTGGTAGCGCTGGCCGAACAGACAGTGCATCTGTTCGCCATCCGCCCCCGTGGGAAACGTCGAGAGCTCCGGCCACGACCAGTTGCCCGTGAAATCGGAATTGTCGCACTCGTCGAGCTTGTATCCGGAGATGCCGAGCGCGATGTGCTCCTTCTCGTGATAGTCGCCGAAGATGCGCCGCGCCTGCGGATCGAGAAAATCCGGTACCACGCCGCCCCACACTTCGTAGTCACCCGAACGCGGCACGAGCGATTGGTAAATCGGTGAATCGGGATGCGTGAAGGCGTGCTCCCAGAGGTTGACGCGGAATTGCTTCGCTGCCAGATCGTTCACGAAACGCGCCGGGTCGGGAAACTTCTTGCTCCAGACATAGGTGCAGGAGTAGGCGTGGGTCTGCCAGCCGGGTTCGAGTCCAATGACGTCGCAGGGAATGCGGTGCTCGCGAAACTCCGCGGCCAGCTTCAATGCGTCCTCCTGCCCATAGTCGCTCTTCACCCGGTACCACATGCCGAGTCCCCACCGGGGAGGCAGCGGCCCGCCGCCCGAAAACAGGACGTACCGCTGCACGGCTTCGCGCATCGAGGGGCCGCCGAATACATACACGTCGACGCCGCCGGCCTCCGGAATTTCGACCAGCACCTCGGTCGCTTCCTGAAACTTGCCCGGATTCGCCGCGTTTGACCGTGCGCCCTTGCGGACCTTATCGCCGCAATAGAAGGTGGCGTACCGCGCGGTGTCCACCAGGATGCCGTACCCTCCCGTGGTGACGTAGAACGGCACGGGCGCATGCGAATCGCCGGTATCCATCTTCGGGTCGGCATTCACGCGCAGTTTCTTCTTGAGTCCCCGCTGGATCACCGACTGCAGCTGCAGGCCGAGCCCGTAGACTACCTCGTTCGGCGCCAGAGGAATTCGCGCCAGGTACCCGCGCCGCGATCCCGAGCCGCTTACCGTGACGGGGCACTTTTCGACCGCCGGAAGCGCCGCGAGTCCGCCGACAGCCGGGGCGTAGTGCCGCACCGCGACGGGCGTGATCGTCTCGGGCGTGCCCAGGCTGAATTTCCAGACGCCCGGGTGTACCGCCTGCCCCGCGGGTGTCTGCCCGTCCGCGAAACGCGCCTGCATCAGGACTCCGCCTGCGCCGACGGTCTTGAGAAAACCACGCCTGCCGATTGCCATGCTCTTACGATGATAATTCCTCGAGCCGCCGTTTGAGGTATTCGCGCTCGACGCTGTTGGTCGCAATCCGCAACGCAGCCACGTACGCCTCCCGAGCCTCTTCGTTGCGATTCATCCGCCGCAGCATTTCCGCCCGGGCGGCGTGGAACAGGTAGTAGCCATCGAGCCTGCCCGATGCGCCGGCCGCCTCCACGTGAGCCAAGCCCGCCTCGTATCCCAAGCTCATCCCCACAGCTACCGCGCGGTTCAGCTCGACCACCGGCGAGGGATGCAACTCGAGCAACCTTCCATAGAGTGCCGCGATCTGCCGCCAATCGGTGTCGGCGGACGTCGCCGCCTGCGCGTGCAGGGCCGCGATGGCCGCCTGTAACTGGTACGCCCCGACCGGTCCGCGTCGCAACGCCTGTTCCACCAATTCCAGCCCTTCGGCGATCTGCCGGCGGTCCCACTGCGAGCGGTCCTGTTCCTCCATGGTGACCAGCTTGCCGTCGCGGACGCGCGAGAGCCGCCGCGAATCCTGCAGCAACATCAGGGCCAGCAGGCCCATGGTTTCGGCATCCGGCAGGAGTTCGGTGAGCAACCGGCCGAGCCGGATCGCCTCGGCGCAGAGCTCGCCGCGCACCAGTTGGTCGCCCGCCGCGGCCGTATAGCCTTCGTTGAATACGAGGTAGATCACCGCCCGTACGGAATCGAGCCGCGCCGGCAGCCGCTCGGGGGGAGGGACTTCATAAGGAATCCCTGCTTCCTGGATCTTGCGTTTGGCGCGCACCAGTCTCTGTGCGAGCGTCGGCTCGGGCAACAGAAACGCCTTGGCGATCTCGGTGGTAGTGAGGCCGCCGAGCGTCCGGAGCGTCAGCGCCACCTGCGCCTCGTGGTTCAGCGCGGGGTGGCAGCAGGTGAAGATCAGCCGCAGCCGGTCGTCGGGAAAGAACACGGGCTCCTCGCCTGGCCGCTCTTCATCGGGATGGCTGATGGAAGGCGTTTCATAGAGCAGGGCATCCTGCTTTTCGCGCCGGGTGCGCTCCCGGCGTGCCTGGTCGATCAGCTTGCGGTGCGCGGCAGCAGTGATCCAGGCGCCGGGGTTCGACGGAATGCCGCGCTCCGGCCAGGAGGCAATTGCCGCGGCAAAAGCCTCCTGCATCGCCTCTTCCGCGTGATCGAACGACCCGCAGATGCGGATCAGGGTGGCAATAATCCGGCCGGACTCTTCGTGGAAGACGACCTCCACCGCGCGCTTCGCATCCATCGGCTACATCCGGCGGGGGAGATCGGCGATCGGCCGCACCTCGATGCATCCCGTCGCACCCTTGCACTCGGTCGGAATGCGCTTGGCCCACTCGATCGCCTCGTCCAGGTTGGCGCACTCCATGATGTAGTAGCCGGCGAGTTGCTCCTTGGTCTCGGCGAAGGGGCCGTCCATGGTGGTGGCGGAGCCGTTCTGCACGCGCACGGTGGTGGCCGTGGAGGTGGGCTTGAGCCCCTCATACCCCAGGAGCACGCCTTTCCGGATAGCATCGTCCATCACGGCTACGTGGCCCTGCTTGACGGTCTCCCGCTCCTCGACCGGCAGGCCCTCCGCCCGCTCCTGGGAATAGATCAGCATGATATAGCGCATCGCGAACCCCTCTTCAGTTAGTGTTACTCGTTCGCAGGCCGGACGGGAAGTGGGGGTCGGCCTCGACTTCCAGGATCTGCTTGGTATGCCGTTCGGTATGGGCGGCCAGCGCCAGGATCCACTGATAGCCATCGAGCGGCCCGAGCGCCGGATGAGCAATGATGTGGCCCCGCAGGTCGTGATTCGATGCGAGCACCGAGACCACCTCCCCGTAGGCGGCCAGAAAGTGGTCGAGCGATCCGTTAGGGCTCCATTTCCCTTTGGGAACCAGTTCCTCCGGGGCCCGGAGTTTGTGCGAGCGGTCCGGCACCTGCGAGAGAATCATCTGGTCGATCTCCCGCGCATCGGCGCCGGCTGCCGGCGGCGGCGCTTCGGGAATCCGCCGCAGGATCGAGTTGACCACCAGTTCTTCGGTCATGGCGATATGCTCCAGGACCTCGGCAGCGGACCAGCGGTCCGAGGCCGGTTTGAATTTCCACTGCGTCTCGGAAAGCCCGCGCACGGCACGGATCACGCCTTCGCGGGTCTGCGCCAGGTACCGTAGTGCCTGTTCGCGTTCGGTGGAGGTGATGTCGCGTCCGGTGGTGGCGGCGGAAAAGCCGAGCACACCCAGAATCAAGAACGTCGTTCGGTTGAGCATCCTGTTCTCCTTCAGCGGAACGACGATCCAGATGTCCGGGATCGACAGGCCGGGGCGGAAAACCTCAGATCGATTCGAGCTCTTCTTCGAGCATCTGGCGCTCGGAGAGCCCGGCGTAATAACCGCCCGCCGCAACCAGTTCGGCGTGCGTACCTTGTTCGACGATCCGGCCGCGCTCGAGAACCACGATCAGGTCCGCCTGCTTCACGGTCGAAACGCGGTGGGAAATGAGGATCACGGTGCGGCCGCGCATGACTCCGGCCAGATGCGTGAGGATGCGCTCTTCCGTCATGGTATCGACGCTTGAAAGCGCGTCGTCCAGGATCAAAATGCGCGGATTCCGCAGGATCGCGCGGGCGATCGCGGTCCGCTGTTTCTGGCCGCCGGAAAGCGTGATGCCTCGCTCCCCGACCATGGTCTGGTAGCCCTGCGGGAATGCTTCGATGTCGTCGGATAGCCCCGCAACACTCGCCGCGCGGCGGATCTCTTCGTCACTTGCCGATTCCACGCCGAAGGCGATGTTCTCCGCGATGGTGGCGCTGAACAGAAATGTTTCCTGCGGGACGAAGCCGATCTGGCGGCGGAGGTCGGCGGGGTCGAGCGCGCGCAGGTCGATGCCATCGAGCAGTACCGCGCCCGCGGTCGGGTCCATCAGGCGCGGGACCAGTGAGGAGAGCGTGCTCTTGCCCGATCCGGTATGGCCTACCAGAGCCAGGGTAGTGCCGGCGGGGATCTGCAGGTCGATGGAATCGAGTGCCAGCGTGCTGCCGTAATCCATCGCCACGCCACGGAATTCAACCGCGCCGCGCACTTCCGGCAACGGCGCGGGCTCGGGCGGAGCCGCAATCGTCGGCCGTTCGGCCAGAATCTGGTTGATGCGCTTCAACGAGGCGCTGCCCCGCTGCATCAGGTTCACCACCCAGCCGAGCGCGATCATCGGCCAGACCAGCATGCCCATATAGGTGTTGAACATGGCGAAGCTGCCGATCGTGATCCGGCCAGCCAGCACTTGCCGGCCGCCCACCCAAAGGACCACCAGGAACGTTGTGCCGATCAGCACTTCGAGCAGCGGCTGGAAAATCCCCTGGATCAGAACCAGTTTCAGGTTCTGCGCGATGTACTGCTGGTTCAATTCGGCGAAGCGCCGCAGTTCGGCTTTCTCCTGCACGAACGCGCGGATCATCCGAACGCCCGAAAGATTCTCCTGCACGCGGCTCGAAATATCGGAAAACATCTCCTGGATCCGCTCGAAGCGCGTGTGGATGGCGCGGCCGGAGACCATCACCGCGAGGCTCACGGCGGGCGCCGGCAGCAGTGCGAAGAGCGCCAGGTGCCAGTCGAACTTCACCATGATGGCGATGGCTAGCGCGAAGGTCAGGCTGGTCTCGAACCAGTACATCACGCCCGGTCCTAGCATCATGCGGACGGCGTTGAGATCGTTCGTGGCGCGTGCCATGACATCGCCGGTACGGGTGCGCGCGTAGAAGTCGGGCGAGAGCCCGGCGAGGTGTTTGAAGAGGTCGTTGCGAAGGTCGTATTCGATATCGCGCGAGACACCGATCAGGATCACCCGCATCCAGAACTGGAAGACGCCCTTCAATACCGCAAGACCTACAAGATAGCCCGCGAACTTGAGGAACAGCCCGGCCCCGGGGATGCCGAACGCATCCACCGCGCCCTTGATCATGAGCGGTTGCAGCGCCTGGGCCACATCTTTGAGGATCAGGCAGAGAAAACCGAGCGTCATTCCGCCGCGATAGCGCCACAGATATTTACGAACGGTCGCCAGCGATTCCCACATCGGTCAGGCTCCCATGGCGGTGGCGATGGTCTTCGAGCACTCGATGAAGACCATCTTCAGCCCTTCGCGGGTGTGCCACCAGGAATTCGGCCGGAAATACGGATCTTCAGCCGTGACCGTGTGGAAAGTCGGACCTCCGCCGGCAGCACGTTCGGCGGCCTGGTAGATGCGGGCGGCGCGGCCGCTGTGGTAGGTGCTGGTCACCAACAGGAAATTGTGGATATTCCGCCGGCGCAGTTCGGCCAGGACGGCAGCGGCTTCTTCCCTGGTCGAAAGGGCGTCATTCGGCAGCGCGATAAACCACTCCGGACGGGCGCCCCGGCTTACCGCATACGGGATCGCCAGGTCGGACTCGTAGTGCCCGTACATGGCGGAGGGGCCGCTGACCAGTACCGCCGGGACATATCCTTCGCGAACCAGTTCGGCGCCCTTCATGATGCGATTGCCGCGAAAATCGCCTGCCAGGACCACCGCGATCTCCGCTTTCTCTGGGCCATCCTCGTGGATGAGAAACCGGCCGATGGCCGTGAGCCACCACGCGTGCGTCACCGCCAGCAGCAGGCAGAATGTCAGGGGAAAGCCAAGCCAAAGCCCGAAGCGAAAAGACCGGGACGACCGCACCAACTACTTCTCGTCCGTGGAATTCTTCTGGTCGAGATTACCGACCGTCTTGAGACGCTGATAGAGGCGTTCGACCTCGGCTTCATCCTCCGGGCGCAAAATGCGATACCGCGGAGGTGGAGGGGCCTGCTTCCGCTCTCCAGCCGGAGCGAGTACTTCACCCCAATATTGGCGGTAGGGGATGCCATCGATCAGGGCATCGCGCGACAGCCGCCGCAGATGGCGCAGCAGACTATTGCAGGCGTCCAGATCGCCGGGGAAAATCAACATCAGACGGGAGTCGTCGAACAGGGTGATCCGCGTGATCAGGGGCGAAACCCACCCGGTCCGGTCCAGACGGCGGATGTCCATCCAGGGAATCACCCGTTTTCCGATCGCCAAATAACCTTCGTGAACCTCAATCGGAGGGCGAAAACCCAAGGCCAGGAGAAACGCTGAGGTCAGAAAAAAAAGAACTGCCGGGATTAGGGCCGGACGGAAAGAAAACTCGAAGGCAAACCATGCGCAGCCGCCACCCAGAATGATGGCAGTCAGACCAAACCACCGGTAGTGCTGCGCGGGCAAGTAGCGAGTCATGGACAACCCCGTCATTTTTTAGACTACTCCCGGGCGGACAGCCCGTCAATGCGCTCGCGCCAACTGGATCCCCCGCCAGGTATAGTGAACTCCGCTCCAAACGGTAAAACCCACGCAGGGCCATAGCATTGCGCCGGCAAACAGGTCCAGTACCCGCAGAGGAAAGGCGTTCCGGGCCATCCAGGCGACGGCTGTAACAATCTGTACGAAAGTCGAGAGCTTCCCCCAGATGCTGGGCGGAAAGCGGCGCAGGGGGGTGAAAAGCATGATGACCGTCACGCCGAGCAGGATATAGAGGTCACGCCCAAAAATGATCGCCACGAACCACCAGGGAACGATGGATGCCGCCGCCAGAGCCAGAAACACTCCGCTCATAAGACACTTATCGGCGATCGGATCGAGATACGCACCGGCCTGGGTCGTCACTTTGAAGTGCCGGGCGGACGCTCCGTCGAGCAGGTCGGTGAAGGCGGCGATCGCAAAAATCGCCAGCGCGGTGAAATGCCGGCCTTCGATCACAGCCTGAATTACAAACGGTACCAGGATCACCCGAAGCAGCGTGAAGGAATTAGGAATATTGAGCCAACGCGGCATCTGAGAAGAGTTTAGCAGCGCCGAAGCGGTCCTCGGCCAGGGCAAACCCGGAATTTGCCCCGCCTGGGAAGGACATTCTGTTTGCTTTTGGTAACTAGTCAGGCTATCGCCGGGATCGTCTCAACATTCTTCACTTCCGCCGCGCCCGCCGAGGGCTTACAGGGGTAGATGCGCGGCGTGAGATCGAAGCGGTTTTCGTATGCGGAAGTGATGGCTAAGCCGAAGCGGTCAATCGCGTCCGGCCGCAGCATCGTTACCGTGCAACCGCCGAAGCCACCGCCCGTCATGCGCGATCCGAAGACGCCTTCCACGTCGAGCGCCGTATCCACCAGGAAGTCGAGCTCTTCGCAACTCACTTCGTAGTCATGCTGCAGGCTGCGGTGCGATTCCACCAGCAGCTTTCCCACGGTGGCGAGCTCGCCTGCGCCCGCGGCCTCGACGAAGCGATTGACGCGTTCGTCCTCCGTCACCACGTGGCGCGCGCGCCGCCGCACGACGTTCGGCAGATCTGCTTCCACTTCGGCGAATTGCGCCGGGCTCACATCGCGCAAGCTGGCCACTGCGGGGAAATGCTGGCGGATCAGTTCCACCGCTTCGCCGCATTCGCGCACGCGGTCGCGGTAGGCCGAGCCCGAGAGCTCGTGCTTCACCATGGTGTTGACCGCCAGGAAGGTGATGCCGTCGGGCAAGCTTACCAGGCGGTGTTCCAGGCTGCGGCAGTCGATGGCGACCGCCGAGTGCTCCCGGCCGAAGAGCGAGATGTATTGGTCCATGATGCCGCAGGGCATGCCGACAAACTCGCGCTCCGCGGTCTGGCAGAGTTTCGCCACTTTCAGAGGATCGAGCGCACGGCCCTTCAGAAACGCCAGCGCCGAGGAGACTTCGAGCGCCGCCGACGAACTCAGCCCCGAGCCTTCCGGCACCGTGCTGCGGACCAGTAGATTGGCCGGTTCGATCGCGAACCCGGCGCGAATCAACTCGCGCGCTACGCCGATCGGGTAATCGCTCCAGTGTTTCTGGGGCTGGGCATCGGCGAGCCCGGCGACTTCGAATTCCCGCAGTTCGCCGCGGTCTTCGGAATAGATCCGCAGCTTGCCGTCGCCCGAAGGCGCCGTGCCGACGAAGGTCGCCAGATCGAGCGCGACCGGGCAGACGAACCCCAGGTTGTAATCGGTGTGCTCGCCGATCAGATTGACCCGCCCGGGCGCACGAAAAATCCGCAGGCCATCGGCGTGGCCGTAGCGGCTACGAAATTCGTCGATCATCTCAAGTACGCGATCCGAACCGCGCCATCAGCAGCAGGAAGGCGCCGAACAGCAACATGGCGATCCCGCTGTAGAGGTTCACGTTCGATTCGGTCAGTTGCGCGCGCATATCCGGCGCGAAGATTCCCATCCCCAGCAGGATCAAGCCGAGAATCGCGAAAAACCAGCCCGAAGGCACTCTCAAGTCCAACATATCAGGCGAACCAGATGTTCAATAGGATGACCACAGCGGATGCCACCAGCGCGAGCGGGGCCGGCCGCTGATACCATTTTGCGCTCGCATCGTGCGGGATCTTCGTCAGGCCGTATACCAGCCCTTCGAGATCCTTCTCCTTGCGAGGCGCGGTGACCAGACTCACCAGCACGCTCACCACCAGGCAGGTGGTGAACGCCATGATGGCGATCCAGAAATTCTGCGCCATGACCGAGGGGAAAGTGTGGATGACGCCGAAGACGCCGCCCTTGCCTTCCGCGATCGTGAGACCCCAGGTCGCCGTCGCCGCTACCGTTCCCGCGACCAGTCCGCTGAAGGCGCCGTGGCCGGTGGAGCGCTTCCAGAACATGCCGAGCAGGAAGGTCGCAAACAGCGGAGCATTCACGAACCCGAAGACCAGCTGCAGCAGGTCCATGATGTTGTTGTAATGCTGCGCCAGGTAGGCCGCGCCAATCGAGAGCACGACGCCGACCACCGTGGTCGCGCGGCCGACGTTCAGATAATGACGGTCGGGAGCGCCCTTCTTGATGTAGCTCTGGTAGATGTCGTAGGTCCAGACGGTGTTGAAGGCCGTCACGTTGCCCGCCATGCCGGACATGAACGACGCCATCAGGCCGGTGAGGCCGACGCCGAGCAATCCGGCCGGATAGAACTTGGCCATCAGGGTCGTGATCACCTGGTCGTAATCCGGACCGCCATCGGGCTTCAACGGCAGACTGTAGCCCAGGTTCATGTGCGACAGTGCCAGGGCTGCGATGCCGGGCAGGATGACGATGAACGGCAGCAGCATCTTGGGGAAGGTGCCGATGATCGGAGTGAGCCGCGCTTCCGACATCGATCGCGCCGCCATGGCGCGTTGGACCACCAGGAAGTTCGTGCACCAGTAACCGAAAGACAAAACGAAGCCGAGTCCCGCGACCATACCGAAGATTTCTACGCCCATCGGGTTCTGGCCGGCGTTACCCATGTAGCCCCATGCGTGAGTCATCACCGCGCCGGACTGGCCGGTGGTCAGCGTCATGGCGCTTAGCCGGTGCGAAATACCGCTCCAGCCGCCTGCCTTCGTTACGGAAAGGATCGCGAGTGGCGTGAAGCCCGCTACGATCAGCAGGAATTGGAGCACCTCGTTGTAGATCGCGCTGGTCAGGCCCCCGAGGAAAGTGTAGATCAGGACGATGACCGCCGAGGCCAGCACCGAGGTCGTGAAGTCCCATCCCAGCACCAGTTTCAGGAGCAGCCCCAGGGCGTACATCGAAATGCCCGAAGAGAAGATGGTCATCACCGCGAAGCTGAAGGCGTTGTACGCGCGGGTCTTCTCGTCGTACCGCATCTTCAGATACTCGGGCACCGAACGGGCTTTGCTGCCGTAATAGAACGGCATCATAAACAGGCCCATGAAAATGATGGCCGGGATGGCGCCGATCCAGTAGAAGTGGGCTGTCATGATCCCGTACTTCGCCCCGGAAGCCGACATGCCGATCAGTTCCTGCGCGCCCAGGTTGGCTGCGATGAAGGCGAGACTGGTGATCCAGACGGGTACGCCGTGGCTGGAAAGAAGGAAGTCGCCACTGGTGGAAATCTTCTTCCGAAGTCTCCAGCCGATGCCTAAAACAAAGGCGAAATACAGCGCGAGGATGAAGTAATCAACCGCCGCGAGTTTCACGCAAAATGCTCCTGAATACTACGTGGTTTCGGATACGGAACACTGAGTCTACCACACGCCTAGGAGAAACGCGTGCGCTTCCAAAGCAGGGTTCCGCAGACTGCCAGGAAGACCAGACTGGCCCCGATCAGCAGCGCCATCCATACCGGATTAATGGCGATCGACTGCTTTTCGGCGCCCGATCCCAGCCATATGAAAAGCCCGATCGCGGCGGCAATGATGAGCCATTCCCAGGGCCTGCGGCCGCCCTTGCGGCTTTGCGAGAGCGGATCTTCTCCGCGCAGCGTTGCCGACACGCGGACCGGGTCGAGCCCGTAGAGATCGCATTCGCGCCGCATGGCCCGCTGCCATGAAGACTGCTCCTGCTCCGGAGCCTCGGCGAAGCTGATAGCGGTCGCTCCGGCGATCATCACCAGCGATCCCGCCACCACCAGGATCCTCGAAGTGGAATCGAGGCCGTGCAGTTCGCCGAACACCAGCACTCCCCACGCCAGTCCCCAGAGTTGGTTGGTATTGGAGAGCGGGATGCCGCGGCCGATCCCGATGTACTTGGCCGCGTATTGCTGGAAGAGGTCGCCGATCACCCAGCAGAAGCCTCCCAGGAAGAGCCAGAACAGCGCCGGGCGCGCTCGGACTAAGTCGGCCGAGACCTGCGAGAATCCACCGCCAAAGATCAGCGCCAGGGCAAGCACCGTGCTTAACTCGCCGAAGGTAAAGACAGTCACGAAGGAAAGTGGATTCATCCCGCTGATATATGCCTTGCGATACGGGATGTACATGGTGCCCCAAAGGGCGCCCGCGCCGAGCGCGGCTATGATCCCCAGCGTGGCGGCCTGGTGATGCGCCTCGCCTCCGGCATGTGACGTCGTCGCGTAAGCCAGCACGCAGGCGCCGACCACGATGGCCGCGGCGCCGCCCAAGACTTTCAACCACTGGCGGGTGCCCGCGTTACGCAGTTCGTTGAACAGCAGCCAGCCCCAAAGCAGACCGACCAGGCTATTCGTATTCCATAGCGGGAAGGCGATCGAAAGTCCCACATTCCGGATGGCGAAGACCGTAAGTGTATTGGCGACCGCCCACAGCATTCCGGCCAGGATGGCCCACACGATCAGGTGCTTCTTTTCGCGCAGGTCGTCCATCACGTAGCCGGTGCCTTTAAGAAGCATCGGCACCGTCCAGCGCGCGACGAAGACGCCGGCCACCATGCCGAGTGAGATCAGGAACGGCGAGAATCCGACCGTAACGAGCTTGGTGGGCGCTTCGGCGGTTCCCAGCCACGCGCCGGCGCCGAGTCCGCACATGACCCCCAGGCGGTGTAAGGACCGGCTCGAGAGGTCCGGCTTCGCGGCGGCGCTCATCGCACCACCATCAGTACCGCGATTCCCACCACTAACACGGCGACGGGTATCCAGAACTGCACGTCCTTCAGAACAGCTTTCGTCGTGGATCGGCTCAAGGGCGGCTCCTGTGGAACCAGCCCATTATATATGTGCGCGCGTCCGGTACAAACGCAGATGTGAGGGGCCGGGGTTACGCGCCGCCGCCCAGAACCTTATATAACGCCACCAGGTTGACCAACCGCGCCTCCCGCAGGCTGACCAGCACCTGCTGGCCGCCGTAGAGAGACCGCTGCGCCACCAGGACGTTCAAGTAGCTGTCCATCCCGGCACGATAGCGGGCATCGGAAAGCCGGTAAGTTTCATCGAGCGTCTTCACCAGCGACTGCTGGGCATTCTGCTGCTCCAACAGCCATGTGCGCTGGCTCAGCGAATCGCTCACCTCGCGGAACGCCGTCTGGATGGATTTTTCGTATTCCGCGATGGCGGTCTCCCGCTGCACCTGTGCCACCTTCACGTTCGCCTTGCGCGTGCCGTAGTCAAAGATCGGCACCGTTAGCTGGGGGACGAACGTCCAGCTTCGCGAGCCCAGCTTGAACAGGTCGGTAAGGCTGCCGCTGAGGAGACCGCCTCCCGCCGTCAGCGAGATCTGCGGAAAGTACGATGCTCGCGCGGCTCCGATATTCGCATTCGCGGCCTTCAACTGGTGTTCCGCCATCAGGATGTCCGGCCGCCGCAGCAGCACTGCGGAGGGAACGCCCTCGAAGATCTCCTTCAACGCCTGGTCGGAGCCGAGCCCTTCGGGCAGCAGGTTGGCGGGAACCGGAGCGCCCGCCAGCAGATTGAGCGCATTTTCGTCGAGCTTCAACTGCCCGGTGTAGCGGGCGATGTCCACCTGTGCGGCCTCCACCTGGCTGCGCGCCTGCGTCACTTCCACGTCCGAGGCCATGCCCAGATCGCGTGTGTGCCGGATCAGCTCGTAGGTGTCTTTTTGCGCGGCGAGAGTCGCCTCCGCCAGGCGCAGGCTGTCGCGGTCGGCGCCCATGCCGAGGTAGCTTGCGGCCACTTCGGCAATCAGCGAGATCTGCGAAGCCGAGCGCGCCTGCTCCGTGGCCAGGAACTGCTCCAGCGCCTCGCTCTTCAAGCTGCGGATGAGGCCGAAGAAGTCCGGTTCCCAGGAGGTCGCGCCCAGGCTCAGCGTGTACTGCCCGTAGGTGTAGGGTTGACTATTGGAGGCGAGCGACGGCGAAACCCGGTAGAATTCGCCGCCGGCGGATGCTCCGATCGTGGGGTACTGTTGGGCCCGCTGTATCCGGTAGAGTGCCTGCACCCTTTCGACATTCAGCGCGGCCACCCGCAAATCGCGATTGTTGTGGAGCGCGAGTTGGATGACCTCGCGCAGCCTGGCGTCGGTAAAGAAGTCCTGCCACTGGAGGCCGGCCACGTCGGGCGCGCCGGCTTGCACTTGCACCTGCTGCCCGCCATTCCATGCGGGGGGCACCGGCGCTTCGGGCCGGCTGTATTTCGGAGTCAGCGAGCAGCCGCCCAGCAAAAGCAGGGCGGCCGGCAGCACGGCGAATCGGAATCGGATGCGGTTCATCTTAGTTCACCTCCGCGGAAGTGGCCCGATCGCTCTTCTTCCCGAATATCTGCGAGATCAGTACGAAGAACATCGGAATGAAGATCAGGTCGATCAGGGTGGCGGAAAGCATGCCTCCCGTGACCGCGGTACCGATGCCGTTCATCGCGCCCGCTCCGGCGCCCCTGGCCAGCGCCAGCGGCAGCGTTCCGAAGAAGAAGGCGAGCGACGTCATCATGACGGGCCGGAAGCGGATCCGCACCGCCGCCAGCGTGGCATCGACCAGTCCCTGCCCCTGCCGCATCTGGTCCTTGATGAATTGGATGATCAGGATGGCGTTCTTGGTCGAAAGCCCCATGGTGGTCAGGAAGCCGATCTGAAAGTAAACATCGTTAGGCAGGCCGCGCAGCGTCGTCGCGGCCAGCGCGCCGAAGACGCCCAGCGGCAGCATCAGCAGGTTGACCATCGGAATCGTCCAGCTTTCATAGAGCGCCGCCACGCAGAGAAAAATCACCAGCACGGAGAACGCATAGAGGATCGGCCCCTGCGAAGTGGCGATCCTTTCCTGGTAGGAAAGGCCGTTCCAGTCAAAGCCGACGCCGCTGGGTAGTTTGCCGGTGATCTCTTCCATCGCTTTCATCGCCTGGCCGCTGCTGGTCCCCGGCGAAGGCTGTCCCCAGATGTTCATCGAGGCGAAGCCGTTGAACCGTTCGAGTCGTGGAGAGCCGGTGGTCCAGTGGCCCGCGGCAAAGGCCTGGTAGGGGACCACCTTGTTCGCGTTATTTCTGACGTAGAGCCGGTCCAGGTCGCCGGGCAGCATACGGAACGGCGCGTCCGCCTGCGCATAGACTCGCTTCACACGGCCGCCCTGGATAAAGTCGTTGACGTAGCCGCTGCCGAAGGCCGTCGAGATGGTGTCATGGATCGTGCCGATCGGAACACCGAGGGCGCCGGCGCGCTGCCAGTCCACATCCACGCGGTATTCCGGCACGTCATCCAGCCCGTTGGGACGGAGTTGTGTCAGGCGCGGATCCCTCGCCGCCAGGCCCAGAAGCTGGTTGCGGGATGCAGTCAACCGCGCATGGCCAAGGCCGCCGTAGTCGACCAGTTCATAGTCGAAGCCCGTGGCGTTGCCGAGTTCGCTGACCGGTGGCGGAATGAACGCGTACACGATGCCGCCGCGAATTTTCGAAAAGGCTCCCATGGCCCTGGCGGCAACCGCGCTCACCTTCAGGTCCGGACGTTTCCGCAGGTCCCAATCCTTCATTCGGATAAAGACCATGCTCATGTTCTGCGCGCGGCCGGCAAACCCGAAGCCGGTGATCGCCATGGACGATTCCACGGCGTCTTTCTCGTTGGCCTGGAAGTACTGCCGCACCTGGTCGGCCACCGCCTTGGTCTGCTCCAGGGTTGCACCCGTGGGTGTCTGGATCTGCGCCAGCAGGGTGCCCTGGTCTTCATCCGGCAGGTAGCCGGTAGGCAGCCGCACAAACAGGGCGCCGATCGCCACCACCAGCACGACGTACGCCGCCACGTAGCGGGCCTTCTTCGCGATGGAATGTCCGACCACTCCGACATACCGCGTCCTGACCCAGTAGAAAGCGCGATCGAACGCCAGCAGGAACGGCCGCAAGATCGGAAGGGCGCTCTCCGCGGTCTCATGCCCGGCCACTACCGGCTTGAGCAGGGAGGCGCACAGCACCGGCGTCAGGATCAACGCCACCAGCACCGAAAGCAGCATGGAGGCGATGATGGTGACGGAAAATTGGCGGTAGATCACGCCCGTCGAGCCGGCGAAGAAGGCCATCGGTCCAAACACCGCGGAGAGCACCAGTCCGATGCCGACCAGCGCGCTGGTGATCTGGTCCATCGATTTCGCGGTGGCTTCCCGCGGGGAGAGCCCTTCCTCGCTCATGATGCGCTCCACGTTTTCCACCACCACGATGGCGTCGTCCACCAGCAGACCGATCGAGAGCACCATCGCGAACATGGTCAGCATGTTGATGGAGTACCCGGCCATCCCCAGGACGGCGAACGTCCCCAGCAGCACCACCGGCACCGCGATCGTGGGGATCAGGGTCGCGCGGATATTTCCCATGAACAGCCACATGATCACGAACACCAGCAGGATCGCTTCGAACAGGGTCTTGACCACTTCCCGGATGGCGACCACCGTGAACGGCGTAGTGTCGTACGGATAGATGACCTTCAGGCCGTGCGGGAAGTAGGCGCTCATCTGCTGCAGGCGCGCGCGGATGGCATTGGCCGTATCGAGCGCATTGGCGCCCGCCGCCTGGCGGATGGCTAGCGCAGTCGAGGGCTTGCCGTTGTAGTTGACCGAGACGTCGTAGACCTCGGTGCCGAGTTCCGCGCGTCCGATATCCTTGACCCGCACGACCGAGCCGTCCGCATTGGTGCGCACCGGAACCGAGGCAAACTCCTCGGGCGTTTTGAGCAGGTTTTGCACGATGATGGCCGCATTCAATCGCTGGCCGGGAACTGCGGGCGCGCCGCCGAATTGTCCGGCGGAAACTTCCACGTTGTAGGACCTGAGTGCCGCCGTGACATCGTCGACCGTCATGCCGTAATCGGTCAGTTTCTGCGGGTTGAGCCAGATGCGCATCGAATACTGGCTGCCGAAGTTGTCGACCTCGCCCACGCCGGGCACCCGCGCCAGCACGTTCTCCAGGCTGGATTGCGCATAGTCCCGCAGGTCGTACTCGTCCATGCTCCCGTCTTCGGAGATGAGGCCGATGATGATCAGGTAGTTGCGGGTGGACTTGCTGACTTGAATTCCGAGACGCTGTACGACCTCGGGCAGGCTGGCCGTGGCCAGTTGCAATTTATTCTGCACCTGCGCCCAGGCGAGATCCGGGTCGGTGCCTGCCTTGAAAGTGAGCTCGATGCGCGCCGAGCCCGAGGAATCGCTCGTCGAGGCCATGTAGAGCAGGTTGTCGAACCCGGTCATCTTCTGCTCGATGATCTGGGTCACGCTGTTCTCCACCGTCTCCGCCGCAGCGCCGGGATAGCTCGCGGTGATGGCGATCGAGGGCGGAGCGATGGCCGGATATTGCGAGATCGGGAGAGTGTGGATGGCCAGTCCGCCAAGTACCATGATGGCGATGGCGATCACCCAGGCGAAGACCGGCCGGTCGAGGAAGAACCTAGACATGGCTGTCTCCCTGCGCGGCCGGTTTGGGCGCGAGCGGCTGCGCCCGGACGGTCATGCCCGGACGCACGCGGTCGGTCCCTTCTACGATGACGCGGTCGCCTGAGCCCAGCCCACCCGTGACCAGCCAGCGGTCGCCGATGGCGCGATCCACCGTGAGGGCGCGCTGTTCCACCTTGCCCTGCTGGTTCACGACCAGGGCCACCGGCTTGCCTTTGAGATCGCGGCTGACGCCCTGCTGCGGCGCCAGGATGGCGTTCTCTACGACGCCTTCTTCCACTACCGCCCGCACGAACACGCCGGGCAGCAGGATTTCGTGCGGGTTCGGGAAGACCAGCCGCAAACTGACCGAACCGGTGGTCGGATCCACGGTGACGTCGCGGAATTGCAGCGCGCCCGCGAGCGGATAGGCGGTGCCGTCTTCGAGCAGGAGCCGCACTTTGCGCTGCGGCGAACCGCTCTGTTTGAGGCGTCCGCTGGTCAGACCGCTGCGCAGCCGAAGGAGGTCGGCGTTTGCCTGCACCACGTCCACGTAAATCGGGTCGATCTGCTGGATCACCGCCAGCGGCGTAGCCTGGTATGCGGTGGCCAACGCGCCGACCGTGATGGTGGACCTGCCGATGCGTCCGGAGATGGGCGCCTTGATGGGCGTGTAGGAAAGGCTGATGCCGGCGCTCTCGAGCGCGGCGCGGTTGGCTTCGATGGTGGTCTTGCGTGCGCCGATCGAGGCCTTGCGCGATCCGATGGTGGCTTCGGCCTGCTTCAGTGCCGCGGCTGCGTCGTCGGCATCCTGCTGCCCGGCGGCGTGGATGGCGGCGAGCCCTTTAAGGCGCTCCGCGCGAGATTCGAGGGCGGGGAGATTGGCCTCGGCCGTGGCGAGATCGGCTTCCGCCGTCGCCATGTCGGCTTCTGAAGTGGCGACCGCCGCCTTGGCCTGATGGAACGCTGCCTGATAAGGCGCTGGATCGATCTGGTAGAGCAGGTCGCCCGTTTTGACATAGGCGCCTTCCTCGAAGAGCCGCTTCTGGATCAGTCCGTTGACTTGCGGGCGGATCTCCGCGACCAGATAAGCGGACGTGCGGCCGGGCAGTTCCGTGGTCAGCACCAGACGCTCGGGCTGCAGCGTGACCACTCCGACCTCGGGCATGACTGCCGGAGGAGCGGACGCCTTCGATTTGCAACCGGACGCAAGCAGGGCCGCCAGAACCGGTCCGGCCGCTACAAGGTACCGCAGCCGCTTAGGAAACGACATGATTCGCATTGACTCCTTGTTCTTGCTGGTAAGTGGAAGAGGGTTCGCCGCGATGCGACGCGGGTGGCTGCATCAGCCGGGCGATCTCCCGGAAAGCCTGGACCATCCGTTCCCGCTCGGGCGCGCCGAGTGGGCCGAGGATGCCTTGCAGCAGTTGCACGTGGTGTTCGAAGAGCGCCTGCCGGCGGATCCTGGCCGGTTCGGTGAAAGCGACCAGAACCCGCCGCCGGTCATCGTCCGGCCGAAACCGCGCCGCGACCCCTTTCGCTACCAAGCGGTCGACCAGGTGCGTGGCCGCCGGCAGCGAAATCCCAATGGAACTGGCGAGCGCGCTCATGCTGACCGACCCCGTGGGAGGAATCGCCTTGACGGCTCGCACTTCGTGAAACGTTAGGGGAATGTCCGCACCGATCGCTTCGATGGGGGACGCCGCGGTCAATCGGGTCAGAATGCCTTCGATGGCCGCCACCATGTCGCGGGCCAGCCCGTCGAGCGTGGCGTCAATTTTGTTTTGATCCATGCAATAGTTTCCGGAGTGGAAGCATCTGCACGTTGCGCGCCAAAGGGATGTCGGCTGACGTGCGTGCGGTTCAGGGTAATCAGTGCCGAATATCTGCAATCGCCGAAGCCAAGTGACGAAGTTCGGCGGAGGGATCGTCAGCGGTATTGCCGCTCGATGCGGAACTTCTTCATGCGCGATTGCAGCGTAGTCCGCCGCAGGCCGAGTCGCGCCGCGGCTCCATCGGTGCCGGCCACCTTACCGCCGGCTTCCTGCAGTGCGTGGAGGATGCGCGAGCGTTCCGCGCCATCGTCGAGCCGGCGGCGGCTGAATGCAGGGGCGGACGCGGCCAATTCCGGCATCGCTACCTGCAACACGCGGCCCGTGCTCAGGATCACGGAACGCTCGATCACGTTTTGCAGCTCGCGGATATTGCCCGGCCACTCGTATCGCGTCAAGGCCTCCATCACGGCGGCGGGAATCTCTTCGACTGGCCGGTTCATCCGTTTGGCGTGCTTCTGGGTGAAATAACGGATGAGCAGGGGGATATCCTCCGTGCGTTCGCGCAGCGGCGGTACGTCGAGCGGAAAGACGTGCAGGCGGTAATAGAGGTCGCTGCGAAACTTGCCTTCTTCCACCATCTGTTTCAGGTTGCGGTTGGTGGCGGCAACGAAACGGACATCCACGCGGATGGTACGGTTCCCGCCCAGGCGCTCCAGTTCCTGCTCCTGGATGGCGCGCAGCAGTTTCGATTGCAGTTCCAGCGGAATCTCGCCGATCTCGTCGAGGAACAGGGTTCCCTGGTGCGCCAGTTCGAAGCGGCCGATCTTCTGGGCGAAGGCGCCCGTGAACGAGCCCTTCTCGTGGCCGAAAAGTTCGCTTTCGAGCAGCGTGGCCGGAATCGCCGCGCAGTTCACCTTGATGAACGAGCGTTTGCTGCGTGCGCTCAGGTCGTGTATGGCGCGCGCCACCAGTTCCTTGCCGGTGCCCGTTTCGCCTTGAATCAGAACGGTGGCATCCGTCGGGGCCACCACCTGCACGCTGCGCAGCACGGTCTGGAAAGCCGGGCTCTCGCCGATCATGTTGCCGATGTTCTGGTCGAAACGGATTTCGTCTTCGAGGTAGAGCTTCTCGCTGGCGATCTTGTCCTTGAGTTCGGATAACTGGCGGTAGGCGAGCGAGTTCTCGATGGCGATCGCACACTGATGGGCCACCTGTACCAGCAGGTCCACTTCGGCGTTCGTAAACGGCTCTTCGCTGCGGCGGGCCAGTTCGAGAGCGCCGCGCAGTCCGCTGCCGCCAAAAAAGGGAATCGAGCAGCCCGACCGAAAGCCCAGATCGGCGTACTGGCGGTAGATCGGGGAAGGGAAGCGTTCGCAATCGATGCCGGAAGTGACGACCGGTTTGCCGGAGGCCAGGGCTTCACCGATGGGCAGGCCCTCCGGACGGGCGGATGTCTCTTCCGGCTGGAATTCGACGCCGGCACGCGAGTGCAGCGCGCTCAGGCGGACTTCACCGGTATCTTTGTCGAGCAGGGTCACTGCCGCGAAATCGTGCGCCACCACGCGGCTGAGCTGGTCCGAAATGGCTGAGAAGAGTTCTTCTTCGGGCAGCTTCGAAACCAGCGAGTTGGTGATTTCGAACAGCACCTGCATGCGGTCGCGTTCCTGTTGCAGCGCGCACCGCGTGAGGTAGCCGTCCACCGCCACGGCGAACTCCGAGGCGACCCGCTGCAGGAACGAAAGCGCCGGTTCCTCCGGTTGCAGCGGCTCGGTGAATCCGAAGCCGAGAATGCCCAGGCGTCGATCGCCATTCGATAGCGGCACCAGCGCCAACGCCTGCACGCCCTGGCTGATCGCCTCCCGGCTGATCTCTTCGGCGCCGAGCCGTTCCTCGAAGGGCGACACCACCACCGGTTGCTGCTCGCGCCACACCCGGGCACCCACGTGATCGCCATCGGCGGGCAGGACGATTTCGGCAGGGCCTTGCGAGTGTTGCGCGCTGATGGCGTGCAGCTTCAATTGATTGTGCAAGGCGTCATGCAGGAGGACGCCCAGGGAGTCGAAAGAGACCACCCGGCGGAGCGAATTCGCCAGCGCGTTACACAAGGTTTCGAGATCGCCCTGCCCGGCCAGCGATTGCGAGAGATCGAACAGTGCTTTGTAGATCTCTAACTCCGAAATCTGCACATTCATCATGGTAACAGCCAGACGTCCGAGTCGGCAGTTGACGCCGGCAAAATGTGGGAATCACTGCCGAACGTTGGCATTTGCCGAGTCGAATGCCGAAAATCGGCACTACAGACGCGTTAGTGCTGGCCGTTTTCCAGAATGGCGCCGGCGATGATTGAGGCGGCCGCCTCGGTCCCGAATTTCGAGCTGAGCATCATGTCGTACAGGTGCGGGTCGAGCCAGTCGCAACCGTAGTAGGTCCGCACATAGCTGCCGCGTTCCTGGTCGGTGGAGCGGATCAGGTCGTCAAGGTCGCGGCGGTCACCGACCCGGGCGCGGACGCGCTCCGCGCGCGATTCCCAGGGCGCATAAACGAAGACGTGCAGGACGTCCTTGCGATCGTGCAGGGCACATTGCGCACCCCGTCCCACGATCACGCATTCGCCCGTGGCCGCGGCGTTGCGCATGATCTCTTTGGACATCTCCGCCATAGCCTGGGCGTCGAAGAACTGTGCCTCGCCAGGTGCGATACCGGCCTCGACGGCCATGCTACGCAATCCTTCCCGGTGAAATCGCCTCCACCACGGGTCGACATGCTCGTCATAACGCGTGGCGGTTTCGGGATCGACATGGGCGGTATTCGCGACCGCCTCGATAATTTCGCGATCGAGCAGCTTCCAGCGCAGCTTTTCCGCAACCTGGCGGGCGATCGCCGCTCCGCCGCTTCCGTATTCCCTCGATACCGTGACGACCTTGAACATGATTGCCTCGAGAGAAGTACCACTTGCACGCGGTCTTCCGGAACAGTCGGGCGCCGGGCCGTTAGCCGATGAAAAGGTGCAGACCCATGTAGGTGAACCAGGCCATGATCGCCGCGGCGGGGATCGTCAGGACCCAGGCCCACAGGATGTTCGCAGCGATTCCCCAACGCACGGCCTTCATGCGGTGGATGCTGCCCACTCCGGCGATGGCTCCGGCGATCGCGTGGGTCGTGGAGACCGGCAGGCCAAGATGAGTCGCGAAGAGTACCGAGATTGCCGCGCCGGTTTCTGCGCAGAAGCCGCTCCGCGGTTTCAGCCGGGTCAGACGGCCCCCCATGGTGCGGATGATCCGCCATCCGCCGCTCAAGGTGCCGAGCGCGATCGCGGAGTAGGCCGCCATCAGCACCCATGCCGGAATCTCGAACTTATTCAGGTAATGCGAGGTGTACAGGACGCCGGCGATCACGCCCGCCGTCTTCTGCGCATCGTTCGAGCCGTGGGAAAGGCTGAAGGATGCGGCCGAGAGCAGCTGCAGCTTGCGAAAATAGAGGTCCATCTTCGATGGGCTGGATTTGCGGAAGAGCCAGTACACCGCCGTCATCAGGACATACGCCGAGATCAGTCCGATCAGGGGGGCGAGGAAGATGAAGATCAGGGTAAGCGACCACTGGCCTCCGTGCGAGAGGTTCAGGGCCTCGAAGCTGTGGGCCGGGCCGCGCAGCAGGCCGACGCGCGCAATTGCTGCCCCCGCGTAACCGCCGATCAGGGCGTGCGAAGAGCTGGTCGGCAGGCCGAGCCACCACGTAATGAGGTCCCAGGCAATCGCGCCGACCAGACCGGCGAGAATCACGTAAGGGGTGACCAGGCTCAGGTCGACGAACCCCTGTCCCACGGTCCTGGCCACGGCGGTGCCGAATATAAACGCCGCCGCGAAATTGAAAAAGGCGGCCCACACCACCGCCTGAAACGGGGTTAGAACGCGGGTGGCGACGATGGTGGCGATGGAGTTCGCGGCATCGTGAAAGCCATTGATGTAATCGAAAACGAGGGCGATGGCGATGATGAGGATTGCCAGTTCGAAGGTCGACATCGCCTAGCTGTTCTTCACTACGACGTTCTGCAGAACGTCGGCCACATCTTCGCAACTGTCGATGGTGGCCTCGAAGAACTCATAGACTTCTTTCAGCTTGATCAGTGTGATCGGATCTTTTTCCTTATTGAACAGGTCGACCACGGCGCTTCGGCCGATACGGTCGGCTTCGTTTTCGAGCCGGTTGATTTCGATGCAGTGATCCATCGTCGGCCCGTTCTTTTCCATGGCCTCGATGGCGGCGCGCAGGGACTTGCCGCAGCTGTAGACGATTTCGGCGAGCGTGATCACCAAGGGAGGAATCGGATCGATGCGATAGGAAACCAGGCGGTGAGCGGTATCTTCGATGCCGTCGAGCACGTCGTCGAGCGCGGAGGAGATGTTGTGGATGTCCTCGGGGTCGATCGGGGTGATAAAGGTCTGGTTCAGGCGCGTGAAGATTTCATGGATCACTTCATCGCCCTTGTGTTCGAGGACGTTGATCTCAGTTGCGGCTCCCGCCATGCGGGAGTTGCCGTGTTGCACTCCATCGAGCAGGAGTCTGGCCGCCTCGGAGATAATTTCCACCTGTTTATGGAACAGGTGATAAAACTTCTCTTCGCGTGGGAGCAATCTCATAATTACTAGATTCGGTTGAGCGAGAACCTCATGGTATTCGGTTTCCCGAACACGGTCAAATCGCGTTCTGGTCGCTCATGATCGGAAAGATTTCGCGTTCCCGGGTTTCGGTTCCGCCGCTTTCGAAATTCAGAAGACGCGGATCGAGTAGCCGGCTGGGGTCCACATTTCCCATCGCGGAGAGAATGTTCTCCTTCAGATGGGGATATTCCACTTCGAGTTCGGCGAAGATATCGCGCAGCGAGCGCCGCACGGTGCCGGTCTTCTGGGAGCACCCGCAGGGCACCACGGGCATGCCGAGTGCTTCCGCATAAGCGCGCGTCAGGTCTTCGGTAACGAACACCAATGGCCGGATCAGGCGAAAGTCGCCATTGCGCGACATCGTGACCGGGGGCAGTGCGCTCAGCTTTCCGGTGAACATGGTGTTGCGGAATAGCGCCTCGCAAAAATCGTCGGCGGTATGGCCGAAAGCGATGACGTTGGCTTCGAGGCCATGGACCACCTCGTAGACCGCGCGCCGCCGGTAGCGGCTACAGAGATCGCAGCCATGGTCCGGCTGCTCTTCGAGAAGGTCGAGCGATGGCTGGTCGCGGAAGTAGGTCCACGGGATGCCGCGCCCTCGCAGATACTCGCCCATGGGCTCGATCGAACTGAGAAACTTGCCCTGTTCGACGGTGAACGCGCAGACGGAAAAATTGATGGGCGCGCGCTTCTGCAGCAGGAGAAGGACTTCAAGCAGCGTGGCCGAATCCTTGCCTCCGGAAACTGCCACGGCCACACGATCGCCGTCGCGAATCATGCGGAAGCGGTGTATGGCTTCCCCCACCTTGTGCAGAAGTACTTTTTCGAGCTCCACTTCTTTAATTATAGAATGCCCGCTCCGGCGCCCGCCCTGTTCGTATGATGGTAGAGACGGTCTCATGACGCCTACTTCTCTTGATAAGGACAAGATTAAGATTCTGCTGCTGGAAGGAATTCACCCCAGCGCCGTGGATTCGTTCCACAAAGACGGGTATCACAACATCGAATCTCATCCGAAGTCGCTGCCGGAGAGTGAATTGATCGAGGCGGCGCGCGATGCGTTCTTTATCGGAATCCGGTCCGGCACCCGCTTGACGGAACGGTTTTTCGAACACGCGCAGAAACTGGTGGGAGTCGGCGCGTTCTGCATCGGAGTCAACCAGATCGATCTGGCGGCGGCCGAGGTGCGCGGGGTCCCCGTGTTCAACGCGCCGTTTTCGAATACGCGGAGCGTGGCGGAACTGGTGCTGGCCGAGGCGATCCTGTTGCTGCGCGGGATTCCACACCGCAGCACGAAGGCGCAATCGGGCGTGTGGCTGAAGACGGCCACGGGGTCACGCGAAGCGCGCGGCCGCTGCCTGGGGATCGTCGGCTATGGCCATATCGGCTCGCAGTTGAGCGTGCTGGCCGAGGCGCTCGGTATGCAGGTGATCTTCTACGACATCGAAATGAAGCTGGCGCTCGGCAACGCGCGGGCTGTGCCATCGCTCGATGCGCTGCTCGAGACGGCCGATGTGGTGAGCCTGCATGTGCCGGAGACGCCCCAGACGCAGCGGATGATCGGCGCCGGGCAACTGGCCAAGATGCGGCCCGGCGCGCACCTGATCAACGCGTCGCGAGGGACGGTGGTGGATATCGAGGCGCTGGCCGGGGCGCTGCAGTCAGGGCACCTGGGCGGGGCGGCGATCGATGTATTTCCCAAGGAACCGAAGGGCGCGGGCGAAGAGTTTGTATCGCCGATGCGCGGGCTCGAAAACGTCATCCTGACGCCGCACATCGGCGGCAGTACGGAGGAGGCGCAGGAAAGCATCGGCGGCGAGGTGGCCGAGAAGCTGATCCGCTACAGTAACAACGGGTCGACCCTGAGCGCGGTGAACTTCCCGGAGGTATCGCTGCCTGAGCATCCCGGCAAGCAGCGCCTGCTGCATATTCATCGGAACCAGCCGGGCGTGCTGTCCGGGATCAACAAAGTATTTTCCGAGCTCGCGATTAACGTGGCCGGCGAGTATTTGCAGACCAACATGAAAATCGGCTACGTGGTGATCGACGTGGAGATGGAGCATCTCGAGGCGGCCGCCGATTTGCGGAAGCAGCTCGACCGGGTGCCCGGCACCATCCGCACACGGGTGCTGTTTTGACAAGTAGGGTAGGCCTCCTGGCCTGCCCGCGCGCCGCAGGCGCGGGGTTCGGCGAGGGCGCCCTGACGCGCCCCTGCGCCTTGTGATTGCCGCGGCGCGTGTCGCGGCGTTCGACATCCTCCGCAAGGTGGAAGACGGCGGGTATGCCTCCGACCTGCTGGTGTCGTACACCCGGGACTTCAGCTCCCGTGATGCGGGGCTCGCCTCCGAAATCGTCTTCGGCGTGCTGCGCTACCGGGCGCAGCTCGATTACCTGATCGACCGCGCCACCAGTTCGAAAAAGCTCGACACCGATGTCCGGACGGCGCTCCGGATGGGCATCTACCAGCTCCGGCATCTCGACCGGGTACCGCCGCACGCGGCGGTGGGGGACAGCGTCGAACTGGTGAAGCGCGCGCGGAAACGGTCGGCCGCCGGGCTGGTGAACGCGATCCTGCGGAATATCAACCGCTATCCAGTGGCGTGGCCGTCACGGGAAGTCGAACTTTCGTGCCCCGAGTGGCTGCTCGCGCGATGGACCGAAAACTACGGCCGCGAGACCGCCCACGGGATCGCGCGGGCGGCTCTTCAGGAACCCGCCAAGTACACGCGCGGCGGTCGGACCCAGGATATCGGCGCCCAGTCGATCGTGCCTCTGCTGGGGCTTTCGGCCGGGCAGACGCTGCTCGACCTGTGCGCGGCCCCGGGGAATAAGACGGCGCAGGCGCTCGAATCGGGCGTGCGGTGCGTCGCCTGCGACGTCCACTTCCACCGCCTGGTCCACCTGAAGGAGCTCGATGCCGCCCTGGTGGTTCTGGATGGCACCCGGCCGCTGCCCTTCGCCCGGAAGTTCGACCGGATCCTGGTGGATGCCCCATGCAGCGGCACCGGCACCCTTGGTCGGAATCCGGAGATCAAGTGGCGGCTGCGTCCGGAGGATCTGGCCGACCTGCAGGGGCGGCAGAGGGCGCTCCTGGCCAATGCGCGTGAGGTGCTGGCGCCGGGAGGACTGCTGGTCTATTCCACCTGCTCACTCGAACCGGAAGAAAATGAAGAGGTTGCGGAAGGGATCACCGAGACCGTTGTGCGCCTTCCCGGCCGCGACGAAGGAGACGGTTTCTTCGCCGCTGTGATAAAATCGGGGGAGCCCGCAAATGATTGAAATTGTTCCCTCAATCCTATCAGCGGACTTCGCGCGGCTGGCCGAAGAGATCGCCCGCGTCGAACGCGGCGGCGTCTCCATGCTGCACCTGGACGTGATGGATGGGCACTTCGTGCCGAACCTGACGATCGGCCCCCCGGTGGTGGAATCCATACGGAAGGCGACCAACCTCCATTTGGACGTCCACCTGATGATCGAGGAGCCTGAGCGGTACGTCACCAACTTCGTGGAGGCCGGGGCGAATTCGGTTTCGGTGCACTACGAGGCCTGCCGCCACCTGGACGGCACCCTGGAGTTGATCCGCAAGGGCGGTGCCATGGCGGGCATCGTGCTCAATCCGGCGACTCCGGTGGCGGTGCTCGAAGAGGTGCTGGCAGTGGCGGATTACGTGCTACTGATGAGCGTGAATCCGGGGTTTGGCGGACAAAAGCTGATTCCATACGTTCTGGACAAGGTTCGGCAGCTCGATCGGATGCGCAAAGAGAAGCACTTGGCGCTGCCGATCGAGATCGATGGCGGGGTCCACAAGGATAACCTCGCGGAAGTGGTTCGTGCCGGGTGTGACTGGATCGTCACAGGGTCGGCCATCTTTCACAGCCAGGACCCGGAAGAGACAGTGCGGGAGATGAGAAAAATCGCGGACAGCGCCACCGCGGTTCCGTGCTGAGAAGTGTTACAAAGATAGGGAAATCTATGGTTCGAAACGGTCTTCGGAATATCGTGATGGTTGGTGCGGTCGCCGCGCTGTTGGCGGGGTGCGGCCTGCGCCGTCACAAGTACGATAACCCCATCACGAAAGACACGCAGCAGCCCGATAAAGTGCTGTTCGACCAGGCGATCAGCGAAATCGAGCACAGCCGGTACGAACGCGGACGGCTGATCCTGCAGACCCTCATGAATACCTACGACACCAGCGAGTATCTGGCCAAGGCCAAACTCGCGGTGGCCGACTCATGGTATCGCGAGGGCGGCGCCAATGGCTTTGCTCAGGCGGAAGCCGAGTACAAGGACTTCATCCTGTTCTACCCGAACATGGAAGAGTCGGCCGAGGCGCAGGAAAAGATCTGCAAGATGCAGTACAACGAGATGGAAAAGGCGGATCGCGACCCGACCCATGCGCTGCGCGCCGAAGACGAATGCCGGCAGTTGCTGGTGCAGTTTCCTAACAGCAAGTTCGCGCCCGAGGCGCAGCAGATGCTGCGCAACGTGCAGGAAGTGCTGGCGGACAAGGAATACCGCGTGGGCATCTTCTACGGCCACAAGGGAAGCTTCCCAGCCGCGGCGAATCGCCTGCAGGCGCTTTCCGACCAGTTCCCGCTCTACAGCAAGGCTGACGACGCGCTGTGGGAGCTGGCGGGCGACTATCAGCATATGGGCGATCGCTTCGAGAACCAGCAGGTAGCCGCCTACACCAAGATCGTTCGCGATTACCCTCTGAGCGAGCACGTGGAAGAAGCGAAGGCGCGCCTCGAGGAGATGAAGCGGGCGGTGCCGGAGTCCGACCCGGTGGCGTACGCGCGGATGAAGTACGAGCAGGAAAACCGCTCCAGCCGCAGCACGCTCGGGAAGGTATGGGGACCGTTTAGCGGGAAGCCGGATATGACGACGGCCGCCAAATCGGGCAGCCCGCAGATGACCGGATTCCGGCCGACCGTCCCGGTGAGCGTACCGGCGATTGCCGCCGGGCAGACTGGCGTGACGGATGTCGGCGTTTCGGTGCCCACGGATTCTTCCGCGATCGATAAGAACCCGGATGCCCGCATGAATGCGGCGGGTGCAGCCGCCAGTGGCACAGCGGCAAACGGGACGACCGGGACCGGAGTTACCGCATCGACCGCCACGACCGCGAAGGCGCAGTCGAATGAGCCTCCGCCGCAGAATCACCAGATGAAGCCGAAGAAGGTAAAGAAGCCGAAGGTCAAGAAGTCCAAGGATAAGGAGCAGGACGCAGCGGACAAGTCGCAGCCGGCATCGGCCGGGGCGCAGCCCGCGGCCAAGCAATGAGCCGGATTCTGCTGGTAGACGATAGCCCGCATGCCCAGCGGATGGGGGAACGCATCCTCACCGAAGAGGGGTATGAGGTCGTTACCGTTAGCAATGCGGATTCGGCGTTGATTCGCCTGGACGACGTAGACCCGGACGTAGTGCTCGCCGATACCGTGATGCCTGGCCGTACCGGCTTCGAGATCTGCCAATACCTCAAGATGAGCCCGCGCCATCGGCATGTGCGGGTGATTCTGACGGCCGGGGTGCTTGAGCCTTTGGACGACGAGCACACCCGCCGCGTCGAGGCCGACGGCACCCTCAAGAAACCGTTCGAAGCAAGCGCGCTGCTGGCGGCGGTCAAGCCTCTGGCGGAAGCAGCGGCCAAGGCACGGGAGAACAAAGAGCAGCAGGCGGAGAAGGCCGCTCCCTCCGAAGCTCCGGCAGTGGCGGCGCCTTTTGTCGCGGTAGTGGACGTGGAACAGGTGCGCGCGGCCGTTACGGTGGCGCTCGACGCCGCCATGGAAAAGATGGTGGACGAGATCACCCGGCGCGTCCTGGCGGCGCTCAACACCAAGAAGTCCGTACCGGAACCCGCGCCTGTCGCGCTCGAGCCCGCCAGGCCGAGTCTTCCCACGCCTGCATCTCCGGCTGCTCAGCCGATACGTCGGGTAAATCCCGTTCGTCTTCGCGGCGGATCCATACTAGGATTGGATTTGGGGCGCGATCCGGATCGTTCCGAACCGAAGCCCCTCTGACAATCTATGCCCGATAACAGTTTCGACGTAGTCTCCAAGATCGAATTGCCCGAAGTGCTGAACGCCGTTCAGCAGGCACAAAAGGAGATTCAGCAGCGCTACGACCTGAAGGATTCACACTCGAATATCGAGCTGAAGGAAAAGGAAAACAAAATCCTGCTGACCAGCAAGGACGAGTTCAAGCTCAAGGCGGTCATGGACATTCTCCAGGGAAAGCTCGTGAAACGGCAGGTGCCGCTGAAGGGTCTGAGTTACGGAGAGATCATCCCGGCGGCAGGTTCGACCGTGCGGCAGGAGGTCACGCTGCAGCAGGGGATCCCCACCGAGAAGGCGCGCGAGATCGTGAAATAGATCAAGGACAGCAAGCTGAAGGTGCAGGCCTCGATCCAGGGCGATTTCGTGCGGGTCGCAGGGCGCGACCGCGACGTGCTGCAGTCCGTGATCAAGCTGCTGCGGGAATCCGATTTCGGCATCGACATGCAGTTCATCAACTACCGCACGAACTGAACGTGCCGAGGCGCATCGAATCGCACGACCTGGAAGGTCCGGCGGGCCGGCTGGAAGCGCAACTCGAAGAGCCGGAACACGGCGAACCGCGGATGGCAGCGCTGGTGTGCCATCCTCATCCGCTTTACGGCGGCACCATGCACAACAAAGTGGTCTACCGGCTGGCGCGCGGCCTGCGGAAGTCCGGCATGGTGGTGCTGCGCTTCAATTTCCGCGGTGTGGGCCGCAGCCACGGAGAGCACGGCAACCTGGAAGGCGAAATCGAAGATGCACGCGCGGCGCTCACATGGCTGCGTGGGCGCTACCCGGAATTGCCCTTCGGCCTCGCGGGATTCTCTTTCGGCTCGCGGGTGATCACGCGGCTGGGTTGTGCGATCGAGGGCGCGCAGTTCCTGCTGTCGGCGGGATTTCCAACTCGCCTCGGACCGGTGGAGTATCTCGAGACCTGCGGAGTGCCGAAGGTTTTCATTCAAAGCACGCACGATGAATTCGGACCGCGCGTCCAACTGGAAGAGGCCTTCGCGAGGTTTTCGGAGCCCAAAACGCTGACCTTCATCGAGGCGGCGGACCACTTTTTCGCAGGCTCGCTCGACGCGCTGGAGCACGCCGTGGAAGCGGCTGGTGCAAGCGTGATCCCCGCGGGGAGGTAGGCTTCTGATGAGCCCTCCGGCTGATTGCCGAGCGGGCCGGGCGGCATGATAAGCTATTCGCGTGGTAGCGCGTTGAATCATGCCTGTCTCCGAGCTCAGCCGAATCGGCGTTGCCATCGCCACGGATCTTTTGGCCGAATTCGATTCCTTAATCGAAAAACGAGGGTACACCAACCGGTCGGAGGCCTTCCGTGATCTGATCAGGGCAGAGCTGGTGCGAGAGACATCCAGTAAGCCGACCGGCCGGGTAGTCGGCTCGCTGACAGTGGTCTATGACCACCATGTCCGCCAGCTGGAGGAGAAACTCACGGAACTGCAACACACCCACTCGGGACTGATCGTGTCCTTGATGCACGTACACCTGGATCATGATAATTGTCTGGAACTGATCGCACTGCGGGGCTCCTCGGCCGGGGTGCGCCGGTTCGCCGATGCACTGGCAGCCATCAAGGGTGTCAAACACGCGCAGTTGGCGATTACTGCCGCCAGCGACCTGCTGTAGAACTTACCTTCTGAAAACTAACTTACCGATTCAAACCAAAAGTGTAATGTAACCCGACTCGCACCTGAAACGGTTCGACAGGGTGGAAAACGTCTGTGAATTCCGGCGTGGCTGTCGGCGTGATTTGGGAGGTATAGGCGTAGTCAATGTCGTGATCGCGGCGATTCAGCAAATTCAATAATTCGACCGAAACGCGGAAGGTCTTCGTAATTTGACGGCCGACCTCGGCGTTGAGTAGCGCCGTTGCCTTTGAGCGATAAATTCCATCAGATGTCAAATCGCGCGGGCCAAAGTAGCGCAGGCGCAGACTCCCCAAAAACCCTTTGAGATCGTGCAGGGTGATGCCCGACGAAATGACCAAGCCAACCGCTTCGGGCACCCGCCTGCCACCCGGGCTATCCGGAGCAGCATCATCTTCGTCGATCGTGGTAAACACTGCTTTGGAGTTCGCAAGGTCAAAATCCAGAGCCAAATATTCCCATGGCGTGTAGTAGTTCGCCCACTCGACGCCATAGCGGTTGCTCGGCTGTTTTGAAGCAACGGTGCCTCCCGTGTCGCCAGACTGCTGCAGTTCGGAATCACTATGGAGATACCAGAGCGAGACTGTGCTTTGCAGATGGGAGACGGCCAGAGTGCGCACACCGACTTCTCCGCCTTTAGTCGGGATCAGAAGCGGAATTCTTGAGACGGGCGTATTGAAGTAAGGATTGTCCCCCGAAACAGGTTCCACTGTTTGCGTTGCGCCACGCGCGTCGTTGCTGTGAAAACTGAATCCGCCCTGTACATAGAACTCAGTCTTGGACCACGGACCGAAAATCAAACTTAATTTTGGGCTGGGCAGCACCTTGGTCGCCGTGCCCGAATTGGCGGGGCTAACCAGGCTGGTGGCGTCAACGTGCCCCACGTCGCCGCGCAGGGTCGCGACAGTGCGGAATTTGTCGGCCCATTGGATTTTATTTTCCACATAAAAACCTACTGAGGTGTCCGTAAAGCGATCCGCTTCCGTGGTCGCCGGCAGAATGGCGCCGGTGCCGGAATCGGTTTTATCCACGCGCACGCGATCTTCCGTCTGGTAAAGGCCGTTGTTGACCCAATCGTTGCGGATCTGCAGGCCGAACGTGTTTTCCACCCTGCGGCCAGACCATTGGCTGAAAATCGTATGGCGCGCGTCCAGCCCGGTTACCCAGCGCCGGTCCTTCTGTTCGAACTGGTCGCCGTGAATGGGGTCCGTCAGGTAGTAAGTGAAATCAGAGAATAAATCGAGATCATAATAAAACCCGTAGGCCATGATTTTCGTCGCGGAGTTTGCGCCCTGGCGATGCCATTCAGCCTGCAAGCTATAGCGCTGTGAATTGCCGCCGTCGTCCGGGTTCAGTGTGCCGTAGTAACCGACGAGAGGCACGGCGTTATCGGCGATCTGATCGCTCGAGTCCCATTTTCCATGGTAACCGCGGGCGGTGATGCTGAAACCATGGTCGCTTCCGCCCCGGCTGTAAGTCAGCAGGCCGTTGAACTTGGTATAACCATCCGGATGCTTCCATGGGCCGTCATCGTGAGACACTTCTCCGCCGTACAGCAAATTGCCCGAACCGAGCTTTTGCGATATGCCGAAAGCGGCCCGCCCATAGCCATACATGCCGCCTTCCAGCGTGAAGAAGTTCTGGGGCAGCGTCTTGAAATACTCCACATTGGCCGATCCGGCCGAGCCATAGTTGCCGACATCCGCGGAGTAAGGGCCTTTCTGGAAATCCACCCGCTCCACTAGTTCCGGGATGACGATGTTCATATCCGAGTACCCCTCGCCGTGCGCGTGCGACGGCAGGTTCAGCGGCATACCGTCGAGGAACGTGGCGAAGTCGGTGCCGTGGTCGAGATTGAAGCCGCGAAGAAAATATTGGTTGGCCTTGCCGCCGCCGGCGTGTTGAGTGATGATCAGGCCGGGAACCGTCTCCAAGACTTCTCCCGAACGAAGAATCGGACGATCCTGGATTTCCAGTGCGCCTACCGTTCCCTGGGTGGCGGATTCGGCAATTCCAATCAGGCTGTCCTCCCGGCCGGAGACTGTCATGGCAGTGCTTAGGGAGCCCACAGGCAGGGAGATGCGCAGCGGGACCGTCGCCTCGGTAGCCCCTGTAGTGACCGAGATCTCTTTGGTTTCAAAATTGGGACTGGATACCACGAGTCGATAATTACCTGCCGGAAGTCCAGAAATAATGAAGGCGCCGTTCGGGTCCGACTGCGCTGTGATTGGTACGGTGCCGTTCTCGCTACGGACTTGTATGGTAGCCCCGGCAATCGCCGCGCCGGATGCGTCAACGACAGTGCCCGATACCTGAGCCGGCTGCGCGATGAGGTTCTGCACCGGACAAAGGAGGACCGCGAATCTCATCGTGGCGAAGAGAAGGGACGCGATGACAAGCGGCCGTGGAAGCATCGGCTCCTTTCAATGTGTGCTACGGAATTCTCAAGCGTGCTACTGCATCAGATGGTAGCACTAAACTGTAAATGGTGTTACGCCGCAGGCTCTTATCGCTTGAAGCCGAGTTCCTGTTTGAACGCTTCGAGAGAGTTGTAAACGATCGGGCAGTAGCAGGCGCGGTCGACGAACTGCCACATGCGGCTGGCGATCGAGCCGGCGCCGCGTACCAGGTGCGGGAATCGCTGGCAGTTGTCCGGACGCGCTTCGTACACCGAGCATATGGTGCCGTCGAGGAAGACGCAGCCCGCCTCTTCGGTCCGCTTGAGGATGAGGCCTTCCTCTTCGCTCTCCATCGTGTAATCGGCAAGGAAGCGCTCGCGCGAAATGCGCAGGTGCTTCGCGAGCCGCTCGACGTCGCGTTCGGAGAGCTTCGCGGTCGCGACCTTGCAGCAGTTGCCGCACACGGTGCAGTCGATCTGCTCCTCGATCCCCTCCGCAACGCGCCGTAGAATGCGGTCGGAGTGATCGTGGGCTTTCATGAAGCGGCGGAAGCGGAGATTCTCGTCGCGCTTCTTCTCTCCTTGGATGCGGATTTGGACCAGGTCGGTGAGCATTTTCTATCCAGCGAAAAACTCGAGCGCCTTCGCCAGGTACGGTTTCATTTCGAGGCGCGGCACTATGGCGTCGAGCATCCCGTGCTTCAGCAAGAATTCGGTGCGTTGAAAGCCTTCGGGCAGTTTCTGGCGGATGGTCTGCTCGATGACGCGCGGGCCGGCGAACCCGATGAGCGCGCCGGGCTCGGCGATGTTCAGGTCGCCCAGCATGGCGAAACTGGCGGTGACGCCGCCGGTAGTGGGGTCGGTCAGGATGCTGATATAGGGCAGCCGCGCTTCATCGAGCCGCATCAGGCCCGCCGAGACTTTCGCCATCTGCATCAGGCTGACTGCGCCTTCCTGCATGCGGGCGCCGCCTGATGCGGAGACGACGATCAGCGGCGTCCGATTCGGCCAGCGACCGCTCGATGGCGCGGGTGATCTTTTCGCCCACCACGCGAGCCCATGCTGCCGCCGATGAAACGGATGTCCATGGCGCAGAGCTGGACGCGGCGGCCTTCGAGCGTTCCGGCGGCGGCGATCAGCGCGTCGCTGAGGTTCGGTCGATTCCTGCATGGCGGCGAGGCGTTCGCGGTATAGCTTGCTGTCTTCGAAGCGGAGCGGATCGGAAGAGGTGAGCTGATCGTCGAATGTCTCGCAGGTGCCGTCATCGAGCAGCAGCTTGAGGCGCGGCAGTAACGTCCAGCCGGAAGTGATGGCCGCATTTCGGGCAAAGGCTCCAATTGTTCTCCAGGTCTTTCTTCCAGATGATCTGGCGGCAGCCATCGCACTTCTGCCACAGGCCCTCGGTGCGGACACTGGCGTTGGCCGTCGCCTAACCTGGGCAGCTTTCACTCCGCGAGTTGATCCCGTTTAAACCAAGACATGCCCCAAACAACGTTAGCGCGGGTAGGGATGCCCCCGCAACGTTGCGAAACGCCCGGTAGATCTGCTCGGCGAGCATGGCGCGCGCCAGTTCGTGCGGGAAAGTCATGGCGGAAAGGGACACCAGGAGGTCGGCGCGCGCGGCCCAACCCGGGGGCAGGCCGTCGTGGCCGCCGATCAGAAAGACGAGGTCGCGGCCCTCCATTTCGGCCTTGGAGAGCAGGGCGGCGAAGGCGGCGGAGTCGAGGGGCTTGCCCGCCGGATCGAGGAAAATCTTACGCGCGGTCGGGTGTTTTGCCCAGAGATCGACGCGGTCGGGCCGGATTTCGCGCATTTCAGCGGCGCAGTAATGTGCCGCTCCGTTCCAGGAAATCTTCGGCGATGGCGTTGGCGTGGCGGTCTTTGGGCTTGCCGATGTAATAGACGAAAACCTTCACTCAGCCGGAATCTCGACCGGTTTGGCGCCGCGCCACAGGCGTTCGAGCCCGTAGTAGTCTCGCGCCTTCGGCGAGAAGATATGGACCAGCAGGTCGCCATAATCCGCCAGCACCCATTCGGCCTGGTTATAGCCTTCCACGCTGATGGGCAGTTCACTCGGCCTGACGCTTCATCTGCAGATTCACTTCGTCGCTGATCGCCTGGACCTGCCGCTGGTTGGCGCCGGTGCAGATCACGAAATAGTCGGCGAATGAGGTGATGCCCGTCAGGTTCAACACCGTGATTTCGGTGGCTTTCTTCGCTTCGGCCGCGCGCACCGCAATCAGCCAGGTAGGATTCTCGGACGTTTCGACTTCAGAGGTTTCTTTCAGGTCAGCCTTGCTCAGAACATACTCCCCTGTCCGTATCGTACCAAACGGACGGCCATGAAACGCGTTTAATAACCTCGCGCCGTCAGCCCGCCATCCACCACCAGCGACGTGCCGGTGATAAACCGGGCGGCGTCCGACGCCAGGAACAACACGGCTTCGGCGACGTCGTCGGGCGTCCCAATCCGGCGGGCGGGATGCCAGCGGGCGATCTCGGCCGCGGTCTGCTCCCAATCGCCCGCTGCCGAAAGCGACCGCCGGAGCAGCGGGGTATCGATATACCCGGGGCAGATGGCATTGACGCGGATACCCGCCGGGCCGTGATCGACCGCCATCGCGCGGGTGAGCCCGATCATTCCCGCCTTCGCGGCGTCGTAGGCCGGGCAATTCGGCCACGAGACCGAGGCGTGCACCGAAGAGATATTGACGATGGCGCCGCCGCGCGGCATGTGGGGGATGGCGTACTTCGAGCAGAGGAAAACGCTGCGCAGGTTGACGGCGGTCTGGCGATCCCACTGAGCCGCCGTCAGCTCCGTGACCGGGCCATGGATTTCGATGCCCGCGTTGTTGACCAGCGCGTCGAGGCGGCCGAATTCGGCGGCGGCCTGCTCGATAGCCAGGCGGACCTCGGTTTCATCGGAGACATCCGTATGGATCATGAGGCCGCGCGCACCCGCTGCGGGCTCCTGCATGTCGAGGACTGCGACCGCATATCCCGCATCGTGCAGGCGCCGGACCACGGCTGCCCCGATACCCGAGGCGCCTCCGGTCACGATCGCCGCTTTCTGCTGCTGCATGTCTGTTCCAGCCTAACAGGCTTGCGATATCATCGACTGCATGCCGAACCGAAGAGACCTGCTGAAGCTGACTGCGCTCAACGCCGCCTTTGCCGCATTCGCGAACGACAAGCTGCCGAACTCCACGCGAGGCGCAGCCCAAGGGAAGGTGACCCGTGAAGCTTTCGGCGACAATACCGTTTACTTCGACGGCCCCACCGATCAACTCGGCTCGATGACCGCCGGCAGCCTGCGGCTGAAGCCCGGGATGGAGCCGCATCCGCCGCACCAGCATCCCGAAGAGGAGATCATGGTGGTGACCGAGGGCTCGGGCGAAATCTTGGTCGACGGCAAGGTCACCAAAGTCGCGAGCGGCTCGATGATGTACTGCGGGGGTAACACGGTGCACGGCATCCGCAATACCGGGAAGACGCCGCTCCTGTTCTACTACTACAAGTGGAAGAAGTAGCCGGTCGGGCTGGTCGTGGATAACTCAGCCGCCCGCTGGACGTTGTTGTGCTCGTCTCGGCCCGGTCTTATACTCATGGAGTTGCTGGAGGTCCCGATGCGGCGGAAACTGCTAACGGCTGTCCTTAGCCTGATGGCACTTGCCCTTTTCCTGACAGTTCCCAGGCTCTCGGCGCAGGACGATATTTTCGTCACGCCAATTCCCAACGCGCCATTCAGTGCAGTAATTAACGTTGAGCGCTCGATCATTCGGAAGGATGGGACCGTGCTGAATCTGAAAACCATGCGGGCCATTCATCGCGATAGCCACGGCCGCATCTATAACGAGTACCGAACTCTTCTGCCTGCTTCGAGCAGCGTGACGCCTCAGGTCACGCATATCCTGCTGTTCGATCCACAAACTCGGAACTCGACTACCTTGTTTCCTCCGCAACACGTTTACCGCTCGACTACAACTCGGCGGCCACCTGCGACAACGCCTCCCGTATTCGCGTCCAACGGACCGCAGAATGACTTTACGCGCCAGGAAGACCTCGGCGTACAAGAGATGCAGGGGGTGTCGGTGCACGGGCTTCGGCAGACTCAGACGATTTCAGCCGGCACCGGCGCTGCCGGAGATAAAGATATCGTGGTGACCGATGAATATTGGTATTCGGAGGACCTCCGGATCAACGTGGTCCTCAAACATAACGATTCGCGCACCGGGTCGGTGATGATGACGGTGACCCAAATTACGCGCACAGATCCGGATTCTTCGCTGTTTCAGATCCCCGATGGCTACACGGCACCGGAAGCAGCACGGTTGCAGCAGAAATAGGCGCGCTGGTTTGGCGCCATGTCAGCGGTCACTCGGAACACGGCCGTTTATGGCGTCAGCTTCAGCGTGGCTTTCCCTGCTGCGCCCTCATAGACCAGCTCCAGGGAGTGAATCCCTTTTGCCTTCCCGCCATACGGGAAGTATAGTAACCCGGCACGCGGCAGCGGGCGCTCGCCTTCCGCCAGGGCCGCTTGCATCACGCGCTTTGCCCAGGCGCGGCGCAGTTCCGCCGGTGGTCTGGGCGCGGGAGCGCTGGAGTCGCCTCCACCGCCGCCGATCGAGGTGGATGACGACTTTTCCGGCTTCTCCGGCGGAGTCCACTCGGGATCTTTCACCGATGCTCCAGCGCGTTCGAACGGCTCGGCCTGAATCGCCTTCTTCTTGCCGTTGATGCGCAGCGAAAAATCGCTGAACGAAACCGGCAGCCGTGTCCCCTCCGGTCCGAAAATAGCGAGCTCCACAGCCACGTAATTGTCAGAAGAAAGCGGGCCCTCCGCCGTAGGAATCCCATGTTCGGTAAACTCGGCGGCCATGGTCACCGTGCCCACTTTGGCATGGGCCGGATAATCCGAGGCGGCGGCCCTTGGGGGAAGGCCCGTATTCTCCCTGAGGGTTGCGGGCCGGGCAACGTTCGCCGGATGCCCGGGCGTACTTTCGGCCGTCTGCGCGTGTACCGAAAGCGCGGCAATCGCTAATATTGCGTATCGGAATGACAACTGCATTTCAAGCCTATTATTACCTATTCGGTGGGCATGGCGGATCGATGCGCCGCGTCAAGGTGGGCTAAAGCCTGCCACAGGGCGAACCCTGCCCGGGTCACGGCCGCGAGCGGCGAGACTCGCGCCTGGGGTAGGGAACGTCCCAGCCCCTGGCATCTCCCCAGAGCACGCGGTTGAGGATATCCTCGGGAGCTTCGTCGATATCCTTGAAATCCATCTTGAGTGACTCTTTGGCCGCCCAAAGCTGCCTGCCGGCAAGCGCACGGAGCGGCGGATTCATTTCATCGAGCGGTTGGCCGGGCACAATGTGCTGGTAGGGCGCGGTGTCCGCCTGCGCGGTGAAGATGCTGGTCATGGGTCGCGCGGCTTTGAGGAACCGGGTCTTCGGCGGGATCCCGAAAATCACCTGAATGGTCCGCACCATGCTTTCGTGATTGTAGTTATTGGAGTCTACGGCGTCGCGCTTAATGAACGGGCCGATCGCGAGCGCAACGGTGCGGTGGCCGTCCACGTGGTCTACGCCATCCTGGGCGTCATCTTCCACTACGAAGATGAGGCTGGTGGACCAGAAGCGGCTCTTCGAAATCCCTTCCACGATGCGTCCGAGTGCGAGATCGTCATCGGCGACCATGGCCTTCGGAGTGGGCGAGCCGGGGCGCGTCCCGTTGGTGTGGTCGCTATTGAGCGTCAGAATGTTGACGCGCGGCAACTGGCCGGACTTTTCGTGCTCGCCCAAATCGCGCAGAAACTCTTCGGCGCGTAACTGGTCGGGGATGCTGGTGGAATTCTGCGGATAGCGCTGGTCGCAGAAGGGCTGAAGAGCAGGAACGCCGCTGCGGGAGCCGACGGCGGTCTGCCACTTACCCTCCTTATAAAGCCGCAGGTATTCGGCCCATTTGAGCACGTTGTCCTCGTTCATATCGACGGAGGTCTGTAGGGCCGGGTCCCACCGGGCGGGGAGTTGAAACTCGCCGTAGATGCGGACGCTGAGCGGCTTCGACCCGCTCTGCCAGAAGAAGCCGGCGGGCGTGAGCATCAGCGGATCGCTCTCGTTCCAGGCGTATCCGCGCGGCGAGCCGGCGAACGCGCGCTCCACGTAGTCGCTGACGAACGACTGCATGAGCCACTGGTGGCCATCGAAGCTGATAGCTCCGCCGGTGTAGAAGTTGTCGAGCAAAACGTAGTGTTCGGCGAGCGCGTGGTGGTTGGGCGTGACTTCGCGGCCATACATCACCAGTTTGGGATCGCTGTTCCCCTTCCCGATATCGCCGAAGACCTGGTCGTAAGCCCGGTTTTCCTTGACGATCAGGAAGACATGCTGGATGCCTAGGGAAGGCAGGTTGGCAATCCCTCCGGCGGGCTCGTAGACAGGGCTGTTGGCGGCTTTCACCTCTCGCGTGCCGGCGATCAGTTGCAGGGGCGCGGGCGAGGGAATGCGCTCGAGCGATCCCTCATACTGGCGCGAGTTGAAGGTGCCCTTCTTGTCGGCGGTATTGCCCATGCCCTTGATGTTGAGGACCCGGAGATCGCCTTCGCTTCCGATTGCCACAGCCGAAGGGAACCAGGCCGTGGGCATGGCGCCCTCGATCTTCCACTTGCCCTTGCTCTCGCGGGCCACCGCGATGGCGTTGTTGCCGCCGCAGGCAATGTACAGCGTGCGGCTGTCGTCGGCGAAGACGCCGGCGATCGGCATGCTGCCGAGCGTTCCTTCCGGAATCGCGGGGATCTTCAACTCCGAGGTTTCGAGCGACGTGGTCTGAACCAGGGTGACGGCGTCGGAGTGCCCGTCCATCACGGCGAGCGTCTTGCGGTCCGGGCTGAGCGCCATCTGCGAGGGTCCGAGCCCCACGTTCACCTCGCGGACGGCCCGGGTTTTCGCGTCGACCACGCTGAGCGTGCCGCTGGTGGCGGCGCCGGTCACGGGATCGGTAACAATCGGGGTGCCGCTCGAATGCGCGACGGTGTCGCCCGGTTTCGACCGGCGGCCGCCGCGATTGGTCACGAAGACCTGGCCGCCGGAGACGGTCACGCCGAACGGTGCGACTCCGACCTCCACTTCCTTCTCGACTTCGCGCGTGGTGGCATCGATCACCGCCAGCGTGTTGTTCCGGCTGAAGGCGACGTAGGCGAAGCGGCCATCCGCGGAGAACGCGATACCTGCCGGCACCGGATGACCCTTCAGTGCGATGTGCTCCGGCGTGCCGGGCATTCCGAGCTCCGAGACCGGGATGACCAGGATGTCGTCCGGGCCGGTGCGGGTCGCCTCGCTCGCCCACAATTCGCGGTTGCCGGGCCGGAAGGCGATGCCGGCGTACGAGGTGGAGCGCGAGCGGACTTCCGAAATCGGCGTCCCCGTGGAGCCGTCGAGCAGCAGCACGCTGCGCCAGTCGAGCACGGCCAGAATGCGCTTCTGGGAATCGAAGGCCATGTCCACCGGACGGCCCGGCGATCATGTTCTGCTCGCCCCAGGGCCGCAGCAGTTGGTTGGTGGGCACCAGGTAGAATCCGGCGGGCTGCTTGCCGAGCTTAGCCGCCGTGGCGATCGCCGTGAAGACGCCGGTTTGCTGGGCAAGTAATCCGGCACCGGCCAGAAGGATTCCGCAGAGGATCGGTGTACGCATGGGCAGAACCTAGCATAACTCGTTCGTAATACAATGAAATGAATGCGTTGGAATCTCACCCTGGCAGTCCTGGTGTGCTCGTGGTGCGCGTTTGCGCAGGCGGGCGATTCACCGGAACTGATCCGCGCCAGGGCGGAGGTCGAAAAGCTGAGGGCTTTGGTTGCCGCCGGGGCGGCGCCGCGCAAGGACCTTGAAAAGGCGGAAGATCGCATCGCCGATGCCCAGGATGAAGCGTTCCTTCGCCGGACCCTCTACGGCTCCGAATTGACCGTGGAGCAGGCCGACGAGATGATCGCCGCCGCCGGCCGCAGGCTCGATCGCCGCAAGCAAGCCTACGAGGACGCCAAAAAGCTGGTGGATGCCGGGGTGGCCTCCGAACTTTCGCTCGACATCTACATCCGTGACATGCAACTGACGCGCAAGGAGTGCGATCTTGCCGATTCGCGGGCGCGGCTGACTGAAGAACTCGCGGCCATGGCAAGCGCCGAGGAGGCGCTCGAAACGCGCCTGGCGGAGCGTCCGCAAGAAGCTCCGGCGCTGGCCGAGCGCTACGACGGCGACGGCGTTTTCACGCCCGCCATTTTCACGCGGGTGGAGGCGGCCTTCGAACACCAATTCGGCAAGCCTATGCCGGTGAGCGCCATGGGCGAGACGGCGGTGCATCGCGCGTTGGGCTTCGACCATCGGGGCCGCGTGGACGTCGCTATCTTTCCGGACACTCCCGAAGGCGTCTGGCTGCGCGATTACCTGACCACGAATCACATTCCGTATTTCGCTTTCCGCCATGCCGTGCCGGGCAAAGCCACGGGGGCCCATATCCACATCGGGCCCATGAGCACGCGCCTCAAACTCGGCGGATAATAAAAACTCCATGACCGATCCCAACCTGCGGGTACTGATCTCCGCCGAGCAGATCCAGGCCCGAATCCGGGAACTCGGGGAAGAGATTTCCCGCGATTATCCCGACGGCAGCCTGCACCTGATCTGCATCCTGAAAGGTGCCTGCTTTTTTCTGACCGACCTGGCGCGCGCGATGAAGCGCGACGTGTTCGTGGACTTCATGGGCATCTCCACCTACGGCAAGGGCAAGACGAGTTCGGGCGAAGTGAAGGTCACCAAGGATCTGGATATCTCGCTCGAAGGCGCCAATGTGCTGGTGGTGGAGGACATCGTAGACAGCGGCATCACGCTGAACTACTTGCTGCATGTGCTGCAGCAGCGCAGGCCGCAATCGATCCGCATCGCCGCGCTGCTCGATAAGCCGGAACGGCGGCTGCGGCCAGTCGAAGTGAGCTACGTGGGTTTCCGGATTCCCGACGAATTCGTGGTCGGCTATGGCCTGGACTACGCCGAGAAGTATCGCAACCTGGATGCAGTCTGCGTGCTCGACAACCCACCGGGCGCGTAAAGGATCCGCAAAACGCTGCGGACGTACTGCTCATCGGTGAGGCCTTCGGTGGCGGCTTCGGGAAATTGCGCGAGGCTGCGGAAGTAGTCCGCGATTTCGCGGAAAAGCTCGATGCGCGCCTGCGGCTGGTAGCTGTCGCGCTGCGCCACGGCGCGCACGGCCATACCCACCGCTTCGGGATTGGCGGCCGCGCGCAGACGGGCCGCGAGGCTGGGATACGCGGCGAGCGAGTTGTATTTGGCGGGCGCGATCTGTTCGAGGTCGGGCGGCTGGCTGCGGACTTCATGCGCCACCACCGTGTTCGCCGCCAGGTCGCCCAGACGCTGGCACTTCCGCGTGACCAGGGCGGCCGTTCCACCTACCAGGTAGGCCAACGGCAGCATATCGACCAGCCGCACCAGGTTGCGGAGGGCGATCTGCGAGAATTGCAGCCGCAGACCTTGCGCGTCCACCACCCGCAGGCCGAGCAGGCGCTTACCGATGGTCTGCCCGCGCCAGCGCCATTCGAGCGCGATTCCATAGGCGAGCGAGAGAAAGAAGTAGAGCGCCAGGGAGAAAGCGGAGGCCCAGTCCTGGCTGACCACGCCGAGAGGTTCCAGGGCCTTCGACACGAGGGAACTGGCCGTGGCGATTGCCGCCGTATCCACGGCCCAGGCCAGCGCGCGCGCCGCGGGAGTCGCCAGCGGATACGAGAAGACCACGCCCTCCGGCGTTTCGATAGCCAGCGACTTCATTCGCGCCCCGCCAGTGCGAGAAACGCCGTGAGCGCCGCGAGTTCGCATACGCCGAAACCGATCTTGAGCGCGTAGGGCAGCACCGGCTGGTGATACTGCGAAATGAACGCTTCGACCGCTCCGGCCCAGACCAGCATGACGGCCGCTCCGCCGACGATGGCCACCAGGTCATGCGCGACGGCGCGGAACCGTTCGGCGCGCGGAGCCGGATTGCCCCATCCGATCAGCGCGCCCGCGAGCAGCAGTCCCGGCCTGGCCGCCCAGGAGGATGGCGGGAATCTCGATCGAGCCGTGCGGCAGCAGCCATCCGCTCAGAAACACTCCTTGGCCGCCCGCGATGTAGTCCGCGGCCACGGCGCCCAGGATCGCACCGTTGAAGAAGAGCAGGATCACGGTGCCCGCTCCCCACGTCATGCCGAGCGCGAGGGCCAGGATGGTCACCCGGATGTTGTTTGTCATCAACTGCGCGGAGAAACTGGCCTTGCGGCCCTGGAGCCGGTCTGTTTTCGCGTGTTCTTCCTGCGCCACGCGCTCGGCCGGAGACTGCATGAGGCCCGAGAAGGGAATCAGGATTGCCTTGCTGCGCGCGTCCTGGCGGACGGCGAAGGCGCCGAACGCGCAGCCCAACAGCGTGATGGCCGCGGCGAGTTGGAACGCGCCGAGGTGGCGGCGGAAGGCTTGGGGAAACGCCAGAATCAGCTTGCGCCACTCGATGTGCAGAGGCGCGCGCGTCTCGTGGATCTCGCTGTAGGCACGCGAGACGAGCGATGAAAGAAACTCGCGCAGACGGGGTTCGGTGCTGAAGGTGTCGAGGCGCGCGAGATCGGCGGAGGAACGTTCATAGAGATAGTGGAGCCGCTCGATCTCCGGCAGCGGGAGGCGCTGCTCGGGGTTGTCCTCGATGCGGCGAAGCGCGGTCTCGAGTTCGTCCCAGTAAGGTTGCTCCGCGGCCACGAAGCGGGCGAGATCGATGATCACAGCGCCTGCCTCCGCTTCACGTCGAGATAGGCCGCGGTGACCTGCGTCTTGATGCTGCCGGGAGTCACCAGCGAGAGCCGGACGCCGCGCTGTTCCAGGCCGATCTGCAGGCGGCGCATGCGGTTCCAGAGCATCTGCCCGGCCAGCCCGTTGTAGAGCGAATCGACCGATGCCGGGGGCTCGCCGGTGAACAGCGGACGCATGGCGTCGTTTTCGGTGATGTTGACCAGCACCAGGTGGCGGCGCGCGACCAGCGGCACGTCGCGTTCGAAAGTTTCGGCCAACAGCGCATCATCGAGCGAGGTGAAGAAGACCAGCAGACAGCGCCGCCGCAGGTTGAGTTGCAGGCTGGTGAAGACCTCGCGGAAATCGGGGCTCACGCGCTCGGCATGCAGGTTATAAATGGTCTCGCGGCAGAGGCGGAAATGGTCGAGGCCGCTGCGCGCGCGCACGAAGTGGTGGGTGCGGTCGCTAAAGGTGATCAGGCCGAAGCGGTCGCCCTGGCGTTCTGCCACGAGCGCCAGGTGCAGCGCCGCATCCACATAGCTATCCAGGATGCCGGAGCGCGCGGAGAGGCGGGAGGAATCGATCACTGCGTAAACTTCCTGCGCATGCTCCACCCGATAGAGCTTCACGACGGGGAAGGCGCGGCGGGCGGTGGCCTTCCAGTGGATGTCCTCGAACTTGTCGCCAGGCACGTAATGGCGCAGGTTATCGAATTCGCGGCCCTTGCCCACCTGGCGGCGCAGGCGGAAGCCCGGGTCGGCCCTCTTCAGGAAAAGCGCGGCAGTGGCGTGGTCGCGGAGGTTGGGATAGACGCGCAGGTTGCAGGCGCACGGCTTGGCTGCGCGGACCGACCACAGGCCGAGCGGTGAAGCGCACTCGAGGTGGATGCGGTCGAGCGGATGATCGCCGCGTGCTGTGCCGGTGCACGGCCAGTCGATGCGCGACGCTTCGGGCGGCGCCGTAATCTCACGTACGCGATCGGGCGATTCGATGCCCTCGGGCAGAGTCGCGGCGAGGCGCAGGTGCCGCTCATCGCCCGAATGATTGCGGATGGTGATCGCCAGTGAGCCGCCGACGTTCTTGGTGAGGCGCAAAGTTTCGGGAAGCGCGAGTTCGATCTGTTCCAGCCGGCGCTCGCCGCGGATGAGGTCGAAGATCGCGACAGCTGCGCAGATTGCGAGCACCACCGCACCGGGTGCGATCCAGGCCGTCGATAGGCCGGCCAGAGTCAGGGCAGGGAGGGCGGCGGCCACGGCCAGCCATACCAGGCGCATCTGCGGGGCGGGTCGAACGGTCATCGCGGCACCGGGACCTCATGCAGGATCTTTTCGAGGACCTCGGCTGTGCGCACGCCTTCGAGTTCGGATTCGGGCCGCAGCAGCAAGCGGTGCTCGATCACCGGCAGGGCAACGGCGCGGATATCGTCGGGACTCACGAAATCGCGGCCCGAAAGGGCTGCCCACGCGCGCGCTCCGCGCAGCACCGCCTGCGTGGCGCGCGGCCCGGCGCCCACCAGGATGCTATCGTCGGTTCGCGTCTTGCGCACCACCTCGACGCCATACTCGATCACCTGCGGACTCACGGTAACGCTTTCCAGCGCGGTGCGCAGGCATTCGATCTCGCGATTCGGACAGGCGCCCGCGCACCTCGCCGCGGGCGAGCACCGCTTCGGGCGCTTCGGCGTTCAGGCTGCGCTGCGCGAGAGCGAGTTCCTCGGCACCCTGAGGCCAGCCCATCGTAATCTTCAGCATGAAGCGATCCTTCTGCGCTTCGGGCAGCGGGTAGGTGCCTTCCGATTCGATCGGGTTCTCGGTGGCGAAGACCGTGAAGTTGGGCGAGAGGCGGTGGCTTTCGCGGTCGATGGTGACGGTGCGCTCCTGCATCGCTTCGAGCAGCGCGGATTGCGTCTTGGCGGGCGCGCGGTTGATTTCGTCGGCCAGCAGGAAAGTGGTGAAAATGGGGCCCTTGACCAGCGAGAACTCGTTGCGCTGCAAGTTGAAGACGTTATTGCCCGTGATGTCGGCCGGCATCAGGTCGGGAGTGAACTGGATGCGCTTGAACTCCGCGCCCATCACCACCGCGAGAGTGCGGGCGAGCAGCGTCTTGCCGAGCCCGGGTACGCCCTCGATCAGCGCGTGCTGGTTGCAGAGGATCGCGACCAGCGAATAGCGGATGGCTTCTTCCTGCCCGATGATGACCTTGCGGACCTCGGCGGTCACCTGGTCCATGGTGGCTTGAAATTGGTCGAGGTTCACAGTTCTCCTTTCGCCTGCAGGACGGATTGTACTTCTCGCATGGTCTCGAGCGGCCGCCCGCTGCCTTCTTGCACGAGTGCGGCGGCGCGCACCGCTTTGGACGAGCCGGCCTCCCGGCGGTTGCCTGCCTGCCACTGCTCCCAGCAGACGGCGGCCAGCCGCTCGCGCGGAATGTTACGGCGGAGCAGCGTAATCAGGCCGGCGTGCGATGTGCGGCCGGCGAAATTCTCTCCCGCCGCGACGGCGCCGGGCGGCGGGAACGTCGCGCCGTTGCGCCACAGCAGCAGCGCGGCGCACAGCGCGAGGCCCAGCGCCATACCGGTGAAATGGAAGCGGCGCGCCAGTGCGACCACGCTGCCTGATTCGGCGATACCGAAATGCCGTTCGTCGAAGACGACCCGGAGGTTCGGTCCCAGCGCCGTCGTGACCGTATCGAATCGGTCGCCCGCCGCCGTGGATTCGTTCGCGAAATCGTCGCTTTCCGGCCACACCGCCACGGAACCCTTGCCGAATGCCCTTTCCACCGCCAGGATTTTGGGCCCGGCGCGCTCCAGCACCGTCCATCCGGGCGCATCCGAAAAATAGAGCGGATGGCTCTGGCGCGCCTTTCGGTCGGTGGACAGGACGAGGCGCCAGGAGCTGACCAGGGCGTCCGTACGGGTGTTGGCATCGCCATTGAGGGCCACGGCCACGCGAACGCCGCGCTCGGCTAGCTTGCGGAGGTCCGCGTCGTTGTCGGCGAAGTCCCCTGCTCGGGTGGCGAGGAGCAGGACCGTAGTGCCGGACGGCACGTCGTCGAGCGCTCCGAAATTGCGTGCGACGACGACACCGGGAACGCGGGCCAGAGTATCGAAGAGCAGCTTGGAGCCGAGGGGATCGGCGCGGAGGCTGGAGTACTCGGGATAGGCCGAACCGTCCTCGAATTCGAGATTGAACAGAGAGACCAGTCCCCAGGCGAGGCCGGCGGCCAGCAGCGCGCCGAAGATCGCGGTGCGATTCATGCGGTGGCCCCCAGGGATTTCATCTCGGAAGCCCGGTTGCGGAACCGGTCGATCTCCTCGACGGTCGCCTCGTGGCTGCCGTACCAGACACGTTCGAAGGCGCGGACATTGGCGGAGAAGAGGTCGCGCGCGCCGGAGATTCCCCGCGCGCGGCGTCGTAGCTCGGCCTCGTATTCGCGATTGGTCTTGCCGGGGTGGATTGCGATCCATTCGCGGCGTCCCATCCAGGCGAGATTCGCGAGATAGAGCGCGCGGAGTGCCAGGCGCGTGTCGCCGCCGGCCAGGCAGCGTTCTGCCAGAGCGAGCCATTCTTCTTCCGGCAGTCGGTCTGCCGCGAGCTCTTCGGCGTCGAGCCGGACGGCGGTTTCCATCACTGGTGCGGATTTGTGCTTCGCACGGCGCAATTTGCGGCGGCGGAGAATCAGCACGGCTAAGGCCGCCGCGACGAGGGCAATGAGGAGGGCGATCGACCAATGGAGCGCCAGAGTGGGCGGAGCGCCCTCGCCCGGCGCCAGTTTGATGGAAAGACGGTCTTTCAGCCACTCAAAGAAGCGATCGATCTGTTGGCCGATGAAATCGAATGCTTTGCGAATGCCGGTGATGACGCGGTCGGTGAAGTCGACGATCCAGGGCTTGCTTGCCATGGAAGTGGCTGGTGGCGGAAGGCGCCAGTCGTATTCGTGCTGCTCCATGGCCGCGCGCGAGGCGCTGCGGAGATCCGCGGCGGAAACTGCTGCCCGTGCCTGCGGGGCAATCATTGCGATCAGCAACAGCGCGGCCGCGGCGGCACGGAGACGGCGCATGCCCGCGCGCAGATCTTCGCCGGTGTCGAGCGATTCCGCGCGGAAGCCGCGGATCGTGAAAACCGCTTGCACGTAGGGGTCGAAGGCCAGCCAGGTGAGCGCCACCACGGCCGCGGCGAACATTGAGTTGGTGATGAAGTAGGTGCCGCCGCGGCTGAAAACCGATTCGTAGCCGGTCAGTGTCCGGACGAGCTGCGGCAGCATCGCCAGGGTGAGAAAGACGTTGACCATCACCAAGGTCCCGAGCAGCAGCAGAAGGCTGGAGACGATCCAGTTCTGTCTCTGGCCGCGGCTCGCCAAGTGCCGCGCGTGCCGGATGACTTCCGCGGGTTCGAGGCCGCGGTCCGACAGCGCGGCGGCGTCGCGATAGAACGCCATCACCGCGGCCAGCGGGAAGCCGATCAGCAGGGCGAAGGGAAGCACGAAGAGGCGGGTTGCGCCGAGGAACGCCTGCACGGCGAAGAGCCGCCAGACGCGGGTGCGCGTCCAAGGCTCGGCCGGCGCGCCGCTGAGTGTGCGCCGCAGCCTGCCCGCGAAGACGGCACGCCACGAGTTCATCCACACCAGCAGCAGTGCGAGCGCCACCGATTCCGTCAGGCACATTAGCTCCGACGTGCGCGGATTGGTGACGTCATTCCAAAACCGCAACGCCGCAAGCGCCAATGGGACGGCGCCGGTCCAATAGCAGGCGAGCGTTCCTCGAGGGGCCTGCCGCAACAGGTGGACCGCGTCTTCGAGAAGATCGACCGCGCCGTACCGGCTTACCGATTCTGCCACGCGGTCTGCTCCATGCGGCCGGTAATGAGGATCAGTGCCTGACCGGTGCCATAGAAGAATATCCACGCCAGCAGCAGGCCGGCGATCGCCATCCCCAGTCCCGCGATGCGCCGTCGCGATGGGACGGCGGACTGCGGTTTCTGCGCGGCGAGGCAGCGGGCACAAAGCAGGCGCGCCTCGTGCTCGGTGACGCATTCGCGGCAGAAACTGCGGCCGCATTCCGGGCAGCGGCAGACGGCTTCACGCGACTCGTGATTCCAGCAATGCGCGTGGAGCCCGGCGCCGGTCATGCCTCACCCGCTTGGCTGGAACGGTTGAAGAGAATGGCCAGGCCGATCATCGCCAAAAGGACATTCGCGCCGATCTCCACTTCGTGAAAGATGCGAGCCGCGGGTGCATCGAACATGTTGGTACCGGCCATGCTCGCCACGAAACTCCGAGCGTAGTAGAGACCCCCCAGGGTGACCAGCGTGGCGATGGCCAGTTTCTGCATGGGGGGCTGCAGGCGCCGGCGGGAGGCCTGCACGAAGATTGCACAGGCGGCGGCTAACTGCACGATATTCAGCGCGTAGGCCGTCCATTGGAGCACGGGCCCGGTCGAGAAAAGTAGCGCGGTATGGGCTAGGGCATCTGCGAGCAGGCTGACGATCAAGAGGTCGGAGACCAGCGTGCGCGTGCGCGCCGGGGTCGAATCGGCCGGCGGAAGTGTCGCACCCGGAAGGGGCAGCGTCGACCCGGGCGGCCCTACGTCGCGGTGTTCGAGCGCTCCCGGCCAGTCCCCTTCGAGCACGCCTTGCACTTCGCCGATCTTCGGCTCCACTTCGCTCAGGAAGCGGCGTGCCGTCCAGCGCCGATAGACCGAACGGATCTCATCCCGGCTTACGGCGGTGTAGATCCGGCACGTGCAACTGCAAGTGACGGAAACGTACAGCCATACCGCCACCAGGCCCAAGCCCGCTGCGATCATCGCCGGGGATGCCCAGTTTGAAAGATTTCGAAGGCCCAACCACGCCGCGAGCCAAATCAGACCGATCGCAACGGCGCGAGTGGAGAGATGGAAGCGCGGTGTGTCCGCCACCACGATCGCTTGAACGTCGCGGAGGTAGAAGCGCTTGTACTCTTCGCGGAAGCGCATCGATTGCACTGCGAGCAGATGGTCCGCGCCCAGCCACATGCTGGAGCTGCGGAGGAATCCGCGGCGGAAGCCAGGCAGGCGGCGGTAGGTTCTCATAGCCGCCTCATGTTGGACATGCTCAGGAAGTAGATGATTCCCCAGACCCAGGCCGCAATCTCCGCGGCCGAGATCGTCATCCCGAGTGCCATCCGCCAGCGGTTACGTCGCACCAGGCTGATGGGCTGGCGCCATTTCAGGATCCCCAGGACGAATGCGGCCGGCGCCGCGAAGATGGTGAATGGCCACAGGACGAGCGAGGCCAGGGGTAAGATCAGAACGATCGAATCGTAGAGAGTTCGCGACGTGACGGCCTTGACCGCCTTGGCCCGTCCCGCGCCCGCGGCTACGCACGATGGGCACCAGATCTCCCTGCCAAACTCCACCGCGCAGAGCTGACAGACGAACCTTCCGCATTGGCTGCACGACGCCACAGCGCGTTTCGCCGGATGGTCGAAGCAGGCGCCTTCCCCTTCGAGAGCCGCCTCGGCGTGTGCCGGCATTTCAGACCCGAGCACGGAGGGAAATACGCGGACGCGGTTATCGGAGCCGCACATGGTACAGATCGCTGTGCCGCTCGCGGCCAGTTCCCACTTGGGCAGCGGCATGGCGCAGCGTGCGCAGGGGATCGGCATGGTCGGCTAGGTTTGGCGCACGCGGATGACGCGCGTATCGCAGATCTGGTCGTGCAGCGCGCGCTTTTCGGGATCGAAAGCGGCCATGATGTACCCGATTCCGAGAATCATGCCGCTCAGCATCTTCGCGAAAAAGCGCGCAAAGGAGCGGCCCAGGCCCACCGGGCTGCCGTCCGGGCGCACCACTTTCAGGCTGAGTGCCATCTTCCCCGGCGTCGCTGCCAGATACCCGATGAACAACGATTGGTACAAGCAGTCCACGAACGTATTGAGCGCGAAGGCAAGAGCCATGAAACTCAGGAAGGCGGTCAGGAATACGACCGGCGGAGTTCCCGGCGCGGGGGGCTGCAGGCGCTCGGTGACGTTTCCGAGGAACGCATACTGCACGATGGTCCCGGCCACCATCAGGATGATGCCGTCGATCAGCAGCGCGACGAAGCGGATCCAGAAGCCGCCGAATTCGAAGGCGGCGGCCGGCGCGACGCCCTCCCGCAGCTTCTGTGCGTAACTGTCTTTGCAGACCGGACAGATCAGAAGATCGCCGAAACGGGCGAGGTCGTCCGGTGCGGTAGGCTGGCCGCATTCGGCACAATAGAGCGTTCCCGGGCCGTAAACCGAGTCCATAAATGAGTTGCCCGGCTACTTGACAGTGAAATGGACCGTCGCAGCGGTGTTCTCCCACTCCAGACGAAGTTCTCCGCGATTTCCGCCCTGGCTGGAGAGCGCCATCTTATAGGTTTCGACTTTCGAGGCGGGTTTGCTCATGGTCATCGCCGTGCGACCCAGATCCTTGCTCTTGTCGTAATCGAGCCCCCACTGGCCGGTTTGCTTATTCACGATGAGCTGCCAGTTCCCATTGTTCAGTGCCACGAAGAGCGTGTAGCTGCCGGCCGGCACGTGCAGGCCGTTGATATCCAGGTCGCCGGTGGTCGTGAGCGCGGTGGCATCGTTGGCTCCGGCGCGCCAGACAGGGTAGGTGGAATCCTTCGCGATCGGGCCGGAGGGGCCGAAGATGTCCTGGCGTCCGTGGAGCGAGGGCGCATGATACTTGATCGAAATCGTCTTGCCGTTGATAGTGACCGAGGTCTCGGCCGCGGGACTCTGTTGCGGCCTCTGGGCAAAGCCCGCCGTCACGACTCCCGTAAGCAGCAATGCGCACGTCAAAAGCTGTTTCATTTACGGATATCTCCTTCAGCCGAGTATACCTGCAAACAACGCGTTTCGCCCGCTGCTAACTAATGGCTATCGGGCAGTTTGTCGCGCAGCATGTCTTCGATGTCGCCCATCTTGTCGCCGAGCAGATTGAGTTTCCGCGAAAGGCCCTGGATTTCGGTCTCCGAGCGCCGGTTCACTTGGAAGTCGAGCTCGCCGCGCAGGCGGTCTTTGGCGTCCTGGCGGTTCTGGCTCATCATGATCACCGGCGCTTGAAGGGCGGCCAGCATGGAGAGAAACAGGTTCAGCAGGATGAATGGGTAAGGATCCCAGGCGGATCTGCCGAGGCGGACATTGATGGCCGTGTAAACGACGAGCACCATGAGGAAACTGATGATGAAGGCCCACGATCCGCCGAAGCGGGCCACTTCGTCGGCGATGCGCTCCCCGAAGGATGTTTCCTGTTCGATCACTTCATTAATATTGCGCGTAGACCGCAGCCGCACCAGTTGCTGGGATGCGTGGAACTGCTTGCCGAGTACGGAAAGCATGTCCATGCCCGCCAACGGTTTGCGCTCGAGCAGGACCCCGATGTCGTGGCGGTCCACCTCGATGCAGACCGTCTCATCCAGGGCGATGGCATCGGTCTGGTGCGGAGTCTGGTCGAGCATGGAGGCAAATCCAAAGAACTCGCCGGGCGACGGCTCGTCGACGATCAGCTCCTGGTGGTCTTCATCGATCGTGGTCACCTGAACGCGGCCAGATACCATGACGTAGGCCCGCCCCCCAGGATCGTTCCTCTTGTAGATGCGCTGCCGCGGCGTGAAGTGGCGCATCTCGACCTGGCCGGCCAAGACCGCAGTTTCATCGTCGTCCAGCAGGGCAAATAGGGGTACCGCTCTCAAAACTTCGGGTTTACATCCCATGTTGGGCCTCGACCGTAGAATAATATGGAAAATGCCTCTTACCAATTGGGAAAGCCCGGTCAAGCGCCGGCTTCGCGACGGAAAGGTCGTCACCGCCGCCACCATTACTTCGAATAGCGTGGATGCCGCTGCGCACCTTGCCGATGCCGGGTTCGATTTTCTTTGGATCGAGATGGAGCATTCGCCGGTCACGCTGGAGACCCTCCGTAACGTGGTGCTTGCCACGAGGGGACTCCACGCGATGCCGTTCGCGCGGGTACCGGTGAACGAACTGTGGATGGCCAAACGGGTGTTGGACGCCGGTGTAAGCGGCGTGATTTTTCCGTTCACCGGCACGCCGGAACTTGCCGCGCAAGCGGCCTCCGCGTGCCGTTATCCGCCACATGGGCGTCGGGGCTCGGGTGCCGGACTCGCAAAGTTCGTCTGGCCCGAACGCGACCGCTACTACGATTCCGCCGACGAGAACGTGACCGTAATCGCGGTGATCGAAGAGGTTCGCGCTGTCGAAAAGATCGATCAAATTGCCGCCACGCCGGGTGTGGATGTGCTCTTCATTGGCACGAGCGACCTGTCCTTTTCCATGGGCCTGCGCGGCGATATGGATCATCCCCTTGTGCAGGAAGCAGTCGCCAAAGTAGTGGAGGCGGCCAAGCGGCACGGCAAGTTTTTAGGCCGGCCCGGGGTTACGCCGGAGAAGGTGGAGGCATATCGTGCACAGGGCTTCCAACTCTTCCAGGCGCCGACCGACATCGGCTTCATGACGGCGGGCGCCAAACGATATCTCGCGGCTATCGGCTAGGGCCTTTCAGGCGACGCCGGCTTTACGCATCACGGCAAGTGTGGATTCCAGGCCGAGGCGCGCGCCTTCTTCGGCGCTCATCTCGGCCGGAATGCGGCCGATCGGCTCGGGGCTTACTGCGTCCACATAGCCGATCTTCTGCAGGGCGCGGAAGAAGCCGACCAGATCGATGATCCCTTCGCCGGGGAGAAGGCGCTTGTTGTCGCGGACCTCTTCCGGTGGTTGCTTCTTCGCGTCCGAAACGTGCACCGAGACGATGCGCGACTTGCCGGCGGCGAGGATGTCCGCGACCGTCGCCCCCGCGTGGTGCCAGTGCCAGGCATCGAGCTGCAGTCCGATATTCGGTCCGCACTCCCGGACGAAGGCGAGCGCTTCGTCCATCCGCCAGATAAATTCGTGCGGCTGCGCGGTGCGGAAGTGCAGCGGGCCAAGGAACTCCAGGCCCAGCCGGACCTTCGATCGTTGGAGAACCTCCGAGATCGCCATCAGCCGGTCTTTGATGAGTTTCCGGAATTCGGCCTTGGGTGTGGCGCTGGCGGGCGGCAGGACTGCCATCAGTCGCGGGCAGTTCACCGCGGCGAGGAAAGGCGCCGCATCTGCCAACCGCTTCATGCCGGCTTGGAATGGGGCTTCGTCACCGGTGTAGGGCACGGGGAGATTTCCCACGCCCGGCCGGATTTTCGCCGTGTGGTAGAGCGAATTCGTGGCCTCAGCACCCTGCTTCATGGCGTTGTTGAGGTCGAGATCCGCGCCGCCGTAGCCGACCTTTGCGGCGAGTTCCACAAAGCCCGGCCAGGGCGCCTTGCCATTCGTGAGCGACCCGTTCAGGGAGACAAAAGGCCCTCGCGGTTTCACCGCTGCGGCCGCGGCGCCGGCTGCGAGCGCCGAAGTGAAGAATGTTCTGCGGTTCATCACAGGTATGTCGGTAGAATCTGCAACTCAGGCACCACCGCTCGTGGCGGGAGTTTGGCGACGGCGAGGACCGCTTCGGCCACGTCCACTGGCTGAAGCGCCTTCGCCAGGATTTCCGGCCCCGGCTTCACCGGACGCCGCTCCAGGATCTCCGTCTCCACCAGCCCCGGCATGATGACGCAAGTGCGGATTCCGTTCTCCTTCTCTTCCACGCGGATCGCGTGGGCCAGTCCGAGCATGCCGCGTTTCGACGCCTGGTAGGCGGCGCCAGACACATCCGGTACCTGTCCCGAAATGGAGGAAACGTAGATCAGGTGTCCGGCCTTGCGCTCGCGCATTTGCGGCAGCACGGCGCGCGTCGCATAGTACGCGCCGTTGAGGTTGACCGCGATCATCGTATCCCAGATGTCCACGGTGAGGCGTTGCATGGCACGGTCGGGGGTGTTCGTGCCGGTGACGTAGACGAGAATATCGATATGTCCGAAGCGCTTCTGCGTCTCCTGCGCGAGGTGCGCCATCTCTTCGGCCTTGGAAGCATCCGCCGCCAGCGTTTCGATGGCGAAGCCTTCACCGGCGAGTTCCGTCTTGAGTTGTTCGAGGCGATCGGCACGCCGCGCCGAGGCCATCACGCGGGCGCCCTCCCGGGCAAACAGGGCGGCCGTTTCGCGACCGATTCCGCTCGAGGCGCCGATCACGAGCACTTTCTGGTTCAGTAACGTAACGAGCATGATCTTAGCGACCTCTCATCTTCTCACGCCTCGCGCATCCGCGGCGCTCTGTCATACTGGAATTCTATTCCATGCATCCGCCGGAAAGGTTTACCTCGCGAGCTGCGCGCTGGCTGACGTTCGGCTCGGCTGTCTCGATCGTGTTTTCCATCGCTGTCTCGCAGATCCTGCTGGCGTTGGCCGTGGTAGCGCTGTTGCTTTCCGGCGACAAACTCCAATTGCCGCGTATCAAACTACCGCTCGCTCTGTTCATGCTGGGCACGGTGATCGCGGTGGCTTTCTCCCCGGACCGTGTGGCCGGCCTGGTGCAGATCCGCAAATTTTACGTATTTCTCGAATTGTTGGTGGTGTTTTCGTGTTTGCGGAATGCCGCCTGGATCCGCGCGCTGTTTCTGACATGGGCCGGCTTCGCCGGTGTGTCCGGCATCGTCGGATTCGTGCAGTTCGCACATAAGGTGCATCAGGCGAGGCTGGCTGGGCAGGACGACTACTCGTACTATGTGGGCGAGCGAATCACCGGATTCATGAGCCACTGGAATACCTTTTCCGGCCAGGAGATGTTCGCGCTGATCATGCTCGCGGCGTTCCTGCTGTTCGCGGCAAGTACGCGAAAACGGGCGTGGGTATGGATTCTATGCGGGTTGGTCATGTCGGCCGCGGTGTTACTGGCCGAAACGCGGGCCATCTGGATCGGCACTGCCGTGGCTGGTGTATACCTCTTGTGGTTTTGGCGCCGGTGGGTGGTAGCAGCGATCCCGCTGGTCATTGTGGTCGCTTATTTCATCGCGCCGCCGGTGATTCAGGAGCGCTTCACATCGATCCTCCATCCCAAGCGCGTCGATTCCAACCAGTTCCGCATCGTCACCTGGCGCACGGGCGTGAACATGATCAAGGCGCATCCTCTGCTGGGATTGGGCCCCGAAGGTCCGCGCATTCATTTTGACGAGTACCTGCCACCTGACGTGACGTCGAAGCCGGAAGGTTCCTACATCCACCTCCACAACATTTATCTCGAGTATGCCGCCGAACGCGGTGTCCCCACGATGCTCCTGCTGATGTGGATGCTGGCCATGATCGTCTACGATTTCTGGCGCGGCGTCCGCAAATTGCCTCCGGGCAGGAACGACCGCAAGTTCCTTCTGCATGGCGGCATCGCCGTAGTGCTCGCGACCCTGGCCGAAGGCGTCGCCGAATACAATCTCGGCGATACCGAGGTGCTCACGATGTTCCTGGTAGTGGTGGCGTGCGGATATCTGGCCCTGGAGAGAGACGTTGAGTTCCGTTGATTCGCTGCGCGGCCAGGGAATCATTCTGGCGGGCGGGGCGGGAGGAATCGGCTCGGCGTTGGCCGAGCAATTGATCGAGGAGGGCGCGCGCCTCGTAATCAGCTATCGAGCCAATCGAGAGCGTGCCCAAAAGTGGGTGGCGTCGGCCTCGGTGGTGCCGGCCGATCTGGCGTCCTCCGCCGATCGTGCAAGACTGCTGCAGTTACTCGAGACGCTCTATGGCGTGGTCGTGCTGGCCGGCGATCCCGCTCGCGTGGCCGCGGGAGATCCACCGGAAGCAGCCATGCAGCGGTCGCATGAAAGCAACTATGTGGGTCCGATTCTTCTGGCCCGTGAAGCTGCGGAACGCATGAGATCGCAGGGCACGCCGGGATCAATCGTTCTGGTTTCTACGATGCAGGCGAACGCGCTGTTTCCTGGCTCTACTGTCTACGCCTCGCAGAAAGCCGCTTTGCAGCACGCCGCTCGGATCTTGGCCAAAGAATGCCGCGGACCGTCCGGCATCCGCGTGAATGTGGTGAGTCCGGGCATTACTGCCGCTGGTATGGCGGAAGCGAGCATCGCGTCCGGGAAATATGATCGATTCATTGAGGAAGGCGTCATATCGCGCTTCGGAAGGGCGGTCGACGTGGCTCGCGCGATTCGTTTCTTTCTCGAACCCGACAACTACGTGACCGGCCAGGTCCTTTGCGTCGATGGCGGCATGACGCTTTAGGCCCCCATGAACGTAGCTCGGCGATTGCTGTGCTTCACCGGCACTTCGTAGCCGATCATGCAAAACTGGTCCAGGGCGAACAGCACCACCGACTCCACGCCTGCCGCGATGGCCAACTCCTGTTCTTTGCGCCATGGACTCGTGTAGTCGCTGATGCCGACCAGATGGCTTCGCTGTGTCGCTCCGAATCCCTCTTTCGCCGGCAGGTTGATCGAGTCGCGTGCCTTATTCAAGTCCCGGTTACCGGTGTAGGTGAAGTTCTCCGTCTTTAGGCAAGTCAGCGCGGACGGGCACCAGTAGGTAGATGGGTAGTTGATAATCTGATTGAGCGGGGTATCGTTCGTGTCGGGGGGATAGAGCACTTCAAACCGGCAGTTCGCAAATCGGGCGCGAACAAAGGCAATCACCGCACTGGTAAACTGGCCAATCAGTTTCGGAAGGAGTGTGCATTCGTCCGGGAACGACGTTGGATCCGAGTTCTGGCTCGGGATCAGCCCGATCGACTTCCCATACGCTGCCTGAAACTGGCTCTTGGTGTAGTCGTCGTAGAACGGCATCCCCAAGCCGTCCGCGAAGTACCACCATTGCACCTCGCCGAATTGCAGATACGGCTGTAGTCCGGCGTCCGACATCACCTGCGCCATGTCGGCATAAACCTGCTGCCAGAACGTCAGGCTCGCGGGCGCGAAGTTGGTTTGCAGCGCGGGAGTGCTGACCCAGACTGGACCATCCGGATATCTTTGCGCGATGCCTGTGGCTGCGCTGTCGTCGCCGTCCTTCAGTTCCATGCTGAATGCTGCCGCGGCATCGATCCCGTAGCCCTTCAAAGCAGTGAAATAGGCGCGGCTCCAGTCTCGGGCGGCTCGATTGAGTCTCGGCGTTGCTGCCAGATCGGTCGTCCATCGCCCGTCGGTCCCGCCGGTCAGTGTCGCGGCGGAAACCGTTGCCGTAAAGGACGTGCTACCCGTGCTGGCTCTGATCGTGATCGTATTTCCGGTGGCCCCCATCGTCCGGGCCATGATGGTAAGAGCGGCGCCGTCGGCTTGCGCCCAAACTGCGGAAGATCCCGCCGAGAGAAGAAACTCGAAGCATTTCGCGATTCCCTCCGCAGTGTCGCCAATTAGATTCAGATGCTGGATGCTTGTCCCCGCGATCGTGATCGTCGTGGTTTCGCTGAACGTAGGACTGCCCGCAAAGGTGATCGTCCCGCTGGCGTACTGATTGCCCGCGCTCGACAACTCATAGAAGTACATCGCACCGGCATAATGATTCGCGCGGCCTTTGAATCCCAGGGTCGCGATCTCCCAGGCCGTCCGTTCGGGCGCGATCGACTGCGAATGGTACGTGTCCCAATCGGTTGCCAGGGTGATCCTCGGGCTATTTGTATATATAGGAAGAGTTGTGCTGGGCTGCGCGATTTCCAGAAAGTCGAAATAGACGTCGCTGCCGGGCGTGCCGGCATGAGTCACGCTGACGATGTGGGCGCCGGCGCCGAATTGCCCTGTGGGAACCCGGATCAAGACGTCCTCCAGCGCCCGCTTCAAGTCCACTACGGCAGTACTCCCACCATCGACCTGGATTTGGATCGTCCCGCCATTACTGGTGTACCGCGTACCGAGATACAGCGAGTGCATCGAGTTCGCAGTATAGCTGCAGGTCAGCGCTCCGCCTGGATTCGTTGCATGCCGGATTGAGCCGCTCGAGTAATTGCCCCGTTCCTCGACCCAAGTTCCGGAGTAAGCCACCGACGAACACGTGTCCTCGATCCTGCGGCTGCCGGCTCCCGCAACCTGATAGGCGAGACCGCTTCCCGATACCTGCCAATTCTCGACCTCCACCTGAAACTCGCTGCGCGCGAAGTTGCCGGTCTGGAAGTCGGCTGCCCATGTCCACCGCAATTTGCGGACGTTGGTCATTGTGACGTGCCGCTGATTCGTGTCCGTCAGGTTAGAGAAGTCCAGATCGACCCGCCATGTCTGTGGCGAGACGGCGCCCGAGAAATATCCCGATGCCGGCGACCACGATTCGGTTCCGGCCCCGTGTATACCCCCGTATGCGCCGAGGCGGTTGCCGTTTGCTCCCTCCGCCGAAACGGCGGTCAATTCGATCGTTGTGCCGTTTGCTGCCGCCGTGATGCCGGCGGTGCTCATCCCGTTGATGATTGTTGCGAGACCTTGTACGACGGACTCGAGCGTATCGCCGTCGCCAATCAGGTAGTTGGCATGTTGATCCATCCAGCTCACTTCGACGTAGTCGCCCTTCGTCAGCGTCCCCTGCAGTTCAAGCTCGAGGGTTGCCGGAGTGTAACTCCCCACTACTGGCGTTGCATACTGACTCAGGGGCACAATATGGAGGTTTTCCTGGTTATTCGACCATTCCCAAACCCGAAGGCAAGACCATCCGATCGAGTCATAGGTAGTCGAGTCGATCGGTATGCAATTGGTCCGCGTCTCTTCATACGAGAGATGGATGCCGCTCAAGTCGCCATCCGGGAGATTTCGCAAGCTGGGGTGATCGATAACGTTGTCGCGGTTCCATTCCGCCACCGCCCAGTCGAATTGTTGCCGCCAGGAGCCTGAGACCGTGAACCCGGTCTCACTCGTACTGCTCAACGCGGCGATTGCCGAAGGCTGCTCAAAGTAGCATTGGAGGTCGCGATCGGGTCTTAGTTTGGTCAGGGAGTCGGACATCAGAGTCGGATTAGAACGGTAAGGTCGGCGCCTGGTGCGAGTGTCCCCACGGTCTCGACGGATAGCGTTAGTTGCGCCCCGGTGAGCAGCGGCGGCAGCGTATTGCCGTCCACTGCGTTGGAGAGCGTCCCTCCGGACGGGAAGTTCACCGTACAGTAGGGTGCGCCGTTCGACTGAAGCAGCAACGTGACTGGAGCATCGGCAGCCGTTCCCAGTACCGCGTAGATATCCCGCACCGAGTGGGACGCTTCGACAACCAGCGGCGGCGCCGCATTGGCGTCGACCGCCAGGAACCCGCTCACCTGGATCGAATATTGGCCTCCGGAGAACGTCCGCAGGCCTAAGTCGTCATTGTTCGTCAGGTGGATGCTGGCGGTTGCACCGTTTCCCAGCGAGTTGCTCATAAAGAGTTCGGCGCTGACCACTCGGACATCCGGCAAGGAAATTGGATACGCCCAACTTCCTGCGTAAGGGCTCCCGAAGAAGTCCCGCGGGAAGGGTGCGATCACCGTCTTTGTCGAAAGGATATAGACCATGGTGCCGGGATTCTGGGCGGCGGCCGCCGTACCTTGCTGGGCCCGAGTGACTTGGTATTGTGCGCCGCTGTTCAGCACTGCCCCGACTTGCATGATCTCGGCCCGACCTGGATGTAAGTGCCGACGGCGGTTTGCGCGCTGCCCGATATGTTGAGCATGGTATCGCTTGCCTGAATTGCGCTCGCGAGGCTAATTGGCGACGGCCCCGCAAGCTCATCGGCGTAGTGAAGCGTCAGTGTCCCCGAGGAGATCGTGTGCGTATCGTCCGGAGCTGTGAAGGAAACGCCGCTCAATTCGATGGTGCCTCCGGCGGTTCCGGCGTTGAGACCGAAGAAAGGCGCCGGCGGCACTTGGCTGTCCGCTGCCTCCGCTGCCGCCAATCTGCCAGCGCGTGACAGTGGAGAGGTCCGCCGTCGCTTCCACGTCGTTCGAATTGGCCGCTCGCCCGCTCAGATGGACCGTCTCGCCGGCCCGATTCGGGATCTCGAACTGCACCGGGCTGCTTGTGGCAACCGCCCCGAATCGCCAGCCATTCTCGGCAATCACGAAATTGCTGGTCGCATCCGGCTCGACCGTCCATTGCGGCGAAATCGTAAGTGTGTCGGACGTATTGGACAGGATGGATCGCTCCTGGCCGGCGCCTTTGCCGCGTGTGATTCTCACGACCTCTCCGCGGTACCGGTTGGCCGCCATTTCCAGGCTGTTGTTTCCCACCGCGGTGGGCCCGTGGATTGTCGCGGCCTCCTCCGGTTGCTGTTCGAGCCGCCAATAGAAGTTTGCGTGGTCGAAATTCGGATCGGGCGGCGGGAATTAACTGCTTACTCAAGCCGGTATCCAGGAATTGCGCGGCCAGTTGCTGGTTCGAGGCGATTCGGAATAGTTCTGCCGGAGTATTTCCGCGGTACGCATGAAAGGTCGTAGTCTCGGGCGAGAAGCTCAACCCGGTCAATCGAACCTGGCTGTTATCGTTCTGGATGAAAGCCGGCACGATGAACGACAGGTCGCCTTCGTTTCCGCTGCTGTCACATCCGGAGAGCGCGTAATACAGTGATTGGTCGCCGGGCAAACTCCCGCCGGATTCCACGCTGGGTGATAGCGAGAGTAGCGGAATTCGCGGCCCGGTGGTCTGCGAGCTGGCTGGCAGCGATGAAACTGACCGTCACATTCGTTTCCGCTGTTCCATCCGAATCGGTCGTCGTGATTTCCTCGACTCCGAACTGAATATCGCCATTTGTATCGAGCACCGTACCCATCAACGGCCTCGGAACGCCGACGCCCGAGCTGCTCGTCCGCCTTCCGCCGGTCGCAGAACTGACTTGGCCATTAGTATCCGCATACCAGGCGTCGTCGTGGATCTGGGCTGTGATGGTGGTCGTGCGATGGTTCGTGCCGGGGGCAATCTTCAGAACCCGGAACAGTTGGCGATTAAAGCCCTCCTTCAGATAGGTGACTGTGATCAGGTCACCCAATTGTATGCCGAATCCCTTGACGCTCGTCTGGAACTCGATATAGGTATTCCCTCGAAGCGACTTATCCAGATTCAACTTCAGAATCCGTGACGCCTGGTCGTAATTCGGCAACCCGATTGCGCTCAGGGTTGACGCGACTTCCTGGCCGCTGCAAGCCACATCGTCCGGGTCTACTAGCGAGTAGCTGTCCTGCTGATACTCATTGAGCGCGTCCTGAAACTCCACCGAAAGCCGGTTCGGACTATCCGCCACGCCTCGGGAATACAGCCGGAGGCTGGGTTCCCCCGTCGACTTCCTCAGGATGCCGGAGATGCCGTTCGTTCCGTCGCCAAATTCGTAACTCGGCCAGCCGCCCTCTAGCGGTTCGGTGCTGTTCGACCAATCTGGCGTGGTCGGCTGCTCCAGGACAAGCGCGTTCTCCACCTGCAGTTGCAGCGCGCCATTCGTCCCAAACGAAAGCAGCAGCCTCGATCCGTTCCGGACGCCCCGTACCACGTCTCCCGCGCTGCGCCGGCTCTGTAGGATCAAGTTGCATTGGAACCGCGGCAGTGTGATGGCGTTGCCGTAGATGTCGAGCGCCGGAATCTCTTCGTCGCAGTACACTGCTGCTGTGGCAAAGCTCGGAATGTCGATCTCCGACGCCGCCCACCCGGTCCGTCGCAGTACGTCTAATAGGATCCATGCCGGGTTGCTCGTAAACTGCTCGCCGGTCACCGTGCCGTCTGTGCTGTAGATCGGTAGTTTCAGGCCCTGCACCAGCACCTTCACCTTGGGAAGGGAAGTGCCGTTGTTCAGAGCGTTCGGCACCACAACCGAGAGGTAGGCCATGCTGCCATAGGGGTCCCCAGCCGGCTGGCCGGAGGAATCCGCGAAGTCCGGATCGCAGACGCCCGTGCGTGTGCCGAGCGTCATGACGTTGTACCAGCCAGTGCCGGTCATGTTCGTGCCCGACACACCTACTGGGATCTCCACGTCGCTCACCAGCACCTTGAGAACGCCCTGCATTTCTCCGATGCCGAGCAGAACCTCCATCCGGGTCAGGTTTCCGTCGTTCCGCGCGAACACCACCGGCGGAGTGTACCAGCCCGTGCCATAGATGAGCGGTACAAAATCGTTGTATCTCGCCTCATTCACGGCCAGCGCCGAAGTATGTGATGACTTATCTCCGTAAGTCCGTACCGAAATCGTCGGCGGTACAAATTCGATGCCGCCGAAATTCAGGAACATACCGCGCTGCTCACAGTCGGTCCTTGTATATCCGCACGTCGTGAACGGTGCGCCGCCGGACAGGCTTCCTGCGCCCTCCGTCTGGCCCGCCGAATAACCGCACCGGTAATACCGCGAATATTTCCCGTTCGCCCCGCCGTCAATCGCCTCGATGCGCTGCGCCTCGTTGGCGGGAAACTCCCACGGGACATCTCCGCTGGATCCGCACTTGCGGCAGCAGGAGTCTCTGGAGATTCATCCGATTACTGGCGGTGACCCGGAACGTGCCCTCTCGAATCTCATCCGGTGGGTTGCACAGTCCTTGAAAGATGACCGAGCAGCCGGTCGCCGGCTGATTCTGTCGCAGATCGTAAAACAGGAAGCCGACGCTCAACCGGGCGCCTTTCCACCCGGTCGACCGTTCGAGCTCGGAACAATGTCCGTCCGCGTTTGCCAGTACGATCGAAATGCGCGGAATGCCGTCCACGCCCTGGTCGGACGCTGTCTGCATCTCGAAAATGTTGTGCTGAAGCACTCTGGCCGCGTATAGATTGCGGTTCACGGTAACCTGGTGAGTGCTCCACCGCTCGACCTGCCCGTCCGCCAGCGTGCAGTCGAACACCAGCAGTGGCGTGTCGGTGACTGCCTGTTCCTTCAGCTCATAGATGGTTTGCATGGATGATATTCACTGTGCAGGAGTGACGGTTATACCCGGTGGCCGTAATCTTCAAGGTGTCGTCTTTGAGCCGCGCGTTCTCATACACCCCGCTGACCGTCGTGGACTGATATGCGGATGGCGATGGCTGCGGTTCTACCTGCATCCCGTAGACCATTACGCTCGCGCCGGCTGGAATCTCGATGCCGAAGCGCGGCGCATCCGGAGTGGTTGTGAACGCGATCCGGCTCCATTGCGCGGTGACGGCCCGGTCCGCGGACTGGCTTCCGGCGATGAGCGTCACGGTGATCCTTTGGGGCGCCATCACGTAAGCGCTCAGGCAGTAGAGATACCCATCGGGCGCCGCCAATGTTTGGGCTAAGCGTCTGCGATCCTGCCCCCGAATTCTGTAGTTGCCAGGCGAGCTTTCCGCCACGCGGGTCATCGAAGCCGTCCGTGGGCGCCAGCAGTGGATCCTTCTCCCAAACGGCCACGTCGAGTTGATCGCTCGAGGCGAAGAGGTTCCCCGCTGGGTCCAGAAAGGTAAATCCGTTCAGGCTCCCTTCGGCGCTGACGAAGAACTGTTCCAGCGTTCCGGCCTCTGCGTCGCTGAGATCGGAGTAATTGAGCGCCCATTCGGTCATGGCCGCCGCTGGGTCCGCCGCCCGGATCGCACTGCTGTCCGAGGCCAGGTTGATAATCGTTCGCAGCGTAACGCGCTTCTGCACCGGGAACTGGCTGATGGCGCCGCTTGCGAGTTGAGGATAGACCAGCATCGTTATCTCCGGTTCTCCACGATCACGATCGACGTCGTTCCCCATGCTTCGAGCTTTGCCGTAACTGTCCAAGGCGTCAGACTCCAGGCTGCAATTGGAATAAACCGTCGAGTCCCAGGGGTCGGTAAACGAAAATTCCTCGTAGGCCCCCTGCGCCGCGAGGAAGAACTCCATCACGGCGGCAACTTCCCCCTCATCCAATCGATCCAGGGAGATCTCCCAGCGATGCAGCGGCCCCGCGGAGTCGCGATACCTCTGCTCCATCCCGTCAACGAATCGCAGCGCGTCGTTCTGAAAGACCAGCGACCGCTTCGCCGGATACTGCGCCACCGCGCCCGTCTTGAGATTCGGAAAGCTCGCCATGGCTAGAGGTCGTTCACCACGTCATTGATCGAATTCAGGTTCAGCATCGCCTGCCGCACCGCCGCCGCTATGTCGCTGCTCCTGTCCAGGAATGATTGCGAGTCCATTGCCTGCACGTTCACCGTGATCTGTGCTCCCTGCGTCGTCGTACTCGGCGCAGCCTGGCCGCTGCCCGTTGTCTGCGTGCTCGGCAGCACCGCGCGGGGCGCACCAGATTGGTCGTAATCCCCCATCGCCAGACCGGTTGAAGTCGATGCAGCCTGAAACGCGATCGAATCCGGCATCTGGTATTTCTCGAAAGTCGGCTGCGACGACGAATCGCTGCCGCCGAATAGCCCCAATAGCCCGCCGATCAGCGGCACCACGCCGAGTGCGCTCTCGAGGATCGTCGATGCGATCGACCCGATTCCTCCGCTTGAATCCGAAGACGACGACGTAGTGCCCGTCAGCGTCTGGGCCACGCTTCCCAGGTTCAGGCCCTGCCCGCTGAAGATGCTCGAAAATAGGTTAAAGAGTGTGTCTTGAGAGTTGCTCGCCATCTTTGATCTCCATAGCCAGTTCCTGTTCCAGAAGGAAGAACGCCTCCGCCTCGCGCGCCGTCAATTGGTCCGCCCGGAACCCTCCGAGCCGGCGCCGCAGCCAGAACTCTTCTACCAGCGTCTTGCTTTCCGCCGTCACATACGAGGTCGGGCAGGAGTCGATCGCCACTCGCTTCCTCGCCCACAAGGGAGCGCGCGGCCGTTCGTTCGCCGTCGGCAGAAAGCCGCAGCGGCGCTTCTGTTCCAGGCCGGATCGCCTGCAGTCGTCGCACTTCCAGCCGGCCTGGTTGGCAAGTTGAAAATGGAAGGCGACAATTAGTTTTTTCGTTCCGCCTCGGTGAGCCCCGTCTCCGCCCGTACTGCGTCCAGAGCTTCCCGAAACAGTTCCTCCGGGCCGCGTTCCATCAGCGAAGCCGGGGTCGTCTCCGCGCCGTCCACCTCGAGGCCCGAGATCGACCGCAGCCCCCACTCCAGGTACAGCCCGTCGATCTCCGCTCGCAGCAGGCCGGCGTCCATCTTCTCGCCCGTACCCTCGCCCGCTTCGAGGAACTCCACGCGGCGCGCCAGTTCCCGTACCCGCCGCATTAACTCCATCCGCCGCCCGAATGACATCCGCGCTACCGTGTACGTCACCCCGGACGCCTTCTGGGACTCCACCACTTTTAGGCTTTCATACTTCATGCGAACGCCACCGTGATTTCGTCGTCCGTCGTACCTTGCGCCCGCGACGCCCGGAATTTCCACTGCAGCCGGTTGGTTCCGTCGTCATACTCCGGAACCTCCGGTATGACGCTCTTCAGATACACGCCCATCACTTGGCCGGCAGTCTCGCCTAACTGGAACATCACGCTGATCGGCGATTGCTGGCGCGCCGCCTGGTACAGTCCCTTCGTGGCGTCGTCGTCCATCGCGAATAGGTCGAAGGCTGCCGTCACCGTCCTCTGTCCGGGCGCGATCGCCCGCGGCAGGCTCGATCCGAACTCTTTCGATCGCGTGTCCAGGTTGTTCTTAAGCACTAGGGAAGCCGTCGTGATTGTGAAGAACTGCGAGGCCGCCGTGCCAAGCCATGCCTGCCCCAGATTCCCGGGGACGATCGAGTAATCGAATGCATCGAGCGCGGGCTCATCGGGAAATGCCGTCAGCAGATCCAGCCCGTCGAGGCTCCCCGAGTTGTCCACGAGGTCCCTCGCCACTCCGCTGAACCAGATCTCGTGGTAATCGCCGTTCACTTGTACCTGCATCTGGTCGACTGCCGCGCCGCTGAGCAGCCGCTGTACCGCGCTTGAAGGGCTCCAGTAGTCGAACACCGTCACGCTCGGTAGTTCCATCGCCGGTCCGTAAGTGACCGTCGTCCCCAGCGTCGCCCCCGCGGCCGGCGTCGTGAGGAAAGGCGCGTTCAGCTGTACAGTCACGTTATCGACCACCGTGGCCACGAACCGGATCTCGCCGCTTGAGGTCACCGCCTGGCCGGGCGTCAGCAGGTGAGCGCCCGTGAACGCGAGTCTCCCCGCTGTCGTGTAGGACGCCACCACCCCGCCGCCGAATGCCATCGGCGTTCCGCCCAGAGCTGCCTGAAACAGCGGACCGTAGCTCGGGTTCCCGGCGGTCTGGTTCCAGCTCGTCAGATAAGTCCGCACCTCGAATGTTGTCTTCCGTCGACCGCCGATCGGAGTGCCCGGATACGTCCGGCTGCCGGTCTTGTCTTTGCGGGTTCCGGAATCCGATTGTTGCTGGGCCGTGAGCTTGAGCGCCGGAATCCGGTTTGTGGCTGTAATCGTGCCCACCTGTCCGTACGCGCTCTCCAGGGCCGTGTAGAACCGGTTGGCGTTTGATGAAATGTAGGATGACATCTCAGTTCCTGCTTACTCCGATCTCGAAGGTGACTTTCGCCACCTGGATGAAATTTCTGCCGCCCTGCTTGACGGGGCCGAAGGTGACCTGGTAGCCGCCCGTGTAGTACATGCCGTCTCCCCAGTCCCCACGGTTCGCCGTCAGAACCTGTGTCGCGCCATCTGCGTAGAGTTCCAGGGTGTCCTGCAATCCATCGATCCGGTCCTGCGAATGCCGCAGCTCGATCGCCATCTGCACCCGCCCGGAAAAGCTCCGGAATTTTTCGGTCAGATCGTTGGTGATCTTCTCGCAGTACACCTGCATCGCCGGATACGTGGCGCCGGTGGTCCGCTCCGCCAGATCTGCCGCGATGTTCTGTGTCTTGATCAGCGGCAATGTCATGCCGCCCGACGATCCAGCTGTGAGCGCTCCCAGTTCCGCGCCCAGGCCGCTCGTCGCGCTGAAGCGCGTCACCACCTTGTTGGTTGCTGCGTTGCCCAGTGTCGATGCCATCAGCCCCTCTGCATCAGTCGTGGGACCGGATAAAAGTACGACGGCTTCTGTCCGTCGCCCGGCCCTTTGGTCGATGTCGCCAGCACTCCCGGCTGTAGCCATGCGCTGCCGCCGGCGACCGGCGCCCCGTTCTGCTTCGTCAGTTGATCCGGCGCGGTCCCCACGTAGACGTCCCAGCCGGTCGCGTTCGGCGGCGCCGTTCCGGCCTGTACCAGCAGCGTCTGGTTGGTGACCGTAAACGATGCCGGTATCGACGGTGCGCTCTCTTCTCCCGCCGCGTTCACCCAACAGGTACTCACGTAGTAGGTGCCCGAAACGAGCGCCCCGGTCGCGCCCGTCACCGTTGGCGTGGCTGCTTGCGGCAGCGGGCTGCGCGACCATACCGAGCCCGGCCGCGAGTACCTTTTCATACGCCCACTTCGCCTTTTGCTCGAAGTCGTCGCGCTTGCGCGCGTAGCGGTCGTTAAGCTGGTTGTAGTAGGCGTCCCCGTAGACCAGCGTCAGCGCCATATACGTGTGCCACAATTGCAGCGGCTTGGTCACCACTACACTTTCGAACTTGGGTCCGGGCTCGATTCCGGTCCGGTAGCCTGCCGGGACCATCCGCCGCAGCAGTGCTTCTACTTCGATGCCCACCTGTTCGTGCGCCAGCATCAGCTTCTGCGTAACATCGATCTGTTCCGTGCTCGCCACACTGAGCAGTTGGGAGTCCTGCGCCGAAAGATCGTCGATACTCGAGGGCGGACCGTCCGTGTACAGTGCCATGTTCGTGCGTCCGCTACTTCGAGCTCACTGCGTTCTTTAGCCGCTCCAGCTCGCTGCTCGCCAGCACGGTCACCTGCACTCTCGACGCCGCTGCCAATGCCTCGGCCGCTCTGTGCGCCGCGGCCTGTGCCGCCTTGAAAGCCGTCGTCTCTTCGGCATTCGCCAGCCGGGCGAGGCCGTCCACGATCAGCTTGGCAGCCAGCCGCTTGGACACTTCCGTCAGCGTTCCGTCCTTGCCGCCGTCCGACGTCTCCTTGCTGACCACAATCGGAAACTCTTCCAGCAGCTTGCTTTCGATGTCGCGAATCTTCTGGTAGTACTGTTTCAGATCCATGTCGTATCTCCTCTGGGGCAGGCCGTACCGGCCTGCCCCTGCTTACTCGCTTCGAGCCGCCTCCAGCATCCAATCTCGTCGCCCTGGATCACAGAGCTGCGATCGTCAGGGAGCGGGGTGAATGGAGGCGAATCTCGCGTTCAAAGAACTAGGTGTTGACCTGGACGCCCGCTTCGTTCCGCAGAACGCCGCAGCCGTAGAGCACGTCCACCGTGAATTGCTGCGCCAGCGTGTCCGGCTGGTAGCTCATCACCACCCTCATCCCGAAGTTGCCAAGTTCGGCATACTCCGCGATCGCGCCGGTCCCCGGCAAAGGCTGCGGCAGGCGGCGGATCACCAGCCCGAGTGCACTCTTCGTGAAGGCCAGGTTGTGCGTGGTCACCGGGCTGACCCCGGTCTTTGGCACGAACTGCGAGCGGAAGACGAAGAAGTCCTTCACCTTGCCGACTGTGCCGTCCACAATGGCCCGCAAACCCGCATCGCCGGCCGCCTGGAACTCGCTGAACCGCGGAATTTGGCGCCAGGCCGAATAAGTGGCCGCGTCCACCACCATGAACTTCTGCTCGCTCGGCGGCACCTTCGCCAGGAACAGAGCCGTTTCCGCCGAGTCGATCGTGGCTTCCGTGATCGGCGTGCCCGCCGTGCCGACCGGGCTGTTCGCCGTGAAGCTCGCATACAGGCCCAGCAGGTCGCTTTCGATCTTCTGCGCGATCGCCGCCACCGCCGGCTGCATGTAGATCTTCAGCAGGTCCGGAACCGCCAGCACTTTGGTCACGTCCGGAATCTGAAATGTCGCTTCGGCGTGCGTGTTCAGCACGATTTGGGCGTTCCCCAGACTCGGATTTTGCGTCTGCACCGTCCCGCCCTCGGCGATGTTGTTGGCCACCATCGTGGGCGGAATCGGCACGTTCACGGTGTCTCCGGCCTGAGCCAGCACCGGTTCGTAATCGCGATTCACCAGGTTCCCCATCACCAGGTTCCCGACCAGTACCGGCAATGCGTCCGCCGCCACCAGCTTTACAATCGCGTTAGCGACGTTACTCGAAGTAATTGCTGCCATTCTTTCTCCTTGCTAGTTTGTGATTGCCGGCCGGAATGGCCGGATCTTGCTGAGCCTCTCGTGTGATCAACCGTGGGCCGGTTCTTAGCCGGCGGCAGGCTTCAGCCCGCCGATACTCAAAAGCCGTTCCCAAGACTTGAAACTAGAAGCCCTTCAACGTCTGTGACGCCACCCGTACGATCTCCTCACGTACGCGCTGCATCTCGTCCGCACTCATGCCGGGGCGGATTCGGCCCAGGTCGATCGTTTCCTTCCCGGACGTCGGGGCTTTCAGGGTCGCCGTCATTCCGCTGCCGCCTGCGATGCGCGCCGGCAGGAATTCCGGGTTCTCCGTGACAAACGCCGTCAGATAATCTCGCAGCGTAATGTCCCCCGTCTCTTCACGCGCCACAAAACGGCCATCCCCGGATCTGACGATTCCGTCCTGCACCGCCTTGTACGCCAAATCAACCTTTGACACGCCCAGCCTCTGCAGCTCTCCGCGGATTACCGAGTTGCGCTCCGCTTCCTCTGCTACCTGCCGGCTGCGCTTGTTCTCCTCCACTAGCTCGTTGACTCTCCGTTCGAGCTGTTCCCGCCGACGGCGCTCTTCCAGTAGCTCGGCCTGGTGGGCCGGCTCGGTTTTCGACTGCTCTGCGCTCTGGTACTCCTGAATCGCCTGGCGGACGATCCCCTGTACGTCGATGCCTTCCATAAACCTCCTGGTGTGTTTTGCTTTCTCCTCCGGCCCTCACCGGTGCGCCGCCATGGCGCCCCTCAGGCCTTGCCGTTGGCCTCTTCGATTTCCTCGGCGACCTGGTTCTTGATCTCCTGCCGGGCATCGCAGAGGAACTTGAATGCCAGCTTCTTGAAGATCTGCTTCTTCAGCGTTTCTGATCCGATTCCGAGATCCAGCAGCTTCTTGGCATCGTCCAGTTCGTTGCTGAAATCTTCGATATCGAATTCGTCCAGGCCCGTGATGTCGATCGTGACATCGTCCTGACGTGCCGCGGCTACCGCCCACAGCACCTGCTTAAGGTCTTCTTTCAAATAATCGCCGTAGGCCCGCAGAACTTCCTGCGTAATGCTGAAATCCCACTGTTTGCTGAGTCCCGACTGCAGTTGGCCGCTGTTCCCGGCCTGCGTCAGCAGGTAGCACACCCGGTAGATCTCGTCCTTCAGCCGCAGGAGATTGTCCGACGCGATCTGGTACACCTTGCCTTCCGGCTCCGTCCATCCGAACCGGTCCTGCGGGCCGAGCTGGATGTAATAGGATTCGCCCACAATCTGGTTCCACTCGCGGTCCGAATAAATCACCGGAGTCGCGAACAGCCCCATCGTTAGCGCCCACGAAAGCGCGTTCGACTTATTGAAGTGTTCGAGCTGCAGCAGCGCCGCCTTGTTCATCAGCCACAGCCCTTCGCTCACTTTCAACTCGAATAGCGGTACCCGCCTCAGCCGCGCCAATCCGTGCCGCCCTTCGTCGATCAGTTCGATCGGCTTGTCTTCGGCGGCTTTGCGATAGATCTGGAAGTTCTCGCGGTCGTAGTAAATCCACCGCGTTTCCCTTTCCCACTTCGCATCCGTTACCTCCGACTGCTGCAGGCACGATGTCCGGATCACCACCCAGTCCAACCCGCCCGTCGGGTCGTAGCTCCAGTTGATGACCTCCTCCGGACTGTAGTCCACCAGGTATGCCCGCGACCGCCCCGAGGCGTCCTCCTCCGCGCGATTGTGTACCGCTCCTCCGGCCCTCGGGAAATCCACCACCGTGTAACTGCTCCCGTACACCATCGCCTGTACGAATTGCCCCCGGAAGAAGTCGGTCAGGTTCGTTCCTTTCAGGTCGCAATCGTCCGAGAGGACGTTATAAAAGCACTTCGCCGCCGGATCTGGCCCTTCGAATACCATCACCGGCTCCCGCCGCAGCAGCGTCGCTGCAAACCAGTCGATGATCGAGCCGATGTAGTTCTCGTAGAACACCCGGCTCAGTCGCTCGCCGTAGACCTCGGCCGGCTCCTTGTGGCGCCGCACAAGATATTCCGACGCGTTCGCCCGCAGCCGTTCGCCGCCGGCATAGAGGTCCTGATACTGCTTCCACATCGCCTTCCGCGCGACGTATTCCGGATGTTCCCGGTTAATGCTCTGCATGATCACAGCAATCGCTCCCGTCGTTCTCCGACGTTGCCGCCCGGACGGCACTCCTGCCACAGCAGATAGCCGAGCGCGTCCGATGCATGGGTCCGCATGCGGTCCCTGTCTTTATCGATCTGGTTGGTGTCGGCCTTGAAACAGACCTGCTCGAAGTCCTTCACCAGTTCTTTGCACTTCTTGTCGATCTTGATTCCCACCTCGCCCGCCGCCGAAAGCAGCACGCGATTCGTGAGGTTTAATCGCTCCCTCACGCTCGGATTCGCCCGCGGCGCCCTGTACGTGATGCTCATGCTCGTGTGTACGTGGAAGTAATCGCGGATCATCTGGTAGTCCGAATAACCCGTCGTCTGCTGCGCGTATCCCGAGGCGTCCCCGTACACCACCACGCCCCCGCGGTGATTCCCGAACCGCTTCAGGAATTCGTCGCAAGCCTGCTCCGTCGTTCCGTGCCGCAGAATGATTTCATCCAGCACTCGCACCTCGCCGCGGGTTTTCTGCGCGACCACCGAGCTCATTGGATCCACGTTGAAGTCGAGCGCCCACAGCAGGGGCAGGTACGGGCTCGGCTCAAGATCCGCCAGGTGGCTCTCCCGGTCAAACGACGTGTACACCCGGCCGCCCTCCATGCTGACGTATTCGCCCAGCACCTCCTGGCGGTAGAAGCGTTCGTCGTAGCTGTCCTTCAGCCGGTCGTAAAAGTCCGGCGTCTTTTCGAGCAGGTGCCGGTTCTCGTTCGGCTTCGCGATGATGGCTTCGTAGCCTGGAACCGGGTCCGAGAGAAACTTCCGGTAGACCCAGTCGTAACCCTTCGGTGTCCATACCGCGAATCCGCAAAGTTGCTTCGCCTTCGGATCGCGCAGCCGTCCTTCCAGGCGCAGCCACGCCTCTTCCTGTGTGTAAGTCAATTCGTCCAGACCGAACCATGCCAGGTTCGTTCCGCGCAGCCGCTCGAATTCATCCACCGGCCGGAATACAATCCGCGACCGCGTGTCCTCGAGCACTACGATGTTCTCGGCCTTGTTGTGCTCGAATGGAATCTGATTCGCGTGCAGAATCTCGAGCAGCGATGCTTGCGTGGCTTCCCGTAACATCGGGTAAGTCGGCGCCCCCAGCAGGCCCATCCGCCCCGGATTTAGATAGCTCAGGCGGATTGCTTCGTGGCTGAGTGCCAGGCTCTTGCCGCTTCCGATCGGCCCCGAAAAGCCTTTGAAACGCGCCTCCGATCGATGAAACCTCTTCTGCGAGGGTAATGGGTCATATCTTATTTCCCGGGTTCGGATTCGGCTGGTGTCTCGACCCATGTCACCTTGATCTCCCTCGCCATTTCCTGGCCGAATTCTTTCTCGATCTGTACCAGCTTTAGAAAATCCCCAATCGTCGGCTTGAAGTCTTCGGACTGTAACTTGGCCTCCATTTTTTCGACCGTATCGGTCAATAGCTTCATTACCCGGAGTCTGTCGTCGTCCCGTCGCTCGCACTCGGCACAAGTGTGCGGCGACCTCCCTTTTTTGCGTGTTGCCATCCCGTTTGGTTTTTGGCTCCTCAAAGCAAAAAGGGCCTCGCGATCACTCGCGAAGCCGCCGACCTCCCTTCCTGATCTCAACCTATCACCCGGGTTTTTGAATCGGCCCCGTATCCCTCCTCAACCCCCTGTAAATAAAGCGATAAAAATATCTGTAACTTCGTGAACCGCGCTAGCTCGCCCTCGGCGAGCTCTGCTTTCTCTGCGGCCTACCCCAGGGATGACGCGTAAGTTCTCCCCCCAATCCCCGTTGTTTCTCTGCGTCTCCGCGTCTCGGCGGTGAAAGTTCCGTGTGCGTGCCGAAGGCGCCCGCATGCGCTACAATACTTTCACCTCACTCGGATGCCTGTCTCATGAAATTACTCTCCAAGTTCAGCGCGATCTTTACCCTTGTCTTTGGCGGCGGCCTCATTGTGGCGGCGTTGCTCTCCTATCGCTTCCTCCAGGACGATGCCCGCGATCAGGTCCTTTCGCAGGCCCAGCTCATGATGCAGTCGATGAACGCCGCCCGCGACTACACGACTCATCAAATCAAGCCTCTGCTCGAGACCCTGCAGATTCACCAGCGCTCCTTCCTCGCTCAAACCGTCCCCGCCTACGCGGCCACCGAGAGCTTTGGCTATCTCCGCAAAACCTACGGCGACTACGAGTACAAAGAGGCGACTCTGAATCCCACCGACCTCCGCGATCGCGCCGTCGATTGGGAAACCGACGTCATCAACAACTTCCGCAACCATCCCGATCTCCCCCGCTTTACCGGCGAACGTCAGGCCGCTACCGGACCGTCCCTCTATCTGGCCATGCCGATCCGGGCTGCGGAGCCCTGCCTCCAGTGCCATTCGGTCGCCCGCGAGGCTCCCATCTCGATGATCAAGCACTACGGCTCCAATAATGGCTTCGGCTGGAAATTAGGAGAGGTGGTGGGAGCGCAGATCGTCTCCGTGCCCATGGCCGTACCGCTTGCCATCGCGCGCAAGGGCATGGAGTCGCTGCTGCTCTACCTGGTGATCGTCTTCTTCTTCAGCCTTCTGGTGCTGAACCTCGTGCTCTACCTGACCATCGCCAAGCCTGTGGGGCAGTTATCCGCTATGGCTGACAAGATCAGCCTCGGAGAGATCGAAATCCCTGACCTTCCCATCAAGGGCCGGGATGAGATCTCGCAGCTCGCCGGCTCCTTCAATCGAATGCGGCGCAGCCTCGTCCAGGCGATGAAAATGCTCGGCGAATGAGTCTCAGCGCTTAATTGATTTCAGAAACGCGCTCCGGTTTTCCGCCGGAACGTGCTCCGCTAGTTGTTGGAAGAATTGCGCCTCGCCCTGTGCCTGCCGCGCCGTCCGATCCACCAGGACTTTCGCGATTGGCCCAATATAGACCGCCAGCTTCTGCCGCGCAAATTCGAGCGTGTCTTGGCTTAGAACAGCAGTGCGGGGTCGAGCGGCCGTCACCGTTGCAGTAGTCGCCGAAAGTGCAGCGCGAAACTCTTGCGCCGTCTGATACCGGTCCCCCGGTTGCTTCGCCAGTGATTTCAAAATCGCACGCGAAATCCCCTCTGGAATCTCCGGCGAAAGTTCCGAGGGCGGCGCGGGAACCTGTAGCAAATGCGCCTGCATGATCGAGTACTGGCTCACGCCTTGAATCGGCCGCCGGCCCGTGACCATCTCGTAAAGCGTTATGCCAGTCGCATAAAGATCCGACCGGGCATCTACGGGCAGTCCCGACACCTGCTCGGGCGACATGTAGTACAGCGACCCCAGAGCTACGCCAGTGCCTGTCAGTTCCACCTGTCCGGCCCCGCGCGCAATTCCGAAGTCCATCAGCTTTACCATTCCGTCTTGCGTCACTAGTATGTTCGCCGGCTTGATGTCCCTGTGGATCACGCCCCTTTCGTGCGCGTATGCCAGCGCCGCCAGGACCTGCTGTGTATAAGCGATTGCCCGGTCCAGGCCGATCGGCCCCTGCCGGAGCAGTTCCTCGACACTCACGCCCTCCACCAGTTCCATCACCATCAGCAGTTGTGCGCCTACACGGAACGCCGTGTGCAGCGCCGCGATATTCGGATGGCTGAGGCTTGCATGCACACGGATCTCGCGTAGGAATCGCTCCCCGGCGTCCGGCCGCGCTTCGAAGTCGGGCAGCACGATTTTCATCGCTTCCTCACGCTGCGAAATCGTATGTCTGACGCGAAACACACTCCCCATCCCGCCGCGTCCCAGCACGCCGGTCACCTGGTAGTCGCCGACTGTCTCTCCGATCTGAAAGCTCATCGTGATTGATTCGAAAACAGGTACTTTCCGCCGGACTCCCGAACCGTCACCAGGTTGCCGACCAGTCTCTTCAGCCTCGGCACTTGTGGGCCCTCCGCCACCAGGTAATACCTCTGTGGACTTGCCCAAAGACCCGGCAGGTCCCGGTCGGTGATGAAGACACCCCGCGGCGCGTTTGGCGCGTACGACCCATACTCCAGATTATTTACCCTTCCGTTCAGTAGCAATGCCGTCCGGTTAGTGTAAAAGAAAACGGATGAGAACGTATAGTATTGATCGTCGACGATCAGGGTGCCCTTCGGCGCAGCGTTGAGCGACTCGGCCAGCGGCTGCGACGACATATACGGGTCGAACACCACCATCGCCAGTCTCGCCGCGTGGAAGAACAGAACCAGCATCACCGTAAATGCCGCCACCGGCTTCCACTTCCACCCGCCTACCGCCCCTGCCAGCATGGCAAGTCCCGCTAGCGCCAGCGGCAGCTTCAAATATGCGAACGCGCGCAGCGTCAAATCCGTCATGTGCCCCAGCGACAGCGTATATACATCGGGATTCTGATTGAGCGCTGCCGAAATGTCTCCCGGTGCCGCCATCCCCCGCACCATCCACAGAATTGCCACGATCACCACGAACGCCACCGCCGCGATTGCCGCGCCCGCTCTCGCGCCGTACTTGACCCACCGCCCGCCGCTCGCGATCGCGCATCCCAACAGCAGCGCAAGCGCCGGATAGCAGGGCATCGAGTAGTATTCCTGCGTCGTCGAAAACGTGAAGAACACCAAAATGAAGCCGCACCAGCACAGCGCCAGAAGCCTGGTCCGCGAGGCCCGGTCCGCACCCCGATAGCTCAGCTGGAATGCCGCCGGGAAACACATGCTCCACGGGAAGAACCAGAGCAGGTGAAACAGCCAGAAGTAGAGCCGCGGCACCGTGTTGTAGTCTCTCGGATATCGCAGATTCAGAAACCGCAGTACATGTTCGTTGATGAAGTAAAACCAGAAGAACCCGTGGTATGAGCCGCTCTCGCTGTGCATCGTGAAGTCGAAGTACGGCGGATTTCGCAGCGTCGCCAGCACATGCCATGGTGCCGCGATCGCCAGAAACAGCAGCGGCCCCCAGAACGGCCGGATCCGCTTCCATGTCTGCCGTACCAGCAGTTGCTTCGTCAGCGCCAGGTAAACCAGCCCCGCCGCCATGGGGAACACCGCCGCGATCAGCCCCTTGAGCAGCAGCCCGGTTCCCATCGCCGCCCACATCAGCATCGCCCACCGCGTTGGATGGGGCTCCGACTCGTCCAATACCCGCAGCAGGCCCCACATCGCGACGGTGATGGTGAGCGTGAGCACCACGTCCGGAATCAGGATCCGCGTAAACAGGAACAGCCCGATGCTGGTCGCCAGGATCAGCCCCGCATACATCCCTGTGCGCCTGCCGAATGCCCAAGCTCCGAACCGCGCCGTCACCCAGCACAGCAACACTGTCGACAGTGCGATCGGAATCCGCGCCGACCAGTCGTGAACGCCGAAAATCATGAACGACACTGCGATCATCCAGTATTTCAGCGGGGATTTTTCGAGATAGGCGACTCCATCCAGCCTTGCCGTCACCCAGTCGCCCGATTGCAGCATGTTGTGTGCAATCTGCGCCTGCACGGCATCCACGTCGTCCATTAATGACGGCGGACTGAAAATGCAGCCGAAAAAGATCAACGCCGCAACCGCGGCGACAATTACCTGGTAGCGAAGGCGCGAGACGCCGCCTGCTGTTCCGCCTCTACCGGGAGAAGGGTTTCCACCTTCCATCTCTTCATCCACAGGAAAAGCGTCAACAGGCCCCATAGGTGATATCCGACATTGATACGCCTCTCCATATGATCGCGTATCAATGCGTGAATTGCTCGCGAATTGAAAATCCCTGTTGCCTCAATTATGTCGGATTGCAGGGTATCGAGCAGCAATTCCCGCAGCGTGCCGCGGAACCAGTCGTGGGTGGGAATGTCGAACCCGGTCTTTTTCCGCGTCAGCACTGCTTGAGGTAGCTTCCCGCGCATCAATTCCCGCAGCACGAACTTCTGCTGCATTCCGCGGATCTTCAGCCGCGCGGGCAGGGAAGCGGCAAAATCGACGATCCGCGAATCCAGAAACGGCGGCCGCACTTCGAGCGCGTGTGCCATGCTCATGCGGTCCGTTTTGTACAAAATATCGTCAGGCAGGTAGAAATTCTGGTCGATTGCCAGGTACCGGTTCAGTCCCCCGCCCGAACCGATCCCCAAATCGGCCACCAGCCTCCGGAGCCCGTTTCCGTTTGCGCGGTAGCGGATCTGATGCCGCTGCTCGTTTGAAAACGTGCCGTTCCAGAAGAAATGTGCTTCGTCCGGATGGAGCGCGCTTCCGTCGATCCAGCGCTTCAGCTTGTACTCCAGGCTGATTTTGTCATCCGAAACCGGCATGTAGCGTTCGAGCGCCCCGCGAAGGAATCGCCGGGCCCCCCGCGGAACCATCGCAGAGGCCGCGCAAACTGATCTGCCAAGTACGTCAGGTAGCCGCCGAAAAGCTCGTCCGCGCCTTCTCCGGAAAGGGCCACCGTAACGTGCTGCCGGGTCATGCGCGAGAGGAACCACACCGGCAATGCCCCTGCGTCCGCGCTCGGTTCGTCCGAGTAGTACGCAAAGTCTTCGATCGCCGATGTCAGCTCCACCTCGGGGTTCAAATCGAACTCGTGGTGGTCGGTCCCGTAGACCTGTGCGATCTCGCGGAAGTAGCGGCTTTCGTCGAAACTCCGCCCTGCGAACCCTACCGAGAACGTCTTCAGCCGCCCCGGGCTCAGCTCCGACGCATAGTGGAGGATCGTCGACGAATCCAGCCCGCCCGAGGCCCATACGCCAAGCGGCACATCCGAGACCAAATGCTCCCGGACCGATTCCCGCAGCAGGTGGTCGAGCTCTTCCTTCGCCTCTTCCAGCGAAATCCGGCGCTGCTCCACGCGTCCTTGAGGTTGCCACGGCTCCATCCACATCTTGCCGTGCCGCCATTCCAGCAAGTGCCCCGGCCGGACCTTTTCGATCCCTTCGATCAGAGTGCGATGCCCCGGCACGTAGTTCACCGCCAGGAACGAGTCCAGCGCGTCCAGGTTGAGCTGCCGCGGGACGTCCGGATGCTCCAGAATCGCCTTCAGTTCCGACCCGAAATAGACATCGTCGCCACTACGGTAGTAGTAGAGCGGCTTAATGCCCATCCGGTCGCGCGCCAGCACCAGCCGCTTTTGCGACTCGCTCCACAGCGCCACTCCGAACATTCCGCGAAATCGTTGGAAACACGCCGTATCCCACTCCAGGAACGCGTGCAGTACCGTCTCGGTATCGCATTGGGAATGGAAAGAGTGCCCCCGGGACTCGAGTTCGCGCCGGATCTCCCGGTGGTTGTAAATCTCGCCGTTGAACGCGATGGCGGTATCGCCGTCATCGCTGACGATAGGCTGGTCGCCTCCGCCGAGGTCGATGATTTTGAGTCTTACCGCACAGAGCGTCGCCTCGCTGCCTTCGTAAATGCCCTGCTGATCGGGCCCACGATGACGAAGTCCCTCGATGATCCGCTTGGCGACGGTCCTGCCGCCCTGTCCGTTAACACGTGTAAACCCTGCGATGCCACACATTTACTGACAAAGCCCCGTTTCCAGAATGGCCTCGTGACGCTATCCATTCTTTAAATGGATTTTGGGAAGTATAGCACGTTTCATCGCGCCGGTAGCCCTTTAGGGCTACTGAGTTTTGGAACCTTCCTTTACGGACCAAGCGGATCCGCGAACTTTCTTTCTTCCTTTTCTCTCAACCATTCCGCGGGAAACGCCGTCTAACCTGCCAGAAACTGACAATCGAGGTGATCGGTGGGCCGAATTGCGGTTGCCCTTGCTCTGGTGCTTCTGGCCGGCTGTTCCAAACGTGCGCCTTCGTCGGTGAGTGCCGCGTCTCCATCGTCAGGGGCAAAACCTGCGTCGCCGCCTCGCGAAGTGCGGCTTACCGGCCTCGTGGAAGCCGTTCATTCTTATAAGGTTCTCGTCCCTCAGGTCTGGGGTCAGGGCGGCCCCATGACCCTCACGAAATTGATCCCCAACGGATCTTCCGTCAAAGAGGGCGACTTCGTGGCGCTCTTCGATAGTACCCAGCAGGAAGATTCCGCCCGCACCGTCCAGGCCAAGTACGAAGATCTGAGCCACCAGGTCGACCAGAAGCGTGCCCAGAACAACGCCGACGCCGAAAAACGCACCGCCGACCTGCGGCAGGCCGAGGCCGACTTTGCCAAGGCCAGAATCGAACTTCGCAAAGGTCCAATCCTTTCCGACATTGAACGGCTACAGAATGAGGCTCGCGCGCGCCATCGCCGAAAGAACACGTCGCCAGTCTGAAGAAGTCCATGGCGCTTCACGACCAGGCCGACGCCGCCGCCCTGCGCATTCTCGAGCTACAGCGCGACCGCCAGAAAGTCGACCCTCGACCGCACCCGCGCCAATATAGCCAGGCTCGAAATCCATGCCACCCTGGCCGGCATGGTGGCGCACCAGAACGTCTACCGCAATAACTCCATGGGCCATGCCGCAGGAAGGCGACCAACTCTACCGCGGCCAGCCTCTCGTCAGCATCTTCGATCCTCACGAAATGTTGGTGCGCTGCGCCGTCGGCGAGCCCGATGGCGCCGTCCTCGTCTCCGGCACCAAAGCCATCGTCTACTTCGACGCCTACCCCGACCTGGTGCTGCCGGCGCACTTTGAATTCGCCAGCCCGGTCGCCGCCTCGGCCCTGGGCAGCCCCATCAAGACTTTCACGGCTCTGTCCAAACTCGATAAGTCCGACCCTCACCTGATGCCCGACCTGTCGGCTGCCGTGGTGCTCCAATCCGGAGGCCCCAGATGAGTCCACCCGTATGCGCCGCGTGCGTGCCTGGGTCGACTGCCCTCGGCAATCCTGACCCTGCTCGGCGGGGCCTCCGCCGGCGTCTACCGGCTCCGCCGCACCGAGGCCGCCGCGACCCTGCCCATGGCGCCCGCCCGCGAGGGCGAATTCCTGGTCATCATCCGTTCCCGTGGCGATATCAAAGCCGGCCGTTCCATTCAGATCTACACGCCCAACGTCCCCAATCTGCGCATCTCCTGGATGGTCCCCGCCGGCGAACGCGTCAACGCCGGCGACCCCATCATCCGCTTCGATTCCTCAGCGCCCGGCAGGACCTGCTTGCAGAAAGAAGCCGCGCTCCGCCAGTCCCAGGCCACCCTCGACCAGGCCGTAGCGCAAGCCAAAATCACAGCCGAACAGGATCAGAGCGATCTCTCCGACGCCAAATTCACCGTCGAGCGGCTCGCCTGGAAGTCTCCAAGCAGGCCATCGTCAGCCAGATCGCGGGCGAAGAGAGCCAGGATCGATTTCGGCGTCGCCGAGCAGAAGCTCAAAGTGCAGGAGGCCACGGTGGCGCTGCACGCCGCTTCCGATGAGGCCAAGATCGCCTCCCTCACCCGCCTGCGCGATCAGGCCAAGGCCGAAGTCGATATCACCAAACCGCGCATCTCCCAGATGGAACTCCGCGCGCCCATCACCGGCTGTCCTCGTCTTCTCCCTGAACTATGCCCAGGGCTGGGATCAACGCCAAACCCTACAAAGTCGGCGACAACGTATTTTCCGGCATGGACCTCGCCGAGATTCCCGACCTCGACACCCTGGAGATGGACGCAAGGTCGAAGAGATCGATCGCGGCCGCATCGCCGTCGGCAACGATGTCCTCGTCCGCGTCGATTCGCTTCCCGAGCTCACCATTCCCGGCAGGATCCGCCAGATCTCCCTGCTCGCCGAGACCAAGCTACGAATTCCCGCCCACTCGCAGCTTCCGGGCCTACGCCTCGATCGACCACCCCGACTCGCGCCTGCGCCCCGGCATGAACGGCGGCATGGATATCGTCATCAAGCGGATTCCGAATGCCATCAGCATTCCTTCGAAGGCGCTGTTCACGCGGGATGGCAAGCCCGTCGTATATCGTCGCTGCAGGGTGGCCGATACCGCCCGACGGAGGTGCAGGTAACCGCCCGCAATCCCGATGAAGTCGCCATCTCCGGCATTCCGGCCGGAGCGATGGTCGCCCTGGTGGATGCCGAAAAGAAGGACCAAAAGAAATGAAGATCCGCCTGGGCGATTCTTGCGGCCATCCTGGTCGTGGTCGCAGCGCTTTCCTGGGGGGCCATCCGCCTGATCCACGTTGCCGCCCCGTCTGGCGAGGGCGATGTCCCCACCACCGCGGTCAAGAGAGGCCGCGTGGTGATCTCGGTATCGGCCCGCGGCGAACTGCAGGGCGGCAACTCCGAGATGCTCAGTGCGCCCATGGTGGGCGGCGGCGACCATTGCCATCACCGATCTTCGCGAGCCCGGCGAACTCGTCAATCCGGGCGATGTCGTCGTTCAGTTCGACACCACCCAGCAGGAATATAACCTGAAGGAGGCGCAGGCCGATCTCGCCGAGGCCGAACAGCAGGTCATCCAGGCCGACGCCACCGCCCAGGCGGCGTCTGAAGAAGCGCAATACCTGGTGCTTTCCACCAAGTCCGACGTACAAATCGCCGAACTCGAGATGCGCAAGAACCCCATCGTTCCGGCCATCCAGGCGAAGCAAAATGAAATCGCGCTCCAGGCCGCGCGCAATCGCGCCCGCCAGGCCGAGGACGATCTCAAGAACGGTCAGGCCACCAACACCGCCGCCATCGCCATTCAGAGCGCTGCGCTCAACAAGGCTAAGGTGATGGCCGAAAGTGCTCATCGCATGATCGACAGCATGACCCTGAAGGCCAAGACCACCGGCTACGTCAACGTTCAGCAGAACAGCAACCAGAACATCATGTTTTGGGGCATGCAGCTTCCCGCTTTTCAGGTGGGCGATACCGCCCGCGGCGGCATGGCGGTCGCGCAGATCCCCGATTTGAAAAACTGGGAGGTCAGCGCCGCCGTCGGGGAACTCGATCGCGGCCATCTTTCCGTCGGCCAGAAGGTTTCGGTCTCGGTGGTGGCTCTTGCCGGCAAATCCTTCATCGGCCACGTCAAAAACATCGGTGGCACTACCGGTCCTCCCTGGGACCGCCGCTTCGAGTGCCGCATCGCGCTCGATCAGGGCGGCTCCGAACTGCGCCCCGGCATGACCTCCAACATGGTGATCACCGTCGAAACGTTGGACAACGTGCTCTGGGTGCCCTCGCAGGCGCTCTTCGAAAGCGATGGCCGGAACTTCGTCTATTTGAAAACGCCCAAAGGATTTCTTCCGCACGACGTGAAGCTGGAGCGCCGCGGGGAGAGCCAGGCGGTGCTTGGCGGAATTCCCGAAGGCTCGCTCGTTGCCATGTCCAACCCGGATCTACAATCCAAATCGGCCGCGCCTCAGTCCAGTGGCGCGATGAAGGCGCTCTCCAAATGATCCTCTCCGATATCGGCCAGGCGCTCGCCAACCTGCGCGCTCAAAAGACCCGCACTCTGCTGACCGCCCTCGGCATCGTATTCGGCGTCGGCTCGGTCATCGGCATGCTCGCCATCGGCTCCGGCGCGAAGGAAGAATCCCTGCGCTTCATCGAGCAGCTCGGCGTGCGCAACATCCTGATCGATTCGCGCCAGGCCACCAGCCAGGAGGAGTTCCAGCAGCGCCGCCGCTCCTCGCCCGGACTCTCCGACCGCGACGTCCGCATCCTCAAGGCCAATATCGAATCGATCGAAACCATCTCCGCCCGCAAGACCCTGCATCCCGCGCGCGTGCTTCCCAAGCCTTCGCGCGAGATGCCCGAGCTCTACGGCGTGCGTCCCGCCTATTGCACCATCCACAGCCTGCACCTCGCCGAAGGCGCGTTCTTCAGCGATGCCGACGACGCTTCGAGCGCCGCCGTGTGCGTGCTCGGCGAAGGCGCCAAGGTGAATCTGCTCGGCTACGGTGCCGCCCTCGGCAAGTATGTCAAGGTAAACGATACCTGGCTCGAAGTGGTCGGCGTGCTGAGTGAACAGATCATGGCCGGCGCTCAGAACCAGGGCGGCGCCATGCAGGACGTAAACAACATCGTCTACATTCCGCTCAATACCTTCCAATACCGCTATTGGGACCGCAGCGCCGATATGAAAGACGATCTCGACGGCATCGAGCTCCGCCTCAGGACCGGTGCCGACAGTGTCGAAGTCGCCAAAGTGGTGACCGCCGTCCTGAACTCGACCCACCACAATACTCAGGATTTCACCGTCACGATTCCCGCCGCCTTGCTGGCCCAGCAGCAACGCACTCAGACGATCTTCACTTACGTGATGGTGGCGATTGCCGCGATCTCGCTACTGGTCGGCGGCATCGGGATCATGAACATCGTGCTCGCGACGGTGCTCGAGCGCACGCGTGAGATCGGCATCCGCCGTTCGATCGGCGCCCGCCGTTTCGATATCGTCCGCCAGTTCCTCACCGAATCGGTGCTGATCTCGGTCGGAGGCGGCCTCCTGGGCATTGCGTTCGGCTTCTTCCTCGCGTGGCTGATTGCCCGCACCGCCGAGTGGAAGACGATCGTGACCGACTCCTCGGTAGCCATTGCCTTTGGAGTTTCCGTCGCCGTCGGCGTGATCTTCGGCATCTATCCCGCGCTCAAAGCCGCGCGCATCAACCCTATCGACGCTCTCCGCTACGAGTGAAGGCCGTTCTTTCCGAAAACGGTACTATGAAACTTATGCGGAGAGTTCTGCTTTTACTCTTGGGCTTGTCGTTCACCGCTGGAGCCGCAGGAGACTCGGCTCTCGATCGCGCTACCCTGCGCGGGGTGCAAGGTGTCGGCGTCGTCATCGACCGGATCGATCCGGAGCTCGTCAAAATCGGATTCGACGTAAATGCTCTGCAGACCCGCATCGACGTGCGTCTTCGCAACGCGGGCCTGCCGGTCGCGGAGAACGCCAATGAGTTTCTCGGACTCCGCCTGCTGCACGTCCGCGGAGGACGCGGACCGTATGCTATCTGTCTCTCAGTGGGCTTCTACCAGCCGGTAGTGCTGGTCCGCGATGCCAAGTCGAAGACGGCTACGCAGACCTGGGAAGTGGAGACGGTGCTGATGGCGCCGGCCAATCTGGTCTACAGCGCCTCGCTCGACAGTCTCGATGAACTGGTCGACCGCTTCATCGCCTCGTGGCGATCGGTCAACCCGAAGTAGCGCCGGTGCGCTAGGATGCCGGAGTCCAGCCGGCGTAGTGCCACTCGCGGTGGCCTCGCGGCGAATCGATTCCGACGTGGGTCGTCGCGGCGCCCAGGCCCAGCGAAATGCGCATCCAGGGGAACCGGTTGCACAGGCCGCGCAGGTAGCGCTCAGCTTTCATCCGGTCCGTTACGTTCGCGTAATCCAGGTCCACCGCGTTGGCGGTCGGATGGTCGCCATTTTTCGCTCCACCTACAAACTTATCGTTGTTGTACGCCGTGGGACGCCACCAGTTGCGCACCCGCACACTAGCCGACGTGACGCTTTCAATTGCCTGCGTTACCATCGCCAGCGCCGCTCCCCGCGACCACCAGCTTTGCGGAGGCAGGAAGTTGCGGTATCCGTAACGCGCGGCGATTTCGGGGTGATTCGGCTCCGTCATTTCCGAAGCCGAAATGCGGATGACACCGCTGTCTTTCAGGAAAGCCTCAAACCCGGTGATGGTTGCCGGGTATGCAGACACATTGACGATTTTGCCGCCAAGTTGTTGAATGACACGGGAATAGACGCCCGCCTGGGAAGAACCGGAAGCCGATGCGGCAGGGCACACACTCGCCGTCAGTGCCACAACGGTAAAAAGCCATACAAAACGCACGATGTTATGAAAGACGCGTTCGCACGGCCTGCCGTTGCCCGTCAAACGGGCGCGTTTCACCCCAAGCCCTACCGGATATCGGAGTACGCTACCGGCCGCAAAATGGAGTTGCTGATGTTCGAGACGATCTCGGCGTCGCTTAGCCCTGGTTGCGACCGCAGTTTCTGCCAGTCCGGGTCAGAGCCGAACGCGCGCCACACGCGGTCTCGCGCTTCCAGGTCATCATACGAAAGCATGTAGGTGATCTTCGGCAGCGCCGTTCCCACCACTCCCTGCGCGAACAAGATCGGGATCATGCCGACCTTGCGGAAGACCGCGATCTCGCCGCTCTCGAACATCCCGACCTTGCGCAGCGACGCCTTCTCATTCACCGATTCGTATGTGCGCATTTCGAAGATGCGCGCCGGACGCTTGCCGTCGTTGGCCGGAACTTCGATAGCAGGAAACCCCGGGAATGCGCGAAGCAGGCTGCTCTCCATGCGAACGTAGGGCGGGTCCGCGATGTTGTTGTAAGCGTCCGCGCCCTTCCGGTATTCGGCGTCGGCGGCTATGTGGTCCTGCGCCGCCTCGAAGGCCGCGAGCGAAGGGTAGCTCGCCAGCACGAGGGCGAACGGGCTGTGTTCCGCGATCACAGCATTGAAAATGCCGACCGGCCCCGCGCCCGCCCGTTTCGCCGCGGGCAGCCAGGCATCTCGCAAATAGTCGCTGGTGCGGTTGCCTTGCGTGCCGCTGCGCAGGTAGTAACAGGTCAGTTGATACCAGGCCCGCTTCGGTGCATCGGCCGGAGCAGCAGCCACCATGCCCGCCGCCGCCGAGGCGGTAAGGAAATTGCGTCGTTTCATTCGTACTCCGTTATATCAGAATGCCGTCATTGCGGCCCGGCGAGCGTCAACTGCCGCTGGACTTTGTGGCCGAACTTTCCGGTAACGGTGATGGTGTAGGTGGTGGTCTGGCGCGGCGCTACGTAGAACCGCCCATACGGTGCACCGTGCAGCGTGGAAAATGCGGGCGGATCGATCGACACTTCCTCCGGGTTCTGAGCAGAGAATGCCAACAGATAGACGGGGTTCCCCAAATAGTCCCGGCTCTTGCTCACCACTTCGAAAGCATTGATCTTGGGGAGTGCGTCGGGGTCCGCTACCACGCCCAGGTCGCAGGTCGCCGAGACTACGCGCCCGTCTTTACCTTCGGCGACCAGCGTATATCGGGTATTGTGCTTCGGCGCGATTTCCACGCACTTATTCAGAGACGGCCTGACGCCTTCGACCGGCGGCTCCATCCGGACCGATTGTGCATTCAGCACGCCATAGCAGATTACGGATGAACTGCCTTCGGTGACGAGGCCGTCACGGACGTAAAACTGAAGGATCCTGACTTGGTCGCCGCCGTAGATCCGTAGTAATTCCGCCTCTCGGGAATCATTCGCGGGAATTTTCGGATGGATCGGCTGGGCTCGGCGGCTGGCGATAGTCCATCCGGAATACAGGATCGCGGCAAGAAGAGTGACCCATGTGATGATCACGAACTCCCGCGGCCACTTCATGCGTTCTCTGTTTTGGCAGGGCAGACTTTGAGCCTGCCCTGCATAGAGTTTCGGAGATCTACTACACCCACCAGGCAGCGGCGGGCTGCTGGCGGATCACCAGGTTGTTCAGGAATTCGGCGGCCTTCGAGAGTCCTTCCTCGGGCGCCATCAGGCTGTCTTCGTGCTCGATCGAAAGTACGTAGTCGTAGCCGTACATCCGCAGCGTGGAGGCGAACTCCTTCCACCACTCGGCGCCGTGGCCGTAGCCGCAGGTGCGGAAGATCCACGAGCGGTTGCGTTCGTCGGTGTAGCTCTTGGTGTCGAGCACGCCCGTGAGCGGCAGGTTGCGCTCGTAGATTTGGGTGTCCTTGGCATGCACGTAGAAGATCGCATCGCCCAGCACACGGACGGCGGCGATCGGATCGATGCCCTGCCAGAACATGTGGCTCGGGTCGAGGTTGGCGCCCACGCTCGGGCCGGCGATCGCCCGCAGCTTCAGCAGCGTCTCGGGGCTGTAGGCCACAAAACCGGGGTGCATCTCGATCGCGATCTTTACGCCATGATCGGCGGCGAATTTGCCGTGCTCGGTCCAGTACGGCGTCACCACTTCGTCCCATTGCCACTTCAGCACTTCGAGGTAGTCCGGCGGCCACGGGCAGGTCACCCAGTTGGGCCACTTGGAATTCGGCGAATCGCCGGGGCAGCCGCTGAAATCGACTACTACCGGGATCCCCAGCTTTTCGGCCAGCAGGATCGTTTTCCGGCTCACTTCACGGTCGTGTTTCGCTCGCTCCTTGTCCGGATGCAGCGGATTGCCATGGCTGCTCAACGCGCTGATGCTGAACCCATAGTCGTCGAGCTTCTTCTTGAATTCGATCAGCTCGCTATTGCTTTCGAGCATCGAGAGCTTGCAGTGCGGGTCGCCAGGATAGTTCCCGGTACCGAGTTCCACGGTATCGATATGGAAGCTCTTCAGCTTCTTCAGGACGTCCTCGAGGGGAAGTTGCGATAGCAGTGGAGTGAATACGCCGACTCTCACGTGGTGTCTCCTTGGCAGTAGTTTATAAGGCCAGAAACAGAATATCATTATCGGGCATGAGGCATTATCTGCGTCTGATTCTGATAGTTCTGGCCGCCGCGGTGTCGGCCGCCGGCGCGGGACCACGCTTCGAAATCTCTTTTTCGTCCTCGGCGCATAGCGGTCCTGTCACCGGCCGCGTCTTCGTGGCCATCGGAAAGACCGAAGCGCCCAGGCCCATGGAACAAATCGGCTCCTGGATGGGCAAGACGCCGTTCTTCGGAGTGGACATCGACCAGTTGCCTCCGGGGCAACCCGCGGTGATCGACGGCAGCACGCCCGGCTATCCCGCCGCCAGCCTGAAAGATATTCCTGCGGGCGACTATTACGTGGAAGCTCTGATCAACGTGTATACGCGCTTTCCGCGCGCCGACGGCCACACCATCTGGGCACACATGGACCAGTGGGAGGGCCAGCAGTTCACGCGGTCGCCCGGCAATCTCTATAGCCGCGTGATGAAAGTGCACCTCGACCCGGCAGCCGGATACGACGTGAAGATCGAGGCGCCGTGGGCGACGGGTAGCATTCCCGCGCCTCCGGATACCGCCTGGGTGAAGCGCATTAAGATCCAGAGCCCCATGCTCTCGAAATTCTGGGGCCACCCGATTTACATCGGAGCCACGGTCCTGCTGCCGAAGGGCTACAACGAGCACCCCGGCGAGCGCTACCCGGCGATTTACAGCCAGGGCCACTTCGGACTCAATGCGCCCTTCGGCTTCAGCGAGAACGGCAGCGGCGGACGCCGCGGATCGGCCGAGTTCAGCGAGGCCTGGATGGCCGGCGACGTGCCGCCCATGATCGCCGTCACCTGGCAGCATCCCACGCCTTATTTCGACGATTCCTACGCGGTGAATTCCGCCAACGACGGCCCGTACGGCGACGCCCTGCTGAAGGAACTGGTGCCGTACCTCGAGCAGCACTTCCGCATGATCCCGCAGCCCTGGGCGCGCGTCCTCACCGGCGGGTCGACGGGTGGATGGGAGTCGCTCGCGCTCCAGGTCTACCACCCCGATTTCTTCGGCGGCACCTGGACGCTCTATCCCGACCCGATCGACTTCCACCGCTACCAGATGGTCGATATCTATTCGGACGACAACGCCTTCACCGCGCCTGGTTACCAGTACATGGTGCCCGAGCGCCCCATGATGCGGACCGCCGAAGGCCAGGTGGTGCAGACCACGCGGCAGATGAGCCAGCTCGAAGACGTATTGGGCAGCCACGGACGCTCCGCGCAGCAGTTCGAAGCGTGGGAAGCGGTTTACGGACCGGTTGGCGACGACGGCTATCCCAAGCCGCTGTGGGACAAGCGCACCGGCAAGATCGACAAAGCTGTGGCGGCCTACATGAAGGAGCACGGCTATGATCTGGCGGCGTTCCTCGATGCCAACTGGAAGACGCTCGGCCCGCAACTCCAAGGCAAGCTCCACATCTACGTCGGCGACATGGATAATTTCTACCTCAACCTGGCCGTCTACCGGCTCGAAGAACAGCTCAAGACCGCCGGGTCCGATGCCACGTTCGAATACGGCCGCCCGATGAAAGGCCATGGCTGGCAGCCCATGACCAATGCCGAATTGGTCAAAATGATGTACGCGCAGGTGGAGAAGAACCGCCCACGTTAAGGGTTTGTGCTCATCGAAGGCGGCGCGTCTTTCGGCCCGCTGCCCCATTTTGGATTCGGCTCATCGCCCATCTGGAAGACCAGCCGCCCGCCGCGCAGGATCTCCTCGTGCGAAATCCACGTGCGCGTCAGCGGCTGACCGTTCAAGGTGGCGGACTGGATGTAGCGCTTCCCGGCCGAGGCGCCCGCGGCTTCAATGCGGAACGCGCGCCCGTTGGGCGGATGGATCACTGCCTCGTCGAACAGCGGAGTGCCGATCTGGTAGACCGGCGTCCCCGGTGAGACCGAATAGAAGCCCATCGCACTCATCACGTACCAGGCGGACATCTGGCCGCAGTCATCGTTGCCGGCGATTCCGGCGGCGCGGTCCAGGTATTGCTCGTCCATGATCTGCCGCACATGTTCCTGCGTCTTCCAGGGCTCGCCCGCGTAATCGTACAGGTAGGCGATGTGGTGGCTTGGCTCGTTGCCGTGGTCGTAGTACTTGCCCGCGAACAGGCGGTCCAGCTTGTCGAGGAAGGCCGCGCGGCCGCCCACCTGTGCAATCAGGCCCGCTACGTCGTGCGGAACGAAGAAGGTGTACTGGAAGGGCAGGCCCTCGGTGATGTAGCGATACTTGCCGGCCGGATCGAAGGGCGAATCCCAGGAGCTGTCGCTATGGCGTCCTCGTGCGAAGCCCGTCTCCGGGTCGATGATGTTGCGATAATTGTCCGCGCGAGCGCGGAACACCCGTTCGTCGGCGGTCTTGCCGAGCGCCTTCGCCATGAGCGACAGCACGTAATCGTCGTAGGCGTATTCGAGCGTGCGGGAGACCTGCTCGCCTTTATGGAACGCCTCGTTCACCGGGTCTTCGAGCGGGATGAAGCCATATGCCAGGTAACTGGTGAGGGCCCGCCGCCCGCGTCCGTCGATGTAGGCGTCGCTCGATGAGGGCGTCTCCATGGCGTTTCGCCGCATCAACTCGTAGGCCTGCGCCACGTCGAAGTCGCGGATGCCTTTCATATAGGCGTCGACGATTACCGGTACGGCATGGTCGCCGATCATCTCCTGGGTGTAGCTGTTCCAGGCCGGATACATCGGCAGCCATCCACCCTCGTTGCCCTTGGCGATCAGCGATTGCACCATGTCGCGCGTGCGCTGCGGGTCGATGATGGTGAGCAGCGGGTGCAGCGAGCGGAACGTGTCCCAGAGCGAAAAATCGCAGTAGTAGGTGAAGCCGCGCGCCGTTTCCGTGCGCCCCTCGGAGGCGAAGCCCGGATAGGTTCCGGATGCGTCGCTGAGCGTCCGCGGCGTGAGATACGCGTGATAGAGGGCGGTGTAGAAGACCCGCCGCCGCGCGGCCGAGGGCTCGCGGATTTCGATGCGCGACAGCACTGCGTCCCAGGCGCGGTGGGAGTCGCCTGCCACCCGGTCGAGGTTCCAACTGAAGATCTCGGCGTCCAGGTTGCGGCGCGCCTCATCGACGCTGGTGAATGAAGTCCCCACCTTCACCCGGACCACGGTGCCGCGCTTGGCCATGACGCCGACATAGGCGCCCGGCGCGCCGGTCGTGCCATTTTGCGAAAGCGCGCCGTCGCGCCTCTGCCTTCCGCTCCAGACGCCGAACGAGTCGATCGGCTGATCGAACCGCGCCACGAAATATCCGGAAAAACCGGCCGGCTTGCCCGCCCCCGCGTACAGGCGGTGCGCCGGATTGAAGCCCGAAATCTCGCGCCGGGCTCGATCGATCCGCACCTCGCCCTCGCCCGGCCGCGAGTTCGCCTGCACCAGGATCCACGCTTTGCCCGCGTGGGTGAAGCGGAACTCCAGAATCGCTCCCCGCGAAGTGGCCGCGATCGATGCCTGGATGCCCGAAGCGTCGAGGGTGACGTCATAACGGTACGGCCGGGTTTTCTCGCTCGACCGTTGGAACGCCGAGGCCCGTTCAGCGGCCCCCAGCTTCAATTCGCCCTCGACCGGCATTACCGTGACGCTGCCGTAATCCTGCGTGCAGGAACCGCTGGGGAAATGGCTGCCGCGGAAGCCCTGAATCCGCGTATCGCTCTCGTAATACGGCGCAATGCACTTGGCCTCGCCGTCGCGCGTCTGGGGAGTCCACTGAGTCATGCCGAACGGCACGCCTACGGCGGGAAACGTCTGGCCCTCGCCGGCCGTACCGATGAGCGGGTTCACCCGGTCAGCCGGGTCTTTGGATTGCGGGGCCGCGGACAAAAGCATGCACAACGCGACGCCGAGCGTAATCGTTCGCATGAAACCCAAATAGTAACAAATCCCCGGAAAACGGGTTCGATTGGTGCTAAAGTCTTGGGTCTATGGACCGAAGAAGCAGCGCGCTTCCGATCTTCCTCGTCTTCGTGGCGATGGGCTTCGCCGATGCCGCCGGACCGTTCGTCGGGCTGGCCAGGGAACAGTTCAAGCTTTCGAATTTTATGGCCCAACTGATTCCCTTCGTGGGCTTCCTGATGTTCGGCATCCTCTCGGTCCCGACGGGCGTGCTCCAGGACAAGAAGGGAAAGAAGTTCGTCCTGCTGCTCGGGCTCAGCATAATGCTGGCGGGGATCCTGATCCCGGCCGTGGCCGGCCTCTCGACCTTCCCGATCTTTCTCGTGACCATCCTGGCGCTCGGCGCCGGGGCGACCATTCTGCAGGTGGCGGGAAACCCGATCATGCGCGACGTTTCGCCCGAGGGCAAGTACTCCCGTAATCTCTCACTGGCGCAGTTCGTCAAGGCTATCGGCTCGCTCTCCGGCCCGCTGATCCCGGTGATTGCGGCGCGCGCATTCGGAGCCAGTTGGAACGTCATTTTCCCGGTTTACAGCATCGCCCTGGCGATCACGCTGATTGCCGTGCTGCCGCTCAAAGTGAAGGAAGAGCAGCCGGGAGGGAGCCGCGCTACGCTCCGCTCTTCGCTTTCGCTGCTGAACAACGGCTTCGTAGCGATGACGGTGTTTGCGCTGTTTCTTTACGTGGGCGCCGAGGTTTCCATGAGCTCCGGCATCCCGCTGTTTTTGCAGGACCGCTATGGCGTGGACATCAACCGCATCGGCCTGCTCGGCACCGGGCTCTTTTTCCTGGCGCTGACCATCGGCCGTTTCTCGGGCGGCCTCATCCTGAACTGGGTGCAGCCTAAGAAATTCTTCCTGGCGACTTCGGTGATCTCGGTGCTCGGTATCGCGGGCATGTTCGTGCCCAATCAGTGGGCGGCCGTGGCCTCGTTTTTTGTGATCGGCCTGGGCTTCGCCAACATCTTCCCGCTCATCTTTTCGATCGTGATCGACACCATGCCGAAGCAAACCAACGCTCTTTCGGGCCTGATGATCATGGCGATCGTCGGTGCCGCTTTCCTGCCTCCGCTCATGGGCCTGGTCGCGGACCGCTCGCACTCGGTGCAGCTTTCTTTCCTGGTGCCGATGGCCGCTCTCCTCTATATCACCTGGACGGCCATTGCGTTGAAGAGAAGGGCAGCGTAGGCGCGTTCTATTTCATCCGCCGCGCCACCCGCACGGGACGGCTCCGTACGGCGGTGAAGTATCGCTCCACGTAGTCCTGCACGGTCACGGGCACTTCGTCGTGACTGATAAGAGCGCCCGTCTCGGCGTGCTGATCGCGAGCGCCGGCGTAGGGCGTTACCAGGGTCTGCGTGCCCGATACGGTTTCGATCGTCGTGGTGCCGGTCAGTTTATCCGAACGCTGGCCCAGGATCATGCTGAGCTTCCCCATCGCGGCAAGCTGTTCGGCCTGCTTCAAGTCTTTGGCGCCATCGTTGCTGCCGGCACTGCTGCCGGGCTGGCGATCGCGGCTTTCCCCGCTCTTGCCGGTGCCGATCGTCTCCGTGCCCTGCTTCGTTTGCCCGGAGTCGGCCGATTGCGACGCGCTCGCCGACTGCCCGGAGGACTGCTGCAACCCTGGCTGTCCGTTCGACTGCTGGCCGTTGCGGGCATCCTGCTGATTGGAGTTCCGGCTGCGCGACGCTTCGCCCATGCGGCTGCCGCTCGAGGGTGACCCGAGCCGCGAGAGCATGTTCTGCACGGCGTCGCTGAGTTTGGACATCAGGCTGGAACTCGTGTTGCTCTGGCTGGCCTGGTCGCGGTTCGCGCCATTTTGCGGCTCGCCGTTGCTGGCGGCCTCCTGAGAGTTCTGCCCATTGGCGTTCTGTTGTTGCTGCTGTTGCTGCTGCTGCTGTTGGGCGTTTTGCTCGCCGGACTGACCGGAATTATCCTGCTTTTCCGCGCCGTCCTGCTGCTTCTCGGAGGGTGCGGCGAGATCCGCGGGCGTGCCGTGGGCCGCATCGTCGTGGCGTTCGCCGTCGCCTGCGCGGTCTGCCCCGTTGCGGCCCTGATCCCGGTTGGTATCCGGAGGCTTGAGCGGGTCCTGCTTACGATCGAGAAGCGAGAGCAGGTCGGTCTTCGAGAGTCGCACCAGCAGCCGGCTGACGGCAGGCAATGGCTGCCGCAGATCCAGCCGGTCCTGCCAGACGTAGCGGAGTACAAAGAGGCTGCAGGCCAGAAGCGTGAGCGGCAGCGCGGCGTAGAGCAGGCGAGGCGCGCGGAACGGAACGGCCTCGCCGAGCCGTACGTTCGCCGATGCCGTTTGTGCGCTCTCGCTCTGCGCGTGACGCATTCCCGCGTCGCAGGCGTTGGCCGATGGCGGCCGGGAAAAGAAGAGCGCCGTCGCCAGCAGGTCGTATAACCGCAGCCGGGTATCGACGATGCGGGCGGTTTGGTAGAGGCCGGGAAGGCGGCGGATCGCGAGATAGAAGCCGGCCCCGAAAGCCGCCGCGGGCATCGCGATCAGCCAATGCCAGCCGAGGATGTCCGTGCCCAGCAGCAAGAGCAGGACCAGCAGGGCCACCGCGATGGTCGCCGCGCGCACGCCTTCGGCCGCCAGAGCGTTCCAAAACAGACGCCGCCGCGCGCGAGTAATCAACTGAAGGAGCATCCGCCTCCCACCTCGCTGAGCTTGATGTTTCGTACCCGGTCTCCGTCCTAGAATTTCGCGCGCCGGCCGGCCGACGCGTCGCCGATATTCTGCAGTGGCGGATAGTCCAGTTCGAAGACGCCGTGAGTATCGGTCATCGCAAACAGGCGGTCGGGCTCGCCCGGCACGATCACCAGCTGGGTGATCGGCCCCAAGTGTAGGCCTTCGGACCCAATCGGCCGCCACGAGGCTCCGCTGTCGTCGCTCTGATAGATCAGGCCGAACGCCGCGGCGAAGTAGACGCTGTCGCGCGAAGGATGGTGCGCGATCGCCTGCACGGTGTTGTTTCGCAGGTCGCCTTCGGCCGGTTGCCAGGAGACCCCGCCATCGGCCGAACGCACCAGCCCCGCGGTGGTGGCGGCCAACAATACACCGTTCGTGCCTCCCGCCACGTCGAGAATCTCGGGACCGCCGGGAATGGCTGCGGCCAGTCTCCAGGTGGATGCGTCGAGCGAGATCCACATACGGCTGCCGGCGACGGCCGCAAGGGCCGTGGGCGTGAGCCCGATGAGTTCGCGGATCGGGTCGCCGCCGCCTGGAAGATCGATGCGATTCCAGGTGCTGCCTTCGTCATCGCTGAGGAAGAAGCCCGTCTCCGAGGCGGCGAACAGGCGGTTCGAAATCGATAGCACCGAGTTGACCGGCCAGGGCGCCTGCAGGTAACTCCAGGTGGCGCCGCCGTCGCGCGAGGCGACGATGCGTCCGCCGTCGATCACATACACCGGCGAATCGGCTGTTCCGCGTCCGCTGCGCGAGGCGCTGTTCGCCGTGCCGGCTGCGCTCGCGGTCAGGCGCCAGTCGGAAGCCGCGGCGGGCAACTCCCACACGCGGTTCGCCTTCTTCTCGCCGAGCACCGTGCCGTATAGCGTGCCGCCCGATTGCACCAGCGGCAGCAGGTGGCGGCTGCAAAGACCGCGATTGATTTCGTGCCAGTGCGCGCCGTCGTCATCGCTGCGCAGCACGCCGGCGTCGTCGGTGGCGATGAAGACGCGGCCCGGCTGCGCGCGGTCCCATGCGATCGAGCGCGTGGTGTAACCGAGGATCTTCTGCCACGTGCCGCCGCCGTTGATGGTCCGCATCACGCCGCTATTGGTGCCGGCAAGCCAGATCCCCGCACGCGTGGGATGCTGTGCCACCGTAAAGGTCCGGTCGGTGACGTCCTTCGATTTCGCCCAGCGAGTTCCGCCGTCGACGCTGCGGTAGGTGCCGCTGCAGGCGCCCGCAAAGATACGGCCCGCGCGATTCCAGTCCACCTGCAGGGAGAACACGTCGGAGTCGGTCTCGATGCCGTCGTGCACGGCCTGCCAGTGAGCGCCGCCGTCTTCGGTTTTCCACGGCAGATGCGGCGTGCCCGCATAGATGATCTGGCGGTCGGTGGGGTCGAAGGCAATGGAGACGACGGGGCCATACGTCCACGCTCCCGCCGGCGAGATGCGCTGCCACGAGTCTCCGCCGTTCGTACTCAGAAAGATGCCGTCTTCCGTGCCCGCCGCGAGGAAGTGCGGGTCGGCTTGCCACGTGGCGAGCGACCATACCTGCTCATCCCGCATATCGGCGGCCTGCTGCCAGGTGGCGCCCGAGTCTTGACTGCGGAAGATGCCGCGATAGCGCGGCGAGTCGCTCGAGAGCCCGATCAAGTAGGTGCCCGCATTCACCGGGTCGATCACCGCGGCGTGCAGAGTGGCGGCAAACTCGCCGGGAAAGGCCAGCGGAGTCCATGAGTCGCCTCCGTTGGTGGAGCGGAAGAGGCTTGCGTTCGCGGTGGCCGCCAGCAGCGAGTCCGGCGCATTCGGATCGATTCTCACTACGTTCACTGCACCGCCGAAGGGCCCCAGCGACCGCCATTGTGCGGCCAGTGGGAATCCGTACGCGGCCAGCGCGATGACCGAGATGTTCTTCAATAGCTTTTTCCAAGTCATAGGCGCAACGGTATGAATGATGCGGACTGGATTCCGCGGTTCCAGAATTCCGGCGCCCCGACGGGCTCCCGGTGTCACCCCAAGAACTGCACCGCCCAAATGCGCACCTCATCGTTCCCGGAGAAGAGCCGTGAAGCGCCAGCGGCCGGAGATGCAAATGAGGCTTTTGCTCTATTTGACGATGGCAGGACTGCTGGCTCCCGTCTGTGCGGAGGCGCAGACAATGGAGCCGACCCGGGGAGTTCGAGTCCAGGGTGAGATTTCTTCCGCCGACGTGATCACGGGAGGACTGATGGTGGAACTGAGTTCTAATGGATCCGGAACTCGTGAGACCGCGACCGTGAACCCGGACGGTACCTTTCAGTTCGATTCCGCATCACCCGGAATGCACGATTTGCGCATCACCGGTGTGGGAGGTGCGGTAATCCACGAGGAGTATGTGAACATCACGGGCCCTTCCCAGCAGCTCACGATCCGTCTGCAGGGTCCGGCCACCGCCAACCGCGCGGCCGGGAATACCATCTCGCTGCAGCAGCTGGAGCACAAGGTGCCTGGCGCAGCGCAGAAGGCTTTCGATAAAGCACGGAAGGCGGAACAGAAGGGAAAACTCGCCGAGGCCGAGACTCTTCTCCGGCAGGCCGTGGAGATCGACCCGGAATTTGCGGACGGGCACAACGAACTCGGCACGGTGCAGGCGAAGCAGAACCGTTTTCCCGAAGCGGCGGCCGAATTTCAGAAGACCATCGATCTGGCGCCCGAACATCGCCTGGCTCTTCCGAACCTGAGCATCGTCCTGGCCAGGATGCATCAGTACCGCGAGGCCGGCGATGTGGCGCGGCGAGGATTGAAGGTTGCGCCGATGATGCCGGAGCTGCGCTTCATCCTGGGCATCAGTCTGATGATCGGGCACGGAGACAAGGCCGAGGCGTTGGCTAATCTGCGGCAGGCGGAATCGGCTTTTCCCAAAGCGCACCTGCTCGAAGCGCAATTGCTCGCCGAGTCCGGCCAGCGCGATGAAGCGGCGGCACATCTCGAAGACTATCTGCGGGTAGGTTCGCCGGATGATGTGCAGCGCAGCAAGATACAGGCGGATCTTGCCAACTTACGCCGCAATACCAGCACAAAAGAATAAGTCCGCCGCGGGCACACCTCATCGTGGTAGCCGTGAGCCCATACAGGGTGAAGGCCGCTCTACGGTGCGTAGTACCCATTGCGCCACGAAGCCCGCAGCGAAGGCCGGTCAAACGGCTGGATAATCTTCACCAGAACGCGGCGATATCTGCCGTCCCGCTTGGTATTGGTGGGATAGTAGGCCAGCGTGTATTGGTCGCGCAGAGCCAGGCTGATCTTAGCCGCCACATCGGGAAGCTGTTCCACTTTGTCCACCTGGTACATGCGGCCGCCGCTCGATTCCGCCAGCTTCTTCAAAGTCTTGAAACTCGCCGGCGCCACCATCGGGCCGTTGATCGCGATCGCGAACACGATCACGTCGCTCTCGCGCAGCAGGTCGATGATCTCGTGCTCGGTGTACCGGCTGTTGTTGTCCGCGCCGTCGGAGAGCACGACCAGTGCATGGCGCGTGTTGCGCGCCTTTCTCATCTGGTTCACCGAAAGCCGGATCGCGTCGAACAGCGAGGTCCAGCCATCGGCGTGAATCGATTTCAGCGCCTCCCCTACCTGAGCCGGGTCGTCCGTGAAGCCCTGGATCAGTTTCGGCGCGGTGCTGAACCGCGTGACGAAGAACTCGTCTCCCTTAACGGCCGTCCCCACCAGTTGCCCCACCGCCTCGCGCGAATGGTCGAGTTTGCCGAACATACTGTTGCTGGCATCGAAGACGATTCCCATCGAGAGCGGAGCGTCCTGGTTGGAAATGTGCGCCAGGGGCTGCTCCACACCGTCTTCGAACACACGGAATTGGTCGCGGGAAAGGCCGGTTACCGGAGTTCCCGAAGGGTCGGTCACCGTGACTGGAATCTGGACTACATTTACATCCACGCGAAGATCGGAACCCTTTTCTTCGCGGTGAGGCCGGGGCACAATGGAAACACGCGGTCCTTCGCCTGGTTGAGGTTGAGCGGGAGAAGTGTCTTGGGCGAAAAGGATCGGACAGCACAACAGGGCGCTTACACCGAGGCAAAGGGAGAGGCCGTGGAGTTTCGTCCGAAAGAGCATTCTGGGGAATCTCCTTACGTTACGGATCTTGTACGGATAGTAACAGAAACGATGCAGGAATCCGCCGGTCTTGGGGTTAAGCCATAACCCTCTGATCTACAATGGCTGCGCAATCGATCAACGGGCCCGAAGGGGCCTCGGGTAGGGAAATATCAGTGGTGCCGAAAATTCTGATTGTCGAAGACGACGAGAGCCTCCGCCGGGTGATGCATATCCAGTTGAGCCGCGAAGGCTATGAAACGACCTCGGTGGCGGACTCCGAACAGGCCCTCCAGACGATCGGGAAGGCTCCGCAAAACCTGGTCATCACGGATCTCAACCTGCCCGGCATGTCCGGGATGGAACTCCTCCGCACGGTCCGAGGCGACTATCCCGAAACGGCTGTCGTGGTGATGACTGCCTTCGGCACCATTCCGAGCGCCGTCGAAGCCATCAAGTCCGGCGCCTACGACTACATCACCAAGCCGATTCATCCTTACGAGATGAAAGCCCTGGTGAGCCGTGTGCTGGAGCACTACCGCCTACTCGAAGAGGTGCAGGTGCTGCGCACGTGCCTCGACCGGAAGTATGGGTTCGAGCAGATCATCGGATCTTCCGAAACGCTGCTGCAATCGCTCGATATTGCCGGCCGCGTGGCCGATACCGAGGCGATCGTGCTGATCCACGGCGAGACCGGCACCGGCAAGGAGCTGGTCGCCAAGGCCATGCACCTCCGCAGCCCTCGGCGCGAGCGGCCGTTTATCACTATTAATTGCGGCTCGATACCACGGGAACTGCTGGAATCGGAGTTGTTCGGCTACGTGAAGGGCTCCTTCACCGGCGCAATCACGCACAAGAAGGGCAAGATCGAGATGGCCGACGGCGGCACCGTGCTGCTCGATGAAATCGGAGAAATGCCTCTCGAGCTCCAGGTGCGCATCCTGCGTTTGATTCAGGAACGCGAGATCGAAAAGGTCGGAGCTACCACCCCCACGAAGGTGGATGTGCGGATCATCTCCGCCACCCATCGCGACCTGGCGGCGATGGTCCGGGAAGGTACTTTCCGCGAGGACCTTTATTACCGGCTGCTCGTGGTCCCGATCAATCTGCCGCCGCTTCGTGATCGAAGAGGCGACATTCCCGAACTCGTGGAGCACTTCTTCGCCAGGTTAAAAGCGAAACACAACCGCGCCGAGCTCGCCATACCGCCCAACCTGATGCCCTACTTTTGCGCCTACGACTGGCCGGGCAACGTGCGGCAGTTGGAAAATGCCATCGAGCGGATCGTGCTCCTGAGCCGGGGCGCCGAGGTGGCGCTGCGCGATCTGCCGGACTTCCTGCAGACCAGCCGTAATCCTGTCGAAGCATTGCCGGTTACGCTGCCCGAAGAAGGCATGAGCCTCGGCAGCGTGGAGCGGCAGCTCATTTTACAGGCCCTCGAGAAGTTTCACGGCAACCAGACGCGCGCCGCGAAGTATCTCGGCATGAGCCGCCGCACGCTTGCCTATCGTTTGGAGAAATACGGAATACTGAGTGAGACTCTGAAAACTCTGAGACAGAGTGTATAGTTTTTCCGAGACATTCGATGCACCAAATTGTTCAATGGTACGACTCTCCATTCGAACCATAGTGTGCATGCGGTATCCCCCGCGCCACCCCTAACTCTGCAACTAATTGACCCCGCTCACAAACCAGTGATGGCCTTCGGCGTGCCCCTTCCAGCTGCGTATGTCGGGGCAGACAGCGTTAAACGCGAATACGACCGAAACGGTTACTCGAGACAGTCAATTCGAGTTACCCAAAGAAATCGGAGGCGCGGCTGAAGGTGGACCCGCGGGGGAGAATCTCGTTCAGGCAACCGAAGGGGAGCTGGTCGAGCGCGCGCGTCATGGAGACGCCATCGCGTTCGGCGAACTGATCCGGCGTCATCATAACCCGTGTCTGAAGCGGGCGATGCTGATGATCCGGAACCGCAGCGATGCCGAGGATGAGGTTCAGAATGCATGCTGGAAAGCGTTCCAGCATCTGGAACAATACCGCGGCGAGGGCTCGTTCGCAGCCTGGTTGAGCCGCATCGTCGAAAACCAATGTCTGATGCGGATCCGCGAAGAGCGTAATTCCCGATTCGTCTACCTGGATGAATCCACGGAATCGAACGTACGCATCGAACTGGTGGGCCAGATCACGGATCCCGAAGATGAACTCGGCTGGCAGGAAGTCGTCAGCCTGGTACGGCGCGAGATCTCGCGCATTCCTCCGCTCCTGCGCAATGTGATGTTGCTGCGCGATCTCGAGCAGTTGTCGATGCCGGATGTGGCGGCGCGCCTGGGCCTCTCGGTTCCGGCCGCCAAGTCGCGACTGATGCGGGCGCGTATGGAGCTGCGCTCGCGCATCCGGAAGCACTGTGGCCGCAAGGGCGCCGGCACGCTGATGCAGAAGGCAAGATACAATCAGGCCGCGTACACCCGCGCGAGCTAGCCGGACCGAAATAGCCAGGTGGGGCGAACACTCGCCCCACTTGTGTGGAACGTCGCAGTTGCGGGTGGAACCGCGGCGCGAATTCTGTGAGTATCGATTATGGCTCATGCGGGCACGAAGGCGATACTCACCCCCGGGGGCATTCTCGCGACCGCGGCGCACGATCTCAAGAATTCACTAAGTGGCATTTTGAGTGCGGCCGAGTACCTGATTGAGGATGCCTCCGGACTGCTCGAAAGCGAACACCTGGCGATCCTCTATTCGATCGAATCATCCAGCCGCCAGTTGCTCGCGCGGATCGACGATCTCGCGGAGATCTCGTCGATCGCCCCGGACAGACTTCTCCGGGATGCCGAACCCAGAGACCTCATCCGCCTGATCCGAACGGTGGTCGCGCGCAGCCGCGCCCTTCTCGCTTCGAAGAAAATCCGGATCGATCTCAACGCCATGGATGAACGGCCGCGCGCCGAAGTGGATTCCCGCAGGCTGCAGCAGGCCATGCAGCGGCTTCTCGGGCTCGCCGTCCGCGATCTGCCCGAGGGCTCGCGGATCGCGATTCGCATCGCCACGGTGAAGCAGAAGGTCGTAATCTCCGTGCCGTTCCGGAGCGCGGGCGTCGCACCCGGCGACCAACTCTCGGTACTCTTGATCGAACGGATTGCCCACGCTCATGGAGGCGCCTTTCGCGGAGCCGCTGCGTCCGGAGGGGGAGCGGTTTTTCATCTCACGCTCCCGCTTTCCGGACGGAGCCGCCGCAAAGGCCAGTGACTGAATCATTACCGGTTTGGAAAGACTGCTGCGGTGGATTGAATTGGACTGCCGGGTTGCGGAACCGCGCCGCGGAGCATGCCCGGAGGAACCTGGCGGGAGCGGTCGGGCTTCGATTTGTCCTTGGTATTCGAGTCCGGAGGGGTGGTCGTCTTGGTGCCGGGCTGAGCGGGTTGACCGGGCTGGGCGTCCGGCTTTTCACCGCCGCCGTGTTCCCACCAGAGCGTCGACTCGAGCGCATACCGGCAGATCAGGTCCATCACCTTGCCCACCTGCTCGGCTTCGTCCGGGTCGAAGCGCCGGGCTTGCCCTTCCGCGTCCATAGTGGCCGCGTCCATGTGGATGACGTAAGATTCCTTTTTGGTCGGTGAATATCCGTTGCCGCTCAGGTCTCCCGTGGAAAGCACCCATGTGAGTTCCTGGGTCACCGGGTTCCAGGTAATCGATTCCAGCCGGCGCAATCGCACATCGATTCCGGGATCGGCCTGAGGCTTGTCGGATTTCGAACTGTCCGGAGCGGCCTTGGAGGCCCCCTGCTTCTCTGTCGACGAATCCGGAGTTTGGGCGGCGCAGGCCGTGGCGGCAACCATCAGACCGACGGTGCAGCCGGCCAGTCGGAACGAACGCCCGACCCGGTGGAGTGTTCTCATCGCGTTCTCCCCCCTCACGCTACGGTTGATGCCCTGGCACTCCCGCCGACTTAATCGTTTGGGACTCCGCCGGAACGGATTTTCTCCATCGGGAAATTCGCCCTCGCATCGCATCTAAAGGTGCGCATCTGCGCGCCTGACGAGACGGAATATTGTGATGATGAGTAGGCGCCATCAGGAGCGGCCGTCGACTGTCGGCGATACCGAGCAGGAAGCCCTGCGCCAGATCGCGGACCGTCTCTCGGCGAGAATCGGCTGTGAGTATTTCCAGGCGATTGTGAAGCACCTGGCCAAGGCACTCGATGCCGATAGCGTTATGATCGGTGAGTTTGTCAACGGCCCGGCTGCGCGCGTGAAGAACGTCGCGGCCGTGACCGCCGGCCGCCTGGATCACCTCAACTGCGACCTGCCGGGCACCGCTGCCGAGGAGGTCTCGCTCGGCAAATCCGTCTTCTTCAAGGCCGGCGTCCGCCAGCATCTGCCCGACGATCCGGTGCTGGACAGGCTGCACGCCGAGGGCTTTGCGGGCGTTCCCCTCACCAACCGCGAAGGGGCGCCCGTGGGAATCCTGATGGCCGTGTTCCGGCATCCCGTGGATAGTCTCGCCGTGACGAAGTCCTTGTTGAGGAGCTTCACGCCCCGTGCGTCGGCCGAACTCGTCCGCCAGCAGATGGAAGAGCGGCTGCGGGAAAGTGAGCAGCGGTACCGTGTCTTCATCATGCGGAATCCCATCGGCATGTGGCGGATCGAGTTTCGCGAACCGGTTCCCACTACGCTCCCTGCAACGCGTCAGCTCGATCTCATCCGGCAGTACGGCTACGTGGCCGAGTGCAACGACGCTTTCGTCGCCCTGGTGGGAGAGCCTGAGAAAAAAGAGTTGCTTCACTACACGCTCGATGACTTGTGGCCGCACGAACAGGCAAGCGCTACAGACGCCACCATGCGGCTCATCGAGTCGGGCTACCAGTTCACGGTCTCGGAGGTCGAGCTGGTGAACCGCGCCGGCGCGCCCCGCCACCACGTGCGGACCGCCTGGGGAATCGTCGAACAGGAACAACTCGTTCGCATCTGGGGCACGACCAGAGACGTCACGGATCTCAGGCGTTCTCAGCTCGCACTCGAGGCAACCGAGCGCCGCATCGCGCAAACTCTGGAGATCGCGCAGGTCGCAGTAATTCTGATCGACCCAGCGGGCTCGATCAAATATGCCAACCGCTATTTGAAGGAACTGGTCGCGGGCGACGATGCCAGCCTGATCGGCAAGAACTGGATCGACGTGGTGATGCCCGCCGATGAGCGGGAACGGGCGCGCGCGATCATCGGTGTCCCGCAGGCGGGCGACCAGGCGCACATCGAAAGCAGCGTAATCGGAGAAGGCGGCCGGAGTTCGTGGATCGCCTGGGATCGCGCGGTGCTGCGCGACGCGAAGGGCGAGATCGAATCTACGGTGCTGATCGGGCGCGACATGACGGAACAGCGGGCGGCTGAAGATCAGTTCCGCCAGGCACAGAAACTCGAAGGGATCGGCCGGCTGGCCGGAGGCATCGCGCACGATTTCAACAATCTTCTGACCGTGATCGTCGGTTACTGCGCTCTGCTGGAACAGAGGAAAGACTTGCCGGAACCCGCAAACGCGGCCATCGAACAGGTTCGCAAGGCGGCGGAGAAAGGAGCGCAGCTCACCCATCAACTCCTTACCTTCAGCCGCCGCCAGGTCTTCCGCCCTCAGGTGCTCCGCCTCAACACCATCGTCGAGGACGCGGAGTCGATGCTGCGCCGCCTCATCGGCGACGATATCGAACTGGTCACCAGGCTGGATGCGGAGGCAGGCTGCGTCCGCGCCGATCCCCTACACATCCACCAGGTGCTGATGAACCTCGTAGTCAACGCCCGCGATGCCATGCCGGCAGGTGGGAAGATCATTATCCGCTCCGAGAACCGGCTGGTCGAGAGCTCCCACACCACCGTCGCTGCCGGCGTACCGCCCGGAGAGTTTGTCGTGTTGAGTGTGGAAGACACCGGGACGGGCATGACCGAGGAGGTCCGCAGCCATATTTTCGAGCCGTTCTTCACCACCAAGGAGCGGGGGAAGGGCACAGGCATGGGGCTGCCGATGGTTTATGGGATCGTACGTCAGTCGGGCGGCTACATCGTCGTCGATTCGGAGCCAAACAAGGGCACCCATATTCAAATCTTCCTGCCCAGGGCTGAACAGCCTGAGGGCCCCTGTGAAGATGTGGAAGGCAAAGGAGAATTGCGGGGCGGCTCAGAGACCATCCTGGTGGTGGAAGACCATCAGGAGGTGCGGACCATAGCCGCCCGCCTGTTGCGGGGCCTCGGTTACACCGTGCTCGAAGCGGAGAATCCTGCCGATGCCCTGGAGATCGTGGCGCGAAGACCGGAAATCGAATTGATCGTGACCGACCTGATGATGCCCGGCATGAGCGGCAGCTCTCTTGCCCAGGTGCTGCGAAAGAACATGCCGAGCCTGAAGATCCTCCTGATGTCCGGCCGCGCGGAGGCCTCCGAAATCCCCGAGGCCGTCGCGGAAACGGGCTTCGCCCTGCTCCGCAAACCCTTCGCGCCCGCCGAGTTGGCCGCCGCCGTGCGTGAGATTCTGGACCGGAAATCGTAATTCGGTACAGCTAAGGACTTCTACGAAAAAGCGGACCGGAGGGATGCCATCCGGCAACCATACTCCGGCCCGTTAGATCGAGGGAAGGGAAGCCCGCCCTGGTGAACGGACCTCCAATATTAAAGATGCTGGATTCAGGGAATCGGACTTGAAATATTAGGCTGCGGGTCTTGAAAAAAGGCCCGGACCGGCCATGCCTGGCGAGGCATTGGCGGTTCCGGGCCAATGGCTTAGCCGGCTCCCTCCCTTACGAAACGAGAAAGAGCCGGCGGAAAATGAGCAGAAGGATTAACGTGCTCCGAAAGTGAAGTTAACGCCGGCGCTGTAGCGGAAGTTATTCTGTGAATTGTCGCCGAATTCCTGCATATTGCGGATCTGCGTGCGGTAATAGTCGGCTTCGATCGGCCGCAGGCTGATCCGCTTGTTGACGCGGATGTCGACGCCGCCACCGATCAGCATGGCGAAGCTCGTGACCCCGCCGCTGTCGCGAGCGAGGATCACCGTGTCGGCGGGAACTGGCACCACGCCGTTGCTCACGGGATTTGTCGGCGTCAGCAGCGGTACGAATGCGCTGTTGAAGTAGTGCACGCCGCCAAACATAGCTTCCGCAAAAGGCGTCACGCGAGACCACTTGCGCCACGAGAAGCGCGGACCGGCAACGAAGTTGACCGCCGTCCCTCTTCCGAAGAGACCGGCCCCGGACTGGTCGTTGAGATTCAGGATATTGATGTCGCCGTGGTGGGCGGCGCTGCTATCGAAGACCAAGCCGAGATACTTGTTGAAATTCCAGGCGAGCTGGATGCCACCGCCGTTGGCATTGAACGTGCTAAACGGCGAAATAGTGGTTCCGTCCGCGAGGGTAATGTTGCTGCTGCTCGGGCTGAAGTGAACGAATGTGTACCCAATATAAGCTTCGAACTTTGGTACCTCCTGGGCAGACGCGACAAGCGCGCATGCCAAAACGGCGGCACCCAATGTTACGCTTCGTTTCATGCGAGAATCTCCTCTAAATCCCTATGGGGCTCTTGGCCCCATGGCCTTGGCCTTAGCGGGACCGTGGTCCTCCTCGAAGGCCTGTAATTTGACCCCTACGACAGAAATGATCCGCCAGCGGGATTCATGCGCTAGTTTTTGGGGTTACGGGACAAGTTGCTCGAAGGGAAAGAGATGGCTCGACGCCGGCAAGTGCCGAACCGGCACGGTCCCGGTGGGATTTCCGGTTGAACCCTGCCGCGCATAGGATAAGTCCGGCGCTGCGCACTTAGTTCCGTTGTATGCTCCTTCGGACGAAGACTAAGTGGCGAAGGCATTCGCTCCGCTTTGCATCCTATCGGAAAAGTCCGAGCAGCACGAAAAATCTTACATCCGTGCCGACGTACGGTACATCGCCGTAACCATGCCGGTCGCCTTCAGTACCGATTGCAGGGCGGAGTCCGCACATAGCAGGCCTGCGGAAACCGCCTGCCGGGTCCGGATCCTGGCCCTCGTGGTGGATCGGAACATCCGGGCGGGCCTCGAAGAACTGTTACGAGCGGAGGGTCGCGAGCTCTGCGTGGTGAACTCGGCGGATGAGGCCCTCGCCGCGATCGCGGCGGTACCGCCCAGTCTGGTACTCTTGGGGCCCGGCTACGGCGCCGGTGCCCTCGAACTCTGCCGCCGGTTGAAGGGGGGGCCGGACACCGCGGCTATCCCCATCGTTCTGATCACACGCCCTGGGGACCGCGAGCTCCGGCTCGAAGGGCTGCGGCTGGGCGCGGCCGATTTTCTGATCCTCCCGCCACACCCCGTAGAATGGCTCGAGCGTATCGACCTGCTCTCCGAGCATCGCAGGTCCGAACAGGTTCTGATCGAAAGCGAACGCCGGTTCCGTGAACTGGCCGATCACGCTCCCGTTGCCATCTGGGTCATCGGGCCGGGCAACGCCCTCGCGTTTTGCAATCGCCGGACTCTGCTTTTTGCGGGCCGGCAGATGACTCAGTTGGCTGCCGGCGGGTGGGCGTCGTTGGTCCATCCCGACGACCGCGCCGGCGTCTATTCGCACTACCTGGCTGCCGTGGCCGAGAGCCGCACTTTCCGCATCGAGTGCCGCATGCGCCGCGCCAATGGCCGCTACCGCTGGGTGGTCCACACCGGGACACCGCGTTTCGTCAATGGTGTCTTCTCCGGTTACATCGGCACCAGCACCGATATCACCGACCTCAAGCGTAACCAGGAGCGCGAACTCGCTGCCGGAAAGCTGGAGGGCCTGACCGTTTTGACCGCCGGCATCGCCCATGATTTCAATAACCTTCTCAGTACCATCTTCGTGGAAGCCGATCTCGCGTGTTCCGAACTGCCCAGCGCCTCTCCCGTACGGGAGAACATCGAACGCATCGGGGCCGTGGCCGTGCGTGCGTCCGGAATCGTCGGGCTCCTGAGGGCGTACGCCGGGGACGGCCAAGTGACGATGCAGCCGCTCAACCTTTCGATGTGCGGGCGCGAGACGCTCCAGCTCCTCAAGAGCTCTCTGCCGAAAAATACCGCAGTCGAGGCCCGGCTCGATTTCGGCATGCCCCCGGTATGCGCCAACCCACCGCAGATCCGCCAGGTGATTCTCAACCTGCTCACGAACGCAGCCGAGGCGTTGGTCTCGGGAAGCGGCACCATTAGGGTTGAAACCAGCATCCATCGCGTGAGCGGTCCATGCGCCGGGGATTGGGGAGAAAATCTGCCCGAAGGAGACTACGGACATTTGAGTGTCTCAGACACCGGCAGCGGGATGACGGCGGAAGTCAAGGCCAGGATATTCGACCCCTATTACACGACTAAGTTCCTTGGGCGCGGTCTGGGACTCGCCATGGTCCACGGAATTGTCCGATCCCATGGCGGAGCAATCCGGGTTTCGAGCGGCCCCGCGGGCTCCACGTTTGAAATCCTGTTACCGTGCGTGCACAAGAATGCGCGATCTCTGGATATAGATGGTGTCCGTACCACGGCATGGGCGACCGTGGAAGAGCTTTGAAAATTTCGTACGACCACCGCGGAAATCGCACATCCGCTCTTCTCGGGCACACCCGAAAGGGGAGTCGGGCAAAATGGGATTCGTTTCGCAGGGGAGTGTTTGGACGAAGCAGGCGGCGTTTCGCGAAGCAATCGACCGTGTGGCCAGGTACCCGGTTGCGCTGAGTTCGATTCTTGGAATCGGACTCGTCGTGCTCTCTCACGTCGGCGCCTTGCGCCCGGCACGGTCCGTGAAGATCGATACCGCCACGCAGACGGTCCGCGGAGAAGCGCGGCCGGCCCGCCGCAGCCTGCACGCAATCCGTTACAAGAGTAACCGCGACCTTACAATCCAGCCGAATGAGCCGATGCGCGTTCGATACTAGCGTAAGTGAAAGCGGGTCGGTGCATACGTTAGTGATTACCCTTGCATAATCATCCCTTTCCGGAGATACTAGACGGTCGGTTAGTGATCTCAGGGGCCACCATGGACGATCGTAGTCATCCCACGTTGCGGGCTTTTCACGCGCCCGCCTACGGATTGCACGACGGCGGTAGAGTGCTGGTATTTAGTGAAGAACTAGCCCGGATGTTCGGATATGTTCAGATTGAAAGTGTGGTGGGGCGGGAGATTCTCGGTTTCGTCGAACCCGACCACCGCGACGCCGCGGCGAGGTCGGGTTTGACGGAAACGGGCAAGCCGGTCCGCACGCGCGGACTGCGAGCCGATGGGGCCAGCTTTCCAATGGAGGTCTGCGGCTACAGGGTACAGCACCAGGGACGGCTGGCCCAACTCCTGATGGTTCGGGATGTCTCTCCTCTGGCCGTGGTTGTGGATGACGACAACATCGTGAAGAATCTGCTCGCCGCGTTGATGAGGATGGCCGGATACCAGACCTGTGCCTTTCAGCAACCCGAACTGCTGTTGCAGGAATTCGAACCCGGAGTGGTCTCGGTTCTGGTCACAGACATACAGATGCCGGGCCGGAATGGCATCGAACTGGCGGCGGAACTGAGACGGGTCGATGACGAACTGCCAGTCATTTTCGTGTCGGGATATTCTACATCGCCCCTTCCTCAGGTGGACGTGAGGACGCGATTTGTGCCGAAACCCTTCGGTGCCCTCGACCTGAAGCAGGCGCTGGAGAGACTGCCCACCCGCGCCTGTTGCGAACTGGCGTAGGCCGGGCCGCCAGGCGTTGCAATTTTTTTCCGTTTTATCGGTGAAACGTTCGGCCGCCCACGTACACTAATCAATATCAAACAGGGTTTCTGCAAAACCCGGCGGATCGGAGGATCGCCGGTCCTCGCGTAACCCTTCCCACGGCGGTGGCATCATGCCGGTTCGTGCCCCGGCGCCACCGCCCCTCACCTGCTTACCTGGTATAGAGTTGGAACGGCGCCCAATAATACGGTTTGTCGTGGTTATCCGCTGAGTGGACGAAGGACAGTTTGACTGCGTGCAGGGCATGATCAGGTGTCTCACCGTCATGCAGCCTCCGGTAGAGCGCCTCCATCAGCGACGCGGTGGATTGATCGTTCACGTCCCAGAGGCTGGCGATGGTGTTGCGGGCGCCCGCGCTCAGAAACGCCCATGCCAGGCCCACCAGTCCTTCCCCGGAATAGGTCCGGGCTCCCGCGCTCCGGCAGGCCGAGATCGTGACCAACTGCGCCTGTAGTGGAATGCTCAGGATCTCCCGCGCATAGAGCTTCGCCGTGTCGCTTCCCGGTGAGAGCACCACCGCCGAATCGAGCGGACTGTCCTGGTTGGGAACAGCGTGGGCCGCAAAATGGATGAACGAATATCGCTCCGGATCGGCCGCGCGGTAGGCCTCCGGCTTGGCTTCGGCGCCCTCCAGTTGGCGGTTGTTGCGGTAGATTTGTCCGATTTCCGAAATCTCCTTGGCGGCGTAGGGCAACGGCGGGAGATCGGGGTCGGAGGGTGCCGCGTTACCGATCAGCAGCACCGAACCGGCTGCCGGACCTCGGCCACGGTCCGGTCCCAACAGTAGCAGCGAAGGCGCGATTTCGACCGCCGCGTCCTCGATCCAGTAACGGCCGGCAGGAGTGGCCAGCGTTTCGAGATTCAGACTATGCAGGCACCCGTCCGGCACGATGATGACGCGCGAGCCTGGAGGAATCAGGTCGGCCGCGGGTTGGATCAGGGTCTGGTAGAGCTCCTGGGCAGCGGGATCGTGTGCCAATCCTGAAGAACGCGGATCCTGAATGGCCCGAGAATAGCGATCGACCAGCGCGCGAATCTTGGGCTCGCCTGGCAGTGTGACGGTGCGGAAGCCGCCCGGCGCGACCGCCCAGAGGTAGGAATGCTCCGGCCCGAGCCAGTAGGACAGGAGCACCGAGTGCTCACGGGCGGCGAGCCCGCGGAGGTCAGAGGCCTTGGATAGCGCAGGCTCAACGCCCATCTTCTCTGCCAGCAACCGGGCGCGGCGCGATTCCGCGAAGGCCAGGGCGTCCTCGCCGCGATTTTGTGAGACCAGAAAATCCACGTACTGCCTGTAGAAGCGCATCACGCGTCCAGGAAAGGTCAACTTCGACTGGTCGTTCGAGAGTTGCGCCCAACTTTCGTCGATGATCGAGATGGCCTTTGCGACCTCTTCCTGTGCTTGCCGGATGTCTCCGTTGTGGAACGCCAGGTCGGCCAGTCCTGCGTGTGCATCCCATTTCGAGCCTGGGTCCTTGCTGGCAAGATTTAGGGCATCCTGATAGAACTTACGTGCTTCCGCGGGCCTGTCACGGCCTGCGGCAATTCGTGCCGCATTGAGGATCGGATAAACGAGCGCCTCGGAATCATGCCGTGTCCTCTGCATGTCGAGCGCGCGCTGATTGTACTTCTCGCTTTCGTCAAACTCCATGACGTTCAGGTAAGCGTCCGCCAGGTTGGTCAGCTCTTTCGCTGTCCAAAAGTCGTCACCTAATGCGGTCGAAATTTCGAGCGCCCGCTTGAAGAAGGGGATGGCGCCTCGATAATCACCCTCGGATTCATGGACCAGCCCGATGTTGGTTACGGCGTTTTGCTGCTGGCTCCGAAGGCCCGCTCGTTCGAGAATGGCATCCGCTTGCTCGTTGTAGTTGATCGCCCGGCCGAAGTCGCCCAAGCGATAGTAGCAAACGCCGATATCCTGCAGGTTCAGTCCCATCACCGCGTCGAAGCCCTGGGGACGCGATATTTCTACGCTGTGCTCCAACCATCGCATGGCTTCGTCGTAGCGATATCGGATGAGGAGAAAGCTGCCCATCGATCCCGCGGCGTTGGCTTCGATATATCGGTCCCCGGACTTCGACGCTGCGGAAACGGCGTCTCGCGCATCGAGATCCGCAGCCCCAAAGTCGCCCATTCGAAGACCGAGGAATATCCGACGCATAAGAATTTGGGCGACCAGGTCCCATCGAGAGGATTCTTTGGCGAGGAGCAGTCCTCGTCCCAGGAAGGCGTGCCCTTGCGTATATTGCGATTGAGCAAATGCGATGACACCCAGTGCCAAATTGCGGCGAGCTTCAATTTCGCGGAATTCGGGGAGGTGCGTTGGCGGTGGGTCCCGCAAAAGCACAGCCGCATCGCGGAGATTCCGTTGGGATGTCAGGACCTCGGCCAGTAGCAATCGAAACTGCCAATGCCACAGCGATTGTGGTTGGCGCCCCCATGCATTAAAGCCGACTCGCGCCAATTCGAGAGCTTTGGGAAAATTGCCGGCTCGGCGCAATCCTTCGGCACGGCCATACACCGCGCCAGGATTGCGCCTGGCCTCGGATCCACATCCGGCGGCGAAGATGAGCAAGACTGCGACTAGGTATCTATGGAGGGTAGGTCGAGCCGCTGGTGTCACCATCGCAGATGGTAACATCCCCTTCGTGGGAGCAGCCAAGCTCCAGCCGAATCATCGAGACTTTGCGCCGTTCGGGCCAGATGAACAACTCTCCCAGATAGATGTGGCCGAACTCGGGAAAATAGATGTGATTGCCGTCGACGTCGAGCCCTTGGAGCTTGTTGGCAACTCGCACGACGACGGGAGCGATCATCTGCCCGTGATTGATCGGCTGCCCTTCGGTATTCTTTTTCGCGTCGTCGAAAGTCGCCCAAGTCGTCAGGAAGTTGCCGTCGTAGGTCAGTTCCACCGGCTGTCCGGCAATCTTCAAATTATCGATGTGGCTGCCGATCGTATAGATCTTGGGCTGTCCTCCGTCTAGCGAATGCACGGAGGCGATCCGGGTGACCACCCGGTCTGCCGTCACCATGCCGAGCACGTTCAGGTACTCGACCGTAGACGTCACCAGCGTGGTGTGTGAACCGTTCTCAGAGTGGCCCACGGCGCTGGAGTAGGCCGCATCGCACGAGATCAGGTCGCGGTGCTGGAACTTCTCTACGCGGCGATTCGACACTCCTCCGGTGCCCGACAACGCGCTTCCGGCCTGGGTTTCCAGGTGTTCCGAAAAGGGTTTGCGGAGCGTGCCGGAAATCGCGGAGGTGTGGGCGTGGTACAGAAACCTCTTTTTAGGCGTACTGCCTGGCATGGTCCTCCTTATTCCACAATGAACAGGTACTGGCTCGGAGCCGCGCCGGGATCCGAGTCGCTCTTCAACGTGAGCATGTAGCGTCCCGGAGCAAGGCGCCTCCGGTCAAGAAGAACGTTGAGCGCTTCGTTCGGTTTCGAAGCGGCTGGGAATTCGTCCACGCGATTGCCGGCGGCGTCGCTGACGGTGCAACGATAGCCGGCCGCCGATGCATTCGGAACATCGAAATAGAGCAGGAACAGGCCGGCCGAGGCGGGTACCTTGGGCACATCGTCGCCGCGGGTGGCCATGTGGAGAGCCAGGGAGGGAATCGCTTGTGCGCCCAGTTGCCGCCGCAATCCGGGGACCTGAAACGCTGCCTGGTAAACCACGATCAGCGCCAGCGCCGCCGTCGCCCAAACCAGCGCGGGCGGCCGCAGCCAGGCCCAGAGGCCGCTCGTACGAGGCGCCGCCGCATGCTTAGGGAACTCGGGAAGCACCTCCCGGGCATTGGCGCGAAATCGGGCTCCCGCCCGCACCTCGTCGGCACATTCCCCGCATTCGAAGAAGTGCTCCTCGAAGGTATCTCTCTCCTCCGGTTCCATCTCGCCGAGGAGATATCGCTCGACAGCCTGAGTTTCCACTGCGCGGTTGTGATCCATCCGTAATACCTGTTGGTTAGTGATTACCGAAGGCTAAGCGTTTCGCTCAAGCGCCCGCGGTACGCCTCCTCCGTTTCTCCAGCGTTGCCCGAAACTGCGTTCGAGCACGGAAGACCAGGACCCGCACATAATTCGTATCTACTTGAAAAATACGGCAAAGTTCCGCCAACGGCTGCTCTTCCAGGTAGAGCGCCGTCAGGATCAGGCGGTTCTTGTCGGAAAGTTCCGCGAGTACTGCCCGCACTTCTTCCCGGGATTCCCGGTTGATCAACTCCCTATCGGCGCCCGGACGGTCATCAGCCAGGGGAGGGGGATCCCCGTCGAGAAGCGGATGCCGGGCGTCGGCCCGCCGGTACTCCTGGGCGACATGAGTGCAGACCGAATTGACGAACGAGCCCACCCGCCTCGCGTCCTGGATGCCGTTGCGCCGCAATACCTGGAGCACGCGCAGAAAGGTCTCCTGGCGGATGTCTTCGATCGCCTCCCGCGAATACTTGCGGGCTCGCAGCTTGATGAAGATCAGCTCGCCAAAATACTCATGGAAATGTTGCTCGATCGCCGGTTCTCCGGCCGCAAGCCGCTCCAGGTATTCTGCGTCGAAACTGAATAGAGTCACGCGGTTATTGAAACTGTAGTATACCGTCCCCTGCGGAGGTTCGTGTGTAGGGGATTCCGTCAGTGGTCCCGCTCGGTCACCAGCTCGGTCACAGCGAGCAGCGCCCGCTGGTAGCGCGACTCGGGAAACTCGCCGATCGTGCGCCGGGCTTTTTCCGTAAACGCCTGGGCGCGCTCGCGGACCCGCTCGATGCCGCGGTACTTTTCGAGCAGCGCCAGGATGCTGGCAAACGGTACCTCGTCGTAGCTCCTCTGGCGGAGGATGGTTTCGACCATGGTCCGCTCCGCCGGCGTGGCGTATTCCAGGGCGTAGACCAGCGGCAGCGTCACTTTGCCTTCGCGCAGATCGCCGCCCACCGGCTTGCCCAGCGTCTTCTCGCGCGCGGTGAAATCGAGCATGTCGTCGACCAACTGGAAGGCCATGCCGAGATTCCAGGCGTATTCGCCGAGCTTTTCCTCGGCCTGCGTGTCCGCGCTGGCCGCCAAGCGCGCCGAGCCGCGCGCACACCGAGAACAGGCAGGCGGTCTTGCGGTCCACCAGTTCCATGCAGTCGGCTTCGCTGATGTCGATCTTGCCGATGCGCTCGAGCTGGATCAGTTCGCCCTCCACCATCATCTGGGTGAGGCCGATGAGCAGGTCGAGGATGGTGAAATTGCGCTCCCGCAGGGCGATCTGGAAGGCCTGCATGTAGAGCCAGTCGCCGGCCAGCACGCAGGTGTGATTGCCCCAGCGGACGTTGGCCGAAGGCCGGCCGCGGCGCGTCTGCGCGGCGTCGATCACGTCGTCATGCACCAGCGTGGCGGCGTGAATCATCTCCACCACCGCTCCCAACTGGACGGCCGACGCTCCGGCGTTGCCGCACAACTTGGCAGAAGCAGAAGCAGTGCGGGCCGCAGGCGCTTGCCGCCGCTCGCCTGAAGATACTGGCCGATGGCGGTGACGGCTTCGACCGAGGCCACCGATTCGGCAGTGATCTTCTTTTCGACCTGCTCCAGCTCCTCGTGGACCAGGTCGAAAATCTCGCGGGCGGTAAGGACTTGCCCCAGCTTGCCTAAATTCATGTAAGTTAACCAGTTTACCCGTTACCCGGCCCGGCCCGCAAACAGACGCTTTCGAAATTGGCGGAGGTCTGCGCCGCCAGCGCCTCCGGAGTGCTGCCGCGCACTTCGGCCAGGCTGCGCACGGTATCCATCACGAAGGCCGGCTCGTTGCGTTTGCCGCGGTGCGGCACCGGCGCGAGGTAAGGGCATCGGTTTCGACCAGCAGGCGGTCGTCCGGCGTGATGCGCGCGGCTTCGCGCACATTTTCCGCCTTGGGGAACGTAAGGACGCCGCCGAAGCTCAGGTGGAAGCCCAGCTCGAGCGCTTCCCGCGCCTGCGCCGCGTCGCCGGTGAAGCAGTGCATGATGCCGCTGCCGCGCCAGTGCCGGCGCAGGATTTCGAGCGTGTCGTCCCAGGCTTCCCGGGTGTGGATCACGATCGGCAGCCCGGCCTCCGCGGCAATGGCGAGCTGCTGTTCGAAGACCGCGCGCTGCACGTCGCGCGGCGAAAAATCGTAATGATAGTCGAGGCCGATCTCGCCAACGGCCAGCACTTTCGGATGCTCTGCCAGGTCGCGCAAGCGCGCCAGCGTCTCGGGCGTCGCTTTCGCCGCGTCATGCGGATGGACGCCGACGGTGGCGTACATGAAATCGTGACGTTCGGCCAGGCGGACGCCGCATTCGAGATCCGGCGGGCCATTGCCGGTGCCGATCGCGACCATGCGGCCGACGCCGGCGCCAGGGCGCGCTCGATCACTGCTTCGCGATCGTCGTCGAACTTCTGCGTCGTCCAGGTGGGAGTGGGAATCGACCACCGTCACTTCAGGCGCGCTCCCGCCGGGATGTCTTCGAGGAAGCCGGCCAGCACGGGCTTGCCGCCTTCGATCGAAGCGGCCACGATCATGCCGTTGGATTCGATGCCTTTCAGTTTGCGCGGCTGGAGGTTGGCCACGATCACCACTTTGCGGCCGATGAGGTCCTCCGGCGTGTAGGCCTCGGCGATGCCGGCCACGATGGTGCGCGGCTTCGGCTCGCCGATATCGACCGTCAGGTGCATCAGTTTGTCGGAGTCTTTACCGGTTCGGCGGTCAGCACCTGGCCCACGCGCAGATCGACTTTCAAGAAATCGTCGATCGAAATCCTGGGCGTGGCTTCCGCGGCCGGAGCCACGGTCTTGCCGAGCATCGCGGCCTGCTGCGCGCGTGACCTCTTCTTCGAGTTCGCGCATTCTGTCGATGGCGTCCTTCGCCTCGATGCGCGGGAAGACGGCCGACACTTCGCCGATCTTCTGTCCGGCCGCGAGACCGCCCCAGTGCGAGTTGATCGAGGCGCCCGGCTTCGAGCGTCAGCAGCCGAGCTGCGCCAGATTTTCGGCGCCGATTCCGGCAGCACCGGGACGAGCAACGTGGTGACGATGCGCAGCGCCTCGGCCGCGGTGTAGAGCGTCGTCATCGAGTCGCCTGCTGCGCCGCTTCGTCCTGCTCGCGCGCCAGTTTCCAGGGCGCGCGCTCCACGATGAATTTATCCACCGCGGAGATCAGCGCCCAGATCGCTTCCAGAGCCTTCGAAAATTCGAAACGCTCGAAGGCCTCGAGCGCCGTCTAGATCGTCTCGTTCGGCCTGCGCCGCGATCGCGGAGTCTCCAGCCGACGCCGGAATCGCGCCGTCGCGATACTGATGGATCATGGTCAGCGTGCGGCTGGCGAGGTTGCCCAGGCCGTTGGCGAGGTCGGAATTGTAGCGGCCCACCAGCGCGTCGTAACTGAAGCTGCCGTCCTGCCCGAAGACGACTTCGCGCAGCAGGAAATAGCGCAGCGCGTCGGTGCCCATCACCTGGTGGATCGGCTCGGCGCGCACGATGTTGCCGCGCGATTTGCTCATCTTGTCGTTTTCGAACAGCAGCCAGCCGTGGGCGAAGATGCGCTTGGGCAGCGGCAGATCGGCGGCCATCAGGAACGCCGGCCAGAAGACGGCGTGGAAGCGCACGATCTCCTTGCCGATCAGGTGCAGGTCGGCGGGCCACAGGCCTTCGCCTTCCACCGCGCTCATGTAGGTGGTCAGCGCGTCGAACCAGACGTAGAAGACGTGCGGCGCTTCGCCCTCCACCGGAATGCCCCACTTGATGTTGGTGCGGGTGATGGAGAGATCGCTCAGCCCGGCTTCACGAACGAGATCACTTCGTTGCGGCGCGTCTCGGGCTGGATGAAATCGGGTTGCGCTTCGTAGAGATCCAGCAGCTCTTCCTGAAACGCCGAGAGCTTGAAGAAAAAGTTCTCTTCGGTGATGGTTTCGGTGGGGCGGCCGCAATCCGGGCAGGGATCGCCCGGCTTGGCGTCGTTCACGTAGAGGTTGTCGAAGATGCAGTACTGGCCGGTGTAGGAGCCCTTATAGATGTAGCCGTTGTCGCGGCAGCGCTTGAACAGATCCTGCACCACGCGTGGCGTGCTGCGGGCTGGTGGTGCGCTGGAAGTGATCGACGTCGAGGCCGAGCATCTTCCACTGCCGCGCGAATTCGGCGGCGATGACGTCGCAGAATTCCTTGGGCGTCTTGCCCGTGCGCTCGGCGGCGCGCTCCACGTTGACGCCGTGCTCGTCGGTGCCGGTGGTCAGCACGGCTTCGTAGCCCTGCATCTTTTTGAAGCGCTTGATGAGGTCGGCGGCGATGGTGGTGTAGGCGTGGCCGATGTGCGGCGCGGCGTTGACGTAGTAGATCGGAGTGGTGAGGTAGTATTTCATCTGGATCGGTTCAGGTAGGCGTAATTGGCTTCCGCGATGATGTGTTTCAGGGCGATGCCCGAAGCTTCGCGAAAGCTTGCGGCAATCTTCGTACTCCGGCGCGTAATCGCCCTCGCTCGAAATCTTCATGCGCACCTTGCCGTAGGGCGTCTCCACTTCCTGCCAGCTGCGGCCGTGAACGCGCCGCTCGGCGGTGTGAATCCGCAGCCCGAGGGTCGAGGTTTCGGCGAAGATGATCTGCGAGAGCGCCTCGCGATCCTCCGGCTTGGCCACGACGCGCAGCAGGTTGCCCGGCCGGCCTTTCTTCATGACCAGCGGCGAGAGCGAGACATCGAGCGCGCCCGCTTCGAGCAGCCGTTCGACGGCGTAGGCCAGCACCTGCGGGTTGAGGTCGTCGATATTCGCTTCGATCACCGAGACGGTCAGCGCCTCGTCGGCGCCGGTCGGCTCGCCGAGGATGACGCGCAGCACGTTGGGCTGTTCCGGGAAATCGCGTCCGCCCGCGCCGTAGCCGGTCGCCCGGATCGTCATCGGCGGCATCACGCCGAAGCGGCTTGCCAGCGTGGCGGCCACGGCGGCTCCGGTCGGCGTGGTCAGTTCGAACGCCGGTCCGCGCGAGTAGACCGGCACATCCGTCAGCAGGCGCGCGGTGGCGGGAGCGGGCACCGGCAGCAGGCCGTGCTCGGTCTTCACGGTGCCGCTGCCGACGTTGACCGGCGAGCACACGATGGTTGCGACGCCCAGCAGATCGAAAGCCACGCAGGCGCCCACGATATCGGCGATGGAATCGGCCGCGCCGACTTCGTGGAAGTGGACTTTTTCGATCGGCACCTGATGCACTTCCGCCTCGGCCTCTCCGAGACGCCGGAAGATGGCGATCGAGTTGCGCCGCGCGCCTTCGGTGAGCGCGGCCTTTTCGATCATCTTGACGATGTGCGAAAGATGCCGGTGTATTTTCTGTTCTTCCACCTCGACGTGATACTTGGTGGCTCCGATGCCGGAGCGCTTGACTCTCTCGAAGGAAACCGTCGCGCCCGCGTCGAGCGACGCGATGGAGTCGATGATAGCGGCCTGGTCGGCGCCGGCATCCGCCAGCGCGCCGACCAGCATATCGCCGCTGATGCCCGAGAAGGCATCCAGATAGCAAGTTATAGGCACGTGTCTACTATTGTAAGGTAGGGTAGGCGCTAGTGTCCTGAGTCAGAAATACGTTGAATAAGCTGTCGTGCTGGTGCATACTTTGGTATGGCCATCGGACGTCCAACCAGACCACTCAGTGTGACCCCTGATGAGAAGCTGAAACTCGCGCTTCTGGCGCGGCGGCCGAAAACCAGTCAAGCCCTAGCGATGCGCGCCCGCATTGTACTCGGCTGCAGCGAGGGGCTCAACAACAGTGAGGTGGCCAAGCGGCTTCGCATCACCGGAGCAACCGTCTGCAAGTGGCGCGAGCGATTTCGGGTCAACCGTCTGGAAGGCTTGCTCGATGAGCCACGGCCGGGCACGCCGCGTTCTATAACGGACGTGCAGGTCGAGGAAGTAGTCACAAAAACCCTGGAGTCGATGCCGACGAATAGCACTCACTGGAGCACGCGCCTGATGGCCCAGAAGTCAGGACTGTCTCAGACTGCCATCGTGCGGATTTGGCGGACTTTCGGATTGCAGCCTCATCGGGTGGAAAACTTTAAGTTCTCCAAGGACCCGCAGTTCGTTGAGAAAGTGCGGGATATCGTCGGCTTATACCTGAATCCGCCAGATCGCGCGATTGTCCTCTGCGTAGATGAAAAGAGCCAAGTACAGGCGCTCAATCGCACGCAGCCAATTCTGCCGCTGGCACCCGGTGTACCGACGCGCCAATCACACGACTATGAACGGCACGGAGTCACTTCCTTGTTTGCGGCCATGGATGTGGCCAGCGGCGTAACGATCAGCAATTGCTACCGACGGCACCGCCATCAAGAGTTCCTGCGGTTTCTCAACGACATCGATGCGAATCTCCCCGGCGGGGTGGACGTCCACCTGGTCATGGACAACTACGGAACCCACAAGGTCACCAAAGTACGAACATGGCTGGCGCGCCACCCTCGATATCGCGTCCACTTTACCCCAACCAGCGGCAGTTGGTTGAACCTCGTGGAACGATTGTTTGCCGAACTCACCCAACGCTGTGTGCGGCGCGGAAGCCATACGGCCGTACGATCTTTGGAGAAGGCGATGCTCGATTATCTGGATCAGCGCAACAAAGATCCCAAGGCATTTGTGTGGACGGCAGATGCCGATCTGATCTTGGGCAAGGTCGCCAGACTTTCTAAACGTATTTCTGACTCAGGACACTAGCGCAGTGCGTCGGAAATTCCAGGCAAGATCCTAACGCCCACGTCGGTCTTCTTGACCATCTTTACCAGCGCGTGGCGGTGGCGTTCGACCAGCGCGTCATGTTGCGCGATTCGCCTTCGATGCGATCGAACACCGACTGGATCGCCACGCGGCCGGGCCCGATCAACCGCAGCCAGAGATAGCGGTTTCCCCAGGAACCCCAACTCATAAACTGCACGTCGGGGTGCTCGAAGTGCAGGTGCATGTCGACCGTCGGATCCTTGAAGACGAGTGCCGTGGGCTTCACCAGGATGGTCTGGCCGTGGCCCAGATCGCGCGTGAAGATATTGCCGGCGGCGTGCAGCAGCAACAGGCCGGGAGTCTGCGGCGCGGTGAAGCGGTCCATGACGCGGCCCACGGGATAGTGCGTCTCGGTATCGTCGCCGTTTTTCGTTTCGAACCAGATGCCGGTCTGAAACCAGTCGTAGGCGACGTTCGACGTGGCGGCGAGCAGCATGTGCTCACGCACGTCGATCGAGCGGCCCGGCTGCAGACAGAAGGGAATCAACTCGCCGGGCTCGTCCTTCGAGAAGGCGATGCGCCCGGGACCTTGCGCCTGGGTCATGATCAGCGGCAGTCCCGCGAACATCCGCTTCCACGCCCCTTGGAGCGACATGGTGGTGATGTTCACCTGCGGATCTTTCCAAAGGAGCACGTGGTGGGTGAAGTAGACGCTCGCGCCGGCCGCGAGGTTCATATCGGCCACCGGAACGTAGGCGCCTTCGATCTGGCAGGATGAGTTTCCGGCCTGGATCTTCGCCATATCCTTGCGGGCCGGCAGTTTCGTCCAGCCGCCCTCGGATGCTGTGATCGGACCTCTGAGTGCCGCGCCGCACGCCGGGCAGGACGGCTGCGAGAAATCGGCTTCGGACCCGCACCAGTTGCAGCGCCCCGACCGCACGGCCGGGGGAGGCGCGGCATGCACGACAGGCGGAGGCGGCGCGGCGTACGCCGCAGGCTGGGGCATGGGCGGAGGCGGTGCAGCCGAAGCGGCCGGCGCGCGCTTTACCGGCGAGCCGCAGTTCCGGCAGAAGTTCTGCCCTTCCAGAATTTGGGTACCGCAGTTTACGCAGAACATGGCAATCACTCGGTGTGGTGGTGGACGTACATCGACTGAATGCCGATCCGTCCCGGCCCGGTCATGCGGGCGAGGCTCATATTGGTACCGCCGAAGAAGCCGGTGCCGAGCCGCTGGAACTCCACGTCCATCGTTACCGACGAATCCTTATATAGGAAGGCGCCCGGCTCGACCATGATGCTCTCGCCGGGAGCCAGGCGGCGTTCGAAGACGTTGCCGTACCCATGCAGGACCAGCAGGCCCGGAGCGCCCGTGGTAATGAAGCGGTCCATGTACATGCCCTGACCGCCGAAGAGGATGTTCGTCAGGCCCTTCACGCGGATGAACGAGTAGGCGATCTGGTGCGACGAGAGCAAAAATGCATGCTCGCGGACGTCCAGTTCCATGCCCGGATGCAGCGGCAGCACGACCAGTTCGCCGGTGGCATCCCGTGAAAAGGCGATACGCCCCGGACCGGTGGCCACACTGATGATGAACGGCATGCCGGCAAAGGCGCGCTTGAATCCGCCGGAAAGCTGCATGACCGACATCGCTACCCGTTCTTCCTTCCAGAGCATGACGTGGTGCTCGAAGAAGATCGAATCGCCCGGTCCGAGGTTGATCTCGGCAGCGGGCACGATCTCGCCCTCCACCTGGCAGGTGCTGGCGTTGAATTGAATCTCGGTCATATCGCGAATGCGCGGCGCTTCGCGCCATCCGGATTCGCTGACGAGATTTCGAATATCGAGAGGAGCCCCACAGGCGCGGCAGGAGAGAGCGGCCTTCTCATTCATGCTCTGGCACCACTGGCACTGAATGCGCTCGAAGGGGTCGGCCGCGGGACTATGGGCAACGTCGGTCATAGTGGGCGATTATACCGCAGCCCTACCGCACCGTCGGGTACTTGATGCCCAACTGTTCCAGGTACGTGTCGTACTTCGCCGGGTCGTAATAATACTTCTTCATCTCGCCGCGATACTGTTCCATGGTTTTCTGGTTGAGCCAGATTGCCGGCTTGTCGTCCGGCCGGATGAAGCTCTTGTACTGCATTTCCTTGTTCTCGACGTTATTGAAGTAGTCCCAGGCGTTCTTCACCAGCTCGGGATGCAGCAGGATGTCGAGCATGGTCATCGCCTGCACCTTCGCGCCGGCGATCACGCCCTTATGCGCGATCGGGGTCGCCATCGAGATCGCGTTCGCCCAGTTGTGCCCGGGACCGCCGGGAATGTTCGAAGGGTAGCGCAGCGTAACCGTCGGCACGTTCCAGGAAACGTCGCCGATATCGTCCGACCCGCCGCCGGTGGGGCCGACGCCCTGGCCTTCGCCGCCTTCGGTCGCTCGGTTTGGACACGCGGCGCTCGCAGTTCCGGAATCTTCGTCGCCAGACCCCGGACCGGACTTTCAGCTCGCTTCTGCAGTCGCCTTGGCCAGCTCCTGATCGTCTTCCGACCATTGCGGCAGCCCGACTTTCTGAATATTGGCGTACATCGCCTCGGCGATCGGCTTGCTGAAATATCCCGGCCAGGCGCTGCCCAGCAGCCGCGAGGTGTAGGAGGTGTCGGTCATCAGCGTCGCGCCCTTCGCCATGTTGTCGCCGATGTGCCACAGGTTCATGATGTGGTCGTAATCGGCTTCGCGGAAGTAATACCAGACGGCCGCGTTCGGCGGAACGACGTTCGGCTGGTCGCCGCCATTGGTGATGACGTAGTGGGAGCGCTGGGCCAGCCGCAGGTGCTCGCGGCGGAAGTTCCAGCCCACGTCCATCAATTCCACGGCGTCCAGTGCGCTCCGGCCGCGCCAGGGCGCGCCCGCGGCGTGCGCGCTCTCGCCCTTGAAGAGGTATTCCACCGATACCAGGCCGTTCTGATTGAGCGACGGCCCGTAACTGACGCTCAGATTGTTCGCCACGTGCGTGAACAGGCAGATGTCCACGTCTTTGAACAGTCCGGCCTGCACGAAGTAGGCTTTGGCGCCGACCAGTTCCTCGGCTACGCCCGGCCACAACTGGATGGTGCCCTGAAAGGTGCTCCCGCTCCATGACTTTCTTCACCGCCAGCGCCGCGATGATGTTCAACGGCACACCGGAATTGTGGCCTTCGCCGTGGCCCGGCGCGCCTTCGATAATCGGATCGTGCTAGCCGACGCCCGGCTTCTGCGAGGCCTGCGGAATGTCGTCGATATCGGAACCGAGCGAGATCACCGGCTTTCCGGAGCCCCAGGTAGCGACCCACGCCGTCGGAATGCCCGCAAAGCCGTGCTCGATTTTGAATCCTTCTTTCTCGAGGATGCCGGTCAGGTACCTCGATGTTTCGAACTCCTGGAAGCCCAGCTCGCCGAAACTGAACACGCTGTCCACCATCACCTGGGCTTGCTTCTTCATCCCGTCGATCTGGCCGACGAGATCGGCCTTCATCGAAGCTTCTCTTTCCGCGGAGATCTTGGGTTGGGCCAGCGCGGCGCCGGCAACGAGCAGAACGGCTAGAGCGGATTTTCGCATAAGGGTTAGTTTAAGCCCGAACCGGCCATTTTGGGGGCCAGTCCGAAATTGGTTCATTGAATTCCGATCTGTACATCTTTTATACTGAGTAGTTATAGAACTCAGGGTAAACTCATCTGATGCCTCGTTTCGTCGGGGACGACCGGGGCCAGCCTTAAATTAGGAGGATCTCAGCCGATGCTCTCACGTTCCGACACAGACTGTGTCAGGCGGCAGGCCGATCTTTTCAAGTCCGTCGCAAACGCGCGTATCGCCATGATCATGCGCGTTCTCATCGCCCTTGCCGCCCTGGTGCTCGGTGCACCGCTAATGGCGCAAGAACAGGGTACCGGAGAGGCCAACCTCAGGCTTCCGGACCTTCACTCCGCATCGTTCTTGAGCGGTATTAACGGGCACACCCTGCTGCTGGGCGGGCTGCTGGTCAGCGCGCTGGGCCTGGTGTTTGGCCTGATGATCTTCATTCGTCTGCGGAATATGCCGGTCCACACCGCCATGCGCGAAGTGTCCGAGCTGATTTACGAAACCTGCAAGACGTACCTCGCCACGCAGGGCAAGTTCCTGATGCTCCTCGAGGCGTTCATCGCGGTCATCATCGTTTTCTATTTCGGCTTCCTGCAGGGTTTCGCGGCGTACAAGGTCCTGATCATTCTGGCCTTCAGCGTGGTTGGCATCTCCGGCAGTTTCGCCGTGGCGGCCTTCGGCATGCGCGTCAACACGTTCGCCAACTCCCGCACGGCCTTCGCCGCCCTCACGGGCAAGCCCTATCCCTGCTATGACATCCCGCTGCAGGCGGGCATGAGCATCGGCATGCTGCTGGTGTCGGTCGAACTGCTGATCATGCTGTTCATTCTGCTGTTCGTACCGGGCGAACTGGCCGGCGCCTGCTTCATCGGCTTCGCCATCGGCGAATCGCTGGGCGCGGCGGCACTGCGCGTGGCGGGCGGCATCTTCACCAAGATCGCCGACATCGGCTCGGACCTCATGAAGATCGTCTTCAAGATCAAGGAAGACGACGCGCGCAACCCGGGCGTCATTGCGGACTGCACCGGCGACAACGCGGGCGACTCGGTCGGACCCTCGGCCGACGGTTTCGAAACGTACGGCGTGACGGGCGTGGCGCTGATCACGTTCATCCTGCTGGCGGTCCACGACCCGCTGGTTCAGGTGCAACTCCTGGTCTGGATCTTCTCGATGCGCGTCATGATGGTCATCTCGTCGGGCATCGGCTACTTCGTCAACGGCCTGATGGCCAAAGCCAAGTACGGCGATGCCGACAAGATGAACTTCGAAGCACCGCTGACCACCCTGGTCTGGCTGACTTCGATTCTTTCCATCATCCTCACCTACATTGTCAGCTCCGTGATGATTCCGAACCTGGGCGGCGATCCGTCCCTCTGGTGGAAGCTGGCAACCATCATCAGCTGCGGAACGCTCGCGGGAGCGCTGATTCCGGAATTCGTGAAGGTCTTCACCTCCACCAACTCCCGGCACGTCAATGAAATCGTCACCAGTTCCCGTGAAGGCGGCGCATCGCTGAATATCCTCTCCGGTTTCGTGGCCGGCAACTTCAGCGCCTACTGGCTGGGCTTCACCATGCTGCTGCTGATGAGCATCGGCTACTACGTCAGCAACAGCTTCCCGGGCAACCTGATGGTGGCTCCGGCTGTGTTCGCCTTCGGTCTGGTCGCGTTCGGCTTCCTCGGCATGGGCCCGGTGACCATCGCGGTCGATAGCTATGGCCCGGTGACCGACAACGCGCAGTCGATCTACGAACTCTCGATGATCGAGACGCTTCCTAACGCGGCGGCGGAAATCCAGAGGGAATTCGGCTTCACTCCGCAGTTCGACAAGGCAAAGGACAACCTGGAAGAGAACGACGGCGCGGGCAATACCTTCAAGGCGACCTCCAAGCCGGTGCTGATCGGCACCGCGGTGGTGGGCGCCACGACCATGATCTTCTCCACCATCGTGGCCCTGACCAACGGTCTGACCACTAACATGGAGAAGCTCTCGCTGATGCACGCTCCCTTCCTGCTGGGCCTGATCGCGGGCGGCGCGGTGATCTACTGGTTCACCGGCGCAAGCGCACAGGCGGTGACCACGGGCGCTTACCGCGCGGTCGAGTTCATCAAGCGGAACATCAAACTCGAAGGCGTGGAGAAGGCTTCGGTGGCGGATTCGAAGAAGGTGGTGGCTATCTGCACGCAGTATGCGCAGAAAGGCATGCTCAACATCTTCCTCGTGGTCTTCTTCTCGACTCTGGCATTCGCGTTTCTCGAGCCGTTCTTCTTCGTCGGCTATCTGATCTCCATCGCACTGTTCGGCCTGTACCAGGCGATCTTCATGGCCAACGCCGGCGGTGCGTGGGATAACGCGAAGAAGGTAGTGGAAACGGAGCTGCGTGCGAAGGGTACGGAACTGCATGCCGCGACAGTCGTCGGCGATACCGTGGGCGATCCGTTCAAGGACACGTGCTCCGTGGCTCTGAACCCGATCATCAAGTTCACTACGTTGTTCGGGCTGCTCGCCGTTTCGCTGGCTGTGGATCTGAGCCGCAAACAGGGCAACATCCTGACCACTTCCCTCGCTGCGGTGTTTTTCGTGATCTCGACGGTGTTCGTATACCGCAGCTTCTACGGTATGCGGATCGAGAGCGACAAGAGTAGCGGTTAGCCGGACCTTATGAATACAAGCGGGCAGGCCAACGTCCTGCCCGCTTCCTCCCCTGCTACAATCTCAAGGCATGCACGTGCCGTTGAGCCCCGTTCGCTGTCTCTACCGCGGTGTGGATCTCTATGGCCGGAAGACCGGTGTAATCTCCGGTAACTGTCGCTTCACTTATTCCGAATTCGGCGAACGTTGTGAGCGGCTGGCAGCAGGACTGAAATCCGAGGGCGTTCAACCGGGCGATCGCGTCGCCTACCTCAGTTTCAATACCCACGAACTTCTGGAAGGCTACTTCGGCGTCCTTCTGGCCGGGGCCATCGTAATGCCGCTGAACGTCCGGCTTGCGCCCGCCGAATTGACCGCGATCCTCAACCATGCCGAGCCCCGGGTCCTGATTTACGAACCCGATTTCGCGCCACTAGTGGTAGCGTTGCGTCCCGTCTGTCCGGGTGTCTGCCGCTGGATCGAGACCGGTGCCCCTTATGAAGCGCTGCTGGCGCGCGCGCGAGCGCCGCGGCCAGACCTGTTTTCGATCGACGAGAACGCGACCGCCGAGTTGTTTTACACCAGTGGTTCCACCGGCACGCCCAAAGGGGTGATGCTCTCCCACCGCACCCTCTACATGCACGCCCTTTCGGTAGTGGCGGACTTCGTGAAAGACGACTCGCAGGTGGAACTCCACACCATCCCCCTTTTTCACGCCAATGGGTGGGGCCGGGTCCATGCTTCGACGATGTGCGGTCTCCGCCAGGTGATGGTACGGCGCTTCGATCCGGCTCACGTCCTGCGATTGATCGGCGCCGAGCGCGCCACCGGCATGGCCCTGGTTCCGACCATGGCCAACGCGCTGCTCAACTGCCCCGATCTGGCGACGGCGGACGTTTCCAGCATGCAGCGAATCATGACCGGCGGAGCGGCCTCTTCCCCCGAGTTGGTGGCCCGCATGGAGCAGGCCTTCGGATGCCGCGTGGAATCGGGCTACGGCCTCACGGAAAGTAGCCCGGTAGCCACTTTCGCGCGGCCCAAAGATACGGCGCCCTACGCGGACGAGGCGGATCGCTACCGGCGCCAGGCCATGGCCGGCTGGCCCGTGATTGGCTGCGAAGTTCGCGTGGTCGACCTCCACTTGAACGACGTTCCGCGCGACATGCAGAGCATCGGCGAGGTGGTGCTCCGCGGCGACAACGTCATGGACGGCTATTACAAGGAGCCGCAGGCCACCGCGGATGTGATGACCGACGGCTGGCTGCACACCGGCGACATGGCGATCTGGGACGAAGAAAACTACGTCCAGATCGTCGACCGCAAGAAGGATATCATTATCAGCGGCGGCGAAAACATCTCTTCGATCGAAGTGGAGCGCGCGATCTCCGCGCATCCCGCGGTCCTGGAGTGCGCTGTGGTGGCTTCGCCCGATCCGAAGTGGGGCGAAGTGCCGGCCGCGATCGTGGCGTTGAAACCCGGCCAGGCGCTTGCGGAAAAGGATCTCTGTACGTTTCTCGAAACTCGCATCGCGAAATTCAAAATGCCCCGCATCGTTCATTTCACAGATTCCGCGCTGCCCAAGACGGGCACCGGAAAGATCCTCAAGCGCGAGCTGCGCGAGAACTTCTGGTTGGGCCGGGAGCGGCGGGTGCAAGGATGACGCCGATTGCCGGAAGTGTGGCCCTTTCGGCATTGGTGGCGGCGATCCCCCTGTTCACGCTGCTACTGCTGCTGGGTGTGCTGCGGCGTCCCGCCTGGTTCGCCTCGCTCGCCGGACTGGCGGTTGCGGCCGTGGTCGCCGCGGCAGTCTACGGGATGCCCGCCGGCAAGCTGATCGCCACCGTCACGTACGGCGCGGCATACGGCCTGTTTCCCATCGGCTGGGTCGTCTTCTCGGCGATTCTGCTCTACCGTGTGATTCTGGAAAGCGGCAAGTTCGATCTGCTCAAGGATTCGATCGGCCACCTCACCGACGACGCGCGTTTGCAGGCGCTGCTGATCGCCTTCGCTTTCGGCGCTTTCATCGAGGGCGCGGCGGGCTTCGGCACTCCGGTGGCGGTCGCCGCGGCGATGCTGGCCGGGCTCGGCTTCTCTCCGTTCTATGCGGCGGCCATCTGCCTGCTCGCGAATACCGCCCCGGTAGCGTTCGGGTCGATTGGAATCCCCATCACCACGCTGGCGGTGACCACGGGCCTGCCGGTCGATCGCCTGAGCGCCGGGGTGGGCCGCATCTGCGCTCCGGTTTCGCTGATCGTGCCTGCTTACCTGGTGGTGGTCATGTCGGGTTGGAAGGGCCTCCGCGAGGTGCTCCCCGCCGCTGCGGCCTGCGGCGTAGCCTTCGCCGGCACCCAGTTCCTGATCTCGAACTTCGTAGGCGCGCAGCTGACTGACGTGCTCGCGTCTCTGGCCGCCATGATCGCCGTGATTGCGGTGATCCGGCGCCCTTCGCGGCCTTCACCGCATAGCCGCGGTGACATCGCCCGAGCCTGGGCGCCGTACGGCCTGCTGGTGATCTTCGTGCTGCTCTGGGGCTACAAGCCGCTGCAGAAGTGGCTCGATAGCTTCACCGTCATCTTCCACTGGCCGGGACTGGCCACCGCGCAGCCCTTCAAATTCAGTTGGCTTTCCGCCTCAGGCACGGCTTGCCTGTTCGCCGCGATTCTGGCCGCCATCGTAGCCGGCTTGAAGCCCCGCCAGTTTTTCGGAGTACTCCGCCACACCACCCGGCAACTGGCGCTCGCGGAATTGACCCTGGCGGCGGTGCTCGCCCTCGCTTTCCTGATGAACTATTCGGGCGCCACCGCTACCCTCGGCCTGGCCTTCGCCGCCACCGGCGTGCTCTTTCCGTTTTTCAGCGCGCTGCTCGGGTGGCTTGGCGTTTTCCTGACCGGCAGCGACACCTCTGCCAACGCACTGTTTGGAAACTTGCAGGTTGTGACCGCCGGGAAGCTGCACATGAATCCAGTGCTGATGGCGGCGACGAACTCGGCGGGTGGCGTGATGGGCAAGATGATCAGCCTCACCAGTATCGCGGTGGCTGCGGCCGCGACGTCCATGAAGCGCGAGGACGAGGCGCTGCTCTTCCGGTTCACCCTGAAGCACAGCATTCTGCTGGCAACCGTAGTCGGACTGATCGCCATTTTCTACGCGTATGTAGCTCCCGGCTGGGCGCCCTAATGCGCTGGTGGGGCGGCCAATCATGGCCGCAGCCGCCTTTTCAAGGCGGCTCGACTCGCTGGAAGGCGAGTCGGCGGGCAGAATTGCCCGCCCCACCACTACGTTGCTTGCACGGCCGCCAATGGAACCGGTACCAGCAGCGTCTTACCGGCCACGGCCGCGAGGCCGTCCAGCATGTCGTCGAAGCGGGACGCCAGCGGCGAGACGGCGCCGATTCCCCACAGGACCTCGGCATTTGTCCAGGCCGCTTCGCGCGCCGACGCCAAGCTCCATGCCGCCAGCCGGTCTTCGAGATGAGAGACCGAGGGCAGGGGATCGCCGAGCAGCCGCACCATCAGCTCCTGCTTCGCGGTGTCGATGATCGTGTTGAGCGTCGAGTTCACGCTCGTGTAATCGGCATATTCCGGCGACCTGTGGAGCGGCACGATGCCGGTCTGACGGCAGGTGGCGACGATCGCCAGCGGCAGGTCGTGATTGATGTGGGCATTCATTCCGGCGAGAGCGAACTGGATACGCGCGACCGCGGCGTCGGCGCGGCGATCGAATAGGGCACGCCAGCAGCCGGACGCGCGGCCACCGGAAAGGTATGCGCGCAGGGCGGCGAAGTAGAAATTCGCAAATTGCACGTCGAGCGCCGCAAGCCACGTAGTATTGGTGAAGCCGCCGGACGAAGTGCGCGCCGCGACCGCTTGCGTCACCTCCATGTAGAGCCTGTGGAACCATCGCAGCCCGTCGCCATCGGTAAGGAGCGCATCCATGGACTGCATCCCGGGGAGAACCTCGTCGATGGTACGAGGGGAGGGAATGGCGGCAAGCAGCGCGGCATCGTGTGGAAACATTCCGCCATAATCGTACAGTGACGGCATCGTTGGCAATCCTGCGGGCCGTATTCCGGGCCACCCGCCGGAGCCTGGGCACGTTCGGCTCGATCACGCTCAACAACTTCTTCCTGTTTGTCGCGCTGGTGGTCTATGGAGCCCTGGTGAGTGGAGTGATGCCTGTCGGCGCGTATCCGTTTCTTGCGTTGCTCGCGGCGGTGCTTGTCCTGCCGCTTACCTCGGGACCGCTTTCGAAGATTCCGCGCAGCCGGCTGGCTCTCTGGCCGATGGGCCGCGGGCCGGCTCTTTTCCTCGGCGGCATCACGGCCGGCGCGCGCGGGCTGGCTGCCCTACCGTGGGCCCCGCTGCGGTTCGTGCCGCGCGGCCCCGGACGCCTCGGCCAGTTGATCCGCGCGAATCTGCGGCAGATGGCGACTGTACTCGATACCTGGGTCGCACTGCTGATCAGCCTGGGCGCCGCGGTCTGGCGGATTTCCGCGCGCCAGCCCGATCCGGCCGCCTTTCCCGTGCTCTCGATTCTCGTGGCCCTGGCGCTCAGCACATACGCGCAGTGCCTCTTCGGACTCGATTCGCAGTCGGGCCTGACGCGGTACCGCCTGCTCCCGATCCACGGCTGGGAGATCCTCGTTGCCAAGGATGCCGCCTACCTGGCAGTCCTTCTTGTGCTGCTGCTGCCGCTGGATATTCCAGCAGGACTCACCTTCGGGCTGGTGAGTCTCGCGGTGGGACGCTATCCCGCCGTCCGTGAGCGCCTGGTTGTGGAGCGCTGGCGATTCACCGGCGGACGCGTCCGGTTCGGAGTGCTGCAATGCATCCTGGGGATTGCGCTCGCTGCCGGCGAGGGGAGCTACGGCCCCGTCCTTCTGCTTGCGGCGGCCCTGCTGTACGCCGCTTCGTACTGGAAACACGACAACGTCGTGCGACAATAACGCCATGCGGATTTGCCGGCTGCTGGTCCTCGGCGCGACCCTCGCCGCCGGATGCGGCACGGAGCGCGCCGGCCTCACCGTATCCGCCGCCGCCAGCCTGCAGGAGCCGCTGCAGCAGCTTGCCAGGACTTACGAGTCGGCGCACTCCGGCACCACCATCGCGCTCAATTTCGGCGGCTCCGGAATGCTCGCGCAGCAGATCGAACAGGGCGCACCCGCGGACGTCTTCCTCGCCGCGGCGCCGCAGCCGATGGACCAGGTCGCGCACCAGGGTCTGATCCTCACCGATACCCGACGCGACCTGCTTCGCAACGAAGTCGTCCTGATCGTCCCGCGCAACGCCGCCGGTCCGGGCGGCTTTCCCGCGCTCGCATCCCCTGGCGTTAAGCTCCTGGCGCTGGGCGACCCCGCGACGGTACCCGCGGGCAGCTATGGACGCGCCACTCTGCAGTCGCTCGGCCTGTGGGACGCTGTGCAATCGAAGCTTGTGCTGGCGAAGGACGTGCGCCAGGTCCTTACTTACGTCGAAACCGGCAATGCGGATGCCGGCATCGTGTACGCCACAGACGCCGCGCAATCCGGCAAGGTGAAGGTTGCCGCTGTCGCGCCGTCCGGGAGCCATCCGCCGGTGATCTATCCTGCCGCGGTGCTGCGGCGGACCTCTCACCCGGCGGCCGCCCGGGCGTTCCTCGACTTTCTCGCCGGCGCTTCGGCGCGCGCAGTTTTTGAACGCGACGGTTTCACCACGGTGACGCCTTGAGTCCGCTCTGGATCTCGATCAAGACTTCGCTCGCCGCCACGGCCCTGACGTTCGTCCTCGGGCTGGCGGCGGCCCGCGCGCTGGCGACCTGGCGCGGGCGAGGGCGTGCGCTGATCGACGGCATCCTCACGCTGCCGCTGGTGCTGCCGCCGACTGTGGTCGGATTCTTCCTGCTGCTGATCTTCGGACGCCGCTCCTCGCTCGGCCAATTGCTCGAGCAGATCGGCATCACGGTGGCATTCTCCTGGCCCGCCACGGTGATCGCCGCTACGGTAGTCGCCTTCCCGCTGATGTACCGCACGGCGCTGGGGGCGTTCGAGCAGGTCAACCCGAATCTGCTGGATGCGGCGCACTCGCTCGGCGCGGGCGAGTGGCGCACGTTCCGCCAGGTATGGCTGCCGCTCGCGTGGCCCGGAGTTCTGGCGGGTACGGTGCTGGCATTCGCACGCGCGCTCGGCGAGTTCGGCGCCACCCTGATGCTCGCGGGCAACATTCCCGGACGCACCCAGACCATGCCGATCGCGATCTTTTTCGCGGCCGAGGGCGGCGACCTCCACCGCGCGCTGCTCTGGGTGCTGCTGACGGTTGCGATGTCGCTGGCTGCCATTGGCGCCCTCAACACGTGGGCGCGCCCGCGCCTGGTCCGCACGTTCGAACCATCGGAACCCGCAGCGGAAGCACCGCTCGGCTTGTCGCGTCCGGTACAGGCGGAGGCCGGTGCCGGTGGCAGCCTCGAGCTGAACGCCCGCAAGCGCTTCGGCAGCTTCGAATGGGATGCAGCCTTTACGAACGAGGGCGGCACGCTCGGTTTGCTCGGCGCGTCGGGCTCCGGCAAGAGCATGACACTGCGTGCCATCGCCGGGCTGATCACGCCCGACGAAGGCCGCATCGTGCTCAACGGGCGTGTGCTCTACGATTCCGCCGCCGGCATCCGGCTCTCACCGGCCGCGCGGCGTGTCGGCATGGTCTTCCAGGACTATGCGCTGTTCCCCCATCTCACCGTCCGGCAGAACATCGCGTTTGGGATGCGCCCGGGCGGCGCGGTGGTCGAATGGGCGAAACTCGCTCGCGTAGAGGATCTGCTCGATCGCTACCCCGCGCAGCTTTCCGGCGGACAGCGGCAGCGCGTGGCACTTGCTCGCGCGCTGGCCACGGAGCCCGAGGCCCTGCTGCTCGACGAGCCCTTTTCCGCGCTCGACCCGCATCTCCGCCGGCAGATGGAGGAACAGCTTCGGGAGATCCTGGCCGGCTATCGCGGCGCCACTATCTTCGTCACGCACGACCGCAATGAGGCGTTCCGCATCGCCGGCCGGATCGTGCTGCTCGCGCGCGGCCGGGTGGCGGCGGCAGCGCCGAAGCACGAGTTGTTCCAGCGTCCCGAAACTCTGGAGGCCGCCCGCGTCACCGGCTGCAAGAATCTGGCCGCGACGAAAGCTGCGGGCGCAAACATCGCCCGCGTCGAAGCCTGGCACTGCGAACTCCGTACGGCCGCGCCGATCGCCGCGGATACGCGCTACCTCGGCATCCGCGCCCACCACCTGGAATTCGTCGAGAGCGCCGGCGAAAACACGTTCCCCTGCTGGCTGGCGGGCTCGGTGGAGTCTCCCTTCGAGATCACGCTCTACCTGCGCCTGCATGCGCCTGGCGACCATCCACATCTCGAGGCGGAACTTCCGCTCGAACGCTGGGAGGCGCTGGCGGCGCGTCCGCAGCCGTGGCTCGTGAAGCTCGACCCCGCGCGCCTGCTGCTGCTCCGCGAGTAGCGCGGCTACCAGTGCAGCTTCAGCACGAGTTCGAAATCCCGCGGATTGCCGGCGCTCGTGATGGTGCCGAAGGCTGCCGAGCCGAATGATCCGTTCGGATCGTTCAGGGGCGGAGTGTTCGAGACGTTGAACGCCTCCGCGCGGAATTTGAGCCCCAACTGCTCACGCAGCCGGAAGGTCTTCCCGACCATGATGTCCGCATCCTGCAGTCCCGGACCGCGGACCGGATTGCGCGAACTGCTTCCCATCGTGAACTGCGGAGCCGCCGTGAAGGCCGCGACGTTGAACCACTCCGAGGCGCTGCGCTGCGCAAACCCGTTCGGATTGCCGATGCGGTTCGGCCGCTGCGTGCCGAAGCCCAGGCTCGAATTGAGGTTCGTCGCCTGCGAGACCGCGATGGTGTCGCCCGACTGGATCCGTACCATGCCGGCGATCTGCCAGCCGGAAACCTTCCAGATGCGCGGAACCTGGTAGACCCAGCCTGCCGAAAACACGTGCGGGATGTCGCCGTTCGAGAGGTCCTTTTCAAGATGCCGGTTGAAGCTGTCGGCCACCGGGTAGTTCGCTACCGGACCGGTGAAGATGGTGTTGGAGAAGACGCTCGAGGCATCGTCGAGCAGCTTCGACCACGTGTATGCCATGGTCATCGTGAGTCCCGCGGAAAGACGTCGCTCGAGCTTCGCCTGGAGTGCGTTGTAGGTGGAGTTCCCCACATTATTGCGGAACATCGCGACCGTCGTGAACCGCGGATAGGAACGTAAAAGTTGCTGGGCCGTGACGGTCGAGCCACCGAGTGACGACCACGACGGAATCTGGCCGTAGTAGGGGTTAGACACACGTGTGAGCAGCGCAGAGCCCGTCGAAAGGTCGCCTACCGGCAACTGGTTCAGGTTCGTATCCGGCACACCCAGCCGCGTGTTCTTCGACCCCAGGTAACCGACCTCGACATTCCAATTGCTGCCGATCGTGCGCTGTACCGTCAGGTTCCACTGCTGCGAATACCCCGAACCCGTATCGCGCTGGACGCCGAATACTCCCTGCCCGAGCCCCGAATTCGCGTTGGGCGCGGTCACCTGCACGTTCGGTCCGTTCGCGAGCAGGAACGCGCCGTTCAGATTGTCCGCCGATTGCAACCCGACTGTCTGGACGAAGGGAAATTGCGGCAGTGTGAACGGCGTGGTGATGCCGGTCTGCTCGAACCAGATCATGCCGTAGCCGGCGCGAACCACCCAGTTTTCCGCCGCCCGAAACGCCAGTCCCAGTCGCGGTCCGAAATCGCAGCATTCCAGTTCGCGAGCGGTATGCGGAAAGTCGAGCACCTGCGTATTCAGGTTGAAAATGGCGCCCTGGTTGTTGACTTCGGTGGAGGGGAAGTTCAGCGTGTAGCGCGTCCCCAGGCTCAGCGTGAGCCGCGACGAGACTTTCCAATCATCGGCGGCGAAGAACTCCGCGATGTGCGCCCGCTCTTGCAGCATCTTGTTTTGGATATCCATGCTGAACGCGTTCACCTGCCCGAGCAGCAGTGATGCCACGGCGTTTCCGCTGCCGGTGACGCCTGTCGCGTTGCTGCCCGTGGTGGTGAATGCGTAGGACCCTGTGGGGTTCGGCGGGTTCAGCACATTGAGCGCTTCGCGGCGGATATCCGTACCGAACTTCCACGTGTGGCGTCCCCGAATGATGGTGACGGTATCCAGATACTCCGTCACCGAGGTGGTGAAATCGGAGTTCGCCGCCGAAGTCGGCCCGATCTGCTGGTATCCGCTCAGCGTGAAGATCGGGAGCACCGAGGAAAACGAAGTAGCCGGCACGCCGGGAACCGTGATACCGGCATCCTGAAGCGACGTCTGGTGCAAGCCGCGCCGGGTGTATCCGAAGCGGGCCTGGTTGAGCACCGAGGGCGAGGGGCTCCAGTCGTACTCCGCCGCCAGTCCGTCGCCGCGGGTGATGGCGTGTCCGATCACCCCGGAAGAGAGCGTGCCGCTGCCGTCCGGGAGCGGCGTCACCGGGTTATCGTCATCGCGCAGCCAGGAGTACCGCGCGAACACGCGATGGCGTTCGCCGAAGTAGCGGTCGATGCGGCCGTCGAACTGGTCCTGATCGTCGGGTTCGGCCGCGGTCCGGACATAGTTATTGGCGGTGCCCGGAAGGTTCGGAACCGGATAGTGCGACATCACTTCCAGTGCGAGGGCGTCAAAGCGGTTGCCCGGAATCGTGTTGCCGGGGAACGGCGTTCGCGGTGAAGTGGCCGGGTCGTAAATGGTGTTGGAGAAGATGCCGTTGCGTTGCGCGACGGTCGGCACCGTGCTGAAGCGGGTGATGCCGGTGCGCAGCCGCGTTCCCTGCCAGTCCGCGAAGAAAAAAGTGCGGTTCTTCTGGATCGGGCCGCCCAGCGTGAAGCCGTACTGGTTGCGGCGGAATTCGGGCTTGGTTCCCACCTGCGCGAAGAAGTTCCTGGCGTTGAGCGCCTCATTGCGAAAGAACTCGAACAGTGTGCCGTGGAGGTCGTTGCTCCCCGACTTGGTGTTGACCATGATGGTGCCGCCGTTCGAACGTCCGTACTCCGGCGAGTACGAGTTGATGTTCAGGCGGAACTCTTCGATGGCGTCGATGATGGGATAGAACGCCACCTGGCCGGGCTCGGGCTGCAGCACACTGATGCCGTCATAGGTGTATTCATTGGTGCGCGGCCGGCTGCCGTTGATGCGCGGAAGGATCGATCCGCCGCCCGGCAGCGCGACTCCCGGCGAGAGCGCCACCAGAGGTATGAAGTTGCGCCCGTCGAGCGGCATGGCGGCGAGCTTGGTCTGGTCGACCGAATAGGCCACGCTACCGCCGTTGGTCTGTAAGAGCGGCGCTTCCGCCCTCACCGTCACCGCCTGCGACTCTGCGTTGCCCACTTCGAGCCGGACATCGAGCGTTGCGTGGTCGGCCATGCGGATCGTAATGCCCGACTGCCGGTAGGGACGAAAGCCCTTCGCTTCGACCGCCAGCGTGTACTGCCCCGCTGGAAGTCCCAGGAGATGATAGCTGCCGTCCGCCGACGAAAGTGTCGCGAAGTGCGCTCCGGTGGCGATCTCTTCGGCGCGGACGGCCGCACCGGCGATGCTCCTGCCGGACGGGTCGGAGAGCGATCCGGATAACTCGGTCCGCACACCCTGCGCCATACAGCTCAATGCACACAACAGTCCCACCCAGGCGATCCGCGGCAGCATAATAGAGTCCAGTATACAGGACTCTGTCTTGTATCAAAGTCTCCAGGCGGATCGGCCGGCCGTGCTGTGATACCGTTTGGGGGAGTGATGCGCAACCAGATCGACAACCGGCTCGGCGTGCTGCGGCAGAAGCGGGGACTCGCCGCGGCGCAACTGGCGCGGGCCGTGGGTGCGAGCCGCCAGACCATCTACGCCATCGAGGCGGGCACCTACGTTCCGAACACCGCCCTCACGCTCAAACTCGCGAAGGTGCTGGAGACGAGCGTCGAGGAGCTCTTCTCGCTCCAGGAAGACGTGCCGGAGCCCGAACTCCGTAAGGAGCGCGTCACGCTGCTGCCCGGGGCGGGCAAACTGGAGCCCGGCCAACCCGTCCAGCTTTGCCGTGTGGGGCGCCGCATCATCGCCTCGCCGCCCTCGCCGATCCGCTGGTATCTGCCGGCGAGCGACGCCGTGGCCGAAACTCAAGCCTCGGTCCGCGTCTTCCACTCCGAGGACCATTTCGACCGTCGCCTGCTGGTGGCGGGATGCGACCCGGCGATCTCCGTCCTGGCGCGCCACGTCCAGGCTGCCGGCGTCGAACTGGTGCTGGCCCACCGCAACAGCTCGCAGGCGCTGCAGTTGCTGCAGAAGGACGCGATCCATATCGCCGGCACGCACCTGCGGGACGAGTCGAGCGGCGAATCGAACCTGCCGGAGATCCGGCGGATGTTTCCGGCGCGCTCGATAGCGGTGGTGTCGTTCGCGGTGTGGGAAGAGGGCATCGTGACGGCCCGCGGAAATCCCAAACGGATCGAAACGGTGGCCGATCTTTCACGCGCCGGGGTGTCGATGGTCAACCGCGAGCCTGGTTCCGGAGCGCGCCGCTTCCTCGATGCCGAACTGAAGCGCGGCGGGGTTCCCGCGGCCCGCATCGCCGGGTACGCGACCGAGGCTCCAGGCCATCTCGCTGCAGCCTGGCAGGTCCACGCCGGCGCCGCCGATTGCTGCATTGCGACCCGCACGGCTGCCCGGGCGTTCGGCCTCGGCTTCGTTCCGCTCGCGACCGAGCGCTACGATCTCGCTCTGCGCCGCCGAAACCTGGAGCTACCCGCCGTACAGTCTCTGTTCGACGTCTTAAGCCGCTCCGGCTTCCGTAGAGAATTGGAAAGCCTCGGCGGCTACGACACGCGCGCCGCCGGTACGCGTGTACTGTAGGCCGGCTTTACGAAAACAGCGTGAGTTGCCTGGACGGCTTGCGCCTATCTAAAACCGTGCGGCCGCCGAGCGAGTGCGAGATGCGCCGCTCGTGCACCATCGTTGCGCCGAAATCCGCTTCGGGTGAGCAGCGCTCTTCGATCGCACGCACGAAGCCATGAAGCCGGCGGAACCCATCCAGCTTCTCCGGGTCGCCGACCTTCGCCCGGTCGAGCGCGCGTTTCAATATCTCAATCGATTCGTCGTAGGTTTTGAGTGGTACGGGAAACGGGTGGCCGTCCTTGCCTCCATGCGCGAACGAAAATCGCGCCGGGTCGGAGAAGCGGCTCGGCGCCCCGTGAACCACCTCGGCCAACAGCGCCAACGATTGCAGCGTTCGCGGCCCCAGATTTTCTAACAACAGCAGCGACGCGAAATCGCGGAACTCGCGCTCGTAGGCCGCGCCCAGCACCGCGCCGAGGCGCTTCAGGTCGATATCGGACTCGCGCACGTCATGATGCCGCGGAACTACCAGGCGCCGCGCTTCGGCCAGCGTGGCCTCCGGATTCGTTCGCGCGATCTGGAGCAGCGCCTGCTGTGCGGGAATCGCCTGGCGATCCACCAGATTCAGGATCTCGCCCTGCGGATCGCCCACGATGGCGGTGTGCGGCTCCGAGGTGAAATCGCGCACGGCCGCGGAATGCCAGTGGTAGCGGCGGGCAAGGCCGCTCTGCTCGTTCATTCCCTGCTGTACGACGGCCCAATCTCCAGCGGCCGTCACAATGAAGGTGTGGAGGTAGATCTGGAAGCCGTCGGCGATGGCGTTGTTATCCACGCGCGCCGTGAGGCGGCTGGTTCGCACCAGCTGCATCTCCGTCGAGCCCGCGCGCTTCGGCCACCGCCCGCAATTCATCGGGCGTGCTGCGCGAGTGCCGGCCGCGGCCGCCGCAGAGATAGATGCCGAGCTCCTGCGCCCGCGGATTGAGCCCGCGCTTGAGGGCTCCGAGCACAGAGGTGGTGATGCCGGAGGAATGCCAGTCCATGCCCATCACGCATCCGAGTGCCTGGAACCAGAAAGGGTCGCTGAGGCGGGAAAGCAACTCGGGCGCGCCGTAATGGCATAGAACGCTTTCGGCGATCGCTGTGCCCAGCCTGGTCATCCGTTCGGCGAGCCAGGCCGGCACGCGACCGCCGTGCAGCGGCAGGTCGGCAGTGCCCGAGCGCTTCACTTAGGCGGTGACGGGCGGCACCAGCGTCTTCAGAAACGCGTGAGCCGTCTCGAAGCCGCGCTTGTAATTCTCGGTGAAATCGGCGCCGTTGTATGCCGGGTAGTAGAAGCCGTCTTCGTTTTCGATATTCATGGCGCCGGTGTAGCCGTTCTCGGCCAGCACCGAGAAAAAGCCCTTCCAATCGACCGAGCCGTAGCCCGGAATGCGGAAGCGCCACCAGTGCTGGTTGTTGACCGGCTGAATGCCGCCGCGCCGCACCAGATGCCAGAGAATTTCGGTGTCCTTCAGGTGGACGTCGTAAATCTTCGATGCGAATTCGCGCGCGGCCGCCACCGGGTCCATGAACTGCCACACCAGGTGCGACGGGTCGAACTGCAGGCCCACGTGCGGGCTGTCATTGAACGCCTTGAAGAGCGCTTCCCAACCTACGGGGCCGGTGGCGATGTTCGGACCGCCGGCGTAAGGCTCCCACAGGATCCGCACTTTGTTGCGCTCGCAGGCGGCGAAGTATTTTTCGTTGTAGACCTTGACGATCTCGTCCACCTGTTGCGCCAGCGGGGCGCCCTTGATGGTGCCCGACTGCCCGCCGATGTTCGGAATACCGAGCTTGCCGCACAACTCGATGCACTTCACCGTGTAGGTGTTCTGCCTTTCGCGCTTGGCCGGATCCGGATCGATGTGGTTCCCGTCTACCGCCAGCGAGGAGACGTAGATGCCGGATTGCTCGATCTTGCTCTTGATCCGAGCGATTGCTTTGTCGTCCAGCTTGTCGGGGTCGAGCCGCAACTGCATGCTCGTGAAGCCCTGCGCCTTGAGGAATTCGAGATTGGAGTCCGAATACTGGCAAAGCGCGCCAAGTTTCGGCTTCCAATTGGGGACGCGCTGGCGCTGCGCCTGGGCAGCGGCCACCGCGGACATGGCCGTCAGAACGGTACGTCGGGAAATGGTCACGAAACGACGATACTCCGGCTGGATGGCCGTTCGCAACTACCGGGGGCTAAAGATGTCGTGCAGGCGCAGCAGGCCGAGCGCCCGGCCCAGTTCATCGACCACCGGCAGAACGGAAATCTGCGACCGGCGCTGCTCCATGCGGGTCAGGGCGTCGCCCAGGAGGGCGTCCGGCCCGATGGAGACCGGCTGGCGCGTCATGACGTCGGCCGCGCACAGGCCGCGGATGTCGTCGTGACTGGTGAGGGCACGCCGCAGGTCGCCATCGGTGACGAGGCCGGCCAGCGTGCCGTCGGATTCGAGAACGCAGGCCGCGCCGAGGGGGCAGTGCGTCATCGCGATAATGACGTCTTTGACGGACGATTGCGGCGAGACACGCGCCACCGCATCGCCGGTGTGCATGGCTTCCCGCACGGCGCGCCGCAGGTTACGGCCGAGCTGCCCGCCGGGATGGAAGCGGCCGAACTCTTCGGGAGTGAAATTGCGCGCGCGCATCAGCGCGATGGCCAGGGCGTCGCCGAGAGCGAGCGCGGTGACGGCGCTGGCCGTGGGCGCGAGGTTGTTCGGATCGGCTTCGCGCTCGACCGAGGCGTCCAGGTAAACGTCCACCACCCCGGCGAGGGGCGAGGCGGCATTGCCGAGAATGCCGATCAGTGGAGAGTGAAACTCGCGCAGCATCGGGACCAGCGCGAGCAGTTCGCGTGTGCTCCCGCTCTTCGAGAGGAGGACGGTCGGATCGCCGGGCGTGTAGATACCGAGGTCTCCGTGGACCGCCTCCGAGGGGTGCAGAAAGACCGCGGAACTACCGGTGCTGCACAGTGTCGCCACGATCTTCCGCGCAATGTGGCCGGATTTCCCGATGCCGGTGACGACGACCTTGCCGGGATGCGCCAGGATGAGTTCGACAGCGCGGATGAGTTCGCCATCCAGCCGTGCGGCCGCGCGTGTCACCGACGCCGCTTCAATCTCCATCGCGGCACGCGCTGCCGCCAGCCAATCGTCCTTTTCAGCGTGAGACCCCATGGAAAATCCACCCACTCCCGGTGCGGGAGTCATCGAGGAAGACACAGCGTCCTTGTTGGGCTTTAGCCCGCCTCCAGCGATCGGGCTGAAGCCCGATGCAGGCTGAAGACCTGCCCCACCAGGTCACAGATTGCGCGCCTCCGAAAGGGACTTAAACCTCGAAAATCTCCATCGCCTGCTTCAGGCTGGTCAGCGGATCGTGTCCCTGCGCCGGAGAATACTCGTGCCCGATGTAGCCGGTAAATCCGAGATCGGCAATCGCCTGCGCCACGAAGTGGTAGTTCAACTCCTGGGTGTTATCGATCTCGTGCCGCCCGGGATTGCCGCCCGTATGGAAGTGGCCGATCCACTGGATGTTGTCGCGGATGTTGCGGACGATATCGCCATCCATAATCTGCGCGTGATAGATGTCGAACAGAATTTTCACGCGCGGCGAGTTGACCCGCTTCATCACGTCCACGCCCCAGTAGTAGTGATCGAACATGTAGTCCTTGTGGTTGACCTTGCTGTTCAGGTACTCCATGCAGATCGTGATGCCCTTGTCTTCGGCGTGCGCCTTCACCTTATCGAGGAAGGCTACGCAGTTGTCCGCGCCCTCGGCATCCGGCGTGTTCTTGCGATTTCCGGAGAAGGTGATGATGTTCGGGACCCCATTGGCGGCCGCTTCGTCGATTGCCGCGTGCATCTTGGGCAGAAGGGCTTCGTGATTCTCCTTGCGGTTGAGCGCCTCCGGAATTGTGCCGCCCGGCCCCGGCGGGTACATCGTAGGGATGAGGCCGTACTTCTTCAGCATCGGCCAGTCGGCGGGCCCGATCAGGTCGTAGCCGACGCAGCCCATCTTCGCAGCTTCGCGGCACGTGTCCTCGAAGCTCATGCCGCGGCCGAACACGCCGCGGGTCACGCCTTGCTTCAAACGCCCCTTATGAGCCTGGGGCGCGGTCGTCTGGGCAGCCGCGACAGACGCCGCTATTGCGGGTATGAAGTCTCTCCTGCGCATGTTGTCCTCGATGGAAGAGCTTATCCTATTCGCCCCCTCGTCCGGGAGTCGTGGTGCCCGATGCCGGCGAGGCGAACTTGGGATCCAAAATCCTGGCGATCTCGTCCTTCGACGCCTGCAGGTGAGCCTTGGTCTCGACATCGGTGGTGCGAGCCAGCGCAGCCGTGATGGAGGCGTTCAGCGCCCGCAGTTCCGCTCGATAGAGCGGCTGCTCGTCGCCCGTATGCGGCGGACGCACCGGGGGCCGTCCGTTTTCCGTCGGGAATAGCGGTATGGTGGTCGCCGCCGGCGGAGGATTCAGCTTCGTATTGACCGCCTGCAGATAGGAACGCTGCAGTTCGCGGCGGTAGGTGTCGATCTTCACCTGCGGCGCATCCAGTTCCTTCCAGACGCCCTTGCGGACGGTATCCAGAAACTCCACCGGCGAGTACGCCAGGTTGCCGTCGAGTGTCTGCTCCTCCACCAGTCGCGCCAGGCGCGGGCTGCTCATGAGGCTGGTCAGAATGCGATTCTGCGCCGTGTGAATGCGGTCGATCGCTCCTACCGGCTCGATCCGCCGCAGAATCTCTTCGTCGACCATCCAGGTGGGCGTCGTAAAGGCATTGTCGAGGAGGAACTTCACGGCCGTCTGCTGCCGGTCTTTGGGGATCAGGTTAAAGATGCGGCCTTCCTGCCCGACCACCTTCTCCTGGCTGTTGAGTCCGCCCACGACCGCCGCCACGTGGCTCATCTCGGTGGACCACTGGCTGACCATGCGTCCGTAAAGCTCCGCCAGATCGTCATAAGTCTCGCCGTCTTTCCACGCGGCGGCGGGCATCAGCATCTTGGCGACCCGCTGCAGATTCTTCACGCCCAGCGCGGTCGATCTGACCGGGTCGGCATCGCCCACGGCCTCGGTCTCTTCGCCGGGGTCGGCGCCGTTCGAATTGGAGGTCGAGAAGCGCAGCCAGGGCTTGTCGTCCTGCTCCTTGGCCCACTTGTCGAGCGTCGCTTTCTCGTCGTCGGACTTCTTCGCGTCCGGAATGGGCGCATAGCCCCAATGCGTGGCCCAAATGTCGTAGGGGCCGATGCGCGGAATGAGGTCGTCGACCGGAATGCCGTCCTCGGGCTGCGCGACATAATTGAATCGCGAATAATCCATGATCGAGGGCGTGTGCCCCATCGTGTGGATGAACTCCTTGTCGCGCAGCTTATCGGCCGGGTACATGGAGCTCGACTTCATGTTGTGCTCGAACCCGAGAGTGTGGCCCACCTCGTGCGACACCACGTATTCGAGCAGGCGTCCCATCAGGTCGTCGGGAAGCGGAATCTTCTTCGCTCGCGGATCGAGGGGTCCCACCTGTACGAAATACCAGTCGCGCGCCAGGTTCATGACGTTGTGGTAGAACTGGATGTCCGCGTTGAGGATCTCGCCCGTGCGCGGGTCGGAGATGTGCGGCCCCATGGCGTTTTCGACAGTCGATGGCAGCCAGCGGATCACCGAGTTGCGGACGTCCTCCGGGCTCCACGTAGGATCTTCCTGCGCCGTCGGCGCCTTCTTTGCGATGATGGCGTTCTTGAAGCCCGCCGCCTCGAACGCCACGTTCCAGTCTTCCACGCCCTTGATCAGCCAGGGTACCCACTTGGTGGGAGTCGCGGCGTCGATGTAGTACACGATCGGCTTGACCGGCTCGGAGACGGCAGCGCTCGGGTCCTTCTTTTCGAGGCGCCAGCGCGCGATGTAGCGCACGCGTTCCGCGCGGTAGTCGTCGTGGCTGTAGTCCATGGTGCTGGTGGTGAAGTAGCCGACGCGCTCGTCGAACATGCGGGGCATCATGGGCTTGTCCGGCAGCTTGACCATGCTGTGGTGCAGCACCACGGTGGCGCTGCCCGGCCGCATCTGTCCGCCGCCGAGTCCGCCGCCCGTGGGTCCGCGTCCGGCGGACGCTGCACCGCCGGCGCTCCGCGTGTACGTGACGGTGACTTCGGCCTCCACGTTCTGGGGATAGGGCGCGATATGTTCGATGAAGGTGCGGGTGGCATCGACTCCGGTAGCGCCCAGGTGCTGGCGTGCGCTGAACTCCTGCGGGTCGCTGGTGAACAAGCGCGTCACTTCGATCACCGGAGCGCCATCCTTGGCGAACGCCGCCACCGGGAACGACATGATGATGGCGTCGTTATTCGCCGCTTTGACGGCCATGGCGATCGGCTGGCCGGGGTCGGCCGTGAGCCCGTAGTTGATTTCGCGCAGGAGCACGCGGTGCCCCTTCAGTTCCCAGCGCACCACGCGGGTCACCAACTGGCCGCCGCCATAGCCTGCGCCCAGAGTGGTCCGGGCGATCTGCGAATTCCAGAGCAGCTCTTTGTCGATTTCGGCTTTCGGAATTTCGTAGTAGTAGCGTTCCTTGACCTGATGAACCGTGAAGAGGCCCTTAGTGGTCTTGGCGTCCTTGGTGATGACCTTCTCGTAGGGCTGCGGCTCCGCGTTAGCATTTGCTCCGCCACCGGCTCCGCGCCCGGCTCCGCCGCCTGCGGGCGGCTGTTGTGGAGTCTCTTGTGGTGTTTCCTGAGCGCAAAGCGTGGCGGCCGTGAGCAGGCCCAAGAACAGGCTACACGTCTTCCGATTCATCTGGATCTCTCCTAAGTAAGCGGTGCTGATATCTTAGCAGGCTGGAGATTTCACTTGAGACGCAGGCTGTTAGTGACCACGGTGACGCTGGACGCGGCCATGGCGGCCGATGCCAGCATCGGCGACAGCAGGCCGAGTGCTGCAACCGGAATCCCGATCGTGTTATACGCGAAGGCCCAAAAAAGATTTTGCCGGATGATCCGCATAGTGCGGCGCGAAAGTTCGATAGCTTCGGGCACGCCGTTCAGGTCGCCGCGCATCAGCGTGATGTCTCCCGCCTCCATGGCGATATCGGTGCCGGAGCCCATGGCGATGCCGAGGTCGGATTGCGCCAGCGCCGGCGCGTCGTTGATGCCGTCGCCGACCATGGCGACCCGCATTCCTCCGGCCTGCAGCCGCTTCACTTCCGCCACCTTTCGGTCCGGGAAGACCTCGGCATGGAAGTGCTCGATGCCCGCTTCGCGCGCCACGGCTTCGGCTGCTGCCTGATGGTCGCCCGTGATCATCCAGACTTCGAGCCCCATTCTTCGCAGCCGTTCGATGGCCGCCGGCGCCTCGGGCTTGAGCGTGTCGGCGATCTCGATGGCGCCGGCCGGTGAGCCATCCACCGTGACCGTGACGCCCGGCCGTCCGACCTCCACCAGGCGGCCCCCGATACGCGCGCGAACGCCCAACCCCGCCTGCGCGGAGAACTCCGTGCTCTCTTCGAGCGCAATGCCGCGCAGCCCGGCGGCTTCGACGATGGCGCGGCCGAGCGGATGTTCCGAATATCGCTCGGCGCTGGCCGCGAGCCGCAGCAATTCGCGTTCGTCGAACCCCGGGGCAGGAACAATGCGTGTGACTTCCGGCTTGCCGCGCGTCAGCGTACCGGTCTTATCGAGCACGATGGTACGGATGCGGTGCGCCATCTCGAGCGCCTCGCCTCCTTTAATGAGGATGCCGCGCTCTGCTCCTCGCCCCGTCCCCACCATGATCGCGGTGGGAGTGGCGAGCCCCAGAGCGCATGGGCAGGCGATAATCAACACCGCCACCGCGTTGACCATCGCGGTTGCGAACGGCGCGACCAACAGCCAGCCGGCAAAGGTCAGCACCGCCGCCGCGAGCACGCCCAGCGTGAAGTAGCCGCTTACCACGTCGGCCAGCCGCGCCACCGGAGCGCGTGAACCCTGCGCCCGCTTCACCATCTCCACCATCTGCTGCAACAGAGTGCCGCGTCCGACCTTCGTGGTCGAATACCGCATGCCGCCGGAGCGATTGATCGTGCCGGCGAACACCGCCGCGCCGGGACGTTTCTCCATCGGCAGGCTCTCACCCGTCAGCATCGATTCGTCCACCGCGGATTCGCCGTCGGTCACCGTGCCGTCTACGGGGATCCGCTCACCGGGCCGCACCACCACGACGTCGCCTGTGCGCACTTCCTCGACCGGCACTTCGACCTCGGCGCCGTCGCGCAGCAATCGCGCGATGGGCGGCTGCAGGTCCATCAGCCGGCGGATCGCCTCCGAAGCCTGTCCGCGCGCACGAGCTTCGAGCATCCGCCCGAGCAGGATCAGGGCAATGATCACGGCGGCTGCCTCGAAATACACCATGTGGCCGCCGCGCAATGTCTCCACCAGGGAATAGAGAAAGGCAGTGCCCGTGCCCAACGCGATCAGCGTGTTCATGTTGGCCGCGCGATGCAGCAGCGCCTTCCAGGCCCCGGAGTAAAACGGAGCGCCCGCGTAGAAAACTACCGGTAGCGTGAGCGCAAGCTGAAGCCAGGGCAAGCGATGGAGCATGCCCAGCACCATCACGGGAGCGGCGAATACCACCGCCACCAGGAATCGCCGCCGGTAACCGGGCTCTGCGGCATCAGCCGCGGCGGGCTTCTCCGGGACCCCGTAGCCGAGTTCCTCGATGGCTCCGACGAAATCGGCCGGCCGCACGCGGTCCGGATTATATTCGACGGTTGCGGTCGAAGTGGCGAAGTTGACCTTGGCGCGCTCGACCCCGGGGGTGCCCGAGAGTGTGCGCTCGATGGTGCGGGCGCACGCCGCACAACTCATTCCGGAGACGGGGAGGTCCACCCGCTCTGGCGCGGTGACGTTCATGCCGGCACTTCGTATCCAAGCTGCCGGACGGCATCCGCGATCGCTCCCGGCGTCACCAGGGTCGGGTCATATTCCACGCTCGCGCGTGCACCCTCCAGGTTTACCGTGGCTTTGGTCACACCCGGTACGCCGGAGAGTTTCCGTTCGACGCTCCGGGCACAATTTCCACAGGTCATCCCTCCGACGGGCAAATCCAGAGTTTCGAGAGGCATACTTATATGATGCAACCGCGGGCCCTATTGTCACAGGAGAGCGACCGATGATTTTCGCCGATGCGCAACTTGCGCGGCGTGTGGAGGGCGCGGAAGCCGCCAACGCTCGCGGCTGCGGATTGCGCGACGGTGCGTCGGTACTCGAGATCGCCGGCGGATGCGCCATCTTTCTGGGCGCTGAATCGCCATTGACGCAGGCCGTCGGAATCGGCCTGAACGGGCCGGTCGGCCCGCAGATGATCGGAGAGATCGAGTCTTTCTTCCGAAGTCGCGGCGCGCGCGTCTCGCTCGACCTCTGCCCTTTGGCCGATCCCGGTCTGTTGCCGATTCTGGCGGCACGGGGATATCACCTGACGGAGTTTAGTAACGTTTTGGTGAAACGCCTGGCCGGCACTCCGGAGGCCTCTACTCCGCGGGTGCGTCGCGTCGCAGCAGACGCATGCGACCTTTGGTCCCGCACCGTAGGCCGCGGCTACTTCGACGGCCCGGAGCTTACGGAACAGGAGATGGACGTGGGCCGCGCCATCTTCGCCATGCCCGGCGCCTTATGTTACCTGGCTGCCGACGAATCCGGCCGCCCGGTTGCCGGAGCAGCCGCCGCTGTGTACCAGGGCCTTATCGTGCTCTTCGCCGACAGCACCACCGCGTCCTCGCGCCGCTGCGGATTCCAGCGCGAACTGATCGCCGCGCGGCTCAATGAAGGCATCTCGTGGGGCTGCGACGTCGCCACGGCATCCACGCAGCCGGGCAGCGCCTCCCAACGCAACTACGAGCGCATGGGCTTCGAGGTGGTCTATACGCGCGTTACCGTGGTCGCGTAATTATGTGAGAAAAATAACGATCGCGCCGTACTGAATTTTCTAACGTGCGGCTCGACCATTGGCTGGCGGTCTGTCTTGTCCCTCTGGCGCTGTGGATTCTGATCAGCGGGCTCGACGATGTTTGGATCACCCTCGTCTCTGTGTACCTAGGCCGCCGCCGGACTTCGCTCATGGACGGTCCCGCCCCGGAGCGCACTTCGGAGCGGCCGATCGCCATTTTTGTGCCTTTATGGCACGAGCAGGGCGTCATTGGCCGCATGTTGGAGCGCAACCTCTCGGTCATCCGTTACGAAAACTACCAGGTGTTCGCGGGCGTCTACCCCAACGATCCGGAGACGCGCCGCGCAGTGGCCGAAGTCGCGCAAAGCCATCCACGGGTCCAGCCCGTACTCTGCACGAACGACGGCCCTACTTCCAAGGGCGATTGTCTCAACTGGATCTATCGCGGCATGGAAGAATACGAGCGGCTTCACGGCGTGCGCTTCGAAGTCATCGTCACGCACGATGCCGAAGACCTGATTCATCCGGATTCGCTCACAACCATCAGCCGGCTTTCGCACGAATACCAGATGGTGCAGATCCCGGTGCTGCCGCTGCCGACCGGCCTCGACGAGCTGACCCACGGGCTCTACTGCGACGAATTCGCCGAATACCAGTCCAAGGACATCCCGGTCCGCCAGTTTTTGGGCGGTTTTGTGCCGTCGAATGGCGTGGGCACGGGGTTCGAGCGCAATGCGCTGGAACGCCTGGCGGCCGAGCGCGGGCAGGTGTTTGACCCCGCCTGTCTGACGGAGGATTACGAGAACGGCTACCGCCTGCACGCCATGGGCTGCCGCCAGATCTTCGTCCCGCTGCGTTTCGACGAGCCCGTGCTCGCCGCGACGCGCGAGTATTTTCCGCGGACGATGGGCCGTGCGGTCCGCCAGAGGAGCCGCTGGGTGGCCGGCATCGTGCTCCAGGGCTGGCAGTTTCACGGCTGGCGTGTGCCGCGCAGCCAGATCTACTGGTTCTGGCGCGATCGCAAGGGGCTGATCGGAAACCTGCTGGGTCCCTTCGTCAATCTCTTTCTACTGGCCGGGGTCGAGACTGGGCCGTCGTCGGTGCCTGCATGGATTCTCCGCGTCTGCCTTTTGAATCTGCTGATTTCGGTGATCCAGGCCGGAGTCCGTTTTCGCTGCTCGCAGCGGATCTACGGATGGCGGTTCGCCTGCGGAGTTCCGGTCCGTGTCTGCTGGGGGAACGTGGTGAACTTCTGCGCGACCGTTGCCGCCATCGCGCAGTTCACTACCGCGCGGCTGCAGGGCCGCAACCTCGCCTGGCGGAAGACCGAGCACATATACCCCTCGCTACAGGAAGAATCGGCGCTCTCGGTTTCGGACTAGCGGCGCCTTATTCCGCCAGTGGGGCGATCACACGATCGATCTCCGCGTCCGTCCAGCGATCCAGCCGCACGCCGCGATGCAGGCTCCAGCGCTCGGTATGCGTGAGCGACTCTCCGGGCTGGAGCGTCTTCAGCGGGCCGAGCGTTTCCAACTCGAGCATGTCCGCGTTAGTGAACATCTCAAAGGAGCAGCCCATGTCGGGATATGCTTGCGGGTCGCCATGCGCTTCGCAGCGCGTGAGGAACAGTTCACTGCCCAGCAGGTAGGCGCCCCAGGTGCGCGGGTGGAAACTGCCCAACTTTTGCGGCACTGCGTTGTCAGGATCCTGCCGCAGCACGAGATACTTTTCGAGCAGCAGCCAGCGACGGTCGCCCAGGTTGCTGAAGGCCCACATCACCAGCGGATTCGACGGGGCAAGCATCTGGGGATGCTTGCCGCGCGGCGGAAATCCGTGAATGCCTGCGCCGCCCGGCGCCATCATGCTGACCGACCAGGGGGCCACGGTAGCAGGCACCGCGCCGGCATTCCGCAGACGATGCCGCACCGTGACCGACGTCCCCGTGGCGGCCATCTCGATGGCGATCTGCTTTTCGAGCCCGGTGCGTTCTTCCACCGGTTGGGTCGCTTCGAGTACCTCGCCGCGGATCTCGACGTGCACCGGGCCGTTGTCCGGGGCATAAGTCAGGTGCGGATCTTCGGGCGCGGCCCAGATCCTGTGCCCGCCCCGTAGTTGCCATTCGGGCTCGCCCGATTTGCCCAGGCCGTCCTCGAATTCCTTGAAGAGATTCCGGCCGTCCAGGAACGCGTACCGCATCACGCGCGGGCCGATGTCCGAAGTGACTACCGCTTCGACTTCGCCATTCGAAATCCGGTAGGAATTCGGCCAGCCCTGATAGTTGATCTTTTCAATAGTCACAACCGGATTAGCATAGCGCGCTTTCAGAGCGTCGCCGCGCCGATCAGGATCAGCCCCGCCGTGTAACCGGCCAGCATCAAGGCCAGATATTTCGAGGTTCCCGCGGGCGCGCCGCGAAATTCATGCCAGATCAGCAGTCCCCACAGCGCCGCCACCAGCGTAGCGCCCTGTCCGAGCGCATACGAGATCGCCGGCCCGGCCACGCCGCTGGCAATCACGTTCAGGCCCAGCGCCAGCATCCAGATGCAGCCGCCCAGAATGCCGAGGGCATGCAGTCGGGCGCTGCCGCGGAAGTAATCCGCATAGCGCAGGCCGCCTGCCCGCAAGAAAATCGTGTTCCATGCCAGGTTGCTCACCACCACGCCCACGCCGAAGACCAGCAACGCCGCGTACGGAGTCAGCGTCCCCGGCGCGATCCGCCGGAAATCGGGCGAGATCGCCTTCATCAACTGCGGGTAGAACGAGCCCATGATGCAGCCGGCCACGATGGAAAAGAGCAATCCGCGCAAAGGGCTGCGCACGGTGCTCTGCGGCAGCCGCCGGTGTGCGGTGCCCGAGAAGATCATCGCCAGCACGATCAGCGCCACGCCGCCGAACAGCAGCGCCGGATTGCCCTTGGGCGTCCCAATGTAGCTTTCCACGGTGCCGATCACCAGCGCGAGCCCCACGCCGACCGGGAACGCCACCGACATTCCTGCCGCGTCGATCCCCACCACCAGCAGGATGTTCGAAAGGTTGAAGAGCACGCCGCTGAAGAACGCCGGCAAGAGGTAGCCCGAAGCGGCAGTCTGGAGATTCGCCAGTGTGGCGGCGCCCTGGGAGCCCGAACTCCCCAAGGCGAATGCGAAGATGATGCCGAACAGAAATACGCCGATCGCGTAATCCCAGTAGAAGAGCTCGAACGGCCACTTCTCTTTGCCCGCGAGTTTCTGCGTGTTCGCCCAAGACCCCCAACCGAGCATGGTGACGATGCAGAAAACGATCGCGACCGGCAGGCTATCGACAATGAACATGGTCTGATGTCTCCGACGAGGAGACTTCAGGATAGTTCAGAGCTTTGGGGGACACAAGCCAGGAGGCGCTCCAGGTACTTCGCCGCGCCGGACTCGCCTTCGTGCGGAGCCCACGGCGCGAAGTCCTTATCGCTGGCGGCGGTATAGGGGCCGGGCTTAACTTCGAAGCAGACCGCCTCGGGGGAGAGCACGGCGAGCGTGTGCCACACGCCCGCCGCGATATCGATTCCGGGCTGCCCGGTGCCCAGGATCCAGGTGCCGGTGATCTCGCCGGCATCGTCGAACGTAAAGAACACGATCCGGCCAGCCAGCACCACGAACGACTCCGCCTTCGGCGGCGTTGTGTGGCGATGCGGCGTGACATAGGTTCCGCGGACCATCACGTTCAGGAAACGGTGCGGATTCTCTTCCATCGTCGCGTGGAAGTTATGATTCGTACGACGCCGCGGAGACTGGTGCGCGCGCTCGATCAGGGTGTCGAACAAATTCTGGTTGAGGAGTTGAATCCGCGGTTCGCTCATGCGGCGGCTGTTTGCAGCCTACCATGATTGTCGCAGTGCTTGCCGTGCGGATGGTGCAGCTCGCCGTTCACCAAATAGTCTTCGTGATCTCCGTGCGGTACCCGCTCGTGCCCGCAATTCGGACCGTGGACATGTGCGCCGCAGCTCTGTTCGGGCGTGCAGCGTTCGGGGTTCTGGCTGTCGGTGCTCAGGCGATGATCGTCTACATGATCGCCGTGCAGATGATGCAGGTGGCCGTCATGAAGGTAGTCTGTATGCCCGTCGTGCTGCACCGCCATGTGTCCGCAATTGGGACCGTGGTGGTGAGCGTGTCCTTCATGACGAGTGCAAATTGCCGCGCTTGGATTGGCCATGTGGTTAGTTCTCCTGTTGCATCATCGTCCGCGCGCGCTCCCTGGTCAATTTCCGAATGTCCGCCGTAGCACCGGGCGCGGCCCGCAATGGGATCGTCCGATACGCAGGCCTTCAGGCCACGATATCGAGGTACTTATCGTAGGCATCGTCCCAGGCGGTGGATGCCTGCGGCTCCACGGTCACCGGCGGGAAGGAGTGCCGAACGACCGTGCGGATGTCGTCGAGCCCGCGCAGTTCGCCCGCGCCCATTGCCTGCACCAGGATGTTGCCGATGGCGGTGGCTTCGCTCGGTCCGGCCACCACTCGCCGTCCGGTGCAGTCCGCCACAAATTGGTTGAGAACGGTATTTTTCGAACCGCCGCCGACGATGTGGATTACGTCCACGCGGCGGCCCGATAGCCGTTCCATGCCTTCGAGCACCACGCGGTAGCGCATCGCCAGGCTCTCGAGAATGGTCCGCGCGTACTCGCCGGGACCGGCGGGCGGCTCCTGGTTCGTTTTGCGGCAGAAGGCATCGATCTTGGCCGGCATATCGCCGGGCTCGAGAAACGCATCCGGGTCGATCGCGGTCCGGAAGGGCTCCGCTACCGCCGCCATCCTCGCCAACTCTTCGTAAGAGTATTCCGAGCCCGCCGCCTTCCACGCGCGCCGGCACTCCTGCAGCAGCCACAATCCGGCAATATTCTTGAGCAGCCGGATCTTGCCTTCGACGCCCACCTCGTTAGTTACGTTCAACGCTTCGGCCTGCTGGTTCATGATCGGCTTGTCGAGCTCCAGCCCCAGCAGCGACCAGGTTCCCGAGCTGATATAGCACCAATGTTCATGCCGTTCGGCCGGCACCGCGGCCACCGCCGCCGCCGTATCGTGTCCGGCGGTGGCATAGACCGGCGCGTGCGGCGCTTCGAGCATCTTGCCGAGCCGGGTGCCCGGCTCGACCAGCGGGCAAAGAATCTCGCCCGGCAGGTCAACCCGCTTCAGAAGCTCCGTGGCCCATGCCATTTCCGACGGACTGAAGAACTCAGTGGTGCTCGCAATGGTGGTCTCCGAACGCGCGATGCCGGTAAGCCAGTAATTGAACAGGTCCGGAATGTTCAGAAAGTGCGTGGCGATCCCCAGGGCCGGATCCTTCGCCAGCCTCATGGCGTACAGCTGACACAGGGAATTGATCTGCATGTGCTGGATGCCGGTGTAGCCGAATACTTCGCTGGGCGTGATCACTTCGTAGAGCCGCTTCATGGCGTACTGATTGCGAGGGTCGCGATAATGCCGCGGCCGTTCGATCAGCGCGCCGTTCTCCGCGATCAGCCCGAAATCCACGCCCCAGGTATCCACGCCGATGCCGTCGAGGCGCAGGTGGCGATCCTTGTGCGCGATGGCGATACCGGTCTGAATCTCCTGCCAGAGCTTCCTGGTATCCCAGTACATGGCGCCGCGCTCCTGGACCGGAACGTTGGGAAAGCGGTGCAGCTCTTCGACGGAGAGGTGGCCGCGATCGAGGGCTCCCGCAATCGCGCGCCCGCTTTCGGCGCCAAGATCAATCGCCAGGTAATGTCCCATAGAACGCTATCATAACGGGCATAGCCCTTCTAAGGAGACTAAATCCGGATGGATTTCGAGGCGCCGTTTGCTTCCGCGGTTCCCGCATTTCTCTTCGACCTGGACGGCACGCTCGTCGATAGCGTCTACCAGCATGTGCTCGCCTGGCGCGATGCACTCGAACGCGCCGGCATGCCGCTGGCCGTGTGGCGCATCCATCGCCGCATCGGCATGAGCGGCGGCCTGTTCGTCAACGCGCTGGCGCGCGAGACAGGACGCGAGCTTGACCCGCGGGAAGTTGCCGACATGCAGCGCTGGCACGGCGAGGCCTTCCAGCGTTATGCCGCGCAGGTGCGTCCGCTGCCGGGAGCGAAGGCGCTGCTCGATCAGCTCGCGCGGGCCGGAGTGCCGCACGCCATCGCCACCAGCGGCTTCCGCGAGAGCGCCGAACTCTCGCTCAAGACACTGGGAGTCGCGCTCGATATGCCCATCGTCACCCGCGATCAGGTTGCCCACGCGAAGCCCGATCCCGACCTCTTCCTTGCCGCTGCCGCACGGCTCGCCCGCCCGATCGAAGAATGCGTCGTGGTCGGCGACAGCATCTGGGATCTGCTGGCCGCCCGCCGTGCCCGCGCGCTCAGCATCGGACTACTTTCCGGCGGCTACGGAGAAGACGAGCTCGAACGCGCCGGCGCCTACCGCGTCTACCAGGATCCGGCCGACCTGCTCGTGCACCTGTACGAAATCGGGGTCCGCACACAGTAGAGCTGGTTTCGGGTTTCGGGGACAGGCTACGAAACTCCCAAATGCGCTCAGGGAACCGCCAGCGACAGCTGTCTTCCATCTTCTCCAGTCTTACGCTTAGGACCTCGTTTTCGGGGGCGGAGCGGCTCGTGCCTGACGATTTCCAACTCTCGGATGAACTCCTCGCTCGCTGCCGGACGGCCCGTTCCCGTCGCCTCCCGAATTCGCGCCAGCAACGCGGCATCCTCGATGCGCTTCGACAGAGCTTCGCGCCAGACGGCGGGACTCCAGCGCTCGCGCCATTCGGCGAGATCGAGAAGACCCGAGGGGTCCGCCCCCGTAGTGTGCGCGCCGGCGCTCGACCACGGCCAGGCGATCGCATCCCGCACCATGCCGGCGCGGACGGGGTTGAGTTCGACGTAGCGCAAGGCCTCCCATGTATGACGATCATCCATCGGGCAGGAGAAGAAGCGGTTCTGCCAGACGTGGCCGGTGTCGCCGCGCCGGACATTCAGCCAGCGGGCGTAATCCACATGAGTGCGGCCGAGGCACTTCGCCAGCGCATTCTCCTCCGGCGGCGACGCAATCAGATGAACGTGGTTCCCCATGAGGCAATAGCCGGCGACACGAACGCCGTACTTGCGCGTCTGCCGGGCGAGTAATTGCAAATAAAGGACGCGGTCGGCATCTTCGGAGAAGACAGTTTGACGGAGGTTTCCTCGCTGGGTGATATCCTGTAATGCCTAATCCTCGGCCAGGTTCTTCATCGGCTCCACAGGGGCGATCGAGGTCGGGACGGCGCTGCCGGTGATCAGCATGGCGCCACGGCTGTACGACAGGTACTCGAAGCCCCACTGCAGGAACACCATCACGCGGCTGCGGAACTCCACGATGTACATCAGATGGACGAAGAGCCAGACTAGCCACGCCGGCAGGCCCGCCAGGTGCAGGCCGAAGATATTCGCCACCGCGGCGCCGCGGCCGATTACCGCCAGGTCGCCCTTGTCGCGGTAGTGGAAAGGCTTCAGCTCGCGCGCGCCTCTGAGTCTCTCGACGATGGCGCGTGCCGCGTAGGCGCCGCCCTGAATCGCTACCTGCGCGACGCCGGGCAGCGAATGGCCGTCGGGTTGGCGGAAGTCCGCCAGATCGCCTACTACGTAGATTTCCGGATAGCCGGGAACCGTCAGGTCGGGATTCACGAAGATTCGGCCGGTGCGGTCGGTCTCGGCGCCGGTGCGCTCGGCGAGCGTGCGGCCGAACGTGGTCGCCACCACACCGCCGGCCCACAGCACGGTCTTTGCCGGCAGCCGCAGCTCGCTGCCGTCGGGCGACTGAAACGTCACGCCGTCGGCATCCACCGCCACCACCCTCACGCCGCTCCGTACCCGGACTCCCAACTTCATGAGGGACTCTTCGGCCTTGCGCGAGAGGTCCTCGGGATAATGCGACAGCACCCGCGGCGCGCCGTCCAGGATGATGATCTGCGCCTCCTCGGGACGGATCGAGCGGAAGTCGCCCTGGAGCGAGTAGCGCGCGATTTCGCCGAGTGCTCCCGCCAGTTCCACACCGGTCGGACCCCCGCCCACGATGATGAAGGTGAGCCAGGCGCGCCGTATTTCTGGATCGGTCACGCGCTCGGCGGCTTCGAAGGCGAAGAGGATCTTGTGCCGGATCGCCGTGGCTTCTTCCACCGTCTTCAGGCTCGGCGCCCAGTCCCGCCACTGGTCGTTGCCGAAGTACGAGCTCTTCGAACCGGTGGCGACGATCAGCGAGTCGTATTCGAACGTCTCGTCATCGCGGAGGGAGAGCCGACGCGCCACCGGGTCGATATCCACTACCTCGCCGAGCAGCACGCGAATCTGTTTGCGCCGGCGGAAAATGCCGCGGAGCGGGGCGCTGATCTCGCCCGGCGAAAGTGCGCCGGTCGCCACCTGGTAGAGCAGTGGTTGAAACAGGTGAAAGTTGCGGCGGTCGATCAGCGTGACATCCACCGGAGCGCGTGAAAGCTTCCGCGCGGCATACAGCCCGCCGAAACCTCCGCCGAGGATGACCACCCGGTGTTTGGGCACAACTATGCCGGAATGAGACCCAGGCCCGGCCGGTTGGGCAGCACTAGTTTGCCGTGTTCCACGCGCACGCCGTGGAACGGATCGTTGCTGATGAGCAGGTTGCCGTCGAGATCGGCGTAATCCACCAGCGGCGAAAGGTGCGCCGCCGCGGTCACCGAGACCGAACTCGAAATCATGCAGCCGAGCATCGTCTTCATGCCCAGCGCTTTCGCGATCTGAATCATGCGATAGGCTTCCAGCATGCCGCCGCTCTTGTCGAGTTTCACGTTGACGCCGTCATAGGCGTCCTTGAGTTTCGGGATGTCGGACGCGTGCTGGCAGGCTTCGTCCGCGATGACCGGGATGTGGACGCGGCTGCGCACCCAGCGCGTCTCTTCGAGCATCTCCGCCGGCATGGGCTGTTCGATGAATTCCACGCCTTGCGTTTCGAGCCAGTTGATCTTGCGGACCGCCTCCTCTTTATCCTTCCATCCTTCGTTGGCATCCACGCGCAGCGGCTTCTTCGTGACGCTGCGTACCGCCTCGATAGTCGGCTCGTCGGTCGCGAGCCCGACTTTGACCTTGAGGACCGGGTAGTCGGCCGCCTCGATGGTCTTCTGCCGCGTGATTTCGGGCGTGTCGATGCCGATCGAAAACGTCGTCAACGGCGCGTCCTTGGGGTCGAGTCCGAAATAGGCGTAGAGCGGGATGCCGAGCTTCTGACCCACCCAGTCCATCAGCGCGATATCGATGGCTGCCTTGCCGGCCCATTCGCCCTGGATGCGGTGGAAGACCTCGCCCATGATCTTATTGAAGTGCATCGGGTCGGAGGCGATCAGCAGGTCTTGCACCGATTCCACAGCCTTACGAGCGCTTTCCGCGTCTTCGTGATAGCGCACGATCGGCGCGCCTTCACCATGCCCGATGAGGCCGTCGCGTTCGTAAGTGGTGTGCAGCGTGTCGCGGTACTGGCTGGACGACATGGTGGTGGTCCAGGTATGCCGCAGATTCAGCCGCACGATCTTCGCCGTGAACGAGGGCGCAGCCGCGCCATGCAGATTCACCGCGGCTGCCGGGACCGCCGCCGCTGTCTTCATAAAGCTCCTGCGATTCATTTACTGTTCTCCGCGGCGCTTTGCCGCACGGGCATGGGACGGCGCATCGCCACCAGCAGGCGCGTCCAGCGCGGTTCGTTCAAATCGTCGATCCGCACCATCGGGGTCTGGTAGGTGGTGGCATTGATGAACTTGCCTTCGCCCAGGTACATGCCGGTATGGGTGATGTGCTTTTCCGAACTGCCGAAATACAGGAGGTCGCCGGGCTGCAGGTCCGCGCGGGAAACCGGCTGGTTGCCGCTCCATTCCGCCTGCGGTCCGGCATCCCGGGGCATCAGGACGCCACGCTGCCGCTCCAGCATCTGGGTGAAGCCGGAGCAGTCGTAGCCGTAGCTCGATGTGCCGCCCCACGTGTAAGGCAGCCCGAGGAACCTCTTACTGAACGCCAGCATTTCGGGAATCGTCATCGGCTGACGGTCGAAGGCGAGGTCGCCGGCCTGCACCCAGGCGGTGCGCCCGTCGGGCAGTTGGGCCTTCGCCCAGCGGCCCTGTTCCTCCGTGATCGCCAGGCGCGTCTCGAAGGGAACGGTCAGCAACGGAGCGTGCTTGGTGACGTCATCCTCGCGATAGAGGTGTGCGAAGAGGCTGCGGACTTCGCCGACCCGGCCTTCGGTTGCATAACTCTTGCCGGTCAAAAGCTGACGCATCGGCACCCAGCCGGTGTATTCGTCGGCTGTGCGGACTTTCGCCCAGCCATCCTGTTGCTGGACCAACTCCACATTCGCGCCGTAGATGGCCTGCGACACCACCGAGGAATCCTCGCTCGGCTGCGCAAACATATTGGCCACAGGCTGTAAAACCACGGCATGCGGCAGGGACGCCGCAAACAGAGCAATCACGGCAATTCCAGACATCTACTACCAGCGTACCGCAGAGAGGAGGGCTTCGCCCTTCGTGGTACGCTATTCCAAAGACCGGCCATTGCGCGATGGCGACCACCTCGGCGGACCTTTTATTACAGCAGTTTGCGGAATGTCGGGATCCCCGGCTTGCGGAGGAGCTGCTGGAGGCCCTGGTCGTGACCCACGCCCAGCCCGCGGTCCACAAGATCGTCCACTATAAGCTCGCCTTCCAGGGCACGGCCGAAGCCCAGGACATCGACGATGTCACCTCCGACGTTCTGGTGGAATTGATCGCCCGCCTGCGCACACTGAAGAGCGAGGCGCCCGGCGACGCCATTGGAGCCTTTTCAGCCTATGCCGCCACTGCCGCTTATCACGCCTGCAACGAATATCTGAGGCGCAAGTATCCGGTTCGACATCGGCTGAAGACCAGGCTGCGGTATCTCCTGAGTACGGACTCCCGTTTCGCCATCTGGGAACCCCATCCCTCGGAGTGGCTGTGCGGGCTGCGCAAATGGCAGATGGGCGGTAAGTCGCCGATCCCCGGCTCCGAGCTGGCCAATTGGAAGGAACTGCTCGCCGACGTTCCGCGTGGCCGTTTCACCTCCGCGCCAGCTGACGTCCTGCTTCAGGTCTTCGGGAAATTCGCCGCGCCCTTACCGTTTGACGATCTGGTCAACATCACCGCTCGCCTCGCCGGCCTGAAGGAGGCCACCCCGGTTCCCGAAGATTCCGCTCTCGAAATCAGCGGGAAGGGCGCCGACCCTGCCGAAGTCCTTCACTTGCGCCGCTGGATGGCTGAGGTCTGGGCGCAGATTCGCGAACTGCCCGTGCCTCAGCGTGTGGCCCTGCTCCTCAACCTGCGGGCCGGCGACGACGGGACGCCGGCGATCACGCTGCTGCCGGCCTCCGGTATCGCCAGCCTGCGGCAGATCGCCGAGATCCTGGAGTTTCCCGCCGCCGAACTCGCGGCGATCTGGAACGAGCTCCCCTGGGACGATCTGACCATCGCGCGCCGCATGGATCTGACCCGGCAGCAGGTGATCAATTTGCGAAAGTCCGCCCGGGAGCGGCTAATCCGCAGAATAGGAGTCAAATATCGTTGATTGGAGATAGTAATATCTTGTTCAACTCGGCTTCAATTGCAGGTAAGCGATGCTAGACCCGGCGCATCCAACCGACGAGCAGCTCGACCGGTACCGCCAACGCGGCCTGCCGGCTCCCGAACTACTGGTTGTGGATGACCACCTCTCCGGCTGCGAAGCCTGCCGGGCGCGCATCGCGAGGGCGCCGTCGTATGTCGCGGCAGTTCGTGCCCTGCACGCGGATCTCGGCGCCCATCTGGAATACGAAGAGATCGTTGCTTGCGCCGAAGGGAAACCTTCGGTCGATGCCGCGACGCACCTCGCCCTGTGCGGACTGTGCCGCGCGGAAGTAGCGGATCTCCGCCAGTTTCGATCACGAACGACAGTGATCCGGCGCTGGTGGATTCCGGTGGCCGTGGCGGCGGGGATTGGGATCGTGGCTTGCTTTGTTGCGTGGAGCAGCCGTCCGGCAAGACCCCTGCCGGTGCCGCATCGGGCGGTGCTGACCCTGGAGCGGCCTGCGATTCTGGATCGCCTGGTGCGGCATCGCGGCCAGTTGCTGGGGGCGCCTTCGGTGCGGACCTTCGAGCTGACGGCGCCGGTAGGGACCACCGTCGTAAGCGACCGGCCCACGCTCCAATGGGCGGCCCTTCCGGGTGCCACGGGCTACGTGGTTTCGATCTTCGATGAAAACTTCAATAAAGTCCTGGAAAGCAAAGAAATTACAGATACTTCCTGGACTCCGGAATCGTCTCTGCCGCGCCAGTGCGTCTACATCTGGCAGGTGACCGCCCGCAGCGGGAGCGATACAATCCTTGCGCCTACACCGGCGGATCCGGAAGCACGGTTCGAGGTAATGCCGGAAGGGCAGGCGGCCAGGATCGAAGCAGCCCGCCGGGAGCGTCCCTCCGACCATCGCGGCATCGCCGAGCTCTGTATCCGCGCGGGTGCTCTGCAGGACGCCGAGCACGAGGTCGACGCCCTCGCATCCTCGGACCCGGTGGGGGCAATGGCGCTCCGCTCCTCCATCGCCCACCTCCGCGGGCAGTAACTAATCGTTGCCCGCGATATTCACCAGGGGTTCGATTGCCGTCCCGCTGGCCGCTGCGTCGGCCTCTTCCTGCGTGAACGTCTCCACTTTGGCCGAAATGTTCATCGAGCAGAACTTCGGGCCGCACATCGAACAGAAGTGCGCGTCCTTGAAGCCGTCTTCCGGCAGCGTCTCATCGTGCATGGAGCGCGCCGTCTCGGGATCGAGCGACAGGTCGAACTGCCGGTTCCAGTCGAAGGTGTAGCGAGCGCGGGAGAGCGCGTCGTCGCGGTCTCTGGCGCCGGGGCGATGCCGCGCGATATCGGCGGCGTGCGCGGCGATTTTGTACGCGATGATCCCGGCCTTCACGTCCTCGCGATTCGGGCAGCCCCAGGTGCTCCTTCGGCGTCACGTAGCAGAGCATCGACGCCCCGTACCAGCCGATCATGGCGGCGCCGATGGCCGACGTGATGTGGTCGTACCCCGGCGCGATGTCGGTCACCAGGGGGCCCAGCGTATAGAAGGGCGCCTCGTAGCACATCTCGTTTTCCTTCTGGACCTGCATCTCGATCTGGTCCATCGGAATGTGCCCGGGGCCTTCGATCATCACCTGGACGTCGTATTCCCATGCCTTCTTGGTCAATTCGCCCAGCGTCTTCAACTCGGCGAACTGCGCCTCGTCGCTGGCATCGGCCACGCTGCCCGGGCGCAGACCGTCGCCCAGCGAAAAAGTGACGTCGTGCTTCTGGAAGATCTTGCAGATATCTTCGAAGCACTCGTAGAGCATGTTTTGCTTGTGATTCTTGACCATCCACTCGGCCAGGATCGAGCCGCCGCGGCTCACGATGCCGGTCACGCGGCGCGTGGTCAGGGGAATGTACTGCACCAGCACGCCGGCATGGATCGTCATGTAATCCACGCCCTGCTCGGCCTGCTCTTCGATGACTTCGAGCATCACCTGCCTGCTGAGGTCTTCCACGCGGCGCACGCGGGAGAGCGCTTCATAGATCGGGACGGTGCCGATGGGTACGGGCGAAGCGCCGATGATCGCTTTACGGATGGCCGGAATGTCGCCGCCGGTGGAAAGATCCATCACCGTGTCCGCTCCGAACTTGACCGAGTAACGCAGCTTTTCGAGCTCCTCCTCGATATTCGAAGTGACCGCCGAATTTCCGATATTGGAGTTGATTTTGCACTTCGAGGCCACGCCAATGGCCATCGGCTCCAGGTTCTCGTGATGAATGTTGGCCGGAATGATCATTCGTCCGCGCGCCACTTCGGAGCGGACGGCCTCCGGAGACAAGCTTTCGCGTTTCGCGACGTAATGCATCTCCTCGGTGACTACACCCCTCCGGGCATAATGCATTTGCGTTCGAACTGGATCGTCGTTTCGTTTCGCTACCCACTCTGTGCGCATGATCGCTCCCTCAAAAATAGCAGCGGACGGACCGCCGGGCCAAACCCACGCCCCGGCCATCCGCCCGCGCCGGACTTTTCTTCGCCGGTTACTTCTTCTTCTTCGGCTTCTTCACTTCTTTCTTCGGGCTTCTGTCCTTGGCCACGGAGATCCTCCCTTACAGATGAAATTATAACTGCTATAGCGTCGGACGACGTCTTAATTTGTACCGGTATCCGCGCCATTCCACGGTATTTCCGAAGGTCGAGGAAACCAGTGCGGCCAGCCACATCCAGGTGGCGAGAGGCACCCACGTGACGTGCACCCACTGATGCCGCCGGAACCACGGTTCGCAGCCCGGCAGCGATACCCGGGCTAACATCGACCGGCGCATCCCTTTGAACATTCCCGGCGCCAGCATCGCCACCAGCATCCACCCGGCCGGCCGGTAGCCGCGCACCGCCGCCAGGACCGCCGCCGCCATGCCTCCGCAGTAGATGACGTGCGCGGCCAGGGCCTGCCACCAGAGTTGCGGACGGTAGACACGCGTGATGGTCATCTGGCGGCGCGCCCAGCGCAGGAATTCGAGCGCGCCGGTACGGCTCAGGCAAGGGGTCAGCGCGCCCGGCGCATACGCGATGGTCAGACCGGCGCGGTGGACGGCCTCGGCCAGAGCGTAATCGTCGCTCACGGTGTTCTTCCAATACTCGTGTACGCGAATCTCGAAGAAGGTCTCTTTGCGGATCGCCATCGCGCCGCCCCAGGCGAAGCCGTTGTTGCCGGGGCCGAGAAAACCCGCCGCCACCGCGTCCCACACGCTGCGCAGGAGCGGCCAGAAGCCGCCATGCGCGGGCGTGAACCAGCGGTAGCCGGTGGAGGCTCCCACGCCCGGCTCGCCGAGCGGCGCCACCAGGGCGCGCAGCCAGCCTCGCTCGGGGCGGCCGTCGGAATCGGCGAAGGCAAACACCGCGCTGAGCTTTCTCGAGGCCCGCACGGCGGCTTGCAGATTCTGCACCTTCTCGCCGGTTTGCCGGTCTTCGCCGTGGGCCAGCACCACCTTGGCGCGTGCCGGCAGAATGCCGGGCGGGATATCGGCGGCCGTATGCGCCACCACGATCAGTTCGTAATCCGGGTAGTCGAGCGACGCCAGCGCCGCAATGTTTTCGCGAAGCCCTTCGTCCTCGCCCTTCACCGGAACGATGAGCGTGACCGGCGGCAGCAGCGGCGGCTGCTCCGCCAGCCGTCGCGCCACATAGGCGGCGCGCTTACGCTCGCCGCGCAGCGACAGAATAGCCAGCATGAGGGCGGGACCAACGAAGCACCAGTACCAAAACACACCAGTCGTAGGATATCAGGCGCCCGGCGTCGCGGACTTCGTGCCGTTGGCCGCCAGCCGCAGAACGAAGATCAGGTCGTCGCGATTGACTGCCTGGCCGTTTTCCGGAACCACGCGCACCACCTGGAAGAGATGGTCCGGCGGATAGAGCCGCTCGTCTCCCGAGCGGAACGTCGAGAGGCTCAAAGGCCGGAAGCTTTTCATGGCTTCGAGCAGGCAGATGGTTCGCTCGCCGTCGAGCATGTCGCCGGCCTGCACAAACTCCGGCTCGCCTGGTGATGGCGACCGGTAGAAGACTCCCGCCGAAGGCGCCAGTACCCGGTATTCGTCGGTTCCGGGAATGCGGAGGCTTTCGAGGTCCATTGGCTGCGCGATTTCGCCGGCGGCCGCTTCCATCTCGGCGACGAGCGCGGCGCCTTCGATCCGCCGGGTGAACTCGCGGAGGTAGGTGGTATCGTAATCGCCGCGGCGGAATTGCGGATCGTCCAGAATCCGCTTCAGCACCGGGATGTTCGTCGAAATGCCACGGATTTCCACGCTCTCGAGATAGCTGCGCAGCAGGTCGATCACTTCGGTGCGCGATGCGGCATGCCCGATCAATTGCACGATCATGCTGTCGTAGTACGGCGTGACAGTCTTGCCTTCGTCGACCGCGCGGATCAGGCTGATGCCGGCGCGCTCCGGGAAGCGGAAGACGTTGACGTCGCCGGGGCAGGGAAGGAACGAGAGTGCTCCGTCGGGATTGCGGATGGCGCGCTCGGCGTTGATGCGGAGCTCCATGGAGTAGCCGTTTTGGCCGGCTTCCATGGTCTCGATCGATTGGCCCGCTGCGATATGGAATTGCGCGCTGACGATATCGACGCCGGCGACCGCCTCGGTGACGGGATGCTCCACCTGCAGTCGCGTGTTCATCTCCATAAAGTAGACTTCGCCGCGCACCAGGTCGTATATGAACTCCACCGTGCCCGCGCCGACATAGGCGATGGCTTCGGCGATGCGGGCGGCATGGCGATAGACAGCCTCTTCGAGGTCGGCGGGCAGTGCCGTCGAACCCGATTCTTCGATCACCTTCTGGTTGTTGCGCTGCACGGAGCAATCGCGCAGCCCGAGCACTTTCGTGCAGCCCTGGGCGTCGCGCAGGATCTGCACCTCCACATGGCGCAGCGAAGCGACGAACCGCTCCAGATAGACATCGCCGTTGCCGAAGGCGCTGCGTGCTTCGGCGGAGATCCGCTGGAAGGTGGAGACAAACTCTTCGGGCTGCTCCACCACCGCGATTCCCTTGCCGCCTCCGCCGTAGACCGCCTTGATGATCACGGGATAGCCGATCTCTCCGGCAAGCCGTGCGGCGGCCTCGGACTGGGTGACGATGCCGTGGCTTCCGGGCACCACCGGGATGCCCAGCCGCATGGCGGTATGGATGGCGTTGGACTTGTGCCCCATCAGGTCCATGCTCTCCGCCGGAGGCCCGATGAAGTTGATGCCGTGTGCGCGGCAGACACGGGCGAAGGCCGCGCTTTCGGAGAGGAAGCCGATGCCGGGATGCAGCGCCTCGACGGCGTTACGTTCGGCTACTCGCACGATGCTCATGGCATTGAGATAGCTTTCGCCCGGGGTGTTGCCGCCGATGCAGACCAGACGGTCGATCTCCGGCCGCAGCAGACCGGCGGCGGGCGATTCCATATCGGCGTCGGACTGCACCAGCACCACTTCGAGTCCGTTTTCCTGCGCCTTGCGAACGATCTTCTCGGCCGCGCAGCCGCGTGCGTGTACCAGCAGGCGCTGGAAAGGCGCGGTGCGGATCGCCTCGCCCACTTCGACCGGGGCCTCTTCCTCAGCCGTTTCGAGCTCCAGCCGCAGCACGCGTCGGATCACTTCTTCGGCCGTTTCGCGCGGCGTCGGAATGCTCGCGTCGAGGGCGCGCAGCGATTCGTCCAGGCCTTCCCAGAACGGATGCTTCACCAGGCCGCGCATCGCTCCCGGTTCACGGCTGAGATAGTTCGAAAGGGTCGCTGCGCACGGCAGATGCTCCGGCACCACGATTTGCCCGGCAAAGGGCATGTTCGTGCCCGCGAAGTAATAAGTCTGCACCAGCGGATGAGTCACGAAGCTCGCCTGGGCGCCGCCCGTGCAATCGCCGAAGCCGAAGCAGACTACCGGCAGGCCGGTCTCGCGGACGAAGCGGGTGATTCGATCGTTCAGCACCGCCATCGGGAACAGCGCACCGGCGCTTTCCTTGGTCTGCATGCCGCCCGAAGAAATGAACGCTACCACCGGCAGGCCTCGCCTGGCGCACTCCACCAGCAGCCGGCAGAACTTTTCCGTGGCCGCCATGTCGAAGGCGCCGGCCTGAAATTCCAGGTTGGAAACCACCACGCCGACGTGCCGCCGCGCTCCGCCCGCTTTCAACCGCGCAATCCCGGTGATCGCGCCGCAGGGCGGGATGCCCTTGGCGAGGGCCTCTTCGATGGATGCGCGGAAACCGGGAAATCGCGCGGGGTCGGATGTCATCAGGTGGGAGTCGGTCTCGCGGAAATCCACAAAGAAGCGTTCGAGCAGAGCGTTGGCGGTGACCGGCTGCTGCTTCTTGAGCCGCTGCAATTCGTCCTGAATCAGCAGGTCCTGGTAGGCTTCCGTCAGGCGGTTCCAGAAGTCGCGGATGCCGATGTTCTGCGGGCGGATCTGCCCGTCGAACGGCCGGCCCGAGGCGCGGCGCTCGAAGTAGGCCGGCAGCAGCCGTTCGAAGTAAAAGGTGATGATCGCGAAGAGCGGCTCGCTGACCCGCGGGTGCACCAGCTTCTTCCACTCTTCCACTTTTTTGAGCAGCACCTGACGGTCGTTGTGCCGCGCAAAATAGTCGATCCATGCCACGAACCGTTCTTTCATGGCGCGGCGCCGTTTTTCGCTGGCGTCCGGCATAAGGCCCTGCCGTGCCAGTTCACCCGATGCACGCTCGATCGAGTCTTCGAAAAGCTTGCGCACCGACTCGCTGCTGAGCGCGTTGGAGGCCACCGCCTCGCGCGCGATCAGCCGCATGCCGTTCACCAGGTTGTCGTAGATCATGTCGAACAGCAGGAAGTTCTCGCACTGTTCGATGGCAAGTTCGCGAAAGTCTGCGTGGGAAACCACGTCGAGCACGGTGAGCGCTTCACCGGCGGCATCCGAGCCGCGTTCCGAGCGCCGCAAATGTTCGGCCAGCGCCACGAAGTTGGCCTGCGCGGCGCCCTTCCACTGGTTCAGCAAATGGAAGCCGACGGCGAACAGCAACTGGTCGATGGCATCCCGCAGGTTCTGTCCGGGATCGCCGAAAATCAGGCGGCTGATGCGGCCGCGGTCGTCGGCCATTTCCGCGCGGCGCCGCAGGTAGTGCTTCCACGACTTGGTGAGTTCGTCGTCGTAGCGCAGCTCCAGCGGGTGCGCCAGCCAGTTTTGAAAAATGCGGTGGTATTCCTGGGCAATGCGGCGGCGCAAATCGCCGCGGGGAATGTCTGCGGCGCTCAGACGCCCGTACTGCTCGCGCGTGGTCGAGCGGATGCGCCGGCGCAGGCCCAGATAACGCATATGACGAAACGCGCAGCCGAAGACGTTGGGCTGTTCGGTGGGATTGTCGAGCAGGGAAAGCGGGGCGCGCTGCAACTTCGCCAACGCTTCCGACGGCTCCAGGTAGCGGAGCACCGCGCGGCGGTAATGCTCGAATACATCGGCCGTATTTTCGGCGACGAACTGTTCCGTGGCGCGTTCGGTGGCGCGGATGGCGCTGCCGATCGCGACAAGCACGTTTTCCACCTTCTCCGCTTCGCCCGGCACGAAGTCGATGATGCCGTCGAGAATGCCAGAGTGGAAAAGTTCGTAGCTGCTGACGCCGACGTACTTGGCGCACTCCTGCCAGGAAAGGTCGTACTTGCGCGCGATTCCCGCCATGCCGCGCGGCTGGATCGTGTTGAAGACGCCGTCGCGTACGCTCAGCAGGACATGCGTGGTGGCCAGCGGAATCGCACCGCCGCTATATCCATTGCCGAGCACGATTCCCACGGTGGGGACGTGCAATTGAGCGAACTCGGCAACCAGCCGCGAGATGGAATGCGCCTGGTTGTGCCGGTTGGCGGCCTCGCCCGCATCGGCGCCGGGCGTATCCATAAAAGTCACGACCGGAAGCGCCCGGCTGGCGAAGCGGCGGATGATTTCGACCGCGGCCAGGTGGTGTTCCGGCATCCAGATGCCGTTGCGCTTGCGCCGGTCGTGGGCCAGGATGCCGATGCGGCGCAGACCGCCCAACGCTCCGAAATCGAGCAGCATTTCCGCTGCATACAACGGGCCGATTTCGATCTCGCGCAAGGTCTCGCCGCCCAGCCTGCGGATGACCCAGCGCGCACCTTGACGGGTGGGGTCTTCCGAAGGGTAGACGACCGAGGCAACATAATCGTCCACGCCGAGCGCACGCAACTCGTCCATACGCGCTTCGATGGTTTCGCGCGAGAGCACGCCTTCGAGCGCAAGTTCGCCGGCGCGTTTTTCGTCAGGGAAACGCGACATCTCGGCGGCCTGCTGCTCCGCCATTAGGAAAAGGGGATCCCCTAGGTTGGTTTTTCGCTTCAATGGTTAAGCCTCGCGAAAGGGCAAAGCGCAAGTGTAACAGAGCCGCCGCAGGCCCTGCTTTGCGTCCCGATGGATGAGGCTAAACCTCAGAAAACTCTGAGGATATCGTGTGCGCCCCCACACGTTGCAATTCGTTGTACGCAAATTTTTCTTAACGTTTCGTCTCGATCGGAGCTAGACTTCAGTAACTGAAGTCAACGCTACAAATCGCTGCAGGTTTTGTTATGAATCGCGCCGATGAATATTTCAGCTACGAAGACCCTCTGACGTACTTGCCTCGCAAGCCGATCCAAGAGTTTGGACGCCGGAGGGTAGTATACGACCCCAATCAGCCGCCGGACAGCCTGTACGTGGTGATCCTCGGCAGGGTCAAACTAACCAGCATTTCGGAGGACGGCACGCAAACAATTGCGCGAATTGTAACCGCCGAGGGCCTGTTTGGCGAAGGCTCTTTGGTCGCATCTCCGTACTCTGAATCAGCCGTCGCTCTCGACAACGTTTCCGTGATGTCGTGGTCCGTCGCGGAAGTGGAGCGGCAAATTGAGCGCGAGCCGCGCCTGGGGCTCGCCCTCTCGCAGTTTCTGATTCGTCAATGTGTGGAACTACAGGACCGCATCCAGGGAATGGCGATTTATAAGACGCCGGAACGTGTCATGGTTTCCCTGCTCCAACTGGCCAACGCGTTGGGGACGCCGACCGCGGACGGTGCCGTGCGAATCGGTGCCTTGACGCACCACACGATCGCCGAGTATGTCGGGACGTCTCGTGAGATAGTCACCTTTCAGCTGAACCGGCTTCGCCGGCTGGGAATGCTGCGCTATTCGCGGAAGCACATGGACATCTACGCCGATGCCATCAAGGATTCCTTGCGACAGCAGGGTATCGGGCTTCCACATGCTCACCGGGAAATGGTGCGCCGGGCAGCCGGATAGTGTCAGTCGTAAACAAAGTGCAAAATTTTTTTCAGATCTTCCCAGGCTTCGCGCTTGGCGTTCTGATTATAAGGGCGTAACAAGTACGAGGGATGGTAAGTTACCATGACGGGGATATCCCGCCACTGGAACCACTTTCCCCGCATCTTTGTTACGCCCTCTTTGTGTCCGGTCAGGGCGCGGGCGGCAGTACCTCCCAGGGCGCAGATTGCCTTGGGATGGATGGTCATGAGCTGCCTATAGAGAAATTGGCCGCAGGTTTCCATCTCGTCCGGCTCCGGCGTTCGGTTGCCGGGAGGCCGGCACTTCACCACATTACAGATGTAAACATCGCGGCGCAGAACAGGAATGCCTTCCTTCTTCGCGGTGTTTTCAATCATCTGGGTGAGTAACTGGCCGGCACGTCCCACAAAGGGAATGCCCTGTTCGTCTTCATCCGCTCCCGGCCCCTCGCCCACGAAAACCAGGGGCGCCTTCTCGCTGCCCACCCCGAAAACGATTTTGTTGCGGCCTTCGCACAGACGGCAGCGGTGGCAATCGCCAATATCGTTGATGATCCGCAGGAGCGTGTCGCCTTCGGGCGCGAGGGCGGGCAGTTCGGGAGGCGGAGCAACGATGCCCGGCTCCTCGCGGACGGGCGTCGAAGGCATGCTTTCGGGCGCTTCGGCAGCAGCCGCGAGCGTCTGGCGATACAGCGTCTTGATGCCGAGGTCCTGGTAGAACTCGAGATAGCGGCGGAGGGTCTCAGCGTCCATTGGAGGCGTGCAGGGTAAGCCGCAGTTTCAGGATTTCGTCGAAGATGCGATCGGCGATCTCGCGCTTGGAGGCCTTGGGGAGCGCAATGGTCTCACCCGTCGCCAGCGCCAGAATCACCTCGTTCTGATCGGACTCGAACCCGACGTCGGGACCGCCCACCAGATTCCCGACTACCATGTCGCAGTTCTTGGACTGCAGCTTCCGGCGAGCCTCCTGCTGCAGATTTTGGGTTTCGGCGGCGAAGCCCACAAGCAGGCGGTCGCCCTTCTTTCGGCCCAGTTCGGCCAGGATATCGGGCGTGGGGTCGAGCTCGAGCGAAACGCGGGCCGCGGTCTTTTTCATTTTTTGTTCGGGCACGCGGCTGAGATGAAAATCGGCGACCGCAGCCGACTTGATTACGATCGAGGCGGGATCCAGATTCTCGAACACACGCTCCCGCATTTCGACCGCCGTCCGCACGGACAAGACCTCGACTCCCCGGGGCGGCGGCAGATGCACGGGGCCGGAGACCAGGATGACGTGCGCTCCTCGTCCCGCCGCTGCCTCGGCCAGCGCATAGCCCATCTTGCCGCTCGAGCGGTTCGAGATGAATCGCACCGGATCGAGAGGCTCCTGCGTGGGGCCTGCTGTAATAAGGACCGTCTCGCCGTCGAGATCGTGCTGCTTTCTTGCCGTGGCGGCCACCGCCGCGAGAATCTCCACCGGTTCGGCCAGGCGTCCGGGGCCGGTCATCCCGCAGGCCAGATAACCTTCGCCGGGTTCGACGATCTGGTGTCCACGCCGCCGCAGTATTTCGAGATTCGCCTGGGTGGCGGGGTGCTGCCACATATTCACATTCATCGCCGGGGCGATCACCACCGGGCCGGTGAAGGCGAGGTATAGCGTGGTCAGGAAATCGTTGGCGAGACCGTGGGCAAGTTTGGCGATGAGGTCGGCGGTCGCCGGGGCGATCACCAGTAGCTCGTTCTCTTGCGCCACCGAAATGTGCTCGATCGCATTTTCGATGGCGAAGAGGTCAGTTAGCGTCTTGCGGCCGGTCAGAGCGGCGAAGGTCAGCGGACGGACGAACTCTTCCGCGGCAGCGGTCATGACCGTGCGCACTTCGTGGCCGTCCTGCATGAGCAGGCGCGCCAGTTCGGCCGCCTTGTAGGCGGCAATCCCGCCTCCGACGCCGAGGATGACTTGCATGACTGGGTCTAGAGAGCCGGGTCGCGGGCGGGCTCATGGGGCGCCGGGCCGGTCAGGCTGTACTTGACCAGGCCGCGCCGGACTTCTTCGGTGGCGATGACGGTCGGCTTCTTCGAGGAGGTCGGCAGCACCGGCCGCGCGCCTCCCTGCAATTGCCGGGCGCGCTTGGCGGCAACGATGATGAACCGGTAGGTGCTCTGTTCCGCGTCGTCGGGAATCGTGCAGTGGGCGTTATTCCGTGGTGCTTTGTCAGCCATCTTGTCGATACCTCTCAAAAACTCTTCAAACTCGAAACGTCTCGAGAATCGGACGAATCTGATCCTCTATTCTGGATCGTCTGACCCGCTCGGCGCGAACGATCGCGCTCAACACGGCGTCTGATTCCTCCAGGTCACGATTGACCAGTACATAGTCATACTGGTCGTAATTCCGGATCTCTTCGGCCGCTTCCTTCAACCGCCTGGCGATCACCTCATCCCGATCTTCGCCGCGTGCACGCAGGCGTTGTTCCAAAATCTCGCGGGAAGGGGCCAGGATGAATACACTTACCCGGTCGGCTACAGGAATCTGGCTTCTCAATTGTCTCGCACCTTGGACATCGATGTCGAGTACCAGGTCTTTCCCCTTGGCCCGCGCGTCCTCTAGAATTCCCCTGTGGGTGCCGTAATAGTTGCCGAAGACCTCGGCCCATTCGAGGAACTCGTTGCGCTCGATCATGGCTTCGAACTCGGCGCACGTGACGAACCGGTAGCTCTCTCCGTCCCGCTCCACCCCCCGCGGCTTGCGTGTCGTGTAAGACACAGAAAACATGAGCCTTGGGTCGCTGGCCATGAGGCGAGACACGAGCGTCGACTTGCCCGATCCCGAGGGTGCGGAGATGATGAACACAGTAGTCGTCATTCGAGGTTCAGCGACTGCTCGCGGATCTTGTCGATTTCGGATTTCGAGGAAAGAGCCAGGTCGGTAATGGTCAGGCCGAGATCGCCCAGGCCCCCGGTCTTCGAGAGGATGGTATTGGATTCGCGGTTCATTTCCTGCAACAGGAAATCGAGCCGCTTGCCGACTTCGCCGCCCCCGGCGAGCATGGCTTCGAGGTGATCGACGTGGGTTCTCAGCCGGACCAGTTCCTCGGCAACATCGCTGCGGTCGGCCAGTACGGCGGCTTCCTGCGCCAGGCGCTGCGGCTCTAGGGCGGTGCCGTGCAGCAAATCGCCCAATCTTTCGCGCAGGCGTTTTTGGAACGCCGGAACCGCGCCCCCGCGGATCTCTTCCATCTTCGCCACCAGCCCGCAGACCGTGCGGCAGCGCTGTCGGATCTCCGCCACCAGGGCAGCGCCTTCCCGTTCGCGGAAGGCGTTCAAGGTGGAAACCGCTTCCGCCGATGCCTCCAGCACGAGGCGATTGATCTCTTCGCCGGGCTCGTCCTCTTCTCCAGCCGAGGTCAGCATGCCGGGAATCCGCAGCGCGGAATTCAGGTCGGGCTGGCCCTCCAGGTGGAACTCTTCCGAGGTTTCACGAAACGCCTGCAGGTAAAGTGCAAGCAGTTCGCGATTCACGCGCCCCGCCGCGCCGCCGGTCCGCGTGAGGGCGACGTGGATCTGCACATGCCCGCGCGCGACCCCCTGCTTGAGCACTGCCCGAATATCGTTCTCAACCGGGTCCAACTCGCCGGGAAGATGGAAGTGCAGATCGAGCCCCCGGTGGTTCACGCTCTTGAGACTTACGACGATTTCCGCCTGCGGCGTCGTCTTCCTTACCCGGGCGAAGCCGGTCATGCTGCGCACACTCACAAGTCCACCGCCGTTCCGGCCGTTTCGAATTGTAGTTCGTGCAGCCGCTGATAGATTCCGCCGCGGCCCACCAGTTCCTCGTGCGTGCCGGCCTCGCGGACGCGGCCCTTCTCGATCACGACGATGCGATCGGCCCGCCGGATCGTGGAGAGCCTGTGCGCGATCACGATCACCGTGCGGTGTTCCATGAGGTTGGCCAGGGCCCTCTGGACGAGCATCTCGGATTCGGTATCAAGCTGCGAAGTGGCTTCGTCGAGGATCAGGATGGGCGCATTCTTGAGCAGCGCGCGCGCGATGGCGATGCGCTGCCGCTGCCCGCCGCTGAGCTTCAATCCGCGGTCGCCGATCACGGTATCGTAGCCTTCGGGAAGGTTGGAGATGAAGTCGTGGGCCAACGCCGTACGCGCGGCCTCGCGGATTTTCTCCAGGGGCACATCCGGCTGTCCGTAGGCGATGTTGTTTGCGACCGTGTCGTTGAACAGGAAGGTATCCTGCGCCACCACGCCGATCTGCCGCCGCAGCGAGGCCAGGCTGACTTCACGCACGTCGCGGCCGTCGACCTTCACGCCCCCGGCGGTGACGTCGTAAAACCGCGGCACCAGGTTCGCGATGGTCGTCTTGCCTGCGCCGCTCGGGCCGACCAGCGCCACTACCTCGCCGGCCTTCACTTCGAGATCGACGGACTCCAGATGAAAACCTTCAGGCGCGCCCGGATAAGAGAAGGTGGCGTTTTCAAAGACGATGCTCCCGTGGAACCCTTCGAGCTTCGGGGTGCCCGGACTCTCGACAATCAGCTCGCTGTGATCGAGATACTCGAAGACCTTCTGGGACGCTCCCAGCGCCTGCTGAAAGATGTTGTTGATGCCCACCAGTCGCTTCAACGGTTCGAGCAGCAGCAGCAGCGCGGTCAGGAAACTCACGAAATCGCCCGCGCTGATGCTGCCCGTCTTGATATTGGTGCGGGCGTAGGTCAGCAAGGCGATGATCATCACCAGCGCGATGAAATCGACCAGCGGCGAGGAGAGCGCCTGCTGCAGAATGTAGCGTACGTTGGTCTTCAGCAGCCGGTGCGAGGCGGCGCGGAATTTGCGCGATTCGTACTGTTCGGCGCCGAAGGCCTTCACCACCATGTGGCCGCTGAAAGTCTCCTGCAGGATCTGGTTCAACTCGGCCTGGCGGTCCTGTGTGCGGCGGCTGATGCGGCGGATCCGCTTCCCGATGCGTGTGACCGGCAGCATCACCGCCGGCAGGATCGTCAGGCTGACCAGGGCGAGCATCCAATCGGTGCTCAGCAGGACGAACAGTAGGGAGATCGCGCTGAACAGTTGCCGGAAGAAATCGGCCAGCATCTGCGAAGTGGCAAGCTGCACTTTATCGACGTCGTTCATGAGTGACGACATGAGCTGGCCGGTGGAGTGCGACTCGAAAAACTCCGGACCCTTGGCCAGAACCTTATCGAAGACAGCGTTGCGCAGGTCCGTCACCGAAGAGAAGCCGGCGTAACTGACCAGATAGTTGCCGAGGTAGTCGCAGATGCCCTTGGCCAGGAAGGCGGCGATGAGGGCGAAGGCCACCATGAACCAGATGCTGCGGCCGTGCAGCGGCACGATTTGTTCGAGATAGATCTGATGCCCCAGGATGGGCTTGGCGAGCAGCGGCGTGAGGCCGGACGGGCGCCCCACCGTGAGCACGCGGTCGAAAATCGGCCGCACGAGCAGCGCCAGCGCGCCCTGCGCGGCTCCGGCGATCGCCATCAGAACCACCGAGGCGGCCAGCTGCGCCCAATACCGCCGCGCGTAGCTCAGAAGGCGCGTGAGTTCGTTCATGCGGCCACCCGTAGCCGCGTGAGCGCCTGAATGACTTCGGGAACCGGCACGCCCTCGATACCGGCGGGCGAAGAGAGAACCTCGGATGGCGTACGCCAGGGGCCCCAGATTTCCGGGTCGGACGAGCCGAAGATGACGATCACCGGCAGTCCGAAGGCCGCCGCCATGTGGGCAGGGCCGGAATCGTTACCCACAAACAGAGAGGCGGATGCCAGCAGCCGCTTGATCTCGGAGAGAGAAGCTCCCGCGACCGCGCGGAACTCGCGGAAGGGGGTAAGGTCGTCCGTCACAGCGCCGATGAATACGGGATCGAGTCCGCATTCGCGCAGGTGGTGCGCGACGGCCACGAAACGGTCCGCCGGCCACGTCTTCGCCGGCGTAGCCGCCACCGCGTGAATCACCGCCACGTTGCTCGCTGCCGGATGTGCCGCGGCGGGATACAGACTGGCGCGGGGAATCTCGCTGACGGGTGCTCCGAGGTAAAAGATTGCGCTCGCCAGGTGCTCGACCGTGTGGACCTTGCGGTCGACTCCGAGAATCTCCTGCGCTCTCGGAATCCGCACGTTATAGGCGAACTGCGCGCGATAGTGTCCGAACCCGGCACGGAAACGGGCGCCGCTCAACGCCGTCATCCACGCGCTGCGGGTGCCGCCGTGGAAGTTCAGGCAGAGGCCGGGACGCCATCGCCGCACCGCGCCGATTTCCGGCTCGAGAATCTGTTCGACACCGGGATTCTCTTCGAAGATGGCGCGGAAGCGGCGTTCGACTGTCACCGCAATGCGAAGATCGGGACGGAAGCGTTTCAGAATGCCGATCGCCGGGGTCGTAAGCACCGAATCACCCAGAGATCGCAGCCGGATCACGGCCACCCGGGCCCCGCGCGGCAGACATTCCAATACGCGATCCACAGTCCTATTCTTCTACTTTCGCCTCATCTACCAGCATGACGGGGATTTCGTCGCGAATCGGGTAGACTCGATGGCATTCGACGCACTTCAGTCCGCTCTGATCCGGCTTGACTTCCAGGCTGGCCTTGCAGATCGGGCAAACCAGAATCTCCAGCAGTTCCTTATTGATAGCCATGGCGAACCTCTCAGTTTAGCAATTACGCCCCGGCCGCGCTTTGCATCTCGGCGCGTGCCGCCGCGATCCTTGCGACGTAATTCCGCGTACGCTCTTCGATGATGTCGAAGCGGCCTTCGGCGACCGTATGATTGTCCACCAATTCGGCGCCGACGCCACAGGCACATGAGCCGGCCTTTAAGAAGTCGCCGATGTTTTCCGCGTTCACGCCCCCGGTCGGCACCATCTCGATGTGGGGGAAGGGACCCTTCAACGCTCTGATGTACTTTGGACCACCGAGACTGCCGCACGGGAAGATCTTCACCGCGTCGGCGCCGGCGTCCCATGCCGCCAGCACTTCAGTGGGAGTCAGTGCTCCGGGGAAGATCGGCTTCGAGTAGCGCTTCGCCATCTCGATGGTGGAGACGCGCAGGCTGGGCGTCACGAAGAATTCGGCTCCGGCCAGCATGCAGATGCGCGCGGTTTCCGGATCGAGCACCGTGCCGGCGCCGAGCACGAGTTTGTCGCCCAGACGGTCGGCGGTCTTTTCGAGCGCGTGGACGGCGCCCGGGACGGTCATGGTGATCTCGACGACGCGCAGACCACCGTTGTAGATCGCTTCCACGGTGCGAACTGCGCCCTCTTCGCTCGAGCAGCGCACGATGGGAATGATGCCGGATTGCCGGATCAGGTCGAGGATCTGAGCGGGTTTCATCAGATCTACGCTATCACGCGGCATAACCAAAGGGCTGCTACTTCGTCTCATGAATAACCATCCCGTGAGGGGGAAGTCCGTGCCCGACGAGTTGAACCGCGTTTCCGTTCAAGCCCAATTAGAGCGCATCCTGGCGAGCCCTCCGATGGAATCGGCCCAGAGCCTCCGCCGTCTGCTGCGCTTTGTCGTGGAAGAGACTCTGGCGGGTCGCGCGAACCGCTTGAAGGAGTACTCGCTCGGCGTGGAAGTGTTCGGGCGCGGCGATGCGTTCGACCCGCGCATCGACCCGATCGTGCGGGTGCAGGCTCGCAACCTGCGTGCACGCCTGGCACAATATTACAGCGCACTGGGCGCGAACGATCCGGTGGCGATCGAAATGCCCAAGCGCACCTATGTTCCGGTCTTCCGCTCGACGGCTCCCGGGCCTGTCGACGAACGGCCCGCCATCGAGTTTCCTGCTCCCGAACCTCCTCTCGTGCGCCGCGATCCGGGCGCGGGCAGAATCGCGCAATCCATGGCCGCGGTGGTTCTGTTTGCGTTGTGCGCCGTGGTGTTCTGGCCGCTACACATGCCGGGCGCGGGCAGGGTTCCGCATTCACCCGATCCGCGCGCGCAGGATCTCTACATCCGCGGCCGCTACATCATGGACCGGCAGACCGAACCTGCGCTGCGCGAAAGCATCGCTTGTTTCCAACAGGCAGTCGCCATCGATCCGCGTTTTGCGGCCGCATACACCGGCCTCGCCGACGCGCACAACGTCCTGGCGCAGTACGGATACATTTCGCCCGCCGAAGGCATGCAGGCCGCGCGGCAGGCAGCGCAGCGCGCGCTTGCCATCGATCCCTCGCTTGCGGAAGCGCACGTCTCGCTGGCGGCCGTGATGGAGGCTTACGACTGGAACTGGGCCGGGGCCGAGCGCGAGTATCGGCGGGCGCTCGAATTAAATCCGTGGCTCGCCACCGCGCACCTCTGGTACGGCATGTTCCTGCGCGACCAGGGCCGACTCAACGAAGGGCTCGCGGAACTGCGGCGAGCGGCGCAGGTGGAGCCGTTTTCCGTCATGACCAGCATCAACATCGCGCAAGCCTTTATGATGGACCGGCACTACGCGGAAGCCGCCGAAGAGGCGCGCCACGCCGCGCAAGTGGCTCCAGAACTGGTCACCGCGCAACTGATCCTTTCGAACGCCTACCGCGCCGAATCGCGTTTCGCCGAATCCGACGCGGCCCTCAGCCGGGCACTCGCGGGCGCCGCCGGCAATCCGCACGCGCTATCGGCCGTTGCCTGTGCGCTCGCCAGGCGGGGAAGGCAGCAGGAAAGCCGCCAACTGGTGGCCGATCTCGAGCGCCTCGCACAGGTCCGCTACGTCTCTCCTTACGACCTGGGGACCGTGTCGCTGACACTCGGCGACGAGGACCGTGCACTGGCCCTCTTCCGTGAGGCCTACCGGCAACGATCGAGCGGCCTGATCTTCCTCCGCTGCGTCAACTTCGCCAGCATGGCGCGCGCCGCCGAATTCCACTCTCTGGTGGAACAGATTCACGCGGAGGGCTAGCGCCCAATCCGGGAGGCTCCACTCCGAAATTCCAGTGTCGCCGCGGTCTGCACAGATGATACTATGAGGCTGTTCTCGGGCTGCGAATTATGGACCATATCCTCTCAATTGTCCTGTTTACGCCGTTGGCCGGCCTTCTGGTGCTGTTGTTCATTCCCTCGTCGAATGACGCGCGCCGTCAAGTTGTGGGCCAATATCGCGGCGTTCGCCGGCTTCCTGGTCTCGCTGCCCCTGGTCTTCCAGTTCGACGCCGGCAAGGATTTTCAGTTCGTCGAAAGGGCCCAGTGGATTCCCACGCTGGGCGCCACCTATCACATCGGCATCGACGGGCTGGGCCTGCTGCTGGTCATGCTCACCACCGTGATCGGCTTCCTGGCGATGCTTTCGAGCTGGAACGCGATGCACGTCCGGCTGAAGGAATATTACGCCTTCTTCCTGCTGCTGCAGACGGGCATGCTGGGCGTTTTCATGTCGCTCGATTTCCTGCTGTTCTTCGTCTTCTGGGAGACGGTGCTGGTGCCGATGTACTTCATCATCGCCATCTGGGGCGGTCCGCGGCGCGGTCTATGCGGCCATCAAGTTCATGATCTACACGCTGATCGGCTCGCGTGCTGATGCTGCTCGGCATCCTGACTCTGTACTACCAGCACTACCTGCAATTTCAGACTTACAGTTTCGACATCGCCGACCTGATGCGGCTGCACCTTTCGGCCGGCCGTCGCAGTGGTGGGTCTTCTGGGCATTCTTCGTCGGGCTTCGCGGTGAAGGTGCCGATGTGGCCGTTCCACACCTGGCTGCCGGATGCGCACACGGAGGCGCCCACGGCCGGTTCGGTGATCCTGGCCAGCGTCCTGCTGAAGATGGGGACGTACGGCTTCCTGCGCTTCTCGCTGCCGCTGCTGCCGGATGCCGCCAAGAACCCCACCGTGATCAACATCGTGGCCGTGCTTTCGATCATCGGCATCGTCTACGGCGCGCTGGCCTCGCTGATGCAGAAGGACTGGAAGAAACTGGTGGCCTATTCTTCGGTGAGCCACCTGGGCTTCTGCACGCTGGGCATCTTCGCGCTGAACCCGGCGGGCATTTCGGGCTCGATCATCCAGCAGATCAACCACGGCATTTCGACCGGCATGCTCTTCCTGATCGTGGGCGTGGTCTACGAACGGCGCCACACCCGCGAGATCTCCGAGTACGGCGGGCTGCTGAAGGTGATGCCGATCTTCACGATCGTGTTCGGCCTGGCGGCGCTCAGTTCGATGGGGATGCCGCCGCTCAACGGCTTCATCGGCGAGATCACGATCCTGCGGCGGCGCGTTCCAGATGTCGAAATGTGGGCCTTCTGGGGGGCGGTGGGGATCGCGCTCGGCGCGGCTTATCTGCTCTGGCTGTTCCAGCGCACCATGCTGGGCGAGGTGAGCGAAAAGAACCGGATTCTGAAGGATCTTTCCTGGCGCGAGATCGCCGTCTTCGCGCCGCTGGTGGTGTGGGCCTTCTGGATCGGCCTGAATCCGCAGCCCTATTTCCACGTGCTCGACCGCCCGGTGGCGCAGATCGTGGAGCGCGTGCAGCCCGGATATTACGCGCAGCGGCACCTTCCGAATCCGCTCGAACAGCCTGCTTCCACGGCATCCCTGCGGCGTCCCTGAATCGGCTGCACGGTTCCGGTGATCGCTGCGTCTTCGCATCAGGAGGACTACTGAATGCGTTGGAGCGCCGCTTTTCTGTTGGCCGTGCTGGCTGCCGTACCCGCGCTGGCCGATAACGTCTACAAGGTTGACTTTCAGATTCGAGATGGAAGTGGGGCTGGAAGTGCCACGCGCCATTACACGATGTTGATCAACGGCGGCAGCAAGGGTACCTTCAAGACCGGAAGCCGCGTGCCCGTGGTGACCGGATCCTTTCAAAATGCCGACGGCAAGCCGAATCCGCTGGTCAACACACAGTTCACGTACGTGGATGTCGGGGTAAACATCGACTGCAGCGTGATCGAACGCGCCACCAGCGTGGGCTTGAGCGCAAATATCGATCTGAGCCTGGTCGCGCCACCGGAAAAGGACGCTCCGCCGGCACCGAGTCCGACCATCAACCAGATCCGTTTCAACCTGAATGCCGACTTACAGCCCGGCAAGTCCACCGCAATTACGTCGGTTGAGGATCCCGTGCTGCTGAAGCACTTCGAAGTTGTGGCTACTGTAACCAAAGTGAACTGATGCGGTAGAGTACGTGCCGCCGCAGCGGATGGCCTTCCGGAATGCGCGGATGGTCGAAATCGCCGGCTGGGTCGTAGGTCATGCCGAGCTTTTCCATCACCCTTCGGGAGGGCAGATTCGACGGCACGGTAAAGGATACGACCTCCGACAGTCCGAGCGTGCCGAAGGCGTGCCGGAGCACCGCGCGCGCGCCTTCTGTGGCGAGCCCGCGATTCCAGAACTCCGCTGCCAGCCTCCATCCGATCTCCACGCAGGGCGTGAAGTGCGTTTCGAACGCGGGAACGTTTAGCCCGATGAAGCCGGCAAAATCATCGGTCTCACGGAGTTCGACGGCATAGAGACCGAAGCCGTGGCGATCGAAATGGGCCACGATGCGATCGACGCCGGCATCGCTTTCGGCTCGCGTCAGGACGCTCGGAAAGAAGCGCATGACGCGGGGATCGGCGCTCAGGCGAGAGAACGGATCGCGGTCGCGCTCCTGCCAGCGGCGCAGCCACAACCGCGCGGTTTTCAGACTCCCGGCAGCTTGTTCCATTTCGACCGGGCCCCCCACGCTATGATGGTAAGGGAATTATCCCCTTCCATGGCATCTCAATCCGAACCGGATATGGGCATCAACAGTTGGCTCGAGGACGAGCTCTATCATCAGTATTTGCATGACCGTACGGCGGTCGACGAAAGTTGGAAGCGCCTCTTCGAGGCCGGCGGCGACACTCCCGCCGCCGCTCCTTCGGCGCCCCCCACGCCCAGCGCGGCTGCACCTGCCGCTCCAAGGCCGCCTGGCGTACCCGCGCCGCCGCCCGACGTCGAGTTTCAACCCCTGCGTGGCGCGGCCGGACGGATCGCCCAGAATATGGAAGCCTCGCTCGCGATTCCGCTCGCCACCTCGCAGCGGACCGTCGCCGTCAAGGTGATGGACGAGAACCGGCGCATCATCAACCAGCATCGTACGCTGGTGGGCCGCGGCAAGGTCTCCTACACCCACATCATCGGATGGGCGCTGGTAAAGGCGATCGAAGGGGTTCCGGCCCTGAACCATTCGTTCTATGAAAAGGACGGCCAGCCGTTCCGCGTGATCCACAAACAGATCAACCTGGGGATCGCGGTCGACGTAGCCGGCAAAGACGGCGGGCGCAGCCTGATGGTGCCCAACATCAAGAATGCCGGCGCGCTCAATTTCCAGGAATACCTGACGGCTTTCGACGACCTGGTGAGCCGTGCCCGAACCGGCAAGCTGACGCCAGCCGATTTTCAGGGCACTACGCTCTCCCTCACCAATCCCGGCACGGTCGGAACCATGTCGTCGAATCCGCGGTTGATGCCCGGACAGGGTGCGATCATCGCCACGGGCGCAATCGACTACCCGGCCGAATATCGCGCCGCAGCCGAAGAGACGCGTGCAGCCATCGGCATCAGCAAGGTGATGACGCTCACCTGCACTTACGATCACCGCATCATTCAAGGTGCCGAATCGGGGGCGTTCCTCGGCAAGCTGCAGGACCTGCTCGACGGCAACGACGGTTTTTACGAAGAGATCTTCGAGCACCTGCGCATGCCGCACCAGCCGGTCCGCTGGGTGCCCGACAGGCAGTCGCAGATCCCTGGCCTGACCGCGGCGCGCTACGCCGAGATCGCCAAGGAAGCCGGCATCATGCAGATGATCAACGCGTACCGTGTGCGCGGCCATCTGATTGCCGATCTCGACCCGCTCGGCATCGAACCCAGCTACCATCCGGAGCTTGACCCCGAAACTTACGGGCTGACCATCTGGGATCTCGACCGCGAATTCCTCACCGGGTCGCTCGGCGAATCGATCGGCGAGGGCGGTCCCAAGCCGGTCGCCACGCTGCGCGAGATTCTCGAGACGCTGCGCCAAACGTACTGCGGCAAGATCGGCTGCGAGTACATGAACATCCAGGTGCCGGAGCAGAAGCGCTGGCTGCAGCGCCGCATGGAGCCCGAGGCCAACAACTGGCCGCTCGATCGCGAGCAGCGCATCCGTATTCTACGGAACCTGATTGCCGCCGAGGAGTTCGAGCACTTCCTGCATTCCCGCTTCGTCGGCCAGAAGCGCTTCGCTCTCGAGGGCGGAGAGACCGCGCTCTCTATCATCGAAGAAATCATCGAGCGCGCTGCCGATCACAACGTGCACGAAATTGTCGTCGGGATGGCGCACCGCGGCCGCCTCAACATTCTGGCGAACGCGGTTGGTAAGGACCTCCGGCAGATTTTCTCCGAATTCGAAGGCGCGATCGACCCCGCCAGCACGCAGGGTTCGGGCGATGTGAAGTATCATCTCGGCGCGACCTCGGTGGTGAAGACCGAGAGCGGGCGCGAGATCGTGGTTTCGGTTTCACCGAATCCGAGCCACCTGGAAGCTGTCGATCCGGTGGTAGAAGGCATCGTGCGCCCGAAGCAGGATCGCCTCGGCGACACCAAGCGCGAGCGCGTAATTCCGCTGCTGATCCACGGCGACGCAGCCTTCGCCGGTCAGGGCGTGGTGGCTGAGACGCTCAACCTGTCGCAGCTCGACGGCTACTCGACCGGCGGCACGATTCACCTGATCATTAATAATCAGATCGGCTTCACGACGCTGCCCGACGAATCACGCTCGACGCCCTATTCGACCGACGTGGCTCGCGGCGTGCAGGCTCCAATCTTCCACGTCAACGGCGACGATCCCGAGGCTGCCATCCGCGCGGTGGAGATCGCGTTCGATTACCGTCAGCAGTTCAAGAAGGACGTGGTGATCGACATGATTTGCTACCGCCGCCACGGCCACAACGAAGGCGACGACCCGAGCTACACGCAGCCGATCATGTACCGCAAGATCAAGGAACACCCTTCGGTCGAGGTGCTCTACGCGGAGCGGCTGATGCGCGAGGGAGTGCTGGCTCCCGACGAGGTGCAGGCTATGCGGCGCGAGCAGAGCCGCCGTCTTTCGGAGGGCTACGACGCCGCGCAGAAGCAGGTGGAGCACTACGAATTGCAGGAGCTCAGCGCGGTTGCCAGCGAGGACATCGGCAACTTCTGCCCGCGCACGTCGGTGAATCACGCGGTGGTCGAGCGGGTAGTCCACGGTATCACCAGCTTCCCCGAGAATTTCCATCTGCATCCGAAACTGCGAGGCTTCGTCGACCGCCGGCGCGAAGTGCTGGCAAAGGACGGTGCGGTGGATTGGGCTTTTGGCGAAGCCCTGGCGTTCGGCACCCTGGTGCTCGAAGGGACGGCCGTCCGGCTCAGCGGGCAGGATTCGGGCCGCGGCACCTTCAGCCAGCGGCACCTGGCCTTCTACGATAACGAAACCAGCCGCCGGTATGTGCCAATGCAGCACATTTCGCCGGATCAGGCGCGGTTCGACGTATACGACAGCTCGCTCAGCGAGTATGCGGTGCTCGGCTTCGAGTTCGGCTACAGTGTGGCCGACCCGTTGACGCTGGTGATCTGGGAGGCGCAGTTCGGCGATTTCGCCAATGGCGCGCAGGTCATGATCGACCAGTTCATTGCCTCGGCGGAACAGAAGTGGGGGCAGCCGAGCGGCCTGGTGATGCTGCTGCCGCACGGGTATGAAGGGCAGGGGCCCGAACATTCGAGCGCTCGCATCGAGCGCTACCTGACGCTCTGTGCGGAAAACAATATGCTGGTGTGCAACGTCACCACGCCGGCGCAGTATTTCCATCTGCTCCGGAGGCAGATGTACGGCGGGCACGACCGGCGCGGCATGCGCAAACCGCTGGTGATCTTCACGCCCAAGAGCCTTCTGCGGCATCCGCGCGCCGTCTCCACGATCCACGACTTCACGAGCGGCGGCTTCAGCGAAATCGTCGGCGATACCGTGGAGCCGGGGAAGGTCGAGCGCGTGATCTTCTCCTCGGGCAAGATCTATTACGACCTGCTGGCCGCGCGCGAAGAGCGCAATGCGGATCACGTAGCGCTGGTGCGCGTCGAGCAACTCTATCCGTTCGCCGCCGACCAGGCGACCGACGTCCTGCTTCGCTACCCCACGACCGCCGAGGTGGTCTGGGCGCAGGAGGAGCCGCGCAACATGGGGCCGTGGCGCTATCTGCGCGAGTGGATGCAGCCCGTGCTCGATTCGACCAATCGCGAACTGCGCTACGTCGGCCGGCCCGAGAGTGCCAGCCCGGCGGGCGGCTCCGGCAAGCGTCACCAGCAGGAGCAGGCCGAGATCGTCAACGATGCGTTGACCCTGGGCGCGATTTCGCAGACCCACAAGGTCCGTGTGATTTCACGAAGGAAGAAGTAGCGCGAGCGTCGCGCTACTTCACTGCCAAAGTCACACCTGCCGGTGTCGTGTAGGTGCCGACCGTCACCGTGACCGGCACCGAGTTTCCAGGCGTAATCCCGGACGGCACCGTCGCATTCACCTGCATCATTCCCGCTACTTCGTAAGGGGCGGCGCCGGCGTAGGCCGGTGTAACGCTCTGGCCGCCGATCGTCACACTGACGGGCAGCAAGGGCTTGGGATAGGTGCTTGTGGCGACTAAACCATCGGTGCCGGCCGGATCGGTCTGACCTTCGCCAGTCAGGAATAGCACCACAACGGAACCGATCTCGGCTGGATTGCTCGCACTGTTCACACTGCCATCGTGATTCAGAATCGCGCCCTGCGACGTACCGACCTTGAACAATCCCGGCACTGCGGGGACCACTGGTATCGAGAGCGCCGTGGAACTCTGGCTGTTGTACTGAATGACTATCTGGGTAGTGCTCTTGCCGTAAACGCTGTACGGTACGATGGCGTCGATCTGGGTGGCCGAAGTGTAGATCAGGGGCGCCGCTACTCCATCGAAGGTGACGGTCGTGCCGCCGAGAGAGCTGCCGATCTTGCCGCCGGCGACTGCAAAGAGAGCTGGTGTGGCGGGCCCCAGGTTCGATCCGAAAATAGCGAGGATCTCGCCGGGTGAGACGGAGCCGCTCTGGTAGCTGGCGACATTGGTGATGCCCGCGGCCGTGACTGCGGGAGCCGTCGATGTCGAACCGCCTCCGCCGCCCGATGTCGTAAGGCCCGTGAACTTAGCGAGGAAGCCGTCGCTCGATCCTCCACCGTACGTGGCCTGATTCGGTTTGACTGTCGGGTAATCGGTCGACATCGCCACGCCTCCGAGCAGGATATTGCCGGACCCGTCGATCGCGATGCTGGTCGGGACATCCGCCGAGCTGCCGCCGAAATAGGAGCCGTAAATCAGAGTCTTCCCGGTGGGGTCGATGATCGAAAGGAATCCGCTGCCTCCACCGCCGATCTGGCTGGTGGCCAGCGGGCTCTTGGACTGGAGCGCATTGGTCGAAACCGGGAAGTTCGTGGACTGAGTCGCTCCGGTGACCACTACATTTCCCGAGGCATCGAGTGCAATCGCCATGCCCACGTCGTCGCTGGTGCCGCCAAGATAAGTGAAAAAGCCCAAAGACTTGCCATCGGCGCTGACCTTAGCGACAAACGCGTCGCCCACGAGTTGGTCGGCCACCGGCGCCGCAAAGGGACCCTTGAAACCCTGCTGCACGGTATTGGAGGTGCCCAGCGACTGCGAAGAGGTGGCGCCAGTGACATAGGCATTGCCTGTGCTATCGAGCGCGATGGCCGTCACGGCATCGTCACCGGTGCCTCCCAGATAGGTGGAGTAGAGGATCGCGCTCAGATCGCCGGTCAGCTTGGCGACGAATCCGTCGCCCAGGTTAAAGAAGATATTGTTGTAGAGATCGGAGCCCGCGAACTTCGTTTGAAAGGCGCCGTTAGTCGTTGGAAAGTCCGTCGAGAGAGTGTTGCCTCCCACGTAGACGCTGCCGGCGCTATCGAGCGTGAGTGCCCACGCCAGGTCATCATAATTGCCGCCGAGGTAAGTGAGGCCGAGAAAGGCTGTGCCGGTGGGGTTGATCCTGGCAATGAAGGCATCGCCCGAAGTCAGTAGCGGAGCGTCGAACCGCGGGAAGATTTCCTGCGTGCCGCTTCGCTTATATATGGTTTGCGCGGCGTTGGAAGAGACCGGTAAGTTATCGGAGAGTGTGCCGCCGGTAATGTAGGCGTCACCTGCTGCATCCACCGCGACGGCGCTGCCCCAATCGTCGTTTCGGCCGCCGACAAAGGTCGAATAGACGAGTTGATCGCCATTCGGACCGAGCTTCGCCACAAAGGCGTCGCCGGCCTGAATGAGCATATTGCCGCCTCTTCCACCCCAGGTCTTTTGCGCTGCAGTGGAAGACACGGGAAAGTTGCTCGAATCGGTATAGCCGGTCACATAGACATTCCCGCTCTTATCCAGAGCCAGCGCCGAACCCACATCCTCGGCCGATCCGCCGAGATAGGTCAGGTATACCAGAGAGCCCGACGAGTTGAACTTCGCGACAAATGCGTCGCCGATCGTCACGACTCCGAGCAGGGTCGAACTCTTCCCGGCGAACTGTTTCTGCAGCCCGGTTGCCGGCAGGTCGGTGGAGGTGGTCGAGCCGGTGACATAAACATTCCCGGAGCTGTCGGTCGCCATGCCGCGGATGGCCTCATTGCCGGCCGATCCGAAATAGGTCGAGAACGAAAGCACCGGATCGATGATCAGCGGCCTGGAATGATCGTAGGGACCGACTCGCAACCGAACCTTTCGGCCGGCAACCTCATAGTCTCCGGCCACATCGGTCTGCCGGCCGTCGATCGTCTGGTGAATCTCGGGCCGCTTCCAGCGCACATCGCCCGCCGAAGTGGCCATCACGAGATCGCCCGAAGGGTCGACCCGCAGGCCCCCGCTCCCTTCGATATCGAAGGCGATGGTCGCCGGCGATGCACCGGGACTGACGACGAAATCGTACTCGAGCGCGTTGTCTCGTCCGTAAAAGACGAGGTCGATCCCAGGGTAGACGCCGTGATAGCGTATCCGCGCGTAATTAGCGATCCCCGCCTTCCATTCGCGCGCGTCCGCGCCTTGAAAATAGCTGGTTCGGACGGGCAGGGGGTCGAAGGGTTCCATGTGGGTATCCGGATTCGCGCCGGAGAGCCTGGTACGAACGGTCTGGCGTGCGAGCAAGAGATCCATGCCGGAAGGAGCCAGGGCCAGCGTACCTTGCGGCGTGCGGCCGAGGTAGCGATATTCCGCGGATGCCTGTCCGCGGTTCTCCTCGAAACGGATCGGTTGTCGGTCTAGCCAATGGGGAGCAAGGCCGGCAGCGCTCACAGCCGCGGGCAGAATCAGCAGCAAGAAGAGTTTGTGTAGCATCCCGTAGCTTGGGGCTATAGTACAATACTTTGGATCACAAAGGAGAGAGGGATGCGAGGCGGGGAACTGCAGCCGGATCTTATTTCTGCTCGAATGCGGGAGTACTTCGCCACGCACGGCCGTACTGCCGAACTCCGGCGCCTCCGCGAGTGTCTGGAGCATCCGGGAATCATCAATTTCTGGAACCCGGATGACGGATGGGACCCCAGCCACTTAGGCTACTCTGTCGGTTTAGATCCTCGCCCCCAGCATGGCTGCTGAACCACTGCGATCGCGTTTGAATGCGGCAGCCGCCTTCGCCGGCTACCACGAAGCATTCTCGGCATATTCCCGCGATCTGCACCGGCGGCTTCACGAGTACGTGGCCACGCTGCCGGAATCCAGCCGGACGACCCTGGCGCAGTCCGGCTCCTCCTGGCTCTCCGAAGATCCGGGGCAGGGAATCCTCAAGCCGTACACACCGTTTGTCGCGGAATTCTTCGGGATCAGCGATGCCGAAGTCGTCGGGAGTGCCTCGCTGGCGTCGAACCTGATGCAACTGCACTGCTGGCTGCAGGATTCCCGCATTGATGGCGATTGGCCGGCTCCAGCGTGCGGCCCCGGAACCGACGCGCTCTCGAACATCCTGATGACGGATAGCCTCGCCATTTTTGCCGGACTGGCCGGCGACGCGAAGTTCTGGCCGATGACGCGCGCGGCATTCTGCGAACTCGCGGACGCCTATGCGTCGGAGGGCCGGGCCGGTCTCTTCGGGGAAGCGCTCGAGCGCTCCGTGTTGGGCCGCTGTGCGCCCTTCCACATGCTGGTTGCGGCTCTCGGGCTGCACGCGAGGCGCCCGGACCTGATCGGGCCTTGTTCGGAAATGGCGAACCGCCTGCTGCTGTGGTTTCAGATTATCGATGACCTTACGGATTGGCGCGAAGATCGGGCGGCCGGCCGCGAGTCTTATGCCATGACGCGGATCGCCTCTTTCTTCGAAGCGCGATCGTTTTTGCAATCGTCAGAAGACGAGCTTGCCGACACGCTCTACCTCTTCGGTGGCGGCGAGGCGCTGATCGGCGAATGCATCCGGCTATTGCGCGAGGCCCTGGACCTGCTGCGGTACTCCGCGGCCCCGCGGCCCGAGTCGCCGATCTCGATTCATCGCTGGCTGCCGAGGCTGATCGAAGCGCACGAAGAGGTGCGCTGGTGGTCGATCCGGCAAAAGAGCGAGTTCCTCGAAGGCGCTGACGCCGCCCGTAACTGCCCCGCGATATAATGGCCCCGCAAAGGAGCTTCGCACCATGATGTCTGATACCACTACCCGCAGGTTCTTTCTCGGAGCGGCGACAGCGGCCGCGGCTACGCGCGTCTGGGGCGCGAATGACAAAATCAACGTAGCCATTGTCGGCCTGGGCGGCCGCGGTTCCAACCACCTTAATATCTATTCCCGACTGAACGAAGCGAAGGTGGTCGGCCTTTGCGACGTCGATCAGGCGGCCCGCGAGCGCGCGCAGGCGACCCTGTTGAAGAATACCGGCGAGAAGGCCAAAGAGTTCGAAGACATGCGCGAAGCCTTCGCGGATTCGAGCGTCGAGGCGGTTTCCATCGCGACCCCGAATCACTGGCACGCACTGGCGGCCATCTGGGCGATGCGGGCCGGTAAGGATGTCTATGGCGAAAAGCCGGCCTGCTACAACATTCACGAAGGCGAGAAAATGTTGGCTGTGGCGCGAGAGACCAAACGCATGCTGCAGATCGGTTCGCAGCATCGCAGCACGCCGTTCAAGATGCGTGCCATGCAGGCAATCCACGAAGGGTTGATCGGCAACGTCTACCTGGCTAAGGGACTCTGCTTCAAGCGCCGTGCCTCGATCGGCCATCAGCCCGATAGCGCGACGCCTCCTGGCGTGAATTGGGATCTTTTCCTTGGACCTGCCCCGATGCGTGCGTTCAACAAGTTGCGGTTCAAATATAACTGGCACTGGTTCTGGGACACCGGGAACGGCGATATCGGGAACCAGGGAGTCCACGAGATCGGCATCTGCCGCTGGGCGCTGGGCGATCCGCTGTGGCCGAAGACGGCCCACGCGCAAGGCGGAAAGTATGCCTACACCGACGATCAGGAGACGCCCAACACGCTGCTGGCGAGTTACGATTACGGCGGGCGCGAGATCGTGTTCGAGGTGCGCGGCCTGCTCACCGGCGCGGAAGGCTTCCCGGTGAAGCGGCGCGGCGGAGCTCCGGCCGAAGGTGCCGTGGCGCCGCCCGCCGGGTCTGCTCCAACGGCTACCGCGCCGAAGAATGCGCCTCCGATGAACATCATGATTGGGAATCTCTTTTACGGCACCGAAGGCTGGGCCGCCATGAGTGACGAGGGATTCCAGGCATTCAAAGGCGAGAGCAACGAACTGGTGATGGTGGAGACGCCCGAGCACGTCCGCGGCGGCGACGCTACCCCGCTCCACATGCAGAACTTTTTGGCCGCCTGCAAATCGCGGAACTACAAAGAGCTTCACGACGAAATCGGAAACGCGTTCCCGAGTGCCGGGCTGTGCCACCTGGCGAACATCAGTTATCGTTCCGGGCACAAGCTGACGCTGGCGGAAGGGCCGAAGTTCGTGAACGATCCGGAGGCAAATCGTCTGCTGACGCGGGATGCTTACCGGAAGCCTTACGTGGTGTGAGAGGCTACGCCTCCCTTACGGTCGCGCCTCTATGTCACGGAGCCGCGACCGTGAAGGAGCGGGTAATTTCGCCAATCGTTTCGCTCCGCGATAAGCTGTGGGAGTGAAGAAGGACGCTGCTAGTGAACTGCTTTCGATCGACGGGCGAGACGTCCGCATCAGCCATCCCGACAAGCTCTATTTCTCGAAACAGATCCAGGTCTCCAAACTCGACCTGGTGCGCTATTACCTCTCGGTGGCCCCTGGCGCTCTGAATGGGATTGAGGACCGTCCCATCGTGTTGAAGCGCTTCGTCAACGGCGCGGAAGCCGAAGCCTTTTACCAGAAGCGGGCGCCTGCAGATCTGCCGCCCTGGCTGCGCACGGTCACTCTCTCGTTTCCTTCCGGCCGCACCGCGGAAGAGGTGGTGGTGGACGATGCCGCCGGCCTCGCCTGGATCGTGAACCTCGGCTGCATCGAGTTGCACCCTCATCCGGTGCGCTCGGGCGATCTCGATCATCCTGACGAACTGCGCGTCGATCTCGACCCCGGCCCCGGCGTGCCATGGGCGGACGTGCGCACGGTGGCGCTCGAAGTGAAAGCGCTGCTCGAGGAACTGGGACTTCGCGGCTGGCCGAAGACCAGCGGTTCGCGCGGCATGCACATCAACATTCGCATTCATCCGCGCTGGACGTTCGCCGAAGTACGCCGCGCGGCTGTTGCCCTGTCGCGTGCCGTCGAGCGGCGCGTGCCTGCGCTGGCCAGTTCCAAATGGTGGAAAGAGGAGCGCCACGGCGTATTTCTCGATTACAACCAGAACGCCAAGGATCGCACCACCTGCTCCGCGTACTCCGTGCGGCCGGTGGAAGATGCCCGCGTTTCCGCACCACTCGAATGGAGCGAAGTTCCGCAGTGCGACCCCGCGGACTTTACCATCCTCACGATGCCCGAACGCTTTCGCAGCATCGGTGATCCGCACGCCGGCATGAACGCATCCCCGTGTTCACTCGAGCCGCTGCTCGAACGGGCGGCCAATGACGAAGCCGCGGGTCTGGGGGATGCGCCGTGGCCACCGCATTTTCGCAAGATGGAAGGCGAGGCCCCGCGCGTGGCCCCCTCGCGCAAAAAGTCCGCCGCCAGAAAACCGCCACGCGAAAAGATGCCGCTGATCACGGTGGCCAATTCGCCCGATAAAGCCGCTGCATTGGACGGCCTCGAGCGCTGGAAGGTCCGGCATCCCAAAGCTGCGGAAAAACTGGCGGTCGACGACGTGCTGGTCGACTCCATGCGCGGCCGTTCTTCGACGTGGACGCGCATTCGCGTCAACCTCCGGCATGTGCCGGAAGAGATCCGCCCCTCTCAGGAGACGCCCGACCCGGATGACGATCCGACGCGCGAATGGCGCAGCCGGCGCGCTTCGAAACGCACCTGACTTCACCGGCCGGCCGCGAATATCCGCGACAGCTCTTCCGGGGGCACCACTTCCAGTTGAGAGTAGGTGCACGCTTCCGGACTCTTATCGGCGCGCCATCTCCGGAGATGCGCCATGTGGCGGAAGCGCAGACCCTGCATGTGCTCGTATGCGACCTCTGCTACCAGTTCCGGCCGCAAAGGCTCCCACGAAAGGTCTTTGCCCTGGCTCCAACGGCTCTGGGCGCCGGGCATCCGCTGGCCCTCGCCACCACCAGCCCATGCCTTCCACGGATGATTCGCCAGCGCATCACGGCGATAGGGCGCCAGGAACTCCACCAGTTCCTGCCTCTTCTGCGCGCTGAAACTGGCGCACACGCCGACGTGCTGCAGCGCGCCCGCATCGTCATAGAGACCGAGCAGCAGGGAACCGACCGCTTTCCTCTCGGCATCTTTATACCAGCGGAAGCCGGCCACCACGCAATCGCAATCGCGCTCGTGCTTCACTTTGAACATCACCCGCTTATCCGGCTCGTAGGTTCCGGATACCGGCTTCGCGATGACTCCGTCAAGCCCGGCGCCCTCGAAACGGCGGAACCAATCGGAGGCGACGTCCCGGTTGCGCGTCGCGGGCGTCAGGTGGAGAGGCGGCTCCGCATCCGCCAGGATTCTCTCTAACTCCGCCCGCCGCTCCTCGAAGGGACGACCTCGCCAATCGCTTTGTTCTTCGGCCAGCAGATCGAAGAACACAATCGAAGCCGGCATCTGTTTCGAAAGCAGCTTCACACGCGAGGCGGCCGGATGCAGCCGTAGCTGCAGAGAATCGAAATCGAGGCCGTGACTGGTGGCGATGACGATTTCGCCATCGAGCACGCAGCGAGCCGGCAACCGCTCGGTGAGCGGACCCAAAAGTTCGGGAAAGTAGCGGTTCAGCGGCTTCTCTTCCCGGCTCTGGATTTCGATTTCGTTGCCATCCTTGAATACCAGGGCGCGAAAGCCGTCCCATTTGGGTTCGAAAATGAATGCATCGCCCGTCGGCAGCGCGTCGATGCGTTTCGCCAACATCGGCAGAACGGGCGGATTGACCGGAAGGTTCACGCCTCATCATCTTAACCCGAGCTTGGTGCTGACCTGAGGCAGCAGCCGCTTCCAAACGACCGGATATTCGGTATCGTGCAATTGTAGAAACGGGTGGATCTGATTCGACGTGTTAATAGAACAGCCAATTTGGCTGGAATCGAGGACGAGGAGAGGTATCCATGCGTTTTATGATGATCGTGATCCCCAAAGGGTATGAAAAGGCAGGTCCGGATGCAGTCCCGAGCGCGGAGGCAGTGGCCAAGATGATGGAATACAACAAGGGCCTGCAAAAGGCGGGCGTCCTGCTCGCACTCGATGGACTGTTTCCCCCTTCCACCGGGGCACGCATTTCTTACACGGATGGCAAGGCTACGGTTACCGATGGACCGTTCCCTGAGGCCAAGGAGGTGATCGGCGGCTACTGGATCATTCAGGTGCGCTCGCAGGAAGAAGCGATCGAATGGGCGAAACGAGCGCCGATGTCCAACAACGAGATCATCGAAGTTCGCCAGATCCACGAGATGAGCGATTTCCCCGAGGATGTGCAGAAGGCGGCGGAAGGATTCGCGGATTTGCCGAACGCGACCCGCTCCCGGCAGTGAGTGACATTCACAGGACGATCGAGGCCGTGTGGAAGATCGAATCCACACGCCTGATCGCAGCGATCGCCTGCGTCACGCGAGATCTCGGCATGGCGGAGGAACTGGCCCAGGAAGCGCTCGTCGCGGCTCTGGAGCAATGGCCTGAGGAAGGCATTCCGGAAAAACCCGCCGCGTGGCTGATGACGGTCGCCAGGCGGCGCGCGATCGACCATTTGCGCCGCGGGAGGATGCTCCAGCAAAAAAGCGACGAAATTGCGCGGGAGCTGGAATTCCAACAGCGGCAGCTCTCCCAGGCGATGGATCAGGCGCTCGACGCGGTCATCGATGATGACGTCCTGCGCCTGATCTTCACCGCCTGCCATCCGGTTCTCGCGGTGGAGGGGCGGATCGCACTGACGTTGCGTCTGGTTTGCGGCCTCACTACGGCCGAGATTGCCCGAGCCTTTCTGGCGCCCGAGAAGACTCTGGGCCAGCGCATCTTCCGCGCCAAGAGGACTCTCTCCGAAGCCCACGTTCCTTTTGAGACTCCGCGTGGGAACGAGTTGCGCCAGCGGGTTGCGTCCGTGCTCTCGGTGGTCTACTTGATCTTTAACGAGGGATATACGGCGACATCCGGCGATGAATGGATGCGGGCAGAGCTCTGCGATGAAGCGTTGCGGCTCGGGCGCATGCTCGTGGAACTTCTTCCCGGTGAGTCCGAAGTCCATGGTCTTCTGGCTCTGATGGAACTACAGGCGTCGCGTACAGCGGCGCGCCGGGGACCGAAAGGAGAAGCCGTTCTCCTGTTGGAACAGGACCGTTCCCGGTGGGACTACGCACAGATCCAGCGAGGGATGGCCGCGCTCGAGCAGGCGCAACGGCTGGGTGGCGGCGCGGGCAGCTACGCTCTGCAGGCGGCGATCGCCGCTTGTCACGCGCGAGCAGTCATCGCCGAGGAGACGGACTGGGAGCGCATCGTGCTCCTTTACGATGCTCTGCTCGAAATCTCGCCGTCGCCCATCGTGGCGCTAAATCGGGCGGTGGCCATAGGGATGGCGCAAGGCCCATCCGCCGGGCTCGATGCGCTGGATGGTCTCGAATCTGCCCTGACGGGCTACCACCTGTTTCCCGCCGTTCGTGGAGACCTGCTGATGAAACTGGGCAGGCTCGCGGAGGCTCGCAGAGAGATCGAACGCGCCATTGCAATGACCGAAAATCGACGGGAGCAGGAACTGCTGACGGAAAAGTTGGCGAAAATCATCGGCACGCGGGCGTGACATAATCGAACGACGATGCTTCGCAGTGCCGTCTGTGTTCTGGTCGCAGTTCCGCTACTGGCGCAAGTCCCGGCCAAGATTCCACCCGATCTGCAGTTTGATGTAGCTTCGTTCAAGCCCAGCTCCGGCCAGGGCCAAGGGCGTGGCGGCGGAATCCGTCCGGCGCCCGGCGGACAGCGGTATGTCGCCTCGAACTGCCCCATCAATGTGATGCTCCAGGTGGCGTATCGGGTGAAGGCCGATCAAATCGTCGGCGGGCCGGAATGGCTAAGGACCGATCGTTTCGATATGGAAGCCAAGGCCGAGAAGCCTTCCACCGCCGATGAGCTGCATGTGATGTTGGTGAACCTGCTGGTGGAGCGTCTGCAATTGAAGTTTCACCAGGAAAAAAGACCGATGGCGATGTACGCCCTCACGGTGGATAAGGGTGGACCGAAACTGACGCCGCACGAAGCGGCAAACGCGGGCGAGCCATGGATCGAAATGCAACAGACCAGGTTCCTGCACATGAAGCTGAAAGCCACCTGCGCTCCCATGGATTATGTGGCGTATCGCCTGGCGACGGTGTTGGATCGGCCAGTGGTGGACTTGACCAATCTCGCGGGCAGCTACGATTTCAATCTGGAATACACGCGCGATCTGCCTCCCGGATTTCCCGAAGGCGGGAAGATCAACGGCGAGGATCCGGATACCTCGGGCCCCACCATCTTCGAGGCCGTCCGCAAGCAACTTGGCCTGGAACTGAAAGGCCAAAAGGGGCCTGTGGAAGTGATCGTCATCGACCACGTGGAAAAGCCGAGCGGGAATTAGGGGCCGCATTCGTCAGCCGGCGCGTAAGAGAAAATTCACCCCACAAATGGAATCGTCGATTCCAGCCTCGAATCAAGCCTCCAGTAAGTTTTTTGGGCCGCCTCAGGGAAGGCGGGAACCGAGGAAGGCATGCGGATTCAAATCAATAGCGACAAGAACGTGGCCGTGGACACGCGAGTGATCCAGTATGTTCGAGGCGAAGTCAATCGGTTTCTGAGGAAGTATGGCAGCAAACTCACTCGAGTAGAGGTCCACCTCAGCGACGTCAATAGCCGCAAGTTCGGTGTCAACGACAAGCGTTGCATGGTCGAGGCCCGTCCCGCCCGGCATCGGCCTTTGACCGCCACGGATCGGGCGCAAACGGTGAGACAAGCGGTCGGCGGCGCCTTGACGAAGCTGCGGAGCGGACTCGAAACGTTTTACGGCCGTTTGGAAAAACGGGGCGAAGATACGGTCACTCCGAAGCGGCAGCGTGCCGCGATCGGACGTCGCCGCGCGCCGATGGCCGCCGACTCCAGTAGGACGAGGACGAAGCGGTCTTCGGTCGCGGCAAGGAGAAAGGCTGCCCCGGCAATCGCCTGAGCGATCACCGTCCAAGCGCCTCAGCGCTAGCGGTGGAATTTCGAAATCGCGCGCAATTGCAGCGACGGTGCGTACTCCAGGATCGCTCCCTGATCGACCAGCGTGCGGGTGAGCGCGGCCGTATCGATCGCCTGTACCGCACTGCCGGCGCGAATCGCCATGGCGGCGGCGACTCCGGCGGCCTGGCCGATGATCATGTACTGCGGCTCCATGCGCAGCGTGCTGTAGGCCACGTGGCTCGCCGAAAAACAGACCGGCACCAGCAGGTTCTCCGCCTCGGCTCGCTTCGGTAGCATGACGCGGTACGGAATCTGGTACGGCTCGACCGGCACCTGCATATCGCCCTCGTTGCGGACGAAGCCCTGGGCATTCACGATGCGCTCCACGTTGTGCGAATCGCTGTTGTAGGAGCCCATGCCGATGGGGTCGGGCTTGGTGAGATCGGTCTGGATGTCGCGCTGGGTCATGACGTATTCGCCCACCAGGCGGCGCGCTTCGCGGATGTAGAGTTGGTCCGGGAAGTTGCCGTTATCGGTGAATTCGTCCTTGGCCAGACCCCAGGAGTTGACCTCTTTCTGCAGCGCCGGCGAGACGCGCGGGTCGTGCGCCAGGAACCACATGTACTCCTTGGTGTACTCTTCGTGGTCGCGCCAGATGGCGGCGCGGCGCTCGTAGGAGGCGTTCGGGTAGTCCCAGCTCTTGCCGATGTAGTCGGTCGAGAATGGGCCGTTGTTGTTGATGTCGGCCTTCTCGTTGGGAATCGGGCCGATGGAGAGAACTTCGCCCATCCGGAGCGAGCGCCCGAGCTTCTTTTCCATGCCGGAGAAGATGCGGGCGGCAAGTTCGAACCGCACGGGGTCGTAGTGCGCCGGCTTGGGGTAGGGCACCTGGTTGGCGGGGTCGTGCGAAAAAATCATGCGGAAGTTGTAGGCCTGCACTTTGCGGTCGGCCGAGCCCGCTTCTCCGGCTGGAGTGCTTGAGATTTCGGGCAGCAGCTTGTGGCCTTCGCCATAGGGGGAGATGTCGATCAGGAACTGGTGCTTGGGCGTCTCGCCGCGGACTCCGGCCAGCGATTCGCCGTATTGCGAGGAGCCTTCGCGTCCCCAGGCGAACGTGACGCCGGATTGCGCCATCAGGTCGCCTTCGTAGGTGGCGTCGGCAAAGACCTTAGCGGCGTACTGCTCTCCGTTTTCCATGGCGATGGAGACCAGCCGGCCGTTCTGCTTGCGGACGCCGTCCTTTTCGCGAAGGCGGCGTCCGTAGAGGAGGGTGACGCCTGCCTCGTCGAGCATCTCACGAAAAATCTGCTCGGCCACCTTCGGTTCGACGTACCAGGCGATGTCCTGCAGGTATTGCGGCAGAGCGTAGTGGTGGCCGGCTCGCCAGTAGAATTCGAGCGCTGCGCCGCCGATCACCTCGCGCCGGCCCACGTCGGTGTGGGAGAGGCCTCCCGAGACCATGCCGCCCACGTACTTGCCGGGTTCAAGGAGGGCCACCTTCAGGCCGGAACGCGCGCCATAGACGGCAGTCATCACGCCGCCGGCGGTCGCGCCGTAGACCACCAGGTCATAGGCGGCCGGCCCGGTTTGGGCCAGTCCGGCGAGAACGCCGGAAAAGAGCAATAAGAAGAGCTTCCGCTTCATCGGATTCCTATGTAATCTTATGACAGGAAGGCGGCAACTATGGTATCGGCAAGCGAAGCCAAAGTGGAATGGAACTCCGCCAAGAAACATTGGCAGGTGGTCATCCAGGTAGGCGCGGAGGTGATCCGGCGCCCGTGCCCCAAACAGGACCGCGATTCGAACGACGAGGCGCTGCGGGCGGTCGCCATCGCCACGGCCAAAGACGAAGGCTACAATCTCGACGCCGCGCACGTGGGAATCGTTCGCTAAGGGGCCATCAGGGCCTACGAAGAAAGTCGATCACGATCGGGTTAACGACCTCCGGATGTTCGTAGTGTGGGATGTGGGCGGCGTCGTCGATGGCGTGAAATTCGGCCTGAGGAATGGCGTGCCGCACCCGATCGCTCAGAGCGAATGGCACGTCGCGATCGGCCTTGCCCCAGACGAGGAGCACCGGTTTGCCGCCGCGGCCTAAGGCTGCGTACTCCCCGGTGACGTCCTGCGAGAGATAGTTGCGCAGCGTGCGCAGGAGTGCGCGACGGTAGCCGCTGTATTGCATCTGCTTGTGATACGGAACGAGATAATCCGGAAAACGCTCCGGGTGCGCGAAATCGGCCCACTGCTCTTGCGGAAGATTAGGCGCGACGTTCACCGCCATAATGTATTCGCCAAGGATCGGCGTGCGCAGCCAGAACGGCGGGCCGCCTCCGGTCCAGTAGCCGGGGTCGAACAGGAGGACGCGTCGCACGCGTTCCGGGTGGCGGTTGGCGAAGGTGGCCGCGATCGGGCCGCCCATGGAGAGTCCGGCGATATCGATTTGCGGCAGATGCAGGGCGTCGATCAGGTCGAGAAGTTGGCGGTCGTAGAGAGCGGCACCGTAGGCCGCTTCGGGGCGGTCGGACCAGCCGCGGCCGTAGAGGTCGTAGCGGATCACGCCGATGTCGGAATTGGCGAGTCCCCAAAAGGTAGGGTCCCAGACGGTATAGGGGACGGAGAATCCGGGAACGAGCAGGAGCGGAACGCCATCGTCCGGTCGGGCTGCCTGATAATGAGTGACGCCGGCGGAGAGCCGCACGAACAGGCCGGGAGCGAGTCGGCGCGCCTGGTCGTCGAGATCGAGAGTTTCGCGATCGGCGCGGCGGTAGCTCCACAAAGCCCATGCCGAGGCCCCGGCGAAGAGCACCAGAAGCACCACGGCAATCGCTACTTTCCACCGGCCCATGAAAGGGCTCAGTATAGCGTACGGTTGGAGCGCTATCCTGATAGCTCATGCGGAACTATCTGGATCTCACGGGCAAGACGGCGCTCGTCACGGGCGCTTCATCGGGAATCGGGGCCGCTACCGCGGAGGTGTTGGCCGACCTCGGGGCGAAGGTGGCGATCGGCTACTTCCACAACGAGGCAGGCGCGACGGCGGTCCGGGACGGCATCGCGAAGGGCGGCGGAACGGCGGTCGCGATCCGTTCGGATGTCCGGAAAGCGGCGGAAGCACGGGCGCTGGTGGATCGCACGGTGGCCGAGTTGGGAACGATCGACATCCTGATCAACAATGCCGGATCGCTGGTCAAGCGGGTGCCGGTCCGCGAGATCACCGAAGAGATCTGGGACGATGTCATGGACCTTAATCTCAAGTCGGCCATGGTGTGCGCGCAGGCCGTAATGCCCTCGATGGTGGAGCGGAAGCGCGGGACGATCGTGAACGTAGTGTCGATTGCCGGGCGCAACGGCGGCGGCGTGGGAGCAGGTCCGTACTCGACCGCGAAAGGCGGGCTGATCACATTCACCAAGTCGCTGGCGAAGGAACTGGCGCCGTATGGCGTCCGGGTGAATGCGGTGTCGCCAGGCGTGATCGATACGCCGTTCCACGAAGTATTCTCGACGCCCGAGATGATTGCGAACTTCGTGAAGGGCATCCCGCTCGGGCGGGTGGGCACGTCGATGGAGTGTGCGATGGCGATCGCGTTTCTGGCGTCGGATGCGGCGAGCTTCGTGGTGGGCGAGACGCTCGAGGTCAACGGCGGACAGTTGATGCTGTAGTCGGCGTGTCCTTCACTTCATGAAGCCGCTTTTCCCGCTTCCGGCGGCGCAGAGTTCGTCATTGAGCGGGTCGTCCAGGGCCAGGATGCGGCGTGCCTCGGGGCTCAGGCGGGCCTGGACCTCTTCGCTGAGCCAGCGCTTCTGCCACTGCTGCTGCGGCTTGTCCCAGCGGGTGTAGTAGACGTGCATGGCGCGCCGCGGAGCACTGGTCCGGTTGGCGGTGCCGCCGTGCCACATGTGGGCGTTCATCACGACCACGTCGCCTGCCTTGCCGAGTGCAAGCTGCTGCTCGGGATGCGCCTCGTACATTTCGGGCGGCGGCAGGCGATGCCGGCGGTGCGAACCGGGGACCATGCGGGTGGCGCCGTTTTCGGGAGTGAAATCGTCAAGCAGCCAGACGGAGTTGCAAACCCAGTACCCGGAACTGTCGGGGAGGGCGCCGCTGTCGGCATGGAGGGGTTGGTCGGCCTCGCTATGGGGGTCGGTCGAGCGCGCGTTGAGGCTGCTCAGTTTGAAGCGCGGGCCCAGAACCTGGGCCATGCATTCCAGCACCGCGGGCGTGAGGATGATCTCTTCGAAGAGGCGGCCTTTGTTGACCAGATTCGCCAGGCGGCGCGCTCCCGGTTCCCGCTTGAATTCGGAGCCGGCGGCATCGCCTTCCTCGGCGAAGAGCTCGTCAATGCGGCCGCGGGCGCGCGCGAGCAGATCGGCATCCATCACGCCCGGCAGTAACAGGTATCCCTGCTCGTCCAACTGACGGCGTCCGGAATCGGTCAGCATGTCCCCCAGGGTATCGCAGCCGAAACCCAGGCGGCTTGCCGGACGCCTAACATATAGATATGGCGAAGGTGCGGATTTTGTGCCTGCTGGTGCTGGTTTCAGCGGCAGGGTTGGCGCAGGTGCGAAGAAGTGTCGAAGACCTGACCGGCTTCGTGAAGCAGGCAATCGCCCAGAAGGCTCCGGATAAGCAGGTGGCAGCGGCTGTCGAAGGCATCCGCCTGAAGTACCGGCTGGACGACAGCGTCATATCGGAGTTGCAGCGCGATGGTGCGGGTCCGAAGACGGTGGAGGCGTTGAAGCACGTGAGCCAGCTCTCTGCCGCCCTGCCGCCGGAGCCGGTGCACATCACCTCGGTGGAGTTTCCGCCCCCTTCGGAGCAAATGCAGAAGGATATTCTCGCCGAAGTGCGGGAGAATGCGCTCAATTACACGGACAATCTGCCGAACTACCTCTGCACGCAGGTGACGAAGCGGCGGATCGACCCGACCGGTGCTGGCGACTGGCACGTGACCGATACGATTCTCGAGCACTTGAGCTTCTTCGAGCACAAGGAGAGCTACAAGGTCATCATGGTGAATGACAGCCCGTTGACCAAGCCGGTGGATCATGACCAGTTGGGCGGCGCCACTTCCTCGGGAGAATTCGGCAGCATTCTGCACTCCATCTTCGCCCCGGAGATCCACACCGAATTCCAATGGGCGCGATGGGCCACGCTGCGCCGCCAGAGGGCGATGGTCTTCTCGTTCCACACCGGCGAGGCGATGTACAGCATTAAGCACCAGGATTCGAAACGCGAGATCACGACCCGCACGCACGGCGAAGTGTTGGTCGACCAGACCACCCACATGGTGATGCGGATCAAGATGGAGACTGAAGGGATTCCCGCCGATTTTCCGGTGCAGAACGTTACCGTGATGCTCGACTACGACATGGGCGAGATTTCCGGCCAGCAATACCTGCTGCCGCTGCATTCGAGCATCCGCTCCCGCGAAGGGCGGCTGGCCTCATGGAACGAAGTCAGTTACGTCTCTTATCGTAAGTTCGGAACGGAATCCAACATCACGTTCGATTCCACGGATATTCCCGAAGATAAGTTGAAAGAGACGCCGGTCAAGAAGCAGTAAGGCTCACGCGCTGGCGCGATACCACTCGAAGGTCCGCCGCATCCCTTCTTCGAAGCTGAAGCGCGGCGCGAGGCCCAGGTCGCGGACCGCGAGAGTCGTGTCCGCCTGGGAATCGCGCACATCGCCCGCTCGGGGAGGGCCGTACTGCGCGGGGATCGCGATTCCCGCGATCTTCTGCACTAGAGCCCACGCCTGGTTGAGCGTGACGCGTCCGCCGTTGCCGGCATTGTAGATATGGCCGGAGACATTGGCGGCGCGCGCTGCTTTCAGGTTCAATTCGGCGACATCCTCGACATAGGTGAAATCGCGGGATTGTTCGCCGTCGCCGAAGATGGTCGGCGGGCAGCCCTGGAGCGCGCACTTCATAAAGATGGAGAGCACGCCCGAGTAAGTGCTGGAAGGATCCTGGCGCGGCCCATAGACATTGAAGTAGCGCAGGCACACCGTCTCCAGGCCGTATACGCCCGTGAATATGTTGGCGTAATACTCACCCACGAGTTTCTGCAAGGCGTAAGGCGACTTCGGCAAGGGGTTCATGGACTCCACTTTGGGGAGCACCTCGGTATCGCCATAGGCGGATGATGACGCGGCATAGACCACGCGTCCGGCTTTGCCTTCGTGCGCGGCGCGCAGCACGTTGAAGGTGCCGTCGATGTTGACCTCGTGTGAAGGAACGGGATCGTCGATCGAACGCGGCACCGAAGGGATGGCGGCCTCGTGAAAGACCACGGCTGCCCCGCGAATCAACGGGGCGATCTCTTCGTAGTCGCAGATATCGGCGTGTTGAAAATCGACCGATTTTTGTACCTCTTCGAGATTCTGCTCCCGGCCGGTCAGGAGATTATCGATGACGACGACCTTGCGCGCTCCTTCGCGCAGCAGGCTGCGGACGATGGCGGAACCGATAAAGCCGGCTCCTCCGGTGACGACGTAGTGGCTCATGACAGTTTGGCGATTTCGGATTCGAGATGGCGCAGCGAGGCGGTAACCAGTTCTTCGGCTCCGTAAGAGAAGTCGAAAGCTTCGAGCGAAATCCAGCCGCGGTAGCCGAGGCGGCGCAGCGCGGCGAAGACCGGTTTGTAATCGTAGTCTCCGGCGCCGCAGTGCGAGCCATCGAGTTCGTTGACATGCACGTGGCGGATGACGTCGAAATAGCGCTCGATGAGCGTGGCGTGCGGCTCAGTTTCATCGATCGCGTTGTGGACGTCGAACATGGTGCGGATGGCCGGGCTCGCCAGTTCGCGAACGATGCCGGCGGCCTCTTCGAGAGTCAGGACCACGTCCGCCTGATTCGCAGGCAGCGCCTCAACGAGAATGGTGACGCCTCGGCTACAGGCATGCGGCGCGACGCCCGCAAGGCCTTCCACAAAATAACGCGTGGCCTCTTCGCTCGTAGCTCCGCCGGTGGTGGAGCGCTGCTTGGGTGAACCGAAGACCATGACTCCGTTCGGGCCGAGGTCGGCGCACAGGTCGATCAGTTGACCGATATGCTCCCAACCCTGGCGCCGCGCTCCGGTGTCCGGTGTGGTTACATGCAAGGCCCTCGGGCTGACCATCAGCCAGTGCAATCCGACGAAGGTGAGGCCCTCGGACTCCATGATGTCGCGGCACTCCCGGCGACGCGCGGCGTCGACATCCGCGGGGCGTTCAGCGAGCGTGAACGGCGCGATTTCAATGCCGGTATAGCCGGCCTTGCGAACGGCCTTACAGGCGTCCGCAAATGTCCATTTCTCGAAAGCCTCATTGCACGTGGAATGGCGAAACGGAATTGCCATGAATACACAGTGTACGATGGGTCCGCTAAGTCGTGGGATCTACTATGAAGTATGGCTGAGCCGTTCTTCGAGATTCTGGAGCATCCGGCGGACATCGGGTTTCGTGCCTTTGCGGACACTTTGCCGGCGCTCTATGTACACGCGGCCTTGGCTATGCTTTCGATCACCGGAGATCCGGCATCTGCGCGGCCCAGGCAGGGGTTTCCCCTGTCGGTGGTGAGCGGCGATCGCGAGTCGCTGATGGTGGATTGGCTCGGTGAAGTCTTGTACTGGTACGACACGAAGCGAGTGGCTTTTCACGATTTCCGCGTGATGGATCTGGAAGAAGGTTCGATCCGTGCGATTGGCATCGGAGAACCGCGCGACCCGGAACGGCATCTTGCCAAAATAGGAATCAAAGCCGTGACCTATCACCAACTCAAGGTGGAGTTGCACGGGGGCGTCTGGGTCGCGGAAGTGTATCTGGATGTCTGAAGTGACGATCGAGTGCCGCGACGGATTGCGGCACCGCATTCCGCGAGACCAGTCGCGGGGCATGCGTACCGACGTGGTGGTGTACGCGAGCCACGCGCTGATGGAGCAGATCCGCAAGGACCTTTCGCTCCAGCAGGCGATGAACGTGGCGACTTTGCCGGGCATCGTCGGGCCCAGTTTGGCGATGCCGGATATCCACCAGGGCTACGGTTTTCCGATCGGCGGCGTGGCGGCACTCGATTGGGACGCGGGCGTCGTTTCGCCTGGCGGCGTCGGGTTCGATATCAATTGCGGCGTGCGATTGGTGCGGTCCACACTGCGCGAGGCCGAAGTTCGGGCACGGCTCAAGCAACTGATGGACCAGGTCTTTCGTGATGTGCCGTGCGGCGCGGGCGGCTCTGGCTTTATCAAAATCGGGCCGCGCGACCTGGAGCGAATTCTCGTCGACGGCGCCCGCTGGATGGTCAAAAACGGCTACGGCGAGGAGCGCGACGCGGAGTTCGCCGAAGCGGGCGGTGCGCTCGAAGGCGCCGATCCCAAAGCGGTTTCGGAACGGGCACGCGAGCGGGGAATGCCGCAGATCGGGACGCTGGGCAGTGGGAACCACTTCCTGGAGATTCAATATGTGGAAGAAGTGGAGGATGAGGCGGCTGCGCGCGCGTTCGGAATTTCAACCGGACAGGTCGTGGTGCTGATTCATTCGGGTTCCCGAGGACTCGGCCACCAGGTCTGCACGGACTACGTGTCGATCATGAACCAGACGATGGCGAAGTACGGCATCCAACTGCCGGATCGCCAGCTGGCTTGCGGGCCGATTCATTCCGGGGAGGGCGAGCGCTACCTGGCAGCCATGCGGGCGGCGGCGAATTTTGCCTGGGCCAACCGCCAGGGCATCCTGCACTTTCTGCGCGGCGCGGTCCGCCGCGTCTTCGGCGATGCCGTGCGGCTGGACCTGATTTACGATGTCTGCCATAACATCGCCAAGCGCGAGCGGTACGAGGTCGAAGGCCGAGAGCGCGACGTGCTGGTGCACCGCAAGGGCGCCACGCGCGCGTTTCCGCCGGGCCATCGCGAGATTCCCGCGGACTATCGCGCAGTCGGGCAGCCTGTGTTCGTGCCGGGCAGCATGGGGACGGCCTCCTGGGTGCTCGCCGGAAGCGAGGGTGCGATGCGGGAGACTTTCGGCAGTGTTTGCCACGGGGCCGGCAGGCTGATGAGCCGCACGGCTGCGAAAAAGGGTAAGAATGCCCGCGACGAGCAGCGCAAGCTCGAAGAGCGCGGCATCCTGGTGCGCAGCGAAACCCGCGACGGCATTCTCGAAGAGCTGCCCGAGGCGTACAAGAACGTCGACGAAGTGATCGAAGTCGTACACAATGCCGGGCTCGCGCGTAAAGTAGCACGTCTTCGACCGATGGCTGTGATCAAGGGCTGATGGTCGCGTGCCAGAATCAGAACTGGAGGAACCCATGCCGAAAATGCGTGCTGTCCAGGTGTCCAAAGCCAAAGGACCTCTGGAGCTGGTCGAGCGAGAGATTCCCGAGCCCGGGCCACAAGAGGTACGGATCAAGGTGCAGGCCTGCGGCGTATGCCACAGCGATTCGATGGTGAAGGACGGCCTCATACCGGGCATTCAGTATCCGCGCGTGCCGGGCCATGAAGTAATTGGCGTCATCGATTCCATCGGCAAAGAAGTGCCGCGGTGGAAGGTCGGACAGCGTGTGGGCGTGGGTTGGCATGGTGGGAGCTGCCGTTACTGTGATGCCTGCCGCCGCGGCGAATTTTTCGCCTGCCAGACGGAAACGAAAGTGACGGGCCTGACGGCCGACGGCGGGTATGCAGAATACATGGTGGCGCCTTTCGACGCGTTGGCTGTGGTGCCCGAAGAGTTGAAGTCCGCCGACGCCGCACCGCTGATGTGCGCCGGGGTTACGACGTTCAACGCCCTGCGCAATAGCGGTGCCCGTGCGGGTGACCTGGTGGCGGTCCTGGGCCTGGGCGGGCTCGGCCATCTGGGCGTGCAGTATTCGGCGAAGATGGGCTTCCGAACTGTCGGAATCGCGCGCGGTAAAGATAAGGAGGCCCTGGCTCGCCAACTGGGTGCAGTTGGGTACATCGACAGCCAGGCGGAAGATTCCGGCGCTGCGCTGGCGAAGATGGGCGGAGCGAACGTCGTGCTCGCGACCGCGACGAGCGGCGAGGCGATGGCCGCCACTCAATCGGGCCTCGCGCCATTCGGTGTGTTGATGGTTCTGGGTGCGGCGGGCGGATTCGAGGCGTCGCCTGTGACGCTGCTCACCGGCTGCCGGTCGATCAACGGCTGGTACTCCGGCGTCTCGATCGACTCGCAGGATACCCTCGCCTTCAGCGTGCTTTCCGGCGTCCGCTCGATGAACGAAGTCTATCCGCTGGAACGCGCGGCCGAGGCTTACGAGCGCATGATCAGCGGCAAAGCGCGCTTCCGTGCTGTGCTGACGATCGGGGCGTAGCGCACGGGCGCCGGATGCTATGATCGCCTGAGATCATGCGCAATATCACGGTGCTCGACGGATACTGTCTGAATCCTGGTGACCTCTCCTGGGACCGCCTGAGGGCCTTAGGCGATCTGCGCGTATTTGACCGCACGCGCGCCAATGAGGTCGTCGAGCGTGCGCGGGACGCCGAGATCATCCTGACGAATAAGACGCCGCTTCCCGGGTATGTTCTCGAGCAGTTGAAGGCCCTCAAATACATCGGCGTATTGGCGACCGGCTACAACATTGTCGATGTGGAAGCCGCCAATCGGCGCGGCATCGTGGTCACGAATATTCCGACTTACGGCACCGATTCGGTAGCGCAGTTCGTCTTCGCCCTGCTGCTGGAGCTTTGTCACCACGTGTACCTGCATTCGGAGGGAGTACGTGCGGGCGAATGGTCACGCAGCGCCGATTGGTGCTTCTGGAAGGCCCCCCTGGTCGAGCTGGCGGGCAAGACGATGGGGATCGTGGGCTTCGGCCGGATCGGCCGGCAGACCGGCAAGATTGCGGACGCCCTCGGAATGCGGGTGATCGCGAGCGACACTTACCAGGGCAATGCACCCGAATGGCCGGGGTTTCGCTGGGGGACAGTCGAAGAAGTGTTACGCGAGTCTGACGTCGTGAGCCTGCACGCGCCACTCTTTCCGGAGACGCGCGGGATGATTAATTCGCGAAGTCTCGCCCAGATGAAACCTTCGGCATTCCTGATCAACACGTCGCGCGGTCCGCTCGTCGTCGACCAGGATCTCGCAGATGCGCTCAATGAAGGCCGTATCGCTGGTGCGGCGGTCGATGTACTCTCGGTCGAGCCGCCGGAAGACGCCAATCCGCTGCTTTCGGCGCGCAATTGCCTGGTCACTCCGCATGTCGCATGGGCCACACGGGAAGCGCGCGGGCGGTTAATGGATCAGGCCGTAGGGAACATCACGGCGTTTCTGGCGGGCCAGCCTGTGAATGTGATAAGGTGAAGCCGATTATCGGTAACGCTTGCGCGAGCGCCAGAGCATTCCGGTTACCGGGAGTACAGGAGATCGAAGTGGACCGTAGACACTTTTTAATAAGTTCCGCGGCGGCTCTTGGCGCCGCCTCCAGCGCGTTCGGCAGCCCCAACGACAGAGTGCGCGTGGCCTGTGTCGGTATCGGCGGCCGCGGCAAAGACCACATCGGCGGGTACAGCAAGCTCGATAACGTTGAGATTGCGGCGATCTGCGATGTAGACGACTCGCACATCGCTAACGGGTTGAAGCAGCTCGAACGTTTGAATAAGCCGAAGCCCCAGACTTACAAAGACATTCGCAAGCTGCTCGAGAACAAAGATATCGACGCGGTTTCGATTTCGACGCCGAACCACTGGCACACCTTGATCGCCATCTGGGCGTGCCAGGCGGGCAAGGACGTCTACGTGGAGAAGCCGTGCTCTCACAATATTTTCGAGGCCAAGCAGATCGTGGCTGCCGCCCGAAAGTATAACCGCATGGTGCAGCAGGGCAGCCAGATCCGCTCGTCGAAGGCCGTGCAGGAAGCGGTGCAGAAGATGCGCGACGGATTCCTGGGCGATGTCTACCTGGCGCGCGGCCTGTGCTACAAGTGGCGCGACACCATTGGCCACGCTTCGCCGGAGCCGGTGCCCGCCGGCGTCGATTACGATCTCTGGACCGGCCCCTCGCCCATGCACCAGTTCACGCAGAACCGCTTCCATTACAAGTGGCACTGGTTCTGGGACACGGGCAACGGCGATCTGGGCAACCAGGGCATCCACCAGGTGGATATCGCGCGCTGGGGCCTGGGCGTGAAGTACCCGGTGAAGGTGAGCGCCATCGGCGGCCACTTCATGTTCGACGACGACCAGGAGACGCCCAACACGCTAAACTGCGCCTTCGAGTTCGACGAGAACGGCAAGCGCAAGATGATGGAGTTCGAAGTCCGCCACTGGATGACGAACGGCGAGGCCACCGTCCACGAGCGCGGCAACAACGCCATCGGCGACCTGTTCTACGGGTCGAAGGGCTACCTGGCAGTGGACAGCTACATGTCCTACAAGACTTGGATGGGGAAAGATCAGACGCCCGGACCCGAGGCGCGCGAAGGCGGCGACCACTATCTGAATTTCATCGAAGCCGTCCGCAGCCGGAAGCGCGAGCACCTCAACGCCGAGATCGAAGAGGGCGCGGCCTCCACCGTGCTGGTGCACCTGGCGAACGTTTCCTACCGCCTCGGCCGCACGATCCATTTCGACCCGGCCACCATGACCGCGAAGGGCGATGAAGAAGCGAACCGGATGTTCACTCGCAACTATCGCAAGCCGTTCGTGGTTCCCGAGAAAGTCTAGTTTCCGGCGTCTCACCTGGGCAGGCCGACGTGGCCTGCCCTACTCTCCCGCATTTTGCTAACGTGTACCTTCCGGTTCAGAAGCCGCCAAGGGAGAGGTCAATGAAGATCATCGGGATTGTGCTGGGAACTGCCGCGCTGCTCGCGGCGCAATCGGGGACCGCGCCAGTCGGCCTGTTCGAAGGGCACGGAGACTTGGGGATCACGCCCAAGGCCGGCGCCATCGAATACGATGCCGGGGCGGGCGAATACAAGGTCACCGGTGGTGGCGCGAATATCTGGGCCGCGCAGGATGCCTTCTACTTCGCCTGGAAGCGGGTGACGGGCGACGTCACGCTGACCGCCGACGTCCACTTCCTGGGCAAGGGCGCGGTGGAACATCGCAAGGCGATCCTCATGGTGCGGCAGGATCTCACACCGGGCTCGGCCTATGCCGATGTCGCACTGCACGGCAGCGGGCTGACCTCCCTGCAATTCCGGCCCACGGCGGGCGCTCCGACGCAGGAGATTCAGTCCACCGTCAACGCTCCCACGCGCATCCGCCTGGTGCGCCGCGGCAATCAATTCACCATCTATGTGGGCAGCGGCGACCAACTGACGCCATCCGGCCCGCAGACAGTGGAATTAAGCGGTCCGGTCTATGTCGGGCTCGGCGTCTGCTCGCACGACGCGAACATTCTCGAGACGGCGGTGTTTTCGAATGTACGGGTGGAGCAGCCGCAGCCACAGTATCGCAGCAAGATCACCGTCTACGACCTGACCACGCACTCTTCGAGCACGCTCTACGAAGCAGACCAGGTGATCGAAGCGCCCAACTGGTCGCGCGACGGTAAGTACCTGCTGGTAAACACGGGCGGCAATCTGTATCGCCTGCCAGTAACGGGTAAAGCGGAATTGCAGAAGATCGATCTCGGCGAGGGCGGCTATCGCTGCAACAACGACCATGATTTGTCGCACGACGGGAGGTTGCTGGCCTTTTCCGCGTCGACACCGCAATCGCGCGGCTCGCAGGTGTGGCTCGCCAATGGAGACGGGAGCGGAGCGCATCTGATGACTCAGGCATCGCCCAGCTATTTCCATGGCTGGTCGCCCGATAGCAAGTGGCTGGCGGTGGTTGGGCAGCGCAACGGCAAGTTCGAACTGTATCGCGTGCCCGCAGCGGGCGGCGCCGAGCAGCGGCTTACTTCGAAGGGCGGCTACGACGATGGCCCCGAGTACTCGCCGGACGGCAAGTGGATCTACTTCAACTCCAACCGCACGGGCGGATGGGACATCTGGCGGATGCCGCCCGATGGAGCCGGCCCTGCTGATACAAAGGCCGAGCGCGTCACCAGCGACGAGCTCGAAGACTGGTTCCCGCACATCTCGCCGAACGGCAAGTGGATGCTGGTGTTCTCGTTCCCGCACGGCACCGAAAATCACAACGGCAAGATGGCGGGCGTGGTGCTGCGCATCGCGCCTCTGCCGGGGAAAAAACTGAAGCCGGTGAAGTTCGAGGAACTCGTGAAATTCTACGGCGGGCAGGGCACGATCAACGTGAACTCCTGGTCACCGGATTCCAAAAAGTTCGCGTATGTGGTCTACGAACCGTTGCCACGCCAGTAGGGCGCTCCCGCTCCTCCTGGCAGTCGCCGCGTTTGCGGCCACGCCAACCATAGAAATCAAAGTCGATCAGGCCGGCTATCTGCCGGACGCACCGAAAGTCGCGATGGTGGTTTCGAAGAACGCTTCGGGCGACTTCACGGTACGGAACAGCGCGACCAACGCCGCGGTATTCCGAGGCAAACTGGGAGCCGCGGCCAACGACGCCGATTCCGGCGACCGCGTGCAGACCGCCGATTTCTCGAAGCTCGCGAAATCCGGCAAGTATTATCTCGAAGTGGCCGGCGTGGGCCGCAGCTGGGATTTCGAGATCGCCCGAACGTCTACGCGCGCGCTTACTATCTCGCGATGCGTTCCTATTACGGCCAGCGCTGCGGCATCGCGGTCGATCTGGGCCCCGAATTCCCGGGCTACAAACACGACGCCTGCCATCTCGAAGGCGCCTACCACGCGTCGTCCGGCAAGACCGGGCCGCGCATGTCTCCAAGGGCGGCTGGCACGACGCCGGGGACTATGGCCGCTACGTAGTGAACTCCGGCATCACCACCGGCACGCTGCTTTGGGCCTGGGAGATGTTCCGCCGCCGCGGGCAAGTGAACCTGCACATTCCCGAGAGTCCGGCAATGGCACGCCCGACATCCTGAACGAGATCCGGTGGAACCTCGACTGGATGCTCACCATGCAGGATGACGATGGCGGCGTGTGGCACAAGCAGACCAGCGAAAAGTTCTGCGCCCTTCATCATGCCGGAGAAGGACGACCTGGTGAGCTACGTCATCGGCACGGGCAGCGAGCCTTCAAGAGCTCGTGCGCTACCGGCGACTTCGCGGCGGTGGTGGCCATCGCGCGCGCGGGTCTATCAAGCCATACGATGCGGCATTCGCGGCGAAATGCCTGCGCGCGGCGCGGCAGGCGTTGGCGTGGCTGGCCGAGCGTATCCCGAACGTGACGTTCCGCAATCCGCGCGGGCGTCGGCACCGGCGCTTATGGCGACCGGAACTGCGGCGACGAGCGATTGTGGGCCGCGGCGGAACTGGCGCGCACCACCGGCGGCGAGGCGTACAAGATCCTGGTTCCTGGCGCATTACGGCGAGTTCCGCGAGTCGGTCGGCCCGGCCGGTCCGCAATCCTGGTCGAACGTGGCGAACCTGGCGCTATGGACCTACGCGCTGGACGGGCGCGGCGATGCGGACGCAACCGCATCCATCCGCAGGACTCGCTGAGCGCGGCCGACCGGATCGTGGGTCGCTCGGCGCACAACGGCTACCGCATCAGCCTGACCTCGCCGCGATTACATCTGGGGCTCCAACAGCGTGGCTGGCCAATTACGGCATGCAGTTGCTCGTGGCCAACGCGCTTCCGCAAGGATCCTCAGCTACGTGGACACGGCGCTCGAGGACCTCCACTATCTGCTGGGGCGCAATACATTTTCACTGTCGTTCGTAACGCGGGTGGGCGAGAACCCGTTCCGCCATCCGCACCACCGGCCGAGCGGCGCGGATGCGAACCAGGAGCCGTGGCCCGGCCTGCTCTCGGGCGGTCCCAACCGACGGGCGGCAGGATGCGGCCATGCGGCAAACTGCCGGACGGACTTGCCTCCGGCGAAGATGTACCTGGACGAGCAGGAGGCCTACGCCGCGAACGAAGTGGCCATCAACTGGAATGCCCCGCTGGTGTTTCTGCTGGCCGCGGCGTTGCAGTAGACTACTGCGGCGGTTGTGGTACCCGCGTATAATCGCCCCTGTCAGGTCGTTCACCAGAACGACCTGGCGTCCCCGCTCGCGAAGGAGATGTTCATGGAGTCCAAAGGCAAGGCGGTTTCTGGTCTGTGTGTGTTTTTCGTGGTGTTGATCGCGGGATCTGCCTATTTCGAATACAGGATTCTGTTGCTCGGTGGGTCTATCCAGAATCACCTCGGCCTTATCTTCGGGCTCGTATGGTGGGTGACCATCTCATCAATTGTTGCGAGGTTAGCTCTTCGTGAACGGATCGGCGATGTTTCCTTCCGCTGGGGTGGGACCGCGGGCACCCGCGCAATTGCGGTCGCCGGGGCAATGCCGCTGCTCGTGGGATTCGCGGCATATGGAATCGCCTGGAGCACCGGCCTGGCTCATTTCAAAGCGCCAGTACTTCCTGATGTGGCTATGGGAATGCGTTTCGCGCCGGCCGGAGGCGGGTTCCTAAGATTTTGCCAACGTCTCGGAGTGATGTTGTTGTTCGGCGCGCTGGAGAATTGCAAGTATGCGGCGGGTGAAGAGATTGGCTGGCGCGGCTACATGCTAACGCGATTGGTCGATTCCGGTATCCGGGCGCCCATCCTGATCAGCGGCTTGGTATGGGGGCTATGGCACGCACCTTTGATCCTGAGCGGGCAGTATGCATCGGGACCGCACCCAATAGCGTCGGCCTGTCTCTTTGTGGTTGGCATCGTAGCGGGCGGGTATGTCTTCGCATGGCTTCGGCTTTCCTCAGGAAGCATTTGGCCCTGTATCTGGGGGCACGGCGCATGGAACGCAATCATCCAGGGCGCATTTGACAGGTCGACGGCCGGCCCGAGTGTGTGGGTCGGCGAATCGGGCGTGCTCACAGCGGGCATGCTCGCCCTCTTCGCGGTTGTGCTTTATAAGCGGTGGCCAGTAGCACAACTCTCTTCTGCGGAACCATCATCGAAACGTTCGTATGCTTCGGAATAGCGACGATATGGGCTGTGACTCGCTCTTCCCAGGTCACGCCTTGCGCCTGGAAATAGCCGATGCGCCGATCCCCCTGGCTGAACTCCTCACAATCCAAAGACGTACAAGACGCGATCGGCCGCTATCGCGATGTATTGATGTCGGTCTACCGTGAAGCTGATGGGGTTTGCCGCAATCGCACTTCCGCTCTGAAAGTCCCACAGTGATTTTCCCGTTTGCGCATCGAGGGCGTAAAAATTGCCCTCGTCGGAACCAGAAAACACGAGGCCGCCGGCCGTCGACATTACGCCTGCCCATGGTGGCGAGTGCAGCTTGAACTCCCAGCGGATCTCCCCGGTCTCAGCCTGCAACGCGCGGATCGCGCCCCACGCATCGTCCATGGGTAATTCCTCTTCTCCTCCGCCCATGAACTCCGTTCCCGGTTTATAGAGCGTCTCGCGCTTGAAGTACTTGCTGGATCGCGATGAGACGCAAACGATGGCGCGGTTTCCGTGGTCGCCGCATCGGGTAGACCCTGCCCCGTGCACCAATATGACGACAGGATACGGGCGGCGGCTCTAGCCGAGGCCGGCGTCGCTACCTGGAATCTCGAGTACCGGCGTGCCGGAAATCCCGGCGGCGGATGGCCCGGCGCCTTTCTCGATCTAGCCGCGGGCGTGGACTTTCTGCGAACCATGGCGCGGGAAAATCACTTGGACCTCCACCATGGTCGTCATCGGACATTCCTCTGGCGGATCGCTCGCGCATTGGGTCGCTGCCCGTTCGAAACTCCCTCGGTCCAGTCCGCTGTACTCAAAGAACCCTTTGCACGTGAAAGCCGTAGTGAATATCGATGGTCCTCCCGATCTGGCTGCATTTCAGCCCATAGAAAGGAAGGGTTGTCCGGTTCCCGGTCTGACGGAGCTCATGGGCGGTACTCCCTCCCAACAGCCCGAGCGCTACGGCCAGAGTTCGGCCACGCCCCTCCTGCCGGTCGGCGTTCCGCAGACAATCGTGGCCGGCGGATTTCTGCTAGCCTCGTACGACCTTGTTAGCAGCTATGAAGCTGCGGCGACGGCCAAGGGGGACTCAGTGACAGTACTAAAGCTGGAAGGCGCCGGGCATTTCGATATGCTCGCGCCGGAGAGTCAATACGGAAGACCTGTCAGCGAAGCGATCCTGGCTTTATTGAAATGAAGTGCTTATTTCCGGCAAGCGCGAGGAATGTCGGCCGCTCCGCTCATTTCGATTTCGGCTGAAATGTGGGAAGCGCGTCTTCCCATTGATTGTCTGTCAACTGCCGAACCTCGCTTCCATCCGCATGCATCGCGAACAGTTCGCCATAGGGCTGCGGTCCGTAGTCGCTGGCCAACGCCTCGTCCTTCCACCCCATGCGGGAACTGCTGAGCACGATCCATTCGCCGTCTGGCGACCATATTCCGTGCGCGTCGTTGCCACCAGTTTGCGTCAGCCGTTGAACGCCGGAGCCGTCCGGCTTGATTGTGTAGATTTCGAAATCGCCGTCGCGAAAGCTCGTAAACTCGATCAGATTTCCCTTCGGGGACCAGGCCGGAAAGTTGTCGTATTCCGTGGTGAGTGTGACGACTTTGCCGTCCTCCAGGTTTAAAATCCGTAAGCCTTGCTCTTGTCCTGCCACTCGATATACGATCCGTTTCCCGTCCGGCGACCAGCTCGGAAAGCCGGCGTTTCCGGGCCCCTCCGTCAGCCTCCGAAGTCCAGAGCCGTCTGCGTGGACCATCTCGATAGCGGCGGGTTTGGCGTGGCCGGTAAAGTAGGAGCCGAACCCGAATGCGATCGCTCTTCCATCCGGCGACCAGACCGGAAATGTGAGCTGACCGTCCTTGCCGCCGTCGTAAATGGTCCGGCCTCTCTCACCCCTCGCATCGAACATCTGGAGCTCCGAGCCCACCGTCACCACGAAATGATCGCCCGCCGGCGACCAAGCGGGGAAATTGGCGGTGCGATAGAGCGAAAATTCGGGGTCGCGACTAAATACCGGAAGCATTTCGGGTGCCGGGGCGTCAATCGCCTTTTGGTACACCACCGCCTTGCCGTCCGGCGACCACGACGGATTTCGCATGATGCCGGGCACGCCGATTCTCCCGGATCCGTAAGCCAGCCCTTTGGCTTCGCCAAACTTCTGGAGAAATCCAACCTCGCCATCCGGCAGCCACTGTGGCGCCACCTTCAACCCGGGGCCCGAAGTATACTCGTGCACCATACCCGATTCCACATCGATCGACACGATCTGCGATACCGCAGGACGGTTGCGGCCAAACCGCCCCGGATAGACGTCGCGCGGCGTCGACCGGTAAAACACGATTCGCCGCCCGTCCGGACTCCATCGTGGCGACCCGGCATAGCCGCCCAGTTCGGTCAGGCGCCGCAGTGAGCTTCCGTCGGCCCGAATGATATAGAGCGCCGTGGATTGGACTAACTCCCACCCACCATCCCATCGTGTGCGCGTCGTATCGCGATCGGAAGTAAATGCGATCCACTTCCCGTCCGGCGACCAACTCGGCCGAAAGCTACCCGCGTTGGTCTTTGCGATGGGACGCGCGCGCCGGCCTGGACCCGACAGATCCTGCAGCCAGAGGTTGGCAAAGCCGCCTTCCCGGGTGGACACAAACGCGAGCGTCGATCCATCCGGCGATAGTGCCCCCTGGTCGTTAAAAGCGGGATCATCCGTCAGCCGTTCCAGCCCGGTGCCGTCCACATGGACGCGGTAGATTTCCGCCGATCCGCCGCGCTCGGAGGTGAACACGATCCACTTTCCATCCGCGCTGAACGACGGGGTATAGTCCAGGCTGTTCGCCGGCAGCAGCGCACGTTCGTTACGGCCGTCAGCATTGGCGAGAAATAGGCCAATCCGCGTAGGCCCAACCCGAGTAAACTGCAGGCGGGCGGGTTCACCGGCAATCGCCAGGTTCAGGCTCAGCAGGCACAGCAGGAATCGGATTCGCATGGCTGCCGCATTCTATCATCGACGTGACCCCAGGATTATCCCGCCGAACCGGATGGGGTGGCTATTCCCGCGCTGCCGTGAATCGCCATAACGTGGAGCCAATGTTGAGGCGCAGTGCCATGATCCTGCCGTCCGTCAGCCAGCCCAGGGAGTGGTAATCGCTCTCGTTGTCGAACGGAAGCGGCTGTATGCGGCCGGTGGCGGTATCCATCACTGCCGGTCCGGTGAACCATGAGTCATGAAGCGAAACCAGCAGCCGCCCGTCCGGGTTCCAACTGCCGGGCGAGAGCAGCTGATACTGCACTGAGTGGGAAGGGTCGGCGAAAATCTCGCTCTCCGGCGCGCCATCCAGGGGTACCCGGAACAGGCGCATCTTTGGGCTTTCGAGGACACTGATGAGCAGTGCTCGGCCGGAACGGTCAGCTACTACCTGATTGCCGGATCGAATCTTCCGTGCATTACCGCCGGCTGAGGGAATCGACCAGACGGTGCCGCCGGCGGCGAAGTAGACAGTGGCGCCATCGGACGAGGCCGCCAGAGAGACGATTTCCCCTTTGCCGGGATCGATTCGGCGCGTCATGCGCCCAGTCTCGATGTCGGCGAACCCAATCGTTCCGCGTGGTTCCGGACCGATCAGGAATGCGATCTCCCGCTGGCCGGCCATCGTAGCCGGCGTCGAGGTTTCCTCGGTCGTGGTGACCATCGAAACAGGGGGCTTTCCTCGCTCCACTGCGACCAGGCGGCTGCGGCCCGAATAGAACACATTCATGACCACTCGTCCGTCCGGCAGGACGAGGATCGGATCCGGATCGGAGACCCACGGAAACCGCGCCATCGTTTGCGCCTCATCGTGATCCAGCGGGCGGCTTACCAACTCCGCGGGCACGTCCGTTATACACGCGTAGATGCTCCCATCCGGCGCCGTTTCCACCCCCCATACTTCGTGCGTTGCGGTAAACAGCGTATGGGCCGGTCCGTGTCCGTGGGCGGGGACCGAAATCACGCTGGTAAATGGCCCGAATTCCCGGGTCATGACCACTGATTTGCCGTCGCGGGTCACGGCGAAATCGGGCGCGCCGGTGCCCCGCGGAAGATTGGGCGCGAACGTTCGTGTGGCGCCGGTAGCGAGATCGACCACCAGCAGGTTCATCCCGGCCGCTTCTTTCCCAAGCGGTGCGCCATCGACCAGCGCTTCTTTGCCGTCCGGAAATGCTCGTGGATTGGCTAGGCTTTCTTGCGCGTCTACTACTGCCACCGGCAAGTCCTGCACCTTCCCCGTCGCGGGCCAAAAGCGGAACAGTTGCCACTCGTGGTTGGAGTTCAGCTTGACCGCCAGCAGGCTTCCATCGGGGAGCGCTTCGGGCCGGAAGGCGTCAGCGAAAACCAGGTGCTCGTCGCCGCCGAGCAACGGAACGCTGTAGATCCCCCTCGGGACCGAGGTGAAGCGATCGTAGTAGATGGTGCTTCCATCCGGCGACCAGGCGACGTTCGTTACGTATCCCTGGCGATGGTTATGGGTGAGCATCGACCAGTTCCCCGTTTCCGGCTTCATGACGCCGACCTGCGTATCGCGGTCTTCGATCGCGTAAAAGGCAATTAGTTGTCCATCGGGCGATGGGCGGGGCCTGAACGCCCGTTCGGGGCCTCCCAGAAGCGTTCCCGTCCAGTTCGTGGGCGGCGGGGACGTCAGCAGCAAGAAAGTGGCGATGGCAAGCGCTGTCGCCCCCAAGGCCGCCGCCATGAGAATCCAGGGGCGCCGGCGCGGGTCCCCCGCGAGACTCGGGACACCGCTGCCGGTCGTGGCCCTGCTCTGCGATACCGCGGCGAGCGCAAACGACAGATCGCGCGCTGACTGAAACCGGCTGTTCGGATCCTTGTCGAGACAGTGATGCACCACCTGCCTGACACCGGGCGGCACGGTCTCCGGCAGGTCCGGCAACTCCTGCTTGAGGATCGCCGTCATCGTTTCCACCGAAGTCTCACCCCGAAACGCTCGGCCGCCGCTCAATAACTCGTACAGGATTACGCCGAAGCTGAAAATATCGGAACGATGATCGGCTTCCTTGCCGCGAACCTGCTCCGGAGACATGTAGCCAACCGTGCCCATCACGACGCCGGGTTCGGTGTGGATGGTCAGCGTCTCGGTGGCTACGGCGGCCGTTCGCGACACACTCATTCTCGCCAGCCCGAAATCCAGGATCTTGATGCGGCCGTCATGAGTCAGGAGAACATTCTCGGGCTTTAAGTCCCGGTGCACGACCCCTGCATCGTGTGCGGCAGCAAGGCCGTTGGCAATCTGGACGGCGCAGTCGAGGCTCTTCCGTAGCGCGAATACGCCCGCCCGCAGTGGTTCGCCGTCAATGAGCTCGGTAACTATGTATGGCGTACTATCTTCCATCCCCACGTCGTAGATCGCAATGATGTTGGGGTGATTGAGCGAAGCCACCGTATGCGCCTCAAATTCAAACCGCTGGCGCCGAGCCGGGTCTCTCGCAAATTCCTGAGGCAGGACTTTCACTGCGACTTCGCGCTTCAGTCGCAGGTCTCGTGCGCGATACACCTCGCCCATTCCGCCGGCGCCAAGGGCAGCGAGAATCTCATAGGGTCCTAGACGAGTCCCAGCGGAGAGAGGCATGTTGGAGCCAGTTTAAGCGATTCTACGGCATAGAGGGCGGATTATGCGCTTTACGGGCATGCCGTTTCGCTCGCGAAGTATCCCGCAGCGAACACGGCCCTCAGGTTGTGTTGCGCCCCGTTCCGAATTATTCTGTAGGGCGACATGACTCGCCAGGATTTCTTGAAGCTTTCCGCGGCCGCGGCGCTCGCGGGCGCCGGCGTCTCTGATGCGCAGCAAAAGCAGGCGAATCCGGACCTCGGCTTCACCGATACGCCCATGCTGCCGAACTTGCCGTACCACGTGCATGATCCGGACCGGCCTCATCCCAAAGTCGTGACGCCTTCGTCCACGCCCTACGGGCCGCCCTCGGACGCGACTGTGCTGTTCGATGGCAATGACCTCTCCAAATGGAACCAGCGCGGCAGGGGCGCCGATCGAGGCAAGATGGTCGATGCGCAGTGGAAGGTGGGCGGAGGCTGGTTCGAAGTCGCGCCGGGCACGGGCGACCTGCTCACGCGCGAAAAGTTCGGCGACTGCCAGTTGCACGTGGAATGGTCGTCGCCGATGGAGGTTCGCGGCACCAGCCAGGGACGGGGCAACAGCGGCGTGTTGCTCATGAGCCGCTTCGAGATTCAGGTGCTCGATATGTGGGACAACCTCACCTACGCCGATGGGCAGGCGGGTGCGATCTATGGCCAATGGCCACCGCTAGCCAATCCGGCGCGGAAACCGGGGGAGTGGAATACCTACGACATCATCTTCGAGGCGCCGCGTTTCGAAGGGGAAAAGCTGGTCAAGCCTGCGGTCTTTACGGTGATCTACAACGGCGTGCTGGTGCAGAACCACAAGGAGTCGATGGGGCCGATGGTCTACCGGCAGGTGGCCCACTATTCGCCGCAGCCGGCTGAAGATTCGCTCATGCTGCAGGACCATCACAACCCCGTCCGCTACCGGAATATCTGGATCCGGCGCATCGGCGTCTAGGGCTGTGGGATCGCGATGCCGGCGAACGGCGGCACGCCTTCGATCACCACGGTGATCGAACCGACCGATTCCGGCACCGGATATTTCGCCCACGTCTGAATCGTTGCCTTCGGATAGATGGTGATGAACTCTTTCGGGCGTCCGTTCTTTGACGCCACCGGATCGTTGTGGCTGTCGCGCGCAACCGGGTACTTCGTCTGGCTCTGTTCATCGACCACGTAGCTGTTGAGTGCGAGCCGGTACGGGTCCAGAGCTCCCGAAGTTTCGGATGTCAGGCGGCGGGTTTCGTCGGTGTCGTTGTGGTACCGCCAGCGGATGGTGATGACCGTGGGCGAATCGCGCTTCACTTCCGTTAACTCGACTTTGACTCCGTTGATGGTTTGTGACTTGACGGGCTGGTCAGCCCACGCGGCACAAAGCAGAAGAGCCAGTGCCGCGATCCCCAATATTTGCGCCCGATGTGGCATTCGAACGCCTCCTTAGGGCAGGGAGTATATCAAAAAGTGAAATACTGTACAGGATGCTCTTTCGTTATTGTTTGGCCGCAGCGCTCTTCGCCGGCTCGCTGATTGCCCAGGAGGGTGACTGGGGAAAACCCTTCCCGCCGCACCAGGTCGCCGGCAATCTTTACTATGTAGGAACCGAGGGCCTTGCCTCTTACCTGGTCCACACGCCCGAGGGGAACATTCTCATTAACAGCAGCCTGGAATCTTCCGTACCGCTGATCCGCGCCAGCATCGAGAAGTTGGGCTTCCGCTTTGAGGACACGAAAATCCTGCTGATCAGCCACTCCCACTGGGACCACTGTGCCGGCAGTGCGCGCGTGAAGGAGTTGACCGGCGCGAAGTACATGGTGATGGATGCCGACGTGAAGGAAGTCGAAGACGGCGGCCGGTCGGATTTCTATTACGGCCATAAGCCGGATGAAGTTTACAAGCCGGCGAAGGTCGACCGCGTCCTGCATGACGGCGATCAGGTGACGCTCGGAGGCGCCGTGCTGGTGGCGCATCTCACGCCGGGCCACACGAAGGGGTGCACCACCTGGACGATGAAGGCCGGTGGATACAACGTGGTGATCGTGGGGAGCCCGAACGTGAACACCGGCTACAAGCTGGTGAACAACGCCGCCTACCCGCAGATCGCGCAGGACTATGAGCGTACGTTCCGGGTGCTGAAGTCGCTCCATTGCGAGATCTTTCTCGGTGCGCATGGCGCCTACTACGACATGGCGCAGAAGTACCCGCGGCTGGGAAAGGGCGCCAACCCTTTTATCGATCCCGAGGGCTACCGCAAGTACGTCGAGGACCGCGAGCACGCGTTTCGCGCGGAGCTGGCCCGGCAGCAGCACAAGTAGTCAGCGCGGCATCAGGCGGATCGGACCGAGCAGGCCGTAAGGCAGCGGCACCACTGCCGCCATGTCCTGCGGCTGAAAGCGCTCGCCGTATTTGGCGTTGAGCGCTTTGTAATCGGGCAGGGGCCCCCTGGCCATTTCATTCAGCGCCGTGTTGGCGACTTCGACGCGGATGGTGTTGGGGCCCGCGACCAGCAAGTTGGTGACGTCGATTTCGTAAGGCGCGCACCAGACCGCGCCGGCCCGCTTGCCGTTCACGTAGACTACGGCGGCTTCGCGCACCGGTCCTTCGAGCCGCGCGCGCATGCCGGCGCCGGATCGCTGCCTGCCGTCTGTGGAGGGCTTACCCTCGCCGAAGTTGAGATAGACCTGGTGGCCGGTAAGGGCGGGCAGGGTCACGGTCTTTTCATAAGTGAGGATGCCGGAGAAGTATTGGTCGTGCTGAGCCGGTGTGATGTTCCAGTCGGCGGTGAGGTCGATCGGTGGGGCGGGCGCGGGCGCAGGTGCGGCCGGCGCGAGGTCCTTCGAAAATACCACCACGCGCGATTCGTACGGCGCGAGATTCAGGTCGAGCGTGCTGCCTCCGGCGCGGACCGTCTTGCCTGTGAACGGATCCCACCAGGCGGAGTCGAGGCCCTTCTCGCGGAAGGTGGCCGGCGCGTGCACGGGACGATTGCTGGTGTTCGCGAGAAAGTAAATGTCGGCGTACGCGAGTTTGCGATGGATGAAGCCGATCTCGGGCGCGGTGGAGAGATCCGCGGCGAGTGCGGCGTGCATCGCGTCCCCAAGGTCGGCTTCGTTGGCGATCACGCGGATTGCGCCGGCGAGCGCCCGGATCTCAGGAGTGTCGCCCGCGTCCATCAATCCCGGCGCGAGCGACGGAGCGCGGCGCGTGGCGATCACGGTGCCGCCACGCTTCGCCCACTCGGTGATGCGGCGCAGGGTGGCGAGCGGGATGCGCTCGACGTTCGGCAGAATCAGGATTCGCTGCGGGATTCCGACCTTGGCAATGGCCCCGTCGTCGATGAAGTCGAAGTTATAGCCCGCATTGAGAATCGCTGGAATCACAAATGGCCCGATGAGGCCGTCGACCGCCTGGTTCACGGAGTCGTGGCCGAGGGTAAATCCGGCGAAGGCGTCGGCGGTGGGGATGTAGAGCGCGACATCGTTATCGGGCTTACCCTGCCGCAGGAGAAAGCTCACGCGCTGCATGTACGCCGCGACATCGGGCATCACCAGCCACCACGGGTTGTGATCATTGAGCACGGCCGCCGCATAGAACCGCCAGCCGGGCTCGCCGGCTTCGGGCGGCGAGTAGGGCCAGCCGTGGCCCACCAGTTGATTGATGCCCTGCAGAAAATGAATGTCCGCTTCCGCCTTCATGTCGAGCGGCGTGGCGCGGAAGACCGGCGAATGCAGCCACGTCCACGTTTCGGATGAGGTGACGGGCTTGCCGTAAAGATGGTTCGTGGAGGACGCCCATCGCGAGGTCGAGAATTGCCGCCACTGGACGCCTTCGCCCTCCGCGCGATCGATCAGAGCGCCGCTCGAAAGAGTCACCGGCGGAATGCCGTAGGTCTGCGAGCGAAATAGCGTTCCGTGCTGATGCGCCCACGCCGTCATCGGTTTGAGATAGTTCTCTTCGCAAAGCTCGCTCAGAGTCAGGCCCCAATCGTGGCGGATGGCCTTGGTCTTTTCGCCGATGTCGCCGGCAAGTGCAGGAAGGTACGGCATCAGGTCGTACCCGCGGCGCTTTTGGAATTCGGCGAGAAAACCGGGAGTCCAATCAGCGCCGTAGACCTCCAGACTGTCGCTGAAAATCGTTTCGGGGATATTGCTGCCGACGGCGGCCAGCAGCTTCTCGCCGACCTTTGCCAGATGCGTGTCGACGGCCTGGCGGCTGTAATGGTCGAGCACCCAGCCCTCGGCGCCGACCGCCGGACGCTTCACGGTCTGACGGGTGCGGCCGGCGATGAAAAACAGCACGCGGCCGGATGCCCCTGCCGGCAGCCGGACTTCGGCCGCATCGGCATCGAGGCGCCGGTTATCGAGAAAGGCGGCGATGAAGCTTTCGCCCGCGTTCAACTGAGGTAGGGGCAGGGAAGCGGCTCCTGCCGGGATCTCCGTACGCTCGACGCGCAGACGGCTCGAAGCTTCGGTAATCGGAATGTGCGGCCCGCCGAACGGCCATCCGCTGCCGAGCGTGAGTTGGAAGCGCAGGCCGATCTGCCGCGCCTTCTCCGCCGTGAAGCGAAGGTCGTCGAGAAACTCATCGGAGAGATAGGGGAAGTTATGATCGACCTCGAGCGGGTAGACCGGCTGCACTTCAAAGCCGCCGATGCCGCCCAATTTCATGGCGCGCATTTCGCGCTCGAGTTCCGGCTTGGTCACCGCCGGCCCGAACCACCACCACCGGACCATCATGCGGGCATCGTCCGGAGGTTGCTCGAAGGCACGGCGCAACTGCGAGACATTCGCGGGTTCCGCGGCGCGCAGCAGGCAGGCCGCAGCCAGCACACAAAACCAGATTCGGCAGCGCATTTGCCCCATGATATTGCGTTTCCATAGGACAGGCCACTTGCGCCGTAGAATAAAAGGAGAATGCTTCGCTCCTGCCTGCTTCTCCTGACGTCCGCGGCCATGATGGCGCAGACTCCCGCCGAACGCCTCGCACGGTGGAAACCGGTGTCGATGCCGTTCCACTCGTCGGCTCTGTCGGCCAGGGAACGCCAGATGATCGAAAAGCTGGTGGATGCCACGCGGCTGCTCAACGACGTCTACTGGCGGCAGAGCGATCGCGCCGGGCTGGCGCTCTATAAGTCTACGCACGACCAGACGGTCCGCGGACTGCTTTCGATCATGGGTTGCCGCTGGGACCTCCTCGATGAGAACAAGCCGTTCGTCGGGAACGAGCCCATGCCGCCGGGACGCGAGCTCTATCCGCGCAACCTCACGCGAGCGAGCATCGAGGCGTACCTCAAGCGGCATCCGGAGGACAAGGCCGCAATCTACAATCCCTACACCGTTGTGAAATGGAAGGGCGACCGCCTGATTGGAATCCCCTACCACGAGGAGTACAAGGAGTTCCTCGAACCGATGGCCCGCGATCTGCGGGAGGCCGCGGCGCTCAGCGACGATCCGGCTTTCGCGAAGTTCCTGCGCTTGCGCGCCGACGCGCTGCTGAGCGACGACTACTATCCGAGCGATCTCGCCTGGCTCGACCTGCAGAATCCGAAGTTCGACGTCATCTTCGCGCCGTATGAAACCTATCTCGACGATCTGCTCGGCGTAAAGACCTCCTACGGGGCGTCGGTGCTGATCCGCAACGAGGCGGAGAGCCGCAAGCTGGCCGTCTACCAGAAGTATGTTCCCGAGATTCAGGATGCGCTGCCCGTGGCCGCGTCCGCCCGCCCGTCCAAGCGTGGCCACCTGACGCCGATGGAGGTGATGGACGCGCCTTACCGCGGCGGCGATCTTCGCTACGGCTACCAGGCGGTCGCCGACAATCTCCCGAACGATCCGCGCATCCACCAGGAGAAAGGCACGAAGAAGATTTTCTTCAAGAATTTTATGGACGCGCGCGTGGATTATGTGATCGTGCCGGTGGCGAAGAAGATGATGGAGCCCGGCCAGGCGGCCGAGGTCACGGGCGAAGGCTACATGGCGGGCACGCTGCTGCACGAGATCTCGCACGGCCTGGGCCCGGCTTTCGCCAATGTGAACGGCAAACAGGTGGATATCCGCGAGGCGATCGGCCCCGCCTATTCCGGCTTGGAAGAGGCCAAAGCGGACGTGGTCGGCATGTTCGGCCTTGGGTGGCTGATGGATCACGGAGCGCTCGACAAAGCGCGGGCCCGCGAGTATTACGCGTCCTATGTGGGCGGCCTGTTCCGCACGCTGCGGTTCGGAACGGGCGAAGCGCACGGCCGCGCCGAGATGATGGAGTTTAACTACCTGCTGGAAAACCACGCCATCAACCAGGTGAACGGCCTCTACCGTGTCGATTACGCGCGCATCCCCGTGGTGCTCACGCAGCTTGCCAAGGTCCTGCTCGAAATCGAGGCCACCGGCGACCGCGCCCGCGCGGAAGCCTGGTTCGCCAAGTACGACAAGATGCCGGCTGCGTTAACTACCGCCCTGGTCGCGACAAAAGACATCCCGGTGGACATCGACCCGAAGTTCTCGTTCCCGGACGACGTGCGGTAAGGGGGACCACTTCTGGCAGAAAACGCTGTCTGCCACAATCTTCTGCCGGTGGAATAGGTCGGTGCAGCGCAAGTGCCAAGGTGCCGGCGTTCGGAAGGACAAGAAACCTTACGCCCAGAACACTAACGCGGTTCCAGGCCGGCCTGCTTCAGCATGGCGCGGAACTGCGATGCGGTCCGCATGTCGATCGACTGGGCGGCGAGTTTGCCTTCGCGGTCGTAAACGACGCTTCTGGGGATGCCTTCCACCTGGAACTCCTTGTGGACCTCGCGTCCAGGGTCGAGCAGGATGGGGAACGTGTAGTCTTTCCCCTGAAGGAACTTTTCGACGGTGGCGCGGTCTTCATCGGAGATCGCCAGCACGACAAAGCCTTGCGACCCTAGCGACTGGTAGAGCTTTTCGAGGTCCGGCATCTCTTTGCGGCACGGCGGGCACCAGGTCGCCCAGAAGTTCACCAACACCACCTTGCCACGCAGTCCCGCGAGCGAATACGTCTTGCCGTCGAGACCGGCCAGGCTGAAGCCGGCTTCCTGCAGGACCGCGTCACGGAGTTCCAGCAGGTTGGTGGCGGCATCGAGCGGGGCATCAGCGATCGGTGCCTCCACGTGCTCGTAGCGGACGAGTTGCGCGAGCTCCAGGTAGCCCTGCGCACTGCCGGTAGTTTCTTTGAGCGATTGGCCGAGTGTATCGGCGACTGCCTGGAGCGCTTTGCGGCCCAGGTCGCCTTCCGTTGAAAGGTTGGCGAGACTCAGCGCTGCTGACAGTTTGGACGGTCCGGCGGGAAGCCCGGCGATCTCGGCTGCCAGTGCGGTCGCCAGTTGCGCGCGGTCGTCATCGGTCGGTAGCCCGCGCATCTGCGACATGCGCTTACGGATCTCTTCGACCTGAGGGGAAACGACGCTCGCTACACGCCGGGGAGCCTGACGCAACGGCTCACTCGCGAACCCCTTGGCAAGGTTCGGGTATCTTGCACTCAGCGCTTCCGCGGCAAGCCGGCGGAACTCGCTCGACATGGGCTCCGGCAGTTTGGAAGCCGCCTCCTGCATACGGCCTGCAGCTTGAGGGACATTGGATCCGGCCGCGAAGCAGGCGGCGGCGAACGAGATTAGAAGGGCAAAACGATGGAAGCTCACGGTCAGTCCTACGACCGGGAGTATAGCACCGCGGCCCGATCCCTCAGTGCTGTACGGTGATGAAGGTACCGTCGGGCGATGTTACGCCGCCGATCGCAATCGTCACCGGGAGATCTCCGTCTGCCGCTGATGCCGGAACTACCACGTTGAACTGATACACTCCGGTGCCAGTCAGGCCCGAGTACACCACGGTGGCGTTCGTGCCGCCTATGTTGACGATCGGAGTATCGATCAACGGGGCGGCGGTTGTGACCACCTGGCCGTCCGGAATCGGCGGATTGGTCGCGCCGAAGCCGGTCCCGAACATCACGATCGTCTCGCCGGGCTGTGCCGGTTTGCTGTTATTGGCCACCAGCGTTGTCGGACCGACTACCGTCTTATTGTCGGAATGCACCGCCGCGACATATTTTCCGCCCAGTAGCAGGAATGACGGCGCGACCGCCTGGGTCTTGACGTCCGTCGAGGCGCTGTTCAGCGGGCCGTTCGATACCAGGACCTCGACTGTCGAGCCGGTGGGCGTCCCAACCGGTGTCAGGAAGTTGATTTGCTTCGGGCTGATATAGGCAAGATATGCCAGCGTGCCGTTCACCGAAACCGCAACGCCGCTAAGCGAGGTCGGCAGTTTGCCGCCAGCGAGGTCGGCAGCGGTCCACGACCGTGTCACGGCGGAGAGATTCGCGCCGTAGATACTGACCCATGTGTTGGGCGCGATCCCCGCGGCGGGGCTGCCCGCGCTGACAACCGAAGCGGTCGAGATGACGGGGTTGGCCTGAATGCTGCCGAAGAGACCGTGCTTTTGTGAAGAAGGTCCGGCCGCGAAATAGAGCGCGTTGACATCGCCTCCGTTACCCCCGTTGCCGAACTGAAGGCCCCACAGACCGTTGATCCGGAGGTTGTTGCCGTCCTGGTCCGCCAGCGTGCCCAGATACATCCCGCTGGTGGCGTCGAAGGCATTGATCAGTCCGTCCCCGAAATTGCCCACCAGTAAAGCGTTGGCGTACTTCCCGAAGTTCGCCGGCGCAATCTGGATGCCCCAGGGCGAGTTGAGCGCGCCCCCTGCAGCCAGGTGCTGGATCAGGCCGCCGCTCGTGTCGTACACGTCCACGTAGCCATTGCCGGCGCCGGGAACGTCGAACTGCTGGTTGGCGTCCTGCTTCGCATACGTGACATACAACTTGCCGCCCAGATTCTGGATATTGAAAGGGGCGAAGCCGGCGGGTATCGCCGGATCCGTGAAAGCGCCGGCCATCGAGACCGGCTTGTAGTTCCCGTCGAAGACGTCGATCGTACCTGTGTGGAAATTGGCCGCGTAGAGTTGCGGGCTGGAGCCGGTGCTGACAATCGCGAGCCCCTTATAAACGGCGCCCGACGCCGAGTTGTCCACCGCCATCTGGGCGTGGGTCGCGTCTACCGCGCTCGCCCACCCGGAGATGGTGCCTCCCTCGGTGGCGAAGATGAAACTCGCCGGCTTCGGGTTGGTAGTGCCCACAATGAACGCAGTCGAACTGTTGAACACGATTCCCGTGCAAACCGTGTTTCCACCGCTCGCGGAAGGGGGGATGATCGCCTTTGTGGCGCTGACGGAGAATCCGCTGGCGCCGGCCGAATAGACCGTAGAGAGGCCTGTCCCCGCGTCGCACAGCCAGAATGGACTGGTTCCGCTGATCGCAATCCCCCAGGCGTTGACCAGGTTCGCGTCGGTGAAATCGGCGACGCCCGTCTGGTCGGAGACCAGGTTGTGAACCAGGTAGCCGTTCGCGGCATACAAGGAATGAGAAATCATGCAGGCCAGAAGGCCGGCTGGAATCAGACGTCTAGCGCGCATCGTGAGTCCACCTTTCGTTCTGGGGACAAATATACCCTCGGACTTCGCGTCAAAGGTGTAAATTCCAACGGAATTTCGGAACTGGTCGGTTGCCAAACTATAATGGAGGGGTATGTTCTTTCGCCGAGAGCGTCCCAAGAGCCTCACGTTTGCCGACCGCATGGAGCAATTGCGCCGGGCGGGTTTCGAAGTTTCTCCTCTTGCCGGGGGAGCGGTGCGGGTCAGCCGCGAAGCCTGCGCAGTCGATCTGAAGGAACATGCCGATGCGGTGCACGCCATGAATCGCGCGGGCGTTCTGCTGGGCGGTGAGATCGCGGTGCTGGTGGATGGCGGGTTTCAGAAGTTCTTCCGGACTCCTGCGGGAAAGACCAGGCCGGCGACGGCGGACGATCTGAAAGCGCTGCACGATTTCGAGGAAGACGTACGGGAAGGACTCGGCCAGGAGAGCCTGTATAACGAAGCGCTCGGTACGGTCTCCACGTTCTACCTCTACGACCGTGTGAAAGATCGCGATCGCGGCGTGCCGAAACGCGCCTGGGAATAGGCTATTTCTTCGGCGGAGCCTGCCGCCGCACCTGCTCGAAATACTGTTCGACGTAGCCTTCAAGGGCCACCGGGACCTCGTCGCGGTGGATTTCCGTGCCGCCCTCGGTGTGCTGTGCGCCGCGCTGCGTATACTGCGTGTGCAGCACCTGATTCGTGTTCTGCACTTCCACCGTCGACTCGCCGGAGATGTTCGCCGCGCGCTTGCCGAGAATCTCGCTGATCTTGCCCATGGCGGCCAGTTGCTGGGCCTGCCGGATATTCTTGTCGCCGTTCTGGCTGCCGACGCCGCTCCCGGGCTGCTTGCTGGACTGCTGCGAATTGTTCTTACCGGTTCCCTTACCCTGAGAGTCCTGCGAGGTGTTCGCCTCGTCGCCTTCCTGGCCTTCCTGCTCGCCGGCCTGCTGACCGGCGCTCTGCTGTTGGCCGTTTTTGGCGGACTCCTGCTTGCTGCCGCTCTGCTGCCCTTGTCCCTGCTTGCTGTTCTGCTCGGTAGAGGCCTGCTGGCTGCCGGATTGATTGGCCTGCGGCTTCATGCGCGAAAGCAGGTTCTGCATCGCGTCTTTGACCTTGCTCAACAGGCTGGAATTCTCGCTATTCGATTCCTGATTGGAAGCGTCCTGCTTCGATCCCTTCTGGTTGCCTGACGGATCGGCCTGGCGGGATGCATTGCTCGCGTCGTCGGCGGCCTTCTGGCTGCCGGACTGGTCTCCGGACGCCTGTTCTGCCTGATCTCCCTGCTTCGACGGGTCTGCGACGGATTTTTGATCGCTCGTTCTCCCTTGCGACTGCGGAGGCTCTTCGGAAGGCGGATCGGACTGCTGGGCCTCCGGAGTGGCGGCCTGCTCGGCACTGAGCGCGCTTTCGTCATCCGGTTCGTGCAACTGCATGCCGGGCGGCATCGGGTGCCGCTTCTGGCTCGCCTGCTGAGTGCGGTCCTGGTATCCGAAGCTCTGCTGCAGGATCCGCGCAAGGGGCGGGTGGAGGTCGAGGCTGCGGCTTAAGCCGTAGCGTAAGGCGAAGAGGCTGGACGCGACCACTACCAGCACCGCCATCAGGTAGGCGGTTCGCGGCAGTTTGTAAGGCACGGCTTGCGCGACGTCGACCGTTTCGGAGGCACGTTGAGCCGCCTCGAACTGGCACTCCCGAATCTCGTCCGAAACCGGCTGCTTGGACGTTCGGAAATAAATTGCCGTCGATAGCGTGTCCGGCAAGCCCATCCGGTGGTCGATCATCTGTGCGATGGCGTATGGGGAGGGAACGTTCCGCCGCGCGTAGTAGAGTCCGACGGCTACCGCGGCGAGTGGGACCAGCCAAAGGATCCACCAGTCGAGGATCTGTGTGCCCAGAAGCAGGAGGAGGATAAACGCGGCCATGGCCGCGCTGACTGCGTTCGCGCCCTGGGACAAAAGCTCGTTGCAGAAGAAACGTCGTCTCGCCTGGCGGACGAGTGTGAGCACAATCCTCCCTCGTGCGGAATCGCACCATGCGCCGGGGGCGTCATCGAGGGCCTCCAGGCTTCCAATTGGTCTTAATTTTATCACTTTCCCGCGGGTCGCGCCCCCGGTAGCGACCTATCGGACTAAGCCGGCTTCTCTGTGGAGAGGATGGCAGCGTACAATAGGGAAAGGTATCCTCCCCTTGAATCAAAATCACATCCGCGTTTTGATCGTCGATGACGAAGCCAGCCAGAGGAGCGGTTTGGCGGCCATGGTTTCAGCTTGGGGAATGACTGCGGCCACTGCGGGCGATGGGGCAGAGGCGCTGCTCAAACTGGCGGAATTCCCCGCCGACGTGATCGTGACCGACCTCAACATGCCCGGCATGGACGGCTTCGCCTTTCTCGAGCGTCTCCGCGATTCTGGTGAAATGCCCCCAACGATCGTGCTGACGGCCTACGGAAATATCGAGACTGCCGTCAAGACGGTGCACGAATTGGGCGCCTACTGGTTCCTCGAAAAACCGATTCAGCCGGGCACTATGGAAGTGCTGCTTCGCCGTGCCGGAGGCCATGCCGACCTGCGGGTCCAGAAGCGCGCACTGGAGCGTCAACTCAGTTACAAAGGCGCGCTGGGAGAAATGGTCGGGACCTCCACCAAGATGCAGGAGATCTTCGCGCTCCTGCAGCAGGCCGGTCCGAGCAAAGCGTGCGTTCTGATTACCGGGGAGAGCGGAACCGGCAAGGAACTGGTGGCGCGGACGGTCCACGCCCTGAGTTCGCGGCGCCAAGGGCCGTTCATTGCGATCAATTGCGCGGCGCTGCCGGAGACGCTGATTGAAAGCGAACTGTTCGGGCACGAAAAAGGCTCGTTCACCGGCGCTTCCGAGAGGCGTGCCGGCTGTTTCGAGTTGGCCCAGCACGGCACTCTGCTGCTCGATGAAATCGGCGAGATGCCGATGCAGACGCAGGCGAAGCTGTTGCGCATTCTGGAGGATTCGAAGGTGCGCCGGCTCGGCGGCCGCAACGAGTTCGAGGTCGATGTCCGCGTGGTTGCCGCCACCAATAAGGTGCCGGAGGAAGCTGTACGCGGCGGGCATCTGCGTGAAGACCTTTACTACCGGCTGAACGTTTTTCACATCCACCTGCCGCCCCTTCGTGAGCGCAGAGACGACGTCCAATCGATCGCGGAGGCTCTGATCGGCGATCTGAACCGGAAGCATGAATGCAAAGTCAGCGATTTTTCGCCAGCGGTGGTCGACATCCTAAAGGGTTACAACTGGCCGGGCAATGTGCGTGAACTTCGCAATGTTCTGGAACGCGCGGTGATTCTGGCCGGGGAGGGCACGATCGAAACCAGCCACCTGCCATCGTTCCTGCAGCCGCGAGCGAGTTTTTCACCCGTGGTGTCGCCGGCTGCGACCGGCGGGTCGCCACATCCGATCGAGGACCAGAATTCCGTTCGGTTCCAGGTGGGGACTACGGTGGAAGAAGCGGAGAAGGGACTGATCCTGCGGACCCTCGAACATACCCGCAACAACAAAACCCGGGCTGCGGAGATCCTCGGCATCAGTCTGAAAACCCTACACAACAAACTGAAGGAATACGGCTCGCGAGACGAACCGGTCGGCGCGTAGCAGGCAGCTTTTTTGATGGGCAGACGGGCCTAGCGGCCGGTGTGCAGATTGTTGTGGATGGCGTACAGCGCCAGTTCCAAGCGGTCTGAGACGCCCAGCTTGTCGAAGATGTTGTGCAGGTGGTTCTTCACCGTCTGCTCGCTGATGAACATCTTCTCGGCCATCTCTTTGTTTTTAAAGCCCTGAGCCACCAGTGCGACAATTTCCCGTTCGCGCTGGCTGAGCGGCGAGCGTTCGCGATCGCGCGGCGCTGAAGGCATCGGCGGGGGTGGTGCCTCTTCGGCGGCCACGAACTGCCGGATCACCGCGGCGGTGGTATGGGAATCCAGCCAGATTTCGCCGGCATGAACCTTGCGAATGCTCTTGATCAGGAGTTCGGTAGCTGTCTGTTTGAGAACAATTCCCGAGGTGCCGAGCTTCATCGCCTGAACGAACTCGTTCTTATCGTCAGAAGCCGTCAGTACGATTACCCGGGTCTTATTGCGTGCAGTTTGGAGCTTTTGCAGCGTGGTAAGCCCGTCGAGCCCAGGCATTTTGAGGTCGAGCAAGAGGATATCGGGTTCCAACTGCTGCAGAATATCCAGCACCTGCCGGCCGTCCTGTGCCTGCGCCACAACCTCGAAGTCGTCTTCGAGAGCCAGCAGTTTGCAGAGACCATCCCGGAAGATCGGATGATCATCCGCCACCACGATTCGAATCTTGGCTTTTGTCTCCGTATCGATACTCGATGCTGTCGCGTTGTTCTCGGACATACAGTCCCCGCTACTGGATCTCATTTTAAGGTTCTAATGGTACCAAGTCAAATGCAGCTTCAGCTTTCGTTCAGTTCCGGTCCTGGATAGGCCCCAAGTTCCATGCGCCTTGGGGTTACATCATCTGCTAAGGTGAAGAGAATATGAGCGAAGAACTGGCCGAAGTTGATTTTCAAAGGTATTGGCGCCGGCTGCAGCAACTTGGGCTCAACGCTTATGAGTCGCGATCCTATCTTGTACTCCTGGGGCATCCGAAGTTCAAAGCCCTGGAATTGGCTGCTCGCGCACACGTCCCGCGGCAGAAAATTTACGAAGTTCTCGACAGCCTGGTGGAAAAGGGGTTCGCACAAGTGGTCCAGGAGAAGACCAAGCTCTTCTCCGCGGTCGAACCCAGCCTGGCAATTCCGGGCTATCTGGGCCGGAAACGGCAGATTCTGGAACAGGAACTGACCGACAACGGACGGGCGGGCTCCGGTCTGATCGACGACCTGAAGTCGCTCTATTCGGAAGGGCAGGGAGGTCGCGGGACTCTCGACTTTCTGCGAATTGTGACGGAACCCGCGCAAACCGCCGCCGAGTATCGCCGCATGCTCGCGGAAGTGCGGACCGAATACCTGGAGTTTTCCCGGCCGCCCTATGCCGTCGACCCGCTCGACGAGCGCCTGGTCAAACAGGCGGCGTCGAATGGCGTTGCCTGCCGCCTGCTGCTGGAAGCCGCGTCGCTCGATGACGAGCACCGCCACCGCCTGACCGAATACATGGCCTCCGGGGTGGAAGTTCGGCTGGCCGATTCGCTACCCATGAAACTGGCCCTTTTTGACGGCCAGCGTGGGATGGTGGCCCTGCTCGATCCGGTAATCACCAGGCCTACCTGGACGGCGGTGGTCTTCTACCACGAGGGGATGGGCGAAGCGATGAAGGGCCTGTTCGAAGATCATTGGCGCCGCGGGCGAAGCCTCGACTAGCGGTTTCTACCGCGTGCCGCCGGCAACGCCGCGCTGCTTGCGCGTGAGGATCTCGCGGACTGCGTAAATCCGGCGGTCCTGGCTTTCGAAGTAGGTCCGCATCATCATCTCGCCGATCAGGCCGGTGCTGAACATCGAGAGCCCACCGAGTAGCAGCAGGGCACCCAGAATCATGAGCGGTCCGTGCTCGATGATGATATCGGTGCCGAACAGCTTGCGGATCGCGAGGTAGAACATGATGCCGCCGCCGGTCGTGGTTCCGGCCAGGCCCAGGGAGCCGAAGAAGTGCATGGGCCGCGTGAAATACTTCAGCAGGAACTTGATCGTGAGGATATCGAACAGCACCCGGAACGTCCGGCCGATTCCATAGTGCGAGTCTCCCGCCGAACGCGGTGTGTTGCGGATCGGCACCTCGGCGATGCGGGCGCCATAAAAGCTCGCCAGCGCAGGAATGAAGCGGTGCAGTTCGCCGTAAAGGTTGACGTCCTTGAGGACTTCGGACTTATAGGCTTTGAAGGTGGTGCCGAAATCGCGCAGGCTCACGCCCGAGGCCTTCGCCATCATCCAGTTGGCGATGCGCGAAGGGATCTTGCGAAGGATGGCGTTGTCCACGCGATGTTTGCGCCAGCCGCTGGCGATGTCGTAGCCTTCGTCGATCTTCTGCAGCAGCGCCGGGATGTCCTCGGGTGCATGTTGCAGATCGCCGTCCATGGCGATGATGACGTCGCCCTTCGACTCGTGGAACCCCGCCGAGAGCGCCGCAGTCTGGCCGAAATTGCGCCGCAGCCGGATCACCTTCAGGTGGCCGTCCGTCTCCACCAGGTTGGCCAGCAACTCGAAACTGCGATCGGTCGATGCGTCATCCACAAAGAGAATTTCGTACGGCCGCTGCATTTGCTCCAGGACCGCGGTAAGGCGGTCGTACAAGGGGAGGATGGAGTGCTCCTCATTGTGGATCGGAATGACGATAGACAACATCGAAACTACCAGTCTAGCACCCCACAGTCCAGTTACTGACCGGTACCTGTGCTATACTTCTGCGCTCTCATGGATCGTGTACCCTTCCAGGCTACAGCGGCCGCGCTACCCTATGATGCGATTCGCCGGATGCCGGTTTCGGTCCTGCTCGACAATGTGCGCAGCCTGTACAATGTCGGCGCGTTTTTTCGCACGGCCGATGCCGCGGGCATCGAAAAACTGTACCTGTGCGGGATCACCGGCCGGCCACCGAAACGGGCCATCACGAAGACCGCCCTGGGCGCCGAAGAGACCGTGCCATGGGAGCATACCTGGGAGCCGCTCGAGGCCGTCGAGCGAATGCGGGATCTCGGCTACGAGATCGCGGCCGTCGAGACCAGCGTCCATGCGGTCGACCTGTTCGACTGGAAGCCGCGTTTCCCGGTCTGCCTGCTGTTCGGCCACGAGGTGGAAGGGATCCGTCCGGAACTCGCCGCCTGCTGCGACACGCACGTGCGAATTCCGATGCTCGGCAGCAAGCATTCCCTCAATGTAGCCACCGCCGGCGGAGTGGTAATTTATGAACTGTTGCGCAAGTACCGTGATCTGGCGCCTGCGCTACGATAGGATTTGGCACAGCCTCTTCCCCGCCTTCGGCTGAATCTCGATTTCATGCCGTCTCCCTCAACGGAGCATCCGGGGCTGTTCATCCGCGACCCTTTCCGGTTCTCCGATGCGATGCTGATTATTCCACCCGTGCTGGTGGAGGCTCTGGCGTGTTTCGACGGCTCGCAAACCTCGCTCGACCTGCGGGCGGCTCTGGTACGGCTGACCAACAGCCTCGAGGTCGGCGACATGGAGAAGAACCTGGTGGAAACTCTAAGTGCCGCTGGATTCCTCGAGGACGAGCAATTTCACCGGATGCGCGACGAACGTCGCCGGGAATTTGCCGAGCGGCCTGTCCGCGCCCCGGCCCACGCTGGTTCGGCATACCCGGACGATCCGGAGGCTCTGCGCGACACCATGGCGGGCTACTTCTCCGAAGATGGGCAGTCGCACCAATCCGACGGTCTGTTTGCGATTGCCGCGCCGCACGTCAGTCCGGACGGCGGCTGGCAGTCCTATCGCGATGCCTACCGGGTGCTGCGGCCCGAACATCGCGAGCGCACCTTCGTGATCCTGGCAACCTCGCACTACGGCGAACCCGACCGGTTCGGCCTCACGCGAAAGAACTTTTCGACACCTTTCGGAGAGGCGGTCACCGACCAGCGGCTGGTGGCCGAATTGGAGCGCGCGGGCGGCGGCGCGGTTCACATGGAAGATTACTGCTTCTCCTTCGAACACACCGTGGAGTTTCAGGTGGTCTTCCTGCAGCACATGCTCGGCCCGAATGTGAAGATACTGCCTGTGCTGTGCGGATCGTTCGCCCGCAGCATCTACGAAGGCGGCAGTCCGGAGGACGATGACGGCGTGAAGCGTTTCCTCGGGGCTCTCGGCGAGATGAACGCCCGGGAAGGCGACGATCTGTTCTGGGTGCTGGGCGTCGACATGGCTCACATGGGCGCGCGCTACGGAGACGGCTTCCAGGCCGAGGCCAACGAGGGCGTAATGAGCACGGTTGCCGGCCGCGACAGCCGCCGCATCGAATGCATCAACCGCAACGACGCCGCTGGATTCTGGGACCAGGTGCGCGAGAATCACGACGACCTGAAGTGGTGCGGCTCGGCGCCCTTCTACACATTTCTGAAGTCTGTTCCGGGCGCGCGCGGCGAACTCCTCCGCTACGAACAGTGGAACATCGACGAGCAGAGCGTGGTTAGCTTCGCGGGGATGTCCTTCACCCGATCGTAGCCAGCACTTCGCCCGCCGTCACGGTGGCCCCTTCGCGAGCGTGCAGGGAGAGGATCTTTCCGGCGCGCGGCGCTTTCATTTCGTTCTGCATCTTCATAGCTTCTACCACGACCAGGCCCTGGCCTGCTTCCACCGCCTCGCCGGCCTCCGCGAGCACCCGCACGACCTTGCCGGGCATCGGGGCGGCGATGGTCGCGATGCCGTCAGCCGCGCCTCCCGCGGCCTTCCGCGTGAAGCGGCGCGGGTCGCGGACATCGATCTCGAAGCGGAATCCGTCGATCACCACGACCAGGCCGGCGGCAGTTTCCGTGACGGCGGCTTCGTAGCTCGAGCCATCCATCAGAATCGAATAGACTCCCGGCTCGGCCATCTCGACCTCAGCTGTGACCTCGGCGCTGTCGCCCAGGCGGAAGCGGCAGTCCGGCGCAGGGCTGAGGATTTCGATGCGCTCGCCGGCGCCGTTGATGCTGAGTGCGAGCTTCATCGCAGCAGATCGCTCCTTCCCGCATCGAGCCAGCGGAAGCACGCCCCGGACTGCGGCGTCTCAGCCGGGGTGCGTGACGCAACGTGTAGTGCAGCCGCCAGCGCGGCGGCGGTTCGCACGCCGGGCGGTGGCTCGGGCGCGCGGTGCCGGGCGAAGAACTCGTCGATGAAGCTTGTGTGCAGACGGCCGGCGATGAACTCAGGGTCCTCCAGGATCTGACGGAAGAAGCCGATGTTGGTTCGAATGCCGCCCACGTCGTACTCACGAAGAGCGCGGATGGTGCGCGCGATTGCCTCCGGCCGGTCGCCTGCCCAGACGGCAAGCTTGGCCAGGAGCGGGTCGTATTCCATGGGTACGGTCCAGCCCTGATAGACGCAGCCGTCGAGCCGGACTCCGGGGCCCATCGGCCGGGAAAGGCGGGTGAGTTTGCCGGGGTAGGGCAGGAAGTCGTTGAAAGGGTCCTCGGCATAGATGCGGCACTCGACTGCGGAGCCGCGCCAGGCGATGTCTTCCTGGCGCATGGCCAGCCGCGCGCCGGATGCGATCTCGACCTGCAATCGGACCAGGTCGAGCCCGGTGACGAGCTCCGTGACCGGATGTTCCACCTGGAGCCGCGTGTTCATTTCCAGGAAATAGAAGCGGCGGTCCTGGTCTACCAGAAATTCGACGGTGCCCGCGTTGTAATAACCGGCCGCCCGCGCCGCCCGGATCGCGGCCTCTCCCATCTGGTGACGCATTTCCGGGTGGAGCGCCACCAGGGGAGACGGGCACTCTTCGATCACCTTCTGATGGCGCCGCTGGATCGAGCATTCGCGCTCGCCGAGGTGTACCATTTGGCCGTAACGGTCGCCGATCAGCTGGATCTCGATATGGCGGGCTCGCTCGACAAGCCGTTCGACGTAGATTTCGGGATTGCGAAAAGCTCGCTCGGCTTCGCTGGCGGCGTCGCGAAGGGCCGCCTCGAGGTCGGCCTCGCGGTCGACGCGCCGCATGCCCTTGCCGCCTCCTCCCGCGACCGCCTTGAGCAGGATCGGGAATCCGTGGGCGCGCCCGAACTCGCGCGCCTGTTCCAGCGTCACCCCGCATTCGGTACCGGGCAGCACCGGTGTTCCGGCCGCTACCGCGGTGCGGCGGGCCGCGGTTTTCGACCCCATCATCCGGATGGAAGCGGAGGAGGGCCCAATGAACACGATGCCGGCATCTTCGCAGGCGGCTGCGAACTCGGCATTCTCGCTGAGGAAACCGTAGCCCGGATGAATGGCATCGGCGCCATGCCGGCGGGCCGCGTCGAGAATCCGGTCGATCCGCAGGTAGCTTTCGGAGGAGGGGGCGGCGCCGACATGGCAGGCCTCATCCGCCATACGGACGTGGAGGGACGTACGGTCCACGTCCGAATAGACTGCGACGGATTCGATGCCCATCTCTCGCAGGCTGCGAATCACGCGGACGGCGATTTCTCCGCGGTTGGCGATCAGGACCTTGCGGAACATGTGCACCTGAATTTTAGCAGGGCGTGCCGGGTGGGCTGCGCAGGGGATCAAGGGCCCCCTCGGGGCCTATTGCCAGGCCTGATAGAATTGAAGTGTCTCTATATGCCCCTCGACTCTATGCAAGGTTCGCTCAAAGAGCGAGGCGTCCGCCTGACGCGCCAGCGGCAAATTCTGCTTGATCTGATCGACAAGACCGGGCAGCACCTCGATGCCGAGCGCCTTTACCAACTCGCCAAGGAACGGGACCCCAAGCTCAACCGTGTCACCGTCTACCGCACGCTCAAAATGCTGAAGGCGGGCGGGCTGGTCGATGAGCTCGACCTCATGCACTACGGAGGCGACCAGCACTACTACGAAACGCGGCTCAAGCAGGAGCACGCGCACGTAATCTGCCTCCGCTGCGGCAAGGTGGAGGAATTTTTCGGAGAACCGCTGCAGCGGCTTCGCAAACAAATCGAAAGCCACTTCGGATTCCAGGTCCTGTTGGCGCGTACCGAAGTGGGCGGCTATTGCGCACACTGCCAGACGCTGCGTGCCCGTGAAGTGGAGGATGTCCGCAACGCACCTCCGGAAGGCGCGGGCGCGGGTGGGCGTGCGGGCAAGACAACGTCGCGGCGTTCGCGCACGCGTCCCGCCTGATGGATGCCGCCGCAGTGGTGCCGGCCCTCGAAGCGGCGTCCCTGATCGTGATCGATCCAAACGGCCACCGGACGAGGGTGCCGGTTTCGCCGTTGCCGTTCCGCATCGGCCGGGCTCCTGACAGCAACCTGATCTTACGAGACAGCCGCGCTTCGCGCACCCATGCACGCATCTTCGTTGAGGAAGGCGAGTACTGGATCGAGGACTGCGAGAGCCGTCACGGCATTTTTGTCAATGAGCAGCGCGTCAGCCGGTCTGTTTTGCACAACTCGGATCGCATCGATTTCGGGACGCAGGATTCCTATCAGCTCGTTTTCGCGCTGGACGGCGCGGAACTGAAGAGGCTGCTGGATCAGGTTGCCACTACCGAGAAGACGCCGGCGCCTGCGGGAGTGGGCGGCGGGCTGGCCAAATTGCGTGCGATTCTCGATTTGGCGCGGACGTTGCAGAGCTCGTTTTCAATCGACGATGTGCTCGGTTCCGTGGTGGATACGGCGCTGGCCATTACGGGAACCGAACGCGGCTTTCTGTTGCTGCGAGCGGGCGGCGCTTTGGAAATCCGGGTCGCCCGGAACCGCCAGGGGCACCAGTTGCTGGAAGGCGATTTGCGCGTCCCGCGCGAAGTAATTCACCGCGCCCTTCAGCATCGCCGCGAACTTCTATCCATGAACTTCGACCCTTCGGGAACGAAGGATACGCTGCCGCAGAACAGCATTGCCGACCTTGAATTGCGGAGTGTGGTGTGCGTGCCGCTGGTTCGCATCCGTACCGGCCAGGGCGACGCGACCAATGTACTGGCGGCCGGCAATGAAACCGTTGGAGTGCTCTACATGGATTCCCGCGTGGGACATGCGGACATGGCAGGCGGCAACCGCGAACTGCTTCAGACGTTGGCGATCGAGGCTTCGACGGTACTCGAAAACGCGCGCCTGCTCGAAGAGGAGCGCGCCAAGCAGCAGATGGAAGAGGAACTCCGCCTGGCGCGAACGATTCAGCAGAGCCTGCTCCCGGGCAAACTGCCATTTGACGGTTGGCTGCGGGCGGCCGGCAGCAGCGTCGCTTCCAAGTTGGTGGGCGGCGACTATTTCGACGTCATCCGGGTCAATCCGCACTGCTGGTCCGTAGTGGTGGCGGATGTCTCCGGCAAAGGGGTGGGATCGGCACTACTCGCCTCCCTTTTGCAGGGAGCCCTGATTACGGCCAGCGAACACCCGGAGGCTCTCGGCCGTCGGCTCGAACGGCTCAACAGCTTCCTGCTGGATCGCACGGGCGGAGAGAAGTACGCCACGATCTTCTACGCTCTGCTGGACCGTAATGGCCGTCTGAGCTACGTGAACGCGGCCCAATGCCCGCCGCTTCTCATCCGGCCCGGAGGTGCGCAGGTTACTCTGGAGCCGACTGGTGTGCCGGTGGGCCTGATCGAACCGGCCGAGTTTGCCGTGGCCGAGCAAATGCTGATGCCGGGCGACAAACTGGTTCTCTACAGCGATGGCGTCACCGAGGCTCAGAATCTGTCGGGCGAGTTTTTCGGTAAGAACCGGCTTCGCGATGCGATCGCGGCTCATGCCTCCGAGGGTTGTGTGGAGATTCACCGCGCGATTCAGGAGGCCGTAGCTGCATTCACGGAAGGGGCGCCGCAATCGGACGACATCACCGCGGTCGTGCTGGAGTTCGTGCCGGGAGCTTGAAACAGCTGGACAGGGGTACGTTCTCCGGCGTCCTGCAACTCCTCGATCTTTCTGGGAAGAATCCGGCAAATGCTGTCGGCGAGCGGCATCAGTAGAACCGGCTGGGCCTGACATCCTTCTTCTTGCGTGATATTGATCCAGCAGTTTTCACCGAGGTTGAGGCGGAACTGCCAGAACGAGGCGTTTCGAAGACGATCGGGCGCCGTATTGAACCGCTTCGACCCTAGCCGTGCCGTCATGTGGCTGTAGCCGAGCGAACTGCCGGTCCGTTCGAGCGCCAGCCAGCACTGCTCGATGGACCGAGCCGATGCGATAGACCGCTCCAGCAGTTCCAACTGGACATGCCCGCTGAGCATGGGGCGGAAAACCGCCGAAAGAAAGCGCTTGGCGGCGTGAAACTCCGCATAGCCGAGGGATTGCACGCCGGCCCACGCGACCAAAGCGAAGAAAACGATCGCGACGCCTGCCAGTCGTCCTCGAAACACACTCTGCAACAGAGAGAGGAGAGCCGCGATGCCGCAGGTACCGTACAGCAGTAGAGCGACGCGCCGCGGTGAGAGCCCGCGATCAAGAAGCCGGTGATGGATGTGTCCCCGGTCTCCCGCGAAGATCGGCTCGTTGCGCACGAACCGCCGCACGATCGACAGTCCGACTTCGAGCAGGGGAAGTCCGAGGGCAAGGGCAGGAGCGGTCATCCCCAGCATGGTGGCCGACTTCTGGCTCCAGATGACGCCGTAGGAGCCGAGCAGGAAACCGATCAGCAGGCTTCCCGAATCTCCGAGGAAGATCGAAGCGGGGTTGAAATTGTATCGCAGGAAGCCCACCAGACATCCCGCCAGCGGAGCCGTCGCGATGCCAAGAGCGACATCGCCATGCAAGATACCGGCTATCAGGGTGGTGAGCGTGGCGGCCAGCCCGACGCCGGTCGCCAGACCGTCTACGCCGTCGATCAGGTTGAAGGCATTGGAGCAGAGCAGCAGCCATCCGACTGTCAGTATGAGGCTGAACATCGGCTTCGGCGTCATCCCCGCAACGCCCAGGATGCGGACCCCCACCGCCCAGGCCCAAACTGCGGCGATGGTTTCGCCCAATAGCTTTTGCCAGGGTTTCAGGTTGACCCAGTCATCGAGCAGGCCGGTGAGAAAGATCACCCCGACCGGCGGTATCACGCTCCAGATCATCGAGAGTTGGGACTGTAAGAAGCCGCCACCTCGCAGCGGCAGCAACATCAGGACCGCATAAGCCCCAAGGTAGGAAAGCAGGATCGGAACCCCGCCGGTACGAGCCACGGCGGACCGGTGGATCTTGCGCCGTCCGTCCGGGCGGTCCACCAAACCCAGCCGTAGCGAGAGATCCCGCATCAGTGGCGTCAGCGCGAGGCTGAGGAGCAGCGCGATGATCGTCAGGATGGCCAGGGAGTACATAATGTCTCTCTAGAGCTACATCGACCCTAACGAGATATTTCTTTAATGGGAGCCGCTTGGACCAGCGCTTCGATCATTCCGGCCAGCCTGCCGAGGTAGACCGAATTGTCGAACTCCTGCCGTACCAGTTCTTGGGCCCGTGTGCCCATCGCCCGCGCGAGTTGCGGATCGCGGAGGATCGTTCCAACGGCTCGCGCTACGGCAGAGGCGTCCTGCGGGGGTACCAGGAGGCCGGTGATGCCGTCGAGGACCACGTCCACCACACCCGTTGTCCGGGTAGACACCACCGGCTTCCCGGCCGCTGCCGCTTCGAGTAAAACGCGGCCCAGCCCTTCTCGATAGGTGGGGAAGACGAAGACATCCATCAGCGAATAGTACGGACGGGGGTCCTGGACGTAGCCGAGCCATCGGATTCCCCGATCGGTGCGAATACGCTGTTCCGTTGCGCGATCCACAGGGTCGCCGGTTTCGAAATCGCCAAGGAGCAGTAGCCGCACGTCTTTTCCCTCGGCTCTGAGAATACAGAAGGCGTCTACCAGTTCCCGGATGCCCTTGTCTCTTGTGAGACGGCCGACAAACCCGATTACGGAAGAGGTCTCCTGTATACCGCAATCCTTCCGGGTCACTGTGACGGCCGAGGCGGATTCGGGCGGGAGCGGCAGGCCCTCACTGACGCGATCGCCGAGCATCGTCGCTTTACGCGGAGGCGCAATTCCGTCGCGGATTACGCTTTCTCGAACGCTCCGGCTGATGCAGATCACCTGGTGTGCGCAGCCGCATGCAAGCTTCTCGCATGCCACCAGGAGCGATCTCTTCACGCCCCTTGTGGTCGAGTATCGCAATCCCCGGAGCGTGTAGATGCGGTGAGGCACCCCTGCAAGCCAGCCCGCGAGACCGCCCAGGAGCGCCATCTTCGGCGTACTCATATTGCAGATCGACGGCCGGAGTTGGCGGAGGATGCGCCAGATCTCCACGAGGGCCAGAAAGTCGCGCCGGGGAGCGATCTCCCGGTCGACCGCCACAAAGCGGTATTCGACGCCTTCGATCTTTGGCTCGGTTTCACCGGGCGGGGCAATCACGACGACGTGGAAGCCCCGGCCTTGCATCATCTGAATGGTCTCCGGCAAGAACTGGCGAACCGCGAACATCGTGTTCATTCCGAAGACAATGATGGGCCGGCCCATAGTTCTGCGCTCCTTTGTTTTCGGAACACGAAAGTGAAGGTTTCTGCCGCTTCGTCCCCCACGAGACGCTGGAACGCCATCTGCCACGTCCGCCAGATCGCATGCAGGGGAACGAAGAAGCGGAAGTAGTCGCTTCGATAGTAGAGGTAGCGTTCTTCGACGGCGAGGCCGCATCGGCGCGCACTCTCTTCGATCGCTCGGGGAGTGCAGCGGTCATAGTACGCGCGGAATCCGTGGTCGCGACTCATCGAGGGAAAAATGCCGAACAGGATCCAGCGTTTAAGCTTCTCGGGCAGCAGAAGGTTCATCTTGGCGTAGACCGCGTTGCGCGACGGAATGAATACCAGGGCGCGGCCACCCGGTTTGAGCAACCCGGCAATGTTTTCCAGTGCCCTGCCGGTGTCTGGCACGTGCTCCAATAGTGCCTGGCAGATGACAAGGTCGCCGTCGCATGCTCCTCGATATTCCGTGATATCGGCGCAGATGGTCCGGTCGTACAAACCCTGGGGCGCCGCGGCGAGTTCCGCGTGATCGATATCGAGCCCGGTGACCCGGAGCCCGAGACGCTGTTTCAAGTCGCGACCCACCACTGGATTCTTTCCGCCGCCGACGTCGTAGGTCATCGATCCGGGCCGCAGGCGTTGCGGCACCACACGGTCCAGAAAGTCGAGGTTGCCGTCGACCCGAAACAGGGGAGGTAAACAGTCGTCGATCCACGCGCTCCAGCGGATATTCGCCTGCAGGCATCGCCGGAATACCGGGGGACCCGCACCGAAGCGGTCGAGGGTCAGGGCGCTCTTCGAATCCGTCCAAGATGTCTCCATCAGCATCCTTCCCAGCCCGTATTCCGGCAAGTGGCGCGCCAACCCGGTTGCGATAGCCAGGCACTGGTCGTCTGGCGAATATGTTCGAAGAAGGCCCTGCGCCGGACGGTCAGGACTTCATCCCGGTACTCCTGCGCCTGCGCCAGGTTGCGCGCCGACATCTCCGACATGCGGGAGGGAGATGAGAGCACCTGTTGAATCTTTTCCGCCAATTTCCGCGAGTCGCCGGGTGGCACCAGATCTTCCGGCGGCAGGAGTTCGGGGATGCCTCCCACGGTCGATCCGATGCAAGGCAGAGCCCGGGCCATCGCCTCGACCATGGCACGCGGGAGTCCTTCGCAGCGCGATGGCAGTACGAAGAGGTCTGATGCGTCGAGCTCGGCCCGGACCGCCGCGCCGGCGGGAAGTTGTCCGAGAAATCGCACTCGGTTTACGATGCCGAGCCGTGCCGCGAGGCGTTCCATCTCCCCCCGGTGCTTTCCGTCCCCGACGATGTGCAAGCTGAGATCGAATCCCGCGTTCACGCATTCGGCGACGGCATGTAAAAGGATGTCCGGGGCTTTGTACATTTGGGCCAGGGACGCGACGGTCACGAGGCGATGGCCTTGTCCGCGGCGGTGCGGACCGCGATAGTGCGGCACCGAATCCTCTTTGGCGAGTTCCACGCTGGAGTAATGCGTGGTGAAGACACTGGGGCTTGCCACAATGCCGTCAGAGGCAATCTCGACGTCCGACATGCCGATCGAGTATGCTCCGCAAGGGTATCGCTGCTGCAGCGCCGAGGTAGTCACATAGGCGACTCCGGCGGCGTGGCGGCACTGACGGCGGAGCTGCCGCGTGAACCACCGGCGGAAGAGGGGCCTCAGGCGGTAGGTGACGGCTCCGGGCGCGAAGACATCCCAAGGGTCGTTGACCACCTCCAGTCCGTATGGATGGCCTGTGCGTGTCAATTCCGGCTCCAGGCATCCGCCCAGATGGGAACTGACCCGCATGATGACTGCGTCGCGAGCGTCGAATGCCGCTCGGATCGCCCGCTTCACTTGCTGCGGTTTGCGGAGGTACTGCCAGGGGCCCAGGTAGTTGGGAACCGGCAAGAAGGTTACTCCGTCGCCATCGGCCCGGCGGCAGTTTGCCTCAACGCTGCCGGCCTGCTCGACGCGGGCCGCGATTTTCACCTGGTCGAAGGTGACGAGATAACGCGTCCAGAAATCGTAGGAGTTAATGCCACTTGTCCAAGTCGCGCCGTCCGGCGTGCGGAGGAAGCGGTGCTCGGTGGTGATCAGAACCTTCATTGAGTCGCTCCCTTGCGGCGGCTGCGGATGGTCAGCACCGCAGCGAGCACATATGGCAGAATCGCGTACCAGACCAGGCCGCGGGCCACGATCGCGGATTCGCCTCGGGAGAATACGAAGAAAAAGGAGAGGAAGCTGGCCGTCAGTGCGTGATTAGCCGGGTCGTCGCCATCCGCCTTGGAGAAGATCCAGCAGACCGCGTAGCCAATGAGCGCCAGGAAGAGCGGTCCGCCGAACCATCCAAAATTCAGGTAGGCTTCGGCGATGAACGAGAATCCCAGGCCTCCCCCGGCCGACGCTACGATCGGATCGACCGTGCGGATCAGCCAGTCGGAAAGCAGGCCGTGCGCAATACTGGGGTGGACGTCCCAACCAATGTTGGGAATCACTGCCAACGCCGCGTAAAGATAGCTGATCCCGTAGTCGAATTCCCGTGTTCCCGGCACCAACTGAAGGGTATGCGTGACGGTCACGAGCGAATTGCCCATTTCGGAAATCGATGAGGAGATCGGATTTTCCATGTTGCTCAGGGCTTCAAACTGATCGCTCAGCGAAAGGCGGTCGCGGCCGCTTGCGACGCGGGTTTCGCGGACCAGGGGAAAGATCAGTAGCGCCACCAGCGCCAGGCCGGCGATGAGGGATCTGGGGATCCTGCGAATGCTCCGGTCGAAGACCCACGCGACCGCGATACAGCCCATGGCGGCCGATCCGCGTGCTCCGAGAAACAAGTACACGACCGCGTAGGCTGCGGCCAAAACCAAAGATACGCCCTGGAGCCAATGATGCTGCTTCGATCCCGCTAGCAGAAAGATCACGCCTGGCACAAAGAACGCCGACATAGCCTGTGCCGTCGACATGGTGTTCTGGTAGCGGTAGAGGCCCAGGTAGCCATAGTCGAACACGACCGAGAGAGAGCTGCTGAGCAGGGTAAAGGTGGGGACGGCGGCCGCTCCCAGGAGGAGCCATCCGGCCATTCGTGTGGCGCGGCGCCGCTCCATCGTGTCACGGCCACGTGTCGCGCGGTTGCCGGGATTCTTGAGGGCCAGTAAAGCCCCGGCATGCAGCGCCAGCAGGCTCAAGGCGACCAGGTACATCGCCGGTGTCACGACGTCAGGGGAGACGTGACCGTGGAGAATGCCCTCCGTATTGAGGCCGAGCACTTCGAGCATGGCTTGGCCACCGTTGAACAGACCCGCCGACAGCATGAATAGCGGATACGGTTCGAACAGGGTGCCGCGGAGGAAGTGCCAACTCCAGAGAATCCAAACCAGGGCTGCTGTAACGAGGGCGCACGCCGGGTACAGCATTGTCTGCCCGTCGAGTTGGAGTACGGGATAGAGCAGTCCGGCGCTCATCACCAGGGTAAGCAGGATGGCATGGAGGATCAGGAAAGATTTTCGCCGGCTGATCGTGCCGGTGACAGCGGGCGCCGGAAGGAACCGCTGTTGTTCAAGCGTCATAGAGTGCATAGAGCTGCTCCACCGAGCGTTCGATATTGAAGCTGCTGTTCTCGACGGTCCGCAGAGTGTCGTGCGGGGGCCGCTGGGGAAAGCGCAATGCCGCCGCGGCCCATGATGCCGGGCCGGCCGCTAACTGCATCCTGGTGCAGAGCTCGGGAATGACGTCCGCCTCTTCAGAGATCACATCGGACAAGATGCAGGGCAGACCGGCAGCCTGTGCCTCCAACAGTGTGAGGGGCAGGCCCTCCCAAAGGGAGGGGAAGACGAACACGTCCATTGCTGCGAGCAGAGCCGGCACGTCGGAACGGATGCCTGCGAAGATCGTGCGCTCACGAATCCCGAGCTCCCGCGCGCGCGATTCCAACTCGGCGCGGCGAGGGCCGTCTCCCGCCAGGAGCAAACGGGTATTCGGCCTGGTGCGGGAAATCTCGGCCGCCACTTCGAGCAAGAACGGATGATTCTTGGGGGCGGCGAAGCGCCCCGTATGTCCTATGACAAACTCGTCCTCGCGGATGCCCAGAGATTCACGGATCACTTGCCGCGGCGGCGTGTGCCGGAAGGGCGTAAGATCGATCCCGCAATGGAGCAGTACCTGTCGCCGGTCTGAGCCCCACGCTCCGCCGTAGAGTGCCCGACCGGCCGCTTGGCTGGCCGCCACCAGCCGCGTCGCATTCTTTCGGATCCGCTGCTTGGACCAGCCCAAATAGAGGCGGCGCATCCGCCCTGCCCGTGCGTCCTGCCGCGATGTATCCGAGTGGCTGTGCGCGATCCGCTCGGGAACGCCGGCGAGCCGGGCGAGCCAGAGCAGGTAGCCGCTGAAGTGATGTACATGGCTGTGAACTGCGCTGTACGGTCCGAACGCCTTGAGTAGTGAAGCGAAATGCCGGCCGTACGCCGGTGAGAATCGGGGCTCGGTGCATCGCAACAAACGGCTGCGTCGGTTCTCGATTTCCTCATCGTACGAGCACGGATTGTTCGTGTGCACCAGGAAGTCAACCTGAACGCGCTGCGGATCGAGCAGACGGAGTGCCTGCATCAGCCAGGTTTCCACCCCGGCTCGAGCCATGCCGCCGACGACGTGGAGGATTCGCCTGGGTTTAGGTTGCGGCATGACTCCCCCGCTGATCGAGTTGGCGCCGTGCTGCGAACGAGTACAACGCTGCTGACGCCGACCACGCCATGAAATAGCTGGCGGCGAGCCCGGATGCTCCGTACTTTGGCGAGACCATGGCTGCGCCGAAGAGCAACAGCACCGCCCAGAAGGAAAGAATGGCGAGGTGACGCCACAGTTTTCCCGAAGCGAACAGAGTCTGGAACAGATTGTTGGCGAAGACTTCCAGGACCACGGCGCCAAGGAGGATCGGAGGAAGCCAGCCCGAACTGCCGAAGCCCTTTCCGAATAGACACAGAATCCGGCTGCCGGCGAGTGAAAAGACGAGTGCCAGAGAGAGTGCGATCGCCATGTTGAGTGCCGTAATGCTCAGGAAGACCCGCCTGTAAGCGACAAGTTGTCTGGCGGCCAGGAGGCTATTCAAAAGGGGAGTACTGACGCGAACTACCAACGCCGGAATGAACAGAACGACGGAGCGGAGGCTCAGCGCCGCACTGAAGATCGCCAACTCGGTGAAGCCGCAGCGGCGGACCAGCAGTACGTTGGCTCCCCAAGTTGCGGCCGAGGACACCATCCCGCACGTTGCCGCCGGAATCGCGAACCGCAGCAGCACGTGCCGCTCCTGCCATACCCCGCGATATCGAATGACAATTCCCCGGTCGCGGCAGTGCGCGGTCAAGGCCGCTTCATTCATCAGCCACAGCAGGATCGCGCCGATCCCCTGACCCCAGACCGCGCCCCGAAGGCCCCATCGGACAGCCAGGCACCAGGACGCAGCGAGTGTTGCGAACCCGTAAATGGTGTTGATGGTGGCAATCTTGCGAAAGGCTTCGAAGCCTGCAAGTCCTCCGGTCTGGGAACAGGTGGTCGTGATGAAGAAGACATACACCATGCTGATCCGCAGGGCGGATTGAAACTCGCCCGAGCGTGCTACCGAGAGCGACGCAAAGCGCGTCGAAAGGCCGAGGCCGGCAGTGAACAGAATCGCCGCGGACAGTGTTACCAAGGCGGAGAGCCCGAGGATCCGCCCGGCCTTCGCCGGATCGGATGCGTTGTACTGCGACACGTACTTGGTCGCGGTAATCCCCAAGCCCAGGCCGGAGACGGTGGTGAGTGAAACCATGGTGCTCTGGATCAGTGCAAATTGTCCGAATGGCTCCCGGCCCATCACGCGAGCCAACAGGACCATCGTCAGAAATGAGCAGCCCTGCGCCAGCACCGAAGCGACGGCGCTCCAGCCTATGCCGCCCACCAGGCGCTCGCGAATTTCGCGGTGGACTGCCTGGTCGGTTTGAGAGGGCTTCGTAATGGCCGCTATGTCGAGGGTGGTCTCCGCACTCGAAGCCGCCATCAGACTTCCTTTTCGACCTCCATGCTGTAGTGTTTGTAATACTTCGGATGGTAGTGGTAGTAGTAGTTGTCACTGCTGTCGGCGCGAACCTCGTTGAGAATGATCCCCACAACGTTGGCCCGCAGGCGCTTCAGGGTGCCCACCGCGGAACTCAGCGCCTTGCGGTTCGTGCGGCCCGCAAGGGCTACCATGGCGACTCCATCTACTGACGCCGCCATCTGCAGCGGCTCGGGGAAACCGAGCAACGGTGGAGAATCGAGGATCACCAGGTCGTATTCGCCGGCCGCTTCTTCGAGCAGGGCTGTCAGTTCAGCGCCGATCAGGTCAGCCGCACGGCGGGATGGAGGACCGGCCGGCAGGATGTCCAGACTTGGCAGTCTGGTGTCGTGAATCAGCACGGAACGCCAGGGCGTATCCGTGGTCAGGACCGTGGACAATCCCTTCGCCGCCGTTAGGTCGAAGCGGCGATGAATGCTGGGCCTGCGCAGATCTCCATCGATCAGGAGAGTGCGCCTTCCCTGCTGCGCATGCGCTGCGGCAAGGTGGGCAGCGGTCGTCGACTTACCTTCCGAGGGTCCCGAACTTGTCACCATCAAGGTGCGGATGCGCCGGTCGAAGTCGGTCAGAAGGATCGAGTTGCGGAGCGTTCGGATCGCCTCCTGGAAGGTGCTGAGGCTGGCATTCCTCGAAGGATCGGCCGGAACCAGCGCGGTGCCGGTATCTCCTGTTGGAAGCATCCGTCCGCGCCACTCCTTAACAGCCGGAAGCGTGCCGATCACTTCGGTGGAGAGGGACCGGGTCACCTGTTCGGGGTCGCGAACCGTGTTATTGAGAAGGTCGGCGATCACTGCTGCTGCTACAGAGAAAAGGGTGGAGAAGAGAAACGCGAGGAGCACGTTCAGCTTCATGTTCGGAAAGACTGCCTTCGCCGCCGGTCGTGCGGTATCGGCGATGCGGATCGAAGAGTTCTGGAAGCCCGAATTGATGGTGGCTTCCTTGATCTTACGGACCAGTTCTTCGTACAGGCTCTTGTCCGCTTCCGCTTCGCGTTTCAGGGATTGATATTCGAAAGAACGCGCGTTCAAACGGTCAAATTCAGCTTTTGTCGTGGTGACGGCTTTCTGAAGCATGCCTTCGCGGCTGACTGCTTCGCGGTACTCCACCTCGACCCGATGCTGGATATTCAGCCTACCGACCTGCAACTGGCGTTGGAGTTCGGCCACCTGCGCTGCCGCCTTCCGATATTCGGGGTGGTTCGGCCCGTAATGCGACTTGACTTCGGTGAACTTTTGCTCCTGCTCGTCGAGCCTCTCGGAGAGTGTCTTGAGAGCGTCGCCTTGCGTCGAGACTTGTGCTGCCTCAAGGGTGCCCTCATCGACCGAATGGGAGGCCGCTTCCTTCTTCACCCGGTCCGCCTGGGCGTTCGTATATTCCGTATTCAACTGGAGCAGCCGGGACGAGAGGATGCTGGTCTTTTCTTCCGGGCTGATCACATTGAGTTCGCGCTCGAATTGTACGAGGGCAGAGCTCGAACGCTCCATTTTGGCCTTCAGCTCCTCAAGTTGCCTCTCCATAAAGGCCGAGAGACTGGCCGAGGATTTGAAGCGGATGTTATAGGTGTGCTCGAGGTAAGATTTGGCAATGGAATTGGCAACATCCGCAGCCAGATGCGGATCGGTCGACCGGTAACTGATCAGCAGCAGATAGGTATTCGGAGGCCGCGTCACCTTCAATCGCTTCAGAATTACCGGTGCGTCGTCGGCAGCAGCCGGCATGCCCGGCGCGGCATTTGTCTCTATGCCCTCCCGTTCCTCGAGATGGAATTGCTCCGCAACCGGGCGCAAGACGGAATCGGACTGAATGAGGCGGGCCTGCGTCGCCAGGAACTGGTCGGAATCGTTGGTGATGGTCCGTGACGCTTCCTGCCCGATGATCGCGCTCGGCATCTGGCGGTCGATGTCGATCGTCGAGGTCGACTCGTATATCGGAACAAGGCGCGCCGAGATGACGATCGTAGCTGCCACGGCGCTCGCGACGAAGAGGGCGATCTTCCACCAATGACGCCGCAAAATCCAAAGATAGTGCGACAGGGGGACCGAGGGCTGTTGCGCTTCCGGTTCGGGCATGGCGGGGGATACCCGGTAGGTATCAAACGGGACTGGGAGAGTTCGTCCCGGTGTATTATCGGCTGGAGCCGGCAAACGCGGAATGATTGTGTTTGGCGTCATTGGATCTCTCTAGTGCACCTGCCCATAAATTAATGCGGTCGCTCCGGCAGTGGAGCCGAACATCAGTATCTTTTCCAGCGCTGCCAGACCGATGCGTCGCGCGCGGTTATCCGGTATGTACAGAACGTCGTTCGCCAGGAGTGGCGCGTCGGGAGCCTTGCGGTCCATGATCTTGTTCAGTTCGACAGGTATTTCGTTGCGTTCTCCGGATGCCTCGCGGCGGTAAATGAATGCCTGCTTGCCGGAGTAGGGCGTCAGACCTTCCGCCATTGCCAGGACTTTGAGGATGCTGCTCTCCGCTCCGTCCTCAAGCGGGAAGGCGCCGGGCTTCTTGACGTTGCCGACCACGAAAATCTTGCCGGCCTCGGGAACGCGGATTTCTTCGCCCCCTGTCAGCCTGATGTTCGCTTCGGGATCCGCGACATCGATGAGGGATTTCACTGTCACCCTCTGGATCAACGAAGTCTGGTTGCCATCCGGGCCAGTCTGGGATTTGCTGATCAGAATCTCCGAGCCGGCTTCGGGGAGCAGTCCTCCGGCGCGAGTGATCGCCTCCAGCAGAGTCACCGGCGAACTCGCCTGGAATGTCAGCGGACTGCGTACGGCCCCAGCCACCGCAATCGGACGGCTGGCATACTCGGCAACCGTGATTGTGACGAAGGGATCGACGATGAGGCCTTCTTCCCCGAGTGCGTCCGCGACGACGGTTTCCAGGTCGCCTGGCATGAGACCTTCGGCCTTAATGCGCTGCTTGAGCATGGGCAGACGCATGTAACCATCGGAGCCGACTCGCACAGTGCGGGTCAGTTCCGGCGAATCATATACCTGAATCGCGATCAAGTCACGGGGCCCGATCTTCTGGGCTGGAAGGTTTGCCGTATCCAGGTTCGCGATCGGTCGATCCTGAGCGTGAACCAAAGTTGCGAAGAGAAGCGCGCCGATCAGTAGTCGCATTGGAATCTCCGTAATGAAGCGTGTGTTGGCAAGGTCGGGTCTGAGTCTCAAAGCAAACTATCGGCTGGGTGTGGAATTACTGTAGGGGAGGACCGGCAGGAGAGTAGAGAAATACGGAAAGGGCTGTAGACAAGAAAAGTGAGCCCGGGATATTTTCCGAGCTCACTATGGAGAGAATCCAGTTGAGTACCGTGCTCAGCGGCTGGCCGAGGGGGTGCTTTCGCTCTGGCCCGGCAGGCTTCCTACCGCCGCCAGTCCGCCGACAGTCGCAGCCGTGGCCACGCCTCCGATAATCGCGATCGTGCCCTTTCCAATTCCTCCTGCTGTCGTCGCGGATGACGCAGTCGTTCCTCCGGAGCGGCTGCTACCCGCCGACGCTCCCAGTTTACGGGCCGCGGCCATGCATCCACCTTTAGCGATACGCTTCAGCCCGGCGACCTTGATTACTTGAGAGGCATCCCGCATTCCCGAATTGACTGTGTCTGCAATTCCGCTAACCTCGACGCGGTTACCGAGTTCGACTGAGAGCCCAGGTCCTGTAACTCGCAGGGTGATATTCGCAGTTTGCTCGACCACGATGTACTGTCCATCTTTCTCGAGGAGGCAGCCGGTAGCTATTGTGGGCGCAGAGGCTCCCGCGGTCTGTGGCTCGAAGTCGAGACTCTTGCCGGCCTCAACGTCGGCCACCAGAAGGCCTTCGGCATTGGTTACCCGTACGCTGCCGCGCAATGTCGCAACCATCACAGCCGGTGAATTCTCGAGCCGAATTCGAGCAATGGTGCCGGGCTCGGCTGCCGAAATCCGCAGCGTCCGGCTCTCGACCTCGAAGCCCGGGGCCGCTTCCAGCTGGCCCATCCCGGATTCCAACACCAATCTGCCCTGGTGCACTGTCGCGCGACTTTCGGACGCGAGGCTGAGACGAGCGCCGCTCGAAAATTTCAAACGCGAGAGTGCCCGCCCGGTTTCGACAACGCTGCCATCAAATAGGGTCGCGTTTCCCCAAACCTGAGAGTGGTCTACCTGGAAACTGCCGTCGGCCACTGCCACTCCGACGGCTGGGCCAGACGCCGCTAAGTAACTGACAGCGCCTGCTGCCAGCAGAAATAATGCCGCTCTCACGAGCGGTCGCAACATGCATCCGTTGGTGGTCATACAACCCTCTATATCGGCGGATTACTAAGTTTCATGAGACTTGAAAAGTATTTTGTCTCTGATATTCTGAAGGCGTTTGCGAACGTACTTTTCGCTCCGAACGGAGGTTACTCGCGCCCCGGTTCGCGTTGCCGGCGCAGTCCTTCGCTGTGGAGCACTCCTCATCCTCATATTTGCCGCTTACTCGGTGGCGCGTTGTGGCTATGCCGACTGGTTGTCGCGCGGGGCTACCGTAGCGGATCGGGAACGGGCCGTCCGTTTGGACGCGACGCCGACGTTCCTGGACCGTCTCGCACAGAAACGCGAGGAAGCAGGCTCCGATCCAGTGGACGAGCTTCGGCGTGCGGCCGCTCTCGAATCGCAGAACCCGGAGCGATGGATGCGGCTTGGCAACGCCGCCGAATGGAGCGGCGACGACGCCCTGGCCGAAACCTGTTTTCGCCGGGCCGCCAGCCTCAGCAATCTCTATCAGCCCCGGTATCTTCTGGCGCAGTATTACTTCCGTCGGCGGGACCGGGCGTCCTTCGAGCAGTGGGCTCAGGACGCTTTGCGGAAGTCCTATGGGGATGTGTCGCCTTTATTGGACCTGTGCCGGCGTATGCAGCCGGACGGCAACATGTTTGCACAGCAGGCGCTGGCGTCGCCTCCCCCTCTGCGGCGGCAGTTCCTGGCCTACCTGGTCAAGCGCGGGGAGTGCGCGGCCGCCGGCCGATTGGCTCGCGCTCTTTCGGATACCGCTGGCGCCGAGGATCTCGCGTCGTTATATAGCTACTGCGACCTGTCCCTGGCCCAGGGCGACGCGTCCGGCGCCGAGACCGTGTGGAATACGCTATGCAGGCGCGGACGCATCCCGTACGGTTCGCTCGATGCCGCAACGGGTGCATCCATAACGAATGCGGATTTTGAACGGGGTACATTAGGGGCGGCCTTCGATTGGCATGTGCAGGCTGTCAAGGGCATCCGGATCGAGCAGCGCCATCATGAGTGGCGCGCTGGATTTCTCCGGGGAAGAGCCCGAGAGTTGTCTCTTTGCGTGGCAGTACGTGCCTCTGGTCGCGGGACGGAGTTATCGCCTCCGGATTTCCGCCGTAACGGTTGAAGGGTCCTCCGCCGATGGTATTGGTTGGAGCTTGTTTTATCCTTCGCCGGGTGGGGTCTGGAAGGAATGGATTCCCGGCTCCGATGCCCGTTTCACTGCGGAGGCAGATGTCGCCCGTTTGGCTCTGACCTATCGAAGGCCATTAGGAACTGCCCGGCTCCTGGGGACATTGGCGTTGCGCGGAGTCCAATTGGAAATGGTTCGATGAAGCGGTCGGACGTGATTCTCGTTGCCCTGCTATGGTGTGCGATTCTGACCCTCTGGGTAGACGGACGGTGGGCCTGGAGCCTTTTCGAGGTGGGGATCTTCGCTCTTGCCGCATCGAGGTTCGTGTTCCGGAATCAATTTCCGCGCAGCGCCGCATTGATTCCGCTGGTGTTGGCGGCGGCCTGGCCGTGGCTGCAACTTGTGCTGCGGACAGCGGTATCGCCGGCAGAAGCGACAACCGCTGGTTGGAATTGGCTTACGTTCTTCCTGGTGTGTGCATTGGGGTTCGATGCTGGTCTGGATTGGTCCGACGCGCGACGCCTACTCAAGGTCCTGGCGATCTCCGGCATGGTGATCGCGGTAGTCTCGACGATTCAGATGGTGTCGTCGCCCGGCCGGATTTTCTGGGTGTTTCCGAGCGGATATACGGACGGCGTGCTCGGGCCGTTCGTGAATCGCAACCAGTATTCCGCCTGGGTGGAACTGCTGCTGCCGATCGCATTGTATTCGGCCGGCAGCCGTGACCGGTATCGTTCGCTCTATCTGTTCGCGGCGGCGGTCCTGTACGGCTCCGTGATCGCGGGCGCGTCGCGCGCGGGCTTTATCCTGACCACGGCCGAGGCGGTGACGACACTGGTTCTTCTGGCGGTGCGCAGGAGGCTCCCGCGGAAGATTATCTGGCAGTTCGCGGCGCTCGCTGCGGCGGCCGTCGTTGCGGTTGGTTGGCAGGGCCTGCAGGCTCGCTTTCAGGATCCCGCCAGCGAAGCGCTCAGGTTGGACGCGGTCCACGCTTCGATCCGTATGGTGCACGACCGCCCCTGGAGCGGCACAGGCCTGGGCTCGTGGCCGCAGATCTATCCACGCTACGCGAGCTTCGATGCAGGAGTCCTCCTTAACCAGGCCCACAATGATTGGGCACAGTGGGCGGCGGAAGGGGGCCTTCCATTCGTTCTACTGTTGTTATGGTTCGCGGCACTCTGTTGGAAGCCGGCGTTCCGGTCGATATATGGAGTTGGTGTGGTGGCGTTTCTGCTGCACGCGGCGGTGGACTATCCGATGCAGCAGCGTCCGGGGCTGGCCGCTTGGTTTTTTGCGGTGGCGGGGCTTGTGCTGGCGCGAGGAAACGCACTCGTTCGGGACCATTGATGGACCATTACGAGGAGTTAGGCTTGCCGCGATCTGCTTCGCAGGAAGAGATCCGGCAGGCGTACAGGCGCGTGGCGCGTCTGCTCCATCCGGATCGCTGCAAAGATGACGAAAGCCGGCGGCTGGCCGACCTTCAGATGAAGCGGCTCAACGGCATGTTGGAGATCCTGACCGACTCGGCGGCGCGGCTCTCGTACGACGAGCAATTGATGATCGGCCCGCTGCCCCATACGTCCTTGCCGCCTCACAGGCACTTCCGGGCCGCTTTCTGGGCGTGGCCCCTGTTTTCGTGTGTTCTGCTGTCAGCCTTGATCCTTACCGCAATTCGCCGAAGCGAACATAGTCCTGCTCCTCGTGCAGTTTCTTCTCTAAGCGTGGCGGCTCCGGTAGAGGGAATCGTCTCGGCCGGTGCGTCGGGCAGCCGGGATTTCGCGCGCCCGCACGGCTCAGCGATCCACTGTTCCGCTTGCCGCGCCGCCGATGCTGTTGACGCCGCCTTCCGACATCGTCCGGCCGGCGCCGTCGGACCTTCCCGTCGAACTGCCGCCCTTAGCCCCACCCTTGCCGCCGTCTGAGACCGACCGGACCGACGAAGATTTGGCCGGCGAGTGGCTCTATGTCCCTCCGCTAAATGCCAAACACGGAGAGTTGTATCCCCCGGAGTACATCGAATTGCGGATGACCGAGGAGGGAGGTGTACTGGCCGGCAGGTATCGCGCCCGATATCGCGTGTCCGATCGCGCGATTTCTCCCGATGTCACGTTTCACTTTCGCAGTCGCGCGGGGGCCGACGGGGGAAAGATCGCATGGACCGGTGCGGGAGGAGCGCGCGGGCAACTGATGCTGCGCCGATTGGAAAACGGATCGCTCGAAGTATCGTGGACGGCCGATCAGCTGGGGACGGACCTGGGATTGGTATCCGGCACCGCGACTCTGGTCCGCAAGCGGGACTAAAGAGGAACTACCAAAGGGAGAACCAGCGTTTATTCCTGGTGTGCGTGGCCATCGATTCAACGGGCTCGCCGCGCAGGATCGCCTGGGGATTCGCGACGCACAGGCGCTGCGCCGATTCCCGGCCATAGTGCTCCGTTACGTAATCGTATGCCGGCTGCAGGAGCGGAGGACGGTGCTTGAGATCGTGCGCGTCGCTTGCCAGAATGTGCACCAGACCCCGGTGCATCATCGCGTCCGCGGCGGCCTTCGCCCTTTTGCCGAAGTTGCCGAGCAGCGATTGCGCGGTGACCTGGACGAGGCATCCTTGTGAGACCCAGCCTTCAAGATCGGTAAGGCGCTCGCGCAGGAGCGGGTTCCGTTCCGGATGGGTGATGACCGGCCGCATCCCGGAGGCAATCAGAGCGGCGAAGATTTCGGTGGTGGTTTTGGGAATCAGGTGGTCCGAGAACTCGACCAACAGATATCCGCGGTGATCGATCGAGTATTTACCCGGCGAACTTAAGGCGTCCTGGAGGTTCTCCAGGTTCAAGTGAAAATCACAGCCGTAATGAATCACCGGCGAGTTTCCCAGCGCAGCCTGCAATTCCGCGATCTTGGCTTCGACCTTGACCGGATCGAACTGGAATTCATCGTTGGAGTGCGGAGAAGCCACGATATCGGTGGTGCCTGCCGCGGCGGCCATGCGGGCCATTGCTACGGATTCGTCGAAGGTGCGCGCCCCATCGTCCAATTCGGCCAGCACGTGGCTATGGATGTCGATCATCGCTATTTGTATCTATCGGCATTTCGGGGTGCGGACGTTACGCCGGGCCCCTATCCGGCGGCTTCGCGATGCCGGACCAGCGCACCTTGCGCGCGCGAGATCAAGCCGGCGAGGTCCACCGTGTCCGATGGCGCCTGCGAGGTTTGTTTTGGGGCGCCGGAGATCGCATCGACACTGTGCAAGCCCAGCCGGCGGTAGCTCTCGAATTGAGCTTCGTTGAAGAACTGATCGGCGGTCGGCTGATGCGGGAAGCGTTCGTCGGTGTTGGAGTATTGCGCGACATCCGGGGGCTCGTCTCCGGTCATGCACGGCTTGATGTAGAGAAGGGTGCCGTTCGGCGCACCGGGGTCCACCGCGGAATAGATGATATGAGCCATGCCCCAATGGAGCCGGGGATGCGAGGCAGAACCCTCTGATGGAGAAGTCGGCATGCAGTCGGTTGCGAGCTCGATGGGGATCCCCAGGTCGATCCGTATTTTCCGCACGGCGTTGCCCAGGTCTTCGTAGGTGAAGTCGGGGTCGGCGCTGGCGTCGGATAAGACGATGGTGTGGCAGCGTCGGAGCACCATTTCGTAGAGCCCAAGGTTTTCGAAATGGCCTCCGTCAGAGAGGTACATCCAGGCGTTGGTGTCGGTGGTCAGACCGAAGGCCTCATCCACAAACGGGCGGATGCCCCATCGCGGCCCGGGTCGCCGCCAGACTTCCGGTTTCGCGCGCGGGTTTCCGAGCCACCATCCCAGCCGCGCATTAAACAGTGTCATCACCACCATGAGCAGCGTCGAAGAGTTGTAACCCATATTCGGACTGGCGGCGGCGCCGGAGATCGTAATAGCTGTGCCCAGAGAGATCGGGGACTTAGATGAGCGGTAAGCGCCTCCATACACCGAGGACGAGCGGTAGCCCAGACGGCAGCTACCGGTATGCCAGCGGGAGGCCGTGAACGAAGCGGCTTTGCGCTGTTGCCACGCCAGGTTTTCGCCCTTTACCAGGTTGAGCGCCATGTTGATCACATGCAGGGGCCTGGAGTGGCTGAGCGTGCACATCGCCATGTTGTCCCGTTCATCGAATCCGGTGAACGGATGGGGCGAACGCCGGTTGTTGGATGCCCCAAGGTAGGCCCGGATCAGCCGTTGACCGTACATGGCATGGAGGGAGAACTTGTTCACGTTGATGAAGTAAGATGCCAGCGAGCAGATGGCTCCATAGAGGAGCAGCAGCCAGAGGGTGGGTGCGGTCGCATCGCCCATCGGCTTAAGCGGGGGCGGCCACAACGAGGGAATCTGCGGTATCCGCTCTGACAGAAATTGGCTCAGGGTTTGATTGAGCGCGGCGAGCAGCAGAGTCAGCAGGCACAGGAAGGCCGGCATCATGAACTTGGCAAGTAGATCGAGCGCCAGCGAACTGGTTTCCGGCTCGTCGGCAGTGTGCTTGCCGGGCGTCTTTTCGCTGTGACCCAGGCGGGAGGCGATCCAGCCGGTGAGTCCGGTAACCGCCGTGAAGGCGCCGGTGAATTCCATACTGGCCCAATCGAGGACGCGGTCCGAGTAAAGCACCAGCGCTGCCAGCACCGGCCATGCCAGGGTCAGCACCAGAAACCAGCCGCCTGAGCGTGACCACCATTCGCGGTCCTGGTCTTCCGTGATATAGCTGGTTCCGCCGACCAGCAATGCGGAAGCGCCCATGAACAGGCCCATGACCGTGGGAAACGCCAGGCAGACGTAGAGTATCGGATTGGTCAGGGAACCATCCGGTTGGAATCGCGGCAGCGAACTCAGCGCGTATCCGGCCAACCCCGCCGCCCCTCCAGTAAGCAGCGCCGCGGCGGAAGCGATCAGGCCTTTGAGTTTGGGTCGGACGCTCGAAGTGGAAGCGGGCTAGTGCGATCCCTCCGAACATTCCGCCGCCGTGCATCAGGGCGCCGAACGCGGCGAAGTGAGCCCAGGTAAGGCCGGTCCTCCCGAGCCTGACGAAATTCCAGGCAGCGGCGTGGGGATTTCCCGGTGGAAGCCAGGCCCAGAAGGTATTCATCTGAACAGCGGCGAAGGTAAGAGGCACCAGACAGAATCCCAGGTACCACCGGTAACTCTTGCGTGCATTACCGGCGCTGGGCAGGTCGAAGCCCAGGTATCCGGTGGCCACGGCGCCTGCGACGAATCCAGAGAGCAGCAGGAACCACAGGCTGGCGGTCGAAACCATGGAGGGCCGGATCTTGGCAAGCTGCAGGGCGAGGACCGGCACCAGCAGCACGCCGGCGATCAGCGGCAGCAGCACCAGCCAATTGAGAAACATATTCCGCGCGACCGTTGCGACCAGCGCCCACGTGTCGCCCGAAAGGAGCCCGAGTTTCGGAGTGAGATAGTTGCTGTACTGCCTGAGGTAGCGGATCGGTTTGGGTTCCGGGTCGAAGCCCGAAGCCTGGCGCTCCGCCAGTTGACCGATTACCTGGCCGAATCCGTCGGGCGCAGTCCGCTCGAGACGTGCCGCCCAGGCGGAGAGCCAGCCTCCCAGGTAGCCGCCGCCCGAGACCGTGGAGAGAAAATCGAATTCGCCAAGGAGTTTCGGCCGGGAGCCCGTGGTGGCCGGCGCCGACCAGCGGGCCAGTCCCTGCAGCACTCCCAGTCCGAAGGTCGCGCTGCGAATTCCGCCTCCGGAGAAGCACAGGGCTGAACGTTTGGCCGTGTGAAACTGAGCGAAGAGGCTGTTGCGGAATTCGCGCTCAGCACCCTTCACGTCGCCGGAACTCTCCCGGGCGGCGACGTACTTCAGGCGTGCCGCGTCGACGGGGGCGGTATCGCCGCCCATCGCTTTGTACTCCTCGTAGAGCATCTCGAGCTCGGTGAGAAACGGCGCGTCCTGCACATGATGTTCGGGAGTCCCCATATCTGCCCCCTCCTGAGAGAATTGACTCAGTATATTACCTTCGCGGATGATGAGGAGGATGTCCGAGCCTTGGCTCCGCGGACCCATCCCCGGCATTTCGCCGCTTCTCAGCCCGTTGCTCTTTTCCTTTCAGCAGGCGCGTGAGGACCTGGCGAAGCACACGGAGGGGCTGAGCGACGACCGAATCTGGAGTGGAGGCGGCGCATCGATCGGCTTCCATCTTCGCCACATCGCAGGAAGCACGGAGAGGCTGACGCAGTATCTGCAGGGCCGACAACTGACCGCGGCGCAATTCGGAGCGCTCGAGGCGGAAGACGCGACATCCGGTCCGGGACGCGCCGCGCTGCTCGAGGAGATCGATCGCGTGTTCCGCGAATCGGAGGCGGCGGTGCGCGCGATCGACCCGGCCACTCTGGCCGACGTCCGCACGGTCGGGAGGCTCGCCCTGCCGACTACCGTCATCGGCCTGCTCACTCACATCGCCGAACACACGCAGCGCCACGTAGGACAAGTGATCACGATGGCGCGGAGTCAGCGCGCGCCGGGATAGCGAGGCAGCAGGTTCAGCAGCAGGGCTGCCACCGCGGCCGCGCCTGCCAAGGCCATCAACAGAACGGTGTACGATCCGGTGGCATCATAGGCCTTTCCCATCAGGACCGGTCCGATCGCTCCCGCGATGGCATAGGCGGTCCAGGTGAATCCGTAGAGTGTCGAGAACGAGCGAAGGCCGAAGTAGCGCGTCAGCACGTAGGGCGTAAAGTCCGCTTCCGCCCCCACGCCGATTCCAATCAGCGCGGCGCCCGTGATCCCTTGCATGCTGCCGGCTGCGCGCGCGAGCAGCAGGATCCCGAGGGCACTCGCGGCGAGGCAGCAGAAACCCACGCGCGGGCCGAAGAAACGGTCGAGCAGCGCGCCGGTCATCAGGCGTCCGCCGAAGCTCGCGAGGCCTAACGCCGAGAGTGCCAGGGCGGCCGCTCCCGCGGCAACACCGCGGTCGGTCAACAGCGGCGAGAGGTGGGCGATGGCTCCGTTGATGCTCACGGAGCTGAGGAAGAGCGCCGCCACCAGGATCCAGAACGTACGGCCGCGCAGGCATTCGAGGACGGGACGGCCTTCGTGCGGCTTCTCCGGCCCCAGGACTTCCTCGGCCGGACGTTCGCGCACGTAGAGCGCGGTGAGTGGAATTCCGAGAGCCAGAACCAGGCCCCCAAGCGCGAAATAGGCGGCACGCCATCCGTAGCCGTCGATCAGCCATTGGGCGAGCGGCGGAAGCAGCATCGCGCCGGTACCGACTCCCGCCATGACCAGGGCCAGCGCCAGGCCGCGGTGCGAATCGAACCACGTCGAAACGGCCCGTGAGTATCCCATTTGCGTGGTCCCGTTCCCAACCGCGCCCATTACCAGGAAGACCGCGTACAAGTGCCAGAGGTGCGGCGTGAGCAAGCCGAGCGAGGCGAAGGCACATCCGAAGATCGCCATGCAGGGCAGGATGACACGGCGCGGACCGTAACGATCCAGCAGATGTCCGAGCGGCGGCGAGCAGACCGCCACGCTCATCGCAGCCACGCCGAAGGCTCCGGAGATCGATTCGCGGCTCCAGCCGAATGCCCCTCCTAGCGGCTTTACGAAGACGCTGAAAGTAAAAACCAGCAGGGAGCCGAAGCTGACCATGGTGCCGAAGAAGGCAGCCAGCACTACCAGTCGCCCCGGATTCCCTGCCGCCTCCGAAACTCGCGGCGCAGTCGCGCTAACTCCGGGCATAACCGTGCATGGCGGTTCGCTTTCCGCCCTCCCGGTGTGCTTCGTCCGATAAGGCGTGCACGCCGGTGGCGTCGATCCAGCGGTTGTAAAAGTTGAACAGAGCGCACACCGTCACGGCGAAGTAGATGGCGTCGTCGTTCCAGCCAACTGCGTAGAGAGGCTTCATGTCATCGGCCGTGATCTGCGGTGAATCGCGGTTCACCTTGTCCACGAAACGCAATAGCGCCTTGTGCTTCTCATCGAGCGCCGAGGTTTCGAGATCCTGCAACACGCCCCGCACCAGCTCCTCATCTTCCAGCAATTCCGCCGCAACTGCGGCGTGGGACTTCAGTCAAAACGGGCACTGGTTACGCTTCGAGGTATACGCCGCGATCAGTTCGCGAATGCCAGCCGGAAACGGTCCGGGCCCGCGCAGAATTTCCTGTGTGAATCGCGCCAGATGTTCGGTGGCCTTCGGCAGATAGGCGAAGAGGTGCCAGATCTGCGGATACTCCGCGCCGCGGTCCCGCATGGAGCGGAGCAACTCGGAGTAAGGCCCTGGTTTCGGATTCGCTTCCACTTCGGGAAGGAACATCGGTTTCATTTTCGGATTCTCAGGCATGGCTTCTCAAAATAACAGCTTGGCCCCGAATTGCACCAGGCGGGGAGGTCCGGCGGAAAGCACCTGGCCGAAGTTGGGCGATGCCAGATCATTATCGGGCAGGCTGAAGTTCGCGTGGTTGAGCAGGTTGAAGATCTCGGTGCGTATCTCGAGCCGGGCCCGCTCTCGCAGAGCGAAGGTCTTCAGGAGAGATACGTCGACGTTGGCGATCCCAGGTCCGCGTACCACGTTGCGCCCTTCACTGCCGAACTGTCCGGCCTGCGTGGTTGGGTCGAGCCGATGGAAAGCTGAAGTGGTGATCCACTGGCTGGCTGTATGGGGCCCGGAGTTGGGATCGCCGATGAGATCGGGCCGGCTGGAATAGAAGCCGGTGATTTCCGGTGAAGAGCCCTGGAGCGCCACGTTTTGGCTATCGTACACGGTAAACGGCGTACCTGAGGAGAAGCTCGCGATGGTGTTCAATTGCAGGCCGCCCCAGGGCAGGCGATAGCTGCCGCTAAAGACGAAGCGATGGCGGGCGTCGAACAGGGAGGGTCCGTGCTCGGCATTCAGGTCGAACGGATTCTGCGCCAGGTCGTTCTCTCCGGCCACGAGCTTGGGTGCCGATCCTGCCACGTTGAAGCTCGAGACATAGTCGAGCGTCTTCGAAAACGTGTAGGACGCGACGAAGCCCAGGCGCTCGCGGAAGCGGCGGGTGAACGATACCTGCCCCGCGTGATAGGTCGAGTTGGTCGAATCCGTCAGGAGACCGACCGAGGCGAAGTTGCACTCACCGTCCGCGCCCTGGCAGCCGGCGTAGAGCCTGCGCGAATCGGCGTTATCGGCCGTGGCGCCGGGACCGTAGACCGCGGGATTGGCCTCGATCATGCGCGGCAGGCGCGTTCCCTTGCTGCCGATGTAGCGGACGTCGAGGAGGTATGCGCCGAACGAGCGCTGCACCGAGAGGTTCCAATTCTGCGCGTAGGGAGGACGCATGCCGTTCTCGATGGTCAACACGGTGGTGGGTTGCGGGAAGGAATTCGCCGCGAACGGATTCGTTCCGTTCCAGGGATCCGTGAAGTTGATGGGTGCGCTGATCTGACGCGCCTGGGTCCACGGCAGGGCGCTCAGGGGAGCCTGGAGAGGTCCGCCCACGCCGTTCGTGAAGGAGTCATAGAAGATGCCGTAGGAAGCTCGGATGGAGGTGGTGCCGGAGCCGGTCGGATCGAACGCAGCGCCAACCCGAGGCATGATGCCTTTCCAATAGGTCGGCGCGATGCCGTCCGGAACGCCGGCGTCTCCAGGGAAGAGGAGACCTTCGGGTGCGTTCGGGTAGACCTTCGACTGTTGTCCCGGCGACCAGGAGTTCATGCGGTTGCGGATATCGGTGAACGGCGCATCGACTTCGTAGCGCGCGCCGAAATTCAGCGTCAGCCGCGGAGTGGCACGCCACTCGTCCTGCATGTATCCGGCGATGTCGATGTTCCGCAGCCCGCGGTTCATATCGCCGCCGCCCTGGAAGAAGACTACCGGGAAGCCGAGCAGGAAGCTGGCAAACGGATCGCTGGCCGGGAACGGCGCGAAGACGAAGAAGCCGTTCGAGGCGATTCCTTCCGACATATTGATCTGGTTGCGATGGAAATCGATGCCGGCTTTCAGGCTGTGACGGCCGGCGACGTGCGAGAGTCCGTCGTGGATTTCGTAAGTGTTCTGCGCCGTGTCGCGAGGTCCGGTTATCGGATCGCCGGTGCTGGCATACCCGCTGATGATGAGGAAGGGGGGCCCCTGCGCGGCAGCGAGCGTACTGTCGTAGTCGAATCCCAGTGCGCGCGGTGAAGTGTGGTTCAAGGGCTGGTCCATCACGAAGGCGTTGCGGAAGAAGCCGGCTCGGAAATCGTTGACGGTGGCGCCCCCGAACACGTGAGTCTCGGATACGGACGCGCTCTGCGTGCCGAGGTCTTCACCCACCGGAAAGCCGGGGACACCTGCGCCGGCTACGGAAAGCGGGTCGATGTTGGAACTTACGGCGCGCATGTAGTGCGCCGAAAGTTGATCGTTGGCGCCGATTACGTGATCGAAACGGAGGCCGCCCTGATCCGCAGTGTTATTCATGGTCTGCGTGGTCGAATACAGATTCGGGCCGGCATTGGCGTGCGGATAGAAACTGAGAAGTTTGAGCGCCATGGAGCTCATCGCCTCTGCCGGAATACGGCTGTCCGGAAACGGCTGGCCGGTGAAGTAATTGATCAGCGGACTGGAGAGGCCCGAGAAGTCGCCGTTACGCTGCGCGTCGCTCGGCACCGTGGCACTTTGGGTGACGCCCTGGCGGTTGCGGAAGCCTTCGTAATAGCCGAACAGGAAATCGCGATTGCGGCGCACCGGGCCTCCGAGCGTCCCGCCGAATTGATTCTGCTTGAGCGGCTCGGTGCTGGCGGCGAAGAAGTTCCGGGCATCCAGCGCGTCGTTGCGGAGGAACTCATAGACTGTCCCGTGCAGATCGTTCCCGCCCGAGCGCGTCACAACAGTGGTGGTGGCGCCGGCCGTTCCGCCGTACTCCGCGGGCGCCGTCCCGGTGAGGATGCGGAACTCCTGGATTGCGTCGACCGGCGTGCGCAGCGCATAGCCGCCATCCACGCGGTTGACATTGGTAACGCCGTCGATCAGGTAGTTGTTCGATTCCGGCCGCTGTCCGTTGACTGCGTAAGCCTGACCGGAGCGAAGGGAGCCGCCGGCTTGTGCCAGGCCTGCCGTCAGCGGCGCGACGCCCGGCTGCAGCAGTCCGAGCTGCGTAAAGTTGCGGCCGTTGAGCGGCAGATCCACCAGTTCGCGCCCCGTCACCACATTTCCGATGGCAGTCGAACCTGAATCCACAACCGCTGCCGCGGCGTTCACGGTCACGACGTCTTTCTCTTTGGCGACGCGAAGCTGCACGTCCATGCGTGCGACCTGGCTTACATCCATCTGCAGGCCGGAGCGCACATACTCCGCGAACTGCGGCGCGCTCACGTGCACACTATATTCGCCCACAGGGAGCGCGAGGCGGTAGGTGCCGGCCTGCGTCGTCATTTGCTCCCGCGAGTACCCATTGGCCGGATTGACGGCCCGAACGACAGCGCCAGAGATTGTCGCGCCACTGGCGTCGGTGATCTGCCCTTCCAAGATTGCACTGGTATCCTGTGCGCTTGCCGCGAGGCACACGACGAGCGCAAGAAAACAGAATTTCATCCCGTTGATTCCCCTCTGCTTCTGGCGAGAATATGCGAATCACGGAATTCGGGCAATACTCGGAAAATACTATCGGGTCAGGTGCGCAGACGAGCCTTCAGATAGCGGCCGGTGAACGAGGCCTTGCACGCCGCCACCTGCTCCGGAGTCCCCGCGATTACGACCTCACCTCCCGCGTGTCCGCCTTCGGGACCGAGATCGACGATGTAGTCCGCAGTCTTGATGACGTCCAGGTGATGCTCGATCACGATCACGGTGTGGCCGGCATCGACCAGCCGGTTGAGGCATTCGATGAGGCGTTCGACGTCGGCCAGGTGCAGGCCTGTGGTCGGCTCGTCGAGGATGTAGACGGTGTGCTTCGAGCGCTGCAGTTTCGATAGCTCCGAGGCAATCTTGATGCGCTGCGCCTCGCCGCCCGAGAGCGTGGTGGCCGATTGGCCAAGCGTCAGGTAGCCCAAGCCGAGGTCGTTGAGCACTTCGATCTTCTTGCTGATCGCCGCTTCGCTCGCGAAGAATCCGACGCCTTCTTCGACGGACATGTTCAGGATGTCGGTGATGGTCTTACCGCGGAGCGTGATCTCGAGAGTCTCGGCGCCGAAGCGCGCGCCTTTGCACGCGCCGCAGGTCACCTCGACATCCGGCATGAAGTAGAGTTGCGTGGTGATGACGCCCTCGCCCTGGCACTCCTCGCAACGTCCACCCTTGACGTTGAAGCTGAAGCGTCCAGCCTTGTAGCCGCGTTCGATGGAAAGAGGCGCCCGCGTGAAGAGATCGCGGATGCCGTCGTAGAAACCGATATAGGTCGCCGGGTTCGAACGGCTGTTGCGGCCGATCGGCGACTGATCGATATTCACGACCTTGTGCACGTGTTCGGCGCCTTCGATGGCATCGTGGTCGCCTGGCAGCGTCCGCGTATCGACGAGCCGCTTCCAGAGGGCCTTGTAGACGATCTCGTTGATCAGCGTACTCTTGCCGGAGCCGGAAGCGCCGGTAATCGCTACCAGCGCACCCAACGGCAGGCTGACGTCGATATTCTTCAGGTTGTTTTCTCTCGCCCGCCGAACCGTCAACAAGCCACCGCTGCCCCGGCGGCGCCGGCTGGGAGTCTCGATCCGACGCTTGCCCGAAAGGAACTGCCCGGTCGGAGATGCTTTGCACGACGTGATCGCTTCGAGCGCTCCCTGCACGACCACCTCTCCGCCATGGATTCCGGGCCCGGGTCCCATCTCGACGATGTGGTCCGCCGCGCGAATGGTGTCTTCGTCGTGTTCGACCACGATCACGGTGTTGCCGATGTCGCGAAGACTCTCGAGCGTCGCGATCATCTTCACATTGTCCTTGGGGTGCAGCCCGATGCTCGGCTCGTCGAGCACGTAGAGCATTCCCATCAGTCCGGAACCGATCTGGGTGGAAAGCCGGATCCGTTGCGACTCGCCGCCCGAGAGCGTGCCGGAGCGCCGGTTGAGGTTGAGATAGTCTAGGCCGATCCCGAGCAGCAGTTTGACGCGTGCGCGAATCTCGGTCAGCACCTGCCGGCCCGCGTCCGCTCCGCGTCCGGAGAGTTTAAGTCCTCCGAGGAATTCGTAAAGCTCGTCGAAATGGAGCGCGCCGACTTCGTGGATCGATTTGCCGGCGATGGTGAAGAGGAGCCGCGTGGCTCTCAGCCGCGAGCCGTTACAATCCGGGCAGGTATGCTCGACCATCACTTTGTCGAGCCACTCTTCCATTCCGGAGTTCGCTTCGCCCCTCTGGCGGTAGCGCCGGTAGTTACGTTCGATGCGCCGCGCGATTCCTCCGAAGCCCACTTCGTGCTTGTCCCACTCGTCGCGCTTCACCTTCGCATCGGGAGGAGTCAAAATCTTCAGCTTGTGGTCTACGCCGTAAAGAATCGCGTGGCGCGCTGTCTCGGGCAGTTTCTCCCAAGGAGTTTCGAGCGAGAATCCAAGCTTGCGGGACAGGCTATACATCACGCGGCCGTCCCAGGTGTCGGGATTGTACTTGAAGGCCTCGCGCACGAAGCATCCGCCCAGAATGCTGCGGGTTACATCCGGCACCAGGAGTTCCGGGTGGGTGATCTTGTGGACCCCGAGGCCGCCGCACGTGCGGCAGGCGCTCTCCGGATTGTTGAACATGAAGTACTCGGGCTCGATGCCGCCGTATACAAAATGATGCGCCGCGCTGCACAGGCTCTTGTAGAAGCGCTCGGCTTCGACTTTGCTCGCTCCTTTCAGGACTTGCACCTGGATCAGTCCGTCGCCCACCAGGAGCGCGGCGGCAATCGCGGCCTTCATCGCCTTCTCGTGTTTCCGCCCGACGGTACACCGATCGACTACCGCGTCCATCTCGGGGGAGGAGCCCAGATCGTCCGGCACCTCGGCCGAGAGATCCACGCGCCGGCCTGCGATCAGCATCTCGCGGCAGCCTTTTTTGCGGACCTCCGTGAAAACAAAATCCAGCTCTTCGCCGTAGACGGGAAAGACGGGCGCCCGCAGTTCAATTTGCGCGCCCTCCGGCAACGCCAGGATGGCTTCGAGGATCTGATTCGGCGTTCGGGCGGCGACGGATTCGCCGCTTCGCGGGCAGTGCGGCTCGGCGATGGTAGCGAACAGGAGGTTCAGGTAGCTTGCGATGTCGGTCATGGTCCCGACGGTTGAGCGCGGATTGCTGCCGGTCGATTTCTGCTCGATCGAAATCACCGGTGAGAGGCCAAAGATGAAGTCCACGTCCGGCTTGGCCACCTGCGCCACGAAACGTTTGGCGTAGCTCGAAAGTGAGTCGAGGTACCGGCGCTGTCCCTCCGCGTAGATCGTGTCGAATGCCAGGCTGGACTTCCCCGAGCCCGAGAGGCCCGTCACTACCGTGAGGCTGTCGCGCGGTACTTCGACCGAAATGTTCTTGAGATTATGGACTCGCGCGCCCTGCACCGCGATGGTGGTCCGCTGCCGGGCTGCGTTTCCGGCACGTTTTGCCACGCCACTACCAGACATCGGCTGCCTTTCCTGGATGGAAGAAGGCCAATTCTTCCACATCCACGTTACTTTTCTTTGTCAACCGCACAGGCAGCGATCCCTTGCCGATCAAGCCGCGGTCCGCCAGGTATTCGCACGCGCCGGTCACGCCTTCCAGCCCGAAGTTGCGGCGGAAGTGGTCTTCGATTTCGGTGGCTGATCGCGCCTCTTTCACCTCTTCCAGATGCTCGATCACCGGGGCGAACAGAACCGGCGCGCGGTCAGCCAGGTAGTGGTCGATCGCGGTGAGCGCGGCCTCTACGGCCTTCCGCGTCTTCTTCGCGTTGAGCAGTTCGGTGTAGACGGTGCGGAAGAATTGCGGATTGATCTCCGTAGCCTGGGGCAAGGCCTCGCGATCGAGCAGCAGGCGCGCGCTCAGGACCTCGACTTTGGCCAGAGAGTTCGCGGCAAAGAGGATCCACAGCGCGGTATACTCCAGGTCGCCGCGAGTAAGCAGCCATTTATGCGCTTTGTAGATCGATGGCAGGGCATGCGTGGCAGCCGCCAGTAACTGAACCTGCGTGTCGCGCGCGCCCACCTTCCGCAATTCGGCGCACAATGCCGAGATCGTATCGTCGTGGGTGTAGAGCAGCCGGCCCTTGGCCAGGAATGAGTGCGCGAAGGAATTGCGAAGCGACTCTTCCACGAGCTTGCGAAACTCCGCGCGCGGCATCAGAAGGGCATGGACGTTGATCCCGTCGGCATAGAGCGCCAGGTCGCCATTCGGTCCTTTTTTGTCGTCGATGGTGACCAGTACCAGATCGATATCGGATTTTGCCCAGACTGTATCGTGGGACAAACTGCCGCACAGGATGGCGGCCAGCACCGAGCGATCCCCCTTCACCCGCTCGATCAAACCCTCCAGCGCCGCCCCAAACTTCTGCTGCACCGTCTGCGGCATAGTCTGTTTGCAATTATATAGGACGGCCGGGAGTCGGAACTCTCTGAGTTATCTTTCGGCCAGGTTCGGTTCCATAACGTACCGCACGGTTCCATAACGTAAAGCAGGAAGATATTTTCGGCCTGGATCGCGTAGCATGGACGCATCTAATGGCGGAACGTGACCTACGTCCGGCGGGAATCCTAGAGGAATTCCTGCTGCCCTATGTTTTTGGGTTTACCGCTGTGGTGGCCGCCACCATGATGGCGCTGATGGCACGTCCCGTCTTCGGCGCGGTCCAACCCTATATCGTCTATATTCTTCCGGTTATGGCTGCAGCGGCCTACGGAGGGCTCAGGCCGGGGCTTGCCGCCGCCGGCTTCAGCACTTTAGGCATCATCTTTGTCTTCCTCCGCGGTGCGCTGGATCTCAGCTCGGAAGTATTCCTATTGCTGTTCCTGCTGGACGGTCTCTGCATCAGTTGGCTCGGCGAGAAGATGCTTGCGGCGATCGGACTCTCGCGGCGCGCGCAGCGGGAGACGCAGGATGCGCATCGGAGCCAGCAGCGTATTCTCAGTTCGATTTCGGACGCCTTCGGCGCGCTCGATCGCGAGTACCGCTTCATTTATGCAAACCGGAACCTCGCCTCCATGGCCGGAAAAGCTCCGGAGGAACTAACGGGTAAGAACGTCTGGGAACTGGTTCCCGCGTTTGCCGAGGGAACCCCGAAGAAGGCGCTCCTGCGGGCTCTCGAAACCGGCGAATCGGCTCCCTTTGAGATGTTCGTGCCGCTCCAGAATCGCTGGTACGAAACCACTGTCTATCCGTTCGAATCGGGCCTCTCGCTGTGCAGCCGCGATATCACCGCTCGCCGGGACGCCGAGCGCGTGTTGCGCGAAACCGAAGAGCGCCTGCGCCTTGCTCCGGAGGTCGCTCTTGTAGGCACCTGGACCGACGATCGCCAGAACGGCCGTCTCGTCTGCTCTCCGGAACTCGAAAGTATGTTCGGGCTCACCCCCGCGCCCTTCACGGCTACCGAAGAAGCCTTTCTCGAACGCATCCATCCCGACGACCGCAAGACCGTTCAGGAGGCATTCGCGCGCTGCCGGGCCGATCAGATTCCCTTCGAAACCGAGTTCCGCTACTCGCATCCCACGGGCGATTCTCGCTGGATGCTCATCCGTGGCCGCGGTTATTCCGATGATACGGGCAATCTCTCGCGGTTGGTCGGAATCGCCATCGACGTCACTGTCCGGAAGCGTAACGAAGAGAGACTTCGACACACGCAGCGGCTGGAGAGCCTCGGCATTCTGGCGGGCGGGCTGGCGCACGACTTCAACAATCTGTTGCTGGTCATCCTGGGCAATGCCAACCTGGCGTCGCAGTTGCTGCCGCCGTACCACCCCGGCAGGAAGCCGCTCGACGAGATCGAACTCGCAAGTAACAAGGCCGCCAACCTGACGCGCCAGATGCTCGCATACTCCGGCAAGGGCCACGTGGTGACCGAGCGGCTTCAAATCTACACCGTGATTCACGATATCGAGCGCCTGGTTCGCTCCGTGATCGCCAAGAACGTGGATCTGAGGCTGGATCTGGCGGCCGGCCTGCCGGCTATCGAAGCGGATGCCGGCCAGATGCAACAGGTCATTATGAACCTGGTGATCAACGCTGCCGAATCCATCCCGGAAGGGCGGCCGGGCAAGGTTTCGGTGCGTGCCTGTGCGCGACAGGGGAATGTCGTGATCGAGGTGGAGGACAACGGCATCGGCATGGATGAAGCCACGCGAGCGCGAATTTTCGAGCCGTTCTTTACTACCAAGTTCCTTGGACGCGGCCTCGGCCTGGCCGCTGTGCTCGGGATCATCCACGCCCATCAGGGAAACTTGCAGGTGGAAAGTACCCCGGGGAAGGGCAGCAAGTTTCAGGTCATGCTGGCCGGGGTTCCGGCCGCGGCTTTGATCGAGGTCTCGCGGCCGGAGACCGCAGTCGATCTTCGGGGGGAAGGCCTCATCGTAGTCGTCGACGACGAGGAGCCCGTGCGCTGCCTGGCCGGACGCATTCTCGAGATGTACGGCTACTCCGTGCTTCTTGCCGAAGACGGCTTCCACGCGGTCAAACTGGTGAGGGAGTGTACGGTAGCTCCGGCGCTGGTTCTGCTCGATCTCTCCATGCCGGGAATGAGCGCTCAACAGACCATCGAGCAGCTCCACTTCTTCCGGCCCGACCTACCCATCCTGTTGACCAGCGGTTATGACGAAAGCGGCATGCTCGCGAAGTTCAATAGCCGCTTGTTTGGATTCATCCACAAACCCTACACTCCCGCGAATCTGTCGGAAAAAGTGAAAGCAGGAATCGCCGAAGCGGCCGCCGCGCGTCAGACTCACGCTTTGCCTGCATGGCCGAGCAATCGGCTGCAAGTGCAATAGGGGTCCGCCGCCTCTTTCCCGCACCCTTCAAACTTCGAAAAGTCTTAACAGGCCATGCGTACTCTGCGTGCGGCGTCTCCGCCTTCACTCATACAGCTGAACTACGGTTGTCAGACCGCTCTCCCAGCGAGGTTTCATACACGAACCTCGCGACGGCTATTTACGATCCGACTACCGGTGCCAGTTACGGCGCCAAGGCCAACATCTACAAGGTGTTCTCGCTCAATTAGCGGCTAGTTCACCGCACGGTTGTCATTCTGATTCAATAGAACTGATGACGCGAAGACAGTTGCTTGCGGACGCGGCGCTCCTGGCCGCTCCGCAACTCGGTGGGAAGGCGCAGGCGGCGGCGCCGCGTGAGTTGTTGACCGGGCTCTGGACTGCCGGCAAACTGGATCTGGCCGCCCGAGGCAGTTTCCGTCCTTATCCTCCGGCGGGACAGCGTCCGGGATGGGATGGCCTTCCTGCTGACGCACGGGCCGCACTGGTGGCGACCGGCGGACGGCAACTGAATACTCCCTGGGAAGTGCTCCCCGCCAGCGCTGCCCTTGAATTTGCCCGGAATGGGAATCGTTCGCATTACGAGGGGATGCGCGACCAGCGCCGGCAGAAGCTCCAGGACCTGGTACTGGCCGAGTGTGTCGAGTTCGAGGGGCGGTTCTTGGACGAGATCGTCAACGGCATCTGGCTGACCTGCGAAGAGACGTTCTGGGGGGTTCCGGCGCACCTCGGCGCCCAGAAAGCCAAAGTGGGCCTGCCGGACGTCACCGAACCGATCGTCGAGCTGTTTGCCGCCGAGACCGCGGCGCTGCTTGCCTGGGTCCTGTACCTCCTCGAACCACAGCTTCGCGGCGTATCGCGCCTGGTGCCGGACCGGATTCGCTATGAAACCACGCGCCGGATTCTGACGCCCTGCCTGGAGCGCGACGATTTCAGTTGGATGGGCTTCCACGGCCCGCCGCCGAATAACTGGAACCCTTGGATCTGCTCGAACTGGCTGACCTCCACCCTACTGGTGGAGGCGGATGAAAAGCGGCGTGCCGCGGCAATTCAAAAAATTGTCCGCTGCCTCGACAAGTTCCTCAACGGATATGCCGAGGACGGAGGCTGCGACGAAGGGCCCAGCTATTGGGGCCGAGCGGGTGCGTCGCTGTTCGATTGCCTGGAGTTGCTCTACCAGGCGAGCGGCGGCGCGGTGAATGCATTCGACCAACCGCTGGTGCGCCAGATCGGTCTGTACATCTGCCGCGCTCACATCGCCGGCGAGTGGTACACGAATTTCTCAGACGCTCCCGCGCGCTTGAACGCCGAAGGCGACCTGATCTACCGCTTCGGCCGCCGTCTGGGCGATGACGCCATGACGCGCCACGGAGCCTACGCCGCCTTCATTCGCGGCGACGGCGAACTTCCTCACGGCAGCATCGGGCGCGTGCTGCCCGGCCTGTTCGATCTCGCTGAGTTGCGCCGCGCACCCCGTGGTCAGGCGCTTTTGCGGGATTCCTGGCTGCCCGGTATTCGCGTGATGGCGGCGCGGCAGAAGCAGGATTCGGCGCAGGGACTCTACCTGGCGGCCGAGGCCGGCGACAACGGGAAAAGCCATAATCACAACGATGTCGGTAATTTCGTGGTGTATGCCGACGGCGCGCCCGTCATCATCGATGTGGGCGTCGAGACCTATACGGCCAAGACCTTCAGCTCAAAACGCTACGAGATCTGGACCATGCAGTCGGCGTACCACAACTGTCCGACTGTCAACGGCGTGATGCAGTCTCCGGGACGGCAGTATGCCGCGACCGCAGTCGCCTACCACGAGGACGACCAGGCCTCCGAACTACATATGGATCTAGCGGGGGCCTATCCCAAGGAAGCGCAAATCGAGAGTTGGAAACGCTCTTTGCGCCTGGACCGCTCGCAGAACCGGATCGAGGTGACCGACGAATTCTCGCTGCGTCAGCCGGTCCGCGAGATCACCCTCACTCTGATGACGCCATGCTGGGTGGAGCAGGTCGCCGGAGCGTTGCGGCTCGAAAACCGTGCGCACGTGGTCTACGATCCAGCCCTGTCGCCTTCGGTGGAGGAGATCCAGTTGGACGATCCGCACCTTCGATCCGTCTGGGGCGAGCGGATCTATAGGGTACTACTGCGCGCTACGGTTCCGTCCCGTCGAGCCAGGTGGAGCCTCAAGATCGGCCAGGCATGAGCGATCGGGCAGAGCCATTTTTGCCCCTTCACGCCACTCTTAACGCTCCTCGATCCACTTTTAACGTACCCGTCTGGCACCCTGGTGGTGGCCGTCTATCGCCTTTAATTGCAATCAGTTAAATGTGTGGACTGAGCCTGTGTAGTCACTGGCCCCTCTTATCAGGCGAATTCTCGCGAATTCTCAGCGAATTCTCTTGCCTACTCGAAACGGCAACGTAGATTTGATCAGTAGTCCAATTCAGCTTCTGAGGTTCCTGAATCTATTCAATGAGGTTTAAAAAAGGCATGTCTCGCATACCCGTCTTGACCCTGTTCGCCTTCTGCCTCGCATTTTCCGGCTGGGCGCAGATATTTACTGCAAACATCACCGGGCTCGTCCTCGACCCGAGTGGTGCGGCGCTTGTCAATGCGAAGGTCCGGTTGGTGAACACGGGTACCGGTGAAGAGCGGTCCACCACCAGTGATGAAACGGGTCGTTATACGATCTCCCAACTTGCTCCCGGGCGGTACGATCTGACCGTATCCGCAACGGGGTTCAGTCAGTTCGTTACCTCCGGGGTCGAACTGACGATGAACCAGAGCGCTCAATACGATGCCCGAATGACCGTCGGCGAAGCCAGCCAGAGCGTCGAAGTCACCGCCTCGGCGGTATCTGTCGACACGCAGACGGCCAATAAGAGCGTCACTTTCAGTTCGAGCGACATTAAGGAACTGCCCCAGTTGTTGCGCAGCCCGCTTCTGTTCGTCCACGATACCGCGGGCGTGAACGCGGTACGCCAGGGCATGCAGCCCTACATGACTGATCAGAACACGAACCGTTTCTCCCTGAATGGTGGCCGCGATGAGTCGTCCGCTGTTCTGGTGGACGGCGTCCCGATCACAGCCCCTGGCTGGGGTGGTGCTATCGCGGTGCCGTCCCAGGACGCCGTGTCTGAAACACAGGTCGTTCGCCAAGCCTATGATGCGCAATACGGAAAGACCGATGGCGGCGCGGTCACCGTGGTGACCAAGGGCGGATCCAACCAGTTCCACGCCTCGGTCTTCGAGTTTCTTCGCAACGACCACATGGACGCCAATAGCTGGTCGAACAACAAATTTGGAACGGGGAAAACCACCTTCCAGCGCAACCAGTACGGCGGCAACTTCGGCGGCCGCGCGATCAAGAACAAGGTCTTCTTCTTCAGCGCTTTCGAGGGCCTGTCGCAAGGTGTGCCGCAGAACTTCACGGGAACCGTTCCGACTGCCGCGATGAAGCAAGGCGACTTCTCCCAGGTGAAGAACGCCAATGGCACGCCCGATATCATCTTTGACCCGTCGAGCTACGTCCTCAACCCCGACGGGACCTATACGCGGACGGCCTTCCCAGGCAACGTCATTCCGTCTTCGCGTTTCGATTCGGTTGGCAAGAAGGTCGCCAACCTCTTCCCCGACCCGAATCAGGGCGCCGGCCTCTCCAACGGCGGCTACTTTTCGAAAGCGGGCAAGTACATCTCCAACTACTACAAGATCGACGAGCGGGTGGATTGGGTCCGCAGCGATTCAGACAAGATGTGGGCGCGTGTGACGGAAGGCTGGCAGACGGACAGCATCCCGCTCTTCGTTGGGAACGGCGCCGACAGCAGCACGGGCGAAGCGGACACTCGCTACCTGATCAGCGCCGGCAATACCTGGATCGCTTCTCCGACCTGGGTCATCAACTTCCTGGCCGGAGTGGGTCGTTGGCATGAGGACGACACAACCGGAAGTACGGGTTACGCCGGCTCAATTGGTCTGCCGGCCTCGCTGGTGAGCCAGTTCCAGGCGAATACGCTGCCCCAGTTCAATTTCAGCAACTACTCCCAACTCGGGGAAACCGAACACAACCAGGCCATCCGCGAGGTGGGCAACCTTCAGGTCAACGCAACGAAGGAGATGCACTCCCACAGCTTGAAGTTCGGCGCCCTGTTCGAATTGAGCCGCTTGAATACGAACGATGCATATTCGGCGAACTTCGGGTTCGACCAGGGAATGACGTCGGGGCCGGTCGCGCAGACCTCATCGAGCACCTCGGGCAACGACATCGCGTCCCTACTGCTCGGTACCGGCAACGGCGGCAGTTCGCCCTACAACGCCCAACTGGCCTTGAGCCAACGCTATTTGGCACTGTATGTGAACGACACCTGGCGGGTGACTCCGAGATTCACCGTCACCTACGGCCTGCGCTACGAATTTCAGTCGCCGCGCACGGAACGCTACAACCGCCTGGCCTACTTCGATTTCAACGCCACGAACCCGCTTTCCCAGCAAACCGGCCTGAACTTGAAGGGCGGCCTGGTGTATGGCAAGTCGCAGATGTGGAACCCGGACTATAAGAACTTCGCACCCCGGGCCAGCATCGCCTACCGGATCTCCGACAAACTCGTGTTCCGCGCGGGTTACGGGATTTTCTTCCAGCCCACGGTGGCGGTTGCCAATGGGGCGACTGACGGATTTTCCACCAGCACCAACTGGATCGCGTCGCAAGGCGGAAACGGACTGGTTCCGGGCAGCCTGCTCTCGAATCCGTTTCCGAGCGGATTGAATGCGCCGGTCGGCGGAGCCGCTGGCTTGCTTACCGAGGTCGGCCAGGCGGTGAATGCCGATTCATTGCTGCACCCGACGGGCTACGTACAGACGTACAGCGCGGATTTTCAGTATCAGGCGGGGTCGAACGGTATCGTCGAACTCGGCTACACGGGTGTACAAGGGCGCAAGCTGCTGCTCGGCTCTGCGAGTATGAACATGGATCAGCTGAATTCTCAGTATCTGTCGATGGGCAGCGCTTTGAATTCCCAAGTCGCCAATCCCTTTTATGGCGTGATCACCAGCCCGACCAGTGTCCTCTCCGCAAAAACAATTCCGGCGTGGCGGCTGCTGGTTCCGTACCCTCAATACAGTTCCGTGATGCTCTCGCCGGATACGCCGGGCTCGAGTTCCAGCTTTAACGCCCTGACCATGAAGTACCAGGAGCGCCTCAAAGCCGGCCTCAGCCTGCTCGCGACGGCACAATTCTCCAAGGCCATCGACAACGTCTCCGAGACGCAAGTGTGGGAAATCAAGAACTACACCCGAGACATCAATAATCTCTCGGCGGAGCGCTCGATCAGCGGCCACGACGTGCCGCGTGATTTCCGGATGACCGCGCTGTGGGAATTGCCGATCGGCCGGGGCAAGGCCCTCGGCGGGAATATGGGCCGCGTCATGAACGCGGTGGTAGGCGGCTGGCGGGCGAGTGCGGTGGTTCGCTTTGCCAACGGACTTCCGTTGCAGTTTACGTCGACCAATAGCAACGGCGTCTATGGCTATGTCGTCCAGCGTCCCAATATCACCTCGCTCAGCGATCTCGCGAATGTGGCTGGCGGCAAATCGCCGGATCACTGGTTCAATACGGCCGCGGTCAGCGTTCCCGCGCCGTACACGATCGGCACGGCGCCGCGCTACATCAGCAATGAACGGATGGGCATGTTGGATTGTCCGGATCTCATGTTGAGCAAGCAGTGGCTGTACCGTGAACACTACCGGCTGCAATTCCGGGCCGAAGCCTACAATGTAAGCAACACACCGCAGTACGGGGGCGCCAACACGTCAGTCACCTCGTCGGCGTTCGGCACTGTCACCGGCACTACCAACGTAGGCCCGCGGAATATCCAACTCGGAATGCGGGTGGAATTCTAAGGCAGGCGTCCGTTTCGGGGGCTCAGTGGCGGCGGAGCGCGATCACGCGCGTCACCGGCGAGGAGCCCCCGATTTTGGTGGTACTCAGCAGCACCTCGAAGTCCGGGAACGGCTCCGACGGTGCTGCTCCCAAGGCCTGATGGAGGCGCGCCAACGAGCCTTCGTCAAGAATAAAATCGCCGCCGGCCTCGGTTCCTTCCGCCTCAGTACCGGCGATCATCACCACTTTGTTGCCATTAAGCTTGGTCAGCCGGGCCACGATCGAGTATCCTTCCGGGATCTTCTCCGTCACCGAATCATCGATGCCGTACTCGGCCGGCTCGCCGACACGGGGATGGCGGTTGCGGACCCGAACCGCGCGTTGCTTATCCCCGAATTCGTACACGAAGTTGAGTTGACCTTCCACCAGTTGAGTCCATGGATTGGACAGTCTGCCGCCGATAAAGATGACGTTCTCGGTGTTCAAGCGATCCGGAGTGAAATCGCGAGCCAGCACGAACTGGAGGGCAGGGGCGCGCTTGCCGGCAAGCAGGGCGAGTTTGCGGCCGATGGTAAAGTCCGCCATGCTGGTGACTCTCCGGTGAGCGAGCATCGAGACCCACTCGTGCAGCCCGTTCTGGGACGGAATGGCTGCCATGATCGGACCGTAGTCGCGATTGGCGTATTGATCGACGGTGAGATCGACGTGGCTCAGCGCCCTCAAGTATCCAAGAGCGGAATCGGCAAGCACCACGTTGCAGGCGATGGGAGAATTCAGCAATTCCGACCAAAATATCGTTTGATAAGGGCGAGCCGCACTCGGGGCCCCGCTTCGAACTCTCCAGTCATCCCAAACAAGCAAAACCACCACAACTGACAGCAGTGCCAGTGCCGGTATCATCCAACCGCGCCGGGGGGCCGGCCGGCGACCCAAGGTGTTCGGCGGCGCGACCTCGGCTTCGCGGCGGCGGAACACTGGCGTATAGTTGCCCCTCGGAATCTCGATGATCAAGTCTTCGCTCGCGCCATCCGTCTCGAAATACTGCTCCAGACGCTTGCGAAGCTGAGAGGCATGGACGCGGACGATGCTGTCGTCGTTATTCTGGGTCGCGATACGGCCGAAAACGCGCTCCGCGATCTCCGGTTCACGGATAGTGATGTCCGGATTGGCGATGGTGTGTTCCGTGATGTATTGGAGGAAATCTCGCAACCGAGCCGACCGGGCGAATGCCGGATTAGCCAGAAGCCTTGCGAGAAGGGCCCGTTGCTCCTCGGCAGTACAGCACTTTTGGCCAAGCACAGCTTTCATTAACACCACTCTTCACGTTAATTAACGCTGCCCGGATGCACGTGTCCGAGCACGAACTTCAAGGTAACACAATATTCACACGGGTACGAGGTGAGGTTTCCGCCAGTATCAGTCGGGTTCTACCACTCGAACGACGCGGTTGACCGGACCGCTTGGGAGCTTCTGCACCCGTCCGTCCGGCCACCGGATCTCCACGGCGCCTGTTGAGGTGGCCTGTCCTAGGCCGAAGTGAACTGGTGCCAGGGTGGACGAAGCGTAGCTTTGGCTGGATTTCTGTTCGTTCATCTGACCGGCCAGTCGGATTTCGGCGCCAATCCCGTCGCGGTTAGAGTGCCGTCCCTCGAGCTGAAAGGCCACCCAGTTGCAAGGAGGCGACGTGACGTTGTGCCACAACTCGGGCGCACCGCCAAGTACCGAGACCACCGCGTCAAGGCGGCCGTCGTTATCGAAGTCCGCGACGACCACACCGCGGTGGGCGGCGGTCCGCTGAAATGCCTGGCCTGCTGTCGCCGAGACATCGTCGAACTTCCCGTTGCCGAGATTGCGAAAAATCGCGTTTGGCAGCTGATACCGGTCGCCGGAGAGCGCCTCGATGTTGTCGGTTACGTGGGAGCCGGACGTAAACAGGTCTTTCCATCCGTCGTTGTCGAAATCGGCCAGGGTGACGCCCCATCCGCTGCGTCGGATCGAGAGCGGCCCCATCCGGCTGGCGAAGGTGGCATCGCGGAAGAGGCCATGCCCCAGGTTCTCAAACAGCGGAAACATCTGCCCGGTCAGCGCCGTGAATATGATATCGGGCCGCCCGTCGTTGTTGTAGTCGCGGGCATCCGTCCCCATGGCGGATACCTGGCGGCCATCTGGAGGCAGGGCAACGTTTGCTTCCATGGCAACCTCCTCGAACTTCCCGTTGCCGAGGTTGTGAAACAGGAAGTTCGGCAGCGTGTCGTTCGTGACGTAGAGGTCGGGGAAGCCGTCACCGTCATAATCGAGGGAGACGGCGCTCATGCCTTTGCCCGTATACCGCCCGATTCCGCTCGATGCGGAGACATCTTCGAAGGTGCCGTCGCCCCGGTTCCGGTACAGTCGATTCGGAAGCCCCGCCACTTGGCGCGGATCGCAGTACACCGTCATGGGCGAATTCGGTGCATGGCAGACCGGACTGGTCTGGGGCGTCCAGCGGAGGTAGTTCACTACAAAGAGGTCGAGCCGCCCGTCGCGGTCGTAATCGATCCAGACCGCATGGACCGCCCATTCGTCCGTGCGCAATCCGGCGCGCGCGGTGACGTCGGTGAAGTGCCCTCCGCCATCGTTGTGATAAAGGTGGCTGCCGTTGACTCCGGCAACAAAAAGATCAACCTTTCCGTCGTTGTCGTAGTCCGCCGCGGCTGCGCCGATCGAATATCCTTCACCCGCGAGCCCCGACTGCGCGGTGACGTCCTTGAAGACCAGGTTGCCCTCATTGTGCAGCAGGCGATTGTCGTCGCGGCCGTTCTGTTTTACGAGCGATGGAATGGCGGCGCCGTTGGTCAGGAAGAGATCGATTTTCCCGTCGCCGTCATAATCGAAAGCGGCAACGCCGCCGGCCATGGTTTCGATCAAATGCCGCAGCGGTGTAGGATGGTTTTCGAGTGTCGCCGGCAGATAGGAGAGCTCGAAACGAATCAGGCTACCGGCCGGGGGCAGTGCGGCGGCTGCCAGGCAAATCACAGCTAACCCGCTCCAGAGCGGAAGAACGCGCATTGGATAGCCGAGAATACTAAACGGATGCGGATCGAGTCAACGTTTCTAGGTGTAGCGGTACTCGCAAGCGCGCTCCTCGCCGGGGCACAAGAGAGCGCCGAGATGCTCTCCGGGCAGGCCCGTGAGGCCATGGTCAACGGACACTACGGGGAGGCCGCCTCGTTGTACGAACGCATGGTGAAGGTGTTGCCCGACGAGCCCGGTGTGAAGCTGAATCTGGCGCTCGCTCTGGACGCCGCATCCCGTCCGCGGGAAGCCTTGAAGTATCTGGAACAGATCAGGGCGGCGGAAGCCGATAATCCCCGCTTCTGGTTTCTGCTGGGGATCGAGTATCAAAAGCTCCGGCAGCCCGCAAAGGCCGTGGACCCGCTCGAAAAGGCCGTGAAACTTTCACCCCACGAGTGGAATTTCCGTCTTGAACTGGCCGACGCATACCTGGCTAGCGGCGCATCGCAGGCAGCCGCGGGCAAGTTCCGCGCACTGTCCGCCGAACGGCCCGGCGACACACGCGTGCTGGCCGGGTTGGTGCGTAGCGAGTTGGCCCTGACGAATGAAGCGTGCGGCGCGCTCAAGCAGAGTGCGCCGGATTCGTCGTTCCGGTTGGCGCTGGATGCGATTTCCGCTGCCGAGAACGGTGATCGGGTCAAGTCCGCCGGGTTGTACCGCGATGCGATGGCTGCGCAGCCCGCCGCTCCGTGGCTCGAAGCGGAACAACGAGGGACTTCCGATGATTCCGCCGACGCAGGTCATCCCTTGGCGCGCCTGTTTCACCATGGTGCTCTCGAGGGCATCATGGCGCAAACCGCGGCCGCGCGAACGCCTGAAGCGCTCTATTGGCGGGCCCGCGCCGGCTCCGGTCTGGCGCGCGCCTCTCTGGCGCGCCTCGCCGCCCTCCCGCCTTCATCGGATGCCCACGAGTTGGCGGGTATCGCCCTGCGCCAGGCCGGGCGGTGGGAAGATTCGAGGGCGGAATTCCAGGAGGCCGTGAAGCTCGCTCCCGGCGATCGCCGGCTGGAGGGAGAGTTGGCGGAGGCGTCCTGGCTCAGCCGGCGGTACGACGATGCCGCGGCGCTCTTGTCGCAACTGGTCTCGACAGAGCCGGGCCGCGGAGAGTGGCAATACGAACTGGGGGACAGCCTGTTCAACCTCGGCCGGCCGGAAGAGGCTATTCCCTTTTTGCGCCGCGCGAATACCCTATCGCCAGACGACTTCGCGATCCAGGCAACCTTCGGCAAGGTTCTTTTGTTGACGGGGCGGTTTCAGGAAGCCGTGTCGATCCTGGAGCGGGCGGCCAGGCGCGATTCGGACGGCTCGATCCACTTCCAACTGGCCGCGGCCTATCGCAATCTGGGGCGCGCCGATCTGGCGAGGCAGGCTCTGGCCGCGCAAAAGGAAATCGAAGAGGCTGCTCGCCGGCACGCGGGCCGTTAGTTTCGGATCGGCAGCGGGGCCATCTTCGCCAATGGCAGTGAGACGCCCAGTTCCCGAGCCAGGGTCGGTGCGATCCGCCGCATATCGATCACACCGAGATCCTTGCCCGGCACGATGCCCGGTCCCAGGATAAAGAAGGACGAATTCAGCTCCGGATGTGTGTTGAAGTACCCGTGTGCTCCGGCGGTCGTCGCCAGATTCTGCACCAGGGGACCGTCCAGCTCCGCGCCCATTTCATAACCTGACTTCCAGTCGACCAGAAACGCGGCATCGGGCGACGCACCTTTCGCAAGGGCATCCTTTCCGCGGAGGACGCTGCCAATCCCGCTGGCCGGGTCATTGACCAGTCGGGTGAGCACCTGGTTCACCTGCTCTTCCGTTGCGCGGTCGTGCGGATCGTGAAGCACCACGGCGGCACTCCCCCCGGAATTCCAGGCGAAGGCCTTCCATGCCGCCACTTGCGGTTTGGCCCCGCCGGTCAGGCTGATCAGGCCCGCCTGGTGAAGCGCGGCATTCAGATTGGTCTTGTGGCGAACAGGGAAAAAGCCATGATCGGAGACGATCACGAGGTCCGCGTCTGGGTGGGCGTGGCGTTCGGCGGCCATCATGCGTCCCACCATTCCGTCGATTTTCTCCAGGTTCGCGATGGCGGCTGGGCTGAAGGGGCCGGTTCCGTGCTCCACGTGATCGAGCGATACGAGATGAACCGTGACAAAGTCCGGCCGGGCTTTCTCGATCATTTGGACCGTGACCCGGGTGGCCTTCTCGTCGAGGACGATATCGCCGCCGCCATTATAGAAGAGACCCGCGGTCTTTTCGGCTTCTTCGAGGAAGCCGGACGGGGTCGAGACGGCTTCCATCACATAGTGGTCCAGCTCCCTCTTATTCCGCCAGTATTCCGGCACGTTATAGTCGATGCCCTTGGAGTGTACGGTGACCGGCCACATTACGCTTCCGGTGACCAGCCCGGCGGCTTTCGCGGCCTGCCAGAGAGTGGGGACCTTCACCTGAGCCCCATACCAGTTCCAGGCTCCGTCTTCTTTTCCCGAGGGATCAAAGACAGTATTGCTATAGATTCCATGTTCGCTTGGTAACACACCTGTAACTAGGGTTGTGTGATTGGGGTAGGTCACGGTGGGAGTCACATTGAGGACCCGGTCGGCGTGCGCGCCTTGTTCCAGGAATTCGTGCAGGACGGGGATCTGCAGGCCGTGTTTTGACGCCTCGGTCACATAGGTTGGGTGCATGCCGTCGATCGAGATCATCAGCACCGCGCGGTGGGACGACTCCTGCGCGCTCGACAATGAGGAGAAGAGAAGACACAAGAGTCCGGCGCTGCACAAGGCGCGGAAGGTTTTATGGATCGGCATTTCCGTAGGGCTCCCTCGATGCTTCTGTGGCATTTCGCGTCACCATCAAAACGACGGAATTCGTAACGGTGAGTTTTCGACCCGTGCAGGCATTCGCGCCGAAACGCCCTTCTCATCCTATCGCGATTCCCCAAGGCCCAAAAGCGCGCACAGGACCTCCGGCGGTTGCATGCTGGCATACGATCCCCGGCCGACTTGGTATGCGGGCGAACCGCTTCCGGCCGAAGGATGGGTAAAGTCCGAGGGACCTGGGAGTTCGCTTAGTCAAGCTGTGGTGCCGATACTACATGCGATGCTCGTGACCGCACGATTATCTTGTCTCGAATGATACCTGAGTTAGTCGCCTGGCGTTGACTCAAGAATGGCCGGGATGCAGATTGGTTTATGTCTTCGGAAAGCTGGAATGGCATTATGGGCTATCACATGACGACACCGGCATCCAACTATACGCACGTGCGGCCCGACGGTGCAGGCGAGTGCACTCGTTGTGTAAGCATGGATGCACATTGCCGAGTGACTGAAGTAGGTAATGCATTCCAACTTACAACGTGCGGCGGAATGTAATGTAGTCGATCTTGACTATCATCAGGCTTGCGGCCACACTACTGAGTACCAGACAAGTAGCAGGGAACTGTTGGGTGCAGGCCCGAGGGGAAAACCGCCGCTGGGACTCGAAATGGCGGTAGCCTGCCCAACGCACCGCCGGAATGAGGAGCGGAGCGGAAGCCGCGCCTGCTGCCACAGAAGTTGGATCGGAGGAACAATGCACGACTGCGCCATTGCCGCGCAATGGTATGCCATCCGAACGTCAAGCGGCCGCGAAAGGGTCGTTTCTTCGGTATTGCGGCATAAGGGCTATGAGGAATTCCTTCCCACCTATCACGTCAGACGGCAGTGGTCCGACCGGATCAAGGACCTGGAACGTCCGTTGTTTCCCGGCTACTTCTTCTGCCGCTTCGTTGTCGGCAAGCACCTCCCCATCCTGATCACTCCAGGCGTCCAGCTGATTGTCGGCTGTGGCCGCACACCCATTCCCGTAAGGGACGAAGAGATCGAGTCGCTGCGGCGCGTCGTGGAGTCGGGTGCCGCGGCGGTACCGTGTCCGTATCTCGGAGTCGGACAGCGGGTCGAGATCCGCGAAGGGTCGCTTGCGGGCGTGAGGGGCGTCCTCCTGCAGATCAAGAACTCGTGGCGAATTGTCCTTTCCGTGGAGCTGCTTCGGCGGTCGGTGTCCGTGGAAGTGGACCGCGCCTCGGTGCAGCCGGCCGGGCACTACGAGGACGCCGCGTCGGAGTCGGCCGCGGCAGGAGCGTCAGGCGGGTATTCTCAGTTCGGTTTCCGGAACATCTGATTCGCCGGCGGTGAGCCGTGGCGGTATTGAAAAGCAGGACCAGGCTGGTCACATTTCGCATGGACCCCGAGGAGTACGCCGCGCTTCGCCGGGTTTGTGTCAGCACGGGTGCGCGGAGTATCTCGGAGTTCGCACGGGAAGCGGTTCTGGCCAGCGTGGAGATGGGTGGCGCCGCGAAGGCCACTTTGGGCGGCGACCTCGTGACCTTGACCGGGCGCCTGCATGAGTTAGACAGATCATTGAAGTCAGCAAGCGGGCTAATCGGGAAGATATTGGGTGGTAGTAACTCAAGCGAGCGTGAGAATCATGGAGACGGAGGCTCCGAGTAGCACTATGTTATCGCAAGCTCTTAGAACGATGGGCCCAGCCTGTGCGTTGTGGCTGGTGCTGAGCGGAACGCTGGCGGGCGCGGATCGGCCTGCGCTGCAGGTGACGATCCTCGAGGGCGAGGGGGCTTTCAACGACATCCATAAAGGTCTTGCGCGCGCCCCGATGGTGGAAGTGCGGGACGAGAACGGGAACCCGTTGGAGAATGCCCGCGTGGTCTTCCAATTGCCGGAGATGGGGCCAAGCGGCACCTTCGGTGAATCGGGACTCACTTACGTCGCCACTACGGACCGGCAGGGGCATGCCTCCGGTGTGGGATTGAAGCCGAATCGCGTCGAGGGAGCATTTCAGATTGTAGTTACCGCTTCCGCCACGGGACGGACTGGCCGGACCGTGATCCGGGAGACCAACACTCTCGCGGGCGGCGACCGGCCGATCAAGTCGGGGCGTAGCAAGTGGCTGGGGATTTTGCTGGCAGTCGGTGGAGCGGCCAGCGGCGGCATCATCGCGGCGACTCGCGGTGGCGGAAATTCGAGTTCCACTTCGGCCAGCGCGCCCACTCCGACTACGCTTTCTGCCGGAACGGTCACAATCGGAGGGCCCAGATGAAGGCAACAGGCTGCTGGTGTGCCGCCGTGGTATGCGTGATGGCGGCGAGCGCCGCCGATAGCGGAACGGTACGAGGCCCGGTTTCGGGTTATGTGCTGGATGCACGCGCGCGTTCCCTGCGCCCGGTCAACGGGATTCCGGGAGGCGCGACGCTGGGAGCGCCGCTACAGTTGGGATTTCGGCTGAACCTGGCGGCGGTATCGGCGGAGAAGGATTTCGCGGTAGTCACGGAGTTCCGGAAGGCAGCGGTTCCGGTGCTGGTGAAGGCGCTCTCCTCAGGCAGTCCGGTGATCGTTCCCCTGACCGGTGCGATCGCGGCGACGGCGCTCGATCTCAGTGACGGCGGAGGCGCGGCGATGGTGTGTTCCGCCACAGACGGAAAGCTCCAATTGATAACCGGCTTGCCCGACAATCCGGTAGTCCTGCCCGCGGTGGACGTTTCGGGTTGGAATGGCGGCATCGTGGCCGGCGCCGTGGATCCGTCCGGCACCCAGGTGCTGGCGGCGGCAGGTGACGGCAACATCTATTTATATAGCGTTCAGGGTCAGGCCCTGAGCGATGCGGAATGGGTCGGTCGGGTGCCGGGCGCGTCGGCGATGGCATTCGCGGCCACGGGAACCGGAGTGGTGGGCAGTGCCACCTCGGGTGACGTGATGGTGATTCGCGGACTCGGAGGCGTTCCCACGGTCTCCCAGGCGGCGGGTGCGGCGGACGGAATCGAATCGGTTCGAGCGCTGCGGCCGGCGGGACCGGAAGGGATATGCGTGGTGGAGGGACCGTCCGGAAAGGCCGGCATCATCGATGTGTCGGCCCCGGCGGTACACTGGCTCTCGCCGTCCGGACCGGCAAGCCGATGCGATCGTCTGAACGCTTCGGTGCTGGCCCTGAACCAGGCAGGCCGCGATCCTCTCCTTCTTCTGGATTCCTCGGGCGTTCCGGGGATCTTCTTCGTTCCAGCTAACTAAGTTCGAGTTCCGGTTCGGGGGAAACGTCATGAGGGAACCAAGATGGAAGACGCGCGCCGCCTGGATGGCGATCTGGATCGGCCTGGCGGCCTCGGCGAGCGCGCAGGATTTCGCTTTCGGGTATCGCACCAGCGCGAACACCTCGCCACAGGGTATTGCCGCGAACGGAGAGTTGGATGCGCCGCCGGTGGCGCTCGGCTCCACCAGCACGGTCACCCTGATCATTCAGAATCAAACCGGCGGGCTATGGACGCTCACCAACGCTTCCGTGGCCGGGCCGGTATTCAAAGTTACATCTACCAGCAACTCCCAGGTCCTCGGCGGCGGAACGCTGCTGGTCACTGTCTCGTTTACTCCTACTGCCGGCGTCGTGGCGACGGACAACCTGTCGATCCAACTGGTCAACGGGAGCCAGAACGATAGCTACGTCTTCCTCCTCTCCGGCAATGGCCTGAAGGCCAACTTCATCGCGAGCTACATTCTGAATCCCGACGGGAATCAGACGGCGCTCGGCACCGGCATGCCGATCGTGTTTTCTCCCACCAACCTGGGTTCCACGGCCACCGCCACCTTTATCCTTTTAAACTCGGGGACAGGGGCGGGGACGATCCAGTCGGTGGGAGTCTCGGGGACGGGCTTCACGGTTTCGGGACTCGCGCTCTTGCCGGCGCAGGTGCCTGCCAACAGTAGTTTCCAGTTCACCATTAACTTTGCGCCGAAAACGCGTGGAGCGCTCACCGGAACGTTGAGCGTTGGCCTGGGCGGTACGCAGCTCTCTATTCCCTTACAAGGACAGTCGGTGGGGGCGTCGCTGACCTATTCAGCGGTGATCGGGTCGCAGACCTTCAACCTCGCGACGGGCGGGCTGACGTTCCCTTCGACCAACCTGGGGAGCAAGAGCTCAGCGACGGTACAGATCAGCAACTCCGGCGATGCCGCCGCGCCGGTCAACACCATCAGCGTCGTCGGGACGGGCTTCGGCCTGTCGAATGTGCCGCCGCTGCCGACCACGCTGAATCCGGGTACCGGCTTCACTTTCACCGTGATGTTTACGCCGCAGAGCGCCGGGGCAGCCACTGGTACGCTGATCATCGACAGTGTTTCCATTGCGCTCAGTTCGACTGGTGTCGGCGCCACCCTGCAATATTCGAGCGTGGTGGGCACGACGAATACGACTCTGGTGGATGGGGGCACCGTGGTGTTCCCGAACACGGACATCGGCGCCAAGAGCAGCGTCTCGATCGTCATCAGCAATACCGGCAACTCAGCGGCGACGGTGAGTGCGATCAGCGCCGGAGGGACGGCGTTTTCGGTAACGGGGCTGCCGGCGCTGCCCGCGACCATTGCGGCGGGTGCCAATCTGCAGTTCCTAGTCTGGTTCAGCGCCGGCGCGGTGGGGACCACCAGCGGCAGTTTGCAGATCGATAGTGTCGGCTTGAATTTGAAGGGCGTGGGCAATCAGCCGCCGCCGCTTGGGCAGTCCTCGATTACCGGGCTCCCGCAAACCACAACCGCACTGACGCAGCCGGCCGTTGGCCTGTCGCTCAGCCAGGCGTACCCGCTGCCGATTAGCGGCGTGCTCACTTTGTCGTTCGCCTCGGATTCGTTCTCCGACGATCCGAACATTCAATTCGCGACGGGCGGACGAACGGTCGCCTTCACGATTCCGGCGAATACGACGGACGCGATGTTCAACGGCTCCAAGCAAATACAGTTTCAGTCCGGCACGGTAGCAGGAGTGATCACGCTGACGGCGAGTTTCTCCCTGGGTTCGGTGAACATCACTCCCGCAACGGCGCCGGTGCAGACCGTACTGGTGGCCGCGGCGCCGCCGCAACTCCGCAACGTACAACTCGGTACGGTGACGGCCAACAGTTTCGAACTCCTGATCACCGGTCTTTCGACACCGCGGTCGGTGAGCAGTCTCACCCTGCAGTTCGTCTCCTCTTCGGGGGCGAACCTGCAGACGTCCAGCCTGAGCATTAATACGGATGCGCCCTTTGGAACCTGGTTCCAGAGCGCAACGGGAATCGGTTTCGGCAGCCAGTTCACGGCATCGGTGATCGTCAACGTCACGGGCGATATCACCGCAGTCCAAGCGGTCAATGTGACTGCATCCAATTCGCGGGGAAACTCCAACGCGTTAAGCGTGAACCTGCGGTAAGCGGCAGGAAATATGCGAACGGTTACGATTCTCTGTCTGGCAGTCTGCTCCCTTTTCGGGAGCAGCATCAACCGGGGCGTGATCGGGCCCGATGATACGGTCACGATTACGGCCCTGAACGTGGAAGAGATCAGCAAGGCCTGGCGCGTTGGGGCGGATGGCGCTCTCACGCTTCCCATGGTCGGCCGGATTGCGGCGTCCGGAATGTCCGTGGAGCAATTGCAAGGCGAGATTGCCACCCGGCTGAAGAAGTTCGTCAAGGACCCGCAGGTCACTCTCTTCGTGAGCGACTTCCGCAGCCATCCGGTGACCGTGGCCGGCGCGGTGGAAAAGCCGGGAGTGATCCAGGTAGAGGGGCCGGTGTCACTGTTTTCCGTACTGGTGCAGGCGGGCGGGCCGAAGGATGCGGGACCTACGGTGACCCTGACCCGGGAAGCCGAGAACGGGCCGATTCGCGATTCGAAAGCTGTGGTGTCGCGCGACGGCAAGTACAGCACGCTGGAACTCCCGCTCCAGGACGTAATCCGCGGCCATGGAGACGCCGCATCCGTCGCGGTTCAGCCATTCGACGTGGTGACGGTCTCCGTCGAGAAGAAGCCGAAGATGGTGTTCATCGCCGGAGAGGTCAACAAGCCAGGCGGGATCGAATTGGCTTCCCAGGACACCGTTTCGATCAGCAAAGCCCTGGCGATGGCGGGCGGCTTGACGCACGTGGCCTCCGCGGGCAAGACGGTAATCCGTCATATCGACTCGAACGGCCGCGAGACCGCATTCGCGTTCGTGAACCTCAAGAAAATCTTGTCGGGGAAGGCGAAGGATCTCGCCCTGATGGATGGGGACGTAGTGATCATCCCTTCGAGTGAGATCTCGACCTACTTGCAGACGATGTCGACAACGGCTATCACGTCCAGCGTCTACATTCTGGGCAGACTCTAGGGAGGAATATCGTGGAGAACGGCGCACACTCGTCAGACGATTTCAGCAAGGAGCTGGTGCTTCGGCAGGAAATGCCCTCGCGGGGCACGGGGTTGGTGTACCTGGAGCCCCTGCAAACGTTCGCCGCGCCGGCTGAGGAGACGGGCGGCATTTCGGCGTTCTGGCAACTGATCCGCGGGCGGAAGGCGATCATTGGGCTGCTCGGGTTGGCCGGCGTGGCGGCGAGCCTGGTCTTCAGCATGATCGAGATTCCTGTCTATGACGCGCGGGCCACCTTGGAATTCCAGAGCACCAGAAACGGCGACGCCATGATGGGGCTGAACGAAACCGATTCGGGGTTCACGCCGGAATCGTACTTGCAGACGCAGGTGAAGGTCCTGCAGAGCCTGGCCCTGCACAAGCGGGTGGTTTCGAAGCTGCACAGGGAATCGGAAACCAAGCCGTACGTAGTGCCTGGCCGGTTTGAGAAGTGGCGGTCGCTATTTCGTGCCTCGGCAGCGAGCCCCGAGGGCGACCCACTACCGAAGGTCGAGACAAAGATTCGTGTTTTGGATAACAGCCGGATCGTGGAGATCGTGTGCTCCTCGGCCAGCCCGAGGCTGGCGGCGGATTTTGCCGACGGGCTGGCCTCGGAATACATCGACTACAACATCGAAGCCCTGTGGCGTCCGCCCAGACCACCTCGGACTGGCTGACCCGCCAGCTCGAAGGGTTGCGCGCGAAGCTCGAGGAATCGGAAGACCAGCTCCAGACGTATACCCGCGATGCCGGCCTGATTTTCACGGGAGCGGACCAGAATGTCGACGACGAGCAGCTCGCCAGATCGAGAAGGAGCTTTCGGATGCACAGGCCGACCGCATCGCCAAGCAGTCGGCCTACGAAATCGCTTCCACCACGCCGGCCGAGTCGCTGCCGCAGGTGCTGGATAACGGGCGCCTGAGCGATTATCAGTCGAAGTTGGCGGACCTGCGGCGGAACCTACGCGGAACAGAGCTCCATCTACACGCCGGCGCATTACAAGGTGCGCGAGTTGCAGGCGCAGATCACGGAGCTCGAAGGCACTCTGCGGCGCGAGCGGGCCAACATTATGGGCCGGATCCAGAGCGAATACCAGGCGGCGGTGAAGCGCGAGCGGCATGCTCCAGGCCGCCTACTCCACCCAGTTGGCAGCGCGTGTCGGACCAGTCGCGCAAAGCCATCCAGTACGGCATTCTCAAGCGCGAGGTCGATACCAACCGGCAGGTCTACGAACAGTTGCTGCAGAAGGCCAAGCAGATCGGCATCGGCTCGGCGCTGCAGCCCAACAACGTCCGGGTCGTGGATGCGAGCGGAGATTCCCGAGGCGCCCGTCCAAGCCGGACCCGTTCCGCTACGGCCTCGCCGGGCTGGCCTCCGGGCTGGCGCTGGCCATCGGTTTTGTGTTTGCCGGCGAATACATCAACCGCAGCGTCCGCGCTCCCGGCGAGGCGCCGTTCCATCTGCGCGTGCCGGAGCTGGGCGTGATCCCGTCGCGCAATTCCGTTTCCGACCAGGTGCTGCTGCCCTCCGTCGTTTCGCCCGAAAGCGAACGGAGCCGATCCGCCGCTGAAGGCGCAAGCTGGAGCTGGTGACCTGGCAGGACCGGCCGTCGCTGCTGGCGGAGGCCTATCGCAACGCCCTCACTTCGCTCCTCGCCTCGAACGGCAAGGGACGGCCGCGGATCATCCTGATCACCAGTGTCGGCGCATGGAGAAGGGAAGAGCACGACCGTGAGCAATCTGGGAATCGCGCTGGCGGAGATCAATCAGCGGGTGCTGCTGATCGACGCGGACCTGCGCAAGCCGCGCCTCCACGACATCTTCAACCTGCCCAACACCTGGGGATTGAGCGACCTGCTGCGCGAGAAGTCGTCGCTGCACGATTGCCCGCTCGAAGCGCTGGCGCGCCGAAGACGCCGATCGACGGCGTCTCCGTGTTGCCCAGCGGGCCGGGCACGGTGAGCATCACCAATCTTTTGTATTCCAGCCGCATGGCCGAGCTGATCGACCGCGCGCGCCGCGAGTTCGACATGACCATCATCGATACGCCGCCCATGTCATACCTCTCCGATGCGCGCGTGCTGGGGCAGCTTGGCGGATGCCGCGATCCTGGTGATTCGTGCCGCCCGCACCACGCGCGACGAAGTGCGCGCCGCCAAACAGCGGCTGGTGGACGACGGCATCCGCGTGCTGGGCACAATCCTCAACGGCTGGGAGCCGAAATCCAAGACGAAACACGGTATGGTTACACCGGCTACACCGGGCTACACGGGCTACACCTCGTAGGACGCCGATGCGGCTGGATTTTCGAAGTAGCGGTATCGGCCCTTCTGCTCGCCATCGCGCTGCCTGCGATGGCGGCAATGGCGGTCGCGATTCTCTGGGATGACGGGCCGCCCGTTCTTTTCCGGAGCGAGGTCGGGCGATAGCGGCAGGCCGTTTCCGATTCTGAAATTTCGCACGATGCGGAAGGCGGGCGGCGGCACGCGCGATCACGGCCGGCGGCGACCCGCGGGTCACGCGCGTGGGGGCGATTCTGCGGCGTACAAGCTGGACGAACTGCCGCAGCTCTGGAACGTGCTGCGGGGGGATATGAGCCTGATCGGGCCGCGCCCCGAGGTGCCGCGCTATCGTGGATCGCCAATGAACCGGCGTGGAGCGCGGTGCACAGCGTCCGGCCCGGCATCACCGACCTGGCGACGCTGGTGTACCGCGACGAAGAGAGAATTCTGGCCAGGCTTCGGGGATCCCGAGCGAGGCTATCGCGAATCGTGCTGCCGGCCAAGTTGGCGCTGAACCTGGAGTACCTGAAGTGCCGCTCGCTTTTGCGCGACCTCAAGCTGCTGGCGCTGACGGTCCGCTACAGCTTCTGGCCCGCCGGGTTCGATGAGCGGTTCGAGTGAAGGAATCCGATTCTTGCGATAGGATATAGCCTCCGAAATCATGGGACCGAGAACATTCATTCCCTTTCACGTGCCGTCGATCGGCGAGGAAGAGATCGCCGAAGTAGCGGAGACGCTGCGCTCCGGCTGGCTGACCACCGGCGAGCGGACGGCGCGATTCGAGACAGCAGTTCCAGACTACACTGGGGCCCGCCACGCCCTGGCGGTGAACTCCTGCACCGCGGGGCTGCACCTGGCGCTGGCGGCGCTCGGGATCGGCGCAGGGCGACGAGGTCATCACCACGCCGCTCACGTTCTGCGCCACGGTCAACGTGATTCTGCACGTCGGCGCCACGCCGGTGCTGGCCGACGTGCGGCCCGGACGGCAATATCGACCCGGCATGCGTCGCCCGGCGAATTACGCCTGCAGCACGCGCGCCATCATCCCGGTACACCTGGGCGGGCTGCCGTGCCGCATGGACGAGATCTGGGAACTGGCGCGGCGCCACGATCTCGTACGTGATCGAGGACGCCGCGCACGCCACCGACGCGCCAATACAGCGGCATGCCGCCCGGCGCGCCGTCGGCGCAACGGCGATCGAGTGACGCGGCGGCCTTCAGCTTTTACGCCACCAAGAACATGACCACCGGCGAAGGCGGCATGGTGATGACCAACCGGCCGCGAGGCTGGCCGACCGCATGCGCGTGCTGTGCCTGCACGGCATCAGCAAGGACGCCTGGAACCGCTACAGCGAAAAGGGCAACTGGTATTACGAAGTGCTGGAGCCGGGCTTCAAGTACAACCTGAGCGATGTGCAATCCGCCATCGGCATCCACCAGCTTGAAAAGATCGAGCGCTTCCACGCGCTGCGCGCCGCTTACGCCGGGCATCTACAACCGGCGGCTGGCCGATGTGGAAGAGGTCGAGACGCCGCCCGATGTGCGAGTTACGGCCGCCATGCCTGGCACCTGTACAGCATTCGCCTGCGGCTGGAAACGCTGGCCATCGGCCGCGACGAATTCATCGTGGAGTTGCGCGAGCGCGGCGTCGGAACCAGCGTCCATTTCATTCCGATTCCGCTGCATCCCTTCTTCCAGCGCTGGGCGCGATCTTCCGCAGCAACGCGTGCCCGGCCGCGATGGCCTGTATTCGCGGCTGATCTCGCTGCCGCTGTATCCGGGAATGAGCATGGACCAGGTCATTCATGTGGCCGATTCGGTGAAGGAGATTGCGGCGGCGAAATCGCGGCGCAGAACGGTGGCCGCGGGGGCTGTAGATACCACTCAGGCAAACCATGGGATCCAATAGACTGAATCACAGATTTCGTCACGTCCTCACGATGTTGGTGCTGGCCGGGGCGATTGCAGCCTCCGTCTCGACGGCTTTCGTGTTGCGCTTCGAGTACGTCGTGCCGAGGTCGGAATTCACCCACCTCTGGGAGGGACTTGTACTCGCGGTGGCCGTTAAGCTGATCGCATTTCATATCGCCGGAAGCGATCGTTCGGGCTGGCGCTACGCCGGCATCCCCGATGTCTACAATCTTCTGGCGGCGAACTTCGCGGGGTCGTTGTTCTGGTCGATGGCCGTTCTGGCGCTCTTCGGTGCCGGCTTCCCCCGTTCCGTCTACGCGATCGACTTCCTGGTTTGTCTTCTCGCCACGGTGGGGTTGCGCGTGCTTTCGCGCTCGTGGTTCGAAAGGATGAGCCGCAAGGCGGCGCGCCGCGAGGGAAAGCGGATTCTGATCTACGGAGCGGGCGCGGCGGGCATTACGCTGCTCAAAGAGGTCCGCAGCAATCCTTCGCTGGGCTATCGGGTGCTGGGGTTCCTGGATGACGACCGCCACAAGCATGGCACGAATCTGCTCGGCGTTCCGGTGCTTGGTTCGGGCCGCGGCGCGTGCGTGATTGTGGACCGCATCCGGCGGCGGCGCGGCATCGACGAGATCGTCATCGCCATGCCTTCGGCCAGCGGCCGCGCGATGAACGAAGCGATCTCGAACTGCCGCGCCACCGGTGTACCCTGCAAGACCATTCCGGGCATGGCGGAACTGCTGAGCGGCAAAGTGCTGACCAGCCAGATCCGCGACGTTTCGGTGGAAGATCTGCTGGGCCGCGAGCCCGTGCGGCTGGATGAAACCCTGATCCGCAAATCGATCGAAGGGCGCTCAGTGATGGTGACCGGCGGCGGCGGGTCGATCGGCTCGGAGTTGTGCCGTCAGGTGGCATCGTTCCATCCCGAGCGCCTGGTGATCTTCGAGCGGGGAGAGACCGATCTGTTCCGCATCCACCTGGAATTGAGCAATCGCTATCCGCGGCTCAAGGTCGTGCCGGTGATCGCGGACATCCGGGAGATGGCGAGCGTGGAGCGCGCGATCCAGCGGCACCAGGTGGATTCGATCTTCCATGCCGCCGCCTATAAGCACGTGCCCATGATGGAATCGCACCTGCTTGAGGCGGTAAAGAACAACGTTCTGGGGACGTGCAACGTGGTGCGCGCCGCGTGCCGCAACCGCGTCAGCGATTTCCTGATGATCTCTTCCGATAAAGCGGTGAATCCGACCAATATCATGGGGCTGACGAAGCGAGTAGCGGAGCTGGTGGTTTCGTCGCTTCCCACGCCCGATGAAGGGTCCGGCACCAAATGCGTATCGGTGCGGTTCGGCAACGTGCTGGGCAGCAACGGCAGCGTGGTGCCGCTCTTCCAGCAACAGATCGCGGCCGGCGGGCCGGTCACGGTGACACATCCGGAGATGCGCCGCTACTTCATGACCATCCGCGAGGCCGTGCAACTGGTGCTGCAAGCCTCCACGATGGGCAAGGGCTCGGAAGTGTTCGTCCTGGACATGGGCGAGCCGGTGCACATCGTCAACCTGGCGAGGAACATGATCCGCCTCTCCGGACACGAGCCGGACGTCGAGATCGAAATCCGGTTCACGGGAATGCGGCCGGGCGAAAAGCTGTTCGAGGAACTGGCCCTCGAAGGCGAGAGCCACCTGCCTACGTACCACGAGAAGATCTGCATTTTCAGCGGTGCCCGCAAAAGCGAAGAGTTCATGAGACTGTGGATGGCCGATCTCGAGGAGTTGGTCGCCCGGGAGTCGGAAGCGGCGGTCATCGCGCACCTCAAAAGTCTCATCCCTGAATATCAGCCGATGGGAGAGTGGCGCGAAGTTTTGGAATCGGACTCGGAGCGAGTCCAGACTATTGCCGCGCCCTAGCGCCTATGACACCCCGACTAAAAGAAGAAGACGACCTTGCGGTCGTGGAAGCAACCGCGGCCCCGGCCCCGGACGAGCACTATCTTCGTATCGAACCCTCCTCCGGCTGGGTTTCGCTGCGCTTGCAGGAGCTTTGGGAGTACCGCGAACTGCTCTATTTCCTGATCTGGCGCGATGTCAAGGTGCGATACAAGCAGACCCTGCTCGGCGCCGCGTGGGCCATCATTCAACCGGTCTTCACCATGCTCGTCTTCAGCCTGTTCTTCGGACGGCTGGCGAAGGTGCCGTCCGACGGCATACCCTATCCGCTGTTCAGCTACACGGCGCTCGTGCCCTGGACATTTTTCGCGCAGGGACTGGCCCAGTCTTCCGACAGCCTGGTGGGTAGCTCGAACCTCATCAAGAAGATCTACTTCCCTCGTCTCGCCATTCCAGTGGGAACGGTGTGCGCCGGAATGATCGACTTCGCGCTGGCATTCGGTGTGTTGATCCTGCTTTCGCTCTCCTACGGGATTCGGCCGACAATCAACGTGCTGTGGCTGCCGCTATTCGTGCTGCTGGCGCTGGTGACGGCCCTCGGTGTGGGGTTGTGGCTTTCCGCATTCAATGTCAAATATCGCGACGTGAAGTACGTCGTTCCATTCTTTACGCAGATCTGGATGTTCGCCACGCCGATCGCGTACCCGAGCAGTCTGCTCTCCGGCAAGTGGAGAGTCGTGTATGGCATCAATCCGATGGCCGGAGTGGTGGAGGCGTTCCGCTGGGCGCTGCTCGGAACGAAGACGGCGCCGACCGCGATGATCGTGATCTCGTGGGCGGCCGCGCTGGCGATCCTGGTGGGCGGCGCGTACTATTTCCGTCGCATGGAAAAGAGCTTTGCCGATGTCGTCTGAGTTGCAGAAACGCTGCACCATCATTGCGGAAGTGGCCCAGGCCCACGACGGTAGTCTTGGGATAGCCCACTCATTTATCGATGCCGTGGCCCGTGCCGGCGCGGATGCGATCAAGTTCCAGACCCACATCGCCGCGGCGGAAAGTTCGCTCTCGGAGCCTTGGCGCGTGAAATTCAGCTACCAGGATGCCACGCGCTTCGACTACTGGAAGCGCATGGAGTTCACCGAACAGCAATGGGTCGGGTTGAAGCGCCATGCCGAAGAGCAGGGGCTGCGCTTTCTGAGCTCGCCGTTCTCGGTGGAGGCCGCCGAGATGTTGAAGCGAGTCGGGGTTGCCGCCTGGAAGATCGCCTCGGGTGAATTTAACAACGCTCCGCTGATCGACTGCATTCTGGATACCGGGCTGCCGGTATACCTTTCTACCGGAATGAGCCGGATCGCGGAGATCGAAGAGGCGGTAACGAGGATCCGTGCGCGGTGCGAGTTGAGCATTCTGCAATGCACGTCGGAGTACCCCTGCATGCCGGAGCGCGTCGGTCTCAACCTGATTCCGCTGTTCCGCCGGCGCTTTGGATGTGGTGTGGGCCTGTCCGATCACTCAGGCACCATCTTCGCCGGCCTGGCGGCGGCGGCGATCGGAATCGATGTGCTCGAAGTCCACGTCACGCTGAGCCGGGAGATGTTCGGCCCGGACGTCAAGGCGTCCATCACCTCCGCGGAACTCCGGCAGTTAGTCGACGGCGTCCGATTCATCGAGCGGGCGCGATGGTCCCACATTTCGAAGGATCAGATGGCTTCGGAGCTTTCTCCGCTGCGCTCGATCTTTTCGAAGAGCATCGCCGCGCGCAATGATCTGGCTGCGGGTTCGAAGATCGAAGAGGCCGATCTCACTCTGCGCAAGCCGGGGACCGGCATTCCCGCGGACCGCATGGCGGGCCTGATCGGACGGACGCTCAGCCGCGGCGTGCGTGCCGGCGAATTTTTGAGTGAATCCGACTTCACCACGGTGGAAATGGCGGAGGCGCGGGTATGATGGCTGCCGGTGCGGCGCCGGGTTTGACTGACTTCGATGCGATCGCTCCAGGCGACTCGGTGAGATTCTCGAAGACCCTGGCGGAGTGCGATGTCGAGAGCTTCGCCGCGCTTTCAGGCGACTACAATCCGCTGCACATGGATGCGGATTACGCGCGGCGAACGCACCTGGGCCGCAGGGTAGTGCATGGGATGCTCGTGGCCAGCTACGTGTCGACCCTCATCGGCATGCGGCTTCCAGGCACGGGCAGCCTGTGGACGCAGCAGGCGTTCCGCTGGCGCAAGCCGGTCTTCATCGGCGACACGTTGGAATTCACGCTGCGCGTAACGCACAAGTCTGAGGGCACGCGCACGGTATCCCTCGAAGTAACTGCTATGAACCAGAACGGCAAGTTGGTGATGGATGGGGAAGGGACGGTCTCGCTGCCCGAGGTGCGGCGGGAACATATGGAGATCCCGATTCACGAACGCACCGCATTCGTGAGCGGCGGCTCTCGTGGCATCGGCGCGGCTATCGCGCAAGCCCTGGCTCGGGCCGGGGCGCCGGTCGTCATCAATTACTGGAAGAGTACCGCGGAGGCCGAAGGCCTGTGCCAGTCGATTATCGACGCGGGCGGAGTGGCGGCGGCGGTTCGCGCGGACGTGAATGACGCGGAACAAGTGCGCCGCGCCGTCGAAAGCGCGCAGGCTCATCTGGGAAGGACGCTCGACCTGTTGATCCATTGTGCCGGCGGTCCGGCAACGCCGCGGCCGGTGACGGAAATGGAGTGGAGCGGCTTCCAGCAGGCGCTCGATACCCACGTCCGCGGGGCGTTTCACTGCGCCCGTGCAGTGATTCCCGGGATGATCCAGCGAAAGTCGGGGCGGATCGTAAACATAGGGTCGATGGCCGCCTGGGGAGTGCCGCCGGTGCAGTGGAGCGCGTTCGCGATGGCCAAGGCGGCCCTGCGTTCTCTGACGAAGTCTCTCGCGGCCGAACTCGGGCCGGCCGGTATCCGGGTGAACATGCTTTCGCCGGGCACCACGGAGACGGGGGCCGCGTTTGAAATTCCGGAGCGCCTTCGCAAATTGCAGGCCATGCAAACTCCCTTACGCCGGCTCGCGCTGCCGGAGGACATCGCGCAGGCCGCGCTGTTCCTCTGCTCGGAGGCCAGCCAGTTCATTACCGGGGCCGATATCCCGGTGTGCGGCGGAGCAGGAATGTAGCCATGTCGAGTGTTCCGGATCGTGAACAGATTCGTGGCGAGATCGAGCGGGCCATCGGGAAGGGCGCGTGCCTGGCGGCCCGTGATTTGTTGGAACGCCTGTGGCTGCACCACGCCTCTCCGTCGCTCGCGCCCTACGTCTCCGGATGTTTCGAGCGGATGCGGGAGCAGTTGCGGTATACGAGCTGCCGCGTGGCGATCCTCCGGTCATTTACCGTGGAACCCGTGGTTCCGCTGGCGAAAGCAGCGGCCTGGGCGAACCGCGTGGAATTGACGATGAAGCCCGGCGGCTTCAACGCCTATGCACAGGAACTGCTGGATCCGGCAAGCTGGGTCTACGGGTTCGATCCGGATGTCGCCATCCTTGCGATTCAGACGCTCGACATCGCGCCGGCATTGTGGGAGGACGCGGCGGACCTTTCCGAGGCGGAGATGCGGGAAGCGGCGGCGCGCGTGGTGGCTGAGTTCCGTACCTGGTTCCGGACCTTCCGTGCGCAGAGCGCCGCCTACCTGCTGGTCCATACGTTGGAGTCGCCGTACCAGCCGGGGCGCGGAATTCTGGATGCGCAAAGCGGCTTCGGTCAGTCGGACGCGATCGCGGAGATGAACCAGGGGATTCGACGTGCCGCGGCCGAGCATTCCGGCGTCTACCTGCTCGACTACGACGGATTGGTTGCCGCCCACGGCAGGGCGCGGTGGCACGACGACCACAAGTGGGCCGCCGTCAAGATGCCGCTGCGCGCCGAGTGCATGCCGGCGCTGGCCAACGAGTGGGTGCGGCATCTCGCGCCGCTGTGCGGACGTTCCTCGAAGGTTCTCGTGTGCGACCTCGACAATACGCTGTGGTCAGGTGTGGTGGGCGAGGACGGCGTCGATGGCGTCAAGGTGGATCGGGAGTATCCGGGCGTAGCGTATCGCAAGGTGCAACGCGCCATCCTCGATGTCAAGCGGCGAGGAATTGTATTAGCCGTGGCGAGCAAGAACAATCGCGCAGACGCCATGGAAGCGCTGCGCAGCCACCCCGGCATGCTGCTGCGGCCGGAAGATTTTTCGGCAGAGCGCATCAACTGGTGTCCCAAGTCGCAGAGCCTGCGCGAGATTGCTGCGGAGCTGAACGTGGGGCTCGACAGTCTGGCGTTTCTCGACGACAATCCGGCGGAGCGCGAACACGTTCGCGGAGAGCTTCCTGAGGTGACGGTGCTCGAACTGCCTCAGGATCCCATGGGGTATGCGGACTTGATCTCCGGCCACCCGGCGCTGCAGCGGCTTGCGCTATCCGCCGATGACAGCGAGCGAGGACGCTACTACGCCGAGCAGCGGTCACGGGAACTGGTCCGCGCGGAGGCGCGCAGCATCGATGAGTTCTACCATTCGCTCGATCAGGAAGTGGAAATCGCCAGGGTCGCTCCCCCCACCCTTGCCCGGACTGCGCAGTTGACGCAGAAGACCAACCAGTTCAATCTCACCACTCGCCGTTACCGCGAGCAGCAGCTTTCCGAATTGCTGGAGATCCCCGGCTGGGATCTCTATACGGTGCGCGTGCGGGACCGTTTCGGAGATAACGGACTGGTAGGAGTGATGCTCACGCGCACGGCGGATTCCGCCTGCGAGATCGACACGTTTCTGTTGAGTTGCCGGGTCATCAGCCGGACTGTCGAAACCGCAATGCTGGCCTTCCTCGTTGAGGAGTGCCGTATGCGGGGCGTGGCGAATCTCGAAGGCTACTTCCGGCCGACCCCTAAGAACGGGCCCGCCGCAGATTTCTATCCCAGGCACGGATTCGAATGCCGTTCCACGGGCGAGGAGGGCGCGCTTTGGACGCTCGACGTCGGCCGCACGAAGATCGAATGCCCGGCATGGATCCGAATGATTCGTTCCGGACGAACCGCTCTACGCGAATATGCAACCCCTTGATCGAGTGCAAACCGTCTTTTCGGATGTCTTCCAGATCGCGCGGGAGCAGGTGAGGCCCGATTCTTCGCCGGATACGATTCCCAACTGGGATTCCCTCCAGCACCTCAACCTGGTTTTGGCGCTGGAACAAGAGTTTCAAGTGCAGTTCACGCCGGAAGAGATCGAACAACTCCTCTCGGTAGAACTGGTGGCCTCGCTTCTCGAAGAGAAGCGGGCTATGTGAGGCCTCCATGGCATTGCAATTTCGATTTGCGCAGCTCGACGAATATTCCAAGGTCAGCGCTTTTGTGAATGAGTACTGGGCGCAGAATCATGTGTACTGCCGCAGCCGGGATCTGTTCGAGTGGACCTTTCGGCGGCCGGATGAATGGGAACACGAAGGCTTCAGTGTGGTGATCGCCGAGGACCAGGGCGAGCCCGCGGGAATCCTGGGCGGCATTCCGTTCCGATTCAACCGCTTCGGCCGGACTTCGCGGGGCGTGTGGATCGTGAATTACGTGATTCGGCCCGACCATCGAAAAGGAGCATCGGCGCTGCAGCTTCTGAGCCAGTTTCGGCGGCCGGAGTTCGATCCGGTAATCGCGTTCGGCATCAATCCGGCGACGAAGGCCATTTACCAGGTGTTGCGCGGCACGGTGCTCGACGAGATCCCGCGCCATTTTCTGGTTCTGCCCGAGGCGTCCGGCCGGATGGCGGACCTGTTGCGCCTGACCTATCCGGACTGGCCGGAAGACCGCGCTCGCGATCTGGCCGAATCGCTGGTCCTGCGCCGCAGACCTGCGCCTTCGCCGGAAGCGATCGACCTCATTCCGCGAACCTGGGATCAGGAAGAGTGGCCGGCAATCGCGGAACGAACCATCGGCGCTGCCCGCGATTCGGCCTACTTCACGTGGCGATACCGGAAGCATCCGGTTTTCGAGTATCGCTTCGTCACCGCGCCGGAGGGTGCGCGCAATGGCCTGGCGGTGTGGCGCCTGGAAACCATTCGCCGGCAGACGCCGGAAGGCCGCCGTGACCTGGATCGCATCGGCCGGCTGGTCGAGTTTCTGCCGGTATCGCCTGCTAATGCCGAGGCCCTGCTCGGAACTTTCGTTAAGGACCTGCGAAGCGTCAGGCGCCATAGGGGCCGATTACTACGGGTATCACAGCCAGACGCGCTGCCAGCTTCAGGAACTCGGGTTCAGCCAGACGGCGCAACATCCGGACGGCTCGGCCCTGCCCTCGCGATTTCAACCGCTCGACGGCAAGGGCGGCGGAATCCTCAGCGCGATGTTTCTGCAGACAGACTGCCCTCCGTGCGCGGGTTCGAGCGACTGCGCTTGGTACTGGACGAAATCCGACTCCGATCAGGACCGGCCGAATTAAGGGATAGGAGAAGTACATGCCTTCCGATCACGTTCTTCGCGTGGTGATGTACCACTATGTACGCGACCTCCCCCAGACGGCGTATCCACGCTTGAAGGGGATGCTGCTAGACGATTTCCGCCACCAGGTCACCGAACTCGCCACGCACTTCGAAATGGCTAGCCTGGAATCGAGCCGTCGATTTTCTCACCGGCGAATACAGGCCGCGCCGCGATCTCTGCCTGCTTGACGTTCGACGACGGCCTGAGGGAGCACTATCGAGCAGGTGATGCCGTATCTGGCGGAGAAGCCAAATCCGCGGCGTTTTCTTCCTCATCACCTCGTGCATCGACGAAAAGAAGGTGGCGCCGGTCCACATGAACCATTTCCTGATGGCGTCGCATGGAGTTCGAAGACTACGCGGATGCGTTTTTCCGCAAAGCCGTAGAGTTCTGCCCGGACGCCTTCGCGCCGCATGAACGTGGACCCGCTGCGGGCGGCGGAAACCTATCCCTGGGACACGCCGGAAATCGCGCGCTTCAAGTACCTGTTCAATTTCGGTATGGACCCCGACCTCCGCGACCGCGACCGTGCGCGACCTGTTCACGCTCGCAGATCGGCCCGGAGCGGGAGTTTTCGCCGAATCGCTCTACTTCACCTGGGAAGAAGCGCGCCACATGCAGCAGGCCGGCATGGCGATCGGCGGCCACACGCACCAGCATCAGCCGCTCGCCAAGCTGTCGACAGCGGGAATTGGCGCTGGGACCTCAGCACGTGCTCGCGGCTCATGGTCAGGAATCTGCAGCCCCAGGCGGTCTGGCCGTTTTCGTATCCCTTCGGCAAGCGCGATTCTTTCCATATCCGCGCCATGCGGAAGCTGCAGGAGCTGGACTTCCGTTGCGCGTTCTCCACGGAAACGGCGGACAACCGCCGCGGCGCGGACGTCTTCACGATCTGCCGCACAGATTGCAAGAGAGCGCTTGGGCGTAGGAGCCGGAGGGCATAAGATCCATGAAGCAACGGCGAAAGGTCTGCGTGGTGCTCGTCGACCGCGCCAATTACGGCAGGCTGAAGCCGGTCATGCGGGCGATCGCCGCCTGCCCGGAGATCGAACTGCAGGTGATCGCGGCGGGCACCATGGTTCTGGGACGCTTCGGGCGCCCGGTCGAAGTGGTGCGCGCCGATGGCTTCCGCGTGGATAGCGAAATCTATATGGAGCTGGAAGGCTCGACGCCTGCGACCATGGCGAAATCGGTGGGCTTCGGAGTGGTGGAATTCGCCGGCGAGATTCCAGCGTCTGGCCCCGGACTTGGTCGCTGCTGATCGGCGACCGCTACGAAGCACTGGCGGCCGCGATGGCGGCGGCCTACATGAACATCTGCATCGTGCACATTCAGGGCGGCGAGGTCTCGGGCTCGATCGACGAGAGCGCCCGCCATGCCATCACGAAGTTCGCGCATTATCATTTTCCCAGCACGCAGCGCTCGGCCGAATACCTGTTGCGCATGGGCGAGAACCCGGCGTCGATTCTGGGCGTCGGGCTGCCCCTCGAGCGATATCGCGTACGGGCTGGACGGCGCGCTTCGCGGACGACGTGGTCAACGCCACGGGCAGCGGCGCGTGCATCGATCTCAGCCGGCCCTTCCAGCTCGTGATCTTCCATCCCACGACCACCGAGTTCGGCGGCGAGCAGGCGCAGATGCGCGAGCTGCTGGAGGCCCTGGACGCGGCCCGCATGCAGACGATCCTGCTGTGGCCGAACATCGACGCGGGGTCGGACCACATCAGCAAGGCCATCCGCGTCTTTCGCGACACGAACGCGCCGGGCTGGCTGCGCACCGTGACCAATCTCAGTCCGGACCACTACCTGAAGGTCCTCATGAATGCCGCCTGCGCCATGGGCAACTCCAGCAGCTTCGTGCGGGACGCCAGCTATTTCGGCACTCCGGTGGTGCTGGTGGGCGATCGGCAGGAGGGGCGGGAAGCGGACATCCACGTCACCCGGTGCCGCGCCGACACGGGCGAAATTGCCGCGGCCATCCGGCGGCAGTTGCGGCACGGCCGCTATGCGCCGAGCACGCTCTATGGCGATGGCCGCGTCTCAGAGCGGATCGCGCAGGCGCTGCTGCGGATCTCGCCGTACCGGCAGAAGCGGCTGCACTACGTCACCGAAGGTTTGGATTATGGAAGTTTGGGGAATCATCACCGCGCGGGGCGGCTCGAAGGGGATCCCGCGGAAGAACATCGCCCCGCTGATGGGACGTCCGCTGTTGGCGTACACGGCTGAGGCGGCGCTGGCGTCCCGGCGCCTGAGCCGCGTGGTGCTGTCGACGGACGACCCGGAGATCGCGGAGGTCGGGCGGAGTTGCGGCGTCGAGGTGCCTTTTCTGCGACCTCCGGAACTCGCGGCTGACTCTACCCCTACGGTGCCTGTGCTTCAGGACGCCGTCCGCCGTCTGGAAGCAGGAGGTGCCCGCTGCGACGCCGTATTTCTTCTTCAGCCGACCAATCCGCTGCGCACGCGCGACGACATCGATGGCGCGATCGGGCTGCTCGAGGAGACTGGCGCCGATTCGGTCATCTCGTTCGCTCCCACCGGCGAGCGTCACCCGGCGCGCATGAAGTTCATCGACGGCGCGGGCAGGGTCATCGATCCGCCCTTTGCCGAATTGATGGAAGGGATGCCGCGTCAGGAGTTGCCCCGCCTGTTCCTCAGAGAGGGATCGGTTTATCTGACCCGCCGTGAGGTGCTGATGGAGCAAGGCTCGCTCAAGGGGCGCGACTGCCGCGCGTGGATCATACCCGAAGAGCGGGCGTGGAACATCGATTCGCCGTTTGACCTGTTTCTTGTCGAGCAGATGATCAAATACCAACATGCGCAGACTTCGAATCCTGGTAGCGGAATCCGCCGGCTTTCCGCTGGAAGCATATAATTTGTTGCGCCACGATGCCGAGGTGGTGCTGGCGGATCTCGACCGGCGCCAACTCGAGATGCAGGTCCGCGAGGCCGACGTGCTGTGGGTTCGCCTCCGTCACAAGGTAGACTCCGAACTGTTGCGGTTGGCTCCCCGGCTCGCGGCTGTGGCGTGTCCGGCCACAGGCGTTAATCACATCGATACCGGAGCGCTGGAGCGCCGCGGAATCCAACTGCTGTGCCTTCGCGGGGAATCGGAGTTTCTCCGGGATGTGAGAGCCACGGCCGAGCACACCATCGGCTTGATGCTGGCGCTGCTGCGGAAGGTGCCGGCGGCCGTCGAGCACGTGCTGGATGGCGGCTGGAACCGCGATCTCTTTCAGGGCGCGGAACTCTTTGGCAAGACGGTGGGAATCGTGGGTTACGGGCGCATGGGCCGAATCGTGGCGCGGTACCTGGCGGCATTTGAAGCCAAGGTCCTGGCGTGCGATCCCGCGGTAAGAGCCGGGGACGTAGAGGCTGGAGTCACGCTGGCCGCATTCGAGACGCTGCTGCGGGAATCGGACATCGTCAGTCTCCACGTGAATCTCACTCCGGAGACGCGAGAGTTCTTCGGTGCGAGGCAGTTCGATCTCATGCCCCGGGGAAGCATCCTGATCAATACCGCCCGCGGGGAACTGGTCGATGAGTCCGCGCTGCAGGAAGCGCTGGACAGTGGGCGCCTCGCGGGGGCGGCGGTGGATGTCCTGAGCGACGAGTGTTCCGCGGGGATGGACGGCCATCCCATGGTGGAGTATGCGCGCCGCCATTCGAACCTCGTCATCACCCCGCACGTGGGCGGATGTACAGCCGAATCGATGCACAAGACGGAGCTGTTTCTGGCGCGCAAGCTGATGCAACACCTGCACTCAGCCGCGGCCGCCGTCAGCACCGCTCCTTAAGAGGCTGTCAAAAAGTGGTCTATGTCTAAGTTAGCGATTCGAACCGACGGACTTTCGAAGCTGTACACGATCGGCGAACGGCAGCAGCCGTACCGGACCTTGCGCGATACCGTTGCCGACGCGTTCACCCGCTCCGTCCGGGCATTCGGCCGTCGCCGGCGCAAGACTGAGGAGGAATCTTCGGTGTGGGCGCTGCAGGACGTCAGTTTCGAGGTCGGACTCGGCGAGGTGGTCGGCATCATCGGACGTAACGGCGCGGGCAAGAGCACGCTGCTGAAAGTCCTTTCGCGGATCACAGAGCCGACGAGTGGCATCGCCGATATCTATGGGCGTGTGGGCACACTCCTCGAGGTCGGCACCGGATTCCACAACGAGTTGACGGGCAGGGAAAACATCTACCTGAACGGCGCCATTCTGGGAATGAAGCGTGCGGATATCGAGCGGCAGTTCGACGCGATCGTCGCCTTTGCGGAAGTCGATAAATTCGTCGATACGCCGGTCAAGCATTACTCGAGCGGCATGTACCTGCGGCTGGCCTTCGCGGTCGCGGCGCACCTGGATCCTGAAATCCTGTTCGTCGATGAGGTCCTGGCGGTCGGCGACCTGTCCTTTCAAAGGAAGTGCCTGGGGAAGATGGGCGATGTGGCTAAGACCGGCCGCACCATCCTCTTCGTGAGCCATAACATGGGCGCCGTCCGGTCGCTGTGCGACAAGGGCGTCGTGCTGAATAACGGGCGTATCGTGGCCGCAGGTCCGATCGGCGCCAGCATCGAAACTTATCACAAGCTCGTTGCCGCCGAGACCCGCGATCCCCACCAGGAGGTGGCCTTCCGCGGATCCTGCTTCGGACCGCTGGAACTTTCGAGCCACGAAGGCGCGACGATCCACCAGGCCGACGCGTTCGATCTTTCCGCCACCCTTCATCTGGCGTCGGAGATCGCGGGCGTGGTTCTGATCTGCGTGCTGGAGGATATGAACCAGCGGCGGGTCTTCCACCTGCGTCGCGACAGCTCGGATATGGCCCTCGGGGCGATGGGCATCGGCGCCTACCGCTGCACTCTGCGGTTGCCGAGTCTGTGGCTCGAGCCCGGATTGTACACGCTCTATTTCAAGGCGGTGTTTCAGGGCACCACGAAATCGAGTATTCGCTCCGATGCCTTTCATCTGGACGTGGCCGGCGCAAGTTGCGGCAGGGAGTCTGTCTTGAGCCCGGCGGCCAGATGGTCGTTGGAGGAAGTGGCGGAAGCGGTTGTGGAGGCGACGCGTGGGTGACCCGGGCCCGGCCGTCCAAACCGGAGATTGGGGCTCGCCGGCCGCGGTACCTCTGGAGGTGTTGCTGCCGTTGATGCGCGCCCGGGGCGTGACGATTTCACCGAAAGGGTTTCACGCTGCCGTCAACGAGGTGTTTCATGCATTCGAAGCCGCGTGTTACGACCGCATTCACCGGGACATGTGGGATTCGCTGCCGCAGCAGTTCGAGTTGCTGGTGGACGATTACCTTCGCCGCCACGTACCGAAACGGCGCGTGAGAGTACTCGATATTGGCTGCGGCACCGGGCTCTCCGCGCAACTCCTCTCGCGTACGCAGTTGGGTCCGTACATTGATGCGATCGATCTCCTGGACACCTCCCCCGAGATGCTGGAAGCGTGCAGGCGCCGCGGCCTTCGAGGCGCCCGCCGCTTCATCCCGGGCACAATCGAGGACGTTCCTGTACGGCCGGCCTACGACGTGATCGTGGCGTGCTCCGTGCTCCATCACATCCCGGACATCTCCACCCTGGCGCGTGCTGTAACGCAGCGTCAGACACCCGGCGGTGTCTTTCTGCACCTGCAGGATCCGAACGCAGACTATCATCACGATCTCGAGCGAGTGAGGCGCGAACGGGCGTGGTCTGAATCAAGCGCGGCGCGAGTCCGCAGCGCGCTGAAGGGCGCGTCGCTGTCCCGTCTCGCACGTGCGGTGGCGCGGCGGCTGAAGCGAGCGCGCGACCGAAGCTTCATCTGCCTGATCAACGAGGAACTCATGCGGAGACAGGTCACCCGCGAACCCATGAGCGCCGAGGAACTGTGGAGTGTGACCGACCTGCACGAGCATCACGCCATAGGTATATCGATCGACACGCTCGGCGGCCTCCTGCCGGAATACGAATTGCTGTCGCGGCGTTCGTACGCATTCTTTGGAGAACTGGAAGCCAAACTTCCGGGACGGTTTCGACGAATGGAGCGGCTATGGATTACCTGCAGGGCGCAGAACGGCTCCCGGACCGGAGCGCTCTGGATTCGCAAAGGAGACTCACGCATTCATGAATAAGCCGAACGCCATCGTGCTGGTGCCGGACGGAGTAGGAGTTCGCAACTTTGTGGTCGGCCGCTTTCTGAATGAGATGGCTCGGGTCTTCCACCCGTACGTCTTCGACATCATTCCCGAATCCATGAGGCCCGCATACGCAGAGGCACTCGACCCGTCTGTGACGTGGATGCCCCTGATTCCGTATCGCCAGAGCCGCCTCGCGCTGTTGTTGCAGGAAACGCTGGGCTACGCACACATGTACTGGGCCAATACACATGCCATGCGGCGGGCCCTGGCACGCCGGATTCGCGGTCCGCTCCGATCCCGGGCGTTCATGCGCACTGCCCGTCTGCTGGGCCGCGGCGCCGCGGCGTCCCGAACTATCGACCTGGTGGACCGCGCACATTGCCGCGTGGCCGAGCAGTTCCCGGAGTTCCGGAAGTATCGGGAAATCTTCTCACGGATTGAGCCCGCCGTGCTGTTTTGCTCCCATCAGCGGCCGACTAGCGTGCTGCCCGCCGTGTTGGCGGCCCGCTCGCTGGGAATTCCCACGGCGACGTTCCTATTCAGTTGGGACAATCTCAGCAGTAAGGGACGGATCGCGGCGCCCTTCGACCATTTCCTGGTGTGGAGCGCCCATATGCGGGATGAGCTGATGACCTATTACCCGCAGGTGGCGCCCGGGAAAATCCACATTGTCGGCACACCGCAGTTCGATCCGTACGGCGATCCGTCGATGCTGTGGAGCCGCGAAGAATTCTGCAGGCGCGCGGGGCTCGATCCGCTTCGGCCGATCATCTGCTATTCGGGCGGCGACGCCGGCACTGCACCGGAGGACCCGAAGCATGTCGCAATCCTGATGGGCCTGGTTCGTTCGGGACTCATTCGCCACAATCCGCAGGTGGTTCTGAGGCCGGTGCCGGTCGACGACGGCTCCCGCTACGAACCGATTTGCAGGCGATATCCGGAACTTCGAAAACTGCAGCCCGAGTGGGTGCACACCGAGCCTGGAAACTGGGCTCGCGTCATCCCTGCCGCCGCTGATGTGCAGTTTCTTGCGAACCTGACTCACCATTCGGATCTGAACGTGAATCTGGGCTCCACGATGACTCTGGACTTCGGGATTCATGACCGGCCCGTCGTAAACGTGGCGTTCGATTGCAACAATCCGCCCATCTTCGGCATGCCGGTTTACGACTACTACTACTGTTACGAGCACCTGCAGCCGGTAATCGAATTCGGCGCGTCCAGGATCGCGCGGTCACCCGGCGAGTTGGCGGAGTTCGTGAACCGGTATCTCGACAACCCGGCGCTTGACCGGGAAGGACGGCGCCGCCTGGTCGAGTTGCAAGTAGGAATGCCGCTTGGCCAATCGAGCCGGCGCATCGTGGAAGTCCTGGAAGCCGTGTGCTCCCCCCAAGCCCATGTCCCCGCGAACGTTTGCGTATCGACCCAGGTATTTTGACGAGGTTCCGGTGCCGCTGCAGGCGGTCATGGCGCGGGTGGGAGCGGAGATGCCGGCGGGCGAATTCGTTCGCGTAGTGGTCGAGGTCTTTCAGGAAGTCTGGTACAAACCCGAAGCGGCCATGCGGTCCCGATTCCGTCAGTCCCGTTCGTATCGGGATTTCGTCGGGCTGCTGGCGGCCGTACCCCTGGCCCAAAGAGCGCGCGTTCTCGCGGTGGGATGCGGCGCCGGCTTCGGTGGACGCGGCCCGGGTTTTGTCGCCGACGTAGTGGAGGCCCGCTTGCGCGAGCGGCCCAACGTCACTGTTCATCGAATGGAGATCACTCCATGGATTCTGGAATCTCCGGCCGCGGAGACGGGCGCTAGCGGCCGGTATTCGTTGGTGGTCACGCATTCCACGCTGCGCTACATCTTCGACTACCGGCCGCTGTGCCGCTTGCTCGATTCACTGGTCGAGCCGGGTGGCAGGTATTTGATGGCGAACGAGCCCAATGCGCGGTTTTGGAACAACACGGTTTGCCGGGACGCCCTGCGCCTGAAGGAGTCAGCGGAACGCCACCGCAAGGATCTCGCCCGGCTCACCGATCCGCAGCGGTATTGGAACAAGGCGCTCCGCTGGTTGCATCTCGAACGCGAAACCAGCCCGTTCGCACGCATGAACCAGATTTTGCGCGGACGCCTGGGACTGCGTGGAGATCTGACTCCGGCGGAGATCCAGCACATCAACGAACCGCATATGCCCGAGGGGTCGCCGGAGAGTTTCCGGCTGGGTTCGAACGGTGTGGATTGGGAGCGGATGCAGGAGATCTTTCCGGCCCTCCGGCTCGAGCTGGTCCGGACTTCGGGTTACGTGGCCCGCGATAATCCCCACCGCCTTTTCGGCGAGTGGAAAGTGGCAGACCGGGCGCTTGCCCTTCGATATCCCCTCGATGGTTGCAGCGTCGGCGCTCTATGGCGGAAGCCGGACGAATGAAGATCTGTTTCATCTGCGGTGAATATCCGCCGGCGCTCCACGGCGGCATTGGTTCGATGACCCGGCTTCTCGGAAGATCGCTGGCCGGCGCGGGCCATGAGGTGCGGGTCATCGGCGTCTACCCGTCGCTCGCGGATCTTGCGGAGCTCGAGGAGGACGCCGGCGTCCGCGTGTATCGGATAGCCGGCGATGGCGGACGCTTCGGCTGGGCGCGCAGCCGCCGGCGGCTCTTCCGGATCGTGGCGGACTGGGCGGAGCGCGGTGAGATCGATGTCGTCGAGGTCCCGGATTGGGAAGGGCAAGCAGCGGGCTGGCCGTCTTTGCCGGTGCCGGTGGTTACGCGCTTGCACGGGTCCATCACGTACTTCACGCACGAAATGCACCAGCCGTTCCACTGGGTCGCCTATTGCTTCGAAGCAGCATCGTTCCACCGCGCGGATTTCTGTTGCTCCACCAGCCATTACACGGCGCGCCGGACCACCCGTTTATTCGGACCGCGGCTGCGTCCCGTTCCGGTCCTGTTCAATCCGGTGGAAGTCGACCCGCGGCCGCCGGTGAGCCGGTCGGAGCAGCGGATAGTCTTCGCGGGCACATTGACGGAGAAGAAAGGGGTGGTCTCGCTAATGGAGGCCTGGCCGGCAGTCCTGCGGCGGAGACCCGATGCCGAGCTGCATCTGTTCGGAAAGGACGCGGGCGATGGCAAGGGCGGCGCGATGCGTGACCTGCTGATGGCGATCCTGCCGCGCGAACAGGCGGATACCGTCCACTTTCACGGGCACGTCGGCCGGGAGCGTCTGCAGCAGGAGTTCCGCGAGTGCGGCCTGGCGGTCTTTCCATCTTTCGCCGAAGCGTTTTCCCTGGCGCCGATGGAGGCGATGGCTGAGGGCTGCCCGGTGATCTATTCCAAACGAGGCAGCGGACCGGAACTGATCGAACACGGTGTCAACGGCCTGCTGGTCGATCCCGCTCGACCCGAAGAGCTTGCCGAATCGATCGTCCTTCTCCTCGATGACGCTCCGCGGCGCGCCCGCCTGGGAAGAGCCGGGTGCGGCACCGTGTCGGAACGCTTTTCGAGTGCGGTCCTTACGGCTCGCAATGCGCAGTTTTATGAGGATTGTGTCTCCCGCTATGCCTAGCACCGTGGACAGTCTCGCGATCGATGAAACGCCGGGCATCCGCAGCCTTTCAGGGTGGCGGCTCTCCGGAACTGGTGGGGGCCTTGAGGATTGCTCACTGGTTGTTCCAACCTACAACCGCCGCCACGAACTGCTTCGCCTGCTCGACGGGCTGATGCGGGTTGCCGATAAGCCGGGCGAGGTGGTGATCGTGGAGGGGCGTAGCGCGCCGGACGTGAGTCGCGGCCTGCGGGATTGGGTATCGTTGCAAAGGCCGCCGTTCGATGTCTGTTACGCCGAAGGGCCCGCGGGCCTGACGCGACAGCGCAATGCGGGAGTCGACCTCAGTACGCGCCACTACCTTTTCTTCCTGGACGACGACGCGATTCCGCTGCCCGGCTATTTCGCCGAGATGCGCCGGGTTTTCGAGGCCGATCGGAGCCGGCGCATCGGCGCACTGGCCGGTTGCGTGATCAATGAAATGAGTAAGCCGATTCCCAGGCGCTGGAAACTTCGGTTCGCCTTGGGAATTGTGCCCAGGATCGAGCCGATGATCTACTATCCCTCCGGCACCCACACACCACGCGGCCTGCTGCAACCGTTCTCCGGCATCCGCCGCGTGGACGTCATGCCGGGATGCGCCTGGACCTTCCGGCGCGAGGTCTTTGAACGGGACCGGTTCTCCGGCTTCTTCCAGGGCTACTCGATGGGTGAAGACCTGGAGATGTCATTGCGCGTAGGGCGGCGCTGGGAGATCTATTGCTGCGGAGACGCACGAATCGTGCACCTGCCGGCGCCTGCCGGGCGGCCCATATCCTATCGCCGCGGCATGATGGAGATGCGCAATCGCTACTTTATCTGGAAGCGGCACAGTCCGCGGCCGGGTGCTCGCTACGTCTTCCGGTTCTGGCTGGATACGGCCTTTCTGATCGCCATGGATCTGGCGTGGTTCTGCGTCCATCCCGGGACGCTCGAACCGCTGGGGCATATCCGGGGCACGCTGGCGGGGATGCGCGAATGTCTGATGTCTCCGCCCGTTTATCAGGAGCCGCCTGCGAGGCGGGAATACCGCCTTGGGGATGCGCCTGCCGCACAGAGGAGGAATGCCTGATGGCTGCCTACGCGATGGCGCCGGCCTCTCCGGCGCGTGCTCTCGGGGGTCGTGCCCGGATACCGTTTGTCAAACAATCGCTGGTCCAAATTCTGGTGTGCGTGGTTCCATCGATGGTGGCGGTTGGCCTCGATCGTCCGCGGTTGGCCGCAATCTATCTGCTCTCGGCACTGTTCACTTTGCAGCTGTATTGCATCGTGCGGCGAAATCCGCTGGGCGCCTCCACGCTGGCCATTGGCACCCTGCCGGCATGGATGCTTCTCCGTGACTACTTCTACTACACCGCAATCGAAGTGGTGCTCGGCATCTGCGTATTCGCGTGGATCGAAGGTCGGAGGTCCGACTTCCGGGTGCTTTGGAAAGACCGGCTGATTCAGTATTTTGCCGCTCTCATCGCCATCTATTGGTTGATCGCCTTTTGCCTGACCAGCGATTATTCAGCCAATCTGCGCGGCTTCGAGCTCCTCTTTTCGGCCATGAACGTCCGCCTTCTGGGCCGCCACCGCCGTTGGCTGGCCACTGCGCTGATGGGCGTGGCGATTTCGGTGATCGGCATGGGATGCGGCCTTCTTCCCTATGCCGACCGCCTCGGTATGGCGAGCCTCATGGGCACCCGCGTGGGGAATCCGATCTCTTTCGGCGTTCCCGCGGCGCTCGCGCTTCTGGCCTCCCTCACCGATGGCGGGCGCTGGATGCTGATGTACTCGCGGCCCTGGCTCCGTATCGCTATGGATCTCGTCATCGGCGTCTTCCTGGTGCTCTCTACGTCGCGCGGCAGCTGGCTGGTGCTGGCGGTCGGGATGACCATCATCTTCGTCCTGAGCCACCGGCAAAGAGCGCTGATTTTCTCGATCTTGGCGCTGCTGATCGTAGGCGGTGCGCTCTACGTCCACTTCGACAACGATAACTTGGTTCGGAACTACCTGCGCGAGACGTTCTCGCCCGAAGAGAGCTGGTCGAAGCGGACTACGGGACGCGCCGAGCAGTGGGAAGCATTCCCGCAGGTACTTCACGATTCGCCGGTGTGGGGCTTCGGGCCGGGCAACGGCCGGCGGATTTCCATCATCTACGCTCACAAGAATCTGATCTGGCATTCGACTTATCTGCAGGTGGGAGCCGAAGCCGGCTTGATCGGACTCAGTCTGCTGGCGATCCTGCTCGGGGCGACCATTCGCCGCGCGTGGCTGCATTACCGGCGGGTGGGTGAGATCATGCCGCTCATTGGAATCGCCGGTTTCATGACAATCGGCGTATCGGTTCCTGCGTTCGACGGTCTCTCCGGAATGTTCTTAGGTCTCGCGTTGTGCGGCTGCGATTTTTCCAGAATCTACGTGGTGCGCTGTGTTGCCACAGCCGCCAGCCACCTTGCGGCGTCTTCGTCAGAGATGCCGCTGCCTCCGGCCGGAAATGCTGTACGGCTGGAGGCCGCGGGCGCCGGTGGCCTTCGGCCAGCTACGTTGGGGTATCTTCCTCCGAGTGCCCCATGAGTTGACCGAGGGCCACCGGTAACTGCGACAGGAAACGGGGTCACTAATTTCCATGACACTTCGAGCCTGGATCAAAGGATTGATGGGAGCGGCATTGTGGCCGTGCCATGCCCGTCTTGCGGCGGAACTCGTGTTGCGCAATCGCCGTGGTCTGGTCCTCACCTTCCACTACATCGGTGAGCCGGTACTGCCGGGCGTGGCCGAGGATCTGTTCATTTCGAAATCCGAGTTTTCGCGCGTTCTCGATTTCATCGCCGAACATCTGAGGCCGTTGCCTCCTGCGGCCTTCCTGAAGCACCTTCGCAGCGGCACGCTGCCGCGGCGCGCCACCATGATCACGTTCGACGATTGCAGCGAACAGACCGTGATCAACGGATTTCCCGAACTGGAGAGGCGCGGCCTTGCTGCCTGTTTCTTCGTCAATCCAGGACTGATCGTTGCCGAAAGAATGATTCCCAGCGTCGAGCTGATGTGCCTGTGCGCAGCGGCGCCCGCCGGTATCCACGATGTCCGGATCAATCCTCTGCTTCGGGTCGAGATCAAGGGCCCTTCTTCGCGCGCTGCGGCTTTCCGCCGCATCTGGCCCCTCATTCTCAACTGCCCGACTCCCTGTCACTTCGCTCTGCTCCGGCGAATCCGCGAAGGCCTTCACGTGGAGCGAGTTCCGATTCGGGAGCAGCGCCTCGCCGGTTGGGGCCTCCTCAAGAAGCTGGACGATGCCGGCATGCTGATCGGAAATCACACGATGTTCCACTCCACTATCGCGGCGGATGGCGTCCAGCATTTCGGCAAGGAGGTCTCCCAGGCCTACCAGAGCATCGAAGAGCATCTCGGATCGAAAGCCAGAGTGTTCTGCTATCCCTACGGCAGGCCGCAGGATGCCGGCCCGGAGGCCGAAGAGGTTCTGCGCGGACTCGGTACCGATTTCGCATTTGTCACCCAGGGAGGCATGGCGGCTCCGCACCGCTCCGGGAACCTGAGTCTCCATCGGGAAGACGCTTCGTATTCCGCGGAAGCGACCAAGCTCGCTCCGCTCCTGGCCTGCCTGCGGTGATCGCTATGTACCAATTGTTGAATGTCCACACAGAGAGGTCCCGGGTAGAGCGCATCTGGAAGCAGTTGGCCGGCGCTGTACCGCATTCCTACTTTCTCTCCTGGGGGTGGGTCGAAAACTGGCTGGACAGCCTGCCGGCGGATCGCAACGTGCGCCTGGCAATTCTCGATCGCGGCGGTGTGCCGTTTGCCGCCGGGTTTCTCGGCTACGGTGAGGTGCGGCGCCAGGGAATATTCCGCAGCTCCGCTTACCTGCTGAACCAGACGGGCGACCGGGCGCTCGATCAGTTCTACATCGAAGACAATTCGTTCTTATGTGCGGCGCATGCCGCCCGCGACTGGCCCGCGCTCCTCGAACTCCTGCCCGACCGGTGGGAAGAGATTTATCTTTCCGGATTGAACCTGGAGCGTCCGCCAGGCTGCTGGCTTGACGATGTGCCTAAGCCGTACCGGGTGCTGATCGCCAACCGGATTCCGGCGCCCTACGTGGATTTGCGGATGGTCGCGCGAAAGGGCGGCGACTATCTGGCGGCGATCGGCTCCAACACCCGCTCCCAGATTCGTCGCAGTTACAAGCTGTATGGAGACGTGAATACGACGGTGGCGGCCGATCGCACCTCGGCACTCGAGATCTTCGAGGAACTGATCGAGCTTCACCAGCTCTGGTGGAATCGGCGCGGCTGTCGCGGCGCCTTTGCATCCGAGCACTTTCGGCAGCTTCATCGCAGCCTCATCGAACGCCGCTTTGACGCAGGCGAAATTCAGTTGGTACGGGTGCGTGCCGGTGGCTCGACCATAGGCTGCCTGTACAACTTCGATTACCAGGGAGCTGTCTCGTTCTATCAAAGCGGCTTGCGAATCGAGCTGGACAACCGGCGCAAGCCCGGCTACGTCTGTCACGCCGAAGCCATCCGTCACAATCTCGCCTGCGGGCGCGATGTGTACGACTTCATGGCGAGTTTCGACGAGTACAAGGAGCGCATGGCCACGCATCGTCGAGACATGGTGTGGGCGCGCATCCAAAAACCGAGGCTCAAATTCACCGTGGAGCGGAAGCTTCGCACGGTGGCACTGTGGGCAGCCGCACGCTATCGGGCAGCGCAATCCGGCAGACGGCGGCCGTCCAGGCTGGAGGCGACCGCATGAAGTTCAGGCGCCTGTTGTCTCACGCGTCGAAGGTCTTCCGGATTCGGCGGAAAGTGCTGTTCGAAGCGCCGCTCGAAAACCTGGTCTGCACGGAGGCAACGGCTCCGGTGAAGTTCCGCATTGGCGATGCTTCCGATCTGCTCGCGTTCCAGGCTCCGGAAAATGGCTACGACGACTTTGGCCGCCGCTTCGGCCTGGAGCGCCTGGCCCTGGGCGACCGGCTGGTGGTGGGAGAGACGCCTTCCGGGGTCGTCTTCCATGCCTGGCTGATGTTCGGCCAGATGGACCTCTCTATCCGGGCCTATCGTCCGATTCCCCGCGATGCTGTCTACAGCTACCGGGTCTTCACCGTGGCTGGATTTCGCGGTCAGAGGATCTGCCCGGCCTATTACGGCTGGCTCAGTAAGACACTGACAGCGCCGGGCGCGAGCGCCGGAGAATTCCCCGCCGGATTCCGCCGCGTGATCACTTGGGTGGATCGCCGCAACCATCCCTCGATCCGGTCGCACATCCGCGCCGGATTCCACCAGGTCGGCATGATCTGGCATCTCGACCTGTGCTTTCGCCACTATTTCGTATTGCGCGGCGGCTTCACCGATGTGGAGCGGACTGCCGCCAGAGCATAATATGCGGCTCCTCATCGTTTCGCACGTCATCCACTACCGTCACGGGAGCCACCTCTATGCGTATGGCCCCTACGCCCGGGAAATCGACCTTGTGGGCCGAACTCTTCCCCGATGTCGTCATCGCCGCGCCCTGCCGCGAGGAAGCGCCGCCCGGCGACTGCCTCCCCTTCGAGCGCCGCAATATCTCGATCGATCCACAAATCGAAGCGGGCGGCAGCAGTCCCCTGGCGAAGTTGAACCTGGCGGCGTCGATACCGATGATGGCATTGGGGCTCGCCCGGTCGATGCGCCGTGCCGATGCGATCCATGTGCGCTGCCCGGGCAACCTGGGGCTGGTCGGAGCCGTGCTGGCGCCGCTGTTCAGCCGCCGCCTCGTAGCGAAGTATGCGGCCCAATGGCACGGCGGAGACGTTCCACTGTCCGCCAGAATGCAGCGCCTCATCCTAGCATCGGCGTGGTGGAAGGGCCCGGTGACGGTTTACGGAGAGTGGCCCGGCTACCGCAAACACGTCGTGCCTTTCTTTACCTCGCTGCTGACCGCGGAGCAGATCGCACGCGCTCGTCAGGCCGCGATGCGGGAACGCCGTCCGCCCGGGCTCGAGGTCCTCTTCACGGGCCGCCTCTCCCGCGCCAAGAATGTCGACGTGCTGCTGCGGGCCGTCGCGGCGGTCCGGCAGGAGGGCTGTCAGATCTCCGCGACCATTATCGGCGAGGGGCCGGAAGGCCCGGCACTGGAGAACCTCGCCGTGGCGTTGGGCATCCGTCACGCGGTGCGCTTCACTGGCGGCCTGCCATTCGATGGTGTGATTCCCTATCTGGAAGCGGCGGACGTCCTCGTGCTGGCGTCGGAAACCGAAGGCTGGCCGAAATCGATTGTCGAGGCGATGGCCTTTGGCCTGGTAGCGGTGGGATCCAACATCGGCCTTGTGCCGCAGATGCTCGACGGGCGCGGATTCACGGTGCCGCCGAGGGATCCGGCCGCCTTGGCTGCGGTGCTCCGCACGGTCGCGGCCTCGCCGGATCGCCTGGAAGAAATGCGCCGCCGCGCCGCCGCCTGGGCCCAGCGTTACTCCCTCGAAGGGCTGAAAACCGCGATCGCCGATTTGCTGAAGGATTGGTGGGGCACACCTGCGCTTCCGCAATCCGGGGAGTTGTCCCTCCGATGACGCCACTTCAGGCGAAGGAACCCGGTCTCACCCTCACGCCGACGCGCAAGGTCGGTGTGGTCCACGTGGTCGACACGCTGAACATCGGCGGAGCTGAGCGGGTTGCCGTCAACCTGGCGAACCTCCTTCCGCGCGAGCGGTACGAGCCGTTCCTGTGTACGACCCGGAACGAAGGGCCTCTCAATTCTTACCTCGCGCCCGATGTGGGCCGCTTGAGCCTGATGCGGCACAGCCGGTTCAACTTCGCATCGATGGCCCGCTTTTGCCACTTCCTCGACGAACACAACCTGACCATCGTTCACGCGCACGCCTCGTCTCTGTTCTTCTGCCGTATGGCGGCGTGGCTGTCGAATCGCGTGAAATTGATCTGGCACGACCATTACGGGAGGTGCGACTTCAATGACCGCCCCGTCTGGCTCTACCGCGCGGCGACACGCAACATCGCGGGCGTCATCACGGTCAACCAGAAGTTAGCGGATTGGTGCCGCGACGATCTCGGATTGCCCGCCGGCCGGGTCTGGTACATTCCCAACCTGGTGCAGGAGCGCAATGTCCTCTCCGGGGGCGAGGACTACCTCAAACTCCCGGGAGTGCCGGGCAAGCGCCTGGTCTGTGTGGCGAACCTGCGCCCACAAAAGGACCACACGACTCTCCTCCTCGCCATGGCCTTGCTGGAAGCCGAAGGTTGCGGAGCCCATCTCTTTCTGGTGGGAGATTCTTCCGATCCCGGCTATGTCCGCCAGATTCGTGCCCTGATTACCAGCCTCGGGCTCGATCATGCGGTAACCTGCATGGGGCCACGGCAGGACATTGCGGCGATTCTCAACGCTTGCGACATCGGCGTCCTCAGCTCTGCTTCGGAAGGGCTGCCGTTGGCCCTGTTGGAGTACGGCCAGGCGGGACTTCCGGCCGTGGCCACCGCTGTCGGGCAATGTCCGGAAGTGCTCGGTCAGGGAGCGCATGGACTGCTTGTGCCGCCCGGTTCGCCGGAGGAGTTGTGCAAAGAGATACGTCGCCTCCTTGCCGACGCGGCGCTACGGCACAATCTCGGGGAACGTTTTCGCCGTCACGTGGAACAATCATATAGCACGACGCGGATCATGCGGCTGATCTGCGAAGTCTATGAGACGGTGGTGGGGAGGACGGTATGAACGCTACTTTGATGCTGGCCGTCGCGGCCGCCGCTCTGATTCCCGCGGCGCTCTATGCTCCACGCGCGGACCAGGTGGTGCGCACCGGATTCCGCGGATCGGCCCTGCCTCGCGATACCGGCGGAAAGTTCTACGCAGCGAGCGACGGAACCCCCGGCGGCGACGGTTCTCTTGCCCACCCGTGGGACATCGTCACGGCTCTCGCTCAGCCTTCGACCATCGTCCCGCCGGGCTCTACGATCTGGCTGCGCGGCGGCACTTACGGAACCGGCACCACGATCTTTCATAGTTCGCTGGTAGGCACGCCCTCCGCCCCGATCGTCGTCCGTCAATATCCAGGGGAACGGGCCATTATCAACGGATGGCTGCAGATCGGTTGCTGCGATCAGGATCCTCACCCGGACCAGGGCGCCTACGTGTGGTTCTGGGGTCTTGAATTCGCGAGCAGCATCACCGACCGCACGGGAGCGCCCTCCGGCCCGCCCGACTATGCCTCGTCGGCCATTCTCAACGCGGTGGATAGCTGGGCGCCCGGCACGCGCCTGATCAACCTGATCATTCACGATACGCGGCAGGGAGTCGGATTCTGGAAGGAGGCGACCAGCAGCGAAGTCTATGGCTGCCTCATCTACAACAACGGATTTCAGGCCTCGGATCGCGGCCATGGGCATGGTATTTACGTCCAGAACAACAACGGCACCAAGCTCCTGGCGGAGAACATCATCTTTGACCAGTTCGGCGTCGGTATCCACGCGTACGGCACCGATCAGGCGGAGATCCGGAACATTACGGCCGAAGGGAACATCGTCTTCAACAACGGCAGCGTCAGCACCGGAGGCCAGAACGACGACAACATTCTCTTCGCCTCCGGCACCGGCCTCCAAAATATCGTCGTGCGGCAGAATTACACTTACCACACTCCCGACAACGATATCGGCTACTCGCGGGTCGGCTGGCAGTTCGACCAGACTAACAATAACACCACCGTCACCAACAATTACTGGATCGGCGGCAACGTGGTGATCATGTTGAATCACTGGAACAGCGCCGTATTTACGGGTAATACCGTCTATTCGAAGACCCAGTTACTCACTTACCTGGATTTTCTTCCCACGCAAAGTCCGGCCAGTTACACCTGGGACGGCAATACCTACTACGGCTCGGGCCGCTTCGATTACGCACAGAATGAGACCACCTGGCAGGGGTGGACGGGCAATGGCATCGATCGGAACAGCCGTTTCATCAGCGGCAGGCCCACGGGCACCTGGATCTTTGCCCGTCCCAATCGCTACGAGCCTGGCCGCGGCAATATCGTCATCTATAATTGGGACCTCAATCCGTCGGTCTCCGTCGATTTATCCGGCATCCTGGGCCCGGGTACCTCTTATGAAATCCGCGACGCCGAGAACTTCTTCGGTCCGGCGGTGGTTACCGGAACTTATGACGGGAAGCCTGTGTCGATTCCCATGACCAATCTGAAGCCGGCCGCCACGAACGGCACCTTTCCGGTTCCCCCGAAAGAGACTGCCCCGGAGCTCGGAGCTTTCGTAGTGTTGCCGAAATCCTGAACCGGTTCGAGACATGGCCGATTCTCTCCTGATGGTGGGAAACTTTCTTTCCGCCGCAGTGGGCAATCGCAGTGTATGCGAGGACCTTGCGGAGCGGCTGGCAGCTTGCGGCTGGTCAGTGCTTACGACCTCGTCGCGACGGGCGCGGACCGCGCGCCTCACCGATATGCTGATGAGCGCCTGGAGCAATCGGCGCCTTTACGACGTAGCCCATGTGGACGTCTACAGCGGCCCGGCGTTCTTCTGGGCGGAAGCCGTGGCCTGCGTGCTCCGCCGCGCCGGGAAGCCGTATGCACTTACGCTGCATGGCGGGGGCTTGCCGGCTTTCGCCGGGCGCTGGAAGGGCCGTGTGGAGCGCTTGCTGATGTCCGCCGCGGCGGTGACGGCGCCGTCCCGCTACCTGGTGGATTCGATGCGCGTCTACCGTTCCGACTTGCAACTCATTCCCAACGGCATCGAACTCGCCCAATACCCCTACCGCCTCCGCGCGGAGGCGGGTCCGCACCTCGTTTGGCTCCGAGCCTTCCACCGGATCTACGACCCCGTCTTGGCGGTGCAGGTCCTGGCTCTGCTGCGCGAGCGAGGCTGGAATGCCGATCTGACGATGATCGGCCCCGACAAGGGCGACGGAAGCCTGCACCAGACACGCGAAGCCGCCCGCCGCTTGCGGGTTGGCCCGGCAGTCCATTTTAGCGGCTCGGTGCCGAAGGCCGACACGGGGCGGAGCATCTCCGCCGGCGACATTTTTCTGAATACGACCACCATCGATAACGCTCCGGTTTCCGTGCTCGAAGCCATGGCCTGCGGCGCCTGTATCGTCAGCACGAATGCCGGGGGCATCCCGCATCTGGTGCGCGATGGCAACACCGCGCTCCTGGTCAAACCCGGAGATGCGGAAGGCATGGCGGCCGCGGTGGCGCGGATACTCAATGATCGCGAATTGGCGGGGACTCTTTCCGCGCAAGCCCGCGAAGACTCCGCTGCGTTCGACTGGTCCCGGATCCTTCCTGAGTGGCACCGGCTGCTGCGTTCGCTCCAATGCGTCTAGCCATCTCGTTCGACTACGATTCTCCCGAGGGGTACCGCCGCTCCTTCGGTTTGCAAAACTGCCGTCCCAATGCAGACCAGCAGGGGACTGACGCGCTGCTCGACGTGCTCCGGCAGCACGACGTGCGCGCCACCTTCGGCATTGTCGGCCGTGTGGCGCTCGATGGCGAGCCGCCGGAGTATTGCCCGCAGCAGGTCTGCGCCATTCACCGCGCCGGCCACGAAATCGCGTCGCATTCGATGTGGCACAAGTACCTTCCGCCACTCGGCCGCCGCGAGCTTTTCGAAGACATTCTCTATAGCCGCAAGGTTCTCGAAGCCCGCATCCGCGGCGCCGTGAGCGGCTTCATTCCGCCGTTCAACCGGCCGATGCACTTCCTTGAGCGGCGTGCCTTCAGCTTCACCGAAGTCTTCGGCCTGCACGGGCGCGGCCTCGCTCGCCAAAGTCTCGGATCGCTGCTGCATCTTCTGCGGCAGGCGGGGTACGGATGGTCGAGAGTGAGCTTCGAAGATAAGGCGGCGGCACTGGCGCACCGCCTGGGATTCCGGCGGGACGCGGGCCCGATGCAGCCGTTTCTCTTCGGCGGGGTGGTCGCGATTCCGCTGCATGCCACCGGTTTCGGCGAGGCTTCGCGCGTGCTCGTCCGGCGTTTCCTCCACACCGATTTGACGCTTGCGATCTACGGCCATCCCAACCAGGCGCTCGAAGACAACGATCAAAGCGCGTCGCGGCTCGCCTCGTTCCTCGGGTCGCTCGAGGCCGAACGCGCCGCAGGCTTGTTGCAATTCCACACCATGAAAGAGATCGAGACCATCACCCGGAGCGTGCAATGAACTCCGCCTCGTTGCGGCTCTACCACAGGCTTCCCGGTGGCGTGCGATCCCTGGCAGCCTCCGCGCGCGGGTACCAGCTGCTCCAGCTGCGTTACGGACCGGAGACCGAGGGTCTGATTGAGGCCGCCCTGGCGCGCGAGCGCTGGAGTGCCGCGCAGTGGCAGTGCTGGACCTCCGCGCGTTTGGCCTACGTCCTTCATCGGGCCGCCACGCGCGTGCCCTACTACCGGGAGCATTGGGCAGACCGCCGCCGGCGTGGCGATGCCGCCTCCCCGGAACGCCTCGAAGACTGGCCCGTGTTGGATAAGGAGACCCTCCGCGCGAACTCCCGCGCCTTTGTAGCCGATGATTGCGACCCTCGCCGCATGCATCGCGAAGGCACCAGCGGAACCTCGGGAACGCCGCTCGAGCTTTGGCACAGCACGAAGGTCACACGAGCCTGGTATGCCCTCTTCGAAGCGCGCTGCCGCCTTTGGTACGGAGTCTCACGCCGCACCCGTTGGGCCATCCTTGGCGGGCAACTGGTGGCTCCCGCCGCGCAGCAGAGACCTCCGTTCTGGGTCTGGAACGCGCCGCTCCGGCAACTCTATCTTTCCGTCTACCACCTCTCGCCGGAACTCGCGCCGCATCATCTCGATGCCTTGGAACGCTATCGGGTCGAGTACCTCCTCGGCTACCCCTCGGCGCTCGAGGTTCTTGCGGAAGCGGCGCTGGCGACCGGCCGCCGGATTCCTCAGAAGGTCGTGATTGCCAACGCGGAGCCTCTCTCCGCCGCGCAGCGCGAGTTGATCGCCGCCGCTTTCGGATGCCCCGTGCGAGAAACCTACGGCATGTCTGAAATGGTGGCCGCCGCCGCGGAGTGTGAGCATGGCACTCTGCACCTCTGGCCGGAGTCCGGGTACCTGGAAACCTTGGAAGACGGTGAACTGCTTGCCACCAGCCTGCTCGACACCGACATGCCGCTCATCCGTTACCGCACCGGCGATCGGTGCCGGATGGGCTCCGGTTCCTGCGCCTGTGGCCGGAGTTTGCCCGTGCTGGCATCGGTGGATGGTCGTGTGGACGACGTGCTGATCACCCGTGACGGCCGCCGCATCGGCCGGCTCGACCCGATCTTCAAGAGCCGCTTGCCGGTCCGCGAGGCGCAAATCGTGCAGGAGAGCCTCGGCGAGATCCGTGTGGTCTATGTGCCCGCCAGCGGCTTCGACGAATCTTCCGCAAGCGAGATCGTCAGCCTCGTGCGGCAGCGTATGGGCGATGTTCACGTGACGCTCGACGCGGTGCCGCGCGTTCCGAGAGGCCCTAACGGAAAGTTTCGCGCCGTCGTCTCAAAACTTGGCCCGGAGAGGCTATCGACCCATGCCGGCTGAGCGAATCAGTATCGTCATTCCCTGCCGCAATGAAGCCGGCGAGATCGCGCCGGTTCTCGATTCCATCCTCCAGCAGGATTTTGCCGGTAGCGACTGGGAAATCATCGTTGCCGACGGCATGAGCGATGACGGCACACGCGCCACGCTCGAGCTTTACCAGCGCGCGGAGCCGCGCATCCGCGTCATCGAAAACACGTCGCAGGCGGTTCCCGCGGGGCTCAACCTGGCGATCCGCGCGGCGCAGGGCGATGTCGTTCTACGCATGGACGCGCACACTTCCTACGCTCCGGACTATGTGCGGCGCTGCCTGGAAACACTCGCTTCCGTGGATGCGGAGAACGTCGGCGGTCCCGCGCGAACGCGCCCCAGCGGCTATTGGGGACGGGCCATTGCCGCCGCGTACCACTCTCGCGTGGCCTGCGGCGGCGCGCGGTTCCATGACCCGAATTATGAAGGCTGGGTCGACACGGTCCCCTATGGCTGCTGGCGCAAGTCCACTTTGCTGCGCATTGGGCTCTTCGATGAACGCCTCATCCGCAATCAGGACGACGAGCTGAACCTGCGGCTTCTCCGGTCCGGCGGCCGCATCTGGCAGTCTCCCGCGATCGTCTCCTGGTATCAGCCGCGCAGTTCGCTCCGCAACCTGCTGTTGCAATACTTTCAGTACGGATTCTGGAAAGTTGCGGTCATCCGAAAACACCGTGTGCCGGCCTCGTGGCGGCATCTGGTGCCGCCCGCGTTTGTCGGAGCGAACCTTGCGATCCCTGTGGCCGGATTGGCCGTTCCTCACTTGATTACACTGTGGGCGGCGATCCTGGCTCTTTACCTCGCCATTTGCCTCCTCGCCTCCGCGGACTGCGCGCGCAAGGGCGGGTGGCTCCTCCTGCCTTCCTTGCCCCTCGTCTTCTTTGCCTACCACTTCTCCTACGGCGCCGGATTTCTGGCCGGTATGTGCTACTGGCCGTTCGTGAAGCCGGAAGCCGAAGCTCCCAAGTCCGTATTTACCCAGGCCAGCCGGTAATCTTTGAGCCGGTTCCTTCCTCACGTCGCGCCCCTGTGTATCCCCACAGGGGCGCGAACGTGAGCGAGTAGGCAAGCCGGTCATCAATTCTGTGCCGGCAGGCCTGACCCTCCCCAGAAGAACGAGCTGATATTCGCGTTCGGCAGGTCTCTGTCGCCGTCATAGTTATTCACAATGTGAAACGTCACATTGCCCTTGTAGTTGTAGACCAGGTACAGCCCGGCCGTATAGTCGGTCAGAACCTGGGTGTTGAACACGGTCCCGGTGTCCGTATCCACCGCCTGCACAGTGATGGAGCGCTTCAAGGAGAAGGCCGCTACCGGGGGCAGCGGCTGCCAGTCGCAGAAGTAGAGAGCAATCCTGTGAGCCTGGTTGTCAGCCGTCGTGACCTGAAAATCCATGTAGAAGCGGTTGTAATACTGCGAGATCACGCGTTCCGTCGGCGAGTAAGAGTATTGATATTTCAAAGGGGCGCGAGGGTCTGTGCTCCAGATGTCCACCAGCAGCAGATTCGTATTGATCGGATTGAAGGTGGAGTACGCCGGTGCGTCGTAGGAGCTCTGTGAGATAAAGTTCCCATCCTGGCCGTACACGCCCTTCCAGTTACCGATGGTCTTGGTATCGATTCCCAGGAAGGTCACGCTATTTCCACTGGTGGTCGGAGGTGGGGGCGGTGGCGGCGCATTGTTCACCGTGACCGTGATGGCGGCGGAGGTGGCGCTGTTGCCCGCGCCGTCGGTGGCCACGGCGGTGAGGTTATGTTGCCCGTTCGAGGCGGTGGTGGTGTCCCACGCATACGAATACGGCGAAGCCGTTTGTGCGCCGCCCAGGTTCGCTCCGTCGATCTTGTATTGCACGCTCGCGATTCCGCTGGCATCGCTCGCGTTCGCGGTGATCGAAACGGCCCCAACTACGGTCCCCGTTACTGGCGTCGCTATCGATACCGCCGGAGGTGTGATATCTACCGGCGCCCCGGTCGGCGCACCACCGCTTCCTCCCCAGAAGAAGGCGCTGACTGTCGCGGTCGGGTTGTACTGGCCGGGGTCGTTATTGATGACGCGAAACAGAATCTGGCCGGAATAGTTGTAGATCAGGTACAAGCCATTCGTATAGTTGGTCAGCATCCGCGAGTCCATCACTGCGCTGGTTGTCGCGTCCAGGGCCTGGACCGTGATCGACCGGCCGGCCCGGTCATAGTCGCAAAAGTAGAGCGCAATCCGGTGGCTGGCGCCGTCCGTCGCGGAAACCAGAAAGTCCATACTTTGGACCACCTGGAAGTAGGAGGCGATCCGCTCAGTCGGGCTGTAACTGAAGTACTGCTTGAGCAGCGCTCGCGGATCCGTGCTCCACAGATCGTAGAGCAGCAGGCTGACATTGCGAGGGTCGAAGGTGGAGTAGGCGGGAACCAGCACGGAATGTTGTGCGATCACGTTGCCATCCTGGCCGTATACGCCCTTCCAGTTACCGAGCGTCGTCGAATCCGTCCCGAGGTAGCTCACGGTGTTGCCGCTGGCGGCCGGCGGCGTTTGCACCGTATTGTTGACCGTCAGGCTGACTGGCGCGGACGTAGTCCGATTCCCGGCGGCATCGCGCGCGATCGCTGTCAGGACGTGAGAGCCATTGGCGGTCTGAGTTGTGTCCCAGGCGTATCTATAGGGCGTCGATGTCTGTTCCGGCCCGAGGTTTGCATTGTCCAACTGGTATTGCACTCCGGCCACCCCGACGTTGTCGTTCGCGGTCGCGGTGACGGAAACGGCGCCTGAAACGGTGCCGGCCGACGGCGACAGAATCGATACGGTCGGCGGCGTCGTATCGGGCGGAGCCTGCAGAGCGGCCCCGCCACCCCAGAACAGGGCAGAAAGGCTGGCTGTGGGGTTGTACTGACCTGGGTTGTTATTGATTACGCGAAAGAGGATCGGTCCCGAATAGTTGTAGACCAGATAGATGCCGCCCGTGTAGTTCGTCAGGGCTCGGGAGTCATACACCGCATTCGTCGTCGCATCGATCGCCTGCACTGTGATCGATCGGCCGGCATAATCGTAATCGCAGAAGTACAGCGCGATGCGATGGCTTTGCCCGTCGGTCGCCGATACCAGGAAGTCCATCGTGGTGACGGTGTGGAACCAGGATTCCACTCGTTCAGTCGGGGAGTAGCTGTAGTATTGCTTCAGCAGCGCGCGCGGATCCGTGCTCCACAAATCGTAAAGCACCAGGCTGACGCCTCGGGGGTCGAAGGTGGAATACGCCGGGACCAATACGGAATGTTGGGAAATTACATTTCCGTCCTGGCCGTACACTCCCTTCCAGTTACCCTGGGTAGTGGTATCCATTTGTGAGAAGGAAGCCGAAGCGGAATAACAAGGGGCGGATAGGAACGTTAGGAGAGCAGCGCCAAACGGCAGCAAAACGCGCGCACGAATCATCAGTACCTCCGAGTAAGTTCTAACGGGATTATACAATCGGAGGTCGCTGTACTAATGGAGCCGGCGCGGGCGTCTGTGCCGCGCCATGCAATGTGCTATCAGGGTAGTACTTACCGCCACTTATTGAGGCAGTAAGCGTCGAAGTAACTGGATGCCGCCGGAGATCTCTTTCAGCCGTTGAGCCTGGTTTTCGGTTTCACGTTCGACGTTCAACGGTCCATGGAAGCCCGCTTTGGCCAGCGCTCCCACGAAGCGCTCCATTCCCACCGCGCCGTCGCCGAGGGGCCGCTCGCTGCCCAGCGCTCCGGGGACACCCTTGGGCGGCCAGTCCCCGTCTTTGCAGTGCACCGAGAGGATGTGCGGGTAGAGCACCCCGAGCGCTTCGATCGGGTCGCCGCTGCCGTAAAGAATCAGGTTCGCCGGGTCGAAGTTGATGCCGATGTTCGGCCGGTCCACATCGCGCAGGAAGGCGAGCAGTATGGGCGCAGGCTCCTGGCCCGTTTCGAGCGCAAAGGTCTGGCCGTTCTTCGCTGCCCGGTCACACACGCGCCGCACCAGGTCCCGAACCGCGATATAGTCCGGGTCCGACTGGTCTTCCGGCACGAAACCGACGTGGCAGGCGATGCTGCGGACCCCCAGCTGCGCCGCGAAATCGCTGACGTCGAGCGTACGCTGCTCGCGCTCGGCGCGGGTCGCCGGCGGAATGAAGCCGACTGTCCGCTGCACGGTCGGGATGTCTGCGTAGTCTTCGCCGCGATAGGTCGCGAACACGGTGATGACGCGGAAATCGGCCAGGTTCGCCTTCCACTTCTTTGCGGCGGCGGCGTTCAGTTCCATGTCGCCTGGAATCGCCATCTGCCCGACGCCAACACCCAGCGCGCGGATTTCGTCCATCTCGTCACGTTCCGCCCAGAACATGACTCCGGGCTCCATCTCTTTCAAATCCGGCATTCGATCTTCTCTCCTTTGCGGTCGCGCGCCTCGAGCAGCAGGCGCATCAGCTTTACGGTGGCGGCGGATTCGGTCGGCGGGCAGATCTCCGGCGTCCGCTCGGCGGCACAGCATTCCACGAAATAAGCGATCTCGGCGCAGTACCCGTCGCCGCCGGGGGAGGGAAGCGGCTCACCGGCGAAGGTCAACGGGCGTCCCGCGGAGCTGTAGTCCACGGTTCCGCCGTCCAGGGCCACCGCGAACTCCATCGAAAATGGCACGCCCTTGCCCATCCAGCCGCCGGACACCTGCACCGCAGGACCGTCCACGTAGTGGAGCCAGGCCTGAATGCAGTCGAGCCCGGCCGCAGGGTCGGCATAGCCCGTGGCGGAAACCGCTTCGGGCACACCGAAGAGGTGGATGCACATGTCGACGTCGTGAATCAGCAGATCGAACGCGCCGCCGCCGCTCTTGTTCGGCTGATTCAGCCATCCGCCCCAGGTCGGGGCGGCGCAGCGCCTGCGGAACTCGGCAAACCGCGCCTTTCCGTGACGCCCGCCGCGGATCGCTTCCCGCAGCGCCACGTACTCGGGGAAGAAGCGAAGCACGTGAGCGGTCATCAGCACGCGTCCCGAACGCTCCGCTTCGGCGACAATCCGATCCGCCACCGCGCCCTCGAGCGCCATCGGCTTTTCAACCAGCACGTGCTTGCCTGCGCGCAGTGCAGCCAGCGCCGCCGATTCGTGAAAATCGGTCGGCAGGCAAATGTCCACGGCGTCAACGTTGGGGTCCGCGAGCAGCGTGTCCATGTCGCTGTAGCGGCCGATGCGCGAGAAGTCCATCATCTCGCCCGGCCCGCCGATGTTGCCCTGTACCGCGGTCAGATCGCCCGAAAGCTGCTTCGGATCGTTGCTATAGACCGCCGTCAGCGTCGCCCCGGAAATCCCTTTTAACGCCTTCAGATGGGTACTGCCCATGAACCCCAGGCCCAGCACCGCCATTCTCACCGGTTTCATCTGATACAGTGTAGCGCCCGACGTGACAAAATAGGCGCATGCGCGTTCTGACCTGTACGACCCTTTTGGCCCTGGTTTCCGCCGCTGCTTCGTTCGCCGCCGGACCGGCCTGGGTATCGCTCTTCGACGGCAAGACCTTTGCCCACTGGGAAGATCCCTCGAAGAAATCGCCCGCCGGCGATTCGTTCGTGATTGAAGATGGCTGCCTGAAGGCCGTCGGCCACCATCGCATTACCGAAGACCTGTTCAGTGCCGATACCTACCGCGATTTCGAACTGGAGGTCGACTGGAAAGTCTCTCCCGGCGGCAACACCGGCATCAAGTACCGCATTCAGGATCGTGTGTTCCTCCTCGACCAGCACTTTTCGCGGTTTGAGGATTCTGTGAATGCGTCTTTGAAGAGTCGCCCGGCCGGCCGCCCCTCGAAAGGCCAGGAGTACGTGATCGGCTTCGAGTACCAGTTGATCGACGATCAGCGCAATCCGGACGCTCTTCGTGGCGGCGCGTTACATCAGACCGGCGCGCTCTACGATATGTTTGCGCCGCTCAAGAACGCCACCAAGCCGGTGGGCGAGTTCAATCACTCGCGGCTCGTGGTCAAGGGCGATCATGTCGAGCATTGGCTGAACGGCATAAAAGTGGTGGACGCCAGCCTGAAGGCGCCGGAAATCGCCGCGGCGTGCGCCAAGCGGTGGGGTAAGGATTCCCCGGTATACAACCTACTGGTCAATCAGCCTCGCGCATCGTGTCAGATCTCGCTGCAGAATCACGATGCCGACGCCTGGTTCAAGAACATCCGCATCCGCCGTCTGGATTAGCTCGCTGCCTTCCTGACGGCTGCGGCCCCCGTGAACACCGAGGCGCGACCGTGAGGGAGCGCGCGCGAAAGGGCAGAATCTCACGCTCAGATCACTACGCTGCTGCCTTCGGCCGGTTCCCGGTCCGCAGCTTCGGAACCATGGTGAGCGCGGCGCCATACACCAGCAGCGAGAGGAATAGCGCCGCCTTCCGGTCCTGGTGCAGGTCGTCCATGACCAGCCGCCACGCGCCCAACGCCATAGTCGGATAGATCAAATGGCTCCACTCCACTGCTTTCCAATGGGCGCCCGCCCAGGCCAGCCCCATTGCCGCCAGCGACAGAATCGATGTCCGAAGCATGGCGCAATAGGCATGGCTCGCCTCCGCTCCGAAGGTCCCGTGATACGCGGCAGCCGCTAATCCCGCGACAATCCCGGCTGCCAGCCAGGCCACGACCGCCGCCATAGCGGTACGGAAGAGTTGCGATTCGGCCCGAGTCGCCATCGCCCACGCTGCCAAGGCGGCCGCTGCTCCCAGAGTGAGTGCCGCCGGCTCGGCGCCGGGCCAGTTCGCCGACCCCAGCACGAACGCCGCGGACTGTCGCAACGCGCCCGAGAAAATCAGCGCCAGGACGAGGTAAATTCCGCCGTGCATCTGCAGAGTCAGGCTCCGGAATCTGGCGCCGGCCCAGATACAGGCGAGGGCCACGGCGATCCAGACCGCGGCTGCCGCATCGCCCGAAAGCAGAATCCGGCTGCCCGCCAGCGCCAGCACAATCCCGAACGTCGAGTAGGTGTAGAAGTTCCGCCCGCGGCCCGTTCGCTCCAGCACCGCGAACGAAACCACGTAGCACGCCGCCCCGCACACCGCCACCACCACCGCCATGCCACGCGAAAGTTGGAGCCCGCCCGCCACGCTAATGAGGAAAGCCGCCGCGCACTGCGCCGTTTCGAATCCCGTGAAGATGCATCGCCGCAGCAGCGTCCGCACGATGATGCTCGAAAGGTAGATCGCCAGCAGCGTCACCTGCGCGGCCAGTAGCCAGGCGGTAGAAATGGGGGCGTAAGTCTCGGGTACGCCGCGTGCGTTGGTGACCAGCCACGTCATCAGCAGAACCGAGAGATCCGCCGCCGCTGCCGCCAGCCATCGCTCGTTCAGCCAATGGTCCAGACACGCGGATGCCTCCACGGCTGCGGCGATGGCCAGCAGCGCGATCGTATACGGCACCACGTCACGAGACGCGACGAGCAGCGCGCAGTTCGCACCCACGCCGGCGAACGTCCCGATGGTGGCGACAATCAGCAGGTTCTTTCGCCAGGAGACCGCCATTCCGAAAATCGTGAACAGCAGCAGCAGAACTGCCGCGGTCCAGTTGGAAATAGCATGAAAGCGGAGGGTCGCCTCCCAAAGCAAGGGCGCCAGCACGAGCGCCGCTGTGAGGCTGTGCAATGCAGCCTGAATCCGCCGTTCGGTGGAAGTTCTCGCGGCCCATACCAGCCAACCCATGGCATACGCGATCCCCAGCGCGACGCCGGCGTGGCCGGGCAGCACGCCGGATTCCGTGAACGCGCGAAGGAGATAAGCGGCGGCTAAGCCCAGAAGCGCCCGGCCGGCCGCCGGAAGGAGTTCGGTGGGGTCCGCGGTTTTCCTTCCGGCAGTCTCCGGAGCCTCCGCGGATTCTCCGAGTGTTACTGCCGCGGCCTGCATGCCAAGCCGCTCTTCAATTGCGGAAACGCGCTGGGCCAGCGCCTCTAGCTCATGTTCGAGCTCCGTTTGCTGCATCGTAACCTCCCTGCTCCTGCCATGGCGGCAGAAGCTTGACCAGCACGATGAAAATGACGAAGGGCAGCACCATCAGTGCGACCGCCGGCACCAGCCCTTCCCGCGCGACGAACCCTACTTTGTAAGTCGTGTAACCGAGGAAGCTCTTCGAGAAGAGCTGGCCGCCGATGACGACGTTCCAGCGCATCGCGAAGATGCCGATCAGTGCGAGGCTGCAGGCCGTTAGATACATGACCCGCCGCTTCAACTCCGAGAACTTCCACAACTGTGTCGCCGCCAGAAGGCCCAGCGGCACCAGCGTGCCCAGACAGATCTGCAGGATGACCTGTGAGCCCCAGAGCCGGGTGTGTACCATGAAGTCCAGGCTCCGGAAGGATTCGTCCGCTTCATAAGTGCGGTGAACGAGGTCCAGCATTTCGAGCGTGAAGTCGATAACAAACGTGTAGAAAAGATATTTGGCGATGGTATCGACGCAGTGCATATCAATGGACTGCTTCCGCATCGCCATGGATACGACGTAGAGCACCAGAACCGCGGCTATGCCCGAAACCATCGCCGAGAATAGAAATACCACTGGCATCAGCGGCGTAGACCACCATGGATTCGCCTTGATCGAGCCGAAGATGAAGCCCACATATCCGTGCAGCAGAAACGCCGAGGGAATGCCGATCACGGTCACCAGATAGCCGACCTTATCGTCGATCCGCCTCGCCGCCGGGCTGATATTGTCGGAGCCGAGCGTCAGGGCTTTATAAATCAGGCGTATCGTGCCTTTGCTTTCCTTGGAAAGCCGGACGATGTCCGCGCGGTACTCGAGCCAGATCTCCACCAGCAGGACCACCGTGAGGTACCACAGATAGACGAATCCGAACATCGCCATCGCCGACGACCGGTGCGGCGTCAGGTACATCTCGAAGGAGCGCTCGGGATGTCCCAGGTGAAGTTGCAGGGGCAGGGGAGCCACCAGCAGGAACGCCAGCGCCGTCAGCAGCGCCAGCCGGTAAGTGGGCTTCACCGCTTCCACTTTGAAGACGCGTTCGAGGGACGCCAGAATAAAAGCTCCCGCAACCAGCCCTGTGATGTAAGGGTAGAGGACGATCAGCAGGCTCCATTGCAGTTCGACCTCGTTCGGGTACATGAAACCGTCGACGCCGGGTATGATCATTTCGCTCCCCTATCGCACCGATCCGTCCAGGTCCTTGTAGTAAACCTTGGCCTGGGTGGCCATATACGGCTTGAGGACCTCGACTTTGTTCTTGCGCAGAAACTCGTGAACGGGATCGCTCGGGTTCTTGAAATCCACCAGTTGCCGCGCGCCGGTCGGGCAGTTCTCGCAGCATGCGGTGGTCAGGCCCTGGGTGATCCGGTGGTAGCACAGCGTGCACTTGTCCACCGTGTTCTTTTCCGGGTGCAGGTAGCGGCACCCGTACGGGCAAGCCTGCACGCAGTAGCGGCAGCCCAGGCAGTAGGTTTCGTCCACCAGCACCACGCCGTCCGGGCTGACGAAGGTCGCGCCCACCGGGCAGACTTGCACGCAGGGGGAATCCGCGCAGTGGTTGCAGAGTTTGGGAACGAAGAAGCTCTTCACGTCCGGTCGCGTGTTCGCGGGAAATCCGTTGATGGCGCCGTCCGGCGAATCGACTTTCGGCTGCTTGCCTTCTTCCACCTGGTAGCGCTCTACCCAGGTGCGGAAGAAACCGTGGGGCACCTTGTTCTCATTGGAGCAGGCGCGCACGCAGTTCCCGCAGCCGATGCACTTGTCGATGTCGATGATCATCCCCCACCAGTGGTCCGCCATCCGGTAGGCATCGCTGGGGGCGGCGGCGCCCATAATCTGCTCCAGCGTGGCGCCCACCGACGCCAGCACCAGGAGTTTGCCGCCTACGGTAAACAGGTCTCTCCGTGTCAGGTCCATGTCAGTCCCTCAGAGGTGCGGGTTGTGCGGCTGATGACAATCCTTGCAGGACACGCCACCCGAGTGTTCGGCCGTGACCACTTGGGGAAAGTTCTGCGGCTTGGCGGCGTCCTTCTCGTGGCACCGCCGGCAGAGGGTCGCGACCTCGGGCAGTTTCGGAATACTGGCCGCCGGGTCGTTCGCGTGTTGCGCCAGCGGGCCGTGGCATGCCTCGCAGGCCACATGTGCGTGTTTTCCCGCTGCCCGGGCTTTGCCCTCATCTTCGTGGCAAAGCAGGCAGGTGTCCTGCCCGGCGTAGGAGACGGGCCGCTCTCGAATCATCGCCAGGGCGCCCGGCCGGTAGTGGCCGTATTTGCCGAAGTCCTGTGGAATGATAGCGCCACGAACGGCCAGGAAGACCCCAATACCCGCCAGCAGCACCAGCGCTGGCCGGATCAGATGGCCGCAGTCGCGGAAGAAGTCTCGCAAATGAACCCCCTCTTCCCATGCAAATTCAAGGAAATCAAAGGAATCATACCAAAGGATCCGATGCTCGTAAATCCTACAATTCAACTATTACCGTAAATTTTTTCTGCAGACACCGGCGCGAGTTGAGCGCAGTCCCCCAGGGGAGTCTCGGTCCGTCTCCAGCCCAGCCGCTGTTACAATCGTGGATTACATGTCTCTAATCGTGGTTGGTTCCGTCGCATACGATGGCGTCGAAACGCCGCACGGCAAAGTCGACCGGATGTTGGGTGGCGCGGCGACTTATATCTCCTTGGCCGCCAGCTACTTCACCCCGGTCAAGTTGGTCGGGGTAGTGGGCGACGACTTCGCCTCCGAAGACTACGGCCTTCTCTCCTCCCGCCAGATCGACCTCGAGGGTCTTGAGACGGTCGCCGGCGGCAAGACGTTCTTCTGGGCAGGCGTCTACTCCGCCGACATGAACGACCGCACCACTCTGCGGACGGACCTCAACGTCTTCGCCGACTTCAATCCGAAACTGCCCGAATCCTACCGTTCGTCGCCCTACCTGCTGCTCGGCAACATCCAGCCCGGTCTCCAGAAGAGCGTTCGCGGCCAATTGCCGTCCGTGAGGTTTTCGGGCGGCGATACCATGAATTACTGGATCAACGACTATCGCGACGAACTGCTCGAAACCATCCGGGAGTGGGACTTCCTGCTGATCAACGATAGCGAAGCCCGCCTGCTCTCCGGCGAATCGAACCTGCGTCGCGCGGCGTCGAAGATCATCGCCATGGGGCCCTCGTCCCTGGTCATCAAGCGCGGAGAGTACGGCGCGGTCCTGTTCCAGGACGGCTGTCATTTCTTCGCCCCAGGCTACCTGCTGGATCACGTCTTCGACCCTACCGGGGCGGGCGATTCCTTCGCTGGCGGCTTCATCGGCTACCTGGCGGGCTGCGGCGGCCCAGTCGACTTCGCCGCCTTGCGACGCGCCGTCATCTATGGCTCGGTCATGGGCAGTTTCTGCTGCGAAAAGTTCGGCGTCGACCGCTTCCGCAATTTGACCCGCGAGGAAATCGAGGCTCGTTATCAGGAATTCCAAAGCTGCACGAAGTTTTGAGCCGTGGGCGGTCCTGTGGACCGCCGCGATTCTGGCCCTGTTGAGCGCGTGTGCCGTCTGGATCTGTTTTCGCAACGGGTGGATCGAGTGGTACGGTGATGCCGAAGCGCACCTGAACATCGCGCGCCGCATCCTCGATTCGCAAACGCCCGGTTACGATCAGCTCGGCACACCCTGGCTACCCCTGCCGCACCTGCTGATGCTCCCTTTTGCGCGCTACGACGCCCTCTGGTTCAGCGGACTCGCCGGAGCGATTCCGTCGGCGATCTGCTTCGTCATCGGCGGCACGTTCTTCTTCGCGGCCGTGCGCCGCATCTTCGAATCCACTGCCGCGGCCGTGGCCGCCACCGCGGTGCTGGCGCTCAATCCCAACCTGCTCTATCTGCAATCTACGCCGATGTCCGAGCCGGTGTTCCTGATGGCGATCGCCGCCCTGCTCTATTGCACGGTCCGCGGATGGGCCGCCGCCGCGGGGATTGCCGCTCTGGCCGCCACAATGACCCGCTACGACGGCTGGTTCCTCCTCCCGTTTGTCGCGCTCTACTTTCTGAATAGGAAGAGTTGGCGCGCCGCCCTGGTGTTTTCGTTGATTGCGGGCGCCGGGCCGCTCTACTGGATGGGCCACAACTGGTGGCTAACCGGAGATGCCCTCTACTTCTTCCGTGGTCCCGGGTCGGCCTCCGCCATACAGGGCGATGCCTACTATCCCGGCAAACAGAACTGGCGCCTGGCGTTTCTCTACTTCCGCACGGCCGCGCAACTCTGCGCCGGTCCCGTCCTGGCGATCCTGGCGCTTGCCGGCGCGGTAGCCGCACTGTTCCGCCGCGCCTTTTGGCCGCTGCTCCTGCTGGCGCTCCCTCCTATCTTTTATATCTGGAGCCTGCACTCGTCGGGAACGCCCATCTTCGTCCCGACCCTCTGGCCGAATTCCTACTACAACACCCGTTACGGGCTCGCCGCCCTGCCCCTCCTCGCCTTTGCCGCCGGAGCCCTGGTGGCGCTGTGGGACAGGCCTTCCGGCCTGCCCGGTCTTCGCCTCATCACAGCGGCTGTCATCATCGCCGCCGTCTTCCCCTGGCTCCTGCATCCTCAGCCCGAGACGTGGGTCACCTGGGCGGAGTCCCGTGCGAATTCCACCGGCCGCCGCGCCTGGACCGCCGAGGCGGCGGCCTTTCTCAAGCCCCAATTCCGTCCCGGTTCCGGTATCATTTCATCGAGCGGCGACGATTTTGCGGGGATCTACCGCTACCTGGAGATCCCGCTCAGCGAGACCTTCAGTGTCTCGAACGGCTTGGTTTGGGAAGCTACCGTGCGCCGCCCGGAGCTCTGGCTTTCGCAGGAATGGGCCGTCGTCAAGCGCGGCGACCAGGTCGACAAAGCCATTGCCCGCGCCGCTGAATTCGGCATACGGTATCAGCTCGAAAAGGTCATCACGAAGAAAGACGAGCCGGTGATTGAAATCTACCGGCGGATTGGAGCAAGTCATGGTCCCGCATGAAAACGTCACTACCGCATTCGAACTCCCCGGCTACCGCATCAAGCGGAATCTCGGCGTCGTCCGGGGCATCGTTGTCCGCTCGCGCTCGCTCATCGGAACCATCGGCGCCGGACTGCAGACCATCGTCGGCGGCAACATTTCGTTGTTCACCAAGCTTTGCGAGCATACCCGCTCGGATGCTTTCGACCTCATGATCGATCACGCCTCGGAACTCGGCGCGAACGCGGTCATCGGCGCCCGCTATGACGCCAATGACGTGATGCAGGGCGTCACCGAAGTGCTGGCCTATGGAACGGCCGTCATCGTCGAGCCCATCCAACAATGAAGATCCCCTACACCAAGGCTCATGGCGCCAAGAACGACTTTCTGCTCACCTGGATCTACGCAGTCCCCGAAGGCGATCGCGCGTCCATGGCTCGCGCGATCTGCGAGCGGCACACCGGCGTGGGCGCCGATGGCTGGATGCTGGTCACACCGCCCACCGATGCCGATGCCGACGGTGCCATTCAGCTCTACAACTCGGACGGCAGCACCGCCGAAATTTCCGGCAACGGCACGCGATGCGCCGCGGCATTCCTGATCCGCCATGGGCACTCGGCCGGCGTGGTCCGCATCCTGACGGGAGCCGGACTCAAAACGCTGAGGGTGCTGGAGAGTTCGGACCTGCAATTCCAGTTCGAGATGAATATGGGGCGTCCGGCGATACTGGCGGACCGCTTCGCCCTCCCTCTGGCTTCCGGCCCCCGCGAGGTGGTCCTGATGGATGTCGGCAATCCGCAATGCGCGGTTCCCGTATCGGATTTCGATTTCGACTGGCGTGCCATGGGCGCCGAGATCGAATCGCATCCGCACTTCCCGAACCGCACCAACGTCTCGTTTGTAGTTCCCGTGAACGAACACGCCATCGACGTGCGCTTCTACGAGCGCGGGGCGGGGGAAACGATGAGTTCGGGCACCGGGTCCACAGGAGCCGCGGCCGCCGCGCTGGCACTCGGGATGGTCTCCGCTCCCGTGCGCGTATTAACGCCCGCAGGCCCGCTCGAAATTCGTCTGGAAGGAGACATGTACCTCACCGGGCCCGCCCAGATTATCGCCGAAGGTGTGTTTTTTGTATGAGAAAATAGGACTCCATGACCGAAGCTCAACAACTTGCCGTCGAAGCTACAGGGAAGATACTCGAAGAGAAGATTCGCTCCAAAACGGCCCGGGTCGGGATTGTGGGCCTTGGATACGTTGGTCTTCCCCTGGCCGTGGAATTCGCCAAAGCGGGATTCCAGGTAACCGGCATCGACGTCAGCACTGAGAAGGCCAAGCGTGTCAACGCGGGCGATTCGTACGTCGCGGACATCCCCGGTTCTGTGCTCGGTCCCCTGGTCGAAGCCGGCAAGTTGCGGGCGACCTCGGATTTTTCCGCAGTGCTCGAGTTGGACACCATCAACATTTGCGTGCCGACTCCCCTGCGCAAGACCAAAGATCCGGATATGAGTTACATCGTCAGCGCCTGCCAGGAGATCGAGAGGTCGTTCCACGCCGGCACGCTGGTGATTCTCGAATCCACCACCTATCCCGGCACGACGGACGAAGTCGTGCTGCCCATGCTCACCAAGAGCGGCCTCGAGGTCGGCAAGGACTTCTTCCTGTGCTTCTCGCCGGAGCGGGTCGACCCCGGCAATCCGAAGTTCCAGACCGCGAACATCCCGAAAGTCGTCGGCGGCGTGACACCCGAGTGTACCGAAATGGGCCGCCTGTTCTATTCGCAGGCGCTCGAGACCGTGGTGCCGGTCAGTTCCACGCAGGTGGCCGAGATGGTCAAACTGCTCGAGAACACGTTCCGCATGATCAACATCGGGCTGGTGAACGAGATCGCCCTGATGTGCGACCGCATCGGCATCAATGTGTGGGAAGTGATCGACGCCGCGGCCACCAAGCCCTTCGGCTTCATGCCGTTTTACCCGGGCCCCGGCCTCGGCGGCCACTGCATCCCGATCGATCCGTTCTACCTTTCCTGGAAAACCAAGCAGGCGGGCATCGAAGCGCGCTTTATCGAGCTGGCGGGCTACATCAACGGGCAGATGCCGCACTTCGTGCTGGACAAGATCCAGAATGCGTTGAACGACGCAGCCAAGCCCGTCAAGGGCTCGAAGGTGCACGTGATGGGCGTGGCCTACAAGCGCGATATCGACGATATGCGCGAATCGCCCGCGCTCGATATCATGCTGCTGCTCGAAAAGCGCGGCGCGACCGTCACCTACAGCGACCCGCATGTCCCGGCCGTGAAGCTCGATGGCCTGAGCCTCAGGGCGCTCCCCGAAGCAGCCGCTGCCGATGCCGATTGCGTCGTCATTGTGACCGACCACTCAGCCTTTGACTACGCCGCCCTGGTGGATCGCTCTTCGCTGATTGTCGATACGCGGAACGCGCTCAAGCATTACCGCTCCCCCAAGATCGTACGCTTGTAGGGTAGGCCTGCCGGCTTGCCCAGGCGAGCGCAAGCTCGCCGGCGCCTCGGTGTTCCTGATCGTGCTCACGCTGTTCTCGGCATGGTTGCCCGCCCGCCGGGCTGCGTCCGTGGATCCGGCGGGCGCATTACGCTCCGAGTAGCTGCCGGGGTTGCTACCCTGAACCAATGACGGATTGGGTGGCCAGCCTGTGGTGCCTGTGGAAGAGTGCAGTTACCAGTTCCGCGCGCCGCGGCAGGACGCCGTTGGTCGCGGCCGGCATCCTTTCTCTCGGCATCGCGATGAGCGTTGCCATGTTCACCCTGGTGGACGCCGTCCTGTTGCGCCCCCTTCCTTTCGCCGATCAGGAATCGATCGAAGTCATCCGGAAGGTCGATCCACGCGCGGGTCATTACGTCGAGGAGTTGGCCTATCCCGAGCTGGGCGACCTGCAGGCCAACATTCCGGACCTACGCTACGTTGCCGTCCTGCCCACTTCGCTCTACGGCTACGCGCGCGTCCTCCAACTCGACGGTCACGAACCGGTGCAGATCGAAAGCACTCCCGTCTCGCACGATTTCTTTCGGGTTCTGGGTGTGATTCCGGCTCTCGGCCGCGACTTCCGTGCTTCCGACGAGCAGGTGGAGGCGCCGCCCGTGGTCATGGTCTCCGACCGCGTCTGGCGCGAGCACCTCGGCGCCGATCCGCACATCGTCGGCCGCATGATCCGCTTGAACGGGCAAGGCTGTACGGTCATCGGCGTGATGCCCGCCGGCGCCGAGTTTCCCAGTGGAGCCGGATTCTGGGTGCCGCTCGGCATCGAACGAAGAGTCGTCGAACGCCGCGGCGCCACCTTTCTGATGGCGATTGCATTGCGCCGTCCCGGAGCCTCTCACGAACGCGTGGCGCGGCAGGCAGACGACCTCTTCCGCCGTCTCGCCCGCGAGCACCCCGAGGCCTATTCGCCTTCGCAGCGCGGCGAGGTCATGCCCCTACCCGCCTATTGGAACGGCTCCTCGCGCCCGCAATTGTGGATCCTGCTCGGAGCGGCCGTGCTCCTGTTCGGGGTCTCGATCCTGAGCGCCGGCGTCCTGATCCTGTCTGGAATCGTGGCGCGGCGCGTGGAGATTGCGACGCGCATCGCGCTCGGTGCGGGCCGGTGGCGGATCGTCGGGCAGTTTGCGGCCGAAGGCATCCTGATCGTGTCAGCCGCGGCCCTGGCCGGATGCACGCTCGCCGCTTCGGCCATCCGCATCCTGGTCCGATGGGCGCCGGCCGATATCCCGCGGATCGCTGATGCCGGCATCCATCTCCCGGCCATCGCCTTCGCTATCGGCACCGCCATGATGGCCGCTTTGATCTGCACCGTGATTCCCGCCTGGGCCGCCCTTCGCGTCCCGCTCGATTCCATCCTGCGGGAAAGTAGCGTGCGCACATCGCTTTCACGCGGCGGCCTGCGCATCCGCAACGGCTTTGTCTGCGTGCAGGCAGCGATCACCGCCGTACTGCTGGTGTTGGCCGGTCTTTTCGTCTTCAGCTATCACGCGCTCTCCACCGCCGATCTCGGATTCGCTCACCGCGATACCCTCACGCTGAATGTTCGGGTACGCGGCCCCGGCCTGTTCGCCAACTCGAGGGGCACGATGCGCGGGCCCCTCTATCCGCAACTGCTCGAGCGCCTGCGCGATACTCCCGGAGTCATCTCTGCCGCCGGCGTGCTCGTCCGGCCTCTCGAGGGTGCCATCGGATGGGAGCGCCGTTTCGAATTCGAATTCGAGGCGGGCCGCAAGTCCGAAGAGGTCCTGCCGAAGGCCAATTACGAATCCGTCACCACCGACTACTTCCGCACTGTCGGCACGCCCCTGCTCGAAGGCCGCGATTTCACCGACCACGATACCGAGGACACGTCCCCGGTCGCCATCATCAGCGCTGGCCTGGCGCGGCGCATTCGAGCCGCGGGCCACGACCCGGTCGGCCACCGGCTGCGATTCGACGCTTCCTCCCCCTGGTTGACCATCGTGGGCGTGTGCGCGGACGCGCGTTATCGCGATGCCGCCCAGCAGGACGCCGGCATCTTCGTGGCTTCCTCCCAGGACGGGCCTGCGCCTGCGTATCTCGTGATCCGCGGCAGGCAAAGCGCGCGCGAACTGGCCGACATAGTCCGGCGCGCCCTCTCCGCGCTCGTCCCTGGACAGGCCGCCGGCCGCGACGCCACCATCGGCGAACTCATCGATGCCAACACCGCCCGCAGCCGCTTCCACATGGTCCTGCTGCTCGCCTTCGGCATCTGTGCTGTAATCCTGGCGGCCGGTGGTATTTACGGTGTCATGGCCGAAATCATGGCGGCGCGCCGGCACGAAGTCGCCATCCGGACGGCGCTCGGTTCGCCCCGCTTGCGTCTGGTGAACGACCTGGTTCGCAAGACCCTGGCCTTCGTTCTTGCGGGGGAAGCGGCCGGTATTTGTGCCGTGATGTTCTGCGGAGACCGTTTGGAGGGGCTGCTCTACGGAATCACGCCGCAAAATCCCGCGTTGCTCGTTTCCACCGCGGCGTTCCTCTTCGGCATCTCGCTCATGGCTGGTTGCCGCCCCGTTTGGACTTCGGTCGCGCGGCAGCGGATCGATCTGAATTCGTAAACCGCTGCTACCCTGTACCAATGAGCGACTTCGCGACAGGAGTGCCATCCGATCCGGTGCGTTTCATCGAGACCGATTTCCACGCGGCCGTACCGGGCGAGGCGCAGGCCGATCCCGATGACGATCCCGTTCTGCTGTACCACTACACGTCCGGCTCGGGTCTCTTCGGCATCCTGAATTCAGGCGAGGTGTACTGCACCAACGTCCTCTACATGAACGACGCTTCGGAGATGGATTACGGCCGCGGCCTTACTTCCAACCTGCTCGACGATGCAGCAGGCAGCGTTCCCGAGCCTGTCCGGCGCCTGCTGCCCAACATCCGCCGCAGCCTGGAGATGCCTGACTTTCAGTACTTCGTCTCCTGCTATTGCGAAAAGGCCGATCTCCTCAGCCAGTGGCGTGCGTACGGCGCTCAGTCGGCCGGATACTGTGTCGGGTTTGCCGCCGAAGACCTCCGCCGCGTGCTGCCCGAATACGCCGAACTGGTGCGCGTCGTCTACGACCCAGCCGAGCAGGAAAAGATGCTGCGCCATGCCTTCCGCCACTACCTCGGTACCGCCGAGCACTGCTGCACCGAGTATGCCGGACACCCGCGGCTCGAGGAGGCCCTCGACCGCTGGGCGGCCGCCACTTCGAATTTCATGAGCCGCCTGATCGCCCGCATGAAGTCGCCCGCCTTTCAGGAGGAGCGCGAGTGGCGCGCGATCATCATCCGCTTCACCTTCGACCAGGGTCGCGTGCGCTTCCGCGTTACTCCCGGCGGCGTGTTCGTACCCTATTTCCCGTTCTTCTTCAAGAAGGATGGCGTCAAAGCGGTGCGCGAAGTGCGTCACGGGCCCACCGTGAACCCGACGCTCGCCATTCGGTCGATGGGCGGCCTGCTGGATCATCTGGGCTACACCGACGTCAAAGTCGTCGGCTCAGCGATTCCTTTGCGCGCATAGCCGGTTCTACCGCAGCACCTGGAACAGGTTCGAGTAATCGTCCGTCCACAGCCTCGCGGGTTGCGACGCCGGCGAAAGCGCACCGGGGTTCGCGGTAACCAGTGCCCACGTCGAGGCGTAGGTGGCGCGGGCGGGGTCGGCCACGGTCTCGAGCACTCGCGAGTGCCTGCCGCTTGCTCGCGCCGCCCCTTCCACCACCGGGCGGAGATCCAGATACCGGTTGGTCACATTCACGACCAGGATTCCGTCCGGCTTCAGGTGCCGGGCATACAACTCGAAAGCTTCTTTCGTCAGCAGGTGTACGGGGATGGAGTCGCCGCTGAAGGCATCCACCACCAGCACGTCGAAGTTGCGCGGCGTTTCCCGTTCGAGCGCCAGGCGCGCGTCGCCCGGCACCACTTCCACGCTACAAGGGCAATCGCGCAGATACCGGAACTGGCTGCCGGCGAGCCGGATGACCTCGGGGTTCAATTCATAGAAGCGGTAGACGTCGCCGCTGCGGCCGTAACTGGCCACCGTGCCGGTGCCGAGCCCGATGACTCCCACGTTTTCGGCGCGCTTCTGCAACGTGCGGATCGCCGTCGCCACGCCCGATTCCGGCGCGTAGTAGGTGGTCGGCACCCGGCTCTTTTCCGGCGCCAGAAACTCGCTCCCATGCCGGATCGGCCCATTGCTCAGCATCCGCAACGCCTGATCGCCCGATCCCACCTGGCTCACCTTGAGCGCGCCGTAGAAGTTCCGCGCGCGAACCAGAGTTCCATCCGCGAATCCGCCGAGTTCGGCTGCGATTACCAGGCCCGCACCGGCCATCAAGCCCAGGCGCACCAGCCGGCGCGGCGGATAGCCGTACAGCAGGGCCATCGCCAGCACCATGCAAACCGCCACTCCGGCGGGCAGTTCCAGGTATTGGTCGAACAGCAGCGGCGCCGCCAGCCCGACGAAAAGTCCGCCGACCGCTCCGCCCAGCGCCATCATCAGGTAATACGACGTGAGCTCCCGCGCATCCGGTTTGCGGCGCGCCAACTCTCCGTGGCAGAACATCGAGCAGGCGAACAGCGCGGCCGAAAGCATCAGGATCGTCCACTTGATCGAGCCGATCGTGCCGCGCTGGTAGAGGCAATACCAGATCAGCACCCATGCCGCCGGCAGCGCGATCCGGAAGATGGCGGGCCGGTACCAGCCTTCCCGGTCGAAGCACAGGATCAGGCTCAGCAGGTACAGGCTGAGCGGCAGAATCCACAGGAACGGAATCGGCGCGACGTTCTGGCTCAGTTCCTCGGCCACCGCCAGCCACAGAATCGAGGGGCAGGCCGCGAGCACGATCCACAGCATCCGTTCCGTCCACGCCGTGGAAGCCTTCTCGGGCCGCTTCCAGGCCGCGCCGCGGATGGCCGCAATGGCCGCGGCGCCTGCCAGCACCGCCATCAACCCATAGCCCACCGACCACACCGCCAGTTGATGTCGCACGGAAATCCACGGCTCGATCGCGAACGGGTAGGCCACCAGCGCCGCCAGCGACCCGGCGTTCGAGATGGCGAACAGACGGTACGGAAATGCGACTTTCGAGCGATCCGCGAACCATACCTGAAGTAAGGGCCCGTTGGCGCACAATAGCAGGTAGGGCAACCCTACCGAGGTTGCCAGGACGCCGATGATCCGGAGAATCGGGGCGCCGGCATCGATGGGCCGCCACGCCGCCGAGGGCGACGGCGGCAGCAACAGCAGGCTTGCCGCGAGCATCGCGAGATGAACAAAGATTTGCGCGCGCCGGCTCAGGTGTGCGGTCGTCCAGTGCGCCCAGCCGTAGCCCAGGAGCAGCATCACCTGGAAGAACAGCATCGCGGTGGTCCACACTCCGGCCGATCCTCCGTACCACGGCAGGATCGCCTTCGCCATGACAGGCTGCACCAGAAACAGCAGCAGCGAGCTTACAAAGATCGCGCCGCCATACAACACCTTGAGTTGCATGGAGGGTTCATCATCTCAGAATTCGAGTTTCGGTTCCACCCGCCGCCGGTTTCCCGATACACTGGCTGCACCAGGGATGAGCCTCCCCCATACCACCCATGTCCGCTACCGTGTGGTTGCCGCGCTGGTCGCGCTCGCCGGTGTCACCTACCTCGACCGCGTCTGTATCTCGATCCTCGCGCTCTCCATCATGCGCGATCTCTCGCTCACCCGGATCCAGATGGGATACGTATTCAGCTCGTTCACGCTCGCCTACGCCATCTTCGAAATCCCCACTGCCGGATGGGCCGATCGCATAGGCAGCCGGCCGGTGCTCACCCGCATCGTTCTCTGGTGGTCCGGCTTCACCATGGCGACCGGCGCCGCCTTCAGTTTCGGAACGCTGCTCGGCGTACGCTTCCTCTTCGGGGCCGGCGAGGCAGGGGCGTGGCCGAATGCCGCGCGCGTCTTTTCGCGCTGGATTCCCGCCCGCGAACGTGGCCGTGCGCAGGGCGTCTTCTTCGCGGGCGCCCATCTGGCCGGAGGCCTGACGCCTGTACTGGTCGCCTGGATCGCTACATTCCTCCCCTGGCGTCTGGTCTTTTTCTGCCTGGGATTCGCTGGAATCGCCTGGGGGTGGTTCTGGTACCGCTGGTTCCGCGACGACCCCGCCGACCACTCCGCCGTCTCCGCCGCAGAGCTCGCCCTCATCGAAAAGGAACGCGGCATTCCCCTCGCGCACGGCCGCTCCGCCTGGGTCGAAGTCTTCCGCACCCATAGCCTCGTGCCGCTTTGCATCCAATACTTCGCCAACACCTACGGCTTCTACTTCTTCATCACCTGGCTGCCGGTGTATCTCGCCAAGGCGCGCGGCATGGCGTCGGCGCAGCTCGCGATCTTCGCGGGACTGCCCTTGCTCCTCAGCGTCACCGCCGATATTACCGGCGGCATCGCTACCGACGCGCTCTCCCGCCGCTTCGGCGTGCGCCTCGGACGCTCCGGTGTGGGCTGCGCCGCCTATCTGCTCGCCGCCGTTGCACTGTTCTTGGGGACCGCCTCGCCTCACCCGCAACTCGCCGGCTTCCTGATTGCCGTGGCCGGTGCGCTTTCCATGTTCACGCTCGCTCCCAGTTGGGCCACCGCGATCGATCTGGGCGGCGGAAACGCTGCGGTCCTTAGCGCCACTATGAATACGGCCGGACAGATCGGCGGGATCCTCAGCCCCATCGTGCTCGCGTACATCGTGGACCGCCTCGGCAACTGGAGCCTGCCGCTCTATCTTCTGGCCGGTCTGTATGTGGCCGCCGCGGTTTCCTGGGCGCTGATCGATCCGCGTCCGGATGTTCGATAATCGCGGGCTTCTGTTATCATCGGTCACACCGAAAGGAGGGCTTGGGTGTTGATGCGATCCTGGATAGTCGGTATAGCCTTGGCGCTGGTGGCTCAGGCTTTCGCGGCTGATACCACTCCCGTCAAGCTCGAAGTCATTCCGGACCGCGAGACGCTGCGCGCGGGTGAGCAGGTAACGCTTGAGGTCCGCCTCGTGAACGCCGGCAACGAACCGGCCATTCCCCGCCGTCCCTTTCATGTGCTGCTTCAGGCCCGCATGCCTTCGGGCAAGGTCCAGGACCTGCGCACGGTCGATTTCCCGGAAGGCCAGTTTACGCGCGAATTCGCCATTTCGGTGCCCGGACCGGGCTTGGTCTACCTCTGGGCCAAAAATGCCGAATTGCTTCCGGGGGGCGCTTATGTTCGTGTCAAAAAACCTGCGACTCCGCCGGGACCTGCTCCGGCTCCGCCGCCCCCGGTTCGGTCTCCGTCGCCCCCCATTCAGGCTCTGCCCCAGCAGATGCCGGCTCCGCGCATGGGTATCGCCCCTCCGCCCAGAGTGGCGGCCCCGCCCGTCCTCAGCCCCGCCTCGTCCCTGCAAATCGCCCTGCGGTATAGCCCCGACCGCGCCTTTCTTGCGGACGGCAGCGACGCCGTGACGGTGCAGGCTTTCCTGGTCGGCGATGCCGATGCCGCCCCGCACGATGTCCGGCTGAACATTTTCGATAGCAGCGGAACTTTGCATCCTGCACCGCTGACCATTCCGCAGGGGCAGGCCAGCGGGCACGCGACGTTGACGTCGGACCAGCCCGGCGACGTAACCGTGGAATACCTGGGCAGCGCACCGCCCTCCGCTGTCGACGGCGATCGCAAACTGCAGATCCACTTCCGGCCCGCCATCACGAGGCTCGATCTCAAAGCGAGCCCTCCGGGAATCTCGCTTCTCGATACGGCCGAGCTCGTCGTCACCTTGACCGGTACCGATGGCCGTCCGATGGTTACGGACGCTCCGCGCGCCGTGAGCCTTCTGATCGGCTCCGGCCGCGGCACCATTGAGCAGCAGCAACTGAATATCCCCGCGGGAGCCTTTGAAGCCCGTACGAAATTCCTGCCCGGGATGTCGGGCCCGGTCTCAGTCTCGGCTGCGAGTCCCAACCTGCTCACGGTTACCGCTCCGGTCAGTGTCTCGCTTCCCGTGATTCTGCTGCTGCTTTCGGCGCTCGGCGGCGCGGCGGGCGGATATCTCTCCTATGTGAAGCACAAACGAGCCGGGATCCGCCAGGTCTGGATCGGTTGCATCACCGGCTTCGTCTTCTATTGGGCGTGTATCTTCCTGGGGCTCGCGTCGGTGAGCCGCGGGGTAGCGTTGAATCCGCTCGGCGCGCTGGTGCTTTCGATCGCCGGAGGCTGGCTGCAGACCAAGGTACTGAGCACGCTGACTTCGCGTCTCACGCCTCGCTCGGCCAAAGCCTGACCGCTTACTTCTGCGCGGCAGCCGTTGGATTGCCGCGCTCGATGTAATTCACCAGTCGCGTGAACTGTTGGCCCAGCACCATATCGATAACCGGCGCCAACCCATTCAGTCCGGACGGCGAGTATCCGCCCACCGCATAGCTGTATACCAACTGTGTGCCGTCTCCCGAAGCCTGGATCTCGATCGCCAGGCTCGCCGCGACCCCCATGGTTTGCAGCGGACCTAGGCCGCCGGTCATCACCAGGCGCTTGCCCGGCTGTATGAAAACTACCTCCATGTGCTTCACGCCGCCCTCGGCGGAAAGTTTCTCGCAGAAGCATCCTCCGGCCTTCGCCTCGATCGAGAGATTATGCGAGTTGCCGGAGTAAGTGTGGACCGGGTCCCACCACTCGCCCACCTGCAACAGCTTCGTGAAGACCGCATCCGCCGGCGCATGGATGGTGCGGGTTGCCTTCACGGTGAATCCCCCCGCCGCGGAATCGACCACTGCCGCGGAAGCGGAGACGCATGCAATCAGGAACAAGGGGGCAATCAAGCGCATGGAATCATCATAGCCGTAATTCAGTGTATGAATAGATACATCGTAACTACAGAAATCACAGCAGTCTGTCCGCTTCAATGACAAAATCATCAAGGATTACGGAGGATCCTCTTTGATGACGTTACGGTACGTTGCGGGCTTGTTGCTGGCCCTCCCTCTGGCAGCAATATCGCAGGGAAATGGAAGTGACGAAGGCCATTCGGCTTGCGCCGGCCTGCCTTCGCAATCCGCACTGAAAGCAGCGCTCAAAGCTGCGCGAGCACAATCGAACGGCGGCTTCAATCTCGATATGTGGGGTGTCGTCGTCAATCGGGACGGAGTCGTCTGCGCCGTCGCGTTTACAGGAGCCGATCGCGGCAGTCAGTGGCCCGGGAGCCGCGTGATTGCGGCGCAGAAGGCCAATACCGCCAACGCATTCAGCCTGCCCGCGCTGGCCTTATCGACCGCCAATCTTTACAGTGCGGTCAACCCCGGCGGCAGCCTCTACGGTCTGCAGGCCAGCAACCCGGTCGACGTGGACGTGGCGTATCGGGGAAATGCCCAAAACTACGGCCAGCCGAACGATCCGATGGTGGGCGGCAAGATCGGCGGAGTCAATGTGTTCGGGGGCGGCCTGGCGCTCTATAATTCCAGCCACCAGTTAGTCGGAGCGCTTGGCGTCAGCGGCGATTCGTCTTGCGCCGACCATAACATCTCCTGGCGCACTCGCAATAACCTGTCGCTCGATTTCGTGCCCGCAGGAGTGAGCGGCGACAACTCGCGCCCCGACAATATCGTTTACGACATCACGACTCCGGCCGGATTCCAGATCGGCTCGAGCGTCAGCGGATGGGGGCACCCCATCTGCAGCCAGGCCGCCAAGACCATTTCGCAATCTCTGCCGGCCACACACTAACGTCACGAAGCGTCGGCGCCGTACGGGCGTAGCGCGCGAGCTACCAGCCCGATTCCGCCCACCAGCAGGACCAGCATCACGATGGTGTTGAACAGGCTGGTGGGCTGAAAGTAGATGTGCAGGTTGGCGATGACTCCCGTGACGATGAAGACGGCTCCGGCCGCCGTCAGGAGCCAGCCGGCAATGCTGCGTCCGTTCCAGAACAGCAGCCCGATTCCGATCAGCATCGGCAGTAGCGTGATCCCGAACGAGTTGTGGCCGTATAGGCTCCAGTAACCCCCGACGACCATCACCTGGTTGGTCAGCAGATATCCGCCAACGCATATCATGGCGAGTCCGAGGAGGAAGTGTCCCAACCCGCCCGGTGTTCCGCCCACATTACTCATTCCGCTAGTGTAGCCTGCCTAGCTTCTACTCAAACCGCCGGCGGAAGTCGTCGAACTCCTGCCGCAATTCCGCCAGGGCCGCTTCGAGAGCAGCGATCCGGTCGCGGTCGGAAGTGGCGCGTTCGGGTGACGCGGCTGCTTCTTCGACGACCTCCACGTCGCCCGCAAGCAACTGCGCGTACCGCGGCTCTTTGTACCCGGCCTGCCGCGGAAGTTTCTTCACGAACTCGATCTCGTCCAGGCGGTGCAGCGTGGATTCCACCGCCTCCAGGTCGTCGAATGTATACAACCGCTCCGTCCGCCCGCGCAGTTCTCCCACCGTTTGCGGACCCCGCAGCATCAGGACGCACATCACCGCCGCCTCTCGCCGCCCGAGGTTAAACTTTTCGGTAAAGCGCTGACTATGCTTCGGAACCCGGCTGTCGGACCCCGTGATCCGTAAGGCGAGCCCCTTCTCCCGCAATCCCGCCAGTGCGGTCTCCACCGTGTCCTCATCGTACGAAACCACCGGCTCGCGGTTCGACTTCTGGTTGCACGCGTTCACCAGGGCGTTGAGCGAGAGCGGGTAATAATCCGGTGTGGCGATCTCCTTTTCGAGCAAGGCGCCCAGTACCCGAGCCTCCACCGCGTCCAATTCGAAATCCATGCCTCTAGTTTACGTTCACTTCCGGTTGTTACCATGTGAGTTCGAGCCGATGTCTTACGAATGGTCAGGAGCAGGAGCGTCACGGAGCCGCCGCCGGTCTGAGTCTGGTTCGCAAACCGCGGACCGGGACGTGCAGGCCGCGATCGCCAGATCGGGCGAGTATCTCTACGGGCAGCAGGCGCCCGATGGCTTTTGGTGCGGCGAACTGACCGCCGATGCCACTCTCGAATCGGATTACATCCTCTTGCAACTCTGGCTGCATCAGCCGGAGGGCCGGAGTTGGGATCCTCCCAGCCGCGCGCGCATCGCCAGGGCGGCCCACACGATCCTCGAACGACAGCTTCCGGATGGCGGCTTCAATATTTGGTCGGGTGGTCCCTCCGACGTCAGTGCCACGATCAAGGCGTATTGCGCACTGAAACTGGCCGGCCTCGAGATCGATTCCGAGCCCCTTTCGAAGGCCCGCGAGTGCATCCTCGCTCTCGGGGGTCTCCAGGCCGCCAACAGCTACGTCAAGATCAACCTCAGCCTCTTCGGCCTGTACCCGCGGAAGCACGTGCCGTCTGTGCCGCCCGAGATCACCATGCTTCCCGGCAATGTGCTCTACGAGATGTCTTCGTGGACGCGATCCATCCTGGTGCCGCTTTCGATCGTGCAGGCGCGCGGCTCCAACCGCAAAGCGCCCTCCGGCTTCACGCTCGATGAGCTGCTGCTGCCCAACGTGAGTCTCGCGCTGCCCAAGCGCAAAGGCCTCTCGCTGCTCTTCCACCACCTCGACCGCGTGTTCAAAGTGTGGGAGGAGCGCGGCTCCGAACGCGTCCGCGGCGCCGCCATCCGCGAAGCCGAGCACTGGATTCTCGACCGCACCCGCCACACCGAAGGACTCGGCGCCATCTATCCGGCCATGATGTACTTCATCATGGCGCTCGACGCTCTCGGCTATCCCGACGACCATCCCGACCTCGTCGAAGCCATCCGGCATTTCGAATCGCTGCTGATCGAGACCCCCGAACGCTTCCAGTTCCAGCCCTGCGTCTCGCCCATCTGGGACACGGCGATCTGCGCCTTCGCCATGGGAGAGGCCGGACTCGGCGACGACCCCCGCATGACGCACGCCGCCGACTGGCTCATCAGCAAAGAGGTCCGCCGCAAGGGGGACTGGTCGGTCAAGCGCCCCGACACCGAGCCCTCCGGCTGGGCGTTCGAATTCGCCAACGAGTTCTATCCCGATATCGACGACACCGCCATGGTGCTGCTCGCGCTCCTGCACGCCAAGGCCTCGAACTCCAAAGCCCAGGCCGCGGCCGAGCGCAGGGCGATTCACTGGCTCCTGGCCATGCAGTCCGAAGACGGCGGCTGGGCGGCTTTCGATGTCGATAATAACTGGGCGGTCCTGAACCAGGTGCCTTTCGCCGACCACAATGCTATGCTCGATCCGACCTGTCCGGATATCACCGGCCGTGTAGTCGAATCGCTCAGCCGCCGCGGTCTGGCCGACGATCCGGCCGTCCGGCGCGGCGTCGAGTATCTCATCGGTGCGCAGGAGCGTGACGGCAGTTGGTACGGCAGGTGGGGCGTCAATTACATCTATGGCACATTCCTGGCAGTGCGCGGCCTGGCGGCCAACGGAGCGCCGGAGGGCCTCCCGGCCATGGACCGGGCAGCCGCGTGGTTGAAGATGGTGCAGAGTCCCGATGGCGGCTGGGGCGAATCCTGCGCCAGTTATCAGAAGGACTGCTTTGTCCCCGCGCCGAGCTGCGCTTCCCAAACCGCCTGGGCGGTGCTCGGCCTCATCGCCGCCGGCGAGGGCGAATCTTCGGCGGCAAGCCGAGGCGTCCGGTTCCTTCTTGACCACCAGAATCCCGATGGCGGCTGGCTCGAAGATGCGACTACCGGTACCGGTTTCCCCAACGTCTTCTACCTGACGTATGGGATGTACCGCGACTACTTTCCGCTGTTGGCCCTCGCCGCAGCGCATGGGGAACATTCTTTTTAACTTATGGCAGCACCAGGCATACACGAAAGCGAATACGATGCGGTGGAACTCCGCGCGGGACGTCTCCACAAGATCCGCCGCTCCGAAGCGCGGATGCTCGGTGAAGACGACCGCATGGTACCGGTAGCCAAGTGCTACTGCCGCTCGCGCGACATTCTTACGCCCGCCGAGGCGGATTTACAGAGCCGGCCCACGTTTGTGTTTCCGGTTCAATTCTTTCCGGATCTGGAGAACCTGATCGGAAGAGAACTCGAAGGCCGTGTCTACACCGATAGCCGCCTGCGCCGCGTGAAATTCTTCCTGGATCTCAAGGATCATGCGGGCTTCCAGTTGGCGGAAGACGACCACAGCCTCCACAGCCCCTGGTACGACGACAGCGTCCTCAAAGAGTAGCCGTCACTCGTGCCGAAGCGCGATCACCGGATCGATCCGCATGGCGCGCCGTGCCGGAAAGTAAGTCGCCGCCAGTGCCACGGCTATCGCTGCCAGTACACTCGAAGCGTAGCTCAGCGGATCGGCCGGACTGATTCCGTGGAGTAGTCCGGAGACCAGCCGGGAGGCCGCCAGTGCGCCGGCGAGACCGGCAATCGCGCCGAACGCGCTTAGCCGCAGCGACTGTGCCAGTACCTGTTTCAAGACATCCGCTCGCTGCGCGCCGAGCGCCATCCGCAGGCCGATGTCATGTGTGCGGCGGCTGACCAGGTACGATATCGCGGCGTAGAGCCCCACCGCTGCCAGAAAGATCCCGAGAATGCTCAGTCCGGCCAGCAGCCCCGCCATCGAACGCTCACTCGCGAGAATCGTCCTCATGTAATCCGGGAGCGCTACTGCGTCGACGATCGGCAATTGCCGGTCGACGGATGCCGCGGCCTCCAGAACCGAATGCACGAATGCGTCGGGCGGCCCGGACGTTTCGACCAACAGAACGCACTCCAGCGAAAATTCCTGTGTGAAGGGCAGAAACAGGTAGGGCTGCGCGGCTTCGTGGAGTTCGACATACCTGCCGGTCTCGACCACGCCCACGATCCGCCTCTCGATCTTGCCCACCTGAATCGACTTGCCGACCGGGTCGGCCCCCGGCCAGAATCGCCGCGCCATTGCGTCGTTGATCAGGACCACTGGCGCCGCTGTGGGTGTGTCGAAAGCATCGAACTCGCGGCCGCTTGTCATTCGTGTACCGAGCGTGGCGAAGAATCCGGGAGCGACTACGTTATAGCGGATCTGGAACCGGTCGCTGCCCGGTGGCGGCTGGACCCCCGGGATGACGATGCCTCTGGTTTCGCCGCCCTCGGAAGCGGTCAACGGAGCGCGCCGTGCGTAACTGGCGCGCACCACCCCCGGCACGGACTCCATGCGTGCCGTCAAGGCGGGATAGATCGCGGCCGCCTGGCTTACGCTGTACCCGTAGAGGGTCGGGGGCGCAACTGAAAGCATCAGCACGTTCTTCTTTGCATTGAATCCCGGAGCGATCCGCTGGCTATAGAGCAGGCTGCGTAGCAGCAGCGCCGAACCCGACAGAAGGATCACCGAAAGAGCGATTTCGCCCGATACCAGGAGGCTGCGCAACCGCAGCCGTCCGGCGGCGTGCCGCACAGCCGGCTCCTCGCCCTTAATGGTGAGCGACAGGCTGCCGCGGGCCGAGCGTAGCGCGGGCGCCAGTCCGAACAGCAGCGCCATCAACAGCGAGACTCCCGCCGTGAACAGCAGAACCCGGCCGTCCAGCGAGAGGCGGACGGCGCCGAGTGACGGAAAGACGGCGGGAGCGAGGCGCATCAACATCCGGGCCAGCGCCACTCCCAGCGCAGCTCCGCATAGGGAAAGCAGGAGCCCCTCTGTGAGAAGCTGGCGCACGATCCTGGTTTGCGGCGCGCCGAGGGCACGGCGGGTAGCCATTTCCCGGCGTCTCCGTTCCATCTGGGCCAGCAGCAGATTGGCCACGTTTGCGCATGAGATCAGCAGCACCAGCGCGACCATCGCGAGGAGGTAGACGCCCATGTGGACCCCGTCCCGATCGGCGGAACCCGCCGGCTTCGCCTCAAACCTCACATCGCGATTCGTCGCTGCAGCCGCCGCCGCAAGCCGCTGCGCCAGGCCTTGCAATTGCGCCTGCGCCTCTGCGAACCTGGCGCCCGGCCGCAATCGTCCGGCCAGTTCGAACCAGCGATTGTCGCGCTCCAGGTAAGACTGCCCCTCTCCCGGCACCATCGTGGCCCAGCCGTCGGTGGTCACCCACAGGTCCGGCGACCAGCCGCGCCGCAGCCCGCAGAAATCCGGAGCGGCGACGCCCACGATGGTGAACTGCCTTCCATCGAGCAGCGTGCTCTTGCCGGCGAGAGCCGGATCGCCCGCGAAATATCGCTGCCACAGCGCATAGCTCACCACTACCGAGCGGCTCTCGCGGCCCGGACGGCTGGAGAATCCGCGGCCGAGCAGCATCGGCGCGCCCAGGGCCGCGAAGTAGTTCGGGGAAACCGCCTCCACGTCCGCCTCCCGGCCTTGCCCGTCGCCGCTCAAGAAGCCCCCGCGTACGCCATAGGCCACGACGTCCGAAAACGCCGGGATCTCCTGCGCGATGTCGCGGTAATCGCGATAGGAAGACAAGCGCAGTTCGCCGGTTTTCGGCGATACCGTCGTGATCGCGGCCAGTTGCTGCGGATTCCGCACCGCCCAGGGACGCAGCAGCAGCCCGTCCACGATACTGAACACGGTAGTGTTGGCTCCGATTCCGAGGGCGAGGGAAAGCAGCGCGACCGCCGTAAATCCCGGGTCTTTCCAGAGAATGCGCGCGCCGTGGCGCAGATCCTGGAGGAAATCGCCGGCCAGATTTGCCCCCACCGCGTCCCGGCAGGCCTCCTTGGTCTGTGCGATTCCGCCGAACTCTTGCCGAGCTCGCCGCAAGGCTTCCCCACGAGACATGCCCGAACGCGCCAGATCGTCCGCGCGGGCGTCGACGTGGAATTGCAGCTCGGCGTCCATCTCGCTTTCCATCCGCGAACGCCACAGCTTCATACGCCATCGCTCTCCTAAGCTGTATAGGAGTATGGGCCGGGTCGCCGGCGATGTCAAGCGATCCGCACGGTCTTGATATTGACGAATTCGCGGATGCCCGCCATGCCGAGTTCCCGGCCGTATCCCGATCGCTTGATGCCGCCGAAAGGCAGCCGCGGATCCGACGCCACCATGCCGTTGACAAACACCGCACCCGCTTCGATCTCCTCGATGAAGCGCTCCTGCTCGGCGGCATTGTCGGTCCAGGCCGAAGCGCCCAGGCCAAATTCGGAATCGTTGGCGATGCGGATGGCGTCGGCGATATCGTTCGACCGCAGCAGCACCGCCACCGGGCCGAAGAGTTCTTCGGTATAGGCGGGCGAATCTGGAGGGACGTCCGTCAGTACGGTCGGTTCATAGAAATTCCCCGGCCGGTCGATCCGCCGGCCACCGGTCAGCGCGCGGGCCCCCATCTCCACGCTGCGGCGCACCTGCCGTTCGAGATCCTCGAGAATCCCGGGCGTGGCCAGGGGCCCGATCTCTGTCGATTCCTCCATCGGATCGCCCACCCGCAGCGATTGCATACGGCGTACGAAGCGGCTTTCAAAATCCGGGGCGATTCGCGCATCCACGATGAAGCGCTTGGCCGCGATGCACGACTGGCCGTTGTTGACGGTGCGCGCCTGTGCGGCGATCTCGGCGGTGCGATCCAGATCGGCCGAGGGCATCACGATGAACGGATCGCTGCCGCCCAGTTCGAGCACCGTCTTCTTGATCCTTCGCCCCGCTTCGCTGGCTACTTGTGCTCCGGCCGGTTCGCTGCCTGTAAGCGTCGCCGCCGCCACCCGCGGGTCATCGAGCACGCGCCCCACCTGCGCGGAGCCGATCAGCAGCGTCTGAAAGGCGTCCTCCGGAAACCCGGCGCGGCGCAGGATCTCTTCGATCGCCAGGGCGCACTGCGGCACGTTCGAAGCGTGCTTCAGCAGTCCCACATTTCCGGCCATCAGGGCCGGCGCGGCGAAGCGGAAGACCTGCCAGAAAGGAAAATTCCAAGGCATCACCGCCAGCACCGGACCGATCGGCTGGTAGCGGATGAAACTGCGACCGGCGCCGGCCTCCACCGCTTCGTCGGCGAGGAAGCGCGCACCGTTCTCCGCGTAATATCGGCATACCAGCGCGCACTTGGCCGCCTCCGCCCGAGCGCCCGAGATCGGCTTGCCCATTTCGATCGTCATGAGCCGCCCGAAGCGGTCGCGCTCGTCTTCCAGGATCCGGGCGGCGGCCTCCAGCCATTTCGCTCTCTGGGAATGGGAGGTGCGGCGGTACGACTGGTAGCAGTCGGCCGACCGCGCTAGTTTCCGGTCGATTTCCGCATCTGGAAGCGCATCGAATGTCCGGAGCGTTTCGCCGGTGGCAGGGTTTATGGAGGCGATCATGACTTCCATTGTCGGGCAGGATTTCAGTCAAGTCCCCCAAAAGTTCTGTGCCGTCGAGTACTAAATTGACCTTGGAGAGTTATGAAAATTACATTGTGATGGGGTACGATTGTTCGAAAGCAGACACCCATGCGCCTCATCGGGTTGATTTTCCTCATATTCTCCGGAATTCTGCCAGGAACGGCGGGCACTTTGAGCACGCCATTCGCAGCGAACACCAGTCAGGACGGCATTATGTTCGATGTGGTGGTCAACGCCACCATGCCTCTGTTGGTCACGCAACTGGCGTTGAACCTTGCCGACGGATTCGATGGCACTATCCAGATTTACGAAAAGAGCGGCGGCTTCGCCGGCTATGAAACCGACTCCAACGCCTGGACTCTGATCGATACGCTCAACAACGTCGCATCGGCCGGGACCAACCAACCCACCATCATCGATCCAGTCGATTTCCTGCTGGCGTCCCAGTCCACCTCTGCTCTCTACATTACGGACACCAGCGGTTTCAATTTGCAGTACACCTCTGGCGGCAGTATCGGCCAGGTTGTGGCTTCCAACGCCGACCTCTCCGTTCTCGAAGGCGTCGGCAAAGAGTACCCGTTCGGCTACACCACCACGCAGGGCCGAAAGTGGAACGGCACCATCTACTATCAGCTTGATCCAACAGGTGTTCCGGAACCTTCCAGTATGGCGCTGATGGCCTTGGGCGGTCTCGGGCTGATCCTGCGGCGCCGCCGCGCAGCCTGACTCCTGCGTTTCCGGGTCTCCCTGTTAAACTGAAAGATCCGGAGGAAATGCATGTCAGTGAAGCCGCGCCGCAAGGCGGTTGTGGTAGATGTGGGAGGCGTCAAGGTCGGCGGCGATCATCCGATCGTCGTCCAATCGATGACGAATACCGACACCGTCGATGTGCCCGGCACCGTGAACCAGGTCATGGCGCTGGCGCGAGCCGGCTCCGAATTGGTCCGCATCACCGTTAATACCGAACAGGCGGCGGCGGCGGTTCCCAGGATTGTCGATACGCTCGACAAATTTGGCGTGCGCGTCCCGATAATCGGTGATTTTCACTACAACGGCCACATTTTGCTGAAGAAATACCCTGACTGCGCAAAAGCGCTGGCCAAGTATCGAATCAATCCCGGCAATGTAAATATCGGGCGGAAAACAGACGACAATTTCCGCACCATGATCGAGGCTGCCATCGAGTATGGCAAGCCCGTGCGGATCGGCGTCAATTGGGGCTCGCTCGATTCCGCGCTGCTCACGCGCATGATGGACGAGAACAACCGCCTCCCGGAACCCAAGGACGCGCGGGAAGTGACTCTCGATGCCATCGTGGTAAGCGCCGTCGAATCCGCCAAGGCCGCGGAAAGCTACGGTCTCGGTCGCGACCGCATCATCCTCAGCGCCAAAGTCAGCGGTGTGCAGGACCTGATCGACGTCTACCGTGCCCTTGGCGCCATCTGCGATTACTCTCTGCACCTCGGGCTGACCGAGGCCGGAATGGGCAATAAGGGCGTCGTTGCCACCACCGCCGCGCTTGCGCCGCTGCTGCAGGAAGGCATCGGCGATACCATCCGCACCTCTCTCACCCCCATGCCGAACGGCGACCGGACCGAAGAGGTGCTCGTCTCCCAGCAGATTCTGCAATCGCTCGGAATCCGCAGCTTTACCCCGCAGGTGACCGCCTGCCCCGGCTGCGGTCGAACCACCAGCACCTTCTTCCAGGATATGGCCGACCAGATCCAGACTTACCTTCGCGAGCAGATGCCCAAGTGGAAGTCCTCGCATCCGGGCGTCGAAACCATGAAGGTCGCGGTGATGGGATGCGTGGTCAACGGCCCCGGCGAATCCAAGCATTCGAATATCGGGATTTCGTTACCCGGCACGTTCGAGGAGCCCAAAGCGCCGGTCTACGTAGATGGCCGCCTGATGCTCACCCTCAAGGGCGAGCGGATCGTGCCGGAATTCATCGATATTTTAAACCAGTACGTAGACAGCCATTACGCTGTTTGAAACACGATTTTGTTTCCTGGCGTCCGTTCGATTTACGGCTTGGTATAATCGGGTCAAATGCTTTGAGTTCGAAAGGACTTTGATGCCTCGCAGGCTGTCTGAAACGTCCGAGGGAAGAGGAACGCAAATGAATTCAGCCAATGGGAAACTCGCGGAAGTCGAAGTCGCGCTGCCGGAAAATGGCACACCGGCGGCATCTCCTGGCGGATTTAAAATGTTTAATCGCATCGTCGACTGGATTACCAGCGATCGCATGCAGTTGATCAACATCACGGACCGCATCAACGAAATTGTCCACAAGAGCGGCGTTCGCGATGGCATTGTGCACCTCCATTCCCTCCACACCACCACCTCGGTGTTCATCAATGAATGGCAGGACGCGCTGCTTCACGACGTGCGCCAGTTCCTGGACGACATCGTCAGCCGCGAGGCCTATTTCCGCCACAACGATCCGCAATATTCCGACTGCGAGCGGAAAAACGCCGATTCGCATCTACGCGGCATGGTGATGGGGCAGAGCCTTTGCCTGCAGGTGCGGAACTCTTCCGTGCTGCTCGGCACCTGGCAGAGCATCATTCTGGCTGAATTCGATGGACCGCGCAGCCGCTCGGTCTCGGTTCAGGTTTCGGGAATCTAGCCGGCGTCGCGCCCGATGCCGAAGCGTTTCAATCTCGCAGAAGCTCAGGCGCTGATCCCGATGCTGGATCGCTTGCTGCGCGAAGCCATCACTCTGAAGGCCGATTACGAAGAGGCCGAGCGCAAGGTCCAGTCTTTTTCCGAACACGTCATGATGATGGGCGGGGTGGCGGTGGACCGCGCCCGTGTGCTCGATCTCCGCAAACGCCGCGAAGCCCAGGCTGTCGCGCTGCGCCGCTCCATCGAACAGATCCTCGAATCGGGCTGCCAGGTCAAGGATCTCGATATCGGCCTGATCGACTTTCCCTCATTGTTCCGCGGCGACGAAGTTTACCTCTGCTGGAAACTCGGCGAGCCTTCCATTCAGTTCTGGCACGGCGTAGACGAGGGCTTCCAGGGCCGCAAGGTGATCGACCAGGATTTCCTGGATAATCATGAAGGCGACCGGCCGGAATAACCAAGAGACCGAGATCAAACTGCGGGTGGATGGCATCGCCGCGGGACGCCGCCGGCTGCTCGGCGCCGGATTCCGGCTCCTCAAACGCCGCATCTTCGAGCAGAACATCGTCTTCGACACACCGGAGTTGGGGCTGCGGGCGAAGTCTTCCTTATTGCGTGTGCGCAGGGTAGGGAAGGAGGCCATCCTTACCTTCAAGGGTGTGCCGCTCCCCGGTCCCCACAAGAGCCGCGAAGAGTTGGAGACCACGATCGGGGATCCGGCGATTTTTGCGGCCGTGCTGGAGCGCCTCGGCTACCGGGCCGTCTGGCGCTACGAAAAATACCGCACGGAATATCGCCGCGGGGCCGGAATTGCCACACTCGACGAGACGCCCATCGGCCTCTTTTTCGAACTGGAAGGCCCGCCGGATTGGATCGACCGCACCGCGCGGCGGCTCGGATTCTCTCCCGCCGACTATATCAAGGCCAGCTACGGCGGCCTGTATCGCGAGTGGTGCAAAGAGCAAGGCCGCGAGCCGGGAGATATGGTTTTCCCGAAGAAGGCCGCTCGCCTGCACCGTAGATCCTAGGGCGCCGGGAGCGCCTGAGCGAAATGAACGGTTTGCGGACTGACCGGGCTCTGCCCGTGAGCAGATTTGCCGCATGGGCTGTGTCGATCGGGGTCATGTGCGCCGGGTCCGCGGCGCAGACCGTGACTCACTCGGTGACGCTGGGCGGCTCCGGCACCAGCACCGCCGCAGCCATCGCCACCGATTCCAAAGGTAACGTCTACGCGGCCGGCTCTACCACATCGTCCGATTTTCCTCTCGCGCACGCCCTGGTCAGCCAACTGCCGGAGCCCGCTTTGCGCCTCAGCACCGATGGCAAGACGTTCACTGCTGCCGCTCTTACGGTGACCGAGGTGGTTTCCGCAGACTCTTCGAGCGATGGCCGCTTGATCCTCGCGGCGACGAATCTCGGAACATATCGCAGTGTGGATGGCGGCGTCACCTGGGCGGCCTCTTCCACCGGCCCCACGGGCCAGGCCCTGGCCGTAGCGGTGGACCCGCTCAACTCTGCGAATGCGTACGCGGTTGCGGTCAATTCGACCTACCAGTGGTACAACACGATCCCGACCTGGACGATTTATAAGAGCACCGATGGCGGCGATACCTGGCAGTCTCTCGCAAGCTACAGCCCGTCTCCCTCCACTTCGCCGGTCTCGCGCATCGTGATCGATCCGCGGAATCCGTCGACCGTGTACGCTTTTATCAACGCCGCTCTGATGCGCAGCGACGATGCCGGCGCCACCTGGCGGACGATCGGCATCCCAGCCGCAAAGGATCCGAGCGGCTACACCAACCCGACAGGTTTCGCGCTCGCCCCCTCGCAGCCCGATACCTTATACGCCACCACCTTCCTGACGCCACTCATGAAGAGCACTGATGGCGGCGCAAGCTGGCAGCAGGAGGCCGGAACCGCGTCCGCGGGCGAGAACGCCATTGCAGTCGATCCGCGCGATCCCTCGGTCGTATGGCTGGTGGTGGCCGCGGGCATTTTCAAAAGTACCGATGGCGGCGCATCGTTCACCAAAATGGCGTCGCCCGGCGACGGCTCCTGGGAGGCGATCGCGATTTCGCAGTCCGATTCCCGGCAGGTATTCGCGTGCGATCGTCACAACGTCTACGCTACCTACGATGGCGGCGCCACCTGGAGCATCGTGGCGTCCGGCCAGCTCGACGCTGTCTTCACGACGGGCGGCCGTGTGCTGGTGGCCGGGAGTGTTTCGCCCACCGCATACGTGACGAAGTTCGACGCCACGCTCCAGCAGACCGCCTTTGCAACGCTGCTCGGCGCGGGAACCGTCACCCGCATCGCCGTGGATGGGGATGGCAACGTGATCGTCGCCGGCACCACGACGTCGCACAGCTTTCCGACGACGGCCAACGCGATCGAGCGCGATTTCTCGTCCTCGACCGCCGGTTTTCTGACCAGGATCAGCGCCGACGATGGCGCGCTGCTCTACTCGACGTTTCTCGACGGCCTCATGCCCTACGGTATGGCGCTCTCTCCCGACGGCAATGTGGTGATCGCAGGCGCCGCGCCCATCGGCTCCGGCGCCGTGCAACTGCCCACCAGCGCCATTATGGCCACCCTGACCGGTACCTGCCATTCGAACTTCTCGATCCAATCCCGTGCATTCGTGGCCAAGCTTGGCTTTGCGGGCGATCCCGCGGTGTATCTGGCGTTCCCGGGGGGCTCCTGCGGCGACGCTGCCCGGGCCGTGGCAGTGGATTCTACCGGCGCTGCTTATGTCGGAGGAGTTACCGATTCGACGGATTTTCCCGTCACCGGCGATGCGTTGATTCCTCTGTACCCCACGCTCGCGTCGAGCGGATTTCTGTTCAAAGTCTCCGCCGCGGGAGACCGTGTGGAGTATTCGACCTTCATCGGCGCCGGCAGTGAAGCTGAGGTCGATTCGGTCGCTCTCGATGCTTCCGGCAACGTTCTCCTCGGCGGCATCACTCAGGGCGCCGCAACTCCAGGCGCCTACCAGCGCCCGTCGGGGACCTGCCCGCCCGTATTCGGTTTGGGCCCCTCGAGTCTTTACAACTACTATTACGGCAATGATGGCTTCGTCATGAAATTCGCGCCTCCGGCAGCGACGCCGCAGTTTCTTGCAACGCTGGGAGGCTCCTGTGCGGATTCCGTATCGCAAGTCGTGCTGGACTCCTCCGGGCACATCTGGGTCACGGGCAGCACCGCCTCTTCCGATTTCCCAACGGTCGTGCCTTCCGGCGGCCTTGGCCCAGTGAGCAGCTACAGCACGCCCGGATTTCTCGCGGAACTGGACGCGTCCGGCGCCAACCTGCTCTATAGCGACGTCTCCACATCCACCGGCGCCATCGCCGCTTCCGGGGACGCGCTCTACTTCGCGGCTTCGACCGGCAGCAGCGCGCTGGTGGCCGCCATCGGCGGTCCCAGCCCGGCGATTGCAATCAATCAGCTCGTTCGCTATAGCGGGCCGTCCCCGATCGTGCCGGCGTACCTGCCGCCCGTGGTCGCACCCGGCCAGATCGTACGGCTCGAGGGGCGGGGTATCGGGCCCTCGACCCTCGTAGACGCGAAGGCCGCACCCGGGGGCATACTTCCGACTCTTGCCGGGGTACAAGTGAAGTTCAACGGCGTCGTCGCGCCGCTCGTCTCCGTGCAGGCGAACGAAATCGTCTGCGTCGCTCCCTTCGAACTCGACGGCCTTACCGCGGCCACCATCCAGGTCACCTATAACGGCCAAACGTCGAACGCCTACCCCACCACGGTGGCAGCGCAGAACATCGATGTCCTCGCGGTCGCCAACCAGGACGGCAGTCCGAACTCCGAGAGCAATCCGGCGGCTTTGCACAGTGTGGTCGCACTCTACATCACCGGCGCCGGCCAGACCACGCCCGCCAGCACGACCGGCGAAATCTACACCACCGCTGCCGTGAGCCCGAAGACGTTTCCGGATATCCTGGTCAACGGCCTGGTCGAGGAACCGGTATTCGTCGGCACGTCGCCGGGGACGGCCGCCGGCGTACTGCAAGTGAACCTGTGGGTACCCGACCCCGGTATGGCGCCCTACAGCACCGTATCGCTCGGCGCGAAAATCTGGACCAGCCATTGAGCACTTCGAACTCTTACGATCTCGTCCGCTACCCGACGCATCCGCGGAGCCAGACCCATCCGGACAGCCTGGCCGCGGTGGCGACGCTGTTCGGCATGCGTCCCGCTCCCGTGACTCGCTGCCGCGTCCTCGAACTCGGCTGCGGCGATGGTGGCAACCTGCTGCCGATGGCATACGCTCTTCCGGAAAGCGAATTCACGGGCATCGATCTTGCCCCGGGCGCGGTGGCCGAGGCTCGCGCGGCGGCCGATGCCATCGGCATTCACAACACTCGCCTGATCGTGCAAGACCTTCGGGAACTCAGCGGCAAAAGCGGCGAGTTCGACTACATCATCGCTCACGGCCTTTATTCCTGGGTGCCGGACGACGTCCGCGAGCACCTGCTCTCGATCTGCCGCGAGTGCCTGGCGCCGGCGGGCGTCGCGCTGATCAGCTATAACTGCTTCCCCGGCGGCCACCTGCGCCAGATGTTTCGAGGCATGCTCCGCTACCATGTCCGCGGCATCGAGGACCCGGAGACGATGCTCGCCGAGGCCCGGCGCTTCCTGCGCTTCTTTCTCGAAGCCCGCATGCTGAGTCCCGAGTGGCAAGCTCTGGCCGACCGCGAAGCCCGCGCCATGCTCGAGCGTGACGATGCGGGCCTCTTCCACGACGACCTGGCGCCGATCAATCACGCCGTCTGGTTCCATCAGTTCGCCGCGCACGCCGCGCGCCATCAGTTGCAGTACCTGGGGGAAGCCGAGCCCTACGAAATGTTCGACCATCGCAACGTGCTTTCCTGGCTTGAGGGCGACGTGCTCGAAATCGAGCAGCACCTGGACTTCCTCAAAGCCCGCCGCTTCCGCCAGAGCCTGCTCTGCCATGCCGGTGTGCCGCTCGACCGCAGCGCGGGTCCCGAGCGCATGGACCGCTTCTTCTTCGCCGCCTCGGGCCGCGAAGTCGCGATGGCCACCGAAGATACGCCCGCCGGCATGGTCGCCCAGGCGCTCCGAGACGTCTTTCCGCTACCGGTGCCGTTCGAAGAGCTGCTGCCTTATGCCGGAGGACTCGAAGCGCTGCGCGAGATTCTGTTTTCGCTCGTGGCTTCGGGATTCGCCGATCTCCACGTGCACGATTTTCCGTGTGCCGATTTCGTCTCGGCGCATCCGCGCGCCAGCGCCCTGGCACGCTATCAGGCCGAGCGCTCGAATTCCGTCACCAACCTTTGCCATATGGTGGTCGAACTCGACGACACCGCGCGCGAAACACTGCTGCGGCTCGACGGCACGCGGACTCCCGAGGAGATCGGCAAAGGCCGCGACTGGCTCCAATGGATGGCAGAGACTGCGCTGCTGGAAGCCTGATTTTTCCGCGCGGCATGTAGTGTAAATCGACTTTCCCTGGTCTTAGTAACGTCGAGATAAGTGATGTTAGCGTCCGTGAATAGTGAATGTGCTGAGTGGACCGGCGAGCAGCTGGCCGGCTATTTTCGAGAACGTCTCAAACTGGCTACCGCGCTGGCCTGCCGGGCCGAGCAGGAGCGCCGCTTTGGCCGCTACGCTTCCGCCCGCGAGTGCCATGAGCAATGGGAAAGCGCCATCGCCGAAGTGAAGCGCCTGTTACCCCTGGTGCGCGAGAGCGGCGTGGCCGTTTTCGTCTCGCAGGCCGCACAATCGCGCACCCGCCGTAAACGCCGCTAACCCTCAGCGCGCTGCTGCGTCTAATCTCCTCCATGGATACGTTCGTGCACGACCTGCGGCTCGCCGTCCGCAATCTGCTCCGAACTCCGGGATTCACGCTGGTCGCCGCCCTGACACTGGCGATCGGGATCGGCGCGAATACCGCGGTCTTTAGCATCGTTGATGCCATTCTGCTGCGTCCGCTCGCATTCCGCGACGCTCAGCAACTGGTCCGCCTCTACGAAACCGAATCCCAGCCGGGGAAATACCCGTTCGCCGTACCGCGACTTCCTGGACTGGAAAGCCCAGAACACTACGTTCCAGGACATGACGCTCTACGGCTGGGGCAACAATTTCAATCTCAGCTCGAAGGGCAGCCCGGAACACATCATCGGCGTCCCTACCGCGGCGAATTTCTTTTCCTGCTCGGGGTGGCGCCGCAAATTGGACGCACCTGGGTGCCGGGGGAAGATCAGTCAGGTAAGGACCAGGTGGCGATTCTGAGTTATGCCCTTTGGCTCAGCCACTTTGCGGGCAATCCGCGGGTTCTCGGCCAGACCATCGAGCTCAACTCCAGGAAGTACACGATTGTCGGCGTCATGTCCGCGGGCTTCCGCTTTCCTTCACAGGCGCAGATCTGGGTACCTCTGGACATGACCGCCAAAGGCCTTAGCCAGCGTGGGAGCCACTGGGCCAACGCCATCGGGCGTTTGAAACCGGGGGTCAGCCCGGAAGCAGCGCTCTCCGATCTTTCGACCATCGCCGGCCGATTGGAGCAGCAGTTTCCGGATTCGAATCACAAGACCGGCGCGGTCGTCGTGCCTCTGCATGAGGACCTGATCGGCAAGTCGCGCGATTCGCTGCTTCTGATGCTGGGAGCGGTCGGGCTAGTGCTGTTGATCGCCTGCGCAAACGTGGCAAACCTGTTGCTTTCGCGCGCCGTGGCCCGCCAGAAGGAGATGGCTGTCCGCAGCGCGCTGGGCGCCGGACGCTTCCGCCTGCTCCGCCAGTTACTTACGGAGAGCCTCACCCTCTCGCTCACCGGCGGCGCCCTGGGCCTTTTGCTTGGCTGGGGCGTGATCGCTTGGGTTTCCATGCCAAAGGCCTCGCCCTGCCGCGATTCAGCGTGATCCAACTCGATTTGAAGGTCCTCGCGTTCACCTGCGGAGTTTCCATCCTCACCGGAATTCTCTTTGGCGCCGTTCCTGCTCTTCAGACTGCGCGTCCCGATCTCTTCGAAGAACTGAAAGGCGGCGCGGGCAGCGCCATCAGTCATGGCCGCCGGCGCCGCTTCACGAGCAACGCACTGGTGGTCGCCGAATTTGCGCTCTCCATGCTGCTGCTGGCGTCGGCCGGGCTGCTCTTGAAGGATTTCGCGCGGCTGCGCGGCACCGATATCGGCGTCCGCACCCAGGGTGTCTGGACTGCGGCGATCGACCTCCCGAAGGCTGCCTACCCTGACGATCGCAAGCGGTTCGCGTTCAGCCGAAGCGCTGCTCGAACGTGCCCGCCGCATCCCCGGGGTCGACGTCGCGGCCATCAGCAATCGCCTGCCGCTCGAAGGCGGCAGCAACTACTACGTCAATCTGCGCGGCCGGAAGTTCGAACCGATGAGCGGTCCGCTGGTGGAAAGCCATGCGGTCTCGCTCGACTATTTCCGCTTGATGGGCATCCAGCTTCGCAAAGGCCGCCTCTACATTCCGCCGACTTGCAGCAGACCCTCGCCCGCAATGACCGCCTGCGTCCGCTCTTCGAGAGCAATCGTCAACCGGCTCCGGAAATCACGAACGCCATCGTTGCGCCGGTGGTGATCAACGAGGCTATGGCGCGTGCCCTCTGGCCAAACGAAGATCCGCTGGGCAAAATGTACTCGCAGGGAAATGCCAACGGACCGTGGAACCAGGTGGTCGGTGTCGTCAGCGACGTCCGGCAGTGGGGGCTCACGCAGAAACCGCAGCCCGAGGCCTACAATCTGTTTGACGGAGGTTCGTCGTTCTTCCTCGTGCTGCACACGCCGCGCGATCCGTCTGCGCTCACGGCGGACGCCAGACGCACACTGTCGCAAGTCGACCCCGGCCTGCCGCTCTTCGCCGTTCGCACCATGGACGATGTGATCTCCGACAACGCGCAATGGCAGCGTTTTCTCAGCGCTTTGATCGGCGCCTTCGCTGCCCTCGCCGCGCTGCTCGCGGCGATCGGCATCTACGGCGTGCTTTCCTATCTGGTGACGCAGCGCACGCGCGAGATCGGAATCCGCATGGCGCTCGGTGCGAGCCGCGGCCGCGTGGTGGGGCGAATCCTTGGTGAAGGTGCGCGCCTCGCGTTGATTGGCTTCGCCGCCGGGCTTGCCGGATCGCTCGCCGCCGGCCGCATCATGGCCAGCGTGCTACATGAAGTCCAGCCGCGCGACCCGGCCGTGCTGGCACTGACTGCGGGGTTGCTCGCGGTGGTTGCGTTCGCCGCCTGCTATTTGCCTGCGCGCCGCGCCGCGAAGCTCGACCCGATGCGCGCACTGCGGTACGAATAGCACGGGCAAATGCCCGGCGAGGCGCGATTAAGCAGGAACGTACGTCAACCGAATCAAGTCATCGGCGATTAAATCGCTGGCCACCAGGTGGAGCGGCGGGCGGGCGCCGGCGAAGAATGGCTGACCATCGCCAAGCACGACGGGCCGGAGGTAGAGTCGATACTCATCGATAAGACCGGCCTCGGTCAGGCTTTGCGCCAGGACTGGTCCGCCGACTTGAATCTCGCCAGCCAGCTCGGCCTTCAGCCTGCGTATCACGTTCTCGAAGTCATCCGCGACAAGCGTGGCGTTGGGGCCAACTGACTTGAGGGAACGTGACACGACCCACTTCGGCAGGTTCCGCCACGCCGCCGCAAACTCGCGATCCTGAGCATCCCAATCGGGAAGATCTTCGTCCCAATAACGCATGATCTCGTACATGCGGCGACCGTAGATGACGCCCGTCAAGCCACGCACCTGCTCGATGAAGTGACGGAAGGCCGCGGGCACAGGAGGCCCAAGCTTCATGTGGTCGACGTAACCGTCGAGGGACTGGCTCAATCCGTAGACGAGTTTTGCCATGATGCTCCCCAGTGCTCAGAATAGCTTGAGCCGCTGACGCGCGCCGTGGCAAGCCGGGGGCATGCCTCAGCCACGGGCAGGGCCGTCATCCAGGCGTCTTCTACTTCCGCGCCACCTGGAAGACCGCGACTTCCGCCATCAAATTGGGCGACAGGCTGACTCGCCTGTGCCCGGCCAGGAAGTAGCGCTTCTCGACGGCCAGACCCTCGAGCGCGGCGAGTTCCTCGAAATCCTGCACGGTCAGGAAATGGATGTTCGGCGAGTCAAACCACTCATAGGGAAATAGGGGCGTCCGCGGCGCTCGTCCGCTCAGGAGCATCGAAAGCCGCACGCGCCAGTGGCCGAAATTCGGAAACGCTACGATGACGCGCCGGCCGACGCGCAGCATTTCCCGCAGCACGTCGCGTGGATGCCGCGTCTCCTGCAAGGTCTGGCTGAGGATCACATAATCGAACGCATGGTCCGGATAGTCGGCCAGACCCTGGTCGATATCTCCCTGGAACACGGAAACACCGCGTGCGATGGCGCGCTGCACTCTGGCTGACGAGATCTCGACGCCGCGCCCGTCCACGTCCTTATTCACTGCGAGCCACTCGAGCAATTCGCCTTCACCGCAGCCCAGATCGAGCACCCGCGTTCCGGGCTCCACGATCTCGCCGATGATGGCGTAGTCGCTGCGTCCGAGCACCTCGGGGACGAATGCCCTGTGTTTGGGAGTTTCCGCGGTCATCGTAGTTTGTCGTAGGTGCTTCCCAGGAAACCCGTCACCAGCGCGCTCTGTTCGGCCACGTCCACCAGGAACGAATCGTGACCGTAGTTCGATTGCAGCTCCACGTAGGCCACATCGCAGTTGCGCGAGCGCAGCGCCCGCACGATCTCCTGCGACTGGTAACTCGGGTACAGCCAGTCGGAGCTGAAGCTGATCACCAGGAAGCGGGCCTGAGCCCCACCGAGCGCGGCGGAAAGGGTGCCGTGCCCGTTGGTGAGATCGAAGTAATCCATCGCCTTCGTGATGTAGAGGTACGAGTTCGCATCGAAGCGGTTGACGAATTGGCTGCCGCGATAGCGCAGGTAGCTCTCGACTTCGAAATCCACGTCGAACCCGAAGCCGAAGTTCTCCTTGCCCCGCAGGCGGCGGCCGAACTTTTCGCGCATCGAGTCGTCGCTCATGTAGGTGATGTGGCCCACCATGCGGGCCACCGCGAGTCCGCGCGCCGGAGGCTGCTTTCCGTAGTAGTTGCCGTCGTTCCAATCGAGGATCGGCCATGATGGCCTGGCGGCCCACTTCGTTGAAAGCGATCTGCTGCGCGCTATGCCGCGTCGTAGTGGCAATGGGAACCGCGGCCACGACGCGATCCGGATAGTCCACCGCCCAGGCGAGCGCCTGCATCCCACCCATCGAGCCGCCCGCCACAGCGAGCAGTCGCGGGATCTGGAGCCAGTCGATCAGCATCTTCTGCAGCCGCACCATGTCGCTGATCGTAATCACCGGGAACGACATGCCGTAGGGGCAGCCGGTTGCGGGGTTGATCGAGCCCGGACCTGTGGTGCCGCGGCATCCGCCCAGCACATTGCTGCAGATGACGAAATACTTCTCCGTGTCGAAGGCCTTCCCGGGACCGATCATGTTGTCCCACCAGCCCGGCTTACCGGTCTCGTGGCTGATGCCCGCGGCGTGCGCATCGCCGGAAAACGCATGCAGCACCAGGATGGCGTTCGACCGCGCGGCGTTCAATGTGCCGTAGCTCTCGTACGCGACTTCGACCGGAGCAAGCGTAGCCCCCGAATCGAGCGACAGGGAATCGAACCGGACAGTATTGGCCTCAACGATCATGAGGGAAGTGTTCTTCATGATAGCAATGAAATGAGATGCTCCGTTCTCTGGCATTCCTCGCCGCCGTTACCGCACTGGCCGCGAATTCCGAGTTCCGCGAAGTCGTCCCCGGCTACCACTACCAGTTTCCCCGCGATCACTTCGACCATCCCGGCTACCGCACCGAGTGGTGGTATTACACAGGCAATGTCCACGCCACCGACGGCCACCGCTACGGCTTCGAGCTCGTTTTTTTTCGCCAGGGCGAGCATCGCGGCGCCGCAACTGGCCGCTCCACCTGGCGCGTCGACGACCTCTACCTCGCGCATCTCGCTCTCACCGATATCGATGGCGCGCAATTCCGCTACGACCAGCGGCTCAATCGCGCCGGTCCCGGAATCGCCGGCATCCGCTTTGACGAGGGCCGCATCTGGAACGGCAACTGGCAGGCGCGAATCGACAAGGCCTCCGGCATGCAGACACTTTCCGCCGTGGCCGACGGCATCCGCCTCAAGCTTCGGCTCCAACCGCTTACCTCGCCGGTGATCCACGGGGAAAACGGAATCAGCCGTAAGGCCGCGGGCGAAGGCCGGGCGTCCTACTACGTCTCCTTCCCGCTCCTCGCAGTCGACGGTACGATCAACGGCGCCGCGGTTTCCGGCAAGGCTTGGATGGATCACGAATGGTTCACCAACCAGCTGGCGAACGACCAGCGCGGCTGGGACTGGTTCAGCGTCCAACTCGATAATGGAACCGAGTTGATGGTGTTCCAACTGCGCCACGACGACGGGTCGATCGACCCTTACTCTTCCGGCACCTTCATTGGCCGCGATGGCCGCGCCATTCACCTGAAGCGCTCCGACTTTGCGCTCGAGCCGCTCGAGACCTGGAAGAGCTCCGCCAGCGGCGCACTCTATCCCGTGCGCTGGAAGATTTCCGTGCCTCGCCTGGGAATCTCGCTCGAGTGTCGCGCCGCGCTGCCGAACCAGGAACTCACCGGGCGCGGCCCAGAAACCAACAACTATTGGGAGGGTGCGGTCACATACAGCGGTACTTCCGCCGGCTTTGGCTATCTGGAAATGACCGGTTACGACAAAGCGGTGCGGCTATAATGAGGCCATGAAACTCTCCGAGGGAAAGTTGAGGCGCATGCAGGCGTTATCCGACGAGCGCGGTGTGATCGCCGCTGCCGCCATGGATCAACGCGGAAGCCTCCAGAAGTCGCTGGCCGTCGCGCGCGGGGTGGACGTCAAGGAGATCACCCGCGACATGATGAGCGAATTCAAAGTGGCGGTGACGAAAGTTCTCACGCCCCACGCCAGCGCAATCCTGCTCGATCCGGAATTCGGCCTCGAGGCCGCGAAAGCGCGCAGTTCGAATGCCGGGCTGCTGCTCGCCTATGAGCTGAGCGGCTACGACAACACCCGCCCGGGTCGCTTGCCGGATCTTCTGCCGCATGTCTCCGCCAAACGCATTGTGGATTGGGGCGCGGACGCCGTCAAGATCCTGATTTACTACACACCCTACGACGACGCTGCCATCAACGATGTGAAGCACGCCTTCATCGAGCGCATCGGCGCGGAGTGCGAGACGCTGGAGATTCCGTTTTTCCTCGAATTCGTCGGCTATGACCCGAAGGGCGGCGACGAGAAGGGGCTCGAATACGCGAAGATCAAGCCGGAAATCGTCCGCCGCAGCATGGAGGAGTTCTCCAAACCGCAATACCATGTGGACGTGTTGAAAGTCGAGATTCCCGTCAACGCCGAGTTTGTCGAAGGCTCCAGCGTCTTCAAGGGCCAGAAGGCCTACACCCGCGAGGATGCGCTCAAGCACTTCCGCGAGGCTGCCGCGGTGGCCCTCAAGCCGTTCATCTACCTCAGCGCCGGAGTCAGCAACGCGCAATTCGTCGAGTCGCTGAAGATGGCATCGGAAGCCGGCACCGATTATTCGGGCGTGCTCTGCGGTCGCGCCACATGGAAAGAGGGCATTCCGGTCTATGCGCGGCAGGGCGCCAAGGCCCTCGAAGAATGGCTACAGCGCGAGGGGATCCGCAATATCAACGCAGTGAATGAAGCCACCCGCTCGGCCGTGCCCTGGTATATCAAGGCCGGAGTCGCCGTTCCATCCTAAGGGACGGCGCTTAGGATCCGTGTCCGCTCAGGAGACCCAGCGACAGGCTGCTTGCCAATAGAAGAATTGCCAGCAGTGCGTAGAGGCTGCCGCGGGGCGAAGTGCGGAATTCGCGGAACACGCCCACGCCCCAAATGGCTGCCAGCAACGGCGCGCCCTGGAAAAACGCGAGGACTGCGAAGCGGTTGGGCTGTAGCTCGGACGGTGCCCCCAGCGCTACGAACATCGCGAGGAATCCGGTGCACCAGACAAAGCCCCCGAGCAGTCCGAGCAGGTGCGACTTCAAGCCGTTCCTTACATACTCGATCATCTCGACGGGCTCTCCCTGAAGTGGCAGGTTCATGAAGAACATGCTGAAGACGAGAGTGGACGAGACTATACCGGCCGCAAATAGAACGCCGGCCGTATACGGCCCCAGGCCGAACTCACCGCCCTCTGATCCGCCGTAAAGCGGAAACGATGCAGCCATCAGCAGACCGCCGATCAGTGCCACCAGGATTCCCTTGATGGGTCCCGGTTGCCGGCGGGGCTTCTTTCCGGTCTGTTCCGCGGCCGCCGCCTTTCTCCGGTCCGCCAGTAGTATGACGTAGGCGAACACCATTACGAGAATTGCGGCCAGGGAAAGAACTAAAGAGCCTCCGATGGTGATATGGTCGGTGGTGGCCCGCAGGAACTGACTAATTCCGATTCCGGCAAGAATGCCCAATCCGGCCCCCAGCATCAGTGCTACCGCCATGCCCGCGATGGAGATCGCCCCGACAATCAACATATTGGCCAGGTTGAATGTCACTCCTCCCGCGAAGGCGAACAGCCATTGCCGCTTCCCTGCGTGCATCAGGTCATCGAGTACCCCGAAGCCGTCGTAGCCCATGTTTCCCGCCGTAAAGGCATAAGTCAGCGCGGTTGCTCCAACCCCGAGGGCATAGTCCACATAATACAGCTCGAACCGCAACTTCCTCGCCGATCGGTAAGTCGCAGCCCAGGACCCGAGGCAGAGGGTGCCTAAAATCATCAGGAGAAGGCACTGAAGGACGGTCTGTGGAAGGATCATGAATTATCCCGGAAATCGTGAGGGTACAATGCGGCGTTAGTGAAGGTCAACGGCTGGAAGTACTCCCTGGGGTTCTACGGTGACAAGTTGGGGAGTCTTCCCCGACGTCTGCAGGATGCGAATCGGGCGTGGCGCGGCGCTGCACTGAGGAAGAGAAGTCCCCGCGTAATAGTTGAGTCCGTACTGCCAGTTGCGGCGAAGTTCCCCCACGCAGACGTCTGAGGCGCGCCCGCCCGTGGAGTTCCAGAGAGTGCGTGCCGAGGCCAGCCGGTCCAACTCTCCGGAGTCGGCGATCTTGAGGGCGGCGAGGCCAGCCGTGGTCCCGGCGGCGATCAGCAGCGCCGCGGCCAGACGGCGCCCTTTCGCCTCGAGCATCCAGACCGCGGCGGCTGCTGCCACCGGCACCAGCCAGCTCCAGTGGAACTCCGGTTTCGGCGCACGCGAGAGTCCATCGGCCACCGCCGCCGGCAGCATTGGGATCGCCACCGGAAACGCCACTAGCACGAGCGCGCAAAGAGCCATCCAAATGGCGGGCCGCCGCGCGCCGTCGAGCGCCGTTCCGAGCAGCACCGCGACCGCCGGAATCAGCGGCAGCACGTAGCCTGGCAGCTTATTGGCGGCGGCGGAAAAGAAAACCAGGCCGAAGGCCAGCCAGAGGAGCAGGAAGAGCCGCCTCGGGTCGCGGTAGGCTGCGCGGTCCGCCGCCAGCGGCAGCAGGGGTGTCCAAGGCAGCAGCAGTCCGGCCAGGCTGGGCAGGTAAAACCACCACGGCTGCACGTGCTGGAGGGCCCCCGAAACGAAACGTCCAAACTGATGCTGAACGAAGAAAATGTCGAGAAACGTGTAGCCGTTGCGAAGATAACAAAGCACGTACCAGGGCAACGCCACTACGAAAAATGGAGCGATCACGCGCGGACGCACCAGGTCGCGCCAATTCCGCCAGCCGATTGCGAGTGGCGCGGCCAGCACCAGGGGCAGCAGCCCCTTCGCCAGCACCGCGAACCCGAGCAGCGCCGAGGCAGCCGGCAAGTATCGCGTTTCCCGCCGCTTGATCCACGGCAGAGCCAACAGCATCGCGGCCGAGAAGGTGGCGGTGAGCGGGAGGTCGGTCACTCCCACCTGGCTGAACCCGATCCACGCGGCGGTGGTCCCCAGGATGAGGGTGGAAAGCCAGGCCGCGCGTGGGCCAAACTCTCGCGCCAGAATCCACCAGAAAAACACCAAAAAGGCCACCGAGAGCAAGGCAATGGGCAGGCGGGGCGCCAGTTCCGGCCCGAGCCCCAGACGAAAGCCCGCACCGGTCATCCAGTAAAGCAGGGCCGGCTTTTCGAACCATGGCTCGCCCCAGAGGCGCGGTGTGATCCAATCGCCCGAGCGGGCCATCTCCCGGCCGATGGCGGCGTAGCGGGGCTCATCCGCCCCCAGAATCCCGGCTCCGGCGATCTGGAAAAAATAGAGCAGGTAAGCCAAGGCCGGCGCGATCCACAAGAGCCGCGGGATTTTGCGGGGCATTTTCTCCTATATTATAAGTGCGTGACCCTGCTGGATATTGCCAAGCTCCCCACCGCTGAGAACTCCGCGATTCATCTTCACTCTTCGGACAACGTGGTGGTGGCACGGGTTCCGGTGGCGGCCGGCGCCGAACTGCTGGTGGACGGCATCCGCGTGAAAACGCTTGCGGCCATTCCCGCCGGCCACAAGATTGCGCTGCGGCGCATCGAGCCCGGCGAAATGGTCTTCCGCTACGGTCATGCGATCGGGCGCGCGGGCATTGCGGTCGAAGCCGGCAGCCACGTCCACACCCACAACCTGCTCTACGAGGAACTGCAGCAGGTCTACGAATTTCCCGAAAACGACGCTCCCGATGCCGAGATCCCCAAGGACGTTCCGGCCTTCCTCGGCTATCTCCGCGAAGACGGCCGGGTCGGCACCCGCAACTACATCGCGGTGGTGGCCGCAAGCAATTGCGCCGCTCACACGGCCGAGGCGATCGCCCGGAGCTACGAAGGCGAGCCCCTGCCTGAAGGTGTCGATGGCATAGTCGCGTTTCCCCACGGCGATGGTTGCGGCCATTCCCCAGGTCCGGATATGGACCAGCTCCGTCGCACCCTCGGCGGTGTCCTGATGCACCCCAACGTTTCAGCGGCGATCATCCTCGGGCTGGGCTGCGAAGACAACCAGATCGACCACTATCTGGGCTCCGGCGGACCACGCACCGGCCGGCTGGCTGGGCTGACGCTGCAGGGCAGTGGTGGAACTCAAGGCGCGCTCGAAGCCGCCCGGTGCGAGATCGCCCGTTTCATCGAACAGGCTGCTGCCGAACGGCGGACCGCGGTTCCCGCCTCGAGGATCGTGCTCGGTTTGAACTGCGGAGGCTCCGACTCCTTTTCGGGGATTACCGCCAATCCGGCTCTGGGCTACTGTTCCGACCTGCTGGCCTCTTACGGAGGGACCGCCGTGCTGGCTGAAACACCCGAGATTTTCGGCGCCGAACACCTGTTGGTGCGTCGTGCTAAAAATCGCCAAGTATCTGAAAAACTATTGAGTTGCATTCGAAACTACAAGCGATACCTGAATCGTTTCGAGGGCAGCTTCGACGACAATCCGAGTCCCGGCAACAAGGCTGGCGGGATCAGCAACATCCTGGAAAAGTCGCTCGGGGCGGTCGCCAAGGGCGGCACCTCGCCGCTGAGGGAAGTCTACGAGTATGCGGAGCGGGTGACGGCACCGGGCTTCTGCTTCATGAACACCCCCGGCTACGACCCGGCGTCGCTCGCGGGTCTCGCTGCCGGAGGGTGCAATCTCATCGCCTTCACGACCGGCCGTGGCAGCGCCATCGGTTTTCCGACAATCCCGGTCCTGAAAATCGCTACCAACAGCAACACTTATCGCGGAATGAAAGGAAATATGGACGTCAACGCCGGCCTCATCGCCGATGGCGAGCGGACCGTGCAGCAGGTGGGCCGCGAGATATTCGACCGGCTGCTCGAAACCGCTTCCGGCAACCGAACGTGCGCGGAACGACTGGGGCACAAGGAATTCGTTCCCTGGCGTATCGGCCCGGTCCTGTAAGCCGCCGGAACTGTTGACCGTTCCATTAGAATAGATAGATATATGTCCGGCAAGCAGTTTCTCGGCATCATTTGCGTCCTGGCGCTCTCCCTGGCGAGTTTTGGGCAAACCGCCAAAAAGTCGGCGCTCGACAAGCCCACTTTGGAGGCCTACGTCCGCCATCTCTATGTGATGGATCCGGCGAAGATTAAAGTCACGGTGGAAGACCCGAAGCCTTCCTCGCAACTGCCGGGATTCCTCGACGTAATGGTACATGCATCGGCGGGCAATCAGACCTACAACCTTCCATTTCTGGTTTCAAAAGACGGGTCTAAGATATTGCAGGGAAGCGTTTTCGACACAAACAGCAATCCCTTCAAAAACGACCTCGACAAGCTGAAAACGGAATTCGAACCCAGTTTCGGCACGCCCGGCGCACCGGTTGTCCTGGTCGAATTCAGCGACTTCGAATGCCCCTATTGCAAGCAGGAAGCGAAGATGCTGCGGGAGAATCTGCTGGCCGCCTATCCCAAGCAGGTGAGACTTTACTTCAAGACCTTCCCCCTCGAGTCGCTGCACCCCTGGTCGAAAGCGGCGGCGATCGCCAGTCGCTGCGTCTACCGGCAGCAGCCCGCGGCCTTCTGGACCTATCACGATTGGATTTTCGAACACCAGTCAGAGGTTTCGCCCGAAAACTTCAAGGACAAGGTGATGGGCTGGGCGAAGGATCAAAAGGAAATCGACTCCCTCCAGCTCGGGCAGTGTATCGACACCAAGGGGACCGAATCCGAGGTCGCGCGCGATCAGGCAGAGGGCAAGACGTTGAACGTGGACGCCACCCCGACCCTTTTCATCAATGGCCGCCGCATCGCACAGACTATCGACTGGCCGAACTTGCGGTCGATCATCGACTACGAGATCGAATACCAGAAAACGGCCAAAAATGCCGGCGAAGATTGCGGCTGCGAACTGAAGTTGGACGTACCGGGTCTGGCGACCCAGCCTAAGAGTCCCTCTCCGATTCCATTCAAGAAGTAAAACCACATGAAATTGAACGAGCGGCGGCTCCTGCTGATTCTGTGCAGCGCCGCGTGTACCGCGTTCGCGACTACCGCGACGATTGATTCAAAGCTTTATCTGGACGACATTAAGTACTTGGCATCGCCCGAGTTAAAGGGCCGAATGACCGGCAGCCCCGAACTCGAAAAAGCGGCCTCCTTCCTGGTCCGCGAGTTCCACAGCTTCGGCATCCAGGCACCGGACGGCAAGCACTACTATCAGGCGTTCGACGTCGTCACCAGCACCAAGCCGGGCCACAACAACCACTTCGTCTATACCCTCGGCGGCCACACCACCAGCCTGAAGGCATCCGCCGATTTTGTGCCGCTGCGCTTCTCGCCTTCCGCCAAGGCGGCGGGCTCGGTGGTCTTCGTCGGATACGGTATTACCGCTCCCGACCTGCATTACGACGACTACGATGGCGTTGATGTTAAAGGCAAGCTGGTCTTGATGTTGCGTCACGAACCTCAAGAGTCGGATGAGCATAGTGTCTTCGGCGGCAAGACCTACACCCGGCACTCCCTGTTCACCAGCAAAGCCAGCAATGCCAAGATGCACGGCGCTGCCGGAGTCATCCTGATCAATGACACGCCCCAACACCCGGGCGAACCCGATCAGTTCGAGAAGTTCGCGAATGCCGATGGGCCGGACGATGCCGGAATCCCGTTTGTCCACGTGAAGGCGGACAAGGTGGCTCCCTGGTTCGCCGCTGCCGGGAAGAACCTGGAACAGATCAGCCAGGGGATCGACCGCGACCTGAAGCCCGAATCGTTCGCGTTCCCCGATACCTTGCATGTGGAGGAGCAGGTAGATGTCGAGCGCATCCACAAGACGGTGCACAACGTAGCCGCCTACCTGCCCGGCGAGACTTCGGAATACGTGGTCATCGGAGCTCATTACGACCATCTCGGTCTCGGTGGCCAGTTCTCTCTCGCGCCCAGCATGACCGGCACGATCCATCCGGGCGCTGACGACAATGCTTCGGGCACGGCGGGCGTCATCGAACTGGCGCGCTGGTTCGCAAAACAGCCCAAACAGAAACGCGGCATTTTGTTTTTGGCGTTCGCGGGCGAGGAAGAGGGACTGCTCGGCTCCGCCTGGTGGGTGGCGCATCCCGAACTTCCGTTGAACCATGCCGTCGCCATGCTCAATATGGACATGATCGGCAGGGTACGTAATGGCAAGCTCTACCTGGGCGGGTCCAGGACGGGCAAGGGGCTTCGCCCGATGCTTGAGAAAATCGCCGCCAAGTACCCACTAACGATCGACTTCTCGGAAGGGCCGGAATCCGGATCGAGCGACCACGCTTCGTTCTCGGCCAAGCAGGTCCCTTCACTCTTCTTCTTTTCCGGGTTGCATAGCGACTATCACAAACCCAGCGATACCTGGGACAAGATCGATTCCAAAGATGCCGCCGTCGTTCTGCAACTGGTTGCCGATGTCGCCGACACGCTCCGCGAAGAGTCCGGGCGCCCGGAATATATCAAGCAGGCGCCGCAGGGCCACGGCGGCGGCGATGCCGGTCCGATCTCCTCTTCTTCGGGCTCGGGCTACGGCCCCTACTTCGGTTCCGTGCCGGATTTCGCGGAAGGCATCCAGGACGTGAAGTTCGCCGACGTCACGGCGGGCTCCCCGGCCTATAAAGCTGGACTGCGGCCGAACGACATCATGGTGGAATTCGACGGCAAACCGATCGGCAACCTGTATGACTTCACGTACGCGCTGCGAGCCAAGCAGCCCGGTGATCAGGTGAAGGTCAAAGTTCTTCGCGACGGCAAGCCGGTTGAGGTCACGGTTGGGCTGACGCGCCGGCAGTAGTCTGCGAATATAGCGATATGCCGTGTCTGCTCCTGATCGTCGTGCTCGCGTTCCCGCGGATCGTCCTGGCGCTGATGTTCTTCTTCACGAACTATCTTTCGCGCGCCTACCACGGACTGCTCCTCCCGCTGCTGGGATTTTTCTTTCTTCCTCTCACAACCCTCGTCTACGCCTGGCTGGTCAACAACCACATGCCGATGGAGGGCGTGAACCTGTTCATCCTGGTGCTGGCGGTGGTGATCGACGCGGGCGGATTGGGCGGCGGGGCCTGGCACCGCGGACGGCGGTAATCGCTTACTATAGGGAGCATGAGATTGAGCCGCTGGACCATCGGCGTCCTGCTGGGCGCCCTGTCGATCGCCTGCTTCGCTCAGGCGCCCGCGAAGAAAGGAACCGCTCACGTGAAGAAACAGGCCTTCGGAAAGATGCCGGACGGCACCCCCGTCGAATTGTATACGCTGACAAACGGAAAGGGCATGCAGGCCGAGATCACGACCTACGGTGGCGCCCTGGTCGTGTTGACCGCGCCCGATCGTCAGGGCAAGTATGCCGACATCGTCCTGGGAATGGATAGCCTGGAAGGCTACGAGAAACAGACTTCGTATTTCGGCGCTCTGATCGGCCGCTACGGAAACCGCATCGGCAAGGCGCAATTCGTGCTCGACGGCAAGACGTATCACCTGCCGAAGAACGATGGCGAGAACACGCTGCATGGCGGCACCGTCGGCTTCAACAAGCATGTCTGGACGGCGAAAGAAGCGCAGAGTTCCGCGGGACCCGCGATCGAACTGACCTATGTCAGCAAAGACGGCGAAGAGGGCTTCCCGGGAACCCTGACCGCGAAAGTGGTCTACACGCTGACCAACGAGAACGAACTGCGGATCGAGTACACCGCCACTACCGATAAGGATACGGTGCTCAACCTGACCAACCATTCCTACTTCAACCTGGCGGGACCGGGTGACGGCACCGTGCTCGACCACCAGGTGATGATCGATGCCGACCGCTTTACGCCCGTCGACTCGGGCCTGATTCCGACCGGTGAGTTGAAGCCCGTCAAGGGTACGCCGTTCGACTTCACCAAAGCCACGGCGATCGGGGCGCGCATCGGGGCCGACGACCAGCAGTTGAAGTTCGGCAAGGGCTACGATCACAACTTCGTCCTGAACGCCAAACCCGGCTTGCGCAAAGCCGCGGAAGTGTACGAGCCGAAGACCGGACGCGTGTTGGAAGTCTGGACTCGCGAACCCGGCCTGCAGTTCTACACCGGCAACTTCCTGGACGGTTCGGTGCGCGGCAAAGGCGGCAAGGTGTATCCGTTCCGCGGCGCGTTCTGCATGGAGACGCAGCACTTCCCGGATTCCCCGAACCAGCCCAAGTTCCCGACCACGGAGCTGAAGCCGGGGCAGACCTACCACACGGTTACGGCGTACCGGGTCTCGGCGCGATAGCCGGGCGAAGCTTCTCGGCCAGCATCGCAGTCTTGCGGAGCACATTGAGGCGTTCGAGGACGCCCATGTGGCTCCGCACCTTTAAAAATTTGCGGTACAGCGCGTTGACGTTGATCAACGTACGCTCCGGACCAACCCATGACGCGAAGGGTTCCCGCAGATATTCGTCGCTCGTCACAATGGCCGCAGCGGCACTGGCGGCCGGACGTTCCAAAGCGAACTGCCGCCGTGCGGCATTCGACAGAAACTCCCAGTAATGGCGAAGCGACTCGACGCCCGCGGCGTCAGTCAGCGGCCCGTGCCCGGGTACGACGATCTCGGGCTTCAGCGCCAGAATGTGATCGCAGGCGGCGATCCACTTGCGCACCGATCCATCCCACAGCACCGGAGTGACCCCGGAGAAGACGATATCGCCCGCGATCACGATTCGCTCGTCCGGCAGGTGGACGATGAGGTCGCCCGCGGTATGCGCCGGACCTAGTTCGATCAACTCTACTCGCCGTCCGCCGACATCTATGTTCATGCGGCCGGAAAATCTTGTGGTGGGATGAGTTGGCCGAATGCCCGTGTAGTCGAACGGCCGCATCATGCCGTCGAAGTAATCGGCCGCGACGTCCCAACGTCGGCTTTTCGTCAGGGGTAGACGGCTCAAGCCACGGAAGCATCGACCGACCAGCCGCAGCTTCTTCATTTCGCCTGGACCGTGCCGCCGCATGCGATGGGCGGCGGAGCGAGTGGCGATGATCTCGCGAGCGCCGGTCAGTTGATTGCCGAACCAATGGTCGCCATCGCCGTGAGTGTTGACCACTGGACCGATCGGTGCGTTTTCGAGCATCGGCCGGAAGCCTTCGATCATGGCGGCGGTGCGGGGCAGATCCCAGAGCGTATCGACCAGGACCGATTCGCCGTGGCCGGAGACGAGTGCCGTGTTCCCGAGCCCCCAGTTCCCGTCGGGCGTGATCCAGGCGTTGACACCCGTGGCGATTGGGTGAACCCCCGGTGCGGATTGTGGAGTCAAGCGCAAGTGTAACGCAGCGGCGGGCGGCGCGTAATAACATGGTAGCGGAGGTACGGCGGATGCAGCGGGTATTGTGCTTCCTCGCGGTGGCGGGACTTCTGGCGGCAGCTGGCGACGAAACCGGCATCCGGCCTCGTCCGGCCCCGGCCGATTATCCGGCGCTCGGCGCGTCGGGTCAAAACACGGTGGCGGCGGCTGTCGTGCCCAAGGAACAGGTCGGTAAGCAGTTCGCGACCGATCTGAATCGCGACGGCTACCTGGTGATGGAAATAGCGATCTTCCCGGGTAAGGACCAGGAGGTGCAAGTAGCGGCCCGCGACTTCATGCTGACCGACGGCCACGGCACCGCGCTCCGTCCCGCGGCACCGGAAACGATTGCCGCGCGCTACGACCGCAAGCACGCACCTTCGGAAGTGAAGACGCCGGGAAACGTGCAGGTCTACAACAGCTCGACCATCGGCTACGGAACCGGCACCTATGACGGCCGGCGGCAAGGCGGAGTCTACACGGCCGAGGGTGTCGGAGTCGGAGTTGGAAACCCGGGCCCGACGGCGACGCCAACTGGCGCAACGCAGCCCGATGGCTACGAGATCCGGCAGGAACTACAGGGCAAATCGCTGCCCGAAGGACGCATGGACCATGCGGTCGCCGGCTATCTCTATTTCCCGAAGCCGTCGGGCAAAGTCGGAAAAGAAGGCTACCGGCTTACGTGGTACGGGCCGGATAACCAGGTCCACCTGACCGTTCCGCTTCCTCGCAAGTAGCGGCGGGCCACTTGCGGCGCGCCAGTTCACGAGCCGCGCGAAAGGCCGGACCGTCGCGAGGGCCGCGGACGATCGTGACCTCGGCATAATGCCCCAGCGCCTCTGCGGACGGTACGGAGAGTTGCGGCGACGCGGCAATCAGGACGCGGCCTTCTCCGGTTCCCGGAAACATCGCCACGGAGCCATCGGTCAGCGCCAGAAACGACTCCTCCTCGAATTGCTGCGCAATCCGCGGACCGCCGGCGAGCGCGATGCGCCAGGCTTCCTTCAGGGCCAGTCGAAATGCCGGCCGTTGCGCGCCGAGTTCCAGCCGCAGCAACGCCTGCCGCCACAGCCTCCGGAAGAGCCGCGGCGAATCTACCGCGCGCGCGACGAACTTCAGATAGTTGACTTCGAGGATGCGCTCCAGTTGGTCCTCGGTGAAGTAGCGCGACGTGGTGGCGCGATGCCGGTGCTCCACCAGCGCACCGGCCACGTACACAGTCGGCCAGCCGTGCTGCCAGGCGCGCCAGCCGAGGTCGAGGTCTTCCACGTAGGCCGGCTCGTAGACTTCATCGACGTTGCCCAGTGCGTGCAGGCGGGCGGCGTCGTAGAGCGAGCAGCCGCCGCTGCCGTAGAGCACCCAGGTTCCGTCTTCGCCTTCGAGCGGCTCGTCGCAGCGGACCGGGAAGTCTTCGGGGCGATCCTGCACCATCACCGCCTTCCCGGTCTCTTCGCGGCGCACTCCGGCCGGAAAGACGATCTGGGCGGTGGCGCAAAACAGATCGGGCACGCGGCGGAAGGGGGCTTCGAGAGCCGAGAAGAATCCGGGCTCGAGCAGCATGTCGTTATTCAGCAGGCAGACGTGCGAGTAGCCCGCGGTCGCAATGCCTCGATTCACGGCACGGGCGAACGAGAGCGGCTCCGGCGAAATCTCGACACGCACTTGCGGCCAGTGCGCTGCGAGCCATGCGGCCGTACCGTCGTCCGAGCCGTTATCCACCACGATGATTTCGGAGGCGTGCCCGGCCAATTCGCGCGTGATTCCGGGAAGCTGAGCCGCCAGCAAGCCCTTGCCGTTGCGCGAGGGGATCACTACGGTAATGCCCAACGGTCGCGGGGGCAGCGGCGGCGGATCGGGTGCGCGCCGGCGGAGCCGGACCCTTGCCGCGGCGCGGGCCGCGCAGGACCACCAGGCGGTTTGGAGCCGTAGATTCAATGTCAGATCAGCAGATGAAGGGGAGCAATCGCTTCGCCTTCTTCGTGCTGCCGCCACAATTCGAGCGCCTGCATCCCAAAGGCCGTCGAGACCGGATTCATGTACGGCAGCCAGGTTCCGCGTTTCCGTCCGAACCAGTATCCGCCGTCGAGTGGCAGGTCGGCGCTCGCGGCCTGGAATTCGGCAAGGTGCGCGGCTTCAAAAGCGGCGGCCTCCCGGTCGAGCGGCATCACGCCGAGCGAATCCGCATAGAGGCGGATCCGCAGTAGCTGCGCGTAGACATCCGATCGCGCGAATTCCGGCGCGATGTCCCGCAGATATGCGGCGGTGCGGCGAATCCCTTCGCAGAGAGCGAGCGTGCAGCGCATTTCGGCAGCGCGCGGCAGCAGACCTTCCAGAAAGTAGAGGAAGGCGTGCAGCCGGTCCATCACGCGCGGGCGTTCGGCGTGGCCGGGGAGGAAGGTCGTCCACGTGCGGAGCGAATAGTCGAGCACCCGTTCGTAAGCCGGGCGGAACGCCTTGTCGCCCGTGGCTTCGGCCAGTTCCCACCAGGCCAGAGCGGCCTTCAGTTGGTAGCAGCCGGAGCTTTGCGACCAGCGCGAAGGATCGCGGCGTGCCGGCCGCATGTCGCAGTAATCGATGACCGGATGAAAATCCGCGCCCGCATCGAAGCCGCCTCGAAGCATCGACTGGCCGATCGAGGTGGCGGAGGCGAGAAACTGCCGGTCGCCCAGTGCGCGCCAGGCGCAAAGAAGCCCCCGGACAACAATTCCGGAGTCGAAGAAGTAAGCAATGTCCTTGCCGTCCACCTCGAAGGGAATGCAGCCGGAAAAAGGCTCCTGGGCAGCCACCAGGAACGTGGCGGCGCGCGCCGCGGCCTCCAGGTATTGCGCTTCTCCGGTAACCGAATGGAGGTAGACAAGTCCGCTCACGGCATAGCCCGTGATTTCGGTCGAGACGGGCACATTGTGGTGTTCGTCGGTTTGGTAATAGCGGGCGACGCCGCCATTCGATTCCTGGATGCCGGAGCGGACAAACCACTCTCCAGCGCGTAAAATCTGCCGGGACAATTCGCTAGTGTATCACCAGAATCCCAACGGCGAGCGTGATGATGGTAAGGGGTACTCCGGCGCGCGCGTACTCCCAGAAAGAGATGTGGGCGGTGCGCCGCGCGCGTTCCACGACGATCAGATTGGCCACGGATCCGAGCACGGTCAGGTTGCCGGCGAGCGTCGAAGACATGGCCAGTGTGAGCCACGCGCGGGTGGCGTCGGGAAGGCGCGGCACGAAGCTCTTGAACAGCAGCACCGCGGGAACGTTGCTGACGATGTTCGAAAGGATGGCGGTGAAGATGGTCATGGGCGCCGTGCGGTCCAGGTGGTAGCGCTTGGCGAACTCGAACAAGGCGTTCGGCAGCGGCGTCTTTTCGATTCCCGCGATCACGATGAAGAGGCCGATGAAGAGCACCAGCAGGCTCCAATCGATCTCGCGATAAACGCGGTCGGGCTTGACGCGGCGGGTGATCAAGAGTAACGCTCCGGCGACGACCGCCACCTTGGGCACCGGCCATCCGGCGAAAAACAGTGCCAGCATGATAGCCGCCGCCGCGATCGATTTCGAGAGCAGCGCCTTGTGAACACGGATCGGGCGGTGCGCCGGCGCGAGTTTCTCCGTGTGCCGGAACTCGGCGCGATAGACCACCGCGAGAGTCGCCACCGTCAGCACCAGGCCGATTGCCGCGATGGGTGCGAGCGCCGCGGAGAACTCGCGGTAAGGGATTCCGGAAAAGCTCCCGATCATCATGTTCTGCGGGTTGCCGGTGATGGTGGCGACGCTGCCGATGTTCGAGGCCATCGCGACGGCGAGCAAATAGGGGATCGGGTTGCGGCGCAATTTTTCGGTGATGTCGAGCACGAGCGGCGTCAGCACCAGGCACATCGTGTCATTCACGAAGAATGCGGAGAAGACGCCTGAGACCGCTACGATCCCCGACAGCAGCACGAGCGGGCGGTGCGCATGTTCGACCACCCAGGAACTGACCAGGGTAAAGAATCCCGAGAGCCGCAGGTTGGCGACCACGATCATCATCCCGAACAGCAGCATGATGGCGTCGTAGTTAATGGCCGCGTAGGCCTCTTCCACCGTGAGGACGTTGGTGGCGAGCATCAGGGCGGCGCCGATGATCGCCGCTCCCGTGCGGTCGACGCGGAAGCCCGGAAGGCGGCCGACGGCGAGGACCAGGTACGTCAGGCCGAAGATGAAATACGCCCAGAGCACGAAGAGTCATTGTCGCATTGCAGCGAACTTCCGCCGGGTTAATTTGGACAGTGGTGTTCGTCCTAAGGCAATAGCGCCCGCTCCGGCAACCTTACGTCCGGTTTGATTTGGCTCTTCCCGCGTTGCATCTGGCCGGACAAATCCAGTAATCGAATGGCAGCTTTCCATCCGAATCGAGTTGGGGTGTCCACGCCTCTCCGCAACCCACGCATTTCAGAATCACATCGGCTCGATTGACCAACTGGATTCCCAGATCCGACAATTCGGCGTCCGTCATGTGGCGAACGTCCTGCTTATCGAGTCCGGGGTGATCTGAGACTTTCATCTGAGTACCTCCCCACAAACGCTAGGACTCTATCTGGAGTGACCCGGCGCGCGAGTGTTGAGGCACAGCGAAATCCAGACCGCCGGGCCACTTCGGATAGAGACGTTTGAAGGAAGCCGCCCGCGTTTGCGGCGGACGCGGCAGGGCTATGGGTGTTGAATCGGCCGGGATGCCGGGGACGTGCTCAGAGATGTTTGCGAACAGGCTGGAGTGGGGTTTAGCGCCGGCGGGTGCTGCGTCGAAGAGGTTAGTTGAGGCGTCCTGAAGTTGCATTTTCGCATCGGATCCGGGCTTTCCAGGGGGCTGGATACACCTCTTGTGTGCGTGCCGGAGCACACCTGTTGTTTCGTGGATGGAAGCCGGCTACGAAGTGTCAGCGACTCGCTCCCACTCGGCAGCTCTCCGGCGAATCTGTTTGGGAGTGAGTTTCTCGATAATCGTCATCGTGCCGCCACAGCGCGGGCAAATCCAGGTTCCCGAAATGTTAGGGTCGCAGGGAGCCGGCTTTGTCGAGGCGGTCAAGGGGGCGGCATCCAGTAACCGACGGCAGAGCGGTAGGAGTTCAAACGCTAGGACTCTATCTGGAGTGACCCGGCGCGCGAGTGTTGAGGCACAGCGAAATCCAGACCGCCGGGCCACTTCGGATAGAGACGTTTGAAGGAAGCCGCCCGCGTTTGCGGCGGACGCGGCAGGGCTATGGGTGTTGAATCGGCCGGGATGCCGGGGACGTGCTCAGAGATGTTTGCGAACAGGCTGGAGTGGGGTTTAGCGCCGGCGGGTGCTGCGTCGAAGAGGTTAGTTGAGGCGTCCTGAAGTTGCATTTTCGCATCGGATCCGGGCTTTCCAGGGGGCTGGATACACCTCTTGTGTGCGTGCCGGAGCACAGCCTGTTGTTTCGTGGATGGAAGCCGGCTACGAAGTGTCAGCGACTCGCTCCCACTCGGCAGCTCTCCGGCGAATCTGTTTGGGAGTGAGTTTCTCGATAATCGTCATCGTGCCGCCACAGCGCGGGCAAATCCAGGTTCCCGAAATGTTAGGGTCGCAGGGAGCCGGCTTTGTCGAGGCGGTCAAGGGGGCGGCATCCAGTAACCGACGGCAGAGCGGTAGGAGTTCTCGGCGGCGCCGGTTGGCCAGGAAACCGCAGAAGCGGATGCGCACAAAACCGCGAGGCAAGGTGTGGAGGAGGAAACGCCGCAGAAACTCTTCGCCGGGGATCGTCATCAGCCGTTGCTTACCCTTGTGGGCATAGTCTTTCCAGCGGAACGTGACCTTGCCGTCGGCAAAGTTCACGATCCGGTGGTTGGAAATGGCAACGCGATGTGTGTAGCGAGCCAGGTAGTGGAGGACATGTTCGGGCCCTCCGAAGGGACGCTTGGCGTAGACCACCCAATCCTGACGGAACAACGGACGGAGAAATGCCTGGAAAGCCTTCTGCTCGCTGAGTCCTTTGAGACTTCCGGGGAACAGCAGTTTGCCGTCACCGAACGCTTGCTTGAGTCCGGCGACGAACTTGCCGCGAAAGACGCGGCTCAGCACCTTACCGGCAGGAAGAAGGGATAACGTGGATGACACCCAGCGTTGGTGATCGGGTGAAAGACCGCCGGAGGGAATCACGCAGTGGATATGCGGGTGATGCTGGAGATTCTGTCCCCAGGTGTGGAGCACGCTGAGGAAACCGATCTCGGCGCCAAGATGCTTTGGATCGGCGGCAATCTCCAGCAGGCTGGCGGCGCTGGCGCGGAACAGAAGGTCGTAAACGACTTTCTTGTTTTGCAGGGCCAGCCACGACAACTCGTGGGGAATCGTAAAGACGACATGGACGTAGTTGACCGGCAGCAGTTCCTGACTGCGCCCGGCGAGCCACTTGTCGCGAGCGTTGGTTTGGCACTTGGGGCAGTGCCTGGAGCGGCAGGAGTTGAAAGAGATGGCCTCATGGCCGCATTGGCGGCAGCGATCCAGATGACCGCCGAGCGCAGCGGTGCGGCAGTGCTCGATGGCAAAAAGCACACGGATATGCAGCCAGGTCAACCAGGACCGGCTCTTCTCTATTAGGCTGTTGCCATGCGAGCGGATGATGTCGGCCACCTCGAAAGGTGGCCGTGTCATCTCTTGTGGAGCCTCCGCGACCGTTTTACCTGGTTCAGTCCTGACAGTTCGGCATTGTCGAGCGGAGTGCCGGCCGCCCGGAGGTGGCGTTCGGAGAGATGCAGGTAAATCGAGGTGGGCTTGAGGTCAGCGTGCCCGAGCAGTGCCTGCACGGTGGGCAGATCGGCTCCCCCCTCCAGAAGATGTGTGGCGAAACTGTGACGAAGTAAGTGCGGACTCACGCGCTTGGTAATACCGGCACGCTCAGCGGCTTCCCGGCAGGCTGCCCAAACCATTTTGGTTGAAATTGGTTTGTCTGCTCGCGAGCCGTTGACCGTGCCAGGAAACAAGAACGTCTTCGGCTTCATCCACCGCCAGTACGCGCGCAAGGTCTCGATCAGTTTCGGGCTCAACGGTACGTCCCGGTCGCGGCGTCCCTTGCCCTGACGGATATGGATCAGCATGCGGTCGCTGTCGATATCCTCCACCTTCAACTGACACATCTCGGCTCTGCGCATGCCAGTCGAGTAGACCGTCATGAGCATGGCACGATGAAACAGGTTGCTCGCTGAATCGATCAGTCGTATCGCTTCTTCCTGCGTGAGAATCGTCGGGAGGCGCCGTGGGGCTTTCGGATAGGGTACTTCCTCAATCGGGTAGGCGCGCTTCAGGGTCTTGCAGAAGAAGAAACGCAAAGCCGCTGTGTGGTGGCCGACGGTGCGCGCATTCAGTTTTCTCTCGGTGAACAGGTATGCCTGATATGCGCGAATTTGTTCCGGCCCAAGCTGATCGGGAGGACGATGAAAATACTTGGCGAAGGCCTCCACAACTTTCAGGTAGCCCTTCACGGTAGTCTGAGAGTAATTACGACGCTGGAGTTCTTCCAGCATCTGTTTGCGAAGTTGGGTCACAGGGACCTCCTTGTGACCCACAAAATATCGCCACCGAAGCTCGACGGCCACTCAGTTTATCCACGCGTAGCGTCCGCCGCGCGGGCGGCTTCGTTCAAACGGCATTCCGACTTGAGGTATAGGTCAGCCGGGCTCCCGTGTCAAGGCACGACCCGGGCAGGATGTGCGCCGTTGGACTGGAGCCGAAACTCCCAAACCTCGCTCCCCGTGGACGCTTGGGCGCGCGGGGTCGGTTGTTCCGCCAGCTATTTCGACAGTACGGACCGTATTTTGTTTGGCCAGATGTATGTTGTCATTTGGTAGAGGAGGTCTAGTGTCATGAGTCAGAAATTCGTTGAATAAGGCAGATCGCCGATGCCCTCATACTGGAGGTATGGCCATCGGACGCCCCACCAAACCGCTCAACGTAACCCCTCAGGAGAAGGAGAGAAGCTGTCGATGCTGGCGCGTCGCCCGAAGTCCTCGCAAGCGACCGCAATGCGCGCCCGTATTGTGCTGGGCTGCGGTGATGGACGGAACAATGGCGCGGTCGCGAAGCGGTTACGGATCACCGGTGCAACGGTTTGTAAATGGCGGGAACGATTTCGGGTGGAGCGTCTGGAAGGCTTACTCGATGAACCGCGGCCTGGGAGCGCCGCGATCGATAACAGACAAGCACGAGTGGAAGAGGTGATCACGAAAACGCTGGAGTCCATGCCAGCAAACAGCACGCACTGGAGCACCCGGCTTGATGGCTAAAAAGACGGGCTTTTCGCAGACAGCGATCGTGCGGATTTGGCGGGCTTTCGGATTGCAGCCGCATCGCGTTGAGAACTTCAAGTTCTCCAAAGACCCGCAGTTCGTCGAAAAGGTGCGGGATATCGTCGGCTTGTACCTGAATCCGCCGGACCGAGCGGTGGTCCTGTGTGTGGACGAGAAGAGCCAAGTGCAAGCACTGAACCGGACCCAACCAATTCTGCCCCTGGCGCCCGGCGTGCCGGCACGTCAATCGCATGACTACGAACGGCATGGAGTCACTTCTCTGTTTGCGGCCATGGATGTGGCCAGCGGAGTCACGATCAGCAATTGCTATCGACGCCACCGGCACCAGGAGTTCCTGCGGTTCCTCAATGACATCGACGCGAATCTTCCCTGCGCGGTTTTGAAGTTCATCTGGTGATGGACAACTATGGAACCCACAAGGTCAACAAGGTGCGAACGTGGCTTGGCGCGCCACCCTCGTTATCACGTCCACTTCACGCCCACCAGCGGAAGTTGGTTAAATCTGGTGGAACGACTGTTTGCCGAAGTGACCGAACGCTGCGTCCGGCGCGGAAGCCACACGGCGGTAGAAGCAATTGGAGAAGGCGATGCTCGATTACCTGGATGAGCGCAACAAGGCTCCCAAGCCCTTCGTGTGGAAGGCCGACGCGGATCTCATCCTGGGCAAGATCGAGAGCCTTTCTAAACGTATCTCTGACTCAGGACACTAGTTTGGTCATAAAGAGGTGAGAAAGGGTACCGGTTAACAGTAGGGTGGACCAAAGATAGTAGTGTGGAAGAAGTCAACACCCAGTCAACATTCGCGAACATTGAAGGGATCGCATAAACGTTCAATCCCTGGGCTGCCGCCCAACCGAAGAACCCGGCGTAATTGCACGCGAAGGCCAACAATTTCAGTATCGTGGCAACTCTGAAAGTCAGCCAGAACATTGGTCTCCTTTGGGGCTTTCGGATGCCACTTCGCTGAACAGCAGCTTGACGCCACAACAAGAAGTGCTGATGCGGGACCAATATCAATCGGGGAGCGCCGCATAATAAACTTGCGGCCGATTGACTTAGCATGAACTAAATGATAAAGAAATAGCTGAGACGAATGATGAAACCACGCCAAGTACTGCTGGCGATAACCGCTTCGATCGGTTCTATTAGTCTGAGACCTGTAATGGCGCAGACCCAATCGTGCCCATACCGCTGTCATTTTGGCCTTATTGTCGTTGCTGAGGACAATAGGGTGATGAGAGCCTGTGCCGGTGGTGCGTTACCATATCTGAATCTGCAGTCTGTGAAACCGCCTTCAAAGAAGGATGCCGCGACTATATGAAGGTCCTTTTACTCTCTGCCGTGCTCACAGCGTTAATGTGGGCTCAGCAGCCACCATCCCAGCAACCGCCATCCAGTCTCATGGTGCATCGTGACTCGGTGACTGAATTTTCATCGGTTGCCTCAGGGACGACGATGAATCCGACTAGGTGTGATGCCTCTGGCTCCGTTTATTTCAGGGCTTATAAGCGAGGTGACCCGTACGGTGCGTCTATCACAAAGCTCGACACCAAGGGTCAGTCGCTGTCGATCGATATATCGAAGATAGCAGACGACAGTGTAGACAAACCGTCCACCCTGAAGTTCACAGACTTCGCTGTGGCTGGAGGAATGGTTTATGTGCCGGCGGTGAACGAGGACGAAAAAGGCTACGTGCTGGAATTGGCAGCTAGCGATGGTACCTTTCAGCGGGCCGTTTCGCTTGAAGACGCGTTCTATCCCCTGAAGATTGGAGTATTTTCATCCGGCGCTTTTATCGTGATAGGAGCCGCTAAACATCAGAACGGCAGTACAGGCGCTGTCACGCTCTCTACAGACACCGTCATGTACGATGCGAGTGGTCGGCTAGTCAAGCACCTTGGCGCGGTCGACAACGATGCGGTTGCTGGGAGGAGCCACACGATTACACCGGAGCAATTGTCGGATCTAACTTTAGGCTTGGTGGAAAGCGCAGGGTCCTCGGTTTACTTCCTGCAGCCTTCGGACAAACTATCGCTGATCCGCGTTCAGGAGACTGGAACCGTAGCGCTTCACGAGCTCTGGTCACTGGGCAAGGACTTTGTGCCAATAAACTTTCGCGCGCTTGGGGATAATGCCCTGGTAGAGTACGCGAAGGATCCAAAAGGAGACGGAAAAGTAACAAGGTTTGTACTCTACGATGTCTCCATTAACCAGGCGCTGGCGATTCACGACCTCGAAGATGACGTGCGCGGCGCATTCGCTTGTTACGACTGGCGGAACACCTATACGTTCATTTCTAACATCCATGGCCATCGTAGCCTCCTCACTGGTACCGTGAGGTGAGCGAGACGGCCACCCGCACTCGGCAGAGATTTCGCTCTCCTGATTGGCGGCCGAAGGCCTCCCGGACTTCCCAGGGAGGCGTTCGGCCGCCTCAAGACAAAGTTCTCTTCAGCCATGAAAAGCTGGGGCCCAGTCCGTCGAGACGGACTTCTGGTGGGCGACTGGCCAACGAGCGATAGACAGATCTCGCGTGGAGTCCTCACCTGCTGTAGAATTCCGTCTGTCCAGAGGGATGCGCGGTCAGCGATACTATAATTGAAAGAGTGAAGTTCTTCCGTATTTTTATCCCCTGTTTGTTGACCGGTCTCTTTCTTCCCGCAGTCTTCGCGCAATCGCGTGATGCCGAGTTCGGCAAGCTGGCGAGCCGATATTTCGAGGAGGCGGTTTTTCGCTTCGACCCGGTGCAGGCGACCGCGGCCGGCTTTCATCAGTACGACGCGCAACTGCCTCCGCTTTCGAAATCCGAGATCCAGGCGCAGATCGCCGCGTTGAAGAAATTCGAGGGCGAAGTCGAGACTTTCGGCGCGCGTGGACTCTCGCCGGCACGGTCTCGGACCGCGAGCTGGTGCTGTCGGAAATCCGCGGCACACTGCTCGAACTGGAGCAGCATCCGCCCGTGGGAGAAGAACCCGGACATCTACTCGTCCGGCGCTTCGAGCGCCATTTTCGCCATCATGAGCCGGAACGTTCGCGCCTCCGGCGGAGCGGCTGAAATCGGTGATCGCGCGTGAAAAGCTGTTGCTCCGCGCTTTCCAATCGGCGCGCGAAAACCTGAACAATCCGCCGCGAATCTTTACGGAAGTCGCGCTCGAGCAGGTGTCCGGGCATCGTCGGCTTCTTTCAGAAAGACGTGCCGGCCGCTTTCCGCGCCGGTCTCCGACCCGGCCCTGCTGGCGGAGTTCAAGAAATCGAACCAGTCGCGTCATCGAGGGCCTGAACGCTTATCGCGGGCTGGATGAAGCGCGACCTGCTGCCGCGCTCCAAGGGCGATTTCCGCATCGGCGCCGAGGTTTACCGCAAGAAGCTGCTGTACGACGAGATGGTGGATACGCCGCTCGACCGGCTGCTCGCCATCGGCTATCGAGGACCTGCGGCGCAACCAGGCCGAGTTCCGGCGCGTGGCGGCGCAGATCGACCCCAAGCGGACGCCGCAGCAGATCCTGGACGAGCTGGAGAAGGACCATCCGACCGCCGACCAACCTGATGCCCTCGTTCCGCGACGTGCTGGGCGGCTTGCGCAGCTTCGTCGTGACGCACCACATCGTGACCATTCCCGTCGCAGGTGGCGCCGATCGTGGAAGAGACGCCGCCGTTCATGCGGGCGCTCACCACGGCTTCGATGGATACCCCGGGGCCCGTATGAAAAGAAGGCTACGGAGGCCTACTTCAACGTGACCCTGCCGGAGGCAAGCTGGCCCAAGACCGCAGGTGGAAGAGTATCTCGAAGGCTTCAACCGCGGCACCATCGTTTCCACCGCCGTGCATGAGGTCTACCCCGGCCATTACACGCAGTTCCTCTGGATCAAAAACGCTCCGAGCGAAGTGCGCAAACTGATCGGATGCAGCTCGAACGCGGAGGGCTGGGCGCATTACAGCGAGCAGATGATGCTCGACCAGGGCTACGGCAACGGCGATTTGAAGCTGCGGCTCGGCCAGTTGCAGGACGCATTGCTGCGCGACGCGCGCTACATCGCGGGCATTCAGATGCATACCGGCAAAATGACGGTTGCGGAGGCCACCGAGTTCTTCGTCAAGGAGGGATATCAGGTGCGCGCCCGTGGCGGAGAAAGAAGCCAAGCGCGGCACTTCGGACCCGACCTATCTCGTCTACACGCTCGGCAAGCTGCAGATCCTGAAGTTACGAGAAGACTACAAAAAGATGAAGGGCCCGCAATATACGCTGCAGGGCTTCCACGACGCTTTCCTCGCGCAAGGCTATCCGCCGATCAAGATCGTGCGGCGCGCCTTACTCGGCAACGATTCGCCGGTACTGTAGGCTGTCAGATCAAACTAACTAACCGTACGGCACTGTACGCCAGCAGTGTGCCGATGGCGGCACCCGCCAAGACGTCGCTCAGGAAGTGCATGCCCAGCAGGATGCGGGATGCCGCCACGCTCAGCGCGCAGAACAGCAGGCCGATGGCCAGGGCGGGGTAGAAGAGGCTGAGCGAAACCGCCACCGCGAAAGCTGTGATGGTATGTCCCGAAGGGAAGGAGAACTGGTCCGGCGGCAGCAGCGTGGCCCAGCAATGCGGCTCGAACTGCGTGGGGCGTTTACGGCCCGTGACCTTCTTCAGCCGGAGGAAGAGCGCAATCCCGACGGCCGCAGCCATAGCGGCGGCGCGGCTACGGCGAGGAAGCGGCTTTCACCGCCGAACAGCAGGATGATCGCTCCCATCGCATACCAGAGCCAGCCATCGCCGCCTCGCGTGGCGCAGAGCATCCAGATGCGGACCCAGCGCGGCGCCGGCCAGCGGTTGATCCGCCGCATGAGCTTGTGATCGCGATGGGCGATAAACGTCAGCATCGTGCCAGGAAGCGTCATAATGCGGCCTCCACCGGCTGAGGCGCGGATCCCGCTCCTCTTTGTATTCTTTCACGCAGGTAGCGCGACATCCAAATTCGTGCGAATAAGCTCTCCCGGGCGTAGTTGCCGAAAGTCACCAGGGGGACCGCAATTCCCAGCGGAATCAGCGCCGCGGCCAGGCGGTTGTCTCGCGCCATGGCGGCGCCGATCGACCAGACGTCGCGCGTGAGCTTCCACCAGCTTCCGGCTTCTCCGCGCACCCGTCCGCGGCCCAGCCGCAGTCCTGCCAGGTATTCCTCTTTGGTTCGCGCCTGAGGAACCACGGTCCACGCGCAGCCCACGGAGGCCATCGCGTGCGCATCGCTGCCGCCGACCTCGGCCCGGCCCGCGGAATCGGCCAGGGAGGCGGCATTCGCGTTGGCGCGCGGCAGCATGTGCCCGTTGTGCGTCTCGATAGCCGGAAACACGCTTTCGAAGAGGGCGAAATCTTCGAGCGAGCGCCGCCCGGTGAGGCTCGAGAACACGTGATTGGCGCTGAAGAATAGGCCTCGTCCGCGGAGCCACCAGACGAGAGATTCGAAGTCGTCGCGGCGGCGTTGGATTTCGACATGGTCGCGGTCGTCAATGTCATAGACGCCGATATGCAATTGCGCACCGCTCGGCAGAGTGCAAGTAACCTCTTCGCTGAGAAAGAAATCGGGGCGGGAGCGTAGGACTTCGACGGCGTCTATCGAATCGTGGTCGGTGATGGTAACCAGGTCCATACCCAGGCGCTTCAGCTTTTCATAGACCTGGACGGGGTCGTTGTAGCTTTCGCGGCAGAAGTGGCGCAGCAAGGGCACGGTACACATTCCCGAGTGCGTTGTGTGGACGTGAAGGTCGCACCTCATACCCTCGTTTTACCCGTGGGAAGGCTACAATTCGGTGACGTGGGCAAAAAACATGCGTTAACGAACGTGTTTTCAGTACGGGGCGGCTGTGCTGCATGGCACAATCGGAACTGATGAAGAGACTGGACTTCATCTACTTCGATGCCGGCGGCGGACATCGCGCGGCGGCGAGCGCTCTGCGCGAAGTGATGGAGCGGCAGAACCGTCCGTTCGAGATCCGGATGGTCAACTTGCAGGAGGTGCTCGACGAGATCGACGTCTTCCGCAAGATCACCGGTCTGCGCATGGAAGACGTCTATAACACGCTGCTCAAGAAAGGCTGGACGCTTGGATCGCCGCAGCTCACGGCGGGCATGCATCTGGTGATCCGGCTGTTTCACCCCAGGCAGGTGCGGCTGCTCGAGAGATTCTGGCGCGAGAGCCGGCCCGACATGGTGGTGTCTCTGGTTCCGAATTTCAATCGGGCGCTGGGAGAGAGTCTGCGGAAGGCGCTGCCGGGAGTTCCGCTGGTCACGATCCTCACCGATATTGCCGACTATCCGCCGCACTTTTGGCTGGAGCGGCAGGAGCAGTATGTGATCTGCGGGTCGGCGAAAGCGGTGGAACAGGCTCGTGCAATGGGGCATGCGGAAGATCGGGTGTTCCGCGCCTCGGGGATGATTCTGAGCCCGCGGTTCTATGAGACGGGGCCGCTCTCCGCCGACGAGCGCGCCGCCGCACGCGCGGAGCTGGGCTTTAGGCCGGAGGAGCCGGTGGGGCTGGTGCTGTTCGGCGGCCAGGGCGCGGAAGTGATGTACGAGATCGCGCGCAGCCTGGACCGTCGGCAATTGATATTGATTTGCGGCCGGAACGACAAACTGGCGTCTCGCCTGCGTGCACTGCCGCATGCCGCTCCGGTCTTTGTGGAGGGCTTCACCAGGGAAGTGCCCCGGTATATGCAGCTCTCCGACTACTTCATCGGCAAGCCTGGGCCAGGAAGCATCAGCGAGGCAGTAGCGATGCGGCTTCCGGTGATCGTCGAACGGAATGCCTGGACTTTGCCGCAGGAGCGCTACAACGCCGAGTGGGTGCGGGAACAAGGCGTAGGGATCGTGCTGCCGAATTTTCGCCGCGTGGCGGATGCGGTGGAAGGGCTGCTCGATCCGCCGCGGTATACGGAGTTTCGAGCCGCGACGGCGAGAATTGAAAACCGCGCCGTGTTCGAGATCCCGGACCTGCTGGAGGGTGTTTTCTAACGCAGCGGCGGGGAAAATCGGGTGTGAACATACAGTTGACGGGCTTCCGGTAGTGCCAACTGGGTTCATGATCACCCGAATTGAGCCGGTTCTTCGGTGCACCGGGTAAAGTACTGATGCTCCTAGGCCCTGAGTGCAGTACAATCCGTCCAAAAGGTGTAGGGCAGGAAGCCAGTATGGCGGAAGCAGCAATTAGGCTAAATTTCGAGTCGGGCGAAGCGGAAGCACAGCGGTGGGGCGATGTCGTAAGGACCCATGATGCCGTATTACGGTGTTCGGAATGCACTCGTGAGGTAGCTTGGGTGCGATTTCTCGACGCGCTGTCTGTGTTTCTCGGCGGCCCTGCGGCAGGGGACTAGGTCGGGAAGCGTTCCAGTACGAAGGTCCGGGAAAGTTATCGCGAGGACAGTGGATCTCGTACCAGATTGCCGGGAACCGTGAACCCGAACGCCGCCGCGGGCGCAGGTTCAATCGGGGCGCCGATCTGCATGGCCGTCAGATCGTATTGAAATTGCCTGCCGCATTCGAGGCAGACAACGTAGGCCAGACCTGCGGGCGTCCCGGGACGGTGCACCCGAGTGATCGGACGGGTTAGCCGCTTGTGACGGCAGCCAAATAGCAGATCGAAGATCCTGGCGACCATACAGCAATTCTCCCTAGGTCCGCAAATTGCGGTGTATCTTGATTTTCAGTGGATGTGAAATCGGAATCAATACAACAAAGGTTAGAATCCTGAGGTAATTTAAGTTAATTAGGGGCGAAATACTACTTAGACTTAGCGCAATGTGTAGACCGTGCGGGTGCCGGCGGGACGCTCCACCGTCAGGGTCACGTTGCCGCGCTTTTCGCCCGTCACTCCGTCGGCCGGTAGAGGCGTGGTCTGCTCGACAGCGAGGACATTGCCGGCCAGGCTCACGCTCCGCCTCCAGTTTCGGGACCGGAATTCCAGAGTGTCGCCCGAGGCATGGACTTCGACCGGTCCACGGGCCGCAAAGGCTCCGGCGTCAGGCAGGAAATTCGTATTGCTATCCTTCCAGGTGAACTCCATCCACCGCCCGCCGTCCTGCGGAGAGAAGACCGCGCGCACCCGTGCCGATTCCAGGATCCATTCGGGGCTGCCGTCTCCGTCGAGATCTGCGGTCCACGCGACGGACTGCCCTCGCGGCAGAAGCAGTGCGCGTAGCTGCAGTTCGAGAGCCGCGCCTCCCGTCACCCGCAGGTGCCAGTCTCGGAGCCCATGCGCCGCGGGATCCTTGCCGAAGACGCGCAGCGAGACGCGCCGCTCCGCGATGGCTCCGATGCTGATTTCAGTCTTGGCCGGAAAGAAGTCGAGGCCATCGCCCGTCGCCTGCAAATGATAGGTCTGGATAGAGGGCGTGTTATTGCGGATCACGATGTCGATGTTGGTCCCTGCCTTCGGATCGATAGCCGCGGTGGCCGGGTCGGCGGCGAGAGAAGCGACGGTGCCGTAGTGGATCTCGATGGGGTCGGCGAGCCGGATAGAGGCTGGCCGGAAAAGCTGCAATTTTGCGCGGCCAAGCGGCATCCCGTCGGCTTCGAGCGCGAAATTCGCAAAGTCACCGTGGAGTTCGTCGGACGGAACCGTCACCTGGTAATCGATCTCGTTCGGCGATTTCATCTTGCTGGACGAGGTAAAGCCTTCCGGCAACCGCAGGCGCGAGCGCCCGGCGACGTCGGCAGAGGAATAGATCGTCGAGATCAGGTTCGTCTGGCCGATGACCAGGCGGTGGACCTCGTTGAAGAAGCCCGACGTGTCCGGTTCCTCGATGGCGATGCCGACCCGCACGCGATTGCCTGGCTCACTCGAGGCGGGGATCTTCAGCCGCGCGCGGAGTGTGCGTTCGTCCCAGTCGAATTCGACCGGTTTGCCGGCGGCCAGATAGGGTCCAATGGGCTTGCGTGCCAGTTGAAGAAGCACCTCGGCGGCGTCGGGCGCGGCGAATTCCATGGCGAGGATGCCATTTTCGAACTCGAGGTCGGTCAGCTCGGCCGTGGCGTAGACGATGTGCTCAGCTCCGGAAAAGTTGGAGCACTCGCGGCAGAGCCCATCCGGGCCGATCGAAACGGAAACCGGGAGCCACAAGGAATCGCCGGGGCGCACCGTCACGCCGGGGATCACCAGGACGCGGTTGCCGAACGGCTCGACCACGCGCAGATCGTCGTGAAACAGCTGCCTGCCGGCGTTGGTGACGATGACCGCGGAGGCGGCGCGCGAAGCCAGCTGAGCAGCGGTGACGGCTTCGGGATACTTGCCGGCCAGCGGCTTCGGCATGGCGGCGGGCTTGAGCCCGGCCATGAGCGGCGCCCAGTGCCGCAACAGCGCGGCTTCGCGGCGCAGCGCCGACGTAACAGGATGTTCGCCCCCGCTGAGAGCTACCGCGCCGTGGCGGATCAGCGGACCGGCGTTGGGTGCCCAGCCCTCCGGATAGAGCCCGTCTTCCACGCCCGTCCACAGCAGCGTGTGTTTTCCCGAGGCCAGCGCGGAACGGGCGGAGGCCAGTGCTTCCGCGCTGCTTGCGGAAATGAGGGCGATGGGCGAAGGGGGCGCCGCGGCATCGATATTCAATACGCCCCCTTCCACGAACTCGACCGGGCCGCCATGCGAGGCCGTCTGGGTGGCCAGCATGCGGTTCAACTGCTGCAGCCAGGCGTGGCGCTGCGAGGAGTCGGCGCCTTCGGGCGTGCCATCGCCCGGCCAGTCGGCAACCGGCGGCAGCGGGCGAATCCAGGCGTGGAGTTCCAGGCGCCGCAGGGTGCGGATGAGGCCTACCAGGTCGCGGCGCGGGCTGGTGCGGCCGGTGAAATCGAAATCGCCGGGTTGGAGTTGGTGCCAGTTCCAGGGAATGGGAAATTCCACCGTTCGGACGCCAATCGTCTTCAGCCAGACCAACTCACGTTCCCAGAGTTGGTGAGGAAAGAGGTAATAGCGAAACTCCACCGCTTCCACCACGGCCGGCTTGGGCGCGGGCGCGGCAAAAGCGGGCGCCAGCCCAGCCACGGCCAGAAGCAAAGCGGCGGCTCGCATCAGAACTTCTTGGCCTTTCGCAGACGGTAGTCTTCTACCTGAGGCATGCGAACCACGGTACACATTTCGAACAGCCGGGAACGCGCGCGCGGGCCGATGTGCTCGGCAAGCGTGCGGCGGTATTCGGTGCCCACAGGGGTGCGCTGCAGGACGTTGCTGCCGGCGTCGGGGTCGGGCAGGTTGGTGGTGGCGATCAGCGGCTTCCGGTTGTTGCAGCGGTAGGTGATGATCGACGTGATGGTATCTTCCACCCAATCCGTGACGCGATGGGCTCCCAGGTCGTCGAGCAGCAGCACTTCGGCGTCCAGGGCCACGCGGTACGCCTCACGGTCCGAGGAGTTGGAGGCCGCATCGTAGCCCGAGCGGATACGGTCCAGCAGGTTCTGGTAATCGCAGAAGAGCCCTTCGAATCCCTTTTCGATGATGCGGCGCAAGGCGGCCACCGCCAGATGCGTCTTGCCGGTGCCTGGTTCCCCCACTAAAAAGAGACCGGGGCGGCTGTCATCCGGAAAGTCGCGCGCGAAGTTGCGCACCGCAACCATGACGGCCGAAAGCTGCGTGCGGGCCACGGGATTATCGGGTGGCAGGGCGAAATTGTCGAACGAAGCGTTGCGGTAAAGCGTAGGAATCTGGGAGCGTTCCTCGATGCGGGCGGCGCGTCCCTGAAAGCGGCAATCGCAGGCCTCCGCGCCGGAGACAGCGGCGCGTTCCACGATGATCCAGCCGGTTCCTCCGCACTTCGGACAGACGGGTTCCGTAGCCATCGCTCCCATTATCGGTCAGACGGGGTCCTCGGGGCCGGGGTTTCCGCGGGCGGGCAAACGGCCCCATGAACTGGTAGAATCTCCCGCATGGCGGATTCGGTTTGGGGCGTGGTTTCCGCGAAGGAGGGGGCACGGGCGAGGCGGCACCCGGCGGCCGTTCGTGTCACCCATTGGATCGCTGCCCTAGCGTTTCTGGCACTGCTGGTAACCGGGGCGGAGATCGTGATCTCCCATCCGCGCTTTTATTGGGGGGAAGCCGGCAATGTAAAGACCCATCCCCTGTTCCGGCTGCCCATCCCGGCATCCCGTTCCACGGTACCGACCGGCTACCACTACGTGCTTCCCGATCAGAACGGCTGGAGCCGGTATCTTCATTTCCAATCCGCCTGGGCGGTGGTGCTGACGGGCCTCTTCTACGTGACTTTCGGGTTGATCTCCGGGCACTTCCGCCGGAACCTGATTCCCGCCGGCGGCGATCTTTCCCGCAAGGGGCTGTGGGCTGTCCTTACTCGGGCGGCTCCTGAAAACCCATGGTCGTATAATGTCGTCCAGCGGCTCACCTATCTGCTGGTGATATTCGGGCTGTTTCCGCTGGTAATCTGGACGGGTCTCGCGATGTCTCCGGCGATCGCCTCCGCGTTTCCCTGGGCGGTCGAGATCCTGGGCGGACAACAATCCGCGCGCACCATCCATTTCTTCGTTTCGATTCTTCTGCTGGGTTTCCTTTTGGTTCACCTGACGATGGTCTGGCTAGCCGGCTTCCGGAAGAGAGTTGGGGCCATGATCACCGGTGGTAATACCGCCGGGAAGGAGCGCATATGAGCCGGATCTCCCGCCGCAAACTTTTCGCCACTGGGTTAGCCGCTGCCGCGGGCGCTTCGGGACTGGTCGCGGCCACGAAACTCGCCGAGCGCTACGGCCTTATTCCGCCCGACTCCGGCGGCCTCTACGGCCCCGGTGAGGCGCTAACCTATGCCGCGCAGCGGATACTCACGCGGCACTCCATGGCGCGCGAATTCGCGCCCAGCCAGATTTCAAAGCCGCCGTTTGCGAACGCTTTCGCGCCACTGGGCGAGCCTTACCGCAGTCTGCGGGCGGACGGTTTTGCCGGCTGGCGGCTCACCGTGGACGGCATGGTGGCTCGCCCGGCTGCTTTCAGCCTGAGCGACTTGAAGAGCTTTCCCCGGCGCAGCCAGATCACCCACCTGGCGTGCGAAGAGGGATGGTCCTACATCGCCGAGTGGACCGGCGTGCCGGTTGCGCACATCCTGGATGTCGTCGGCGCGGCTCCCCAGGCCCGTTATGTCGTCTACCGCTCGATGGAGCGCGGCTGGTGGGACAGCATCGACATGGCCGACGCGCTGCACCCGCAGACGGTCATCGCCCACGGCATGAACGGCGGGGATCTTCCCACGCCCTTCGGTGGTCCTCTGCGGATGCGCGTGCCTCGCCAGCTTGGCTACAAAAGCGTCAAGTTCATTGCCCGGCTCACGGTGACGGACAGCCTGAAACATTTCGGCAAGGGCCTCGGCTCGGCCGCTCCCGAGGGCGGCTACGCCTGGTACGCGGGCATTTGACGGGCGGGGTGGCGCCGCCCTCCTGCCCTCTCCCCGCATGCTAACCTGAACAGTCGGAGCGATATGAACGTCACCCGTGAAAAGGCCCAGCTCATGAGTGCGTCCGAAATCGATCGGACGCTGGTTCGCCTGGCCCATGAGATTCTGGAGAAGACCAAAGACCTCGATCAGCTAGCGTTTATCGGCATCCGCCGGCGCGGGGTACCGATGGCGCAGCGGCTTGCGAAGAAGATCGAATCTCTCGAAAACCGCGAGATCCCGGTGGGGATTCTGGATATCAATCTCTACCGCGACGACCTGAGCACCGTCGATATCAAACCGATCGTCAGCTCCACCGATATCCAGTTCGACGTCGGTGGAAAGGACATCATCCTGATGGACGACGTCCTCTACACGGGGCGCACGATCCGCGCCGCGCTCGATGCCCTGTTCGATCACGGGCGGCCGGCACGGGTTCAACTGCTGGTGCTGATCGATCGCGGACACCGCGAATTGCCGATCGAGGCGCGCTTTATCGGGCGCAAGGTGCAGACCAGCGATCTCGAAATCATCGAAGTGAAGTTCCAGGAGATCGATGGTATGGAAAAAGTTCTGCTCGTGGAACGGATTGCTGCGGGCGAATCCGCATAGAAGACAACATGCCAGCCGGACTGCTCGGAATCGAAGAGCTGGACCGCGCCGAGATCGAAGCCATCCTGGCGCGCGCCAAGGATTTCCAACCGTTACAGAGCCAGTCGTTGAAAAAACTGGACACGCTTCGCGGGAAGATGATCGTGAACCTGTTTTACGAAGCTTCCACGCGCACCAGGACCAGCTTCGAGATCGCTGCCAAGCGCATGGGCGCCGACGCGGTCTCCATCACGGCCTCCGGGTCGAGTGTTTCCAAGGGCGAATCGCTGGTCGATACGCTTAACACGCTCGCGGCCATGCGGCCGGATGCCATCGTGATGCGTCATTCGGCCTCGGGAGCGCCGCATTTTCTGGCGCGCCATCTCGAGACCCCCATCATCAATGCGGGCGACGGTACGCACGAGCATCCCACCCAGGCGCTGCTTGACGCGCGCACGATTCTCGATCGGCGCGCTTCTCTCGAAGGCCTCAAGGTGGCGATCATCGGCGACATCGCGCACAGCCGCGTGGCACGCTCGAACGTCCATCTGCTCTCGAAATTCGGCGTCGATATTGTGCTCTGCGGACCGGCATCGCTGCTGCCGGTGGAACTCGCGCAGCTCGCGCCCGGCGTGCGGCTGACCACCGATATCGGCGAAGCCATCCGCGACGCCGACGTGATCATGATGCTGCGCGTACAGCTCGAACGGCAGCACGAGGCGGCGTTCCCCGCGAGCGAATACTTCCGCTTCTACGGCCTGCGCCTGGAGCACATGGACCTCGCCAAGCCGGATGCGATCGTGATGCATCCGGGGCCGATCAATCGCGGCCGCGAGCTTTCGAGCGAGGTGGCGGATTTCCAGCGCTCGGTCATCCTGAACCAGGTGGAGAACGGCATCGCTGTCCGGATGGCGGTGCTCGAAAGGGTGGTTGGGTAGGCCATGGCGATCGTCATCAGGAACGGACGGGTGATCGACCCGGCATCGAACACGGACCGCGTAGCGGACGTGCTGATCGTGGAAGGCCGCATCGCCGGAGTAGCTCCGAATCTGTCGTCGCCCAAGGCCGAGGTCTTCGATGCCACGGGGATGATTGTGGCGCCGGGATTCATCGATATGCACGTCCACCTGCGCGAACCGGGGTTCGAGCATGCCGAGACGATCGAGAGCGGGGCGCGGGCGGCGGCGGCGGGCGGTTTTACAACCATCTGCTGCATGCCGAACACGAAGCCCGTGAACGACAGCGCCACCGTCACCAGCTACATCGTGGAGAAGGCGCGCCGGAACGCGGTAGTGAACGTGTATCCGATTGGCGCCATCACCAAGGGCAGCGGTGGTGAGGAACTGGCCGCGATCGGCGCCATGAAGGCGGCCGGCGCGGTGGCGATCTCCGACGATGGCCTGCCGGTGATGAACGCTCGCGTCATGCGCCGCGCCATGGAGTTCGCCAAGTCGTACGATTTGCCGATCATCCAGCACTGCGAGGATCTGAATCTGAGTGCCGGCGGTGATATGCACGAGGGCTTGCAGTCGGTGCGCTGGGGCCTGCGCGGCATTCCGGCGGCATCGGAAGACGTGATGGTCGCGCGTGACCTGGTACTCGCAGAGTTGACCGGAGCGCGCTATCACGTGGCGCATATTTCGACCCGCAACGCTGTAGCGATGGTGGACTACGCGCGGCGCGCCGGCCTGCCGGTGAGCTGCGAGGCCACACCCCATCATTTCGCGCTGAGCGACAGCGAAATGGTCTCCTATGACAGCAACTATAAGATGAAACCGCCGCTGCGTTCCGGCTGCCATCGCAGCGCGGTGGTGGACGGGATCGCCGCCGGCACGATCAGCGCCATCGCGACCGACCACGCTCCGCATCCCGGCAGCGAAAAGATGCAGGAGTTCGAGCGCTGTCCCTTCGGCATCATCGGCTTCGAAACGGCCGTCGGGCTCGCCATCGAAGAACTGTTGACAAAGGGCAAAATTTCGCTCGTCCGCATGGTTGAGCTGTTCACGACGGGCCCCGAATCCGTGATGCGGCTGGGGCGGGGAACACTGGCTCCGGGTGCGCCTGGCGACGTGACGATCTTCAGTACGGACGTCGAGTGGACCTACGATGTGAACCAGTCGCATTCCCGCAGCCGGAACACGCCGTTTGACGGCAAACGGTTCCGCGGCGGCCCGATGGCTACGGTCGTCAACGGCGAAATCGTCTGGAAGCGGTAGGTGGATCGGCCCGCCGGAAGCCGCTGAAACAGCAGGGTCTTTGTAATAGAAGATTCATTTGACCCTCCAGGTGTGCCTCCGTATCATAGCGTTGCTGTCTACTTAAACTCCCTGGAGAAACTTAGCCGTGAAGCAATTTACGACTCGTGTCGTCCTGTTCACCGCTGCTCTCGGATTGACTGCAGTAGAGGCCCTGGCGCAACCCACTCTGCTGGCCGTGGGGACGCTCACTCAATCCCGAGCCGGCGCCAACGCCGATCTTTCCGGTCTTACTTATGCGCTGGAGAATGGCGCACCCGCGAATCTGCTGGGCGGTCTGGGATCTGGTCTCGCCTACGCATCCGGCAATACGTTCCTCGCTCTTCCGGATCGTGGTCCCAACGCCGCCACTTTCAATGCCGCCGTCGACACTACCGTAAGTTATATCAACCGGTTCCACACCGTTACGATGGACCTGGAACCCAACACGACCGGCTCCGGCCTGCCATACACCCTGACCCCGACACTGCGTTCTACGACTTTGCTGATGGAGCCTGACTCCCCTGGTCTATGGTAACGGCGCGGGTTTGGGCGTCGGCTCCGGCGTTCCCCGCCTCAATAATCTTTTGCTGCACTTCTTCACCGGTCGCTCGGATAACTTCGACCCGAACCGCAACTCCGGCAACAACCAGTTCTTCGTTTTCGGCTTCACCGATACCGATTTGAACGGCTCAACGCTGGTACCGCAATTCCGGGAACGTCCTTCTGAGCAACCGGCGTTTCTCGCCCTTTCGTACGCGCTCCCTGACGGTCGCGCCTCTGTGGGCACAGAGCCGCGACGTCGTTTGCGTTGATTTCTGACGGTCTTACCTCTTGTTCCGTTTCGGCACCGCAAACCGAAAATCGGTTGTGAACTCAATGCCCTCAAACCACTCGGTTGGCATCATGATATCAGATGGAACTAGTCCCCCTCCTGGGCCTTGTACGTTCAGGCGAATACGCTTCGACTCCGGAACCTCATTGGCGAGAGTTGGACCATATTTAGCTCTAATTTCGTCTTTGTATTTATTCCACTCTGCTTGCGCGGCCACCATGCGCTGGTACAGTTCACGTGCATGTGCGGACTCCTCGCTGCTCAGCGGCACAACGAGGGCATCTTGTGGTGCAACGGGGATGGCACACACGAGGGCCAAGACAACACTACACAACAGTCTTTGCCACATACTCTGTCCATTATAGCGGGCCACTGCGTGCAGTGACCCGCTTGGTCTAATGATGATACTGAAGTGGAATGGTCTAGTTAGCCAAGGCGGGCAGAAGCCCGCTGCAGACTAAAGTCTGCCCTACGGGCAGAGGCTGGCTTGCGCCGGCCGGGAGGCCCGCGCCGTGTCTTCATCCCACTTAGGCCGCCGGCAACCGGGTTGTCCAGAGCGTCTTCAATGGAGGGGGCCGGACTTATCCTTTCCGCACCTTTTGGAACAGTACCGCCAGGGGCATGCACAGCAGCGCCAGGTATCCGAGCAGCCGGAAGTTATCGACATACGCGAGCAGCGACGCCTGCTGCTGCACCATTCCGTAGACTTCGGCCAACGCCTGCCGCTGAGCCGTCCACGCATCCGACCCGGCCTGAACCAGCCACCCCTGCAGTCCGTTCACCGTAGCCACCGCTTCCGGGCTGAGCCTCGAAATGTTGGCCACCAGGTAATTCTGGTGGACCTGCGAATTCCGCACCAGCAGCGTCGTGACGCTGGCGATCCCAATGCTGCCGCCGATATTCCGTACCAGGTTGTAAATCCCCGCCGCGTTGCCGATCTCCTCTTTCCGCAGCCTGCCCATTGCCATGGTAGTGAGCGGAACGAAGATGAAGCCCGTGGCAAAGCCGTTGATCAGGTTCGGCACCGCGACCGACGTCATCGCGATCCCCAAATTGACGTGGCTTAGCATCAGGGTCGAAAACCCGACAATCCCGAAGCCGAACGCCAGCAAGGCGCGGCCGTCCACGTAGTTGGCGGCCACGCCCGCCACCGCCATGGATAGCATCGAGCCGATGCCCCGCGGGCTCACCGCGAGTCCGCTATCGAGCGCCGGATACCCCATCAGCGTCTGCAGAAACAGCGGCAGCATGGCGGTGACGCCGTACAACACGAAGCCGTACACCCCCGTAATCAGCGTGCCGACGCTGAAGTTGCGATTTCCGAGCACGCGCAGTTCGACGATCGGGTCGCGATGCGAAAACTCGCGGATCACGAAGGCGACCAGCGCCACGGCGGAGATCGCGGTGACCCAGCAGATCCAGCCGGCGCCGAACCAGTCGGCTTCCTGTCCCTTATCGAGCACCAGTTGCAGGGTGCCCAGCCAGAGGGCCATCAGACCGAAACCCAGATAGTCGATGGTGCCGCGAAAGGCCTGCTTGATGTAGGGAGGGTCTTCGACAAATGCGTTGACCAGCAGCAATGCCAGCACGCCGAACGGCAGATTGATGTAGAAAATCCAGCGCCACGAATAGCTGTCGGTGATCCACCCGCCGAGCGTCGGACCGATCACCGGCGCCACCACGACACCCACCCCGTAGACCGCCATCGCAACGCCGTGCCGGTGGGGAGGGAAGCTCTCGAGCAGAATCGATTGTGCCAGCGGCTGCATGCCTCCGCCGCCGATGCCTTGCAGCACACGAGCGAGAATCAGAACCGGCATACTCGGAGCCATTCCGCACAGCAGAGAGGCTATCGTAAACAGGAGGACCGAGCTCATCAGCAGCCGCTTCCGTCCAATGCGCCGCGTGACCCAGCTCGTGGCGGGAAGCATGATGGCGTTGGAGACCAGGTAGCTGGTGAGCACCCAGGTGGCTTCGTCGGTCGATGCCGAGAGGTTGCCCGCAATGTGGGGCAGCGCGACGTTGGCGACCGAGGAGTCGAGCACCACCATGAAGGTCGCGGTCATCACCGAGGCCGCGATCATCCACGGATTGGCGGCAGGCTTCCAACTCCCGGGTCCGGCATCGGCGGATTGTGCCGCGCTGCTCATTCGAAGTTCATAATGACTACATAGTCATTATAATAGACTGTATGGTCATGGAAGTGGACCGATGAAAACCAAACAGCAGGTGGTGGCCGATTTCCGGCGGCAGGAGATCCTGAAGGCGGCCCGCACGGTCTTCGCGCGCAAAGGCTTCGCCGGCGGCATCGTAGACGAGATCGCCAAAGAGGCGGGCCTCGCCAAGGGCACGGTGTATCTTTACTTTCAGTCCAAACGGGAACTGTTCAAGGCGGTCCTCGAGCACGATATGGAGGCCCTCAAGACGGACACTCTGCAGCGCATCGACGCCGCGGACGGCCTTCGCGGGAAGATCCGCGCTTTTGCGCTTGCCCGGATCGAGCATGCCGATGCCAAGCGCGAACTGTTCCGCATTATGGATACGGCGTCCGGATATTCGTTCACGCGGAAGCAGTACAACGCGCTGCTGAAGGAGCCGGCCCTCCGCCTGACCGCGGAGATCCAAGCCTCGCAGCGGCAGGGCTCGGTTCGCGCCATCTCGGCCGAAAAAGTGTCCTGGGCCATTGTTGATATGACGCGCGGCTCGGTTCAGCGGAGATTGATCGGGGAAACCAGCGGCACGCCCGCGGAGGAGGCGGACTTCCTGCTCGATCTGATCTGGTCGGGGCTGGTAGGAGCTGCTTAGCGATCGTGAGACGCGTCCGGGTGCTGTTCAGGAGCCGGCGCGGCCTGTGGCTTCGCGGCCGCTTCCCGCTTCGGACCAAGTCCCAGTGCGATGAGCGAGAGCGAGTTGATCTTTCCGTTGGCGTCGATGTTTTGCGAAGTCTGGAAGCGCTTGAGCGCTTCCACCGACGAGGCGCCCCAGGAGCCGTTCGCCGCTTCGCCATCGAGGAATCCCCGGGAAACCAGCGCGGCCTGAATCTCCTTGTAGCGCTCCGGCGTAGGAGCCGTCTGGCGGTTGCGCCACGTGGTGGCGGTGCGGCGCTTGGAAGAGGTCCTCTTGCGGGACGCTGTCGTGCTCTTTCGGGAAGGCGAGATACGCTTATGCGTCGACGCAGTGCTCTTGTGGGCCGTGGAGGTGCGGTGGGAGGCTTTCTTCTGAGTAGCGGAGGCTTTCTTCGCCGGCCCCTTCTTGCTGACAGCCACGGCAGCCCCGGCGCTCCAATCGAGCACCAGAAAAATCGCAATTACGGCGAGGTACGCGAACCTTCTCATCGGGAACTTCTAGTTTAACAGGGAAGGGAAAGGGCGGGCAGGCCTTCCAGCCGGCCCACCCTCTCGATGAGGCTACTTCGCGTTGGAGGGGATCGTCCCCGCGAGGAAGCTGGACGTCCACGTGTTGCCGTTTTTGCTGAGCACGCGGAACGCAACCGCATCGCCCGGCTTCAACTTGGCCTTGGCGCTCATCACGTCCGCGGTCGAGTTGATCGGCTGCTGATTGATCGTCAGCAGAACATCGCCCTGCTGCAGGCCGATATCCTCGGCAAACGAGTTGGGCTCCACCGATGTGACGAGAACGCCGGCTGTCTCCTTGATGCCCATGGTCTGCCGCTGCTGGGCGGACAGATTCTGGATCTGCATGCCGAAGCTCGTGGCGCCTCCGGCGGAGGGGCTGGCGGACTGGTCCTCCGGAGCGCCGAAGCGATCCGGGAAGATCTGGGCGAGGTCGCCCACCGTCACCTTGTAGTCCTGGTGCGCGCCGTTGCGGAGGACCGCCAGATCGAGCGCGGTGCCCACCGGCGTGGCAGTCACGATATTGACCAGTTCGGTTCCGTCATGCACCGGCTTGCCGTTCACCGCGACGATGATGTCGCCCGGCTTCAGGCCAGCCTTCTCCGCCGGTCCGCCTTCGGCCACATCCTGCACGAAAACGCCTTCGGTCGCATGGTAGGCCTTGAGCAGCGCCCGGGCGCGCTCGGCGCTGGCGTCGAACGTGATGCCGATCGAGCCGCGCGTTACCTTACCGTTCTTGATGATCGAGTTATAGACCTGCGCCGCGGTGTTGATCGGCAGCGCGAAGCCGATTCCCTGATAGCCGCCCGAACGCGACGCGATCGCCGTGTTGATGCCGATCACTTCACCGCGGATGTTGAGCAGAGGACCGCCCGAATTGCCGGGGTTGATGGCGGCGTCGGTCTGCAGGAAGTGCTGGAACTGCGAGGTGTCGCCAGGGATGTCGCGCTCTTTCGCGCTGACGATGCCCGCGGTCACGGTCGCCTGGAAGCCGAAGGGCGAGCCGATCGCCATGCACCAGTCGCCGACCTGGACCGCGTCCGAGTTGCCGATCTTCGCCGGAATCAGGTTCGACTTGCCTTCCACCCGAATCACCGCCAGGTCCGTGGGAGCGTCCACGCCCACCACCTTGGCGTCGTATTCGGTCGGATCGTCGTTGAACTTCACCTGGATGCGGTCGGCCTTGTCGACCACGTGATTGTTGGTCAGGATGTAGCCGGCCTTATCGACCACCACGCCCGAACCGAGAGCCGAGCCGCGCTGCGACATTTGCGGCGAGTTGCCGAACGGGTTGCCGCCGAAAAAGCGGTAAAGGAAATCGTCCATCCCGCCGGAATCGCCCTGGTCGCCGTCGTCGGGCTGCGCCTGGCGGCGGCTGCGCGACTGTCGTTCGGGCTTCGGGTTGTAAGTGGTGGAGATGTTCACCACGGTAGGTTCGACCTGCTTGGCAATCTGGCTGAAAGTGCTCGACAGTTCCACCGGGTTGGGGATCTGGAGCGGCATCGCGCCAGGAGCCACCGGATTATCTTTCGCTGCCTTTACGCCCGAACTCACCAGGGTACCGATCACGATACCGACCGACAGCGTGAATAGAACGAGCGTGAACGAAAGCAGCTTCTGCGTGCGCAACTGATCTCGAAAACTCATGGAAGCTCTATACTCCTACACATGTTGGCGGCCGGGCTGGAATACCTCGCCCGCCGCGATTGCTAATTAGATGGATGTGGCCGGGGATTCCATGGTTTCACCTCCACCAACATCACTCCGCCCAGGATGAGGACAGCGCCCACGGCAGCGCGTCCGGAAAGACCCTCACCCACCAACAGATACGACGTAATCCACGCGATGACCGGTTCCAGCATGAAAATCAGAGCCGTTCTGGTCGCAGTGGTGTACTGTTGAGCCCAGGACTGAATCGTAAACGCCAGGGCAGTCGCAAAAATTCCTGTAATCAGTATGGCGTAGATGACCGCCGGGCGCCAGACCAGATGTGGCGTCTCCGCCCAGCCGAAAAGTGACAGAGCCAACAGCGCGGCGGCGGCAACCTGGGCAATCGACAACAGTTCGAAGTTCATGCGCTCCGAAAAGTGGCCCAGGGTCACAATATGCGCGGCAAAGGCCAGGGCGCCCAACAGAGTCAGCGCGTCGCCCCGGCTGATCGACCAGATATCGCCGTTGAGGGTCATCAGGCCGAGTCCCACCGTAGCCACCATAACTCCAGCTACTTCCGAAAGCTGGGGTCTAGTCCTATAGACGAGCCGCGTGAGCAAAGGTACCATCAGCGAACTCAGGCCGGTGAGAAATGCCGATTTGGGGGCGCTGGTAAGCCGCAGGCCGAGGGTCTGGAACAGGAATCCACTGTACAGAAAGCACCCTATGAGTCCGCCCGCCGCCAGCGATTTCGCCTCGGCACGAAACTTCACATTCGGCCGAAACAGCACCAGCAACACTGCGCCGGCCAGCGAGAAGCGCAGGGCCAGGAACAGCAACGGCGAGATATCGGCCAGCGCCGTCTTCACCAGTACGAAGGTCGAGCCCCAGACGACCACGTTGAAGAAGAGCGCCAGGTCCGCCTTGCGGCGCGTCACTTACCGGGGCCCCCGGAATCGTCGGAGCCGCGCATCAGGAGGAGAAGCGTAAGGAAGATTCGCTTGAGCGCCAGGTCGCGCCCTTCCGGCCGGTACCATTCCTGCGTGGTATGCGCCCCGCCGCCGATGCCGCCCGCGCCGATCGCCACCGCCGGAATTCCGAGCGACAGCGGAATGTTCGCATCGGTGGACGAGGTGTCGAAGTGCGACCGGATGCCCAGGTGCGCATCCACCGCCCGCAGGCACTGCAGCAGCGCGGCCGATTCGGGCAGCGCCGCGGCCGGCCGTGCGCCGATCTCGCGCAGCTTCGCCGCCACCTTGCCCGCCGTGGCTCGCTGGTTTTCGAGCTCTCTGGCGCGCTCCACCGCCTCCGCCAGCACTTCCACCAACTGGTCGATCTTCTCGTTCGATTCCGAGCGGATATCTACCTTGGCGCGTGCTGCCTGCGCGATCGCGTTGACTCCCGAGCCTCCCTCGATCAGGCCGACATTCACCGCCGATTTCGGATTGCCTTCGATACGCGTATCGGTGAAAAACGTGACTGCCCGGCACAGCGCGTGGAGCGGATTACCCACGCCGTAATCGCTCCAACTATGGCCGCCCGGGCCCGTGAAGGTCACTTCGAAGCGGCGGCTCCCCAGTCCACGGGTGGTGATGTGGTCGGTGCCGGCGCCGTCCACCACCACGAAGGATTCGATCTTGCGCGCGTAGGGCGGCTGCCGGCAAAGGTGCCGCATGCCGATCAGGTTGCCCTCGCCTTCCTCCCCCACGTTCGCTACCAGCAGCAACCCGCGGGAAAGCTCGGGCAATGGCGCGCCCAACTTCCGGACGCGCGCCACCGCCAGCAAGGCAGCCAGCCCCGCACCGTTATCGGAGACGCCGGGTCCGCGGAAGCGGCCATCGCCATCGATGGAAATATCGTCCTTCAGGCGCGCCGGCAGGACCGTATCCAGGTGGGCCGTGAGGGCCACGTAAGGCGCCTCGCCCTCCACCGCGATCACGTTGCCGGCGCGGTCGATCGAAGCCTCCCACCCGAAGGAGCGGAACTGCTCGAGGAACCAGGCGGCACGTTCCTGCTCCAGAAAAGTAGGCGCGGGAATGCGGCAGAACTGCAGGTGCTGCTCGTTGAGCCACTGCCGTTCGCGCGTGAACCATTGCAGACACTCGCGGATGCCGCGGTGATCGGCCAGTTCGTTCAGATTTGCGGCTGTGAAGGCGTTGGCTGCCATTCCTGATGCCAGTGTACCAGTACGACTTCCGCGGACTAGTGGTGCCGCAGGCCGTTATACGCGGTCAGCAGGCCTGAAACCGCGCCCACCACCGCCACCAGGGTTGCGATGACATCCTTATTTCGGACGTACCATGGCGAAAGCCGCTGGCCTAGCTTCTCGGACAGGGAGACCACGTTCATCAACGCCGCCTGCCGGTCTTTGCCTTCCGAGGATGTCTGGTACTCCTGCAGCATCAGGGCGACGGTCCCTGCCAGAATCTGCTGGTCGATCTGGTGCAGCCGCCCCACCAGGTCGGTGACCTTCATGGCGATCGTCGCCGTCATGTCCGTGCGCTGCCCGGCATCGAGTGCCAGGCTGAACGCCTCGGACCGCAGTTCCGAGGGCGAGCGGCCCAAAAGTCCGCGGATCCAGAAGCCGGCGCCGATCCCGATGCCGGTCATAAACACTCCGCCGAAGACCGCGGGGAAGGGCACGGCAGTTGCGGCCGGGGCCGGGTGTTTCGTCAACAGCATGAAGCCAATGAGCAGCGCCGCGAAGACCGCCAGACCTATTGAAATCGCGGCCCACACCGGGCTTCTCGCAGCCCTCGGCTCCGGCAGCCTGACCACCGTGGGAACGATGAGCTTATGATCTACCGCGGGCGGTCCCGAGAGAACCGCGAGCACCCGCTCGAGAGTCGGACGATCCTTCGGCTCCCGGCCCAGACATTGCGCAATCAATACCGACAGCGATTCCGGCACGGTCGGCGGGAGCGAAGGCGGCGGATCGTTTAGAATCGAGCGGAACAGAGCGACCAGGTCCGAGCCGCCATGTGCCGGCTGGCCGGTCAGCATCTCGAACAGCAGCAGGCCGAACGCGTAGACATCGGTAGCCGTGGTTTGCGGCCCGCCCAGCGCCTGCTCCGGCGACATGTACATCGGCGTGCCGAAGATCATGCCGGCCTGTGTGGCTTGCGTGGCAGGCTTGAGCACTCCCGCGACTCCGAAGTCGAGCAGCCGCACTTTCGTGTAGTCCGGCGCCTGCGGCCATCCGGGGACCAGCACGTTCGCCGGCTTCAGATCGCGGTGAATGATGCCTTGGGCGTGCGCCGCTTGAAGGGCGCCCGCGATCCCGCGCGCCGCCGCTACGGTCTCCTGCAGGGAGGGCAAGCCGGCATTCAGGACGCGGTCGAGCGTCGCTCCCTCCACCCATTCCCGTACGACGTATACGCGTCCGTCGGCGACTCCGCCATCGAGCACCGCCACCACGTTGGGATGCTGCAAAGCTTTGCTGATGGTGGTTTCCGCGCTCGCTGCCTCCTGCATCTCCGGGTCGGCGGAGGCGAAGAGTTTCAGCACCACGCTCTGGCGGCGGAACTGGTCGCGGGCCAAATAGGTGGTGCCGAAAGCACCGTGGCCGAGCTCCGATTCGATTTCGAACCGGCCGGCAAAGAGCGATCCGGGCGCAGGTGCCATATGTCTCTTCTTATTCCGGCAGTGGACGGTCCTTGGTCTCCGGGGCGAACGGCAGCGCCGCCAGTCCTACCAGGAAGACCAGGCACATCGTGACTCCGGCGTAGCGCATCGGTTCCGCATGACCCGCGAAAACGCGGTTGGTCAGCATGCCGAGCGTCAGCGGTCCGGAAGCCGCCACCAGGCGTCCCACGTTATAGCAGAAGCTGGTGCCGGTACTGCGCAGGCGCGTCGGAAACAGCTCCGGAAGATAGATGGCGTAGCCGCCGAACAGGGCCAGTTGGGCGAAGCCCATCAGCGGGATCATCCAGAAAATATCCGTCAAACTCTTCAGGTTCCAGAACGTGTACGCCGTCATGAACATGGCAGCCACGAAGCTGATGGCGAAGGCACGGCGACGGTTCGTCCGCTGCGTCAGCCAGGTGAATGCGTTCACCCCGAAGAACGCTCCGAAATTCTGCAGCAGCGACGTGATCCCGATCCACGTAGTGGTCTTGCCCGCGAGTGCGGCGCCGCTCAGTCCCTCGGCGCGGAAGGTCCGCTCCAGCACGGGTCGCAGCAGGTCGTAACTGAAGAAGCCGATGCCCCACAGTCCCACCACTCCCGCGAAGGCGAGCGCCAGCCCTACATAGGCGTTGCGGCTCCAGCGCGGGTCGGAAAGCAGCTCTTTGAACGAGCCCAGCTTCTTCTTTTCGGCGCGCGCCTTGAGCCACTGCTCCGGCTCTTTCAGTTTCTTGAAGACGATCAGCGCGAGGGGAGCAGGGGCGGCGCCCGCCAGGAATTCCCAGCGCCAGGCCCCGGCGATCGTCCCCGACTGTTGAATGTAGCCGACGAAGATCCCGGTCATCGCCGCGATCATGTTACCGAGCGCCGAACAGGCCTGCACCAGCCCGAGCGTATACGGGCGAGCGCGCTCCGGCACCACCTCCGCCACCAGTGCCACTCCCACCGCGAACTGGCCGCCAACACCCAGCCCGCACAGGAATCGATATACATTGAAGTCCCAAACGCTGGTTGCAAAGAAGCTCAGGCCCGTAAAGATGCTGTACGAAAGGATCGTCGCGATGATGGTCTTCTTGCGGCCGATGCGATCTCCCATCACGCCGAAGAGCACGCCGCCGATCGCCCAGCCGATCATGAAGACCATGGTGGCGTAGCCCGCCTGTTCGGAGATCTCTCCGGCCGAAGCGTGCCCGCCCATCAGCTCGCGCAGCGCCGCCACCCTGGCGAGGTTGAAAAGCTGCTGCGCCATGGTGTCGAACATCCAACCGCCGGCCGCCACCGCTACGACGAACCATTGATATCCGGTTAGCGATTTGTACCAGACATATTTGTCCGGCGCGGCAGCCGCTTGGGGGGAACCTTTCGAAGCCATGAAGATGTATCGTTACCCAATTCGGTCCGTCACCGCAAGTAGTCGAATTTAGAGTACAGGGGTGACCCGGGCGCCGGCTTCGAGCGGAATATCGGCCGGGAGTGCCACCGGATCGCCGGTTGCCAGCCCTTCGGAGACCTGTACCCGCGCGATGCTCGAGATGCCGGTCCGGACCGCCCGGCGTTCCAGTTCATCACCCTTGAGGGTGAAAACGTAGTCGCCGCCCGCATCGTGCCGCAGCGATTCCCGCGGAATCACCAGGGCGTTCGCGATGGACGCCGTGCGGATCTCCGCATCGACATTCGTCCCCGGTATCAGGTCGCGGCCCGGATTCTCGATGGTGCACACTACCTCGCCCACCTGCCGCGAGCCGAGCGCTTGGATGGAGGTGGGTTTTCGCTCCACCTCGCCCTGCCACGTGCGCCCCGGCAGCGCCTGCCACGTGATCGTGACGGGCTGGCCCACCGCCACACGCCCGAGTTCCGGCTCATCCACGTACACCCGCACGTGCAGCCGGGCGAGCTGGCCCACGTTGGCGATCAGGTCGCCGGCGTTGACGTACGCGCCCGGCCGGACCGCGAGTCCGTAGATGAACCCCGACAGCGGCGAGCGCAACACGTTGCGGGTGCCGCGTTCCCGGGCCAGCTTAAGCGCCACCTCGGTATCCTGCAGGCGAGCTTGCGCGGCCGTAACGTCGGACTTGGCGACCAGCGAATCGCGGCGCTTTTCGAGGCCCTGGATTTCCATTTCGAGCTGCCGCACGCGGTCGGCCGCCGCTTGCACGTCGACCCGTGTGGCTGCCTGCTTATCGGCCAGGCGCTGCAGGGAATGGTACTCGGCGGTGGCATGCAGAAGGTCGTAGCGGTCGCGTTCGATGCGGTTGTTGAGGTCGACCACCTCGGAGGGCCGGCCGCCGGATTCGAGAGCCGCCAGACCGGCGCGCGCTTCGGAGAGCTTGGCCTCGGCCGCTTCGATATCGGCCTGAAGGGAAGGATCGCTCAGAGTGGCGAGGACCGCACCCTTGGCGACGTACTGTCCTTCGGTCACGTCGACCTTGGAAACCAGCCCGTCCGACTCAGCGCGGACCGCCTGCCACGAGAACGGTTCGACTTTCCCATTGGTGGGGAGCGTACTCACCAGCGCGTCCATCCTGGCGCGAGCGAACCGAACGCGCGGCGGCGCGCTCTTCCGCAGAATCCCCCAGCCGATTACCGCTGCCACCAGCACCGCCAGCAACAGCCACAACGCTTTTTTCAAAATCTGTTCTCCACTTCCTATTTTAGTCGGGCGGGCATCCCGGCTTGCCCACCATCCGATGCGCCATGGTATTTTGTATTCGCCAAGTATGCGCACCCTAGCTCTCGTCCTCTGTCTCGCTTCCGCCGCAGTTGCCGCGGACTCCGATTTCAACGGCCGGTGGGATATCACCGTCCACACCCAGCCACGCCCGCGTGCCTGGTGGGTCGAACTGACGGGCGTCGGCACCGCCAGCGCCTCCGGCTCCTTCGTCAGCGCTTACGGAGGCGACCGCAACATCATCACCAGCATGACGCTTCATGACGGCGAGCTCCGCTTCACCTTTACACCTCCGCAGCGCCAGGGCAAGGATCCGGACCCCACCCGTGTCTACACCGCGCGCCTCTCCGGCGGCAAGCTCGAAGGCGCCTACACCCTCGAAGGCCGTTCCGACGCGCCCCTGAAGTGGACCGGCGTCCGCGCCCCCGTCATCGACGAGAAAGACGACGGCTCGTGGAAGGAAGGCAAGGCCATCCAGCTCTTCAACGGCAAGGACCTCTCGGGGTGGAAGGCCCTTGTGCCTGACGTCCCCGTGAAATGGACCGTCGAGGACGGCGTCCTTCGCAATGCGCCCCCCACCACCGACATCGTTTCCGAGCGCAGCTTCTGGAACTTCAAGCTCCATGTCGATTTCCGGATCGTCGAGCATTCCAATAGCGGCATCGGCCTGCGCGGCCGCTACGAAGTGCAGATCCTCGACGACTACGGCCGCCCGCCCAACACTCACGGCGCCGGCGCTCTCTATAGCCGCATCGCACCTGCCGTCAATGCCAGCAAGCCGGCCGGCGAGTGGCAGTCCTACGACATCCGCCTGGTCGGCCGCACTCTCACTGTCGTTCACAATGGGAAGCTGGTACTGAACAAGGTCCACGTCGACGGCCTCACCGCCATCGCCGATAACGCCGACGAAGGCAAGCCTGGCCCCTTCATCATCCAGGGCGATCACAGCTACGTGGAAATCAAGAGCTTCGTCGTGACGCCTTTGACCCGCTGAGGCGGATCCGCGCCACGAACGCGCCGAGCAGGGCGCTGGCCGGCAGGACGGCCGTGTGCCAGACCATCACGTGCAGCACCTCGAAGTTCGGGCAGTGCAGTTCGAGCATCGTGATGCCCGCGAGGCCGCCCAGTGTACCCACGATCGCACCCGCCGCCACCGGCGTCACGAAATAGCCGCGCCGTAGCAGCAGCCAACCGCCGAGGGCCGCCGGAATCGCCACCGCGACCCCGGCTTTCAGACACACCAGCCCGGCCTGAACGAAGTTCACGATTTCGCGATCGTCGAATGCCGCGGAGAAGAGCGCCGCCAGCACGATGCATCCGCCGGCGATGCTCCACCCCGCCGGAAAATGCCGCCGTCCACCGGGCGTCATCTGCTCGATGCAGGCCGCTGCCGCCAGGGCGATGAGCCCGCACAATGCTCCGAAGATCGATATTGCCTGCCCCGTGCTCATCTTCGGAAGTCCGTGGATCCCCAGCAGGGCCGCTGCTGCGCACCCCACCGCCGCGCACACCACGAACAGCCCGGTCCACACCGCGCGCCGCCCGGGCAGCGGACGCACCGGCCGCGCCGAGGCCCCGAGAGTTTGCGCGATGCGATCGACCAGTGCGGCATCCACCTGGTCGCGCCCGGCGGCCGCATTGAGGATGTTGTCGATGTCGCCGTCTCTCATCCGGCCTCTCCCGCCCGCCGGCCGAACCCCATGCCGGCCAACTGCTCCCGCAGCTTTTCATAAGCGCGGTGCGCCTTCTGCTTCACCGACCCGACGCTCGACGACGTCGCTCGCGCTACCTCTTCCAGCGACATTTCCGATAACTTTAGCATCGCGACCACCTCGCGCTGGCTCTCCGGGAGTACCGCCAGCAGCGACTGGAGGTCGGGAAGCCCGGTTCCTCGCGCCGGTTCCGCCACCTCCGGGAGTTCCTCCACCTGCTGCTCGCGGAACTCCGTGCGGCTCGCCTTCCGGTAATGGTCTACGCGCGTGTACCGTGCGATTGCGTAGAGCCAGGGGAGCAGGGGTTCACCGCCCCGGTAGGTGTGCCGCGCTTCGTGGACCCGCAGCCACGTCTCCTGCAGCAGATCGTCCGCATGGCGCCGGCTCGCCATCTGGGCCAGGAAATAGCGGTGCAACGGCGGACTCGCGCGCCGCACGAGTTCCGCGGCCGCGACCGCTTCCCCCCGCTGATAGCGGATCATTAACGCTTCGAGGCTGGTCTCTTCGTGCACGCAGGCGGTAAGTACAGCTCATTCTATATTCACATTCGCCGCCGCCTGCCGCAAAGTTACTTAATTTTTTCCAGACCGTAACTTTCCGTGCCGAACCTCCGAAGCACCACACGAGGAGCAAACATGAAAACCTTTCGACGTTCCCTTCTGCTATCGCTCGTGGCGCCGCTGGCCTTCGCCGCCGGACCCCTGGTCGTTACCGCGACCAATGCCGTTCAGAATCAGCTCTTGGTCTACGACGCTTCCGGCCATCCGTTACAGACACTGGCCACCGGCGGCAAGGGCGGTGTCAGCGGCAACGCGGGAGGCATCGCGGCGACCTCCGATCTCGTAGCCGTTGTCAATTTCGGATCGCAGTCCGTCACCATTTTTGACAGCGGCCGTGGCCGCCTCGTCATGAGCCAGACCGTCCCCGCCGCCTCCAGCCCGGTTTCCGTTGCCTTCGGTCAGGGCCATCTCTATATCCTCGGGACCACCATGGTGGAATCTCACCTCATCTTCGGCCGCCGCATTGACCCGAATCCGGACGGCATGGTGAATCTTCTGAAGTCTGACGGCAGCGCTGCCCAGGTCGGCGTGCTTCCCGATTCGGTGGTGATTACAGAAAAGAGCAACGTCATCGAGACCGTCAGCCTGTTGGGCGACGGCGCGGTCTACGGGATGCCCGCGCTGGTCATGCAGATTCCGTCCAACGTGGATACCCCCTTCGGCCTCGTCACTCGCGGCAACAATGCCTACGTCACCATCGCCCATGCCGATGAGATCAGCCTCGTGCGCAATAGTTCTGTCCTCACCACAACGCCTTCCGGCACGCAGCATGCGCCCTGCTGGGTTGCCCTGGCCGGACCGTTCCTCTACTCCGCGAACTCGCCCAGCATGTCGGTCTCCCGCTATGCCGTCTACGGACAGAAAATCGTGCAGGACCTCGCCGTGGCCGCCTCGTTCAACGGCGCCCCCACCGATATCGCCGCTGCCTCCGGCATGCTCGCCGTGATCGATGGCGCGGGCTCCGGCTCCCACCTGAGCATCTTCACCATCGACGAAGACGGCAATCTCACGCATCCCTCCGTGGTCAATATCGACGCCGCCATCAACGGTGTTGCGATTGTTCCCGCCGCTGCTCGCTCCAGCTTCTGACTAGCCGTGCGCAATCCAGGTGGGCAGGCGTTCCTCCGGGGCCCTGCCCCGCGAATAAGAAAAAGTGCGAAATCTTACAGATCGCGAGACCGCGGAACTGTAAGTGGCATAACTTGAACGGAACAGTTAGTTGTTAGTGAGTTTGTGAACGTCCGCTTCGTACCTGAAGGGTTCTCCTGACGATTTCCTGAAGAAAGTTGCGCTTACAATTTGAGCGCCCCAGGAGGAGGGGCCTTCATTCATGAGACTACGGCGAAATCGACTAGCGCTTGGTGCGTCTCTGCTGGGATTCTTTCTTGTCCACGCTGCGCCTGGCCTGGCAGGCACCATCGCGCTCGGAGGGTTCACCTTCAACGATGCGGAGTTCGGCAATACGCTCGGCGAGAGCGATGGGGGCACGTTCCGAAACGCCAACTGGTTAAACATCGTGAACGTAAACCCGGGGACGCCTGGTGCCTTGACGGGCGCCAACTTCGACACTGGTATCGCGAACATCGGCCTGGGCGGTTCCGGTACTATCTACACGATCGGCTACAACACTCCCATTTCCAATGACAGTGGAGATGACTTGGGAATTGTCAGCGCGCGCTTTAGCACGAACGATACATTCGATCTGGCAGTATCAACCGACGGTGTTACCTTCACACCGGCCATCGCGTTTGGCCCGGGATTGGGAGTTAGTACAGGTGTTGGGGCCTCTTATTTCTATGGTGGCGGCGGTCCATTCGGAGCGACGTTATTTGTCACACCGGTAGATTTGAGTGCCTTCGGTCTGTCCTCCGGCGCGAGCATCAAGGCGATTCAGATCACCAGCAGCCCGGAAGGAGATTTGATCCGCGTGGCAGGCTTTGCAGAAGCAGCCGTGGGCACGCCGGAACCGGGCACTCTGGCGTTCCTCGCTGGCGGCACTCTCTTCCTGGGCCTGATGGCCCGGCGCCGCCGCATCCTCCAGCGATCCTGCTGATCCGTACCGTCGAATCCGCGGAGGCTCATTCGAAAGCCTCCGCGGTCTCCATTACACCCTAGAATAGCGGGAGAGGTAAATCGTGCCGCTTCCATCCGACGAAAAACTGATCACGCTCAGCCAGAATCTCATCCAAGCTTTCGATTCCCTTTTCGGAGAGCATCCCGGCTTCCGGCCGGTTCATGCCAAGGGCCTCATGCTGTCCGGCACCTTTACGCCGTCTTCCGATGCCCGCACCCTCACCCGTGCGCCGCATCTCGCGCGTCCCTCGACGCCGGTCAGCGTAAGGTTCTCCAACAACACCGGCCTGCCGCTGGTTCCCGATCCGGACTCCAACGCCAGCCCCCGCGGCTGCGCCCTTCGCTTTCATCTCGCCGAGCACGTGCACACCGACATCATTGCCCACTCGACGCATGGATTTCCGACCCACACCGGCCAGGAGTTTCTCGAATTCCTCCGCGCCATTGCGGCCAGCGGCCCGGGAACTTTGTCGCCTACGCCGATCGAGCGCTTTCTCGGCTCGCATCCGGCGGCCATGGCCTTCGTCCTGGCGCCGAAACCTCTCCCTTCGAGCTTTGCCCGGGAGACCTACTTCGGCATCACCGCCATGCGCTTTCTCAACGGCGAGGGCGCTGCCCGCTTCGGCCGCTACCTCATCGTTCCCGAAGCAGGCGTCGAACATCTGGATGAAGGAGCAGCTCCCGCGGCCGATTATCTGTTCGAAGAACTGGCGAACCATGTGGCTGCCGGCCCCATTGCCTTCCGCATCGAGGTGGAGCTGGCCGCCCCGGGCGATGTGGTCGATGACGCCACAGTACAGTGGCCGGACGACCGCCCGCGCGTCGAATTCGGCCGGGTCGAGCTGACGTCCGTGATCGCGCACAATCCGGAAGAGCAGAAGCAGATCATCTTCGATCCGATTCCCCGCATCGACGGCATCGAGCCCTCCGCCGATCCGCTTCTCGAACTCCGCGCCGCCGTCTACCTGCTCAGCGGTCGGCGCCGCCGGTCAGCGTCCTGACCGCCCACGAGCGCGCGCCACTTCACCGATCCGCTGCGCTTGCGTAACCTTCGCCACATTGCCGCCATCCCCCGGCCCCGCACAATGAGAGTTGGCCAATGCATAGCGCCTTCCAGCTCGTCGGGGCCGACCGCACTCTGCAGGTCTTCGGCGTCCGCCTGATCGGGGTGAGCGCCCTCAACGGCAAGCGGCTGCTCTTCACGCTGGTTCTGATCCTGGTCCTGCTGGTTGTGCGGTGGATACTCCGCCGCATGTCGCGCCTCGCTTTCGGCCGCCGCCAGGGTCAGGCCGAGTTCTGGCGCCGCCAGGGTGTTCAGGTCGTCTCCACCCTCTTCCTCATCATCGGCCTCATCTCCATCTGGTTCAGCGACACCACCGCTCTCGGTTCCGCCTTCGCGTTCATTACGGCCGGCCTCGCGATTGCTTCGCAGCGCGTCATCACCGCCATCTCCGGCTACCTCATCATCCTTCGCGGCAAGACCTTCCGAGTCGGCGACCGCATCGTGATGGGCGGCGTCCGCGGCGACGTCATCGACCTCGGCTTCTTCCAGACCACCCTCATGGAAATGGGCCAGCCGCCCTCCGTCCAGGACGCTCCTCCTTCCATGTGGGTGCAGGGACGCCAATACACCGGCCGCATCGTCACCCTCACGAACGACAAGATCTTCGACAATCCCGTCTATAACTACACCCGCGAATTCCCCTTCATCTGGGAAGAGTTGAACCTGCCCGTCCCCTACGATGCCGACCGCCGCGCCGCCGAGCAGATCATCCTCGAAGCTGCCGAGCGACACACCACCAGGATTAACGAACTGAGCGAGGCGTCCCTCCGGGAGCTCGAGCGCCGCTACTTCGTCCGCCGCACCGCCATCCAGCCTCACGTTTACTTTCGTCTGACCGATAACTGGGTGGAGATGACCGTGCGCTTTGTCGCCGAGGAGTATGGCGTCCGCGAGGTCAAAGACCAGATGAGCCGCGAAATCCTCGATCGCTTCGAGCAGGCGGGCATCGTCATCGCCTCAAGCACGATTGTGGTTTCCGGCATGCCCGAGATCCATGTGCGTACGAACGAAGATCACTGAGCGTTCAGCGCCGCTGGTTCGCTGCTTCCCGGATGGCTTCGCCCAGAGCACCACCCAAGAGATGTGTACAATTCGAATTACCGGCGCTACACTCAGGACGGGAGGAAGTATGTCCACTCGCGATACCGGCCACTCCGGCGTAAGACCAAGGACCGCCGTCTTGACCCGGGGCTTCGATCCCAGCCTCTCTTTCGGCTCCGCGCGGCCTGCCGTCTTCCGCAGCTCCACTTACGTGTTCCCCAGCCCGGAGGATGCCGAGCACGCCTTTTCCGTACTGGCCGGCAGGGTGCCGCCAGCCGAGGGCGAGCGCGCCGACCTCATCTACTCGCGTTTCTCCCACCCCAACTCCGAGATCCTCGAAGACCAGATCGTCCCGCTCGAGCCCGGCGCCGCCGATGCTGCCGTCTTCAATTCCGGCATGGCCGCGATCATGACCGCGTGTTTCGCCTTCATGCGGCCGGCGAGTTCCATCGTCTACACCACGCCACTTTACGGTGGCACTACGGGCCTGATCCACAGTTTCATCGAACCGTTCGGCATGCGGGGCATTCCCGTCGCTTCCGGAGACACCGCCGGTCTCGAAGAGGCGATTCTAGCCGCGCCGGATTGCGCCATCGTCTTCCTGGAGACTCCGGCCAACCCGACCCTCATCATGACCGATATCGAACGGGCCGCCGAGGCCGTCCAGAAGCATCCCGGCCACCCGGTCCTGATGGTCGATAACACCTTCCTCGGACCCACGTTCCAGCACCCGCTGCTGCTCGGCGCCGACATCACGCTCTACTCCGCGACGAAGTACCTTTCCGGCTTCAGCGACATGGTGGCCGGTGTGGCGCTGGCCCGCGACGCCGCCGCGATTCAGAAGATCCGCGCCAAACGCGGGATGTTCGGCAACATCCTCCAGCCCGATGAATGCTGGATGCTCGACGGCCGCCTCCCCACCGTGGCCCTCCGCATGAACCGCCAGAGCAAGAACGCACAGCGCATCGCCGAGGCATTGCAAGGCCACCGGCTGCTGGAGCGCATCATCTATCCCACGCTCTTCACCGATCCCGAGCAGAAGCGGATCTTCGAAAAGCAGTGCGCCTACCCCGGCGGTATCTTCTCCTTGGTGTTCAAAGGCGGCAAGGAGGCTGCGTTCGACTTCCTGCGTCATGTCCGCGTGGCGCGCAACGCAGTTTCGTTGGGAGGCGTGGAGACCCTGACGTGCCATCCGAAGAGCACGACTCACTCCGGCATGTCCGAGGCGGAGCTCTCCGAATCCGGCGTTACCGACGGCTTGGTCCGCGTCTCGGTCGGGATCGAGGACTGGCGCGACCTGCTCGCCGACTTCGAACAAGCGCTGGCCCAAGTCGGCTAATCTTCCGGCCTGGCGGGGCGGAGTAAAGCGTCCTTCGCCGTCCGTTCGCTACAATTGTATTTAGACCACTTCTCTTAAGGAACTCCCGTGACAGGCAACCAAATCCGCCGGCGCTTTCTCGACTTCTTTGCCGAAAGAGGCCACCGCGTGGTGCGCAGCTCCTCGCTCGTGCCCGCTAATGACCCCACGCTGCTGTTCACCAACGCGGGCATGAACCAGTTCAAGGACGTTTTCCTTGGCCTGGAGAAGCGCGATTACAGCCGCGCCGCCAGCTCCCAGAAGTGCGTTCGCGCCGGGGGCAAACATAACGATCTCGAAAACGTGGGCTACACCCGCCGGCACCACACCTTCTTCGAGATGCTCGGCAATTTTTCGTTCGGCGACTATTTCAAAGCCGACGCCATTCGCTTTGCCTGGGATCTGATCACGAAAGACTACGGCCTGCCCAAAGACAAGCTGTATGTGACCGTCTTCCGCGAAGACGATGAAGCCGAAGAGCTCTGGCAGTCGGTCGCCGGTGTATCGAAGGACCGCATTTTCCGCCTGGACGAAAAGGACAATTTCTGGCAGATGGGCGACACCGGCCCCTGCGGTCCCTGCTCGGAGATCCACTACGACCTCGGCGTGGAAGCCGCCGATCCCGGGCGGGAGCACGAGCAGTTCCCCAGCGATGCCGGGGGCCGCTTCGTCGAAATCTGGAACCTCGTCTTTATGCAGTTCGATCGCGACGCCTCCGGCAAGCTCTCGCCGCTGCCGCGCCCGTCCATCGACACCGGCATGGGCCTCGAGCGCGTTGCCGCGGTCCTGCAGGGCAAACTCTCGAACTACGAGACCGACCTCATCTACCCGATCATCGAGAACGCTGCCGGCCTCTGGAATGTCACGCCCGGGACAGACAATCGCGTGGACACGGCGCTCCGCATCGCCGCCGACCATGCCCGCGCCACCGCGTTCCTGATTCACGACGGCGTGATTCCATCGAACGACGGCCGCGGTTACGTGCTCCGCAAGATCATGCGCCGCGCCATGCGCAACGCGCGCCTGGTCGGCGTCGAGGATCCGTTCCTGTACAAGCTCACCGGCTTCGTGGCCGAGCACATGCAGGAGGCCTATCCCGAAATGCTCGAAAGCGTGCAGCGCGTGGCCCGCGTCGTGAAGGACGAAGAGCATCGCTACGCCACCACGTTCCTCGAGGCCGAGAAGCAGTTCAACGCCTCGATCCAGGGGCTGGGGAACGTCATCCCCGGGGCCGTCGCTTTTAAGCTTTACGACACCTACGGGCTCGCGCTCGACGAGCAGGAGGATATGGCCCGCGAGCACGGTCTGGCCATCGATCAGGCCGGCTTCAGCCAGGAGATGGAGCGGCAGCGCGAGCGCGCCCGCGCCAGCTGGAAGGGCGCCGAGAAGGGCGCGATCGTCCCGGCATACCAGAAGCTGCTCGAACAGGGGCGCACCAGGTTCCTCGGCTACAGCGATCTCGAAGCCACCTCGCGCGTAATCGGCCTGCTGATCGAAAAGCAGCCGGTCGAAGAGGTGCCCGAAGGCGTCCACGCCGAACTGGTTTTCGACCAGACGCCCTTTTACGCCGAAACGGGCGGCCAGGTGGGCGACCGCGGCGCTCTCTATTCGGATAGCGGCGAAAAGGTGGCCGACGTGCTCTCCACGTTCCCCGGCGTCCCCGGCCTCTCCGTGCACCGCATCGCGGTGCAGGCACCGATCCGCGTAGGCGACCTGCTGCGCGCCGAAGTAGCCGCTCCGCTGCGCGACGCCACGCGCCGCAACCATACCGCTACGCACCTGCTCCATGCCTCGCTGCGCCAGGTGCTCGGCACCCACGTAAAGCAGGCCGGCAGCGTAGTGGAACCCGGCCGCCTGCGCTTCGACTTCACCCACTATGCGGCCATGGACCGCTCCGAAATCGAGGAAGTCGAGCGCCTCATGAACGACGAGGTGCTGAAGAACATCTCGGTCGAGACCACCATCATGCCGCTCGACCAGGCGTTGACCACCGGCGCCATGGCGCTGTTCGGCGAAAAGTACGGCGAAGAGGTGCGCGTGGTTTCCGTGCCCGGTTTCAGCCGCGAGCTATGCGGCGGCACGCATGTGCGCCGCACCGGCGATATCGGACTTTGCAAGATCGTCTATGAGGGCAGCATCTCGGCCGGCGTGCGCCGCATCGAAGCGATCACCGGCGATACTGCGTTGAAGCAATACCAGGAGTCGAGCGGCGCTCTCCGCCGCGTCGCCGAAATGGTGCGCGCCTCAGAGCCCGAGTTGATCGACCACATCGAGAAGCTTCTCTCGAATGAGCGAGCCCTCGAAAAACAGGTCGAGCAGCTCAAGAATAAGGTGGCGCAATCGGCCGCCGGCGACCTGGAATCCCGTGCCCGCAGCGTCAAGGAATCGCGCGTGGTGGCCGCGCGGCTCGATGGCATGGATCGCCAGCAGATGCGCGCTTTGGCCGATTCCCTGCGCAACAAGTGGAAGAGCGCCGTGGTGGTTCTGGCCTCGGCCGACGACGGCAATGTGTCGATCGTCTCCGCTGTCACGAAAGACCTCGCGGGCAAAGTGCATGCCGGCAAGCTGGTTTCCGCCGTGGCGCAGGCTGTCGGCGGCAAAGGCGGCGGCCGTCCCGATATGGCCGAAGGCGGCGGCAAGGATCCGGCCGCGCTCGATGGCGCCCTGGAGACGGTCTATCGCGATGTGGAATCCAAGCTGTAGCGGCCGCGTCGACTGGAGCCACTTCTATGCCTGAATCTTTCGATGCCCTGGTGATCGGCGCCGGTCCCACCGGGCTTGCGTGCGGCATCGAGCTGCAGAATCGCGGCGTCCGCACCGTCCTCATCGAAAAAGGTTGCGTAGTGAACTCGATCTATCACTACCCGACCAATATGACCTTCTTCACCACGCCGGAGCTGCTGGAGATCGGCAACATTCCGATGACCAGCCTGAACGACAAGCCTAACCGTACCGAAGCGCTCAAATATTATCGCCGCGTGGCCGATCACTACCACCTGGACATTCGCCAGTACGAGCGGGTAGACCGTATCTCGGGGCAGGACAATGCTTTCGAAGTATTTACCACAGATCGCCTGGGGTGCGCCCACACTTACCGCGCCCGCAAGATTGTCCTGGCGACGGGTTATTATGATGTTCCGAACCGTCTGAACGTCCCGGGAGAAGACCTGGATAAGGTACTGCATTATTACAAAGAGCCTCATCCGTACTACAACCACGACGTGGCAGTGATCGGCGCCAAGAATTCCGCCGCCATCGCCGCGCTCGAGTTATGGTGGAGCGGAGCGCGGGTGACGCTGATCCACCGCGGTGCCGCTATCTCCGACAAGGTCAAGTATTGGATCAAGCCCAACGTCGAGAACCGTATTAAGAACGGAGAAATTCGCGGTTATTTCCATTCGCAGGTAGTGGAGATTCTGCCGGAATCGATCCGCCTCGCCACGCCGGAAGGCGAAGTCTCGTTAAAGAATGATTTTGTATTTGCCTTGATCGGCTACCGCCCGGACCTGGAGTTTTTGAACGACACCGGCATCACGATCGAGCCCGATACGCAGCGCCCGCGTACCAATCCCGAAACTCTCGAAAGCGAGCGTGCTGGAATTTACCTTGCCGGTGTAATTGTTGCCGGCATGCATACCAACGAGATTTTCATTGAAAATGGACGATTTCACGGCCAATTGATCGCTGAAGACATCGCCCGGAAATCGTAACAAACTCTCGTTACTGTGGGTACCAGTACATCGTCTCAGTACGCCGTACGAGAGCGAACTGAAACTCCCTGCCTGTTTCCTGTATCTAACATAGGGAAGGAAGGGGGCCCGAAGATGCTTCAGTCGCTACTTAATTCGCTTTTTGGTTGTTCTCACCAACGCACGACGTTCCCACTAACGCCCGGGCGCAAGAATGCTGGCTTTCAGGCTCCCGGTGCCGTCCGTAACGGAACCTATGTCGTCTGTCTGGATTGCGGCAAAGAGTTTGCCTACAACTGGGACCAGATGCGGGTTGGCCAGCCGGTGACGTCGCCGGTACCCGTCAGCGAGGCCCAACCAATTTTCCGCTAAGTTTTTTTGACGGCATACTCATATTCCGTCTCGCCGCACATCTTCTGTTTTCAGAGCATCGACGATTAACCGGGAACGGCGCGCTCAGCGCGGGCAGGTTTGTAATACTGTCGCGGAGGTGCGCTGAGACGGGCCGTCCCGGCATTTTTAACGCGTGATGCTGCCTAAAACCACGGGGTGCCGCGCTCCCGTAGCCGAGGGCAGATTCCCAGGGTTCCGCCGCCACGTCTGAGCTGCAAGAATCGCAAATGCGATCGCCTCTTTGGCGTCGGCGTCAATGCCGTGATCGGTCGAGGTGGAAATCGACAGATTCGGCAGTAAGGCCGCCAGGTGCCCCATAATCTGGGGGTTGTGCACGCCGCCGCCTGAGACGATCAGGTCGCCATGCACGTCGCCGATCGCGGCCGCTATGGTCGCGGCCGTCAGGACGGTTGCGGTGGCAATTAAATCCGCGGGAGGCAAACCTCTCGCCTTCAGCTTTGCCACAAATTCCGCGCCGTACTGCTCCCTGCCCGTGCTTTTTGGCGGCTTCCGCCGGTAATAAGGATCCCGCATCAGTTCTTTGAGCAGCGCGGTATCGACGCTTCCGGCTTCCGCAATTCTCCCGCCCCGGTCGCAAGTCAGCCGGCCTTTAGAGAACTCCCGTGCCAGCGCGTCAATCACCATATTTCCCGGCCCGGTGTCGAATGCCACCACATCTTCGGGCGCCGCTTTCGGTGGAATTACCGTAATATTCGCAATTCCGCCGATATTCAGCGCGATGCGCGTGCGTTTGGGATGCCGGAAAAGCAGGTAATCGACAAAAGGTACCAGCGGTGCGCCCTGTCCGCCGGCTGCGATATCGCGCGAGCGGAAATTCGATACGACCGGTGCGCCGGTTCGTTCCACGATCACCGCGGGTTCGCCGAGTTGCAGGGTATTGGAGCGCCCTTCGTGAAAGACCGTCTGGCCATGGCAGCCGATCAGTTCCACGGCTCCCCATCGTTTCACGGCGCGGAGCACGGCGCGGGCATAGAGTTCCGCGAGGGCGAAGTTCAATCGCGAAATCGCGGCAGTATGGGTATCCGTATTCGACACCCCGAGGATCGCCTGCCGCACCGTTTCCGGGTAGGGTGTGGATTGGAATCCGATGGTTTCGACCGCGCGGCCGCGTACCTCGACGATGGCGACGTCGATGCCATCGAGCGATGTGCCGCTCATCACGCCCGCCACTCTCATTGCCGTTTCAACTCCTTCTGCAATTCCGACAGCAGTTGCAGCGCTTCGATGGGCCGCAGTTCGTCGATATTCAGCGCTCGGATCCGCTCGGCGATGTTGTAGCCTACCGGTTCGAAAAGCTGGATCTGTACGGGCCCGCCGGTCTCCGGCTTGGCCAGTTCCCCGGTTACTTCCTGCTCGCTGCGCTCGTGCAGTTTCAGCACCTCGCGCGCCCGCTCGATAACGCCCAGCGGCAGCCCGGCCAGCCGCGCCACTTCGATTCCGTAGCTGCGGTCGGCGCGGCCCGGTTCCACCTTCCGCAGGAAGATGATGTGGTCGCCCGCCTCTTTCACGGAGACCTTCAGATTACGCACGCCTTCGAGCTGTTCCGCCAGTTCCGTCAGCTCGTGATAGTGCGTCGCGAAGAGCGTCCGGGCGCGCGTGCGCGTGTGAATGTGCTCCACCACCGCCCAAGCCAGCGCGAGGCCATCATAGGTAGCGGTGCCGCGGCCGATTTCATCGAGCACGATGAAGCTCCGCGGCGTCGCGGTGTTCAGAATGACGGCGGTTTCGGTCATCTCCACCATGAAAGTGGAGCGGCCGCGCGAGAGATTGTCCGACGCGCCGATGCGCGTGAAGATACGGTCGATCACCGGCAGTACCGCCGCATCGGCCGGCACGAACGACCCCATCTGCGCCAGGATGGCGATCAGCGCCGCCTGCCGCAGGTACGTCGACTTGCCGCCCATATTGGGGCCGGTGATGATGGCGATCAGGTCGCTCGAATCGTTCAAGTAGAGGTCGTTGGGGATGAAGCGGCCCGCTTCCTGCTCGGCCAGCCTCTCGATGACCGGGTGCCGGCCGGCCATGATCCGCATTTCGCCCGAATCGGAAAACGCCGGCCGCTGGTAGCGATTCTCGGCCGCCACCTGCGCGAGCGACGCCGTGACATCCAGCTCCGCCACCGCCGCCGCCGTGGCGCGGATGCGCTGCGCTTGTGCCGCTGCGCGCTTCCGCACATCGGCGAAGATCTCTTTTTCGAGCGTCAGGATCTTCTCTTCGGCATCGAGCACCTTGTGCTCGTATTCCTTGAGCTCCGGCGTGGTAAAGCGTTCGGCGTTGGCGAGAGTCTGCTTGCGCTCGTAATCCGTCGGCGCCAGGTGCTGGTTGGCGCGGGTGATCTCGATGTAGTAGCCGAACACGTTGTTGAACCGCACCTTCAGCGATCCAATGCCGGTGCGCTGCCGCTCGCGCGCTTCGATCTGCGCGATGTACTGCTTGCCGTTGGTGCTGAGGTCGCGGAGCTCGTCGAGCTCGGCATGGTAGCCTTCGCGGATGGTGCCCCCATCGGCTAAATTGAGCGGCGGCTCGTCGGCAATCGCTTCGAGAATCAGGTTGGCGACGTCGGGCAGCTCATCCAGGCGCTCATGGATGGAGCGCAGACGCGCGGCTTGCTGGGTATCGAAACAGCGTTTGAGCGCCGGGACCTTCTCGATCGACCGGCCGAGGGCGAGCACGTCCCGCGGCCCGGCCGAGCCCAGCGTCACGCGCGCGAGCAGCCGCTCCAGGTCCAGAATGCCGGCCAATTGCTTGCGCAGTTCCGCCCGCAGAATGGTCTGCTGCAGGAGTTCGCATACCGCATCGAGGCGCTGTTCGATCTCGGCGCGATCCATCGAAGGCCGCAGCAGCCGCTGCCGCAGAAGTCGGCCGCCCATGCCGGTCTGCGTCTGATCGAGCACCCCGAGCACCGTGGCCTGCGTCTGCGGACCCGTGACGTCCGCGGCGAAGATCGGCTCGAGCAGTTCGAGGTTCCGCACTGTCACGGAGTCGAGCACCATGGAATCGGCGCGGTCGTAGAAGGTGGGCCGGTCCAGATGGTCGAGCGCCGCGCGCTGCGTGTCGCGCAGGTAGTGCAGGATGGCGCCCGCCGCCCCCACCGCCGCCGGGCGGTTGGCCAGGCCGCAGCCATCGAGGGAGAGCAGCCGGAAGTGGTCGCGCAAGGTGCGGCCCGCGTAGTCGGCGGTAAATACCCACTCTTCGAGTTCGGTGCGGACGAAGCGCGGGCCGGCACGGTCTTCTCCGGCGAACAGAGGCAGGTCGCCGGGGAACAGGACTTCGCGCGCGCCCAGTTGTTCGAGCGCGCCTGCCACTTCATCCTTCGCCAGTTCCGTAACGCGGAACTCGCCGGTCGAAAGGTCGACGTGCGCGACGGCCGCACGGCCATAGGTCTCCGCGACCGCTGCCAGGTAGTTGTTCTCGCGCGAGCGCACCAGGTTGGCGTCCATCGCCGTGCCCGGCGTGACGATGCGGGTGACCTCGCGCTTCACCAGCTTCTTGGTGAGCCTGGGGTCTTCCATCTGGTCGCAGATGGCGACCCGGTAGCCCTTCTGAATCAGCCGCGCGATGTAGCCTTCGGCGGCGTGGTAAGGGACGCCGCACATGGGAATCGCGCCCTTCTCTTTGCTGCGCGAGGTGAGTGTGATTTCGAGCTCGCGCGCGGCCGTGACGGCATCCTCGTAGAACAGCTCGTAAAAATCGCCCAGCCGGAACATCAGCAGGGCGTTAGGGACCTGCTGTTTGATGCTGTGGTACTGCCGCATGAGCGGCGTCGAGTTATCGGTACTCAACCGCCCGCTCCGTTGAAGACGCTATGGGAAGTGGAGCAGGTCTTCAGCCTGCATCGGGCTTCAGCCCGATCGCTGGAGGCGGCCTGAAGCCCACCGCGGGATGAATCCTGCCACCTACGGTTGCTCTGTGACTGCGTCAAGCGTAGATGCCTCGGAGCTTGATCGCGTAAGCGACGCGGTCGAGCGCCAGCATGTAGGCGGCGATCCGGTTGTTGGTGGAATGCGTTTCGGCGTATTGCACTACGGCATCGAAACTTTCCACCATGATTTCCTGCAGCCGCTCGTTGACCAGCGCTTCGTTCCAGAAAAAGCCCTGACGGTCCTGCACCCATTCGAAATAGGATACGGTGACGCCGCCGGCGTTTGCCAGAATGTCGGGAATCACGAAAACGCCCTTATCGGCGAGAATCTCGTCGGCCAGCGGCGTAGTCGGGCCATTGGCGCCTTCGCACAGGATGCGGCAGCGCACACGGTCGGCATTGCCCGAGTGGATGACATTTTCGGTGGCGGCGGGCAGCAGCACGTCGCAAGGCAGGAACATGGCTTCGGCCTTGTCCATGTCCTCGCCTCCCGCAAAGCCCATGATGGAACCGGTCTCGGTGCGGTGGCGCTGCAGCGCCGCGATATCGAGGCCGTGCGAGTTGTAGACCGCGCCATCGTACTCGACGATCGCGATGATCTTGAACCCCGCGGCGGACATCAGCTTCGCGGCCATGCCTCCCACGTTGCCGAAGCCCTGGATGACGACCTTGGCGGTCTCGGGCGTGAGGCCGAATTTCGGGAGCGCCTGCTGGGTGACGATCATGCAGCCGCGGCCGGTGGCTTCCGGACGTCCGCGCGACCCGCCGAGGGACATCGGCTTACCGGTGACCACGGCGGTGACTGTGTGGCGCATGTGCATGGAGTAAGTGTCCATGATCCAGGCCATGACTTTTTCATTCGTGTTGACGTCCGGCGCCGGCACGTCGCGTTCCGGCCCGATGAAGTCGATGATCTCGGCCGTGTACCGGCGGGTCAGCTTTTCGAGCTCGGTTTCCGAGAGCACGTTGGGGTCGCAGATCACCCCGCCCTTGCCTCCGCCGAAGGGAATGTTGACGACGGCACACTTCCACGTCATCCAGGACGCGAGCGCGCGCACTTCGTCGAGCGTGACATCGGGCGCAAAGCGGATGCCGCCCTTCGCCGGGCCGCGGGCGATCGAGTGCTGCACGCGGTACCCGGTGAAGACCTCGATACGCCCGTCGTCGAGCTGCACCGGAATATGAACGATGAGTTCGCGCGCGGGCGAGCCGAGCACTTTGCGCATACCGTCGTCGAGTCCGAGCCTGGCGGCGGCCTCATCGAACCGCGCGGCGGCGGCTAGCCATGGGTTTTTTTCGTTCTCTTGAGAGATTGCTACTGGAGGTGTCAACGTGGCCACTTTTCACTTCTCCCGATCCAACTATGACAATAGCAGGCTGCACGCCGGTGCGGAGAAGGACCACACATGGCAGTGCGCGGTCGGCCCGATTTCTTATTTTTCAATCACTTCCGGGGTCCGAATCGGCTACTATTGTTCCCTGGAGATGAGTTCTACGGCTTCAAGCCAGAATCAGTTCGTGGCCGGTCCAGCGGTTTCCGGAGGTAAGTTTTTCGGACGCCACAGCATCCTGTCTACGATCGGCGGAGCTGTCGACAGCGGCATGAGCATCCTGCTGGTAGGAGAGCGGCGGATCGGCAAGAGTTCGATTCTGAAGCAGGTCAAGCACTTGTACTCGGGCGGGGAATTGGCGGAAACCGGCCGGCGGGCGGTGATCGAGGTCAGCGGGCTCGTGTTTTCGGAGGGCGATCGAACTCCCGAGTTCATCCGCCAACTTGCGCTCGGACTCCGGAGCTGGATCGAACGGAAGAGACCCGACCTTACCGCCGCTGCAGTCAGGCTGAATCCTAATGAGATCGATCCGCTCGGCATGACGGAATGCCTCCGAGAGATTTCCGAGAGTGGCGTGCGGATTCTGCTGCTTTTCGATGAACTCGATTCGGCGGTGAGAGATGGCCCGCGGCAGACGGCCGCCGTGCTGCGGCAGATGCTTACGGAAGGCCTGCTGGTTGCCATCGCGACCAGCTATGAAGAGCCTGACCGGATCAATCCAGCTTCCCCTGCCGCGTCGCATTGGTGGAACGTGTTCCGCGTCGAATCGGTCGGGTTAGTGGAGGAAGATGAAGCTCGCAAACTCCTGACGGTCCTTTCCCGGGAGAGCGGGAGGGAGTTTACCAAGTCGGAGTGCTCCTTCCTGATCGATGTGTTCGGGAGGTTCCCGTTCTATCTGCAGACAGTGGGTAGCTACGTTTTTCTGCGCACGGATTTCGTCTCCTGCAAGGCGTCGATGCGGTCGCACCGCATCACCCAGGCGTCCAACCAGAGCGCCGAACAGCTTGCTTATCATTTTCAATACGCCATCGATCATCTCGGCGCCGATGCGGTCGCCTTGCTGCAGAGAGTTGCCAACGAAAAGAGCGTGCGCGCTGGCAGGGAGCTCGAAACGCTCGAGCGCCGTGGCCTGTTGGTGACGAGTGCCGGGGATGAGGCGCGCGCCTTCTCCCGGTGCTTCGCGGAATTCCTGAAGGAACTGCCGGAGGCCTCGATGATCGACAAAGTGAAGGACTCGAAGGCCTGGGAAGCGATCTGCGCCGCCACGGGGTAGGCCTTCCAGAGCGGATTGGTCAAGGCGATCGAAATTGCTGCACACCACTATCTGTGAAGCAGGTGAGTATGGAGGACGATCGCTACACTCTCGAAGCACTTTTGCAGGCGCCTGCCGTGGATGGAGATCTGGATCGGTTGCGTTACTTGATCGAACGCTTACCGCTTCTGGTAAGTCGCCTGGACACAGCGGCCCAATATGGCGACCGGTCCCAACTTCGGAGCCTCGCTCATGACGGCAAAGGCTTGTACGCCGACCTCGGGACGTCTGGCGACCACTTTACGCATCTATACGCCGTCGCAGTTTCGGCAAGTCCCGTCGAGATTGAGAGCGCGGTGGAGATGTTGCGTTCGGAAGCCGCCAGATTGGGAAAGATCCTAAGGCAGGCGGATGGCGCGCTCGGCTAGACGTGTCCGGCAGCCGGGGGCTTCGCGTAGTTGGCCAGCGTTTCAAAAAGCGTCGCTCTGAGGATGGGTTTGCTAAGGTAGGTAGTATATCCGGCGTCCTTCGAGATTTCGGCAAGGTCATGTGCCGTGAGCGCCACCACCGGTGTGGCGGGAAGTCCCGCATCCTGTTCGTAACGGCGGATCTCGCGCGTCGCGTCAGAGCCGTTCATATCCGGCATCTCCGCATCCATCAGGACCACGTCATAGCGGCCGGCCCGAGGACAAGCTGAACCTGATCTTCGAGAGCTTCACGCAGGCGGACCGATCGACCGCACGGGAGTACGGCGGCACGGGCTTGGGCCTGACGATCTCCCGGCGGCTTGTGGAGTTGATGGGCGGACGCATCTGGGCCGAGAGCAAGCCCGGCCGCGGCAGCACGTTTTTCTTTACCGCGAGTCTCGGAGTGCAAGTCAATCAGCCCTTGGCGACGCCTGTATCATCACCGCGGTCTACACGCGAATCTCCCAAGTTCGATGGTCTCCGAGTCCTCGGGAATGCCGATTCCGGAGTCGGAGACGGCAAAGCGCAGGCAGCCGGGCGACGAACCTTGCGGATCCTTCTCTACCCGGATCTCCACCGCCCCTTGCGCGGTAAACTTGATCGCGTTGCCCAGAAGATTCAGAATCACCTGGCGGAGGCGATCCGGATCGCCGATGAGCAATACGGGAACCTCAGGACCAATCGACTGCCGCAACTCCACACGCTTGGCTTCAAAGCGGCCGGCGACCAATTCCCGTGCACGCGAGAGGATCTCCCGCAGATCCATCGGTACCGTTTCCAGGTCGATCCTGCCGGACTCGGCTTTTGACAAATCCAGAAGGTCGTTGATGAGGTTCACGACGCTCGCGCCGGTGCGCTGAAGAATGTCGACATATTTCTGCTGTTCGAGGCTCAAGGCGCTGCCGGCTAACATGTCGGCCATTCCGACGATCGAATTCAACGGAGTCCGAATCTCGTGGCTGATCATGGCCAGGAAGTCGCTCTTGGCCTGCGTCGCTCGTTCCGCGACCTCTCTTAACCGGCTCATCTGTTCTTCCGCAAGCTGGTAATCGTGGGAGAGTTGCTGATAGGTGAACAGTGCGGCCGGAAGCCGTCTCAGCACGACTAGGCTGCGAGCTCCCAGCTTCAAGGCGGTAGCTTGCAGATAGCGCCGGCCGGCGTCGTCGTCTTCCTCCCAGGCATCGGAATCCATGCGCGCTGGAGTGCCGGTTTCAAAAACCGCCGAACTGTCGGCAAGGAAAAGTTCCAGAAGCGGAAAGCGCTTCTCCAGATCGATCTCCGGACTTTCGTCGCTTAGCTTCACCCAGTCGGGCAAAGCGCCCACGGCGCGGAAGAGGCCACCAGGGCCGCGCTCGAATACCGCGAGGTCGAGTGCCGCCGGGAGATCTTCCCTATCGTCGCGAGCAGGCGCCATTCTCTTACTCGATCTCGTCGTTCCTCAGCAGATCTGTGGCAAGCCGCAGAAACGCTGCTTCGACATTTTCACCCGTCTTGGCGCTGGTGGCCAGCACGGACCATCCGCGGTTCCGCAGATCCGCCAGATCGGAATCCTGCACCTCCCAATGAGCACGTTCATCCGCCTTGTTCACCAGGAGCAGGAACGGAAGCCGGCCGAGCGCAGTCTCCATCCGTTCCTGAATCCCCAGGGCAGCAGTCAGCGTTTTCGAGCGGAGGCCGTCCACCACCAGCAGATATCCGCTGGATCCCCTGGCCAGGCTCGGCTTGAATGGCGCATCGTCCTCCTCGCCCGCAAGGTCCCAGAGCATCAGGGTTGTTTCGCGGCCGTCCACGTGGACCACTTTCTTGTCGATCTTGACACCGACGGTGGTCTGATACTTCTCCGAGAAGATGCTGGCTACGAATTGCGATACGAGGCTGGTCTTGCCAACCCCGTAATAGCCAAGCATAGAGATCTTCTTCCGGACCATTTGGCGTTCCGCAGTATAGCAGGGACATGGGACGGTGCAGTCCTCTCGGCGGTCCACGGCACAGGTGTGTAGTTAAATGAAACACCCTAAAGGCCTTCATCGATCCTGCCGATAAAGAAGGCATAGTGCCGTCATGGATTTGGAAATTCTGCAGGATTACCTGATCGAGTCGAAGGAACTGCTCCAAAAGGCTCAGGAAGATACCCTGCGCCTGGAAGAAGATCCCAGCAATGAGGATGTTCTTGCCGCGATCTTTCGCGCCTTTCATACCATCAAGGGCGGTGCGGGATTCCTGGAAGCCGACCACCTGGTGGACTGGGCGCACGATCTCGAAAGCCTCCTCGACCGGCTTCGCTCGCATGCGCTGCCCGTTACGTCCGCCCGGATTGACGCCATTCTCAAGGGCATTGACGTCATCGGGGGTATGTTCGGAGAACTCGCTCAGGAGACGCTTCCCGGACCGGGTCCCGCGGACCTCGGGAATACGGTCAAGATGCTCGCCCGGGCGGAGGCGGAAGTTTTGGTACCGCTCGCCGGCATGAGTGCCGCGATTGCCGAAGCGGAAGCAGGCGTGGGGCCCGCCGGGCCTCAGCGAACCGCCTCCCGCGGCGCCGAAGCCGTGGAGAACTCGTTGCGGATTGACGCTCACCGTCTCGATGCCGTGATGAATCAGGTCGGGGAACTGGTCCTGCTGCGGAACCGGCTCACCTCGGCGGTCGGCGGACTTAGTAAAGAAGATGAGAACATGTCCCGTATCGCGCGGGAACTCGATCTTCGTGTCAGTGACCTGCAGAGTACCGTGATGCGGCTCCGCATGCAGCCCTGCAAGCGGCTGTTCCAGCAGTTGCCCCGCGTGGTCCGCGATGTTTCGCGTCAACTGAAGAAGGAAGTCCGCCTCGAGGTCATCGGCGAGGATGTCGAGATCGACAAGACCGTGGTGGATGCTCTCTCGGGTCCGATGACCCATTTGGTGCGGAACAGCCTGGATCACGGGATCGAATTGCCGGAGGTCCGCAAGCAGGCCGATAAGGCTCCCACGGGCCGTCTGAGGGTCGCAGCCGTTCATCTCGGCGACAAGGTGCGGATCGAGGTTTCCGATGACGGCAAAGGAATCGATCGCCGGGTGGTAGTGCAGAAGGCCATCGAGAAGGGCGTTATTACGGCGGATCAGGCAGGCCACCTCACGGAGCAGGATGCGCTCGAACTGATCTTTCGTCCCGGCTTCTCGACCAAAGAGCAGGCGACGGATCTCTCCGGCCGCGGCGTCGGAATGGACGTTGTGAAGGAGACCACCGACAAACTGCGCGGGCGCCTCTCCATCGAAACCACTCCGGGTCAGGGTACGCGCATCGCGATGGAATTTCCGCTGACCTTGGCGGTGCTCCCCGTGCTCTATCTCCGGGTGCGCCAGGAGATTTATGCGCTGCCGATCTCGAGCATCGACAGCCTCACGGATCTCGAAGAAGAGCGTGTCCACCGCATTGCCGGCCGTGTGAGTTACGGGCTCGACGGTACCCGCACGGTGCCTGTGGCGGATCTCGGCACCATTTTGCAGGACCGGCCGCTGCTGCTCGGCACCGAAAGTGTCGAGGGTGTATTGACCGAGCGCGGCCTGTTCGTGGTCTCGGAGGTCCTGGGGAACGAAGACTCGGTGGTGAAGCCCATCGATTTTCTCTCCGGCCCCAGCCTCTACCAGGGCGCCACCATCTCCGGCCGCGGCAGCGTGGTGCTGATCTTGGATGCCGCGGCCTTGAGCGCCGCGGCATCCGCGCCGCCCGAAGGAGGCTGGTAATGGATATCCAACGCACGATGCAGATCATGGATGCATCGTCCCGCACGCGCCGCACGATCGAACGCTCGCTGCACGAGATCGACCGCCGCGCATTGAATGCCATGGTGCTGGTCAAGCGTCACGGCAAGAACCTGGCGAGCTATGGCGTGGTGGCTCAGGCGTTCCGCGAGCAGGCGGTGCACCTCAAGCATGCCGCGGCCCCCCTGCAGCAATCGATCGCGCCGCTGATTCGGGTGCAGTTGCGCATCCTTCAGCACGGCCGGCTGATTGAAATGTTCCGCCGCGCCGCGGGCCTGATCCGCCAGAACGGCCACGCGAAAGACCTATTGTGTCCCTACGAAGAAGCCTGGCAGCGCCAGATTGAGGCCGATAAGGCGGAAGGCCTCGTGATTCTGCGCCAACTCGTCGAAACGGTCACTCGTCTGCAGCAGGGCATCGCCGAGCAGGAGTACGTCGTGACCAACGGCCGGATCGAGGCGGCTCTGTCCGAGCAAAGCGGCGCGCCGCTGATGCGCGTCTCGCATGAAATGGGCCTTGCCGTGTCGAAGGTCAAGGACGCGATCTGGGGATATCACGCGGAATTAGAGGAGGTACTGCATGAAGGCAGCGCCAGTCTTTGAGGCAGGCAACCACCGCTGGTGGGTCCTGTATGACCAGGACGAGCGGCGGGTCATCGATTCGAATGTCTATATCGTGGAATCCCACGGTCAAAGCGCGATTCTCGATCCGGGAGGCTTTGAAATCTTCCCGCAGGTTCTCGCAGCCGTGACAGAAGTGGTGCCGCCCACATCCGTGGTGAGGGCTTTTGCGTCTCACCAGGACCCGGATATCGCCTCCAGTCTTCCGCTGTGGAATGCCTGCAACCACAAGATGCAATGGCATATCCCGAGCCTCTGGGAAGGCTTCATCCGTCATTATGGAGCGCTGGACGCCGATATGATCGGCATTCCGGATGAGGGCGGGGTGATGGTCGTGGGCAGTCATAAGCTGGAACTCATTCCGGCGCACTACCTGCACGCCTCGGCCAACTTCCACGTGTACGATCCCGACGCCAAAGTGCTGTTTAGCGGCGATGTGGGCGCCGCGCTGCTTCCGGCGAACCACGGCATTTGGGTTGGCGGTTCCCAGGAATCCGACTCCGCCAAGGCATTTGACGAACACATTCAACACGCGAGGTTCTTCCATCAGAGATGGATGCCCTCGAATGCCGCCAAAAAGGACTGGATCGATCGCGTTCGTCAACTGGACATTGACTATCTTTGTCCTCAACACGGCGCCATTTACGCCGGTGAGAACGTAGGGCGTTTCCTGAGTTGGTTCGACGGCCTGACCGTCGGCACGGTGATCTCTCATTAGAAGGAGTAAGGAATGGCAAGTATGATCGTTGCCGATCGTCAGTCGGCTAAGGGCACGAGCCGCCGCCGGAGTGGCGCCGTCCCCAAAGATCGCCGGGCGCCGGATGCCGTCGCAGCCGCCGGGAAGCCCGAAGCCAACCCGGAGCGGGAACGGCTTCTCGAATACGCGCGGGCTCTGCTCGAGCCACTCTCGACCCTCGAAATGCTCTGCGAGGCGGACGAAAAGATGGAAAACCGCGTCATCTTTATGAACCGCACCGCAACCGAAGTGATGGGCCTCAACCACAAGCGGCTCAATCAGCACCTTCGGGGCGCGGACGTGCGCAACGCGCTCGGGTTTTCCATCCACCAGTTCCATAAGGATCCGGACCGCATCCGGAACATCTTCCGCGCGATGATCGGAGACCCCACACGGCATCACATCTCCGAGCTGATACTCGGCGGTATGACGTTCATGCTGAACTTTATGCCGGTCTGCGATCGAGCGGGCAAGGTCATCGCATTTCATGCCTCCTGGCGCAATATCAGTGACGCGAAGCTGGCCGAGCAGGTGATCGCGAGTATGGGCAAGGCCGCGTCCGAGAACGCCGAGGCCCTCATGGATGTGGCCGGCGAGACCGATCGCGCCATGAAGGCGGTAGGTGGCAAGCTCAACGGGCTCGCCCAGTCAGTGGCGGAAAGCCGCAAGGCCTCGCAGGGGCTCATCACTCAAGTGGGAGCGATCGGGCGGATCGCTCAGACCATTCGCGAGATCGCCTACCAAACCAATCTGCTGGCGTTGAATGCGGCGATCGAAGCTGCCAGGGCGGGGGAGCACGGCCGTGGATTTGCCGTCGTCGCCGACGAAGTCCGGAATCTCTCGAAGCGCGTGCAGAAAGCCACCGAAGAAGTACAGAGCAACATCGGCGATATCGACGGTTCGGCCCGATCGATTGAACGCACCAGCCATTCCGCGGAGCAGACCGCGCACGGAGCCGAATCGGTCACGCTATCTTTGAGCGAGCGGGTCCAGTCCCTGCACAGCCTCGTGGCGGTGATGAATCTCGATTCGGCGAGGAACGAGATCAAAATCCTCGTGCGGAACGTGCTGGGTGAGATCGGGAGCCGGTCCGCCGCGTCTGCTGCCGAACTGCCGGACCATCGTCAGTCGAGCCTTGTCCGCTGGTGCGAGGGCGCCGGCCGCGAGACTTTCGGCCACATTCCGGTCTTCCAGGAGATTGCCGGCACCCATGCCATGCTCTACGGGGCCGCGCGTGAGGTCCGCGCCGCTCTGCTGACCGGGGATCGGGAAGAAGCCCTGCGCCAGGGCGCCGAACTGTCGCGCGTCGAGCAGGAACTGCTGGTCAAGCTCGAAGCGTTGAGCGTTGCCATCAAAGAGAACCAGAACTGAGGAGCCGAGCCATGAGTGACGTAATGCAGGAAGTCGACGAGCGCTCGAACCTGGCCGGCACCAACAAGTTTGAGCTACTCATTTTTCGCCTGGGTACCGACCGCAATTCGAACACGCGCGAGGTCTTCGGCATGAATGTCTTCAAAGTCCGGGAGGCGCTGATCATGCCGCCGATTACGCCCATGCCCGGATCTCCGAAACACGTCCTGGGCGTCGCCAACATCCGGGGGCAGATCATCCCGGTGATCGACCTGCCGTCCGTAGTCGGCTGCACTCCCTCGGCGCGGAACATCCTCCTAGTCACCGAATACGAGCGCTCGGTACAGGGCTTCGCCGTCGAAGAGGTGGAAGAGATCGTGCGCCTGGAGTGGAGTTCCGTCGTGTCCGCCGAGAAGTCGGCCGCCAGTGTGCTCGTCACCAGCCTCGCCCGGCTGGAGGAGAAAGAGGAGAATCCCCGGCTGGCGCTGATCCTCGACGTGGAATCGATCCTGCGGGACGCCCTTCCGTCGCGCTTCCGCACGGGCGATGAGATCACCTACCTGCCTTCGGTGCAGATTCCGCAAGGTGCGGTGGTCGTCTATGCCGACGATTCGAGCGTCGCCCGGCGTCAGATCGAGACCGTTTTGAACCGGCTCAAGCTGCCCTTCATGGGCGCCAAAACAGGCAAGGAGGCATGGGAGCATCTGAAGAGCCTCGCGCAGCAGGCGCGAAGCGCCGGCGTCCCCGTGCGCCAGAAGGTTGCCATGGTGCTGACCGACCTCGAGATGCCCGAGATGGACGGCTTCACGCTGACTCGCCAGATGAAGGAGGACGATCTGCTGAAGAGCATCCCCATCGTCATTCACTCGTCTCTATCCGGATCGGCGAATGAATCTCACGCGAGCCGTGTGGGGGCGGACGGCTTCGTCGCGAAGTTCGTTCCCGACGAGCTTTCCCGCGAAGTGGTCCGGGCGCTCGCCACGCCCGCCCGATAGGTGTTCGATGCGCTTTGCTTATTTCTTACTGTCCGTGCCGCTGCTGGCACAGACCGCTCCTCCGGCGGCTCCGAAGCCGCCGGACGCACCGCCGAAGTCCGTCGCCCAGTTGCAGCGCGAATCCATCGCCAAACAGAAGGACGCAGTTCGCGCCCAGGCCAAAGCCGTCGGAGCCTGGTTGATCCCAGGCGCTCAACCTCCGCAGCCGCCTTGCGATCCGATCGATGACGACCTGGTGAACCCGCTCATCGATTCTGCCGCCAAGGAGCAGAAGATCGAGCCGACGCTGGTTCGCGCCGTCATCCAGCAGGAGTCCGGCTTCCGCCCGTGCGCCGTCTCATTCAAGGGAGCCGAGGGCCTGATGCAACTCATGCCCGATACCTCGGCTCAGCTCTCCGTCGCCGATCCGTTCGACCCCAAGCAAAACATCGATGCCGGCGCAAAATACCTGAAGCAGTTGATCGACAAATATAAAGGCAATCTCGAGCAGGCCCTGAGTGCATATAATGCCGGGCCCGGCACTGTGGACCAGTCGGGCGGCCAGGTGCCCGATATTCCGGAGACGCGTGATTACGTGAAGGCCATCCTCGACAAGGTCCAGCCTAAACGTACTGACCCGCCGAGTATCCCGATGCCCAAGCCCATTGAAAATTGAAGCCGCCCAGGTGGCCGGTCACATCCAGCACCTCGCCGATAAAGTAGAGCCCCAGCGCCCGCTTTGCTTCAAAAGTCTTCGACGATAGCTCCGCCGTATCCACACCGCCCGCCGTCACTTCCGCCTTCTCGTACCCTTCGGTGCCCGCGGGCTTTACGGTCCAGCGGTGGAAGCCCGAGGAAATGGCGTCGATCTCCCGGTCCGAGAGCATCGCCGCGGGCCGCGAGCCGGTATGCACTTCGAACCAGCGGTCGGCCAGCCGCCTGGGTAGAAACCGGCTCACGATCGTTCGAGCTTCCGACCGATCGCCGGCTCCCCGCCGCTCGTGCAGCAGTGCTGCAAGGTCGACACCGGGCAACAGGTCAATCGCCACTGCCGACTCCGGTCCCCAATAAGAAGATGCCTGCAAAATCGCGGGACCGCTCAGCCCGCGATGCGTGAAGAGCATCTTCTCGCGGAACACCGTTCCGGCCGTCTCCGCGGTTACCAGGGCCGACACACCCGCCAGTCCTTCATACGTCTCACAATCGGCGCGGGAGAACGTCAGCGGTACCAGGGCCGGGCGGCAGGGCAGCACCTTGAGTCCGAACTGTTCCGCCAGCCGGTATCCGAACGGTGTCGCTCCCGTTTTCGGAATGGAAAGCCCTCCGGTCGCGATCACGAGTGATTCCGCCTCGATCGTACCGCTCGCCGTGTGGAGTTCGAACCGTCCGTTACGCGTCGCCTTCCGCACCTCGCAACCGGTCTCGATCCGCGCTCCAGCCACGGCGCACTCGCGCTCCAGCATCCCCACGATATCGGCCGCGGAGCGATCGCAGAACAATTGGCCCAGTGTCTTCTCGTGATACGGAATTGCGTGCCGCTCCACCATGCGAAGGAAATCCTCCGGACGGTAGCGAGCCAGGGCCGATTTCGCGAAGTGCGGGTTGGCCGAAAGGAAATTTTCGGGCCGCGTTTGCAGATTGGTGAAGTTGCAGCGCCCGCCGCCCGAAATCAGAACTTTCCGGCAAATCCGCGGACCGTGTTCCACTACCACCACGCTGCGGCCGCGTTTGCCCGCCTCGATGGCGCACATCAGCCCGGCCGCGCCGCCGCCGATGATCGCCACATCCCGGGAAAGACTCATATCCCCTATTCTGACGCGCCTCACACTGGTATGCTGTCCAGTGACACGGGGGCCTGGATGACCAGAAAAATCCTGATTGTCACCGGCGACGGTGGCAACAGCTACGAGGTTCTGTACGCGTACCAGCGTTTCCTGGAGGCCCGCTGGGAGCCGGTGGTGGCCGCTCCTTCGCGGCGCCGCCTGCATCTCGTCCTGCACGATGTCGAACCCGGTTGGGAGACCTACATCGAGCGTCCGGGGAACTCCATCGAGGCGGATGTCGCCATTACCGCGGTGGCCGCGCGCGATTTCGCCGCGCTCATTATTCTCGGAGGCCGCGCGCCCGAGTACCTTCGCAACGACAGCAGCGTGCTCTCGCTGGCCGTGGAGTTCTCCGACCAGGACAAGTGCATCGGCGCCATCGGCCACGGCATTCAAATCCTGACTGCGGCCGGCATCACCGTCGGGCGTACGGTGACCTCGCACCCGAATGTCCGGATCGAAGTGGAGCGGAGCGGCGGAATCTGGGTCAATAAGCCCGCGGTGCGAGACCGCAAGCTGGTGACTGCCCAAAGCTGGAAATGCCACCCCGAGTTTTACCGCGAAGTGTTTGTCACCCTTCCCACCGTTTGAATGGCGTCACCGGGAGCAGCAGATCTGGCTGGAAACCAGCGCCGGTGTGGAGGCACGTTCGTCGCTGAAGTAGTTCATTTCTCCCATCCGGTGGTAAAAATCCCCAGCGATCCCGGCCGCCAGAGGACCGATCGCCGGCCTACCGCCGGTCAGCAGCACCACGACTACGAGCTTGCGCTTTCCTTCGTCGTTGAACGAGCCGAACCATCCGAGGTGCGTATGGTCGTTACTGCACGTGCCGGTCTTGCCGGCAATGGGACCGTCCTCACGCGCGCGATGCGCCGTGCCGAACTCCACCGCCCCGCGCATGCCCGGCTTCACCATCGAAATCAGCGGGCCGATGTCCAGGTGCCGTTTCACGCGCGGAACGAACGCGTGGACCTCCGCCGGGCTCCGCGGATACTGCAGATAATACAAGGTGCCGCCATTGGCGATCGCGCTCATCAGCGCCGCCAGTTGCAGCGGTGTTTGGGAAATCTCCTCGCCGAAACTCGTGAGCATTCCCACGCCGCCGTTCTGCGGAGGCGCCGATGGGAAGTGTCCCGGCTGTTCGTTCGGAATGTTCAAGCCGGCTTTCTCGCCGTATCCGAACAGATGAGCGTAGTAGCTCACCTTTTCGAAGCCCAGCCTCTGCCCCAAGGTCGCGAAATAGAAGTTGTTCGAATGGGCGAGCGCGTAGGTCAGGTCGATCCGCATCCCGCTCAGGCGGTATTTGGTCGCCGGCTTGATCAGGCCCGCACTCAGGCCCGCCAGGGCCACCGAAACCTTGATGGTGGAGCACGGCTGAAAGCCGCTGCTCAGCGCGACCTTCTGGTTGACCATGGTTAATATGCGGCCCGTGTTCGGGTCTACCACCACCACCGTCCCGTTGTAAGGGCCGAGCGCCTCGACGGCGGCGCGGCGTACCGTCGGGTCTTCTCCATCCACGTAGTCGCCTGCCGTCGAATCGGCATATGTCGGCTGCGTCCACGGTCCTCCGCGAATAATCGGCGCCGTCGGCGTGCCCGGACGCTCCGTGTGAGCAACCACGGGACGCACAATGGTACGCCGTGAAGCAATACCCTTTCGCGCCGCTGCCGGCCGGCGGACCCTTCGATGACTGGAGTGCTTCTTGGTGGCAGCGCTCAACCCGAAACCGCTGAGAAGCAGGAACACCAGTGCAAAACGGAACGCCTGGGGCGAGAAGAATCTCTTCATAGATACAACCATCGCGGCTTATTTACGCGGGAGGAACTCGAGCCAAAGCAATTCGTCCAAGCCCGGCCGGAGCAACCAGGCTAAGCCTATTTTCACTAGCCCGCTAGGGCCCCGTCAAGATGATTTTCTTTCATTTTAACGCTCTTCCCTTTGCAGCAAATCAAACAATTGATCATCCCGATGAGGCGATTCGCTCATTTTGCCGCGAAACCCGATGCTATACTCGAACCCAATCATGCAACCGCCCCTGGACGTTCCCGCTCGTGCCGTCGCAAAAAGCGAGTACTCCACGCACACGGAACCGTGCGAAGGCGACGGCGGCCGGTCTTTTTCCAGTGGCATCCCGGATGCTCCTCCTCGCACCGCAGCCATGACCGCTTACGCCCGAACTCCAGGAGTCGCCAGCATCCTTTTTGTGGAGGATGAAGAGTCTCTTAGACTTCCGGTCTCGAGAATGCTTCAATGCCGCGGCTGGAGTGTGCTCGAAGCGGCCAACGGAGCGGTTGCCTTGGAACTGATCTACAGTCACCAGGTAGACATCAGCGTCATCCTGTTGGACATGACGCTGCCCGGCACGTCCAGTCGGACGGTCATGGAAGAGTCCCGTCGCTGCCGTCCGCAGACCAAGGTCATCGTTACCAGCGCCTTCGACCTGAGCCAGGTCGACGCCGTGTTTGCCGGATTACATAAGGATGGATTCATCCGAAAACCCTACCGTCTCCACGAATTGACCGGCGTGCTTTCAAGCGTTCTCGAAGTCTCGACCTGCGGCTGCCACTCCGGTCCTTCCTTGTACTAATCTGAAGGTTGTCTCTCGAAGTCCTCCAGAATGAAATCGTGCAGTGCCGCCTTTGTCCGCGATTGCGCGAGCATTGTTCCCAGATTGCGGAAATCAAACGCCGCGCCTATCGCGATCAGAACTACTGGGGACGTCCGGTGCCGTCATTCGGTGACCCCCACGCGCGAGTGCTGATTGTCGGCCTCGCTCCTGGCGCGCATGGCGCGAACCGCACCGGCCGAATGTTCACCGGAGACAGCTCCGGCGATTTTCTCTACCGGGTGCTCCATCGCACCCGCTTCGCCTCGCAGCCTCAAAGCGTCTCGCGCGAAGATGGTCTCGCGCTCCATGGACTCTATATCACCGCTTCGGCCCACTGCGCGCCGCCTGGAAATAAGCCCGCTCCTCAGGAGATCCGCAACTGCCGCCCGTATCTCATTCGCGAGCTCGAACAGTTGAAGAACCTCCGCGTAGTGGTGGCGCTCGGTAAGATCGCGTTCGACAACTACCTCGACACTCTCAAGGACCTCGGCGTGATCCGCAGCCGCGCACCCTTCGTCTTTGGGCACAACTGCCGGTTCACGATTGCGCCGGGTCGCCCGGTTCTTCTGAGTTCGTACCATCCGAGTCAGCAGAATACATCGACGGGTAGACTGACGGAGAAGATGCTGGTGGAGGTGTTTCGGAAGGCTCGTAAGTTGGCGGATGATACGGCGCGGTAACCCGTACCGCCGCGGCGACCAGCACCAGCACGGCTGTGCACAGCACGCTGCCCTCCGGCCCCACCGTGCCTCCGGAAAGCCATGCCGGCCCGGTAGCGTAGGCCGAAAGGAAATGATGTTGGGCCGTGCCGCCGCTATCGGCCGTTCCATAAAAGAAGGTTTCCGCCCAATCCCAGCTCATGTGCGCGCCGATCGCCCACCACAACGAGCCGCTCCAGTGAACGCTGTAGGCGAACACCAGGCCCGCGAGCACCGCGTTGCCGATTCCGAGGAACTGCTCTCCGCCGTTGCCCAGGTGTCCCAGCCCGAACAGCAGCGCCACAATCAGCGCCGCCGGCTTGATGCCGATGCCTTGCGCCAGCACGTACATGGGGTAGCCCCGGGAGAGCATCTCTTCGCTGAAGCCCACCAGGGCGAACGTCGCGATCCAAAAGAGCGCCCACACCAGAGCCACGCTCCCCGTGAGCGCAGGCGGGCCGAAACGATACACGCCGGATGTCGTCAGCAGTCCGACGAGTAACGACAGCCCGGCGAATCCGACCACGGCTCCTGCAGCGAAATTGCGGCCGCCCCGTGCCGATGCGAGCCCGTACGATGCAAACGGCCGGCCGTCCAGCCGCGCCATGATCCACGTAGCGCCGGCGGCGGCCAGTGCCTGGCATAATTCGCCCGGCAGCAAGCGCAGGTCGAGGTTCCCGACTCGCGGTTTTATCGCCGAGAGTGCCAGTGCCAGCACCACGGCCAACACCAGAAAGAACGCGACCCGCCAACCGGACCTCAGGCCGTGAGGTCCGAGGAAGATTCGCATAGGCAAGCCTCAGGGTACCAAAGCGGCACCGGCGGGAATTTTCGCACAACTGGCCCCTTTAAGCTCATACAATAGAAGGGATATGAACCTGGAACAGGTGGCACGGCGAGCGAAAGTCTCCACTGCTACAGTGTCCCGCGTCTTGAACAACGCCAACGTGGTCAAGAGCACTACCAGGGCACGGGTTCTGCGGGCGATCGAGGAGCTCAAGTACCACCCGAATCTCCACGCGCGGCACCTCGCCGGCGGGAAGAGCAGCACCATCGGGGTGATCGTCTCCAACATGGAGAACCCCTTCTTCTTCGACATCTACAAGACGGTCGAATCCGACGCGCGCGCCGGCGGATATGAAGTCGTCGTCGCCAACACCGGTTACCGCCCTGAACAGTTGGTGGCCAGCATCCGGCTGATGATCGGCCGCCGCGTGGCAGGACTCGCGGCCATCGTTTCGGAGATGGATCCGGCGCTGATCGAAGAGCTGAACGACAGCCAGATCCCCGTGGTGTTCTACGATGTCGGCTCCCCGCGCAAGAACATCACCAACATCCGTGTGGACTACCGCCGCGGCATCGGAAAGGTGGTCGATTACCTGCACACCATGGGGCACCGCCGCCTCGGCTTCATCGGCCATCACTCGGTTCTCGGCCCCATCAACGAACGAATGAAGGCGGTCCTGGACTCGGTCGCCCGTTTCCCCGACCTCGAAGTGCGATCTTCAGCCGATGCCGACACGCTCGAAGGCGGGCGCCAGGCGGCTCGCTCGCTTTGGTGTACCGGCTACCGGCCCACGGCCCTGATCTGCGTGAATGACGTGATGGCGGTCGGCGCGCTCCGCGAACTCCGCGAACTCGGCCTGCGCGTGCCAGAGGATATCTCCGTCACCGGCTTCGACAACGTGAAGCTCTCCGAGTTCTGCTATCCGGCACTCACCACGGTCCACATTCCTCGCGATCGCATCGGCCACATCATCAGCGAGCGACTGGCGCCCTCCGCCGATCGTGCGAACGGGACGGCCGAAGAAGAGATCGTGATCGATCCCGAATTCGTTTTGCGCGATTCCACAGGTCCGGCGCGCCGGTAATTGACGCGAACGCCTACTCCCAAATCAACGCGGCAAGGCATGCTCGGCTCGGTGCGCAAATCAGAGATCTAGATGTAAGTTGCAGATAGTGCCGCGCGATGTTAGGCTGGTGCTTCGATATGCCTCGCCGACCGTGTCCGCGCCATGACAGCCAGCACCCATGCACGTGCGCGATGGGAAACGTGTACCGGTTCGTCGAGCCCGTGTTGTTGTTTCTACTGAAGCGGAACGGGCAGTGTCACGGCTACGAATTGGCCGGCCATCTGGGCGAGTATGCCCTGACCGATTCGGAAATTGAGATCGCTGCCCTCTATCGGACTCTCCGCCAGTTGGAGCGGAACGGATGCGTCGAGTCGGCGTGGAAGGCCCCGGGCAGCGGCCCCGCCCGCAGGGTCTACACACTGACTCCTCGTGGAGAGGAGCATTTGCAGGAGTGGCTGGTTGTATTGGATCACATGTGCCATTCGATGAAGCGCCTGGTCGCGGAAGCGAAAAGGACTGCGGGGAGGACGTCTTCCTCCTCCGCCCAGGTCGGACGCCGGTCCGCCAAATCCGAAAAGCGGCTGGCATAGGCGATGCTGACCTCTAGCGGCACCCTGCCCGTCCCTGCCGCGACCGATACGTCCTCGACCTGCTTTGTGTGCGGGGAAGGCAACCCGAGCGGTCTGCGCATTCGATACCAGATAGAGGCCGAGGGTGAGAGCCTGGCGTACTGGCAGCCGGGTACGGCGTGGGAAGGGTTCCATGGAATCGTTCATGGCGGCATCGTGAGCACTGTCCTCGACGAAGCGATGTCGAAGGCGGTGGCCAGCATTGGGTGCCACGCCCTGACAGCGGAGTTGCGCGTCCGGTTCCGGCATCCAGTCCGCTCGGGCTCGGGCGTTTCGATTCGGGGTCGCGTCATCGACCGGAATCGGCGGCGTATCCGTACGGAGGCTGCGTTGACGAACCGCGACGGACGGGAACTCGCGCACAGCTGGGGCGTATTTCTGATTCCGCCGGAAGGCGGAGAGTTGGGAGAACAGGATGAGAATTGCGGTACCGACTAACGACGGTGTATCGATTTCCGCGCACTTCGGGAGAAGCGCCGGGTTTCTGGTTTTCGAGGCTGAAGATGGAAAAATTCGCTCTTGCGTGGTGAAGACCAATCCGGCCGTTCATGCGGACGGCGAGCACGCTTGCGCCGGGAATCATGCGGAGGCGTCGCACGCCGGACACGCGGCCCACGACCATTCCGCGATTGTCTCCGCGCTTGCGGGATGCGAGGTCGTGCTGTGCGCCGGCATGGGCCAGCGGGCGGTGGATGCTCTTCGCCTGAGTGGCGTGAACGAGATCGTGGTGACCGAACCCGGACCGGCGGAAGCGCGCGTGCGGGATTACTTGAATGGCACGCTGCCCGTGGCCCCAACGCACTTCTGCGGCTGCAAGCATTAGGGAGAGGGGCGGCATCTCGATGGCTACTACGAATCTTCAGCCGGCAGGCGTCAACCGTTACCCGGCCCGCCTGCCGGCGACTCCGTTGGTCCCCGTGCAGCTTTCCTCCGATGGTCCCGCCATCTGGTGCAAACTCGAATTCCTCAATCCCAGCGGATCGACCAAGGACCGGATTGCACGCTACATGCTCGGCAACGCGTTCGACCGTGGAGATGTGAAACCCGGTGACACGGTCATCGAAGCATCCAGTGGATCGACCAGCATTGCGATGTCGCTCGTGTGCGCCCAACTCGGTTTGCGCTTCATCGCGGTCGTGCCCGAGGGTGTCAGCAATGAGCGCGCGATGATGATCCGCGCCTACGGCGGGACCGTGTGTTTCAGTAGTAAGGAAGCCGGGATTGCCGGGTGCATCCGGGAATCCGAGAGACTCGCCGCCGAACTCGGGGCGTACTTACCGCGCCAGTTCTTCAATCCGGAAAACGCGGACGCGCACCGTTACGGTACCGCCGTGGAGATCCTGGAACAGATTCCCGGGCACCAGGTCGACGCAGTCGTCAGCGGCGTCGGCACGGGCGGCACGCTCATGGGACTGGTCGAAGGCTGCGCCGATCGTGGTAAGCGGCCGCAGGCAGTATTGGCGCGTCCGGTTGATTTGCACCGGCCGCGCGAACAGGAGTGCTGCAGCTTCAGTTGCCGGATTCCCGGAGTGGTTGAGTGTATCTCGACGATCTTCCGTGAAGAGGATCATCCGGAGCTGATTACCATCGAAGTGCCGGATGACGAGGCGATCCGTGTGACGCGGGAACTCATTCGCCGCGGCTTCCCGGTAGGTGCAAGCTCGGGCCTGAACTACTTTGCTGCCGTGGCTCTCGCAGCCAGGATGCCGGACGCCGTGATTGTCACCGTCCTGCCTGACCGCATGGAACGTTACTTTTCGACCGAACTGTTCCGCCCGTATACGACTTAGGCAACGTCGTATCTCCTTCGAATGAATCGATCTCGCGGCTGTCTATAGGGGCTTCACTCCAATACGGCCTGATATAATCGGCGCACGGAACGAGGGAGGAACTGTGCGCACGTGGATGCAAGACATACGCTATGCCCTTCGCATGCTGCGGAAGACCCCTGGGCTGACTGCCGTGATGGTGTTGTCGCTCGCCATCGGGATCGGCGCCAACTCGGCAGTATTCAGCGTGGTGGATGCGCTGCTGCTTCGGCCCCTCCCTTATCCCGAGCCGCAACGGCTGGCCGCGATCTGGCTGCATTCGCCGGGAATCGGAATCTTTCGCGATTGGCCGTCGCCCGGCCAATATGACGACCTCCGCAGGGAGACACACTCCTTCGAGGAAATCTCGATCTCGCGCCTCACGAGCTGGACGTTGACGAGTCTCGATCGCCCCGAACGGATCGACGGCATGCGCACGACATCGAACCTGCTCCGAATGCTCGGCGCGAAGCCATTTCTCGGCCGCCTGCTCACGCCTGATGACGACCGGCCCGGGAAAACGCCGGTGGCGATCCTGAGCTATGGGGCATGGAGCAGGCTCTTTAGTTCCGATACGCAAATCGTGGGGAAGGGCATTTCCCTAAACGGAAACCCAGTGACCGTCGCCGGCGTGCTGGCGCCGGACTTTCGTCTGAACTCGGAAGTGATGCCGGCCGAAGGTCCGATGGACAAGGTCGACCTTTATCTGCCCCTCCCGCTTGGCGAGGATTTTCTCCGCCGCCGTGGGGACGAGAACTATAACCTGCTGGCACGACTGAAGCGGGGCGTTTCCATTCGCCAGGCGCAGGCCGATGTCGATATCATCGCTGCGCGCATCCGCGAGAAGGACAAACGGGACCGTACCTATGGAATGACCGTCGTCGGCCTGTTGGATCAGGTGGTGGGCGACGTGCGCCGCGCGATCCTGGTGCTGCTCGGTTCGGTGGCGCTGGTTCTGTTGAGCGCGTGCGCGAACGTGGCCAATATTTTGCTGACGCGCGCGGCCGGGCGCGAGAAGGAAGTCGCGATCCGGACGGCGCTGGGCGCGGGATGGACGCGGATGGTGCGGCAACTGCTGACCGAGAGCGTCCTGTTGTCGGTGATGGGAGGCGCCGCCGGCTTGCTGGTCGCCCGGTGGACGCTCTACGCGGTGCGGTCGATCAATCCCGGCAATATTCCGCGGCTCGAGGAAATCGGCCTGAGTTCCAGCGTTCTGGCGTTCACCTTCGCGATTTCGCTTGCGACCGGAATTCTCTTTGGACTGGCGCCGGTGTGGCGCGCGGTACACGTGGATTTGAACCAATCGCTGAAATCCGGCGGGCGGAGCGGAGGGAATGAAGGCGGCCTTCGGGTCACACGGCACCGTCTGCGCGGGCTGCTGGTGATTTCCGAACTCGGTTTATCGCTGGTTCTGCTCATCGCCGCCGGCCTGCTGATTCGCAGCTTCGTGCGGCTCCAGAATGTTCCGCCAGGGTTTTCCGCCGATCACGTGCTCTCGATGCGGGTCACCGCGGTCGGCCCCAAATACCGTCAGGACGCGGCCGTGGCGCAGTTCTATCATGAGATCGGGAACCGCATCGCGCGGCTTCCAGGAGTCGTGGCAGAGGGTACAGTGAGCACGCTGCCGCTGACCGGCGCGGTGGGATGGGGCGGCATTAATGTGGAAGGATTCACCCCGGCGCCCGGCCAGGAATTGCAGGTGGATCTGCGAGTCGCATCGGCGGACTATTTCCGGACGATGGAGATTCCGCTAAAAGGCGGACGCTTCTTCTCGGAGCACGATACGCCGGCGTCGCAGCAGATCGTCATCGTCGACGACCGCTTTGCGCGGCGTTTCTGGCCCAAGGGGGACGCGGTCGGAAAGCACGTCTGGTTCGATCCAAAGAAGCCAATGATCGTAGCCGGGGTCGTCGGCACCGTGAAGCAATACGGCCTCGACGATGAAGGCAAGATCGCGGTCTATTTCCCGGATCAACAGGCGGGGGACAACGGAATGTATCTGGTGGCGCGCACCACCTCGGATCCTGCGGCCCTTTCGGCGGCGATCGTCCGCGAGATCCAGGGTGTGGACCGCGGGGTAGCGGTTTACGAGATTCGAACTATGCAGGACCGGCTCCACGCTTCGGTGGCGCGTCAGCGATTTTCCACCACCATGCTGGGAGCGTTCGCCGTATTTGCCCTGATTCTGGCGGCCGTCGGCGTGTACGGAGTCGTGTCGTACCTGGTGACGCAGAACCAGCATGACATCGGCCTGCGGATGGCGCTGGGTGCGCAACGGCCGGATATCATCCGGATGGTGATGCGGCAGGGAATGGGGCTTGCGGCGTGGGGAATTGGAGCGGGACTTGCCGGCGCGCTGGCCCTGACACGGTTCATGGGGAGCATGCTGTTTGGAGTCAATGCGAGGGATGCACTGACATATTCTGTCTTCGCGGTGATCCTGGGCCTGATCGCCATGGTCGCAACCTACGTCCCGGCATTGCGAGCTACTACGGTGGATCCGATCAGGGCCTTGCGCGACGAGTAGACCATTTCTGGTGTAGTGCGTCGGAAACCCTCTGCAATATCCAATGCCCAAGTGGGGCAGGCACTCCTGCCTGCAGCCGGACTTCAGTCCGGCTTCGAAGATGTTGTCGGGATTCGCGGCCGGTGAGTCATTGCGGCTCTCCGGCCTATGGAGCCCCCTGCTTGTCCAACCGTGCAACCGAATCGAGGATCGACTGAATTACCACCTCGTCGCCCAGTTCGGAGTTAATCATCAAGTGGAACAGATGACGGGCAGGCCACTCGACGCCAAAGTATTGCTTGATATATTCCGCGCGATCGGAATCCACAGTTTCCGCAAGTTCGATCGCCTCTTCCTCGCTCCCGGCCTCTGCGCCTAATCTCCGTACCTTCGCATGCAAGGGAGCATAGATAAAAACATGGAAGACATCGGCACGATCCCTCAGAAAGTATGCCGAACCGCGCCCCACGATCACAGCGTTGCCCGCCTTTGCCGCCATCGTTACCACCTGATTGGCGACTCGCCGGATGCAATCCGCATCCACCATTCCCAGCCGCGGTGCGTTCAGTGCCCCCTCAAAGCTGCCTCGCAGGAACGCCCTGAACAGGCGGTAGTAGAGCGGGTCTCTTCGTTCCGCATGCTCCTCCACTGCCCGGCAATCGCAGTGCAGGCGGCGTGCGATTTCTTCGGTCAGGGCATGGTCCCACAATGTCCACCCCAGCCGCTCTGCCAGCTTCCGCGCGATATCGGCGGCGCCGCTTCCGTATTCGCGGTCAATCGTAATCACTCTGATCATGGCGTTAACCCACGGCCACCTCTCCCCCTCCGCGCGGGTCGTTCTTCTTCATGATGAAGGCGAGCAGGAACATAATCCCGGCTCCAATGGCGAGCACTTTATAGACGTCTAGATACGAGAGCAGTTGCGACTGGCGCAGCATCTCCTGGTAGATCACCCCGTACGCCTGATGCTGCGCATCGGCAGCGCTGGTCCCCGACTGGATTAGTTGATGACTGAGTCCCGACGCCTGATTCCGAAAGACTGGGTCGTAACCCGTGGTGTAAGACGAGAGCATCGCCTGATGAAATTGCGAGCGCCGCGCGAGCAGAGTAGTTACCATGGAGGTTCCCACGCTGCTGCCGATATTGCGCATGAAATTGAGCAGGCCCGCGGCGTCGTTGCTCCTCTCTGTGGGAATGCCTACGTAACTGGCCAGGGTGATCGGAACGAACAGAAATGGCAGGGGAGCAGCCTGCGCCACCCGCAGCCACATGGCTACTTTGAAGCTGATATCCAGGTCGATCCGTTTGGTGGAATAGAGCATCGCGAGCCCCATCGTGATCCAACCGGTTGCGATCAGGTATTTTGCGGGAACCCGGGTCGTAAGCTGACCCACGATGGGCATGCCGATCAGCACTACGATCCCGCTCGCCGAAAGGACCAGGCCTGCTAATTCGGCGGTATATCCCAAGAGTGTTTGCAGAAGCTGCGGAATCAGAACGAGACTGCTGAAATATACGACCCCAAGTACGAACATCATCAGGTTCGCCATCGCGAAGTTAGAGTTTTTGAACAGCCGAAGATCCATAATTGGACTGCGGTGCCATAACTCGCGGACGACCAGGGAAATGAGTGAGATGGCGGAGACCACCGAGAGCGTGAGGATGAAACGCGAACCGAACCAATCGTCCTCCTGGCCCTTATCGAGCAACACCTGAAGAGCGCCGATCCCGATAGCCAGAAACCCGAGCCCGATATAGTCCAGGCGGACGCCCGCGTTCCTCAGTTGCCGGAGGTACGGCGGATCTTCCACGAAACGGGACACCAGTAGCACCGCCAGAATCCCAATGGGGAGATTGATATAGAAGATCCATCGCCAGGAGTAGTTGTACGTAATCCACCCGCCGAGTGTAGGACCGATCGTGGGCGCCATCACGGCAGTGATTCCATACACCGAGAAGGCCAGGCCGCGCTTCTCCGGCGGGAAGGTATCGGCGAGAATCGCCTGGGCCATTGGCTGGAGTCCCCCGCCACCTGCCCCCTGGAGAGCCCGAAATACGATCAGCACTCCGAGACTCGTGGCGGAGCCGCACAAGACCGAACTCAGCGTGAAGAGCATGATGCAGAGGGTGAAGAAACGCTTTCGGCCGAAGCGGACCGCCAGCCATCCGCTGATCGGAAGAACCACGGCGTTCGCTGCCAGGTATGACGTAAGCACCCAGGTACTCTGGTCGTTGCTGGCCGCGAGGCCGCCTGCGATATAGGGCAATGCGACGTTGGCAATGCTCGTATCGAGCACTTCCATGAACGCGGCCAGCGCGACCACCACTGCGATCAGCCACGGATTGAATCTCGGTTGCCACCGGTCTGGCGGAGCAGGGGGAGACAGTGTGACCGGTCCTTCAGACATAGGAAGCCCTGGGGCGGCTATTCGATGTAAACTTTCGGATCCACCGACATGCCTGGACGCAGGTGGAGGTCCTTGTTCTCCCCCGGGTCAAGGTCGATTCGGACGGGAATGCGCTGCACCACCTTCACGTAATTCCCCGTTGCGTTCTCCGGCGGCAGTAGGCTAAAGCGTGAGCCTGTGGCTCCGCCGATTCCCGTAACGCGGCCTCGGTAGACCCGGGTGTAGGCATCCACGCTGAATCTCACGTGCTGGCCCGGCCGCATTCTGCGGAGCTGCGTTTCCTTGAAATTGGCGATGACCCAAACGTCCTGCAAGGCAACCAGTGCCATTAGCTGCTGTCCCGGCGTGACGTTCTGTCCGACTTCGACAGTCTTCTTCCCGATGATTCCGGCCGCCGGCGCGAAAATTGTCGTGTAGCCCAGGTTGAGTCTTGCCTGGGCAAGGTTTGCCTGCTGTTGCGCCACTTTTGCCTTCGACGACTCGGCTTGAGACCGGCTGACGGCAACCTGCTCCGGCCACGTCAGGGCCGACCGAACCGAAGACTCCGCCTGTTTGACCTTCGCCTGGGCCTGTTCGACCGTCGCCCCAGCAGCCGCTACATTCTGCCTGGCGTAACCCACCGATGCGATTCGAGTTTCCAACGTACCCTTGTTCGCTTCGGCCGTCTTTTCGGCGGTATCGTACACTTGCCGCGAGATCTCGTCCTTCTCGACGAGGAACTTGTACCGTGCAACATCATCCAAGGCTTTCTTGTAATTCGCATCCGCCTCGGTTACCTGGGCCTCGGCGGCCTTCAGGTTCGACTGGGACGCCGCAAATTGATGTTGCGCGGCAACCAGTGCTGCCTGGGTATCCGCGACCCCGTGTTGCGCCGACTGGAACGTGCTCGTCGTAGTTCTCGAAGTGATCGGAATGTTTGTCCGCGAACCCTTCGCCGTCGCTTCTGCGTCGGCGACATCCGCTTCGCTCTTTGCCACGGCGACTTCATAGTCCCGCGGATCGATCACGACCAGTGGATCGCCGGCTTTGACGACTTGCTGGTCCTCGACCAGAACCTTGCTCACGTACCCGCTGATGCGTGCGCTGATTGCATGAATATGCCCATCGATTTGGGCGTCGTCGGTGGATTCATAGGTGCCCAGATATTTCCACAAGAAGTAACCGCCCACCATGAGCAGCAACAGGACGATCAGCACAATGACGCGCGCACGGTGGCGCTTCCGCCTTCTGACAGGACGTTCCGGCGGCGTCTCCGAACTGGGGTACTCGGTCACCGTGTCGGCCATTTGGCTGCACCCCGATTAGGCTCTCCATGGCCAACGATGACTCGCCGACGCCACAGACTTCGACCCATTCGTCGATGGAGACAAGCCCCTGGGCGATTCTAAAAATTTTCTTCCTCTCATTACGTTCCGGTCTCCACAACGAGGCCGCCTGCGGCTCGAATGACGCCGGCGTGGGCCTAGCCGGTACTCCGCCCACGATCTGTGCTTTGCTGAAAAGAGAGGACTCTAAGAGAATGACGTGGCTGTTTTGGTCTCTCTTGTCGGCGGCCTTTGCTGCCGCCACCGCGGTTTTGGCGAAGGTGGGGGTGACCGGCGTTGATTCGAACCTGGCCACTGCCATCCGGACGTTGGTCGTCCTGGTCTTCACGTGGGCGATCGTATTCGCCACGGACCGGCCGGCCGTGACGCATTTGACCGGGCACACATGGCTCTTCCTCACGCTCTCTGGCCTGGCGACCGGACTTTCCTGGCTGTGCTATTTCCGGGCCCTCCAATTGGGACCGGCCTCGCGCGTCGCGCCGGTGGACAAGTTGAGCGTCGTGTTCGTCATTCTGCTGGCGGCCGCCTTCCTGGGTGAGCGATTGACCGTCGGGAAGGCTGCCGGCGGATTATTGATCGCAGCGGGCGCCATCATCCTGGCACTCGATTAATGACCAACCTGATCCAGACGGGCGAAAACTTGCGCGAAGTGTAACGAGAGTTATATACTTCGGAAACTTCCTCGGTTTTTGGGTCCAAGCTAACCGTCGCAAGAGCGCCGTGTCGCGTGACATCGGAACGGTAGGTGCGCTCTGTGTTCACGGCCGCCCTCCGCCATTCCGCGACTTCAACCGCACCTTGCAACTCTCCCGGCACGACCGCCTGGGGAGAGGAGGGTTCCCATTGAAACGCCACCTTGCTGTCATCTCCGCTGTGCTCTTCGCGGTATTTTTCGGAAATGCACAGACTACCAATGGTTCGATCTATGGTTCGATTCTGGACACCTCGGGAGCCGCGGTGCCCAAAGCCGTCGTCACCGCTTTCAACGTGAATACGGGCGTTCGCCTGTCCACGATCAGTAATGACGCGGGCGTCTATATCTTTCCGTCGCTGCTTCCAGGTGTTTACACCGTGAGTGCACAGATGCAGGGCTTCAGCAAAGCCCAGGCGGAGAAGGTCGAGCTCGCGGTCAGCGCGAAGATCAGCGTCGATCTGAAGCTCGCCGTCGGCACCGCGGCGGAGACCGTCACGGTCGAGGCATCCACCAGCCCGCTCGAAGCCGTCAACAGTTCGGTCAGCAACGTCGTCTCGCTCCAGCGAGTCCAGGAGCTTCCGCTGCAGAATCTCGACGCCGGTTCGCTGATCGCGTTGCAGGCGGGCGTGGTTGGCGATAACTTCAACGGCGTCCGGTCGCAATCGCAGAACGTCACGCTCGACGGCGCCAATATTCAGGAAAACCGCTACAACGGCGGCTGGAACAGCGGCAACACGACGGCCCAGACGGGCGTTGACCTGGTGGCCGAGTTCCGCGTCAGCACCGCTCCAGTAGATGCCGAATTCGGCCGCGGCATGGCCCAGGTGCAGATGATTTCACGCTCCGGCACCAATGAGGTGCACGGCAGCGCTTTCGAATTCAACCGTGTCACGGCTCTCAGCGCGAATTCGTGGTTCAACAACCAACTCGGTCGAAAGTCCGACGGAAGTCTGGTGGCGCCGCGCAATTTTCTGATTCGGAATCAATTTGGCGCGCGGGTCGGTGGCCCGGTGATCAAGAACCGGACGTTCTTCTTTTTTCTGTACGAAGGACAGCGCCAGAAAACCCAAACAGCCGAAAACGATACCGTCCTCACTTCTGCCGCCCGGGACGGCACCTTCCGATTTTTTCCGGGCGTGCAGAATGGCAACGCCACTGCCTCCGTCCCAACGGTCGATTTGAATGGCAATCCGGTGCAGCCCGGTTCCGCCACCGGACCTCTACAGAGCGTCAGCCTCTTCGGGCGCGATCCCAACCGCATGACGGCGGACCCCACCGGCAACGTGGCGATCGCGCTCAAGGATGTGCCGCTGCCGAACAACTTCCAGCGCGGTGACGGCTTGAACACCGCGGGCTACTACTGGCTGATGCCCGGAACCAGCGATTACAATCTCTATAACCTCAAGATCGATCACACCCTCACCAATAGCACCCGGCTCGCGTTCTCCATGCAGGCCAACATCACCAACCAGTTCAACGGCTACCGCGGCCAGGTCTATCCGGCGCAGCCTTCCGACCTGGGCTTCCATTCGAACTACCTCTACACCTTGAGCGCGACCACCAACTTCCGCACGAACCTGCTGAACGAATTGCACCTCGGCGTGAACTACTTTGAAGCCGGGTACTCGGGACCGTTCTATTCCGACCAGAGTTCCGTCCTGCCGCACATCGGGAGCCAGCCGTTTTTCTTCACCTTTGCCTCCATCACCAACGAGTACACCTCCAACAACGCGCCGCAGGGCCGCACGTCGCCGTTATATCAGTTCTCTGACAGCATCACCTGGCTGAAAGGCCGCCACGCGATCAAGGCGGGTGTTCAAATCTATTTCGATAGCTCAAACGGATATAACTCCTTCTACGTCCTACCAGCCGCCGTCACCGGCGCCGGCAGCGTGGCCTTCGCCAATATCTCGACCATTTCCGGTATCGGCGCGAATCTCACGGCCGCGCAGAACATCCTCGGCGATCTTTCCGGATCGCTCAGCGGCTGGACACAGTCGTTCAATTCGGCCGGCGGCACCAACCCCAGCTACATCCCTGGTGAAACCGACCGCCGCGACTGGCGCCAGCGTGAGTACAGCGGCTTCTTCAAAGACGATTGGAAACTGTCCCGGCGCCTTACGCTGAATCTCGGCGTTCGCTACGAATACTACGGGCCTCCCTTCGAAGCGGTAGGGAAGGCTGTGATTCCCGCGAACGGATCGGCCGGCGCTTTCGGCATCAGCGGCACATCGTACGCCAGCGCGTTTACGCCGGGCGCCAGCGGCGGAAGCCTGACCCAGCTCGTGCTGGTCGGCCCGCGGTCGCAGAATCCCGGCACGAGGCTCTATAATCCGCAGTACAATACCATCCTTCCCGGGGTTGGGTTGAGCTGGGCGCTGGATGCGGAAAGCAAAACGGTCCTGCGAGCGGGATATGCTATGTCTTCCGACCGCAATTCGCTGCGCAATGCGGATACCGAGGTCGGCAGCAACCCGGGCATGAATACGACCGTCACTTTCCAATCCGGCAGCGCGCTGAATCTCGCTAATGTCGGCGTGCCCTTCAACCCTGGCCAGGCAATGTCTACCGTGCCGCTCACGGATCGCACACAGACGCTGCGGGTCTTCGATACCAACTTGCGCAATCAGTATTACCAGAATTGGAACGTCTCGCTGCAGCGCCAGGTCACCAAGGATTCCGTGCTGAGCGTCCGCTATGTCGGAACCAAGGGATCTAAGCTCTTGAGCGGCGTCAACCTCAACTCGGATGTCATTTCCTCCAACGGTTTCCTCGATGCCTTCAACGTGACTCGGGCGGGCGGCAACGCGCCGCTGTTTGACAACCTCTTCATGGGTCTGGCGGTCAGCGGCCTGGGCAACGTCAACGGCGCCACGGTACGCGGCTCGGATTATGCGCGCGCCAATTCGACGACCGCCGCCTACCTGGCAAACGGCAATGCGGGAGCATTCGCGAATTACATCAACACCACGCCGACCGGCACGAACGTTAACGGCGGCCTGCTGGCCAAAGCCGGCCTGCCGCAAAACTTCTTCGTCACCAATCCTCAGTTCGCCAATGTATACCTGGTGGGGAACAACGCCAACTCCACGTATCACGCGCTTCAGGTGGAATACGAGAAGCGCTTCAGCAAAGGCTGGGTATACCAGGGCAGCTACAGTTGGAGCAAAGCCCTGGGCGAGAACGAACTGGGCGGCACACAGTATTACGACAACCAATATCGCAATCCGCAGAACCTCAGCTTCGATAAGCGCATCATGACATTCAATCGGACCCAAGTCTTCAAGAGCAATGGCGTCTATGATCTGCCCTTCGGCAAGGGCCGCGCCATGATGCGCAATGCGAACCGCGTCGTCGATGGCATTCTCGGCGGATGGAAATTGAGCGGCATTCTTACCTGGCAGAACGGCGTCCCCTTCACGGTGACGGCGCCGGTTTCTACGTTCACGCAATTCACCACGGGCCAGACGCCCGATGTCACCGGAGCGCTGCCCAAGTCGTCCGGCTCCCTGCAGTTCACCGGCAGCGGCGCGTGCTACTTCTGCGACTTCAAGCAGGTTCAGGATCCGAGCATCGCCGGCCTGACATCGTCGATCGCCTCCCGCAGCACCCTCTTGGCGCGGGTTGCGCCGAACGGCACGATTCTTCAGAATCCGCTGCCGGGAACCCTGGGCAACCTTGCCCAAACTTTCTTCACCAGCCCCAATTTGATGAATCTGGATGCCAGCCTCACCAAGCAGTTCCGGATCAGCGAAAGAATGAACTTCCAGATCCGGACCGACTGGCTCAATTCGCTCAATCATCCGGACTTCTCCACGGCAACCATCGACAGCAATATCGATTCGACAACCTTCGGACGCTTTACCGGCGGCGGTGGCGCGGCCCGCATCATCGTCGTCGGCGGCCGGCTCAACTGGTAGCGAGGATTTTTAATGCAGACAATGCGATCTCTTCGATTCGTTCTACTGGCGTGCGCGGCATTCGCCGCTCTCGCGCAAACTCCCAGGCGCCCCATCAATCATCGCGATTACGACTCCTGGCATACCATCCAAACTCCGACGCTATCCCGCGACGGGAAGTTCCTGGCCTACTCCGCGGTTCCGGAGGAAGGCGACGGCGAGCTCGTCGTTCGCAATCTGGCCACCGGCAAGGAAGTGAAAGAGAATTGCGGCGCTACGCCTCCGGCACCGGCCGGTGCCGCGGAAGAGCTCACCGAAGGACCGCCGGTCGTGCGCTCCATCAGGATCGCTTTCACGCACGACAACGCCTTCCTGATCGCAACCTCGTTCCCCTTCCATGCCGATGCGGAGAAGGCGCGGAATGAGCACAAGAGCGCGAACGAGATGCCGCGGCCATCGCTGATCATCGTCAACCTCGCGACTCTCACCGCGACCCGCATTCCCGACGTCGAGAGCTTCCAGGTGCCTGAACTCGGTGACGGCTTCGTAGCGTACCTGCACGGAGCCAAACCCGCTGCGAACGGTGGTGCTGCGCCGGCTCAGGGCGACACGGATCAGGATCAGCGCGCCGGCCGCGGCGGCGCGGCAGCAGGACGCGGCGGACGCAACCGCTACGGGTCGGACCTGGTGATGCGCGATCTGCACTCGGGTCAGGAGCGGACTTTCGAAGACGTTCTGGATTACTCGTTCCCCAAGGACGGCAAGGCACTGCTCTATGCTGTGGCCTCCCGAAAGGCGGAGACGGACGGCATCTATACCGTAACCCCTGGCAGCGATGCCGCTCCCGCCGCGCTGCTCGCCGGCAAGGGCCACTACACCAAATTGACGTGGGACCTACCCGGCCGGGAACTCGCCTTCCTGAGCGACCGCGACGATCAGACGTCCAAGCCGCCGAAGTTCAAGGCCTATCTCTGGGACCGCAGCGGCACCCCTGCCGAAATCATCTCCACCTCGACCGCCGGGTTTGAGTCGGGCTTCGGCATTCTCGATCGCGGCCCCGTCAGCTTCTCGCGCGATGGTTCCCGCCTGTTTGTAAGCTGCGCGCCGCTCACGGAAATCGAGGCGCTCGAAAGTCCCGCGCCGCCGCCGGTCACCGCGCCTTCCGATGAGAAGGTGATCGCGGATCTCTGGAACTGGCGCGACGATTACGTCCAGCCCATGCAGAAGGTGCGTGCCGCGCAGGATCGTTCGCGCTCCTATCGCGCCGTCTACACACTGGCCGATCACCGCTTCCTGCAGTTGTCCGGCCCCGACATGGCCGGCCTCACGCCGAGCGACGATGGGCGAGTGGCTCTTGGTACCGATGACCGTTCGTACCGTCGCATGGTCGATTACGACGGCAGTTACAACAATGTTTACCTGGTGGACGCCTCGACCGGCAGCCGCAAACTCGTGCTCGAAAAATTTCGCGGCGGAGCCGGCGGCGGTGGAGGCCGCGGCGGCTTCGGTGGCGGACCGCTGCAACTCGCTCCCGACGGTAAGCACGTCCTCGCATACAAAGACAAGGCATGGTGGTCGATCCGCGTGCCCGATGGCCAGGAGACCAACCTCACCGCGAAACTCGAAGTCGCCTTCTACAACGAGGATACCGACACTCCCGAGGAGCCGCCCTCTTATGGCGCAGGCGGCTGGACTAAAGATGGCAGGTTTGCCTTGCTCTACGACCGCTACGATGTTTGGGCGGTCGCGGCCGATGGCGGCACCGCTCGTAAACTGACCGACGGCCGCAAGGCGGGCCTGCAGTTTCGCACCGTCCGCATGGAAAGCGATGCCGACGAAGAAGAGCGCGGCATCGATCCGGCCAAACCGCTGTTCCTGCGCGCGGAAGATCTCGAAACGCGCGACACGGGCTTCTATCGCATGAGCAGCCTGGATGCGGTCCCGCAGAAGCTCATCATGGGCCACAAGAATTACCGGCTGCTCGGCAAGGCCAAGGATGCCGATGTCCTCATGGTGACCGCGACCACGTTCCACGACGAGCCCGATATCTATGTCGGCGACTCCAGCTTCCGCGACCTGAAAAAGGTCACGGAGGTAAATCCGCAGAAGAAGCAGTTGCTCTGGGGTACCGGCGAACTCCTGCACTATCGCAACGCGGATGGTGTAGTGCTCGAAGCTGCGCTCTACAAGCCGGATAACTTCGATCCGTCGAAGAAATACCCGATGATCGTGTATCTCTACGAGCGCCTTTCGCAGAACGTGAATAACTTCGTGAATCCCGCGCCCGGCCACTCCATCAACATTGCCTACTATGTGAGCAATGGATACCTGGTGCTCACGCCCGATATCGTCTACACGACGGGGCATCCCGGGCAGAGCGCCCTCAAGTGCATTTTGCCCGCTGTCCAGGCCGTGGTGGACAAGGGGTTCGTGAATCGCGATGCCATCGGCATCCAGGGTCATAGTTGGGGCGGCTATCAGACCGCTTACCTGATCACGCAGACCAACGTCTTCAAAGCGGCCGAAGCCGGTGCGCCCGTGGCGAACATGATCAGCGCCTACGACGGTATCCGCTGGGGAAGCGGGCTGCCGCGCCAGTTCCAATACGAAAAGACGCAGAGCCGCATCGGTGGCTCGGTGTGGGAGTATCCGCTACTCTTCATCGAGAATTCGCCGATCTTCATGATCGATCGCGTCAGCACTCCCGTGCTCATCCTGGCGAACGATGCCGACGATGCGGTGCCGTGGTACCAGGGCATCGAGTTCTTCCTGGGGTTGCGGCGCCTCGGCAAAGAGGCGTACCTGTTCAACTACAACGGCGAACCGCACCACATCAACCGCCGCCCCAACCAGAAGGACTACACCGTCCGCATGCAGCAGTTCTTCGATCATTTCCTGAAGGGCGCGCCGGAGCCCGAGTGGATGCAGAAGGGCGTTCCGTACATCGATCGCGACCAGGAAAAAGTGACGTTCGACGGTGCTGTCTACCACAACACTGAGGGTGACAAGAAGTAGAACGAAAGGGCCGGATATGTTCACAGTATCGAAAAGCTTCCTTGCCGGGGCCGTGCTCTGCGCCGCCGCGTTGGCGCAGACGCCGCGTCCCATGACCCTGGTCGACCTGATCGATCTGCCGCAGGTCAGCGATCCGCAGCTTTCGCCCGACGGGCGGCAGGTCCTCTTCGTCAAATCCGAGCCGAACTGGAAGGCCGACCGGCGCATCAGCCACATCTGGCGAATCCGGACCGATGGCTCGGGTCTCACCCAGATGACAGCCGGCGCAGAGGGGGAAAATAGTCCGCGCTGGTCCCCGGACGGCGGTTCCTTCGCGTTCATCGCCAAGCGCGGCACGGAGCCGGAGGCTGTGGCGCAGGTATTCGTGATTTCGGCCGCGGGCGGCGAAGCGCGCGCCATCACCAACCACCCGACGGCGGCCCAGAATATCGAATGGTCGCCCGACGGTTCGCTCATCTATTTCCGCGCGGCCGATCCCAAGACCGATGAGCAGAAGGCCAAAGAGAAGGCCAAAGACGACGTCTTCCAGTTCGACGAGAATTACCAGCAGCAGCACCTGTGGAGCGTTCCGGCAACGGGTACGGGTGAGCACCGCATCACGCACGGCGACTATTCGGTGCTGGCCTATTCTCTTTCGGAAGACGGGAAAAAGATCGTGTACCACCGCGCGCCCACGCCGCAGATCGAAGATTCCGACCAAAGCGAAGTGTGGGTCATGGATGCCGCGGGGAGCAATGCCCGCCAGATCACTCACAACCACGTGCAGGAATCCGAGGCCGAGCTTTCGCCTGATGCCACCAAGGTGGCATTCCTCTCGCAGGCTAACCAGAAGTTCGAGACTTATTACAACCGCAAGCTGTTCGTCGCTCCCGCAAGCGGGGGCGAGGCGCGCCTGCTGATGGCCGACCTGCCCTACGAGATCGAAAAAGCATCGTGGTCGAAAGACGGCAAGTCCATCTACTTCCTCGCCAACATGGGCGTTCATGCCGAGCTGTTCCAGGTGCCCGTGGAGGGTGGAAAGCCCGAGCAACTGACCAACGGCAAGCATGCCATCGCGGGATGGAGCATGTCGGGGAAGGGCAATACCCACGTCTACACGGCGGCGGAAACGTCAAGTCCCGGCGAGGTCTGGGTTCTCCAAGGTGGAGTGCCGCGCCAGGTGACCTCGGTGTTCGAACAGATGCACAAGGAGTTCAAACTGCCCCGGCAGGAGCGCATCGAGTGGAAGGGCGCCGACGGGGTAACCGTCGAAGGCCTCCTCTATTACCCGCTCGATTACGTGGAAGGCAAGCGATATCCGCTCGCTGTGCAGACTCATGGCGGTCCGCAGGCGTCCGACAAGTACGGCCTCGGCGGCCTGCAGAATTATGTGCCGGTGCTGGCGGCCAAAGGCTACATGGTGCTGCAGCCTAACTATCGCGGCTCGACCGGTTACGGCGACGCCTTCCTCCGCGACATGGTGGGGCACTACTTCAAGAATGCGCACCTCGACGTGATGGCCGGTGTCGATCACCTCATCCAGATGGGCCTGGTCGATCCCGATCACATGGTGAAGATGGGCTGGAGCGGCGGCGGCCACATGACTGACAAGATCATCACCTTCACCGACCGCTTCAAAGCCGCCTCAGCCGGTGCCGGCGCGGCGGACTGGGTCTCGATGTACGCGCAGAGCGACGTCCGCACTTACCGCACCCCCTGGTTCGGCGGCACGCCCTGGCAGAAGGATGCTCCCATCGCGGCCTATTGGGATAACTCGCCGCTGAAGGACGTGTGGAAGGTCAAGACCCCGACAATCTTTCTGGTCGGCCAGAACGATGTGCGCGTCCCAATGCCGCAATCGGTGGAGATGTATCGCGCGCTGAAGAGCAACGGCATCCCCACGCACCTCTACGTCGCGCCGCGCGAACCGCACGGATGGCAGGAGCTGCGCCATGTGCTCTTCAAAATGAACGTAGAGCTCGACTGGTTCGAGAAGTACGCCATGAATCGCCCGTACACCTGGGAGAAGGCGCCCGGACATGGCTCGGACTAAACATAAAAAGCGAAGTGCGCATTGCCGATCTCAATCCGATCGCCGTACTTAAGCGGCGCGGGTTCGAAGACGCGTACGCCGTTCAGGAATGTCCCATTGGAAGAGTTCAAATCGGCCAGCAGGAATTGCCCGCTGTCTTGACGCAGAATGCGGGCGTGGAAGCGCGATACCCCGTCTGCTGCGCCGAGGCAGATGTCGTTGCTCTTGTCCCGGCCGAGACTCGTGATCTCCTTCGTCAGCGGGTATCCTTCGGTCTCCGATCCGTCGACCAGGCGATCCAGCCAGGGGACTCCGCCCTTTTGCGCGACCTCGGCGGTCGGGGCAGCGGCAGCCCCAATGGGAGGCATCGGCATGGGCGTCGGCGGATCAGGAGGCACCCAGTTGGTCGGTAAAGGCTCAAACAGAGCAGACGCGACGAGCGTTTTAGCCGCCATCTCGGCCTGTTTGTGCCGATAGTCCCGTTTCAGCCGGGTAGCGAGCGACGCCAGCTCACCGGCTGTGCTTCGGCCCACGTGGCAAGTCCGGAGAGCGGTGAGCACTTCGGTCATGCTCTGGAAACGGTCCTTCGGAGACTTGGCAAGGCACTTCAAAATGAGCGCTTCGAGGACCGGCGGAATGGGGACGATTTGGGAGGGCGGCGTTGGGCTTTCGTGCAGATGCATCACTAGGACGTCGCCCACATCCGTGCCGTCGAAAGGACGGCGGCCAGTCAGAGTTTCGTAGAGCACCACACCATAGGAGTAAATGTCTACCCGTTGGTCGATGGGCTGGCCGGTGACCTGCTCGGGCGCTAAGTAGTAAGGCGTTCCGACATAGGACCCGCGTTGCGTAATGGCGCCGTCTTCGTCTCCGCTGCGCGCGATGCCGAGATCCATCAGGTAAACGTTGCCATTCGCGCTGACACGGATGTTGCCGGGTTTTACGTCCAGCCTGACGAACCGCTGGGAGTGAGCGAACTCGATGGCACTCCCGATCGGCTCCAGAATGGAGAGGGCCTGCTCAGGCGGCAGGGCAGCCGATTGTTGGAGGATTGTGTCCAGATCGATGCCCTCAATGAAATCCATGGCGAGGAAGAACTGGGACTCGAACTCGCCCGCTTCGAGGAAGGACACGATGTTGGCATGGCGCAAACGCTCCAAAGTGGCCAGTTCGCGGCGAAAGCGCTCCCGCGCTTCCATGTTGGTCGAGAGCCAGGAGTGTAATAGCTTGAGTGCGACAAAACGGCGATTGACGGTGTCCCAGGCACGATAGACCGACCCCATTCCGCCTTGACCAAGCGATTCCTGCAATTCGTAATGGCCGAACGTTTTAACCGCGCTGGAGCCGGCTGCGGCCACAGGCTCCTCGTCGCCTTCGGCGGCAATCCCGCTCATCTCGGCGAGGCGCCGCGGTGTGATGCGGTAGCGCTTCTCGTTGTTGAGGTTGCCGGCGTTGATGGCTACCTGATCGAGTTTCTGCGTCACTACCTCCAGATACTCGCCATCCACCAGCACATCCAGCAGATCACTGATCGTGCCGATGGCGACCTCTTCCGCTAGGGCGATGCGGGAACTCAGCTCACGCGAGGCATTGAGGACGTCGGCGGCGGAGAACTCGCCCGTACCGCGAACCAGAATCCAGTCGAGAACGTAGTAGACGCCCAGCTTCAAACGGTCCTGACGCGTGCCGGCGGCGTCTTCACCAAAGGAGCCGAAAAGGCGCGCCGCGTTCTTTTCCAGGCATTGATTCAATTGCGCGTAGAACGTGATGCGGCGCAAAGTATCGTTGGGGAAGCGCAACACCGGGGAGGCATCCTGCCAGGCGACGATTTCATTGAAAGACCGGATGATGCGCCGGGGAATGCCGCGGCCTTTGAAGCGGAGGTAGTGTTTGAAGTTTTCGAAGCATGATGAGGACTGCGGGTCTGCAGGGCTGGAGTTGCCCTCCGCGGAGATGAACTGTTCGCACAGGGTATCGACATTGGCCCACATGCACGGCAGGTACTTGTCGTACGAGAAGACGCTCTCGAAAATGCTGTCGCCTCTCGAGACGTCGCGCAGCCAGCGCTCGTGGAGGTCTTTGCCGGCAATGAAGAGAAAGCAGATGCCCGAGGTGGTGAAGAGGTTCTTGAGGCCGGTGAGCATCTTCTCCACTTCGCTCTTAGCGCCGGGTTCGGCCTGGTCGTCGAGCTTATCCATTTCGTCGAAGACGAAGATGATTTTCATCCGCACACTGGAAGGCGCGACACCGCGGAGACGGCGCCAGAAGCCGCGCCATCCATTTTGCTTTTGCGTGATTCCCAGCGCCAGGCTGCGCGCGATGGTGGTGACGTCGTGTTCGGCCGCCTTGTCGTCGTAGGCGAGAAAGGAAGTCTCGAAGTTGATGGTGCGGGACTTCTTGGCGTTGAGCTTGGGAGTGATGGGGAGTTTAAAGAATGTGAGCCCGGAAACCCCGAGTTCGGAACTGCGCTCCCAACCTTCGGACACTTTGCGAATGACGTTGGCGGAGGTGCGCTGATACGCCAGCGTGATCTGCTGCTGCAGATCGGGGCTCAGCGAGTGATACAGACCCTTCTCGACCAGTTGCTCGTAGACGCGGCGGATGATGAGGTGCATCAGTTCCGCTTCTGTCAGCGGGCGGGCGAGGTTGACATAAACCTCGAGAACCGGGACCGGCATGCGCCGCCTGAGCACGGAGAGGGCTTCGTTGACAAAAGAAGTTTTGCCGACGCCGCGATAGCCCGTGATGAGGAATGAACCGCCGGCAGAATGTTCAATGCGCGTAACGAAATCGTTGATCTCGTCGGTGCGGCCTACAAACCGGCGGTTGGTGAGGGATTGAATGGGTTCGTGGCCGAAGGAGAAATCCGGCACGAGCGGGATGGTAATGGGCTGACGGCTCGACGGGTGCCGCGGGCCGGGAGCAGTTTCGAAACCGGGTGCGGGCGTTGACACAGAGAGTTCCTACCCGTTGAGCAGCGTCTTCACGTAGGCCGGCCGTAGCGGCAGCCGGCGGGCCACCTTTCCGGTGGCATCGTGCAGGGCCCCGGCGATCGCCGGCGCGGCCAGCGCATTGGCGGCCTCCGAGCCTCCTCCGTATACTCCGGTCGCCGGATTGTGCAGCAGGACGACCTCGATGTGAGGGACCGCGTCCATCGTCAGAATCGGGTAGGAAGCCCAGTCGGAGCAGGTGATGCCGCTCTCATCGAAGGGCACTTCCTCGAGCAGGGCGTGGCTGATCCCCATCACGGCGCCGCCTTCCACCTGCCGCTTGAGCTGCAGCGGATTGATGACGATGCCCGGGTCCACCGCGATCGTGTACTTCTCCACCTTGATCACACCGGTGGCGGGGGTGACGGCGATCTCGCAGACGCAGGCCCACCAGGTCGCCGAGCGCAGCATCGCGGAAACGCCGCGGCCTCGCAGGAGCGCTCCCGACGTGTGCGGCGCGGGCGAAGGCCGAGGCTTCCAGCCGGAGGCCTCGCGCACCGCGTGGAGCACGGCGGTCAGCCGCGCGTCCGTCGTGTGATCCAGGCGAAACTCGATCGGGTCGGCCTTGGCCAGTGCCGCGGCTTCGTTGAGCGCCAGTTCCCGCGGGTAGTTCTGTTGGAACTGTCCCGGAGTACGCATGCTGTGGTCGCGCAGCCCGACCGCGATCGGCGAAGCTTTCTGTCCCACCTGGAACGTCCCATGGCCGCGCTCCTGGAGGACAGGCACTTTATCGTAGAGCCACGGGTCGGCAAGATCGTTGGAGGTGAGTTGGAACGAATCGGGCGGCGCCTTGACGTCCGGAGCCTGCATAGTCGGCAGACCCGCGAGGACCGCGCCGATGGGACGGTCGTCCTGACCCGCGGGCATGTAGTGATCCATCCGGCAGGCGGCGATCTTGCCGGCGCCGTCGAGGGCGATCTCGATTTCGGAGTACGCGGCAGGTGATTGCGTGGACCATTGCAGGTCCTCGGGCCGCATCCATTGCACACGGACCGGCTTGCCGGTAGCGCGCGACAGGATCACCGCTTCATCCTCTGCGCCGGCGTTGCCGCCATTCGAGCGGCCGTAGTGGCCGGGCCCGGAATAGCAGCGGACGATCACGTTGTCGAGCGAGGCGCCAAGCATCTGCGCCAGTTCGCCGCGCAGCGCCTGGGGATTCTGGTTGTGTGTGTGGACGACGACGCTGCCGTCGGGCCGTGCGTCGGCGATCGCAACGGTGGGCCCCATCGGAGCATGCTTCATGTAGGGCAGTTCGTAAACGGCGGCAATCTTCCTGGCCGCCGAAGCGAGGACCGCATCCGCTTCGCCCTTGTTCCTCGAGCCGTTCGAGGCAGGCGTGGATTTCCAGTCGGCCGCGCGGAGGTGCTCGAATAGATTCAACTGCCCGGGCAGACCCTTCCACTCGGACCATTTGGTATCGCGCGCCACGTGTTCGGCCGCCTGGATGGCCTCCCACTCGGTGGCTGCAACGACGCCGACGAGGTTACCCTTGACGATCACCCGCGAGGTCGGAAATTTCGACGGATCCACCTGGCCCGCCGAGACGAGCGTCGAACCGAGCGTCTTCGGATGGACCATGCGGGCGTGGAGCATGCCGGGGAGTCGGACGTCCGTCACCCACTGCTCCTTGGCCGCGACCTTCGACGCAATCACGGGATTGCGCGAGGGCTTGCCGATGATCGTGTAACGCGCGGCCGGCTTGAGCGGCGGGTCGCCCGCAACCGTGAGGCCTCCGATGCTGGTCAGGCTGCCGGTCACCGGGATCGTGAGTTTGAGCTGGCTGCCTTGCACGAGTTGGCCGTAAGTGACGGTCTGGCCGCCGGCGGAGAATAGGCCATCGTGCGACTCGATCTGGTCTTTGGGAACGTGGAAGCGCCGGGAGGCCAGATCAAGGAGGGCCTGGTAGGTGTAGGCGGCCGCTTTGCGGATGTTCGGCATCCCGCTGCCGAGGAAGTCGAAGGCGCCGCTGCCATCCGGCGTGCGGTCGGTGTCGCCGGCGACAACGGTGGAGACGGAGTCGAGCGAAGCGGAGAGTTCCTCCGCGACGATCTGGCGGTAGGCCGTATAGGCCGTGCCCTGCCCGAAATCGCTCTTGCCGGTGCGGATGACGATCGTGTTGTCGGGGCGGATCTCGATCCACGAGCCGGGCAGCGTCGCGTCCAGCGTGTTCTTGGGCAGGGGCGCGCGGCGGTTGCAGGCGGGCGAGGCCAGGCCGAAGCCGACTACGAGGGCGCCGCCCGATTGCAGGAGGCTGCGACGGGTCAGGCGCGCGCCGTAAATGGAGGAGTTCTGGCCGGACATGGCTATTTCCCCTTTTCCATGGATTCCGCGGCGCGCTGGACCGCCTGCAGGATCGCCGTGTAACTGCCGCAGCGGCAGAGGTGGGGCGAGGGGCCGTCCGTGGTGAAGGCGGCCGTGATCTGAGTGGTAGTGGGCCGCGGCGTGCGCTCCAGAAGTTCGACTGCTTTGATCATCATGCCGCTCTGGCAAAAGCCGCAGAGGGGCGTCTGCTCTTCGATCCAGGCCTCCTGCACCGGGTGCAGCGGGACGGCGCCGGGAGTGAGTCCGCGAGCGTGAGCCCAACGGGCCGGGAGTCCTTCGATCGTGGTGACTTCTTTGGAGCCGACCGCGGCAAGAGGAGTGATGCACGACCGGATCTCGTGGCCGTCGAGCAGGACCGAGCAGGCGCCGCACTGTGCCATGCCGCAGCCGAACTGGGGCGACGAAAGCCCGAGCTCATCGCGGAGGACATAGAGCAGCGGAGTATCGCGAGGCGACTGAACGTCGCTGGAGACGCCGTTGACAAGAATCGTAGCCATGGCGGATTTCGGGATCATACCACGAGCTTGGTTCTCTGAGGTTCCTTTGGTGAGGGGAACTGTCGTCAGGAGTTCACGAGTTCCGGCGCCGCTTCGTTTTCCGCCACACGCATCGGCAAGATGCCGGCCTCCTGGTTTCCATCGAGATCCAGAAGGTCGCGGAAGGCAGCCTCGATGGTTCGCACGGCATTACCCAACGCATGGAGCCAGCCGCCCCAGAACTGCTCGATCGAGGGAGCCTGTTTGGTTTTCCGGATCTCCACCTGAATCTCTTTCCTGAGTGTGGGGAGGTCGAAACCGCGCAGCATGGCGGCGCCGACATCGGTGAGATTGATCCGGTCGTTCACATCGAAACAGAGGAGATCCCGGCGGAACGTGCGTTCCCCTCCATCCTTGCTCGTGGTCGACACGCGCTCCTGGAAGGTGAGGGCGCCCGAAATAACTTTGGCGTCTTTCGTCATGTGGAGTAGCGTGGTAGCGCTGGTCGGGGCCTTCACGCCGATTGGCGGGCTGGTGTCGTGCAGCCGGATGTGCGCGGGACCGGAGATGCCGACCCAGACCTCGCTCGGCAATTGAGTCATCGAGAAATAGTTCGCTACGATGGATTCCACTTCCCGGTCTTCGAGTTTTTCGATCTCGTTGGTCTTGAACCTTGTGGCCTCATCGGCGCGTTTCTGGAAATCGCGCTGATACTCCGTCCCCTCATACAACTTATTAAGAATCTCCACATGCCAATTAGGAACGCTATAAGTCCAGGCGACCGGCAGAATATCGGCCCCTAACTGTTTGAGTTGCACGATGATCGTATGGATCAGCTGTTTGTGGTTGCTCTCGATATAGACCCGGCCTTCGTTGAAGTCCAGCAGCACCGGCAACTGCTTGCGAACGGCGGCCGTTGCGCCGAGTGTATCCTGGTCGACTGTCCTTTTATCGGTTGTTTGCAGAAACCGGTAAGGCCGCTCTAGCAATACATAGGAGCGCTGCTCTTTGATGGACGCCAGATCGCTAACATCCTTCCATTCATTCGAGACGGTCCAGAGTCCGTACCAGGGCATGTCGGGATGCAGTTGGAACTGCTCCACGGTGACCCCATAGCCCTCGCAATTCAGGATCTCCGCCGAGAGGTCTTGGCTGGATCGCGCCGCCTGTTCCGATGTGGCATACCTCGCGAGCTCTTCCTGGTGTTCCAAACCGAGCGGATGTTCCTCATCGAGACGGGGAGAGCCGAAAGGATTGATCCCCAGAGCGTCGCAACTGAATTGCCGGGTGACGGCGGATGCCGCCATCTGCGACGAAGCCGCCATGAACGTTCGATCTTCCAGATTTGTTCTGAAGGCCTCGAGCGACTCTTTCGCGAGCCCAAGGATGGCCCAATTACCGCGTCCAAACATGCGCACTCCCTGATTTTGTTGTAATGATCGATCTACACCTGAAGCTGGCAGCGCGAGGAAACTGATCGGCTGGTCAAACGGAAGGCCCTTTTCCCGGATCTCCGGGTCCCTGACCTCCCACGGCCCGGCGGTTGACGCCTGGCCCTGAAACCTTTTTACCACGGTGCGCCTTGTGCCACGTGATGCAGGTCACTGAATACGTTTCCGGCGCATCATAGTGTCGAATAGGGAGGCTGTCACGGTGATGACGAATTTCCCGATTCATCCCAGGCATCCCGAGCGCATCTGCTGGGGTTGTGACAAATACTGCCCGGCCGACGACCTCCGCTGCGGCAACGGGACAATCCGCACGGAGCATCCAGTCGAGTTATTCGGCAGCGACTGGTACGAGTGGCTGATGGAAAAGGAGCATGCCTCGGACAGTCCGGTTGCCGGCCAAGTCGATCAGACAGGCATTCATTGAATCGGCCCATGCGAACGGATCTCGCGGCCGTAAGAAGTTCTCGCGGTTCAAAGGGAGCTTAATCTCGGACGCATCCCGAAGCCCGACACCGGTCTACGTGGCCCGTATCCTGGCGCGCCTCCGCATCCGCCAGCAGCCCGCGCAATCGCGCTCCGAATTCCTCGACGTTCGGCGGCGCCAACATCGAAGTATGATCGCCTGGCACCGTGTGGCACTCAAACCCGCCGTGCGCAAAAGCGCGCCACGCGAGCCGGGAATCTTCCCAAATCGCGGGGCTCACGGATCCGATGGAGCTCATGAATTGCGCGACCCTGCCGGAAAACGGTGTCGGCCGGTAATACAGGCCGGCCCTGGTGTTCCCGGCATTGGCGCTCTTGCGCGTGCGAATCAGTGGCGGCATACCTGCGCCGATCAGAGTGCGCTCGATCCGGCCGGCGGTCCTCCGCTTCAGCAACGCCACCAGCTTGATGCCGTTTCTCGTGATCTCCCGTGCGGTCCGCCTGTCGCCGCGCACCGCTCGCACCATCTCCCGCCAGTAGCTCTTCCCGTGTTGAATCACCTGGGGCACGATCTTGGGGAAGCCAGGCGCCGGGGTGTTCATGAGGACTACGAGAGGTACGGATTCGCCGGATGCCGCGAGACGGCGCGCCGTCTCGAACGCCAGAATGCCGCCGTAACAGTGTCCGCCCAGCAGATAAGGACCGTGGGGCTGAATGGCCCGAATGGAAATCAGGAGCCGGTCCGCCACCTCCTCCACTGTGTAAACGCCGCGAGCCTTGGCTGTTTGAGGGTGGCGGAGAACGTGGAAGGGCCGCTCTTCGCCAATGCTTTCGGCCAGATGCCGCAGTCCGAAGTGATCCTCGTTCGCTCCGGCCAGGCAAAAGAACGGCGCCATGCAGCCGCGCGGTTGAAGCGTGAGCACTGCCGGATCTCCTCGCCCGGCCGTCTCCTCCAGCAGGCGCGCCAGCGTGCGAGTGGTAGGCTGGGCCAGGAAGTCGCTGGCGGACAGCGTTCCGCCTGCCAGTCGCTCCACCTCCAGGATCATCACGCTTGCGGCCAGCGAATCCCCGCCCACTGTGAAGAAATCATCGTCAATCCCGATCTGCTCCAGCTTCAGAATCCGGGACCAGATCTCTGCCACAGTGCGCTCCGCCGACGTAGACGGCCGGGCGAACGGCGGCCGGATCTGTTCGAGCAGCAGGTGGCGCTGGGGCTTGCCCGTGGCGCTTCTGGGGATCTCCGTCCGAATAAAGATCCGGCGCGGAACTTTAAACATGGCCAGCCTCGACCCGGCAAAAGTCCGCAACTCCGCTTCCTTCACTTCGGCGCCGGGCTGTAAGACGACTGCCGCCGCGACGTCCTCGCCTAACGATGGATGAGGAATCCCAAAGGCTGCGGCCTCGAAAACGGCGGGATGGGCCTTCAGGACCGAATCGATTTCCTGCGGCAGGATCTTCTCCCCGCCGCGATTGATGATTTCCTTGATCCGTCCCGTGACAAAGAGGTAGCCGTCGGAATCGATCCGCCCCAGATCGCCCGTCCGAAACCAGCCCCCCGCAAATGCTCTTTCGTTCGCTTCCTCGTCGCCCAGGTACCCTTGGATCACGCAGGCGCCCCGTACGCAGATCTCGCCTTCCACCCCTACGGGGACAGGGCTTCCCTGCGCATCCAGGATGGCGAACTCCGCGCCGGTGCTTCGCCCCGCGGATCCCGGCTTCCGCGGATGCGGCGGAAACGGGCTGCCGGTAACTGCTCCGGCCTCCGTCAGTCCATACCCCTCGAGGACGGGGACGCCCAGTGCGTCCTCGATCTCTGCCATTAATTCGGGGGGCATCGCAGCTCCGATCGAGCGGACAAACCGCAGACCCAGTGGCGTCTTCTCGCGCCGGTCCCTTAATAAAGCCACAATGCTACGGTGCAGGGACGGTCCGGCCGTATACCACGTCGGCCGGAACTGGTCGATCCATGAAAGAAAGTGCTTCGGATCGAAACCGGCCGCCGCAATTACCGAGCCGCCGCATCCGATCTGTATCAGGCAGGAAAGTAAGCCTTGCAGGTGAAACAGCGGCATCAGACTCAGGAAGCGGTCCCGGGCGGTCAGTTCGAGACATCGTGCGCTGTTCTGCCCCATCGCGGCCAGCGTCGCCGCGGAGATCGGAACCACCTTCGGCTGTCCCGTTGTGGCCGAGGTCTGCAGCACCAGCAGCACGTCATCGCCTGCCACGCGCTCCCACGCCTTCACTCCACCTTCCGCGCGTAGCTGGCCACCGCGGGATTCCACCACCGGAATGCCACGCGCGCGGGCCGGCCCGGCAAGCGGCGAATCCATCGAGTCCACCACAAGAGTGCGGATGCCAAGTTCGGACAAACGCGCCTCGAGTTCGGCGGAAGGCATGGATGGATTCAGGGGAGCACAGGCGGCCACGCGCGCGATTCCGAAAAACCCTGCCAGGAAGTCAGGCCCATCGGGGAGTGCGAGGCCGACTACCATACCGCGGCGGATGCCGGCGTGTTCCAAAACACCCGCCATGGCCTCGCCGGCGCACCAGAGATCCCGGCAGGAAATGGCCGGGCGGTCGGGAGCCAGTAGAGCGACGTCGTCCGGACCCTCCGTTGCTCGGGTTCGCAGCGAATCGATAAGATCCGGCCCGAGCGAATCCAAGCACTTGGTCATCCCTGCCGAAAACGTTCCTTCGCCATTTCCAGCCAGTATACATGGAGCGGATTCTTGCCTCGGACCCTCTCCGCTCGCGGATTGGGGCGGCTCAAGTGTTCTAGCCCTTCCGGCCCTTCGGTTTCTGCATCCGGATCCGGCCGCAACTGGGGCATTGCCACTTACGCTGTTGGTGGTAGATGTGTCCCTTGACCTCCCGCATCGCAATCCGGCACTTGCGGCAGGTCACTCGAACCGGGCCTCGATTAGGCGTTGCGGGGTGGAGTGCTCGCCGACGATGTGGACCGCTGGCGATCTCTGAGTGGAGTTCATGATGCCGTGCAGAAGGACGACCGGACGGCCTTGTCCGTGAACCTCGGCTCGCGCAGCTTACAGGCCGGGAACGTTTACGCAGTCCGGCGAATTCGTTTTCCGCGCCGGGGTGCAAAGGACTGCCACCGGCGGGGCCGCGTTGTGACCGGATCCGACTGGATCTCCGCCACGTCGCCGGCATCCGTGTACCGGATCAGGCGAATTCCGAGTTTTCCCTCGATTTCCGTCACCGTGCCGCGCTCCACGCGCGTTCCGAATGTGGAGGCAATTCCTCGAGCTCCGGCCCGGCCCGTGCGCCCCACGCGGTGAATGAAATCCTCGGGCGCTTTCGGCAGGTCATAATTCACCACATGCGAAATCCCGTCGACGTGGATGCCACGCGCGGCGACATCGGTGGCGACCAGCACGCGATACGATCCTGATTGAAACCCGTGTAGGGCCTGGTTGCGCTGATTTTGGCTGCGATCGCCGTGAATTGCCGCCGTCTTCACGCCATGGTCGGCGAGTCTTCGAGCCAGCCGGTCCGCGCCGTGCTTGGTTCTTGCAAATACCAGAAACGATCCTTCGTCGCGCTGCAGAAGAGTTTGGAGAAGCCCGAGTTTGCCATCCTGCTCCACTTCGTATAAGCGCAGGTCGACCTGGTCGGCGGGCTTCGTCGTGGAACCGATTTCAATCCGAACGGCGCCCGGAACATGAACGTCCAACAGGTGCCGGACCGAGGACTCGATGGTTGCGGAAAAGAGCAGCGTCTGACGGCTTTTGGGAACCGCCGCCATGATGCGTTCGATTGTCGGCAGAAAGCCCATATCGAGCATCCGGTCCGCCTCGTCCAGCACCAGGATTTGTACTCGACCCAAATTGACGAGCCGCCGATTGAGAAAGTCGGAAAGCCGCCCGGCGGTAGCGATCAGGACTTGCGCTCCCTTGCGGATGGCCTCCAATTGGGACCGTTCGCTCAAGCCGCCCACTACCACGGATGTCCGCAAACCACTGCCTGCTGCCATCTTGACGAATGTGTCGTTGATCTGCAGCGCCAGCTCACGGGTGGGGCTCAGGATCACCGCTCGAATTTCGGCCGGTGACTTCTGCTCGGTAAGGGACTGAATGATGGGCAGCACGAAGGCCAGCGTCTTGCCGGTTCCGGTTTGTGCGGTGGCCACCAGGTCCTTGCCGGATAAAGCCGGTCCGATCGCCGCCGCTTGAATCGCCGTCGGCGTGACAAATCCGTTTCGCGACAGGTTGGCTTCGAGCAGCGGGCAGAGAGAAAGTTCAGAAAAAGTTTTCATGATTCAGATTGTGAGGAAGGAAAATCGGCGAACCGCCTACCGGTAAAGGGGGAGAGCTAGCAGATTGGACTTCTTACCCCTCGATGGTAACATGGCCGGCAGACGTTTGCAGGGCTAAAGTGCAGAAAAATCGCGGCGCGTGGCAACTTCGGATCAAAGCCGTGAACCGTGCCATGGGGAGGGGGGATGCACCGGCGGTGCTTTGGGGCGTCGGGGGCCCGCCTTTCGCGCCGCGATCCTGCGCTCCTCCGCGGCGGCACGTTCATGCGCATATGCCCGCAGATCTTCCGTTGTGAGCTCGTGATCTCCTTCGAGGCAATTCTCCAGGTCGGCAAGCAATTTCTGTGCGCACAAGCTGGGTCCTTCCTGAATTCCGACCGCATGAGTGCGGAACAGCGCAAGGTCAACCGTCACGACGAATTGGCGTGGAGCGTTGCCTCGTGCCACCAGATTGAACCGGTACCGGCGCGCATTCGCCAACTGCTCAAATCCGAGGTAGCGAAGTTCCATTCGTTTCTCCTCCCGCTACGACACAGGCCGAACCCTTGACGTGGTCATGCTCACAGCACACGACGAGACGTATGAAGAGTCTTGGGATCGGAATTCGGGCGGACCGCGTCTACGTTGAGTGCATGCCCGTCGACCTGAAAGCCGTTGAGCGCTGTTATCGTCTGATCGGCCTGCGCAGGATCGAGCATTTCAACGAAGGCGGACCCGCGCGAGCGACCGGTGCCACGGTCGGTCACGAGATTTACCCGTTCTTCCTTGCCAAAGGTTTCCAACAGGGAGCGAGTCGCGCCGAAATCCAAGTCGCCGACGAAGATATTCTTCGCACTCCCTCTCCTTTCGGCTTTGACTGAGCAGCAATTACGAGGCAGGTATGGTCGCGGCCAAGTTGGTTGCGGAACGATCAAAAGCGGACTTGAGTATAGCAGCTTTCAAAAACAGCTGCCGGTATCCCGTCGGCGGCGGCACTATTCATGACGGTTCTCGCCGCTGAGCAGCCCTGCCGGGCGCTCCACTCTCCGTTCGAGAACGGCGTGGACTGTCGAACCTCCGCGGTCCCTGGTTTGACACCCTCGGGCATAAGGGCCGATAATGGAAGAGAAGTGAGCACAATCGTTCACTTGCAGATGGCCTGAACTAAGGCAGACGATCTGCTCCCACCTCTTAGCCGCCCGCACAACCGGGAGGTTGAATGCGCACACGCCTTGTGAAGTGGCTTTGTATCGGAGTTCTATTCGTCGCTTTTGGTTTATGGCGATTGATCGGGAATTACGAGTTCCCATTAAGGCTGGTGGTATGCGCGGGCGCCGCAGTTGTAGCCGTTCAAGCGCTCGGTTCGGGAAGGCATCGTTGGGCAACCGTTTTCCTGGCGATCGCATTTCTGTTCAATCCGGCAATACCGCCTTTTACGCTAGCTGGCGGGTTTGGCCTCTCTGCCATTGTGCTCGCCGCCGGGGCTTTCGCAGTATCATTGACCGCGCTGAAGTCGCAGCCTCTGCTCTCTATGCCGTCCATCACGGATCGGAATCCGGGCAGTGAATCGCTGTGACGGAGGATAGGAGTAATCAAGGTCGATCGTGTCGCGAGCAGCGCCGGGGACTCTACCTGGAACTGACCACTATGAAACACATCAAAATTGAAGTGACCGTACAGGAACTGTTGCTCGTAACCACTCTAATGGCGGACCAGTTGTTCCGCCGGGAGTTCATCGACCCGAAAATGCCGGGCTACAAAGGAGACCCCGCGGAATTGGCGATGGGCAAGGAGTTGATTCTCCGCTTGAAATCGATGGTTCGGGAAGCCTCGGAATCAGCGGGGGTTTCGACATCGACGAGGCGCGCTCCCAGCCACCTTTCCGCCGAGCCCGAATGGGTTTCCAGATGCCGTTTGAGGAGTTTACTCCCCGGTCTTTCACCGCGGTCTCCGTGCGGGCGAATGCGCCCGCCGCCTCGGGCATCTACGGCGTCTCCAATGCACGGGAGTGGATCTTTATCGGCCAGACGGATAACATACGGGCCTCATTGTTGCACGAACTGCATCTGAGCGATTCTGCGATCCTCAAAAGATACCCAACAGGATTCGTGTTCGAACTTTGCGTCCCTGCCGAAAGGCTGGCCAGGCAGAACCGGCTGATCTTCGAGTACGGGCCCGTGTGTAACCGCCGGTCGGCAGAGAGTGAGACGGGTGGAAGGATATGATGGAGATCCCGATCGAACGAACACGGGAAAAGGAGACGGCGCCCCAGTTCTTCCTCACCGGGTTTACCCAAACCGCCGGAATTCGCGTCTACGCGTTCGAGGGCAGGGCTGAAGCCCAGCGGAGTGATTACACCGTCGAAGTGGATTTGGCTCTGATCCCAGGTTATGGAATCCGGATTCAGGAGCTTCCGCTGTTGTGCCGGGAACTGCTGCAGCAGCGGGCTCAGCCTGAGGAAACCAACGCATTCATTTTGACTGAGCAGCGAATGCGCAGCCATGCAGACGAGGTCTCTCATGGCGCGAGCGGACGCTGAACAAAGGAAGAAGCAGTCACGGCGTGGCGCCGGCGCTACGTCGGAAACTACCTACCGTCCCCGTTTCCAGTGAGCGGATTGACGATAGAAGCCGGGTGGACACAGAGGCGAGACCGTGAGGGAGCGCGTGCGAAAGGGCAAGAGACCTCCCGGTCAGAGGCCTTGGCATGCAAGTCTCGCTCAGGCTGTTCCATTTCGCGGAACGGCCCACCGAAAGACAAAAAAGTGTCGGCCGCACAGAGAACACCGAAAAGGCAGAAGAATCCATTGGAGCGCAGCTTCAAAGGCGTTCCGGTTCCCCACCTCTCTGAAATCGACCGATCGGCAGTGCGGACACCGAGCGATGAACATGTCTTACAGTACCGCGTATTCAGCCCTCCCGAGTGGATATTTCTCCTGGTGAGCGCGACAACATAGAAAGTGGATCCTATGCCAGTGAAAGCCCGGTTAACCTGGGCCGGTATCACTACTTATTGTGATCATTCTGCTATTGATCACATTTAATGCCGCCACTGAACCAGTATGAAGCCGCCGGCCGCAGTCGTCATAATTGCCATTGTCACCCAGCCGAGCAGCCGCTCGAAGGGGGAACTGACACTGGCGCCCATTACGTCCCGGTTGCTCGTAAGCAAAAGGATAATGAGAATCAGCGGTGGCGCCAGCAGGCCATTGACGAGAGCGGACCAGAACAACATGGTGACCGCGTTAACCCCCGCGTAGTTGATCGCGACGCCAATCGCCATTGCCGCCCCCAGCACCGAGTAGAATTTCTTAGCCCCGTGTGGCTTGCATTCGAGCGAACTGCGCCAGGCAGCCGCCTCTGCGATCGCATAGGCGCAGGATCCGGCGAGCACTGGCACGCCCAGCATTCCAGTCCCAATTAACCCCAAAGAGAACAGAAGGTAAGCGAAACTGCCGGCGAGGGGACGGAGTGCTTCCGCTGCCTGCTTTGCGGTTTCGATCTTCAACACGCCATGAGCATGCAGAGTCGCCGCCGTCGTTAGAATGATGAAATACATGATCAGATTTGACGCGAACATCCCGGCCGCTACGTCAACGCGCAGGCGGCGCACCTCTTCATTGCTTACGCGCTTTTTGCGAGTGAGAGTCGTGCCCTGTGCTCGCTCCTCTTCCGCTTCCTGGGAAGCTTGCCAGAAGAAAAGATAAGGAGAAATAGTCGTGCCAAGAATGGCCACGATCACTGCAATAGATTCGCGAGACCATTCCAGGTGGGGCTTGATTGTCGCGATCAGCGCCTGACTCCATTCCACGTGTGCAAATAGCGCCGTCGCTACGTAGGCAAGCAGTACAAGCGCGATCCATTTGAAGATTTGGGCAATCCGTTTATACGAAGACCAGAACAACACGCTAAGTATCAGGACCGTATAAATGGGAGTCCAGATCAGTGAGTGAATTCCGGAAACCATCTCCGTCGCTTCAGCCATCCCTCCCAGATCTGCAGCAATATTGATTACGTTGGCAATGATTAACAACGTGCACGCGCCCCATAAGACCCACTTTGGATATCGCCGCCGTACAATTCCAGCCAGGCCGCGGCCGGTGACGATACCGAGCCTGCCGCTCATCAACTGAAGCGATATCATGAGCGGAAAAGAAGGCAGCGCCGTCCATAGGAACCCATATCCGAATGCGGCGCCGGTAATCGAATAGGTGGAGATGCCCGAGGGATCGTCGTCAGCACAACCTGTTACCAAACCGGGTCCCAGATCGGCGAAAAACCGCTTGATTCTATTTGGCTGCTGAAAGGAGTCTCGGCTCATAGTGTATGCTCCCTAACGGCCGTCATTCCCGCGCGGGGTTACGAGCAGTTTCCATGCCAGCCCGGTCCAAGGAGCGGCCCTCGACCTGACAGGCCGGTCCGTCTCGCCCTGGGGACGTTGAGTCGTGGAAGAGTAAGCAACAGAAACAAAGTCTCGGTCCGTAACTGGCGCCTGCCATTTCCCGCCGATGTAAATCTGACACGATCCGAACGGACGGGAACTGGCCGAACGCGTAAAAGACAACTGCCTCACGACGTCATCTTGGTGGGCTTGGCCGCCGGCAGACCCGAATTTCCAGGTATCGGATTACCGGCGACGATGTAGGAGATACGCGATAGCCGGATCGCCAAGGACCGGCCGGCGCGCTCGAATATACGCCGCTTATGGCGGCGACCGGTCCAGGGGCTCGGAAGGGCGGCGCGGCGTTCTTGACGTTGAGTGCTTAGCGCTATACGATAGAAGCGTGATTGTTTCCTTTCGGGATCCTGATGCGGAAAAGCTCTTCCAGGATGAATTCTCGAAGAAATATCAGAGCGTCGAACGCTCGGCGCGGCGGCGGCTGGTTTCGCTGGATGCCGCGGAAAGACTGCAAGACTTGGCTGCCGTTCCCGGAAATCACCTCGAAGCGCTGAAAGGAGACAGGGAAGGGCAATATAGCATTCGCATTAATCAGCAGTTTCGCATCTGCTTCGTTTGGACCGAAGCCGGCGCGATCGATGTAGAGATCGTAGACTACCACTAAAGGAGCAGGAAGCCTATGCCCCGAACCTTATCGCCGATTCACCCGGGTGAGATCTTGCGCGAAGATGTGCTGCAGCCGCTGAATCTCAGCGTGAACCAACTCGCCAAAGCGCTGGCCGTCGATACTGCCCGTCTCAACGAAATTGTGCGCGGCCGGCGGGGCATCACTGCCGACACGGCCCTGCGCCTGGCGCGATACCTGGGAACCACCCCGGAGTTCTGGCTAAACCTCCAGAGCAATTATGAACTGCGTCTCGCGCGTCAGGCGAAGCAGAAGGAAATCGAGCGTGCCGTCAAGCCGCGTCCCGGCGCTGCGGCCTGACGCGCGCAAACGGAACTCGCTCGCTCGATTCGATGGCTAAACCGACCGCGCAGGGCGGAAGCTAACCTTGAAGTTCGCGCCCTGACCGATGCGTACACGCTGCACACGAAAGACTTCGGCAACGCCAATCGACGCGAGTTGCGCCCGGTCGGGTTCATCAGCTTGAATCGCTCGCACGCTTACGAGCGAGCGGACGGTGTCGAGTGAGACCGGTTCCGTCCAGATGGGCCACGTGAACTCGTGCGCCCGCTCTCGCGTTTGAAAACCGGTAGTCTGGAGACCGCGCTCCGTAGGCACTGTGGGAAATATCGGTAGCGCTTCAAACGCTAAGCGATTAGCGCCCCAGACAGCCGAGACACCGCCCACACTCGGGTCCCGCCAGCGGAGCGCATACTCTTTCGCGTCGTCAGGATCCCACCGCATGGAAAGTCCTTTGTCAGCGTACCTCCAACCTCCGAAGAGTGCTTCATGCAGATGATCGGAAGTGGTGCTTTCTTGCAGAGTACGGGCCGTGCCGAGAAAGTGCTGGTGACCCGAGCCAGTGATAAAGCACAAATCCGTGTATTCGATTCGGTTATTCCTGACGTCTTCGAAGATATCGCTGCCGAATGACGCCAGGAAGTCTGCGGACCGGCGATCCTGCGGTGTAACGGATTCGGCAACGGTAGTCGTTACCCTGTGAAATAGCTCCGTCGGAACAGTGATGTTGTTGCCCAACTCGGCGAACACCTCAAGCGGAGCCCATAAGGCGTCTTTAGCGAGAGCGCCGCAAAACTCCGTCGGGTTGGCCACCGGCGAGCCGAGCAACTCGGGTCGCCAGCCCGCATCCTGCACCCAACGCAGGCGGATGTTTTGGTGCGGCCACGTGAGGTCTGCCAACCTGACAGTGCCCAAGGCAGCCAGGAATCCCAACGGATTGGAGCCTTCTATTGCCGTGAAACGCATGATTCGTCCTTGCTCGCCTTCCAGTCTGCCAGGCGCAGAATTGTTTCGAGCCACGCCAGGCCCCACCAACCGTATTCCCGGGTCAATCGCCAGAACCGGTCCGGCACGCCGCTATCGAGACGGTGTGGAGCACGTGTAAGCCGCTCCTCACCGCTAACTGCCCAGTTGTGGTACTGCAGATCGCCGCCCGAGTCGTGCACTACGGGAGCGAAGGGCCGGCACCTTCCGTGGTGGCTCGCTACCAGATGCAGCACCAGGTCATCGGTGGAATCCGGTATCAGAAGCAGCGATAGCAGTTCATGGCGGAAGTTCTTCGGCAATCCGCTCCGTACCCACTGCGCATTGCGAACCTGTTTGCTCTGTCTGGCCTGACTGCCCTTCGCCAGTAGCGCCGGCGCAAGTTGAGCGGCAATTGGGTCGCCGGCATGAAGAAGCGCCTGAAAACGAATGTCCGCTTTTCCCGCGTCGTGCGCATCTGCCGCGGAAGTCAATGAGTCGCGCGTCGATTGATCGGAAACCAGGCGATCCGCGAATAATTCGACCTGCCTCCGGACATGTTCGATGTGTGCGTCGAGTTCCACCTTTACCGCGCTCGAACTTTCATCGCCGCCGGAGTCGGCCTCCGGCAGCAATCCGGAAAGAACCCATCCTTCGCTTGCGGGATACGCATCCAGTTCAACGTTCCGCCCCAACGACCTCAGTCGTCTCACCAGTTGCGTGAGCCATTCAGGCCCTTCCGCGTACGCTTCGAGCCCTAGCAGAAGCGTTTCGCGATCCATTTCCTGCCCTTTGCTGGCGGCGAGCAGTGCGCTACGGGTATCGCTGTCCGGCCATTGCTCGACGACCTTAGGATGGATCCTCAATATAGGGTTGCGGCGAAGCGCCCATCGGGCGCGTTCCGCCGTGTCTTTGTCCGCTTCATCCGGGATGTGCCCAAGTTCATTCCACCCGCCGGCGGAGACGGGGAGCACCAAGGTGTCGCCCGGCCGTATTCTACGGGCTTCGGCGTTAGTGGTGATGACTTCGCTCTGGTCTCCGCGCCAGCGCAGGAAAAAGGGAGCCGGCTCCGCAGCGTCGTCTTCCTCTTCGTGCTCACCGATCCCGCTAATATCCGAATCGCGAGCCGTATCCGCATCCAGTCTTGCGAGCCAGCGCCTGAAGGTGGAGAGCGGAACAGACATGGCTTCCGCCGCAACGGGCGGACACAGTCCGACGACTTCTACCCACTGTTCGGCCCGCGCACTATCCAGGTCAGCCCGCCAAAGGACCTGTACATCCGGCGGTGCCGAATCCGGTCCGTGTAGGAATAAGCTGATATCCGGTTCAAGGGCAGGCCGCGGAAAAGTTTGCACCAGGGTATCCAGATGAACCGGCAGCAGCGCCGGCGCAGGGGGCATCTCTCTGCGCAGGTGGCTTGTGTCGTCGCCGCCGGCACGTTCCTGGACGGTTGGAGTTCCGTTCTCCGAACAAATCCCGAAATTGACCTTGGCGCTTGGCCCGCCAAGCCACTGCCAGGTCTGGACGAGAGCCCTGCCGTAGATCGAGTCATCATCCTTTCCAGGGGCGGGCATGACGATGGCGCCCAGCGGAGTAGCGCCGGATTTGGTGAGCGCGCCGATCCGATCCAGCCGTCCGAAGCGCTGTTGCAACGCGTCCAAGCTTGCGCACTCGGTTACGAGCGCGTCGAAGTCGAGATCGGCCCCGACTTCCAGGCATTGAGTCGCGACAACAAATACCGTTTCCTGCTCATTTCGCGGCTCGCCTGCCAGCATATTGAGGATGTCCGCAGGCAGTTGTTCGCGATCGATGGGACGCATGCGGCCGATGAGCAGGTGTACCGCGGCGCCTTGTTCCTTCAAACGCGCATAAACGGATCGCGCAGTGCGCACTCGGTTGACCATGACGGCTACACGCCGGATACCGGGTTGCTTCGCGAGTCGCTGCGCTTCGCTGACCAGATCCGTGGCGAGCTTAACGGCGTCATTTGCGCGGGCTTTGCTGGCGCTCAAGGTCGCTGGTTTACTTGCGTACAACCGCTGTCGTAAGTGATCATTGGCGAAGTCGTCCTTTTCCAATCTGAAGCGTGGTATGGAGGTATCCCTGGGTGTTGCCGTCATCTCGACAAGAGTGAACGGAGACTCCGGCATACCACCGGCCCATGCCTTACTCCGGTACTTCTGCACCGCTTCCACGGTCTCGGCAAACGGACGCGAACAGTGGGCTTCGTCGAGGAGGATCAGCGAGTCATTGGCTACGAGCGCCGCGTGAATCGGCAGCGTCTTATCCCAAACTCCGTAGCCGCGAAACAGCAATCGCGAACCGACCTGATCCACCGTGCTGGCGATCAACGTAGGCTGGAGTGGGCTGCGAACCCACGAGTCGTCGCGATAGATACCACCTCGCATCTGATACGTTGTGACCGCCTCCTCCTGCCCAGCGATCTCGCGGAGGCGTTCGGCAACAGCCCTGAGCACTCCGCCCTTGGCGTCATTGATTGCTTTCGCGATGGCCCTCATTCGGTCATAGGCTGCATCAACCACCACACGCCGGTCTACAACAAAAAACACGCGGCGAGGCCCATTTCCGGTGATGGCCATTGCATATAGGGCGATGTCAATGCATGCAGTCTTGCCGCTGGCTGTGGGCAAATCAATGGTGCGCGGCCAGGAGCCTGCGCAGACCTCAGCAGCCAATCGATCTTGCCAGGGGAAAGGATCGTGACCGTGTAGTGCGAGAAAGAAGTCGCGAAAGGTCACCGTGTCCATGCATCCAACTCCTCGTTGCTTACAGGCCGGAAGAGCCCATATCCGCGAAACCGTCCGCGGCCCACGAGTACGGGGCCGGTTACGGGTGTTGCGAAGCGTGCCAGGACATGGGTCTGGTAGCGGCACAAGCTCTTGCCCCCTTCGGTGTACGGCGGAAGAGCCAACGCGTGACCGGCTCCGGGCACCAGCGAAACGCTTCTGACTTCCACCGCTTCCGGCTCCGGCAACAACGCAGAGACGAAGGCCTCGCGAACAATTCGCTCGACGTCGCCGTCGCGCTTCTTGGGATAGTGATGGAGCACCACCGGCGTGACGCTCGCCCAGATACGGCTGGCACGTGTCCAGGTCGGACGCTGTAGAGTCAGCGGCGGGCGCTCGCGATCTTCGCGCCGAATTTGCCATTGCCACGCGCCCTTCCGCCACAAGGGAATGTCGCGCTCCTGGTGGTCCGCATCGAAAAATAAGGATCCGAGGGCGGAACGCAGTTCAGGCGAGGCAACGAACCCCCGCGGAATTGCGATGCCGAGCCCCATTATGTGCCCATCGGAATGGTCATATCCGACGTAGGGTAGTGGGAAAAATGCGGCGTGAACGTGGCTGCTCGGCTGTCCGGACATGTCGTGTCCGCTCAGCCACTCCGGCGGAACCACGCCGCATCCGCGCGCCTGCATAGCCGCATTCCGCAGCGCGGCCGTAAGTTGCAAGGTGGATTCCAGGCCGAGCGCCGGCCCGTCATCTTTCCGCAGAATGATGATCGTGTCGTCGAATGGCCCGGGGACCGCGACGGGCAGTTTCTCGCCGGACTCAGCCCGCTGATAGCCTTGCCACTCCGAAATCTGCGGCCGGCGCGTCTCAGGCCTCCCGCCGGGATACTTGTCCTCTAGTTCGCGTTTGAGGCGGGACTTCTGTGCCCCTTTGGCGGCCGCAATCGAGTCCGCAATCCGTTCGTACTCTTCGATAGCGGTCCCGTTGAACGTTGTTTCGAGCGACCTCATTGTGCCTCGCGAGGGCACACGAAGAGAGACCCGCTGTGTCCCATCCCCGGGAAGCAGGTTCGGCTCAGGCTCTTCGCCATTCGGAACGACCCACATCTGGACCGCCGACATAGAATGGCCGATTCGAGTAACCTTCTGGCATATGTTTGCGATCTTCTCGCGAATCTCGCTCGATGGGCCGTCAGCCCAGATGAGGAATACATGATCATCGTGCGGTCTGCATCGCGGGAATGCCCGATCCTGCCTGGGCCGCCCGCTGATTCCGCCGTGCACGTCATTTACGGGAACGTAGGTGCGTACCGTACTTCGTTCATCGGCTTCGCTGGCGCGCAGCGTTGGCGGGGGTGCGGCTTCCAGCCACTCGAGGGCGCTCCGTTCCTGTGCGTCCCCTCGGGTTTCGAAATGCGCCGCGGCCATGGCCATGAAGACGCGGCCAGGGTGTGGCGGCCACTCGGGCTTCTGCCGCGCGAGATTGGTCGCCACGGCGTACTTCGTCAGGTAACGGATGCCGAGTGCCAACATCAACCCTCCTCGACATCCTCGGTAGCAGCGACCTCCTGACTGCGGCGCACCAGTTCCGCCAGTTCAGGGCTGGGTTTCAGCACGAGTCGCTGATCCATCCAAGTTAGTCCGGCCGATTTCGCCTGCGCGACCGCATCGTTCAGTAAGTCCACCGCCGTCTTGGAGTCGATCGTATAGGTGACCGGCGGCTCGCCCGGACGGTCCAGGAGTTCCCACGTCCGGGGCGCCACTGGGACTAAATGGCAACGCGAGCGGAGGCTAACGCCACGCTCCGTTGCAAGTACCCCCGCCGCGACTCCGATTGCGGCGAGCACCGTGCGTGCTGCGTCGTCGCGTTCCGTGTCGGTCTTCCCATCGATCGGAAATCGAAGCTTGCGCAATGCTCCGAAAGAAACGACCGTCGTTTGCTCGGCGTAACGGCATCTCACACCGCCGTTGGTAGACTCGAAGACAATATTGCCGTGGTTGAGTTGGGAAGGGCGCTGGGCATTCTTGACCTTTTGGCCTTCGCCGACGACAGCGAAGCCATCGCCATTTGGTACCACTGCGACCTTACTGCTCGCCCCGAGCGGGTCTACGCGGAATCCGGCTCGCTGCTCAATGATCAGTGCGTCTATGCCAATGATTTCGGAGATATAGGCGCGTTCGAACTTTGCTCCCAGTCCGCCGGGTTTCTCGGGCGACCCCCACATACCGAATGTGAGGGCCGTGGGACACAACTCGTAAACGGCAGTCGCATTCCAAAGGTTGGAGCGTCCCCAGCGAGCGGAATAGGCGGATTTGCCGAAGCGTGTTCCGTCTGGCAGAATGCTATCTCGGAGAATGGCATCTGCGAGCCGGTGTGGGACTTCCAGACTGGTTAGGTTCGGCAAATCCTTTCGAAATTGCGCATTCGCTTCGGTAAAATCGACTTCGATGATTGGCAGTGAGATATCGCCCCGCTGCACTGCATCGAGCAGCGCGAGTTCCGCATGATTGGACTCCGATTGCACGGAATCCAGAACAACACAGTCTATGGGTTCCGGACGGTCGGGAACGCGCCTCTTTTCAGTGGCATATTTTCCGCCTGCATAGGTCGCAGGAAATACCTTCCCCCCTTCGCCTTCGACGGGCTGAAGCGTTGTGATAGACCGTAGCGCGGCCGCACCGCCGCTGATCGCCGCGGACAATGCGGCCACACTGAGTGTCTTAGACATGCAGCAAAGTTCTCCTAGATTTCGTAAGTGGCTGCCACCGTCCGCTATGTATCACGATTCACAGATGGCAGCAATGGTTCGTAGTACCAGTGGCGACGTGGGGCCGCCACTGGCGTAGCTCACGCGATTAGATGACATCGATCTGTCGGTGAGGACACGGGCACGACTGCGCTCCACTGGAACGGTGCAGTCGGTATCGGGCTGAGCAGCCAGCACACGCTGGCGCTCGTCGAGTTATACCTCGTCTTCGACGCACGGACTCCTCTCTGGCGCCCGCGTGTGGTAAGGTGGGGATGCTTACGGTGTCCACCACGGGCACCCAATTGGGGGACTTTTGGCGCTGAATCGTCTTAAGTCCCCTTCGCTATTATCTGGATACTATGCTATTGTGAGGACGATGTCAATAGGTACCGTTGTTTAAAAGAAAAGGCCTTGGGAGCCATAGCAATCAAGGAGCACATAAGCCACTTTTTCGGTGTTCAAAAGCTCCGGCCCTAATTGAAGCTGTGCGCCGTGCTTGCCGGAGCTTCTCTTCGAAGCGGTATTTCCGCTGCCTAAGCAGCGGCCTCATTTGCAGGGACGGAGTCGCGCCCTTCGCCATCGGCTACGGCGCGCACTTCGGCCTCGGCCAGTTCGACATAGCGGAGTGATCGTGCGTACGTCCTATTTAGTCTGCTACGACATCACCGACGACAAACGCCTGCGCAAAGTCTTCCAGACTATGCGCGGCTACGGCGATCATCTCCAATACTCCGTCTTCGAATGCCAGCTAACTCCCACCGACCTGGCGAAATGCCGCGCCGAACTGGGGGCGATCATCAACCATGCCGAGGACCAGGTCCTATTTGTCAACCTGGGTCCGGCGGCAGGCCGCGGCGAACGCGTGATCACGGCGCTCGGCAAGGCCTACACGGCGATCGATGCGCCGTGCATCATCGTGTGAGGTGCCCATGGGCGCGTTACCCGTTGTTATACGTGAAGAGCAAAGCCTGCCCGACTATCTGCCGGCGCGGATGGTGAATGAGTTTGCCTACTGCCCGCGCCTTTTTTACTACGAGTGGGTCGAAGGCCTTTTCGCCGAGAGTGTCGATACCGTGGAAGGCTCGATCCAGCACCGCCGCGTCGACGCGAAAGCTACGGCGCTGCCCGCGGCTGCGGAACTCGCGGCGCCGATCCACTCGCGGTCCGTCACGCTTTCGAGCGAACGCCTGCGGGTAATCGCCAAAATGGATCTGGTGGAGGCGGACGGCGAACGGGTCACGCCGGTCGATTACAAGCACGGCACGCCACGCGAAACTCCAGGCGGGCTGGAGGTCTGGCCGTCGGATCGCGCACAGTTGGCGGTGCAGGGCTTGGTGCTGCGCGATTCCGGCTATCGCTGTGAAGAGGGTGTCGCCTACTACCGGAAAACCGGCCAGCGTGTGCGCGTTGCGTTTGACGACGCGGTGGTCGCGGAGACCGAGCGGCTGATCGCGCAGGCCTGGAGCACCGCGCGGGACGGAGAAATCCCCGCGCCGTTGGTCGATTCGCCGAAGTGCCCGGGCTGCTCGTTAGTAGGCATCTGTCTTCCCGATGAGACTCTGGCCGCGAGTGTGGATCCGGCCGAACCGCGGCAGTTGGCGCTCTTCGGGGCTCCTCCCCGGAAGCCGGTGAAGAGCGAGGTGCGTGCCTTGGTCACGCCGAGAAGCGAACTCCGTCCGCTCTACCTGAATGCCCAAGGCGTGCGAGTCGGCAAATCGGGCGGCGTGCTGCAAGTGAAAGATGAGAAGACGGTCTTGCAGGAGGTCCGCATCGGCGAAATCTGCCAGGTGAGCCTGATGGGCAACGTCCAGCTTTCGACCCAGGCGGTGCAGGCGCTGTGCGAGGCCGAGGTGCCCATCTGTTACTTCTCGATGGGCGGCTGGTTTTACGGGATTACCACCGGACTGAACCAGAAGAACGTTTTCCTGCGGCGCAGCCAGTTTCGGCTCTCGGAACAGGAATACTTCTGCCTCTCGCTGGCGCGCCGTCTGACGGTGGGCAAGATTCGCAACCAGCGCACCCTGTTGCAGAGGAATCATGTGGAGCCGCCGCGGGCCGCATTGACGGGAATGAAAGAGATGGCCGAACGTGCGGAAACTGCGGCAGGGCTCGACGAATTACTTGGTATCGAGGGCAATGCGGCGCGTCTGTATTTCGGTGCCTTCTCCGGCATGATCAAGCCCGATGAAGATCGCGGTCCCGCCGAAGCACTCGCGTTCGATTTCGAGGGCCGCAATCGCCGGCCGCCGCGCGACCCGGTCAATGCGCTGCTCTCGCTCGCCTACAGCCTGTTGGCGAAAGACCTGACGGTTGCGTGTTTCGCAGTCGGGTTCGACCCGTATGTCGGCTTCTACCATCAGCCGCGATTTGGACGGCCCGCGCTCGCGTTGGATCTGATGGAGCCGTTCCGCCCGCTAATTGCCGATTCGGCCGTGCTGACCGCCATCAATACAGGCATGGTGACCCCGCGTGATTTCGTCCGGGTGGGAGGCTCGGTAGCGCTGACGGCTGGCGGCAGGAAGGGTTTGTTCCGGGCTTACGAGTTACGGATGGATACGCTCGTGACGCACCCGCTCTTCGAATACCGGGTGACCTACCGGAGGATGCTGGAGATCCAGGCTCGTCTGCTGGCGCGTGTCTTGGAGGGCGAGATCGGGCAATATCCCGTGTTCACCACGCGATAGGGTCTTTGCGAGCGGTGAGTCAGCGCGCGAACGCCCGCGACCGCTCGCGATAACGCAAACAATAGAGAGAATGACGGTTAGGCGCCGGACGCAAGCACGAATCAGCCTATAGAAGAGCAAAGGACGGTAACTGCTCGCAAGCGGCACGAAAGATCTTTGAAATTTGAATAAGATAGAAGAGTATCTATTTCCGCGACCTCAGGGTCGCGGCCTCATTGAAGCCTGACTGGCTATGGCAGCACACGCTCACGGTCGCCATGAATTTCCGCGACCTCAGGGTCGCGGCCTCATTGAAGCGAGCTGCAACGCGCGATCCTGAGCGAGACTCATCGAGCATTTCCGCGACCTCAGGGTCGCGGCCTCATTGAAGCCGGAGCGGCTGCCGGCTGCGATCGCAGCTCGACGCGCATTTCCGCGACCTCAGGGTCGCGGCCTCATTGAAGCCGTGACTCGCGAGCTGGCCACGCGCTCCTGCAGTGATTTCCGCGACCTCAGGGTCGCGGCCTCATTGAAGCCGGTGCGCCCGACGGAGCGATCAGCAGGCCGCCGTCCGAATTTCCGCGACCTCAGGGTCGCGGCCTCATTGAAGCACGATCAGCTCAAGACGCGCAGCGCCAGATGGACTCGGCATTTCCGCGACCTCAGGGTCGCGGCCTCATTGAAGCCGGATCGCTGCGCCGGCGCCATCAGCAGGCGCTGCTGGATTTCCGCGACCTCAGGGTCGCGGCCTCATTGAAGCCGTATGGGCCGCGTCTGACGCACGGCAGCGTTCACATTTCCGCGACCTCAGGGTCGCGGCCTCATTGAAGCAAGCACTGCATCGCCGACGTTGCCGAAGTATCTGCGCATTTCCGCGACCTCAGGGTCGCGGCCTCATTGAAGCCCGATGGCCGTGCGCGTGGCGCCTAGCCGATGACATTTCCGCGACCTCAGGGTCGCGGCCTCATTGAAGCGCTGAACGCGAGCTTCGGGCAGCACGGAGCACGCTGTAATTTCCGCGACCTCAGGGTCGCGGCCTCATTGAAGCCAGTCGAGCGGCACCGATTCCGCGCATCGCGCGCCGGAATTTCCGCGACCTCAGGGTCGCGGCCTCATTGAAGCCGGTCCTGCCGGACCAGCTAGTCCGGATCCTCCGCACATTTCCGCGACCTCAGGGTCGCGGCCTCATTGAAGCCGCGACTCACGAGAGTCACCCCTAAGTCGGAGCACGGCATTTCCGCGACCTCAGGGTCGCGGCCTCATTGAAGCCAGTACTACTCGGTCAACGGGCACGAACCTGCAAGGCGACATTTCCGCGACCTCAGGGTCGCGGCCTCATTGAAGCGGGCTCACGAAGTCGCAGGCCGACGATTCGAGCTGCCATTTCCGCGACCTCAGGGTCGCGGCCTCATTGAAGCTGGGTCGGGGCCTGGGCGATGTCAAGCTCCCCACGCTATTTCCGCGACCTCAGGGTCGCGGCCTCATTGAAGCATCCCGCGCGCCATCGGCAACAACGTGGGGCCAGCGGATTTCCGCGACCTCAGGGTCGCGGCCTCATTGAAGCCAGGCTGCTCGCCGATCCGTCATCTCGCAGCGGTAGAATTTCCGCGACCTCAGGGTCGCGGCCTCATTGAAGCATGACCTGGCCGTTGCGGAACAGCCGCCAGGTCAGATATTTCCGCGACCTCAGGGTCGCGGCCTCATTGAAGCAGACGTACCTGGTCGCAGCTGCGCTTCGCAGAGCGGATATTTCCGCGACCTCAGGGTCGCGGCCTCATTGAAGCGACCCTTCCGCCGTCTTTGCCGGGTCCAGCGTTCATATTTCCGCGACCTCAGGGTCGCGGCCTCATTGAAGCCCTTTGCTTCCAGCGAGTTGCGGGCCGCTCTGTTGATATTTCCGCGACCTCAGGGTCGCGGCCTCATTGAAGCCCTTCTGTCGAGAACTGCGCTGCTTCGCCATCAAGGCGATTTCCGCGACCTCAGGGTCGCGGCCTCATTGAAGCCGCCAGATCTGCCCCATGTGCACCGGCATGCGGCACCATTTCCGCGACCTCAGGGTCGCGGCCTCATTGAAGCGATCACAGCTGCGGCGAATTGCCGAGGCCGCCGGTATATTTCCGCGACCTCAGGGTCGCGGCCTCATTGAAGCCGCATCGATGACGGTCACGCCCGCTGCCAGGTCGATCATTTCCGCGACCTCAGGGTCGCGGCCTCATTGAAGCGACTGACGTTCGACGGTCAGAACCTGTTCACGGCCGCATATTTCCGCGACCTCAGGGTCGCGGCCTCATTGAAGCCAGCTGCCGTACAGCCGCGCACTGGGACCGGAGCACGATTTCCGCGACCTCAGGGTCGCGGCCTCATTGAAGCCAACCGGCCGGCGCGCATCGCCGTATCCAGCCGCTACATTTCCGCGACCTCAGGGTCGCGGCCTCATTGAAGCGAAGTGCTCGCCTGCCCGACATCTACCGACCTTTCAGATTTCCGCGACCTCAGGGTCGCGGCCTCATTGAAGCAGGGCGAGCGGGCACACCGTCCGCTCCCGGCGCCGCATTTCCGCGACCTCAGGGTCGCGGCCTCATTGAAGCTTCGTCATGCCGTACCCGCATGGCAGCCGCGAGCTTGATTTCCGCGACCTCAGGGTCGCGGCCTCATTGAAGCCACCATGAGCGACCTTCGGCACGCATGTTGTCGAACGCATTTCCGCGACCTCAGGGTCGCGGCCTCATTGAAGCTCGCATAAGCGGTTTCCACTATCTCTGCCGTCGCGAACATTTCCGCGACCTCAGGGTCGCGGCCTCATTGAAGCACGCTTAACCGCTGGCATTCGCCAGAACTCCGGCAGTTCGATTTCCGCGACCTCAGGGTCGCGGCCTCATTGAAGCGATCCAACCGCTACAGGAGCCGCCAGAGGTTTGCGCATATTTCCGCGACCTCAGGGTCGCGGCCTCATTGAAGCTGGATAACTCAACGCTCTGCTCACAGCGTCGATGCGCCAATTTCCGCGACCTCAGGGTCGCGGCCTCATTGAAGCATCTACTGGTGCCTCCGTCGCGCGGCGCTTCCAGCACATTTCCGCGACCTCAGGGTCGCGGCCTCATTGAAGCTCGTGGCCCCACCGCAGTTCTGTAACCTGCTTCATGATTTCCGCGACCTCAGGGTCGCGGCCTCATTGAAGCTCGGCCTCCAGCGGGCAGGGCGCGGACAGGGCATCTGATTTCCGCGACCTCAGGGTCGCGGCCTCATTGAAGCCTGTTGGGACTGCTACGCGCAGCGCGCGCTCAGCGAATTTCCGCGACCTCAGGGTCGCGGCCTCATTGAAGCGCGGATGCAGTACGTGGAGAAATCACCGAACGCGATATTTCCGCGACCTCAGGGTCGCGGCCTCATTGAAGCCGCCCGTGCAGAAGCGCAGCGAAACTCCCATCGGCATTTCCGCGACCTCAGGGTCGCGGCCTCATTGAAGCGACGAGGCCGACCACGAGGCGCAGGAGCAAGCTATCATTTCCGCGACCTCAGGGTCGCGGCCTCATTGAAGCAAGACATCATCAAGCGGGCGGCCGCCTCGCAAGCCGAATTTCCGCGACCTCAGGGTCGCGGCCTCATTGAAGCCAGACAGTTGGCGACGAAGCCTTCGGCGGATCGCGGATTTCCGCGACCTCAGGGTCGCGGCCTCATTGAAGCCATGCACCCGGCGCGCTCCAGGCGTTTGTCGAGCGCATTTCCGCGACCTCAGGGTCGCGGCCTCATTGAAGCAAGGACATCAGCACCTGCGCAAGCGTGACGCGCTGCCAAATTTCCGCGACCTCAGGGTCGCGGCCTCATTGAAGCAACCGGGTTATCCTTCGCAACAATCCCCGCTAATAGCCATTTCCGCGACCTCAGGGTCGCGGCCTCATTGAAGCGGACAAGCCTACGAGCGAACAAGGCGGGCGGTTCGTATTTCCGCGACCTCAGGGTCGCGGCCTCATTGAAGCGGAAGTTTGCAGATTGCTTTTGAAAAGGCCGGGCTTATTTCCGCGACCTCAGGGTCGCGGCCTCATTGAAGCAGCCAGACTTCCACCACCCCACAGGTTCCCGCTGCGATTTCCGCGACCTCAGGGTCGCGGCCTCATTGAAGCTCGGGCTGGTGGAGCGGTCGGCCGGCAAGATGAAGATTTCCGCGACCTCAGGGTCGCGGCCTCATTGAAGCCAGTAAGCCGCCGTCAGATTCGACGCGTACGGCGCCATTTCCGCGACCTCAGGGTCGCGGCCTCATTGAAGCCTGACCGGCAGTGCTCCGAACATCTTGGCGAAGTGCGACATTTCCGCGACCTCAGGGTCGCGGCCTCATTGAAGCCGATGACTACCCAGGACTTCTCGGGCTCTTTGTCGGATTTCCGCGACCTCAGGGTCGCGGCCTCATTGAAGCAGTTGAGAAGGTAATACTACCATTACCCCCAACCATATTTCCGCGACCTCAGGGTCGCGGCCTCATTGAAGCAGCTAGTTTGCCGGCCATGCTGACTACGATGATGACATTTCCGCGACCTCAGGGTCGCGGCCTCATTGAAGCCGCACTGACGCGCCGCGGCTTCAATCGAGCTGCTCGCATTTCCGCGACCTCACGGTCGCGGCCTCATTGAAGCGAGCATCAGCGATCGCCGGTCGTACATGTTGCGACGATTTCCGCGACCTCAGGGTCGCGGCCTCATTGAAGCGACTACGCCTACGGGTGCAGCCGGCTCGACTGCCGACATTTCCGCGACCTCAGGGTCGCGGCCTCATTGAAGCCGCTGCGACGTCGCCACTGGGCATCACGTGGCCACAAGATTTCCGCGACCTCAGGGTCGCGGCCTCATTGAAGCTTCCTTGTCGCCATCTGCCGCGATTCGCGCGGCCTGATTTCCGCGACCTCAGGGTCGCGGCCTCATTGAAGCCGATTACGAGCCGCAGCGGGCCGAGTCAGACCTGGCATTTCCGCGACCTCAGGGTCGCGGCCTCATTGAAGCGCGGGGATCGCCGGGCAGCCTGCGACGGCGAGGCTCCGGCATTTCCGCGACCTCAGGGTCGCGGCCTCATTGAAGCTGCTGCGATGGCAGCGCACTGCCTTCGAGCTGGTCCCAATTTCCGCGACCTCAGGGTCGCGGCCTCATTGAAGCTCCCAGTACGCCGCCTCTGCCGCAGCCTCTTGCCATATTTCCGCGACCTCAGGGTCGCGGCCTCATTGAAGCGATCTCGATCCATGCCCACTCGGTGGTGATCGTGGACGATTTCCGCGACCTCAGGGTCGCGGCCTCATTGAAGCGATTACCTTCTCGAAGCGCAGCCGACGCACCCCGCCGTATTTCCGCGACCTCAGGGTCGCGGCCTCATTGAAGCTCTGTTGGTCACGTTCATGGAGCCGCCGTAGCGCTTCATTTCCGCGACCTCAGGGTCGCGGCCTCATTGAAGCCTCGGCCGGCATACCCAGGCCGTAGTTCCCGATCATCATTTCCGCGACCTCAGGGTCGCGGCCTCATTGAAGCACAGACGCTGCCGGAGAAGCAAGAAGCCGGCCGTCGTATTTCCGCGACCTCAGGGTCGCGGCCTCATTGAAGCATGTTGCGCCGTGTTCACTTCTCGGAAGCTGCATCTATTTCCGCGACCTCAGGGTCGCGGCCTCATTGAAGCCTGGACTGAACTACCTCACCCTGTCGGTTCCGTTCGCATTTCCGCGACCTCAGGGTCGCGGCCTCATTGAAGCCATAGCTGCATTGGTTCGTAAGCGAATACCCGACGAATTTCCGCGACCTCAGGGTCGCGGCCTCATTGAAGCCTGGCCGACTGGTGCGACCTCGCGGACAGGTCTGCTCATTTCCGCGACCTCAGGGTCGCGGCCTCATTGAAGCTACAACACCGACGGCGGCTACGGGAGATTACGCTACGATTTCCGTGACCTCAGGGTCGCGGCCTCATTGAAGCCTGGTGGTGTTCGACGGTCCAGGTGGCGGCGGCTTTATTTCCGCGACCTCAGGGTCGCGGCCTCATTGAAGCTATGGTCAGCGGGCCGACGCGCTGCGGATTCTTTGATTTCCGCGACCTCCACCTCGGGGTCACTGCGCCATTGAGTCATCCCCGTTCACGTATTCGGAGCGCCGCCAACTTCCTGAAAACACGTGCGGATTTCCTGGGACGTTAGCTTCTTCGCGGTATCTTATGATCGGTACCGGCTGCGTCCCGTCAATCGATCCCGCCTGCTGTTGTCCTGCAAAGGCGTCCGTGCGAAACGAACCCAAATGTCCTTTATTTGCATCATCGACCAGGAACGAAACAACTCAACAATTCGAACGCGCGCTCCTTCGTGCCTCCTCGGACTGGCAGAGCCTGGGGGAGGCACGGCTGGCGATGAGATCCGCCGGAGCGAGACCACGTAAGAGGGTGTGCCGTCCCCAAAAAAACGGCGCCCGTTCCGGCCCCCCGCACAAAGCGTCCCTGCGAAACGAACCCAAATGTCCTTTATTTCCAACATCGACCCTCGTTACCCGCCCCGCAAATCGCTCGCGATACCGGTTGACCCGTTGCGCACCGCAGCATACAATACCGACGTGCAAGCGATTTCATTTCGCTCCGGCGGTGCCCTCTGACGACACCTGCTCTCCTTCTCCTTCAGTCGGCTCCATCGCGCCTGGTTTCCCTCAGCGGGGTCGATGTCGCCATCATTGTCATTTATTTCGTTGCCGTTCTCGCCATTGGCTTCTACCTGAAGGGCCAATCGGAAACGGGAGAAGACTTCTTCCTCGCCGGCCGCGAGATGACCGCGTGGATCGCCGGCCTCAGCTTCCTCTCCGCCAACCTCGGCTCCCTGGAACTGATGGGCTGGGCCGCTGCCGCGTATCAGTACGGCATCCTCGCCACCCACTGGTATTGGATCGGCGCGATCCCCGCCATGCTCTTCCTCGGCATCGTCATGATGCCGTTCTACTACATCTCCAAGACCCACTCCGTTCCCGGATACCTTCAGTTGCGCTTCGGCGAGCCCAGCCGCGCGCTCTCGGCCGTCTCGTTCGGCTTCATGACCGTGCTGATGAGCGGCATCAATATGTATTCCATGGCGCTCGTCATGAAGGTGGTGCTCGGCTGGGATATCAATTTCAGCATCTGGGTTTCTTCCGTCACGGTCGCGATCTACGTCGCCCTCGGCGGCTTGCGTTCCGCCATCTTTAATGAAGTTCTCCAGTTCGTGCTCATCTGGCTGGGCGCGCTGCTCATCCCGATCCTCGGCCTAATCGAAGCCGGAGGCTGGCATAACCTCACCGCGCAGATCGCCCGCAACCTGGGCAACGCCAACTACACGCACCTCTGGGGCAACCTGGGCTCCTTCACGGACAACCCCATGGGTATCCATTGGACCGGCATCGTCCTCGGTCTCGGCTGGGTCATCTCCTTCGGCTACTGGACCACCGACTTCCTGGTCGTCCAGCGCGTCCTCGCCGCCAAGGACCTGCGCTCCGCCAAGATGGCACCCATCATCGGCGCCGCCTTCAAGATGATGGTGCCCTTCATCGTCATCCTGCCCGGACTCCTGGCACTCTCCGTCCTCCCCGTCAAACTGGTGGGCGAAACCCAGGCCGTCGCCACCGGGGGCCACAGCTACAACGAGGTCCTCCCGCTCATGCTGGCCCGCTATTTCGGACCCGGCCTCCTCGGACTCGGCATCACCGCCCTCATCGCCGGCTTCATGTCCGGCATGGCCGGCAACGTCAGCGCCTTCGCCACCGTCTGGACCTACGACATCTACCGCGCCTTCATGCGCAAGGACGCCAGCGACGCGCACTACGTCAGCATGGGCCGCTGGTGCACCATCGCCGGCGTGCTGGTCAGCATCGGGACCGCCTACCTGGTCATGGAGTTCAAGAGCATCATGGACTACGTGCAGGCGCTGTTCAGCTTCTTCATCGCGCCCCTGTTTGGAACCGTGCTGCTCGGCATGTTGTGGAAGCGCGCCACGCCCGCCGGCGGCTTCTGGGGCCTGCTCACCGGCACGGTGTCATCGATCGCGATGTGGGCTTGGGTGAAGCTGGACCCCTCCGCGCTCTCCATCGTGGCGCTCTCGCCCAATGCCAAGGACATGGCCGAAAACATGTACCGCGCACTCTGGAGCTGGATCGCCTGCGTGGTGGTCACGGTGGTCGTGAGCCTCATGACGAAGCCGCTGCCGTCGGAGAAACTCGTCGGCCTGGTTTACGGCTGCACCGAGGTTCCTTCCGAAGGCCACCTGCGGCTCTATCAGCGTCCGGCATTTTGGGCCAGCGCGGTAGCGGTGGTATTCGTGGTACTCAACATCATTTTCTGGTAACAACATGTCGCACAAGCTGCAAATCTCCATCTGGTTTTTCGTCGGCGTGCTTCTCGCCGTCTACGGTCTCATCATCCTTGCCGCGGGCATCCTGGACTGGAGCCATCCGGGGCCGATCGTGCTCAGCCACCTTCACGTCGGCGTGTGGTGGGGCGCTCTCTTATTGATTCTCGGCGGCATTTATAGCTTCGTATTCGCACCTCATCGTGGAAAGTAATCAGTCATGGCAAACGGAATGACATTCGGAATCATCGTCGGTAACCGGGGCTTCTTCCCCGATCATTTGGCCAAGAGCGGTCGCGAAGAGATGATCGCGACCCTCGAAAGGGCGGGCTACGGCGTAGTCTGCCTCACGCCCGAACAAAGCCGCTATGGCGCGGTCGAAACTCGCGCGGAAGCGCGCGCATGCGCGGACTTGTTCCGCGCCAACCGCGACAAAATCGATGGCATCATCGTCACGCTTCCCAACTTCGGCGAAGAGCGCGGCATCGCCGAGGCGCTGCGTATGGCGGACCTGCGGGTGCCGGTCCTGATTCAAGCCACGCCCGATTCCGCGGGCCGCATGACCATCGCCGACCGCCGCGACAGCTTCTGCGGCAAGATGAGCGCGTGCAATAACCTTCAGCAGTACCGCATCCCCTATTCGCTGACGAAGCTCCACACCGTCGCGCCCGATTCCCCGTCTTTCGCGGCCGACCTCGCCTGGTTCGCCGGCGTCTGCCGCGTCGTCAACGGACTCCGCAAACTGCGGATCGGCGCCATCGGCGCGCGGCCTGCTGCCTTCAACACCGTCCGCTACAGCGAGAAGTTGCTCGAAGGCGCCGGCATTTCCGTCGAACCCCTCGATCTCTCCGAAATCTTCGGCCGCATCGAGCGCCTGAAGTGCGAGGACCCCGATGTGCAGGCGAAAGCACAGGCGATCCGCGCCTATGTGCCGACCGGCGATGTTCCGGACCAGTCCATCATGAAGATGGCCACCCTCGGCGTCGTCATCGACCGCTGGATGAAGGACAACGACCTCGATATCAGCGCCATCCAGTGCTGGACCTCCATGGAGGAATACTTCGGCGTCGTGCCCTGCACCGTGATGAGCATGATGTCGAACGGCCTGCATTCGAGCGCCTGCGAAGTCGACGTTCCGGGCGTGGTCGGAATGCACGCGCTGCGGCTCGCCTCCGAAACCCCCAGCGCTCTGCTCGACTGGAACAACAACTATGGCGAGGATCCCAACAAGGCCGTCTGCTTCCACTGCAGCAACCTGCCCAAGCACTTCTTCGAGGAAGCACGCATGGATTACCAGGAGATCATCGCCGGGACCGTCGGCAAGCTGAACACCTTCGGCACCTGCGTGGGCAAGGTGAAGGCTTCGCCCATGAGCTTCGCGCGCTTCTCCACCAGCGACGCCACCGGCAAGATCCGCGGCTACGTGGGCCAGGGCCGCTTCACCGACGATCCGCTGCAGACCTTCGGCGGCGCCGGCGTCGTCGAAATCCCCCGCCTCCAGGACTTGCTGCACTACATCTGCGAAAATGGCTTCGAGCACCATGTGGCTGCCAATCTCAGCGAGACGGCGCCCGCGGTCTACGAAGCAGCAACCAAATACTTAGGCTGGGAGATGTACTACCACCAGTAGGGTAGGCGTCCCGGCCTGCCCATCGGGGATTTGAACATGTCCATTGTCGCAGGCGTCGATTTCGGCACGCTGAGCGTGCGCGTCTCCATCGTCGATAGCCATAAAGGCCGCATCGGCTCCGGATCCGCGGATTATCCGCTTCATCGTAAGAAAGAGGATCCCGATCACGCCACGCAGGCGCATGCCGACCACATGCGCGCACTGGCCGAAGCCACGAAGCGGGCGCTGGTCGCGGCCGGTGTCGCGGGAGAGGCCATCGAAGCGCTCGCCATCGACACCACCGGCTCCAGCGTGGTGCCGGTTGGCGCGAATCTCGAGCCGCTCGACGATTACTACCTCTGGTGCGACCATCGCGCCTGGTCGGAGGCTGCCGAGATCACCGCGAAGGCCCACGCCTCCGGCCTCGAAGCCATCGAGTGGTCGGGCGGCATCTACTCCTCCGAGTGGGGATGGGCGAAGCTGCTGCACTGGCTGCGCCACAACCCGGCCAGGCGCGACCGCATGGCGACCGCGCTCGAGCATTGCGACATGGCGGCGGCCATCCTTTGCGGCATCACCGATCCGGCGCTCGTTCCCCGCAGCATCTGCGCCATGGGCCATAAGTGGATGTGGAGCGCGAAGCTCGGCGGCCTGCCGCCGGAGAGTTTCCTCACTTCGGTCGATCCGCTGCTCGCCGGAGTGCGCGAAAAGATCGGCGGCGTCTACGCCACCAGCGACCGCATCGCCGGCAAGCTCTCTCCGGAGTGGGCTGAAAAGCTCGGCCTCCGCGCCGGAATCCCCGTACCCACCGGCGCTTTCGATGCTCACTGGGACGCCATCGGCGCCGGGTGCCGCATCGGCGACGTGGTCAACGTCGTCGGCACCTCCACCTGCATCATGGCGATCACCGACGAGCCTTCGCTCGTTCCGGGCGTCTGCGGCGTGGTTCCCGGCTCCATCCATCCCGGCAAGACCGGAGTCGAAGCAGGACTCTCCGCCACCGGCGATATCTTCGATGCCATCGCCAGGCGTGCCGGTTCGAGCGTCTCGCAATTGGCCGCCGGACTCGACGACTACGCTGCCGGACAGACCGGCCTCCTCCGCATGACCTGGGACAACGGCGATCGCACCGTCCTGGTGAATCCCGAATTGAGCGGAGTCACGCTCGGCTGGCGTCTGACTCACACCGCCCAGGACGAGCTGTTTGCCGCCATCGAAGGCACCGCCTTCCATACCCGCGTGATTCTCGAGCGCATGGAAGATCACGGCGTGCCGGTTCGCCGCATCGTCAACGGCGGCGGCATTCCGCAGCGCAGCGCCGTCCTGAACCAGGTCTACGCCAATGTGATGGGCAAGCCGATTCTGGTGCCCGGCGGCGACGTCACCAGCCTGGGCTCGGCTATCTTCGCATTCCTCGCCGCGGGCACCTTCCGCACCGTGGAGGAAGCGCAGGACGCCCTCTGCCCTCCGTACAAGACATTCGAGCCGCAGACCGGCGCAGCCGCCACGTATCAGGAGCTCTACCCGCTCTACCGCAAGCTCTATTTTTCGTTCGGCCAGCGGAATTCGGAGCCTGTGGCCATTGGAGAAGTTTTGCCCGAGCTGCGCCGCATCGCCGCTCGCGCACGAGGAGGAAAGAGTGCTGGAAGCACTGCGAGCTGAGGTCCTGGAAGCGAATCTCGAACTGGTACGCCGCGGCCTGGTGATCTTCACGTTCGGCAACGCCAGCGGCGTATCGCGCGAGCAGGGCCTGTGCGTGATCAAGCCGAGCGGCGTGCCCTATGAAAAGATGACGCCCGCCGACATGGTCGTCACCGATCTCGATGGCCGCATCGTCGAGGGCCATCTCCGGCCATCGAGCGATCTCGATACGCACGTGGCTCTTTACCGCGCGTTCCCCGAGATCGGAGGAGTGGTTCACACGCACTCGCGCCACGCCACCGCGTGGGCCCAGGCAGTGCGTGAGATTCCGTGCTTCGGCACCACTCACGCCGACTACTTTCACGGACCCGTGCCCGTGACGGAGCCGCTATCGGCGGCGGAGATTGAGTCGGCTTACGAAGCCAATACCGGTGTCGCGATCATTCGCCGCTTGCAGGGGATCGATCCGCTCGGCTGTCCCGCGGTGCTCGTGGCCGGGCATGCCCCGTTCTGTTGGGGCAAGTCAGTCACGGATGCGGCACATACCGCCGTTATCGTGGAAGAGCTCGCCGCGATGGCCTTCGAGACCCTGGCAATCAACCACGCCGCGCAGCCGATCTCGCAAGCTCTTCGCGACAAGCACCACTTCCGCAAGCATGGCCCCACCGCGACCTACGGCCAGACTGTGGGGTAGGCCTCCTGGCCTGCCCGCCTTTGATTTTTCTGGAAGCCCTACGGCAGTTCCTGTTTACCCGAAAGTGTCGGCAGGTACATCCGGTAGAGTTTCTGAAAGTAGCCCGGCCCCGAAATCGCCGGGCGGTATTCCATCACCGCGCCGTCTTTGAGTAGCTCGGCCGTCAGCGCCTTGGTATCGACGTCCTGCATCGCGATCCCGGCCTTCACCGCCATGGCGGCCGCATCGCCGGCAGCCTGGCCGATGATCATGTACTGCGGCTCCATGCGCAGCGAGGAGTACGCCACGTGGCTCGCCGAAAAGCACACCGGCACCAGTAGATTCGTCGCCTCGTTCCGTTTGGGAACGATCACGCGGTATGGGATCTGGTAAGGCTTCGCCGCCACCTGCATGTCGCCTTCGTTCTCCACGTCGCCCTGGGCGTTTACGAAGCGCTGCACGTTGTGCGAGTCGCTGTTGTAAGACCCCATGCCGATCGGGTCGGGCTTGGTGAGATCGGTCTGCACGTCTTTCTGGGTCATGACGAAGTCGCTGACCATGCGGCGCGCCTCGCGGATGTAAAGCTGCGGCGGCCAGTTCTGGGTATCGGTGAATTCGTCCTTCGCCAGGCCCCAGTGGTTCACTTCCTCTTGCAGCGACTTCGGCACTCGCGCATCATGCGCCAGGAAGTAGAAGTAGCCCTTCGTATAATCGACGTGCGCCTGGAAGATCGCGGCGCGCTTGGCGTACGACGCATCCGGATACTCCCAGCTTCCGCCGATGTAGTCGGTCGAAAAGGCCCCTTGGTTATTGAAATCGGCCTTGTGGTTCGGGATCGGTGCGATCAGGGCGACCTGGTGGAGCACCTGTGGATGTCCCAGCTTTTCCGCCATCCCGGCCAGCAGTTTCGCCATCAGCTCGTAGCGGTGGGGATCGTAGTGGGGCGGCTTGGGGAAGGGAACCCGGTTGGCCGGGTCGTCCGACAGGATCATGCGGAAGTTGTACGCCTGCACTTTCTTGTCGGCGGAGCCGGTTTCTCCTCTCGGCCCGGGCGAGATCTCGGGCAGCAGCTTGCCGTTGGCGTCGTGGGCCTTCACGGGCACCAGCCATTGGTGGAGCGGCGTTCGCTCGCGCACGCCGGCCAGGCTCTCACCATACTGCGCCGAGGATTCGCGCCCGTAGGTATAGCTGATGTGTGCCTGCGCCATCAGGTCGCCTTCGTAGGTGCAGTCGGCAAAGGCCTTGGCGCGGTAGGTCTTGCCATCTTCCATCGTGATCGCTTGCACCACGGCGCCGGACTTCTCGACTCCCGTTTGCTCGCGTAGCCGCTCATGGAACTTTACCTCCACGTGCGCCTGCTCGAGCATCTCTTTCAGGACCTGCTCGCCGACGTGCGGCTCGTAGAACCAGGCCACGTCGTTGGCATACCGGCCGACGTCGTACTTCAGGCCCACGCGCCAGTAGAACTCAAGCGCCATGCCGCCGATGACTTCCTTCTTACCGAAGTCGGTGCGCGAGAGACCGCCGGTCGCCATGCCGCCGACATGCCCACCCGGTTCCACCAGCAGCACCTTCAAGCCCTGCCGCGCGGCCGAGACTGCCGTCATCACTCCGCCCGCCGTGCCGCCGTAGACGATGAAGTCGTACTCCGGACTGTTGGACTGAGCGAACAGAGGGGCAAGGGACACCAGGAGAAAAGACGCAAAAATCCGCATTCCCGGCGATTGTTACACGATGAAGCGGCCGCGGAAAGTATCCCGCCGTTAGTTACCCGCTGTTACGGCGTGTAGAACCGTTGCTTTCGACCCCACCAGGGTCATGCCGTTCATCTCGGATTGCACGGCCATTTCGAAAAACTCGGGCGAGCCCTTCGCCTTGCGGAGCCGCTCGATCTCTTCGAGCCCGTGGCTGGTCGTGAGCATCGAAACCAGGGCCGACGTTTGCCGCGAAGCCAGCACCAGCAGGTGGGATCTGCCGCCGCGGCCTGGCAGCACCGCGATTACGCCTGGCCAGATCGTTCGCTCCGGGCTTTCCACCACATGCGAGATTTCAGCCGGCTCGCCGGCCAGCGGCCGCTGGTTGATGATGTGCATTTCGTGCTCGCTGAGCCGCAGGCTCATTCGGTCTAAATAAGGTTTGACTGGAGCGAGCGTGCCCCAGGTGCCGATGGCGATGACATTTTCCGAGTCCAGGGCTTCGAGAGGCGCCTCGGCACTGCTGCGCACGGCCGTACTGAAGGCGAAACGGTCGAGGTAGCGGACCAGGCTGACGGCGGCGAAAGTATCGGAGGTGACGGTGTAATTCTGCGCCAGGTTCGGCTGGCCCATCATTCTTGTAAGGGCCGCGTACTGCGCGGCGTGTTCACGGTCGGTGAAGTCGTTGATCGATGTGTCCCGCACCATGATGGTGGCGAGCGGACCATTCGGTGTAAACGAAAGGAAGACCGGCGTGGGCAGGATGATCCGGGTCGGCAAATGGTTGCCGAAGAAGGCTTGCCAGAGCCGCGGAGCGCCCGGCGGCGTCGCTTTGGCGATGGGCGCCGGTGTTCGCACCACGACTACTCCAAGCCCGATAGCCACCAGGGCCAGCGCTGCGCAAACGGCGAGCAGGTAACCATTTACCGGATTCGGAACGGGCCCGGCAAGCGGCTTCGGAGCCTCTGCCGTTTCCACGGTTTCGACTTCGAGGTGGTGGGAACCGAGCGGAATCACAATGCGTTCGGCGCACCCGGCACCCTCCTGCTGGTAGAACTTCTCGAGCCTCTGGCGCAGGCGCGAGATCTGAACTCGCACGGTAGCGTCGATCTTGGCATCGAAGGATGCTCCGCGGCCCAATGCCTCAGTGGCGATGGCGTATTCGCTAATCGCCTCTCCCCGCATGCGCCATAGGTAGACCAGCAGGGCGCGGAGCGTCGGAGCCCGCTCGAACGTATGGCTCTCGATCACACTGCGAACGCTCGGAGGTAGCGACAATGCTGCCGAAGTCTCCATCGCGGGAGCCGCCCCTGGAGGAACTGCGAGATCCCTCATTGCGGGAATAATAGCATACAACTCAACGAGATGTATCCCGTAACACGGTGTAACAATACTGCTGGAAACTTGTCCCTTCCGCGGCGGCGCTACTAAGCTTGACCAGTACAACGGGCTCGCTACGCCCGACTTTTCAGGGGGAGTGTCAACGTGCGACACAATTCGCTTTTGCAGTTGCTTGTTCTTGGCGTTTTCACCGCGGCCGCTTTGCTGGGCCAGGCTTTCCACGCCCAGGTGACCGGAGTCGTTACCGACCCGACGGGCGCCGTGGTTCCAGGCGCTAAGCTCACCATGACGAACCTGGCGACCGGCACGGAACACACCTCCGTCTCCAACGGCGCCGGCATTTACCGGTTCCCGGACCTCGAGCCCGCAACCTACCGGCTCAATTGCACGCTGACCGGCTTCAAGAGCTTCGAGCAGAAACCGGTCACCTTGCAGGTCAACCAGACTCTCGAAATCAATGTCCCGCTCGCGCAGGGGGCGACTTCGGAACAGGTGACGGTCAGCGCCGCGCCGCCGCCCCTCGATACGGAGTCCTCTACCCTCGGGCAGGTGGTGACCACCCGCAGCATCGTGAACCTCCCTCTGAATATTCGCGATCCCTTCGCCCTGGTGGCCCTGACTCCTGGAGTGATTCTCGGTTCGAACTTCGGGAACGGCGGCGGCCAGGATGTGGGCCGCAACTTCTTCAAGTCGGACTTCAATGTCGGCGGCGGGCGCTCCGGTTCGCAGGAGATCCTGCTCGACGGCAGTCCGGATACGACGCCCGACATCAACCGCGGCGTGATCGATCCGCCGGTCGATTCGGTGCAGGAGTTCAAAGTCCAGGCCAATAGCTTCGACGCCCAGTTCGGCCGCACGTCGGGTGGCGTGATCAATATGATCACGAAGTCGGGGACGAACGAGATCCATGGTGTGGGCTACGATTTTGAGCGCCACAGCGTGCTCGACGCCAACAGCTTCTTCAATAACCGGAGCGGGCAGCCGAAGCAGTCCTTCCAGCGGCACCAGTTCGGCGCCAATGCCGGAGGGCCGGTGATTAAGAGCAAGTGGTTCTTGTTCGGCGATTACGAAGGGTTGAGGCAGTCGTACCCCGCTTCGACCATCTCCACCGTGCCGACCGACCTTCAGAAATCGGGCAACTTCTCGCAGACCTTCGCCGCGAACGGAGCGCCGATCGTTGTCTATGATCCCGCTTCGTTGGCCACGCTCTCCGACGGCACGCGCCAGCGCTCCGCATTTCCGGGCAATGTCATTCCCTCGAGCCGGATGAACGCGGTAGGCTCCGCGGTGCTGGGATATTATCCTTCCGCGAACCTGCCGGGGAACGCGGTCACGGGCGCGAGCAACTTCATCTTCGCTTCGAAATCGATTACCAACAGCGATAAGTACGACATTCGCAGCGACGTGAACCTGGGCTCGAGCGACCGCATGTTCGTCCGCGTTTCGCGCCAGGAGGACGCGCGCCTGGTGCCGGGCAGCATGCCCCTGCCGGTGGGCGGAGGCCGCCAGACTTTCGACCACTATCTGCAGACGATGGCCGACTACACGCACCTGATTTCTGCAACCACGGTGGCCGAAGCCTCGTTTTCGTTCACCCGCGGGCTGGCCTCGCAGTTTGGCCGCTCGCAGGGATTTGACGTCTCGAAGCTGAACCTGCCGGCATCGTACATCTCGGAGGTGGCATCGCAGTTCCCGGTATTCAGCCCCTCCGACTCGGTGGCGACCAGCAACGGCAGCGACTCGTTCACGCAGTACCAGCCGCGCAATGTCTGGGCGGTTCTGGGCAGCGTTGCGCACCAGAAGGGTAAGCACTCGCTCAAGGTGGGCGGCGATATCCGGTTACTGCACTTCAATGAAGGCCAGAACGCCGTGGCGTCGGGCAGCTTTTCATTCAGCCGTCTGTTCACTCAGGGGCCGACGCCGACGCAGGCTTCGACCACCGGCGGATTCGGCGTAGCCTCGATGTTGCTGGGCGATGCGTCGGGCGGCAGCGTCAATGTCATCAACCCGATTTCGACGCAGGGCAGCTACTACGCGCTCTACGTGCAGGATGACTGGCGTGCGACGCAGCGTCTCACCATCAACGTCGGGCTCCGCTGGGACGTGGGAATGGGAGACAAGGAAAAGTACAATCGCCTGGCCTACTTCGATCCGAGTGTGACGAGCCCGGTAGGCGCGGCGGCGGGCCTTCCGAACCTGAAGGGCGCGTTGGCGTGGATCGGGCAGGGCAATCCTTCCACCCAGCAGGCCACGGATTGGCATAACTTCGGCCCGCGCTTTGGGTTTGCTTACAACCTGGACAGCAAGACTGTGATCCGCGGCGGCTACGGAATCTTCTTCCTGCCGCGCAACATCCAGGGTAACGGCGACGGTGCGGTGGAAGCGGTCCGCACTACTACGATGGTCGCCTCGATCGACGGACTGACGCCGGCCACCACGATGAGCAACCCGTTTCCCTCCGGGCTGCTCCCGGCGCTCAACGACCGCAACGTGCTGGCGAACATCGGAACCAGCCTCGCGGCTCCGATCTACGCCTTCAAGAACGCCTACTCGCAGACCTGGAGTTTCGGCGTGCAGCGCGAACTGCCCTGGGGCATGGTGCTCGATGCGCACTATTGGGGCAGCAAGTCGACGCGGCTGCAGACCACCTGGAACATCAACCAGCTTCCGGACGTGTACCTCAGCATGACGACGCATCTGAACGACCTGGTGCCCAATCCGTTCTACTCGCAGAGCCTCGGCGGCGTGCTGGCCAGTTCGACTTTCTCGCGCCAGCAGTCGCTGTTGCCCTACCCGCAGTACGGCGGCATCAGCCAGGTATACGTGCCCGACGGGAACTCCAGCTATGAAGCCGGTACCCTGCAGGTCGAAAAGCGACTGTCTTCGAAGATGACGTTCCTGGCCGCATACACGCGATCGAAGGCGATCGATAATGTGCGCACGCCGCAGGACGTCTATAATCGCGCGCTGGAAAAAGGCCTGTCGGGTTTCGACACCCCCAACCAGTTCCGCCTGAGCGGCGTCTACAATCTCCCGTTCGGCCGGGACCGCGACCATTTCAAGAGCATGAATCGCGTAGTCAACGCGGTTCTGGGCGATTGGGATTTGAGCGGAATCCTCAACGTACAGAGCGGCCAGCCGATCGGCATCAGCCGTCCGTCGGTGAACAACGGAACCAGCGCGCACCTGGACAATCCGACGATCGCCCAGTGGTTCAACACCAGTGTTTTCTCGGTGGCCCAGGCTTACACTTTCGGCAATGTCGGGCCGGTGCTTCCCGACGTGCGGAACGCGCCGATGCGCAACGTCGACGCAGTGCTGGCGAAGAATTTCGGCTTCCACATCGCGGAGCGTGCCATCACCATGCAGTTCCGCTCGGAGTTCTACAACCTCTTCAACCGGGTGCAGTTCGGCGGCCCGAACACCAGCGTGTCGTCGCTGAGTTTCGGACAGGTCACGTCCCAGGCGAACAATCCGCGGGATATTCAGTTCGGATTGAAGTTGAATTTCTAACCGGGGCCGGTCGAGCGGTTGCGGCCGCTCGACCGCTTCACGCTGTCGCGCCTTTGCTTTGCGTCTGCGATTCGCCCTGCATCTTTTCGATCCGCTGTAGCCGCCCGCGGCGCAGATACATTTGATCGAAGATGAGCAGATGCACCGACGCTGCGATCGATCCCACGATGCCCATGCCGACGCTGATTGCAATCTGCCGTAGCGCGTCCTTGTAGCGGACGATCCGCACCAGACGACTCCCGACCACCGTCGTAAGGACGATGACGAGCGCGGTGACTCCGAGCCGGCCGGTGGTGAGAAGCGGGTAGTCGTACCAATGCCAACATGCCCACACCGCTGCGGCCACCAACGCCAGAATCACCAGCCGGCCAAAATATCTCAGAGGGCGCGAGAGTTTCCAGATCTTGAAGGCGAGGGAGTTCGCGGCGGCGAGCAGGGCCATCACTTCGCGATGCGCCGCGTCCACGCCCGAGATTCGCTTCATGGGTGGTTCGATCCGGAGAAATTGCCAATCGGCGTTGGGCTCGCCGCTCGCGGGGAAGTTTTGCGCCACGCAGGAATACTCGGCCTCCGCCATGCGATAGCCGCTGGTCATCAGGGCATAGGCCTCAACTTCGTGGAAGGAATCGAGATCGGTGCGGACGGCGGCCAGTAACCTCTGAACGTCTTTGCGAATTCCGTAATAAGTCAGGTCGCCGCGTCGAACCGACGGCCGTGCTTCGTCGGAGGCATCCACGGGATCCTCGCAGTTGATCCAGTCTACGGGATCGACGTCGAGGTCCTTCTTCAGGTGCAGGAACATCATCCCGCGGAGCAGCGAGGAGCGGCGCCGGGCGTCCAGTTCGTGAAATTCGGCGGAGCGAACGCGGCTTTGCAGAATGGAGTTGGAGCGGAGCACGGCGCTCAATGCCGTGTTGCCCGGTTGATCCTGGTCCTCCATCTGACCGCTGGCATCGCTGACCAGCAATACCGAGCAACCCTGTTCCAGCAGAGCCGTGACCCCCTGGTTGTCATGCACGCCGCCGTCCACCAGGCGAACGGTCTTATCCGGGAATAGATTCGGCAGGCTGATCGGCTCGAACAGACCAGGCACACAGGAGGATGCCGCCACCGCATATCCCAACCGATATCGACGATAACCCTCCGGCGCTTCATAGTAGTACATGCGGCGGAGACGGGAATTGGCGTCGATCTCGTTATCGATTCCGACCGGAGGCTCGCCCATCCACGTTGCGGTGAATTGCCAGTTGTGCCCCGTATTCAGAGTGGTCGCATTCAGAATGAGGATCGGCGCTTTCACGCTGCGCCTCCAGTTGTGCGATGCAGGCTTGAAGCCGGACGGCTCGCCGAGAGGCTGGATGGTCAGGTCGTTGATCCAACGGTCGCCGTTTTCGAGGCCGTCGTTAATTCTGCGGTAGAGATGCTTCTCGTATAACTCTCCCACTCGCTCCGTGCGGGAGGCATTGGGAAACAAAAGCATGCGAATGTTCGCCACGGGATTTGCCAGCACCCTGGTGCGGATATTCTTTTGGACGCCCGCCAGAAACTCCGTCTGGATTCGCTCGATAATGCGGATGTAATCCTGACGATTGATCTCGTGGTCCGCCTTGGTTTGAAGAAGGTGCCGCAGTTCGAGGTAATAGTAGGCTCCGACAATCGAGCCCCCGGAAACGCAGGACAATACCTCTACGTGGCGCAATATGTCGAGCTCGGCCAGGCGGGCGAGGACGCCGATGTGGAAGAGCGCGGCCCGGAAGCCTCCGCCCGAGAGGGCCAGCCCCACCTTCCCGATGTATGCCGTCGTCACGCCGGAAGCGGTTCCCAGAAATTGCTCCAGGACGTCCCTGGGCTCGCCAGCTAATTCTCCGCCCGGCTGGCAACCGCTCATCAGCCGCGCGAGACTCGCCAGTTGCCGCCCCGCGGTTTCCAGTTCCCACTCTTGTATGTCCGGCAGGGATTTCCCCTCCAGAAGATGTGGCAATGCCTCCCGGTAGCGTTCGAGCCCAAACAGGGCTTCTGCCACCGTCGCGAAGAACCACCATTGTGTTTTCAGGGACGCATGCGCGGGCTGGTTCCCCAATGGCGGAAGTTGAGCAACAATCTCCTCGCGAATGCGCCGCGCTTGCGCGATTCGACCGGAGGCCGTGTCGAGACCTGCATTGGCGACAACGGATTCGGCCCTTTCCTGATGGGCGATCAGGTCCAGGATGTACGCGGTGTTAATGGCGGTATAGCCATAATCACCGGCGATTCCTTCAGCGTAGCCGCGCGCGTAGTAAGCCAGCGAGCATTCCAGGTCCGCACGCTGCCCGAAGGCTTCCCACTTGTTCTTGTAGATCGCGCCGGCGAGTCCTAACGTTTCCTGATCTCTGGTCGTATTCAAGTCCTCGCACTGCGCCAGAATTTCCAGCGCCTTGTCGAATTTCAGGTCCACGGGAAGGTCGGGGTCCTTGTATGTGCAGAGGGCATGCTGTTGCCGGAGTTTCGTGGCGAGCGGCGGATCGGCATGGATCGCAGGATCCTGTCGAGCCCGGAAAAGAAGGCGCCGGGCGTATCCGAAATACTTCTCATTCTTCAGAGCGGTAGCCAGGGACAAAACTTCCCTGGCGGTTGACTGGCGGCCGCGCAGAATATCTTCCGCCGTTTGAATCATCGAGTTACTCTGAATCATTTCGGAACCTCTGTGATCGTGGCAGATTGTACCGCGTTATCCGGCCGAACGCGGGGTTAGGATGAAATCTGGGAAGGCGGCGCCCCATTTCCGGCGCCGCAAGGAGGAAGAGCCATGGCAACCTACAAGCCGGAACCGATCGACACGTCGCACGTGGAACTGCGGGCGGATCTCGGCGAGCTGGTGGAGAGCCTGGCTCGCAACAATCACGACAACTGGGCGCTGCAGCGCATCGGGGAGGGCTGGCGTTATGGGACGGCCCGGAACGACGAGCGGAAAGAGCATCCCGACCTGGTGCCGTACCACGAACTCCCCGATTCCGAGAGGGAGTATGACCGGCGGACCGTAATCGACGTGCTCAGAGCATTGATGGCACTTGGATACGAAGTCAGAAAGCGCGACTGACGGTCCAGTGGCCTGCGCCGGCAAACCGCGCTTTGTTATCGGGGAGTCTGGGAGCGTCTATCGTTCCCGGTCAAGCCGGTGGCCAGGAGCACGCAACCGACCAGGAAGGGAATCGACCCGGCGGCCACGCCGACTTTCCAAGTGTCGACGTCCCCCATCACTGCGAGCATCAGAGCGAGACCGACGGCAACGGCGATGAGAATCTCACCGCTGACAATCCAATTCCTTCGCTGCTCCCGTTCCCTGCGTAGGGCCCGGATTGCCTCCTGGTCACGGATCCAATCGAGCACATCGCCGGCTTGCGGGGACGGGTTCTCCGCGAGCGTCTTGAGCAGCGCCAGCCGATCTCGCTCCTGCCGCTCCCGAGCGGGACCGGAAACCCAGACGACGATGCTTGCGAAGGCGAACACCGCGACTATGGCGGCGGCGAGAAACAGAAACAATGCGGCAGTAGCCATTTTCGTTTTCCTTTCGACCGATGAGACCAGGGTTCTTACAAACCGGTTGCATTTCTTTTGCGTAAGTGGAGAATAAAAAAACGCAACCGGCCCGCCGCGACGAAGGTCCAATCCGAGACGCGAGACTCCGAGATGCCCACGACGGATCCAGATGCCGCGGATGTCGCCCGCTTCCTCGGGGGAGATCCGAGCGCGTTCGAGGCGATCGTTCATCGATGGCAGCACAGGCTGGTCAGCCTGGCCTGGCGCTTCTGCCGGGACAGGGCTACTGCCGAAGACATGGCCCAGGAAGTTTTTGTGAAGGCCTTCCGGTCGCTCCCTTCATTCCGGGGGGATTCGGCATTCTCGACATGGGTGATCGCGATCGCCGTGAATACCTTCCGTTCGCGGCTCCGCGCCGAGGGGCAGCCTTTATTGAGCCTCGACGCGAACCGCGTTTTCGCAGCCGCCCCGGGCCCATTTCGCGATCTCGAGGACCGCGACCGCGATGAACGTGTGCGCCGTGCCGTGTTGACCCTCCCCGAACGATATCGGGACGCGATCCTGGTGTTCTATTTTGAAGAGAAGGACCTTGGCGAATCCGCGCGGATTCTGGGGATCCCCGAGGGTACTTTGAAGGCCCGGCTGCATCGGGCCCGGGAGCTATTGAAACGCCGATGCGCGAACCTTGCCCCGGACGGAGCGAATACCCTGAAGATCAAGGAGGCACAATGACGCCGGACGATCTCGATCGAATTCTTTCGTCGGACGATTCTCTGGAGCCGTCATCGGGTTTCCTGAAGAACGTGATGGCGGCCGTACAGCAAGCGCCCGAAGAGTTTCCGCGAACGTTCCCATGGCTACGCTTCGTGACGGGCCTGATCGCCTTGCTGGTGATGGCGGCCGCGGGGACGCTGCTGCTGATGCGGTGGGGTCCGGCGCTGACTCCGCTGGCGGTGCGCCTGGAGCCGTTTACCGCACTTGCGCAGGCGTTCGGCTACGTGGTGGCCGCCACGCTTCTGACATTGTGCATCGCCGCCATCCCGTGGCTGCGGGTGCGGCCCTGAAGGCTAGGCCGCCGCGGGGGACTGGTCCAGCGGACCACCGCCGCTATGGAGCGCCTCTTCCACTTTCTCCATCAGGGTTGTGAGCTTGTAGGGCTTCTGTAGGAAACCGGCCACCGCTTCGGAGGGGACCTTTGCGCGCGCTTCCTCCTCGGGGTAGCCGCTGGTTAAGACGATTCGTATGCGCGGGTACTTCCGATGCAGGATCGGCACCAGTTCCCCGGCTTCCATTCCCGGCATCGAGAGATCCAGGAGAATGACCGATGGCGGCGAGGGCGCACCGGCGATCGTCTCGAGCGCGCTCTTCCCATCGGGAGCTTCCAGCACTTCGTAGCCGCTCGCCCTCAGCGCCGCAGACGCCAGCCCGCGTACCATCTCCTCGTCGTCGACAACCAGGATCACTGCCGGTGCGCGACCTTCGCCCCGTGCCTCGGCAGAAGGGGAGCCGGTCGGGAGGGGCGCCGCGGATTTCCTGCCGGCGAAGGGCAGGAAGACGCGAAGCCTCGAACCGGCGCCAGGAGTGCTCTCCACGTCGATGAAGCCGTTGTAACTGCGTACGATGCCCTGGACAGCAGCCAATCCAAGGCCGCGGCCGGTGAACTTGGTCGAGAAGAATGGATCGAAGATCTGCGAAAGCGTTGCCTCGTCCATGCCGCAGCCGTTATCCGAGACGTCGAGGCAGACAAACGGTCCGGGCCGTGCGTCGTATAGCGGCGCGTGCGCCAGGGCGACTTCCGGAGGAATCTCGCGGCTGCTGGTGGCGATCTCAATCCAGCCGTTGGCATCGGCTGGTATGGATTCGCCGGCATTGATCACCAGGTTCACGAGGATCTGCTCGATCTGGGTGGGATCGGCCCTGATGAGCAACTCCTCGGCCGACAGAGTGAAACGGAGGTGCACTCTCTTGGGAATTGACGCCGACAGGAGCGCGCTACAGCGATAAACAATGTCTCTGAGATCGAAGGTCTCGGAGACGAAGTGACCCTTGCCCGCATAAGCCAGCAACTGCCTGGTGAGGTAAGCAGCCCGCTCCGAAGAGGTCACAACCTGCCGCATTTCCGGGGAGGAAGGGTATTTGCGGAGGGCGAGATCCGCGCTTCCGATAATGACCGTGAGCAGGTTATTGAAATCGTGTGCGATGCCGCCGGCGAGCATACCGACGCTCTCCAGTTTTTGTGCCTGCCGCAGACGTTCCTCCGTCCGCTTGCGCTCGGTGACGTCGACGAATATGCCGATTGCGCCAGTGGAGCGGCCCTCGGCATCGAGAAAGGGCACTGCGTTGCCGACGATGCTGGTTCGAGTTCCATCCGGGAAAACGAGGTCTAACTCCTGTTCGTGAACCGCCTGCCCGGTGGCAGCCGCCTTCGGGAGCGGCAGTTCGTCAGGCGGGATTTCGCTCCCGTGCTGAAGCACCCGAAAAGAGGCGGCATTTCGCCCTCAGGCGCCGACTTCGAAAGATTGCTTCCCGGCGGCAGGCGCAGCATTTCGTATGCGCGGTGATTGCCGATCATATTGCGGCACTCCGGATCGCGTGAGATGAACATCGCGATGGGCGCCGCATCCATCATTGCCTGTAACTCCGTCGCGCGGGCCAGTTCCTCGCTGTGAGCTTTGCGCATGGCCTTCTCCATAAGTTTGCGTGCTGTAATGTCGAGAAATATGCCGATTGCACCCGTGGTGCGGCCCTCGTCATCCAGAAGAGGAACCGCGTTCCCGACGATGGTGGCGTGGCCTCCATCGGGATAGACCAAGTCCAGCTCCTGGTCGTAGACCGTCTGCCCTGTGGCGGCAGCCCGCTGCATCGGCAGCTCGCGCGGAGGCACCACTTCTCCGTCGCGCATTATCCGGCAAGCAGCCGTTCTTGGAGCCTGTGCGGAAAGATTGACTCCTGCCGGCTCCCGGAACAGATTATATGCGCGGCGATTGCCGATAATATTGAGGCATTCCGGATCGCGCGAGATGAACATGGCAATCGGCGCTGCGTCCATGATCGCCTGCAACTCCGTGGCGCGGGCCAGTTCCTCGCTGTGCGCCTTGCGCAGGGCTTCCTCGATTTTGCGCTGCTCGCTGATGTCGGTCATGGTGCCAAACCAGCGGACCACCTTGCCGTCGAGATCGTGCAACGGCACCGCCCTGGCCAGGAAAGGACGAGTGATGCCATCCACGCCGCGCACCGCGAGTACAGACTCGAAGGGACGTCCGGTTGCAAGCGAATCCTGCCAGCGTTCCAACCATTCGGGCGAACCCTCTTGATCGATTGCCGCGAGCCAGCCCCATCCTCTCGCCTGCGCAACGGTGAGGCCGGTGTAATCAGACCAGCGTTGGTTAAACCAGAAGAATCTACCGTCGGCTTCGGCGATTCCGCAGGTGTTCGGCATGGCATTCGCGAGGGTTCGGAACTGTTCTTCGCTGTGTCGTAGATCCTCTTCCATGTGTTTGCGCGCGGTAATGTCTTGTACGATGCCGCACATTCGCCGCGGACGTCCCTGGGCGTCCCGATGGTACTCGCCTATGACCGAGATCCAGCGCAAGGCGCCATCGGCCCTGCGGATCCGGCACTCGAATTGGATCTCGGATCCGTTCGCTGCCGCCTGCTGGATGACTAGATCGACGTTCTCGCGGTATTCCGGCAGGACGTGACCCAGAAAGGTCTCGTAATTCCAGTGCCGTACAGGCTCGGAGTACCCGAAGATCTGGTCGTGTTGCCTGGAGCGCCAGGTCTCAAAGGTGGTGAGATCGAAATCCCAAGCGCCCGTATTCGCGGCATCGAGGACGATTTCGAGTCGCCGTTGGCTGGTGCGCAATGCTTCATCCGCACGTTTGTGTTCCGTGATATCACGACTGATTGCCAGTATGCGCCTAGGCCCCTCTTCCTCGGTTCGCTCCAACACCTGCCGGCTATCCACGATCAACTGGCGGCCATCTCGGGCCGTCTGGATGATTTCGCCTTCCCAGCGCCGTACCCGGCTCAGGGTTTCATCAATCTCCCCGATAGGTATCGGGGTTTCGCTCCGCAGCAACCGATGGAGCACCTTGCCGGCCGCCTCACGTTCCGACCAACCGTATAACTCCTCCGCCCCTTTATTCCACTTGAGGATTCTCCGTTCGCTGTCCAGGGTGACGACGGCATCGTGCGAAAGATTGATCAACTGCGACTGCTGCAGCAGCACCTGCTGCATTCTTGCCCGGGCCAGAAGCGACTCCCGCAAGCTTCCAACCAGAAGAGCAATGGAGACTGCCGTCACCGCGAACAGCCAGAATCCCCAGACTTCTGCCGGGTTTTCGAGCGCCCAAGTGTGGTGAGGTGCCAGGAAAACCCGGTCCACCGCGAGCGCGCTCAGCGCGCCTGCAACAAGGCCGGGTCCGCGCCCGCCAAAGAAAGAGACGACCGTCAGCGCCAGGACGTAAGGCAAGTATGGGGCGTAAATACCCACGACAGAGTGCCACGTAAGCCGCAATCCCGTGGCGGCAGCGACGGCCACTACGGCCATACCATATCGCCAGACGGCCTTATATCTGGTGCCGACGGTTTGCACCCACTGAGTGTGTCTGGTGGGTCGCATACGTTTATCCCTGGTGAGAATCCATCTCACTTTGAGAGATGCAACCTCTTTACCAGTCGGTCGGGGTTACGGGCGATTTGCCGGCCAGTTTATCTCTCAGTTGGCAGCCGCGGTGAGCGGGTTCTCGTCGGCGCTGGCCCCATAGATGACGGGCACAGGGACATTGAGAAGCCGTAGATAGACGGAAAGTTGGCCGCGGTGATGATACCAGTGGTTCAGCATGATGGTGCGGATGGCAGCTGCCCGAGGCATGGCGAAGAGTTCGAGCGGTCCCGCCGTCAGCCGGAAAGTCTCTGCTGCCGATTCCGGCGTAAGGCTGCCGAGAAAGTTGCGCGCCTGGTCGAGGCCGGTCTCGAGAGTCGCCAGGATTTCGGCCTTGCTCCCCGGCACGCGCGGTTTTCCGATGGTGGCCGGGTCGATCTGCAAAGAGTCCTTCGAGAGCATACCGGAGATGCTGCCGGGAATATTCGCGATATGCAGGGCGAGCTGCCCGAGCGACATCGACTTTTCGTGCGGCCGCCAGTCCAGTTGATCGGAGGGTACGCGTTCGAGAATGCGCTGCGTGGTAGCCGCTTCGTGTTCCAATTCGGCGAGGATCGGGTCGAATAGAGACATATCCCTAGCAGGGTACCGCAAGCCCGCACCGAGTGCAGCGCCGGATTACTCCGCGCGAATCGCCTGTATCGGGTCGACGCGCACAGCTCGCACCGCGGGCATCAGGCTTCCCGCGAGCGTCATCACGGCGACCAGTGCAGCGGCGCAGGAAAACGCGGCGGCGTCATCGGGCTGCACGCCGGCAAGCAGCGCGGTCATCGCGCGGCCCGAGGCGTAGGCCAGCAGTACTCCGGGCACCAAGCCGGCGGCGGAGAGCAGGGCAGCCTGGCGAAGCACCATTCCAACGATGTCGGCGCGCTGGGCGCCGAGTGCGATGCGCACTCCGAATTCGCCGCGGCGCTCGGAGACGGCAAACGCCAGCAGACCGTGGATCCCGATGGCGGCCAGCACGAATGCGATGGCGGCGAAACTCGCGATGGCATCCACCTGCACGGTGCGGGCTTCGCTATCGAGCGCGACAATCTGCTCCATGCTGCGCACATTGGAGATGGACTGCTCGGGGTCGGCCGCGTGAATGATCCGGCGGATCGCCGGCACGGGCGAAGAGCCGGAGGAGAGCACCACCAGGTCCTTGGGCGTATAGCCGATGAGCCAGCCGTCTTCCACCTGGCGGTAGGGCAGGTAGACTTGCGGCTCGCTGGTGCGTTCCAGGCCGCGAACCTTGATATCACCCACGATGCCCACAACCATGCGGTCATGGAAGGCCATGGTAAAGTGTCGGCCGATGGGGTCGGCGCCGGGCCAGTAGCGGTGCGCGAAGGTGGCGCTCACGACGGCCGCATAAGGCGTGGTGGTGGTGTCGCGCTCGCTGACGTCGCGTCCCTGATGGAGCGGGATCCCCATGGTGGCGAAAAATCCGGGGGTGACGAATCGCAGACTCGCGGTGTACGGACGGCTGGAATCGGCCAGGCCGTTGATCTCCACCTTCCAGATGCCGCCGCGCATTACCATCGGCAGATAGCTGATATAGGCGGCATTGCGTACTCCGGGGAGGGCGCGGATTTCCGAGATGACGCGGTCATAGAAGGCTTGCCGAACGGCGGTGCTCTCGTATTTCGGCAGCGGGAGCGCGGTGCGCAGCGTCATCACGCCATCGGTGCGGAAGCCGGGGTCGGTCGAGCGGATGCGCCAGAGCGCCCGCGCGAGCAGTCCGCAGGAGACCAGCAGGACGAGCGAGACCGCGATCTCGGCGACGACGAGTGCGGAGCGTAGACGTGCCTTGCGGCCTCCGCCCGCGCGGCGGCTCTCGCGGAGTGCCGCGAACCCTCCGCCGGACGCACGCCACGCCGGGATGATGCCGAAGGCGGCGGTGGTGAGGGCGGTGATCAGCGCGGCGAAGCCGAGGACGCGAAGGTCGATCGACGGCTGCTCGGCGACCGGAAGTGCGTTCGGCACGAGCTTGGCGAACAGCGGGATGCCGGCGGCGGCGAGCGCGACTCCGAGAATTCCGCCGATGAGTGCCACCAGAGCGCATTCGGTGAAGATCTGCCGCACGATGCGTTCCCGGCCGGCGCCGAGGGCGGCACGCACGGCGAGTTCCTGGCGCCGTGCCAGCGCGCGCGCCAGCAGCAGGTTGGCGAGATTCGCCGCGGCGATCAGGAGTACGGAAAGCGCTGCGCCGCAAAGCACGGCCAGCAGCATGCGCGATTGGTCGGACACATCGTCGCGCAGGGAGACCACGTTGGCCCCGGTGTGGGCGTTGTCCTTGGGATATTGCCGTTCGAGTTGCGCGGCGATGCCGGAGAGTTCGGCCAGCGCGGAGGTTTGCGAAACGCCCGGTTTGAGGCGCCCGATGGCGCCCAGCCAATTGTCGGTACGGTCGACGTAATCGTCTTCGCGGAAACGCGCGGTCGTCCAGAGTTCGGTTTCGCGGCTGGGGAAGAGAAAAGCGGACGGCATCACGCCGATGACGGTGTAGGGCTCGCTATCGAGAATGACTTTGCGCCCGAGGATGCCGGGGTCGCCGCCGAAAACCGATTGCCACAGCCGGTAGCTGAGGATCAGGGTTCCGGGCGCGCCCGCGCGGTCGTCTTCTTCACTGAAGACGCGGCCGAAGAGCGGCGCGACTCCGAGCGTAGGCAGCACGCCGGATGTAACCGCGGACCCGTCGATACGTTCGGGCGCACCTTCACCGATCAGATTGGCGGAAATGCTGTGCCACGCGCCCATCGATACGAATGAGCGGCTCATATGCTGCCAGTCGCGGAAGTTGCCGGGCGAAAGCTCCATCCGCGAATATTCGGGGATGCGCTCCCAGAGTTTGACGAGACGGCCCGGATCGTGGAAGGGCAGGGGACGCAAGAGTACATGGTCGGCGATCGAAAATGCCGCGGTGGTCGCGCCGATTCCCAGCGCCACCACGACGATGGAGGCGAAGGCGAAGCCGGGCGTGCGGCCGAGCGCGCGGCCGGCATAGCGGATGTCCTGGCGCAGAATGTCCGCGTGCACGGCCGAGGCGTTGGCGGCGATTTCGAAGAACGCGGAGATCCACAGCCAGGCGCGTCCGAGCACGCCGGTGCCGCGCAACTGGTGTGCGAAGACCGCGGTCATTTCGCCGCCGTACTCATTGCGGAACGAGACGGGATAGAGATGCAGCAAAGCCCGGTAGAACCACATCACGCTTTCTCCGGAGAAAGGCCGCGATCGCGCGCCATGTCGAGGAGTTGGGCGAGGCGGCGGGCCTCGGCGCGGGCCACCGCGCTGCCGAAGGCGGTGAGCCGGTAATAGCGGCGGCGTTCATCGTCGAGTTCGGGCGCGGGGCGGTGGCGGGTTTCGACAATCAGGCCCTGCTCCAGCATCCGCTGTATGGAACGGTAGAGCGTGCCGGCGCTGAGCCGGAGCTTGCCGCCGGTGCGGTCCGCAATGTCCTGGATCATGGCATAGCCGTGGCGGTCTTCGTCGGCCAGGGCCAGCAGAATGTGGAAAGTGGCGCTCGGAAGCGGCAGTAGCGATTCCGGCGCGGGCGATCCGTGAGCCATGCGGATATTATATCCACACTGGCTATATTTGCAATGGCTATAGTTGCGACTGCGCGAGTGCCTTCACATAGCGATAGGTGAACTCGACACCTTCGTAGAAGGACTTGACGGGCAGGCGCTCGTCGCGGCCGTGCGCGCGGACGTCGTCTTCATCGACGAAGAGGCCGTCGATGCCGTAGCAGGGCACGCCGGCGATCCGCAGATAGAGCGAATCGGTAGCGCCGGTCTCCATCACGGGGATGACGCGGACTCCGGTCCACATCGATTCGGTGGCGTGCTGCACGATGGCGACGACTTTCGGGTCCATCGGCGCAAACGGGCTGGGCTTGGCCGGCGAGAGCACGGAAACGTGAATCTTTGGGTCGGCAAGCAGGTGGACGAGCGTGCTTTCCACGTTCGCGGCGTTGTCGGTGGGGAGCAGCCGGCAATTGACCACGGCCTTCGCGGTCTGCGGCAGGGCGTTCTCAGCGTGGCCGCCGGAAAGCATGGTGGCGACGCAGGTGGTGCGCAGCAGCGCGTTGTAGTACGGATCGGCCGAGAGGCGCGCGACGGCGGCGGCATCGTTGGGGTTGGCTGCAACGGTCTTCATGTCCTCGGCGACCTGGCCGCTGTAAATGGCCGACATACGCTCGAGGTAGGCGCGGGTGACGTCGAACAACTGCACGGGGAAATCGAAGGCGGCGAGGCGGGTGAGACCTTGGGCCAGGTGGTAGATCGCATTGTCCTTGCGGGGCAGGGAACTGTGTCCGCCGGAATTGGTCACTTCGAGGGTGAAGCTGAGGAAGACTTTTTCAGCGGCCTGAACGCCCATAAAGACGTGCTTGCCGTTCTTGATATGGCCGCCGCCGGCATCGGCATTGACACAGAAGGCGGCGTCGATCAGATCGCGGTGGTTTTCGACCAGCCACTTGACGCCGTTGGCCGTGCCGCCCTCCTCGTCGGAGGTGAGGGCGAGGATGAGGTCGCGCGACGGGCGGAAGCCTTCGCGCTTCATGCGAAGGAAGGCAGTGACGAGCTCCGAGTCAGCACCCTTCATATCCTGGGTGCCGCGGCCGAAGAAGTAGCCGTCCTGCTCGCGGAACTGGAAGGGGTCGAAGGACCAGTCGGCGCGGAGGGCCTCGACGACGTCGAGATGTCCGAGGAAGAGGATGGGCTTGGCGGATCCGGTGCCGCGCAGGCGCACGACGAGGTTTCCCTTGCGGGGGACAGGGGTGAAAAGTTGGACGTCGGCTTCAGGAAAGCCGGCTTGGCGGAAGCGCTCGGCCATGGCTTCGGCGGCGCGGGTGTTGTCGCCCGAGGAGTTTGTGGTGTTGATGTTGATGAGCTGCTCGAAGATGTCGCGGCTGAGGTGGTCCCACGGGGTGGTTTGCGCCACCAGAGGTGCGGCGGCGAGGAGGCAAAGAAGAATGCGCATACGGATAGATCCTATTGTCGTACAGCCCCACATGGTATATTCCAAGGCAAATGCGGGCGATCCTCTTATTCCTGGTGGCGCTTCCGCTGAGCGCGCAGACGTGGCAGCCGCTGTTTGACGGCAAGACGCTCAATGGATGGCACGAGGCGGCGTTCACGAACCACGGCAAGATTACCGTGGACAACGGGACGATGGTGATTGGGGCGGGCGTGCCGATGACCGGCGCGACGTGGGCCGGCGAGTTTCCGAAGACGGACTACGAGATCCGCTATGAGGCCCAACGCCTGCGCGGCGGCGATTTTTTCGCGAGCCTTACGTTTCCGGTCGGCGATTCGTTCTGCACGTGGATCGGGGGCGGATGGGGCGGCGACATCGTCGGGCTTTCGAGCATCGACAACTGGGACGCCTCGGAAAACGAGACCCGCACTTACTTCAACTTTGCGCGGGCTCACTGGTACCGCTTTCGTTTGCAGGTGACGGCGGAGCGCATTCAGGCGTGGATCGACGATCAGCGGGTGATCGATGTGAAGATCGCGGGACGAACGGTCGGCCTGCGCTTCGGCGAGATGAAGCTTTCGGCGCCGCTCGGGCTCATCTCGTACAACACCGAGGGCGCCGTGCGGAACATCGAGTACCGGCTGTTGAAGTAGCGTCCGTGTGGGGCAGAATTCATTCTGCGGCGGGCTTCAGCCCGCCTTCAGCGATCGGGCTGAAGCCCGATGCAGGCTGAAGACCTACCCCACCAGGGCACCGCTAGCCGTTCAGCGTCCAGCCGCTGCGGTAACTGCGCTTCAGCCACTCGTTCGCTTCGGAATCATTGGTGACGCGTCCGGCGGCAGGGTCGTAGTCCAGGCGCTTTCCGGCGCGGTGGGCTACCAGGCCGAGGAGCATCTGCTCCATCATGGTGCCGCTGTAATCGAAATCGCAGTGGGTCTTGCTGCTGGTGCCGTGGGTGACGTGGTCGCTCTTGCCTTTGCAGGCGTCGAGCCACTCCTGCTGGAAGACGTCGCCGCCGGGGCGCGGTGCTTCGCCTCTCTTTTCGGCCTGGGCGATGGCTTCGACACTGGTGTTGGGCAAACCCAGAGCGGCGGGAATCTTGCCATCCAGCATCTGCACGACCGGGAAGCCGTTGGGGCCCGGGTCGGCGCTCGGCATGGCCGTGAATCCGGACGGTAGCGAAACGGAGCGGCCGGCGGGCGCGCCGCCACGCCCGCCACGGCCGCCGCGCGCGCTCGCGGTGCGGGCCGGTGCCTGGGTGATCTGGCCAGTGCCTTCGATCAGCGGCAACAGCGCATCCGGTGAGCGGCGCTTATAGTAAGTCAGGTCGCCGTCGTCATTATTGGGGAGTATGACGCGGCTGGTGAAATCCGCGACGATCGAGCCCTTGGTCCCCTCGAAGATCGCGCCATTGGGAATGTGGGCCACATCGATGTAGCCGCGCGGAGATTCGGGCTTCAGCCCGCCCTGATACCACACCACCTGCACCGGCCCGCGCCAGTGATTGGCGGGGTGGTCGAAGATCGCCTTGAGCTTGACGGGCGTGATGTTGGGGTCGAATTGGTCGCTCACTTCGCGGTCAATGTCGATCGCGGTAGGCGCGCCGGCATCGATCGAATTCCAGAGCAGGTCCATGGTGTGAGCGCCCATATCGCCCATCTGGCCGACTCCGAAATCGCGATACATGTTCCAGAACAGGCAGTTCAGGCCGCTCGATCCGCCGAAATATTGCGGGCTGTAGGGATGATACGGCGACGGGCCGATCCACTGTTCGTAGTGCAGGAACGAGGGCGCCATGCCCTGAGCTTCAGGATAGCCGGGGCGCGGCAACTGGCGGCTGTCCCAACCGTGGATCGTCTTGAGGTCGCCGACGGCGCCATCGAGGATGAGCTCGCGAATTCGCTCGAAATTCGGATAGGCGTGGCGCTGCGTACCGTGCTGGGTGGCGACCTTGGTTTTGCGGCTGAGGTAATTGGCGCGCACCGTGCGGATCTCATCCACGGTGATGCCCATGGGCTTTTCGCAGTAGACGTGCAGGTTGCGGTTGAGCGCCCAGTTGGCAATGAAGGCGTGGTGGTGATCGGCAGTGCAGATGATGATGGCTTCCACGTCCTTCTGGTCGAGCAGGCGGCGCCAATCCCAATAGGTCTTGGCCTTGGGGAAGATCTCGAGGGCTTCCTTCGTGCGGAGGTCGTTGACATCGCAGAGGGCCACGACGTTTTCGTTGCGCAGCACGTTGTAGTGCGCGGTGCCGCGGCCCCACACACCGATGAGGGCGACGTTCAGGCGGTTGCTGGGTGCGGTCTGTCCGCGCAGCATACCGCTTCGCAGGATAGTCAGGCCCGCGCCGGCGGCAGCGGATTTGAGCAGGTCACGTCGTTGCATGGTAGTCCTCGATGCAGCTACCCGTATCACGGATACACTACGGGTTCAAGCGGTCCCACGAGTCGGGGAGTGCGGCTACGGACTCGATGACGGCGTCGGGGCGGATGCCGAGATCGAGATCGGCGGGGCGGAACTTGCCGGTTCGCACGAGGATCGCGCGGAGGCCGGCATCCTGGGCGCCGGCGATATCGGAGTGAATATCGTCGCCGATCATGACCAGGTTCTTGGCGGGAAGCGCGAGTTTGGCGGAGGCGGCCTCGAAGAAGGCGGCCGCGGGTTTGCCGAAGATCATGGGCTTGCGACCGGTGGCGTGCTCCAGTGCGGCCACGAACGGAGCGACGTCGAGCGAGATACCGTCGGAGGCGAGCCAGTAGCGGGTCATGCCGAGGGCGACAAGTTTGGCTTCGGGATTGTGGTGCAGCAAGCGGAAGGCGCGGTTGAGAGTGCGGAAGTCCCAGAGATCGCCGAGATCGCCGATGACAACGTAGGACGCGCCCTGCTCGGCGTTGTCGGGGAGCATCGGAAGGCCGTCGAATTCGGAGCGCGTGGAGGAGCGCAGGAATAACGCGAGATTGCCGGGGCCGTTAGCGCGGAGCCAGTCGGCGAAGGCCACGGCGGGGCTGAGGATAGCGGACTCGTGCGCGGAAATGCCGAAGCGCTCCAGCTTTTCGACGAGCGCGGCGCGGGCGCGCGACGTGGTGTTGGTGACGAAAAGATGAGGGATCTGTTGGGATTGCACCCAGCGGATGGCGTCGGCCGCGCCGGGTATCGGCTGGTCGGAGTTATAGACCACGCCGTCCATGTCAAAGAGTATTCCGCGCACAGCTTCATTATCACCGCCGAGACGCGGAGACGCAGAGAAAACGTTTAGGCGACGACTTCCACCTTCGTCACGATCTCTTCGCGGGGAAGGAGTGCAGACCAGTAGGCGACGATCTCGCGCACCGGCGGGCGTCCTTCGCCAAAGCCGGTGGCGCCGGGAGGGCCGTTCAAGACCAGCGGGATTAATTCTCGTGTGAAGCGGTCGACGGCTTTGCGGTCCTGGCCGCGGACACCGATGCGGAGCTGCACTTCGGGAGGATCGGGGTTCGGCGGTGCGACGCGCCCGAGACACGCATTCACGCCGAAAAATTCGGTGTAGATCTCCTCGAAGGCGAGGCCGAGGCCTTTCAGCCGCTCGCGCACGATGCGATCGGCGGCGCGCGCTTTGTCGAGCGCCTGCGGCCACGAGTAGACCAACGTGCCGATCGCCTTCCAGCCGTTCGCGTAACTGATCGAGAGTTTCAGCGAGGGCGGGCGCGGGCCGCCGCGGATGCCGCTCACGCGCACGCGATCGGGGCCGGCGTCGGCCAGATGGATCGCCGTGAAGTCGGCGATGCAATCGGGGGTGATGTACCGCTTCGGGTCGCCGAGTTCGTAGAGCAGCTGCTCTTTGACGGTATTGATGTCGACGCGCCCGCCGGCATCCCCGTGTTTGGTCACTATGAACGTGCCATCCGGCTCCGCTTCCACGATCGGGTAGCCGATGTTCGCCATGTCGGGAATACATTGCCAATCGACCTGGCAGTTGCCGCCCGAGCACTGCGCGCCGCACTCGATGATGTGGCCGGCGATGGTGCCGGCGGCAAGTTTGTCATACTCCTCCGGACCCCAGCCGAAGCGGTGGACCATGGGTGCGAGCGTGAGGGCGGTATCGGTGGAGCGGCCGGCGATGACGACGTCCGCGCCGGTGGCGAGGGCTTCGGCCAGAGGGAACGCGCCGATGTAGGCGTTGGCGCTCTGGATCCGGCCATGGATGGCGGAGAGGGGTTCGCCGGTATCCATATCGCGCATCTCGTAGCCCTTGGCGAGGAACTCGTCGAGGCGGCCGTAAACGTCGTCGCCGAGCACCACCGCGACTTTCAATCCGGGGGCGAGCCGCACCACTTCACGCGCACAGGCCACGGGGTTGACGCCGCCGGCATTGGCGATGATTTTGATGCCGCGCTCGCGGATGCGCGCGGCGAGACGAGCCACCAGCGGCGGGAAATCGCGTGCGTAGCCGAGGTTCGAGTCGGCCTGCTTCTGCTTCTGCAGGATCGACATGGTGATCTCGGCCAGGTAGTCGAGCGCCAGGTAGTCGATGGGGCCCTGCTCCACCAGGCGCACCGGCGCTTCGAGCCAATCGCCCCAGAAGCCCTGGCCGTTGGCGATGCGGATCACCGGCAGGCCTCCAGCGCGAAGGAGAGGATTTTGCGCGTGTCGAGCGGATCGATCACGGCGTCGCAGTGGCCGCGGGCGGCGGCGTACCTGGAGTCAAGCCAGCGCTCGTAATCGGCGCGAGTCCGTTCCATCGATTCGCGCAGCTCTTCGGGCACGGGTCCTCCCTTGTATTTTTCGAGCTCGGCAGAGTAGAGGGCCATCACCGCGGAATCGCCCTCCATCACGCCGATCCGGGCGGTGGGCCAGCTAAACGTGAAATTGGGGTCGAAGCCCTGGCCGGCCATGGCGTAGTAGCCGGCGCCGCTCGCGTGATTCACGGTCAGGACGATCTTCGGCACCGTGGCGCACGACATGGTCTCGACCATCTCGGCTCCGGCGCGGATGATGCCTTCGTGCTCGGCCTCGGGCCCCACCATGAAGCCCGAGACGTCCTGAATGTAGATGAGCGGCTGGCCGAGGCGCTCGCTGGTCTCGACGAAGTACGCCACCTTGCGCGCGGTTTCGGTGTAGACGATGCCCCCGATGCGCGGGCGGCCTTCGGCCTTGAGGAAGCCGCGGCGGTTGGCGATGATTGAGACGGGACGTCCGGCCAGGCGCGCGTTGGCGCACAGCATCTCGGGCGCATACTCGGGCTGGAATTCGGAGTAATCGCCCGCGTCGAAAATGCGGAAGACGATCTCTTCCATATCGTAGGGCAGGCGGTGGTCGTCGGGCAGCACGCCGTAGATATCGGAAATGTCGCGCGCAGGTGCGTGCGTTTCGGGATCTGGTGGCGGTGCGGGGAACGCGCGGAATCGCTGCCGGATGCGGGCGAGACAATCGGCGTCGTCTTTGGCCATGTAGTGGGCCACGCCGCTCGATGCGGTGTGCAGGCGGGCGCCGCCGAGCGATTCGGCGTCGATAGTCTGTCCGGTCGCGCCCTTTACCAGGTTCGGGCCGCCGAGCCCCATGAAGCTGGTGCCCTCCACCATGATGATGACGTCGCTCAGGGCGGGCAGGTAGGCGCCGCCGGCGATGCAGGGGCCCATCACGGCGGCGATCTGCGGAATCCGCAGCTTCCGCCGCATCAGCGAATTGTAATAAAAGATGCGGCCCGCGCCGTATTGGCCGGGGAAGATACCGTCCTGGTAAGGAAGGTTTACGCCCGCGGAATCCACCAGGTAGACGATGGGCAGGTGGTTTCGCATGGCGATTTCCTGCGCCCGCAGAATCTTGGTGATCGTCTCGGGCCACCAGGAGCCGGCCTTCACGGTGGCGTCGTTGGCGACGATCACGGCCGCGCGGCCTTCGATGCGGCCGATGCCGGTGACGACTCCAGCGGCGGGCGCCTGCCCTTCGTAGCGGTCGTAGGCGATCAGCAGCCCGATCTCGAGGAGCGGCGAACCCGGGTCGAGCAGGCCTTCGATGCGCTCGCGCGCGGTCATCTTTCCGGCGCGGTGCTGGCGCTCGATGCGGGAGGCGCCGCCCCCTTGGCGGAGGCGGGCTTCGAGCGATCGCAACTGTTCGACGAGCAGGCGCATGTGCGCCTGGCGGGCTACGTTCACGGTCACTTCAGTGGCGAGAAGTCCGTCGGATCCATGAAGACCGAATCGACGTGTTGAACGATTTTTCCGTCGGCCTCGGAAGCAGCGGACACTTTTTTCCACTCGGGGTCATCGCGGAAGGCGGCCCAATTGGCTTTGGCGGCTTCCATGCTGGGATGTTTCAGGATGTAGATGAGCGTAGTTTTGGAGCGCTCTCCCTGGGGGATCCAGTAGCCGATGCTCTTCATGTGGTGCCGGTTGAAAATCGTGATGGTATGGTCGCGGAAGCGGGCTTTCAGGGCGTCCAGGCGACCTTCGTAGCAGGTATAGGTGCGGAGCTCGTAGACCGGGCCTTGTGCGAAGGCGAACGCGGCCAGCAGCGTAGTGAGAATCAGAAGTCGGCGGGTCATCAGCATACAGTGTATACGACCACCGGGCGGGTTGATCCGCATCCCCGTCAGGCCGCGACTCTCGATGGACCGGTTTCGATTGGGTACTCCGGCTTGTAAACGTGCTGCCGGATAAAGGCGACTATATCCTTCGGCCGGGGAACGCGCGCCAGTCCCGAATCGAAGACCAGTTTCGCGACGCGCGCGGCGGTCTGAATCTCGGTCTCCAGGACATTCGACTGCAGCGGGAAGAGCAGACCCTGCTTCAGCAGTTCCGAAGGTACCTGCCCGGCGACGGCATGCGCCGCCTCGATGAACATCTCGTCGGTCACTCGGGAAGCCTGGGTAGCGAACACCGCCATCCCGATCGCGGGGAAGATGTAGAAATTGTTGGCCTGTCCCGGCAGGAAGGTCTGTCCGTTGAAATGAACCTGCGGGAACTGGACACCCGCGGCGTAGATGGCCTTCCCCTTCGACCACGTGTAGGCCTGCTCCGGTGTGCACTCGGCGTGATCGGTTGGATTGGAAAGGGCCAGGATCACGGGCCGCTCGTTGACCCGCGACATGCTCTCGATGACCTTCTGGTTGAACAACCCGCCAACCGTACTCACGCCCACGATGGTGGTGGGTTTGATGCTCTCGATCGCTGTGACGAAATCCCGCGTCGGAGCATGCCGGTGTGCATACGGCTTCTGGAAGTCAAGTAGATCCTTCCGGCTATCCTCCAGCAGACCGTGGATGTCGAACATGTAAACTCGCGACTGCGCTTCCCGCAAAGTCATGCCGTCCCGCTGCATGGCTGAGCAGATGAGGTCGGCGAGTCCAATCGCGGCGGAGCCTGCACCGAGAAAGAGATACTTCTCATCGATGAGTTTGGTGCCCTTCAGTCGTGCCGCGTTGATCATCCCCGCCAGTACAATGCCCGCCGTGCCCTGGATGTCGTCATTGTAGACGCAGTACCTGTCGCGATAGCGCTGAAGCAGATGGACGGCGTCCTCCCCTGTCCAGTCCTCGAAATGGATGCAGCATTTGGGGAAGACCTCCTGCACGGCTTCGACGAACTCATCGACGAAGGAGTAAAGCTCGTCAGCGGACGGCCGTGCCTTATGCATGCCGAGGTAGAGGGGATCATGAAGATACTGCTCGTTATTCGTGCCCGCGTCGAGATACATGGGCAGCAGATATTGCGGCGGTACGCCAGCGCACGCGGTGTAGAGCTCGAGTTTTCCGATGGGAATGCCCGCGCCGTTCGCGCCGAGATCGCCGAGACCCAGGATGCGGCCGCCATCGGTGACGCAGATGAATCGCACGTCCTGCTGCGGCCAATTTCTGAGAATCTCTTTCACTTTGCCGCTGCGGGCCATGGAAAGATACATCCCACGCGGCTGGCGGTAAATGTGGCCGAACTTCAGGCAGGCCTCACCGATCGTCGGATCGTATACGATCGGCAGGAATCGTGCCGGGTCCGACATGACCGTACGATAGAACAGCGTTTCATTATGGTCCCGTAAGTTGACCAGATATATGTAGCGTTCGAGGTCCGTATTCTTGTGGCCAAGTTGCAGCAGGACGCGCTGCAACTGTAGATCCTCGCTCTCGGTGACATCCGGCACAAGCCCCACCAAGCCAAGCGTCTGCCTTTCGGCTTCGGTGAAAGCGGTCGATTTGTTCAATGCGGGATCTCGTAACACCTCGATCCCTCGTTTTGAGGGTTGGGACATGGTCGGTTTCCTTTCTTCATGCGGACTTCTATTCGGTCGCAACATACGGATGAACCATCTTTGACGGATCGACGATACGGTCAAACTCCGCCTCCGTCACGAACCCCAGCTTCCGCGCGGCCTGTTTGAGCGTGAGGTCGTGACCGAGCGCGTAGTGCGCGAACATCAGGTCTTTGCCAATACTGAAATGCTCCAGCGACCTCTGAGTTTGCGCGCCCCAAAGTTTATCCTCCGGAACGTGGACCTCGCCCAGGCTGTTGGTCTCCGTGCGCAGACCTTCCGCGGAGATGTGGTCAGCAGTGGTGGTGCCCATACCCTCCTCGCCTGCCCCCTTGGCAGAGGCTCGGTATCACGATGCGGATCGCGGGGCGGCGTGCCAAAAGTTTCGGCGCACAATGTGGGAGGAAGCGCGTTAGAAGACGATACGGAAGGTAAGAGTTACCGGTGGCGGTCGGCCACCAGGAGCTTGTTGAGTGTGGCTTCGAGCTCAGCGACGCGGCGCGCGAGATCGTCGATCGCCTGGCCTTCGGGGTCGGGCAGGCGGCCGTGCTCCAATGTTCCTTCCGAGCGTACCCGGACGACCCGGCCAGGGATGCCGACTACGGTCGAATTGTCGGGAACGTGATGGACCACCACGGAGCCGGCGCCGATCTTGACGTTGTCGCCGATCCGGATGTTGCCGAGAACCTTCGCTCCCGTGCCGACGACGACGTTATTTCCGAGAGTCGGATGGCGCTTACCGCGCTCGTTGCCGGTGCCGCCCAGGGTCACACCCTGATAGAGCAGCACGTCGTCGCCGATTTCGGCAGTCTCGCCGATGACGACGCCGGAGCCGTGGTCGATGAAGAAGCGGCGGCCGACGGTGGCGCCGGGGTGAATCTCGATCTGGGTGAGAAAGCGGCTGATCTGCGAGATCAGGCGCGGCACCAACGGCACATGGCAGCGGTAAAGCTTATGTGCCAGGCGGTGCAGCAGAATCGCGTGAAAGCCCGGATAGCAGGTGAAGATCTCGATAACGCTCTTGGCCGCGGGATCCTCGCGGAAGATGGTATCGACCTGCTCGCGAATCGCTCGGAACATGAGGCGTTAGTGCGCCGCCACTTCTTCCGGGGCGACGGTAGGCGGCTTCGCGCCGGGCGGAACGGGGGCAAGCATGTCCTCTTTCCGCTTAATCAGAGTCGAGGTGTTGTAGCTGGCCGCCTCGAAGCCATGCCCATGGGTAATCGCATCGGTCGGACAAGCCTCGACGCAATACCCGCAGAAGATGCAGCGGTTGTAATCGATGTTGTAAACCTGGGCGTAGCGCTCTCCCCCGGAGATGCGCGCCTGATCGGTGTTTTCCGCGGCCTCGATGTAGATGCAGTCGGAGGGACAGGCGGCCGCGCACAGGAAGCACGCCACGCACTTTTCCAGCCCGTTTTCATCGCGCTGCAGGACGTGAACCCCTCGGAAACGTTCTTCGAATTTCGGCGGCTCGTCCGGATAATACTCGGTCAGGGTAGGGTTCAGCATCTCTTTGAAAGTGACGCTCATCCCCTTGGCGATCGAAGCGGCGGTGCCGAAAACGTCGAATTTATTTGCCATCTGCTTTCATTCTACAGGGTTCGTGTATTTGACGCGCAAGCCTGCCAGGGGGATTCTCCAGAGTTGCACGGCGGTTGAAAATTTCGAGCTCTCCTGGATGAAGCAGCTATGGGTACACCAGCAGTTTGCCTGCGGAATGGCGGCCACTTCGGCTCGCATGGGGTCGCTCGAGAGGGCGCGGCGGATGTCGAAGTCGAAGTCGTGGAGGTCGCCCAGGATACCCCGCATTTCACAGGCGCGGAAGCGGCCGTTATGGTCGATCACGATGGAGGTTTCGCCGGCCGTACAGGGCATCGGCCAGGCTTCGGGGGATTCGAGGCACTGCTCGTGCAGATCGTAGTGGAAGCGCAGGTTGCCCAGGTACCAGAGGCGGGCGAAATGGCGGATGCCGGCGGGCAGCCGGGCGAAGAGCTTTTTCGCGTAATCACGGTGAAACGGCATCAACCGGCGGTGAATGCCCGCCACGGTTTCCCGCGAAAGGTTCTTGAGCGAGGGGTCGGGCGCCTGGCCTCGCACAGTCTCGAAGTAGTGGCCGTCGATCTCGCTGCCGGCGAGGCGGCGGGCCAGTTCGACCACTTCTTCGCGATTCTCGCGGGTAATGACGGTCAGCACGTTGCAGCGCAATCTGCGGTTGCCGCGATACCGCCGCGCGGCCTCCTCCAGGCAGGCCACGGTGCGCTCGAAGTTGCGGGGAACGCCGCGGATCGAATCGTGCGTGGGTTGGAGGCCGTCGATCGAGAAGTTCAGGTCGATGGCGGTCTCCGGACAGTCCTGCAGCATCCGGTCGACGGCGGGAAAGATTTTCTCGGGAAGCAGTCCGTTGGTGGGAAGGTTGACATTGCGGACACCGTTTTGACGAGCGAACAAAGCGACGATTTCGGCCAGTTCTTCGCGCAGGAACGGCTCGCCGCCGGAGATCCACAGCTTGCGAAATGGCGGTGCGGTTTCCGAGATGCGGGCAATCTGGGGAAAGCTCAAATCGTCGCGGCTGTTGAGCTTGTCGAAGTAGAAGCAGGTACGGCAGCGCGCATTGCAGCGGGAAGTGACGAAGAGGAAAAGCGAGTTGAACTCGCGCGCGCGAACGCGGTCACGCAGAATGGGAAAGTACCCGCCCTCCATGGCATCCAGTGTAAAGGAACGGCACGCGGCAAGCTATCGAGCAATAAAAAAGGAGCCGCGCATCGGCGGCTCCTCAGACGGTCTGACAACTCGAATGAAAGAGTTTGGCGGGTTAGCGCTGGGCAGTGGCGGCGTCGCGATTCTGAGAAACCGTGACATCGTCAGCGCTGAACACCTTCACTTCGACGCGGCGATTCTTGGCGCGGGCAGCCCGGTTGTGGGCTTCATCCACGGGGCGCTGTTCGCCGAGTCCGATCATGTGGATCCGGTAAACCGGAATGTCGTGCTTGCCTACCAGGTATTCCATCACGGCATTGGCACGTTGGCGGCTCAGGCTCTCGTTGTATTGCTTGGAGCCGGTGGCATCCGTATAACCTTCGACGGCGATAAAGTAGCGCTTATCGCCCTTAACGTTATCGGCGAGCTTGTCGAGATCCTGTTGGGCATCCTTGGAGAGCATGAAGCGATTGAACTGGAAGGGAACAGCTACCGTCGTCTGCAACTTGTAATCGTCGAGATTGGCGACGACGGTGCGGAGGGAAGCAAGATTCTTGTTGTTTTCATCGGCCTTCTGATCCGCCTGAGAAGCCTTGCTCATGGCTTCGCCCGCGTGCTGATCGGCAGTAGTTGCATGCTGATCGGCCGTGGCCGCTCTTTCTTGTGCCGCACTGATCCCGGACTGCGCCTTTTCGTCAACCTGTTTCACCTGGTTGCGGGTGTCCTGAATCTGCTGGCTGTTCTGGGTCGTCTGCTCACCCACCTGATCCACTTTCGCCTGGATGGGAGCAGTGGTGTTCCGGACGTACTTCTTGGTCGCGCAGCCACCGGCAAGCAGGGCGCCCGTCACGATGAACGTGGTTGCAAAGAAAGCTTTCATAGTTCACAAACCTCGCGACCAATTAAGCAATCCAGGAGCCATTACAATAACTCCTGAGATTTCAAATGGGAAGCGGGATTTGCGAGCGCCTACAAGGCTACGGCAATGTAAGGATTACCAGGGTGTTCTCCCCTTCTACATCCCGGTTTACTTCTTAGGCGGCTTTGCCGTGGCAGCCCCCCGGCGGGAAGTCGTCTGGTGACGGCGGAAGCCCGGCAGATCCCACGACAGGTTCTCGTAAATCTCTTCTTCCGGGTCGAAATCCAATGGCCAAAACTTGCGGGTCTTCATAAACGCCTACCTGCTATCTCTGAGGGGGGACGTCTCTATTGTAGCATTCCGCAAGGTGCGAATTTTCGCCCGTAATCCAATGAAACAAAAGAACTTGATAGAAAACAAAGGAGATAGAGGGCGTTTTGGAGGGGGGGACGTCTCCGGAGAACGGCCGGCCTGCCTGGAGGCGCCGGGAGGCCAGCTACGTTCTTCGAAGCGGAAAAAGCGAATCGATTAGGTGCGGACCATGCGGCGACCCTGCTCCCAGAGATGAGCAGCATCCTCCACGACCTTGCGGCCCTCCTCATAGATCTTCTTCATGCGATCCATGATCTCTTTGGTGGAGTCCGCGAGGTCACCGGAGTGGTCAGCCATGCGCCGGGTGACGTCGCGAGCCGCGTCCCAGCCAGTTTTGCGGCGGCGTGACAGAGCGATCCCGACGCCGAGCGCGGTTCCCGCCGCGATCCCGATCCAGATCATCTGGTTCGTCCCGTTGTTGGTTGCCATAGTTCCTCCCATCCCAGTGTAGCGGCGGGGGCCGAAGGGGCGCGGGCAAGCGCGTGCGACTCCATACCGCGGCCGCCAAGGGTCGGTACGGAGGATTACCAGAAGCCGGCAAAAATTCGGATGTGCGCCACCCGTTTACTATCGGCCAACCCCTATTGACACGGGCGATGTGCCATGTACAATCCAAAGTGGCACTAATTTAACAACGGAAGTGGCGCAGAATGTTCAAAGGCAGGAAGTCCTCCCCGCAAGTCTCACCGTCCGAGGGCCACGGTTTCAATAGCAGCGAAGTCGCAAGGATTTGCGGCGTCAGCTTGCGGCAGTTGCAGTGGTGGGATGAGCGCAACGTCGTATCTCCGAAGCAGGACGGCCACAAGCGGGTCTACATGCCGGAAGAGGTGGTGGAGATCTCGGTAATCGCCGAATTACGGCGCAAGGGCTTCTCGCTGCAAAAGATTCGTCGCGTTTTGCGGTTCCTGCAAAAGGACATGGGGAAGCGGCTCAGCGAAGCGCTGGCTTCTCCGTCGGACGTGCACTTGCTGACCGATGGCAAGTCGATTTACCTGGAGGAAGCGCCGAACCGGATCATCGACCTGCTCAAGAACGCGCGGCAGCCGATGTTCCTGGTGTGCGTGACCGATCAGGTGAAGCGCCTGAGCGCGGCCTCCGAACGCAAGCCGGCGCATTCGGAAACCAATAGCGCCGCACGCAAAGCCCGGGCCGTCTAAAGCTGAATTCGGGGTACGCCTTTAGCGCGGCTGAGCCGCGCGATAGAGATAGATCATCAGAAACGCGATGGTCAGTACGGCTGCGCCCACATAAGACCACGGACTGTTTTGGTCCATCGTCCGTAGTCCGTTAGCCAGGCCGCCCATCACGGCTTCCCGCAAGTTTGGCGAGATCAGAAAAAATCCACCGCCTAATCCAAGGCATCCGAGAGCTCGTAACATGATTTTGTGCCGGTGTTCCGAATCGAAACTCAATGATCAGATGGGCTCATTCCGGAAGGAAGTTAGCATCTTACCATATCTGTACTAGTGGTACTACCGGAGGAACTCCCGGGCCACATCTGGTACCGGTCGATGCAGTCCATCTACCTGATAATTCAGGCGTCTCATCACCTCATCGGAAATCCGCCCGGAGAGCTCCTGGAGGGCAACTTTCAACTGAGGAACTTGCCTGAGGGCGTCCTCGCGGACGACCACGGCACATTCGTACGACGGAAAGTACCGGCGGTCGTCGCGCAGGATGGTCACGGGCAGGGCCGAGGCCATGCCGTCGGTTGAATTGGCCGCGATCATATCGACCTTCCCGGAAGTGAGGGCCTGATAGAGGAGGCCGAGGTCCATGGTGACGGGGGCACCGTCGAGTCGCAGGCCGTAGGTTTTCAGCAGGCCGTTCAGTCCGTCGGGCCGCTGCTCGAACTCGTAGCCGGCGCCGAGATGCCAGGGGCGAGCGGCGGCTTGGGATAGAGTCGCAATCCCGGCCGCGTCCGCAGTCTTGCGGGTGACGATCATGGCGAAGGTGTCATCGAAGCCGAGCGGTGGGAGCCAGTCGAGATGCCAGCGGCGCTGGTACTCGCGACGTACCTGGTCGAGTGCCGCGGTGGGGTCAGCGACAGGCGGCTGCTTGAGGATGGTGGTGAGAGCGGTGCCTGTGTACTCGGGATAGAGGTCGATGGAGCCGCTGGTGAGCGCTTCGTGGGCCAGCAGCGTGCCGCCCAGGTCGAGCCGGCGTTCGACGGGGATACCTACGCGGCGTTCGATTTGCTGCGCGAGGATTTCGCCGAGCAGTACTTGCTCAGTGAAGTTCTTCGATCCGACCACGATGCGGGGGTGCCGTCCGCATCCAGCCAGCAGCAGGACGATTAAACTCGCGAAAGCTTTCGTTCGAGCCATTCGAGTGCCTCGTCTACAGCCAGCGCCATGAGGGCGGCGGGAACCGCTCCGGCCAGGATGGTGCGGGTATCGGCCATGGCGATTCCGCGGAAGATAAAGACTCCGAGTCCGCCCCCGCCGATGGCGGCGGCGATGGTGGCGGTCCCGATGGTGGCGACGGCGGCGATGCGGAGGCCGGCCACGATGGAGGGCGCGGCGAGCGGCAGTTCCACCTGCCAGAGGATTTGGTTACGGGTCATCCCCATGGCGGCGGCCGATTCGCGGACCGCCTGATCGACGCCGAGAATTCCGGTGAGAGTATTGCGCAGGATGGGCAGCAGCGCGTAGAGGCAGAGCGCCACGATCGCGGTACGCTTGCCGATGCCGCCGATCAAAGGGAGCGGCAGCAGGAATCCGAAGAGCGCCAGGCTGGGAACGGTCTGCGCGATATTGGCAAAGCCCAGGATCCACCGGCGGCTTCCGGAGCGGCGCGTGAGCAGAATGGCTGCGGGCAGGCCGATCGCCGCGGCGATCGCCAGTGCCATGAGCACGAGTTCCAGGTGCTCGAGCGAGAGGCCGGCGATTTCAGATGCGAGTGTGCCGTTCACCGGGCCTCCAGGGTTCTTCCAGGCTGGCGAGGAAGGCGCGCGCCTCGGGGGCATCCGACGCCAGGAAGGCTTCGGGATCGGCCAGGACGTCGATGGCGCCATCTTTCAGCAGGGCGATGCGGGTGCCGACCAGCAGCGCTTCCCGGACGTCATGGGTGACAAAAAGCGCAGCCGTGCCAAGGGTACGGCGAAGTTCGACGAACTGGCGTTGGAGCTCGAAGCGGGTGATGGGGTCGAGCGCCGCGAAGGGCTCATCGAGGAGGAGCAGAGGCGGTTCGGCGGCGAGTGCGCGGGCGATGCCGACGCGTTGCTTCTGGCCCCCGGAAAGTTCCCGAGGCAGGCGGCCGCGGAACTCGGCGGGATCGAGGCCGACGGTCACCAGCAACTCCTCTACGCGGGCCGCAATCCGAGGGTCCGGCCACTTTTCGAGGCGCGGCACCAGGCCGATGTTGCGTTCGACGGTCCAATGCGGAAAGAGGCCGGCATCCTGGATGACATAGCCCATTCGGCGGCGGAGTTGGATGGGCTCCCATTGTGCGAAGGAGCGGCCCTCGAAGCGGATTTCGCCGCAGCCGGGATGGATCAGCCCGTTGACGGCGCGGAGCAACGAGGTTTTTCCCGATCCGCTCCGGCCCAGCAGGACCACCGCTTCGCCGGCAGCCACGGTCAGGTCGATTTCGCGCAGCACGGTACGGCCGCCGACTTCCCAACCGACGCCGCGGATGTCGAGAATGGGGCTGGCTGACACTCTTCCTACTATATAGGAGGCGGCAGCGTCCACCCAGAGTACCGGCCGGCCGCACCAAAAGCTTGAAAGTCGAGTATGATAACAAGAAGGAAGGGAGCATCGAACCGGAGTTGCGGCTCCGCCGCTTGAGCGATCATGACGCCGACCAGATGTCTCCTGCCAGAACGTCCGCCATCCATCCCAGTCCCCGCGCGGTAAGAACATGAAAACCAGAACTACCCTTTTTGCCGTCCTGATCGTTGCTGCTTCGGTGCTACTGGCACCGGTGTACGGTCCCGAAATCCGGGCCCATGCGGCATCCACCTCTTCCGGTGATGACCTCGACAAAGACATTCGAACGGTCGCCAACGTTTACGCGCTGGTGGAGAAGAACTACGCCGACCCGGTCTCATCGGAAAAGGCATTCTACGCGGGCGCCATTCCGGGCATGCTGCACACGCTCGATCCGCACTCGAACTTCGTGGATCCGGCGGACTATCGCGAAATGCAGCGGAAGCAGCACGCCCAGTATTACGGCGTCGGCATGCAGATTGCGATGGATGGGCCGAAGGTCATAGTGATGGAGCCGTTTGTGAACTCCCCGGCATGGAACGCGGGGATGCGCCGCGGCGACGTGATCGTGTCGGTAGACGGCAAGGACACCACCAAGATGGAGTCGCCGGGTGTGGCCGACCTGCTGCGCGGGCCGAAGGGCACGCCGGTGAAGGTCAGCGTGATGCGGGATGGTGCTACCGAGCCCTTCACCGCGACCATCACGCGCGGCGAGATCGAAACCAGCGTGGTGGATGCGTTCTGGGTGAAGCCGAATATCGCCTACCTGCACGTGGAGAGCTTCGAAGCGCAGAACGTGTCGAAGGACACGGAGACGCTGATGCGGAAGCTCGGCGAGCAGAACGTGAACGGGCTGGTGCTCGACCTTCGCGGCAACCTGGGTGGACTGGTGACCGAGGCCGTGGGACTGGCGGGCCGGTTCCTGCGCAACGGCCAGACCGTGGTTTCGCACCGCGGACGGGCCGAAAGCGAGCAGATCTTCCGCGCCCGCGCTAACGTACTGGCGCAGAAGTATCCGATCGTGATGCTGGTGGACGGGCAGTCGGCCTCCGCTTCGGAGATCGTCACCGGCGCCCTGCAGGATCATGACCGGGCATGGATTATGGGGCAGACGACGTTCGGCAAAGGCCTGGTACAGGCGCAATTCCCGCTTTCGGAAGGCGCCGCGCTGCTGCTGACGATCGCTCACTACTACACGCCGAGCGGCCGCCTGATTCAGCGCGACTACTCGCACCAGTCGTTCTATTCCTACTACGCGCATACCGATGGCAATACGAACGACGTGAAGGACGTGCATCCGACCGATTCCGGCCGCAAGGTCTATGGCGGCGGAGGCATCACCCCGGACGAGAAGTATCCCAGCCCGAAGTACAGCATCTTCCAGCGGCGGCTGGGGGTGTATCCGAACAGCGTGAACATGTTCTACCGTTTCGCCAACCTTTACTTCGGCACGAAGAAGCCGGAATTGCCCCAGGGATGGCAGGCCGACGCGGCCACGCTCGACCGCTTCAAGCAGTTCCTGACGGCGCAGAAAATGCCGTTCACCGATGCGGATTTCGAAGCCAACCGCGGTTGGGTGAAGCAGGGCATTCGCTGGGAATTCTATTTCCGCGCGTTCGATAAGGACACGGCGAACCGCGCCGGGTGGGCGGAAGATCCGGAGATCGCCAAGGCGATCGAGAGCATGCCGAAAGCTCAGAGCCTGCTCAACCAGGCCCAAAAAGTCTACGCCATGCGCCGGTAACTAACCAGTAGTACCGTTGTATTTTTCTACAGGTTTGGTTTGGGCCGGACGGGAATTGTCGTGATGTTCACGATATACTGGCAACCAGTGTACTCGGAGGGACATCGAGAATGGCTGCCGGTCCGGAATTCTCGTACGCACGCAACAGTGACAAGCTGCTTGTAGCCCTGCTGGAGACTGCCGCTCAAGCGATCATCAGTACAGACCGCACCGGGACGATCGTACTGGCAAACGGTCGCACGGAAGAACTATTCGGTTATACGCGCGGCGAGTTGCTCGGTAGCTCGATCGACCTGCTCCTGCCGGAATCGAAGCGTGCCGCGCACAGCCGGAATCGGGACGAGTACTTTCACCATCCTCGCACGCGCCCGATGGGCACTGGTCTGGAACTCACGGGAAGGCGCAAGGACGGAACCGAGTTTCCGGTCGAGGTAAGTCTCAGCTCGATCGAGGTGGAAGGCACGCTGTTTGCCATCGCTTTCGTGAGCGACATCAGCCAGCGGAAAACGCTGGAGGAACAGCTCATGCACGCCCAAAAGATGGAGGCGGTGGGGCGCCTGGCGGGGGGCGTGGCCCACGACTTCAATAACATGCTGACGGTGATCAACGGGTACAACCGGATGATCCTGGACGAGCTTTCGAGCGTGGACCCCCTGCGCGGCTACGCGGAAGAAATTTCGCACGCCGCGGAACGGGCGGGCTCGCTAACCAATCAACTGCTGGCATTCAGCCGGCGCCAGATCATGCAGCCGAAGGTCGTGAGCGTCAACTCCATCGTGGAGCAGACGGAGAAGATGCTGCGGCGGCTGATCGGCGAAGATATCCATCTTGCGATCGGACTGAACCCGGAAGCCGGGAACATCCGGGCGGACCCGAACCATATCGCGCAGGCGATCGCCAACCTGGCGGTGAACGCGCGGGATGCCATGCTGACGGGCGGGCACCTGACGATCGAGACCGATAACTTCTTCATGGACGAAAACTACGTCCGCACGCACATGGGAGTGCAGCCGGGCGATTTCGTGATGATTGCGGTCAGCGATAACGGTATCGGGATGGATGCCGAGACAAGGCAGCATATTTTCGAGCCGTTCTTTACGACCAAGGATCGCGGCAAGGGCACGGGGCTCGGGCTGGCGACGGTGTACGGAATGGTGAAACAGTGCGGCGGCGATATCTGGGTCTATAGCGAGCCGGGTACGGGGACCACCTTCAAGCTTTACTTCCCGCGAGTGTCGGAACCGCCTTCGGATAGCACCCTGGAGTCGTCGGAGAAGAGCAAGGCCGTCGCCTCGGAAACTATTCTGGTGGTGGAAGACGAGAAGGCGGTGCGCGACCTGACATGCCGGATCCTGCGGAAGATGGGCTACCACGTTCTGGCGGCAGCCTCCGGAGAGGAGGCGATCCGCATCGGGCGATCGCATGTGGGCGATGTGGCACTCTTGTTGACCGATGTGGTGATGCCCAATATGAGCGGCCGGCAGGTAGCCGATGCCCTGACGGCGATGAGGCCGAGGCTGCGGGTGCTCTATTTGTCCGGCTATACGGAAAATACCGTGGTGCACCATGGTGTGCTCGATTCGGCGGTCGATTTTCTGCCGAAGCCGTTCAGCAGGGAAGTGTTGGGACAAAAGATTCGAGAGATTCTGACGAGGGCATAGGCGTTCGGATGCGCATTGAGATAGAACAGATGTACAGCGATGGAAACGCGTATCGAAAGAATCCTCCCGATCGTTTTGCTGCTTCACGGCCTTGCTTCGGCCGGATTGGCGGCATCGGCGCTTGGCACACGGCCTGACGATCCGAAAGCTGTCTACCTCACCGCCTCTCAGGGCGCCACCGACGATAGCGCTGCGCTGCAGGCCGCGATCGACAAGGCGGAGAACAACCGCGAAGGCATCGTCTTCATTCCCGCGGGCCGTTATCGCCTGACCCGTACCATCTACGTCTGGCCCGGTGTGCGGCTGTTCGGCTATGGCGACACGCGCCCGGTTTTCGTGCTGCCGGAGCACACCCCCGGTTTCCAATCGGGCATCGGCGTGATGGTGATGTTTACCGGATTTCGCCCAGGGGGCCGCTTTGGCAGAGGCTTCCGGGTGCCGTTTTCGCCGCCCGGCTCGGTGCCGCCGAACGACCAGATCGCCGATGCCAATTCGGGCACGTTCTACTCGGCGATGAGCAATATCGACTTCGAGATCGGCGACGGCAACCCGGCGGCAGTCGGCATTCGCTTTCACGTGGCGCAGCACGCCTTTCTCAGCCACATGGATTTCCATGTGGGCTCGGGACTCGCGGCGTTGTCGCAGGTCGGCAACGAAGCCGAAGATCTGCATTTTTACGGCGGTCGCTACGCCATCCTCGCCGAGAAGACCTCGCCGGCGTGGCAATTCACGCTGCTCGATTCGGTGTTCGAGGGCCAGCGCGAGGCTGCCGTCCGCGAACACGAGTCCGGCCTGACGCTGGTGCGCGATCGTTTCCGCAATGTGCCTGTAGCGATCGATATCGACCCGGAATATTACGACCAGCTTTGGGTGAAGGACTGCCGCTTCGAGAATATTTCGAGCCACGTGGTGACTGTCAGCAATGAAAAATCGGCGCTGAACGAGATCGGCTTCGAGAACGCGGTGGTGCAGAACGCACCTGTATTTGCGCTGCTCCGCGAGAGCGGCAAGAAGGTGGAAGGCAAGGGCGGCATCTATCGCGTGCGCAATTTCAACTACGGATTGATCGTGCCGGGCGAAGGGCGGATGGGCACGGTCGGGATGCTCTACGATGCCGCGCCTTTAAGCGCCATGCCCGCGCCGCTCGCTCCCGCCATCCGGCCGCTACCGGCTACCGCGGAGTGGGTCAATGTCCACACGCTCGGCGTGAAAGGTGACGGCACGACGGACGACACCGCGGCGATCCGGCAGGCGATCGAGCAGCATCGGGTGCTGTATTTCCCGAGCGGGCATTACGTGGTTACCGATACCCTGACGTTGAAGCCGGATACTATGCTGATCGGGCTGCATCCGACGCTGACGCAGATCGACCTGGCGGAACGCACTCCGGCGTACCAGGGAGTCGGCGAGCCGAAGGCCGTGATCGCGGCGCCCTCCGGCGGGTCGAACATTCTGAGCGGCTTCGGCGTGCTGACGGGCGGCACCAATCCGCGCGCGGTAGCTGTGCTCTGGAGCGCGGGTGAGAATTCGCTGATCGACGATGTCCGCTTCCTCGGCGGCCACGGCAGCGGCACCAATCCATACAACAACAACAATACAGCCGATCCCGACACGCGGAAGCGGTGGGACAGCCAGTATCCGAGCCTATGGATCACTCACGGCGGCGGCGGGAGTTTCTCCGATATCTGGACCCCCGATACCTTTGCGCAGACCGGTTTCTTCGTGTCGGATACCAAGACGCCGGGGCACGTCTACGAGCTTTCGAACGAGCACCACGTGCGCACCGAGATCAAGTTCGACCACGTGGAGAATTGGGACCTGAATGCGCCGCAGACCGAAGAGGAGGCGGGCGAGAGTCCGGACGCACTATCGCTCGAAATCTCCTGGTCGAAAAATATTACGATCGCGAATTATCACGCTTATCGCGTGACGAGGTCGCGCGGGCCGTTCCCCACGGCGGTGCGGCTGTATCATTCTTCCGACATCCGGTTCCGCAACGTGCATGTGAATGCCGAAAGCGGCTTCGCGACGTGCGATAAGAATGGCTGCGCGACGTACTTGCGTGCGAGCAAGTACCCATACGAGAACTCGATCGAAGACATGACGCACCATCTGGCGACGCGCGAGCGCGAATTCGCGGTGCTCGATATTCCGGCCGCCCCCGCGGCGCCTCCCGCGACGAATCCGGCTGCGAAGGTTCGGCGGCTCGAGGACGGCTTCTATTCGCTCTCGGGAGCGGCGGTGGATGGCGCCGGCAAGCTCTACTTCGTGGACCATCACGAACAGCGGATCTACGGCTGGTCCGAAGGTGAGGGGCTGACGGTGGAGCGCGACAGCCCGCTCGATCCGGTGAACCTGGCGATCGACCGGTCAGGCAACCTGCTGGTGTTCTCTTCCGCGGGTCCGGAGGGGACGGTGTACTCGTTCCGGCCGGGTTCGCCAAAAGACGAGATCGCGGTGCTTGCTCCGCAGGCAGCGACGACGCATCCCGGAGCAAAGGTGGTGCTGCCGGTGAATTACTGGAACAACGGCGAGTTCAAAGACCAGCTCGATTTCGAGACGTTCACGTACAAGACGCTGGCGCAAATGTTCCGCGACGACGTCGCCACGCGCAGGGCCAGGGAATACGTTTCGCCTGACGGCAGCCTTGTTCTGCCGGCTGCACGCGTCTTCCAGCAGGGGCCGCCGGATTCGATCGCGGGCTGGAGGTTCTCGGACACCATCGACACGCATGGGTTTGTGACCGCGGCGGTGGGTGATCGCGTCTACGTCAGCAGCGAGTCGGAAGACGTGACGTATCGAGCTCGGGTGGCCGCGGACGGCACCCTGACGGAGTTGCATCCGTTCGCGCAGCGCGGGGGTGAGAGCGTCGCCGTGGACCGCAAGGGGAACGTCTACGTGGCGAATGGACAGGTGTTTGTGTATGACCCGGCTGGGAAGGAAATCGGGCGGATCGATGTGCCGGAGCGTCCCCTGGATCTGGTGATTGGCGGGGCGGATGGGCGTACACTGTTCATCCTGGCGCACCATGCGCTGTTTGGCCTGACAATCCCCTTGTAACCTTTTCGCTGACCCGGAGTATTGCTCCGTAAGGGACAATACGTGCGCAATACTCTTCGCTACACCCTGAGGCAGTTCCGAAAGTCTCCAGTATTTACGGCGTCCGCCATGCTCACGCTGGCGCTCGGCATCGGCGGCACCACGGCGATCTTCACGATGATCCAGGCGGTGATGTTGCGGTCGCTGCCGGTGGCGGATCCTTCATTGCTCTATCGCATCGGCGATGGCGACAATTGCTGCGTTCAGGGCGGACCACAGGACCGCTGGGGAATGTACTCCTACGCTCTGTATCAGAGGCTCGCAGAGCAGATGCCGGAATTCGAGGAGGTGACGGCGTTTCAGGCCGGCGGCGCGCGAATGAGCGTCCGGCGGGAAGGCACCGGAAACGTTGCGCACCCGCTACGTTCCGAATATGTCACCGGCAGTTACTTTTCGGTTCTCGGGGTACGGCCGTTCGGCGGACGTCTGTTTTCGATCAGTGACGACGTCCCATCGGCGGCGCCGGCACTGGTGCTGAGCAACCGCGCGTGGCAGGAAGAATATGGTTCGGATCCCTCGGTGGTTGGGTCCAGTTTCATTGTCGAGGGGCATCCCTTCACCGTAATCGGCATTACGCCGCCGGGTTTCTTTGGAGAGACGCTGCGTAGCGATCCGCCGGATATCTGGATTCCGGTGCAGCAGGAGCCCGTGATTGCGGCGAGCAGCTCATTACTGCGGCAGCCGGTCCCTGCGTGGCTGCGGGTGATGGCGCGGCTGCGGCCTGGCGCTTCGGTCGCCAGCGTGGGGCCGCGTCTGACGGGAATCCTGCGGCAATGGATGGAGCATGATTCCTCGTACCCTTCGAATTGGATGCCCGACGTGGTCCGCGGTCTGCCGCACCAGGTGATCAATGTGGTTCCGGGCGGCGGGGGAGTCGAGGTAATGAAGGAAGAGTACGGCCGCAGTTTGCGGATCCTGCTCGGGGTTTGCGGGATGGTGCTGCTGATCGCGTGCGCGAACGTGGCCAACCTGCTGCTGGCGCGATCGGCGGCGAGGCGGTCGCAGACGGCGCTGCGGCTCGCACTCGGCGCAAACCGGCGGCAGATCGTAGGGCAGGCCCTGATTGAATCGGTCGTGCTCGCAGTGGGCGGCGGGATTGCCGGGCTCCTCGTGGCCATCGCGGCGGCGCGCCTACTGCTGGCCCTGGCGTTCCGGGGCGCCCGCGTCGTCCCGATCAGCATTCTGCCATCGCCGCTGGTGCTCTTGTTCGCATTTGTACTGGCGCTTGTGACTGGGTTGATCTTCGGCGCGGCTCCGGCGTGGTTTGCGACGCGTACCAGCCCGCTCGAAGCACTGCGCGGAGTGGGACGGTCGACGAGCGATCATTCCGGCATGGCGCGGCGGGTGCTTCTGATCGTGCAGGCAGCTCTCTCGGTGGTGCTGGTGGCGGGTGCGACCATGCTGGCACGCAGCCTGGACAACCTGGAGCACCAGCGCTTCGGGTATGAGACCGAAGGCCGCGTGATCGTGTCGCTCAACCGGCCTCCCGCCACGTACACGTCACCGCAATTGGGGGCGCTCTACCGGCGAATCGAGGACGCATTGAACCGCTTGCCCGGTGTGACGGGGTCGGGCCTTGCGCTCTACAACCCGCTGACCGATAACTGGAGCGAACTCATCATGGTCTCCGGTCATCCGGCCGGCAACTTCAATGGAGATTCGGGCTCTTCCTGGGACCGCGTAAGCGCTCATTACCTGCAGAATCTGGGTGTCGGCCTGGTACGCGGGCGCAACTTGGCCGAAAGCGATAACGAGACGACCGAACTGGTAGCCGTTGTCAACGAGACTTTTGCCAAGCGCTTCTTTCGGGCCGATGAGGACCCGCTTGGCCAGCACTTCGGGCTCGATCTGCCGGAATATGCGGGCACGTTCCGCATCGTCGGTATAGTGCGGGATGCCAAGTTTGCGGGCTTCGCGCTGCAGCGGCCGGCGCGTCCGATGTTCTATGTTCCGCTCGCGCAGTCCGTCCCCTACCGGGACCCTCTCATGAGCCAGATCGAGACCCGCTCGCACTTTGTCGGCGGCATCCTTCTTGTGACCAATATTGCGCCAGGTGCCCTCGAACCTGTCCTAACGCGGACGCTCGAGGGCATCGATCCGAATTTGACGATCAACAGCGTCCGGACGCTGCGCCACCAGGTGGAACTGCGGTTCGACCAGGAGCACGCGGTGGCGGGCCTCGCCGGACTGTTCGGACTGGTCGCCCTGATCCTGGCCGCAGTGGGCCTCTATGGCGTGACGGCTTACACGGTGGCGCGTCGCACGAACGAAATCGGCATTCGTATGGCCCTGGGAGCCGACCGTGGAAAAGTGGTCCGCTACATTCTGCAAGGTGCGCTGGTTCACGTGGTGGCGGGGCTTGTGTTGGGAGTGCCGCTGGCAATCGGGGCGGCGAAATTGATTGCGAGCCAACTGTATGAGGTTTCGTTTTGGGACCCGCTGGCATTAGGTATCGCAGCCGGCGCGCTGGCATCGTGCGCCGCAGTCGCGGCGATGATCCCGGCAGGTGTTGCGGCGTCGATTTCGCCCATGACGGCACTGCGCACCGAGTGACGATCATACCGAGGCGCGACCGTCAGGGAGCGCGCAGCGTACGACGCGATTGGCTGGCGCGCACGCAAAGTTCCGCGCGCTCCCTCACGGTCGCGCCTCGGTGTGCTAGTAGAGCAATTTCAGTGACAACTGGATCTGGCGCGACGGACCGGCCGTCCGGCTGATCATGCCGAAGCCGGGGCCGAGCACGATGTTGGCCGGCAGTCCGAGATTCACGATGTTGAAGGCGTTGAAGCACTCCGCTCGGAATTCAAGGACCGCGCGTTCCGGGTTGCCCGCGCGGCCGACCGTCGTATCCTTGATCAGCGAAAAGTCGAAGTTGTGGAATGCGGGACCACGGAAGGTGTCGCGGCCCAGCGTGCCGAAGCGGCCCTGGTTCGGCCCGGTGCCGCCGGGCACATTGATCGGTATCGAAAAGTAAGAAGCGTTACTGGCACCCAGGCCAAAGTAGTCTTCGCGCACGGTGCGGCTGGTGGAAAGCACGGGAGTTCCCACCTGGTCCGGGCGGTCGGCGCCGTTCGAGCCGGCGGCGGTCTGCTGAATGCCGGAGTAGACCGTGAAGGGGGAGCCGCTGGCGAGTGATGCCATCCCCAGCAACTGCCATCCGTTCGACGCGCGCTTCCCCAGGGCGCGCAAGCCCGGCACTCGCTGGAGCGGTAGTTGCTGGATCGCGCTCAGGGAAAAGGCGTGCGTCACGTCGAAGGTGGAAAGCCCTTTCTCGCCGGCGAGGCCCCGTGGGTTTTGCGGCGCCGTCTGCAGCACAGTGCCCGAGGAGCCCGAGAGGAAGCCGCCCAGCACGGCGCTGCTATCGTCAATCGACTTACTGAACGTGTAGCTCGCCTGGAAGCCTAATCCCGCTTTCAGGGAGCTCTTCTGCAGCGAGGTTTGCAGGGAATGATAGGTCGAGTGCGAGCGGTTGGTCATGATGCCGATCGGGCCGAAGCCGTTGGCGGCGTAGGGTGCGAAGGAGCCCTCCGCTCCGCTGTAGCCATTCGGCGAATCGATCCGCGCGAGCGCCATCCCGATGGTGGCCACGTAGCTCGCCGACGCCGTGAGGTCGGCAAACTTACGTTCGAGTCCGGCCGTATAGGTACCGATGGAGCCGTTGTGGAAGTTGTGCGACATGGCGGCCGAGGTGAGGATTTGCGCCTCGCCATTGCTTCGGGCCGCGAGGTCACGCTCGAAGCGCAGCACATCGAGTTCGGTTCCCGGCGCCACATCGGTGGACTTGCCGGTGGCATAAATGGGTGCGCCGGAAGTGGAGTAGACGGCGGGGATGGAGATGCCGGTCACGGAGTTCTGGAAAGGCACGGCCCTGCCCGGCTGGGCGGTAATCAGCGGCGCCACCACGTAGGGCAGTCCGCCGGTGACCATGTTGTCCTGCCAGACATTCGGCAGAACCGTGGTGATGGAACCGCCCGCGTGAAATACGGTCTTGTCATCCCAGCGCCAGTCGATCGCCAGGCGCGGTCCCCAGCCGTTCCAGTCGGTGGGGTAAGCGGGCTTGAGATGAATCTGGAAGTGCGGCTGTGCGCCCGGAGCCTCGCCATCCACCTGGCGGCCGGAGGCGTCCTCGAAGACGACGCCCGAGGAGAGCTCCTTGCCTTCATGGATCGGCGTGTTCACCTCGTAGCGCAGGCCGTAATTGATCGATAGATTGGCCGAGACCTTCCAGTTGTCCTGGAAGTAGAAGTTGTACGCCTCGCGCTGCACCGCGGCCTCGCCCATGTGGTTGCCCTGCGCGAAGAGCGCCGGCGCGGCGGTCACGGTGTAGGAGAAGGGCGTCGCCGTCAGCAGGCCGGTGAGGGAGTCGGGCAGCAGGTCGCCCACGTGGATATCGTGCAGTCCGCTGCGCGAACGGATTTCGACCGGAGAATAGGCCGCCCCGCCGCCGAACGTGTACGATCCGTTGGGCGCGGTGCCGAACAATGTGGTGTCGCGGTTGAAGCGGGCTTCCGCTCCGAATTGGAAGCGGTGCGCCCCGCGAGTCCAGGTGAAGTTCTGACGAAATTGAAAGAGATTTCCAAACGACGCAATGATCGATCCGGCCGGCGTATTGAAGCCTTCGTAGAGGGCGTCGGCGAAATTCAGGGCGGGCTGCGAGCGGTTGAGGGTCGGGAAGTTCGGAGTGGAGCGCACGAAGCCAACTGATGATTCCCACGCGAAGTTCGCGGAGGCCGTACGGGAATAGGTCAGGCCGAAGTTGCGCTGGTGGTCGAAGAAGGGGACGGCGAACGACGGGTCGATCGCGGTCTGGCTCGGATTGGTGAGCGGACCTTCGACGTTATTCAAGTTGAAGCGGCCGAAGAGCCGCGCCTTCTCCGAGATGCGATGGTCGATTCGGACGGAGAACTGATCGGTACGAGTGCCGATCTTTGACGAGGTCGCGTAGGTACGGGCGCCATAGGGGCCGCTGGGGTCGTTGGGAAGCGGATACCGAACCATAACGGCGGCGATCTGCGGATTCACCGGTACGGTCAGGACGTCGCCGGCGAAGGCCGTATTGTCGAGGCCGCGCCGCTCGTCGGCGGTCGGCACCGGCAATACCTGGGTAGTGCCCAGCACCTGGCGGAAGCCCTGGTATTGTCCGAACCAGTAGGTCTTGTTCCGCCGCAGAGGGCCGCCGGTGGTGAAGCCGAATTCGTTGCGCGTGAATGCCGGGATGCGGCGCGGCTGCGCCACGGATTGGCGGTCGAAGAAATTGCGTGCGTCGAAGGCGGCGTTGCGCACGAACTCGAAGAGGCTGCCGTGCAGGTCGTTGGTGCCGCTCTTGGTGACGACCTCGGTATACCCGGCGGCGCCGTGGCCGATCGACGCGGGCAGCACGCCCGAACTGGAATTGATCTCCTGGATGGCATCAACGTTGAAATTGGAAAACGTCGCGCCGCCCATCTCGGGGTCGGTGGTGTCAATGCCGTCTATTGCGAACACCGTGGCTGCGCCGCGCTGCCCGTTGACGGTGAACTGCTGGGTGAAATTGGCCGCGCCGTTCGCGTCGGTTTGGGTTCCGGCGGCCAGCAGGAGCAGTTGGCTGAAGTCCCGCTTGTTCAAGGGCAGGGCAGAGACCTGGCGGCCGGAAAGCTGCTCGCCCCCGGTCGATTCCGAGTTTCCGGCGCCCGCGGAGCCCAGAGTGACAACTCCTTCGGCGGTCAGGAGCAAGGTGTTTTGCAGCGACCCCGCGCCGAGTTCCACGTTACCGCGCGACGTTCCGCCGCTCCATGCCACCGATACCGCGTAACGCCCGGGCGGAAGCCCCGTGAACGCGAAGGCTCCGGCAGCCGAGGAGCGGCTATCCCAGGAGTGTCCCTCGAGGCGCAATTCGATATGCGCGCCCGCTACCGGGGTTCCCGCCCGGTCTTTCAGAACGCCTTGCCAGTTCGCTGTCTGACCCTGCGCCAGCACGAGGGCCGTGAAAATCGCCGTTACTACCCCTAATCGCCGCACTTACCGCAGGATAACCGGATGACAAATCTCTGGCAATGCGAGCGCGTCCGCGATTTCTGTGCAACTTCTCCTACCAGATCTCGTCTATTGATGTAGGAGGTCGCGGTTATGAGCAACATGGCAGACCGGCTGGAGCTCTACGGGTCGATTTTGGCCCTGATCGAGAAGAAGCGCCTGGAAACCCGCGACGAATCGCTCGGCGCAAGCATCGAGAAGATGATTGTGGAGAATCAATTCCGCGAACTTGAGGCGGAGATACTCGAAAATCCGGGCGCTATCGAGCCGTGGCTCATCCGCCGCCGACCCAACTGATTCCCGACCAATTTCTTGTGTATTTCACCGTCTATTGTGCCCGAGCGGGCTACAATGAAAAGCGGTAGCGTGCCCGTGGCCGCAACTATATGACAGACGGCGTAATACATGACGAAAGACACCGGACGCGACATCTCTGTCAAGCACCCGCGCCGCCCCTTCGGTATGGGTGTTCTCCGCTTTCGTCTGGCCGCCCTATTGGCGATACTCGGCCCGGGCTTTATCACCGCCAACGTTGACAACGACCCCGGCGGAATCCTTACTTACTCCCAGGCCGGCGCACGATTCGGCTACTCCCTACTCTGGACGCTGGTCCCCACCACCATCGCACTGATCGTGGTGCAGGAGATGGCCGGACGGATGGCGGTAGCCACCGGCAAAGGTCTCTCCGATCTCATTCGCGAAGAGTTCGGTCTGCGCATCACGTTTTTCACGATGATGGTGCTCACGGTGGCCGATCTCGGCAACATCATCGCCGAGTTCGCCGGGATCGCTTCGGGCATGGGAATTTTCGGCATCAGCAAATACATCTGCGTGCCCATCGGAGCCATCATCGTCTGGTCGGTGATCGTACATGGCTCGTACAAGCCGATCGAACGGATACTGATCGCCTTCTCGCTGATTTATTTCGCCTACCCGGTCTCAGCGTTGATGTCCCACGCCGATTGGGGCGCCGCCCTCTTCCGGACCATCGTGCCGGAGCTTCGTCCCGAGCCCGAGTACTTCGTGATGATCGTGGGACTGATCGGCACCACCATCACGCCCTGGATGCAGTTCTACCTACAGGCTTCGCTGGTCGAGAAAGGCGTTTCGCGGCGCGAATACCGGCTGGTCCGCTGGGACATCGTGCTCGGCTGCCTGATCACGGACGTGGTCGCGTTCTTCATCGTGGTGGCCTGTGCGGCCACGCTGTTCCACACCGGCCATCGCAATATCGGCGACGCCGCCGAGGCCGCGGTCGCACTCGAGCCTTTTGCCGGGCGGTTCGCCTCCGTTCTATTCGCTGTCGGACTGGTCAATGCCGCGCTGCTGTCCGCGGCCATTCTCCCACTGGCCACTTCGTACAACGTGTGCGAAGGGCTGGGCTTCGAGTCGGGGTTGGATCGCCGCTTTTTCGAGGCGCCGATTTTCTACTCCCTCTATACGGCCTTGATCGTGGTCGGAGCGGGGTGTGTCCTGATTCCGGGCCTGCCCTTGATCAAGGTGATCCTGCTCTCACAGGTCGCCAACGGGGTCCTGATCCCGTTTGTCCTGATCTTCATGCTGGTCCTCATCAACCGCAGAGAGCTGATGGAGGACATGAAGAACGGGCGCTGGGCCAACCTGATTGGGGGCGCAACCGTAGTCATCATGATCGTGCTCACCGCGGTCATGATCTGGACGTCGCTGCGGGGATGAGCGTAGTGCGGTGCTTGCTCCTGGCTGGCCTGGTACTGCCTGCGGCGGCGCAGTCCGTCGATTTCGACGTGCATGCGCAGGCCACCAGCATTCTTCAGAACCATCCGCCGTTCCACTCTCCCTACACCGGGCTGAACAGCCTGCTGCCGATCTGGGAATCGGACACCAGCCTGACGGCGACGGTCTTTCTGACCCTCACGTATCGGGAGACGGAACTGCATGTCGATCCTGAATTGGCGGGCGGGAAGGGTTTCAGCGGCGTACGCGGCGTCGCCGGTTTCCCCAATGGAGAGATCCCTCGAGTGTCGAGTGCTACTCCCAAACCCTACCTGGCGCGCGTCTACCTGAAGCAGCATTACCGCTGGTTCAACTGGACCGCCGGCAGGTTCGCCGCGAACGATTTCTTCGACCAGAATGTGTACAGCCATGACCCGCGCGCGCAGTTCATCAACTGGTCGATCATGGACAACGGCGCCTGGGACTATCCGGCGGACGTGCGCGGCTACACCGTCGGCGTGGTGCAGGAGGTGACGATCAGGCAGGCCGTATTCCGCGCCGCGAGTTTTCTCGAGCCGGTGACCGCCAACGGGCCGTTCCTCGACCGGCACATCGCCGCCAACCACGGCGATGCCGTCGAGGTTCAATACGGATACGCGAAGGGCGGAATCGTGCGCATGCTGGGCTTCGTGAATCACGCGAACATGGGCACGTATCGCGAAGCCGATCAGGACATCATCGCCACTCGCCGCCCGGACACCATCAAGTATGGCGCAGGCTTGAACGTCGAACAGGCAATCACCACCAATGCCGGCGCGTTTCTACGGCTCGGTTGGAACGACGGCAAGACGGAATCTTGGGCCTTTACGGAAATCGACCGGACGGCGAGCGGGGGAGTGTCGGTGCACGGTAATTCCTGGGGGCGGCAGGGCGACGTTGTGGGGCTCGCCATGGCGGTGAACGGCATCTCGGGCGACCATGCGTCGTATCTGGCGCGCGGGGGCTACGGTTTCCTCATCGGTGACGGGCAACTGCCGCATTATGTTCCCGAGGTGATCGTGGAAGCGTTTTACAACTGGAACATTCGCAAGCCGGTCTACCTCACGCCCGATTACCAGTTCATCCAGCACCCGGCCTACAACCGGGACCGCGGGCCGGTCCACGTGATCTCGCTGCGGCTGCATTTAGAGAAGTAATTGCGCCGGTCGCCGCCGACTATTCCGTTCCCGGTTAGCCCTCCAGGGATGCCCGGGTGACCGGATATTTCGCACCCGTATCCGCTGTACGAAGAAGCAGATCCCACACCAGGCCGGAGACGAAAAAGAAATTTCGATCGTGGGTGGCATGGTGGATTTTATGCATGTTCTGCAACCAGCCGAGAATGCCGGGCAAATGTTGGCGCCTGTGGAAAAGAATGTGCAATTGATGATCGAGCAGCATGAAGCCGTAGAGGCCGACTGCGAAGGGCCACGCGTGGCTCCAGCCCCGAAGGTACCCGAAAGCTCCAACAAACAATAGGGCAACCGGCCCCACCACAATCAGTGGGAAGCTGATGAAGAGCTCCTTCGGATCTTCGGCGATCTGCTGCGTCCGCGCACCGTGCCGGTCATAGATCCGGTGATGCTCTCGCTCGCCATGGGCGTAAAACGTCTGGAGCCCACGTTTCATATCGTTGTGCCACCAGCGATGGCCCAAGTTATGACTGAGGGACCACATACACCACCCGGCAAGGAGGTCCAGGAAGAAAGAAACCCACTGCATCGGACACCATCCCAGTGAAACGAATCAGTACCAAATCGATGGCATCTTACCAGAAGTTCTGGGACTATAAAACCCTTCCCTCAGATAGGAATCACTTCTTTAGGATCTTGCCCGGTGAGGGTTCGACCGTGATCTGCCGGCCGCGATATTCCACGCTGCGCTCCACGCCTCCGACGAAAACCACGCGGAACGTGCGCGTCGCGAGCATGCCGGGGAACGCTCCACTGCGGTCGCCGATGGTCAGCCTCTGCGATGACTCGTCCCAGGCGATCGGGATCGTCGCGTAGACGCCCTTTTCGTAATCGTAGTTGTCGTTCTCGTCTTCGTAGAGCGTGAAGCTGCCGTTGGCGCCGCGGTAGACCCGCAGTTCGATCGGGTCGGCCGGCTTCTCCGCGGCATACTCGACATCCGGGCCCATCGGCACGATCGAACCGGCACGCACATAAAGCGGAATGCGCTCGAGCGTGACGGGCGCATCGAGCGCGCGGCCGCCTTCGACGGAGCGGCCGCTCCAGAAGTCGTACCATTGCGCCTTGGGCAGATAGAGGTGCCGCGTCTGGGCGCCGGGTTCGGTCACGGGTGCAACCAGAATCGCCGGGCCGTAGAGGAACTCGTCGCCCGTATTCTGCGCGCGCGGATCGGTGCGGAAATCCATCACCAGAGGACGCATCGGCGTATAGGCTTCGCTGGTGGTCTTCCACGCGAGCGAGTAGGTGTACGGCATCAACTCATAGCGCAGACGGTCGAAGCTCGTCAGGATCTTCTGTGCCTCCGGTCCGTACGACCACAGCTCATTCTGGTCATTGCGACGCGTTCCGTGCACGCGAAAGATCGGGCAGAAGGTGCCGAACTGGAACCAGCGGACGAATAGCTCGCGATAGGCGGGGTCGTCCGGATCGCCCGAGGTGAAGCCGCCGATGTCGGTGGTCCAGTAGGGCAGGCCCGAAAGCGAAAAGTTCAGGCCCGCGGGGATCTGCCGGCGCAGCGTCTCCCAATCGGAGTTCACGTCGCCCGACCATGCAGTCACGGCGTTCCGTTGCGAGCCGGCGAAGGCGGAGCGCGAAAGAATGAAGACGCGCTTGCGGTCGGAAGCGCTGCGCTGTCCGTCGTAAACAGCCTTGGTGGTCATCAGCGGGAAGATGTTGGCGTAGCGCGCACCGTTGCCGATGTGCACCTGGTTCCGCACCATGACGTTGTCTTCGCGCGCTTCCGTTTCGGGCTCGGTCGTATCGAGCCACCAGGCGTCGGCGCCGATCTGGAAGAGCGCGTGATCCATCAGGTTCCAGTAGTATTTGCGCGCCTCGGGATTGGTGGCGTCATAGAGCGCTTCTCCCTTGGGATGGAAGGCCGCGACCTTGGTGCGGTCGATGAAGAATCCCTTGCGGTCCATGTCGGCGTAGGTTTCGGAGCCCGGGTAGAAGTAGGGCCAGACGGAAATCATCAGGTGGAAATGGTTGCGGTGGAGATCGTCCAGCATGCCCTTGGGGTCGGGATACTTGTCGCTGAATTTGAACTCGCCCATGGTGGTCCACCAGAACCAGTCCTGCACGATGTTGTCGACGGGAATGTGGCGCGCGCGATACTGGTGCGCGACTCCGAGCAATTCGGCCTCGGTCTTGTACTTGTTCTTGCACTGCCAGAAGCCGTAGGCCCACTTGCCGAACATCGGGGCCGCGCCGGTCAGCGAGCGGTAGCCAGAGATGATGCGGTCGAAGTCGGGGCCGTAAAGGAAGTAGTAGTCGATCGAATCGGCCACTTCCGACGTGATGTACATCGCGTGCACGAAGCGGTTATTGAAGCGGCTGCGCGACGCATTGTTCCAGAAGATGCCGTAGCCGTTGCTCGAAAGCAGCATCGGCACCGAGATGTTGGTGTTGTCCTGCGCGATATCGACCGACTCGCCATGGTAGTTCCATACGCCCGACTGATGCTGGCCGAGTCCATAGAACGCTTCCGTCGAGCCCCACAGTCCGATGAACGCTTCGGCGTGATAGGTCTTCTCGCCGTTCACCGTGACAGGCGTCAGGGTGTTCGGACCCTCCTGCACCAGCGGGTGCCCCGCGGCATCGCTATAGGCCAGCGTGGAATCCTGGCGGTTGACCGCCACTTTCATGCGGTCCGTAGAAACGGTGACGGTCTTCGCGTCTTCGGCGAGGGTCCACTTCGCCGCGGGCCAGGCCGTCTTGGTCACGACGTACTGCGGGCGATTAGGGAACGATTCGACGGGCGTGTAGATCACGTGGAGGATGGAGTCCGAGCAGACTTCCAGGCGCAGGCGTCCGGTCTGGAGCCGGAGCACCACTCCATCCGTCTGACGTTCGATTCCGGTGACCGGGTTCGGTGCGATCCACTGGGCATCGAGCGCCGCGGCCGAGCCCAAAAGCAGGAGCAACACGAGGGTGCGCATTTGTCACCGATTATAAGTGGCTGCACGCAGGACGTGTGGCGATACAATGCGGGCTATGCATTCCACGTCGACGCCCACCCGCCGGGCATTTCTCGCGCAGGCCGCGGTAGGGGCCGCCGGACTGGCGCAGGATCGCCCTGTCAACCTGATCTACGTCTTCGCCGACCAGCTTCGGCGTTTCTCCTGCGGGTATGCGGGCGACGAGTACGCGCACACTCCGAATATCGACCGGCTGGCGCGGGAATCGCTCGATGTGCGGAACGCCGTGCCGTCCACGCCGGTGTGCGCGCCGTACCGCGCGTCGCTGATGACGGGCAAGTATCAATCGAGCACCGGGATGGTGATCAACGAGCTCCGCCTCAGCCCGCGGCACGAATGTTTCGGCAACGTGCTCACCCGCGGCGGCTACGATACGGCCTACATCGGCAAGTGGCACATGTGGGCGAATCAACTGGGGCACCACGACGAGACGAAGAACGGATTCGTGCCGCCGGGGCCCTACCGGCTGGGCTTCGACCAGTACTGGGCGGCCTACAATTTCAACCATACCTACCACGACGCTCCGTATTTCCGCGATACGCCGCGGCGCGAGATCCACAAACTCTATGAGCCCGAGTCGCAGACGAATATGGCGATCGAGTATCTCCGGAGGCAGCGGGCGAAATCGAAGCCATTCGCGATGTTTCTTTCCTGGGGTCCGCCGCACGATCCTTGGGAGTGGGCGAACTGCCCGTCGGACTTCACGGAACGCTTCCGCAACGTAAAGCTCCCGCTGCGGCCGAACTACTCCGACACGCCCGACCCGTACGCCGACGACTGGGCGAAGCTGCCCGCCAATTACCGCGAGACCGTCGGCCGGTTCCAAACGGGATACTACGCGATGACGGCGGAGATCGACCGCGCCGTGGGGCGGCTGCTGGATACGGTGCGCGAACAGGGGCTGGAGCAAGACACGCTGCTGGTCTTCACGTCGGACCATGGCGAGATGTTCGGCTCGCATGGGCGGCGCGCGAAATACATCTTCTACGAAGAGGCCTGCCGCGTGCCGTTCCTGGTGCGCTGGCCGGGCCGTGTCCGCCCGGGCGCGACCGATACGCTGCTGAGCACACCGGACATCATGCCGACGCTGCTCGGGGCGCTCGGCCTGAAAGCGCCGCGCGCGGCGGAAGGCGCCGACCTGAGCGGCAACCTGCTCGGCAAGTCGACGCGTGGGCCCGAAGCGATCTACATGCAGGGCATGGGGACGACCGCCGCCTGGCAGGACGGCACCGAATGGCGCGCTCTACGGGACGAGCGGTACACGTACGCCATCTATCGCCGCGACCGTTCCGAACTATTGTTTGACAACGCGTCCGACCCGTACCAGATGAAGAACCTGGCGGCCGAACGCGCGCACACGGCGACGCTCGACCACTACCGCGCGTCGCTCCAGCGCTGGATGAAGGAGCACAACGACGGCTTCGAAAGCTGCACCTGGTATCGCGACCACTGGACGCGCGATCGCAACATCGTCAATACCGCGAGCGGCGTCACACAGGATCTGGACGCGCTCGACCGGATCGTGGAGCGAACATCGCGCGAGATCGCGAGCGAGAGCCGCGGTTGAGCGGGCCGGTGGGGCAGGGTTCACCCTGCGGAGGGCTTCAGCCCGATTCCGGCCAGGCGGGCTGAAGCCCTCCGCAGTTTAAAAACTGCCCCACAAGGCTCACATCTAGCCCCGGCGCACGGGCGGCTGGTAGACGTAGTGGTCGTTGGTCTCTTCGCGAAGCTCGGCGAGACGGCGGCGTAGGTCGTTCGCCAGTCCGGCATGCCGCGGGTCGCCGTACAGGTTGTGGAGTTCGCCCGGGTCCTGCTGCAAATCGTACATTTCGAACTCCTCGGGCGATTCTTCGTAATAGTGAATGTACTTGTAGCGCTCCGTGCGGACGCCTCGATTCTTGGGGACGTTGTGGGCGCCGGGATACTCGTAATATTCGTAGAGCCAGTCCTTGCGCCAGGTCTTCGGCGGCTCGCCCTTGAGGAACGGCACGATGCTGAGGCCCTGCATCCGCTTGGGCACCGGGAGCCCCGCCAGTTCCAGAAAAGTCGGGGCGATATCCAGGTTGGTGACCATCTGGTCGTACGACATCCCGGGCCGTATCATTCGCGGGTAACGAATCAGCATCGGCGTTCGGATGGAAGGCTCATGCATAAAGCGCTTGTCGTACTTCCGCCATTCGCCGAGGAAGAAGCCGTGGTCGGCGGAGAACATGATGGCGGTGTCGTCGAGCTGCCCCATATCAGTGAGGGTCTGGAACAGCCTGCCGGCGTTTTCGTCGGCGGCGACGATGCCGGCGTAGTAGTCCTTGACGGTCTCTTCCAGGGTTCGCGCGCAATTACTCTTGGTTTGCGAGTTCCGCGTGTAGGTGCCGATGGTGTTGTCGGCGTTGGCGAAGGCGCGGGGCTTGCCGGGATATCCCTTCAGGTCGTCATCGAAAGTGGCGGGTTTCGGAATCGTGATGCCGCTGTAGAGATCCAGCAGCCGCCGCGGACGGAAGAACGGTGCGTGCGGCGATTGGAACCAGAAGATCAGACAAAACGGCTTGTCGCGCTTCTGCTTGATCCATTGGATCGCCTTGTCCATGACCACGTCTTCGACGTAGCCTTCGTGAACGGTGGGCGGGCCGACCTTGCCGTTCGAGCCTTCCGTGATGACGGGGAAGAAATAGTCCGTGGCGGCGCCGGGGTAGCCGAAGTAGTAATCCCAATTGCGCTTTTCGAGATCGCGGAGGTGCGCCTTGCCGAAGAGTCCGACCTCATAACCGGCTTCGCGGAGAGCGTCGGTGAACATCGGGATGTCGTTCGGAACGGCGCGATTGAGATTATCGACGCAGCCGGTGACATGCGTGTGCAGGCCGGTCAGGGCGGTGGCCCGCGACGGCAGACAGAGCGCGTTGGTCACGAAGGAATTGCGGAACTGCACGCCTTCGCGGCCGATGCGGTCGAAGTTCGGCGTCTGAAGAATGGAATTGCCGTTCAGGCTGAGGGCGTCCGGACGGTGCCCGTCGGTGGTCATGAAGATGAGGTTGGGCCGGCGAGGCTGCGCGGCTGCCGGAAGGTCGAGGGGATTGGACCCGAGAGCCACGCTGCTCATGACCCCGGCTCCCGCTTTAAGGAAAGAACGCCGTAAGGGATTGTCGAGTTCGGACATGGGTAGACCTTGCGCCTCGGATTATATCAGCGTAGCTCTGTCGGACTTGCTAAGATCATCCGATAGCCGGAGGGTTGCAATGCGAATCATGGCGGCCAACGAGCTGCACCCGGTTTGGGCGGCAGCGTTCGACAATCAGAATCAGGCGGGAGAGATCCGGCTCGCGCCGACACAAGGGCTGGCGGGGTTGGCGGTGCCTCTAACCGCGGCCGACCTGGCGGCGCTGGCGGAGCGCAAACCGCTGGGCGGCACGATCGGCAGCCTGGCGCCCAAGCTCGCGACCGAGATCGGCGCCAACGCCACTGACGTTGTGAAGATGTTGCATCCGGATTGGCACTCGGCGGCCGATCCCGCGATACAGGGGCTCGCCGTCTTCGCCAACAGTATGGAACTGTGGCAGGCGTTCCAGGATCAGAACCAGACCAAACAGTTGCTGAGCGGTGCGCAGTTGGGGGCGAACGTGGTCGACCTGGTCCTCAGCGCGACCGAAGGTGTCGCTTCGGTTAGCGGGTCGACTGCGATCCACGGCTGTTGCCTGTTCATTCGCGCGGCGGCGGGGATCGTCAAAGTTTGCGTGGAAGTTCGGGAAGACGAAAAGCGCAAGCCCGGAATCAGAGCTTGAACAGTTCGCGCAGGCGCTTGGTTTGCACGCGGCTCACCGGGACCTCGGTGTGCTTGCGATCGTCCATGCGGAGCTGGTAGCTCGACTTGAACCACGGCACCACTTCCTTGATGCGGTTGATGTTCACCAGGTAGGAACGGTGCACGCGCCAGAAAAGGTCGCGGTCGAGATTGGCTTGCAGGTCTTCGATGGTGCGATAGGTGGAGTGGCCTTCGAGATTGGTGGTGACCAGCGTGATCAGGCCATCGTCGATGGTGGCGTAGATCACATCCGCCGCGTCCACGATGAAGTGGCGATTGTTTGAGCGGACCAGCAGCTTATTTCGGGGCGCCTGCGGAGTTCCTTTCGGAGGCTCTGGAGATTCCGGGGCCTTCCGCTCCTGGATGGAACGGCGCGCCCGCTCGATGGTCTCCGCCAGCCGGCCCTTGTCCACAGGCTTGAGGAGATAATCCATCGCCTCCAGCCGGAAGGCTTCCACGGCGTACTGGTCGTAGGCGGTGACGAAGATGAAGTGGGGCAGGTCGATTTCCATCTCCCGCAGACGGCGAACCACTCCCATGCCATCCAGGCCCGGCATGTGTACGTCCAAAAACACCAGCTCCGGTTCCATCTTCCGGATCAGGTCCACCGCTTCTAAGCCATTGGTGCCACTGGCGATAATCTCGATTTCCGGAAAGTCGTTCAGGAGGTAGGAGAGTTCGTCGCAGGCCAGCTTTTCATCGTCAACGACAACCGTGGTAAGTGTAGCCGTCGCGCGGTCTCGCATGGAGTTGGTATTATAGCATTTCGACCCAAAGGAGAAGATTTTGGCCAATCGCGACAGCGTCCAAATTGCGCCTGCCGAAGGAAAACTGGGGGTCTTGATTCCTGGGATGGGCGCCGTAACGACGACGTTCATTGCAGGCCTCGAAGCCATGAAGCGCGGTCTGGGGAAGCCTATCGGTTCCCTGACCCAATTGGGAACCATTCGGCTCGGAAAGCGGACCGAGGGGCGTAGTCCCCTGATTCGCGATTTTGTGCCCCTGGCGGGTATAGAAGACCTCGAAATCGGCTGCTGGGACATTTTCGAAGACAACGCCTATGAGGCGGCGGTGAAGGCCGGCGTCCTCGAAATGCCTTTGTTGGAACAACTTAAGGAGCCTCTTTCGGCGGTGAAGCCGATGAAGGCGGTGTTCGAGCAGAATTTCGTCAAGCGCCTGAACGGCCCGAACGTGAAGACGGGCGGCTCCAAGATGGACTACGCGGAAATGGTCATGGAGGAGATCCGCCAGTTCCAGAAACGCACCGGTGCGGCGCGCCTGGTCATGATCTGGTGCGGTTCCACCGAGGTCTACCACGAAGCGGCGCCGGTGCACGCCACCCTGAAGGATTTCGAGTGCGGTCTGCAGAAGAACGATCCCGAAATCTCACCCAGCCAGATCTATGCGTACGCAGCGCTGAAACTGGGGGTCCCGTATGCCAACGGTTCGCCGCATCTGACTACGGACATGCCGGCCCTGCTCGAACTGGCGCGGGACAACAACGTTCCGGTCGCCGGCAAGGACTACAAAAGCGGCCAGACCTTCATGAAGACGCTGATCGCGCCCGGTCTGAAGTCGCGGCTGCTGGGTCTGAACGGCTGGTTCTCGACGAACATCCTGGGGAACCGTGACGGCGAAGTGCTGGACGAGCCGGGATCGTTCCGTTCGAAGGAAGTCAGCAAGTCTTCGGCGCTCGAATACATCCTGCAGAAGGATTTGTATCCCGATCTGTACGACCGGTTCTATCACAAGGTGCGGATCGAGTATTACCCGCCGCGGGGAGACGCCAAAGAAGGCTGGGACAACATCGATATTTTCGGATGGCTGGGCTATCCGATGCAGATCAAGATCAATTTCCTGTGCCGCGACTCGATTCTGGCGGCGCCGCTGGTGCTGGACCTGGTGCTCATGATGGACCTGGCGCAGCGGGCTGGCATGCGCGGTATTCAGGAATGGCTGTCGTTTTATTTCAAGGCGCCGATGCACGCTTCGGAAGTTTACCCGGAGCATGACGTATTCATCCAGCTCATGAAGTTGAAGAACACGCTGCGGTGGATGCGCGGGGAAGACCTGATTACGCATCTCGGCCTGGAATATTACGACTAGCCGTTGTATCTTTTCTTTGGACGCGGCAGTATGGAGAGGCTGCCGCGTCTCAGTGTCTAGGAGCATATGAAAGTACTGGTAATCGGGGGGACCCTTTTCATCGGCCGCCACCTGGTGGAAGCGCTGCTGAAGGGGGGCCACGAAGTGTCGATCCTGCACCGTAAGCCGAAGCACGATTTCGGCCGGCGGGTCGAAAACGTCATGGCCGACCGCAACGATGCGGATTCCTTGCGCGAAGCGCTGAACACGCGCCGTTTCGAAGTAATATTCGACAACGTCTACGACTTTGAGCATGGCACCACGGCGGAGCAGGTCGAGGCGACGGTAAAGGCCTGCGGGGACCGCCTGGCGCGCTACATTTTCATGTCGAGCGTGGCCGCCTATGGCGATGGTCTGAACCATAAAGAGAGCGATCCGCTGGCGCCCGATTATCACAACAACCCGTATGTGCGGCACAAAGCGACCACGGAGCGAATACTGTTCCGCATGCACGCGCAGACCGGCCTGCCGGTGGTGACGTTCCGGCCGCCCTTTGTCTACGGGCCTCGCACCAACTATTACCGCGAGCAGTTCTTCTGGGACCGGCTGCGGGCGGGCCGCCCGATCATCATCCCCGGCGACGGCCACCGCCTGATGCAGTTCGCATACGTCCACGACCTGGTCAACGCGATGATCCGCTCGATGGAAGAGCCGCGGGCGGTCGGTGAGGCGTTCAATATCGGCGACCCCAAGCCGGTGACGCAGGCCGAGTTGGTGGAGCGGCTGGGCCGCGTAGCGAACATCGAGCCCGTGCTGGCGCGGGTCCCGCGCGACGTGATTGCGCAGGCCGGCGGCAACGTAATGGAAGAGCCTTTCTACTTCGGCGAGTATTACGACCTTCCCCCGATCACGGAAAACATCGGCAAGGTCACGCGGGTGCTGAAGATGAAGCTTACGCCTTTCGAGACGGGTCTGAAAGAGACCTATAAGTGGTACCTGCGGAATCAAAAGCCGCGGACGGCAGGCTTCGAATTCGACGATAAGATTCTGTCGATGGTCCGCAGCGGCTCGCCGGCCAGCGTGTAGGGTAAACGCCGCCGGTATCCTGCCACAGCGGCCTGGCTGGATGCGATGAAATACCTCTTTGGAACGCTGGCCGCGGCGGCGGTCGCGGCATGGGTCGCGGCCTGCTGCCTAACGGCTTCCGCGCCATGGAGCATTCGACGGCCAACTTCGCCGGCGGCAACGCGCAGATCTCCGACCGGCACGGCGAGTTCTTCATCGCCGCTCTGACGGGGGCTCTCGAGCTCTACGCGCCGCTGGTGGAGATCGTCAGCGGCGGCGTCAACAACTGGCAGACGTACGCCATGAAGGGCGAGTGGCTGCGGTATCGCGCCGCTTTGGTGACGCGCGGCGACGCGGCGGCTGTCTCATGCCTGGATGCCAGTTCGCGCCGGCCAGGAGGCCCACGCCACCTCGACAACACGATGGACGCAACCGGGTTGGGTGCTGCCTTCCGGGAGGCCCGCCCCACTTATGCCAGCCGCATGGTTGTGCAGCCTTCGAGTTCGAGCAGGCGCTGCTTGAGCGGGAGTCCGCCGCCGTATCCCGTCAGTTTGCCGCTCGCGCCGATCACGCGGTGGCATGGGACCACAATGGGGATCGGGTTGGCGCCGTTTGCCGCTCCTACCGCCCGTACAGCCGCCGGGGAGCCGATCGCTTCCGCCACCTGCGCGTAGCTGCGAGTCTCGCCGAACGGGATCGTCGTCAGGTATTGCCAGACTCGCTGCTGGAAGGGCGTGCCCTGCGGGTCGAGCGGCAGGTGGAACTCGCGCCGCGAGCCGGCGAAATAGTCGCGCAATTGGCGGACGGCTTCTTCAATCAGCGGGCAGCGGTCGTTGCGCTGTCCCTCGGGCCGTCCATGCGGAGCGAACTGAATCGAACGGATTGCCGGCCCGGCAGCGGAGACTCGGACCGATAAGCCCGGATTAATCTCCACGTCCGACCATTCCAGCATCTTCACAGTGTGACACGATCTATACAGGTTTCGCTGCAAACTGTTGTCAACTACGCCTTTCCTGTGCGTAACCCGAAGATCGCCTGCTATAATTGTAACTATTCGCCTCTATGCCTCTGAAGCCTTTCGCACCCAATCACGGCGCGGACAAAAAGATCTTTTTGCTGAAGCCGCGAGGCTTTTGCGCCGGTGTCGTCAGGGCTATCGATGTGGTGAAGATTGCCCTCGACCTGTACGGGCCGCCGGTGTATGTCCGCAAAGAGATCGTGCATAACATGCACGTGGTCGATGAACTGCGCCAGGCGGGCGCGATTTTCGTCGAGGAACTGGAAGAGGTGCCGGAAGGCGCGCGGGCGATTTTCAGCGCGCACGGTGTGGCGCCGTCGGTGCGGCGGCAGGCGAAGGAGCGGCGGCTCGAAGTGATCGATGCCACCTGCCCCCTGGTCACCAAAGTTCACCTGGAGGCGGTTCGGTTTGGGCGCGACGGCTTCAGCATCGTGCTGATCGGGCATAAGGACCACGACGAGGTGATCGGCACGCTCGGCGAAGTGCCTGACCGCAGCTACCTGGTCGAGACGGTGGATGATGTCGACCGGCTGGACCTGCCCGACCCGACGCGTGTCCGCTATCTTACGCAAACCACGCTCAGCCTGGATGAGACTCGCGAAATCGTCGGCCGCCTGAAGGAACGTTTTCCGCTGGTGCAGGGGCCTCCGGCTCAGGACATCTGTTATGCCACCGAAAACCGGCAGATGGCCGTCAAAGCCATATCGGAGGTGGTGGATCTGCTGCTGGTGGTCGGTTCGCAGAACAGTTCGAATTCGAAACGATTGGTGGAAGTAGGCGACAATTTCGGCATTCGTTCGTTTCTGGTCAACGACCGCGGCGATGTGGATCCGCTCTGGCTCGACGGTGTAAAGAATGTCGCGGTCACGGCCGGTGCATCGGCGCCGGAGCACCTGGTGCAGGAACTGATCGAGTTTCTTCGTGGCCGGGGATACCAACAGATGGAAGAGATCGAACTTGTGGATGAAGACGTGCGGTTCTCGCTGCCGTCGGAGTTAATGATTTCGATTCGATGAGTGCATCCTTACAGCTCGGCAATGCGCTGGAATCCGCCGCAGAGCAGGCCATGCGCCGTGCAGCGGCCTATCTGGCGCGCCTCCAGGCCGCCGACGGGCACTGGTGCGCCGAGCTCACGGCCGATACCACGCTCGAATCCGATTACATCCTGTTTCAGTTGTGGCTCTATCCGCCGGTAGACGGCAAGTGGCAGCCGGAAACGCATTCCCTGATCGACAAAGCGGTTCAGGCGATCCTCGACCGGCAGCTTCCCGATGGCGGCTTCAACATCTATGTGCAGGGGCCCTCGGAGGTCAGCGCTTCGATCAAGGCGTACGTCGCGCTGAAGCTGGCCGGCCTCCAAGCAGAGGACCCGCGGATGGCACGCTTGCGGGGCCGCATTCTCGAACTCGGCGGCATCCAGGCCGCCAACAGCTACGTCAAGGTCAACCTCAGCCTCTTCGACCTGTATCCGCGGCAATACTGCCCGTCGATCCCGCCCGAGGTCGTCCTGCTGCCCTGGAACTTCCTGTACCAGATGTCGTCGTGGACTCGGGCGATCGTGGTGTCGCTTTCGATTGTTCACAGCGCGAATCCGCGGCGGCCGGTGCCTGCCGGCTTTACTCTGGACGAACTCTGGCTGCCGGGCGTGAGCCCAGCGTTCCACAAGGACTCCCGCACCTTCACCTGGCACAACTTCTTCCTGGCGACCGACGCGCTGCTCAAGTGGTGGGAGCGCCGCGGGTTGAAATCGCTGCGCCAGAAGGCGATCACGCGCGCGAAGGAGTGGATGATCGAGCGGCTGCGGCATTCCGACGGCCTGGGTGCGATCTATCCGCCGATGATGTATTCGGTGATGGCGCTCGACGTTCTGGGCTATGCGCCGGAGGATCCGGTGCGGGCCGGGGCGCTGGCGCAGTTCGACCGTCTCATGGTGGACGACGGCGAGCGATTCTTCTTCCAGCCGTGCTTTTCGCCGGTTTGGGACACGGCGATCGGGGCATTCGCCCTGGGGCAGAGCGAGCCGCAACATCCGGCGCTGCGTGCCGCGACCGATTGGATGCTGGCGCGCGAAGTGCGGCGCAAGGGCGACTGGTCGGTGAAGCGGCCCGCGACCGAGCCTTCCGGCTGGGCCTTCGAATACGCCAACGAGTTCTATCCCGATATTGACGACACCGCGATGGTGATGCTGGCGCTCAGCGAAGCACGCGGATCGGATGCGGCGGCGCAAGAGGAGTGCGAGAAGCGTGCCCTGGCCTGGCTTCTGGCCATGCAATCAGGCGACGGCGGATGGGCGGCATTCGACGCCGATAACAACTGGAATTTCCTGAGCAACGTTCCGTTCGCCGACCACAACGCCATGCTCGACCCGACCTGCCCGGATATCACGGGTCGCGTCCTCGAGGCGCTGGCGGCTCACGGGCTCGACCGCAACCATTCGGCGGTGCAGCGGGGCGTCGAGTGGCTGGTCCGCAATCAGCAGTCTGATGGAAGCTGGTACGGGCGGTGGGGCGTAGCTTACATCTACGGCACGTGCTTCGCCCTGCGCGGGCTCGCGGCATCGGGCGAAAACGACCGCGAGGCGCACATTCTTCGCGCCGGAGAATGGCTCCGTTCGATTCAGAATTCCGACGGCGGCTGGGGCGAAAGCTGCTCCAGCTACGATAACGGTATTTTTACCGCGGGGCCGAGTACTCCTTCGCAAACGGCCTGGGCCATCCTGGGCCTCATCGCCGGGGGCGACCCCAACAGTCTAAGCGTTCAGCATGGCATCGAGTACCTGCTCGAAACCCAGCGGCCCGATGGGAGCTGGGAAGAAGAGCTGGCCACCGGGACCGGCTTTCCCAGGGTCTTCTATCTCAATTATCACTTGTACAAGGACTACTTCCCCCTACTCGCGCTCTCTTCGTTCGTGAAGGCCCGCGCGAACTCGAACGGATAGATTATGAAATTTCCTATCGCGATGACTGCCGGCCTGGCCGGATATATCTTCAAGAACAAACTGCGGCCGCGCCCGGAATGGCAGAAGAACGCCGCTCCGGCTCCCGATGCCGCAAACCCGTTCCACATTCTTCCCGCCAAAACCGGCGAGAAGCGGCAGCCTCATCCGATGATCAACAAGCGGTTTCCGATCGTGCTGATGCTCGAACCGCTGCATGCCTGCAATCTGACCTGCACCGGGTGCGGACGCATCCGCGAGTACGAATCCACGATCACCGAGCGCGTGCCGCTCGAAGAGTGCCTGGCGGCGGTAGACGAGTGCGGAGCGCCGATCGTTTCGATCTGCGGCGGCGAGCCCATGATGTACCCGCAGATCGGCGAATTGACCACCGGTATCCTGGAGCGCAACCGCCACATCTACCTCTGCACCAACGGCATGTTCATCAAGAAGCGCCTCCACGAGTTCAAGCCGGACCAGCGCTTCTACTTCAACGTGCATCTCGACGGCATGGAGAAGAACCACGACATTGCAGTCGAGCGGGAAGGCGTCTTCAAGGCGGCCATCGAAGGGATCAAACTCGCCAAGGCGGCCGGTTTCCAGGTCTGCACCAACACCACGGTGTACAAGGAAACCGACATGCGCGAGATCGAAGAGATGTTCGAATTCCTCAAGCAGTTCGGAGTGGACGGCCACCAGATCGCTCCGGCTTACGGATATTCGGCGGTGGACGACCGCGAAATCTTCATGACCCGCGACGATATTCAAGAGAAATTCAAGGATATCGAGCGGCTTGCGAAGAAATACGCCATCCGCCAGACGCCGGTTTACCTGGAATTCCTGAAGGGCGAGCGCGAATTGCCCTGCACGGCTTGGGGCAACCCGACTTACAACATCAAGGGCTGGAAAGGTCCTTGCTACCTGATCACCGACGGGCATTACAAGACGTTTGAAGACCTCATGACGCAGACTCCCTGGGAAAGTTACGGGAAGGGCAACGACCCTCGCTGCGAGCACTGCATGGTGCATTGCGGTTTCGAGCCCTCCGCCGCCCTGGGGATCAACGTCGGCCTCGCCGATAATCTCAAGATGCTGGCATGGACGCTGCGCTAGGCTCGTTCGTGCGCACAAAACCCGTACTGGTGACGGGCGCGTCCGGCTTTTTGGGCTGGCACGTGGCGCGTGCGCTATTGGAGCGCGGCTTTGCCGTGCGTGCGCTGGTGCGCCCGGGGAGCCGTGTCGAAGACCTTCCAGTCGAGCGTGCTACCGGTGATCTGCGCGATCCCGCTTCGCTCGAACGTGCTGTTGCCGGATGCGGCCTGCTGTTTCATGTGGCGGCCGATTACCGGCTCTGGTCGCAGGATCCCTCGGAGCTCTACCGGTCGAATGTCGATGGCACGCGCAACCTGCTCGAGGCCGCGCGGCGCGCGGGAATCGAGCGCGTGGTCTACACCTCGACAGTCGGCTGCATCGGGATTCCGCACGGCGGCCTCGGCGATGAAACTACGCCGGTGGCGCTCGACGAGATGGCCGGCGATTATAAGCGCTCGAAATTTCTGGCCGAACAGGTGGCACTCGAATTCGCTCGTGATGGTCTTCCCGTGGTGATCGTCAACCCGACCGCTCCGATCGGCGACCACGACGTGAAGCCGACCCCCACCGGCAAGATCGTGCTCGATTTCCTGAATGGCGATATGCCGGCGTTCATCGATACGGGACTGAACGTGGTAGACGTGCGCGATACCGCGCTCGGGCACCTGCTGGCCTGCGAACGGGGCAGGGCGGGGGAGCGCTACATCCTCGGCTCGGAAAATCTGACGCTCGAGCAGATCCTGGGATTGCTGGCCGAAATCACCGGCCGCAAGGCGCCCCGCATGAAGCTGCCATACGCGGTGGCCTGGTGCGCCGGAGCGTGCAGCACCGCATGGGCAGGCCTGACCGGTACGCCGCCGCGCGTGCCGATCGAAGGCGTCCGCATGGCGCGGAAGAAGATGTGGGTGACGCACGAGAAGGCGCGCCGCGAACTCGGCTTCGAGCCCGGGCCCGCGCGTACTGCCCTGGCTCGCGCGGTCGATTGGTTCATGGGGCTTGGGCGTCCGGCCCATGTGCCGGCGGCATAGATGAGACTCCTGCTGGTGGCTTCCGACCCGATGGAATTTCGCGGCATCCTGGCGCACGCCGAAGAGGTCCGGCCGATGGAGGCCGGTATCGATTGGGTCCGCTCCGGCCGGCTGGGATCGCACGAAGTAGTCTTCGCGGCGAACGGAATTGGCGGCAGGCGCGCGGCCGCGGCGGTGGATGCCGTGGTGCCGCGCTGGAAGCCGGACGCGGTGGTGAGCACGGGATTTTGCGGTGCGCTCGAAGATGGCCTGGAGGTAGCGGACGTGGTCGTGGGAACGGAGGTCGTCGGTCCGCGAGGTTCGTGGCGGGCGGCTCCGGTCGCGTCGGAAGCTCCGTTCCGCACCGGCGCCGTTACCTCGATCGATCATGTGGCGGCTACCGCCGGTGAGAAGCAGGAACTGCGGCGGACGGGCGGGTCAGTGGTCGAAATGGAAGCCGCGGGTGTGGCCGAACGTGCCGAATGCTTCGGCATTCCGTTCCAATGTGTTCGCGTCGTCACCGATTTGGCTAACGAAACAATGGCGAATGACTTCAATAGCGCACTGCGTGCAGACGGTCACTTCGCTACAATGCATATTTTACTGGGAGCCTTGCGCCAGCCAACTGTCCGGCTCCCGGAACTGCTGAGGCTGCGGAGCCGATGCGTCCGGGCCGCCCGGGGTTTGGGGGACTTTATTGTCAATTGCAGATTTTAGTCTGACCGCCATTCCCGAAACCATGCATGCCGCCGTCTATCGCGGCGAAAGTGTGGTTACCGTGGAGGAGATTCCCACGCCGTCCATCAAGGCGGGCGAGATTCTAATCCGCGTGGAGGCGTGCGGGATCTGCCATACCGATCTGAAGAAGATCGAGCACAATCTGTTGGCTCCGCCGCGGGTCTACGGGCATGAGACTGCCGGCGTGGTAGCCGCGGTCGGGAAAGGTGTCACTAAATTTAAGCCGGGAGATCGCGTCGTCGCGTTCCACCACATCCCGTGCCGGAACTGTTTTTATTGCAGCCACAAGTTGTACGCGCAGTGCCCGGTCTATAAGAAGGTCGGGATCACCGCCGGGTTCGAACCAGCGGGCGGCGGCTTCGCACAATACGTGCGGGTGCTGCCGTGGATCGTGGAGAGTGGCGTAGAGCGGATCCCGGAGGGCGTCTCCTACGAGCGCGCCACGCTGGTCGAACCGCTCAACACGTGCCTCAAAGCTGTGGTGCAGTGCGATCCTCAGCCGCAAGATCTGGTCGTCGTGATGGGCCAGGGGCCGATTGGACTGATGTTCACCATGCTGGTGCGCCGTACGGGCGCCCGCGTGGCCGCGACCGATAATATCGCAGAGCGGCGCGAGATCTCCGCCCGCTGCGGCGCCGAGTTCAGTTGGGATCCTCGTGCGATCGACGTCGCCGCCGAGGCCAAACGCCTCACCGGCGGCCGCGGCGCCGACCTCGTCATCGTGGCGGTATCCGCCCCGGGGATCGTCGAGCAGGCGGTGGCCTGTTCCCGGCCGGGGGCCCGCATCCTGATGTTCGCCCAGACCTCCAGTGCCGAACGTATCGAGACCACCGGGGCCGACCTGGTGGCCGGCGAGCGCACACTCTTCGGCTGCTACAGCGCTTCGGTGGATCTGCAGGCCGAGTCCGCGCATCTGGTATTCAGCGGTGAATTACCTGTAGAAGAACTGATCTCGCATCGGTTCCCCTTAGTTAAAATCCGTTCAGGTTTTGATTTGGCATTGCATCCAGGACCTAAATCGTTGAAAATAATCGTTCAGCCACAGAGGTGGTCATAGTGAACAACCACATGATGGCTGCCGTGCTTTACGGCAAGGAACACTTGCAGGTTGAGCCGGTAGCCATTCCAAAAATCGATAGCGGAGACATCCTCGTACGAGTAAAAGTGGCGCTGACCTGCGGGACCGATGTCAAGGTGTTCCGTCGCGGATACCACGCTCGAATGATCGTACCCCCGGCCGTCTTCGGGCACGAACTGGCCGGTGACGTTGTCGCGGTAGGGGAGGGTGTGTCGAGGTTCTCGGTCGGACAACGTGTGGTGGCAGCCAATTCCGCTCCCTGCGGAAAATGCTTTTTCTGCTCCCGCGATCTCGAAAATCTTTGCGAAGATCTGCTGTTCAATAACGGGGCCTACGCCGAATATATCCGGATTCCCGCCCGCATTGTCGAGCGGAATACGTACGAGATTCCGGTGCACGTGGGATATCAGGATGCCGCGCTGGTCGAGCCGCTGGCCTGCGTGGTGCGCGGGTTCGAAGAGACGGCTCCGCGGGCGGGCGATAGTATCGCGATCATTGGCCTCGGCCCCATCGGCCTGATGTTCGTCAAGCTGGCGAAATTGCGCGGCTGCCGGGTCGTCGCGGTCGGACGCCGTCAGACGCAACTGGAACGCGCCGCCGTGCTCGGCGCCGACGAATTGATCGTCGGCAGTGACGAGTCGGATCCCGTGAAGGCGGTCCGCGAGCTGACGCATAATCGCGGTGTGGATGTGGCGATCGAAGCGGTCGGCAAGCCCGAGACGTGGGAATGGGCGGCGAATATGGTCCGCCGCGGCGGCACGGTCAATTTCTTCGGCGGCTGTCCCAACGACAGCACGGTGCACCTGGATACTTCGCTGCTGCACTACTCCGAAATTACCTGCAAGGCCAGCTTCCACCACACTCCGGCCTACATTCAAAAGGCCCTCGACCTGATTTGTGCCGGGCACATCACGGCCGGCTTCTTCGTCAACCGGGAAGAGCCGCTGACGAATCTGCTCGAAGTGATGCGGCACCTCATGAGCCATAACGGGCATCTCAAAACGGCGATCGTGCCGTAGGAACGGGCCTGCGTTCGGCCCTATTTTGAGCCCGATCATGTTCCTCTCGCCAGCCGAGTTCGTTCGTTCTCCGGAGGACCTGCGGAAGTCCTATTCGGTGGAGGAAGCCCGGGCGTATACCCGCTGGCTCGCTACGCATCACTACGAGAACTTCCACGTGGTAAGCTTCCTGCTGCCCAAACGTCTCCATCAGGATTTCTACAACGTCTACTCCTATTGCCGCTGGGCCGACGACCTCGGCGACGAGATCGGCGACAAGGCGGAAAGCCTTCGCCTGCTCGAGTGGTGGAGCAGGGAACTGGACGCGATGTACGAAGGTCGAGCCAGCCATCCGGTGTTTGTTGCGCTCATCCCCACCATCGAGAAGTACTCCATTCCGCGCGAGCCCTTTGCCGACCTGGTGGCGGCCTTCATTCAGGATCAACAGGTCAGCCGTTACCGCGATTGGGACGAGTTGTTCGGCTACTGCCGCAACTCCGCCAATCCGGTCGGCCGCCTGGTGCTGTATCTCTGCGGGTACTCGGACCCGCTTCGACAGGGCCTTTCCGATGCCACGTGCACGGCACTGCAGCTCGCCAATTTCTGGCAGGACGTGACCGTCGACCTGTTGAAGGACCGCATCTACATCCCGCTCGAAATCATGGAGCGCCACGGCTACACCGTCGAGGAGCTGTTCGCGCATCGCTTCACTCCGGCCTTCCGCGAGGTGATGCGGGAAATCGTCGTCAAGGCCCGCCAGCTTTTCGTCAAGGGGCTGCCGCTTCCCGGCATGGTGGACCGGCGGCTGGCGCTCGATATCGACCTGTTCAGCCGCGGCGGAATGCGTGTCCTCGATAAGATCGAGCAGCAAGATTACGACGTTTTGGCCGCGCGCCCGGCCATTTCGAAGGGAGAACGCGTCCGGCTGCTGTTGCAGTCGCTCGCTCGCGTGGCGTTTCAACGGGCGGCGTGATGGTCTCGATCGATCAATCCTACGAATATTGCCGGCGCGTTGCCCGCTCCCGCGCGCGGAATTTCTACTACTCGTTTTTGCTGCTTTCCGCGCAGCAGCGCAAGGCCATGTGCGCGATCTACGCGTTCATGCGTTATTGCGACGACCTGAGCGATGAGCCCGGAGCCTCGCGTGCCGCGATCGATCAATGGAGCGCCGAAATGGAAGACGCGCTTCAAGGCCGCTTCAGCGGACATCCGGTATGGCCGGCGTTTCACCACACCGTGCGCCGCTTCGGGATTCCGCACCAGTATTTCCGCGAGATGATTGCCGGCGTGGCGTCGGACCTCGAACCGCGCCAGATGCGGGACTTCGACGAGCTATACCACTATTGCTACCAGGTGGCCTCGGTGGTCGGCCTCACCGTAATCCACATTTTCGGGTTCGATACGCGGAGCGCTCTGCCGCTGGCGGAAAAATGCGGTGTGGCGTTCCAGCTTACCAACATCCTGCGCGACATCCGGGAAGACGCCGAGCGCTGCCGCATCTACCTGCCCGCCGAGGATCTGGAACGCTTCGCGGTGACTCCGGAAGATCTGCGGGAAGGGCGCCGCAGCGAGGAGGTTCTCAACCTGCTCCGTTTCGAGGCGGCACGGGCGCGTCAGTACTACAACGATTCGCAGCCACTGCTCGACCTCATCCACCCCCGCAGCCGTCCTTCGCTGTGGGCGCTGATTTCGATCTACTCCTCGCTCCTCGACCGCATCGTCGGTGTAAACTACGACGTGTTCACGCGGCGCGTGCGGCTTTCGCCGCTGGAAAAATCCTGGATAGTTGTCCGCGCCCTGGTCGGCTAGCCAGTCAGTCTCCGATCAGACTCATTTGCCTGGGATCGTGCTCGGGTTCCTTGACCGGTGGACGATCGAGGTCATCGTGCTTGGGGTCGAACTTGCGAATGAGCTGATTGAGTTTGAGGGAGGACTCCCAAATCTCGCAGAGCAGCCCACATCGGGGGCAGCCTCCGACAATACCGCCACGGCCGTCGATGGCGGGATTGTACCGTCTGTGTTTGGCGCAACGGCCGTCGAACTTGCGGGCGCGGATTTTCAAAGCGTCGTCAGCAGGTCAGATCTTTTCAACTTCGTTCTTTACGTCCTGCACTTCACCCTTGAGAGAAGTCTTGAAATTGCGAATGCCTTCTCCGAGGCCTTTCGCCAATTCCGGGATCTTCTTGGTGCCGAACAACAGCACGAAGACCAAGCCGATAACCAGCAGTTCCGGCCAACCTAATGTATCCATTTGGGCTCCTTCATCGTCAGATAGAGACGTTCTCATTGTAGCGCGCGTTACAACGGGGGCGGCGCGGTACAATTCGATTAAATGCCGTCCGCTCAGCACGTCCGATGGGCCAAGGTCCGGTCGTCGTGCGTGATTGTGGTCGCTCTCGTCATCCTCTCGGTGCTGATCTTTCTGCTCACCGGCGGGAACCTGTTCCAGAAGAAGACCATGGTCTACCTGTACGTGCCGGATGCGAGCGGCGTCGCCACCGGTTCGCCCGTCCGCGCCGACGGCGTGGACGTCGGCAAAGTTACCGCGATCGAATTCGCGCCCACCGGCCAGTCGCAGCGTGTGATCCGGCTCACGCTTTCGATCGATCACGACGCACTCCGGCGAATTTCGGCGGATTCGAATGCACAGCTCAGCGCCGACTCGCTCGTGGGGGACATGTTCGTCGATATCTCGAGCGGCATCAGCCGCGAGCATCTTCGCGCGGGCTCCGAGATCCCGTACCAGCCCCAGTTGGACATGCTCAAGACGCTCGATCTGCAGCAGTTCGACGCGGCGCTGAAGTCCATGGACGCGACCCTGACCGACATCGAACAGGCTCGCAGCCCGGTCGGCCAGTTCGTGATGGGCACCGGCTTCTACACCGACTTGCGCAATTACCTGCGGGATATCGAAAAGGCCGTCCGGAAGGCCGCGGCGGTGACCGGTTCGGTGGGGCAACCGCTCTACACCGATACCGATTACAACCGGATCCGCCAGCCGATCCTGGCCCTCGACCGCAGCCTGGCCGAAATGCAGGCGGGTCAGGGAATGGGCGGAATGTTGCTCCGCGACACCGCCGAATACGACCGCTTTCAATCCCTGGCGCAGGATTTGACGAAGTCCATCGGCGCCATCCGGTCAGGCGAACTGCTGCAATCGGACCGGATGTACCGGGATCTCAACCGCAGCTTCGGTCAGCTCATCGGCCTGGTGGACGAATTCAATACCAGCCCGCTGATGATCAACATGTCCGTCTACGAGGGCCTGAACGGAGCGGCGCAAAGCATTCGCGATAATGCGCGCGGCTTTCACTCGAACCCCAAGGCGTACCTCTGGATGAAGATCTTCTAGGTAAGAACGTCCGCCAGAGGCCCGCGCGCCTGTTCCAATTGCACCGCTACGTCGAGCAGCAGTTCGTCGTCAAATGGCCGGCCGAGGAGTTGGACACCGACAGGCAGGCCGCCCGGCGCCGCGCCCATCGGCACCGTCACCGCCGGAAGTCCGAGGACATTGGCGATCACCGCGGGCATCATCGCCTGGAACAGGCCGATCTCCTGGCCCTCGATCGCCCACTTCCGCTCGCGATGCCGGAACGCCGGGATGCTCGTAACCGGCATCAGTAAGACCGGCGTCTCCCGCATCTGGCGGACCAGTGAAGCGCGCATCCTGTCGTGTGCGGCCAGTGCCTGAGTCACCTGGTCGACGGTGGGCGGGGGCGCTCCCAGCGATTCGGCGAGCGTCCAATGAACATCGGATTCGCGTCCCGCGATCCACTTCCGGATCTCCTGTTGCGGCCACTGGCTGAACAGCATCGCCCACACGTTCGGCGCACGCTCGAGTCCGCGCGGTACGAATTCACCCACGGAATAGCCCGTGCGTTCGAGCAGCTCCGCCGCGCGGCGTACGGCGTCCCGGATCTCCGGCGCCACCGGCACCGTGTAGAACTGCTCCCAGAGGCCGACGCGGGTTCCGGCCGAGCGCATCGCGCGAATCGGCGCGGGCGTGGAGAACGGGTCTTCCGGATCGAATGCGGCGAGCGCCGAAAACAGCAGCCGCAGATCCTCAGCCGACCGCGCCATGGGCCCTACGACAGCAGTAAGGCCGCCCGGGTATCCGAGCGAGGGGAAGTGCCCGGCCCCGGAGATACGGCCTGGTGTAGGCTTCAAACCGGCAATGCCGCAGAAGTGCGCCGGCACGCGGATCGAGCCGCCGCCGTCGGTCGCGAGGCCGCCCGGGGAGCAGAAGGCCGCGATCGCCGCCGCTTCGCCGCCGCTCGATCCGCCCGGCGTGCGGCTGGTATCGGTGGGATGATTAGTGCGTCCGGTGAGGAAGTTATCAGTCTCGTAGTTAGCGAGTAACTCGGGAGTATTCGTCTTACCGAGCAGAATCGCGCCCTGGCGGCGCAGTTGCGCCACCGCGGAGGCATCGCGTGCAGCAGGCTCCGCGCCGCGCAGACGGCTGCCCGCGCGGGTCGGCCACCCTGCCACATCGAAGCTGTCCTTTACGGTAACCGGGACGCCGTGCAGCAAGCCTTCCGCCTCGCCCCGCGCGAGCGCGGACTCACGTGCGCGCGCCTCGGCCAGCGCCTCTTCGGCGAAGACCGCGACAAACGCGTTGAGCGCCGGGTTGCGTGCTTCGATCTGCCGCAGATGGGCTTCCACGACTTCCGTGGATGTCAATGCGCCGCTCCGCACCATCGAAACCATCAGCGAGAGCGACGAACGGTACGGCACCGCTTTAGTCTAGCGTTACCCGCTCCCTCCCTGCGGCGGGAGCGGGTTCCGGTTACGAAATAGGAATGCGGCGGCTCTTGCGATGCTCTTCGGAAAGAGGCACGCGTACTTGCAGCACGCCGTTCTTGAATTCGGCCTTGGCCTTGTCAGCCTCGGACCCTTCGGGCAGCGGAATCACGCGCAGGAAGTGGCCGTAAGAGCGCTCCGACCGGTGGACGCCGCCCTCTTCGCTTTCCTGCTCGCGCTTCTTCTCGCCTTCGATGACGACACCTTCCGCGGTGACTTCCACTTTGACGTCGTCTTTGTTCATGCCTGGGAGCTCGGCGGAAATCTCCAGGTTGTTGTCCCGTTCCCTGACTTCGATGGCCGGCATCCAGGCGCCGCGCTCGCCGAGTCCGCGGCCCAGGCCGAATGACGTGCCGAAGGCGCGGTCCATCTCTTCGGAGAATCGCCGCATCATCGAAAAGGGATTGAAAATATCGCGCACGTATTCGCGGGAAGGAAGGGATTCCTGCCTGCGCGTCGGAAGGGAGCGCGATTGTTCTTGTGTTTTCGTATCTGCCATTGCATCTTCCTCCTACTCTCATTGTCGGTATGCACTCCGGCGAGTTCAATACCGGCGAGCGTGCCAATGTAAAGCGCGATACGGGCGCGCGTACAATGGAATGTGTGGCTGCCCTGACGTTCTCCGAAGCGCGGCGGATGGTGCTCGACACGGTGCGCGGCGCGGCGCCGCGGCCTCCGGTGGAAAGCGTAGCGCTCGCAGATGCGTGCGGCCGCGTGCTCGCCGAGCCGGTTCGTGCGGATCGCGACACGCCGGCGCTTTCGCGCTCCGTGCGGGATGGCTTCGCGTTGCGCTCCATCGATCTGCCCGGTACGCTCGAAGTCATCGGCGAGGTGCGCGCGGGCGAACGGTACGAGGGTTTTATCGGCGTGCGGCAGGCCGTCGAGATCATGACCGGAGCGCCGGTGCCGGAAGGCGCGGACGCCGTCGTGATGGTGGAGCATACCGGCCGCGAAGGAAACCGGGTATCGATCGATCGTACCGCGGAGCCGCACCAGTTCATCAACCCGCGGGGGTGCGAGGCGGCCGCGGGAGAGATGGTCGTGCACCCGGGGGAGCGGCTCGACTACAGCGCGATTGCCGCGCTCGCCGCGTTCGGGCACTCTACGGCTTCGGTTTTCCGCCGTCCGGTAGCCGCGATCATCGCCACCGGCGACGAGATCGTCGAGGTGGCCGAGACGCCCGCCGAATTTCAGATTCGAAATTCCAACGCCTATTCGCTTGCCGCACAGGTAGTGCGCGCGGGAGGCATTCCGAAAATTCTTGCGGTGGCGCGCGATACCGTGGAGCACACGCGCGAGCAGATCCGGCAGGGTCTCGAAGCCGACCTGCTGCTGCTTTCCGGCGGCGTTTCCGCCGGCAAGTACGACGTGGTGGAAGAGGTGCTCGCCGGGTTCGGAGCGAAGTTCTATTTCGATCGTGTGTTGATTCAGCCCGGCCAGCCCGTTGTGTTCGGGCGTGCGAGCGGGAAATTCTTTTTCGGATTGCCCGGCAACCCCGCCTCCACTATGGTGACTTTCGAAATCTTCGCCCGTGCCGCGCTCGAACTGCTCGGCGGCCAGACCGAGAGCCACTTGCCGATGCTCTCGGCGAAACTCACTCGCGAGTTTCACCACAAGATCGGGTTGACCCGCTTCCTGCCGGCCCGCCTCTCCGAAGACGGAGCCAAAGTCACGCCGGTGGAGTGGCACGGTTCGGGCGACGTTCCGGCGTTGGTCCGCGCGAATGCCTACCTGGTGGCGGAAGAGGAACGCGCGGCATATGCGCCGGGCGATTGGATCCGGGTGTTGCTGAAATGAGTAAACTTTCGCATTACGATCCGGCGGGCACGCCCCGCATGGTGGATGTCTCCGGCAAGTCGGAAACGCGGCGTACGGCGCGCGCGCATGCTTTCGTGCGGATCGCGCCCGAGGTGCTCGCGAAGCTCCCGGAGAATCCGAAAGGGAACCCGCTGGAGGTGGCTCGAATCGCGGGGGTTATGGCCGCGAAGCGCACTTCGGAGTTGATTCCGCTGTGCCACCCTCTGCCGCTTTCGCACGCGGATGTGGATGTTTCGATCGAGGCGGAAGGCGTCCGCATTATCGCGAGCGCGGCGACCACAGCGCAGACGGGTGTCGAAATGGAAGCGCTGACTGCCGCGGCCGTGGCCGCGCTGACGGTCTACGACATGGTGAAGGCGCTCGACAAATCGATCGAGGTCCAGGACTTGTACCTGCTCGAAAAGACCGGCGGGAAGAGCGGAGATTTCCGCCGGGAGGAGAAATCATGATCAACGCCGCGGTGTTGACAATCAGTGATTCGGTCAGCGCGGGGGCACGCGCGGACCGTTCGGGCCCGGCCGTTCGTGACCGGTTGGAACAACTGGGCTGGAGCGTCACGGTGATGGAGGTCATTCCGGATGAAGCTCCGGAGATCGGCGTCCGGCTCGCCACGCTCGCCGATGGCGGCCAGGTTTCCGCCATATTCACCACCGGGGGCACCGGAGTGGCCGTGCGCGACGTCACCCCCGAGGCGACGCGGGCCGTCCTCGACCGTGAAATTCCCGGATTCGGCGAACTGATGCGCGCCAAAGGCCGGAAATCCACTCCCCTTGCGGTGCTCTCCCGTTCGACAGCTGGAACCCGCGGACGGGTTCTGATCGTCAATCTACCAGGGTCCCCGCGAGGCGCGGTCGAGTCCCTGGATGCTATCGTGGAATTGGTGCCTCACGTGCTCGACCTTCTGAAAGGCGAAACCGAGCATGTGGCGGTGCGCCAGGAGTAGAATGTACCGATTGATTTTCTTGACGTTGCTCGGCGGATTGTTACTGGCGCAGCAGTCGTCGAATCAGACGCCGCCGGCGCAAGCCGCCCCTCAAGTTCAAGCGAACCCGGATGAAGACTTGCTGCGATTCCGCGTCGGCGCGGAATACGTTTCCGCTCCCGTCCTGGTCTTCGATCGCAATGGCGACTATGTGGACGGTCTGCGGCCCGACCAGTTCCGGCTCTTCGACAACGGCAAGGAGCAAAAGATCCAGGTCGACGTCACGTTTAACCCGATCTCGCTGGTGCTCCTGGTGCAGGCGAACTCCCACGTGGAAGGGCTGCTGCCGCAGGTGCAGCGCGTCGGCAACATGATCGCTCCGCTGGTGGTGGGCGACCAGGGCGAAGTGGCGCTGATTGCCTATGATTCGCGGATTCGTACCTTGCAGGATTTCACCTCTGACGCCTCGAAGATCACCGAGAAGGTGAAGACCATTTACCCGGGCAGCACTTCGAACCGCATGATCGATGCCGTGGTGGAAGGGACGCGCCTCTTGCGCAACCGTCCGAAGAACCGCCGCCGCATCATGATGGTGATCGGAGAAACCCGCGATATCGGCAGTGAGAACCGTGCGCGCGAAGCGCTGATCGGCCTGCAGATTCAGAATATCGAATTCTACTCGGTGGATATGTCGCGCTTCATGACCACGCTGACCGCGCCCACGCCGGTCGGCCGGCCCGACAATCTGCCCCCTGCGATGCATCCGCTGCCGCCGGGAGTCCCAGCCACCCCGACCACCGTGGCGCAGACCTACGGCTACAACGCGGGCCGCGCGGAGTTCCTGCCGCTGATGGTGGAGCTTTTCAAGGACGCCAAGGCGATCTTCAAGTCCAACCCGATCGAGGTCTTCACCAAGGGTACCGGTGGGAGCGAGTTCGGCTTCCACAATCAGAAGAGCCTGGAGCAGGCGATTCAGCGCGTTGGTGAAGAGCTGCATAGCGAGTACATGATCAGCTACTCGCCGAACAATCGCGACGAAGGCGGCTTCCACGAGATCGTGGTCGATGTGACCGGCCGCAACGACGTCAAGCGCGTGCAAACCCGCCCCGGCTACTGGCTGGCTCCAAAAGTCGGCAACGCCAAGTAGGGTAGGCCTCCAGGCCGTGCCCAAGCTGACATCCAGGCATGAGACAGCTCCCCGCGTTGCCGCGCGCCTCAAGGCCGGTGAAGTCTACTCAGACCCTGGATGGACGCGCCAATCCTATAACATCGCGAATATACGATTACGGAAGCCCGGATGATATTGGGTTGAGAGACCTCAAAATCGCCATCAACATGACCTCATTGAGGACCTCTCGCTTAAGAGGCTGAGGATCGATCCGTGGGAGGACTACTATTGGGAATGCCCGCCCCCCGACCTTTACGATAGCCGTAAACGTCCTGATCTCTGATCTCGTGGTCGGACGACTTATCTGAACCAGATAGGTGAACTTCTCACGATGCCTGAACTAAGCTACGCTTAAGGGCGTGGTCTCGCTCAGGTCCCCCGTTTTCTTTCTGGCGATTGCAGTCGCCACCGCCCAGGTGCCGGCAGCGCCTCAAAGCAGTGACTGCACTCTCTTCGCCGCAGTCTCGTCTACGACACGCGGCGTGCGAATCGGGCAGATGAGGTTTTGGTAGGGAGCATGCTACCTGTACGACTCGGCATCGTGCTATTTCTGACCTGTGCATTTGCTGCGGGCGAAGCGGGAGACCCTAAGTTTGAAGACTATCCCGCCGGTCCTGTATTCGGTGGCGCCCCCGCCGCACCGAAATTTCGCACTTCTGGCCAGCGGATGTTTCGGACTGCCATCCGGGAGGCGGAAGAGAAAGGCCCGAACTTCGCAGGCGGTTACACGATTGCTGAATGGGGCTGTGGTACCGGCTGTGTGTCGTTTGTCGTTGTGAATACCAAATCTGGGCTGGTGTACGATGCGCCATTTGGCAAACTCCCTCGATCAACGGTTTACTTGGGGCCGCCACCTGATCTCGCGTCAATGGGGATTCTCTATCGGCTCAACAGCAAGCTTCTGGTTGTAGTCGGCTGTCCAAACTGGAAGGATTGCGCAAGGTATTTCTACGAATGGACTGGCAGCGGCTTCAAGCTTCTACAACGTAGTTCGATACCGTCGACACCGCCAGTTTCAGGGAAAGGGAAAGAGAAGAGAGCGGTGCTCAGGCCAAACACGACGACGTACCTATCCGGCGAACAATCTGGCAACGGTAACGTATCCAAAACGGCATGACGGGGTTCACGGCGGCCTACGATCCGGCGACCAACCACGGGAGCGGATACGACGCGAGCGGGAATGCGCCGGTCAACGGGGAGTGTCCCAGCGGCGGTTGTTACGACGTGGAGAATCGGCTGCGGAACCCATTCGTTGCGCCGTCGTGGGGCTTCTACGTCTTAGGCTCGGGAAACTACGTGTACGACCCGTGGGGAAAGCGGGTGGCGTGGCGTCACGAGATGGACTCCTCGGACACCGGGCTGGAGACGAAGTGCGAGTTGTACATCTACGGGATCAGCGGGCAGCGGGTGGCGTCGTACGGATGCGGATACCAGGCGCAGGATGGCGGAAGCTCGGTATTCCAGTGGACATTGAAAGGGTACAACGTCTACTTTGCCGGGCACATGATCCAGTCGAACGGCGTAAGTGTGACGACGGACCGATTGGGATCGGTACGAAAGAATGGGAACTCGGAGACGTTCAAATATCTGCCGTACGGTGAGGAGTTGACGTCGACGCCAGACGGCCGGGAGAAGTTCGCGACGTACCAGCGGGACACCGGGTGGGGCCCGGACTATGGGCTGGATTACGCGGACCAGCGGTACTACGATCGTGGCAGCGGAAGGTTTTTGACAGTGGACCCGGGTGGGATCAGCACAGCGAATCCCAGAGATCCCGGGAGTTGGAATAGGTATGCGTATGTAGGCGGAGATCCAGCGAACTTCACTGACCCCCGTGGCACGAACCGCCTGATGTGCGATGAATATACGAATGAAGGCTCCTGTGTAGGCTCACCGTCAGGCATCGGCTACCAGCCGGGGTATTTCAACGAATACTGGGGCTGGAGCGACGGGGGATGGGGAATCGTGGATGTCGGCGCCGTTAATCCAGTGCTCAGCGGCCAAGGCGATCCAGCTGGCAGTGACAGCAGCGGCATGCCAGATCCCGTGGTCTCCAAGAGTGATGCTGAGATGCTGGCCGAGTTGATGAAGGGCCTGAAACGGGCTGGCGATGCCTTATCAGACCCCGACTGCGCGGGTCTGTTTGGCATCCCAGGTTTTTCCCCAATCCTGTCGCGGTGCTGTCGGAGATCTCTAACTCATTTCAATACGCCTACATTCCGCCTTCGACCGCGAATTCCGTCACGAGCGCGACAACAACGGGAAAAGACCCGTACAAAGCGGGTTACGTAACCCTTTTCGCCGACGTGACAATTACGTTGAACAACACGTCTGCAAATGCCTCGTTCGTCGCAGGCAGCGTAAACGACTGGGCAACTACCATATTGCACGAACTCGGACACGCCTATTGGTATATGTTTGGCGAGGGCACTTCGAAGATCATACCTGACGGAAGCAGCATCCCCACCAGTGAGGCGAACACGAAGCTGATTCAGCAGAAATGTAAACTATGAAGCCTGCAGTTCTGGGAGTTCTGATGATTCTGTGCGCGAGCCTGGAGTCTGAGTCGGCACAGAAACCGTTGTCCGTCTGCGAGTTATTGGGGCGGCTCGTTGAACTGAGAGGGAAGATCGTAACTGTTCGGGGCGAGGTCAAAGCGGGCGGCCACGGGCCGTATTTGGTAGCAGCACCCTCATGCAAGGTCAAGCTGACAAGAAACGGAGTGCCTTGGCCCAACGTAGTAAACCTTGCGGCCCCTAATAACCGATCCCGCGACCCTTACGATCACGCTCCATTCGAGCTGGATTCGGCATCTGTGAAGCGATCAGAGGACGAAGAGCGGCGCCAAGCTTACGATCCAGCCTTCGCCCAACGTTTCGAGACGTTCACCGGGCTGTTAATTGCCTTCGATAACATCGAGGACCGTGTCTCACTGCCTAAATCTGCGATACCTTTGGGACGAAGACCAGGTTTCGGCCCCATCGGTCTCGATGCGCCGGCGCAACTGCTGATTAAGAACGTCACCAATGTCGTTATCGTTCACGAACCACGGAAATGAGGCATCGCTACGAGTAAAACGGGAGTAAAACGGGAGTAAAACGGGTCAGCCTGATCTGAACACTTTCTTGCGGGGGCTCACGGCGGATCTGGACAATGAGGACCCGGCGACCATCCAATTCGCGGTGGCAGGATGACGTCGCAATCCTACCCGTTGCAGGATCCGCAGACGGCGGGTCCGCAATACGGCTACCAGTTCGACGCGATGGGCCGTACGAGCAGCATGACGGGGCCGCCCTACAACCTGACGATCGCGACAGCGGCATACGGACCGGCGGGCGAGTTGACGAGCCTGAACGGCGACACGCGGTCCTACAACATCCTGGGACAATTGACGCGGATCACCGGCGGCGGGATCGACCTGGAATATGTCTACACGGCGGGCCAGAACAACGGGCGGATCGCGCAGCAGATCGATCACGTCAGCGGCGAGCAGGTGACCTATCAATATGACCAGCTCAATCGCCTGTCGCACGCCGAGACGCTGGACAACAGTTGGGGCTACACGTACACCTATGACGGCTTCGGCAATCTGACGGGAAAGATCGTGACCAAGGGGGCGGCGATCCCGGGCATGACGGGATTCACGGCGGCCTACGATCCGGCGACGAACCACGGGAGCGGCTACGACGCGAACGGGAATGCGCCGGTAAACGGGGAGTGTCCCAGCGGCGGTTGTTACGACGTGGAGAACCGGCTGCGGAACCCGTTCGTTGCGCCGTCGTGGGGATTCTACATATTAGGGTCCGGCAACTACGTGTACGACCCATGGGGAAAGCGGGTTGCGTGGCGGCACGAGACGGACTCCTCGGACACCGGGCTGGAGACGAAGTGCGAGTTGTACATCTACGGGATCAGCGGGCAGCGGGTGGCGTCGTACGGATGCGGGTACCAGGCGCAGGACGGCGGGGGCTCGGTATTCCAGTGGACTTTGAAAGGGTACAACGTCTACTTTGCCGGGCACATGATCCAGTCGAACGGCGTGAGCGTGACGACGGACCGGTTGGGATCGGTGCGGAAAAACGGGAATTCGGAGACGTTCAAGTATCTGCCGTACGGTGAAGAGTTGACGTCGACGCCAGACGGCCGGGAGAAGTTCGCGACGTACCTGCGGGACAGCGGAGTGGGCGGGGACTACGGGCTGGATTACGCGGACCAGCGGTATTACGACCGCGGCAGCGGGAGGTTCTTGACGCCGGACCCAGGTGGGGTCAGCACAGCGGATCCGATGAATCCTCGGAGTTGGAATCGGTATGCGTACGCAAATGGAGATCCGATAAACTTCTACGATCCCCATGGGCGAGTGACACTGAGTCCGGATTTCTGTGAAGCATTTCCCGAATTGTGCTCTGGCGATGGCGGTAATGATGGCACTGGCGGTGGTGATTCGAGCGGCATGCAGACGATCGGCGGGAACGGCGGCAAGGCTAGCGATCCTGGCGGTGGCGATGGGAGTACAGCTCTTGCAAAGGCAGTAGCAAATACCATCCAAAAAATCGGAGGAGGTGTCGCTGCTGCACTGGCCGCCCTGGCGAACCCGAACTGCGCCGCCCTCTTTAATCTCGATCCAAGTGCTCCAGACCCAACTACGCTACTGAGTCAGGCGTCTGAAGGGAAAAATCCTCAGGTATATTTTACGGAGGGCTTCATTCTGTCTCAAAGTTCCGGCACTATGACGAACGCGACTACGCAAATGACTTCCTATTCTCTGCAAAACGGCACAATCACCTATACCGGCGTAGCGAACAAGACCGTGGTTGTGTTTAACTACGACCCTAACGCACCGTTCAACACGGGAAGCACTACTGATGCCGCTGTCACAGTGCTTCACGAACTGGGGCATGTTTATGAATTCCTTTATGGGCTCGGTTCGACTTTTCTAGTCAATGACAGTATTGATGCCCAGGGAAGTAAAGAACAGGCAAACGCAGCGAGTGCCTACAACACGCAGCTCGTAAAGGCCAACTGTTTTCCTGGAGGGCACTAATGATAATTGTGTGGGCGGTAGTTCTCTTGACGGTGCAGGCTACCTTACCACGGCAGTCTGGGAATGCCGCCCCTCTTAGCGTTTGTAGGGTCCTGGATCCTGATCCTACTAAGCTCAAGGGCAAGTTGATAGTGGTGAGAGGTCTCCTCGAGGCAACGGACGAGGGCGTTTGGCTGGTCGGAGAATGCGGCACGCATCTAGTGACCAAAGGATTGGTGTGGGGAAACGACATCGCAATCTCTATCGACGAACCCGATCGTAATGCTTTGCAGTCCTGGCGGCGGCTTCGTGAGCAAATGAGGCGGCTCCACGCCGATGCTGCCAAGGACAGAGTGTGGGTCACGATTGTGGGCCGTTTGGAAACGCGGCAAACGATGGAGGATGCGGTCGTGCAAATGCCATACGGTTTAAGGAAGGCGGGATTCGGCCACATGGGAGATTCTCCGGCCGAAATTCGAGTAGTGTCCGTCCAGGACATCAGTGTAGAGCGCCGCCCGAAGGGAAGGAAGTAAACTAAGGGGAAAGCTGAGGCACGCCGTCATCCACAACGGCCTCAGACTGGGCAAAGCCGGGGACGGACGGTACTGGTAGTGTCAAGAGTTTTGTGTAAACGCCCGCGTTATTGTTTGGCCGTCACGGGGCGTTACCGTCGGGAGTCCACGGGAACCCAGGGACGGAGGACGTTAACCCAATCCGGCAGGCGGCAGCAACCTGGTCACCAGCTATGTTTACAACTTCGGCAACCAGCTCCGAAAGGTGACCATGCCGCGGAACGAATGGATGCAGATCCGCACCTTCCGGTGGTCGGGTTCCGATCTCGTCAGCGCCACCAACCCGGAGAACGGCACCGTCACCTACCAGTACGACGGCGCGCATCACGTCACGCTGCGAACCGACGCTAAGGGTCTACAGACCGTCTACACCTACGACGCCTACGGCCGTTTGACGAAGAAGCAGTACTGGGCCTGGGTAGGAAGCGTGCTGCAGGAGCAGACCGATCAGGAATTGGACTACTACGACGACACCAACCCGATCGACGCCAACTACTCGGCGCAGGCAGCCGAATCCGGCGGGCGGCAGTGATCTGGTGAGGAGCTACTCTTACAAGTTCGCCAACCAGGTTCACTTGATCTAACCTCCTGAAAAAAGGACCCGCGCGCCGAAATTGGCACGTCCTCCGCGTTACCCTGTGACCGGAGTAGTAATGGTTTCCCAAAATGCCAGGCCGCTCGCGTAATTCTACCCGGACACGCCCTGCCGAGAACCTCCTTGCCGGATCCTCCCGCGCAACACGTCCGTGCGAAACGAATCGAAAACCCCTTTTGTTTGCAATACCGGATGCGAGCCGCAAAGGATCGCGCGAAATGCCGGCGGTTTCCCCCCGCTAATCTGCACTTCGCTCGATGCGTCCTCTATATACAAGGTAAAATGATAGTTGGGCTTCCCCCAACCGATCGAGAACGATTCATGATTGTTGATGCCATTCTGGCAAAAGTCTTCGGCACCCAAAACGAGCGCGAGATCAAGGGCATGCTGCCCATGGTGGCTGCCATCAGCGACCTGGAACCGGGCCTGCGCAACCTCTCCGATATCGACCTCGCCGCCAAAACGATTGAATTTAAAGAGAAAATTGCGCAAGGAGCGACCCTCGACGATCTTCTGATCGAAGCCTTCGCGGTGGTTCGCGAAGGGGGACGCCGCTTCCTCAACATGCGGCATTTCGATGTGCAGTTGATCGGCGGCATCGTCTTGCACAAGGGCAGAATTTCGGAAATGAAGACCGGCGAAGGAAAAACGCTGGTTGCCACACTGCCCTGCTACCTCAACGCCCTCGAAGGCAAGGGCGTCCACGTCGTCACCGTCAACGATTACCTGGCCAAGCGCGACTCGGAATGGATGGGCCGCCTGTACAAATCGCTCGGCCTCCAGGTGGGCGTGATCGTACACGATCTCGACGACGAGGAGCGCAAAGAGGCCTACAACGCCGACATCACCTACGGCACGAACAACGAGTTCGGCTTCGACTACCTCCGCGACAACATGAAGTTCCGCATCGAGGACTGCGTCCAGCGCGTGCATCACTACGCCATCGTGGACGAAGTCGACTCGATCCTGATCGACGAGGCCCGCACCCCGCTGATCATCTCCGGCCCCAGCGAGGAATCAACCGACAAGTATTACAAGGTCAACCGCATCATCCCCAAGCTGGTGCGCGGCGAGGTGATCGAAGGCCGCGAGCCCGGTGAGAAGTACACTACCGGCGACTACACCATCGATGAAAAGCACAAGGCCGCGGCGCTTACCGAAGAGGGCGTGCTCAAGGTCGAAAAGCTGCTGAACCTGAGCAACCTCTACGATCCGCAGAACATCGAGTTCAACCATCACGTGCAGCAGGCGCTGCGTGCGCACGTGCTCTACCAGCTCGACCGCGACTACGTGGTGAAGGACGGCGACGAAGGTCCCGAAGTCATCATCGTGGACGAGTTCACCGGGCGCCTCATGCCCGGCCGGCGCTGGTCGGACGGCCTGCACCAGGCGGTCGAAGCCAAGGAAGGGGTCAAGATCCAGCGCGAGAACCAGACGCTCGCCACCATCACCTTCCAGAACTATTTCCGCATGTACAAGAAGCTCTCGGGCATGACCGGTACGGCGGAAACCGAAGCGGCCGAATTCCAGAAGATTTACAACCTCGACGTGGTCGTGATTCCGACCAATCGCCCGCTCATCCGCAAGGAGAATCCGGACGTCGTTTACCGTACCGAGGAAGAGAAGTTCCGCAACGCCGCCAAGGAAATCAAGGAGTTCAACGCCAAGGGCCAGCCGGTGCTGGTCGGCACCATCTCGGTGGAAAAGTCGGAGAAGCTCTCGGGCATCCTCAAACGGATCGGCGTCAGGCACGAGGTGTTGAACGCCAAGAATCACGAGCGCGAAGCGTCGATCGTCGCCCAGGCGGGCCGCAAGAACATGGTCACGGTTTCGACCAACATGGCCGGCCGTGGTACCGACATTCTGCTGGGCGGCAACCCGGAGTTCATGACCAAGGACGAGTGCCTGAAGCAGAAGATCGCCGAACGGCTCGCGCCCGAGGATATGAAGTACGTGGCCGACGCGGACTTCTACTACTTCTCGCACCACGACCAGTTCTACCGGGTGACGCTCGATAAGTGGAACGAGATTTACGCCGGTTTCAAAACCCAGACCGATAAGGAGCACGACGAAGTCACCGGACTCGGCGGTCTGCATATCGTCGCCACCGAGCGGCATGACTCGCGGCGTATCGATAACCAGCTTCGTGGACGCGCCGGACGCCAGGGCGATCCGGGCAGTTCGCGCTTCTTCCTTTCTCTGCAGGACGACCTGCTGCGCATCTTCGGCGGCGAGCGCATGCAGAACCTCATGCTGCGGCTCGGCATGGAAGAAGACGTGCCGATCGAGTCGAAGCTGATCACCAAGCGGATCGCCAAGGCCCAGGAAGCCGTCGAAGTCCAGAACTTCGAGGCCCGCAAACACCTGCTCGAGTACGACGACGTCAACAACAAGCAGCGGCAGGCGGTCTACGGCTTGCGCCGCCAGTTGCTCGAGGGCCTCGACCAGAAAGAGCGGATCATGGAGATGGTGCAGGGCATTGTCGAGCAGTTTGCCGACATGCGCTGCCCCGAAAATGCGCACCCGGATACCTGGGACCTGGCCACGCTGCGCAACGACGTCCTCAGCCAGTTCGGCACCAAGGTGGATATCCAGGAGTTCGCCAACCTGACGCGGACCGAGATCACGGACTCGATCAGCGACCGCCTGAGGCAGAAGTACCAGGAGAAGGAAGACCTGGTCGGCGCGGATATCATGCGGCAGACCGAGCGCATCGTCATGCTGCAGGTCATCGACAACCAGTGGAAGGACCACCTGCTGTCGATGGACGAGTTGAAGCAGGGCATCGGCAACCGGGCCTACGGTCAGAAGGATCCTCTGGTCGAGTACAAGAAGGAATCCTACGAGCTGTTCACGGCCATGATGGACCGCATTGAGGACGAGACCGTGCGGTACCTCTTCTTTCTGCAGGTAAGCGCCGGCGCCTCGCCCGCCCTCCCATTCCCCGAGGACGAAGAGGAAGAGGAAGAAGCCGAAGCCGAGCGTCCCGATGCGACCGAGCAGCAACGCATCGCGGCCAAGAACACGATGGAAGACTTCACGCGCAATATTCAGCGCAAGAAGGAACGGGAACTGGCCGAGCTGCAATTAGGCGGCGATGATAGCGGCGGTCCGAAGCAGGTCGTGGCCGGTCAAAAGGTCGGCCGCAACGACCCCTGCCCCTGCGGCAGCGGCAAGAAGTACAAGAAGTGCCACGGGGCGTAGATCCTCACCCACTCCCTCACGATCGTGGCTCGGTGGCCACAGAGGCGCGACCGTGAGGGAGCGCGTACCTTTTGAAGAAAACCTGAAGTTTACGGTGTCTAATATAACCATGAAATTCCTCCTTTCGGCCCTCCTCGTACCAACCTTGGCGGTCGCCGCGATCCTCCCGGACGCTATCGGCGACTACCACCGGACGGGCACTTCCCGACCCGCCATCGCCGACCGCCAACTCTGGGACGAGTACGGCTTGAAGTCCGCCGAAGCGGCGACTTACGACAACGGCACGGACAAACTCAACGTCACCGCCTGGCAGCTCCAGGACACCACCGCCTCGATGTCTGCATTCGAGTGGCAGAGACCCTCGGGCGCGAAGGCCTCCACCGCGGCTTCCATGGCGGCGGAGACGCCCGACTCCCTCCTGGTCGTGCACGGGAATTACCTGTTCTCGTTCGCTGGAACCAAGCCCGGGAAGCCGGAACTCGACGCCCTGTTCCAGTCTTTGAAGAACGTCGACGCCACCTCGCTGCCGGTGCTGGCGGGGTATCTTCCGTCCGACGGCCTCGTCCCGAATAGCGAGCGCTATGTCACCGGCCCGACCGGGCTTTCCCGATTCGACGGGGTGATCCCGCCCTCGGCCGCTGCCTTCCACCTCGGAGCCGAGGCGCAGTTGGGCGTTTTCCGGACTGCCAAGGGCGACATGACCGTTGCGATTTTCAACTATCCGACGCCCCAAATCGCCATGCAGCAGAGCTCGGCGCTCGGGAAGATACCGGGTGCTGTGGTAAAGCGAAGCGGGCCGTTCGTGGCTGTAACCGTCAATCCGCCGGACCCGGATGCGGCCGAGCGCATTCTGGGGGCGGTGCGCTACCAGGCTTCCGTGACCCGTGACGAATACGTTCCCACACGCCGCGACAACGTCGGGGAGCTGCTTCTTAATGCCTTTATTCTCATAGGGATCCTGTTGGCGTTTTCGGTCGTATCGGGACTTGCGCTGGGAGGCTACCGGGCTCTGCGGCGGCGAGGAAAGCAGGGCGACGAACTGGAGCCGATGATCACGCTGCACCTCGAAAATCGTTGATCTGGAGTAGCTAAATTTTTTAGTTTCTTTCCGTTAGAGTTAAAACTGAAGGTGGAAAGTTTAGGTTTTTGGGGAGGCCCGGCAACCTGTGGAAAACTGCCGCGGCGTGCAAGTCACCCACTTCGAGCAGGTTACGGCGGAAAATTTTCACCCGGATTTTTCCTTGACTTGAGGGCCGTAGGGAAATAAGATCCAACTACAAAGTTTTTGACGGTTGTGATTCCGTCGAAACTGATTCTCCCATCGAACATCACCCTGGTAGAACAGGGAAAGAAAATGCTCACCCCTCGGGGTGGGCATTTTTATTTCGTACCAACCCGAGCCGCTATACTGACTCTATGCACCCACCCCGGCCGAAGCAGCCGCCTCAGGAGTTTTCCTGGCGCGACCGCGTATCCGGGTTGCGCAACGTGCGCCCTCTGCTGCGGATGGTCTGGGATACCAGCCCGCCGCTGGTAGCCGGAAGCGTTCTTCTCCGCCTCGTCAGAAGTTTGCTGCCCCTGGCAATGCTGTGGGTCCCCAAGTTGATTCTGGATGCCGTGGTGGCCCGGATTTCGCACCATACCGGTGATCTACGGCACATCTGGAATCTGGTCGCCCTGGAGTTGGCGCTGGCGGTGCTCAGCGACTTGCTCGGACGAGTCAATACCCTGTTCGACAGCCTCCTGGGGGATCGCTTCATCAACCGGGTAAGCGTCCGGCTGATGGAGCACGCCACCGCGCTCGACCTGGCATCCTTCGAGGATCCGGTCTTTTACGACAAGCTGGAGCGGGCGCGCCGGCAGACCTCCGGGCGCATGGGGCTCCTCGCCGCCCTGCTCAACGTCGGCCAGGATACTCTGAGTCTTCTCTCTCTTTCCGCGGGGCTGATCGTGTTTTCGCCCTGGCTGATGGTCCTGCTGGTGGCCGCCGTAATCCCCGCGTTTCTCGGTGAGACGCACTTCACCACCCTGGCCTACTCGGTGCTTTACCGCTGGACCCCGGAACGCCGCCGCCTGGACTACCTGCGGATGCTCGGCGCCAGTGTGCAGAGCGCCAAGGAGGTCAAGATTTTCGGATTAGGTCGCCACCTGGCTCAACAATATCATCAAGTTTCTGAAGAAATCTACCTGGAAAATAAGGCACTTGCGATTCATCGAGCAGCCGTCGGTTCAGGCTTGAACCTGATATCGACCGGAGGCTACTACGGTGCCTACGCAGTGGTCCTGATGCGGACGCTGGGCGGTGCCATCTCGATCGGGATGTTCACCTTCCTGACCGGTGCCTTTTCCCGGTCGCGCGGATACATCGAGCGTATCCTCTCCAGCTTCAACGACATCTCCGAGCAGGCGATCTTCTTGAAAGACCTGTTCGAGTTCTTCGAGATGCAGCCGGGCATCCGCTCCGCGCCGAATGCGATTCCGGCGCCGCGCCCGATCCGGGAGGGTTTCGAATTCCGGAATGTCGGGTTTTCTTATCCGGGCTCCGGCCGCATGGTCGTCCAAAACATTAACTTTCGCCTGCATCCTGCTGAAAAGGTGGCACTGATTGGAGAGAACGGTGCCGGAAAAACGACTTTAGTCAAGTTGTTGGCACGTCTTTACGACCCCACTGAGGGAGCCATCTACCTCGACGGAATCGACCTCCGCGAGTACGAAGTCGAAGATCTCCGCCGGGAAATTGGCGTAATCTTTCAGGATTACATGCGGTACGACATGTTTGTTCGTGAGAACATTGGATTTGGCAAAATCGAATCTCTCGACGAACAGACTCGCATCGAACTGGCTGCCCGGAAGAGCCTAGCGGAAGGCATCATCTCCCGCCTGCCTAACGGGTATGATCAGATGGTCGGGAGGCGCTTCGAGGGTGGCGTGGATCTATCGGGCGGCGAGTGGCAGAAGATGGCGCTCGCTCGCGCCTATATGCGGGATGCCCAACTGCTGATCCTCGACGAGCCTACCGCGACGCTGGACGCGAGGGCGGAATACGAGGTTTTCCAGCGCTTCGCGGATTTGACTCGCGGGCGAATGGCGGTGCTGATTTCCCATCGCTTCTCCACCGTCCGGATGGCCGACCGGATCCTGGTCCTGGCCGACGGCGAGGTCCGGGAACAAGGTACGCATCAGCAGCTCATCTCTCTCGGCGGCCGCTATGCCGAGCTCTTCGAACTTCAAGCGGCAGGTTACAGGTGATTGCGAAACAGAATGAGTGATAACAAGTTACAAGTAATTCCAATGGGTGGCCTGGGCGAGTTCGGTATGAACATGACCGCCATCCGATATGGCGACGATATGATCGTCGTCGATTGCGGCATGATGTTCCCCGACGCGGAACTGTTGGGCGTCGACCTGGTCATGCCCGACCTCACCTTTCTTAAGGAAAACCAGGAGCAGCTCCGCGCCCTGGTGCTGACCCATGGCCACGAAGATCACATCGGGGCCGTTCCGTACTTTCTGACGGAGATTGATGTTCCCGTCTACGGCACCGCGTTCACCCTCGCTTTGGTGGACCGCCGGCTGGAAGAGTACGACCTGGACCACGAGCCGCGCTTCGTCACCGTGAAGCCGAAGCAGATGATCGAGATCGGGCCGTTCAAGGTCGAGTTTATTCACGTGACGCACTCGATCGTCAGCGCGGTGGCCCTGGCGATCACGACGCCCCTCGGCGTGATCTTCCACACCGGTGACTTCAAGGTCGACCCGACTCCCACCGATAACGAGCTGTTCGACCTGCACACCCTGGCCGATTACGGGAAGCGCGGCGTGCTGCTGCTGCTTTCCGATTCGACCAATGCCGACCGGCCGGGGTACACGGAATCCGAGCGCGCCGTGAAGCCGCGGATGGAGGAGATCTTCAACCGCTCCGACCATCGGGTGGTGGTCTCGTGCTTCAGCTCGTCGATCCACCGCATCCAACTCGTGCTCGACCTGGCAAAGGAGTACGGCCGGCGCGTCGCGGTGATCGGCAGAAGTATGGTGTCAGTCACGGAGATTGCGCACTCGCTCGGACTCCTGGAAATTCCCGATGGGATTCTTCTCCGGCCGCAGGACGTGATGGATCTGCCGCGCGACAAAGTGGCGGTGCTGATTTCGGGCACACAGGGCGAACCGATGTCGGCCCTGGCACGGGTGGCGGTAGATAACCACAAGCACATCGCGGTGGAGAAGGGCGACACCGTGGTGCTCAGCTCGCGCATCATTCCGGGGAACGAGAAGTCGATCTTCCGCATGATCGACCACATGTCGCGGCGCGGAGCGGACGTGCTCTACGGGACGATGAATCCGCCGCTGCACGTATCCGGACACGGCAGCATCGAAGAGATGAAGCTGGTGCTGAACCTGCTGCGGCCGCGGTTCTTCATGCCGATCCACGGTGAGTACCGGCAGCTTTCGAAACATGCCCGGCTGGCCGACCATCTGCGCTTCGCCGGCCTGGAAGACGCCTTCGTGATGGATTCGGGTGAGATTCTGGAGCTCGACCAGAAGGGCGCCCGCAAGGCCGGGAAGGTGCAGGTCGGCCGTGTGTGCATCGACTCCGGGTCGCTCGACGACGTGGTGCAGGAAGTGGTGATCCGCGACCGCCGCCATCTTTCCGAAGACGGCATCGTGCTGCCGATCATCGCCATCAACCGGCAGACCGGCCGCATGGAAAATCTGCCGGAGATCGTCAGCCGCGGATTCGCGGTAGCGGAAGACAGCACCGAGTTCATGGAGAGCGCGCGGCAGGTGGTGACCAAGACGCTCGAAGGCTCCAATCAGGAAGAGAAGGCCGATTGGGGTGTCATGAAGGAAAAGATCCGGGCCGATCTGAAGAGGTATATTACAAAGTCGACGTCGCGCCGGCCGCTGATCATGCCGGTCATTCTGGAAATATAGCCGTACCCGGAGGGTGAACTCATGAGATTGCTTATCGCCGCCGCTCTACTTGTATCCGGTCTCCAGGCAGCCGACCGGCTGACGATTGACCAGGCGATCGACGTCCGCGAGCCGCAGGATCTGCAATTCTCTCCGGACGGCCTTCGCCTGGCGCTGACGGTTTCCGAGCCGCCTGCCGCCAAGCCTTCCGTGCGCCACATCTGGGTTTACGACACGGCCGCGCACGAACTGCGGCAGTGGACCAGCTCCGCGAAATCGGAGTCGAGTCCGCGATGGTCGCCGGACGGGCGCACGCTGGCGTTTCTATCGGACCGCGGCGAGGGAAACCAGATCTGGCTGCTGCCGTTGAATGGCGGTGAGGCGCTGGAATTGACCAGCGCGAAGAATTCGGTGGAATCGTTCCGCTGGTCGCCCGACGGCAAGCACATCGCGTTCCTTGCCGCCGATCCGCGCCCGCCGGAGCAGGAAAAGAAGCAGAAGGAACAGGACGACGCCAGAGTGATCGATGAGCCTCATCCTTCGCGGATCTGGACCGTCGATGTCGCAACTAAGGCGGTCCACCGGGTGACCGCGGGAGCCTGGTCGTGGCGCGACCTGGCGTGGATGCCCGACGGCAGCCGCGTGGTGGCCTCCGGCACGGACCGGCCGGCCGACGAGCATCGCGGGCTGGAGCGGTTGTGCTCGGTCTCGCTCGCGGACGGCGCGGTGGAGCTGCTGCTGGCGCCCAAAGGAGGACTCCAGCGGATCCAGGTATCGCCGAAGGGGACTGCGGTGGCCTATGTTTCCTCGCCGGGTGACGGGCCGAGCGGGCAGGACCTCTTTGTGCTGCCGCTCGCTAACCGCGTGCCGCGCAACCTGACGGCCGACCGCGACCGGCCGGTGGGAAACTTCGATTGGCTGAACGAGAAGGAACTCGCGGTGCTATTCCGCGACGGATTCAAGACCGAGGTCGTGGCGGTGGGCGGCTCGCCGCGGAAGTTGGCTGCCAACGATTCGCTCGAGATCGCGGCGTTCGCCATCAGCCGGAATGGCGAGGTGGCTTACGTGGCGCAATCGGCGGCCACTCCGCCTGAACTCTGGGCGGGCGGCAAGGCGGTCAGCCATTTCAATGAGGCGTTGGCCAAAATGAGCCTGGTGCGGCCGGAGATCTATCGCTATCAGAGCTTCGACGGGATGCCGATCGAGTCCGCCCTCTACCGCGGCGCGGGCGCCAGCGCTTCGGCGCCGCAGCCCCTGGTGGTGCTGGTGCATGGAGGACCGGCGGGCCAGTGGTCGGACCGCTTCGATGCGCTGACGCAACTGCTGGTGACCCGCGGTTACACCGTGGTCGAGCCGAATATCCGGGGCTCCGTGGGATACGGCCAGAAGTTTCTGGAATCGAACCGCGGCGATTGGGGCGGCGGTGATTTCAAAGATGTGATGGCGTGCGTAGACGACCTGGTGGCGCGCAAGATTGCCGATCCGAAGCGGATGGCGATCGGCGGCTGGTCTTACGGCGGCTACATGGCGGAGTGGGCGATCACGCAGACCGATCGCTTCAAAGTAGCGATCTCCGGCGCGGGCATGGCCGACCTCGCGACCGAATACGGCACCGAATCTCACCCCGAGGGCGACGAGTGGTATTACGGAACGCCCTATGAAAACCTGGCGGGATTTCAGAAGTCCTCGCCCATCGTCTATATCAAGAACGCGAAAACGCCCACGCTGATCCTGCAGGGCGAGGCGGACACGACCGATCCGCTTTCGCAGAGCCAGATGCTCTATCGCGGGCTGAAGCGCTACAACGTTCCGGCGGAGCTGGTGGTCTATCCGCGCGAGCCGCACGGCCTGCGGGAGCGCAAGCACATCGAAGACCGGTACCGGCGCAGCCTGGAGTGGATCGCGAAATATCTCGGACCTGTTTCTGAATGATGCCCGGCGAATCGAACACTGTACCTGCCAACTACCTGGAAGACGCCTCCGGCCTTCGCGGCCATGCGGAGCGCGTGGTGGTTCCCACGAGCGAAGCGGAACTCACCGCAGCCGTGCGGGAAGCGGCCGCCGCAGGCGCGTCGCTGACGGTCGCCGGCGCCGGCACCGGAGTTACGGGAGGCCGAGTGCCGATGGGCGGCTGGGTGCTCTCGCTCGAAAAGTTCACGCGCCTCGAGATTCATAGCGGATACGCGATCGCCGGCGCCGGCGTGCTGCTGCGCGACCTGCACGCGGCGGCGCAGGCAGCAGGGCAGTTCTATCCGCCCGACCCCACCGAAACCGGCGCATCAATCGGCGGCACCATCGCGACCAACGCCAGCGGCTCGCGCAGTTTCCGCTATGGGGCGACGCGGCGCTGGGTGGAGAGCCTGCGGGTGGCAACGGCCGATGGCTCGATTCACGAATTCGCACGCGGCCAGGCGATCGACTTCGAGCCTCCCGCGATTCCGTTGCCCGCAGTCACCAAGAACACCGCCGGCTATCCGCTGCGGCCGGGTATGGATTGGGTCGACCTGTTCTGCGGGTCCGAGGGAACGCTCGGCATCCTCACCGAAGCGCGGCTGCGCCTGCTGCCGGCGCCGAAAGCGGTGTTGGGCGGCGTAGTGTTTTTCCCGAGCGACGATGCGGCGCTCGACGCGGTGGAGGCGTGGCGCGACGCACGCATGCTCGAGTACTTCGACCGCCACTCGCTGGAACTGATGCGGTCGCGATTTCCTGAGATTCCGGCGAAGGCGGCCGCCGCGCTGCTGATCGAGCAGGAACTCGAGTCGGAAGAAGATCCGAAGATCGATGAATGGCTGGAGCGGATCGAATCGGCCGGCGCGTTGGCGGAGGATTCGTGGTTTGCTCTTTCGGCGGCCGATCGGGAGCGCTTCCGGCGCTTCCGCCACGGCCTGCCCGAGATCGTCAACGATACGGTGAGGCGGTCGGGCGCGATGAAGATGAATACGGATTATGCCGTGCCGCTCGAGCAGAATCGCGCGATGCTGGCGTATTACCGGGAGCGGCTGGAGGCGGAATTTCCGGGCCGCTACGTCATCTTCGGGCACATCGGCGACGCGCACGTCCACATCAACCTGTTCTCGGACCCGAAGAATCCCGACCATGCGACGGGGGTGCTGGCCGACCTGGCGCGCCGCGCGGTGGCACTCGGCGGCACTGTTTCGGCCGAACACGGGCTGGGCAAGCGGAAGGCGCACTTACTCGAGATCCAATACACGCCGGATGAGTTGGACGCCATGCGCGCCGTCAAGCGCCGTCTCGATCCGGGAAACCTGTTCGGGCGCGGTACTCTTCTGCGCTAAACGTAGGTTCGGATCCAGTCCGTCTGTAGCGTTTTCGTTACGATATGAAAAGGGATGAGACGGTTTCTCTATAGCCGCTGGTTTTTCCTGTTCCTTGCTATTTCCTCCGCGATCGACCTGGTAGTTGACATATTTCTGGACGTGTGGAGCCTCCGGATGGGTCTGGCCGTGCTCTCCATCGGTCTGGACGCGGTCATTCTTTTTATGGCGCTATGGATGTTTTTCGACTTGCAGAGGCGAAGACCGAAAAATGGCGGTGATTCTCGTCGCGGATGACGAAGAGATGATCCGGACCCTGGTCTCGGTCGCACTCACGTCTATTGGACATGAAGTCATGACGGCTGCCAATGGCCTGGAGGCGGTTGCTCTGTACCGCTCGTATCCCAAGCAAATCGCGCTGGTGATGACCGATATGAAGATGCCGCTCATGGACGGGCACGAAGTGGTCAAGCTGGTCCGGGAGACGCGTCCCAACGCCAAGATCATCTGCATGACCGCCTACACCGAGAGTTTTCCGGAATGCACGCGGATCCTCCGCAAGCCGTTTCGCATGGACGAGTTGCGGGATTGTGTAACGAAGCTGCTGGCGGAGGCCTGATTACGCGGTGCGGAGCCGCAGGCCGCCGCGATACAGGCAATAGGCGCCCGGCATGCTGATGAGATGGAAGAGACCGTCGCCGTCGAGCGGCGCCCAACGGTCGCTTCCTATCGCCTGCACGGCGGATGCGGCGAACAGAATCAGAATTCCGGAAGCCATCCAACTCCAGCCGTCGTACTTCTTTCGTCCGGCGACGCTCAATACCAGAAGCAGCACCAGAACCGGCGCATAATTCACGATCACGGCGAGAAAGCTCCCAGCCGTCCAGGCCGCCACCGACGCTCCCGTAAACTGCGCGAATGCAACCGCAAGCGCTAGCCGCTGGAAGCGGGCAGGGAAGAACTGCCGTGCCGTTGCCACAAGCAGGAAGAACGTGACCCCGGCCAGCAGGATCCAATCCGCGCGCTGAATGGCATAGCGGGGAAGCCCCGCCGGCTGGATAAAGCCATGATCGATTCCGCCCAGAAAGGCGGCGGACCCCAGCAGGAATAAGAAGCCCGAAAAATACCATTGGGCGGAGAAGCGCATGTGCGGACGGGCGCTCATGCGGCCGGCCAGGAACAGGACTTGCGCGGCGAGCAGGAAGTCGGTCAGCGCAGTGACAGCAAGGGCGGTCACTCGGTCATTATAGAGGAACTCTCGACGAGGGTCCTGCTGCGGCTTCACTCACTTTGGTTAGTACTAGTACTTCCGTTTAAGGATGGACTAAAAATACTAGAACGTTCTATGCACATAATGACGGAGCAAGCGTATATCGCATAGGTGACGGACATAAGGAGGGATCTTGAAATCGATCATTGGGCTTGTGGGGGCCATCGCCCTACTGGTAATGCTTTCGAGCGCTCCGCTTCGGGCGGGGAACATCGTGACGAATCCCGGGTTTGAAACCGGCGATTTGACCGGTTGGGTGTTCACGGCCGCGGCAAGCGGTACGGATTTTACGGTCAGCAGCATCGATGGTGCACACAGCGGCAGTTTCGAAGCCGATTTCGGCGGTGTCAGCAGCGGATACTACGACACGATTTCGCAGATGCTGCCTACGGTCGCGGGACAGAGCTATACGTTCAGCTTCTGGCTGGCATCCGACGATCCCGAAGATAACGGTCAGCAGGTGTTTTGGGATGGCAATTCCATTTTGAGCCTTACCAACTTCGCGCAAGGTTACGTGTTCTATTCGTTCACAGAAGCGGCAAGCACATCGAGCACGACGATCGCCTTTGCCGGCTACAATACGCCCGCATGGAACGGAGTCGACGACGTGTCGGTGGACGGGGCAACCTCCGCTCCGGAACCCTCGTCGATGATCCTGCTAGGCCTCGGCGCAGTGGTCTTCGGCGCGGTACGGCGTCGCCGCACCTGCCAGTCGTAAGTCGACCGCAAATTTAGTTCAAGAAGCCGGGAGCCGCCTTTGGGCGGTGTTCCGGCTTGGCGCGAAACGATCAGCCAATCACAACGTAGCGACCCCAAGCGTTTCGTAGATCGAAGCCACCAATGCGCTACGATGCTTTTTTTTCATCGCACGCCACCTCCACAAGCACTCCCGACGCAACGACTCGCGCCAGCGTCTGGTCATCGCAGGCGAGCGTGAACGAAGATCGCCAGCTAACCATAGTTAACCGACTATTCCCCTCGCCTGCGGGTGGTTCTCCTGGCCTTTTGCGGGGTGCAGTACCAGAAAGTTAGCATCCTGCACCGGAAATCTCCTACAGTAAACGATCGAGTAGGTTTCTTCATGTCGCACGAAAACACCTCCCCAAGTTTCCGGCCAGAGGCGGCTCTATCGCCCTCAGACCTAGATGAAATTCTCAAAGAAGTGCAGCGGCTCCGCGCGACGGTTAGCAGACTGCGAGAACTCACAAATTACCTCCTAGAGCGGGATCAGGCGGCCTAAAATAGCTTCGCGTTCGCTGGCGCGACCAACTTAAAGCCGTCGTTGGTCCGACTGGCGGAGCTTCCGCGGAATGTCAGGCGGAATGGTCGCAGACATTTGACGCACTTGGCCCCGGCCTTCCCTGGGGGGCTACGCATGGTACCTCCCGGATCAGCAATTTCAGGGGCGAAGAATGTTCTGCCATGTGTTGCGTTTAAACCCGTTCGAGATTATCGGTGAACGGCCCTTATAGAACGGGCTGCTCCGGATCACTGAAACCAGGCTGGTTGCATCGGCCGCCGGAACAGCGTAGTTGCCCGCTAATAACGTTCTCGCAATCGCCTGGCTCGCCAGTCGTATCGGATCAGATCCGACAGGCGTATACCCGGAGGCAAACGAAAACATGGCTTCCGCCACAAAACCCACCGCTTCGTTCTCGTGAGCATCCACAACGCCGAGAGTTTGAATATCCAAATGGGCGTGCGTGCACTCGTGCAAGAAGTATGTTTGATCGCCCGGATCGAGGATGTTGAACTTTCCCAAAACGGCGATGGAATCATAGTTCGAAAAATATGTTGCCGAGGCTCCAGACGTAACGAGGTCGTCTGATGCCTTAATGCTGATGGCACCGCTCGAGATCGCATCCGCAACGTCCTTCTGATAGGCGCCGGGGTAGACTTTAAACCTCAAAAGCGAGAAGTTGATTTTGAGGATGGCTGTGTTCGTCTTCAAGAATGACGCTGCGTCGGCTGCTGTCAGGCCCATATTCACCCTCCAAGGCCACGAAGGCATCACACACATTCCAGGCGTGAGTGGCCGTTATGGACTAGTGTCTTTTCCAGGGGAATCGTTACGATGCGGGCCGCCACCATCCGCGATGCGGCCGTCCCTACACACAGCCGCGCTTCTACGGTGCGCATACACGACCTTCAACATCAAAGTGATTAGCGAACTGGTCGGACACAGTTCCGTGGCATTCACCCCGCAGGTGTACAGACACTTGCTCGAAAAGGCCAAAAGGGAGGCCGCGGATAAGAAGGATGCGGCACGGTCGCCGGTTGCTGCCGGCGTTGCTTCCGAGGCCGAATCTCCACTGGTCAACTAGGGCGTGTTCACACTATTCGGAGCGCCTCAACGATGAGAGCAAAGGAGAGGAACGCCAGAAAGAGCACATCGAGTTTTTCAAAGCGTGAAAAAATGCGGCGGAAGCCTTTGAGCCTCCGGAATAGTCGTTCGATCTCGTTGCGCTTTTTGTAAATCGCGCGATCATAGTCCCACGGATGCAGTCGGTTGGACTTCGGTGGAACGACCGGAATCATGCCCAGATCGAGCACCAGTTGCCGGGTTTCATTGCCTTCGTAAGCGCGATCCATCAGTAGCGGAATGCCTTCCGGCATCGGACCTAACTCTTCCAGCAAGGCCCGCCCGTGCGGTGCATCGTGGTCGTGGCCGGGAGAGAGCGCAAAGACTATAGCCGTTCGAGCATCCGCGGCAACCATATGAATCTTGGTATTCCATCCGCCGCGGGATTTCCCAATGGCTTGTGGTCCTTTTTTTTTAAAGCGCCCGTTCCATCCGGATGAACCTTTACCGAAGTGGAGTCGAGTGAGAATGCTTCGATCCGGATGCGCACGATCTGCTCCAGTTGCAGTTGTTCAAACACGCGGTCCAATACGCCGTTTTTCGCCCACCGGTTCATCCGCATATAGATCGTGTGCCAGCGGCCGAATCGCTTCGGAAGCCCGCGCCACTTGCAGCCCTGTTCGGCCACATACAGAATCGCGTTCAGCACCTGCAGGTTCGTCAGACTCACATTGCCGCGCTGCACCGGGAGGCTGTCTTTGATGCGGGCATACTGCTCTTCCGTGATTTCCATCCTTCAAACATTTTACAAGTTAATTGTTTTAATAGTGTGAACACGCCCTAATTCGGGCCAATTTCCGGATCGACGACGGTCCAGGGGGCAATTGGCCTGTGCACGCGGCGTTTTCGAACGAAATCTACACCGACTGTGACGGCTGCCATCGCCACCACGTAAACCACGACAGCTACCTGTCTGCCCATTGCAGAGTTCTACATCACGTGGTCTGCCATGCCAGCCGATTCCACCGGGACCCGATCCATGTCCGGAACTTTCCCGAATGGCAACCAACCTGCCCTGGAAAAACGATGAGGAGAGCGAGGATGTCTAGGCTGCCGGGCACGACAGAGGCAGGAACGCAAGTAAGGCTAGGAACCGCGATCGTCACGGGAGCCTCCAGGGGAATCGGCGCCGGCGTCACAAGGGCCTTCATAGATCTCGGTTATAACGTTGTTGCCAATGCTTTGGATTTTGCACACTCAGCGTTAGTTCCCAACGGAAGACTTGCCCTGGTGGAGGGGAATATCGGCCAGGTTTCAACCGCGATGAGAATCACCGAGACGGCGATCCGCAAATTCGGCTCCATCGACGTTGTAGTCAACAATGCCGGCATCTTCTTCACCAAGCCGTTCACCGACTACACGCCGGATGACTTTCGGCGCCTCTCCGAAACAAACCTCGAGGGCTACGTTTACATCACGCAACTTGCGGTGAAGCAGATGCTGGCACAGAAGACGGGCGGGAGCGTGACTTGCTTGACCTCGGCCATGGTTCACCACCCCATCGCCGGAGTAAGAGCTTCCATACCAATGATCACGAAAGGCGGTCTGGAGGCAATCACGCTTAGCCTCGCGATGGAGTACGCAAAAGATGGCATTCGCTTCAACGCGGTCGCTCCCGGAGAGGTGGATACGCCGATGCACGCCAAGGACCCGAGGGAATATCTGCAAAGCCTATCGCCGATGGGAGAGATCTCAGAAATCCAGGACATTGTCGAGGCGGTCGTTTATTTGACCGAAGCTCGTCATGTCACAGGGGAAGTGCTGCACGTGGACGCAGGCGCACACAACGGAAAATGGTGAATGCAGAAGACAACAAGATATCGGCGCGTCTCGTGTTTGGAGCGGAGAGCCTTCCGTTCGCCAATCGGAGTAGACAAAACATCATAGGAGATCGTTATGATTCAGAAGTTCACGGGACGGTATCAGGTCCATGAGAGCAACCGGTCCTTTGCGGACGTCGTCGCGGTCCTTGAGGCGGCAGTGGGGTCAGTCGAGAATGAAACATTCGCCGACGAGGTGTCGGAGGCCCGTGACCCCTCGGACTTCGAAGCACGGATGCACAAGCACGAGAGCACAAGTGGCTTCATGCGCTTCCACACGATCGACCACGGCGCGTGGCTCGCGGCCCTCGGAAGCAGCGGCAAGGCAAGGATGTACACGATCGGCAACCCGCTGATTGCCCGAACCATGATCAAGCACGACCTTGGCGTCGGCCTCAATGTGCCTGTTCGAATCGCGGTCTACGAGGAGCCTTCCAGCGGGAAGGTCCGCGTGGCGTACGATCTTCCATCGTCCTTGATGAGTGCGCTCGAGAACAGTGATGTCAACGAGGCGGCACGGGCTCTCGATGCCAAACTCATCGCGCTCGCGGAAAAGGTGAGCGGCGCGAACGCATAAGTTTTTGACTGGAAGCCGCACCCTCGTTTCTGACTCCACGCCAAGGTCGACATTCTGGATGCGGTAGACACGTCGTATTTCGTCCACAAATGCAATCCTATTGATACGGCTCAGACGTTCGCGTAATTCAGATCTGGGTTGCATCGCCACAAGGGCGGCTAGAACTGACCTAAAATCGCAGTTCTCGGACACGACCTGGCCTTGCTGCCGCTCAGTCGGTCCGGAATGCAGATGTGGGAATCCTAAAAGGCGCCAAGAATAAATGGAACGAGGGTCTGTGCCGTGCTGGCATACATGATTGGGGCCCACCGGACCCTGTGCCTGGAGGTCCGTGTTCTGTAGATAGGCACTGTTCGCGTTCGGTAGCTGTGCCGGTCGAGTTTGCATGACGCGCCGGTGGAGCACGTGGCGACGCCGTTCCACGGTTCGGGGCAGCGGCGTGAGGGTCAGTGTCATGAAACGTCACTATCGGACACGGGCCCGAGCCATCTCACGAAGGCATGTGCGGATGACGAAGGAGATGGCATGGGAATGCGCTCCCGGCAAGACCGGCCCCACGTATCCCGATGGGGAGCCAGTGATCTTTCGGTATCCCGAGGATCCCGGATCCTCCGATCTCGCTTCTGGCCGGGGTCTGTGTCAACAATTGCAGTCTTCCGGGAAGAACACGGCCGCGGTCACGTAAGAGGTTTGGGGTACCTCTCGCGCGCTACACGGCTACCGTATTGACTTGGTCAATGGACAGCCGTTGCAGGACATCGGCGGCCCGGCAGAAAATGGTTGGCACGGCCCGGGGAATTCTGCTCCACATCCACTACTCCGGGCGTTGCGGTAGTGTACCCGTTTATGCCGGTCAATATTCGGATGCCGTCCACAAGCTGGCTTCCGTGTAACTTTACGCGCTACTTCTTCGGCGCGGAGTGCAGCAACTCCAGCGTGACTCCCAGGGCCTTCGCGCTGTCGATGTAGGTGTACGTGCCGGAGCCGTCATCGTACTCGCCTTGGTGCAGGACCGGCATTCCGCCGTCGCCGAAGCCCTTCACGGCCTTATCCACATCCGCGACCTGAAACGCGATGTGCTGGACACCTTCGCCGTTCACGTCCAGGAATTGCTTCCAACTGGTATCGCCCCCGACGGGCTGGATTAATTCCAAGGTCACTTGCCCCAACTTGATGAAGGCGAGCTTGGCCTGCCCATTTGATGGGTGGCCCCGGAATATGAGCTTCACTTCTTCACCGGGTTTCGTGTTGCGGATCTGCGGCGGATCGACGCCAAGGACGGCGGCCCATCTCTTACTGGTGGCGTCCACGTCGCGGCAGACGATTGCCACCTGAGTCACGAACTTCATGCCGGGGTCGTGGTAGGTGGGGCTCTGGGCCGCAGCGACGGCGGGCAGGAGCGCGAAAAGAAAGGCCAGCGTTTTCATGCGCACATCTTCGCCGGTAGCCCGGCCGGAATCAAGCGCAATCTTTCGGGCGGGACCACCACAAGGGGACGGCGGAGAATGACGCGCTGGAACTTAACCGGCTACAGACGGTGCGCCGCTAACGTGGCGAATGGTGACGGCCGCCAACGGCACTACGAGCCTGAGGACCACTGGACCAAACAGAGACACTTTCGAAAGGGCAACGTAGCGGTCGTGATGTAAAGGTCGAGGTTCTGTCCCGGAGTTTTCGCGATACCGATCAGGGACAGGGCCGCGATCCCCCAACCAAGAGCGACGGATATCCAGAACGTGGCGAGTATTTTCGAAGTTTGTAAGTTATTGAAAATATGGTGCGCCCGGAGAGATTCGAACTCCCGACCTACTGGTTCGAAGCCAGCCGCTCTATCCACCTGAGCTACGGGCGCACGCTCAATGCAACGACTTGATTCTAACAGGGAATTCACCTCCGTCCGAAAGCGGACGAAATTGAGGCCGCCGGACCCTGCGAAGGATCGTACCAGTAGAGAACCGCGTATTGGAGTGAAATTATGACCAAGCGTTTCCTGACGACGATCGTACTCGCGCTCGGAATGCTGGCGGGCGAAGCCATGGCGACTCGTGGCGCCGTGGTCATCCGAACCCCGCCACCGCGTGCCCGCAGCGTCCGGCCTGTCGGACGACGGCCGGGGTCCCGCTATGTCTGGAGGAGCGGGTTCTGGGGCCCGGGACCAAGGGGCCGTGCGAGATACTCGTGGGTTTCCGGCCGATGGGTGGTCCCCCCGCGCCGTGGCGCGGCCTGGGTTTCTCCGCGGTGGCGCCGGTCTCGCGGCGGCTATACGTTCGTCGCCGGACGCTGGCGGTAAACGGGCCGACCGATGAGGCCGGTCATCGATCCCCGGGCGGGCGATATCGAGGATGACGCCTCCAGCACCAAGAGCCGTTCGTTACTTTCGCTGGCCGGGAGTTTCCTCGGCGAGATCAACATTCCGAAACTGATCCTCGCGTGGACGCTCCTGGTGGTGCTTCCGGCTCTCACGCTGGGGCTCGCACCGATGGTGGCGGCGGCATGGCTGCAAACCGTCTGGGGCAAGATCCTCGCGCCGTTCGCGCGGCTGTGGACCGCGGCTGCGCTGGCAGGCGTCCTGGCGCTCGGATGGTTCGCGGGTGGCGCACTCTTCCGGCTGGCCGAGAGCAACTTCTGGTCGTTGAACTCGCTGACGGTCGCGCCGGGCTACGCCACCTGCCGGGAAGCATTCCGACACCTGGCCGAACGCCTGCTCCCGGCGCGCGCCTCGCAGGCCCAGGTGGATCGCGTCCGCGCCCTCGCCGCCGCGCTGGCCGGAGTGCTGGTCTGCTGTGTGGGGCTGGCGGTGGTGGCGATCGCCTGGCCTCACTCGCGATGGGTAGCCGCGTGGCAGGATGTGTCGGACCTACCGCGCCTGGCCCGCACGGCTTTCGCGAATTGCGTCGTGCTGATCGGCGGGTATCTCGCTGCCGCCGCGCTCGTCTGGGGGATCGACGACGCGTCGATGGCACAACCCCACGATGCCGAGCGATTTCCCGCGCGCGCTCCCGGCGAGAGGGTGTGGCGCATCGCGCACCTCTCCGATGTTCACGTGGTGGGCGAACGCTACGGCTTTCGTATCGAGAGCGGGCGCTCCGGGCCGCGCGGAAATGAACGCTGGCTCGAGGCGGTGGCCACACTCGACGCGATCTGCGAAGACGAGCCTCTCGACGCCATCCTCCTTACCGGCGACGCCACCGACGCCGGCCGATCCACCGAATGGGCCGAGTTCTTCGATGCGCTGGTGCTCTATCCGCGTGTGGCCGATCGGCTGCTGCTGCTGCCCGGCAACCACGACCTGAACATTGTCGATCGTGCGAACCCCGCCCGGCTGGATCTTCCGACGAGCCCGAACCCGCTGCTGCGGCAGTTGCGGACGCTCTCGGCGATGGAGGCGCTCCAGGGGCATCGCGTTCGTGTGGTGGATGGCGAGCGCGGCTGCATCGGGTGTACGCTTTCGGAGGCAATCGCACCGCATCGCGCGGCCATCGCCGAATTTGCGAATGCGCGGCCGCGCCGTTTATCGCGGGAGCTGAAGGAACTGTGGGCCGCGGTCTTTCCGATGGTGCAGCCGCCGCGGGGCGAGGAGGGGCTCGGCATCCTCCTGTTGAACTCGAACGCCGATACACACTTCTCTTTCACAAACGCACTGGGCATTGTCACGATGGAGCAGCTGCGCAGGGTGGAACTGGCGGTTGCGGAGTACCCGGGCGCGTCGTGGCTGATCGCGCTGCATCACCACCTGGTCGAGTACCCCGGCCGGACGGAGGAGTTCTCGGAGCGCATCGGAACCGCGTTGATCAACGGAAACTGGCTTTTACGCCGGCTGCAGCCGCTGGCCGGACGAGCGATTTTCCTGCACGGCCACCGGCATATCGATTGGATTGGCGAGTGCGCCGGGCTCCCCATCGTCTCGGCTCCCTCGCCGGTGATGAAGTGCGGCGGCGAAATACCGTACTTCTACATCCACACGATGGCCGCCGGCGCGGGCGGCTTGACGCTGCTCGCGCCGGAGCGGGTTGCGCTGCACGGCGAGCCCGTGCCTAGGGTTCCGCTACTACAGGGTTGATCAGGTCGCCGATGCCCTGCACGTGCACGGTGACTTCATCGCCGGGCGCCAGGAAGCGGGGCGGCTTGCGCGCGAAGCCCACGCCGGCCGGAGTTCCGGTGGAGATGATGTCTCCAGGCTCCAGCGTGAACACGCTCGAAAGATAAGCGATGAGTTTCGGCACGCCGAAGATCAGGTTGCGGGTGTTCGAACTCTGCATGGTCTCGCCGTTCAGTGTGAGCGAGATGTTCACGTTGTGCGGATCTTCGATCTCATCGGCCGTCACGATCACCGGACCCATGGGGGCGAAAGTGTCGAAGGTTTTGCCGATCATCCACTGGCTGGTGGCCATCTGGAAATCGCGCGCGCTCACGTCGTTCAGGATGGTGTAGCCGAAGACGTGGGCCCGCCAGTCATCCTCGCGGATGTAGCGGCCGCCCTTGCCGATGACCACGGCGAACTCGGCTTCGTAGTCCGGCTGGGTCGAGTTCCGGGGCAACACGATCGGGTCCATGTGGCCGATGACGGAAGTGGAATACTTCGAAAACACCGTCGGCGTCTCGGGGATCGGCAGGTTCGATTCGATGGCGTGGTCGCGGTAATTCAGCCCGATGCAGATGATCTTCGGGGGACGCGGAACGGGTGCGCGCAGCCTGGTGGAAGCCGGCTCGAGGCGTGTACGCGCCAGCCCTCTGGAGACCCACCGGTCCACCCGGTCGATGGCATCGGCACCGCCTCGAATGACGGAAGGGAGGTCGGTGAATCCGGCGGCGCCCAGCGGCACCAGTGCTCCGTCGCTCATTACGCCGGGCTCGTCGAGACCGTCATGAACCAAGGTTACAAAACGCAAATTTTTCTCCTCCGCGGCGGTGGAATTGCCAGCGCCTCATTCGAGTGTAACCCGTAAGGTTAGACTGTACCTATGAGGCGTCTGCTTGCCATCCTCTGCCTGCCGCTGCCGCTGCTTGCAGGTACGGCGGCCGACCTTGCACGCGCGATCCGGGAAAACAGCTTCGACCGCAATGAATGCTATCGCGTGCGGGATCTCCGGCTAACCAAAGAAGATATCAAAATCTACCTCTCCGACGGCCACCTGATTTTCAGTAAGCCGGTCGCCGGAAAGCGAATCGCCGCGGTATTCACGGCGGATGTGGAGGGTGGCGACGGCGAGGTGATCCTGATGCCGCCCGACCGCGCCGAGCGCAGCTCGATGGCCAGCTTCATCGATTCTCCGAACCTCGACGAGCATTTCCGCGCGGCCCTGTTTCTGTTCACCGGAGACGACTACCAGGCACTCAAGGCGCAGATCGACCAGAACCCGTCTAACCGGCCGGCCCCGGAGATGGGCGCCTTGCTGGACGAGCAGTGGACGCAGACGCTGCGCAGCCTGGGAATGAGCTACCAGACCCGCCTGGTGCTGGACCTTCTGGGCGGCCCCGGGCACCCTCCGGGATTGTTTTCCGCCCTGTTGACGGGCGTGCGTTATCAGAATTTCGACATCCTCTACGATCCGACTGCGAGGGAGCAGATTTCCGCCGGGCGCCTCTCGAACCGCGATAACCGGCTGTACTTCGATACCTGGGCGAGTTTTCCCGCCCGCTCGTCGCGGCTGAAGCCGTCACCACGCCCGGTGGATCTCGAGATGAGCGATTTCCGCATCGATTCGCAGCTCGATGCCGATTTGAATATGACGGCCGTTACTCGCGTGAAGGTCACGCCAAGAGTGGAGGGGATGCGGAGCGTGACCTTCGATATCACGCCTGACATGACCATCGGCGAGGTCACGGTGGACGGCAGTCCCGGCGAAGTTCTACAGCGGGAATCGCTGCGGCTGAACCTGGCAAGGGGCGGCAATAATCTTTTTCTGGTGGTGCCGCCCGAGCCGCTGCACGCCGGACGCACCTACGAGTTCGTCTTCCACCATGGCGGAAAGGTGATCTACAACGCCGGCGACCGCGTCTTTTATGTCAGCGCGCGGGGCAATTGGTATCCCACGCACGGTTCGGACTTCGCCAACTTCGATCTGACGTTTCGCTATCCGCGCGATCTGCAACTGGTCACGCCCGGCGAGCTGGTTTCCGACCGCACGGAAGGGGACTGGAGAACCACCGAGCGGCGCACGCCGGCGCCGATCCGCCTGGCGGGATTCAACCTCGGGAATTATGAACGCGTCCGCTCGACGCGTTCCGGCCTGGTGGTGGAGGTATGCGCCAACCGGGCACTGGAGCAGGCACTGAAGCCAAAGCCGGAGGTGGCGCCTCTGGTGTCGTCGCCGGACCGGAGCCGCCACGGGAATTCGATTTCGGATGCTGCGATCACGCTGCCGCCCCCCGATCCCACGGCTCGTCTGGAAACCCTGGCGTCCGAAGTGGGCGCGGCGATGGAGTTCATGCAGGCGAAATTCGGGCCTCCGGCAACGCCGCACCTGACGGTCGCGCCGATCCCCGGAACGTTCGGCCAAGGCTTTCCGGGCCTGATCTACCTTTCGACGCTCGCGTATCTCAAGCGGCTGCCAACCGGTGCGGGTGCCAGTCAGTCCCAGGAGCTGTTCTTCGAAGACGTGCTGCAGGCGCACGAAGTGGCGCACCAGTGGTGGGGGAATCGCGTGATCGCCGGGAACTATCGCGATTACTGGCTGATGGAGGCGCTGGCCAACTATTCGGCCCTGCTCTATCTGGAGAAGAATCGCGGGACGCGTGCGACCGACCTGATGCTGGAGAGCTACCGCTCGGCGCTGCTCGAGAAGAGCTCGGACGGGGAGGCGGTGGATGCCGCGGGGCCGATCGTGCTGGGGCCGCGCCTGGAGAATTCGCTCGAACCGCGCGCCTGGCGGGTCATCACTTACGGCAAGGGCTCTTGGATTCTGCACATGTTGCGCGCCCGGTTGGGCGATGCGCAATTCATGGCGATGCTGGCAACGGTCGCCAAACGCTTCGATCACAAGGAGCTCACTACGGAAGAGTTCCGCGAAGCCGCCGCTGCGTTCCTGCCGGCGAAGTCCGACGACCCTAAGCTGCAGACGTTTTTCGATCAGTGGGTCTACAACACGGGCATCCCGTCGGTGAAGCTGAGTTACTCGGTGAAGGGAAAGGCTCCGTCCGTGCGTCTGGTGGCGACGGTAACGCAGGCGGACGTGGAGGCGGACTTTGCGGCGTATGTACCGGTCGAGATCCAGATCTCGCGGACCCGTACCGTGACCCACTGGGTCCGTACCGACAGTGATCCCGTGACGTTTACCGTGCCCCTGGCGCAAGCTCCCTTGAAGGTGACGCTCGACCCGCACCACAGCGTTTTACGCCGGTAGTGCGGCGGTGATCGCAAAGGGAGAGCTGTGCACGCGGGCAAAAAGGGCTTATAAAAGGAAATGGCCCCGAGCTGGGTATCTCGGGGCCTGCACTCAGAGAGTAGGCGGTGGGAGGGGACTCACCGCCTTGGGATGCTGTCTGTGTTAATTTGAGAATAGCAGTTTAGGACCTGGTTGTCCAGTATTATTACGAAATAAATTTTGCTTGTGAAGGGTTGGCGGAAAAAGGAAAAGGCCCCGAGCTGGGTATCTCGGGGCCTGCACTCAGAGGGGTTGGCGGTGGGAGGGGACTCACCGCCTTGGGATGCTGTCTGTATTGACTTGATATTAGCAATTTAAGATCTGTTTGTCCATGTTTTCACAAAGAAAATTTCAGTACGCCTTTGCGGGTATTGGAGGACCCCCTCATTTGGGTGAGCCACTTCGACGGTACTCGGCTTCTGCGTCTCGTTTCGAACGGGGCGAGTTCTAGTTCTAAAGTACTGCTATCTATACCCGCCAGGTGCTTGTTGGCAAAGGACTTATCTCATCCGGAGGGGATAGCGTGACCCGAATAACCAAAGACATATTGAGCGGGCGGTCCCCCCAGTGTACCGTGCGGAAAGAGGTAGCCCGGTGATTGATATGAATGACGACAGGCTCTTGAACGCCCAAAGCGAGCGCGAACGTCGCGGCAAACGGCGCTTCCAGATCGAGCAGGAAGTCCGTTACAAAATGCTGTACGGCCAGCGGATCGCCGAGACTGGCGCAGGCCGGACTATCAACATCTCGAGCGGCGGCGTCTGGTTTACGACCGAGAGCATGCTGACGATGGGGATGCCGGTGGAACTGTCTATGACCTGGCCGGTTCTGCTGAACGATTCCTGCCCCATGAAGCTCATGATCTACGGCTGCGTGATCCGCGCGCTCGATGGCGGGGCAGTAGTGGCCATCGAGCGCTACGAGTTCCGCACCCAGGGCCGCGGCCTCCAGCAGCCCGTGCATCCCATGGAATACCGGCTCTCGAGCTAGGCGTCTCAAAACGCACCCAACCGGCGCGTTCGCCGGCGGTTCCGGCATCGAAGCTGCTCTTACTCAGGCGAGGGCTGCTATGCTGTGGACAATTTTCGTGATCCTATTGGTGCTGTGGTTACTGGGATTGGTAACCTCTTATACGCTGGGCGGTTTCATCCACGTCCTGCTGATTGTAGCCTTGGCCATTCTCCTGATTCAATTAATCAGCGGCCGCCGCGCGGTCTAACGGTCACGCCAGTGCACGGAACAGCCGCGCCGGCAGCGTGACCAGCGCCCAAACCAGCTCAAGGACGCCGCCTACCGCGATTCCCACGATCCGGAACGGCAGCAGGATGAGCCATACCAGTGGGTAGAGTACCAGCGCGAGCAGCGCCAGGGGCCAGCACAACACCAGCAAGATACAGAAAAGCAGGAACTTTACCATAGCGGGCCTCTCTTTCGATTCTTATCCTAATACGGAAACAACCGGTCGATTGTTCGAGTCTGGTACGATAAAAAATCACGCGAAATGCTGCGATTTGAGACCGCCGGCGAGTCCCACGGCGAATGTCTGGTGGCGACCCTGACCGGACTCCCGGCGGGAATCCCCATATCACTCGAAAACGTCAACCGCGAGCTCTGGCGCCGCCAGCAGGGCTTCGGGCGCGGCGGACGTATGAAGATCGAAACCGACCGCGCCGAAATTGTGGCCGGCGTGCGCCATTCCCACACTATCGGCTCACCGATCGCCATCCTGATCCGTAACCGCGATTGGGAGAATTGGACGCAAACGCTTCCGGTGGAAGAGATTGCCGGAGCCAACGAGAAGCGCCGTCCGGTGACTCGGCCGCGCCCGGGCCATGCCGACCTGGCCGGCTCCATCAAGTACAATTTTCACGACGCCCGGTATATCCTGGAGCGCGCCAGTGCGCGCGAAACGACGGCCCGGGTCGCCATCGGGGCGATCGCCAAGGCTTTGTTACGCGAGTTCGGCATCGAAGTGCTGAGCCACGTGATTGCCGTGGGCCCGGTTCGCCTGGAACGGCCGGCTGGGTGGGAGGAACTGGTTGCCCTGAGCCGGCGCGACGAGGTGTTGCTCGGTTGCGTCGATGGGGAAACCGAAGGCCGCATGAAGGCCGTGGTGGACGAAGCGTACCGCACGGGCGACACCGTGGGTGGCGTCTTCGAGGTGGTAGCGCGCGGGCTTCCGATAGGACTCGGTTCGCACATCGCCTGGGATACCAGACTCGACGGCCGCCTGGCGCAGGCTATCGTCTCAATGCAGGCGGTGAAGGGAGTCGAGGTTGGCTTCGCTGCCGAAGGCGCGGCCAGTTTCGGATCGAAGGTGCAGGACACCATCCATTACGATCGCGAAGGCCGGCGCTTCACGCGCGGCGCCAACCGCGCCGGCGGGCTCGAAGGCGGCATGACCAACGGCCAGGACCTGCTGGTGCGCGGCATGCTCAAGCCGATTTCGACCTTGCGCCGGCCGCTCGAATCGGTGGACCTCGAAACGCGCGAACCGGCGCTGGCTGCCTATGAACGCTCCGACGTCTGTGTGGTGCCGGCCGCCGGCGTCATCGGTGAGGCCATGACGGCGCTGGTGCTGGCCCAGGCATTCCTCGAAAAGTTCGGCGGCGATTCCCTGGTGGAAACACGCCGCAATTACGAAAGCTACCTGGAACAGGTGAAGAGTTACTGATTATGGTTTATCCGATCGTGAAGTTCGGCAATCCTGTGCTCGAACGCGAAGCCGACAAAGTGACCGAGTTCGACACACCGGAGTTGAACAAGCTCCTGGAGGATATGTTCGAGTCCATGTATGCCGCTAAAGGTGTGGGACTGGCGGCGCCGCAGATCGGGATCGGCCGCAAGATCGCCGTCATCGACTGCTCGAACGGAGAGAACGAGGCCGACAAGCTCGTGCTCATCAACCCGCAGATCGTAAAGGTGGAGGGCAAGCAGGAAGGCGAGGAAGGCTGCCTGAGCATTCCCGGATTCCGCGAGCAGGTCAAGCGCGGCAAGCGCGTCACCATCCGCGCGCAGAATGCCAAAGGCGAACCCTTCGAGATGACCGGCGAAGACCTGCTGGCGCGCGCATTCCTGCACGAGACCGATCACCTCTACGGCCGCCTGTACATCAGCCACATCAGCGCGCTCAAGCGCGACCTGATGAAGCGCAAGATCAAGAAACTGCAGCGCACCAAGGAGTGGGAATAGTCTCCCCATGCGGCTGGTCTTCCTGGGAACGCCCGCGTTCGCCGTCCCGACCCTGGAGCGCATGGTAGAGGCCGGACACGAGGTTCTCGCTGTGGTGACGCAGCCCGATCGTGCAAGCGGCCGCGGACAGCAGACTGCCGCGCCGCCGGTAAAGGTCGCGGCATTGCGCCTGGGTCTCCCGGTCTATCAGCCGGAACGCGTGCGGCGGCCGGAAGCGGTCGAGTATTCTGCGAAATCTGCCGGCCGATGCGATGGTGGTGGTCGGGTACGGCCAGATCATTCCGCAATCGGTGATCGATCTCGCGCCGCTCGGCATCATTAATGTGCACGCCTCGCTGCTGCCTTTGTACCGCGGCGCCGGCCCCATTCAGTGGGCGATCCTTAACGGCGAGACGCGTACCGGCGTCACCACCATGCGGATCGACGCGGGCCTCGACACCGGAGACATGCTGCTCAAGGCCGAGACGGAGATCGGTGCCGAGGAGAATGCGATCGAACTCGGGCGGAGGCTCGCCGGGATGGGCGCGGACCTGCTGGTCGAAACGCTGCGCGGACTCCAGGCCGGCACCGTCGTCGCCGAAAAGCAGGATCCGGCGCTCGCCACCTATGCGCCGCTGCTCAAGAAGGAAGACGGCCTGATCGATTGGAGCCAGCCCGCCGCCGCCATTCACAACCGCGTGCGCGGCCTGCAGCCCTGGCCGGGCGCTTACACTACGGCTCGCGGCCACCTGCTGCATATCTGGAAGGCGCGGCCGCGGGACCGGGTCCGGTGCTCGCCGGACGCATCGTTTCCCTGCGGCCGCTGGCGGTCGCGTGCGGAGAAGGATCGCTGGAACTGGTCGAAGTCCAGATGGAGGGCCGCAAGCGGATGCCCGCCGCCGATTTCGCGAACGGCCACCGACTGGCCGAAAATGAGCTGTTAGGAGAGCCAACGCGTTGAACCTCCCGCTCGGATACGCTTACTCAGCCGTCTATGCCGGCATCCGTCAGACGCCGAAGAACGACCTCGCTCTGATCGTCAGCGGCATGCCGGCCGCCGCCGCCGGTGTCTTCACGCAGAACCGCGTGCAGGCCGCTCCGGTGCGGCTTTCGCGCCGCCACTTGACGCTTTCCCGCGGCCAGGTGGGCGCGGTGCTGGTCAACGCCGGCAATGCCAATTGCGCGACTCGCACGGGCGACGCCGTGGCTCTGGCGACGTGCAAAGCCGCGGCGAAGCAGTTGCGGCTACCGGTGAACCAGGTGCTGCCGTCCTCGACCGGCGTGATCGGCGTGGAACTCGACCCGGGCAAGATCACCGGCGCGCTGCCGGAATTGATCGCGGGCCTCTGCGCCGGCTCGCTTCGAGGACGCCGCCAACGCCATCATGACCACCGACCTGGTCCCGAAGACTGCCTTCGCGGAGGTCCGCCTGCGCCGCGGAACGGTGCGGGTCGCCGGCATGACCAAAGGCTCGGGCATGATCCAGCCGCTGATGGCGACCACGCTTGGTTTCGTGATGACCGACGCCGTAATTCCGCCGGCCACGCTGCGCGCCATGCTGAAACGCTCGGTGGAGCGCAGCTACAACCGCATCTCGGTGGATGGCGACACTTCGACCAACGACACGCTGCTGCTGCTGGCCAACGGCGCTTCGGGCGTGCGGCCGGACGCGAAAGAAATGGCCAAGGTGGAAGAGGCCGTGGCCGGCGTGATGGAATCGCTTGCCCGCGCCATCGCCCGCGATGGGGAAGGCGCCCGAAAGCTGATCACCATCACGGTTACGGGCGCGGCCTTCCGATCCGGCCGCCGTGCGAATCGCCCGCGGCATCGCCAATTCGCCGCTGGTCAAGACCGCGGTCGCCGGGTCCGATCCGAACTGGGGCCGCATCCTCTCGGCTGCCGGCAATGCGGGAGTGGCGTTCGATCCGCGCCGCACCGATGTCCACATGCAGGGCGTCGTGGTGTGCCGCGGAGGTCTGGCGGCGCCGTTCTCCGAGCCCGAACTCAAGGCGAAGCTCGACGACCGCGAATGCGAGATCCGCTTCGCCATCCGGGGGAAGGGGAAGGGCACGGCCCGTTTCTGGACCTGCGACTTCACCGAAGGCTACATCCGGATCAACGCGAGCTACCGCACCTGATATGACGCGCCGCGCCCTGCTCCTCACCGCGATGGCCGCGCCTCTGGCGGCGGCCGACCCCGCCGGAGAAGTGTGGAGCCTGTTCACCACCATGGCATCCGCGCTCGCGGCAGCCGACGCCTCGACATTTCTCGCGGTGTTCGACCACGAAATGCCCGGCTTTCCGTCTCTTCGCGTTGACGTGGCCGCGCTGGTGGAAAACTACGGCGTGCAATCCACGATCGACCCGGTCCGCAACGAAGGCGACGACCATGCGCGCACAGTAGAACTCGAGTGGCTTCTGCATCTGACATCGCTCAGCGATTCGATGAAGGTGACGCGCCGCACGGAAACGATTCACTGCCGTCTCGAAAAACAGGGACGCCACTGGAAGATCGAATCACTTTCGCCACTTACGTTCTTCGCGCCGCCGGCAGAGTAAATCCCGCCGGCGTGAAAGGAGAGTATGCCGCTCGTTCGCAGGTTCACCGGCGCCGCGCTGCTGCTGGCGTGTGTGGCGGCGGCACAAAATCCGGTGGGCGGGCCGGTGTTCCTCGCGCGGATCAAATCCCACATGCGCGCAGCGTTGTCCCAGTTGCCTAACTACACGTGTCTCGAAACCATCGAGCGATTCCGCAATGATCCGGACGGGCACTCGAAATCTTCGCGGCTGGAGCAGTCGGACATCGTCCGGTTGGAAGTGGTGTACAGCAACCACAGGGAATGGTACGGTGCGCCTGGCGACCGGACGTTCAGCACCGATGATCCGCTCGGCTTCGTCGCCGGCGGGCTGATCGGCACCGGCGCCTTCGCCATTACTCTGCACGATGTCTTCGTGGCCGATAGCGCCCGGATCGAATACGGGGGCCAGGTGGAGCTTGGGAATCAGACTGCTGCCAAATACAACTTTCACCTGCCCAGCCCGGCACTCTCGATTACGATCGCAGGTGGTTCCGGCTCACTCGGCGAGGAAGGTTCTTTCTGGGTGGATCCGCAAACCTTGGACCTCATTCGCCTGGAATCTCACGCAGTCGAGATCCCCCTTTATTTGCCGTTGGTCGAAACCAGCACCGTAGTGAACTATGCCCGGACACACATCGGCGAGTACACGGCGCTTCTGCCGCAACAGGCCGATATGCATATGCTGGAGACGGCCGGCCAGGAGAGCTACGACCGGATCCAGTTCACGCACTGCCGCACGTTTTCCGCGGAAAGCGCAATCCGTTTCGATTCCGACCCCGGTGATGCGCCGAAGACCGCGGTATCCGATGCCGGCAGGACTCTATCCGCGCCGGGCGCGATCCTCGAAGCCGTACCGCCGTTCCTGCCGGTCACCCTGGAACTCACGACGCCGATCACGGATCAGGATGCGGTGGGGAATCTGATCGCAGCCAGAGTCTCGGGTGACGTGGTCCGCAAGAAAAAGATCATCATTCCGAATGGCGCGTTAGTGAAGGGCCGAATCCGGAGGTTGGAGCGATACCTGGGCAGCCGGGGCAAAGAGTTTATCGTAGGCCTGGAATTTACGGAGGTGGAAGCAACAGGGGGACGGCTGCGCTTCTACGCGGACCTGGTGCGAACAGAGAAGCGGGCGGATATCCACCCCAGCTTTTCGGAGCAGGTCCTTGTGCGGGCGCACGGCGGAGTGGAATCGAGAACCCAAACCGTGACGTTACGCGAATTACCGGGCGTGGCGTCGTTCTTCGTGGAGGGGGCGACGTTTACGATCCCTCGCGGCTTCCACACGGTCTGGAGAACGCGCGGGCTGATTCATGGTGAATGAGCTGACGGAGGGCGTTCGACGGGCTACGGCTTGTAGCCGTCGGTGAGCGTTTTCAGGAACACGACCACCTCATCTTCTTCCCGGTCCGTGAGGCCCAGATGGCCCAATTCTTCGCGGTCCAGATTCTGCGATACGTCGGGCGCGGGCCAGCAGGTTACCTTTTCACCAGGGTCGCCCTGTTTGCATCGCGGCAAGGTGTCGCGCGTGTTATAGAAGTGCACCACCTCTTTGAGCGACTTCAGATAGCCGTTGTGCATGTAGGCTTTCACGAAATCGGGCGATGGCCGCATATCCACATTGCGCAGCGTGGGGACGCGGAATTTGCCGATGAACTGGGGAGCGTACTTTGCCCACTCGCGGAAGTTCGGGTTTAGGGCTGGATTCGCCAGGAACGCGCCGACTCCGTAATCCGGAATGTGCTGCGCCGGAATCTCCGGGTTGGCCGGGATGCCGAGGTTTGCGGATGTGAAGTCGGTAAACAGCGGTTCCGAGCCGTCCGAGCTATGGCAGTTGTTGCACGCGGCCTTTCCGTTGAACAGCTTAAGCCCGGCCTGCTCGTCGGGAGACAATTTCGCGTTGCCGCCCAGAACGGCGTCGAACTTCGATGTGAACGGACTCGCCTCGGTCGACGCCTCGTTGATTGCCGCCGACTCCGCGAACTCGTCGAACGCTCGCCGGATCGCGGTCCGCTGGGCCGGCGGCAGTTGGAGACACGCCGCTCCCTGGTGATCGCGGTCGCAGGTCTTGCCGGTGCCGTCCCAGACGGTGTTGCAGACGGTCTCGGTATCACGAGGCCATTTGAAATCGAGCGCGCCTTCGCCCCATACCTTCTCGAAAAGCGGGCGGTAAGGCCGCTGCGACATGCGGTACACCACGCAGGCATAGTCGCGGAAGCCCATTTCGTTGGGATCGAGCGGCGGACCTTGCGCCTGGTCGGCCGCCGGATTTCCGACACGCGAGCCGGTCGCGCGCATGTCCCAGAAATTGCCGCCGACGAAATCATGCTGCTGCGCGTTGTAGTGCAGTAGCGGAGCATAGGGCGCGTAGTTGTAGGTTTGCGGCTTCCGCCCGCCGCGGCGGCTCCTCACGGAGCCGGGATACGAGACGGTGGTGTTGTTGAGGATCGACGAAGGTCCCGTGAAGCCTGTATCGGCCGAGTGGCACATGACGCACGGCGTATTCCGGTTCACCGAGAGATTGCGGTCATGCAGCAGCAGGTGGCCCAGCAGGGCATTTTGCTGGTAGGGGCTCATCGCATTGATACGGGTCCGCATCTCCGCGAGTGAAGCTTCTTCGCTGCGGTCGATCTTCTGGAGCACGGCCTCCAACTCCCGCGCTACTGCCTCGTTCAGCCGGTTGGCCGAGCCTGTGTTCGGCTGTTGCGCCGTCACCGCCATCGCGAACGCCAGGCAGAGCACCGCGATCTCCCGTCCCATCGATCCTCCAGGAGAATTTCTCTCATTGTGACCGCGGGCGGACAAGAATTGCCGTGGTGGGGCAAACAAACTCTCTAATGAAAGGTGCGGAAATTCGCGGTTGCGTCGCTGTGTTTGTGTACACCGCTCGAAAGCGATAGAGTGTGCCAGAGGATATGTCCATGATGCGGAAGCTTTGGATTTGGGCGCTCGTCGGGTTTGTGGTGGCATGCTGTTGGGTTGCGATTGGTGCGATTGCCGGACCCAGCTATAACTTGGGGCGCTCGGCTCTGGTTTCAATCACCGCCCCCGCCTCATTCCTTGGCCGGAGAGTCGCGCTCTCGTTTTACTGGTTTATTCTCCTCAATGCCGTCACGTATGCCGTGATTGGGTTCGGAACGGAAGTCGTGCGGCGGCTGCATCGTTCATAGACAAACACAGGCAGCTATCACCGGCCGATATCGGAATGGCGCACTGGTCCGACCCACTCCCTGTCGACACAGAGGCGCGACCGTGAGGGAGCGCGTGCGAAAGGGCAAGAGACCGCACGGTCAGAGACGTAACAAGTTTCGCGCTTACCATGCCTTCGCCGGCACTTGTCCGAGATGACGGATAGGATCATAAGAGGTTGCGTGGGAAGATGGGGGTGCGCCAATTTCAGAACGATATGCGAAAAGGGTTTACGAGAAGACCGCAAGCAGACGAGCCCGCGACGCAAGCTAAAAACTACATAACGCCGGGTGGGCTGCAGCGCCTCAAAGAAGAGCACCGGTTTCTGCTCACCAGGGAACGTCCGGCCGTGACGAAGGTGGTGTCGTGGGCTGCGAGCAACGGCGATCGCAGTGAAAACGCCGACTATCAGTACGGTAAGCGGCGGCTGCGCCAGATCGATGGACGGCTTCGCTTTCTCACGAAGCGAATCGATGCCGCGGAAGTGGTGGACCCCGAACGTCCGAGAGCGGGGCAGGCGGCGACGCGGGCATTCTTCGGAGCGACCGTGCGCTACGCCAATGCCGCGGGAACGGAGCGAGTGGTGAGCATCGTGGGCACCGACGAGGTCGATCTCAACCGCAACCACATCAGTTGGGTGTCGCCCCTGGGGCGCGCGTTGATGAAGTCGGAAGCGGGCGACCGCGTAGCTCTCCAAGCGCCGGGCGGTACAGAATATCTGGTCGTCCTGGAGGTGTGTTACGAGCGCATTTCTGTGGAACCGTTTCGTGTACCGCCTGGAGCCGAGGCCTCGGGAAAGGAACCCCTCGCCGACGCCAATCGACCTGACGAAGTTTAGCGAAGCAACAGTGAATATTCCAGGCCCCGGGTAAGCGTTCGGTCAGCACCGTCTTCCTTCGCCAAGGCGGCCCTGTGATGCTGGAGGAATGGGAGCTGCCCGAAGCGCAGAAGTCGTAATTGTCGAACCGCCCGCAAAACGGCGACATCGCTCCAAGCAGGAACGGCGCCAAGTAGTGGAAGAGACGCTCCAACCAGGAGCATCTGTTGCTGTCATCGCTCGCCGGCATGGCGTCAATGCCAACCAGGTGTTTCATTGGCGAAAGCTTTATCGCGAAGGGCGGCTCGAAGCGACGCCGCAACTGGTGTCGGTGAGGGTCGCCGAGGTAGTGAGTGAGCAACCGCCCGCAAAGCTATACGGGGGCGTGATCCTGGTGGAGGTAGGCCGAGCGCGTATCCGCATCGAAGGATCGGTAGACACCGAGAACCTGCGCCTCATTCTGGAGCGCGTGGCTCGATGATTTCGTTGCCAACCGGCACGAACATCTGGATTGCCGCGGGTGTCACTGATTTGCGGCGGGGCTTCACGGGATTAAGCGCAGTGGCGCAGACTGTGTTGGAGCAAGACCCGTACTCGGGGCACGTCTTCGTCTTTCGTGGGCGGCGCGGCGATCTGATCAAGGTGCTCTGGTGGGACGGTGATGGACTGTGTCTGTTCGCCAAGCGGCTGGAACGTGGCCGCTTCATCTGGCCGAAGGCCGAGAAAGGCACGGTATCATTGAGCCGCGCGCAGCTATCGATGCTGCTGGAGGGCATCGACTGGCGACATCCGGTCCGCACCAATCCACCGTCGGTAGCCGTATAAAACATTTCTTTCTGAAAATGTCCACAAACGTTCATGCCACTGATAAGTGGATGTGACATAGTTGCGGTATGAACGCGGCGGACAGCCCGAGCAAGCGCGAGAAGCAACTCCCCGATCTCGACACGCTCGATGTGCAGTCCTTGAAGGCGCTGGTGCTGGCCAAGCAGGCCGAGATCGATTCGCATGCGACCGAGATCGAAAATCTGAAACTGCTCATCCTGAAGCTGAAGCGCATGCATTTCGGACCGCGTTCGGAGAAGTACGACCGCGACATTAAGCAGCTCGAACTGCGTCTGGAAGATCTGGAGACCAACCAGGCCGCTGTGGAGCCACCGCCTCTGATGCCGGCTACGGTCGTGCTGAAACAGGAGGCTCGGTGCAAGCCCGCACGTCGTCCGTTGCCAGCCGAGTTGCCGCGTGAGACGGAAACGATCGCGCCCGCGCAGGAAGCGTGCCCCGACTGCGGTGGCAAGTTGCGCCGGCTCGGTGAAGATGTGTCGGAGACGCTGGAATATGTACCGGCACGGTTTAAAGTGATCCGCACGGTAAGACCGAAGTTGAGTTGCGCGGACTGTTCGCAGATCGTGCAGGCGCCGGCGCCGAATCGAGTGATCGACCGCGGGCTGGCCGGACCTGGGTTGTTGGCTCACGTTCTGGTTTCGAAATATGCCGACCATCTGCCGCTCTACCGCCAGGCGGAGATTTATCAACGCGAGGGTGTCGAGTTGGATCGCTCGACGCTGGCCGACTGGGTGGGCGGTGTGAGCCGGACGGTGCAGCCGCTGGTAGATGCGGTGAAGAAGTATGTGCTGGCCAGCAAAAAGCTCCATGGCGACGATGTGCCGGTACCAGTGTTGGAGCCCGGCAACGGCAAGACGAAGACGGGGCGCCTGTGGACGTATGTGCGCGATGACCGTCCGGCGGGCAGCGAAGAGCCGGCGGCAGTGTGGTTTGCATACTCGCCGGACCGGAAGGGGGAGCGTCCAGCGAAACACCTGGAGACCTACGCCGGCATCCTGCAGGCGGATGGTTACGCGGGATTCAACAAACTCTATGAGACAGGTCGCATCGTGGAGGCGGCGTGTTGGGCACACGTGAGACGAAAGTTCCACGATCTTTATCAGGCGCATCGATCTCCGATCGCGAAAGAGGCGCTGGAGCGCATCGCCCAGCTATACGGTATTGAGCAGGAAATCCGCGGCCGATCACCGTCGGAGAGGAAAGAAGCCCGGCTTGCCCGATCGCGCCCGCTGCTGGAGGCGATGCACGCCTGGTGGAAAGCGACGCTAGCGAAGCTATCGCAGAAGTCTGACGTGGCAGTGGCGATCCGCTACGCGTTGGAACGCTGGAGTGCCTTGCTGCGGTATTGCGAGGACGGACGCATCGAGATGGACAACAATGCTGCCGAGCGGGCGTTGCGCGCCGTCGCGCTGGGACGCAAGAACTACCTGTTTGCCGGATCGGATGCAGGCGGCGAACGTGCCGCTGCCTTTTATAGCTTGCTGGGATCGGCCAAGCTGAACGGGATCGATCCGGAAGCGTACCTGACTTCGGTGCTACGCCGAATCGCTGACCATCCTATCAATCGGATCACGGAACTGCTGCCGTGGAATCTGTTCCCAAGCAAACCCGCGGCGGTGGAGGCAGCATGACATTTCCACCCTCTCAAACAAATCGTGCCCACAATCTTCGGATCGTGGGCACATTTCGGGATGAGACTGAGCCGCCGAATCTGGACTGGCAGCCACTCGAATCGAAGCTCTTGGCTGCCGCAGCCTATGATAGACCGAGGCGGCGACTTTACCTGCGCTTCCATAGTGGTGAGGTTTACTGCTACTTCACCTTTCCCGCTGACCAATATCGAGAATTCCTCGACGCCGAATCCCAGGGCAAGTACTTCCTCACCCACATTCGGAATCAATTCCCCTACGAACGGCTCCCTCGTCGTTAACCTTCCCTTGGCCGGATCAAGACGGTATCCGCCGGACGCTTACGGCCCCGGGCAAGGCCGAATTGTGAGGCGGCTATCGGGCTATCTCGTTCCGCTATTGTTCGACATCAGCCAGGATCGCTTGGGTGTAACGGCGTAATGGCGATATAAGGTTTAGGGGGCGCTCGGCAATCTCGCCCCTTCGTGACAAATCAGCTGGAAAGCCCTGCTTCAGGCCTACGAACGGCCCAAAGTCCGAGTGGCGACTACACGACCGGATGCATCATTCCCGAGTGGCCGACGAACAACTCCAATAGGATGAAGAAGTCCGGTATTGTGTAGTATTTTGAAGACAAGGATGGTCCGAGAGAGCCTTCAGCGGAAATGGGAAAGGATGCTGGAATCCGGCAGCGCTTGGCCGACTTCTACGAAGCCCGCCAGCCCTTGCTTGATTTGAAGACCAAGGCGAATGCCCCATGCTCGAATCCTTGGGGGACGCTGATTGGTGGCTACAGCCAGACATTCAACATTTTCGAGGCAGCGATTGCGTTTGATGTACCGCTTGATTTCGAGTTGCGGCCCCAGCAGGTCTTCGACTCCGTGAACCAGACTGTCTAGGCAATAGAGCGCGAGATGCGGGTCGAGCAGGAGAAGCCGCAGCCGAAGCCGGGCACCACGGCGACTCTGGCGACCACGGCCGGTTCGGCGATTGAATCTGGTTTTCGAGCCGTCTTCAAGACCGAGCCTGACCGTGTCATCCTGAAGTGGACCTTTTAGGTCGGCCTGGCAGGGTTAGTGTTGCGGTTTGTCTTCGGCGTGAAATTCGAAGTGCTAACAAAACTCTTGGTTGATAAGGTCACGAAGTAACATTCGCTACTTTCTAATCGCCGTCAGGATCTCAATGATGGTGTTCTTAAATCTCGGGAACAGGGCGATGATGGCCAGGATGATAATGAGAGACTGCACGACAGCGGGCAGCTTGGCGAAATAGTTGAACGGCCACTGTACGGCCCTCGCGAGCCCGCCGACAATGGACTGCTTTGCTTTCGAGACTGCCTGCTGGTGCGCTATCTGCTCCTGTTGGGCCTGAAACTCCTCTCTGCTGACGAAGAAGTGGCAGGCTGGGGGACAGTAGGTGCTGGCCACCGCCCGGTACGCGTCATTCACGCCGAGGCTGTGCTGCCGGCAATATGGCCGAAACGTTCGGCCCCGGAAATCTAGCTGTTCAGTGAGCTTCAGATTTCCGCAGTTCTGGTATTGGCCGCGTTCGATGCCGAAATCCAGGTGTTGCAGCGCCTCAGCTCTTGAGCGAAATTCCTCCATGAAGCCTGAGTATCCCACCGGTGGATACTCCTCGCAACTCCGCACACTTGAGCCACGTAACGGGCCTGGGCCTTTTGTAAGTAAGGTTGCTGGTCGCACACAGGCGGTACTATGCCGTTTTATCCATAGGAGTGCTAGCCTCGAAATATGGAAGTTGCAGAGCAGGAAGTGCCAAATCAAGTGATTGCGATCAGCGAGCTGGCCAAGAATTATTCGTCGGACCATTTCCGTATCGCCATCGGCGAAGTGCGCGACGTGGTGGCCAAGGTTTCGGCCGAAGGCAACAGGTCCGACCAGCAGAAGGCCCGCTATCGAATCTTGCGGTACCTGGACACGCAACTGGTTAGGGCCGTGAAATGGATTGACGACGAGGCAGACCTGTTGGCCTGGGTCATGCGCAACCTTATCGAGCTGAAGTTTTGGGCCAAGTACGTCTCCGAAAGCGAAGAGAATGCCACGCGCTTTCTAAACGAGTCGAATATCGACCTTCGAGAAGTTGCGGAGCGTCTGGACAAGATCCGACCGGGCGATGCCGAGCCAATGCCAGAATTGCCACCTAACTCGACTGGAAAACGCATCGACGTAAAGCGGTCGGGTGACCAGGAAGAACTGACCTGGAAGACGGCCTGCAAGCTAATCCACCCCAGTTCCTACGTCATAAACAACTACGACGATACCGTGGGCAACAAGGTGAACAACCAGTTCTACGCTCTGCAAATCCTGATGTACGGCTGGGGCGTCGTGAGCATTTTCCACGACATCGTTTGGACGGCTTGACAGGTCCTTAGCAGCATATCGTTTACCTTACTTTTGCTTCGCCATCGCGGACCTGTTCTGTGCCTCGCGGCGTATCAGACGCACCCGGAAGTTGGGTTCGGGGCGGTCACTTGCCGCAAAACGCCCGTTGATGACATTCTCCGATAGATCCTGCGTGACGGCGGAGCGTTGACCAATCGCCACCGGTTGGATCGTCGGCCATCGACAAGTCATCAACCCACACGCGAAGTCGCCGATGCACGGATCTTTCACGTGCTTGATGGGCAAGCGTCAGCTTGTGGGTGGACGTCCGATCGGTAGGAATTGCCCGGTCCTCAGGTTGCTTCAAGCCACTTTCGCGCCGATGGCGATTGGTGCGGGCTCCTTTCGTCCGCCTACGCGCATCGAAGCATTCAGGATTCCGGAGAGCGGAACCAGGCCGCCGAGGCGGACGCTCGCCAGACCGTGCATGCCCGCAGATGCCATGCAGCCGCATTCCGTACAGACCGGATTGGCACCGAACTGGCAGGGGCCGACGAGGGTCTTCAGGTCCGCCGAAATGCACGTGGTCAGGCGAGCGAAGGTGCATTCTTCGGGCGATCGGGGCGGGTTGCGGTAGCCTTCGAGCACCATGCCCGGCAGGTTCACCTTCGGGAATCGCCGGCCGACGTCGGCAAGCTGCGGGAGGAGAGCTTCGCGGTCGCGAGGGCGGAGCCGCTCCTCGGAGGTGTCGCCCTCTTGCGGTGTGTAGATGCTGAACCAGATGTGGGAGACCTCCGGCCGCGCACTCCAGAACCGGCAGAAGTCGGCGAGATAGCCGGGCCGTTCCGTCATTTGCCGTGTGACCGTGCAGTGCACGCCGAGGCGGTGGCCGGCGATGTGGCGCAGGATACGCTCGTAGGTGGCGGGCGCGCGCCGGCGGTCGTGCTCTTCGGGCAGGCCGTCGATCGAGACCACCAGGTGGAGACTGCCGAGGGAGCTCCATTCCGCGGGAATCGGGCGGACGGCGCTGGTGACGAGTTGCACCTCCACGCCCATACGGTCGAGCCGCGGCAGCAGCGCGGTGAGTTCGCGATAGCGCACCAGGGGTTCGCCGCCAATGATCGAAAGGTGGATCGGGCGATAGCGGCGCACCACCGCGGTCACGCCGTTGACGAGGTCATCGCCGCGGAAATCGGAAAGCTGCCGCAGTGTGGTGAGCGGCCCCAGGTGTTCTTCGGTGTAGGCGTAGCAGCCGGGGCAGCGTAGCGGGCACTCTTTCGTGATTTCGATGGAGAGGAAAGGGGTGTAGCCGCCCAGGATGCGGCCCCACACGCGCAGAACATCCGCCTTCTTCATGCCGTTGTTCAATGTACGGCTGACCGAAGCGGGCAGTTTCCGAGGGGCCTGCAACGACTGTGCGGCTCGATACTTTGCGGTGCGCCGGTTCACCAGCCTTGCCGCGCGCGGTTGCGCGGCGGCTTTCTCATGGATCGATGCCTCTTCGGGCAGCCTTATTGCGCGGCGGGCGGCTCGAAGTACATCTGCGCGAGGTCGGGTTTCTCGCGGATCGCTTTGCGCCAGTAGGAGCGGGCTTCCTCTTCCTGACCCATCGCCATCAGGGCGTGGCCCAGGTTGAGGAGAGCCTCGGCGAATTGCGGATCTTCGGTCAACGCCTGCTGGTAGAAGTTGACGGCGTCGGCCGGCTGGCCGCGCTTCTGGCAGATCAGGCCGGCGTTGTAATAGAGTTCGGGACTCTTCTCGCCGAGATCGATCAGTTTCCGGTGCAGCTCGTAGGCGGCGTCGAAATCCTGCTGCTCGAGCGCCAGCGCGGCCAGTCCGCGAACGGCGTCCGAGGAATCGGGCCGGATCATGAGCGTTTCCTGGAACGACCGGCGGGCGGCGTCGGGATTGCCGGAACGGGCATAGGCGATGCCGGCGTTGAGGTGCGCTTCAGGCCAGTCGGGCTTCTCCATCAGGCACAACTGGAAGGCTTCGGCGCTGCCTTTGTAATCGCCCTGCAGCAGCCGCAGATAGCCCAGGCGGAAGCTGGCGTCGCACCATTCGGGAGCGGATTGCGGCACCTTCTCATAGAGCTGCTCGGCCCGAGCGCGCTCGCCCTGCTGCTCGAGCACCAGAGCCAGGTTCCACATCACGTCGGATTGCGAGGGGTCGATGGCCAGCGCCCGCTCGTAAGCGGTGCGGGCGGAGGGCAGGTCGGAAAGCTCCTGGTGCGCCACCCCGAGGTTGAGGAATGCCTGCGCGGCATCGGGATTGAGCGAGGTCGCCTGCTGGTAGGCTTGCGCGGCCTTCTGGTGGTTGCCCATCTTGTGGTAGGCCACGCCCAGGTTGAACCAGCTCTCGAAGCGGTCGGGCGCCTGTTCGGAGAGGTTGCGGCAATAGCGCGCGGCGGCCAGGTAGTCGCCATCGGAGAAGGCCAGGCTGGCGAGCGCTTCCATGGCCACGGTGGAATCGGGCTGCAATTCCACCAGCATCTCGGCATAGCGGCGGACCGAATCCGGATCCTTCTTTTCAAGGAACATCGCCACCAGGTTGGAGAGCGCTTCTTCGCAGCGCGGATTGCGCGCCAGCACCTTGCGGTATTGTTCCACCGCTTCGGCGTGCTTGCCGGTCTGCTGGAAGACCACGGCCTTGCCGAAGAGCGCCTGCTCGTTATCCGGGAAGAGGCTGAGATATTTCTCGAGCGGTTGGAGCGCTTCTTCGGGCTTTCCGATGTGCAGCAGAGAGAGTCCGAGGCCGAGCAGCGCGTCCACGCGCGTGGGGTCGGCGTCGCTCGCATTGCGGAAAGACTCGGCGGCGGCCTGCCAGTTCTTCAGGTGCCCGTAGCAGACGCCCAGGTTGAAGTGCGCGGTGCGGTGGAGCGGCTCGAGATCGGCGAGCGCCGCGTAGGTCTGCGACGCGGCGTCGTAATCACGCATCTCGTACTGGATGTGGCCGAGTGCGGTGTAGAGTCCGGACTCGCGTTCTCCCGCTTCGATCGCCTTGCCAAGCAGACGCGCCGCGCTCTCCAGCTTGCCTTCCAGGTGCAGCGAGACGGCCTTCGACAAGGTGCGGTTCACGCGCTTCTGCTGCTTCAGCTCGGTGATAGGTGTAACTCCGGGCGGCAGCGACGGGCTGACGGCCGATTCGGTTGCGCTCAGGAAATCCATAATGGGTTCCTCCAGTTCTTAGCTATGCTGGCGCCGCGGGGCGCGAAATCTTCTTCCAGCCGCAAGTCACGAGCGGCGACTACGACGAAATCTCTTGGACGCGGATCGGATGGCGCCGGCGCATCGGGGGCCGGACCCGGGTTCCACAACTCGGCGGTGCGGCTGGCCTCGTCACCGGCGAGGTAAGAACAGAAGCGGCCGACCCAATCCTGGTTCTTCGATACCTTCGCCCAATAGAGCCGCGCGGCCTCGCCGGCTTCGCTGAAGAAGCCGACCGCGCCCTGGACCGGGGTATCGTCGGTCCACTCGTCCACCTGCTCGCCTTCGATCGCGGCGACGAAATGGTTGCCCTTCACATCCACCGTCACGTGATAGGGGGTGTTGTTGTGCACCATGATATTGAGCGGCGTTTCCACCTTGTGTCCGCGCTTGCCGTCTACTACCGGGTAATGCACCATGGCGATTACCGGCCGCAATCCGGGCTCGACCACGGTGAACTTCATGGCGTAGTAATTCTGCTTGTCCTTGGCGCGCATCACCCAGCCCATGCTCTTCTTTTCGATCTGGCCGTAGAACTCCAGGCGGTAATCCTGGAAGGTCCGGGTGGGCCGGAAGAGAGCGAGGTCGCCGACCTTCACGTAACCGTCCGCGCTACGCGACCAGCCGGGGGCCCATGCATTCGCTCCGGTGCCCCAGGATTCCATGCCGCCGTGGAACGTATCGCCCACCGAGAGGGCCGCGCGGTTGACGATGGCCTGCCGCATCCTCGTCATGACGCCCGGGCGCGATTCACCGCCGCCACGGGCCACCAGCGCACGGCGGCTCCACGGAATGCTGCGAGGCCCCATTGTCGCGGGCGACGTTCACGGGCTGGCGTCCGAACTCGGCGATCTTCGAACCGGACCATAGCGCGAACATCACCATGAATCCGGCGGCGACCTTTCCGACCCAGCCCATGTTCAGGGACTGGCCGAAACGCTGCCGCGCCTCCGGCAAGGTGAAGATTTCGGCGATGGCCGGCTGCTTGCGGGTGGGCTTCGGCGGAACCTGCTGCTCGAGATTCTCGAAGGCCGGTTTCAACTGGAAGCGCAGGGCTGCCGCGGGAATCGGCGCCGTTTCCCAGTTGAGCCGGCGGGAGGGCGAACCGCTGCCGCGCTGGCAGTAATATTCAAGGCTGCAGAGTTCCGGCCGCGGCATGTGAGGGAACGGACGCTCGATATGGGCAGCGGGCGGCCGCACAACCACGGTTTCGACCGGTTTGATCTGCTTGGCCGCGGGTGCATCGGCGGCGGCACGAGCGGCCGCCGGGTAGATTTCGGTGACACCGGCGGGCGCCAGGCGCGCCGGTTGCGGCGTCGCATGCGTAGTGGGCAGGGCCGGAGCGCGGCGGATCGGGATCGGGGCCTTGCCGGCGGCAGGCATCGATTCCACCGGAATCGCGTTCGGGCCGATTGCCGCGCCAGCGACTCCCGTATGGCGCGGGCCTTCGACCGATTGACCGATGCGATGCGGCAGCGGCTGGAAGACCACCTGCGGATGCGTCGGCAGCAGGCTGAATGCCGGCTTGACGAAGACAGCCGCCGGTTCGGCCACCTGGGGACGCGCAAACCGCGGGATGAACGGCACGAACGGCGCCACCACCGAAAGAAGAAGCGCGGGTGCCTGTGCCGCCGCGGCGGGCGCGAGTTCGTCCGCGAGCGGCCGTTTCGATCCAGCGCTCGGCGGGCTGGGCCGCGGGCACGGGCGCGAAGGTGTCGGCGAACGCGGGCGGAAGATCGGCGGGATCCTGGAGGACGGCGGGCGTAACGGCGGCGATGGCGAACGGCAGCATCCGCGGGCTGGCGGCAGGAGCCAGGAAGCCGGAGGCGAGCGCAGGCTCGATCCAGCGTTCGGCGACATCGGCAGCGAGTGCCGGCACGGGGCCGGCGAGCGAAAGTGCCGGCAGCAGCGCGCCGGTTGCGAGCGAAGGAATGCGAAGTGCCGCGGGCGCCGAAGCGACGACCGGGGCGAACGCGGCTTCGATCCACCGCGCCACAGGCTCGGCTGCGGGTACGGGCGCGAATTCTTCGGCAACGGCCGGCGGAAGGTCGGCTGGGTCGCGGAAAATCTCGGCGCGATGCGGGGCGACGGCAAACGGAAGCGTCTCGATGCGATGCGCGGCGATTGCGAAGTCGGCAGCGAGTGCAGGCTCGATCCAGCGCGCGGCCGGTTCGGCGGCGGTTGCGGTCAGGGCCTCGGCCAGGGCCGGGGCACAGGCGGCGGTCGCCAATGAGAACTGCGGCAGAGCAGCGGATGCGGTCCAGGAAGCCTCGGCGACGGCCGGACGCAGCCAGGTTTCAACCGGCTCCGCGGCAGGCACCGGCGCCCACGATTCCGAAATCGATGGCGGTAGTTCGGCGGGGTCGCGGAAGATTTCCGCGCCCTGAATGTCCAGCACGTGTGCCGGCAGGCACATCGCGATAGAGGGCGTGGACAGCTGCGCGGCCATGAGGGGCGAGAGCCAGCTTTCGACGGCTTCGGGCGCCGGAACCCGGGCGAATTCCGCTGTCTCGGGCGCAAGCGCGGCGACGGCGGAATCAAACTGCTGCGCTGCCAGGGGGATGCCGGCTGCCAGATTCGCGGCCAGGACCGGCTGGAGCCAGCGCTCCACTGCTTCCGGGGCGGGGCAGGGCATCCAGCGTTCGACCAGCGGCGGCGGGGCATCGGCAACATCGCGGAAACATTCGGCCGTTTCGGCGGCGAGGTCGAACTGCGGAGCTCGTGCGCCGGCTTCGGCCCGTACGGGCTCGATCGAAAACATCAGCGACAGCCAGCGCTCCGCGGGCTTGGGAGCAATGGTGGCGCAGGATTCCCAACAGGTTTCCGGCAGTCCGGGGACGGCTTCGGAGATTTCGACCTCGGGAGTCGCCCAATCCTCCCCAGGCGCCACTGCCGGGACGGCGGACGCGGAATCGGCGGCCGGTTCGAGGTGCCGGAGCACTCCCGATTCCGGAATACCCGATCCGCCGATCGCTGCCGGCAGGACCGACGGGGCCACTGCCTGGGCAACCAGCATGGTCATGGCGGCGGCACGGTGCGGAAGCGGCGGCGGACACTCGGCCTCCGGCCAGGGCGATGCCGAAAATTCAGTGCCCAGGATGGCACCCAATTCGAACGGGCACCGCTGATTTAAATGAATCGAATGATGGCTGTAGGTGTTGCTCCACGATCGGAGGGAAAGGGTTTGCGGGAGGTCGAGCGGGCGCAGACGGGTCTGGAAATCGGCGATTCCCGGGGGCGTGGGTTCGGGAGTGGCGAGTTGGTCCAGAGCTTTCCCCAGCCGCTCCCCATACTGCTTACGATGGGTCAAGCTGCAGAACTCACGGTCCCGGAGTTGCCGGAACGGGCCGATTTCTTTCCCACAAAATAGGCAGCCCACAGTTTTTCAGAGAATACTATTCGTACTATTTTAGTTATTAACACGGAAAATCATTTGCATTATCCTTGCCTTTTGGTGATAAGTACCCATAAATTCAGTGTACATTTCTTTGTTAACCAAGGTTGATGCCGGGAACTCGGCGGGCATGGCCGGGATGTGAGAGACTGATCCGTTTGGGGAGGTCTTTTTGGTCCGCATTCTCTCATTATTTCTATCGTTTACGGCGCTCGCCGGGGCCGCCCGGCAACCGTTTTCCGCGGCGGATGTCTGGGACTGGCGGAACGTCCAGGACCCGCGGATCAGCTCGGACGGCCGCCTGGTGGTATATCGTGAGCTCCGTAGCGACCGTACGTTAGATCACCAATTCGCGAATTTGCGGGTAGCCGCGACCGACGGTAGCGGGGATCGGGCGTTTACCGAAGGTTCCTGGCGCGACGAATCGCCCTGCTGGTCGCCCGACAACAACCGCGTCGCCTGGATATCCGAGAGAGCGGGAAAGTTGGAAATCCGGATCCGTTTAGTCGACAATCCGGCCCGGGAGACTGTGATTCCGGCGGGCGACGCACCGCGTTCGCTTGCCTGGTCGCCCGAAGGGAAGTATCTTTCTTTTACCGCTCGTGTGACCGGCAGCGTCGACAAGCCGGCCTGGGCGCCTCCGGAAATTCTGCAATATTTGCATCCCACGATGCTGGAGCGGCAGGCGATTTTTGTGGTGGCGAGCGAGGGCGGAATGCCGCGAGCCATCACCAGCGGAGCGGCATCCTATGCTTCGCCGGCCTGGACGCTCGATAGCCAGTCTCTGATCGCGGTCCGCGGCGAATCGGAGATCGTTTCGGTCGATGTGGCGAGCGGCGCCGTCAAGGTGCTGGCCAAGGACACGGCTCGTTTCGAAACGCCGCTGCCTTCGCCCGATGGCAGGAAGATCGCGTGGCTGGCCACCGCCATTCGGCCGGAAAGCTATACCATCGGCAAACTGTGGGTGATGAATGCCGATGGATCGCGGGCGCGAACGCTGGCCGGGGAGCTCGACCGGGATCCCGAATCGGCGCAATGGAGCTCCGACGGCCGCACCGTGTATTTCCTGGCCGATGATCACGGCGCGACGCACGTTTACGCGGCGCGAAACGATGGCTCGGTGCGGCAGGTTACGAAGCGTACCGAGCGGCTGCGGGGCTTTTCGCTGGCCGACAACGGGCGCGCGGCCAGCATCCGGTCCACCGCTACAGGGGCCGGGGAAGTCGCCTCGTTCACCGTGGATGTGGCATCCGAACCGACCACACCGGCGGCGCCCAATCAGCACCTGCTGTCCGAGCGCGACCTGGGAAGCATCGAAGAGATCGATTTCGAATCCGGCGGACGCACGGTCCAGGCCTGGATGGTGAAGCCGCCGCGCTTCGACGCGTCGAGAAAGTACCCGCTGCTGGTGGACCTGCAGGATTCGCCGCGCCGGATGTACGGCGGCGAGCTCGACCTGCGATCGCAGATCTTCGCGGCGCGAGGATGGGTGGTGATGCATGTCAATCCGCGGGGCACGCCGGGTTACGGCGAAGGTTTCGGCAACCTGCTGCATAGCCAATATCCCGGCGGCGATTTCGACGACGTAATGCGCGGCGTGGACGCGGTGCTGGCCAAGGGCTACATCGATTCGGCGCGAATGACGATCTCGGGCGGAGTGCTGGCGGCCTGGGCGATCGGCCACACCGCGAGGTTCCACTCGGCTATCGCCCGCCGGCCGATTGTCGATTGGGCGACCGACGTCGCGACTGCCGCCGACGGCCTGCGACGGGCGACGGAGTGGATGGGTGCGATGCCGTGGGAAGACCGCGAGCAGTACGCACAGCGGTCGCCGCTTTCATATGCGGCGAACTTCGCCACTCCTACGCTGATTTTGGCGGGCAATCCGGATCCGGAAAGCGACCAGCTTGCGTTTGCGCTGCGAGAGCGCAAGGTGGAATGCACGTTGGCGCGCCTGCCCGAAGGCACACCCGCGGCCGGCGTGATCGAACTCGAGACGGTCCTGGCGTGGCTCGGGCGTTAGCTTCGAAGTATCCTTAGAGTAATCATGTCCCGGATTGCTGTCGCTGTATTGGCTGTTGCCTGCCCGCTTCTGTTCACGTCATTCGCCGGAAAGCCGGATACGGACTGGCCCGTTTACGGTCACGATGCCGGTGGCGCGCGTTACTCGCCGCTCACCGCCATCAACCGCCGGAATGTGGCTGGGCTCGAGGTCGCCTGGACGTTCCGCACCGGCGACGCCTACACGCCGCCGCACGAGCGGCCCACGGCCTTCGAATCGACGCCGCTCTATATCGGCGGAACGCTCTATCTCACCACGCCGCTCGGCCGCGTCATCGCGCTCGATCCTCTGACCGGGAAAGAGCGATGGTCGTATGACGCCAAGGTTCCCAAGGATGCCGGCTTCGGCGATTTCGCGAATCGCGGGGCGGCGGCCTGGAAGTCGCCCAAGGGCGCGCTGCGGCTGTTCCTGGCAACGATCGACGGGAGGCTGGTGGCGCTCGACGCCGCGACCGGAAAGCCCGCTCTGGAGTTCGGCGACAACGGCATCGTCAACCTGCGCGAGGGTCTGCGCATTCCGCCCGACCCGAAGCGCTATGCCGATTACGAAGAGACCTCGCCCCCGGCAGTGGTAGGGAACACCGTGGTCGTCGGATCGGGTATCGCCGACAATAATAAGACGGATCAGCCCTCGGGCGAGGTTCGGGGCTTCGATACGCGCACGGGGAAACTGAAGTGGACCTGGGATCCGCTGGCGCAACTGCCCAAGACCGGCGCGGGCAACGCGTGGTCGATCATTGTGGCCGATCCGGCGCGGAACCTGGTGTTCGTGCCTACCGGCAGCGCGAGTCCGGATTACTATGGCGGCGAGCGCCCCGGCGATAATCGCTACGCGAATTCCGTGGTGGCCCTGCGTGCCGATACCGGCAAGCTGGTCTGGGGCTTTCAGACGGTCCATCACGATCTGTGGGATTACGACGTGGCGTCGCCGCCGGTGCTGTTCGATGTGCATCGCGGCGGCCGCACCATCGCGGCGGTCGGCGTGGGATCGAAGACCGGCAACTTTTTCATCCTCGACCGTCAGAGCGGGAAGCCGATTTTCGGAGTGGAAGAGCGTCCGGTGCCGAAGAGCGATGTGCCCGGCGAGACTGCCTCGGCCACGCAGCCGTTCCCGGTAGCCCCACCGCCGCTGACGCCGCAGCGCCTGGACCCGGCGAAGATTCAGGGCCCCGAGGCGGACCGCAGGTGGTGCACGGAGCACATTGCCGGCTTGCGCTCCGAGGGAATCTTCACGCCGCCTTCGATCCGCGGGTCGCTGATGGTGCCGGGCAATGTCGGGGGCATGGCGTGGGGCGGCGCGGCGTACGACCCGAAGAGCCGCGTACTGCTGATTCCGACCAATAATCTTGCTGCCGAGGTGCGGCTGATTCCGCGCGCCGATTTCAACCGCGAGGAATCCGCCGCGGCCAGGGGGCGCAATATCGTGGGCGACTGGGAATTCGCGCGCCAGTCCGGTACGCCGTATGGAATGGCGCGACGCTTCCTGTTTTCGCCGAATGGTGTGCCGTGCATCGCGCCGCCGCTCGGGACCCTCAACGCCGTGGATGCCGATACGGCGCAGGTTCGCTGGAGCGTGCCGCTCGGGCAATTGCCGGGCGCACCCGCAGTGTTCGGCTCCATCTCGCTGGGCGGCCCCATCGCGACCGCGGGCGGGCTGGTGTTCATGGCCGGGACGCTCGACCCCGCCGTGCGCGCGTTCGATGTCGAGACCGGCAAGGAGCTTTGGAAAGGCACGCTGCCGACCAGCGCGCGCTCCACGCCGATGACGTTCCAGGCGCCGGATGGCCGCCAGTTCGTGATCGTGTGCGCCGGAGGTCACGGCCTGCCCGGCGGGCCGCCGCTTGGCGATTACGTAGTGGCATTCGCACTGAAGTAGCGCGGCATCGGAACTTCGGCCGGCCGACGGCGTCCAAATCGGGCATGGAGGCTGTTATGGGAATGTCAGTCGGAGGTGGCCGGGGCCCGAAGGCGGAAATGAACGTCACGCCGATGATCGACGTGCTGCTGGTGCTGATTATCATTTTCCTGGTGATTACGCCCAGCGTGCCGAAAGGCTTGAATACGATGGTGCCGCAGGAGTCGTCGCAGGTCTCCGCCCCCGCCGCGCCACATGAGATAGTGGTGAGCGTGCATCGGAACGGCGTCTATCAACTCAACCAGGAGCAGCTCGATTTCGCGACGCTCCAGGTCCGTCTGGACAGCCTCTTTAAGAACGGAGCGGACCAGGTGATCTTCGTCCGCGGCGACAAGGACCTGGAGTTTCGCGAGGTCGCCGAAGTGATCGATATGGCTCGCGGATCGGGCGTGGCGCGGGTCGCACTGATGACGAACTGACCGGCGCTTGCCCCATGCCGAACCAGGACATCCGCGACTACCTACTGCGCGTGCTCGTTGCGTTCGGCATGGCGCTGGCTGTCATTACGGAAGGACTCGGTGCTTTTGGCCTGCTGCGCCCGGTTCCGCTCGCTGTCTGTTGGATGTTGGTTCTGATTCTCGCCGCCGTTCGGCGCCCATCGGGATTATCGCGGCCCGCTCTGGGCCGCGATCCCGTTGTCTGGCTGTGCCTTCTTGGAATCGGCGTCATCCTCACGCTCACCGGAGTGACCGCCGCATTCAGCCCACCGAACAGCGCCGATGCGATGGCGTACCACATGCCCCGCGTTGTTTATTGGGCCGAGCAGTCGAGCGTGCGCTTCTTTCCGACCCCTTACTTCAACCAGATCATGCTGCAGCCGCTGGCGGAGTATGCCATGCTCCACACCTACTTGCTGACGGGCGGCGACCGGCTGGTGAACTTCGTGCAATGGTTCGGCTCAGTGGCGTCGATTGTGGGCGTGTCGGCGGTGGCGCGGGAATTGGGCGCGCGCGCTCGCGGGCAGGCGATGGCGGCGCTGTTCTGCGCGACCCTGCCATCCGGCATCCTCGCGAGCTCCGGCGCCAAGAATGACTATTGGATGGCGATGTGGATGGTGGCGGCGATCTACTTCGCGCTGCGATTCGCGCGCACCGGGCAGACGGCGGATGCGGCGTTCCTGGGGGCCGCGTCGGGGCTTGCGCTGCTGACGAAGGCGACGGCTTATCTATTTTTGCCGTGGCTGCTGGTGGCGGTGTTGTTCGCGCGCGTGAGGCCCGGGCTTGTCATCGCCGCTGCGATCGCGATCGCAATCAATGCTCCGCAGTATGTCCGCAATTTTCAACTGAGCGGCTCTGTATTGGGCTTCGATTCCGCTCAGGGCGATGGCCTCTTCCGCTGGCGGAACGAGACGTTCGGATGGAAGCAGACCGCGTCCAACGTTCTGCGCAATTCTTCGGAACAGTTGGGAGCGCGTAGTGAGCGGTGGAACCAAGGCGTTTACCACGCGGTGATGGAGGCTCACCGAAGGTTGGGAATAGACGCCAACGACCCCGGGACGACATGGCGGGGCAGCGCCTACTGTCCGCCGAGGCCCGCCAATCATGAAGCGGACGCGCCGAATGGATGGCACCTGGCGCTACTGCTCGTGGTATTGTTCCTGGTGTTAGCGCGGGCGGAGCGCCGGCGGACGCTGTATGGGTTGGCGTTAATCTGCGGGTTTCTGGCGTTTTGCGCGTACCTGAAGTGGCAGCCATTCCAGGCACGCCTGCTGCTGCCGCTGTTTGTGACGGCGGCGCCGCTGGCGGGCGTTCTCGAAGAAATCCGTGGCAGGGGAGTGCCCCAGTTCGTGCTGTGCCTGTTTCTGTTGAGCGCAGCGCGGTTGCCCGCCGTCCAAAACTGGGTGCGTCCACTGAAGGGTCCTGCGAGCGTCTTCCACGTGGCGCGGGACGATCAATACTTCGCGGACATGGGGCAGTGGAACAATCGTGAGTCCTATCGGGCGGCAGTGGAGGCGCTGGCGGGTTCGGGGTGCGGCGTCGTGGGGATCGACATTACGAACCTGCAACTGGAGTATCCGCTCCAGGCACTACTGCGGGAGCGCCGGCCCGACGTGCGGTTCGTGCATACCGGCGTGGAGAACGTGTCCACGAAGTACCGGCAGCCTGTGGATGGGGCGCCGTGCGCGGTGGTGTGCCTGGATTGCGCGGGGGACCAGACAAGATTGCGGCGGTACGCAGCGTATGGGAACGCCGCGACCGCCGGGAAGTTTGTGGTGTTGGTGGGGCAGGCCTCCCAGCCTGCCCGGTTTTGATGTCCGCCGCACGTCTGGGCAGGCCAGGAGGCCTGCCCCACTTTGCGTCGCAAAAATTCTGGCGGAGGCCTACCTCAGAAGCTCTCCCGAGCCTTCGTCTCAGCCGTAGTGCCGTCGACCGGAGTCAGACGGTAGCGATACTCGTACGGGCGGTTGCCGTCGATCCGGTAAGGTGTCATCGGGTAGGCGTTGGGGCTCCAGCTATCGATGCCGCCGGCGCCCATCTCCTTCCAGTCGAGATTCAGGTACGTCTCGGGATGGCGTCGCATCTGGAACGTATACGCGGCCTGCTCCATGTCGGTTTTCGTATCCTTCATCGAACTGCGAACTCCAGAAACTGGACAGCGCCGCCATCATTCCGGCCGTGGTCGCTTCCTTGGGCAGGACCATTGCTTTCGGCTTGACGATGGTGACGTGCCCCATCTCCTCGTCGAATCGACTGGATCACCGTGTCGACTTCGATCGGGCCAACCATGCCAGGGTCCGGGTCCACCAGCAGAATCGCGTCCCGAGGATCGACTTCCGGAATCGCAGTGAGCACCAGCTCGCCGCGGCACACCTTGGTGACCTCTTCCGTGAGAAAGCTCCGGGCGTATTGCCGGCAGAGGTTCGGCCAACGCAGGTTGTTCACCGGATCGATGCCCAAACTATTTGCCACGTCTCTCAGGATTGGTGGCTTCGGCGTCCGATCGGTACCAGAAGGCGACGGCAATCGCTCTTGCGGAGTATCCGAAAGATAGTAGGTCGGACCGGCCAATGTCCCAACTTTTCTCGAAACGCCGCCACATGCACTTTCACTATCACTGACTAGGCGTGCTCGAAATGACCGTGCCCGAGAATCATCCAGTGCCGAGTGCCCCAGCGTCGTTAGGGCTACCGAAAGGCAGCGAGAGATCCTGAAGCTCGTTTGTCAAGGTCTGCAAAACTCAAAAATCGCCACTGAACTAGACATTTCTGTTCGTACCGTGAAGTGGCACTTGCAGATACTGTTTGAGCGCTTTCACGTGGCGAACCGCACGGAACTCGCTATCATCGGCATCACCCATTTAGGTCTTCAAGCGAATGAATAGGCCACCTGTACTTATGGACAGTTAACAACTGCCTAAAAGACGCGTACACTCATCAAGTGCTCGTACTATCAGGACCATCTTGAGATTTCAGATGGTCTGTAATACGGCAGCCCCAGACCCTGTTGCCAAGTTACCCGTTGCGGTCACTCGGCCAACGCTAGACCCCGTAAACAAGGAGACTGTTGCATGTCGAGAACCTTCATGTGCTTGATCCTTTGTCTGTGCCTCGGCTTGGTGTTTCAGTGCCCGGCGCAGATGTCTGGAGGCGCCAAAACGGTAATAGATGGCGCCGTTACTCCACAGAACATCCCAGACGAAACCGCTTGGCTGATGTTATTCACCACTATCGCGGACGGCCCCAATGCCCCCACCTACAATGTCAGAACCGGGTTCCTGGCAGCCGGCAATTTTGACAAAGCCGCTGTCGCTGACATCATGGCGGCTGCGAACGAGGCGATGGCGCGCATTCATGCGATGGAATCGCAAATAATGGCGTCAGCTCTTAGCGGTGACGCCAAAACACAAGCGCTCCTTTCGCAACGAGATGCTATCATTCGAGACGTAGTAGCTGGATTGATGCAGCGCGCGTCCATTGCAAACGCGACGAAAATCAGGGCCCATATCACAGACCATGTGAAACCAGGGGTCAGAATCGTCCGGTAGCGGAGATGGTGACCAACATCACGAAAGGAAGCCAAGAGCAATGAACCTAAGAAGGGCATTCTATTTCTGTATGGCGTGGCTGATGTTCTCCGCTGCGGGCGGCCGCGCTCTTCATGCGACAGTCGTTTACGTTTCGATGTCGCAGAGCTATCCCCAAATGGTAGGATCTGGCACTACCGACAGCGAATACGTGATGCAGGGCATCCATACGGCCTACGCGACGGTAACGGTCTATAGCCCAACGCGGCAGGTGACTAACGTCACAAGCGCCCTAAATCGGACCACAACGTACACATACCTCGACATGAATGGTGAGGACGGCTACTTTTCATGTGTCCAATGTTGCGCGCGAATATTGCCCGGCTGTAATGGTGACATATTCAGACGGCACACAATCACAGGGCACTAATGTTCTGCCCTACGTTTACATGTCTACGGCCTCGTGGTCAACAAGTCCGATCCCAAAGCAACTTGGCAACTCCAAGTTGATTGTAGTCGCGGGAAAATCGCCATCGTGTAATGCGACGTCTATATCGCTTTATGCGAACGCCTACGCAGTCACACCGGGACTGCTATTCAATTACACAACCGTTCCAGCCGACGCCACTTACGTGGGCAGAATTGCAACCGCCGAGTTTGCTCTTGTGACCCAATCAGGCAATCCAACGGGAGGTACGATACATGGAGACGGCGGGATCAACAGTCAGCCGTGTACATTGAATGGCCAGGCCACGAAAGCGGCGACTCCAGATTTGGTGGTGAACGCTAACTAGGCCGTTCGACCCCGTATCATCATCAGACCAAGCGGGTCGCTGCACGCAGTGGCCCGCTATAATGGAGAGCGTATGTGGCAAAGACTGTTGTGTGGTGTTGTCTTGGCCCTGGTGTGTGCCATCCCCGGGGCACCACAAGATGCCCTCGTAGTGCCGCTGAGCAAAGAGGAAACTGACCACGCGCGTGAACTCTATCAGCGCATGGTGGCCGCCCAGGAAGAGTGGGTCAAGTACAAGGACGAGATCCGGCTAAAATACGGTCCAAAACTTGCAAGCGAAGTGCCGGAATCGAAGCGCGTTCGCGTGAACACACGAGGTCCAGGAGGGGTGCTGGTTCCATCTGATTTCATGATGCCGGCAGATTGGTTTGACGGCATTGAATTCACAACCGATTTTCGGTTCGCGGTGCCGAAACGGGACAAGAAGTAAGACCTTCGGAAATCAACGCAAACGACGGGCCGTAAAGCCATACGCCTCGCCGAGCGTCTGACCGCTCTGGTCGATGATCTGCTCGTTGGCGCCAAGTTTGACGGACTCCAGAAGGCGAACCGTCTTGTAGGGGCCGTCGCCAATTTCGAGACGCACGTCGAACACCTGGTGTTGGTAAAGCGGGTTGGTGTACGGATCGTAGTCGGCGGAGTTACTGCGGAGAAGGGACTGCGCGCGCTGCACGTCGTCGGCGCTAGTGAAGAGACTACAGCGGTACGCGGCGTTTCCGAACGCCGCGACCGCCGGAAAGTTTGTGGTGCTGCTCAGAATGACTCCCGGGCCTTCGTCTCCGCGTTAGCGCCGTCGACCGGCGTCAGACGATATCGATACTCGTAGGGGCGGTTGCCGTCGATGCGGTAGGGCGCCATCGGATAGGCGTTGGGGCTCCAGCTATCGATACCGCCGGCGCCCATCTCCTTCCAGTCGAGATTCAGGTACGTCTCGGGATGGCGGCGCATCTGGAATGTGTAAGCCGCCTGCTCCATATCGGTCTTGGTATAGTGGCGCGCCGTGATGTTCAGCGCCGGTGCGCCGATGGCCATCAAGCCGATGCCCTCGGCGTTAGTCAGTTTCACCCAGCGGACATCCGTCTTGTTGCCGTTCTCCTGCGGACGCATGTAATCGACCCAGTCTTTGTCCACCGTGGTCGAGTAGACGCCGATGCGCTCGAACTGCCGGTCGATCATGGTTTCCTTGGGGCCGCGGCCATACCAGGTAAGGTTTTCGAGGCCGGGCGCCACCACCAGTTCGTTGCCGAAGCGCGGCATCATCGAGACCTTGTCCGGGCCCGGCTGGTAACTGGAGTCGACAAGGATATCTCCCGTGCCATAGACCGTGTAAGTCATGGCGTAAGTCGCATTGACTCCGGGAAGCGACGCGCTTACCGCGATTTTTACGGTGCCGTCATCGACGCGCTCGATGTGGACGTCTTTCACGTCCCAGCGGGCGCCGGCATCGCGCCAGAGTTCGATGTCGAACGCTTTGTCATGCTGCGCGCGGTTCTTGAAGACCTTCCAGGCGCCGCGGTCGTTGTTGGTGGGCGCGCGCCAAAAGTCGGGGCGCGGGCCGCGATCGAGGAGCGTCACTCCCTTATAGCGATACTGTTCGATGACGCCTTCCTGCTTGTCGAACCGCAGGGAGAAGCTCTTGCCGCTGAGGGTGGCGGTGCCTCCCTCGTCCTTCAGGCCGAGCGTGGCGGATTTGGGCGAAACGAACCGCGGGGCAGGCGCGGAGACGGGGAGTTCGAATTGATCCCAGGCGAGTTCATGCCCCGCCGGAGCCCACGTAGTGGCGTTCTTCAACTGGAAGCTGAAGTTGAGAAAGTACTCGGCGCCCGGTTGCGCGTCGATCTTCGGCAGGGCGAGCGTGTATTCCTTCTCTTCGCGCGGCGCAAGATCGAGGGCCGGCAGCGTTCCGGAGGCCACGGTACGGGCTCCCGCTTTCACCTGCCAGGTGCCGACGGCGTAATCCTTGGGGTTGAGGAAGTCGAACCAGTTCTTGACCTTGATCTTGCCGTCGGCCAGATCGACGGCGCTCACGTGCAGGTTGCGGTAGACGTACTTGAGGGCATAGAGTCCGGGGTGCGGGATGCGGTCGGCCGAGACCAGGCCGTTGTTGTTGAAGTCGTTGTCGTTGCGCACGCCGCTCTTGTCTTCCCACCAGCCGCCGTACGCCAGGAACGTGGTCTTCGCGGTATTGGCGCGGTACTCGCCGGGGACCGGGAGTTTGATCCCCTGGTCCACCCAATCCCACACGAAGGCGCCCTGGGCGTTGGTGCCGGAGTAGAAGATGTCCCAATATTCCTTGAGCCCGCCGTTCGAATTGCCCATGGCGTGGCTGTACTCACAGAGGATCAGCGGCATCTCGGGACGTGCCGCCGCGGCCTGTTTGACGCGCTCCGGCGTAGGATACATGAACGAATTGATATCGGCGTTCGAGCCGCCGTGCGAGGTGGTGCCTTCGTAGTGGAACGGCCGGCCGGGGTCGCGCTGTTTCGTCCAGTGGTAGGCGGCCGCTGCATTGATGCCGTCGCCCGACTCGTTGCCCATCGACCAGATCACTACCGAAGCATGATTCTTGTCGCGCTCCACCAGGCGCTCCACGCGGTCGAGATAGGCGGTCTGCCAGGCGGGATCGTTGGTGAGACGATTGCTGGTATTGGTGCCGTAGTGGTGGCACTCGATATTCGCTTCGTCGAGAACATAGATGCCGTAACGGTCGCACAGGTCGTACCACACGGGCGTATTGGGATAGTGCGAGGTGCGCACGGCATTCACGTTGAACTGCTTCATCAGCTTGATATCGCGCAGCATCGATTCAAGCGAGACATATTTGGCGGTGACTTCGTCGTGCTCGTGGCGGTCCACGCCCTTGATCAAGACGGCCTGGCCGTTGATCAGGAAGCGGCCGTTGCGGATCTCCACCCGGCGGAAGCCCACGTTCTGCGGGATCACCTCGAGCACCGCGCCGGCCTGGTTCTTCACCGTGAGCAGCAGGCGATAGAGGTACGGCGTCTCGGCGGACCACTTGTGCGGGGCGGCCACGGGAATCGAGATTTCGCCGACCGCTTCGGACTTCCCGCCGATCTCCACCGTGGCGATCGCAGGCTTACCTACAGGCAGACCGGCGGCGTCGGATAGCGCTGCCGTGATGGTGACCTTGGCGTCTTTTTCCGCGGCGTTCGTGACCCAGCCTTTGACCCGCAGGGTGGCGTCGCGGTACTGGTCGTCGAGGTCGGTATGGATTTCGAAGTCGCGCAGGTGCTGCTTGGGGGTGGTGTAGAGGTAGACATCGCGAAAGATGCCGCTCATCCGCCACATGTCCTGATCTTCAAGGAAGGCGCCGTCGCCGAAGCGGTAGACCTCCACGGCCAGCAGATTGGCGCCGGGCTTGAGGTATGGCGTCAGGTCAAACTCGGCTGGACTCCGGCTGTCTTCGTTGTAGCCGAGCTTGTGGCCGTTGACCCAGGCGTAGAACGCGGAGTCCACCCCGTCGAAGTGGAGGTAGACCGGGCGGCCGTTCCAGGCCGGAGGCACGGTGAAGTGCATGCGGTAACTTCCGACGGGGTTGAAGTCGTAGGGTACCTGCGGCGGCTTTCGAGGCGTCCTGCGGCCAGGGGTAGATGATATTGGTGTAGATGGGGATGTCGAAGCCGTGCATCTGCCAACTGGATGGCACCGGGATGGTGCCCCAGGTGGCGTCGCTGAAATCGGGGCGGTAGAAATCGGCCGGGCGATCGGAGGGGCGCAGGGAGCCGTGAAATTTCCAGGTTCCGTTAAGTAATAGAAACCAAGGAGACTTAGCGCGGTCCGCGGTCTGGGCAAGCTCGGCCGACGGGTAGACCATCAGGGTGCTGTGCGGTTTCTCGGTGCCCACATGGACGATGGCCGGGTTGTCCCACTCCGGCTTGTCGGCGGCGAGCGCCGCCAGGGAAATCCCTAGGAAGATCAGGAAAAAGCTGCGCATACTTTGTTTTCCGAAAAGCGAGCATATCAGAACTCACCCTTCGAAATGGCACGACCGAAGGTTCCCGAACGCACAAGTTCAGCGTAAACAGCCTGTCAATGGCCCGGATTGGCTAGGATCTTGTGGGTAACACAACACCAGTTCCGATTCGTCTGATAAACAAGGAATAATGCACCGCCGCGCCATGCGCACGGGTGCGCCCAGCGGCGAGGAATTCTGACATGACGATTTGGCTACTCGGATGATCGAATCCCAACCAACCAAGAGCCCGACGCTGCCCGCCAGGGAAGCCGCCAACGGAAAGCCTTACCCTTCCAGCCCATCCACTGAACCCAGACGACGCCGCCGGCCGTGGGGCTTACTCTGGCTGCTCATTTTCGGCGGACTCGGCTATGGGGGATTCCGCTATTACCAGAAGACCGAACAGGTCAGAGCCGCGGCGGTAGCCGAGCAGGCGCAGCGACAGGCGCACCGCCCGGTCTCGATCGCCGTTTCTACGGTCCGCCGGGGCGACATGCCCATCTATTTGCGTGGCCTCGGCACCGTAACCGCCTACAACACCGTCAACATCAAGACGCGAGTCGACGGCCCCATCGTGTCGGTGGACTTCAAAGAAGGCGAGCACGTGCAGGCCGGCCAGCTGCTGGTCCAGATCGACCCGCGGACGTACCAGGCCGCCGTCGACCAGGCCGTAGGCCAGCTCGCTCGCGACCAGGCGCAGCTCAACGACGCCCAGGTGAACCTGAGGCGCTACCAGGAGCTGTGGAAAGACGGCGTGATTGCCAAGCAGCAGTTCGATACGCAGGGCGCGCAGGTGGGGCAGTTCGAAGGGACCATCGAGGCGGACAAGGCGGCCATCGAGAACGCCAAGCTCAACCTCCAGTTTACGAAGATCACGGCGCCGATCGCGGGCCGCATCGGTTTGCGGCAGGTGGACGTCGGCAACATCGTGCATGCCAGCGATCAGAACCAGATGGCGGTCATCACGCAGATGCAGCCGATCGCGGTGCTTTTCACGATTCCCGCCGACCAGTTGCAGCAGGTGCTTCCGAAGCTGCGGTCGGGCGCCAAACTTCCGGTGGATGCGTACGACCGCGCCGACCAGGTGAAGATCACGAGCGGCACACTGGAGACGGTGGATAACGAGATCGACCCGACCACCGGGACCTCGCGCCTGAAAGCGGTTTTCCCCAATACCGATGAAGTGTTGTACCCGCAGCAGTTCGTGAATTGCCGGCTGCTGCTCGAGGTCAAGCACGGCGTGGTGATCGTGTCGGCTCCCGTGATCCAGAGGGGGCCGCAAGGGGCGTACGTCTGGGTGGTCAAAGACGGGACCGCCTCGATGCGGAACGTCACGCTGGGAGTGGCCGAGGGCAACAACCAGCAGATCACCAGCGGGCTTTCAGTAGGGGATCAGGTCGTCATCGACGGTACCGATAAGCTGCAAGATGGAAGCCCGGTTTCCATCCGGCCCGAAACGGCTCCGCCCGGTGCGGCCCAGGAGACCGCGGCCCAATGAGTCCGTCACGGCCGTTCATTCTGCGGCCGGTTGCCACCTCGCTGCTGATGACGGGTATCCTGCTGGCGGGCTTCGTAGCCTACCGCCAACTGCCCGTGTCCGCGCTGCCGGAAGTCGACTATCCGACCATCCAGGTCCTTACCTTCTATCCGGGGGCGAGCCCGGAAGTGATGGCCTCCTCAGTGACGGCGCCGCTCGAGCGGCAGTTCGGGCAGGTGCCGGGGCTGAAGCAGATGACGTCGCTGAGCTCGTTCGGCAGTTCCATCCTGGTCCTTCAGTTCGACCTGAACCTGAACATCGACGTGGCCGAGCAGGAGGTGCAGGCAGCCATCAACGCTTCCGGCACCTACCTTCCGAAAGACCTGCCGAACCCGCCGATCTATAGCAAGAGCAACCCGGCGGACGCGCCCGTCATCACCCTCGCACTGACTTCGAAGAGCATGCCGCTGCGGCAGGTGGAGGACTACGCCGACACCACCTTGGCGCAGAAGATCTCGCAGCTGCCGGGCGTCGGACTGGTGACGATCGGCGGCGGACAAAGGCCGGCGGTGCGGATCCAGGCCAACCCCACGGCACTGGCTGCCTACGGCATGAGCCTGGAGGACATCCGCACTGCGCTCGGCACCGCCAACGTTAACCAGGCGAAGGGGAATCTCGAGAACCACCGCCAGTCTTTCACCATCGGCGCCAACGACCAGTTGATGACGCCGGACGAATACGCCGCGATCATCGTGGCCTACCGCAATGGCGGCGCGGTGCGGCTTTCGGACGTCGCCACCGTGGTGAGCGGCGCTGAAAACGACCGCCAGGCCGCCTGGATGAACACCACTCCGGCGGTGATCGTGAACATCCAGAGGCAGCCGGGAGCGAACATCATCAGCGTGGTGGACCGCATCGAGCAATTGCTGCCGCAGCTCAAGGCGACGCTGCCGCAAGCGATCGGCGTCCGCGTGCTCACCGACCGCACCACCACCATCCGGGCCTCGGTGAAAGACGTCCAGTTCTCGCTGATGCTCACCATCGGGCTGGTGGTGATGGTGATCTTCCTGTTCCTGCGCAGCGTCTCCGCGACCATTATTCCCAGCATCGCGGTTCCGCTTTCGATTGTCGGCACATTCGGCGTGATGTACCTGCTGGGGTACAGCTTGAACAACCTGACCCTGATGGCGCTCACCATTTCGACCGGCTTCGTAGTGGACGACGCCATCGTGATGATCGAGAATATCGCGCGCTTCATCGAGCTGGGAGATTCTCCGCTTCAGGCGGCCCTCAAGGGTTCCGAGCAGATCGGGTTCACCATCGTTTCGCTGACGGTCTCACTGATCGCGGTGCTGATTCCGCTGCTGTTCATGGGCGAAATCGTGGGGCGTCTGTTCCGCGAATTCGCGGTCACCCTGGCGGTGACCATTCTGGTTTCGGCGGTGGTCTCGCTGACCCTCACCCCGATGATGTCGGCGCTGCTGCTGCGGCATACTCCCGAAGCGCAGCAGGGCTGGTTCTACCGGGTCTCCGAGCGGTTTTTCGAAAAGGTGATCTCGTGGTACGGCGCGACTCTGCGGATCGTGCTCCGCTACCAGCGGACCACCCTCATGATCACCATCGCAACGCTGGCCGCCACCATCCTGCTCTACATCTATGTGCCGAAAGGCTTCTTCCCGGTGCAGGATACAGGCGTGATCCTGGGGATTTCGGAAGCCAACGAGACCATTTCATTTTCCGGGATGGCGCAGCGGCAGGAGCAACTGGCGGCCGCGATACTCAAAGATCCGGACGTGGATTCGCTCTCTTCGTTCATCGGGATTGACGGCACCAACGCCACCACGAATAGCGGGCGCGTCCAGATCAATCTGAAACCGCTCGAAGAGCGCTCCTCTTCGGCCAGCGACATCATCCGCCGCCTGCAGCCGCGCGTGAACGCCGTTCAGGGCATCACGCTCTACATGCAGCCGGTGCAGGACCTGACGATCGAAGATCGCGTCTCGCGCACGCAGTTCCAGTACAGCCTGGAAGACGCCAATGCGACGGAGCTCGCCGAATGGGTGCCGCGGCTGCTCGACAAACTGCGCGCGCGTCCGGAAATCCGCGACGTGGCGAGCGATATGCAGACCGGCGGGCTGAAAGAGACGCTGGTGATTGACCGCAGCAATGCCTCGCGCCTCGGCATTACGCCGCAGAACATCGACGATACGCTTTACGATGCCTTCGGCCAGCGGCTGGTCTCGACGATTTTCACGCAGCTCAACCAATACCACGTGGTGCTCGAAGTCGACCCGCGGTTCCAGCGCACGCCGTCGGACCTGGACAAGATCTACGTCCGCTCCTCCAACAACACGCAGGTGCCGCTGAGCCAGATCGCGCATTTCGAGACGGACAATACTCCGCTCGTGATCGCGCACCAGGGGCAGTTCCCGGCAGTGACCGTTTCCTTCAACCTGGCGCCGGGGGTCTCGCTCGGCGACGCGGTGAAGGTAATCCGCACCGCCGAACAGGAGATCGGCTTCCCGGTCAGCATCCAGGCGAGCTTTCAGGGAACGGCCCAGGCCTTCCAGAGCTCGCTTGCCAACGAACCGCTGCTGATTCTGGCGGCGCTGATCACGGTCTACATCGTGCTGGGTGTGCTTTACGAGAGCTACATCCATCCGATTACGATTCTTTCCACGCTGCCGTCGGCGGGCGTGGGCGCCATCCTGGCGCTGCTAATCACCGGCAACGACTTCAATGTCATCTCGCTGATCGGCGTCATCCTGCTGATCGGCATCGTGAAGAAGAACGCCATCATGATGATCGATTTCGCTCTCGAAGCCGAGCGCGTGGAGGGCAAGAGTCCGCATGAATCGATCTACCAGGCCTGCCTGTTGCGCTTCCGGCCCATCATGATGACCACGATGGCGGCGCTGCTCGGCGGAATTCCGCTGGCCTTCGGCAGCGGCACGGGCTCGGAGCTGCGGAAGCCGCTCGGCATCACGATCGTCGGCGGATTGCTGGTGAGCCAGGTGCTCACCCTCTACACCACCCCGGTGGTCTACCTCTACTTCGACCGGCTCGCACGGCGGCTGAGCCGCCACCGGTCGCCTGCCTTCGTGGAGGACGCGCACGCCGCCGTGCCGCAACCGTGAGCATCTCGAGCGGATTCATCAAGCGCCCGGTCGGCACCACACTGCTGACCGTCGGACTGGCGATGGCCGGCGCGGTCGCGTATCGTCTGCTCCCGGTGGCGCCGCTGCCCGAGGTCGAATTTCCGACGATCAACGTGAACGCGGGGCTGCCCGGCGCGAGTCCGGAGACCATGGCGTCGGCAGTGGCCACGCCGCTCGAACGGCAGTTCGGCCGCATCGCCGGGGTCACGGAGATGACGTCGTCGAGCGGCCTGGGCAGCAGCAATATCACCCTGCAGTTCGATCTCAATCGCAATATCGATGCCGCCGCGCGCGACGTGCAGGCAGCCATCAACGCGGCACGCGGACAGTTGCCGGCCAACCTCCCGAATAACCCCACCTACCGCAAAGTCAATCCGGCCGACGCGCCCATCCTGATTCTGGCGCTGACCTCGGAAAGCTACGACGTGGCGCAGATGTACGACGCCGCGGATTCGATCCTGGCGCAGAAGCTCTCGCAGGTGGAGGGCGTGGGCCAGGTGGTGGTGGGCGGCGGCGCCAAGCCGGCGGTGCGCGTGGAGCTGAACCCGCGGGCGCTCGAGAGCTTTCAGATCGGGCTCGACCAGGTCCGCACCGTGCTCGGCAATGCCAACGCCCACAGTCCGACAGGCAGCCTGGGGGCGGGCGACCACCGCTGGCAGATCGCCACTACCGACCAGTTATTCAAAGCGGACGACTACGGCAAGCTGATCGTCAGCTATCACAACGGCGCGGCCGTGAAGATCTCCGACATATCGGATGTCGCCGATTCCGTGCAGGATCGCCGCAACGCCGGCCTGGCGAACGGCAAGCCGGCGGTGCTCATCATCCTCTTCCGCCAGCCCGCCGCGAACATGATCGAGACGGTGGATCGGGTGCGCGCGCTGTTGTCACAACTGGAAGCATCGATCCCGCCGGCAATTCACGTAGGCGTTGTGGTCGACCGCACCACCACGATCCGCTCCTCGGTGGACGACGTGCAGTTTACCCTGCTGCTTTCGATCGCCCTGGTGGTGATGGTGGTATTCCTGTTCCTGCGCAATGGCTGGGCGACGTTCATTCCGGGAATCTCGGTGCCGCTTTCCCTGCTCGGCACGTTCGGCGTGATGTACCTGGTGGGCTACACGCTCGACAACCTCTCGTTAATGGCGCTGACCATTTCCACTGGTTTTGTAGTGGACGACGCCATCGTGGTGATCGAAAACATCACCCGCCATCTGGAGCAGGGCGTGCCGCCGATTCAGGCCGCACTGCGAGGGTCGAGAGAGATCGGCTTCACGGTGCTCTCGATGAGCACGTCGCTGGTGGCCGTGTTCATCCCGATCCTGCTGATGGGTGGAATTGTCGGCCGGCTGTTCCGGGAATTCGCCGTGACCCTGGCGGTGGCGATCGGGGTCTCCCTGGTGGTATCGCTGACGACCACGCCGATGATGTGCTCGCGGCTGCTGGTATCGGAGCACGACCGCGAACACGGCTGGTTTTACCGCTCGGGCGAAAAAGTCTTCAACGCGTTTCTGGGGGTCTACGACCGCGGGCTGCGCTGGGTATTGCGCCATCCGCAGCCGATGCTGCTGGCCACTTTCGGCGCCATCGCGCTGAGCGTCACGCTCTACGTGAAGGTGCCCAAGGGCTTCTTCCCCGAGCAGGATACCGGCCGCTTCTCCGGTTCGATTGTCGGCGCGCAGGACATCTCGTTTCCCGCGATGAGGCAGAAGCTGACGGACTTCATCAAAGTCGTGCAGCAGGATCCGGCGGTGGATACGGTGGTGGGATTCACCGGCGGCAGTTCGGTGAACACCGGCCGCATCTTCGGGCAGTTGAAGGATCTGAAGCAGCGCAAGGGTGTGACGGTCGACATGGTGATCAACCGGCTGCGCGGCAAACTGGCGCGCATTCCCGGCGCCACTCTCTACCTGCAAGCGGTGCAGGATATCCGGGTGGGCGGACATTCGACCAGCGCTGCCTATCAGTACACGCTGCATTCCGACAGCTTGAAGGATCTCAACGTCTGGTCGCAGAAACTACTGGAGCGGATGCGCACACTGCCCGATCTCCGCGACGCCAATACCGACGAGCAGAGCCACGGTCTGCAATCGAGCCTGGTGATCGACCGCGACAGCGCCTCCCGCCTCGGGCTTACGCAGGACGCGATCGACGAAGCGCTATACGACGCCTTCGGGCAGCGCGACGTCTCCACCATGTACACGGCGTTGAACCAGTACTTCGTGGTGATGGAGGTGGACCCGCGCTACCAGCTCGGGCCCGATTCGCTGCGCAACATCTATGTCCATACGAACACCGGCAAGGAAGCGCCCCTGAGCTCGTTCGCCCACCTGGAAGAGAACAGTACGGCGCTGGCAGTGAATCACCAGGGGCAATTCCCCTCGGTGACGCTCTCCTTTGCGCTGGCGCCTGACATCTCGCTGGGCGATGCGGTGGACGAGATCCAGCAGGCCGAACAGGAGATCGGCATGCCGGCCAACGTGCAGGGCCAGTTCATGGGAACCGCCCAGGCGTTTCGCGATTCGCTGGCCAACGAGCCGTACCTGATCCTGGCTGCGCTGGTGACGGTCTACATTGTGCTGGGGATCCTGTATGAAAGTTTTGTGCATCCCATCACAATTCTTTCCACGCTGCCTTCCGCCGGTGTCGGCGCTTTGCTGGCGCTGTTGCTGACGCACGAGGACCTCAACGTCATCGCGCTGATCGGGATCATCCTGCTGATCGGAATTGTGAAGAAGAACGCGATCATGATGATCGATTTCGCACTGGAGGCGGAGCGCAAGCACGGCAAGAACTCGCGTGATGCCATCTACGAAGCCTGCCTGCTGCGTTTCCGGCCGATCATGATGACCACGGTGGCGGCGATGCTCGGGGCGGTCCCGCTGGCCGTCGGCGGCGGCGCCGGCTCGGAGCTGCGAAGGCCGCTCGGCATCACCATCGTCGGCGGACTGCTGGTGAGCCAGATGCTCACGCTGTTTACCACTCCGGTCATTTACCTCTATCTCGACCGGCTGCGGCTGTGGGCTGCCGATGCCCTTCCACGTCGCGCACCCCGCATGGTTCATGGAGATGCCGATTAACCTTGGCCGCGTACGGCTTCAGGCGTAGAATGCGAGCAGGGGGAGGTTCCTATGCCGCTTTCGGAGCGACTGCGTAGTTTCCTCGATTCCCGCCGCGCGGAATACACCATGACCGTCCATCCCCAGGCCTATACGGCTCGTGAGGTGGCGGCGGTCGAACACCTGCCCATCCGGGAGGTGGCGAAATCGGTGGTGGTCTTCGGCGATGGCGAATTTCACATGATCGTGATCCCGGCAAACAAGCTGGTGGATTTTCAGGAGGTAAGAGTAGCACTGGGGCTGAGCCACGTCCGGCTGGCCACGGAAGAGGAACTCGGGAAGCTGTTTCCCGATTGCGAACTGGGTGCGATGCCGCCGTTCGGATCGCTGTACGGCTGTCACGTCTATCTGGATAACAGCCTGGCGGGGGAGGACACTATCGCGTTCAATGCCGGAACACACCGCGACGTGGTCCATATGCGCACCGCCGACTTCCGTAAACTGGCTGAACCGGAGCTCGTCTCGCTGGCGCGTGAGCCGGTGATGCGCCACGGGTGGTAACCGCGCGGCGTAAACCCGCTATGCTAGGCGTTTGGCTGATTGGCTGACCGCGCTCTCGCTCTATTTCCGGCGCCGCCGCATGTTGCGTTTCGCGCGTGAGTGCGGCATCAATAGCCAGACGCGCATTCTCGATATCGGAGGGACGCCCGACTGCTGGAACCTGCTGCCGGTGCGTCCGCGCCTCGTCCTGCTGAACACTCCGCGGGCCAGGGAGGATCTCGGCGGAGCGGAAGGCTGGGTGGCGGGCGATGGACGTGCCTTGCCGTTTCGCGATGGCGCCTTCGATCTCGTCTTCAGCAACTCGGTCATCGAACACGTCGGCGATCGTGCCAGCCAGCAGGCATTCGCCCGCGAGGTGGCACGCGTGGGCCGATCGTTTTGGGTGCAGACGCCGAATCGATGGTTCCCGGTGGAGCAGCACCTGTTCACCCCGCTGGTTCACTGGCTGCCGCGCTCCTGGCAGCGCGTGCTGGTGCCGCGAGTCAACCTCTGGTCGCGGCTCGTCCCGGTCTCCGATGACCGCCGCCGCTTCTATATCGAGCATTATCTTTCGGACATCCGCCTCCTCGGCGCACCCGAGCTCCGCGCCATGTTTCCCGGAGCGCGGTTGATCCGCGAGCGCCTGCTCGGTTTCACCAAGTCCCTGATAGCGGTATCAACGCGCGGCGAATCCGGCTAAGATATTCGCTGAGCGATGAACGTTACCGAGATCTTCATTCGCCGGCCGGTCATGACCACGCTGGTGATGTCCGGGATCGTCCTGTTTGGCGTTGCCGGTTATCGTGGATTACCTGTTAGTGACCTTCCGAATGTAGATTTTCCTACCATTTCGGTGAGCGCCAGCCTGCCCGGCGCCAGTCCGGAGACGATGGCGGCCTCTGTGGCGACGCCGCTCGAGCGGCAGTTTTCCACGATCCCGGGGCTCGATTCGATGAGCTCGACGAGCACCCGCGGCAGCACCAGCGTCACCCTGCAATTCACGCTCGACCGCGGCGCTCGACGCCGCCGCTCAGGATGTGCAGGAGGCCATCTCGCATCGTCCAGCGCCGCCTGCCTACCGGCATGCCGAGCCCGCCGACGCTTCGCAAGGTGAATCCCGCCGACCAGCCGATTCTCAACTTCTCGCTGAACTCGCCGACGCTGCCGCTCTCGGTCGTCGACGATTACGCCGAGACCATGATCTCGCAGCGCATCTCGATGATCAGCGGCGTGGCGCAGGTCGGCGTCTATGGCGCCCAGAAGTATGCGGTGCGCGCGCAGCTCGATCCCAACCTGCTGGCCGCTCGCGGCATCGCCATCGACGACGTGGAGGCGGCGCTCGAAAAGCACAATGTCAATCTGCCGACCGGCACGCTGTGGGGGCCGAAGCAATCGTTCACCGTGCAGGCTAACGGGCAGCTCGAGACCGCGGAGAAATACCGGCCGCTGATCGTCGCCTACCGCAACGGCGCGCCGGTGCGCCTGGAACAGCTCGGCCGCGTGATCGACAGCGTCGAGAACGACAAAGTGGCGAGCTGGTTCAACGACCGCCGCTCGATCACGCTGGTGGTGCAGCGCCAGCCGGGAACCAACACCGTCGAGGTGGTTGACCGCATCAAGGCGCTGCTGCCGGAGTTTCGCCAGCAGATGCCGCCTTCGGTGAATCTCGATATCGTCTACGACCGCTCGGAATCGATTCGCGAATCGGTGGACGACGTGAAGTTCACGCTGTTGATTTCGATCGTGCTGGTGGTGCTGGTGATCTTCCTCTTCCTGCGGAATGTTTCCGCCACCCTGATCCCCAGCCTGGCGCTGCCCCTCGCCATCATCGGCACCTTCGCGGCGATGTTCCTGCTGGGCTACACGCTCGACAACCTTTCGCTGATGGCGCTGACGCTTTCGGTGGGCTTCGTGGTGGATGACGCCATCGTCATGCTCGAAAACATCGTGCGCCACATGGAGATGGGGAAGGCGACGGCTGGAGGCGGCGCTCGAAGGGTCGCGAGAGATCGGCTTCACCATCATTTCGATGACGCTGTCGCTGGCGGCGGTGTTCATTCCGGTGCTGTTCATGAGCGGCATCCTGGGGCGGCTTTTCCACGAATTCGCCGTCACCATCATGGTGGCGATCCTGATTTCGGGGTTCGTCTCGCTGAGCCTCACGCCCATGTTGTGCAGCCGCTTCCTGAGCCCGCCGGGCGAGCGCCAGAACGCGCTGTACCAGGCTTCCGAACGTTTCTTCGATGGGATGCGCTCGGTGTACGAATGGACGCTGCGCATCGTCATGCGGCATCGCGCCCTGACCATGCTTACGGCAGCGGGGACTCTGGCGGCTACGATTTTCCTGTTCGGCCTGGTTCCCAAGGGCTTCATCCCAGACCAGGACACGGGCCAGTTGTCGGGCTACACCGAAGCGCCGCAGGATATTTCGTACGACGGCATGGCGGTGCAGCAAGCCAAGGTGGCCGCGGTCCTGGCGGCCGATCCCAACGTCGACGCCTTCTCTTCCAATATCGGCACCGGCGGCCCGACGACCTCCGGAAATACCGGCCGCGTCTTCATCCGGCTGAAGCCGCGCACCGAACGGCGGATGACGCCCGAGCAGGTGATCGAATCGCTGCGGCCGAAACTGAACGCGATACCGGGCGTCCGCACCTATCTGCAGAATCCGCCGCTGGTACGCATCGGCGGCCAGATCAGCCGCAGCCTGTATCAGTACACGCTGCAGGGCCCGGACATCGCCCAGTTGTACGCCTCCTCCATCGATTTCGAGAAGCGCATGCGGACCGTGCCGGGCCTTCTCGACGTCAATAGCGACTTGCAGATTTCGAGTCCGCTGGTCACGCTCGATATCGATCGCGACCGCGCCTCGGCCACTGGGAGTCACGGCCGATCAGATCGAAAATGCGCTCTACGATGCGTATGGAGCGCGGGAGGTGTCATCGATCTACACCTCGGTCGATACCTATTACGTGATCATGGAGCTGCTGCCGAAGTACCAGCTCGATCCGGCCCGGCTTGGCATGCTCTACACGAGTTCGGCGAGCGGGCAGCCTGGTGCCGCTCGATTCCGTGGCGCGGCTGAAGACGGGTCTCGGCCCGCTGACGGTGGCGCATCTGGGACAGCTTCCGGCGGTGACCATTTCGTTCAACCTGGCGCCCGGAGTTTCGCTCGGCGACGCGGTGGGCCGCGTGGAAGAGATGGCGCGCGAAAATCTGCCCGCCACCATCCGCACCAGTTTCCAGGGCGTCGCGGCGGCGTTTCAATCCTCGCTGCAGGGCATGGGGATTCTGCTGGCCATGGCGATCCTGGTGATCTACATGGTGCTGGGAATTCTCTACGAGAGCTTCATCCATCCGCTGACGATTCTCTCCGGACTTCCTTCGGCCGGGCTCGGCGCGCTGGTGACGCTGCTGGTCTTCCACGACGAGTTGAACATCTACTCGTTCGTCGGGATCATCATGCTGATCGGCATCGTGAAGAAGAACGCCATCATGATGATCGATTTCGCGCTCGAAGCGCAGCGGCAGCACGGCGCCTCGCCTGCCGAGGCCATCTTCGAGGCCTGCCTGGTCCGATTCCGGCCCGATCATGATGACGACGATGGCCGCGCTGATGGGCACCCTGCCGATCGCGCTCGGCCTGGGCGCCGGCGGCGAGGCGCGGCGTCCCCTGGGTCTCGCGGTGGTGGGCGGCCTGGTCGTTTCGCAACTGCTGACGCTCTACATCACACCCGTATTCTTCGTTTACATGGAGAAGCTCCGGGGCTTGCGCCGGAGCCGCAAGAATCCCTCGCGCCGGCAAACGGAAACCCCCGGCGAAGTCACCGCCGCCGGCCGCGGATAGATAAGCTCCGATTGACTCCGGCCGCCTTCGCGCCCTAATATGTGGCAGTACGATATATGGAACCACAATCCATCGATCCCGAATGGAAGAAGGGCAGCGCGGAGTTGCTCATCCTCTCGCTCGTCGAAGCCATGCCGCGCCACGGCTACGAGATCAGCAAGCTGATCGAGCAGCGTTCCGGCGGCACGCTCCACTTCCACGCGGCCTCGCTCTACCCGCTGCTTTATCGCTTGGAAAAGCGCGGCTGGATTCAGGGACGGTGGGTCGAAAAGAGCGGGCAGCGGCGCCGCCGGTACTATCGTCTGACCGCGCACGGAGAAAAGGTGCTGGCGTCGCAGCGGCAGGGCTGGCAGGCGTTCGTGGAAGCCATGAGCCGCGTGACGGGAGCCGAAAATGCCTGATTGGGGCAGCGAAATCCGGCGAATGCTGGCCGGCCTGAAACTGCCGCCGGCGCGCGAGGCGGAGATCGTCGAGGAGCTCGCCGGCCACCTCGAGGATCGCTACCGCGAGCTCCGCGGCGGTGGCATGGCCGATTCCGACGCCCGCCGCGCGGCGCTCGATGAAGTCGCCGGGCACGAGCTGTTTTCAAAGGGGCTCCGCACTGTGGAGCCGCGCGGCCGCTCGCTGTGGTACGGCCTGCCCTTCGATGTGCGCTACGGCCTCCGCACGTTGCGCCGGAATCCCGCGGTCACTACCGTTGCGATCCTGGCACTCGCCCTCGGCATCGGCGCCAATACCGCCATCTTCACGGTGATCAACAGCGTGTTGCTGCGCCCGCTCGCCTACCCTCACCCCGATCGGCTCCTGATGATCTACGAATCGGGCAAGGACTTCAGTCATTCCTCCGTTTCCTATCCGAATTTTCTCGACTGGCGCCGGCTCTCCCGCAGTTTCGCGGAGATGGGCGCTTACCGCAGCGACGATTTCAACTGGACCGGCGGTGGCGAGCCGGAGCATCTGTCGGGACAGTACGTTTCCGCGGGCTTCTTTTCCGTGGCCGGAATCGCGCCGGCACTGGGGCGCAGTTTCCTGCCGGAAGATGACCGTCCCGGCGCGGCCTGCACCGTCATGCTCGCCAACGGACTCTGGAAGCGGCGCTTCGCCGGCGACGGCCACGTTCTGGGCCGGCACCTGACCTTAAATGCTACGGACTGCACCGTGGTCGGCGTTCTGCCCGCCGGTTTCCATCTTGGCTGGAACGCAGAAATCTACATGCCGATCGAGTTATGGAACTCGGTGGAACTGCGCGACCGCGATACGCGCCCCGGACTGCGTGTGATCGGCCGCCTGAAAGAGGGAGTCAGCCGCTCCGGGGCCGAAGCGGAATTCGCATCCATCGCCTCCGGGCTCGCCCGCGAATACCCAGCCAGTAATGCCGGCCGTGGCGTGAAGATGGTCCGCGTGAAGGACGACATCGTCGGCCGTTTCCGCCCCACGCTGCTTCTATTGGGAGGGGCGGTCGGCTTCGTGCTGATCATTGCCTGCGCCAACGTTGCCAACCTGCTGCTGGCGCGAGCCACCGCCCGAAAGCGGGAGTTCGCTCTCCGGTCTGCCTTGGGGGCGGCGCGCTCGCGAATCGTGCGTCAGCTTCTGACGGAGAGTACGCTGCTTTCGCTGGCCGGCGCGGGATGCGGACTGGCGCTGGCCCAGGCGGGAGTCCGGCTGGTGCTGGCGGCTGCACCCGATGCGGTTCCGCGAGCCGCGGAGATCGGCATCGATCCTTACGTCCTGCTGTTCACGGCCGGCGTCTCGATTCTCACGGGAATCGTATTCGGCCTGGTCCCGGCGCTCCACGGCGCCAACTCCAATCCGCAGGAATCGCTGAAAGAGGGTACCCGGGGCGCGGGCGGTGGACGCCATCGCACGGAGGGCATTTTCGTGGCCGTGGAGATGGGGCTCGCGGTAACTTTGCTGGTGGGTGCCGGACTCATGATGCAGAGCGTGTGGCATCTCCTCCGCGTCGACCCGGGCTTCGACACCCACGGCATCCTCACCGCGAAAGTGGCCGTTTCACCGAAGGCGATGGCCAACCCGTCGGCGATCCGGCTCGCCTACCTGGAGATGGTGGACCGCGTGGCGCAGATTCCCGGAGTTCGCGCCGCGGCGATCACCTCATTAATTCCGCTCGGCGATAGCGACAGCGAAGTCAGCTACTGGACCGGGGGTGGCCCGCAGCCTCCGCGCGACCGCCTGAATTCAGCGATGTTCTATATCGTGACTCCCGGCTACCGTTCCGCGCTCGATTTCCCGCTGCGCCGCGGACGCTTTTTCACCGACCGCGACGACCTCTCGTCGCCTCCCGTGGTGGTGATCGACGAGATCCTGGCGCGCCACGTGTTCGGCGCCCAGGACCCGGTCGGCAAACAGTTCGACATGTCCGTGATCGGCAGAGTGCAGGTAGTCGGCGTGGTCGGGCACGTCAAGCATTGGGGGCTCGATGAAGACGACAATGCGAAGCTTCGCGAACAGGTGTACTTCCCCTTCGGCCAGGTGCCTCTCCGCTTCTTGTCGGAAGCGGTGGGGGGACTCACCTTGGCCATCCGCACCGAGTCCGATCCCGCCGGCTTTCTACCCTCGGTCCGCGCCGCGGTGTCCGGGCCCACGCTCGATCAGCCCGTCTACCAGGCTCTCACGATGGAACAGATCGTCGCGGCGTCGCTCTCCGACCGGCGCTTCATGCTGCTGCTGCTCGGGATTTTCGCCGGTGTCGCGCTGCTCCTGACGGCAGTCGGCATCTACGGAGTGATGTCTTACGCCGTCACGCGGCGTACCCACGAGATGGGCATCCGCGCGGCGCTCGGGTCTTCGCGGCAGGAGATTGTGTGGCTGGTGCTGCGGCAAGGGATGAAGCCGGCCGGCGCCGGCATGGCAGCCGGGCTCGCTGCCGCGGCTGTGCTGACACGCTTCATGGCCGACATGCTCTTTGGCGTGCATCCGGCCGATCCGTTAACGCTGGCCGGAGTGGCGCTCCTGCTCGGCGGAGTCGCGGTGCTGGCGTGCTATGTTCCCGCGCGCCGGGCCACCGCGATCGACCCGGTGATCGCCCTGCGGTGCGAGTAAGCTGGCCTACCGCTTGCGGCCGTACGTGACGTTGACGGTCGTTTCGTCGCTGTTGCTGCCGACGATCACCTGCATCGAGCGCTGAGTGGCATCGTCACTTCCGACGACCATCCCGCCGTTGCCCCCGGTGGCCGTGAGATCGGACTTCAGCCCCAGCTCCTTGAACTTGTCCTGGTAGAACGCCATGACTTTCGCGGTCCCGTCATGGGTTGTGAAGGAATAATTTCCGGCCTCGCCCTGGTCTCCGGACGAGTCGCCGCGGGCGGCAAATGTGGCCACCGGCTTCGAGCCGGGGTACTCCGGCACCCACGAAGGTAACTTGACATCGCCGCCGAATTCGACCGTCGCGGCCTTTCCTTCCTCGTCGAAGGCCTTCATGCTGAACTTGCCGTTCTTCAGCTCATCGAAGGAGAGCGTGACGACCTTGCCGTCCTTGCGGTTCCGCAGTGTGATGGTTCCCGCGGCATCGTCGGTCTTCAACACCTGTACGTCGGGATTCGCCGTCGCGATCATCTTGCTGACCGCCAGGCCCGGGTTCTTCTGCAACAGCTCCGGATCGAGCCCGGCCTGCCGCGCCTTATGTACCAGGAAGTAACCGGTCCCGACCACGGCAATGCCTCCCAGAACGAAGAGGCCCACGAGGATGACCAGCACCCAGACCAGCGGGCTGGTGCCGCGCACCGGCGCCGGAGCGGGCGCCGCCGCGGGCGCTCCCCACGCCTGCTGTGGCGGAACAGGGGCTGCCGCCGGTGGTGGCGGTGGTGGGGCTGCCTGGGGCGACACGACGGGCGCCTGGGCCGCTGCCGGGCGTCCGATGGGCGTCCCGCACTGAGGACAAAATGCGCCGTTAACCTGGGCGCCGCAGTTTGTGCAAAAGGCCATAAATCACTCTCCGCAATATTGTACGCAGGATTACTTCAATTTCAAGCTCAGTCCGTAACAGAGCAGTTCCACGGACTTCACCGACTTCGTCTTGCCCCGGTATGGAAAATACAGGAATCCGCTAACCGCTCCCGGATAGTCGCCCTCCGGCAGCGCGGTTCGCATCAGCAGGTCCGTCTCGCTTTCGGGCTCCTGCTTTTCGACTCCGGAGGTGTCCGGCGCACGCGGCGGCCGCGGGGTATTGACCGGCGGATTGCCGGATCCCTGCGTTTGCCCCGGGATCCCCATGATGACCCCGCCGACTCCGCCGCCCCCTTCGAGCCGCGGACCTGACCGGTATGACGGGTGCATCAACTGCGCGACCACGTCATGCGGAGGTTCGGTGGCCAGCGAGCCTTTGCCGTTCACCCGCAGCTTGAAGTCCGATCGGGTGATGTGCACCTCGCTGCCCTTGGGCGGATAGAGCGCCACCTCCACCACCAGGTAGCCGTCCACCAGGTACATCTGGTCACCGGCGGAGAAACTATGGACCATATACTCCACGCCCACGCCTGTCGTACCCGCCTGGTCGTGGACTTCGTAATCTTCCGCTTTGGGCTTCGGCGCCGTGCCGAACGATTGCGCCCAGCACGCCGCGCAGCACATCGCGAGCCAGATAAATCGCATGACCCATGGTAAACCCGGCTTGTACTTTATCGCTAAACAAGTGCGTGATATGCTTACTGCTTCGGGAGGAGAGACGATGACGCGACGCGATTATCTGCAATTGCTGGCCGCCGGCGCGGCGGCCGCCAATACCGTCACGACCACTGCCTTCGCGGCGGGCGACGCCAGCGACCGCGAGCAGCGCATGAAGTGGTGGCACGAAGCCCGCTTCGGCATGTTTATCCATTGGGGCCTCTACAGCGTGATCGGGCGCCACGAGTGGGCCATGGAGGACGAAGCCATTCCGGTCGCGGAATACGAGCAGCTGGCCAAGCGATTCAAGCCCAAGCCGAATGCGGCGCGCGATTGGGCCCGTCTCGCCAAACAGGCCGGGCAGAAGTACATGGTGATGACCACCAAGCACCACGAGGGCTTCTGTAATTTCGACACCAAACTCACCAATTACTGCGCCAGCAAGCAGGGTCCCGGCCGCGACCTGGTCCGCGAGTACGTCGAAGCAGCCCGTGCCGAAGGCCTCCGTGTCGGCTTTTACTACTCCCTGATGGACTGGCACCATCCCGACGGCGCCCGCTGCGCCACCGATGAACAGGCCCGCCGCCGCTTCGTCGACTACACCCACGGCTTGATCCATGAACTGATGTCGAACTACGGCAAGATCGACGTCCTCTGGTATGACGTGGCTTGGCCGCTCGATGCCGCCGGCTGGGAATCGGAAAAGATGAACGAGATGGTCTTCAAGCTGCAGCCTGAAATCATCGTCAACAATCGCAACAAGCTGGAAGGCGATTTCGCCACCCCCGAACAGCGCATCCAGGCCGAAAACAACCGCGCCTGGGAATCCTGCATGACGATGAACGACAGTTGGGGCTTCCAGAAGACCGATGACGATTGGAAATCGCCGAAGACGGTGGTCCGCAATCTGATCACCTGTGCCCGCGACACCGGAAATTATCTATTGAATATCGGCCCCAAGCCCGACGGCTCGATTCCCGAGGAATCGGTCCGGATCATGACCTCCGTCGGCAAGTGGATGGACCGCAACGGCCAGTCGATCTACCAGACCGAGAAGTGCCAGCCGCGGCGCTCCAACTACGCCGGCTTCACGCGCAACGGCAATACGCTCTACATGCACAACCATTTCTGGCCCGGCGAAACCGCCACCATCGGCGGCATGAAGACGAAGGTCAAATCGGCCCGGCTGCTCGCCACGGGCAAAGAATTGAAGGTGGTGCAGGACGAATTCCGCGTGCGCTTCACGGGACTCCCTGCCGCTGCGCCCGACGACCCGGTCACCACCATCGCCATCGAATGCGACGGCGAGCCGCGGCAGGACACTGACTTCGTACGCAAAGAGCGGCCGCGCCACAACGTTTAAAACCGGTACGTGGCGCCGAACTCGAGCACGCGCGGACTGTAGAACATCGAACTGATCACGCCGAAGGTGGGGTCGTTGATGTTCTGGTCGCCCACCCAGAACGTGGCGTGATTGAAAGCGTTGAACGCGTCCATCCGGAGTTGCAGGTTGTGGCGCTCGGTGATTGCGATGGTCTTCATCAGGCTCATGTCCATGTTGAAGGTCCATGGCCCCGAGAAGTACCGCCGCTGCAGCGTGCCGACCGTGCCGGGCCCGGGGTTGAAGAACGCCTGTCCGGTGAACGGAGTATCGCCATCGGCAACCACGCCGGTGCCGTCTGCCTGATTAATCGCGGACGCATCGACGATCATCGGACCGTTCGCGGTCATCTGGAAGCCGACGATTTTCGAAAGCTGCGACTGTGTGAGCGCGGTAGTGGCCGTGTTGTAATACGACCGCGCCTCGCGGTTCAGCGTGCCGCGCTCGGAAAGGATCGAGAACGGCGCGCCCGATTGCCACACCATCACGTCGCCAAAGATCCAGCCGCCCAGGACTCGGTTCTTCTTGAAGAACGGCAGGTCCCAGTAGCCGTCGGCTTTGATCATATGGTTGAGGTCGAAGTTGGCGCGGGAGCGCTCCAGGCCGGGGTTGTTGAAGTCGAGAAACGCCTGGAAGCGGGTTTGCAGGTCGCCATCGCCGTCGCTCAGTACCTTGCCGAATGTGTAGTTCGCCTCGAAGCTCACGCCATGCCGGAGCCGGTGGCGGACCGCAAGCTGCAGCGAGTTGTAACTCGAGCTGGAGTAGTTCGTCAACATGTCGGCGGCGATCGCGTTCGGGTTGGCGAAGAAGTTCACCGAGCCGTTCAGCCCATTGGTCTGATAGAGCGTCGCCAGTTCGCCCGGCTCGCCGGTCTGGATCAGGTTGCGGATGTCGCTGTCATTGAGCATGCCACCCTGGTAAAGCAGCGGGAAGACGGTAAGCGGTTGGCTTCCCGGGACGCTCGCATTGAAGCTCGGGTTGAAGCCGCGTCCTGCCGTCTGCGCCAGGAAGGCATTACTGCGGGCGCGGAGAAAGTCGGACAGGAAGCCGTTGCTTTCGATGTTCACCTGGTTGAAGTCGAACGCGCGGTAGGCGCCGACCACGTGGTTCCCCACATAGCGCGCTTCGATAACCGTGTTCAGGAACTCGTGCTGGATTCCGAAACTGTACTGCTGCACATAGGGCCGGTGCAGATTGGGGTCGACCATCGTAACGACATTGAAGGGGTCGTTCGCGTAGTTTGTCGACGTTTGGATCGGCACCTGGTAGGTGGGGACCGCAGATGGGAGTCAGCCCGGTGGCCACCCGGTCGGAGAGACCGGTCGTGGCTGACGTGGATTGAAGGCCGGCGTCGGCCTCCAGCATGTTCTCGGGAGCGATCAATTCCTGGTCGTTGACATAGCTGATGGAGTAAGCGCCGCGAATCGACGTGCGGCCGTCGCCGAAAACATCCCAGGCAAAGCCCACGTTGGGCGCGAAGTCCTTCAGTGTCCGGTGGTACCAGCTATCGCGTGAAGTTGAGCGTCGCATTCGAAAGCAGCGTCTGCACGGCGGTGCCGGTCATCACCGGCGCCAGTTCGAGGCCGTCGCGCTCCCCTGCCACGCCGGGCAGTTGCCACCGCAGCCCGATCGTGACGGTCAGGCGCCGCGTAGCCTTCCACTTATCCTGTGCGTAGAGGCTGTAATCGTCAAAGCGGAAGTGCCGTACATACCCGGAGCCCGGCACGAAGCCTGAAGTCTTGCTGGTGACGTTGAAGTTCTGGCTGTAGCCGTCGACATAACCGCCGAGCGTGGCCAGCAACGAGTTGGCTGTCGCAAGGTCGGTATTGCTGACGCCCGTCAGGTTGCCGCGGGTCAGCGCGTCCTGACCGCTGCCCATTGCCAGGCTGTAGGTCGGCTCGGTGCCCGAAGCATCGAAGGATCGCACCATGACTCTCTGCCCGTGGAATCCAAACTGGATATAGTGGTTACCGCGCTGGTATGCGGCGTCGTCGGAAAGAGAATAGGTATTGGTATTGCGCCCCTGCGGCAGAAACTCGTTCACGGGATCGGAGTAAAGCGTGCCGGTAAGCAGATAAGGTCCGAACTGCTGCGAGCTCAGAAAGTAACCATAAGTCAGGTTGAAGCCGGCGCGGACTTCGTTGGTAAGTCTTCCGCCCGGAGTATACCGCCAGGAGACCGCCAGTAAGTTCGAGTGCGTCGGATTATAGACCTTGGGTACCTTGGAGTAATCGTTTTCGGTATCGGGGCGGTCGGAGTTATCGCGGTTCCAAAGATATGACCCGCTGATCGCGTGCCTGGTGGAAAGGTTGTAGTCGAGCTTGAGGGTGACATTGTCGCGGATTTCGTTATCCCGCTGGTTGAACCGGTAGCCGCCGGTATTCAGCCCGTCGCCCACCAGCGAACTGTTAATGGTGGTGGGCACCTGATCGAGCAGGCCCTGCATTACCGGGTCGATCGTGATGCCGCGCGTGGTCAGCAGGTTGACCGAGCGCGTAGTTCCAGCCGTCGTGTTGTATGAGAAGACGCCGCTGCGTGCCGAAGGAGTCAGCACGGTGTCGGTGACCGGGACTTCCTGATGGTCGCGGACGGCCTCGTAGTTGGTGTAGAAGAACAGCTTGTCCGTGCGGATGGGGCCGCCGATCGATCCGCCGAGCTGGTTTTGATTGAGAAACGGCGTCGCGATCCCAGACTGGTTGTTGAACCAGTCGTTGGCCGCGAATGCGTTGTTCCGGTTGTACCAGAGCGCCTCGCCGTGGAATTGATTGGTGCCGGAAGGAGTCGAAAATGCGGTCTCCGTGGCGCCGCCGAAGGATGCCGCATTGCCGTTCGAAGAGACCAGCGTCATCTGCCGGACCTGCCCCAACAGCAGCTTGTTCGGCGTATAGTCCAGAGCGTTGTCGCGAATGTAGTTGTCCTGGATGTTGATGCCGTCGAGCGTGACGTCGGAATACGAAGTCCGCAGGCCGTTGATCACCGTGTACGAATTGCCGTTGTAAACGACGCCCGGCTGCGTCTGCAGGACCGCCAGCGGGTCGCGGTCGAGGATCGGGAGATTGCGGATCTGGTCCGTGCTGATCGTGCTGGAGATTTCGGAGCTGCTGGTCTCGACCGTGCCCGTCTCGGCCGAGACTTCGACGGATTGGCTGACCGTGGCCAGTTGCAGCTTCACGGCCGGGACCGAGATCTCGCGGGCGGCATCCACCGTGATGTTCCGGATGACGGCGGTAACGAAACCCTTGGCGCCGATTGAGAGATCGTAGTCGGCCGGCCGGACGCCGATGAAATGGTAGAGGCCGTCGGAGGAGGTCTTTACGGAAAGCAGCGGCCGCTTGCCGCCGGCGAGATAGAGATTGATCTCCGCGCTGGGGACCGCCGCGCCGGAAGTGTCGGCTACAGAACCCGTTACGCGTCCGGAAAACTGGGCGCTTAACGGCAAAACCGCGAGCAGGGACAAAACGACTGCACCACCGGCGAGCTTCATGTTCCCTATTGAACCCCAAAAATAGACGTGCGTCGCGCGAATTTGTCTGACTCCCGGTAAGATTGTGGCTATGGCGGATGAAGGAATTGAAATGCTCCGGCACACGGTTGCCACTTTGGCCTATCGGGGCGGCAAGGCGTTGCGTGGCGCTCCAGCCGATTTTTCCAGTTTTCGCGTGGCGCCCAGCACCCGATCGCCGGGGGAAATCCTGGCCCACATCGGCGATCTTCTCGATTGGGCCGTTGCGTTGGCCGACGGGCAACATGTCTGGCGCAACTCGCCGGTCGTTTCCTGGGAGGAAGGCACCGCGCGCTTTTTTGCCGGGCTCGAGGCATTCGACCAACGTCTGTCTTCCGGTGTGGCACCTGGCTTTCCCGCCGGCAAGCTCTTCCAGGGGCCCGTCGCCGATGCATTGACCCACATCGGCCAGATCTCGATGCTGCGCCGTCTGGCTGGTGCGCCGGTGAAAGCCGAGAACTACTTCAGAGCCCACATTGCCGCCGGCCGCGTGGGCGCCGAACAGGCCGCCGCAGTCGTCGAATTCGACTAGCCTACAAAATGATTGACCGGGCCGCAGCCGTGGCCGAGGCCCGGATTCGTGCGGATCGCTTCGGTGATAAACGCCTTCGCCTGCGCGACGGATTCCTCGAGGCCGAGGCAGGATGCCAGCCCCGCGGCGATCGCCGCCGAGTAGGTGCAGCCGGTGCCGTGCGTGTGCGGTGTTTCCACGCGCGGGGCAGGGAACTCGCGGTACTCCGATCCGTGGAACAACAGGTCGGTGGCGTCTCCCTGGGCGTGGCCGCCCTTGATCAGCACCGCCTTCGCGCCGAGCGCGTAGATGTTCGCGGCTGCCCGGCGCATCTCGTCCCGGCTGCGGATCGCCATGCCGGCGAGCGCCTCGGCCTCCGGAACGTTCGGAGTGACCAGCGCCGCGTGCGGCAGCAGCTCCCGGCGGATCGTCTCCACCGCGTCTTCCGGCAGCAGGGGAAGCCCATGTTTGCTCACCATCACCGGGTCCACCACCAGAGGAAAGCGGAAGCTCGCGGCGGCACGCGCCACTGCCCGCACCATCGCCGCCGATCCGAGCGCTCCCGTCTTGGCCGCGCCCGGCGGAATGTCTTCGAGCACCGCCTCCAGTTGTTCGATCACCAGTTCCGGCGGCATCACCTCGACTCGCGATACCCGCATGGTGTTCTGCACCGTGAGCAGGGTAATGACCGCCTCGCCATAGACCCCGAACTGATGGAAAGTCTTCAGATCCGCCTGGATGCCCGCTCCGCCGCTAGGGTCCGATCCGGCAATCGTAAGGGCAATGGGCCGCATTCCGTCTCAGAATAGCAGCCCTACTGGATCCAGATCGTGAGCGCGGGCGACACCTTACTTCCCACCTGAAGCTGCGCCGCGACGCTGCCGGGCGCGAGAAATGCCCCCGGCACGCGCGCGTTCACCTGCATCGTTCCCGCCAGGCCCGGCGCACTGCCGCCGTAGAGGAGATCTGCCGCGATTCCGCCGATCGTCAGGCTCGCCGGCAGTCTCGGTGACGGGTACGGTGCGGCTGCCGCCCGGCCGGCGAGGTTGGGACCGTTCGTCATCCCCTCGCCTGTGGCGAAAAGGGTGACGATCGTACCTCGAGCCGCGGGGGCTGCTGCCGAATTGATCGTGCCGTCCTGATTGAAGACAACCGGGAAAAGCGCCGGGGAGGCATCGGTGACGTCCAGGTCCAGCGTCCCGACGGTGGCGCCCTGGTAAGAGGCTACCACCTGGGTGATCGACTGGCCGCTGATGCTATAAGGCACCTGCACATTCACTTGGCCCGCCTGGGTGTAATAGATGGGAGCAGCGATGCCGTCGAAATGCACTTCGGTTCCGCTCAGGGCCGCGGGCAGCGCGCCGTTGCTGTCGAAGGAGGCGGAAATTCCCGCCACCGGTCCGAGAGCCGAGCCGTAAATCGTCAGAATTTCGCCCGGCGCCACGGCGCCCTGCTGTGTACTGGCGGCGTTGACCGCTGAGAGCGCGACCGGCGCCGTCACGATTGGAGCCGACACGGTCGCGGACTGTGGCACCAGACGCCGTACCCGCTGATTGCCCGAATCGGCGAAGTAGAGGTCTCCCGCGCCGTCGAGCACCACGCCTTCGGGACTATGGAGCATGGCGGCGGTGGCCGGCCCTCCGTCGCCCGAATACCCGGCCGCGCCCTGACCCGCGATGGTGCGAATCGTGCCGTCGGCGGTCACCTGGCGGATGCTGTGATTGCCGGTATCGGAGATGAAGATATTGCCGTTATCGTCCACCGCCACTCCTGCCGGCTGCTGCAGACGCGCGGCGGTGGCCGCCCCGCCATCGCCGGTATTTCCCGCGTCGCCAGTCCCGGCCGCCGTCGAAATGGTTCCGTCCGGCGTGACTTTGCGGATGCGACGGTTCAGAGTGTCGGCGATGAACAGATCGCCCGCCGAATCGAGGGAGCAGGCGGATGGCTGGTTGAGCTGCGCATAGAGCGCCGGTCCGCCATCGCCCGAGGCTCCGGCAGAAGCGTTGCCGGCTGCCGTCTCCACCATCCCCGCGGGAGTCAGGCGGAGAATCCGGTGGTTGGCGGTGTCGGCGATATAGAGGATGCCGGAGCGGTCGAAACAGACGCCGTGCGGGGCGCGCAATTGGGTCTGGAGCGCCGGCATCGAGTCCTCGCCGGTTCCGCTCTTCCCTGTCCCCACGATGGTGGCGATGCCTCCGGCCGTTCCGACCTGCCGGATGCGATGGTTGTAGCTGTCGGCGATCGCGACGTTTCCGATGGGGTCGACCGCGACCCCCATGGGCGTATTGACCAAAGCCGCGGCCGCCGCGCCGCCATCGCCGGAACTTCCCGCACTGCCGTTGCCCGTTAGTGTGGCGATGGTTCCGTCTACGCGTACCTGGCGTACGCGCTCGGTGCCAGGGTCGGCGATGTAGAGGTTGCCGGTGCCGTCGAGCGCGACCGACGCGGGCTGATTCAGGATTGCCGCGGTCGCGGCTCCCCCATCGCCCACGGCATGCAGGTAGGCATCGCCCGCCAGCGTGTGGATCGCGCCTGTCGAATCCACTTGTCGCAGCCGCACGCCGTCGGCGATGTAGAGTCCCGTGGTCGCGCTCACGGCAAGGTCCCGGGGCTGCATCAGGAGCGCCTGGGAGGCCTCCGCGCCGTCTCCCGAGAAGCCCTGCGCGCCGGTGCCCGCAAAATTGCTCCAGATGCCGGCGGGCGTGTAGACCCGCACCACGAAGCTGCTGTCGGCTACGTAGAGATTGCCGGCCCAGTCCGCCGCCACCGCGATCGGGGTGGCGAGCGTGGTGCCGGAAGTGCCGCCGAGCACGGTCGAAATGACGCCCTGGGACACCTTGCGGATGCGGTTGTTCCCGGAATCGGCAATGTAAACAGCTCCATCGCTGCCGGCCGCGAGGCCCGCCGGATACCCGAGTTGCGCGGCGGTAGCGGGACCGCCATCGCCGCGGTAGCCTGCAATGCCATTGCCCGCGAAGGTCGTGATGGTGCCGTTCGACGCCACTTTGCGCACGCGGTGGCCTTCGAACTCGGAAATGTAGAGGTTGCCCGACGCATCCACCGCCACGTTGCGCGGCGTATGCAGCTTGGCCAGGGTGGCCGCGCTGCCGTCGCCCGAATATCCCGCGTCGCCTGTGCCGGCCACGGTAGCGATGGTTCCGTCCGGCGCCACCCTTCGCACCCGCTGGTTTCCAAGGTCGGCGATATAGACATTCCCGGAAGCATCCACCGCGACCCCGTAGGGCAGATTCAGTTGAGCCTTGGCGGCCGGTCCGCCGTCGCCGGAAAATCCCGCCGTGCCCGTGCCTGCAAGGGTCGTGATGATGCCGGTGTTCCAGACTTTCCGGACGCGGTGATGATCGGTATCGGAAATATAAAGGTTGCCGGACCGGTCGACGGCCACGCCCTGAATGGTTCCGATCTGTGCGTTCAGCGCCTTGCCGCCATCGCCAAGGCTATCGCTTCCCGCCACCGTCTCGATGTGGTAAACCACGGGCTGCGAGCGAGCCAGACACGCGCTCAGCGCCAGAATAAGACAAAAACCTCGGTTCATCCGTGTGAATTACTAGTGTTCCCCGCCTGGAAATCCTCTCAACCGCCCGAAAAGAGAAACAGAGATGAGACGACTATTGCGGCTGGCACTGTTCGCCTGCATCATGTGGATCCCCTCCGTTCACGCCCAGGAATCGATCCGATTGAAGGTCCGCACCTTTACACCGCGGGCGCGGACGTTCGCCTCGCGCCATCCCAAAGCGGGAGCACGCGGCCATTTTCTCATCGAGTTCCGCTCCTACCCCGATCAGACCATTCGCGATGCTCTGACCCAAAGAGGTATCCGGATCATCGGGTACGTTCCCGACAATACCCTGATGGTCTCCGGCCGGGAGGATGCCGACCTCAGCGGCTTGAACGTCGATTGGACCGGTCCGCTCGACGCCACGGACAAGCTCAGTCCGCAACTGGCGGCGTCGCTCTCCTCCGCCTACATCGCGATCTTTCATAGCGACGTCGATATGGTCTACGCCCGCAGCCTGATACAGAGTGCGGGCCTCGATCTGATTCCGAGTCCCTACCTGCTGGAGAACCAGTTGGTGGTCTCGGGCAGCTACTCCCAACTGGTCATGCTGGCTGGGGCTGACGAAGTGAGCTACATTCTGCCGGCGTCTGCCGATCTGATTACCGGGGCCGCGGTCGCAGGCTGCGCCGGCGCGCTCACCGAGGCCGGTCCGATCGCGGATTACGTTCTGGCTTCATCGGGATGGAGCAAAGATTCCTCCGGCATCGTGTCGCTGCAATATTACTTCCAGACGCTGACCGAGAAACTCGATGCCGCCACAGTCGAAAGCGAAGTGCTGCGCGCCTTTCAAGAGTGGGAGCGTTATGCACCGATCCAACTTACCGCCGCCCAGACGGCGACCGCTGCCCGGACCATCGCAATCCTGTTCGCCCGTGGCGCGCACGGCGACAACTATCCATTCGACGGACCGGGCGGCACGCTGGCCCACACATTCTACCCGGCGCCGATGAACGCCGAATCGATCGCGGGCGACATGCACCTGGATGCGGACGAGCCCTGGGGCGTAGGCTCCGGCACAGACTTGTATTCGGTGGTCTTGCATGAGACCGGCCACGCGCTGGGCCTCGGCCATTCCGATATGCCGGGTGCAGTGATGTATCCGTATTACAAGGTCAATACCGCTCTAACGGAAGACGATATTGCCGGCATCCAGGCGCTCTACGGCGCGGCGCTGAGCGGCTCGGGCGATCCGGGCTCCACCGATACGACCACCACCACGACTGCGTCCGGACCGACGCTCGGTCCGCCCACGACTACAGGCACGCCGTCCGGTGGCGATCCGAGCGGTCCGGCTTTGAAGCCGCCTGACACATCAGGCACCCCGACAACCACTACGACAACGACCACCACTCCCACGGGACCCACGACTCCGACCTCGACCGATCACATCGCGCCGGCGCTCGCGATCATTTCGCCGGGGTCGACCATCGTATCGGCCTTCTCGGCGTCGATCGCGTTCAGCGGCACGGCGTCGGACAACGTGGGTGTCGCCAGGGTGACCTGGAGCACGAGCAACGGCGATGCCGGTACGGCCTCGGGAACCACGGCCTGGAGCGCCAGCGTTCCGGTTTATGTAGGGACGAACGTCGTGACGATTCGGGCTTACGATGCAGCCGGCAACTCTTCCTGGAGGGCCGTAACGGTCGTCCGGCACTAAACTCCCGGAGTATTTTGCCTTAGCCCTCTCGTGTTTTTCGGTACGAAGCCGATAGGTATCATGAACCGCTTATGGACCGGTCCGCTAGTACATTCACGAGCGTTTCCGAAATCGACCGGCACTACCGGCACAACGGAAACTGCCGGGCTTCCCGCATCGCCGAAAGCCCCTCCGCGTCGAACGGACGTAGTTCGCCGCCCGAATACGAAGTCAATGAGACGGAAGAGATCCTGTTTGCCCTGGCGCAGGCGGTGGAACAGCGCGACAGCCAGACCGCGGGGCACTGCGAGCGCCTGGCGTTAATCGGTGTGAGCCTGGGTTATGCCATGGGGCTCGAACTGGCCAGCCTGCTGGCTCTCTATCGCGGCGGCTATCTGCATGATGTGGGCAAAGTGGGGATTCCGGACTCGATTCTGTTCAAACCGGGCCGGTTGACCGCGTCGGAGTGGGTGATCATGCGGAGCCATGCGGTTCGCGGCGAAGAAATCTGCCGGCATTTGAAGTCGCTTGCGCCGGTGCTGCCGATCATCCGGCACCATCATGAGCGCTGGGATGGCAGCGGTTATCCGGACGGCCTGGTGGGGGATCAGATTCCCCTGCTGGCGCGTATTCTACAGGTGGCTGACATCTACGATGCGCTGGTCAGCCCGCGGCCTTACAAGCGAGCCTTTGCGCCCAAAGAGGCGCTGACATTATTGGAGGAAGAAACCGATCGGGGCTGGCGCGACCCGGAAATCGTCAAATTGTTTTTCAAACTGCACCCGGACGTAATCTCGAAGATCGGGAGCTACTCGGAATCGAGCGACCGCAGTTTGCTGGCCATGCGCAGTTCGGTGGCCGGCTTGGAACAGTTCCTGGGTTTCTCGCGGGCGTCGCCCGCCGTCTAGTGGTACTTCTTCTCGCCGGCTTCGATTCTTACATCTAGCCGGTTTTCCTTGGGCGGCAGCGGGCAGGTAGCGTAAGGCGTGAAGGCACAAGGCGGGTTGTATGCTTTGTTGAAATCCAGCACCACGTGGCCGTTTTCGGGAAGTGCTGAATAGAAGAACCTCCCGGCGCCGTAGGTTTCCTTGCCGGTGGTTTGGTCGCGGAAGATGTAGAACAGTTCCTTCGCTCCCGGCTCTTCGAAGATCGGATAAAGGCGGTATTCCTTGCCGTGGATGTCGAAGACTGCGTAGCCCGGGCATTCGCTTTCCTCGGTCTGGCCGAGGATGTTCAGAATCGGAATTTTGCGGGGCTCCGCCACGAAGCGGGCAGTGATCCGCCAGGCTTCGCTTGCCGGAAACGATTCAATCCCATGAAAATGGCGGCGGGCTTCGCTCTCCGGGTCCCGCAGGCGAATGCCATAGCGGCCGCCGCGGAGAATCAGTTGCATGTTGACACGGCCGGCCTTCACGCGATCGCCCGAGTCGTGGGCAACTTTGCGCGTCGCGCCATCCAGCGTGACCGTCACTTCGCCGTTTTTCAGATGAAAAGCGCCGGCGTGCGGCGGACCGTCGGGAAGTACGATCTGGTTCGACGCGTCACGGCCAAAGGAGTTATCCCCTTCGTGCAGCCAGGAAAGTCCGGCCAGGCTCAACCAACCGCCATCCGCCTGTAGGGATTGCAGGCGCGACTGGCGCCAAACCGAGATTTCCGAAGCATAATCGGCCGCTGCCGCCATGGTCACTCCCAGCAAAAGACACGCTACCGCGCGCGTCATTCGGGACGGCCTCCCGCGGCGTCGAGCAATTGCTCGAGCAGGCCTGCGAACTCCTCCGACTTGCGGTCCACACGGGTCTTCAGCAGGTCGAGGTCGTGTTTGAGAATGCGGAGCTGATCGGCCAGATGCAGGCAGGCCATCACGGCGATTCGCGTGGAATCGGCATTCGGGGCTTTGGCGGCGATGGAGAGCATCAGGTCATTGACGCTGGCCGCGACCTGCTCGACCTCGCGTGGATCTCCGCTGACCCGCAGCTTATAAGCCTGGCTCAGGATGATGACTTGAACGAGCTGCTTGTCGGGTGTGCTGCTCTCCACCGGCTATTCCGCCCGCCGGTTTAACCGGCGCTCAACTGATCGATCTGCCCCAGTAGCTTTTCAATGCGCGAGCGGACCTGTTTCCGCTCGCTCTGGAGCACCTTCACTTCGTCGGACAAGCGGGCCGCCTCTTCTTTTGCCGTGGCGGCCTCTTCCAGCGCGGCTTCCTTCTCCCGACGCAGCCGGTTCACCAGTTGAATCGCTTGCTGGATCCGGTCTTCCAGGCTGGCCAGGGAGTCGATTTCCAGTTCGGGGGCGCTCATCGGACTCATGCCTTATCGAGCGCGGCCTTGGCCGATTCCACCAACTGGCGGAAAGCGGCATCGTCGTGAAGCGCCACGTCGGCCAGAACCTTGCGGTTCAGGTCGAGCCCGGCGGCTTTCAAGCCGTGCAGGAACTTGCTGTAGGAAATGCCGGCTTCCCGGCAGGAGGCATTAATACGCACGATCCACAGGGCGCGGTAATCGCGCTTCTTGTTCTTGCGGCCGACGTAGGCGAATTTCAGGCCACGTTCGACGGCTTCCTGTGCTGCGCGGTAAAGTTTGCTCTTGGTTAGAAAATAGCCCGACGCCTGATGCAGCGTCTTTTTCCGGGATGCCCGGCGGTGGGTTCCACGTTTAACTCTGGGCACGTTTCGTTTCTCCTTGAAATCAATCGAGTCAATTTATTGGCGGTGCGGGCACGTGCCACGCGCTCCGTCCGCGCAATGCGCTCACCCTAATAGGGGAGCATTCGCTTCAAAGCGGGCTGGTCGGCGGCGTCCGCGACCACGCTCTGATGCAGCTTCTTCTTGCGTTTGTGCGGTTTCGAGGTCAGGATATGCCGGCCGAACGCGTGGTTGCGAACCACCTTGCCCGTGCCGGTTTTCTTGAACCGCTTGGACGCACCTTTGTGAGTCTTCAGCTTAGGCATAGAAATTCTGGGGTCTTTGCGAACAGGAAAGACTGAACGATTATAGCACGGGTGAAACTGCCCGTAGCTTGCGCACCGACTCCGCCAGCCGCCCAACGGTATAATTCACCTCCTCTTCGGTGGTGAACCGGCCCAGACCGATGCGCAGCGACGATCTGGCACGGTCTTGCGAGATCCCCAGAGCCCGCAGAACGTGGCTCGGCTCGGGGGTGCCGGAGCTGCAGGCCGAGCCCGTCGAGAGCGCGATCTCCGGCATGGTCAGCAACAGCATCTCGGCATCTACCCCGCCGAAATAGACGTTCAGATTGCCGGGCAGCCGGCAATCGAGCGGCCCGTTGACGCCGACGCCTTCGAGTTCCTGCCGCAGGCGGACCAGCATCCGGTCACGCAGCCCGCCGACCCGCGCCGCTTCTTCCGCCATCTCCCGCCCGCAGAGCGCGCACGCCTGGCCGAATCCCACGATTCCCGGGACGTTCAGGGTGCCCGAGCGCATACCGGACTCGTGTCCGCCGCCATCCATCTGCGGCTCCAGCCGGATCTTCTTTCGGCGTACGTACAACGCCCCGATCCCCTTGGGTCCGTATAGCTTATGGGCGCTGAAGGACATCAGGTCGACGTGCTCCACGCTGACCGGGACCTTGCCGAAGGCCTGGGCCGCATCCGAATGAAAGAGCGCGCCGGTCTCGCGGCAGATCGCGGCAATTTCGGCGATGGGCTGGATGACGCCGATCTCATTGTTGGCCCACATTACGCTGACCAGCGTCGGCTCCGGGCGGATTGCGCCGCGGAGCTGGTCGAGATCGATTAGCCCGTCGGGGCGCGGGTTGAGCACCGTCAGCCGTGGTGCGGCGCGTTTGGCCGGGTCGAGCACGGCCCGGTGTTCGGTCGCCAGGGTGACGATATGGGCGACTTTGACGCCTTTCAGAGCCAGGTTGTTGGATTCGGTGGCACCGCTGGTAAAAACGATCTCGCGGGCGGCGGCTCCCGCCAATTCGGCGATGCGCCGGCGCGCGGCTTCTACCGCCTTTTCGGCTTCCCATCCGAAACGGTGGGCGCGGCTGGCGGCGTTTCCGAATTTGGGGCCAAAGTAGGGCAGCATGGCCTCCAGGACGCGCGGGTCCATGGGAGTGGTGGCGTGATAGTCCAGGTAGACCGGATCTCTCATGGGGACTACTCCCATTGTGGCGCGAAATGGCGGATACTGGTCGTAAGCTGTGTCGAATCCTGTCGTCTCGCCCGACATCGAGATATCCGAGCGCGAGGAGAAAGTTCCTCTGTTCCGCGTCGTCCTGCTGGATGACAACGACCACACCTACGACTACGTGATCGAGATGCTGCAGAAGATTTTCATCTTCACGCTCGAGCAGGCGTACCGTCATGCGGAAGAAGTGGACCGATGCGGCCGCACGGTGCTGATCATCTGCGAGCTGCGGGAAGCCGAATTCGCCCGCGACCAGATTCACTCCTACGGCGCCGACTGGCGGCTGCCGCGTTCGAAAGGCTCGATGTCCGCGGTGGTCGAGCCGGCCGGATAACGGCCTGCCCACGGTATGATAGAAAAATGACGTTTTTCCGCAGTTTTCTGTTGGTGTGTCCGGCGGCGTGTCTGCTGGCCCAGACTCCGCCTCCGCCCAAACCGGCAGAGGCAGCCCCGAAGGCCCCATTTACCCTCAAGCTCGAGAATGGCGCCCCGAGCCTTCCGGTGGTGCCGCCCGATACCGTGGTCCTGAGCGTAGGCGATACCAAGATCACGGCCGCCGAGTTCGACCAGATCGTCGCCGCCCTCCCGGCCCAGTATCAGTCGCAAATGCATACGCTGGCCGGCCGCAAGCAGTTCGCCGACAGCTATGCCCAGGTGTTGACCCTGGTGCAGGAAGGCAAGCGGCGCCATGTCGATGAAGAGCCTGGCTACAAGGCACAGGTCTCATTTCAGGCGGCCAACATTCTGGCAGGCCTGACCTATCAGCAGATGAACAAGGACCTCAAGCTGGACGACGCCGAAGTCCACAAGTATTACGACGACCACAAGGCCGATTTCGAAGAGATTCACGCCCGCCACATCCTGATCCGCTTCAAGGGGTCGCCGCTGGCCGTTAAGCCTGGTGAGAAGGACCTGACCGAAGAAGAGGCCCTTACCAAGGCCCAGGAGGTGCGCAAGAAGCTGGTCGATGGCGCCGATTTCGCCAGTCTTGCATCCCAGGAATCGGACGACACCCAGACCGCCAGCCACGGCGGCGACCTGAATTTCTTCCGTCACAACCAGATGGTCCCGCCCTTCGATGAGGCCGCCTTCAAACTCAGCGTGGGTGAACTCAGCCCGCCCGTTAAGACGCCTTTCGGCTATCACCTCATCAAAGTGGACGAAAAGCGGTCCAAGAGTTTCGAAGAAGCCAAGCCCGAAATCGAACGCCGTCTGCGTCCTGAAATGGCGCGCAAGGAGCTCGACGACCTGCAGAAGAAGGCCGGCGTGACGCTCGATCCCGCCTTTTTCGGCACCCAGAACGAGAAGCCGAAGCCTTGACGACGCGGAAACTCGAAATCGCCTGTCCGACCTGCGGCTCGAAGGACGTGTCCTATAGCTGCACTCCGAACTGCTGTTTCAATCATGTCTGTTCGGAGTGCGGGACCACCTTCGAGCCGGTCACCGTGGCGACGGGAAAGACGGTCTCCGGCGTAATCCCGCCGGAGCCGCTCCCGGAGGCCGCGGACGCGACGGCGGCCTGCGCGCGGTGCGATTCCACCGCCGTCTATCAGACGGAAGACGGGCAGATCGTCTGCGCAAAATGCGGGACCGTCCTCCGCCTCGAGTTGACCGAAATCTGCCCCGGCTGATGCGCTACTGTTTCCGGTGCGCGGCGCGGCTGCAGGCGTCGGATGCGCCCGTCGGGTCGATCGCCGTTTTGCCCTCCTCGATGTAGGTAATTTTTCCTTCCCGGTCGATGACGAAGGTTGCCCGGTTCGCCACTCCCGCCGCGGGGATCAGCACTCCGTACGCAGCCGAGACTTCGCGTTTGGCAAAGTCGCTCAGCATGGGAACGGTGATATTGTTCTTGGCGGCGAACTCCGCCTGGGATGGGGTGTTATCCGTACTGATTCCGAAGACCTTAGTGCCCGATTCGTTGAATTTTGCAATACCAGCCTGGTATGCCTGAAATTCCTTGGTTCAACCACCGGTGAACGCGGCGGGATAGAAAGCCAGCACGACGACGCTCTTTCCGCGGAAATCGGAAAGTTTTACCATCTCGCCGGCTGTGGAGCGAAGAGTGAAGTCAGGGGCTGAATCCCCGACTTTCAAATGAGTATGGGGTGGCTGCATGGCCTGGCCGAAAAGTGCGGCCGCGGCGAGCAGAGTGAGTGCAAGCGTCCTCATATTGGACTACAGCATACACGAAGCCGCCTCCCAGGAATTCTATTGCCTTCCGATTTTGCAGGTGGTATGTTGGGGTTGACGTGGATTGATTTAGGGCTGCTGCGCCCGGCTAATTGCAACCACGAAAAAAAGTGCTAAAGGCGAGTCGGTCTGTTCAGAACATTTCGACCCTGGCGCCTTTGGGCTCCAGGGTTTTTTGTTGGAATCGGACCGTCGTCGCCGGATGCTGGAGGATTAATGAGCGTCTGGCCCCCAATCGCTGACTCCGACTCGTCGCTGTCCGGACGAGAAGGTGAACTGGTTTCCGTATCGATCTGTGTGGACCCGCGCGAACTGGAGCTTTTGCTCGAGTCCCTGTCACAGGTAAACTTTCCGATTAACCCGCAAATCTACCACGATGCCGTTATGGTGTACCGGTATCCCGACCAGCACGAGGAGTCGGAATCCGCTACACTCGTCGAGTTTCCGGCCTACGCCGGGCAGCTCGAGGCAGTCCGGCACGCACTGGAAGCGTACGGATTCGACTCATCGGGTATCCAAGTGAACAGTATGCTGGCGGAGATCCATGCCCAGCAGCCACTCGAGCCTGCGCCGGCCGGCGCGAACTATATCGGCCGCTACCGCTTGAAGCGGCGCGCGGCGGGTGCGGTCTAAGGTACGGCTATCGTGGCTTTCCCGGTTGCGATCCGCGAAATTTGAGCCATAATACCTAATCAAGCCATGGTAGGGTCCCGGGTGTTGGAATCAAAGGTGCTTGCGGCAATGGCGATGCCGAAGTCTACGGAGAGATTCTCCAGCATCCCTTCCGCGTGGTTTGTCTACGCGGTGTTGGCGGCGGTTCCCGTGGCTGTTCCGGCGCAGGAACTCATGCCTGTAGCGATTCCCGGCGGCGCGGTTCACCTCTTCAATTCCGATGCATCTGTGCTCGAAGCGCAGGAAGTGCGCAAAGATCTCCCTTGCACGGTGACTCCGGTGAAGCCCGAACTGGGTTTCGACCTCAAATTTCACGCCGGTTACGAAGTCACGATTCCCCTGAGAGAACTGGCCGGGTCGGAGAATCTGCTGACGATGGTGTTCCGCGTGGTTCCCGAGGGACGCGAGGACGACGCGGTCTATTTTTCGCAGCACATCGCGGTGCCTCCGATCGCGGAGGATGCCGGCGGCCCCGCGTACCTGCAGGGCGCGTTCGATGTCGGAGAGGGCAAATACCACATCGATTGGCTGATGCGGGACCGCGCCGAGCGCGTCTGCTCGAACAATTGGGACATCGAGGCGAGCCTGCCGCCGAAGGACAAGCAGATGGCCCTCGATATCACGCCTGACGTGATCCGGGTGTCGGATGCCGAGCCATTCAAGCAGGAGCCTCCGGTCGAGCGGGCGGTACGGAACGAGCCGCTGAACGTGAAAGTGGTGGTCAATTTCGCTCCGCAGGATTCCGGCGCGGCGACCCTGCAGCCTCTCGACTTAAACGCGCTGCTTTCCATTTTGCGGAATATCGCGCGGGAGCCGCGGATTACGCGGTTTTCGATTGTCGCGTTCAATATGCAGGAACAGCGCGTGATCTATCGCGAGGACGCGGCTTCCCAGATCGATTTCCCGGCCCTCGGAAAGGCGCTGAAGTCGCTCAACCTGGGCACTGTCGATTTAAAGCAACTGAGCCAGAAACACGGCGATTCGGAGTTCCTAGGGAACCTGATCACCAAGGAGTTGATGGCCGACAAGCAGCCGCCCGACGCGGTGATTTTTGCGGGTCCCAAAGTAATGTTGGATTCAGGGCTTTCCGATGAAACCCTGAAGCAGCTTGCGGACGTCAAAACACCGGTGTTCTATATGAACTACAACCTGAACCCTCAGGTAAATCCTTGGCGTGATGCAATTGGCAACGCCGTGAAAGCCGCGAAGGGTTCGGAATTTACGATCAGCCGTCCGCGAGACTTGTTTTTTTCATGGACGGAAATCATCACTCGTATCGTAAAATCGAAGTTCAGTAGAACGTCCGGCGCCCCTGCCGCGTCCCAGTAAATGGTATGCGAGTCGTCCCCATCGCGCTGCTGGTTGTTTCCGCCTCCCTCCCGGGATTCGCACAGAACAAGTGGAACCCCTTCGAGAATTTAGGACCGGATATTCCCACTCCACAATCCATCGTGGAGCGGATGCTGGATGCCGGACGGGTGACCCACGACGATACGGTCTACGACTTGGGCAGCGGTGACGGCCGGGTCGTGATCACGGCGGTTCAGCGGTTCGGCGCGCACGCCGTGGGAGTGGAGTTCCAGCCCGATCTGTGCCGCAAGGCGGAGCAGAAAATTCGCTCCCTGGGGATTCAGGATCGCGCTCGCATCATCGAGGACAGCGTCTTTCGCGTGGACCTGAGTCCGGCGACGGTAGTGACGATGTTCTTTCTCACCAGTTCCAACGAGCGGCTCCGTCCGAACCTGGAGAAGTATTTGAAGCCGGGTGCGCGGGTGGTGTCGAACCAGTTTCCGATCAAGGGCTGGAAGCCGGAATCGGTTGTCCATGCCAAGACCGGCACGATGGAACACACCATTTACGTCTACGAAATGGGCCGGATCCACTAGGCAGGCGAAAGCAATTCTCACCGCCGAGACGCCGAGCCGCAGAGAAAAAACCTATTTGGTCTTTCCTCCGGAGTTTTCGACGATGCTGCGGGCCAGGTAGTTCTCGACCTTCGCACTGTTGCGGGCCACCTCATAATACGCCGCGCGGAGTAACTGGTCCTTCCGATTGAGCAGCGTCTCGCGGATGTTCTGCTGCACGCGCGGATCCTGCAGATCGCGCTGGCCGGCGGGTTCGCGCGAAATCACTTTCAGAATCCGGTAGCCATCCTGCGTTTTGAAGGGCGGGGATATCCCGCCGGGTTGCAGGGAATCGATCAGCCGCTTCAGGTCGGGACTCGCCTTTTCCAGATTCGACGCGGGGATGAAGCCCATATCGCCGCCGTTAGGGGCAGTGTTGGGATCTTCGGAGTAATTCTGCGCGAGCATCTGGAAATCCTCGCCGCGCTGCAGGCGTCCGGCAAGGTCGTAAATCTTCGTCTTGGCTTCGGTCTCGTTCTGCGCCTTGCTGTTTTTCAGATTGCGGACATTCGGATCCGGAAAGGGAGTCACGACGATTTGGGCAATGTGAATCTGCGGCTCGGGCAGGTTGAAGCTGGCCTTGTTGGCGTCGTAGAAGGCCTTTACATCGGAATCGGTGATGCTGATGTGCGAGGTGATCTCTTTATTGATCAGCTTGTTCACCGTCAGCTCACGGCGGAGCTGGGCGCGCAGATCGTCCACCGTCATGTGCCGCGCGGCCAGTTGCTTCTCGAAGTCTTCCTTGGTGTAGGGAGCCTTCATCTTATTGAGCTCGGTATCGACGTCGGCATCGACGGCCGAGAGGCCCATCTTTTCCGCGCGCTGCAGCATGATCTCATTCGTGATCAGGCTATTGAGCAGCTCCAGCTTCTGCGATTGCACGAGGTCTTCGCTCGAGCCCTCGGGCGCCTGCTGCTGCTGGGTCTGGTAATACTTGTCGAGTTCGGCGTAGGTAATCGAATGGCCGTTCACTTCGGCGGCCACTCCGGCAGGCGGCGCGTGTTTGCACGAAACGAGCATGAGCAGGGCCGCCGCTGCCGTAGTGAGGACAAAATAGGACTTCATGTGGTCGAAATTTCATTGTAACTGTTGCCGGGCAGGCCGGTGATCCCCAAAACGGGCGGCGGAACATTCTGCCGCTGCCGTGCGTCTTGGCCTCTGGAGGGTGCGCGGCCGCACCCTGCGATAATACGAACAACCATGGCTTCCCGCTCTTTTTTCAAGCGTCCCGCGGTGCTGCTCGCGTTTGCATTGTGCTCGGTAGGCGGACTGGTCACGATTCTGGGACGGCTGGCTGGTGGCCCGCCCGCGCAGCAAAAGCGCGTGGCGCTCTCCCAGGAGAACGGCACCAAGGCGTACCCGGCGTTTGCGCCCGACGGGCAGCGGATCGCCTACAGCGCGCGGAGCGGGTCGAAGGTCGAGCCGTTTCACATCTGGGTGCGGACCGTGACCGCCGATGTGCCGCGGCAATTGACCTCGGGGGAGGGCAGTGACATCGGCCCGGTATGGTCTCCGGACGGGTCCAAAATTGCCTTCACGCGGCTGGAAGAGGGCCGGACGGTCTATTTCGTCACCGGCGTCGATGGCGGCAGTGAGCAGCAGGTGATCGCGTTTCCGGCGAGTGCGGCGGAGCCGCAGCCGGAGCCTGGGGTGGCATGGACGCCGGATGGCCGGTCGCTGATTGTGGTCGAGGTGCAGGAGAAGCAACCGGGTTTTCTGGCGGTGGTTCCGATGGCGGGGGGCGAGTCCAAGCGGCTCACGACTCCCCCCGAGGGTAGCGAAGGCGACTCCACTCCCGCGGTGGCGCCGGACGGTACGGCGCTCGCGTTTGTGCGTGCGAGCGGCACCGATGGCGCCGACATCTTCCTGAGCGATCTGTCGGGTGGTGCCGCCCGCCGGCTGACTTTCGACGACCGGCCGATTCGCGGCATCTCGTGGACGCGGGATTCGCGCGACCTCTTGTACGCGGCCAACCGCTTCGGCAATGGATTCCGGTTATTGCGGGTTCCCGGTTACGGCGGCGCGCCGCGGGAGATTTCGGTCGCTGGACGGCAGGCCGAGAATCCGGCAGTGGCGCCGGCGGGCAACCGCCTCGCGTTTTCCGAAAGCGCCACGGTGTCGTCGATCTGGCGGGCACGGATCAACGAGGCTGCCGGCGCGGATGCGGACCAGAGGCCAGTGATCCACTCACGCGGCCGCGAGAGTTTCCCGGTATACTCGCCCGACGGCAAGAAGATCGCCGATGTTTCCAGCCAGACCGGCTCGGACGAGATCTGGATCAGCGATGCCGAAGGCGGAAATCGTGTCGCTGTCACCCATCTCGGTGGCCCGCAAATCCGCCGCCTGCGGTGGTCGGCCGACGGCAACTCGATCGTCTTCGATGCCAGCGGCGATCAGGGCACGGATCTATACCTGGTGGCCGCGGCGGCGGGTGCGGCTCCGAAGCGCCTGGTGGCGGACGCCACCGGAGGCGCCATTTCCTCGGACGGCAAGCACATCTACTACCAATCCCACGGACAGCTCTGGATGGCGGCAGCGAACGGTGGGAATCCGGAACCGCTGACCAAAGACTTCGGGGCGGGGACTCCATCGCTCTCTCCGGACGGCAAGACCGTCTACTTCCGTTTCCGCCGTGCAATCTGGAAGGTACCGGCCACGGGCGGCCAGGCGGAAGAGGCCTTTCTGCCGTCGCGAGGCATGTTTTGGGGAGGCATCGAAGTGGCGAAGAACGGCGTCTATTATCTCGAGCTCGGCGGCAACCGTGGCCCGGCGGTTTCCTTTTACGACTTCGCCAAAAAGGATACAGCCGTGGTGTTCCACTCCGACGGGGTCAACAACTTTTCGGTGTCGCCCGATGGGAAATACCTGTTGTACCCCAAAACCGACCAGGGCGAAACCAATCTCGTGCTGCTGGAGAATTTTCGTTAGGTTCGATCAGCCGCGCGCGGCGTCTTCGATGGTGGGATAGAACGGGAAGACCTGGTCCAGTAGACTGACTTTGAAGGAATGAAACAGGTGGCCGGTGGCGCCAGCCATGCGCATTTCGCCGCCGGCGGTCACGATCTTGTTGTAACTGGCGATGAAGCGGCCGATGCCGGTGCTGTCGATGACAGTCACGCCGCTGAGGTCGAAGATGATGATGCGCTTGCCTTCGCCGAGCAACTGGTCCACGAGTCCGACAATCTGTTCGCCGTCCGGCCCCATCATCAGTTTGCCCGCTAATGTTACGGCAACCGTGCCGGGCGCGATCTCCTCATGGGTCAGTTGCAGGGGCATGTAACGCTCTAGTGTACTACCATGCGACACTGATTCTCATGCGTTACTTCCTCGCGAAAACGGATCCCGATACCTATTCGATCGACGACCTGGAACGCGAGCGCAAGACTGCATGGGACGGCGTCACTAATCCGCAGGCGGTTCGCGCGATTCGTGAGATGCGTCCCGGCGACCGGGTCTTCGTCTACCATAGCGGCGGCGTGTCGGGTGTGGTCGGACTCGCGACGGTCCGGTCGGAGCCCCGCGACGACCCGAAGAATTCCAAGTCGGCCGTGGTCGACCTGGAGTACGCCGGGAGGATCGAGCCCGCCGTGCCGCTGGGAGAAATCAAGCAATCGGGCAAGTTCGACGACTGGGCACTGGTCCGGCAGGGGCGGCTCTCCACCATGGCGGCGCCCGAGACGTTCGTCGACTGGATGCGTGCAAAATACCCCAAGCTCAAGATTTGAAAGAATCTGCATCTTTTCTTACAAAACTTTACGGCTGCAATTTTGGGAACTTCGAGTAGAGTATAGCTAGACTAGATGAGCAGACTTCCGAAGTCGTTGCGTAGAGATCCGAGTGCCGGCCGGATCGAACTCGCGCGAGTCCTGCTGGTCCACGGCGATTTAGCGTCGCGCCTGGCTCTGAAAACCATCCTGGAAGCCGGAGGCTATTTCGTGGATGCCGCCTCCAACGCGGCCGAGGCTCTGGCGATGCTGGATGCCGGTCAGTACGAACTGGTTTTGACTGATTCGCTGATCGGATCCCCGTCCGCCGGGCGGAACGTACTGGCTTACGCCAGAGTGAAGGACTACCGGCCGGCGACTGCGCTGATCACCTCCTACGAGAGCGCGAAACGGCGTACCCGTTCAGCAGCGCAGCACTTCGCGGTGTATGCCGAGAACCTGCCGAATCTGCTGGGTAAGGTCGCGGAACTCATCGCGATGCGGGCCAGCCGGCGGTATCGGCCTCTTCGCGCCGCAATCTAATTTCCACAGACATTTAAAAAAACCGGACTTGGCTGGACCAAGCCCGGCTCTGTAATTTTTTGATAAATCGGCGGTTAATGACCGCGGCCGCCGCCGCCACCGGAGCCATGTCCGACCGAGGCTCCCGCCCCGGCGGATGCCGCCGTGGATCCGGCGCTCGAAGTGGCCGCGGGTGCTGGGGCGGCCGACCTGACTGACGACATGGTGCCGGAATATCCCGAGGATGTCGTGCGCATCGAGTTGTAGCCGGGGCCGCCGAACCCGCCGCCCGGAGAGGGCATGAAAACCGGTCTGGGGGCAAAGAACGCCTGGTAGACAGCCAGCGGGCTCCAGAACTGGAAGCCGTACGGGCTGTAAATCGACCCGGTGCATGGAATGTAGGTTCCTAGGCCGTAGTAGGGGTTATACCCCCACGAACCGAGAGAGCGGGTATAGACACCGGCGCACGGATCCTGCTGCCAGCCGCCGGTACGGGCGCGGTTGGCCGCGGAGACGTTGGACATTGCCATCATCTCGCCGCGACGCCGGCTCCAGTGGTCCAGGCTATCCGTCTGGTCGGCGTCGAACTTTTCGGCCGAGGCGAGTGTGCTTCCCAACGTCAGCATCTTGCCGCCCGTGACCTCTGAATTTTCCGTGCCGATCTGCACATCGGCCTCGCCTTTGAAGACTTTCAGGCGTGCCGGCTGCATATCGAACCGGTACAGGCCGACCTTGGCCAGGCTGATGGTGGCATCCTTGGCGACCACCGTGACGTGCGTTTCTTTGCCGATCTCATCGGCCTCGATGACCGCCGATCCGGTGAGCAGTTCAAGGCGGGTATCGATCAGCCGGTTGCTGATCAGGCGGAACGAGGTATTTTCCCCTATCCGCATGACGACGCCAGGGGGAAGGAGGATCTCGGCGCGCCCTTCTTCAGTGCGGAGGACAGCGTTTTCCTTGATTTCGGGGAATTGAGCGGGTTGTATTTCGAGGGGCTTGTCGGCGAGGTAAACGGACCCCTCGATGTAATTTACCACTCCCGACTTCGCTCCGATGACTGACTGCGCTAACACGGAACCGGCGGCCAACGCGAGCGTCCCCGCCAGAATTCCAGCTACCCTAAGCGCCTTCATAAACACCTCGCTACCTTACAGATTGATGACTTGCCACAGCGAAGTCAATAGGATCTTTGGGGCCAGAGGGCCGAGGCCCATTCGCCCAGGGTGTGCGGCGCGGCACGGGTTCGCGTGCGGCCGGGGGATATTGCACAGCGGGATGCGGCGGCCGCCCTATAGCATGAGTGGAGGGAAAGCCATGGCAGACCGCAGGGATTGGGATCGGGAACGCAGTGTCAGCCGCTGGGATTCGGACCGGGGCCGCGATTGGCACGAGCACGAAGAGTCGGGCCGCGAAGATCGGGTGCCCTCGGAATGGCATCGCGGCGAAGGGCGCCCTCGTGGAGATTTCCCGCGGTACGGCGATGGTTGGGGCGTCTGGCATTCGCCTGGATATGCCGGACGCTATGCCGGCCGCGGGCCGAAGAACTACGTCCGGTCGGACGAACGGATCTGGGAGGACATCAACGAGCGGCTTACCGAGCACCCGGGAATCGACGCCACCGACGTCGAAGTCGTGGTGAAGCAGGGCGAGGTGACTCTGAGCGGCATGGTGGAAGACCGGCGCTCGAAGCATCTGGCTGAAGACGTGGCGGAGTCCGTCGCCGGGGTCAAGGACGTGTACAACCAGATCCACGTGCAACACGCGGAGCTCGGGGTGCGCGGCGCCACGGTTCTCGGACGCCGCACCGAACGTGGTTAGTCGCCGGCGGCGAAGACGCGGACGCGGGACCCGGTGAGTGACTGGTAGCTTTCGAAGGCGCTTGCCGCGATGGCCTCCCAACTGAAACGCAGTTCGGCAGTGCGGCGAGCCTCGTGTCCGAGGCGGTTGCGCAGTGCCGGTTCACACAGCAGGCGGCAGGTGGCCGCCGCAAATTCTTCCCAATTCGAAACGACGAGGACTTCGCGGCCCGGTTCGAGCCCGAGTCCGGCGCACCCTTCTGGAGTTGAGACGATCGCTTTCCCGCACGCCATGGCTTCCAATACCTTGATATTGGTGCCCGCGGAGATCGCTAGAGGCACGGCAACGGCGCCGGCGGTGGCGTAGAACGGCCTGAGGTCCTCGACGAAGCCCGAGATTTCGATGCGGGGGTCGAGGCCGGCGAGCGGAGCAGAGGGCGCGAAGCGTTGCCAGAAGTGCTCGTGCCGCGGGCCGGCCACCACCCGCAGGACAGCTTCCGGAAAGGCCTCCCAGACTTTCGGCATCACTTCCCGGCGCAGCTTTTCGAAGCCGAGAATATTGGGCAGGTGGCGAAACGATCCGACGTAGAGGATTTCGAGGCCGCCCGCGCCGGACGGAAGGAAGCGGTCCGTATCGACGCCATTCGGAATCTCGAAGATCGCACCGGGGTCGCGGCCTCTTTCGCGGATGGCGGCGAGACGGTCGTCGCCGGAGACGGTCCACACGGCGTCGTAGGCTGCGAGCCAGCGGCGCTCAAACGCGTGCCAGCGTTGGTACTCGGCTCGGGCCTTCGCGGAGCGAGAGGCCTCGGCCAATTGCCGGTAAAGCGCCAAGGTGAGGTCGTGTTCCACCAGGATGGCGGGGATCTGTGGGGCGGCCGTGCGGAATGCCGCCATGTGAGTGTATTCGATTTGCAGGAGGTCGGGCCGCCAGGTGTCGGCAAGGCGCGCGATCAGAGCTTCGAGGACGGCAGAGTGATGGCCGCGCACCTGTTCGGGTAGAGAGGGGTCCCGTACAGCCCGCTCATCGATATCGACGATGTGGACCTGTTCGAAGACCTCGTGCAGTTTGTCATAGTCGACGGTTTCGCCGTGCTCGCGCAGAGCGATGAGGCAGAAATCGACCTGTGGGGCGAGGTCCCGGCAGAGGTTGAAGATCCGGACGGCCCCGCCGTGGGAAAGCGGGTAGGGAAGAAAGGGAGAGACGAGCAGTACGCGGAGGCGGTCGCCACTCTCTCCGCCGGTGTGCCCGCGATGGTGCGCCGAGAAGGCGGCGGCGCCGCGGTTCATGGCGGGTTCGCGGGGACCCAGCCGGCGCAATCCGCGGTCGAACGCTGTCCGCAGAAAGAAGTCGGTCTCCTGGATCGGGGAGTCGGGCTGCTCCGAGGGAGCTCCACCGCGGCCGAGGCTGTAGGAGCGCCATCCGGCGGCTGCGGCCTTCCAGAAGAGGATCATCCAGGCAGTCGCCGCGAATTGACAGCGCGGCACCCCAAGCATCAGGAGCTTGGCACGGTCGACCAGGATGGTATTGGAAAGAGGGGCGCCTACCTGTGCCGCTTCTCCCGGTTGCAGCGCGCGAAAGGGAGCAGCGGGAAAGAGGACGGGCTTCCACGCGCGAAAGTGCTCTTGTGCGGAGAAGGCGAATGTCTCGGGTTCGTCAAAGGGCGGCGCGATCGTCACGCCGGAGCCGGATTGCCAGAGGATCCAGCGCGCGGTGGTGGAGCGGGCGAAGCGCTCGAGGCGGCCATGGGGCCACCCGACACCCTGTTGCCGGAACACGGCGATGCCGGCTCCGGAGGCGGATCGCGACGTCAGGGTCAGAGACTGCTCCCCGTGCAGACGTTCAAAGAGGCGGCAGTGGAGATAGCCGACGGGCAGCAGCCGGGCGGCGATCCAAAGCAGGTAAGGCCAGATGAAATCGACGCACCGTTGCTGGATGTGCCGGACGATACCGCGGAAGGTTCCGAGGACCGAGCCACGGAGCGCGCCGCTCAGGCGGTTCCAGGTGTGGCGCAGGATCGGGCCTGGCGAGCCGCGGAAGAAATCGCCGTTGGAATTCAGCAGGAGTGCCCGGAAGGGCGGCGTGAGAAAAGGCGCAAGTTTGAGCAGCCACCGGCCGTGATCGCCGGTCCAGGCGGCGACAGAGAGGGCAACGCGCCGCGGCCACAGATCGCGCTGGGCCTGGATAAAGAGGCCGACGGAGCCGTGTCCGCTGCGAACGCGTTCGCAAAGAGCCGCAGTCTTGGGGGCGGGGTCTTCCAGGCAATAAAGAAAGACCGGCACGTCCGGCGCACCGCCGCGAAGATGGAGCACCGCCTGATGGGCCGTTGACGATGTGGGCGCAAACACCGCGGCCACCCTGGCGTCTCCCTTACCAAGGAACTGAACCAGCGAACGAAGTCGTGCCTTCATTACCAACCGAGGACGATGCACGCTACGGTAACAGACGGCAGCCTTCGGGCGCGAGTGCGGATTGTTCTAGTACGCCTATTTTGGCGCGGCTATTCGTATCGCAGGGCCTGGATCGGGTCGATCGTGCTGGCGCGGCGGGCCGGAAGGAAGCCGGCTCCGGCGGCGACGGCGGCCAGGATGACCAGCGCGGCGGCGGTGGTCCAGACGTCTGTAGGTTTGACGCCGAACAACTGCGAGGAGACGTAGCGGCTCAGCAGAAACGCCGCCGGCACGCCGACGGCCAGGCCAACGCCAAGAAGCGTCAAGGCTTCCCGCAACACCATCCAGATGACGCTGCCGCGCTGAAGCTCCGAGCGCCATTCGCAGGCCGATCTCCTTGGTGCGGCGCGCCACCACGAAGGCGAGCACGCCGTAGAGTCCGAGCGCGGCGAGCAGGGTTGCCAGCGCGCCAAAGGCGGCCGAGAGAGCGGCGATCAGGCGCTCGGTGCTGAGGGTGTCGTCGAGCTGGCTTTCGAGGGTCGTCATGTCGTAGACCGGCATGGCGGGGTCGACGGTCCGAACCTTGTCGCGGAGAATCGCCGAACATGGACTTGGAGTCGAGCGCGAGTCCGGACATAGAAGGCCACTCCGGCGGAAAGTCGGATTCCGCGTACGGGGCGAAGACCTGGCGGTGGACGCCTTCGCGCGGACCCTCGTAGAGCGAATCTTCGGTGACGCCGATGATTTCGATATTGAGTTTCGTCTTGGGACCGCTGCCGAACCCGATGTGGCGGCCGATGGGGTTCTCATTCCCGAAGAAATGGGTGGCGAATTTGCGGTTGACGATCGCGGCCGTGAACTTGTCGCCGCGCTCGCGGTCATCGAAATCGCGGCCAGCGAGGAGCGGCACCCCCATGGTCTTCCAGTAGTCGGTGGAGATGCCGTTCATGAAGGCCTGCATATCTTCGCCGTCCTTGATGCGGTGGCCTTCCACCGACATGGTGGAGTCCCACTCGTCGCCGCTGAGGACCGGCACCATGGCATAGGCGGCCGATTTGACGCCGGGCACGGCGCGGATGTCGTCGAGGAGGCGCCGGTAGAACTCCTGGATGCGCGGTGTGTCGTAGCCGTTGAGGGCGGGATCCACCTGGAAGGTGACCAGGTTGTCGATGTCTCGGAAGCCGGAGTTGGTTTCCTTGAGATTGGCGAGCGTCTTGACGAACAGCCCGGCGCCGGCGAGAAGCAGGAAGGAGAACGCCACCTGCGCCACCACCAGGCCCTTGCGGAGATGAGCGGAACCGCCGCCGCCCACGACCGCGCCGGTCACGTCCTTAAGGGCGCTCCACAGATCCACGCGGCGGGATTGCAGCGCGGGCACCAGGCCGAAGAGCAGCCCGGTGAGCACGGCCAGGGCGGCGTTGAAGGCCAGAATGCGGAGATCCGGCTCGGCGCGCAGCATGAGGGGCGAGTCGCCGGTGGGGAGGAAGCCGAGCAGCAGGCGGATGATGGCGGTGGAGAGCAAAAGGCCGGCGAGCGCACCGGCGGCGGAAAGCAGCAGGCTTTCGATCAACAGTTGCACCACCACCTGTCCGCGGGAGGCGCCGACGGCCAGGCGGACCGCGAGCTCCTTCTGGCGCGCCACCGCGCGGGCGATCAGCAGGTTCGCCACGTTGAAGCAGGCGATCATCAGCACCAATCCGACCATGCACATCAGGACCACCAGGGCCGTCGCGTAGGATTGCCGCGTCTGGGAAAAGCCCGCCGGCCGCGGGTTCCATGCGGACCTGGCGGGCGAGGAAGTGCTTGCGGTAGTAGTCGTTGGTGTCGCGCATTTCGGCCCGCGCCGAGCTCATCCACGCAGAATCTGGTGGAACAGGGGCTGGAGCGAGGCCTGGGCGGAGGCCACGGTATAGCCGGGCTTCATGCGGGCGAACATCTGGATCCACTGGCTGCGGCGGTCGCCGATGGCGTCCCAGCCGGGCGTCATCAGCGGCTTCATCTGGATGGGCACGCGGATCTGCGGGGCGTGCGCGGGGTCGAGCCCGAGGAAGCCCGCGGCGGAGACGCCGACGACGGTCATGGGGTAGTCGTTGACCAGGATCTTGCTGCCGATCACGTTGGGGTCGCCCGAGAAACGGGACATCCAGTACGGGTAGCTGAGGACGACGGAGGGGGCGCCCTTGTAGACGCGGTCGTCCTGCTGCGGGGTGAAGACGCGCCCGGCTGCGGGCTGGACGCCCAGCGCCTGAAAGTAGTTGCCGGAGACGAGTTCGGCGTTCACGCGCTCGGTACGGCCGTTGAAGCTGATGGAAAGCGGCGTCTCGTAGCGGCAGAAGACGTAGGAAAAGGCCGGCGCGTGGCGCTGGTAGTCCTCATACATCGGGTAAGAGGAAGCTCGGGTGCCGCGGTTGTTGCCCATATGCGGCCCGGTGGACCAGATCATGACGAGCTGGCCCGGGTCGCGCACGGGCAGCAGGCGCAGCATGAGCTGGTCGATCAGGGTGAAGATGGCGGTGTTGGCGCCGATGCCGAGTGCGAGCGAGGCGACCGCCACCAGGGTAAAAAGCGGGCTCCGGCGCAGATTGCGCAGGGCAAAGCGGAGATCGAGCCACAGACGAGCCATTAATTCTTAATACGAAGAACGGGCGAAAAAGTTGGCAAAAAGCTGCCTATTTTACCCTTCCGTTCTTCCCAAAGGACACGACCACCACAAACTGATTGACAGGCTCGCCATCGACTACCAAGGGCCGATATCGCCACTGCCTGACAGCGGCCGGAGATAAACCAGGACCTATCCCACCGACGACTTTTCGGCCAGGACCAACGCCCCTAAGACACCGGAACGGGAGCCTAACATCGGGGGAACGACATAGGTGTCGAGGCCTTCGAGGATCTCGTGCGAGCGGATGTAGCCGTTCAGGAGACAGGCCAGATCTTCCCGGATCATGGGTGAACAAGCGGCCGTTGCTGCATGACGCCGCCGCCCATCACGATGCGCTTCGGGCGATAAGGTGCAGACCCAGTTCGCCAAGCCGAGCGCCAGGTAGTGGGCCTCGAGTTTCCACGCCGGATGATCCGGCTGGTAGTCGCTGCCGGGGACTCCCCAGCGCGCCTGCACGGCCGGGCCGCTGGCGAGACCTTCCAGGCAATCGCCATGGTAAGGACAGATGCCGGGAAACGGATCGCGCACCGGGTCGTGCGGAATCCGGATGTGGCCCATCTCCGGGTGAAGCATACCGTGGACCAGCTGGCCGTTCGATATGGCGCCGCCGCCGATGCCGGTCCCGATGGTCAGGTAGAGGAAGTCCGTCAGATCCTGGGCGGCTCCCCAGCGGGCTTCGCCGAGGGCCGCGCCGTTGACGTCGGTGTCATAGCCGACCACCACGTGGAGCGCGCGGCCGATGGTGCCGGCGATGTCGAAATCCGTCCATCCGGCTTTCGGAGTGGAGGTGATGTGCCCGTTCCGCAGGTTCAAAGGGCCGAAGGAGGCGATCCCGACGGCCTGCAGGTTGTAATGTCCGAGGTGTTCAATGCACGCTCCGACAGTCTCGCCGGGCGTAGTGGTCGGGATGTGGACGGCCTCGAGGTCATCGGGCCCCGTCCCGACCCCGCAAATGAACTTGGTACCTCCGGCTTCAATCGCTCCGAACACGAGTCACCTCGATCCGCCGTAATGTAACACGCCTACACGTTGCACAGGTCGACGGCCTGCTTGAGCGACGTCATGGGGTCGCGAACGGGGACGAACTCGTGCGCGAAGAAGCCCTGGAAATTGAGGTCGGCGATGGCCTTGGCGACGGTGCGCCACTGCAGTTCCTGGGTGTCGTCGAGCTCGTGGCGCCCGGGGACGCCGCCGGTGTGGAAATGGCCGAGGTACTGGAAGTTGTCGCGGATGGTGCGGATGATGTCGCCCTCCATAATCTGCATGTGGTAGATGTCGTAGAGCAATTTGACGCGAGGGGAGTCCACCGCTTTGACCACGTCCACGCCCCAGGCGGTGTGGTCGCACATGTAGTCCTTGTGGTTCACCTTGCTGTTGAGCAGTTCGAGCACGATGGTGACGCCGTGATCCTCGGCCACCTTCTTCACGCGGCGCAGGCCGATGATGGTGTTCTCCTTGCCCTCTTCGTCGCCCATGCCAGCGCGGTTGCCGCTGAAGGTGATGACGTTGGGTACCTTGGCGGCTTCGGCGCCCTGGATGCGCTCGATGATTTCGGCCGCCAGGCGGTCATGACTTTCCTTCCGATTCCAGCCATCGGGAATCTTCGCCTTTCCGCTGGTGACGGTGGGGACAAGCCCATACTTGCGAATGGTGGGCCAGTCTTCGGGCTCGACAAGGTCGATGCCGCTGAGGCCGATTTCGGCGCACTGGCGGCAGAAGTCATCGAGGGGAATCTTACCGAAGCACCAGCGCGCGACGGATTGCTTCAACCGTCCTGCACCTGCTGCGGAGAGGGGCCGGGCGGCAGAGGCCAGCGCGAGGCCTGCGGCTGCCTGGAACGCGGTTCGTCTGGTCATGTGTACATGATATGATTCTCCGCATGAAACGGCGCGACTTTTTGCGAGGGGCCGCCGCGCTTTCGCCCATCATCCTGGGCGCGGCGGACAAGGCCGGAACCAAACTCCCTGTTCTGGGCAGCGGGGAGCACGTCTATGAAGCGCACCACGACTGGGGCGATCTGCCGGCCGACATCAAATACGGCAATACGCACGGTGTGGTGGAAGACTCGCAGGGCCGCATCTATGTGCACCATACGGTGAACGCGGCAAGCGAGAGCTCGGACTCGATGGTGGTCTTCGACCACAAGGGAAAGTTCATCAAGTCCTGGGGCAAGGAGTTCAAGGGCGGGGCACACGGCCTGCACATCCGCAAGGAGGGCAGCACCGAGTTCCTCTACCTGTGCGACACCAAGCGCGGCGTCATCGTGAAGGCCACGCTCAATGGCGAAGAAGTATATTCGACCGGCTACCCGGAACAGTCGGAAGCCTATAAGCCCGGTCCGGACGGCAAGCGGCAGAAGTGGAGCCCGACCAACCTGGCGATCGCCCCGAATGGCGACCTCTACGTGGGCGATGGGTACGGCTCGAGCTACATCCTGGTCTACAACAACAAGGGCGAATACCAGAAGACGTTCGGTGGGAAGGGCAAGGAGGCCGGTAAGCTCGACTGCCCGCACGGGCTGATCATGGATATGCGCGGCCACACGCCGATCCTGACGGTGGCGGACCGGGGCAACAATCGCATTCAGCGGTTCACCCTGGCCGGTGAGCACATCGATTTCGTGGCGGGCACCAACCTGCCGTGCTACTTCCACTACTTCAAGAATGGCGACTGTGTGGTGCCCGACCTGGGTGCGCGGGTCACGCTGCTTGATCGGGAGAACCGCGTGATCGAACACCTGGGCGACGACTCGGCGACCAACTGGAAGCAGACCAGGACGCAGACCCGGGACCATTTCACCCCCGGGAAGTTCGTCTGCCCGCACGGCGCCTCCTTTGACCACCAGGGCAATATCTTCGTGGTGGAGTGGGTCGAGGTCGGGCGGGTCACCAAATTACGGAAGGTGTAACGGTTCGCCGCAGCTCGCTTTCGACTATCCTGGAGTTGATGAAGGGACCGGCCCTGGCGCTGATCTGCTTCGCCGGGCTGGCTCTGGCGCAAGAAAATCCCGCTGCTCCGCACGACCAAGTGGTTGCTCTGGTCGGCCAGGGCAAGTACGCGGATGCCGAACCGCTACTGCGGCGCGCGCTGGAAGCCCGCGAACAGGAGTTCGGCTCGGAAAATCCGGGTTTGCTTCCGGCCATCGGCGACCTGGCGGCGCTATATCGCGCCATGGGGCGGAATACCGACGCCGAGAAGCTGTATGTGCGTGCGGTCGAGATCCGGGAGAAGGCGCTCGGGCCGCAGAACCCGGCGTTGATTCCCGATTTGAAGCTGCTGGGGTCGCTTTACGCGGCGATGGGCCGCTTCGCCGATGCCGAACGCCAGTACATGCGGGCGGTTTCGATCCGCATTGAGGCCGAGGGCACCTGGGATCCCGATCTCGCCAAGGACTGCCTGGACCTGGCGAACTTCTACCTGACGCAGAAGCGGTACGCGGTGGCCGAGCCCAATCTGCGGCGGGCGATCGAAATCCTGAAGAAGACGCTCGGTCCGGAAGATCCGGCCCTGATTCCGCCGCTCGATTCGCTGGCCACGGTCTTCATCGAACAGCAGAACTATCCGCCGGCGGAAGCGCCGCTGCGTCTGGCCGTATCGATTCAGGAACGCGCGGACGGCCCGAGCCATCCCAACGTGGCGCCCCGGCTCGACCGTCTGGGCATGCTCTACTACCTCGAAAAGCGCTATGCCGAGGCGGAACCGCTCTACCGGAGATCGCTCTCGATTTGGGAGGCGGCGATCGGCCGCGAAAATCCGGAACTGGCGACGACGCTCGATAATCTCGCCGTGGTGTTGGCTTCGCAGGACAAGTTTGCCGAGGCGGAGACGCTCTACCGGCGCTCGCTGGTATTCCGCAAGAAGGCGACGGTGGCGAGCCTGAACAACCTGGCTATGGCGCTCGAAGGCCAGGACGAGAACACCGATGCGGAACGGCAATTCAAGCTGGCGATGAAGCTGGCGGACGGCTTGGCCGATCCCGCTCCGTTAGCGCAGACACTGCGCCATTACGCCATCCTGCTGCGGAAACTGCATCGCGAGGCCGAAGCGCGCCGGATGGAAACGCGGGCCCAGACGCTGCTCGGGCAGTAGTCACTGGCCCTTTTTCGCGAGCGCCTGGTCGATTCTCGTCATTAATTCCGAAGCTTGCGACGCGGCCGGGCTGTGCGGGAACTGCTGGATAACCTGGCGGCATCCCGCGCGGGCCTGTTCGAGACTCTTGACGGTGTCTTCCCGATACCAGGTATCGGCGATGGCGAGCTGCGCCTGCGGAAGGTACTCGCTGGTGGGGTAGGTGTTGACCAGCGTCTGGAGGGTCAGGCGAGCCTGCCCGTAGCGGTGGTGCTGGATGTCGTCCACCGCGCGATCGAACAGGAGCTTGTCGGGCTGCTGGTTGGCGGCGGCCGCGGGCGGGGAAGCGTAGCTCGGAGGCTTCGAGGCGCAGGCGGCGAGGGCTGCCAGGACGAGGGCCGCAAGGCCGGAGGCAAACTTGGGGGGCATGGCTTTCATTCTCCTACGAGGTAGACTGGAGCGGTGTCGAAGCTGGGTGGAACTACGGCGCTGGTGACCGGCGGCGGACGCGGTATTGGGCGCGCGATTGCACTGCGGCTGGCGGCCGACGGCGCGGACCTGATCCTGCACTATCACCGGAATCGGGAGGCGGCGGAGAATACGGCCGCGGAGACCGGACGCAGCGTGACGCTGGTGCAGGCCGATATCGGTTCAGCGAAGGAAATCGACGCCATGTTCGCCGGACTCGCCGGGCGGCGGCTCAATTTCCTGATCAACAATGCCGGAGTATGGAAGGGGTCGCCGCTCGGGAGCTCGGCGGAAGAGACGGTCGACGAGATTCTGAATACGAACCTGAAGGGGCCGTTTTGGGTCACGCAGTATGCACTGCCGCTGTTGCATGACGGCGGCCGCATCGTCAACGTGTCGTCGGTGGCCGCACGGATCGGAGTAGCCGGCGGCCGCAGTCTGTACGGCGCGGCCAAAGCCGCGGTGGACGCACTGACGCGTAACTGGGCGCTCGAGCTGGCGCCCAGGCGGATCCTGGTGAACGCGGTGGCGCCGGGCTATGTCGCCACCGATATGACGGCGGAACATTTTTCCAATCCCGAGACACTCGAACGGGCATTGGCGCGGCATCCGCTGGGCCGGATGACGGGCGTCGAGGACGTGGCCGATGTGGTGGCGTTCCTGTGCTCGGAAGACGCCCGGTTCGTGACCGGCCAGTGCATCAATGTGAGCGGCGGATTCGTGATCTGACACTCCTCTTCTATTTGACATTCAAACGAAGCTAACCTAGGCTGTATTGGACCGTCTAATGGAGCGGAAGATGGAAATCCTTCAGGGTACGCTCGATCTCATGGTCCTGCAGACGCTCGCCTCGATGGGCCGGCTCCACGGCTACGCCATCGCCGCGCGCTTCGAGCAGGCCTCCTCCGGGTCGATCCAGCTCAACATGGGGACGCTCTATCCGGCGCTGGTGCGGCTGGAGCAGCGCGGGTTCGTGCGGGCGAAGTGGGACACCACCGAAAATAACCGGCGGGCGCGGTTCTACGAAATCACCGCGGCCGGCAGGCGGCAACTGGCCAAGGAAAAGGCCGGATGGCTGCGCATGTCCGAGATCATGGCGCGGCTGCTCGGCGAGGAAGGATGACCGCATGATGAACCTCCGGGAACTGTTGATGCGCGCGCTTTCTCCGGTCCGCCGGCGGGCCTTGGACCGCCAGACGGAAACCGAACTGCGTTTTCATCTCGAGATGGAGATCCAGGCCGGTGTGCGTCGCGGCCTGGAGCGGTCCGAAGCCGAACGCCTGGCGCGCCTCCGTGCCGGCACGGTGCATGCCTCGCTCGAGGCGGTGCGCGATCAACGCGGCGCGGGCTGGCTCGACGGCACGGCGACGGACATCCGGCAGGCGTGGGCGGCCCTGCGCAACCGGCCGGGCTTCCTGGTCACGGCGGGCGGAGCGCTGGCGGCCGCGGTGGCGGTCAGCACCCTCGTCTTCACCCTGGTCTACGGCGTGTTGTTGCGGCCGCTGCCCTACCATGAGCCCGACCGTCTGGTCCGCATCTTTGAGAAGAGCCGCTCGCAGCCGAAGTTTCCGGTCTCGATTTACAACTACCTGGAGGATGTCCGCGACAACCGCACGCTGGCCGGCATCGCGCTCTACACCCGCGAGGACATGCAGCTCATGCACGAGGAGCGCGCCGAACGCGTCACCGCGGTGGCCATCTCCGAGACCTTCTTCCCGACGCTCGGCGTAACGCCCGCCCTGGGCCGCAACTTCCAGCCGGAGGAGATGACTGGAGCGTCACGCGTCGTCATCCTCAGCGATACCTTCTGGCGCAGCCGGCTGCACGGCGATCCATCGATCGTCGGCAAGAGCCTGCGGCTCGACCGTGAGAACTGGATGGTCATCGGCGTGGCGCCGTCCGGGTTCGAACATGTCGGCGGCGACTACCGCTCTCCCCTTCAGGGCGATACGGTGGCGGTCTGGCGTCCCCTGCCGCTGCGATTCAGCGCCGCGACCAACGATGGCTGCGTGAAGGGCTGCCACTATACCAATGCGATTGCCCGCCTGGCGCCGGGCGTGACGATGGCGGCGGCGCAGCAGGATCTCGAACGGATCATGGAGAGCCTGGGGCGCGAGTTTCCTGATTTCTACAAGGAGAAACATGCGCTCGTCGAGCCGCTGGCCGCCGAGGTGGTCGGCAAATCGCGGAATGCGGTCCTGATCCTGATGGCTGCGGGAGCGCTGGTGCTGCTGCTGGGCTCGATTAATGCTGCGGGCCTCGCGATCGCGCGAGTGCTGGCGCGACGCCGCGAACTCGCCATTCGTCGCGCGCTCGGCGGCGGCGAGTGGCGGACAGTTCGCGCGGTGCTGTCGGAGAGTCTCGTGCTCGGCGTGCTGGCCGGGGCTGCCGGACTGGCGGCGGCTGCCGCGCTGCTGCCGCTGCTGCGCTTCATTCTCCCGGCGGATTTTCCGCGGCTGCACGAAATCGTGTGGCGCTGGCCGGATGCCGCCTTCGCGCTGGCAGCGGGTCTCGGTACCAGTTTTGCAGCCGGACTGGCCGCGGTCTTCCGCGAGATCCGGCTCGATCCGGCCGAGGCCTTGCATGACGATTCGCGCGGCACCTCGTCTTCCTTTCGCTCCCGTCGGCTGCGGAGCGCGCTGGTGGCGGCGGAGATGGCGCTGGCCTGCCTGCTCTGCTTCGCCGCGGGCCTGCTGCTGCGAAGTTCGCAGGCGCTCGGACAGCGCGCGAACGGATTTCAGCCGCAGGGAGTACTCACGTTCGAGATGGCATTCCCTTCGAAGGCCTATCAGGGAGCGCGGTTGGCGGCTTTCTACACCGAGTCGATCCGGAGGATCTCGGAAATCCCCGGCGTGAAAGCGGCCGGATTTGCGACCAGCGTGCCATGGACCGGCTACGACGAGAACTCGGATTTCCAGGTGGAGGGATACGTTCCGCGTCCCGGCGAGGCGGTTTCCGCGCGCTACCAGGCGGCCAGCCCCGGCTTTTTCGATGCCATCGGGACGCGCGTAGTTCGCGGGCGAGCCATCACCGCGGCGGATGACGCGCAGTCTCCGAAGGTCGTGGTGGTGAACGAGGCGCTGGCCCGGCGCTATTTTCCGAACACGGATCCGATCGACCGGTACGCCCGGATCTGGGGCGAGCGGCGCCGGATTGTGGGCGTGGTGGAAGATGTTTGCGATCAGCCGGCCGACCTTGCGGCCCACCCTGCGTTCTGGATGGCGCTGGGGCAGGAACAGTTCGGCCGCGTCCGCGCCGCGGTACGCACCAGCGGCGATCCCCTGGCGCTGGCCCCCGAGGTGCGCACGGTACTGCGCTCGATCGACCGCGAGTTGCCCATGGCAGAGGTGCAATCGATGGACGAGATCGCCGCGGCGGCGCTGGCGGGGCGGCGCTTCACTCTATGGCTATGCGAAGCCTTCGCCCTGCTCGCGATCGCGCTCGCCGGAATCGGCGTTTACGCCATGCTGAGTTACTCGGTGGAACAGCGGCGCCGCGAGATCGGCATCCGGCTGGCGCTGGGCGCGACGCGCTCGGGCGTACTGCGGATGGTGTTTGCGGATGGCTTGCGGCTGGCTGGAATCGGCGCCGCGGCGGGTCTGCTGGCGGCTCCGGCGGCCGGCAAGGTGCTCGCGGGACTTCTCTATGGCGTCTCGCCGCGGGATGTCCTGACGCTCGCGGCCGCTCCCGCGGCGATCCTGCTGATTGGCGCTCTCGGCTGCGTCGCGCCGGGCTGGATGGCGGTACGGAACGAGCCTGTGGAGGCGCTTCGAGAACAGTGAAAGTGATAGCGGGGCAGGCCTGGAGGCCTACCCTACCTGGCCTTTGCGGCCGAGAGAGCGACGCTTGGCGGCCCAGCCTTCTTTTATTGTTTGGCGCGCGCGGCCAAGCGCCAGGGCATCTGACGGGACCGGTTCCGTGATTACCGAGCCTGCCGCGACATAGGCGCCGCCGGCGATCTCGATGGGTGCGACCAGCGTCGAGTTACTGCCGATGAACGCCCCGGCGCCAATGCGGGTCGGGTGCTTGTGGAAGCCGTCGTAGTTGCAGGTGATCGTGCCGGCGCCGATATTCACCTTGGGCCCGATCTCGGAGTCGCCCAGGTATGCCAGGTGATTGGCCTTGGCCCCCGCGCGCATCGTGGTCTTCTTCAGCTCCACGAAGTTGCCGATGTGGGCGCCGGATTCCACATGGTTCTCCATGCGCAGACGCGCGAACGGTCCGGCTTTCGCGCCGCTCTCGATGTGCGAGGTGCCGACCATGGTGAACGGCCCGATCTCCACGTCGTCGGCAATCTCCGAGTCTTCGATGATCGAGCAGGCGCCAATGCGGCAGTCGGCGCCGATCGCCGTCCGGCCGAGAATCTGCGCGAAGGGTTCGACCACCGTATCCATGCCGATCGTGACGCCGGCATCGATGGTCACCGTCTCCGGCTTCTCGATGGTCACGCCCGCCAGCATCAGCTCGTTGACCTTGCGGGTGCGGAAGAGGCGGTCGACCTCCGCCAGCTCCACGCGGGTGTTGATGCCGAGCGCCTCGCGCTCATCATCGATCCGCATGGCTTCGACCTTATGTCCCGCGCGCGTCAGGATCTCGGCCATGTCGGTGAGGTAGAACTCGCGCGCCGGGTTGTCGGGGCGGATTTCGTCGACGTGCTTCCAGAAGAGATCGGCGCGGAAGCAGTAGATCCCCATATTGGCTTCGCGGATGGCGAGCTCTTCCGGAGTGGCGGCCTTCTGTTCCACGATGCGGACCACGTTGCCGCGCGTGTCATGAATCACGCGTCCGTAGCCGGTGGGGTCTTCCATCATCGCGGTCATCAGGACAGCGGCGGAATGGCCCTGGGTCTCGGCGTCGATGAGGCGCTGCAGGGTCGAGGTGCGCAGCAGGGGACAGTCGCCGTAGAGCACCATCAGGTAGCCGTCGAGCCCGGCAAGCCGGCTGCGGCCGCTCTTGACGGCATGACCCGTACCCAGCTGCTCCTTCTGCTCGATGAAGCCGATTCCGGGAACGGAAATCGTCGCCTTCACTTCCTCCGCCTGGTGGCCCACCACGACGAAGATGCGTTCCGGGGTGGTCAACTGGAGTGCGGTATCGACGACGTGCTCGACGAGCGCCTTGCCTCCGGCGCGGTGCAGTACTTTGGCCTTGCGGGATTTCATCCGGGTGCCCAGGCCGGCAGCCAGGATGACGATAGTCACGGGAGTCTGCATCTTTTACCTATTATGTTATGCGGTCATAGCGGCCTGTAGCCGCCGGCGCCGCCCCTCTTGAGCCAGTTTCACCACCACCGCGGCGGTGGATGCCGGATCGTGTCGAACGCGGTCCGTGCGGCCTACGAGGTTTCCCGCCACGACTTTCAAGCCCATCTTGAACAGCTCGTCGATATTGTTTTCGACAGGCAGGGCGGCTTCTCGCGCGTACCGTTTCTTGAGCGCCGAAGTGATCGGCCGGATATTGACCACGGCGTAATCGAGGAATGCCCCGTGCGCGTGCTTGTGGATGGCGCGGACGTGATCGGAGGCGCGGAACTCGTCAGTCTCGCCCGGCTGCCACATCAGGTTTACGAAATAGGCCTTGACCGCCGGCGAGCGGCGAATGGCGGCCGAGATCCCTTCGACCAGCAGATTCGGAATCACGCTCGTGAAGAGCGAGCCCGGGCCGAGCGTGATGACGTCGGCCTCGGCGATGGCGGCGAGGGCCTCCGGCAGAGGCTTGACCTTGCGCGGAATCAGGTGGATCGAGCGGATGCGCGATTGGCTGCGGCTGATGCGGGTTTCGCCCATCACCTTGGCGCCGTCTGCGAGCGTGGCTTCGAGCACGACGTTCGATGCCGTGGCCGGATAGATGCGGCCGGCAATTTTGAGGACCTCCGAAGAGGTACGCACGGCTTCGGGAAAATCGCCCATCACTTGGGTCATGGCCATGAGGAAGAGATTGCCGAAGCTGTGGCCCTTCAGCCCGCGGCCGGCTTGAAAGCGGTATTGAAACAGACGCGAGAGTAGCGCGGAATCCTCGCTCAGGGCGACCATGCAGTTGCGGATATCGCCGGGCGGCAGGACATCGAACTCGCGGCGCAGGCGGCCGGAGCTGCCGCCGTCGTCGGTGACGGTGACGATGGCGGTAATATCCACCAGCGGCTCCGAAGGATCTTCGCGCCGGGTGTAATGCTTGAGTCCTTCGAGCAACGCCGAGAGGCCGGTGCCGCCGCCGATGGCGACCACCCGTAGAGGTGACTGATCTTCCATGGAATCCCGCGGTGGTGCGCCGGTACCCTACCAGCCTTTCTTCTCCGGGTAAAGCAGGGAGTCGAACGGAGGCTGGTTGGCGAGCGGCGCGAAATCGGCGTCCTGCCGTGCGATGATCCGGTTTCGAGGCTCGAGCTCGATGGCGCGCTTCAGGTTCTCGAAAGCGCCCGGAATATCGCCCCCCAAGGCTTGCGCCAATGCCAGGGCATAGTGGATGTGATCCGTGTCCGGCGCCATGCGGAGCGCGGCTTCCAGATGTTTGCGGGCCTCGCCAATGGTCCGGCTGTTGATCAGCGCCACGCCGTAGTTGTAATGCTCTTCGGCGGACTGCAACTGTACTGGCGCCTGCACCAGGCGGCGATCGCACATGGCAATGTGCAATTGCGCCCGCTGGGCCACGTCCCTTTCGGGACCTGCCTCCGCCAGTACAAATTGCTCGCGTGCCTCTTTGAGCTTTCGGGCGTGAAAGAGCTTCATCGCGGCCTCGAAGGCGGCCAGCTGCTTCGCGTTGGCGAGCGGCTGCTCCACGGCGACGGCGGCCTCGCGGGATACGGCCCGCTGCGGCTCCCCGGCCTTGGCTGATTTCGATCCCGGTTGTTTGCTCATCCCTTCATTCTTTGCTGCAGCGGCCTTCTTCTTTTCAGGCATGTTGACCAGCCCAGGTACAGAAACGCCTAGCGTTTATACCAGACGGACCGAAGCGGGTGCAACCGCCTTTCCCCATTATCCCAATCCTGCGTCCCTGAGGAAGCGGGCCGATTCTTCCGGGGGAGTCGGGTTGATATAGAAACCCGTTCCCCATTCGAAGCCCGCCACTTTCGTCAGCTTCGGAATGATCTCCATATGCCAGTGATAGTGCGGCAGCTCCGGGTCCTGCACGGGCGCGCTGTGCACAATGAAATTGTAGGGCGGCTTCTCCAGCACCTTATCGATCTTCCGCATCGTGGAGCGCAGCACCCACGCCAGATTCTGCAGCGTCGGAGCGTCGGAATTCTCGAAGTGGGAGTCGTGCCGCTTGGGAAGGATCCAGGTCTCGAAGGGAAAGCGCGGCGCGTAGGGCGCCAGCACGGTGAAGCGGTCCGTCTCCATCACCAGCCGCACGCCGGCAGCGCTCTCCTGCTGGATGATGTCGCAGAAGATGCACCGCTCCTTCATGTCGTAGAACAGACGCGCGCCATCCACCTCTTCCTTGACGCGCTTGGGGATCACCGGCAGCGCGATCAACTGCGAATGCGGATGCTCGAGCGACGCCCCGGCGGCCTCTCCGTGATTCTTGAAGAGGATGATGTAGCGGAAGCGGTGGTCCTTTTTCAAGTCATTGACGCGTTCGCGGAACGCCCACAGGACCTCTTCGATCTGGCGCTCGGGCATTTCGGAAAGCGTCATCGCGTGATCGGGCGCTTCGATCACCACCTCGTGGGCGCCCACGCCGTTCATCTTGTCGTACATGCCCTCGCCCTCGCGGTTGAGGTCGCCCTCGATCCCGAGGACGGGGAATTTGTTTGGCACCACGCGCACGCGCCAGCCGGGCTCATCACGGCCGCCGCTGTTGCGGAAAGCCAAAACCTCGGGGGGAGTTTTATGCTCGTTCCCGTAGTCGAACGGGCAGATGCCGCCGGTGGGGGGCGGCACCGATTGCCTCACGAAATCCGTAGGCCGCTTCGCTCGATCGGTGGCGATGATGACCCAACGCCCCGTAATCGGATCCTTACGCAGTTCGGGCAACGATTGAAAGACCTCCGGAATCCACAGCCGTCAACAACTCACGATTATAGCTTTATCGGAAGGCGTCTCTCAGCCACTCGATGCGCGCCGGGTGATCGAGCACAATACTCACGATGTCGAAGCGTGTATTTCCGAAACTCACGCCGGCCCGCCGCGCATAGTCGCGTGCGGCCCGGCGAAGGTGATCGCGCTTCTCGGCGTCCACGGCGCGATCGGGCGGCCCGAATTCGGCACTCCCCCGCGTCTTCACTTCGACGAATACGAGTGCGCCGCCGTGCCACGCCACCAGGTCGATCTCCCCCGAGCCGGAGCGCGTTCGATAGTTCCGCGCGACGATGGTGCACCCCTGCGATCGCAGATAACGATGCGCCATGTCCTCGCCGACCATTCCGTGATTGTCCGAACGAGTACGGCGGCGAAGGGCGTCGGCCGCGCGGTAGACCAGCGAGATCACTTCAAAACCTCGAATTCGAACTGCATGACTTTGCCGCGGACGATGAAGCAGAGGTAGTATTCCCAGAACCGGCGGTAGCGGGGAAACCGGTTGACCAGGAACTCGAACCCGAGCCATCTCCAAAGGGCAAGTAGCTTCAGCCGGACGGAAATCTCACGAAAACGTGCCGCGGAATAGTAGCCGAAGCCGCCGTGCTTCTCTCCGAAATAGCGGAAGCTGAAGCTGTTGAGGTGATGTTTGTGGGTAGGGTCGCAGAATGACGAAAAGTCGGTGTAGTGCGGTGTCTCGAGGTAGACCGTGCCGCCCTTCCGCACGAGGCGGTGAAACTCCTCCATGGTGCGGATCACGTTATCCACGTGCTCGATGACGTGGATGGCCGTGATCCGGTCGAAGGAGTTATCGGCGAACGGGTACGGAAAATGTTCCAGATCGGCGATCACATCGGCGAGGCTGGCGGGATTCCGGTCAAGGCCGATAGCGCCCGGCTGCTTGTGGATTCCACACCCGACGTCGAGAATCATCCCTACAGGGTAGCAGCATGATTTACTGCCCCTGCCGGGCCTGGATCGCGTGGAGGATCTCCTCCTTCACGGCCTCCAGGTTGAAACTGGCCGGCTTCTGCATGGGTGGAAAATCGATGAACGATTTGCCGAATTCCGCTACCGCGTCCTGCACGAAGACGAAACGCCAGAACTGATACGCGTACCAGTTGTATTGCGCCATCGACTGGGTGGGCATGGATGTCCGCTCGAACGGGTCGAGCCGCAGATTGACCAGGATCGGCCAATCCACCTTGACGGTGTTCCCGATCCAGCCCTGCGGCTGGTCGATGAAGCGGTACTTATAGTCGCCGATGCGCACCGCCCCGAGCGTACTCTCGGTGAAATAGAAAACCTCTTTGCGTTTCGAGGGGCCCCTGCCGGTGATCAGGTCGAGCTGATTGTACCCATCCAGGTGGACTTTGTAGTTGCGATCACAGAGCTGCTTGCCTTGCTTCAATTCGTCGACGATATTCGGATCGCCCGCGGCGGCGACGAAGGTCGGGAACCAATCGAGCCCCGAGATCACGGAGTTTTCGACCTTTCCGGCCGGCACATGGCCGGGCCAGCGGATGATACAGGGGACGCGGAAGCCTCCCTCGAGCGCCGTACCCTTGCCGCCCGCAAACGGCGTCTGGCCGCCATCGGGCCACGTGAAATTCTCGGCGCCGTTATCAGTGGAGAAGACGACGATCGTGTTGTTGTCGAGCCCGGAGTCCTTCAATTTTTTAAAGACGGCCCCGACAATGTCGTCGACCTGGGCCATCCCGGCTTCTTCCACAGTCCAGCCGTTTTCAGCCGTGCGCATCTTCTCGTATTTGGGCGAAAGATGCGTGACGACGTGCATGCGCGACGGGTTCATCCAGATGAAGAACGGCTTGCCGGCGCGCTGCGACTGATCGATGAACCGCAGCGTGTGATCGAGAATGACGTCGTCCACGGTCTCCATGTTGTACTGGATGCCCGGCATGGGGTGCGGCGGCAGCGGACCCTCGTCCTCGATGCGCTGCCTGCCGACGCGTCCCCAGCGCGGCTGTACGGTGGGGTCGTCGCGGTCACTGGCCCAGGTGTGAAGCAGGTTGCGCGGGCCGACCTTGTCCTTAAGCGCCTGCGGGTAGTTCGCATGGAACGGGTCCTCCATGGCGTCGAGGTGATAGAGGTAGCCCCAGAACTCATCGAAGCCGTGGACGGTGGGCAGGTATTGGTTGAGATCGCCGAAGTGATTCTTGCCGAACTGACCGGTGGCGTAGCCCATGGTCTTCAGGGCCGTGGCGATCGTGGGTGCCTGGTCGGGCATCCCGATCTTCGCGCCCGCTTGTCCGACGGTGGTGAGCCCGGTCCGTATCGGCAACTCGCCGGTAATGAAGTTGGCGCGGCCGGCGGTGCAGCTCGCCTCCGCATAATAATCGGTGAACATCATCCCTTCCGACGCCATGCGGTCGAGGTTCGGGGTCCGCCCGGACATGATGCCGCGATGATAGGCGCCGATATTGAACCAGCCGATATCGTCGCCCATGATGAAGATGATGTTGGGCCGCGACGGGGATTGGGACTGGGCGCCCACGTGGGGCGCCATCGCCAAAGCCGCCGCGGCTAGAGCCATCAGGCCGTATTTCCGAATGTTCCTGTAACGCATCCCCTGAGGTCGATTTCAGGGGTTTGCCACAGGGCTCAATTTGTCGCCGTTCGGATGCACGCCTCGAGCGTGTCGAGTGCAAAATCGCACTGGTCGCGCGTAATGGTAAGGGGCGGACAGAGCCGTAGGGTGTTGTCTCCGGCACCGAGAATCAGCAGTCCGCGTTCGAAGGCCATCTGCACGACGGCATCGCGCAGGTAGGGGGCCTTCTCCTTGGTCTGCTGGTCGCGCACCAGTTCGACCCCGAGCATCAGGCCGAGGCCGCGCACATCGCCAACGGCCGGGAAGCGTCCCGGCCACTGCCGCATGCGGTCCATCATGTGGCCTCCCATCGCGGCTGCGTTGGCGATGAGTCCGCCTTCGAGCAGTTCGATGGTGGTGAGCGCCGCGGCGCAGGCCACGGGGTTGCCGCCGAAGGTGGAAGCGTGCGCTCCCGGCGGCCAGGTCATCAGGTCGGCGCTGGCCACGGTGGCGCCGAGCGGCATGCCGCTCGCGATGCCCTTGGCGACGGAGAAAATATCGGGCTCGAGGTCGAAATGCTCGGAGGCCCACATCTTGCCCGTGCGTCCCATGCCGGATTGCACCTCGTCGACGATCAGCAGAATGTCGTTCTCTTTGGCGACGCGCTGCAACTCATCGAAGAATTTCCTGGGCGGCACGATGTAGCCGCCTTCGCCCTGTACCGCCTCCACCACGATGGCGGCGGTCTCCCCGGCCGGCGAGATCGTTTTGAGCAGCGTGTTTTCGATATGCTGCACGCACTCGACTCCGCAGTTGTCCGGCGTGCGGCCGAAGGGGCAGCGGTAGCAATACGGATAGGGGGCATGTATCACGCCGGGGACGAGCGGGCCGAAGCCTTCGCGCTGCACCGCCTTGCGGGCAGTGAGCGAAAGCGCGCCCATGGTGCGGCCGTGAAAGCTGCCGAAGAAGGCGATCAGCTTGTCGCGGCCTGTGGAGTAGCGAGCCAGTTTGATGGCGCCCTCCATTGCCTCCGCGCCCGAGTTGCCGAACGACACGCGGCGCGGGACTTCGCCCGGCGCGATGGCAGCCAGTTTCTCGGCGAGCCCCACCAGTCCTTCGTAATAGAAATCGGTGCCGGACATGTGGATCAGGGTGGCCGCCTGCTGCTGGATCGCCTGCACCACGCGCGGATGACAATGTCCGGTGGCCACTACCGCAATGCCGGCGTTGAAATCGAGAAAACGATTGCCGTCCACGTCTTCCACGATGGCCCCTTCGCCACGAGCGGCCACCAGCGGATAAGTCCGCGTGTACGAAGGCGATACGCAGTGCGTGTCGCGCTCGATGATGGCGCGCGCACGGGGGCCGGGCAGGGTAGCAGCCACCTGCGGAAGGTCCCTGCGGACCTGTTCCAGGGTCTTTCCCATATTGGTTCTCCTATTTGGTTGTCGGGTTGAGGACCTGCGCGCGAAAGTGGTGCAATCCGCGCGCGCCGCATGGAGCGGTCGGAGGGACTAATCGGAGCCGAACAGGCCGGGCCGCGAATTCGAGGGCGTCACCGCCATACCTCTATTTTATTCCCGGACGGATTTCAATGATATATTTTCACGCGTGAGAGTTCTAACGTTCGTTTGGGCACTTGCCCTCGTTCCGCTGGCGGTTTCCGCCGGTTACGCACAGACAGCATTACCGCCGCTGCCCGCGCCGCTCGACGTACCCAGGCCAGGTCCTGCCGGCAGCGGGCCTTACGCACCCCAGCCGATCCTGCCGGGCGGCATCGTGGTGCCGCTCTATCCTCCAGGCTCCCCCTATTTGAATGCCGGGCGCGTCCATGAGCCCGAGCAGTACAACATGAGCCAGACGGTGCCGGGACGGATCAACAGTATCGTCAACATCCATAACCCGTCGATTGAGATCCACACGGTGGATCGCGGCCTGAATACGGGGGCGGTGGTGATTCTCGCCGCCGGCGGCGGGCACAACACCCTAAACGTGGGCTCCGAAGCCTCCGATTTCGTGCCCTTTTTCTACAACTACGGCGTCAATACCGTGATCCTGCGGAACCGGCTGCGGCGCGACGGCTACAACCCGCAGACCGACGAAGTGTACGATACCCTGCAGGCCGTCCGGCTGGTGCGCGCGCACGCCAAAGAGTTGAATTTCGACCCGAACAAGATCGGAGTCATGGGATTTTCGGCCGGAGCGGAACTGGCCGCGGCAGCCGCGGTGCGGTATCCCGAATTCGACGAAAAGAATAACGCCGCCGGTGATCCCCTGGCGGGAATTTCGTCCCGGCCGGATTTTGCGGGCATCATCTACCCTGGACCGTCGCCGTTTGCGCCGAACCGTACGGCTCCGCCGATTCCGAAAGATGTGCCGCCGGCGTTTCTGGTATGCGGCGGAACGGGCGACCGCGTGCATGCGCTATGGGCCATCCAATACTACACGGCGATGCTGGCGGCCAACGTGCCGAATATCGAGATGCACATCTATGGGCGCGGACGCCATCCCGGCGATCCTCTGCCTGACGGCAGCCACATGAGCGGTGGACTCACCGACCGTAACGGCACTCCCTTCGGCACCTGGCAGTTCCGTTTCATCGACTGGTTCCGCGACTTAGGCTTACTGCAGAAGAAAGGCGCCTGAGCCGTTTCCCAGAATCGTGAGAATAGTTACAATGTGGCCCATGTCACGGGCGTGGGTAATCCTTCTAAGTGCCGCACTCGCGCCGTTAGTCGCGGCCGCCGGTGCGGAGAATCGATGGATCCGGCTGAAATCGGCTAACTTCGAGCTGTACAGCAGCGCGAACGCGCGGACCGCCCGGGATACGGTCCGCGAGTTCGAGCAGGTGCGCGGGTTGTTTTCGCAGGTGTTTGGCGGACCGCCGGCCGACCCCACTCCGGTCCGGTTGGTGGCCTTCGGCTCCACCAATGAATATGAACCTTACCGGTTCAACGAGTTCGCGATCGCTTACTATCATCAGATTCAGGACCGCGATTATATCGTGATGAGCCGGGGCGGCTCCGATACCTTTCCGGTGGCAGTCCACGAGTATGTCCACCTGCTGGTGAGACATGCCGGATTGAAGCCGCCGCCATGGCTCGGAGAAGGACTTGCCGAACTGTATTCGACAGTGCGGCCCTATGCGGGCAAGATCCTGATCGGCGACCTGATTCCGGGCCGGCATCGCGCGTTACTGGAGGACAAGTGGGTCCCGCTCGCGGTCATACTTGCGGCGAACCAATCATCTCCGTATTACAACGAGAAGAACAAGGCCGGAAGCCTCTACAACGAGGGCTGGGCCCTCACCCACATGCTGTACTTCGCCCCGGAATACCGCGGCAAATTCGGTGAGTTGTTATCCGCGACTTCGAAAGGGGAAGATTCCATCCAGGCGCTCGAACGCATTTATGGCCGGCCCCTCGAAAGGATCGAGAAGGACCTGCGAGGCTATCTGGGCGGCAACACTTTCCAGGGCGCTCTCGTGGAAGCGAGGCTCGAAAAGCAGGCTGCCGAGCTCCCGGCCGAGCCGCTAGCGGATTTCGATCGTGACCTGATGTTTGCCGACCTTCTGTACCGCCCCGGCAAAGAGGCCGAGTATCAGGCTGCGCTCGAGCGGCTGACCAAGGTGGATCCGAAACGGCCTGAGCCGTACCGGGAACTCGGTTACGCGAAGTGGCGGGCCGGCCGGCGCGAGGAGGCTGTTGAAAAATTCGCCATGGCCTTCGAGTACGGCGACCGCACGCCGCGAATGCTGTGGGACTATGGCCGTCTGGCCGAACAGGCGCACTCCGAAGAAGCGCTGAAGGTGCTCTCGGAGCTGCTGAAGATCGACTCGGCACGCATGGACGTCCGGCTCGAAGTGGCGGAAATTCAGTTACGCGGAGGCCAGCCGAAGGCTGCTCTGGCCACCATGGCACCGATTCACGTCGTCAGCCCCGCGGATTCGGAGCGCTTCTTCCGGATCGCGGTGCATGCCTACCTCCGGATGGGCGAACAGAAGAAGGCGCTCGAGGCAGCGACTCACTTTCGCGACATCGCCAAGACCGGCCGGGATCGAGACGCGGCGGAATTGCTGGTGAGCGAGGCGAAAGCGCCGGAGGCACGGGTGGAACACGTAGGCCCCGAACTGACGGCCGGCGAGAGGCCGCGGATACGCCGCGCGGAACTCGCGCCGCGGCAGACCGAGGAGGCGCCTCCACCTGCGCCGCGTCCGACTGTTTCCGGCCGCTTCGTGAGTCTCGAGTGTCAGGGCGGGCAGGCCCGCATGATTCTGGAAACCGCGGCAGGACGAAAAGTTTTCCTGATCTCCGACCCGAGCCACGTTGCGATCACCGCGGGAAGCTCGGGACCTGTCGAACTCTCCTGTGGTCCGCAGAAAACCCCGGTCACTGTGGAAGTAGGCTACGATCGAATGCAGGCGGAACAGGCCGGAGTTGACGGAGTGGTTCGAACGCTTGCGTTTTAACGCTTCAACCATGGATCTGCCTGTAACGTTTCACCCTTCGGGAGACTCCATATACTCATGATTCGGAAGCTTGCGCCAGTGTGCATCGTGTTTGCCGCCTTCGCCGGATTGGCGGCCGCCCAGAGCTGGGATACGAGCGGAAATAGTAAATTAAATGGAACTTTTTATTTTCGCCAGGTGTTCTATGCGCTCAACGGCGACGGTTTAGGCGATCTCGGGGAGGCCACCACAATCTACGGCACCATCATATTCGACGGCAACGGCAACTACTCCATGAATGCGTCCGGCTACGATTCCTCCAATGGCCCTTTAGGCGGCACCGTGCCCGGCACCTACTCCATTGCTGCTTCCGGCTACGGCTTCATTTCCAATCCTCTGGTCCAGGACACTCAGATCTACGGACTGGTTTCGCAGCAGGGAATTTTCGTCGGCAGCAGTACCGAGAGTGGTTACAACGACATCTTCATTGCCGCACCGGTTTCCTCCTCGACAAATATTGGAACTTTCAAGGGAGCCTACACGATTGCCGGTATCGATCTCTCGCAAGGCGACCCTGCCGATACCAGCAGCATGATGTTCCAGGTGAACCCGGATGGGGCCGGCAATCTGGGCAGCTTCCAGGTGACAGGATACTTTGGCGGCGGAGGGTCCTCGCAATACAGTCAGAGTTTGAGCCGCGTCGCGTACGTATTCAGCAACGGTGCATACAGCCTCTCCATCCCGACCTCCAACTCCGCAACCTTTATCTCCGGCCAGAAGTACATGTATATCTCGCCGGACGGAAACTTCGTCTTCGGCGGATCACCTTACGGATTCGACTTCTTCGTTGGTGTGCGCACGGGAAGCGGCACGCCGAGTTTCGGCGGCCTGTTCTACCAGACCGGGTTGGATGAACCGGTGGATAGCAGCGGCATCGGCTATCTCGATACCTACTACGGCGCGATCAACGGCAACAACGGCTCGCTGGTGGGCCACCAGCGGGTCTCCGACGCTCTCGGCGGCACGAGCTACGACTATACTTACGGCGACACCTATAGCGTCGGGTCCGGCGGCACGTATAGCGACAGCTACGCGCGATATGTGGTGGGCGCCAACGGAACGGTGCGGATCGCTTCGGGTATCGGACCTTATCTCGGTCTCAATGTCGCGCTGGCCGCGCCAACGCTTTCGGGTTCCGGCGTGTTTCTGAATCCGGAAGGCGTGGTGAATGCCGGAAGCTGGGCGCCTTTCACCGCGGCGATCGCACCAGGCGAGTTCATCGCGCTGAACGGCACAGGACTCGCGCCGGACGGTCTGCCGGTGGCCAACTCGATTCCGTTCCCGACCTCGATCGGACCGGTGCAAGTGCTGATTAACGGCGTAGCCGCCCCGCTTTATTACGCGACCCCGAACGTGATCGTGGCCATCGTACCGTATGCGACCTCCAGCTCGGTCGCGACGGTTCAGGTGGTCAACAATAACGTCACGTCGAATACCGTGACGACCTATGTAGGGCTAACGGCGCCCGGTGTCTTCACGCAGAACCAGAACGGGCTCGGCTATGGGAGCATCCAGCACTCGGCGGACTACTCGCTGGTCACCGCGGCGAATCCGGCGGTGCCGGGCGAGACGCTGCTGGTCTATCTGACAGGTCTCGGCGCAGTATCGTCGGCGGTCAGCGACGGCGCGGCGGCGCCGGATTCGCTCGACAGCACGGCCAACACGATTACCGCGACCGTCGGCAATATCTCGGCCACGGTATCTTATGCCGGACTCACACCCGGCGCAGTCGCGCTCTATCAGGTGAACGTGGTGGTGCCGAGCACCGTGACCGCGGGCGACAATCTGATCTCCATTGCGGGGCCGGACGCCTATACGGCGGAGGCCACGATTCCGGTGAGCACGACTTCGTCTTCGTCTTCGAATGCGAAGCTGAGGCCGGTCGGCCCGCGGCTCCAGCGGCAGGACGGCGGCCAGCGGCGCTTGAACGTGAAGTAAAACGCGTCAGTCGAGCTCGAACAGCACCTGGCCGGTCAGGACGGTGTCGCCGGGCTCGACCCGGATGGCTTTCACGGTGCCGTCCACCGCCGGGCCGATCGGGACCTCCATCTTCATGGCCTCGATCATCAGGACCGGCTCGTTACGCCGCACCTGCTGGCCCTCCGCGCCCATGATGGCGGTCACGCGGCCGGCGATGGGGGCGCGGCAAAAGCTATCCTCGGGGAGCCTCTGGGGTGGACGCGGCCGCAGCACCGATGCCGGCAGGCCGACTGCGGCCGTGCGTACGCCATCCTCCTGCGGCTGTGTTCCGTCCACAAAATCGACGTCGATTTCGTATGCCCGGCCTTCGAACCGCATCCGGAGTTTCATGCCTTCTCTCCTTTGCGTTCGGCGGCCAGCCGGATCAACGGCGCCGTCATGCGGTGCGAGGTCTGAATAGCGATCCGCCCTTCCCGCATCCAATCGCTTCCGCTATCGTCCGCCATCGGCCGCACCTGCCGGATCGCAGCGCGGCGCCCGAACAGTGCTGCTACCGCCGCGGCGATGATCACGCGATCCCGCCGCCGTTCCGCATCGAGCCTGTCCATGGGATCCATCCTCATAAAGGTGTCAGACCGTGTTTTTTCTGCGGGCGCCAGTCGCGCTTTTTGCGCAGCGCATCGAGCGCGTCCGCGATGTAGCCGCGTGTCTGGGCGGGCTCGATGATATCGTCCACGAGCCCCTGGGCGGCCACGACGTAGGGTGTGTAAAATGTGTCGCGATACTGCTGGATCAGCTCCAGGCGTTTCTCCTCCCGGTTCGGCGCCGCGGACAGTTCGCGCTGGAAGACGATTTCGACCGCCGCCTCGGCGCCCATCACCGCGATCTCGGCCGACGGCCACGCCACCACGCAATCCGCGCCGAGGTCCTTGGCGCACATCGCGATGTAGCCGCCGCCGTAGGCTTTCCGCAGGATCACCGTGATCTTCGGAACCGTGGCGGCGGAATAGGCGAACAGCAGTTTGGCGCCGTGCCGGATGATGCCGCTGTATTCCTGGCTCACGCCCGGCAGGAAGCCCGGGATATCCACGAGAGTCACCAGCGGAATATTGAAGGCATTGCAGAAGCGTACGAATGCCGCGGCCTTATCCGAGCCGTCGATATCGAGCGCCCCGGCCAGTACGCACGGCTGGTTGGCGATGACCCCGACCGAACGTCCGCGGATGCGGCCGAAACCCACCACGATGTTGCGCGCGAATTCGGCGTGGACCTCGAGGAAATCGGCGCAGTCCACCACGCGCGCAATCACTTCGCGAACGTCGTAGCCGGTTTTGCCCTCCTCGGGAACGATTTCGTTGAGCTCGGGGTTGTAGAGCCCCTGGTCGTCCGCCTCGATGCGCGGCGGATCTTCCAGGTTATTCGCAGGCAGGAAGGAGAGCAGGCGGCGGCAGACCTCCACGGCATGCACGTCGTTTTCCGCGACAAAATGCACCACGCCGGATTTGTTCATCTGCGCCCGCGCGCCGCCCAGCTCTTCAGCCGTGACCACCTCTCCGGTTACCTGCCGGATGACGGTGGGCCCGGTAATAAACATCAGACCGTCTCGCGTCTGGATGATGAAATCGGTAAGCGCCGGGCTGTAGGCTGCGCCGCCCGCGCAGGGTCCGCAGATGAGCGAGATCTGCGGTACCACGCCCGAAAGCATCACGTTCTGGTGGAAGATGCGTGCGTAGCCCGCCAGGCTGCCGACGCCTTCCTGCACGCGCGCGCCGCCGGAATCGTTGATGAAGACGAAGGGCGACCCGGTCTTGAGCGCCGCCTTCATGGTGTCGGCGATCTTGTTGGCGTGGACCTCGCCCGCCGATCCGCCCGCCACCGTGAAGTCCTGGCTGGCCACGTGGATCAGGCGTCCATCGACGTAGCCGCGTCCCGTCACCACGCCATCGGCCGGAAGGTCCTTGCCCTCCATGCCGAAATGCTTGGCTTTGTGCGCGACGAAGATGCCGGACTCCTGGAGCGTGTCGCGATCCACCAGCAGGTCGAGCCGTTCGCGCGCGGTGAGCTTGCCGGAGCGATGCTGCTTCTCGATACGATCCACGCCGCCGCCCATGCGCAGGCGGCACTTTTCCCGCTCGAGCTGACCGAGCTTTTCCAGACGGCTCAGGGCCGACGGTTCCATAGGTATCATCTGATAGTTAAGGCTCAGTATATCCGAAATAGAGGGGAAAATGACCTGAAAACTGCCTAGTACTGAGGCAGGAACGTTTGGCCATCAAGGGAATTCCCGATGCAGTCTCCGGCGCCGACTCGCCTATGGGGTAAACACGAAATGCAGTGTCTGGTGCGCGGTATTGCGCGCCGGCTGGAAGCGCCATTGCTGCGCCGCCTTGCGCGCCGCTTCGGCCAGATAGCGATGGATGCTGTCTCGTTCCTTGGAGAGCGCCGAAGCGCGCACCACATGGCCCTGCGGACTGACCTCCACTTTCACGGCCACATCGACCGTCTCATGGAGCCGCGAGCGAATCCCCGGCGGTACGTGCGGCTGCACCTCGTGAATCGCGACAAGCCCCGCCGCGGGAGCAGGCGCTTTCTCCGGCACGCTGCGCGCCGCCGTGGGCGGAGGCGGAGCTTCAGCATGGGCAGCAGTCCCTACAGGGGTAGGGGGCTGCGAAAGCTGCGGAATTTGCGCGATGCGCACCGAATCGCCGGCAACGCCGACGCCGTTCGCGTAGAGGATGAGGCGGAGCGCCACGTTCGGGTTTGCCGGCATCAGCGTGTACTTCCCGCCACGAATCTGTTCCGGATTGAGTGGGATGTCCTGATGGACTCCGCCGTCGGTCACCGCCAGCAGCCCGCTGGTAGCGTTCAACGCGCGCGGCGCAAAGCCATCCCAACTGACTTCGAGCTGGCTGTTGACCGGACGCGCGTCCAGGTGCAGCTCGACCCAACGCGGCTGGCGCGCGGCGCGCCACTGCTGGTACCCAAAGAGTCCGGCAGCCAACAGCAGGGCGCAGGCCGCCGGTAGCATCCAGGGCCGAGTCCGCGAACTCCGCGGCGGCTCCGGAGCCAGGTCGGAATCGATGAGGTAACGTGCCCTCTGATGAACCAGCGGCGTAGCCTCGGCCAGTACGTCGCGCGGCGGCGCCTCCGGAGCGGCTTCTGGCGGCGGAGCGGGCGGCGTCGGTTCCATCAACGGCATAGCTGCGGCGTCGAAAACAAATGGCTCCTCTTCAGTATCGGGAAGCAGTTGGCCATCATGGAACGTGCGCAGGCTGGCCACGCAGTCTTCGTGCGAGCGAGGCTGCAGCATGAGGAAAACGAAATCGCCGTGAGGAAAATGCTCGGTGACGAACGATTCGTCCGCCTGTTCGAGCGCCGGGCTGCGGGAAGCGAAGCTACGGAAAAGGCCGATCACCGGGAGGGGTCCAGCGGCGCGCTGCGCGAGGAGTTTGGAGAGAGCCTGCCGATCGGCGTCGCTGAGTGCGTAGGAGGGCCCGTAGCGATGCTCGCAGGGCATCTCTTCGAAGCCTTCCACCTCGATCTCGTCATTTTCCGCCTTGCCGACGAGGATTCCGCCGACCTCGATGCCGCGGCGCGGCAACGCCAGCAGACCATCGATCGCCACCTTCCGGAGACCGGATATGACACGCTCACTTACCAGGAAGGTTCGGCCGTCTTTGTTAGATTTCCAACCATGCAGTGCCATCGGATGACGCTTTGCAATCGAGGGGCCACGGTGAATCTACGGACGAATGAACAGTAGGCTACCGGATCTCGAGGCCCAGCAGGCGAGCCAGTTCCATCGCCTGGGGCGGACTCACGATCGCACCGAAGACGTCGCCCGCTTCTACTTGCAGACCGTCAATCTCCGCGCCGCGCAGGTCTGCGCCCGCGAGCTTGGCGCCTCGCAGGTCGGCGCGCGCCAGGCTGGAGCGCACCCAGATCGCGTATTCCAGGTGGACGCCGCGCATCTCCGCTTCCTGCATTTGGGTATCGATGAATTCGGAGTGGCGCAGGGCGCCGTCGTGGAACTGCGCGTAGCGCGCATCGCAGCGCTCGAGCAGCACGTCCTCCATCCGGCACTCCGCGGCGTTGATCCCGATCAGTCGGCAATCCACGAACTCGACGCGGACGGCTTCGATACCGCGCATGACCGCGTTCGAAAGATCGCAGCGGACGAAGCGTACGTCCCGCAGCCGCGCGACCCGCAGATTGGCCTGCGCGAAAGAGACGCCCTCGATTACGGAGTGCCGCGCTGCAAACTCCCGTAGGGTCTGCCCGGAAAAATTGCCGCTTGTGACGCGCGCATCCTCGATCGGTTCGCCGTCCAAGATGGCGGCAGCGCGCGACTCCCCGGCAAGGTCCGGAACCCGGCGCTGCGGGTCGCGCTTTTTGGGAGCGGTCATGAAGGGACGACGACTTCGGAGGCTTCCGCGCGCGTCAGCTTCCTGTATTCGAGGAACATGCGGGTGCGCCAGCGCACGATCATCCCGAATGCGAGGACGAAGAGCAGGCCGCCCGTCTGCTGTACGGTGAGCAGGCTATCCAGATAGCCGCGCGCCAACAGCCGGATCGCCGCCAGCAGCACGATCACGGAAAAGAACGCGGCCGAGCGCTGCATCATGACGGTATCCCCCTGCCGCACCAGGCGGGAAGTCCGCACCAGCGGATACGCCAGGGCCACCGCGCCGATCAGGAACGCCACGCCCGCCCACGCCCACGGAATCCGGAACGACGGCACGAAGAACATCGAGAAGCCCGTCGCCATTCCCAGCGGCGGGACCACGATCTTCCTGACGGAAACCGGGCTGCGCGTTTCGCGCACGCGCCAGATGATGACCGCGATCATCCCGACCAGGGAACCGGCGATCGTCGTGGGGTTCGGAACAAACATAATGCAGACTGTGGAGCTCGCTGACTGCCGCTACCATTATGGCGCATCCCGCGGAACTCGCCGCGGCGCGGGCAGGGACGTGGGTGCGCGAAACGGCGCGTCGAACGGCACAGAGGCGACACCCGCTGGGAGCTGCGCCGCCAGTCCGCGGACCAGGCGCTCCACTCGCTCCGGCTCGCCGTACCAGAATTCGAGCGGCAGGCGCGGCATGGCGGGCTCGAACTCCGCCTCGATGGTCTTCTGCCGTACCGCGAGGAACGCGAGCAGTTCGGCACGGCCGGCGGGCCCTTCGCGCGTGAGGATCGCGAGTGGATTCCGGTCTGCAATCTCGGGGTTGGGGATGGCCAGTCCGCGCGGCCAGCGGGAGCGCCACCAGGCGCCGAGATCGGGCGGTGTACACGCACCGGCTTCGCGGCAGCGAATGGCCGCGGCAGCGAGGGCGCGGCGGGCATCGGGCGGCGCTTCGGCCCACAGCCGCTGATAAACGGCGAGTTCGTTGGCGCGATGCACGGCGAGATCGATCGCGTACGGCTCGTCGGCCGTCTGCGCCACGGGAAAACCGTAGTAATCGCGCTGCTCTTCTTCGAGCAGGCGCGAAATCCGCGAGTTGGCGTTGGTCTCGTCCCAAAGCTGGCGCGGAAACAGCGGCGCCTGATTCTGATGGCAGACCGTACAGACGCGGCGGCGCGCATAGTAGACGCGCGGCACCGCCCCCTCGCGGTAGTCGTGGACCAATTGGAACTCGAAGCGTCCGGCGTCGCGATTGTAGCTCAGGACTTCGATGACGCCGGCCTTTTCCTGGTAGCCGAGGAAGAGCCGGTCTTTGATCGCCGGGTCGGGCGAATCGTCGAGCGCGGCGATGGCCCGGGGGTAGCGGAAGAACTCGGGCGCTGCCGCGCTTCGCTGCAGCGACCGGCCGAGCGGAATCAGCACCCGCCGGTAGTGCGTTCCGGCGCCGGCCCGCGCGGCGATCTGTTCGAGCAGCCGCGAAAACGGGAAGGGCAGGGGATCGCTGGTCAGCGAATCGAAGAGCGATTGCCCGGCAGGCGGCAGGTCGGGGCCGGGAACCGCGGGATCGATCGCCCAGTCGTAAGCCGGACCGCCCGGAGGGGGCGCCGCACGCCTGCCGCATGCGGCCAGCAGCAGCGCGACCGCGATCCAGCGCTTCAACGTGCGTTGGCCAGGTTCGGCGGCCCCGTCCAGCAATCTTCGGCGATCTTGCCGGTACGAGCAAATTCGTCCGAGCCGGCCTTCGCCGCGGTGTCGTTGTACACCGTGAAGTTCAGGATGAACGCTCCGGAAAGATACGCCCGGCCGAGGTAAAAGCCGGGACGCACCATGCGGATCTCGTCGCGCACCAGCAGCCCTTCGCGTCCCGCGAGCTTATCGGGAATCTCGTGATAGCCGGGGATTTCGTCGGTGAAGGCGTAATCGATGATGACCGATTCCTTCCGGCTGTCGAGCAGGCTCTGGCCACAATAGAGCTTGGCGGGAAAGTAGAGCTGGTCGGTCTTGCCGTTGGTGCTCAACTGGCGCACCTGCGCTTCCTCCGCCGGGTTGGGGAAGAATTCCTGCAGGAGTTCGAGATGGTCGATGCGGTTGCGCAGCACGCGATCGTTCCGGTAGAAAACCTTTCCCTTCCACAGAGCGCGGCCGAGAATCGTGAGCTTCTGCAATTCGAGATCGGCCGCCACGCCCTTGAGGCCGCCGACGATTTCCCCGAGCCGCGAGCCACCGCTCATTCCCTTGGGAAAGAAAAGGTCGCCATCGTGCGGACCGTCCGGGATGGGGCCGGCGGTGAGGCGGGCGTAGATCTGATCCACCTGCTCCTGGTCGAACTTCTTGACGTTCGCGGGTGTGAGCGACATGCGCTGCGCGGGCGAGAGCGGATAGCGGTACTCGACCTCCGCGAAGTCCGTCTTCGAGGCGTAGGGATTGCCATACGGCGCGAACGGTATCGAGGGCGGCCGCGTAGACCACCACCAGCCACCGAGCGCCACGACGACGATCAGGACGCCGATCCACAGCAGCTTCGATCCGCCGCGGGGCGATTTTGCGGGAACGCTTGCGGTTGCGTTTGCCATGGGTGGTCTCCTTACAGCGTCGCGAGAAACGCCGTGAGCGCCTTCTTCTCACGGTCGGAAAGGCCGGTGCCGAACGGATGGCCCGAGTTCTCCCAGAAATCGGTGCTGGTCATGTAGTGTTTGCGGATGAGGCGGTCGTGCGTTTGGATGACATCGAGGGGCGTACCCAGGTGCGCCACGAATTCGCCGAGCATATCGTGTACTTCTTTCACGTCGGCATCGTCTTTCAGCCGGGATTTCAGAGCGGAAGGGTCGGTGACCGAAAGAGTCAGGTCGACCACCAGTTCCTTGTAGAGGAGGTTGCCGACCATGGCCTGCGGAGTGCCTCTGGGGATGACGATCCGGATGGGAACGAACTTGCGGCTGGAAGGCTCCCAGATCTTCGGGCCGGCCTCGATCACGATCGGCTGCTCGAGTAGAGTGACCTTGCGCGGCCGATTTTCGGGCGGCGTGAGCAGTTGCTCCATAGACGCCTTGTAGAGCTTGTAGCGCCCGGCGACAGTCGGATCAAATTCCCAGCAGGCCGGCGGATTGGCGACCGGCTTGTTGCTCGCGTCGACGTAGGGCGACGAGTAGAAGTCGTTCTCCTTGTTTTTCGGCTGGCCGCAGACTTCGGGGCCGATGGCGTTGTTGTGCATGAACGGCGCGGTAGCCCATAAGCTCAGCAGCGACGTATTGCGGTAGTATCCACGGCCGCCGTCCGATGGGTCGGGGATATTGGGATCGGGCTTGCGGCTGTGTAATGTGACCGAGCCGTATTGATCCCAGACGTGGCCTTCCATGTGGTTCGAGTGCAGCGCCCGCGAGCGGTTGGTGCCGACGGCGGAGACCAGCTGCGCGACGTCGGTACTGAGGAAATCGACGCGGTCGCCGACGGGGTCGGTGGCGCGGAAATCGACCGTCCGGAAACTGCCCGCGGCGTCCGGCTTCTGGCTCGAGTGGCAGCGCGCGCAGTTGTCGGCAAAAAGCTGGTGGCCGAGTGCGACCGAGCCCTGGCCGTACTCGGCATCGAGCTGTGTGATCAGTTGATCGTTGCTCTTCAGGCCGCGCGCCAGGTAGAGATCGCTCTGGTGCTGAGAGACCAGAAAGGCGGCGATCTCCGGCAGCCGGTCTTCAATCGCGCGGAAGTTGGGACAGTCGCGGCGGCACTGGCCGATATCGAACGGTGTCTGGCCGTAGCCGCGCTGCGCCGGGTCGACTACGAAAAAGTTGGTGAGGTGGTTGACCCAGCAGGTTTCCGAGCACGAGCCGATATTGATGTAGACCCGCTGAATCGCTTCGAGCAGTCCGATACTGTCTTCACCGCCCTTGAGGATGTGCTTGATCGGATCGTTCGCATCCATCGGGTCGGAGGCTTTCTTGAGGCGGCGCTCCCAGCACTTGTTGTTGCTGCCCGGCTCGCACCAGCAGGAGCGGGCGTCGGCGTTCGCGGGACACGAATCGGTCTTCCACCACTTCATGACCTCCTCGTCGGGGAAGTCCGGGCGGTGCGCAAAGTTGATGATGGCGTTCGGGGTACCGGGGTTGCCGGTGAAATCGTGCGGAAAGGCCGACGTGTCTACCGTTCCGGCGCGCACATAGTTGAAGATGCGGAACAGCGGGCTTGAAGGCGGTTCACCCGAAGACATGATGGCGGTAACGTTGGTGTACTGGTTGCCGATCGCGCCCTTGATGTTCTCGGGGCGCGGATTGGACGGGTCCTTGGGCGGATGGAGCGGGTCGAAGGCGATGTGGCAGGCCCCGCACGACATGCCGAAATAGAACGGCGGCTCGATCGATCCATCCCGCAGCTTGGAGGCGAACGTTTCGGGCAGGACCTTGGCCGTGAAGCCTCCCCAGCTTTCGGGCGATCCGTTCACTTTGCGCCACTTCCCGGCGTCGAAGCGCGGGTTGGGGAATTTGCGGATGCCCATGGCGCCCGAAGACGTGCCGAACTCCAGGCCGCACCCGGAATCGCGCTGCCCGTGGTGCGGATCCTTCGGGTCTGCCGCGTCGTCCTGAAGATCGCAGCCGGGGTCGCGATAGCCGGCCTTGCCGACGAACTTCAGCAGCTCGTCGTCGCCGGGGCAGTAGTCCATGCCATACGTGTCGGCGAGGCTCTTCTTCGGGCAATTCGGACTGCCGGGCGTGCAGCATTCCGGATCGTTGATGATGCCCCAGGCGCGGAAGCGGTCGCCGCGCTCCTTGCTGTTGAGCACGCGATACCAGTCGAGCAGCACCGGCAGGCGCTGGGGCAGCACATAAGCGTGAAAGCGCGCGTTACCCGCGGTGGCGTAGAACCAGATCTTACAGCCGGCCTGTTCGGCCTTCGATAACTTCGGATCGTCACATTGGTTTCCCTGGTAAGATGGCGTCGCCGCACGTGCCGCCGCGGCAATTGCGAGGAATAAGATCAGGGCCCATCCGGGCTTTTTCATAGTTCGCTCCCTTCGACTGGTCCGATGGTCTTGAGATATTCGATCAGGGCCTTCTTCTCCGCCGGGCTGAGCGCCGTGCCGTAGAGATGGCCCTGGTTGCCGTTGCCGCGCTCGGTGGTATCGATCCGGAAACCGTGCAGGCGGGCCTGCTCGGATTCGGTGTCGAACCCCACCTTCACGGGGTCATACACGTCGTAGCCGCGATAGAACACTTTGCTGCGTTTTTCGGGCGGCTCCAGAAGCTCCGTCAGATTGGGGACGGAGCCGTTATGCAGGTACGGTGCGCGCATCCAGATGCCGTCGAGCGGCACGGCCTGGTAGCCATTGATCGAAGGCTTGGTGATCGGAATACGATCCACCCCGACCTTCGCCACCGCCTGATTGGCGATTTGAGCCGCCTGCGCGGTCCAGGTGATCAGGCGATTGTCGTCGGTACCCACTTCGCGCACGTCGATGATCTGGCCGGCGCGCGTTCCGCCACCGACGGCGTGGCAGTTGCGGCATTGGGCATCGAAGATCGGCTTGCCCGAGGCAGCGAGGGACGAATCGACCGGGTAGGGATACTTCGGTGCGCGCTTGTGCTTCAGGTAATCTTCGATCCAGGCGGCGTTCGCGACGACGGTCTTCGGATTGGCCTGCAGTCCGAGCGCCGAATCGATAATGACGGAGCGCGGCGAAGGCGTCTCGCCGCCCCAGTTCAGAAACATGCCTTCGCGCATGCCCAGGTTCCAGATCGAGGGGAAGTCCGCCTGGCCCACCGTATTGTCCACCGGCAGGGTGGTCATGAAGTACTTCGTGAGATTCATCGGGTCGTCGCGGCCCGGCCCCCATTCCGGCCAGTGCGGACGGTTCATCCAGGCGAATTGTGGACCGCGCGCCGCCAGCGCCTTCCGCGTCTGCGGAATGATCATGTAGCGCCAAGCCATCTGATCGAGGAAGCCGAGGCTCGCGTGTTTCTGGATCTCGGGCATCAGGGTATCGGCGTTGAAGCGCGGGTCGTTCGCGCAATCGGTGAGAAAACGCAAAACGGCCTGAATGTTCCCCGTATTGTTGGGGCCGGCGGGGATGATGGTGGGCGTCTGATCCGGCCCGGTGCGGAAACTGCCGACGTGGCAGATGGCACAGTTGTTGGCGACGCGCGGGAAGCCCACCGTCTTCTTGGTAAAGCCCACGGGCATCTCGTGCCCCTCTTCCCACGGAATGCCGAAGGCATAGTAGCCCTGGCCGCCGGCGGGCAACTTATCCGGGAAGACGCGCGGCAGAACGACCCAGATCCAATACGGCAGGCCGGCTTTCGCTTCGCCTCCGATCGATCCGTACTTGAAGCGCTCTTCGGCCGATGGCCACGGGCCGTCATCCACCTCGCGGAAGAATTTCCACCAGACCGTTGTCCCGGCAACCGCTACGAAGACCCCGAGGGCCGCCGCCGCAATCCACAGCCGTCTTTTCCAAACAGGCGAGAGGCTCATCCGCGTCTCCTCAAAAGGTCTTCAGGTATTCGACCAGCGCCGCTTTATCGGCGGGCGGGAGTTCGGTGCCGTAAGCCTTCCCCGCATGGCCCTGATTGCCGTTGCCGGGGACGGAGGTGTCGTAGAGGAAGAACGCGCGGCCATCGCGTTGCGCCACGTCGGAAACGAACCCCACCTTCACGGGGTCGAAGACGTCGTCGCCGCGATAGAATTTCGCGGGGCGTTTGGCCGCGGGTTCGAGCAGGTCGCGCAAGGACGGCACGGAGCCGTTGTGCAGATACGGTCCGCGCAGCCAGACGCCGTCGAGCGGCATGTTCGCATAGCCGTTGGTCTTGCGGAAGTGCGAGAAGCGCTCCGAGGGATCCTTCGTGCCGGCATAGAGCAGGCTTTGGTTGACCGCGAGGGCGAGCGTGTAGGAATCGAGCCGGTGGCGGTCGGTGCCGATCGTGGTAATTTCGGTGACCTTACCGAGATCGCCCTGTCCCGCCTGGAAGTTGCGGCCGTCCGGTCCGTGGCAGTTGGCGCACCACTGCGCGTAGACCTGTTTGCCGCGTGCCGCCAGGGCTTCGTCGGTGGGCAGCGGATACTTGGGGGGCGCCGCGTCATCAATGAAGGTCTCGATGCGCTGCATGGCCTCGCGGTCGAGGCTGGCGGGAAACGCTCCCGTCCCGAAGGCAGCGCTCCGATTGCGCTCCTGGACGCTGGTATTGTTGCCGTCCCAGTGAAGCTGCATGTTCACGCGTTTCTTTTGGTACCAGATGGAAGGCAGGTCCGCGGTGCCGATGCGTTCGGCGTCGGGCATGCGCTGGTCCATGGGGAAATTGAGCAGCGCCTTGGCGGGGCTGAAGGTGTCGATGCGTCCGGGTCCGAACTGCGGATTGGTGAGGATCGGTTTCAGCCGCGATTCGAAATCGAGCAACCCCGTCCGTGTCAGCCCGATGGCATAGTTGGTGAGCAGCAGGCGATTGACCGGATCTTCGTGGATGCCCATCGATTCGGCGGTCCCGAGAATCCGGCCCGGTGCGAACTGATCGCTTTTGGCCGCGGCGAAGAGGAATTCGTAGTAGCCGCGCAGATCCACCGTATTCGAAGGCATGCCCACAACGAACTGGGGCGTGTCGCCGGGGTGCAGACGCACGGAGCCTACGTGACAGATCGCACAGTTCAATGCCACCAGGTCGATTCCGCGATAGTGCCGCACCGAGGTTCCGATCGGCATCGCCTTACCAGGTTCGTAGAGGAAGCCGAACGAACTGTAGTTGCCGCCGGGCAGGCCGAAGATCTTCGGCAGCGTCATCCAGATGGCGTACGGGATGCCGTTCAGGACTTCTCCGCCCGTCGATCCATATTTAAAGTGTTCCTGCGCGTCGGGGTAATGCGTGGTGGAATTCGAAGTCAACCGCACGCCGAAATAGAGAGCTGCCACCGCGACAGCCGCGAGTTCGACGATCAGAATGGTCCGCGCCGCGCTGCTTTTGCGCGGAATGCGAGCCGGTTTCACGCCAGCGTTTGAGCCCAAGAGTACAGCCCCTCCGATGAACGAAATGCACTGTGCTGTGGTGACCCAAAATCCCCAGGTGTTACATGAGTGCGGAAGAAAAACTCGCCCGAATGACGGTAAAGCGTATCATTGAAGACGCAACCATTCAAGAGAAATCAAGCCACTCCCGCACCGAGGCAGGGCGTAGAATCGTCTCATCGATGACGAGATACCGGGCCATCGCCCTGTTGTGGCTCTGCTTCGTAGTGCGAGGCTTGTACTACGCCACGGTCACACCGCTCTGGGAAGGCTACGACGAGTATTCACACTATGCCTACCTGGATTACCTGATCCACAACGGCAACCTGCCGAAACCCGGCGTCTCGCGCAATTCGGTCGAGGTGGAAGCGTCCTTGCGCGCCGATCCGCTTCCGTGGACGCAGCAGCAGTTGCATCCGGGCGTCATTTCCTACGACCGCTGGTGGACTCTCGCGCCTTCCGAACGTGCACGACGGCTCGCCGCGGTGCCGGCGTCGCATGCCGAAGATCCCGCGGGAGACCCGATCTACGAGGCGCAGCAGCCTCCCCTCTATTACTGGACGATGGCCCCCGTGCTGGCGGCGTCCGAACGCCTCGGCCTTACGCTCGAGGCTCGAGTCCGGGCGGTGCGATACGTCTCGGTGCTGTTGTGTTCCCTCGCGCTGCCGCTCGGGTGGATGATGGCTGCGCTCGTCCTGGGGTCCGACGCATTGGCGGCCGGCGCCGTGGCGGTCGCGGTCGGGATGCCGGAATTCCTGATCGATATCGCGCGCGTCGGCAACGAAAGCATGGCGGTGGTGGCGGGGACGGCGCTCGCGTATGCGTGTGTCCTGGCAGTGTGCGGAAGGCGCGGCTGGAAAGTCGCGATCCTTATGGGCGCGACGCTCGCCGCCTGTCTCCTGACCAAAGTCTATTTCCTCTCGGCAATACCCGCGGTCTGCGCGATCGCCCTGGTGGCGAGAAGTTGGAAGGCGGCCGCAGCGCTGCCGATCGCGGCGGTGCTCGCGGGATGGTGGTATCGCTTTATCTACCTCGCCACCGGCGACCCTACGGGAATGATTCAGAGCGTCGCCCTGCACCAGGTCCCCGTGGGTGAGAAGCTCCGCGTTGCGCTCCATCTCAATTGGGTCCGCGGCATCGACGTCGCGCTCTTTTCGCACCTCTGGTTCGGCGGCTGGAGTTTTCTGCAAGTGAAGAGCTGGATGTACCACGTCTTTTATCTGATCTTCGCCGCCGGGCTCGTGGGGCTGGTGCTTGCGGCGGTCCGTGGGCGGTGGCGGCCCCTCGCGGCGCCGGCGCTGCTCGAGGTGGGGCTGTGCGCGGGACTCGCGTACCATGTGGTGCTGGGACAGATCGGCTATGGAGCCCCGATGACCAGCGGCTGGTATCTTTACTGCATGGTGTTCGCGGAAGTCGCACTCCTGGCGGCCGGCTGGAATGAACTCGTATCGTGGCGCATCGCCGCTCCGGTGATGGCGGCGCTGTTCGCGCTACTCGATCTCTACGGGCTGACCGTGCTGCAGATTCCCTACTACACCGGCCTCACCCGGCACCTTGCCAATGGCCGACTGGCCGGCCTGCAACTCTCTCAAATGCCGGAACTCGCGGGCCGTCTGGGCATCGGTTGGCTCGCCTACCTGGCGGCTACGCTCTGCACGGTCGCGGTAGCCATTCCGTGGCCAACCAAAGCTCCCCGGCGGGCGTCTGAATACCAGACAGGAACAATTTAATGATCACCTGGCTCGACCAGTTCGTGCGTGACCTCCGCTTCGGCGTCCGTAACCTCGCCGGCGCCCGCGGCTTTGCGATCCTCGCGATCGGTTCGCTGGCGCTCGGCATCGGAGGCAGTACCGCCATGTACAGCGTCGTTCACGCCGTCATCCTCGATCCATTCCCGTACAAAGACCCGGGCCGCCTGATGAGCGTCAACGTGGTCGGTCCGCGCGGCAGCAACTGGAGCGAGTACGAGATCGATCCATTCCTGGATATCGCCGAGCGCAACACCGTCTTTTCCGGCGTCATCGCCTCCACCTGGTCCGATGTCACCTGGACCGGCGATGGCGATCCGCAGCGCCTGCGCGGCAATCATTGCACCATGAACACCTTCGACGTCATGGGTGTGGCGCCCCTGATCGGGCGCTCGACCACCACTGCCGATGAGGCGTCGGGCGCCGAGCCGGTAACGCTGCTCGGCTACAGATTCTGGCAGAGGCAATTCGGCGGCGATCCCTCGGTGCTGGGGCGAAAGCTGCGTCTCAACGACAAAGTTCGGACTGTGATCGGTGTCATGCCGCCGCGATTCATGTGGCGCGGTGCCGACGTCTACCTGCCGGACGTCTTCCATCGCGGGCAGACGGTCGAAGGCGAGACCGACGTCCATCTGATGGGCCGTCTGAAACCGGGAATCAGTCGCGAGCAGGCCGCCGCGGCGCTGACGCCGCTGGTCCAGGAGATGCAGCGGCAGCATCCCGACAAATTCCCGAAGTCCTGGCGGATCGTGCTTCGGGATTTCGGCGAGACTTTCCCCAGCGACATCAAGGAAGCGATCTGGATCCTGTTCGGCGCCGTCGGTTTGCTGCTGTTGATCGCCTGCGTGAACGTGTCGAACCTGCTGCTTTCGCGTGCCGCGTACCGCCGGAGGGAAATCGCTATCCGCGGGGCACTGGGTGCGCGACGCTCGCGCCTGGTGCGGCAGTTGCTTGCCGAAAGCCTGGTGCTGGCGGTAGCCGGGGGCGTGCTGGGAATCGTGCTGGCCGTGGCCGGGCTGCGCGGCATCATCGCGATGGTGCCGCCCAACACCATTCCCGACGAAGCGCAGATCTCGCTCAACCTTCCCGTGCTGCTCTTTTCGCTCGCGGTATCGGTGGGGGCTGCGCTGCTCTTCGGACTCGCGCCGGCGCTGCACCTGGCCGGAGGAGAGATTCTCACGCCGCTCAAAGAGGCTGGACGCGGCAACGCGGGCGGACTTCGCCAGCGGCTGTTGCGCGGCGTTCTGGTGGTCGGCGAAGTGGCGCTTTCCCTGATGCTGCTGGTAGGCGCGAGTCTCATGATCCGCACCCTGGTTTCGATCCAGGGCGCGAACCTCGCCTTCCATCCCGAACGCATCCTGACGGTCCGAATCCCGTTCTCCGAACAGCGATACAAAGATGCGGACCGCCGCTCCGAATTTCTTCGGCAGGCGCTCGATCGCATGAAGGATATCCCCGGCGTTCAGGCCGTCGGCATCAATGGCGGTATGCCTCCCGTTTACAACTGGGGCATGACCGTAATGTTGCAGGGGCAAACGCAGCCTGAGCCGCAGATCGCCATGTTTCACCAGACGAATGCCGATTACCTTCGGGTGATGGGGACGCCGCTGGCGCAAGGCCGCTTCCTGTCGGCGAGCGAAGTCAACGCGCGCATCCACAGCATGGTGGTCAACCAGGCGTTCGTCAAACGCTACTTTGCGAACAGCTCCGCCATCGGCCGCATCGTGCATGTGCCGCGTCTCAAGACGCCGCCCTTCGCGGTCTCGGACGATGCGTTCCAGATCGTGGGCGTCGTCGAGGACACCATCAATCGGATCGCCACGCGGGAGACGGCGCCCGAGATGTACGTGCCGTACTCCATCACGGGCTTCGCCGACCGCATCTTTCTGCTGGGACCGGAGCATCCCGAATCGCTCGAGCGCGCGGTGAAGGCGCAGGTCTACGCGATCGACCCCGTGCAGCCCCTGATGGACGTGAAGGCAATGGATCGCGTTTTGGCGGAGAACGCCTACGCCCGCCCGCGCTTCAATCTGCTGTTATTCGGCGTCTTCGCCGCGTTCGGAATGGTGCTGGCACTGTGCGGTATCTACGGCGTGACATCGCAGGCGGTGGCGCAGCAGACCCGCGAGATCGGCATTCGCATCGCGCTCGGCGCCAGTTACGGCCAGGTGATCGGCATGGTGCTGAAGGCCGGGTCGAAGCTGCTGGCCATCGGTGTCGCGGTGGGGCTGGTAGCAAGCCTCGCCTCGGTGAAGGTGCTCAAAGGCCTGGTGGCGAATGTCTCGACGTTCGATCCGTATTCCTTCGCCGGAGTGACGCTGCTGCTGTTGGCCGCGGGCCTGTTCGCCTCCTTCTGGCCGGCGCGCCGCGCGGCGCGTGTCGACCCGGTGACCGCCCTTCGCCAGGAGTGATCTGATAATGTGGCTGCATGGTCAAAACCATCGCAGCACTCCTGGTTGTTTCCGGGCTGGCCTCTGCCGCGCCACTCCGCCTCGCCATCGCGGGGCTGAACCACGGGCATGTCTCCGGGTTTCTTAATAACGCGACCAAGCGCGCGGGCGACGTCCAGATCGTCGCGATTTATGATCCCGTCGGTTCGCTCACTGCGACCTACGGCGAGCGCTATCACATTCCGCCCGAGGCCCGCTTCACCGATCTCAACAAGATGCTCGACCAGGTGAAGCCGGAAGCCGTTGCGACCTTCACCGCCACGGTCGACCACGTGACCGTGGTCGAAGCCTGCGCCAACCGCCACATCCCCGTGATGATGGAAAAGCCGCTGGCCGTCAACCCGGCGCAGGCGCGAGCCATGCAACAGGCCTCCCAGCGCACCGGCACCCCGGTGATCGTCAACTACGAGACCACCTGGTATCGCAGCCACGGCGAAATCTGGAAGCTGTTCAAAGAGCAGAAGGCCGCGGGCGACATTCGCAGGATGGTCGCGATGGACGGGCACGAAGGGCCGAAGGAGATCCACGTGCAGCCCGAGTTCCTGTCCTGGCTGACCGACCCGGCCAAGAACGGCGCCGGCGCCCTGTTCGATTTCGGCTGCTACGGCGCCAACCTGATGACCTGGCTGATGGACAACCAGAAGCCGCTCAAAGTCACCGCGATCACGCAGACCGAAAAGCCGCAGATCTATGCCCGGGTGGACGACGAGGCCACCATTCTGGTCGAATATCCGAAAGCTCAGGGCATCATTCAGGCGTCGTGGAACTGGCCGTTCGGCCGCAAGGATTTCGAAGTATACGGCGAGAAGGGTTACGCGATCGCGACCGGCGGCAACAATCTGCGCGTGCGCATGCCCGGCGAGCGCGCCGAAGAACAGAAGACCCCCGAAGCACTGCCGCCCGACCAGGCCGATTCGATCTCGTACCTGATCGCCGTGGCGCGCGGGAAGTTCAAACCCTCGGGGCTCAATTCGCTCGATAACAATGTAGTGGTCGTGGAGATTTTGGACGCGGCCCGCGAATCGGCGCGGACCGGACGCACCGTCACACTGAAGTAGGCGGCACTTCGGCGCGCAGGCGGTCGACTTCGGCGGCCAGCGCGGCGAGCGATGCTTCGCATTCGGTGAACCTGCCCGCGGCGGCGTGCTGCTCGATGGAGCGCAGCAATTCCGCCGCGGCGTTTGCCCCGAGATTCGCGCAGGCTCCCTTCGAATAGTGTGCCAGCCGTTTACATCGCGGCGAATCGCCCGCCAGGATAGCCGATTCAATCAGCGAAATCTGGCGCGAGGTGTCGTGAATCAGGGCGACCAGGATTTCGCGCATCAGGTCCGGATCGTCCAGCGTGACTTCTCGCAGTTGCTCTTGGTCGAGGGTGGCGTGCACGGCTACACTTCGAGTCTTGCAGCGCGCCGCCGCCAAAGAAATTGGTGGTATGCCTGAGAATCCCGCGTAAAATCGCTTATCTTGGGCGCACCTGCCCGAAATCAAAGAAGGTATTGAGGACTTCGAGGCGGGAGTTGAGTAGCGCGCCGCAATGAAAGCCGGGGGCAGAGGGGCTGCCGAATCGCATATCGAAGACTTCGACCAGTTGGCCGCCCTCCGGCTCCGCCACCGGCGAAACGCGCCATAGGGGAAACTGCGAAAAATTCAGGAAAATCCGGAAGGTCGCAGTGTTCCGCGGCGCGGCGAGTTCCGGGCCCGGGTCCGGCTTGTGATAAATGGTGGCGCGGGTGGGGTCGAAATCGCCCGCCAGGTTCACGTCCTGGACGGCGTAGAAGCCACTAGTCTCGACCAGGCCTCGCCAGTGCCAGGGATTCACCGCATCCGGCAGGGCGGCCACCCTAAGCGGCTCTGCTCCGTTGTAGATCCGCGAGTCGAGCACCGCGGCGGCACGCGTGTGCAGAACGCTCCGTCCGGTGTTGTATAGCAGCAGGAATGCCAGTCCCAGAATGGCGAATCCGCGCCCGGGATAGCGAATCTTTCCCGCACCCGAGGTGATCTCCGTGGAGACCAGGCGGCTGATCACCGGCCCCAAGACGCACAGCAGTAGTACTGCCCAGATCCACAAATCCACTACGTTGGTGAAATCGAGGTGGAACCAGCGGCCGGAAAACGGAGAGAGCAGCCGCACGCCGTAACTATTGGTCAGGTCCAGCAAGAGATGCGACATCACCGCGATCAGGGCCGCAAAGAAGGCCCCCATCCAGTGGATTTTCTTCTTCCGGTACAGCAGTGCCACCACGGCTACCGGCAGAATGGCCATCAGCGGCATGGCGGCCAGCGAGTGCGTGAAATGCCTGTGAAAGTGCAAATAGTTGAGAGAACCGCCGGCGGCGGTGACGATATCAATATCCGGAGCGTTGGCCGCGAGAATCAGGATGGGAGTGGCCGCGGGAGTCCACCGGTTAAGGCCGGCACGGCTGAGGAACAGGCCGGTTGCCGTATGGGTAAGAGGGTCCATGGTTTGGTGCCGGAATCATCATTATAGTAGGCGAAAAGGGCGAGCCCGCGATAGGAACGACCCGCCCTCACCCCGAAAATCAGGCTGCTGCGCGACGGCCGCGACGGGCGGACGGTTGCGGCTGAGGGGGAATCGCGGCCGGAATGGTATTGCCGGCAAAGTAATCGGTCAGGGGATAGAGGGGGTATGGCACGGTTTCGGCGAACGCCCGTCCCAGTTTCTGTTCGATACGGTATACGGCGTGGAAGAACAGCCCGCGGTCCAGTTTGAGTTGGCGACAGCAGAGTCGCCAATCCGCTCCCAATAAGAAATGAAAGCGGTAAATACGCTGCTCGAATTCATCGAGTTCCCGGCGGCTGATAATGCAGAAGTCCGCCAGAAATTCTTCCCGTTTGCGCGAATAGCTCCGCCGGCCTTCCCGGCCCGGACGGAAATCCAGTGTAACGGCTCCGAGGTGCGATGCGGTAGAGCACTCCCGGAAGCGCCTGTAACAGGCTCGAAAGACAGCGCGAAATACGCATTGGCAAGGGACTTCCCGGCCCCCACGGATAACTCGGATGCCATTTCCCTGGCAGTGAGAGCAGGATGCCTTTGCCAAGCCCAACGTGTTAGATCGGTTCCAGAGCATGATCAGAATGTCCTCCTGGCGGCGAGTTTGTTTTTTGGTACCGCCATCGGTTCGACAACTGTAATGAATCTAACATTCCGAAAGAAAACGTCAATTATTTCAAACTTTATTTATAAAAAAATACTAAGCATCCTAGTACTAAAATTAGAGAACTATCCTTTTGGTATGATCGATTTAGAGTTATCCGAAGATATTGTGTTATATTCCGAAATATAGGGAAAATCCGACCGAAACGAGAAATATTACGTACCCTCTATTTCCCAGAGTTATATACCTCGTGCGTCCGGAGCCCCGAAATCCATGAACTTCTGGGAACTCGAGCGGCGGCTGCTCGCGGATATCCGCGAACGGGTCCGCCGCGGCGACCTTACGGAACGTGGCATTGCCCGGCTTGCCGGCGTCTCCCAACCCCATATTCATAACGTATTGAAAGGAAAACGCGACCTTTCGATCGAGACGGCCGACGCAATCCTTTCCGCCCTGGGAATCGACCTGCGCGATCTGCTCGAAGGGTGCGAGCCCCCCAAGCAACGCGATGGAACCTGACCCAGCGTGCGCCCGCTCCCGCCGTATGTTTCAATATGTGGCTTGGGAGAGCGAGTGTGACCCGTCCGGGAAAAAACACAGAGGTTCGGGAGGTCCGATTACAGCGGCTCGCCCGTAAAATAAAGGACCTGGCGGGCAAGGATTCCGACCTCGCGCGGCAGACGATGGAAATGATGGAGGTCCGCCGGTCGGCGGCTGTCGAATTGTTCCGCATCTGCGCGTCGGTGACGAACGATCTCAACCGTCTCCTGCCGCGCTGCGAAGTCATTCTCGACCCGCCGGAATTTTCCGAGACCGGGTTCCTCGAAGACGTCGCCAATCTGGTTCAGATCAACGTGCGGGGACGTCTCCTGCAAATCTCTTATAGCGCCACCGGAGAGATGGTTTCCACCGAGGACTTCCGGATCCCGTATATCCTCGAAGGGGCGGTGCGGGGTTTCAACCAGCAACTCCTGGAGAAGGACCTGATCGAGGAGCAACTGCTGTTCTACACAGTGGAGAGAGAGGGCCGTATGTGGCGCTATTTCGACCCGCGCACCTATCGCTCCGGACCATTCGACGAAGAATATCTCCTCGGCCTGCTGGACCAGGTGCTGTGAGCGAACGGCCGACCGCCTTTTCCGGCTTCACGCGATTCGTTATACTTTACATCGGCTCAGCCTGACATCCGTGTATTGCGTTTTCCGAACCGTACGAAAGGAAGGTATCTGGTGAGTTCACGAAAAGATTCCGAACCTCCGGCTTCGCCAAAGACCGGCTTTTCCCGCCGCGGTTTTATTCGCGGCGTGGGAATCGGCGGCGGCGCGCTCGGAACCGGCCTGCTGGAGAAGGAGGCAGCCGCCGAGCCGGCTGCGGGCGCTCTGGCCGGTCCCGGACCCGTGCCCATCACTCTCAACCTGAACGGAAAGACGGTGAATCTGACCGTCGAGCCTCGGGTCACCCTGCTCGACGCGCTCCGCAACCACCTCGACATTACCGGCGCCAAGCGCGTTTGCGATCGCGCCACCTGCGGCGCCTGCACAGTGGTCCTCAACGGCAAGAGCGTCTATAGCTGTACCGTGCTTGCGATCGATGCCCAGGGCAAGACGATCGAGACCATCGAAAGCCTGCCGGCGGCCAACCCGATTTCGCGGGCCTTTGTCGATCACGACGGGCAGCAGTGCGGTTACTGTACGCCGGGCTTTGTGATGGCGGCACACGCCTTCCTGAAAGACAATCCGAACCCCACCGAGGAACAGGTGAAACATGGCTTGGGCGGCAATCTGTGCCGCTGCGGAACCTATATGGGGATCCGCAAGGCCGTTGTCGAAGCGGCCCACAATATGAAAGGAGTCAAGAATGGCTAACACTCCGGATTACCACTGGCCGCCTATCGAAAAGCGGAAAGTCATCGGTAAGTCGTTCAAGCGCGTGGACGGTCCGTTAAAGTCGATCGGACGCGCCAAGTACTCCTCGGATCTCAACGCTCGCGGGATGCTGTTCGGGGCCTATCTCACCAGCCCGTACGCCCATGCGCGGGTCACCAGCATCGACACCTCGGACGCCGAGAAGATGGCCGGCGTGAAAGCCGTTCATGTGATGCTCAAGCCGGGCTCCGAAGTACAGTGGCAAGGTTTCGAGATCGCCGCCGTGGCCGCAACCACCGAAGATTTGGCTACCGAAGCAGCGCGCCGCATCAAGGTCGAGTACGAGGTGCTGCCGCACCTGGTGAAGGAAGACGATCTCGCCAAAGTGGGGACGCGCGGTAAAGCCGCCGGCGAGAAGGTGCAGGGCGATCCCGATAAAGCCTTCCAGGACGCCGACCACGTGAGCGAGATGACGTACGGCATCCCTGTGGTGAACCATTGCTGCCTGGAGCCGCACGGCTTAGTCGTGCAGTGGAAGGGTGGAGACAAGCCGGACGGATCGGCGGATGAAGTCACGGCGTGGCCCACAGTGCAGTATGTCTCCGGCTATGCCAATTCCCTGGCACCGAATCTGAAGGTGCCGGCGGCGAATATCAAGGTCAAGATGGACTATATCGGCGGCGGGTTCGGTAGCAAGTTCTCGCCCGACGAGTGGGCCGTGGTAGCCGCCAACCTCTCAAAGAAAGCGGGAGGGCGGCCGGTGAAGTTGTTCCTCGACCGCGCTACCGAACAGCGCATCGCGGGCAACCGGCCTTCGGCATTCGCCAAGATCCGGATTGCCGGCAAGAGCGACGGGTCGATCACGGCATGGCAGTCCATGGGCTGGGGCACCGGCGGATTCGGCACCGTCGGCGGGCCGCCGCTTCCTTATGTAGTGGACAAGATCCCGAACCAGCGGATCAATCACACCGCGATCTCGGTGAACGCCGGTCCGCAGCGTGCCTGGCGCGCGCCGAATAACCAGCAGGCCTCCTACCTGACCTGCAGCGCGATCGAGGATTTCGCGGCGAAGGCCGGGCTCGATCCGTTCGACGTCTACCACAAGAACTTCGAGTTCGCGCCCGAAGCCCGGGTAGCGACGTACCGTTTCCAACTCGAAAAGGCCGCGGAACTGGCGCAGTGGAAGAAGCTGTGGAAGCCGCGCGGGCAGTCGCCTGGAACCGTGAAGCGCGGGCTCGGTATCGGCTTCAGCGCGTGGGGCGGGGCCGGACATGCCAGCCAGTGCCGCGCCGTCATCAATCCTGATGGCTCCGTGGCGATCGAGATCGGCACGCAGGATCTCGGCACGGGCACGCGGACCATTATCCAGCAGGTGGCGGCGGAAAGCCTCGGGCTCCCGTTCGAGGGCGTGAAACTCCACATGGGCACCAACGAATATCCGCCGGATGGCGCCTCGGGCGGCTCCACCACGGTGGGCGGCGTCTCCTCTTCCACCCGCAAAGCAACGCTGAACGCGCTCGCCAAGCTGTTCGACGTGGTGGCTCCCGTGCTGGGGTCCGAACCCGACCAACTGGAAGCGGTCGACAGCACCATTCGCGTGAAAGGAACCCCCGGCAAGAGCATGACGTGGAAGTCTGCCTGCCGGAAGCTCGGAACCAGCAAGATTTCCGAGATGGGCGAGAACAACCAGCGCACGGCGGCGCGCGAAGGCTTGAACACCTCGGGCGCGGCGGGCGTGCAGATTGCCGACGTCTCCGTGGATATTGAAACCGGCATTGTCAAGATCAACCGGTACGTGGCGGTGCAGGATTGCGGCATGATCATCAATCCGCGGCTGGCCACCAGCCAGATCTACGGCGCGGTCATCATGGGCATCAGCACGGCACTTTTTGAAGAGCGCATCATGGACCAGCAGACCGGCGCCGTGTTGAACCCCGAAATGGAGTTTTACAAACTGGCCGGCATCAACGATATCGGCGAGATCATCGTGCACCTGGACGACCGTCCGGAGAACGATGCGCGCGGCGTTATCGGTTTGGGCGAGCCGCCCGCGGTCGCTATCTGCGCCGCGGTCGGCAATGCGGTGGCGAACGCCATCGGCGTGCGCGTCCCGACGATTCCGATGACTCCGGATCATGTGCTGAGCGCGCTCGAAGGGAGGAACGGATAATGCAAAGCTTCGCATACGCGAATCCCGCAACCCTTCAGGAGGCTGTGGCACACCTCGGCGCCCGCTGGGGAGATGCCGACGTGCTGGCAGGCGGCACCGACCTCATCAGCCTCATGAAGGAGCGTCTCCACACTCCCAAGCGTGTGGTGAACATCAAGAACCTCAAAGAGCTCGATGGCATCCAGAAGACCGCCGACGGTCTGCGCATCGGCGCTCTGGTGACCATGGACGAACTGGCGCTGAATGCCGACATCCAGGCCGGCTACCCGGCACTGGCAGAAGCCGCCGCGGGAATTCCCAGCCCGCAGATCCGTCACATGGGTACGGCCGGCGGCGATCTTTGCCAGCGGCCTCGCTGCTGGTATTACCGCCAGGGCTTCGGTCTGTTTGGCAGGAAAGATGGCAAGGCGCTGGTGCCGGATGGCGAAAACAAGTATCACGCCATCTTCGGGTCGGGGCCGGCCTACTTCGTGAGTGCGTCGAGCCTGGGCCCGGCGCTGGTTGCGCTGAATGCCAAGGTCAAGCTGGTCTCGTCGAAGGGCACGCGCGAACTTCCGGTTGCGAAGTTCTTCGTCACCCCGGCGAACGAGAACGCGCGCGAGATTGCGATGCGGCCGGACGAGATCCTCACTGAGATCCTGGTGCCCGCTGCGTCGCCGCACAATGCGACTTACGAATTGCGGCAGAAAGAGGCGCTCGATTGGCCTCTGGCCGTGGCGGCCGTGTCGCTGCAGATGAAGGGCACGACGGTGGCGGCCGCGCGGATCGTACTGGGGCATGTGGCGCCCACGCCGTGGGAATCCGCGGCGGCGGCGAAGGCTCTGGTCGGCAAGCCCATCAACGCGGCGACTGCCGAAGCGGCCGGGAAGGCCGCGGTGGCGGATGCCAAGCCGCTCAGCCAGAATGCGTACAAGGTGACTCTGGCGAAAGTGGCGGTGAAGCGCGCCCTGCTGGAAGCGGTGAAGGTGAAGGCATAGCCATGGAACGACCCGGTTTGACGAAAATCAGCATGAACCGGTGCGGTATGCTGCGCTGGAAAGGCATGTTCATCGAGGCCGAATGGGATCCGACCATCCAGCACTCGAATGATCGTGCCTTCTGGTGCCAGCACACATTCAAGCCGCTCGGGCCGGACGGTAAGGTCTGCGACGACTTCGAATGCAGTCCCGCCCGCGAGTGCTACGAGCAGCTCTAGCTCTTTTCACGCGGGTTAAATCTGCGTAGTCACGCTATAATTCTCAGCAGAGGGAGCATCTGGATGCTGAGAATTCTGGGTACCGCCGTCGTGGTGTTTTCGACGGCCGCTTCTGTTTCCTTTGCCGCGGGAGTCCCCTCCCGCAGCATTAATGGCAACTACATCGAAGCCCGCACCGCGGACGTCTATACCGGCCCCTGCTTCGCAAACGGCGAAGTGGAGATGGCCGGCAAAGAGGCCGTGATGGGCTGGAAAATCAACCACGGCGACTGGCACGGTGTGAACCTCGAAGGCCTGTCGGTAGTGGGCGTGCTCCGCGCCGAACACACGCTGGGCAATACGTTCGAGAAGGTCAATCCGACCATGGCCGTCCTGATCGTGGACAGCCGTGCCGACGCCGAGCAGCGTCTGGCCCTGCAGAGCTTTGCGAAACATATGGCCGGCGACCTGTTGAAGAATATCGTGAAGGTGGATTACGCACCGATCGAGCTGACCATCGAGGGCGGGAACATTCACGGCGGAGCGGCGAAACTGACGGCCGGTTCGTTAGCCGCGATCCGCACCCGGGCCATGGCCGCCACGGACCACATCTGCGGCAATGAAGAAATCTGGTATCCGCCCCTGACTGCCGTGCAGCATGCCATGCCCGCCTATTCGCTTGAGAACTCCTATACGGGCGACGGCTTGGGCGAAACCTGGAACAACCGCCTGAAGCGCAGCAGCTTCGTGGGGACATTCCAGGTGGCCGCGGAATAATCGCCCAAGGCGTTTGTCGATTTCGGGGTGTCTCATTCGTCGATCTTTTGAGGCGGCACAAGAGGCGGCCTCAAAGAGGAGATCGAGAGGACAATGCAAAACTACTTACTGTTGCTTCGCGGAGACCATTCGGCCTGGCTCGCCATGAACCCCGACGAGATTCAGGCATCGGTCGCCAAGTACCGGTCCTGGGGCCAGAAGATGAGCGAATCCGGGCGCCTGGTAGGAGGCAACAAACTGGAAGATGAAAGCGGCCGAGTGATGGTCGCGAACGGCTCCGGAAAAGCGCGGGTCACCGACGGCCCTTATGCCGAGACGAAGGACGTAATCGCCGGCTACTACATGGTTCAGGCCGAAAGCTTCGAAGACGCCGTGGAGATCGCGCAGAGCTGTCCTCACCTGCAGTTTGGCACGATTGAAGTCCGCCGTATCGAAGTCGTGGGTTAGGCCGGGCGGCCTAACCCACGTACTCCATCATTGTCATGAAGCCGAAATCCATGTGCAGTTGCATGTGGCAGTGAAACAGTGACGGCCCTGGATTCGCGGCGATCAGTTCCACTTCGGTTTTGCTGCGCGGCGCGACGCTGACGACATCTTTCATTATTCCAGCCGTCCGTTTCGCCGCCACACTTACCAGCTCGAACGAGTGCCGGTGCAAGTGCACCGGATGCATGTCGTCGCTCTGATTGTCGAAGATCAGCCGGTAGCGGCCGTTGGCGCGCACCCGGATCGGGTCCGTCTTGGGGAACTCCTTGCCATTGATGGTCCAGTGCTCCACCCAACGGTTGCCGGCCCACTTGCTTTTAAAAACCAGTGGGACCGGCTCGGCGGGTGGCCGGGCAGGGGAGCCGGACGTACCGAAGCGCGTGTAGTCCCAGGGCTCGGTGGGCGGGTCGATCCATTGCGGCTCGCCGCTCCGGTCCGCGTACTCGACCACCGTGCCGAGGCCGAGCCGGCGCATCCGCGCGTCTACGTCGCCCAGAACCCACACCCCGGGATGATCCATTTCGACGATCACATCAGCTCGTTCGGCCGACGCCAGTTCGAGCACCGTTACCGCCTGTGGCGAGGGCACGGGATTGCCATCGAGGGCGATTACCTGGAAGCGGTGCCCGGGAAGTGCCAGGCGGTGGACTTCCGTCGCGTTCGCATTGAGGATCCGCAACAGAATCCGTTCGCCCTGCTTCACGCGGATCGGCTCGCCTGCGCCGAGCATGTGGCTGTTGACGGTGTAGGCGTTGTAGCCCACTTCGAGCCCGCTGTCATCGCCCTCGCCGCCTCCCATTTTTCCGCCGAGAAACGGGCGCCATCCGTGGAGCGCCAACAGGACCTCCTGATCATAGCGTCCGGGATCGTGGCCGCCCTCTACCAGGAGGAAGCCGAACTGTCCGGAGTAGGTGGCTCGGTTGAGATCGCGGCCGGCATAGATATGCGAGTGATACCAGCGGGTACCGGAGGGCCTCGGCACAAGTTCGATCCGGCGGTTCGCGCGTGGCGCGAGAAACGGAGTGCCTTCTTCGGCCGAGCCATCCACGTCGGGAGGGCTGAACAGGCCGTGCCAGTGGACGATCTCCGGTATTGTGCTGTCGTTGAAGATGTCGATCGCGACCTGCCGGCCTTCCCTCATCCGCAGCACCGGTCCGGGCACGGTCCCGTTATAGGCCGTGGTCTTGATGATCCGTTTTGGAGCGATCTCGATCGCGGCTGGTGCGATGCGCAGCGTGTAATCGGCCGGGGCGGCGTCTAAGGCCCGCACGCCCAGGGCAAAGGGAGGTAGAGAGGCAAGCAGATCCCGGCGGGTCATCGGCTGGATTCCAGGGTAGCAATTTCGCGGCGGCACTGATGCACTCGGGAAACGGATGTGGCACTCTTGTAAGGTGAAACCGCGCGCACTGTTTCTTACTCTCTTCCTTCTGGCGACGACGGCCGCGAGCGCCGCCGATTACCTGGTGTACGCCGGCGCCTACACCCATGGCACCAGCAAGGGAATCTACGTCTATCGCTTCGATCCCTCGAATGGGAAATTGAAACCGGCCGGTCTGGCCGCGGAAACGCTCAATCCGTCGTTTCTGGTGGTCGATCCGTCGCACAAGTTTCTCTATGCGGTCAACGAAGGCGGCCGTGGAGGCAACACCGTATCCGCATTTGCCATGGATACGAAGACCGGCAGCCTGATGGCCCTGAATCAAGTCTCTTCGAACGGAGACGGGCCCTGCCACCTGGCGGTCGATCACAGCGGGCGGTGGCTGGCCGTGGCGAACTATAACAACGGCACTATGGCCCTCTACCCGATCCACAAGGACGGGCGCCTCGGCGAGGCGGCGGTGGTCGAAAAGCACGAGGGTTCGAGCGTCAATCCCGGGCGCCAGAAAGGGCCGCATGCGCACGAGGTCGTCTTCTCGCCGGACAATCGCTTCCTGCTGCTGGCCGACCTCGGGCTCGATAAGATCTTCGTCTACCGTTTCGACGCGGCCAAGGGCACGCTGACGCCGAACGATCCGGCCTTCGCGTCGGTACCTCCGGGCACAGGCGTGCGTCACATGGCCTTCCACCCGAACGGGCCGCCTGCTCTATGCCATCGAAGAGATGGGGTCGAGCATCACGGCCTTCCACTACGATCCGGCCAGCGGCGTACTTCACGACTTCCAGAACATCTCGACACTGCCCGAAAGCTTCAAAGGCCAGTCGAGCGGCGCGGAGATCGCGGTGAATGCCCAGGGTACGACCGTCTACGCCTCGAACCGCGGCAACGATACCATCGCGGTCTTCCATGTGGACCCGGTGCGCTTCACGCTCTCCGTAGTGGACCATGCGCCGGTGCTCGGCAGGACGCCGCGGGATTTCGCGCTCGACCCGACGGGCCAGTACCTGCTCGCCGCCAACCAGGATTCGAACGACATCACCATGTTCAAGGTGCAGGCGTCCACCGGACAACTCCAGCCGGCCTCGCGTGTGGTTACGGATTTGGCGATGCCGGTCTGCGTGCTCTTCGTCCCGGCAAAGTAGCGGACTCCATCTCGCCCTGACTCTCGGTATCGGGCACGACGTAGCCGGTGCGCGCGTGCACGTGCGCCTTGGGATAGCGCTTGGCCGCATCCGCCGTCAGTTCCACACGAATATCGCGATGGTGGCCGGGGTTCGCGGGCGGCAGGTCGTAGTACAGGCTGTAGCGGACGCGGATGCGGTGCATGGCGTCTTCGAAGCCCGCGGCCGAGTCGCGCGAATGGATGAAGTCGCCGCCGGTCTTTTCTGTGATGCCTTTGACCCCCACCGTCAAGGCAAGCATCTCCGGACTGAGGATCAGCCCGGCAGTCGCGAGCGGGCTGCGGACGATCAGCGCGGAGAGGATGGCGTCGGCCTCCCAGAAGTCGCGCACGACGGTTTTCTCGCGCCGTCGTGCGCTGACCCAGGTTGTCGGTGATGATCAGGACGGCACGGCGGCGATGCGTGCGCGGCTCGTGCATCAGCTTGAGCGCGGCATCGTCCGCGGCGCTTTGAATATACGTGCCACCGTCAAAGGGAAGACGCATCAGGTCCTTCCTGACGGTCTGCTCGACGGCGTCGAGATCTTCGGTAAAGGGAGAGAGGACCTGGCTGCGCGTATTGAAGATCATGACCGCGACGCGGTCGCCCGGGCGAAGTACGCTAATCCCTTGTTTAGCGGCGGCAGCCACTTCGGCGACCCTGGGCCGCATACTACCGGAGACATCGAACAGAAGGATGAGGTCGAGCGCTTCCTCCCCTTCGGAGAACTGCACGATCGGTTCAGGGTGGTTTTCGTCGAAGACCCGGAAATCGTCGCGGGTCAGACCGTGGAGGATTTTGCCTTCGGCGTCGGTGACTTCCACGTCGACGTGGACCAGCGAAACACCTACGTGAAAGGTAGCGTCATTATTCTGCGCCGGGAGTGCCGAGCAGAGGAGCAGAGCGGGAACCCATAACCGCGTCACGCGGTACTAGACTCACCGCGCGCCTGTCGCGACTCTGCCGGTTGTGTGCAACCGGACGCGTGAGACGGTTAAACTTCAGCCGCTATTTCCACCGGCTTGCTCTCGATGCGCGCCTTACTGCGGAACATCGCCGCCACCAGCAGCAGAATGGCGAAGGCGCCCGCCGCGGAGCTCAGCCAGAAGCCGCTCCAGTTGCGGGTCACCGCCGTGCCGTGGGTGGTGGTGAAGAAATCGACCGCCACGCCCGAAAGTAGTGAACCGGCGAACATTCCGATGCCGTAGGTAACGAACGTGAGGAACCCTTGCGCCGTGACGCGCAGGTCCGACGGCGCCTCCTGATCGGCGTAAAGCTGGCCGGTCATGAAGAAGAAGTCGTAGCAGATGCCATGCAGCAGGATCGCCGCGTAAAACATCCACATGCCCGCGCCCGCGTTGCCGAACGCGAGCAAGCCATACCGCAGGGACCAGCAAAACAGGCCGAGTAACAGAATGCCGCGCACCGTGACACTGCGGAAGATCAGGGGCATCAGCAGCATCGCCACGACCTCGGAGACTTGCCCGAGCGTCATCTTGCCCGCTGCATTCTGCACACCGACCTCGTTCAGATACGCGTTGGTGAACGAAAAGTAGAAGGTCAGCGGAATGCAAGCCAGGATCGACGCGATGATGAACACCAGGTAGGTGCGGCGCTTCAACATGACCAGCGCATCGAGGCCGAGCACATTGCGCGCGGTCAGCGGCCGGCCGGCGCCGGCTGGCGGCGTATGCGGCAGGGTCAGGCTGTACGCCGCCATCAGGATCGATGCGCCCGCCGCGAGCAGGAAGGGAGTGGCCTTGGTCTCGATCCCCATGTTGCCCACGATCTGTCCGATGAAGATCCATCCGAAGGTGGCGAAAACGCGGATCAGCGGGAACTGTTTGCCGGCATTTTCAATCTGTTTGAGCGCCAGCGAATTGGTGAGCGCGATGGTGGGGAAGTAGCAGATGCAGTAAGCCAGCATGATGGCATAGACCGCGCCGAAGGTGGTGGCCTTCGCCATCAGGAAGAGGAATATGGCGCCGATCAGATGTAGCGTGGCGAGCACCTTCTCGGTAGCGAAAAACCGGTCCGCGATCAGCCCCACGAAAAACGGTGAGATCATGCTGGCGAGCGCGGTAGTGCCGAAGACGGCGCCTGCCTCCGTCCCGGAGAATTTCAGAGTGGCGGTCAGGTACGTCCCGATCGTGACGTACCACGCTCCCCACACGACATAGTTCAGGAACATCATTGCGCTCAGTCGCGCGCTCCGGGAGAAGGAGGACATAGGGAGAGTGTAGCAGGGGCGGCCGCGCGGCGGCTCGGTTCAGGCGTTACCGAAAGCGGCCCGCAGTTTTTCCCAAGTAGCGGTCAGATCCTCGGGCAGGACGCGCGTTTCACCTGTGACGGTCATGAAGTTGGTGTCGCCGGTCCAGCGCGGCAGGATGTGCATGTGAAGATGGCCGGCGATTCCCGCGCCCGCCGCTTTTCCGATGTTGATTCCCATATTGAGGCCGTCGGGCCGGTAAACGTCGCGCAGGTGCCGCTCGGAGGTCTGCGCCAGCTCCATCATTTCCGCCAGCGCTTCCGGCGGCAGCCCGGCGAGACTGGCCACATGGGCATACGGCACCACCATGATGTGTCCACTGGTGTAGGGGAAGCGGTTCAGGATCACGAAGTGGTGGGTAGCGCGATAGACCACCAGGTTGGCGCGGTCGTCGCTACCTTCGCCGGCGGAGCAGAATACACAGCTTGTCGATACCCCCGACGTGGTGACATACTGAAAGCGCCAGGGGGTCCAGAGATAATCCATGGCTCTAGGATGCGGCCGGCTTGTTTGCGGCCGGTATGCCGCTAGGAGTTGGGAACCTGTTCGGGCGTGGACTCGGGCGGGTTAGGCAACGGCGCCGCGGAGTTGTTCACTACGTCCTTCAATTCTTTGCTCGGTTTGAAATACGGAATCTTCTTAGCGGGTACTTCCACCCTGGCGCCCGTTTTCGGATTGCGGCCGATCCGCGGTTGTCTCTGCCGGGTACGGAAGCTGCCAAAACCACGGATTTCGATCTTGTCGCCGGAGCGCAGGGACCGCACGATACTGTCGAATATAGCCTCCACAATGACCTCGGACTCCTTCCGGGTCATTTCCACCACGCGGGAGACTTCTTCAATCAGATCGGCCTTCGTCATCGGATACTCCTTGGTGTCAATCGGTTACGAAACCGCAGTATCGCTTGATTGCAGGAAATTTGCAAGTTATTCGGGATTACGATCTTTCAGGCTCATGACCTCTTCTATAGTGGTCGTGGCCGCCGCCGCCTGCCGCTGATAATCCTCCAAGCCGGGTCTTTTCCTCGTCGTCGGCGGCAGCGCGCAGGCTGAGACCGATCTTCTTTTCGGCCTCGCTCATCTTGATGATCTTGAAATCGAACTCCTGCCCCACCGAAACCGGAGGTTCTTCCGAACCCCGGCGTCCCGAATACCCCGGCACTTCCGAAAAATGGCAGAGGCCCTCCACCCCTTCGGCCAGTTCCACGAAAGCCCCGAAGCTTGCCAGGCGGCAGACATGGCCGTGCACGGTATCGCCCACCTGGTGGTTCTGGAAATAGGTCTCCCAGGCATCCGGCTGCAATTGTTTGATACCGAGCGAGAGCCTGTGCTGGCTGGAATCGATGTTCAGAATCACCGCCTGCACGATCTGCCCCTTCTTCAGGACTTCCGAAGGGTGCTTGATCCGCTTGGTCCAGGAGAGATCGGACACGTGCACCAGTCCGTCGATGCCTTCTTCGATCTCGATAAAGGCGCCGAAGTCGGTCATGTTGCGGACGCGGCCTTCGACCACCGAGCCGACGCTGTAGCGGCTGTCGATGGTGGTCCACGGGTTCGGTTCGAGCTGTTTGAGGCCGAGGGAAATGCGGCGGTCCTTGGAATGGACTTCGAGCACGACCGCCTCCACCTGGTCGCCGGGCTTGACGACTTTGGAGGGGTGCTTCATGCGCCGGGACCACGTCATTTCACTAATGTGGATGAGGCCTTCGACGCCGGCCTCCAGTTCCACGAACGCGCCGTAATCGGTGACGTTGACCACCCGCCCGATCACCCGGCTGTTTACCGTGTAGCGCTCCGCGACGGTCTCCCAGGGGTCCGGCTCCAATTGTTTGATGCCGAGCGAAACCCGTTCGCGCGTGCGGTCGAACTTGAGGACCTTGACCGAAATCTCCTCGCCGACATGTAGTAATTCGGAGGGGTGCGTGACCCGCCCGTAGGACATGTCGGTGACGTGCAGCAGGCCGTCGATTCCGCCGAGGTCGATGAAAGCGCCGTAGTCCGTCAGGTTCTTGACCACGCCGGTCACTACCGAGCCCTCCTCCAGATGTTCGAGGGTGACGTTCTTGCGGCTGTTGATCTCTTCTTCCACCGCCATCTTGCGCGAGACCACCACGTTGCCGCGCCGGCGGTTGAGCTTGATGATTTTGACCGGGATATCCTGCCCGACCAGCGAATCGAGATTATGGATCGGGCGAGGATCGGCTTGCGATCCCGGCATGAAGGCTTTGATCCCGATATCGACGGCGAGTCCGCCTTTGACGCGGCCCAGGACATGACCGGAGAGAATCAACTGCTCATTGTAGGCTTTGTCCAGGTTGTCCCAGATGCGCAGGCGCGACGCGCGCGTGTGCGAGAGCAAGACGTAGCCTTCGACCGGCGGGCCATGCTCGATCATGACATCGACCACGTCGCCTATCTGAACGGTAATTTCGCCGGATGGGCTCTGAAACTGCTCAATCGGAACGATGCCTTCCGATTTATAGCCGAAGTCGATGATCGCTTCCTTGCCCGTGATGCCCAGGACGGTACCTTGTAGAACTTCATCGGCGGCCGGGGGGGCAAAGTGAGTGTAGTCTTCGAGAAAATTCTCGTAGTTCTCCTGCGCCGGTTGTTCCATCTGCCCGTCGTTTTGGTCCACGGCCATTAAGCCTCCGCCACTCGCTGACTCACTGGTGGTTGAGTGTTGCGTTGCGGGCGCCGGAAACAGTCAAATCGCGAAAGGGGGCGCGCGACGAGACAACTGTGGTGGAACTTGATCGAGAGCATGCGCCAATCACCAGCAACCACTGAAAGATCAGTATGTTAGCAAATATACGCTGGTTTCTTGAAGGTTGTCAACGGGGGGGAGCGGCAAGCGACCGTTTCCATACGATTCGAAAACGAGGCTTGGAAACCCTCCGGGGACGGGCGCTTTCTACCGGAACCACGGATTTTCCCCTTGGAAAGCTACCTATTCCGGCATACAATCGTTCTGACGAATCCGGTTTCCGATCATATTGTCCGGTTTTCATACGGCCTTGTTAGGAGGTTTCTATGTTCGATAGCCTCGCGGATCGGATGAGAGCAGACGACCACCAGGAAGTGAAAACTTCTGAAAGGATCATCCGGTGGATCGTGATATCGGTAGTTTCCATCATATTGTTTGGGGGACTCTACTTGGGCATTCGCATGCTTGAGGGGTAGGTTCCCGACTCGCACCCGCAAATTTGCCCGTACGAGAGTGTGGAATTATTCTGCGGGTGCAATCCGTCGCATGACGGATTTTACCTTTTGCGCGTACTCGGCATTCGGATTATAGGTCGCTAGAAGATCGTCCAGGTCTTTATCTCGATAGAGATCGGAGTGGGTGAGCTGATAGCCGACGGTCTGAATGCTTTCAGTGGGAGTGCGGAATTGCGCGCGTCCCGAATCCCAGCCGAAGAGATTATTGTTGGAAGCGAATTTCCCCCCGGTGGATTCGATGTAAGAGATGCTGGGCAGCAGCCGCCAATCGAGGTCGTTGCGATCGGCGGCTTCCAGGAAGGCGTTGGTATAGTTCTGCGCCGGGCAATCGGACTTGGCAAAGAAGCGGCGGAGCGCCGACAGCCGTGGGTCGTGCCGGAAATCCGGAACGGGTAGAAAGTGCTGCTGACGGGGCGAAACAACGATGGGCAAAGTTACAATTCCCGCAAACATCAGACCCCTGGACAACAAAGTTCTCATCATAGGAAACTCCTTGATTTTGAATTAGTTGGGCTGCGTTCGGGGCGGCGCTATGGGCCGCGGCAGCCAGGTTGTTCGGAAGGGAGCAAGTGCTCCCGTTCGACCGCGGGTTAGGGAACTGACATAAGTTGGGATTATACCACTATCAGGTAAGCGGATTTCCAGCACTCCGTAAGGGAAGCTGTACCGGGACGTACAGCCTGAAATCCGGTAAGAGCCTGGGCCGGACTTGCTATAATAATGCAGCTAAAAGCAGTTAACGCACCGGCAGCGATGCGGTTAGCGTTTCGACAGTATAGTGTCGGGATTCCATCTGCCTTAAAGTGAGGATGGGCCTAGAGTCCAGAGGTTTTCATGTTCCGTACGAGAGTTGCGCCGATTCTGCTGATTGCCGCTCTGGGGCTGGCATCGTGTACCCGGGATCCGAACGTCGCGAAGGTCCGATACCTCGAAAGCGGTAACAAGTACTTTGCCAAGGGCAAGTTCAAAGAGGCGCGCATCATGTACAAGGATGCGCTTCAGAAAGACCAGCGCTACGGACCCGCGTACTACAAGCTGGGCCTGACGGCCCTCCAGTTGGGCTCCGCCGCCGAAGCCGTGCAGGCATTCCGGCGCGCGCTCGAACTGCTGCCTCCCTCCGACGCGGACCATTGGAATGCGGGCATTCGACTTTCCGAAATCTACCTGGCAGTCGGACGAAATCAGAAGGGGCTGCTCGACGAGACCGACCACTTCTGCACGGAACTTCTGAAGAAAGATCCGAATTCGTTCGACGGCCACCGCCTGCTGGGAGACCTGAATTTCGCGCGTGCGCTGGAGGCCTTCAGCACGGCACGGAAGGACGACGGGCAGCATCTGCTGGCGACTGCGATTGCGGAATACGCCAAGGCGAACACGATCAAGCCCGGGCAGCCGAACGTACTGATGCAACTGGCCCGGACCAACGCGGGAGCCGGCGACTTCCCCAAGGCGGAGCAGCTTTACCGCGAGGTGATCGCGAAGAATAAATCGATGCAGCCGGCGTACAACGAGCTCTATCGCCTGCTGATGATACAGAAAAAGCCTGCCGATGGCGAGCAGCTTCTGAAACAGGCCTTCCAGAATAATCCGAAAGAGTACGCTTATCTGACGAATCTGGCTGGCCACTACGCGCTGATCGGGCAACCGTCCGGCGATGCTCCAGACTCTGCAGGAGATCAAGTCCCATGCGGCGGAATATCAGCGCGCCTATCTGACTTGTCGGAGACTTCTACCTGCGGTTGGGCGACGGTGATTCGGCGATCAAGGAGTACCGTGAGGGCGCTTCGAAAGACTCCAAGCACAGCGTCACTTACGAAAAACGCATTATCGAAGCGCTGATGCGGCAGGGCAAGCGCGCGGAAGCGGCGGATATGAATGCGCAGATCCTGAAGCAGAATCCCAACGATTCCGATGCGCAAGGTCTGGCGGCCAGCTTCCTGCTCGATAAAGGAGACATCGCGCGAGCGATGGCGGAGCTTCAGGCCGTGGTGACGCGCGATCCGGACAACCCGGTGGCGCGTTTCAACCTCGGACGTGCGCATTTAGCGCGTGGGGAATGGGAGCAGGCCAGGCAGTCGTTCCAGAAGGCCATTGAACTGCGGCCGGACTACGCTGATGGCCCGGTTGGCGCTGGCTCAGTTGCAGGTGTCGCGGGGCGAATACGAGGCAGCGTTGAAGGGGGTCGACCAGGTTCTGGCGATCGATCGCAACAATCTGAACGCTCGCCTGATTCAATCCGCGGCTCTCATGGGGCAGAAGAAGTTCGGGGATTCCCGGACGCTTCTGGAAGGAATGGCGAAGGCGGCTCCGAACTCACCTGACGTGTACTTCCAACTCGGGGTGGTCAACCTCAATGAACGCAAATTCAAAGAAGCCGAGGACGCGTTCCGCAAGTCCTACGAGTTGAACCCCGCCAATTCCCGCGGTCTGATGGGCATCGTCCAGAGCGACATGGCGCAAAGCAAGCCCGACCAGGCGCTGCAGTTGCTGCGGGACGAATCGGCCAAGTCGCCTGAGCGCCTCGATCTCTACCTCGCGCTGGGAAATACGGCAGCGCAGACGGGCCATTACGACGAAGCCATTCAAGCCTTCACTTCCTATCTGAACAAGCTCGATAAAAATTCCAAGCAGCGCGCGGACGCCTACCTGCTGCTCGGCGAAGTATACCGGCGGAAGGGCGACGACACGTCGGCGATCACGAATCTCCGGCAGGCTAGCCAGATTCTTCCTGACAACTCGGTAATCCTCAGCACTCTGGGCCTTACGCTTGACCACGCGGGCAAATGGACGGAGGCCAAGCAGGTCTACGAAGCGACGCTGCGGGTGCAGGCCAATAACGGTGTGGTGCTGAATAACCTGGCGTACCTCCTGGCGGAGCACAACGGCGACCTGGATGAGGCGCTCACCAAGGCCGGCCAAGCCAAACAACTTTATCCGAACCTCAACGAGATCTCCGACACGCTCGGGTGGATCTACCTGAAAAAGAACTTGAGCGACAGCGCGATTCAGGTGTTCAAGGACCTGGTGCAGAAGGCGCCGAACCAGGCGACGTTCCGCTATCACCTGGCGATGGCGTATTCGCAGAAGGGCGACAAGCCGAACGCGATCAAAGAGCTCCAGGCGGCCCTGAAGGATAGCCCGACCAAGGACGAGAAGGACAAAATCCAGGCGCTGCTCTCGCGCCTGAACGGAGCATAATCCGGCCGCGCCTTAGCCCGTGATGCGGCTGGGCCGGTAGCCGGGCCGTGAATGCACGCGGAACTTCTTGCCGGGGTCGCTGACGATTTCGACCGCGATCTTGCGGAAGCCGTCGTTGGGATTCGGCTGCGGGTAGTACGTGACCGTGTAGGAGTTGCCCAGGTCTTCGCGGATATCCTCGAACGCCTCCACCTGCTTCTGCCAGGTGCGCGCCCAGTAGGCTTTGCCGCCGGTGCGCTGTGAGATGCGCCGGAAAGCGTTGCTCGAAATCGGGTCCTTGTTCACTTCGGCGGTGGAGATCACGTAAATCGGAATGCCTTCGTCTTCGGCCACCGCGCGGACATCGTCGGGCGCCACCATGCTGGCGTTGTCGGGGCCGTTCGAAAACACGATGACCACCTTGCGGCCGGGCACTTTGGCGGCGTCGCGCAGCGTCAGCAGCAGGGCGTTGTAGAGCGCCGTATCGTCGCCGGCCACGGATTTGCGCAGGCCGGAGATCGCGTCGCCGTGGTCACGGGTCAGCACCGCGGCGCGCGAAAGATTGCGGCTGAAGGTGTAGACGGCCACCGAATCGGCGCGGTCCAGCCCGCGCACGAAATCGGCGATGGCGTCCTCGGCGTAGACGAAGCCGCGGTACATGAAATTGCTGGTGTCGAAGAGGACGAAGACGTTGGTGCCGACGAAGGCGTCGGGGCGGTCCATGCCCGGCAGCGTGTCCGGCCGCGCCTCGATCAGCGGCTTCGTCGAGCCGTCCTCGGAAACGGCAAGCGGCGCCTTGGCGCCTTCGGCGAAGGTCGAGATCTTCTGCGGGATGCCGTCTTCGTAGATCCGGAAATCGGATGGCTTGAGCCCGTTGATGTAGTGGTTCTTGTTGTCGGTGACCTGAAAGCTCAGCACCACCATGTCCACCTTGACCCGGAAGACCGGCTGCCGGCCCTCCTGGGCGCCCGAGCAGGGTCGCCGCCGCCGGCCATACTGAGGAAACCTCGTCGCGAAATGATCATGGTTGTCTACCGGTTGGGAGTCTCTTGTAGCGCAGCTTTCTGATCCGCCGCCGCCCGGTGTGTGCGCGCGCACTTCGTCGCCAACCAGCCGCAGGGATTTCAGCACGGCGGGCCAGTCCTCCAGATGGGACGCGAAGATCTGCTCCACCAGTTTCTCGGTCCATTCGGGAATGCGCACGTTCAACTCCGCGGGAGTCACGCTCGTTTCGTCGGCAAGCGCCGCCCAGTAGAGCGTGTTGGATTCCCAGCTCTCGGCCATAATCCGGCTGGAGTAGCCCATCAGGGCGGGGAAGGTGCGGAGGTTGAGCAGTTCCGGCTGGTAGGAGTTGGCGAGCGTCGGTTTGGGAGTGCCGAAGGCCCGGGAGATGGCCGGCGTAGTTGATCTGCTTGGGCGAGTCTGGCGGCAAGTTGCCGCATCTCGGCGCAGGATGCACGAGGAATCGGCGCGCCGTCCGGAAGCCAGATCGCGGGCGATCGAAAACAGCTCGGAAGGAGTGACGTGCTCCGCGGCTCCTTTACGTCGCCTTCCTCGACGAGGCGGCTCACCAGGGCCGTCCGCGCCGGGGCGGCGTGCAGCGCCAGCGCGTCCAGCACTTCCTTGCGGACGTCTGTGTCAAGCGCGGCTTCGCGCCAGCAGTCGCGTCCGTAGCGAAGGTGCAGACCCACCCAGTGGACTTGTGCCGGCGTGACGTTCCACCAGCGCGGAATCTTGGCGCTGAGGATCATCTGCGGGACCAGGTCGCCCCAGATCAGCGCCTGGGTCTGGGTGGGAACCAGGAAGTTCTGCTCGGCTTCGGCCAGCGCGTAGGGCAGCGTGCGAGCGAGCCCACCAGCCGGCCGCCGGCATTCGCCGGCCAGCCGGTGCCGAACAGTTCGGTGGCGCGCCAGGTGTGGCGAGGAGCCTTGCATCCCCACGAAATCGTGGCTGCGCACGAACAGCGGATTGGTGATGAGGATCTGCGCGCCGGGCGGCGCGTAATAGGCGTAATTGAATCCCACCAGCGTGTCGCGCAGGATCGGCGCCATCATGCCGCGGATCTCGGCCAGCTTCTCGGCACTGCCGGCCGCCTTCTCGATGGCGGCCCGCAGATTGATTTTGCGCTCGGCATCCACGTGCTTGTCGGTCCAGTAGCCGAAGCCCAGGGCGTTCTTCTCGGTGGAGGAGAGCGAACTGCGCGCGGAAGCTGGATCTCGGTGATGCCGGCGGTCAGCTTGTTGATCAGAGCGGGATTCAGCTTCGCGCCTTTACCGAGCGCTTCGATGTGGTCGGCGAGATCGAAGAGCGTGTCGAGCGAAACCATCCGCTGCGCATCCAAAATGCGGCCGAGATCCTGTTCGACCCGCGACTGCACGTCCGGATCGCCCGCCGCATCGTCGCCGGCCAGCAGTTCGATCATTCGCTCCTGCGGACGCGTGACGCCGTCGCTCGAGGCCGGCGCCGCATCGAGCAGCGGCTTCACGCCGCCGCGGCTGGCATCGAAGAGCTCGCGGTTCGAGCGGAGCTGGGAGAAAGACTTGACGATCGTATCGAAGGTCTGGTCGGCCCGCGCGTCAGGGATGGTCCGCTGGCGCACCAGAATCTGCCACAGTCCCACCAGGGCCTGAAACGAACCGGCCGCATCGGCACGAAACATCGGGTCGCGGAGTTTACTGAGGGCGTCAGCCGTGTCGAGGAAGGCGACGATCGACTGGTCGCTCAGAGAGCCGCGATCTCGCTGAATACCGGGTATTGCGCGGCCGTACAGGTGGTAGTCGCGCACCAGGCGTTCGACCGTTGCCGTCGGGAGCGGTTTGGCGCGGTTGCGGTCCAGATCCGAGAGCGCCATGAAGATCTTGAGCGGCTCGTTCTCCACGGCCTTGCGGCACAGGGCGAAGAGGGCTTCGAGCACGTCGTCCGGCTCTTTCCAGGTGGTGGCGAGGCGAGAGAGCTTGGCGTCGTACTTACCCTGCGGGTGTTCCACGAAGAGGGCTTTCCAGACCTCCAGATTTCCGGGGATATGCGGTTTGCCGTTCGGGTCGAGCCTCAGCCGCGTGGTCAGCAGCATCATGTCGGTGTTCGAGCGGAACACCGGACGCGCCGGGCCCAGGAGTAGTGATGCGGCCGCGCACGGCGGTGTAGAACCGCTTCATGCGCACGGGATCGGTCAGGTAATCGCGGACCGGGCCATCGATGCGGGCCAATGCGTCGAAGAGGCTGGCGAGCCATCCGTCGTCCTTGGCCATCAGCTTGTCGAAAAACTCGGCGACCCTTATCCGGCGAGACGCCGACCAGATCAGCCCAGGCTCCGGCGGAGTGCGATCCGCCGGGAACCACTGCTTTGCCGCCGCGGAGTTCGAACATACCGCCGAAGAAATCGAGCACGTGCGCGTATACCTTCAGACGCTGGTAAGAGACGTTCTTTCGCAGCGCATCGGCGGTCTGCTCGATCGAGTTTCGAAAGGCCCAGGTAAAGCCGGCAGGTCATCGGGTCGGAGAGGAACGTCTCGAGGAAATCGGCCTGCTCCTTATCTTTCGTTCCGCCCATCCAGTATTGCGAGCCGAACAGCACCGGCACCGCGGTCGGATGGTAATCGTAGGTGAACGGCCGGTTCGTACGAAGAGCCTGTTCCAGTTCGTTGATCGGAAACCCGGAGTCGGTGCTGAGGAATGCGCGCGCCGCGTTCACTGTCTCCAGGACCACTTCCGAGCCGCAGCCTCCGCGCATCCGGAACCCGAGAATCCGGATCAGTTCGGCGACGTTCGGGGCGTCGCAGTTGGCGATCTTGATGACCTTGCCGGCGCCCGCCAGGTTTTCTAACTCTCGCGCCTGCGAAAGATAGCGATGTACGAGCTTCAGATACTCAGTTTGCTCGAGAGCGTCATTACTATGTGACGCCTGGAAGCCATTGGTCACAACGTTGCGCGCGAGCGCGGGCAGGATGCCGCCTGGCTCCGTGTCGGGCGCAATCGCCGCCATGCGTGCGAAGGAGCGCAAGGGGCCGGGCAGATTGACGGTTGCCGCCGGTCCCGCCGCCGCCGGCGCAGTTCCGAGTCTCAGAGTCTTGCCGGTGGACTGGCGGTAGGTATCCAGGTCGCGGGAGACCCCGTTGCGATCCCCTGCCAATAGGTCGAGGATTGCCAGACGGCGAGCGATTTCGCCTTCCCTGGCGCGGTCGCCGCTCTGGCGGACCGCAGCCAACAGTTTCGAATAGGCAGTCCTCGCGGCAGGATCGCCATACCGATCCAGAAACTCGGCATAAGCCGTCCACGCGGAAACGCTCGACGGGTTTCCGTCGGCTGTGCGTTCGAGAGCAGTGCGCGCACCGGCGGTATCGCCGGAAGCTTCCATTTGGCGGACAGAGTCGGAAATCGGCTGAGCCGGAAGAAGTGCGCAGGAAAGAGCAGAGATAACCGTTACAAGAACCGGGAACGCCTTCATGACGCCTCCGCTACTGGTGGACTACTCTACCACGATCACCCATGGTCTGGTGATTCTAAATCAAACAAAACACGAAGCGCAACACCGAGGTTGTAAAAAGATGTTTTGACCCTTCAAAAGGGCGATGCGGGAGTGCTCGGAAGGACTGGATAGCGGGAATCAAATTGCGCTCCTTCGGGCAATCGTCCGAAGGAGCGCGGGTTAACGAAATGATCGACTACGGCAATTGAACGGTAACATGGCGTTCGCCGTTCAGCCGCTGTGTCAACGTGCGGTCCACATCGGACAGGGGAACCTGGCGTTCCTCGTGGTCGGTCGTGACGTAATGCAGCACATGTCCGTCGACCCAATAAGCAGAGGCCGCACGAATCACGTTGTCCTTGAACGCGAACAGGTAGACCGGAGATTCGGAGGGTGCGGACCGCGCGGCGTCCGCCGCGCTGCCACCCGAAGGAGCGGATGGCATGATCTCCTGGCCGTACTGATCGTATTCATGCATCACCGGGCGCGCGGGCTGCACATAGAGAGCCGTGTTCGCCGGTTGCGAAGGTGGGTAGATGACGGTTACGTTAGGCGAAGTCTGGGCGGGAGCCCCGGCCATGTCCGGATAACCGTAGTCTTCGCCGTAGGGATAACCGTAATCGTAGGGCGCGTAGGACAAACCGTAAGACGGCCAATAGCCGCCGTAGCTGCCGATTCCATAGCCCCCGCCGAACGGATAATAACCCCCGCCGAAGAAGATACTGGAATACGCACGGTTGAAGTTGCGGTTAAAAAATCCGCTATTGAATCCGAAACCCTTGTTAAATCCACCGCCACGAAAACCACCGCCGCCAAAACCGCCGCCACGGAAGCCGCCGCCGCCCATCCCGCCGCCACGGAAGCCCCCACCGCCCATCCCGCCACCGTGAAAGCCTCCGCCTCCCATGCCGCCACCGCCGTGGCCGCCTCCGCCCCTTTGTGCAAATACTACGGGGCTGCCGGCCACAGCTACGCAAAGCGCGAATTGTAGAAGAATCCTCATAGGAATTCGTCCTCTACCTCGGAGCTTACTCCTTACCCTCGCGAAGCCGCAAGTATTGGGGTACGATCAACGCGGGGAGTTGAATGAGAAATGACTTTTCGTTTCTTTTCGAACGCATTCTCCGAGGGCGGTGCGATCCCCGAGGTCTATACCTGTCAGGGAGCGGACGTTTCGCCTGCGCTCGAATGGCAGGGTGAACCCGCCGGAACGCTCAGCTTCTCCCTCGTCGTCGAGGATCCCGACGCCCCGGCCGGTATCTGGACACATTGGCTGCAGTACGATATTCCGCCGAAGGTCCACCAACTGTCACAAGGGTTTAAGCCGGCGAGTAAACTCGGGTTAAGCGGCACGAACGATTTCGGCAAGCCGGGATATGGCGGCCCCTGTCCTCCGCGCGGCCATGGTCCGCACCGATACTTCTTCCGGCTTTACGCTCTGGATGTCCACACCCTGGGGCTTCCGGCCGGCGTCAAACATGCGGAACTGATGGAAGCCTTAAAGGGCCACGTCCTGGCCGAGGCGCAGACGATGGGGCGTTTCGAACGGCGCTAGCGGCCTAAACCCGCTTCATCACCTGTCCGATCAGGCTGACGGCGGTCAATACCACCGCGATGTAGAAGACCAGCTTAGCGCCTGCCGCGAATGCCACCGCAGCCATTCCAAAGCCCAGAATGGCGGCGACAACCGCTACCAGGAAGAAAGCCATTGCCCAAAGCATCTCAACTCTCCCGCGTAACCCCATGCACGCCTGGTTCCAGAACCGACCCTGGAGCGGGGTAAGATCGTAAAGATAATGATTTATACCTCTTATGAAATGGTCCGGGACTGCCGGGCCAACCGGCCGGAGGGTTGGGAGTATTTTCTATCCAATTACGTTCCGGTAATTCAGCGTCTCCTGGTACATTATTCACCCAAGCGAGCAGGCCTCCTGGAGCGCATCCTGTCGGCTTTCCGTCAACCGGATCTCAGCCTGTTTCAATCGCTCGAACCGATGCCTGAGCGGGTTTTCGTGGCCGAACTGCGGCAAAACGTTCTGGCGGAAATCGAATCCGCCGCGGCCGAAATTCCTCTCGAGCTGGAGGAGGTCGCCGCAGCGCTCGCGCCCCTCACTCTGGTCGAGAAGCAGGCAGTCTGGATGGAAACGATGGGCTACGCCGCGGCTGAGACCGGAACGATGCTGCGAATGGCTCCCGCTACCGTCGAGAAGATCCGCATTCGCGCGGCGGAATTGCTGCGCGGCGCGGTGGATTCCTGGAGCAGCGGCATGCTGGCGGCGAACGGCCTGAAGCTGGGCCGGTCGGCCGCGGCGGCCCAGACGCCGGAATGCATTGCGCCCAAGGTGTTCCTGGACGTGCTGGATGGCCGGATGAGCTGGCAGGGCAGAGAAGAGATGGAACGCCACGCCGCCGGATGCCTGCACTGTGTCGATCACTTTTCGCGGCTGGCGGAAGTTCTGGAGCTGGTCCGCGGACTCCGGCCGCTCGGGCTGTCCGAAATCGAACCCTACCGGAAGATGCTGGGGATCGAGCCGAAGCAGAAATCGGGCTGGAAGCGATGGTTCGGCGCATCCTAGATGCGACTCCGGGCTAGAATCAACCAATAAGGTGAGGCCACTTCTTGAGTGTGTGGCGGCCGGGTGGATCCTGCTTGCCGTCATGTTTGCAGCCAGTACGGGTGTGTCCGTGGTCGTCACCAACGCGGCCAATCAGCCGGTGGCCGGCGCTCGCGTCGAATTACGAGCAAAGGCAGGCACCGCCTCGCCCGCCATCGCACTCACCGACCGGCAGGGGCGTGCGGCGTTCGGCGATCTCGCACCCGGGTTTTACGAAGTGGCGATTGGCGGCGAAGGCTACCAGACCGTCACACGCGACGTGGACCTCTCGGGCGGACAACCGGTCTCGCTTGATGTGACCCTGGCGGCGGCGGAGACACGGCACGAAAGCATCGAGGTCAAGGATACCGCCTCACCTGTAGATCAGGGGGCAACCACGCCTGCCACGGTCTCGGGCGCCGCGCTCAAACAGCTTCCCAACCGTCCTGCCACGGTGGCTGAAGCCCTGCCGATGATTCCCGGCGTGGCGCGCGAACCCGGCGGCTCGCTGGTCATTTCCGCCAGCCCCGAACACCGCAACGCCATGATCGTGAACTCGGCGGACGTGACCGATCCGGGCACCGGACAGTTTGGTCTCACCGTACCAATCGACAGTGTGCAGGCCCTCAACGTTTACCAAACGCCGTACCTGGCGGAATACGGCCGCTTCAGCGCCGGGCTGGTCACCGTGGAAACGCGACGCGGCGGCGAGCAGTGGCACTGGGAGCTAAACGATCCGCTCCCCGAGTTCTTCATCCGCAGCTGGCACCTGCGGGGGCTCCGGACAGCCACGCCGCGCCTGAATTTCGACGGCCCGCTGATTGCCGGCAAGCTGTATCTCTCCGAGGGATTCGAGTACGTCAACCGCAAGACGCCGGTATACGAGCTCCCGTTTCCGAACAATCGCAAACTGGAACACGGGATCAATTCCTTCACCCAGCTCGACTGGGTCTCATCGAGCCGCAACCTGGTGACCGCCACCTTGCACGCCGCTCCGCAGCGCCTCAGCTTTGCCAATCTCGACTATTTCAATCCGGAGAGCACCGCTCCCGACGTCAGCACCCACAATTACACCGGGACGCTCGCCGACCATCTGACCGTGCGCGGCGGTATCTGGGAAACCACGTTTTCGGTAACGCGCTTCGATGTGGCCGTCTGGGGACAGGGCGATCAGGACCTGGTGATCGCGCCCGCGGGAAACAGCGGAAATTATTTCGCCCAGAAGTACCGCGACTCGTCGCGCATGAGCGGCGCATCGTCCTATGCGTTCGCGCCAGTCCAGCACCTAGGCACACACAATTTTAAGATCGGGATTTACGCCTCGACCAGCGGGGACGACGGGACCATCGCGGAGCACTCGATCGACATCGTCGATGCGACCGGCATCCTGCTCGAGCATATTGCATTCCCCCACAGCCGTTCCTTCGACATCGATGACGTGGAGAAGACTATTTACGGCCAGGATCACTGGCTGATCTCGTCGCGATTTTCCCTGGATCTCGGCGTGCGGACGGAATCGCAACAGATCTCCGGGGCCTTCCGCGTGGCGCCGCGCGGTGGCTTTGCCCTCAGCCCGTTTGCCGGCCACGGTACGGTAATTCGCGGCGGATTCGGGCTCTTCTACGAGCGCGTCCCACTCAACATCTACAATTTCAACCTGTACCCCAACCGCGTGGTCACCGACTACGCACCGGATGGAACGGTCATCGGCGGCCCTTACCTGTTTTTGAACACGCTGGGGGAGAGCCGCGTGCGGTTCCCCTTTGTCCATCAGAAGCCGCAGGATGGCGACTTTTCGCCGAACAGCGCCAACTGGAGCGTCCAGGTGGAGCAGCCGCTACTTCCTCGCGTACGAATGCGCGTCAGCTATACGCAAAACACGGCCGCCGGGCTTCCCATTATCGATCCGGTAGCACCGGACCCTGTGACCGGGATCGGTGCGTACCTGCTCGAGGGCGCCGGCGATTCTCGATACCGGCAGGTGGAAGCCACCGCGCGCTGGCGCGTGGATGACGATCGCGAGCTGAATTTCTCCTATGTTTACAGCCGCGCTCGCGGCGATCTGAACGATTTTGCGGACTTCCTGAATGCCGTGCAGGCGCCCATCATCCGGCCCAACTTTTTCGGGGATCTGCCGGGCAGCCTGCCGCACCGTTTCCTGGCGTGGGGCACGCTGCGCTTGACTCCGACGTGGCGTGTGTCGCCGGTGATCGAATACCGCTCCGGATTTCCGTACTCCACCGTGGACGCCTGGCAGAACTACGCCGGAGTTCCCGACGGCAATCGATATCCGCATTTCTTTTCGGTGGATTCCCGCATCTCGAAAGATATTCAGATCAACCCGAAATACGCCGTGCGCTTTTCGCTGGCCTGCTTCAACTTGACGAACCATTTCAATCCGGAGGCGGTGCATTGGAACACGGCCGACCTGGCCTATGGGTACTTCTTCGGGCACCGCGGACGGCGGTTTACCGTCGATTTCGACGTCCTCTTCTAAGGTAGTGTGGGGCGGGCAATTCTGCCCGCGGATCCGCTTTCCAGCGGGTCCAGCCGCCTGGAAAGGCGGCTGCGGCCAGGATTGACCGCCCCACTGAATCCGTTAAATTTCAGACGCGCTGCACTAGTGCTTGCAAATTCTCCGCACGGATCCCGCAAATCGTGTCGATTTTGGTGGGTGCGGTCGCGGGCACCACGGGCGCGGTGATTACGGGGAAGCGGGACTTGCACCTACCCGCCGAGACCCGGCTCTCCTTCGTGCTGCGCGAGCCGGTCCGCCTGGCTCGATAACCGTTGTAGAATTTTGAGCGCCTCTTCCGCGCGCTCCGCGGGCACGAACAGATGATCGTGATAGTAGGCCGAGACCACATTGCTGGGAATGCCCCGTTGCGCGAGTTCCGGCAGGATGCGCGCCAGGAATCCCACCGCTGCGAGGCTCGAATGCACGCGTAGCGTGATCATCCGCCAGACTTCGGAGGACGCGAGCCCGAGGCGTTCCGCATCCGCGCGAGCGAGGATCGCGGTGACGCCCTCGGGTTCGCGAAACAGGCAGAGCGGAACGACACCTGCCGGCGCTTTCTCCGCGGTGGCGAAGACGTACTCTCCCGGCAGGAGCTCAGGATCCATATGCAGCAGGAGGTCGCGGAGGTATGTCGAACCCGAGGCCATCTTCCACAGGCTACCGCAAGCTGTGTTTGGATTTGACAAACGAAGACCTTCGTAGTAAGGTCTTCGTATATGCCCGCCAGCGCAAAGAACTGCCCCGTCCTACAGACGCAGAACTGGAAATCCTCACGGTGCTCTGGAGCCGCGGGCCCTGCACCGTTCGTGACGTGCACGAGGCCATCGTACTGCGCCGGCCGGCGCAGTACACCACCATCCTCAAACTGATGCAGATCATGGCGGAAAAAGGCCTGGTGCGTCGCAATGAAGAGGCGCGTGCCCACGTTTACGAGGCGGCGCGTCCTCGCGAGTGGACGCAAAAGCAACTCGCTGGCGATCTGCTGCAGCGCGCATTCGGCGGTTCCGCCGTGGGGCTGGTGTTGGGCGCACTCGAAAGCCGGAAAGCATCTCGCGCGGAAATCGACGAGATCCGCAAACTTCTCGATGACTATGAGGAGCGGAAGAAATGAGCGTCTGGATGGAAAGTCCCTTGGTTCTTGCGATCGGTTGGGCCTTACTGCATTTTCTTTGGCAGGGAGCGGCCATCGCGGTGGCTCTCGCGCTGTTGCTATGGTTCGCGCGCGACTGGCCTTCGCCCTGGCGCTACTCCGCCGCGGTGGCCGCATTCTTCCCATTGCCCCTGTGCTTCTGCGTGACCCTCGCGATGTATCTGCGGCCTGAACAAACCGCGAGCATCGCGCTTGCCTCCAGCACTTTTCCCGTCGCGACGGGCCTCTCGGCAATCGGTTTCAGAGTGCAGCCGGAAGCGTGGCATGCCAGCCTGGCCTGGCTGACGCCGCTATGGATGCTGGGTGTGGCGGCGTTTTATATCCGCAGCATGGGCGGATGGATGGCCACGCGAAGGCTCCGAACTTCGGGCGTCTGCGCGCTTGCGGAGTCGTGGCTTTCCCGACTGAACGTACCTAGCAGGATTCCGCTGCTGGAATCCTGCCGCATCGAGGTACCGATGGTGGTGGGATTGCTGCGCCCCGTCATCCTCTTGCCCGCGGGATTCATCGCGGCTCTGCCGCCCGCGCAGGTCGAAGCCATCCTGCTGCATGAACTCGCGCACATCCGCCGTCGCGATCCGTTGGTGAATCTGCTGCAGAATTTCGTGGAAGGTCTGCTGTTCTACCACCCGGCCGTCTGGTGGATTTCGAGTGTTGTTCGCGCGGAGCGGGAGCACTGCTGCGACGACGAAGTGGTTGCCGCTACCGGAGATGCGCGCGGTTATGCCGCGGCCCTGGCTGCTCTCGAGATCTCCCGTTCGTCCCCTAGCCCCGCTCTTGCCGCAAATGGAGGTAATCTTGTGAACCGTATCGGCCGCCTGCTTCACGCACCCGCCGCGCCGTATCCCAGCGCGGCGCCCCTGCTCCAACTGACCGTAGTGTTGCTGCTCGCTGTTTCCGCCGTGTTCGCGTGGCAGTCCACCAACGCCGCGGAGCAAAGAGAGCAGCAGCTTGCCACGCCGTACCGGAAATGGCTCAACGAAGACGCGGCCTACATCATCAGCGCCCGCGAGCGCGCGGCGTTTCTCGCGCTTCCTACCGACAACGAGCGGGAACACTTCATCGAGCAATTCTGGCTGCAGCGCGATCCGACCCCCGGCACTCCGGAAAACGAATTCAAAGAGGAACACTATCGCCGCATCGCGTATGCGAACGATCGTTTTGGCACGGAAGTCGCCGGCTGGAAGACGGATCGGGGACACGCCTATATCGGTTACGGTCCTCCGGACGAGATCGAGTCGCATCCCGCCGCCGGATCCGTGCCGCCTTTCGAAGTCTGGTTTTACAAGCTCGGGCCGGACGGATCGTCCGCACTGGGCGTCTTTGCCGGTCCTGAGATGCGGCTCGCACCGGTCGGCTCCCCGCTTCGGCAGGCGATCCCACCGCAGACACCTCCCGTTCCGGGTGCCCACGAATTGCGCTTACCGTAAGAGATAGAATGTTAGGCGAATGAACCGCTCTTTCCCGCTTCTTCTATCCGCCGCCCTGCTGGCTTTGCCGGGAGCGGCGCAGGTCAAGATTACGCCCGGTCCTGAAAAGGTTGCGATCGAAATCAACGGCAAGCCGTTCAGCGATTTTTATGTCGCGGGGGCCACGGTGTCAAAGCCGTACCTGTGGCCCTTGCGGGCGGCAACAGGCACTTACGTCACGCGCATGTGGCCGATGGAGAAGGTGGACGAAGAGTTCGACGGCAACGCCTATAAGTGGGACAAGAATAAGCGCCCCGACCATCAGCACCAGCGCGGGCTGTGGTTCGCACACGATACCGTCAATCACCTGGACTTCTGGAACAACGAGTTCTCCTACACCACGAAGAATCGCGGCAAGATCGCCCTGGTCAAACTGGGGCCGGTCAAGAGCGGCAAGAAGGAAGGCTCCATCACCGCCGCCTTCGACTGGCAGGATATCGATGGCAAGAATCCCCCCATCCTCCGCGAGCAGCGGGTCATGACCTTTTATGCCGATAAGGACGATCGCAGAATGGATCTCGACCTCACGCTCACCGCGCTGAACGGTCCGGTGACCTTCGGCGACGGCAAGGACGGAGTGCTCGGCATCCGCATTCGTCCGGTCCTGCAGGAGGACATGGGTACCGGCCACATCACCAACGCCGACGGGCTCGTCAGCGAAAAGGAACTCTGGGGCAAGCCCTCCAACTGGTGCGACTACTCGGGCGAGATCAATGGGGAGAAGGTCGGGATCGCGATTCTGGACAACCCGGCCAACCCGCGCCACCCGGTGCGCTGGCACGCTCGCGGCTACGGGCTCTTTGCCGCGAATCCCTTCGGCCTCTCCGTATTCACCGGCGACAAGTCGCAGAATGGTGCCCTGACGATCGAAAAGGGGCAGAGCTTGCGGTTCCGCTACCGCATCCTCATTCACCCGGGCGACGTGAAGTCCGCGGATATCGCAGCCGCCTGGGCGAAGTACTCGCACTCGATGTAGCGGCTATTCTTTGAGCCTCGGAAACAGCACGCGGTCCAGAATGCGGCGGGAGAGTTCGTCGAGCGTGAGGTATTGGTCGGCTTCCCGGTCGCGATAGGAAACTTTGTTGCCCGGCAGGAGGCCGATCTCGATCAACGACGGGTCGCCGCCGCGATCGACCTGGAAGCCGGGCAACTGCGAAATCACGCGCACTTCGACTTTGCCCGCCAGCTGCCACCGGCCATCGCGCTCTTCGCGAGTCACCACCCGCACCATGCCGGAGAGCAGCTCGGTCTCCGAGGCCTGCGGGCCGAAGGCATCGTTATAGGTTTCGAGGCACGAACGGATGGTCTCATAAAGTTCCAGCAGGGCATCGGGCAGGCGCTCCAGAATGCGCTGTTCGCGCGTCCGGCGATCCCGCTCCTCGCTGATCCTCATCTGCAGCCACTGGAAGCTCATGGAAGAAACATGGTAGCAGCAGGCAAGGTCCGTTCCGTCGGGAAACTCAGTTGGCTTTGGTCACCGTGACGTCACCGAACTTCTTCAGCACGTCGCCGATCTTCGAGGCATCGCCCACCACGACGATGGAATCCTCGCCCGGCGTGATGTATTTCTTCGCGACTTCCTGAATCTGGTTCGGCTCCACGGTGCGCACGCGCGCCACGTAAGTTTCCAGGTAGTTATTGGGAAGCCCGAGAGTTTTCATCCCGCTGAGCTGGTTCGCCACGCCGTCCTGCGTCTCCATGCCGAGCAGGAAGAGCCCGGCGCGGAAATTCTTGACGCCGGTCAGCTCGGGCGCCGGCACGGGCTTTGCGGCCATGCCGTCCATCTCCGCGAGTACGGCCTTGAGAGCCGGTTCCAGCACGTCGTTGCGCACCTCGGTGACCGCTTCAAACGTGGCCGCATCGCGATGAGTGTTGTACTCGCTGTGGGCGTCATAGGCGAAGCCTTCTTTTTCGCGGATGTTCATGAACATGCGGGAACTGGCGCCGCCGCCCAGAATGTTCGTGGCCACCATCAGCGGGAAGTACTCGCCGGTGAGGCGGGTCGGGGCCAGACGCCCGACGTGGATATCGGCCTGCACGGAGCCCGGCCGGTCGACCAGCACGATCTGGCGCTTCGGCGCGGGCAGGTCCATCGCAGGAGCGGCGGGCAGCGGCTTCTCTTTCCACGAGCCGAACTGCGCGTTCAGGATCTTCATCAGGGCGGAACGCTCGGGCAGTTTGCCGAGCAGGATCAGGGTCGCGTTATTGGGCACCAGGTATGCATCGCGGAAGCCGGCCAGGACTTTGGGATCGAGCTTGGCGACGGCGGCCTCAGTGGGTGCGATGTGTGCGTACGGCGACGAGCCGTAGACCACCTCCGCCATTTCCTTCGAAGCCAGGAAGCCGGGCTCGGCCTTCTCGGCACGCAGCGCCTGGATGCGATTCTGCTTGTGCAGATTCACTTCGTCCTCGGGGAACGTGGCGTTGCGAGCGACATCCGCCATCAGCACCATGAGCTTTTCGAAGTTCTCGGAGAGGGCATTGCCTGAGAGCGTCAGCGCGTCCGCCCCGGAAACGCCGCCGAGCGAGCCGCCGATGCCGTCGGTCTCCTCGGAGATCTGGCGGGAGGTGCGGCTCGTGGTGCCTTCATTCAGCAGCGCGGCCACGGCTTCGGAAAGCCCCGGCAGATCCTTGGGGTCGAACTTGCTGCCTGCCTGGAAATTCAGCCTGGCGGTCACCAGGGGGAAGCGAGGGTCGTCCACCAGCACGAGTCCCAGGCCGTTCGGCAGCTTGGTCTCATAAACGGGAGGCAGTTTGTAGCCGGGGATGGGAGGTGTCTGGGGCTCCTTGGTCCGGTCGATCGGCTGGGCCACCAGGGTGATCGCGGCGAGCGCCGCCAACAAAACCGTTCGCTTCAACATTACTGCCCCTCCTTCGCGGGAGCCTGTTCGGGCGCCGGCTGAATTACCATCACGGCGCGGCGATCCGGCGCCAGGTACTGCTTGGCAGCCGCCTGGATCTGCTCCGGCGTTACCGCCAACATGCGGTCGAGCTCGGTATTGATCAGGCCCGGGTCGCCGTCGGCGATCTCATATTGTCCGAGTTGCCGCGCACGGCTCAAAGATCCCTGCAACTCCCGAATGTGCGAGGCACGAAGCTGCATTTTCACGCGCTCCAGTTCCTTCGCATCCACCGGCGTGGTCGCGAGGCGGTCCAACTCCTCCTGCACCTGCGTGACAATCTGATCTGACGTGAAGTTTGGCTTGTAGAGCAGAAACAACGCGTAAGGTTCGGGGTCGCGATAATCGAGCGGCCCGGCGAACGGCCATCCGAGATTCGTCTCGTACTGGATGACCGAGCGTTTGCCTTTGACCAGATCCTGGCGAAGCCGGGAACTGTCTCCCGCCGTCAGGATGGCGTCGAGCATGTTCAGCGCGTAGAAATCGGTGGAATGGCGCTTGGGCCCCATAAAGCCGACGATCACTCCGGGCACCTGCGCCAACTTGTCCTTATATACCTGCGTGACCGGCTTGAAGCCGGCGGGTTCCGCCAGGTTGGGCCGCGGCGGCTTCGGCTGCGACGGGATATCGCCGAAGTACTGCTCGATCAGCTTCTTGGTTTCCGGAATCTGGATGTCGCCGACGATCACGAGCGCGGCATTATCGGGCGCGTAGTAAGTCTTGAAAAACTTGCTCACGTCGCCGACGCTCGCGGCATTCAAGTCGTCGAACGAGCCAATCAGCGAGTGCGAACTCTGCCAGTTACGGAACATCAGCGTTGGCCACACGTCGACGATCGCCGTGGAGTACGGCTGGTTGTCAAAGCTGAGGCGCCGCTCCTGTTTGACGGCTTCTTTCTGGTTCTTCAGATTTTCGTCGGTGATCGCCAGGCTTCGCATGCGGTCCGATTCGAGCCACAGGGCCGTGGCCAGCTTGTTCTCAGGAAGAATCTCGAAGTAGTCGGTGAAGTCCGGGTGGGTCGACCCGTTGAGCGTCCCGCCGTTGCCTTCGACTACCTTATAATGCGTCCCCTTGGGCGCGTTCGCCGAGCCTTCGAACATCATGTGCTCGAACAGGTGGGCGAAGCCGGTGCGGCCCTTCTCTTCCGATCGGGCTCCCACGTCGTAAATCATATACACGGTCACGACCGGGACGGCGCTATCCTTCGAGAGCACCACCCTCAATCCGTTCTTGAGCTGGTACTTCTCGATGGGGATCGTGAGACCGGCGCTCCTCGCCAGGAAAGCGCCCGAAATGAGTAGAGTACAGGCGATCAGTTTTTTCATGCTTATTCCTTCCGACGAACGACTCCCGGAAATGTTACTTTGACAAGGCTACCGCGGGCCCGCCGCCGCCACAAGAGGTTTAGGGAAGGGAAGTGTTCTCACGAGCCCACGGCAGCCAGGCCCCGCCCGGTAGCGCCCCGCGCGCGGCGTCCCGGAACTTTTCCCAAAGGCTCGGCGGCGGGCTCGAAGGAGAACCAGCGCTCCATCTCTGCATCGCTCACGCGGCGACGGCTCATGATCTGCTGCCGCTGCCGGAGCGCGCGCGGCAGGCACTTGGCCGTTTTCCAGAAGGCCGGCAGCGAAGAGTGCTCCCAGAGCAGCGTGCCACCCACCACCAGCAGGTCGCGCGCCGTCATGGGGAGCCAGAAACGGCGGTAAACGCCGCCCGTGGCATTCTTGACACGCATCAGGAAGCGATTCTTCACCGAATGCATATTGATCAACGGGGCCAACTGGCTGCGGTTCCCTTGCGTGGCGGTGCGGACGTGGTAGGCCTCGGCCTCCGGCGTGTAAATGCAGCGCCAGCCCAGCAATTGCGCGCGCCAGGCGACGTCGGCGTCCTCGCGGTAGACGAAGAAATCAGGGTCGAAGAAGCTGCCCTCGATCGCGACATCTTCAATCATCCGCCGCCGGAACAGGGCGGCCGCGGCGCTCGCACCGAAGACGTATTCCATGCGCCCGAAGCGCCGGTCCACCGGTTCATGCCATCCGCGGTCGAAATGCCGCATGCAGGGCGTGAAATAGATGCCGGTGGAATCGATGGTGGGGGTCTTCAAACGTTGGAACCCGGCGCCGATCGACAGGAGTTTTCCACAGACCGTACCGGCACCTGCGTCCATTTCGCCCGCCGACAGCAGTTTCCGGATGAAGTGCGGCGGCATGAGGACATCCGGGTTTAAGGTCAGAACCCATTCGGTGTCGAGCGCCCCGATGGCGCGGTTCTGGCCTTCCGCAAAGCCCAGGTTGCGGTCTTGCGGCAGGATCTGAAGCTTTCCGGAAAAGTCTTTTAGAATCTGTTGAGTAGCGTCAGATGAGGCGTTTTCCACTACGGCGACCTGCAGCGAGACGTCCCGTTGTTCGAGAAGTGCTTCCAGGCAGCGCCGGATGTGCCGCGCGCTATTGCAGGTGACTATGGCAACTCCAACTTTAGGGTCGGGCACTCGTACCAAAGACCCGGTAAGGCCGCTTTCAACTACACTTAGGTTAATTCCACGGCTGATTCTGTGAAAAATATTTCGCGCTCTGTAGTTGATTTGGGCGGCGTGCGGTCTTTGGTATGGCTCGTAACCATGTCGGAGTCTTCGGTCGGTGAAAAGCTAGTGGGGATTCTCCGGCAACAGCGGACCAGCACGGCGTTACAGGACAGGGTGGCGCAATTGTTCGTGGAAGCCCGTGAAGACGTTTACCGGTACCTCCTGACCTTGGGTCTCTATCCGCCCGGGGCGCAGGAGGCTACACAGGAAGTGTTTCTACGGCTCTACGCCACGCTGAAGAAGGGTGAGCAGATCGAAAACCCTCGCGGCTGGATCTTTCGTGTTGCCCATAATTATGGTCTCAAGGTGCGCGAAAAGCAGATTGTCGAGGAGCCGTTCGGACCGGTGGAGGAAGCCACGCTCCGCTCCGCGCCGGACAATCCCGAACAGGAGTTGCTGGCGGACGAGCGGATGCGGCGGTTCCACACCGCCGTGGAAGGCCTCTCGGAACAGCAGAAGCGCTGCCTGTTTTTGCGCATGGAAGGGCTGCGCTATCCGGAAATCGCCTCGGCATTGGGCATCAGCGCTTCCGCCGTCGGCGAGTTTCTGCGGCGGGCGATGCTGCGTTTAAAGAAGGTGCGGGATGAGTAGGTTTAGCGACGGACATCCCGGACAGGACTTGCTCCTGCTCTACTTCGATGGCGAACTTTCCGCGCGCCGCGGACGCCAGATCGAACAGCACCTGGCTGCCTGCTGGCAGTGCCGCTCCGAAATCGAAGAATTCCGGCGTACGGCCGACGATTGTGTCCGCTACCGCAGCGCGATGCTGGAGACCCGGGCGGCCCCCTCGCCGTGGCGCGATCTTTCCCGTGATTTTACCCGCATCGATTCCGAACTGGCGGCTTCCCGGCCGTACGGCCGCTGGGCCCTCGCCGCCGCAGCGAGCCTGTTGGTCGCAGCCGGGCTGTTCTACCACTTCCGTGAGACTCCTTCGGTGGAGGCTGCGGCGCTGCTGCGGAAAGCGGTGGCCGCTTCCTCCACTGCGCCGGCTCACCGCCATCTGCGCGTACGGACGAAGTCCCGCGTGGCCCGCCTGGAAGACGCACCCGAAGTCCGCGCCCTGTTCGTGAAAGCGAACTATCCGGCGGAGGACCCGCTGAGCGCGGCTTCCTATCAAAGCTGGCGCGATGCACAGACCGTCAAGACCGACTCGGTCGAGACCATCACGACGGCCGAGCCGCCTTTCGCCCGCTGCTACCGCATCCGTACCGTGACGCCGGAAGGCGAACTCACTTCGGCCAGCCTGACACTCCGGACCGCCGACCTCCAGCCGGTGGAAGGCCGCTTCGAGTTTCGTAATCAGGATTGGGTGGAGCTGACCGAGACTGCGGAAGCTCCGCCGGAAGAGACGGGTGTCCGACCGTCGCTGCGGGAAACCGCACCGGTCATTCCCGCCGCGCCGGAGAGCGCCGCATCGGTTTCCGACGAGTTATCGGTCATGGCGGCCCTGCATGGAATCGGTGCCGACCTTGGCGACCCGCTTCAAATCAATCGTTCGGGCATGCGCATCCTGGTGAGCGGCGTCGGTATTCAGCCCGAGCGGCGGCAGCAGATTGAGCATGCCCTCGCCTCGCTGCCCCATGTCGAATTACAGTTTTCGGACCCCACATTGTCCCCGCTCCCGCAAGAGCAAGCACCTGCGTCCGGTGAGGCTTCATCACTCGTAATGAAGCCCACCGGGCTCGAGGCTCGTCTTGAGCAGGCCTGGGGCGGACGCGCGGAGTTCGAGCGCATCAGCGCACAACTTCTGGATTGGAATGACGCCGCGATGTCGCGGGTCTACGCCCTGCGAGCATTAGCGCAGAGGTTCCCGGCGGAATCGGAAGCATCGATGAACGCCGCCGACCGCGGCACGCTTCACGACCTTGCCCGTGCGCACCTGGCGGTGCTGACGGCACGTGCGGAATCGATCGAGCATGCACTGGCTCCGGTGTTGGGTGCGATGCAGCCGCCCGCGCCGGCGACGGCTTCGGGGTCCTGGCAGGCCTCGACGGATAACTTATACCGCAGCGCGCGCCGTGCGGATCTGCTGCTCACGACCCTGCTCGGCGCCACTCATGACCACTCGGCCACATCGGCATCGGCGGCGGATTTACAGCAGGCTCTTTCCGACCTGCGGTCCGAAGCCGCCGGCTGCCGGAAAGCTGTAGAGTAAGCCAACTCCCTTACAGTCGCAGCTCTGCGTAGCTCGGACAGCAGAGGCGCGACCGTGAGGGAGCGCGTCAGATTCCTTTACAACGTCTTCAGATACGCGATGAGGTTGTCTTTCTCCTCGTCGCTCAACATATCCTTGTAAGCCGGCATGCCGTTGCCGCCTTCGTCGATCTTGGCGCGGACATTGGCTTCGGTTGGCTTCTTGCCGTTGGTCAGCTTGTCCTTCTTGAACAGTCCCTTTAATCCGGGACCCATCTTTTTCTCGTCGCTGTCCGCGTTATGGCAGACACCGCACTGCTCGAATACTTCTTTTCCTTTGGCAGGATCGCCTTTGCCTGCCGCGGGGACGAGCCGCGACCCGGCGGCCAATACCGCACAAACAGCAAATATACGAAGTCGGTGCATGTTCTCCATCTTACAATGACCGGAGCAGTTCTCTAACCGCCGCATCCAGCTGCGAATCCTTCCCGGTAAAACTCTCGCCGACCGGCCGCGAGACGGGCACATCCACCGCCCGCGGATGCAGTTCCATATCGTCGCCATCCACCCCGCGGATGCGCGTGTGCGGCAGCCGGAAGCTGGTGCCGTCGAGCAACTGCGTACCCCAGGTGTAGATGATCCATCCGGCGGTCGGCTCGCCCACCACCTTGCCGAGTTTCAGCACGCGATAGCCTTCGGTGAAATCCTCGGCGTCGGAAAGCGATTCGCGATTCGTCACCAAAATAGTGGGAGCTTCGAGCGCCCTCTGGCCGAGCACGGTGCGCGCCGGCGCTTCGGGCTTGCCGCGCTCCGTCATCCGCAGGTACGGGCGCCGCGCGAAGACATCGAGGGCATACGCATTGACGAAGCCGCCGTTGTTATTGCGGATATCGATCACGACGCCCTGGCGTCCCTGGTTTTCGGCATCGAGATCGAGGTGCAGGCGGTTGAGCGCGTTCTCGCTCATGTCCGCCATATGAACGTAGCCGAGTTTGCCGCCCGAGATTTTCGCTACGTACGCGCGATTGTCCTCCACCCACTGGCGATAAAGCAGGTTCCTGACCGTCGCGAGGTTCACCGGCTGCACCGGCACGTCTTTGCCCGAGACTTTCAGCATGACGCGCTTGCCGATCTTGTGGTCGAGCAGTTCGTCGAGGTTAGTGCGCGCACCGATAGCCGCACCGTCGACCGCTTCGAGATAGTCGCCCACTTTGATGCCGGCGATATCGGCCGGGCTCAGCCGGACGACTTCGGTAATCTTCAATTTGCCCGCGGATTCGTACTCCGCGCGGTCGAAGCGAAGGCCCAGACGGCCGGTCTCGCTCGACTGCCCCGGTCCACCCCCCGCGGCGGCACCCAGGTGCGAGGCGTTCAGTTCACCCACCATGAGGTTGAGCAGTTCCCTCATCTCGTCGGCCGTGGCGGCGCCGGCGAAAAGAGGCTCGTAGGTGGTGCGCACGGCGTCCCAATCCACACCGTTGAACTTGGGGTCGAAGAACTGGTCGCGGATATAGCCCCAAGCCTGATGGAAGATCTCGATCTTTTCGTGGTTGAAGTCCACATCCATCTCGGCGGTTACTGCCAGTGGCTTCGATTGCCGCGTTTCGAGGGGCAGTGAAGCGATATTGCCCCGGTCGAGATAGTAAACCGTCTTGCTGTCCGGCGTGAATTGCACGTCGCTCTTGCGGCCGGGCGTGGAGGTCAACTGGCGCGCCACCGCGGCTTCCTTCGCCAGTTCGTCGAGCGAATAGGAGTAGAGATTCTGCTGCCCCGCGGCGGTGGCCACCAGCACGGCGGTCTTGCCATCGGGGCTGACCGTCACCGATTCCACCGTCAGCCCCACCGGCAGCAGCGACAGGCGGTCGCGAATGCCTTCGAGCGTGACCTTCACGTCGGGCGTGGCGGGCTTCGCAGGCGGCGCATCCGGCTTTCCGGAGGGCTTTGCCGAGGCCTCGCTGAAGAGCTCGCGGAACTGGTCTTCGTGGAAGCGCGGCGTGCGGGGAATCAGATCGACGCGGGCGATCTGCGACTGCTCGGTGCGCTGGTTCGTGACGAACAAGAGATACTTGCCGTCCGGACTCCAGGTGAGTTGATCGGCGTTGGTGTTGCCGAGGAAACTCGCCGGCTGGCTCTGTCCGCCTGCCGCCGGCACCAGCCACGCATTGACGAAAGCCTTGCCGGACTCATTGAAAAATGCCATCCACTTGCTGTCCGGCGACCAGACCAGGTCATGATCGCCGCCGATCGGCGGAAGATCGAAATGCCCGGTCGCGAGCGTGCGCTCGTGCTTCGACGCAAGATCGAGCACGCGGACTTCGCGGCCCTCGCGATGGAAGGCCAGCAACTTGCCGTCCGGCGAGAATTGCGGGTTGTAGTCGAACGCTCCTTCGGTCAGCCGCGTTTCCTGGCTGGTCGCGAAATCGTAGAGGTAGAGGTGCGACGCCCCATCCCGCGTGGAGACGTAAGCCAGGCGCTTCGAGTCCGGCGCCCAGACCGGCTGCGATTCGGGAGCCGGCGTGTGCGTGATCCTCTGGGCGTCGCCGCCATCCTTGGCGGACGCGGCGAAAATTTCGCCGTGTGCGACAAACGCTACTTTCTTGCCGTCCGGCGAGAGCGCCAGTTCGCGGAACTGGCCACCCAGGGAAACGTGCCGCACGTCGGTCCCGGCGGGCGCGCCGCGGCGTTCGATCTCGACGAGCGCGGCTTTGCCGGTCTCGAGATCCAGCTTCCAGATTCCGAAATCGCGCTCGAATACGATGGCGCGGCCGTCAGCCGAAATCGATGGCCAAATCACGCGGCCGTTCGTGAATTTCGTAATCTGCGCGGAGGCGCTCCCGGCCAAAGTCTTGCGCCAGATATTCTGCGCGCCGCTGCGGTCGGACATGTAATAGAGCGTCTTGCCGTCGCGAGTCCACATCGGCCAGGCTTCCTTGGCGTCGCCGCGGGTGACCTGCTGGTAGATGGCCGGCGTGCCCTCCTTCCGCAGCCAGATCTCGGATTGGTCGATGTGCGCGTGGCCCTTGCGCCACCATTGGCTGCCCGCCATGCCGAGAGCCGTGAACGCCAGCGTCGAGCCGTCGGGCGCCGGCGCCGAGAAATACTCCGACGTATAGCGGTCGGCGCTCACCTCCATCGGCGTGCCGCCTTCGCGCGAAACACGATAAATATCGGACAGGTTGGAAACATCGCGCGAGGAGCACGCGAAGTAGATCCAGCGGCTGTCCGGCGACCAACCCTCGACCGATTCGTTGGCATCGTCGAAGGTCAGGCGCGTCAGCTCGCCGGTGGCGAACGTGAGCAGGTAAACGTCGCCGCTGCCCGTGCGCGTCGAGGTGAAGGCCAGGTACTTGCCGTCCGGCGAGTAGTGCGGCGCCGATTCCGACGCAGGATGCGAAATCAACAGACGGGCCGCGCCGCCGCGCGACGGTACGGTCCAGATATCGCCGCCCGAGACGAACGCGATTTCCGAGGAATCGGGCGAAATGGCAGGCTGACCGAAATAAGGTTTCGGAGGCGCAGCGAAGAGGCTGGCAACAGAAAGGAAGGCAAGCAAGGCCGGCTTCATGAAGTTCATGGTAGTACGGCCGGCCGCCGCGGCGCTTACAGGTTTGAAGCTGGGGCGAGTTGCTTCTTGTTCGTGCGCGGAATGTCGGAGATCGAAACCACTGCCTTGTCGAACACGGTCATATCCTGCACCAGGCGGTCGACATCGGCGCTGTCGTCCATGACGATTTCGTGCTCGATCCAATCGGAGAGCGGGATGTTGCGGAAATACATCCGCTCCTGCAGCACCAGGCTCTTGCGGTTGTGCAGCAGCATGCGGTTTTCGCGCATGTAGTGCCGCTGCTCCACCTTGAGGTCGCCCAGGAAGGTGTCAAACGCTTTGCGCAGGGCGGATTCCTCGGCCGCATGCAGCGCGGTATCGAGCGAATCCTTCATGGCTTTTTTCTCCGCTTCGAGTGCGGCCCGCGATGCCGAGATGTGTTCGCGCTGTTCCGCCAGTTTCACTTCCATGCGGGACTGCATCACGAACCACGAGAGCAGCCCGGATGCGATCGCCACGAAGCCAGGCAGGAGAATCCACAATAGGGCGTCCATGCGGATATTGTTGACCAATCCCACGGTGAGAAACCAGATCCCAAAGGTGAATCCGGATTGATAACCAACGGTAGCCCGGACGGCTCAATCCGCCCGCAACGACTGAAGCGGATCGGTCCGGACGGCCCGCACCGTAGCGGGCACTGCCGCCAGGATCGCGGCTGCTGCAATGGTCATCCACGGCAGCGCCAGAATCGTCGGATCCGTGGCGTCGACATGGTAGAGCAGGGCTTCCACATAGCGGTAAAAATTGAGGCACACAACGAGCCCGGCCATCGCGCCCGCGAGCACCGTGGCAAACAATGCGAAAGTGACGTGGCGTGCCACCGCGGCAGGCCGCGCGCCGATCGCCATCCGGATTGCGATCTCCCGCCGGCGCTCGAGCACCGAATAATCGAGCACGCCGTAGAGTCCGATCGCGGCAAGCAGTAGAGCGACCACCGCAAAGAATGCGGCCAGCATCGCGAGCAGGCGCTCCCGCACGGTCTGCGCCTCGACCAGCGCTTCCTGCGTCCGGACATTGCTCACTCGGAAATCGGGGCGCGCGGCAGGCACGGCACGACGCAACGCTCCGGCCAGTGCCAGCGGATTGCCCGCCGTGCGCACGACGAAAGTCGCGTACGAAGGCCCGGGCGGATCGAACGGCACGTAGACCACCGGCAGTTGGGATTCGTGAATATCGCGATAGGGCGCGTCGCGTGTGACGCCGATCACTTCATAACGCCTCGAACCTTTTGCGATCGTGTTGCCAAGCGGGGCTCTTCCGTTGAAGAAGCCGCGGGCGAAGGTCTCGTTGACGATGGCCGCGCCCGGCGTCGCATCACCGGGGCGGAAGTCCCTTCCCGATGTCAGCGGAATCCGCATGGTGTCGAGCCAGCCCGGCGACACGGCCAGGAAAAACGCCAGCACCGGACCCGGAGGCGCGCCGTTGACCGCAACGAACCCGTTCCATGAGTTGCCGCCGAGCAGCGGGGCCCCGGAGAGCGCGACCGCTTGCACGCCCGGGACCGACCGCAGATTCGCGGCCACCTGCTCCCAGTGCACAGGGGACCTCGATGCTTCGGCCACCGTATCGAGCGTCAACAGCCCGTCCGGAGAGAAACCCAGAGGCTGGTGCGAGAGGTGGCGGAACGTAGCCGCAAAGAGGCTCGCGCCGAACAGTACCACGAAGCAAAAGGCCACCTGGAGCGCAATCAGTATGCGCATCGTGCGGTGCCGGGAATGCGGTCCCCCTGCGCCCTTGAGAGCACGTGCCGGATCAATCGCCGAAGCGCGCAGAGCCGGCGTGAGGCTGAACAGCCCCGTCACCACCAACGTGAGCAGGAGCGTGAACGCCAGAACCCGCCAGTCGAGCGGCAAAGAGAGCCGCGCGGGATTGTCCGGCGGATTAATCCGCGCGACTACAAAGGGGGCGGACCACCACGCGAAGATGCCGCCCACGGCCACGGCACCCGCGGCGATCCATGCACTTTCCACCAGCACCAGTTGCACCAGGCGCCAGCGTCCCGCGCCGATCGAGACTCGAAGCGCCATCTCGCGGGCGCGCGCCGCGGCCTGAGCGGTCATCAGGTTGGCCACGTTCGCACACGCGATCAGCAGCACCAGGCCGACCAGCACTGCGAGCGCGAAGAGCGCCCGCCGGTAGCCGGCCTGGAGGTCAGAAACGCCGCCGCCGGCCGGCTCCAGCGCGACCGCCTGTGCCAGGTATCGGTCGATGTTCTCCTTGCTCATGCCGCTGAAGTGCTGGGCCCGTTCACGTTCGAAGGCGACCGACGTGGCGTCGAGTCTCGCGCGGAGCGGCTCGAGCGCGACCCCTGGATTCACACGCGCCAGAGTGCGATGCCACGTCCAATCGTCGTGAGTAACGGCGGGGTGCATCATCGTGGGGACGAAGATGCCGGTGACGGTTCCCGGCTCCGTGCCGGTGAACGATTTCGCCGACACGCCGACGACCTGATAGATCGTCCGATCCATCCGGAAAGTTCGGCCGACGACGTTCGGGTCGCGCCCGAAACGGCTCTTCCAGTAGTCGTAGGAAAGCACCGCGTAAGGGTGCGCGCCGGGCGTGCGGTCGTCATTTTCGCTGAAGACGCGTCCCGCCGCGGGGCGTACGCCGAAGGAATCGAACATCCAGCCCGAGACGTATTGCAGGTACGCCTTCTCCATCTGCTGGGTGGTGCCGTAGGTGATGTCCTTTTGCTCGGCATAGGAGACCGCGATCAACTCAGCGTCGCCCTTCACCGCGGCGCGCATCCGCTGGAAGGAAGGGTATGCCCAGCCGTCGAACGTGGTGGGATTGCTCGTGAAGCCTGTGCCGTGGCGTACCAGCGCGTAGACCTGCTCCGGGTGCGCGATAGGCAGCGGACGGAGCAGCAGCGCGTCGATCAGGCGGAAGGCCGAAGTGCACGCGCCGATCGCGAGCCCGAGCGAGAGGATGGCGGCCGCCGAAGTGACTTTGCGCTTCTTAATCTGGCGCCAGCCGAAAACGATGTCGGCACGGAGCGACTCGAGCCACGGCAGCAGGCGCAGGTCGCGGCTCTCCTCACTCCGTTGCAAGGCGGACCCGAAGGCCCGGCGCGCCTCGGAAGGATCGCGGCCCTGGTTCATCGCCTCTTCGATGTGGGAGCGGAACTCTTCTTCGATCTCGCGGCTCAGGCGATCTCCGCGAAAGACATTGATCATGCGCGACCACAATGACATCTCACACCGTCCTGAGAACCCGATTAACCGCCGAAATGACTACCTGCCAGCGTGTCTCCTCGGCAGCCAGCTGCTTTTTCCCGGCAGCGGTCAGCTCATAGACTCGCGCCCTCCGGCCGGTCTCCTTGGTGACCCACTCGGCGTGGATCCATCCGGCCTCCTCCATGCGATGCAGGGCGGGGTAGAGCGAGCCTTCCTCGGCCCGCAGCACCTCGCCGGACATGTCCTGGATGGTGGTCATGATGGCGTATCCGTGCAAGCGCGGCCGCCGGGAGAGGATCTTGAGCACGAGCAGGTCGAGCGAACCTTGAAGCGAGTCGGGCTTGGGCATATTCAGACTTCTTAGTATATAGACGTCTGGGTAGGAGAAAGGTAAGGGCTCTCTCTCGCGCGAGTTCAAACTCAAGTTGGAAATGAGAGCCAACCGGTTGCCAACGGGGCCGTTTTTACAACTGCAGTCCGTCCCATGACCAGCGTGGGATATTGAGGCCGTTCGGCACATCATGCATCTCCAGATGAAATTGGACTTCCTCCTCGAGTTCGCGCTCCAGCCGCTTATGTCCAAACAGCCCGCGCAGCCGGGCGGCAACCACGGTGGCCCAACTCATCCTCGCTCCTCCGCCAAGCGCTTCGGATCAAGGCCGACAAAACGTTCAATCGTTGACGAGATGCGCCGCCAGTCTTCGGTTTCCTTGGCGAGTCGTCTCCGGCCGGCAGCGGTGATGGAGTAAAATTTCGCCTTGCGGTTCTTCTCGGAGGCCCCCCACTTGGAGGAAATCCATCCCTCCTGCTCCATGCGCAAGAGAGCCGGATAGAGAGTAGGTGAATTCGTGCGTCAGGACTGATCAGCTACCCACGAGGTCGGCGATATCGCGCGCCACCGCTTCGGTGTCGCGTTCGGCGGTGAGCTGCGAGAAGATGCCTTCGAGCGTCGGCGTTTCCATCAGCAGCCCCAATGTTCGATCGAATCGAGAAGCAACAATGTTGTCCACCACGATCTCGATCCAGGCTTGTTCGCCCTTAAATCTAGCGTGATGAAACCCAAGGCACTCGTTTCGGGCATACTTCCTCCCGGCGCCCCCGGGTCTTTCCCCTGCCGACCGCCGCGCCATTCGTTAGAACCACAGTACTCCAGGCCCGACAAATACTGCTGTGGCAGCTTCGAAAGAAGCCTCGTGATGGTGGAGTGAGCGTACCGTGGCGGTCGGGAGCCCTCGTAGTTCTCATAGACGGGAATCATTAGGATCTTGCCAAGAATCGTGGCACGAATTGTCACGATGAGTAGCACAGACCCGCCTCCGTTCCTTTGATATCAGAGGCCGCCTTGTCAGCTACTGCGGCATCCTACAGGATGGGATGATGGCTGGCGATATGGGATACTGCGATTGCGCGGCCGGGCCATTTACCAGCGGAATGGCGATTGCCTATGGCTCATCCTGCTTGCCGATGTGCGATCGGGAAGTCGTCCGGCGCAGGGGAATGATGGACAGCAGGCCTTCCAGCAGCCCAAGCGACTACCTCGCGGCGGAGAGAACCTTTCTCGCGTGGATTCGCACCGGACTGGCTCTCATGGGCTTTGGATTCGTGGTTGCCCGCTTCGGGCTGTTTCTCGAAGCATTACAGGTAGGACAGCCAAGCTTTCAGGCCCGGGCATATGGGCCGTCCTTCTGGTTCGGCACCGCGCTGATCGTTCTGGGAGTGGTTGTCAATGTAGTCAGCGCGAGGAATCATCATCGCTTGATTCAGGAGTTGAACCAGGGGGTATCCGGATTTCGCCAGCCCTCGCTGCTGGCGATGGCCGTAGCGCTTATCCTTGCAGTAGTCGGGCTGGCGATGGCCGTCTATCTGGTGTTCGTTCATGAGCCGAAGATACCCAATCCGGGAGAGAGGCAGGAAAAATCGATGACATCGCAGCCGGATAACGGCATCGTAACCATCCCCAGCCGGAATTCCGTCGACCAGACGGTGGCAAAACTGAACGCAATTCTCGGACGAAAAGGGCGTCCAGGTGTTCACGTGGATCGATCACAGCGGGGAAGCGGAGAAGGTTGGCCTTCACATGCCGCCGACCAGGCTCGTGATCTTCGGCAATCCGAAAGCAGGGACGCCCCTCATGCTCGCATCGCCGAGCGTCGCGATCGACTTACCTTTGAAAATTCTGATCTCCGAAGATGCGGAGGGGAAAGTCTGGATCTCCTACAACAGCCCCCGGTATCTTGCGCAACGCCATCAGTTGCCGGAAGACCTGCTGCGGAACATAGCCGCGGTCGAAGCCGTCGCCCGATCGGCCGCGGATTGAGGCCCGGAAGAACTTCTCAGGAGCCGATGAGGTCGGCGATATCGCTCGCCACCGCTTCGGTGTCTCGCTCGGCGGTGAGCTGCGAGAAGATGCCTTCGAGAGTCGGCGTTGCCATCAGCAGCCTCAAATGTTCGATGGAATCGTCGGCGACCACCTTCGCGCGGTGCAGGATGATCACGTGCGAACAGAGGCGCTCCACGGTTTCGAGTTCATGCGAGCTGAAGAGTACCGTCTTGCCGCGCGCCGCCATCTCTCGAATCACGCTGCGCAGAACCAGCCCGGTAGCCACATCGAGACCGGAGAAGGGCTCGTCGAGCAACAGGAGGTCGGGATTGTGCAGCAGGGCGGCGGCCAGCAGTACCTTCTGCCGCATTCCCTTCGAGTACGCGGAAATCGGAGCGTGACGGTCGCCATGCAGCAGGAGCAGGCGCAGCAGGCCGTCGATACGTCCGGCCGCGGAGCTGGCGGGAAGGTTGCGCAGCTGCCCGACCATTTCGAGGTATTCGAGGCCGGTCAGGTGTCCATACAGATGCGGCTCTTCGGGAACGTAGCCGAAGCGCTGCTTGTACGCCATGAGGTCCGCGTGGATGGGCACGCCTCCAAAGAGGATTTCGCCGCTGCCCGGCTCGATCAACCCGGCGATCATCTTCATCGTGGTGGACTTGCCGGACCCGTTCGGGCCCAGGTAGCCGGTGACTTCCCCCGGGCGCGCCTGAAAGCTGACGCCATCCACCGCCGGGATTCCCAGAAACCGTTTGCCGACCGACCGCAGTTCCAGCATTACCCTATGTAGCATTCTACTCAAAGCTTGTCAAGTAGTTTTCTACATAGGTATAATGACCGCGTGCCGACGGAGCCGAAACTCTCTCACACCACGGCCATGATCCTGCGTGCCGTCGATGCGGGCCATCGCTACGGCCTGAGTATCATGGAGGTCACGGGGCTGCCCAGCGGGACCGTCTATCCGGCGCTGCGGCGGCTCGAGCGCGATGCTCTGATCCGTTCGCAATGGGAACGCCAATCGATCGCCGATGCCGAGCAGCGCCCGGCGAGGAAGTATTATCGGGTGACTCGCACCGGCAGGGAAGTGCTGGAAGCCTCTCTCGAACGCTATCCGCTGCTGGCCAGGCTCCTGCCGATATCTGAGGCGGAAGACGCATGATTCGGGCGTTCCATCGCGCGTTGCTGCGCTGCGCCTCATTGGCGGTGCCGCGGGATTCCCGCGCGGAATGGCTGGCCGAATGGCAGGGCGAACTCTGGCATGTCCGGCAGCACGCCCTGGCGTTCTGCCTCGGCGCCTTTCGCGACGCTGCGTGGTGGAAGCGGGAGGCGGACGCCTATCGAACCGAGCGCCGTTTGTGGCCGCGATCGGCGGCGCGGTGCGTGCTTCTGCTGGCGCTCCTCGCAGCGGCCAGCCTGGGTTATGCCCTGCGAAGCCACACCGCACTCGTCATGGGAGCGGACGGGTCGATGGCCGCCGAACACCCGGTCTTCACCGCTCTCGTTCCAGCCTTGATTGCGCTGCTTCTCTTGCGGGTGGGCACCACGCTCGCGCTCGGGGAGTACCCAGCGGGGCGCCACGCCCCTCCGGCCTCCACTCGCGCCTGGCGGTGGATCTATCTCGTCGCGAAGATCGTGCTGCTGTTGCCGGTTGCGTACTGCGGCACGCTCGATCTGTCGTCACTCGCCGGGGCGGGGCGCATTCAGGCGCACGCCCTGATAATCGCCTACTTTCTGGCGTTCCGCTGGGCCTTGCGCGATCAACGGCAGCGGTGCCCGGTCTGCCTGGGGTTGCTGTCGCATCCGGCGCGGATCGGAATGGCTTCGCAGATGTTCCTCGATTGGTACGGCACGGAACTCATCTGCGAGAAGGGCCACGGATTACTGCACGTTCCGGAGATTCCCACCAGTTGCTACGCTACGCAGCGGTGGACTTACCTGGACCCTTCCTGGCGCAGCCTCTTCTAGCCGCCAGACATTCCTTTAGCCTGCCTGCCATTCGACCGCGGCGCGGATTCCTTGCGCCCGATCTGCCCGTGATAGATGTCGTAACAGACCGGGCAGAGGCCGTGGCTGAATGCGGCACGGGAATGGTCGCGGATAAAGGTTTCCAGTTGCGCCCACTCTCCATCGCTCCGGCGAATCTTCTTGCACCGCATGCAAATCGGGAGGATGCCGCGGAGGTTCGCCAGTTCCCGTTCACGCGCTTCGTCGAGAGCCTGCTGTGCTTCAATCCGGTCGGTAACGTCGACGCAGCTGCCGATGTAGCCGTGGAAGAGGCCTTCAGCGAAGTACGGTGTGCCTGTATCGAGAATCCAGCGGTAGGCGCCATCGTAGCGCTGCATGCGGTAAGTCATCTCGAATGGTTCGCGCTTCGCGAACGCATCCAGGTAGGTGGCAAGGCAGCGGTCCCGATCGTCCGGATGGACGCCTTCCGCCCACTGGTCTCCGATTTCCTGCCCCATGGCGCGGCCGCGGAAGCCGAGCCAGCGTTCATTGAAATAATCGCAGCTCCCTGTCGTATCCGCGCGCCAGATCATGATGGGAGCCTGCTCCACCAGGATCTGATATTGACCGCGCGTGAGCTGCTTCGAGCCGTGCCCGTCAGCGAACTCTCTTGTTCGCATGGATCGTCCCTCTTACGGTTTGCCGTCTCATTTTGTTCTCTTTCCCCGGAATGGTCAATCCCCAGATCAACCGATTGCGGGGAAATTCGTACGTGTTCCCGCTACTGGTTTCGATGAAACTTCAGTTACTCCAATTCCTTCATCATCCGCAGAACAGGCAGCAGCTCCCCGTTCGCCAGCGGAATACGGATCTCCTCTATCGGAATATACTGATGCACCCGAAAGAGCTTCACGCCCGTCAGAGTCGCGGTCAACTCCGCGCGGTGGAAACCCGCTGCGCGTGCCGCCGCCTCACAAGCTTTGAGCATCGCGCTACCGAAGCCGCGCCGGGCGTAATCAGGATGTACAAACAGCGCGCGAATGCGGGCGGCATCGCGCTCGGGATCGAGCAACCGGTCGTCGCGCGCCGGGGAGCGGTCGCTGCCGAACGGCGTAGCGCGCCGGCTCCATCCGCCGCACGCACAGATGAGCGAATTCGATAGCGCGACGAAATAGGTGCCATCGTCGATCAGCACCGGGTCGACTCCGAAAATGCCGCCGAGCGCGTTCTGCCGCTGCCCTTCGCTGTAATCTGCGGCTTGCAGTTGAGTGACGGACGCGCGGATGAGTTCGCGCAGTGAAGCGACATCCTCCGCGGTCGCGGCCCGGATGGCGGACTCGGGACAGTCGGGGCTTACTTCCGGCTCCATGATTTCCTCTTTTATTGAGCTTACCGCCGGATTTGCACCCCCTTGAAAAATCGCGCACCCGGAAGGGTCCGGGTGCGCGATGCCTCAGGCGTTCAGTAATGACTTAGGGATGAATCCGAAGGTCTAACCTACCTTCCTCTTCGGTGTGGACTCGTTGGTCCGCTCCACATCGACCTGTTGGCGCCGCACCTTGTCGCGTACGGTCTCCACGTGGTCGCTGCTGCCTTTGCGGACCACTACTTCCTCCACCACGTGAGCGGTCTTGCTGATCACCGGTTCCTCGGCGGTCTCGGTGAGTTCGATCGTCTTGTCCGCCCACTCGATGTTGCGTGTATAGCTTGGATCGGCAATGGCGCGGCGGATGACCTCCACGTGTTCTTCGTGGAGGTTCACCTGGGCCTCTACCGGCTTCTCCGTAATGAAGCGGCGGATACGCGTAGTGCCTTGTTGGATCACGCGCTTGCCGACGTTGATCTGCTCTTCGGCGAGCGCGATCACTTCCTCGTTTGGCGATACACCGCCTGCTGTTGCGGGAATGGTCCTCGGAGGCGCCGCCTCCGGGATCAATCCTTGTTGCATCGCCCGGCTTTGTACATCCACCACGTTATGAGCGTTCAGGATGGCCATCGCGCGGGACACCTCGGACTCCGGTACGCGGACTGTAAGGACCACGCCTCCGGCTTCCACGGTCCGGCCGTATACGCTCGCCTCGTGCTCGGCGATGTCGCGGCCGAACAGACGATGCCACAAACCGGGTTCGCGCAGTTTCTCGCCCGACGACGAGATGGTCTTGCTCGAGATCATGCTCATCTCGCCGGGCGAGAACCCAGCCGTCTCCAGGTTCTTCCTGGCGGCCTCGGCGTGCTGCATCGTGTCGTACAGCGTGACGATTTTCTCGTAGTTCATGGTTCCTCCTTCCATGTCTGTTGGTTACTGCCCGTCTCTCCGGTTACTGCGGCGCGACCTCAACCCGCCGGTTCTGTGCCCGGCCTTGGGACGTTCCGTTATCGGCGATCGGGTTCTGCTCGCCGTAACCTTCGACGGACATGCGGTCTTGCGATATACCGTTACGGACCAGGTCGCCCATGACGGTATTGGCGCGTGCCTGGGACAGGTTGAGGTTCTTATCAGAGGTTCCGGTGTTATCGGTGAAACCACTGATCTTTACCTTCATACCAGGGTTGGTCTTGAGGACCGAAACGACTTTTCTCAGTTCCTGCTGCGAGCCGGACCGTAGCGCGGACGAGCCCGTCTGGAAGTGCAGGTTCACAGCGGCCAGCCCGGTGTTCATTGTTGATGGAGGGATGGCCCGGCTCGCCATTCCGGTCACTGGACTCGGCGTCGTGTAGACGTGAGCGGTGGTCGGCTGACGAACGTTGTGGTGGAAGAGCCAGAAGAAGCCGGCCAGCAGCGCCGCCAGTGCGACCGCAGCCGGGATCCAGCCCGAGGATGCTCTGGCTGTTTCCCGCTGCACCGTCTGTGCGACGACAGGAGCTTCTTCGGTCACTCTACCGGTGGGCCAGAACAGGCCGCTGAGACCAGCCGGCAGGGCGTTCTGGATGGCCGGAGTTTCCCGCTGCAGCGAGCGGCCCAGGTCAATGATGCTCATGCCTTCGCTCCGCATGTGCCGGTTCAGGAAGCCGAGTACCATCGGAGCCGTCAAGGCGAGCAGCCTCGCCGTGATGCCGGGTTGCAAGCCGCATTCCCGGCTGATCGCGTTGTTGACGTCGCCCTCCGAGTTGCCAAACAGGGCGGAGAGGGTGCGTTTGCCGCTCACAATCAGCGGTGAGCCGGCATTGGATACCTCGCTGGACATTTGGGACCAACCGACGTCGCTCCCACTCGGTGCGAGGTCCATGATTCGACGAAGAGCGGATGGGTCGCCGGATTTATCTGCCAGGCCGGCAAACACGGAAGCGATGCACGTCTTCAGGCATTTCGAAACCGTGTGGGCCGGCTGGCCCAGCGATCCTGCGATCGAGCCGATGCTCTGTGCGTCGAGCGTATTCAGTATGGAATTGAAGAGCGGGTTTGCCATGGATGATATAACTCCTTCGCCCTCCAAGACCCCTGGGCGTGCCTCCGCTTCCACCAAGCCCTATGTTCCGCTAATGTTCGCCGATGTACCCAAATGGGGTGAAGTCGTACTTTTCGGGGTGAAGCTGGGTTTGACGAGGTTACGGCGTTGCGCCGGCGAGCTATTGCTGCGTGCCGTCAATTTTTTGACCGGCGATGGTATAGCGCGCCTCGCCCAAACGGAATCTACATAAGGGTCCGAAGACGGCAGCCAGGCGCGCGGAGAGGCCCGCGCCAAACCCCTGGTATTTGCCCAGGAACACGGCGCGGCCGAGCAGGAAGTCGGCGCGTTCGAGGGTGGGGTATGCGGGCCGCCCCTGATGGACGGCGTGCGCCGCGGCAACCAGCAGAATCTTGCGGCCGGAGCGGCGGATCTGCATGGCCAGGTCGGCATCGGCGCCGAACTGTCCGTAGCGTTCGTCGATCTGGCGGATCGCCTTGATATAGAAAACGCGTACCATGAGCGCCGCACCGCGCGGATAATCCACCCGCATGAGCGGCTCTTCCTTGGGAACGGCAGGGCTCCAATCGCCAGTCGGCGGGAACGTGCCGAGCTGCGGAACGGGATGGCCTTCACCGTCGACCAGCAAGGGGCACACGGCGACGGCTTCGTGGTTGGCGTCGAGCGCGTCCGCGAGCAGCCGGATCGTTTCGGGCTCTAGGGTGGTGTCAGCGTGAAGAAACAGGACGTACGGCGCGTCGGCGGCGCGCCAACCGATATTCCAGGCTTTGGTCAGTCCGAAATTCTTCGGCAGGCGAGTCCACTGGACAGCCGGGAAGCGATCTACCAGCGCCGCACTGCCATCCGTCGAACCGTTGTCAATCTCGATGACCTGATAATCGGCGCGTCCTTCCGATCGGTCGATCGATTCGAGGCACTGTGCCAGTGCGTCCCGCTGGTTGTGCGATACCACCACCACCGAGACACGCGGCTCTTTCTTCGGTTCTTCCTGATTGGCGTGTGGCGTCAAGCCACTAGGATAACTCGCGACGGGTCAGCGATTGAGGACAATAATCGTCCAGATTTTGCCTTCCGAAGACCGGACTTCCTGCCATCCGCCGAGGCTGCGGCACTCCAGTGCAGCCGCTACCGCGTCGGTGAAGGTCAGTCCGCCGTGAAGGTCGCCAATGATGGCGCCAGACGGCAGGAGTTCGACTTCGGCGGTGCTCTCAATCCTGGTAACGATACTGGCGAGATCGACCGCCAGCGCGGTGCCGGACAGGCCGGTCCGGGCGGCCGCGGGCACGCTGGTATGCTTCATAACTATATTTTCGCAGGCAGGGGCCGGACCCGCAGTACGTTTACGTCCGTCGGCAGACCGGATGCACCTTTCGAAGCATGATGTGCCGTTACTTGGTTTTTTCAGCGGCGATTCTAGCGGGGAATCTGCTGGCTGCCGATTCGCAGGCGGTAAGTAAGGCATGGAAGGCCCTGGACGACGGGCTGCACGACGGCCGGATGGAGCACCGGCAGCAGACTGTCGCCGCATTATCGACACTGCCGGGTACGGATACGCGCGCCGTTCAGAAGGTAGTGAATGCGATGGAACATGACTCTTCGGTCCGCGTTCGGCAGACCGCTGCCCTGGCGCTCGGCCAGATGAAGGCGCAGTCGGCTGTGCCGGCCCTGGAGAAGGCCCTCACGGACAACCAGGAGGTTGGATTCGCGGCGGCCAAGTCCTTAACAGAATTGGGCAGCCCGGCGGGCGAGGATTACATGGTAGCGGTGCTGAAAGGTGCCACCAAGCCGGGACCGGGTATGACAACCAGCTTCCACCGTAACGCCAGAAACCAGATGCTTCACCCCGGAGGGCTGGCGCTCACTGGCGCGGCCGGTGCATCGGGTCTGGTCTTTCCGCCGGCGGGAATCGGCTTGGCCGCCGCTAAAGAGGCCTCGGGAACGATGCCGCACGGTAAGGCTGGACGCGTGGAGGCCGCTGCGGATCTGGCCAAGCACAACGATCCCGCTTCGGTGGACGCGCTCCAGGGAGCCCTGAAAGACAAGAATCCGGACGTGCAAGCGCAGGCGGCGAAGGGGCTGGGCGACCTCGGTGACCCCGCCAGTATCGTCAAGCTGCAGCCCCTTCTCACCGATCCGCATATCCGGGCGCGCACTATGGCGGCGGCTTCCATTATTCGGTTGAGTCACTAAGGGTAATCCCGAACGTTCCCCTACCATGTCGTGGTGCTAATCTAATCTCCGGAGAAACGTAATGATAGTAGGCGTTCCGAAGGAGATTAAGGACCACGAGACCCGCGTTGGACTGGTGCCGAGTGGGGTGACCGCGCTGCGGGAAGCGGGTCACGAAGTTCTGGTCGAAACCCACGCGGGCGAGGGGAGCTCTCTCACCGACCGCGAGTACATGCAGGCCGGTGCGCACATTCTGGAAAACGCGGCGGAGGTGTGGAGTAGAGCCGATTTGGTAGTAAAGGTGAAAGAGCCCCAGGCGGCCGAGTACCCGTATTTCCGGCCGGGGTTGATTCTCTTCACCTACTTGCACCTGGCACCGCTGCCGGAACTGACGGACCGCCTGCTGGACGCGCGCGTGAATGGCGTCGCATACGAAACCATCGTCGAAAGCGACGGCTCGCTGCCGCTGCTGACGCCGATGAGCGAGGTCGCCGGCCGCATGTCCGTACAGGTCGGCGCGCAATATCTGGAGAAGCCGAACGGCGGCCGCGGGATTCTACTCGGCGGCGTGCCGGGCGTGGCACCGGCCAACGTCGTGATCCTCGGGGGCGGCATCGTGGGGACCAACGCCGCCAAAATGGCGCTCGGCCTGGGCGCCCACGTCACCATCATCGACCGCAGTCTGAATCGCCTGCGCGAACTGGACGATATCTTCAACGGGCAGCTGGTGACGCTGGCCTCCAACACCTGGACCATCGGTGAAAACCTGAAGACCGCGGACCTGGTGGTCGGCGCGGTGCTGATTCCCGGTGCGTCGGCGCCGAAGTTGGTGCGGCGCGAGATGATCGCCACCATGAAGCGTGGAGCGGTCGTGGTAGACGTGGCGATCGACCAGGGCGGATGCTTCGAGACCTCGCACGCCACCACGCACACCGAGCCTGTCTATACGGTTGATGGCGTGCTGCACTATTGCGTCTCCAACATGCCTGCCGCGGTGCCGCACACTTCCACCTTCGCCCTGACCAACGCCACATTCCCCTACCTGATGGAGCTGGCGAATCACGGTCTCGAGACCGCCTGCGAGCGGCACCCCGGGCTACGCGAAGGCGTCAACACGTATAACGGCTATGTGACGCACGCCGGAGTGGCGGAATCGCAAGGCCGCCAGTGGCGCAGGCTGGCGCCGGTGGAGTAAGCTCGCTGATATGTCCGTCGCCGCGCCGGTCGAAGGACGGCCATTGACCGCCCTCAGCGAGGAAGAGCAGTTTTTCCAAACCACTATCCGGAAGTTTGCCCGCGAGGAGATCCGCCCGCACGTCCGTGAGATGGACGAAGCGGGCGTCTTCCGGAAGGATCTCATCCGCCAGTTTTTCGAGATGGGGCTGATGGGCATCGAGATCCCCGAGGAGTATGGCGGGCAGGGCGGCAGCTTCTTTCAGGCGATCCTGGCGGTGGAAGAACTCTCCGCCGTGGATCCTTCGGCCGGCGTGATAGTGGATGTGCAGAACACCATCTGCAACAACGCCGTGCTGCGTTGGGCAACTCCGGAGCAGAAGGCCAGATATCTGCCGCGGCTGGCCTCGAGCATGGTGGCCTCCTACGCGCTGTCGGAAGCCGGCTCGGGCTCGGACGCTTTTGCCATGGCGACGCGCGCGGAAGACCACGGCGATCACTTCCTGCTCAACGGGCGAAAGCTCTGGATCACCAACGCCGCCGAAGCCGGCTTGTTCGTGCTCTTCGCCAACGCCAATCCCCCGCTGGGCTACAAGGGAGTGACTGCTTTCCTGGTGGAGCGCGACTTCCCGGGCTTCCAGGTCGGAAAGAAAGAGGACAAGCTCGGGCTCCGCGCCTCTTCCACCTGCGAGCTGATCCTGGACAACTGCCGGGTGCCCCGCGAGAACCTCATGGGGAGCGTCGGGCAGGGGTATAAAATAGCAATTGAGACACTGAACGAGGGCCGGATCGCGATCGGGGCACAGATGATCGGCCTGGCGCGTGGAGCGTTGGATCATGCCTGCGCTTACGCCCGCGAGAGGAAGCAGTTCGGACGGCCGATCGGGGAGTTTCAGGGAGTGCAGTTCGAACTGGCGAAGATGGCGACCGAGATCGAGGCGGCGCGTCTTCTTGTATACAACGCGGCCCGCCTGCGGGATGCGGGGATGCCGTTCCTTACCGAAGCCGCCATGGCGAAGTATTACAGTTCCGAAGTGGCAGAAAAGGCGGCGTCGAAATCAATCGAAGTCCACGGCGGCGTGGGGGTTACCAGGGACTATCCGGTTGAAAAGCTGTACCGGGATGCGAAGATCGGCCGTATTTACGAAGGCACCAGCAATATCCAATTGCTGACGATCGCGAAGAAACTGTTGGGCAAGTGAGTCCGTCTCACGAATGAGGGCAAGAATGCGAGGATTTGTTCTTTCCGCAGCGCTAGCCGCAGTGTGCGCGCCGATATGGGCCGCCAACGCCGCCGGCGATACCGTTAATCCGCAGCAGATTATCGAGAAGTTCGCCGCCAAGGAAGCCGAGTTTTCCGAGGCCCGTAACAACTACACCTACCGCCAGACGGTGAGACTCGAAGAGCTGGACCCGGGCGGCAATCCGACCGGAGGCAAGTGGGAACTGGTGGAGGATATCATTTTCTCCCCGGAAGGACGGCGCATGGAAAAGGTCGTATACGCGCCCGTACCCAGCCTGCGGAACATCCTGCTGACGCCCGAGGACGAACAGGATTTGCGCAACGTGCAGCCTTTCGTCTTGACCACCGCCGAGATCCCCGAGTACGACATTTCGTATCTGGGGCGGGAGAAGGTGGACGAGATCGGGACGTACGCATTTTCGGTGAAACCGAAGAAAATGGTGCAGGGCAAGCGCTATTTCGAGGGTGAAATCTGGGTGGACGACCGCGACCTGCAGATCGTCAAGACCTACGGTAAGGGCGTGGGCGTGATCAAGCGCGGCGGCGACAACCAGTTCCCGAAATTCGAGACCTACCGCGAGCAGATCGACGGCAAGTATTGGTTCCCCACCTACACCCGCGCCGACGATACGCTGCACTTCAAAAGCGGCGAGAATCAACGCATCCGCATGATCGTCAAATATCAGGACTACAAGAAGTATCAGGGCAAGTCGACGATTCATTACGGAGAAGTCGTGGACGACAACAAGACAACGCCTCCGCCTCCCGCGAAGAAACAGTGACGGCCCGGACAACGAAGCCTTATCTCTTATGCGGAGTTCTGGCCGCCGCGGCCGCCTGGTCGGTTGCGTGCGGCTCCTCCGCGACGGAAGCCCGCGGTATCCAGCAATACGGATACGAGGTGGTCCACGAGTACCCGCATGATCCCACGGCCTTCACCGAAGGGCTCTTCTATCTCAATGGCTACCTCTATGAGGCCACCGGCCTGGAAGCGCAATCGTCGGTACGCAAGGTGAAGCTCGAGACGGGCGAGGTGGTACAGAAGCACGATGTCCCCGAAGCCTATTTCGGCGAGGGAATCGTGGCGTGGAAGGACCGCCTCCTGCAGTTGACCTACACGACGCAGGTGGGCTTCGTCTATGACCTGGCAACTTTCGGCGTAAAGAGCCAGTTTTCGTATCCGGGGCAGGGCTGGTCCATGACCACTGACGGCAAGCGCATCATCATGGACGACGGCACGCCCGAGATCCGCTTCTGGGACCCTGACACCTTGAAGGAAACCGGACGCATCCGAGTGACGGCGGAGGGAGAGCCCGTCTCGAACCTCAACGAGATGGAGTGGGTGAAGGGCGAGATCTTCGCCAACATCTGGCAGACCGACAAGATCGCCCGCATCGACCCAAAAACGGGTGCAGTGAAAGGGTGGATCGATCTGACCGGTCTGCTCGACCCGCGCTTCCGGCTGCCGGGCAACCAGGGCGCCGAGCAGGTGCTGAACGGGATCGCCTACGACGCCGGGCACGACCGCCTGTTTGTCACCGGAAAGTTTTGGCCGAAGCTATTCGAGATTCGTCTGGTGAAGCGCAGCGGCGCCGCGTGATGTTTCCAGGCCTCGTGCCAGAACTTCCCGCACCTTCGTAGTCAGATCATTCAGCGTGAAGGGCTTCTGGATGAAGGCCGTTCCCCTCGGGGAATCGTTCGGCCACGAGAGCACTTCGTCGGAGTACCCGGACATGAAGAGCACCCGAAGGGCGGGTTGCGCAGACCGCGCCAGTGCCACCAGTTCGGTGCCGCTCATCTTGGGCATCACGACGTCAGTGAGCAGCAGGTCGGGCATCGCCGTCGCGCAGTTCGCGAGGGCCTCTTCCCCGTCTGCCGATTCGATGACCTCGTAGCCGCATCCGCGCAAGAAGGTCGCCACGAAGCGTCGCACTCCGGGCTCGTCCTCCACTAGCAGGATGGTCTCCGAGCCCCCGGCGGGCTGGGCCCGGAAGGCCGGTTCGGAAGCCGGGGGTACCGTGGCCGCGGTCCCGGATGCCGCCGGCAGATAGACGTGGAAACAGGTTCCCGCCCCCGCGCTGGTTTCCACCTCGATTTGCCCGCCGCTTTGCAGCACGATCCCGTGCACGGTGGCCAGCCCCAGGCCGGTGCCGTAACCGACGCTCTTGGTGGTGAAGAACGGCTCGAATAGATGCTGGCGGACTTCTTCGTCGATACCAGTGCCGTTGTCTCTTACCGAAATTCGTACGTAAGGTCCGGGTTGACGCAGGTCCGTTCCCTGGCGGGGCCGCGGCCCCTCGAGGACCACACGTTCGGTTTCGAAAGACAACCGGCCGCCATGCGGCATCGCGTCGCGGGCATTCACCGCCAGGTTCATGATCACCTGTTCCATCTGGTGGCGGTCGGCAAGCACGGGGTCGAGCACCGGCGCGAGGCTGGTGACGATGTCGATATCCTCACCCACCAGTGGACGGAGCATTTTCTCCATGTCCAGGACCATCTCGTTCAGGTCGATCAGGTCGGGCTTCAGCACCTGTTTGCGGCTGAAGGCGAGCAACTGCCGCACCAGGGCCGCAGCACGTTCTCCGGCCTTATAGACCTCGTGAATTTTCCCATGGAGCGGATCGTGAGGTTTCAGACGCTCGAGGGCGGAAGCGGAGTATCCGTTGATGACCGTGAGCAGATTGTTGAAGTCGTGGGCGATGCCTCCGGCCAGCCGGCCGATCGATTCCATCTTCTGCACCTGGAGGAACTGTGCCTGGAGCCGCGCCGCTTCGATTTCGGCCATCTTACGGCCGGTAATGTCCTCAACCATGACCAGCAGGTAGGGACGCCGGTTGGAGCCTTGCCGCAGTAGCGTAACGGTCAGATGGGCCCATACCACTCCGCCGTCCTTCCGGATGTAGCGCTTCTCGGTCTCGACTTCGGTGGCCGCCTCGCCTTGCGCAACCCGTCGTATATACTGCTCGGTGCTGGCGAGGTGATCGGGATGCGTGATCTCGTAAGCGGACTTCCCGACCAGTTCGCACTCCTCATAGCCGAGCATCCGGCAGAAGGCCTCGTTAACCTGGATATAACGGCCGTCGAGCCCGACCATCGCGGCTCCGATGGGAGCCTTGTCGAACGTCAGCCGGAGCCTGGCCTCGTTTTCCTGCAAGGCCCGCTCCACGTAAATCCGGTCGGTGATATCGCTGAAAACGCCGACCGTGCCAGAGACTTTTCCCGTGTCATCGAACTGGGGAGCGGCGGAAATGAGGATGGTGCGGCGGACGCCATCGCGCTCGCGAATGATTTCGAGCTGGTATTGAGTACGTTGCCCTTCGCGGCGGGCGGCGGTCTGTTCGGCGACCAGCGGTTCACTCTCCGGGGCCAGGAAGTCGCGCAAAGAACGTCCGGCAAGGCCGCCCGGCGGAACTCCGAAAATCTCGTCGCCGGCGTGGTTGGTGAGCAGGAAACGCTCGTTGAGATCTACGATTCCGATGCCTTCGTTCTGATTCTCCACCAGGAGCCGAAAGACCTTTTCACGGGCTCGCAGCGCCAGTTCCTCGCGGTACCAACCGCTGATATCGCTGATCGTGGAGACGACCCCGGACGGCCCGGCCGCCTGCGGCAGCGGCATCGAATTGACGGCGATCCAGGTAATCCCCTCGCCGCTCCGCCGCAGCCCCATAATCACGCCGGTACAGGGCTTGCCGGTCCTTAATACGGTAACGGCGGGATGTTCGGCGACGGGCCGCGTTTCACGCCGCCCGTGCGATATCTGTTCACCCGGAGGCTGAAACGCGTCGTGAAACGCGGTCCCGACCGGCTCTCCCAGAATCCTGGCGGCGCTGGCATTGTAGTACACGACGCGCCCGGTCGAATCCTGTTGAATCACACCTTCCGACATGGCGGCCAGAACAGATTCGAAAGCCCGTTCGGCTGCTTCCGGAGAAGGGTGCAGTTCACCCGACTGTGTTGATCCGGTCTTCATTCCCCGTTGTACATTTGCGGTGCCGTGCCAAAGGACGCCTGATCGTTGGGTGAGGTAGACAGCGCGACAGGCGAACCCGTGGGATCAGTATACACTGGCCTATCGATAGCTGGACCGGTTAACGGTACTAAGTGATAAACCTTTCACCTACTGGACACGGATCCCTTGTGCTGCCAGCGTTCGGGCGGTGGCGCGATCGACATTGGCCAGCGATTCCGCGTAGTCGGCACGGGCACGGACTTCGCGGCTGCGAGCACTGATGAGATCGGTCTGTCTTTGTAGAACCAGGAAAACAGTGGATGTTCCGGCCTGGAATTGCCTCTGCTCGCTGGAGTACTGCTCTTCCGCCGATTGCCGCGCGAGGGTGGCGGCATCGAGTCGCGATTGTGCGGCCACCGCGGTTTGCAACGAGTTGCGAACGTCGGCTTCGATCGCCATCTCCACCTGGTCGCGTAGGGCGCGGAGACGGCGGCCCTCGGCCACCGACGTCGCTACCTGGGCTTCGGCGGTACGATTGCGCAAGGGCAGGCTGAATTGCACGCCGACCTGTACGGTCGGAAAGTTACCTGCCGCAAGGTTGCTCAGCGACTGCCCGTAGGAGCCCGTGAAGAAAGCGGGTAGAGCGGGAAGTCCGCCAGGAAGAAACTCCGCCAGCAGGGGGTTCGTCGCTCCCGAGGAGATACCCGAGAGGCCTGCGGCGGTCAGGTTCGCGAAGGCATCCACGCGCGGTTTCGCCTGCTCGCGGCTCAGCCGTTGGTCGAGCTGGTTGACCTCGAGCGCGATCATGCTTTGGGAAACCTCCGGGCGTCCCGCGAGGGCCTGCTGAACGGCCTCGGAGACAGTAGGCAGAATGGGCCGCGCGGGTTCGGAGGTCTCTGTCACAATTGCATTGGCCCAGAGACGATCGGCGCGGTCGGGAAGCATTATCGCCTTGAGCGAGTTCTCCGCTTGCGTCACCGCCTGCTGCGCGGAAAACATCGACTGCTGGAAGGTCGCGACCTGCGTCTGGGCGGCCACCACGTCGATGGGCGCGAGAACGCCTTGCTCGGCCTGCCGGCGGTTACTCTCGTACTGGCGTTCGGCGAGATGCACCGCTTCGGTCTGCACGTCGAGATTGCGGCGAGCGTAATCGAGCTCCCAATAGCCGGCAATCGCGCGGTTCACGGAGTCGATGAGGTGCCCGCGAAGCTGTTCATTGGTGAGTTGCCGGTTCCGCACGGCGACGTCGATGCGATGGCGGGCGTCATCGTAGCGAAGGTTACGGAATAGCGGCTGGGTGAAGTTGAGGCTCACCGAAGTCGGATACTGCGGGTTCAGCGTGAGGAACTGGCTGTCGGTGAGCTGCCGCGAGTTGACGAAGTTCAGCGTATAGGTTCCGCCGAATGCCGGCGCCAGGCCGGAAAACTGCGGCGTGGAGTTCCACTCCTCCTGAGTCAGCTTGCCGCTGGGCGTTCCGCCGAGAATTGAGGCGATGGGCGTCACCGCGCGCGTGTGATAGGCCTTCAACGCGAAGACCGGATCGTAGACACCTTGCGCGCCTTTGACGCCGTAAACCGCTTCGTCGCGTATGATCCGCGCGACCCGCAGATCCGGATCGTTGGCGAGCACTCGTTCGATGACCTCGGGAAGCGTCAGCCGGGTCTCGCCCTGAATGCCGACGCGCGGCTGCATCTTCACTTCCTGCAGCACCTGCACCTGGGTTTGCGGCTGCGGCGCGGACTGCGTCTGTCCGAAGAGAGAAGAGGTCACCGCGGCGCCCACGGCCACAACTTTTTTCAGCCGGGAACGGATCGCCACAAAGAAGCGGGCCTCGCCGAGGTCCTCCCAGATTGAATAGAAGACAGGCACGGCGAGCAGCGTCAGCAGCAGGCAGAGCGTTTGCCCGCCGACCACCAGCACTCCGATGGAACGGTTGGTGGCCGCGCCCGTGCCTCGCGATATGACCAGCGGCATCATCCCCGCGACCAGTGCGATGGTCGTCATCAGGATGGGCCGGAGACGGTCGCGGTTAGCCTGGATGATGGCGTCGTAACGCTTCATTCCGGCCGCACGCAACCCGTTGGTGTGGTCGATCTGCAGAATCGCGTTCTTCTTGACGATGCCGAACAGCAGCAGCAAGCCGAGGCCCGAGAAGATGTTGACGGTCTGGCCGGTGATCAGCAGGGAAACGATGCCGAAGGGAATGGCCAGCGGAAGCGTCAGCAGGATCGTCACCGGGTGAATGAACGATTCGAACTGCGCCGCCAGCACGATGTACATGAAGATGAAGGTCAGGGAGAACGCCAGCACGAAGTAATAGCCGGTGCGGTTCAATTCCTTCGAGGCGCCGGTCAGACCGGCGCGGTAGTCCGGGTCCATGTTCAGCTCCTGGCTGAACTGGTTCAGTTGTCCCAGGATGGCGGCCTGCGACCCGCCGGGCAGCACGTTTCCAGTCAAGGTAACCTGCCGCTGGCGGTTGATGCGGTTGATGGAGGACGGCCCGGCGCCGGGCGTCATGCGGACCACTTCGTCGAGCCCGACCGATCCGATCTTTGAAGACGGCACGGTGAGCCGCGCCAGGCCCGCGGACCCTCCGCGAAACGCTTCCTGCGCGCGGACCACCACGTCGTACTGGTCTTCGCCGGCGTTATAGCTGGAGGCGGTCTGGCCGGCCACCAGGGTGTTGAGCGCCCCCTCGATATCGAGCACCGAGACGCCGAGATCCGCGGCGCGGGCGCGGTCGATCTCGAGCCGCACCTCGGGCTTTCCCGAACGCAGCGTGGTATCGGTATCGGCGAGCGACGGAATGGTCTTCATCTTCGCCTGCAGCGCCGCCGAATACTTAGCGAGCTTGTCGAGATCGGGGCCCTCGATGTAGTACTGAATGTCGGCGTTGCTCTGGTTGCCGCCGACCGTACTCACCAGTTCGACACCGGTGTGCGCGGCTTGCGGATACTGTTTGAGAAGATCGCGGGTCTTCTGCATGATCTGCATTTGAGAAAGGCTGCGCTGATCGATATCCGTGAGCTTCACGTAGATCGAGGCACTGTTCACGGATTTATCGGCGCTGCCGCCCGCGGTCATCAGGGTATGGGCCACGCCGGGAATCTTACGAACGTCCTGCGAGATGCGTTCGGCGAGATTGGCCGTGGCCGCGAGCGACGAGCCTTCCGGCGTGCGGATCAGAACGTTGTACTGCGACTGGTCGTCCTGCGGCAGAAAATTCTTCCCGACAAACATGAAGAGCGGCACGATGCTCAGGATCACCGCCCCGCACAGCGCAAGCACCGTTTTGCGGTGTGCCATCGACCATCGCAGCATCGTGGTGTAGTGCGTGTCGAGGAAGCGGAACAGAGCCGATTCCTTCGATGAGTGCTCGCCCGCCGCGTGCTTCGGCCGCGGAATGAAGCGCGAGCACAGCATTGGCGTGAGGGTGAACGAAACCAGCAGCGAGACCGCGATCGCGAAGGCCGAAGTGAAGCCGAAGGAGCTCATGAACCGGCCCACAATGCCGCCCATGAAGCCCACCGGCAGAAAGACCGCCAGCAACGAGAGCGTGGTCGCCATGACCGCGAGGCCGATCTCCTTCGTGCCGTGGATGGCCGCTTCGAACGGCGACATGTCCTTTTCCTCGATGAAGCGGTAGACATTTTCGAGCACGATGATGGCGTCGTCGATCACGATGCCGACCATCAGGGTCAGGGCCAGCATGGTGATCTGGTTGAGCGTGAAACCCATGGCGGCCATCAGCGCGAACGTCGAAATAATCGAAGTGGGGATGGCTACCGCCGCGATCAGTGTGGTCCGGATGTTCGCGAGGAACAGGAAAATGATGATCGCCGCGAAGATGCTGCCTTCGATCAGGTGGCGTTTGATGTTTTCGACCGCGGCCTTGATGAAGACCGACTGGTCGCTGATGACCTGCGTGCGGACGTCCTTTGGCAGCGTTGCCTGAATAGTCTTGAGACGCTGATTGACTTCGTCCGCGGTAGCGACCGTGTTCTCGCCGGACTGCTTGGCCACCACCAGCGTGACGCTGGACGTACCGTCCAGCCGTGCCGCGCTGCGCGGCTCCTGATAGCTGTCTTCGGCATAGCCGATGTCTTTCACTCGGATCACGGAACCATTGCGGTTGGCGACGGTGACGTCATTGAATTGCGGAACGTTGGCCACGCGTCCCGTGGTACGGACTGTAAATTCCTTCGCACCGGCGTTGAGGTTGCCGCCCGGCAATTCGAGATTCTGCGCATGCAGCGCGTTGAAGACATCGTTGACCGTGAGGTTATAAGCGCGGAGGCGGTCGGGGTCGACCATCACGTGGATCTCGCGCTGCGCGCCGCCGAGAATCGTGATCTCGCCCACGCCCTTGGTGTTTTCGAGCTTCTGCTTGATCTGCTTATCGGCGATCAGCGTCACGTCGCGCAGGGAGCGTGGCGCCGAGACGGCGATCTGCAGGATCGGAGCCGCGTCCGGATCGAACTTCTGGATCACCGGCTGCTTAGCGGTCTGCGGCAGGTTGGGGACGATCAGGTTGACCTTGTTCTGCACCTCCTGCGCGGCCACGTCGCCGTTTTTCGCCAGCAGGAAGGTGATGATCACCAGCGACTGGCCCTCGGAAGACGTGGAGCGCACTTCGTCCACCATGCTGATGGTATTGACCGCGTCTTCCACCTTTTTGGTGATTTCGGTTTCGATCTCCTCGGGCGAGGCGCCCGGGTTAGAGATGGTCACCAGCACCGTCGGGATGTCGACCTTCGGAAAGAGATCGACGCCCAACGAAAAATAGGAGAAGATGCCGACCACCACGAGCGAAAGGATCAGCATCGTGGCGAAGACGGGCCGTTTGACGCAAAGCTGGGCTAATGCATGCATGGTTGTTCCTCGCGCCTCCCGTTACTTCGCTGCGACCGGAGCGCCGTCATAGAGCTCCGGCAGGTGGTTGGCAGCCACGTTCTCGATGCCGGTGAGTCCGGAGGTAATGCGGATCGAGTCGCCGTCGATATCGCCCACGGTCACTACGCGCAGATGGGCAGTGCCATTCTCGATGGCGAAGACCTGCCAGGAGTCCGTGGTCTTGTCACGCTGCACCGCGGTGCGCGGAACGAAAACGGCGTCCTCGCCGCCGGGCAGCAGCACGTTGGCAGTGGCGAACATGCCCGGGCGAAGCACGGCGCCGCTGTTGTCGAAACGCGCTTCGACGAGGAAGATGCGGGAATTCGGGTCCACCGAAGGATTGATCGCGGTCACCGTGCCGCGAAAGTCGCGGTCGGTATAGGCAGCCACCTTGGCAATCACCGGCATTCCGAGTTTGACCCGCGAGGCGCGCTGCTCCGGCGTCTGGAGCTCCAGCTTGACGGTGCCGATGCGGACCATCGTGGCGATCTTGTTGGTGAGCGCGACATATTCTCCGGCAGCCACCGGGCGTGCCGTGATGAAGCCATCGAAGGGGGCGTGAATGGTCGTATCGGCGAGGGCCTTTTCGGCCTGCGCCAGAGCGGAGCGCATCGATTCGAGGCCGGCCTGCGAAGTTTCGACGGCGCCCCAGCTCTGCCGGGCTCCGTTCAACGCCGCTTCGTACTGCTGGCGGGCGGCATTCGATTGGGCATCGGCGGTCTCCTGCTGGGTATGCACCTTCTCGTAGGCGGATCGGGACACGTCGCCGGTCGCCACCAGGTTCTGGTAGCGTTTGGCATCGGCGGCCGCCTGGCGCGCCTGGGCCTCGGCAGATTCGTAGTTGGCGCGTGCCGCCGCCACCTCAGGCAGCCCAGCCGGGTCGAACTTCCCGGAGCCGCTCCAGCCGATACGCGACTGCGCCTGGCGCAGATTCGCGGTGGACTGCTCCAGCTGAGCCTTCGACTGGTCCAATTTGAGCTGCGCATCCCTGTGGTCCAACTCGCAGACCACCTGGCCCTGCTTCACGAAGTCGCCGACATTCACCGGCGTTGCGATCACCCGGCCGGCGACCAGCGGCGCGATGTCCGACGTTTCGTCGGCCTGGAAGGTCCCGGTCTCCTGGAAAGAGGCGGGAACGTTACGTGCGGTGGCACGGGCGGTCGAAACCGAGAGCGGTTTGGGTGCGGCGGTCGAGGCGGCAAGCTCCTTCTGCGAAGAGCAGCCGGCGGTGAAGGCGAGGCTAACCAGGATCGAAAAAATGGCGAGTCGCGTCATAAATCAGGCCTTTCGGGCTTCGGTGGGGGCCGGTTTGGCGCCCCGAATCATGATCTGGGTAAAGGCTTCGACCATGACGTCGTCGGGGATGTCGCAGGCGAAACCGAACATTTGGGTCATCAGGGCGAACTGCGTCGCCATCCCGGAGATGGCGAGCAGAACGGCGCCGACGGGAATATCCGCCAAGGCGCCTTCTTTCTGACGGCGCTCCAGGTAATCTCTTAGGAACTCGAAGATGGGAGCGGTGACCGCCCGGTAGTGGGCCAGGCCCGGCTCGTGGCCTTCGAGTGCTGCGAACAGCGTCAGCTTCTGTCCGCGGGGGTCATCCCGGTACGAGGCAATGACCGTCCTGGCGATGAGGCGGAATAGTCCTTCGTCGTCCCGCCGATCCATCACCGCTTTGGCCTCGTCGAGCCACTGCTGCATGGGCGCGCACTGGACCCTGTACTGTAAAACCGCTTCGTAAAGAGCTTGTTTATTAGGAAAATGACGGAAGATAACCGCTTCTGTCACGTTCGCCGCGGAGGCGATCTCCTTGGTGGTAGCGCCTTCGAAGCCGCGTCGGGAAAACACCTCAAGAGCGGTCTCCAGGAGCTGATTTCGTCGATCGTTGGCGTGCATACGGCTGGCATGCCGGATTTCGGTCACGAGGTGAATTGTAAGTGAGTACTTACTTATTTGTCAATGGAGCTTCCGTTTGCCGGCGCCGCCAATGTATACGAGATCACCAGTAGTCAAGTTCAGCAGGCGTGCTACGATCCGTAGAATGCCGAACACGAAAATCACCTGTTTGAACAACGGGCCCCTGCGGATTGAAGGAGAGATGGAGATCCTCGATCCGTCGGGAGCCGCCTTCGGGCTGGCCGGCCGTACAGTCATCTCGCTTTGCCGGTGCGGCCATTCCGAAAACAAGCCGTTCTGCGACGGCAGCCACAACCGGCTGGGCTTTACGAACTCGGTTGTGGCTCGGGAACTGCCTCCCCCGAAGCCCAAACTCTAAAATGGTTCCAAATTGATTGCCTCTTTTTAGCCATTGCCGTCTGTGGCCGGTAACTATAAGATGTCTCCAATCGCCTTCAATACACTGAAGATCTATGTCCATTTTCATGCCCTACCCGTGTCATAAGTCTCTGAAACGGGGTCATTTCCTTTGCCTCCTGGTGCTTACCGGGACAGGGATGATCGCGCTGTCAGGTTGCGGAAGCTCCGGAGCGTCCGCATCGAATGCCCCCGGCGGCAAGGGCGGAAGAAAGGGAATGGGCGGTGGCGACGTTCCCGTACTGGTCGCGGTGGCGGCCCAGAAGAACGTGCCCGTGGAGATCCAGGTGATCGGAAACGTGGAAGCTTACTCCACGATTTCGGTGAAGGCACAGGTGACCGGGGAGCTGACGAAGGTCGATTTCCACGAAGGCGACTACGTCAAGAAGGACGACCTACTTTTCACCATCGACCCGAGGCCCCTGGAAGCGGCCCTGAACCAGTCCAAGGCCAATCTGGCCAAAGATGAGGCCAGCCTGGGCCAGGCGCGAGCCAATATGGCGCGGGATGCGGCCCAAGCCCGTTATGCGGAATCCCAGGCGAACCGTTACCAGCAGCTCTTCGAACAGAAGATCATTTCGCGGGATCAGGCCGAGCAGCTTCGCGCCACGGCCGACGCCGCGCGCAGGCGGTAGTCGCCGATCAGGCCACCATCGAGAGCTCGAAGGCCACTATCGGCGCCAGCCAGGCGGCGGTCGAAAATGCCAAGGTGCAGCTGGGCTATACCGAATTTATTCGCCCATCGACGGCCGCACGGGCAACCTGACCGTGAAGCTGGGTAACGTGGTGATGGCCAACAGCATGGAACTGATGACCATCAACCAGGTGGAGCCGATCTACGTGACGTTCGCCGTGCCCGAGGCCCAATTGCCCGCCATCAAGCAATACATGGCGGAGGGAAAACTCCCGGTGCGTTCGCGCCCGCAGGACGACCGAGCGCCGAGGAAGCGGGCGTCCTGACCTTCGTGGACAACACGGTGGATATGACCACCGGCACCATCAAGCTGAAGGGCACGTTCCCCAATGGGGACCACAAGCTGTGGCCGGGCCAGTTCGTGCGCGTGACGCTGCGGCTGACGACCCAGCACAACGCCGTGGTCGTGCCGAACCAAGCCATACAGACCGGGCAGAACGGCGCCTATCTCTACGTCGTCAAGCAGGATCGAACCGTTGAGTCGCGGCCCGTTACGGTGGGTGCGCGCGTCGGCCAGGACATGGTGGTGAATCAGGGATCGAGCCGGGGAAACCGTCGTCACCGAAGGGCAGTTAAGACTGGCTCCCGGCAGCCGCGTTGTGGTCCGCGAGGGAAGGGCGGCGGCGGACGCGCGGCGGCAGGGCGGCGGAGGCGGCGGGCGCCGCGGCGGCGAACAGCAGAAGAGCTGATCCCGTCAGAATGACGAAGAATTCGCCCATGAGGGGCTGGGCGTGAACATCTCCGAAACCTTTATACATCGGCCGATCGCCACCAGCCTTCTGATGCTGGGGATGGCGTTGTTCGGCATCATAGCTTATCGAGCCTGCCGGTAAGCGACCTGCCGCAGGTCGATTACCCCACCATTACGGTTTCGGCGAGCCTTCCCGGCGCGAATCCCGACACCATGGCCTCGGCCGTGGCCACGCCGCTGGAACGGCAGTTCACCACCATCGCCGGTCTGGATTCGATGATCTCGTCGAGCAGCCAGGACAACAGCAACATCACCTTGCAATTCAGCCTCAGCCGCGATATCGACGGCGCCACCGTGGACGTGGAAACCGCCATCGCCGAGGCGATGCCGCTGCTGCCTCCCGGCATGCCGACGCCGCCTTCGTTCCGCAAGGTGAATCCCGGCGACGCCCCGATCATGAGCCTCTTCCTCACTTCGCCCACCATGCGGCTTTCGGATCTCGACGAGTATGCCGAGACGATGGTCGCCCAGCGCATCTCCATGGTGGAAGGCGTGGCCCAGGTGCAGGTATATGGCTCGGCGAAATACGCGGTGCGCGTGCAGGTGGACCCGAATCAATTGGCCGCCCCACAGATCGGCCTCAACGAAATCGATACGGCGCTGCGCAATTGGAACGTCAACGTGCCCACCGGCACGCTCTACGGTCCGCATACCTCGTATAACGTCAACGCCAATGGCCAGTTGATGCGCGCGGCCGAATTACAACCCCATGATCGTCGCCTATCGCAACGGCGCGCCGGTGCGGCTGGGCGACGTCGCCCACGTGATCGACAGCGTGGAGGACGATAAGCAGATGTCGCAGATCTACGGCGGGGAGTATGGCACGGAAGGGACCCGAGGCGTCAGCCTTGCCGTCATGCGCCAGCCCGGCAGCAATACCATCGAAGTGATCGACAATATCCGGCAACTGCTCCCGGTTTTCCAGACGCAGATTCCGCCCACGGTGCACCTGGGCATCCGCGGCGATCGCTCGAAGAACATTCGCGAGGCGTTCCACGACATTCAGTTCACCATGGCTGCCACGCTCGTCCTGGTCATCATGGTGATCTTCCTCTTCCTGCGCAACTTCTCGGCCACCATGATTCCCGCGATGGCGCTGCCGTTTTCGATCGTCGGCACCTTCGCCGTGATGTAGCTGCTCGATTTCAGCATCAACAACATCTCGATGATGGCGCTGATCCTCTCCATCGGCTTCGTGGTGGACGACGCCATCGTCATGCTGGAGAACATCGTCCGCCATATCGAAATGGGGAAAGGCCATGCAGGCCGCGCTGAGCGGATCGCGCGAGATCGGATTCACCATCGTCTCCATGACGCTGTCGCTGGCGGCGGTGTTCATCCCGATCCTGTTCATGTCCGGCATTCTGGGCCGCCTGTTCCGCGAGTTCGCGGTCACCATCTGCACCGCAATTTTGATTTCCGGGATGGTCTCGATCAGCCTCACCCCCATGCTGTGCAGCCGCTTCCTGGGACACCCGCGAGGACAAGCACGGCCTGTTTTATCGCGCGATGGAGCGCGTCTTCGATGTCATGCTCCACATCTATAGCGTGAGCTTGCGCTGGGTGCTGCGCCACCGCCCCGTAATGCTGGCGATGTTCGTGGCAGTGCTGGGCGTCACTGGATGCTTCTACGTGATCGTGCCGAAGGGCTTCATCCCGGACACCGATAACGACAACTTCAACGTTCAGGTGGAAGCCGCCCAGGGCACCTCCTACTACCAGATGGTCGGTTCAGCAGACAGTGGCGTAGATCGTGGTAGCGGATCCGGACGTGGAGAGCTTTTACGCGATCACCGGTGGCGGGTTCGGCGGCTCCTGTGATACCGGCCGCGTCATGGTCAACCTGAGCCCGCGGCGCCAGCGCGCGGCCACCGTGGCCGAAATCGTCAACCGAATCCGCCCGAAAGTGTCCGGCATCCCCGGCCTGCGCGTCTATCTCCGTTCCCGCAGGCGATCCGCGTGGGCGGCCGCATGTCCAAGAGCGCCTACGATTTCACACTCTACGGCCCGGATACCGCGCAACTCTACACGGAGGCCCAGAAGCTCGAGCGCCTCATGGCGCGGCTCCCGGGGCTGACCGAAGTCACGAGCGATCTGCAGATCCGCAATCCAGCGGTCAACATCGTGCTGGACCGCGATCGCGCCGCCGCGCTGAATGTCAACTGGAACACGTCGCTTCCACGCTCTACGACGCCTTCGGCCCGCAGCTCTCTTCCACCATCTACTCGCCGACCAATCAGTACCGCGTGCTGCTCGAAATGCTGCCCCGCTACCAGCGGACACACCGACGGGCTGAGATGATCTATCTGAAGTCCGATACCGGGCAACTGGTGCCCCTGAGCGCCGTGACGAAGTTGCAGGAGACGCCGGCCCGCAGAGCATTCCGCACTCCGGCCAGTTGCCTTCGGTCACGATTTCGTTCGCGCTCAAGCCCGGCACGTCGCTGGGGCAGGCGACCGACGAGATCGACGAGAGGCCGCGCAACAACCTGCCGGCTACCATCACCGGCGCATTCCAGGGCACCGCCAAGGTCTTCCAGGATTCCATGCAGCAACATGGGCATCCTGCTGATCCTGGCCATCGCCGTGGTCTACATCGTGCTCGGCGTGCTGTACGAAAGCTACGTCCATCCGCTCACGATTCTCTCCGGACTGCCCTCGGCCGGTTTCGGCGCCCTGCTCACCCTGATTCTTTTCAAGGTGGATCTCAGCATCTACTCGTTCGTCGGCCTGATCATGCTGATCGGCATCGTGAAGAAGAACGCCATCATGCAGATCGATTTCGCCCTCGAAGCCGAGCGCAAGGAAAACAAGTCGGCCAAAGAAGCGATTTTCGAAGGCTGCCTGATCCGTTTCCGCCCCATCATGATGACTACGATGGCGGCGCTGCTCGGCGGCTTGCCGATCGCGCTCGGCTATGGCGCCGGCGGCGAATCGCGGCGCCCGCTCGGCCTGGCGGTAGTGGGCGGCCTGGCATTTTCGCAGTTGATGACTCTTTATCTGACTCCGGTGGTTTATACCTACATGGCGGCAATCCTGGCTCGTGGAACGAGTGGAAGAACCGCAAGACGGCCCAAGGTCCTCTCTCCCGTGATGCAGGGGGGAGATTGACGCATGAATATTTCGCAGACCTTTATCGAACGGCCCATCGCCACCAGCCTGCTGATGGCGGCCATCGCGCTGTTCGGCGGCGTGGCCTACCGGTCGCTCGCCGTCAGCGATCTGCCCAACGTCGACTTCCCCACCCTGCTGGTCACCGCCAGCCTGCCCGGCGCCAGCCCCGAAACCATGGCCTCCGCCGTGGCCACCCCGCTCGAAAACCAGTTCTCCACCATCGCCGGCCTGAATTCGATGACGTCGTCGAACTCGCTCGGCAACACCAGATCACCCTCGAATTCGATCTCGACCGCAAGCTCGACGGCGCCGCCGTGGACGTGCAGGCCGCCATCACCCAGGCCACCCGCCTGCTGCCGCAGGGCATGCCGACGCCGCCCACTTTCACCAAGGTCAATCCCGCCGACCAGCCGATTCTCTATCTCGCCCTCACTTCGCCCACCCTGCCGCTCTGGACCCTCGACGAGTACGCCGAAACCCGCATCGCCCAGCGCATTTCCATGATCAGCGGCGTGGCCCAGGTGCAGGTGCTCGGCGCGCAGAAATACGCCGTTCACGTGCAGATGGACCCGCACGCGCTGGCCTCGCGGCAGATCGGCATCAACGAAATCGAGACCGCGCTCAAGAACTGGAACGTCAATCTGCCCACCGGCGCCATCATCGGGCCGCAGCGAGCCTTCACCCTCCAGGCCAGCGGCCAGTTGCTGAGCGCCTCGCAATACCGCCCGGTCGTGGTGGCTTATCGCAGCGGCTCGCCGGTGCGCCTCGAAGAGTTGGGGCAGATCATCGATAGCGTGGAGGACGATAAGACCGCCTCCTGGTTTTACAAGGATCACGGCTTCAGCAGCCGGTCGATCATTCTCGCCATCCAGCGCCAGCCGGGCACCAACACCATCGACGTCACCGACGGCGTCAAGAATCTGCTGCCGGTTTTCCGCAAGCGGAACTGCCGCCTTCGGTCCACATGGACATCCTCTACGATCGTTCGGACACCATCCGCGAATCGTACAAGGACGTGCAGTTCACCATGATCCTGACGCTCGGGCTGGTGGTGATGGTCATCTTCCTGTTCCTGCGCAACGTCTCGGCCACCATCATCCCCAGCCTTGCGCTGCCGTTCTCCATCATCGGTACGTTTGCCGTGATGTACCTGCTGGGTTACAGCCTCGATAACCTCTCGATGATGGCGCTGATCCTCTCCATCGGCTTCGTGGTGGATGACGCCATCGTCATGCTGGAGAACATCGTCCGCCACATCGAGCTGGGCGAGGAGCCGCCTCGCCGCCTCTCTCAAGGGTTCGGGCGAAATCGGCTTCACCATCGTTTCGATGACGCTTTCGCTGGCCGCCGTCTTCATCCCGGTGCTGTTCCTGGGCGGCGTGCTGGGCCGCCTGTTCAAGGAATTCGCGGTCACCATCACGGTGGCCATCCTGATTTCGGGCGTGGTCTCGGTCACCCTCACGCCCATGCTGTGCAGCCGCTTCCTCGGGGCCGCGCACGAGGAAAAGCGCGGCTGGTTCTACAAGGTCACGGAGAAATTCTTCGACGGGATGCTGCAAGTCTATGACGTTACCCTGCAGATCGTCCTCCGCCACCGTCTCGCCATGATGGCTGAGCTTCGTCCTGGTGCTCGGCGGCCACCGTGTACATGTTCATGATCGATCCCCAAGGGCTTCATCCCCGATCAGGATACCGACCAGCTTCACGTCATCACCGAGGCGCAGCAGGGCACCTCGTATTACCAGATGGTGGAATTACGAGCAGAAGATCGCCGCACGCCGTCGCCGCCGACCCGAACGTGGAATCGCTTGATGGCGAGCGTAGGCGGCACGACGGCGTCCAACCTCGGCGGCCCGAATTACGGCGAACTGGTGATCCACCTCAAGCCGCGCGTCCCAGCGGCAACTGGGCGTCAACGAGATCATCAAGGAACTGCGGCCGAAACTGGCGGCGTTCGCCGGCGTCAAGTCTACCTGCAAAATCCGCCGACCATCCAGATCGGCGGCCAGGTGACCAAGAGCCTCTACCAGTTCTCCATGCAGACGCCGGATAAGCCCGAGCTGTATGCCGAGACCGATAAGCTCGCGCATGGTGGCAAAGCTTCCCGGCGTGGAAGACGTCACCACCGACGTCGCAGTGACCACTCCGCAGGTCAACGTCACCATCGACCGCGACAAGGCCGCCGCCATGAACGTCAATGCCAACCTGATCGAGAACGCGCTCTACGACGCGTACGGTCCGCGCTGGGTCTCGACCATTTACGGCTCCATCAACGAATACAAAGTGCTGCTCGAACTCGAACCGCGATACCAGCCCGACCCCAACGCGCTTTCGCTGCTCTACTTCAAGAGTCCGACGGGCAAACTGATCCCGCTCGATACCCTGGCGAAGATCAAGACCGAAACCGGTCCGCAGACCATCAACCACTACGGCCAACTGCCCTCCGCCACCATCTCCTTCAACCTCAAGCCCGGCGCCGCGCTGGGCGAGCAGGTCGAGAAGATCCAGCAGCTGGCGGATTCCACGCTGCCCGATACCATCAGCACGCAGTTCCAGGGCGCGGCGAAGGCCTTCCAGAGCTCGCTCGGCAACCTGTGGGTCCTGCTCATCATCGCCATCATGGTGGTGTACATCGTGCTCGGCATCCTGTACGAAAGCTACATCCACCCGATCACGATTCTCTCGGGCCTGCCCTCGGCCGGCTTCGGCGCGCTGCTGACGCTGGTGATCTTCCACATCGACCTGAGCATCTACGCGTTCGTCGGCCTGATCATGCTGATCGGCATCGTGAAGAAGAACGCCATCATGCAGATCGACTTCGCGCTCGAAGCGGAGCGGCAGCACAGGCTGCCTCCGGAGCGGGCGATCTACGAAGGCTGCCTGATCCGCTTCCGTCCCATCATGATGACCACCATGGCGGCGCTGCTCGGCGCCATGCCGATCGCGCTCGGCTACGGCGCGGGCGGCGAGGCCCGCCAGCCGCTCGGCCTGGTCGTGGTCGGCGGACTGCTCTTCTCGCAGTTGGTCACCCTCTACCTCACGCCGGTCTTCTACATCTACATGTCGGCGCTGCAGACGAAGGTGCAAAGCTGGAAGCGGCCGAGACGGGTAAACAGGGAAGCGCCGGTGGGCTCGCTGTAACTTCCCCGCCTCCGAGCTACTTGGGGTTGCGTAAAACATAAGAACGATCTATGATGAACTACCAAAAAGTGGCCAGTCCCCGGCCGCCACTCGGAGTTATCGATGGGTCGCGACGTCAAACCGTATAGGTCGTTCCTATTTCTTGCGGTCGTCGCTTTGGCGTTTGCGCAGGATGGGACGCGCCTGGTTTCGCAAAGCGCGCTCGGCGACAGCGAAATTCTTGTTACTGTACCGCTGACCGGTTACCGCCCCCTGACTCAGCAGTTCTTTGCCATGTCCGGACCGCCGGTTACCGGCATGGGAAAAGTCTGGAACACGCAGCTGGCCGGACCGGTTGTTCCCCAAACGTGGATCTTTGACTCGGCCAGGGCTGCGGGCCTTGGAAACCTAATCGGAAACTCCAGTTCCGTTACGGATAGTCTCCAGGTACTCCTCTCTCCTGATCAGCAGCCGGACTACGGTATGTGGATGAGCAACTCCACGTTCGAAAAGTATCGCCAGTTAGTCCGCGCTACAAATAAGCATCATGCCGGTTTGATCAAGACAGTACAGCCGTCGATCTGGCAGCCTAGCCAGGAAGCTTTGGTAAAGGCGAGGCCCGCCGTTCCGAAACCTGCGGGACCGCTGGGCGATCCACTGCTCGTCGCGTTGCTGCCCGATACGGAGCTTGCTTACGCCAAAAGCGATACCGAGGGCATCGCGATCCGCCCGGCCACCCTCGCCCATGTGCGGCAGGCATACACCTCGCTGGTATGGGCGCGGCAGGCCGCCGCTCCCACCGCCACATGGGGCTACATGGATCAGACGATCGCTGTCCTTCACAACTACCCGGAGTTCCAGCAGGTCGCGCAGTTCACTACCGGAAGCGTCGCTTTCGGCAGGCCGATCCGCCTTCCGATCCAAAAGCCGCGCCCCGGGATGTTAATTCTGCAGCTCGCTTTCAGCGTCAAGGATCTGGACTACCGGGAAGTGAGCAGTATCATTCTCCGAACCCAGGTGGATAACGATGTAACTGTTACCGATATGCTGCCGCTGAACCAGACTAAGGACGAGCCGGTGGCGGTCACCCCAACCATCGCCAGCGCTGGGCTAACACCGAACTTCACGGGGATCAAACCGACGATCATCGCCTACGGGCTCCAGCAATCCGATTTCTCATGGGAACTTAGCGGCCAGGCGGTCGCTTCGGGAGCACACCGCTTTCTTGCCGTGCTTCAGGTGCCGCCCTCGTTGCACCAGGTCTCCGTCAGGCTCACGATCGCCTGCAAAATGAAGCCTAGTTTCCTCAGCGAAGGACACGTGCTGAGCGCTGTCGCGCCTAGCGTACTAATTCCCCTTCGATAAGGAGTTCAGCGGTAGAGCCGATGACCGAGTTACTCGCCAACATTCTTAGCTTCTTCGTGGAGTTGGTCAAATCCGATCCCGAGGAGCGCTCGCGCCTCGGACGATTCGTGCGCAGCCGGCCGGTGCAACTCGTCACGGCGGGTCTGCTGTTGGCGGCAGAATCGTACTGGCTCAATACGCTTTTCCCGTTCGAGTCGTCGATCGTGAATCATCTGCTCCTCATTCCCGCGGCAACCATTCTTGTCTGCGCCGGGTACCCCCAGTGGTGGAAATGGATGACGCTCGCCGCCCTCGTCATACAGGCAAGCGGCGCGGCCGCGTACTTTCCGATTCCACCGCGGGTACTGCCGGCCCTGATCGGGGTCATCACAGGTAATGTGGCGCTTTGTGCCTTGACGGGAATGATGAGGCAGCGGAGCGCCGGCCGTGCGGCGGCCAGGAATCCCAAGCCCATGGGAGTGAGCCATCTCAGCCGCCGCGCGATGCGCCGCGAGCGACAACGGCAGAAGCGCGCGAGTGCAGCCGGCCACTAATCCGCGGCCCGAGTCCGCGTCGCATTCGTGAGGGCCGTGGGATAATGGCCAGTGACGGAAGGTCCTGACGCTCCCTATGCCCGATCTCATGCTGCGAGACGAAGCCGCCTCCGCGGTTGCGGAGAATCCTTTTCAAGACCCGCTGCGGTTTGAACGCCGCGTGCCGGAATGCGTGATCGTCATTTTCGGCGCCAATGGCGACCTCACGAAACGGAAGTTGATTCCCGCGCTCTATCGGCTGGCATATGACCGCCGGCTTTCGGCGGGCTTCGCGGTGGTCGGCATTTCGCGAACCCCGATGTCCGACGACCAGTTTCGCGAAAAGATGCTGGAGTCCGTCAAGCAGTTTTCCGAAGACACCGAGTTCGACGAAGACGTGTGGAAAGCCTTCGCGGGCGGCCTTTTCTACCTGCCGGGCAACATCGACGATCCGCAGCTCTATAAGAATCTCGCCGGGAAGCTCGCGGAGATCGAATCGTCGCGACACACCGGCGGCAACGTGCTCTTCTACCTTTCGACCCAGCCCAGCCAGTACGCGCCGGCCGCCCTCGGAATCGGCAGCGCGGGACTCGGGAAGGGAAGCGGGTGGAGGCGGCTGGTGGTCGAAAAGCCGTTCGGCCACAATCTCGCCAGCGCCCGCGAATTGAGCGACCAGTTGCACCAGGTCTTCCACGAATCCGATGTCTACCGCATCGATCACTACCTCGGCAAGGAGACCGTGCAGAACATCCTGGCGTTCCGGTTCGGCAACGGCATCTTCGAGCCGCTGTGGAATCGCCGCTACGTCAACCACGTGCAGATCACCGCGGCGGAATCGATCGGCGTGGAAGGCCGCGGCAGCTACTACCAGGAAGCAGGCGCCCTGGCCGACATGATCCAAAATCACCTGCTGCAGGTGATGGCCACCATCGCCATGGAGCCGAGCGCCAGCTTCCGCGCCGATTCCGTGCGCGACGAACGCTCGAAATTGCTGCGGTCTATCAAGCGGATGAAGCCCGATGAGATCCAGCAGAACGCCGTGCCGGGACAATACGGGCCGGCGCGCATCGGCGGCGAGGATGTGCCCGGCTTCCGGCAGGAGTCGGGTGTGGATCCCCAATCGCAGACCGATACCTACGCGGCGGTCACGTTCTTCATCGACAATTGGCGATGGGCGGGCGTTCCGTTCTACGTGCGCACGGGGAAGCGGCTGCCGAAACGCGTCACCGAGATTGCGATCCAGTTCAACCAGGCGCCGCTTTCGATCTTCGAAGAAGACGGCGACGGCAACGCTCCGAATCTGTTGATCGTGCGCATTCAGCCCGAGGAAGGTATTTCCCTCAAGTTCCTTTCGAAGCGGCCCGGCGCGGGCATGACACTGCGCCCGGTGTCGATGGATTTCAACTACGGCTCGAGCTTCGGCGAGCGTTCGCCCTCCGCCTACGAGACGCTGCTGCTCGATGCCATCATCGGCGACGCCACCCTCTATACGCGCCAGGACATGGTGGAAGCCAGTTGGTCCGTGGTCGAGCCGATCCAGAATGTCTGGCGGCAGATCCAGTTCCCGTTCCCGAACTATGCCGCCGGAACCTGGGGACCCGAGGCCGCCGACCAGATGCTCGCGCGGCGCGGCCACGTGTGGAGGAAACCGTAGTGGCCTCGATTGCGCCCGATCACATTCTCAAGGAGCTGTCGGAACTCTGGGTGTCACTCGGCAGGCAGGGCGAATCCGAAACCGGGCTGGGTGTGCTGCGCGCCTGCTCACTGACCCTGGTGGTATTGGCCGAGGAGAGCGAAGACGTTTCCGACGTGGGCGAAACGCTGGCAGCGCTGATGCCCGAGCATCCGGCGCGCACGATTCTCGTGCGGCTGCACGGCTCGGGCGCGCGCTCTCTTTCCGAGCGGGTCTATGCACAATGCTGGATGCCGTTCGGACAGCGGCGGCAGATTTGCTGCGAGCAGATCGAACTGATCGCTTCGGATGCGGCCCTGGCGGATGTGCCCTCCGTGGTGCTGCCCCTCGCAGTGGCCGACCTGCCGCTGGTGGTCTGGTGCCGGAGCGCGCGCCTGGCCGCGATGCCGGAATTTCAGGCGATCGCTGCGATGGCGCATAAGGTGGTGGTCGATAGCGCGGAGATGGCCGATGCGGCGCAGGCATTGCGGCGGCTGGCCGAATTGGCCGCGGGCGGCCTGCTGGTAGCCGATCTCGCCTGGACGCGCATCACGCGCTGGCGCGCCATGCTCTCCCAAGTCTTCCAGAACCGGGAGTATCTGGCGAAGCTGCCATTTGTGTCGGAAATCCGCGTCCGGTTCGCGCCGGGGTTCGAAACGGCCGCCCGCTACATGGGCGCCTGGATTACCGGCGTGTTGTCTGGTGTGAGTCTCGCGGTCGAGCCATCATCGGAAGTCTCGTCGCTGCGCGTGGAGCTTTCCGGCAGCGATTTCCGCGTGCAGTTGGAACGGCGCGAAGCCCGTCTGACCGTCACAGTCAACGATCTGACGAGTTGCACCAATCTGCCGGTCTTAACGGATTACTTGCTGCTGCGGGAAGAGCTGGGGATTATGCGGCGGGACCCGATCTACGAAGACACGTTGAAAACTGCTGCTCAGAAATGATGTGGGGCAGGCCTCCCGGCCTGCCCGCTCTTCCTAACGGATCGCAGCCTGCGATAGCGCTTCGGCCTGTTCCTTGAGAGCCTCTGCCTTGTCGGTGGCTTCCCAGGAGAACGTATCTTCGGTGCGTCCGAAGTGGCCGAAAGCCGCGGTCGTGCGATAGATCGGCCGCCGCAAATTGAGCGTTTCGATAATGCCGCGCGGCGTCAGGGAGAAGTTGTCGCGAACCAGTGTGGTCAGGCGTTCCTCCGCCACCACTCCCGTACCGAACGTGTTCACCATCACCGAAACCGGGTCGGCCACGCCGATCGCGTACGCCAGCTGCACTTCACAACGGCCGGCCAGTTTCGCGGCCACGATGTTCTTCGCGATGTAGCGGGCCATGTAGCATGCCGAACGATCCACCTTCGTCGGATCCTTGCCCGAAAACGCGCCGCCGCCGTGACGGCCCATTCCGCCGTACGTGTCGACGATGATCTTGCGGCCGGTGAGGCCGGTATCGCCGTGCGGTCCGCCCACCACGAAGCGGCCGGTCGGATTGATGTGATACTTGGTCTGCGAATCGACCATCCCGGAAGGAACCACGGCGTCGATGATGTGTTTCTTCACCTGCTCGCGCAACTCCTCGGTCGAAACCTCGGGGCTGTGCTGCGTGGAGATGACCACCGCCTCGATCCGCTTCGGCGTGTTGCCCACGTACTCCACGCTGACCTGGCTCTTGCCGTCCGGCCGCAGAAAGTCCAGAACGCCTTCGCGGCGAGCCGTGGAGAGGCGCCGCACCAGCTTGTGCGCCATCATGATCGGCAGCGGCATCAGCTCGGGCGTCTCGTCGCAGGCATAGCCGAACATCATGCCCTGGTCGCCCGCGCCGCCCGTATCCACGCCCATCGCGATATCCGGCGACTGCGACTGGATCAGGTTGTGCACACCGCAGGTGTGGGCATCGAAGCCATAAGTGGCGTCATTGTAGCCCACGTACTCGATGGTGCCGCGCACGATTCGCGGCACATCCACATAGGTATTGGTTGTGATCTCGCCGGCCACGATGCAGGTGCCGGTGGTGACGAGAGTTTCGCACGCCACGCGCCCGGTGGGATCGTCCGCCAGCACAGCATCCAATATCGCGTCTGAAATCTGGTCCGCTATCTTATCCGGATGGCCTTCCGTGACGGACTCCGAGGTGAAAAGGTATTTTTGAGCTTCTGACAAGTGTCCTCCTGCGGTGATTACATCAATTTAACACTTAATACCGGTAGTGGTCCGCCTTGTACGGGCCGTCCAGGGAAACGCCCAGGTAATCAGCCTGTTTGGGCGTGAGCCTCGTCAGTTTAACCCCGATTTTTTCAAGATGCAGCCGCGCCACTTCTTCATCGAGGCTCTTCGGCAGCGTATACACGCCGGCCTTGTAGGTATCGCGATTCTTCCAGAGATCCACCTGCGCGAGGGTCTGGTTGGCGAAGCTGTTGCTCATGACGAAGCTCGGGTGCCCGGTCGCGCATCCCAGGTTCACCAGCCGGCCTTCGGCCAGCACGAAGATGCTGCTGCCGGTGGGGAAGGTGTACATATCCACCTGCGGCTTGATGTTGGTGCGGACGGCGCCCGACTCGTTGAGCCGGTCCACCTGAATCTCGTTGTCGAAGTGCCCGATGTTGCAGACGATGGCCTGATCCTTCATCTTCTGCATGTGTTCGAGCGTGATGATGTCGCAGTTGCCGGTGCAGGTGACGTAGATATCGCCGCGGCCGAGCGTGTCTTCGAGCGTGGTCACTTCGAAGCCTTCCATCGCGGCCTGCAGCGCGTTGATCGGGTCGATCTCGGTGACCACGACGCGCGCGCCCATGCCGCGCAGCGAATGCGCCGAGCCCTTGCCGACATCGCCGTAACCGCAAACCACCGCGATCTTGCCCGCCACCATCACGTCGGTGGCGCGCTTGATGCCGTCCACCAGCGATTCGCGGCAGCCGTAGAGGTTATCGAACTTCGATTTGGTGACCGAGTCGTTGACGTTGATCGCCGGAACCAGCAGCGAGCCGGCTTCCTGCATCTTGTAGAGACGATGCACGCCGGTGGTGGTCTCCTCGGAGACGCCGCGCCATTCCTTCACGATGTCGTGGAAGCGGGTGGGGTTTTCCGCGTGGATCTGCTTCAACAGGTTCTTGATGACTTCTTCTTCGTGGCTCGCGGAGGGCGTGTTCACCCAATCGCTGCCGTTTTCAAGCTCATAGCCCTTGTGGATCAGCAGGGTGGCGTCGCCGCCGTCGTCCACGATCAACTGCGGGCCCTGCGCGTCCGGATGGCTGATCGCCTTCCAGGTGCACCACCAGTATTCTTCCAGAGTCTCGCCCTTCCACGCGAACACCGGCACGCCGGCCGCGGCGATCGCGGCGGCGGCATGATCCTGCGTGGAGAAGATGTTGCAGCTCGCCCAGCGAACCGAAGCGCCAAGATCCACCAGCGTTTCGATCAGCACGGCGGTCTGGATGGTCATGTGGAGCGAACCGGTGACGCGAACGCCGGACAGCGGCTTTTCGGCAGTGTACTTGCGCCGGATGGCCATGAGGCCCGGCATTTCCTGCTCGGCGATCGATATTTCCTTGCGGCCCCAATCGGCCAGCGAGAGATCGGCAACTTTGTATTCGGTAGCGGTCTGGTTCAGCGTGGCAGTGCCCATTCTTTCCTTCCCTCGTATCAAGAAATCTTGATAGATTGATATTAGTCCATCGCATTCCATGGCGTCAATTCTCAAATCGATGCGGCTGGCGGCCGATCCCAACCGCCTGCGGCTGCTCCTGCTCCTCGAACAGGAGGAGCTTTCCGTCGCGGAGCTCCAGGAGGTTCTATCGAAAGGGCAAAGCCAGATTTCGACCCACCTGGCACAGCTCAAACAGGCCGGCCTGGTGGATGACCGGCGTACGGGAAAGAACAGTTTCTACCGCCTGAAAGCTCCCGCCAGCTTTATGGAGCTGCTGCGGGAAGCCGCCGCCGAGGTGCCGGAAGCCGAGCACGACCGCGAGGCGCTGCGGCTCACACTGCGCCGGCGCCAGGACAAGATGCGCCGCTACTTCGACGAACTGGCCGGCAAATTCGGGCGTCAGTACGTTCCCGGACGTTCGTGGAAAGGCATCGCCGAGGCGCTCCTGAAGCTGATGCCGCCCATGGTGATCGCCGATCTCGGCGCGGGCGAAGGTACGATCTCGCAGTTAATGGCGCAGCGGGCCAAGCGCGTAATTGCCATCGACAATTCGGAAAAGATGGTGGAATTCGGCTCGGAACTCGCCCGCAAGCACGGCATCGGCAACCTGGAATTTCGCCTGGGCGATCTGGAAGATGTCCCAATCCGCGCCGGCACGGTGGATCTCGCGTTTCTGAGCCAGGCACTGCACCACGCCGTTCACCCCGAGCGCGCCATTGCGGAGGCCTGGCGGATTCTGAAGCCGGGCGGGAAGATCGCCATCCTCGACTTGAACCGCCATCATTTCGAAGAGGCGCGCGAGATGTATGCCGACCTATGGCTCGGCTTCACCGAGCTCGAAATCGAGAAACTGCTCAAAGGCGCGACTTTCCGCAACATCGAGACCACGGTGGTTCACCGCGAAACCGAACCGCCTTATTTCGAAACGCTCCTCAGCACCGCGGAGAAGTAGGGTAGGCCTCCTGGCCTGCCCAAGCGTCGAAGGCGCGCCTCCGGTGCGTGGGCAAGCCGCTACATTCCAAAAAACGCGTGATCCAGGTCCCGCGTCACGTCGTCCGATAGCGGCCGAAGTTCGCCCACGGCGCGGCAATTGATGATCGCTTCGGCCGTCGATTCGAGTACCTCCAGGCGGTCGAACGCTTCCAGAATGTCGCTGCCGGTCACCAGCACGCCATCGTTCTCGAGGATCAGTGCGGGCTGCGTGGGCGAAAGCATCGCCGCCAATTCGTCGCCCTCGCCGAACTGTAGCCCGTAGGCAGCGCGGCCGACGTGGCGCACCACCACGTAGCTCTCCGGAATCGTACGCGTATCGAGCGGCGTTCCGGTTACGCTGAACGCCGTGGCGTTGACAGGGTATGCGTTCACGATCGCCCGCACCTCCGGATGCCGCCGGTAGATCGCCTCGTGGATGCGCGCCGCGCGGCTCGGCATGCGGCCGGCTTCGACGGCGCCATCGCTCACCAGCACCAGATCTTCCACCTCCACGGTGCCTCGATCTACCTGGTAGGGCGTGATGACGAAGGAACACTCGCCGACGCGCGCCGAGTAGCTGCCCTGGGTGCTGATAAACAGCCGCTGCCGGTAGCCGCGACGCACGAATTCGCAAAGACGGCGCCGCACCTCTTTTTCGACGCTCGAGGGCGGAAGTCTCTCGAACTCCTCGAACGCCGCGGAGCGCCCCAGTTCCTGCGCGATCTGTTCGTCGCTCAGCAGCTTCGGCACGGCCCCGAGGAGCCGCGCCTTGATGATCGTCTTGGCCGTGAATTCCAGCGTTTCGAACCGGCGGAACGCCTCCTGCAGAGTTGTGCCCGCGGTGACCACTCCGTGATTCTCCAGGATGACGCTGTCGTAGCCTTCGGCGAACGTATCGGCCACCATATCGCCCAGGGCCTGGCTGCCGGGCAATTTATAGGGCGCGAACCCTACGCGGCCGCAGACGTTCCACGACTGGTGAAACAGGCGTGTGGCCGGCGTTTCGTGCACCAGGCTGAAGGCCACCAGCGCCACCGGGTGCGCGTGCACAATGCCGCCGATTTCGGGGCGCCGCCGTCGAATCTCCTGGTGGATCGGCAGCTCCGAAGAGGGCCGCCGCCGGCCTTCCATCCGTCCATCGGGCAGCACGCACACGATGTCGTCACGGGTCAGTGCTCCCTTATCCACGCGCGCCGGCGTGATCCACACATTGCCGTTGTCGTCGCGGATCGAGAGATTGCCGCCGGACGTGGTGGTCATGCGGTAGCGGTAGATCCGCTCCATGGCCTGCAGGAGCTCGTCGCTCGGATGAAGATAGGAGTGCATTCCTTGCCAGCGTATCAAAAGCGCGGCTACGGCTTGATTTCGAAATCGGTATAGCCATCTGTCGCGGAAGGCTTGCCGGCGGGCGCCAGGGTGTCGTTCACCGCGACCTGGACGTGATACATGCCGGGAGGCAGGTTATCGCCCAATCGCACGGTGCCGGATGCCGAACGGCGGCGCGTGCTCGCCGCGGGAGGAAATTCGAGGGGCAGGGGAGGCCCTTGGAATACCGATTCGCCGTTACGGTAGATGCGAACCGTCACCGTCACCCGGGAACGCTTCTCCCGATCGGCGGCGGCATTGTAGAGGAGGTAGCTGTAGCGCAGAAGGTCCCCGGCGTGGAAGTTGCGAATCGCGGCGGTATCGGCTCCTCCCGGGACCGCGGGCGAAGCGCCCTCCAGCGTGACGGCCGAGAGCGAGAATGAGCCGCCGCTCACATCCGGGATTTCGAGAAACTGGCTCGCCGTCCCCAAATTGCCGCTCGCCTCGTCGCGGACCATGAGCAGAAACTGGCAGCCTCCGGGAGCCGTTCGACGGAGCGGGAGCCGCTCCGTGATCGAAATGCCGCGGAGCAGAGCAGCCCGGTATTCCTCTTCCGTGAACTTGAGCGTCACGGTGTTCGAAAACTGATCGAGCGGATAGGCGCGCATGTCGAGGGTCGCCAGAGCGAACTGCAGGTGGCCGGTACGAAGTCCCTTCAGGTCCTCGGTCATGGCGACGCCCCGCAGGTCGATGTGCATCAGGGTCAGCACTGACGAACCCTTCGGCAGATTCTCATAGAGCGGCGTGCCATGGACGGCCAGGACGCTGCCGGCGAACATGGTGTCTTCGGCGAGCGAAATATCCTGCGACTGCCCGTTGTAGGATTCAGACTCATCGATGCCGGAAGGGCTGGCTCTCACGATGACGCCGGGGCGCCTGGCGCGCACGCGGACGCTCTCGAAGCGATTGAGCAGCCGGTAGTCCGCGTCTTCGAGCCGGAAGGAGACACGGTAGTAGCCGCCGGCATCCTGCGCGATCTTTGCGAGGTCCGCGGTTCCCAGCACCAGGCCGCCGGAGCGTTGCGTCATACCGGCAAGCCCGGTGACGGCCGACCGGCCGTCGCGCGGTTCCGGCTCGACGCAGTAAACGGTCACGGTCGACCGGGCAGCAAAATAGCGGAGCGTCTCGAAATACGGTTCGTCGAGACCGGCTCCGGCCGAATCCCGGCCGTCCGAAAACCAGGCGACGAACTTCCGGCCCGGCACCTTCTCCAGGTTCTGGACGACCAGCCGCAGGCGGCACAACGCGGCGCGCGCGGCCTCCCGCTGGTTTAGATGCGGAGCAGCCGGCACCACCGACTGAATCCGGTTCAGGGAATCAAGCAGGTAATCGACATGGGAGCTCAGTTCTTCCCGCGTGCCGCTGCCTTGCGACGTGGCGACGATGGCCAGGCGATCGTTGGGATGAAATCCGTTCGTTAGGAACCCGCGAATGGCCGCGCGGGCGGCGGCGAGCGCCTGGGGCGGCAAGTCCAGGTCGTCGATGACGAAGACGAAGGTGCGGCCACTGCTGCCGTCGACATACGAAACACCAGAGACTTTCCGCGGGCTATCCTTCTCGGTGACTTCGAAATCGTCCGCGGAGAGCCCGGTCACGGAGTGGCCGGAGTCGTCGCTCACGATCGCATCCATCACCGAGATGCCATCCGGCTTGTCCTCTGGCGCCGGAGCCTGCGATCGCGGCAATTGCGCAAAGGCGGAGCAGCAGACGGCCAGTGCCAGAGCGGGCAGGGCTCTCATGACACTTCCATCCTAAAGCAGTGGAGGCTACTCCTGCTTCCGCTCGGTCGGTTTCCGCTCCAGCTTGGGGACGCCGAAATGGCCGCTGAGATCGGCCAGGGAGTCGAGATCCACGGGGCCGGCGATGTTGACCACGGTGAACTCGCGCGGCTCCACCACCAGGATCGCGATGCCGGTGATCTTCTTGTTTTCGTAGCGCACGTAGACTTCGGAGGTCTCGCTTTCACCCTGGCTCTTGTAGCCGACGATGCGCGACCAGGCGGGCATGCGCAATTGATTTCGGACGCCATCGACATCGGCCTGCGTCCAGACGCCATCCTTGTTGAACGAGAAGCTGCGGATGTAGATACCTTCCAGGCCGGCGATGAGCTTTTTGACCTTGGCTTCGTCGCTGTCTTTATCGTCGAGGAAGCGGGCGGCGAACTGCAGGGTGGCGCCGTTCAGCGACAGGTCCACCGAGTCCGATGCCTTAGCGGCCAGCTGCCCGAAGTTGAGTTGGAACTGCTGCGCGGCGAGCGCCAGGGCGCCGGCCAGCAGCAAAAATGCAGTGCGTTTCACGGTCTCACCTGTTTCACACGGGATTGAATATGGTTCAGCGTACCGGCGGTGATGCGCATGGCCTCCATGACGCGCTCCTTGGCCATGTGGCCCTGGTATTCGCGGTAGGCGGTCCCACCGCCCACCATCACGACGATGGCCGCGGCCGCCGGCATCCAGCGCGGCATCACCCACAGCCTCCGCGTCCGCGCCGCCGCGGAGACGCGATCAGCGAAGCCCGGCGAGGGTTCTTCGCGGCGCAAGGCCTGTCTCAGTTCGTCTTCCAACCAGTCCATCAGAGTTCTCCCACGCCGCGCCGCTCCAGCTTTTCGCGGAGCAGCGCCAGCGATCGCTGCAAATGACTCTTCACCGTTCCCACCGGCATTTCCAGAAGCTCGGCGATTTCGGAAGGGTCGAGATCCTCCTGGTAGCGCAGGATCATGACGCTGCGCGGCGTCTCGGGCAGCGCGGCCACCAACCGTCGCAGCACTTCGCCGAGCAGCGGATCGCGAGACGGCGCCGGCGAGGCGGGCTCCGCCACCTGTTCGAGCGCGATCTGCGGCCGCCGCTTCCGCCGCCGGGCCGCATCGATCGACCGTTGTACCGCTACTTTCTTCAACCAGAACAAGGCATGCTCCGCGGATTGAATCGCGGCGAGGTGCCGGTGGAGCGCCAGGAAAACCTCCTGCGCCACTTCCTCCGCCAGTTCGCGGTCGTGCAGAAAGTGGTAGCAGAAGCTGAACACCATCGACTGGTGCAGTCTCACCAGCGAGTCGAAATCCAAAGCCGTTCGTTCCGCGTTCTGAAGTGCCGTCACTGCGGTTCCGTTGCGTAGGCCACGCTGCTGTTCACGTCGGTGTGGCGGAAATCGCTATTCGCCAGCGAGACGGAAATGGTGCGGCGGTACACGAACGCCGCCCGCACGTAAAACTCGCCGCCGTAGCTCACCGGGAACCACACCCCATCCGCGAACTTCTGATAGGATACCGAGAATCCCAACCCCTTCAGGTTCGTGCCCAACAGCGTCTTCACCACCAGCGGGAGTCCGCGCGCCATTTTCGTCGAGACCAGCACCGGCTGATACGCTTCCGCGTCGATCAGGGCCTCACCTTTCCACAAGGAGTCATCGAAATCCTGATGGGGCTTCGGCTCGAACGAGACGCGGAACACGGGCCGGCCGTGAAATTCCTCGCGTCCCTCCAGCTTGAAGTCGTACTTGAGTTGCTGGTGATAGGTGAGCGGGAACAGGCCATGATCGAGCCCGTCGCGCGATCCTTTGTCATTCGTCATATCGTTCGACATGGAATCCAGAATCTGGCCGTCGATATCGGTCCCCTTGTATTCGTACCCCGGCTTGTCATAGGGGTGGAACTTGCCCTTGTTCTCGTACTTGCCGTCGAACCGGACCAGTTTCTTGCCGACACCCCGAAACTTCGGCGTGACGGTGTACTCCCGGTGCTCCTCGCGAGCGATCTTGCCGTTGCCCCGGACCATCCGCAGCAGCTGTTTCTGGGTATAGACCCAATTCTGCCGCTCCTCGAGCGACCTCGCCTGGTTGACCCCCACCCGCGACATGATTTGGGCAACATCCGGCGCCTGGCCCCAGGCGGACGCCGCCGCCAGCGCAATCAGCAGGAATCTCATGCTACCTCGCTTCAATCAGTAATACGCCCGGAAGGGTCGCGAGGATGCAGAAGATGTGCCGTTCGCCAATCGGTGGCGAACCGGCCCGCCCGGCGCACAGTAGTGCGCCCGACCCTTCCGCAACGTCCCGGACCTCCAAAGATCCCCCTATGCTCGCGCTATCATCACAAGATTATGCGCAAACTTCTCTTGCCCTTCGGGCTGGCCCTGTTCCTCCTCCAGGCCCAGACCGCCGAGCGATTTGCCCTGACGATCGACAACATCATGCAAGGCCCGCAACTGGTCGGCTACGAGCCGACCCAGGTCCGCTGGTCGGGAGACAGCCAGGAGATTTACTTCGAGTGGAAGCAGTACACCCAGAAGGAAACCGAGCCGATGGATACCTGGGTGGTGAAGCGCGACGGCTCCGGCCTGCGTAAGCTCTCCGACGAAGAGGCGCGACTCGCTCCGCCGGTCTTCGGCGACACCTCGAAGGATCACCGCTTCACCGCCTATGCCGGCGCGGGCGATCTTTTCCTCTACGATCATCAGACCGGCAAGACGGAGCAACTCACCCGGACCACCGACGGAGAAGGGAATCCGCGCTTCCTTCCCGACGGCAAGCACATCTCCTTCACCCGCTCCAACAACCTCTACGTGATGGCGCTCGATGGCGGCTCGCTCGTGCAGATGACCGACATCCGCTCGGCGGCCGCTCCTACGGCGACCGCGGCGGGCTGGAGCGGGCGGTGGCGGCGGACGGGGCTTCGGCGGGTTCGGCGGACGGGGCGGCGCATCCCAGGCCGCGGCAACTCCCACCGGCCAACCGCAGCGCGGCACGCCCAGCCAGGAGTACCTCAAGCACGAACAGAAGGAACTCCTCGAGATCGTCCGCGAGCGCACCGAGCTCCGTGCGCAGGAAGAGGCTCGCCGCAAGAAGGAGAACCCGCGCAAGCCGTTCCTGCTCCAGGCCCGCCAGAACGTCGGCGGCCTCGAGCTTTCGCCCGACGGCAAATACGTGATCGCCAGCGTCATCGACGCCGCCGCCAATGCCAAGAACACGGCGGTGCCGAACTACATCACCGAATCGGGCTACGCCGAGGAGATCCCCGGCCGCTCGAATGTCGGCGATGCGCAGTCGAAGTTCCGGATGGCGATTCTCGACGCTGCGACCGGCGACGTGAAATGGGTGGACGCCGGACAGAAGGATCGCGACGTGCGGCTCTCCGCGCCCATCTGGAGTGAAGACGGCAGCAAGGCGGTGCTGCAGGCGCGCTCCGGCGATAACAAGGACCGCTGGATCCTCGCGCTCGACCCGGCCACCGGCAAGACGCGAGTACTCGCCACCGACCACGACGACGCCTGGATCGGCGGCCCCGGCGCCAAACACTCGGCTGGATGAAGAATGGCCGCGAGGTCTACTTCCAGTCGGAGCGCACCGGCTTCTCGCACCTCTACGCCGTCGCGTTCGATGGCGGCGAGCCTCGCGCCCTGACCTCCGGGAAGTGGGAAGTGATCAACGTGCGGCAGTCGCGAGGACAAGTCGCGCTTCTTCCTTACGGCCACCAAGGACAGCCTCTACGAACAACAGCTCTACGAAATGCCCGCCGAGGGCGGCGACCTGACCCGCATCACCACGGCCGCCGGCAAGCACGCCGCCGTGGTCTCGCCCGACGATCGCTGGATCGCCGACGTCTACTCCTACACCAACAAGCCGCCCGAGCTCTACGTGCAGGAGAACCGTCCGCACGCCGACGCGAAAAAGCTGACCAATTCGCCTTCGCCGCAGTTTGCGCAATTCGACTGGAAGGACGTCCCGATCGTCACCTTCAAGGCGCGCGACGGCGTGGAGGTTCCCGGCGCGCCTCTTCAAGCCCGCCAACTTCCGCAAGGGCGGACCGGGCGTCGTCTTCGTCCACGGCGCGGGCTACCTGCAGAACGTCGATCAAGAAGTGGTCCAGCTACTACCGCGAGTACATGTTCAGCCACTTCCTGATGGCCCACGGCTACATGGTGCATCGATGTCGATTACCGCGGCTCGGCGGGCTATGGCCGCGACTGGCGCACCGCCATCTACCGAGCACATGGGCGGCAAGGATCTCGACGATATCGTGGACGCCGCGAAGTACCTTGCCGCGCGAGCAGGGCGTGGACCCGAAGCGCATCGGCGTCTACGGCGGCAGCTACGGCGGGTTCATCACGCTGATGGCGATGTTCACCCCGCCCGACGTCTTCGCCGCGGGCGCGGCGCTGCGGCCGGTGACCGACTGGGCGCACTACAACCACGGCTACACCTCGGACATCCTCAACCTGCCGCAGAACGACGCGGAGGCGTACGCGCATCCTCGCCCATCTACTTCGCGGACGGCTTGAAGGGCGCGCTGCTGATCTGCCACGGCATGGTGGATACCAACGTGGAGTTCCAGGACACCGTCCGGCTGGTGCAGCGGCTGATCGAGCTGCGCAAGGAGAACTGGGATCTCGCGGTCTACCCGGTGGAGAATCACGGCTTCGTGCAGCCCACCAGCTGGGCCGACGAATATAAGCGGATCCTGGCACTGTTCGAGAAGAATCTGAAGGGCTAGGCCCGCCCGTGGGCCCCTTTTCCGCCGCGTCTCCCGTGCTTGGGGGATAGGCGCTTTCCCAGGGCGTTCGATAGAGTAAGAGGGGTGGCGTCCGGGAGCGCCGCCGCCTTCGCCAATCTATGCCCCGCGCCGCGAACGACCGGAAATATGCGCTGACCCTCCTGGCGGTGGCCGCCCTGATCCTGGGGATCGGCATCATAGTGCGCGCCGCCCGCACCGAGGCGAAGAAGCCCCCGGCCGACCTCGAACGCCTCCAGCAGTTGACCGAGCAGCGGCGGCTGAAGGACTTGAGCAATTACCTGCTGAACTCCGCCGACGATGTGGCGCAGTCGCTCGTTTATCTGGACCATAGGGGCGTGAGCGGAGTCGTCTGGGGCTCTCCCGGGAACGTGCTGGCGCCGCGCCGCGCGGACGTACCCTTCGAGATCACACCGCCGAGCGCCGAAGCCGGACTCGTGCCGGCCTTCCGCGCCACGGTGATGCCGGCCACCGGAGAGTGGGTGCTCGCGATCGCGAAGAATCGCGATCAGCAAGTGATCTTCGCACAGGGCGTATACCAGGGCTCGGTTCCGGCGAAGTGCGGCGAGTTCGCGTATGACGAACTGCTCTCGAGCGCGCTGTTGTCGGATGCGCTGACCGGCGGCGGCCTGTTCACGATCCAGGGCCAGTTGCTCGGCTTCCTCTCGACTTGCGAGGGCCGCCCCACCGTAATCGCGGCGTCCTCGATCGCCGACTTTCTAAAGAAGCCGGCGCCTCTCGAAGAACGTATCGAGTCCGACTACGGATTCCGCGTCAAGGCTACCGGCGACACCCTGCAAGTGGTGACCGTGTGGGGCCATTCGTTGCGGGCGCTGCGGGCCTCGAGCCCGGCGACGTCGTGAAGTCCGTAGACGGCGCCGAGGTTCACGCGATCGGCGGTCTGGCCGGCCTCGAACCACGCACGCCCCAGGCACATTGGTTCGAAGTACAGCGCGGCAGACGCACCGTGAAATTGCAGCTTGGCGAACCGCCGCTCGAAGCGCCCGCGCCTACCGCGGCCGTCGCCGGCCTCACGCTCGGCACGGGCAAAACCGCGGGTAGCGTGGTAGTTCTGGCGGTCGGCCCGGACTCCGCGGCCGGGCACGCGGGGATTCTGGCGGGCGACGTGCTTCGGCGTGTCGGCGCCGCATCGATTGCGGATCCCGAGGCGGCAGCGAGCGCGCTCCAGCGTCTCAAAGGGCCAGCGGTGCTGGCGCTGGCGCGCGATGGCAAGGAGTTCGAGGTGCTCCTCGAGCCGTGAACGATATCGGATCGCTCGGCGTCATTCTGCTGCTGGCCCTGCTGGCCGGCCACCTCGTGAAATGGCTGCACATTCCCGAGGTCACCGGCTACCTGCTGGCGGGAATTCTGCTCGGTCCTTCGGTCACCGGATGGGTCGGCCCCGACAACCTCTCGGCCCTTCACGCGTTAAGCGAGGTAGCGCTCGGCCTGATTCTGTTTTCGATCGGCACCGTCTTCGAATTCGATCATTTCCGCCGCATGGGCCGGCAGCTTGCCACCATCGCGGTGGTGGAATCGGCGCTCACCGCCGTAGCCGTTACCGCGGGCGCTCGGTTGGTGGGGTTGCCCTGGCCCTCCGCCTTGCTGCTGGGGGCGCTGGCCATCGAAACGGCCGCGGCGTCCACCCTCATGGTGCTGCGCGAGTGCAACGCCAGGGGTCCGGTGACCGAGGTCCTCACGGGCGTCTTCGCACTCGATAATCTGGTCTGCCTGGTCGTGTTCAACCTGGTCGTGGCGGCCATTCAGTTTTCCACGCATACCGGCAGTTCCAGCCTCTATGCGCTGGTGGAAACCGTCGGCCCCTTGATCTGGCAGATCGTGGGCTCGGCGGCGCTCGGCTACATGGTGGGGTTCCTGCTGGCGGCATGGTCGGCACGCGTGGTGGAACACGGCGAGCGCCTGATCCTGCTGGCCGGATGCGTGCTTCTTTGCGTGGGGCTTGCCGACCTGCTGCATCTTTCTCCCATGGTGACGAACCTGGCGGTCGGCGCGACGGTGGCCAATCTTTCCGAGCGCAGCCGGCGCTTCCTCGAAAGCCTCTCCAAAACGGATCCGCCGCTCTACGCCATCTTCTTCGTGCTGGCCGGCGCCGACCTGAATCTCTCGCTCTTGCAGTCGCTCGGCCTGGCGGGCGGCGTCTATGTAGTCGGGCGCATGGCGGGGAAACTCGCGGGCTCGTTCCTCGGTGCGGCCGCGGCGGGTGCCGAAAGGACGGTGCGCCTGCGGCTACCCACCGCCATGTGCGCGCAGGCCGGACTCGCCATCGGCCTTACCCTCGCTCTTCGCGACAGCCTCCCCGATCTGGCGCCCGGCATCACCGCGATCGTCCTCTCCGCGGTCATCATCTTCGAACTCATCGGTCCGTTTGGTGTCCGCTGGAGCATGACTCGCGCAGGCGAAGCTCAGCCCGAGACCGAGCCGGCCGGCGAAGAGATCGAAGTCTGAGCGCGCCTCGCAGGCAACTTCCCGAGCTGGTTAGTGATTTCGGATTATCGGAGGTTAAGGGTACGCTAAGTACTTTTCCAGCGATGAGGGAGCAACTAGACTGGAGAAAATGCTGCCCAATCGGATTGTTCTTATTTCTTTGTTAGGCACGCTCGCCGCCGGGACGATGAGCGCCTCAACCCTTGTCGCCTATCTCTCCTCGCCAGGCCAAACCAGTAGCATCGTATCGGGGGTATCCACGGAGAACTTCAACGATCCTGCCTGGCTTGCAGGCGTGACGAGCTACAACTCGGCCATCGGCGTCTACAGCGCGATCAGCCCGAACTCCTCCGGCCAGACGGTGACCAGAATACCCGTGATCCCCGCCGACCAATACGGAGGTGCCGACGGCAGCGACTACATGTATGCCGGACAACGGCAAGACGGCGACGCAACCTCCATCGACCTGCATCTTACCCAGCCGGCCAACTACTTCGGTTTCTGGTGGTCCGCTGGAGACGCCACCAACGTCATCAGCATCTACGATCAAGGCGTGTTCGTCGCTCAATTTACCACCAGCGACATCACCACCCTGCTGGGCAATCCGACCGTAACGGCGCTCAATGGCACTACCTACACGAGCAGTTCGTATTACGGCAACCCAACGTCCACATTCCTCGGGCAGGACGCCGGCGAACCGTTCGGATATGTCAGCCTGGTTGCGAACGGCTTCCAGTTCGACGAAGTCGTCTTCAGCAATATCGGCGGTTCGGGCTTCGAGAACGACAACAACAGCGTCTATTCGGGCGCGTTGAATATACCGCGAGACTACAGCAGCTTCGTCGAAGTTTCGGATCTGCCGTTTACTGCGGCGCCTGAGCCCGGAACCCTGGGTCTGGCCGGGGGAGCGCTCATCGCCATCTTGATCAGCGGCCGCAAAAGGTTCTTCGGCCGCGCTTAATAGCGCCAGCTCTTGAGGTCCGCGCCCGCGGGCGCCGTCTTCACCATCCACTCCGCCGCCTGCGGCATGAGGCGCTGCAAGTAGCGTTCCGTTTGCGACGCCCCGGGGCAGCCCGGCGCCGCCCGTATAGCCGTGACCGATGCCGGGGCCATAATCGAAATCGCCCGCATAATACGGACCTTTGCCGGGCAGCTTGGTGGTGTCGAGGAACTGCTCGGTCAGCCGCACGGCGCGGTCGAGGTAGTAGTTATCCCCGGTGCCCACGGCAAAGTGCAGCTTGCCGATGAGTTTCGGGCCGAGCGTCTTCCAGTCGCGCTGCAGAATGTAGTCGAGGTCGTAGTGCTCCTTCCAATACTCGGCTACATGGTGATCGATCGCGCCGGTCTTCGGGTCGAGGATCAACTGCGGGTAGCCGTCCTGGCCCACCGGGCTGTAAACCGCCTGCCAGATATCGAACTGCTCCGCCGAGCGGCCCCTGCTGCCGAGCACGAGTTCAAAGCGGATGGCATCGTCCATATCGGATAGGATCTTGCCGTCGGCCGTGCGTTCCATCGGGATCGGCACCCGCTTCCAGCTCGCTCCTGGCGTAAAATGCGTTGTCATCCTCGTAGAGATTGACCAGGGAATAGGCGCGGAAATCGATCGGGTCGGGGCAGAAGACCCAGGCGCCGTTGAAGAAGTCGGGGTGAAATACCTGCAGCGCCATGGCGCGCCATCCGCCCGTCGATCCGCCATAGAGCATGCGCGCCCAGGGCTGGCCGATGCCGCGGAACTTCTGCTCCACGTACGGATACAGCTCCTGAATCAGCGCGTCGCCGTAGGGGCCGACGTTTTCCGAGTTCACGGCATAGGAGTCATCGTAGTAGGGGTTGGCGTCCTGCGTCAGCACCACCAGCATGCGTGGCAGGCGTCCGCTCGACCAATCCTGGTAGAGCTTGTAGCCGTACTCGTCGCGCGAACCGGAGCGCTCGGGCGGCTCCGTCTGAAATCCGCGAAAGGTCTGGGAGAAGTGCCCCTGGTTGTATAGCACCGGATAGTGCGCATCGGGATGCTCGTCGAACCCCTGGGGCAGCAGGACGATCGCGCCGAGATAGATCGGCCGTCCCCAGAAAGCACTCAGCAGTTTGCTCTCGATGCGCACATGCTTGATGTACTTCGTGTCTTTCGGCGGGTCGATCGGTGGAATCGTCTTCGTCAGTTCGATCCGCACGGGCGTGGCGGAGGCCGGATCGATCTTCACTTTCACGGGCTCGCTGTAGAGGTTCCCCGGCTTGCTATGCCACTGCTGTCCTTCGCCCTCGTCCATCGGCAGTTTCACGGTGTGACCGTCCGCGCGATGGAAGGTCTGGTAGCGATTCAGCACTGCCTGTACGTAGTATTCACCGGCGGGGATATCGGCCAGGCTTTCTCGCGGGTATCCCAGTGTGGCGCCGTCGATCGTAACGCTCCTGGCCCCATCTACGTCCGCCCCGAACATTTGCTGGCTCTCGAGTCCCTCCGAAATCTGAAATCGTGGTTCGGGTGAATTGCGATTCGCCAGAATCAGCACGACGTGCCCGTCCGCCGCCTCCGGCCATGAGATTTCAAAGCGGAGATGCGGCTGCGAAGGTGCCGCAACCGCTATAGCGGCTAGTGCCGCCAGTGCGAAAAGGCGCATATATTCCGCAGTGTAGCAGTCGAAACGTGCCCGGCTGTCATTGGTTTGACACCATCGAATTTTTCTATTCGACACGGGGATAACAAACTGGTAATCTACTTTCGCAAACTTTACGCTGAGGGGAGCTTATGCAGAACGTTCTGACCCGGGCCCAACAGTTGGATTTCGTAAAACGCGGCTTCTCGCGCCGGGATCTCGGCCGGATCGCCGCCCTCTTGACTACCGGCGCAGCCCTTCCGTTCTTTAACGAGCCGGCTCTGGCCCAGCTTTCGGCGATTCGCGGGCCGATTCCGGCCGATGCCGTGAAGATTGACGCCAACGAGAATCCGCTCGGCCCTTGTGAGGAAGCCGCTGCTGCCATCCACGGGATGGTCAAGCACGGCGGCCGTTACATGTACGAAGAGACCTTCCAGTTCGTAGACCTGATGGCAGAGCAGGAAAGTCTGAAATCGAGTTACGTGCGTGCGTTCGCGGGATCGAGCGCGCCGCTGCACCAGGCGGTCCTGGCTTTCACCGGCCCCGATCGTCCGCTGATCACGGCTGACCCGGGCTACGAAGCCGCCGGCGTGGCCGCACGGTTCGTCGGCTCGAAGGTCATCAGCGTACCGCTCACCAAGGATTACAAGCACGACGTGAAGGCGATGGCCGCGGCCAGTCCCGACGCCGGCCTGATCTACATCTGCAACCCGAATAACCCCACCGGCACGGTGACGCCGAAATCGGAAATCGAATGGCTGGTCGAGAACAAGCCGAAGAACGCCATCGTGATGATCGACGAAGCCTATATCCACATTGCCGGCGTGCCGATGTGCTCGGATGCTCGTCGCCAGCGGATAAGGACGTCGTGGTGCTGCGTACGTTCTCAAAGATTTACGGCATGGCCGGCATCCGCGCCGGCGTAGCCATGGCGCGACCCGACCTGCTCACCAAGCTCTCCGGCTACAGCGCCGGGGCGATGCCGATCACCGCGATGGCAGCCGCTACTGCGAGCCTCAAGGTGAAGGACCTGGTGCCCCAGCGCCGAAAGATCATCGCCGACACCCGTAACGAGACTTTCGCATTCCTCGATAAGCACAACTTCCACTACGTGCCCTCGGTGTCGAACAAGTTCATGGTCGACGTCCGGCGTCCGGGCAGGGAAGTGATCGATGCCATGCGCAAGGAGAAGGTCTACATCGGCCGTGTATGGCCCAGCTGGCCCACCTACGTGCGCGTGACCATCGGCACGCCCGAAGAGATGAAGAAGTTCCAGACGGCGTTCCTCAAAGTGATGGCGTAAACTCCAGGGGGGCGCGCCAGCCGCGGTGGGCCCCCATTTTCCTCAGATCCTTCACCTCGGCATTCCCTCTTCAGGTCTCCAATCGTCCGGCGATAGCTAAACGTGGACTTGCAATTTTGTTCCGGTTCAGGCATGCTGGTAGGTTTTCCTCACCTAGTCGAATGTTGGAAAGAGTTCTCTATCACGATCACTGCTTCGACGGGGCGGCGTCTGCTGCCTTCTTCAGCCGCTTCATCGCGGGGGCGATTCACCCGGATGCGGAGTTCCGGTATACCGGAATGGCCCACAAAGCCTCGCAACTGTTCGATCCCAGTCTGTTCGACGGGGATGAAAATGCGATTGTGGACTTCAAGTATTCGAGCAATCCGAGGCTGACATGGTGGTTCGATCACCACCAGAGCGCCTTCCTCAACGTCCGAAGACGCGGAGAGCTTCCGCCGGGACACCAGCGGCCGCAAGCTCTACGACCCCAGCTATAAGTCCTGCACGTCTTTCATCGCGGCGGTGGCTCGCGACCGCTTCGGATTCCGTGCGCCCGATCTCGACGACCTGGTCCACTGGTCCATCATCATCGACGGCGCGCAGTACGAGGATGCCCGGACCGCCGTCGAACTGGGCGCCCCGGCCATGAAGCTGACGCTCGTGATCGAGGCGGCCAAAGGCTCCGACGTCGTGCAGAAGATCATCGGCTGGATGCAGCGGCGGAGCTTGGGCGAGATCATCGCCGAGCCCGAAATCCAGGCTCTCTACGAGCCCCTCTACCAGCGCCATCTCGAAAACAAAGAGATCATCCGCCGACGCGCCAGCGAGGACCGTGGGGTGGTCTTCTTCGACCTCGCCGGGTACGAAGTGGAGGGCTACAACAAGTTCATTCCGTACTACCTGTTCCCGGACTCGACCTACACGGTTTCGGTGAGCCCGTCGAGTTTCCGCACCAAGATTTCGGTCGGCTCGAACCCCTGGTCCGCCGAGGAGCCGGCGCACAATCTCGCCAGCATCTGCGAACGCTACGGCGGCGGCGGACACGCCCGCGTGGGCGCCATCAGCCTGCCTCCCGGCGATCTGGAACATGCCCGCGTGATCGCCGCGGAGATCGTGGCGGAACTGAAGGGCTAGAGGCCAAGAGCGGTCGAGTTCGATGGATCACCGGGTATTGGGCAATTGAGAAAGCTCCCGTACCAATTCTTCGGTGTCGTAGCGGAACCGATCCATTAGCGACCTGTAGGCCGTGCCTGGCGGAAAGGGCGGCAATATCGGGTGGAAGTTGGGCCGTGGGGATGGTCGCCCGGTCCACTAAGACGGGAATCACACGCTTTTCTGCCCGAAGGGCCGCCGCAATTTCCATCCGCACATAATCTCGCTCGCTGTCAATCCTCGGAGTGCCATCGGGCTGCGTTCCCGTGAGCCACTGGCTGCCGATGATCGCGAGTAACACGTCGCAGGACGTGATCGTCGACTTCGATGCGATTCGCAAAATCATCGCCGAGTCTGAGGGTATCGAGATCCCGGAAGACTTTGATTCCCGGTACCGCGGCGAGAAGCCGGTCGTACAAACGGTCCGCGCAGTTGTCGCCGTCTCCGCGGCGATAGCTGATGAAGACCCGGGCCGGTCCACTGCGTGATGGCGCTGCCGGCTCGGCGGCTTCTTGCTGTGCGGCCTTCGTCGTCTCGCTGGAGTTGGCGAGGATTTCATCGAAATGCCGGGCTAACTCGGCGGCATCGACCTTCCGGATCTCGGGAGGCGCATCGAAGTTCGGAATCCCGTTGAGCAGAGCGAGTACCACGAACGCGCCCCGGATCTGAACCGCGTTGAAATCGAGAGATGCGACGCACCAGGCCTCGCGGAGCAGCGACGAAACGAGCGGGCTGATGCTTGGCGTCCGCGGATTCCCTACTTTCAACTTGTCGAGCGTTCGGGTCAATTCTCCAGAGAGCCGGGACTGATCCACCGAGAACCTCCTGCAAATCAGCCGCACATCCGCCGTTGCGTCCGCTAAAAGCTGGAGAAGGAAGTGTTCCGGCTCGATATCGTAGTGGGTTTTCGACAGGCAGAGGCCGGCGGCCGACTCCAGTGCCGTGCGCGTGGCAGGGTTCAACTTGCCGATCAGTGCCCGCAGATTCACAGCCATAAGTTCGACAATTGTACCCCATCCATTGTCTGTGCTAGTGTTGCTCGCAGCGCAGAGGAGGGACCATGACTCCAACTCCAGGCATCGTCAATAGCAAGTCGCCGAATTACGTCCGCATGTCGTACAGCATGGGCGGTGAGCGGCCGAAAGCGAAGGAACTGCCGTTGGTCATCGGTGTGATCGCCGAACTTTCCGGGATGCCGGAACATCCGCCCGTGCCTCTCGAGGAGAGACCGTTTCTGGCGATCGACATCTCCAATTTCGACGATGTGATGCGGAAAATCGAGCCACATCTTGCGTTGAGGGTCTCTAACGCCCTGTCTGACGACGGCACGATGCTGGGTGTAGATCTCCGCTTCCGAAACCTGGCCGACTTCGCGCCGGCGAACGTTGTCCGCCAGGTACCGCCACTCGCAAAGTTACTGGAGCTCCGATCCCGATTGCACCACCTGCTACGGACGGCGGAGAGCGACAAGGACTTCGGCAAAGCGGTAGATGCCGCTTTCACCGATCCGGATCGATTCGAAAGGTTGAAGCAGGAAGTGGCCGAGCCGCAGTCGTCGCAGGGTGTACCCATCGCACCGCCTCCCCAGGATGACGGTTCCTGGTCGATGCAAGGTCGTCCCCACGCGGCGGCGCACTCCGTGCTCGACGAGATCGTAGAATCGGGCCGCTCGATTACCACGCCGGAGGCTCACGTCCAAACCAGGGAAGCCGTCCATGCGCTCGTCCAGGAATATGCCGCGGAAGGAAGGCCGGCGGCGAAGATAACGGCTGGGGACATTCGTCAGCGGCTCTGCCTGCTCGACGAACTGATTTCGAACCAGTTGAGGATCATCATGCACAGCCCGGCATTCCAGAAGCTGGAGGCGTCGTGGCGCGGGCTGCGGCACCTGGTTCGGATGACTCGCAAGACTCCGTCGGTGAAAGTGCGCGTCCTGAACGCCTCGAAGACGGAGCTGCGCGAGGATTTCCGGCGAAAGGATGAATTTAAGAAGTCGGCCTTGGCTCGGAGGATCCTTGTAGAAGAGTTCGAGACTCTCGGCGGCGAGCCCTACGGACTTGTCATCGCCGATTATGAGTTCGGCCCTGAGCCGCAAGAGTTAGAGCTGCTGGAGGAGTTCGCCCGTGTGGCTGCATCCGCCTGCGTGCCTTTCGTCGCGGCTCCTCATCCGTCGGTGGTCGGCGTCCAGCATTTTGGAGAACTGCCAATTGCGCCCAATTGGTCCGACCTGAAGAATCGGCATGAATTTGCGCGCTGGTGCGCATTTCAAGGCCGGCCGCGATCGCGCTATGTCGGATTAGTCTTGCCTCGTATCCTGGTGCGAAGCCCGTACGGTAGAAGCGGCCGGCGGGAGCAGGAGTTCGAATTCGAAGAGGGCTGCGATTTCGAGGATCGTAACAGCTATTTGTGGGGCAGCGCGGCGTGGGCAGTGGCGGCGAGGCTCGCGAACGATTTCGAACGGTACGGCTGGTTCGGCGGTCCGCGGGACTCCGGCGATACGGGTGCCGTCAAAGGATTGCCGGCGCATTCCAGTTGGAATGGCAGTGAGGCGGTGACGGTCGGGCCCGTGGAGGCGTGCGTCGATGAAGAGCGGGCGACGGCTCTCGCCTGGGCGGGCTTGATCGCGCTGCGTCAAACCAAGGGTTCGCTGGAAGCCCAGCTGAGCGGGACGTGGTCGTGCCATGTGCCGGTAGCGCCTGAGGACGGCGATGCCGAGGCTTCGGACGATGATCCCCTCGAGATCGAAACTCTGATGAGCGCTTGCAGGGTAGCTCACTACATACGCTCGATCACCAAGGTGCATCGAGACACTTTTCGCAGCCGGGCGAGCTGCGAGCAGTGGATTCAGCGCTGGATCGCGGACTACATCGTTCCCGCATATATGGCTGACAGTCCGCAAGCAGAGCGTTTCCCTCTTCGAGGAGCGGATGTATCGATCGTGGATTCGGAACGGGCCGACGGACGCTGCCTGGTGCGGCTCGTGCTGCGCTTACAGGGGCAAACGGCGCCTGTCGAGTTAGAGATTCCGATTTATTTACCACGCGCCGATCCGGCAGCCGCGAGTGCCGAACCCACCGCGGTGCCGGCTGTTATAGCGGGCCCCGGGGAGATTCCATCAGGTCGCGATCAGTTCCTGCACCGGCTGTTTCTGGCGGAGCAATACCTAAGGACGGGGCGGATTGAGCCGGCAACCGCAATTCTGGAAGGGTTGGATGAGCAGGTGGAGCGATTCCACCTGCTCGAGTGGGAGTCGCCCAAGCTGATCGGCACAATTTGGGCGATGTTGCGGGAATGCTACCGGGTTGGCCCGGCGACCGAGGATACAATACGCCGGTCCGCGGAACTTCTTCGCCGATACTGCGCTGTGAATCCTACCGGCCTGTTGGAATGACTGCCGGAATTCTTGGCTGAACTAAGGGCCGCTTTCCAACTCCAGTTCCGACGCGCTCTCGACGCCCAGGGCGGCTTCGGGCAGGATGCCGAGCCGGATATAGATCGGCCGCACCAGGGCACGAATCTCGTTCAATTGCGACGCGAACCACACCGCGCCTGCCACGCACAGCGCTCCGGCAATCGCGATCGTCGCAGGCGCTCCGATTCTCGCGGTCGCCGCGCCGGCCCACAGGCTTCCGAAGGGCGCCATGCCCTGAAACGCCATAGCGTAGTAGGCCATCACGCGCCCGCGCTTATCGTCGTCCACGATGGTCTGCAGAATCGTGTTGGTGGAGGCCATCTGCTGCATCATTCCGAATCCTACGAACGGCAAAATCAGCAGAGCGAGCCAGAAACTGCGGCAGAGCGAGAAGGCGATCAGTGCTCCGCCGAAGACCGCCGCCGACCACACGATCCGCCTGCCGAGGCCCAGCACGGACTTCCGCATGGCCAGCAGAATCGCGCCCGCCAGCGCGCCCAGTCCGGATGCCGACATCAGGAATCCCAGCGTGTTCGCTCCGCCATGAAAGATCCGCGAGGCGAAGATCGGCATCAGCACCGTATAGGGCATCCCCATCAGGCTCACCAGCGCAAGCAGCATCAGCAGCGCACGGATCGCCTTCGATTTGCGAACATAGTCCCACCCTTCCGCGAACTCGGCCAGGGCCTGATGGCGGGGTGCCCGAATCTGCCCGACGGTCACCTGCATGGCGACGAGCGAGGCGATCACCGCGACGTAGCTGACGCCATCGATCAGGAAGCACCACCCCTCGCCGACCGCCGCAATGATAACGCCCGCGATGGCCGGCCCAGCGAGACGCGCCGCGTTGACCATCGACGAATTCAGCGCAATGGCATTACCCAGGTCTTCCCGGCGCTCCACCATCTGGATGACGAACGCCTGGCGCGCCGGCATGTCGAAGGCGTTGATAAGGCCCTGAAATAGCGCCAGGGCGATGATGTGCCAGACGCGAATCGTCCCCGAAAGCGCCAGCGCCGCCAGTGCGAAGGATTGCGCCATGGAGAGCGCCTGGGTCACGATCAGGGTGCGGTGGCGGTTCCACCGGTCCACCCACACGCCGGCCAGGGGCGCCAGGAAAAAGGCAGGAATCTGTCCGCAAAAGCTCACCACGCCGAGCAGCACCGCGGAGCCGGTCAGCCGGTAGACCAGCCACGCGGTGGCGACCCGTGTCATCCAGGTACCGATCAGGGAAACGCTTTGACCGCTGAAGAAGAGCCGGTAGTTCCGTGCGCGCAGGGCGCGCAGCGGAAACTCGAATTCCATGATTTCATTGTCCCATCCGATCGGGCCGGCTCCGCATCTGATGCGGTATGGACTTGCAATTGAAAGGGAAGACCGCCCTGGTGACGGGTTCCACGGCTGGAATCGGCCTGGCCATCGCCGCCGCGTTGGCCGCCGAAGGAGCGCGTGTGATTGTGAACGGCCGCACGCAGGCACGTGTGGACCACGCGGTGCCATCGTCCGGCGCCGCCGAGGGTTTCGCCGCCGACCTGGGCACGGAAGCCGGCGCACGCGCACTGATCGAGCGTTACCCCGACTTGGACATCCTGGTGAATAACCTGGGGATCTTCGAAGCCAAGCCGTTCGAGGAGATCGCGGATGCCGAGTGGCGGCGCTTCTTCGACGTCAACGTGTTGAGCGGCGTGCGCCTCAGCCGCCACTATCTTCCCGCCATGAAGCGGAAGAACTGGGGCCGTATCGTATTCATCTCGAGCGAATCGGCGATTCAGATTCCGGCCGAGATGATCCACTACGGAATGACCAAGACCGCGCAGTTGGCCGTCTCGCGAGGCTTGGCCGAGACTACCGCGGGCACCGGGGTAACCGTCAATTCGGTGCTGCCCGGCCCGACCGCATCGGAGGGAGTCACCGGCTTCGTCGAAGGCCTGGCGGCATCAAAAGGCGTTGATAAGGCCACCGTGGAGCGCGAGTTCTTCGAAAAGATGCGGCCAACATCGTTGATCCGGCGTTTCGCTTCCCCCGAAGAAGTAGCCGCAATGGTGGCCTTTGTCTGCAGTCCGCTGGCCGCCGCGGTGAATGGGGCAGCCCTGCGCGTGGACGGAGGGGTGGCGCGGCTGGTGCTGTAGCATTGGCTCGGTCGCCAGCTATGGCCGTTTCGGCTTTCCGAATCGTGCGTATTGCAGGTAGCGCGGGCCTCCTGGCCGGCGCAAGCTGGCATCCAGCCATGAGACAGCCGCCGCGTCGCCGCGCGCAGCAAGGTTGATGCATGAGTCGGGCGCGCTGGCGTGCGCCAGGGCAGTCCGGGAGGCCCCGCCCCACATTCTTATTGAGCCAGTCGAAGGATGGCTGATGCGATCGTCGCGAACGCCGTGCTCAATGTCTTGGAATCGCTGGCCTGCACGTACATTCCGGTCGGCTGCGTGGCATCGTAGATCGCCGAGGCCTTGTCATTCGCGATGATTTTCAGCAGTCCGTTGTCGGTGCCGCCGTTACCGGTGTAGCCGATGCTATAGAGTGCGACCGCCATGTTCTGCGAGTCGCCCGGACGGCTCCCGAGATTGGCGTCCGTGCGAGCGCGATATGCGGCGCTGGCGGCGGCGTTCCACATGGCGAGGCCCCACTGGTATTGACTGGTCACGCTGGACGAATTAAATGCGGTGCCGCTATACACCGAAGTAGTCGCACCGTTGACAATCACCGATTTCTTGTAAATCGCCGTGTAGGCCCCGCTGACGGTGCCCGTCATATCGTTTCCGTACCTGTCGGCCGACGGAATTTTGGAAAGATCGCTGTAACTGAACGAACTGCTGTTTTGGAAGCTAGTAGTGGCGCACCCGTTAAAGTTCACTTCCGGCGCCATGCTCCCGTCCGATCCGGCGTGCGACATCCACCACACTGCGGTATCAGACGATGTTGAGTCTGTACTCGCTAACTGGTAAAAACCGAAGCCGCCTGAGGAACTTCCATAGGGCGGACTTCCACCAAGCGCGAGCCAGGCGTACATCGGCTTGGTAGAGCCATTGGTTCGATATGTGCAACCAACGGAGGTCTGCAGGACGTTATTCGCGGTATTGTTCGGGAACAGGGAAATCGCAGAGGGTACGCCGTCCGTGAAAAGAACGATCGAGTTTAACTTGTCGTCTACCCCTTTGGCGGCCAAGTCTCTCATGTGCGCCTTTTGCAACTCGATATATGCGAGAGAGAGGGCATCGGCCATTCCGGTACCGCTTGATGCATTTACCCTTTGGATCTGATGGACCATGTCGTTGGTCGTGCCGTCCATGAAATTGATATCGGGCCCGCCGGTCGAGGTCGAAGTGGTCGTATAATCCCAGGGCCGCACGGTCGGATACCCGACAACGCCGCTGCCATCAAACACTACCAGTCCCAGTTCGTCCACGCCCGAGGTGAAATCCTGCGTGAAGCCCTGCGCATAGGCCACCACGTCCGCGATCACCGTGCTGCCGGCGCCGTCAGAAGTGTTCATCGACGCCGATCGGTCGATCACCAGGATGACGCGCGAATCGCGGCGGGTGGCGGTCGCCGCCGCTGAGACCGTAGCCTTCGGAAAACCGAAGATGCGCGCGAACAGCAGCGGGACATCGGCCGTGGCGACCACCTTGATCGACTTCGTCGTCCCCAGAGTCACCGTGATCGTCGGCTGCAGATTGTTCGCTCCCCAGAAGCCCATCGCGCCGTTCGCGCGGAAATTGGCGCTCAGAAACTCGCCGGCGATTTCACTCGGACTGGCCAGTGTTCCAAGCAACCGGCCCGCCCCGAGCGCTGCGCCGTCGACCGCCGCGGAGAGCTTGGCCTGCACGATGTACAACATGGTCGCGTCGATTCCCAGCCCCGCCAGCGGCACGAGCATTGTGGGCAGCATCAGGGTGAAAAGCACCAACGTTGCCCCCTTGCGGCGGGCTCTCGGTCGAAATGGTGTTCGCATGGCTGGTTCTTCCTCCGCGTGGCCTTAGAACATGTTGTAGGAGTACATAATCGAACTGGGGGAGTATGGCGGTATGGCGATGCCGGTGGTGGCCGCCTCGGCCAGATAAATGACCTGCCGCGACGGAAGGCCCGATATCGTGCCGTTCACATTGGCGTACGGATTAATGCCCGAAAACTGGGCGACGTCTCCCCCGTTGGTCGCCTGATCATTAAGGGAGATATTGCCGTTCGAGTCGACGGACACCGGATTCGGGCCGGTCGTGACAGGGCTGCCGAAATTGCTGGTACGCATGCTGGTGTTGCCGACCGAGATCCGCTGCGTAAACACCCATTGCTGATAGTTCGTGCATCCCGAGGGATTCCCGCCGCCATCCACCTTGCCGGCAGCCGCACAAGTCGGCTTGTCCACGTAGGTGACCGTCGAGAGCACGACGAGTGCTTTGCTCGTGGCCGCTGAAGTGGTCAGTCCTACGTCCGCGCCAAGAGTGACCAGAATAGTCTGATTCCCGGTCAGCGCGAAATTCGTTCCGCGCGCATACATGTGGCCTGCGTCGCGCGCCAGTTGCACGGTTTGCAGCGTGCGAATCATGTTCAGGCCGATCGACATGGTCCCGATCGTCAGCGGCACCAACACCAATGCGATCAGTGAGAACTCGAGAATCGCTACGCCGCGGGATTTTTGTCTCTGCATCGCTCTATCTCCTACGGGGCTGAGCCGATAGGGGGCACGTCTCGCGAGGGCTCGATCAGGTCGGCGGAAACAGCGGAAATCGCCGTGCTCGTATTGTCGATCCCCTTACCGAGGCCAAAGATCCGAGGCACCAGGGCCGGCAGCGCAAAGCCCTCCACCGATACCTGCATGATATACAGCGGCGTATTTCCCCAAGTCTGGTCCGATACATCGACCGGCTGCGCGGTAGACCCTTCGGCCGGAGGCTGGAAGTAGTGGACCTTGATCTTCGCAAGACCTGTTGAGCCGCGCAGAATTCCAATCGAGCTCTTCTGCACGATGCTTTTCACCATCGTCGTCAGGTCGGATCCCGCCGCGCTCGCCTGCGTCCCCGTGATGGTGATTCCCGAACGGACTCCGACACGCACCGCGTACTCGAGCGTCGCCTTCACAAAGATCGCCCATGCCACGTCGATCAAGAGAATGATCATCATGATCATGGGCAGGAAGACGAATGTGAATTCGAGAACTTCCGCGCCCCGGGTACGTTTTACGCGCGATGTGGTCCTTCTCCTGATGAACATACCTCCAACCCTCTCAACCTGCGCTCACTCGGAGGAACCGAGTTACCAAGGATGCTAACGAACCTATGACGGGCATTCAATATTACCGTTCGTCAGGTCGCCGCATCCGTCCAACGATAATCCCACTTCAGTCGCCGGCTACTTCGCTTACTTCCGCCGTCCGCGCTCCGAAGGCAAAAACTGCATCGTCTTCGGATGCCAACTCCAGCGCCGGAACGGGCAGAAGCTCTCCGTTGCCCGCGGTCACCACATGGTGGCCGTTGCCATTGGTTCCGTGCCCGTTGCCGTTGGTCGCGTGTCCGTTGCCGTTACTTCCGTGTGCGTCGGCAAAGCGAATCTCGAAGACTCCGGAAAACTTCTTGTGCGCCAGCGAGAGCAACTCCATGCCTTCGGCCGCGAAGGCGCGCTCGCGCTCTACTTCGGCTTCGAGAGCCTCTTTCTCGCGCCGCAGTGTATCGATCTCGGTTGCGAAGCGCAGCCGCTCTTCCGACGTACGGGCTTCGAGGGCATGCAGTTGCTGGCCCAGCGCGCCGGTATGCTGCCCGGCCTCGGCGCTGAGCGCGGCGTGCCGCTGCGCCCACTCTTCCTTCTCGCGCTTCACGGCTTCGAGCTCCGCGTCGGCCCTGGCCTTCGAATCGCGCAACTGGCTGGTCAGCTCTTCATTCTCGCGGCGCACGCCGTCGAGTTCGGCCCACACTGCCAGGCGCTCGGAGGCAGCTTTGGCTTCGAGCTCGCGCAGTTGCGCCGCCAGCGCTTCCTTTTCGGTCTTGGCCGCCTCAGCGCCGCTGGTACCGGCCGCGGCCTGCGCCTCCAGGTCGTGGACCCGCACCACCAGCTCGTCCTTCTCGCGCTTCACGGTCTCCAGCTCTACCGCGCTCTTCGCTTCGAACGTGTGCAGTTGCGCCGCCAGCGTTTCGTTTTCGGTCCGTGCGGTTTCGACGCCGGTGGCGCCCGCGGCCGCCTGTGCCTCCAGATCGCGGAGACGCACCGAGAGCTCTTCTTTCTCGCGCTTCGCCGCCTCGAGTTCGTCGACCACCTTCTTGCGTTCCGCGGCAGCCTTGGCCTCCACGTCGCGCAGTTGTTCGGCCACGGCTTCGTTCTGATGCCCGGCTTGAGCGGTCAGCGTGACATTCCAGCCGGCCAGCTCTTCCTTCTGCCGCTGCTCGTCCTCCAGCATCGCGGTGAGTTCCCGGACCTTTTCGACCAGAGGCGTCACCTGCTGCTCGCTCACCGAGCGCTTGCTGAGCTCGGCGTCCAGTTCCTGCTGCTTTCTTTCCAGCTCTTCACGATTCTGCTGCAGAATCTGGCCCTGCGCGGCAGCCTGCTTACGCAGCTCTTCCACGGTAGCGTTGGCATTTGCCAGCGAACGTTCCAGCTCCGGAACCTGCTGCCGTGCGATGAGGTCGGATCCCGACCCCAGGAACTGGCCTTTCCGCTGCATCAAAAGGACGGTGGCGATCACACCAGTAAACGTGCCGATCGCGGTCGAGAGGATCACGAGCATCATCAACATATATCCAATCATTTTGGGGAGGAATGGCGTTTCTGTCAGCCCACAACGGTTAGCATTGACTTACTAACTGTCGCAACCTGAGTACTGGGAGCCTACTGTTTCGCTAGGAACTTTCCTGATATCCGGCAGTGAGGGAGCCGTCCGCGAGGTCTCTGGAGCGCGTCTGCCAGCCCAGCGGCGCGGTCGCGCGGGTCCATTCGGTCCGCGCGGCACGCACCATGCCCAAAGCGATCGCGAGCCACGGCGAGATGCCGGAAAATGCCGCGCCCATCGCATACAGCGTGTGCGGCGAGAACCGGCGTTCGTTCGAAATCGCGTAGACCGGCTCCCACACGCGCGGTGCGAGCTTGGCGCGAAACTGCTCCAGCCCCTGGAAATGATAGAAGCGATTGGCGTGCGCCCGCGCAAACCGCATCGCACCCCGGAGCCACGCCGGATTGCCGCGCAATTCGCGCTCGGCGGCGTGCGCCAGCGCCACCAGCCCGAGCGTGAGATAGCCGCGGCGCTCTCCGGCGAATCGCCGCATGGCCGCATCGATCAGCAGCTCGCTCGTGCCGTTCGGCGCCACCCGCGACCGCGCCAGCAGTTCCACCAGGTACCCGTTGCGCGCTGCGATCGGCGAAGCGGCCAGAAATGCCACCACCCGCTCGCCGCGCCGCGCCACCAGCACTACGCGATCGTGGCAAGCCGGATCCAACATCTCCGGTGAAGCCAGGAAACCGAGCGGCGGCAGCGGACGGTTCTCCAGCCACTCGCGGTACACCGCCTGCAGCTCCGGATCGGCGGCTGCCCGCGCGGGATCCATAGCCTCAACATCGACCGACTTATTACGCGACCGGTTCAACTGCCGCCGCAGGGGTGCGTGGCGCTCCAGGAATCCGTGCCACTCGCGCGGATCCCACACCGGCTGCGCACCGAGTGCGATCGCCGCATGCCCGGTTAGCAGACCACGCATCCTCTCGCCCGCGCAGACCCAACAGACGCGGCAGCCCTGTTCTGCCGCGAACGCTTCGAACGCTGCGGAGACCTCCCGGAGCACCCCGTCCGCGCAGACCGGCGCCCCAGCGGCCAACAACACGCGTCCGCGCCGGGCGTAGCCGACCACCGCCTCGCGGTCCGCACTGAACCAGTGTTCGATTCCTGGATTGAGAATCTGATAGGAAGTGGAGTTCCAGCCGTACTTGAGGACCAGTTCCCTGGCCAGCGAGAGAGCGGGGGCCAACCCTTATGATCCCACAGGCAGGCTAAAATCGAGGGACAGCCATGCCTACACCCCTTCGTCCGAAGCTGCTGCTTTTGTCTCTGGCAGCCGTCTTCACCTGCTACGGATATCAGCCCGCCGCGGCGGAGCGCGCCCGCTGGGAGCGTGAAGCCCAGCGCATCAGCATCATCCGCGACGATTGGGGCATTGCGCACATTTACGGCAAGTCCGACGCCGATGCTGTTTTCGGCGCCGTCTACGCGCAGGCCGAAGACGATTTCAACCGCGTCGAAACCAACTACATCAACTCCATGGGACGCCTGGCCGAAGCCGAGGGCGAATCGGCCATCTACCAGGACCTGCGGATGAAGCTCTTCATCGACCCCGCCGTGCTCCAGACCGAATACCAGGCGAGTCCCGCGTGGCTCAAGCCGCTGATGGACGCCTTCGCCGACGGCCTCAACTATTACCTCTATAAGCATCCCGATGTGCACCCGCGCGTCATCCGCCATTTCGAGCCCTGGATGGCCCTCTCCTTCACCGAGGGCAGCATCGGCGGCGATATCGAGCGCGTGAATCTGAACCAGCTTCAGGCCTTCTACGGCCACACGCCGCTGGTGGCCGCTCTCCCGCCGGATCACGAGCCGGAACCTTCGGGCTCGAACGGAATCGCCATCGCGCCCTCGCGCACTACCGGGCATCACGCGCTGCTGCTGATTAATCCGCACACCTCCTTCTTCTTCCGGTCCGAGCTGCAAATGGTGAGCGACGAGGGCCTCAACGCCTACGGAGCGGTCACCTGGGGCCAGTTCTTCGTCTACCAGGGCTTCAACGACCGCGCCGGCTGGATGCATACCTCGAGCGGCGTCGACGCCATCGACGAATATTTGGAAACGGTCGAGAAGCGCGGCGATCATTATGTCTACCGGTACGGCGGCAAGGAACTGCCGGTCACGGCATCCGAGATCGTCGTGCCCTACAAGACCGCCGCCGGCATGGCCCAAAAGAAGTTCACCGTCTACCGCACCGGGCACGGCCCGATCGTGCGCGAACTCAACGGAAAGTGGGTCGCCATCCGGCTGATGGTGGAGCATGTCAAAGCGCTCACCCAGTCCTACAGCCGCACCAAGGCGCGCAACTACCAGCAGTTCCGCCAATCCATGGAGTTGCACACCAACTCCTCCAACAACTCCATTTATGCCGACGCGGACGGCGCCATCGCGTATTTTCACGGCAACTTCATTCCGCGGCGCGACCCGCGCTTCGACTGGACCAAGCCGGTGGACGGCAGCGACCCCGCCACCGATTGGCACGGCCTGCTCTCGGTGGACGAGACGCCGCACCTGCTGAACCCCGCCAGCGGCTGGCTCTACAACTCGAACAACTGGCCGTGGTCTGCGGCCGGCCCCAGCAGTCCCAAGAAGGCCGATTTCCCCCCCTACGTCGAGAACGGTTCGGAATCGGCCCGCGGACTCCACGCCATCCGCGTCCTGCAGGATAAGAAGGATTTCACGCTCGATTCGCTCCTCGCCGCCGCGTATGACAGCTACCTGCCCTGGTTCGAAAAGCCGCTGCCGGCACTGCTCAAAGCCTTCGACAGCCTGCCTGCCTCCGATCCGCTGAAGACCAAACTCGCCCAGCCCATCGACGTCCTGCGGAAGTGGGACCTGCGCTGGGGATCCGGCTCCATCGCCACCTCGCTCGCCGTTTTCTGGGGTGAAGAGCTCCGCTCCCAGGGCGGAGGGCGCCGCGGCGGCCGGCCCGCTCCGGACGCCACCGGCGCCGCCTTCGGCGATCTGCCGCCCGCCCGTCTGCTCACCGCGCTTTCAGGCGCCTGCGACCGCCTCGACCGCGACTTCGGAACCTGGAAGACCGCCTGGGGCGCAATCAATCGCTATCAGCGCCTGACCGGCGACATCGTCCAGCCTTTCAATGACGCCGGCCCGAGCATCCCGGTCCCCTTCACCTCTTCGCTCTGGGGATCGCTGGCCTCGTTCGGTGCGCGGCCCTATCCGGGCACGAAGAAGTGGTACGGCACCAGCGGCAACAGCTTCGTGGCGGTGGTGGAATTCGGCCCCACCGTCCGCGCCCGCGCCGTCACCGCCGGGGGCGAAAGCGGACATCCGGAGTCGAAACACTTCAACGACGAAGCCCAACGCTATGCCGACGGCAACCTCCGCGATGTGTACTTTTACCGCAACCAGCTCAAAGGCCACACCGAGCGCGAATATCATCCGGGAAACTAGATTTACCCGATTCTCTGCAAACTTTCCCGCGGCGCTTTCGTATTAGCAGTTGATGCTACGTTACACGCTGCGCGCGCTTTCCCGTGATCGCGCTTTTGCGGCCATGGTCGTCTTCAGCCTGGCCCTGGGGATTGGCGCTAATACCGCGATCTTTTCGCTGGTCAACGGCGTACTGTTGCGTCCGCCCGACTATCGCCAGCCGGAGCGTCTGGTGGCGCTCGATCAGGTAATTCCCAAGTGGGCCAAGCTGTATCCGGTCCTGCCTACCAACGTCAACATCCTGATGGAGTGGCGCAAACAGGCGAAGTCATTCGAGGGCATCGGGATGCTGCAGCCGCAGACGTTCAACATCACCGGCAGCGGCGACCCGGAAGTGTTGAGCGGCGCGCGTGTTTCGGCCAATTACTTCACCGTGCTCGGCGTCGCGCCGCGGCTGGGACGAACGTTCCTCGAGAGCGAAGACCGGGCTGGTAGCGCCCGTGTGGTCATCCTCGCCGACTCACTCTGGCGCCGCCGCTTTCACGCCGACCCGGCCATTGTCGGCCGCAAGATCCTGCTCGACGGCAACCCGCACGAAGTGGTTGGCGTACTGCCGCCTTCGTTCCACACGCCGCGGGCCCCCTTTTTCATGCCCGGCACACGCCCGGACAACGAGATCTACCGGCCCATCGGCTATGGCAACGACGATCTGAAGCTCCAGATGGGCAATTTCAACTACTGGGCCATCGCGCGGCTGAAGCCCGGCGTCTCGGTCTCGCAAGCCAACGCCGAAATGAACGTCGTGCAGTCTTCGATCTCCGCGCGAATTCCGGAAAATGTCGACCTTCACGCCTCGCTCACGCCCATCATCGACCGGGTGGTCGGGAAGTCGCGTAAGAGCCTCGTGCTGGTAATGGCAGCGGTGGGAGCGGTGCTGCTGATCCTGTGGGTGAACCTGGCGAACCTTTCCCTGGTGCGCGCCGCCGGACGGGCCAGAGATTACGCGATCCGTACCGCCCTGGGCGCCGGCCGCGCGCGGTTGGTGGGCCAGTCCCTCGCCGAGAGCCTGGTGCTTTCGGTCACTGGAGGAGCGCTCGGCATGGGGCTCGCCTGGTGGGGAGTGCGTGCGCTGCTCGCCGCCGCACCCATGGACCTGCCTCGCCTGAACGAAGTCTCGGTCGATTGGCGGGTGCTGCTGTTTGCCGTCACGCTTTCGCTGGTCGCCGGTGTCGTGCTTGGCGTCGTGCCCGCGCTGCGAGCGGCGGCCTCGGCACCGTACGAGGCGCTGAAGTCGGCCAGCCGTGGCATCACCGAAGGCCGCGGCGGCATGCGCGTCCGCAACACGCTGGTTGCCCTCGAGGTCGGGCTCAGCGCCATGCTGCTGGTCACCGCGGGACTGCTGACCGCCAGTTTCATCCGCGTTATCACAGTCGATAAGGGCTTCAACATCGAACGTGTGCTGGCGGTCGACGTCTCGCTGCCCGCCGCGCGCTACCAGGACACTGCCGCGCGCAGCGAATTCTTCCAGCGCGCCATCCAAGGCGCCGCCGCGCTGCCCGGCGTACAGAGTGCGTCGGTGGTTTCCGCCCTGCCGCTTGCCGGAGAAATCTGGATCGACATCATCGGCACCGAAAACGACCCGCGCCCGGTTCTCGAGCGCCCGTCAAGCAACGTCCGCTTCATCAGCCCCGGCTACTTCAAGACTTTGGGCGTCGCCTTGGCCGAGGGCCGCGACTTTGCGGAGACGGACCGCAATCATCCCGCGGTCATCATCTCGGCGGCCCTGGCCCGCAAGCTCTGGCCGGGCCTTGACCCGATCGGCCGCAAGCTCAGCGAGAACGACCGCATCCTGGAAGTGGTGGGCATCACTCCGGACATACGGAGCACGAGTCTCGATCACGACCCGGTGAACATGACCTACGTGCCCTACTGGCAGCGACCGCGCCTGGCCGCCTCCCTGCTGGTCCGTACCGCGATGGACCCGCGCTCCATTGCCGGCGCCATGCGAAGCACCATCTGGAAGCTCGATTCCGAGGTTCCGATTCCGGAGATCCGCACGCTGGACGAAATGATGTCGCGCTCGGTGGCCGAGCGCCGTTTCCAGATGCTGCTGGTCGCCCTCTTCGCCGCCGCCGCTCTGTCTCTGGCCGGCCTCGGCACTTACGGCGTCGTCTCGTACGCGGTTGCTCGCCGCCGCCCGGAGATGGGCATTCGGATGGCGCTGGGAGCCTCGCGTATCGACGTTCTGCGCATGGTCCTGGGGCAGGGAATGGCGCCCGTCGTTTCCGGCCTGGTGATGGGAGCGATCGCCGCGCTGCTGGTCGGACGCTATCTGGCGAGCCTGCTGTTCGAAATCAGTCCCCGCGACCCATGGGCCTTCACTGCCGCGAGCCTGGTGCTGTTAGTAGTCGCCGCCGCTGCGTGTCTGGTCCCCGCCCGCCGGGCGACGCTGGTGAATCCGGTCGAAGCGCTGCGACTCGACTAACTCTCAACAAGTGGCCAGATGACCGATGTGGTGCGGGCCTCCTGGCCTGCACAAATGGCATCCAACCATGACACGGTTGCCGCGCAACCGCGCGCCTGGGCAGGCCTGGAGGCCTGCCCCACCCTTGCGGCGGACGAGCCAGCAGCCGCTCCTAAGCTGCCTGTACTCCGAAATTGCGGCCCAAACGCATCATGGTGCTACAATCCGGGTGAAGCACCATGTCTTCTTTTATCCAGAACCAGTTCGAGCGGAATGTCGTTACCACCTCCGTCGATTATGTGTTCAACTGGGCTCGCCACTCGTCGATCTGGCCGCTTACCTTCGGACTGGCCTGCTGCGCCATCGAGATGATCGCTGCCAGTACATCGCGCTTCGATATTGCCCGCTTCGGCGCCGAAGTCTTCCGACCCAGCCCGCGGCAGTCGGACCTCATGATCGTCGCCGGTACCGTCACGCTCAAAATGGCCCCGGTCCTGAAGCGCATCTGGGACCAAATGCCCGACCCGAAATGGTGCATCTCGATGGGCGCGTGCTCGAGCGTAGGCGGTCCCTTCAATACTTACGCCGTGCTGCAGGGCGTGGATAAAATCGTACCCGTCGATGTCTACATTACCGGCTGCCCGCCGCGTCCGGAAAACCTCTTCTACGGCCTCATGAAGCTCCAGGACAAAATCGACCAGATGACCACCCTGGTGAAGCGGCCCACCGAAATCCGGCTCGACGAATCGATGCTCGAGAACTTTAAGCAGCAGGTGCGCATCTCTCAGATTCAGAACCCCGTTTAACGTGTTTTATCCGGATTCCCACACCTATCGCGTTCCCGAATTCGATCGCTACGATTGGCTGATCCACGGCTTCGGCACCCGCCACGCCGACGTCCCCGCTCGCTTCGCCAACCTGGCTACCGTCAAGCAGATCCACTCCGCCGACTGTGTCGCCGCCGAAGGGCGCACCGGGATTCTCGGCCGGGCGGACGCCTTGCTCGAGGACTCCCCAGGCTCCGTCGTGGCCGTCAAGACGGCTGATTGCATCCCGATCTTGCTGGTCGATTCCCGCCGTCGTGCCGTCGCCGCCGTACATGCCGGATGGCGCGGAACCGCCGCCCGCATCGCGCAGCACGCGATCGATTCCATGCGCGCGCGATTCGGCACCGATCCCGCCGACCTCGAAGCCGCCATCGGCCCCGGCATCGGTGCGTGCTGTTACGAAGTCGGGCCGGAAGTGGCCGAACAGTTCGGAGGGCAGGGAAGGGGCCGCCTCGATCTTCCTGCCATCAATCGTGGCCAGTTGGCCGAGGCCGGTGTAACGCCCGGCCGGATCTACGCGTCGAATTTGTGCACCATGTGCCTGCCCGGCGAGTTTCACTCCTTTCGTCGGGATAAAGACGCCGCGGGCCGTTTGTATTCGTTTATCGGCGTCCGCGACGTCGGCTAAGCGGTACATTATAAGTGAGAAGATCGCATGTTTACCTGGATCTGTCCCCAATGCGGACGTGAAGTACCGCCCTCCTTTACGGAGTGCCCCGATTGCAGCAGGAAGGAAGCGCAGCCGGCCGCTGCGGCGGCGGGTTCGCCCGCGCCACCCGAGCCGGTAGGGCCGCCTCCTTACATTCCGGCGCCCCCGCAGCCGCCGCCTCCGGCTCACGTCCATGTCTCGCCTTACGAGCCGCCGCCGGCGCCCGCCGCGCGCGGTGGGCTGCCCACCTGGGCCATGACTCTCGTCTTCGCTCTGGCCTTCCTCGGCCTGGGCTCGGGAATCTACTGGCTGGTCGGCGCTGCGCGAGGTAGTAGTACCAAGCCTTCGGTCAACGTGGAAAGTCCTGCGGCGAAGCCCGGGGCCAAAGTGAGCCCCCTCCAGAAGTACATCGAAGTGAGTGGTGTCCGATTCATTGAGAATGCCAAGAAGCAGACCGAAGTGCGCTTCCTGGTGACCAATCACTCGCCCGCCGAAATCGCCGGCCTGGCTGGAAACGTCACCGTTTGGGGCCGAACTCGCAGCTCCGAGGAGGACGCGGCCGGCACGTTCACCTTCAGCGGCAATCTGGGCCCGTGGGAATCGAAAGAGATGTCCGCGCCCCTGAACAGCAAGCTCAAGATCTACGAACTGCCCGATTGGCAAAACATCTCGACCGACATCCAGATCACTGCCCCTGGAGCTTGAGCAGATTCTGCCGCGCCTCCGCCAGGTTCGGATCGACCTGGATCGCCCGCTCGAAATCCGCGCGGGCGGCGTCTGTCTGCCCTAAGGCCGCGAGCGCCACTCCGCGATTGTTGATGTAGAGCGCGTTGCCCGGGTCGAGCGCCAGAGCCCGTCCGAACTCGCTCAGCGCCGCGTCCGCCTGCCCCTCCGCGAGCAGTGTCTTGCCGATCTCCGCCGGCACCGCCGGGTCGTGCGAGTCGAGCGCCTCCGCCTTCGCCAGCAACTCCAGCGCCTGCGCCGCCGGCAGCGATCGCGCCAGTTGGATCTTCGGCCGCACCTTGTTCGGAGCGCGCTCGACCGCCTCGGTCCAAAGCGCGCGATCCGTCATCCACACCTGAGTTCGCACGAATCCCAGCACGGCTAGCACCGCGACAATCAAGTAGGGTAGGCCTCCCGGCCTGCCCATCGCTGGCCTCAGGGCCAGCGCCGCCGCCACCGCCAGAAACGCCAGCGCCCAATACATCCTCCGGTCCGCCGCCAGATCCGCCGCCGGAAAAATCGTCGAGCTCGGAATCAGCAGCACCAGGCCTGCCAGCGCCCACCGCGAGTACCGCCACGCCGCCCACGCCAACGCCGCCACCACTACCCACGCCGCCACTCCCAGCCAGACCGCCGGAACCCGCACATCCGGATCCACTGTGAATCCCCACGGCACCACCAGCAGCCGCAGGTATCGCAAAATGACCGTCCCCTGCGCCAGCAGATACTTCCACGGCGTGATTCCCGCCTGCGTCCCCGGAGTGACCGACATCGCCCAGATGACGCGTCCGCCGGCCGCCAGAGCCAGCGCGATCATCGTCCACCACGCCGGACGCCGCCAGGCAGACTTCTCCGGCCACAGCACCGCCAGCGCCAGCGGGAATGCCGCGACCTCCTCCTTCGCCAGCAGCGCCGCCCCGAACCACATCACGGCCAACCATTCGCGCCCTTCGATCCACTCGTACAACGCCGCCAGCGCCAGCAGCGTCGCCAGAACGATTGCGCGGCCCCAGATATAATCCACCGCCTCGGCCTGGATCGGATGCACCGCGAAGATTGCCGCCGCCAACGCAGCCGTGGCTTCCGGCAGCAGCCGCCGCAAACATTCGAACAGCAGCAGGACCACTCCCAGGTGCAGCGCCAGATTCAGCACGTGATACCCGAGCGCATCGCCGCCGCCCACCTGGTAGTTCAGCCAGAACGTGAAGTAAGTCAGCGGCCGCGTCTGCCGCGGGCTCCACACTCCGATCCACCCTGAAGGCGAGGTAAGGACCGGATCCTGGAAAATGGCATAATCGTCAAAGTGAAAGCCCGAACCAAGCGAAGCGCCGAAAGCAATCAGCGCCGCGGCGAGCAGAAGAAGGCGCGTCCGCATGACCAAATACGAGCTTACGTGAAACGCCCGAAGACCGCAGCCGAGCGCAAAGAGCGCATCGCCGGGATCCTTCAGCACCTCGACGAAATGTATCCCGCCGCCACCTGTGCCCTGCACCACACGAATCCCTGGGAACTGCTGGTCGCGACCATTCTCTCCGCCCAGTGCACCGATAAGCGGGTCAACGAAGTGACCCCCGGGCTTTTCAAGAAGTACCCGACGCCGAAGGATTTCGCCGCCGTACGGCCCGAGGTGCTGGCCAACGATATCCGCAGCACCGGCTTCTTCAACAACAAGGCGAAGTCGATCGTCGGCGCCGCGCAGCGCATCGTCAACGATTTCGGCGGCCAGGTGCCGCGCACCATCGAAGAGCTCCTGACCGTTCCCGGCGCTGCGCGCAAGACTGCCAACGTGGTGCTTGGCACCGCCTACGGCATCGCTTCGGGCGTGGTGGTCGATACGCACGTGCAGCGCATCTCGCAGCGGCTCGACCTCACCAAAAACACCGAGCCCGTCAAAATCGAGCAGGACCTCATGAAGATCATTCCGCGCGACCGCTGGATTCTTTTCTCCCACCAGATCATCCTGCACGGGCGCGCGCTCTGCGTGGCGCGCAATCCGAAGTGCGCCGAATGCGGCCTCAATTCGCTTTGCTACGCCAAGGACAAAACCGCGTAAAATTCTTCCTTTCCAGATTTACAATCTATTTACACTGCTTCGTAAACCCCTTTGCCGGTTCGCACGTTCATATAGGCAGGAGGACAACGAGAGCAATGAAAAAGCTTCTGACGAGTCTGTTGCTGGCCGGAAGCCTGCTGATGGCTTCCCCCAATCAGCCTACCGCGCCTAAGGGTGATGAAGGCATCGCCAAAACCATTACGCACGAGATCCGGATGTACCCGCAGTACGGTATCTGGGACGACGTGAACTTCCATGTAGCCAACGGCCAGGTGGTCCTGACCGGTGAAGTCAACCAGCCGTACAAGAAGTCGGACATCGGCAATATCGTGAAACGCGTACCCGGGGTCGTCAGCGTGACCAATGATCTGAAGGTCGCGCCGCTCTCGAGCTTCGACGACCGCCTGCGCGTCCAGGTAGCCCGTGCCATCTACGGCTTCCCGAGTTTCACGCGCTACGGAATGCAGGCGCAGCCGCCGATCCATATCCTCGTCGATAACGGTCGCGTGACGCTGACCGGTGTAGTCGCGACGGAAGCGGATAAGCAGCTTGCCGGAATCCGCGCGGCGTCCGCCGGCATGAGTTTCGGTCCCATCACCAATAACCTGCAAGTGGAACGTCCCGCCGCGAAAAGCTAATCCACAGGCATCCCGCCTATCCGGGCGGCCGGGGTTCGAGCCCCGGCCGCTCTTGCCATTTCAGGCCCCTGTTAAAATCGGCTCTTGCAGCCATTGGCCATCCTGTTCGGGGCGTTGTTCACCGCCAGTATCTGTTGGGCATCGGGTAGCCTGCTGCTCGGCGATTCCTGCCGCGACGCCGCCTTGCGATTCGTCACCGGCGCCGCCGCCGTCAGCCTCGCGGTCTTCGTCCTTTGCTGTACGGGTCTGGCGTACCCGCTGGTTTTTCTGGCGATGGGCGCGGCCATCCTGGTCGCGGCCCGTCGCCATTTCGTCTGGCGCGAAAAGTTCCCTCGCGTTCATCGCGCGTTCCTGGTGCTGTTCGGTGTCTACGCGGTGCTCTATCTCGCCAATGCGATGGCCCCGGAGATCAGCTTCGACGGCAGCCGCTATCATCTGGGCCTGGTCGGGCGCTATCTCCGCGAGCACGGCTTCCCGCGCATTACCGACAACTTATACGCCAGCTTGACCCAGGGCGTCGAGATGCTGTATCTCGTGGCGTACTGCCTTCGGACGCCATTCCGCCGCCGCGACCGTGCACTTCGTCTTCCTCCTGGCGCTCGCCTGGCTGGTCTACCGCTATGCTGCCGAGCGCGGCCGTCCCGACGCTCGGGATATGCGCCGCGCTGCTGGTGTTCGCCAGCCCGGTGGTCGGCGTCGATGGCACCAGCGCCTACATCGATGTAGCGGCGGCCGCGATCGCCTTCGCGCTCTTCTATCTGCTGCAGACGTGGGCCGAGAGGCCCTCCGCGCGCCTGCTGGTCGCCATCGGACTCACCGCCGGTTTCGCCTATGCCGCCAAACTCACCGCCTGGACCGCGGTCCCCTACGCCATCGCGTTCGTCGCTGTGGAAGAGCCGCCGTTGGCGCGACGGTGCGATCGTCGCCGCGCTCGCCGCGTGATGATCGTGCCGTGGCTCGCCAAGAACTGGGTCGAGGTAGGGAACCCGGTCGCGCCATTCTTCAACCACTGGTTTCCGAATCCTTACGTCACCGTTTCCTTCGAGCGCGAGTACCGCGCCCACCTGCAGCACTACGACCTGAAGAGCCTTTGGGAAATCCCGCTGCAGGTGACCACCTACGGGTCACTCTCGGGTCTGCTCGGGCCGGTCTTCCTGTTGGCTCCCATCGCGCTGTGGTCGTTGCGGCGGCGCGAAGGCCGCCAGTTGCTGCTTGCGGCCGCCGTGTTCGGCGCGAACTACTTCAGTAACATCAGCACGCGCTTCCTGATTCCCGTGCTGCCTTTCGTGGCTCTCTCCATGGCCTTCGCGCTGGCGGAGGCGCCGGCACTCCTGGTCGCGATCGCGATCCTGCACGCGGCCCTCTCGTGGCCATCCGTGGTCCGCCGGTATGCCCATGCCGATGCCTGGCATCTCGTGAAGGTGCCGTACCGTGAGGCGCTGCGCATCAAGCCGGAGCCAGGCTTCCTCGAATCGAACCTGCCCGACTACGGCGCCGCCCGCATGCTCGACCGCCTGACGCCGCCCGGTTCCACCATCTTCTGCCTCACGCCGATCCCCGAAGCCTACACCACCCGCCACGTCCGGGTCGCCTACCAGGCCGCCGGCAACATCGTGGACCGCGACCTCCTGTGGAGCGGCTTCGTGCCCGAGTTCATGCCTTCTCTGCGCATTCGTTTTTCGTTCCCCCGCCGGCCGCTTTCCTCCGTTCGCCTCGTCCAGACCGCCTCCGGCACCGACGTCTGGTATATTCACGAATTGCATCTCTACGATGGCGCGAGCCAGGTGCCGCAGGCCGCGTCGTGGCGCGCCTCGGCCGACCCATTCCCGTGGGACGCCGCCAACGCGATCGACGGCCACCTGGCGACTTTCTGGAAATGCGGCGACACGCTCGATCCGGGCCAACGATTCGAACTGAGCTTCGGAGATCCCGTGACGGCCGACACGCTCGAGATCGAGACCGCCCCCAACCAACCGCAACTCGGGTTGCGCCTGGAGGGCCGCGACGCGTCCGGCGTCTGGCAAGTACTTTCCGCGGCGCCGGCATTTCGCAATGAGCCGGCGCCCGACCTGCGCCGCGAAGCCGCGCGATTATTGAAAGAGCGCGGCGTCGATTACCTGCTGCTGTTCGACGGCGAATTCGGCGCGGCCGGTCTGCACCGCGATCCCGCCGCCTGGGGAATCCGCGAAGCAGGCGCTTATAAAGGAGCGAGACTTTACCAATTGCCATGAAACTCTACCTGGGAGTCGATGGCGGCCAATCCGGCACGACCGCGGTGATCGGCGATGAGACCGGCCGCATCCTCGGCACCGGCGAAGCCGGTCCGTGCAACCATGCCGCAGCCGCCGAAGGCCGCGCCAAACTGGAGCGTGCCGTCACCGGAAGCCTGGCAGCTGCATGCCAGGAGGCCGGACTGGACCCGGCAACGGTCCGTTTCGAAGCCGCCTGTTTCGGAATGAGCGGCGGCCCGGATGACAAGGAGGAGATCCTCGCCGGGATCATCCGCGCCGAGAAGCTATCGGTCACCACCGACGCCGTGATCGCGCTTGCCGGCGCCACGCCCGAGGGGCAGGGAATCATCACGATCGCCGGAACCGGCTCGATCGCCTACGGCCGCAACGCTTCCGGTCGTGCCGCCCGCGCCGGCGGCTGGGGCTACGTCTTCGGCGACGAAGGCGGCGCCTTCGACATCGTCCGCCAGGCCACCCGCGCCGCCCTCCGGGTACATGAAGGCTGGGGTCCGCCGACCCGTCTGCACGACGTGTTGCTCGAAGCCACCGGTGCCGTCGACGCCAACCAGATGTTGCACCGTTTTTACGGCCCCGAGTGGCCGCGCTCTCGCGTCGCAACCCTGGCCCGCCTGGTCGACCGCACCGCCGAAGAATCGGACACCGTCGCGCTCGACATCGTGAACCGTGCTGCCCAGGATCTCGCGCTGCTCGCGATGTCGGTGCGCTCGCAGCTCTGGAATCCCGGCGATGCGATCTATGTCGCGTACATTGGCGGCGTCTTCGAGAGTCCGCGGATCCTCGAGCGCTTCCGCCTGCTGATCGAAATGGAGGATGGAGTCGTCTGCGGCCCTCCACAGCATGGTCCGGCCGAGGGGGCGTTGTTCGAAGCCTACCGGTAACCCTCTTATCGTTGACACAATAAAGAGCGTATAGATACAGTCAACGGGTGTTGTTAGTTTTTTTGCTTTCGCTTTTTGCGGTAACCCTCCTGTTCGCGCGCAAGAAATTCCCAGTTGTATGCTTGGCCATCGCCTCCTTTTGGATTCCGAGCCAGGTATCCGCCCAAGTCACGGAACCCGATCGGGCCTCAGCGGCTCCGGCTCCTCCTTCCGACCCTCCGGCGGAGCCCACTGCGACACCAGCCGTACCGGCGCCTTCGGACTTTGACCGGCCGGTCTCCTGGAAGCTTCTGTTCCACAACTTTGTCGACGATCAAAAGCATATTTGGACTTTTCCCGTCAGGCTGGCGCAAGGCCAAGACCTGGTGCCCACCGCTGCGGTTGCCGGGGCCACAGCGGGGCTCTTTTTTTTCGACCCGACCGAGGCCGCATACTTCCGCCGCACGACAACATTTCATGAGTTCAGAAGCATCGTTACGGGAAACGGCGCGGCGATCGGCATGGGTGTGACCGCGGCCTCCCTCTATGCAGCCGGGCTGATCCGCAAAGACTCGAAGATGCAACACACTGCGCTGCTCACGGGGGAAGCGATGGCCGATGTCGCGCTGGTGCAGACCGTTTTGAAGGATGCCACCATGCGGCTCAGGCCAATCAGTTATCCCTCTGCCGGGTGGTTTGTGACCAGCAAGTCACCGACTGCGTACATTCGTGGAAATGGAAGTTTTCCTTCCGGACACAGCATGGAAGCGTTTGCCGTCGCTACCATCATCGCCCGGCGGTATGGAAGAGAGCATCGCTGGGTGCCGGTCGCGGCCTATGGACTGGCCTCGCTGGTCGGATTCTCACGCCTCACGCTCAATGTCCATTACCTTTCGGACGTCGTGATGGGCAGCGCGCTTGGATACTCGATCAGCCGCTTCACGGTACTCCGGCAATGACGGCCGCGGTGCGCGGCTGTTTCGCATAGGCTATCGGCGATCCCCATCGCGGTTATCACGGTACCAGGGCCGCCGGAAACGCACAATATTGGCAACCGACTGTGGCGGATTCGTGAGGATTCGAGTGGTGTCGATCAGGGCTCGGCTCTGCACACGGTTTTCGATCCGTTTCTGCACGTGCTTGTCGAGCCACTGGAAGCCGATGGTGATTGCCGTCCCTCCTACCTCGTTCATCACCATATCGCTGACGCCCGTGCGGTCGACGCAGCGAATGTGCAGCGACTTGCAGTCCTGGTCCCACCAGTGAACCGGCATGCCGACATTCCCGATACTGGACTCGCTGAGGGGGCCCACTTTCCACAGCACCGCATCGACGGTGGCGAAGGCGAAGGCCTCCAGAAGAGCGTGCCTGTAGACGGGGCTGCGGAAATCCTGCTCGGAAAACCGGACGTGGTCGTTGTTTTGCCAGAAGATGGCCTCCGCGACGGCCCCCTGCGTCGGGTGCGCGAGATATGAGGTGAAGTATTTGCCGCCGTCGTCCCAGTTGTCGAAATGGTAATCAGAAACCGAGGTGAACCAGTCGCGGAAGAAAGGTCCGCTCAGTTGGTCTCGGGTCTTGGACTCCCTGAGGATTCGTTCGGTCTGTTCGATTGCGATCCAGGACCACCACTCGCGGACGAGCGATTTCCAATGGATGCTGCCGGAGCCCTCGGGATGTTGCACTACCGGCAGAGCCGGCGGAGGCTCCGGGGGGACGCTTTCGGATTCAGGTTCACTGATGACACGCGGGCCCGTGGACTGACCGCTCGCGACTACGCTGACCAACCATAAACTGAAAACAATCTCCGACAGTTTTCGCATACCTGTGGACTCTCGAGGTTGTGGTTTGGAGAGGCGCAATAGCAGGGAGCGCCGCGTCGTAGCACGGGTGTCCATGCCCGGATACATTTCCCGGAATGCTGTGGTGATACGCTAACAAAAACGCATTCTGCGGCGGCCCCTCGTGCCCTCAGATCTCCATGGGAAGGCGGGATGGCGAGGCTATGCCGAGGGACTTATTTTTGGAGGGCGCGCGAGGGAACCGGTGTTTCCATTAGAACCCCGGGGGTGCTGAGATCCAGCCCCGCCGGCGCCATCCGGCGCCGGCGGCGGATTCCTTTGGTGTTACTTCTTTCGGTTCGCTCTTCTTTCCTCGCGGCGGCTATGGCCTGCTCCGATTACGGCGCCCTTGGCCGCGTTTCCGCCCATTGCTCCGATTGCAGCACCCTTCGCCGCACCGCTAGCTTTGGGGTGGGAACTCTCCGGTTGCTTAGTCTGCGCAGGTGGCGTCTGCGCTGGTGGTGTTTGGGCTGGTGCTGTTTGCGCCAGCGCTGCCGGCACCACTGCGCCGGAGAGTGCCATCAAAAGGGAGATAACCCTTGCTGAGTGTTTCATATGGCCTCCTTCTTGGTCCTCAATTCCGATCCGCCAAGCGGCTCGATTGAGTCCACGGCCTACTGTTGGTGATCCTCCGCACTGTCCCGTTGATGCTTTTTATGACGATTCGCGCAATCGCGCGGGTGGACGTCTCACTTCACGGCACTTCACATAACGAATATTATGTAAACTTTTGCAAGCCGCCAAAAAAAGGCCCAGTCCCTGCTGAATGGGACCGGGCCATTGGGAAGAAACTGAAACGCTGCTAACGGGAACCCGAAACTTTACCTGCGGCCGTGCGCACTCCCCCCGGAGTGGCCACCGCCGCCCCCACCGCCGCTGCGAGGGGCGCTCTGCGTCCGGGGCGCGCTCTGCATCCTCGGAGCGCTGAAGGAGCGCGGCTGACTCTGCATTCGCGGCGCCTGATACCGTGGCGCGCTCTGTGATGGCGCGCCAAAGTTTTCACGCTGTCGAACCACCTGTGGACTCACCCGCAGAGGCTGTTGCCTCTCCGACTGACCCACGAACCGCGAACCACTGTACCGGCCAGAGGCATTGCCTTGGCTCGACGGCGCTGCCTGGTTCTGCGTCCGGGCAGGCGTCCCGAAACGCTGCCAGCCGCTTCGATTGCCGGCATCCGCATTCGGAGACCTGCCGCCGCTCGATGGGGTTTGCGTTCCTGAAGCGCCTCCGAACCGCCTCCAGCCATTCGCGCCCGGATTCTGCGCGCCTCGCGGCGACGTGTTGGACATCGACTCTTGAGGCCGGAATCCCCCGGCGGACCGCTCCGCGGGTGCGGCCTGGGCAAAGGACCTCTGCTGCTGCGCAAACGGGACTCGCTGCACGCCTGTCACCTGCTGGTGAGAGAAGAATTGCGTGTTGCCGCGCGAGGCCGGGACGTTGGCGACGGTGCGGTTCGAGAAATTCAAGTTGCGCGCGGTCGGCGCCAGCGGCATCTGGCCGCGAACCAGCCCGGCCTGCTGAATCTGCCCGCCCTGGAATCCGCGGATATTGCGGAACCGGCCACCTTGGAAATCCCCGGCCCCGATACCCGAAACACCATTGGCGACGCGCGCATTTCTATAAACATTCGTGATATTTACGTTCGTAATATTCACGCTTCGGTTGATGTATCCTCCGCTGCCGTAGAATCCCCGGCCCCACCATGGATGAAACACCTCGTAAGGGGCCAGCGGAACCCAGCCGACGTTGCCGAAACCGAAGCCGATCCCTCCGCCGCCACCGAATCCGAAGAACGCCACTAAAGCCGGCGACCAGTAGTGCTGCCGGCCCATCACTCCCGGATACCACCACCAGGAGTTGGCATTCCAGAACCAGCGGCCATAATGATAGGGCGCCCAGCCCCAGGGGTCGTAGCTGACCCAGGTCCAGCCATACCAATCCTCCCAGACCCATCGCCCGGTCCGGTAAGGAGCCCAGCCTGCCCCGACGCCCACGGTAGGACGCCAGCAATATCCGTAGGGCTCGACATTCTGCCAGGAGCCGTAGGTATCCAGATCTTCGGCGCCATAAACGCCTTGCGGAACATATTGATAGCTGGCAACCCGGGAGAGCTGCCGGTCACGGTCCGCGTTCCAGCGGTCCCAATCATCATATGGAATCGCTGCGGCCACCTGAAACTCGGCGTCGGATGAGTTGCCGCGCGCCAGCAGAGATTGGCCGGCCTGGACCGGTTGTGAACCGCGGGCGGAGTAGACATCCACCTCCCCTGCCCTGACGGTCACTTCCGTCTCGCCGGAATCATTCACAGAGATTCGATAAATTCCTTGTTTCGACGGTTTTACCGCGATGCTCGGAGTATCCACTTCAGCATTTGCACTGGATGGCCTTACGACATTGAAGGTTAGCGTCCCGTGGGCCAGCTCCATCTGGTAGCGGCCATACTCCAGCTCGGTCAACCGGACTTCCGCACCTCCGCCGATCCGAAAGACGTTGGCGGAGTCGAGTTGAACTTCCGCCCGGGAGTTCGGACCAGTGGAGATCCGGTCATCCGCGAGGAGTGGCGCGTTGATCACGCCGGCCACCCAGTCGCCCGAATCGCCGCGACGCACCGAGACTTCCCCGTTCATCAGGCTGATTCTGGCTACCGCTCGTTGAAGATCGTCCTGCTCCTGCGCATGCGCCGGGACGAACGCTCCGGCCGTCATGAGGGCCACTCCCGTCAACGTCAGAAACCGGTAATTCCGAAAGCGTTCCATCGCAAGTCTCCGAACTTCGGTTCCCTGGAATGCACGGCTGGGGCCAAACTGTAAGCTGTTTAAATAAAGGAAGTTATCGATTTCGATCAAAATTGGCTACTGGCTGAAAACCACCAGTGGTGGCCGCGATCCATCACCGGTCCAGAGAATAGAGGCGGGCTCCGTTGGCTTCCTCGAGGAGACGGATCCCCCAGAGATCGGAGTGGGCCTTCAGATCGGCGGCGGCGGGATTGGAATTATTCACAAGCAGATAGGAGAACCCTAACTCTTTTAATTTCTGTGTCGAAGCCCCTCGCATGGCAGGATTCGCTAGAGGCGCCCAAAGGGTTTGTTGCGCCTGGAATCCAAGGGTCGATTCGTAGCTTACGATCAGGGTGCGGTGAATGTAGGCCTCCGGTCGCCCGGCATCCGTGTAGATCAGGGCGTTGGCTGGAACCAAGCGCTCGATCGGTTCTTTCCAGGCATAATCGCCCAGCCTGCTTTTCAAGAACTGAGCCTCGGGCTCGAGACGCAACGCCGCCCGGACCGGTACACCCCCGAGGCGCCACGCCCACGGAGCGCAATATAAGGTCACGAGCGAAGGCCAGCAAAGTACCGCGTGGCAGACAGCCAGCGCAGGGAGAACCGGTTCTACCCATGCCAGGCCGATTCCCATGGCGATGGTCAGGAAAGCCAGCGAAGGCACCAGAAACCGCACGGCGACATTGAGCCAGACCGGCACGGCGAACACCATGGCCGCGAAAACAAGCCGGCGGCCCTGCGGCTTGCGAAGCGCGAGTAGGGCGAACGGTGCCAGCAGAAATGCCGGACCGATGAATCCAGGAAGAACTCTTCCAAATAGAACGAAATCCAAGGGAAGATTCCAGTAATGCTTGAATGGCGGAAACTCCCGCAGGCCCGCCAGATACCCCTTTTCCAGATCGGTTGTGTAGTAGGGATTCGGAAACCACGTGTTGAGGAAAGGTGCAGCCGGATTCCCCAGCCAGAGCCAGTTTCGCAATACCCACGGCAACGCGACGATAGCTGCGGCAATCGCCACGACGAGAACCGGCCGCACTGCTTTCCTGCCGTAATCCCAAAACAGCAGCGTTACAGCGAACGGTGCCGCAAGTGCCCCGGTATATTTCAGCGCGAAGCATTCTCCAACAAATAAACCAGTTAAAATCAGATTATTAGTTAGTCGTTCTTGAGAGTTTACTTGAATCGCATAAAATACTGCAAAAACCAGGGTTGCAAGCGCCAGATCGTTATAGGCCGACGTGCCGGCCAAGCCGCAGACCGGGGCGGCGTAAACCACGATCGCGCCGAAGACGGCCGCTTTGCTGCATTCGAAGCGGCGCCCATAGCAGATCATCAGCAGTGGCAGCGCCGAGAAAAAGGCGAAGTGGACCAGTGCCGCCGCCGAGGTCCCTCCGAAGGTGTATGCCGGGAGGAAAAGCATCTCTATCCCCTGTGGCATCTGGGAGTAGATGCTGTGGTAGTTCCAGGCAAATCCATGTTGCTGCCAGAGGCGGAAGACGTTCCCGAGATGGTAGCCGCTCCCGTCCGGACTCGCTTCGGGAGCCATGGCGTTCGCGAGATATATCGTAAAAAAACAGGCGTAAACTACCAGGAATACGCCCATCCAGAGTTTCGGAAGCCCCGGCAACCTCTTCCTGGATGGGAATTTCCGGCCATAGAGGATCGCCCCCGCGATCGCCGCGGCTGCCAGGACTATGAAGACTTCCCAATGTGCGCCATGAAACGAACAAAGGGTGAATATCACCACTTGGAGGCAAGCCGAACCGGCAAGGAATGAAAAAAGAGCCGCTTCTTCCCGGCACAGCCGGATGGAGAGGCGGTGCAGCAGGATGCTGCCCAATGCGCCGCACGTCGCCAGAGTGCAGGCCGCACCAAAGAGAATCGGAATCACCTGGAACACGGAAAGTGCAAGTATAACAGGGCCCTCGTGCGAGATTGGCCTTGGAATGCAGCGATGTTACTCTAACCAATTACCATGACCGGTTTGAGGGAAGACCTGCGATACGCGATCCGCGCAATCGCCCGGCACCGCGGACTTGCCGTGGCAGCGGTGCTCTCCCTGGCTCTCGGAATTGGCGCAAATACCACCATCTTCTCGATGATGCATGCGATCCTCCTGCGCCCCCTGCCAGTCGAAGATCCCGCCCACCTGGTCACTCTCCATACGACGGACCCCCGAATTCCGGGGCTGCTTCTCTGTTCCTACCCCAACTACAAGGAATATCGTGATCGCAACGCGGTCTTCTCTTCGCTCCTGATTTATTCCGCGGTCACGGTCACGCTGACCGGCCATGGCGACCCGCAGTTACTGATGGGGCAACTGGTTTCCGGCAACTACTTCCCTACCCTGGGAGTGCGCCCGGTGATCGGCCGGGGTTTTCTTCCGGAAGAGGACGCCGCGGTGGGAGCCCACGCGGTGGCCGTCATCAGCTATTCCCTGTGGCTGCGTCTCTATGGCGGCGATCCGCAGGTGACCTCTAAATCCATCACGCTGAACGGACGAGCCTATCGCATCGTCGGTGTGGCGCCTCCCGAGTTCCGCGGTCTCGACGCTCTCTATGCCGCCGACGTCTGGACGCCCATCACGATGTATGACAACCTTTACCCGAACGTGGCCTGGGTGAACCAGCGGAGGGCCCTGCTGTTCGCCGTGGCCGGGCGGCTCAAGCCGGGCGTCAGCGCGCCGCAGGCGGAGGCCGCGATGCAGGTGCTCTCGCAGGATCTCGAGCGCGAATATCCCAGGGACAACGCCGGCCGCCGCATCCGCCTGTCGGAAGCTGCGGTGGACACCATGGCGGCGGAAAAGCGCGAAAAGGTGTCGCGCGCGGGACTGGTCCTCATGATCGTTTCGGGATTGGTGCTTCTGATCGCGTGTGCCAACGTTGCCAACCTGCTGCTGGCGCGTGCCGCCAACCGCGGCAAAGAGATCGCCGTACGGCTGGCGTTGGGTGCGAGCCGCTGGCAACTGATGCGGCAGTTCCTCATCGAGAGCAGCTTGCTGGCGCTGCTCGGCGGAGCTGCCGGCTTGCTCCTGGCGAAATGGGCCCGCGACCTCCTTTGGGCCATGCGGCCGCCGCTGTTCAAACATGCCGGCTTCTCGCTTCGAGTTGGACACTCCGATCCTCGTGTATACGCTGGTGGTGGCGTTCGCGACCGGCATTCTCTTCGGCCTCGCACCGGCGCTGCGGGCCACCCGGGCCGACCTCGCCACCGACCTGAAAGAGCGCACGGGCCAGGGGTCGTCCGCACCCGGACGTGTGCGCTTACGAGCACTCCTGGTGGCGGGCCAGGTGGCGCTCTCGGTGATCGCGCTGGTGGGCGCCGGCCTGTTCCTGCGCAGCCTGTGGAGCGCGTCGGGCATCGACATGGGCTTCGACCCTTCGCATGTGGGTCTGGTAGCGTTCAACCTGGCCGGCCAGGAGTACGACGAAGCGCACGGCCGACTGTATGAGCAGCAGGTGCTGGATCTCGCGGCTGCGACGCCCGGCGTCACTTCCGCAGCGCTCTCGAAGGACGGCCCGATGCAGGTTTCGGCGGCACGCACGGTGCTGCTCGACGGGCAAGAGGGTGCTTCGTCCAATCTGGGCCGCGCGATTCTGACCAGCGTCGTCTCGCCGGACTACTTCCGCACGATGCACCTGCCGCTTGAGCGCGGGCGCGATTTCAGCCCGGCCGACACCAAGACCACGCCGCGAGTCGCGATCGTCAACGAAGCGGCCGCGGCACATTTCTGGCCGGGCGAGGACGCCATCGGCAAAATCCTGCATTTTTATGGCGACCCGCTTTCGGCTCAAGTGGTGGGGATCGCGCGCAACGCCAGCTACCAGGCGATCGGCGAGGAGCACCGGGCGCTGATCTATCTTTCCCTGGTGCAGTATTACTTCCCGACTGCCGTGGTTTACTTCCGGACCGGGGGCGACCCGTCGGCGGCAGCCAATGAGGTCCGCCGCCGCATGCAGCCGCTCGACCGCAACCTGTTGCTGCAGGCCGAACCTTTCAGCCTGACGCTGCAGCAATCGCTTTGGGCACAGCGGCTTTCGGCTGGACTGCTTGCGGTGTTCGGAGCCCTCGCCCTGCTGCTCGCTTCGGTGGGGATCTACGGCGTGATTTCCTACTCGGTGACGCAGCGCGTCCGCGAATTCGGCGTGCGGATGGCCCTGGGCGCTACCGCCTGGGATGTGCGCCGGATGGTGCTGCGGGAAGGCGGCTCTCTGGTGGCGGCAGGTCTCGGCGCGGGTCTCCTGGCCGCGCTTCCGGTCGCCCGGTCTGTGCAGAGCATGCTGTTCGCAGTGAATGCCTGGGACTTCACCACGTTCCTGGTAGTTCCCGCCATCCTGGCGGTAGTGGGGATTGCGGCCTGCTGGATTCCGGCCTCGCGGGTCTCCGCAATCGACCCCGCCGCGGCACTGCGCGACGAGTAGACGCGGCCGGCACGGTAAAATCGGATTTGGTCCTCGTCCAGAACGTCTCCAAGCTCTATCGCCTGTATCGCCGCCCTTCGGACCGGCTGCGCGAGATGCTGCCCGGCGCTGGCGCGCACCATACGGATTTCTGGGCGCTGCGCGACATCAGCTTCTCGTCGAAAAGGGCGAGATGCTCGGGCTGGTGGGACCGAACGGCTGCGGCAAGAGCACGCTGCTGCAGATCGTCAGCGGGATCCTGCAGCCCACCACGGGGCGCGTGGTGACGCGCGGGCGGATCGCCGCGCTGCTGGAACTGGGCGCCGGGTTCAATCCGGAATTCAGCGGGCGCGAGAACGTCTATCTCAACGGCGAAATCATGGGGCTCAGCCGCGCCGAAATCGACAAGGCCATGCCCTCGATCGAGGCATTCGCCGAGATCGGCGAATTCATCGAGCGGCCGGTGAAGGAATACTCCAGCGGCATGTACGTGCGGCTGGCATTTTCCACGGCGATCCACGTGGACCCCGAGATCCTGATCGTGGACGAGGCGCTGGCGGTGGGCGACGCCGTTTTCGCCAACCGCTGCGTGCGCAAATTCCAGGAACTGCGCGAGCGCAAGATCACGGTGCTGTTCGTCTCGCACGATCTGGGGCTGGTGAAGCAGCTTTCCGACCGCGCCATTCTGCTGCTGAACGGGCGCATCGCAGCGCGAGGGCGCGCCGAAGGACGTGATCAACCGCTACATCGGGCTGGTGCTCGAACGCCAGGAATCCGGAGCGCGAGAAGGAAGACCGCGTGCGCGCCAGCTTCCGCCACGGCGATGGCGCCAGCGAGATTCTTCGAGTGCGAACTGCTCAACGCAGCACGGCGAGCGCGGCGGCACTCGGTGGCCAGCGGCGAGCCGATCACGGTGCGGGTGCGCTCGCGCTTTCACCGCGCGCATCTCCGACCCGATGGTGGGCATCCTGATCCGCACGCGCATCGGCATGGACGTCTACGGCACCAACACCCGCATCGAACATGTGGAACTGGGCGATTTCGAGGCCGGGCGACGAACTGGAGGTGGATTTCCGCATCGAGTGCTGGCTCACGCCGCAGCAGTACACCCTGACGGTGGCCACGCAGAACGCCGACGGATCGAGCCACGACTGGCTGGACGACGCCGTCGCGTTCGAAGTGGTGGATACGCGCGTGGCGGCGGGAGTCGCGAACCTGAGGGCGAAGGTGGAATGGCGCGTATCACGGTAAAGGTGCATCCGCGGGCCAGGCGGACGGCGGTGACCGGCACGCCTCGGCGAGGCGTGGAAGCTCGATCTGGCGGCGCCGCCGGTGGACGGCAAGGCGAACGAAGAGTGCGTGCGCGTTTTTCGCCGAACTGGCGGGCGTTCGCGAAATCGCGGGTGCGGATCGTGAGCGGCGCCACCGGGCGCATGAAGCTGGTGGAGATCGAAGGCGTCGAGCAGGCGGCGCTCGAAGCACAAATGGCGGCGGCGCACTAACTCCGCTGGTCTACGTCTCTGACCGCGAGGTCTCTTTGCATTTCGCACGCGTCTTATCACTCTTGCGTAAGCGTCTCGGCAAACCGGGGACGGGCAAACCGGGGACAGGCTACGAAACTCCCAAACTGCGGGAGTTTCGAAGCCAGTCCCCGCTTTGCAGTGTGCGCGGATAGTCTGCATTATTTGCGCCGCACTACACGAGCGCCAATTGCTACGGTGAGGGCGTGATAAGTACGATCGCGGCTGTCATATCGAAAAGTGTCGATATTTTTCTCAAGGTCCGCTCTTCCGAATCCCGCAAGAAGCAGTGGGGAAAAATCCTGTTCGAGGCGTATTCAGCGATGGGCGAAATCGAAGCCAGTCTGAGGCGGATGGAGAAGATCGTCCATATTTTCGGCGATCGAGGGGCGGAATTCTTTGAACCACGCCCACTACGAGCGCCCCCATGGAGTCAGTTCCTTTCTACCTATCGACGGAGAGTGCCGTGGACGTGTCGTATTCGCAACTCGGCCCCCATCCGCCGGAGCGGCGTACCTTTTCGAAAAGAGAGTACATTTCTATCATGTTCTCCGAAGAGATCGAGACCCTTCAGAAATCAACCTGGACGCTTCAAAAGCTCATGGGCAAGGACACTTTCGATCTCAATCACGCCATGAAACAACCTGAAAAACTGAGAGCACTCGGGATCTTTGACGAAGAGACTGCCCGGTTGCTTGCGGAAGCATGGCTAACGGATGGTGGTTTCTTTATGGTGCTCTACAGTATCGGGATCGAACTGGATAGTGACATTGTACGAATGGCCGAAACGAATCTTTGAGCCCGAGTATCCATGGGCCTGGCAGGGGCAGGTTGAGAGCGCCTTCCGTCTCGACAACCAGGATGACCTGAATGATCTGAGCAGCAAAATGGGAGAGTGCGCTTCCGCCGTCGCCAAGGCGCGGCAGAGTCTTCGAAACCATATTGCAACCAACTTTCAGGTTGAAGACATCATCTGAATTGGGCGATTGGGCAGGAGCGTAAGGGAGTGGGGGTCCTATCGCTAGAAGCCCTGCGGCCGTTCGCCGGCCACGTTCCAGGAGCGCTCCAGCGCGAGGCCGGCGCTGCCCAGCGTGCCCTCGTCGAACAGCCTGCCGATCAGCGTAACGCCATGCGGCACGCGGCGCGGCGGCGAGAACTTCGGCAGCGGATGCGCCGGATCGGGCGCCCAATCGCTGCGCGCCTCGGAGACTTCGACGAAACCGGCGCGCAGCGTGAGCGACGGATGGCCCGTGAAGTTGGTGATGGTGAGCATTTCGTCGCGCAGCGAGGGCACCAGCAGCAGATCCACCTGCGAGAAAACGCGCGCCATCTCCTGCGCCACGCTGCGCCGCAAACGGTCGGCCTGCACGAAATCCACGGCGGAGAGGAAGCGCGACTGGCGGAAGAGATTCGGCCACGCGTCGGGCACCTGCGCCTTGAGCTGGTCCACCGCCGCTGAGCGTGAGCTCCTCGAACGCGGCGGCGCCTTCGGCGAAGAGGATCAGGTTGAGCGAGTCGTACGGCCAGTCGGGAAGCGACACTTCCACCGGCGACCATGCCCAGCTTGCGCGACCGTCTCGAGCGCGGCGCGGTCCACATCCGTGGCCGGGGCTCTCCTTCATCCACGCCGGGAAAATAGCCGACGCGCAGCCCGCGCGACCGGCGCGGCGGCGTCGAAATCGAGGCGGCTGGGCACGCTGGCCACATCGCCCGGCATCGGGGCCGGAGATGGCGTGCAGCACGAGCATCGCGTCTTCCACGCCGCGCGTCATCGGCCCGAGCTTATCGAGCGACCAGCAGAGCGTCATCGCGCCGGTGCGCGGCACGCGGCCATAAGTGGGCCGCAGGCCGGTGACGCCGCAGCGCATGGAGGGGCTGACGATGCTGCCGCCGGTCTCGCTGCCGATCGCGAAACCCACCAGTCCCGCGGCAGTGGCGGCGCCCGGGCCGGCGCTCGACCCGGACGCGCCTTCTTCCAGCAGCCACGGGTTCATGGTCTGGCCGCCGAACCAGATGTCGTTGAGCGCCAGCGCGCCCAGGCTCAGCTTGGCAACCAGCACGGCGCCCGGCCTCGTGCAGCCGCTTCACCACGGCGGCGTCCTGGCCGGGCACGCGATTGCGGAACGGCTCGGCGCCATAAGTAGTCGGGATGCCGGCGGTATCGAGCAGGTCCTTGGCGCCCCAGGGGATGCCGTGCAGCGGGCCGCGATAGCTTTCCGGCGGCGATTTCCGCGTCCGCCTGCTTGGCCTGCGCCAGCGCCAGATCGCGCGGTCAGCGTGATGACGCAGCGCAGCTTCGGGTCGAAGCGCTCCAGGCGGTCGAGGTAGATGCGCGTGAGCCGCTCGGAGGTGAGCTGGCGCGTCTCGATCCAGCGGGAGAGCTGCGTGACGGGCGCGAAGGCGATGTCCTGGTCGTTTGCCGGAAGCGGGTCGGCCGCTTTCGGAGTGCGCACGAACCGGTCGCGGGGCGGCGGCGGGCAGGCCGGGAAGCATCGGGTCCCAGCGCGTGGCGGGCGCCACGTTGGCCGGAGGCGCGAACTTGCGCGGCCCGGCACGGCGCTCGTAAAGAGCGGCCATGCTCTTGCGCCAATTGCCGGCGGCCATCTGGCGCTCGCCGGGCGCAAGCGAAACTGCACGAGCTTTTCCGCCTCGGAGAAGGTCCCGGGCGATACCGGCGGTCCGAAATCCGGCGAGGTGCCGAACGCAGGCGGCGCACCGGGCGTCGCGGCGGAGGATTCGGCAGGTGGTTTACGGCAGGCCGCGGAGAGGGCTGCGAGCGCCGCTGAGGCACGGCTCAGAAAATATCGACGGGAGTTCGACATAGCGGATCGAACTCCAATTGTAGAATGCGCACGCTACAGCGTTTTCAGCCGGAACCCGCGGTACTCCACTTTCATCGGCGGCCCCACGTGCACCTGCACTCCGATTTCGCCTTCGAGCATGCGGCCTTCCGGATCGTCGTCGATCACCTGGCTCATGAGGTGGCCGTTCAGGATGTGGATCACGATGTTCCCGCGGGCAATGATGTGGACCGGGTTCCAGTCCCTGGTGATGAAGCCGGCCAACTGCTCTATGTCGCCCGTCGACGCGCTGACGATGGGCAACTGAGTCCCCAGCACGTGAGTCATCTGGCCGCGAAGAGCGAGGAAGAGGCGTCCCTTTTCTTCGTAGTTCTGGCCGGTGTAACGATTGCGGCCGTCGATATCGAACTGGTAGCCGCGCATGGCAAAGCGGTTCGACGGCGTGACGCGGTCCGGCACCACGACGCTGCGGTAATTGACTCCGCTGTTGCCGCCTTCGGTGATGCGGTAGTCCACTTTGAGCTCGAAATCTTTCGGTTTGCCGCCGCGCCAGATGATGAACGTATTGCTTTTCAGCAGAGTCTCCGGAGTGATCTCGCCGACCAGGCATTCGTTCTCGACGCGCCAGTATTTCGGGTCGCCCTCCCAGCCGTCGAGCGATTTGCCATCGAAGATCGGGCGGAAACCGGGCTCGTCGCCAGTGGGCTGGGTGGGACGGTCGCTCTGTTTGGGCACGAAGCGCGGGGCGTCGGATTGCTGTGCGAGGGCGGGCAAAGCGGCAAGGCTGCCGATCACGGAAGCGAGGAACGGCCTGCGGCCGGTAACATTCATGGTTCTCCTCCTCGGACGAGTGTACTCCAGGGTAGACTGAAGTCTGCCATGCAACTGGAGAAAATTCAGCAGGAATTGCGCACGCAGAAACTGGATGGCTGGCTGTTTTTCGACCATCACCTGCGGGACCCGCTGGCCTACCGGGTCCTGGGATTCGAGCCGCCGCGCACGCCGACCCGTCGCTGGTATTACCTGATTCCCGGGAACGGTGAACCGCGCGGTCTGGAGCACCGGGTGGAGCCCGGCATGATCGCTTCCCTTCCCGGCGAAAAGATTCCTTACTCGAGTTGGCCGGAACAGGTGGAGGGCCTGCGCCGGATTACGGCGGCGCTCAAGCGGGTCGCCATGCAGTATTCGCCGAACTGTGCGATCCCGTATATCTCGATGGTGGATGGCGGAACCATCGAACTGGTGCGCAGCACCGGCGTAGACGTGGTGACTTCGGCCGAACTGATCCAGTTCTTCGAAGCGCGCTGGACGGCCGGCGCAACTCGAAACGCACCTGGAGGCAGGCAAGCGCGTCGACGCGGTGCGCGAGGCGGCGTTCCGCTGGTCCTCGAGCGCCTGCGCAGCGGCGCCAAGGTCACGGAACTCGACATGAAGAACTTCGTGCGGGCCGAATTCACGCGGGCCGGCATGGTCACCGACGAGGGGCCGATTGCGGCAGTCAATAGCAACGCCTCGAATCCGCACTACGAGCCCACCGCGAATCGATTCGCCGAAATCCACATGGGCGACCTGCTGCTGCTCGATCTGTGGGCGAAGCTCGATCAGCCCGAGGCGGTGTACTACGACATCACGTGGACGCACTTCCTCGGCGAGATCCGCCGGACGCCATGCAGCGCGTCTTCGAAACGGTCACGGGCGCGCGGGATGCCGCGATCGAGCGGGTGACGAAGGGCGTTGCGGCGGGCGAGGCGTTGTGCGGCTACCATGTGGACGATGCGGCGCGCGGCTACATCGAGAGCCGCGGCTACGCCGGCTTCTTCACGCACCGCACCGGCCATTCCATCGGCACCGAGGTCCACGGCAACGGCGCCAACATGGACAACTTCGAAAACCACGACGAGCGCCGCGTGATCCCCCTGGACCTGCTTTTCGATCGAGCCCGGCGTCTATCTGCCGGAGTTCGGAGTCCGCTCGGAAGTCAACATGTTTGTCGGCGACGCGGACGCGCGAGTTACCGGCGCGATCCAGCGTAAACTCGCTCTGCTCTGATGATATATTGACCCTCCAGGAGGGAACGATGGCTCTATACGATGCGGTGTTCGAAGGTGGCGGCGCCAAAGGCGTCGCGTTCGTGGGCGCCTTGGAAGTGCTCAAGGAGAAGGGGCATTCGATCCGGCGGTTCGTGGGAACCTCGGCCGGGGCCATCACGGCGACTCTGCTGGCGGCGGGCTACGACACCAAGGACATGATGGACGCGGTCATGGAGCGGCAGGCCGACGGCACGCCGCGCTTCAGCAGCTTCATGGACATTCCGCAGGCCGCGGATTTCCCGCAGACGGTCTGCGATCAGAGCATCACCAGGCAGGTCTTTCAAGAGATCAAGCTGCCGTTCGTGCCCAAGGCCTTTGAGAGCAGCCTCGATCAGCGGCTCATGGGGGAACTGCTCCGCAACTCGCTTTATGCCCGGATTTTCTCGTTCACCGAATGCGGCGGATTCTATTCCGGCCGGACGTTTCTGGCATGGATCCGGGAGAAGCTCGCGGCCAAGGGCATCCAGCCGGAGGATACGCTGGCAACCTTTGCGCAAAAGACCGGGCGGGACCTTTCCGTAGTGGCCTCGGACACCAGCGACATGGAGATGCTCGTGCTCAATAGCCGGACGGCGCCGGGAGTGCCGGTGGCCAATGCGGTGCGCATGTCGATGAGCATTCCGTTCGTATGGCAGGAGGTCGTCTGGCAGGAGGCCTGGGGGACTTACATGGGCCGGACGAAGACGGGAAACACAATTGTCGATGGCGGCGTGCTTTCGAACTTTCCGATCCGGCTGATCGCCTCGAACGACGACGACGTCCGCGCCTTCATGGGGGACACGGATGCGAACGCCGCGGGCAATCTGGGATTGATGATCGATGAGAAGCTGCCGGTTCCGGGCGCTCCGGCGACCAACCAGACGCCGCTGCCGATTACCAGGCTGCGGGTGATGAAACGGGTGTCGCGGCTCGTCGATACGATGACGGGCGCGGCCGACAACGAGATGATCCACCGCTTTGAGGGCAGCATCTGCCGCCTGCCGGCCCAGGGCTACGGCACGCTGGAGTTCGGGATGGCGGGCGAGCGGCTCGATAAATTCGTCGATGCCGCTCGCGCCGCCATGCTCGCCCATCTGGGCAAAGCCGCCGCGGCCTAGAACACGCCCGGGAATTAGTCGATCGCGGGTCCGAAATAGCCCTGCGCCAGTGCGGGCTCGGTCTCGAGAGCTTTGCTCCAGCAGTCGCGGGCTTCCGCCGACCGGCCGGCGGCTTCGAGAAACGGCCGAGATTCAGCAGTGCTTCGGGCATGTCCGGCTGCAGCGCAAGGGCTTCGCGATAGAGGCCCATGGCGCGGTCGGACTGGCCGCTCTTTTCGTACATCAGGCCGGCGTTGTAAAGGATCTCCGGCGAGCGTTCGCCGAGATCGATCAGGCGGGCGTGATATTCGAGCGCGGTATCGTAGTCGGACGACTGAATCGCGAGGGAAGCCATGCCGCGCATCGCGTCCACCGACTTCGGATCGGATTCCAGGATCTTTTCGTAGAGCATCGCCGCGCGCTCGCGGTCGCCCAGTCCACCGTAGGCCAGCGCCAGGTTGGCCTGCGCTTCGGGCCAATTCGGGCGATATTTCAGGCAGCCTTCGAAGGCTTCCAGGGCGCCGCGGAAATCCTGCGCTGCAGCCGCAGGTAGCCGAGGCGGAAGCGGGCCTCCTCCTCTTTCGGAGCCTTGTCGAGAAGCTGCGCGGTACCAGCGTTCGGCCTCTTCGGGCTGTCCGGATTGCTCGAGCAGCAGGGCTACGTTCCACAGCGGCGCCAGCGGCCGCGGTGTCGGCCTGCATCGCCTTATCGTAAGCGGCGCGCGCGCCCAGCAGATCGCCCCGATGTTCGCGCACAATTCCCAGATTGGTCAGCGTTTCGCAGGAGCGGGAGCGAATCTTGAGGGCCTCTTCGTAAGCCTCTTCCGCCTGCTCCCAGCGTCCCGATTTCTGGTGCGCCAGGCCGAGATTGAACCAGCCTTCGAAATGCGCCGGCACGGCCGAAACCAGCAGGGTGCAGAATTTCGCGGTGAGCCCGTGCTCACCCGCGGCCGATGCCCACGACGCCAACCCTTCGAGCGCCACGGTCGAATCCGGGCGAAGCTCGAGCAGCCGTTCGGAATACTCGCGCACCATGTCGAAATCCTCTTTCGACATCCCGATCAGCACCAGGTTGGCCAGCGACTCTTCCGATTCCGGGTTGCGGTCGAGAATCCGTTCGTACATCGTCGCCGCTTCGTCCGGGTGGCCGAGCGATTGCAGCGAGGCAGCTTTGCCGAAGGCGGCGTCTTCATGCGAGGGGGCCAGTTCCAGGCAGCGTTCGAAAGCGAACAGCGCGGACTTGGGATCTTCCTGCCGCAGGTGGCAGACACCAAGGCCGAGGTGCGCATCCAGGTTCTTCGAATCGAGCGTGGAGGCGCGGTGGAAGGACTGTGCCGCTTCCTCCCACGAACTCATGCGCTCCAGGCAGACCGCCAGGTTGAACCACCCCATGGCGTACTGCGGTTTCAGTTGTGTCAGCGTCCGATACGCCTTGGCGGCCTCGCGATAGTCCCCGACCTCGAAGAGGATGTGGGCCATGGCGCGGTAAATCTCCGGCGTCGCCTCCTGCGCGGCGACGGCACGCTGAAGTTGCTTGAGTGCCTCGTCGCGCTTGCCCGACAGATGCATCGCCACGGCGCGGGCGAGATAACCGGAACCTTTGTTGGTGGTGTCGGGATCGGGATTCCGAACCGCCTGGATGGGACTTCTCATTGCTGGAGTGCTCATTGAATGTACTGCTCCTCTTCCGAGTAGCCAAGAGTAACGTCACCGGAACCGAACGGGAGGATACTAACCCGTGGAGCTGCTTCATGCGCGGCGGAGCGGTTGGCCAAATCTATCAGCCGAAGCGCGGAAGACAGGTGCGGAGATTGAATAGTGCGGCTTCGTTCCGGCAGCCGCATGGTATCGTCGTCGCGATTCCAGTAGGAATCCTGTATGCGGACGGCGGCCTCCGAATCCTTGATCGAGGTTGCTACCTGCCGTACCTCGGGAGGCCGCATACCGGGTCCCAAATCGGGCTTGGGGCTCCAGGAATGATCCGAATCCATGGGGCGCTTGGGAAATGGGATGACTTCCGCGGCCGCTTCGCGACGCGACGCCGCGGGTGTGCTCGCAGGTCCGTGTCCGAGCACCCTGGGCCATTCGAACGCCGGACGCCGCGGATCGTCAGGCTTAAAGCGGAAGACCTTCGGAGATGTCACGCGGAAGCCGACGGCACGCGATACCCGGAGGATCGCACCCTCGGACACATCCTGCGCAACCGCCAGAAATTCGGCCGCCGCCGCGCCATCGTTGCGTGCGCGGATCTTACCCGACTTGGGCGGGACCACCTCGCGCGATTCGCCCCTGCGCAAAGCGTCGAGCGGACGCCGCTCTACCGAAGACGCCGGCGCCTCCGATGGACGAATCACGGCCTGCGCCTGTGGAAGTCCACAGCGATTCTTCCCGCCGGGGGAAGGCAGTTCCAATTCGAGGGCCGAACCGCCATGAAATCGGGGGTTGGCCGCGCGTCTCTCTACCCGGCGCGGATGTCCGGAGGGATGGACCGTCACGATGGTCGCGGCGGGCAACCCCAGCATCGGCTTGCTCCAGCCGGTCCGGCGCGGCAGCTGAATCGTCCGCTGCGCATTCGGCAGGGCTTTGAAATAGCCGCGCCATACCTTGTCGGCAATGGGAGAGACGGCGATCGGTTTGGGAGTTTCGCGGCGGCGCATGAGGCTTGCAACTTTGTTCGCCTCCTGCAGCCTGTCCATGCCGCGGCGCAACCGGTATTGGGTACGATGCTCGCGGGAACAGAACTCCTCCCCGCCGCCTACCCGAATGCGGCTCAGGGGCTTCCCGCACAGCATGCACGTCCGATCGGCCATTCAGGCGCAATTATAGGACGGATCGGCGGTAATAGTAAGGTGTCATTACGGAAATAATTCCCTAATAACGAACGTTATTGAAATTGGCTTGGATTTGAAATGAAGCACATGAAACAAGCCCCAGAATCACACTCTCTTTGGTTAATACCAACCAAAATTAGTACCATAAAGATAAGATCGTCGGCTAGAATCAGGGCTGATTAAATAGGCGCCCCGCCTCTCTCGGAGGATAGCCAGTGACAGAATCGACAGCCCGCGCAGAACGATTTAATGTAACAACCGCTTCCCAGCCGACCTACACGTGGACGGTCCCGCAGAAACCGCTTTCGGTCTGCTTCCCGCTCGATATTATCGACCGGCTGGAGCACGAAGCGGTGGAAAGCTTCCGCTCGCTCAGTTCACGCGGGTCGGAAGTCGGCGGTATCCTGTTCGGAACTGTCGAGCCGGGCAGCCCGGCGCTGGTCACCGTCGTAAGTTATGACCCGGTGGTGTGCGACTACAGTCGCGGGCCGCTCTACCGGCTGTCGGATATCGACATCCTGCGTTTCTCGAAAGTCATGGAGGCCGGCGTCCGCAGCGGATTATCGGCGGTGGGCTATTATCGCAGCCACACGCGTAAGGGCCTTTCGATGGACGCCGACGACGTGGCGCTCCTCGACTCCAAGTTCCCCGCCCTGCATGGCATTGCGCTGCTCATCCGCCCCTTCGCAAGCAAGCCCAGCCTGGGCGGCATCTTCTTCCGTGAAGACGGCTCGATCCGCACAGAGAACAGCTGGCTCGAATTTCCGTTCCGCACCTCGGAGCTGGTTGGCCGCCTGGGCGCCGCTCAATCCGAACCGGTCATGGCGCGCCCGGCAGCTCCCCCGGCCCCGGCTCCCAAGACCACGCCTAGGGCACAGATCGTGCCCATCGCCTCGCGCCGCGAAATCGTCACTCCGCCACCGCCCGCCGTGGTCGAGTCCGCTCCGGAGCCGCCGGTAGCTATGGTCGAGGAACCTCTGCTGCCGGTACTCGTGCCGGAGCCCCTGGCTCTGAAGGCCGAGCCGCCAGTGGTCAAGTCCGAGCCGCCGATCGTTAAGCCCGAGCCCATTGTTAGATCCGAACCGGTAGTTTCGAGGCCCGAGCCCGAAGCCCTGAAGGCCCCGCCGGCGATCGAGATCCCCAAACCACTCATCGAAAAGCACGAACCCGTCGTCGAAAAGCCCGAAGCGCCCGTGGCCAAGGCCGAGCCTGTCGTGGCGAAACCCGAGCCACCGGCGCCGAAGCCTGAACCAAAACCGGACATCAAGGCTGAGGTCAAGCCTGAGATCAAGCCCGAGCCGGTCTCCGCAGCCCCTGTGGAACGCGAGATGCAAGTGCCTACTTTCGGCGCCCTGGCCAAATCGAAGACCGCGGCCCCCACAGCGGAAGAGACGGAGTTGGGCCTGGCGGAACCTTCCTCGTCGCGCAGCGGCAAGGTAGTGATCATTGCGGTGGCCGCCGCACTGCTGGTACTAGCTTCCGTCGCTCTTTTTGTATACCCCGGCTTCCTGCGCCACGGCGGCCATCCGGCGATTGCACAGGTGCAGGATACGTCACCGCTCGCTCTGCGCGTGGAACGGAGCGGAGGCGAACTGGTCCTGACCTGGAACCGCGACTCCGCCGCGATCCGCAACGCCACCCACGCGGTGCTCGAAATCACCGACGGCACACAGCACGAAAACGTGGACATGGAACTTTCCCAACTGCGCGGCGCGGGCAGCATCTCATACTCGCCTGCCACGGGCGACGTCGTGTTCCAAATGGAGGTCACCGGGCCGGACCAGGCGCGGACCACCAGCGAATCGGTACGCGTCCTGAGGAACCGTCCGTCACCGCTCGACGATCAGCAGCAGGCACAGCAGCAGCCCACGCAATCGCAGCCGCAGGTACAACAGGCGGCGGGCAAGCCGTCACCCACCGCGGCGACGCCCATCTCGCCCGCGCAGGCCGCAGCGACGCCTGAAGAGACACCGCAAGCAGTCGAAACACCGAAAACTCCGCTGAAGCGCTTCAGCACCGAAACGCTCGCGCAGCGCCTGCGGCCGACGCGCCCGGCAGACCTGCCGACGGCGCCTTCGCTACCGCAGGAGAGCTCGGGCTCTGCGATGGCCGGGTTGAACTTCGGCGGCCCCGCTTCCGCGCCGCCTCCGCCGCCGCCCGCCAGCACGCAGGCTCCGTCCACGCCGGTCCAGGCTAAGGCCGCCATGCAGACGGGTGGGCAGATTCAGCAGGCTCAGCTGCTGCGGCGTAAAGATCCGGAATATCCGCGGCTGGCAAAAGAAGCCGGCGCTCGTGGAACCGTGGAACTGATCGCCACTGTCGGAGCCGATGGAAAAGTGAAAGCAGTCAAGGTGGTCAAAGGCCATCCGCTACTGCAGCGCGCCGCGATCGACGCGGTTATGCAGTGGATTTACCGCCCGACCATCCTGAATGGTGTTCCAGTCGAAACGCAGACCCAGATCTTCCTGAATTTCGTAGGAGACCGGTAGACTCTTTCGCCGCTCCCTGACGGCCGCTCCCGATCCGCGAGGCCGGGGCGGCCGGAAGGGGAGCAGTACCCCGCCCCGCCTTCCAGCCAGCCCTTCCCTCTTACGCGATCTTCTCGATCTTTTCGGGTATGACCACGGCCAATGGCGCCGGTTCGGCCTTGGGTGCGGCGTACGGTCTCAGCAGGGTGCCGAGATCGCGCAGGAACATTGAGACTTCCTCGGGCCGTGTTCCCGCCGGAGCCAGCAGGCTCACCACGTCGTTCCGTTCGAACCGCGCCCGCGTGGCTGCGTCGACCGAGCCCATGTACCGGCCCAGGTCGCGCATCCGCTGGTCGGGCGTGAGAATCAGCCAATCGGTGAATGCCCGCTGGTGCATGCGATGCAGTACGCGCACGGTCTCCTGTTCGCCATATTGGCGGATGGAATCCGCATCGTAATACTGCCCCGTCGCCCGGCCGCGGAAGCCAGCCAGAAACACCAAGGTTCCGAACGCGGTGGGGATCTTCGCCGTCTGGTCGCCGAAGTGGTCGGCGCAGGTTTCCGCCATGCTCGGAACCAGCACCGATTCGCGCGGCGCGGTTCCCTGCTCCTCCTGCACGAAGCAGCCGTCGAAAGCGCGGTCGAGAATCTCGTCGTTCAGCTCGTAGGGCAGCCGCTCGAAATTCATCAGGTTGATGGCGTGGGTGAGCACGTCGCGCGGGTGGCAGCGGCGGAAGGGCTTGCCGGTCTGCCGGAAACGCCGTTCGATAAACCGCAGGATCAGATCGCGAGTGTAGGGCAGTTTGCGGCCGGCGCAAAAGGATTCGAAGATCTTGATGAACTCGTTCTCGGCCGGCCCGGGCAGCAGCATCTTGTACTGGATGCGGCGCAGGAAGGCCTCATCGCCGAGATCGGCCGGATTCAGGTTCGTCGAGAAGACCAGGAAGGCTTCGAAGGGGACGGTCATCTTGCCGCCGCTCATGAAACTCAGGTAATCGACGCGACGTTCCATCGGCACGATCCAGCGATTCAAAACCTCGGACGGCGTAGCGCGCTGCCTGCCGAAATCATCGATGAGATAGATGCCGTTGTTGGCCTTGAGTTGGAATGGCGCCTCGTAAACCCGCGAATTGGTGTTATATCGCAGGTCGAGCATGTCGAGCGACAATTCCCCGCCGCTGACGATGAACGGCCGGCGGCACTTGGCGAAGCGGTGGTCGAACGACTTGTTCTCCGACACCGTCAACACCGAGACTTCCTCTTCTTCTTCCTCGACGATGTGGTGGTAGATCGGATCGTATAACTGGACGATGTTGCCCTGGCATTCGAGCGCGTAGGGCAAGTAGATCGGCTCGGTGTCCAGGTTCTGGAGGGCTTCGATCAGAAACGTCTTGCCGTCGCCCGGCTTGCCGTAGAGCAGCAGCGAGTTGGCGGCGCTGACGGCTGGTCCGACCTGTCCCAGGATCTTCTCCGTGAGCACCATGGCGCGGAACGCGGGAGCGAGGCTCTCCTTGGTGAGCCATCCATCGGCCGGACGCTGCAGGCGGACCCGCTCGGCATATTGCGAGAGCGGCACCGGCGCCGGACCCGCGTACTGGTTGCCTTCGAGATGCTCCCTGGCCAATTCGCGGCCGGCCTCCGTCAAGGCGAAGAGCGAGCCGATGCTGCTGATGCCCAGCGACCGCTTGATCTGCATGAAGTGCCGCAGCTTCAAGCCTTCGATGACGCCTTCAATCACGCTGAAGCGCAGCCCGATGGCCCTCGAAAGGTCCTGACCATACAATTCGCCGCGGAAGTACAGAATCTTGAGCAGCAGTTGCTCGATTAAAGACTCCGGGAGACCGGTCTCCTCAACTGAAGAAGGCGCGATCGGTGCTGGAATACTCTCTTGAGACGCCATACCTGATAGCTCGGCTCGCTTCCAAAAAGAAATTCTGAATCTCTTTCAATTTTTGGAGATTTTATGATCGAAGTTGAGTTGTCTTTAGTTAAGGGAAATCTGTAATGGTACTGCTGGTTAGCCTGGCAGGCGGAGACGGGCCACGCAGCCGGGTCCGGGAACGCGGTTTTCGAGCATGAGCGCGCCGCCGTGTCCCTCGGCGATTTGACGGCTCAGCACCAGCCCGATGCCGGATCCGCCAGGCTTGGTGGTGAAGAAGGGGACGAACAGATTGGCGGTACTCGAGAGGCCGGGGCCGTCGTCTTCCACGCGAATTTCAAGCATCGAGCCGTCGCGCCGCCAGTTGATGCGGACGCCGCCGCCGGTGGTGAGCGAGGCGTCGGCAGCGTTGCGCAGCAGGTTGATCAACACCTGCTCCAACTGGTCCGGATCGCCCTGCACCGTCATCGGCGGACCGGGCTCTACCGCCACCGGCAGTCGCGTTTCGAAGCTGACCGCGCGCCCCACCCACGGGCCCACGTCGAGCGGCTGCAATTGCGGGCGCGGCAGCTTAGCCAGGCGGGCGTAGGCTCCGATGAAGCGGCTGAGGCTCTCCGAGCGTGCGGTGATGACATTGAGTCCACGCTTCATATCCTCGCGCCAGTCGTCTGCCAGCGGGTCCCGCGCGATGATGGCGACGAGACTTCCCGCGATCGACTTGATCGGCGCGAGCGAATTATTCAGCTCATGCCCGAGTACCCGCACCAGGCGCTGCCACGCCTGCAGTTCCTGTTCGCTCAACGCCTGGGTAAGGTCCGAGATCACGATCAGTTCAAGCGGCAGGCCGCGCTCGCGGATGCGCGTGCGGCGCATGCCCCAGCGGCCGGCGCCGCCCGGAAAGACCATCTGCAAGGTCGCCTGTGCGGGGCCTTCGAGACATGCTTCGAGATTCAGCTCCGCGGCGGTCTGGCCCAGCAGCCGCTCGGGTGTCGACGCCAGCAGCCGCTCACCCGCGCGGTTGACCAGGCGGAGCCGTTCACGCTCGTCGAAGGCGAAGATCGCGACATCGATTTCGCGCATCACGGTCCGCAGGAGCATGGTGGCCTCCATGGCCCCAAGACGCTGCTCGCGCAGGGTGCTGCCGAGTGTGTTGACCTCGTGCATGACCTCGCCCAGCGCGTCGTCGGGGCGAGGCGCGCGTCCACGCACCGAGTAGTCGCCCTCGCGCAAGGCGCCGAGAAGGTTCGAAAGCGTCTGCAGCGGGAATACCACGCGCTCGCGCACCGCGAAGGCGAAGGACAGCCACCAGCCGACGATCAGGACCGTCAGCGGCCATTGCGTACGCGCTTCGAAACTGCCGGACCACAGCAGCCACAGCGCGACAACCGCGGCCGGAAGCCCGGCGAGAAGCGCCAGCAGCACGATGCGGCCTTCATAGCCGATCCGCGCCGGCTTCTCTTCGGGTGAAACGGTGACTACGGGATCCACAAATTACAGCCCATACCGCTGGAGACGGCGGTAGAGCGCGCTGCGGCTGAGCCCGAGCGCGTTGGCTGCGTGGCTCACGTTGCCGCTGAAACGCGCCAGCGCCTTCTTGATCAGAAGCGCTTCGACGTCCTCCAGGCTCATCTCTTCCAGGCGCGGCGGCCCTTCCCTGCCCGTCCGCAGGCCCAGGTCGGCGGCGCGGATCTGGTCGCCCTGCGCCATCAACACAGCGCGCTCTACGGCGTGGTCCAGTTCGCGGACGTTGCCCGGCCAGGAGTGTGCCAGCAGCGCTTTGATCGCGCCTTCGTCGAAGCCCGTGAGGGCTTTGCGGTAGTGCTCCGCGTGCTGCCGCAGGAAGTGAGCGGCCAGCACCGAGATGTCTTCGCGGCGATCGCGCAATGGCGGAAGCCGCACTTCGATGGTGTTGAGGCGGAACAGAAGATCCTGGCGGAAGCGGCCATCGTTGACCGCCGCGTGGAGATCGGCGTTGGTGGCGGAAAACACTCGCACGTCCACGCGACGCGTCTTCGAAGATCCCACACGTTCGAATTCGCCGCTTTCGATGGTGCGCAGCAGCTTCGCCTGCAATGGCTGCGAGATGTTGCCGATCTCGTCGAGGAAGAGCGTGCCGCCATCGGCCATCTCGAAGCGGCCCACGCGGTCGCTCTTGGCATCGGTGAACGCGCCTTTGACGTGGCCGAAGAGTTCGCTCTCGAAGACGCCCTCGGCGAGCCCGCCGGTATTGACGGTGACGAGCGGCCGCGTCGAACGTAGCGACACCGAGTGCAGGGTCTGCGCGACTAGGCCTTTGCCGGTGCCGTTTTCGCCGGTGATCAGGACGTTGGCGTCGGACGGTCCGACGCGCGAAATCACATCGAGCACCGGCCGCATGGCCGCCGATTCGGCGATCAGCCGCGGAAAACGCTCGGCGCGCAGGGCGCGGTTTTCCGCTTCCAGCCGCTGGCCCTTGCGCAGCGCCCGCCCGAGCTCGATCTGCGTTTTGAGGATGGCCGAGAGGCGTGCGTTGTCCCACGGCTTTTGAATGAAGTCGCGCGCGCCGCGCCGCATGGCTTCGACCGCAAGCTCGACCGAGCCCCAAGCGGTCATCACGATCACCGGCAGGGTGGAATCGAGCGTCTGAATCCGGTTCAGCAGCTCCAGCCCTTCCTGCCCGGAAGTGGTATCGCGAGTGTAATTCAGGTCCATCAGGACTGCATCGAAATCGCGCGACTCGACGGCGTCGATTGCGGCTGGAGGGGAGGTCACCGCCTCCGCCTGGTAGCCTTCGCCTTTGACCAGAAAGCGCAGTGCTTCCAGCACGTCCGGCTGGTCATCGGCGATCAGGATACATGGTGTACGAGACTCGGACGATTTCATCGGTTCCCCGGGCAAGCCAAGCGTTAGCTTAGCGCACGTGCGATGCCATACAGAACCGATTATAAATGAACGAGTTTCCGGCCGCCCAAGTGTCCGCTTTTGGGACGGCGCGAACGGGTCAGGGCTTGTCTTCGGACGGCTCGGCGAGAATCACATGCGACGGACTCGAGCCCGATGTCCGCGTGCCGACCCACTCGGAGAACACGACTTTGCCGCCGGCTTCGCGGACCATGTGCTTCACGTCGTGGATGTAGGCGCCGTCGGAGTCCCTCGGGGACGAGACACGGGCCGGGGCGCGGTCGCCATCGGGATGGGCCAGGCAGACCAGGCCCACCAGCCAGCGGGCGTGGCGGAACATGGTGCGGAGGACTTCCTGCGCGGTCTGCTGGTTGACGTACATCAGGACGCCGCAGCAGAAGACGACGTCGTAGATGCGGCCGGCCATGGTCCGGGCCGTGCCGTCGAGGTCCGCATGATGGAGCCGCACCAGCGAGCCGAGGCCGTTCAGGTGAGTGGTGCCCGATTCGACTGCATGCCGGTCGATATCGAGACCGTGAAGAACGCCCGCCCGCGGGAAGACCTCTTCTTCGACATGTCGCAGCAGATAGCCCATCGAGCAGCCGACTTCGAAGATCGAGCGGATCTGATGGTCCGGGTCGACGCCGCGGCTGCGGAAATAGTCGTGCATCTGGCGAAATAGCAGGTGCCGCGTGGGATTGATATTGTGCCGGCCGAATTTTCGCGACACGTCGTAGCGCGCGGCGTATGCCAGGTGGTTGGACCACAGGAAACGATGGAGTGCGTCCGGGTCGGTGCGGCGGAGGTCGTCGAGCAGTCCCATGGAAAGCTCGAAACCGCCGGGAAACCTGCGCCGGTCCGCCCATAGCAGTAATCGCTGCCGAACGTCGAGCGGAAGGCCGCGACCCAACAGGCGGGCCGAACGCCGGATGGCGCTTCGGCTGGTGTTCACACAACGGCGCACGAGGGCGCGGTGGACCTGCATAGTGGCTCCTAGAAGGTCCCGATTCGCCGCGGTCCCTGCCCGACTCAGGAGTTACCGATAAACCGCAGGTTATTGAATGACTTCGCGTCCCACAGCCATGTTTAACTGGCTGGCCGCGGTCAAATAGGACCCTACCAGACCCAGGTAGGTGACCTGGAGGGCCCGGTAGTCATTTTGCGCCGTCAGGAAATCGAGCAGCGACGCCGCACCCCGTTGATAGGCAAACGATACGGTATCGCGGACCTTCGCCGCGAGCGTCAGATATCGCGCTCTGTAGGCACGGAGCAGCACTAGGTTGGTCCGCATGGTTGCCCAGGCCGAATCGACGTCGCTATAGACCTGAGTCTCCGCAGCTTCGCGGAGCCTCTGGTTGCGGCGGATGTCGATGGAGGTGCGTGCCTTCTCGCCCTGGTTCCGGTCGAAGATTCGCAGAGGGATGCTGACGTTGAACCCGAAGTAGTTGATCGGTGGGTCGCGCGCGATATCCATGCCTACCGTGGGATCGGTGGAACCATTGGCCACGGCGAGCCGGTGATCGGTCTCGGCCTTGGTGACGGCCTGCGCCGCGGCGCGGAGATCGGGACGCGAAGCGAGCGCGACCTGGTGCAACTCATCCAACCCGACAGTCGGCTCAGTGTAGTCGAACTTGCCCGTCACGTCGAATTGATCGACGGGGGTATGGTCGTTCATCAGGGCGAGGAGTTGGATCTTGGCGGTCCGAAGGTTGACGTCGGCGTTCTGTACGTCGGTCTCGAATTGGACCCGCTGCAGATCCATGCGGTCGTAGTCGATTTGCGCGATGTCGCCGGATTGCACACGTTGCTTGTTCACTAAGAGCACGCGGTCGTAATACGCCAGGTTCTCTTGCGCCACCGCGAGCACCGCCTGGGCCTGCAAGGTCTGGACGAACGCGGAACGGAGATTGAAGAGCAAAGTGCGGTCGAGGTCGGACTGCTGGGAGATGCTGATCTGGGTATCCTGCTGCGCGCTCTGCAGGCGCAATGCGCGCTTGTGCCGCCGCTCGATCAGGTAGCTCGATTCCACCAGGGGCAGCGCGTCGGCCAGTGGACGGTAGGGACTATTCGGCAGGAAGGTGAGCTGGTCGAGCGTAAAGCCAAGGTCGGGATTCGGCCGCAGATTGGCGGTAATCTCGTTGGCCTTCTGTTCGTCGATGCCGAGCCGGCCTGCCTGCAACTGCCGGTTCTGAGCCTCGAACCGGTCGCGCAGTTCCTCCCAGGTGTACGCCTTTTGCGCGTAGGCACTCGCCGCCAACAGGCACGCCGCCGCGGCCACCACTACGTAGCGCATTCGTGTCTCCTCCGTAACCGCCGAAAATGCAATTCCGCCTGCGGGCGCGGATGCTACACCTGCAGGGTGTCGCCATCTTTCGCCACCAGCGCGTACAGAACCGGCGCCAAAAAGATGGAGAGCAAAAGCCTTGAAGCCAGTCCTCCGACAATCACGATGGCGAAGGGCTTCTGAGAGTCGCTGCCGATACCGGTCGACATGGCCGCCGGCAGCAGTCCGAAACAGGCTACCAGCGCGGTCATCATGATGGGCCGCAGCCGCAGCAGAGAGGCCTCGAGCGTAGCCTCCATAATGGGCTTTCCTTCCAGCCGCAGCTTGTTGATGAAGGAATAGAGAATCACGCTGGTCTGAACCGCAACACCCATGAGGGCCACAAACCCCAGCATCGAAGAAACGCTGAAATTCGTGCCGGTTAGACGGAGCGCGAGCAAGCCTCCAACGGGCTCCGTGACGAGCACGCTAAAAAAGATGATCAGCGGGAATTTCAGGTTCCCGTAAAGCGCGAACAGGATCACCAGAATCAGCAGCACGGTCAGCGGCAGGATCACCTTCATCTGCTCGCGCGATGCCAGATACTCCTGGTATTCCCCGCCCCAATCCCAGCGGTAGCCGATCGGCAGCTTGATGGCATCCTCCACCTTCTTCCGGGCTTCGCCCACGGCGCCGGCGAGGTCGCGCCCCTCGACGCTGAACTGCACGCCCAGATAACGGGCGTTCGATTCGCGGTAGATGAACGACGCGCCGCTCTCCTCGTGGATGTCGGCGAACTGGCTGAGCGGCAGATTCTGCCCGTCGGGCGTCGAGATCAGCAGGTTCTTGATGGCGTTCTCGTCGCTGCGGTACTGCGGCTGCATCCGGACTACCAGGTCGAACTGGCGCTCGCCTTGGATGACCTGCGTGACGGCCTTGCCGCCCATCGCGGTCTCCACCATGGTATTGACATCATCGACGTTCAACCCGTAGCGCGCGAGCTTGTCGCGGTCGGGAGTGATCGTCAGGCTCGGCTGCCCGAGCTCGCGCACCACGGTGATTTCGGTAATGCCTTTCACCTTCTGCAAAATGCTCTTGACCTGCGCCGCCTTCTCGTCGAGCACTTTCAGATCACCGCCGAAAATCTTCACGGCCAGGGCGCTCTTCAGGCCGGTTTCGGCTTCATCCACAGCGTCTTCGGCCGGCTGCGTGTAATTGAAAATGATGCCGGGGAAGGCGGAGAGCTTCTTTTGAATCGCCTCAATCAGCTCCGGTTTGGTGTGGACAGCGCCATGCCATGAGTTATCCGAATAGGGCTTCAACCCGACGTAAAACTCATCGTTGAAAAAGCCGGTGGGGTCCGTGCCGTCATCCGGACGCCCGAGTTCGTTGGCGACCGTAGTCACCTGAGGAAAGCCGAGGAGGATCTCGCGAATCTCTGGCGCGAGCTTCGAGGCCTCCTCGAAGGAAATGGTATACGGCGTGGTGGCCCGCACCCAGAGCGCGCCTTCGTCGAGGTGCGGCATGAACTCCGCGCCGATTGACGGGATGAGCAGCAGCGAGCTGCCGAAGACTGCCAGCACCAGGGCCAGCGTCACCAGCCTGTGCCGCAGGCACCAGCCCAGGATGACTCCGTATCCATCCCTCACCTTCTCGTAGAGATGTACGCGGGGCTCATGGATATGCCTCGTCAGAATATAGGAGCAGAGCACCGGCAGCAGCGTCAGGGCGCACAGGAGCGAACCGAGCAGGGCGAACGACATGGTGTCCGCCATGGGCTGGAACAGCCTGCCCGAAGGCCCGGTCAGCACGTAGATCGGCAGGTAGCCGGCGATGATCACCGCGACGGCGTAGAAGATCGGCCGTTCCACGTCCGCCGCAGCATGACGGATCACTTCCAGAAGGTTGTAGCCTTCCTCGCGCGACGCCAATTCGCGGAAGATGTTCTCGACCATGACCACCGCACCGTCCACGATGATGCCGAAATCGATCGCGCCGATGGAAAGTAAGTTGGCTGGAATGTGGCGCCAGTCGAGGCAGATGAAGGAAAACAGAAGAGCAAACGGGATGGTGACCGCAACGATCAGCGCCGTCCGCACACTGAACAGGAAAAGCCCGAGGATCACCAGTACCAGCAGCATGCCCCTTAACAGGTTGGCTTCTACTGTGTCGGTGGTCTCACCGATCAGTCCCTGGCGGTCATAGAACGGCTTGATTTTCACGTCCGGAGGCAGGACGTGCTCGTTCAGGTCCTTCGTCATCGCCTCCACGCGCTTGAGAATCACCTGGGCCTGTTCGCCCACGCGCATGAGGATGACACCCTCCACGGCGTCCGGCTGGCGCATGAAGCCGAACTGCCCGAGCCTCGGCGCGTGGCCGATCGAAACCTGAGCCAGGTCGTGCACATAGACCGGGATGCCGCCCTTTTCGGACACCACCACATTCCCGATGTCCTGCGTATTGCGCACCAGGCCGAGGCCGCGGATGTAGTAGAACTGGCCTCCCTGCGAGTAGAATCCGCCGCCGGCGTTGGAATTGTTGCTGGTAAGCTGCTGCGAAATCTGCGGGACGCTCACTCCGTACGCGAAGAGCTTGTTCGGATCGAGCAGCACCTGATATTGCATGGTGGTGCCGCCCAGGCCGGATTCATCGGCCACACCCTGAATCGAGCGGTAGTGGCGGTTCAGCACCCAATCGTCGATGGTCTTCAGCTCCTGCGGCGAACGGTCGGGACTCTGCAGGACATAACGATAGATCAGGCCACTCGGGCTGTACAGGGGCGAGATGTCCGGTGCGAGACCGGAGGGCAGCGCTGCGCTCCCCACGCGCTCGAACGCCTGCTCGCGCACGAAGTACGGGTCGGCGTTGTAGTCGAAATTCATCTGCACCGAGGAGAGGCCGTAAAGCGAGATCGAGCGGAGTGCATCGAGGCGCGGGATCCCGTTCATTTCGATCTCGATGGGGATCGTGACCAGCCGCTCGACTTCCTCGGCGGCGTGTCCAGGCCACTGGGTGACAATCTCGACGTGGGGCGGCGAGAGGTCCGGGTAGGCGTCGATGGGCAGGTTCCGGAAGGAGTAAGCGCCCCAGACCATCAGCATCAGGGACGCCATTACGATCAGGAAACGCTGGGAAAGGGCGAAAGAAACAATGCGAGCGATCATGGGTGCCTACTGAGCGGTCAACGCGAACTGCACAAACAGGCTGCCATCGGAAACGACGCGCTCGCCGGATTGAAGCCCACTGCGAATTTCGACCTGGTTATCCCTCTGCTCGCCCACCTGCACCAGGCGCTTGGCATACTTGCCGGGCGAAACCTCCGCATAGACCATCGGCTCGTTCTGCTCGTCATGCAGGACCGCCGCCAGCGGGACCACCAGCATATTGGACCGGGTGGCGGTGCGGATCGCGGCATCCACGAACATATCTTTCTTCAGCAGACCTTCCGGGTTGTGAGTGACGATGCGGACCGGTGTGGTGCGGGTTGCCGGATCGACCGAAGCTCCCACATAAGACACCTCGCCGCGAAAGTTGCGCGCAAATGCCGGATTGGTCTCCTCTACCGGATCGCCCGAGTGAACCGCCAGCAGGTCGCGGTCGAAAATATGGCCCTGCACCCAGACGGTGGAGACATCGCTGATAGCGAAGCAGGCGGTGCTGCCGGCTTCAATCAATTGCCCCGGAGAGATCAGCTTTTGGACCACCACGCCGTCAATGGGCGACCGTACAGCCAGGTTCGGACTGATGGCGACGCCTTGCTTATCGGCCTGCTCGATCTCGTCGCGGGTGATGCCGAAGATGTGGAGCGCCTGCAGCGAATTTTCGACGTCGGTGGTGGCGTCGTTGTAATCGGCCTGGCTGCCTTCGAAATCCTTGCCGGCGAGCGCGCCGCGTTCGAGCAACTCCCGGTTGCGGTCGAGAATGCGCTTGGCCAGTGCCTCGCGATTGCGGGCCTTGCGATAGGTAGAGATGGCGTTGGTGACGTCGGGGCTCGACACGTAAAGGAGCGGATCGCCGGCCTTCACCTTCGAGCCGAGGTCCACCAGGATATGGGAGATCGGGCCGTTGACCTGCGTGATCGCCTGGGTGGTGTGGTCGGCGTCCCAATCGACCGTGCCCGTGGTATGAATCGTGGTGAACCACGAGGCGCGCTCGACAGGAACCACTTTCAGGTGCGTCTGCTGCTCGGCAGAGACGGTGAAGAGGCCCGCCTGACCGGCATCGGCCGCGGCCTGAGAGGCCTCCTGCGGCGATGCGCCTTCCACCTTTCGGATTCGGTCGCACGCCGTCTGCGACAGTCCCGCCAGCAGCACGGAAGCTGCAAGAATGCCCGCGGATTTCGCGAGCAAGCGATCACTCGGCATTGGATACTCCTTCGCTACACGTCGGTTCTTCGGTCAGCTATCGAAGATCACGCAGCGGAGGGTGGAGCGCGGGAGGCACGATGGACCAACAGAGCGTCCCGGCAGAAGACGCGGCCGGGGTTGAAGGCGAGCCATTCGACTGCAGCCGCGGGCTCCATCGCAATCGCTGTGTCTGTCTGCAGGAACGGCAGTACGCCGACGTGGCACAGCAGGCAACAGTGATTGTTCGCGAAATGCGGTGCGTGATTGTCCTTCAGCGCGGCAAATTGCGCCAAAGATACGGCGCACAACAAAAGAACAATCAACACAGTTCTTCGGTTGGCGCGGCCGCCGAGTGCCATTTGCATCTAGCGTACCACAGTCGAAATTCGGACAGTCGGCTATCGGCCGCCTTCAAGCGGGTGGGTATCGACCAGTGAGGATTCTTTCAGTCTCCAGCCCGATGCCGTGCGGAGCCAGGTGTCACGGCTTGTCGAGGCCACCGATTGGGCCTTCGAATCGTGGGTGCGGGTGGCGACGTTGTTGACGTAGACGGTGGCGGTCGCGCCGGTGACGCGCACGGAGGTGACGGCCGATTCGGACCGGAACTTCATCCCCTTGCGTATGCCGTCCATGATGGGTGCGAGCGCATCCATCAGCGGCATGCTCTCGCCGGCCAGCACGAGGCGGGCATCGGGCAGGGCGAAACTCGCGATGGCATCCACGTCGCCCAAGGTATAGGCGGCATCGACGCTTCGGTACACGGCTTCGATGGCGGCCCGCGGCCCGGGCCTTACCGGTGCCGCGTCGAGCGTGGGGGAGTCGATCCAGACCCGCCCCTTGCCGCGCGAGAGGATCCCCAGATCGATGGTCTTGGCGTCGGCGGCCACTTCGCCTGCGATCTCCGCGATTTGCCATTGCCTCGAGCGCACCGGGCGGTCGCCCATGGTGTCAAAGAAACCGAGCTTGCCGTTTAGCCGCTCCACCCGCAGCCAGAGTTGCCCGCGAGCGGCGGGATCGCTGCCTTCCACGCGCAGCCAGGAACGCAGGACGATCGCCTTGCCTCGATACGGAGTGGCATCGAAGGATTGCTGCAGATTGCCCATGCTGCCGGCTTCCGGCTCTTCTCCGGCGAGCAGCACCGCGCAATGGGCCGATCGGCAACCGTCACTGCGGGCTTCCGCGGAATAGCCGCCGCCCGAAGCCTGGGGCGGCACGGACCAGCCGGTCAGTCCCGATCCGAAGCCCAGGTTCGTCTGCGCCGCGAGACCGGCCGGCAGGAGCGCGGCCGCGGCGAAAAGCCCGATCCTCATCTTCGGCCGAAGCGGCGCCCCGGAAGGCCGCGCGAGGGAATCCGGAACGAGGGCGAAGGCCGGTAGCTGCGCGTGGGCGGCGGCATTGCGCCCGGCGATCCGTAGCGGCGCGGCGAGCTGTCGACACCGGGATTGCGGGAGCCCGGGCTCGAATATTGCGAGCCGCGGTAGTTGCCGCTCTTGCTGGCGTACTGCGAATCCTTGAATCCGCCGTTCCGCGAAAACGTGCTGCCCGAGTATCGCTCCTGAGTGGTGCTGCCCTGGGTGCCGTATTTCTGGCCCGACGAAGATTCGCCGCCGTAATAGGTCTGGCCGCGATCGCGATAGGTGCGGTAGTCGTCCCAGTCGCGGCGGTCGAGCGGGCGGTAGTCGCGATTAAAGAGCAGGTCGCGGAGCAGCGCATATTGCCCGTACCACACCCAGAAATCGCGGCCGTCGCGGCTGTCCCAATAGCCGTATTGATTGCGCCCCTGCGCGGGAGTCGCCATGTAGGCGAACCCCGGCGGTTCGGCAACGCGGTCGGCCTCGGCATCGTACTTGCCGGCCGGCTTGTGCTCGATCGCCATCCCCAGGTCGTTCTTGCGCGAATCGTACTGGGCTTTCGAAACCGTGACCCACTGGTCCCCAGAGTTGACCTGCCCGCCTTTCGACGCGGCGTCCGGCACGCGCGTGGTAACAGTGCGGATCTGCTGGCGATACTCCCGCGAGCCGACATGCCCCTTGGTATCCATGTCCACCAGGAGCTTGTCCCATGCGGTATAAAGCTGTCCGGTAAGCGTGGTGAGTTCGGTGCTCTTCTGCGGCAAAGCGGAAGCAGTTGAGTGGATCGTCTCCGAAGCGTCGATCAGCTTCGCAATATCCACGTTAGCCAGATGTCCGGCTGCGGCCTCGCGACGTGCATCGGCGGTGGACTCCCACAGCTTCTGGCTGTCGGCCGTCATGCCGCGTAGACCGGCGAGCCGGTTCTCGAGATCCGGCTTCTTGTCCGGCCAATCGATCGACGCCTTCTGAATGGTCGAGGTGACCGGGCCGAAGTCGAATGCCTGGATTGCGCGGTAATCCTGGTCCATGCGGGCCAGTTCGTCCGGCAGATGCTTCTTTAGATCGACCCAATGGTCGGCCTGCGTTTGGATGCCGGTGGCGCGCGCCGCGGCCGTGGTGCGGAGCGCCGTGGTCTGCGCCAGAAGCTGCTCGACGCGCGGGCGGTCCTGACGCCGGTTCTGCTTTTCGAGCGCCGTGAGCTGCTCCATATTGCGCGTAGCAGTCTGGAGGTCGCCCGCCGCGCCCGTAAGCTGCGCCGGCCATTGCGCCGAGGCCGCGACACCGTGGAAAAGCTCGGGCTCGGCCGAGAGATCACGACTGACCGCGGAGGAAGACGATACGATCTGGTTCTGCGCCGACTTCAGGGCGCTTCGCTCGCTATCGATCTGCGCCCGTAAAGATCGCGGCAGGCTGTCGAGCCCCGCAAACGGCACCACCACCATCAGGGTGGCCAGCAGGGCGACGCCGAACTTCAAGAATCCGCGGTTCATTTCGTATTACCCACGGCGATAGATAGTGACGTCTCCGGTCGGAATGCCCGTATACAGCGCCACGGCGAACGGCTCGCCTTCGGGCTTGCGGATTGCCATGATGCCGCGTCCGTCCTGTTCCCGGAACTCCCAGTAGTAATACCCGGCAGGCCGCGGCTGGTCATCGCGCTTCGCCTGCACCTCGCGGCTCAGGTGGTACAGCCACGGATGGTTGTCGAACTCGAAGTAGTCGGACGTATTCTGCCGCTCGTCCATATCGGCCAGGTCGGCTTCGGAAACCCCCAGATCCTCGATCGTCAACTTACGCGGATCGTTCTGGAGGGAGACTTCGATTTCCTCGTCATTGGAGACCCGCATGGAAACGCGGCGTTCGCGATACGGGCCGCTGATTTCGGTCCAGGCATGGGAACCGGCCTGAAACGTAGTCGTGCGGTCGGCGGTGAAATCGAGATCCGTCATGTTGTCGCCGGCGCCGGCAATCGAGATCACGTCGCCGGTACGGGCGTCGGTCGGTTTCAGGTTGGCGAGATCCTGCTGCGGCTCCTGGGGAGCGGGCGGCACTGCGGGGCGTTTCTTGAAAAGTTGCATCAGAAAAAGAACCAAAAGGAGGCCGATGACGGCCTCCACAATTAGGGTGATCATTGGTTTTGCGTGACCCTACACGCTAAACGTTAGCCTTCTCTCCCGACTTCTTCGCGTCCGTGATGCTGGCGCTGCCCGCCGGCAGTTCTTTGGGAAGATACGGAGCGTTGGGCTTCGGCCCGCCCAGCTGCCGTTCCGCCTTCAAAGCCGCCAGGTCGGAATCTACGCTGTTGCCGCCGAGCGAAGCGAACTGCGCCTCGAGATCCTCATCCTTACCGGCCGATGCCAGCTCGTCGAACGCCTTGGCGGTGGCTTCTTCCTTCGACACGGTTTCCTCGAAGCGGTTGAGCGCGGAAAACGCGTTATCGGCGCTGCCCACGCCGGACATCGCTTCGGCCACTTTGCGCTGCGCGGCGGCGGCATTCTTGCGGGCCACCAGGGTGGTCGCGGTGCGCTCGCCTTCTTCGATCTTGCGCTTCAGCTCGATCACCTGCTGTTTGAGCTTTTCGCTGGTCTGGTGCGCGCCTTCGACCGAGGTCTGCATCGAGGCAACCTGCTTGTCGCATTCGGCCTTCTTAGCCAGAGCTTTGCGCGCCAGATCTTCGTTATTGGCGTCGAGCGCCTGGCCCGCGCGATCCTTCCACTCCTGCGCCTGCCGGACATATTTCTGATACTCGGCATCCAGGCGGTTGTAATTGCTCATCGCCATGGCGGATGCCTGCACCACTTTGTTCAGCTCGTTCTTCATGTCGGCCACGGTCTGTCGTACCGTGGCTTCGAAGGTCGCGTCTTCGAGCGCATCCACCCCCGAGTTCGCCTGTCCGCGCGCGACGCGCCCCACGCGTCCGAAAAGTTCCGATAGAAATGCCATCTCGATATCTCCGTTTACGCTTTGAGGTCGCCCAGCAGGCGACGGGCACTCATTACATCCACCATCAGGAAATGGACGCACGAGAGGATATCGTCCTCATCATCGGCGCCCAGGTCCTGCAGTTTGCAGAAATTGTTTAGGGTCACGGCGGAATTGCCGGGGCCGGCATTGTAGATCTGAAAGTACGAAGTCGAGATGCCGTTATCGGCCGCCAGCATGCGGCGCATGATCTCTGGCGTAACCGCCTTGTCCGGCACCACGGTGCAGACGAGCGAGAAGTACAGAATATCGCTCTCCAACACGGCCTGGATGCTGATCCCGCTTTCCACATCCGTGATCTTCAGAGTATCTGGCGCCGTTTCGGAGATCTCGTATCCCCTCTCCGCAAGCAGCGCGTGAATCTGCCCGGCGCGCGGGCTGGTTGTGGCTGTCATATAAGTCTCGTCGGGAACTCCCTTTTCATTCTACGAGGTCACCCGGCCGCGTGTTCCCAAATTCGGGATTATCCGGCGGGCAGGACGACTCCGCGGCATTCCCCTACACCGATCCGGCGAAAACCCGGAGCTTCACACCAACCTTTGAGGATCACTTCGTCGCCGTCTTCAAGGAATTTGCGGTCCGTTCCGTCCGGCAGGGGGAGCGGCCGGGTACCGCGCCAGGCAAGTTCGAGCAGACAGCCGCGGCTGGAGGGCTCGGCGCCGCTCACCGTGCCGCTCGCGATCAGGTCTCCGGGCCGGATATTGCAGCCGTTCGACGCCTGGTGCGCCACCATCTGGCCGAAACTCCAGTACATCGACAGGAAGCTGACCCGGCTCAGCCGGACTGCCTCGACCATCTTCGCCGGGCGGAGCCAAACTTCGAGCATGATATCGAAACCTTCCGTGGCGCCCGCCAGGTGCGGCAGGGGCGCGGGATCGCCCGGCGCCCGCGTTTCGAGGGGACGGCGGAACGGCTCGAGCGCGTCCAGTGTCACGACCCACGGTGAAATCGAGGTTGCGAAGCTCTTGGCCAGAAAGGGCCCCAGCGGCTGGTATTCCCACGCCTGGATGTCCCGCGCCGACCAGTCGTTGAGCAGGCACACGCCCCCGATGTGATCCTCCGCCCTCCCGACGGGGATCGGTTCGCCCAGAGGGTTCCCCGGCCCGAGGAACGCCCCCATTTCCAACTCGTAATCGAGCCGGCGGCTCGGACCGTACACCGGCGGCCCGGCTGGATTTTCCGCGATTTGTCCGCACGGACGCCGCACCGGAGTGCCGCTGATGACGATCGAAGACGATCGCCCGTGGTATCCCACCGGCAACCACTTATAGTTCGGCATCAGGGGATTGTCGGGACGGAACATGCTCCCGACATTCGTCGCGTGATGGATCGACGCGTAAAAGTCGCTGTAATCGCCGATGCGGCACGGCAGCAGCAGCTCGGCCTCCGCCATCGGAGTCAGCAGCGAGTCGTCGCGCATCGCGGAGTTCGCCAGAAAATCGCTGACGCGCTGCCGGAGAGCGGTGCGCTCTGCGCGGGACATGGCAAGAAAGGCATCCATCGAAGCCGCGCCGAAAGAGGCCGCGTCGAGAATGCGGTCGCCGATCGCCACACCCAGCCGCACTTGGGATCCCCCGTTCGGGCGGTAGGTGCTGAGCGGTAGATTCTGGATCGGGAAATCGGCGCCGGGACGATTGGCCGATTCCACCCAACTGGTGAGCGAGGGGTCGTGCGTGCGGTCGGTCATGGCATCAAGCCCAACTGCCTGAGGTCCGAGACCGGCTCCGAAAACGAGCAGGAGCCGAAACCGTGGGCGAAATCCCGCCGCGCGGCATGGATCTCGGCGGCCGTCAGGGTCTGGCCCCCCCAGCGCAGATCGTCATCGCCGAATCGGAACGCCGCCGGATCCGTCTCTTCCAGGATCTTCGCCAACAGCGGCGGCTGCGAGCCCCGCCAGGCCAGCGCCGCGGCCAGGAAGACGTTCAGAAAACCATGCATCATGGCGCGCGGAGCATCGCGCTCATACGTGAGCGGATGCACGGAGCGCACGGGATGGTGCAAGCCCGCGGTCGCCTTGAAAGGAATCCGCAGCCGTGCCGCTTCGGTTAGAAATTGCGCCACGCGCTGCGACGATGGGATCATCTCGGGCATGAGGCCGCCGGTACGGATCTTGGCGAAAGCGCCCTCAATCGAGGCCAGCGGCGCTTCGCAGTATGTCGGCAGCGAAAGCCGCGCGGCGAGCTTCGTTTCGAGCGTCTCGACCTGCGGCGGCAGCCGTCCGGGCTCTTCTTCCACCAGCAGCGTGACGTGCCAGCCTTCCTGCAGACGGACCTCGGAAAGCAACGAAGCCGGCAGCACCAGCCGGTTCAGAATCCAGTTCTCGGGCGAATGCAGGAAGCCGTTGTACCGTTCGATGACAATCGCCAGAGGCAGGCACGCCGGAGGATAGAGGCCGGCATAATCGATCAGGCCCGCCAGCAGACTTCGGAGCGCGCCGGGGATACGTGGCATGCGATTCTATTCTAGCCTTGCCGGAAGCTCCGGGTTTTGCATCCGGCGCTTCAGGCATGCATCGACTGTAACGTGGGCGTAATGTATACCTTGATTCGGGAGCAGTGGATTCCCTGCCCCCAGGAGCAGGTGTTCCAGTTTTTCGCCGATGCGCAAAACCTGGAAGTTCTCACGCCGCCCTGGTTGAAATTCCGCATCGTCACCCCGACTCCCATCGAGATGGATCAGGGCACCGAGATCGACTACCTGCTCTCCTGGTGGATGTTGCGCCTGCGCTGGAAGACGGTGGTCACGCACTGGAGCCCGCCGCACTTCTTCGTCGATATACAGCGGGGCGGCCCCTACCGATTCTGGGAGCACACGCACACTTTCCGTAAAGACGGCCCAGTCACCCGCATGTTCGACACGGTCCGCTACGAATTGCCGCTGGGCATTCTGGGCCGGATGGCACACACCTTCAAAGTGCGGGCCGACCTGGAACGGATCTTCGATTACCGGGCGGAAAAGATCGAAGAGATGTTTTCGCGAACTCCCCAACCTTCGCTCGGCCGATAAACCCTAAGTCTGTTCTTTTGTGCACGAAACGAGGGATCGCTAGGCCCGCGGCGCGCTTCCTATCTGCCATCCTTGAAGAGTGAGGATCTTGCTCTTCGGGTCGCTGTGGCCTGCGCTAGTTCGCGAGCTTCGCGCGCTCGGGCACAAGATCGTCTTATTCGACCGCGCAACTGCCGGAGCCGCGGCGGCGGAAGGCGGCGACGTGATCCACTACCGCAATTGGGCTTCGGCCCGCGCGGAAGCCGCCAGACAACTGGCCGGTGCGGATGCCGCCATCGTCACCTCCGCCTCGGCGGACGTGCCCGACGCGACGCGCGCCGTGCTCGGTTCGAACGTGCGGGTCCGCTGTTTCTTCGATCTCGATCCAACGGCCGGGGCGCAATCGGTTCCACCGGGTGGCTTGGGCGGCTTCGACGTGGTGCTCAGCAATATCGGGGGGCGGGCGCTGGCCGAACTCAAATCGCGGCTGGGCGCACGCCACGTAGTTCCGCTCTATGGCTGCGCCGATCCTAAACTCTGCCAGCCCACGGAGCCGGACGATCGCTATCGCGCCGACCTTTCCTACCTCGGCTCATGGACGCCGAGTCTGGAATCGCTGTTCCTCGAACCGGCACGCCGAAGGCCCGACCTTCGCTTTCTCGCAGGCGGCTGCCAACGCCCCGCGGACGCGAAGGTACCGGAGAATATCACGTTCCTTCCGCAAGTTCCTCCCGAAGAGCACGCACGGTTTTATTGTTCCGCACGAATCATGCTCTCGGTGGCCCCCAGCAAAGCCGCGGAGATGGGCTACTGCCCCTCCGACCAGATGTTCGAAGCCGCTGCGTGCGGCATCCCGGTCCTCACCGACGATTGGGAGGGTCTCGACTACTTCTTCGAACCCGGCCGCCAAATCCTGGTGGCCCGCACCACCGGACACGTGATGGACGCGCTCGCTTTGACCGATGAGCGGCTCGGGCAGATCGGCCGCGCCGGAAAAGAGCGCGCACTTGCGGCGCACACCGCGGCGCGCCGCGCCTTGGACCTCGAAAACATTCTGCAGGCCGCCATCAGTCTGCCGGTGGAGCAGACCGGGTCGGTGCGCCCATGATTTTGCGTTATGCCGATTGAGGAAACACTCAGCCGGCTGCCCGTGCTCGTGGTAGCGGCGCATCCCGATGACGAAACTATCGGCGCCGGCGGAATGCTCGGCCGCATGGCGAACCCCTATGTGCTGCACCTGACCGACGGCGCACCGCGCAATCCCGATTTCGCGCGGGCTGCCGGCTATCGCTCGCGCGACGAATACGCGCGAGCCCGCCGCCGCGAGCTATCCCGCGCACTGCACCTGGCCGGCATCCCCGAATCGCGCATGGTTTCCTTTCAGGTGACAGACCAGCGGGCCTCGTACGACCTGGCCGGGCTCACCCGGCGAGTCGGACAGTTGCTGCGCACTTTGCGCCCCGCCGTGATTCTGTGCCATGCCTACGAGGGCGGCCATCCCGATCATGACGCCGCCGCGTTCGCGGTGCACGCGGCATGCCGGCTGATCTCCGCGCCGCCGCGAATCGTCGAGTTCACTTCGTACCATGCCGCCAGCCTTCCCGAGACGGCTCTCGAGACCGGCCGCTTCCTGGTGGGGCAGGAATCCGGGGAGGTGGTGGTGCTGCCCGATCCGGACCGGAGCCGCAAGGCCGCCATGCTGGCCTGCTTCGCAAGCCAGGCCGAGGTGCTGCGCAACTTCCAGGCCCACGAGGAGCGTTTCCGCGAAGCGCCCGCCTACAACTTCGCGCAGGCCCCGCACGGCGGACGCGTCTTCTACGAAACCTTCGCCAGCGGCATGTCTTCCGAACTCTGGCTGAACCTGGCCGGAGACGCTTTGCGCCAACTGGAGGTTCCGGCGCTTTTGTGAGGCTCAAGGTCCTGAGCGTTGGCTATCCGCTGGCGCCGGTTGGGCCGGACGCCGCCGGGGGATCCGAACAGATTCTGACGCTGCTCGACCGCGAACTGGTGCGCCGCGGCGATACCTCGGTAGTGGTGGCGTGCAGCGGATCGAAGGTGGAAGGCACGCTCGTCGAAAATCGCCTGCCGCCGGGGACGATCGACAGCCAGGTCCATTCCGAGGCACAGGAGCGGCACCGCCAGGCCATCGCGGCCGCACTCGAGCGCTGGGAGTTCGACCTCATCCACATGCACTCGCTCGATTTCCACGCCTACTTGCCGCCGGAAGGCCCTCCGCTGCTGGTGACCCTGCACCTTCCCCCCGATTGGTATCCGGCCGGCGTCTTTCACATCGCGCGTCCGCGAACCTGGATGCACTGCGTCTCGGCGTCGCAAGAGAGCCGATGTCCGGAAAGTGACGCGCTCCTGCCCTTCATCGAAAACGGCGTGCCGCTCGACCGGCTCCGTACCAGCGTGAGGCGCCGCTCCTACGTGCTGGCACTGGGCCGCGTCTGTCCGGAAAAGGGCCTGCACCACGCGCTCGACGCGGCCGCGATGGCGGGCGTACCGGCGATTGTCGCCGGAGAGATCTTCCCCTATCGCGCGCACCAGGATTATTTCCGCCAGGAGCTGGCGCCGCGGCTGGATGGAAGGAGGCGCCGCTTCATCGGCCCCGCCGGCTTCGCGCGGAAGCGTCGCCTGCTGGCTGGAGCGAAATGCCTGCTCGTTCCGAGCCTGGTGCCCGAAACGAGTTCCCTGGTGACGATGGAAGCATTGGCGTGCGGCACTCCGGTGATCGCATTCCCTTCGGGCGCGCTGCCCGAGATCGTCGCGCACGGGCGCACCGGCTACCTGGTGAACGGCGCCGCAGAAATGGCGGAAGCCATCCGCATGGCGGACCGGATCGATAGCGAAGTTTGCAAAGCAGAGGCCCGCAGCCGTTTTTCGGCGGAGCGGATGATCGCCCGCTACATCGAGCGCTATGAGAGCCTGGCGGGCGCTGCCCGCACCATGGACGCCAGCGGAGATCCGGGCGCCTGAACGCTTCAGGCAGCCTGGCGGTCGGCTGCGTCCGCGTCGACGCTGGCCACCTGGATCGCCTTGGCGAGCCCCAGGGCCTTCATCGTCTTGATGAGGAGCCACGAGGGATCGAATTCATACCAGGCCAGGCCGTGCCGGGCCGAGGTCGGATGCGCGTGATGGTTGTTGTGCCAGCCCTCGCCGAACGAGATCAGCGCGACCATCCAGTTGTTGCGCGAATCGTCGCGGGTGGCGAAACGGCGCCCGCCCCACATGTGAGTGGCGGAGTTCACCAGCCACGTGGCGTGCAAACCGCATACGATTCGCAGGCAATTGCCCCACAGCACCATCGGCAGCCCGCCCCAGGCGTACAGAAGGCCGGTGAGCGCGACCACCGGAACCCAGTGGTAGTTATTCAACCAAACGTAGAAGCGGTGCTTGGCGAGATCCGGGGCGTACTTCGACATGATGCGCGTGTTGTTGTGGTTGGTCTCGCCGAACAGGATCCAGCCCATGTGCGACCAGAACGCGCCGTCGCGCGGCGAGTGGGGGTCGCCCGGCTGATCGGAGTTTTGATGATGCACCCGGTGAACCGCTACCCAGAAGATCGGCCCGCCCTCGAGCGTGAGGGTGCCGCACAGCGCGAAGAAGTACTCGATCCATAACGGACATTTGTAAGACCGGTGCGTGTGCAGCCGGTGATATCCCATGCTGATTCCCAGCCCTGTGGCGATGTAGTAAAGCAACACCGCTACCGCCAACCTCTGCCAGGTGAAGCAGAAGAGGGCGCCGATCGCTCCAATGTGGAGCACGACCAGCACCACGCTGGTGAACCAGTTCATCCCATGCCGGGTCGAGTAAAACTTTGGGTCAGTGTGCACGAATTCTCCGGGGATCATCGAGATCCCAAAACTCAACTTAGCAAAGGGACAGGGGATTCCTCTGTAAGACTTTCGTAATTTCGGGAGGAAAGTAGCGTTTAACCGTGGCCCCAGTACATCAACCAACCAATGCCGAAAAGGGCGATCATGAACGACGCGAAAGTGTAGATTCCGTAATGGAGGCGATCACGGTCATTGCGCTTAGTAACCACTCCGAGCACGACGGAGGTGAAAAGGGAGAAGAGGAAGGCCGCCTCAAAATGGCTCAGGTTCATCTTGGGCATCAGTCTTTCCTCCCGGCCGCGATTTCGAAGGCGTCGACCATCGCGAGTATGTTCAGCAGGCCCGCGGTGACCAGGAACTTCGTGCCGTAGTCATGGACGGCGCCCGGAACATCCACCTGCGCATAGCCGAGCCATTGGCTGAGCAGGAAAAGGATGCCGGAGCACAGGTCGCCGATGAACCCACCGGTATTGATAAGGATGGTCAGCAGGTCGCCGGAGGCGGGCTGGAACATCGCTCCCCGCATCATCAGGCCGCAGAGAAACATGGCCGTCACCGATGCCAGCAGCAGCGCGCCGCGGCCGTTGCGCTTGAGGAGGAAGTGGCCGCCGCCGGGAATGAGCCAGCCCAGCGCCACCGCCGGAGCCCATTTGCCCAGCGGAGGCATCGGCTGCCTCTGTTCTTTTTCCTTCGCCATTTTCCTTTGAGTTTAGCAGGGTTTGAAGGGCGCATTGGCTGACTCCAACTTCCCCCCGAAATGCGGCAAACTGAATCCATGCGCGCGCTCGCGGTCCTGCTGTGCCTTACCCCGGCTTTCGCGTCAGTCCAGTTGCTTCCCAACCTCCCTTTGCCTACCGTCGCCCGCGCCATCCAGTTGGACGCCTCCGGCAACATCTATATCGCCGGCTCCTTCACGCCGGGCAATCCCAAAGATTCCCAGGACACCAGCGATGCATTTGTCGCGAAGCTCTCTCCCGACGGCGCCACCGTCCTCTACCTCACCACTCTCTCCGGATCCTTCTCCGATGACGCGAACGCGATCGCTCTCGGGCCCGATGGCTCCGCCTACGTTGCGGGCTCGACCGGGTCGTCCGACTTCCCCACCACGTCCGGGGCCTACCAGACCACCTTCGATTTCCGCGGCGCGTCGCAAGGCTTTCTGGTCAAACTCAATCCGGCCGGAACGGTCGTTTATTCCAGTTTCATCAACGGGCCTGCTTTCACCCAGGTGACCAACATCGCGCTCGATCCCGCAGGCGAGGTCCTGGTTACGGGCTCGGGTGGTCCGGCGTATCCCGTCAATAGCAACCAGCCCACGCAAGGGTTCCTCCTCAAGTTCGACCCCACACTCACTAAGCCAATCCTTTCCGAATACGGCTACGGCGGAGGTCCGCTCACGCTCGACAGCCAGGGCAATATTTATATCGCCGGAAGCGCGCAGCCGAACGTCAACGGAAGCACGTACATGCTCCCGCCATTTCCCGCGGGCGCCTTTCAGACCACCGGAACCGCGGTCTTCTGCTCTTCCGCTTCGGGCGGGCCGAGCCCCGGCTTTTCCTCCTTCTGCCGATATCAATACGTCGCCAAGCTCGACACAACCGGCAAGCTGCTCTGGGGCACCTATGTGACCGGGACCTTTGGCGCCATCGCCGGCGGCATCGCTATCGACGGTGCGGGCAATGTAATTGTCGCGGGAACCACGAACTCCGACGACTATCCCGTCACTCGCGGCGCTTTCCAAACTACCTACACTGCAGGCGCTCTGCGTCCGCCTCTGCCCCCCGGCTTCACGCAACCGCCCAACGCCACCGGCTATGTCACCAAAGTAAATGCCACTGGAACCGCCCTCATCTGGTCGACCTACTTCGGCGGCAGTTTTCAGGATCAGATCACCGGCATCGCGATCGCTCCAACGGGCGATATCCTGCTCTCCGGACGCGCCGGCTCCGACGACCTGTTCTTCGGCGGCACGCCACAGGGCTGCCGCCCCACCGCGAACCAGGTTCTCGGCTTCGTCGGCCGCCTCTCAGCCGATGGCACATCGGCCGCCTCCACTATTCCCATTACCGATGCGCCGGACTGCACCTATCTTGGGTGTTCCGGCCTTCAGAATTTTCAAACCGGCTGGCCGGTCGCCCTTCGCAAGGACGGCACCGCGCTCGTCGCCGGCTCGAATGGGGCGGTCGCCGTCGTCAATTTCGCCGCCACCAGCCGCCTTTCCTGCCTGATCGATCCGGCCGACAATGTTCAGATCGAGACCGTCTCGCCGGGTCAACTGGTTTCCGTCTTTGGCCTGGATCTTGCCTTCCCCGCGACGTCCGGCAGCGTCCCTGTGCTGTTCAACGGAATCGCCGCGCCGATCCTTTATTCCTCCACCCAGCAGATCAACGCACAAGTGCCATTCGAAATCGCGGGCTCCGCTACCGTCCAAATGCAGCTAGGCTCCGAGACTCGTACGCTCGGAGTCGTCGACCGGCAGCCGTCGCTCTATCTGGCGCCGAGCGCGTTTCAGAGCTCCGTCCCCGGCTCTTCGGTCTGTGGCGGCACGATTGTATTCGGGCAAGCGGCTCTCGCCCTCAACTCCGATGGCACCGTGAATGACTGCACCAACCCCGCGGCCCCCGGGACTCCCGTCACCGTGTTCCTCAACGGCTTCGGGCAAGTCACGCCTGCTCTCGCCACCGGCGCCATCGCCACATCTCCGGCAACGGCGCTGATGCCGTCGCTCGACCCCGGCCTTTTCACCGGCACGACTACGATCGCGACCACGACGGATCCCGGCTCGATCAGCGGAGTCGCTCAGGTCCGTCTGCTTCCGGGTACGCCTTCCGCTCTCTTGAACCTGCCCTCGTTCGGAGGCACGCCGCTCCGCGAGCGCCTCATCATCATCTGGACGCGCTAACCGTCGAATGTACGCTCGGCGATATCATGGCACCATGCTTCCCTGGCTCTTGTTGGCGCTCCTGCCCCAAGTCTCGGCACAGGATCCGACCTTCGAGGTCGCTTCCGTAAAGGCAAGCCAGAGGACGGTCGGCCCCGACTACAACAATCGGCTCACGTACTCTCCAACAGCCTTCACCGCCCGAAACGCCACGTTGAAGGTGCTGATCGCGGAAGCGTACCGGTTCCAGCGAAGGCAAGTGCTGGGCCCCTCCTGGATCGATCAGAACGAATACGATATCGACGCGCGGGTAAGTGGCTCGTCGAGCCGCGAGCAGATCGCCGCCATGCTGCGGGGTCTCCTGTCCGAACGTTTCGGCCTGAGGCACCACACGGAAACTCGCGTCATCCGCGCGTTCGAATTGACCATCGCGAAGTCCGGCCCAAAACTACAGCCGATCGAGGAGAATGGCGCCGCTACCCCGGGGCCAGGCTTGCATTTTCGGGGCGATATGCGGCAATTTGCCGATTTACTGGCGATTAAACTTTCGATGCCGGCCCCAACCGACCCGAACGTACCCGTGATGGCGGGCGGACCGCCGGTCCCGATGCTCGACAAGACCGGCCTTTCGGGCACTTACGAGTTCAGCCTGGAGGTCAAACCTGAGTTGGGCACGGACGGCCTGACCCTCTGGCAGCGTGTCGTCCAGGATCAACTGGGCCTCAGAATTGAAAGCCGCAAGGAGCCTGTGACCGTTCTGGTCGTCGATGATGCCGCGAAAGTGCCCAGTGCAAATTAGTGACAACAGCGAAGCAACTTCTCGACCTCCTCATGCTCGAGCTACCAGCCGCTTGTGACGCGTCGTTCGGTAGGGCGGCCAGAATTCCTGCCGACGCTGATAGAATTCAATCAGAGCGAGATGGGAAATCCCATCATCTTTAGGAGGAGGAATCAAGAAATGGCGACAGTCTGGGGACCAAAATCCGGTGGAACAAACGGATCGATGTCGGAATCGGAAATCATCGCGTATTTATTTACGGTGACGAGCTGGCGGCCCGATGGCGATAAGGGCAAGGTCACCAAAGCGTTCCGTAACGCGGCGAACTATATGTTGAACCACGACGGACAGGGCGGCGGAACCATTTACCATTTCGATGGGAAGGTGGTCTTCCACGCTACCGAAAACCGTGGAGAAGCCACCGTGTTCTTCACCAATAAGGATGGCAATGTCGTCAGCATTGTCGGGGTCGGGGAGCACTCCGGGAAGAAATCGGAGACCGCAACCTATACTTTGGTCTGGAAATCGAAGAGCTGGAATCCGACGAAGATGGTAAGCGGACAACTCGTCCCGACCAATCAAATCAGCCTGTAATGGAGGTGTGCCTGTGGCACATCGCTGCAGGCACCTTACGGATCCAGTATTCGTCCCCAGATAATCTGGTACGCTTCGACCTCGTCGTACACGCTCTTCCCCGCCCTGACGAAAATTCGCATATTCGGTTTCAGGCTCGCGGCATCGACCATCGAGCCGTTTTGCAGGTAGCGCGTGTCTTTGCGCAGGAGGATCGATTGCTCCGTGCCGTCGCGCAGGTGGATCGCGACTGACTCGGGAGTGATCCGGAACACCACGCCGGAGTATGTCAGGGTGCCGGTACGCGGAGGAAGTTCTTCCGTCGCCACGCGGCGCGGCGCGCGATATCGACCCGCGGATTGCGGGCGATCGGGCGGCGGCGTCTCCACCACGTGGACCGTGCGGGCGTAGCGCAGCGACGAATCGGGGAGGCTGTCGGACAGGACCTCCAGCTTCTCGCCGGCGCTGAGAGTTCGCATGTCGATCATCCGGCTCTCGCGCTCCACGTAAGTCTTGGGGTCGAATTCGTAGCGGAAGACACGGTTGTCGGATCCACGGATACTGAACTGGCCCGACGCCCGCGCGTCACATTCGAGGAGCACGCCCCGCACCAGCGCGGCGGGCGGAGTCTGCGCCGCAGCCAGCATCGCTCCAACCAGAAGCACCGCGGCACACCTCATGCGCCCATCTTACTCGAAGCCGATTCCCAAATGCACGTGATCGAGAATCCGCAACGCCACGCTGTTCTTATGGACACCGGGATTGTGCCGTTTCTCGTACACGTAGTCGCCAATGAACCAGCCCATGGCACCTCCCGCCACCACGTCGCCCGGAAAGTGTTTATTGGCAGCCAGCCGCGCGCCTTCCACCACTCCGGCGTAGCTGTAGGCGAGGATCTTCACCCACAGCTTGTCGTGGTACTCGTGGGCGAAAACCGATGCCAACGCCATGGTGTTGATCGCATGGCCGGAGGGAAAGCTCTGGCTGAACGGGTTACCGGGAGACGCCCAGAAATGTCCCTCGCCGTCGCCCTGGAAAGGTCGCTCCCGCATGGTTACCACCTTGATCGCTGTATCGACGAGCGTTGCATTGATCATCGCCTCGAATGACAGCAACCCCGCTTCGCGGAAACGCGTGTTCTGGAAGTGTGTGCCGGCCAAATAGAATCCAGCCGTGAGCGGGATCAGAGTGTAGGCTGCGCCTAATTGAGAGGCCGCGTCGCCCAGGGTCACCAGACGTTGCGTATTGGGCGCGGCAGTCGCGGTGTATTGATCGGTGGCGATCAGCGCGGCGGTCAGGGGGACGAAAATCGCCCACCATTTCGCGTTCGATTTCGATGTGTGGAAGGGGCTGGTCCAGATCGCCTTCTGGTCCTCCCACACAAATCGCGGCATGCGGCGGAAGGGATGGAAGTAACCGGTGGCGTCGTAGAAGTCCTTGTTCTTGATGGCTTCTTCGCCGTGCCTGATGCCCAGCACACCACTGCTCTCCATGGATTTGGGCGGAGCGGCCGATCGAGACGCGGCGGGGGGCAGAGGTTGAGAAGCAGGTGGGGATGCGGGTTGGGATTGGCCAAACGCGGCAAAACAGACAAATACACATGCTGCCAGTTTCATGGCGGCTTCTAAGTTGCAATCGCTCTGCCGTTGTTACTTTAATTGGTCTTCGACTTCACGCAACCAGTCGGGGCGCTTGAGCACCTCGCGCGGCTTGCTGCCGTCGGGCGGGCCGATGATGCCGTCGCGCTGCATCATGTCGAGGATGCGGGCGGCGCGGCCGTAGCCCAGGCGCAGATGACGCTGCAGCGTCGAAGTCGACGCCTTACCCATCTGCAGCACCAGGCGCACCGCTTCTTCGTACATCGGGTCCTGGCCCTCGTTGCTCACTTCGGTCTCGCCCGCTCTATCGTCGTCGCTTGGCGGAGCGATCAGGAACGACTGGTCGTATTCCGGTTTCGCCTGGCTCTTCCAGAAATCAATGACGCGGTTGATTTCGCTCTCGGTGACGAACGCGCCGTGCAAGCGGGTCAGGCGGGACGATCCGGGCGGCAGGAACAGCATGTCGCCTTTGCCCAGCAGGTGCTCGGCGCCCATCACGTCGAGAATCGTACGGGAATCGACGCGCGTCGCCACGCGGAAGCTGATGCGCGCCGGGAAGTTCGCCTTGATGAGACCAGTGATCACGTCGACGCTCGGACGCTGCGTCGCCAATACCAGGTGCATGCCGACGGCGCGGGCCATCTGCGCCAGTCGCGTGACGCTCTCTTCCACATTGCGGCCTTCGAGCATCATGAGGTCGGCCAACTCGTCGATCAGGATGAGGATGTAGGGCAGCGGGCGCAGGTCGTCGCGCGTGGGTTCGCCCTCTTCGTCGAAGAGGTTGCGCGGCTCCTCCTGCATCTTGCGGATCTTCTTGTTGAACTGGTCGATATTGCGGACGCCGTATTCGGCCAGCAGACGCAGGCGGCGCTCCATCTCGAGCACGGCATTGCGCAGCGCGTTGGTGGCCTTCTTGGGATCGATGATCACCGGCGTGAGCAGGTGCGGAATGCCCTCGTACATGCCGAGCTCGACACGCTTGGGGTCGACCATGATCAGGCGCACATCGTCCGGCGTGGCCTTGTAGAGAATCGACATGATCATCGAATTGATCATGACGCTCTTGCCCGCGCCGGTGGATCCGGCGATCAATAGATGCGGCATGGATTCGAGTGCGGCCACGCGAATCCGGCCGTTGATGTCTTTGCCGAGCGGAATGGTCAGGTGCGAATGCGATTGCTGGAACTCGTCGGATTCGAGCATCTGCCGCAGCGCGATCAATTCGCGGCGCGTGTTGGGCACCTCGATGCCGACAGTCGGCTTGCCGGGGATGCGCTCGATGAGGATCGATTCGGCCTGCAGCCCGAGACACAGATCTTCCGTGAGGTTCGTGATGCGGCTGTACTTGATGCCGGCCTCCGGCTTGAATTCGAACGTAGTGACCACGGGGCCGGGATTGATCTGCACCACGTTGCCGAGAACGTTGAACTCTTCGAACTTCGACTTGATCCGGGAGGCCGTATCTTTGAGCTCCTGCTCGTCATACGGATTACGGCTGGGAGGCTCGTTGAGCAGCTCCGTCGGTGGAAGCTCGAACATCAGAGGCGTGGACGGACGGCGCTCGGGCGCAGTGGCTGCCGGAGCAGGAATCTCCACCGGCGCGGGACGCGGTTCCAGGTCTTCCAACTGGCAGATCGGAATCTCTTCGATGGTGGCGTACTCTTCGGAAGCCGCGGGCTGCGGCGCTTCCGGCTGAGGTTCATCCGCCCATGGCGGCGTGTCGCCCGCCAGCGGGCCAGGCGTCGGCTCAACCTGCGCCTCCGCAGACTTCTTCCGCTTCGGGGTTTTGGTCTCGGCTTTGACGTGCGCCGCGGCGCGCCGGGCGAGAGCCTTTTCGCGCGCGCGATCTTCCATGCGCTCGCGCCAGGCGCGAAACGCCTCCAGCCGGCGCTGCCACCAGGCGATCGGCCGGGCGAACCATTCCCCGAGTTTCGAAAGAGTGAAGGTGGAGACCAGATAGACCGACAGGATGACCACGGTCAGCGTGACCAGCACGGCGCCGGCAACGTTCAGCGACTCCACCAGCCAGGAAGCCAGCTCCAGGCCGAAGATGCCGCCGAGCCGGATGCCGCCGCCGTAGAGAGTCCACGGCAGGAACGAGAGGGCGGCGCAGAGGCTGAGCGTCAGCAGGAAGGAGCCGAAGAGCTTGGCTCCGCCCGCCAGCAGTTCTTCCGAGCGGATCCACTTCCAGGCCAGCAGAAACACCAGCAGCGGAAACAGAAAAGCTGTGGCGCCCAAGCTTTGAAAGAGCAGATCGGCGAGGTAAGAGCCGGGGTATCCGACCAGGTTGAGTGGGCGCGATCCGGCGGCAGTATCCCAGGAAGGATCCTGGGCGTGATACGACACCAGACTTAACAGAAGCACCAGTCCCAGTGACAACAGCACGAAACCGGTGGCTTCATTCAGCCTTTTGAATTGCGTCGGAGATAAGAGCTTCATCACGCTGGCCGGCGGATGAAAGCCAGAGCAAGAATGATTATACCGAAGATGATGCGATAGTACACGAACGGCATCAGAGTGCTGCGATGCAAATAACGCAGAAACCAGGCGATCACCAGACAGCCGGTAATCGCACTGACCGTCACCCCCACGACGAACTGCGCAGTCAGTAGCGTGTGCAATCCGCCGCCGTGCTTGTGGATGTCCCAGAGGGCCTTGGACGCCGCCGCCGCGATTGCGGGCGTCGAAAGCAGGAACGAAAAACGGGCCGCCGCTTCGCGTGTCAGATTGCGGAAGAGACCACTGGAGATGGTGATGCCGCTGCGCGAGCAACCGGGCACGACGGCTAGCGCCTGGGAAGCGCCGATCACGACGGCGTCCTTCAGGTCGAGCGTGCTCAGGTCACGCTGCCGCTTGCCGGCGCGTTCCGCCAGCCACATCACGATACCGATCAGCACCAGCATCACGCCCATGACCACAGGATTCCGCCATGTGGTCTCGGCCTCTTTGTTAAATAGTATGCCGATGATCCCGATCGGCACCGAGCCGATGGCCAGCAGCCAGAGCAACGCCCGGTTCTGTTCCAGTTCCTTGTCGCTGCCGACGGTGACACCGAAGCCCTGGCCGACAATCTGCACCCAATCACGGAAAAAGTACACCAGCACTGCTACCAAAGTGCCGAGGTGCAGCATGATGTCGAACGTCAGCGATTCGGTGTTCCAGCCGAGCAGCCACGACGAAAGGTACAGATGCGCGGTGCTGCTGATCGGCAGAAATTCCGTGAGACCCTGAACGATCGCGAGGAGGAAGACCTGCTGAAGGGGCATAAACGATCAGGTTGATGGATGAAGCGAAGTGATGTCAAGACGGATTCCTTTTCGTCTGTCAGGGAGGAACCCGATAGCGGGTGTTATCCCGATAGTAGTCCTGGATTATATGAACGGCGGATGGGACCCCTAGAACTATTCCACGCTTTCCCCATCAGAGAAGATTAGTACTAACGGCCCACTTCGAGAGTGGACCTTATTTCAAGATGAGCGCCAAAAGAGCAAAAACGATCTTAAAATTCCTGATCTTCGGACTCCTGATGTCCGGGCCTGCCATGGCCAACACGATCATCATGCCGACAGGCGTGGACTGGGGACGAGGTGAGAGCTTCTGGATTCAGGAAGACGGGGTCGACACGCAGGCCTATTTCGGCGGAGTCATCATGATTACCGTCACCGATGGCGGCCAGCAGTGGAGCCGCGACACTCTCTGCGTGGATCTCTTCACCGATATCTACCTGGGGGTCAGCTACGGGACCACGATCGATTCTCCCAGCCAGATTCCAGGCAAGAATCTCGAACGCGTCTCGTGGCTGATCGATAACGCACTGCTGCCAACGCAGCAGTCGGGCGTGACCTCCACACTGCCCACAGCCGACTGGGTGATGTCGCCGGCGCAGGGCGCGGGCATCCAATTGGCGATTTGGGACATCGTGCATGACGGCGGCGACGGATTTTCGAGCGGCCGGGTGCAAGCTGTTACGAATCCAGCGGATCCCACCGACCCGGCGGTTCTGGCCTGGGCCCAGACCTATGAATCGCTGAGTCTCGGCAAGAGTTCCAACCTGGCGTACATCTATGACAACGTGGATCTTGGCAACGGACAGCCCGTGCAAATGCTGGCCGGACCCCGTTTTCTCGACAACGGCCCCGCCCCTGTGCCCGAACCGCTCACACTGACAATGGTGGGCAGCGCAATGATCCTGCTAGGCGTGCGATGGCGGCGCCGCCGCGTCAGGCAGTAGCGCTTACTGCTGCGGCTTCTTCTCTTCCTTGCGCTCCGAGCGGCGCTGTTCGTGCCGCTCGTCCCGTTTCTGCTGGTTCTCCTGGCGGTGCACCGCGGGTGCTGCTTCGGTACGCTGCGGCTCGACTCGGCGCGCGGGTTCGGCCTGGCGCTGCGGTTGTTCCTGGCGGGGCTGTTGGACGGCGCGGGGCTGCTCGCTCTGCTGCGGCTGCCCGAAACGACCTTGCGGATCCGCCTGGGCCGGCCGATCGTTGGTGCGCGGCGCGCTTGGCTGTTCGAAGCGTCCCGGCTGTGCGGGAGCGGCGGAATCGCCGAAACGCCGGGAACCGCCGGCCGGCATCTGCCTTGCCGGAGCGGCGATTCGGACCATCGGCGCGCGCGGAGCCGCGGCGCCGTTAAAACCTGCACGCGGCGCGGGAGGAGCGGTTCGCACGACGACCGCCCGCTCGGCGAATCGCGGCGCCGGGCGCACCGGGCCCGCCAGCAGGCTCTCACGCACAGGCTGAACCTGCGGGGCGAAGCCGGCCACCGGCGCACGGCCCACTTCGCGCGCATCCACGTTGATCGAGACGTGCGTGATAGACCGCCCACTGGCGAAATCGGAAACGCGGACTGCGGTCACCGCTCCCGCGATCCCCTGGTTTGAATAACGCGCGGCGACAATATAAGAAGGTCCGTTGAGGTTCTGGTAATACACCGGGCTCACTCTGTATTGCGGCCGGAACGCTTCCCGCGGCCCCAGGGGAAACCAAACCGCACTTCCGCCGAAGCGGGCTCCGCCTACGAAGGCCACCAGCGCCGGCGCATATACCGGCCTCACCGCCGCCCGCGGGCCCGGCACCCAGACCCAGCCGCCGGCCATCATGGCCCAACGGCCGTAATGGAAGGGCGCAAAACCCCAGGGGGCATCGTCCACCCACGTCCAACCCCACGGCTCGATCCAGACCCAGTGCCCGTAGCGGTAGGGAGCCCATCCCGGACCCATTCCGGCGGGCATCCAGACCCACCCGTATTCGGGTGCGGAGCGCCAGGTGCCGTAGCGGTCGAGATCCTCGTAGCCGGTCATTGAGGGCGGCACGTAGCGGGTCGATTGCACGTCGCGTTCGGCCCGATCACGCCCGTCGCACCAATTGTCGAACTCGTCGGCCATGGGTAACCCGGCCATCTCGTAAGAAAGCTGCTCGACCCCCGCGATGCGCGCCGACTCCCGTGCATGGATGGGGAATGCCACGCCGCCTCCAGTCACCGAAGCATCGCCGGCGAGGACCGTCACCATTGTGGTGTTGCCCTGGCCGTCCGCATCGATTCGATAGCTACCGGCGCGCAGGATGGTAATCGCGACATTCGGGGTATCGACTTCATAGCTCTCATCGCCCAGCAGCTCGCTGACCCGGAGATTGACGGAGCCCTGCGTCAGGCTGAGCTGCACGACGCGGTCGTCGAGATTGAGAAATGCGAGAGCGGTCTGCGGACCCATCCGGATCGCACTCGCTCCAATGTGCATCTCGGTGCGCGCGCCCGGATCGGTCCACAGATGGTCGCCGATTGTGAGCGGATAGTTCAGGCTGGCGGCGGACCAATCTTCCACCGTTCCAGGCCGGAACGAAACCGATCCGGCGAGATAATTCAGGCGCGCGACGCGCGATGGCGGATCAGGCTCCTGCGCCAGTGCGCCGAAAGCGGCGGCGAAAAAAACGGCCAGAAGCGAAGCATTGCGCAGCGTCATGTTCCGGATACCCTCATCGTCATTCACTCATTGGATCGTTAAGATTCCACGGCAGGTTACATTAAAATCCCGCAATGAAGATACCTGCGAAAATGGATTCATGTATATTCCGGCCGCTTTTCGCGAAAATGATGGCGAAAAGCTACTCGCAGTAATCGAAAGATATCCGCTGGCTACTCTCGTGACGGCGGGAGCGGCAGGAATCATTGCCAGCCATCTGCCCATGATCTACACACCGTCGGCGGATGGAGCGGGTGTGCTGCGCGGCCATCTGGCTAGAGCCAACCCGCAATGGCAGGGTTCCGCGACTCACGAAGCTCTTGCGATCTTCACCGGCCCGAACCATTACATCAGCCCTTCGTGGTACCCCTCGAAGCAGGAGCATGGCCGAGTGGTTCCGACGTGGAACTATGCGGCGGTTCATGCTTACGGCACGTTGCATGTAATCGAGGACCACGCGTGGATGCTCGCCAACGTCACCGCCCTGACGGAGCGCCATGAGCAACTCCAAGGAGGCGGATGGAAAGTGCAGGATGCGCCGCCCGAGTATATCGAGGCCATGCTGCGCGCAATCGTCGGAGTAGAACTGCGGATCTTGCGTTGGGAGGGTAAGGTGAAGGCCAGCCAGAATCGCCCTGCGGCGGATCGGGAAGGGGTAGTGGAAGGCCTCGGAAAGTTTTCTTCGGATGCGGCGCGGGAGATGGCGAAGATGGTCGAAGCGGAACTGGAAGCTAGATTCGGGGCTGAAAGGATCCGCCCGGTAGTCGCGGCACTAGGCGCGACTTAGCGCGCGTCACAGCGGATTACTTCAATACTTCGAGAGCTTTCTTCACAACCGGGTCGCTTTCCGTCTTCTGCGGCACCACCTGATTGTCCGGTGCGGGAATCGGATCGCCGTTGTCGTCGTATTCGACCTGCGGCTCGGCGTCGGCCACCAGCGTCGCGGGCACCACGCCCGTATCCTGAATCGCCTTGCCGCCATCGGGCGGGTAGTATTTCGCCACCGAGAGAATCACGGCGCTGCCGTCATCCATCGTGATGGCCTTGCGCACGGCGGCTTCGCCGTAAGTGCGGTCGCCCAGCACCTGTCCGCGCTTGTTGCCCTGGATCGCAGCGGCGAAGATCTCGGCGCCATCGGCGGTTCCGTGATTGATCAGCACCGCCACAGGGAGCGTGGTGACCGCCTTCGAAGCGTCCGCATCGAAATTCTGGCGGGGCACTTTCTGGTCCTTCGAGGTAGGTGATCCGGCCCTTATCCAGGAAGAGGTTCGACAAGGCGATACCGTCTTCGGGCGAACCGAGCGCGCAGCCGCGCAGATCCACCACCAGCTTCTTCGCGCCGTCCTGCTGCAACTTCTTGATGTCCGCGGCGATCGCTTTCACGTGGTCCGCGGAAAGCGCGTCCACGTTGAGGTAGCCGACCTGCCCGTCCAGCATCTTGCTGTCGACCGGCGGCAGCGTAAGCATGGCGCGGGTCAGCTTGATGGTATGGGGATCCTGCCGGCGAATCTGCACGACGCTGAGATCCACGGTGGTGCCGGGGTCGCCCTGCAGCAGCATGTTCGCGTAGGCCAAAGGCATGTCGCGCGTGGCGATGCCCTTGATGCTCTCGATCATGTCGCCTGTGCTGAAACCGGCCTTAGAAGCCGGAGAGTTCGGAACGGTCGCCACGACGCCCATGTAGCCGCTCTTCTTCGAAAGCAGCAGGCCGACGTCCGCACGCTGAGTCCCCTTGCTCTTCAGGTAGTCCTTGTACTGTTCGGCGTTGAGGTAGCTGGCGAAAGGATCGACCGCTTCCAGAAGGCCGTTGAGTGCGCCCAGGGTGACACTCTTCATGTCCGGTTCTTCCACGTACTCGCTCTTGATGTGAGCGACCACGTCGCTGAACACGCCGATGTGTTTCAGGGTGTCGTCCGGAGACGCCCCCCTCCCAATGACGCTCCCGATCAGGAGCAGAATCGTGAGACAAGTGGAACTGCTCACGACAAGGTATTTCGTGCGGCTACTCATAAGGTGGAAAGCTTCCGGGCGCTTCTTTGATTATACAGGAGCAAGCATCCCTAGCGATTGGACGCGAGGGCTGCCCGTTCGGTTCAAACAGATTTATTTCCAACCCATACGACCGCGCAGGGCGGTGATGTGGGCGGCATGGTGGCGGGTGTGCCAGGCGTACAAACCGAGGGTCGTGCCCAGGTCCATGGCGCCACGCTCCGGATGCCGGTAAGTCCTTGCAAATGCGGGCTCGGGCAGGCTCCGGACGAGTTGCACCCAACGCTCGTGGAGTGCCTCGAGAAGCCTCAGGGAAACCTCCACGGGGCCGCCCGAAGCATCGGGAAGCTGCGCCCACTGTCCTTCGTCGTACGGTTTGATGAGGGGGTTATCTTCGGTCAGAGCCAGGCGAAACCGGACGTAACAGTTCATGTGGCTATCCGGCACGTGGTGGATCACCTGCCGGACGGTCCAGCCTTCAGGCCGGTAAGGCGTGTCGAGTTGCTCGCCCGTCAAGCCGTGAATCGCCGATCGAAACAGGGCCGGAGCGCCCGCCAATTCCTCGATCCATCGGGCACGCAGTTCCGGCGTCACCTCCGCCGGGCGCTCAAACCGTCCGATGGGGTACCTCAAGTCCATGAGTCCATCCTACAATGCGCGATCATGGAACTATGAAATGGATTTTGCCGGTCCTCCTACTGGCCAACGGCTTGTACGCGAGGGATCTGGCGCCGAAGACCTCGGAGGCTTTCGATCAATACATCAGGCAGACCGAACAGAAGCTCGATGCCCGCGGGAATTTTCTTTGGGCGGATGCCTCGCCGGAGCGGGCCAGCCGGATCAAGGCCGGCGAGATCGTGGTGGAGCCTACCGGTCCCAAGCCCGAGATCGCGGTCCCGGACGGCTTGATTCACGATTGGGTCGGCACTGCATTTTTGCCCGGAGTCACTTTGGAGCAGACGCTCGCGCTGGTACGCGATTACGACCACCACAAGCAATACTTCCAGCCCGAAGTGGTCGATTCCCGAATCCTCAGCCACAACGGCAACGACTACCACATTTATCTGCGGCTTCTGAAAAAACAGGTGCTGACCGTGGTGCTCGATACCGAGCACGACGTCCGCTACCGGCCGATCGACACCCATCGCTGGCGCAGCGATTCACACACCACGAAGATCTCCGAGCTGAGCGATGGAAAGCCGCAGCCCCCCGGCACCGGCCACGGATTTTTATGGCGGCTGAATTCCTACTGGCGCTTCGAAGAGCGCGACGGCGGAACCTGGATCGAATGCCAAGCCGTATCGTTGACGCGCAACATTCCGACGGGCCTCGGCTGGATGATCGATCCGATCATCCGCAAGCTGCCGCGCGAGAGCCTGGCGAACACACTCAAAGAGACCCGCGCCGCGCTGGTGAAGTAACGCGCTTCAATCGAGCGTGCGCGACGGATCTTCGTCTACCGTCTCCACCAATTGCCAGAGACCGCGTCCGCACATATTCGGACACGCCGGAAACACCTGGCCTTCATTAAAAGTTTGCGGCAGTTTGCAGACGGTGCACCAGTAAATGCCGCCGATCGAGACGGTGGCGCCGGGGCGTTGGTTGGTCATTGAGAATCTCCTGTGTCGAGAAGCCAATCGGCAAGCTGTTCCATGCGGTCGATCAGCCGGTCCGGAGCAGGATCGGCCAGCGACTCGGGTTGAAACCCGTAAGTCACGCAGCAGCACGGAATGCCGGCGTTGCGGGCGGTGAGGACGTCGACCGAACTGTCGCCGACCATCAGCGAGGTCTCGCGAGCCGCCCCTGCCTCTTTCCGTAGTGCTTCGACCCCCATGGGGTCGGGCTTCTTGGTTTCGAAACTGTTGCCGCCGTATACCTGAAAAAAATAGGGGGCGACGCCCAGGCCGTCGACGATGTGGCGGCTCATGCGCACGGGCTTGTTGGTGAGCACCGCCATGCGCTTACCGGCGTCGCGGAGACGGTCGAGCGTCTCGCGAACGCCTGGGTAAAGGCGCGTGTAGTCCAGGTCATGATCGGCGTAGAAGGCGAGGAAAAATTCGAGAGCCTTCGCCACTTCGGCATCGGTCGCGCCCTCACCAAGTGCGCGGCGCACCAGCACGGGCGCACCATTACCGACGTAGGAATAGACGCGCTCGTTGGTGAGCGGCTCGCGGCCCATGTACCCCAGGGTGGCGTTTACGGCGTTGGCAAGATCGTGGCGGGAATCGATCAGGGTCCCGTCGAGGTCGAAGATGATGAGGTCCAACTTCGATGGTAACCCAGCACCAGCAGCTAGGAGCGCTGCTTGCCCCTGGCTTTGGCCTTCGCCTTAGGCGCGACCGACTCGGTTGCTTCCGCCGCGGCAGCCGCTTCCCCGATGGGCGCCGCGTCCCCGATGGGCGCCGCTTCCGCGATAGGCGCTGCTTCCGTGACGGACGCCACTTCCCCTATAGGCGTATCCTCGACGAGTTCGGCAGACATCTCCGCCGCCTCTTCCGGATTCACCTTTTTCAGGACTTCCTGGAACAGCGCCTGCTTGCGCGCATCGACCTTCGGCGGGGGGGCCAGCTCATGCCGGTAGTCGTGGTCACTGTGGCAGGTCCGGCAGCGAACCTTGGCCGGCACGCCGTTCATCACCGAAACCACCGAGTGGTTCATAATGCGTTTACAGCGTACGCAATAGTCGTCAATATCATCGCCCAGACGAACTTCGCGCATAGTTTCTCCTAAAGGGACGGCTGGCCGGCGGATTCCGGCTCTGCCGGTACGGGTATGCCCGCATCCGGCTCGGATGATTGCTTCGGTTCGGGCAGCACCCACTGTGCCGGTTCGAAACCGACGTACTTGCAGATACGCAGCTGCCCGGAGTCCGTCTCGAGCAGATCGCCCACGGAAAGCGCGTCACCGGCCTCCCGCAGCGCTCGCCACGCGTCATATTCGTGCTGGGCTTCGACTTCTCCGCGCTGTTCGTAATCGCGCGGCTTGAGGCTGGCGATTCCGGAAACGTGCGGAGCCCAACGAAATTGTTGCCGTGGCGAATCTTTCATCCGGTAGATTCGATAGAGCGCCATCGCTCTACATTGTAATCGAAGTACGGGCTCGAATCCCGTCGGCGAAACCCTGTGCGATCCAGCGGTCTATGTTCCCGCGCGACCAGATCACGGCCTCCCGCAGCGATCCCAGCGGGCGCTCCGGTTCGATCCGTACAATCGGCAGGGAATCTTCACCCGGCGGCAGCATGATTCCGCGCAAAAGCTTCAGCGGCCAATTGGTCAGGCAGTTGAGCGCCACCGCACGGGTCGCGCCCATCTCCCTGGCTGCCCACAACGGCAAAGCTCCGCGCAAGCCGCCGTCCACGTGCCTCGTGCCATCGATTTCGACCGCCGGAAAACAGAGCGGGATGGAGCAGGCGGCCGCCAGATGCCGCCACGAGATCTCCTCGCCGCGCGTCAGGCGGAGACGCAGCGAGGGAACCTCCACGGTAGTCAGTCCGAACGGCACGCGCGGCTGAAACCGGTTGAACAGGTCGAGCGCTCGTTCCCGCAGAGGCTCCGGGGAGCACAGCGCCCAGCGGTGAGGACGAAGGTGCAGCAACTGCGCTGTGCTCGGATCCTTCCATTCGCGCTCCAGATCTTCGAGCGAAGCGCCGCCGGCCAGCGCCCACCCGTTCCACGATCCGGCGGACGCACCCACAATCAGGTCCGGAGCGAAGTACCCGCGGAGCGCTTGCAGCACTCCGATCTCCCAGGCGGCGAACATGCCGCCGGCGGAAAGCACCAGCGCGGTAGGCACTCTTCCATGGTAGACAATGGAGCATGGCCTTCCACCCAGATGCCTACGGACCGGAAGTCGCGGCGATCCTGGCGCTCGATGGCAACGGCGAACGGCTCATGCCGCTGGTATCGGGCCGCTGTTCCTCTCCACAAGCGCTCGAGGCGCTGAATGCCGCGAACGCCGCGAAACTCTTCCCGTCGGCGCGCGCTCCGGAAGCGGCGATGGCCGGATTGTTCGCCTACTTTTCGTGCTTCGAGGAGGCGCACTCGGTGGCGCAGGAGATCCACACCGCGGAAGGCTCCTACTGGCACGGCATCCTGCACCGCCAGGAGCCCGACGCCGGCAATGCGTCCTACTGGTTCAGCCGCACCGGTCCGCACGCCGTTTTCCCCGAATTGCGGAAGGCCGCCGCCGCTCTCGGGCTCGACTTCGGCGCGAGATGGGACCCCTTCCGTTTCATCGACTATTGCGAACAGGCGCGCCGCCAGCCGGGCTCGGAGGAAGAACGGCTCGCGCTGCGCGTGCAACTCGCCGAGTGGCAGTTTCTGTTCGACTACTGCGCGGCGGCCGCGCCGGCGAGCGTCAGGGCGTAGAGCGTATCGCCCGCGCCGACGATCAGGTACTGCCGGCCGTCGAGCGTCCAGGTGGAGGGCCCGTTACTCACCGGTTGCGGCAGGCGCTGCTGCCAGAGCGGTTTCCCGTTGGCAGGGTCGAATGCCACGAGATCGCCCGAATCGCCGGTAAACAGCAGCTTTCCCGCCGTGGTCAGGACGCCGCCGCTCATGCCGCCCGCCATGCCACCGCCGGCATGTTCGTGCCGCCACCGGATTGCGCCGGTGCGCACGTCCATCGCGAGCAGCGCGGTCCGGGTATCGAAATTGCCCCCGCCGCCTCCCGCGTATCCTTCCGGCTTGTCCGAAGTGTCATAGAGATAGGAGAGCCCGTAACCCAGAGTTCCGTTGAAGTAAAAGAGCTCGGTTTCCGGATCGTAACTGGGCGGAGGCCAGTTCGTGGCCCCCAGCGCGGGCATGTCGATCATGGAGCCGTCGACCTTCGGCTCTTTCGCGGGATTGGGGATCGGCTGGCCTTTCGCGTCCACGCCGAGGGCCCAGTTGCCGGTACCGGCGAAAGGTTTCGACACCAGGTTCTTTCCATTCGTCCGGTCGAGCACGACGAACCAGCCCGCACGCGCGGCCTGCGCCAGAAGTTTGCGCGGCTTGCCGTCGATCACGGCGTCAAAAAGAACGGGCGTCTCTACATTGTCCCAATCGTGGGTATCGTGCGGCGAGACCTGGAACCACCAGACGAGCTTCCCGGTATCCGGGTTGAGGGCGACGATCGACGCGGTCCAGAGGTTCGCTCCTTTGCGGCTCTGGCCGGCAAACACGGGGTTCGCGTTTCCGGTGCCCCAGTACAGCAGGTTCAGTTCGGGATCGTAGGTGCCGGGCAGCCAGGTCATGCCGCCGCCGTGGTCCATAGCGTCCTGGTTGGGCCAGGTCTCCGAGCCGGGGTCGCCCATCTTCACTGGGGTGGTGTACCAGCGCCACTGTAATTCGCCGGTCTCCGGGTCGCGCGACTCCAGGTACCCCTTCACATCCATGGCATCTCCGCCCACGCCGACCAGAATGTGGTTCTTCACGACGACAGGCGCCATGGTGGTGAAATACTGGAGCTTTTCGTCCGCAATCTTCTTACGCCAGCGCTCCTTGCCGGTCTTCACGTCGAGCGAGACGAACCATCCGTCCGGGCTCACAAAATACAGCCAGTCGCCGTACATCCCCACGCCGCGCTGGCCGATCAGGTGGCCGCCCTTGTCTTCGAAGCCGTAATGCCACAACTCCTGGCCCGTATGTGCGTCGAGAGCAAAAATATGGTCGGGAATCGTGAAATAGATCCGGCCATCGACCATCAGGGGCGTCGACTTGATGGTGGGGCCCCCCACGCCGCGCTGCGGGCCGACGCTGGTGATCCGGTACATCCATTCGATCTTCAGGCGGTCGACGCTCGACGCGTTGATCTGAGCGAGGTCGCTGAACCGGCGCCCGGAGTAATCGCCGTTATAAGTCGGCCAGGTATCTTTCGGGTGGCGGAACAAGGTCAGCGCCTTCGGATCGAGGCCGTCCGCCAGCAACAGGCCGGCGACGAGGGAAAGAGCGGGCAAGCACCAACGTCGTTTCATCATTTCAGGGTCACCAGATAGGCCGTGAGGTTGTGGATATCGGCGTCAGTGTACCTGGCCAGCAAGGCGCGGTGTCCCGCCAGCGAATCCTCGAGTTCCACACGTACCTGCCGGCGCGGCCAATAGTGAAGATTCCCCGCGGCATCCGCCAGAATGACGTCGAAATCGGAGAGCTTCCGGATCTTGCCGGTGAGGGTCTCGCCGCTGGGAAGAGTCACCTTGGCGGTTGCCGGTCCCGGGGTCGCAGGCCACAGGAAGCGCGAGCGCAGGGCGGCCGCCTGAGGGATGCGCGTGGCGATATGTGCGAGATCGCCCGTCACCGAGTGGCAGCTTCCGCAGCCGCCCGCTCCCTGGAAAAACTCCTCGCCCTGCTTGGCATCGCCGGTAACCTGGCTGCGTATGCCGCTATAAGTACTACCGTAACTTCCCCGATTGGCCACTAACTCTACTTGTAAGTGTAGGTACTGAGAAAGGTTGTACAGATCTTGCTGAGTTAGAGTGGGAAAGGCCGGCATACCTGCCTGGGGCCGTCCGTTGTGCACGACCGGGCCGATTTCCGCGCCCTTTTCGTCGTGGAGCACCACGACCGACCGCACCAGGCTCGGCGCCTGCCCTCCGCGTCCCTTGTCGCCGTGGCATCCGGCACAATTCTGCTCGAAGAGGGGATCGCCCTTCTTCGCAGCCTCTTGATCCGGCGCCGGTCCGAGTCCGAGAAACACCCGTGTCGACTCGCTGCTATTTCCGCCTCGGCCGCCCCTGCGGGGTTGGGGTTCCTGAGCCGATAAGGGAAGCGCGCACACCAGCATGGCGGCCGCCGCCCAGGTCCAGACACTTCTCGAATACGACACCTGGCCTCCTCGTGAGCTTGGGGAACAGTTTATCGCAAGCAGGAACCGCGCGGGCCAATGCGGGCCTACGCCGCCCCGGAGGTGTCCTTCAAGGGGTGCGCGGGGCCGATGACATCCTGGATCGCCGCCAGTAGCTCGGGAGCGCGGAAAGGCTTCCGCAGGCACACCGAGCCGCTCAGTTCCTCTTCGTATTGGCTGGCGAAGCCCGACATAAAAATCACCGGCATCGAAGGCTGTATGTGGTGCGCATGGGCCGCCAGTTCCAGGCCGCTCATGCCCGGCATCACGATGTCGGTGAGGAGTAGTTCCGGCCCGCGAGTCATCTGACGAAGCACCCGCAGTGCTTCGTCTCCGCTTGAAGCGTCGGCCACTTCATATCCCGCGCGCTCGGCGAGTTGGCGTACGAAGCGCCGTATGTACTCTTCGTCATCAACGATGAGAATCACGAGACCATCCAGATTCCCGGATTATAACTGGAATGGCGGTCCCGGCAACGTAGCAAAAAGACCAAATCAGTACGCGGGCATCGCTCCAAGCAGATGGAGCCCGATGGTCGCCGCGGTTCGCAGGGGCCGGAGCCTCGGCCCGGGAGGTTCGCAATACATCATCGCTTCGCCCGATGCCCTGGTGACCGTTACCGGCAGCACCGGCTGAATGCTGCTTTCGCCCGCCAGTTTCGGCATGAGACGCCCCTGCAACTGCGAGGCGAGATAGCTCAGGACATTGTTCTCCCAACTCAGCTGCGGCGCGATGATGAACCCGGACTTCCACCCGTCACCCGGCGTGAAGGGACGCGTCAGCACCGCGACCGGTATGAATTTCGGTACGTTGAGCTCCGGAATCAGAGCATTGCCGAAGGCATACATACCGATCGAGATGCTGTAGGTGGAAAGTTCGAGAATTCCCCTCCCCCAGGCCGGCAGACGCGAACTGATCGAGGCTTCGAGCGCCCCGCCGATACTCGTCGGACCAGCCGGTCCGGAGATGCTCCACCGGCCGCGCTTACGCTCGGAAACATGCACGGAGACGTTGGCGTAGCCGGTTTTCGGATCGGGCTGGACCACCACGTCCTTTTCCGTGATCTCTTCGAAACGCTCGGTACGATTCAGACGCGCCACGCTGGTCCTCAGCAATTGCTCGTCGAAGATGTCTCCTTCGGTCAGGATGAAGTTACTGCGCAGCGAGCTGTCCGAGAACTTGTGGTTGCCGTAAAACTCGATTCGTCCCACCCGATAGGGCCGCCCGAGATCCACCTTGGCCCCGTGCTCGTAATCGAAGTGCACGGTGAAATCGAGGATGCCCTTCTTCTGCGCCTCGCGCCGCTGCGCCAGCAGGTCCGAGCAGAGATGCTCCGGCATGTCGTATTTCTTGCCGGGATTGGCGATGATCGAAACCTGCGCGTTATGCCCGGTGATTTCGGGCTCGAGCGGCCTGACCTCGGCGTCGAGGTAGCCTTTCATCAGGTAGGAAGAGAGGATGCGGCCCGCGTCGGAATCGACCGAGTATTGGCTATAAGAGGGCATGAGCCGCCAGCCGTTCCAGACTCCCGGAATGCCCGGAAAGAGTCGAATCGGCTTCAGGGCTTTCAGTTGTTTGCGGGCACTTTGATCGCCCTCGATGTGGACCTCGGTCACTTTCGTGGAGTTGCCGATATCCACCTTGAGCGTCAGGTTGGCGACGTGGTCGCCCACCGGGATGATCTGCGGGATAACCTTGGCCTCACCATAGCCGTGGGAAACCAACTGTTCCTGCGCCTGGTTGGCGATCTCCTGAGCCTTATAGGGGTCGAGCAGCGTACCGTCCGGCACCTTCAACTGCACACCGTAGGTGTTCGGCACCAGCCGGACCTCGCGCAGCACGACCCTCGGTTTGGGGGTTACCCGGAAGACGAGGCTGACGTCGTTGCCCGAACGCTGCTCTTCGACCCGGACGTCATCGAACCGACCGAGATTCCACAGGTATTTCACGTCCTTGCGGACGGTCACCTCGTCGTACGGATGGCCCACCTGTGTCGACAGCGACACCTCGAGGGTGGTACCGGGTACTGCCACGGAGGAAACGGTGGGTGCCGGTTCTTCAGCGTAAACGGATGAAATTAAAAGGAATATGAGGGCCCAGGGAATACTCTTGCGGAACATGTAAGCCTACCTGATTGCAACCGCGGGGCCAACATGTTGTAGTTGATGTATCCGAACCAGAACATGACCAGCGACCAACCCATCCGGCTGGCGGTAGTGATCCCTGCGTATAAGCCATCGGCCGGGCTAATTGGCCTGGTTCGAACACTATCGGAAACGGAACTGCCCGCTATTGTGATTGTAGACGATGGCAGCGGGCCGGAATTCCGCGAGGTGTTTCAGCAGGTTTCCGCTCTCCCCCGCGTCGAGGTGTTGCGGCACGCCGTCAATCTCGGAAAAGGGGCCGCCCTCAAGACGGCTTTCAATCACGTTCTGTGCGCCTACCCGGACCTGACCGGCGTGGTCACCGCCGATGCCGACGGACAGCATCACCCACAGGATATCCGCCGGGTGGCCGAGAAACTCCTGGAGCGGCCGGACGCTTTGGTTCTCGGAAGCCGCCAGTTTGAAGGGGACGTCCCCTTCCGCAGCCGCATCGGCAACGTCGCCACCCGCGGCGTGATGCACGCGCTACTGGGGCGGAAACTCACCGACACGCAGACCGGGCTGCGCGGCATTCCCGCCGAACTGCTGCCGCGGCTTCTCAAGATCGAATCGCGCGGCTACGAGTTCGAGCTCGAAATGCTGATCGCCGCGCACCACCTGGAAATCCCCATCGTCGAAGAGCCGATCAAGACCATCTACGAGGCCGGCAATTCGTCGTCGCACTTCAACCCGATTGTCGACTCGATGAAGATTTACTTCGTCCTGCTGCGCTTCGGATCGGTATCGATGATCACGGCGGTGCTCGACAATCTCATCTTCTACCTGGCGTACCGGCGGACCGGGCACGTGCTGGCCGCGCAGATTCTGGCACGCGTCTTCGCCGTCAGCTTCAACTATTCGATGGTCCGGCGTTCGGTGTTCTATTCACGGCAGAGACATTACGCGGTACTGCCGAAATACCTGGGTCTCGTACTGGCCAGCGGCACCGCTTCCTATGCCGGGATCCGCTGGCTGACCGCGAGTTTCGCAATCGGCGCCGTGGCCGCCAAGCTCCTCGTCGAGACGCTGCTGTTCTTCCTCAACTTCGCGGTGCAGCGCGTCTTCATTTTCAAACCTCAGGAAAATGTGGTCGATCACGGCCCGCGCCCGCCCCTGAACCGTTTCGCGGTGCTGGTCGCCGTGTTGCTGGCCGCGCTGGTGGGCCTCGAAATCTGGGCGTTCCGCACTGGCCACCTGTTCCTCCAGGAGATCTGGCACGCCGCAGGAGAGCGCCGCTTCCTGCGCTACCTCGGGGCTTACCTGGTGCTGGCCGCGCCGCTTCTCCTGATGGTGCCCTGGAGCTTCACCGCCTTCATGATGGCGGCGGTCCTCATCCTCACGGTAATTTCGGTGGGACCGCTGCCGGTCGCGGCGGCCGGATTCTTCCTGATTTCCGCAGGCGCGCTGGGCACGCTGCTGATGGGCCGCCGCCGCGCAGGTTCCTTGTGCGTCACGCTACTGGGCACCGGTGCGTACGTGTTCCTCATGATGCTCGCGGCACGGCTTCCCGTGAATTACACGGCGGTATGGGCCGTGGTGCTGGCGATCCCCATCGCGCTCGATGCCCGCGGTGTCCGCGACCGCCTGGGCCAATGGATCGAGGCCCTGCGCCGCGCGGAGCTTCGATCGGTGGAGGAACGGATCGGCTTTGCGCTGCTGCTTTTCGTGCTGCTCGCGCAGTGGTTGGTGGTGCTCAAACCGGAGATCGGCACCGACGCGCTGGCGATGCACCTGGCCATCCCCATGAACATCGCGGCCAACCACCGGATGACCTACGAACCAGTGCGCTTCCTTTGGGCAGTAATGCCGATGGGAGCCGACTGGGCCTACTCCATCGTCTACCTGCTGGGCGGAGAATATGCGGCGCATCTGCTGAACTTTGCGATGCTCGCGATCATCGCCGGGCTGATTTACCAGGGCGCGAGACGCTGGACTCCGGCAGGTGCCGCCTGGCTGCTGGCCGCGTCGTTTGTGGCTACTCCTCTGGTGCAGTTCGTCACCGGCTCGCTATTCGTTGAAAACTTTCTGGCAGCGATGATCGTGGGAACGCTGACGGCCTTCTGGCAATTCAGCGACACCGGAGACCGGCGCTACCTGTTCGCGGGAATCGCACTGGCGGGCACTGCGATTACCACCAAGCTGGGCTCCCTGGCGTTCCTGATCTTTGTGTTGCCGTTTGCGGCGGCCGAGATCCGCCGGCACTGGAAGAAACTCGGCCGCAGTCCGGCGCTGACCTGCGCTGCCGCGGTTGTGCTGCTGGCAGCACTGGCAGCGCCGACTTATGTGATCGCCTGGGCTAAAACCGGCAACCCCGTGTTTCCCTTCGAGAACCAGAAATTTCACTCGCCGCTGCTCGATCCCACCGTCAGCCTGAACGACGCCCGCTTCCGCATTCCGGTCACCTGGAATACGCTCTACGCGCTGACTTTTCACAGCAGCCTCACGTATGAAGGACAGGATGGATCGTTCGGCTTTCAATACCTGATTTTCCTTCCGCTGGCGTTGGCGGGCCTCTACGCGGTCAAGTCCCGCCGTATTGTGTCCTCAGCCGCGGCCGTGGCCCTGGGCGGAATGACCGTGGTGATGCTGTCGCAGCCGAATCTGCGGTATCTTTATCCCGCCATGCCACTTGCTACGATTGCCTTCGCCGCGCTGGCCGGCTGGGCCTTCGAGCGCCAGCGCTGGCTCTATCGGCTCCTGATCGCCAGCCTGTTCGCATGCACCGCCCTCAATGTGTGGTTCCTGCCTTCGTCGAGCTACTACCATAAGGACTTCTGCCTCAAATCCCCGTTTTCACGTGCCGAAAAGGAGAGCTACCTGGAGGAGAACGGAGCGATCCGTAAGATCATCGAATGGCAAGACCGCGAGCATCCGAACAGCGGCGTGCTGCTCGCGAACGACAACGAGATCGCCGGCCTCGAGGGCGTCGTCTACGAAAATCACTGGCACCAGTACCCGACTGTAGCCAGGCTGCAGCAAGCGTTCAGCGTGGATGCGGTATTCCGACTGCTGCGAAGCTGGAACGTAAGCTACATCATCGCCAATAAGCCGGACCCGAACAATCCCCTGCATCCGGAGCCTCTGCGGAAACTGATGGCGATCTGTTCCGTGCCCGAGTACGAAGTGGGCGACATCTACCTCGCGCGTCTGATGCCCGATTGCGACGAACACGCTCCACGAGTCCTGAGCGCCCCGCCCCTCGTGGCTCAGCCAGGCTTCTATGACGACATCGACCCCGCGCTGCTTTACCGCGGCGACTGGGATCACGACGGCAGTTTTCGCGAACCCGATGCCCAGACCATCAGCTATATCGCCGTGCCTGGCGCCGAAGTCTCCATTGCGTTCGAGGGCTCCGCGCTGTTTTATCTATACACCAAGGCCCCCAATCGCGGCATCGCGGAGGTTCTCATCGACGGCAAGAGCCAGGGCACGGTGGATCTGTACGCGCCCGACGTCCGATGGCAGCAGCGGACGAAGTTCTGCTGCTTCGTGCCGGGGAAGCACGTCGCGGTCGTCCGGGTCACGGGCCTGTACAACCCGAAGTCGACCGGCAAGTTCGTCGACCTGGATTCGTTCTTCGTGCTCCGCTGATCTTGCTGCGCGCGGCGACGCGACGGCTGTCTCATGGCTGGATGCCAGCTCGCGCCGGCCGGGAGGCCCGCGCCACCTGGACCGCGCACGATTCGGAAAGCCGTCGGCGTACTAGTGGGTCATCGCGTAGACGATGTAGTTCACGCCGATGCGGATGCCTAGCGCCGAAAACTTCTCGGGATAGTTCGGATCGTCGGCGTTCTCCCAGGAATCGCCCAGGTCCATGTTGTGACAGATCGCGACCATCAGGCGGCCGTGGTCGTCATAGATCCCGCGAAAGTGCGCACCGCTTCCGCCCTGATAGCACTTTTCGCATATCGAATGGCTGCGGATGTACTGCGCGCCCGGTACCTGGTAGCGCTGCTCGAGATCGAAGACCGTGTGAAAGATCGCCGAGCGATCGTCCAGATCGACGATCGGCCGCTCCGGGAAGACCTTCTTCATGGTGAAGAGGAATACCTGCCACTCATCGTCGCCGTGAAAGTCGTCGCACATGAAGAAGCCGCCGCGCAGCAGGTACTCGCGGAATTTCGCGATCTGCGAATCGGTCAGCTCCCAGTGGCCGGTCTCCACCGCGTAAAGCCACGGATAGTTGAACACGTCATCGTCCGTATCCAGGTTGATTGGCTGCTCTACCGATCGCACCTGAAGTCGGGTAAGACGGCGCAGCGCGGCGGAAAGGTGGCGGTCCGAACGCGGGTAATCGATGGTCCAGTTGGTATTGCCTTCGCGCCAATCGAAGCCGCGCCGGTACTCCGATTGCCAGTCGATGCGGAAATGCGTGCTGGGATACATCAGGCGCGCGAAGGTCCACTCACCGGGCACCTGGTAATCCGGGGGAATGGGAAAATTGTTGTACTCCCAAGCCGGGTACTCCCGGAAGGGCTTCTGGGCGAAGAGCGTACAAACCAAAACGACACTCCCCGCCGCCAGGGCAAGAAACCGGCCGCGCCTCATCTACTCTTCAGTATAGGCGGTCTTCGCTCCTACTCCTGCGCGCGCCGCCGAACGAAAGTGACAGCCTTCAGAGTCTGTGGCATATCGGCCAGAACGTAGCCCATCACTGCCAGGCTGGCCAGGTTCTTGCGAAAATCTTCCGGGTCCACCTTGTCAAGCGTATCGGCTTCGGTATGGTGCCAGTCGAAATAATGCGCGCCGGTGGTGCGTTCGCTGAGTCCGGGTACGCCGTCGCGCATCAAGGGACCAATGTCGGAGCCTCCGCCGCCGCCCGTGATTTCGCCGGCGCCCACGCGATCGAGCAGCGCGCCGATCTGCTTCAAAACTCCCATCGACGCCTCATCCACGCTCGCGCCGTAGCCGCGGGGAGTCTCGGCGCCGCCATCCATCTCGATTGCGGCCACCTGCTGCGAGATGCCATCGCCGATCCAGGCGCGGTAAGCCTCGCCGCCGCGTCCGCCGTTCTCCTCGTTCACCCAGAAGGCCACCCGGATGGTCCGCTCCGGCTGCAATCCCAATTTCTTCATCAGCGACAGCGCCTGGAGACACGCCATGATCGACGCGCCATCGTCCTGCGCGCCCTGGCCGACGTCCCAGGAATCGATATGGCCGCCCATCACCACCACCTGCTCGGGATGGGTGCGGCCCGGAATCTCGCCGATCACGTCGCCGCTATCGGCATCCGGCAGCATGTGCGCGCCCATCTCCAGATGAACTTTCACGGGGACGCCGTCGGCAGTCAAGCGTGCCAGCATCATGGCGTCCTCGGGCGAAATCGCGGCCGCCGGAATCTTGGGCTGGCTCTCGTCGTAGTTCATCTCGCCGGTGTGCGGAATCTGCATTGCGAGAGGCGTGGCCGATCGCACCAGGACGGCCACCGCGCCGTAGGCCGCCGCGCGAGAAGCTCCCGTCGCGCGATAGACGCGAGTGGGTCCGTAGCCGCGATACTCTTCGTTATAGACAACGATCTTGCCTTGAATCTTTTCCTGGCCGAGCTTGGCGAGTTCGTTGAAGTCGGAGACCGTCACCACTTCCGCGGTGATTCCGCCGGCCGGCGTCCCGATGCTCATCCCCAGTCCGAGCATATGGAGCGGCTTGTCCAGCGGTTCCAGCATGCGGGCCGATTCGGCGCCACGCACCCAATGGGGCACTTTGGCCGGGATCACCCGGACATTCTCGAGTCCCGCGGCCTTCATCTGCTCCACCGACCATGCGATCGCCTTCTCCAGCCCCACAGACCCGCTCAGGCGGCTGCCGATGCGGTAGCAGAGGTACGTGAGCCGGTTGTAGCCCTCGGTATCCGACATCGCGGCGTCGATCAGCTTGTTGGCTGTACCGCGGTACTGCTCCGTGAGGGTTCCTTCGGCGGCCAGACAAACAGACGAGGCCGCCAGCAAAAGCGCGCACAGGGTTCGCATAGAGAAACCACTATCGCACGAAGGGAAGATAAGCCGGAACTCTCTTTTGGTATTCGTAAAACTCATTTCCGAAACGCGAAGCGAGCAGTTTGTCTTCCGTGCGGACGCGAATCTCCGTACCCGCCAGGAAGAGGAGCACGGAGGCCGCGCCCCACTGCCAGGGCGTACCGATCAGGATGGTGGCGAGCAGCATCGCCAGCAATCCTGAGTAGATCGGATGCCGGACAACGCCGTACGGTCCCGAGGTCACCAGCCGGTGATCGTGATACAGCCCCGCGTGAATGCGGAACTGTCTGCCGAGGTGCTTCACCGCCCCAAAAGACAATTGGATTCCGGCCGCTGCCGAAATCAGCGCCAGCGTAAAGCGCAAGGGCGCCACCGGCGCCTCAAGCGGTCCATGAATCAGGAAGGCGAGGAAGATGGCGGCGGTCTCGAACAGCAGTCCGAGGCGCGTAGGGCCGGCCACGGTAATGTGGGCCCGCTTCTGGCCGTGGGGCGCGAGGAATGCAAACGGGAAAAGCCAGCCCATCCACAACACGCCGATGACGATGTAGCAGAGAACGGAGTTCACTGGTTCACCGGAAGATGCTCTTGGGGATCATCGCGTGGACGCCTTTGGTGCCGTCCACGGCCTCGGTGACATTGAAATCCACGGCCGTGCTGCAGAGCATGTAGGCATCCTCGCGGGTCATGTGCTTCTCGGTCACCAGGAAGTCGATGGCCTCACGCACCGCCAGCTTCAGCGCTTCATCGAGATCCGGGTCGAGCCCCATCGCAATGTAGTGCGTGGGCGTCTCGCCGCGGGGCCAGTTCAACTTCATGCCCTTGTGGAGGACGAACTCGAACGTCCCGCTGAGCGCCGTCTCGAGCGCCGTGATGTCGACCTCTCCATTGCCCTGCCCCGCATGGCCGTCGCCGACTTCGAACAGGGCGCCGGGCACGTGCACCGGGATGAACAGGGAGGTGCCCGCCACCAGGTCTTTGTTATCGAGATTGCCCGCGTGGATACCCGGCGGCGCGCTGCTGATGCGGCCCGCGGCCTCGGGCGGCGCTACCCCCATGCTACCGAAGAAGGGATGCAGTGGGATCTCGATGTTGCTCGCGAAGTGAGCGACCATGCGCTCCTTGTCGAGCGGAATGATCTTGGTGCTTCCCTTGGCGAAATCGTCCGGGCCCAGCACGCCGCTGCGCGGGCTGAAGCTGTTATAGGCGTACGGAATCGAAAGGTCGATCTTGCGGATGCGGACTTCGAGCGCATCGCCCGGCTCGGCGCCATCGATGTAAATCGGACCGGTCAAGATGTGGCCGCCGGGCCCCTTGTCCTTCACCTCGTCGTAGATCGCGCGAAGTTCGGGCTGCACGTCCTCCGGCTTGACGCCTGCCGCCGCGAGTCGCGCCGGACTGTTAGTGATCATCGTCTGGATGACGACGGTATCGCCGGACTTGATGTGCAAGATCGGTTTCGCGGCCGACCAGTAGTAGCCCCACACTACAGTCGACGGCGAAGCCTTCAATTGATACTCGGCGCCCAAGGTGGGCGTGGCCACCAGGAGCAACACAGCGAGAGCCTTCATGTATCCTGCGATTCTACCGCAGCGTGGAAGCGCCCCGAGCGCGTGCGCCGGCTGTGGCGGCTGCGCCGGTCGCTGGGTCTTCAGCGCGTCCTAAAATGCCCGATAGGGCTCGTCGGACCATCAGGCTCGCCGTTAGCTCCGATGGAATCAACGGCGAAGTAATAGGTTGTCCGCGCCTTAAGGTTATTGAGCCGTACACGGAAGACCGTCGATGAGTGATCCGGGTTCAACCGGATCGGCGATTTGGCGGTCTCGATCAGGCGGCTTGGACTGATGCCATAGCGCACGATTCCGTAATGCACTGGAGAGCCGCCCGGGTTGTTCGTTGTCCATCTGATAATCGTCAAATACTCGGTAGCCAATTCGATTGTGGGACCTTGGATGATCCGTACCCGCACGGCTTTTGGAGTACTTGGACTTTCCTGCGCGAACAGGCTGCAGCTCAGGAGCGCGGTCGCCAGTATCCATCGCACTGAAGTCATGTTCATCCCTCGATCGCTTGCGTTCTGGCGCGCTACGGAATACGCGGGCTCGGGAGAGGCGCAACGCCGCAGATAGCTGAGGCGCAGGGCGGTAGAGGTGGGGTCGGGATCAGGAACTCGTTCCCTTGAGTCGCTGCCGAACCACCACTCATACAAACACCCGTAAAGGTATCGGCGTTGGCGTAAGTCCTCGTAAAGCCGTCCGACAACGTTTGCAGAAACATGACGATCTGATCCTCCTCGTGGTCCGTCAGGCCAAGATTACCCGTGGTCATATCGATATTGTTGCGTACCTCCGGCATAGGCCAGCAATCAACCTTTTCGGTCGTTCCTGCCGGGCAATGCCCGGAAGTGACAGGGTACGCATGCTTGTCGCGCGTATTATAGAAATGTACGAGCTGCTTCAGGCTCTTGATATAGCCGTTGTGAAAGAACCCCTTCTGAAAATAGGGCCCGGGGGCCTCGGTGGTGGGGCACTGTGGCGGTGTCAACGCCACGTCGCGCACGGTGGACGTCTGCATTTGACCGTCGACGGTTGGGGCGTATTGTCGCCAACTCACATTCGGGCTGGCATTGGAACCGAACCCGCCCCTAAGGAATGTCCCGAGTCCCAAGTCTCTATAACCGAAGCCGTAAGGATTGGGGGTATAACCATAGGAATCTGGTTTGGTTTGGTAATAGAAGGAGATGCCTGGATTCAGAGGCAGGCCCTCGTTAGCCGAGCCGAAACATGTGAATAGAGGGTTCACGATTGCCTTGGTGCTGGTGTCGGTCTGACCCGGTTTCAGGGTGGTTCCTCTTCCGTCCAGGTGGCATGAATTGCAGTTGCCTTTGCCATCGAACAATTTGAAACCTGCCATCTCGTCCGAGGTGAGGGTGTATTTGCCGGCCAGATAGGCGTCGAACTTAGACGAGAAAGGACTAACTTGCACGGACTGCTCATAGGCGTCAATGGACTGAGCCCAACGGTCATAAACCGTGTTTGCCCGGGTTCGATCGGCAGCACTTAGACGAACCGGCGTGGCGCTCCCATGAAACACCGCAGCACCTCCAGGGATTGCGCAGATTTCCGCCGTGTCATTGGGAAAGCCGATATCCAACGATCCTGCGCCCCATACCTCTTCGAAGAGAGGACGGTAGATCGCGTGCGAGAGCCGGAATGCGACGCAGGCCGTGTCAGGAAAGCCCATTTCCAGGGGGTCGACGGGCGGCCCTTGTGCTTGTTCGGCGTCGGGAGTCCTCAACTTATATCCGGTCGCACGAGAATCCCAGAAGTTTCCACCAAAGAACTGACCCTGTATCTGGTTGTACTGCAGTACCGGAAAGAATGGCGCATACGGGTGCCGCTGCGCGGTCCGTTTGCCGGCCCGAAGGTGAGCTGTTCCCGGAAACCCGATCATTGTAAGGTTGACCGACGGGATCGGCCCGCTAAAGCCGGCGTACGGCATGTGGTAGGATGCGCACGCCTCATTCCTGTTGGGTGAAATATTCTTGTCGAAAAGCATTACCTCGCCGAGTGTTTCTACCAGTTCGGTCCCGGTATTTTCAAGGACTTGCGGCTGGCCTGCCAGGATCGCAGGCGTCAAGGCATGCCATCGTGAGAGCGCGCGTTTTTCGATGACATCTACCTCGCGCACTACCCGGGCTATCTCGGAACTCAGATTTGAGGGTAGGATGCCAGGCGGGTAAGGGTTGTAATCCGACACAGATCGAGGACTCTGCCGGGGCGGCGCGACAGCCCTCCGCGAGCGCAGTGATATCCACAATCCTAGTGCGCACGCCCCGGCAATGGTAAGTGCCATCAACGTTCGCTGGCTCATCAGTTGTTACTTAGAACCTAACTCTCAGCCGGACCACCTATTCCCGCGGAGGTCCTTCCACCTTCCGCCTTCCGCGAAGTCCTCAGGGTGTAACACTCTCTGACGCGGGTCCTCTGCCGTGTCGAGTTGAAGGACCATCCACTTCGGATACGGAATACCGGGATCCGAGACCTCGTCCAGCAGGCGCACATCTTCAGTGGAGAGTCGAAGGTCCACAGCGCTGATGTTGTCCTCCAGGTGCTCAGGTTTTCGGGCGGCGACTATCACGCTGCTCACGGCCCGGCGCGTCAGCAGCCACGCGAGGGCCACACGAGCGGGGCTTGCGGTGTGGCGTTTGGCGATTTCTTTCACCGTATCGACGATCTTGTAACCTTTTTCCTTATCAAAAGGCACGAACTGGCCCGCCTCCGCGAAACGTGTTCCAGCGGGCGCCGGGTTGTTACGGCTATACTTGCCGCTCAGGAAACCTCCGGCCAGCGGACTCCAGACCAGAATGCCGATATTGTAGTACTCCGCAAACGACTGGAACTCGTACTCAAGCTCCCGGCCGACCAGGCTATAGTACATCTGCGCCGTGACATACTTTTCCAGGCCGAGATGTTCCTGAAGCATCACTGCAGTCGCGGCCTGCCATGCCATCAGATTGGAGAGTCCGAGATAGCGGACTTTCCCCTGGCGCACGAGATCGTTCAAGGTGCGCAGCGTTTCCTCCAAAGGGGTGTTGCTATCCCATCCGTGCACCTGGTAGAGGTCGATGTAATCAGTTTGCAACCTGCGCAGACTCGCCTCCACTTCGCGCATGATGTTTACCCGGGTAGCGCCACTCCGGTTGAAGTTCTCACCCATGGGCAGCCGGACCTTAGTGGCCAGCACCAGCTCTTCTCTGATGCCCTTGACGGCGTTACCTAAGAGCGTTTCGCTCTCACCTAAGCTGTAAACATCCGCCGTATCGATGAAATTGATGCCCCTGTCCAGCGCCAGTTGAACCATCCGCGTGGTTTCCTCCTGGCCAAGGTTGCCCATCTTCATTTTGCCGCCGAACTGCATCGTGCCCAATGCCACCTCACTTACGATGAGCCCGGTATTTCCCAGCTTCCGGTATTTCATTCTCACGCTCTTTCTAGCGCAGCGCCGAGCCTCGGCGAGCGCCCGGCACAACCCTTCAGTTCGCTATGGTCGCCTCTTCTATTACAGCGATCTGATTCTGGATCGATTTGGCCGATTTCGTCAGAGCTTCACTTTCCGCGGGGTCCAACTGAAGCGGCACCATGCCGCCGATTCCCTCAGCGTTGACAATCGTCGGGAAGCTCATGCTCACATTACCGAGACCAAGAATTTCCGGCACTTGACTGCCCACTGTGAGCACGGTGTTCTGGTCTCGCAAGATGCTGCGCACTACGCGCACCAGCCCCGAGGCAATGCCGTAGAACGTCGCACCCTTCATTCCTACGATGCGATAGTAGGCGTTCCGCGTTCTCAGCGCCATCTCATCGAGGGCTGCCTTGTCGTAGGCGACACCACGCACACGACAGAACTCCTGGACCGGCAATCCGGCAATCCTTGCCGCGGACCACACGGGAACCTGCGAGTCCCCGTGCTCACCGACGATATACGCGTGTACGCTCTGCGGGTCGATACCATAATGGTCGCCGAGGAGTACCCGCAGCCGGGCCGTATCCAGAATTGTGCCCGATCCCACCACGCGGTTGGGTTCGAAGCCCGAAAGCTTTCGTGCGTAATGCGTCAGCGCATCCACAGGATTCGTGGCAACCAGCAGAATCCCTGTTGGTCTTGCCGCGGCGATCTTGGGAATCACGTCACGAAAAATCGCCGCATTCTTCTTCAGCAGGTCGAGACGCGTTTCGCCCGGTGCCAGCCCGGCACCCACCGCGACCACAATCACCTTGGCAGTCGCGCAATCCTCAAAATCGCCCGCGCGCACCAGGGTGGTGTGCGACCAAGGTTCGGCGTGGCTTATATCCTCCGCTTCGCCTTCGGCTTTCTTGCGATCACGATTAATCAGTACGATGTCGGCAGCCAACCCTGACAACAACAGCGCGTATGCCGTCGTAGCACCTACATTGCCAACGCCCACTATCGCCACACGGTCCTTTGACATGTCTTTACCTGCCTATTTTCAAGAGCAGCGTACCCATGCTATTGAGGTTATTCCAGAAGGCCGGCAGATGGAGGCGGGCGCCTGTTTGGAAAGTGCTATTTCATAGGTTACTTGCCGAAAACGCGCTCGAAGATCTTGTCCACATTGCGCAACTGGCGCTCCAGCGAAAACGCTTCGGCGATCTGTTCGCGGCGAGAGCACCGCGCGCGATTTCCGGATCGGCTTCGATGGCGGCGCGGAAATCGCCTTCCTCTTCCCAGGCGCGCATGGCATGCGCCTGCACCAGGCGGTAGGCCTGCTCGCGCAGCATGCCGGCGGCCGCCAGATCGAGCAGCAGCTGGCCGGAGAAGACCAGGCCCGTGCGTCATATCCAGATTGCGGCGCATGCGCTCCGGATAGACCAGCATGCGGTCCACCAGGTGCGTGGTCTTGTCGAGCAGGTAGTCGGTCAGGATGGTGGAATCGGGCAGGATCACGCGCTCCACCGAGGAGTGCGAGATGTCGCGCTCGTGCCACAGCGCGACGTCTTCGAAGGCCGCCTGACGTGTTGGCCGCACCACGCGCGCCAGCCCGCAGATCTGCTCGCAGGTCACCGGATTGCGCTTGTGCGGCATGGCCGAGCTGCCCTTCTGGCCGCGCGCGAAATACTCTTCGGCCTCGCGCACTTCGGTGCGCTGCAGGTGCCGCACTTCGAGCGCGATCTTCTCGCACAGCGCGGTCGCCAGCGCCAGCGCGGCCACGAAGGCGGCGTGCCGGTCGCGCTGGATCACCTGCGAGGCCACCGGCGCGGGCTTCAGATCCAGGCGCGCGCAGATGCGCTCTTCCACTTCGGGGCCGATGTGGGCGAACGTGCCGACCGCGCCCGAGGTCTTGCCCACGCGCAGATCTTCGGCGGCCGCGCTCAGCGCGGCTCAGATTGCGGCCGCGCTTCTTCGTACCAGATGGCGAGCTTCAGCCCGAACGTGATCGGCTCGGCATGCACGCCGTGGGTGCGGCCGATCTGCACCGTGTGCTGGAACTCCAGCGCCCGCCGCTTCAGCACGTCGCGCAGCTCTTCCAGGTCGCGCAGCATGATGGCGGCGGCCTGCTGCAACAGCAGCGCCTGCGCGGTATCCACCACGTCGTTCGAGGTCAGCCCGTAATGCAGCCAGCGCGACGCCTCGGCGTGTCCGGCCCGGCGCCATGGTCTCGGCCACCGCCGTGGTGAAGGCGATGACGTCGTGCTTCACTTCCTTTTCGATTTCGTGGATGCGCGCCACGTCGAAACCGGCGTGCGCGCGCAGCAGCCGCGCCGCTTCGGCCGGGACCACGCCCAGTTCGGCCAGCGCTTCCGAGGCCGCCAGCTCCACTTCCAGCCACTGCTGGAATTTGTTCTGGTCGCTCCAGATCCGGCCCATTTCGGGCCGCGTATATCGGGGAATCATGATGAAATCAGAATTGAAAAACTTCCGATGGCTTGTGCTGCTCCGCGATCGCCAGACGCGTCGGCAAGGCCGCGCTGTTCGAGCGCCTGGGTGGCGACCATCCGCACGATCTCCGGATGATTGTTCTGCTCGCTCAGATGGCCCAGGACCAGATTGGCGGTCGACGAATCCAGATCTTCGGTCAGAAATCGGACATCCCCAGGTTCGAAAGGTGCCCCACCCGGCTCATCACGCGCTGCTTCACCCTCCACGGATACGGCCCGACCTTCAGCATGTCGAGATCGTGATTCGCTTCGAGCAGCAGCAGGTCGGTGCGCCGCAGATGGAACTTGATGGAATCGGGCACATAGCCCAGATCGGTGGCGATGCCGATGCGCACGCCCTCCGCCTCGAAGCAGAAGCCCACCGGATCGCACGGCATCGTGCGGAATGCTGAAGCTCTGCACTTCGATATCGCCGATGCGAAAAGCGGCGCCGGCCTGAAAGGTCTCGAGGCGCGGGCTGGCGTTCGCCCCAGTCGATGGCGGGCGCGGTCAGGCGCGTCATGTAAATGGCGGCGCTCAGTTTCTTGCTTGCGCGCCAGCACCGGCAGGCCGGCGACATGATCGGAATGCTCGTGGGTGATCAGGATGGCGTCGATGCGTCGCAGGTCTTCCCCGATAGCGGCCAGCCGCTTGGCCAGTTCCCTCATGCTCAGGCCGGCGTCCACCAGAATGCGCGTATTTTCGGTGGCCAGCAGGGCGGCATTTCCGGAACTGCCGCTGGCCAGCACGCAGAATTTGACGATAGCCGCCTCCCTCGACTCTTCAGAATACACCGAAATGACCTAAAACAGAACCATGCCGGAATGTTCCGCCCCGAGGCGTGGCGGGATCCGCCCACCGTGTCGGCAGCCTCACAAAATTCGCGAAGAAGACGTCCGATTGTCACGGATTTGCGTTACGGTATAGAAAGTGCCAGAAGGTCTCGCATGAAGCTCCCTCTGAGCTTGCTTCTGCTGTCCTTGACGGCGCTGCCCCTGGCGGCGACCGATCCCGCCGGGCACCTCTTTTCCCACGGCATCAGGCTCGCCGAGCGCGGCAAATTCGCCAGCGCGCGGGCAGCGCTCGAGATGCTCATCAAGACTTATCCGGAGAGTCCCTTAGCCGCCGAAGCCAAAGACGAAATCGACGCTTCTTTGCTGCTCCAAGAAGGCCAGGAGCGACTGAAAAGCGGCCGCGGCGAGACAGCGCAGGTCGCGCTGCACACGCTGCTCTCGGTCTATCCCGAGAGCAGCCTGGCGAAGCAGGCGAAAGAAACCATGCGGAAGGCCGCAGCCACCATCCCCACAGTGCGTTCCATCCGCTTCGAGAATTTCCCGTCCATCTCGCCCGAAGAGATCCAGCAACGCTTCGACCAGCAGGAGATTGGCCTCGCGACGCAGAAGCCTTACGACCCACGCGACATCGAGGAGGCTCGCAAGGTGCTGGCCGAACTCCTCGCGAGGCCGGTCGAAGCTCGCACCCGCGTGGCCGCCCGCAACGTCGACGTAACATTCATCGCGAAGAACTGACGGCCAGCACGGGCTCCCCGAAAACCGTTACCCTTCCGCGCGGCTCCACTCGCGGATGCGGCCGATTTCCGTCTCGTTGATGTGCAGGTACTGCAGGAACTCCTGGTGCTCTTCCGGAGCGGCCTTTTCGAACTCGGTGTGCCAGCGCCGCATGTCCTTTTCGTTGAAACCGGCGGCCTGCATGATTGCGACCCACTTTTCTTTTGTCATCATTTCATCTCTCCATAGGGAACGGTTGGTTTGTAGTAGCCTGGCGATCGACCGTTGGTGCTCACGCAACGCCGCGATCTCGGCACCGAGTTCGATGAAACGGCGCTTCAAAACGGCAGTGGCGTCCCCTTCCGGACGATTCAGGATGGCGCGAATATCTTCCAGTTTCAGGCCGGCCTCGCGGTAGACGCAGATCTGGCGCAGACGAGCCAGATCCGTGGCGCCGTAGCGGCGGTAGTTGCCCTCCGTCCGCCCGGGGCGCCGCAACAGACCGATCGATTCGTAATAGAGCAGCGTGCTGCGGCTCAGGCCGCACGCGCCGGCCAACTTCGAAACGGTATACATACGCTCCAGTTCCTACTCTCAACCCGCAAGTTCTAGACAGGTCAAGCGATTTTGCAACCTGAACTACAAAATGAGTATTGTGTGCCGGTTACCGCATCAGCGGGCAGCCGGGGTCGTTATTACGATAAGATACAGAATCACACGTATTTGCGAACCGAATGCCCCCGGAATCCAACCGATCCACCACCACGAAAGTAGTCGTCGCCACCACCGTCGCCCTCTCCTTCATCTCCTTCTGGCGAGCCGCCGCCATCGTGCTGAGCGATCTGGCCTCGTCCGCGTTTTACGCCGGCGGCATCGCCGAGCACGCCATCGGCAAAAGCGCGCCCTGGTTCATTCTCGCCGTCATGCTGTTCAGCTTCGCCGTCCGCTCCGTCTACATGGAGTCGAGCAGCATGTTCGTGCGCGGCGGCGTGTACGTCGTGGTGCGCGACGCCATGGGCCCACTTCGTGGCCCGGCTCTCGGTCTCCTCGCTGATCTTCGATTACATCCTCACCGGCCCCATCAGCGTGGTCAGCGCCGGCCAGTACCTGGGCCGCCTGCTCAACGAGATCGCCGACCTCGCGCACCGCCGGGTCGCATATCAACCCGAACTTCTTTCGCGGCCGGCTTCGGCGTCCTGGTCACCGTCTACTTCTGGTGGAGCAACATCAAGGGCATTCACGAATCGAGCGGCAAAGCCCTGCGCATCATGCAGATCACCACGGTCATGGTGGTGGTCTTCCTGATCTGGTGCCCGATCACCATGCTGCTGCGCCGCACATTCAGCTTCCGCCCGCTCCCATGCCCGCGAATCTGCATTCTCGCCGGAATCGCTGGGCTGGTTCCGCGGCACCATCTTCCCGCAATATCGGCGCCATCGCGATCATCATCGCCTTCGGCCACTCCCTGCTCTCCATGAGCGGATTCGAGACGCTGGCCCAGGTGTATCGCGAAATCGCCTATCCCAAGCTGAAGAATCTGCGCATCACCGGGCCACATCGTCTGCATCTATGCGTGATCTGCACCGGCGTCATCACGCTGTTTGCCGGCATGATCATTCCCGACGCGGTCCGGCCGCAGTATGTGGACAACCTGCTCGGCGGCCTGGCGATGCACCTGGCCGGACCGCCGCTGCTCCGGCTCTGCTTCCACGTCTTCGTCGTGATCGTCGGCGTGCTGATCCTCTCCGGCGCCGTCAACACTTCCATCATCGGCGCCAACGGCGTGATGAACCGCGTTGCCGAAGACGGCGTCCTGCTCGACTGGTTCCGCAAGCCGCACCGCCGGTTCGGCACCACCTACCGGATCATCAACCTGATCGCGATCCTGCAGGTCGGCGACCATCCCGCTCAGCCGCGGCGACGTCTATCTGCTCGGCGAAGCCTACGCCTTCGGCGTGGTCTGGAGCTTCTTCCTCAAATCCCTGGGCGTGCTGGTGCTCCGCTACCACCGCCACGACCAGGAGTACAAGGTTCCCTTGAATCTCCGGATCTGCGGCAAGGAGATTCCCGATCGGCCTGGCCGCTACCACTCTGATCCTCTTCCTGGTGGCCATCGCCAATCTCTTCTCGAAACAGATCGCCACCATCTACGGCGTCACTTTCACCGTCGTCTTCTTCGTGCTTTTCACGGTTTCCGAACACGATCAACCTGCAAGAAACGGAGCGCGGCGCACCATGCCTGGAAGAATTCAATCTGGACATGCGGCCCGATATTTCGGCCGATCCTGCACGCGCGCCCCGGCTGCGTCCTGGTGGCGGTTCGCGATTACAACCACCTGGCGCACCTGCACAGCGTTCTCGAAAAAACCAACCTGCGCCGCCACGATATCGTGGTCATGACCGTACGCCCCGTCTCCACCGGCGCCGGCGAATACGAACTCTCCGACAAGCAGCTCTTCTCCGACTACGAACAGGAGCTGTTCTCGCAGCGTGGTCACCGTGGCCGAAAAGGAAGGCAAGACCGTCGACCTGCTGGTCGTGCCCGGCGTCGATCCCTTCGATGCCATGGTGCAGACGGCCTCGCGGCTGCAAGCCTCGCGCCTGGTCACCGGCGTTTCCGCCCGCATGGATTCCGAGGAACTGGCCGCCGCATCGGCCTCGCCTGGGAGCATCTGCCCGAGCCGCGGCATGCCTTCTCGCTCGAAATCATCAGTCCGGGCCGGCCGTCGGTCTACGTCAACCTGGGGCCGCATCCGCCGCGTCTGTGGCCGGAGGATGTCGACCGCGCCCACGAAATCTGGCTGCGCCTCACCGAAAACTTCGGTTCCCGCCTGCACCATCGCGACGTCATCGGCGTCGCCCTCCGGCGCCTGGAGAAGGACCTGGAAGGCGAACGCCGCGAGGAGGCTCTCAAAGACCTGGACAGCGAACTCCGTAAGGGTTGACGCCACCCGCCGGCGGCACCGTTGTACTACTCTGGTAGCCATGCGTGCTCTTCTGGCCTTGTGCGCCATTTCTCTCTCCGCCTACGCGCAAATTCCCGCGCGCGATCTGCGGAACGTCGATCTGCCGAACACCGATACCCATTTCGCGCCGAAAACCTACCATACTTTAGCCGAATGGGAGACACGCAAGGCGCACCTGCGGAAGCCAGATCCTCTCCGCCTCCGGGCTGTTGCCGCTTTTCCCCAAGTCGCCGCTCCACCCCCAGATCTTCGGCCGCATTGAGAATCGCGACTACTCGATCGAGAAGGTGCTGATCGAAACGCTCCCCGGCTACTATCTCGGCGGTAATCTCTACCGCCCGCTGAAACCGGCCCCGTCCGAAGGCTTCCCCGCCGTGCTCTCGCCGCATGGGCACTGGAACTACGGCCGGCTGGAGCATTCCGTTGACGCCTCCGTTCCGGCCCGCTGCATCAATCTTGCCCGCCAGGGCTTTGTGGTCTTCGCGTACGACATGGTGGGGTATGACGACACCATCCAGACTCCGCACGATTTCGGAGATACTCCCAAGGAGGAGATCTGGGGTTTCGGACCTCTGCAACTCCAGTTGTGGAATTCGATCCGCGCGCTCGATTTCATCGAGAATTTGCCCGGAGTGAACCGCTCGAAGCTCGGTATCACTGGCGCCTCGGGCGGGGCTACACAAACCATGATGCTGCAGGCGGTCGACGACCGCATCCAGTATTCCGCCCCTGCCAATATGGTGTCGTTCCTCATGCAGGGCGGCTCGCTTTGCGAGAATGCACCCAGTTTGCGGATCGACACCAATAATGTCGAGATCGCCTCGATGATGGCGCCGAAGCCCATGATCATGAGCGCGGCGACGGGCGACTGGACCAAGAACATGAAAGAGGAAGAATATCCCGCGGTCCGCGCGATTTATAACCTCTACGGCAAAGAGAGTAACCTGGCTTACTTTTACCAGACAGCGGAGCATAACTACAATCGTCCTAACCGCGAGGCCACTTACTCCTTCTTTGCGCAGCACGTACTCGGAGCTACGGACCTCGCGCCGTATAAAGAGAAGTCGGTACGAATCGAGAAATTGGGGGACATGCTGGCGCTCTTCAACCGTACCCTGCCCGACAATGCGATTTCCTTCCAGCAGCTATTCGAGGAATGGATCCGCCTGTCGCAGCAGCAGACGGGAGACGAGCGGGAACGCCTCGCCTATGCCCTCTCGGCCGAGTGGCCGTCACAGGTGCTCAGCCAGGTTCTCGGCGAACGGATCCTGCTCGGCCGGCCCGGCCGCGGCGACCGCATTCCGGGAATTTGGATCGCAGGCAAGAATCCACCAGCGCTGGTGGTCAGCCCGGACGGGGTCGAAGCCGCCCGCCATTCGCCCGAAGTGCTAAAACTAACCCGCGAAGGCCGCTCGGTGCTCCTGATCGATGCCTTTCAGACCGGCAGCGCCAAGGCCCCGCGCGACAGTTCGGTGAAGATGTTCCTCACCTTCAACAAGTCCGACGACGCGAACCGCGTGCAGGATATCCTCACAGCATTGGCGTGGTTGAAGGCTCCCGGTACGGAACTGGTGGGACTCGGAAAGGCCGCCGTCTGGTGCACTTTTGCGGCCGCCGTCGCCCCCATACCGGTCGAACTGCAGGCGGACCTGGGCCGCTTCACTGGCACCGACCAGGACTACATCGACCAATTCTTCGTCCCGGGCATTCAGCGCGCCGGCGGACTCAAAGCGGCGAAGTTAGCTCTCTCAAGATAACTGGTAGCGAGGCAGGCAGGTGTTTTATACTCGGCGTCCAGGAGCTGAAAAATCGCCATGAGCGGTGATGATGTGGTGCGGATCGTGGAACTCGTGCTTGCCGCGATACTCGCCGGGGTACTCTTCCTGCGGCGCAGGAACCGGAAGAAAGCCCTACCCAAGGACCTCTAAGCCAGTTACTTGCGGAGCGGAAGGACCTCGTTCAGAGACCCCTGACGGTAGCCCTCGAGATCGAGGGCGACGTACTTGAAGCCCAGCGCTTTGAAGATCGCGGTGAACTTCGCGGCCATCTCGCGGTTGAGCGCCCGGTCGAGTTCCTCGGGCGCGATTTCGATGCGCACCACTTCGCCGTGAAACCGCACGCGGAACTGCCGGAAGCCCAGCTCTTTGATCTGCTCCTCGCCCGACTCCACAGTCTTTACGTTCTGGATGGTCACGGGAGTTCCATACGGGATCCGCGAACTGAGGCAGGCCGAGGCCGGCCGGTCCCAGGTGGGTAGCCCGGCGCGCCGCGAAAGCTCCCGGATTTCCGCCTTGGTCAACTTGGCATCGGCAAGGGGCGACGCGACCTCGTGCTGCCGGGCCGCATTCTGACCCGGCCGATAGTCGCCCAGATCGTCCTGATTCACGCCGTAAACGATGTGCTGGAAGCCGCGCTGCCGCCCGACCTCTTCAAGGCGCGTGAACAACTCGTCCTTGCAATGGAAGCAGCGGTTCGGATCGTTGCGGACGTAATCCGGGTTGTCGAATTCACGGGTCGTGATGTATTCGTGGACGATCCCGAATTGTCGCACAAACGCCTCGGCATCCCGCTTGTGCGATTCCGGAATCGATGCCGAATCGGCGGTCACCGCAACGGCATCCGCGCCCAGGACGTGGCTGGCAGCCCAGGCCAGGTACGCCGAATCAGTCCCGCCGGAGAATGCGACCAGGACACGGCCCATTCCCCGCAAGTGCGCGAACAGGCGAGATTCCTTCTCGTCGAGCCGCGCGCCATTCGTGAGTTCCACCAGCGTTGCCATAGCCAGCTCCCCCTACAGTTTACTGGAGCGGAAGGTCTTCCTGCCCGTTGCCGCCATTTTCGGCATCCGGGATGACCGACGCCGCCGCGACCTTGTCCCCATCTTCCAGGTTGACGAGCCTTACGCCGGATGTCGAGCGCCCGGCCTGCCGGATGGTGGAAGAATCCATGCGGATGATCTTGCCGTTCTGGCTGACCAGAATGACTTCGGAATCTTCCTCTCACCGAAAGCAGCGCCACTACCTTGCCGACCTTGTTCGTCGTCTTCATGTTGATGACGCCCTTGCCGCCGCGGTTGGTGAGCCGGTAATCTTCGAGCGGCGTGCGCTTGCCATAGCCGTTTTCCGCGATGGAGAGGATGGGTCCGTCCTTCTCCACCACTTCCATGCCGACCAGGTAGTCGCCCTCGGTGAGATCCATCGCCCGAACGCCCCGCGCCTGCCGGCCCATGGGGCGGACGTGCTGCTCCTCGAAGCGAATGGCCTGCCCTTCGTGCGAGCCGAGGAAAATATAGTTTTTGCCGTTGGTGATCTTGGCGGAGATCAGTTCGTCGCCCTCGTCGAGCGACACCGCGATGATGCCGCGCGCCATCGGATTATCGAACTCGCTCAGCTCGGACTTCTTGATGACGCCGTGCCGCGTCACCATCACCACGAACTGATCGGGTACGAAATCCTTTACCGAAAGGAACGCCTTCACGGTCTCATCGTCCTGCAGGTTGATGAGATTGGTGATGTGCTTGCCCTTCCCCACCGTGGTGGCGTCGGGAATCTCGTAAACTTTGAGCCAGTAGACTCGCCCGCGCGTAGTGAAGATGAGCAGGTAGCTGTGGGTCGAGGCCACGATCAGGTGTTCGACGAAGTCCTCGGTGCGCGTGCCCATGCCGATGCGGCCTTTGCCTCCGCGCGTCTGCCGCCGGTAGGTATCGACGGCCGTGCGCTTCAGGTAGCCGCCGCGTGTGACCGTGACGGCCATATCCTCGACCGCCACCAGGTCCTCCAGCCGGATCTCGCCCGTATCTTCGATGATCTCCGTGCGGCGCTCGTCGCCAAATTCCTTCTGGACGTCCCTCAACTCCTTGACGATGAGGTCGCGCAGCACTTTGTCCGAACCGAGGATTTCGAGATATTCGGCGATGCGCCGCTGGATATCGGCCAGTTCGTCGAGGATCTTCTGCCGCTCCATCCCCGTCAGGCGCTGCAACTGCATCTCGATGATGGCCTGCGCCTGCTTCTCACTGAACGCAAAAGCCGTAATCAGGGAGTCGCGTGCTTCCTTGGGCGCGCGCGAGGCGCGGATCAGCCGGATTACTTCGTCCAGGTTTTCGAGCGCCTTCTGGAAGCCGAGCAAGATGTGCTCTCGGTCGCGCGCCTTGCGCAGTTCGTACTCCGTGCGCCGGCGGACCACCTCCAGGCGGTGGTCGATGAAGTACTTGAGCATCGGCACCAGGCCGAGCTCGCGCGGCTGCCCGTTGACGATCGAGAGCATGATGACGCCGAACCCGATCTGAAGCTGCGAGTGCTTATACAGATTGTTCAGCACTACCTCGGGCTGCTCACCGCGCTTCAATTCGAGGACGATGCGGGTACCGTCGCGGTCGCTTTCGTCGCGGATATCGCTGATGCCTTCGACCTTCTTCTCGTTCACCAGGACGGAGATCTGCTCGATCAGGCGCGACTTGTTCACCTGGTAGGGAATCTCGGTGACGATGATCGCTTCGCGGTCCTTGCCAATGGCCTCGCGCTTCGTCTTGGCGCGAATCTTCAACTGCCCGCGGCCCCTGGTATAGGCGTCGAGAATCCCCTGCCGTCCCAGAATGTGGCCGCCGGTCGGAAAATCGGGGCCGGTGACGAATTCCATGATCTTCGGAAGCTGTGCGTCGGGATGCTGGATCAGGTGGACAGCGGCGTTGATGACCTCGGTCAGATTATGCGGCGGAATATTGGTCGCCATGCCCACGGCGATTCCGGCCGATCCGTTGACCAGCAGGTTCGGAAAGCGCGTCGGAAGGACTTCGGGCTCCGTCTCACTCTCGTCGTAGTTCGGCTTGAAGTCGACGGTTTCCTTGTCGATATCCTGCAGGAGAGCTGTGGCGATACGGGAAAGCCGTGCCTCGGTGTATCGCATGGCGGCCGGCGGGTCGCCATCGATGGAGCCGAAGTTCCCCTGCCCCTGCACCAGCGGGTAACGCATCGCGAAATTCTGCCCCATGCGCACCAAGGCGTCGTAGATCGCCGAATCGCCGTGCGGGTGGAACTTACCCATCACCTGTCCGGTAATCTTGGCGCTCTTCACCGTGGGACGGTTCGGCGCGAGTCCCATGTCGTGCATCCCGAAAAGAATGCGCCGGTGGACAGGCTTCAGGCCATCGCGGATATCGGGCAGCGCGCGACCAATGATTACGCTCATGGCGTAATCAAGATAGGACCGCCGCATCTCCTCTTCGATATTGATGGGGATGAGGTTTTTGTTCCCGTCCCCGCCTCCCGGCGGTGGGGGAACCGAAGATCCTTGCGGTGGCAATTCCTGATCGGCCAAGATAACTCCTTTGTGCGGTTAAGTCTCATTGTACCAAATGCTTAGTATTACTGCACGCCCCTTAAGTTTCGCCTTTTGTTCGTATCCAGCCGCTGTAGTTGAAATTCGCTGCCCGGAGTCTTAGGAATGCCCCGGGGCTCAAACGGCGTCGCTCGCCGTGCGGTGGTCCTTCCGCCGCCCAATTTTCGAACCAATAGCGGAATTGCGTTCCATGAGATACCACCCGTCTGCCCCGTGGCGAATCTGTGTCTTATTGCTTGTTGCAATGAGCACGATCTTGATCGCGAGACTTATCTTCGGACCATTTGCACTGTTGCTGCCGGTCCGATCGGCGGCCAATCCGGAGGGATGGGTAGGGCTTGCCGCAACCGGGGCCATACTCGCCGCCAGCCGGCGGCATAGTCCGGCAAAGAGTCAGGAATCCGGTAAGGCCTGTCCGTTCCCTGAGGTGGCCGCGTGCCTGATCCTCGTCACATGGCTCACTTTCTGGCGCACCATCCACTTCTCCTTTCTTTCGGACGACTTCATCGTGGTGCGGTATGCCAGTCAGTTCCCTCCGGCATTGAGCTCTCTCTTCGCGGCCCCGGGCGGTGACGGCTTCTTCCGGCCGATCGGCAACCTGTCTCTCGCAGTCACAGCGCTATGGGCCGGCTACAACCCCGTAGCCTGGCACGCGGCCGCGATCGCGATCCATGCCGCCAATGTAGTGCTCGTCGCGCGATTGGCCCACGAATTCTTCTCGTCCCGCCTGACAGTCTCGTTTGCGGCGCTCCTCTTTGCGATCCATGGCACGCGGCCCGAAGCTGCGACCTGGATCGCCGGACGTTTCGATCTCGCCGCCACGTTCTTCCTGCTCTGCGGCCTGTTGTTCTATATCCGGTCGAGTCGGCATCTCTATCGACTGGCGTCTCTGCTTTGCATGGTGCTGGCGATTCTCAGCAAGGAATCGGCGTACGTTTTTCCGCTGCTCCTGCTGGTGCTTCATGCCGGCAGGCGCGAATTCTCGCGGAAAGTCGCCAAGACGATGCTGGTGTTCTTCGCGACAGCGTTCCTGTTGTTCGCGTATCGAATCTGGCTGTTCAAGGGCTTGGGCGGATACCGGGATCCGCATTACGGAACCCCGCAAGCCCTCGCGGTCGGACTGAGCACGGTCAAGACACTGGCCCTACGGATCTGGATGGCCCTCTATTTCCCGATGAATTGGAGCGTGTCGCCGGGTGTGCTGGTCGCCGCCCTGACGGTTCTCTACGTTGGCGCGCTACTGACGCTGGCGACAAGCCGCCCCGAGAGAGCGAAGGTCGTCTTTGGCTTCGGCTTTCTGGCCGTCGCGATCCTGCCTCCGCTGCACCTGCTGGGAATCGACGACACTCTCGCGAACTCCCGCTTGCTCTATCTGCCCTCGGCCGGCTTCGCCCTGATGCTCGCCGCCACGGTCGATCAAATGAATCGCCGCCTGAGCTGGATCGTTTGCGGTGTCATCCTGCTCTTCCACTTCGCGGCGCTCCAGCACAACCTGGATATCTGGGCCGATACGTCGACCAAAGCGCAGGCGGTGCGCCACGTGGCCTTCGAGTGCGGTCGTCCGTTTCACGGCGATGTAGCCCTGGCGGGAACGCTACCGGGACGACTCCACGGCGTGCCCTTCTTCGCGAACGGCCTGGCGGAGATTTTCGAAGTACGAAATCGCGGCGCCGGCGCACCAATCGTAACGCTCCACTGGAACGACAAGAACGAAACCGCCAGCTGTAAGCTCAGTAGCCCAGGCCCTAGCTCAGCTCCCCCACCTTGTCCACTTCGAGCACCAGATCGCCCCTGCCGTCCACCGAGAACGCGGGCGCGAACTGGCGATCCCAGATCATCTCGTCATGCCGGTACGAGTGCCGCACCAGCACCGTCTGGCTGAACGTATCGTCGTACGCCTTGATGAGGATGAGAAACTCGGCCTGCAGCGCTGCCAGTTCCGCGGGCGTCTTGCCCCAGAGCGGACTCTCGGAGTCGATCGGGTGCACGATGGTCCACGTCAGCGGCATGAACAGCACGTCCTCGCGCTCCATGCGGAGTTGCCGGTAGGTCCGCTTGCGTTCGCCGTCCACTTCTTCCACCAGCATCAGCAGAGTCCGCGCCTCCAGTTCCATCAGCGAATTCGACCGCAGGTTGACCAGCCGAAACTGCAGACTGGACGCATCCTGATATGGCGTGACCAGGAGATTCCGGCTGAACCCGATCCGCGCCGAGGGCCGGGAAACACGACCGAACAGCAGCCCGGTCGCCACGGCGAATCCCAGCACACCGATCAGGGATTCGAACGAAGAGAGAATCTCCGCCCCCAGCCCCTTCGGATAGATGCTGCCGTACCCAACCGTGCTCAGAGTGTGCGCGCTGAAGAAGAACGCATTGAGGAACCGCCGAAAACCAGTGGATGCCTCGGCCCCGCGCAACTGGTCCGTGCCGATCCAGTAGTAGACCGCGGCAAACAGCGTGTTCGCCGCCACATAGCCCGCGAAGAGCGTGGCGAAGAACGGCCCCCACCGCATGTTGATCAGGTACAGGTAGGGATGGAAGTCCCGCCAGGTGGTGCCGCGCCGCCGGACGTTGAAGCTTCCATCCTTGTTGATGACCCGCCGGAACTGGCCGGTAAACCGTTCGGTAAGGCCGGGGTCGAAGCTGGCTCTCCGCATATCTATCCGATCTTAGGAGATCGGAAGCGGCTGCGGAAACCCCGGGGCACTGCGGCTACTTCATGCGCTCGACTTTCGGCGGAATCCAGATGCCATCGAGGATTTCCTTCTTGGGCCAATAGGAGCGAATGAACAAGGAGAACTCGTCCTTCGGAGAAGGCGCCCAGTTCGACTCTTTCTCCATTCCCGGTGAATCGTGCTGGCAGTAGACAGTCAGGGATCCGTCCGGGTTGTACTGCAACGATTTGTTTTTTGTGCCCAGCGAGTAGCGATTCAGAGCGTTGGGAGAGAAGAGGTGGTATTTGTTATAAACAGTCAACGACCAGAAGCCATTGACCGGCGGGAGTCCTCCTTTTGCGAAGGTCATGGTGTATCGATGATTTCCGTGGAGCCGTTCTCCGTTCGAATCGAAATCGGTGTAGATGTAGCGGGTCTCCTCCGGCGCATTGTCATACATGTTGGACTTGGCCGTTGCGGTGCGCGAGAGATAGTCTGTGCCCCATCGCGCGCCATTGGGGGGTGACGTCCAGCCGTTCCCGACGGGCCGGCCGTTGTTATGAAATTGGAACAGCGGCGTAATGAGATCGCGCTCGCTGGCGATCGCCGTTTGCTTCAGGATTTCTCGAATTTCCGGATTCTTCGCGGTTTCATCCAGAACGGACTGCATCATGCGATAGAGGGATTCCTCACCCGGCAATGGCGACACCACCTGCAACACGGTGGGTAGCTCGTCGAAAAACGTTTCAGGAGTGACCCACTTCGTCTCCCCCTCGCCGGCACCGGGAGGTGCTGGAAACGAGGGAGTGTTCTTCCAGTCCTTGGTCTGCATTTGCCCGGTGAATTCACTGAGCGGATAAGCCATGATTTGATTCAATACGGGCTGAATGGCCGCTTTGTCCTCAGGGGTGTCGTCTTGAAAGACGCGAGGAAACACAGCCGCCAAGTCTGTCGACGAACGAAAGACGCCGCTGATTCTCTTGGGCGCCTCGCCCTTCCAATTCGGCCCGGCCAGAAGATAGAAGCCCGGCTTGGTGTCATATTGTGTTCCGATCCGCGCGAACGAATCGGTGCGATGATCGACAACCTGGTACGTATAAAAGCGTTTGCCAAAATCGGGCACCTGCAGCACGACCGGCTGCTGATCGAGCGCACAGAAGCCCCCTCCGTACACGGTGTCCTGATTCGGACATGTGACAAACCTCTCCTCGGCGTTGATGTAGTCGGTCAGCATACTGATGTAGCCGGTCGGAGCGACAGGCAGAACGTCACCGAGGCGTCCTGGCTCCGGCGCCCGCGCGAACGCCGCGCGGCGATGGAGTTGATTGATCAGCGGCCAGCCCCAAAGATAAGCGATCTGGCCGACTGCCTCGACATATTCCTTCGTCATTGAGGTGCCGGCAACCGGCCCGGGAACCTCCGCGGCAGTCTTGGGCTGCCCGGCTTCCTCAAGAGAGTGCTGCGGTTCTTTGGTGATGATCATGTTGATTCCTGATGCGTGCACACTCGGCTGGGAGTGTCAGGAAATCAGATGCCCGACGAGACAGATCCAGTCTTTTTTCTGCGTGCTTTCGAGCGCCGTCTATTAAGCCGCCGGAGCCAGCCAGCGGCGCAGCAGATCCGCCGGGTTGCCTTTCAGATCGATCGGCTCCGAGCGTGTCTCCTGGTTCTGGTCGATCTCCACCGCCACCACGCCAGAAGGCGTCGGCCGGAGTTCCAGACGCCGGTCCCGAGCCTCCAGCCGCAGCGTGGAGCCCAGCCAGGCCACGTGCACCTTGGTGCGCAGCGAGAACCCGATCCGTGCCGCCTGTTTCAGCAGCTCCTCCGTGTACGGCCCCTTCTTCAACTGCTCCGCAAATGGCGCTACGGCCCGCGCCCCAGCCCGCTCGCGATCCCGCTCTTTTTGCTGGCGTTCCGCGGATTCCTGCCCCTCGTCCTGCGATTCCAGGCTCTTCAGATTATTTTCGAGATTGTCCAAGAAACTCATCTATACATAGTTTGACGGAATTCTTGCCGAACCGTGATGCCGGATCGCGAGAGAACGAACAAAATTCCGGGACCCGCCAGGCGGTCCACGGTACCATGAAGCAGATGGCCGACCCCACCATGACGCGCCTCAAGGACTTGCGCGACGGACTCCTGCATCTGCATAAGTGCCTGCTCGATTCCGAACGGGCGGCTTACGAGAAGGATGTAGAGCGGATCACCACCACCGGGCAGTACCTCGACCTGGTCTTGAACGACCCGTGGTTCGCCTGGCTGCGGGAGCTTTCGCAGTTCGTTGTCCTGATCGATGAGACGCTCGATTTCAAGGAGCCTCCGACCGCCGAGGATGCCGACAACCTGATCGCCCGGGCGCGCGAGCTGGTGTCTCCATCGGAAACCGGCCAGAACTTCGCCAGGAAGTACTACGACGCCATGCAGCGCGACCCCGGCATCGTGCTCGCCCACCGCGACATGGTCCGCGTCTTCTCCTCCCTATAACCTATTGAAATGTAAGGGTGGATTCCGTACCGAATTTCCGGTACGACCGGAAATTCACTTCATTCTTGGTGAGGATAAAGTCCGATCTCATGCGCACCTCGGCACGCAGCGGCAGCAGGAAAGGTTTGCCGCCCACGTCGGAGAAACCGAATTCGAGCACCGTGTGTGCCTGGTGGACAGGAAAATTACGGGGGATGGAGTCGGCGTCCGCGATCACTTTCATCACGGCATTAGTCTCGGCATCGATGTAAACGAAGCCGTGCTGCCCGGTGATGGTGCTGTTCATCTGCCCATTCCCCATCCGGTAGGCGAGCCGGTAGCTCGACTGCGCGGCGAGAATCCGAAATTGAAAGACATTGGCCGCCCGCCCCCGCAGAGTCGTTCCGTGGTCCCACCGGAAGCGCGTTGCCGAATCGTTCGCGAAAATCGACACGAGCAGGCTCCCGAATTCTCCCTGCGAGATCGCCCCGCCCACGCTGTCGAACGAGCGGACAGTCGGCTTGCCGTTCAGCTTCAGCAGGTCGTACTTTTCGTGGTGCTCGAAGTAGGTCAGCTTGATCTCGAGCGAATCTTTCAGTTGCCAACTGCCGCGGCTGTTCTCGAAACGCTGAACATCCTCCTGGCAAAAGAAGTCCGGCAATTCATGCGAGTACGACACCACGCGGTCCCGCGCCGCATCAATGATGGTCTGCTGCTTTGCCGTCGGGGGAACCGTCGCCTGTGGAAAGTCCGCCGAAAGATCCGGCTCGGGTAGACCGGCCGAACGGTCGGCCACCGCGTTTAATGCCTCTTCCGACTTCGGTCCCGCTCCCGCGCTGACCAGCTCTTCGATGGCGTGGTCGTTGAGGTGTTCTTTGAGGCGCAGCTTTTCGAGCGACTTGGCCAATTTGCGGTCCGGCTTCCCCTCGCGCACCGAATCGCGGACCAGCACGGTGAGTTGGTGTACCGTGAGGGCTTCGTCCGCACCGGCGCAGAGAGCCGCGCCGGCAAAAAACGCGATTATCCACCTCCACGTCACTAGAACCAATATACGCCGCATAGTGACCTCGGTCACCGACCTGGCGGCTTCGCCTCCCCACAATGGAATCGAGAGGCCGCCATATGCACCCAACCGAAATCCTGAGCCGGGAACACCGAGTGATCGAGTCCATGCTGGACGCGCTCGAAACGCAGATTCGCGAGTCGAAATCCGGAAGCCCGTTCCCCCGCCTGTTTTTCGATGAGGCGCTCGACTTCTTCCGCCATTTCGCCGACGGCTGCCATCACGCAAAAGAAGAAAACCTCCTGTTCCCGCGCATGCGGGAGCGCGGTGTGCCGCAATACGGCGGCCCGATCGGTGTCATGCTGGCCGAGCACGACCAGGGACGCGGCTATCTGAAGACCATCCGTGAACACCTGGACGCCGCCGAGGAAGGCAGTGCGGAAGCCCGCAACGTCGTCTTCGGCAACAGCGCGGCGTATATCGAAATGCTCCGCCACCACATCCAGAAGGAAGACCGCATCCTGTTCCGCATGGCAAAGATGGTGCTGGAACCGGACGACGTCGCCGAACTGCACCGCGAGTTTGCCGCGGTCACCGTGCCCGAGCGCTTCCGCCACCGCGTGGAAGCCGTGGAGGCCTAGCGCGCCGCCGTCAGCGCGTCCCACAGGCGCGCCGCGCGTTCAATCACATACTCCCGATCCTGCGGAAGAACGAAACGGCCGGACACCAGGCGGTCGGCCGCCCCCGAGGCCTGTTTCAGGTAGGCTTCCCTGGTTCCATACCGCGCCACGATCTTCTCCTTCGGAAATGGGAAAATCGAGCCGTAGAACGCCACCATCTCGTCCGGTGCGCCGATGCCCGGCGCTCGCAGATTCCATCCGGTGATCGTCGCCAGCGGAACCGCCACTTCGGGCAGCCGGATGCCGCCCCGGTCGATCCCATCCCCATCCACCTGCGGCACCAGCAGAGGCCATGCATCCGAGACTTGCGGAGGCTCCTTCGTGATGGTTCCCTGCGCCGCAAATTCCGGCCCGAAATCCAGCTTCCGCGCCAGGCGCGGATGCTTTGGCAGCTCCACGCCCTCGATCTTCGGAAACCTCAGGCCTTCGAGCGAGGTGAGCTCTCCCTTGGCAATCCTGGGGTAGACGGAGTCCGGTGGAGCGGTGCCATCCTTGATCCATGCCTGGAGATCCGCCAGAAGCGCACGCTGCACCGGGCGGTGATCCACCGGGTTCATCAGGTACCGCGTCCCCTGCTTCACCAGCGGCAGGGAGCGGGGAGAATGCTGCACTCCGGCAGTGAAGTAGAACCGCGTATCCGCCGCGAGCGGTGCATCGTGCTTGCCGTCGGGAGTCACGTGGATCAGCGCCGCCGCACGTCCCCAGTATTCGTACGAGTTGTTGGTCAGGAAGAGCTTCGGCGCTACGTGCGCGGCCTGTGCCCGCTCCAGCAGTGCGGTGTCGAGGAACGGAGGCAGATCGGTCGGGTAGAAGATGTTGAGGAACGGTTGTCCGTCGCGCGAGGGCTGCGCATACCGGAAGTTGAAACTCCCTCGGCCGGCGCCGGCGACGTCGGCCCACACACCGTCGAAGACGACGCGGCCCTGCTCGTCGCCATTGAAACCGTCATACAGGAATTCGCGCAAGAAACGGCCGCTTTGCGAAATGCCGAAGCCGATGGCGCGCTTCACTTCGCGGTGCTCGTCGTGCTTCAGGTAGGAGATGAAATCGCGGATACCCGCGAGGCCCGTGCCCGCCACCACCGGATCTTTGCCCTCGTAGACGAACTCGTAGAAGCTCCCGGCTTCGAATCCGGAGGGCATCTCCACCGCCGTGCCATCTGCCGCAAGGTGCCAGCGGTCCGCCGCAATCTGCCGCGCCGGCACGTCTGCCGCCGCCCGCTCATAGAGTGCGATGGGCTTGGCGACCGCAATCGGCAGAATCTGGTTGCGATCGGCGAGCGGCATGCGCGTAGTGCTGCGGCTGGCCACAAATTCCGAGCGCACCGGCCCCGCCGCGGGCGCATCCGGGCGGAAATGCGGCGCCTGGAAATGCATACTGGTGCGGGCACTTCCCGGAATGTCCCATTCCCAGCCGAGCCACGCCAGCGTGTAGCCCTGTTCCAGCAGCCAGCGGTCGCCAAAATCCTCGGGCCCTTTCGGATCAGACGCGCCTTTCGCAAAATCGAAGCGGTCGAGCATCGCCTTGCCGCCGCGATTCGAAACCTCGAAAAGCACCGTACCGTTCGATTTCGCCGGATCCGCAGGCCGCAGCAGGAACAGATCGGCCGAGAATTCCACCTCTCCCCGCGCGTCCACCGGCGCGTACTGCAGGTCCCGCACGATGCGGTTCGCCGCCAGCTTCGGATCGACTCCGAAATGCACGCGGCCCACCACCCGCTCGTAGCCGCCGACCACCGGAGTCCGCTCCAGGACATCGACTCTGCGGACCCGCGCTCCGGCCAACGGTACCAGCAGTAACATCGCACAAAGGATTCGGGACATGTGGGAATTGTACACGGTTCATAGGAGCTCCATAACCGAATTGAGTAGTGACGGGCAGCCTCTTCCGTCGCAACATGATGGTGGAGAGACACGTCTTGCCGCTCGTTTACGCATTGATTCCAATTCTTCTGCTCATGCTCCTTGTGGCGTGGGCGGTAGGCATGTACAACAGCCTGGTACGCTCCCGGATACGGACCTGGGAAGCCTGGTCCGGCGTCGAAGTCCAACTCAAAAGGCGCGCCAGCCTGATCCCTAATCTGGTGGAGACCGTCCGCGGCTATGCCGGCCACGAACATTCCGTTTTCACCGAAGTGGCGCAGGCTCGCGGCGCGCTAACATCCGCCGCGACCCCGGCCGCGGCCATCGCCGCCGATCAGACGCTGAATCTGACGCTTGGCCGCCTCATGGCGGTGGCGGAAAACTACCCGCAGCTTCAAGCCGCCTCCGGTTTCGGGCAACTTCAGTCGGAACTCCAGGATACCGAAGAGAAGGTGGCCTACGCCCGGCAGTTCTACAACCAAAACGCGCTCGACTATAACGCCCGTATCCAGAGTTTCCCGGGTAACCAGTTCGCGAGGTTGTTCTCCTTTGAAGCGGTGGCGTTCTTTGCCGCCGACGAGAGCGCGCACAACGACGTGAAGGTCAGCTTCAGCGCAGCCTGACATGACACCCTCGACTGCAGAACCGGTGCTGGTGTACAACCGCATCGCTCAGAACCGCCGCAAGACGGTGCTCCTGATCGCGATGGCCGTGGCGTCGCTCGCGCCGTTCGTGCTGGGCGTCAGCTACGGAACCGCGGTCAGCATCGTTCACAAGATGGAAGGCGGCCGCCTGGCGCGCGAAACCGACCCGGCGATGCTGATCCGCCTGATGGTCATCTTCTCGGTGGGGCAACTCGGCGTCCTCGGATTGCTGTTCTGGGCGATCGCCTCCTCGCCGGTCGCCAAAGTGCTGGCGTTTGCCGGAGCGCGTCCGGCCGGCCCCGCGGAGGCCGAAGCCAAACGGCTGGTCGAAAATCTCGCCATCGGCGCGGGACTCCCGAAACCCCGGCTTTACGTCATCGATACGGCCGCGCCCAACGCCTTCGCGGCCGGAATGCATCCGACACGCTCGGTGATCGCCGTCACCGCCGGCCTTCTGAAGCTGATGGATCGCCGTGAGCTCGAGGGCGTGTTGGCGCACGAACTTTCCCACATCGGCAACCACGACACGCGGCTGAACACCGTCATCGCGGCCATCGTGCTCTTCCTCCGCATGCCTTACCTGATGCGGCGGCAAGGCATTCGGGAATCGAAGCAGGCGGTCTCCAGTTCGCAAACCAACCAGTACCGCACCTTCCGGTGGATGCTGTCGCCCTTCTACCTTTATGCCTTTTTCGTGGCGCCGGTGCTGGCCGCGCTCATCCGCGCCGCCCTCTCGCGCAGCCGCGAATTTCTCGCCGACGCTGATGCCGCCCTGCTGACCCGCTATCCCGAAGGGCTCCTGCGCGCCCTGGCGAAGATTGCCGGCGCCGGATCCGGCATCGCCGCGGCCAGCCCCGTGGTGTCGCATCTCTATTTCGCTGACCCGGCGCCCGGAATGTCGCAAGGTCTGCTAAGTGGCGGCCTCTTCGCCAGCCATCCACCCATCCGGGCCCGCATCCAGCGGTTGGCCGAGTTCAACAGCGGCGTGGCTGTTTCCGAAATCGAGGCCGCACTGCGCGCGGGGCAGGAATTCGGCACGCAGCATCCGCCCGAAGAATCGACCGGGATGCCCGATTCCCTGGCCTCCGACGAAATGGCGATGCTGACCGCGGGCAACCCGATGGGCCGCGTCTTCCGCCTGCTCGAAACCGATCCCGTGCCGGTCTACGACCAGCCGGACCCGAAATCCTCCATCCTGGCGCGGGTAATGCCGGGAAGTCTGCTGGTGGTCTTCGACGATCCGGGCGCCTACCGGCAGGTCAACACGGCCGACCAAACCTTCGGCTACATTCCGCGCAAGGTCAAACTGCGCGTGGTGGACATGCTGCCCGCGGAGCTGTACGATCCCGAAGCCCGCGCCGCCGCTGAACGCACGCTGACGCCGCTGGCTGCCGCCGCACCCGCACCGGCCGCCGCGGTGACCGCGAAGCAGCTCGTCATCGCGGTTGCCCTCGGCTTTGTCATCTTTGCAGGGATGCTGCTGTTTCTGATGCGCTCCTCCGGATAAATTCTGCCAAGATAAGTGGGATGCCCGACTGGAATCCAGCCGTCCTTCAAGCCGTGGACGAGTCCCTGCCCGAAATCCTGGATTTCACTTGCGAGCTGATCGCCATTCCCACCGAAAATCCTCCCGGCAACGAATACCCGCGCTGCGCCGCGGCAATCGCGAAACGGCTCGAAGGGATCGGATTCGAGCCCGAAGTGCGGAACGGCTGCGTGCTCGCTCACTATGGCGCCGGGGACCGCGCGGTTCACTTTCACGGCCACTACGACGTCGTGCCGCGTTCGGTGGACGGGCAGTTCGAATCGGAGATCAAAGGCGCGAACCTTTACGGCCGCGGATCGTCCGATATGAAGGGCGGGCTGGCGGCGATGGTGTATGCCGCTCGCGCCCTCCAACTCACCCGCGCGCCACTTGGCGGACGTGTCGAGCTTGTCATTGTGCCGGATGAAGAGACGGGAGGCGTGCGCGGCACATCGCGGCTAAGCCAGTCGTTTGATTTCGCCAAAGGCAGCGTCGGGATGCTCACCGCCGAGCCCACTTCCGGCGTGATTTGGAACGCGAATCGCGGTGCGATCTCCCTGCGGATCCGCGTGAAGGGCAGACCCGCACATGTGGGGCTGAGCTATCAGGGCGTGAATGCTTTTGAGCGCATGTTGCGGATGGCCCGCGAATTCGAAAGCCTGAAGGAAGAAATCGAAAAGCGCGAGACGCAGTTTCACATCCATCCCCAAGCCGCTCGCAGGTCCATCCTGCTGATCGGTGGCGAGTGCAGAGGCGGCTCGAACTTCAATGTCGCCCCGGAAGAGTGTTCCTTCACGGTGGACCGCCGCACCAATCCTGAAGAGGATCTCGCCGCCGAAACCGACCGGCTGTTCGAAACTCTGGGTCGCTTACGCAAAGACGGCATCGACCATGAGGTGGAAGTCCTGCAGGAAGGCGGCCCTTCCGCGGTGTCTGAAGATCACCCGCTTTCCCGAACGCTCGCTGCCGCGGTCGAATCGGTCACCGGCCGCACGCCCGAGTTTGAAATGTGTCCCGGCCTGCTCGAAACTCGCTTCTACGCGGGGCGCGGCGTTCCCGCGCTCGCCTACGGTCCGGGGCTTCTGAGCGTTTCGCACGGCCCGCACGAGTTTGTTCCGGTCCGCAATCTGCGCGACTGCGCCGCTGTTTACGCCCTCACCGCCTTGCAGATGTTGTCCTAGACTCTCAGGCGAAGCGGATGCCGCTCTTCGCAGCCACGCGTTGGATGTAGGCGCGGCCTTCGTCATATTCCTGCGCAGTCTTGAGGTGTTCCAGCATGAGCGGCGTGTCCACCGGTAGTTTCGAAAGCCCGGTGAGGTAGGCAGTGTAGTCCATCTCGCCGCGTCCCGGAATTACCTCGACAAACTGGACGCTCACTCCCGGCACCCACGCCAAATCCTTGGCATGGCACGACACGATCCACCGCCCGAGCTTGGCGAAGCACTCTTCGATCGCGGCCTTGTTGTTGTAGAAGCGCGTGGGGCTGTTGATGATGTTGCACACGTCGAGGTGCACGGCGAAGGCCGGCCGGTCCACGGCCTTGATCAGCCGCACATAAGCGTCGGGGCTATCCGGGAGCGCCCAGGGCATCATCTCGATGGTGAATCGCGTATGGGTGGGCTTCACCGCATCGATCGCGTAGCGGCAGTTGGCCACCGTGGCATCGAAGAATTCCTGCGAGAGATTCTTCGGATGCATGCCGTCCCAATATTTCGGATTGTACGAGCCCGCGATATCGACGCAGCACCGCGCGCCCACGGCATCGGCCAGCGCCAGCCGCCCGGCGACGTAATCGAGGTTGGCCTTACGCACCGCGGCATCCGGATCGAGCATGTTCTTCCACGCTCCTACCTCCGCGATCACGACGTTCTCTTTGGCGAAGGCGTCACGGATCGCGCGGATGCGTTCGCTCTGCTTGACGTCGGCCATCGGACAATAGGCGGCGCTATAGCCCAGGCGGCGATGCTCCCGGGCAAGCTCCGCGGGATCGTCCGACTTGAGAAAGATCGGACCGCCCAACCGGACCGCCCTGCCCGCGGCCCAGGACGTAGCCAGCGGCGCGGCGGCCAACAGTTCGAGCACCTTGCGGCGAGTCAGTACCATGCCGAGATTGTATCGGAAGGCGTATCCTCAAGGAATCGGGCGTCCCATGATGAACGCAAAACTCGCCGTTGTCCTTTCGCTGCTCTCGACGATTCCATGCCTGCAGGCCGCCGCGCCAGGCCCTGTGAAGAACCGCGCGCCGCTCGCGCCGAACGCCTTCTATCCGCTGCCGCTGACCTCCGTGCGGCCCACCGGCTGGCTGCGCGACGAGCTGCGCGTTCAGGCGCGCGGCCTTACCGGACATCTCGACGAGTTCTGGCCGGACGTTGGTCCGACCTCCGCCTGGCTGGGCGGCGGCGGCGAAGGATGGGAGCGAGGCCCCTACTATCTGGATGGCCTGGTGCCGCTGGCCTATCTGCTCGATGACCCCAGGCTCATCGCAAAGGCCAAGCCGTGGGTGGAATGGACGCTCACCCATCAGGCGGCCGACGGCGCCATCGGGCCGGCGAAGAATCGCGACTGGTGGCCCATCATGATCATGCTGAAGGTCCTCACCCAGTACCAGGAAGCCACGGGCGACCCGCGTGTGATTCCGCTGATGGAGAGGTACTTCGCTTACCAGGCGCGGTCGCTCGCGGCGAATCCGCTGAAGAGTTGGGCCATCTATCGCTGGCAGGACGAACTGGCGAGCATCCTCTGGCTTTACAATCGCAACGGCGATCCACGACTGCTCGACTTTGCGCGGCAGCTCAAAGGCGAGGGCTTCGACTGGCAGGCTCTTTTCGCCGATTTTCCATTTCCCGGCAAGGTGGCACGCGAGCGCTCCAGCCTCCGCTCGCATGGCGTGAACAACGCGATGGGCTTGAAGACCGCTGCGCTCTGGCAGTTGATTTCGCACGACTCCGCCGGCCGGGACGCGACCGCCCGCATGTTCCACGTGCTCGACGAATATCAGGGGCTGCCCAACGGCATGTTCAGCGCCGACGAACACTTCGGCGGCCGCAGTCCGTCGCAGGGCACGGAGCTTTGTGCCGTGGTCGAGACGATGTTCTCGCTCGAAATCGATGCCGCCGTACTCGGCGACGCGTGGCTGGGCGACCGCCTGGAAAAGATCGCGTACAACCCGCTGCCCGGCGGGCAAACGGCCGACCTCTGGAGTCACCAGTACGACCAGCAGCCCAACCAGGTGCTCTGTTCGCTGGGCCGCCGCGACTGGTCGACCAACGGCCCCGAAGCCAACCTCTTCGGACTCGAACCGAACTTCGGCTGCTGCACCGCCAATCTGCACCAGGGATGGCCGAAGTTCGCCGCCTCGCTCTGGATGGCCTCTGCCGACGATGGTCTCGCAGCCATCGCGTATGCCCCCAGCCAGGTCCGCAGCACGGTGAAGGGAGTGGAGGTCACAGTGGACGAGGCCACCGAGTATCCGTTCCGGGGCCGCATCGCGCTGACGGTATCGCCCGCATCGGCCATCCGTTTTCCGCTCCATCTGCGGGTGCCCGGCTGGGCGGAAGGCGCGCGCATTCTGCTCAACGGCCAGGTGACGGCGGATGCTGCAGCCCGGCAGCTATACGCGGATCGATCGCGAATGGCGGAAAGGGGACACGGTGGAGATCACGTTCCCGATGAAAGTCCGGACGGTCCCCGGATACAACGGGTCGGTCTCGGTGGAGCGCGGTCCGCTGGTATACTCGCTGCGCATCGCCCAAAGCTGGAGCAAACTGCGCCAGACGGGTCCCGTGACCGATTGGGAGGTCTATCCAGCCTCGCCCTGGAACTACGGCCTCCGCGTGAATTCCGCGGACCCAGCGTCGTCATTCGAGGTGGAAGAAGCACCGATCGCCGGAGAGCCGTTCGACGACGCCCATCCGCCGGTAATCCTGAAAGCGATCGGCCTGCGCCTGCCGCAATGGGTGCTGGTGGACGACAGCGCCGCGCCTCCGCCGCAGAGTCCTGTGTCGATTCCGCCGAAGGAAGACATGGTGCACCGTCCGAAGGAAGAGGCCATCACGCTGGTGCCCTATGCTTCGACGCGTTTGCGGATCACCTCATTCCCGGTGCTGCAGTAGCGACGGCGGTTTCAATCGAGCGCGAGCCATGCGTCTGCCCCGCCCTGGAGCGGGCGCACCCGCGTGATGCCGTGAGTTTTGAGTAGGAGCGCCGCACGGGCACTCGAGGCTTCGTTCGGTCAAGTGCAGAAGAGGACGATCTCGCGATCGCGCGGAATCTCGGGATGCCGCTGCGGCAGTTCGTCGGCCGGAATATGAACGGCGCCGGGGATTCTTTGCGCCTGGGCCGAAAGATTGCTCCGCACATCGACGATGAAGACCTCCTCGCCGCCGCGCAGCCGGTCGCGCAGTTCCTCCGGCGTGATCCGGGCCACCGCGAGCTTCTTTAGAAAACGCCGCCGCTGGAAATACTTCCAGCCGAGCCAGGCGGCCGCGAGCCCGGCGAGTAGGAGGGCGAATCCGCGTCCGGTTCGGGCCACGTGCGCGGCCACGGTCTCGAGCTGGGAGCTGAAAATGTAGCCGACGGCCACGTAGGCCGAAATCCAGATGATCGCGCCGAGGCTATCGAACAGCAGAAAGCGTGCACGGCGCGCACCCGAGCTTCCCGCCAGCGGCGCGGCTACGGCATTTAATCCGGGCACGAATTTCGCCACCAGCAGCGACGCCATGCCGTACCGCAAAAATAGATTTTCCGTCTGGCGCACGCACGAATCGGGTTCGAGAGAGATGCGGCAAATGAACCGCAGGACCTTCCCGCCGCGCTTCCTGCCCAATTGAAACCAGATGTTGTCGGCAAGCAGACAGGCGAGCAAGCCGCAAAGGAGGATCAGGCGCACGTCGAGCTTTCCCGTGCGCGCCACCGCTCCGCAGGCCAATAGCAGCGGCACCGAAGGCAGTGGAATCGCGCCTTGCTCCGCCAAAAGCCAAACGAAAACCAGAAGATACCCGTGACGAATTAGAAAATGAACAATTCCTGTCATGGTTCGGATCCCGGCGAAACTCCCGTTTCCGCAGTATAACCTTCGCGACTGGTCTGCCCATACAGACCCGGACGCGGTAACCCGGCCCCCTGTGGCCTTTCGATTGCCCACGTATCGGAGGCCCTCCGGGAGGAGTATGTTGAGAAAGGGCGGGTACTACCGTGCAGAGTGTTGAGTCTCAAACCGACCGGTTGGTCGTGCGAAGAACGCTGCTCGCGGCAGCGCTGGGCGTCGCCCTGGGACTGCAGGGCTGGCGCTTGTCGGTAGCGCTGAACGTGCCTTGGTTCGGCGCAATTTGGGTCTGGCTTGGGCATCTGTTTTTGGGAGTCAGCATAGGAATCACCGCGGGCGTCGCCCGTTGGTGGAAACGTGGCATCGGGCTGGGGCTGGCATTCGGCCTCGCTTCGGGCTTCGGAGGCCTGGCGCTGGGGATGAAGTGGATTCCCTTCGCGCTGGCGGCCATCGTTGCCAGCGTCGTCTCCGGGTTCCTGGTCGCGCTGATCGCGGACGCTGTTTATCCAGTGGTCTGCGTCCCGGGGAATCGGAAACGCGAAGAACGCCCGCAGCCTGCCGCGCGCTGGCGGCCGGTGCCTTCTACGGTGTTGGAGTCCGACACGAGCCGGCGCCTTGCCAGGAAAAAGGCTCTCCTCGAGGGTTTGGAACAGGAGCGGGCACTTCGGCATCAGCCCTCCATCGGCAAGGTCGCCGAAGAGCATGTAATTTGGGGCGAACTCCTGGAATTAGAGCTGCAGGACATCGATGAACAGCTGGAGCAGATCTGCGATGGCGCCAAACATCCGCCGCCGGCGGTATGAGGCGGACGTTATGCCGCGTCCTCCAATAACTTCAGGGGGATACGGTAAAGCTGGTCGCCGACACGGATTTCGGACCAGTACTCGTCAAAGCTGTCGCTGGGCCGCTTCAGTTTAGGCACCGTGACGCTATACTCCGTGCCCGGAGGAATCGTCACCGGGGCGCCTGTCGAGTTCCCGTGCGGATCGACCGGCTCGGCGCCGGTCACTTCATGGTTCAGTAGCGGCATACGAACCCACTACTATTTTAGCCCTTGGAAATAGCACCAAACCGTGCGGAGACACCCATTTAGAGAGGAGGAAGGGCGGCCGACCGCCGCCCGTCAACGCGCTCAGGTGAAGCGGCCGGAACCGCCGGAGACGCATCCGCCTGTCGAAAAGGCCGAAAGCACCCGCTCCGACCCGGCGGAACGGCAGTCCGGGCACTCCGCATCGCTATCGGCGTCTTTCATCCGCCGCAGCAATTCGAAGGTCTTGCCGCACTCCCGGCACCGGTATTCATAAAGGGGCATATCCGCTTTTTTAGATGCACTTCCGAGGCCGGACGTGACAGCTACCTGGCTTCGAAGAACCGTTCGAAAAATCGCTGTTTCGCGGCGCTTCCGGCCACCGGGATCGTCTCCATCCGATCGCCCAGGTTCATCGTCGCACCGGGTTTTTCCCGGACCGAAGGCCAATGAGGCAAGCCCTTGCCATTCGGGTTGCCGGTGGCCGCAAAGTTCGCCCAATACGACGACACCTGGTCCGCGATCCGGTGGTCGGCCTCCGTGAACGGCCGGTCTGACCGGTCGAGCGAATCGAGCGCATAAGGGACCTCCGACGTGTGAAACGCCCCGTATTTCCCGGCATCCGGGCCCGGCAGCACGTGGTTCCAGAAATAGGTGTAGGCGTCGGTCTTGGCGGTGCGCGCACGCTCGATGGCCCATAGGTACATCGACATCCGCTCCTGGTCGCGCGAGGAGTCGTTTTGCGCCACGCCGGCTTCCCGATCCGATGCCGCGGGGTACAACTGCAGGAACGCCGCGGCCTCATCGCGGTAGTGCTGGCGGGCCTGGTCGCGGAAAGCAGCGACGGTCACATCGGGATGCGGCACCGCGCCCCCTTCGTCGGCGTTGCAGCCGGTCAGCGTGGGAACGTCGTTCTGCTTGCCCTGCGCGAAAATCTCATGAATCGAAGCCGGCAAAAAATACCCATCCACCACCGGGCCGAACCGAAGTCCGGAGACCGGCGCCGTCACTTCCTTCCATGGCATGTTGCGGAGTTCAGCCAGCGAATGCGCTCCTTTGGCCTCCGCGAAGCGCAGCCCGTCCTTTTCGGCATCGGCCAACGCGCGCGATCCGCCCCGGCCGCCGACACCCGATCCGCTTTCCGCGATGGCCCGATGGAACAGGCCGCGCGCCAGCGGTGACGCGGTGAGCGCATGAGTATTGGACGCCCCGGCCGATTGTCCGGCCACGGTGACTCGCTCGGGATCGCCGCCGAAGGCCGCGATGTTGGCATGGACCCACTCGAGCGCCGCCACCAGGTCGAGCAGCGCATAATTACCCGAAGCTTGACGATCCGATTCGGCGGTCAGTTCCGGATGGGTAAAGAATCCCAGGACGCCCAGCCGGTAATTGACGGTGACCACTATCAGGCCCTTGCGCGCCAGACCCTCGCCGTCATAGACGGGCACCGCGCCCGAACCTTCCACGTTCGCTCCGCCGTGGATCCATACGAGCACGGGCCGCTTGTCGCCGGCACGGGCCGCGGCTGTCCAGACATTCAGATAAAGGCAGTCTTCGCTAATCTCGCCGTGGGTCATGAATTCGTAGGTCCACGGCTTGTGCTCGTTCACGATGTTCTGAATGCAGCTGGCGGAGAAGCGGTCGGTTTTACGCACACCTTGCCAGGCGGCCGGGGCTACGGGCGCATGCCAGCGCAGTTTGCCCACCGGAGGCGCAGCAAAGGGGATGCCCTTGAAGACGGTCACGGAAGGGTCTTTGCCCGCCGTGCCCGAGAGGAGTCCGTTATGCGTGCGGACTGGCTGCCGGAGCGCCGCACCCAGCGGCAATGCGGCTGCGATCAGGAAAGCAAGCGTTCGTCTGAGCATGACGTTCCGCACACAATCCTATCGCAGCGCGCCATTCACCGCTTCTTCTTCGCGCGCTTCTTGGGCGCGGCGGGACTTCTGGCCTTCGCGGTCTTCGCAGGCTCGGCCCAGTCGTGCTCCTCCAACCGGTGCCGGCCGTGTACCAAGCTTTTCAAATGCTGTTTGAACTCCTGCTCATTCATGGCATAAAACCTGCATCTTTCCGGGTATGATCAGGAAACTCAAATCCGGCGAATATCGCCTCTATTCCCGAAATCCCGACGCCAAAACGGGCAAACGCAGGAACCTGGGCACCTTTCACACTCGTGAGGCCGCGGAGAAGCACGAGCGAGCCATTCAATACTTCAAACAGGCGCACTGAGCCACTCCGCGTCTCATCAGCGCGCCGCGCGGCGGGCGCGCGTGGCTGCTGCTTTCACCGCGGCCCTGATGCCTTCCCGCGGCTCCTTTGGTACGAGCCGCCTTGCGCGCGGCGGCGCTGCGGCTGGCGGCGGTACGCTGGCGAGCGGCGCGGCCGGTTTGCCGCGAGAGGGCGCGGTGCGATGCCGCTGCCGTACCTTCGCGCTTCAACGCCCGCTTGGTAGCGCGCGACCTGGTGGGGTTCGTCTTGTGCTTCGCGCCAGCTTTGGTAGCTTTGGTCGCTTTCGCTCCGGGCCGCGGCGGTAGTTTGACGCCCGCTTTTCGGGCTTTCGACAGTCCGATCGCAATTGTCTGCTTTGCGGACCGGGCGCCGTGCTTCCCCTCACGTACGTGTTCGATCTCTTCCCGCACGTACTTTCCGGCCCGCGTCGAAGGAGACTTCTTCCTGGCGGCGCTCTTCGTCGTCTTTCTCGCTGCCATGACTAATATCCCCCTCCGCCCCGGAGCACCCTCTCTTCGCCCTCTTCCCAGTAGGGAGTCGCTCCGTAGTGCTGGAAGATCCGCGAGCCCCACGCGGTATCGCTCATGTCCGGCCAATTGTCTTTATCGAAGCCGGGAGCGGACTTGAGCGTTTCCTTATTCACGTCCAACAGGAAGCACTTCTCATCTTCGTCCACGGTCAGGGCGCTCCACGGCACTGCGAAAAGCTTGTTTCCCATGCCCAGGAATCCGCCGAAAGATACGACCGCGTAAGCGATCCGGCCCGATGGAATATCGAGCATGATCTCGTCCACGTTTCCCAGGTCCTCGCCAGCAGAGTTCCGGACGCTGTCGCCGGAGAGCGTCGTTGCGCCCATGACCCGTCGCATCTTGCTATTTGGATCGGTCTTCTTGATTCGGCTTTGCTGCATAGCAACACTCCTTTGTCTTCGTGGAGCGTTGCAACTTTGTGGCCTATTCAGGCGAATGGTGCCGAATGGCACAGCGGAGTAAGTCGAGGCGCGCGCGAAAGTGTGACTTACTTCTCGCGCTTCAGCGTCATGGTGCCGCCGGGAAAATCGCCGTTGTCGGATTTCGAATTCAGCTTGATCTCGTCGCCATTGATCGTGCCGTCGTGCATGATCTTCATGCCGCCGTTCACGTCGATCGTCACCACAAAGGAGATCTTGTTTCCATCGATTTTGCCGTCGCTGATATCGATGGCGTCTCCCTGCGGCCCCTGCACGGTGCCGGTCAGCTTGGAGCCGTCCTGCTTGAAGTTGAAGGTGATTGTAAATCCATCGCCGTTCGGGCCGGACATCTGTCCCGTCCATTTTCCTGTGACATCGGCGGCCCAGGCAGCGAACGAAATCAGAGCCATCGCCATGGCGAGAAATGTCAAACGTCTCATAGCAGCCTCCTCGGGAACTACCGCAGCTTAGCGCCTACTATATCACCAGGAGACTTACTTTTCGTAGACCAGCAGGCGCCCATGCTCGGGCGCGACATACCGGATATCCGGTGCGCGCAGTTGCAGCGAGGCGCGGAACTGCCGCGGGTCAGCCGCATTGTCGGGAAACATGTCGTAGTGGCACGGAATCGCCGCGCGCGGGCGGATCTGCGCCGCCAAGAGCGCCGCCTGGTCGTGGGACAGGTTTTTGAAACCGCCGTTAATGCAGGTGATCATCAACTCCGGCCGGAACTTCGCGGCCGACGCCAGCAGTTCACACTCCGCCGTGTCGCCGGTCATATAAATTCGCGGACACCCGAAGATTTCGATCAGATACCCGACGTGGTTCAAGTCCGTGTCGTCGGTCGGCAGCGCGAACGCGGCGCGCATCCGGACGTCGCCGAACTCCACTGTGTGGTCCGGCCAGATCGGCTGAATGCGCCCGCTTTCGACGCCTTCCTTCTCGAAGACCTCGCAGCTCGGGTGCGGCCCCACAAACATCGCGGTTTCCTTGTTGCGGAGGCGCGCAATGGTCTCCGGGTCCGTATGGTCCTGGTGATTGTGCGTGCAGGCAAACAGGTCCACGTCGATCTCTTCCGGCGGAATCAGCACGGGCACCTGGCGATGGAAATCCATGCCATTGGGCGCGGCCTTCGCGCAGCTATCGGTGAGGTAGAGATCAGTCGAAAACACCACCCCCTCCGGAGACTTGAAAATGTAGCCGTTCTGGCCGAGCCACCACAGCGCAATCGTACCCTTTTTCACGCGGAACTCACGGATTTCCCGCATCAGGCTCATGCGCTCATTGTGGCAAACTTGAGGGGTGCCCGTATCGTTGGAATTCCTTCGCGGCATGTTGGGGCTACTCTGTATTTTCTTCGCCCACATGGCCGGCCGCTCGGCGGCGTCCGTGCGCAGGGGACAGCAGAAGATTACGAAGCTTTATGCCTGGATTTTGCGGACGGTGGTCTGCGCCCTGGTCATTGTCTTCCGCAGCCCGGTGGACTCGATGGCGATCGGGGTCTGGGTCGTGTCTCTCGCGGCCTTCGCGATCGGGATGCTTGCCGTTTCGCGCCAGAAGCCGGTGGAGGACCTGAGCGATCAGATCTTCCCGGAGTGAGTCCGTGTTTCTCCTGGAGCGCTACGCCCTGCAACTTCGCGCCGAGACCCTCGCCGAAGACGCGCCGATTCCGGAGGACGCTCTCGACGCGCTTGCATCCACGCGCCTGCTGGTGAGCGGCGCGGGTGCTTCGTGGCTTCTCCGCCGCATCGCCTACCTGTGGTGCGGAGCCCTGCTGGATACCCGCTGCAGCACGTTGCTGCTGCCGGTCATGGCGCGTGTGCGGGAGATGGACACGGCGCTGCCTGATCTGCTTGGGCGGCGGAACCGGGAATGCGGCTGGGGCCTCGAAGACCAATTCTTCACGGAACGTCTGGAGAGCGGTGCGTGCCTGGTGCTGCTCGAAGGACTCGAAGACGGCCCGCGGCGAGTCCTCGACGCGATGGAGACCTATCCGCGATGCCGCTATCTGGTAACTTCAGGCGCGGACGACCGGGATGCCGGCTCCGGCGAGGACCGATTCGACTTCGGCGGGCCGCAGACGCGTCGCGTCGTAATCCACCGTCAGACCGTCTAGCGACGGGTCCACGTCGATGCGCTGGATGCCGTACGTCGCGTGAGCGTCGGAGATCCGGCTGAGCATCGCGTCATCGAGCGGCCTCTGCAGCCGGAAGCGAACCTGAATCTTGGTCATAAAGATACAGAATACCAGCGGCACCGCGTTTCGTGACGATCAACGCGGCGGTACGCTGCCCGCGCGGATCTTGTCGAGCAGCGCGGACATCTCTTTCACCCTTTCCGGATACTGGTTGGCAACATCGTGCTGTTCTCCGAGATCGGAAGCCAGGTTGTACAGTTGCGGCTGCGGCGCGTTGCCGAGTTCGGTGTTGGTGTGGTCATCGTGCTTCGGACCGTTGCTCGGGGCGATCAGCTTCCAGTCGCCTTCCACCAGCGCCAGGGAGCCCGCGTGCTCCACCAGACTCTGGCGCGCAACCTTGGATTCGCCGACCAGTGCCGGCAGGACGTTCAGGCTATCGGGTGCTCCGCCCGCGGGAACCTGCCTGCCGGTGAGCGCGGCGAACGTCGCCAGCAGGTCGACCTGGCTGACAAGGGCGTCCGACCGCGTATCCGGGCGAATGTGTCCGGGCCAGCGAGCAATCATGGGGACGCGAGTGCCGCCGTCGAAGTTGCTGTACTTCCCTCCGCGCAGCGGCCCGGCCGGCCGGTGTCCGTTGAGCTTTTCCACCGCCTGGTCGCGATAGCCGTCATCGACGACCGGACCGTTGTCGCTCGAAAAGATGACGAGCGTGCGATCGGTCAGGCCATTCCGGTCTAGTGATTGGAGCACCTCCCCGACCGACCAATCGAGCTCCATGATGGCGTCGCCGCGCGGCCCCATCGAGCTCTTGCCCGCGAAACGCGCATTCGGTAGCCGCGGCACGTGAATATCGTGCGTGGCGAAATAGAGGAAGAACGGGTGAGCCTTATTCCGCTCGATGAAGCCCGTGGCTTTGGCGGTCAGGGTGGGAGCGATCTCTTCGTCCTTCCACAGCGCCGACTTCCCGCCGGTCATGTAGCCGATGCGGCTCACGCCATTGACGATCGCCTGATCGTGCCCATGGCTGGGTTTCATCTTCAGCAGCTCGGGGTGGTCCTTGCCGGTCAGCTCGCCGGGAAACGGATGCGTGTAGCTGACCTGGATCGGGTCCTTCGGATCGAGGTTCGCCACCCGGTGGTTCTCGACGAATACGCACGGTACGCGGTCCCCGGTGGCCGGAATCAGGAAGCAGTAATCGAAGCCGAGTTCGAGCGGCCCAGGCTTGATCTCGGCGTTCCAATCCACATTGCCCGGCCCCAGGCCCAGGTGCCACTTGCCCACCGCCGCCGTCGCATAACCCTGGCTCTTGAGCATTGAGGGCACGGTTACGGTGCCGGGCGGAATGATTAGCGAGGCATCGCCCGGTAAAATGCCAGTGCCCTTCTTGCGCCAGGCATATTGGCCGGTCATGAAGGAATAGCGTGAAGGCGTGCACGTGGCAGACGACGCGTGCACATTGGTGAAATGCAGGCCGCCGCCCGCCAGTCGGTCGAGATTCGGCGTGCGGACCTGCGTGTCGCCATAACAACTGAGGTCGCCGAACCCCACGTCATCCGCATAGATGAAGACGATGTTCGGCCGGTTGCGCGGCGGCTCGGCATCGAGCGCGCGGCCCGCGAGGGCAGCGCCTCCGACGCCGGCGGAGAGGCTCTTCAAGAAATGTCTGCGTTCCATTTTGACGGGACCAATGCCAGGAAGGCTTCGTGGCCTTCTCACCCATGCATTATGGCACCGGCGGCCGGCTCAAGAGTTTTCGGTTCCGTGCGGCTCCGCACTCTCCCCGATCACCTGCAAGGTGTGGCGCGCGATCATCAATTCTTCGTCGGTCTTCATGACCCGCACTTCGAGCGTCCCGGAGCCATCCGAGATCACGGTTTCGTTCGCTTCGTTGCGACTCTCGCTGATCGCAACCCCGAGAAAGCCAAAACCCTGACAGATGCCGGCGCGGACCGGCGCGGAGTTCTCGCCGATGCCGCCCGTGAAAATCAGGATGTCGAGCCCTCCCAGAACCGCGATCAGCCCACCGGCGAATTTTCTTGCCTGGTAGCAGAAGAGGTCGACGGCCAGCGCCGCGGCCGGGTCCGAAACACTTCGCCCGACCAGTTCCCGCATGTCGGAAGTGCCGCCTGAGACGCCCAACAGGCCGGACTGCGCGTTGATCAGCTCCCGCACCTGGGCGGCGTGAGCCCTCCCTGCTCCATCAGGAACAGCATCACGCCGGGGTCGAGATCGCCCGCGCGCGTGCCCATCATCAGGCCGCCCGCGGGAGTGAATCCCATCGTGGTGTCGACCGGCTTGCCGCCGCGGATGGCCGCCATGCTGGCGCCGTTGCCCAGGTGCGCGATCATCACGCGGCCCAGAGCTCTTTCGGCAATTTCCCGCCGCAACTCCTGCAGGATGTACTCGTAGGAGAGGCCGTGAAATCCGTATCGGATCACGCCGCGATCCCAGTAGACGCGCGGCAGCGGGTACCAGTGCGAGATCTCCGGAGCGGCAGCGTGGAATGCGGTATCGAAACAAGCCACCTGCGGCAGGTCGGGATACTCCCGCAGGAGCCGCTCGATCGCGTGGATCTCCTGCGGAAGATGCTCGGGCGCAAACGGGATCAACTGGCGCAGGGCCGGCAGCAGCGCATGTCCGATCCGCTGCGGGCGGCGATGCTCGCGGCCTCCATGTACCAGGCGATGACCGGCCGCCTCGATGCCGTACGGCGTTTGCTTCAACCACTCCACCAGGCGCGAGAGGGCCGCGTCGTGATCCGGGAAGTCCGCGCCCTCACAGACCGGCTCGCCTCCCTTGATATGGACTTGAAACTTTCCGCCCTTGAGCCCGATACGGTCGAGCGTTCCGAACACCACGCGCGTGTCCTTGCCACCAGCGCGAACTTGAGGCTCGAGGAGCCGGCGTTCACAGTGAGAATACACTTATCCGCCGCCATCGCTTTCTAGTTTGCCAGTACCGCGGGCACGGTGTGTATAGGATGATAGAAACGTATTATGGCCACCCTCACAGAACCACCCGCGATCGCGCCTATTGTCGAACGCCCGGCCTGGAAGGCCCTGACGTCGCATTACAAGGAGACTCGCAAGCTCCACCTGCGGAAATTGTTCGCGCAGGATGCCGACCGCGGCCGCCGGCTGACCATGGAAGCCGAAGGCATCTACCTGGATTACTCCAAGAACCGCATCACCGACGAGACCCTGCAACTCCTGCTGCAGCTGGCCGAAGAATCGGGGCTGCGCACGCGCATCGACGCGATGTTCCGCGGCGAGAAGATCAACATCACGGAAAACCGTGCCGTTCTGCACGTGGCGCTGCGGGCTCCAAAAGACGCCTCGATCGTGGTGGACGGGAAGATGTCGTGCCCGAAGTCCACGCCGTGCTCGACAAGATGAGCGCGTTCTGCAACCAGGTGCGCAGCGGCGAATGGAAGGGCCATACCGGCAAGCGCATCCGCAACGTGGTGAACATCGGGATCGGCGGCTCCGACCTCGGCCCGGTGATGGCCTACGAGGCACTGCGTACTTTCACAGCGACCGCAAGATCGCATTCCGTTTCGTCTCGAACGTCGACGGCACCGATTTCGCCGAGGCCATCCACGGGCTGGATCCCGCGGAGACGTTGTTCATTGTCTCTTCGAAGACATTCACCACGCTCGAAACCATGACCAACGCGCGACCGCGCGGCAATGGCTGGTGGCGGGCTCGGCGGCGACGAAGCTGCCGTGGCGAAGCACTTCGTAGCGGTCTCGACCAATGCGCGCGAAGTAGTCTAAATTCGGCATCGATACCGCCAACATGTTCGAGTTCTGGGACTGGGTGGGCGGCCGCTACTCGATGGATTCGGCCATCGGCCTTTCCACCATGCTGGCGATCGGTCCGGAGCATTTCGCGAAATGCTCGCCGGCTTCCATACCATGGACGAGCATTTTCGCACGGCGCCGTTCGAGCGCAATCTGCCCGTGCTGCTGGCGCTGCTCACCATCTGGTACACCGATTTCTTCGAGGCACAGACCGTCGCCATCCTTCCGTACGAGCAGTACCTCAAGCGCTTCCCGGCTTACCTGCAGCAGTTGATGATGGAGAGCAACGGCAAGCATGTGACCCTGGCAGGCGAGAGGGTCGGCTGCGAGACCGGACCGATTTACTGGGGCGAGCCAGGCACCAACGGCCAGCATTCGTTCTACCAGTTGATCCACCAGGGCACGCGCTTGATTCCGTGCGACTTCATCGCGTTCCTGCACACGCTGAACCCCCTCGGGCGGCATCACGATATGCTGATCGCCAATGTTTTTGCGCAGGCGGAGGCGCTGGCCTTCGGTAAGACCGCCAAAGAAGTGAAGGCGGAAGGCACGGCGGATTGGCTGGTGCCGCACCGCGTTTTCGAAGGCAACCGGCCGTCGAACGTGATCCTGGCGCAGGAGTTGACGCCTGGGACCCTCGGCAGACTTCGCTCTTTACGAGCACTCGGCGTTCACCCAGGGGGTGATCTGGAACATCGATTCTTTCGACCAGTGGGGCGTGGAAGGCAAGGTGCTGGCACAGCGCATCATCCCGGAACTCAAGAACGCGGAGAAGCCAGCACTGAAGCATGACAGCTCGACCAACACGCTGATTCAGCGATACCGGGCGATGAAGTAAGGCCGTGGCGCCGGACGGAATCATGGAGCACGACCGGATTCCGCAGCTCAGCGCGCCCGGCTCACGTAAATAGGGGTGGGAGGCGGATTGTGCAGGTCGAGCGCCTCGACATCGGCCTGCGGCAGATCTTCGAATTGCAGCCAGTTGTCCGGCATGCGCGCAAACTCGATCCAGCGGCGCCGCGCCCAAGCTGCCAGGGCAGCCAGAATGCAGCCGCGGATCAGCGAAACGCCGCGCGTGAGACAGCGCGAAGTATTCGATCTGCACGGCGAAGCTCGCGGCCGCGAGCAATACCCATAGGGTTAGAACCGAGTGTTGGGATGCAGGTTCGCTTTTCCCGGCAGGTAGGAGCACGCGAACGGAATCTTGCGAAACCCTTGAGGCGAGAACTGCACCATCAGATAGCCGCACAGCGACATCACGATCAGGAGTGCCGTGCCGCCGCCCCTGCCGGCCAGATGGCAAAGAAGCAGCGCCGACCATGCCAGCACCACCGGCATCACCACGAGCCCGAACATCGATTGGCGGACCGCCTTGAAATACGCGGACGGCCGGCTCCACTGCGGTCAGGCGGCAGGATCCAGTTGGACGCAGTGCGATAGGCTGCGAGAAAACGGCGCGCGCGCCGATCACCGCGAAGAAGAGCATCATCAGGCTGCCCACCAGCAGTTGCGGATTCGGCGGTTCCACTGCGGATGGCTCCACATGCGTTCGTAGGTCGCGCGTCCCGTAGAGCAAATCACGCGCGTAAGCCAGCGCGATCGGCCAGACCGATGCCGGCTATACGCGGCCAGCAGCAATCGATGGTGCCGGCTGCGCGTTATGGTGCGGGCCGCGAACAGCAGGATGGCGCGATGAACAGGGAGCCGGGAAGAAGTTTCGCTGCCAGCCAGCTCACCAGTCGCATGGAAGGCCCGAGCGATCGGAGGGCGCGATATCCGGCTGCTCCACGATGATGCGGTGGAACGCGCAGATAGGCGAGCGAGAACGCGACGACGGCGAGCGGGCAGACGATGGCCAGCGCCGACCGCCCGTGCGGCCAGGGCATCGAAGCCCGGCGTCCCGTTCATCTTCTGGAACAGTCCCAGGAACCAGAACGACGGCGACCCAGGTGGGCCCGGCTGGTAGGGCGGCTTGAGGAAGACGCGCCCAGCAAGACGAAGAAGGCCGCCATCTGCAGGACGCTGGAGATCCTCAGGAAGAGCCGATAGCTCAGAAGAAGGGCCGCCAGCGCCTGCATCGCCAGGAGGCGCAGCACACCGCGAATCCGGCGGCCAGCATCGCGATCCAGTACGAGACGAATCCAAACACCACCGCCGTCATGCCGGCGCCCGGGCGGCACGATCGACGAAAGGATAAGCGAGCCCCGTGAACAGGTTCAGGGCCGCGCACCGCGACTCCCAGCGCCGTCCCCAGCGCCGCGAGCTTAGCGAGCAGGACGGTCCGCGGCCGCACCGGCAGCAGTCCCAGAATCAGCCGGTCGCGGCGGTCGGGCAGGACGTTATTCCATGCCAGCACCGTGAACAGTTCCGGCGATCGCCATGGTGACGACATCAGACAGGTCCTGGTCCCCCAGCCGAGCCTGCTGAGTTTCTCCCAGCGGCAGCGTCGAAAGCCCGTAGCGCGGCACGAAGTAAATCGTGAAGGTGAAGCTGAACGCCGCCAGCAGCGGCCGCCAACTGGGCCAGCAGGCGCTTGCTTCGCCGCGCGATCGCGAGGAGTTCCAGATCCACGATGCGGAAAAGAAAGTCGCGATACAGAATGCGGAACTGGCGCCGTTCGCCGGGCATTTACGCGCTCCATGAGTTCGACGAAATTGCCGGGTAATGCCGGCAGTATCCTGCTCGATGGCGAGCTGCGAAAAGATGCCTTCCAGCGTGGGCAGCGACATGAGCGCGCGCAGCTGCTCGATGGAATCGTTGGCGACGATGCGGCCTTTGTGCAGGATGACGACGCGCGAGCAAACGCGCTCCACGGTCTCCATCTCGTGCGAGCTGAACAGGACCACTTTCCCCGCGCGGCCAGCTCGCGGATCAGATCGCGCAGCACCAGCGCGGAGTTCACGTCGAGCCCGGAGAACGGCTCGTCGAGAAGCACCAGATCGGGATTATGCAGCAGGGCGGCGAACAGCAGCACCTTCTGCCGCATGCCTTTCGAGTAGGACGAAATCGGCACGTAGCGGTCGCCGTAGAGCGAGAGCAGGCGCAGAAAGCCTTCGATCTTTTTCGGCCAGCGCGCGCTCCGGCAGGCCGCGCAGTTGGCCCACCATCTCCAGATACTCGGCGCCGGTCAGGTGCGGATAGAGATGCGGCTCTTCCGGCACGTAGCCCAGCCGCTGCCGGTAGGCGATCGGATCGCGGTCGGATCGGTTCTCCGTCGAAGAGGATCTCGCCCTCGGTGGGCTCGATCAGGCCCGGTGATCATCTTGAGTGTGGTCGATTTGCCGGAGCCGTTCGGCCCCAGGTAGCCCGTGACTTCGCCACGCCGCGCAATGAAACTGACGTCCTGACCGCGGTCGTGGCCGGGTAGCGCTTGGTCACGCCTCGCAGTTCCAGCATTTTCAGATTTCCGTCCGGCGCGAGAGTTTGCGCCACCAGAAAACCAGGAGCATCACAGCCGCCAACAGCCCAACGCGGTGAACACGGCGATCCGCATCACCGCGGTGAGCTCCGGACTGTCCGCGACCGTGAGCAGTTGGCCGGCTGCATCCGGCCGATCCGGAACAACGGGCGCCGCCAATCGTCACCTGGAGCAGGGCGCCGGCAAATGCCAGCGCCACCTTCCAGAGTCCGGAGCGCAGAAGCCACTGGCGGCGCGAGCGATACGCAGGCGTCGCCAAAGAGCGTGGCAGGGCCTTCCGCAGCCGCGGCCTCATCGAAGATCCACAACATTTCGCCCGCAAATTCGCGGCGGAAAACCGGCGGATGCATCCACAAAAGGCAGCGGTACAGCATGCGGGTCATGAGGCTCTCCTGGGTGCCAACGCAGACGAAGGCGCGCTTCCCGAACCACCCTTTCCAGCCGAGCGATTTCCGCCGCCAGCACACCGCGGCCCGAAGGAGTCAGACGATAGTAGCGGCGGCGCGGATCGTCTCCGGCAGCGGGCGGATCCGCCTCTTCCACCAGTCCCTGCGACATCAGCTTCTGGAGATTGTCGTAAAGCGTGCCGGGGCCGATCTTGTACCGGCCTTCGGACTGCCGCGAAATCTCCTGCATAATGCCGTAGCCGTGGCGATCCTCCGCAGCCAGCGAGAGCAGAATGTGCAGCGTCGCTGGTGATAACGGCAGGAACGAATGGAAATCTGCGGACATCATTCGTTTTTCGTTATATCGGATTCCGAGTGATGTGTCAAGCCCTAAGCAATAAGTCCGTTTTGTATCCGCCGAATCTCTCTGAATCAGGTATGAAACAGAAGATCCTTCACGAATTGAGCGAGTTCTTCCGGATCTTTCTTTACCTCGCGCCCTGGTTCTGCGCGTTTTCGACCTACCGCATGCTGATCCTGGGCCGGTTTACCGATGTTTCGTTCGACTACGGCACGGCCCTGCTGAACGCATTGATCCTGTCGAAGGTCATCCTGGTCGGCGAATTCTTTCATCTGGGGAAGCGGCAGGAGCACCGGCCTCTGATCTACTCGACCCTCTATAAGTCCATCGTCTTTTCCCTGCTCGCCGCGGCATTCCGCATTGTGGAATTGATCATCCGGGGTGCGTTCCACGGCCAGCGTGTGGTCGAGACGCTCGCCTCCATCCAGGGCGCGGAGGGCAATGAACTCATCGGCCGCACGGTGGTCATGTTCTTCGCATTCCTGCCGTTTTTCGCGCTGCGGGAGACGGGCCGGGTACTGGGCGAAGAACGACTCGCGAACCTCTTCTTCAAGCCGCGAGAACTCACCCATTAAGCAGCCAGGCTCTACGTCAGATACCAGCCGCCGTTGATGTGGATCGTCTGCCCCGTGATATAGCCATTGCGGGCCAGCATCACGACCACATCAGCCACTTCGTCGACGTGGCCGAACCGGCCCACTGGAATCTTCCCAGGCTGCGCGTTCAGATTCGACGTCACCATCTCGGTCTCGATCAGTGCCGGCGCCACGGCGTTCACTGTTATGCCCTCCGGCGCGAGGTGGTTGGCATAGTAACGCGTCAGCCCCAGCATCCCCGCCTTTGAAGCGGCATAGTGCGGCCCGACGATTCCGCCGACCACCGCGGCCACGGAGGAGATATTGATAATCCGCCCCCATCGCCGCTCCCGCATCTCGGGCAGTACTTGCTGAGTCATCAGGAAACAGGATTTCAGATTGACCGCGATCAGATCGTCCCAATCCGCCTCGGCGATCTCGTCGAGGGCCTGAGGGCGCGCGATTCCCGCATTGTTCACGAGGACGTCGATCGCGCCGAACTCCGTCTCGGCCGCTTCGACCAGGCGGACTACGTCGGCGGCCACCGAAACGTCCGCTTGAATGTTGAGACAGCGCCTGCCGCTCTGCCGGACTTTCTCCTCGGTCTCCGCAGCCTCCTGCTGACGACTCCGGTAGTTCAACACCACATCCGCACCCGCCTCGGCCAGCGCCAAAGCGATCGCCCGGCCGATCCCGCGACTCGACCCGGTCACTAGTGCGACCCTACCCTTCAGATCGTCCATATAAGCTGAGTGTAAGCCGCTTAGGACGCTTCATCGGGCTGCAAAGATCTCTCCGGGGTACGGGCGGGAACATACGCTCCCACAGGAGACTCCCAGACGACCGGTGTGCCCTGTGCCCGCCACTCATCCACCAGCGCCTGATAGCGGCTCTCCAGAACACCTCGCTTGATCTTGAATGTCGGAGTCAGAAAGCCGTTGGCGATGGTCCAGGAACCGTCGGCGATCACGATCATGCCGATTCGCGAGTAGGGTTCGAGCGCGCCGTTAATCGCCTGCATACAGGCGCTCAGGGAGTCTTCGAGCATCCGCCTCGCTGCCGGATCGGCGCAGCGGGCCCGTTCGGCTTCGGAAATCACAATGATGGCGAACGGGCTTGCCTGACCCACACCCATGAGGCAGCAGGCCTCGACCGCGGGATGTTCCGCCAGCCGTTGTTCGATCGGAGCAGGCACTACATACTCGCCCTTGCTCGTCTTGAACTGCTCCTTCAGCCGGCCCACGACCCGCAGCTGCCCGTCCGCGGCTATCGTCACAAGATCCCCTGTGCGGAAATAGCCGTCGGGCGTGAATGCCTCGCGCGTCGCGGCCGGATCGCGGTAGTAGCCCAGCATGTTCATCGGACTGCGGACCAGCAGTTCGCCTTCCGGACTCACCCGAAACTCGACGCCCTCAATCGCCGCACCGACATAGCCCAGGCGAACGGAGTTGGGACGGGGCAGATGCGTGATCATCGTCTCCGTCATGCCATAGCCTTCGCAAAGATCGAGACCCACCCTGCGATACCATGCCAAAATCTCGACCGGCAGTGCAGCCGCGCCGCAGGCCGCATGGACGACCGAATCGAGCGCAAGTTCGCGCAGCACTCGGCGCCGCACCAGGGAATTGATGACCGGGACATGCATCAGGAACTCCAGGCGCTTTCTGGAAATGTGCTCGAATACGCCCTGCCGGAACTTCAGCAGCAGCCGCGGCACCGCAAGAAAGAGCGTGGGCTGCGCGCGGTGCAGATCGGTGAGAAACGTTTCGATCCCCTCGCTGAAGTAGACGTGCCAGCCCATGCGGCAGGCCCCAGCCTCCACGGCCACACGCTCCACGATATGAGCCAGCGGCAGGTAGGAAAGGATACGCTCATCGGGCCCCAGGTTCAGCAGGGCGGTCAGGACCCGCGCGTTGTACGCAAACGAGCCGAACCGGTGCATCACGCCTTTCGGCGTCCCTGTAGTGCCCGAGGTGTAGATGATCGTCGCGAGATCGTTCGGCGCGCGCGCCGGGCTATCTGCCAGAGGCTGGGTGGATTCGATGATCCTCGCCCAGTCCGCCTCGCACGGCTCGTGCGCTGTGGGCAGCGAAATCCACCGGATACCCGGCATCACCGCCAGGTCGGCCACGGCCTTCTCGTCGGTCGCCCCCAGGAAACACGCCACCGCGCCGCTGTGTTCCAGAATCTGGCGGATCGATTGGGGCCGCAGCGAAGGGTAGATCGGCACACTGACGTGGCCCGCCATCCAGATCGCCAGGTCGGCGAGGATCCACCAGGCGCAGTTCTTCGAAAGGATTGCGATTCGCGATCCGGGCTCCCATTCCTGCGCCCGGAGACACGCGGCCATGCGCCGCACCTCATCCGCAGCCTCCGCCCACGTCCAATGCCGCAACCGGCCGCCGATCGGCTGCGTCAGGAAAGTGCGCTCGCCGCGTTGCCGTTCCCATCGGTACAGCGATTCGAGTGGAAGTTCTTCGCGGATAGGCTGCATGGCTTACCCTCTTCACCAGCCCGTGCAACTTCACGGCCACCGCGATTTTACGTACGTTTTCGTCCAGAGCCAAAGGAAACGACCTTGCTTGCCTTTCTAACTGAGCCATGAGTAAGCTATCCAGGGAATCGCTCGAAACCTTCCAGGAGCTCTCACCATGATCGCGGAAACAAACAGGAGGACGGCTTCGGCCGAGGCTCCGGCGCCGGAGCACGCACCCGCTTTGGTCCGTAAGGCCGCCGTACTTGGGGCCGGCACCATGGGCGCGCGCATCGCGGCGCACCTCGCCAATGCCGGAGTGCCGGTAGTGCTGCTCGATCTCGCATCGGCGAGCGGCCCCCGCAGCGCCATCGCCCTGCAGGCGCTCGAGAACCTGAAGAAGAGCAAGCCGGCGGCCTTTTTCGATGCCGGCATTGCCGCGCGCATCCAACCGGGAAATTTCGACGACGATCTGCCGCTTCTCGCCGGCTGCGACTGGGTGATCGAAGCCGTCACCGAGAGCCTGGAGATCAAGCAGGCGCTGCTCGAAAAAGCCGCCCCGCACATTCAGCCCGGCGCGATCCTTACCACCAACACCAGCGGGCTACCGGTCGCTTCGATCGCCACTGTGCTTCCGGAACCACTGCGGCAGCGCTGGTTCGGCGCGCATTTTTTCAATCCGCCGCGCTACATGCGGCTGGTCGAAATCATCCCGACCCCGGAAGCCGACCGCGCCGCCGTCAACGCCATCGCCAACTTTACCGATCTCCGCCTCGGCAAGGAAGTGGTCTTCGCTCGCGATACCCCCAACTTCATCGCCAACCGCGTCGGTGTCTTCATCATGGCCGAGGCGATTCGTTTGATGCAAAGCGAAGACCTGACCATTGAAGAAGTGGACGCGCTCACCGGCACTGCCATCGGCTGGCCCCGCACCGGCACCTTCCGCCTGGCCGACCTGGTGGGCCTCGACGTAATGGTGCACGTAGCGGCAAACTTCGTGAAAGCGCGGGAGTCCGCCGCGGAAGAGATGCGGCTCCCGCCGTTCGTCCAGACCATGATGGAGCGCCGCTGGTTGGGCGACAAGACGCGCCAGGGCTTCTACAAGAAAGAAAAAGACGCTGAGGGCAAGGAGGTCCGCCTCGCGCTCAATTGGAAGACGCTCGAATATCACCCCGCCGACCGGCCCAAGCTGCCGTCGCTCGAGATGGCGAAGAACGCTGAGCGCCTGCCCGACCGCCTGGCGCAACTGCTCTCCGCCGACCCCCGCAAAGACAAGGGCGCGCGCTTCCACTGGCGCCTCTTGACCGCGCTCTGGAACTACGCCGCCGATTGCCTGCCCGAAATCGCCGACAGCGCCGCCGACGTCGACCGCGCCATGCGCGCAGGTTTCAACTGGGAGATGGGCCCGTTCGAACTGTGGGACGCCGCCGGCGTGCCCGCCACCGTCCAGCGGATGCGTGCAGCAGGTGAGCGCGTCAGCCCGCATGTGGAACGTCTGCTCAACGCGGGCGGCGTCGGGTGGTATCGCCAGCAGCGTCGCGAATGCTTCGACCCGGTAAGCGGTGACTATATCCGCATTCCCGAGGCTCCGGGTGTCGCGCGTGTCGCCAGGTTCAAAGCCGCGAACGGCGTGGTGAAGGAGAATCCCGGCGCTTCGCTGGTCGATCTGGGCGATGGCGTCGCCTGCCTCGAACTGCACGCGTTCAAGAACGCGATCGGCGAAGACGTCGTGCGGCTGCTCACCGAAACCCTGCGGCCCGAAAGCGATGCCGTCCGGAACTTCGCAGCCTTCGTGATCACCGGCGACTCCAACCAGTTCTCCGTGGGCGCCAACCTGATGCAGCTCTTGCTCAGCGCCCAGGAAGAGGAGTGGGACGACATCGAATTCATGATCCGGGCCTTCCAGGGAATGACATCGGCCATCAAGTTCTGCCCCCGGCCCGTCGTCGTGGCGCCGTTCGGCCTCTGCCTCGGCGGCGGCGCGGAGATCGCGCTCGCCGGAGCAAGACGCCAGGCACATGCCGAGCTGTACATGGGCTTGGTGGAAACCGGCGTCGGCCTACTGCCCGCGGGCGGAGGGTGCAAGGAAATGACGCTGCGCGCGGTGAATGCCGCGGCAGCCATCCGCGACAGTGGACGCTCGGAATCCGTCGAACTGTTGGACGCCCTGCGGCGCAATTTCGAAATTGTGGCGATGGCCAAGGCGTCCACCTCCGCGCTCGAAGCGCGCCAACTCGGCTACCTCACCGGAGCCGACTGCGTCACCATGAACCGCGAGCGCCTCCTGCTCGATGCCAAGCACCTTGCCTGCACCCTCTCCGGCAGCGGCTACGCGCCGCCCGCTCCCCGCGCGGACATTCCGGCGCCTGGCGAAAACGCGCTCGCTACGCTGCAGCTCGGGGTCCACCTGATGCGCGAGGCGGAGTACATCAGCGACCACGACGTAAAGGTGGCGAATCGAGTGGCCCACGTGCTGTGCGGCGGAAAGGTGATGCCCGGCACGCCTCTGAGCGAGCAGGCGCTGCTCGACCTGGAGCGAGAGGGCTTCCTTTCCCTCTGCGGCGAGAAAAAGACGCAGGAGCGCATCGCCTACACCCTGAAGGCCGGAAAGCCATTGAGGAATTAACGCTTTGACCGTAAAGTCTTGTGCGATATCCGGGCCTGTGACCCGGTGGGGCAGGCCTTCAGCCTGCATCGGGCTTCAGCCCGATCGCTGGAGGCGGGCTGAAGCCCACCGCAGGATGAATCCTGCCCCACCAGCACGCTCACACCAGTTCGCGTCGTCATCCGCGACCCACTTAACGAGGCTATAATCCGATGAAAGATCCCGTCATTGTCAGCTCCGTTCGCACGGCCGTCGGAAAGGCGCCGCGAGGCGCGCTGCGGGCCACCCGCCCGGACGATCTCGGAGCCGCCGCCATCGAAGGCGCGCTCAGCCGCGTCCCCGCGCTCGATGCCCGCGAGATCGAAGACGTCATTATCGGGTGCGCGATGCCGGAAGGCGAACAGGGCATGAACGTGGCGCGCATTTGTTCGCTGCGCGCCGGACTACCGGTGGAAGCGGCCGCGATGACGATCAATCGCTATTGCGCGTCGGGGCTGCAGGCCATCGCGCTCGCCGCCGAGCGCATCCGCGCGGGCGCCGCCGACGTGATCGTGGCTGGCGGCACCGAATCGATGTCGCTGATCCCCATGGGCGGCAACAAAATCTCCATCAATCCGGCGCTGTTCGAACGCTACCCGGATTCCTACCTCTCGATGGGCCTCACCGCCGAGCGCCTGGCGAAGCACTACGGCATCTCCCGCGAAGAGTCGGACGCCTTCGCGCTGGCCAGCCACCAGAAGGCCGTAGCGGCTCAGACCGCCGGCCGCTTCGTCGACGAAATCGTGCCGATTCGGGCCAACGGCTCGAACGTCGAATTCCGCGCGGACGAAGGCCCGCGCGCGGACACGTCGCTCGAAGCGCTGGCGAAGCTCAAGGCCGCCTTTCACGCCCGCGGCACGGTCACGGCGGGCAACTCGTCGCAGACCTCGGATGGCGCGGCCGCCGCGGTCGTAATGTCGCTCGATCGCGCGAAGGCCCTGGGCCTCAAGCCGCTCGCGCGCTTCGTCGCTTATAGCTATGCCGGGTGCCTGCCCGAGGAGATGGGCGTCGGCCCGGTCTACGCGGTGCCCAAGGCCCTCAAGCTTGCCGGGCTCACGCTCGACCAGATCGATATCATCGAACTGAACGAAGCCTTCGCCGTGCAGGCGCTGAGCGTCATCAAGCTGCTCGGCCTTGACCCCGCGAAGGTCAATGTGAACGGCGGCGCCATCGCGCTCGGGCATCCGCTGGGCTGTACCGGCGCCAAACTCACCGCCACCATCCTCGCTGAAATGCAGCGCCGCAAGGCCAGGTACGGCTTGGTCACGATGTGCGTCGGCGGCGGCATGGGCGCGGCGGGCATTTTCGAAAATCTCAACTAGAGGAACGCATGAAGCGCGTCAAAGGCGGCAGTTTCCTGATCGAAGAGCGCCTCCCGGAAGAGGTCTTCACGCCCGAAGACTTCACCGACGAACACCGGCAGATCGCTCGTACCGCGGCCGAGTTCACCGCCAACGAGGTGATGCCCGCCGCCGATGAGATCGAAGCCAAGAACTTCGACGTCACCCGGCGCCTGCTGCGCAAGGCCGGCGACCTCGGCCTGATGGCCGTGGATGTGCCCGAAGAATACGGCGGCCTCGCCATGGACAAGGTCACCTCCGCCATCATCGTCGAGAACATCAGCCAGCTGGCCAGCTTCTCGGTGGCCTTCAGCGCCCACGCCGGCATCGGCACCCTGCCCATCGTCTGGTACGGCACTCCCGCGCAGAAGCAGAAGTACCTGCCGAAGCTCGCCACCGGCGAATGGATCGGCGCCTATGCCCTGTCGGAATCCTCCTCCGCCTCAGACGCCATGAACTGCCGCACCCGCGCCGTCCTCTCCGAAGACGGCTGCCACTACATCTTGAACGGCGAGAAGATGTGGATCACCAACAGCGGCTTCGCCGACGTCTTCACGGTCTTCGCCAAAATCGACGGCGAGAAGTTCTCCGCCTTCCTGATCGATCGCGGCACGCCGGGCCTCTCGGTGGGTCCGGAAGAGCACAAGCTCGGCATCCGCGGGTCGTCCACCTGCCCGCTGATTCTGGCGGACTGCAAGGTGCCGGTCGAAAACCTTCTTGGCGAGCCGGGCAAGGGCCACCACATCGCTTTCAACATCCTGAACATCGGCCGCTTCAAGCTCGGCGCGGCCTGCGTGGGCGGCGCGCGGCATAGTCTCAGGCACGCCGTCCAGTACGCCAAAGAGCGCAAGGCCTTCGGCAAACCGATCTGCGAGTTCGGCCTGATCCAGGAAAAACTCGCCGAGTGCGCCGTCGGCATCTATGCCGGCGAATCGCTCGCCTACCGCACCATTGGCATGATCGACGCGGCGCTTGCCGATCTCGACAGTACCGCCGATTCGCGCGACATCCAGAAACGCATCGAGGAATACGCCGTCGAGTGCTCCATCCTCAAGGTATGGGGCTCCGAGATGCTCGACATGGTGGTCGATCACACCGTGCAGATCTTCGCCGGCTACGGTTACGTGGAAGAGTATCCGGCCGAACGCGCCTATCGCGATTCCCGCATCAACCGCATTTTCGAAGGCACCAACGAAATCAACCGCCTGATCATCACCGGCTGGCTCATGAAGCGCGCGATGACCGGCCAACTGGCACTGCTTCCGGCCATCCAAGAGGTGATGGAGGAAGTGATGGCCGGCCCCTCGGCGTCATCCGAAAGCGGCGACCGCCAGTTACTCGCTTCCGCTCGGAAGCTCACACTCTTCGCCGCCGGAGCGGCCTCGCGCAAATACATGCAGGCCCTGGCCGACCAGCAGGAGATTATGGGCGCGCTTGCCGACTGTATCAGCGAAGTCTTCGCCATCGAGTCGTGTATCCTTCGCGCGGAAAAGCTCCGGGGCGCGCGCCACGCGGCCGCCATGACCAGCTACTACGCCGAACACGCCATCGAACGGGTGGAACGCGCGGCCCGCAAAGTGATCGCCGCCTCGAGCGAAGGCGACCTGCTGCGCACCCAGTTGGCGATCGTCCGCCGCCTCTCGAAGCGCGAGCCCGCCGACACCGTCGCGCTCGGCCGCGAGATCGCCCGCCGCGTGATTGCCGGATAACTAGGCGTTGGGACAGCGAGCCGGCAGGCCGAGGCGCCGGCAGCACTCTTCCAGCATCTCCGCCGTGCGGGTGGCACCGGAACGCGTGACGCCGATCTCGCGAACACGCAGCAGCGCATCGAGGTCGCGAATTCCCCCGGCCGATTTGACCTGGATCTGCGGCGGCGCGTGCCGGCGCATTAGCCGCAGGTCTTCGAGCGTCGCACCGCCCGTGCCATACCCGGTCGAGGTCTTCACCCAGTCGGTACCGAGCTCGCCGCAGATCTCGCACAGCCGGATTTTCTGCTCGTCATTCAGGTAGCAGTTCTCGAAAATGACCTTCACCTTCTGGCCCGCCGCGTGGGTGATCTCGGTGACCGCACGGATATCGTCGCGGACGTAGTCCCAATCGGCGCTCAGAACGGCGCTGATATTGACGACCATGTCGAGTTCCTCGCCACCATCAGTCAGGGCGCGCTCCGCCTCGGCTGCCTTGACCGCAGTGGTATGTCCGCCATGCGGAAATCCGATGGTGGTGCTGGATTTGACACCGGTCCCGCGTAGGATTTCGGAGCATCGACTGAGGTAATACGGCAGGATACAAACGCTGGCCGTGTCATATGCTACCGCGAGCCGGCATCCGGCCTCGAGTTCTGCTGCCGGCAAGGTCGGATTCAGCAGCGAATGGTCGATCATTTTGGAGATATCGGAGTAAGTGAAAGTCATAAGCCGGGGGCGACGGCAGTATAGCACGCGGCCCGGTCTGGTACGAAATCCGATTGCGGCAGCAGCCGGACCAGCGTATGCTTGTTAGAAAGCGATGCAAGCTCCGATCTTCCTGATCTGTCCCGTGCTGCTGGGGTATTGGGCCGCCAGAAGCGCGCTGCTGCTCGGCGGCTCGCCGGGGCGAATCGAGCATACTCTGACGAGCGACCTATGGGGTGGCCGCCATATCCTGCTCGGTATCCGCGCAATTGTCATTCCGCGCACGGATAGCGCCAATTAAGTCTTTCCCCGAGAACAGCAGGAGAAATCCTACTAACATTTTCCCGAATTCGCACTAACATCGCGGTAAGAGTCCTCCAGCCTAGTCTTCGACAAACTTCTTCAGCCGGTCGAGCGCCTGATCCCACTCTTTGGAGACGAGGCCGAGGTACGCCGTGACCTCATGGATCGGCCGCGGATCGAACTCGAAAAGGCTTTCCCTCCCTGCACGGACGCTGTGGACGATTCCGGCGCCTTCGAGGACCTGCAGGTGCTTGGTGATCGCCTGCCGTGTCAGCCTGGACCCGGCCGCAAGCTGGGAGATCGAATGCCGCCGGCCACTCGAAAGCTTGGCCACGAGCGCCAGTCGCGTATCGTCTCCCAGGGCTGAAAACACGGGTGCGTGGGAGCGCCGCCTCGTACCGGCGCGGCTAGGGCTTTTCCGCGACATGACGTTCAATGTTCTTCATCTGCTCGGCCCAGCCGCCGTCGTTGCTCCGGAACGCCACCTGGCGCCGGTGACTCGGGATCTGGTCGAACCCAGATTCGGTCAGCAGCAGCAACGTGCCATCGGCGGTCTTTTCCAGCCGGAACTCGACCAGGGTTGGCGGTTCGCTGGAGTAATCGATGTTCGGATCGACCGCATAGGGGTGCCAGGTAAACGAGATGAGGCTTTCCGGCTCCATCTTCTGCACCACGGCCTCCCACTTCAGGTGCTCGTACCCCGGATACGTGATATGGCCGCGCGAGACCTCTCCGGGAACGAAGGGCCCGTCCAGTTTGACCCGGAACCACTCGCCAAATTCGCGGTAATCGGTCAACGCGCGCCAGACGCGGGACACCGGGGCGCGAAGCTCGATGCGCTTCTCGATGCGATCGTTCATTAGGCAACCTCCAGGTTGCAGGATAGCAGAAGGATCGATACCGAATCAGTCCTACAACTAAGGCCAGGTTCCGGATTCGATGCCGAAATCCAGGTCAAAGGTTGCCGGGTAGGGAGCTGGTTCAAGCTGAGATTTGTGCTTTCCTCAACTCGGAAATGAATTTGGCGCCGAGCAGCATATAGAAGAACCCGACGAGCAGGATCACTGCGAAGCACGAGGGCACGATGAGCCATTCATACTCGGGAAACATCTTACCTTTGCCGCTCCAGTACAGGAACAGCGGGGCGAAGGTCACCGAAGGACCTTGTAAGGCCACCACGACCCAGTAGAGTGGAGAACGAGCGATCTTCACCCACCTTGAATCCACTTCAATCGTCACCTTGTTCATGTGCCGTCCTTCCAGATGTCCTCTCTGGCCGATGGATGTGACCTGTTGCCGGCCCAGAGACAGGGGCCGTCTTCTCCGCCGCCGGCAGTCTTCGCTTGGGTTTGGGATCCGCTTCCGGCGTTGCTGGTTCAACAGCCTTCTTGGATACAGGCCATCTCTTCCGCTGCGCGTCCGCAATCGTCTTTCTGCCAGCGGCGGTCATCTTCCGATGTTTGCGCTTCGTGGGCTCGATTGCCGTGGCAGGTGGCATAGAGCCACCGCGCAGCATGTGGGGAATGTATCACGATTCAGCGTGAGCGAATCATGCTGGCAAAGGTTATGGGAAACATAGCAAACGAAAACTAAGGACTGATTTGGTGAGCCGGGCGGGGATCGAACCCGCAACCACCGCCTTAAAAGGGCGATGCTCTACCAATTGAGCTACCGGCCCGAACTTTGGAAGAAGCTGAGAACGCTACTGGTTCAGTTTACCAAACCGCGCGCGCAGGCTCCATTCCGCGCCAGCGATTATACTTGTCGGTACGGAAGCCAATGAACCGTCTGGCGCGGCGTTTTCTGATCATCGGCCTGGCCATCGGCTGCACGCTGCTGATCGGCACCCTGGGGTTCACTCTCATCGAGCACTGGCCGCCTTTCGACGCCTTCTACATGACCCTCACCACCATGACCACGGTGGGGTATGCCGAAATCCACCCCCTCTCGCGCGACGGGCGCATCTTCAATTCGTTCCTCATCTTCTTTGGCGTCAGCACGATCTTCATCGCCATCGGGGCGATGACCCAGACCATCATCGAACTCGAGTTCGGGGACGTCATCGGCCAGCGGCGGAATAGACGAATGATCGACAAGCTCAAAGATCACTACATCATCTGCGGCTTCGGGCGCGTCGGGCGCGGAGCCGCTGCGGAATTGCAGCATTCGGGCGTGCCCTTCGTCGTTGTGGATATCAGTCCCGAACGCGTGGAGCGCGCGATGCACGCCAATATGCTGGCGGTCGCCGCCGATTCCACTCGCGACGATACGCTGCACCAGGTCGGAATCGAACGCGCCCGCGGCCTGGTAGCGGCCCTCGCCACCGACGCCGACAACCTCTTCGTTCTGCTCTCCGCCAAAGGATTGAACCCGCGTATCTATGTAGCGGCACGAGCGGCGGAAGAGGGGGCCGAAGAAAAGATGCGGCGAGCGGGCGCCGACGCGGTCTTCGCGCCCTACGTCATCACCGGCCACCGGCTCGCACAGTCCCTGCTGCGGCCGCATGTCGTCCAATTCCTCGACTTCACCACGAAGGATATCGGCGAAGATATCGCCATCGAACAGGTGCGCGTCTCCGAAGAGAGCGACCTCGCCTCTAAGACCATCCGCGAGATGCAGCTCGGGCGCGACCTCGGCGTGATCGTCATGGCCATCCGCCAGCGCAACGGCCAGATGATGTTCAACCCGCCGGCGGACACGGCGGTGCACGGCGGCGAGTACCTGATTGTGATGGGAAAACAGGAGAATCTGCGGACCCTGGAAAACCTGATCGCCGGGCCTGGCCGCGTGCGCCGCATTTAGAAGATGGGGCGGAGCGCACTGCGCCGCCCCATCCGCGTTTTAGTGCGATTCCTTCGAGGCGGACGCGTGCGCAGTCTCCGCTAGCTGCAGATGATGTTCCAGCGCGGGCAGTGTATCGGTGGCGTATTTTTTCAATTCGGGATCGGTGCCATGCGCCGATTCGCGCCGGTAATCGGCGATCACATCCTTGTGGGCTTCGATCTGCTTGCGGCTGTAGGCGCGGTCGAACTCGGCGCCGGATAGCTTGGAGAGGCGGTCGTATTCCGCCTGTTCCTTCGGATCCACAGTCTTAGGCAGCATGAGGTTCTGCTTGGCGGCGATGTCCTTGAGCTCGCTATTGGCCTTGGAATGGCCGGATTCGACGCTCTGCGCCAGGTTCTTCACACTCTGGTTGGAGGTCTTGGTCATGGCCAAATCGGCCAGCCGAATCTCGGAAAGGTTCGTCTGCGCAGCCTTGGTGGCGAATTCACTATCCACCGCCGTGCGGCTCGCGGACTGTCGGTGATGCTTCGGACCGGCAGCCGCCGCGGAGACAAGCAGGGCGGCCACCGCCATCCCGGTTACGATATTGCGAAGTTGATTCATGCAAACTCCTACGTGTGCTGAAATCAGCATGCAGGCTGCCGATGTCGCGAAACCGGCAGAGTGTTCGCGGTTAGGGTTCGGAACCGGACGATATAATGGCGTTGAATATGGCAAATCGTCCGGACGAACGTCCACGCTCTGTGAGAGCCTGGATGGATCGCTGGCTGAACGCGCCCGCTGCGGCGGATCCGTTGTACTTGAGTAATCGCACATTCGCCCAGAAGCTGAGGATGTGGCTCCTGGTGGGGGTGCCGTGCCTGGTGATGGGTGTCGTGGTCTGGATGGGACTCGCCGGCCGGTTCGCCTCCGATGTGCCGCTGGTCGCGCCCGCCCCCGCTCCCGCCAGAGCCGCCTCGCGGCTGCCCGTCAATCTGGATGACCTTCATATCACCACTAATCGCGATCTTGAAGTTCTGGACGCGCACGTGGTTCACGGCACGGGAACGACCGTCGAGGGTTTCATCCGCAACAATACGGACCATTCGATCTACGCCGCCGAAGTGGTCTTCGACTTAGCCGACGGCCACGGTTCGCAGTTGGGGGGCGTGACTACGCGGGTGGATCACCTGGAGCCGAAGGTCCGCACGCCGTTCAAAGTGAAAATTCCGGAGTCAAACGCGGCCTTCGCACTGGTGCGCGAAGTGCACACCCTGTAATCGGCGTCAGCGAACCACCAGCACGGTTCCTTCGTGAGGCTTTAACGCGACCGTCACGCTCGATCCGCTGCCGTAATCGCGGCCACTCCACAAATCCGTCACCTGGCTTGTGCGTGGAAGCTGCACCACACGATCCACCGGAGCGTCGCCCCAATTGAAGACGCAGATCATATCGCCATCTTTCCGGTGAATCGTGCCCGTTTCGAGCGATTCGCCGGCGAACTCGGCGGCGACGCCGGTGGGCGGCAGCAGTTTCTTGAGCATCGCCAGCCGATCGGCCGGCAGGGCGGTGAGGTCGTCGCCGGAAAGCACCAGGCCGCCCGCTGCCATCGCCACCGTGGCATGGAAGCGGTACTCTTCGATCGGCAGGTTTCCGCTCAGCGTCACCGCATCCGGATCGTTCCACCACAGGCGGCCGTTCTGCCAGTTGCGATTTAGATTCTGCCGCGCGATCGTCTGGAATGTTTTCCATGAGCGGCTGACATCGCCCGAGCTGCGCGACCCGTGGATCAATCCGAATGACGGCCAGATCGGATGGTTGCAGCCCAGTATGAAGCTGTCGCCCGCGCCGCGCAGAATCGCCTCCATGCCGCGGCGATACGCCTCCACGCGCGTCGCTTTTGGATCATGGAACCGGCCGCCGTGCATTGCGCCCCAGAAATTGGCATCAAGCTTGAAGTAGGTGACGCCCCACTCCTGCCGCATGGTGCGAAAGACCGTTTCCAGATGGCGCTGCACCTCGGGATTGGTGCCGTCGAGCGCGTACCACGGGCCGTGCCGCCAGCCCTGAAAGGTCACCTTGTCCGCCGGGAGCGGTTTGCCGTCGTCGCCCTGGATGAACCAGTCGGGATGCTCCTGAAACACGTGCGAACCTGCTTCGGCAATGAACGGAGCCACCCAGATCGCAGCCTCAAAGCCCTGCCGGCGGATCGCTTGCAGCACGCCGCGCACGTCGCCGCCAAATGCTTTTCCGGTTTCGAGCCAGTCGCCCATTGCCGGCTGATAGCCGTCGTCGAGCTGTACGTACTTGAGCTGCGGGACGGAGGCGGCGATCGCGGCCAGATTTTCCATCACGTTCCTGGCCGTCACCCGCGGCCCGAAGCAATACCAGGAGCACCAACCGGCAGGCGGCGCCGCGAACTTCAGAGGCGGGTGGTTGCGGTTGATGCGCGCGGCGAGCGCGCCCAGCAGCGCCGCGCGGTCTCTGCCGCTGGTATAGCTGAACTCTTCCAGGTCCCATGACTCGCCGGGGCCGAGCGCCAGGCCTTCGGTATCCACGACCACTTCGATCGATTGCGGCCGCAAGTAAAAGCGTCCGATGAAGCGGCGGCAGCTCGTGAACGCCAGCAGGTGAGTTGGTCCGCCCGGCGGCGTGAGCGTCATCATCCCGGTGAGCACCCGGGCGTCCGGCGGCTGGGGAATTTTGTAGTGGGCCGGTTCGTCATACCCCAGATTGATCGGGTTCGCCAAAGTCCCGCCGGTCTGCGAGAGCATTTGGAAGCTCTCACCGTAAAGCGCCGTGCTGCCCGGCAGGGTATGCGCGATGCGGAAGAGCGCGACCTCCTTGACGTGCACCGGCTCCCGGCCCGTATTCGTAAGGCGCGCCCGATAGAGGACGCCATCGCGTACACCGGAGAGCTTCAGCGCGGCTGCGGATTCCACCGCGCGAATCTCAGGCTTCGACTGCCAGACCGGAAGCGAAGGGGCCGCGGCGAGCGTGGTGGCGGCCGCCAAGAACAGCGCAGCAGAACGCATATTTCCCTACTTTACCGTTATTATTAGCGCTGTTGACTTCGGCTGCCGTTGCGCCCATACTCAAGCCCGACGGGAGACTCGATGGCACCAGCAACACGGCCCGGGGACGCCCACACCACACCGGTCCGGAAAGATTCCGGCATCGGCGCAACCGAGGAACAGGTCGATATGCGGGGCACGGTCCCGCAGCGGACCGACCGCCTCGGAACCAAGATCGAAGACCTCGCGGGGACCGGAGACGGCGATTCCCCAGGTGGCTGATCAGCGGTAGATCAGATAGCGATCGCGAACCTTTAGAAAAGCTTCGACGGAGTCCTGCAGGCTCTGCACGATCTGGCGGGGATCCTCGCCTGCCTTGAGCCGGCGGATCACATCATCGCTGCCGATGAGTCTCCGGCTGGCCGCGAAGTCGATCTTGCCCGGGTAAAGCTTTTCGAGCGCACCCGCCAATTCCAGACCCAGCCGTGTGGAATCCAGCATCTGGCGATTCGTAATGAGGAACCGCACGCCTTCGATCCGCTGTCCCTTGAAGATCGATTCCGTAGGTGTGAAGCTGATTGGGTAGACACGGACACCCGGAATCAGCCTCTTATTCAAGTAGCCCGCCAATTCCCGCCCGCCGATGAAATCGCTGCCGATCAGTTCGAACGGCGAATCCGTTCCCCGCCCCACCGACAGGTTTTTCGAGTACTCCAGCAGGCAGAGGCCGGGGTAAAGTGCCGCCGCCGCCAGGGTGCGCATATTGGGCGATGGGTTAATCCACGGCAGGTTCGTCGAATCGAACCAATCGCCGCGCTGCCAGTCTTCCATCGGGATCACGGTGAGGTTCGCCCCGAGGTGGTCCTCTCCGTTAAACAGCTTGGCCAGTTCCCCCATGGTCATTCCGTGCCGTGTCGGCAGTCCCGCGAAATAGCCTACGAACGATTCGTTCGCCGCGTCGAGCAGCGGCCCTTCCACGTGGACGCCGGTAATGGGATTCGGCCGGTCGAGGACATAGAACGGAATGCCGGCCTTGGCCGCGGCCTCCATCGCGTAGGCCATGGTGGTTTCGTACGTGTAGAACCGCGCGCCCACGTCCTGAATGTCGAACACCAGGGCGTCGAGCCCGCGCAGCATTTCGGGCGTCGGACGGTTGGTCGCACCATAGATGCTGTAAACGCGGATGCCCGTGGCGGGATCGGTCGAATCCTGAATGGCGGAGCGGTCTTCCCTGCCCGCGATGCCATGCTCCGGCGAAAATAATGCCGCGATGTTGACGCCCGCCTGCTTCATGACGTCGATATTGCGCCGCCCGGCACGATCGATGCCTGTGTGGTTGGTGATAAGGCCGATGCGCTTTCCCTGGAACGGCGCGAACTTCTGGTCTTCAAGCACGTCGAGCCCGGTCTTGGTCGATCCGTTCCGAGCCACTTCGCGGTGCACGCCCGGCCCCGCGATCGTTTCGTTGTAGCCGGTGAGCGTGACGCCCTGGTGCCGCATCCCGAGCGCCGCCGCCACGATGGTCGCCACCTCGCCGCGCAGCGGTGTGAGCGCCGGGCGCGAATGCGGATGCACGCCGTTCGCCAGCAGAATCACAAACGTTTTGCTCGAAGGGTCGATCCAGATCGAAGTTCCGGTGAAGCCCGTGTGTCCGAAGGAGCCGATCGGGAACAGATCGCCGCGGTTGCCGGAAAGCGGCGAGTCGATATCCCAGCCGAGGCCCCGCAGGATCGGCTGATCGGGCGGGCTCTGAGGCTCGGTGAACTTCTCGATGGTCATCGGGCTGAGTACATGGACGCCGTTGAGTTCGCCGCCATTGAGCATCATCTGCGCATAGCGCGCCAGGTCATCGGCGGTCGAAAACAGTCCGGCATGTCCGGCGACGCCGCCCATATTGCGCGCCGTCGGGTCGTGGACCACGCCGCGGAGTGGTGGCTGGTTCGGGTTGATCTGTTCGGTCGGCGCGATGCGGGGGATAAGCGAGGCCGGCGGCTGGAACATTGAGTCCGTCATGCCGAGCGGCAGAAAAATGTTCTGCCGCGCGTAATCGGAGACCAGCTGGCCGCTCAGACGGTGCACCAGTTCGCCCAGCAGCAGGAAATCGATGTCGCTGTAGACGAACTTCGCTCCCGCCGGCCCGTACGGCGGATCGGTTTCCGCCAGCTCGATGCCGTGCTCATAGCCGTGCCACGGCGTCTTGAGCGGCACATCCGGCTGCAGGCCGGAGAAATGCGTAAAGAGGTCGCGGATGGTGACGTCGCTCTGGCCGCCCTGGAATTCGGGGATGTATTGCGTGATGCGGTCGTTCAGGCGGAAGCGGCCTTCCTCGAACAGCTTCATCAGGGAGGGCGTGGTGGCCACCACCTTCGTGAGCGACGCCACGTCGAAGATGGTATCCGGCGTCATCGCCTCGCGCGCCGGCATCACCGAACGCTCGCCATACGCCTTGCGGTAGACGATCTTGCCGTCGTGCCCCACAATCAGAACCGCGCCGGGCAGCCTGTTCTCGCGAATGCCGCGTTGGATGGCTGCATCGAGTGCGGGCCCTGCGGAGAAGCTCTGTGCGCACACTGCGGACACAGTGAGGGCCGCACAGCAGAGAAATTTCATATACCTCTATGATACGTGTTCGGTCCGGGGGTTTGAGAGGCGGTCCACCCGGCGCAGCGAGGGGAACAGTACCGCCCAGAGGACGACGATTGCGATCGTCCCCATTCCCCCGGCGACCACGGCGGGGACTGTTCCCAGCCATTGCGCCGTCACGCCAGACTCAAACTGCCCCACCTCATTCGACGCCCCGATGAACACCATGTTCACGGCGCTCACCCGGCCGCGCATGGCATCCGGCGTCCAGAGCTGGACGATGGTGTGCCGCACGATCACGCTCACCATGTCGCAGGCGCCCACCAGCACCAGCGAAAGCAACGCCACAGGCATGCTGTGCGAGAGTCCGAATACCACCGTGAACACGCCGAACCCGGCGACGCACCAGAGCATCGCCGAACCCGCGTGTCTTCGCAGCGGCACGTACGCCACCACGATCGCGGTCAGCACCGCACCCGCGCCCGGAGCCGCCCGCAGTACCCCGAGGCCATACGCCCCCACCTTCAGGATCTGGCTGGCATACACCGGCAGCAGCGCCACCGCGCCGCCCAACAGTACGGCAAACAGGTCGAGGCTGATTACCCCCAGCATCAAGGGGTTCTTCCAGATGTACCGCAGGCCCTCCAGGACCGCGCCCATCGACGCGGTGCCCCGTGGGCGCTCCGGGCGTTCGATCCGCACCATGGCGATCAAGGCGAAGGCGCTGCCGTACGAAACGATCGCCAATGCGTAGACCGGAATCGGACTGCCCGTCAGTCCATACAGAAACCCGCCGGCCATCGGACCCAGCACCGTGGCGAACTGAAAGACGGAAGAGCCCCAGGCCACCGCGTTCGGAAAGTGTTCCTCGGGCACCAGCAGCGGCAGGAAGGCCTGCGCCGCGGGACCGTTGAACGCGCGGACCACGCCGTTCCACAGCAGCGCCGCGTAAATCGGGTAGACCGTCCGCACCCCGTGCAGCGCAAACGTCAACAGCAGCAGCGAGCAGATCGAGAAGCCCCCGTAGCAGCCCATCAGGATGCGGCGCCGGGGAAGGCGGTCCGCCGTATGGCCCGCCAACAGAAAGAGAAAAACGCCGGGCAGAAACTGCGCGAGGCCGACGAGGCCGAGATCGAGCGGACGTCGCGTGATGCCGTAGACCTGCCACGCTACCGCGACAGCCTGCATCTCGGACGACAGCGTCGACACGAATCGCGCCGTCATGTAAAAGCGGAAATTCGGATAGCGGAAGGCGATGCGACCCACCGCGGGCGAGCTACCGATAGTTCACCCCTGAAGGCACTCTCTAATTTTACGCTGCAATGGACAGACGCTGCTCGATCGCCTTTGATCGTCTGCAAATTCCGGCTTTCCGAATCGTGCGTGGTCCGAGCGCAGCAAGGCCGATGAAGTGAACGCCTCGGGCGGCCTGGGCAGGCCAAGGAGGCCTACCCTACCGGCAGCCTATGCGTGGGTCAATGTCTACGCGGCGGACTTTCGCTTTCGGGCGAGAGCCACTAACCCCAGGGCACCAAGAGTGAACATTCCGATCGTCCCCGGCTCCGGAGCGGCTGTACCACCGTTGACCAACTGCAACGCAATTGTCGCCCCGGCGAGACCCTCAAAGGTCGGGCTGTCGAAGCTGCCGTAGTTTGAATTGCCGTCGGTGGTCAATGTCAAATTGTTCTGCATCAGCGAAATGATTGGATACCAGAAACTCACGTTCATGGCAGTATCGGAAATCACCCCGAAATAATAGGTGCTGCCGGCATCCAGAGTGAACGAGAACGGATTGGTCAGGACCAGGGAGATCGTGTCGCTGGGTGCCAGTGACAGAGTCTGACTATAGAGCAGGGACGAATTGTCTCCGTTCCAAATCATGAACTTGGCATCGGCCCCATCGGGCGTGTCCAGGTAAAAGCCGAACTGGGTCAGTTGGGTCGTAGCCCCTACAATGACGCCCTGTCCCGGTCCGTCGGTGGTCCGTGAAGTTGCACTATTTCCAATCCCGGTATCCAGAATGACTCCCGCCCGCGCGGCCGGCGGGAGAGCGATCGTCAAAGATGCAACTGCGAGTGCGAATAAGCCGAGCTTGATCATGAATGTTTGTCGTGCCTCCTCTGTGGCAATGTATTAATAAATACACAATTCAAGGAAATTGTCAAAGCATTTTCGTGGAATTAATTGGAAATATCCCGGGCCGCGCAAGTCGCGGGTGGCGCGTTACGATAACCTCATGCGCTTGTTTGCCTTGATCGCGTTCGCGGCGCTACGCCTGTCCGCCCAGGCGCTTCCGGCGGACGCGGTGGAAGCGGTCGTCGCCACCGAAATGGGGACGTTCCGATTTGAATTTGCGCCGGATAAGGCGCCAAAACATGTCGACCAGTTCCTGAAACTGGCCGGCCAGGGATACTACGACGGCAGCGCCTTTTTCCGCGTCGTGGCCAACGGCATGATTCAGGGCGGCGACCCCCTACTCAAGGATCCGAAGACTCCGCGCAATCTTTGGGGCACCGGCGGCCTCAACCTGTTGCCCGCCGAAATCAGCGACCTCAAGCACGAGCGCGGCGTCGTCTCGACCGTCCGCATTCCCGATAAAAAAGATAGCGACGGCGCCCAATTCTTTGTATGCGTCTATCCTCAGCCGCCGCTCGACGGCCAATATTCCTCCTTCGGCCGCGTCACCGAAGGCATGGACGTGGTGGAGAAGATCTCCCAGGCGCCAGTCGACGGCCAGGGCGTCACCGTGAAGCCGGTACGCATCCTGAAAGTGACCATCGAAAAGAAAAAGGTGGAGCCGTTCCTCAACGCCACGGCGGACGAGATGCGCCGCACCGTCACCATGAAGACCACGCTCGGCAGCCTGAAGATCAAAATGGAGCCCGATTGGGCGCCGGAAACCGTGCGCAATTTCCTGAAACTCACCGAGACGGGATGGTATAACGGCACGGTATTCCACCGCCTGATCAAGGGTTTCGTGGTGCAGGGCGGGATGCCGGATGGCCGCGCGAGTGGCCCGACCCATCCCGCCGACCGCTGGGTCCGCCCAATCAAGGGTGAGTTCCGCGCCGATGTGAAGCACGTCCGCGGCATCGTCTCCATGGCGCGCGGGGACGACCCGGACTCCGCCACCACTTCCTTCTTCCTCGTCTTGGGCGACTCCCCGCACCTCGACGGCAAATACGCCGCCTTTGGGCGGATCGTCGAGGGCATGGAGGTGCTCGACGCCTTCGAAAAGGAAGAAGTGGACGGCGAAGCGCCCAAGCGGCACCTTGAATTGATCGAGGCGGCGATCGACCCGAAGTAGCCTCGGCAGTGTCCGCACAATCCCACACGCGGACACCCGGCACCGCGATTATGCCCGTTTCGGCCCGCAAAAGCTGGCCCACGGATTGCACAAACCACGACTCCGATCTCTGAATTCAAGGAGTGTCCGTTGCGTGGAATCATGCAGGATATCCGCTACGCCGTTCGGGTTTCGCTGAAAAATCCGGCGTTCACCGCGGTGGCGGTCTTTACCTTGGCCATCGGGATTGCTGCCAATACCACGGTGTTTACCTGGATCGACAGCCAACTCGTGCGGCCCATTCCAGGCGTGAAGGACCCCTCGTCGTTGGTAGCCTTCGAAACTCTTGCGCCGAGCGGCGAGTCCGTAACGACCTCCTACGAGGACTACCGCGACTATCGCGATCACCTGACCCTCGTCAATGGCCTGGTGGCCGCGCAGCCCCGAACCTTCAGCCTCGGCGATCGCGAGGGTGTCGACCGCGTGTGGGGCGAACTGGTCTCCGGCAACTACTTCGCCGTACTTGGGGTGAAGCCGCTTTTGGGCCGCGTCTTTTCGCGCGACGAATACGGCGACCGGCAGGGCGCGTATCCCGTGGCCGTGCTGAGCTACGGCTTGTGGCAGCGCAAGTTCGGCGGCGACCCCGGCGTCATCGGCCGGACCGTACGCGTGAACCGGCAGCAGTTGACCGTGATCGGCGTTGTGCCGGAGGCATTCCAGGGCACCCTCACCGGGCTTCAATTCGAAATGTGGGTGCCGGCGATGATGGGCGCGCAACTCAACTTCATGCCGGACTGGATGATGAAGGATCGGAACACCCGGAGTTTCATCACCGTTGCGCGGCTGAAGCCGGGTGTCACCCTGGCGCAGGCGCGTGCGGAGATCGCGGCCCTTGGACGAACCCTGGCGGCGCAATATCCCAAGACCAACCAGGGGATGAGCGCCACCGTGCTGCCGGTGTGGCAAGGACACTTCGCGAGCCAGAGTATCCTGCTCACGCCGCTACGGATTCTGATGGCTGCGTGCTGCCTGGTGCTGCTGATCGTGTGCGCCAACGTGGCGAACCTGCTGCTGGCGCGCGCCACATCCCGGCAGAAGGAGTTCAGCCTGCGGCTGGCGCTCGGTGCGTCGCGCTCCCGCCTGGTGCGGCAACTGCTCACCGAGAGCCTGCTTCTCGCGCTGGCCGGCGGGGCACTGGCGATCCCGATCGCTCTCTGGTTGGCCGACGGGCTCGGCTATCTGCTGCCGCCTACGTCGTTCCCGGTTGTCATCCACGTGCAAATGAACGGCGACATTCTACTCTTCACCATGCTGGTCTGCGTTGCCGTCTGCGTGATTTCAGGCCTGGCGCCGGCCTGGCACAGCGGCCGAACCGGGTTGGGACGGTCCTTGGCCGAAGGCGGACGCGGAGGCACCTCCGGCGCGGCTTCCCAAAAAATGCGCGGTCTGCTGGTGGCCTCGGAAGTGGCGCTTGCCCTGGTGGCGATCATTGGAGCCGGCCTTTTCGCCCGCAGCTTCGCGGAGGCGCGGAAGATCAGTCCTGGCTTCGACCCCGGGCATGTACTGGTTTCTCATCTCTATCCTTCGACGGCTGGATATTCGCTCGAGGACCAAAAGCGCTTCTGCGCGCGCTTGCGCGAGCGCCTGGAAGCGGAGCCCCGGGTTGTGGCGGCGTCCTATGCCGACGTCACGCCGCTCGCTTTCTCCCCGGGCCCCTGGGAAGACCTGCAAGTGGAGGGCTATGTCCCGGGTCCCGCGGAAAACATGAAGCTCTACCGCAATGTTGTGGCGCCCGGCTATCTCGGCCTGATGCACATTTCTCTCATCGAGGGCCGAGACTTTACCGAACACGACGACCTGAAGTCGAACGCCGTCATGATCGTCAACCAGACCTTTGCGCGGCGCTATTTCCGCGGTGGGGAGGCGTTGGGACGCCGCATCCGCGGCTGGGGCCACTGGTTCACGGTGGTGGGCGTCGCGGCCGATAGCAAGTACCACTATCTCAATGAGTCGTCGCAGCCCTATTTCTACGTACCCTTCCGCCAGGTGTTTCGCCAGGACCTCGAAATCGTGTTCTATCTCCGGGTGGCCGGCGACCCGGCCAATGCCGTCGCCCTGATGCGCCGCGACGTGCAGTCGATGGACCCCTCGGTGGGGATCTTCGATGCCATGCCACTGTCCGAGTCGATCGGCGCTTCGCTGTTCCCCCAGAAGGTGGGAGCGCTGCTACTCGGCATACTGGGCCTGATCGCCTTGGTGATGGCGGCGGCGGGTCTGTATAGCGTGATGGCGTACTCGATTTCGCAGCGGACGCAGGAGATCGGCATTCGCATGGCGCTCGGCGCCGGTTCTCACGACGTGCTTTTCATGGTGCTGCGGCAGGGCATGGCGATGACGCTCGCCGGGCTCGTCTCCGGAACCGCCGGGGCGATCGCGTTGATGCGCCTGGCCGCCGGCGCTCTGATCGGTGTGAGCGCCACCGACCCATCCATTTTCGCGGCGGGTGCGCTCTTTCTCGCGATTGTAGCGGCGTCCGCCTGCTATCTGCCGGCGCGCCGGGCGACGCGGATCGACCCCAACGTCGCGTTGCGGTGGCAGTAGCGGATCACCGCGCTTTCGCGGCGCCGGCAAAAAAGTCGTTCAGCTCTTTGAAGGGCACCGCGCCTTCCAAACCGGCGAAGCTGCCTTCCCGGGCGATGGCCTGGGCCGCCCGAATGAAACCGGTCCACGCGGCGCGCGCCAGCGCCGAGCCGACGCTGATCCGTCGGACGCCCATCTCGGCGAGATCGGCCATGCCGAGCCCTGTGTTCGCGCTCATCAGGACGTTCACCGGTTTCGGACCGGCGGCGGCTACGATCGCTTTGATCTCCTCGCGGGTGCGCGGACCCGGCGCATAGAGAACGTCCGCGCCCGCTTCGGCGTACGCCTCCAGGCGGCAAATGGCCTCGCGCAGCGGTTCCGGATGGCCCGTCAGGTAGCACTCGGCCCGCGCAGTGAGCAGCACGTCCGGCGCCCTGGCATCGAGCGCCGCACGTGCGGTACGCACACGCTCGACAGCGGTCGGGAGGTCGTAGAGCGGATGGATCGGGTTCCCCGTACTGTCCTCGATTGAAAGCCCGGCAACGCCTGTCGCGGCACAGAGGCGGACGTTCTCCGCGACGCCCTCTGGATCCTCCGCGTAGCCCGATTTGAAGTCTGCATTGACCGGCAGGTCCACCGACGCGGCGATCTCTTCGATGTGCGCGAGCATCGATTCCACCGGCACCGCCCAGTCTTCATCGGGAAGGCCCTTCGAGAAGGCGAATCCGGAGCTGGTGGTGGCGAGGGCGGAAAAGCCAAGGTAGCGCAGGTAGCGGGCCGAGCCCGCGTCCCATGGATTGGGGATGGCGAAACAGCCGCTTTCGTGGAGTCTGCGGAACGCCGCGCGGCGCGGCCCCGCATCGGTAACCCTCATGCACGGAGCTTATCACGGAGGAACGTCCTATACTGCAAGAGATATGCGAACTGCCGCGATCGTCTTATTGTGCGCTCTTCCCTGCCTGGGACAGGAACGCGTCGACCTGGGCGTGGTCGACCGGATCAAACGGGAAGCCTTCGACCACTCGCAAGTCATGGAGCACCTCTACCAGCTGACCGAGGTTCACGGTCCGCGGCTGACGTGGTCGAGCGGATTCGAAGATGCCGCCAACTGGGCGGTGGGGGACCTCAAGAAGATGGGGCTCGCGAACGTCCATACCGAAAAGTGGGCGCCGGGCGGCCGGAATTGGACGCTGCAGCAATCCTCGGTGGAGCTCATCGAGCCGCGTTACCAGGAACTGACCGCGGTACCGCTCGCGTGGAGCTCATCCACCAACGGTCCTGTGACCGGAGAGTTGGTAATGGCGCCGTTCCGCGGGTCGTTCCGCGACGGTCCCAAGAAATATCGCGAAGCGCTCGAGGCATACAAGACCGCATGGGCCGGCAAGCTGCGCGGCAAGATTGTGCTGCTGAGCGGGGTGGAGGTACCGGCGCCACAGACCAATCCGCAATTTCACCGCTATACGGCCGCCGAACTGGCGGAGATGGCGAATGCCCCGGAGCCGTTGGCTAAGATCACGGCCAAGTCGCTGGCCGACCTGAAATGGCCGGAGACGCCCGCGGAGATGGGCAGGTTTTTCAGCAGCCTTCCGAATGACCTGATGGAGCAGTTGTACGACCTCTACGACGATAGCGTGGCCGACCGCGCGAAATTCCTGGCGAAAGAGGGCGTGGCGGGCGTTCTGCTTGCCGACCGGCGGGCGCATGAGGGCCTTCTGGCCGCCGAGGCCGCGGGCAGCTTCAAGAGCGCCGACACCCTGGCGCCGCCGACCTTCGTGGTGACCGCCGAGCAGTACGATCGCATCGCGCGCGCCGTCGACAAGAAGTTGCCGGCGCAGGTGCGGCTGAACCTGAAGGCGGAGATCGGCACGCGCGATGCCGAAGGAATGAACATCGTCGGCGAAATTCCGGGCGGCTCGAAGAAGGACGAAGTGATCATGATCGGGGCGCACTTCGATTCCTGGCACTCCGGCACGGGCGCGACCGACAACGGCGCCGGCAGCGCGGTGATGATCGAAGTGATGCGGATCCTAAGCGTGCTCCATTTGAAGCTCGACCGTACGGTCCGGATCGGCCTGTGGGGCGGCGAAGAAGAGGGGCTCTTCGGCTCCCGCGCCTACGTGCAGGCCCACTCCGGCGAATTCGCGAAGCTTTCCGGCTACTTCAACCTCGATAACGGCAGCGGCAAAATCCGCGGCGTGTATCTGCAGGGCAACGATGCCATGCGCCCCTTATTCGAGCAGTGGCTGGCGCCCTTCCGCGACCAGGGCGCTTCGACGATCACGATCCGCAACACGGGCGGCACGGATCATCTTTCCTTCGATGCGGTTGACCTGCCGGGCTTCCAATTCATTCAGGACCCGCTCGATTACGAATCGATCGCGCACCATTCCGACATGGACACCTACGACCATGCGGTTCCGGCCGACCTGATGCAGGCCGCGGCTGTGATCGCATCAGTGGTCTACGACGCCGCCAACCGCCCCGAGATGCTCCCGCGGCGGCCACAGTAATCGATGTGGCGCAGGCTTTTCTCTGCGTCTCGGCGCCTCGGCGGTGAATAGGCGATTGGTTACCTTCCCGCGTCCAGGTGGTCGAAGTTCAGGATCGCGTTGAAGACCAGGAAGTAGCTACCCTTGGTCTCGGCGCGCCAGAACGGATTGTTCGAAAACAGCACCACGTGACCTTCGCCGAAAGGCGAATCGATCACGGCGGCATGTTGGGCCAGTTCCGCGCCGTTATCGAGCAGGCCCGAGACCAGCAGTTCGTTGGCATTGGCGTAGCGCAGTACCACGCGCGGGCGGGCCGCTGGAGGAATGACGTTGACCGGGTTGCGCATCTGCTCGCTGGTCACCGGGAGCGCCTGCCATGTTTCGGCGTGCGGTTCCTCGGGCAACTCGGTGGGTGTGCGTCCCTGGGGCACGTCGGGATCGTCGGCCGTACCGCGGCCGGTGGGGCGCTGGTTGTCATCGCCGCCGCCGCGGCGTCCGCCTCCGCCTCCCACAACGTTCGAAAGGTTGAATACCGGCGGCATCGCGGCGAAGATCGCCAGGTTGTCCGAGTAGCCGTAAACAATCGGGCTTGCGGCGTCCACCATCTTGGAGCGCAGCGCAGACCCCGTTACTTTCAGCCGCTGCGTCGGTGCGATCGAGACGCCGGGCGTGAACCCGAAGGCGACTGCGAAATTCGTGGTGTCGTTCGCGGTGATCAGCAGGCCGCCCTTGCGCACGAACTCCTGCAGGTGATCGAGCCCACTCCAGCCAAGGCCCGGGCGCATGTCGTCGGTCGAATCGATCTTCCCGAGATTGGGTGTGAGCGTGGTGCTCCTCCACGGCAGCGGATTGCCGTACATCGGCATGCCGCTAACGATCGTCTGCGGATTGCCGCGGACGCCAGGCGCGAAGACGATGACATCGTACCGGTCCCGCAGCGCGGAGTCCTTCGATACCGTCTGCGTGCTGATGTAGGCGTAGGGAACGTGCAGCCGGTCGAACTCGAGCCGCCACCAGCCCTCGGCCTGCGTGCTCAGCCAGGTGTGCATGATGGCGATGCGGGCGGCGCGCACCGGGTGGGTCTTCACGGAAGGGGCGGCCGATACCGCGTAGGCGCGGATACCGAGCTCGGTGCCGGCGGTTGCCAGGTCGTCGCGCAGCACATTGCGGATGATGAATGACCCGCGGTTGAACTTGTGCCCGGCCGCCTCGAACGGCTCCTCGGCGGCTGCGAAATCGGCATCCGGAAAGCGGTAGCGGAGGGTCACGAGCGCGTTATCGGCGTTGTGGTTGACCAGGAAAGTGCCGCCCAGGCCTTCCACCCCGCCGGGAGCTTCCACGGGACCTTCGACGCGAGTCATCTTCGCATCGAGTACCTTGAGATCCGTGACGCGCGCTACCTGCACGTTGCCGAGTTCGCCGAAGGTCCATCCTGTGTCGTCGTAAATGCTCTTCTGCGGATCGTTGGGCGCCCAGTACTGGTAATCGAGCAGCGTGTCGGCGATGCGGCTGTAAGGCTGGTCCATGCGGAGGATGTATGTCCCCGCGGGGAAGGTGTGGGGCTCGGGCTTCGGCTTTTCCGCCGGCTTCGCGGAATCGGTGCTGTCGGCGTTGCCGCGCCCTCCGCGTCCGGCGTGCGACTTGTGCGGTGGCAACTCCACCGTGAAGGGCGCGGTGGCGCGCGAGATTTCGCAGCCCTGGTCCTGCAGCATGCGGAGCAGGTCGGCCTGCGCGCCGGGACGCGGGTCGGTGGCGGTGAAGACGTAGGCGGCCGGCCCCTCCGTGTTGGCCTTGGCGATCGACCGCTTGGCCTTGAGGTAGAAATTATGCAGGAAAAACTTGTTGTTCGAAGCGAAATAGGAGAGCGCCGTCAGCACGCCCGTCTCTTCGTAATTGTTGTTATCGCGCTGCGACCATTTCGCCTGGGGCAGCGGAGGATTCTGCTTGAACCACGTCCGCGCGTACTCGTTGGGGCGGAGTGTGCGCTCTTCCGTATCGGCGCCGCCGTTGCCGAACGTTTCATACAGGCGGCTGATGCCGTTGTGCGTCGCGGCAATGAACATCAGGTAGCTGGGAGACCAGGTATCGAACGTGCCGTGCGTAAACACGCCCGGCATCCCGAACTTGGTCATCTCGGAGACGTTGTCCCAGCCGAGCATCTGCCACTCGTCGGCCAGGAGCGGATCGATCCACGCGTTGTAGGGGCCGTCGCCCACGGTGTTGTCGTAGAGATACGGCACCGATTCGTGCAGGTCGTGCAGCACCTGCGCTTTCCAGCCGGTGAAGGTCTTGAGGACGTTGCGCGTCAACTGCAGGGTGAGGCCCATGGCGTCGCGATTGTCGTCATGCGCCACGTAGTGGCCCCAATAGACCAGGTTCGGCCACTGCTTATCGGGGTTCTCGCGATGCCAGCGGTACAGATCGACCATCCGGTCGCGGCCATCCACTTCGATTACCGGAGTGATCAGGGTGATCACGTTCTCGCGGATATGGCGGATGTAGGCGCTGTCGTCGACGGCCAGGCGATACGCCAGCTCCATCAGGGCCGTGGGCGCGCCGGTCTCGGGCGAGTGGATGGTGCCCGTGATGTAGTAGACCGGGGTGGACGCGGCCACCAGGCGATCGGCCTCGGCGTCATCGAGATTAATGGTGCGGGGATCGGCGAGCTTCGCCAGGCGCGCGCGGTTCTCATCGAGTTTCGCCAGCAGCTTCTCGTCGGCCACGGCGACAGCAATCATCTCGCGGCCCTCTTCGGTGCGGCCGATCGTGTAGACCTTTACCCGCGGGGTTGCCTTCTCGAGCATCCGCATGTAGCGGTAGACATCCTCGGCGTAGGGAAGCATGTTGGGAGCGCCGGCGATGTCGCCGAGCACCGCCTTGGGCGTCGGCACCGTCTTCGACGCCGGGAGATAATCCGTCAGCGGCGAATTGAAGTAGGGCGCGGTGGTGTACTCACGAATCTTCCGTGTGTACTCCTCATCGACCGGTTGGCCGGCATCGCGGCCCGGTTTCGGCGCGACCGCCGCGGGTTGTCCGAATAGAGGCAGGGCAAGGATCGCCGTAGCAAAACACCAAAGGAGGCGCATTGAAGAAAATATAGCGCACCTGGGAGCTAGAACAGGCGTTCCATCAGTCCTGCCAGTACGTCGCGCGTCAGCAGACCGGTATGGAAGTTGCGCAGATCCGAGTACCGCCAGTGGGCCGCGCCATTTTCCACGCAATAGAACAGCAATTGCGTGCGGATCTCGAAGCGCTCCAGCATCTGCTGGTTATAGGTGCGGATTTCGCCTTCGAGCACGTACGGGACGAGGAACTTTTCCGTGGAGACCAGCTCTCGCGGCGCCTGGAAGGCAAGCTGCATTTCGCGGCCTTGCGCGGCGATCTGGAACAGGTTCACGGCCGTTTCGCGGAACATCTCCGGAATAAACTCCGCCGGCGAGAGCTCGATCGAGCCTTCCGTGAGGCGGCTGTTCACGCTCTGCACGAACTCCGCGCAAAGGCCGTGCAGTTCGACCGCCCCGCGCGCCCGCAAAGCTGCTGTATCGCCCGGGTTGACGGTGAACTGTTCGGTCTTTCGTGCCGCATCGATCTGACGGGCCAGCCTGGCAATCAGTTCATCGCGTGGCATAAGGTGGTTCGAATATTGTAAAGCCACGCGCGGCAGGATTTCCAGCACGGCCGCAAAGAGTAGCCGGGTTATGATGACTAAATGACGACAGCTCTACCTCCCGTGGATCAGTCCGCCCAGGCAACCATGGACCTGGAGCGTGACTACCTCCTGCAGAATTATGCCCGTTATCCGCTCGTTCTGGCGCGCGGCAAGGGCTGCTACGTGTATGACACGGAGGGCCGCCGTTATCTCGATTTCATCAGCGGGATCGGGGTCAACGCGCTGGGCCATGCGCACCCGCGCATCGTCAAAGTGATTCGCGAGCAGGCCGGCCTGCTGATCCACAGCTCGAACCTCTACTATCACCAGTACCAGGGTCCCCTGGCCAAACGGCTGGTGGAGATGAGCGGCCTGAAGCGGGCCTTCTTCGCCAACACCGGTACTGAGGCGGTAGAGGGCGCGCTCAAAATGGCCCACTCGCACGGACGCGGCCTGAACTCCGGGAAAATTCGAGCTGATCGCGCTCGAGAATGGCTTCCATGGCCGCACCATGGGCGCGCTCTCCGTGACCGGCCAGGAAAAATACCGGCGCGATTTCGAACCGCTCGTGCCCGGCGTGAAGTTCGTTCCGGCCAACGACGTGGCGGCGCTCGAAGCGGCCTTCACGCGACCGCACCTGCGGCATGATCCTGGAGATGATCCAGGGCGAGGGCGGCGTCTATCCGCTGACCCCCGAGTATGTAGCGCGGGCGCGCGCTCTGGCCGACCGGCACAATGCCCTACTGATCGCCGATGAGACGCAGTGCGGCGTGGGCCGGCCCGGCACTTACTTCGCCTACCAGCGCGCGACGCCCGTCGTGCTGCCGGACGTGGTGGTGGCGGCGAAGCCGGTGGCCTGCGGTCTGCCGCTCGGCTTCATCCTGGCAAACGACAAGGCCGCGGCGGCGATCCGGCCGGGAATGCACGGCACGACTTTCGGCGGCGGTCCGCTTGCCTGCCGCGTGTCGCTAGAGTTCCTCGATATCCTCGACGAACTGATGCCCGCCATCCAGAGCGTGGGCGGCTATTTCCACGCGAGCCTGAACGAACTGGCGAGCAAGCACTCGGTGATCAAAGAAGTCCGCGGTTTCGGTCTGATGCTGGGATTGGATCTCGCGGTCCCCGGCAAGCAACTGGTGCTGGACGCGATGGCCGACGGCCTGCTGATCAACTGCACGCATGACACCGTGCTGCGCTTCCTGCCTCCCTACATCGTGACCGAGAAGCAGGTGGACCAGGCCGTGAAGGTGCTCGGCAAACTGATCGAGAAGCTCAAAGCCTGACAGCTCAGAAGGCCAGACCGAAGACCGTGTTGAAGGTGAACGGGTTGCTCGAAGGGCCGCCGACAGGCCGGTTGAAGCGGAAGATGAAATCGGCTTCGGCGAAGTACGCCTTGAAAAAACTGTGCCGGATCGGCCAACTTTTCACGACTAACGGGGTTGGACCGAATTGCGACGAGTTAATGTCGAAGCCGATCCGGCAGCCGGCGGCCCAACCATGCCCGAGTTTCCACAAAAAGCCGGGATTGAGGGTGAAGGTGACATCTCTCGGCTGGTCTACGAACTGAGGCACCAATTCGAGATCGAAATACAGGCGTCCCGGTCCGTTGACGGTAATTGCTACGGGCATAGAGGCTCGAAACGGGTCTCCCGGAGTCGTTACGTTGCCGCCATCGTAAGTCACCCATGGGAAGCCGAAACCGACATGGCCGCCGACTGTTTTCTCCTGCGCGCGTGCAAGTCGCGGCTGAGCTGCCGCCAGGATGAGGAAGACTGCCAGGGCCAGCAATCGCCCTCTTGGGTTCGACATGTCTTTTTCCGCCTTTGCGGACCTCGATTCGCGGAGAGGAGTGGCGACTCAAGATCTCTGCGGACGCGATGTGCGGAACCGCGCTAAGCGATGACGCCGATGTACGCGACCGACACATATACCGCCCCTCCCGCTTGAGCACCATGGGTACAGGCACATGCGGGTCCCCGCCCAATAGGAAGGTAATCGCCGCCAGCGCGGCCGGTGCAATTGGAAAGGCAAAGGAGAGGGGCGTGCCGCTCGAATACCGAACTTCCACCGAGGCCGTGCTCCCGGAGATCGCGGGGACGATTGCCGCTACTTGAGTCGCCGAAGAATAGAGGAGCTGAGCCGCGACGCCTTTGAACAGCACCTGGGTGCCGCCGTCGCCCGTCGTGAGAGTGCCGGTCCCAGTCCTTGGCCGTACAGTGTCACGATTTCACCCGCGGCGAGCCGTTTTCGATAAATGAGGAAAATATCGAGAGCACGGTAACACCGCAACTAAGTTTTGCCGCATGACCACTTACTATCATAGCCGTGTCCGAATTCGGGATCGACTATCTCAATGGCGAACACGGGCGAGTGACTGGAAGCAATCGGACCGGCGCGCAAAGCTCTCATTTCAGATTGCCTGAGCAGGCGGATCGTCTGGCGTGCGGATTGCTGCCGAAGCCGGAAAGGAGATCCTCTTTGAAAACCCTGATTCCTCTTCTGATGGCATGCTTTTCGATCGCGGCGCCGGCGCAAACGCCGGCAGGGGCTCCCGAGGTCTATAACCGGAAGGTGTCGTCTGCTGCCGAAGCCGGCCGCAGCGTGATCCGATTGGACGAAGGCGACGGGGCTGGCATCGCCTGGTGGCCGCAACTTGTCCTATCGGACGGAACCATCGAGTTCGATGTCCGCGGAAAGAATCTTCCACAAAGAAGTTTTGTCGGAATCGCTTTTCACGGCAAGGACGGGATGAATTACGATGCCGTCTATCTCCGCCCGTTCAATTTTCGCGCGGCCGATGCCTTGCCGCGGAGTCATGCCGTGCAGTACATCTCGATCCCGGACCATGACTGGCAAACCCTCCGCACGGAGCATCCGGGACAATATGAAAAACCGATAACGCCCCCGCCCGACCCGGACGCATGGGTGCACGTGCGAGTCGTCATCGCCTATCCGAAGGTCTCCACATTTCTGGATGGCGCGGCGGAGCCGGCTCTCACCGTGAATCAATTGAGCGACCGCAAGACCGGCTGGGTTGGCTTCTGGGTCGGAAACGGCTCGGCCGGAGATTTTGCCAACCTCAAGATCACGCCCTCCGAGCGTTGAAGCGCTACCGTTCCTTCAGCGTCCTGCGAATCTGCTTCGCGAGGCTCTCGATTTTCTGCGACCGCTTGAAGGATTGCGCCGATACCGTGCCGACAGGTGCCGCGTCGAGATCCCGCTGGAGCGTCCGGGCCTCGGTGATCAACTGCCGGAGATTCGCCAATACCTGCCGGCGCTCGGCTTCGGGATCGCGCCGCCCAATGTTACTTTCCGCCGTCACAACGGGCGGGGGCGGCGAGCCCTGGTCGGTAAGGACGGAATGGGGAACAGGATTTTGCCCGTTCGCATTGGGGCGGGCAGCGCAGAAGAGAACCAGCAGCGCGATCGAAGCGAGCCGCATAACGGGACCTCGCTAGCATATTAGCTTACTACCCGGCCGATTTCTCCTGCCGTTTGGCGCGAATGAACTCCATCTCCGTCTGCTTCGGAATGCCGGGTTCGAAACAGCGGCGGCAGCGGGCCTCGTACATCTCGGCGGCGCCCACCACAATCAGATCGTCCGAGCCGCGCAGGCGCTGCGTATGCTTGGCCGGATTGCCGCAGCGGACGCAAATGGCCAGCGTCTTGGTGATCGATTCGGCGTGCGCCAGCAGGTCGGGAATGGGCGCGAACGGGCGGCCCATGTAATCCGTATCGAGTCCGGCGATGATCACCTGCTTGCCGCTATCGGCCAGGCGCTGCGCCACTTCCACCAGTTGCGGACCCATGAAGTTGGCCTCGTCGATCCCCACCACCTCCGAGCGCCAGTCGATCCGGGTGGTGATTTCCCCGGCATCGGCCACCACCTGGGAGTGCATTCGCAGGTCGCCGTGGGAGACAATTTCGTCGTTCGAGTAGCGGTCGTCGATCGTCGGTTTGAAGACTTCCACGCGTTTGCGCGCGATCATGGCCCTGCGCAGGCGCCTGATCAGCTCTTCACTCTTCCCCGAAAACATGGGGCCGCAGATGACCTCGATCCATCCGACGTTGCCCGTGATGATATCCATGAACCGTTCAGGATGGCACACAGTCGGGGCGGGAATCCAGTCGAGACGATTCTGAGGGCCCCAGAGAACGACGAGCGCGACGCGGCGCTACTTTGCCGAGGGGTCGTTCTGCATCATGCCAAAGATGTGGCCTTCGGTGTCCTTGCAGTAGACCAGCCAGCCAATGCCGGGCACCGGCATCTTCGGCACCACCACCTGGCCGCCCGCGGCGGTCACTGTGGAGGCCGAGGCGTCGACATCGGCCACGTCCATGGTATTGACGCAGGGCTGCTCCGGATGCTGGCGAGGCATGAGGCCGCCGTTAATTCCGGGCTTATCCTGCGCGCCGGTCATCACCAGCCAGTAGGGCATGGGGCCGTCCCATTTCTGGAACGTCCAGCCGAAGACTTTTTCGTAGAACGCGATGGCCCGCTCGGGATTATCGGCGGGGATTTCGAAGTGGATCGGTCGATTCATGTTCAGCTCCTTTTCTCGAGTGGCGCCGGGACGGTGCCCAGTCGCTGCGTCAGGTATCCGATGATGGCACCCACCACAAAACCGGGCAGCATGATCTGCAAGTAGTAATGCTCTCCGGTTTCAGACGGCATGGCCGCCACAAGGTAAGCAAAGATCAGGCCGAAAATCGAGCCGGCGACGATCCCGGCAGTGTTCGACCGGACCTTGCGGGCCAGGATGCCGCAAAGCACCCCCACGATCATCCCTTTCACACACGAGCCCATCAGGATACCGGCGATCATCGGTCGCACCTGAGGAGTGAACCAGGCGGTGGCGCCGTCGATAATCCCGAGCACGGCTCCGGCGGCTATGCCGACAAGCGGTTTGTTCATCTTTCGTTACCTCCACCTTCTATTCCGCGTTGACGCGCGTTCCTTTAACGGCGCGCAAGAAAAAATAATGCGAACTTTACCACGAGAAACGCGGCGAGGAGAAGCAGGAGCACCTGGTTGTTCCGTGCGAACCGGGCGGAGCGTTCCCAGAGGCTCTCGCGATAGGCGGAGACGGGCAGGCCGTCGAGGAACCGGGTGACGTCTTCGGCAAGCTGCGGGACCGTGTCGTAGCGGCCGGCTGGATCAGCCGCGGTCGCCCGGCCGACGATCGCTGTGAGTGGGCGGCGGCCGGTGCTGCGGACCATGTCTTCGAGGATGCGGCCGAGCGAATATACGTCGGCACGCTGGTCGGGCGAGGATTCCGGAGCCGCGTAAGGCGGCGTACCGGCCGGGGCGGCAACGCCGGCATCGTCCAGGCGGCGCGCGATGCCCCAATCCATCACGAAGACCTCGCCGAAGCGGCCCACCATGATGTTGTGCGGCTTGAGGTCGCGGTGGATCACGCCGCAATCGTGCGCGAAGGCGACGGCCTCGCAGATCCGCAGGAAGACGCGCAGGCGGGCGGGCAGCGAATCGTTCGCGGTGAGATATTCGTCCAGGCGGCGGCCTTCCACCAGACGCATGGCGTAGTAGGAGCGGCCGTCCGGCAGGGTTCCGGCGTCGTATACGGGAACCAGGCCAGGATGCTCGAGCCGCGCGAGAATCCGGGGCTCGCCGGCCGAGGCCGCGTCGATCACCTTGAGCGCGAACACCCGCTCCAGCGTGGAATCCCACGCGCGGTAGACGACGCCCATGCCGCCGCGGCCGATCTCCTGCTCGATGCGGTAGCGGGTGCCGCTGAGGTCGGGCTGCTCGGTAACGCGGCGGAGGTGCTCCAGCGCGTCGTCGGACAGGAAGCTCATGGCGCGCCGAAGAGGAAGCGGAGCTCGGCGCGGCTTTCGCGGTCGCTCGCGGTCACTCCGGCGAGCCGCTCCTCCACCAGGCGGCGCAGTTCGCGGCGCGCCCACGCCAGATAATTGGTGACGGCCGTGGCGGAAATCCCATGGGCGGCGGCAAGCTCGGCGTAACTGGGGCGCGCGGCATCGGCCAGGTCGAATTGTTCGAAGATGCGGTAGTGGAGCGCCTTGCCATTCGCCAGGCAGAGGCGCCGCAAGTCTTCGAGCGCCGCGGCGAAGATCTCGCGACGCCACTCGCGAAAGAAGACGTCTTCGGGCGATGGTGTGGAGGCGGCGATTTCACGCTCGGCGGCAGCGAAATCGAGCGAGGCGAAGATCGCGTCGCCTCCGCGCTTGAGGCGTGCGGCCGATTCGTCCTGCTTGCCGATGTAATGGTCGAGACAGGCGCGCAGGAAGGTGCGGAGGCGGCCCTTCTCACGGTCGAAAGAGGTGAGCAGGTCCCGCTCCACCAGCGCGGTAAAGAAGCCCTGCGCCAGGTCTTTGGCCTCTTCGTTATCGCGGTTCCAGTGCAGCCGCACGTGCTTATAGGCCGGCTTCCAATAGAGAGCGATCAGCGCATCGAGCGCCGCCCGCGCCGCCGGTCCCTCCGCCGAAGCCGCGGCCACGAGCGTATGCCGTGTGGTCGGAAACTCGGGCCTCGGCCCGCCGATGGCGGTGTCGGGATCGTACGGCACTTCGGCGCTCCTTGCTTACATGTACATGCCGCCGTTGACTGCCAGCACCTGTCCGGTGATGTACGACGCGTCTTCGCTGGCCAGGAACTTCACGGCGCTGGCGATGTCCTCGGGTTTCCCCATGCGCCCCAGCGGCACCGAGGCCAGGATCTTCTCCTTCACCTCTTCGGGCAGCACCGCGGTCATATCGGTGGCGATGTAGCCGGGGGCCACCGCGTTGACGGTGATGCCGCGGCTGGCCATTTCCTGCGCCAGCGCCTTGGTGAGCCCGATCAGCCCGGCCTTCGACGCCGCGTAGTTAGCTTGCCCGGCGCTGCCCGCCTGGCCCACCACCGACGAAATGTTGATGATCCGCCCCCAGCGGTTTTTCATCATGCCGGGCAACGCCTGCTGGATACATTGGAACGCGCCATTCAGATTGATGGCGAGCACCAGGTCCCAATCGGCCTGCTTCATGCGGACCGCCAGGCCGTCGCGCGCGATGCCGGCATTGTTGACGAGAACGTCGACGCGGCCCTTGTCCTGGAGTGCTTTGGCGAAGCCCTCCTTCACCGACTCGGGCGAGGTGACATTGAGATTCAGGGTCATTGCTTCGCCACTGCAGGCGCGGATTTCTTCGGCCACCTCTTCGTTCTTTTCGATTTCGGGCGAGGCGACCACGATGTCGAAGCCGCTGCGGCAGAGCGATAGAGCGATCGCCCGCCCGATTCCGCGGCTTCCGCCTGTAACGAAAGCAACTCGGTTGAACATTCTCTCTCCTACGGAGGTATTGGTATTAAATTCACATCATAACGTATGGCATATCGCGATCTGCGCGAATTCATTCGCGCGCTGGAACAGAAGAACGAACTGAGGCGCATTCCTTTTGAGGTGGACCCGATCCTCGAGATCACCGAATTCGCCGACCGCGCCGTGAAAAGCGGCGGACCGGCGCTGCTTTTCGAAAAGCCGAAGGGCTCCGCCGTGCCGCGTGCTGATCAACGCCTTCGCCTCCATGCGCAAGATGGAGATCGCGCTCGAAGTCGATTCGGTGGAAGAAGTGGCGGCGCGCATCGTGGAATTCCTGGAGATGCGCATGCCCGAGGGGCTGATCGGCAAACTGAAAATGCTGCCGAAACTGGCGGACATGGGCGCATTCTTCCCGAAGACGGTCTCCAAAGCTCCGTGCCAGGAAGTAGTGCGGACCGAGGGCTTTTCGCTGTTCGACTACCCCGTGCTGCAATGCTGGCCGGAAGATGGCGGGCGCTTCATTACGCTGCCGCTGGTGTTTTCGCGCAATCCCGATACCGGCAAGCGCAACTGCGGCATGTACCGCATGCAGGTGTTCGACGAGCGCACCGCCGGCATGCACTGGCAGACCCACAAGCAGGGCGCGGAGCATTACCGCCGCACGCGCCATCACGGCGCGAAACGCATGGACGTCGCGGTGGCGATCGGCGCCGACCCGGCCACCATGTACTCCGCCATTCTGCCGCTGCCGCCCGATCTCGACGAGATGATGATCGCCGGCTTCCTGCGGCAGAGCCCGGTCGAGATGGTGAAGTGCAAGACCTGCGACCTGGAAGTGCCGGCGCAATGCCGAGATCGTGCTCGAAGGCTACGTGGAACTGGGCGAACTGCGCACCGAGGGCCCGTTCGGCGACCACACCGGCTTCTACTCGCTGGCCGACGAATACCCGGTGTTCCACGTCACCTGCGTCACGCAGCGCGAGAGCCCGATCTACGCCACGACCATCGTCGGGCCGCCGCCCATGGAGGACTACTACATGGGCAAGGCGATCGAGCGCATCTTCCTGCCGCTGATGCGGCTGCAATTGCCCGAAGTGCGCGACATCGCGATGCCGCCCGAGGGCGTGTTCCACAACTTGATTCTGGTGTCGATCCGCAAGTCGTACCCCGGCCACGCGCGCAAGGTGATGCACTCGATCTGGGGCACGGGCCAGGCGATGTTCTCGAAGTGCATCGTGGTGGTGGACGAAGACGTGGACGTGCAGAACTATCGCGAAGTGGCCTGGAAGGCGCTGAATAACATCGACCCGCAGCGCGATATCGAATTCGTGTTGGGCCCGGTCGATTCGCTGGATCATTCCAGCCGCCTGCCGAATTACGGCTCGAAGATGGGGATCGACGCCACGCGGAAGTGGCCCGGCGAAGGCTTCACGCGTCCGTGGCCGGACGTGATCCGCATGACTCCGGAAGTGAAGAAGCGGGTGGATGAAATGTGGAGGAAGGCGGGGCTGGGGTGAAACTGCGGTCATAGTCTTCGATCAGCAGCGCCAAGAGCCGGTAGAGTTTGGTTTCCTCCGATTTGCGTTTGGGGCCTTTGCGGAGCAGTTCCCCCAACTTTTTATGCATCGCATCGTACTGCTTGTCATTCTCGATCGCAATTGATGTTCCCAAGAGAGGAACAACTGTCAAGGTTGCATTCGTGATGCGCGCCGAACGCCACATTCCGCTCGCGATCACCTTGTACCTTGAAATCATCGCCGATGTGGGCTATGAATGAACTGTGGCCACATACGGGACATCTCCCGTTGAGTTTGCCGCGCACGCATCAGAGCGGGCGGCGGCGCTCGTTCACGAGGACTTCAAGAGCGGGTTGAGTTCGCTCGGCGCGATTGCAACGATTGCGCCGTTCGTAGGCATACTCGGCACGTTGGCGGGCATCTTCGAAGCACCCCAGGCAATAGGCACCGAGAAAACGACGGTTATGGCGAACCTTTTTGGCAGACTGTCTATCGCTTGTATGCCGGCAGCGGTTGGCCTTTTGCTGGGCCTCATGTCCCAGTATGGATCCAGGCTTCTCTCGGGAATGGTAAGCTGCTTCGATCGCGAAATGGAGGACGCGGTTCTTCGGCTGACAAAGGAGTTAACCCGTCATCATGGGCGCTCTGGCCGCTGTTTTTGAAAGACGATCAACTGAGTTCATCAGGTGCAGGGAATACCGACACAGTCATCTTCTGAGTTGAAGCCCGCCAAGTCTTCAGCGTTGTGGCTTCCAGCGGTTCAACGGGTTCGGAGCGGACGGGCATTTCTGAAGGTAATCGAATGGGCCGCCGTTCCGCCACAGCCTTTCTCTTGCGCGGTCCAGATTGTTCGCGGTGCGCGTGTCTTCGCTGAATCGACGCGTGTCGCCGCACTGGATTTCTGCACGAAGCCAGTATAGAGTTGCGAGATAGCCCATCAGATCCAAATCGCCCTTCCTGAGGTCCAACGCCCGCGTGACGAGTAGCACGCCTTCGTGGATGCGGTCTCGATTTCTGCGGCCCGCATCGGGGCACCCCGGCGATTGGATGTACGCGCCTCTTCGAGTGGTATTCACTTCTCCCTGTGTGGACTGCGCCAGGTCTGCCCAACTGCGCCGCAGATCCATGGACACAACTCCGCAGAGTGCTTCCGGGTCGTTCGGGTTCACAATGAGCGCTTTGCGATAATTCGATTCCGCATCGTCCAGCCGGTTGAACTCGTATGAGAGATAGGCGAGGCTCGTCAGGGCCTCCGTGTGATTCGGATCGAGCGCTAGTGCCTTTGCGTATTCCCGGAACGCTAATGCGCATGCCTGCTCGTCGGGACCAGGCTCGGCATTGGGGTGGCAATTGTCATTGGCCGACAAAGCCAGGAGGAAATGCGCTTCTGCCAGGGTGGGATTGAGGTCCACTGCCCTTTGTGCGTGATGGAGGGCTTCGCCGGTGTTTCCCTTGTCGCGCGCCGCTCTGGCGGCCGCGAGTTCGGCGTTCGCATTGATTGCTTGCGGCGCTGCAGGAAAGGTCCAGATGACGAAGAGCGTCAGTAGCCTGACTGTAAACTCAAATCGGAGCGCCACATCAGAATTTGACACCGTCAAATCCTATATGTTCCGGTCTTTTAATATGAGTTCGATTAATGGCGCAGAGAGCGCCATCACAAGCTGGGGTGGGTAGAGGGATTCGAACCCTCGACTTTCGGAACCACAATCCGACGCTCTACCAAGCTGAGCTATACCCACCGCGATGTGATCTTTGAACAGTTTAACATGAGCCGCTGCTTTACGGCTCCCGGATCGTGAGCACACGGTCAGTCGGAACGCCGTCCAGCATCGTCGTCGCGCCGGAGGGCCAGTGGACGCTGATGGCATCGGCGTGCGCGGCGCCCAGGCCGAAGTGGAGACGCAGGTCGTTCTGCGAAAGGTAGCTGCCGCCGCTGCGGACTTCATCGATCTGCTTGCGGCCTCCGGCCTCCACCGTCACTCGCGCGCCGATCGCGCTGCGGTTCGAGCGCGAGCCGGTCAATTGCACGAGCAGCCAGTGGCCGGCGGCGCGCGTTTCCTGCTTCCAGAGCGAGGGCGGCTCGTTCTGGTTGTTGACCAGCACTTCGAGCGTGCCGTCGTTATCGATATCACCGACGGCGAGGCCGCGCGCGGAGTGGCGGCTCACGATCGCCGGGCCGGATGCGGCCGAAATGTCCTCAAACGTGCCCTTGCCGGTGTTGTGGTAGAGGATGGCGCGGTCGCGGTAGCGGATGTCGGTGCCCAGGCGGTCGATCTCGGGGAAGACGTGGCCGCTGACCAGGATCAGGTCCTTCCAGCCGTCGTTGTCGAAGTCGAAAAACGCGGTGCCCCAGTTGACGAAGCGGGTGTTCTGGCCGAGTCCGGCGGCGGTGGTGACGTCGTCGAACTGGCCGTCGCCGGTGTTGCGATAGAGGGTCTCGCGCTCGTCGGAAAAATTGGTGCGGAAGATGTCGAGGCGGCCGTCGCCGTCGTAGTCGGCGGAGGCGATTCCCATGCCGGAAAGTGAGCGGCCGTTTTCGTCGTAGGCCACGCCGCGGGCCACGCCCTCCTCGGTGAAGGTGCCGTCGCCCTGGTTGACGAACAGCAGCGACGGCGTCTGGTCGCAGGCGACGTAGATATCGGGGCGGCCGTCGTCGTTCACGTCCTGCGCCATCACGCCGAGGCCGTAGTGGCCGGTTACCTTGGCGATGCCCGAACGCTCGGAGACGTCTTCGAAAGTGCCGTCGCCGCGATTGTGATAGAGGATGTTGCTGTCGAAGGGCAGGCCGCGCGGGCCGCAGTTCACGGCCAGGCCGCGGTAGAAGCAGTAGGGATTCGCGCCGGGCTTCGGCGTGGTGGCGAAGTCGAATTTCAGGTAGTTGGCGACGAAGAGGTCGAGGTGGCCGTCGCTGTCGTAGTCGAAGAAGGCGCAGCCGGTGTTGTAGCGGGTGCGGTCCTGGGTCAGATGGACCTTCGCGGTGACGTCTTCGAAGCGCTTGCCGCCTAAGTTGCGGTACAGGTGATTCTGGCCCCAGTAAGTGACGAATAAGTCGGTGTAGCCGTCGTTGTCATAGTCGCCGGCGCAGACTCCCTGACCCCAGCCGGAAGAGGTCAGGCCGAGCGCGGCGGTGACGTCGGTGAAATGGCCGTTGCCGCCGTTGTGGTACATGCGGTTGGTACCGCCCTGGCCGGAGACGACGAAGATGTCAGGGTAGCCGTCGTTGTCGTAATCGATGAAGGCCACGCCGCTGCCGGTCGTTTCGATGATGTACTGCTTCGTGGTGTCGCCGCCGTTCGGGAAAGAGTGTGTGAGGCCGGCCTCGGCGGCGATGTCGCGGAAGTGCGGCGGCTGGCCGGCGGCCAGTGCGAAGACCAGCGCAAGTGCGGCGGCGGATTTCATTTGGCGGGAGGCTTTTCGCCCAGTTTCTTCAGAAAATCCGTGAACTCGCCCTCGGGCGGCCGCTGGAGTTTTTCGAGGATCTGCTGCTGCTCTTTGGCCTGATCGGGGTGGCCCGAATTGCGGTAGGCCAGCATCAGGTTGTAGTGGGCGCCTTCGTTGCTCGGCTGCGAGCCGACTACGTGTTCGAGCAGCGGAATGGCCTGCGAGTACTCCTTGGCCTGGAGGTGCATCTTGGCCAGCGCGAGCGCCGGTTCCGCGAAATCCGGACTGAGGTCGAGCGCCTTCTGAAAGTGCGGACGCGCCTCGGCAGGCTTGCCGGTGACGTTCTGGATCTGCCCGATCTGGAACTCGGCCGCGGCATCGGAGGGGTTCAGAGCAAGTTCCGCTTCGAACTCTTTGCGGGCGTGCGGTCAGGGCTTGCGGATCGTGCGACTCCAGCAGGATGGCGCGGCCCAGGCGGAAATGCAGGTTGACCGTTTGCGGACTCTTGGCGATGGCTTTGCGATACTCGGCGGCGGCTTCGGCGTAGCGGTTCTGGGTTTCGAAGATCTCGGCGGAGAGCTGGTTGACGCGGTACGAGGCGGGCGTATTCTCGAACATGCGCCGGGTCACGTCGTTGAACGCTTTCATGTGGAGCCGCGCGGCCTGGTAGAGGACGTCGGCGTCGTTCGGATACTTCGCTTCGAGCTGCGTGGCGACGGCCAGCGCTTTGTCGGTCGAGCCGCCGGCACTCAGGCACTGCACCAGCGCGAGGCCGGCGAGGCGGTTGAGTTCGGGGTCGGCCGATTTCTGGAATCGGGTGGTGAGTTCGCCGATCGGCGTCCTGGCAGCGTCCGCCGGCAGCTTTCGCGAGCGCCAGAAATTCACGGGCATGTTCGTCAGAGGGGTTTTGGGTGACGGCAGTCTGGAGCAGGCGGGCCGCCTCGATGTAGCGGCCCTGCGCAAAGGCCGAGATTCCCTGTTCGGTGAGCGATGTGGCAGCGACAAGCGATGCGGCGAGGAAGAAGAGAAGTCCGAGGCCTCTTGCCCGCTCCCTCACGGTCGCGGCTCTGTGGTAACGCGGCAGAGAATTAGTGGCCGGCATCATCGAGCATCAGGTCCGAGTTCGAGAGTCGATGGTGCTGCTGCGCTTCGTAGTAGCGGAAGGAAAGCAGCGGCGGCGCGCCGGGAGCGATCTGCCGGGACGGCGCGACCCGGGCATCGGGCGGCTCGCCGATTTCGAGCACGCGTCCCGACTCCGCGACCTGCCGGGTCAGGCTGCCGACATCGTCCGTGCCGGCCGCCGCGGCCATCATCAATAACAACAGGACCCTCATTGCACTTCGAGCTCCTTGAGCGCCTGGAGTGCGAGCGGACTCCCAGGCTTGCGATCGAGCAGCACGCGCATCACCTCGCGCGCCCGTTCGCGTTCGCCCATGCGGATGAACGTCCGCGAAAGATTCAGGTACAGTATATCTTCGTCGGGCGCCACCTGCAGGCCGTAGCGGAACGCCGCAATCGCGTCGTTGGGACGGCCGGTATTCATGTACAGCACGGCGAGGTTGTTGATGGCGCCGGCATCATCGCGGCGGATCGAGATGGCCTGTTCGAAGAGCTTCCGCGCTTCGTCCGTCTTGCCGGCCTTGGCAAGCAGCAGGCCGAGCTTGTTGGCGGCGTCGCCGCTTTTCGGGTCGGCCGAGAGGGCGCGGCGATAAAGGCGTTCGGCTTCGGCGGTGTCGCCGAGCTTTTCCTGCATCTCGCCGGCGTTCACCAGGGCGTAAGGCAGGTCGGGGCCGAGCACGAGGGCATGCTCGTAGTGACCGAGCGCTTTGCGCGGATTACCGGCGGCGGCATCCACGCCGCCGAGTTCGTTCCAGGCTTCGGGCAGGTTCGGGTCGAGCGCCACGGCGCGTTCGAGCGCCTGACGGGCCGGGTCGAGACGCTTGGCATCCAGGTGAATGCGGCCGATGGCGAATAGCGTCCGCGGATTGTTCGGGAAACGGCGCAGAGCCTCTTCCAGGTAGGGAAGCGCCTGTTCGCCGTAGCCCGCCATCATCATGGCGCCGCCGATCTTGAAGTAGTCGCGCGTCGGCATGCCGTGGAAGACACCCGCGAACGGCAGAGCGCGCGGATCGGGCACCGGGCCGTCGATCGTGCGGACGTCCTGCTGCGCCGCGGCGGCCTCGGGAGCTTCGGCGTAGACCTTGCGGACGCGGCTTTGGGAATCGATCAGGAACCAGAGGGGCGTCGCGAGATCGGCGCGGTAATCGAACAGGTAGCGGCGAAGGATCGCGTAGGCGGCGGCGAGGTCAGCCGGCGCGTCCGCAGGTCGAGGCTTTGAGTCGGCACGCCGGAGCCGCGGCAGCGTCTCTCCCGAATGCAGCACGAGGAGCGCGGGGCCGGTACGTTTCTCGGGTAGCGGCACGGGTTCGCGCAGCCACGTGGTGAACAGGCGCGCCTGGTTATCCGCGGCCATGGGCGGCGGACGGCAATTCAGCGGGCGGCCGCAGACGTTCGGACCGCAATTCGGCCTCGCCTTCGGTCACCTCGATATAGGAATCCGGCTTCGAGAGGAGGCAACTCCTGCACCACGCCGGATGGCCACGTCACCCGGACCTTTTCCGCGCGCCTGCGGCTGCCGAGCCCGAAATGCAGGCGCTTGGTGTGCTGCGAGAGATAGCCGGAGCCTGCCGCCAGCCACTTCACCTGACCATCTACCTCTACGCGCGCGCCCACGGCGTCGCGGTTCGACTTGGTTCCGCGTAGCGCGATCACCAGCCGTTCTTTCGGCACACCGCAGCCATTCTGGAAAATGCGGACCTGCGGCCCGAGCCGGTTCTTGACTACGAGGTCCAGGTTTCCGTCGCCGTCGAAATCGATGAAGCCGAAGGCGCGGCTGTCTTCGGCCACGTCGATGCCGCTGACGCCGGAGAAATCGTAGTAGCGGCTGCCGCGCCGCGCATAGAAGATGTTGGGCTCCGGACCGGCCCAGCTATATTCGCCGCGGATCAGCTGGTTGATGGCGTTCCAGCCGTTCTCGTACTCCGGCGCGTGCGCCTGTTTCACAGGCGACTTCGAGACCACCTGCCGGTAGAAGTAACTCATCAGATCCACCCGGCTGTTGTTACTCAACATACCGCAGGCAATATACATCTCCGGAGTGCCGTCGTTATCGAAATCGCACCCGTCGCAGGACCACGCCCAGTGGCCCATCTCGATGCCCTGGGTATCTCCGGTGTAAGTGAAGGTCGCCGTCGCCGTCGATTGTGATACAGCGAGTTACCCTTGACGTGCCTGCGGTAGAGGTCCCGCACGGCGGGATCGTCCTTCGGCGGGCCGAACGCCGGGTCGTTGACGATCCTCTGGCCGCAGGCGCTCCACATGTTCGAGACCAGCAGGTCGGGCCGGCCGTCGCCATCGTAATCGAACCAGGCGGCGCTCATGCCGGGGCCGATGTCGTCGACTCCGGCCTCTTCTGCCACGTCGTGGAAGCGGCCTTCGGCGTTGCGGTAGAGATTCTTGCGGCCGAAATCGTTGGCGACGTAGAGATCGGGCCAGCCGTCGCCGTTATAGTCGCACCAGGCGCCGGCGAAGCTGAAGCGATTGTTGTTGTGGTCCGATGCCGCTCGACTGCGGTCACGTCTTCGAAGAAGCCGGGTCGCGATCGAGGCAGTTGCGGAAGAGGAAGTTCGGCGGGCCGTTGCGCGCGTCGTGATAAGGCGCGGGATAGCGGTACTGCGCTTCGCTTTGGAAGTAGACGTAGGTGCAGAAGTAGAGGTCCAGGCGGCCGTCGCGATCGTAGTCCGCCGCGGAGACGCCGGTGAAGGTGCCTTGCGGGCGCGGTGCGAAAGCGGAACGCGTCGGGCAGCGGCGTGAAGCGGCCTTTGCCGTCGTTGAGGAAGAGCATCGGCTGCGTGGGACGCACCAGCACCAGGTCCTGATGGCCGGAGTTGCGCAGGTCGACGAAGAGCGCGCAGGCAGTGTCGTCGAGGATGTCGAGGCCGAACTCTTTCGAGACGTCGCGGAAATGGCCGTTGCCGTCGTTATGGTAGAGGCGGTTGGGCAGGCCGCCGGGCTGGCAGACGTAGATCTCGTCGAGGCCGTCGCCATCGATATCGGCGACGGCGATTCCGTTCTCGCCGTAGACGTCGATGCCGCACGCGGGATCGAGGCGCGCCCGCCAGTAGGGGACGCCCCTGGTGAGCTGATCGCGAAACGACGCATCGTCGGCGAAGGCTGCGGCGGTCACATCGCGGAACCACGGGCGTTCGCTCCAGGTCAGGGTCTCTTCGACAGGCTCCAGGTGAGTGACCGCGCCGTCCTTCCAGCCGAACTTCCAGACGCCGACTCGATGCTCCAGCCGGCCGGCGTTGCGGCTGCGAATGTCATAGCGCACCAGGTCGCCGGGAAGGGAATAGAAGACAGCGCGCCGCACGGCGCCAAGCGACGCACGCCACTTCCGCCAGCCGCTCGCCGGGTCGCCGGAGTCCTCGAAGATGGCCACCCCTACATCGACGGCGACGCTTCGGTATCGCGAAGGCGCGGGCGACGAACCGGTGCAATCCACGGCCACCGGGAGATCGCCTGCGGTCAGCGCGGATGCAAGACGTGCTTCGATCTCGACGGCCGTCTTCTCCGCGGGAAACTCGTCGCTGCCCGGCTCGGCGAAGCGCAACGCCGCTCGATAGGGCGGCTCCTGGCGATACTTGACGGTGAACGGGGAAGAGGCGTGCCCCGTCGAACGGAGCAGCGGCAAGGCTGCACACGCGGTGAAAAAGTCCCTCCTCCTCATGCGATTCCCCATTGTAGAGCAAGCCGCCCGGCTCCGCGGCGAAGTTATCCCTTCGCCTATTGAGGTTCGGAGCGTCCGTTTGAAAGAATGAAATCGGAGACCGATGGCACTGCCGGATGTCTCGAAAGGAAGGCAGGGTATGCCTCCTGGCTTTAACGGGCCGTCCGGTTCTGTCCGGACGGCCCTCCTTTCCTCGATATTCACGCCTTGTAAGTAGTGTTGTGTGTAATTAGCCACTCAACAAGATGCCAGATACCCAAGATCCCACCACGCCCGAAGCCTCTACCGAAAACGATCCGTGAGACCTTGCAGGATTACGCCTTGATCACGATGAATCTAGAGGGCGAAATCGTACAGTGGAGCGATGGCGCCGAGAAGGTGTTCGGTTACACGGCAGACGATGTGGTAGGTCGCTCGTTCTCGCTGCTGTTCACTCCCGAAGACCGGGAGGCGCAGCCGGCCCGCCACGGAGTTAAGGGTTGCCGGCTCCGGCAAAATGTCCGAGGACGAGCGTTGGCACATGCGAAAAGACGGCAGCCGGATCTGGGTTACCGGCACCGTCCGCGCGCTCAAGACGAAAGCGGGGAGGTCACAGGGTACGCGAAACTAGCCCGCGATATCACCAGCAAGAAGCTTCTGGATCTGCAGCGCGACCGGCAACTCGCCCGCGAACAGGTGGCCCGGGAAGAGGCGGAACGCCGGTGGAGGAACCTGGAGGAAATTTCGGAAAACATTCCCGCCCTGATTGCTCTTCTCCGCCTGCCGGATCAGATTTACGTTTTCGCCAATCGGATGTACCGCGATGCCTTCGGGAACCGCGGCCTCTTCGGAATGAGGTTCCGCGACGCTCACCCCGAGTTCGGCCCGGAAGTGTTCGGATCGTGGACGCTGTGGGGGCAAGCGGCGAGCCGTTTCGTGCTACAGAGCGGCTGGTGTATGACCGCTATTACGATTTCGTTTTGCAGCCGATGCGGAGCGAGGCAGGCCAGTACGAAGCGATCCTGGTCTTCGCGGTGGATGTCAGCGAGCGGGTTGCTACCCGCCATGCCACCGAGGAACTCACCGAGGAGTTGAAATCTGAAAGGGAACAGCTAAAGGCGGAGGTGGCCGAGCGTAAGCGCGCGGAGGCCCTGGCGGAGAATCGGTCGGAGCTTCTGAAAGAGCAGGCCGCGCTGCTCAACCTCGCCTACGATGCGATTCTCGCCATTCGGTTCGACAGCATCATAGAGATCTGGAATCGCGGCGCACAGGAGACTTACGGCTGGACGGCGAATGAGGCGATCGGGAAACACGTACACAACTGCTGCGGACGGTGTTTCCCATCCCGCGGAGGAAATCCGGCAGCAGGTGTTGAGCGAAGGCCAATGGACGGGGAGTTAAGGCAGACCTGCCGCGATGGGCGGGCGATCGAGGTATCCAGCCGCTGGGTGTTGTGGAAGTCGGACGGCAAGCCGCACGGGTGGCTGGAAATCAATCGCGATATCACGGAGCGAAAGCGGATGGAGGCCCATCTGCGCGATACGCAGAAGATGGAGAGCCTTGGCGTGCTGGCGGGAGGGATCGCCCACGACTTCAATAATCTGTTGACCGGCATCATGGGAAATGTCAGCCTCGCGCTGGAGATGCTGGAGGCAGAGGCGCCGGTCCGCCAGTCACTCAGCAATTCGCTGCGTGCAAGCGAGCAGGCCGCGTTCCTGACGAAGCAGATTCTGGCCTACGCGGGCAAGGGCCAATTCGTGGTGCAGGAGGTGGATCTCTCCGCCGTGGTGCGCGACGCGCTATCGCTGGTGAACAGCTCGGTCCCGCGCATAGTGCACGTAGGCCTCGAGGTGGCGCACCGGCTGCCGGCCGTGACGGCGGACGTCACGCAACTGCAACAGGTCGCCATGAACCTGATCTTCAATGCGGCGGAAGCGATCGGCGAACGGCCGGGCCGAGATCCTGGTGCGCACTTCGATTCAAGAGGTGGCTCCCGACCAGGGCTCCTCGCCTTGCGACGTTGGCGTGCTGCATCCGGGGCTATACGCGGTGCTCGAAGTCGAGGATACCGGTTCCGGAATCGAGCCGCTGGTACGGTCGAACATGTTCGATCCTTTCTTTACGACCAAGTTCACGGGCCGCGGGTTGGGTCTGGCGGCGGTGGCGGGCATTGTGCGGGCGCTCCATGGCGCGGTGACGGTAGAGAGCGCACCGGGAGAAGGGACCACGTTCCGCGTTCTGTTGCCGGCGGGCACCCGGTCTGGCCTGCTACCTAAGCCGGGCGGGCCCATCCTGGTGGTGGACGACGAAGAGATCGTGCGGAGCACCGCCCGCGCCATGCTGGTGAGCGGCGGCTACCAGGTGCTGCTGGCGGAGGACGGCCAAAAGGCCCTCGAGATCTTCCGCGAGCGGAAAGGCGACGTAGCGCTGGTGCTACTCGATATGGCGATGCCGGTGATGAGCGGCGAAGATACGCTTCGGGAACTCAAGTCGATCCGGCCGGACCTGCCTGTTATCGTTTCCAGCGGATACAGCGAACGCGAAGCCATCCGCCGGTTTGGGGGTGTAGGCGTCGCAGGGTTCATGCAGAAGCCTTACACCGTGCAGGCACTGCTGGAGAAGGTGGCTTCCGCGACAGACCACGAGGGGGGTCAACCCCCTGGTGACTCCCCGGTTGCATCCGGCGAGGACACTCCGCATCGGTCCATTTAGGGGCCATAGGGTGTGGAGTCTGCTTGGAGGCATTGAATGAAGCTTCGTCAAATCATTTCTCTCGGGGTGGCCGCGTCATTTCTGATGCTGGTGCAGGCGCTGCCGGCCCGTCAGACCGAAGAGACTCCTCAGGCGCCGGCTAAGGCCGAGAAACCGAAAGGCCGAAAAGAAGAAGCACAAGAAGCCGAAGAAGGAAGTGGAGGAGAATTCCGGCGCTGCCCGCACAGCCGTGCCGGCGGAGAACCCACAGACCGCGCCCCCGGTGACGCAACCGGCGTAGTGCCAAAGAGTGCCCCGAAGAGTATCCCGCCGGCCAATTCGGCGCTGCGCGCGGCTCCCACGGTTTCGCAAAGTGAAATCACGGCCGCCAGGGCTCGCGGGGACGTCTGGGTGAACACCGAAAGCGGTGTTTATCACAAGAACGGGCGCTGGTACGGGGCAACCAAGCAAGGCAAATTCATGAGCGAGCAGGATGCCGTTCGGGCCGGCTACCACGCCGCAAAACGATAGGGTTTGGAGGAACAGTCATGGCATGGACAGACATCGTTAACGACATCGTCAGCCGGTATTCGGGCGCGGGCGGCGGGACAGCAGCCGCTCCGGCGAATCCGCATGAAGATTTCTCGAATGTGGCGAACGCGGCGCCTCCTCACGTGATGGCGGATGCTCTCTCGCACGTCTTCCGTTCGGACAAAACGCCGGCGTTCTCGGAAATGGTTTCCAGCCTGTTCCAGGAGTCGAACCCCGAACAGCGTGCGGGACTCCTGAACCGGTTGCTCTCCGTGGTCGGTCCCGCGGCGCTTGCGGGCATTCCGGGCCTGACCGGCGGGCAGAACGTGACGCCGCAGCAGGCCACCCAGATTTCGCCGGACGATGTTCGGCGGGTCGCGGCGCGCGCGGAGAACGCCAATCCGTCGATCATGGATCAGGTCAGCGGCTTCTACGCGCAGCATCCGACCGTGGTCAAGGTGCTGGGCGGCGCGATCCTCACGATGGCGCTGAATCACCTGTCGCGGCGGAAATAGCCGCACGCCTCAGAGGGACGCTACTTTCTTCCTCGGTACGCCATGGGTGTGGCAGTCCGCGCACTTCACCCAGTGGATGTTGTGCTTGCTGCCGGTGGAGCGGAAAGTGGTGTCCATCTTCTCGACGTCCAGCCCGCAGTTCGACATCTTTGGATGGCACGAGGCGCAGGAGGCGCGCGTCTGCTGGCCATGTTGTGCGTGGCAGGCTAGGCAGCTGATGCCTTCGTGCACGCCCATGCCGGTGCGGTCGTCGCCGCTTCCCACCTGGAGCGCCGCGGTCGGCGCGTGGCACTGGTAGCACAGCGCCTGGCGCCGGTCGGGGCTCATTTTGACCGGGCGCGCGCCGTCGAGCATCGCGGGCAGCGAGAGATCTGAGACCGGGACATACTGCTGGGTCCTGCGATCGAAGAAGGCGAGTGACGGCCGGGCGATCTCCTGCGAGAGTCCGGCGACGCTGCCCTCCGGGGTGGTCTTGCGGAGCGGTTGCCCTTCGCGATGCATCTGGTGGCAGGTGAGGCACGGCATCGAGGGCCGCGAGGCAAGTGCCGGCTTCACCAGGGTCCACGGGCCGGCGCGGTCGACCGGCGTCACCAGGTCACGGATGCCGCCTTCGAAGTGCATGCCGTGACAGCGAAGGCAGTCATCCATCGGCATGTTCTGGGAGTTATATTTGCGGTCGAGGAAGATGCGGGTATACGTGGCGCTATGCGGGCCGGCCTGCCAGGCCGCGAATTCCTGCCGGTGGCAGCCCTGGCACCGCTCGGTCATCTCCTGCACATAACGGTTGCCGAAGCCGATCTGCTCGGGCAGGTCGCCGCGCACGTGGTGATAGGCACGAGTGGCATTGTTCCAATGGAATGCCGGGTCGGTAGTGAACGCGCCGCCGTGGCACTTCTCGCAGGCGATACCGCGATGGGTGGAGGCGTGCCATTGATCGTAGAGCGGCTGCATTTCGTGGCAGCTCGTGCAGCCCTTGCCCGCACCCGCTTCGTAATAGAGGCTGGCGCCCGGAACCATCAGAATGGCGGCCACCGCCACCAGTCCGCTACTGAGGAGCAGCTTCTTCATCCGCGCACCTTCGTGCCTTTCCACGCCTGCAGAAGGCCTGCCGAAGCCCGGTAGGCGTTCGCCAGGATGGTCAGAGCGGGATTGAAGCCGCCGTTGGTGACGTGCACGCTGGCGTCGATCACGTAGACGTTGTCCACGTCGTGAAGCTGGCAGGCGGCATTCACCACCGAGGTCCTGGGATCGTTGCCCATGCGGCACGTGCCCGCCTGGTGCTGCCCGCCGCTGAGGCCGTTGCCGACGGGGCGCATCCAGGAGCGAACGGCGCCGGCTTCCTTGAGCCATGCTTCCGCTTTCGCGGCGATGAAGCGCGCGATTTCGAGCGTGTGCGGATGCCGTTGGCCGGAGAGCCGCGCCACCGGAATGCCCCAGTGGTCCTTGACCTTCGGGTCCACCTGCACGCGGGAATCGGCGAGCGGCATCTCCTGCACCGGTCCCATCACCGCTACGCAGCGCTTGAAGTAAGTGCGGACGAACTCCTTGTGCTGCTCGCCCCAGCGCGGGACCCACGGCGGCACCTGGCCGAGGAACTGGTAGGGCAGGCGGATGAATTCGTTGGCCAGCATCGCTCCGCCCACCAGCCCGGGTTGCCGTGGTTGTAATCGCAGATGGCGATGGAAGCGCCCGGCCCCAGGTCGTCATAGGTGTCGAAGTCGAAAAGGCCATTGGCGCCGGCATAGGTGTGGCCTTGCAGATTGCGGCCCACCCAGTCGTAGCGATTGCCGAGGCCGTTCGGGAAGAGCCGGTGCTTCGTATTGAGCAGCAGGCGCGCGGATTCGATGGCGCCGGCGGAGACGATGACGAGGTCGGCGGTCTGGTGCTGCAGGCGGCCGTTGGCGTCGTAGTAGGCCACGCCGGTGGCGCGCCCCTGGCTATCGAGCAGGATCTCGCGGGTCATGCACTCGGTGCGGAGTTCGCAGTTGCCGGTGGCCAGGGCGGTCGGGATCACGGTGTTGTGGGTGCCGGTGCGCGCGTTCAGTTCGCACGCGAACCCCACGCACCAGCGGCAGCGCATGCAGGAGCGGCGGCCGTTGTAGGGCACCGTGTTGCGCAGCATCGGAATGTGGAACGGGTGGAGCTTCAGCCGTTCGGCCGCGGGCCAGAGGAGTTGGTGCTCCTTGCGTGGGCGCGAGCGGCGGCATGGGCAGCGGCTTTTTGCCGCGGCGCCTTGAAGGGGTTGGTGGAATCGTCGCCGGAAACGCCCATCTCCCATTCCGCCTTCTCGTAGTACGGCTCCAGGTCGGCGTAGGTGATGGGCCAGTCATCGAGAGTGCTGCCCGCCACCGCGCCGTAGGTGGAGCGCATGCGGAAATCCTTCTCCATGTAGCGCCACGCCATCGCGCCGTAGCTGAACGTGCCGCCGCCGACGCAGGCGGCATTGTTGTTGTACGGGCTGTCGCTCGGGTTGACGACCGATTCCCTGCCCTCGAGATCGACGAAGACGCGCGGATGGTTCTCTTCGTCGGGCCCGAACTTGGCGCCCAGCACCTGGTTCCGCTGGTTGTAGAGGTCGTCCTTGCGGCAATCGGCGGCGGTGTACCATTTGCCGCGCTCGAGCACCACGACGCTCAGGCCCGCGGTGGAGAGTTCCTTCGCCACTACGCCGCCGCCCGCTCCGGCGCCGACGATCACCACATTTACGTGCTTCAGTGGCATGGTCTATCCGTTCTGAGGAGCGTCGTAGTGCTGACGTCCTCGCACCTGGGGGAAGGGCAAGCCGAGCATTTTCCAACTCACGCGGTTACGGTTGCCTCCGTGTCTCGGGTCGCCGTAGAACCCCTGCCGGGTATGGTCGAGGAGTAGGCCGAAGAAGAGCGGCGACGTCCGCTCGAGGGTTTGGAGCACCTGCACCTGTTGCTCGGAGGCCAGTTCTACGAATCGCTTGCCGAATTGGGCGCGGCCGGCGGCGTCGATGGCCGCGATACCTTGCCGGTAGGCGCTGCGGTGGCGTTTCCAGCGAACGCTCAACTGGAGGTCGATATAGTTAACGGCGCCGCCTTCTTTGGCGCCCGGGTCCCGGTCACCCGGAATGAGCTGCGCGCACGCAGACTGCAGGGTCTGGCCTTCTTCGGCCGTGAAAAATCTCCAGGGAGTTGCTCCGGAACTCCGCATGCACGAGATCGCCGATCCCGCCGCTGAAGCTCCCAAGCCGAGGAGCGCGCGCCGCCGCGTTAAGGTTTTCATTTCGGCCACAAAAGGACCTGCTGGTCCGATTTGTACACTTAACAGCTAGCGGGTGAGACTGGCAAGTGGCGCGCGCGACGGGGCTACTTGGGCGTGGGGAGTCCCGAGGTGCCCCACTTTTCGTTTGGATGCGGACCCAACACGAAATGCAGCGTGCCACCGGCGACGATCTCTTCGTGCGAGATCCAGGCTCTGTCGAGCGGCTGGCCGTTCAGCGTAGCGGACTGCACGTAGATGTCGGACGGCGCCTTGCGCGCCGCTTCCACGCGGAAAGTCTTGCCGTTTTCCAGATGGATCGCGGCGCGGTCGAATAGCGGGCTGCCCAACGCGTAGATCGGCTGGCCGGGATTCACAGGATAAAATCCCAGGGCGCTGAAAATGTACCAGGAAGACATCTGCCCGGTGTCTTCGTCCCCCAGCCAACCGGCAGGGCCCGGACGGTACAGCCGGTCCATGATGGTGTGCACCCAGCGCTGCGTCTTCCATGGCTGGCCGGCGTAATCGTAAAGATAAACCACATGGTGCACGGGCTCGTTGATGTGCGCGTACTGGCCCATATCCTCCAACTTGGCCTCGGTCATCTCGTGAATGACGCCGCCGTAGCCTCCCACCCGGAAATCGGTGGTGGCAGTGAACAGGGAGTCGAGCTTCTGGATGAACGCTTCCTTTCCGCCCATCAACTCCATCAGGCCGGGGATGTCCTGCTGCACCGACCAGAGCCACTGCCAGGCATTGCCCTCGGTATAGACGCCGCCCCAGGCCAGCGGATCGAACGGTTCGATCCAGCTTCCGTCGGACTTCTTGCCGCGCATGAAGCCAACCCGCGGGTCGTAGAGGTTGCGGTAGTTCTTGGCGCGCCCGATGAAGGTCCGGTAATCCTCGTCTTTGCCAAGAGCCCTAGCCATCTGGGCCACGGCGAAATCGTCGTACGCGTATTCGAGCGTGCAGGCCACCGATTCGTGGACGCCGTGATCATACGGCACGTAGCCGAGCTGGATGTACTCCTCGATGCCGCTGCGGGCCTGGAAGACGCCCGTGCCTTTCTCGGTTTCGTCCTTGCGCAGGGCGGCGTAGGCCTTGGCGACGTCGAAATCGCGGATGCCCTTCAGGTATGCATCGGCCACCACGGAATCGCCATGCGTGCCGATCATGACGTTGGTCTCGCCCGGATTCGGCCATTTGGGAATGAAGCCGCCTTCGTCGTAGGCGTTCAGCATGGCGCGGATGATCCCGGCATCCTTCTTCGGCTCGATAATCGTCAGCAGCGGGAACTGCGCGCGGAAGGTGTCCCAGAAGCCGTCGTCGGCAAACATCTCGCCGTCATGCACCTTACCGTCGTAGGGGCTCCAGTGGACCATCTTGCCCGAGGCGTCGGTCTCCTGCAGCATGTGCGGAAACTGCACCGCGTGGTAGAGCGCGGTGTAGAAAGTGCGGCGCTGCGCTTCGGTGCCGCCTTCGATATCGACCTTCCCGAGTTGCCGCTCCCAGGCAGCCTTGGCACGTCCGGCGATGGCGTCGAAATCGGCCTGCGGCATGTCCTGTTCGAGATTGCGGCGGGCCTGCTCCAGGCTGATCAGCGAGACGCCGATCCGCACCGTGATGGTCTCGCCTTCCCTGGTCGAGAAGCCGGCGAACGCGCCGACATGGTTGCCCTGGCGCGAAGTTTCGCCCTCGGCGATGGCGGCCGACGTGCGCGGCAGTGCGCGTCCCTGCGAGGTTTCCGGAACTTCCCAGACGCCTTGGCGCGTGATCGGATGGTCGAAGACGGCCACGAAGTACTGCGCGAAATTGGGAGACTTATGAGCTCCCGAGGTGTTCTTGCCGGTGATGCTTCGGCTTTCCGGGTGGATCTCGACCGCACTGCCGCCATGGTTGCCGTCGACAAGCACCCAGGCGTCTTCGGTCTTGGGAAAGGTGAAGCGGAAGACGCCGCCGTGCGCGGCTGGTGCCATCTCCACCTTCACGTGATACGCGTCGAGCAGCACGGAGTACTTGTAGGGGAGCGCCTGTTCGTGATCGTGGCTGAAGTGCGAGGCGCGCTCGCCGGGCTGCACCTTGAGCATCCCGGTAATCGGCATCAGAGAGAACGGGCCGTAGTTGCTCATCCACGCGGAGGGCTGATGGGTGGCCATGAACCCGATCAGGGTTTCGCGGAAATACTGATAGGGCCAGCCGTTGCCCTCGGTCATCTGGGCGGTCCAGCCGAGCATCCCGCACCATGTGCGTAGCTACGGTATGGCGGAAGTGATGGGCGCCCACGCGGACGCCGGTAATCCCGGCCTTCTCCAAGACCTGTTTGACCGGTTTCGCGACGCTGCGCAAGGGCTTATAGGGAGGGCAGGAACGCAGAAAGATCGTTCGATCCGAACTGGGCGGACGCTCTTGACGAAGATAGTCAACCAGGGCGGCGCCAACATCCTCGGGCACAGGCAGAATACGTTCGCGGCGTGCCTTGCCCAAACATACGTGGATCACCCCTTCGGCCCAGTCGATATGCTCCAGTTGAAGCTGCCGAACCTCGCCGGATCGCATTCCGAGGCGAGCCAGCAGAAGCACGATGGCACGATCACGGAAACTGATACTGCCGTCTTCCTTGCATAAAGCGAGCACGCGGTCCCGTTGTTCGGGAGAAAAGTGCTTGGGCAAGCCCGCATGTCTCCAATGCCGCACCGGTGGAATGGCTTTAGCCAGATTCGGTGAGACGATGCCGTCGGCAGCCAGAAAACGGATGATTGCGTGCATGGCGCTGGTAACTTGGGAGGCGCTGTGACCGGGCTTCAGTTTCTCCATCTGGGTCTGAGCGAACGCATGGATCTCGTCAGCGTTGAGGCTCCTCCAGTCCAACGCGGTGTTTGCTGGACGCGAAGCAAGAAGCCGACGGGCATAACGAAGATAGTTCCCGCGCGTTTTCGGTGAGATGCCATGTGCGCGGGCGAGATGATCATCGAAGAGTTGGAGCCAGCAATCGGCCTCCGTCCGAGTTTCCGGCGCGTTGAAGATTCCCTGTGTCTGCAGAATCCGAATGATCTTTGGCACGCCGGATGCAACCCGGCGACCGTAAGGCGTGCGGCCACGCTGCACCACAAACGCCTTGGCGTGTGATTCGTTGGCCTTTACAAGGGGAACGCCTTGTTCTTCGAGCCAATCACCCAGCGCAGTGGCTCTGCGAATACTGCGCCGAACGGCGCGGTGGCAGAACTTCTGTTCCTCTAATGTACGGAAGGGCGTGAATACCCCGGGGTAGGTATTGCCGTGCGAGAGTTCGTACATGGACCAGGTGCCCACCAGCGGGTCGGGAAGGTCGGCGCGGCTCTTCGGAGTGTCGGCGGCGAAAGCGCTCGCGGCAAGCAGGCAGGACAGAAGCCAGGAATAGCGACTCATCAATAAGACTCATAACATGCGGCACGGCGCGGGTTGAATCCTCCTCTATAGTCTCGACATCAAATAGCTTGAAGTCGAGAAACATATGAAAATCCTGGTATTTGCCGGAAGCATTCGCAAAGACTCCTTGCACCGCAAGCTGGCGCGGGCCGCCACCCGGAGACTCGAGCAGGCCGGGCTCGACGTGACCTTAGCCGACCTTCGGGACTACCCCATGCCGATGTACGATGGCGACCTGGAGGCGGCTGGCATGCCGGCTGAAGCGCGAGCGTTCCGCGAACTCCTGGGGCAGCACGACGTGTTTGTGATCGCCTCGCCGGAGTATAACGGCTCGTTCAGCGGGCTTTTGAAGAACGCCGTCGACTGGACGTCGCGCGGCGTGCTTCCAGGCGAGCGGCCGGGCACGGTGTTTCGCGGGAAAGTTGCGGCGCTGCTGAGCGCTTCGCCGGGGCCGAACGGTGGCCGTCGCGGACTCCGGCATCTCACCGAATTACTACAGATGGTGGGCGTGGAAGTGCTGCCGGTGCAGGTTGCGATTTCTTCCGCGAACGAGGCGTTCGACGATGCAGGTGCCTTGCGGCGTGCGGAAGACGTCACGGCGCTTGACCGGCTGGCGGAGGCGCTCGAGCAACGGCTGGTGAATCACTCGCCGCTCAGTGCGGTCACGGAGCCGACGCGCGTTCCACGCCTCGCGTCTTGCTGAAGGTTCCCACCGCGATCGGTCCCGACCAGTACAATCGCCTTTTGCGGTATGGTGAACGCAAGGACGAATGCAAAAGGAAACAATGAATAGGCGCAGGCGGTGGATGGTGGCGGTGTCCGCGGCGGGAATTGCGCTGCTCGCGATCGCCTGCCGGCCCGCGCCAACCACTGCACTGCCGGCGGAATCGGCGCCGGCCGTATCTCCAGCGTACAAACAGGCCGGCTCGCCCAACGCTCCCGTCACGCTGGAGGTATACACCGACTACGAGTGTCCCGCTTGCGCGCGCTTATATAAAGACACGATCCCGATGCTGATGGCCGATTATGTCGCCGCCGGCAAGATCCGGATTGTGCACCGCGATTACCCTCTGGCGATACATGCCTATTCGAAGATGGCTGCCCGCTACGCCAACGCCGCCGGCATGGTAGGGCAGTACGGCGTGGCGGTCGACCGCCTTTTCACGACGCAAGCCTTATGGGCCCGCGATGGCGACGTGGACACGCAGCTATCCCAGGTGCTTCCGCCGGATGCCATGCAGAAAGTCCGCAGCCTGGTCACGAGCGATCCGCACCTCGATGACACAGTGATGGCTGACGTGGCGATGGGCAACCGGGATCACATCACGGAAACTCCGACACTGGTGGTGATCCATGGCGGCAAGCGGGAGATCATCAAGGGCGCTCCCGACTACGGCCTGCTCAAGAGCTACCTCGACCGGCTCCTGGCCCAGTAGGATTCACTCCGCCCTCAGTGCCTGAATGATGTCGATCCGCGCGGCGCGGGCAGCGGGCAGCACCGACGCGATTACGGCGGCAGCGAGCAGTAGCACGGCAGAGCCGGCCACGGGCAGCGCTCCCGGGGCTCGCACACCCGGAAAGTAGCTGGACGCCAGACTCATCAGCGCGTAGCCGCAAGCCCCGCCCGCGGCAACGCCGGCCACAGCCATCACCGCTCCCTCGGCGATGACGCGTGCCAGGATCTGCCGCGGGGGCGAACCGACGGCCATGCGGATTCCGAACTCGCGGGTCCGGCCGCTCACTGAAAACGCGAGCACACCGGCCACCCCGACAACCGCGATCAGCAGCGCCACCGCGGCGAACCCGCCGAACACCACGGTATTCAAGCGTTCCGGCGTCAGCACCTCGGCGCGGATATCCTCCAGCGTGGCGGCGTGCTCCACAGGCTGATCGACAGCCATTTGCCGGATGATTTTCGTGATTGGCGTAACCAGCGCGTAAGGATTGGAGCGCACATGCACGAACATCCGGCCGCCAAAGAGTTGCTCTTGGCCGAAGGGATGATATACGGTCTGCATCGGACCGGGCACCACATTCTCGTCGTCGATATCGGCCGCGATCCCCACAATGCGGTACGGCTCGGGACTGAAATCGATGAACTTGAGCACCGGATCGGTCCACATGATGTGCCGATTGACGGCGTCCTGGTTCGGGAATAGCCGCTGTGCCAGAGACTGGCTGATGATGACCACCGGCTCGGAGCCGCGGCGATCGGCGTCGTTGAAATCGCGGCCCTCGATGATCGGAGCGCCAAGCGCGGCGAAAAATCCGGGAGAGATGACGCGCAACCGGGAGCGCGGATCTTCGGCCGGATTGCTCGCGCGGCCCTCGCCGGTGAGCGTCAGCGCGAAGCTGGAATTGGCGTCACGCCAAGGCACGACGGTGCCCACGGCGACGGCAGTCACACCCGGCAACCGGCCGATCTGGCGGGACGCCTCCTTATAGAATCCGACGATCTGATCCTGGGCACGCTCAGGCGACACCACCGGGACGTTGATGGCAAGCACGTGTTGGATGTCCAGGCCGGTCTGCGCTGCCTGAAGTGTGAGCAGCGTTTTGAGCAGCATGCTGGCGCCGGCCAGCAGGACAAACGAAGCAGCGATCTGGGTGACTGCGAAGACGCGCTGGCGGCGTCCGGCCGCGCCGGTGACGCGAACGCCGGAGCTCGCAGAGCCGAATCCATGAGAAGACGTTGGCAGGCGCGGGATAAACGCCAGAAAGACGGCTGCGGCAATCGCCAGCCCGGCGCCCACCCACAGCATGCTGGAATCTACCGTGAGATCGAGCGCGCGGACCGAAAAGCGGGCCGCATAGCGGGCCAGCAGCGCCACCATCGGGCGAGCGATCAACACTCCCAGAGCAGCGCCCGCGCCGCAAAGCAGCAGCGTCTCGGCCAGCAGCGTGCGGCGAAGGGCCGCGGTACCGGCTCCGAGCGCCGCCCGGATGGCGAGCTCGCCCTCGCGGCGGACGGTCCGCGCCAGAATCAGGTTGGCGACGTTGGAACACGCAATGATAAAGACGAGCACAGATGCCGCCAGCAGGACCCAAAGGACCGTCCTTGCACGAGCGGTGATCTGGTCGCGTAACAGCCGGGCATCGATGCGAAAGTCGGCTCTGGGCGGATACGCCTCCGGGTGCTGCCTGATCATCGCGCCGTGGACCGCCCGGAGTTCGGCGCGTGCGGATTCGAGAGTGGCTCCCGGAGCCAGCCTGCCGAAGAGCTCCGTCATGCGATGGACGCGGCCCGTCACCATCGTGGCCGAAAGATGGTGCGGGCTGGTCACGATGTTCGCGATGATTTCGGTTTCCGCCGGGTAAGGGATCGAAGGTTCCAGCACACCGACGATGGTGGCGGAGCGGGAACTGAGCCGGATCGTCTTTCCGAGCACCGACGGGTCATTCTTGAGGACATTGGTCCAGAAGCGGTAGGTCAGGACCACAGCGCCGGCTGCACGGGGGCCGTCGTCGCGCGCATCGAGCAGGCGGCCGAGCACCGGCCGCAGGCCCATCACCTCGAAGTAGGATCCGTCGACGACGCCAGCCTGCACTTCACGCGGCTCCCCGAGACCGATCATGGAAAACCCGATGGTGGAGAAGTCGCCGAACTCGCTCACACTTTTGACGGCGGCGCGAAGGTCGTCGATCTCCGGAACGGAGAAGTCGGCGTTCTCGACGCTGAGGCCGGGAGCGCTTTGGCGGATGTAGATCAGCCGGTCCTCATTGCGGTTCACCAGCGGCCGCAGCAGCACGCCCCGCACAAGCGTGAAGATCGCGGCATTGGCTCCGATGCCGAGCGCCAGCGTCAGGATCACCGTGATCGAAAGCCCCTTCGCGTTGGAGAGCGAGCGGAAGGCAACTTTGATGTCGTGGATATACTGCATGTCCATTCCTCCATCAGTTAGTCGCGCGACGGGGGCCGAATTCGACAGGTCCCGTCAGATTTTTTATCTTATCGTTTCACGAGCTTGGAATCCGGGGGTTCCCTGGTTATCCCCTCATCTGCGGGTATGTGGAGGATTCCCACAAAAAAGTCAAAAGTGTCTGAATATACCTCAAATCTTTCGAGCTATACTGGTTCTTTCAGAGGGACGCCAGAATGCGCAAGTACGGAAAGTTCGCCGCGTTAATCGTGGTCGTAATCGGGACTCTGGTGTGGCTGGCCACCGCCAGCATGAAAGAGACCCAAACCTACTACAAGACGATCCCCGAGGTGTCCAAGATGGGGGACAAGGCCTACAGCGCGCGTCTTCGGGTGGCGGGCGATGTGGAGTCCGGGTCGATCCAACGGACGGGCGACCAGGTGGTCTTTGTGCTGATACAGGATAAGCAGAGGTTGAAGGTTGCCTACACCGGCACCGATCCCCTGCCCGATACCTTCAAAGACGGCGCGCAGGCTCTGGCGGACGGAAAACTGGGAAGAGATGGCGTGTTCCGCGCGTCCAAGATTCAGGCGAAATGTGCATCGAAGTATGAAGCCAAGCCGGGGCAGTTGCCCGGGGCACAGACGCCCGCCAATATCAATAGCGGAAAAAGCAGTATCTAGAGGGGGTTATGGAAAATCTCGGCTCGTTGGCCATCCTTCTGGCCTTCTGTGTGGCGATCTATGCCACGGTGGCCTGCGTAGTCGGCCGGGTCAAAAACAAGCCTTTTCTTTCAGTTAGCGGCGAACGCGCGGTCTATTCGGTGTGGGCGCTGATCACGCTGGCCGCGGGCATCCTGGTCTACGCCCTGATGACCGGCGACTTCCGCTTCTCCTATGTGGCGGAACACAGCAACCGCACGATGCCGATCCTCTACAAGTTCGCGGCATGGTGGGGTGGGCAGGAAGGCTCGCTGCTCTTCTGGAGCTGGCTGCTTTCGACCTACGCCACGGTCGTGGTCTTCACCAACCGGCGCCGTCACCGCGACTTTATGCCGTGGGTGGTCGCGATCCTCTCGGCCGTGCAGGCTTTTTTCCTCCTCCTCAATAATTTCATCGCCAACCCGTTCCAGATGCTGGCTACCGACAAGCTGATCGTGGCGGTGCCGGACGGCAACGGGTTAAGCCCCCTGCTGCAATATCCGGCAATGGCAATTCACCCTCCGATGCTTTACCTGGGTTACGTGGGATTCGCGGTGCCGTTCGCCTTCGCGATCGGCTCGCTGATCACGCGGCAACCGGGCGAGGGCTGGATCCACACGACCCGCCGCTGGACGCTGGTGACCTGGCTGTTCCAAAGCACCGGCATCATGCTGGGCGCGGCCTGGGCCTACCACGTGCTCGGATGGGGCGGCTACTGGGGCTGGGATCCGGTGGAAAACGCTTCCCTGCTCCCCTGGCTGAGCGGCACGGCGTTTCTGCACTCGGTGATGATGCAGGAAAAGAAGGGCATGATGAAGGTCTGGAACATCGTACTGGTTTCGGCCACCTTCTTCCTTTGCATCCTGGGGACGTTCCTGACGCGATCGGGCGTGGTGCAATCCGTGCATGCGTTCGCGCGGTCGGAAATCGGCAAGTATTTCGTGACGTTCCTGGCCATCGGCATCGCGGCCACGGTGTGGCTGATTCTCGACCGGCTGGACTACCTGAAGAGCGAATCGCAGCTCGAAGCGGTGGTCTCGCGCGAATCGAGCTTCCTGTTTAACAACCTGATCCTGCTGGCAAGTTGCTTCGCGGTGCTGTGGGGCACGCTGTTCCCGGTGATCTCCGAAGCGGTGACCGGCGACAAGATTTCACTCGACGCCGATTGGTACAACCGGCTGATGGTGCCGATCGGGCTGTTCCTGCTCTTCCTGACCGGAGTCGGTCCGCTGTTTGCGTGGCGCCGCACCTCGACGGATAGCCTGCGGCGCAACTTCCAGTGGCCGGGGATCGCCTCGCTGGTTCTGGTGGCCGGACTGCTGGCGGCCGGGATGCGGAACTTCTACGCATTGATCTCGTTCGGCTTCTGCCTGTTCGTGGCACTTACGGTGATCATCGAGTTCTACAAGGGCGGCCGGTCGATCGCAGCCAAGAATCAGACCAACCTGCTGGCGGCGACGATTGAACTGACGCACCGCAATACGCGGCGCTATGGCGGGTACCTGGTCCACATGGGAATCGTGCTGATGTTCGTCGGCTTCACCGGACACGCTTTCAATAAGAGCGAGGTGAAAGAGTTGAACAAGGGCGACAGCATGACCGTCGGCGCCTATACGCTCAAGATGGTGAACCTGCAGGAGGGCGAGAGCACGAACTATCAGTGGCACCGTGCCACCATGCAGGTGTTCAAGAACGGCGAGGAACTGGGAACGCTCGAACCCGAGAAGCGTTTCTACACGGCCAGCCGCCAGGGGACATCCGAGGTCGGGATCCGGCAGCGGCCGAACGAAGATCTCTACCTGAATTTCGGCGGCATGTCGGACGACAATCAGCGCGCGGTGATTCAGGCTTATGTGTTCCCGCTGGTGTCGTGGATCTGGGTGGGCGGCCTGGTGCTGATCGGCGGCACGTTTATCTGCCTGGTGCCGAGCAAAGTGAAAATGCAGTACGCCCGGACTTCGGTTGTGGGTTATACCAAGAAAAATGTCCCGGTTCAGAATTAGCATCGCCGCCGCTCTCGTGGCCGTGGCCGCTCTGGCGCAGACCGTGGCGGAGAAGCCGAGTACGGACGTTCGGCGGGTGGCCGCGCGGCTGCAATGCCAGTGCGGATGCAAGGATTCGGTAGCGACCTGCAGCATGCTGGAGTGCTCGTTCTCCAAGCCTGCCAAGGAGCGGATCGCGCGCATGCAGGCGGTCGGCATGTCCGATGAGCAGATTATCCAGGCGTTCGTCCGCGACTATGGCGCGGGCATCTACCTGGCGCCGCCCAACGCGTTCGGCTGGATCATTCCCTATGCCTCGGTCGGCCTGGGCCTGGTCATCATCCTGCTGTTCATCCGCAAGTACCGCAAGCCGGCGCCGCTCACCGAAGTCGGACCGGTGGAGATCGACGACCCGGCCCTCGAGAAGTACAAAGACCAGATCGAAAAAGACCTGGCCAACTTAGAGTGAACAGGTGATCATCGTCATTACGTGTATCGTCGCGATCGCCGTGATCGCATTCATCCTGGGGGTGCGTCCCAAGGATCTGCCGGTTCCGGAGCCGGAATCGCCGTTTCGCCATCTGGATGACCGCAAAGCGGCCATCTACGAAAATCTGCGCGATCTGCAGTTCGAGTATCGCGTCGGCAAGCTTTCAGACGCCGACTACCAGAGCACTAAGAAGGACCTGCAAAGGGAACTCGCGCAGGTACTGGCCGAGGTCGACAAGCTGAAGGCCGAACTGGGTTCTCCGGTAGCCACGCCGCCTCCTGCCCCGAAGGCCGCTCTGAAAGCGAAGGCGGCCGCCGTGCCCGCTGCCGCGACCTCCGGCTTTGTTTGCGACTCGTGCGGAGCGAAGTTCCCGCAGGATCTGAAATTCTGCGGCGAGTGCGGCAAGCCCATGAAGGTGGCCCTATGATCGCGCGATTCGGTTTCATTACGCTCTTCGCGGCGGCCATTGCGTCGGCCGCGGTCACCGGTACCGTCCAGAACGGGACCACCGGCAAGCCGCAAGCCGCCGCCGAGGTCACGCTGTACAAGTTCGGCCAGGGCGGCATGCAGCCGGTGGCCCACGTGAATACGGACGCCCAGGGCAGCTTCAGCTTCAATCAGGATGCGGGCGGACAGGGACCCTCGATCGTCCGGGTGGAACGGGAAGGCGTCACCTACAATCACTTCATGCCGCCGGGTAGTCCGACCACGGGCTTCACTGTCACCGTCTACGATGCATCGAAGCAGCCGGGCGAAGCGAAGGTCTCGAAACACATGCTGCTGTTTCAGCCGGGCAACGGGCAGATGACGATCAACGAGACGTTCGTGGTGGAGAATCCCGGCAACCAGACCTGGTCTAATCCTGCCGCTGGAACGGTCCAGTTCTATCTGCCGAAGGGCGCCAACGGAAACGTGGAGGCGAAGGCCACCGCTCCCGATGGCGCGGGCATGTCGGTGCCGGTCCCGACCGATAAGGCCGGGCGTCCCGATGTTTATGCCGCGAAGTTCGAAATCAAGCCGGGCCAGACCCAGATCGATTTGAACTACACGGTTCCCTACACGCAGGGCACGGCATACGAAGGCAAGATCGTCACGAAGGACGAGAATACCTACCTGATTACGCCCGCCGGCATTACGCTGACCGCCGACCATCTCAACGATCTCGGCACGGAGCCGCGAACGCAGGCGCACATCTACGGCCTGGTAGCGACGAGCTACAAGATCCAGCTCACCGGCACGGAAGCGCCGGCCGCCACCGCCGATAGCAGCGCGAGCGATCAACCGGACAGCAGCGGCCCCGGAATCGAACAGATCATGCCGAAGATCTACGGGCAGGTCAAAGTGATTCTGGTGCTGACGCTGGGCATTCTGGCGCTGGGCTTCGCGCTGCTCTACCGCGCTAAGGAGTCGAATGAACGCGGTCGCAATTGACGGCGTCTGGAAGTTTTACGGGGACTATCCTGCCCTGCGCGACGTCAAGCTCACCGCGGAAGCGGGCGCGTGCCTGGCGCTGATCGGCCGCAACGGCGCGGGTAAGACCACGCTGCTCCGTACCGTGGCGGGATTCTCGCGGCCCGGGCGCGGCAAGATCACGATTTTCGGCAACCCGCCCCGCGACACGGCGGCGCGCCGCCGGATGGGGTTCATCGGCCACGGCATTTCGGTCTACGACGAGCTTTCGGCATTCGAAAATCTGGTACTCTACGGCCGCCTGTACGAACTTCCGGATCCGCAGCGCGCGGCCATGGCGTGGCTGGAGCGGACAGGCCTGGCGCGGGTGCGCGACGGCCTGGTGCGGGAGTTTTCGCGCGGCATGCGGCAGCGGCTGGCGGTGGCGCGGGCATTTCTGCATGAACCTTCGGTGCTGCTGCTGGACGAGCCCTTTACGGCGCTCGACGACCGGGCCATTGCGGTGCTGCAGGAGTTGTTGCGCGAGGCGCTGGCCTCCGGAAAAACCATCGTGATGTCGACCCACCAGTTGCGGGAAGCCCTCGAGCTCGCCACGCACGTTGCGCTGCTAAATCGCGGCCATGTGGCATTCGACGGCCCGTGCACGCCGGAGATGGCGGCCGATCCGGGTTACGTCTATGCGCGGTACGGCGAGGGTTGATGCACTTTTTCCGTCTGGCCCTGGTCGTAGCGGTCAAGGACCTGCGCGCCGAGTTCCGCACCAAGGAGGCCATCAACGCGTCGCTGGCCTTCGCGATGGTGATCCTGCTGATGTTCAGTTTCGCGTTCGATCCCGAGAGCGAAATGACGCGCGAGATTTCGGGCGGGCTGTTGTGGATTGTGTTTGCCTTTGCGGGGACGCTGATTTTGAATCGCAGCTTCGCGCGGGAGATCCCGAACGATTGCCTGGACGCGCTGATCGCCGCGCCGATATCGGGGAGCGCGCTGTTTCTCGGCAAGGCACTGGCCAACTATATCCTGGTGTTCGCGGTGGAGCTGGTCGCTCTGCCGGTGTTTGCGATCTTCAACAACGTGACGTCTTCGATCACGGCGCATCTGGGGCAGTTGCTGATAGTGATGGCGCTGGGAACGTGGGGGATGACGATCATCGGCACGATTTTCAGCGCGCTGACAGTGAACATCCGGCTGCGGGAAGTGATGCTGCCGATGTTGACATATCCGATTCTGGTGCCGGCGCTGATGGGCGCGATGCAGTTGACCGCCGCGCTGGTGGCCGGCACGGGCATCGGCCCGGCGAACGACGCTGGCTGAAGATGCTGATTGGTTTCGACGTGGTGTATACAGCCGCGTCCTTGGTGTTGGTGGAGACGGTATTAGTAGGCTAGCAGGATGCTGAAAGAGGCCACAGATCAACGCAGATGAACACAGATAAGCAATTGCTCGTCAACCTGGGTTTATCTGCGTTCATCTGTGGCCAAGCGTTCTTCAGCAGACTGCCAGGTTAGTGTAGGGGGAGGTATCGGATGAGTAGCAAAGTGCAGGTGAGCAGCAAAACACAGGTCAGCAGCGCGGAAAAAATGAGTCTGACCGAGAAAGTTCTTTATGCGCTGGGAGTGGTAGTGGTGGCGCTCCTGGCCTGGGACATTTACGTCATGGCGCAACTGCCGCAGGAGGTCAACCAGGGGGCCATCTTCAAGATCATCTTCTTCCACGTTCCAGTCGCCATCACGGCCATGGCATGCTCGTTCGTCGCACTGCTCGGCAGCATCATGTTCCTGATCACCCGGAATTTCAAGTACGACGCACTGGCGGTCTCGGTCACGGAGGTGGGACTGGCGTTTCTGGCGGCCAACCTGGTGACCGGCTCAATCTGGGGGCGCATCATCTGGGGCATCTGGTGGACCTGGGACGCGCGCCTGACTTCGGCCCTGGTTTGCTGGCTGCTCTATGCCGGGTACCTGATGCTGCGGCGCGCCATCGAAGAGCCCACGCAGCGCGCCACGTTTGCCGCGGTCTTTTCGATCTTCGCGTTCATCGACGTGCCCATCGTCATCTTCTCCATCAAGTGGTGGCGGACGCAGCATCCGCAGCCCGTGTTCTGGGGCGGCGGCAGTTTCCCGCACGATTGGATGGTGGTCTTCCTGCGCAACATGCTGGCCATGGTGCTGTTCGGCGTGATCCTGACAGTGGTCCGGCTGCGGCAGGAAGCGGCCCAGCGCGAAATCGATTCGCTGCGCCGTACGGCGCATGCCTTCTGAGGAGTTTCCGATGCTCTACCTTCTTGCCCAATATTCCGCCGACGACGTGGCCCGCGAAATGGCGCGCCTGCAACGGAACTACGAGTTTCTGAGCTATGGCCTGATCATGGCGTGGCTGATCCTGGTGGTCTACGTCCTGATGATGCTCGCGCGGCAGAAGAAGTTGAAGCGCGAAATCGCGGGACTGCGCGCGATGATCGAGGAGAAGAAGCCGTCTACATTTTGAGCGTGCCGATCAGCTCGGTAACGCTCGCGATTCGCTCCCGCTTGAGGAACGCCTCGAGTTCCTGCGCGACTCGCAAAGGCGAGCGCGGATCCGAAAAGGTCGCGGTTCCCACCTCAACGGCGTGGGCGCCGGCAATCAGGAACTCGGCGGCGTCTTCACCGGACGCGATCCCGCCCATCCCGATCACTGGAATCTTGACCGCGAGCGCCGCCTGGTAGACCATCCGCAGTGCGATCGGCTTGATGGCAGGGCCGGAGAGTCCGCCGAAACCGGCGCCGATCCGCGGGCGCCGCGTGCGGGCATCCACCGCCAGCGCAATGAAGGTGTTGACTAGCGAAAGCGCATCGGCCCCGGCCGAATCCGCGGCTCGCGCCAGAGGTTCGATAGCACTGACGTTCGGCGAAAGCTTTACGATCACCGGCCGCCGCGCCACCTGCTTCACCGCCGTAATCACCTCGGCGAGCAGCGCCGGATCGCTCGAAAAGAAGATGCCGCCGTGTTTCGTGTTGGGGCACGAGACGTTCAACTCATAGCCCGCGAGGCCGGGGTGATCTTCGAGCACCCGCACCACCTCTACGTAATCGTCGGTCTGGTGGCCGAAGACGTTCGCGAAAACCGCGGTCCGCAGCTTGGCAAGCTCCGGCAGTTTGTCACGGACAAAGGCGCGGACACCGATGTTCTGCAGCCCCACCGAGTTCATCATTCCCGAAGCCGTCTCGTAGAGCCGAGGGGCCGGGTTGCCTTCGATCGGTTCTCGCGAGAGCCCCTTCACCACGAAGCCGCCGAGCAGGTTCAGATCGACCTGATCGGCGAACTCCAGCCCGTAAGCGAACGTGCCGGAGGCAGCCAGCACGGGGTTGTGCAGCGTGATGCCGCACAGCGAGACTTCGAGTCTCATTCGGCCAGGGCCTCGGCGAGCGCTCGCCCGGTCGAGGACGAAGGGCTCCCCACGCCGATCACCTGAGCGAGCGTCGGCGCGAGATCGGTCGATGCCACAGGCCGCCGGTAAACACCGGGCCGGAACTGCGGGCCATAGAGCAGCAGCGGCACCTGCACATCGTAGTTGTACAAAGAACCATAAGAGATGCCGCGGTTCTGGCCGTAAAGCTCGATGCGTTCGGGGCGGTAGGAGACCATGAAGTCGCCGGATCGCTCCGGATTGAAGCTGTTGCGGAAACGCACGACCCAGTCGTTGTCGACCGAAGCCGCGCCGCCCAGGGCGTAGTAGCCCGACACCGCGGGATGCTCGAGCGCGGCGCGGGCGGCAACCAGGCGGGCGCGATCGGGGTCCACCAACCTGGTGGTGTCCAGATAGAAGAAGGGGTAGATGTACCGTTCGACGCGGCCGGCGCCGCGCGCCAGGAGGACGGCATCCACCGCCTGCGCGAGCATCTCGCCGTTCACCACGCGAGCGTCCCGGAGGTCGGTATCGGGGGCCGGCGGAGCGCCGTGGCCGCCTACCACTACCAGGTTGAAACCGTTCTCGCCGAGCGCCTTAGTGAGTTGCCCGATGAGGATCTCGAGCCGGCGATCCATCTGCAAGATCATCTGGTCCATCAGGGGACCGTCAGCGCCGGTTTCGTAACCCAGGAGTTCCGACGACCCGGCCAGGATGCAGAGGAAATCGAGCGCGTCACCCTGGCCGAGCCGCTCGCGGGTAATCAGTTCGGTGACGAAATCGAACTGCGAGCTGAGGGCAAACGGCGAGGAACGGTAGAGGGACATGAAATCCTGCGGATTGTCCTTGGACCAGTTGAGGACACGCAGCGAGGGGGCATCGGACCGCGCGCCGATCGCCAGCCACTTGGCGCCGTGGAAGCGTTCGACCAGGTTCTGGCTGTTATATCCGGCGAGCCAGCCGGGCACTTCTCCGCGGGTGGCCATTTGGCCTTCCCCGTCCATCCAGTAGATGCGGGCGTCCGGGGAACCGGCGGCTAAGGCGGCGGGCGTTTCGTCGAGCCCCACCACGGTGACGCTGGTGCCGTTTTCCTCCAGAATCTGTGCCGAGAGCGTAGTGGCCAGCAGGTCCTCTTCGGTGCCGCGCACCACCTTGCGGAGAGCGCGGTCGTACCAGTTGTCGGCGATGATGCCGTGTTGGGCCGGCCAGGCACCGGTGGCGAGGGTGGCGATGCTGGCGGCCGGAAAAGTGGATGCCAGGTTGCGGCAATCGTAATAGACCGCACCTTTTTCGAGGAGCAGACGCAGTCCACCTGGGGCGAGTCGCGAGCGAAGGAGCCCCAGGTAGTCGGTGCGAAACTGCTGTAGTACTACTAGAACCAGTAGTTTAGGGCGCGTCACTGCTGCGGGGAGCAGCCTGGCGGCTACGGCTCCCGCCAGGCAGGCGTTAAATTCCCGGCGGCAAATGCCCATGAAAAAAGAGTTTAACAGAGGCGTAAGTAATGTTATAGTGTGAGCTTAGATACCGATGCCGCGCCGGGCCTTCCCAGCCTTCCCTGGCCCTGCCGGAAAGCTACCTGTCGATGCAAGAGGAAAACAGCGTACTAGGCTTGGCCACGATTCGGCGCAATCGCGGCATTTCCCTGGAAGAGATCGCAGAATCTACGAAGATCAGTGTCCGGTCGCTTCAGGCAATCGAGCAGGGCGACTTCCGGAAGCTGCCTGGTGGAATTTACAACACTAGCTATATCCGACAGTACGCACGGGCAATTGATTACGACGAGGGCGCGATCCTGGCGTTTTATCATCGCGAGATGAGCGCCAAGGATACGCCGGTTGCGCGCAAGCCCGAAAGCAAAGATATTTTCCGGCCCTACCGGCCTGCATCGACTACGGTCTGACACGACCTTCGGTCAGCAATCTCGACGTAATCGCTGGATCGAGTGAAGCCGCCCTCCTTGCGGGAACCCAGGCAGCCGCCAGGGCTCCAACTCCAATTGCAATAACCACCGCCATATAAGTCCGAACGTCGGTCGCGCTGATGTCGTAGAGCAGCGTTTTCAGGTAGCGGCCGGCGGCCAGGGAGAGCGCCAGCCCGAGCCCGGTCCCGATGGCCAGCATGGCTACCGCTTCCTTCAGTACGAGCCCCTGGACGCGCCAGGAACCTGCGCCGAGGGCCATGCGAATTCCGATCTCGTGCGTACGCTGGGCCACCGCGAAAGCAAGGACGCCATAGACGCCGATGACCGCCATCAGAAACGCCATGGCGGCAAAGCTGCTCAATAGCAAACCGTTGAACCGCGCGCCGGCCGACATGCGTCCGATGGCTTGATCGAGGGTCTCGAAATTCGCGAGCAGGGCCGGATCGATCTCTCGAAGCCGCGCGCGCAGCGCGCCGGCGAATAGCGACTGGTCGCCTGCATAGCGCACCACGAAGGCCACATCCGATCCCGGAAACAGCACCAGGTCATTGAGAAACATCTGCGGGGCGGGTGGCTGGTTCAGACCGCGATTTTTGGAGTCTGCCACCACGCCGATGACGGTCTTCCAGCCGCCGTTGCGGCGGCCGTCGATCTGGCGTCCGATCGGGTCTTCGCCGGGAAAATACTGGCGGGCCAGCGACTCGTTGACGACCGCCAACGTCCGTGGATGATCGAAGTCGGCTTCGGAGAAGGCGCGACCGCGCAGCAGGCGCACTCCGGAAGCTTGAAAATACTCGGGCCCCACGGCGCAGCCCAAGACGGTATCGCCGCGGTCCCAAGCCTTCGGCAGGGGCCGGTCGCTGCGGGTGAAAGTAACTCCCACCGAGCCACCGGTGAGAGGCGTGCATTCTCCCCAGGCGGCGGCCTCCGTCCCCGGAATCCTTCGGATGCTCTCGAGCACGGATTCGGTGAGCGATTTGCGGCGGGCGGCCTCCACCGTCGGCCCTCGCAACGGAATGGAGACGCTGAGGGTATGCCCGGGCGCGAAGCCCAGGTGATCGTGCTCGATCCGCCACAACGTTTGCAGCAGCAGCACCGCGCCCCAGAGGAGCATGACGGAGAGCGCTACCTCGCCCGCTACCAGCGTGCGCCGCGCACCCCGATGGCCGCCGCTCATTCCCGGACGCCCGGCGTGTTGGAGCACAGCCTGCACGTCGACACATCCGGCACGCAAGGCGGGCAACACGCCGAACAGAAGCATGGTCAGCAGGGACACTCCGAGCGCGATCGCGAAGACGCGACCGTCCGCCCTGACTTCATTCAGCCGGGGCAGCGAACCCGCGGCAAAGTGGACGACTGCGCGCAGGCCGATCACCATCAGCAACATGCCTGCCATGGTCCCCGCCGCGCAGTACAACCCCGTTTCGGTCAGGAGTTGGCGCACCAGGCGGCCCCTCTGCGCACCGATCGCGGCGCGTACCGCCAACTCGCGGGAGCGCGCGCTCCAACGCGCCAGCAGGAGGTTCGCTACATTCGCGCAGGCGATCAGCAGCAGGCATCCCACGGCGCCGGCCAACACCAGCAGCAGGGTGCGGGCGTCCCCCGCCATGCGACGCTGCAAGGGCTCGACCATTACCGAAACGTCATTGCGGAAAATCTCGGGCGCATCGGCCTTGCTCGCGGCAAACAGAGATTGAACGTTGGCCAATGCCTGCCCTTCGGTCACGCCGGAGCGTAACCTGCCGATAACGGTCCAGGTTGCCAGGCTACGGTCGTGATGACCCATCCCCGGCGCGATCGGAAGCGTGGTCAGGATGTCGGTGGGAACGCCCAGCGGCATCACGAACGACGGCGGCAGGATGCCGATGACCTCGTAGGCGACTCCATCGAGCGCGATGCTACTGCCCACGATGTCTGCTCGGGAGCGAAAGCGCGTCCGCCAGAGGGGATCGGTGAGGAGGGCGGCCCGCGGGGAATTGGGCAGTTCTTCGTTTGGTTCGAAGTTGCGGCCGATCGCGGGAGGAACGCCGAGCGTAGTGACGAAATTATAAGAGACTCGCGTGACCCGCACCTCGATCGGATCCTCGCCGCCCAAGGTCGCCGGATTGCCTCCGTGGAACTGCATGGCGGCCAGTTCGAGGAAAGCGGAGTGGTCGCCGCGCCATGCCACGTAATCGGGCGAGAGCACCATGTCGAGATGGAAGAGCCGCATCGCCACGAACATCAGTTGGTGGGAAGCAGGATATGGCAGCGGACGAAGATAGACCGTGTCGGCGATGCTGAAGATCACGGCGCCGCGCCGATCCCAGGGCCAGCGAGAGACACCGCCGCACCGAAGACGGGACTTCTCCTTCCGGAGCGCACCGCATATTCCAGATCCTGATGCACGCCGGTCAACCATCGCGCGCCCCAGGAATCGCGCGTAACTTCGGCGATCAGCGCACGGCTGCCGAACTCGCGCCGCGCCCGGATGGCGGCCTCTTCCCTGCCCATCCCCTCCGCTTCAAGCCGTGCGGCTTCGAGATCGATATGGGATTGCAGCTCCTCTTCCAAGTCCGCTTCCCTCTTGCGCGCTCCGAAAATCCGCCACATTTTGTCTTGGCAGGGAGTCTACCATAGCACGTCTACCAAAGCCAGACCCTTTGTGGCTGGAGACACCCCGGCTGTGTGGGGTGGTACCTGGATTGGAAGGGCGAGCCTAGCTCTGTAAGCGCGACTTCTTTTCCGCCAGGCGGGCGGCGAACTTCGCGATGTTGATGATGCCGCGTTCGTGCGTGCCTTCGCCGATCAAGTCCTGCGCGGTCCGGGCAGATACCCGAAACTGGATGCGCCGGTCTTCCACCTCGATGATTTCGGACTGGAAGTTGACCACCGCGCCGATGGGTGCGGCGGCCAAGTGACTGATGTTGACCTTGGTGCCGACGGTATCGTAGCCGGAGTCGAGCAGCGGAAACGCCAGATTCCGGGACGTCCACTCCATATACCGGATCATCTGGGGCGTCGAGAGGACCCGCGCCTCTTCCACTTCGAGAAAACTGATCGCCACGTCGGCGGTGACCAGCAACTGCATCTCCCCGGTGGCACCGATTTTGAGATTGTGCATGCGACCTATGCCGCGGCCAGACCGGCCAGAACGCCGCGCATGTAGCTGAACGAACGCTGCATGCCCGGAAGCGGATCCTTTCCGTTGATCTCGTATTCCAGGTTGACGCAGCCCTGGTAATTCATCTTCTTGAGCTGTTTGAAAATCTGGGGGAACGGGATCTTGCCGTCACCGACGTCGCACTGGCTCTCTTTCACCCGCAGGTCCGCCAGATCCTTCACGTGCATATCGAGGAGCCGGTCGCCGGCTTCGGCAATCGTCTTAACCAGGTCGACGCCGGTGCGTGCGCTATGGCCGACATCCATGCAAAGACCGCAGCGCGGATCGAGCTTGCGCACCACTTCGAGTACCGATTGCGGCGTCGGGAAATGCTTGTCCTCGGGGCCGTGGTTGTGGATCGCGATCTTGATGTTGTATTCCTTCACCAGCGACTCCACCATCTTGATGTTGGCATGGGTCGGCGCGCAGACCATCATCGGCATGCCCGTGTACCTGGCATATTCGAAGTGGTGGCGCAGTTGCTCGACGGTGGTGTCCTTGGTCATGTCGACGTTGCCGCCGCTCATGATGTGGAGACCGGCGGCCTCGAACTCCTTGCGGCCCGCCTCCCACTGTTCGGGCGTGAGGTCCTGTTTCAGGTGGACATCCTTGATGCTGACCCACGGCGTCTTCAGGCTTTGAATCATTTCGATCGTCTTGGCCCGATCGAAATTGCGAAAGGAGTAGGTGGCGACTCCCAGCTTGATTCCCCACGGAGCGGGTTCGATAACGGCGGAGGCGGGCGTAGCCTCAAACGCGCTCAATCCGGCGATGCCGGCGGCGGTGCCCAGAAATCTGCGGCGAGAAGGATTCTTCATGGATCGGATTCTCCCTTGTGGAATCGAATCTCCAATTCTATCCCTACACGGCTGCCCAGTGCGCGATGTCACAGAACCGCGGCATCGACGGGACCCCGTGGCACGAACCTTGCGACTAGGGACTGCGCCGGAACGCACACCGGCCGGAAAGTTGAGGATCGAACATGTCAGGCAAAAACACAGCGGTATTCGGTATCTATCCTGATCATCTCGCTGTAGAGGAGGCGGTGTTGAGCCTTCGCGTTGGAGGTTTTCGCGGCACGGACATCTCTGTGCTGCTCCCCGAAAATCAGGGCACCAAGGACCTTGCGCATGAAAAAAATACCAAGGCCCCCGAAGGAGCCGCTACCGGCGGAGTGGCGGGCGGAATCGCGGGAGGAATGCTGGGCTGGCTGACTGGAATCGGCGCGCTGGCGATTCCCGGAGTAGGACCGTTGATTGCCGCGGGCCCGATTGTAGCGGCGCTGGCCGGCGCCGGCGCCGTGGGTACGCTCGGCGGATTGATCGGCGGAATGGTCGGGCTCGGCATTCCCGAATACGAGGCGAAGCGCTACGAAGGGCGGATCCGCGAAGGGGGCGTGCTGCTCTCGGTCCACTGCGACGACACTCACTGGGTCAAGCGTGCGAAGAACATTCTGGAGCAGTCGGGCGCCCAGGACATTGGCTCAGCCAGTGAAAAGGCGGGGGATTTTGCGAACGCCGACAAGCCGTCGCTGCGCACACGGTCGGCAACCCGCGGAGCTTCGGACGAAGAGGACCTTTTGCTCTGAATCAGGGGTTTCCCTAGGCCGGAGCGGCGTCCACCCGCTCGGTGGCCCTGCTCTCGTGGCGGGCGATCTCCCGGCGCAGCCGTGTCCGTTCTTCTTCGGCACGATGAAAAACGGGAGAGAGTTCAGCAACTGCGACTTCGTCGCGGGAATCCTGCGCCATCTGGAGGCGGCCCTCGACCTTCAGGTAATGTCTGGTCGCGAGGGCATATTCATTCCAAAGCCGCGTACAGTCCCGACAATTATAGTGCATCGTTTTGTGTCCGACGGCGGTGCCTAGAGAAGCAAATATAGCACCGTCCAACCTGATTGGTTCCCGTGTTGGCGAGATTTCTCTGTGAAATTTCGTTAAGAACTCGCGCAGGGCGCCCTGACTTGTGCAGAAACACGCGGGCGTTCTCCGAAGAGAGTACGAGAGTCCTACCCGCTAGGAACTGCCGATGAGGATTCCGGTGAGGAAGACCAGTGCGCCACCGAGACATACCTGGATGGCGGCGGATAGCGGCGGAGTCTCCATATAATGCTGGCGGATCCAAGTGATCACCCCCAGTTCGATCAGCACCACGAAGATCGCGGCGACCAGGGCCGCGTGAAAGTTCGCGATCAGGAACGGCAGGGTGTGGCCGATGCCGCCGAGCGTCGTCATCAGGCCGCAGATGACGCCCCGCACCCACGGGTGCCCCCTCCCGGTCAGTGAGCCATCGTCAGAGAGTGCCTCGGCGAAGCCCATGCTGATGCCTGCTCCCAGGGACGCCGCCAGTCCGACCACGAACGCGTCGTGGCTGCTGCGCGTGGCGAGCGCCGCCGCAAAGACCGGCGCGAGCGTCGAAACGGAGCCGTCCATCAGACCGGCCAGGCCAGGCTGCACCACCTGCAGAACGAAGAGGCGGCGCCGCGCGTACTCTTCTTCCTCTTTGACTTCCGGTTGCAGCACTTCGCGCTCGAGGGTTTCGGCCCGGTACTCGTGGTGGCGCTCCTCGGCTGCGAGATCGTCGAGCAACTGGCGGATGCCCGCGTCCTGGGTGCGCTGCGCGGCGCGCTCGTAAAAGCGCCGGACTTCGGCCTCCATGGCGCTGGCCTGTTTGCGGACGGCATCGAGTTGCAGCGGACGGACCAGCCAGACGGGCCGGCGCTGCACAAAGCCGCGGACGTCCTGGCGGCGGATGAGCGGAATATGTACGCCAAAGCGCGACTGGTAGAGTTCGATCAGCCGGCGGCGGTGCCCCGCCTCTTCGTCGCGCATGCCCTCGAACAGGGCCGCCGAACCGGGAAAACTTTCCCGCATCCCTTCGGCATAGTCCGCGTAAACACGCTCATCTTCTTCTTCGAGGGAAATCGCAAGCGCCAGAATTTCCCGTTCCGAAAGGCTGTCGAACTTCCTCATTCTTCTTAGATTAGATCGCCTCTTGGAGCAGTGCCGCGTACACATCGTAAGCGACCTTGCCGAAGAGCACAAAAATTACCGTTTCGACCGTGGTCTCCCCCACCGAAAGATGCTGCTTGACCTCGCGTAGGGCGATTCGCGCGGCCGGTTCCGCGGGGTAGCCGTAGATTCCGGTGCTGATGGCGGGAAAGCTGATGGTGCGGACGCCATGATCAGCTGCGAGTTGGAGGCAGGTCCGGTAGCAGGAGGCCAGCAGGTCCGGCTCGCCGTGGGCGCCACCGCGATAGACCGGCCCGACCGCATGAAAGACGTATTGCGCGGGCAGGCGTCCGGCCGCAGTCGGCACCGCGCTGCCGGTAGGGCAGCGGCCGATTCGTGCGCGGATGCCGTCCAATTCCCGCATGATCTCCGGGCCTCCGGCGCGGTGGATCGCGCCATCCACGCCGCCGCCTCCCGCAAGCGCCGAATTGGCCGCGTTGACAATGGCATCCGCCGCTACGCGTGTGATGTCACCCTCCTGGAGGAGGATCTTCTTCCCCGAGCCGCTCGTCCACTCCATACCCTCTATTACAATAAATCTATGACCAGGAGAGAGATGCTCGCCGCCAGTGCGGCCTGTGCCGCCGGAACCGTATGGGCGCGCAGCCGTTTCGACAAGTCTCATATCAGCGCGATCACCGACGAGATCGGCAACACTACCGATGAGTCCATCGCGTTCGCGCACCAGTACGGACTGAGCTTCGTCGAAATCCGCGACCGCCGCGCGGCGAAGCGCCAGGAGTACTTCGAACTGCCGGAGGCGGAGATTCGCGCCGATGCCCTGCGGTTCCAGCACGAGGGGCTGAAGGTCTCCTTCGTCAATACCAGCCTGCTGAAATTCGCCTGGCCCGGGATGGAACCGGTGCGCCGCCGCCCGGAAACGCCGGAAGGCCGGGAGCGGCGCCAGGCCTCGGAAAAGGCGCGCTGGGACCGCCGCATGGAGGATCTGCACAAAGCGATCCGCTGCGCTCAGATCATGGGCGTGCGACAAGCTGCGGGTATTCACGGGCAGCCGCATCGCGGAGCCGGAATCGGTCTTCCCGCGCGTCGCCGAGACCATCGGCGGCGAGATGGCGGCGGTGGCCGAAAAGGAAAAGGTATTTCTGCTGATCGAAAACGAGGGTTCGCAGAACGTTGCGACCTCGGCCGAACTGGCCGGGATCATGAAGCAGATTTCTTCGAAGTGGGTTGGCTTCAACTGGGATCCGCACAACGCCTACGGCAAGGAGACCTCCTACCCGGACGGCTACGCGCTGCTGCCCAAGAAGCGGATGTTGAACCTGCAGATCAAGGGCAAGGGCGTCATGCCGTCGAGCCCCGAAAAAGAAGACTGGAAGGCCATTTTCCAGGCTCTGGAGCGCGACGGCTACAAGTACAAGGTAGGCCTGGAAACGCACATCTTCGACGGCACCCTGATCCAGGCAGCGCACACTTCGATGGAAGAGATCCTGCGAATCGTCGGCGAGTTGTCCTGAAGATTTCGGGAGAAATAAATGCGCAATCGTTTTGCCGCAACGTTCGCCATCGGGATCGCGGTGATCGCGGTGGCCGTCGGCATCATTCTGTTTATGCAGCGCGGAGCACGCGTCGAGCTGACCGGCAAGATGCTGAAGGTCCGCACGGCTCCGCTTGACGAGCATAGCTCGGTGGCTGTGATCGACTTCCGGTTCGCGAATCCCTCGTATGTGCGCTTCGTGGTCCGGACGGTCACGGTGATATTGGAGATGCCCGACGGCCGCACGGCGGAGGGCAGCACGGTATCCGAGATGGATGCCCAGAGGCTGTTCGACGGGCTGCCGCTGCTTGGGCAGAAATTCAACCGCACCCTGGTGACGGAGGAGAATATTCCTGCTCACAGCTTGGAGGACCGAATGGTCGCGGCGCGGTTCGAGGTTCCGGTTTCGGTGCTCGAATCGCGCAAACGTCTGGTGTTGCGAATCGAGGACGTCGATGGGCCCGTTACCGAAATTTCTGAGAAGTAGCTTTGCGGTTCTGCTGCTGGCATCGGCCGCGGCGGCCGCCATCAACATTCCCGCAGGCACGGAAATCGATATCCGGCTCAAAACGAAAATCTCCACGACCTCGTCGAAAGCTAACGACGCAGTGGAGGCCGAAGTGCTCTCGCCGGTGATGATCAATGGCCAGTTCGTCATCCCCGCGGGGGCTGCGGTGCACGGCAAAGTGGAAAAGGTCGGCCAGTCGTCGAAGGGCGACGAGCGCTCCACGCTGCTGCTCTCGTTCACCGGCCTCGACTTCGGCGGCGGGAAGTACACCATCGGCGCACACGTTTCCGGGATCGACAATGCCCGGGAGAAGATCGACGACCAGGGGCAGATCAACGGGATCCTCGCCTCGGAGACGATCACCGGGAAGCTCGATGCCGGTATCAGCAAGGTCGCGGAGAAATATGCCGGTTTCGCCGATCTCCTCAATACCGCGAAAAGCGCAGTCCTGAAATCGGCCGAGAGCGACATCACTTACGATGCGGGCGTGGATATGACCATGAAGCTCACCGCACCGCTCGCGGTGAAGGGGCCGAGTTCACCGGGCCCGGCCGCGCAGTTGCAACCGGTCGCCGACGAGGCGGCGCTGGTGAAACTGGTGGCCGCGGAGCCGTTTCAGACCGTGGCGCAAGATCCGCCGAAACCGTCGGACATCACCAACCTCATGCTGGTCGGCACGGAAGAGCAGGTGCGGCAGATCTTCGCGGCGGCCGGCTGGAGCGTGGCCGCGGGTCTCAGCAGCGGGGCGAAGTTCGAAACGCTCAAGGCGCTGGCCGAAGACCGCGGCTACAAAGAGGCCCCGGTTTCCATCCTGATGCTCGACGGCAAGCCGCCCGATATCGTCTTCGAGAAACTGAACAATACGTTCGCCCGGCGGCATCACCTGCGCGTGTGGCTGCGTCCATCGAAATACATGGGGCTGCCGGTATGGGCCGTCGCGGCCACGCACGATACCGGAATCAGCTTCTCGGAAGAGCACCGCACCTTCATCCATCGCATCGATTCGCAGATCGATCGCGAGCGTGCCAAAGTCGTCAATGACCTGCTGTTCACGGGCAAGGTGCGGTCGGTGGAACTGGTGGACCGCCCGAATGTCCCGCAGCACGGGCAGAACGCCACCGGCGACAACATCGAAACCGACGCGCGGCTCGCGGTACTGGTGCTGAAATAGATCGCCAAAAAGCGAATTTGTACTAGAACGGTTCAAGGTACGTCCTCGTCTTGTTGGACGCTCCGTCACCCGGTGTAATGGAGACGTGCTCCCGCTCCTTTTACTGCTGCTCTCTTCGAATGCCGCGAACGGCGGCCACTCGGTGGCTCCGCGCACCCCTTCCCTGCCCGCGACCGATTACCGCTTGCCGCGCCATTACCCGCGCGGAAGTGATCGACGCGCTCGGCCGGACGGTCAACGAGGGCGCCGAAACGACCGCGGGCGCGGAATCGAGCTGCGATTACGCGACGGCGCACGGCCTGGTAAGCCTGGTGATCGAGCGGGTGGGTGGCATGCCGGACATCCGCAACGAGATGGATAGCATGAAGAAACTCGTGCCCGAAGCCTCTTTCCGCATGGCCGAAGGCATCGGCCCGCGCGCGTTCTTCGTCGATATCCCGGGGGCGGGCACGCAACTGCACATCCTTGGCGAGCACGAGTGCCTGCTGGTTTCGGTGCTCGGCTTCGGCGAACCGGCCGAGGTGGCCGCTGTGGCGGAAAAACTCGCGCGCAAGGCGCTCTCGCGTTTCTGAACTTCCGGCTTCCCGGCGAGTTCCGAATCCGCTAGGATCAAGATTCCTATGGACCGCCGGAGTTTCCTTCAGAATACGGCCGCCGGTGCGCTGGCAGCCGCTGCACGGGGCGAGCAGGCCCCGGCCAAGCCACGAATGATCGGGATCCAGGTGGGCGCCGTGTCATTCGTCGACGAGGGCGTCGAGCCGGTGCTCGACCTCTTTCAGGAGGCGGCCCACATCAATACCCTTTTCGTCGCCACATTCACCTATGGGCGCGGCATCGCCGGCCGGCAGCTGCCCGGCCAGCCGCTGCCCGACCACGGCAAACAGGAGTACGATGCGGGAACGTTTCACGGCGGCTCGTACACGCGCATCCATCCGCAGTATTTCCGCGACACCTCGATTCAGCAATTTCCGCGCGCCCGAATTCGGCGATTACGACGTGCTCGAGGCCGTGCTTCCTTCCGCCCGCAAGCGCGGAATGAAGACCATCTGCTGGTTCGAAGACGTCTGGCGCGGCGACGTGCCGGGGATCGAGCAGGCACAGGAGCAGACCTTCCGCGGGCGCAACGCCAACACGCTCTGCTTCAACAATCCCAACTACCGCAACTGGCTGCTGGGGATGGTGGAGGATTACGCGCGGTCCTACGAGATCGACGGCATCATGTGGGGCTCGGAGCGGCAGGGGGCGTTCGCCAATGTGCTGGGCGCCTCACACGGCGGCGCGCCGCGCGATCCGGGCTCGGTCACCTGCTTTTGCCCTCACTGCGAGAAGAAGGCGCGCGATCGCGGCATCGACCCGGAGCGCGCGCGCCAGGGCTTCGAAGCGCTGATCTCAGTTTGTGGATCGCGCCCGCCAAGGCAGGCGCCCCGTGGACGGGTATTACGTCGAGTTGTGGCGGCTGATGCTGCGTTATCCGGAGCTGCTGGCATGGGAGATGCTGTGGACCGACAGCCTGCGCGAGACCTATGCCGCAATGTACCGGCAGCGTAAAAGAAGTCAAGCCGGAACTGGGGATCGGCTGGCACATCTGGCACAACAACTCCTTCAGTCCGATCTACCGGGCGGAGCAGGATCTCTCCGAACTGCACGCCTACTCGGATTTCCTGAAGATGGTGATGTACCACAACTGCGGAGGCGAGCGGATGGCCGGTTATATCCGCAGCGTCGGGCACACCATATATGGAGATGTTCCCGGCCAGGAGTTGCTGGACTTCCACTACCGGGTGATGGACTACGCGGGCGAGAAACGGCTTGATGAGATCGCGGGCTCGGGCCTCTCCGCCGACTACGTCTACCGGGAAGCCAAACGGGCACGCGGAAGCGCTCGAGGGGAGCCAAACGAAGCTCTGGCCCGGCATCGATATCGACATCCCCACTGCTGCAAATTCCAGCAAGTCTTCGCCAGAGGGAACGAGAGACGCGGTGATTGCTGCGTTTCGCGGAGGCGCCGACGGCGTAATCCTTTCCAGGAAGTACTCCGAAATGAAGCTGGCAAACCTGCGGGGCGCAGGCGACGCGGTCCGGCAGCTCGGATTCGCCTAATGCCTGTCTAATTCCCGATAGCCGCCATAATCTGCTCGATCAAATCTTTTAATGTCGCATCTCTTGACTTGGGCGTTTCGACAGCCGTAGAATTGCCCAATACCTAAATACTACGTGAAGACCTTTGCCGGCCGATTTTGAGCGGGCAAGGTTAGCACCGGGCAGGGGATACACTCAGCGTTGCATCGGTACTCGACGAATTGTACAGGCAGCTATTCTTCAGCACCAGTTTCGCCGCTTCATCAATCTGCAAGGAGGAGTATGCGCTTCAGGGGTAGTTTCAGAATCCGCTTCGGCTGCACCGCTATGTTGGCCGGACTGCTGTTATTAATGACAGCACCCGCCCACTCGCAGGTGACTTCAACAGGGACCGTAGCCGGACTGGTAACCGATCAGCAAAAAGCAGCCATCGCGGGAGCGGAGGTGAAGATTACCGACGCCGCGACGAGCTCGACACAAACCACCGTAACGAATGAGAACGGGCGGTACATTTTCGTCGCCGTTACATCCGGCGTCTATGACATCACCGTCACCAAGCAGGGCTTCACGGCATACAAAGTGAGCCATCAGCAGGTGTCGGTCGGAATCGCGCTCACGATTAACGCAACACTCGAAGTCGGCGCAACCACCACCACGGTGGAAGTTTCCGCCGCCGTCGGCGCGGAACTGCAGACGATGAACGCGACGGTCGGACAGACCATCACCGGAATGCAGCTCGCCAGCCTGCCGACACTCGGACGCGACGCGAATGCGTTCTATACGCTACAGCCCGGCGTACTGCCGACAGGCCAGGTGGCCGGCGCGGTGGCCGACCAGAACATGTACCAGTTGGACGGCGGCAACAACTCCTCCGACATGGACGGCAATTATGCCGTGTACACGAATGCCAGCGGCAACACCGCGGGCGGCACGGGCGGCACGCCTTCCGGCGTCATGCCGACCCCCATTGAAAGTATCGAAGAATTCAAGGTTGGCACCAATAACCAGACGGCCGACTTCAACGGCGCGGCGGGCGGGCAGGTGGCCATGGTCACCAAGCGCGGCACCAACCAGTTCCATGGTTCGGCGTACGAGTATTACTTCTCCACCAACGACGGCGCGGCCAACCAATGGAAGAACAACCACACGCTGGTGAACGGCGCGGCCACACCGGTGCCGATCAGCCACCAGAACCGCTTTGGAGCGTCTTTGGGCGGGGAGCTCCTGCCGAAGCCGTTCCTCGGCGGAAAGACCTATTTCTTCTTCAACTACGAAGGACGCCGCTATCCGCAGGTGTCCACCATCGAGCGCCAGGTCCCCACTCCGCTCTTGCGGTTGGGCGTGATCCAGGTGCTGGATTCGAGCGGCAAATATCAGGCGTACAACCTGAACCCGACACCCGTGACCTATAACGGCGTGACTTACAATCCGGCGGTTTGCCCAACTGGAAGCTGCGATCCGCGTGGTCTGGGTTTGAGCCCGGTGGTGTCACAGATCTGGAACAAGCAGATGCCGCTGCCGAACGACCCGCAGGCCGGCGACACCGTGAATACGCAGGGCTACCTGGGAACCGTAAAGCTGCCCCTGAGCTCCAACATCTACGTAACCCGCATCGATCACGATTTCAGCGACAAGCACCGCTTCTTCGTGAGCTACCGCGATTACAAGCTGACGCAGCTTTCGAGCGTGCAGACCGATATGGGCGGCGTACTGTCGGGAGATACTTTGGGCACTTATTCGGCGAAGGCCATCCGGCCGCAGCAGCCCTCCTACTGGGTAGCCGGCCTGACTTCGAGCCTTACCCCGACCATCACCAACGATTTCCGCTTCAATTACCTGCGCAACTTCTGGCAGTGGAGCACGTCCGCCGCCCCGCCGCAGTTGCCGGGCCTTGGCGGCGCTCTCGAAATCAACGCCGACAGCTCGAATTCGCTCATCCCCTACAACGTGGATGCACAGGACGCTAGACAGCGCTTCTGGGACGGCCAGGATAAGCTGATCCGCGACGATCTGACGATGATCAAGGGCAACCACCTGTTCCAGTTCGGCGGCACCTACCAGCGCGATTACGACTATCACCTGCGCAATGACAACGGTGTCGGCATCATGAACTCGCCGGTGTATCAGATTAACTCCGGATCGGGCGTGACACTGCCGAGCAATTACGTCCCGGCGGGCGTTCCCTCCAGCCAGCTCACCACCTACAACACGCTGTACAACGACGTGCTGGGTATTGTTTCGCAGCCCCAGATGCTGTACACACGCGCTGGACAGAATCTGGCCCTGCAGCCCGCTGGATCCTTCATGTATGACCAGAGCGTGATCCCGTACTACAGCATGTATTACAGCGACACCTGGCATATGAAGCCGACCTTCACCATGACTTACGGCATGAGCTACCAGATCGAAATGCCGCCGTATGAAATCAACGGCAAGCAGGTGCAGTTGGTCGACCAATCCGGCAGCGCGATCAGCATCGAGTCCTACATGGCAGCGCGGCAGCGGGCGGCACAGTCCGGTCAGACTTCCAGCCCGACTTACAATCCAGTGGTCGGATTTGCCACGGTAGGGAACGTCGGCAATGGCAACAAGTATCCGTTCAATCCGTTCTACGGCGCCTTCAGCCCGCGCGTAGCAGTGGCCTGGACTCCCCACGCCGATAGCGGCATTCTGGGCAAGCTGATCGGGAACGGTAAGACGGTGGTTCGCGGCGGCTACAGCCGTATCTACGGCCGCTTGAACGGTGTCAACCTGGTGCTCGTGCCGCTGCTCGGCACCGGTCTGGGACAGGCCGTATCCTGCATTGGCGCGGTCAATACGCCGGTCAACGGAAACTCGTGCCTGGGCCCGGGCGGCGCCAATCCGTCTACGGCCTTCCGCATCGGCGCCGACGGGAACGTCGCTCCGCTGCCTTCTGTCTCCACGAACCTGGTTCAGCCCTATTATCCGGGCGGCACGAACGCTGCAGCGGGCGACGGTTCGGGCCTCGATCCGAACCTGAAGCCGAACCGTTCGGACCAGTTCGACCTGACGATCCAGCGCGAGCTTTCGAGTCACATGAGCTTCGAAGTCGGCTACATTGGCCGCCTCCTCCGCAACGAGTTTCAGGAGACCAACATCGACGCGGTTCCGTACATGACCACGCTGGGTGGCCAGAGCTTCGCGCAAGCGTTCTCGAACGTGTACTGGCAACTCGCACAGGGTGTCACTCCGGCGGCTGTACAATCCCAGCCGTTCTTCGAATCGGCTTTCGGCGGCAATTGCACCGGCTACTCGAGTTGCACCGCAATGATCGCCACTTCGCAGAAGTCCAACATCACCACCACCCGCGTGTACGACATGTGGGCGGCGATGAGCAAGCTCAGCTCCTGGACGCTCGGCCGCACCATGCCGAGTTCCGCGCTGAACGGCGGCCAAGCCCAGATCTCCTCCTTCGAGCTGATCAACAGCACGGGCTGGTCGAACTACAACGGCGCGTTCTTCTCGTTCAAGTTCCGCGATTGGCACGGCCTGACGGCGGTCTCCAACTTCACCTGGAACCGTTCGCTCGGCACCGGCGCCTACACGCAGTCCACCAGCTCCTACACTGTGCTCGATCCGTGGAACATCCACTCGATGTACGGCACGCAGCCGTTCGATATCCGGTTCGTCTACAACCTGACGATGTACTGGAGCACGAACAGCCTCATCCACCGCGGCGGCCTGATGAAGCAGGTGCTGGGCGGATGGAACTTCTCGCCGTTGTTCACGGCGCAGAGCGGCGCTCCGCTGGCAGTCAGCGTGAGCGGCGGCGCCAACACTAACTGCCAGTCGTTCGGCGAAATCAATTGCAGCTCGGGCAACACCAACGGCCACGAAAATGCGCCGCTGATTTCGGCGTTCACGGGCGGTAATTCGGCGAACTACAACGTAACGGTGGCGAGCGGAGCCGGCGTCAACGGAAACGCGACCAAGGGCGGTTCGGGAATCAACATCTTCAGCGATCCCAATACCGTCTATGGCGAGTTCCGGCGCCTCATCCTCGGTTACGACACCAACGGCGGCGGCAACGGTGTGCTGCGCGGCTTCCCGACCTTTAACGTGGACGCGCAGATCACCAAGGACTTCAGCTGGAAAGAGCGCGTGGGCGCCACCTTTAGCGTCCAGATCACCAACGTGCTGAACCACTTCCAGCCGTCCACACCAGGCCTCAACCTCGACAGCCCGGCCAGCTTCGGCGTGGTCACCGGCCAGGCGAATTCGCCGCGGCAGATGGAGTTCGGTCTCCGGCTTCACTTCTGAGCAAAGACAGCAGACGTACGACCAAAGGGCAGGCCTTCCAAGGCCTGCCCTTTTTTCTTTGTGCGATAATTCCACCCATGCTCAGAGGAATTCTCTGTTCGATACTGGCGACCCTGTGTGTCGCGGGAATCGCTTCCGCGCAACCGGGTCGAGGTTTCGGGCCGCAGACCGAATGGCAGCGGAAAGCGCAACCTCTGCTGCACGAGGGGAAGCTCGAAGAAGCGCTCGCGGTCTGTAGCGAGGAGCTGGAGAAGTCTCCGGATTCAGTCGCAGCCAACAATGCCGCCGGGACCGTTCTCGACCTTATGGGTAAGGGCACCGAGGCGCGCCGTTACTTCCAGAAGGCTATCGACGCGGCACCCGATGCGCAGGCCAAAGCGAATGCCCGGCGAGCCATGGCGATGTCCTACGCCTTCGATGGCGATTGCGGGAATACCGTCAAGTACGAGCAGATGGTGTTCGATTACTGGAAGACTCGTGAGGCGGCCGAACCGGGCAATGCGTTCTATCAGCAGGGCGAGATGGCCAACGAAGCCGCGCGGGTCTGCATCGACTCCGGCGATTTCGCGGCGGCAGATAAGTGGTACCGCGCCGGAGGCGAAGCCGGCTTGAAGGAACCCGGCATCTCCGCCGGCCGGAAGGCCCTTTGGGAATTCCGCACCGAGCACGCCCTAGCCCGCCTGGCCGCCCGCCGCGGCAATCGCCTGGAAGCGGCGAAGCACGTCGCCGCGGCCAAGGCCGCGCTCTCGGAGATCGAAACCGCGGACGCGCAGTTGTACCGCCAGCAGTCCGCCTTCCTGCCGTATCTGACCGGCTACGTGGCCTACTATTTTGCCGACTATCAGACCGCGCTCGCCGATCTCCTGAAGGCCAACACCGACGATCCGTTCATTCAGTGCCTGCTGGGCATGACTTACGAGAAGCTCGGCGATCGTGAGAAGGCCACCGCGGAGTATCGCAAGGCTTCCCTGGTCACCGCCCACAATCCGCCGGCGGCATTTGCGAGACCGTTCACACGGAAAAAGCTCGGCGAATAGATTCTCTTGTAGTATCGGACGTCTTCATATAGACTGTCATCATATTGGGGCGTTCGATGTTTTGGCATAAGTGGAAGTACCTCTTGCCCTCACGGCGTCGCATGGAAGAAGAATCCATGCGGCAGGAACTGGAATCCCTGGCACTCATGGCGGATCGCCGCGAGCTTGGCAACCTGACGCTGGCGGCGGAAAACGCACGGCAGGCGTGGCATTGGACCGCGTTCGACGGCATTTGGGCGGACGTGCGCTACGCGCTTCGCACTCTCCGCCGGCAACCCGGTTTCGTCGCGGTTGCCGTGCTGTCGCTCGCCGGCGGTATCGGGGTGAACGGAGCGGTCTTCAGTTTTGCGGACGCCCTGATCTTTCACCCGCTCCCGGTGACCCGTCCGTCGGAGGTGCTGAACTTTTCGAACAGCACGCCGGGGAATCCATTCGAAGGCATGTCGTACCCGGATTATCGGGACGTGCGGGCCAGCAGCCGATCCTTCACTGGCATCGCGACTTACCGGACGGCGGCAGTGGGCGCGGCTTCGGAGCCGGCTTCCCCGCCCCGCATGCGTTTGGCCGCGCTGGTAAGCGATAACTTCTTCCCGGCTCTCGAGGTCGCACCGTCGCGAGGCCGCGCGTTCCTGCCGTCCGAAGGATTGCCACCCGGCCAGCCGGTCGCCGTCCTGAGCTACGAATTCTGGCAAACCGAGTATTCCGCCGATCCGGCCGCCATAGGCCGCCGCCTCCGGATCAACGGTGTGGAGTTCACGATCATCGGCGTGACGCCCAAGGGTTTCACAGGACTCGACCGTTTCGTGCGGCCTTCGATCTATGTGCCGCTCGCCATGTCGCAGCGGCTGGAGGCGGCCGCGGCCGATCCGCTCGAGGATCGCAGCCGCCGCGACCTCAACGTGCGCGGACGGCTGCGGCCGGGCGTGTCCCGGGCTTCGGCCCAGGCCGAACTCACTGCCATCGGCGGCAATCTTGCGCGCCAATATCCGAAAGAGAACGGCAATCGCCGCTTCGCTCTGCGCACCGAATTGGAGCTGCGGATCCAGCAGAGCCCGCAGCTTCTCTCGATGGCGACGATGATGCTGAGTCTGACTTCTCTGGTGCTGCTCATCGCGTGCAGCAACGTGGCCAACCTGCTGCTGGCGCGCGCGACTGCTCGCGGCCGCGAAATGGCCATACGGCTCGCCATCGGCGCCGGGAGGCTGCGCCTGGTGCGGCAGTTATTGACCGAGAGCCTGCTGGTGGCACTTCTGGGGGGCCTCGGAGGCCTCGCCGTGGCTTACGGCGGAGTTCTCTTCTTCAATACGATGTCCGTCCCGAGCGATATTCCGTCGATTCTGGGCGTGCAAATGGACGCGCGCGTGGTGCTCTTCAGCATCGCGACGGCTCTGGTGAGCGCGGCTCTGTTCGGCTTGGTGCCGGCGATCCAAACGGTGCGGCCTTCGCTGATTCCGGCGCTCAGGGCCACCGGCACGGCGACAGGAGGCGGGCGGCGAACCATCGGCCGGAATCTGTTGGTGACGGGCCAGGTCGCCCTCGCAATGGTGCTGCTGGTGGCGGTAGGGATGTTCGTGGATGCGTTCCGCCAGATGCGCTTCTTCGACCCGGGCTTCCGGACCGATCACCGCATCAGCTTCGACACCAATCCTCCCTCGCTGCGCTATTCGGCGGACCAGTCCTACAACTTCTACCGGAAGCTGACCGAGGGCGCACGGGAGCTGGCGGGCGTGCGATCGGTGACGCTGGCGGAATCGCTGCCGCTCGCGCCCCGGCAGTCCGGCCTGACGGTGGTTCCGGAAGGCTACCGCTTCACCAAGGGACAGGAGTCCGCCGCGGTATTCGGCGGGGCAGTCGATTGGAATTACTTCCAGACGATGGGAGTGGCGATTGTGCGCGGCCGCGCGTTCGGACCCGGCGACCGGCAGGGCTCGCGGCGGGTCGCCATCGTCAATCAGCATTTCGCGGAGACCTACTGGCCGAATCAAGAGCCTTTGGGCAAGCGGCTCCAAATTCGCGGCGTGGATGCTGAAGTGGTCGGCATCGCACGGACGGGCCGTTACCTGGTGGCCAATGAGGCGCCATCTTCCTATGTCTATCTGCCGTACGAACAGCATCGCCGGCCGTCCATGACCATGATCGTCGAATCGGCGGGAGATCCGGCGGAACTGGCGGCGCCGTTGCGCCGACTGGTGAGTGCACTCGACGCTAATCTCCCGGTCTTCAATCTCCGCACCGTGGCGTACCTGGTGGACCAGCGCGCCGCCGTGACTTGGCTGCAGTTCCTTCAGATGGTGACCGCGGTGGGGCTGCTCGGCATGATCATGGCGACGGCCGGGCTGTACGGCCTGATCGCCTACTCGGTGAGCCGCAGGATTCCCGAACTCGGCGTGCGGATGGCGATCGGCGCCACGAAATGGGACGTGCTGCGGCTGGTCCTGCGTCAGGGGCTGGCTTTGGCGTCGGCCGGCATCGTGATTGGCGGAGGCGCATCGATCGCAGTCGCGCCGATGCTGGCCGCGGGAATGGGGACGGTGGGCAAGTTCAGTGCGGCCACATCGGCCGGCGTAGCGGTCGCGCTGCTGGTGGTGAGTCTTTCGGCGTGCTACTTGCCCGCGCGCCGGGCCGCGGAGATCGACCCGGTGCGCGCGCTCAGGTATGAGTAAAACCAGCTAGTTGTCGTTGTTGTTGGGGTCCCGGCGTTTCAGCGTGGGCCGCTCGTCGGAATCGGTCTTCGGCTTCGAGCCGTCGTCGTTAGCATCGGCCGGTCCGGTACCGCTACCGGGAGCCCGCCGCAGACGCGGACGGCTCGGATCATCCGTATCGACCTTGCGGCGGTTGTGCAACATGGCAAGCCGCCCCTTCACATCGTTGAACTCCGAAGTGTTGACGACATACTCAGGCTTCGGCGCCAGGATTTTCTGAATCTCGTCCTGGGCGGCCTTGATGCGGTCGTCGGTCATCGGGTGGGTCGAGAAGACTTTCGAAATCGAGCCGGGCTTGCGCTTTTCCAGCGATTCGATTTTCTCGAAGAAATCCACGAAAGCCGTGGGATCATACCCGGACTTATACATGTACTGAAGGCCCAGATAATCCGCCTCGCGCTCCATGCCGCGCGAGAAGGTCAGGAAGCCCATCGGGATGGCCAGACTGGCGCCCTGGCGGATCGCATATCCGGTCCAGCCGCCCATGAAAATGAGCAGGAATGGACGCGATATTGACCAGCTCGCCGCGGGTGGCCTGCCTCGTGCCGTGGCGGGCGGCAACGTGCGCGATTTCGTGGGCCATGACTCCGGCGAGTTCGGCTTCGTTGTCGGCCTTGAGGATGAGCCCGGAGTTGACGAAGAAGAATCCGCCGGGCAGCGCGAAGGCGTTGACCTCTTCCGAATCGAGCACCTTGATGGTGAACGGCACTTTGGCGTCGGAATTCCGCACCAGGTTCTGGCCGAGCCGGTTCACGTATTCCGCGATGATCGGGTCGTCCACAATCTTGGCCTGGCGCTCCACTTCCTGCGCCAACTGCTTGCCGAGGGCGATTTCCTTCTCCAGCGAATAGAAGTTGACGCCTTTGCCGACATCGCGGTCTCCGATGGCGTCCGGATCGTTTTTCTTGTCCTTATCTCCGGCGAAGGCGCCCGAAGCCAAAAGGCTAAGCGCCGCCGCAATTGCCACCGGTAAAGCGCATCGACGTTTCATTGCCGACAACTCCTCTATTGGTACACTATACGCCACACGGGGCGCTTCGTGGTCCTATGAATTAAACGTGGGCCGCCGTTCCGGGGTTACGAAGAGCTCAAAAAAGTGGACGTTTCAGTAGAAACCGAGGCTCACGACCTTGCCGGTGGGATCTACCAGCACGTCCAGGCGGTGGTTCAGATAGGAATAGAACTTTCGCCCATTTTCGGCGGCCGCGGCGCTCACTTTGGCGCCCCATAGCTGGCGGCATTCGATCCACGTCAGGCTCCACGGATAGACGAAGACCGTGCGGAGCAGGCCGGTATCGGCGGCAAAGTCGAGCTCCAGTGCGCGGTACCGCCCGGTCGGGTCGGAGAAGGCATAGATGCGCCCGTTCTCGGTCTTGTCATCGGAGAAGGCGGGACGTTCGCGGAGGGCGTCGCCGAGCAGGTTGTAGGCATCGGGTTTGCTCCACTGTCCAATGCGTCCCTGGCAGAAGACAGCGCTATCCTTTTGAAAATCCGCAGGAAAGATCGGTTGGGGGGCCCGTTTCAGCAGCGGGCGAGCTTCGTCTTTGGAGGCCGGCTGTTTCCAGACGGCGGACGAAACAGGTCCAGAAGTAACCGCGGGAGCGACCGGCTCCGGATCGGGCGTGGGCGGCGGCGGCACCGGCTTAGGCGGCGTGGGTTGGACCCGCGGGCCGGGCAGTGTCACCAGTACGCTATCCGATGGTTCCGACGGTTTCAGTACCGGCGCTCCGGCCGCACCGCTTCCGGAATCGCTGGAGCGATCCGCGGTAGTCGCGCTCAAGATCAGGATGCCGGCCAGAGCGGCCAGCGCCAACGTACGGTACAGATTCATGGCTGCCCCCGGGGAGTTCAGTCTCAATGTACCCGAGCGGCAGCGACGTGTAAATCGTTTTTAATCCTGAATTTAGGCAGTATCCGGCTGTTCACCGAAGTTAAAACGGCCCGGCGCCGAACGTCTTCTCCTCGGCCTTCGGCCAGCTGACGGCCTGATGGGTCTGCGTCTGCAGATGCTCCCGCAGGGCATCCGCATAGACTTGGATTCCCTTCCGGGAATACCGCAGGAACCCTTTCTGGCGGAGATGGTTCATTTGAAAGGTGACGATCTCCCGGGATGTCCCGACGTATTCGGAAATCACCTGGTGGGTCAGTGGCGGGATCTTGACGGAGCCATCCTCCATGCGGGTCCCGAGACGCTCGGCGAACCGCAGCAGTGCCCGGATCACGCGTTCCGGCGTTTTGTCGAGGGCAAAGCTTTGTAGCCGCTCCTCGTAATCGAGACCGCGCTTGACGAGCATCTGCACGAGCGCAATCCCCAGCCGGGGCTGACGTTCGACCTGCTCCTCGATTTCCTGCCCGCTCCAGGACATTAATGTGACATTGTCGAGAGCCATCGCTCTCTCGGCGTGGTGAGCGGAGCCGAGCAGCGAGCTTTCACCGAAAAAGTCATCCGTGGTGAAGATATCGACAACGGTCTGAGTGCCGTCATCGAGCGCCATGGTGACCTTGACGCGCCCCTGTACTACCAGGTGCAGCCCCTTCGACGGCTGGTGCTCATCGAAGATGATTTGACCTTTCCGGTAATCCGTAACGCCTTTACGCGGGAGGTACATGAGGGCATCTTCCATCTCCCGCGCAGCACTCATTTTTGCGCCATTCGGCATAGTGGTACTCCCCAATTAGAATCGTCCTTTACGGCCGAAGCCTTCCACGACGGTTGCGGTGCACACGGCGGTGATTTGGAACCATTGCACCCAGCCATTGATGGTTCCCGGCGGAAAATAGAGAAGAAGCCGTCGGATCATTACGAATCGATGTCTTAATTACAGGGTACGCCAAAAACCGCGGTAACGGTATGATTGCGGCGTCAGAGTTCAGTATTCGAGTGAACAGTACTGGGCAGGTGGATGGGTGATTTGGAGGTGTCGGCGGCTGGCACGGTACACATGGAACCGGGAGGATGTAGTTGGCGGAAGCCAGTGGGGGTCGAACCCACCCGCGGCACAAAGTACCGCACGACGGGTTTGAAGCCCGTGCCCAGCACCGGCCAAGATTGGCTTCCAGGCCGATTGTAGCAGAGCGGATAGGGGTCGTTGCAGCTAAGGCTCCTGGAACGTTACACTAAGCAGGACGCCCACCGAACATTCCCCGGTCGTCTAATGGTAGGACAGCGGCCTTTGGAGCCGTGAATCGTGGTTCGAATCCATGCCGGGGAGCCATACCTGTTCCGCTACCAACTCCAGGCCGCGAAATTCTTGACGGCAGCGCCCTTCCGCCTCGCCCGATATCCGCCACATTCCGCAGGTTTTTGCGGCGCCGCGACCTCTCACCGGTTTGACGCGAGATGTGCAGCGGGGGCAAGCTCAACCCCCAGGGTTCAGCCCGGAGGCCGAGGATTTCGCTTGCGAACTCTCCGGTTTCTCCGGTTGACAGGGTGGCCTTTGTTGACGGCACTGTTCAACGTGGCGGCCAAACTCAAACGATTTTCAAACCACGTTCAATTTTGGCATCCGGCGCCCCTAACGGCGGAAACAACAGCACACGCACGTCAGGCAATTCGGAGAACGACTTCTCGATCATCGGCCGGACGTCGCGCCAATTCAGTCCGCCAAGCCCGCATCCAAGCGGCGGTACGGCAATCGAGCGGATGCCCAGCCGGCGGACATCCTCGATGAGCGACTTCAGCCCGGACCGGATATCCTCGATTCGCGAATCTGTCTCGCCAGTGCCGCTTGGTAGGGAAGTTGACGATGTACCGCGGTTTGATGAGCTTGCCATTGTCGAAGGTGAACATGCTTCCTGGCACGACCTCATGCGCCCGGCACGCAGATTCATAAGCCTTGAAGTTCGCCGGAAAAGCTTGCTTGAACTGAAGTGCCAGGCCTTTTCCCATAACGCCAACGCAGTTCACGGTGTTCACCAGCGCCTCGGCGTCGGCTTCCAGGATGTTGCCATGGGCGATTTCAATCATGGCGCTGCTCTTTAGCGGTGATGCCATTCCTGATGTACTTCTACTCATGTTGAGGGTAGCCTCTCTTGAAGAGGGCGGCGAGCGTGGCCCCCTTCTCAACCCTCCTCGAAATTCTTCCGTTGGCGCCGCTTGGCTTCAGTCTTCGGCCCTCTTCTCCGATCCGCCGCGATCATGGTTCGTCGGGGTGTCCGAATCCCTTCTGTCGCTTGAGGTAGCCTGACTATCCGTGCAGCAGGCGGAGCAGTGGTCCACTGGTCAGGGTCCTCGCGGAGGCCCGGCAGTCGGAGCATACTCTGGGGACCACCTTGCTCAGGGCCTTCTTCGGCTCATCCTCGTCGGGCATCGAGTGGCTTCCCTGGTCCATTATCTGGCGCAGCGTCTGCTGGAATTCGTCCTTCGAGACCGAATACATGCCGCCTCTCGCCCCGTGAAATCCGCAATTCTACGCTGCTAGAGCTTGGCCGAAAGAGACTGCACTCTGCAACCTTGTTGTTCCGATCTGGTTGAAGGCCTTCGCACCGTGTCGCCCCACGATGTGCAGGATGCCAGCGGTACACCAGTCGCCGGCACCGGCGGTGTCAACGTACCGATTCAACTTGTAGGGCTCGCACCGCACCCAGCCTTTTGACTTCGCACCGCCCAGGCGGCTCCTGTACCGCAGGCCCCCGCGCCCCATAGTCTCAATCACCAATGGAACTTCCACGCCTATTTCCAGATCCGGCAGACGCTCTTGCGAGTACTTCAGCACATGCGTCAAAGCGAGCATTTCAGTGAACTGGGACGGATCTGAGACGCCTGATGGCTCAAAGACAATCAGTGCTCCTCGCTCCCTGAGAGACTGGGCCAACGTGATCACGCCGCGTGACACCCGATCTGCAAAGAACACCTTCGGCTTAGGGATTTGCGGAAGTATCCCATCAAGAGAGGATGCGGGAACAGGCCGGTAGGACGGAAGGTGGCTCCCGCAATCGGGACAGTTGAGGGAAAAGCTGTGGAACGGCTCTCCTGCGGAATTCTCGCGAATTCGATGCACGATGATTGGTCCCGGCTTTGCCGGCGCAATGGAGACAAACTCGACGTCGACTCCCCACCTCTTCAAATCCCGAATGATCAGCCGTGAAGCAGCGTCTCTGGCTAAACGGGAGACTGGCAGAGATCTCCAACCGAGAAAAGCCAAAATCGAGAGAACATTTCCGCAGGTACCACCCGCCCACAACCGGGGAGGCGTGTCTCGTCCGTTCGTCGAGCACTACATCCAGCGCAATCAGACCGGTTCCCACAACGACCGGCACCGTATCTGATTGAAACATCAGCACGTTATTGCGCATCCGCGCCTCCACGAAGCCAGACGTGAACGATTTCTCCTCGGGGTTCCATATTCTCTATCGTCTCAGGTCTTACATCGTAGTCAATGGACTCGACGTAGGCAACCGGGAAGTCACGATCCAGGGCGGCCATGAGTGCGCCTAGGGCGAGCACCTTGCTGCCCAACGGGGAAAGCAGCGTCATGGAGCCTCCGACTTCTCTGAATACCCTCTGCCGAGCTCCATCGATCCGAAGGATGGTCCGGTACAGATCCAGCGGGTCGCGTTCATGAGCGTAGACGATATCGCGCGGTTCCACGGACCACGTGCTCATCAATTCATCGCGGTACTCATCAATCAATTCGTCGGGCAGACGAGGATTCTCCGCAGGGAAAGGCAGGATTGGGCAAACGTCATTCGGCGCGAGGAAGCGATGGAGTCGGTCGAGTATCGGGTGTTGCCGTTTGATCAGCTGCGGCAGCCACAGTTTGGCCGCATCGCGGCTGGCATCCAATCCCCACGCGCCTTCGAATCCGGCCATCATGCTCGGACGGTCACAGCCGACTTCGACAATGCTCTGATCCATGCCGGCGTCCTCGTATACCATCAGATGAATATTCGTCTGCAATCGCTGCTGATCAAGCGACTCCATTAGGCAGCGCACAAGAGGGAACACGATTCCCTTTGACAACGCACTCAGATCGATCACGACGTCTGTCACAGATGCCCACGACTGGGAGGACAATAGCCTGGCGACTTCTCTCCCGCCGATTACCGCACCGTCATTGGCAAAGACGGATATTGCCGCGACGTCGCTTTCGCTGACCAACTTCTTCATGTGGTCAGCATTCGCATCAGCGCGGCTCCGCAGGGTTGTCTGCCCGACTCCAGGACGCTCCTCACGAATGAAAAGAGCCTTGATGCCCTTTACGTGGCGAGCCAGCATCTCCGTAATCTGGGTCGACCGCGGATCAAAGCCAGCACCACCGATCAATACGACGCTTCGACCGACGGCGCCCAGGTAATTGGCCGCAAACTCGCTGACCTCCATTCCACGAAGGCTGATGCACCGGTCCCACCGCATCTGGTCTCTCATTTTTCGCCCACCATCCGCTTGAGCTCGTCGATGGAGCCTTCGATGAAACCGCCTCGTTTGAGCGTTAGGCCGAAGCGAAGAATCGGAATCCCGCCGAGTTCGATTAGACACCACTCCTTGTTCTTGCAGGGGTATCTGGGATTTAGGGCAAGTGCGTTATAGGCTAGGCCAAAGTGCAGGACCCTGGCGAGGGCAGGATAACTGGCCGCGAGAGTTTCGAACTCAGATTGCGGAATCCCGTACGCATTTGCGCCGGCCCCAATCCAGGCATTGGGCAACAGTGAGACCCGGAGACACTCAGTCGCGATACCGGTGACGACCTGTTCCACGGCTTGCCGCTCCGGAAAGTCCCACCTTCCCATGATTTCTTTCGCCTTGTCCCTCAGCAGCTTGTGTTGCGTCCGTGCATCCAGTGAAGCGATCGTGCCCCGTATCAGGCGGGCCGCGATTGCGTCGACCAGACAGGCGGCCAGATGTAAGAATTGCTCCGTGTTCTCAGACCCGCAGTCGCATAGCACTTCCATGCCGTAGTAGTACGGACGATCAAATTCGTGGAAAAGGGCCAGGCGAGCAGCGTCTGAAAGTTGTGCGTCAACTCGCAATGGCCGCGAGGGGTCTGGATCGGCGGCTTCCGCATACAGGACACCTTGTTGAGGTATCCGCTTCATGTAACGGTGCAGGAGGATGCGAACCAGCGCGAATCGGACATCCTCATCAAGATCCCCCGCCTGCGGACGGTAGGACTCGACGATATCTGTCAGCTCCTTTAGACGACTGGCCGTGATTTTGAACTTCTGCTGTGTCCCAGACACCTCTTCTGACAGCCGCTTGATCTTCGAGTTGGCGATGGGTTGGGCCTCCGTCTCCAACAGGTCCGAAAGACTCTCCAATTTCCTGGTGTTGAACACCGGCATCTGCCTCACATAGCGGCTAGAAATGTCCTTTGCGATTTCGCGGAATCGGGCTCTGAACTTAGCTCGGTCCTTTCCGGCGCTCTGGAGCATTATGTCTAAGCGTGTCCCGGCCGGACGTGATGCCTGGAAGTTCTGGTTGAGGCTCCGGCGCGGAAACGGCAGCAAACATTTCGGTCGGATGCATGACGTCGATGCGGCTAAGGATCCAGCGCGAGACTCGGACCTCCCTCCTGGCCAGCCAGGCCTGAAGGCGTTTCAATTGCGTCGGATGAAGCACATGGGCGTCGTCAAGGATTACGAGCGGGCGGAGGGTTCGTTCGACGGAGTCGGCTGGCGGAAGACCCACGCCCGACTGCAATGCCTTCTATGACGTCGAAGGGGTGATAGGCGTCCTGCAGATCCTGAGAAACGCTTTCAAGTGGCGGAGTGACGAGTGCTCCGACCAGCTTGTAGATGCGCTCTTCGACTGTCCTCGCCCTTGCGACGAGCTCGTCGACGGATTCAGCGCCTATCGCCGAAAGGGCGGCCGTCGCATCACTCCGAGGCTTGATCCTGACCGTGGACAGATCGACAGCCGACTCTCGCAGCGCACGAATCCAGCCCAGCACGGCCCTAGATTGCAGGAGAGCGATTGTCAGGCGGAGTTTCAACTCTTCGTCGTACGGAAACTCCCAAATCGTTCGGTAATCAGTCTCCATCGGCAGCCGACAAGATAGGATTGCCGGCTGATCATCTACAATTGCGCGGCATTCCACCAATGTCCCGAGCACGGCTCCATAGCTTGAAAGATCTTTGTTCCGGAGCAGCGTTGCGAGCGTAGGATAAGCGAACAATCGCGACAGCGTTGTCTTGCCACTTCCAGGTGTCCCTCGTATTTGGACGAGCCTGTCGTACAGCGCATCGTTCGCGTGAGGCGCCAGATATACCCTTGCTGGCTCAGGACTCACAATCGCGAGGAAGGCCTCGGGATCTCTCAGAAACTCAGCAGCCCGTTTAAGAAATGGATTTTCCATGTCAAGACACCCTTTTTGGCAACTACGAATGCCTCTGGCGCCGGCGGAAGAGAGGGCGCATTGGATGCCCCTGACTGCCATCCGATTCTGCCCAAAGCAAGGACACCGCATTGTTGGGCGTGTTGTGCTCCATAATGATCGGCAACCCCAGGCCACCGAAGCCAAGCTTGGCATGGTCGACACCGCTCAGTCGGAAGTGCTCGTTATAGATCGAGTGGTCATAATATCGATCAACGACTTCAAAGAAGGCGGGCTCAGTCTGGTCGGACACGCGCACGGCATCCGGGAGCACCATTCCGTAGTGGAACTGAAGACCAGGGCAGCCATCCGGACTCTGCATGATCGTGTTGTGCTTCTGCCACTCGTCCTTCGATGGTTTTGATGGCTTTCGCGGTAGCAATATAGTGGTGCACGACAATCCGCAGGTCGGCATCAAAGTGAGTCGTCAACCTGGCCTGAATGATCTCCCGGACTTTTGGCAATCTACCCTTTCCAGGAAGCCCCATCCTTTCGAAGGAGAGTGGTTCCCGTCGCAACAAAATCATCCAGCAGGAAGACGAACTTGAACCGTGCGTTTGGATCCCGCAACGATTCCCTGAGGTCTTTCAATAGGCTGTCCCACTTGGTGTCGTTAATCTCGGTCGCGAGGACCACCTGTTCGTTGGAAATCCGGCCAACATTGGCCCTACGGAAGACATCGATTCGAGCACCGTCGCTCAGGCCGAAGAACAGGCATTTTCGCAGTAGCTCTGCGTATAGCCGCGTTGCCTCTGGAGTCGACCAGACCAAATACGCGGGGACACCGCACTGCGCCGCGAGGGCCGCGATCAGCGTCCGCTCGACGAGCGTTGGATAGACGAGTTCAACCATATGTTGAAGTTCAGCTGCTCCAAAATAGATCAGCCTGGAGCGCACGAAGGAGTAGGCGGCGTCCCGGTCCTCCTTCTTGAACTGCTGGAGCCAATCTGCGAGACATTCAACGAAGCGCGCCCCCGCCATGTAGTCTTGATAGTCGTCATACTTGAACTTCGCCATCAGTTCTAGCCAAGAGAATTCCTGGCGGGCGCGCTCCTCGTCCCAATCCATTACCCGGCCCAGTACTCTCAACGCGATTTCTTGTTTCATGATTGTCGATCTCTCATCTGAGCGAACCTGCTTTGAACTTGAAGGAACTCTTCTTTAATCGGATCTGCGACAGGTACCAGAGGACCCCTTGCGCCCCTCGCATGCCGGGCGGAAGTAGGTTCCAGCATGTTGCCGGATCTGGTGAAACTCGGTCGACACTCACCGAATACGGCTCTCCAAGCAGTTCGTAGTCATTTCCCGGCCACTCGCCTTGGTCGCCAATTACCAGCACATCCGAAGGGGAGGAGCCGGGTAATTGCCCCCGCACCGCCTCAACCAAGCGACGCTTGCTGATCTCTGGGGCAAGGATATCGAGAGAGTGGCTTGATCTGACTACCGGCACTCTGCACATGGCGGCGTAGTGCCGGACGACCGGCCATATCATGTCCTCGACCCCCTGGTTCGGGCGAACAGTGATCTGGCCGGCACTGGCCTTGAGCTTCGCGAAATCGCGCGTCCTCGGATCATTGGCCAGAAGGTCCCAAACAGGCTGGAGCGGCACACTTAATCCAGCGTTCTCAGGTGGTTGCGAAGTATCCGAGAGAATCCCGAGTTCGGCGCCGTTGTGGTATCCAACGAAGACCTTTCCCTGCAATATGGGATCGGGGATCTGGGCGCTGAGATCCTCTCGCACTGATCCGCCGCGGCCCGTCGCGATCCCAATCAGGATCCCACTGTCCAATAGGCCATTGAGAGCCGCGGCGACCTCCTTGCGAATCCCGTCAAACCGGTTCACCGGGTCGCAAAGCGTACCATCGTAGTCGAAAATAACCGCGCGGAACGTCGCGGAGCATACCGCATCACGGAATCGCCTATAAGCATCCTGCCAGTGTGCGAGCAAGCCCAGCTTTTGGAGTTCTGCAACGCCGGTACTGGCTTTCCGCTCGATCGCGTGACGCTCAGAACGAGACACCCCATCAACCGGCTCGCGCCTTCGCGTGCTAAATGCCGGCAGGTTATAGATTCGACTGCCATAAGATGGAACGCCTGGCCGTCCGGGGTCGATGCCGCGTATTAGGCCTGCAGCTCTGACAACATACAGAACGTCGACGATGGCGCGAATGCCGCCAATGATCCGCTCACCTTCCACCGCAACGTCGGCGATCGGCACGGCAGGGGAAGCAGCCGCGTGGTTCGATGAATCAACTTTGAGGACCCGCTCGTGTGCAGTGTCAAGATGCCGGTTGAATCGCCTCGCTTCGCGAGCCAGTGATGGCGGCCATGCGCGAAGCTTCGAAGGTCACAGACCTGCACAGTGCCAAGGGCCGCCTCACTGAACTTCGACTCGAGGTCCAATGCGGCAGAGCGGGTCGGATGATCGTGTATGACCAGGAGGGTTTCCCGCTCCAGCACAGCCGAAAGGCTTTCTGGAAGCTCCGTGGTCAAGTCATGGAACGCGGAGGGCCAAGTGAGTTCCGCGGCCGTCGCCTCGCTGTAAGCCCG
>CAWCMS010000003.1:0-685657 GCA_963796675.1 Terriglobia bacterium
CCGTGAGGCACTGACAGAGGCTCTTGTTCTGGTGAAAGAACTGGAAGCGGACATCGGCGCATCCTTGCCCGAGCTGAAGAAGAAAGAGGCACTGAAGCGTAGGCTGGACGCCGCGCTGGCGCCGTTCTGTGCCGTCGCCGCCTGGTGTCGTGGGCCGGACGCCTCATGTCCGGCCAGGGGACTGGGTCCGATTATCTGGCCATCGTCCAACACGCCCTTGCGGGTGAGGTGCCGGATGACGAACTAGCAGAACCCGAGGTGCTACCTTTTGACCTCGCATTTCCCGAAGTGTTCTTTCCAACTGGAGATGTGAGCCAGCGGCGGGGGTTTGATGCAGTGCTCGGCAATCCCCCATGGGAAGGGATCCGCCGTGCTGACAACCAGTTTTTCGGTGCTCGGGACTTCCAGGCACTCGTGGGCGCGACGAAGCAGGACAAGAAGGCGATACACGACGCACTCCTATCGGATCCCCAGGTTGCCCGGGAATACGAAGCGTACGTCTCAGGGTTCGAGCAGCAAGACCGAGCCGCCGATGCTTTTTTTGATGTTCACAAGGCACGCGTCAACGGTGAACTTGCGGGCCGCGGCACCTACGACTCTCTCACGCTCTTCGCGGAACGGGCGCATCAACTTCTGCAACCTCACGGTGTAGTTGGCTGGGTCCTTCCATCGGCATTTCACGCCAACGAAGGCGGGACCGGAGTCGGCGGCTCTACCTCGAACAGCACTGCTCTTCGTTGCTGTTACTCGTTCGAGAATCGCCGAAAACTTTCGAGATTGACACTCCCGCTTCAAATTCGCGACAATCGTGGCGACACTCCCTGGCCCAACCACTGAGTTTGGCTGCGCATTCTACCTGCAGGACGATGAATGGCTCTTCCGCGACCAGCGCCCCGAAGAGCAGAGCTATTCTTGATTTCATCAAGCGTACGGGTGGCCCCTACCTAAACCTCCTTGAACTGCGATCGGGTGCTGATCTCGGCGTAGCGCAGACTTGTTTTGAAAATGGAGAACCCTTCGGAGCGGGCATGTCCTCGGTTGAACATCCAACTCGGCCAGGAACTCAACATGACGTATGACTCTGGACGCTTCACCCTCGTGGAAAACTTGCTGGCTCCGGGCTTGGATCCGCGTTCACGAACGTCGCCCAGAATCTGCTGAACCGTGGCTACCTTGGATTGCATGAGGGAAAGACATTTCACCGAGTACCGGATAGCTGGAGGACCGGCCACATACGTCGTCGGACTTGCGAAAATCTCCGACAAGTCGTGGTTGATCAAGGCAGTTCGATATTACCGGCTGGCGTTTCGGGACATCGCCAGGTCAAATGACGAGCGAACTCTGATCTTTGCGCTACTTGCTCCTTCCGTCTGCGGCAACAAAGCGCCTTGCGAAAGATCGCCCGACTCACGCCCGAACTGTTCGGCGCTGCTCCTACTGACAGTGGCGAATTCATTTGTTTGTGACTGGTTGGCTCGTCTACGGATCGCTGCGACCGTTAACCTTTTCCTGCTCAATGCGACACCGGTTCCACAGGTAAGCACTATTCGAACCCTGCTCTGCCACTCAGGCGTACGCTTAACCTGTAACCATGCCGGTTACACCCACTTGTGGCAGGAGCAACTGGGCAGGCAGTGGCGAGAACTGGGCCGCCTGATTGCTGGCCCGTGCTGCCAGACAACACTTCACGCTGGGATCTCCGCGCCGCGGTCGACGCCGCGGTTGCCCACGCGTACGGCCTTTCTCGCGCCCAATACGAACATGTTCTGTCCACATTCAGCCACCGCTCGTACCCGGACGCGCCCCTTCTCTGCCTCAACAAGTTCGACGAATTCCGCACTATCGGCCTGACCGCCTTCGCCCGGAAATATGACCCATACTGGGACATCCCGCTAGTCGAGTCCCTCCCGCAACCGGTAATCGAGCTTCCCGGCATCGAGACCGAGCCCGAAGAGTTCACGCTTAACCCCCCACCGACCGCCGCGGGTCGGCGGCGAGGGCGCAGGAGTTGAGTCCAGCGAGGTGATGCATGCTGTTGAACGAACTCCTGAAAACAATTCCGCCAGATACGGAGGAGCGTGTGAATCGTGCGCGCGAGCGCTTCAATCAGAACATTCGCGAGGCACTCCGACAGGAGACAGGGCTCCGTTTCCGGCCAAAAAGTCGCGCGGGCGATCTCCAGGCCTCGGAGTTATCTCAATTCCCGTCCGTTTAGTCCCAGGGCTGCCAGTAAAGCTCCAGAAGCGCGAGATCGCGGAAAGCCAACGTATCGCAGCCCTGCTGGCGCCTTGGCGCCGGACGCTCGAACAATTGCGAAACTCGGGCCAAACCACAAGCGACAGTATTCTCGGCCTGATTCGCGGGCTTGTCGACCCGCAAACCCAGCGTCCGCATTTGCAAGCAGCCGTCGATTTAGCAACGCTTTTGCTTGAGCGAACACAAGGCTTCGACCTTGCCGCCTGGATATTGGAAGTCAACGAGGATGTGTTGGGGACGTACCACTTTACTGTCCTTAGCGCGCCGGATCCACAATTGATGTTCGAGCCGCCGGAGCCGGAACGGCTGGAGTCCCATATTGAACTGTACTGGGCAGTAATTGGACTTGTGTCGCAGATCCTTGGCCTCAATCCCGAGGCCCTAACTATCGTGGTGCTGGCACATGAGTTGGCGCACGCCTACACCCATAGGGCCGCGGACATCGACGGCACGTTCTGGGCTAGTCAAGGATTCGCCAAGAGCGACCTACCAGTCGTGGAAGGTCTGGCGCAATACTACACTGCGCGTGTGTGTGACCGGCTGATGCTATCAGCTCCGGAGGCCAAAGGCGCTTACGAAGAGCTACTCACGCACCAGCCGGCAGCCTACCGGGTCCACACACCATGGCTGAAGAAGTATAAGCCCGAGGAGTTGCGGCTCGCGCTAGTGGTTGCCCGTCGTGAAGGAGTAATGACGTTTGAAGAGTTCGACTCTGTATTGAAAGGCGCGCGGTCGCAATTGCGTAGGGAGGAGCCACAGGAATGAGAGAGAGGGCGCTGCAGCTTCTTCGTCAGGCCGTCGGGTCGCCCCGTGCGCGGTTTCATCTCGGACAGTGGGAGGCCATTGAAGCCCTGGTGGAGCGCCGTGAGCGTCTGCTGGTAGTGCAGCGGACTGGTTGGGGAAAGAGCATCGTCTACTTCATTGCGACTAAACTGCTGCGGGAGCAAGGCGCGGGGTGTGCGCTTCTGATCTCACCCTTGCTCGCGCTGATGCGTAACCAAATTGAAGCCGCGCAACGAATGGATGTACGGGCGGAGACCATCAATTCCACCAACCCCAACGAATGGCAGCGGGTGAAGCAAGCGCTGAGGGCCGACCAGATCGACATCCTGCTCGTGTCACCGGAGCGTCTTGCCAATGAGGAATTCATGACACGATCCCTGCTGCCTATCGCGCCGAGGATCGGCTTGTTTGTCGTGGACGAGGCCCATTGCATCTCGGACTGGGGGCACGATTTTCGTCCGGACTACCAACGAATCGTGCGCATCCTGCGAGCGCTCCCGCCAAACCTGCCGGTGCTGGCAACGACGGCCACGGCGAACGATCGGGTGGTCGATGATATTGTGCGGCAGTTGGGCCCGCGTTTGACCATCGTGCGCGGCCCCCTATTGCGAGAAAGCCTTCGCCTCGAAAACGTTCTGATCCCCTCGCAGGCAGGGCGCTTGGCTTGGCTCGCGGACCGGATTCCCCGGCTGGAAGGCAGTGGGATCATTTACACCCTGACAATTCGCGACGCCGAAAACGTCACAGCCTGGCTCCGGCACTGCGGCATCGACGCTCGCGCCTACCACGCCAAGCGGACGAACGAGGAACGGCTGGAATTAGAGGATCTGTTGTTGAGCGACCAAGTCAAGGTATTGGTTGCCACCGTGGCCCTCGGGATGGGATACGACAAGCCCGACCTCGGGTTCGTGATTCACTTTCAGCGGCCAGGCTCGGTAGTCCACTACTACCAGCAGGTTGGTAGGGCGGGACGCGCCATCGACCGAGCGTATGGCGTGCTGCTGAGCGGCGCTGAGGACGACGAGATCACTGAGTTCTTCATCCGATCCGCATTTCCGACAGCGGAGGAAGTAGCGGAAGTCTTGCGTGCCCTCGCAGCCGCCGGCGGCCCGCTCAACCTGAATGGCCTCCAGCGCGCCGTCAACATCCGGCCGGCGAAGCTGAAGAAGGCGATCAAGTTCCTCGAACTTGCATCCCCTTCGCCGATCGCCCATGAACCTGACGGCTACGTGCGTACTCCTGTACGTTGGACGATGCCCGTCGAGCACATCGACGGAATCACTGATCTCCGCCGGCAGGAAAAGGTGCGGATGGACGCTTACCTCGCCTCCGATGCCTGCCTTATGCAATTTCTGGCACATGACCTGAACGATCCGAATGCGGCGCCCTGCGGCAAATGCGCAAACTGCACAGCTGTGCGGCTGGGGGGCGCATATCCGGAGCAGCTTGCGGAAGAAGCTGCGGACTTCCTGGAACGGCTCTCGCTACCGATCGATCCCAGGAAACAGTGGCCGCCAGGCGGGACATTTGAAGGAGAACGCGGGAGAATTGCCGTTACGCGCCAGGCGCGCGAAGGAAGGGCGCTCTGCAAATGGGGCGATGCAGGCTTCGGAGACCTGGTTCGCCGGGGCAAACACGATGGGAATTTTCCGGACCGGCTGGTGAGAAGCCGGCGCCGATCTCGTGCGCGGCCGCTGGAATCCGCAGCCGGCGCCGAATGGGTGACGTGCGTGCCCTCGCGAAGACACCCAACGTTGGTCCCTGATTTCGCTCGTCGCCTAGCGGTACAGGCTTCGGCTGCCGTTCGTGGAGTGCATCCGAAAGGTGCGCGCGACCGAGCCACAAAAGTCCCGCGAGAACAGCTTTCAACAGGCGCAAAACCTGGAAGAGGCCTTCGCAATTGATGCCGCGGCGGTCCGCCGAACGCCAGTGCTGCTGGTAGATGACCTCGTGGATTCCCGGTGGACGTTTACGGTCCTTGCTTCAAAGCTCCAGGAGGCAGGGTCCGGCGCGGTATTCCCATTTGCCCTTGCCGATTCGTCGTCCGATGATGGAGAGGAGTGAGCGCAAACATGACGGAAACCTTCAGCGCCGACACGCAAGCGCTCCTGTTGCTGTGCAGTCGGCTTGGACAAGTCGATGATAACGGCGCGAAGCCGCTGACGGCGAAACAGTATGGCGCGCTGGCACGTTGGCTACGCGAGCGAAGTATGCGCCCGGGCGATTTGCTGGACAACCAGGGCCGAAGCCGCTTGACGGAGTTGCAGGTCGCGGGCCTGGCGCGGGAAGCAGTAGAGGCCCTGCTGGACCGCGGAGGTGCCCTCGGCATCATGACGGACCGCTGGACGAGCCGGGGACTTTGGGTCCTGGGCCGTGGAGACGACGGGTATCCCGCTCGCTTTAAGAGCTACTTGGGCCAAGCGGCTCCGCCGCTCCTGTTTGGCGCTGGCGACGCCAAGTTGCTTCAACGGGGCGGCTTGGCAATGGTCGGTTCACGAGACGCTTCGGATGAGGATATCGAGTTTGCCCGCCGCGTCGCTGCCGGCTGTGCTTCCCAGGAGATCCCAGTAATTTCCGGCGGGGCACGCGGCGTGGACCTCGAATCCATGGGGGCAGCCTTCGAAAACGGTGGGTGCGCCGTTGGAGTTCTCCCGGATAGCCTTGCGCGGGCAACGGTCTCTGCGCGTTATCGAGAAGGCATCATGGCTGGCCGGCTAACTTTGGTGTCGCCCTATGATCCAGAGTCCCGCTGGTTCGCGTTCACGGCCATGGAGCGCAATAAGCTCATCTACGCTCTCGGCGATGCGGCCCTGGTAGTCAGTTCGGCGGCCGAGAGTGGTGGGACGTGGGCGGGCGCCATCGAAGCGCTGGACTGCCGCCGTGTCAGGGTTTACGTCAAGGTTCACGGCGAAGTTCAGGATGGTAACCGAAAGCTCCTCGCACGCGGGGCGATGCCTTTCCCTGAAGGCCCCTGGAGCGACTTGAGGTCACTGTTTGTGCCACCGCAAGCGGGAGCTACCTGTTTTCCGGAGAGGCTGCTGCTACGCGCGAGCCAATGACGCGCGAAGCCGTTGCGGAAGCGATTGTGAAGGCGGTTGCAGAATCCGAGCTGATACAGTCGGAATCCACGCCGCAACCAATGCCGCACGCGGCAGAACCGCGTGCCGACGCTTCCCACGAGGTCTTTGCGCTCGTACTCCCCGAGATACTGGGCGCTCTGACTGAGCCGCGAACCGAGAAAGACCTTGAAGAAGCACTCGGCGTTGTCCCGGCACAAGCCAAAGCATGGTTGAAGCGCGCCTGCGACGAGGGACATGTGCGGAAGTTGGGCCGGCCGGTGCGTTACGTCGCGGCTGCAAAGCCTCCGCTATTGTTCGAGAGTGCCGAAGGAAATACACGTGAATCTCAATCCCATCCTCGTCCTTGACCGTGTTACCGCGGAGTATCGCTCCTACCTCCGCTCCGAGTTCCGTGCCAAAGACCCAGCCCTCCGCCTGGCGTTGGAGCGGGAATTGGACCAGCCCCTGTTCCTCGCCCAGGAACCGTTCTACCAGGCTCACCGGCCATTCAAGAACGGCGCCCGCTGGCGCGACCTTCCCCTGGATGCGCGGCTCGCACGCGTGATGGAGGAGCGGGCCCGCCAACATGGGTCGTTCACTCCCGAGTTCTCCTTCCTTCACCAGTCCGCCGCAATCGCGCACTTGCTCGGCCCTGCCGCTTCCCCACTCGTTGTCACCACGGGAACCGGTAGCGGAAAGACCGAAGCATTCCTACTGCCGGTCATTCAGAACGCCATCGAGGATGCCGTACGGTTCCGAAAATCGGGGTTGACCGCGATTCTGGTCTACCCGATGAACGCGCTAGCAAACGACCAATCGCTCCGCATTCAGCAGTACCTGGAGGCCTCGGGCTTCTCGGGCATGATTGACGTCAGGCAGTATGACCGGGGCACTCCGCAATCGGTCCGGGACGCGATGCGGAACAATCCTCCGCACATTCTGCTGACCAACTACATGATGTTGGAGTACCTCCTGGTACGGCCGGCGGATCGCGACGATATCTTCGCCAATCACCGGTGCCGCTTTGTCGTCTTGGACGAGGTACACACATACCGAGGCACGCTCGGCGCCAACATCGCCTTGTTAGTTAGGCGCCTAAAGGCGCACTTGAGTCAGGCCCGTCAGGATTGGAATACCGACGTGCCCGAAGGTGAGAGCGCGAAGCGGTTCCCTATCCTGATCCCGGTAGGAACGTCTGCAACCATCAAGAGCGTGGCCGAGGCGACCACCCGCGAGGAGGCGATACAGCAACGAAACGAGGCGGTGCAGAACTTCTTCGGCAGGCTTACCGGCTCCGCTCCGGGCGACATCATGGTGCTCGGGGAGGAGATCGAGACCATCCAGAAGCCAGTGGAGGCGGCCTATGGGCCAACTTCGGTTTCGCCTGATCATGAAGGATTTCGGGGAGACGCCAATGCCCTGCGGCAGGCCATCTCGGAATTGGCCGGTGGCGCAAAGGATGGCGAGACTCTCGAGGAGTTGGTTCGCCGGTGCGGGTTACTGTGGGACCTCAACCAATGGCTCGTGCGGGCTCCCTTGTCTGCCAGCGCGATCGCCGAAAAGTTACGTTCCAGCACGGCGGAGCGGGCCAATGTCAGCATGGAAGAAGTGCTGAAGGAGGTCGAGTCGGCACTCGTATTCGGAGCGGCGCTTCCAGATGGGACTCCAGGGGCGCTTCGCCTCCGCGCGCATCGTTTCATCCGCGGAGGTTGGCGCTTCCATCGATGCGTCAACCCGGACTGTGGCAAGCTTTACCCGCTAGGAGAGGAACGGTGCCAGTGCGGCTATGTGACGGCCCCGCTGTATCTCTGCCGGAACTGCGGTGCGGACTACATGCGCTTCACGGGCGATCCCGAGCACGAGGCACTGCGTCCGGGGACAGGTGATGAAGACTCCAGCTCGGAATGGATGCTGTACGAGACTGGCCGCTTCGATGGCGTTTTCGACACCGAGGAAGTCGACCAGGGCGAGGAAGACGAGGACGCCAACCAACGACGGCCGCGACGCGGACGCGGGAGGGCGCCGAGCATCAAAGGGCGCCCGGTCCATCAAGGATCTTTCGACCCTGAGTCGCTCGCCTTCTCGGCAAACGATTCCGACTACCGCCGGAAGGTGATGCTGGCCCCAGCGCGCTCAAGGTGTCTGTGTTGTGGGGGAAGCGCTGGCAGCCGGAATGTAATCACGCCAGTCGCACTGGGGACATCGGCAGCCGTGAAGGTGGTTGCGGAAGGACTGATCGAGGCTTTGACGGATGCGCACGCGGGTTCGGCGGATACCAAAGAGCGGTTATTGATTTTCAGCGACAGCCGCCAGGATGCCGCGCACCAGGCGCGCTTCATCGTGTTTGCCAGCCGGTATGACCGGATGCGCCGGCAGACTGGTCGAACTACTGGAGTCGGAAGGGTCGCTTACGATCCAGCGTGCCGTGGAGTTGCTGGGCGATCGCGGCGCCGCGGAACAGGACAACCCGAAGGCGCCCCCAAGAGAGGAGCGGATCTATCCGGAAACCCGCGATGCCATCCGCGCCTGGGAGGAAGCTCCACTGTTGGATGAACTCGCGGTAAATGCGGGTTATCGAAACACGCTCGTCAACCTCGGGCTGGTCGGCGTTGGATATAGCGACTTGGCCGCGCAGGTTAGTCACTGCCGGCAGCGAACTCCGTGGACGCCTCGGCGTCGGAGAGGACCAGTTCGTCCACCTATGCCGTTGCGTGCTGGACGAGATGCGCGCTCGCAGCGCCGTCTCCCGCGAGCTCCTTCGCTACCATCCGCTCCATCCCGCGTGCCCGGCCTACGCACGCGCTGCGGAATGGGAACGCCGCATTAAGTCCCCAATGGGCTATGCCTGCTCGGATGCCGGCATGCCCGTCATTTCCCGTGATCCGGCAGAGATTCCGCCCGGGATCAAGAACTACAACCTGTGGCGTCGTCCAGGGGCAGGCGGTCGGGGGCCAGCGCTTGAACGCATACTGAAGCGGCTGTTATCGGGCTTTGGCGGCCGGTCGCCGGAACCGGAGGACCTGCTCGATTTGATGACCCTCTTGCGGCGGCCGTGCGGGTTGATCATTGATTCCGAGCTATACGGATACCGCGAGAAGACGCGCCTGCTCCAGGTCAACCACGAAGCGCTGTCGCTCTACCTTCTTCGGGAAGAAGAGCCGGATGCGTTGTGGTGTGTGCGGCTTTGTCATGGGCGGCACCCCGTCCGGATTTCCGTGCCCGAGGTGCCACGGGTTGCTTGAGCACTGGAAGGATGTGGATGTCTTCGAGCACCGAACCGTGCAGCGGGTGCGGTCGCAACAGGTGATTCCACTTGTCGCGGGAGAACACACCGCACAGGTGCCGAATTCGAGAAGGATCGACCTGGAGAGGGAGTTCAAAGCGCAGACGTCTGAATCGAAGCGGAACGTGCTGGCGTGCTCTCCGACTCTCGAGATGGGGATTGACGTTGGTGGTCTCGACGCCATTGTTCTGCGGAATATCCCGCCACGGCCAGACAACTACGCCCAGCGTGGAGGCCGGGCCGGCCGCCGCTCTCGGGTAGGGGTCGTCGTCGGGTATTGCCGCAGCACACCGCATGATCAGTACTTCTTCGACAAGCCCGGGGAAATGATCGCCGGTGAGGTGCCCACGCCTTCATTGGCGCTCGGCAACCGCGATGTCATGTTGCGACACCTGAACGCGATCGCGTTCGGCGCCGCGGACCCCGGCCTGGCGGGGCGCATGGACGCATACGTGTCCCCAATGGGGGAGATTCGGGAGGACGCCGTCACCACGTTGGTCGATGCGGTCAGTGCACAGTTCGACCACGCGATCCTCATGGCGCACCACGCATTCGGAACCGACGTGTTCATGGCGGCGGAGTTTGACGAAGCCGCGCTACGGCGGCACCTCGAGAGCATTCCCGCGAAGATCCGCGATGTCATCGAGCGAACCAGCAAACAAGTGATTGAGTTGAGGCGGGCGCTGGAATACTACCACGCCGAACTGCGCGGTCAGCGGGCTGGTACACGAGCTGGCGAACTGGTCGCACGCCTTCTGGGCATTCCGACAGAGGCAAGGCGTGGCCAGGCGGAGGCGGATGATCGTTCGGGTGGGTATCCGCTGCGTCGTTTTGCCGAGGCAGGCATACTGCCTGGGTACGAATTCCCGACTGAGCCGGCGGCGGTTCGTCTGTTGGGCGATGAAAACGAGGAGGAGCCGGTTACTGCCGCCCGGCGTTTTGGTATCACGCAATTCCAGCCTGATGTCCAGGTTTACGCTCGCGGGAAGCGCTGGCGTGTCATCGGACTCGACTTATCTTCGCCGTGGAACCCGCGCTCGGACGAGCCGTCATGGCTCTACCGACCATGCAGGGCGTGCGGACTGCGCCACCAAGCCGATGCACCTCGCTGTCCTCGTTGTGGTGATTCGTCGCCTGCCCGCGGTCTGCCGGCCGCCGGCTTTGCCGGGTTCCTCGCCAGACGCGACGAGAACCCGGTCTTGGACGAAGAAGAGCGCTATGCGGCTAAGAACCTCCTGCGAGTCTACCCGCAGTGGAACGGGCGCGTTGCCGGGCGCTGGGTCACCGCCCCGGGTTGGGCGATGCGGCTCAATCAGGCAGAAGACGTTTACTGGCTCAATGAGGGGCCGCCTCCCAAGCCCAGTGAACTCGACGCCGCGGTTCCCAAGTTGCACAACGATGCCAAGGGCTTCTTGCTCTGTGGCTCCTGCGGCGCCATCCTGACGGTGCCGGAGCCGGTTCAGAATGCCAGGGGAGGCCGCCGGAACACCAGGACCGGCTCGGGAGAGAACGACTACGGACATCGTGAAGGCTGCGTACGCGCGGCGATTCCGCCGGTGCCACAGGCCCTCGTAACCTCCGGCACCGCAGAGGTGCTTCGCATCATCGTACCCGGTCCCAGCGGGGATGGAAGAAGCCAATCTGAAAGCATGGGGATACTCAGTCGGGTATGCGCTCCTCATTGGTATGGAGCGGCAGTATGTACTGAACGGCGGTGAAATCGACTTCGAACTGGAAGGCCCGTGGAAAAGCAACGATCACCAGCGCATCTCCCTCACATTCGTTGACCCCAGTCTCGGCGGCACAGGATATCTGCGACGTATCGGAGATGAACTTCATCTGGTAGCACGCGCGGCGATGGAGCACCTCGATCATACCGGTTGCCAGACTGCCTGCTACCGCTGTCTGAAGTCCTACTCCAACCAGCGGCACCATAGCTTCCTGCAATGGCCAATCGCCCTGCCGCACTTGCAGGCGTTGGGTGAAGAGCGGCCGTCCGCACAGCCAGCAGAACGCGGCGATGACGATAGCCCGAAGCCTTGGCTCGAATCCTACGCCGCCGGCGTGGGGTCGCCCTTGGAGCTGCGCTTCCTTCGCCTGTTTGAGAGATTCGGCTTCACGCCCGAAAAGCAGGTGCCGGTTGGGCCCGCTGACGTTTCAGCACCCATCTCCATTGCCGACTTCGCGGTGCCAAGCCGGCGCCTCGCCATCTACATCGACGGTGCCGCATTCCATCTCGGAGCCAGTCTTCGCCGGGACCGGTACATTCGTGACCGACTTAGGGCGGCTACCCCTCCCTGGCGGGTGGAAGAGTTGACTGCCTCCGACCTGGCTCAGGGAGAGAGCCTCGTGACCCGGCTCAAAGACGATTTGCAGGTAGCGATGCAGGCGTGAATTCGAACTGGTCGAATTTCATCCAAACAGGATTCGTCTAGCCAGAAATACGGTCGCGACCAGAGCGTTCAGATCCGTGGGGGAATAACCGTGGTGTGAGGGCGTGGACCAATTCGCACCCCACTTGTACGCGAATTCGGTCTAGAGACCACGCCTCGGGTGAAGATCTTACCGTAGAGCCTGTACGGGCATCTCGACACGACGGCCTTGCAACATTCAGAATCCAGGGCATCGCTTTCCCAAATCTGATGGCTTCCAGGGGCAAGAATTCTCGGAATTTCCTAAACCTGGACAAGCCCGACCGTCAAAAATTGAACCGCACGCCCAACTGGATGAGACGCTGGTCGCGGGCGGCGGTCGCCGCGTTGGGTGGCGGTACGACGATGTTTCCGAGGGCATCTACCAGGGCCGTGGTGTTGAGATTCGTCACGTTTAACGTATTCGTAATATTGGTCGACTCGGCGATGAATTCGAAGCTCTTGTGCTCACTCACCGGAAACAGCCGGGAGTAGCGGGCGTTCAGTTCGAAGACCGCCGGCGCGCGGACGGTATTCCGGCCCACAAATAGCGGCCGCTGGTTCGCAGCCGCTTCGGAGCTGTCGCCGTTCAGGATACGATTGCTCCCGATATTGAATACGTCGCCGCTCGTCGCGACCATGCCGACGGACAGGCGGTTGAGATTCAGCAGATACTTGGCAAGCTTGCTGCTCCCGTGGAACTGGGGCATGAAAACTCCGGTCAGGTTCAAGACGTGGCGGCGGTCGGTGAGGGAGTTGCCGCGATCCCGGCGCCGGTCGGACGGATCGGACAGCGTCACGGTGGTGGCGCTGTCGATGATGTTCTGTTCGGGCGCGTCGTCGATGGCGTGCGACCAGGTGTACGTCGCAAAGAGTTCATATCCGTGGGCAAAGCGCCTTTGAAGGGAGAGGTTCATCCCGCTGTAGTCGGAGTTCCCGACCGATTCCGCGGAGAGTATGTTGGCGAAGCCGGGGTAGACGCGCGCGGTGCTGCTGAAAATCGGCCGGCCGTCTGCGAGGAAGGCGCCGGACGGAACCAGGTTGATGTTGCGGTAGATGGGCAGATGGGTTCCCTTTGTGTAGAGATACGAGGCCGTCGCGACGAAGCCGGCACCGATTTCCTGGCTGATCGAAACATTCGCATTGACGGAATACAACGTGGCGAAGTTTGGAGATATCGTCGTGATGTCGCCGGGTGGCACATTGAAACCGGTTGGCACGGACGGCAGCACGTTCGGAAAGGCGGGGGCATATGGCAGGCCCGGTACCGCGGTGAGCGTGAAAAACGCCGGTGAGCCGTTATTGAGAAGGGCGCGGCGGTACTGGTCGGTCTGCGGAGGGTCATAGAAGATTCCAGTGCTCGCGCGAATGACCGTGCGCTCATTCTTGCCCAAACCATACGCCAAGCCCAAGCGTGGGGCGACGTTGTTCGTGTCCGTGTTGAAGTGCTGCGAGAACGGGAAAGGCGAGTTCTTGTTGGCGTCCGGCATCTTGTAGATGTCGTACCGGAGACCGTAAACGACCGTCAGGTTCCTCAACGGCTTCCAACTATCCTGGATGAAGAATCCATTGAACAGCGAGTTGTAATTCAGAGAGGGGTTCCCCAAGGTTTGGCCGTAAAGAACGTACGCGAAGGGATTGGCTCCCGCTGGCCGCCGCCAGGTAGCTGGCAATCGTCGGAAACGCATAGAGGGCGCCGGTGGCCTGGACCTGAGTGTCGCGGATCCATCGGCTGCTGTAGCCGACTTTCAGTGCGTGGGTGCTGAAATCGTAGCTGAACGTATCGGCGATTTCGGGGGTGGTCTCGTTGTAGACCATTCCTGCGCCGGTCGGACCTCCGAAGTTCGCCACGCCAAGAATCGTAATACTTGGACCGGTACCGCTACCAGAGAACCGGTCGTTGGCCTGCCCGCGATAGTCCACCTGGGTGCGGAGTTCGTTAACTGCGCGCGGGGAGATTGTGGAAACGAGTTGGACAGCTCCCACGTGTGACCGGTCAACGAAGCTGTAGCTCTGCGAAGTGAGGTACTGCCCTCCAATGGCAGATGTGTTGTCGTACGGGGAATCGTTGGAATGATGCATGTACCGAATCGAAACCCGGTTGCGCGAGTTCACGATCCAATCGGCCTTTGCCATATAGAAATAGACATCCTGGTGGAAGGGGATGGCGTTCGCGTAGCTAGCTGGAAGACCGAGTTGCGCGATCACAGCGGCGGGAACCGTCACTGGCGCCGGGAGATCTCGGTTCACATGCTCAATGGCCCCAAAGAAAAAGAGCTTGTCGCGGACGATCCGCCCGCCACCGTCGGCGAAGTACGAATTCAGATTGACGTCGGGGGTTGCCACGCTCGCCGGGAGCAACTTCGGGCGTGCGCTGAAGGGCGTGCGCCGGAAGATGAACCCTCCCTCCCCGTGGTAATCGTTCGTGCCGGACTTCGTGATTGTGTTGAATACCGTCCCTACCGTGTTGCCGAACTCCGGTGCGAAGCCGTTTGATACCTCTTGAACCTCTTGCACGTACGTGTTCGAGATCGGGATCAATCGGATCCCGGCGCGGTCGCTTTCCGTGTCGTTGCTACCGTCGATTTCGTAATTGATGCGGTCGTTAAAGCCGTTCGCGTCGACCTTGCGCGGAACCCCGAATTCCGTGTTCGCGATGCCGCTGACGTTAGGCTGTAAGAGGATGAAGTTGTAAGGGTTTCGCGAGACCAGGGGCAAATTGCCAGTCGCGTTGTTGTCGAGCGTGATTCCGAGGTCCGTCCTGTCCGGATCGGTGGGTGTACCACTTGCCGTCACTTCCACCTGTGTCGTCGATCCCGCAATTTGCATTGGCAGGTTGACGGTCACCGTGGCGCCAGCATTCACTTCAATGCCGGAGCGCTTTCCTGGTGCGAATCCAGGTGCCTGGACCTCAAGATCGTAGGTGCCGAGTGGCAAGAGGTTGAATCGGTACAAGCCGGAATCCCCGGTCGTACCAGTTTGGCGAAACCCAGTGCCGCGGTTTGTGACGCTGACAGCAGCGTTCGCGATTGCGGCGCCAGCAGGGTCGGCGACCGTGCCTGAGATCTCGCCGTTCATGGCAGAGGCTTGCCCGTAGCACCAGGGCGATGCAGCCAACAAAAGCAGGATGATTTTCTGGAGCCTGTGTTGCATTTGAGTTCCTCCTCGACTGGGCCCCAGCCTCTATTCGTAAAGATGCCTTCCTGAACCTGGCAGCCCCGAAAACATGAGCCATTTGAGATTGAGACGCTCCGCATGGGTACAAGGTACGAATCTCCGCCGACCGAGTCTGTGCGATTCCGTGCGGAAGAGCCGCTCCTTCTCGACACACAGCCGCCACCAATCTGGCCCCTCGTAAAAGGAATAGCCCAGTCCGGTTGTTTTGCCAAAAAATCCCGCGAGTCAGCGTGAGACGCCGCACCAGTAGCTGATGTAGAGCGCCAGATTATAGGCGCCGTGGGCGAGAGCCGCTGCGGTTGTTGATCGATATCGGAATCGGATATAGCCGTACAAACAGCCGGTAAGCACAATACACCCGAGCTGGATGGAATTGGTGCCTGGCGTCGTGAGGTGCGCAACGGAGAAGACCACAGCTACCGCCACGATCGAAGTCGCCGGCGATCTCGATGGGCACAGACGCCCCATGAGCAGAATACCAGCCGTCAACAAATAGCCTCTGAAGATTACTTCTTCCAGCACCGGCCCGAGCGTGACGGCCAACACGATCTTGTTCCAGCCGCTCTCAGTCCCGAGTGGTTGATGCGAAAGGCCCGCCACGGCCACTATGCAGCAACCCGCAAAGAGGCCCATTGCCAGGCTGCCCACGGCACTCCTTCGATCTACTCGATTCCAAGCGACGAATTCGAGCCCAAGGCTCTTCAGCTTGCCCGCGGATGAAACTGCGACCACCAGGAAGGCACAAGCTTCAATCAGCCCGGCGATTTGCCTCCGAGGGCGGATCGACCCCAGGGCTCCAAGGGCCGGCAGCAGCAGCATCCAGAACAGCAATTCCCTCCAGTACCTTGCCAGTTCCCTGAACCAGCCGCGTCCCGCGAATCTACACATAGAAAACCATTCCGCCAACTTCCTTTTTGGCCGATACCCTGTTTACTGCAAAAATCAAGCTGTGCCAACAATGCCTCATGGTGATTGCACAGAACGGGCACCTCAACATCTGGCCGTGGACCCCGTCGAGCTTTTCGGGCGCGGTCTGGTGCAGAATAGAACGGTTCGGTGCTCGACCGATATGCCGAGACAGCAGAATCAACGCGGCGGTAAACTCATGGACCGAGTCCGCCGCCAGACCGAGCGTCGCGCTTTGGAGCAGGCCAAGCGTGTCCCCTGGAAACGCCTGGCCGCAGCAGCCGATGAATATACCGAGTGGCAGGTGTTCTCACTTTGGTTACGGGCCGCCGTCGAAGCTGCCAAGAGCGTTCCGGCCATGGTGGTCCAGGAAATGGAATTCAGAGCACCTCAACTCCTTGGCCGTATCCTTTCGGACGTTGGGGCGGCCGTGACGAGTGGCAGTGGACCCGGAGCCAGGGCCTGGCAGGATGTCAGCCAGTGGGTGGATGTCAACGTCTTCGGCACCGTGAAGAGAGAAGGCTGGCTAGAAGCCGTCCGCTATTTCTCTTCTATGTCGCTCCGCTCGATGGAAGCATGGTCACTCTGGGAGCAAACCGACGAACAGTGGCGTGTTGCGAGGCCGAAACAGTTTCCGACGTACGCGCAATGGCAGTCTGAAGTTGAGGCCGTGACCCGCCTGTCGAACCCCGATGACATGGCACAGAACCTCCTTGACTGTATTCGAGGGGTTCCTGAGGCTGAATGGGACAAACTTCTCACGGCCTTTACGGACTTGATTGCATTTTCTTTGTGGATGGAACTGGTGCTCGATATAGAGGGGCCGACCTCTGTGCTCGCTTCCAACGAGTTGGGAAAGAGGTACGGTGGCTTCAGTCTCGCAGGCCCGGCAAGCGGGTCCAAAGAAGCCGTTCGGTCCCTCAACGATTGGGCGATCAAGCATGCGCTCGGTATTGCCAGCCAGGAGCACATGCTTGCGGCATTGAGTTTCCACGTTAGCCATCACCCCGCATATTACGCACTTCGGAGTTACGCGCTGCATTGTCACAATGTCTGGCCTGACGAATGCGTGGCTCACCCGCCTTCATACGTGGAATGGCGAGAGGCCGCTGACGCATACTTCGAAACGTAAGGCAGCCGGGACCGTATTCCGCGCGCCCAGCACTGAACCTGCAGCTCTCAATGTGTCTCAAATGGAAGCTCCGCTGGTGAGCGTTGATTGGTCATCATCATCGGTGTCCTCCTCCTCGCGGCCAGCCTCGGTGGCGGGGGTGTCGTTCTTGTGAACGGGCCGCCGAGGCTTCCTTTGCCTACCAATGCCGTCTAGAATTTCGCGGACACTCTTCTTGAATTCTGCCGCGTCTGGAGACGGATATCCCAGATCGATGAGACAAACCTGATCCACCCGTGGGAGGCTGTCAAATGCGATTCGATCCGGGTGTGCACGGAGGAATTCTTTAACGCATTGTCCGGTTATTCGGCGGTCCTTCGTACCGAGCCAGCCCCGTTGCCTCCAACGGCGAACTTGCCGGGGCGTCACATGAAGAACGGCCGCAAGAGTGTCGGCCGTGTAAACCGTCGCTCCCGGAATTTCGTCCACCTGGTAATCGAGGCGCGCAATCTTAGCTCGGACGGACTTCACGCTGTGACCTGTGCGAATTGCGATCGATTTGATATTCGCGTCGGCTCCCAGAGCACCCAGCAATGTTTTTGTCTGACACTCTGTCCAGGGCTTGACTTCTCTTGTGTCCGGTTTGCTTCGCTTCTGCCCGGCGCAGATTCCCAATTTCGCCATCCGGCGTTCAACCGCTTTACGAACGCTGTCAGGTCTGGGCGCCGCTCCCGCCGGCCGGTCCTCCTGGATTCTGCGTCCAACGAGGCGTTTCGCCTTTGTAGTGCCGCTTCTCTCGCACAACTCGACGAGAAGCTTGTCGGTCTCTGGTGTCCATTCGTAATTAGTTGTACCCTTTGGCCGGCCAGGCTGGCCCGGCGGGAGCCGCGCCTCCAACTCCCGATCGAGCGTCTCCGACAAGTTGCCCCTTTTCTTTGACGGGCGATTTGACGTGCTGTCATCTGCGTCTTCACGACGTGCCAACTGGCTGGCGGTGCTTGGCTCCAGCATGCTTACCCCTCCACAAGTGAGCGCCAGGCATTGCCTGGCTTGTGTAGTAAAAATCCCTCTATATACATAGCCATCCTGTAACTCGACTTCTGACAGAGAAAACTTCGCGCGATAATGGATTGCAAATGGCACGGGGCACCTACTGTGCTATTGAGGACGATCGCAGGAAAGGCCACGTTCTTGCGAAACGGTTTTGTTGTGAGGACCCCTTCCCCAGACGCGGCTGAACCCCTTCGAAAAGCCCTTGAGCGCAATCTGGATTGGATCAAAGCTCACATTCCAGCTCTCGCGCCAGATTCGACAGGTGGCGTCCGCGACGTTCAGGCGTATATTGATTGGATTCACGAGCGGCTGAAAGATCGAATCCCGCCTGACCCGGACCCCGACGAACTCGACCGCTTGGTCCGTGGCGAGGTGTGGAAGGTGTTTCATGGAAAACGATCCCGACAGCCGCGCATCTCGCATTTTGCGGATGTTGAACACATTGGGGAGGCGGAGGACGAATCTGCGCGGAATTTTGAGCGGGCCTTGGAGACGGCCGATGAAGTGCGCGCCTGCCTTGAGTGCCTTCCTGAGGAAGTGCGGCAACTCGTGATCGAAGCGTATACGTTGACAGAGGGCGAGCTATCGAGCCCAGGTATTCGGGAACGTTTGGCCAAGAATCTTGGTATCAGCCGGAACGCGGTTGACCAACGGCTCTCGCGGGCCTTCAGGAGCATAAGGGAACGGATGCGAAAGGACCCTGGATCGGAAACCACTTGAGCGCGAGGCCAAGTTGGAAGAATATAGGTGTGTTCAAGCGATGGACGAGATCTCAGATTACGATTTCAAAGAATTCGTGAAGACGGTTCAGGACCTGGCGCTTCGTGCTTACCCGAATCCCGGTCGGGCCGATTGCCCCGGATCGCAAGTTATCCACGAAGTCGCCCGCCTTTCGCGACCGGCGGCTCATCCGGTTTTCCAATCTCATATCGTCCGCTGCTCGCCCTGCATCCAAGAAGTACTGGCCGAGCGGACTCGGATCCAATCGCAGCGGAAGAACCGGCGACGTGCCCTCCTCGCGATAGCGGCTGGCGTGTGCCTCCTCGCGCTCGTATCCCTTCTGTTGTTACGGCAGCGGTCCGGCGCACCCCTGCGAGACGAAATCGCACGAGTGGGAAATGTTCCCGAGATTCCGCTAGACCTTCGACCATATTCGCCAACGCGCTCCGCCTCGCCGGAGAAAAGCAAGCCGTCGGTGACCGTGCCCAGCGGGCGGGTGAGGCTTAAGATCTACTTGGCCCTCGGATCGCCGGAGGGGGCTTACGAGATTCAAGTGCTTAGCAATAAGCTCCAAACACTCAGGAGCCAGCAGGCGACGGTCGTCGCGAACGGCGGCACCGTCTTCCTCCCTGTCGATATCGATCTGGCCGGTTTGCCGGCCGGCACGTACGTGTTGGCGCTCCGTCCCGCGCACGATAGCGAAGAATGGCAGGCATACTCGCTTGTCCTCAAACGTGCACCTTAAATCGACCGCCTTTCGGCTTTGGTTTTCCCGTGGACTTGTCCCCATTTTTGAGACAAACAGTTAAGACTCAATTTAAGTTTTTTAATCTTTTTTTGCATCGAATGGAGAATTGAGTCATGGGATTGTCTCGCAGGCAGTTCACAAAAGAGTTCAAATTAGCCGCCGTGAGGCGGCTGGAACAAGGGGTATCGATCGGCGAGGCGGCGCGGGCGTTGGAGGTGAACTCCAACGTTTTGCACCGCTGGCGGCGAGAGTTCCGCCAAGGGCCAGGGAATGTCTTCCCCGGCAACGGCAAGCAGCGTTGGTCGGAAGGTCGGATCGCGGAACTGGAACGGAAGGTCGGCCAGCAAACCCTGGAGATCGATTTTTTGAAGGGGTGCTTGCAGCGCATCGAGGAACAGCGGATGCTGCAGGCACTGACTGGAAAGCCGCAGTCTGCCGGAGGATCCAAGAAGAAGTGAAAGCCAACCGGGGACTGACCGTCGAGCGTATGCCAGTAACGAATACACCGATCTGCTGAAAGACAACGGCATCACCATCAGCATGTCGCGCAAGGGGAATCCTTGGGACAACGCGGCCTGCGAATCGTTCATGAAAACCCTGAAATATGAAGAGGTGTTCCGCAATGAATATCGCGACCTGGCCGAGGCCCATCGTTCCATCGAACGATTCCTCGAAAAGGTCTATAACGAAAAGCGGCTACACTCGGCGCTGGGTTACCGACCGCCTGCCGAGTTTGAAAGCTCGCTTCCGTTGTTCGTAAATTCCCAACTACTGGAAAAAAGTGAGGGCCCTCGCAATGCGTTTTTCCAGGCATGACGGAATCTATCGGTCCGATGTGTCATCACTTCTTTTTACCCCCGGGGCGTGTCCCGCTTTCCGGTCGGGCCGCTGCCAGGGTATCGAGCACGCCGGAAAGAACGCGCCCAGCCCATCGTCCGCGATGAGTTCCGGCCGGCTATTCCTCGATCGGGTTGGTCGCCACCAGAGCCCGTCTCCGCTTCACCGGCATCACCAGAATAGACCTATGGCGTTTCGGCGCGCCAACGATTATCATCGAACCGTAGGGTGTGTCTTAACTGTTTGTGTCAGCCGTGGGGACAAGCGCACCGAGGCCGATCGGCGCATAGTCCTTGGGCACATTCCTAAACACTTCGCGACCAGGAGGGACTAATTTCGTCCACCGTTCTGGCCAGTATCAGCATCAGGACTACACGTCCCGATGGTTCGCTTCCCTGCAGCCAACGATAGAGGGCACGAAGCAATTCTCTAGGAGTCCTCCGACACGTTCACCAGGCAGGCTGCCTAGTTTCGGTACAGCAGCGTCGGGGTCCACACGTACTTGCCCGACGTAGCCGTACTTGCCGTCTTTTGTTGAGACAAACGCCAGCCCGTGGTGAAACTCCTCGGCGCGCTTCAGCGGCATTGGCTGGATTACCATCTTGCCTGTCGTATCGATGTAGCCCCACTTGCCACTCACCATGACCGCTGCTAAGCCTTCCGAGAAATGAAAGGTGAGATCGTATCTAGGCGCGATAACGGTCTTGCCGGCGCGATCGATGAAGCCGCGGGAAGGAAGACTTGCGGAGCGTCGCGTGGAGATTCACCTGTTCCGGTTCACCTTTGTAGGTGGCCGTTCCATATTCTCGGTGGTGGTATGGATTTATCTCGGACGCCACGACCTCGTAGCGCGTCCTTAACGCAGTCAAAGCGTCGCCTGCTCGATCCTCCGAGCCCAGCAGTTTCCATTCCCGCTCAATGGAACGCTTCACGTTCTCAACGAGCTCGTAGGCGAACGTCGAGCCACTCAGACGATCTCTGTTTGGCGATTTCTTTCCAAGGAGGTCCGCGACAGCCCTGGAAATGTCCGCATTATAGGTCTGCCCATCCTTTCCCCCAACCGACCAGGGGAGCATAAACGGGTAGTAGGAGTGGGTTTCCGCCCTCAGTTTTGTGCCATCGTCGAAGCTCACGTCCACGGTAGCTCCGGGGTAGTCATCCATCCTCACGTAGCTAAATAGGGTAGGGACGACTCGCTCGATCTTTCCATGATCTTTCAGAGTATCCGTGAGCAACGCGCGCTGGCGTGTGGTTGCGCCGGCCACATCCAGCCGGAAACGACGTTTTTGATCGGCGATCTGCGCATCGAGCCACGCGGGCGTGATTCCCAAGTTTGAAGGGTCCGGCGCAGAAATGATCGAAGCGCTCAGTGCGGCAACCAATGCGTCGACTTTGGACTACTCCACTCGTTTGCCGTCGTACACCAGTGTTCCGTTCTTCGCGCGAATCGAAATGGTTTTATCCTGGGGTGTCCCGAGGCCGCCCCAGCCGGAACGGATCGTGATCTCGCGAACTCGCACCTGAGCGATGGCCGACCCACATACCAAAAGAGCAATTGGCAGCAGGCCGAAACTGCGGCACCGGGCATTCTCCACGATTCCCATTACCGGATACAGGAGTGCGGAATGAAGGGCAGACGAGGGTCTTCGTTGGTTCAAGACTGTTCCGGCGCCCACCGCGAGCTGAAGGAGTTCAGTATCAACTTGACGAAAAACGCCCATGCCGCCTACTGACGCAGTTCCGGGCATGACGGGCCGATCAAAATCAGCAACGGGGACTACACGCTCACGTGGATTGCTCTCGCATAGCCGACGATCGACGCCGTGGGGCGTTGGTACTAATCGTTCGGTGGCGGGAATTCAGGGGGAGAAATTGGGACGGACATCTTTTTTCCTAGTGGCCCGACGATCTGCCCCCGGAATTGCGTGGCAGCTCCACCGCACGCCTCATGGAGCCGACACCAAAAGTGGCAAATTGTGCTTGACATATAGTTTCCTAGGAAACGATACTGGTTTCCATGGAAAGTATAACCAAACGACAACCGGGCCACGGACAACCACAGACGCCGGACATTGAGTCTCACCTCGGCTATTGGCTGCGGCGCATCTCGAATCACGTCTCAGGCGCATTCGCCCAAGCCTTGGAAGCGAAGCACGCCTCGGTTGCCGAATGGGTGGTCATCTGCCACGTCGGTGCACGGCCCGGGATCACTCCAGGGGAAATCGCCGAAGCCCTGGACCTGACACGCGGCGCTGTCTCCAAAATCATCGACAAACTGGAAGCCAAGAACTGGATCGCACGCTCTACTAAGCCGGAGGATAGCCGCGTACAGCTGCTTTCACTAACTCGGTCGGGGACTCGCATTCTTCCGCAATTGGCAAAGATAGCCGATGAGAACGATCGAGAGTTCTTTGCGGTCCTCGATCCCGCCGAAAGCGCCACCCTGCGGCAGATGCTTGGCAAACTGGCCGAGTTCCATAAGATCAGGGCCGTGCCGACCGACTGAGCACTACACTACAGATCAAGAGGAACAGTATGAGCAAAGCAATCGAGAATTTAGAGGCAGCACAAAAGCACGCAATGGCCACTCGGCCGAAAGTCGGAGGGTTTCCCTACCTCGCCGAGGCATTGCGGCGCGCGGGTGTGATTCGGAACCTCTGGTTCCTACCCGCATGTCAGAGTCTGTATTTGACCAACGATGGCCCCGTGGTCAGCCAGGGCACGCCGTTAATGGCGGGCACGACTGATGTCCCGGCATTCGACCGCGACGCGCTGATTTCGGCGTTGCGGAGGGATCAGGCCGGCCAAAGCACGTTTCCGGAATTTCTTGCAGCTTCGTGGCGCGCCGGAGTCGTGCGCTACGATGTCGACTTCGCGGCCCGAACGGTGGCGTACCACGGCTGCAATGGGGAAGAGTACGTGGAAGCCTATCCCGCCATAGAGATCGACGTCTGACCACCAAAAAGAGGACTTGGGTACTCGGGGTCGGATCACGCCAACCGGAAGTTGAGCTGTTCAGCGTCAAGTTGACGAAAAACGCCCGACGCTCTCCTCTGGCCGTCGGAGCGCGGTCAATCTGCGGGACGACGACTGTACGGGCAAGTGCATTCGTTCCGACTGGCCGATTAGACGAATCGCAACCGCGGATCATTCACCTGACGGCTAACCCAACCGGAGCAGCGAGGCCGGGAGATGAGCCCCTCTTCCAGGCGGTACAACGTCTGCAAGAGTAGCCACCGTCATCAATCATGAGAGCCTCTCCGCCCAAACGCCCACCTGATCATCAACGGAAACTCTCGTCGCCACATCTTTTTGTCGTGCCCCGCGGCCCTCTCGCTCATCACGACATCTGCAGTTGCATCGCGCAACGCGGCCGCCCACCGAGCCGCGTTCTCAAGGAAGAAAGGCCCTAGTACTACTGGGTCACAAAAGAAACATTTGGGTGTAGAATTGTTTTGTGGGATCACGCCTCTCCGCGCCAGGCCCACAAGAGAAACGCTTCGCGGCATATATTGAGGGCCTGGCGAACGCCGCGGGGCACGAAGACCGACACACACCTTTGAAGAATTACTGCAAGGGATTGCTCTTACCCGGTGAACGCAAGAGCATTGAACCGATGGCGGCCCGCCTGGATCCCGACAACGTCCAGCCGACGCGTCAGTCGCTGCACCATTTGGTAGCCAAGGCACCCTGGAGCGACGAAACCCTGCTGGAGGAAGTACGCAACCATGTGTTACCAGCGATGCAGAAGCAAGGGCCGGTGGCGGCCTGGATCGTAGATGACACCGGCTTTCCGAAGAAAGGCACGCATTCGGTGGGGGTCGCACGTCAGTACTGCGGACAAGTAGGGAAGCAAGAGAACTGCCGGGTAGCGGTGAGTCTGTCAGTGGCGACGTGGAGTTCCAGCCTGCCGGTCGCTTATCGCTTATATCTGCCTAAGGAATGGGCCGAGGATGCCGAGCGGCGCGAAGAAACAGAAGTGCCCAAAGAGGTTGAGTTTCAAACTAAACCGGAGATCGCGCTGGATCAGATCCGTGCCGCGGTCGCGGCCAATCTGGACCGTGGGGTGGTTCTGGCGGACGCGGCTTATGGCATCAACACCGAGTTTCGCGACGGAGTCACCAAACTCGATCTGCAATATGTGGTGGGCGTGCAAAGCTCGATGACGGTCTGGGAGCCCGGCAAACAGCCCTTGCCAGCGAAGCCCCGCGGTAAAATGGGACGACCGCCGCGACTATTACAGCGGACTACGGACCATCAACCCGTCTCGGTGAAGCAGTTGGCGATGAGTCTGTCCTCCACCGCCTTCCAAGAAATCACTTGGCGTGAAGGCACCGATCGGAAGTTGCAATCGCGCTTTGCCACCGTTCGGGTACGTCCTGCCCACCGGGATTACGAGAAAGCCGAACCACACCAGGAGGAATGGTTACTGATCGAGTGGCCGCGAGCCGAGAAAGAGCCCACCAAGTATTGGGTATCGACGCTGCCACCCACCACCAAGCTCAAAGCTTTGGTCAAGATGGCCAAACACCGCTGGATTATCGAACGGGACTATGAGGAGTTGAAACAAGAACTGGGGCTGGGGCACTTTGAAGGCCGCAACTGGCGAGGCTTCCATCACCACGCGACATTATGCATCGCAGCTTATGGGTTCCTGGTGGCCGAGCGGAACCGTTTTTCCCCCTCTGCCCGCGCCGGTCATCTTGGATTCGCTACCATCGGGCCAGCACCGGACTTCCGGCCCCGCGGGTCGCCGCGTCCGTCCCGAGCGACATAATCCGTGCTCGATCGCGACGCTACGGATTACCCTGGCGCGCCAGTTAGTTCGGCAACTGCCTTATTGCCCTTGTTGCGGATCCTCTCCAGGCTGAGCGTCGGTGTCGAAATCGATTTCATCAATGCAGGTTTGCCGGCTGGATCGTGGTTCGGTACGCCATCCACCCGCCTCAAGTTGGACCTGGCGCAGTCTTTCCACGGCCAGGCAGCGCCAAGCACCAACTCCTTCTGGCGCCACCGGCAGTCCGCTGTTGCTCCTGCCTCCAAACTGATAGGCGAACACGTGAAGCCGGCCTGACTTCCTGCCCAACACATGGGGACAAAGCAGTCGGTATAAGCCGTCATAGACTGCAGCCACTGGTTGCCTGCGCGCAGCCGCCAAGCGGAGGAGTAAATAGATCTCCCTCACGGCTGGTTCTTCGTCAGTCCGTGGACTCATACCTCAACAGAATACCCTGCTTACAGGAAAGGTGAATCCCATCCACATTTTATGACCCAGTAGTACTAGCAGCCCGTGTCTAAAGTCCACAAAACATATAGCGCCGAAAATGTTTTGACTCTACAATCGGACTATGGCGATGGGGACCCGGAAGAAGCGAGAGAGGCAAGAGGACTTGTGGTACGGCGGTGAGTTGCCCACGGCGCCGGGCCACCCGTTCTACAAGCGGCTCAACGAAGTTCTCGACAAAGCCAGGTTCGACGCCTTTTGCGAAACCAACTGCGCCAGTTTCTATCACGACAAGCTCGGACGTCCATCGCTTCCTCCGGGCCAGTATTTCCGCGTCATGATGATCGGCTTCTTCGAAGGACTAGACAGTGAGCGCGGCATCGCTTGGCGCCTCGCCGATTCGCTCACGCTGCGACAGTTCTTATCCATCGGGCTCGATGAGAAGACGCCGGATCATGTCACGATCTCACGCACCCGACGCCTAATTGACGGCGAAACCCATCAGCGGATCTTTACCTGGGTGCTGGAGCGACTGGCGCAAGGTGGCCTCATCAAGGGCAAGACCATCGGGGTGGATTCGACCACCCTGGAAGCCAACGCGGCAATGAAGTCGATCGTGCGCCGCGACAGCGGCGAAAGCTACATGGCGTACTTGAAGCGGCTTGCCGACGCGGAAGGAATCGAGGCCAAAGACGCGGCGGCATTGCTCCGCATGGATCGTAAGCGCAAGAAGAAGACGTCCAATGAAGACTGGGAAAGTCCGAGCGACGGTGATGCGGAGATCACGAAACTGAAAGACGGACGCACGGCTCTGGCCTATAAAGCCGAGAACGCGGTGGACATGGAGACCGGCGCGATAATCGCTGTCACCACGCATGGCGGAGCCGCCGCCGACACGGCGACGGTGGAAGAAACCGTGATGGAAGCGGGTGTCGCTGTGGCGGGCTTGATCGCGGAGAAGACACCCGAAGGCACGTTTGAAGTGCATCCAGAGGGCGTGGAAGAAGTGGTGGCAGACAAGGGCTATCACAGCAACGAGGTGATGGTCGGAATTGCCGGGATGGGCGTGCGGTCTTACGTTGCCGAACCGGATCGTGGGCGACGCAACTGGGACGGCAAAAATGCGGAGAAGGAAGCGGTGTACGGCAATCGGCGGCGGGTTCAGGGCGAACGGGGCAAGCGACTGCAGCGGCGCCGTGGCGAGCGGATCGAGAGGAACTTTGCCCACCAGTTCGACAGCGGCGGGCTGGATCGGCTGTACGTACGAGGTCTTGAGAACGTGCACAAGAAGTTCCTGATTCAAGCCGCCGCATGCAATCTCGCGCTCCTGATGCGCTCGACGTATGGCTCGGGCAAGCCCAGAGCGGCTCATGACCGGGCCGTCGAGACCATTTTGATGATTTTGGCTGTCCTAAGAGCCGTTGAAGATCTTTTCGGGTCAGCAGGGATCACTCCCACCCATACCACCTGGGTTTTCGCCTGTCAGAAGGCTTGCTGTTTGGTTGTAGGCACCGCCAGAAAAACGGGGGTTTAGACACGGGCTGCTAGCGTGCCGGCCACCAGGTACGTCCGCGGCAATCGACTCGGCATTGCGTCAGGCGGCCGGTATCCCCCACCGGGCGAGGCTGAAAAGATCGCGCCGTAGAGCTCGGGATGTCGAAGCCCAAGAGCAAGCGCGAGTTCTCCACTTGCCGAAACACCAAACACGGCCGTGCGCTCAAAGGGGAGCCTTACGCCAAAACGCGATCCTCTCACGCGCCGACATCCTCGACGAAAAACTTCTCGTGTACGGCGAACCGTTCCGGATCGAACTTGGGTGAATACTCGTGGAGTCGCAGGGTCTCGTCCGCCACGCGGTGCACACCAACGATCATGGTCGAGGGCACATCCGCCGCTTCAAGAAACCTTCCCCACTGAGAGATCATCTGACCGTCACCGGCGAACACGATCGCCTTGGGTGGCACTGGCGGGACATATACCGTGACCTGCCGTCCATCGTCGTAGTCGAATGTTTCAGTGACAAATTCGCCGGCGATCGCGTCGGCTTGGGCGGGTTCTGGCCATGTTTCGGGAAACTCATTCATGCGTTCATCCTGCTGCTATGGGCCGAAGCCGCGGTTCATGTCCCAGAGCGGGTAATGCGGCAGAGCGCCGGCCGGATCGCGCACCAATCGTTCAGTCCGAACTGCCAAATCCCGCGTACGTTGGCGGGCGGCCGGTCCGATATCACGCCGGCCTAAAGCAGGCGTCTGCACACCGGCGCGGCTCGTACCGGGAGGTGGCTTCAGGCCTTCAGACAGTTCGCTTCGGTTCAGCAAAGTGGTCAGCGCTTCGCGAAGCTGTTCCGCAGCGCCGTTAAAGCACTCCAACCACCTTTCTTCAATCTCGGCTTCGGAGAGCCGTACGAACTTGCCCCGGCCGCGCGCAGAATCTCTCTCGACTACGATATACGGCTTAAGCTGCCAGCCAATGCCCGAGGTCTCGTCCGAACAGCCGGTTCGTTTGGGAATTTCCGCTTCGGGAATCGGCTCGTCGCTGAGAACGCGGATCGCGTTGGCGCACATCGAAATCGGCGTTCGCGAATCATGTTCAAAATCGAGCGCGAACGCGAGCAGCACTCGGGAAAGCAGCACCGGCAGCGGCATGCCGACTTCCGCAGCCGATTGGCGCGGTGCGAACTGCGGGAGCTTCAGAATCGCCCAAAGCAAACCCTCCGGTAATTCGAGGTCAATCTGATGCTCGATTACATCTAACGAGCGGCGCAACCGCGTCGCGTCGTCGCCGAAGCGCTTCGACCAGCGGGCGTCGATTTCCGGGATCAGCTCCGGCCAGATTTTGATTGCCATTTCGCCGCTGGCCGTGACCCGGACCGGCCAATCGGCGCGGATGCCTCGGCCACTGCCGAAACCAGGGCGTCTCCCGGGTTGCAGCAGAATGAAACCCCATCGTTGGAGACAGCCAAGCGGAAGGTTGACCTGCTCGTCGGATGCCAGGGCGCGCGAAGCCAGCGTTCGAACCGAGACCGGTCCATCCGCGAGAAATCGCAGCAGATTGAGCCATATCACCAGCGAGAGGCGCGCGCCGCCTTTTTGCGTTTGCAGCATGCGGTGCTCGACTGCGCAGTCGAGTTCCACGGTGTAGGCGACCTGGATTTGTGAGAGAAGGGCCGAAAGGGGCTTCTGCGGCGCTGAGCGCATCCCACAGCCGAATATAGCGCGGGCCGGATCCTTGCGTATCGCGAGCAATCCGCTGCGTTCAGCGCCTCAACTTGACGAAAAACGCCCGTTGCTGACATTTGCGGTCTAGCGCTGCCAGATTTTCCCTGGCGTAGTGTTTAACATTCAGGCGGACGCGTAGTCAACTGTGGAAGTGCCCGCGACCTTGGCCGTCATCTAGCGCGAATAGTTGCAGTGTCCCGCAGCAGTCGATCGATCGGGGCGCCGTTTGCCGGCCCGAGTCTCATCGAGCGCACCATGGTGGGAGAGCACAAGGAATGTCGACCGGGCCCTCAAAGGGCTGCGGCTACTTCCATTGCCTTTTCAAGCTGAGCATCCTGGGACGGAACGTCCTCCTGCGGCACGTGGACATTCGGCTCGACGCCAGTTCCTTCCAGCAACTGCTTCGACGGGGTGTACCAGGCTCGGCTAGGAATCCTCACGAAGAAGTCGTTGCCGACAGATTTCGAATCACTGCAGATCACCTGGCCGGCCGTTCGTGTGCCGACTAGAGGTGCCAGTCGCTCTTCTGCTGCAAACGCCGCGATGCGTTCCCCGGCGCCGGTGGTCGCTTTGTCCACCAGAAGCACGATCTTGCCTTGAAATCGATATTCGCCCAAGCCCTCTGTTTCGACTCGAACGGATGGATCCGAGAAGCCATACTTCGCCGCCAGCCACAGCAGGCCGGCTTTGTGACCGGGAATCCAGCCAAATCTCTTGAGGGAATCCACGGAGCCCCGCGCGGCGCCAGCGCGGGTAACGCTGTACCCGATGGTCCGGCGATGAGGCGTCAGATAGCTGGCGACGCGCACGAATGCCAAGCCACCGCTCTCGTTTCCACGCAGGTCCAAAATCAGTCGCTTGCATTCGGCCAGTTCTTGGACAGCTTTTGTGATCTGGTTGGCGATCTCAACTCCAACCGCGCCGGGGAACTTCGTTACCTTCAGCCACCCGGTGTCCTGATCGAGCTTCGAATACAAGACGTCGCCGCCATCGGAAGCGCGAGTGAGAGCTGGAGAGCACTCATTCGGCTGACAGTACCGGAAATGCGATGCCAATCGGCTGGCGTGGGTTTTGCGCCTGCTCTTGTGGAAGAATCCCAGATCGCGGCTCTTCACCGACAGGAAGTCCCCGGCCTGCCGGACTAGCGCGTCCATCCTCTGCTCAAACTCTTCCATACCGACACCGTCCATTAAACTCTCCCGGCACCGGTCGACCGCATCCCGCCAGCGATCCCGTTGGAATGCTGGATCCCAGATTCGTTCATTGACCACGTTCGATACCCGCTGGATTAGAGTCCGTCTCTGCTCAGCGCTCAATACCGGATATGCGGCAACCGCCGGCCCCGCCAATGTACTCACAGATGCCTCCTCATTTGATGTTCTCGTATCCATTACCTACCAGCCGAAAACCCGCCCATAAGGGCATGCCGGCCCTCCCATATTTGTGAATGGCGTCACGTTTAGCCTGCTCCAGGGCGGTTCCGTCATCTACTCCCTGCCTCAAATACGAGTAGAACTGGCCCATCAGGTAAGCGGCAAACGCGTCATCGATGGTCCATAGCGTCGCCACAACGCCTTTCGCTCCCGCGAACAGAAACGATCGGACCAAGCTCGCATTATCGAAGGAACTCTGAAAGATCGGGCTTCCGGTATTGCACCCCGAGAGAACCACCAGTTTCGCCCGAAGCCGCAGGTGGGCTATCTCTCGTGCTTGGAGGAGTCCGTCCTCGGTCGAGCCTGGACCATCTGCCAGGATCAGACCGGTTCGATCAGGATGTTCCGCATCCACGGAGACATGAACCGAGAAGTGCAGAACCTCATAGGAGTCGAGCGGCTCAGACTTAATCTTCTCCTCGGTTGCCGCGCGATCCAACAGCAGCGTGCTGCCCGGAATAGCCGCTGCCACCTCCGCCAATTCCCTTCGCGATCCGGGTAGATGCCAGAAGGTCGGGGCGTGTTCCGGGTCGAATAATCCAGGGCTCGCGCCGATATCGCCCCCTCGGTTCAGAGCGTAAAACGCACCTGGGACCGCCTCTGCAACGGTGTAGGGCACGGCGCCGACGCCCAACAAGCGGTTCTTGAGATGCGTCTCCCCACCCGCACGGAGTTCAGCGAGAATGGTCGCCGAGGGCGAGTACGTGACGATGTGGGTCTCAGCCAGAAAACGCTGATCGGGCATTACCAGCGCGTCGAACGGCAATGCCTGGAGACGATCGTGCGCGACTATGATGAACCGCTTCTGCGGCCGGTTCGACACGGGGCCAAGGAGCACGTCCGTGAGCCTCCTGCCAGTTTGCAGGTTCTGCTCCGCCGTGTTGATATTGGCCAGATAGTTCTCGACCAACTGATCCAACTCACGTCGTGATGGCAATCGGTATGTCGTTATCGAACGCTGATCGATGGCAAGCAGAATCGAAGTCGGTTCATCGAGTGCGTACTCCAAAACCAGTTCATCGGGTCGCAGGGTGCTCTGTAGTTGAGACAGCGGGACGGGCTGGGAATCCGCGCCGAAAGGGATCGGGTCGGAGTCTCGTATGATGATGCCGCGCTTTTCCGTTTCCCAGATCTCCGCGAGTATATTGCTTCGGCGGGTGCGGTCGGCTTCATGGAACAACAACCCCTGCAGGCCGTTCACACGCCTTGCCGCCTCTCTCGTCAGGTCGAGAGCCAACCGATCCCGCTCCGGATACGAGCGAAGCGATTCGGCAATTCCTCGGGCGTAGCCGTGCTCCAAAGCAACGAACGCCTTCCCCGGATTGTTCATCTTCAACGCAAGCCGCGCCTGCCCCAGATAGATGGGGCCCATGGAAGCCAGGAGGAAGTCTTTTTGCTCAAAGGGGGTGACGTTGGTCAGAAGGCGATCAACCAGGTCACTGGCCATGCTGTATTTGCGCTCCGCCTCCGACAGATGTCCGCCTCTCATGTCAACTTCAGCGGAGGTCGCCAGCGTGCGCGGAAAATGAAAAGCGTCACGTCCATCAAATGTGCTCTGAATGCTTTGCCGTGAGAGCCGCTCGGCGTCGGTCAACGAACGGTCCCGATCCATCGAAAGCGCGGCAAGTCGGGCGGTAGCCGTCGCCGCCAATCGACGCAGATGTTCGCCCTCCGCCAATCGGGACGATTCCTCAAAACAACGTCTCGCGCTGGCGTGATCGCCCCGATTCTGGGCCAGATCTCCTAACGCAAACAGGGTTCGGGCCGCGCGAACGTCCATATGGTTTTGCCGGGCTTCGGAGAGTGCCGAATTCAACATGGCCTCACCCTCTGCGATCCGGCCGAGCGCGATCAACGCGCGCGCCTTCCCCAAATACGCCGTGAACGGGTAGCCGACGTCGGGAGTCTCTGCTGCTAGGGCGAGCGCCTTCTCGAAAAAGACCAAGGCGTCCTTCGGATGTCCGAACTCAGCGAAGCCTTCCCCCAGAGCCGCTCTAAGGCGTATCACATAAGCGACGTCGCGGTTCATTTCCGCCACTGAATACGCTGTCACTACCAAACGGGCCGCTCGATAGACCTCTCCTTTGTAAAAGGCGATTGTGCCCAGTTCCGCTCGCGCCCGGTTCTCCCAAGTTCCGTCCCCCAAATTGCCAGCCAGCTTGGCGACCTCATTCCAGACTGCCTCCGAGGATTTGGGATCGATTTGAAAATCGATATCGCCCTTCGCGACGAGGCAGAATAGGCGAAGCTGCGGATCTGACTGCGCGGCCGGCGATTGCAGAACAGTCAGCCAGGTCGTTGGACACCTCGGGCAAAGACAGCGATTCAACTTCGCCTCGAAGGCGCCCGACATGGGCATAGATTTCTTGGAGACGGTCGCCGCTGGCCGCGAAGAATTTCTCGGCTTGGGCGAACAGGGGCGCGGCCTTCGGCCAATTGTGCAGAAAAGCTAGCCGCTTAGCTTCGGCCAGCATCTCGGGTCCTGTCGTCGGTCGTCTCTGGATCTTCGGAGCCTGCGCGCTATGGGATGGCAACAGCAGAAGCAGTATGAAGTAGAACGGAAAGACCGCGGGATGCTTTCGATCCCAGACGCGTCTCAATGCTTGTCCGTTGCCCCGGTTGCTCATCTCCGTCCCCGCCAAGACCGAGTCTTTGCTGCACCGATGCGGTTCAGCGCTGCCAGACAGCATCACCACGTGCGGTCTTGGTTCTTTGTGAGCGGTTCAGATTGATTCAAACGTCGTCATCTACGGGCCCCTGGTGAGCGAGGGCAGAACAAGAAGACTTCTGAGCACGAACAAGTCAGCCTGGAGAAACGGCCCGTTCCCCCATTCTAAACGGATCGTCAATCCATGACTACTGTGCGAAACGTCACTTCGCGAAACCCAGCGTCGACACGGGTCATACCGGCGGATTGACCGACGATCGAATAGCAATTCCTGCTATGTGCGGAGCAATCGGGCCGAGCGGCAAACGGAAGCGCTCGAAGCTAACGGGTTCGAAGCCGGCCTGGGCGATTGTGTTCTGTGTGTCCCTGGCAGGATGACATCCGTCTGCCAGGCAACTCCAAAGCGGCTGGATGGCGTGCTGAATACCGCTGAGGACTGTCCCTCGCTCCGCCGCCACGTGCTCCATGAAGATGAACTGGCCTCCTGGCCTCAAAACGCGCCTGATCTCTTGGAGAGCTTTGCCTTGGTCGTCGACCGAGCACAGCACCGCCGTCGAGATGACAGCATCTGCGGACTGATCGGCCAGATCGAGAGCCTCCGCCCGACTCGAACGAACATCGATATCGAGGCCGGCGGACTCGGCGGCACGTCGCAAGTACGGATGCATATGCCGATTGGGTTCCGCGCCAATCCAGTGAATGCCGCGGGGATAGTACCGGAAGTTCGCACCTGTGCCGGGACCGATCTCGACAATCGTTCCGCGAATGCCACTCAGCAAAGACGCCTTGCGGTCCGCGAGGAGGGAATCATAGTGCTGCGCAACGTGCCCCATAGCCCAAGCGAACAAGCGTTTCGAAAACTCTAGTCGCACGGCCGTCTCCCGCCAGAGCCAAGTGCCACGCATGCCCACCGACACAACATGATGCCAGTTTACCGGTGTTCGGCCGCGATTCAGCTCATATGCGCATCGGGCAGAAAGTTCTGTGCCAAAATCATCGGACATGGAAGGTGATTTCACTCGGCACCAAATCGTCAGGGAAGCGAAGGCAATCGTCGCGCTGGCATTCCGAAATGGGCCAATTGAGCAAGTCCACGCTGGACAGCCGTGTCCCACGTGTGCGGGCCGTCCCGGTTTCTCCAGAATCACCGACGACGAAATGAAGGCGATCATGCAGAATGCCGTGGATCGTGTGTATGCGCTCCTTGCGCTGAAGACGGATGACCCAGCGGAGTACGAGCGTCAGATTCGGTTTGGAGAGCGATATACGGCCAAGTGGGATGACCCCAAAATGCCGACGCGCCGCCGCCCTGGAACGGAACCGCCTCGGACAGGTGGTTGAGTGGGCTAACAGAATCCCCAGCGACATCGATCGGCCACGGACTATGTCAGTCTGATGTGCTGACCGCGCCGAAGCTCGGCGCCCTGGATCGGAACGCCGGAGGCTAGTGCCGATCTCAGCTTCGAGTTGTCCGGTTCGCGCTTCATCGAACCGTTACCCTCAACCGCCAATCGTGCGCGCAAAGGGTGGTCCTCTGGAAGGTGGCTGAGCAACTCCTGTAGTTCGGGCACTCCAATTGTGAGCGAGACGCGCCAATACTCTGCTGGCACGGCATCGGGCTTGTCCAGGATCAGCGAGTCCTGGCTGTTTTTGCGAAGGGAAATGGTGTTCAGCCGCCCCTTCATGCCGCGAAGATTGTCGCGTTTCCATGAAGTACTTCAGCAGACCCTTCAGTCGATCAACTCGGTTTTCGGCTGCAGCCAGCCGGGACTGCAGCCGGTCGATCTCGACCTTGGCGTTCCGCGCTTCGTTTTCTTGCGACTTGATGTAGTTTGCGATATTGTCGACCTTCGTTCCGAATGCTTCGAAGTAGTCGAGCAATGCCTGCCGCAATTCCTCCGGTATTTCTCCGTTGTTTTCCGCCGCCATTTCAGCCGCAGATTCCATCAGCAGACACAGGCTTTCGTCCAACGCGAACAGCGTCATCTCCGAAGCAAGCGTCTGCGAAAGCGGCAATGGTGTTTGACACGCCATAAAGACCTCCAGTTTTTCTTTGGGGTTAGGGCGGGCGCCTCTGTGCGACGCCCGCAAGAATCAAAAGAGAGAGAGCTGATCTGCAGAAGGCTCCGCAGCCACCTTGCGCCGGGCAGGCGTGGGTGGTACGTCCCGGCCAAACATGAGGGTGGAAGCCGATCGTGGCACTGAAACCAGGGGTGCCGCCGGGAGCGGTTCTGGTTCCGTTGCTATCGCCGCCATCTGCGTCTGAGGCTGTTGTGCTTGAAGCGCCTTCCAAACGTCATCGGCCGATTGGCCGACTCCCTGGTTCATCACCAGTTCACGGGCCAGCGTGGTCAGGACATCGGCGCCGTCGTCCATTGACTGGAGACCGCTTTCGGAGAACTTCCCCTCCAGCGCCATCGAGACCAGCAGCTTCCTTCCCATCAGCCGCAGGCAACCGACCTGAGCAGTATTTTCATAGCAGAGGAACCGCACCGTCACGGGCTTGGTTTGGCCGATCCGCCAACTGCGGCGGCTGGCCTGCCGGAGCGTGAAGGTAGAATATCCGGTTTCATACCAGATGATGGCCGGGCAGAACATCAAGTCGAGCCCAGTCTGAACGAGGCGGGGATGACCAATAAACACCTGCACGCCGGCCTTGAGCTGGCGCTCATACCAGGCCTCTCTTTCCTCCGGCGGTGTCTGTGTGGTGAGCACCGCTGCCTTGATGCCGGCGCTGGCTCAGAATCGATTCAATCCGGCGGGTTACGTCACGCTTTTGCGTGTACGTCGCATACACTTGTACGCCGCGCCGGTTTTGTACCTCCGACTGAACCAGCTCGACAAGCCTGCGTTCTTTGGCATATACGATGGATTCATCCAGATCTGGCGGGTCCGCAATCAGAAATCGTTCTCGCCGCTTGGTCTCTTCATCGTAAGCCACGCCCCAGAGCTGGCCCATCGAAAACGGCCGGTCGGGATAGAGCAACAGCGCGTTCAGTGCGGTGCTGATCACTGACGAATTCCCTCGATGTTCCTGAAGGGCAGCCGCGATGTCCTGCTCGAGTTCTTCGTATGCCTCGGCCAGTGGCTTGTCCATCGGGACGCTGATGACTTCCTCCGTGTACGGCGGCAGATTGGCGGAGATGTCCTCCAATGAGACGAATGCGCCAAGGTCCATGAGGAATCGAGCGAACAGCAAGGGAGACGCACCCGGCCGCTCCTTCACTCGCCTGGTAATCTTCGCTTTGGAACAGGCGTTCTCCTGGGGTTCGATCGTGGTGATCGTTTCCAGGACACCGTAGGTCTCTGTGAAACTCCGAATCCCGGCTTCGCCGTACTCGTAGCCCTGGGAGACCATCCGTTTGGGATCGATGCGATACAGCACGTTGAACACGTCGGACGCCATGCCACCCGTCAGAGTACCGGTGAGCACGATCATCTTATCCACCGCCGCCGCGAGCGTGCCGAGTGCATTTCCCTGCGCCGTGTCGGCCGCTTTCGCTTCGTGCACTTCATCGGCAATGCCGAATTTGAAGAAGTGTGGCAGATAACGGCCGATGAACTCAATTGGTGCGTAGCGCCGGATTCTGGATCCATCAACCTGCCACAGAGGGCTGTACAAAGGACGCCGCGGCTTGGTCTTTTCTCCACCGCACAAGGCGACCGATTCCAGCGTCTCGGCAAAGCGCTCCTGTCTGTCGAAGTCGTCGCGCAACAGCCGTTCGTCATCGAAGACAATCGGACGGCCACTATCGGGATTCACGATGGCGCCGTTGTGATTCCCACAACGGGCGACTTGGAAGCTGGGCCGCCAAAAGGCCCCTAACTTGGCCCGGTCCCGTCCGCAAATCACGTAATGGGGTCCGGGACCGTGCTCGGCAACCCAGCGGTCCCATGCGGATTTGTGCTTGCCCCTCAATCTCATTTCGGTGAGCGTGGTATGAACGCCGTCGCGAATGATCCGGCCATTCCGAAGCCGGAATTCGTTGACGCCGTGTGGGCCTGCTTGACCAGGCCGTTGGGACCGAAGGCTATCGATGACATACACCCTGGCGCCGGGGATGGTCTGCAGAATCTCCCTGGCCGTCTTCTGTAGCAGTTGAGGCGGCACGACGAAAAGACAGCCATAAGGACGGCCTGCCGCAAATACATGGGCAATCGACATCGCCATGAGCGTCTTGCCCGTTCCCATTTCGGCAATGCAGGCCACCGAATTGGCTTGCCTGAGCCGGGCCACAGCCCCAGCAATCGCGACTTCTTGGGCCGCGAAGGGCTTACGAAGCAGTTTCCCTAAAATCGGTGAGACCGGGTCGCCGGGAGCGTGCAAAGCGGGAAAGCTCGTCAAAATGCGATCGCCGATTTCGACCGAGAACTCGCGCAAGTATTCTTCGAGCGTGGTGATTGCCACGGGTCTGCCTCCAATGGATGAAGTAGACCCACAGCGTGGCCGCTCGGTCTACGGTGCAGGAATTTGGATCTGGCCGAGTTTCAAACCGGCCCCGATCCACTCAAGGAACTCGGCCTTGGTGCCCCGGATTGTGACGGGTTCGCAATTTAGCCCAGACAATGGCCGCATCCGGCCAGCCTTGCGGAGACGGGTGAAGAACCATTCGTCCCAACTTGCAAGCAATGGAAGGCCATGGAAGTTGGCGGCGGCCCGCAGAACCAGAGCCGGCGAATTTCCTTTGACAATAATCCGGGCCTGGTCTCCTTCGGCACGAAACTGGGTCGAGAGAACGACCAGATGTCGAATCGGGCGACGGCGCCCGGCCAACGTCAACGTCCCGCGATACACGCCCGGACGCTCACCAAACATGACCAGGTACGGCATCATTCCGGGGCCGCCGACAGAAATGCGTTCCTCGCCGAGGACGGCAGCCCAGAGCGCCGCAACCTCGACGTCGGTGCCGAAGACGGAGAGCAGGTGACCTTGGGAAGCGCCACTCTTGTTGGCCGGCTCCCCGATAAAGCAATCGGCCGTCAGCCGGATCCGAGTGGTAGTGTCCTTCAGCCTCTTCTCGAACTCCGCGAACCCAAAACGCTCGTGTGCATTCTTCATTCGATCAGCGCCGTTTCCCCATTCGCGAACGCAACAGCCAACTCATGGACAAACTGCTCGCGCTCGCGAATGATGATCTTTTCGTCTTCCGTATCTTCCGTTTTGATGACCCTCTTTTTGGTCTTCCACGCGGCCACATGAAGACGGTCACCGGAGCCAAAGATCCCGTTCAAAAGCCCGGCCGTGGAAAGTAGCCCAATGTGCCCTTTGTGCAATGGGATCAGCGGTCTCGTATTGAGCGCCAATGGTTCCGGATCGAGAATCTGCGCAATCTGCCGATATGCTGGTGAGGCCGGGAGCAGGTCCTCTATCGCGTCGAGGGGCAAGCCGGCATAGGACAACTCGGCGGCGCCGCTCGGCGGAACCCGGAGTTCAATGGCACCAGCCGCCAAAAGGGGCAACATCTCATATTGGCGCCCTTGCGCGATTAATTGGTTCCGGCAGTATGAAATGTCTGCGTCCCGCGTCCGATCCCGTTCGCGTCGGGAGCGTGCCACGGCAAACACCACGATCTGTTTGTATCGAACGCACTCGGGCGATCCGAACCGGAATACCTGAACATTGCGAAAATGTGAGGCTAGGATCTGCGCGCATCCCGCAAGCTGCGGGGCCGGCAACACGTAGACCAGAACACCGCCAGGAACGAGCCAGCGGGCAAAATGCGAGAGGAACAGGACTTCGAAGCGTCGGTTGCCTGATTCTCCGAACTCGTCGTCGAATGGTGGATTCGCGTAGATCAATCCGAAAGACTCGACACGGGAATGAGCATTCAACGCATCGCCCTGTATGACGTGTTCCAGGACCTTCGCCGCTGCCTCCGCGCGGTATGAGTCCAATTCGATCCCATACCTGACCGCTTTGGACGACGCTGTGATCATCGCCATCGCCCGGCCCTCACCGGCACACGGGTCCAGTGCAGAAAGTTTCTGATCCGGAAAGACCATACAACTTCGGATCAGATCCGCTTCCGCATCTGGAAGCGGATAGTAATTGCAACGGATCTTCGCTGCAAGCCTGGACATGAAAACCTCCAATGTTTCTGGCGACTACTACTACTATGGTTGGTGCGCTGCTGTGGGGTAGTGAACCCATAACGTTGGGCCGTTTGGGCGATGTTATGCATGCAAAGCCATCCCACCAAACAGCGTTACACGCATTTCGGAATCTGATGGTTGAGCACGCTGACTTCAGCGGGCCGGGAACGTTCCATGCTCGAAAGTCGTTTTCCCAAGTTGGACGTCGCGGTCGAAGTCCGTCTCCCGCTTCAACAAAAGCAAACTTGGGGAGACTCTTCAACGGCCTGCTCCGAAACTGCTCCGTTTATGTGGGACCAGCGCGGTCTCCAAAGCGTTCACTGTGTCACTGCGCTATTTGAGTGATCTTCTCGTCTACATGCTTTCGTTAACATCTACGAGGCTGGCCCATCTGGTCCAACAAGTCCATCTATTACGTGCAACCTCACAAGAGTGATTGACAGCCCGGGCACCATCATCCCAACCCTTTGAATCGCCGCCGGGCCGGCTTCAGTCCACATCGCCGACGAACCGGCAGCAGGTGTCATGGTGTTAAACTCCGGACACCGAGGTCAGAACAAGTGAACACGAGACCGGATTCGGACGGGACGCGACTTGCGACGGACGCCGACAAGACCCGGTTGGCAATCCCCCCCTACTCTCAGCCCCCGGTCGATGATGATCCTACCCGCATCGACCAAGCTGGCTATCACTCGATCCTGTTATCAAGGGCTGACCCTCCCCTCGGTCAGATCCCCGAGCGCTATAACATCGGCGACAAAATCGATGACCGCTACGAAGTCCTGGCCATTCATCGCGGCTCAATGGGCATTGTCTATGGCACGTTTGATCATAAGACTAAACTGCCACGTGCGCTGAAAACCCTCCAGCAGAGATACTCTTGCGATCAGACGATGCGAAACCTGTTTGTGGAAGAGGCGTCCGTTTGGGTGCGGCTCGAAAAGCACCCGTTTATCGTGCGCGCCTATCTAGTCGAGGTGTTCGACAACCAGGCATATATCATCGCGGAGTATATCCGCGGCCAGCAGGCGATGGGAGTCGATCTGCGTGCCTGGCTGGGTCGACCGGAGTTGACTTTTCCCGTGGCGATGGAGATGGCGTTACAAATCGGCCAAGCGATGCAGCATGCGACGCGGAAAGTGCCAGGACTAGTGCATCGAGATCTGAAGCCTGCGAACGTACTAGTGGACGATCGCGGACGGGCGCTTGTCACGGATTTCGGGTTGGTATATGCAGAGCATGCGACTGCCGGGACGCCCGCCTACATGGCACCGGAACAGTGGTTGGGCAAGAGACTCGATCAGCGTACGGACATCTACGCCTTCGGGTGCATCCTCTACGAGATGCTCACCGGGCACCGCCTGTTTGCAGCCGAGGGCATAGAGGGGTGGAAGGCAGCGCATCTGGGCTACATTGCGGTTTCTCCACGGAAGTTGAACGGGGAGTTGCCAGTCGAACTGGAGGGGTTCGTACTCCGCTGCCTGGCCAAGGACATACCTGGAAGGCCGAGTGATTGGGATGAGGTTGTTGACGTGTGCGGTCGGTGGTTCCACCGGCTGACAGGACAGCCTGCGGTGCTCAATTTCAGCGTTTACGGGCTGACGCGGGATGAGTTAGACACGGCCAGCTACTCACTCGCCCAACTGGGCAAGCACCGAGAGGCGCTCGATGTTTGCGATCGGGCGATCGCCATCAACCCGATGGGCGATGGTAGCTGGCACAATAAAGGCGCCGCACTTCAAAGCCTGGGTCGGGCGCGGGAGGCATTGGAGGCGTTTGACCGGGCAATCGCCATCAACCCGATGGGCGCTGCTAGCTGGCACAATAAAGGCACCGCACTTCAGAGTCTGGGTCGGGCGCAAGAGGCATTGGAGGCGTTTGACCGGGCGCTGGCAACCGATCCGAAAGTAGCTACGCGCTGGCACACCAATGCTAACAAAGCTATTGCGCTTCTGGGCCTCGGACGCCGAGAAGAGGCGTTGGCAGCATGCGACGAGGCGCTGGTCATCGACCCGAACGACGCTATCACCTGGCATAACAAAGGTGTTGTACTCGGAACCTTGAGACGCACGGAGGAGGCCCTGTCAGCCTTTGGGCGGGCGCTGGCCATCAATCCCAACGACGAGAAGGCGTGGGGCAACAAGGGGAAGGCACTTCTGGCACTAGGTGACATAGAGGAGGCCTTGGTTGCGTATGACCGGCTCTTGGCTATCAAGCCGGACGATGCCGAGGGCTGGGCCAACAAGGGTGCCATGTTCCACAAACTTGGGCGTTTGGAGGAAGCCTTGGTTGCGTACGACCGGCTCTTGGCTATCAAGCCGGGCGAGGCCGAGAGATGGCTAGTCGAGAAGGGCGCCATTCTCCACAAACTTGGGCGTTTGGAGGATGCCCTGTCAGCCTTCGACCGGGCGCTAGCCATCAATCCTATGTCTGCCATCGCTTGGTGCAACAGGGGTGCTACGCTTCATGCGCTTGGGCGTCTAGAGGAGGCCTTCACAGCCTGCGAGCGAGCGCTGGCCATCAATCCGACCTATGACACCGCCTGGTACACGAAGGGTGCTACGCTTCATGCGCTAGGGCGGCTGGAAGATGCCTTGATAGACTACGAGCGAGCGCTCTTCATTAATCCGAACTATGCAATGGCTTGGTACAACAAGGGTATGGCACTTCAGCGGCTAGAGCATCTGGCGGACGCAGTGGCCGCATTTGATCGGGCACTGGCCATCAACCCGAACGATGCCGATAGCTGGTACAGGAAGGGCTGGGCACTTGGGAACCTTGGGCTTCTGGTGGAGGCACTGTCAGCGTTCGAGCGAGCGTTGGCGATCAACCCGAACAATGCCTTCGCCTGGCACTTCAAGGGCCTTGCGCTTCAGCACGTTGGGCGTGTGGAGGCGGCCTTGGCGGCCTACAACCGAGCGCTGCAAATCGATCCGCACAACGCTCCTGCCCGGCGTGACAAAATTGCACTAGAGGCAGCAAGAGCAGCAAACAGATCTTGATCGATTTGGAAAGAAGTCGGCGGCAGGGAACTGGTCAGCTTGGCGGAAACCCCTGTGATGATGAAACCAGCCTTGGATCGAGCAGATGGGTCAAAACATAGAGACTGACGGATGGCGGGAGCGTTCTCAAGGGCTTCTCGACGAAGCGGTCGATGAAGCTCGACGCCTACATCACTCCTACTTGGGTGTCGAGCATCTTTTCATCGCCATGTTACGCAAGCATGGAGGCAAAGCCGAGGAACTCGTCCACCTATTCGGCGTGGAAGTAGGCCAATTGCGTGACGCCATACGGCGGGAAATGGGGTCGGGTAATGGGGCGGCGCAGGGCGTTCCTCTGCTCACTCCACGCCTGGTTACGGTGCTCCGCCGCGCGGATCAGTATTATGGCCCCGCGTCACAGCTCTCGGAAGAACATCTACTCCGAGCTTTGTTTGAGGAGGGCGAGAGCCTCCCCGTTCGTTACATGGCTTCCATCGGCTGGCAGTCCTCCGCCGTTCTTGCCTGCCTAGACTCCAACGCCAGCCCAAACGTGCCAGATCAGACGAGGTTGGCTCCAAACGGTGGAGCAGATTTCGCGACGCCGGGCGTCGCTTCACCCTCAATACCGAGTCCGCAACCAAGCCCTCCTCATGGTCATGGTCCGGCGATTGTCCCAAAATCCGAAGTTCCAGTAAGCATGCCCACACCGACGCTCGATGAGTTTGGGCGAGACCTGAGCAAACTCGCACGACTGGGAAGATTGGACGATGCAACCGGACGCGAGCCCGAACTCGAGCAGATCATCACGATCCTGGCGCGAACGCAGAAATCAAATCCGTTACTGCTCGGCGAGGCAGGAGTAGGCAAGACGGCAATCATTGAGGGTCTGGCGTGGCGCATCGCGAATGGCCTGGTCCCGGACGTTCTGCGAGGGAAACGGATCGTCGAGCTCGATATGGGCGGCCTCACCGCGGGAACCACACTCCGCGGACAGTTCGAAGAGCGCGTCAAACAGGTAATTTCGGAAGCTGCAAACGCACCCGAAGTCATCTTGTTCATCGATGAAATTCACACCATCGTTGGCGCCGGCGCCGGCTCAGGGGCTAATGATGCTGCGCAGATGCTCAAGCCGGCCCTGGCGCGCGGCGACATATCGTGCATTGGCGCAACCACTCAGGACGAATATACCCGGTTCTTGCGAAAGGATTTGGCGCTTGAGCGCCGCTTTTCTCCTGTCATCATCGAGGAACTTCAAGCTAATGCCGCTCTCTTAGTGCTGCACAAAGTAGCGCCGCGCATCTTGGCGAGGCAGGCTAGTAAAGGCCACAAACTCACGGTGGCTCCTGACGCTCTTCGCGCCGCGGTGACACTGACGGACAAGTACGTAAAGGATCGGCATCAGCCGGACAAGTGCATCGATGCCATCGACATTGCTTGCGCGCGGGCTGTAGTGCGCGGCCGGAACGCGGTTTCTGTGGACGATGTGGCTTCTGTCATTTCCGAGTGGACCGGCATACCAGCCGGACGCCTTACCGCACACGAGAGACAGCGTTATGCCGGCATGGAGGACGTTCTTAACCAACGCGTGGTCGGTCAGGAGCAAGCGGTACGCGTCGTGAGCCGAAACGTGAGGGCCGCGTTGGCTGGTCTAAAGCCGGCGAATCGCCCCATCGGAGTGTTTCTGTTCGTAGGCCCATCTGGCGTCGGCAAAACCCAACTTGCCAAGGAACTTGCAACCTTTCTGTTTGACACGCCGGATGCCCTCATTCGTTTCGACATGGGCGAATATCAGGAAAAGCACACGGTGAGTAATCTGATTGGCTCCCCACGTGGCTATATCGACAGTAACCAGGGGGGGCGCTTATCCGAAGCGCTGAGGCGGCGGCCCTACAGCATCGTATTGCTTGATGAAATAGAAAAGGCGCACCCGGATGTTTACGACATTTTCTTTTCGGCGTTCGATGAGGGCTACATCACGGACAATCTCGGGCATCAGATAGATTGTTCCAACGCCGTGTTTATTCTGACGTCCAACATAAACACATCGACCATGGGATATACCGTGGTAGAGCCCGCTGAGGTCCGGAGTGTGGCGGCACAATTCTTGCGTCCGGAACTCGTAAATCGCATTACGGAGGTCATTCGCTTCTCACCCTTGGGCACCCCTGAACTCGCTTCTATTCTCGATAAACTCCTGGCCGACCGGATAGAGCGGTTTCGGAACTCCCAAAACCTGATTGTAAGCATCGATGAGTCCGTTCGAGAGTTGATCCTTGGCACCAGATTTGACGCTCGCATGGGCGCGCGTCCCCTGGAACGATCGGTGGAAGAGTTGTTTGTCCAGCCCCTCGTAGGTCAGATCCTTTCTGGCGGGATTATCGCTGGAAGGATTCGCGCATTTGTTGAGGGCGGTCGAGTAATATTCTCTTCGGCACAGGATTGAACAGGACATGGCAACCGAACTGGTACTGACCTACATGAGCGGCCCCCACGACGGGGAGACCGTGCGGTTGGCGGCGTTAGGCGACCCGCCCGAATGCACGTTCGGTAGATCGGAGGCATGTACGATACAGATCCAAAACGATCCTGATATCTCTCGCAGCCACGCAAGGCTGTATTTGAACAACGGGAAGTGGTGGCTTCAGGACCGCGGCAGTCTCAATGGAACGTATTTGGGCGAGTTTATGAGGTCGAGTAAGGTTAGCAGTCCATTATTAGTGATACCCGGTCAGATCTTTCGGATGGGAGCTGCCCGGTTTCGCTTTGACGAAGCAAACAGCCACGATGGTAATAGACTAGCTGAAGCAGCCGAAATCAATAACCTGGCTACTTAGTGGTGTCGGACGATGCACAAAGGAGGATGCGTGAAGGTTCTGAGTGCACACGACTTTGGGAACTGCTCAACAGGAAGAACTTCAGAATGGTAGCCAGTCGGCCCACTTCATCGTTGAAGGTTCAAACGTGGCCAGCGACTCCGGAGGCGGTCACGCGCAAAAGGTCGTTACGCTTACCATGAGCCACCAGTCTTCGCATGGCGTTTCGTCGAGTCCATCAAGCACTACCAGTCCGCGCTCCTTTGCCAGATGCTGGGCAACGATGACACGGGCCCGGTCCAGGTGGCCGCCTGGAGGCAGGAGACCGAGTTCATGGCCGATTACGGGATAAACGGCGTTGTACCCCCAAACGCGGGAAAGGGGCACATAAGTGGCGGAAGAATAGGTTCGCGCATATTCACGCATGTAAGCGCGGACGAACTCCGTTTTGCCGCACGCCGCCGGCCCTAAATACCAAGACGTGGCGCCCACGCCTGGACAACGCATCGTGAACTTGACGGAGTTCGCTCTTACGGCCAACGAATTGTTCGCTACTCCATTCCCGGCTGGATGGGCGTCTCCGAAGGCGCGCCCCTGGACGCCAGCGCCTGCCGATTTTAGCACCGATACAATTCACGTGTCGTTGCGCCGTGTGATTCGGCCACCTTGAAAACGGCCGTAATCCGTCCGTAAGCAGTCGGCGGAGTGGCCGCAGCGCCCCGCGTAATGCGAGGCTTTGGCGATTCGTGGGTTTTCGGTGACGAACGACCTCGATCTGGCTTGGGTTCGAACCTGTATTGATTGGGAAGCAGTATCTTGCTTGCGAGGAGGCACACCTCGACCTTCAGAAATCTTTCCAAAACGGTTTTATAATCCGTCCGTAAGAAATCCTACGTTCGTAAGAGGAGCGGCAGCAGCCGCAACGCCTCGACCCACTCCGCTAGTTGCTCCCTCAGGCGGCTTACGCGCAGCCAAGTCCGCCGAGCGTGCGTCACCAGTTTGCCGGGTGAACAGAAGATCTGAAACCGCATCCGCTTCGGACGAGCCGTTAACCATTTCTCGGGCATCGCCAAGCGTTTGAGCGCAGTCAGCACGTTGTGCGTCATCACCGCCAGACGCAACCACGCTGCGTTAGCGCCGAAGCGGCCACACGGCATCACTCCCGCTGCCAACTCGTTCTTCAATACATCATGCAAAGCTTCAATCGTGCCGGCCTTCTCGCGCTGCCATTCCAAAAGGCGCGCAGCCTCCCAGTCCCATTGATTGCTGCCCACCGCGAAGTGTTTCACTTCGCTGCCATCGGCGAACAGCTCTCCTTGCCGCTTGCGCATGCGGATCGCGATGTACCGTACCGGCCCGGCTCCCTTAGGCCGATCCTCTTCCTCCGGCCAGTAATTCAGCAGATCGGCACATTCGGCGACCATCCCGGTATCTTCGCGATAGGGTTTCCAGAGATTCTCTCCCAACCGCGCAATGTGTTTCCTAAGATTCGGAGTCATGCGTACGCTGATGCCGAATGTGATGGGGCCCTTCGGTCCCTCCGCACGCTGTTCATCGCGCAACCAATTCAGCAACTGCTTCTCCCAACAAGCCGAGTCCCCCCGGAAGTAATACTCCCCCACGGTCGACGGCAGTGCCTGAAACGCGCGCCGCGCCACGCGCAGGGGCTCCTTCTGGGCAGGCACGTTGCCCTCACGAAACTCGTCGGCCAAAACCAAGTTCATCTCCGCCCACAGCGCCAGCATCGGTTGATATCCGCTGCCGCCTTGATACGTCGGTAGCGCTTCTCGTTTGGCGCTCTCGATGATGGTCGAATCCAGATCGATGGTCGCGATCTTTTGGTCCGCGCAACGCCGCCCAACTTCCTGTACCATCTCCTGGTTGACTTGCGCCAAAGCTCGCAGTGGGGCACTCTCCTCAGCGATATAACTCACCTGGCCTGCCGGCAGTTCTTGTTGCGCCTGCTCGCGCTTCGACTCGTCGTGAAACTGATACAGAAACTTGCGTGCGGCCTCGGGGCTTGGCACTTCGTGCCCCAATATCTCCCGCAGTCCCTGGTCTTCGCGCAGGCGATCAAAATCGTCGAGACATTCCCCGCCCAGTGCATTCAGCACGAGGAAACTCTCCACATACCCAGCCTCATCCAAGCCGCGCTGTCGTTGTTTGAGTTGCAGGTGCTGTTTCACGCGGCCCGGCACATCCAGGGATCGTGCGGCTTGCAGAAATAATGGGATGCCGCCATACGCCGTCACACACTCTTCCAAGGGCTCAGGATCGAGCTGAAACAGAAACTCACCTTCAGCGGGTGACGGCTTCTGCTTGCGGGGAATGCCCATCGCCCAAAACTTTGCAATTCTGCACCCAAATGGTGCAATCCCTCACCTCACCCAACTGCCCGCTACTCGGCCACTCTGCTTGACTCCGATTTTCCCTACGGACGGATCACAGAACGGCCGCCAGAGTATCGAACGCCAGCGTGTTCTCCGTACAATACAGAAGATGGCGGTTTCGGCGATCCATGGTCAAGACCCATGACGCGTTGGCCCGGCGACAACGCAGGAAATGCAATGCTTATTTAGCTGCCACGGTTCGGGCGTTGCGGAGCGACTGAATCCGGATATTGTCCCAGAGCACAACGCGGTCGTCGACATGGGTAATTGCGCGAACATCACCGTCTTGCGAGACTACAAAACCAACGCTATCGGGATGTGCAGCGCAATAACGGATCATCGACCGATGGCGCGTTCCGTAGTGAGTGAGCTTCAGCGGTCTGACCTGCGTCGCCTGTGAATTCTGCGCCATAACCACCTTGTCAGGCTCTTCCCTAACAGTGATCTCCACACCGAAGGCCTTCAGCTGGAGCCTCGAATCAAGCCACATAAGTCCGTCCACACGGGCGAGCGATGCCAGGAATCGGATGCACCCTGTAAGCTCATCGCGAGTATCGTTTAAGTCAGTGCCGTGGACGGATTCGTCGAGATACAGGCTGGTTGGAATATCATCCGCCTCTTTGTCCAGGAAGTCCTCGTGGATCCGATCTGAATATGTTGTGTGCTTTATGGAGAGGACACTTGCACGAAACAGAGCGTCGGCCAATCGATTGTATTCGAGTGAATACTGCGGGTTAAGTCCCTCGCCGACGTCCGAGATGAGCACGGCCCCACCGTGGTGATACCTGTGGACGCCGATAAGAATCCTGCAGAGGGCCGAAATCCAATAGTCTTCCAGGGTGACGTCCCAATGGTCACGCGTATGATAGCGCTTGGAGCCCACTTCTTTCCTCACGCGTTGTTGGAATGCGGTTATGGACTTGGTCAGCTTCGAGTGTATCGGGCCCGACTGGAACACGCGCAGTTGCCCTTTCACGAGGGTGTCCTGTTTCAAGCTGCCCAACAAGATGTGCGACTTGTAGACCGCGATCTCGCCCGCGCCCTGGATGAGCGCCTGGAACAGTCCGGGCATTTCCGGCGCGCTGGATGCTTCCTTGACCACGTATGTACTGTAGTGAACGCTCTGATCGATGAGGCCCCAGATCCTGAGCTTTCCCGAAGAGTCGGTATCGACTGCCAGCGTCGAACCCCAGGGATCGACAGCGTTGGACAGCTTGGCCAGAATGCGTACGGTCAGTGGCAAATCGGCGGCATGAGGAAAAAGCTGCCAGCGATCTGGTACGACGCGCTGCGGCGGATCGGGATCGGGTCGCTTGCGGTTGATGAAAGCGATGCGGCAGGAGATCGGCTGAGTTTCCTCTCGCCGCAGACTCGCGAAATACATCGTCTCAAACAGCCGCGTCAATACTTTTATCGGAGGCGCATTGTCCTTGCGCTGCCTCAGCTGCGCGTGAACGTGGTGGGCTAAGTCGAGCGGAAAATTCGCGGCCATGTCAAATCCCTTCCCGTGGTTGAGGTGAGGCTACGTTTTCAGCGAACAGCTTGGAACATAGCCGGGGTCCTGGTACTCAAACAGCTGGATTTCTCCTATGGACGTCAGCTCCTGCCCCAGAAACACCGCGAGTGCGAACGGGCCGTAAAAGAAGATCCGCGTTCTGCGGACGTTGTATTTCTTGAGGAGTTGGCCGAGGTTCTCGCGAACCGCACGGGCGAAGGCGATCGCATCACCCGCACCTGCTATCGCCTGCCCCCCTTGCGTCGGCGGAGACATGAAGACAAACCCTCTTGGAGGATTTCCGGTGCTTTCCACGTAACGGAGGATGTCCTGACGGCCGTCCCCCTTGATGTTCAACCCAAGTACGATATCCGTCCCGTCCGGGGTCCCTTCGGTTGCCTCCACGTGCACGTCATAAGGGCTGGTTGCGGGCGCATCTGACCTCCAGGCGTCCTTTGACGGAGGTTGCGGTATTTCAAAGGCCCAGCCGCCAACCGTCGGGAAAACTGCTCCAAGAGCAACGCCCGTGGAGAGAGCGCAGCGGCCCCTGAAGCGGATCAGCCGCTCCTTGTGCTCCAGCAGAGCCTTTTTCTTCATGGCATGGAGCTCAGGAACAAGTTCGGTATTCCATGTCTGCGGAGGCGGCACATGGCGGGTTGCACGGTCGAAGTGGGCTGACCAATCGAGGGCATAGTCCGCCGGTGGTTCGAAGGATTCGCTGGTCCAGTTCTGCAGCCACAAGGTGATTTTCTTTTCTCCGGCTATTCCGGCCGCAACCGCCGCCCTCAAAAGAGCTTCTATTTCGGCTCGCTCCAGGACGATCCCCTTTTTGGCCCCGATGGCCCGCATGACTTCCGCAAAGGCCGGTTGCACCATCGCGCGGATCTTGTCGGCGTAATGAGGATGATTCAGCAGGCGGCTGATGAAATGATTGATCGCCCGCTCGTCATGGTGCATGTCGCCGTAGCCTACATCGATGGAAAACTTCGCGTAGATGAAGTCGATGTAGTCACCCAGCCCGGCTTCCTTAAGACGTTGGTCGAGTTCCTGCTTGGTCGGAGACAAGGCCTCCGGCTTGTCGTCGTAAAACGCCTTCGCGCCACGATACCTCGCGAGGCCGGTCTCAACCGGACGCAGCGTTGGCGACAGGGAGGAACACACGAGACTGAAGCACTTATACGTATCCGGAAGCCCGGAATCCAGCCGGACGAAATGTTCGAGTACGGCTTTCAGTTCCGCCGGCTGAACGTCATGGTCTTTCACCTGGATGTGGACGCGAGTGGATTTTCCCGCCTCCACGTAGCGAACGTCAATATCACCGGTGCCTTCGAAGAAGAGCTGACGGAATGCTGCTTCCAGGAGCCACAGAGGAACATGGCAGGCCGCAAACCGCGTCTGGAAGTCAAACCCCTTCTCTGCATTCAAGCCGCCCATCATCTCGGGCGACAGGAGAGACCCCGGATTGTCGCGCACTTCATCCGGCTTTTTTGAGGAATCGGCCATACCTAACCCCCGAACCGCGATCCGAACAACTGCCTCCAGAGCTTCTTGCTTTCGCTCTCCGTAGGGCTGTTGAAAGCGCTCCGGGCGGTCTGGGCGGCTGCCTTGACCTGGATCATAAAATCATCGAATTCCTTAGCTGGCAGGCGCTTGGTCACGTTTACCGAGGCATATCCCGGATCGGAAATCGCAGGCACGATGCTGGTCCCGCGATAAACGCCGTAGCTGGTCTCTATCCCTTCAAGCACACTCACGATGGCACCTGCATGCGACGAAGGTGTTCCTATCGTCTTGTGGATCAGGGATTCCAATATGTAGGATTTGAGCTGGCAGGATTTAGTCGGAAGACGATCGCGCCAGGCCTTAAGCAGTTTCACCACCTGTACGAAATAGCCGTTCGTGATCTTGTTCCGGTCATTGCATGCGGCAATCTGTCCCTTGGGATGGGTCTGGACCCATTCCTTGGCATCCCTGTCCGGTATCCATAACGGCCCATCGGTAGAAGGGACGGGCGTGGCCGGAACAATGTCCAGCCAGACTCCGCCTTTGCCAGCCGCTCCTATCGACCTGCCCTGCGGGCGGACCTCCTTGTAGTAGTTGGTCAGGATGCCCTGCACCCAGCTCAGGAGTACTTCCGGAGGCGTTATCGTTTGGTCAATGTCCAGAATGCAGATGACGTCGACGTCGTTGATGTCATTAATCGCTGTGCGCCGCGCGTAAGAGCCGGAAAGGAACGTATCTTTGTGCGCCTCTTTCGACTCGCTGTCGGTTTTAAGCTCGTCCCTGACTTGCTCATGGGCGGCCTTGGCTGCTCCAATTTCATCGTCACCAGGCTGGATCGAAGATAGAAACGCCTTGAAATCGCTGGATAACTCCATGGGTGATCACTCCTCGATCGGTGCTGACATGGGCGCTGCCTGGGGCGCGTCAGGAATGGTGTCGAGGTTGCCCAGGTCAAGGCCATAGTTGGCGGCCATGCTCACCAGGAAGTCGCCGCATGCCGGGCATTGCGCATCCCGGTCGAAATAGATGCCGTACCACCGGTTGATAGTCATCTCGTCACTGCTCTCGCTGAGCGGGGGCCAGTCCGAGTACGGCGTGCCGGGTTCCGGGCGATTCAGCCAGAGATACCAGGGTGCATCATAGTCCCTGTCTAGTATTCGAAGCGTCGACGGTATGTCCCTAAGGAGTTCGGCCAATGCCAACTTTGCGACCATGTTTGCGATCGGCAATACGTCAAGCGACAAGCCGGGCTCCACAGCGACCGCCTGGTCACTGTAAGCGATACCCGCCGCATCCGAGGCCGACGAAATCTCTACATTGGCTGCCTCCTCTGGCATCGTCGCGACAAAGCACTGATGGCAGGGCGAGACTTTTGGGCGCACCCTTAACACCTGCCCCCCGTAAGCCCTCCGAAAAGCACCCCCGTAGATCGCGGGCACGTTGGCTTCGACGCAGAGCTGATTGACCAGGAGCTTGCTCTGCCGGTTGTCAGTGCCGCAGACAACCACGCTTGATTCGGCGACAAGGTTTCTGAGTTCCTCCTTGGTCGTGAAGTCCAGATCCACAGAATGGGTGGTGACCTTTGCGTCGGGATTCTTGTCCAATATCAGGTCCTTCACGACGTTGACCTTCAGGCGCCCGACCTGGGAGATACCGCCGGGATGACGGACGACATTTCCAGCCGAAAGCCGATCACGATCCACAAGTGCGAAACGCCCTACCCCGCACTTGGCCAGTTCAACCGCGGCATGCGCGCCGCCCGTGCCGAGCCCGATGAAGAGAACCGATTTGTCGGCAAGGATGGTGGTCTCCAGGATGCCCGAACGGCGGGCGGAAAGTTCTGGCTGGACATCGGCAAAGACTGCGTTAACGGCGTCTGCCGATTGCTCCATGGTTGCCGATGCCTGGTATGCTGAACCGTCGGGAGCGAGAAATTCAGAAGGATTGTCGCCCGCCTTTCCAATCGGATTCAAATTGATGTGAAATGTGCCGCCCGCAAGGGAAGACTCTCGCCCTGCAAGGGAAATGAACCCTTCCACCACCGTGTCGGCCGGTAGCGGACCCAGCTCGTACTGCGTGAACGCGTCACCATCATCCCAGGAGCTGAAGCGGCATGCCACGCCACCCTCGGCGAGGAGGCGGGGCCAATTCTGCCGCAGCCATGCGCTTGAAAGCGTGGCGATCGCGAACATGTCGGCATCCTCGGCCGTGATGTTGAGCGCGCGCGGGGGCTGTGATCCTTCTGCCACAGCCACGATCGTCCGCTTGGTCTTGTCGTAGACCAGCTTCGTCTTTCCGGGCTTCCGCTGGGCGATCGCCTGCATCGCGTCGCGAATCATCTGCTGTTGGGGGTCATTGGTGCTCATGCTGTCTCCGCCATAGTGCTAACGAACTCCGAGAGATTCCGGCCAGTCGCCACATATTGTTCATAGGCTTCAATCCACAGGAGGCCTTTCAGGAAGACCTTGAAAAGTAGGATTCCCGAGTGCCATCGTGCCTCACGCCAGTGGCATATCTGAACCATCCCGTTCGACGACGGCTCCAGGGTGTGCATGTAGTGCGAAACGCCCAGCGACGCGAGCTTGCTGCCATCGCGCATCAGAAGCGGCAGCGGATCGGTGACATACAGCTGGGGACGCTGCTGGGGATATCCGGTGGGTATGGCGACGTAAAGACCGTAGCGATACCCGGCATTCGATGTCGCATAGCCGGAAGCGTAATAGGTGTCGGTAACCTTATTGTGGTACACGCTGAACTGGGTGAATCCTTCACGTTGCAGCGTCTCGTGTTCGATGTAGAGCCGTTGGCGCTGTTCATTTGTCCACATGACTGCCGCCCCCTGCGCCCGCTTTGGCGGATTGATATACCTTGACAATGCCCGGAATGTCCGCCGCAACCAGGTTTACGGATTTCTTAACAGGCTCCGTCGTGCCGGCAGTGCGGTTCATGCGATGAATATCGAGCACTGCCATCGGCCATGTCGACCCCAGGGCAAAGGCAAGATATTCGGCGCCTTTCAGCCGCGCGACGAGGATCGAGCCGAAGCCGGTGACGTGATGTTCAACCTCGTCACCGCTCTCCCCTTGCAGAGCCGCCGCAAGCTGCGTGAGAACTCGTTCGCGCGTTGCCGAATCCACATCCGACGCCGCCTCCAATGCGGGTGGAACAGCCTCCGATCCGATGCGGATGCGCTGCAGCGCGACCTTTTCCCATGCCGAGAGGTCTTGTTCGGGCAGCACCTTTCGCGCGATGAGCGCCTGGCGAATCGGGCTCAGGCCGGGAAGCACCTTTAAGCGCAGAGGCAAGGGGCCGTCGCTTCGCAGGGTGAGATCGTAAAGCCAGGGGTGAATCCTGACGAACGGTTCACCGCGCGCGTCTTCGAGCGTCACGATGATCTCCGCCATCGCCGTGAACTGGTTTCGCGCGGCAAGGCCAAGAATGCGCTTTTGGTCTCCGCCGCTCGGCGAGGAGAGTCCCAGCCGGTGATGCGAATGCCAGTCCCCGAAATAGCGCAGTGCCCAGTCCTCAGCGAGGATTCCACTAAGTTGCCTCAGGTAATCAACATCCAGGCGAAAGTGCGCGTGGTTGCGCTCCGCATTCGGGCCGGCTTTGGTCGCCAGAAGAATCGTCGGAGCTTCGTTCCAGCGGCCAAACAGATCGCCTCCGGTCTCTATCGTCCAGGCACAGGCCTCGGCGCCGATCGCCCGCAACTCGGACTCCCAGATGAGTAACGAGCCTGTCGCTGCCTTGGGGGGCGTGCGACGGCTCATGAAACGGGCGAGGCGCTGTATCAACATGTCGGACTCCGGTGAGGCGCGAAGAGAACGCAGGACAGCCGTAAGCTGCGGCCGTTCCTCGATCCAGTCTCGAAGATCCGGCGCTAGTCTGACATCGCTCGCGACGAGCTCCTCGGCCGAGATACCCAGGGCCGAGGCGATCTTGGCTTTAAGCTCCGCGCTGGGAATGCGCCGGGAGGCCTCAATGTCCGCGACATAAGCGGGAGTCACCCCGATGTGCACACCGAGTTCCCGGAGCGACCATTTTCGGGCCAGGCGCCGCGCCTTTATGATTTCTGCGAGTTCCGGCACAATTCCATTCTATGACAACATATGCATATGCTGTCAAGATGTGCGCGGCATTACAAGTAAGCTATTTATTAATAAATAGTTTACGGGAGAGGATTAAGGATCTCGGGCCGCCACGACATGTGCTATTGCGAAAACAGCGGATCGTCGGTGGTGCCGCCATAGACACCGCGATACGGCAACTCCGGCCCGTGCTCCTGTTCGGGAGATTTCTTTCGATCGCGATAACGTTTTGCTCTTCGCGCGGCGGCCTCGCGCTGGCACTTGATCCTGGGGCAGTAGTTGAATCCTCGCCGGATGACGAGCCGCTTGGGTTGGTATTCCTTGCCGCACGCCACGCAAAGGACCTGGCCGTCCAGGGCTTTGGCTGCAAGCGCGATCTGCACCGCGAGTTCTCCGAACAGGTCCGCGCCGGTCCAGGTCAGCCCCGTGGTGAGGTCGTCTATCGTGGGCTTGACCCGCCCCAGTTTCAGCCAGGCTTCAATTGCATCCCGCAGGCAGGATGTGTGCGCTCCGAGAGAACCGGCCGGCGAGGCGCGATCGTGTAGGAGTTTGCCCCAGTCCTCCTTGCTCCCGAGGCGTGCCCCCTGCAGATCGGCCGCAATGGCCAAAAGCGCCTTCCCCTGCGCGGAGAAAAGCCTCCAGGTCGCCAGGGCTTCGCGGCCGGTCGGAGCGCATTGACGCGGGTCCTGATGAAACCAATGGCGAATGCCGGCGGGCGGTTTCGGTATCTGGGGCGGAAGACGCAGAGGAGCCCCCAGTGAAAACTCATGGCAAGACGGCAGGTTGTGGGCGCAGAGTTCCAGCACGCCCCAGGTCCGGGCGTATTTCACAATGGCGTCGTCGCCGCTGTCGCAGAGCAGGATGAACTCGTCGAGTATGCCGCGTCCCGCCTGCTCGGCCTGACGCCTGGTGACGATGGCTTCCCTGGCAATTTCGCCGTCGAATATCCAATGGTTGCCGACGCGCTTCGGCGGGGCCTGTTTCCAGATCAGGTGGCCCTTCTGAAGACGCACGTCGGTCACATAGGTCCACCTCCTGCGCAAGTCGATGGGACGGGTGATCCGATCCGATCCCCGGGTGTTGCGGACGGAATCCAGCCGCTCCCGGTCGTATTTTGCAGCGTCACGCAACGTCACGCTTAATTCCTGCCTCCGGCGGATATCTTACTACACAATCGAACCAGGACGCGCGTCACCGGCGTCAGAGGGTAAGCGAATGAAGCGTATGAACGAAGGTGTCGTGTATTTTGACCTGACGACCGGAAGGCCCGCGGACGTTGCAAGCACGCTGCGACGCAGGGTCAGCGCCTATACCAGGGAGGATCGCGTGGGCAGGTTCAAGATAGGAATCACCAACAACCCTCACGGCAGGTTCTCCAACGGTTATGCCCGCGACTATGACCAAATGATCGTGCTCTACCGGAGCTCATCACTCGATTCAGTGTCGCAGGTGGAATGCGATCTCATCGAGCACAACGGCGAGATTACGCGTAACAGGATAGCGGGCGGCGGCGGCGATTACGGCGAGCCTCCCTACTATTTATACCTCGTCGTCCGGTACAGGTAGGTGCATCATGGCAGGAGGCGTGGCACCACGGAATTTTCGGAAAACGCCCCCGATGGCGGTCGCCAATGGCGGTTCACGGCCCCTTACCCTCCCGCGGCAACGCTTTCTCGTCCTTTCGAAGGCGTCTCTCCGCCTTGGCGAAGAGGCGCGGTATGTCTTCGCCCAGAGTCACCATCATCGCGCCCACCACGAGATCGTCGAAATTGGGTTCCTGCATGCACACCAGCACTGAGAGTCGGGTCAGGGTGATGGCCGCGTTCTGCCCGGGCTCGGTGAAACCGGCATTGCTGCGGCCGGCGAGGAACAATTGATAGTCGAGAAGCCCGAGCCGGACAAACATACTCTTGATGCCGGCATGAATGTTGTCGTTGCCCATCTGGTAATGTGCCCGCATGTCCGCGCGCCCCGCCGCGGCTTCCAGATCGGCAAAGGTCGGCCGGTTGTTCTTGAGATGAAAGGCGGCCCATCCGTAATCCGTGGTGAACGGCTTGCCGTACTTGGCAAGTACTTTGTCATAGTTCCGCTGGATTTTCTTCTGCTCGCGCAGTGGCAGGGGCCGGTATCCGAGCTGCTTGCAACAGGCGAGATATTTGTCCATCGCCCGCTTCGATTCGACGAACTGATGGGCAAGATAACGCTCGGCAATGTCCTCGCCATGCTGGGAGATGACAGTGGCCACGACTGCAATCTCATGCAGGGTTCGCCAGCGCGCCATGGCGCCGTCGGCAAAACCGTTCTCCAGCAGGCAGGCGATTTCGTCCGTAACCTGGCAGGCCCGCACCAGACAGTCGGATCAGGAGCTTCTCATCTTTTCGGGTTTGTGCGGTTTCGGGCTTCTTCGCGTTTAAGAGCCTCCTGGCACCATTCGCGCGACATTGTGAGCACCATCCGGAGTTGGCCGATGGCCGGACCCCAACGTTCCCGGAGCCTGTCGCGGAATCCATTCAGATCCTTTTCCTGCAAGGCATGTTCGTTCGGCCAGCGCTCGCGGAGGGTTTTCAGGACGGATCGCGGGCGCTTTTCTGCGCAACGTCCGGCAGGATCGTCGGCAGTTGCATGGCGCAGAAGTCCTCTATCGCCTTTGCGATCTCGTCGGTATCGGCCTGGGTAAAGGTGAGCGTGATGTTTTTCGTGAAGATTGCGGCTGTCGAACGTGAACGGCTCGGGACTCCCCGCCATAAAATGCGCCGCCATTTTTTCCGAAAAGCCCCTGGGCGGCTCGATATGCTGTTCCTTGAGTTTCCTGTCAATCAATTTCTGAAGGAACAGCGCAGGCAGGTTTGCCGTGACCTGTTCCAATGCCTGATGCAACGTGTTCATATTCCCTGCTCTTGTTCCTCGAGCGGACTTGCCCCGGCGGCGCGGCCTACCGCGAAGGTTCGTGAGCCCCGAATCGGACCACCCGTCGTCCAGAACGCATGGTACGCCTTCGCCCGGATCCGGTAAGCACCATAGCATCCCGAAATCAACAATGTCCAATGCGTAGCTGGAACGATGGTCCCGTGTGGCACAAAGGTGAGAATTCAGCCGTTCCTTGGAACTGCCACGAAACGCTACGCAGAATGGTTTGCTCTGATGAAGCGGCGAGGAAATCGAAGGACGGCAGTATCGTCGTCTGGCGGTCTAACGAGGCAGTACCGCAGCGTCCGGAAAGCGCAGTCTCGGCACCAGCCTTGGCTCAGCGCAGAAGCTGAAGAATTCAAGCGATTCGAGAGCGAACTGGTATCAGCTCTCGCAAAGGAGAAAACACAATGACGCCAAAAAGCGGGATGGCTTGCTCGCCAATTCGAGAGAGCGAACGCGGATATTCGGGAATGGCCAACCTGGATGCGTATGGAAGCAGGCTTTGCGGAACCGAACACACCGAAAACGGATCAGCCTGCCAAGGTCGAAGCCCAGCCAATAAACCAGCAGGTGTCCCAGAAATAAGATTTGAAACCACTCGTCAAGCTGATACTGCAGCGGTGGATGGGAGATCATCCTGAGATTCGAGCCCGCCAATTCCTGATGAGCCAAGAACTGGATCCGCCCATTGACTGACATCAGGCGCGGTCGAGTTCAACCGAGAAGAGCACTCCAATAATCGAATCAGTGTCGTGCGACGCCACTCGCGATACTGAAACCGCCAGCCCCCTCGTCAGGGGGCCCGGACAATTCAGGTGTGTCGTCCCAATCGCTCACATCGAATCTTCCGCCGCAGTGCCGGCAGAGGATAAACTCCTGTTCAAATCTCTCAAACGGCCCGCAATCCAGGCCGTGCGTCTCGATGGAAGTTGCAATTCGGAATTCTCCGAGCGATGAGCCGCAATCAGGGCATGCCATGCTTATCCTGCTTTCCTAGCAATAACTTGGACAATGTTCACGTCGCCGCATCAGAACGCTTCTTCGTCATCCAGTCGGCGGTTTTTGGCGCGATCATCGAGATCGCCTAGACTGAGGGCAGTTGAGGAGGAGAATTTTGCTCGAAACGTGGTGCCCCGAATGCGGATTCAGATTTGACGCGATCAACGAGTCTCAGGTGGTCTGTCCCGCCTGCGGCACGGATCCCCGCAGTGGGCTGCCGCCGGAATCCGATCCCGAAACCGCCGCCGCGTTCGAAGATGCTGAGGCTTTCGCAGAGGCGCCCATGTCCCTGGCTGAGGTGCTGGAAGGAGATGCTCCTCTTGAGCCGGAAGTCGACTACTACGTTTCCGATCCTGATCTGGAGCTAATCATTGCCGACGCGGACGCCCTGAGGGCAGCCCTGGTGGAAGGCCCCATCCTCGTTGCCGGAAACAAATTGATCAATTGAGAATCGACCATGACTGCCGACGCCGTCCCGGCCGGAAGTTTAGAACCCCACGCGGGCCGCGTTTTGCGCATTCGCGGGATTCGGCCAGAAGGCGCGTTGACGCGCTGCACCACTGACGATGGGGACATCATGGTGCCTCGGGTGCCCGCCACTTACCTGCGCTCTGGTGACGACATCCGCGTGGGATCACTCAACTCGCCAACTAACGAGTACCTGGCGATTCAGAACTCTCTCCGGCGGAAAGCCCGCCAACTCTATTTCGGCCGCATAGGCTACGTCACGCAGCCGAAAACCGACAAGCGCGACGAGTACTTTGTCCGAGCAGAAGTGCCCGAAAGCGGCTTTGGCATTCGCGCTCTTCATTTGCCGAACACGGTAGTGCGGGACTACTTCTACTTTTTCGCAGAGGCACCGAGCGGCGCCCGCGGGCTTACGCTTTATGAACTCTTGCGGGCGGTGCCAACAGCATCACCCGCCGATTTGCGCCTCTCCTATCGAATCCGTCGTATCGAGCTCGATACCATGGATGCGCGCAGTCCGGAGCTGCAACGGCGCCGAGCGTGCCTTCAACCTCTTGGCGCATCCTCATCTCCGATCCTGCTACGACGCTCTCCTTCAAGATGCTGCGGCACCGGCGTTGTTTCCTTACGGCGGTTTCGGACAGTGCGTCGTCGCCGGGGATCTGTCGGAAGACGGGACTACCTTCTTCGCTCGTCGCCTCTTGTCCTACCGGCCGGACCAGCATCAGCGCCACTTTCGCGCGCCTCTGCGCCGCGTTGACTATCTGAACGGGTACGCCGTGTATCGCGACAGCCGCCGAAAGGTGGAGGTGTTTCTCGATCCGGCGCTGCTCCCCGTAGGCTGGGATCCGACTTGGAATCAATGGAAGCATCTGACGGGCGCCAAGATTGGCATCGAGGGAACCTTCGTTGAATCGGGCAAATACCGACAGCTCGCCGGAGACTGGCATCTGATCCGGTGGGAGACCGCTCTGCCCAGCCGAGTTTGCGTCACTGTGCCCGCGGACGCCCAGAAGTCTCTGGCTACCGCTCATCAAGCCTATCAGCGTTTTGGGCAGTACCACGACGCCATCGAGCAAATTCGAAGCCGACTCGCCCGCGAGCCATTGGACGAACAGGAACTGGCGAGCCTTTGCCGGAGCCTCGGCGTGCCGTCCGATTTCGAGATTGCGCAGTTCTGTTGGAAGCCCGACTACGATTCGTACTTCTACCAGCAGTTGAAAAAACGCAGCCAGAACGTCTATTTCCTTCGCGATCAGTTCATATTCCAGCTGCCGCGCGCCATTGTCATCGAAATCCCGCAGTTGGGTCACGCCACCTACATCTTCACGAAGCCCCCGAACGTCCGCGAGTTTGTGCGCAAGTACGCGATCACCTCCAGAGACGACATTCGGAAGAACCGGGGAAACGTCGCCCAAGAACTCGGATTCATCGGGCGAGTCATGCACGGGAGTAGATCCGCGCACGTGGCTTCGGGCTCTACGTTCCCGCGTCGGCGAAGCTGTGGACTACGCTCTGGCAATCGGCTAACCCGTCGCGCTCGCCCGGATGGCCTCGGTGCTACTCGAGTCCTGGCCTCTGGCAAAACATATAGCCCTTGGGCCCTTTCCACGTACTTCGCTTATCGACAATCCACCGCTGAAGCGCTGCTCCGCTGACGTGATAGATCTTGCCTGCCGCCACGACCTCGAACACGGTTGCCAGGGTCGGCTTCGGAAGGCCGACGGCTCTCTCCTTTTTCGCTTCGACAACGAACAGATGCGCAGCGTCAAAAGTGCTCGTGGCCTGGACGTCTACGCTATGGCGCCGCCCTTCAGCGTCCGTCACCGTTACGGTACACCAGCGCATTTCGTCCACAGTATAGCTCATAGGCGAATAAAAGGCGAAATATACAGATTGGCCCGCTTTGCCGAACGGAAGTTGTTCCTTTCTATTCAAATACTTAGCCGAATGGCCTCACCCCTTCCATGACGAAACAAAAACCGTCATGCCGCCAACAATCTCGTTGTAGGCGATATGCCAAATCTATTCGATCGCCTGGGGCCAGAGTGGTCCGGAAGATGCCTCCACCGAAATCCTTCACTTGATGGATCCGGCCGTCCTGTTCCACGTTCATCCGGCACATGGCGGTACTCGTTAAGATCGGCGGTGTCATCACTCTGACGCGCGTCGCGAAGATCGGTTCTGGATTTCCGTTTCCGAACGGCTCCAATCGAGCGATCTCGCCCCACACCCGGGCTGCATCTGCCAGATGAAGCTGCGAATCGATTTCGAGGATTCTCGCAGGAGATTTCTCTGCGCACGCCGCGCACACGTCCTCGCGAAATGCGGCAATTCGGTCTTTCCTGATTGTCAGGCCGGCTGCCTGTTCGTGGCCGCCGAAGGTCTCCAGGTGATGTCTTGTGGTTTCCAGTAGCGCTGCGAGATTGAAGCCCGGAACGCTCCGACCGGAGCCGTATGCCCAGTCAGCTTCCTCGGATAGCACGAATACGGGTTTGCGGTGTTCGTCCACCAGACGGGCAGCGGCTATACCAAGAACACCGCGGTGCCATCCGCTATGCGAGAAAACAAGGACAGTACGCTGGAATTCAGAGCGCGGAAGACCTGCAATCCCGCGGAGAATGCGGGACTGTTCAACCTTCCGTTGGCGGTTCAACTTTTCAAGATGCCGGACGAGGCGGTGTACCTCGTCTTGATCTGCGGTGCCCAGCAGATTCATGATCAGCGACGCATCTCCGATCCGCCCTGCAGCATTGATTCGGGGCGCCAGACGAAACGCAATCTCGCGACCGGTGGGCATCCGTCCGGCAGGAATTCCGGCAGCATCGAGTAGCGCACGGAGACCTGGATTTCTGACGGTTGTCAACGCACGCAAACCGAGCGACACCAGTGCTCGGTTCTCACCGACGAGCGGAACCACGTCGGCAACCGTTCCGATGGCGGCCAGTTTGATGAATGACCGTAGGAGAGCCATCGACCTCTTCTCGGGCATTCGCAGAGCTCGGAGGAGACCCGCTGCAATCTGAAAAGCGAGGCCAGCGCTGCAGAGGCTCCGGTTGGCGTAGGCCGAGTCGCACCTGGTCGGGTTCACAACGGCGACAGCCTCGGGAAGACGCGATTCCGGCAAATGGTGGTCGGTAACAACGACGTCGATCGCTGCGCTGTTCGCGCAGTGGACTGCGGAAAACGATCGGGTCCCGGTGTCGGCAGTCACGATGAGGCGCACGCCTTCTTGCTTCGCCGCCTCGACATGCTTATCGCGCATTCCATATCCATCCAGAACGCGGTGCGGTATGCGCCACGTCACGGCGCCACCGGCAAGCCGGATCGCGGTCGACAGGATAGCGGTCGCGGTGACTCCGTCGACGTCATAGTCGCCGATGACCATGATCCGCTCGCCATGCCGAATTGCATGGATGATGCGACCAATCGCGCGGTCAAAGTCGGGCAGTTGGGCCGGATCGAGGATATCGCCCCAGCCTGGATTGAGAAAGCCGGCGGCTAGCGCGGGTGTGCTCCAACCACGTGCAGCCAAAATCCTCGCCGTTACCGGATGAATTCGGAGTCGTTCCGCCAGACAGCGGCATTCCTCAGGATCTGCGGGTCGCAGCCGCCAACGCCATTCGCCCGGGCCTTCTCCCCCGATCAGCGGCTCATTGGGTTGGGTCAACGCATCCTCAAACGACCTCTTTGGCGTCATGAGAACCCCGTTCTCCTGATGGGATCGTCGCGCCGGCGCGCGCGACTAGAACAAGCCGGGATCCCGCCTGCGCGCCGAACCGGCGCCGGCCACAACCTTTGATGACCTCGATCCCGGCGTTGATAAAGCCTTCGCGCACGAGATCGGCGGTTCGAGCAGATTCGCGCAGATAGAGCTCGCGGCGCTCACGCCAACGTGAACTGGGCATAAGGGATCACCTTTCGGACAGCAGAAGGGGATGGAAGTGGCAGGACGGCTATAGAAGGATCGAGGGATGTTTCTTATCCCTTTGTCCCAATTGCCTTCGTGAACGTGTAGACGAGCTTGCCGTCGACCGCTTCCGGTCCGGTGAGCGCGGCCGTCGTAATTTCAGGATATGTAGCTGCGTATAGGGACCGAACGCTTTCCACATCAAGTCCATCAATATCCGGCAGCGTTAATCCTGAATACCTGAATATTCTGGGCATGTTCTCAATCGTCATTGCTCGCTCCTGTTGCTGCTGCTGCTGTTGTCGTTGTCGCTTCCGCAGTTTCAGCAGTCTCGTGGGAATCGAAAAGGCTTGGTCCTTGAGTCGCAGTCACCGTCTTGCTGCCGAATACCGGTTTGCCGTCCTTGATTTCGGGTCCCGGAGTCGCCGCGGGGGTCGTCGTAGCCGGCTTTGAGACGGCTCCCTTGCGCTTGTTCTCGAGCTCTTTCTTTCTCTCCGCCTCCACCGCTTTCACCGCAGTGGCGTGCGCGGCCTCGATTTCAGAGAGGTTCGATCCAAGCCTCACAAAGGAGCCGGTAAAGGCAACGAGTTGCCCGGAAAACTCTCGGTCCAACTCCTCCGGTGTTCCCGTAACGGTCAAGGGCGTCGTCAGCGAACAATCGCCAGAATCGCCTTCCTTCAAGCGCTTCGGTATCACATTGACGCGAATCGCCTGGTCATTGACCAAGGCGATCGTAAGCATCACCGGCCGATTTCTGAGTATCGGCAGAAGTTCGGTAAACATGGTTCTCCTTTTCAACTCGCGGTATTTGAAGATCGCTTTACTGGTTGGGTGCCACTGCCGCACGCGGTTTGGGGGCGAAACGCGTTCGGTCCCTTTCCGCCTGTTTGCGCAAACGCGCCCAGGTGCTTGGGTCTACTGCCAACGGCGTTACCTGACCGGTCGCAAGGTTCACAAAGCCCCCGTGGTATGGGACGCGCCCATGCCGAAACAATCGAGCCAACAGGGCCAATGCGTGAGTCGCAATGGAGCTGTTAATGTACGGCTCCTGTCGATCCAGGGCCTCTGCGGCGCTGCATGCCGGCAATCGATCTCGTTTATCCGCTTGTCCGTGAATGATGGAGGGGAAGAGTTCATGCACGCACGGCAACCGTTTCGAGCGATCCTTGCGATCTTTCCGCAGGGGTTGGCCGAGCACAAATTGGCCCCGATCGGCGAGATTCCCGGTATCCAGCCAGTAATGAAAGCGCCGCGATTTGAGACTCACCACGCGGGCGATCGCCGCCCGCGCCGCGCGCGTGTCGACACACGAGATCAGGAAGTCCGAATCGGGAACATCCTGTCCGCAGCGAACGAAGTGTGGCACTGCCTCCCAGTCGAGTCCCCAGAACAAGTTCAGCCGGTTGATCAGCACCACAGCCTTGTACAGCCCGACCTCCGAGCGGCTGAATGGTTGTCGCACACAGTTCGTTTCGGTGATGCGGTCGCCATCGATCAGGAACACCCGCAATCCGTAAGGATGTCCAGCGGCAAGTAATGCCTGATGCAAGTACGGCATTCCCGTCGCGATATGGGAACCCGTGCCTCCGCAGCCAACGATGCTCACAATGATGTGGCGGTTCCGCCAGTTCACCACCGGCACATGTTCTGTCAACTTCTTCTGCACAGCCAATCCTCCAGCGTGCCTGCTGGGATCAGCCATTCCGGAGGAAAGGCCGTCCGCCCAGCCAAATCGCGCCAGAGGCCGAGGTGGCCCTCGCTGTGGCTGGTAATTTTGACGCTCCCAGCATGCGTGAATTCACTTTGAAAGAAGCTCTCTACCCACTCGTTCAGGCTGGCAAGACCGGACTGAGCGCGGTGTGGCCATTGAACCGAGGCAGATTGCCCCGCTCTCGTTGACGTTCCAGTATGGTGCGATGGCGATCGCACTCCGCGGCCCGGGCCGGCGATTTTCGAGTAAGGCGCGGACGCCTAAACCGTGCTCCCCGTCGAGGACGAAGACCAGCGGCGGATGCGGATAGGACCGTCCGTTGAGGGTCTTGCCATCCGACGTTTGCGAGAAGAACATCGGCCGGACAGCGGGCGGCACCCACCAGGCGGTCACTTCCGGAGTGCGCATCAGGACGGACTCGGGCAGAATCTCCGGCGCCATTCCCATGCCAAGGCCGCGAGCCAGCGCGCGCAGGAACTCCGTTGTAATCGGTCTGCCGGCATCCAGGTAGGGCGCGCCGCCCGCTGGATCGCGATAGGGTTCGTGAACCGACGCGAACGCAATCCTCTTGGCGCCGCCATAAAGCAGAATCGCAGCCTTGAGCTGCACCGCTTCGGCCTCGCCGAAATGGGCGTCGAACCTCATTTTTGCTCCTCCAATACGTCGCAACCCGGCAAAGCGCCAGCAGTTCGCCCAGCGCTTCCATCATTCGCAGGAAGTGGCGGAATTCCTCAAATCCGGCCGCTACCGATTCGGGATCCTTGGGATCGAAGGCGGTGGCGAACGCCGGGCTCTGTTGTTCGCCGCCGTTCATCCAGTCCTCTTCGTCGCTCTGAAAGGCCTGGCACACCAGATCCTGCTCATGAAACGCCAGAATCGTAAACGGAACCGAGAAACTGCCGTTGGGATAGTACTCGTCCCACATGTCGCAATATGGGCGCGTACGTTGGCGGGCTTTCGAAAGAGCGTGGAGCCGGCGAGCGGCGTCAAGAACGCGACGCACCTGAGTGCGAGGATTTCAACGACTCTATGAGCGGCGTCGATTTTGGCCGGCGGAAGCGGCTGGAATCTCTTTGCCAGCCACGGCCCTTTGGCAGTCGCGATGCTCTGAGGCTTCTCCAATCCCTCCTCGCCGCTTTGCTGGGCCTCCTCATACGCCTCCATTCTCCATTCGTAGAATGCCTCGCAGGCGGATTCGTCATAGCAGAGGATCCACGAGCAGACGCTCTCCAGCAGCATGCGATAGAACGTCGCTGGCAACCGGGGATGGGCTTTCGCAAGGAGTTCAAGAGTGGGACGGAGGTAAACGATGGAAATGTGGGTCGCCTCAACGGCCAAAAACACCCGGTCCGGAGTCTCACATTCCCTCTCGTGCCAACTAGAAATATACGGGCTCGTGCCGAAGAGGATGTCGGTATGGGCCACACCGTCGATGGCCTTCCGATTGAAACCGGCCGCAGCGCGCTCCACCGTGCGCAGCATAAAAGCGACCGGGTCCCCCTTCGACTGCTCCCAATCCTCAGGCCGACCGACCTCAGCCAGGAGCAGGTTGCGCGCTAGACCGAAAGCTCCCGAATACGCTGTCCGCGGTTGGAATGGTTCGAGAGCCGCGCCCGCCAGCCGAGGGAGGGTCAGAGCCGGCCCAGGTGCCATCAACTGGGAGGCACGCTGCCGGGCGGCGGCCCGAGTAAGCGACTCCGGCGCCGATCGCCGTACAAAGGGTCGCGATTCCGAATGTGTTCGTACGCGTGAGCGAGCAGCCGAACGGCCTGCTGTGTATCGGCGCATGCGATCGCCTCCTGCGACGTCGGTTGATTGCAGCCTCCACGACTGACGGTTTCGATGTCCGCTAGAGCCTCGTTCAGCGTCAATTGCCGACCTCCGCTTCTTAAGACCGTTCGACCGGGAAATCCCTGCTCGCACGACGATCTTGAGACGTACCGCGCCCGATCCCCTGGGGATCCCGACGCAGTTGACACGTCCAAACAATTTCGTTAATATAGTTCACGTGAGGCATATGAGAATCGTGAAACGGATTGATATTCACGCCGTTACGGGTATGAAGGTTCTTTCGGGTGCTCCGCGAGGCTCGGAGATGTTTGCGAAGCTAATCAAGCATATAAGTCCAGAACCGGCCAAACCGGAGCCGATCTTCTTGGACTTCGAGAAAATTGAGGTCGCCACTGCGAGCTACCTACGTGAGAGCGTCCTCGCATTCCGTGACTTCGTCCGCGGCAGGAGATCGATGTTGTACCCCGTCATCGCAAACGCAAATGACGCAATTCGCGAAGAACTCATTCTACTCGCGACGTCAAGCGGTAACGCGATAATGTCATGCGTGCTGTCGTCGAACGGCGACGTCTCCAACTCGTCCTTGATCGGCGAGTTGGACCCTAAGCAGCAGCTTGCGTTTGACTTGGTTAACCAACGGGGAGAGACCGACGCGAGCGAGCTTATGCGAGACTTTGGTGAAGGACTTAGACATGCAACTGGTTGGAATAATCGCCTTGCGTCCCTCGCGGCGATCGGAGTGGTGATCGAAGTCAGCGAGGGGCGATCCAAGAAATACAGACCGCTGTTTGCGGAGGCGAAAATGTATGGGAATTGAATTTGTCCGGAAGAAAGCGAGATCGTACAGGCGGCATTTCGACATAGCGAGACGCGATCTTGGCATTGCTGATCTCTTTACAAAGGAAGCTGGCTCAATTGCACGCGCTCTTCCGTTCGACTTGGCACAGAGCGCCGTGGTGCACGTGGGCGAGACAGTCACGGTGGAAATGGAGGGACCTGTATTGATCGCACGTATCAGCTTAAACGAGGTCGGGCGCGCAGTGAATCCGCCGAGCGAGATCTTGTCGGCTGTGCAGGGCTCGTGCGGTATTGCGAAAGGGCTTATCGAACAGGTACACGGGTTGTCTCGCGTGGCGGAGATTTCCTTATGTTGATTGCCGACAGTTCCAGTGGGCGGTTGGACAAGCGGCTTTGGCATGAGCCCGGACTACCGATGGAATGCCTTGGTTGTGTTACATGCCCGGAACACCAACTCTGCGGTGGGTTGCGAACGCGTGCGCCGTTATTCGACTGCTTAGACCTCTGTCGCTGTGACAAGCCCGGACTTTGTGATAATGTCTGCCGGAAGAGTCCCTTGTATGTTGATCGCGTCCGTGAGGTCGGTGGGTTCTCTTTCGACCCGCTACCGGTCACTCTAACCTTAAATACTCCCGATCTACCAGCGATTATTCCCATGCTTTACCATGGCAGTTGCCGCGTTCGACGGATTCGGTTGACAGCGCTAGCGCTCTCGCTTTACGAAATGTTTGATCGTACTACGGGAACGCCTCGATTCGAATCAAGAGACCACCTGAATCAGTCCTATCAGATTGAGGACGGCGGCACCGTAATTCTGTCCGGTACTGATCGAGATCGCCCGCTCGAGGCGTGGTGGCAGTTCGGCGAAAAAAAGCGCAAAAACATCATTCGCTACTTGCGTGAACTTGGAATCGCTCTTGCGACAGTGCCTAACTACAGCCTATTCACCGATGCTCCCAGATGGACAGACCTCCATGCGATGAAACGGATCGCATTGGTTCATCATGAGTTCCTTCAGGAGGGGATGCCAGCTGCGCTCCACGTGAACGGGCGGACCGAAATGGACTTCTCCCGTTGGGCTCGATACTTGCGAGATCATCCGGAGATCGGCGTGTTGTCGTATGAGTTCACGACTGGGGCCGGTTGGGTTGGCCGGAGAGAACAACATGTAGCTTGGCTGTGCGGCCTTGCTCGCGAAGTTCCGAGACCACTTGGCCTAGTACTCCGAGGTGCCAGTGAATTACCAATATCGCTTCGAGCGTGTTTCGCGCGGTTGGCGGTAATTGACACAACGGCCTTCGTAAAGACTATGAACCGACAACGGGCCCTTTTGACGGATGCGCGAGCGATCAATTGGTGTTCTGAACCAACTGCAGTTGGCGCACCGCTTGATGACCTGTTCGATCACAATTTGAAAGCCGTCCGTGACAGATTCAGCTATCGCAGCCGCTCCGCAGCCGCTTGACCTGCCTGGAGAGAGGTGGGACGTCGTGTCTGAAACACTCACTTTCGAATTCGTCGATGATCTCGCGTTTGCCGCTGACCGAGGACGGCTCTCACTGGAGAATGGCATCCCGTCACTCATAGTGCAAGATTTGGGACCGTTTTTGGAATACCTCCTTCTTTCCGGTACCGGTCTTTTGCCCGCCCCTTCCGCGGCCCCTTGGTTATCGTTGAATGGCACAGCAGATTTGTATTCAGCTTTAACCAGTCGACATCATTATTGGATTTGCCCACGAACGACGTCCGTTGGAGTTTTTCGGACCTATGACCAGCGGCCGGCGGACGAGACAACATGGAACATGTTCTGCCTCGCGGCGGAGCGGGCTGCTATAGCCACCGGGTTCCCAAGGCGCATCGCAGTGCAACTTGCAGCCGCAATGGGAGAGATGGAAGCGAACATCTACGAACACTCGCGGGCGTCAAAATCGGGTGTTCTGGTCTTTCGGAGTGCATCAGGTGTCTTTGAATTCGTGGTGGCTGATCGCGGCATGGGCGTCTTGAACAGTTTACGCAGCTGCCCCGAATATTCCAACTTAGCCGACCACGGCGATGCGCTGAAATTGACACTTGAGGACGGCGTCACCCGTTTCGGTTCCGGCAAAGACCGCGGCCACGGATTCCGACCACTTTTCACGGGACTCGCCAATCTGAACGGCGCCCTTCGATTTCGGTCCGGGGATCATGCTTTGACAATAGACGGATACCAGCCTATCGCCCTACGATCTCGCATCGCAAGAAAGGTCGTGATTAATGGGTTCTTTGTATCAGTGCGCTGCAGAATCGCTCAGGCTGATCTCGACCTCCCAAGCGCGTAAGCGACCCTCACGTTGTGCCATCGAAATCTGTGCGGCATTTCCTCCGACACTGCAACATCCAACTCCGTCAAGGCGACAAATTGCGTCACACTAGCAGAGTGTCAGCCTCCAAGATGCGCGCCGTCACACTAGCAGAGTGTCAGCCGCCAAGGTGAGAGCCGGTTCATCGAGCCGATGCTCCTCCTCCGCACAGACCGCCTAGCAGATGATCCGAGCAGGTATCAATATGAAATCAAGTGGGACGGCTTTCGCGCCATCGCCCTGAAGACAGGCGGCTTGGTTCATCTCCGCTCGCGCAACGACAAGGACTTCAATGGGAAGTATCCGGCAATCGTGAAAGCGCTGGCCGACATGCCAGATGAGACCGTTCTCGACGGCGAAGTGGTTGCTCTCGACGAGCGTGGCCGCCCATCATTTAACGCTTTGCAGAATTTCGTGCCGGGCAAGACGCCGCTGCTCTACTACGTTTTCGATGTGATGGTGCTAGCCGGTGCGGATCTCATGCGCGAAACGCTGACCGCGCGGCGCCAGCACCTTCAGAAGGTCCTGGCGAAGTTGCAGGACCCCATTCGCGAGTCGTCCGAACTGGATGCCAGCCTCCCAACCCTGATCGAGTCCGTCAGATCCCACGGTCTCGAAGGTTTGGTCGCGAAGCGTCTCGACAGCCGGTACGAACCGGGTCAACGCTCCGGGGCCTGGCAGAAGATGCGCGTGAACCAGGGGCAGGAGTTTGTGATCGCCGGCTACACCTCCGGCCCCAAGAACTTCGACGCTATCATCTTCGGGTATTACGATGGCCCAAAGCTGATATACGCTGCCCGAACTCGAAATGGGTTCACTCCGGCGTCTCGAGAGAAACTGTTTAAGGCGTTCAAGGGGCTGGAAGTGAAGGAATGCCCGTTTGCGAACCTGCCAGAGGCCTCGGGCGGCCGGTGGGGGCAGGGCCTAACGGCGGACAAAATGAACGACTGTCGGTGGTTGACGCCGGCACTCGTAGGGCAGTTCGAGTTCCTCGAATGGACTCCAGATCGTCACCTCAGGCACGCCCGTTTTGTTAGGCTCCGTGACGACAAGAAGCCCAAAGACGTGCGGCGGGAGTGACCGCCTCAGAACGCTTCATCTGGCTCATCGGGTTGAGGGTGGCCTGGGACTGGCCGGGCGTCCTTATCTTCGGCGTTCGCCTGATCGAGGAACTGGACCGTTTCAGCGATAACCTCGGTCACCCACCGTTTCTTCCCGCCCTGGCCCTCATAGCTGCGGGTTCTGTTCCTGCCCCTTACGAATACCCTCCGGCCGCGGCCGAGGAAGTTGCCACACGCCTCGGCCAATCCGTTGAACGCGACGACGAGGTAGGATTCCACGTGCTTCTGTGTCTGTTCGTTGCGATCCTTCCACTCCTCGTTCACGAGAACACGAAAGCGTGTTCTTGCGGTCCCGTTCGTCTCGCCGTACTTGGTGTCAGGGTCGGCCGCCAAACGGCCGATAAATTCTGTTGCGTGATAGTCACGACTCATTTTTCTATCTCCTTTCAGAATGAATCTTGCGGCAGCGCGCTCCTCCTCCGGTGAGCCCAGTCTGGTGCCGGTGTCCGAACGCGCCTCCGGTGTATTCAACGCGCGCCTTCAAAGCCGGCCAGTTCACCGTCAGCGCGCGCGCTGACCGTCTCTTCGAGTGAGCGTCTGACCGCGGCCGTCTCATCCTGGAGCGCGGTGAGCCGGTCGCGGACATCGCTGGGGTCAACACGCCCGATCAGTTCCTCGAGCGTGCCCTCAATGCCTTCGAGAACCGCGGCGGCGAACTCGGTATTGAGCATTTCCTTGTATCTCCGATTCGGAAGCTGTCGAGTCAACCGGCGCCTCAGAACTTCCGCGAGTACCGTTGCTCCAGGAAGCCGCTCAGCTTGGCGGTCGCTTTGAACTGCGGAATCGGCTCCAATTCCTTGAACGCGGACGTAAACGCATTGGACAGGCTCCAGAGCGTCCGGGCCTTGAACTCGTCGTACTGCGGATTGAAGTAGAACTCGTGGACCCTCCGCGCCAAGGTGCTTCGGGACGTCAAGTTCGCTCTCAATGAACGCCTCGTAAACGATCATCTTCGCGGCGACATTGCTGAGTTCGGTCTCCCGCCAGGCTTCGACCTGCTTCTGCATAGGGCCGAAATTCCGCTGCATCCGGTCCACGCCGACGGAAATCGAGTCCAACAGGTTCAGCGATTTCGAGTGCTTTGCGAGCACCGGCGTAAAGTCGCCACTGAACGCCATGTTGCTGCAAACAAAGACCCTATATCCTACGGTCATCGCGAGCCGCATACTCTTGTCATGGCTGTTGCGGACGCCGATTGAGAATCGGCAACCGTGCATTTCCGTGGCGAGATCCAAGGCGCCGAACATCTTCATTCCGTCCGGGGACACCGCGTACTCGTCGTGGACAACGCCGATGTGACGAAACCCTAATGTTTCGACCAGCGCGTTGATCACCTCGTGGTGCGGCACCGGGCGATGGGTTTCCGTTGCCAATGGGGTGGGAACCAGGGCGAGTTCCTCACGAGAGAGGGTCCTGCCCTGATACCCAATAAGGGTACTGGTTTCTGACATGCTAATTACTCCTTCTGTTTGGGGGTTGAGAGACTTCGTAATCGCTGCGCTTGTGCGCGGGATCGGCTTGCGATCCCGCCCCTGATTCACCTGGCCAAAGCTGCCGCCCGGTCTACCAGCGAGACCGCCTTGCCCTGCGGGAGTCTAACCCGCTTCGGCCGATGGCAGTGCAGCCGAACTCCTCTTTGAGCACTTTTGGACAAGGTTGGAGGCAGCGTGATTCAGGGGCGGGAAACCGAATGGAACCCTTACGGGTTCATGCGAGAGGTTGAGGGATGATGGGGCCAGAAACGAACGGCCCGTGCTACTTCAGGAGTTCTTCAAGGTTCTGGGCGTCGAGCACGCGAATGCTGAGTTCTTCCAATTCGGTCGTCGTCCGACCGGCCAGGCGCTCTTCCGCCCAGCTCGGCAGCGCCCCGAAACGCTTTTCAATTTGCCTGCGGAGCACCGTCAGTTCGCCTTCCTGCACACCGCGCTTGAATTCGCGGCCCAGGACCTTGTTGTCCAGGATGTCATTGAGAATTGGCATCTTACGCGCCTCCTGTTCCACAGATTCTTCCAAGTGCCTCAGCCCAGCGAGGACCAGCAGTTGCCCCAGTGCTGCTTCACGGTCTGGGGCCGGCAAACCGGCGATCCGCTCCACGATCTTCCGGACCGCGTCTCCATGGTCCCTCAATCGGGCCAGGATCGCAATTACATTATCCCCAACGGCAGAGCTTTCCAGCAGGCGTTCGCCATCCAAGGCGCGAACGTCGACAGCCTCGTATCGGAAGAAAACATCCGGTCCGCGCAGTTCGCTTTCCATTCGAAGCGCCGGCTCGCCGACATAGAGCAGGACCTGGTGCGGAAACCTTCCGAACAATCGAAAGATGCCGAGGGAGTACTCCGCCATTCGCAATGCCATGGCAGAGTCGTTTGAACTCTGCAGCTCCAAATGGACCAGGCCTCCTTCGGCAGTCTCGCCGAGCAGATCCACCCGGAGGTTCTGAATTTTGGGCAATTCCGCATCGAGCCAGGTTTCGATCGATGCACCCGTCAACTCGCGAATTGTGAGCTGAGCTGAGCCGCGCAACAGCAGCTTTAGAGCTACATCGTATTCCTGCATGGTCTCTCGAAGTGATCGGTCCTGCCCTACTCCTCACGGCCGCTGCGCCCGTCAATCCCGCTCGATTCGTACTCGCTTTCCACCTCGCCGGCGCGGATTGGTGCGGCGCGCCGGTATAATCGTCGCCGGCGCTCGTCGGAGATCGCGGGAGGCCACACGCGATGATAAAGATGCACCGTGAGCGGCACAGCCGCGAGAGCCCCGAAGAACGCGCTCGCCGCGCTGGCTTTCAAGCCTTGCGACAACAAGACGCAGTACAAGACGAAAAGGCACAGCACTAACGCTCCATTCTTGGCGTGTCTCATGAACCCTGTTCCCTCCACCTGCCTCGTCACTGCACGCGAGTATTCGTTGGTCTGTTCCATAACTGCTCGAAATTTTGGTTGAATTCCTGAACTTCATGGCCATCCGTCGTGTAACGGATTTCGTTATCTTGGCGCTTCAGCCCTGCCGGCGACCAGTTCGCACTGCCGTCACGCAATACCCGCCCGTCGCTCCAGCACTTCAGGTGCATCAGGTCGGAACGGGAAGCAGGCTTAACCCTGACGTGGATATTGGCATGCCCTCGAAACATCGATGTCACGGACCCGATTCCGTAATGCTGGCGTTCCTCTTCTTCGTACTGCTCTCCATCCCGATAGACACGGATCACCGTACCGGCATCACTTTCCTCTATCAGGAGTTGAGCGATTGCCCTGTCGGTAAACGCATACATGGCAATGTTCAGAGGGATCCGCGATCCGCGAAGTCGTTGAGCGGCCGCCCGGAGTTCTCCGATCTCAATGCGTTCCAGGTTCTCTGCCGGCGCGAAACGCTCGGATTCAGTTGATGAAGATCCCGGATTTCCGGCGCCAGAGGTTGAACTCGGAGCGAGGTGCCTCTCCGTGAGGAGGTGATAGCTGCCGCCCGCAGCGAGAGCAACGAGTCCAGTCGTTACCACGCGTGATATGAATCCCACAGTTCGACCTCCTTTCCCTTCGCAAGCCGGCGAGACCGGTGTACGCAACCTCAGACGGCCGCACTCGCCATGGACTCGTCCGTCTTGGGTCCGGAGTCGGCGTCTTTGTCTTGGAGAATTTCGGCCGGACCAGGCGGAGCCGTCGATGGCGCGCTCTCCGCCCGCCGCCGCGTCGGCGCAACGAGCAAGTGGGCGTGGGAACAGTTTTTGCAGTTAACTGCAACCACAATCGAGTGCACAGCCTCCACAAATTGGGCTGGCAATTGGCGCGGCTCGCCTGCCCTGGTAAAGAATTCGGGAGCTATCTGTCCGGCAACGGACCGATCCTTTTCCACCAAATCCAGCGGGAGTTGGCCCTGCCAACCACGAAATACCAACCTCGACCAGATCCGCGGGCGCGCGCCCTCCCGCTCGGCCCGTAGTTCATGCCGCACAATCAGCAGTTCGTAGGTGTGCTCAATCCGAAGGGCCTCAATACTCACGAGGGCAGGGGCGATTACGATCGCGTGGTCCCCGTTCGCCGTCAGGGAATCCGGCCGAACAAACCACGGCAGCCGCTCACCGCCCTCCCCACAGAAGCTCACGTAATGGCCGAATTCCTTAATTGCTCCGCCAGATTCACGACCGCGCAGGACGTGACGCTTGGTCGCCTGCTGGAACTCGATCGTCACGCCTGGGCTACAGTAGATGCCAGCTCCACGGAGGCGTTGCACCGCGGGCGCCGGGAGCGTGAGCCGCAGCAGCGGATGCGTCCTTCTTTTTCTGAGTCATGCGTACCTCTTTTGTGTGATCGGCCGGCCGAGCGCTTCCCGGATCATCTCCTTCGAGCACCCTGCCCAGCAGATGTACTTTCTTGGTTCTTCAACCGCAATTGCGAGGTTGTCACCACTCCTATCGCGATTCGCGCTCGCGCAAGACGGGCATCTCGCGATCCAATTCCGGCCAACCTGCCGCCGTACCTCGACGTAATCGAGAATTCGGAACTCGCTGGGCGCCGAAGTGTAGTACCGCCGCGGGATTTCCGGCCGCTTTGCGTGCTGGACGAATTCGGCCGGGATCTCTTTTCCGGCGACGAATCCCTGCAATTCTGCTTCGGTCACTTTCCGGAGGCGTCCAAGGTATGCCAATTGGTCCGTGAGGGTGTAATCCGCGTTGTAGAACCAGAACCTCCAGCCCCGGCTTTCCTTAGCGCCACGATGCACGCCGAGCGGTGCGCGGATCGCATTCCCGAATTCGTCAGGCCCGATCTCGTCCTGGCGAGGAAAGATCTCGATCCCTTCAGGCAGGCCGGCGCCCTTAATCGGGAGCCCGAGCCTGAGGGCGGTGTGATAGATGTAGACGCGGCAATCCCGAGCGAGGGCCGGCTGTTCGAAGAAGATCCAGAGATGGCCGCCGCGGTTGGATTTTTCCAGTGCGGGTTCCACCCCATCCTGCGTCAGTTCGTACTGGAGCTTCAGCAAGTGTTCGACCGCGTTCTTGTAGTCTGCGTCGATCGCGACCCACTTCGAGCGCTGAGTCTTCGGATTTATCGAGTACAGGCCAACGGTCAATTCGCCGGCCAGGTGCTGGCGCAGGGTTTCCAAGCTCAACGCTGGAAGCGACTGGCCATCCCGCGCCTTCGGCCTGAAATAGTAGTGGCGCCCCGTGTCCGGATGCGGCTTGAAGGATTGCAGCGTGTAAGCGCGGCGGTTCACGAACAGTCGATGAAATTGAGCGGCCATCTCGGCCGTCGCATGTCGCTGGTGGTCCACCGTTGTGCCTCTCTCGTTTGTATAAGGCATTGGCTGCATTCCTCCAAAAAGCGGCGCTGCGTTATACCCTCAGCGGCTGGGGATTCTGTGCAAGTGCCTTCAGCCCAAATGCTTGGCACAAACCGTCGAATTCGTCTTCCCGGAATCCACCGAATCGACCCTCGACCGGCAATCCCAGGGAGTAGAATGCCTCTCTGGCGCGGTCATAGATGTAGAAACAACCGGACTCCGGATCGTCCGGCACCATGAGCATCAAGAGCGCTCCTTTGGCGAAGTCCAGCCAACGGGCGATTCGCGCCTCGGCCCGCTGGGCGAATCGCAGGATCGCTTGATCCTCGTCCAGTCGCTCCAGTCCAAAATCCTGCAAACGCAGGACGTCATCGATTTTTACTGTGTCCATACGGACCTCCTTGTTGTGTGGTTGATTGTTAACCGCGTGCGGATACTCCTCACCCGGCACTACCGTTGCAGAACTTTGAGGGGATGCTGGGCGCCGTCCTTATATAAAGGATGCGATCCTGCTCGTCCACCCGGTCATTGCGTCACTTGTCGAAGTACATCTCTCGCCGCCGTTACCGCCGGCAAGGAATCCGCGGTGAGCCGTCGGAGCTCGCCAAACCGAAACGCCCCTTTCGCTGCGCGATCAATGACGTCGGAAACCTTCATGTTCCGCAGCTTTCCAACACGCTGTGCCTCGCGGACCAGGTCAGCACGGGCAGCGCCCATTTCGTTGTCGCGCCCGGGATTGGTCCGATTGGCAGATGCTGCCGCATGTCCGTTGCCATTCTGCCGGAGCGGAGTTGCGCCAGCTTCTCTTTCAAGAGCCTCGATCAGTTGCCGCAGCGTACGGCGATCCGGAATGTCGTCGAGGCAATCGCCAGCCAGATTCATCTCCCGGCACAGTTGGGAGAAGGTCGTTTGCCCAACCACGCCCGTTGCCGTGCGCAAGCGTTCGACTCCGCGGAGAGTATCCTCCAATTTCATCGACACCGCGCTGAGCATTCCGGCATCTTGAATCTCGTCGGGGTTCTCCATGGACGCGATCGACCTCGTTACGGATCTTGCCAGGCCAAATCCGACCTGCTCACAAAGGGACTTCACCTTTGTCTGGAGTTCTCCGAGCGCCGGAACTGAAAGAGCCTGCGACTTCAGGTGCCCGTTGCCGTTCGTACTGTTGTGACCATTTTGATGTCCAGTTGCGACCGGCTTCCGCTTTGGGAGAGCCCAATCGGGTAGCCGTGGCCTGGAGAGCGGCTGCTTCCGCTCGTCCAAATCGACCCAATTACCATCCAGATCGTAGAGATATCGTCCCAATCCAAAGCAGGAGCAGGCGCGCTTGAATGCCTGGGCTTCCGCCGACGTTCCCGCATTCTCGTTGTCAGCCCACTCCTCGCCGAGACCGCTATGCGATCCCATTCCATCAATCGTCACCCTGCAGGTCACCACGATCTTTCCCGAGATGATGCCATCGCCATTCCCGCGTTCCTTCCGCTCGAAGTTCTGGATCACTTGTACCGTGTACTCGCGCGTCCAGCCACGAACCGTAAACAGCGCGTTCAGACGATCTGTATATGCGCGAGGGTCTGCGTATGCGATCACCTGTCCCCGGCGTCTGTCCGAAGTGGTGTTCGTCACCCGCCATTTGATCTCGCGCGGATCAAACGGGTCTTCGAGCGCGATCACAAACTGCCGGACCTGCTCGTCGGTGTACTTCTCGACCGGCGTCGCGCATTGTTGTACCGTTGCGGGCGACGCCGCATCGGCGGTCCCCGCGAAAGCTGTGTTCCCTTGCATCTCATCTCCTTTCCTTGTCTCTCCAAACTTGTCCAACCACCCAGACACACCCGCGGTGCGATCCTGTGATCTCAACAACAACGTTCTATTTGCGCGCATACCACTCCTCCCGAAGTCATACTTCATAACCGCATTCGCCGTCCCATTTATCCCGATTCACCGGGGCAAGATGTAGAATGGTTTCGACGCCTAAGTATTTGGAGCGTCCCAATTCACATGCCAACCCAAAAGCTGACTGCCGAAATCATCCACGCCGCCATCGAAGGCTTCGAGTCTCAAAAACGACGGATTGACTCCCAGATTGACGAACTGCGGCAACTGCTGAATGGTGGCAGCGCGGAACCTGGCGCGGAGTCCGGATCTCCTGCGCGTAAACGGAAGATCAGCGCCGCGGGACGTCGAAGAATGGCAGCAGCTCAGAAGGCAAGGTGGGCCAAGATCAGAGGCGAAGCTGAGCCAACGTCTCATCAGCCGCAACCGGCCGCCAAGACCGAAAAGAGAAACTGAGCGCGGCCGGCAGAAAGGCGATCAGCGAAGCCACCAAAAGGCGTTGGGCGGCGAAACGGGCCGAAGCTCAGTCAAAACCGACCGTCGCAAAGAAGGCGGCGTCGAAGAAGTCGGCCAGCAAGAAGTCCACAGAAGACTTCGGAAGCGACTCGTGACCGCCACCGCCCAATAAGCCGCCTCGCCAACGGCGCGATTGCCAATCCGGACTTACCTGGATTGGTGTTCGGCGCTGGAACGGAACACTTCGTCCCATCGTCGCAGCGTATTGTTGCCTTTTGGTTTGGTGATTGTGCATTCGATGTTTCGAAGATCCTGCAACGAACCTATCGATATTCCTGTGAATCGCCGGACCACAGGGTCGGGCGCATAGCCTTCCGCTTTCAGGCGATCATGGAACTCCTCAGCGATATAGCAGAATACATCAAACGTGTGCTCGGGAGTTCGTACCGTTTCGGGAGACAAGCAGACCTGGCAACGAAAAACGGGCGCGTACTTCCCATCGGCACCATACACTAGCAGAATGTGATGCCCCGGCCGCAGACGCTGGATGAGCGGCATACGTAGTCCGGCGTTATTGTAGGCGTGTGCGATTATCGCTTTTGCGGAATCCACGAACTCCGCTGTAATCGTCCATGAACCGCACGCCGGGGTTGCAAAATACACGAAGTCGCATTCGGGAAGTTCAGCCTCATTGGGGACCCGATTACTCGCCTGGAGATTACGATCACGGCCTATCAAGTCGGTGACCCCGCCAGCAGTCGGGCGCGAGACCGTAAGAGATGGCAATGCCAGGCGCGTCTGCGTTTGTCGACTGGAGAGCACCCCGAGTGTCCATCCTTCTTCCCGCTCAACACTCAGTCGTTGTTCTCGCGTTAGGCAAGTGGGGCCAGCGAACAGGCTGGAGAGTTCTTCGGCATCGTCCAGAGCCGCAAAGTGAAACGCCATCGTCCTGACCTGCGCTGCATCCTTCACCTCCTCTGCCGTCGGCTCGTTCAGCAGCAGCGACGGGTATATCTCGGCATGGACGATCAGATAATCACGCTCTTGCCGCTTTGGTAACGCGCTCAGCCCAGTCTCGAATGGCCATACACGAGAAACTGGCGCAAGCTCCGCGTCGTTCCGCAGCGCGCTTAAATGCGGGATGCCGAGCAGAGCCTGGCTACCGACAGAACCGTTTCCGTACAGTTTCCAGATCGGCTGCATGTTCCCGACATCCGTGAGGCGTTTCTCCGCCAAAGGTCCCGAGTCGCTCTTGGTGCAAGACATCGTGTTGGTTTGGCAGGACTGGGGGCAGCCCCAGAATGGGTGACACACACCCGAGACACGGCGATTCAGATCTCCCGCAACCTCGAACCGATTGTTGCCGTTGTCGCCCCGATCCACGATGCGACCTGCGATCTCCCGCCAGACGCCGAGCCACGCGGGAGTATCCTTCACTCCCAGCGCAGCGGCAAAACCCGCTGGGTAGCCGTACGGAAAATCGAAGCCGGCCAGCACCGTCTTTTCTTGGCGCGCAAGCCCACGAAGAATGTCCGCGATCTCGGCCATCGCCCGGTGGCGGGTTGACGGGTTCTCATGCGCCGCGAGGGAAAGACTATCGCCGTTGCGGACAACCAGGCAGTACCAGACACTGTCTTTTCCGGTCACAGGCCGACTGCTTGCACTCCAGTCAACCATCAGGTAAGCATCGAACTCAGGCATGGTCGTCACCACATAAAGTAGCAGCCATTCCACCCATCCGACAGCGCTACCGTCTAATGAAGTCCGCAATTATCGCAGCATGCCTTAGCTCGGAGTCCGGCAATGCCTTCCTTGGCGATGATTGGAACCATGACCAGTCCGGCAACGGGATCCATCCACCACCAACCGAGGAATGCATTCAACAACAGGCCACCCAAGAGAATCCCGCAAAGGTACGCACAGAAATCCGCCTGTTTCGAATCCGCGTGCATGGCTCCGCTGCCGATCTGACGAGCAACTCGCCGTTTCGCTCGCGCCAGCAGCGGCATGACAATCACCGAAGCGCTCGCGATCACGATGCCGGCGATGCTTCGCTCCGGTGGAACGTGCCGTATCAACGTCAAACTCGATTCGTACACGATGTACAACGCGAGCGCAACGAAGCACGCTCCGACCGTTCGCAACGCAGTGCGCTCGGCTTGCTCACGCCGTGAAGTGTCCATGTCGTGGTGCAGGCGCCAGAGTAGTGCCGCACCAGACGCGACCTCGATCATGCTATCCAAACCGAATCCTACAAGCGAGACGGAACCGGCGAGCAACCCGGCAATTATCGAAGCTGCACCTTCGAGACTGTTGTAGGCGATGGTGAAGTATTCCAGTTGCTGACCGCGGCGTACGTACTGTCCCCGATTTGCCGTACTGGTTGCCGCCACGTCTCTATTATCCGGGATCTCCGCACGCTCGAATCCTCGAACCGTCCGCAGTTGTTGCGATACACCGAACCACGGTGGCACGCCACACAACCTGCAAGGTCCTGATCGACAACTGAACCACAACTCCCAAAGGAGAGGCCACGTCGCGCCACAGGCCGCTGCCATTGCGAACCGACTGCACACGGCAATTCCACATCCAACACCCATTCGCATCCAACTTCAATCACAAGTCCACATCAACCCAAGCATGGGGCCGCGATCTCGACGATTCGCCGCAGCCAGGCCATCGAACGTCCGCGATCCCAACGTCAAGCCACAACCACCGCCACTCTGCCCCAAGCCAGGCATTTCGTCTCTCATTTCCTTTGCCCTGACAAGGCACATCAAAATCAGGGGTAGTAAATTTTAAGTGGCTTGGATGCTCTGGCTTACGCGGTGGTGGCTCAGGTCAAACCCAGGTCAATACCAGGGCATTCACAGGGGAAAACGCAAACTATGGGATGTCGACCAAGCGGTAAACCTGCATGGTCTGCGCATCGACCACTTCCAGGTCCGCTGGCTCCGTCTTGGGAAGATCGCTCGCCAGTCCGATCAGCACCCGCTGGCGTATTCGCCACAGACGCTGTTTCAGCAGCGAGCGAATGTGGCGCGTGCCGGCCAGGTACAACACACGATCGAGATTGCGCTCACGCTCGAGCATGGACACGATGCGGTCGTATTCCGTTTGCGCCTTGGGCGTGCGCTCGTATTCGAGTGCAAACAGAAGTTGGCGGCCACCCAGCGCAAGTGTAACGATTGCGTCGTAATCCTTCGCGTACTTGGTGTCGGCCACTTCGTTGCGGCACCGGATCTCCATTTCGTTCTCCCACGAAACCAGCGCGCGACTCCGCAGCAGATCGAGGTGAACCTCGTTGACACCCAGCGCGTGCGCGACACCCACGCCGTCCACGCGGATGTCCGGTCCTGCCTCCGGACCGTTGTAAGGCGTGCCGACATTCTCGACAAGGTAGACCAGGCCGGACGAAGCGATCGCAAATATGGGATCGCGGTGCGCCATCGGAAGCGAATGTCTTGTGATGAAGCCGTGGTCCTCCAGGCGCTTCACTCGCCACCAGAACGAGCCCCTGCTCAACTCGTACCCGCTGTGCCGCATGAACTGCCACAACTGCGTTTGCGTGACGTACTTGCTGTACATGACCTGGCGCAGCAGCGGCAGGTCCTGAGTTTGGCTCAGCGCGATTGTTCCTTTGGAATACCTCATGCCGGCCTCACTTCTCCGCGCGCGATAGCACCGCCATCCATGGCCGATCTCGCCGCGGCTCCGCGCAGAACGTTCCCTGCGTGCCACGCACCCATCCAAACGGCGGCAAGGCAATCAGGATTTCCTGTTGTCCGTTGCCTTCGCTGAACGAGACCACCTGCGCCGCGTCGCACCTCCAGGCGCCATCTCGGTCGAGCCATCCCGCGTCGACCGGGCGGATCCGGAACAGGTAAACATCGGGCCGCGTGCCCGCCGGGACGATTTGCTGGAGGAAGAGCTTGTTGCGTCCGTTCCCGGCCGTCACACCCTCCGACTCGAAAACTCGGTGGATGAACCGCTCGGCAAACTGCGGATGAAACCCTGAGCACTCATCCACTCGGACGTGGCCGTAGATGCACGACCGGTTCCGCAACACGTCTCCCGCCAAAACGCCAGTCGTGTTGTAATACGCGCCTCGACGCGCAAGGTTCGTCCCTTCCGTGGCCGTGCGTGCGCACCTCGCGGTCCAAATGCTACCGAAACTCTGCACCGCGACCAGCATCAGTTTTCCTCCTCGCCGCTTCCGTTGTCTGCTGCAGTCGTCGCCTTCGCCGTCGCCTTCCGCTGTTTCAACCGCCGATTCTCCGCTTCGAGCCGCTGAATTCGCTCGACCAGCGCCGCGTTCCCAGTCTCCGATCCCGCTACTGACCGTGTCTTCAGCCGCTGCTCTGCTGCGGTCACGCGCTCCGTGAGGCTGTTCAACTCCGTGGCTTTCTGCTCCAGTTGTTCGCTCAGGCGCGTGACCTGCAATTCCTTGGCGTCGTTGTCGCTCTTTAGCCGTTGGAGTTCGCGTTTGTAGTCTTCGAGATTCGCAGTCTCCGGTGTCGCCATTCCGGACTCGCCAGCTTCGATGACACGGTTGCAGGTCTCGATGTGCAGGTTGTACCGGTCGATCGCTTCCTTCGCCTTCCGCTTACAGTACTCGCCATAACGCAAAGCGTCTGCCGCGTGTTCGGCAAGTTGCCATCGTTCCCGGACGCGATCGTTGTGCATCCACGCGAGCGCGAACCAGCTCAAGATGACAAGGATGGTGGCGCCGAAGCTGTACCAGAAATATCGATTTGCGCCGGCGTTCTCCAACCATGCGCGCCGCCGCTCTTCCCACATGGCGCCCAGGTTCACGTCGCGAGGGTTAAGCGCATGGACCATCGCTTCAAGCGGTGACGTACGCCCACGAGAGTAGCCGCCCTGAGCTGCGAGCGGGGAATACTGCGCCGCCGGCACTCTTGGTCAGATTCTTGGCGCGGCCGGAGTTGCGGCTGGACCGGCGCCTGTTGTTGGCGCGATGCCGGCAACGCCGACTGATCTTGAGGCGTGGTCTGGGCGAATGCCGCGGGATCCACCGCAACCAACGTGAAATACAAATAAAGATATCGACGCATCGTCGTGTCCTCCTCACCTTCTCCCGACACCGTGGATTCTGCGGGCCAAGGCGGAATTGACCAATTCGGGAGTCTTGAACCGCAGGTTGGCTCCTTGCTGTTCGGTGCGCGAATGGCGCAACCGTGGCAACACCTCCCAATCAAATCCCGGGAGTGTGATATCCGGTGGCGTGCGGACGTGCAGGTGCTGGTGCAGAGTGCCCTTGCTGTCGTCCGTCATCAGGATCTGCATCTGACCTTTGGGCAGGTTCTTGATCTTTTCGTCCTCGGCCCGGTACTCCCGTTCCTCCCGCTCCGTCGCGCTCATTCCCTTCTGGAACCGTTCGAAACCGAAGAGCTGCTGGCGAATCAGGGATTGCGTCCTGCGCGTGACCGCATGTTCCGCCGATGCGCGGATGAAATATCGCGCCGTTTCCTCATCCTGAGTGCGTAACGCGATCTTCGTATTCGGCGCCGAGGTCACATCCTCCTTGAACCCCTTGCCGACCTTGAGCAGTTGGGGGAGGCTCTGCATCGAAAACAGGAATGCCGTGTTCGTTCCGCGGGCGGTGTTGAGGATCTGGCTGAAGTTCTGGTAACCGAATGGCGCGAACTCGTCCATCACGACCGAAAACAGCGGCCGGTTCGCGCGCTTGCGTTCCTCCTCGCTCTCGTAGCGCTTCCCGACCACAAGCTGGATGTTCTGCAGGAGCATCTTGCCGAGGGCGCGCACGGGCTCGGTGTTTTTGTTGACGTTCAGCGTGACGAACAGGATCAGCTCCTGTTCAATGACATCGTCGATGGACAGAAGATCGTCGTACGGCCCCGTGATGATCGAGAGCGCGTCGTCGAGGAACGTCATGCACTCGTTGAGCAAGCCCTGGATCTTCGGTACGCGGTCGCGATCTTCAAACGACTGCATCAGGTTGCGAACGGACATCTCAAAATTCAATCGCCGCTGCATGCTGATGGATGTGTCCGTGCGGATGTGCCGGCGTGCCTTGTCGATTTGCTCCTGCAGGACGCCCTGGTCGAGAACCGCCACAATCACGTCATAGAAGTTGAATCGCACCCCGGTGTAATGCAGGATCCGGACGATGTCGGCCAGGTAATTCAACTGGTGCTTGCTGAAGAATTCGTCGTGCAGGTTGAAGGAGCCAAACACCATGTTCACCTGCGCCATGTAGTCGTCGTCCTCCGCGTAGAACGGGTTGTAGAGGCTGGACAGTTCCGGCCGCGCCGGGTTGATGAGCCGGAGATCGTCGAGGCGGCCGGCGCGGTGAATATACGGCAGCAACTCCTGAAAGAACTCCAGATCGCCCTTACCGTCGAAGATCACCATGGGGATCTTGTGACGGTCCTCCGGTGGTCCCATTCGCCGCATCAAATCTTGCGTGATGATGTTCTTGAGCAGCGTCGTCTTGCCACTGCCGGTCATTCCCAGCACGATGCCCTGCATCACCCGGACCTGGTCGGGCCACAGCCAGGGATCTCCATGAATGTCGTACCCAAGGACGACCCCGCCCTGGTCCCATGCCGTTGCGACCATCCTTTCGTCACGAGCGGGACTCATGACGAGCGGCGGATGGACTTTCCGTTTTTCCCGCCGGGCTCGGCGCGTCGCATAGAGCAAGATGGCGCAACTGGGAATTGTCAGCGCACTGAGGATGTAGGCTGCCAGTTCAGCCGCTTGGTCGTTGCGGAAGTGGTAGACCTTCGTCAGCAAGAGCCAGTAGCCGAGGCAGACGACGCACAGGCCAATTGCGATGAGAAAAGCCGGAGTTTCAGACAGCGGCGCGTGTGCTGGCCGCCGGTCACCAGATGCCAGATTGTCCATATTGTTTTCCCTGAAGATCGAGAAGGTATTACGTGCAAAGGAACTGAATGACGAGCAGGTCGGCGCCAGCTACGACTGCGTAGAATGCGGCCGTCCTCAGCCGCTTGTAGACCATCGCTCGGTGTGACGGCGCGACGGTCTCTTCCGGTCTGCTGCGCATGAAACCAAAAACACCCCAAGCTGCCCAGGCGATCATTCCGCCAAGGACCGTGAGCAGCAAGGTCACTTCGACTCTGGGACGCTCATACCAAGGCGGCAGATCGAGGAATCCGGCCGGATGCGCCCGGCTGGGGAGAGCGGGCAAGCGTTCCAGCCATGCTACGTATCCCACCTCCACCAGCATCAACGCAGCCGCACTCACCAGCAGGCCTGCATCCTCTCCTCGTCGCAGCATTCGAATCAGAAGCGGTTCCTTACTTCTCGCCATGGCTTTCACCTTGCAATTGCTTTGAGATTGAAATAGAGGGCCAACCCCAGCGCGGTGAGAATAAAGGTCCCGAGGACGATCGCCTCCTGCCTGAACTGACGGCGCGCTTTGACATCGAAGGGGTTGGCTGGTTCCAGGAAGACATTCGACAGACGCTTCCAAATGCCGGCGTCGTACGCTTTTCCGAAGCGCCCACGGAATAACTCCACGATCCGCGCTGCCGAGTTGGTCTGGATTCCGGCCGCTTCCTGGGGAATCGGAGAACTCGTTTGGGTTCGGACCATGTGCAGAACGGACTCGGCCGTGATCTCCAGGTCTTGTTCCATGGCTCTTTACAGCACGAGTACTGCGCTTACCTCTCCGGCGCCATCCGACGGAAAGGCAAACTTCAGAACGGCGGGGCCGTTCGTCCGGGCCGGCCATTCAAACGCGACCAGACCCCAGGTAGTGTCACCCGGCGCGACCGCCTTTGCGTGCACTTCCGCGTTCAGTACCTTGACGGGAGCCTGCCCTTGGCTGGTAAGGCGAATCCCGTCGCCGACGAGTTGGCTTTGAGAGAGCGCGTAGAGCGAACTGGAACTGCGGGGTGATCGTAGCGTGAACACGCCTGGTGTGCCCGGCACGTATGTCGATCGGCCTCTGTTTTGAATCGCGTAGCGGACATAAAGACGATCACCCTCCCGATAAATGTCCTTGAGGATGACTTCTACGCGGTCGTGATTCTTCACATTCCCCGGCCAGGCGTACCGGTGTGCTGGCGAACAGCATCTCCGACGCGAGCTTCGCCTCCTGGACGGCCCGTGGATCCTCCGCGGGCTTTTCCGGGATCGCTACCTTGGCGACGGAGGGGCTGGGTTCTTGGTCAATCGCGAAGTGCATCTCTTCCACGGACGGGGCCGGGACCAGTTCATAGCTCAAACGCCCGGAGGCCGTCCAGATGAACAGGTTCGTGGTGGCTTCCGGGTCGAGGGGCTGAACGAACACCTTGTTGCCGCGCCATTCGATCTTGTAGGAAGAGCTGCCTGCCGCGACCTCGGTGACCGGCTCCGCCAACTCGATGACGCTCAAGTGGTTCGGGGCCGTTTCGACCCGGATCACTTTGTGCCGATCCGACTTCTCAATCTCGATCTTCTGGGCGTCTGCCGTTAGCGCAATGGCAATGGTGAAGGCAATGATTTTCTGCATGCCCAAGTTTCCAGCGATTCCTGCATCGCTCCAAAAAGTCTGGCCACGGCACGGTCTCCGATTGCCCATCACAGCCGCGAGACAGACTCCGGTGCCTGAAACCCGCTAGTTTGTGAAGCGCCAGAAAATCCGAGCATCTTTGCCCGGCTGAACTCCGCAGGGGCATGGCCGGGCTACTTCGATACACTTCGGCGTCAGACTAGAACGTTCCTTCGGAGATTAGGCATCAGCATCGGTTGTTACTCTTCGATCTGACACCAACAGCGGTTTTTTTCGGCGACTCGATGCGTACTGATGGGGGCACTCATCGTAGCGATCCGCGTTGCATATCCGATTGAAAGAGGGCAACTTGGGAGTGTACACTAACGGCAACCTGGGATTGTTGTTCGAAAGAGGGCGTCGGCAAACGCGACAGACCCGCCAGACCCAGTTCTCCCGTCGAGGAGTTTAGCCATGTCCATAACAGGCTCACGCCCATCAAGCAAAAGAAGGAATGCGACCCTGCTCGGCATCGCCGCACTCGTCCTCATGGCGGTCGTTGGGCTGTCCTACCGGGAGTGGCGCCGATACAGCCGGGCCAATGCCGACGCCGACCAAAGCCGCGCCATCGTTGATGCCGCCGACCGCCTGCTCATGAGTCTCATTGATGCCGAGACCGGCGAACGTGGGTTCCTTCTCACGGGTGAGAACCGTTTCCTCGAGCCCTACAACCGCGGCCTCCAGGAAATCCCCGCCGAGCTTTCCACGGTCTCGCGCCTCCTCGCGTCGCGGTCCGGCCAGGCAGCCACTGCGGCGCGGCTGAATGCTCTCACGGCGGACAAACTCTCCGAATTTCGCGAGACGATCGCGCTGCGACGCGCGCGCGGCATCGCCCCTCCTCTCGACATTGTCCTCAGCGTCCGCGGCAAACAGACCATGGATGAAATCCGCGCGATCTGCGGCCAAGTCCGGCAGGCGGCGACCTCGAGCCAGTATCAGGCGTTTACCGAAGGCGAGGCAGCCTCGGGCACAGCGCTGTTGGCGGCCATCGCGGGCTCGGTGGTGCTTATGTTTCTGTTCGCTTTCGGACTGGAGCCCTTTGCCAGTTCCGAGCCCCAGGCGTGGCGAAGATCATGGCCGATAAGGTATGGGGCCGCAGTCCTGGCGGTCGTTGCGATTGCGCTGCTCCGTGGGGCGCTCACGCCGCTGATCGGGCGAACGAACCTCCCGTTCACGATGTTTTTCTATGCGGTGGCCTTTGCGGCGTGGTTCGGTGGCTTTCGGCCCGCCGTGCTCTCCATTATCTTGTCGCTTTTGATCGGCTCCTGGTTTTTCGCCGCGCCCACGCGATCGCTTCTCGTCAGCGGACGGGATGATCAGGTCGCCATGTTTATGATCGTGGTGGTCGGCTTTGGGGCGGCCCTGCTAACGCGCTCGCAACGCGGCGCGGTTGAGCGGGCCATGCGCGCCGAGACCTCGGAGCGGCACGAGCGCCAACGCTTTGAAACCACACTCTCCAGTATCGGCGACGCCGTCATCGCCACTGATGCCCACGGACGCGTGACCTTCGCCAATGGAGTGGCCCTATCCCTCACGCAGTGGACCCAATCTGAAATTGTGGGCAAGCCACTGGACGAAGCATGTCGGATCGTCAATGAATTGACTCGCTCGCCGGTGGAGAGCCCGGTAGCCGCGGTGCTCCGCGAAGGCCCCACCGTTGGGCTCGCGGATCACGCCGTTCTGATCGCGCGCGATGGGACCGAGGCGCCCATCGACGACACCGCCGCGCCGATCCGCGCGGCGGATGGTTCCGTCCAAGGCGCGGTGCTAGTGTTCAGAGATACAACCGAGCGGCGGCGCGCTGAGACCGCCAGCCGCCTTCTTGCGTCCATCGTAGACTCATCCGAGGATGCGATTATCAGCAAAGACCTGAATGGCATCGTGACAACCTGGAATCGGGCGGCGGAACGAATCTTTGGCTATGCGGCCAACGAGATGATCGGCCAGCCCGTTTCCATCCTGTCCCCTCCGGACCGGCGGCACGAGATGTCGCAAGTCCTCGAACGGATCAAGCGCGGGGAACGGATCGACCACTATCAGACGGTTCGGCGCCGGAAAGACGGATCTGTGATCCACGTATCCCTGGCGGTTTCCCCGGTGCATGACGCGAGCGGAAGGATCACCGGCGCATCCAAGATCTCACGGGACATCACGGCCGAGGTCCGGGCGCAGGAGGAAATCGTCGAGCAGCGGGAGCGGCTGGGGGTCACGCTGCGCAGCATCGGAGACGCGGTAATGGCCACTGACGCACAGGGCCGCGTCACCTATTTGAATCCGATAGCCGAGCGATTGACTGGCTGGGCTTCCGAAGATGCCGCCGGGCGGCCGCTGGAAGATGTATTCCGAATCATAAATGAAGAGTCGCGGCAGCCCGCGGAGAACCCCGTGGCGAGAGTGCTCCGCGAGGGAAAGATCGTCGCCCTGGCCAACCACACGCTGCTGATTTCACGCGATGGCAAGGAACTCGCCATTGACGATAGCGCCGCGCCCATCCGCGATGCGCGGGGAGAGATGATGGGCGTCGTGCTCGTTTTCCGCGATGTCGGCGAGAAGAGGGCCGCTGACAGGTTGGCGGCGGAACAAGCCGTCGAACTGCGGCAGAGCGAGGAACGCCTCGCCACGGTTATGAAGCATCTCCCGGTCGGCGTTGGCGTGATCGATACGAAGGGGCACGTTGTGATCGCCAACCCCGCATGGAAGCGCTTTTTGCGCGGTGACATTCCTTCGGTTGACTTGCAGGAAGCCGGGAGATGGCGTGCCGTTTCGCCCGAAGGACGGTCTGTTGCGCCCGAGGACTACCCTTGCCAGCGTGCTCTTCGCGGTGAAGAGGTGTTGCCTGGCATTGATTTACTGCTCAAAGAAGACGCCGCCGTTGAACGCTGGACGCGCATGAGCGCCGTGCCTTTACGCGATCAGACAGGGCAGATCACCGGCGCACTGGCTATGCTACAGGACATTGATGACGAACGCCGGGCTGAGGAGCAGAGAGCAGAACTGCTCGCCAGGGAGCGCGCGCTCGAGGCCGAAAAGGTATTGCGCGAGACCGAAGCCGAACTGGCCCGTGTCATGCGGGCGTTGTCCTTGGGCGAATTGGCTAGCTCGATTGCACACGAAGTCAACCAGCCGCTTGCCGGAGTTGTAACGAATGCAGAGGCGGGCCTCCGGTGGCTGGGCACCGACCCGCCAAGTATCAACGAGGCGAAGGAATCGCTTGCCATGATTGCAGAGGACGGCGAGCGGGCAGGCGAGGTGATCCGGCGCCTTCGCGAATTCCTCAAGAAGAGGACTCCCGAAACCGCGCCGCTCGACATCAACGAGGTGGTTCAGGAGGCGGTTGCGCTCACGCGCGCCGAATTAGAGCGACGCCAGATCGCGATTCGGATGGAGCTTTCAGCCGATCTTCCGCCCGTCCGGGGTGACCGAATTCAGTTGCAGCAGGTAATTGTGAACCTGATCATGAACGGGGCCGAAGCCATGGCGGCCGCGGGATCATCCAAAGACCTTGTGGCAACGTCGCGGAGATCGCCTGATGACCGTATTCTGGTGGCGGTACGAGATTCCGGTGTTGGCATCAGCGCCCACGATATGCCTCGCATGTTCGATGCTTTCTTTACTACTAAACCCGCGGGAATGGGGATGGGACTGTCGATCAGCCGATCAATCCTCGAGGCACATCGCGGGCGGATTTGGGTGGAAGCGAATGAAGGGCCCGGCCTGACCGTGCAATTCAGCTTACCCGTTCAGGAGGCGGGGGAAAGATCGCTCGGTGTGGGTGAGCCGTCATGAGTGTCGAGCAGCCGGTGGTTTTCATCATTGACGACGATGGGTCGGTACGGAAAGCCCTCACAAACCTCTTACGTTCCGTCGGGTTGAAAGTGGAGGCGTTCGGCACAGCACAGGAATTCTTAACGATGAAGCGTCCGGACGGCCCCGGCTGCCTTGTGCTGGACGTGCGTCTGCCGGGATCGAGTGGGCTTGATCTTCAGCGCCAGCTCGCCGAAGCCGGGATGCAGTTGCCGATTATCTTCATTACGGGTCATGGAGATATTGAAATGTCGGTAAAGGCTATGAAGGCGGGCGCGGTGGAGTTTCTGACCAAGCCCTTCCGCGAGCAGGTTCTGCTCGATGCTGTCCAGCATGCCATCGAGGGAGATCGTGAGACCTACGCGCAACGCGCGGCCCTGACGGAATGGCGCGACCGGTATCAAACGCTGAGTCCCCGCGAGCGAGAGATCATGATTAGGGTCGTTCGGGGTCTTCTGAACAAGCAAATTGCCGGCGAACTGGGCACCACGGAGGCCACTGTCAAGGTACATCGCGCTAACATGATGCACAAGATGAAGGCGGATTCGCTGGCCGATCTCATCCGGATGGCCGAGAAACTCGGCCTGTCAACCACAAAACAGGCGAGCCCGTGAGATACGTCACCCTTACGTACGCATAATCGGCCTAAACCAAAGTATAATCGCGACTCCCAAAGAGAACTGCTCAATTCCCGCCATCCAATTCATACTCTAAGGGTGAAGTACCGGCTGTTCATCGATCACGGCAGACGGCGTGCGACGCTGCACGCCCAAGACTGCGGGCGGTTCGATAGCATGCCAAAGAAAACGGACAACCTGGATGAATTTTGGTCAGCCGCACATTTCGACTCCGAAGCGGCGGCTAGGTCAGCAGTTCTGGACGGACTCAAGACGGCGGACGGCGTCAGCTATGAATTCCAAAGACACACGTGCACTGGCGCTGTATCCGCCGCCGGTAAATAGCGAGATTCTCAATGACCCCACAGCCTACGCCGGGCCGTCAGCAGTTGGAAGACCTCTGGCGCTCGAAGCTGGAGCAGGCACAGCTTCGCTACAAGGCGGCCACGGAGAAATATCGAAAACTCCTGGGGGAGGCACCGCGTGACGTGCCACCAGCTCCAGATAGTCCCCTGGCCCTTGCACGCCACGCGGAATCCGAGGCGCTTGCTGAATACACACGGGCATTGCGCGTCTTCACCGAACTCACTATCCACGGCAGGCGGCCGGAGGAACAATCTATGCCGGACCTGATCGCGGTCATCGATGACGACAAATCCGTTCGCAACTCGGTTAAGACCCTGCTGAGATCCGCCGGGTATCGGGTAGAGACATTCGAATCGGCGGAGACTTTTCTGGAATCCGGAGCCGCGGCGCAAACCGGCTGTCTGATCCTCGATGTTCGGATGCCTGGAATGGGAGGGCTGGAGTTACAGGTCCGCCTGCACGATACGAATACCAAAGTTCCGATCATTTTCATTACGGCGCACGACGAAGGTCAATTACGCCAGCAAGTGATTCAGGCAGGCGCGGTCGAAATGCTCCACAAGCCATTTGCGCCGAAGATGCTGCTCTCCACCGTCCAGACGGTATTAGGCCGTGAGGAGCGCTCATAAGTCAGGGAGAGCGTTCTTATGTAACACCAATCCAATGACGGAAGAGCAGCGCCGTTATCTGGACCAGGATCTGAAAGCGACGATGGAGAATCTAGAGAACATCGCCAACGTGCTCCGTGCCAGCTACGGCGACACGGATATGACGATGATTCGGGCGGGCGAAGCCACGGGTGCGGTTCAGCGACTCGTCTGGGCAGTCGAACGGCGGGAAGCGAAGCGGACTCACGCGGGTAGGTAGAATAATGGGCGCTTTTGCGGCGGTGACGGACGGAGCACGGCAGAGGGTACTTCTGGTAGACGACGAGTTGCCAGTCCGTACCTTCATCGCCAAAGCCCTGCAGCGGGAGGGTTTCGAGATATTGGAGGCGGGTGATGGCCAGGATGCTCTCGGAGTGCTTCAGCAGATGGGGGGAGACGTGGACGTGCTGGTAACCGATATCAAAATGCCGCGCATGACCGGCATTGAACTGGTAGAGAAGGTCAAGACGGAATTCCCCGGTGTTCCCGTAGTCTACATTTCCGGTGAGCACCTCAAGGAACAACTCCACAACCCATCCAAACGAGTCGTATTCCTTCAGAAGCCATTTCGTCCTCAAGCGATGCTGGATGCCATTAGAGCCGTTACAGCTGATTGCGGTGCAGTGCGTGGATTTAGCGCGTAACGGTGAAAATCAAGCCCGGTCACCCGCGACTCATTCTCTGGCTTCGTAGTCGCCATGCCGGACCTTGTCCGGCCTGAGTCCGGGCTAATACTCCCGGCGTTCGATCCTTTCCTCAGTCGCCATATGCTTACCCCAACAGATAGCCAGAAAGCGGACGGTCCGGCGTAAGGGGGTTCGCCAGACCGCCTTTGCACAACTGTGGAAAAGCGTTCCAGGGCGGCTATTCAGTCGCCCTGGAGTAGTCATCAGTTGTTGCCTTTCAATATTGGAATGCCGGGACGCTGTTGCGTGTTCGGAAGTTCCAGCCTTCCGTTACGAATCTGCGCTTGGCCCGGCTGAACAGCAAACGGCCGAACATGGTACGTCCGTCCATTGTCTGTGATCATCCGCCCGTCTCCCATAACCTGCAGGAGTAGGGTTTGGCGGCGCACCAGCGATCCGGCGCCATCGGACACTTCATCGACCAGGTACACACTGCCGGCCTCGTCGATGTTCACTTCACCGTCGACCAGACTGGGAAGGGCGACGGTAATGGGTCTGCCGCCGGTACGCTCCACAATCATGTCAACGAGGTATTGCGGGAACGCATAGAATGCAATGCTTCCCGTATTCAAACGGCGATTCTCGCGCTGATCCCAACGGCGGCTCTTGCAGGCAATGTCCCACAATGCCGTTAGCCAATCCAGCGCGTGATCCTCCTTTCTCTCCGCCCACTTGCGGACGATGTTGATCAGGTTGCGCAGGTCTTGCCGGGAGCGCTCCTCATAAAAGTGAAGCGCGGCTTGAGCCTGATTGCGTTTGCGAACCAACGCCCTTCGCTCGTTGGCTGCCTCCTTCGAAGCGCTTGCCTTCGAGATCGGGAAGGCGTCCAGCTTCGATTGAGCTTCCCGTACGGCATCTTCGTAAGCGTGGCGTTTCTCCGCGAGCAAGCCGATGTTCACGGCGTACACCGTCGAAATCACGCCCGCCTCCTTCAGCATGTCGCGGTCGTAGGTACCTCCGCAGATCGCGCCACGGAAGTCCTCCAGCGGTCGCACGTCGGCAAAGAACTCGTACAGTTCCTTCCGAACATGGTTGTACAGTGCGCCGATCCTGTCCGTTGGGGCAGTGGGAATCTGCAACGGGAGATCGGAAACCCGCCTGATGCGCTTGAGCTTGAGCCATGGAGCGGTGCCAACTTCCTGGCGGATCTTGCCAATCTCCTCCTGATTCGGCTCGACTCCCCATTTGAGTTGGTCGAGCGCCTTCTGCAGTTCGATCGCGCAACGATTCGCGAGATCGGGCCGGCCTGCTGCCAGGCACGACGTCTTGAGGTCGGTGATCGCGCCGATCGCATTACCCTTCGCAGAGTACGCGACCTGCGGCAGGTTCCACCACGGGGACTCTTTCTTGCTTTGTTTGTTCTTCGTGTTTTCCCCGGCTGGCGTGTGCCTGAACCGATCCTCTACGAACAACGGGAACCGCGTTCCTTCGACAACGCAAATCCAGTCGAAGTCGTAGTCACCGCCGTTCTTCTTGGCTGTGTCCGAATGCAGCGTCAACGTCCCCTCCAGGCGCAGTTGCCGGTCGACGATCTCGGTGACAGCAGCCGCCGAGTCCATCGAGCACTTCTGCCTTTCGAGGTGCCGCATCAGAAAGTCCAGCGTGGTGGAAGCGTTCAGCGCTTTCACCGGCAGCAGATCTCCCTTGGTCCGGATCGGATAACGAACCACCAGCATTCGCTCAGAGGCGAGGCTGGTGATCGCGTGCCATTCCGGGATCCAGTCGGAGCCGCTGTAGATTCTGCCGTCGTGCAGTACCAGGTATCCGTCATCGGCCAGAGCAAACGCCGGCAGCGTGAAGCCGCCCGCGGTGCACAGCTTGAACGCCCACCTGGCCAGGGTGCGCTGAAGGTGAGAATTGACGAACGGATGCTTGACCCAGTATCCGGTGCTGTCCGCTTTGAGGACAGCCTCCACAACGGTATGTTCGGATGACGTGTGCTCCGGATCGGTCACCGCTTCATCGGAGCGCAACAGTTCCACTTCCTCGGAGATTCCCAGGATGCGAAACAGTTCCGTGAAATCGTTGCTGGCGATCGCGGTCTTCACTTTCTCGACCGCGGCCATGGCAATCGGCTTGATTTCGGTCTCGATGGAGTTCAGGGGAGCGTGTTCTACGAGGGTATAGCTGGACGAGAACTGAAGGTCCCGTGAGATCTCACGAATCCCGATCACCACCCGGCCGGTGGAATACTGCCCGCTGATGCGGCCGGCAGCGTTGGGACACTGACGAACGCACTCGGGCTTCTTGAACTCAGGCTTGCAACTCGACCGTGGAATGATGAAATCGACCGACAGAGCATCGGCGACGTCGTCCTCCATGATCTTGAAGCTGCCCTTGGCCTGCGTGTTCTCGAAGGACATCCGGAACTGGTAGAAGTGACGGTCGGCCAGGTGAAGACGCTCGAAGTAGGAGCGCCGGATCCAGCCGCGGCAGTCATTCGTACCGAGTTCGTGGTCTCTTACAACGACGACGCGCGCATCCGGGATCTCGATACACACCTTGCACGGTGACACGAGAATTCCGAAATACGTCATCGCAGCTTCTGGCCAGAATCGGAAGCGCTGCGCGATCGTTTTGGCGTGCGCGGCGTCAACAGCGTAGTACTTGCCATTCTTCGCGGATGCCGAAGCGCCCACGAGAATGTACTCCACGCCGTCGTAAGCGATCCGCTTGCTCAGCGAATGCTCGACCATTGCTTGCTGGTACTGGTCAAGCTGCTGCTGCGGGATGTCAATCGTGGCGACACGAATATCCGGATAGTCCGCCTGCAGCAGCGTGTTCTCCAGTTGGCTGTCACGATCGATTTTCATCTGCTTCTTCGATACTGCGCCGTCTTCGTTGATCTCCAACGCGATTACGCGAAGGATACTGGTTCTGTTCACAATGGACATTTGCGTATCTCCTTTGTTCTGTCTGTTGGGCTACAGCCAGAACGGGAGACCTCGCGGTCCCTCTCTGCCTGTAGCGGGTGGAACGTTTTTCTAGGACTTCCCCTGCCCAGGCTCAAGAGAGCCGGGTCCGGATTGTGAAATAACCTGGCAGTCGATCTTTCGAATCGGTGCCGTTTACACTGCCGCCGTTTTGCTCCAGTAGTCGCGGCAGAATTTGCGCAATGCACCTACGAAGGTACAGAGCCTCTTGTAGTGGAACGTCCCCAATTCCCAGCCGGTCTTGAGGAACGCCCAAGCCAATGTTGCAGCCACTACCACCACGCCAAACTTGAGAGTGGCGTAGTCGCTGAACAGGCCGTCACCAAAGACGTTTTCCAGGACGATTCGTGCCAGAGCAACTAGCAGGATCGTCAAGGTCAGCGTCTGGTGCTTCTTCCAGTTCATCTTCACTCGGTGAAGGAACATTTCTTCTCCTTTGCTGTTCTGTGGATGAGCACAGGACAGCAAGGAGGCGCTGGTGTCAGCGAACTCCTGAGTCCCGTGCGAAGGTGGTTACCTTGGCCGGAACTCGATTGAGTCGCCGAACCAGCACTTTCCCGGTAATGCTCCGGGTCGCCTCAACAGATTCACTCTGTGCAATGAAGCCAGATGATCATCGTATGAAAATCCTAGTGCCGGACGACGGGATCCTTCCCAAGTACCGTTACTCCTTTCCGCCTGTCCGCTTTGGCCGTCCATTCCTCGATCGTTACGAAACTCCGATCGGCTTTGTGCGCGGCGAGAAGCGCCTGGTGTTCGTCCGCCATTTCCTCGCCGAGCTCGGGCGTGCCGTTGCTCGTCGGCTTGGTCAAGAAATATCGAATCGTGCCCGTAGCCTCGTTGTCTTTTGATGCCCGCCGGCGCTTTCCGCCGCGGCGGCTACCCGTCTCCTCAGCCGGTTTGCCGGTGGAGATGGTGCGTTCCCTGGTCGGCCTGGATTCTACCGTCGGCCTCGGCTCCGGTTCCCGGCGATCCGCCGCCGCTTCCGGCGTTGCTACTGTGGCTCCCATTTGTGTTCTCCTCTCCATGGAATAGCTTTGCGGCTCGCTTGCTTTTCGGCTCACGAGCCGCTCTCCCGCGACCCTCCTTGGTTTACTCAAATCACCAGGCATCGCCCCTGGCCGGCGTTCCGGTCACCGGTGAACCGGGCGAGATACGCATCTTCCCGAGAGCCGGCGATAGAAATCGATTATTTCTTCACGTCGTCCGTGAACGCGCTGGATTGCTCCAACCCGTTGTCCTTTTCGCCCACCATCTGCTGTTCTCCGTACTCGGCAACCAGCAGCCCGCTCGGGACTCTTTCGGATCGCTCTGTTTGCAGGAGGCGCACGTTGTACCGTGCTACGAGCCGGTCGGTGAATTCGGCCTTGTTATGGACACGATGGACTTCCTTGACTCCGAACGCGACGTACGTCCAAGGTTGGCCCTTCACGGGTTCCAGCGAGCGGAGCTTGAACGTGGATGTGATCTCGTCGTCGTGAACTTTGGAAACGATATCCTGGTCGCGCAACTGGTCCAGCGTTAATGTGCGCAGGTTATGCGTCATCATATTTAACGCGTCAGCCCAGTTCTTCTCCATGGACGTGGGCGTGTACGTGAGGTAGTTTTCCAGGAACCTGCGCACCACCGCGCGACCTTCGATGTCGGCGGGTTGCTCGCCGGGAGCCGAAGAGGCCGCCAGGGCGGCCATGAAACCCAATGGCGTCCGCGGCGTTGTGGTCGCGCCGCTTACCACTGTGGCCTGACCGTCGGCGGCAATCCGGATCACGGTCGGCGGCTGGACCCGTACATAGAACAGCAACAACGCCAGAACAAACGAGATCAACACGGCCGAGATCCCAAACCACATCATTCGGTTCGCATAGGCCCGCAGGGCGCCGTCGTGTTCGAAGTATTTCGTATAGCCGGTCTTTTCGGGCAGTGCGCCGGCCTGTTTCGGTTTCATGGCTTAGCCCTCCTCCTGTTGCTCGCTCTGGCTTGACCTGAATGCGCTGCTCACCGTCCGGCGCGTCGCGCCTGCCCAGGTTCCCACCGTCCATCCGATGGCGTGCGGGATGTTGTAATGCCCGAAGTGTCCCGGTCGGCCGTGGGACTGCCGTGGCGAATCATTCGGTGGCTGCTCATCGCTGGCTGCGGCGGCCGCCCCGCTACCGCCAGCGCTGTTCGCGTCCACCATAGCCCCACCGCCAGGTGGCTGCGGAGCGTGCCCAGACGCCTCAGCCTCACTACCCAACGCGGCATTATTTCCGTCAGGCGGTGGTGAAGGCGAATGATTTGACCCACCATTCGCGTCAAGAACTCCGCCGCCTCCATCCACCTCCACCACCTCCGTCGCCGCCACCTCCAGCACTGGCCGCTCCGCCCTGCATTCCTGCCCATCCCGCAATTGCGGTCTGTGCGGCGGCAGCGGCAACGCCAGCTACGGTCAACATCGTGCTTCCGATGTCCCCGGACACTACCCGCTTTGCGATAAACGGGATCAGCAGGATCATGATGGACAGCAGGATGCTCGACAGCGAGATGAGCAGCATTTGGCTCGCCCCCTGAAACGCCCCGCCGAAGCTTTGGGACGTGAAGATGCTGTTCAGGCTGTTTGCGCTCATGATCGTCAACAACTGGCTGATGATCGCGTAGATGAGACCCCACGCATTCCACACCATCAGATTCACCATGAACGTCCTTGCCAGTTGGCCGACACCAAGGGCGGGGTACAACGCCAGCACCAATGGCCCCACGACATATAAAACCGCGCCGTACATGCTGTAGAAGAACGAAAAGATGGCATACGAAATCGGAAAGACCAGGACGGCGATTGCCTGGAAAATGAGGCTGAACGCCCCGGCCACGCCGCCGACCACCCAATTCCACCAGGCCCCCTGGCCATTGTTCGCCGACATATAGCCTTGAACCTGGTCGCGGAAGTTCGTCCATACATCCGTCGGCGCGATCGCCTGGGCAACATTGGCGAAGGCGTTGTTTACGTTTCTGAAGACGTTGGGATATTGGGTGATGAGCAACCCCATGATGAGGTAGCGGACTCCCGCCAGCGCAAGAGTTCGGGCATCTCCTCCCTTGGCGTACGCCTCGTATACGGCGAAGAGCGCCGCCAGCAGAAGGATGGCCTCCGCAATCTGCTGCACGGCGGGCAATACCGCCGATCCCGTGATTCCGTTGTAGACCTGCTGAAACATGGTTTGGAAATAGAACATCGGCTGCACCTCACTTCAGGGAATCCAGTGTGTTCTGGCGAATCTGGGCGCCATTGGCGGCGTTGAACTTCAATTGCGCCCCGCTGTTGGCCAGCGAGATCGCCCGAACCCGCATCACATCGCCAAGAGCCGACTGAGTGTAGGCATTTGCTCGCACGAGCCAAGCAGCGGCTTCGGCCTCGACCATCGGGGCAGTGCCAGGAGCGGCCTGCGCCAAGTTCGGTTATTGATCTGGTTTGCGGCTTGCATCTCGGTGTCGGCAATGGCGTCGATCGCGATTGCTCTTTTCATCGCGGCTTGCGCCGCGGCATCGCTCATGTCGATCAGGTCTCGGGTCTGCGGCGATGCGTTCTGCGGAACCGGCACGGACTGGTAGAGCGTCTGGTAATTCGCCGTAACACCCGGCACATTCATCGGGTTCCGAGACAGCAGGAGCTGCTCAAGCTGCTGTGGGTTGGCCAGGGTAGCACTCGCCACGTTCACTCCTGAGATCGCCTGGCTCTGTGCGTGTAGAGCCCCCGATCGCGCCGACCAGACCTTGCGCGCGGCTTATTGCTGCCTGGGGATAAACGATGTTTATGAAGAATGCCTGTAGGCTGCTCATCAATTGGTTCAGCGTTCCCAAAGCTCCATTGATCGCCCGTAAGCGCCGGGCCGATCGTGTTGGAGATCGCGGTTCCTATACTGTTGATCGCCGCGACAATGGCAGCCCAGTCAATCCCGAATTGCGCCCTTGCTGGCTGCGGCGCGATCAGCGACACAATCAGCACCAAAACCAGAAGCTTTGCGGTGTTCCCAAAACGCGGCTAAGAAATTCCATTTCGGATCCATCCATTTCCCCCTTTACTTAAATAGATTTGCTGTGTTTTGGCCGAATTGGTTGGCCATGTCCGCCTGGCGCTTACGGATTGCATTTGTGTGCGCCAGGATCGCGGCTTCCTCCCGCAGTTCGGCCGCAAGCATCCGTTGCATCATCGCTTGGTTCTCGACCGCCGCCACCATGCCGGCGCCGGTAAGATATGCTGCCGACCCGGGCGCCGCCTGGGCAGCTTCGTCCTCGATGATTTGCGAAGCCTGGAGGGTCTGATTCACAACGTCATCGGACGCCTTCAAGGTCTTCAACGTGTCCATGCGAGCGCGTCGCTCATGTCACCTCTGAGTCGTGGCCTGGTTTTCAACCGCCGCTATCAGGCCGGCGCCGGTGAGGTATGCCGCCGAGCCGGGCGCTGCTTGCGCGGCTTCGTCCTCGATGATCTGGGCCGCTTGAAGCGTCTGTTGGACCACTTGATCCGAAGCCTTCAAGGTCTTAAGCGTATCCATGGCCAGCGCATCGCTCATATCCACTCGCTGGCGGTCGCCGGGATGGAGGTCTGATGCCGGGGGAAGAGGCTGGAACGTCGTCCTGTAAGTCTGATCGAATTGCGCAAAATCCGCAACAGACCGGTTCCGCATGATCACTTCCAGCGAAGTAGGATTCGGCAACGTCGCGCTGCGAACGCTCACGTTATCGATGGCCGCGACCAATCCGCGGAACTGCGCGATGAGCTGCGTTGACCATCGCGAGTGCCTGATTGATCAGAGTGATTGGATAGACAACGTTTTCCCACAGATTAGCCAGCGCTTGAACGAAGCCATTTATCGATCCCAGCAGGCCGTTAGCGGTACCCAGCGAGCCCGCCAATAGTGTTCATGATCAAGCTGACGAGCCGCCGCGGCCGCCGCCGCTACCGCGATAGCCCCGATCTGCGCCACCGCGGGCGGCGGCGCTATAAGCCCGAATGCAATCAGCAACACCAGAAGAACAGCGATTGTGGACCTACCTCGTCCGATAAAGCACGATCGCGATGAGTTTTTTGCAGGATTCCATGACGAATTCACCTCGTTACCGCAGTTGCGGCCGTTGCCTTGACCGCGCCGGACATTTCCTCCGGCAATTCCGGAACATCTGCCAAACCGAGCGGGAATTTCGCCGCGAGCTTCTCGTAGGTTTGAAGGAGCGGTAGGCCGCGGTTGGTCTCAAGGAACCAGGAACGATACATTCGCTCTCGCTTGAACGTTGTGCAGATCCAGTACTCAATCGGTGTCGGCACGATGTTGATCGTCTGCGTCGTTTCCGCCTTTTCACCCAGCACCAGCAGTGCTTGGGCCTTCCGCCCCTTTCGTGGTGCGCTGAAGCCGCGGACTTCGTTGAGGGCAGTCTGGTTCAAGTGCAAATAGGTGGCGAGCGGTTTCAGATCACCCTGCTGCTGCCCGATGATCTTGGTCGAGACGTTCTTGACGATACCCGGGCCGTGCGGCCGTGGTTGGGCCTCGGTTCCCACGAAGTCTTCCAGGGCCTGGCTGATACCCCAAATACTCGCTCCCCGCTTTCTGCCGGTTCGAAATAGCTGTTCCACCTGCGGAGCCAAGACGGCGGAGTCCAGCAGCGACCAGCATTCATCAAGGACCGTGATATTCGCCTGCCCGCTCCGGCCCGACGCCCGTTCCGACATGGCGTTCGCGATGATCATGCTCATCGCACTTTCGAGCTTCGGGTCGCTGGTCAAGCCCTCCACATTGAAGAACAGCCAGTTTTCGTCCGTTTGCACGGTGGTCGGCTTGTCGAAAAGCCGGGCGTACACTTTCTCCCCGGTCCATTCCCGGAGCTTCACCGCGGCGAGCTGCGCCTCGTCGCGAATTCGTTCCACCTCGGACTCATCCCGCCAGGTTTCCAACTCCTGCCGGAGATCGTTGAAGGTCGGGACCGGCCGGTCCTCTCTGGTGCGGCAGCGCTGATACGTGGCGACGATGGCATCGGTGAGCAGGTTGTCCAGAATCGCAGTGTCGGCGGCCGGGCTGTTCATGCCGATCATGTGCCGCGTCAGATTCTTCAGAAACGCCAATTTGTCGTTGGACGGAACCGTGGTTCCAGGTGGCAGGTCCCACGCATTCAGCGTTTCCGCTCCCTCAAGATCCACGTCAATGCACCGGCCTCCCATCAGTTCCACCAGGGGCCGGTACGAATTGCCGCGTTCCAGGATCGAGATGAGCGGGTTGAGTCGGGCCATCATCGTCAGGAACATCTGCACCATGAACGTTTTGCCACCGCCGGATTTCGCGGTGATCAAGACATTGGCATCACTCAGGCCGGGGTCAAACGGGGAGAATGGAACGAGCTGCCGGTACGGCGTCTCAAGCAGGATCAGCGGCGAGTTCGGCGTTCCTTTCCAGGGAGACTCCACCATGAGCAGGTCCGCCGCATGCAGCGTGAAGCAGTCGTGCTCGCGCTTGTTTTCCTCGGTCATCCCCGGCAGACCATTGATGTAGAGGCGCCGCTTCGCCAGATCTTCCGGCAAGCCCCGGGCGCCATTCATCCGCATGAGGGCGTGCAGCGCCCGCTGCCGGCGATCCGCAAGGACTCGTTCCTGTTCCTCCAGGTCTCGGCGGCTTTGAATCGGCGTGGAGGTTCTGATCGCAAGGACGACGCTGACCCGCGCACTCTTCAACGAGCTTGAGATCAGGTCCTGGAGGGTCTGCATCAGTTGGCCTTCCGCAACCCTCGCGTCCACGTTGACCTTGAACCCGCCCTTCGAGTCGCGCTGCGCCGCAGTCATGCGTCGTAATCGTCCCTTGAAATGCTTGAGCCGGTCCGCCTGGTCCGGGATGCTGACCTCGGTATTGACCACCAGCGGGAAGTCGAGCCCGAGCAGCTCGCGAAAAATACCAGGGAAGGTGGCGTCAGGGAGATCCTTCAACGACAAGAATGAGTACAGCAGCCCGCCGATCTTGATGTAGGTCTCCTGATCGTCCTCAATATGGGTATTGGCTGCCTGCTCCCTGGCGCTCCGATAATCGATCGTCAGTTCCGGCCGGCGATATGCGATGTCATCGCGGAAGAGCGGATTCATTGCCCGCTTCAGCTCCAAGAACATCTCTTCATCGGTCAGCCGCTGAACGCTCATGCCCGGTGCTATTGAGGGTCTGTTCAATGCCCTTCAAAATGGATTCGAACTCCGAAACGAGGTCTTCGTGTTCGCGACGGGTCCGCTGGATGCACTTTGCGGCAGAGGGACTCCAGCCGCCGGTCACGTTGCCCAGTTTCTTTCCGACACCCGCCCTCCGGAGCCTCGTGATGAATACGCGGATCCCAATAAAGATACGCGTGCAGCATCGGTGTGAGATAGAATCCCGACTGTTCCTTTTGCTTCCAGGCCGCAAGCCGGACGCGATCCAGGCTCTGTACGACAGGATTGTCCGAGCGGAGTTGGTCCCGATAGCGGGCCGGAAGGTCACTGAGGCCCTCAACTACTTCGAAGCGCACCTGCAATCTCATCGAGCGCTCCGTCAGCGAGCGAACGAGCGCCTCCAGAGAGCACTTCGTTTGGTTTCGCGTTTCGTCCGAGTGGTAATAGGAGTTGATGCCGCCGAGATCGTAGCCGGCCACCAGCGCGCCGTTTGACCGGACGATCACGTTATCAAGGTAGTCGCGGATTGGCAACAGTTCACAAAATGCTGGCTGGCGCAAATTCGCTTCATGCTGACGCATCGTTACAGGCATTCTGGTTCGTCCTCCGTCAGGTAAATCACCTTCTGCTGAGAATCTCGTTCCATGCCGCAATAAATCCGCGGCTTCGTGTGCCACTCCAGAAAATCGAAGAGGTAGCGTCGGGGCTTCCCGTATTTGAAGGCGATCAGCAGCGGTATCGCCAGGATGGGAACGATGTACTGCAGAAACACGTTCAGAGGAATGCCGGCGACCTCCCGGTGCAGGAACCTCCCGAATACATTGGTGAATGCCGCCAGCCCCAGGATCACGAACGCGTCTTCGAACTCCAGGTAAAGGAACGTGACGCGCGTATGCAGATTTCGATGGACGTGGGTGATATTCAGACTGCTCATTGGTGTCTCCAATTAGCCGACTTGATGGGTCTTCTCAACTGATTCCCCCCGTGCCTTTCCGGACAAAGAACTCCGCGAGCCGCAACAGGCCGGAAAGGGACAGCGCCATTCCCGCCGCGGCAAAATGTCTGATCCAGGGGCTTCCGTGGTAGATACGGTGGCCGACTCCCCCGTACGAGAGCACGCCCTGGACAATCTGCAAGACGGCATAAACAGGCAGGAACACGTTGCCGGACCAGTTCACGAGGCCGCGGAGTGTGATCCAAATGGTGTCCGGATTGTTCCAAGCCGATTGCGAGGCGAACGTTTCGAGGCCGCGCAGCAGGCCGGAGACCATCAGGCACATCAACCCCGACCAGGCAATGTACTGGTGGGGGTAACCGCGCGCATACCGAACGACTGCGAGCGCGAAGAATAGCCCGGCTACGGTGGGCATGATCACGTTGCCCATCCAATTCGTCAAATTCGTGATTCCGTTTAGAAAGTTCATATGCTCTTGGTGTCACATCATCGAAACGACCAACCGCCATAGGGCGGACACCGTCAGAAATCCGGCCGCGCAGCAGATCAGCCGCATCGCAGGCTTGCCAAACGCGAAATTCAGAATGGCCCCGATTATGGCAAGGCCCGCCGCGACCGGAAGAATCCGGCTCGCCGTGTATGTCCAGAGGCCCGCCAGCACGTCGGCCGTCGCAAACTTCGTTCCCGAATTCCACCCCTGCATCAGAGCTTGAGTAGCCGCAATGGACAAGAGAAACATGGCGCCGAGAATCGAGTAGAGCGGAGACCGCCCTTCGGAGATCTCGACGACGCCCCGGAGGACCATCCAGGCGGCGAGCACAGGCGCGAGGTACCCGACGACGAACTGATTGACAAAGTTGGTTATGTCCACCTTGAAGGTGTTGAAGAGCGCTGTGCCCCCACCTGCGGAGACAGGAACTGGCACGCCAAAGCCGGAAAACCAGCTCAGAATCTGCGGCAAGGTGAGCATCACGGCCGCCCAGAACATCCACAGGCCGAATCTTCCGTTCTGCAGCGCCGACCCATGGTTGCGAAGCGCCAGCCCCGCCAGCACCAGCGCCACGAGCGCCGCGACCGGCGCCAAGCCCAGCAACAAGCCGATTCCGTCGTTGATCATTTGCATAATTGGGACCAAAGATGCTGGGCGAATGAAGGAACGGCTCCGCCACCCGCCCCGCGGTAGTGATTGCATCTTTAGGAAACGCCGCCCGTGCCCTGCTGGATCCAGAACTCCAGCAGTCGGGTCAGACCGGATACGGCCAGGAGTCCAAGCGCCGTCCCGATCCAACGGATGTAGCCCCGGCCGCTGGCATACGAGACAATTCCGCCGACCACGGCAACGCCAGCGCCCACGGGAGCGATGACGTTGCCAACCCAGTTCACGAAGTTGAGGAACGCGCCTTCCGGTTGCGCCCCGGTTTGACCCTGTACCGCGACATTTGTTTGCGGCGCGGCGCCAAGGTTTTGAGCGAGAGCCACGGTCTGGCAGACCACCAAAAGGCAGACTGCGAGCACCACGGCTGCTATACGTACGTGCTTCATTTGCGTGTAGACCTCCATCGGGATTCCGCCCTTGTTTCTCCGGCCCGTCTCCAATGCCGGGAAGGGGCCGATCGAAACTTGGGGCTTGGGAGAATGCTAGGGCGAAATTCGCAAAGCTCCAAAAACGGAATCTGGATCGCTTGTGTGCTCCGTGAAGCAGGCAAAACAGGGGGATCTATTGCGCAGAGCAACGGCTTTGGGACCGCCGGCTATGCCAAGGTCCGAGACGGCGACTACACGGGCAACTTGGATTTCTCTAAACGCTGCGGCGTTGGAAGGGCATTGCGGATAGCGCATGTTGCCTGGCGGATATCCTTGTCCCATGCAAGCCGCCAGCTTGAGAAGACCGGCCCTACCACCCAGGATCCGGGAAAGGTACATTTGAAGCTATGAATACTCTCCGCCAGGACATCCGTTACGGCGTACGAATGCTGCGGCGGAGTCCCATTACGACAGCCCTCGCGATCGTCTCTCTCGCCTTAGGCATCGGCGCGAATACAGCGATCTTCAGCTTGATGAACGCCGTGATCCTACGGCCATTGCCGGTGGCGAATCCATCCCGGCTCGTCAAGCTCTCCACCACCACACCCGCCAATTCGGAACGCGAGGAATCTCTTTCGTTCGCCATGATTCAGCAACTCCGAAAGGATCAGCGCGTGTTTTCCAGCCTCTTTGCCTGGGAGGGCGGAGGGATCGAGAATGTGGAAGCCGATGGCGTGAAATACGTCGGCAGCATCAGCACGGTCAGCGGAGAATACTTTTCCACCCTAGGCATCCAGCCGCTTCTGGGCCGATGGATCGCACCGGCCGATGTCAGCCTGGATAGCGGCTCGTCGGCGGCGGTCGCGGTAATCGACTATGGTTGTTGGCAACGCCGTTACCATGGCGACCATTCGGTGATTGGGAAGACAATCCGGGTTGAGGGTCATCCGCTGACCATTATCGGCGTGACGCCTGAAAGCTTTTCCGGGCTCATCATCGACGCCGCCACGGATGCTACCGTCCCCATCGGCTTTGACGGTAACACCGGCTACCGCAACCGCAAGAGCATCGCCCTGAACGCGACAGCGAGGTTAGGGCCGGGCGTCTCCATCGAACAGGCGCGCGCGCAGGTCGAATCGCTGTGGCCGGCGACGCTGGAAGCGTCTCTTCCCGAAGGATATGGGGGCGCACAGCGCAAGGCGTTCCTGAGCCAGCGCATTGTGGTGGCTTCCGGCGCGACGGGAACTTCTTTCCTTCGTCGGCAATATACCCGTCCGCTTTACGTTCTCATGGGCATGGTGGGCCTTTTGCTGCTCATCGCCTGCGCGAATCTGGCGAATTTGATGGTCGCACGCGCGGCCGGACGCCGCCAGGAATTTGGAATCCGGACAGCGCTGGGCGCCGGAAAATGGCGTATTGTCCGGCAGATGGTTACCGAGAGCCTAATGCTCGCGGTGACGGGTGCCGGCCTGGGACTGCTGATTGCCGACTGGGCCAGCCGTCTATTGTTTCACACGATGTGGAACGGATTCGTCCCTTCCGCGCTCGATGCGTCGCCGGATTCACGGGTCCTCGCTTTTACAGTGCTCGCCGCGCTCGTTACTGGACTTCTCTTCGGAGTCGCACCGGCCTGGAAAGTCGTCCGCGCCGACCCTGCCAATGCCCTGCAACGCAACGCGCGAACGATCCACGGCGGTACGCTGACGCTGGGCAAGGTACTCATCAGCGCTCAGATCGCGCTTTCCCTGGTGCTGGTGATCGGCGCCGTTCTGTTTGTCCGCAGCCTGCAAAACCTGCGTTCCGCCGACGTCGGTTTCCGGCGCGATGGACTAACGCTATTCCAACTCTTTCCGACCGGCGGTGAGGGGCAACACATGCCGGATCGGGTCGCCTACTTCCAGGAACTGGCGGAACGTCTGCGTGGGATACCGGGGGTGGAGTCCGTCAGCTACTCTCACATGGGACCGGTGCTGAGCTACGAATTTAGGCAACCCGTGTCGGTACCTTCATCCGGGTAGCCTCCCCTGCAGGCCGTCTTCGATGCGGTCGGCCCCGGGTTCTTTCATCTGGCCGGAATGCGCCTGATGGCGGGCCGCGAATTCACATGGCGCGATAACGAGACCGCTCAGGCCGTGGCGATTATCAGCGAGAGCTTGGCCCGCCGTCTCTTTCCTTCCGCCAGTCCGATCGGCCGGAGAATCGATTTCGGCAGTCGCAGAAATCTGGAGATCGTGGGCGTGGTCAACAGCGCAAGCCTGTGGCTGCCGCAGAGCCGGGAGCCCATGGCGGTTTATTGTGCGCTGATGCAGCAGCCAGCATTCAATTCGTCTTCGATCGACATACGGACCACGAGAGATCCAGGACCGGTATTGAGCGCCGCCCGCCGTGTGATCGAGTCTGCCGGCCGTCATCTCGTATTGCGAGCGGAAACGGTCGACCAACGTGCCGCGACGTCCCTCGACACCGACCGAATGATCGCCATGTTGTCCTCGTTCTTTGGCGGCCTGGCGTTGCTCCTGGCGTCGGTTGGCCTGTATGGATTAATGTCCTATTCAGTCGCCCGCCGCACATCGGAGATTGGCCTCCGCATGGCGTTGGGCGCGCTACCAGCCGGCATCCTGGTCCTCATCCTGAAGGAGGTGATGCTCCTGCTGCTGGCGGGAATCGCAGTGGGAATTCCCGCAGCCCTGCGTCGGCTCGCACGTCATTTCCAGCATGATCTATGGGGTCACAGGTAACGATCTGCCGACGATCCTGCTGTCTTGCTCCATTCTGCTGGCAGTGGCGGCGCTGGCGGCCTATGTGCCTGCTCGCCGCGCCTCGTGCATCGATCCGATGACCGCGCTTAGGTCCGAATGATGTGGGGATGACGCCTGCCCGTCGCGTACAGTAGAGCGATCCCGCGTCACTCGGCCGTCTCACGTTGCTGACATTTGCCGAGAAAAGCTGGGCCGCAATACCGCCTCAAATTGCGGTACTGATTCTACCCCTCACACTCTACTAGACTGGGTTCGTTCAAGGGCGTGCTCGAAATCCTCCCAGATGAGCGGCGGCAAGGCTTCGTCACTCGCCGTCATGCGATTCATCGCCATGCGCTTAGCCGTATTCACCACGCCCTGAAGATCTGCCGGGGAGATGCCCCGTAATCGAGCCAAAAGGTCATGGCACGTCAAACCCGCCGCTAACGGTATTGGCCCCAGGTACCTCTCAATCAGTCGCAAATAGCCTTGATCGTCCGGGATGCCGACCTCGATCTTTTCGGTGAATCGTCCGCCTCTCAACACGCGCGGATCGATATGGTCGATGTGGTTTGTCGTCCCGACAAGGAACACCTGGTTGCCGGGATCGAGTTGGCTCATCAACATCAGAGCCTGCTCGACGAGTTGGATCTGGTGCTGCCCCATGAAGTACCCGTTGTCGCCGCGCGGTAAGAAGACCGTCGATCTCGTCGATAAACAAGATGGACGGGCTCTGCTCGCGGGCCCTGGCGAACACCTGCGCAAGCTTCTCCGGGGTCGGAACGTCCGCCGGAGCGATGGCGTAGAAACTGCGCCGCGTCTGGGTCGCAATCAGGTGCGCAATGGAGGTTTTGCCTGTACCGGCAGGGCCGACCAGAAGTAACCCTGTCGGGACCGGAACCTTGAGCCTTTCGGCCTCCCGAGCATCCATCAGCCGAATCAGATTTCGCAGGTCCCGTTCGATTGCGGCAGGAAGAATGAGGTCTCCCCAATCGACTGCCTTCACCAGCGGCCGGTCCTGGCCACCGCTTTCGTCGAATGCCCGCTGAAGGTCTCGCATTTCAATTCGACGATTCTCAAGGGCGGCAATCGACGCTGCCTTATTGACCAAACCGCCGAGTTTCGCAGCGCTCCAGCCTGGCGTACGCTTTGCAAAGGAGTCGACCGGGAACGGCGTCCACAACCTCTTGGAGAGCTGGGCGGAAAGGATCTGAGCGCGCGTGGCTTCGTCGGGGAGATCCACCCGAATCTTCTCGTCGAACCGCATATCCCTTACCAGCGCCTCATCCAGCCCGTCATAGAAGTTCGTCGCGGCCATGAGAATGAAGCCGGTGGCTCCGCGATACTGATCGATGCATTGCATCAGTTCGGTAACCACCGAGTTGTAGAGCCTGGCGCCTCCCCCGACATCGTCGTTTCGGCCCAACTGCTGGCGCTGGGTACCTATCGAATCGATCTCGTCGAGGAAGAACAATACCGGGCGGTGTGCATAGGCCCGAGAAAATGTCTCCCGAATGTTCGCTTCACTATTGCCAATCCGGCTCTCAATGAGACTGGTTGGCTTCGCGTACCAGTAGTTGATCTTGAACTCGCCCGCCGTCGCCTCGGCCAGGAAGGTCTTGCCGGTTCCGCGAGGTCCGTACAGAAGGATGCCGTTTTGAATCACCCCGTGCTGTTTGAATCTCTCGGGGTAAAGCCGGTTTTGCACGACCGCGCTGATGCGGCTCTTTTGATCGTCCATACCGCCGACGTCAGCAAATGTCCGCGCCGGGACGTTCGACCATCGGGCCTGCTTGTTCGGTCGGTTGCCAGTTCCCCCTGTGGCAGCTTGTATGGCACGGACATATGGTCTATGGCGGATTACGAAGATCAGACCGCCAATAGCCACTCCCGCAAAAATGAGTCCATACACCAGTTCGAGCGGAGAAGCGGTGTCGCGGGAAAGCATCATCCCGGTTACAGCGTCCTCGTGGAACAGGAACTCGTTAATCGAGTTGAACCAATGGAGAACCGGAAGCAAGGCGATGAAGTAGAGCAGGCCGCGGTAGGTATTTCGGATTCGAGCGTGCCACGTCAGCAGGAGGAGTCCGCTGCCGACGGTAAACCAGGCTAGCCACGGGCTGATCTGGAATGCGAAGACGCCTAAAACGAGCAGGATGATTCCGACGGTGAGGTGTTCGCGCGAAAGGCGCTGCACCAATTGCTCCAGGCGCGACGCCAACGAATCCGCAATCCGAGAATTGGATCTCGGCTGCACGGGCCCCTCCCTTGCGCCCAATTTACCGCAGATCGGGCGCGAATTGGGAGGATGGCCAGTGTTATGAAGCACAGTCTCGAATGAAGGTTTACTGTTGTTGGGGTGGTCCTGTGGTGCCGGCGGTCCGCGTGGCGGCCACCTCTTGATACATCCGATTGAGCTCCGTCTTCAACTCAATCAGTTCGCGCAGTTCCTCCGCGGATGGTAGCTGCGTGCTTCCATTCGCTGCGATCTGCGCGACGCCGCGGGCGCCTGCCGGCGGTGTTCTGGTCGGCGAGGTCTCGCCGCTCCCTGCGAGCAATACGACGAAGAATCTGGTGTTCCCGGGCACTGAAACTACGATGTTTTCCGTGGAAGCAAGGCTCTGCACCTCCTGCTCTCCGGCGAGTCCCGCATTCGATGCGATTCGCTCGCGCAACAAGATGCTGTTGTCGAGCTGGCCGCTGACCCCTCCAAAACCTCCTGGCCCGCCTACCAGATAAGCCGCCATCGTTCCGACCCCCGTCATGGAGCGCACGAGGATCCGCTTCAACGCGTTGCCGCCGGAGACGGAACCTTTGAGCGGGCCGTAGGTAAGGCTCATCGAAGTCGCGTCAATTTTCTCGGTAGTTCCATCCGGCATCTGCAGCGTATGGAAGTGAATCCCGATGTTGCCGTTCCTGTTTGCCTGCTGGAGATCCCCGAGAACTTTCGCCCCCGCCGGGATGATAATCTCACCGTCCCTCTCATAGTTGTACTCAATAGCCGCAACCACGGGCGCCTTGACCGCCGTGCTGACGGCGGATTGTAGCCGTGCTACAAGGCGGCTGCCATTCGGGAGGAGAGCGGTGGATCTTCGTTCCAGAAGGGCTGGCTCCGTCATCATGGATGCTGGCCGAATCACGTTAGCGGAAGCGCCGGAATTGTTACTGACAAAGACCAGCGAGGATTTCTTGAGGGCGTCTCCTTCGTTATGAGCTGGCACTGGCGGTTGCGTAGGGGGCGGGACGTTCGCAGACCACGGGCAGAGGCTGCGGAACAGGGTTGCCGGCTTTCGCTTGCCGATACGCCTCCAGCGCCGGATCCATGGGAGGGATACTGGCCAGGGTATCGCCTGATTTCGGCTGCGGACGTACGCGCAACCGCCCGGTGGCCTTTACGTCGTCGGCGCTGAGCTGATCGCTGTTCGTATCCTGGCCGCTCATATCCGCATTCAGCAGCGGCGTCACGGAACCCCGGTTATCTGCCGTTCCGGTGGTGATATCCGGCCTGCCGAGACTCGGTTTCGTTCTGTTCGCGGCGCGGTCCTTCGTGCCGCTCGAACTTGAGAACATGCCCAGGAACACGAAAATCATGATGATGACAGCGACCGCAAGAACCAATAGACCTTTGCTTCGGTCAATGCTCTTCGCGGTTCTACTCTGCTTTTCAGGCTGGACCCTTTTGCGCCCATCCCGGGCACGCAGGTATGCCTCTCGAAGGGACCCGAAGGTGGTTCTCGTTTCTTGCGGTTCGGTCGCCTCGGGTTGTTCCACTGACCCAGCGTTGATGCGTCGCGTTGCGTCCAGTTCGGCACCGTCCGGTAGACCCTCGTTCTTGTTCAATTCGGGTGTCATTCTATTCGGCTCCTTTCTCTCGAAGACTGCTGATTCCGAAACCGATGGGTGCCAGGGCAGGGCGGTCGACCGCTCCGGACTCCGCCATCTGAAGTAACAGGGTTTCGTTCGACTGCTTGAAGCTGGGTCGCTGGAAGATCAAGACGCCATCGGCGCGCTCGCCGGGCCCGATCCTCCGCTGGCTCATCCGGAAATCCTCCACCGGCAACTGCTCGGAATTCGACCAGACGACGTGGTGCACAATCGCTCCCTTCTTCACCTTGCCGCCTAATTGCACTTGCGGCGGCATCAACTCGACCGCATGGCTTTGCACATTCAACACGGAAAACAGCACTACGACTTCCTTACCCTGGTCGATGACCTCGCTGACTCCGGCCTTCAAAAGTTGTTTGCCTGGAGGCGCGATTCCTGGCTTCTCACCATAGAGATCTGGTAACGGAGCCCGCCGTTGTCGTTCCAGCAATGCATCCAGGCCTAAATCCGCGTCGGCATCCTGCTTGGCCGACCGAACGCCGGCCGGCGTGCCGGTGTCGACCGGTGCCTCAAGCTTGCCGAGCTTGAAGGAGGCGGGTTCGACGGTCGATCGCTTCACGTCTGCTGGGCTGCCGTTCTTTGGCGGAACCGTCGTCGAGGCCCCCGGCGTTTCCACGAGACGGTCGGATGTCTGCAAAGCAACGGTTTGCGCGATCGATGCGGAAGGCGCGCTTGGCTCGATGACGAATCTTCCAGCCGGGCGGTAACGCATCATGAAATCAACGTCGGGTTGTGTGCCTGCCGTTTCGCCTCGGCTGATCAGTAACAGATTGGCCTGATATCCGTGGGCAGTCGAAATGAGAAGATTCGTCTGCGATGCTTTGGCAGTAATTGGCTTGACGAAAACGATCTGCGGCTCTCGTTCGGAGTGCTCGGCGGTGAACGAATCGGGATCACCGAGCACAACGGAATTGACGGCGTCGGGCATTCGAATGGCGGTCGCGAACCGCGGCGCCAGGTACACGACGGTGACTTGGCCCTCCTGAACCGCTCGACCCGCTACCTGCGGGCGAACCATTGGAACCTGGGCGCTGGCTGTCAAACACGCACAGATTCCGGCGATCACTACCTTCAAACTATTCATTGATGTTCTGCTCCTTTGGTTGAGTACCGGGCAGAGGTCTTTGCGACCATCTGCCGTCTTGAATAGAATCGTTGGACCAGGCAAACGTAGCGATAGATGTCCGCGTCAGCGCATGTGAGCCCTCGCTTCTTGATTCGCTGCTCGCCGGCATAGTAGGCGGCTGCCACAAGCCGCAGTTCGCCTTCGAACTGCCGGCTCAAATACGCAAGGTATGCAACCCCTCCGCGAATGTTTTCTTCGATCCGAAAACGGTTCGTAACGCCGAAGGTGAACGCCGTCGGCGCGGTCAACTGCATGAGCCCTGCCGCGCCCTTCGTTGAAATTACGTAGGGATGCCACGCCGATTCGACGTCGATTACGGCTTGTACGAATTCGAGGGGAACGCCGTATGCCCGCGCGTAGTAATCGGCCCAGCACATCTCGGCATCGAGCAACGCGGCTCCGGGACTCGACGGGCATGGTCGGCTGAGCGCTGCCGGCCTTACAGCAAACCAACAGGATTAGAAGAACCGCCCTCACGATCCGACCCCCACAAGGTCCACGGCGTTGAGTCTTGATGCGTGGGATTTCGCATTCAATACAAGGGAGGCAAACCCATCCTGAAGCGTCAGGCGCTTTCGGTCTTCTTTGGTCTTTGCGAGGAAGGGCAGCAGGAAATCCCGCATGCCAGCATCGAGTTCGTTGATGCCCATGATGTGGAGCACTTGCTCAAGCTCCAGAATCTCCGCAATCGACGGGGGCTTTTCCATCCTGTAAGCCCGAAGTGCGTAGGACAGGCCGGCGATTTGCCGCTGTAATGCGGCGCTCCCCGTTCTGCTCCGCGTTTTCAAAATTTCCGCCTCTCGTTCGACGGTCGGGAATTCCGCTCTGAAGTAGGCGCACCGGCGCCGCAATGGGTCGCCAATCCGCCGGACCTCATTCGAAGTGAGGATGACGAACGGGATTGTCTTGTGCGGGACGGTCCCAAGCCGCGGGATCGAGAGTTGCCATTCCGAGAGGACTTCGAGGAGCATCGATTCGAATTCCTCGTCCACCTTGTCCACCTCATCGATCAGCAACACGCACGGTTTCGGCGAATGCTGCAGCCCGCGCATGATTGGGCCTTGAACGAAGAAGTCCATGGTATGGAGGCGGCCCCGGATGGATTCCCAGTCTGTGCCGAGTTGGTCCGCTTGTGTTTCGAGGAAGAGTTTCTGCAGGGCGGTATCGAACTTGCCGATGGCTTTTTCTTCGTTGATCCCTGGGTAGCACTGAAGCCGCTCCACAACTGTGTCAAGGGCAAATGCCAGGGCCTTCGCAAGCTCTGTCTTGCCGCAGCCAGGCGGGCCTTCGATCAGAACCGGCTTCTTTAGCTCTCCCGCTACGTACACCTGAGAAAGGGTGACCTCATCAACGATGTACTTGGCTTCCTGGAATTTCTGACGAAGGTCATCAATGGACGGAAACACGTTGGTTTTTATCCTCAGCCCGGATTCTACGGGAAGATGCGATTTCCGCCGAAAAGCTGGGTCCAGATGGCCGCAGCCGGAGAAGTGGGCCGAGATTCTCGGAATTTCAGAGACCTCGAAATGGCTGTAAGGCAAGGATTCTCGGAATTTCCGGTGCCGAATCTAAATGCGCAGGTGAGCAAACTCTGGCAGGAGCGCGAATGGCTGCTGAGGGGCTGACAGCGGTTCTCCCAATTGCACGATGCGATCAGGCGTTCCGTTCCCGAGGAACTCCGCCGCTTGAGCCAGGTAGTTCACGCGAAGCGGGTTGAGACCCATCAGGCGGGTACATACGAAATCGGCGGCGACGGGATCGTCGGCCAACACGATCCGTCCGAGATTACGCGGAGAGCCATGCAGCGGCCCATTGCCCTCCATGCCAATGATCCCGTCGGCAATGACGAAGTGCGCTGGAACCGCGGCGTTGATATCGAGGATGCTTCGATCGATGCCCTTCCAGTGCAGCAGGTTCTTCGGCCAGCCATAGGCAACGCCCGGCACAACACCGAACAGGTTCTTCATGCTCAGAGTTACGCCCGCCCAATGATGCGTTTTCACCTTCGGCATCGAGACGAGGACGTCGCTCGTCAATACGGTCCGCGGGAGCCACAGCTTATCGAGTCCAGTGAAAGCAGTTTGCAACGGTACTTGCCGGATTTCATCGCGATTCAGATCCACGAACCGGATTCGCCTCGACTGTAGTTCCTTTTCCAATCCACTCTCGGCGAGAACCAGAAAGGTATCCCGCTGGTGGCCTGGCCCTTCACCAACCACAACCGATTTCGCTCCCAATGCGAGGAAGGCACTTGCCGCGGCCCCCACCAGTCGCGGGTCGGTGTTCACTTCAGTGCCTGGGATGTACTCCACCAGATTCGGCTTCAGGAGGACGGTCTTGCCACGAAGGCTCAGATCGAACAAGCGGAGGCCTTCAATGAGCGTGCGGTCCAACGGTCCGTCGTAGGAGTCCGCATGGAGAATCGCAACGCGGGATCGGCTTTTGCGCCGGTCCCGAAGGCAACCAGTCGAACACAGTCGTCGCACAGCCAATGCGCCCGTACCCGCGAGGAGACTACCGCCAAAGATCCGACGATTCATCAGGGCGTTCACATCCTCACCTCCAAGGGGTTATTCGCGGTTTCCGGTTCCAGGGCGAGAGCGGCCAGCGCGATCGTGGATGTGTCCTGGATCGCTCCCGGATCATCGACCAGTGCAGCGAGACGGTCGCGTGCCATATCGAGCGCCGGCGAGACGTCCGGCCTCAAGTCCTTGTACGCGGCAGCTGAAAGGATCACCCAAGCCAGGCTGTACGCTGAAGGGCAGTCGATCCGATTCAAGATCCAGGTCAGAGAATCTCGGACTATCGGCAGGTCGTGGTGGAATCGTAACGCGGCAAGTGCAATCGCGGTGGCATCGACGTGTGGGCGCAAAGGAACGCCGTAGACGACGGCGTTGCCCGCGTTCCACCCTCCTCCAGGGCACACGCGATCGAGGAGCATCTCGACTCCGAGGCGAAGCCTTTTCTGCAGTTCGCTGCCGCGGATCAGTCCCTGTCTCTTTGCGCGTTCCAGCGTAATCAGGGCCATCGATGTCGGCACCACCCAACTCACGGTGTCTGGAACCCACGCCCAACCGTACTTCGTCGGATCGAACCGAACTTGCCGGTCTGAGAGCCGGAACTTCAAACGGACGATCCATGAAGCCTCCAGCGGCCGGCAATGAACCAAACTGTCAGCGCCCCGGCGAACGTCTCTGGCGCAGCCCCAAGAATCATCAGCGTGTTGACTGCTATGGCGCTTGCCCAGAAACTAGCGCCCGCAGCCCCGTCCCCAACAGCCGGCCAGAGCCCATTCGGCCGCTGGCACGCGAGCAATGGCTCCAGTTCCTGTCTCGGAACCGTTGAGGCGGACGAAGACGAGTGCAGAGCAAGTAGCGCCAACGAGGTCGGCTCGGTCCCGAACTGCGCGCCGCAATGGCTCCATCCGCCCGGGCGCGGCAGTCGGCGATAGCGGAGTTCCGCCAGGAGCCGGCACCTCGCCAACCGCTGTCTCTCAAGAACCGGCTAATGACCTGTTCATGTGTCTCTTGGCAGCGCTCGCGACCCGCCGTTTCACTTTCATTGGGTTTTATCCCAGAACCAGTCGGACGCCAAATACTTCGATAGCGACGCTTTTGGAGAGTTGCGCCGCCTGCCCTACTATTGCTCTACGGCGGGAGAACACTCCCGCCGGTGAGTGAGTCTATGAGGTCAGAAATCATGCGCCAAATCGTTGAGACAATCGAAGCCGACGTCCAGTCGCGGCCCTCAGCGATTGAATTTGAGATGGCATATCAGGCCCGCGTCGCGATTGACCGAATCAAGTTCGCGATCAAGCACGCTGAACAGTTCGCTAAACCCTGCGACACGATGCGTGAGGCAGGCATGCAATTGCTTGACGCACTCGAACGCCTTGAAGAAGTGGACCGCCGCTTTCAGCTCCGATCCCGGTTGAATAGCAGGGGGAGAAACGCCGGGGAGATCTCAAACGGCAATGGGATAGCGAGGTGAAGATGTTTGCGCTTTTGACTGAAGAAGAAGTTGCCAAGCAATTGCATGTCAGCATCGCGTCTTTGCGAAGATGGAGGCTGGAACGACGGGGGCCACAGTTCCTAAAGGTGGGGTCCCTGGTCCGTTATCGGCCTGAAGAGATTGAGTCCTGGCTCGCGGCTTTACCAACGGGCGGCGCCGGCAGGGCCGAACCGCACTCTCAGCTCAGGGCTGTGAAATGACGGCGGGCCGGCCGGAATAGAGCAATGTCGCTGTTAAAAAGGGGAAAGGTCTGGTGGTACGAATTCTGGTTCGCTGGACGACGCGTCCGGGAATCGAGCAAGACCGGCTCAAAAACACTCGCCAAAGCGGCTGAGCAAAAGCGCCGCCGTGAACTTGAAGAGGGTTTCAACAATCTCGAGGATGTTCGTCAAGAGCGCGTGCGGACCATCCAGGATTTGGCTGACGAATACCTTGTCAGCTATAAACTTCGCCACCCGCGCTCCGCGACCTTCGCGGAATATGCCGTGGGCCACGTCAAGCGACTGCTCGGCGACAAAATGCTGGTCGATATCAATGAGGAGACGGTGACCGGCTACCAGGAAGCCCGGCTCCGTGAACAGACCGCACCGAAATCGATCAATGAAGAAATCGGCTTCCTCCTCCGCATCATGGATGTGCCTGGGGATGTATTGCGCGTTCGGCTGCGGAAGAAGAAACTCCTAAAGCTCAAGACTGGCACGCAGGTCGGCAAAGCGTTTGGGCCGGAGGAGAAGGCGCGGCTCATCGAGAATGCCAAGACGGCCCGCTCGCCGCACATTTATCCCGCTCTCATGTTGGCCCTGAATGCGGGCATGCGAGATGCGGAGATGAAGACATTGACCTGGGCTCAGATCAATTTCGAAAAGCGTTACCTCGCGGTCGGCCGTAGCAAGACCGAGGCCGGTGAGGGCCGAACCATTCCTCTGAATTCCGTTCTGCACGAAGCCCTCAGCGCCTACTCGAAGTGGTACGAGGAGCGTTTTGGCGAGATCCGGCCCGAATGGTACGTGTTCCCCTTCGGGAAGCCGCGGCCGAATGACCCGACTCGGCCTGTCACCACTCTGAAGACCGCGTGGCAAAATCTGCGCGAGAAAGGCTAAGGTCACGGGGCGCTGGCACGACAACCGGCACACGCTCGTCACCGAACTCGCCGAGAGCGGTGCGAGCGATCAAACGATCATGGACATCGCCGGTCACGTCTCAAAACAAATGCTGAAGCACTATAGCCACATCCGTATGGAGGCTAAGCGCACCGCCCTCGAATCCATCGTGCAAAAGCAGCCCGCGAAGCCGGCTGAACCGGAGCAGGAACACTCACCAGTGCCCACAGTTAAGCAGCAGATTGAAGGGGAGTACCCACAAAAGTCCCCACAGTCGGGCGATTTGGCAAGGCTTGTAGAGGGAGGAAGGACCGTAAGTCATTGAAAAGAATTGGCTCCTCAGGTAGGACTCGAACCTACAACCCTTCGGTTAACAGCCGAATGCTCTACCATTGAGCTACTGAGGAGCAACGTGTCTTTCCATTAAAACAGAGCCGCAAACGCAGTGTCAAATCTGTGACGTTTTACGGCCTCTACCAGTACCGGTGTCCGCTCGGGATCGCACCGGGAAACACATATGCGTATAGCAGTACGATCAGCCCCACCAGCAGCAACAGGCCGATGCTGTGCTTCAACACCGCCCGGAACAGCGCGCCCTCCTGGCCTTCCTGACCGGTCACCGCACACCCGATTACCAGCGACTGCGCCGCCACCATCTTGCCCATCACCCCGCCGGCGCTATTCGCGGCGCCCATCAGGATCGGGCTCAGCGCCGAGCTTGTTCGCCGTGATCACCTGCAGGCTGCCGAACAGCGCGTTCGAACCGGCGTCCGTGCCGCTCAGCGCCACCCCCAGCCAGCCGATCATCGTGCCGAAAAAGGGGAACAGCACGCCCGTATGCGCCAGCGCCATTCCCATCGTCGCGTCCATTCCGCAGTACCGCGTCACGTAGCCGATCCCCAGCATCGCCATGATCGCCACCACGCTCCATCGCAGCCGCCACATCGATCGGAAAAACACCTGCACCGTCCGCTTGAACGACAGCCCTATCAGCGGACCCGCCAGCAATCCCGCGAAAAACGTCCCCGTCCCCGGCGTCGACAGCCAGGAGACGTCGAAGATTGCCGGCTCCGCATAGGGCTTCAAGACCACCGGTGGGGTCCGGACCACCTGGAGATGCAGGCCGGGGACCGGCTGCCGCCAGGTCACCACGTCGAGCGCCTTGGTCACACTCGGCACGCCCCACAGCACCACAAATGCTGCCAGCAGCAGGAACGGCGACCAGGCGTAGAGCAGCTTCCGCACTCCCAATCCCTCGCCCCTTTTTCTTCGCCGGACCCTCGCCCGGATACCGCCAGGCCTCGCGCGGCTGCCACACGAAGCGGAAGAACAGCGCCAGCAGCACCAGCGTGCCGATGCCGCCCACGATATCCACCAGCGACGCATTGATGTAGTTCGACCAGAAGAACTGGATGCCGCCGAAGGTCAGACCGCACACCAGGAGTCCCGGCCACACCGCCATCGCGTCGCGCTTCTTGCACAACAGGCGGATCAGCCAGAAGGGCAGCACCAAAGTCGTGAGCGGCAGGATGCGGCCGATCATCGCGCTGAAGTCCGCTTCCGGCAGTCCGGTCACCGCCACCAGCGTCCGCACCGGATTCCCCAGGCCTCCGTACGCCACCGGCGCCGAGTTTGCGATCAGGCAAATCATCGCCGTCTGGAATGGCGGGAACCCAAGGCCGATCATCATCGCACCCGTCACCGCCACCGGTGCTCCGCCGCCGCCCGCGCCTTCGAGCAGCGCGCCGAAGGCGAAGGCGATCAGCAGTACCTGCAGCCGCCGGTCCTGCGAGATGTTGCCGATCGATTGCTTCACGATCTCGAACTGCCCCGACTCCACCGAGAGGTCATAGACGAACACCGCGGCCACCACCACCCAAGCGATGCGGAACCATCCGAAAACCACGCCATCGGCCACCGCGCCCGCCACCATCAGGGGAGGCATGCGGAAGACCGCCAGTGCCACCAGGACCGCCGCCACGAACGCATAGACCGCCGATTTCCACGCCGCGGTCCGCCGCACCGCCAGGAAGTAGAACAGCGTGCAGACCGGCAGCGCCGCGGCTGCCGTGGAAAGCACCGTGTTCCCTAGCGGGTTGAAGTTCTGAAGCCAGGGCTGACTCATGAGCAACCGATTATATAAGAGGCGCGCTCCCGTTCCGGTGTCCCGGCCCCGGTTGACTTGCCGCGGCGCGGGGCGATACCGTTTCGGCATGATGCCCGATTCCACTCGCCGGCGTTTCCTGGCTCAGGCCGGGATTCTTCCGCTCGCGGCCGCCCTGCCGCTCCGCTCACAGGATGCCAACGACCGCCTCCGGCAGATCTGGAGCGCCCGCTGGATCACGGCGCCGGAGTCCCATAGCCACCGAATACGGCGTTTACCACTTCCGCCACACGTTCGACCTGCCCGCGAAACCGGCGCGCTTCCTGGTCCACGCGAGCGCCGACAATCGCTACCAGCTCTTCGTCAACGGACGGCGCGTCGCCTGGGGTCCCGCGCGCGGCGACCTTTTCCACTGGCGCTACGAAACGCTCGACCTCGCGCCGTATCTCGAAGCCGGGCGCAACGCCCTCGCCGCTCTCGTGTGGAACTTCGGCGAACTCGCGCCCGAAGCCCAGGTTACGCTCCAGACCGGCTTCCTGCTGCAGGGCGATACCGCCGACGAACGCGTCGCCGATACCGGCGCAGACTGGAAATGCCTCCGCAGCGCCGCGTACTCGCCCCTCGTCTTCACCAGCGGCCAGATGCACGGGTATTACGTCGCCGGACCCGGCGACCGCGTCGAAGCCGCGCAACATCCCTGGGGCTGGGAGACCCGCGACTTCGACGATTCCCATTGGCCCGCCGCGGCTGTCGTCGAACCCGCTGCCGGCCGCGAGGCGCAGGATGCCCACTCGCGCTGGATGCTCGTGCCGCGCGCCATCCCCGCCATGGAAGAAAGACCCGAACGCCTCCGCGAAGTGCGCCGCGCCACGGGGATCCCGGCACCGCATCTCTTCCCCGCGCGGCCCGAGCCCATCGCGGTCCCCGCGCACACGCACGCCGTGCTGCTGCTCGACCAGACCTACCTCACCACGGCCTATCCCGAACTGACCATCACCGGCGGCAAGGACGCTGTCGTGAGATTGCGCTATGCCGAGACGCTCTTCGAGCCTCGCAAGCCCGGCGCCCGCGCTCTGGAGAAGGGCAATCGCAACCAGGTCGAAGGCAAGGAATTCCTCGGCAACCACGACGAGTTCATGGCCGATGGCGGCGCCCGCCGCAGCTTCCGCCCCCTCTGGTGGCGCACCTACCGCTACCTCGAGCTCGATATCGAAACCAAGGACCAGCCGCTCACCATCGACGACCTGCGCGCCACCTACGTCGGCTTCCCCTTCGAGCGCCGCGCAGCCTTCGATGCCGGCTCTCCCGAGCTCAAGCGTCTTCTCGACGTGGGCTGGCGCACCGCCCGCCTCTGCGCGCACGAGACCTACATGGATTGCCCCTACTACGAGCAATTGCAGTACGTCGGCGATACGCGCGTGCAGTGCCTTGTGTCGCTCTTCAACAGCGGCGACGGCCGCCTCATGCGCAATGCCATCGACCTGATCAATGACTCGCGCCACAGCGAAGGCTGCACCATGAGCCGCTACCCCACGCGCCTCGAGCAATACATCCCCGGCTTCTCACTCTGGTGGATCGGCATGGTGCACGACTACTGGTGGTATGTGGACGACCCTGAATTCGTGCGTCGCATGCTGCCCGGCGTGCGCGCGGTGCTCAGCTTCTTCTCCGGCTATCAGAAGGCCAACGGCTCGCTCGCTTCCCTGCCCTGGTGGCGCTACTTCGATTGGGTTCCCTCGTGGCCCGGCGGCAACGCGCCGCAGGAGTCCGACGGCTCCGCCGCGCTCTTCGACCTCCTGCTGCTGATGGCCTACCGCTGGGCAGGCGAGCTCGAAGCCGCGCACGGCTTGCGCTCCATGGCGGATACCTACCGGGAAAGCGAGCGCCAGTTGCGCGCCACCGCGCAACAGCTCTATTGGGACGCCGGCCGCAAGCTCTACGCCGACACTCCGAAGAAGGAGAGCTTCTCGCTGCACACCAACACCATGGCGGTGCTGGCCGATGTCGCTACAGGCACCGACGCGCACGACCTGATCGAGCGCGCCCTCTCCGCGGATGGGCTGGCGCAGCCTGGCCTGTTCTTCCTCTTTTACGTGCACACCGCGCTGGCCAAGGTCGGCGAGGGCGACCACTACCTCGAACGCCTGGGCGATTGGCACGCCATGATCGAGCGCGGCCTCACCACGTTCGCCGAAGTGGTGGACCGTCCCGGCAGCCCGTCGCGCTCCGATTGCCACGCCTGGAGCGCCAGCCCGAATATCGAAATTTTTCGCACGGTGCTGGGTGTGGATTCCGCGGCCCCCGGCTTCCACCGCGTTTCGGTGCGTCCGCATTTGGGAAGCCTGCAATCGGTCTCCGGTTCGGTCCCGCATCCCAAGGGCAAGGTCGACGTGCGGATCGAAGCTGCGGCGGCCACAGTTACGCTCCCCGAAGGCGTCACAGGCGAGTTCGAGTGGAAGTCGATCCGTCGCGAATTGAATCCGGGGGTGAACCGGATTCCGCTAGCGTGACACGGGGGTGATTTCCACGTAGTCCAGGGCAGCCGGGTCGCTGCCGTCCGGCACACCTTCGATGCGGATTCGATCGCCGGGGCGCAGCGCAATGCCCGAAATCTCGCGGCGCGCGGAGGCTCCGGCTTCGAGCTTGCGCACCGGCAGGCGATCGGCGGCGCTCCACTGGTCCACCACCTGATCGCCCACCAGCACGCGAAACCGTGCGATGCCCGCCGCCACATCGAAATACTGCACGCGGAGCGTGTACCATCCTGCCGAGCCGTCGAACCGCAGAGTAGCGGTGCACGCCCCCGTAGCGCATGCCACGGCCTTCCCACCCGAGGCCGCTTCCCATGGGGTAACTTCGCTCACGGCGTACCCGGTAAGCTCCATCGCCTCCGCTTCGTGCCGGCCCGGATAGTGGCCCACACGCCCCTGCGCATCCGCGATTCCCGAAGCGCGCGCGAACCAGTTGGTCACTGCGTCACGCCAGACGATCGCCTGGTCCGCCTGGTATTGCAGTTGTCGCAGCACTTCGCCGTATCGTTCGTCATCCACACCGCCGCGCAGCAACTGCCAGCGCCGGACGTATGCGCCAACTTTCTCCGCGCCCGCGTAGTGTGAATCGTAGATGGATTGAATCACCGTCTTTCCCGAATGCAGCTTGTACGTGTACGGCACGTGATGCATGAAGAGCAGCAGATCGTCCGGGCAGGTCTCGAGCGATTCGTACCGCCGCGCCACGGCCGGGCCGTATTGCGCGATGTAGCCCGTGCCGGTGGCCGCGGTGCGGTCCATCCCGACGCCCTGCTCATCGGCGCGATGCCATTGGCCCCATCCGTTGCGCTCCGATGCCTCCACGTTGGCGCTGTAGTGGTTACCGGTGATATCGGTTAGCGTCTGGAGTCCAAGGGGCCCCGTGTAGTCTTCGTAAGTCCGCCAGGAAGTCAGTTGCATTTCGTTGACGGTGTTCGCTACATCCCGGTCGCGGCCGAACGTCATGCCAGTCCATTCCTCGCTGATGCGCCGCGCGCTCAAATCGGGGTCCCACGCGAGGCGGCCATAGCCGTACAGGTTCGCTTGCGAAAGAAGATTGCCGGTCCAGTTCGCGTCGAGGCCCACGTTGACCACGCCCACGAAGCCACCGGCAGGTCGGTGGAACGTGTGGCCGGCGGCCAGTGCCTTCACCGGCGTTCCCGGGCCATCGGCCTCGAGATCGAAATCAAGCGTCTCCTTCCACATCGGCACGAGAAATACCGTGTGCCGCGCCTGCCCCATGTACTCCTGGGCCACCTGGAGCTCGATCGCCTGGTTCGTCTTTTCGAGTGCGCCAAACAGCGGCGATGCCGGCTCGCGCACCTGAAAATCGATCGGCCCGTTCTTGATCTGCACCACCACGTTGGCATCGAACTTCCCGTCGAGCGGTCGAAAATTGTCGTAGGCCGCGCGGGCGCGATCGTTTTTCAAATTGTGCCAATCCATGTGATGGTCGTAAACGAAGCCGCGGTAGAACAGCAGACCGCCGTGCGGCGCGAGCGCGCGCCCCACTACGTTAGCGGCATCGGCGTGTGTCCGGCCGTACGTCGATGGACCTACGCGGCCCTCCGAATCCGCCTTCAGCACAAAGCCTGCGAGGTCCGGCACCGCCCGATAGAGTTCGTCCACCTTCGCCTGCCACCACGCCTCGACCTTCTCATCGAGCGGGTCGAACGAATCGAGGCCGCCCACCGACTTCGGGCTGCCGAAATCCACCGAGATCGCCACGCGCACGCCCCAGGGCCGCATGGCATCGGCAATCCGCGCAATCTGCGGAATCATCTCCGGGGTCAGCAGCTTGGGGTTCGCGTTCACGTTGTTGATCGAACATGCATTGATGCCGACCGATGCCAGCAGGCGCGCGTAATCCGCCACACGGTGCAGCTCTTCGCGCACGTGGCCGTCCTCCCAGAAGATCGAACGGCCCCCGTAGCCGCGTTCGATCGAGCCATCCAGGTTGTCCCACTGGTTCACCCACCGCACTGGTGCGTAGGGCTGTTGCCGGTCGTCGAGTGCATTCACCGGCTCGCCCAGCGCAATCTTGCGCAGCAGCGCGAATGTCCCATAGAGCACGCCGCGATCGCTGCCGCCCGCCACCACGGTGAAGCGCAGCCCGCCATTTTCGACGGTCTTTAGCAGGTAGCCCTCAGGAGCAAGGCCGGCGGCGATTCCCCACTGCGGCGCGGTCTTGCGGATCTCTTCGGCCGTCGCCAGGATGATGGCGTTCTCGTGCGGCAGGCCCGCTTCCTCGCGCAGTGTGCGGCCAAGCATCCCACGCATCCCGCGGATCAATTCGGCCTGGGCGCTCCGCTCCAGCACCGCGCCGCCGAGCCGTGCCGCCACCGCCGGCATCGAAGCTTCGTACGCCGCCTGGTCCACCGGCGCGTAGCGCAGCCACCCGTCGTAGCCCGTCTCGGCGTGCAAGGCAGCCGCCGCCAGCGCGAAAAGAAGTATGTGCCGCATCCGCATCACACCGGAATCGCCACCGGGCGCCCATCCCGTGGATCGGCCCACCGGTCGTTGGGGATAATCGGAGTCCAGCCCGGCCGCCCCGGGTCCTGATCGTAGGGGTAGCCGCCCAGCCGCCGATAGAGTTCGCTGTATTCCCGCAGCTTTTCGCGATCGAGCCGCACGCCGAGCCCCGGCCCCTTGGGCACCGCGATCGATCCGCCTTCGTACTTCATGAGGCCGCCTTCGATCACGTCATCGGTCAGGTGATGATAATGCGCGTCCGCCGCGAAGGAGAGATTCGGAATCACCGCGCCCAGGTGCAGCATGGTCGCCAGTTGAATCCCGAGTTCGCCCGAGGAATGCACTGCCACGCCCAGTTGGAACGTCTCGCAGACGCCTGCCGCTTTCACACACGGGCGAATGCCGCCCCAGAAGGTGGTGTCGAGCAGGATCACGTCCACCGCCGTGTCGAGCGCGTTCGCCGCCAGTTGCTCGAAGTTGACCACGACCGTATTCGTCGCGAGCGGCACCCGCACCATCTCGCGCGTGCGCCGCATTCCGTTCAGCCCGAACACGGGGTCTTCGAGATAGTCGTTGCGCAGCCCTTCGATCCCCTGCCCGAAGCGGATGGCCTGCTCGGTGGACCAGACACCGTTGGGGTCGAAGCGCAGCGAGTCGCCGGGGAACGCCGCGGCCATTGCGCGGTAGACCTCCAGTTCATAGTCCGGGTGGAAGACGCCGGCCTTTACCTTGTGCGTGGTGAAGCCGTAGCGCCGCTTTAGCGCCTCCGCGTTCGCCACCACCTGGTCGATCGTGCGCACTTCGCCCTCGCCCGTCCGCGGATTCGGATAGCGGAAGAAGCAATACGCCGCAAAGGGCACGCGGTCGCGAAGACGTCCGCCCAGAATGTCGCAGACCGGTACGCCCCACGCCTGCCCCAGGATGTCGAGACAGGCAAACTCCAGCGCCGCCAGCACCTGCGTGCGGTTGTTGTACAGCGACGCCGTCGGGTTCGCGATTAGGAAGCGCATCTCTTCGAGGCGCGCCGGATCGTGCCCCAGCAGATAGGCCTTCATCGCGCGGAACACCGCTTCCGCCGACTCGCCCCCGCCGCCCATTTCGCCCAGGCCGACGAGCCCGTTGTCCGTCTCCACTTCGACGATCGTCCGCACAAAGCGGCCCCAGTGGCAGCCATTGGCGTGCCGCAGCGGGGCTTCGAGCGGAACCGTCACCGTCGTTGCCCGGATATCACTGATCTTCATGAATTAGTTCGATTCTACAACGATATCGTTCTCTACCTCGCCCGCGGATCGCCCGTTGGCGGCGGCGCGTGATCTTCCTTCGCTGGAGGCCCGAGTAGCTCGGTCAATAGCGGCTTCAATCCGTCCGCCCACACCTGGTAGCCCTTCACTTCCGGATGCAGCCTGTCGCGCGCATTCATCATGCCCTCGAACAGCCGACCGTCCGCATTCGCCAGCTTTTCGTTCACATCCAGGTAGCGGATCTTGCGGCCATCGGCCATCTTCTCGAGCCGCTCGTTGATCTGCCGGATCGCCGCCAGATACTCCATGTGGTCGTTGCGCGGAAAGATGCCGGTGAGGATGATCGTCGCCGAAGGCGCCTTCGCCTGCATCGCGCGCACCACGGCCACCAGACCCGCGGAGATCTCGTCCGGCTCGGTGTTGCCCAGGTTGTTCGTCCCCGCCAGCAGTACGATCACCTTCGGATTCACGCCGTCGAGTTCGCCATTATCCAGACGCCACAGAATATTCTGTACGCGATCCGCGCCCCAACCGAAATCCCCGGCGTTCCACCCGAAGAAGTTCGCCTTCCAGTTCGCCAGCATCTGCGGATAATCGGTCGCCCCCCAGCGCCGCGTGATCGAGTCGCCTTCGAAGTAGAGATCGATCCCGCCCTTCCTGGCTTTCTCGAGCAACTGTGCGTGCGCGGTCCAGGAGTTGCGGTCTGTGCGCGGAATGGGCTGATCCGCGCGCGTCAGCAGGGCCGCACCCGGCCGGTCCATAAATCGATCGGCCCAGGCAATGAAGTATTTCCAGTTGGGCCCGTCGGTGTGGCCGCCGTCGTGTTGCCTCCACGCAAGCTGCCCATCGAGCAGCCCCACGTTGACCGGCGGCATCTTCGCCGTATGGTAATCCTCACCGGTCCCCAGGTCTTTCGCGCCGAGCAGCCGGAACACCGGCCCCGCCGCGATCGTCGCCATGTAGCTGCCCTCATGGTCGAGCCACTTGGCGTCGCCCTTCTCCGGCACGCCATAACTGATGAAGGTGAGGCGCGGTGCACACAGCGCGATCAACTCGTGCGCGTCCACCGGCAGGTCGCCCGCGTTCTTACTGCCGAAGGCCGCTTCCGACGCGCCGTACTTCAGGAAGTTGCCCGCCATCCAGTGATACTCGCCCGAGCCCGTAAGGTTCTCCACGGCCTCGCCCCAATTCCGCCGATGCAGCTTGGCGCCGCCTTCGCCCGAGGAGCCCACCAGCACCATGTAGAACCGCTGGTCGAATGCCATGGTGACGAGCGCCGCCTTGCCGTAGCGCGAGACACCGTCGATGCCCACGTGCTTCGCATCGATCGCCTTTTCCGTTTCGAGATAGTCGAGCGCGCGCGACGCGCCCCAGGCCCATGCCCGCAGCGCGCCCCAATCGTCCGGTTTGCGCGGCTGCCCGTGGTTCACCAGCCCGATGATCCCCTTCGTTAGTCCCGCCCCGTTATCGGCCTGGACACTCGTCGGATTAAGCACAGCGTACGCCCAGCCATCGGCGATCATCTCGCCCGACGGCCGCGGTCCGTTAAGCGCCGGACCTCCGCGTCCGAACGGCCCCGGCGGCGCCGGCTCGCCCGGTAGCACACCGCGTCCAAATTGAATCATCGCCGGCACCGGCCCCTTCGCATCCGCGGGAATCACCAGCGTCATCTGAATCTCGACGTCGATCCCTGGAAAGGCCGCGTTGTCCACGTGCCCCACCAACTGCCTGCCGATCACCGGGTGCGACGCGACCGTCGCCTGCACGGTCTTCTCGACCGTCCACCGGACTGCCGGCACATCCTTCGGCACCCGCCCAATCACTTCCCGCTCGAAATCCTCGACAATCTCCGGCCGTCGCTCCTTCCACCACATCTCGGGCGTCGTAACCTTCCGGCCGTTCTTCAGAGTCAGTACGTCCGGCAGGTCGGGAAACGGGTTTGCCTTCGATTCGTCGTAGTTGGCGTGGTTGGGCGCCGCCGCGTTGCCGCTCGGACCGGGACGCAGCGCTCGAATGCCAAGCTGCTCCATCATGTTCTGATGGTCTTCCGCGGCCGTCCAGTTCTTGGGCGCGGGCTCCTGCTGCGCGAATAGAGCGGCAGCGGCGAAGAATGCCAGGAGTTTCATGAGTCTCGCTGCTCCTTGTCGAGACTCATCATATCTCCGCCCGTTCCGCCATGCTAAAGTCTCATTCGGACGAATGAAACCCGTATTTTTCCCGTCGGCGGCGGAATTCCGCGACTGGCTCGACAGGAACCACGCCACTGCAACCGAGTTATTGCTGGGCTTACCCAAGAAGAAATCGGGACGCGGCCTCACTTACAAGGAAGCGCTCGACGAAGCCCTGGCCTTCGGCTGGATCGACGGCGTCCGCAAGCGCATCGACGATAATGCGTACACCATCCGCTTCAGTCGCCGAAAACCCGGCAGCACGTGGAGCGTCGTCAACACCAAACGGGTTCAGGAACTGATTGCGCTGGGCCGGATGCATCCCGCGGGCCTTCGCGAATTCCAGGGCCGCGACCAGAAGAAGACCCGCCTGTACTCGTATGAGCGCGAGCACGCCCGCTTCGATTCCGCGCTTCAGGCCGCACTCCGCGCGAACCGAAAAGCGTCGGCGTTCTTCGATGCGCAGCCTCCCGGCTATCGCAAAGTGGCGACCTTCTGGGTCATGAATGCAAAGAAAGAGGAAACGCGCGTACGCCGCCTCTCTCACCTGATCGAGTGCAGCGCTGCCGGACTCCGTATCGACATGCTGCGGCCAAGCCAGAAATAGCCGGCCTTATTCGTATCGGAGAACTTCGGCCGGCGCGATCTTCGTGGCATTGCGCGAAGGATAGAGCGTCGCCAGGAAGCTCACCAGAATCGCCGCGCCCGCGATCCATAGCGCGTCGATCGGCCGCGGATTAAACGGCACGTAGCTCAGCGCGTACACCGTGGCATCGAGGGGAGGCCACTTGTATCTCGCCAACAAATAGCAGATCGTGTACCCCACGGTCAGGCCGATCGCGCTCCCCACTACGCCGATCAGAACTCCCTGCAGCATGAAAATTCGGCGGATTTGCGATTGCCGAGCGCCCATCGACATCAGCACCGCAATGTCGCGATATTTCTCCATCACCATCATCACCAGCGTGATGAAGATATTGAGCGCCGCCACCAGTTCGATCAGCCCGATCGTGATGATTGTGACCACGCGCTCCATGTTCAGCGCGCCCAGAAGCTGCTTGTTGCGCTCCAGCCACGTCGTGGTCGTATACTTCGAGCCCACGACTCTCTCGATCTCCCTGGCGATCCGCGGAGCGTCGTCCAGGTTGTCCACATTCAGCTCGATCTGGTTCACCTGGTCGGGTATATGCAGGAATTTCTGCTCAGCCGCGATCGACGTGAACGTCCACTTATCGTCGATCTCGTAGAAGCCGGTTTCGAAAATCCCCACCACCTTAAACTTGCGAATGGCCGGTCGCACGCCGATCGGCGTCAGCTCTCCCTGCGGGCTCACCACATTGACGATCGAGTTCAACACCATCCCGGTATCGGCCACCAGTTGCGAGCCGAGAATGATGCCCGGCGGATCGGCATTCGCATCGCGCAAGCGGTCGAGCGACCCCGCTTTCAAATGTCGCAGCGTGTCGCTGATCCCCAGTTCCGCGTTGGGCTCGATCCCTTTCAGCAGGGCTCCCGTCGATTGCAGAGGCCCCGTGAGAAAGACTTCGCTATAGAGGGCCGGCGAGACCGCTTTCACGTGCGGCAGCCTCGATAGACGGGCCGCCATGCCGCGCCAGTCGTCGATGCCTTCGCCCGGCACCTTCGGCATGACGTTGATGTGCGCCATGGCGCCCAGCAGGTTGCGCTGCAGCGTCACGCGGAAGCCGTTATTCACGGCCAGCGCGATCACCAGCGCCATCACACCGGCGGCCACCCCGATCACCGAAATCACGGTGATGATCGAGACCACCGCTTCCTTGCGCCGCGCCCGCAGGTATCGCGCCGCAACGAACAATTCGAAGGAAGAAGGCAAGGTGTTAGGCTTTTCCATCCAGTTCGCGCATCAACTGCACCAGCTCGATCGGTCCTTCGGGACGCAGCAGCGGGAAAAGAATGACGTCGCGAATCGATTTCGATCCCGTCAGCACCATGGTCAGCCGGTCGATCCCGATCCCTTCGCCGCCCGTCGGCGGCATACCGTACGCCAGCGCCCGCACGTAATCCTCGTCCATCTGGTGCGCCTCCTCGTCGCCGCGCTCACGCATGGCCAGCTGCATCTCGAAACGGCGCCGCTGCTCCTGCGGATCGTTCAACTCGGTGTAGGCGTTACCGATCTCCATGCCCGCGATATAGATTTCAAACCGTTCGACAAAGGCCGGATCGTCGGGCTTCTGCTTCGAAAGCGGCGAAGTCTCCACCGGGTAATCGTAGATCACGGTCGGCTGGATCAGCTTCTCTTCCACATGCCGCTCGAAGATGTCGGTGAGCGCCTCACCGGCATTCGTCTTTTCCGAATGTTGGAGCAGCCATGCCGGATCGGCTACGTCGTCCATCGTCGGCCGTCCGTTGCCTTCCCAGAAGCGCACGATCGCCTCCCGCATCGTAAATCGTTCCAGGCGCGAAAAGTCGAGGCAATAGCCTTCGTACTCCACCTTTGTTCCGCCGGTCGCCGCAATGGCCGCCTGCGAAAGCAGCACCTCGGAGAAATCGATCAGCCCCCGGTAGTCCGTATAGGCCTGGTAAAATTCCAGCATCGTAAACTCCGGATTGTGATGCGTGGAGAGGCCTTCATTACGGAAATTCCGATTGATCTCGTAGACCCGGTCGAGCCCGCCCACGATCAGCCGCTTCAAATACAGCTCGGGCGCGATTCTCAGGTACAGGTCGACATCGAGCGTGTTGTGGTGCGTGACGAACGGCCGCGCCGCCGCGCCGCCGTAAAGCGGCTGCATCATCGGCGTTTCGACCTCCACGAAATCCCGCGCCTCGAGTTCCCGCCGCAGCGCCGCGATGATCTTCGCCCGGGTCACGAAAACTTTGCGTACCTCCGGGTTGGCGATCAGGTCGAGATAACGCTGGCGGTAGCGGGTTTCCACATCTTCCAGCCCATGCCACTTCTCCGGCATCGAAAGCAGCGTCTTCGAAAGGAAGTCGAGCTTCTCGGCGTGAACGCTCAGTTCGCCCGTCCGCGTGCGAAACAGGTAGCCCTCGACCCCCACAATATCGCCGAGGTCGAGCAGCTTGAACAGTTTGAAGGCGTCCTCGCCCACGGCGTCCTTCTTGACGTAGATCTGCAGCCGCTCGCCGTTCTGCTGCAGGTGCGCGAAGCCGGCTTTTCCCATGTGCCGTACCGTCATCACCCGGCCGGCAATGCGCACGCGATCTTCGGGCGTGAGCTCTTCGGTGGCCTTCCCGCCGTAGCCCGCAAGGATCTCCGGGATCGTATGCGAATAATCGTAGCGGCGCCCGTAGGCCCGGTGCCCCAGCGCTTCAATCTCCGGGATGCGCGCCAGGCGCTGTTTCAGCAGCTCGTCTTCCAACGACAAAATGTCTCTCCTGTTATGGGAGTCCGCGGCAAGATTTCCTTGGGACCCGCCCTGCGCCGAAAAAAGGGGGAAATCAGTTATTATAAGTTCTTCTTTTGCGACGCTCTATCTCCATTATCATTCCTGCGTTCAACGAAGAGAAGCGCCTGCCGGCCACACTCCACATCGTGGAAGGTTACCTCGCCTCAACCCGGTGGGACTTTTCCGAGATCGTCGTCGTTAACGACGGCTCTTCCGACGGCACTGCCGCCGTCGCGGCCCGAGCCGGCGCGCGTGTCCTCGAAAATCCCGGCAATCGCGGCAAGGGCTACTCCGTGCGCCACGGTATGCTCGAGGCCCAGGGTGACTGGCTGCTGCTTTCCGACGCCGATCTCTCCGCGCCTATCGAAGAGCTCGAAATCCTGTGGAAAGCGGCGGAGCAGAAACACGCCCGCGTCGCCATCGGCTCCCGCGCGCTCGACCGCTCGCTGATCGGCGTCCGCCAGCCGCTCTATCGGGAAGGCATGGGACGCTTCTTCAACCTCGCGATGCGCATGATCACCGGCCTGCCGTTTCGCGATACTCAATGCGGCTTCAAGCTGTTCGAAGCCGCGGCCGCGCGCGAAATCTTCTCCCGCCAGCTCCTCGACGGCTTCGGCTTCGATGTAGAAGTGCTTTACATTGCGCAACGCCTGGGATATCCGGTCATCGAGGTGCCCGTGCGCTGGAACGACGCGGCGGGAACCAAAGTCAGTTTATGGCGTGGATTGAATGCCTTCGCCGACCCTGTCCGCGTGCGCTGGAACGCGCTCTCGGGCAGGTACGGCAGCCCTGCTAAACCTTGACGATCACTTCCCGCAGCCGTTCACGCGTCAGGAAGAATTTCACCGATTCGAAATTCCCGAACAGCTTTTCCAGGCTCCGGTTGTTGAAAAGCTGCGCCGGCCTGCGCTGCCCCTGATGGGAAACCTGCAGCGCGTTGATCTCCTGAATGCGGAACGTGTAGAACGGGACCGCATCGAGTTTATCGTCGGAATGGAAAAACGCCAACAGATAGCTCTTCGGACGCACGATTTTCCGCAGCCGCTCGATCACCGCCGCCAATAGCGGGGGCTCCAGGTATTCGAGCACATCCCACACCAGCACGCCGTCGAACTGTTCGTCCGGATAATCTAGCGCCTGGCGCAAAAAGTATTCGATCCGGCCGGGATTCGACTGATCCACCGTGTCGGTGGTGCCGAAGGTCTCGTTCAGGATTTGCAGGAAATCCTCGGAATATAAGCGGTGGCCCAGGTTCGTAATAAAGCTTACGTTTTGTTGGGTCGCCCCGCCTAAATCCAGAATGGTCAGGCCGGATTGGCCCCGAATGTAATTGAAAAATTCCTCAAGACCGCGACTCGCACGGGTCGCCACCGCTCCCTGCCCGCCTGACGGGCGGTTCTGACGGGAGTTAGCTCCGCCCGCGGGAGGACTGGCGGGGGTGGACCCGTCAGTCTTGCCGCGCAGGATATTTTTCAGCGGCCCGGGCAACAGCATGATGGACCTGAAAAACTAACGCTTCGAATCGGCCGCGCCGGCTGGTACTGCCGCGGTCGCCTGTGCGGCGGGAGCCGCCTGCTGCGCCTTGGCCGGCCGCGCCGGCTCGGGCTTCACAATATCGATGCTGCCCTTGAAGTACGCACCATCCTCGATGATGATCCGGGCCGTCTTGATGTCGCCTATCAGCTTCGCATCCTTGCGGATTTCGATCTTATCGGCGGCCTCGACGTTCCCCTGGATCGAACCAAGCGCCACCACCTCCCGCGCCTTGATCATCGCGTGGACCGTACCGTTGGGGCCGATGGTCAGCTTGTGCTCCGGAGCCTCCACCGTTCCTTCCACGTCGCCGTCGACGTACAGGTCCTCTTTGCTGTGGATCTGGCCGTTAATCTTGACGGCCTTCCCGATAGTCGCCGAGCTGCCGCGCGGCTCCGGCTCGAATCTTCCGGCTGGCATGGACACGGTTGTTGTCTCCTTTTTCAATTCCACTGGATTCGGCGCCGCGGGGGCTGGGGCCGGTCCCGGCGGACTATAAGACCTTGATGGTTCCTCATCCCGGCGTTTATTCCACATTGGGCCGCTCTCCTGGATGAATTATAAATCCCTGCATAATACCGTTTCTCTAGTCTAAAGGGGAGAATCGGGAAAAGGCAAACGTTTACTGACCCCGTGAAGATCCCTTAGCACGGGTTTTCAACAGGATCGGCGTGCCGCGGAATCCGAACTTTCGCCGGATCTGGTTGATAAGGTACCGCTCATGCGAAAAATGGAGCGGCCCGCGCTTGTCTGTAAACACTATAAACTCCGGCGGCCGGATCGATGCCTGGGTGATGTAGAAGATCTTCCTCTCTTCGAACCGCAGGTGTTCCACAAACCGGTTCATCTCGCCCGTCCCAATTCTCAGCGAGGCCGATTCGTACACTTCCCGGATCAGTTTGAAAAGCCCCTCTGTCCCCGCGCCCGTCTTCGCCGATACGAAAACCACCGGCGCATATTCCAGAAACTTGAATTGGTCGCGGATTTTCTCCGTGAATTCGTTCTTTTTCTGCCCTTTGTGCCCTTCGACCTCATCCCACTTGTTGACCACGAGGATCAGCGCGCGGCCGCCCTCGTGGGCATACCCGGCGATCGTCGAATCGAGACCCACCACGCCCTCGGTGGCGTCCAGCACCAGCAGCACCACGTGCGCCATACGGATGTGCCGCCGCGCCATCACCACGCTGAGCTTCTCGGCCATCAGCTTCGTTTTGCCCTTGCGGCGAATTCCCGCCGTGTCGACGAAAACGAAGTCGGTGCCGTCGCGGTGCACCGTCTCGTCGACCGCGTCGCGCGTGGTCCCGGCGATAGGGGAGACGATGGCCCGCTCTTCCCCCGTCAGGGTGTTGAGCAGGGTCGATTTCCCCACGTTCGGGCGCCCGATGATCGATATTTTGATGGATCCGGGGAGCTCTTCACCCTCGGATACCTCACTCGCCTCGGGAAATCCCTCGGTCACTCGGTCCAGCAGCGCATCGATGCCGGTGCCGTGTTCCGCCGAAACCGGATAGATGTCGGCAATCCCGAGCTCGTAGAATTCACCCGCCAGGTCGTAGCGCTCCCTGGTGTCGGCCTTGTTTACCGCCACTGTCACCGGCTTGCCCAGCCGCTTCAACATGCGCGCCAGGTCGCGGTCCGGACCGGTGATTTCGGCGCGCCCATCCACCAGTAAGATGATGTGGGACGCGTCGGCGAGCGCCACCTCCGCCTGGTGCAGGATCTGCGCCGGTATGTATTCCTGGTCATCGACGACGATTCCACCGGTGTCGATAACTTCGAACCGGCGGCCGTCGTGCTCGGCAAACCCATGGATGCGGTCGCGCGTGATCCCCGGTTCATCTCCTACAATGGCGCGGCGCTTTCCGGTGATTCGGTTGAAAAGAGTGGACTTTCCGACGTTGGGCCTGCCCACGATGACCACACTGGGAGTGGTCTGGGACATGAAACCCTATGATAGCAGGCGGGTGGAAAGGTACGCGTGCTACAGTCTTGAATTGAAGCACTATCCAATCTTTCTCGACCTCAAGGACCGTCCTGTACTCGTGGTCGGCGCCGGCCGGGTCGCACTCCGCAAAACCAAGGGCCTCATCGAGGCGGGGGCGCGCGTCACCGTGGTCGCGCCCGAATGGGAATCCGAGTTCGACTCGCTGCCTCTCCGGCTGGTGCGCCGAGGCTTCCGCGCCTCCGACCTCACCGGCGCGATGCTGGTCTTTGCCGCCACCGATGACCGCCTGACGAATCACCGCATCGCCATCGCCGCCAAAGGCAAGGGCGTCTTCGCCAACATCGCCGACTCCGCCGAGGAGTGCGATTTCATCGTCCCGGCCCGAGTGCAGCGCGGCACCGTGCAAGTCGCCGTTTCCACCGGCGGAGAGAATCCCCGCCTCTCCGTCGAACTCCGTAAACGCCTCGAGGAAGTTTTGTAGGGTAGGCCTCCCCGGCCTGCCCAGATCGTTTGATCCTGTTGTGATTTTTGAATGATTGCCTTTTCTTCCATCCACAAGCAATACGGCAAGCAGCTTGTCTTCGTCGATGCCTCCTTCCAGCTCAATCCCGGCGAAAAGGTCGGCCTGGTCGGTCCGAACGGCTCCGGCAAGACCACTCTCTTCCGCATGATCGTGGGCGAAGAAGCGCCCGATGAGGGCGAAGTCTCCGTCCCCAAAAAACTGACCATCGGCTACTTCCGCCAGGACGTCGAAGAGATGTCCGGCCGCTCGGTGCTCGACGAAGCCATCGCCGGCAGCGGCCGCCTGGGCGACCTGCACCACGAGCTGGAATCCCTCCACCGCGCGCTCGAAGACCCCGCGCAGGCCGGCGACATGGACCGTATCCTGGCCCGCTTCGGCGAGGTCCAGGAAGAGTACGAACATCTCGGCGGCTATTCGCTCGAAGCCCAGGCCCGCGAGGTGCTCCACGGTCTCGGCTTTGCGGACGACCAGATCGATGCCGATGTCGGCGCGCTGTCGGGCGGCTGGAAGATGCGCGTCGCCCTGGCGCGGGTGCTCCTGGGCCGGCCCGACGTCCTGCTGATGGACGAGCCCACCAACCACCTCGACCTCGAATCGATCATCTGGCTCGAGCAGTTCCTCAAGTCGTTCCCGGGCGCCCTCCTGATGACCTCGCACGACCGCGAGTTCCTCAACCGCATCGTCTCGAAAATCGCCGAAATCGATTCGGGCGAGATCAACGCCTACTCCGGCGATTACGATTTCTACGAACGCGAACGCGCCATCCGCGAGAGCAACCAACAGGCCGCCTTCGCCCGCCAGCAGGCCATGCTCGCCAAGGAGCAGCGCTTCATCGAACGCTTCCGCACCCACGCCGCCAAGGCCGCGCAGGTGCAAAGCCGCATCAAGGCGCTCGACAAGATCGACCGCATCGAGCTCCCCAGAAAGCGCCAGGTGGTGAAGTTCGAATTCCGCGTGCCGCCGCGCTCCGGCGACCAGGTCGCGGTCATCGAGGACCTTCACAAGGCCTACGGTCCTCGCGTGATCTACGACGGCTTCAATCTCACCATCCGCCGCCAGGAGCGCTGGGCCGTGATGGGCCGCAACGGCGCCGGGAAGACCACGCTCCTCAAGATGATCGCCGGCGCCGCGCAGCCGGATGCCGGCGCCGTCCGCCTCGGCGCGAGCCTCAGCATGGGATACTTCGCCCAGCAATCGCTCGACGTCCTCGATCCCGACCTGACCATCATCGAGCAGCTCCTGAAAGATTTCCCGCAGGACAACCTGGGCTCCCTGCGCACTCTCGCCGGCGCCTTCCAGTTCTCCGGAGACGACGTCGATAAGCGCATCCGCTCGCTCTCGGGCGGCGAGAAATCGCGCCTCGCCATGGCCCGCATGCTCTATAACCCGCCCAACTTCCTGGTGCTCGACGAGCCGACTAACCACCTCGACCTGGCTACCAAGGAGATGCTGGTCGAAGCGCTCCGGGAGTTCGAAGGCACCATGATCTTCGTCTCGCACGACCGCACCTTCCTGCGCGGTCTCGCTACCCGGGTCCTCGAGTTGGGCGGGGAAACAGGCAAGGATCGGACGCCGATCGTCTACCCGGGTTCCTACGTCGAATATGTGCAGAAATTAGGTCACGAAGCGCCGGGCATTTACGCCTGAAGCTGCGGGTTCCCGGGCGGGAACCAGGTCCGTACCGTGAACGACAACACCACGCTGATCGCGCATCCGCACAAGACGATGGCACGCGGTAGAGCCAAATCCGGGCTCCCGATCCGGAAGATTTCCTGAGAGACGAGCGCGAACACCTGGCCCAGCACCGGGCCCCGGGCAAGATTCAACTTTGACCTCGGGCCGGAACGGGCATAGGCGTCATCGAGGATCAACCCGAGCAGCCCCATGGCTGCCGGAATCGCAAGCCGCGTCAGCCCCCATGGTTCGACCAGAATCGCCCCATCCGCCAGCCGCGCCGCACACAGAAATGACAGGTAAGAGACGAAGGCCTGGATCAACAGAATCCGCGGTTCCGAGGTGCGGCGAATCCGGCTCAGGATCACCAGCGGAACGGTGGACAGGGCATCCGCCGCGTACCGCAAGCGGGAACGGAAACACTCGTGCAAGTCGCCCAGTACCTCCTCGCGGCAGGCGGGCGGAAGGAGGATCGCCACGATCATCTCCGCACTTCGCGAGGAGCCGCGGCGCTTCTCCTTCATTTGCCCCATTGCCGGACCCATTCTTTGCCCCAGATTTCCGCGATCTGGTCCCACATTCGTTTCGCCGTGACCGCCGACTCCTGAAGCGCACGCTCCCCCAACCCTTCGAGGCGATAACATCGCTTCGCGCGACCGCCCCGCTCCGGTGTGGGGTCCGTCAGCCAGGAAGCGACCATGCCTTTGTCCTCCAGCCGATCCAGCGTGATGTAGACGGCGCCCAGGGCGACGCTTCTGGGCCGGACCAGCTCCTGAACCCTTGCATGAATCGTGACGCCGTAAGCATCCTCGCGCAAGCCGAGGATCGCGGTAAGCACCAACTGCTCGAAGTGGCCCAGCGAATCGGGTTTAGCCATAACCGGGCCTCAGCGATCCAAAGACACGGGCGCTTCACCGGTCAGGCGCTGCCGCACGTGTGTGCCAAGAAGGTCGGCGAAGCTTCCCGTGACCGTGGTATTGAACAGAACAATGCCGGCGCAATCGTTCTTCGGATCGAAAAACGCGTAGCTGCTGTACCCGCCGGTTCCCCCGTTGTGCCAGTAGTATCCTCCCTTTTCCACGTAGAGCCACGCGAGGCCGATTTGCAGGCCTGGTCCGGCGGTTGCGCGCAGCTCATGGGTCTGCGCGATGGCCGCGGCAAGCGCGGGAAACTTCTCCGGGTGCAACTGGGCTTCAAGGTACGTGAGCATATCGGCGCCCGTGGAGCGGATGGCGCCCGCGCCCGCCAGCGCGTCGAGATCCCAGGGATGGGCAGGTCGGTGCTCGCCATCGTGGCCTTGAATGAAGCGCCGCTTCTGCTCTTCGGAGAGCGATACCACGGTGTCCTTGAGCCCAAGCGGACCAGCGATCTCTTCCTGCAGGAGGGCTGGGTAGCTCTTGCCGGCGCGATTGGCCAATGCCTGCCCCAGGAGCCCGAAGCCGAGGTTGCTGTACAGGAATTCGGGCGCGGCCGGCCTGCCGACGCCGTGCGAGGCGAGGAACCGATAGAGATCCGCGGGATGGTAGTCCGCGTACGGATTCTGCGGATCGGCAGGGTGGAAATTATCGGGCATTCGCGGAAGGCCCGAGTGCTGAATCGCGAGATCGAGCAGCGTAATCTCCTCGCCTGCGGGCTTGGGAACCGCCCCTTGCGGCAACAACTCGCGCACGGGGTCGGCGAACTTGACTGCGCCCGCGGCGGTCATGCGCGCCAGAATCAGTCCGGTGAAGGTCTTCGAGATCGAACCGATCTCGAAGATCGAATCGGGCTTGGCGGTGCCGAAGGCGAAGACACGCCGCACACCGTGTTGAATCACCCCGACCACCACGCCCGCATCGGTCCCCTCCGAAAGGGGGCCAGGGCGAAATATGGGCGTGCGCGCGGCGGCAAGGTCGCGATCCAGCACAGCTTCGAGCTCCTCCGCTTTGACCGGCGGCATGGCGGCGTCCGTAACGACCGGCGAAGCCTTCACGGCGGCCGTCTGCCGGGCGAAATGGAGCGGGACCGTGCCGGCCTGTGTCCACGAGCCGCTCAGCGTCTGGCCATCGGCCGAGAGCTTCCCGCTCCAGCGGCCGCGGACCTTGGGCACTTCGAACGAGAAATCACTGCCGTTCAGCGTCACACTGGCGCATTCCCAATCGGGCGCGACCTGATCGAGGCTTTCGAAATTACAGAATTCCCGGCCGGAGCGATCGCTCTTCACCAGGATCTGCGCTCGTAAAACGCGTCCGCCGGATTGCACGGAGCCGAGCCAGATGCCATCCACGGCAGACGGCTTTTCGGAAGCCACGAAGGTGTCACGCGAGAACGTGAGAGCCAACGCATTGCCCTGGCTCCATGTGCCCGCGAGCGATGCGCCATCCGCACTCATGGTGCCCTTCCATGTGCCGTTGACCGCGGGCACACGGAAGCTGAGAGAGTTGCCGTCGAATTGGAAATCGGTGCAGGGGATCCCGTTGGCGCCTTGATCGACGCTATCGAGCGTGCCGCTAAGTGCCCCGCCGGGCCCAGCGGTAATGTGCAGTTTGAGATGCAGCATACCTCCGAGAACGCCGGCATAGTCTCCGGCGATCGAAGGCTTGGACTGCGCGAACAAGCCGGCCGCAAACACGTTAAAGAGCATCAGGAGACCCACCAGGCAACGGCGTTGGAGACACATGGAACAGCTTCTTTCCCGGCGCGGGCCGCAGATCGAACGATGGCCGCGCGCCATTTCTCCAACAGCGTAAGAGAAACCTCCAAGGAAGTCAATCCCGGTTCCGTCGCCTTGTTAAACTGAAAAGACCCAGATGCCAACCCAGGCCCGCACTGCAGGCGCACGCCAGTTTTTCTCGCGCGGCGGAACGCTCTCCAAATGGCATCCGAACTACGAGTTTCGGCCCGGGCAGGTCGAAATGGCCGAGGCCGTCGAGTCTTCCCTCGCCGATAAGCGCCACCTCATCGTCGAGGCCGGCACGGGCACCGGCAAAACCCTCGCTTACCTCGTCCCCGCCCTGCTCTCGGGCAAACGCATCGTGGTCTCCACCGGCACCAAGAACCTCCAGGAGCAGCTCTTCTTCAAGGACGTTCCCTTCCTCCAGCAGCATTTCTCCCGGCCGCTCAAAGTCTGCTACATGAAGGGCCGCAACAACTACGCCTGCCGCCAGAAGATCTACGATGCCGAAAAGGAGCCGGTGCTCGACGGCCTCGAGGAGGTGGCCGACTTCCAGATCATCCGCGAGTGGGAAAAGACCACCGAGTTCGGCGACCGCGCCGAAATCAAGACGCTCCCCGAGGGCAGCACCGCCTGGGCCAAGGTCGACGCCCGCACCGACCTCTGCAGCGGCCAGAAGTGCCCGAACTACGAGCGCTGCTTCATCACCCTGATGCACCAGCGGGCGATCGAAAGCGACATCATCATCGTCAACCACCACCTCTTCTTCGCCGACCTCTCGCTGCGCGACGAAAACTACGAAGGCGGCATCCTGCCCGAATACCACGCCGTGGTCTTCGATGAAGCGCACGAAATCGAAGACGTGGCGGCGCAGTACTTCGGCGTCTCCATCAGCAACTACCGCTTCCAGGAACTGCGCCGCGATATCGCCGTCATCGGCCGCATGAAGAAGTTCGGCACGCCCGAGCTGGACCGCATCCTGGAACGGCTCGACGAGCTTTCCACGCAGTTCTTCTCCCTGTTCGGCGAGGCCGAGCGCCGCGTCGCCTTCCACGGCCGCGATGCCTTCCGCGAAGACAACGAAGAGATCTACACCGGCCTGCTCGCCGCCATCGACCTGATCGGCTCGCACCTCAAGCTGCTCAAGAACCCGCCCGAGGAGATCCTGCCGCTCTTCCGCCGCGCCACCGAACTGAGCGAGGGCTTGCGCTTCCTCATGGAGGAGGACGACGAGCGCTACGTCTACTGGGTGGAAAAGCGCGGCCGCGGATGCTACCTCCAGGCCACCCCCATCGAAGTTTCCGGCATCGTCTCGGAGAAGCTCTTCGAGCGGGTGGAAACGGTCGTTCTGACCTCCGCCACGCTGGCCGTCTCCGGCGGCTTCGATTACGTGGAGAAGCGCCTCGGCCTCGCGAACGCCCGCAGCCTGGTGGTGCCCGGCCATTTCGATTACCAGGAGCAGTCGCTGCTTTACGTGCCGCAGCAGCTGCCCGATCCGCGCAGTCCGGCCTTCACCAATATGGCCGCCGAAGAAGTCGCGCGCATTCTCGAGCACAGCCGCGGCCGCGCCTTCGTGCTCTTCACCAGCTATCAGCAGATGCGCCTGGTCTACGACAAGGTCTCGCTCGAAATCGACTATCCGACTCTGCTGCAGGGCACCGGCCCGCGCAGCGCTTTGCTCGACGAGTTCCGCACCACGCCCAACTGTGTTCTGTTTGCGACCTCCTCGTTCTGGCAGGGCGTCGATGTTCCGGGCGAGCAGTTGAGCTGCGTTATCATAGATAAACTACCGTTTGCGGTCCCCAACGATCCGGTCGTCAACGCGAGGATCGAATGCATCCGGAAGAACGGCGGGAATCCGTTTTACGACTACCAGATTCCGCAGGCAGCCATCGCCCTCAAGCAGGGTTTCGGGAGGCTGATTCGGAGTAAGACCGATCGCGGGGTGCTGGTCCTGCTGGATAATCGCATCACGAAACAGCGTTACGGCCAGGTGTTTTTTGACAGCCTGCCGGATTACGGATTCACCACCCGTCTGGAAGACGTGGAGAAGTTTTTCAATGTTTGAGATCACCATCGAAGAGACATTCGCCGCCGGCCACGCCCTGCGGAACTATCGCGGTAAGTGCGAGAACGTGCACGGGCACAACTATCGCTGCCAGGTATCCGTCCAGGGAGAGCAACTCGATTCCATCGGCCTGTTAGTGGATTTCGTCGAGCTCAAGCGCGTGGTACACAGCGTGCTCGACCGCCTCGATCACCAGTGGCTCAACGACTTTCCGCCGTTCGACGTCCTCAACCCTTCGGCCGAGAACATGGCCAAGTATATTTACGATGAGGTCTATTCGGGGCTGGAGGAAAAAAACGGAGTGAAAATCGGCTGGGTCAAGCTTTGGGAAACGGACACGGCCTCGGCAACATACCGTCCCTGACGGCCGCGCATCGAGCGGCAGCCGTCAAGGGCCGGTAGAAACCAATCCAATCGCTAGCGCCCGAAATACGCCGCATTGCGGGCGGTAAAGCTGTCCCATTTCTCCGGCAGGTCGTCGAGCGCGAAGATCGCCGAGACCGGGCAGACAGGCACGCAGGCGCCGCAATCGATGCACTCTACGGGATCGATGTAGAGTAACTCTTCGGTCGCATATGCCGGTTCGTCTTTCTTCGGGTGAATACAATCGACCGGGCAGGCGTCGACACAAGCCGTATCTTTGGTACCAATGCAGGGTTCTGCGATAACGTATGCCATTGCTATAGTTTTCCCAGGTACCTATACATAGCACACGAACTACTGAAATACAATTCGTGGCTTGCGAAAGGGGGCGTGGGGGCCTGAAACTGTATAGGATGCCAGCGAAAGTCAGAAAGGCCGTGTTCCCCGCCGCCGGTCTGGGCACCCGATTCCTCCCGGCTACCAAGGCGCAGCCCAAGGAGATGCTGCCCATTGTCGATAAGCCCATCATCCAGTATGGCGTCGAAGAGGCACTCCACTCGGGCATTCAGAACATCATCATCGTGACCGGGCGCGGCAAGAGCGCCATCGAGGATCACTTCGACGTGAGCTTCGAGCTGGAGTATCTGCTGGAGTCACGCAACAAGAAGCACCTGCTCTCCATCGTCCATGGCATTTCGGACATGATCAACGTCTCCTACATCCGTCAGAAGGAGGCGCTCGGCCTCGGCCATGCCGTCCTTCGCGCGATGGAACTGGTCGGTGACGAGCCCTTCTCCGTGGTCCTTGCCGACGACCTGATCGATTCCGAAACGCCCTGCCTGCGTCAACTTCTCGACGTCTACGCTTTCTTCGGCGCTCCCGTGCTGGCGGTCATGGAAGTGCCGCGCGAAAGCATCTCGTCCTACGGCTGTATCGATGCCGAGCCGGTACATCACAACGGTACCTCCGACCGCGTCTACCGGATCCGCGACCTGGTCGAAAAACCGGACGCTTCGGTCGCGCCTTCGAACCTCGCGATCATCGGCCGCTACGTGCTGACGCCCGAGATCTTCAATTCTCTCCAGGCCATCGAGCCCGGCTCCGGCGGCGAAATCCAGCTCACCGACGCCCTCAAGCACCTGCTCCGCAGCCGCCCGATCTACGCCTACCGGTTCGAAGGTACCCGCTACGACGCGGGCGATAAACTCGGCTTCCTCAAAGCCACCGTGGAATACGCCCTGCGCCGGCACGATCTCGGCGCCGCCTTCCGGGAATATCTGAAAGAGCTAAAGTTGTAGGGAATGCTACCGGAAGGCTGCAGGGAACGTTGCATCGACCTCGTCGGCGCCCGCGGAGTTCTCCACCGGCCCGAGGATCTGACCCTTTACGAATACGACGGCGGCGTCGACAAACATAAGCCGGACCTGGTAGTCTTCCCGCGCAGCACCGCCGAGGTCGCGGGCCTCGTCCGGATCGCCCGCGAGTTCCAGGTGCCCTTCGTGGGCCGCGGCGCCGGCACCGGACTCTCCGGCGGCGCGATCCCCCGCGCGGGCGGTATCGTCATCGCCTTCTCGCGGATGAACCGGATTCTCGAAATCGATCTCGAAAACGAGCGGGCGGTGGTGCAGCCGGGAGTCGTCAATCTCGACGTTACCCTGGCCGTGCAAGGGCAGGGTTATTTCTATGCGCCCGATCCCTCGAGCCAGCGCGCCTGCACCATCGGCGGCAACGTGTCGGAAAACGCCGGCGGTCCCCACACCCTCGCTTACGGCGTCACCACCAACCACGTGCTCGGCCTCGAACTGGTGCTGCCCGACGGCAGTATCGTCGAAACCGGCGGCAAGGAGGTCGACCTTCCCGGCTACGATCTCACCGGCCTGCTTACCGGGTCGGAAGGCACCATGGCGCTGGTCACCCGCATCACCATCCGGCTCATGCGCAAGCCGGAACTGGTGAAGACCGCGCTCGCCATCTACAACTCCAACGAGGACGCCGGCCGCACTGTTTCCGAGCTCACCGCCCGCGCGATCACCCCGGTGGCGGTCGAAATGCTCGACGGCGTCATGCTCCAGATGGTCGAAGAGGCCACCCATGCCGGATACCCCATGGATGCCGCGGCGGTCCTGCTGATCGAGCTCGAAGGGATGCGGGAGGCCGTCGAACAGCAGGTGGAACTGGTGCGCGAGGCCTGCCTGTTATGCGGCGCGCGCGAGTTCCGCGTGGCCCGCACCCCCGAAGAGCGCGATCTGCTCTGGAAAGGGCGGAAGAATGCCTTCGGCGCCGTCGGCCGCGTCAGCCCGACCTATTACGTGCAGGACGGCGTGGTGCCCCGCACCAAGATCGCCTCAACCCTCCACTTCATCGGCCAGGTGGCCGAACGCCGCGGGCTGACCATCAGCAACATCTTCCATGCCGGCGATGGCAACATGCACCCCATTATTCTGTTCAACCCCAGGGTGCCGGGCGATCTCGAAAAGGCCCGTGCCGCCGGCGAGGAGATTCTGACCTATTGCATCGACGCCGGAGGTTCGATCACCGGGGAGCATGGCGTCGGCATGGAGAAGAACGAACTGATGTCGCGCCTCTTCTCCCCCGAAACTCTGGAGGCGATCGGACGCCTGAAATCGATGTTCGACCCGGATTGCCGCCTGAATCCCGGCAAGCTGCTCCCCACCGGCCGCGGCTGCCTGGAGATCCGCCAGCGGCCCACCGATCCAGTGTATTAAGGAGTGCGGACTTACGCCCGCCGGCGCATCTCGGCGCGCGCTTCGGCTTCCGCCGTCCGGGTGCGCTCGGCTTCGCGCTTGTCGTGTAGTTTCTTGCCTTTAGCGGTGGCCAGCTCGCACTTAATGCGGCCCGCCTTGAGATACATCCGGATCGGAATCAGGGAAAGGCCTTTTTCCCGCGTCTCCACCAGCAGCTTATCGATCTCGCGCCGGTGCAGCAGAAGCTTACGGTTGTGCACCGGGACGTGGTTCTCCCGGTTCCCGTGCGAATACTGGCTGATATGGGCGTTGATCAGCCACGCCTCATTGTTGAGGACGGCGCCGTAAGCATCCTTGAGCTGGATCTTGCCATCCTTCGCCGCTTTCACTTCCGTGCCGGTCAGGACAATACCTGCCTCGTACCGGTCCATCAGAAAATAGTTGTGACCGGCCTGGCGGTTGTCGCTGAGAGTCTTGAGACCCGGTTCTTTCGAGGCCATGTCACTCCCCGCAGCGTTTTCCTCTCCACGCGCGGAAGCCTATATACGTCAATAACTTTAGGTCGATCCTCGGGCGGCGCATTGGCATTTCATCTTAACATAGCGCCTCAGGCTGGCCGGTTGGACTGAGTCAACATGTCTTTTTTCAAACACTTAACTGCTGTAGTGGTAGCGCTGGCGCTATTGGTGCCGATCGTTCCGCTGGAGGCCACAACCCGCAAGGGCGACAAGTATCTGGCCCAGGGGCGGATTGCCGAAGAGAAAAAGGACTGGGAAACGGCCCTTGGCTTCTATCAGAAGGCTCTGGTCGAAGATCCGGCCGAAATCGCTTACCAGATGGCGGTCGAAAAGACCCGGTTCCAGGCCGGTCAGATGTATGTCGACCGCGGCCTGAAGATCCGCGCCACCGGGCAACTCGGCGATGCCCTGCTTCAGTTTCAGCGGGCCGTCACCATCGACCCCGGCTCGCAGATCGCCCGCCAGGAGCTGGAAGTCACTCGCCAGATGATCGAACGGGAGCAGAGAAGGCTCAAATCCACGGGCAAGGGCAGCTCCGCCGAAGATCGAGGTCTCACCCCCACCGAGGAGGCCCGCAAGGCGGCCAATGAGCAGATCGAGCGCATGCAGCCGGTTCCCGAACTGCGGCCCCTCAACCGCGACCTGATCAACATCAAGATCAACAACCAGCCGGTGAAAGTCCTGTACGACACCATCGGCAAGATTGCCGGAATCAACGTTCTCTTCGATCCCGAATACCAGACGCCTCCCAAGAACGTGAATGTCGATTTCGACAACGCTACCCTGGAACAGGCCCTCGATTATCTCTCGGTCCTGACCAAGTCCTACTGGAAGCCGCTTTCGACCAACACCATCTTCGTCACCAACGACAATCCCAATAAGCGCCGGGAATATGCGGACATGGTGGCCAAGACGTTCTATCTTTCCAACATCAACACGCCCCAGGAGCTTCAGGAAATCGTCAACGCCGTCCGCTCGGTGGCCGAACTGCAGCGCGTGGTGGCCTACAATTCCCAGAACGCCATCATCGTGCGCGGCGAAACGGACCAGGTCGCCCTGGCCGAAAAGATGATTCACGATCTCGACAAGCCGCGCTCCGAGGTCGTGGTCGACGTCCTGGTGCTCGAAGCCAGCTCCGTCTTCTCGCGCCAGATCACCGCCGCGCTGGCCTCCACCGGCCTCAACGTGCCGGTGGCCTTCACGCCGCGCGCCAGTATTGCGGAGACCACCACCAGCAACACTTCGGCGACGAACACCAACAATTCCACCAACTACTCGAATACTTCTTCTTCCTCGACCACCGCTTCGGGCGTCTCCGCCATCCCGCTCTCGAGCCTCGCGCACCTGTCGACCTCGGACTTTTCGGTCGTTTTGCCGAGCGCGCTGCTGCAAGCCGCCCTCAGCGACACCAAGACCCGCGTGATGCAGGCTCCGGAGATCCGCTCGATCGACAATGTGAAGGCCGAACTAAAGATCGGTGAACGCGAACCGACCGCCACCGGCAGCTACTCGGCCGGCGTCGCCACGGTAGCCGTCAGCGCCCTGGTCAATACCCAGTTCACCTACATCGACGTAGGTGTGAACATCTCCATGACGCCCCGGGTCCATGACAACGGCGACGTCTCGATGCACATCGACCTCGACATCTCGAACGTCACCGGCCAGGTCAATCTGGGCGGCATTAACCAGCCGATCATCGGCCAGCGCAAGATCTCGCACGATATCCGCCTGCGCGAAGGCGAAGTGAGCTTACTCGGCGGCTTGATCAACCAGCAGGACAGCAAGCAGATCACCGGCATTCCCGGCCTTTCCAGCATCCCGCTGCTCCGCCGCCTGTTCTCCGGGGAGACCAACGATCACCAGCGCGACGAGCTCATGATCGCCCTGATCCCGCACATCGTGCGGCGTCCCGAGATCACTCCCGAGAATCTCAAGGGCATCTCCGTCGGCAGCCAACAGACAATCAAATTGACCTACGGTCCGGCGGAGGGCGAAACGCCGGCGCCCCAACCCGCCAAGCCCGCCTCTGTCACGGGCACGTCCGAAAACCCGTCGCCCGCTCCGGTCTCCACCTTGACGCCCGTCAATGGGATTCCCGGCATGACCACCCCGGGCGCTCCGCCGGCCCCGCCGGCAACCACGGCGCCTCCCGTGACCGCTCCCCCCGCCACGGCACCGCCGGCTACCGGAGCCCCGGAAACCCCTGCAGGGGCCGTACGAGCGCTCTTTAACCCGCGCGCCGTCGAGACCAACCAAAACACCGCCTTCAGCGTGACGCTTTCGGTGGAAAATGCGGCCAACGCCGCGACTGCCCCCATTCAGATCCACTATGACCCGAAGTTCCTCCGCCTCAACGATGCCACCGCGGGCGACCTGCTTGCGCGGGACGGCAAGCAGCCGGTCTTTACGAAAAACATCCAGAACGACGCGGGAACCGCGAATATCCTGATCAACCGGCCGGCCGGCTCGCTCGGAATTTCCGGATCGGGCAACCTGGTCACGCTGAGCTTCCAGGCAATCGGCAAAGGCGCGACCACGATCGAAGTTCAAAACCTGACCCTGCGCGATCCGCAGGGCCAGCCCTCCGGCGGCACCAGTGCTCTGCTGCCGGTTAACATCCATTAGAACGATGCGCAGGAAGAATCAACGCGGCCTCACCCTGGTGGAACTGATCGTCGCCTTTACGGTGATGCTGGTCCTCACCACGATGGCGGTTCCCCTGGCCCGCTCCAAGATCCGTGCCGAACGCGAGCGCGATCTCCGCGCCGCGCTCCACGATATGCGTAACGCCATCGACAAGTACAAGGACAACTGTGACCAGGGCTTCTTCGGTCCGCCCAAGCAGGACTCCGACTGCTACCCGGAGTCGCTCGATCAACTGGTGGACGGCGTCAAACTGGCCCAAAGCGCCGACGGCAAGAAAATGAAGTTCCTCCGCCGCATTCCCGTCGATCCGTTCACCGGCAAACGGGAATGGGGCCTGCTCAGCGACCAGGACGACCCCAAATCAAGCAGTTGGGGCGGACAAAACGTCTTTAATGTATTCACCAAAACCCAGGACAAAGCGCCTGATGGGACTCCTTATGCCGAATGGTAAATCCCGGCTGCGGCGCGCCGCCGGTTTTACGTTTGTAGAACTCATGGTGGTGATCACCATTATCGTGATCATCATCTCGATGGCCATCCCCATCTACAGCAAGACAATTCTCCGTTCCAAGGAGAGCGTCCTGAAGAACAACCTCTTCACGCTGCGCACGGTCATCGACAACTACACCTACGACAAGCAGAAAGCCCCGCAGTCCTTGCAGGACCTGGTGAGCGACGGCTACCTGCGCGATGTCCCTATGGACCCCATGACCGGTTCCAACGATACCTGGAAGACCATCATGGAGGACGCCAGCCAAAGCGTCGACCAGACCCAGCCGGGGATCTTCGACGTCAAGAGCGGGTCCGACAAGACCAGCCTCGACGGGACACTTTATTCCGACTGGTAATCCGCATTTCACCCCTTCGTACGGCATTCGCCGTTAAACTCGCGATTGACATCGGCTAGAATTGGGCAGCATGGGATCCCTTTTTCGGAACGGGGGCCAGTCGCGCCGGCTGCTTGCCGTTTTCGCTTTAACGATCGGCGCCTCTTATGCCCAGACCTCGTCTGCTTCCGCGACTTGTGCAGTCTCCGCTGTGCCCACCACGGTACGTGCGGAAGGCCTGACTGAGCGGCTGGGGGACATCGTCCTCGCCTGTTCCGGAACCCCTGGCGTGGTGCTTTCCGGCAACCTCTCGGTCTTCCTTCCCGTGACCATCACCAACCGGGTGGACTCGAATAATCAGGCCCAGGACGCAGTTCTCGCGGTCGATTACGGCTCCGGCTTCGTTCCCACGGGGATTTTGGGGCAGGTGTCGAACCAGGTGATTGCCTTCAATGGCCTCAGCTTCACGGTACCCGCCTCCGGCCAGCTCAGCCTCCGCCTCTCCAATCTCCGCGCCGCGGCGTACCAGATGGGGACCACGATCCCCCAACAGATCGCGGCCCACCTGGCGTCGACGCTCTCCTTCGGGTTTCTCTCCTCCCCGTCCGGACTGGTGGCCGCGTACAGCCAACCGGGCCTTCTCGCCACCTTCTATGACAGAGGGAACATCACCTGCGTAGGATCTCCGGTGCCGGATACGCTCAGCGTGTCCGACCTCTTCGCCGCGGGCACCGCCTTCGCCTCCACCCGCCTCACCGAAGGGTTCGCCTCCGCCTTCCAGCCGCGTTCCGGCAGCGACGATACGGGCACACGTTTCCTGGTGAAATACACCGGCTTCCCGGCCGGCGCTCACCTTTATGTACCGGACTTCCTGGCCGGTTCGACCGCGGCCGTGCCCACTTCGGGCGGCGACCTCGGACTGCCGCAGGCGGTTGGCTCGTACCTCCCCGGCAGCAACAGCCTGCTGTTGGCCCGCGTGCAGTTTCCCAACCCGGACGGCAGCGGCGGATTGCCCCTCGGCGCCATCGCGTTCAATTCCGCCAGCGAAGTCGCTCTGACCAACGGCTCGGGCGTCGTGGTTTACGAAGTGGTGGACGCCAATCCCGCCGTTCCCGAAAGTGTCCAGTTCCCCAGCTTCGTCGGAATCGCGAGCACCGCCGCCGCCACGGTTGCGACCGAAACGGTCTCGTTCGCCCCGGTTTCGACCATCGCCAGCGCCTCGACCTCGGCGCCGGTGCCGCGTTTCGCCGCGGTGACCCCGGCCTCCGACTGCACTTCGGTCGGCGACTGCGACGCTTCCTATTTCCCGAAGCTCTCGGTCTTCCCCAACCCGGTCCTGTTGACTGCGATCGCCGGGGGAGCCATGACCAGCCAGCCCGGCTACGTACCCGTGCAGAACGGCGGCGGCGGCATCCTGAACTGGACGGTCACCGTCAACTACCTGCAGGGCTCGAACTGGCTGACTCTCGATAACCTGGGCGGCCAGAACAACGGCAGCGTCCGGGCATTCGTGAACCTGCCAAATATGCCGGCCGCGGGCACCTACCACGCCAACATCGTGGTCTCGGGAGGCGCGCTCGCCGGTACGGTTACGGTACCCGTGACCCTCACGGTAGCTGCGGCACCTTCCACGACGCCCGTCCCGTCGCAGCCTTCCACGCCACCGGTCACGCCTTCGGTCGTGGTCTCCAAAGTGGTGAACGCCGCGACCTTTGACCAGACGCCCCTGGTTTCGGGCTCGCTCGCGACCGTGATGGGCTCGAACCTCGCGGGTAAGGCCGTCAGCGTGACCTTCGATGGCCAGGCCGCGGATATCCTTTACGACGGCGCCGGCCAGATCAACCTGCGCGTCCCCGCCGGCTTCGATGCAAAGAGCTCGGCCAACCTGGTCGTCACGGTAGACGGCGCGAGCAGCACTCCGACCACCGTCGCGCTCTCGCCGGCATGGCCCTCCATCTTCGCCAACGGCGTGTTGAACCAGGACAACAGCGTGAACGCTTCGGGCGCCGGAGCGAAGGCCGGGAGCATCCTCCAGATCTTCGTCACCGGGATCCCCACGGGTGCGATCGTTTCCGCGCAGATCGGCGGACGCCAGAACCTCGTGCCGCTCTATGCGGGCGATGCTCCGGACGTGCCGGGCGTGCAACAAATCAATGTCGCGGTCCCCGACGACGCTGCGGCCTCCACCTCGCCGCTGATGCTCTGCGCCACCGCCGGCGGCCGCCAGTTCTGCTCCGCCGCTTACTCGCTCACCATTCAGTAACGAAATCCAAAGCGGGCGGGCCGGGAGGTCCGCCCCACAATGCTGTTACCCTGAAATTTGATGCAGCGATTTCTTCCGGCGCTGTTAGCGCTTGCCCTGTTCTCCGCCGGATGCGGGTACATGGGCGACCCGCTGCCGCCTCTGGCCAACGTCCCTGCCGCCGTCAATGACCTCGCGGCCCTGCAACGCGGCGACCGGATCGTGGTTCAGTTCTCCCTTCCCACCATGACCACCGAAGGGATCGAAATCCGTTCGCCGCTCGAAGTCGATCTGCGCGCGGGCACAGCCGACATCGAGCCGTTCTCGGCCGCGGCGTGGGCGGAGCAGGCCAAGCCGGTCCCCACGGTCCCCGTCGAAAGTGGACACGCCCGCGTCGAGATCGTTGCCTCGGGATGGATCGGAAAAGAAGTCACCCTCGGCGTCCGGGTCATTGGCGCGAACCGCAAAGATGCGAAGTGGTCGAACTTCGTCAATGTACCGGTCGTGCCTGCGCCCGCTGTTCCCGCCGCGGCCGAGGCCAAAGCGACCGCCCAAGGCGTGCTGTTGACCTGGCAGGGCGCCCCCGGCGAGTTTCGCGTTTTCCGCCGCGCCGGCAAGGAAACGGACTTCGTGAAGGTCGCCGACGTCAACCAGGAGCAGTGGACCGACACGACTTCCCAATTTGGCACCTTCTACGCCTATGTAATCCAGCGGGTGGTCAAAGTAGCGGCTGGGCACGAAGCCGAAAGCAACCTCAGCCCCGCGCTGACCATCAACCCGCAGGACACTTTCCCGCCGGCGGCGCCTGCCGGACTGCACGCCATTCCCGCATCCGGCTCGATCGAGCTCTCCTGGGACAACAACTCGGAATCGGACCTGGCAGGCTACCGGGTCTACCGCGCGGCGCCCGCAGGCGACTGGGCGCGCATCGCGGCCACTGGGGTTCCCGGCTTCAGCGACCGAAATGTGGAGAAGGGCAAGACGTATCGCTACGCCGTGGCCGCCGTCGATCACGCGGGCAACGAAAGCGCCCGCTCTTCCGAAACCACCGCGGCACTGCCGCAGTAAGCCTACTTCCCGGCGCCCTTGAGTTCGATTGTCACCGAGGCGATGCTGCCATCGAAGCGGAAAGGCATCCGGGCGGCATAATCCTCCAGGATCGGCGTCCCACGGTCCTCGCCCACGTCCAGGGTCTCGTCGATCGAGAACAGATAAGGAACGGTGCGGTCGATCTTCGCTTCCCCTTGAGGCTTGCCGTCGACGGTCAGAACGTAGGTTCCGCCCTTGCCCACCTCTCCCTTCTTGCCGTCATAAAGGAAGTCCACTTTGAGCGTGTGGTCGCCGGGCTGCAGGCGGTCGCGAGCCGACAGGCGAACTCCCGCCCCCGGCTGCTGCGACCGCTTGTACGCCCAAACCGGCCGTCCATCGAGCAGCACCAACCCCCACCCGGCAAATCTGCCTCCCTGCGTGACGATGACGCCGCCGTCACCTTCGCGAGGAACGGTAATCTTCGCGGTGATCGAGAAGGAAGTATTCTTGAGCGGCGGAGCGGCTCCTTCTGGAATCCGTACCGTGCCCTGGTGGTAGGTGAATCGGGTGCGGCCTCGTGTGAGACTGGGCCGCTCAAACACCGCTTCCACCGTTGCCTGCGGACTGAAATTCAGCGGCAGCACGTTGTTGCGGCCCGCCTCGGCCCACCACAGCTCCTGCAACTCTTTAAGCTTCGCCGGGTGGCCGGCGGCAAGATCGTTCCCCTGGCTGAAATCTTCGTTGAGGTTGTAGAGCTCCCACTGAAAACTGTCGGGCGTGAGCCCTTTGGGCTCGGGTTCCCAGGCAAATACTCTTGGCGTGGTCGAAGCCATCCAGCCGTCCTCGTAGATGGCGCGGTTTCCGAACATCTCGAAGATCTGCTTGGTGCGGCGGTCCTTCGCGGCCGGATCGTCCCAGGTATAAGCCATCGATATGCCATCGATCGGCATTTGCTTCACGCCGTTGATGATGTCCGGCGCTCCGACGCCCGCGGCTTCGAGGATCGTCGGCATGATGTCGGTAATGTAGTGGAACTGCTGCCGCAGTCCCCCGGCGTCTTTGATGCGGGCCGGCCAGCTCATCACCAGGCCGTTGCGCGTTCCGCCAAAGTGCGACGCGTAGCGCTTCGTCCATTGGAAGGGGGTATCGAATGCCCACGACCAGGCGACCGGCATGTGATTGTAATACATCGGTCCGCCCAATTCGTCCTTGATGGAGTAGAGATATTCGAAGCTCTCCTTCTCGCCGTTGCCAAGGACCGCCAATTCATTGGCGGAGCCTTGCAGGGTGCCTTCCGCGCTGCTGCCGTTGTCGCCCTCGATGAAGATCACCAGCGTGCGATCGAGTTCGCCTTCGCGACGGATGGCGTCGATCACGCGGCCGATGTTGTCATCGTCGTAGGCCAGGAACGCGGCATATACTTCCGCCATCCGCGCAAAGAGCTCTTTGTGCCTCGCGTCGAGCGAGTTCCAGGCGGGCAGGTTGGCGGGCCGCGGGGTGAGAATGGCGTTCCGCGGAATCACCCCGAGGCTCTTTTGCCGCCGAAAGGTCTCCTGACGAAGCTGATCCCAGCCCTGGTTGAACCGGCCTTTGAACTTCGCGATCCATTCCTTGGGAACGTGATGCGGTGCGTGCGTGGCGCCGGGTGCGTAATAGACGAAGAAGGGTCTGGCTGGCGCCAAGGAACGCTGCTGTTCGATCCAGTGGATCGCCTGGGCGGCCAGATCGGCATCGAGATGATAGTTCTGCCTGGCCTCGCCGGAGAGCCGCAATTTGGGCTCGACCGGCGTCGTGTTCTCGAAGACGGTGGGATCCCACTGGTTCACATCGCCGCCCAGAAACCCGTAGAAATATTCGAAACCGAGTCCGGAGGGCCACAGGTCGAATGGTCCGGCGGCGCTGCCGGCCCATGCCGGGACGTTGTGGTCCTTGCCGAACCATGCGGTATTGTAGCCGTTCTGGCGGAGGATCTCGCCCACACTACCGGCGCTCTTCGGAAGGAGCGAATCGTAGCCCGGATAACCCAGGCTGCGTTCCATGATGATGCCGGTATGGGCATTGTGCGGCTCGCGGCCGGTGATCAGCGCGGCGCGTGAGGGAGAACACAGTGCGGTGGTGTGGAACCGGTTGTAACGGAGACCGCTTCGCGCCAGCGTATCGAGTGCGGGTGTGGGAATCGGGCCACCGAAGGTGCTCGAGGCTCCGAAGCCCACGTCATCGGTCATGATCAGCAGAACGTTCGGCGCTCCCTTGGGTGCCGAGACGGGCTGAGGGAAGTCCGCCTTCGAGTCGCTCGTGGTTCGGCCGATCCGTCCGCGAAACGCAGGATCGGGATAGGGGAGCACCGGAGCGGATAGGCGATCCGTTCCTCCTCTCTGGGCGGGAGTCACCCTGAGCGACACGAGCAGCAGCAGCCACAAGATGGCTCCGCGCGCAATTCTGCTCCGAATGCGGGCTGACGCCGCAGGTCTGCGACGAGTATGCATTTCCCTGGTCGCCAACCCGGATGCCGCCAGAATCCGGTGTACTCAATTTTTTTCGCCTCGAGACGGTAAACTTCCCAACCATCTCCGGGCGCCCGGCGTCGAAACCTCGAAAGGCGAGCTCATGACAGGACAGGTGTGGCAGGATCTGCGCTTCGCGGCGCGGCAACTTCGGCTGAATCCGGGATTTGCAGCCGTGGCGGTGCTTTCGCTGGCGCTGGGGATCGGCGCGAACACCGCGATCTTTCAACTGGTGAATGCTGTCCGCCTGCGCTCGCTTCCAGTGCAGAAGCCCGAAGAGTTGGCTTACGTCGATTTTGCCCGCGGCTCGATGCGCTCCGGCTGGTTTTCCACACGTAGCGCCCGCTTCACTTACGCGCAGTGGGAGCAGATCCGCGATCGGCAGCAGGCATTCTCCGGCGTGTTCGCCTGGAGCTCGACCCAGTTCAACCTGGCGGCCGCCGGAGAGGTGCGCTATGCGCAAGGCCTGTTCGTCAGCGGCGACTTCTTCCGCGCCCTCGGCGTGCAGCCGATCGTCGGCCGCACCTTCACGGCGGAAGACGACCGCGTCGGCTGCGGCTCGCCGGGCGCGGTCGTCAGCTATGCCTTCTGGCAGCGCGAACTGGGCGGCGACCCGGGGGTACTCGGCCGCACGGTCTCGCTCGACGGCAGGCCGGCGCCCATCATCGGCGTGACCCCGAGCGGCTTCTTCGGCGTCGAAGTCGGTCACCAATTCGATATCGCCGTGCCGCTATGTGCCGACCGGTTCTTCTTCGCGGACGGCAAGGGACGGATCCCGGTGGATACTGCCTGGTGGATCTCCGTGATCGGGCGTCTCAAGCCGGGATGGACCGTGGAGCGAGCCCGTGCGCAGCTTCGCGTCGCCTCGCCGGCCATCACCCAGGCGACGCTCCCCACTTCGTACCGCCCCGAGGACGCGAAGCGATACCTGGCCAACAAGCTCGATGTCACGCAGGGCGCAACCGGCGTCTCGGACCTGCGCCGCCAGTACGAATCGCCGCTGTGGCTGCTGCTCGCGACTACCGGCCTGGTGCTGCTGATCGCCTGCGCGAATCTGGCGAACCTGCTGCTGGCACGCGCCAGCGTCCGCGAGCGCGAAATCGCCATTCGTCAGGCGATCGGAGCGTCGCGCACCCGGCTGATCGGCCAATTGATGGCGGAGAGCCTGCTGCTCTCCGTTCTGGGCACGGCCCTGGGTGTCCTGATCGGACAGGCGCTGAGCCGCGGCCTGGTGGCGTTTCTGAGCGATCCGAATGATCCGGTCTTCGTCGGCTTGGAGCCTGACTTCCGCGTCCTGGTCTTCACCGCCTTGGTTGCGGCGGGAACTTGCCTCTTGTTCGGCCTGCTGCCCGCGCTGCGTGCCACGCGCATTGCTCCAGCCGCCGCCATGCGCGCCGGAGGCCGCGGACTCACCGCCGGCCGCGAACGCTTCGGACTGCGCCGCGCCCTGGTGGTGGCCCAGGTAGCGATGACCCTCGTGCTGCTGGTGGGCGCCACGCTCTTCGTGCGCAGCCTGCAAAAGCTGCTCGCGGTGGAGCCGGGCTTCCGGCCGGAAGGCATCACGTCGATTAACCTCGGCCTGCAGCCGGCGCATTACACCAAAGACCGCCTGCCGCTGGTACATCGCGACCTCCTCGACCGCGTCCGCGCAACACCGGGCGTGGTCTCGGCCGCGCAGGTCCTGCTTATGCCAATCAACGGAGGCGGCTGGGACGAAAACACCTGGGCCGACGGGTCCACGGCCAAGCACGAGGACTGCTTCTTCAACCGGGTCAGCCCGAACTATTTCCGGACCATGGGCACCGCCCTCATCGCCGGGCGCGACTTCAACGAGCGCGACACGCTCAGCGCGCCCAAAGTCGCGATCGTCAACGAGGCCTTCGCGCGCCGGATCTTCGGTGCAGGCAACCCGGTGGGGCGGTCGTACCGGACCCAGGGCGCTGCCGGCAAACCCGATCCGATCTACCAGGTGATCGGTGTGGTGCGCAATGCCAAATACTACGAGGTGCGCGAAGATTTCCTGCCGGTGGCGTATTATTCGACCGGGCAGGATGACGACCCGGGGACCGAGATCACCTTCGTGGTGCGCAGCGCCATTCCTCCGGGAGAGATCAAGCGCAGTCTCAAGTCGGCCATCGCGCAGGCCAATCCGGCCATCGCACTCGAGTTCCACGTGCTCTCGGACACCATCCAGAGGTCGCTGTTACGCGACCGGCTCATGGCGATCCTGGCGGGAGTGTTCGGCGGCCTGGCGGCTACGCTCGCGACCCTCGGCCTCTATGGCGTGATCGCCTACATGGTGGCGCGCCGCCGCAACGAAATCGGCGTCCGCGTGGCACTGGGCGCCGACCGCGGACGCATCATCCGGCTGGTGCTTCGCGAAGCGGTCGTTTTGCTTGCTCTCGGCCTAGTGATTGGGACCGGGCTGGCTCTCTGGGCGGGAAGAGCCGCGGGCGCCCTGTTATTCGGCTTGAAGCCGTACGACCCGGCAGCGCTCGCGAGCGCGGTGGTGCTGCTGGCGCTGGTCGCCCTCATCGCCAGTTACTGGCCGGCCTTCCGGGCCTCGCGCGTGGAACCGATGTCGGCGCTGCGGGAAGAGTAGCAAGTCACCCGCTCCCTGACGGCCGCGCTGTGGACACAGAGGCGCGACCGTGAGGGAGCGCGTGCGAAAGGGCAAGATCTCTCGCGGGCAGAGACCTATGCTTTCAAGGCCTGGCCGCGACGTTCGATCGCCTTCGGACCCCAAGCGCCGGGCACGAAGAAATCCTGCCAGACCAGATGGCATTCCTCGACCATCCGGATCCCGTACTCGCAGCGGCCCAGGTCGGCCGGCCCGGTGTTGTTCGACCCGAACGAGAACTTACACCCCGCCGCCTTCGCCATCTGGATGAATGACGGGCTCGGCAGCTTGTAGCGGTTGTTGATCTCGATCGCGATGCCGTTTCGCCTGGCCGCATCGATCACCTTCTTGCGGCGCGCATCCGTCCACAGGGTCTCGTAGTCTTTCTGCAATTGGTCCGGCAAATAGGTCGGGTTGGCATAGATGTCGACCGGCTCGTGTTCGAGAATCCCGACGGCGCGATCCACCAGCGTATCCATGAACTCCTGCGGATCGGCGATGGTGCCGACTTCCTCGGGCATCCACGTGCGCATGCGCTTGCCGTGATTGTCGGTCCAGGTCATCGAGTCCGTGAAGATGTAGTCGAACATCGCGGCCGCGCTGCGCGAGAACATCTGCGTCCACTCGCGCCCTTCGGCCTGCATGGCGATGAAGCAGGGCTGCCCCTTCATGCTCTCGAAGAAGGCGCGCACGGCATCATCGGTTTCGGTGGGGAATCCCTTTCCGCAGTTGATGGCGAGGCCGTACTCGATGCCGTCGCGGCGCGATTTGGCTAGCGCCTGTTCGAGCGTCAGCCCCATCTTCAGGTGCACGTGGTAATCCACCATCGGGATGTTGTGCCGGCCGATATCGATGATCTTCCTGAACAGGTCGTCGGCCACGGGAATCGGCCCCGGCGTCGGCGTATCGTCCGGCAGCGGCCGCACGCGCACGCTGCGGAACTTCGCGATGGATCCGTTGTTGTGGCACTGCAGGGCGAACGTGCCGTGGTCGAGGAAGCGTTCCTTTTCGCCGCCCGCCGGGATCACCGGCGGATTGGGCTCGGTGTAATCGACCACCAGCATGTCGTTGAGCCGCACCTGCACGTTCTTGCCGCGCACCGCCACGCGGATCTTGAACCACTGGTCGTCGGGAATGAACTGGCGATAGATATTGCGCAGGCCGTAGAGCGAGCCGGTCTTCTTGCGCTCGCGATAGGTGCCTTCGCCCGTGGCCGTATTATTGATCTGGACCTCGAAGCCCTTCTCCGGGAAGTTGGATTCCTGGTAGCGCGTATGAAAGTAGACGCCGGAGTTGCACTCATGCCGCGCGAGCGCTTCCACCTCGAGCTCGAAATTACGGAAATCCGCGCCATGCACCGGACCTTCGTAAAACAAATGAGAGCGGGGGCCATCGGCGGTCAGCTGCCCATCCACTACTCTCCAGGAGCCCTTGTTCTCGCTCGGTCGCCAACCCTTCAGGCTGCGCCCGTCAAACAGTTCGATCCACCCGTCCTCTGCGGCGGAGAGCCCGAGCGCGGTCATCGCACCGACGAACGCGCGGCGTGTCAATTGGTAATCGGCCACCACGCCAGTATATCGCCGTGACAGCATGGACTCCGGCACGGTGAGACAATCGGCTTGATGAAACGCCGATCCTTTTTGGGCGCTGCCGCCGCGCCACTCGCCCTGGCGCAAACGTCAACTCCGACGCGCGCCATTCCTCGCGTCGACGTACTCCGCCGGCCCGACGTGGTCAGCCTGCACGGAGCTTCCGGCCGCACCGCCCTTACGCTTTCCGGCTCGCGATGGCAAGGCGCCGGCGTCGAGGTCACGGCCGAACCGCGGCGCGCCGGGGACCACTCGGAGGTGCCGGTCACGATCTCGGCGCCCGCGGCGGAGGTCGAGCACGTCTGCCTGCGCTGGCGCGGCGCGATGTCCGAACAGTTCCGCTACCTGGGCGATCATTGGGAGCGCAGCTACGGCGATCTCGAATGGCGGACCTCCGTCCCCGAGCGTCCCATGCCGTGGTATTTTGCGGCCGCCGCGCCGGGCGCTGCCCATGGGTATGGCGTGAAGACCGGCGCCGCCGCGGTCTGCTTCTGGCAGGCCGACCCGGCGGGCATCTCGCTCTGGCTCGACCTGCGTAACGGCGGCTCGGGCGTCCTGCCGGGGGGTCGCGTGCTCGAAGCCGCGGTGGTCCGCGCGACCACGCCGCACCCGGACCGCGCGGCGGTCGACACCTTGCGCGAATTATGCCGCCTGTTGTGCGAAAAGCCCCGGCTCGCCGCGCGCCCGCTCTATGGCGGCAACAACTGGTATTACACCTATGGCGAGAACTTCGGCCCGGCCGAGGTGCTGCGCGACTCCGAAATTCTGGCCGAAGCCGCTGCCGGCGAACCGAACCGCCCGTTCATGGTGATCGATATGGGCTGGAATCCAAATCCCGATGGCGCCGGTCCCAACTCGCACGGCAACGACCGCTTCCCCGACATGCCCGGCCTCGCTGCCGACATGCGGAAGCACGGCGCTCGCCCCGGCATCTGGATCCGCCCTCTGCTTACCGTCGAGGATGTCCCGCAAGGCTGGCGCCTGCGCGCCGGACACAATCGCCGTGTGCCCATGACGGTGCTCGACCCGAGCGTCCCCGATGTGCTTGCGCATATCCGCCAATCCGTAAGCGGCATTCGCGAGTGGGGCTACGAGCTGATCAAGCACGACTTCTCGACGTACGACATCTACGACCGTTGGGGCTTCCAGATGGGCGTGCAGTTGACCAATCGCGGCTGGCATTTTGCGGACCGCAGCCGGACCACCGCCGAGATCATCGGCGCCTTGTACCGCACGTTGCGCGAGGGCGCGGGCGATGGCCTGCTGCTCGGCTGCAATACCATCGGACACCTCGGCGCCGGGCTCTTTGAGGCACAGCGTACCGGCGATGATACGAGCGGCCGCGAATGGGAGCGCACCCGCAAGATGGGGGTCAACACGCTGGCCTTCCGGCTGCCGCAGCACAACCGGTTCTTCGCGGCCGACCCCGATTGTGTCGCGATCACGCCGGCCGTCCCATGGAACGTCACCGGCGAGTGGCTCGACCTGGTGGCGCGGAGCGGAACCGCGCTCTTCGCATCGGTGGACCCGAAGGCGTATGGCGCGGAACAGAAAGCAGCCCTGAAAGCAGCGTTCGCGATCGCCGCGCGCCCACAACCCGAGGCCGAGGCGCTCGACTGGTTCGAGACTACGGCGCCGCAGCGCTGGCGCTTCGGACGGACGGAAAAATCGTACCGGTGGTATGGAGACGAGGGCGCTTCGCCGTTCGCGGGGTGATGCGCTGGTGGGGCAGGCTTTCAGCCGGCTTCAGCCTGCAGCGGGCTTCAGCCCGCTTTTCGTTGGCGCGCTGAAGTTCGCCCCACGGGGTCTACCACCCTTAGTCAGAACAGAAACTTCGCCGCGAATTGCAACTGCCGCGCGGGGAAGGCCGAGGTAATGCTCCCGAACGCCGAGCTGCTGATGTTGCTGTTCGGCGCCTGGAAGTTCGTCTGGTTGAAAACGTTGAACGCTTCGGCGCGGAACTCCAGCTTGTAGCTCTCCTTCCACAGGCCGAACTGCTTGTGCAGCCCCAGGTCGAGCTGGTAGAACGGGTAGCCCTTCAGGCTGTTGCGGCCGGCGTTGCCCCACGGCTGGCTCGGATCGGTGGGCACCGATACGCATGACTTATTGAGATAGTTGAGCGTGGTCCGCTGTCCCTCCGGCGTCACCGGGTTGCAGGAGACGTTCGGACGGTAATTCGGCGCGGTGCTCACCTGGAACTGCGAGCTGGGGCTGTAGGTCAGGTTGATCGGCAGGCCGCTTGTGGCCGTGTTGATGGCCGTCATCTGCCAGCCGCCAAAGGCGCCCTGCAGCAGGCCCGAAGCGTTCGGGCCGAAATGGCGTCCCTTGCCGAACGGCAGATCCCAAACCAGAGAGAAGGTATCGTTGAGCGGCTGGTTGTAGTTGGAGTAGCCTTTGTCGTTGGTGATGTTCGCGTAGTTCACGCGCGTCTGGTCGCCGTTGTAAGCTTCCAGGTGCCCCGGCGCGTCGTCGAGCCCCTTCGACCAGGTGAACGAATTCAGCAGGTAGAGGCCGTGCGAGAAGCGCTTCTCCAGCTTCGTCTGGAAAGCGTTGTACCAGGAGTTTCCGGCGCCGAACGCCACTTCGATGTATGCGAAGTTCGGAACCGGACGCCGCGCCTGCAGCGAGAGGTTCTGCCCCGCCTGGTTCGGCACTGCCTGGTTGTAATCCGCCAGAATCATCAGGTGGGCGCCGCGGTTGCCCACATAGCCCACATCGAGCACCAGATCTTTGGCGATCTCGTGCTGCACCGTGAAGTGCCAGCTTTCTACGTAGCCGGTGGGATTGTTCCTCGGGATATAGCGGGCCTGCGCACGCAGCGGATCGAAATTCGTGGGCGAGGCGAAGTTATCCGGATAGCCGAAAGAGGTCGGCCGGAAACAGCTCTGCGCGGGAGCGCTGGGCGAGGCGCAGATTCCCTGGCCCGGCACCTGGTCGATCTGCGCGTCAACGATGTTCGGTCCGTTATAGGCCAGCAGGTTCTCGCCGCCCAGCCGGTTGAACTGCTGGTAGCTGATGCCGTACGCCGTGCGGATCACGGTCTTCTCGTCGAACGGGCGCCAGGCCAGGCCGATGCGCGGCGCGAAGTTGTGCGTCTGCGGATCCTGCAGCGAGCGGTCGTACAGACTGCCAGACTTCGCCTGGATCAGCGATTTAGTGGCCGGGTCGAAGTTTGCCAGATGGTTGTCCGCCACCCACTGCGGCGCCGCGAATTCGTAGCGCAGCCCGAGATTGAGCGTCAGGCGCGGCAGTACTTTGAAATCGTCCTGCACGTAGGCGAAGTGCATGAACTGGCGGTAATCCACCACCGCGAGATTATTCAGCTCGTAGTGACTGGGCGCGCCGATCAGGAAATCGGCGAGGCCCCAAACCTGCGTCTGTACGGCCGAAGGCAGGCTCGATCCGGCCACCTTGCTGAAGGCGCCGTTGTACTGGAAGTTGCCGTAAGCCGGGTTGAAGTCATCGATCGCGGTGTCGAGCCGTAAATATTCGTAGCCCACCTTGATGGTGTGGCGCCCGGCGATCTTCGACCAGCTCACCCTGGGGTTGACCGAGAAGGGATTTTGAAACTGCGGATTGGAGCCCTGCCGTCCGAACTGGTCGAAGCCCGCCACGCTGATCGAATTCAGCGCGCCGGCAACCCGCGGGTCGGTCGGAAGATTCGGAATGCCCACCAGCAGGCTCGTCTGTCCCAAGCCGAGCGGAGTCTTGCCGCCTTCCACCCAGCTAAAGCCCAGCCGCGCGTCGAGCGAGGAAGTGTTATTGAAGACGTAGGTGATCCCGGGGTCCAATTGCTTGTTCAATACGTGGACGTTGCCGTTGTTGTTGCCGCCCGCCGGTCCCGGAATGTTGCCGGGAACGTAGAGGTCATCCACGCGATGGCTGTAGCGGGTAAAGGCGGTCAGCTTCTGGCTGGCGTAGTAGTCCACGCGGAAGTCGCCCTTGTTGTCGGTCGAAGTCCCCTTGGGCAGCGACTCGTAGTTGTTGGCGTTGTTCACCGCTGTCGGATTGTTGGGCGCCGGCAGCGCATTGAGAATCGCGATCGAAGAGGGCAGCATGACGGACTGCGGAATTACGCCGTTCGCGTAGGTCTCCCCGGTCAGCGGATTCACTACCGCCGTGCCCAGGATGCCCTGGCGCTGGTCCATGCTGGGCAGCGTGGCGAAGGTGAGCTGGCTCTGCGAACGTCGCAAGCCTTCGTAATCCGCGAACAGGAAGAGCTTGTCCTTTTTGATAGGCCCGCCCGCCGATGCGCCGAACTGATTCTGATTGAAGTTCGGCTTCACGCCGCCGGTGGGTTGGAAGAATCCAATCGCATTCAAATCCGTATTGCGCAGGAACTCCCAGGCGGAGCCGTGGAGCTGGTTGGTGCCGCTCTTGGTGGTGGCGACGATCACCGCGCCGGAAGCATGCCCGTACTCGGCGCTGAAGTTATTGGTCTCGACACGGAACTCGGCCACGGCATCCGGGTTGATCTGCACGATCTGGTTGGAGAATCCCTGGTTGCTCGTGCCGTAAGCATTGTTATCGATTCCGTCGAGAACGAAGTTATTCGATTCGGCGCGCTGGCCGTTGACGTTGTAAGAAGCGTCCCGCTGAGTCAGCGTCCCGTCCTCGAGCTGCGACTTACGGACGCCGGGGACCAGTAGAGTAAGATCCGCATACGACCTGCCGCTCAAAGGGAGGTTCGTGATTTCCCGGGACGCGATGACTTCGCCGCGGTCGCTCGAATCGGTTTCGAGCGCCTGGACCGCCCCGGTGACCGTGATCTTCTCTGTTGCGGTTCCGACATCGAGCCGCAGGTCGACGCGTTGACGTGCATTCACCGTAACCGTGAAACGCTCCGCGGTAGAAGCCTTGAATCCCGGCTTTTCGGCGGTCAGAGAATACTCGCCGATGCGGACATTGAGAAATTCGTAATTACCATTGCCGTCTGTAACTGCAGACTGGCGTACGCCGTTGGCCAGGTTGGCGAGTGTCACTTTGGCGCTGCCGACCGCGAGTCCGTCGGGGTCGCGGACCGTGCCAAGCACTGACGCGTCATACTGCGCGAATCCAATGGCGCACACAAATAGCCATGAAATGAAAAATCGAAGCATGCCGCGCAGCGTAACATGCGGGCCGTCTACGGGAGATAACAGCCAGATGACAATTCAGATAGAGAAGGTAGGGTAGTCCTCCCGGACTGCCCAAGCCGCGCGATAGCGCGGCGGTTACCTGACGCCCCTTGACTTACTGGAACTCGATGCCGGCGATCACCATCTGCGGCATCGCCTGGTTCCAGCTATCGGGGACATTATCGAAAGCCAACCGGAAAGGTTTGGTCTCGCCTGGCGAAAGCCTGCCCATCTTGCGACTGACGATCGGCACTCGTTCCCGCAGCACCACCAGGCCCGAAAGATCGAAGAAGACGCAGTTGATCTCGACGACATCGAGCACGCGATCCCCGGTATTCTGGAGGTGGCCGGTGATTTCGACCACCGATTGCTTGAGATAGCTCTCGTGCGCCTGCATGGCCGGCGCCTCGCCGCTCTTGCCGTCTGCCGACACAAACCTGAGGTACTTCACGTAATCTTTCGCGGCCCCGGTGAGCGGCGGCGGAGGAGCCGCCGGACGGTTCGCCTCATGGTTGAGATACAGAAACCCCGCCAGACCCAGAATCCCTACCACTCCGATCACGATCGCGACCGGAGGGATTCCCGCCTGCTTCTTCTCAGCTACGGTCTTATTTGCCGCCAACGGTCATCTCTCCAATTTTGAGCGTGGGTGCGGCCATGGAGCCGCGGAACTCCAGGTCCGAGCCGACCGATTCGAGACCCGCCAGCATCTCCTTGAGGTTGCCGGCGATGGTCACTTCGGATACCGCGTGGGTCAACTCGCCGTTGCGGATCCACAGACCCGCCGCTCCTCTCGAATAGTCGCCGGTCACGATATTGACACCGAAGCCCATTAGCTCCGTCACGTAGAACCCGTCCGTCACGCCCGCGATCAGCTGCTCCGCCGATTGGACGCCCTTTTCGATGTAAAAGTTCCCGTGCCCGATCCCGGCGTTACCCGCCAGTCCGCGGGCTGCATTCGCCGTGGTTTTGAGGCCCAGCTTGCGTGCTGCATAGCTGTTCAAAAGGTAGCTCTTCAGCACGCCGCGTTCAATCACCACCGTGCGTCGCGAGGGCACGCCTTCATCGTCGAAGGGCGAGGTCCCGAATAACCGCGGAATCGTGGCGTCGTCCACCACCGTCAGGTTTTCGCTCGCGATCTTCTCGCCGAGTTTGCCCGCCAGGAACGACTCCTGCCGGTAGACGGCCATGCCGTGCACGGCGTCGAAAATATTATCGAGCAGCGAGCGCGCCGTGTTCTGGTCGAAGATCACCGGCACCTTCTGGGTCGATACCTTCACCGGTTTCAGACGGCGCAGGGCACGCGCGGCGGCCTTGCGGCCCACCTCTTCGGGAGATTCCAGGCCGCGGAAATCGCGGGCCATGGTGTACCAATAGTCGCGCTCCATCGATTCGCCGTCGCGCGCCACAGGCACCGTGCTGAGCGAGCAGTAGCTGGTGCGGTATTCACCCGAAAATCCGAGCGAATTGGCGAAGACGTGGCGCCCTACGTTGCTATCGAACGAAGCGCCTTCGGAATTGAAAATTCTCGGATCGGCCGAAAGCGCGGCGGCTTCGGCGGTCCGGGCGCTTTCGATTTTGAGGTTGGTTTCGAGCTCCGCGACTTCCTCGGAGTAGAGTTCGAGGTCGCCCGAAAGACTTCCGAGGTCCACCGGATCAGGCAGCCCCGCATGCGGATCTTCGGTAGTGACGTCGGCCAGTTCGACGGCCGATTTCACCAGCCGTTCGATCCCCGCCGCCGAAAGGTCCGAGGTGTACGAGGAGCCCGTGTGCCGCCCCCGGAGGATACGCAATCCCGCGGCTCGCGATCCGGCTTCCTTGAGCTGCTCGAGTTCGCGCATCCGCACATTGGCGGAGAATTCGTCGCCTTCGGAGACGGTGCACTCCGCACCGGTCGCGCCGGCCGCGAGCGCTCGCCGTATGACGTCGTTCGCCAGTTCCTGAAGGTTCACGCGGTGCCTCCCACGGTCATGCGGTCGATCTTGATGGTCGGAATGCCCACGCCCACCGGGACGCTCTGGCCCTCCTTGCCGCAGGTGCCGATGCCTTCGTCGAGCTTCAGGTCGTTCCCCACCATGCTGACGTATTTGAGGGCTTCCGGCCCGTTGCCGATCAGGGTGGCGTTGCGCACCGGGCGCGTCAGCTTGCCGTCTTCGATCAGGTAGCTCTCGGAGGCCGAAAAGACGAAGTTGCCGCTGGTAATATCCACCTGGCCGCCGCCGAAATTGGCGCAGTAGAGACCCTTGGGTACCGACCGGATGATATCCACCGGGGCACTTTCGCCCGCCAGCATAAAGGTGTTGGTCATACGCGGCATGGGGATGTGGGCGTAGCTCTCGCGCCGCCCGCTGCCGGTCGAGCCGGACTTCAACAGCGTGGCGCTCAGCTTGTCCTGCAGGTAGCCGCGAAGGATGCCGTTTTCAATCAGTACGTTGCGCTGCGTGGGCTGGCCCTCGTCATCGACGTTGAGGGAACCGCGCCGGCTGCCGATCGTGCCGTCGTCGATCACCGTGCAGAGTTCGCTTGCCACTTTCTGGCCGATCCGCCCGCTGAAGGCCGAGACTCCCTTGCGGTTGAAATCGGCCTCCAGGCCATGGCCGACGGCCTCGTGCAGCAGGATCCCGGGCCAGCCGGGCCCCAGCACTACGGTCATTTCGCCTGCCGGTGCATCCACCGAGTCCAACATCGCAATGGCTTCGCGCGCCGCTTCGCGGGCAAACTGCTCGGGAGTATGTTCGTTGAGGAAATAGCCGAGTTCGACACGTCCGCCGCCGCCCGCGTGGCCGCGCTGCGGTGCGGAGCCTTCGCGCCGGGCGAGTGCGGAGACGCTGAGCCGCGCCAGCGGCTGGCGGTCGATGGTGAGAACGCCTTCGCTCGTCGCCACCATGATGTGCCGCAGGTTGTCGGCGTACATGGCCTGCACCTGGAAGATCCTGGAGTCGTAGGTGCGTGCGGCGTGGTCGGCCCTCTTAACGAGTTCGACGCGCTCCGCGAACGCGGTTTCGGTAGGCGCCACCAGCACGGGGTAGAGATTGTGCAGGCGCGCATCCTGAAGGCTGAACTGGTCGACCTTGGCCGGGCCTGCGGCAATATGCGCCGCCACTCCGGCCGCTTTGCGGATCTTCTCCGGCGACAGGTCGTCGCTATAGGCATACCCGGTGCGTTCCCCGGAAATTACCCGCACGCCGACTCCGGTGGACACGCCCTGCGCGGCGCTCTTCACCATGGATTCGTCGATGCTGATGGAGCTGGTTTGCAGATACTCGAAATAGAGGTCCGCGTAATCGCCGCCTTGGGAGAGCGCGTCGGCCAGGTACCCCTCGAGATCCCGGCGCGTAATTTGGAAGCGCGCAGCGAAGATCGATTCGGAAAACTGCATATACTTCCAGGCTACCAGACCCGGCGGGACGGTTTCGCGGCACTCCGGTAGCGGAAAAGGGGTTCCGCTACGGGCGATCCTGTACTACAGTGGGGGGTCGGTAGTGGTTTTTGCGTTTCCACCCAAAGGTTTGTAACCTGTCTAATTGCTGGTACGCCTATGCAGACGGAACAAAGGTCCGTTGACGGATGCCGGCCATAACGGTGCGGCATGCTGGTTGATTTCGAACTCATCAAACGGGCGCAAGCCGGTGATAGCGCAGCGTTTAATGAAGTCGTACTGGCTTACCGGAAGCGGATTCTGGGGACGATCACCCGTTTGATCGCCCGTCCGGAAGATGTCGAGGATGTCGCACAGGAAGTCTTTCTGCGGCTTTATTTTTCCCTCGATCAGTTACGGACGGCAGAGGTCTTTGAGCCATGGCTGTATCGGCTGACGGTGAATGCCGCTTACGACTACCTTCGCAAGCAGAGGCGCCGCCAGGAATACCGGATGTCCGATCTTTCGGAACAGCAGGTCATGATGGCCGATGCTGTGGCCGGCGGCAAGGTGGATCAGGACGAGCAGCACCAGAAAAAGGTGCGGGAAGCTGTGGATTCGCTCCTTGGAGCGGTCTCGGAGGCTGACCGTATCTTATTGATGTTGAAGGAAGTGGAAGGGCTTTCGTTGAAAGAGCTTGAAAAGATCTACAAGGTCAACGAAAATGCTCTGAAGGTCCGGCTTTTCCGGGCACGGCAGCGGGTCCTGAAAGCCTTCGGCTCCTCGGAAAAAGGGGAGAAGAAGGAAGCAGCCAGTTAATGGCGGTTTGGCGTTAGAGGGATTATGGATTTCAATCGCGGAAGGGACGATCAGGGGCTCGACCAGCTGTTCCGGGCGTACGCCGGTGCTTGCCGGCCGCCGGAGCCGAGCGTCAACTTCATGCCGAATCTCTGGCAGCGGATCGAATCGCGCCAGAAGGTAACGTTCTCTTTCCGGCGGATGGCCAATGCGTTGGCCACGGCCGCCGTGGCTTTATCTATTGCGCTGGGCGTTTACATGTCCATGCCGCACAACAATCCGACCTACGCCAACCAGAGCTACATCGAAGCCCTCGCGGACGCCAATCCAGTGGATGCGCCCGATATCGTCGGGCCGGTGCGTCTCGATCCGGGTGATCTCGGGAAGTGATCCAAGGCGATGCCCAAGTCCGCGCTGCTCTCTTTATTGCTCGTTTTCGCTAGTGGTGCCCTGGTCGGGATAGTGGGCGACCGCCTCTACACCGTCACTGTGATTGCCAAGGCGCCGGCTGCACGCCCGCCGGCAAAGCTCGACCCGGAAGAGGCCCGCCGGCGAATCATCGCCGATCAGAAGCAGAGGTTCGGTCTGGATGATAGTCAGGTTGCCGGGCTGAACCGCATCTACGACGAGACCCGCCAGGAATTCGACCAGCTGCACAAGGAAGGCAGCGCCAAGAGCCGCGCGATCTGGGAAAAGCAGAAGGCCGAGGTTCGGGCCATCATGCAGCCGGCACAGCTGCCTCTCTATGACAAGTGGCAGGCCGAGCGCGACGCCCAGCGCAAGCGGGACCGCGATCATCGTCCGCCCCCGCCGGGTCCGGATAAGAAGTAATCGGCGCTCAGAAATCGATAAGGGCCGGACTACCTTCGCGGTAGTCCGGCCCTTAAATTTTTTTGTGGCGAAGACTCTAGTTGTTGAGAGCCTTTTTGGCGCCGCGGGTAGCCTTGTACTTACGTTCGAACCGGTCAACGCGTCCGGCAGTGTCAATCAGCTTCTGACGGCCCGTGAAGAACGGATGGCAGGAGGAGCAGATTTCCACACGGATATCGCCCTTGTGCGTGGAGCGGGTCTTGAAGGTGTGGCCGCAGGCGCAGATCACATTGATTTCGTTGTAAGCAGGGTGAATACCAGCCTTCATTTCTAACGCGGAGTCCTTTCGAGATTTCCAGTGTAACACACGAACCCCCGTGACCCGAGGGCCACGGGGGTAGGTAGCCTTGGATTAAGCCTGAGGCTTAGCCGGCACGAGAGGCAAGCCGGTCCACAGGAACGTGACCCCGCCACTGGACGGAGTCGGCTACTTTAGAACGTCGACTCTAACAGTCGGCCACCTCTCGCGGTCGTTTACTACTTTCCATATTTTCTGGACCACCTCCTTTTCCAGTGATGCCTACATGCTCGCATGCACTTTGCATGTTGTCAATATGGATTTCTGTAGATCCAGAAATAAGGCCCATGCATTGTTAGGGTTACGGTATAGCCTCGCTAGAGGTAGCGGGCTGCGAAACGGCACATTGCCAGACCGTCAATCAAATTGAAGGGGAATTGACCCGTGGTGTAGTGGCCGCATGGCAGAGTGAATACCTGGTGCGGCAGGTCCAGCTCTCGAAAGGCCGAGAGTACCTGCTTCGAGTATTCGGGAGGAAAGGTGGTGTCGTACGGCGCCCAGATCAGCAGGTTGTGCATCGACCGGCCCTGCAGCCGCTTCAGATAGCTCGCCGGGCTGATCATGGCCCAATACCGCCGCAGGTCGTCCTGCGTGATGGTGTCACCGAAGCCGCGACGGATATGCTGGCTCGAAAGCCCTGTCCAGACCACGTCCGAGAAGTACATCGACACGTGATTGAAGATGCCTACCGAGACCCGGGGGTCGTGTGCCGCGGCGATGAACGCCATGCAGGAGCCCAGGCTGGTGCCGAGGACGCCCAAGCGCTCGTAGCCCTGCTGCTGGAGCCAGTCAAGGCAGGCCCGCGTATCGAGCACAGACTGCCGCGAGGCGTGGATGGTGCGCCCCACATTGCTCGAAACATGGTAATCGGCGCGTTCCAGTTCCGGCGGCATGCGTTCGGCATGGTACGCCATCGACATCCGCAAGGCACTCACACCGAAACGGTTCAGGAGCTTCGCGAGGCCCACATGGCCATCCGCGCCGGAGTTCCACTGCGGCAACACAACGAGCGCCCGCTTTTCCTTGCCCGCGACCGGAAACCAGGAGGCATGCACCCGATCATTTTCGGGATAGCGGGTCTCGGCTGGACTGGTGAAGGTCAGCATTCCGTCGCGCAACTGGTAGTCGCGCACCGGCTCGTAGGAATAGAAGCGGTCCGATTCGGCCACTGCATGGACCGCGAAGCGCTCGACACACTCGGGCGCATCGCCATTCGCATCGGCCGGACAGGCAGGGAAGCCGATCGAATGCAGCCAATCGGTGCCCCATTCTAAAGGGCGGACCACCCGGTTTGAATCGCGCGATGCGAGCTTCCGCTCCCACCGGTCCATCCACCGCGCATAGAGTCCCATGTTGGTGTGAAGAAATCAGTGTATCAGACGAGGAAAAGGCAGAAAAAAGCCCCACTCCGGCAGATGGAATCCGGAGTGGGGGAAACGGACAAGCCCAGACAGAGGCAACTCAACCAAAGCTTCTAAAAAATTCCCTGAACCAAACCCATCCCTCCAATTGCAAGTGGTGTGCCAACCGTAAGTGATTGATATCATTAGGTAACTAACCTCTAATCTATTGAATTCGGGAGAGCCCCCCTACGGTTTTCCACAGAAGCGGCCGGGGATTTCCACCGGCCTTGCCGCACGGGGTACAATCGAACACTGTGAGTGTAGCTTCCGTCAAAACGGAGGTGGACCCCGCGGTAGGCACAGGCGCCGGCCGGGCACTGGCCGGATTTCTCCTTTCCGGATTCCTGATGGCTCTGCTGGGTGCGATCCTTCCCGCCTGGGGCTATCACCGCGATCCCGCCGACTTCACCGCGGTAGGCAACTACTTTCTGAGCCTGGCGGTCGGCATTGTCGCCGCATCGGCCGTGGCGCGTCCCGTACTGGCGAAGAAGGGGATCTCGTTCCTGCTGGTGTCCGCCTGCTCACTGGCTTGTGTGGCCCTGGTGTACCTGGCGCTGGTTTCTCCGCCGATGTCCGAGTGGTGGCGGGTGGCCGGCCTGCTGGTATTGGGAATGTCGGCCGGCCTGCTGAACGTCAGCCTGTTCCACGCCATTTCCCGTTCCTACCAGGGAGCGGCGGCCGCTACCGTCAACCGGGGCGGCATCTGGTACGGCCTGGGGTGCCTGACCGCGACCCTGCTGGTGGCCGGCACCTTCTATGCCTACACCGTTCCGAGCATCCTGATCTTCATGGCGGTGGTGCCGGCCTGGTTCGCTGTCCTCTATGCGAGGGGCGGCCGGATTGCCGGTACGGGGACGGCAAATGCGGACTTGCGCCAAGCCCTGAAGGATTTCCGCAGTCCCGGCGCCGTCCTGTTCGCGCTCCTGCTCTTCTTTCAGTTCGGCAACGAGTGGTCGATCGCCGGATGGCTGCCGCTGTTCCTGATCCGCCGCGTGGGCCTGAGCCCGAAGACGGCGCTGCTGGTTCTGGCCTTTTACTGGCTCTTCCTGATGACCGGGAGGCTGGGCGCGGTGTCGATCCTTTCGCGGGTCCGCCACGGCCGCCTGCTGATCGGGAGCGTGCTTTCGGCGCTGTTCGGCTGCCTGATCCTCTATTCGACGAATAATTGGTTCGGTGCCACGACCGGAGCCTTCTTCCTGGGCGCGGGCTACGCCAGCATCTACCCGCTGGTGGCCGAAGCGATCGGCCGCCGTTTCCCGTACTACCATCCCGGCTTCTTCAACGGCATCTTTTCCCTGGCGCTGCTCGGCGGGCTGATCGCTCCCGCCACCCTGGGGTACGCGGCGGAGGCCCTGGGCGTCGGAGTGGTGATTCTGATCCCGCTGGCTGGGCACCCTGATGGTGATGGCGCTGCTCCTGTTGATCTGGCTGGAATCGAAAGTGACGGGCAGATGAGGCGATCCTGGCTGCCGGCCCTTCTGGCCCTGGCGATGCTGGCGCCCCAGACCTCCGCGGGGTCCCTGGCGGAAAGCATCGAGCGGCTGATTTCCTCCTCGCCTGTCGCGCGGACGGCCTTCTGGGGTATCCGAGTGGTGGACCTGAAGAGCGGGAAGACGCTCTACGAGACCAACCCCGACCGCTACTTTGTGCCGGCCTCGAACACCAAGCTCTTCACCACCGCGATGGCGCTCGAGCGGCTGGGTGCGGGGTACACTTTCGAGACTCGCGTGGTGGCCGACGCGCTGCCGGATTCCGAGGGCCGGATTCGCGGCCCGCTGCGGCTCGTGGGTGGCGGCGATCCCAATCTCTCGGGCCGCGCCATGCCCTACCGGATGAACGCGCCGCCGGGCAATCCGCTGGCAGCCATCGAGACGTTGGCGGATCAGATTGCCGCCCGCGGCGTGAAGCGGGTGGAAGGCGGGATTGTGGGCGACGATACCCGCTACGTCTGGGAGCCCTACCCCGATGGCTGGGGCATCGAAGATCCGGAATCGGACGACGGCCCGCCGATTTCCGCTCTCACCCTGAACGACAACGTCCAGACCATCACGGTGCGGCCGGGAAGTCGCGAAGGCGACCTGGCAGCGATCTCGCTTAGCCCTGCCATCGAGTTCTACCGGATCGATAACCAGGTCCGCACCACCGCACCCGGCACCGAGCGGCGCATTGAGTTCGCCCGTATTCCCGGCAGCCGGCAGGCGCGTGTCTGGGGCACGATCCCGCTGCGCGACCTCGGCTTCGACATGCCGGTCGGCGTCGAGGACCCGGCCGTGTATGCCGCGATGGCGCTTCGGCAAGCGCTCGAAGAGCGTGGAATCACGGTCGAGGGCGGGGTGTCGGCACGGCACCTCTACCCGGCGTCGGTCGAGGATTTGAAGCAGGCGCCGCCTGCGCCCGCCGTCTCGGGCGTCGAACTGGCGAAGCTGGTTTCCGCGCCGCTGATCGAAGACTTGAAGGTGACCGACAAAGTCAGCCAGAATCTGCATGCGGAACTTGCGCTGCGGGCGGTCGCGCGGGCGCGGCGCAACGTGGGCAGCCTGGAAGCGGGGACCGAGGAGCGGAAAGACTTCCTCACCGAGGCGGGAATCGATCCGGAAGCGTACACCTTCCACGACGGTTCGGGACTGGCGCGGCTCAACCTGGTGACGCCGGCTGCCGTGGTGCAACTGCTGCGCTACATGTGGACGACGCCGCAGCGCGACGCGTGGCTTTCGCTGCTGCCCGTGGGCGGCGTGGACGGCACGCTCGAGCTCGCGGTTCGGCGGGACTCCGGCGGCGGGCCGCGTCCACGCCAAGACCGGGTCGCTTTCGCACGTCAGCGCGCTTTCCGGCTACATCGAACGCGCCGGACGGGAAGTGGGTGGCGTTTTCCATCCTGGTGAACAACTACAATGGCCATACCGCCGACGTGCGTGGCGTGATGGACCGCATTTGTAATCTAATATTGGAATAGGACTTGCTATGCCGATCTACGAATATCGCTGCCAGGATTGTGGAACGAAGTTTGAAAAGCTGGTGCGCCGCACCTCCGACGTGCCGGAGCTGGAATGCCCCTCCTGCGGGCAGAAGCACCTCGAGCAGGAGCTTTCCACCTTCGCGGCGCACGCCAACGGCTCGCCAAAGGCGTCGGAGATGCCAACCTGCCCGAGCGGCCGGTGCAGCAATCCCGGCATGTGCGGGATGAACTTCAACTAGCGTGGCGCGCCGGAAGCTCTGAGCAATATCCGAAAGCCTATGTGGGGCAGGCACTCCTGCCTGCAGCCGGACTCCAGTCCGGCTGGACCCGCTGAAAGCGAGTCCGCAGGCTGAAAGCCGGCTAAAGCCTACCCCACGGTGCTTTATTCGTCCCGGAGGGCGGTCCAGGGATCGATCCGGGCCGCCCGGTACGCCGGACCATATCCCGCGACCGCGGCCGCGACGATCAGCAGCAGCGCTGCCCCGATCATCGCGGCCGGGTCATTGGGCTTCATTTGGAACAGGAAAGATTGCACGAGTTTCGAAACAGCGAACGCAACCGGCAGCCCGATCGCAAGCCCCACGGCAGCCATCAGCAGAACCTCCCGCAACACCATCCAAATGAGGCGGCGGCGTTCCGCGCCGAGCGCCATCCGGATGCCGATTTCATTCGTCCGCCGGGCAACGCTGTAGGCCATGGTTCCATACAGGCCGATGCAGGCGATCAGCACCGCGAGCACCGCGAACGCGGTACACAACGTGGCGAAGGTCCGCTCCTGCACGATCGTCTGATCGATCTGCTTTTCCTGCGTGACGACGTCCGAGATCGGAATGCGCGCATCCGCGCGCCGTACGACCTGGCGAACCGCCGAGGCGACACCCATCGGATCTCCGGCGGACTTCAGTTCGAACACCACCTGCCCCAGTGAGCGCCACGGATCCTGTTGGTACGGCACGTAGACCACCTCCGGGACCTCCTGTTTGAGCGTGTTCAGGCGCGCGGTCTTCGAGACTCCGACGATCTCGATATCCCTGTGATCTTTGGCCCCCAGCTGAAGACGGCGTCCGATCGGATTCTCGCCGGGGAAGAAATGCTGGGCGAAGACTTCGTTCACCACTGCGACACGGTCGGAGCCCCCGTCCCGCTGAGTGATCTCGCGGCCCAACCGGATTGGGATCTGCATGGTGCTGAAAAATGCCGGCCCCACGTTCATCACCGACGTGTGCAGGTTCTTATCGGTGCGTCCGGGGATGGTCACGCTCGTCCCGCTTCGCGAATTGGCCACCAGCGCGTAATCCGAGAGCGTGACTGCCCGCACTCCGGGAATGGCGGCCATTTCGTCGGTCAGATTGGAGTAGAACCGGAATAGCGCCTCCTGCTTATATCCGGCCTGTGAGGCGTCGAGAGTGACCAGAAGCAGACGCTCGCTGTTGAAGCCGAGTTGGATGGAATTCAGATTCATCAGGGTGCGGACGAACAGGCCGGCGGCCACCAGCAGCAGTAGCGAAATGGCGATTTGCGAGACCACCAGCGCCTGGCTCAGGCTGAATTTGAGCCAGGAACGGATCCGCAGGCGAACCTGTCCGGCGCGAGTCTGCTTGAGCGCCGAAACCAGGTCGACACGTGTCGCCTGAAATGCCGGCGCGAGTCCGAAGAGCAGGCCGGTGGCCAGCGAAAGCGCCAGGGTGACGCCGAGAACATGCCAATTCAAGCTGGCATGGAGCGTGAAGTTCTCGCGCCCATTACCGATTAGCAAAGTAAGGGCGCGAATGCCCCAGGAGGCGAAAGCCACACCCATTGCGCCTCCGATGGCCGCCAGCAGGACGCTCTCGGTTAGAAGCTGCCGAACGATCCGCATCCGTCCAGCGCCCAAACTGAGACGGACGGCGATTTCGCGACGCCGGCCCGCCGCGCGCGCCAGCATCAGGTTGGCAATGTTGGCGCAGGCGATCGCCAGGATAAGCCCGACCATCGTCATCAGCACATAAAGAGGCTTCGAGAACTGGCGGCGCAGCGAATCCAATCCGCCGGCGCCTTCCTTCAGTCTCAGTTCGGGCAGTTGGGCACGCTCCTTGGCGTTTTCGGCGGTGGAGGCGACGAAGTTGTGGAACGCCGGCGCAAACGCCGCCTGAGCCTGCGGCAGTGCCACTCCCGGGCGCAAACGGCCCATCATCTCCAGCCAGTAAAAATGATTGTCGGTATATTTCGTCTTCTCTTCATCCGAGTACCGCAGGTTGAGCGACACGCTCGCACGCAGGGGCAGAAATATATCCTGTTCCCCTCCTGGGTTCACACCGAAGAAGCCCGGAGCAGCCACACCCACCACGGTGAACGGCAAATCGTTGAGCCGGATCCCCTGGCCGGCGGCATTGGCAGGATCGGCGAAGTGCTTTTGCGCGTAGCGGAAGCTCAGGACCGCTACCGGCACCCCGGCTCCATCGTCCGACTTATCGATCAGCCGTCCGGCTGCCGGGGGAACTCCCAGTCCGCTGAAGTATCCTCCCGAGACATATTGGGCCTGGGCAAGGTCCGCCTGTCCCTGGATCTGCACGTTCAGGCGCCCGGCATTCCGAAAGGCAAAGACCGTGCGTAACAAGGGGCTGTTCTCGCGAAAGAGGTCGAATACCGGATAGGGAAAGTTACCGCTGGTCACGCCTCCGCCCGGTTCGGTATAGAGGCTCCCGCTGAACGAGTGAGCGACGGGAGGATCCGTTTTGCCGGGAGCGCGCCAGTTGAACACCACCAGCGATTCCGGATCCTGCACCGGCAGGGCGCGCATCAGGATGGAGTCCAGAAAGCTGTAAATGGCGGTGTTGGCGCCGATTCCCAGAGCCAGCGACAGAGCAGCCATGGCGGTGAAGAGCCGATGACCGGCCATTACGCGCAGCGCGTAGCGAAGGTCGCGGAGAAGCTGTTCCATTTGGCTCTTAGACTCAGTCCAGCGACGAAACGTTTGCATGGTACGCCCGTCAAAATTCCCTTGCAAGCTTCGAGCTGATCTGGTTAGCTGCTAGAAGCAACCAGGAGGGGGAAATCCGGTGTCAGTACAAGATTTCGCGTACGCCGTGCGCACGCTGCGCAAGAGTCCCGTGTTTTCGATGGCGGCCATCGCCACGATCGCCCTGGGAATCGGCGCCAGCACAGCGATCTTCAGCGTGACCGAGGCGGTGCTGCTCAAGCCGCTGCCCTACCGCGATCCGGATCGCCTGGTTTTCGCGATCTCCGATATGTCGCGGCGGGCGGTCAAAGACTTCCCGCTCTCGAATGCGGATTTCCTTGATGTCCGCAACGGGACCAACGGAGTTTTCGAGGAGATGGGCGCCCTCTTCACGGGCCGCTTCGTAGCACCGCGCGAAGACGGCACTCCGGAAAAGGTCACCCTCGCGACCGTAACCACCAATTTCTTCCACCTGATGGGGGCTCGCGTGATTCTGGGACGCGACTTCCGCGATAGCGACGGACAGCCGCAGCCGGTTCCGGATCCCGCCGCGCCCGCGGCCGCCCCGCCGCGTTTGCCCAACATGGTCATCCTCAGTTACGACTATTGGAAGAGACGCTTCGGCGGCGACCCGCATGTCCTGGGCCGCTCGCTGCCCGGCGCGCCGGCTACCGAGATTGTAGGCGTACTGGCGCCGGGATTCGAATTGCTGTTTCCCTCGGACGCCAATATCGAACGGCGCCCCGATTTTTGGAGCGCCGCGCGCCTGGCCTATGACAATGCGCAGCGCAACGGGGTGTCGCTGCGAGCGATCGGGCGGCTCCGCCCCGGCGTGAGCCTGGAGCGAGCGCAGGCATCGGCGGACGCGATCTCCGCGGAAATCCGCCGGAATTTCCTGATCGAGCGCACCTCGGGCTTCCAAATCCGCCTGGAGCCGATGAAGCGGCACGTCGTCGAAGAGGTTCGCCCGGCGCTGCTGGCCTTGATGGGCGCGGTGGCGTTTCTGCTGCTGATCGCCTGCGCCAACGTCGCCAACCTGCTGCTGGTGCGGGCTTCCCTGCGGCAGCGGGAACTGGCGGTGCGGACGGCGCTCGGCGGAAGCCGGTGGCACCTGGTGCGCCAGATGCTGGCCGAAGCCCTGGTGCTGGCGGCGGCAGGAGCGGTGCTGGGTGTGCTGTTGGCGCAGGCAGGGATCCGGCAACTTCTTGCGATCGCGCCAGCGAACCTGCCGCGCCTCGATACGGTCTCGATCAATCTTGCGGTGCTGTTGTTCGCGGCGGGCGCCGGCCTCGGGGCGGCCATCCTGTTCGGACTTGCGCCGGCGTGGCGCGCGTCACGGCCGGGCGTGCTGCAGTTGCTGCGCGGGGCCGGCCGCACCTCCGGACTCGCCGGTGGCGGACTGCTGCGCAACCTGGTGGTGGTGGCGGAGGTCGCGCTCTCCTTCGTGCTGCTGCTGGGATCGGGCCTGATGGTCCGCAGCTTCGTCGCCTTACAGAAGATCGACCCGGGCTACGACGCGCACGGCCTGCTCACCTTCCAATTGCTCGGAGGCCGCCCGGCACGCACGCCGGATGCACGCGCCGCGCGGCTTCGCGAGGTTCAGGCACGTCTGTCCGCAGTGCCCGGCGTCATCAGGACAACCGCGACGACTCCGTTCCCGCTCTCCGGCGGCTTCAGCCCGATCCGCTGGGGCCTGGAGGCCGCCCGCAGCGACCCCTCGCGCTTCCAGGCGGTGGATTTTCAGATCGTGCTGCCCGGCTATTTCGAAACCATGGGCACGAAGCTACTGGCCGGCCGCACGTTCACGGAAGCGGACAATGCACCGGACCGCCAGCTTGTAGTCATCGATGATACTCTGGCGCGGAAGGCCTACCCCGGCCAATCGGCGATCGGGAAGCGCATTCTTATTCGCATCCGCACGCCGGAACCCGAATCGGTCGAAATCATCGGCGTGGTGGAGCACCAGCGGGAATCGTCCCTGGCCGAGTTGGGGCGCGAACAGATTTACTTTACCGATGGATATCTGAGCCACGGCGCGGCCAACCGCTGGGCGCTGCGCACGGCGGGAGATCCGGCAGCGCTGGCGGGCGAGGTGCGGCGGGAGATCGCGAAGCTCGATCCGAGCTTCCTGATTTCGGAGCTACAGCCGATGAGCGTGCTGGTGGAGAAAGCGCAGGCAGGCACGCGGTTTTCGATGCTGCTGATCGGCGCCTTCGCGGCGATTGCGGCATTGCTCGCGGCGGTCGGATTGTACGGCGTTCTGGCAACGGTGGTGCGGCAGCGCACGGCGGAGATCGGGGTGCGGATGGCGCTCGGCGCGGCGCCGTTCGGGATCTTCCGGCTGATCGTGGGCGGGGGGCTGCAATTGAGCGGCGCCGGAATCGCGATCGGCGTGGCGGCGGGGCTGGTTCTCACACGCTGGATCAACAGCCTGCTGGTTGGCGTCAAGCCGACGGACCCGCTCACGTTCGTCGTGACGGCTGGGCTGTTTCTGATCATCGCGGCTCTGGCGTCGTGGCTACCCGCCCGGCGCGCGGCGGCGCTCGATCCGACGGCCGCCCTGCGGGAGGAGTGAGGATCCGGTTCCTGGCTACGGCTTGACGGTGGAATCGCCCTTCGGTGCGGCGGCCTGCGCGGATGGCGTTTCCCGGTGGCCAAAGATTTTGCCGAGTGCACGGCGGAAGATATTCTTGCGCTTCGGCTGGACCGGTTCCGGCACGGCCTGCGCCACGGGTGCGGCGCCGGTGACTGAAAGCGGGCCGGCTGCGGGCGGCGGCGGCAAAGCGGGCGCCGGAGTGGGCGACGCGGCCGTCCTCGCGGAATCGGGCGGCACAGCGCGGCTTACCTCCAGGTGCGAAACCGCGGCCTGGCGAAATACCGGCCTTCCGCGCTTCGGCACACGGCGCGCGGCGCGATGCGGGACAGGGACTGGCGGCTTCTCCACTTCCGCCGGAGGTTCCGACAGGCTGGCCGGAAGTACGGGCGGAGCGGCGACCGGAACGACGGGAGGCGGCGCCTGCGGAGCCGAGACCGGCATGGCGATTTTCGCGGCCGGCGCCGGAGCGCCGCGGTGCATTGCCCAATGCCCGGCCCATGCTCCGAGCCCGCAAAGTCCAAGCGTGATACCGGCGGCCGCGGCGGCTGCGGCGATCTTCCAGGTTCGGGTGATCGGCCGCGGGAGTGCGCCGGCCCCCGCGAGCACCTCAGCCCGTTCCAGGGCGGCATGGAACTCGGCAGCGTTCTGAAAACGGCGGTCCGGAACCTTTTCGAGAGCTTTGAGGATCACGCGGTTCAGTTCCCCGCCGATCGACGGCTGCAATTCGGCGGGTGCCACCGGCAGGGTGCTCTGGTGCGCCATCATTACGGCAAAGCCGTTGGTACCGATGAACGGCGGGCGGCCGGTGACCGCCTCGTAAAGGACCACCGCGGTCGAGTACACATCGGAACGCGCGTCCGCCGGCGACGAACAGATCGCCTGCTCGGGCGACATGTAGCAGGGCGTACCCAGGTTCTCGCCCGATGACGTAATTCGGGCGCTGTTGGCGACCTGCGCCAAGCCGAAATCCGTGATCTTGACCGTGCCGGACTCGGTGATCAGGATGTTGTCCGGCTTGACGTCGCGATGGATGATCCCCAGGCGTTCGGCGCAACTGAGTCCGTCGAGCACGGCGAGGATGTAGCCGATAGCGACCTGGGTGGGCAGGGGGCCCGCTTCGAGCACCGTGCGCAGCGACTTGCCCCTCACCAGTTCCATGGCCAGCGCCAACCCCCACGGCGTGCGGAACGCCCCGTAGACGGTCGCAATGTTGAGATGCTGGAGGCTGGCCTGAGCTTGGATCTCGCGGAGGAAGCGCTGCTCTTCGTCGGCCGAGGAGGCGCCCGCGTCATGCATGAGCTTTACGGCGTCCACCCGGCGGGTGATGGCGTGCTCGGCTTCGAACACAACGCCGTAGGAACCCTGGCCGATGCGGGAGAGAATGCGGTACTCACCGAGTTGTGTCCCGACTTCCAGGTTCATACGCAATCTGTGCGCACAGCCCCGCAGCGGCAGCGCGGGGGAGGCGGCAGACGCAGGTTTCTTCCAAGCCGCCTCAATTGTACGCCGATTCCAGACTGCCTCAATTGTACTGGGCGGCAGACAGACGCATCAATTGGACGGTTGTTAACCGAAGCGATGCTACTAAGGTAAACAGCCGAACGGTTAGTGCGCGGTCACCGTGGGTTGGGTAACGATGATTTCCGGCAGTTTCGGACCGTGCGACGAATCCGCCGCAAAGTAGCGTTCCTCGGAGAGCTTGCGGTAGAAACTGCCGGCGACACCGGCCGCGAATGGGCCGCTGAAAGCCCGGCTTCCCGCCAGCATCACCACCACGACGAGTTGATGGTAAGGCGTCTCGTTGAAGGAACCGAACCAGCCCATGTGGTTGGAGGTCGGAAAATCGGTGCAGGTGCCGGTCTTGCCCAGGATCGGCTCGCTCGGATCGTAATTGGCGCGGCGGGCGGTGCCGTAATCGACAGCGCCACGCATGCCGTCTTTCAGATCGGCGATGCCTTTGGGATCCAGTTCGAGCGTGCGCTTCAGTTTGGGGGTCAACTGCTCGGCCTCATCCTGGCTGCGCGGATACTGCAGATAATAAAGCGCGCCGTTGTTTACGATGGCCGTGATCAGCGCGGTCAATTCCAGCGGAGTCATCAGAAAGCCTTCGCCGAAGCTGGTCATGAGCCCGACCCCGCCGAATTTCGGAGGCGCTTCCGGAATCTTGCCCGCCTGCTCGCCCGCGATATCCAGACCCGCCTTTTCGCCCAGGCCCAGCATGGACGCGTAGTGCGTCACGCGGTCGAACCCCAACCGGTTGCCGAGGATCGCAAAGTACTGATTGTTCGAGCGCGCGATTGCTGTGGTCAGGTTGTAGCTGGTATAGCGGCTGGTATGGATGAAGGTGTCGCGGTCGACTACATGCTCCGTCAGCGCGGCGAGAGATGTCACCAGCTTGATGGTGGAGCACGGAATGAAGCCGCTCTTGAGAGCCAGTTTCTGGTTGACGATGGTCAGAATGCGACCGGTGGAAGGCTCAGCGACTACGATGCTGCCATTCATGCTGCCGAGAGCCGCAACGGCCGCCCGGCGGATGGTCAGGTCGTCGCCATCGGTGATATCCCCCGCGGTCGGATCGACGCGGGGAATCGCCGCCTTCCTCTGCACCGGCTTGCGCTTCCGTACAGTCTTGCGGGTACGCACACTGGCGGTCGCAGCTGAAATGGCGCCTGGATTCTGGAGCAGGCCCAGAATCAGGGGGAGAGAAATAAGCCCTTTAAAACCTTTCATCGTCCCTACAAACTGTACGAATTCAAACAACCGGTGACAATATTATCCTTAAAAGCAAGAGACCGCGTCAACGGGAAATACCTGAGAATTCCCGATGCTATGGCGAAATAATCGGCGGAATTTCTTCGGGACTGTATGGTAAAACTCAGGCCCTGCCGGGAAGTCGCCGCGGAATGGTGAGCGATTGCCACTGACCGGCAGCAAAGTGTTTGGCGAGCAGCACGATCTGCCCGACATGGTTGGCATAGTGCGCGATCTGCCGGTTGATTGCCTGCATGACCGAGTGCGGTTCGCCCCGGATGGTCACTGTACGCCCGAGATCGGCATCCGTAAGCGGCTCGATGGCGTCGAAAACGTACTGCCAGCCGCGCTCCCACTGGGCGATCAGTTCCTGGCGGCCGGCGGCGGGTTCTTCGAACTCGGAGTCGCGATGGCGATCGGGCTTCTCACCGTCGGTCGTCAGGAAGTCGGTCCAGCGCGACCGCATGTTGCCGGCCATGTGTTTCACGATGATGGCGATGGAGTTCATCTCACCATCGAGGGTGGCGAAGAGCTGATCGTCGGACACCTGCGCCATGGCGCGCTCGGCCAGCGTTTTGTAGCCACGAAACACACTGAGTGAGTCATGCAAATAGGACGTTGTGAACTCATGCGGCATGCCCTCCATTGTGGCGCACGCTACAATGAAATTTCCAAACATGCTCGACGACTCGATTAAGGAACTGGAGTCCCGTTCCCTCGAACGGATCGGTTCCGCGGCCACTGCCGAGGAACTGGAGGCGGTCCGCGTGGATGCGCTGGGGCGCAAGGGCGGCCTGACACAGTTCAGCAAGGAGATGGGCAAGCTGGCGCCCGAGGAGCGCGCACGCTTCGGTAAGCTGCTCAACGGCGCCAAGCAGGCGCTCGAAGAGGCCTACGAAGCGAAGAAGCGCTCGTTCGAAGAGGCCGCTCTGCGGGCGCGCCTGGACGCCGAATGGGTGGACCTGACGCTGCCGTCGGCCGGTCCGCGGCGCGGGCACCTGCACCCGATCACGCGCATTCAGAGAGAGCTCGAAGACCTGTTCCGCTCGCTCGGTTTCGCCGTGCTCGACGGCCCCGAAGTCGAGACCGAGTATCACAATTTCGACGCGCTCAACATTCCGCCGGACCATCCGGCGCGAGACATGCAGGACACCTTCTGGCTGGAGGGCGGCAATCTGCTCCGCACCCACACCTCGCCCGTGCAGGTGCGCGGCATGGAGCGGCTCGGCCCGCCGCTGCGGATGATCGCGCCCGGCCGCGTCTTCCGTAACGAGAGCGTGGATGCTTCGCACGAGCACACGTTCTACCAGTTGGAAGGCATGATGATCGACCGGGATGTCTCGGTGGCGCACCTCACTTACTTCATGAAGACGCTGCTGACGTCGATCTTCCGGCGCGAAGTGACGGTGCGGCTGCGTCCCGGCTACTTTCCGTTCGTCGAGCCCGGCTTCGAGCTGGATATCCAGTGCCTGATCTGCGGCGGCCCGGGCTGCCCGGTCTGCAAGCAGAGCGGCTGGGTGGAGCTGCTGCCATGCGGGCTGGTGAACCCGAACGTGCTGCAGATGAGCGGCATCGATCCCGAGGAGTGGAACGGCTTTGCCTTCGGCCTCGGGCTGACTCGCCTCGCGATGATGCGCTACGCGATTGACGATATCCGCCAGTTGCAGGGCGGCGACCTCAGATTCCTGGAGCAGTTCTAGCCTTGAAATTCTCCTATAACTGGATTCGCGAACTCGTCGAGGACCTGGACTACGCGCCGGGGCCGCTCGAAAAGCTCATCACCATGAAGACCGCCGAGTGCGAGGGCATCGAGGTAACGGGCGCGCTGCTCGAACGTGCCTGCGCGGCGCGAGTGGAATCGGCGGAGACGATCGAGGGTACGCACCTCACGAAGGCCGTGGTGGACGCGGGACGCTACGGGCGGAAGACGGTGATCTGCGGCGCACCGAACTGCCGCGCGGGCGTGGTGACGGCCTACGCGCCGATCGGCGCCAAGGTGATCCACGGAGTGGAAAGCGACGGCATGCTGGCCAGCACCGCCGAGCTCGGTATCAATCGGGATCACTCGGGCATCATCGAACTCGAATCGCAGGTTGGCGCGCCCGTCGCGGGCTGCGTGCCCGATAGCGTGATTGAGATCGACAATAAGTCGATCACGCACCGGCCGGACCTGTGGGGCCACGAAGGCATGGCGCGCGAGGTGGCGGCGATCCTGGGCAAGAAGCGCAGGGACCCGGTGCGGCTTGACCTGCTGCCTTCGGGGCCGCCGGCGGTCAGAGTGAAGGTGGAAGATTTCGCGCTCTGCCCGCGGTACAGCGCGCTCGTGATCGAGAACGTGAAGGTGCAGCCTTCACCGCTATGGCTCCAGTTCCGGCTGACCGCGATCGGGCTGAACCCGATCAACAACATGGTCGACCTGACGAACTTCGTGATGGCGGAACTGGCGCAGCCGCTACACGCCTTCGATGCCGCGCTGCTCGAAGGCGATACGATCTTTGTACGGCACGCAAGAGACGGTGAGCCTTTCCGCGCGTTGAACGACGAGGAGTACACGCTCACGCCGACCAACCTGGTGATCGCGGACGCGAGGGGCGCGATCGCGCTCGCCGGAGTGATCGGCGGCGACCGCAGCTCGATCGGCGACGGCACGACGCGGGTAGTGCTCGAGAGCGCGAATTTCCAGGCGTCGTCGGTTCGCAAGACGTCGGCCGCCATCAAGCTGCGGACCGATGCCTCCATGCGGTTCGAAAAGGCGCAGGATCCGGTCAACACGCTGCGCGCGATCGCGCGTGTGCTCGAACTGTTGCCGGATGTGGCGCCGGGCGCGCGGGCGGTGGGCGGAGTCGCTGACGAGAAGAGCGACCAGACGCTGCCGCCTCCAATCGACCTACCGCTCGAGTGGCTGGAGCGCAAGCTCGGCCGTAAGATCGCACCGGATGAGGTGCGCGACATCCTGCAGCGTCTCGAGTTCGGCGTGACGGAGCCGAAGCCGGGAGTGTTTTCGGTGGCGGTGCCATCCTGGCGCGCCACGAAGGACGTCCGCATCAAAGACGACCTGGTGGAAGAGGTCGGCCGCATGATCGGCTACGATTCCATCACGCCCACGCCGCCCCTGCTGCCGGCCACCGTGCCCCCTGCCAATCCGGAGCGAAGGTTCCAGCACGAGGTACGGAATCTGTTCGTCGACCTGGGCTTCACCGAGGTCTACAACTACTCGTTCCTCAGCGAAGAGACCGTTCTGAAATTCGGACTCGACCCCGCGGCGCAGGTGCGGGTTACGAATCCGATCGCGTCCGACCAGGCGCTGCTGCGCAGTACCCTGCTACCCGGCATCTGGAAGAACATCGTGGAGAACGCCAAGCGGCGCGACTCGTTCCGGCTGTTTGAGGTCGGCCTCGAGATTCACAAGACCTACGAAGGCCTGCCGGACGAAGACCCGCACCTGGTGGCGGCCATCTACGATCGCCAGGGCAACGGCGAGTCCGGCCTGTTCGAGATCAAGCGCGCGGCGGAATGCCTGCTGCCCGGCGCCAAAGTGACCGCTGCCGAAGCAGCTCCCTACGAGCACCCGGCGCGCGCGGCCGAGATCGATTGGCGCGGCGAGCGCGTGGGCCGGATGTTCGAGCTACACCCCTCGCTGGTAGAGACGGGGCGCGCGGCGGTGCTCGACCTGGATATGCGCCAGGTGGAAAAACTCAGCGCGGCGGATGTGAAGTACACGGCGCTGCGGCGCTATCCTTCGAGCGCTTTCGACCTTTCGGTGATCGCCGGGCTGCGCGAGCCGGCCGGATCGCTCGAAGCGAAGCTGGCGCCGCTGGCCGGACCGCTGCTCGAATCGATCGTCTTCCTGCGGCAGTACACCGGGCTCCCGCTCGAAGTGGGACAGAAGAGCGTCTCCTTCCGGCTGACCGTGGGATCTCCCGAGCGCACGCTCAGTTCCGACGAAGTCGCGCGAATCCGCGACGGCGTAATCGAAGGCATGCGGTACCTCGGCTACGAGCTCCGGGTGTGAGCACGCGCCGCACCATGCCCGGCGGATGGGCACCGAGGAAGCGCGGCCCCTGCCGGTGGTGCGGAGGCGAAATCCCCACACGGCGGTACACGTTCTGCAGCGAGCGCTGCGTCCACGAGTGGAAGCTGCGGACGGATCCGAGCTACTTGCGACAGCAGGTCTTCGAGCGCGATCGCGGCGTGTGCGCACTCTGCGGCTGCGACACCGAAGCGCTGCGGAAAGACAAGCGCAAACTCGACTACGCCGCGCGGCGCCGCTTCGAAAGAGACTGGGGCGGACGCCGGCATCAGTGGGACGCCGACCACATCGTACCGGTGGCCGAGGGCGGCGGAGAATGCGCCCTCGGCAACATGCGCACGTTGTGTCTCCAGTGCCATCGTGACGCGACGGCGGCCCTCCGGAAGCGACTGGCGAAGACGAGGGACGCTCATGCGTAGGGCTTTGACGCTCATCTGCTGCTGCGCGGCGGCCGCCGGGCAGGAAGGCGGAATGCCGACCTTCCGGAGCAAAGTGAATCTGGTGCTGGTGCCGGTGGTCGTACGGGACCGGCACGGCCGAGCAATCGGCAATCTGACCCAGGCCGATTTCCAGCTATTCGACAGCGGAAAACGGCAGAATATCTCAGCCTTCTCGGTAATCCGGCACAGGAATACCGCGACAGAAAGCGTCAGCCCTCCGAAACTGACGTCGGAGGCGGCAGGCGCGACCTCTGGAAATACCGCGCCCAGCATCGAGCAACATTCGGCACGGAACTTCATTTATCTGTTCGACGATTTGAACATCCGATTCGCCGACCTGGCCCGGGTCCGGGCCGCGGCCACCCAGCATTTCGAGAAGGCCTTTTCCGCCGGCGACCGCGCCGCGATCTACACCGTCACCGGTCGAGATTCGCTCGATTTCACCAACGACCGGGCGAAACTCGAAGCAGCCGTATCCAAGCTGAAGTGGGGAACTGTTGCCGGACGCGGAGGGATGGGGTGTCCCGACGTCAGCTACTACCTTGCGTATCTGGTCGTCGAAAAGGCCGACCCGCAGGTGTTGGATGCGTTGACTCTCCATACGATGGAGTGCTCACATGCTCTTCCGGAACCGGCACGACAGATCGCGCTGGCAGCATCGAACCAGGAAATGATGTTCGGCCGCGACGATACGAAGCTGGCGCTATCGACCTTGCGGCGCGCCATCCGGCGGCTTTCCGGAATGCCGGGCGAACGCGTGATCGTCCTGGCGTCGCCGGGATTCTTCGCGCAGACCTCGGAAGCAATCAAGGGCACGGCCGAGGTGCTTGATCTGGCCGCAAAGAACGATGTGATTATCCAGGGTTTGAGCGTGCGCGGAGTGATTCTGGCAGAAGAAGAGGAGGACGTGACGCGGAGAGTGATCGTGGGCCGCAGAAATCCGCCCAGGGCTTCTTCGCCCGACCAGACTTGGGTTCGATACCGAAGAGAAAGCGCTCGCGCCGACGGCGACGTAATGCAGGATTTGGCAGAAGGCACGGGTGGTACGTTCTTCCATAACAATAACGACCTGCATCTGGGCTTCGATCGTTTGTCCGCGGTGCCCGAGTTCTCCTACGTCCTCGGCTTTTCGCCATCCGAGTTCAAGGCCGACGGCAGCTTCCACCGGCTGAAGGTAATCGCGGCCGGCGCGAAAGGCGCGGAGGTGGAAGCCCGCCGCGGGTATTACGCGCTTCCGGAGGCAGCGGCCGGGAAACCGTCCGCAACGGAACTCGAAGACGCCGTATTCGCGCGAGACGTGCGCAGCGATATCCCTGTTGTCCTGCAGACCGGTTACTCCAAGCCAAATCGTTCAGAAGTAGTGAAGGTCTCGATTGCGGCAAAAATCGATATTCGTCCCCTGCAGTTCGAGAAGACCGCCGGACGCAACAAAGACTCGCTGGACGTGGCCGTAGCGATCTTCGACTCGAAATGGGGCTACATCACCGACCGCGCAGAGTCCGAGAGCCTAAACCTGGAGGACGCGGCGCTCGCGAAGAAGGATCCGGCAATTACCCTGCATTGGGATTTTCCCGAAATCAAGCCCGGCGACTACGTGGTGCGGGTTGTGATTCGGGAGCCGAAAACCGGGGCGATGACGATCATCAATCGGACGTTGAAAGTAATGTGATGCACGAGCTCAGCGGCGGTGCTCCGCGGAAACGGGCATCTCGGTGTGGAAGTACTTCTTATACGCCTCGATCCAGTTGGCTGCAATCTCCTGCTGGGCTTCGGTCAGATCGAGGCTGCCGTCGCAGACCATCTCGCGCAGACGATCTTCCAGGGCATCCTTCGTCTCGGCGTTCCAGACGGTGGACGTATGCGATTGGGGCCAGAGGTTGCGGATGTCGTCGGCGCCCCCCAAGGCGGGCGTGATCAGATAGTCGACCTCGTACTCGGCGGGCTCGGCGCCCAGGATTCCATATGCCTCGAAGACCTTCCGCTGCACGGCCGGCGAGACCGCCTTGTTATTGATGCGGATCTCCGAACACACAGCGCGTCGTCCGATCCGAATGGTGGCGCCAGGCGTGAGCCGCGGGTCCGGCACCGACACCACCACCGCGCGGTGTGCCTGATGGCCGAGTTCGAAACGGGAAATCACTGCAAACAGAGCGACGCACGCCATGGCCGCTGCGGCGGCGGAGATCCACCAGGAGAGACGCTGGGGATGTTCGGCGCGGCGTTGCGCCATTCGCGCGCGGAGCAGCGCGGCCGGACCTTCGCCGGGCGGCAACGGGCGATCGTGAGCGTGCAGGAAGTCCGCGATGGCGGACTCCAGTTCCCGCCGCCGCGCACGGCATCGCCAGCACTCGGCAAGATGCGCGGCGGCCAGCTTCGCATCGTGCGCGGAAAGCTCGCCGTCCAAATCCTGCAACAGTTGGTCGTCGGAGAGATGTTGGTCCATCGGTCTCACCGTTCGGCTGTTCGCCCGATTTTCGCCAGCGACCGCGCCAGCGAGAGCGAAACCGCGCCCAATGACATATTGAGAATGCCCGCAATTTCCCGATAGCGCAAGCCCTCGGCGCGCAGGGCAAGGCAGCGGCGATCCTGTGCGGGCAGCGCCTGCACTACGGCCACGATGCGGCTTTGCGCCTGATTGTGGGCTATCCGGTCTTCGGGACTGGGCGCCGGGTCGACCGCAACCCGCTCCTCCCCAAAAGATTCGGAATCCAGGCGGCTGCGCGAACGATGCTTCAGGGCCTGGTTGTGCGCCACGCGAAACAACCACCCCTTTAAATTGCTTCGTGATTTCCCGCGGCTCAAGTGCTGAAAGAGCGCGAGGAATACCTCCTGCACCACCTCTTCTCCGTCGGACACGGTGAGCCCGAAACTCAGCAGGTAGAGCAGCAGAGGCCTTCGAAACCGGCCGAACAGAGCGCTCACTTCTTCTTCGATCGGGCTTGCGGCCACAGACGCCTCCGCGGGCGAAAGCACAACGAAAGAATCCACGGCTGTGGGATCGGTCGGCACGGAATACTTCCGAATATACCACCGGCCGAAAAGTTTCCTGAACAAACAGGGCTTCCAAGGGATATATCAGTATGAGCGTGTCGAGGGCGGGGCTGGTCCTGCTGCTGGGGCTGTGTGGACTGGTGCCGGCGCTGTGGGGAGAAGCAGGGGGAGAGATCCGGATTCAGGTGCTCGATCCCTCCGGAGCGGGCATCGAGGCTTCAGTTCGAATCGAGGCGCTCGCGGCCGGCACCACCGAGAGCATACGCACCGATGCGCGAGGCGCCTCGGATATCCACGACGTCACGCCCGGCCGCTATCGGATTTCCATTTCGAAGGACGGCTTCGCCACGCAATCGATGGTGGTCGAGGTGCGATCCGCCACGCCCGTTTCCCGGACCGTACACCTTTCGCTCTCGAGCCAGACCTCGCGGATCGAGGTAGTGGGGGCCACTCCCCTGCCCGGCACCGACATTCCGCTCGACGCGATTCCGGCTCCCGTGCAAACGGCCTCGGCGCGTGATCTCGATCACAGCGGCGCGCTCGATCTCTCCTCGTACCTTTCCAAGCGCCTCGACGGCGTCCACATCAACGACAACCAGGAAAACCCGTTCCAGCCGGACGTGAATTATCGCGGCTACACGGCCTCGCCGCTGCTGGGCACGCCCGAGGGCATCTCCGTTTACATGGACGGCGTACGCCAGAACCAGCCGTTCGGCGACGTGGTGGCTTGGGACCTCATCCCCAAGATCGCGATTTCCGAAGTCGCCCTGATGCCGGGGTCGGACCCTCTGTTCGGGCTCAACACCCTGGGTGGTGCGATCTCGATCGTCACCAAGGATGGCCGCAGCCAGCCGGGGACATCGCTCGAAGTGAACGGCGGCAGTTTCGGACGGCGTGCCGCGCAGTTCGAACATGGCGGCTCGAAGAATGCGAGCGGGCTGAACTGGTACGTTGCCGGGAACCTTTTCCGCGAGGACGGCTGGCGGCAGTTTTCGCCCTCGGAGGTCCGGCAGAGCTTCGGCAAGCTAGGCTGGCAGCACGGCAAGACGTACGTGAGCCTGGGCGGGGCGTACGCCGACAACTGGCTCACCGGCAACGGCCTGCAGGACACGCGTTTCCTGGCGCAACACTACTCGAGCGTCTACAGCATCCCGGACGTCACGTGGAACCGGTCGCCCTCCTTGAATCTGACTGTGATGCACCAGGCCACCAGCCGGCTGACGCTTTCCGGCAACGCCTACTTCCGCTATATCCGCGCCGACACGACCAACGGCGACATCAACGAGGATTCGTTCGACCAATCGCTCTACAATCTGAGCTCCGCCGATGTCGCGGCGCTCACCGCCGCCGGATACGCCGGCTTCCCCCGAACCGGCAATGCGGCAACCGAGCCTTTTCCGTATTGGCGCTGCATCGCCCAGGGACTGGAACACGACGAGCCCTCCGAGAAGTGCACCGGCCTGATCACCAACACCTTCGACAAACAGCACAATTACGGCGCGACGGGACAGGCAAGCTGGACGCCGCCGAAGCACCACATCACCGCGGGCGGCGCCTGGGACCGCAGCAGCCTGGGCTTCCAGCAAGGCTCGCAGTTCGGCTATCTCAATCCCGACCATGTGACCATCACCCCGATCGACGCCTATGCGGATGGCAGCACGAGTCAGGATGGCGGACCCGTCGATACGCGCGTGAACCTCCGCGGCCTGGTGAATACGTTCAGCGTCTTCGCCTCGGATACGGTCAGCCTGGCGCGGACGCTGTCGCTCACGTTGTCGGGCCGCTACAACCGCACGGGGATCCAGAATGTTGACCGGCTGCCGGCCGATCCGACAGGCGCGCGAGGATCGCTCGACGGCCAATACACATTCGACCGCTTCAATCCGGCGATCGGCCTCACTTATAGTCCGCGGCCTTTCGCGAGCTTCTATTTGAGCTATAGCGAAGCCAGCCGCGCGCCCACTGCCATCGAACTCGGCTGCGCGGATCCGAACGAGCCGTGCAACCTGCCGAACGCCCTGGTGAGCGACCCGCCGTTGAAGCAGGTGGTCACACGGACGGTGGAGGCGGGCGTCCGCGGCAGCACGGAGGGCGGCCTGCATTGGAGCGCCGGCTGGTTCCGCGGAGAGAATTACCATGACCTGCTCTTCGTGGCCTCTCAACAAACCGGCTTCGGCTACTTCACCAATTTCGGCCAGACGCGCCGCCAGGGGGTGGATGCGGACCTCAATGCGAAGATCGGACGCTTCGTGCTGGGCGGCAACTATACTTTTCTGAGCGCGACGTACCAGAGTGCGGAGACCGTGGGCGGCGGCAGCAACAGCACCAACGATGGCGGCACGGGCTTCGACGGCAACATTGCGATCCAACCCGGCGACCAGATTCCGCAGATTCCGCGCAACATGCTGAAGGCCTATGCCGAATACCAGCCGACTTCCAAGATTTCGGTGGATCTCGATTTCCGCGCCGTGGGCCGGTCCTTTGCTCGCGGCAACGAAAACAACCTGAGCCAGCCGGACGGCGTGTATTACCTCGGCCCCGGCTATTCGCCCGGATACGGAGTGGTCAACCTCGCGGCCCACTATCAGATTCAAAAGCGGCTGCAATTCTTCGTCGAGATCGAGAACCTGCTGAACCACCGCTACTACACGGCGGCGCAGCTCGGCCCCACGCCCTATGACAATGCGGGCAACTTCATCGCGCGTCCATTCGACGCGGTCGATGGCGACTATCCGATCCGCAACACCACCTACTTCGCACCCGGCGCTCCGCTGGGAGCGTGGGGCGGACTGCGCTTCCGCTTCTGAGCTGTGCTAGACTCGCGGGCGATGATGCCGGTCCGCGGCGCCGCCTGCCTGCTTGCGCTCACAGCGGCACACGCTTCCCTGGTGATTCACGTCCGTACTCCGCGAGGCATCGTGGCGTGCGCCGATAAGCGAGTCATCGGCGCCGGAACGTCCGACCGTTACATCAAGCTGATCCCGAACGGTGAAGCGTGCGTGTACGCCGCCACCGGCAACGCCAACACGTTCTGGGGTAAGCAACATACGGAGCTCGAATACTCCGTCTACGCGGTGATCGAGAAGGTTTTCGCCGCTTCGCCCTGTAGCGATGGCGCGGTGGATCTGGATGCGCTCGGCGCAGAGATCGAACGATCGCTCCTCGCCGCGGCGGGCGGGAGGCAGGTCAAGGGCCCGGCACCCTCTTCGGTAGTGATCGTGATGCATCGTGACGAAGCCGGGCATCTGCGAACCGGCCGCTGCCGCATCGTCACGCGGCTCGACGCACGGAATGCGATAGCGGGCGTGAAGAGCGAATGCAAGGATACCAGCGCCGAGAGCGTGCTGGCGTATGGCGACACCGCGTACCTGAAACAGCTCGCAAAGCCCGCGGTCAACGCCGCCGATGCGGCCGAATCGATGCGCGGACTGATCCGCGCGAGCGCGGAGCTCGGCGCCAGCGACATCAGTCCCACGAGCGACTGCCTGCTGCTTCCGGAGACGGGCAGCATCGAGTGGCTTCCCCTTCCCGAAGGCGAGTATCCGCCGAAGTAGGGCATGCCTCCAGTACCACGCTCGATTCGGAAAGCCGCCGAGAGCCCGGGAGAAAGCTATCGCGTCTGGCTGCGCATCGGGCGCGCCGGCGGCACGTAATCCACCAGCTCGTCTACCGGCTTCTTCGCGGCCCAGGAGATGCCGCGCAGCAGCGTCCGCTGGATCTGGTAGTTCGCGAAGTCCGCATAGGTGTGGCCCTGCATCCAGACGAACGCCCGCGCGGGTTGACCGCCGGCGACCGTGTGCTCGTAGGTCCAGATCTGCGGCACGACTTCGCCCTTGTGGTCGCCCGCGCTCTTGGTCGCCGGAATGGTGACCTTCGCGAGCACGTGGATGCCCGGATTTTCGGCCCACGTCATCTTGTAGAAAGCTTCGTCGAAAATGGTCAGGTCCGACATGTCCTTCATGATCGGATCCTCCCGATCGACCACCGTGTAGTGGATGGGCGCGTCCAGCGTGAAGTTCACTTCGCCGTGCTTCTTCGCGCCGCCTACCAGCGACGCAAAGTAAGCCGGGTCCGGGCCGCACAGGGAGTCATGCAGGCTGACCAGTCCGCCGCCGCGTTTGACATACGCGTCGAGCGCCGCCTTCACGCGATCGTCCAGGTAGCCGGCATCGCCCTTATATATCACCACGACGTCCGCGTGTTCCAGATCGGCCGCCGACGGTGCATGCAGGGCCCCATCGACCACGGCCCCGTGCTCCGTCAGGAGTTTGCTCCAGTCGGCCAGAAACTGCGGGTAGTCGTGTTGGCCCGCCTGGTGCGACTTCAGGCCGGCCCACAGATAAATGTGCATCCCGTGGGGATTCTGCCCGGGCGGAAGCGGAGCCCCCGTGGGCATTTGCGCCTGGCCTATGGGTGCCAGCGCGGCGAGTGCGAATAGAAAAAGAGCGGCGAGTTTCAAGGCGACGGATTCCCTCCCGTCCTGGTAGCCTATCACCGCCGCCCGATTTCCGAAAGCGCTAGACCGATTCGAGCGCCGCCTGCATCATGGCGCGGGCGTAGGCGACATTGAACACGAGGCCGCTGTAGCCGCCGCCGCCCGGGTATCCGGGAATGCGTCCGCCCGGTCCGATGCGGTCGCGATCCACGTCGAGTGCGCGCTGGTGCTCGGGGTAGATCGTACCGGCGTACTTATTGCGGACCAGGGCCTTCATCACGCCGAACATATCCGTCAGGCCCGCGTCGATGAACACTTCCTGATATTTTTCGTAAGGCTTTACCACCCGCACATTACGGTAGTGGCAGTGATTGATGCGCTTCCGGCTGGCGAAGTACTCCGCGGTCGCCACCGGGTCCGTTCCCATCTCACGAGTCACGCCGCAATCGAAGGTGATGCCGTTGGCGGGGCTGTCCACGATGCTGATCAAGTGCTTCCAGCCGTCCACGGAACCCATGATCTGCTCGGAGCCGCGGCTGACCGGCGCCGGTGGATCGTTGGGGTGCAGCGCCATGCGGATGCCGGCTTTCTCGGCGGCCGGAATCGCGGCCTTCAGAAAATAGGTGATGTTCGCCCACATCTCCTTCAGGTTGTGCTTGCCTTCGCTCGCGAGCGGCGGCAGGTCGCGGAACTTCACCTTTTTCGCGTTGGGGAACCGGGCGAGCGTTTCCTCCGTGATCCGGCCATTCTCATCGCGGTAGACCGGCTGCACCGCGCGCCCCTGGTCATCGATCAGCAGTTCCAGATCGTAGTCGAAGCCGGTGTATCCGGCTCCGGCGCGGCCGACCGTTTCGTAGTAGCCTTCGATCGCGCGGTGCGCATAGAAGTTGTACTCGATTACCGGCAACCCGCCCTTCCCGGCGGCTTCGATCGAAGCGAGAATACCTTCCATATCCTTGCCGCGCTCAGGCTTTCCGTAAAGCACGCTGGAGGGGATCCCGATCATCGAGTTGTACGCCACCATGCCGTGTTCCTTGGCATGATCGACGGCCTTGCGAACGTTTTCCGCGGTCCAGGGGTACGGTCCCACGTTCACGTAGATCAGGTGACTGACTCCGAGTTGCGCGATCCGCCGGTAGGAGACGTCGGGGTTGGCTCGATTTCCCGGCGCTTCGGCGGGCTCGGCTGCCTTCGGAGGCAGGAAGCCGCCAAATCCGCCGTAGCCGCCGCGTCCGGGCCCAGCCGGAGGCATGGAGACGGACAGCGGGCCGCCGCCATCGCCCGCGGCCATGCAGAGTTTGGGCGTGGCCGGACCTTCTTCGATCGGCCACTTTCGCGGGGCGGGTGCGGCCGCCGCAGTCCCGGCGGATTGTGCCAGGGCGGCTCCGCCTAGCCCCTGCATCATGCTTCTTCGTGAAAATCGAAATGCCATCGTCAGAGATTCTCCGTGTCCAATACTGAGGACCGCGGCGCCGTTCCGGCGCGGTCGGATGCTACTGTGCCTTTGCCCGCCAGTTTACACCCTGGCACTCAGACGATGTGGTTTGACCCGGGTTCGCTAGAGGTGAAAAACTGGGGCATGCCGGACCCTGTCATCGAAACCCCGCGCCTGCGCCTTCGCCGGCACCGCGCGGACGATTTCGAAAACTGCGCCGCTCTTTGGGCCGACCCCACCGTCACCCGCTATATCGGCGGCGAACCGATGACGCGCGAAGAGTCCTGGACGCGCCTGCTGCGCTACGTCGGGCATTGGGAGCTATTGGGCTTCGGCTATTGGGTGATCGAAGAGAAAGATACCGGCCGCTTTGCCGGCGAGGCGGGATTCGCCGAATATCGCCGCGAAATCGAGCCTTCGATCGAAGGCATCCCGGAGGCCGGCTGGGCTTTCGTCCCGCGCGTCTATGGCCGCGGCTACGCTACCGAGGCCGTGGGGGCCGCGCTCGAATGGGGCGACGGCCACCTGCCTTCCAGGCGTACCGTGTGCATCATCGCTCCGGAGAACGCGGCCTCCGTCCGGGTCGCTCAGAAGTGCGGATTCCGCGAATCGGGGAGCGCTATTTATCGCGCGCAGTCGCTCCTGTTGCTGTCCCGTGGCCGGTAACGTCGCCGCATCGCGAAGATCACCGCCGCCCGCGCGCGAGGCGGCGTCGGTCCGCGATTCGCTCGTAGCCGCCGATTCCGCGAGCCCGGTTGTGCAGAGTTTCCGCCACCGCGTCGAAGGGATCGAACAGGCGCTTGGAGTCATGCGGCGTTGATCGCTACCGGAGCCTCGCGCAGCGCCTTGATATCGCGCATGGGCGGCTGCCCAAAGAAGCGGCTGTACTCGCGGCTGAACTGGCTCACGCTCTCGTAACCCACTTCATACGCCGCGCTCGAGGCATCGATGCCGTCCATCAGCATCCGTCGCCGCGCGGCCTGCAGCCGTAGCTGCTTCTGGTATTGCAGCGGGCTCATCGCCGTCAGCGTCCGGAACTGGTGGTGCAGCGTCGAGACGCCCATGCGCGCCACCACGGCTAATTCTTCCATGCGCAGCGGCTTGGTATAGTTGGCCCGCAGCCACGCGATTGCCCGCGCCGTACGGTGGCTTAAATCGCCCCGCGTTGCGATGGCGCGCAGCCGCTCTCCCTGCGGCGTCCGCAGAATCCGGTAAACGATCTCCCGCTGAATCAGGGGGCCGAGAAACGCGATGTCCTCGGGGCACTCCAGCACTTCGATCAGCCGTACGCAGGCGCTCAACAGCCCGGCCGGCGACTCGCCCACCGCCAGTCCGCGCCGCTGCGAAGCGGCTGCGGGCTCCGGCAGATCGTCACGGCTCAGCACCTCCCGCACTGTCGGCATGTCCAAGCGCAGCATCAACGAAAGCAGCGGCACTTTCTCCGAGGCCTCCACAATCTGGCTCTGCACCGGCACGTCGATCGACGTCAGCAGAAACGACGTTCCATCGCACAGATACTCCGTGCCGCCCAGGTTGATCACCTTTCGCCCCTGCACGAATACCGTCAGGCTCGGTTCGTAAGTTGCCCGGTAGCAGGCGCTCGGCGCGATGCGCCGGTACAGTGCGAGCCCGGCGACCGCCGTCGGATTCTCACCGATCGACGGGGTGCGTTCCGCGATAATGCGGACCAGCTCCCTGCGTAGTTCGGCCGTCGTCTTCCGGTCCCCGTGCTTTGCCATATTCCCAGCCTACCCCCGAAAGGGTTTCCAGATGCACAGAAGTCGGCTTTCGAGCAGGATCAGGCAAACATTCGGCAGGATCGGGAAAAGCCTTGCGCGGTCGTTTTCGCTAGCCTTGGAACTGAGTTCAATCATGCGAGGAACCTTTCTTCACGCGCCGCGCGATATCCGCTTCGAGGAACGCACCGAGCCGAAAATCGTCCAACCCACCGACGCCATCCTTCGTATCTCGGCCACCTGTGTCTGCGGATCGGACCTCTGGCCCTACCGCGGCATCAACCGCATCACACAGCCTGTCACCATGGGGCATGAGTACTGCGGCATCGTCGAAGAGGTGGGGCGCGACGTCGCCAAAATCAAACCGGGCCAGTTCGTCATCGGCTCGTTCTTCACCTCCGACAACACCTGTCCCCATTGCCAGGCCGGCTACCAATCGTCGTGCCGGCACAAGAGCGTCGTGAGCGAGGCGCAGGCTCCGTTTCTGAGGGTTCCGCTGGCCGATGGCACGCTCGTACCCACGCCGGAACTCCCCCCGGACGAAATGCTCCCCAGCCTCCTCACGGTCTCAGACGTCATGGGCACGGGCTGGTTCGCCGCCGAGGCTGCCAACGTGAAGCCCGGCGCCACGGTAGTGGTGGTGGGCGATGGCGCGGTAGGACTGCTCGGAGTGCTCTCCGCCCGCCAGATAGGCGCCGCTCGCATCATCGCGATGAGCCGCCACGAGTCCCGCCAGAAGCTCGCCCGCGAGTTCGGCGCCACCGATATCGTACCCGAACGCGGCGACGAAGCCGTCGCCCGAGTCCAGGAGTGGACCGGCGGAATCGGTGCCGATAGCGTCCTTGAATGCGTGGGCACGCAGGAGTCGATGCAGCAGGCGATCCGCTCCACGCGCCCCGGCGGTTCGGTCGGCTATGTCGGCGTCCCGCACGGCGTCGAACTCAATGGCGAGAAGCTCTTCTCGACGCACGTCCACCTGCACGGCGGCCCAGCTCCGGTGCGCCGCTACCTCCCTGAGCTGATCGACCTGGTGTGGAACGGCAAGATTAATCCCGGCAAGGTTTTCGACCTGACGCTACCCCTGGAGCAGGTCGCCGAAGGCTACCGCGCGATGGACGAGCGCCGCGCCATCAAGGCGCTGCTGCGGCCGTAAGGGACAGGGGAGATCGAATATGAACGTCCAACGAGTTGGTTCGCAGGCCTCTGCCAAGGGTCCGGCTGAGTGGTTCACCGGCGTCGTGCGGATCGATCCGCTGTTTCAGGCGATCTGTCCCGGTGACGTGGTCTGGTTCGCGCCCGGAGAGAAGCACTGGCACGGCGCCACTCCCACGACGGCCATGACCCACATCGCCATCCAGGAGAAACTCAACGGCAAGGTCGTCGATTGGATGGAGCACGTCACCGGCGAACAGTATCGCAAGCCTGACTGCGCCTAGCGGTCTTTCTTCATCTCTACCACCATCACTTCGATCGGCTCCTTGCCGGCGTTCACATCGGCGTGCATCGTGTTTGGAGCATTCGGGGGCAGCCAGTAGGCCTTGCCCGTCTCCCACACGTGCTGTTCGCTCGCGCCGCCCTGCTCCACGATCTTCATGGTGCCGCCGCGCAGCGCGATGATCACGCGCCCGTGCTCATGCCGGTGCATCGTCAAAGGCGCGTCGGCCGTGACGACCGACTTCCAGACTTTCACGTCATCGTTTTCGAACTGCGGGAAGCGCTCGGTCCGCGTGATTTTCTGTTGCGAGCGCACCGGCGCGAGCGATGCCAAAAGAATCAACACAAGCCCCGCGCCGCGGCTCCATCCTTGCTTCATTGGTTCCCTCCGATTGGAGAGAGTATACCCTGGCTTCTTCAGGCGATGACGGCCAGTTCGTGATCCGCTACCGATCTCACCAGGAAAGTCGCCCAGCCATCTTTCGCCGAGAGCGACGCCTTTCCCTTCGACACCAGCAACTGCACGCTCCGGCCGCGGACGTCCTCCGGCAGCTTCACCCGCACTTCCAGCGGTCCCACCGGGATCCACTCGTCGAGCGGCGCGCGCCACGTTCCTTCGTTGGTCAGGTTGACCAGATGCAGAACCAGCCTTCCTGGCTGCCGATAGAGATGGCAGTCGATCAGACCGGGGCCGCGCACTTCGAGGGGCACACGGCCGGCCGATACCCACCGGCAGAGGTTCGCCAGCAGGTTCGCGTGGTCCGGCAGATTGTCTCGCCCGAAGCGGCGGTCCAGGTCCGCCGCCAGGAAGGCCACGCGTGCCTCGCCGTGGGTGCTCAATACCAGGCCGGGGATATCCGTCTTTGGCGTGCGCATCCACGACGTTTCCGGCGGAAAGATCGGGAACGCCGGGATGAACGTGAGTGGAACCGACACTCCCGGGTCCGTTCGCATCGATTCCAGTTCCCCGCCGAAAGGCAGAATGTCGGTCTCTTCGAAGCCGCCGAGCACCTGGTGCCGCCCGCTCCCCGAAGGCATCCGCAGATACGTGTGGGCGGTGGCGTGCAAGCTCCGCGACCGCCCATATTGCGGGGAAGGCGCATGGGTGCCGAACAGGTCGGCCAGGGCGAAGTCGCCGCGCGAGTCGCCCCATTCGTCATACAGGCTCGTGGCGCCGGTGGCCAGCAGGCCGCCGCCCTTGGAGACGAACTTTCGCACTGCCGCGCAATGCGCATCGGAGAGCGCCGCCACATTCGGCAGCACCAACGCCGCGAACCGCCCGGAATCGCGCTCGATGTGGTCCGCATGTACCGGCAGGTAGGGAATCCGGGCACGCATCAGCGCACCGGTAATGCCGCGGTAAGGCAGGTCGACCAGTTCGGCCGCGTCGTCCCGCCCGTAATAATCGGTGTTCCGCTGCGACCAGACCACCCCGATTCCGGCCACCGGCTGCCGGTTCAGAAGATACGCTTCGTTCTCTTCATGCCAGCGAAATACCGGCTCCGCCGTGTGGTACGCGCGCCGGTCCTCGTGCCACGCACCGATGTGATGCCACCACGGCTGGATGCCGCCGGCGATGCCTTCGATCATCCACATGCGCGATTCCGCCGCGGGCTTCGCCGAGAGCCGGAATGTCGGCCGCCCCGCCTGGTAGAGCGCCATGCTCTCCGGCAGCAGCTTGTCCCATCCGAGCAGCCCGTGAACGAACTTGCCGGTATCGCCGTTCTGCTGGAAGCCGGAATCGTTGGCGCGCTCCTGGTGGTCGAGCAGCATGAACTCCGACCGTGCCGCGATCGCCGCCATGTCGCGGAATGACCGGCTCTGGCTCGTCACCGAGCCGCTGTTCATCCCGATGTACAGGCATTGCGGACCTCCCTTAGCCTTGGTCGCGCGATTGAAATGGTCGAGGATCTCCAGCCGCCGTCCGTAGTTCCACTGGATCCACTGGCGGTAGACGGCGTCGTCCCAATCCTTGCGCGCAGGCAGCGTCTTCCCCGAGGCCGCGCGGAACTTGCTCGCGCAGTTCTCGCAATGGCAGATGCTGTCGCGCCCCAGGCCGCTCCAACTGTTGTCGGCGAAGCCCTCCGGGTGGCTGCGCTCGATAATCTCCTCGAGCACCGCCGGAATGTACTCGTCGTAATACGGACCGTTCACACAGGTGACGTACTTGTCATCGGCGCGGTACGGATCTCCCGACGCCTGCCGCGCGAACCAATCGGGATGCGCCTGGTAGAAATCTTCCGCCGTCCGGTTGCAGTCCATGCGCGCCAGCACCGCCAGCCCGTCTTCATGCGCGGCCTGCGCGAGTTCGCCGTAGAGATCGCGCCCGTTGAGAAACTCCGCGCGATGGTGCAGGGGAAATTTGCTCGGGTAGTACGCGACGATGCCGCCCGCATTGATGATCACGCCCTGGACCCGCGTCCGCTTCCAGTACTCGCGCCAGAACGGGATGTCGTAGCGCACCGGGTCGCGCTCGGTGATGTTGGTCTGGCCCCAGCGCGCCACGCGCCGGTACCAGGGGATGCCGGAAGGCGAGCCCGTCTGTGCGGCCATCGCGGTGCCGGCCGTCGTCGATTGAATAAAGCTGCGTCTGGTCACTCTCAAGATATGGTACGACCGCCGGCTCATTGTAGATTGCCCGCAAATATGCCATCCTGCGCTACTGGCCTATGAGAGCACTGGTCGCGTGGGTCCTCTTCTTCTGCACGGCGGCGCTCGCTGCCGACTCTTCGCAGCTCGACGCGATCTTCGCGCCCCTGGCGGACGCGAATTCGCCCGGTCTCGCCGTCTTCATCCGCAAGGGCGCGCACACACTCTTCGAGCGCGGCTACGGCGTTCGCGATCTTCGGACGAAGGCGCCCATCGACGCGAAGACCGATTTCCGCCTCGCCTCCTTCACCAAGCAGTTCACCGCCATGGCTGTCATGCTGCTGGTCCACGACGGCAAATTGCGCTACGACGATCCGATCACGCAGATCTTTCCCGAATTTCCGTCCTACGGCCGCGCCATTACCATCCGCCACCTGTTGACCCACACGTCCGGGCTCCCCGACTACGAGGACCTCATGGATGGCGGCCCGTGGACGGCCGACCGGCAGATCCGCGACGACGAGGTGCTCACCCTCCTCGAGCAACAGCAGAAGACCAAGTTTGCTCCCGGTACCAGTTGGTCCTATAGCAATTCCGGCTATGTGCTATTGGGACTAATCGTGGCGAAAGCGTCCGGAGTATCGTTTGGCGAGTTTCTCCAGGGCCGCATTTTCGCACCCCTCGGCATGCAACATACTCTGGTCTATGTAAGGGGCCGCAATACGGTCCCCAACCGCGCGTTCGGACATACCAAGGGCTCCAGCGGCTTTACCGAGGCCGATCAAAGTTCTACCTCCGCGACGCAAGGCGACGGCGGCATTTACTCCAACCTGGAGGATCTCGCCAAATGGGATCGGGCGTTGGAAAACTACACATTGCTCGGCGCAACGGAGATGCCTCCTGCACTGACACCCGTAAGGTTGGCCGACGGGTCACAGCCGCGCTGGCCGCAAACCCCAGGCGACGACAACCTCGATCCGGGCCAGCCGGTAAATTACGGCTTCGGCTGGTTTCTCGATCTCTTCGCCGGACGCGAACGCATGTGGCACTGGGGCAGCACCCGCGGCTTCAGCACCGCGATCGAGCGGTTTCCCTCGGAGAAGCTCACCATCGTGGTCCTCTGCAACCGAACCGACCTGGAGGCCCGCAAACTCGCCCTTCAGGCGGCAGAGTTACTCCAATAGCTCTTATATCCCATACTTTGATAGCCACCTATATTCAGTTTTCGGAAGACCGGACCGACCGATAGGTCGCGAATTGGTTAACTTTTGTTGACTTTACTGTAATTTCCCGCTTTGGGCATCGGATTGCTCCGGCGCCAGCCATAGTTTTTCGCGCCATACGGGAAGCCAACCTTGCAGATATTGGCCCTCCGTCGTGAGTTCTACCGACGGACCGGGGACGCGGACAACCTCGGGATCCTGTTCTCTCGCTGAATCCGACAAAAAGGGGCAATTATGACGATTAAGCAAGCCTGTGGCGTATTTCAGGCCGCTGCATTCCTGGCCATCGTGACGTTCAGTTCCGGGAATGCCTTCGCTCAAGCAACGGCGAGCGGCACCATTGAGGGCACGGTTTTTGATCAGTCTCAGGCGGTCATCGCCGGAGCCAACGTAGTGATCACCAACAAAGCGACTGGTGACAAGCGGACTGCGGCCAGCAACGACGTCGGCCACTACCGGTTCGATCTTCTTTCCGCCGGCTCGTACTCGATGAATGTCTCGAAGCAGGGCTTCGCCTCGGTGGTTCAGAACCTCGACTTGCGCATCGGCTTGACCGTCACTGTCAATGCCACCCTGAGCCCCGGCTCCACCACCGAGGTGGTGGAGGTCACGGGCGCCCCGGCCCTGGTGGATGTTGCCAAGACCAGCGTCAGCACCAACGTTACGCCGACGCAGGTGGAAGAACTCCCGATGGTGGGCCGCGACGTTGCGAACCTGGCCTATCTGGCGCCGGGCGTCAAAGCGGCCGATTCGTACGATCCCACCAAGAATCGCTACGCCATCCTCTCGGTGAACGGTGAAGGCGGCCGCAACGTCAACGTGACCGTCAACGGAGTCGACAACAAAGACAACACCGTCGGCGGCCCCGTCATGCAGCTTCCCCTCGAAGCCGTGCAGGAATTCCAGATCAGTACGCAGCGCTTCTCGGCCGAAAACGGCCGCTCGGAAGGCGCCGCCATCAACATGATCACCAAGCAGGGAACCAACCAGTACCACGGTTCCGCCTTCGGCTACTTCCGCGATACCAGTTTGAACACAGACGAGAAGGTGCCCGACGGCACCGGCGGTTACACCTCCGAGCATCCCGATTACACCCGCCAGCAGTTCGGCGGCTCGGTGGGCGGCCCGTTCAAGAAGGACAAGGTCTTCGGCTTCTTCGCCATCGAGCGCGAGCGCGAGCACCAGAGCCTGGCCGAAACCGGAACCTCCTACTCGGAGCTGATGCTCGCCAAGACCGCCGGAATGGCCGCCGACGCTGCTTCCACGATTCCGCGCCCGTTCTTCGAGACCCGCTACAACGGCCGCATCGATTGGACCATCAACAATAAGAACTCGCTGTACGCCAGCTACAGCTCCCAGGCCAACAACAGCCTCAACGATCAGTCTGATGGGACCGGCGATCTGACCAACGGCAACTACACCACGAACCACATGCAGATCGCGAACATCAGCTGGAACTCGCTGCTTTCCGATTCCACCGTCAATCAGGCCACGGTTGGATACCAATATTGGAATAACGTGATCGCGAGCAATATCAGCGCTCCGCTGGTCACTTTCCCGGATGCTTCGTTCGGCACCAACACCAACGTTCCGCAGCAGTCCTTCCAGCGCAAGTGGCAGTTCCGCGACGATATTTCGCACACCGTCGGCAAGCACACCTTGAAGGCCGGCATCGATTTCATCCACAATCCGGTGGAAGGCGGATTCTTCGAGTACAGTTCCACTCTCGAGATCGATTTCGCCGACGACCCGAGCACCATCCTCGGGAACAAGACGGCTTATCCCAACGGATTCGCCACTCCCGGCGCTGTCGCCAGTATGAGTGTTGCGAACGGCGATCCGTACTTCCTGGTCTCCACCAAGCAGCTCGGCCTCTATTTCCAGGATGACTGGAAGGTCACTTCCCGCCTGCAGTTGAACCTCGGCGTGCGCTGGGACAAAGACTTCAACATGATCGGCCTTTCCGACGTCGCCAAGAGCCGCACCTACCAGGAACTCGTTGCGTTGAACAACCCCTTCTCCAATCCTTATGTCAGCAGCCTGCCGCATGACGACAACAAGGATTTCAGCCCACGCATCGGCTTCGCCTACGACGTAACCGGCCAGGGCAAGCACGTCATCCGCGGCGGCATCGGACTCTACTACGGCAACGTCTTCCAGAACATCCCGCTCTTCATGGAGCAGATGAGCAACCCCACCGTTTTCCAGACCGTGCTCAGTCTTTCCTCTCCCACCGATGTCGTGACCGGGACGGGGATCGCGCTGGGTAGCTGGCGCTACGGCGTCGATCCGATGCCCGTGATTCCGGCTCCTTCGACGCAACTCGCGTCGGGAAGCGTCGGCCGCCTGATCGACCCCAATTACCGCAATCCGGTAACCGAAGAAGCCAACGTCGGGTATAGCTGGGCGCCGAATCTGAACACCGTCATCGAGACCGAATACACCCACGTCCTCGGTCTGCACGAGAACCGCACCATCAACATCGATCAGAGGATCCCGGTCAACGGCGCCTGCTGCTCGCGGCCGCTCGATCCGGCCTTCGCCGCCTCCACGCAGCCCGAACTGGCGAGCATCCGCGACGAACAGTCCATCGGCCGCTCCCACTATGACGGCTTCAACTTCAGCTATCGCCAGCGCATGACGCACCACTTCTCCCTGAATGCCAACTACACGCTGGCCTGGGCATACTCCTACGATGGCGGCGGCGGATCGTTCCGCAACTATCCGATGCTCTCCACCAATCCGTTCGCCAGCTACGAGTGGGGCCCCTCGCCCAACGATGAGCGCCATCACGTCACTGTCAGCGGCATCATCGATCTGCCGAAGGGCTTCGAACTGGCTCCCATCATGCAGTTCGGCTCGGCACGCCCGTACTCCGTCACCAACTCCTCGAACACGCTGAACACCGGCGGCGGCACGGGAACCGCGGTGGTCGTTCCCAGCGGCGATCCCACCAACTGGTTCGCCTATGCCGGCAACAACACCGGCGCTCAGAACTGCTTCTACGGCCTGAACGGCGCGAGCAAGGCGTGCACTCTGGCGCAGTACGATGCGCTCCGCGGCGATCCGTTCTTCCAACTCGATCTTCGTCTGGCGAAGAACATCCGCTTCGGCGAGCGTGCCCGGCTGCAGTTGGTGGCGCAGGCGTTCAACCTGACCAATCGCGCCAACTACGGCAACGACTACAACAACAACATCGCCAGCCCGTCCACGTTCGGCCACCCGGCCGGATTCATCGCGCCCTCGAGCACGACGATTCCGCGCTCGCTGTGGGGCGAACTCGGCGTCCGCTTCACCTTCTGAAGCTGCGTCGCCGTGAGTTAGAATCATTGACGCCAGTGGGGCAGGTCTCCAGCCGGGGGCCTGCCCTCGTCTCTGGCGGAAAGGGTTCGCCATGATCTCACGGCTTCGTACGCCGCTCTGCCTGCTGGGAATCTCGATCGGCATCGCTCTGCCGGGTCACACCGCCGATCGCGTCAAGACTGCCAACGGCACCCTCGAAACGACCACTCCTGCCGATTCCGGCGTCCGCTCCTTCAAAGGAATTCCCTTCGCTCAGCCTCCCGTCGGCGATTTGCGCTGGCGAGAGCCGCAGTCCGTGAAGAACTGGAAAGGTGTCCGCCACGCCGACAAGTTCGGCCCGCGCTGCATGCAGGTCACTACGCCTACCGCCGACTACTGGTTCCGCAGCAACGGTATGAGCGAAGACTGCCTCTACCTGAACGTCTGGACTCCCGCCAAATCGGATAAGGAACGCCTCCCCGTCCTGCTCTATGTTTTCGGCGGCGGCTTCCAGAACGGCGACGGCTCGGAGCCTCGATACGACGGCGGCAACTTGGCCCGCCAGGGCATCGTGACCGTGACCGTGAACTACCGGACCAACATCTTCGGATTCTTCGCCCATCCGGAACTCACCAAGGAATCGCCGCATCACGCCTCCGGCAACTACGGCCTGCTTGACCAGGTGGCGGCTCTCCAATGGGTCGCGCGGAACATCGCGGCCTTCGGCGGCGATCCCAAGCGCATCACCATCGCCGGCGAATCGGCCGGTTCGATTTCCGTCAACGCCCTGATGGCCTCCCCGCTCTCCCGCGACCTGATTGCGGGCGCGATCGGCGAGAGCGGCGCAATGATCGCCACCCTGCCCGGCCGTCCTCTGGCCGAGGCTGAAAAGGACGGCGTGAGGTACGCCGAGGCCGCCGGAGTGCCCTCGCTCGCGGCTCTCCGCGCCATGACCGCCGACCAGATCCAGCAGGCGGCGGCCAAGAATCCGCGCATGCGTTTCAACACGGATATCGACGGCTACTTCCTGTCCAAAGCCGTTAAGGATATCTACGGGGCCGGCGAACAGGCCAAGGTTCCGCTGCTCGAAGGATCGAACTCCGAGGAGCAGGGCCCGCGCGGCATTCTGGGGACGGGCGAGCCCACATCCGAGAATTTCGCGGCCGGCGTCCGCAGACTGTACGGCGATCATGCGGACGAAGTCCTGAAGGCCTGCCCCGTGTCGACGGCGGATGAGGTCAAGGACGCCGCGGCCTTCCTGGCCAGCGCACGCTTCATCTCCTACGGAACCTGGAAATGGGCAGTCCTGCAAGCGGCGACGGGTAAGCCCGTATACCGCTATCTCTACACGCACCCCCGTCCCAAGTACCTGCCTGCGGTCGAAAGGGGCGAGAACGTGCCCGACGCCCGCGGCGCCGTGCACTCGGCCGAGATTCAGTACGCCATGGGCAATCTCAAGCTCGACCCCCGCTACACCTGGACACCGGACGACGACAAGGTCTCTGACGCCCTGTACGGATATTTCGCCAACTTCATCAAGACCGGCAATCCAAATGGTTCCGGTCTGCCCGAATGGCCTGCTTACAATAGCGCGACGAACTACCAGATCATGCGCGTGGACGTGAACTCGCACGCCGAGCCCGAGCCGCACCTCGCTCGCTACGAGGTCCTCGACAAAATCCAGTAGCGCGGCAGGAGGGGGAGTGCTGAACGTGCCAGCGCCCCGACGTCTATGAACATTCTCGGTATTGCCGGCAGTCTTCGACGCGCCTCTTACAATCGCGGCGCCCTGCGCGCCGCACAAGAGCTCGCACCGGAGGGAATCCGCATCGAGATCTTCGACCTCGACGGTATCCCGCCCTTCAATCAGGATGACGACCGCAATCCTCCGGAGCCGGTCGTCGCCCTGAAGTCCCGCATTCGTGCGGCTGACGCCATTCTCATCGTCACACCCGAGTACAACTATTCCATCCCGGGCGTCCTGAAGAATGCCATCGACTGGGCATCGCGTCCTTACGACGACAACGCCTGGGAGGGCAAGCCCGTGGCGATCATGGGGGCCTCCGGCGGAGGCTTCGGAACCGTCCGTGCCCAGTATCACCTCCGGCAGGTCTTCGTCTTCCTCAATATGTATGCGCTGAACCGCCCGGAGGTGATGATCTCCCGGGCTCATGAACACTTCGACGAGTTCGGCAATCTGCACGACGAAAAGATCCGCGAACAGATCCGGCAGTTGGTGGGCAGCCTGGCCGATTGGACGCGCCGCTTGCGGTCGAACCGTGACTGAACTACGCGTCGTCGCCGCCTCACGGGTGATGCGAATCAAGCGATCGGTTCTGGCAGGGCTAGGACAAAGTGCTGGCTGCGACCCAGGTCGGATTAATCCTAATTGCCAAGGTTAACTGTTCCGGGTAGACTTTGACCCCGGAAGGTACCTGCGATGACAGCGGAACAACTTCTTCAGGAAGCGATTATCAATTTGCAAAAGCGGGACTTGTGCGTAGAAACACGCCGTCTCGTGGACGAAGCTGCCCAGCTCCTGGCGGATGGCCGGGATCTCGAGGCAAGAGCCCTGGTGGAGAAGGCTCAGGCGATCACTCCCGAACCGCCGCCGAAGCCAAACACCGTATCGGGGATGCAGACCGTGCTGGCGCGTCTGTCGAACCGGCTGGCTCAGGAAATCGCGAACGCCCTCGGCGATGCGGTCGAGGAGCTTTCGGCTTCCTTCACTACGAAGATCGAGGCGATTTCGTCGCGCGTTTCGTCGCAAGAGGAGCGGATCGAAGCCCTGTCGAGCCTGCTGCAGGATCTGGCGTCGAAGTCCCTTTCGGCCGCCGAGCAGATCGACCGGCAGACCCTGCAACTCCGTACGATTCAGGAGCGCCAGGCGCAGCGCGCCGCCGCCCTGAACGCGATGCTGGACAATATCGCCCGGCTGCGCGAGCCCCACGCCATCTCGGAAGAGGCTACCGCCGCATAGGCCACGACTGCTACGGGGCGGCGATCACGCGACGATCATTTTGCCGACGCCGTCCGCGTAGTGCTCCGCGATCGAAAACGCCTCGGCGATCTTCGAGAGCGGCCGCCGGTGCGTGAGCAATGGGGCGAACCACGAGGCGCGTTCGATCAGTAGCGCCAAGGCTTGGTGTGGCTCATCGTTCGACCGCCGCACGTTGAAGATCGCCAGTTCCTTGCGCCGCATCGGCGAAACCTCGAACGGCACGTGTACCGCGGAGTGAATTCCAGTCAGCACCACGCGTCCGGCATTGCGCGCGACCTGGATCGCCCAATTGGTGGTGTGCTCTTTCGCCGCGCAATCGATGGCGCAATCCACGCCGCGGCCGCCGGTGTCGGCCAAAATCTGCCGTGACGTATCGATCTCGGCCGGGTCGAGTGCCACATCAGCGCCCATGTGTTTGGCCAATTCGCGGCGGTGCGCCACCGGCTCGATCGCCCACACCCTTCCGGCGCCCGCGACCTTCAGGCAGGCCAGCGTCAGCAGGCCGATCGGACCCGCACCGTATACCGCCACGGTCTCGCCCGCCTGCACGGCGGCGAACTTCATGGAGTGCATCGCTACCGCCAGGGGTTCCGCGATCGTGGCCAGATCGAGCGAAATGCCGGCGGGAATCGGCAGCAGGTTGGCAGCCGGCAGATTGACGAATTCCCGGAAGAAACCGGGAATTCCGGGATTGCTCAAAAAACGAATGTTGGCACAAACGTTATGCAGCCCGCGGCGGCAATATTCGCAGTGGTAGCAGTACAACGCCGGCTCGAGAGCCGCGCGGTCGCCCGGCGACCATCCGGTGACGCCGGCGCCGGTCTTCACCACCGTGCCCGCGGGTTCGTGGCCCAATACCATGGGGTAGATGCAGGGCGAGTCGCCGATCGCCCCTTCCGAATACGAATGTACGTCCGATCCGCAAATCCCGACGGCCCCGACCTTTACCTGTATTTCTCCCGGGCCGGGATCTTCGATCTTCTGCTCCGCGAGGCGGAATGTGCGCGGCGCAGTGAGTTCGGCAACCATCATCCTCAGCCATTGTAAGATATCGATAGATGCTCAATTACCGCCAGTTCGAAGCGGGGCCCGATCCGTTCGGCCGCAAGTATCAGGTCTATTTCAAATGGCTCCAGACGGCCATATCGATCCGCCATGCCGATACGGTCGATGTGAAGTTCCTGCTCGAAGACGAGGCCGGTACGCAGAGCGAGAAGACGATCGCGCTTCAGCATGCCGACCTGATTCGCATCAGTCGGGAGTCCGGCCGGAAAATGGACGACCCCTGGTGCGCACGGCTGGCCGCCGCGCACCTCCTGTACCTGGTTTCGACGGGCGAAGACCTGGAGAAGAGCCTGGTGACGGTTCCCTTGGACGAGCTCCAGCGGCAGGCCGCGGAACTCGCCGGCCAGGAACACGCCCAGATCCAGGCCGGATGATTGCCATCCGTATTCCACTTCACTTTTGACAAGGCAGCGGACCGGCGCTGCGGGCTCGCAGTGCTGCAACGGATGCCGGCGCTTACGGGCAAGTCCATTCGGATTCAATCGGCCCGCGGACTGCGGGATCGCCACGGACCGGTCCATGCCGGCTCGTTTCTGCGCGAGCGGCGCATCGCATTCGACTGTACCCGCGCCGAGTTTCCGCGGATTTTCGTACACGAAGTGTTCCATTTTGTTTGGGTGCGGCTGGGCAACCCCACCCGGCGATCTTTCGAGAAGTTAGTCGCGGCGGAATGCACGATGGCCGTTGCGGGCGAATTGGGTTGGTCTGCCGAGTGGCGGAAGCGGGAACTCCGCCCGGCGGACGTCCGGCTCCGTTCGCTCCGTTGGCGGGAATATTGCTGCGAGAGCTTCTGCGATACGGCCGCGTGGCTCTATTCGGGTGTGGACCGGCACCCGGAATTCACGCTCCCCGCCCGGTCGCGGCGGTTAAGACGGGCCTGGTTCGATGGAATAGAGCAGCGGGGATTCTCGTTATAATTGATGAAGGACAACAATCTGTGCAGGTAATCCGTCTCTCCGCCGCGCTCTGCACGGCCATTTTACTGGGAAGCATGTTTTCCGGGTGTTCCCGGAGCCCATCCGAGGTTCGTGCGGCCAACGTGAAGGCCGATAAGGACCGCCAGACCGCTCCCGATTTCGCGCTGAAAGACGCGGACGGGAAGGTCGTCCACCTCTCCGATTACAAGGGCAAGGTCGTGTTGCTCGATTTCTGGGCCACCTGGTGCGGCCCCTGCAAGATCGAGATCCCCTGGTTCATGGAGATGCAGCGGCAGAACAAGGACCGCGGCTTCGAAGTGGTCGGCGTGGCCATGGACGACGAGGGCTGGGAAGCGGTCAAGCCGTTTATTTCCCAGTTGGGAGTCAACTACCGGGTGGTGATTGGGAACGATACCACGGCGCAGCTTTACGGCGGCGTGGATGCGCTGCCCACTACATTTTTGATCGACCGGTCGGGAAAGATCGCAGCGGTACACATCGGATTGACGAGCAAAAAGGACTTCGAGGATGCTGTCGAACAACTTCTCCAGGGCGGCTCGCCTGCCACTTCTAACAGTGTTGGCGTGCCTGCCGTTGCTGCCGCAAAGTAGCGGCTACCTGACGCTCGGAACGCCACAGAAGGTCTCCGGGAAGCGCGGCGCGACGGTCGAAACGAAGATTCCGGTATCCGTGCAACACGGATTCCATGTGAACAGCAATACGCCGTCGGACGAGTACCTGATTCCGCTCCGGCTGACCTGGAAGGCGCCCGGCGCCCTGCAGAACGCACAGACGATTTATCCCAAGCCGTCGCTCGAGAAGTACGAGTTTGCCGAGAAGCCTCTCTCGGTCTTCACCGGCAATTTCGATCTGGTCGTGAAGTTCAAGGTAGCGCCGAACGCTCCGGCGGGTCCGGGGGTGGCGGTCGGCCAGCTCCGTTACCAGGCCTGCAGCGATAAGGCCTGCTACCCGCCGAAGACGCTCGAAGTCAGCGTGCCGTACCAGGTAGATTAGCTGGCAGCCTCTTCGCCCTTTGGCGCGCGCTCCCTCATGGTCGCGCCTCTGTGCTGAGTGTTTACCCCTTCAAGTACTGACCGATCGAACGCGTAGCCTGGCGGATGCGCTGTTCGTTCTCGACCAGGGCGAAACGCACGTGGCCTTCGCCGAGCGGTCCGAAGCCGATTCCCGGGGAAACCGCCACTTGTGCTTTCTCAAGCAGCATCTTGGCGAACTCCAGCGATCCGGCCGCGCGGAACCGCTCGGGCAGCGGTGCCCATAGGAACATCGAGCCCCGCGGCTTCTCCACCGGCCAGCCGGCACGGCGCAGGCCGTCCACCAGAGCGTCGCAGCGCTTCTCGTAGGTGTCGCGGATCTTTTCCGTCTCCGCCTCGCACTCCCGCAGCGCGATGATCGAAGCGATCTGAATCGGCTGGAAGACGCCGTAGTCCAGATAACTCTTGATGCGCGCCAGGGCGGCGATCATCTTCGGATTGCCGAGGCAGTAGCCCACCCGCCAACCCGCCATGTTGTAGCTTTTCGACATCGAGAAGATCTCGACGGCTACTTCCTTGGCGCCCTCCACCTGCAGGATGCTCGGCGGGCGGTAGCCTCCATACCCGAGGTCGGCATAGGCGAAGTCGTGGACCACCATGGTGCCGTGCTCGCGCGCCAGGGCCACGATCTCGCGGAAGAAATCGAGCTCCACGCAGGTAGTGGTCGGATTGTGCGGGAAGGAGAGCAGCAGCATCTTCGGCTTCTTCGTCGAAGTCCGGTAGAGGTCGCGCAGGCGCTCGAGAAAGGTCTCCGGATTGGGCAGCGGCAGCATGCAGGCCTGCCCCTCGGCCATCAGCACCCCATACTGGTGAATCGGATACGCCGGATTCGGAGACACCACCGCGTCGCCCGGTCCGATCACTGCAAACAGCAGGTGTGCCAGAGCGTCCTTGGCACCGATCGTGACAATCGCTTCCTTTTCCGGGTCGAGTTCCACGCCGTATTTCCGGCGGTAGCGGTTGGCGATCTCTTGCCTGAGCCGGGGAATCCCGCGCGACTGCGAATAGCGGTGATTGCGCGCGTTCTTCGTGGCCTCGACCATCTTGTTCACGACGACTTGGGGCGTTTCCCCGTCCGGGTTTCCCATTCCCAGGTCGATCACATCGATCTGTGCGGCGCGTGCCTTCGCCCGCATCTCGTTGATGACGGCAAACACGTAAGGCGGTAGCTTCTGAATGCGATAAAACTCTTCGGAACTTTGCGACATTACACTCATTCTACGACGCCAGAGGCAGTCTGCCACGCTCCCCGGGTGCCGCCGCCTTGTCGAGTTCGGAGTCGATCTCAGCCCCGGTGAGGATCGCGATGGCGGCGATGTAGAACCAGAGCATCAGAATCACCACCGCTCCCAAGGAACCATAGGTGGCATTGAAGGAGTTGTAGTACCTCAGGTAGAGGCGAAAACCAATGGAGACCAGCATCCACATCCCCACCGCCACCAGTGCTCCCGGCGTCATCCACTTCCAGCGCCACTCCTGCATATCCGGCGCGAAGCGGTAGAGCAGGTGGACGACAGTAAGCGCGAAGAAGAACGCCAGCGGCCATCGCGCGATTGCCCACAGCCATGGGAACGCGCCTCCCAAACCGGCCTGCGCGGCTATGAACGCTCCGAACTGCTCTCCGGCCAGAATCAGGAACAGGGAAAACGCGGTGAAAGCCGCGAACAGGAACGTCAGCCCGACCGAGACCAGCCGCGCCTTCCACCAGGGACGCCGGTCCTTGGTTTCATAAGCGCGGCTCAGTCCGTCGTTCAAGGCCGCCATCCCGCTCGACGCGGCCCACAAGGTTCCCACCACACCCAGGGAAAGCTTGCCGCCGCTCGCTCCACTGGTGATCTGGTTGAGCGTTGTCTCCACCAGGGAGTAAGCCGAATACGGCAGCACGCGGGCGAAGTAGTCGAGCAGGCTCGAACGCAATGCTTCGCTCTGGGCGAAGTACCCGAAGATATTGATCAGCAGGATCAGCAGCGGGAAGAGCGCCAGCAGGAAGAAGTACGACAGTTCCGCGGCCTGTCCGAACACGTCGTGCCGCATCACATCATTCCAGACGCGGCGCAGAAGGCCCCAAAGCGTGATCCCGCGCAGGTGCCATAGCCTTCTCATCGGCGGATCCTGGTTCCTCACCCGGTCTCCGGATCCTGGTGGAGATAGAGCATTTTGATCATCACCAGCGCCGACGCCGCCATCGGAGTGGCCAGCGCGAGGCCCAGAAATCCGAGGAGCAGGGACATCAGGACCTGCGCAAGGATCGTCAGCGCCGGCGGCAGGTACACGACCCTCCGTTGTACCAGGGGAGTCAGAAAGTAACCCTCGGCAATGTGTATCCCAAGAAAGAAGAGGGCCACATAGGGCACGACGCTCGGGTTTTTAGAGAGCGCGACAATCACAGTCAGCAGGAACGCGATGACCGCGCCCAGATAAGGGATGAAGATCATCAATCCTGTGAACAATCCCAGCGTAAAGATCAGGGGGATGTGGAGCATCCACAGCCCGATCGTGGTCACGATTCCCAGCACGGTCATCGGTACCAGTTGGCCGATCATCCAGTGCCGCAGGGTACGCGCGGTCTCCTGCAGGATTGCCCGAACCCGGGCGCGGCTAGATGGCGGAAATAAAGCCAGCACGCCCCCAATGTAGGTCTCCGGCCTTGCCCCGACGTATCCCGCCACCACAGCGATCACCAGGACCCCTGTGGCGGCTTCGAGCACTTTGAAAGCAATATTGGTCACTCCAGAGACCAGGCTGAACAGGCGAAGGGTTGCCGGCGCATTCTGCTCCAGTCCGCGCCCCCAATCGTACTGTGCGAGGTACGCGTGCAGGTTGGTGATCGCCTGCGGAATCACACCGGCCAGTTGGCTGACCTGAAGGATGAGACGCGGCGCCAATTGCCAGACCGCGAGCGCCGTCAGGGCGATTATGGTCGAGACTACGGTCAGGTAGGCCCTGCCGCGGCTCAGCCCGGTGTGCTTGCAGACCCATTCCGTGATCGCGTCCAATATGATCGCGCCCAGAACGCCGGCGAACGCCAGCACCAGGACATACGCCGTATACCAGACGATCGCGAATAGTGCGATCAGGGTCAGAACGATGAGGACACGTCTGGCGAATAGCTGCACCGTAGCTCCTCTGGCGCCTCCCTCACTTCATGTTCCAACTCCGCGCGGAAGCTTGTCGGTGACATCCCCAACAGTGCGTCTCCACACCCTGGGAGCGCTATCATCAAGAATCGGAGTACCGATGAAGCCTTTTATCCCCCTTCTCTTCGCGGTGGCCTCGGTCCTGTCGGCTCAATCGACAGGCGACCAGCCCCTGAAATCGCTGCCCTACACCCCCAGCCTGGATGTTTCGGCAATGGATCGCTCGGTCGATCCTTGTGCCGATTTCTACCAGTATTCCTGCGGTAACTGGATCCGCAAGAATCCGATCCCACCCGACCAATCGCGCTGGGACGTCTACTCGAAACTGACCTACGAGAATCAACGTTACCTGTGGGGATTGCTGCAGCAGGCGTCCGAGCCGTCGGCGAGCCGTACCGCCGTGGAACAGAAGATCGGCGACTTCTTCAGCTCCTGCATGGACGAAGCCGCGGCCGATCGTGCCGGCGTCAAGCCGCTCAATGACACGTTCGCGCGGATCGCGGCCCTTCGCTCGGTGGAGCAGTTGGCGCCGGTGCTCGCCCGGCTGCAGCTCGAAGTACCGGGCAGCGGCTTGCTGTTCGGCTTCGGTTCGAGCCAGGACTTCGCCGATTCGAGCCGCGTCATCGCCTTTGCGACCGCCGGCGGCCTCGGTCTTCCGGATCGCGATTACTACGTGAAGACAGACGCCAAGTCGGTCGAGACGCGCGAGAAGTATGCGGCCCACGTCGCCCGAATTTTCGAGCTCTTGGGCGACTCCTCGGCCAACGCGCAGCGGGAAGCGACGACCGTAATGGAGATCGAGACGGCGCTGGCGAAAGCGTCGCTCACTCGCGTGGAGCTGCGCGACCCCTACAAGCAATTCCACAAGATGAACCGCTCCCAGTTGGCCGCGCTGGCTCCGGCCTTCGACTGGAGCGCTTATCTGGCGGTGATGGGCGTCGGCTCCGTCTCCGAATTCAACGTCACGGAGCCTGAGTTTTTCAAGCAGGTGGAGGACCAGTTACGGTCTCGCAGCATCGGCGACTGGCAGACTTACCTTCGCTGGCACGTGGCGCACGCCGCGGCGCCGTTCCTTTCCACGCCGTTCGTCACCGCCGACTTCGATTTCTATAGCGCCTATCTGCGCGGCACCAAACAGATGCAGCCGCGGTGGAAGCGGTGCGTGCGCTACACCGATCGCAACCTGGGCGAGGCGCTGGGACAGGTGTTTGTCTCGAAGACCTTCAGCGCCAACACCAAGTCTCGCGCGCTCGTCATGACGAAAGAGATCCAGAAGGCCATGGAGCAGGAGATCGACAGCCTGTCCTGGATGAGTCCGGAGACGAAGAAGCGCGCGCTCGAAAAGCTGCACGGCATGGTGGACAAGATCGGCTACCCCGATAAATGGCGCGACTACGGTTCGCTCGACATTCAGCGCGGTGACTTTTTGGGCAATCTGGAGCGCTCCTCGGAGTTCGAATCGCGGCGCGACCTTGCCAAGATCGGCAAGCCCGTGGATCGCGGCGAGTGGCAGATGAGTCCGCCCACCGTGAACGCCTACTACGACCCGCAGATGAACGACATCAACTTTCCCGCCGGCGTACTGCAGCCGCCGCTATTCGATCCGAAAATGGATGACGCCCCGAACTACGGCAACACGGGCGCCACGATCGGCCACGAACTGACCCACGGGTTCGACGACGAAGGCCGCCAGTTCGACGCCCACGGCAATCTCAAAGACTGGTGGACCAAGAAGGACGGCGAGGAGTTCGTGAGCCGCGCCGCCTGCGTGGTCGATCAATACGCGGGCTACACCGTGATCGACAACATCAAGATCAACAGCAAGCTCACCGAGGGAGAAGACGTGGCGGACCTGGGCGGGACCCTGCTGGCCTATATCGCCTGGAAGGCGGCAACCCACGGACAGGAACTGAAGCCGATCGACGGGCTGACTCCCGATCAGCGTTTCTTCGTGGGGATGGCACAGTGGGCGTGCGGCGATGAACGTCCCGAAGCCAAACGGGTGAATGCGCTGACCGATCCACATTCGCCGGACGAATACCGCATAAACGGCGTGGTTTCGAACATGCCGGAGTTTACGAAGGCATTCTCGTGCAAAGCGGGCCAGCCGATGGTGCGGCCTACCTCCTGCAGGATCTGGTAGGAATTCTCACCGCCGAGACGCCGAGGCGCCGAGAAAACCTGTTCAGTCTGTGTTCTCTGCGTCTCTGCGTCTCGGCGGTGAATTAGATTTTCTACCGCATTGCGTACGAACTGAGGACCTTCATGTAGTTGGCGCGTTCGAAGGCGCCCGGCTGCGGGACTGCGTTACGGCTCATGCTGCCCTGCATCTGCTTGATCGAGTCGTATTCGTGCTCGCCCATCCAGATCAGCAGCTCGGTCGCCAGGGTATCGAGATAGCCGATGCCCCGTTTCAGCAGCGCCGAGGTCATCATGGCCACCCGCGAACCGGCCATCATCGCCTTTACTACGTCGGTGGCGCTGTGCACACCGCCGGTGAGCGCCAGGTCCGCCTTCACCGTGCCGTAGATGACCGCGATCCAGTGCAGACGGAGCAGCAGATCGTGGGAGTTGCTCAGGATCAGGTTCGGCACCACGTCGAGCGCTTCCAGATCGAAATCCGGCTGGTAGAAGCGGTTGAACAGCACGAGGCCGTCCGCACCCGCTGCGTCCAGACGCTTGGCCATGTTGGCCATCGCGCTGAAATACGGTCCCAGCTTGATCGCCACCGGAATATTCACTTCGGCCTTGACTGCCTTCACCAGGTCGACATACTGCTGCTCGACGCGCTCACTGCTCACGTTCGGATCCACCGGGATGTAGTAGATGTTCAGCTCCAGCGCACTCGCGCCGGCCTGCTCGATCTGCTTGGCGTATCCGAGCCAGCCGCCCTTGGTCGATCCGTTGAGACTGGCGATGATCGGAACCTTCACCGCCTGCCGGCACTTCACGATGTGCGCGAGGTAAGCCTCGGGACCCATCACGCGCTGCATGAGCTCCGGGAAGTGCGTGATCGCCTCGGGGGAGAGCTCCGAGCCCTCCATAATGAAGCGGTCGAGCTCTTCGCTTTCGAGTTCGATCTGCTCCTCGAAGAGCGAGTGCAGCACCACCGCCGAGGCGCCCGCATCCTCCAGGCGCCGCACGTTCCCGACATCGGCGCACATCGGCGAAGCCGAGGCCACCAGCGGATTCTTGAGCTTCAGACCGAGGTAGGTGGTCGAAAGGTCAATTGTCTTACTCAGGTCGATCATTTTTTCACCTCCGCGGCTGCTTCCCCTGCTGGTTGGTGCGCCATGTGTTCGTAAATCTTCCAGCGGCTCATCACATCCTCCTCAGCCAGTGCCAGGAGCTCTTTGGCATGTTCGGGATTGCTCTTGGCCAGCATGGTGTAACGCGTTTCGTTATAGACGTAATTCTTCAGCGGAATGCTGGCCGGGCGCGAATCGAGCTGGAACGGATTCTTGCCCTGCGCGGCCAGCGCCGGGTTGTAGCGGAACAGCGGCCAGTAGCCGGAATTGACGGCTGCCTTCTGCTGCTCGCAGCCGAATGCCATGTCATAGCCGTGTGCGATGCAGTGGCTGTACGCGATGATGATCGACGGCCCGTCGTAGGCTTCGGCTTCGAGGAACGCCTTGACGGTGTGCATGTCGTTGCCGCCCATCGCCACCTTGGCTACATAGACGCTGCCGTAGCTCATCGCGATCAGCGCCAGGTCCTTCTTGCCGGCGGGTTTGCCGGCGGCGGCAAACTTCGCTACCGCGCCGCGCGGCGTGGATTTCGAGGCCTGCCCGCCCGTGTTCGAGTAGACTTCGGTGTCGAGCACCAGGATGTTCACGTTCCGCCCGGAAGCGATCACGTGATCGAGGCCGCCGAAGCCGATGTCGTACGCCCAGCCGTCGCCGCCCAGGATCCAGACGCTCTTTTTCACCAGGGAATCGGCCAGGCTCAGCAGGTCGCGGGCTTCCGCGGTGTTCTGGCCGGCCAGCGTCTCCTTCAGCGCTTTCACCCGTTCGCGCTGTGCGAAGATGCCGGGTTCGGTCGATTGATCGGCGTTCAGGATGGCGTTCGCCAGTTCCTCGCCCACCGCGAAGCCCAGCCTGCCGAGCAGCTCTCGTGCGTACTCGTTCTGTTTATCGACGGCCAGCCGCATGCCCAGACCGAACTCGGCGTTGTCTTCAAATAGAGAGTTCGACCAGGCCGGCCCGCGTCCGGCTTCGTTGGTGCAATACGGCGTCGTGGGCAGGTTGCCGCCGTAGATCGACGAGCAGCCGGTGGCGTTGCCGATCAGCATGCGATCGCCGAAGAGCTGCGTCATCAGCTTGACATACGGAGTTTCGCCGCAGCCCGAGCACGCGCCCGAAAATTCGAACAGCGGCTGCAGGAGCTGTACGTCCTTCACCTGCGCCATGGAGAGTGCTTCACGGTCGGTCTCCGGAATCTTCAGGAAGAAGTCCCAGTTGGCGGCCTCGGCTTCGCGCAGCGGCGCCTGCGCCACCATGTTGATGGCCCTGTGCTTCACTTCGCTCTTGCTCTTGGCCGGGCACACCTGCACGCACAGGGTGCAGCCCGTGCAATCTTCGGGCGCCACCTGCAAGGTGTACTTCTTCTCCTTCATGTCCTTCCAGCGCGCCGGTACGGCTTTGAACGCTTGCCGGCTTGCCTTCGAGGTGCCGGGAGTCGTAGACTTTGGCGCGGATGACGCTGTGCGGGCACACCAGCACGCACTTGCCGCACTGGATGCAAAGCTCCTCGTCCCACACCGGAATCTCGAGCGCGATGTTCCGCTTCTCCCACTGCGCCGTAGCGGTGGGGAAGGTGCCGTCCACCGGCATGGCGCTGACGGGCAGGTCGTCGCCCTCGCCGGCCACGATGCGCGCCGTCACCTTCTGCACGAAGTCGGGCGCCGCGGCGGGAACCGCGGGCCGGATATCGAACAGCGCCGTGATCTTCTCCGGCACCTTCACCTGGTGCAGGTGGTCGAGCGTTGCATCCACGGCCGCGTAGTTCTTCTGCACCACCACGTCGCCCCTCTTGCCGTAGGTCTTCTTGATGGCGTACTTGATGGCGGCGATGGCCTCTTCGCGCGGCAGCACGCCGCTGATGGCGAAGAAGCAGGTCTGCATGATGGTGTTGATGCGGCCGCCCATGCCGGTCTGTCTCGCGACCTCGTAACCATCGATCACATAGAACTTCAGCTTCTTGTCGATGATCTGGCGCTGCACGGTGCGTGGCAGGTGGTTCCAGACTTCGTCGGCCCCGAAGGCGCTGTTGAGCAGGAAGGTCGCGCCCGGCTCCGCAGCCTTGAGCACGTCAATCCGCTCGAGGAAGGAGAACTGGTGGCAGGCCACGAAGTTGGCCTTGGTGATGAGGTAGCTGGAGTGCAGCGGCTGCGGGCCAAAGCGAAGGTGCGAGGTGGTGATGGCGCCGGACTTCTTCGAGTCGTACACGAAGTAGCCCTGCGCGAAATTCTCGGTCTCCTCGCCGATGATCTTGATCGAGTTCTTGTTGGCCCCCACCGTACCGTCCGCGCCGAGCCCGTAAAAGAGCGCGCGGACTGTGCCCGGGACCTCGGTCGAATACTCGGGATCGTAGTCCAGGCTGGTGAAAGTGACGTCGTCCTTGATCCCGATGGTGAAGTGGTTCTTGGGCGAGGGCTTGGCCAATTCGTCGAACACGCCCTTGACCATGGCCGGGGTAAATTCCTTTGAGGAGAGGCCGTACCGCCCGCCGATCACCTTCTTCTGTACGCCCATTTCGACGAACGAGGTGACCACGTCGCAGTAAAGCGGCTCGCCCGTGGCGCCGGGTTCCTTGGCGCGATCGAGAACCGCGATCGATTTCACCGACGCAGGCAACGCGGCTGCGAACGCTTCTATCGCGAACGGCCGGAACAACCGGACCTTCAACAGGCCCACTTTTTCCCCGGCTGCCACCATCGCGGCCACCGTCTCTTCGGCCACTTCGGCGCCCGAACCCATGAGAACGATCACGCGCTCGGCATCCGGCGCTCCGGAGTAGTCGTAGAGGTGGTACTGCCGGCCCACGAGTTTGGCAAACTTATCCATCGTGTTCTGAACGATGGTGGGGGTCGCTATGTAGTACGGATTCACGGCCTCGCGCGCCTGGAAGTAGACGTCCGGGTTCTGCGCCGTGCCGCGGATGACCGGGCGGTCGGGCGAGAGCGCCCGCAGGCGGTGCGCCTTCACCAGGTCGTCCTCGATCATCGCTTTCAAATCGCCCGGGGTCAGCTGTTCGACCTTGGCGACCTCATGGGAGGTGCGGAAACCGTCGAAGAAGTGGACAAACGGTACCCGCGCTTCCAGGCTGGCTGCCGTGGCGATCAGCGCCATGTCCATCACTTCCTGCACGGAATTGGAGGAGAGCATGCCCCAGCCGGTGGAGCGCGCCGCCATCACGTCGCTGTGATCGCCGAAGATCGACAGGGCGTGCGCGGCCAGCGAGCGGGCGGCGATATGGAATACGGTCGACGTCAGTTCCCCGGCGATCTTGTACATATTGGGGATCATCAGCAGAAGGCCCTGCGACGCCGTGAACGTAGTGGTCAGGGAGCCGGCCTGCAGAGCTCCGTGGCAGGCGCCGGCCGCGCCGCCCTCGCTCTGCATTTCAATCACCGTCGGCACGGTGCCCCAGATATTGGTCTTGCCTTCGGCGGACCACTGATCCGCCCATTCCCCCATATTGGAGGACGGAGTAATGGGATAAATGGCTATAACTTCATTAATTTGATGGGCTACGTAAGCGGCTGCCTCGTTCCCGTCGATGGTGACTTTCGGGCGAGCGGTGGTGGATGAGCTGGTCAACTCTCCCCTCCTTCATGAAGTAGAACTACCTTAACAAATCATATTATAAGACCTTGTTGTCGTAAAAATCTACAGGCGGCCAAAAATTTGTGAAATGGCGAGAGGCGGGGCCGTTTGCAGGCCCGGCTTACCGCGGGAACTGCTTGTTCTCGAAGACTTTACCGCCCTTCATGACGAAGACGGCGCGGCGCGCGGCATTGACGTCGCGTAGCGGGTCGCCGTCGAAAGCCACGATATCGGCTTCCATACCCGGAGCGAGCGAGCCGATACGATCGCCCAGATTCATCGAAGCGGCGGAAATCGACGTCACCGATTCCAGCGCCGCCATGGGGTTCTGGCCGCCATCGCGCACGCGCGCGATGAACTCTTCGTAGTTCCGCCCGTGCGCTCCGGCCACCGCGTCCGTGCCGTAGACGATCTTCAGATTCTCGTGCTTCAAGGCTTTCTGGAAAGTCTCCCGGACGATCGCAATGCCTTTTTCCATGAAGGCGAAGCCCTCTTCGTTGTAGTTCCCGATGCCGAGGAAGCGCGGCTTGTTTTCGAGATAGTTCTGCAGTACGAGGCCGATGTTCGGGTCGTAGTAGGTGCCATGCTCTTCCATCAGCGTGAAGACGTCGTCGGTCACATATGCGCCATGCTCGATCGACGTGCATCCGGCCAGAGTCGCCGCGCGCGCCGAGGCCGCCGAATGCGCGTGCACCATGGTCCGCAGGCCAAGCGCCTTCGCCTCGCCGCAGATTGCCTGAAGCTGCGCGTCGCTCATGGTCTGCTCGCCGCCCTCGCGGATGCTTTTCGACGCGAAAATCTTGATGAAGTCGGCGCCTTGCTCCTTGCGCTGCTGCACCAGTTGCCGCAACTGATCCGCCGGCAGGCCGGCGTCGGTGAGCGGTTGCAGCGACGTGAGAATACGGGGGCCCGGAATGATGCCGCGTGCCACGGCGTCGCGCAGGTCCTTGTCCGACGCCTGGCCGGGGCTCTGGATGGTGGTGAAGCCCGCGTCGAGCGTCAGCACGGCATTATCCACTCCGCGCAGCATCGCCTTCGCGGGACTTTCGCCGCGAGTCCCGTAACGCCCATCGTCGCCGAAGTGGTAGCCGATGTGCGTGTGGGTGTCGATCCAGCCCGGGGTTACGGTGACGGCCGTTAAATCGTAGACCGCCGCGCCGGCCGGAGCCACGCCGCCGATCCGCACGATTTTCGAGCCTTCGATCACGATCGACGTATTGCGAAGCGTTCCGCCCTTGCCGTCGTAGGCCGTGCCTACCTTGAGGACCACCGTATGCTGCTGCGCCACCGCCAGGAAAGGCAGCAGGATCGCCGCTCCCAGAGCCCCTCGAAATCGTGTCATCGTTCGATTGTAGTCGGATCTCCGGCCGTATGAAATGGAACGTCCGGGGCCCTATGGAATCCCAGGTGCAATACCTCTATTGGAGGTCAATTCAATGGCAGAAGAAGTCATTCGTGACGTCCCGCTTCGTTATCCTGTTCGGTCTTTTGGAAGACTCAGTGAATACATGGGGCGGATTTCCTGGGGCGCCATCTGGGCGGGCGCGATTATTGCGCTTGCCATGGAAGCGCTGTTCACGGCCTTCGGCTTTTTCATCGGCTTTCATATGTACGATGCCGCTGCCGCCAATCCGTGGGGCGGCGTACGCGGCTGGTCGATTTTCTGGTATCTGATCACGGCCGGATGGTCTATGTTCTTTGGCGCCTGGTGTGCGGCGAGGCTTTCGGGTAATCCTTCGCGCGGCAACGGTATTCTTCACGGGATTACTACCTGGGGTCTCGCCAGTTTTGCTTCGTTAATGCTGGCAACGCTCGCGGCATGGGGAATCACTCGCGCAGGGATCTTTCTCCTGGCAAGTGGAGGCGCGCCGCCGGCGACCGCGATGGTGAATCCGCAAGCTACGGCGGCTGCTGTGTCCCGGACGTTCCTGACGATCTGGATCGGATCGTTGGTCAGTTTGTGCACTGCTATCCTCGGCGGTCTGGTTGGCCGGCCGGGAGGCGTTGTCACAACGACCGAGGAGTTGCCCGGCGGAGGACGGCTGGCTGCGTAAACTATCGGGCGGCGGTGGAGCCGGGACTGGACCTCCGGGGCTTCACGCCGCCTGACGTTGCGCCGCACACCGCAACGGCGCGGGGCGGAGAGTAGCCTCGCAGTGCCGCGCAAGCCGCCTGGCGAACCTCCGGCCTCACGTCCTCGGCGTAGATGGCGAGCATCTGCGTAATATAGTCGCTCCACTCTTTTGCGAATAGGACGGAAGGATCCTTCTGCAAATCGAGCAGCAAGTTTACGCTGTCGCTGGTGAGATAGAACTCGGAGGTCTTCCGGATGTGGATGTCGGGACTCTCCAGGCAGCGCTTCAGACAGGGCGGCCTGTGCGCAAAAACTTCCGCCGTGGTCACGCAAGCGTAATCGGCAATCTCCCGATCGGGACTGTCTTCGAGTTTCTTCAGCAGCATATTGACAGTTTCCGGATCGCCGTAGGGCGGCCAGTCTAATGTCCTGGCGAACATCTTCCGGTCGTAATCGGTGCCCGGCGTCAAGAGGAGATAGGCGATGACCGCTTCAGGACCGGCGTCCAGCGGCAGATCCTTCTGATTGTGCGAACCGCTATGCACCTCAATCTTGAGTTGGGTAGCATCCGTCCAGGATCTCAGGATGCCGGCCTCTTCTCGCAAGGAGACGATATACCGGTGTCCAGGGTCTAGAAAGTATGTCGGATTTTGGTCGGTTTTTGCGAAGAAGAAGAACGAGATTTGCTTCTTTCCGAGGTTGCCCTTGATCTCATTGTCTACACTCGCCGAGAATTCGACCAACTGAAGCACTTTGGGACCGCCGGGCGCAATCGCTTCACGCCCTCCGCGAAGTTTCGCATCCGTGATCCGTACGGCCAGCACGTAAGGCGCGGCCAGCAGAAACTCGTCTCCGACGGGCTCTCCCTGAAGGATCAGCCTTGGCCGCAGTTCCGGCGCGCGATGACAGGCGACCATGGAGGCGAGAAGGGTCGCGCACAGGAAGATCCCTCGCGACTGCTTCATTTTGCCGGCTTGTCTTGTCCGGGGGGATACTCGACGGGCGTTCCTTCTGCCCTCGGACCGCCATAGAGCCACTGATAGCCTCGTATGTATTGCTTTCCGTCCTTCTTAAAGGCGTGCATTCCGATGGTCGTGCTATTCGGGGCGAAGTCGAGTGCCCAATCGTTGTCCTGCGGCCCAGGTGTGTCGCTCATGACGGTCCCTAGCGAGATTCGAGGGCCTCGTTCGTCGTCCATCACAAGAGCCGGTTTGTTCCACATGTCGGTATACAACCGAATACGCGTTGCCCCATCATTTCCGCGAAGCGTAAGAAATGGAGCGTCACCCTGCACTCCAAGCGCCAACATTTGGTTTTGCATTTGCGTCAGGGATGGGTGTGATTCCGGTCGCCCTTGTAGCATGTCTTCCGGCCAGTGATTGCCGAACGCCAAGATTGCGTACTCATTCTGCCCAATGCCCCAACAGGAAAGGACGTTTCCTTTTCCGTCTACTAACTCAAAAGAGCGGGCTCGGATTACCTCCGGCACTGAGGCATGGACTTGTCCAAGCCGCGCGCCGGCGACACCGCCGGCAAAACCGGCTGCCAAGGCTACAAGAACAAGATAGGTCTGCTTCATAACTATCACGACTGAAATAGTATTCGGCGGATACGGCCCAAGCGTCGTCACTCTTACTTTGCCGGCTTGTCTTGTCCGGGGGGATACTCGACTGGCTGCGCCTGGAGGAATTGGCCGCCGTAAAGCCATTGATAGCCTCGTATGTATTGCTTTCCGTCTTTCTTGAAAGCATGCATCCCAATGGTCGCGCTATTCGGGCTGAAGCCAAGCCCCCAATCGTTGTCCTGTGGTCCCGGCGTGTCGCTCAACTGAACTCCCAAGGAGAGGCGAATTCCATTTTCGTCGTCCATCGCGAGGATGGGCTTGTCCCAGAGCGTATACAGACGCATACGTGTCGCTTTGTCTGAGCCGCGCAGGGTTACGAATGGACTATTCCCCTGGACGCCAAGCGCCAACATTTGGTTCACCGTCTCTTTGAGCGGCGGATGAGACTCCGGGTGTTCCCGCAGCATGTCCGCAGGCCAGTGATTGCCGAACGCCAGCATCACATATTCATTCTGCCCAATGCCCCAATAGGAAAGAACGTTTCCTTTTCCGTCTACTAACTCAAAAGAGCGGGCACGGATTACCTCCGGCCCTGAGCCATGGACTTGCCCAAGCCGTGCGCCGGCGATGCCGCCGGCCAAGCCGGCAGCGAAGGCTAGAAGAGTAAAATGGAGTTGTTTCATGGGAGTTACCACTTAGCCGTAGCAGGCTGACAGGAAGGATACGGGTTCTGCGGGGAAGGATCCGGCGTACACTTACAGTCTGCGCCAATCCACTCTGAAATAGTGTTGCTTCGACCATGATCGTTCCAGAGCCCATTCGCGACGGTGAAAAACGAGTTTGCAAATACAGCCGAGTCGTCCCAATTTCCGTAGGCGTGAATCAAGGTTTCGTGCAATAGAGTAAATCTTGGATAGGCGATTTTGAAAAAACCAGACTTCAATATTACGGCGGTATGCCTAGTCTCACCAGAATTAACGGTCGCTGCGGTAGCCTCTTTGCCCAAGTAGCCCGCTAGGGTGTTATTGATTTTGGACTCCCCGGCAGTCACCGACGAGATAGACGCAGCAGCCACCACCGGATTGCCGACGTCATAATAGTTCGTCTTTTCGTGTTGTTTGTTCTGCGCCCTGCTCAAAGAGTAGAGGTAAACATTGTTGGCAATGCCATACGTTACATTTGCAAATATAGTCGCGCAATTGGAACGTGCAAATCCTTGCCACTGGGCGTCCCCAAGGCTTGAGTCCACTTGCTTATTGCTGTTCTCAACGTGAGCCGTTGCCGCTCGGAGCGACGTTCCCGCCGATGTGGGCGCGATGCCGCCCACCACTTGGGAAAAGTCCAGACCATCGACCCAGGCATTCGTTACCGAATCCACCGGGATGGGCGCCACAGAGTTGCCGGATTGATTCGCGCCATTGAAGGGCCAGCGGCCGAAGCCAAATAGAACTGAAGTCCCGGCCACCTGTTGCAAGGAATCGCCGAATTGGTACTGGTTCATCGTCCAAGACTGGATTGGAACGCTCCCGATCGAACCAACAACCTTCCCTGTCGCATCGTAGATGTTCCCAGAAAGCCCGATTACGCCGCCATCGGCTGTGGCTATTTCCGGCTGATCGTTGGGCGCCGTCCACAGAACGTTGCCGCTTTGGTCGAAAGCGATCATATACTGGGCGGAATCGTCGTCCGAACCGGCCCAAACGGTGCCGACCAAAGTACCATCTTGAGCCTGTACCATGGGAACGACGGCATCGGTTTGACCTTGCATCAACAGGCCGCTGCTGACGCTCACGCTCGTGCCGTTAGTGGTCGCCATACCGATTACCGTGTTGTTTCCACTCCATGTGCTCCAGGAGAGCAAGGTGCCCGTTTCGCCGTTGGTGATCATATTCACGGCGACGCCAAACATCTCCGAATACAGCGTACTGAAATCCGCAACCGAAATATCGTCGTAAGCTCCGGTGGTGTCGATGCGCAGCAGCCTGAGATGAGTCGTCTGAACATCGCCCCATCCGTTGCCCCATGGGCGGTATGCGTAGGGTAAATAGGCGTAACCGTCCCCAGCGACTATGAAGGAGCCGACGGAGCTTTGCGTATTGCTGCCCGGAATGCTCACAGGAATGCTGAATTTCTGAGCCGCCGTCACGGGATCGATCCCGACCACAGTATACGGCGAACTCCCGCTGTCTTGCTCGATAGCGAAGATCGTGCCATCTGTGTGAACGGCTCCCAGGGTCAAAGAGCCGTCGCTTCCGGCGGTGTACTTGGGGTATGGCTGTCCTGTTGCACCATCCCATTTCCGGATCCACGACGAGCCGTCACTCCACCCGGAGGCGACGATGCCCCCCTGAAAATCCGCGACCGGTGCGGACGCATCATTGACATCCGCCGTCCAGGCAGTGAGTCCATCCTCAGTAATTGCCTGGACTGTCCCGTCGAATTGAAACGCGAACACATCCGCCACTCCTGTACTTGCCGGTATGGCAGGCAAGCCGTAGTTCAGCCCTGAGCCGTTACCCGGGTTGGACCAAATTACCGTCCCCGCCGGGAGGGCGTCGGCATATACAGTAACGTCAACGGACGCCCCTCCAGCGGAGATCGTTGTGTGTCCAGCCGATACGGCGGTAAGTATCGGAGGGTCATCGCTGGACAGTTGCACCACGCCGGGGTCTCCGGACGTCCACGTGAGGCCTTGCACTGGCTGGCCAGCCGCGTCAAGGGCCTGGATTGAGCGAGCAGAGCCTGCGACCAGGTTCAGAACGTTCGGCAGGAGTGTCACTCCGCTATCTGACCGGGAGCCGGCTGACCCTGCGAGATGGCCTGCGGTTGCATATGCAGATGCGGGCTCTTTCCGCCGGCTCGGGGTCTCGACAACGGTGAGATGGCCGCCACTCACGCTGAATGGCACGGCGTTACTCAGAGTCCCATTATGCAGGATGCGCGCGCGGCCGGAGCCCGCAACCGCGCTGCGACCCACCACCGCAACAATCTGAGTATCGGTCCAACTTCGGACGGCCCCTCTGCCCGTATCGAGCCATACCTGTCCGTCGGCCTGGAGCGCGCCGAAGCCTGAGCCATTGATGGTCACCACGGTGCCGGGTACACCGGTAGCGGGGCTAATACTCGAAATCCTCGGCGTGCTGACGTTAAATGCAACGGCTTTGGACCACACACCGCCTTGGCGGACACGGATTTCCCCGAAACGCGTGTTGCGGGCTGCCACTCCAACAATTCGGTTGTCGCTCCAACTCTTTACCTTGCCATACGCATTGCCGAGCCACACTGCGCCGCTGCCCTGGGCCGCTCCAAATCCAGTGCCTACGATAACTACCTGAATTCCCGCCATTTGAACCTGGTAGTCCACTGTAATTATGCGAGGTGGCTGGACAGCAAAGATATTACCAGTAAGAACGAACAGGAGGGTCAAGAGACTCTTCCAGCAAAGTCCGTCATGTCGCACAGTACAAGTCCTTCCCGCGCCCTTGGGATAGCTTGCACCGCAGAGGTCCCCAAGAGTTGCGCCGTTTTGCCGGCGGATTAACTTTGAGCTAGTAAGTCCTGGTACTTCTAAATCCGACGACTTATTGTGGCAGCTGCCGCGATGTAAATCAAGAGTAAATATTCTGAAATTATGGATGCGCTCAGCGTGCTCGCTTGTAGAGTCGTCGCGTCAACTTATCGGGTAGCCGCGAGCGCCGCCACGTGCGCGGCGGCGGCTGAGGCCAGGCCGGTGAGGTTATAGCCGCCCTCGAGCACCGAAACGAGGCGGCCGCCGGCGGAAGCGCCGGCGATTTCCATCACGGCACTGGTCAGGTCGGTGAAGTCCTGATCGGTCAGGGTGAAGCGGCCCAAGAGGTCGCCGATGCGGGAGTCGAATCCCGCGGAGATCAACACGAACTCCGGCCGGAACTTCTCCATCGCGGGCGTCAGCGATTCGCGGACGGCGCCCAGAATTTCGGCGCGGCCCGAGCCGGCGGGGAGGGGAAAATTCATCGTAGTGCCGGTGCCCGGGCCGTCGCCGGTTTCATCGGCACGGCCCGTGCCCGGATAAAGCGGCCACTGGTGGGAGCTGAAGAAGAACACGCTCGGGTCGCGGTAGAAGATCTCCTGCGTGCCGTTGCCATGGTGGACGTCCCAATCGACGATCAGCACCCGGCCGGCGCCATAGCGTTTTTGGGCATAGCGCGCCGCGACGGCCACATTGTTGAAGATGCAGAAGCCCATGCCGCGATTCGCCGTCGCATGGTGTCCCGGAGGCCGGACCACGCAGAAAGCGTTCGAGGCCTGCCCGTTGAAGATGGCGTCCACCGCGTTGAGGACGCCGCCCGCGGCGTGTACGGCCGCTTCCCATGACCCGGCCGAAAGATCCGTGTCGCCGGTCGAAAGATACGATCTCCCTGCCGCAATTTCGATCCTTGCCAGTTGGATGTATTCCGGCGTGTGACAGAGCGCGAGCTCGTCTTCGGTGGCGGCGCGGGGTGCGAGTGTGGCCAGGTTCATGCCCGCAAGCGCATCCCGGACTGCGTCGAAACGTTCCACGCACTCGGGATGTCCGAGTGCATCGGCTAAATGTTCGCGGCAAATGGGGTCGGCGGCAAGGGCGGTAGCCATCGTTTCAAACTCCTCGGCGATTGCCGTACAAATCCACGTGGAGGCGCGGGCTGAAGCGGTAGCCCTCCTGTTTGCAGATCTCCGCGAGCCACACACTGCGCTCGCGGAGTATCTCTGGTTCCACGCCCTCGGGCATCAGGATTACATTCTCAGGGCCGGCGTCCAGACCGTCGCACAGGCTGCGGACTTCGTCGAGGTCCTCAGGGCGCGCTATGACGAACTTCAGTTGGTAATCGTATGCCGCCATTAACTCGGCCAGCACCGGCGGCTGAATCCGCAGCCTTTCGTGCTGTGCGGCGAAGGGACCTTCGGGGGTGGAGTTCGCGAGCTTCGGACTGATGCTCATCAGGTCGCAGGCGACCGGGCGAAAGACCGTGCCCGCCGTTTCGATGGTGATGTGGAAGCCCGCGTCGCGCAGTTGGTGCGAGAGCGGCACCACGTCGGGCGGGAGCATCGGCTCGCCGCCGGTGATGACGGCGTGGCGGCCGGGGTGCGCGCAGGCTTCATCGAGAATCTGTTCCAGGTCGATATCGACACCCTCGGGCTGCCACGAAGTATACGGCGTGTCGCACCAGGAGCAGCGCAGGTTGCAGCCCGAGGTGCGGATGAAGAACGAAGGCACGCCCACCAGCGAGCCCTCGCCCTGAATCGAATAGAAGAGCTCAGCGATCTTCAAGGCCCGCCTCTTCGAAGCCTTTGTGCCGCAGCAGGCAGGCATCGCATTGCCCGCACGGGCGGCCATTCGGCCCGGGATCGTAACAACTGAAGGTGAGCCCGAAATCGAGTCCGAGCTCGTGCGCTTTGCGAACGATGTCGGCCTTGGACAGGTGGAGCAGCGGCGTGTGGATCTTGAGATGCGTGCGGCCTTCGACCCCGGCTTTGGTGGCGAGGTTGGCCATACGCTCGTAGGCCGCGATGTATTCGGGGCGGCAATCCGGATAGCCGGAGTAATCGAGCGCGTTCACGCCGATGAAGATGTCGGAGGCTTCCAGCACTTCCGCCCACGCCAGCGCGAAGGAAAGGAAGATCGTATTGCGCGCGGGAACGTAGGTGATGGGGATGCCCTCGCCGATCTCCGCCGCCGAGCGTGATTTCGGCACCGCGATCTCCGCCGTCAGCGCCGACCCGCCGAACGCGTCGAGCCCGATCTTCGCCACCATATGACGCTCGGCGCCGAGGGCGGCGGCTACGCGCGCGGCGGCCTCCAGCTCGATCTTGTGGCGCTGCCCGTAATCGAACGAGAGCGCGTAACAGGCGTAGGCCTCGCGCTTCGCGAGCGCCAGGCAGGTGGAGGAATCGAGGCCTCCGCTGAGGAGGCAGACAGCTTTCTTTGGGGATGCGGGCACAGTGGGTCCTCTATAATTGTAGCCGTCCGTGCGCATCCGATTCCTCACCTCGACTCCGCTCGATATCCGTCGCGGCAGTGGCACCTACGTGGGAATTCACGTGCTGGCGCGCGCTCTCGGGCGGCTCGGCCACCAGGTGGATTACGAAACGCCGAAGGTCACGCTGCCGGTATACACCGCGCAACGGCTGCTCTTCAATCTCGGCCTGCGCCCGGCGCCCGAGTTCGACCTCACCGTGGGGTTCGACATGGATGGCTACCGCATCGCCGGCGAACCGGGCCACGTGGCCTCGCTCAAAGGAGTGATCGCCGACGAGGTGCGCTTCGAGAGCGGCCTGACGCGCTTCACGATGGGGATCCAAGCACGCTGCGAGCGCGACCATGTGCGCCGCGCCGCGCGCGTAGTCGCTACCAGCCGCTACTCGGCGGAGCGTGCGGCGGAGTTTTACGGGTTGAAGACGCTGCCCGAAGTGGTGCCGGAGCTGATCGAACTGGCCGAGTGGCGGCGGACGCTGGCGGAAGCCTCTCCGTCACCGGAGTCTGGACCGTTGCGGGTGCTCTATGTCGGCCGGATGTATCGCCGGAAGCGCGTCGATGTGCTGCTGCGCGCGGCGGCCCTGCTGCGCGGGCGAATCCGCATACGCATCGTGGGGGACGGCCCGTGCGCGGCGCAATGGCGAAGCCTCACGCACGCCTGGAATCTCGAAGGCACCGTCACGTGGCTCGGCGACGTTTCGCGCGCGCGGCTAGTCGAAGAATACCGGCGCGCCGATCTCTTCTGCCTGCCGAGCGTGCAGGAAGGCTTCGGCATCGTGCTATTGGAAGCCATGGCCGCGGGCATACCGATCGTAGCGGCGCGGGCCGCGGCGATTCCCGAGGTGGCGCCGCACGGCGTGCTGGTCGAGCCCGATAACGCCGAAGCCCTGGCGGCAGGGCTTCTGGAACTCGCGGAAGGCCCCGCCCGCCGTGCGGAGCTCGCGCGCATCGGAGCTGCGTGGGTCGAGCGCTTCGATGCCGATCGGGTAGCGCAGCTTTTTCTGGGCTCCGCGGCTACCGGTACGTCAGCGTAATCGGGAACACCAGCGTCTGCCCGCCTGGGGGCTCGGCAACGAAGGTGCCAGGTTGGGCGGCATCGGTCGAAACCTTGGCGGTCCGCTCGACATAGCCGGAGACCGCAACAGTGTTTTGCCGGGTGAATGAAACCTGCAGCTTCGTGATTCCTGCCGGCAGTACCGGCGTCACCCACTCCGACCCGCCGGCCACGTTCCCCAGGGCGACCACTCGCGGCGTAGCGCTATCCCCGGCCGCCAACACGGTAATGCGGCCGCTCATCGTCGGGTGGAAGCGCAGTTCGACCTCGTCGCCCTGCTGGAGGCCTTCGGCGGTGGCGGTGGTGAACTCGCCGCCTGCCGGCCGGCGCAGGATCGTGTAGCGCACGCCCGGCGCAGCTTCCGCCGATGCGCCGGCAAGCGTGCCGAGCGCAGAGGCCGCCGCCGGAGCCCTGCGCGACAGATTGCGCGCCAGGACCGGTTTCGACGATTCCATTGCGGCCATAGCATCCTCCTGCTGGGGCGGCGCCGGCAGGGGAGCCGCGAATGGCAACGCCTCGGCCTCCAGCTTGCGCGCGGGCGCCTTCGGGGGCAGAGGAAGAACGGGGCTTTTGTTCACCGGAACTGCCGGCGGAGGCGGTTGGAACGGCTTTGGCTTCGGCGTGGCCGGCTCGACCTGTGCCACTTCCACGGCTGGCCGGGACTCGGGCTTCTCGCGCAACGCCACCACCGCGAGAATTGCCAGCGCCGCCATTCCTCCCAGGGCCAGCGCCGGGCGCCACCACACGTGATACCAGGGCTGCCGCGGTTCCTCGAGCGCCGCCGCCAGCCGTCCGCGAGCCGCGGGGTCGCGCAGCAGGTCGCGTAGGGGCTGCTCGGCGGCCAGGGCGTCGAACAGTTCCTGGTCTTCGAGCGCGGCCGCGAAGAGCGCTTCCTGCTCCTGGGGAGTCAGGGTACCGGTGGCGTATCCGCCGAGTAGCTTGTGGATCTCTTCCCGGTTCATCCCTTCTTCTCCCAACTGCCGCCCATCAGCTCCAGCAGGTTCTTACGGCACCGGTGGTCCCATGTGTAGATGGTGTTGATCGCCGCCACCCCCATGATCTTCTGGATCTCGGGAAACGTCTTCCCCTGGAGTTTCAGCCGCATCATTTCACGGCAACGGTCGCCCAGTTGCCCCATGGCGCGCGCGAGGTGCTCCAGCATCTCCTTTCGTTCGAAGGCATCGGCGGGGTCCTGATCGAGATCGGGCAGCGGGATATCGGTGATGGAAACCTGGGTATACTCGCCGCGGCGTACCGCTTTCCGCCGCAGGCTCATGATTTTAAAGCGGACGATTTGCAGCGAAAGCGGCAGCAGGTCCTCCGGACGCTCCAGGTGCGCGTATTTTTCATGCAGCAGCATGAGGACCTCCTGCGCCAGGTCTTCAGCAACGTCCCTCGATATATGGGATGCCGCGAACGCGACAATCCTTTCACGCAGCCGGCCGAGGACCTCCTCCCGTGTCACGCAGCCGCCTCCTCCGCCGCCTCCCGCCTGGCCAGCGCCCGGTCATGCAGGTGCGAAAGCAGAAGCAGCGAGCAGGTAGCGCCGATCAGGCACCAGGTCATATCCCACTGGGTATCCCACGGGTCGCCCTGGGTGCCGAGGAATGCGTCGGCCGCGCTGCCGGTGAATCTGGCGGCGGCGAATTCCACCAGTTCGTAACACGCGCTGATCCCCATGCAGACGCCCATGATCAGCGTAACCAGCAATTTGCCGCGCTGGAGCGGCGTCCGCCGCAGCAGCACCTCGCGGATGATCATGGCGGGCACAAACCCCTGTGCGAAATGGCCGAGCCGGTCGTAGTAGTTGCGGTCCAGGTGGAAGGCGTCGCGGATCCAGTTGAATACCGGCATCTGCTCGTAGGTGTAGTGTCCGCCCACCATCAGGATCGACGCGTGGATGGCGATCAGCGTGTACACCAGGTTCGTGAAGCGCATCCGCGGGTAGATCCACACCAGCGCCGGAATCGCGATCATCGCCGGCACGGTCTCGAGAAACCAGGTGAAGAGGTCGTGATAGCCGATGAGCGACCACACGAACACCACGCCCAACGCCGCGAGCAGCGCCGCCGGGTAACGATCATCGGGCGAGATCTTCATAGCGGAATATTTCCGTGTTTCTTGCGAGGCATCGTGTCGACTTTGTTTTCCAGCATGCGCAGCGCCCGGATCACGCGCGGACGCGTTTCGTGCGGCTCGATGACATCGTCTATATAGCCGCGCTCAGCCGCTACAAACGGGTTGGCGAAACGTTCGCGGAACTCTTCGACCTTCTGCCGTCGTACGCTCTCCTGATCGGAGGCCGCCGCCAGTTCGCGCCGGTACACGATGTTCACCGCGCCCTCCGGCCCCATTACCGCGATCTCCGCCGAGGGCCACGCCAGGTTGACATCGGTGCGGATGTGTTTCGACCCCATCACGCAGTACGCGCCGCCATACGCCTTCCGCGTAATCACGGTGATCTTGGGGACGGTAGCCTCGGCAAACGCGAAGAGGAGCTTGGCGCCGTGCCGGATGATGCCGCCGAACTCCTGCGCGGTGCCGGGCAGAAAGCCGGGGACGTCTTCGAACGTCACCAGCGGAATGTTGAACGCATCGCAGAAGCGCACGAAGCGCGCGCCCTTCACCGAGGAGTTGATATCCAGACATCCGGCCAGGAACGCCGGCTGGTTGGCGACGATCCCGATGGCGCGCCCGTCCATGCGGGCGAATCCCACCACCAGGTTTTTCGCCCAATGCTCGTGCACCTCGAAAAACTCGCCCTCATCGACCACGCGATGAATCACTTCTTTGATGTCGTACGGCAGGTTCGATTCCGCCGGCACGATGGTATCGAGCGCGGCGTCCATACGGTCGATCGGGTCGTTGGTGGCGCGCCGCGGCGGATCTTCGCGATTGTTCTGCGGCAGGTAGCTGAGCAGTTCGCGGATCATCCGCAGGCATTCGGCATCGTCCGCGGCGACGAAGTGGCCCACGCCGCTCACCGAGTTGTGAGTCATCGAGCCGCCCAGGTTTTCCTTGCTGACGTCTTCGTGCGTCACCGTCTTGATGACGTCCGGACCGGTGACGAACATGTAGCTGGTATGGTCCACCATGAAGACGAAATCGGTAATGGCTGGCGAGTAGACGGCGCCGCCCGCGCACGGCCCCATGATTGCCGATAGCTGCGGCACCACGCCGCTTGCCAGCGTGTTGCGCAGGAAGATATCGGCATACCCGGCGAGCGAAACTACGCCTTCCTGAATGCGGGCGCCGCCCGAATCGTTCAGGCCGATGACGGGCGAGCCGGTCTTCAGGGCCAGGTCCATAATCTTGCAGATCTTCTGCGCGTTGCTCTCGGAAAGCGAGCCGCCGAAGACCGTGAAGTCCTGCGCGAAGACGTAGACCAGGCGGCCCTCGATGCGGCCGTAGCCGGTGACGAAGCCATCGCCCGGCACCGTCTGGCTCTCCATGCCGAAGTCGCGGCAGCGGTGCTGCACCAGCTTGTCGAGTTCCTCGAAGGTGCCTTCGTCGAGCAGCAGTTCGATGCGCTCGCGCGCCGAGAGCTTGCCTTCTTTGTGCTGCCGCTCGCGGCGTTCCGCGCCGCCGCCCTGCTCGGCGGCTTCGTGGCGGCGCCGCAATTCGTCCAGCCGATTCATTGGGACTATTGTACGAGTTCGAAGCGTCCGTCCGGCAGCAAATAGTACCGCCGTCCGCGCCAGACAATGGTGTTACCGAAGAAGCCGCCGATCCAAGCGAGGAAGCTCGCGATATCCTGTGCCGGCACCAGCCACCACAGGCGGCGTATCAGCGGATCGCGCAGGGCGAGGCCTGCCGTCGCCCATCCCGCCGCTGCACGCAGCACGAGAGTCGCGGCGGCGAGCGGCCACCACCCCGGGCTCACGGCCCACAGCAGCAGCGCCAGCGGCAGCGGATTGATGAAGACCTGGCCCACATAGCCCCACGGCCGCGAACGGCGCGTGCTGCGATTCCAGCGGAGCCGGTGCTTCACGTTGGGCACGAAGGCCTGCGACCCGATGCGATGCTCGATCACATACGAAGACAGAATCACGCCCCACCCGAGCTCCGCCGCGAGTTTCCCCATCACGAAATCTTCGGCCAGGTAATCCTTCACCGCATCGAACCCGCCGATGGCCGCGAGCGCCTGCCGCCGTGCCGCGATGGTCGGCCCGAGCGCGAACTTCATGCCGTCGAGCATTCGCGCCACCAGCACGCCGCCGATGAACTCGGTATTGAGTCCCACCGCTTCGAGCGTCGACCATGGGCTGCGTCCCGGTGTGGCGCGATAGGGGCACGTGGCGAGGCCGAGCGCCGGGTCCTGGAACTCCGCCGCGATGGTCGAAAGCATCTCGGGCGTCACACGGATGTCGCTGTCCGCCATTACAATCAGGTCGTGCCGCGCGGCGGCCAGCATGCGGTCCAGGCTGAAGACTTTGGCGTTCGGATAAGGCGGCTCGCCGGTCACGATCATCGACGAGGGGATGTGCGGATAGCGCGCGCACAGCTGTTCGACTAGCTGAATGGCCGGGTCGTCCGCGTTGCGCACCGCGAAGAGAATTTCGAATTCCGGGTACTTCTGCTCGAAAAAGCTGCGCAGGTTTTGTTCGAGTCCCTCGTCTACTCCGTGCAGCGGTTTCAGTACGCTGATAGGTGGTGCGGACGCGAGCGGCGGCGGCGCCACGCTTCGGTAGCGGGCCGTGGCCACGATCGTCAGGATGCAATAAACCAGCGAGCCGGCAACCAGCGCCAGCAGGGGCAGCACGAGCACTTTTACACTGTAACAAGCGGCATGAAGCACATCATCGTTGGAACCGCCGGACATATCGACCATGGCAAGACCGCGCTCGTCAAAGCGCTCACCGGCATCGATGCCGACCGCCTCGAAGAAGAGAAGCGGCGCGGCATCACGATCGACCTGGGGTTCGCGCACCTCGAATTGACGCCCTCGGTGCGCCTCGGCTTCGTCGACGTGCCGGGCCACGAGCGCTTCGTCCGCAACATGCTGGCGGGCGTCGGCGGTATCGACCTGGTGCTTTTCGTGGTGGCGGCCGATGAATCGATCAAGCCGCAGACGCGCGAGCATTTCGACATCTGCCGGCTGCTCGGCATCCGCCGTGGCATCGTGGTCCTCACCAAGGCGGACCTGGTCGACCCCGACCTCCTTGGGCTCGTGCGGCTGGAGGTCGAGGAACTGGTGACCGGCAGCTTCCTCGCGGGAGCTCCCATCGTGGCCGTGAGTTCCACGACGGGCGCCGGCCTCGACGAGCTGCGCGCCGAGCTCGCGCGCGCCGCTGCCTCCATTCCCGAGAAGAATGCCGCCGGCCACTTCCGCCTTCCCATCGACCGGGTCTTCACAGTCAAAGGCTTCGGCACCGTGGTGACCGGAACGCTGATTTCCGGGGCGGTGCGTAAGGAGCAGGAGGTCGAAGTCTACCCGGCCGGCCGGCGCCTCCGTGTGCGCGGCGTCGAGGTCCACGGGTCGAAGGCCGAGGCCGCCGTGGCCGGCCAGCGGACCGCCGTGAACCTGGCCGATATCGAGCCCGCCGACCTGCGTCGCGGCGACGTGCTTTCCGCGCCCGGCCTCTTCCACGCGGTGCGGCATCTCGATTGCCGCCTGGAACTGCTGCCATCGGCCAAGCCGCTGAAGCATCGCGCACCCGTCCACCTTCATTCCGGCACGGCGGAGATCGAGGCCGAAGTGCGGCTGCTTTCGGGGGAATCCGCGCTGCGTCCGGGCGGCGCCGCGTACGCACGCATCGTCCTGCGCGAGCCCGCCCTGCTGCTGCCCGGCGACCGCTTCATCATCCGGATGTTCTCGCCGGTCGTGACCATCGGCGGCGGCGTGGTGGTGGATATCGGGGAGCGCCGCTATCGAAAAGGCGATCCCGTTGAGGCGCGTTTGAACGTGCTGGCTTCGGGCGATACCGCCGCGCGGATCGCGCTACTGGTGAAGGAATCGCGCTACGGCATGGGACTCCCGGAGTTGATCGCACGCACCGGATTGCGCGCCGAAGAGATCGCTGCCACGGCTCCGTTTGCGATCGGCGGCAACTGGTACGTGGACCGCGGCTGGTTCCAATCCACGCGCGACCGGCTGGTGAAGGCGGTCCGCGAATTCCACGCTGCGCAGCCGCTGCTCCCCGGCATCGCCAGGCAGGACCTGCGCAGCCGCGCGCTTCCCGACAGCCCCCCGGCGGTCCTCGACGCGCTGATCGCGGACGCCAAAGAGCTGGTGGCCGAAGGGGAGACGGTCCGCACCCGCGGCCACAAAGTAGTGCTGAAGGAGGACGAGGAGCAGGCCCGTGCCGCCATCGAGCATGCCTTCGACCAGGCCGGGCTGGCCGTTCCCGCCCTCCCCGAGGTGCTCGCGAAATCGGGCGTGGAGTCCGCGCGCGCCCGCTCACTGCTGCAGATCCTGCTCCGCGAAAAGAAACTGGTGCGCATTTCCGACGAGCTTGTATTTCACCGGACCGCGATCGAAGGCCTGCGCGCGCTGCTCGCCTCGCGCCGCGGCGAACGTTTCCAGGTGGGCGCCTTCAAGGACTGGACCGGTATCTCGCGAAAGTACGCGATCCCTCTCCTCGAGTACCTCGATCGCGAAAAGGTAACCCGCCGCGACGGCGACACTCGCATAGTTTTGTAGGATGGGCCTCCTGGCCTGTCCAGGCGAGCGGAGCTCGTCCGAGCTTTTCCTATGGGTCCTATAGTTCTTTGCGTAACTGCTGCGCCGCCACCAGCAGCGGATCCCATACGGTGGCGAACGGCGGCGAGTAGGCCAGATCCAACTGCTCGAAATCCTCCAGGCGCATGCGCGCCTCGAGCGCCGTGGCGATCACGTTGATCCGGCCGGCGGCGCCGTCCTCGCCGATCACCGAGCCGCCGAGCAGCCACCCGCTCGCGCGATCCGCCACCAGCTCGACCACCGTCTTCGTCCCGCCGTAGTAGCGCGGCCGGCCGTATGCCTCGATCCGCGCCGCCACTGGGGTGAAGCCTTCGCCGCGCGCCTCCTGCACGGAGAGGCCCGTGGTCGCGAAGCCCTTTCCGAAGATTCCCACGATCGATGTGCCCACGATGCCGGCGAAGCGTTCGCGAGTCCCCGCCGCATTCGCGCCCGCCACCCGGCCGGTCTTGTTGGCTGTGGTGCCGAGCGGCAGATACACCGGCCGCCCGGTGACCAGGTGATTCACCTCCGCGCAGTCGCCCGCCGCGTAAACGCCGTGCAGATTGGTCTCCATGCGCTCATTCGCGCGGATCGCTCCGCTCTTGCCCGTCTCGACGCCTGCCTCCGCCGCGAGTTCCGTATTCGGCTGAAAGCCCGCCGCCAGCACCACCATCTCGCACGGGATGCCCTCCACCGCGCCCGGCTCGATCTGGCGGACTTCCACTCCAAACCGCACCTCCACGCCATGATCTTCGAGCTGCTTTTTCGCCACCGCGGTAAATGCCGCGTCCGGCCGCAGCAGCGCATAGGGCGATCGCTCGAGCACCGTCACCTCAAGGCCGTTCCGGCGCAACGCATCCGCCGCTTCCACCCCGATGTAGCCCGCGCCGATCACCACCGCCCGCCGCGGCCGCTCCTCCTTCAGGAACGCGCGCATTCGTTCGGCATCGGCCGGCGTGTGCAGCGTAAAGACGTGCTTCTGCGCGGCTCCCGCGATCCCCATATTGGTGCAGCGCGCGCCGGTCGCGATCACCAGCCGGTCGTACCGCACCCGCTCGCCCGATTCCAACTGCACTTCGCGCCGGGGGTGCGAAATCGCTACCGCCCGCGCGCCGGTGCGGACCTCGATCTTGCGCTCCTTGCGGAAATATTCGGGCGTGTAGTGGATCAGGTCTTCCATCGCCCGCACCCGCCCCTCGACGTAATAGGGGAGGCCGCAAGCGCCGTAGGAAATGACCGGCCCCTTTTCCAGCACCAGGATGGGAAGCCGCGGGTCGATGCGCCGCGCGCGGGCCGCCGCGCTCAGCCCGGCGGCCACTCCTCCGATCACCACCAGCGACATCGCCGGCTATTCCCCCTGCTTCATGTTCTTAACGAAGTCCAGAATATCGAAAGCGCGGATCTTGCGATCGGGGTAATAGCTGTTCACCGCGTCCTGCTCATCGGCGAAGATCTCGAAGACCGTCGCCAGTTTGGTCATCACCAGCAGCTCGACATTGCGCCGGTTGAGGTTCTCGAGCTTGACGTTGCCGCCGCTCTTGCGCCGGCTGGTGGCGCACATCACTAATGCTCCCAGGCCGGTGCTGTCGATGTAGTCGACCTTCGCCAGGTTGAGCACCAGGTTGTTGACGCCCGCCTGGGTCAGCTCCGCGACCTTCTCCCGAAGCGCGGTGGCCTCGGGGCCGACCGTAATTCTTCCGTCGAGATCGAGGATAGTAATTCCTTCGCGTTCGCGCTGCTGAATGTGAAGTGACATGTTTCGAAGGGTGGATCCTCCACTCCTTCTATGGGTACCACTTCAGCGGCCTTCGTGGGCGGCGGCCGTTCCTACCAGAAGCGCCGGCGATGGTAGAGATCGAGGTAGAAGAACCCGTTGTAGTCCCTTTGCACAACGGCCGACCAGTGCCGGTCGATCGTCCACTCCACCTTGATGATCTGGGGATTGCTCTGTCCCACCAACTGGATATAAGTGAAGACCAGGTCGGGAGTGACCTGTTGCTGCACGCTCACGGTCGCCCGCGGCGTGGCATACCCGCTGACGAATTGCGGATTGATCTGCAGCCGCGTCACGCCGAACAGGCGTTGCAGCGTGCCCGCCACGGGCGTCGAAACCGCCTGGCCGAGAATCGCGGACGCACCGGTCTGCGGATACGGCTGCTGCTGCAGCAGAGGCTGCCGCGCGGCCAGCACCGGGTCGGTCGTGGTTACCGTCCCCGAAGTCAGCAATGCGAGGATGTCCGTGAACGCGAGCGGCGGGTCGGAGCGATACGTCATCTTCAGCCGGTCCATCGGGCCATTCACGCTGATCGTGACCTCCACGCCCGATACCGTGGTATCGAGATCGATATTCACAAACGGATTGATGCGCTGCGGATCGTAGAACGAAATCGTGCCCTGCTCGATGGTGTACCGATTTCCGAAGAACACGATCTGTCCTTCGGTGATCACTACCCGCCCGAGCATTCCCGGCGAATCGAATGTTCCTCGCAGCGTGAGGTTGACATCGGCCTGCAGATTCTGCGTGAGGCTGGTGCGGAATTGCGCGCCGCTGGCGGTCTGGATCTTGACATCGAACCGCATGCCCGACAGGAAGCCGGTCGTGGGAGCCGATACCGAGCGCGGCGTCGCCGCCGCGTTCAGCACCGAGCCGATATCGGTCTGCGAGTGCAGGGCCACATCCAGAATGGTGACGGTTCCCGATAAGAGGCTGTGAGTGGTGGTGCCGGTCAGCGAGAGCCGCGCATTGACCTCCGTGGTCACATTTTCCGGATAGTTGACGTACACCTTTGCGCCAGTGGCCTCGAGTCGGACGGTGGGCTCGGCGGTGCCATAGCCGATATACCCCCCGAGCGTGACCCTCCCGCCGCCGCTCTCCCCGGTGACGTTGTCGAAGATCGCCTCGCGCTCGGTAAACGTGATGGTCCCGTTCGCCTTGGAGATTCCGTTCGGCCACCTGACCACGTTCAGCGACGCGTCGTGCAGCCGCACCGATCCCGAGAGCCTGGGATGCGCCAGCGTCCCGGTGATCCCCGTGTCGACAGTCACACTGCCGGAAGAGAAGACGTCCGGGTTGAAGGCTTCGAGCACCTCCATGTCGAGAGTGCCCGAAGCGTGCACCGCGAGCCGGCTTGGCGACGTGAGGGAGGAGGTTCCGGTCAGCGTCAGGTGCGCATAGGGACCCTCCAGCCGGAAGTTGTCGAGCCGCAGCATCGAATTCGCCAGGGTGGCGCGGACCGGTCCCTGATTGCGCAACTGCAGGTTCACGCGCGGCAGAATGCCGGTTGCCGCATTGGGCGCCGAACGCACCTCCAGTTGGGTGAACTCGAGCGTGCCGTGCAGGCCGCCCGCCTGCCCCAGAGGACCGGTGATCGTCAGGCTTCCGGTGGCGGAGGTCTGGATCGGCTCGTCGGGTAATTGCAGCAGAGGCCGCAGGTGCGCGTAGGACAGGCCCGAAAACGTCACCCGCGCATTCAGCGGATAATCGCCGCTCATCTGGATTGTGCCGCCGCCATCGACCGCCGACCCCGCCAGGTTCGAGGTCAGGTGCATCTGGATCTGCCCGCCGCGCGTTTCCGCCCGCGCCGCCAGGCTACCCAGGGGCGCGCCGTTCAGCGTCAGGCTCGGGGCGGAGACGGTGGCGTTCAGGTTCGAGAATTTCGGCGCCTTTCCAGCCGCGAGTGCCGCGGTGCCGGTGACCGCGAACGTCGCGGTGCCCGTGAGCGGTCCGTTCGACTGCAGAGCGTGGACTTGCGCAAGCGAGATACCGCTGGTGCGCGCGGAAAAAACCAGCTGGCCGTCGCGGTAGTCGCCCGGCGCATGGGTCAGCGAGCCGCTGGCTTCGATCAAGCCGCCATCCTTCTCGATGCGGCCATCGTTGATCTGCAGCAGGCGGTCTGAGTACGCCAGCAGGGCGTGCGCGCGGCGGAAGGGCTCGCCCCAGGCGGAGCCGTTCGAGATATCGAAAGTCCCCGCTACGCGTGGCGCCGCAAGCGTTCCGCTCACCTGCGCGCTCGCCGTCAACGTCCCGGTCACCGGGAGTTTGGTCTCGCCTGCCAGGGCCAGGGCCGGCCCGATCGGCAGGTTGACGATGTTCGCGGCGGCCGTCGTGTCGTGCGGGACGGTCAGAAAAGTGCGGCCGACCACCCGCACGTTCGAACCCTCGAAGTTGGAGTTCACCGTGTAATCGACGGCATTCCCCATGGTGCTGGCCGACACCGTGAAGCCGCCCGCGGGCTTGCCGTTCACCACCAGGTCGCGGCCCTCGGCGTTGCCGCTCAGGCTGGTGAGCCGCACTCCCGAAGGCTGCACCACACCGCTGGCGTTGGCCTGCAGGCTCAAGACTCCGGAGACGCCTTTTGCAAACGGTAGCTGGCTGCCGCGAACCTGTGCACGAAAAGTCCCCTGGTCCAACTGATTGACGGCATGCTGGTAGGTGCCGCTGGCTTCGAGCCGCGCGGCCCCGGCGGTATAGGCCAGGGCGGGCACCTCGATCGAAGTCTGCGTCAGGATGGCGCGTCCCTGAATGGCATCGAAGGGCGTTCCGTCAATCGCGCCGTTCATGGCGCTGAAATGGACATCTCCGACCGGGCTGCCGATGGTGCCGGAGATGTGAGCGTCCGCGGTGAGCGCGCCGCTGGCCGCTATCGAACTGTAGCCCGCGATCGCGAGCGCGTCGGCCATATCGGCGTTCCGCACCGTACCATCCACGCGCAACGCTTCGGTGGGCAGCGGCTTCCAGTCGTGCAGTCCCACGGCGGCATCGAAGTGCGCGTTCAACGTGCCTCGTGTAAGCACCGCGTTGGTCACCGAGACGCCCGACCGGGTGGCATCGAACGCACCGGCGAAGTGCTCGAACGGGCGCTGGTCCACGCGGAAGTTGGTCATCGCGGCCTGCCCGGCGATTCGCGGCGCTCTCAGCCTGCCTGTGACCGTCGCCTCGACGTTCAGTACGCCGCCGCTCTGCAGCGTGACCGGCGGCGAAGCCAGCGGTCGAAAATCGGCGAGATCGCGCGAAACCAGCCGCACGCGAATCTCGCGGCCGAGCGAGCCTGCCAGGCTTACACTCGAATGCGGCAGCACCAGCCGCGACGGCGCCATCGTCACCATGCCGGAGCGCCCGTCATAGCTCATATTGAGCCGTCCGGAAAGCGGCACGCCGCGCTTCCCCGGAGCGATCCGAAGGTTCGCCTGCCCCTGGACCGAGGCGAGCTGCTTCAAGTCTCCTTCGAGCCGCACCGGCCCCGAGAGCGACCCCGAGTAGCCGATGTGCGCCGGCGTGATGGCCCGGGCGACGCGGTCGAGATCGAGGTGCTCCAGCGTGCCGGTGAGGCGGAACTGCCGCAGGTTCGCGATAGTCGCGGAGCCGGTGAGCGACCCGCCCATGGCATCGCCCCGCAGCCCCGCCAGTTCGATGCGGCCCGGTACGGCGGTCGCGCGCGTCACCAGGTCGATTCCGCTGATGCGCCGCCCGCCTTCGATTAGCGAGAGGTCCCTCGCCTCCACCGCCGCGTGCACTTCGTAGCCGGCAGGCCGGAGCGCGAAATCGCCGTTCGCAAACATCGTGCCGCGCGGCTGCGCACGCAGTCCGAACAACGCGCCCAATTGCGAGAGATCGAGCCTGGCGCGGAACTCCGCCGGTTCGGCATTCTTCCCGGGAGTGAAGTTCGAAAGGTCCACCGTACTGTTTCCCAGCACCAGCCGCGAATTCTGGAACCCGATGACGCCGTGCTTCACCACCAGCGTGACGTTAGCCTGCACATCCGCGGGCGCCCGCCTGGTCTCGAGCGGCAGCCGCAGACCAGCCGCCCGGTTGAGCTCGTTCAGATTGACGCGGCCCACCACGTGCGCCTGCCCGTTCGGCGAAGCCATATGTTCGAGCCGTGCCGTGATCGTCAGGCCCGAGGCCGGCGTGGTCACGCGGGCATTGTTCAGCGCCAGGAGGTCTTTCCGGATGGTCAGCGGCAGATTCACGTCCGCGCGCACCGGCGGGTTCTTATCCTTCTGCAGGAAGAGCGGCGCGATCGCGATGGTCCCCTGATACCCGGGGTTGGCGCGATCGTAGTCGAGATGGGCGCGAAGGTTCTCGCCGCGCGCGCTGAAACTCGTCTTACGATCGGCCACCGTGAGGCTGCCGTTGCTGACATCGAAGCGGCCCACCGCCAGGTTCACGATGGTTTCGAGCGTGCTGGTATTGTTCCTGGTCTTGGGCGCCGGAATATTCGTGCGGCCATCCGGAAAAATGAGGATGTGGATCTCCGGCGTATCCACCGCGAGAGACGAGATATTCACGAAACCGGTGAGCGGCGACCGGAGATTCAAGCCCAGCACCACCGTCTTGGCGTGAAGCAGCGGCGGCGAGCCGGCGGGCTCGGTGCCGTGGATGGTGAAGTTGTGAATCGTCGCCTTGAGGTTCTGCCAGCGGAACGAGAATCCGCCTAGCTGTGCCTTACCGCCGGTTGCCTTCTCGGTCGAGGTAACGATCTGCTGCTCGACCGTCTGGCGAAACCAACTGCTTTGAATGATGATGAAGAACGCCACCACCGCGGCCGCTACGAACCCGGCAGCCGCGCCCGCGGCAATCAGCGCGATCTTCGCCGGGCGGCTCACTGAAAAGCCTCCGGGAAGAAGCGGATGTGAATCGCCGCCCGCTTGTCCTTCAGCCACGCGTCCAACTGCTTCTCGACGGTGGGCTGCTTGGGTGTGAGCGCGCTCGGCCCGTGGAATCGCGAATTCGTGAACCAGATGGCCGCGAGCTGCCACTGCAAGTGACTTTTCAACTCGGCCTGGGTAAGCCCGTACACCTGGAGCGACGCCTGCATGGCCGGTTCGCTGCCGCCAAAACGTTGCGCGCGAATGTCCGCGATCACCGAGTCCACGTCCGGCGCTTTCGGCTCGGGGTACTGTCCGATCTTCATCTCGTTGCGGATCAGTTGCTGATCCACCAGCCGCTCGGCGGCCGCACGGCGCGCAGTGGGGCCAAGATCCAGGCGGTCGCCATTCAGAAACTGGGTGACCCGGGTCTCCTCAATCACTTCGCCCTGCGTAATGACGTCGTTCCCCACCACTACCGCGATGCGGTCCACGACCGCCGCGGCTGCAATTTCGCACAGCGCCGCCACCAGGATCGCCGCCCGAACTGGTGGGTGAAGCACCATCCTCAGAACGCCTGCCCGATCGAAATGAAGAACTGAAAATGACTCACGTTCGTGATGGTGGGCGTTGCCGTACCGAACAGCAGGTCCTCGAAGCTGCCCCTGAGGCCGTGGAAGGTGGGGGGATTGATGCTGTAAGCGAGATCCACGCGCACCGGTCCGATGGGCGTGCGATACCGCAGACCTACGCCCACCGCGTGCACCATGTAGTCGAAGTCCGTGAGGCTCCTCTGGTGAACGCGGAACGTGAGCGACTGCATATTGGCGAAGATATTGCCAAAGTCGTGAAACAGCACTCCGCCGACGTTGTCGCCGATCAGGGGGAAGCGGAACTCCGTCTGGTGGAAGAACAGCGCGTTGCCCCCGAGTGGAAAGCCCGTCAACAGGTCGCGCGGGCCCGCCTGGTTCTCGGGAAAGCCGCGGTCCGATTCGCTGCCGCCGCCGAAGAAGCGCTCGGCGATGGGCACGTAATTAAACGAGCTCACACCCTGCGGCACGCCGTACGGCTGAATCCATCCGACCTGCGTATTGCTGGCCAACACCGAACTGCGTGTCACCGGGTGGTAGTACGAATTGCGCAGGAGCAGTCGCGAGAAATTCGTATTGCCGCCGAAGTTATGGTCGAATAGCTGGAAATCGACGGTGTTGTAGTATCCGCGGTGCGCATCGAGCGGATTGTCGCGACGGTCCTGCAGCAGCACCGCACCGAATCCCGCCACGTGGGCCGGCTGCGAGACCAGCGGAATCAGCAGCGGATTGATCTTCAGCGTGCTTTCGTCCACCTGCACGTTGCGCCATGTGTAGGAAAGGATTAACGACGTGGCCTTCGTGAGCCGGTTGGAGATCTGCGCTGTCCCCTCGATGCGCCGCGCCGTGAAGGTGGTGATGTCGCGCGTATTCTCATAGATCCCGGTGAAGGAAATGTCGCGCCCCTCGACGTTGCGATAATGCGGCGCAAGATAATTCACCGACACCTGCTGGTCGATCGTGGAATACCAGCTGTCGAAATTGAGGCTGTGTCCCAGCCCCCAGAGGTTCAGCCGGCTCAGCTGCAGGTTGACCCGCGGCGCGAAGCCGGTGGCGCCTGCAGGCGCGTTTAGGTCTGTCTGCCCGCCGATCCGCGCGAGTTCCGCGCCGATACCGACCGCTACGAAGTAACGGTGGCCCTCGCCCATGTTGTACATCACGTACTTGTGTTCGGTGTTGCCATCGGGGTTCTGAATCGCCATGTCGACTTTGTCGAAGACCCCCAGGTTGTAGAGCCGCCGCTGCGACTCGCCCATCGCCGCCCACGAAATCGGATCGCCTGGGTTCAAGAGAATATTCGGATCGACCAGGCGCCGGCGCGTGTGCCGCAGTCCGCTCACCAGCACCGCCCGCACGAACTGCCGCGGCCCCAGCGTCACCTTGTACCGGAGCGCCACCTGGTGCGCACCGGTCGCCACCTCTGATTTCCAGTCGAACGCAACGTCCGGATATCCTTTTCCCTGGTAGCGCGAGAGGATGAAGTCGCGGTCGATCCCGACATTGGTCTGGCTGAACGGCTGGCCCGGAATCGATGCCATGCCGGCCCGCACCTCCGCCACGTCGGGATCGGGAAGGCCGTCGATCTTCAGATCCGAAACCAGGTATTGCGGCCCTTCCACAATCTTCACCGTCACCGCGACGTTTCCCTTCACGCCCTTGTAATCGTCGGCTGCCGTGATCGTCACCTTTGCGTCGCGAAATCCGTTCGACTGGTAAAGTGCGCGGATTGCCTCTTCATCCCGGCGCGCGAAGCCCTCGCTATACCTTCCGTGCCGGAGGTAAAGGAAGCCGGCCGTGTGCAGAAACATGCGGTCCTTGATTTCCGAGGTCTTGAAATACTGGTTGCCGGTGATCGTCAGCTTCACCAGCTTGTGCCGCACGCCCGGAATGATCATGTAGGTCACGATCTCGAGATCCGGATTTACGCGGCGCGTGTCGAAATCGATCTGGACGTCGAAGTATCCCTTGTCCTGAAAGTAGTCGCGCAGGTTGCCTACGCCGCGAACCAGGATGTCGCGATTCAGCGTCTCCGCTTCGTACACCGGGACATAGCGTTTGAGGTCGCCTTTCGAAACCTTGGCGCCTTCGGCCACGATCTGCACCTTCGGTCCGCCGTCGGCCCGGATGGTGGTGCGGACCCGATTCTTGGCCGCCAGGTACTCGCGCTTTTCGAGTGTCACCCCGGCAGTCAGGCGGTCGTTCTTGACGTACTTGTTGCGGATATTGCGAAGCCCGGATTGAACGTTGGACTCGGTGGCGGGCTTCCAGCGGAACCAGCCCTGGAACCTCGCCGCCTTGGCCAATTCGTCCGGGGGAATCCGCGTGTCGCCCACAATCACCGGAAGCGTCAGACGGCCGCGCCGTCCCGCATGCACAATGAATGTCAGGTCGACCTGCTGATGGGCCGCATCCCGGTGCAGCTTCGGCTCCACGGTCGCGCGGAAGAGCCCGTTGTGCTCGAACAGGTCGCGGATGCCATTGACCGCAGCCTGAAAATCCGAGTCGGTATACGGCGCACCGAGCTGGAGCCCCGTGGAGTTGGCCAGTTGCCCGGCGTTCGGCGGACGGTTGATCCGGCCCGTGACGTCGAACGGGCCAACGAACCACCGCGCCACTGTGTGGGCCGTTAAGACCACACCTTGTGCGGATGGCTCCGCATCGATCCATACGTTGGTATAGTTGCCGCTCGAGTACAGGTTCTTGATCCACTGGCGTACGGCGCCGGGCTCGAGCTTTTCGCCTTCGCCGAACGGCGCAAGCCGCGCGAGGTCGCTATCCGTGACCGGCTGCACGGGCGGCTGGTAACGGATTGCGGCAATTGTCTTACCTTCAAATGTTTGGGACGAGGGAAGGTCCGCGCCGCTCAACCACGCGGGTGGAGACAGAAAAAGAGCGGCCGCCAGCGTACACGGCAGCGCGTTTCGCGACGCCATATGACCGCTGTAAGTAGCACGTCCTCTTCCCTCGTGAGCGAACTTACAGCAGCTTGGCGCTCAGACTGATATTCGTCTTATAGAGCTTCGAAACCGGGCAGCCGGCCTTGGCCGCTTGCGTGGCCTGGTCGAACGCCTCGGCGGTCGCGCCCGGCACCTTCGCCTCAAGTTCCAGGTGGCTCGATGTAATGGCGAACCCTTCCGGCTGCTTCTCGAGCGTGATGGTGCAGGTGGTCTCGAGCGACTCCGCCGTTAGGCCCGCCTGCGCCAGTTGCGCCGAAAGCGCCATGGTAAAACAGCCCGCGTGCGCGGCCGCCAGCAGTTCCTCGGGATTCGTTCCCTGTCCGGATTCGAATCTGCTGTGGAACGAGTAAGGAGATTGAGAGAGGGTGCCGCTCGCAGTCGTCAGCGTGCCGCTGCCGGACTTCAAATCGCCGCGCCACTGGGCGCTTGCCGTTCGTTTCATGTGCGTTTAGATGCGCGACCGGCTCAGGCTGATTCAGCGGATGCATCGAGCGCCGCCCGGTCCCAGCCGGCGCGCTTAGCCCCCGCCTCATAGGCTGTCTGGAAGAACTCCATCAGCGCCGCGCGCGGCTGCTTCGCCTTACGGACTTCATCGTACATCAGGATCCACTCGCCAAGCTTCGTGTCCCAACTGGCGGGCGGCGGGCCGATGCGCTCGGCCGATAGACCCTCGGGCGCCGGCGCCGAGTACGAATAAAATGCCGGCGCATCGAGTCCCGAACCGCCCGGCCAGAACCCGAAGCTGATGACTTCGTGCGAGTACCCCGGGCCCGTAATCACGCCCTTTCGCGGCGGCGCCTTGCGGCCCGAAAAGCGCGAGTGCGCCAGGTCGAACGATCCCCAGAAGAAGTGCACCGGACTCGCCTTGCCTACGAAGCGTCCGCGAAACTCTTCGAGCACGTCCGCGGTGGAGGCGAAAATTCGCCAGCATCGGTTCATCGCGTCGCGATCGTATTCGCGCGGCCTTTGGTCCTTCTCGAACGGCGTGGTGTCCGCCACTTCCTGAGGCTTGGTATTGATCTCAACCGCGATGTCGAGTTCGTTGAGCGCGCCGGTCACCCGCTCGTAGAATACAGCCACCGGCTCCGCCCGCAGCGGCAACTCGCGGGCCGTGCCGTCGCTCGTGAGGATCAGGAGTTCGTGCTCCAGAAAATCGAACTCGATCTCAAACGTGCCCCAGCCGCACGGCACCGGCGACGTAGTGAGCCCGCGCGACGTCACATAGAGCGCCACATGCCACCAGTGATTCAATGGGTGGGCCAGCGCCATCCTGACCTTGCCCACAATCTGTGTCCACATGTGTACCGTATCGTAGGTCGGCTGCCAGTCCTTGAGCGGCAGAGGCGGCCAGGGGTCGGAGCGGGTCATCGCGTTTGCGCCTCGCATAGTACAATCCCTCCTATGTTGCGCCTTCTGTTCATTCTCTACTGTGCGCCGCTGCTCTTTTCGCAAGACGCGGCCGTGCAAAAAGTGCTTTCCGATTCCGAAGTCGCATGGAATCGCGGGGATCTTGCCACCTTCGCATCATATTACGAAGATTCGCCCGATACGACGTTCATGGGACGGGAAGTGACCCGCGGCGGCACCCAGGCGATCCTGGAACGCTATCGCCGCTCCTATGGGACGCGCGAAAAGATGGGCGTCCTCACGTTCTCCGAAATCGAAGTGCGCCCTCTCGGTGCCGAATATGCGCTGGCCCTGGGTAAATTTAGCCTCAAGCGAACACCCGAGGGCGGCGGCGATGCGTCCGGCCGCTTCACCCTGGTGCTGCGTAAGACCAAATCCGGCTGGAAGATCATTCACGATCATTCGAGCTAGGCCTATAGAAGTCGACCTAGCGCGCCAGCGACACGGCCAGCAGCAAAGCGCGTTGCGTGCCGCGCCAGGAATCGCGCGAGTCGAAGGTCTCGTTGAGCGAGTGCGCGCCAGTGCCGAGTCCGCCGCCGCTGATGGTAATCGCCGGGATGCCGAGATTCATCGGCACGTTGGCGTCGGTCGAGCCTTCGTGCAGCGCTTCATTGAGATGGAAAGCGCGAGAGACGGCGAGCGCGGTTTGGACGATCGGGTCCGACTCGGGGGTTTGGCCGGCCGGGCGCAGGCCCACCAACTCCGCCGACACGCTGACGGCGCCGCGGTGGTTCCAGCGCTCGTTCTCTTCCTCGACGGCTTCTTTCAGCGCCGCGTGGAACTTATCGTCGACAGCCTTCAGCGAGGCTGGGTCGGATGACCGCATGTCGACCTCCATCCAGGCCTCGAAGGGAATCGCGTTGACCGAGGTGCCGCCGCCGACGCGGCCCACATTGAACGTGGTCTTGGGAGTCGTGGGCACGGTGAACGCGTCGATCTTGGCGATCGCGCGGCCCATCGCCTGAATCGGATTGGCCATACCGAAAGCGCCGTAGCTGTGGCCGCCAGGACCCTTGAAGGTCACGCGGTAGCGGTTGCTGCCCACTCCGATGTTGACCAGGCCGAGGCCGGTGCCGTCCACCGAGACGAACTTGTCGATCTGCCCCCGCAGGCTCTCGTGGAACAGCATCTTCATGCCGCGGAGGTCGCCGAGGCCTTCCTCGCCGACGTCGGCCACGAAGGTGATGGTGCCGGGGGTCTCCACGTGGCCTTCATCGAGCGCGCGGATGACCGAAAGCATAAGGGCCAGGCCGCGGCAATCGTCGCCGATGCCGGGGCCCTTCATGATGGTGCCTTCGCGAGTGACTTTTACGTTCGTGCCTTCCGGGAAGACGGTGTCGAGGTGCGCGGCGAAGACCAGGTTGGGATGCGCGGCCTTTCCCGGACGGACCCCGATGACGTCGCCGGCCGGGTCGATGCGGACCTGCTTCAGACCGAGCTCCTGGAACAGGCGCTGCAGTTCGAGGCCGCGCTGCTGCTCGTGGAAAGGCGGCGCGGCGATTTCGCACACGCGGGCCTGGAGGTCCAACGTTTGCGGTTCGTTGCGGCGGGCGGCCTCGAGTGCCGCGGCCACCTGGGACTGGTGAAGCAAATCCTCGGGCGTCTGGGCAAATGCCGCCGCGGCGGCCAGAGAGAGCAGAAGCGTGCGAATTTTCATGGATCTTAGGCCAGGATACACTGAAGGTGATCACCGCATGCACATCCCCGACGGATATCTGAGCCCGGCAACCTGCGCGGTGCTGTATGCCGGTTCGGCGCCTTTCTGGTACGTGGCCCTGCAGCGCGTCAAACGGGCGCTGCACACGCGCCTGGTGCCATTGCTGTCGCTGTTCGCGGCCTTTTCGTTCGTGATCATGATGTTTAACCTGCCGCTGCCGGGCGGGACGACGGGGCATGCGGTCGGCGTCGGGCTCGCCGCCGTAGTCCTGGGGCCCTGGGCAAGCATGCTGGCGATCTCGATCGCGCTCGTCATCCAGGCTTTTTTCTTCGGCGATGGCGGGATTACGGCGATCGGCGCCAACTGCTTCAACATGGCGATTGTAGGGTCGCTGGCGGCGTACGGGATCTATCGCGTGCTGGCCGGACGGTCGGCGATTACGTCCGCGCGCCGCGTGATGGCGGCGGGACTGGCGGGGTACGTCGCGATCAATCTCTCGGCTCTGTTTGCCGCCGTCGAGTTCGGCATCCAGCCCATGCTCTATCGCGATGCGACCGGCGCGCCGCTCTATTGCCCCTATCCGCTCTCGATTTCGATCCCGGCAATGATGATCGGGCACCTCACGGTGGCGGGCCTGGCGGAGCTGGTGGTGTCGGCCGGAGTGGTGGCCTTCCTGCAGCAGTCCGACCCCTCGCTGCTAAAAGCCACGGCAGGAGCTGTGGAAAAAACCGAAGAGGCGCTCGCCGGCCGGTCGGCGCTGCGGCCGCTCTGGGTCGCATTGGGCGTGCTGATGACGCTGACGCCGCTGGGCATCCTGGCGGCGGGCACTGCCTGGGGCGAGTGGGTGGCTTCGGACTTTGCGAACCCCTCGGCGCGCCTGGAGATGGCGGCAGCCTCGCTACGCCAGGCGCCGCCGGCACACGCACCCGAGGGTCTCGAACGGCTGGCCGGACTCTGGACGGCGCCCTTCGCGCGCTATGCGCCGCCGATGGTGCGGAGCGCGGCCTTCGGCTACGTGCTCTCAGCCATGTTCGGAACCGGACTGATCGTCCTCGCCGGCCTCGGGGTTAGCCGTCTCGCGCGAGGAAGCGGCAGCGGATGAGCCGCGCCGGGTTCCTCGAACACAGCATGGAAGGTTTGCACGGCGCCATGGAGCGGGTGCTCTATGCCGAAGCTATGGCCGAGCGCCGCGGGCTCCTGCAGCCGCTCGATCCCCGCGTCAAGGTGGTGGGGCTCATCGCCCTGATCGTCGCGTCGGCAATGGCGTCCAGGCTCTGGGTCATCGCCGCGATCCTGGCGGCGGGCCTCCTGCTGTCGGTACTCTCGCGGGTGCCGCTGATCCGGGTGACGGGGCGAGCCTGCGCCGGCGCGTTTCTGTTCACCGGAGCCATCGCGGCCCCGGCGCTGTTTCTGACCCCCGGAGATGCTGCCGCCCGCCTGCCCGTCCTCGGCTGGACGATCACGGCGCAGGGCATCCGCACCGCGTCGTACCTGCTGCTTCGGGTCGAAACCGCCAGCACCCTGGCCGTACTGCTGGTCTTCACGACCCCCTGGGCGCACGTGCTCAAAGCGCTGCGAGCGGTACGCGCCCCGGTGGTGTTCGTGGTGATCCTGGGGATGACCTGCCGGTACATCCTGCTGATGCTCGAATCCGCCCACGAGATGTTCGAGTCGCGCAAGAGCCGGACGGTCGGCGAGGCCAGCCGCACCGACCAACGCCGGATGGCGGTATCGAGCGCCGGCGTGCTCCTGGGCAAGACCTTTCAGTTGAGCGGCGAGGTCTACCTGGCAATGCAGGCACGCGGGTACCGCGGCGAGGTCTACCTGCTGGACGATTTCCGCATGGCCGCGCGCGATTGGGCGGCGTTGGCATGCTTCGCGGCGGCGGCCGCGGCGGCGATATGGGCGGGACGGTGATGCTGTTCGAAGCCAGGGACGTTACCTATCATTACCACCGGATCGCCGCGCTGCGCGGCCTGACGCTTTCGATTCCGGAAGGCAGCCGCGTGGCCCTGCTGGGCGCGAACGGCTCCGGCAAATCCACCTTCCTCCGCATGCTCGACGGGCTGTACTTCGCCGAGGCCGGGTTCGCTGCGCTTCGGCGGGGAGGAACTGACCGAGCAGCGCTTTGCCGAAGACCGCTTCGCCTACGATTTCCGCCGGCAGGTCGGCCTGGTTTTCCAGAACCCCGACGTGCAGCTTTTCAACCCGACCGTCTTCGATGAAGTGGCCTTCGGACCGCTGCAGCTTCGCTGGCCGAAATCCGAAATCCGCGAGCGGGTGGCCGACGTGCTCGACCGGATGGCGATCGCACACCTGAAAGACCGGGTGCCGCACCGCTTGTCCGGCGGGGAAAAGAAGCGGGTGGCGCTGGCCAGCGTCCTGGTGCTCGACCCGGCGGTGCTGCTGCTCGACGAACCGACCGCTGGGCTCGATCCGCGCAGCCAGAGCCAGGTGATCGACCTGCTGGTGGGATGGGCGGGCGGCGCCAAGACCGTGATTACCGCCACCCATGAATTGGGCGACCTGGTGGATATCGCCGACCGCTGTTTCGTGTTGGATAAGGGAACGGTCGCGGCAGAACATACCCCCGAAGAGATACTACGAGACAGGGAACTCCTGGAGAGGACCAACCTGGTCCATGCTCACCGGCATCGTCACGGCAGCGGTGTGACGCACTCGCACCCGCATCTGCACCCGAACGAAACGTAAGGTTCGTCACCTTTTCGGGGACATCCCTGAACAAATTGTGAGAGTGGCAACGTTGTCCACGCACCCTTTTACTTGAGAACGATTTGCATCACAATGGAGTTGCGAATGATGGCTCAAGGTTGGGAAGGCCACCTCGACGAAGATCAGGCGGAACGGTACTCGATGGGTGTTGTCTCCGAGCAGGAGGAAGTGCGTTTCGAGGAGCACCTGCTCGTCTGCGAACATTGTCGGCAGCAGGTAGCCGATGCGGACGAATATGCGGGCGCGATGCGCCGTGCCGGCGCCGAGGTTGAGGAAAAGGCCGCGCCGGAACCGAAGCGCCCTTGGCGGGTCTCCCGGCCGGCGTGGGCGTTAGCGGCGGCACTGGTGCTGGCGGCAAGCCTGTTTCTCTTCTTCGGCCGGTCGAATGCGGTGCCGGTGGCTGTGCAGTTGGCCGCGGTTCGCGGAGGGCATGTCGGCGCCGTGGCTCCAGCGGGCGCCCCGCTGATCCTGGTCGCCGATATCAACGGGCTGCCGCAAGCCGGGGGCTATCGGTTGGAGCTGGTCGATGCGGTGGGCCGCACGCTGTGGGAAGGCCCATTCCGGGTCGGTGGCGTGCAGGCTCCGCGGCAGAACGCGGGCCTCTACTTCGTGCGCCTGAAGAACGCCAACGGGGAAGTGTTGCGCGAGTACGGCCTGGAAGTCTCTAAAACACCCGCCGCTTCAAACGTTCCACGGTAAACTTCGCCGTTTCGGCGATCGCCATCACCGCCATCACGCCGGCCTGCACCGGGTCGGTCACGACCAGGTCGGCGGCCTCGGGCACGCTGCCCGCCATATTCAGAGCTGACGACCAGCAGTCCTTGAGCCCGCACTTCGCGCACGGCGGTTTCGATATCGCCGCCCATCAGCGATCCTGCGAGCACCAGCGCTTTGGCGCGCGGCAGGCGGGCGACAGCGCGTACGGCATCGGCGAGTTTCTGTTCGCCGACCAACGGGATCGTATCGACCGAGATCAACTCGCCGCGGATATTGTGGCGGTCGGCTTCGGAGACGGCGCCGATGGCCACCTGCCCGACCTGCGCGCCGCCGCCCATGATGATGATGCGCTTGCCGTAGATCTTCTGCAGCGGCTTGACGATTTCGACCTCGCGGACGATCGGGAGGGAACGGAGGTCCTCGATCAAGCGTTCGGGCCCGGCGGCGAGCGCAACTTCGAAGTAGGTGCGGGTGGCGTCGGGCCGGTTATCGAGGATATCGACCGAGGAGATATCGCCTTCATGCCGTGCGATGACTCCGGTCAACTGGTGCAAGACTCCCGTGCGTCCGACCGCGTGCACGACGAGTCCGATGGTCTCTGATTCCATTGCGGTCTTCTCAGTGTAGCGGCATCAAACGCCCGGCTGCGCGACCGACCCTACCAGAAGGTCTTCTGTTCTTCATATATGGAACACGCCAGTCTCCGGCCCAGTGGATTAGCCACATCTCTGCAAAGGGAGGAGAGTTGTCCAACCAAGAAGGCCGGGCTGGTGAACTCTGCCAGATCGTAAGAACTGCGCCAGAACATATCGTGGTCGTCGCGGATCGCTTCCGATTCCGATTTTAGGCGGGTAGCGACGATACGTTCGGGAAGGTCCAGCTCCTTGGCGTATCCGAAGCGCCAGTATTCCGCCAATACGGGCGACCATTTCGATCCGATCTCGAGGTCGCAGTTTGGATAGTCGCAGACGGTGTGCAGGTACCCGGACTCGGGCTTGAGGAACAGAATGTGGATCGATCCCTTGCCAGCATCGAACAGTCTTGGACCGCCATGCGTCCCTGAAGCCCAGACCCAACTATAGAACGTGATGGTGTCCGTTTGTGTCCCGCGCAGTGGAAGCAAGACCCTTGCGGACATTTTCGCTAGATAGAGCGGGATTTGGGGGAGCATCGGGCCGCCCATGCCGTCTGGTTTGGGCACTTCCCTAGGGCCGCCGAGCAGAACGACGCTTTGCATTTCGGCGAGCAGGACCAGCGGTGCGTTCCGCATGGCGGATCTTCTCACCGCAGTGGTGCCCATGACTGGTTGAATCTGATTGCGCGGCGACTGGCAGCCGCACGTAATTGCGCTAACGGCTGCCGCCACTGCGCACAGCCGGACGCCGATCGCGAAGGCCATCCGAATATTTAGACGGCCGAACTGGCGGGAAAGTGCCCGAGGATGGCTCGCGCACCGGCGAGTACCTTCTCGTGCAGATGGATTCGCCGATACGGACGGCCGCTACATTCCCCGTTTCGACCCGAAGGCGCCGGTGCGCGAGTTTCCATGCGGTTAGAATGAAGTCATGTCGCGTGCAGACGCGAGCGCCGCGGTTTCGGTGGATCGTTTCTTCCAGTTTGCCCTTCTCGGACTGGTGGCGAGCGGCTACCTGGCGGTGGCGGGTTCGGGCTATCTCGACGTCCCCACCCTGGCGCTGACGGCCGCTGGATTGGTGCTGCGCGCGCTGCTGATTTACGGCATCGTGCGGGTGGAAATCTCCGAGCAGACCACGACGCTCGCCACGCTGCTCTACTCGGCCTTCTACGTGGTCGATTACCTGTTCCTGTCGCGGTCGTTTTTGTGGTCCACCGTGCACCTGGTGTTCTTTCTCGCGGTGATGAAGATCCTCACGGCGAAGACCAATCGCGATCATTTGTACACAGCGGCGATCGCTTTCCTGGAACTGATCGCGGCGGCGATTCTCTCGGGCAATTTCAATTTTTTCCTTTTCCTGACGCTCTATCTCGTCTTCGGCATCGCGGCGCTCACGAGCGGGGAGATCCGGCGGTCGATGGCGAGGGCGGCGACCACGTCGCGCGCCGGCTTGAAGCGCTTCCACCCGAGGCTCGCCATGCTGGCGGTGACGGTCACGGCCGGAATCCTGATCCTCACGACCGGCCTGTTTTTCCTGCTGCCGCGCACGGCGGATGCGGCCTTTTCGCGGCTCATTTCGCACCGCATGCACCTGCCGGGATTTTCCAACCAGGTGAATCTCGGGGATATCGGCACGATCCAAACCAGCTCGCGCACCGTGATGCACATTCGCGTCTACGGCGACGTTCCGGCGGGACTGAAATGGCGCGGCGAAACGCTGCCGGATTTCGACGGCAGACGCTGGTCCAATCCCGATCGCGGGCGCAGCCCGATCGACGTGGTGCGAGGCGAGGCCGAACTGGTTGCGCCGGCCGACCGCGGTCCGGGGCGCCGCCTGAATTACCAGGTGCAGTACGACGACCTCGATACCGACGCGTTGTTCTTTGCCGGAACGCCGGAGACCATCGTGTTGCATTCGTCCCGCATCTTCCGCATGAGCGATGGCGCCGTCAGGCTGGGGCATCTGCCTCCGCCGGGCTTTCGTTACGACGCCTACAGCCTGCTCGAGGAGCCGCCCGAGACGGGAATGACACGGTGATCCCACGCCCGTATTGCCCCTCGAATCGCGGGAGCGTTACCTGCAGTTGCCGCGGATCGATCCGCGCATTCCGCAACTGGCGCGCTGGCTCACGGCGGACCGCACGTCGGACCTCGGGCGTGCGCGGGCACTCGAATCCGGTCTGCGCTCGCGCTACGGCTATACGCTCGAACTCCCCAGCCATGAAGAGGCGGACCCGCTGGCGAACTTCCTGTTCGTGCGCGGCAAGGGCCACTGCGAGTACTTTGCGTCGGCGATGACCGTGATGCTGCGGACGCTGGGGATTCCCGCGCGGCTGGCGACGGGCTTCCAGAGCGGCGTCTACAATCCGATGACGGAGTTGTGGCTGGTGCGGGCGTCTGACGCGCACGCCTGGGTCGAGGCCTGGATCCCGAGCCGGGGCTGGGTGACTTTCGATCCGACGCCGCCCGATCCGAACCCTTTCGGCTATGCGTGGCTCTCGCGCATCAGCCTCTATTTGGATACGGCTAATACGTTCTGGCAGCAGTGGGTAGTGGGTTACGATGCCGGGCAGCAGGGGTCGCTCGCCGACCGCATCGAACAGGGCGTGCGGCGCGCCGGCGTTCACTGGCTCGACGTTTCGGATTGGAGATTGGATGTGCCTGCCGGCGCCTGGCCCCGTCTGCATCTGCGGCAGATTCTGACGGTACTGGGGCTGCTGCTGGCGGTGTGGCTGCTGGCGCGGCCGGTCGCGCGGCTGGTGCGGGTACGGCGGCACGTCCGGCGGGTCAAGCGCGGCGAGGCCAGTGTGGCCGACGCCACGCTGCTGTATCAACGCATGCTGCGAGTCTTGAAACACCAGGGGTATCACAAGCCGGCTTGGTTCACGCCCGCGGAGTTTGCCGCCTCGCTGCCCGTGGCGGTGGGGCCTCCGGTGGTGGAGTTCACTGCCACGTATAATGCGCTGCGATTCGGCGGCCGGCCCGAGGCGGCGCCGCGTCTTTCCCTTCTGATCGAGGAGTTGGAGCGCCGGGAACGGCGGACGTGACGCCCGAAGAACAGCAGAGGCTCGATGAGCTCGAGCGGCGGCTGGCGGAAGCGGAGAAGCGGCTGGCCGCACTCGAAGCCGGTTCGCTGCGCCGGCGAGTGTCGCGAGGCGTAAAGCCCCGCGGCGGGCTCGTGTTGCCGCATATCGAGACCACGTTCGGGATGAACTGGCTGAGCCGCATCGCCGTGGTCACAGCGATCCTGGCACTGGCGTTCTTCTTCGAATACGCATTTCAAAATCATTGGCTCAGCGAAGGGGGCCGCGTGCTGCTTGGCGCCCTGTGCGGCGGCGCGGCCCTCCTCGGTGGCGAGCGGTTCCGGCGCACCGGGCAGCGCACTTATGGCCAGACGCTGGCATCGCTAGGGATCGCGTTCTTCTACCTTTCGGGCTGGGCGGCATCGAGCCTCTACCACCTGGTTCCGGCGGGCGCCGGATTCGCGCTCATGGCCCTGGTGACGGCCGGCGCCGGCGCGCTGGCGCTGCGCTACGATTCGCCTGTGGCCGCCGCGCTCAGCTGGGGTGGCGGATTCGCCACGCCGCTCCTGCTGGGGCATCCGTATGCTCCGTGGTTCGTGCTGGGCTACGCGCTGGTGCTGGACGGCGGCGCGGCCTTCGCAGCACGCGCGCGGCGGTGGCGATGGCTGGAGGCGTTCGCGCTGGCAGGTACCGCGGCGTTGTTTCTGAGCCAGGCATCGGCAGCCTCTGAGCAGCGCCTGGTCTACACCGTGTTTCTGTCACATGCTACTTCGCGCTGTTCGCGGCTTCCACGCTTCAGGCTGTCTGCGTGACCGCGCAGGTGTTCGTAGCGATCGCGGTGGCCGGTGTATGGAACCCGGATGCAACAGGACTGTGGATGGCGGCGGCGCTCGCGGCAGCCGGGCTGGCGGTAGCGGACCGGCGCGAGTGGCGCTTCGCGGCGGCCGGTGCGTTTGCGGGCTTCTGGCTGGCTGACATCTGGCCGTTGCAGGGGAGCACGGAAGCGCCGCTGACGGTGGTGTTCCTGCTGTTTCTGGCGTGGCCCGCCTGGCGGGTCTATGTTCGGCGTGTGGCGTTGAAGCCACTCGACCTCCTCCTCGCCGCACTGAGCGCCGGGCTTTATTTCGGCGCCATGTACGGGCGCCTGCCGGCGTCCCATGCCGGGATGGTCGGGCCGCTGGCGATTGCCATCGCGCTGGCGGAGCTGGCCCTCTCCCGGGCGCTCTGGCAGCGGGAACATGAAGGCGCGAGTACTGGCAGCCGGAATCGCGTGGGTGTTTCTGGTGCTGGCGGTGCCGCTGCAATTTGCGGGCTACCGGGTCACCATCGTCTGGGCGGCGGAAAGCGCGGCGCTGGCTTGGGTGGCGGTGCGATTCCGGGAGCGGCGGGCGGAACTGGCGGCGCTCGCGGTCTTCGGCCTGGTGATCGTGAGGCTGGCGCTGATCGATAGCCGCATGCGGACCCTCGCACTCCTGGCGAACCCGCGTTTCTTGACGTTCGTGGTGGCCGCCGCGGGCCTGTTCGCCACGGCCTGGTGGATTCGTACCGGTTGGCGAGCCGGCACGGCCTACGCAGCCGCCAACGCCGTGCTGCTGTGGGGAATCTGTCTCGAAGCGGTGGACTGGGCGGCGCGAACCGTGGCGCCCGAGAATTTCCACAGCGTGGCCAGCGCGTCGATTTCGGTCTTGGCAGGCGGCTATGCGCTCCTGCTGGTGGCGGCGGGCGCGGCGCGCGCGCACCGGCCTACGCGGCTGATGGGCATGGCACTGATCGGATTGGTGGTGCTCAAGCTCTATTGCTACGACGTGTGGCTGCTCGGTGGTTTCTACCGGATGGCGGCGTTCGCCATTCTCGGTACCGTGCTGCTGGTCATCTCGTACTTATTCCGGCCGCGCGTGCGGTAGGATTCGGGAATGAGACGAGCCGCGCTGGCATTCCTCTTACTCACCCTGGTGTCGGCGGCGCAGACCGCTCGACCTCGCGCGCGCGACCTGGGACTGAAGCCGGGCGTGTTCCCGCCGGGTCCGCTCAACGCTATCACCGACGTGGCCGGCGTCAAGGTAGGGCACGTGACGCTGATTGAAGGCGACACCGTGCGCACCGGCGTCACCGCCATCCTGCCCGGCGACTGGAACCTGTTTCGCGAGAAGGTGCGGGGCGCTGTCTTCGTGGGGAACGCCTTCGGGAAGCTGGCGGGCTCGACTCAAGTCGACGAGCTGGGGACGATCGAAACTCCGATCGTCCTCACCAACACCTTGAATGTGGGGACCGCGATGGAAGGCGTGATCGCCTATACCCTGGCGCAGCCCGGCAATGAACACGTGGTCTCCGTAAACGCGCTGGTGGGCGAGACCAACGATGGCGGCCTGAACGACATCCGCGGGATGCACGTGCGGCGGGACGACGTGATCGCGGCGATCCGCGGAGCCAGCGGCGGTCCGGTGACCGAAGGCAGCGTGGGCGCGGGAACCGGGACGATGTGCTTCGGGTGGAAGGGTGGAATCGGGACCTCTTCGCGGCATGGCGACGGCTACTCCGTGGGCGTGCTGGTGCAGACTAATTTCGGCGGCGTCCTGACGATGGGCGGCGCGCCGGTAGGCCGCGAGTTGGGAAGAGTACGCCTACGCCGGCGCGGGCAGCGGCGACGGGTCGTGCATGATCGTCGTGGCGACGGATGCTCCGCTGACGGCACGCGACCTGAAGCGGCTGGCGGCGCGCGCGGTGTTCGGGCTGGCGCGCACGGGGTCGTCCTACAGCAACGGCAGCGGCGATTTCGCCATCGCCTTTTCCACGTCGCCCGACGCGCGGGTGCGGGCCACCGGGTTCGAGCCGCTGACGTTCCGGGCCCTTCCGACCGACGCGATTTCGCCGCTCTTCGAGATGACGCTCGAAGCCACCGAGGAGGCTGTCTATAACTCGCTGCTGCAGGCCACTACCGTGACTTCGCGGTTCGGCAAGGGCGAAGCAATCCCGGTTGAAAAGGTGCTGGAGATTCTCAAGAAATACAACGCGGTGCGATAGGCCTGCGGCCGAAGTTCGCGCCCGGGGTCAGCGAGCGGGCAGCGTTTCCGCGGTGGCCTCGTGCAGGCGGATACCGACCGCCTTGCCGTGCGGCGGGGTGAGGCGGATGATGCCGCCTGGGTCGGCAACCGCTTCGTCCATCTCTTCGTCGTCGATTTCCACAAGGTAGGTTTGTCGGGGCTCGAGTCCCACCACGAAGACGGCCTCTTCTTCATCGAGCTTGACATCGAACCGCTGCAAACGGCTGCCGAAGCAGACTACCGCTTCGGTCAGGCCCAGCGGCTCGCGTCCGCGCCGGATCGAGAACGCTCACCTTCCCCGCTTCGAAGAGTTGCATCACACCATCGAAATCGCCGAACCAACGCGCGCCATCCTCCCAATTGGAGCGAATGAACAGCCGGCCGAAATCCGGATTGTGATAGACCAGCGGCACGTGATAGTAGCTCAAGCCGGGCTGATACGGGTTGGCCCAGAGAAATTCGTAAGGCGCTCCGAATGTGCTGTGCAGGATGTAGCGGTCGTGCATCAGCCATCCCTGAATCACCTGCGTGGAGGCGGCATTCGTGTCGAACGCGACCATCGCCAGTTCGGCCGCGCGGGAAAGTGCCGCCTGCCGCAAGTCCGGCTCACCGGTGGCGCGCCCGGCGCCAATGTAATACTCCGTGTCGGGACCCTGCAACGGCGCCGGATAGTAGCTCAACAGGTGCTCGATGGGGAAGTCTTTGAAGAACTGTACGCAGGATTCGCGCAGGTCGAGGTTGGTGTTGTCGCGGATGACGTGCAGCAGCTCGAAGAGCGGATAAGCGTCCCGGCGCGCGACCACGGTTCGGCCCTGGCGGAGCGCGGCGGCAGTCTTCTTTTCCCACCACGTGTGGACGATCGAGGTCAGCACCTTTTGCGGAGCGCCGGGCAGTTCATCGAACAGCGCCACCGCCGCCATGGCACGCGACCTGGTCGCAGAGACCGAGTCGTCGTTTTCGGCCGCCGCCATCAGCTTACCGATGCGAGCGGCCAGGTCGCGGCGCTGCGCTTCGTTCATCAGATCCTGGCACCAGTCGTAGACCAGAGAAAGCTGTCGCAAGATCGCTGCCGCCGCCCAGGGCCCAATTGACGGCTTTGCGGCCGGACTCGGCATCCCCCGCGATCTGGTAATCGAGCGCTAGGGCGAATCCCGGCTCGGGCATCGGGGCGCCACCGGATACCAGCGAGTGGAACTGCTGCCAGCGCATGGAATCCCGCTCGCGCTCGCGCCGCAGCAGGCGCAGCCGGCCGGGACGCAGCAGAAGCCTGGGATGGGCCGTAGAAAGCGTGACCGGCTCGTCATCCGGTATCTGCCCTGCCAGAGGGAAACAACATGCCAGCAGCACTACCAGTGCCCGCAACTGCGTCATTTCCCTGATTGTGTCATAGCGACACAGTCCCTGCCCACCAGTCCACAATCCGCAACCCGATTAAAAGTCGAAAATATTTGAGCCAAAAGGGGTTGGAGTTATTGACACGTGGATGTCCGATTGCTATTTATGGTGGTGAATTGGCGAAGTAACTTTCAAACCTGCCCTCTGCTGCAACAGGCAGGCGGAAGAAGAGTGAGCCGAAGAGACAGCGTGCTTGCGGGAGCCGGTGTTTGCAAGAGTTTTAGCTCACTATTCTTCCCTTGTTGGTTGCCGCAGAGGGGTTTTTTTGTCAAACGGTTTTTATACTAAGTTTCAAGTCTCTCCAGGGGATCATTGGTAGCGGTCGTTGTCTGGCATTTCTGGTGAGGAAAAAATAAGGACGCGGACCTGACCAGGAATGAAACAGCTCTAATCTCAGCCAGGCAGCCCGACGCCGGATCCCAGCCCAACCTGGGCGAGCCGCACCGGATAGAGCCTTGTACGTCTAGGGGCGGGTCCGGTGCGGTTTTTCATTCGCCTTTCGAAATTCCTCGAAATCCTCCACTACCTTTTTCCGCATCTCCACCGCTGCCCGATACAGCCACCCTCGCCGTCGCTTCCTGATGTCCGCCGCCAGCGTCTTCGCGCGGATCGTTCCCAGGTGCACGTTGGCCGTTTCGAAGCCCATGGCATGCAGCAGCCGGACGCTATCGCGTTCCTTCGGCAGCGCCGAGAGCTCGATTCGCGAACAGTCCGGCGCCAGTCGCCGTACGATCCATCGCTTCTGCAGACGCACGAACGGATCGGCTGCTCGGATAGCCTTGTCGAGAATCTCCTGGTATCGAATCGGCGCCACTCCCCCGCCCTCCGCCCAAGTCTGAGCGGATGGCGCCAGCGCTTTGGCCTCGCGCGCAACAGACCCTCCGCGCCATTCTCCCAGCGCTACGTACCGTTCGCGGCCCAGGCTTCCCAGACCCGCCACACGGTGAACGATGCGGCAGCGGAGATTCGCCTCCGGCAGCATTTTACCGATCGCTTTCATCGCGCCGGCCGGAACCGTCCCCCGGAAATCCGGCAGCGCGTGCAGCTTCTCCCAGAACGCCTCGGGATCGTGCAGCCGGTGGATCGCCATTTCGCGCAGCACCGGATGATGCTCCGCGAGCGCGAACGGCCTGCCTCCGGCCGCCACTCCATCGGCATATCCCTTCCAGATCGCGGCTAGCGCGCCCTGCGCGTCGCAATTCAGCTCGGTGAGCAGCGCGCTCGTTGCCAACCGCACCAGGTCGTTGGTGTAAGGCAGGCGGCAGGCTTCGTCGAAATCATTAATCCCCCAGATCAGCCGCCCTTCGATATCGCGCCACGTCCCGAAATTCTCGATATGTAGATCGCCCACGGCCAACACGCGCGGAGCGCGCGCCGCCTCGCCAGCCGCTTCCGGCCAGACCTGCGCCCAGCGGTAATACGTGGCGCGCAGGAACGGAAACGGCGCCGATTGCATTTGCCGGTGCTTCAGTTCGAGATCTTCGGCGATGAGCCGCAGCCGCTCGCCCAGCCAGCTTTCGTACTGCCCGGTAGCCTTTACGATGTTCATCTAGTCTCCGCACAGCGCCGGCGTCAGCATCCACTTCAGCACGCCGCTTGGATGGACGCCCATCCGTTCGCAATCCACCCGCACCAGCGCCGCCTTCTTCATGTCGATCATCGCCGCCGGGCTCCCCAGTAAAAACGCCGCCATCGAGCTCATCATCGGCTCGTGCCCCGCCAGCAGGACGGCGTTCTCGCCCTTGCGCCCGCGGATCTCGTCCCACAGATCGTGCGGGGATGCCTCGGGCACGAGCGCGCGCGTCTTCTCTACTTCCACGCGATAGCCGAAGATATCGGCCGCCTCACGCGCGGTCTCCATCGCGCGCCGGTAGGGGCTCGCCAGAATCAGCGTAGGCTCGACACCCGCCGATCGCGCGCGTTTCAAAACCGCGCGCAGTTTCTCGCGCCCTTCATCGGTCAACGCACGTTCCGAATCATCGTGGCCCGGACGCCCCGCTTCGGCGATTCCGTGACGCAGCAGATAGATCTCCATTCAGCCTCCTGCTTCGCTCGACGCGGCACACACGTCTATAGCCCCAGGGCTTCCATGATGCCTTCCACGTCGGCGGCTCTCACATTCACGGGCTCGTGCATAGAATCGGGCACGGGACGCTCGTCAAACGCCTGGAACAGGGAGAGCTTCGCCACCGCGTAGCGCTCCGTCGAAGAAAGCTTGCGGCCATGCGCACTCTCCCAGCTTTCGATCGCGGCATCCGGTATCCTCACTTCCACCGCGCTCCACTGCTTGCGATCGGCCGAAACCGTGAACACGAACTCTGTACCCGCGCCACGTCCGGCGAGCGGCCGGTAGCCTTCGTATTGGTATTGATACACGTACCCGGATTGAGCCGAGTAGGTCTTCAGTCGCCGTGTCGCATGCGCGCCAACCAGCGGTGCTCTCTTTTTCGAAAATAGTTTGTCGAACACTTCTAGGGTGAAATTCCGTGCATCCGTATCTTCCGTACTCTTGACAGAAAAATCAACCGGAGCGAGACTGGGGATGGAATCAGGGCCGGTTATCTGATTCCGACCGACAAAGCGGCCAACCCACTCGGGTTGGCGGGAGGTGACATATAGAACCGGACCAGGATGAGGGCGGCTCATCCGCGGGAATCGGACAGGCAGCACGAGATTTTCCGGACGATCGGATTGATCACAGCCCTTAAAAGCGGGCAAAGCGCTTGACGCGCAATTGGGATGATCGCCAAGAGGAAGATCTTTAGTTCGGATTCCCGTGGTGTGTCGCCCTTTCACATTTCCCACCATTGTTCTCCGTAGTTCGCCTTTTTTTCCATCCCTCTGTCGGGTTTGCCAAAGCGTCTGGTGTAAACTGGAGTGAGTTCATTCCACACACACTATGACTGTAGCCCTCCGCGAGATCGTCAGCGCCCACAGTCCGGATTCTGACGACGCGTTCATGTTCTACGGCCTGGCGACCAAGAAAGTCCGCTCGGCGAAAGTGGTCTTCCGCCATGTGCTCGCAGATATCGAGACGCTCAACCGGAAAGCCATGCAGGGAATGTACGAACTGAGCGCAATTTCCTACCACGCCTATCCGTACGTAGCCGATAAGTACGTCCTGATGGCCAGCGGATCCAGCATCGGCGATGGCTACGGTCCCATGATCGTCGCCACGCGGCCCATGGAGCCCGAAGAATTGAAGGGCAAGCGCATCGCCGATCCCCGGCACGCTGACCACCGCCTATCTGGCGATGAAGCTCTATCAGCCGGATTTCGAAGCCGTGGTCACGCCCTTCGACAAAATCACTCGACGCCGTGCAGGAACGCAGCGTCGATGCGGGCCTGATCATCCACGAAGCGCAGCTGACCTACGACCGCGAAGGCTTCCACCGCATGGTCGATCTGGGCCGCTGGTTCAAGGCCTCTGCGGTCTGCCGCTGCCGCTCGGCGGCAACGTTCTGCTGCGCTCGCTCGACGCCGAAACTCAGAGCGAATGCTGCCGGATGATGCGCGAGAGCATTCAATACGCGCTCGATAATCACGACGAGGCGCTGGACTACGCCATGCAGTTCGCGCGCGACATGGAGCCGCGCCTCGCCGAAAAGTTCGTGGGCATGTACGTCAATCACTACACGCTCGATGCCGGCGAAGATCGTGCCGCAAGGCGGCCCAGCGACTGCTCGATATGGGCTACGAAGCGGGACTGATTCCGCAACCGGGTCGAAGTCGAGTTCGTCCGATAAGCTGGATCCATCTGAGCGCGGGCGCGTTAGCATAGAAGTATGCGCCCCTGTCAGACGGTCGTACTCATTGTTGCTTCTGCGGCATTCCTGGCGGCCCAAACCAAGCCGAAGGATGTGCGCGAAATTGCGAAGGGCGGTAGTTCCGCCATCCCGAAACTTCAGGAATTGCTCAAGGACCCGGATAGCGATGTCCGGATCGAGGTCGTCAAACAACTCACGCAAATCGGCACGCAATACAGCCTCGATCCTCTAATCCAGGCGAGCGCCGACAACGATCCCGAAGTCCAGATCCGCGCTACCGACGGCCTGGTCAACTTCTACCTGCCCGGCTACGTGGAAACCGGCTTCGGCGCCTCCATCAAACGCGTCGGCACCAACATCAAAGGCAAATTCACCGATACCAACGACCAGGTGATCGACCCCTACGTCTCCGTGCGCCCGGAGGTCATCACGGCGCTCGGCAAACTGGCCCGCAGCGGTGGGAACATGGACGTCCGGGCGAATGCCGCCCGCGCCATTGGAGTCCTCCGCGGCAAGGCCGCGGTGCCGGATCTGATCGACGCGTTGCACTCGAAGGACAGCGGCGTGATCTACCAATCGCTCAACGCCCTGCAGAAGATTCGCGATGAATCCGCCGCGCCGCGCATCAGCTTCCTGCTGAATGATTTCGACCCCAAGGTGCAGATCGAGGCCATCGAGACGACCGGCCTGCTGCAAAACAAGGAAGCTGTCCCCAGCCTTACCAACGTTCTCCAGCGGAGTAAGGACGCCAAGGTTAAGCGCGCCGCCTTAACCGCCATCGCTATGCTGCCGGTCGAGCAGAGCCGCCCGCTCTACGCCGAGTACATGAAGGACAAAGACGATCAACTGCGCGCCGCCGCGGCCGAAGGCTATGCACGGCTGAAGAATCCGGCCGACATCCCCATGCTGAGCAGGCATGGCAGGACGAGAATAAGCCGAAGCCCCGCCTGTCTCTGGCATTTGCACTCGTCATGCTGGGCAAGACCGAAATCAGCGAATTCAGCCCGCTGCAATTTCTGATCAACAATCTAAATTCCGCGGCCTACAAGGGAATCGCATTTCCCTTCCTGGTGGAACTGGCGCGCGACTCCGCCGTGCGGTCCGCTCTTTACCGCCCTCTGACCACGGGCACCAAGGAGGAGAAGATCGGGATCGCCGGCGTGCTCGCGCGCAGCGGCGATAAGGAGAGCCTCGCGCAGTTGCAGAAAGTGAGCAACGACCCGGACGCGGATGTACAGAAAGAGATCTTGCGCGCCATCCGTACCTTGCAGAGCCGGGTAGGGTAGACCTGTTGAGGTGCCGGCTGCGCGGACGCGCACACGAGAGGTGGGATTGGAGGCGGATGCCCGCCCCCGGAAATTTACTTGGCCTTCTTCTGCTTCTGCTGACCGACGCGGACCTTAAAGTGCAGCACTTTGGCGTCCTGGAACGCCTTGTGGTCGTGGCGCGCCACGGCATCCGCCAGATATTTATCCACGTTGGCATCCTTCGGCAGGACGGCCATCAGCGTGAAACTGTCGTCGCAGGTCGGGCAGTAGGGCCGGAACCGCTTTACATTCGGAATTGCCATAACTTCCTGTATTGTAGCAAAATCGCCCGGACGGTCGCGGCTACGCCGCCATCTCCTGCGGGTCGGTAGTTTTCATTTCCAGCCATCCCTGCTGCGGGACCGCGTCGATCGGCAGGCCGCCCTGCCATATAGAAAGCTGGACCCGAAGGCCCGCGCCCTGCGCTATCCCCATGGCCTTGAGCGACATCCGAACCTCTAAAATCCGCACCAGGGAACACTCCACCGCGTCCGGCGCCGACTCCCCCGCCAGCATCTGTTCCACCGGCTTCGCCCCTTCGTGGGTGAAGCCACGTTCAACTGGCTGGTGCGCGCGCCATCGAGCGACCGCACCCGGACCCGCGCCTGCATTCCCGGCAATTCCTGCTGATATCCGGCATGAAAATCCACCCGCAGGAATAATTGATCGCCGTCACTCCCGAAATAGACTTCCTTCACGACGAACCGCTTGCCGTGCATCGATCCCGAGCGTTCGTCCACCCGGTAGCTCCCTGCGCCGATCCACTCGAAATACGAGGACACCTCGCCGTCGATCCGCGGCCGGATCGCTCCCGACGGGTCGACCTGTACCGCCGGCACCGCCACCCGCAGAATCGGCCGCGAAAGTTCCTCCGGCGGATCGAGATTCAGGAAGCGGTACACGTTGGCCAGATGGCTGCGATAAAGCTGGTCGAATTCGATCCGGTTGGCCGAATCGTGCTCGGGCCCATACCACCAGCACCAGTCGCTGCCCTCGGCGATCAGCAATTCCTCGAAAGCCATGCGGCGCCGCTCTTCCGGCACCGAGGTCGCACCGTCATACGTTTGCCGCGCGCGCAGCAATTGCGTCCACGCCTGATTATCTTCCTCGGCGCCGATCCAGACATCGAAATTGGCGTTGATCCACGAGCCCGGGAAGATGTGATTCAGCCGCTTCCGGCTGCAACAGGCCGAAAGCCTCGCTGACGGTGACCGCTGCACATCTGCGAATCTTCCTGGATGCGCCGGTACAACTCGCGCAGGAACGGCCGTCCATTCGGTCGTAATATTCCCACGCGTTTTCGCCATCCAGAATGATCGGCACCAGCGCGTCGCGCCCGCTGCCAAGAATCCCGCAGCAGTTCTCGCGGATGCGTCGCAGAAAATCGTCCGCCGCCGCGTTCGGCGTCCATCTTGGAATAGACGAAGCCGATCAGGTCGCTCAGGAAGTGGTCGCGGAAAATCACGCCGAGACTGCGCCCCTGCTGCGCGCCACTCGTACGGCCGGTACAGTCCCTCCACGCGCCACCGGTCGCGAAAGCGTCCGGTTGAGCACGCCGCTATCGGTGGCGGTCCAGTGGAAGCCCAGCTCGGCCGCGATCGTGAACACTTCGTCGGATACCGAGCCTTCCGACGGCCACAGCCCCACCGGCGCCACGCCGAAATGCTGCTCCAATATTCGCGCGCCAGCGACGAGCTGCCGCTGCGCGTCCTGCGGATAGCGGAATCGCGGCGGCAGCGGCACACCCGGATGCGCCACTCGACGCGATATCCGAATCGCAGACCAGCGGCAGAATCGGATGGTAGTACGGCGTGGTCGAAATCTCGATCTGCCCGGCTGCCGCCAGCTTGCGGTACTCGGGCATCACCAGGCTCACGATCTCGCGCTGCTTTTCGCCCATGCGGCGCTGATCGGCCGAGCGTAAAATCGCGCCCGCGCCTGATCCAGTCGCGCGACTTCGGGATCGTGCTCCTGAAATTCTTCGTCGAACCAGGCCAGCTGCGACCACATCTGCAAGATCGCGAAATTCCTGCACGCCGAAAAATGCCGTCCCAGGCGTTCTTCTGCGCCTTGCGCGCTTCGAATAGCTCGCCGTATCGCGGATAGCGGTAGATCATGCGCTGCGGATCGGAATAAAAGGAATGGCGCAGCAGAAACTCGCTGGTCGGCATCGGTGAGAGCTTCGGCCGGTTTCAGGGCCGCATGCAGGAACGGATCGTTGGCTTCGCCCGCTGCATATTCTTCCACCTGCACCATCATGGAAGGCACCAGGTTGAACGTCTGGCGGATCGCTGGGAACTCTTCGAGAATCCGCACCATGCCGTAATAGTCTTTCAGCGCGTGCATGCGGGTCCACGGCAGTTTGTACTCGCCCGAGACCAGGTCCTTATAGAACGGCTGGTGCATGTGCCATAGGAAGCACAAGTGGATACGTGGCATCGATTAGTGCTTACTTTCCGAAAAAGCTGCGGACCGGCGGCGGCGGGGCGTCTCCGCGAATGGCCTTCCACAAGACGTCGTTCAGTTCGTCGTCATCGGCTTCATCGGCCTCATCGAACTTCATCCGCCTGGACGCCGCGGCCGCCGGTGCGTTGGCGGTGTTCCGCTCGTCGAGCGAAATGCCGGGCTTCTCGGCAACGTACGGAGCCATGTTCGGAGCTGCCTGGAATGCGGCCGTCATGGGTCGCGCGCCCGCATCGAAATGCGTCATCGGGTGAAGGCCGAGAATGAACTCGATCGTCCGCAGCATCGAGGTCGTGTTGTACATGCGTGCCGTCCACCGCGTGACGCTTCACGTAAGGGGAGATGATGAACGCCGCCGAGCGGTGCGAATCGACGTGGTCGGGGCCGTTCTGCGCATCGTCTTCGAGCACGCAGATCAGCGTGCTTCCCCAGAACTTCGACTTCGATACGCCCTCCACGATCATGCCCAAGCGCATAATCGTTATCCGCCGCGGCCGAGAGCGGCGCGATCTTGCCCGGCGTCGTCCCCGAAGTGTGGTCGTTGCCCAGCCGCATCACGATCAGCCGCGGCATCTGGCCGTTCTTTTCGTAGTCCGCCAGCTCAGCGAGAAACGTCTTCGCCCGGTTCGACGTCCGGATAGTCGAGATCGAAACCGCGATAGAAGCGGTTGGTCACCTTGGCGAGCACCGGGTCGCGGACGCCGGTGATCTGCTCGCTGCCCCAGCGGATGCTCGCCCGGAGCGTTGTTCGACCATGTAGCCGAAATTGCGGATCGACATGCCGGCCTGAAGCGGCGCCGGTCCACAGATATCCCGCAGGCGGGAGCGAGGACGGATCCTGCTCCTCGAAGTCGTAGTGCTTCCGGCGGCCCGGCATATTCGTTGGGCCACAGCTTCACCACGTAATCCGGCGCGATCGCCGCCGTCGACCAGTTGTGGCCGTCGGCGCTGACGTCGGCATTCACGTAGAAGTTGTCGAGCAGCACGAACTCCCGCGCCAGCTTGTGCAGGTTCGGCGTGACGTTCTCGCCGAACAGCACCAGCGACGCGTCGCCGTTGCCTTCTTTCATATCGCCCAGCACCTGGTCGTACGTGCGGTTCTCGTTCACGATGTAGATCACATGCTGGATCTGCGGCGGCAGCGGCGATGTCTCGTCGAGCTTCGTCATCGCGATACGGCGAATTGGCCAGTGCGCCTGAGTCCAGGCTTCCAGCTGTTCCGGATGGTGAACGGCTCGATCCACGACGCCGTGCCGGTCTGCATGTGTCCCACGTATCTCGGGCCGGACTGCCGGCCCGTCATGCACGGCCCGCGGCTCGCTTCGGCGGGTTCGGGCCGTTGGGATTGGCGTACGAGCGCACGCCCTTGCCGTTGAGCACCACCAGCGTTCCCGAGGGCAGCACGCTCACCGCCGTGGGATACCACCCGGTCGGGATGAAGCCCGTCGACGTGGCTGCGGTCCATCGCAGAGTCTACAACCGCCGCCACATTGGCGTCCGAGCAGACCACGTACATGCGCTTGCTGTCGGGGCTCAGCGCCAGCGCCGAAGGGGTCATACCCAGCGGCTGGCGCGGGCGTCATCGAAATGTTGATGCTCTCGACCACGCTCAGTTGCTTCGATGCCGTCACTCCCACCGTATACACATTATTCGTATTCGACGCGGCAACGAACAGCCGGCGCCTATATGCCGGTTCGTCCGGGTCCGCATCCGCTGCGCCGCCGTCCCGCCACACCATATCGGTGGGGTGCGCGCCGATCCGCACTGTTGCCAGCAGGCTGCCGTCCATCGTGTCGTAGTGGCCGACCGTGCCATCCGCCCAGTGGGTCACGAAGAACGATTTTCCGTCGGGGTGAAACAGAATGCGGTAGGGGCGCCGGCCCGTCTTCACCCTCTGGATCACCATCCCCGATTGCGGATTGATCACCACCAGCGAATCCTGATAGAGGTCCGCTGCATAGAGCAGCCGCCCGTCGGGCGAGAAGGTCACATCGCCGATGAAATCGCGCACCGTGCGCTGCGCCGCGGGCACGACTTCAAAGGTTCGCGCGGGCTCGAGCGTACCCTTCAAGAACGTGAACTCGAAGATCGCGGCTTTCGACGCACCCCCACGTAGACGCGATCGCCGGCGGGGTGAAACGTCAGCCCCAGCCAGGCATCCGGCACCCGCACCGTTTTCACGACCGAGGCCGCGGCCGTGTCGATCACGCTGATGCTCGGAGGCCGATAGCCGGCGTTCAACACCAGCAGATACTTGCCATCCGGCGACAACGCCGAGGCCATTGGAAAGGTGTCCAGCGGAAGCTGTTTACCGGCAGGATCGAGTTTCCAGCCGCTATTCAGCAGAAAGCCGCCTCCCGGCAGCGGGCCCACCCGTTCCTGCGGAGAAGGCTGCGAGCAAACGAGTGCGGCGGTGGCCACCAGCCCGGCGGCCAGTGCCGACGCCGCCGCGGTGCGCCGAAATGCTGAGGTCATACGATAAGACTTATTGTACCGTGGGCCGCTAGAAGGCCCAGCGCCAGAGGCTCGCGCCCACCGTGTAACCGGCGCCCACCGCCGCGAACAGCACCAGGTCGCCCTTCTTCAGACGGCCCTGCTCGATCGCATCGCGAGTCGCCAGTGGAATGGTTCCAGCGGTCGTGTTCCCAAACCGTTCGATGTTGATCAGAACCTTTTCCGGGGGCACGCCCAGCCGGTCGGCCGCCGCCTGAATGATTCTTCGGTTGGCCTGGTGCGGAATCAGCAGCTTCAAATCGTCGAGTGTGTAACCGTTGCGATCCAGCAGTTCCCGCGACGCTTCGTACATCTTGCGGACGGCATACTTGAATACCTGCTGGCCTTCCTGCTTCACGTAGTGTAAGCGCTGGTCGACGGTCTCGTGAGAAGCCGGCATGCGGCTGCCGCCCGCGGGCATTTTGAGAAAGTCGCCTCCGGAACCGTCCACTTCCCCGTAGAAGTCGATGAAGCCCTCGCCGTCCTCCGCAGGCTCCATCAGCATGGCGCCTGCGCCATCACCGAAAAGCACGCACGTCGAGCGGTCCGTATAGTCGATGATGCGGCTCATCGTGTCCGACCCGATCACCAGCACCTTCTTGTGCGTCCCGGCGCCCACCAGGTGAGCCGCGGTCGTCAAGCCATAAACGAAGCCGGAACACGCCGCCACCATGTCGAAGCCCCACGCTCCGCGAGCCCCTATGCCGTTCTGCACCAGGCACGCAGTGGACGGAAACATCATATCGGGCGTCACCGTGCACACGATGATCGCGTTCACTTCCGTGGCAGCGATACCGCGCTGCGCCAGCGCGCAGCGGGCCGCCTCGATCGCCATGTCAGAAGTCGCCATCCCCGGCGGCGCGATATGACGTTCGCGGATCCCGACACGTTCGAGAATCCACTGGTCGCTGGTCTCGACCATCTTCTCTAAGTCTTTGTTGGTAAGAACGTTCGGAGGAGTATAGCAGCCGAGCGCAGTGATTTTCGCCTTTGGCAATGTGTTTGTCCTTTAAGAGTTCAGAGTATCGCAATTTGCCTTGGCTAGAGTGAAACCTTCGATGCGCGGTACTCTAGGAATGAATGGGAGAGAGCGATGGCATTCTGGAATTCGGAGATGTGCAAAGCTCGCTCTTCTTCGAGTCTCCGGAGGAGACGTACGCCCGCGTCTTCCGGCACCTGAAACCGCGAACTCCGATCCCTCATTTTACCGTTGAGTATTGCCAGTTCGCCAACGCCGACAGTTTCATCCGGCTCGAGAACGGCCGCATCCACGTGCGGATCTCCGACCTGTTGGCCGGCGCCCCGGCTCCGGTCGCCGAGGCCCTGGCGTTCATCCTGGTCGCCAAGCTCTACCGTAGGCCGATCGCCCGGGTTTATTCCTACCGCTACCGGCTGTACCTGAACCGGCGCGATATCCGGCGCCAGGCGGAATTAATTCGTCAGGTGCGCGGCCGGAAATTCATCTCCGGCCCGCAAGGCGAGCACTACAATCTCGAAGAACAATTCGACGCGCTGAACCTGGAATTCTTCGATGGTTTGATGGCCCGGCCACAGTTGGGTTGGAGCAGGCGCCCTTCGCGTACCTTGCTGGGGCATTTCGACCCCTCACATAACGCGATTATCATTAATAAAGTCCTGGATAATGCAGCGGTGCCCCCCATGGGATTACGGTATGTGATGTTCCACGAAATGCTGCATTTGCGCTACCCCGTGGATCACCACGGCGTCCGCAGACGGGTGCATACGCGCGAATTTCGTGAGGCGGAGAAACAATTCCCCGAGTTGAAAAAAGCGAAGGAAGTTTTGAAGAGGCTCTAAATCAGGCAGCCGTGAGGTCTGCTACGGGAACCATGGTCCGCAGCTCGGCGCGCGTGATATCGAAGATTTGGACCAGCGTGGTCACATCCACACCGCCGATTCCGAAGCGATAGAGCAGCAGCCGGAAATGCACCATCAGCATCCCGGAGGTGAAGAGGAATTGATGGCGCACAAGCGCTTCGGCCAGTTCCGGACGATCCCGCCGCGATTGCAGCATAATCAGCTTTATCGCAGCGCAAACCCGGTTGAAATCCAGGCTCAGGCAGCGCAAATATCCTTTAAATACCTGGACGCGCTGGCTGCGGAGCCGGCGAACCATGGCGGGGGTAAATCCCGGCTGGGAACGAAGAAACTTTACGTCGCTCGTATCCAGCAGGCGCATCATCGGCCGGTAGCGTTCGATCGAAAGTTCATCGATCCACCCGGCAGTCACCGGGAGATCTCCATGCGATCCGGTGAGCCGGCGAACAGCCCAGAACAGGACCGCGACCAAACCCACGCAGGCCGTTACCGCGCTAATTAGGATCAGATTTGAGTCGTTCATTCGTCCGCTTCCTCATAAGCATAAGCGGACATTGACCGCAATGCAAGCCAGGAATGGGTAATACTGGTACTATTGAAACCGGAAAATTCACTTACTTTTGACCGACTTTTAGCAAAGTAGCGTTGAGCGAGTCCAGATGATAGAGCAGGCGCTCCTCGCGATCCGCTGGGACGTACTGCTTATTGGCCTCAACTTCCTCGCCCTGGGGCGTCAGGAAGAAAAACCATCCAAATGTGCAGGCGGCCGCCAGAGCCATCAAGCCGGTATCAATACTAGTGAATAAGCGAATTCCTAGGACACTTCGGAGCAACGCTGTCAGGGAATTACCCAAAAAGAAGGAGGTAAACAATACCGCGTGAAGGATGATATTCCGACCGAGCTTTACCGGGTAGCGGCTAATCAGCACGACCATTAAGATAAGGAAAAGCGCCAGGCACAAGTTGACACCACGATCCGTCCCGTAATAGTAAGCAATGATGTTGGATTTTTGCGCGGCTCCGGGGTGGAACTTCAGCAGCATCGTGAAAAGTGACAAGGTCACTGAAATCACAACACCAAAGTACATCGCCCATCGACCCAGTGTATACAAGCCCTTATGGCGTTCCAGGACCAAGCCGATCAGTTCCCGCACCACCATAATATGAAAAATCCAAACGAGAGGCTCAGTGAAAACCCAGCAGAAGAAATAGGCATCGGAGCGGACCGGTAGCACCAGCGACCAGAGGCCGTTTGGTATGCGGAAGAGAAAATAGCTGAAAAAGACGGGGTAGCGCCTGTAAAGCCCTGAACGGTATAAACTTATCACTGTTAGGGTTGACCCTAACAGCGTGAGTGCCTGGAGAAGTAATACCAATCCGTGGCCTGACATTGGACCAGCCCTTTGGCGATCATAACATCAGGCCGCGGATATCGAGAATCCCAACTTTCGTTACTAGCGCACCCACGGGCAGGGGTCGCACTGCGGGGCCGGATTGTCGGACTTGCGCACCGGAGTGGCAGCCAGGAAGGTCACGGCAAGAAGGGCGAGCATCACGATTTTTTTCATTTTTTTCAATATCCTTTCTTACAAAAGTGCCGAAGTAATCTTAGTACTATACTAGTCGGAACTGGACCGGAATAAGGTGTTTCACTGAAAATTTTCCATATCTGGAACACGTAGACTTTCGGGTGACATCCTCCCCTCACCATTGACATCAGCCGAAATACCACTGCGAGTCCTGCCTCGCGCCGATATAGAATCAAAGCGAGGGTCCCGCGCGCCTCGTGTCGAATTTCGCCGTCCATTCCGGAGCCACGCGACCCGCGCAGGACCTCTGCCGCAAGACGCTTTCGCAAATTCCCACGCGCTTCGGCAGACTGGTATTCCTGACCTCCCTCCGTGATTCCCTCACCGGAAGATATGTCCACGAAACTCTGACCAATTTATTGGGATTAGAGGACGCCGACCGCCTGCTCTGCCACGCGCATCACCGCGTTTTTTCCGAATGGCTATGCTCCAGCCTGGCGGAACAGAAGGCCGACCTGGATGAATTCTTGGAATCCGAACCGCGCGAAGTTTCCCTGCAGGAATGCCGATTTCTCGCCCCGCCCGGCGCGCGCGAGGTCGAGCGCCAACTCTACCTTACTGATCTCGAGATGGTTCTCGAGTTGATCCGCCACGAACCGGATAGTATCTTCTAGGCTCCAGGCTCATCGCCACTCCCACTACCTGCCCGATCACGTCGATATCGGCCGGATACGCGAAAATCCGCGGTTCGCAATGCGTCGCCGGATGCGAATGTACCAGCAGCCGGTCCTCGATCGGAGTGCACCACCCGCAGCAGTAACCGTCGCGGCATTCGAGAAAATAGATAGGCCGGTCGAACTCGTCCGACCATCCGCTGCGCGCAATCTTCCGCCGCGAATCGTCAATCGCTACAAATGAGCCCGGCACTAGAAGTGGATACATCGTCCAGTCGTCGAGCCCGATCAATCCGTAGCGATATTGCCGCAGGTCAATGCTCCGCAAAAAGCTGAACGGCAAACTCCCCCACCGGCGCAACAGTTGCGGCAGAAAGGTGGTCTTCGATGGATCGATTTCAGCGGCAATTGCCAGCGGCACCGAGACAATGGACTGCCTGAAGCGCACTTCATGCGTGCGCGCCAGCCCGACACTCATCGCATCGGCCGGGAGTTTCTCGCCGGGGACGCCATACCATCCGAGCACCTCGCCCAGGTCCAGCCGGTAAATCGCACACAGCGAGTAGATGCGATAAATCGTCGGGACCGTGCCTTTGTTTTCGATGTCCGCTAACCGGCTCAACGCAATGGCAAACTCTTCGGAGCCGCGTAACCGCGCGACCTCCTGGCTCGCCTGCTCGACTTCCCGATACGTCAGCCCCAACTTCTCTCGAACCCGCTTGAGCCTCTCGCCCGCACGCTCCATGCTATGATCCTCGATGTGTGTCGACCGGTGCGGCCGCGGGACTCCGGCCCACCTCGTTCGCCGCGGCAATTATAGCGTCTGGACATTCGCAGATACAACCAAATTTAGACCGTTCTGTTCCGTTTCCGGAACAGAGACACGAAAGGTCCAACACCCGATGCGAGGCGCTGGTACTCAGTGAGAATCATCGTCGGTATTTCCGGCGCCAGCGGCGCCATCTACGGAGTGCGGCTGCTCGAACGCCTCAAAGCTATCGAAGGCACCGAAACGCATCTCGTCCTCTCACGCTCCGGTGAAAAAACCTTACTCCTAGAGGCAGGAAAAACCGTTACGGATCTGAAAAAGTTCTCAGATTTTTCCTATTCCAATGGAGATATCGGAGCGCGCATCGCCAGCGGATCCTTCCCTATTGATGCCATGGTCGTCGCGCCCTGCTCCATCCACACGATGTCCGCCATCGCTCACGGCATCAGTTCCAACCTGCTCGTGCGCGCCGCTGACGTGGCCCTCAAAGAAAAACGAAGGCTCATTCTCATGATCCGGGAAAGTCCCCTTCACTTAGGTCATCTGCGTACCATGACTGCACTCGCCGAAATGGGCGCCATCCTTGCTCCTCCCGTGCCTGCCTTCTATCACCACCCGCAAACCGTGATGGACATCGTCGATCACAGCGTCGACCGCGTCCTCGATCTCATCGGACTGCCCGACGCCGGAATCCGCCGATGGGAGGGCGCGCGATGAAGAGGGCACGCGAAGTCATCGCCTTTCAGGGAGCGCGCGGCGCCTTCAGCGAAGAGGCCGCCCGCAAACTGACGGGACCCGATGCGGACATGATCCCGTGCGAACGCTTTGAAGACGTCTTCCGCAGCCTCGCCGAAGGCCGCGCGACCGGGGCCGTCGTCCCCATCGAAAATACGCTCGCCGGATCCGTCCACGAAAACTACGATCACCTTCTGCACTTCGAATTGCCCATCGTCGCCGAGACCAATCTGCGAATCGTGCACAATCTGATTGCGCGGCCGGGTGTCTCTTTTTCCAAAATCCACCGCGTATATTCCCATCCGGTGGCGCTCAATCAGTGCCTCGATTTTTTCGCGAAATACCCGCAATTGGAACGAGTGCCGTTCTACGACACCGCCGGCAGCGTCAAAATGATCATGGAGGAGAAGCCCGGGGACGCGGCTGCGATCGCTTCGCAAGTGGCCGCCGAGATTTACGGCGCCCGCATCCTCCGCCGCTCCATCGAAAGCGACCGCCGCAACTTCACTCGCTTCTTCCTGCTGCGCACGGCCGATTACGCCCGCCGCCACCCCATCCGTACGGCGCCGAACGCTCACTGGAAAACTTCCGTCGTGTTCCGCACACGCAACGTTCCGGGGTCTCTGTTTCGCGCACTCAGCGTATTCGCACTGCGCGACCTCGACCTCGCCAAGATCGAATCGCGGCCTCTTCGCGGCAAGCCCTGGGAGTATCTCTTCTATCTCGACTTCCTCGGCCGGGCGGATTCGCCCAATGCCAAAAACGCGCTGGGCCACTTAGGGGAGATTGCAGACTTCCTGCGGGTTCTCGGCAGCTACCCCAAGAGCACCTGAGGGCTACACTGAGGTTAGTTCGCTATGGCTGTCGAAGAACAGGAACACCTGGCTCCACCCCCGCCTTCAACCCAGGAAACGCCGGAAGAGTTGCCCATCCTCACCGTCCGCGATACGGTACTGTTCCCAGGCTCCATGCTGCCGATCACCATCGGGAGGCCGAGCTCAGTGGCACTACTGCAGTCGCTCGGTGAAAATCGCACCATCGGCGTCATCTCGCAACTGGACCCGCGCGTGGACGCCCCGAAGCCCGAAGACCTCTACCAGGTGGGAACTCTCTGCGTGATCCACAAGGTGATCCGCGTTCCGCGGGAGAACCTGCTTCTGTTCTGCGAAGGCGTGGCGCGCATCCGGACTCGTGAGTACACCACAATCGACCCCTTTCTTAAGGCTTATATCGAACGAGTCGCCGAAATCGAGCCCGAAACTACGCCTGCGGTCGAAGCTCTGCGGCAGAACGTCCTGAGCCTCTTCCAGCAAATCGTGGAAGGCAGCCCGAATCTCTCCGACGAGCTGATCGCGGCTGCCTCCCAAATGACCGAGCCCGGGCGCCTGGCCGACTTCATCGCCGCCAACCTGCCCTCGCTCAACCCGGCGGACCGCCAGCGCCTGCTCGAACAGTTCGATGGCGGCACGCGGCTCAGCGAGATCCACCGCCACCTGACCCGCGAGCGCGAACTGCTCGAGCTGCGCGGCCGCATCCAGTCGCAGGTGCAAGGCCAGCTCTCCCAAAGCCAGCGCGAATTCTACCTGCGCGAACAGTTGAAGGCGATCCAGAAAGAGCTCGGCGAAGGCGAAGACTCCACGCGCGATCTGGACGACCTCCGCCAGAAACTCGAAGCTGCCGGCATGCCCGAGGAAGTCAAGGCCGAGGCCATGCGCGAAATCAACCGGCTCGCGCACATGTCGCCCGCCTCGCCGGAATACGGCGTCACGCGCACCTACCTCGAGTGGATGGGGAACCTTCCCTGGGCCGTCTCTTCCGGCTCGCAGGTCGATGTCCGCCACGCCGCCGAGATCCTGGACACGGACCACTACGATCTCGAAAAGGTGAAGGAGCGCATTCTCGATTACCTCGCCGTCCTGCAACTGCGCCCCGTGCTCAAAGGCCCCATCCTCTGCTTCGTCGGGCCTCCAGGAGTCGGCAAGACTTCGCTCGGCCGCTCCATCGCCCGCGCGCTCGGCCGCAAGTTCGCCCGCATCTCGATGGGCGGCATGCACGACGAGGCCGAAATCCGCGGCCACCGCCGCACCTACATCGGTGCGCTCCCCGGACAGATCATTCAGGCGCTGCGCCGCACCGCGGTCAACGATCCGGTTTTCATGCTCGACGAAGTCGACAAGCTCGGCCGCGATTTTCGAGGCGACCCGGCCTCCGCGCTGCTCGAAGTGCTCGACCCCGAACAAAACTTCTCGTTCCGCGACAATTACCTCGACGTCCCCTTCGATCTTTCCAAAGTCCTGTTCATTACTACCGCCAACGTGCTCGATACCGTCCCCGACGCGCTGCGCGACCGCATGGAAATCATCCCGCTCGAAGGCTACACCGAAGACGAGAAGGTGGTCATCGCCTTCCGCTATCTGGTCCCGCGGCAAATCAAGGAGAACGGCCTCGAAGGCGACCAGCAAATCCACTTCACCGAGGAGGCCATCCGCTTCCTCATCCGCCGTTACACACGCGAAGCCGGAGTCCGCAGCCTCGAGCGCGAAATCGGGACCATCTGCCGCAAGCAGGCGCGCCGCATCGCCGAAGGCAAGCCCGAGCGTATGGAGGTCACTCCCGCCGAAATCGAAACCGACCTCGGCGCACCCCGCTTCCGCACCGACGTCGAAGTGGCCGAGCGTACGCGCCGCCCGGGCGTGGCCGTCGGACTCGCCTGGACGCCGGTTGGCGGCGACGTCCTCTTCATCGAAGCGGGACGCATGCCGGGTGGCAGCAAAGGTCTCATCATGACCGGCCAACTGGGCCCCGTCATGCAGGAATCCGTGCAGGCGGCGCTTACCTGGGTGCGGGCCAATGCCACCCACTACGGCATCGATCCCGACCTGTTCAAAACCAGCGACATCCACATCCACGTTCCCGCCGGCGCCATCCCCAAAGACGGCCCCTCGGCCGGGATCACCATGGCGGCCGCGCTTCTTTCCATGCTCACTGACCGCCGCCTTCGCTCAAACCTCGCCATGACCGGGGAAATCACCCTCACCGGTCAGGTCCTCCCCGTAGGAGGTCTTAAGGAGAAAGTGCTGGCCGCGAAGCGCAGCGGTGTCCGCGAAGTCATTTTGCCGTTTGAAAATGAAGTGAATGTGAAGGAAGATCTAAAGACCGAGCAGATCGGAGAAATGCTGATCCACTATGTCCGGTCGATGGATGAGGTCGCGCAACTGGCGCTTGAACCCGCTCCCGTTTCCGTGTCGTGATCGCCTGTCCGAACCGGGGTCGCGCCGGCGGAGTTGCGATTTAATGTTCATTTTACAATCCCGACGCAACGGCCCACCGGTGAGCCGCGTTACACAAGTGAATCGCAAGACGAGTGTAGCGGCGATCCGTGTACGCGGGATCAAACCGCATCTGGTTTGAACATGATTAATGGCAAACGGATTATCGTCGTTTTACCCGCCTACAATGCGGAAAAGACCCTCGAATCCACCGTTCGGGAAATCCCTGACACGGTAGACGAATGCATTCTCGTCGATGACTCGAGTCGCGACCGCACCGTCGCCGTCGCCCGGCGTCTGGGGATCACCGTCTGCGTCCACGAAGAGAACCGCGGCTATGGCGGCAATCAGAAGACCTGCTACGCCGAAGCGCTCTCCCGCGGAGCCGACGTAGTGGTGATGGTGCACCCCGACTATCAATACTCACCACGCCTGGTGAATGCCATCGCCAGCATGGTGGCCTACGGCGAGTACGACATCGCTCTCGGTTCGCGCATGCTGGGCGGAGGAGCGCGCCGGGGCGGCATGCCTTTGTACAAACTCCTCTCCAACCGTTTTCTCACCGGGTTCCAAAATCTTTTGCTCGGCGCGCATCTTTCCGAATATCACACCGGATTCCGCGCCTTCAGCCGGGAACTGCTCGAAGCCCTGCCGCTCAAGAGTAACTCCGATAATTTCGTCTTCGACAACCAAGTCCTGGCGCAAGCCATCGTGTTGGGCGCGCGCGTGGGCGAGATTTCCTGCCCGACGAAATACTTCGCGGAAGCGTCTTCGATCAATTTCCGCCGTAGTATCGTTTACGGCTTCGGCGTTCTGGCGACTTCGTTCCAATGCCGGCTCGCCATGTGGAACCTGCTCCACACCGGCCGCTATCGCTTCACCACTCCCCTCTCCCACAGGCAACAGGATTTGCCGCTGCTCGGGAGACAGCGTTGACCGCACCGGCTGTCGCAGCAAGGAACTTCTCTACTTTCGCTTACGCGGAGCGAAAGGTCCGCTGGAAGGCCGGCCTGTTCGTCCTTCTTTGTCTTTGCATCCTCCGCTTGTGGGTAATGCCTCTGCCCTCCAGCCTCTGGGTGGACGAACTGGGCACCGTATTCGTCGTGCACCACGGCGCCGCCGAACCGTCATTGCGCGCCGTACCGCAAGTCCCCGCGTCCATTTATTACGCCCTGCCGCGCTTCTTCGAGCGCCTTTTTGGATTCTCGGAGGCCGTTTACCGGCTGCCTTCCCTGCTGGCGATGATCGCGGCGCTTTACCTGATCGCGCGGATCGCGTCGCGTCTCGTTCACAAAGATGCAGGCTGGTTCGCGGCCTTCGCCTGCCTCTCTATGCGCGGTTTCAACGACCAGGCGGCGGATGCCCGTCCGTACGCGCTCGGCACGCTCGTCGCCGCGGCGGCGATCTGGTTCCTGATTCGTTGGCTCGACCGGGGGCTCTGGCGCGATGCGATCTGGTTCGGCGCGGCTGCCTCGCTGCTCTGGCGTGTCCATCTGATCTTCTGGCCGTTCTACCTGGTCTTTGCTCTCTACACCGCCGTACGCATCTGGCGGCTCGAAACGTCCGTGAGTTGGCCACAGGCCGGGCTTGTCTTCGCCGCGATCGGAGTCTCGCTCATCCCCGTGGTTTTCGTGGCGCTCGAGATTTACCGGACCTCGGCCGCGCACGTAATTATGCCGGTCCCTTCGGCCGGAGAGCTGCTGAATTCGCTCAAATTCGGACTGATCACCGTCACTTGCGCCGGCGCCGCCATCCTCAGCCGCCGGAAGCGCCGGCCGCACCTGCGCGGCACCTTCACTGCGGGCGACATCGCCCTGATCGCCGGCTGGTGGCTGATTCAACCGATGGGCCTGTTTGCGTATTCGCGGATCACCGGCACCAGCGTCTTCGTGCCGCGATACCTTTACCTGGCGCTGCCGGGAGTCGCGTTCGCTGCCGCCACGTGCGCCGCGGCATTCATCCGCCCCGCTCAGTGGAAGACCGCCTCGGCCGTCCTCGGCGCAGGAGTATTGCTGCTGATCGGCGGCTGGAACCATCTCTGGCCGGCACACCATCACTCGGACTGGCGCGCCGCTGCGCGGCATCTCAATCAGCTCGCCAATGCACCCATGATGCCGGTCCTCTGCCCGAGTCCGTTCATCGAGGCCAGGCCTCCGGTCTGGAACCCGAACTACTCAACGGACGGTTTCTTGTATTCGAACCTCGCGGTCTACCGCGTGCGCGGGAAGGTCTACCCGTTCCCGTTCGAACCGTCCCCACAGGCCGAGCGGTTCGCCGCATCGTTGGCGCAGCGGACGCTTCCCGCGTCGGCGCGCTTCGCCATTTATGGAGGAGATCGCGAAGTCCTGTTCTGGCGCAACTGGTTCGCCGCCAGGCCCGAACTGGCCGGTTGGAAAGACCGCAGCTTCGGCCGGTTCGGCGACGTCGAAATCGTGCTCTTCGAAAAGGGAAAGTAGGGCGGCGGTAGAGAGACGGGGAAGGCTATCCGGCTTTCCTCTGCAGAGCGAGTCCCAGGCCGCCGCGCTCCATCGCCACATAAGACACCGGCACCCGGTACTTCTCGAGGAGAGGTTTGACCAGCTTCACCAGTTCCGCAATCGCGAATGGCTTGGGCAGGAAGCGCCACTCCGGCCGCATGCCTTCCCGCGGCGCGTGGCTGCCCGACATCAGGATCACGTTCGTCCCGGACGATGTGGCGACGATCTGGTTTGCCATCTGAACACCGTCCAATTCCGCCTTCAGGTCGATGTCCGAAATCAGGAGATGGATGCCGCCATTCGCGCGCGCGATCTGCAGGCCGGCATCGGGAGTCGCCGCTTCGAGCACTGTGGCCGCGGTGGTTCTCCGCAGGAGCAGGCAGGTGAACTCCCGAATTCCCCGATCGTCGTCTACCACCAGAATGGTTGCCGCTGGATGAATGGTGCTCATGATGTTTCGCCTATAGAGAGTGACGTCGCGTCCATGAGCGTTACGCAGACGCCGAACGTAAAAGCTTCGTTAAGTTTAAGGCCGGAGCGCTAGCGGTTGAGGAACTTCTCCAGGATTTCGATCTGCCGCTCGCCTTTGTCGGCATAAGATCGCGCCGCCGGCAGATCGCCGGACTTCAGCGCATCGTGCGCTCCCTGCATATAAACGTTCATCATGCCGAGCGCCTCCTGGATGTCGCCGCGAAGTCCCAAGCCCGAAGCAGCCTGGTGACGGCGGATCCCGTCGAGTCCGATCCTCGCGCTCTCCGCACGGGTAGTGAGCATCGCCAGGTGCTCGCGAAACTCCATCATCTCCGCACGGGACGGTCCCGCGGGTTGGGACGGTTGGGCAGTCTGAGGCGCGGGCGGCTGGGATGGTTGGGAAACCACCTGCTGCTGCACCGCCGCGGGCGCGGAAGGCTGCGTCCGAACCACGGGAGGAATTACCTGATGAGCCACCTTCGGCGCCGAGGGCTTATGGGCCGGCTCGGCCGGAGCCTGTTGCGGCTCGGGTTGCGATGCCGCCGGCTGTGTTACGGCCGGCTGTGAATTTGCCTGGGTGGGCGCGGGCGTTGGAACGGCCGGAGCCGCGGGCGTTTGCGTTGCGGCCGGTTGCGACGCGGGCTGCTGCGGAGCTTGCGCCGCCGGCACTGAGGCCGCGGGCTCCGGCGCCGCTTTCGTGCTCTTCCATGGTCCGAACTGAATCGCCGCCACGACCGCCAGCACCGCCGCCACGGCGCCGAGTGCCATCCACAAACCTCGCCGGCTGCGCGGCTGCGCGGAAACTGCGGCCGGAGCCGGAGCTGCTGCCGCGAGCGGAGCCGCTGCCATCGGCGCCGTCATCACAGGCGGAGGAGGCATCACCGGCTGGGCCGGCATTATGGCGGGAGGTGCGGCCGGAAGCGTCGCTGTCGGTGCGGCCCCGGCCCCAACCAGGCCGCCCAATGCGTTGCGGAACGCTCCCGCCGTCTGGAATCGCTCGTCCGGCTCCTTCGCCACCGACATCAAAATCAAATCGTTGAGCAACTCAGGGAGGCTCGGATCGATCGACACCGGCGGCACCGGGGTCTTCTCCAGGTGCGCCGCCATGATCGCGAACTGGCTGTCACCGTCGAACGGCCGCTTCCCCGTCACCAGCTCGTAGAGCGACACTCCCACCGAATAGAGGTCCGCGCGCGCATCCAGGTTCGCCGCGCCTTTGATCTGCTCGGGCGACATGTAGTAGAGCGAGCCCATCGTCGTGCCCGTCATCGTAAGCCGCTGGTCGCCCGCCGCCTTCGCGATGCCGAAATCCATCAGCTTCACGGTCGACCCCACCAGCATCATGTTGGCCGGCTTGATATCGCGATGGATCACGCCGCGCTGATGAGCGTAGTCGAGCGCCGACAGCACCTGCCGGATGTAGTCCACCGCTTCCGGCACCGGGATGCGGCCTTGTTGCAGGCGCTGCTCGAGCGTCAGGCCCTCCAGGTACTCCATCAGCATCAGGAGCTGGTTTTCCACCCGAACGGCGGTGTGCAGATTCGCGATATTCGGATGCTCGAGACTGGCCTGCACCTTGATTTCGCGCATGAAGCGGTCCGCCAGCTCCGGCGCGTTCGCCAGGTCCGGCAGAAGTACTTTCAGCGCTTCGATGCGGTCTGAAATGACGTTGCGGACTTTATACACCCGCCCCATCCCACCGGCGCCCAAAATGCCGATGATCTGATAGTCGCCCAGTGTAGAACCGATCTCGAGGCTCATATTCGCGCCGCCTTACTTGTTTGCTACCAGGTCCCCGACCTTCGCCGCGCCGGAGCCGTTGAACCTGCCGACCGCGGAGGTCTCTTCGACTTCGGTGATGGAAATCGACCCGACGGTGTCCGATATGGAACGCAGGATCTTTCCCGTAGCCGGGTCACGCACGTCGCGCACTTTGCGCTTTACGGCGAGCTGATCCCCCACCTTCAGGCCTGCCTTGGAGCCGATATTGACGATGATCGTGCCGTCCGGAGAAACATCCGCCACTTGCCCGCTGAGGGAGATCGTCTCGACCGGCATGGCGCCCGCTTTCGCCTCCAGTTGCTTGGCCAGATCCTGCACCGTCTTGGTCGTGGCCTCGCCCAGAATCGTGTCCGAGAAATTCTTCGCGGACATATCGATTCCGGCGCCTGCCTCAGGCCCGTAGACGCTGCCGCCCGAGCCCAGAATCCCGGTACCCGATCGCGAGGAGTCGCCCTTGGCCGTGCAGCTTGCCAGAATCTCAGCGGTCGAGGTGTTGATCATCCGCGCCGTGATCTGCACTACCGCGGTCGACTGCGTCTTGCGCAGCCCACCCAGCCCGAAGCGCCCCGTGACGTTGCCCAATGCGCCGCCGCCGATATCCGTCTTGTGGTCGTCCCGGCCGAACTGCGTGATACTGCCGATGATGATTGCATCCACGCCCAATACCCGCGCGATCTTCGCCGCGGTACTGGCGTCGGCCCGGTCGCTGTTCGCGAAGTTCTGCTCCGCCAGCACCTTATCAAGCTGGTTCCGCTCGATTACGGAATACACCCCATCCTGCACGAGTTTATCGACCAGGAGATCGGAGATTCCCTTACCGATGTCCTTATTGGTCCCGAACATGGCGCTCACGCCGCTCTGTACGGTGGCGTAATCGAAATTCAAGACTGCCACGCGCTTTTTCTGCTGGGCCTGCGCCGCAGTCAGAAGTCCCAAGAGTAGCAATGCTGCCGTCACCCGTTTCATGATTCATCCCCCGACTGGAAATAATGACAGGGCCGCCACCCCCGTGACATCCGACGACTGCCCTAGTTGTGTGTTTTAACATTTCCGGGTTCCGGACGCCAGTCCGGAGGTAGGGGGAGGAGTACCGGCTGAAGGCTGGGGGGAGACGATAAGTCTTCTGGTTACTCGCACATGGCGAAAGTACCGCACCTGCGCAGGAGGATCCGCCGGGATTCGCCGCTTTCGAGCGTCAATTGCGCCACTCCCGATGGCCACTCGCCGCTACCCTCGATCGCTCCGTTCCGCTCCCGCAGGCAAAGCTCATTACCTTCGAAGGTGCCCCAGGTGATGACTTCGTAGCTGACCGTCCGTTCGATTCCCGCGGCCGTCAGCTTTCCCGAGCCGTTCTCTCTCGCAATCGGTCTTCGCGTCCTCATGCGCGGCATGATAGCATGCGCCCCGCCGATGTGTGCGAAAGCACGCAGCGGGCGTTTACGGTCCGCTGATACAGTAGGAAACGATGTTTGCCCGATGGATCACCGCGCTCGCCGTCAGCGCCGCGGCCTTCGCCGCCAATCCCGCTCAACCTTTGATCTCTTCGACCGGAGTGGTCAACGCTGCCAGCAATCTGGCACCCGGCTTCTCGAACTCCGGCGTCGCGCAAGGAGTCGATCTTCGTCATTTACGGCAGCTGCTCTCGGGCCGGACACCCTCACGCAGGCCGACTCCTTTCCACTCCCTACCTCCGCCGGCCTCGCGGGAACGGTGGTGCATCTGAATTCCGGCTCCTACAACGCCTATATTCCGATCATTTACACTTCCGCCTCGCAGGTGGCGGCCCTCATGCCTTCCACGGCGCCGCTGGGCGATCTCACCCTGACCCTGACGAATCGGACCTACACCAGCACCCCCGTCTCGGTCCACGTGGTGCGCAGTTCCTTCGGCATCTTCACGCTCAATGAGGGCGGCACCGGTCAGGCCATCGTGCAGAATTATGTGAATCCGACGCTGCAGCCGGTAAATACGATCCTGGCGCCGGCCTCGCCCGGCGGCGTCGGCATCCTTTGGGGCACCGGACTCGGACCCGTGGCCTCGGGAGACGAGTCTGCCGGACCGATTCCCGGCGCCCTTCCGTACCTCGATGCGTTGTACGTGGGCGGCCAGAAGGTCAACGTACGCTATGCCGGACGCACCTCGTGCTGTGCCGGTGTCGACCAGATCAATTTCGATGTCCCGGCCGGCATCCAGGGCTGCTATGTTCCCGTCGCCGCAGTGGTCAACGGCCTGGTCAGCAATGTCGCCACCATCGCGATCGGCTCCGGCAGCACCTGCTCCGACCCGTTGAGCTTCAATTCTTCCGACCTCACCACACTCGGCTCCGCCGGAACGCTATCGGTAGGGACCATCAACTACTGGAACAACCTCTCAGCCGGCGCGGAGCAGGCCTCCGCTAATTTTCTGGACTACACTTCCCCGGCGCTTACCGCCGCTCCGGTGCCGCTCCACGCGACGGCCGGATCGTGCTATGAAACCCAGTCGCCGTTGGGGCTCACGGTGCAGACGCCCTCTTACGGCACAGGCCTCAACGCGGGCTTCGCCGTCAGCCTGAACGGACCTCCGGGACGGGTGGATATGATCAACAACACCACCACCGTCGGCAACTACTCCGCCACCGTGCAGCCGCCCCTGACTTTCCCCGGCGCCTATTCCGTCACCAGCATAGGCGGCGCCGACATCGGCGTTCTAAGCGGGAGCTTCACGGCCGGCGCGCCGCTCCAATGGACCAATTCCGCAGCTTACAGCGGAGCCTCCATCCCCGTCGGCCAACAGCTCGCGTTCACCTGGACGCCCGGCGATTCGAACACCTACGTCCAGATCGGGGTGCTGACCTCCGGCGCAACGATCTCGACCTCGATCGTCTGCAACTTGCCGAGCACCTTCGGCAGCTTTACCGATACCCGACTACCTGGCGCGCACCGTCCTGCCCGGAAGCGCCACCATCTCGCTCGGTTCGTTTGCCGTGCAGCATGGCTTCACCGGCGCCAATCTCGGAGCCGGCATCGTGACCGCGGGAACCAACACCAGCGTGACGGCGAGTTTCCGGAACTAGCGCGACCGCTTGTGTGGGCGGGCTTCAGCCCAATGCCACTTAGTTTTTCTCTCTTCGGTAGGAAAATGGAAGCCACGCCCCCAGACTTCTCGCGGATACGATCGCCGTTTGAGGCGCCGTGGGAGCCGACATCGTGCGACCAGTTCGATCATGCGATCCAGTTTTTGTTCTGCTATGGCGGTGCGTGCTGCCAGAATATCGGGATAGCTGTCGAGCACAATCTGGCTGGCATAGGTAAAGCTCAATTGCCGAGGGTCGATGGCGGCCCGTTGTGCCGCCTGAAACATGATGGCACGGACAAGGTTATAGGCCATCACAGCAACCAGTAGTTCCTTCTCCATCATGTCCACGGAGGGCACGTTGGATGCGCGACAGATGCACCGTCTGTTTCAGACATCGTAAATCTGTCTCAATGCGCCACGGACGACCATAGAGCGCGACTACCTCCTCGGCTGGCAAGGTAGTGGTGGTGAATAGATAGAGCCACTGTTTGTGTTTGCCGCGCCCCACCCGGACGGCGATCAGCCGGCCCTCGATGCTGGCACCATCCGGCCAGGGAGGCGCTTGCGGCTGCCTCTTCTTCCTCCCGTCCCACCGGCTCGCGCGCCAACACACCGCATACTCGCCAGGCTCAGGCGCAATCGACCCGCCCGCCAAGCGTTTCGCCCGCACCGCCGTCAAACGCACGATCGTTTGATGCCCGGCTTGCCCTGCTCCGTAGGCCGTGGGAAGATCCCGAAATTGCGATCCCCCACGATCACCGCACCGGCCGGAACTTGGGCCATGGCCTGATTCGCCAAGCCCTGTTCACTCACCGCCTTTGGCCGTACATCGCTCCCCAGTAGGGTCGCTCTGCCAAGCCCGTCTGCAAATCATGCAGCACCACGATGCGCAGCACTGGCCAATGCGAGCGACCGTGCTGGTTGCGATTGGGCGGGTAGGGCCTCACCAACTCTGCTTCGTGCTCCAATTGCAGGCACGAGCCGTCCAACAAATACACCCGCGGGATCCCTTCCGGTTCCGATTCCAGCAGTCGCTGCCGCAAGTCTTTCCATCGAGGTCGTTCATCACGCTACTCACCAACAGTTTGGGCAAGTGTTGGCGAGCTTGGCAATACCCGCCGGTCGACGACGCAATGTTCCTCTCCTGTACCCGCTTGCAGGCGTCCAGCATCGGGTCGAATCGCCCCTCCACTAACTGGGCCACGCTGCTGGCCAGCGAACCCCGGGGGCTGCAGACGCTGCATCATCATCATCCACAGCACCACGCGGGCGGTGAAGAATCCCAGCCCGTACCTTCCAACCGAGATCCCGCTGGAGCAAGCGGAACAACGTGGCAGGCGCCACCTGCTCATACCACTGAAGAATTGACTCCGAATTACAAAGCGCCACACGATAAGATAATCCAATCAAATGTTCTGGTTGCCATTGGGCGGAAAACTAAGTGGCATTGGGCTTCAGCCTGCAGCGGGCTTCAGCCCGCTTTTCCACTTACAACCAAGGCCGGCTGAAGCTTGCCCACGGACTCTGCTACCGCACCCGGAACTTCGAATTGAGCGCGGACATCTGATCCTCGATTCGACGGCTTGGGCGCCTGCTTCCGCTTCGGCTCGGCGGGCGCGGCTTCCAGCGCCTTCATGGAAAGCGCGATGCGCTTCGGCTTTCGGATCGGCATTCATCACCTGCACCTTCACGATCTGCCCGGCCTTCACCACTTCGCTCGCTTCTTTCACGAAGCGGTGCGACAACTGGCTGACGTGCACCAGGCCGTCCTGGTGTACGCCGATGTCCACGAACGCGCCGAACCGCGTCACGTTGGTGACCACGCCTTCGAGCGTCATCCCCGGCTTCAGATCGGCGATCTCGCGGACGTCCTCGCGCCATTGCGGCGCCACGAATTTCTCGCGCGGATCGCGGCCCGGCTTGCGCAGCTCTTCGCGAATGTCGCCCAGCGTGTACATGCCGACGGTTTCGGTGGCGAAGCCTTCGAGCTTCACCTTCTCCACCAGATCCGGCTGCCGATCAGCTCATTCACCGTCACCCCAGCGACTCCGCGATCTTCTCCACCACCGCGTACGATTCCGGATGCACCGCCGTCATATCGAGCGGATTCTCACCGCCGCGAATCCGCAGGAATCCCGCCGCCTGTTCGAAGGTCTTCGGCCCGAAGCCCGAGACCGCGTTCAACTGCACCCGCGAGCGGAATTGCCCGTGCTCGTTGCGGTACTCCACGATCTTCACCGCCGTGCGCTCGTTGATTCCCGCCACGTAGCGCAGCAGCGCCCACGACGCCGTATTCGAGATCCACGCCCACGCGGTTCACGCACGATTCCACCGTGGCCTCCAGGCTCTGCTTGAGCCGGCGCTGATCCACATCGTGCTGGTATTGGCCGACGCCGATCGATTTCGGATCCACCTTCACCAGCTCCGAGAGCGGATCCTGCAGACGCCGCGCGATCGAGATGGCGCCGCGCACCGTCAGGTCGAGATCCGGAAACTCCTGCCGCGCGATCTCCGACGCCGAATACACCGAGGCGCCCGATTCGCTCACCGACACGCTGAAGATCTTGGCCAGGTTCGCCTGCCGCAGAAAATCCTGCACCAACGCCGCGGTCTCGCGCGAGGCCGTCCCGTTGCCGATGGCGATGGCCTGCACGTTGTGCCGGGCCACCAGCGACGCCAGGGTCCTTACCGAGCCCGCCAGGTCGTTCCTCGGCTCGAACGGGTAGATGACCGCATGCTCCAGGAACTTGCCGGTGTCGTCGACCACCGCGATCTTGCAGCCGGTGCGGATGCCCGGGTCGATCGCCAGCACCGTCAGCAGGCCCGCCGGGGGCGCCAGCAGCAGGTTCTCCAGGTTCTCGCGAAATACTTTGATGGCCTCTTCATCCGAACGGTCCTTCAACTCCAGCCGCACCTCCGTCTGGATCGACGGATTGAGCAGCCGCCGGTAGGAGTCGGCGATCGCCTCTTCCAGATGCGGCCGCCATTCGCCGGCGGCGCGCACCACCTGCGACCGCAGCCAGGCGAGCGGCTCGGGCTTCCTCGAGCTCGATTTCGAACGTCAGGACGCCTTCTTTCGCGCCGCGGCGGATCGCCAGCATGCGGTGCGACGGAATCTTCGCCGCCGGCTCACTGTACTGCTGATACATCTGGTATTTGCCTTCGGGGTCGGGCGCGCCTTCGATGGCCCTCGCCGTCACCACGCCCTCGGCCGCCATCATGCCGCGCACGCTCTTGCGGAACTCCGCGTTTTCGCTGACCCACTCGGCGATGATGTGCCGCGCGCCTTCGAGCGCCTCCGCCGCCTGCTCGCCAATCGGCTCCTTCTGGTCCCAGATGAGCTGCGCCAGCGGCTCGTAGCCCGCTTCGCGCGCGATCTGCGCCTTGGTGCGCCGCTTGGGCTTATAGGGCAGGTACAGGTCTTCGAGCTCGTTCTTTTCGAGCGTGGCTTCGATCCGCGCCTTCAGTTCCGGCGTCAGCTTCCCCTGCTCTTCGATGGTTTTGAGTACGGTCTCCCGGCGGTCTTCGAGTTCGCGGAAGTATTCCAGCTTCTCCTGGATGTCGCGGATCTGGACTTCGTCGAGATTCCCCGTGGCTTCCTTCCGATAGCGGGCGATGAAGGGGACCGTGGCTCCCTCGTCGAGCAGCGCGATCACCGCTACCAGGCTCTTCAGGGGCACATTGAGTACTTGGGCGATATGAAGCAATACGTGAGTTGGCATTGAGTTTTTAGGAAAGGTATTTCACGAATAAAGCGGCGTTGCCGCGCTCGTTATAGAGCAATTCGTCGACCAGGCTTCGAGTCATCAGGATTCCGAAACCACCCGGCCGGCGTCCCTCTTCGGCCCGCACTTCGGCGTGCCGGGTGGGCGAGTCTTCGGGATTCGAAATGGCCGCGTGCGGCAGCATATCGAGCGAGAACCCGGAGCCGGGATCCGCCACATGCACGATCAGCGACCGCCCCGTACGCAGCACCGAGACCCTCACCCGTTTGCGCGGGTCGGAGTGTCCTCCGTGCTCGATCGCGTTCATGAGCAGCTCGCGGAAGGCCGCCGAGACGTCGTCGCGGGTGTGCGCCGGCAGATCGGATTCGAGCTCGCGCAGAAACTGCGTGGCGCGGTCGGCCACTTCTATTTTGCACCGCACCTCGAGCGTCACCCACTCCGGCCTGGCGGAAAGCGCACGGATATCGTCGCGCCACTCCTCTACGCTCAGCGCCTGACGCACCATATCGGCGACCAGGCCGGGCTGGAGCGGCTTATGGAAATAGCTGTAGGCCTGCTGCCGGATGGCTCCCACCACCAGTGCCGGATTCGCCTCTCCGCTCACAATGACCCGAGTCTCCGGCCGGATGGCGCGTACCTTTTTGAGCAGGTTCAGACCTTCGAGGCCGTTGCGCCCCTGGCCGGCGAACAGAAGGTCGCAGGGCTCGGTACGAAGGCGCTCGAGCGCTGCCTTGCCGTCGAACACGTCATCGATACGACGGTCGTCGGCTTTCAAAATAGTACCCAGGAGCTCGTGGATGGCGGGGTCGGAGTCTACGAGGAGAAGGGAACGCGAACGCACGGGTTCTCCGGGTTCAGCATATCATGCCGCATCCTATTCCTGAAGAAATGGGTAACGCCGGCGCAGATTGGAGCATCTACCCTCCTGTAATGCTGCCTTTGTGTCCCTCCGCCCGTGCATTCCGGTTTTGCGCCGGCGCTCTGTTGGCGCTAGGTGCCGCTTTTGCTCAGGTCTATCCCGGTGGCTACCCTGGCGGCTACCCCGGAGGATATCCGGGCGGATATCCGGGCGGCTACCCGGGTGGACGGCCGGGCGGAGTCGGTATCCCGCTGCCCGGCCGGAAATCGAAGGACACACCCAAAACGGACTCCGGCCAGCCCCTCCCGAACTTCCGCGGCAAGCTCAAGACGATGGACGACAAGGTCATCTCGCTCGAGCTGGGCGATAACCGGGTGCTCGATTTCAAACGCAACAGCAAGACCAAGTTCTACAAAGGCGGCGACGAGATCAAGGATCCCAAGTTCAACCGCGGTGACCAGCTTTCCGTGGAGGGTCCGGAAGACCAGACTGGAACGTTGGTAGCCGTCAACGTCTACTGGGAAAAGGCCGCACCCACCGAAACCACAAAAGGCAAAGAGAAAGACAAGGACGACAGCGTGGTGGATACCTGGGGCAAAGACGCGCCCGAACCTTCCGCCGAACGCACGCCGCCGCCTTCGCAGAATCCGGACGATCCCGGCCCGCCGAAGCTGAAGCGCGGAGGAGTAGCCGATACGTCTCGCGAGCACGCCAAGGCTCCACCGGAGGAAACGGCATCGAACGCCGCCCCGGCCCCGGCCGGACCCGCCGCGGCGGCACCGCCGCCGGCGGAGGCCCCGTCCATCCCGCCGCCCTCGATCCGCCGCGAAGATAATCCGGTTCCGATGGAGACACGGTCCGTCGATCAGTTGATCCGCCGCGCCACCGACGCGGCCCTCGATTTCACCGAGACGCTCCCCAGCTACGTTTGCCAGGAGATGGTGACCCGCTACGAGAGCCAGACGAGTCCGACCCGCTGGGATCCGCTCGACGTCGTGACGATGAACGTGGTCTACGACAACGGCAAAGAAGATTACCGGGATATCGCGGTGAACGGCAGGGCGAAGAAGACTCTCGAGGAGACCGGCGGCGCGTGGTCCACCGGCGAATTCGGCACCGTACTGGTCGACCTCTTCTCGCCTGCGACCTCGGCAGACTTTCTCTACCAACGCAATGACCGCATTGGCGGCATCGACGCGAAGCTCTACGATTTCTCGGTGAAGCGCGAAAACTCACACTGGCAGATCCACATGTCTTCACAAACCTACCAGCCCGCATACAAAGGCTCGGTGTGGATCGACCCGGCGACCGCGCGCGTTTTGCGCATCGAGATGCAAGCCGTCGGGTTCCCGGATGCCTTCCCGACCGACCATGTCGAATCGGCGACCGACTACCAGTACGTGCGACTGGGCGATGCCAAGCAGTATTTGCTGCCGGTTCATGCGGAGACGCTCAGCTGCCAGCGCGGCACCAACCTCTGCAGCCGCAATGCGATCGACTTCCGCAACTATCACAAGTACACGGGCGAATCGACCGTCACCTTCGGGCCGGCGAAATAGCGGAGAGAGTCTCTACTTCGGATTCACGCGGAAATCGTCGAAGTACGTTACCGAATCGGCGGTCGTACTGACGCCAACCTTGCCCGCGGCGCGGAACGTCGGGTCCTGTCCCTGCAGAATCCGGCGATGGTCGACATAGATCTGGAAGCGGTCGCCCTTCGCCGAGACTTTCAGAATGCACCATCCGTTTGTCGGGACCGGGTGTTTGACCGCTGCCATGAGTGGAATCCGGTGGCCGTTCTGCACCTTATAAACGGAAATCGTATCGTCCAGGGAGTTGGCGCGCGCCAGGTAATAGTTGTTCTCGTTTTGATAGCGCCACACCACGCCGCCGCCCGGATCTTCACGCCCGGCAACCGCCTTCAGGCGCACGCTGACGTCGCCATCCTTCACATTCAGACTGTTCAGAATCGCCAATGGAGCGCGGCGCCGGCTGGTCTGGTCATCGGAGATCTGCGCGAGCACGTAGGGCTGCGTCGGAGCGGTGCGGTCCTTGAGGATCTCCCAGCGAGGCGGCTGGCCGGGGTTCGTCATCGCACTACTCCAGCCCGCGGGCATCTTGCCGATGGTGGAAGTATCGAAATTAATCACCCGTGCAGAGGAAGCCAGCAGTCCGAGTGAAACCAGGAACCCCAGTGCTTTCATAACAATTGCCGCATGGCGCTACCGCGGCGTCAAAACCCGTACCTTCTTTTCTTGTATCACGCTTTCATCGGCGGCGCTGCCGCCCGGTGTGAACCAGCGTAGCGAGCAAAATCACCGATCCGCCCACGATCGACCAGTTACGCGGACGTTCGCCGTGTACCAGCCACGTCCAAACCGGATTGAGCGCCGGCTCGGTGATCAGCAGGGTGGTGGCTTCGAACACCGGAACATGACGCAGGCCGCTGGTCAACAGCAGGTAGGCAAGCCCGATCTGCACCGCGCCCAGGTAGAGCAGCACCACCACGTCCGTGCCGGTCGCGCCACGAAGCGGAAATGCCATCGGCAAGGCGCACAGGCAAGCCAGAAGGTTGCCCATGGCGACGGTCGGGATCCCCGCGTTTTTCTGCTTCCCGCGCGCCAGCCAGCGCAAGCCCACGAGCATCAGCGCATAGGTCAGGCCGCTGGCCGCCCCCAGGATGTCTCCCAACCGCGGATCGGGCGCCGTGGCGCTCCCCTTCTCAGACCCGATGAAGAACGCGCCGATCCCGCACGCCACCACGGCCATGTACAGGAAGTCTTCCCGGCGCACCGGTTCGTTCAACAGGAGGGGCCCCAGCAGCAGCAGGTAGAGCGGCGCGCCGGACTGCAAGAAGATGGCGTTCGCGGACGTGGTCAGCCGGTTGGCCAGGACAAACAGAACCAGGGTGGCCGCGTAGGCCGCTGACACCGGAACCATCCGCCACGACCAGCGCCTGGCTTCGGGCAGGAATAGCAGCACGACGACCGCCGCTACGGCGCTGCGTGCGCTCGCCACCTGCCACCCCGTCAGGGTGACAGCCTTGATGGCGGCGCCGCCCGTCGAGAAGAGCAGCGCGGCGCCGAGCAGTTCGAGCCGGTGGCGTACGGGAGAAGAGTCGGCCGTGGTCCGCAAGGGCCCAAGATACCATGGGCGATGCTTTCAGAAATTCAGAGCCCAAAGTGCAAATAGCTCTAAAGTACTAATGTTTACAGGCCCAAATGAGCTTCGATAGGGTGAAATCACTCGGATTCCATAGATGCCGGTACGGAATCTCATATTTCGGATGAATCCATGACAGTGCAATGACTTACGGATCATCGCAGCACTGCGGGGCGTGGTTCCAGATGGGATTTTCCTCAGTCCTTCACACTGGCCCGTATAGATTATCAATGACTTATGCGCCCTGGGAGATTGGTCTTAAAGTTGCAAACGATACAGCGATCTCATTTAAGGCATTGACGTCCTTCAAATCTTGAGTGCCTGAAGCATTAGAGCTGTCTCTGCTCGTTGTAAACCAGGAACGAATATAGGTTAAATCACGGTGAAACTCTTAATGTCCGATGGAGGTACACGCATGAAACTGAGGATGAGACCAAGTCTGCTCCTCGCTTTGCTGGCCCTGCTTGCAGCCGGCCTTTCTCTATTTGCACAAGCCGTGAGCGGCGATCTCACGGGAACTGTCTACGATGCGACCGGCGCCACCGTGCCCGGCGCCACCGTCACCGTCAGGAACGATGCCACGGGCGTCGCGACGACGGCCAAGAGTGGCTCGGTTGGCGAGTATCGCTTCTCGAATCTCCCAGTCGGGACGTACACGATCGGGGTTGAGGCTTCCGGCTTTACCAAGACGCAGATCAAGGGCGTCGCGGTTCAGTTGAACAAGGCGGCCACGGTCAACATAAAGCTCGAAATCGGACAGAACATCCAGACGGTGGAAGTCACCGCCGCGGCGGCTGTCCTCGACACCACCACTTCCCAGGTGCAGACCTCTTTCGAGCAGAAGCAGCTGATGGATCTGCCCAGTACCTCCAGCGGTAACGGCGTACTGAATCTTTCGCTCCTCAATGCGGGTGTTTCGAGCAGCGGCGCCACCGGCCTGGGCACCGGCCCCTCGGTCGGCGGCCAGCGTCCCCGCAACAACAATTTCACCATCGAGGGTATCGATAACAACAGCGACAGCGTCACGGGTCCGGTAGTTTCGGTCCCGAACGATGCGGTTGCCGAACTCACCGTGCTGCAGAACCAGTTCTCCCCGGACTTCGGTCACTCCTCGGGCGGCCAGTTCAACTCCATCGTCAAGAGCGGTACGAACGAAATCCACGGTACCGTTTATGAGTACATGAACAACCGGAACCTGAATGCGGCGAACAATCTCGATGCCGTTGACGGCAATCCGCTGCATCCCCGCTACGACGACAACCGCTTCGGCGGCCAGGTCGGCGGTCCGATCAAAAAGAACAAGCTGTTCTACTTCCTGAATTACGAGTACGAGCCGACGGGGAACGCGGGCAGCGCGGGCCTGCTGTTCGCTCCGACCGCCGGTGGCTGGACCACTCTCTCCGGAATGCCGGGCATCAACCAGACGAACCTGAAGATCCTGCAACAGTATCTCGGCACGGCCGCAACGGCCGCGGCTCCGTCCGCCACGCCGAACGGCGCCTACCCGCTGATCAGCAATACCAACCAGGGCTACAACGGAGCTGCCAGCACCGGCGTTTCCCTTCCGATCGGCCAGGTTTCAATCACCGCTCCGGCGTTCACCAACACCGAGCGCGCGGTGGCCGCGATCGACGCCAACTTCTCCGAGAAGGACAACCTGCGCGGCCGTTTCATTCTCAACCGCCAGGGCTTCATCGACACGTCGGCCAGCCTGCCGGCCTTTTACACGACCGTGCCGAATAATGCTTACCTGGCAACGCTCTCCGAGTTCCACACGTTCTCGCCCACCATCACGAACGAATTCCGCTTCGGATACAACCGCTATTCGCAGAACTATCCGGCGGGCAACTTCTCGTTCCCGGGCCTCGATCAGTTCCCGAACATCGAGATCTTCGACCTCGGCGCACAGCTGGGCCCCGATCCCAATGCTCCGCAGTTCACCGTTCAGAACACCTATCAGCTGAGCGACAGCATCATCTGGACCAAGGGCGCCCACACCTTCAAGTTCGGCTACGAAGGCGGAAAAGCTGATCTCGCCGCAGAGCTTCACGCAGCGCGCAGCGCGGCGACTACGAGTGGAGCTACCTTTCGGACTATCTGTTCGATTACACGCCGGATTACCTGGCGGAGCGCTCCACGGGCGCCGTGACCTACTACGGCGACCGCATCACCACGGGCCTCTACGCCAACGACACCTGGAAGGTCACTCCGCACCTGACGGTGAATCTCGGCCTGCGCTGGGAATACCAGAGCCTGCCGTATACCGAGCGGCTGCAGACGCGTCAACGCGATTGCGAACGTCCCCGGCCTGATCACGTTCAGCGCAGCCCACGGCGCAGAACAAGAACTTCATGCCGCGCATCGGCCTGGCCTACTCGCCCGGCGACAGCGGCCGCACCTCGATCCGCGCCGGCTTCGGCATCAACTACGACGTCCTCTACGACAACCTGGGCCTGCTTTCCCTTCCGCCGCAGTACAGCATCACGGTGGACCAGGGCGGCGAGAACGGCACCAACTACCTGAAGAACGGCGGCATCCTGCCGACCGCTTCCGGCGGCACGCTCAGTGCGGCCGACGCCCGCGCCTATACCGGCGGCTACGTGCCGGACCAGAAGCGGCCCGAATCGATGCAGTGGTCGATCGGCGTGCAGCACGTGTTCCACAACGACTACACGTTTGAGAGCCGCTACATGGGCACCCGCGGAACCAACCTCACGGTGCAGGACCGCATCAACGTGCAGAACGTGGTCAACTCGTCGAACGCCCTGCCGGTCTATACCACCGCGCCCTCGCCAGGCGACTCTGAATTCGCTGACCAACACGCTGAGCTCTCTCAACAGCGCCTACTCGGCCGGCGGCTACTTCCTGCCGTCCTACCTCAATGCCGGCTTCCAGAGCCCCATCGTGGGCTTCATGCCCTACGGCAACTCCATCTACCACGGCTGGGCGAACCAGTTGACGCGGCGCTTCTCCAACGGGCTGCAGTTCATCGCCGCCTACACCTGGAGCCACAACATCGACAATTCCACCGCCGACGTGTTCAGCACGTACACCACGCCGCGCCGGCCGCAGGACTTCCAGAACATCAACGGCGACCGGTCGGATTCCGCTCTCGACCACCGGCAGCGCTTCACTTGGCAGGTGATCTACGACGTGCCCTTCCTGAAGCACGACCAGAACTGGTTCATGCGCAACATCCTGGGCAGCTGGGAATTCGCTCCGGTCTACCAGTACCAGACCGGCACCTGGTCGACCGTGCAGAGCGGCGTCGACTCCAACCTGAACGGCGATTCCGCCGGCGACCGCACCATCGTCAATCCGGGCGGCAATCCCGATGGTCGGCAGCGGCACCACCGCTCTGACCAACAGCGCCGGGCAGACCGTTGCCTACCTGGTCAACAACCCGAGCGCCGGCTACGTGGTGGCGCCCAAGGGCACGCATCGCCAACGGCGGACGCAATACCCTGCGGCTGAACCCGATCGACGACGTGGATATGACCATCGCCAAATACATCGGCGTCGGCAAGGAAGACCGCTACAAGCTTCGGTTCGAAGGCCGCTTCTTCAACATCTTCAACCATCCGCAATACGTCGGCGGGAACATCAGCGATGTGGCATCGATCGGCTTCACCGGCACGGCCGTCCACAACGCCCTGATCCCAACACCAGACGCTGTTCGGCCAGTGGTCGCAGGTGTTCTCGAGCAATCCGCGCTCGATTCAGGTCTCCGTGAAGTTTACTTTCTAAGGAAGACCGGGACATCCATTACCATGAGCGGGGGGCCTTCGGGCTCCCCGCTTTTTTTGCCCCTCCCACGCCCGCCTACTGGTATTTCCCCCATCCGTGTAACCCCTTTCGGATCCGGTTACCTATCTTTTGATCGATCCGATTAGTATTTTCTAGCTTCAGCTTGTTGAAATCTCGTGATAGGATTTACTAAATCCAAAGAGGTAGTTGGCATTCTTCTGTGACGGGTAAGTTGGACCCACTGCGGAGTGGAGGATGCGCTCCGCCTGTGGACCATCAGAATCGGGTTAACGGAGGCACAATGTATCGGAAGTTCGGTTGGCGTTTTACTAATGCGCGACGAGTCGTTCTCCCCCTTGTATTGGCTTCGTCGCTTTTTCTCCCCGCTGCGTTTGCTCAGGAAACAACGGCGGGCCTGCAGGGCACGGTCAAGGACCCGAGCGGTGCTTTGATTGCCAAGGCTACGGTGGAAGTCACTAGCCCTGCTCTGATCGGAATCAAGAAGGCGGAGACCGACTCGGTAGGCTATTACCGGTTCGCCAACCTTCCGCCGGGAGCCTACGCCGTCACGGTCACGGCATCAGGGTTCCGTACGCGCAAGCAGGAGAACGTCGTTCTCGAAGTCGGTCACCTGCCCTCGTTGAACGTTACCATGGAACTCGGGACGGCCACCGAAGTGGTCGAGGTCTCCGCGCAGGCAGCGCTGATCGACCCGAGCCAAAGCAAGGTGCAGACCAACATCCCGGCGCAGAACCTGATGGACCTGCCCACGCAGAGCCTCTCGTTCCAGAGCGTGATTCAGTTCGCTCCGGGCGCGCGCACCGAGCCTTTGCAGGGAGGCTACCAGATCAACGGCGCCAGCAACTCTGAAAATGCCTACCTGGTGGAGGGCCAGGAAACCGCCTCCATGCTGAATGGCGCTTCAGCCAATAACGTCCCGATGGACTTCATCCAGGAAGTCCAGGTGAAGACCAATGGCTTTGAAGCCGAGTACGGCGGCGCGCTCGGCGGCGTGGTGAACGTCGTGCAGAAGAGCGGCTCCAACGAGCCCCACGGCAGCGTTTTCACGTACTATCGCGCCGACAACTTCGACGCCACACCCAACCCGTCGCTCATACTACAATCCGCAAACCTCCCGGAACGGCAAGCACGTCTGGACCAGCCGCTCGAGTACTACTATCCCGAAGAAGGATCACTATCGCACAGTGGATCCCGGCTTCACGCTGGGAGCGCCGCTCCTGAAGGACCGGCTGTGGTTCTTCATTTCCGCCGCGCCCGATTTCAACCAGGTCCGCCGACTCGATAACTGGAACGCTCCGGCCTACTCGGCCGTGGGCCCGCGCATTTTCAACCAGGACAACGACACGTATTACTCGCTGGCGCGCCTGGATTTCCTGGCCACCCAGAAGATTCGTCTGCACGGTTCCTGGCAGTACGGCATACCAGAAGGTTTCCGGCACCCTGCCGCAGGCTGATGACATTCACAACCAGTACAACTCGGCAACGACGGCCAATCCGGACAACTACAACTACGGCATCGGTTCGGTAGCTCCCAACGTGATGTACAGCGTGGGCGCGGATGTTACGATCACGCCAACCATCGTCGCTACCACCCGCTTCGGCTATTGGGCCTATGACCAGACGCCGGAGACGCGCGGATTGCCGACCGGCATCCGCTACACTTACCGCGATACCAACTACTCCTACAGCACCACCAATGCGCCGGCGCTAACCACCACCCAGGCACTGAACGGCCAGACCCTCGGCGCTGCCGCTCCGTCGTACGTGAACGCCACGGGCTGGAGCAACATCGGCGCCAACACCGCCACGGTCTACGACTGGTTCAGGCGCTGGAGCTTCAACCAGGACATCGCGTTCTTCAAGAACTGGCACGGGTACCCACAACATCAAAGTCGGGTACGGCTTCATGCACGGCACCGCCGATGAACTGGCAGGAGCTTACAACACCTCCGACGTGTACGTGGCGTTCGCCACGCAGTACATTCCGAATTCGCAGATCGGTCATCGCGAACTGCAAGGGCATCGTCTCCCAGAACATGGCGAACTACGGCGTGGCCGGCGGCAACGCCGACGGCACCGGCTGCCAGGGCCTGTGGGGTACGGTCAACGTTCGCGACCTGATTTCCGCCAGCGGCAAGGTGGGCGGCTGGAACCACTCGTTCTTCGTTCAGGACGCCTGGACCATCAGCAACCGGCTGACCCTCAACGTCGGCCTCCGTCTGGACAAGGAAAACCTGCCGTCTTACAACACCCTGCCCGGATTTAACGGCATCAGCTTCGGTTGGGGCAGACAAGATGGCTCCCCGTCTCGGCGCGGCCTACGATGTGTTAGGCAACGGCAAAGTCAAGGTCTTCGGCAGCTTCGGTTACTTCTTCGACATCATGAAGTACAACCTGCCGCAGGGCAGCTTCGGCGGCGCCTGGTGGCATGATTGCGTGTACGCTCTCGACTCTCCGAGCTTTACGTCGATCGTCCCGAGCCGCGATTCGCAGGGTCATTATTGCCCGGCGGGCGGCGGCGGCACGGCGGCTGTCGGCAGCTACCCCGACATGCGGTTCATCGAGAACTACGACTATCGCGAACCGGCCAACGATCCGAACCAGATCGGCTCTCTCGGCGCCACAGGCCTGGTGGATCCGAACCTGAAGCCGATGAAGCAGCATGTCCTGACTGTCGGCGGCGCATGGGAAATCTCGCATGACCTGGTCTTCGAACCCACGTATACCCGCACCCGTCTCGATCGGACCATTGAAGACTGCGGGGGTCATTACACAGGATGGCGAGATCTATTACATCGTCAATCCGGGCATGGGCGTGAATTCGCAGGTTCCTGCCTGCCCGGCCTGCCAGGCAAACCAGAAAGCCATTCGCAACTATGACGGCGTCGAGATGCGCCTGACCAAGCGGTTTTCCAACAACTGGTTCGGCGTCTTCTCCTACACGTACAGCCGGCTCTACGGCAACTACTCGGGCCTGACGGCTACCGACCTCAGCGACGGCGGCGCGGGACGCAATGGCGCCAATACCGATCGCGCCTTCGACGAGCCGTTCATGCAGTTCGACGCGCACGGCAACGCGATCAACGGGCCGCTGCCAACCGACCGTCCGCACACCTTCAAGATCAACGCTTACTACACGCCGAAGTTCAAAGTCCTGCACCCGACCATCGGTCTGTTCGAGCAGATCTATTCCGGTACGCCCGTCACCAGCTATCTCAGCGTGTGGGGCGCCCCGGTGTTCCCCGAAGGCCGTGGAGAGTATGTTCCTCTCAGCATGGCCATCGGGCGGCAACTGGGTGGCCGGATCGCCGGAATCCCTGCGTACGCCGCGCTTCACGCAGACGGACATCAGCGTCTATCAGGACATCCACGTCAGCAAGAGCAATGAACGGCTGATCGCCCGCGTGGGTCTCGACTGCCTCAACTGCTTTAACCAGCACAGCGTGACGGTCATCAACTCCAACATGATCGCCACGGGCAGCATCAATCCTTATCAGTGCGGCACTACGGGCGTGACCTGCTCGACTGTGACCGACACGAACGCCGGGTTCAACTACGCCTCGGTGCTGAAGGGGTACGATTACATCGGGCTTTCGAACTCCCAGAACCGCGTTCTGAGCGGCCTCTACGGCCAAAGCGCAAGGCTGGCAGAACCCGCGGTATCTGCGGTTCCAGGTCAAGTTCACGTTCTAACGAAAGTGGGGCAGGTCTTCTGGACCTGCCCGGTTTTTCCTTCACGGGGCGGTCTCTGGACCGCCCCGTTTTTAATGCGGGTCCCTACCTACCTCATCTTCCCTGCTTCGGTCTTCATGATCTGCGCATTCTTCCAGGCCTGCTGCGCATAGGCCCCCGGAATGGCGGCAGCCTCATCGCTGAATTTGGCGCCCTCCAATACCCGAGCCTTACTCAACGTCATCTTGCCCAGCTCGAAGTTCGCCACGCCCAGGAAAAACAGGGCCGGCCCCTTCATCGCGGCGTTATCGCCTAGCCCCGGCAGAGCAGCCCGCAGGTTCTTATCGGCGTCCACGTACTTGCCCTTCTCCCCGGAGATGACACCGACGATCCAGTGCCCCCGGGTCAGGGCCGCGGCGCCCTCCGGCCGCGGATGGCGGCCGAGGACCGTGACCAGGCGGCTCGCGTACGTCAGGGCCCGGTCCTCCTGCCTGGCGGCGAGCGAATGTTCCGCCAGCACCAGCAGCAGATCCTCGTTGTTCGGAAAGTTCACCAGCCCCTTGGCGGCCACTTCCGGCACTTTGGAACTCGCACCCGTCTTGGTCAACGCCACCAGGTACGGGCCCCAGGCGTCATCCAGATATTTGCTTTTCGGATTTGCCCCTTCGAGCGTGGTGAACAGGTCAATCATCACTTCGGGCGGCGCCTGGAGGGCCGTCGAAGCCAGTGCGTATTCACACTGGAGGCTCACGTTGTGCGCGTAATCCACGCGGTCCTGCCAGGCACTCTTCGCTTCCACATCCACGGGAGCGGGCTCGGCGGCGGCCCGCTTCGCCAGAGCTATCGTATCCACCGCCAGTTTCTTCACCTGCGCGGCATCCTTGTCTGCCTGGGCCTGTTTCAGACCGGCAAGGCTCTTTTCCATATCGTCGCCCGTCTGAGCCCACAACACGGACCCGGACAGTGCGAGCGCTGCAATAACCGGCAGCCAGTAGAACGCTTTCATGCGGCCAACCTCCTACAAATGCAATCGGCTCGATACTACACCAAATTCACCTAATTTGGAATCCTCATATCCTATTATCCGACATAGCTATACTGTGGGTAGCCGATGCGTTTGTTCTGGATCTATACGCCCCTGCTGGCCGCGGCCGTAGTCTGGAACCTTCGGGAGGGCACGGCGCCGTGGCTTTGGGGGACTTCCCTGGGTGCCGGACTGGCGGTCTGGACGTTTCTAGAGTATTTGATCCATCGCTACGTCTTTCACCGCATCGCCCCCCACCGCCTGCACCACGAACAGCCTACGGAGCTACGCTACCTCTTCGCCCCTCTCTGGCTTTCCCTTTCCTTCGCGGCCGCGCTCTGGGCGCTGCTTGCGCTGGCGGCGGGCTCCTGGCGGCTGGCCGCGCTGGTCGAAACCGGTACGGTGGCTGGATATCTCGGATACGAGCTTTTACATGTGTGGATTCACAGTCCGAGGCCGGGCGGCCGGGTACTGGTGGCCCTGCGGCGGCACCACTACTACCACCACTTTGCCGACGACACCAAGTGCTACGGCGTGGTCACGCCTTTCTGGGATCGCGTTTTCGGATCGCTGCCGCGGTAGGCGGCGCTACTTCACCGCGTTCGAAGCGTGGTAGGAACTCCGCACCAGCGGGCCCGACTCCACGTGCGCAAAGCCCATCTCGTAGCCGGCCTGCCGGTACTCGTCGAATTCCGCCGGCGGTACATACCTGACGATCGGCAGGTGCTTCGGCGAAGGCCGCAAGTACTGCCCGAGCGTCAGGATCTCCACGTGATGCTCGCGCAGATCGCGCATCACCTGAAGGACTTCATCCTGCCGTTCGCCCAGCCCGAGCATCAGTCCGCTCTTGGTGGGGATGTCCGGCGCCAGCGACTTAGCCCATGCCAACACATCGAGCGACCGCTCATAGCGCGCGCCCAGCCGCACCTGGCGATAGAGCCGCGGCACCGTCTCGGTATTGTGATTCAGCACGTCCGGACGCGCCTCCATCACCGTCTCGACCGCGCGGCGATTGCCCTGAAAATCGGGGATCAGCACCTCTACCCCGCAGCCCGGTATGCGCTCGCGGATGGCCCGGATGGTGAGCGCGAACAGTTCGGCGCCGCCATCCTCGCGGTCGTCGCGGTTGACGCTGGTGACGACGGCGAAGTTCAGACCCATGGCTGCGACCGCCTCGGCCACCCGCTGCGGCTCATCGTAATCCACCGGGAGCGGCGCGCCCTTCTGCACGGCGCAGAATCCGCAGCGCCGGGTGCAGACGTTCCCCAGAATCATGAAGGTGGCGGTGCGGTGATTCCAGCATTCCCCCACGTTCGGGCAGGCGGCGCTTTCGCAAACCGTGTGCAGCCGCAAGCGCTCGATTAAGCCCTTGAGATCGTGGTAGTTTTCACCGGCGGGGGCCGGAGCTCGCAGCCAGTCGGGGCGTTTGGGTTGGGAACCGATCGAAACCAGCACTTCTCTAATTGTACCTTCGCCTACGCGCTGGCCCGGTCGATCCTGGGCGCGGCCGCACCCACGCGTTCGGCGGCCTTGCACAGGCTCTGCCAGTTGCCGTCGTCGATGGGGACGCCGTTCTGCCGGCGTTCCGCCTCGATCCGCCATTCCGGATCGCCGGCCACCAGCACTTCGTCGTAGCCCGGCGCGGTGGGCGTGGATTTCATCATGCCGACCAGTTTTTCGATGCGCGCCGTGAACTCCTCAATCGGCATGAAGCGCGCGATGTCGATCGCCAGGAACGTCTGGCTCGCCCGCACGCGCTTGCCGCGGAACCGGATGCCGCCGAGTTCGGTCGACATCGCGCCGCCGCTCAGCACGGCGCACAGAATCTCCACCATCATGGCGAGCCCGCTGCCCTTATACCCGCCGAGCGGCATCAGCATGCCCTTGTAAGCTGCCTGCGTGTCGGTGGTCGGGACGCCCTCCGAATTGAAAGCCCACCCTGCCGGAATCTCGGGCTTGTCATTGATGAAAGCTTTGAAGATCTTACCCGCCGCCACCGTGGTGGTGGCCATATCGAGCAGCCAGGGACCGGGCAGCGCCACGCTGATCGGGTTGGTCCCGAGACGCCCTTCCCTACCCTGCCATGGCGGCACAATCGGCGACGCGTTGCACATCACAATGCCGATCTGCCCCGCCGCGCGCATCTTCTGCGACCACCAGGCGGCGGCTCCGAAATGGTTTGACTCCCGCGCCACCACCATGGCCATTCCGGACTGCTGTGCGATCCGCACCGCGTGCCGGCAGCAGATGTCCGCCACCCACTGGCCGATGCCGTTCTGGCCGTCGAAGAGCAGGCAGGAGCCGGACTCCGAAATCACCCGCCCGTCGGTCTTCGGATCCATTTCGCCGGCCAGCAACTGGTCGACATAAAACGGCAGTAACTGCATCCCGTGGGAATCCACGCCGCGCAGGTTGGACGCGACCAGGCATGCGGCGGTGACCTCGGCCTTATCGGACGGGACGCCGGCTCCCATCAGAATGCTTTCGGCAAATTGAGTGAGCTCGGATACGGAAATCAGGGGCATGACACTCCAGGGTAGCAAGCCCCGGGCCCCTCATTCCGCGCGGAGGGCGGGCAGGGGGTCGGCGTGGGCCGCCCGCCAGGCCGGCCGCAAGCTCGCCGCCGCGCCGATCGAAAGCAGCAGTAGGGCCGCCCCCGCGTAGGTCAACGGATCGGCGCTGCCGACGCCGTACAGCAGGCTCGCCATCAATCGCGAGAGGAACAGCGCGGCGGCAAAGCTCGCGGCCAGGCCGGCGGTCAGCGGCACCATGGTCCCGCGCAGCACCACCGCCGCCACTCCCCGCGGAGTCGCGCCCAGCGCCACCCGGATCCCCAACTCACGCGCTCGCAACGCCGTGGTATACGTCACCACGCTGTAGACGCCGGCCGAAGTCAGCGCCAGTGCCACGATGCCCAGCACCGAGAAGATCCAGGCCGAAAAGCGCGGCCGCCAGATGGAATCGGCGATCACGTCTTTCAAAGTTTCCACTTGTACGACCGGCTGGTCCGGGTCCACCGCCCAGATGGCCTTCTGGAGCGTCGGCGCCACCGCCAGCGGATCGCCGGAGGTCCGCACGATCACCGTCGACATGAAGGCGCCGAATACAATCTGCTGGTACGGAAGATAGAGTTCGCCTTCGGGCGGCCGCTCGTAGCTCATCTGCGGCGCGTCCTTCACGACTCCCACGACCAGCGCGCCGGACTTAGCGTCGGACGACGGCAGGTTGCGGCCCACCACGTCGCCGCCGGGGAACAAGCGCCGCGCCAGTGTCTGGTTCAGGATCGCCACGCGCGGTGCCGCCGGATCATCCTGGGCAGTGAAGGCGCGGCCGGCTAGCAAGGGCGTTCCCATCGCCTGGAAGTACTGCTCGCTGACCGTACGAGTCGATACCAGCAGTGTCTGGCCATCCGGTCCGAGGACTGGGACGGCGGTATTCACCGTGGTCAGCGGCGGATTGTTGACAATGGCCACCGCGCGGATGCCCGGCATTCGCGTCAACTGCTCGAGCAGTTCGCGATAGTAAACAATCTGTCGCGGCCGGGTGTCGTACTTGAGGTCGCGGTGCGTCTGTGTGCGAGTGCCAATCGGTACTCGGGCGGTCAGAACGTGGTCCGGGTTGATGCCGTGGTCCGACTGCTCCAGGCGGATCAGGCTGCGGATCATCAGCCCGGAGCCCACCAACAGCAGAAATGAGAGGGCCGCTTCGCACGCAATCAGCATGGCGAACCAGCGCGCGCCGCCGCCGGGGCCGCCCATCGTGCCGCCGCGCAGCACCAGTTGCAGGTCGGTCTTCGATGCCAACAGCACCGGTCCGATGCTGAACAGGCACGCCAGGATCAGGCACAGGATTGTGTTGAAGAGCAGCACCCGCTCATTCACCGCCACGCTCGCCAGGTGCGGCAGGACTACCGGCAATGTGGCGGCCTGCCGCGCGAGCGATCGCATCGCGAGATGCGCTACCGCGATTCCGGCTGCACTCCCGAGCACCGCCAGCAGCAGGCTTTCCGCCAGCAACTGACGCAGCACGCGCCAGAAACCGGCGCCGAGCGAGGCGCGGATCGCGAGCTCCTTCTGCCGTTTGAGCGCGCGGCTCAACAGAAGCCCGCCCACATCCGCGCAAGCAATCAGCAGCACCAGGCCGACAGCCGCCAGAATCAGCACCAGCGTGGTTTCGTACTTGGCGCCGGGGTCGTCGCGCCAGGTTGAGACGGCGATGCGAAGGCCCGCCGCGTCACTGCGAGTGCGCGCCATTTGTGCCGCCACTACATCCATCGCGCTCTGCAGCCGGGCGAGCGGAAACTCCGGACGCTTTCGAGCCACCGCCAGCAAACCCCAGGTCGAACCGGCATCGAGCCGCAGCGGCAGCCACATCTCGATATCGGGACGCGGGAATTCGAATTCGGCCGGCATGACTCCGATGACGGTGAAGAGCTCGCCCGAGGCGGTGAAGTTGCGTCCCAGCACGGCCGGGTCGGCATGAAAGAGGCGCCGCCACAAACGGTCGCTCAGCACCGCGGGGTTCCCGGAGCGGAAATCGGCCTCCGCCGGCGTGCGCCCCAGCCGGGCGTGCACGCGCAACAGGTGGAACAGGTCGCCGGTCACGCGCTCGGCGTTCACCTGGCTGGGTTCGCTGACGCCGGTGATGGTGACGATGTCGCGCAAGTGCGCGGCGGATTCGGTGAACAGGTCGGTGCGGCCGCGCCACAGCAGGTAATCCGATACGGAAACGTTGCTGGGGCGGCCCTGCCCGGAGATCTCCTCGACGCGCACCAAATTCGCCTCGTCCGCGAAAGACGTCCGGAGCAGCACGGCGTCCACGATGCTGAACACCGCGGTATTCGCGCCGATTCCCAATGCCAGGATGGCCGTGACCGCGGCCGTGAACAGCGGATTGCGGCGCAGCCAGCGCAGCGCCCGAAGGAGATCGCGCGTCATACTAACGAATTAGTATATACTGCCGAAGCAGAATCTAGCCACTGATCGTGAGGTCTCTTGCCCTTTCGTACGCGCGACCGTGAGGGAGCGGGTTGGTGTTGGAACGAAACTTCGCGATCGGCGTACTAGCCGCTGATCAGGCCGGCGAGTTGCAGGACTCGAAAGGCGAGCAGCCCGAACATAAGTAACAAATAGCCGCGCAATGCCAGCAGGCAGAGCCGGACCGTTCCGGTCATCCGCATGGGGCCGAGTTCGGTGAGATCCACCTTCTCCTCGGGCTGATCGTCGAGCGGATGAATGACGTAGAATTCCCGGATCATTGGAGGTTCTCCTTCGGGAAGAATGCGGACACCGGCGCCGCCACCTGCACGGCGAGCAGCAGCGACAACGCGAAGAGCAGGATCACGATGCTCCAGTTCACTACGTTGTTCCACCGCTTGTTGACGAAGCGGTCGCCCAGCATTTCGCGATCGTTCAACAGCAGTTGCAGGAAGACGATCGCCGAGGGCAGCATCAGGCCCGCCAGCACCTGCACGCTCAGGATGATGAGCTGCAAAGGCGCCCGGGGAATCAGCACCAGCCCGGCCGCCGCCAGAACCGAGAGCGCATAGATGCCGTAAAATCCCGGAGCTTCGCGAATCGGCTTCTCCAGGCTGCGCGGCCAGCCGCGCACTTCACCGTAGGCCCACGCGCTCGCGAGCGAGATGGCGGTGGTGCCGAGCACCGCACCGTTGATCATCAGCAGCAGAAGCGCGTTCTTCCGGAACGGTCCGAACACGCCGCCCAACTGCACGGCCATGCGGGCCGGGTCCGTGAAGTCCCAGTGGCGTTCGAACGCCGCGTTACCGGCGAGCAGCATGCAGCCGGCCACCAATACGGTGAAGACGGCGCCAATCAACGTGTCGAGCCGAGCCCATTTCAGATCGGAGAAGCGCAGCCGCTTGTCGGCCACGCAACTCTGCTGGAAGAATAGTTGCCAGGGCGCGATGGTGGTCCCCACGATCGCGATCACCAGAAACAGCCACGCGCCGCTCCAGCCGCCGGCGGGCAGCGACGGCACGGTCGAATGGCGCACCAGTTCCCCCGCGGGCGGATGTACCTGCCAGGCGATCGCGAACCACGCCAGGTCGAGAATGCAGAGGAAGAGCACGATCCGCTCCCAGCGTCGATAGCTGCCGGTGACGGCGAGCGCGGTCAGACCGACGGCGGACGCGGGAACGCCCAATCTCGGATCGACGCCCAGCTGTCCCAGGGCGAGTGCGATGGCGGCGAACTCCGTCACCAGCGTCAAAAAATTGACCAGCAGCAGGTCGGCAAGCGAGAAGCGGCCCCACCACTTGCCGAACCTCCGGTAGATCATCGCCGCGTGCCCTTCGCCCGTGGCGATGCCGAGCCGGACTACCATTTCCTGTACGAAGTAAGTGATCGGCAGCAGTAGCAACAGGAGCCACAACAGCCCCAGGCCGTATTGCGCGCCGGCCTGAATGTAGGTCGAGACCGCGCCGGCGTCGTTATCGGCCTCCATGACGATCAGGCCGGGTCCGAAGACCATCAGGAACGTGAGCGCATGGGCGGCCCACTGGTTCGAAACACGAATGGGCGCGGACGCCGTGATGGTGGCGGCATCCTGACGGACAGGCGGATTCGTCGTCATCGGTTCGAATGCCCGGTTGACGGACGGCACACCACTCCCCTCTCCACGGCGACAAGCCGCGGGCGGACGAGGATGCTCTCAGAAGAAGAAGCGCGAGTCGCGGAAGGCTACGGAATCAGCGAGCGAATTCCGCCGGAGACGGAGGCTCTTCGGGAACGTTGCCGGTCTGCGATTCGCGCAAGCAACTACTATCGCCGTCTGACAACATTGGGCCTCCTTTCTCTTTTGGGTTGGGTTCGGCCGATCTGGCCGCCTTCCGACAGGTTACCCTTCCCGAGCATATTTGTAAAGTGAAATTCCAATATAAAATACTTAAGTATTCGCTTGACAATCATTGGAACCGGGAGCAATAGTTAAGCATGAGCTTAACCATTCAGAGGAGTACCACAATGGAAGATCGAACCGTCACTCACAGCACCTTCGTTATCGAGCGCAGCTATCCGGCCGCGCCGGAGCGCGTCTTCGCAGCGTTCGCCGATCCCGAGAAGAAGCGGCGCTGGTACGCCGCCGGGCATGGGACGATGGCCATGGAGGACTTCGCGTCGGACTTTCGCGACGGCGGCGAGGCCCGCATGAGCTACCGCTTCCTCGAAGGCAGTCCGTTTCCGGGCGCCACGATGGCGAATCATACCGTCTATCAGGACATCGTGCCCGACCGCCGTATCGTCTTCGCGTACACGATGGCCCTGAACGGCCGGCACATTTCCGCATCGCTCGCCACCATCGAGCTCGTCCCGCAGGGGCAAGGCACGAATCTCATCTTCACCGAGCAGAGCGCGTTCTTCGAGGGAGGCGACGGCCCGCAGATGCGCGAGCAGGGCTGGCGGAAACTGCTCGACAACGTCGCGGACGTCGTGCAGGGCTAGGAAGCTGCACCATGTCCGGGCAGAAAGCTAAAGTCGACCGCGTTTTTCATGCGCTGGGCGATCCCACGCGCCGCGCCATCCTGGAGAAGTTGAGTAAAGGGGCGGTGACCGTTTCACGCCTGGCCGAGCCGCTCGGACTCACGCTGGCCGCCGTGGTCCAGCATCTGCAGGTGCTCGAGGAGAGCGCACTGATCCACACCGAGAAGGTCGGGAGAGTGCGGACGTGCCGTATCGAGCCCAAGGGCTTCGACGTCGCGAGACAGTGGCTCGACGACCGCCGCACGATGTGGGAGCGCTGCCTCGATCGCCTCGGCGAGTTCCTCGCGGAGCCGGAAGAGTAACGCCCGAGGCTCGCAATCGTACAAAATGGAATTCGAATGCGAGCCGTCGGAGTGTTTCCAGGCACCCGCGAGGTGCGGATGGTCGAACAGTGCGAACCGCGGATCTCTTCGCCCGAAGAGGTCAAGCTGCGGATGGTGGAGGTCGGGGTCTGCGGCACGGACCGCGACCTCTGCAACTTCAAATTCGGCACCGCGCCCGCGGGTTGCGACCATTTCGTGCTCGGCCACGAGTTGCTGGCCGAGGTGGTGGATGCCGGCGACGCCATCTCCAAAGTGAAGCCGGGCGACCTGGTGGTGGGGGTGGTGCGCCATCCCTGCGACGATCCGTCATGCCCGGCCTGCCGCGCGGGGCGCCAGGATTTTTGCGTCTCGGGGCGGTATCGCGAACGAGGCATCCTGGGGATGCACGGCTTCATGACGGAATTCGTGGTGGATGAAGAACGCTACGTCTACCCGGTGCCGCGGGAACTGCGCGATGTCGCGGTGCTGGTGGAACCGTTGACCATCGCGGAGAAGGCCTTCCTGCAATGGGAGGCGATCGATACGCGGCTGCCGTGGCGCAAGGGCCCGCGCACGGCTCTGGTTCTGGGAGCGGGGCCGGTGGGGATCCTCGGCGCCATGCTGTTCCGTCTCCGCGGATACGACACCTGGGTCTACTCGCGCGCACCGGAGGCCAATGTCGCGATCGTAGACGCGGTAGGGGCGCACTTCGTCTCCGCCGAAATGCCGCCGCGCGAGTTCGCGAAACACGCGGGCCAGGTCGACGTCGTCTACGAAGCGATGGGCGCGCCGCAGACCGCCTTCGACTTCCTGGAGTGCCTGGGCGCGAACGGCGTCTTCATCTTCACCGGCGTGCCTCCTGTCCAGGAAGACCTGGCGATTGACCTGCACCAGCTGCTCTTCCGCATGATCGTGCGCAACCAGGTGATTCTTGGAACCGTGAACGCCGGGCCCGACGCATTCGAGGCGGCCGTCCGCGACCTCGGAGCGTTCCACGCACGATGGCCGCGCGCGCTGGCGGCAATGATCAGCGCACGCTATCCGCTCGCAGCCTTTCACGCCGCGATTCACGATCCGGGCATTAAGAACGTTTTGGCTTCTGAGTGAGAAGATGGAAAGATGCATCGCTGGGTTGTCTTTATAGCTCTGGCACCGGCTCTGTTTGCCCAGGCCGCGCCCAAACGCGTGGAATTTGAAGTCGCTTCGGTCAAGCCCTCGCAGCCAACCGGCGTACAGCGAGTCGATATCGGAGTGCATATCGATGGAGCGCAGGTCCGGTGTACGGCGCTTTCTCTGCGGGAGTACATCCGGATGGCGTACCAGGTGAAGGATTTCCAGGTGCAGGGGCCGGAGTGGCTGGCCTCCGACCGGTTCGACATCGCGGCCAAACTACCCGACGGCGGCCGGCGTGACCAGGTTCGCGAGATGGTGCAGTCCCTGCTCGAAGACCGGTTTCATATCAAGGTGCACCACGAGCAGAGGGAGTTCCCGGTATACGCCCTGATCGTGGGAAAGAGCGGCCTGAAGATGAAGGAGACGGCGCCGCCTCCGGAAGGGGTCGGCAACACGGCGGTGAACGTATCGGCCAGCGGAGCGCAGCAGGGGGTCACGATTAACCTGGGCGACGGCGCCGTATTCAGTTTCGGGGATGAGAAGATTCAGGGCACCCGCCTGACCATGGTGAATACCGCCGATCTGCTCGCGCGGTTTATGGACCGGCCCGTGGTCGACCTGACGGAGCTCAAGGGCCGCTACGATTTCACGCTCCCGCTTTCGCCCGAGGACTACCGCGCGATGCGCATCCGGTCCGCACTGTCAGCCGGCATCACGCTGCCTCCCCAGGCGCTGCGTCTGCTCGACGAAGCGTCGGGCGATTCGCTCTACGCTGCCATCGAAAAGCTCGGACTGAAGCTGGAGGCGCGCAAGCAGCCGCTCGACGTGCTGGTGGTGGACCACATGGAGCGGACGCCCAGCGAAAACTGATCAACGCTCCGGAAGGTACCGGCCGAACCAGTCGCCCGCAAGCGCGGCAACCTGGTCGAGTGCTCCAGGCTCCTCAAACAGCTGGCTGGCGCCGGGGACAATTTCGAGCTGGTTGACGCCGCGAAACTTTTTCTGCGCCGCACGATTGATTTCGACAACCGGAACATCGTCGCCGCCGACAATGAGGAGAGTGGGGGCGTCGATCTGCGCGAGCTCGGGACCGGCGAGATCGAGGCGCCCGCCCCGCGAAACGATAGCTCCGACCTTTTGGCCTAGCTGCGAGGCCGCTCGAAACGCCGCGGCCGCACCCGTATTGCCGCCGAAGAAGCCGATGCGCAGGTGGCGGGTATCTTCGTAATCGGCGAGCCATTCGGTCGCGGCGAGCAGGCGTCCGGCAAGCAGATCGATATCGAAGCGCAACTGTCCGGAGCGCATGTCGAGCCGCTCCTCGCGGAGCGTCAGCAGGTCAAAGAGAAGCGTGCCCAGTCCGCGCCGGCGCAGGGCCTCCGCGACGAAGCGGTTGCGCGGGCTGTGGCGGCTACTCCCACTGCCGTGCGCGAAGACAACGATCGCATCCGCATCGTCGGGAAGGCAAAGATCGCCCTCGAGTTCGACGTTGCCCGACGCGATGTGACAGAAGAGATCCTGTGTGACGCAGCGCATACCCTGTAAACATCATCGCGTGCGGAGGCCGGCGCGTTGGGCGAGCAGACGTACGAAGAATCGGGTGAAGCCGGGTGAGTCTAGCGCTTTCCGGGCAGCGTGATGACTACCGTATCGCCGTTTCCATTGATCACCGGAGGCTTTGCGGGCGAAGGTGCGAATACGGCAGCCGGGCCGGGAACAGGTGAAGCGGTCACGGGCCGCCGGATAGCCTGGCGGGATTGCATGGCTTTGCGCAGTGTAGCCTCAGGTACGGCCACGGACAGCTTCAGGGAATCGCCCGCCATACTGCTTTCGAATTTCACCCCGGAGGAGGGTTGACCGGGCTGTCCCGCGGTCATGGCCTTAAAGAGTTGTACGGTCGCAGCCAGCTTTTCGAGATCCTTCTGAGTGCGCGCGTGCAATTCGGCGGATAGCTCGATGCCATTACTCAAGATCAGGCCGAACTCGAAGCGATCGACGGCATCGAGACCGGGGGCCTGAGCCATGTTCGCGGCTGCGTCCTTCGGAACCGTACCGATGCCCCAGATGTCGTAACGCTCGCGCAAGGCTTGGGCTCGTTCGGCGAGTTCCCCGGAAACCGCGGAAGCGCTGCCGCGGCGGTCGATAGCGGCGTGGACAAGAGCAGCGTCGCCCGCGAGCGCCGTGGAGCCATCGAGCAGCGCGATCAGGCCTTGGGAGGTCTTGCTGCCGGTGCCGAGCAGCGGAACACCGTGATAGTGATTGGCGCCTTTCGAGAAGCGCGCGACATCGAACCGTCCGCGCACCACCAGCAGAGCGGGCCCGTTGGGACGATCCGAAGCGGAGGCGATCAGGATTTCGTCGATATCCTTTAAGGGGTCGAAGCCGATCATCGAGGCCACGGCCATCCAGTCGGAGCCCGCGGTCACGGCTTGCGAGGCGGCGTCTCGAAACAGCGGTGACGAGGTGAGGGCGTGCAGCCGCACTCCGATCAGGGCCTGGGTCTCCGGAGGCAAGTATCCGGGAAAGGGGCCGTCCGCGGCGGGCAACAGGCACACCGCCAGCAAGTACACGAAGCACAGCCGTCTCATGGCCCGATGGTAAGCCCCGGCGACCGGCCGGCGTAAGACAACCGAGGATAACGAGTACCCGGTTAACGAAAGTTAGCGGCCTATGCCAGCGTCACTTTCCAGGTCACCGCGAAATCGGAGGGCCTCTCCGGCGGCAACTGGATGCGCAGACCGGCCTCTTCCTGCTTCCAGGAGATCTTCCCCTTGTGGCCCAGAAGCTCCACGTGGTGGATCTTACCGGGATCCTGGGGGCTCTTCGTGCCGAGCGGCGCGATGACCGCTTCCTTCTCCGGCCAGCCCATCATGAAGGCATACAGCGTCTTGCCTTTGGCGGTGAAGCGGATGTCCTTGGCGGTGAGATCCTTGCGGCCGTTTTCGTTGAAGCCCATACGACCCTGGCGCTCGGGCGGCGGCATCGTGCTTGGGCCTGAGCCGTAGATCTTCCAGGGGCGCGTGGAGTAGATACCTTCGCTATTGACCGACATCCATCCGGTGAAGGCCGAGAGCACCTTCATCTCATCGGGATCGAGCTGGCCGCTGCCCGGAAGCGGGAAGTTCAGCAGGAGATTGCCGTTGCGGCTGACGATATCCACCAGCATATCGACCACCAGCTTGGGCGACTTGTACTGGATGCCTTTCTTGTAATGCCAGTTGCCGATGCAGGTGTCGGTCTGCCACGGGTCGGGCCAGATTTTGTCCACGATGCCGCGCTCGAGATCGAGCGCGCAGGTGCCGGTGGCGCAATCTTCACGGCGTTTGCTGGTATAGATGGCTTCGACCTTTCCGCGATGTGCGCGGGCGCTCACATTATAGTGATGCGCCACCAGGCTCAAGCCATAATTCTCGAACGGGATACCGCCATCGGTGTAGAGCAGGTCAGGCTGATGCTGGTCGATCAGGTCCTTGATGCGGTTGAAATACTCGGTTTTCCAGACATCTGGCGCCACCCGGCCCATGGCTTGGGCCTTCTGCGCGAAATCGGCCGGCATGTCCTTGTAGCTGTGATACAGGTCGGCGAATTCGGGATTGATGCCGTCGTAGGGCACGCCCGCATATTCGCCGGTCTTGTCGCTGGTGTGCGCGGTAGCGAACCAATCGAAGCTGTTGGAGAGGTGCTCGCTCACGCCGAAACGCAGTCCGCGCTTGCGGGCTTCCTGTTTCCAGATGCCGACGATATCCTTCTTCGGTCCGGATTTTGCGGCGTTCCAGCGCGGCTGGTACTTCGAATTCCACATGTCGAAGTTGTCGTGGTGGACACCCATGCTGACGAAGTATTTCGCGCCTGCCTTGACGTAGAGATCCATCAGGTGCGCGGGATCCCATTGATCGGCCTTGAACGTCGGAATCACGTCTTTGAAGCCGACCTTGGTGGGGTGGCCGTAATGCTCCAGGTGGAAGCGGTACTGCGCGCTGCCCTGAATGTACATGTTGCGTGCGTACCAATCGCCGGCTTCGGTGGCGGATTGCGGACCCCAATGCGCCCAGATGCCGAACTTGGCATCGCGGAACCATTCGGGGATGCGGTACGCCTGGAGCGATTCGCGGGTGCCCTGAAAGGGCCCGGCCTCGATGGCGAGTGCTGCCTCTTGCGCCTCGGCGCGGCGGAGGTGTACGGCGGGAAATGCGGCGGCGACGGTAGCCAGCGCGGTTCTGCGGGTGATCTTCATGTCCAGTCCTTTCTTTAGACCAATTCCTCGTCGAAGCAGACCGCCACTTTACCGCAATTGCCGGAGGCCATGAGCGCATAGGCATCGGCCACGCGGTCGAGCGGAAAGCGGTGGGTCACCAGTTCGGCGGGATGCAAATTCCAGCGCACCAGGCGTTCCACCAGTTCCTCCATGAGCCATGTGGACGTGACCCAGGAGCCGTAGATCGTCTTCTGGTCGTGAATGATGTCGGGCGAGGGGTTGAATTCGACGCGGCCGCCTTCGCCGAGGAAGACGATCCGTCCCCACTTGCGGGTAGCGCGGATCGCGGTGGCGCGGGCGGCGTCATTCGCGGAGCAATCGATCGCACGTTCGACGCCGCGGCCGCCCGTCAGCCTACGAACTTGGGCGACGTTGTCTGGGCCGCTCGCCAGCACTTCGTCGCACAGCCCGAGATCGCGGGCCAGGCGCATGCGCGCCTCGACGATGTCGATCCCGATGATGCGCTCGGCGCCGAGTTTGCGGCAGAGCGCGGCGGCGGCGAGTCCGACGGGGCCGAGCCCGGTGATGAGCACGGCGTGGTTGCCGTCGATGCCGATCTTTTCGAGACCCTCGTAAACCGTGCCGAAGCCGCAGGCCACCTGCGCGCCATCGGCGTAGGAGAGTTGGTCCGGAAGATGGATCAGGTCCTTCTCTTCGGCAAGCAGGTAGTCGGCCATGCCGCCGTCGCGCTGCCATCCGTAGGCGCGGCGGTACTTTTCACTGGTGCAGGAGATCATGTAGCCGCGGCGGCAGTCATTGCACACGCCGCAGCCGGAGATGTGATAGACGATGACGCGATCGCCCGTGCCGAAGCGGCGGCAACCGGGCCCGGTCTTGACGATCCGGCCGCACGGCTCATGCCCGGCGATCACACCCTGATAGCCTTCGGGGCCTTTGCCGAGGTGCTCATGATAGATGCAGCGGATGTCCGATCCGCAAATGGTGGAGGCCTTCATGCGAAGCAACACTTCGCCATGGCCTGGCTCCGGCACCGCCACTTCCCGCAGTTCAGCCGTGCTATTGCCCGGCAGGTAGGCTCCCGTCATTGAGCGATCTCTCCATTCACGTCCCAAAGGTCTTCCCAAGTTTGGCCGGGCTTCCACAGGAACACCTGGCCTTTGATGAGGCGGCAATTGCGATCGATCGCCGCGATGTCGCGCATCTCTTCATCGGTGAGCGGCGGGCCCGCTGCGGCCTCGAGATTCGCCACATAATTGTGCGGCCGCGTGGAAAACGGAATCGGCGTCTGGCCGCGCTGGATTGCCCAGCGGATGCACACGGCCGCGGGATGGACTCCCAGGCGGCGCGCAATCCGCACGATTACCCGGTCCTCCATGTCGGACGTATCTTCGGGAGTGCGGTCTCGGTCGGGGCGGTTGGGAGAGCCCAGCGGGCAATAGCCGACCGGCTCGATGCCGTTGGCGCGGACGAAGTCGAAGAGTTCCGGCTGCTGAAAATGCGGGTGCAGTTCCATTTCATTCACCGCCGGCTGGATGCGCGCGTCCGCCAGCAGCATCCGCAGTTTAGGCACGGTCACGTTCGACGTGCCGATGTGCCGCACCAAGCCGAGATCGACCAGCTTTTCCATCTGCCGCCAGGTCTTCAGAAACTCAGAGTGGATATAGGGGTGTGCATGCTCGCTGCGCGAGGTGACGTCGCAGCCAGGGGGATGGAAATTCGGAAACGGCCAGTGGACCAGGTAGAGGTCGAGGTAGTCCAGGCCGAGATCGGCCAGCGATTGGCGGCACGAAGCGATCACATCGGCCTCGGCGTGTTTGTCGTTCCAGAGCTTGGAGGTGATCCAGAGGTCTTCGCGCTTCAGGCCGCTCGCGAAAACGTTCGCGAACGCGCCGCCAATGCGGTCTTCGTTGCTGTAGACCGAAGCGCAATCGATGTGCCGGTAGCCCGCGGCGATCGCACCCTCCACCGCCTGGGCGACCGATTCCGGCGAAGCGTGATCGGAGCCGAACGTGCCGAGCCCGATCGCGGGCATGGACGCGCCGGAAGAGAGAATGCGCTGCGGAACGAGCGCAGGGTCGATCAGGGGAACGTTCATCTCGGGGCCAGTTTATCAGGTAGCACCAGGAGCGGAGATGATATACTTCAAGCCGTCAGCACTCAACTCTTTCCGAATCCTGGGCGATTTTCGTGATGCCTCTTCTCGATCGTTTCGTACCGACAATCGTGCTATCGCTCGTCGCCGGCGCCACGCTGCTCTCGGCGCAGACCGACCGGGGCGGCACGCTCTTCCTGGAAAAATGCAGCTTCTGCCACGGCCGCGACGCGGGCGGCGGCGACCAGGGCCCCGACCTGACCCGTTCCGCAGTAGTCACTGCCGATTCCAACGGCGAGAAGATCGCGCCAGTCATCCGCGAAGGCCGGGAGGAGCACGGCATGCCGCGCTTCAATTTGCCCGATCCGGATATCGCGGCACTCGTCGCCTTCATCCACGCGCAGAAGACGCTAGCAGAATCGCAGAAAGGCGGCCGCCGCGGTGTCGATGCCGCGGACCTGCAGACCGGCAACGCGACCGCTGGGAAACAATACTTCGAAGGCGCCGGCAAGTGCGCCTCCTGCCACTCCGCCACGGGTGATCTTGCCGGCATCGCCGCCCGCTACCAGGGTCTGCGGCTCGAGCAGCGCCTGCTCTACCCGCGCGGCGCGGCGTCCAAAGTCACGGTCACACCACGCTCCGGCCAAAGCGTCACCGGAGAACTCGCCTATCTCGACGAATTCACGGTTGCCTTGCGCGATCCCGCCGGCCGCTACCGTTCCTGGCGCGTTTCCGATGTCCGCTACGCCGTCGATGCTCCCGTCGAAGCCCACGCCGACCTGCTCGCGAAGTATACCGACGACGACATCCATAACCTCATGGCGTACCTCCAGACCCTGCGCTGACCGAAGGGAATCTCATGAAACGTCTCGCCATCCTCGCCGCGCTTTGCTGTCCGCTCTTCGCCCAGGGCGTCGATCCGTCGATGCTCCTCGATCCGCCGGCCTCCACCTGGCCCGGATACCATGGCGACTATTCCGGACGCCGGCACAGTGCGCTTGGGCAGATTACACCTGAAAACGTCGGCCGTCTCGGCCTCTCCTGGGCCTTTCAGACCGCGCAGACCGACGCGCTGAAGTGCACGCCGCTATTGGTCGATGGCATCCTCTATATCACGGTGCCCAACAATGTCTGGGCCATCGACGCGCGCTCCGGCCGTCAGATCTGGCACTATCGCTATCCCGCCAACAAAGGCTTCCACATCGGCTCGCGCGGCGTCTCGATGTACAAAGACTGGCTCTTCTTCATGACTCCGGACGCCCACCTGGTGTCGCTCAACGCCAATGACGGGAAGGTGCGCTGGATCGTCGCCGTCGCCGATTCGGGCAAGGGATACTGGACCACCATGTCGCCGCTGATCGTGCGCAACCACGTGCTGGTCGGGGTCTCCGGCGACTTCGATAATCTCACGGGCTTCCTGAAATCCATCGATCCCGAGACAGGCAAGACGCAATGGAAATGGGAGAGCACTCCACCCGCAGGCACGCCCAACGCTACCACCGGCGGGATGACCTGGATGACCGGCACTTACGATCCGTCGCTCAACCTCATCTACTGGGGGACGGGCAATCCCACTCCGGTGCTGACCGCCAAAGCGCGCCCCGGCGACAATCGCTATACCTGCAGCATCGTCGCGCTCAATCCCGATACCGGCAAACTCACCTGGGCCTTTCAGCCCTCGCCGCACGATACGCACGATTGGGACGCGGTCGAGATCCCCGTGCTGGTGGACGCCGATTTCCACGGCAAGCCGCGCAAGATGCTGATGCAGACCTCGCGCAACGGCTACTTCTTCGTGCTCGACCGGACCAACGGAGAGAGCCTGCTCACGACCACTTTCGGCCCAGTCAACTGGAGCCTCGGTGTCGATAAAAAAGGCCAGCCGATTCCGAATCCCGACAAGGAACCGGCTCCCGACGGACGTTTGATCGCACCCGATGAAGGCGGACTGACGAACTACCGCTCGCCGAGCTTCGATCCGAAAACGGGACTTTTCATCGTCAACGCCCACCCGAGTTACGGCATCTATTTTGCGAAGCCCGCCGATGGGACATTCGGTTGGGCCGGCGCCGATTACGGGGTATGGGGCAAAGCGGTGCTCGAAGCCATCGACTACCAGACCGGTAAGATCCGCTGGACCCACGAACTCGGTCCCGGAGGTTCGGGCGCGGGCGTGCTGACCACCGATTCCGGCGTGATGTTCACCGGCGATGCGCACGGCAACGTGCTCGCCCTACGCACCGCGGATGGCAAAACGCTCTGGCACGCCGGCGCCGGCAGCGGGATGGAGAGCTCGCCAATCACCTATGAGCTCGACGGCCGCCAGTACGTCCTGACGGGCAACGGCGGCGTTCTTTTCGCGTGGGCGTTGCCGGAGTAGCCGTGCGGACCCAAAGCGTCGGTGTGGGGCAGGATTCATCCCAATGCCACTTAGTTTTTCTCTCTTCGGGTAGGAAAATGGAAGCCACGCCCCCAGACTTCTCGCGGATACGATCGCCGTTTGAGGCGCCGTGGGAGCCGACATCGTGCGACCAGTTCGATCATGCGATCCAGTTTTTGTTCTCTCTGCTTGGCGGTGCGTGCTGCCAGAATATCGGGATAGCTGTCGAGCACAATCTGGCTGGCATAGGTAAAGCTCAATTGCCGAGGGTCGATGGCGGCCCGTTGTGCCGCCTGAAACAGGATGGCTCGGACCAGGTTATAGGCCATCACAGCAACCAGTAGTTCCTTCTCCATCATGTCCACGGAGTGCGCGTTGATGCGCGACAGATGCACCGTCTGTTTCAGACAACGTAAATCTGTCTCAATGCGCCACCGACGACCATAGAGCGCGACTACCTCCTCGGCTGGCAAGGTAGTGGTGGTGAATAGATAGAGCCACTGTTTGTGTTTGCCGCGCCCCACCCGGACGGCGATCAGCCGGCCCTCGATGCTGGCACCATCCGGCCAGGGAGGTGCTTGCTTCTGCCCCTTCTTCCTCCCGTCCCACCGGCTCGCGCGCCAACACACCGCATACTCGCCAGGCTCTGCGATCTCCCCACCCGCCAAGCGTTTCGCCCGCACCGCCGTCAAACGCACGATCGTTTGATGCCCTGCTTGCCCTGCTCCGTAGGCAGTGAAGAAGATCCCAAAATTGCGGTCCCCCACGATCACCGCACCGGCGGGAACTTGGGCCATGGCCTGTTTCGCCAAGCCCTGTTCACTCACCGCCTTTGGCCCGTACATCGCTCCCCAGTAGGGTCGCTCTGCCAAGCCCGTCCGCAAATCATGCAGCACCACGATGCGCAGCACTGGCCAATGCGAGCGACCGTGCTGGTTGCGATTGGGCGGGTAGGGCCTCACCAACTCTGCTTCGTGCTCCAATTGCAGGCTCGAGCCGTCCAACAAATACACCCGCGGGCTCCCTTCCGGTTCCGATTCCAGCAGTCGCTGCCGCAGTCTTTCCATCGACTCGTTCATCACGCTACTCACCAACAGTTTGGGCAAGTGTTGGCGAGCTTGGCAATACCCGCCGGTCGACGACGCGATGTTCCTCTCCTGTACCCGCTTGCAGGCGCTCAGGATCGGGTCGAATCGCCCCTCCACTAACTGGGCTACGCTGCTGGCCAGCGAACCCCTGGGCTGCAGACGCTGCATCATCATCATCCACAGCACCACGCGGGCGGTGAAGATCCCAGCCCGTACCTTCCAACCGAGATCCCGCTGTAGCAAGCGGAACAACGTGGCAGGCGCCACCTGCTCATACCACTGAAGAATTGACTCCGAATTACAAAGCGCCATACCAGAACATAACTCCAATCAAATGTTCTGGTTGCCATTGGCGCGGAAAACTAAGTGGCATTGGGATTCATCCTGCACTTCCAGCAATCGGGCTGAAGCCCGATGCAGGCTGAAGGCCTGCCCCACCAAAGATAATTACTGCTTGATGATCTGCCCGTCGGGACGGCGCACTTCGCCCCAGCCGCCGTTCAACTTGCCGTGCTCGCCGCGCTCATTGGCACCGAACGGATACTTGGCCGCGGCCTTTTCGTCCACCTCGATGCCCCAGCCCGGCGCGTCGTTCGGATACACATAGCCGTCTTTCAACTGCGGGCAGCCGTGGAACACTTCCTGCACGCGGTCGTTGAACGGCGAGTATTCCTGGATGCCGAAGTTGTAGCAGACCACGTCGAGCGTCGCATTGGCCGCGTGCCCGATCGGCGACACGTCGCCGGGGCCGTGCCATGCAGTGCGCACGCCGAACAATTCGCCCATCGACGCGATCTTGCGGCACGGCGTGAAGCCGCCCGCCTGCGTCACGTGGACGCGAATGTAATCGATCAGCCGCTCCTGGATCAGCGGAATCCATTCATGCGGACTGTTGAAGAGTTCGCCCATCGCGATCGGCGTGGCGCACTGCTGGCGGATCTGGCGGAAGTAGGCGATGTCCTCGGGCGAGAGCGGATCCTCCAGGAAGAATAGCCGCACAGGTTCTACGGCCTTGGCGAATTGCACGGCCTGGTTCGGCGTATACCGCTCGTGCATGTCGTGCAGTAGGCCCACCTCTTCTCCAAGCTGCTTGCGCGCTTCTTCGAGCAGCTTCAGGGAAGCGCGGAACTGCGCCCCGGAATCGAATACCGGCCCGTCGTGCAGCGCCTTGAGCGGCTGCGCCGCGGGGCCGCCCGAGCCGTAGCTCGCCATTCCCGGCACTCCCACCTGCACGCGAACATTGCGGAATCCCTGCTCCATCAGCCGCTTTGCCGATTCCATGCAGCGCGGAATGTCCGCCCCTTGCGCGTGGCTGTAGCAATCGGCCGCCTCGCGGCATTTTCCGCCCACCAGGTCGTACACGGGCATGCCCGCCTGCCGCCCCTTGATATCCCACAACGCCTGATCCACGCCGCTGATCGCGTTGTTGAGCACCGGCCCGTTCTTCCAGTACGAACTGTCGTAGCAGGCCTGCCAGGTGTCCTCAATGCGGTCCGCCGGCTTGCCGATCAGGAATGGTCTCAGGTAACGCGTCACCGCTTCATTCACCAGGTCGGCCCGCTGCGTGAAGGTTCCGCAGCCGTAGCCATAGAGGCCATCCTGGTCGGTCACGATCTTGACCACGGTGAGCCGCAGCCCGGCCGGCGCTGTGGCGATCACCTGGACGTCTTTGATCTTCGGGGAAGGCATTCCGCGGGTAGCCTTCGCTACCTGCGCGCTAGCCTGCTGTTCGCGAATTGTGGCGAAGGCGGCGCCGCCGCCCAGTGCTTGCAAAAGTGTCCGGCGTTTCATTGTTCCCACACTATATATCACTTCAACATGCCGTGCGGGCCGCTCCCGATTACAATGGGCCAATGCTTCGTTCCGCAGCCGCGGGCCTCGCCGCCGTCGCACTTGGCGCAATCCTGCTCACACCGCTCGCATCCCAGCCGCCGAGGCGCAAACGCGTCCTCGCCTGGGCCGACACCCTCACCTCCTATCAGCACGATTCCATCTCCCATGCGCTCGCCACCGTGGAAAGGATCGGGCGGGAATCCGGCGCCTACGATACCTTCCTGCGCACCGATTCCCAGTGGATTACGAAGTCGCCCGTCCCCGCGCCGGCGCGCAATACGCATAACCTGAACGACTTTGACGCTATCTTCTTCATGGGCACCGGAGATACCCTCACCGCCGCACAGAAGAAGGACCTGATCTCCTTCATCAGAGACGATGGCAAAGGCTTTGTCGGCGCCCATACCGGCGACGACGCCTTCTTCGACTGGCCCGAATTCGGTGAGATGATCGGCGGCTACTTCGACGGCCACCCGTGGGGCGTTTTCGATGCTCCCATCATTTTGGAAGACCCCGTCTTCGCGGCCATGCGGCCGTTCCCCGCGCGCTTCACCTTCCGCGACGAGATCTACCAGCACAAAAACTGGGAGCGTTCCAAAGTCCACGTGCTCGCGCGCCTCGACGCCACCAGGCTCGACTACACCAAACCCGGCATCCACCGCACCGATCGGGATTTCGCGGTCGCCTGGACGAAGATGTACGGCAAGGGCCGCGTCTTCTATTCCACCTTCGGCCACGCCGCCGAAACCTGGGACGATCCGCGTGTGCAGCAGATGTACCTGGCGGCGATCAAGTGGTCGTTGCGCCTGGAAGGCGAAGACGTCAAATAGCGGCCTTCACGTCCACCCAGCGCCCCGTTTCGGCCGCACAGAACACCGCGTCGATCACGCGCATGTTCCTCACCGAATCCTCCAGCGGCACGGGCGGCGGCGTGCGCTCCAGGATTGCCTTCGAGAAGAGATCGCCCTGAACGGTGTACTGGTCGCAGGGCGGTAGCTCCTCAATCGTGACGCCCGAGCCATAGGGGTCGCGCCCATCGTCTATGCGGAGCCGCTCGCGTCCGCCCGGTCGCGTGTTATACGGAACCTCGACTTCGATCCGCCCCTCGGTCCCGAAGAACTGCATGCTCTGATTGCCCACTACCTGCGTGCTGCAGGTGAAAATGCAATGGCCGGAGGGGTACTCCAGAATCGCCGAGGTCAGGATGTCGGTGCCGAAATGTGCGTCGCGCACCAGCGTCGCTGCGACGCGCACAGGCTCTTCGCCGAACACCATGCGCGAGACTTTGATGGGGTAGCAGCCGATATCCATCAGCCCGCCGCCGCCAAATTCGCGCACGTTGCGAATGTTTTCGGCCGACTTCAAAAAGTAGCCGAACGACCCCACGGCATTCTGCAACTTTCCGATCTTCCCCGCACGCACCAGTTCCACCGTCCGCACCCACTGCGGATGGGCCTGCACCATGAAGGCCTCGCCGATGACGACGCCCGTGCGGTCGCGCGCCTCCATCAACCGGCGGACGTCCGCTTCGTCGAGCCCGATGGGCTTTTCGCAAAGCACGTGCTTGCCCGCTTCCGCCGCCTGGATCGAGACCGGCACGTGCAGGTGATTCGGCAGCGGATTGTATACCGCGTCGATCTCCGGGTCCGCCAGCAACTCCTCGTACGAGCCGTACGCCTTCGCGATCCCGAGTTTGCGCGCGGCTTCCCCGGCCCGCGCACGGTCGCGCGAAGCGATCGCCGCCACTTCCGTGTGTTCGCCTTCGAGCATCGCGGGTACCACCTTGTTCATGGCGATTCGGGCCACGCCCAGAACGCCCCACCGTACTTTGCGCATCACCTGGATTCTACCGCGCTATATTGAGGTTTCATGCTGCGCTTGCTGGCTTGCCTCCTTTCCGCAACTGCCGCCTGGAGCGCCGGACGCGAGATCGTCCTCTTCGATACTGACTCCGGCCTGTTCGGCGACGATGGCGCCGCGCTCGTCATGCTCGCCCGCAGCCCTTCGCGCGTTTTCATCCCCGGTGTCACCATCGTCCCCGGCAACGTCTGGGCGCCACAGGGCGCGGAGTACATGCTTCACATCCTCGACCTGCTCCATCAACCCGAAATGTCCGTCATCACCGGCGCCGAGACTCCCCTGATCCATACCTCGGCAATGGCCCGGGAATCGGAACGGCGCTGGGGCAAACTCGAATACACCGGCGCGTTTGCGGAGGAGCCTGCCGCCGTTCGCCCCGCCACCGGTGCCGCGCTCACCGGGCGCAAACCGCGCCGCGGCGCCGTCGAGTGGATGATCTCCGAAATCGAGCGCCACCCCGGGCAGGTGACTGTCCTCGAACTCGGCCCCATGACCAACCTCGCGCTGGCGCTCGCCCTCAAGCCCGCCATCGCCACGGAGATTAAGCAACTGGTCTTCATGGCCGGCAACATCCATGTTCCCGGCAACGCCTCTTCCGCCGCCGAGTTCAACTTCTGGTTCGATCCCGAAGCCGCGTCGATCGTGCTGCGCTCGCGCATCCCGCGCAAGGTGATGTTCGCGCTCGATGTTTGCAACACCGCGCCCATCCGCAAGCAGCAGTTCGACGAGATCGTCGCGGTCCACACGCCCATTACCAGCCTGTTTCGCGAGGATCTCGGCAACCGCTACCCCGGCTTCCTCCACAACCCCTCCGGCACGGCGTACCTGTGGGACTCGCTTGCGGCCGGCTACCTGCTCGACCCCGGCTTCGTCACGAAATTCGAAACGGAATACCTCGACGTGCTCTCCGCGTGGGGCCGCTTCTACGGTTCCACCGTACCGCTCGATCGGCGCGTGGCACCCGAGGCCACGCCGGTGACGGTCGCCACGCAGATCGACTACGGCAGGATTTTCCGGCTGTATAAAGGCCTTCTGACGCGGCCGTAGGCCCAGCGCTGCCTTGCTCACTAAAAAACGGAAGGTCGGGCTTGACAAATAGTTTCCAAGGAAAGTACATTGGTTTCCATGGAAACAAAGGCGAGCCCGAACCTCGAGCGTCATCTCGGCTACTGGCTGCGGCGCGTTTCCAACTCAGTTTCCGGCGCCTTTGCCCGGGCGCTGCAGGCGAGACAGACTTCCGTAGCCGAATGGGTGGTGCTCAGCCATGTCCAGGAGCGGCCCGGAATCACGCCGGGAGAACTGGCCGATGCCTTGGATCTGACCCGGGGAGCCGTCTCCAAGATCATCGATAAGCTCGAGGCGAAGAACTGGATCGCGCGGTCAGCCAAGCCAGAGGACGGCCGCGTCCAGTTACTTTCCCTGACGCGGACGGGCAGCCGCATTCTTCCCCAACTGGCGCAGGTCGCGGACCACAACGATCGAGAGTTTTTCGATTGCCTGGATGCCGGCGAAAAGGCCGCCTTGCGGCGCCTGCTTGGCAAACTGGCCGAAGCTCACCAGATCAAGGGCGTAGCGATCGACTAGGATATCGAAACTCAGACTCATCTCACACACAGCATACAAAGGAGAATTTTCCATGAGTAAAGCGATCGAAAACCTGGAGGCGGCCCAAAAGCGGGCCATGGCGAACCGGCCGAAAGTCGGAGGCTTTCCCTACCTCGCTGAGACGCTGCGGCGCGCCGGTGTCACTCGGAACTTCTGGTTTCTTCCCGCGTGTCAGAGCCTCTTTCTGACCAACGACGGTCCCGTTGTAATGCAGGGTACGCCCTTAGCGACTGGCATGATGGACGTCCCGCCGTTCGACCGCGAGGCGCTGATTACGGCGCTGCGAACCGATCAGGCGGGAGAGAGTACCTTCCCGGAATTCCTGACAGCTTCGTGGCGCGCCGGCGTGGTCCGTTACGACGTCGATTTCGCCGAACGAACGGTTGCGTATTACGGCTGCAATGGCGAGGAATACGTCGAAGCCTATCCCGCGGCCGAGATCGATGCGGCGTGACCAGTGCAATCCCACTGGCCTTATCGCATACTGGTGTCTCGCTCCCGGCTGAGCAGCGATCGTTTGCGCTCCACGCCCCAGCGATAGCCGGAGAGCGATCCGTCATTCCGGATCACGCGGTGGCAGGGAATCGCCACCGCCAGCCGGTTGGAGCCGCAAGCTTGAGCGACGGCTCGGACAGCTTTAGGGTCGCCGATCTTCTTCGCGATCTCGGCATAACTCGCGGTCGATCCGGGCGGAATCTGCCGGAGCGCATTCCAGACCCGCTGCTGGAACGCAGTGCCACGGATATCGAGCGGGAGGTCCAAACCGATACCGGGATTCTCAATGAAGCCCACGACCTTCGCGATGAGCGTCTCGTATCCGGGCTCGTTGCCGATCAGATTCGCACGTGGGAACTGATCTTCGAGATCCTGAACCAGTCGAGCGGGGTCGTCGCCGATCAGAATGGCGCACACTCCCTTGCCGCTCTGGGCGACCAGAATCGAGCCGAGGGAGCACTCGCCGATTGCGAAGAAGATGTCGGTACCCTTGCCGCCTTCGCGGAAGTTGGTCGGGGTCATCCCGAGCATCTCGTTGGACCGTGAGTAGAAACGGCTGTTCGATTGGAACCCGGCGTCGTAGATCGCGTCGGTCACGGAGCGACTGCTTGCGAGTGTGGTGCGTGCGCGGCCGGCGCGGTGGGCCGCGGCGTATTTGCTGGGCGTGAGGCCGGTTACGGACTTGAATTGGCGGTGGAAGTGGTAGACGCTCATCCCGGCAGCCTTAGCCAATTCCGCGAGCCCGGGCGCTTCCTCAGCGCTTTCGATCAGGCGGCAGGCTCGCGCGATCTTCTCCGCATTCTGCTCGGCCAGCGTGGACTGGTTCGGCTTGCAGCGCTTGCACGGGCGGAAGCCCGCGGCCTCGGCTGCCTCGCAGGTGAGAAAGAACCGCACGTTTTCGGGACGGGCCTGGCGCGCGGCGCACGAAGGGCGGCAGTAGACCCCGGTCGTCTTTACGGAGTAGTAAAACGCGCCATCCGCCGAAGCGTCGCGCGCTAAGATCGACGCCCATCGCGGATCGTTAGTAATCGCGGCAGCCGGCTCTGTCTTTTTCACTGCGTGCATATTTCGATCTCCTCTCTACACCCTAGCGAGGTCTCGAATGGGCAGCACTCCGTTTCTTGCTTTCGAATTCGATGCGATATCCTTCCCAGTATGCACCGGCCGGACGTCCACCTCTTCCGCCCGCGAATCCTCGCGGCGTTGCTGCTCCTTCCGCTGGCCCTGGGCGCCGCCGACGGCAGGAAGATCTTCCGCGAGCGCTGCGCCGAATGCCATGGCGCCGACGCGCGCGGCACCGGCAAGGGACCCGGCCTCGAAGGCAATCCGCACCTGAGCGGACAGCCCACCGGCCAGATTCGCGCCATCGTGCAGCAGGGTATCCCCGCCGCCGGAATGCCGCCGTTCGACCTGCCCGCCGAAGAGCTGGACGCAGTAGCCGCATACGTTCACGGCCTGAACGCCGGCGCGACCGTCCGGCCGCCCGCGGCCCCACGCGTCACCTGGAGCGACCCCGCGCCCGGCGATTGGCTCACTTACAACGGCAGCCTGAGTGCCAACCGCTATAGCCCGCTGAAGCAGATCGACACCGCCAACGTCGCCGCGCTGCGCCTGAAGTGGATCTTTCCGATTCCCGCCGCCGCCCTCGAAACTACGCCGCTCGCAGCCTCGGGAGTTTTGTACGTCACCGGCCCCAACCAGGTCTATGCGATCGACGCCCAGACCGGCAACGCGTTGTGGCAGTTCTCGCGGCCGCAGACTCGCGGGCTCGACGGCGATTCCGCCCTCGGGACCAATCGCGGCGTGGCCATCCGCGAAGGCAAAGTCTTTTTCGAAACCGACAACGCTCACCTCCTCGCCCTCGACCGCGCGACCGGCGAACTCGTGTGGGAGAAGACGCTCTTCGAAGAGCCGCAGCATTACGGCGGGACCATGGCGCCGCTCATCGTCAACGACACGGTGATTGCCGGAGTCGCCGGCGCCGACCACGGCATCCGCGGTTTCGTCGCCTGCTACCGCGCCGAATCGGGCGAACTGCTCTGGCGCCGCTGGACCGTCCCGCGACGCGGCGAGCCCGGCTCCGATACCTGGCACGGCAGCGAGCCTCTGCGCGGCGGCGGGTCCACCTGGCTGACCGGCTCCTACGACCCGAAGTCCGAAACCCTCTACTGGCCGACCGGCAATCCTTTCCCCGACAGCGACGACCGCGACCGCGGTGGCGATAATCTCTTCACCGATTCCATTCTCGCGCTCGATCCGCACACCGGCGAGATGAAGTGGCACTACCAGTTCACGCCTCACGATGTCCGCGACCGCGATGCCACCGAGCCGCCTGTACTCGCCGATGCCAACTTTCACGGCAAGCCGCGCAAGCTCCTGGTTCATGCCGACCGCAACGGCTTCTTCTACGTGCTCGACCGCGGCACCGGCGAGGTGCTGCTGGCCAAGCCTTTCCTGCGCCGGGTCGATTGGGCCTCCGGCATCGGCGCCGACGGCCGCCCCGTCGTGATCGACCCCAGGGGCTGCCCCGACGACGCGGCCAACTGGAGCTCCGTCGCCTACAGCCCGCTCACGCGCTTCTTCTACATGCTGGCGCTCGAAGAGTGCACCGGCAGCCCCCTTGGCTACCCCGACCAGACCGGCCAGCGCTTTCTCCGCGCGCTCGATATCGAGACCGGCAAGATCGTTTGGGAAGTGCCCCAGCCGGGCCCCGCCAAGGCGAAGTCGTGGGCCGGAGTGCTCGCTACGGCCGGAGGTCTGGTCTTCTACGGCAAGCCGAACGGCGGTTTCGAAGCCGTCGATCAGCGCAACGGCAAACTCCTCTGGCGCTTCGAGACCAACACGCGGATGAAGGCGTCGCCGATGACTTTCGAGTACCGCGGCAAGCAATACATTGCCGTCGCCGCCGGTCCGAACATTTTGTGCTTCGGGTTGTGAGGCCGCGCGTTTACTGCGGAGGGCGCCTTTTCAACTGGAGAGGCTCGGGGCTCCGCGGATCGGTGGCGGCGACGGAATGCGACAGCACCTTTCCTGCCTTGATATAGCTGAGATATTTCATCTCCTCGTGCGCCTGTTCCGGGCGGACGGACTCCATCACGGAAATCGGAGGCCGGCCGACCTGGTAGTTCCACCCCAGGCGAAGAAAGGCCTCTTCACCGGAACGGACATCCACGAATGCCGGCACCCCCATCGTCGTTCCGACGGTGTAGCGTCCCGGAGCGAGATCCATTGCGAAAAACGTCCCCTGCTTCAACTCCGCGACCACGTGGCCGCCGCACACAATGGGCGTCCATGATCGCGCCTCTGACGGGCGCTGCGCGTAGACGTAAACACGCCCGGGGCCGGCTGCAAGCGCAGTCCAGGCCAGGACCTCCAGCACCGCGATGACAACAGCTGCCCGCATACTCCCGTTAGTGTAAACGCCCGTTACTCGCTGCGGAGTGACGCCTGCGGATCGATCCGCGCGGCCCGCCACGCTGGCACACCGGCGGCCGCCAGAGCGATCGTCGCCACCAGTGCCACCACGGCTGCCAGGGTCATGCCGTCGAGGGGACGAACTCCGTAAAGCAGCCCCTGGATCGCGCCTGTTGCCCCGGACGCTCCGGCCAGCCCCAACACCGCGCCCGCCGCCCCGAGCAGTACGCCTTCCCGGACAACGATCGTCACGATCCCGCTCACGCTCGAACCCAATGCCAGCCGGATTCCGAATTCGCGTGTCCGCTGCGCGGTCAAGTACGCAAGCGTTCCATACAGCCCCACACCAGCCAGCAACATGGCCGCTCCGGCAAAGGCCGCCAGCACCAGCAGAAGGAACCGCGTATCGCCGATCGAATCGGCCACATAGCCGCTCATGGGCCGGATGTCGAACGGCGCGCGGCTGCCATGCGCCGCATTTACGGCGCCCTGGATCCATGGCGCCATCTGGTTCGCGGTTTCTCGCGTCTTCACAACCAACGACATCTCCACCGGATACAGTCCGTATGGCATCACGTAATGGGGAATGCTTTCGTCGCGCACCGCTGTGGAGCGTACCGGCGCGGTAACCCCGATCACCTCCAGGTCGTTGCGCCACCCGGTCCGGTAAACCGCCAGCACCTTGCCGATCGCACCTTCCGGCCAGAGCCGCGCCGCCAGGCTCTCGTCGATGATGGTGACATTGCGCTCGGCGGTCACGTCGCTATCGGTGAAATCGCGGCCGGCCAGCAAGCGTGTGCCGATCACCGAAAGGTATCCGGGAGCGGCGATCTGCTGGGTCGCGAGGATCGGTGGAGCGTCGAGCCGGTCGACGCGTCCCACGCGCCGGGTCTCCTGGCCCGCCAGCGGAAGCGGGAACGCCGCGCTCACCGCCCGCACTCCAGGGACCGCACGCACCCGCTGCATCACGTCGCGAAGGAATGCCCATCGCTCAGGCAGGTGCGGGTATTGCCTCATGCTGAACGGTACCTTCGCCGTCACCACTTCCTTGGGATCGAAGCCGAGCGGCGCATTTCGCAGATTCACGAACGACCGCAGCATCAGGCCGCCGCAGGCCAGTGGCACGATCGAGAGCGCTACCTCCGCCACCACCAGGGCTCGCTGCAACCTTCGCGCACCGGCCCCGGGCGTTTCCGCGCGCCCTGCCCGCAGCGCCAGGCCGGCTCCGCCCGACGCCAGGCGCCACGCCGGCAGCAGGCCGAACAGCAGGCTGGTGACCACTGCGAGCGCCACCGCGGCCGACGCGACCGTCGCGTCCATCCCCACGCGCGACTGCAATGGAATATGGGAGGCGCTCAGCCGGCCCACCACTTCGAGCCCCACCCGCGCGAATAGCAGCCCCAGGGCTGCGGACACCGCCGCCAGCATCAGGCTTTCCGTGAGCAGTTGGCGGACAATGCGGATTCTGCTTGCGCCCAGCGCCCGCCGGATGCCGAGTTCGCGCTGCCGCACCGCGCCTCGGGCGAAGAGCAGGTTGGCCACATTCACGCACGCGATCAACAGCACGAATCCCACCGCGGCCGAAAGAAGGTAGAGCGACGGCCGGGCTTCGCGCGTCATCTCATCGTGCAGCGGCCGCGCGATGAAGCGCCCGTGCGTGCCTGCGTAAGATTCCGGAAACTCCCGCTCGAACCGCGCCACCATCGTCTGTAGTTCCGCATTGGCCTGGCCGAGCGTCACACCGGGGCGGAGCCTGGCCATCACGGGGTTCCCGCGATAAGGCTCCGTGCCGTCGATGCGTTCGGGAAACCAGACGTCTGCCTGCTCCGCCGCGTACACCGAAGGCGGAAGATACAGGCGGAACCCCCGCGGCAGCACGCCCACCACCTGCACGTCGAGATTATTGACCCGTACCGACCTGCCGATCACCCCCGGATCGGCCGAAAAGCGGCGCCGCCAGAATTCGTCGCTGATGAGAATCGAGAGGACCTGGTCTTTGCCTTCGTCGATGCGCGAATCGAGCGTCCGCCCGAGAGCGGGGCGCACCCCCAGCAGCGAAAGGAAGTTGTCGGAGACGCTCATCGAGGTCACATGCTCCGACTCGCCCGCATACTCCACGTTGGCGTCCGCGGCGTTGATCGTCGCGATCTGTTCGAGCGTGCGGCTGCGCTCGTTCAAGTCCCGTACTTCGCCTATCGTGGCGCCTGTGTTTGGCGTATTCCGCGCATCCACCCGGATGGTGACGATCCGGCCGGGCTCCGGATAGGGCAGCGGCCGCCAGAGCACCGCGCGCAGCAGGCCGAACATCGTGAGATTCGCGCCGATGCCCAGCGCGAGCGTCGCCGCCACCACTGCCGTGAAGCCCGGCGACCGCCGCAGCGAACGCCACGCAAAACGTACGTCCTGTAGCGCCGTCTCGAGCCCCTGTTCGAGTCTGCGATTCACCTCGCACTCCCCCCCTCAGAGCGCCAGCTCGCCCTGGAACACCATGTCTTTTAGCGGGAACTTGATTTCGAGTTGAAATGGCGCGAACCGGCATTCCAGCGTCACCTGCTTGTCGGCCGCCGTGATCGGCCGCTTCGGCCTCGGAAAGAACAGGAGCACATCATTCGCCGCCTTCCCCGATCCGCTGAACAGATGCTCGCACGGAATTGCCGGCCGATCCTTCGGCTCGAGCAGGCTACCTTCCTTGAGTGCCGCGAGCGTTGCTTCGTTGGGATCCACCGGCGTCTCGCCCGGCTCAGCCTTCGGCGGCGGCATCAGCGGCAGCCCGCGCAGCCGGATCACGTAGTACCGCCCCGTCATCTCGGGCACCTCGGGACCGCCCGCCAGGCGCACCGGCTTCGCCGTTTCCCATCGCGCCAACACCCGGAACTCCAGCGGACGCCCGGCATTCGGATCGGGAGGCGGAGGCGGCTTTTCGCCGATCGGCACGCTGCGCACGCCGCCCGGTGGAGTCGCCGGTCCCGCGCTCGGCAGCTGCGGGCTCTGCGTGATGCGGCGGCGCTCGCTCTTCTTGTTCTCTACCTGCATTTGCACGGCACCTGCCCGCGCCCATGGCGAATCACCGAGCAGGGCCTGCTTTTCCTGGCTGGTCCAAGTAGCCGGATCTTTGACTTCCCAGAATTCTTTGCGTGCGGCGCGGAGCACCAGACACGCCGGCCAAAAGGCCGCCGCCTGCAACCATTGCCTTCGCGTTCGGATCACTACTTCTATCCTACCCGCGCGGACGGAACCGGTCGTCGATCTCCACCTGGTAGCCGCTCGCCAGGCGGTTGGTCTCGTTCGCCATACCCACCACCGCCATCACCTCGGCGAACACCGCGTCCGTCATCCCTGCCTTGCGGGCGCTCGCCGTATGCGACGCAATGCAGTATCCACACTGGTTGGTCGCGCTCACCGCCACGTAAAGCAGTTCCTTCGTCAGCGGATCGAGCGCGCCCGGCGCCATGATCTGCTTCACGCTCTCCCACGTGCGCCGCAGCGTGGCAGGGTCGTGCGCCAGCGCCTTCCAGAAATTATTGATCCAGTCCGTCTGGCGGGTGGTCATGATGTCGTCATAGACCGCCCGCACTTCCGGACTGGCATCCGCATACTCCACAAATCCGCATGTAGCCATGCGGCAATTATCGCCTAGGACTGGCCGCCGCCGAATGCCTGGCGCATCCGCTCCTGCGCCTGCTCGGGCGTCAGTTCCTCCTTGCGGCTGGCAATTCCCCAGACGAAACCATACGGATCTTTCACGTGCCCGTAGCGGTCGCCCCAGAACTGGTCGGCAATCGGAAAGACGACTTCGCATCCCGCCTCGAGCGCCCGTGCCCAGGCTGCATCGGCATCCGGAACGTACAGGTGGATCACGAAGGGCAGCCGCCCCACGGCTAGCGGAGGCATGTGGAACTCCTCGCAAAAATCGTCGGCGAACATCAGCATCGAGTCGCCAATCTTCACCGTGGCGTGCATCAGCTTGCCGCCCGGACCCGGCGAGCGCGCAATCTCCACGCCGCCGAACGCTTTCTTCAGAAAGTCGATATACGCCGCAGCCCCCTTCACCGAAAGGTGCGGAGTAATTGAATGAAATCCCGGTGGAATCGGACTCACGGTTTCAGGCATGCGGACCAGGATACCAGCCCCGCAGCCGGTGCGGTATGCTTCCCCCATGCGACTTGTGAGTTTCTTCCTGGCCGCGCTCTCCCTGGCCGCCCAGACCGTCGGAATCGACAGCCACATCGATACGGCGCAGCGCATCCTCATCGATCGCGCCGATATCACCCAGCGGTCCCCCGTCGGCCACGTCGATATTCCGCGGCTCAAGGAGGGCGGCGTCAACGCTCCGTTCTTCGCCCTGTGGGTCCCTACGTATTACAAAGGCTCCGAAGCGATCCGCCGCACGCTGGACCTCCGCGACGCCATGCAGCGGCTCTTCGACACGCATCCCGAACAGATCGCCCTCGCCCTGAATGCGGCCGACGTCCTCCGCATCACTCGCTCCGGCCGGATCGCCGCCATCCTCACCATCGAGGGCGGCCATCAAATCGATAACGATCTGGCCGTGCTGCGCATGTACTACCGGCTCGGCATCCGCTCCATGACGCTCACGCACTTCCGCAACACCGAGTGGGCGGATTCCTCCACGGACAAGCCGGCCCACAACGGCCTCACCGAGTTCGGCAAGGAAGTGGTCAGGGAGATGAACCGCCTCGGCATGATCGTCGACGTCTCACACGTCTCCGACAAGACGTTCTTCGACACCCTGGCCGTCAGCACCAAGCCCGTCATGGCCACACACTCCTCTTGCCGGTCTCTCTCCGACGTGCCGCGCAATATGACCGACGAAATGCTGCAGGCTCTCGCGAAGAATGGAGGCGTGGTGGGGATTAATTTCGGGGAAGGTTTCCTGAATCCGAAGGACGCCGAACAGCTCAAGGCCGATATTTCGAAGGTTTCGGCCGAGCCCGTGCTCACCGGCAAGGCGCTCGACGACTATGCCGCCGAAGAAATGCACCGCGATATGAAGGCTGTCCCGACTGCCGCCACCATCGACGACGCCGTTGCCCACATCGATCACGCCGTCAAAGTCGCCGGCATCGATCACGTAGGCATCGGCAGCGATTTCGACGGAATCTCCTCGCCGCCGAAAGGGCTGGAAGACATCTCGAAGATGGGCGCCTTGAAGGCCGCACTGCGCACGCAAGGCTACACCGATGCCGACATCGCGAAAATCTTCGGGGGCAACACACTTCGCGTGCTCCGCGAAGTTACCGGCAAGTGAGTGGAGCAGGCCGGGCGGCCTGCTCGCTTTGGAGTTGAGGATTCCCTACTGAGCCGCCGGCGGCGCCGACTCCGGCTCGCTCTTACCACGATGGCAGGTGTAGCAGGTGACGTGCTGCTTGCCATCGTTGAACTTCGCGTTCACATCCCGCACCATCGTGATCATCATCCGCGCCTTGTCCTTGTGCGGATTCTCGTCGCTGGCGAAGTTCCCCATCTCGTGGCAGAAGGTGCATTGCACACCCAAAGCCGAGCGGAACGCACCCATCGCGGGGCGGACCTCATCGTCCTTCAGCAGCTTCAGATTCTTGTGAGCCATTCCCGGCCCCTTCTGCGGAGGCCGCGGAGCATCCTGGGCGGCAAGCGGCAAAAGCGCAAACAGCATCGAAACCATGGCGAAACGCATGGGTGTAATAATACATCATTCGGGGTCCCCGGTGTATGCTGGAGCCTATGCGACGCCGTGATCTTTTACAGGCCTGTGCCGCCGCCCCGCTGGCCCTGGCCGCCGCCCGCCGTGCCGCGGCGCAGCCGGCTCCCCGCTTCGAGCCCACGTGGGAGTCGATCGACCGACGCCCTTCGCCAAAATGGTACACCGACGCCAAGTTCGGCATCTTCATCCATTGGGGCGTCTACTCTGTGCCGGCCTTTGCCGCGGTCAACGTGAAGGATGAGACCGCCTACGCCGAGTGGTATTGGCACTCCCTCACCGAAGGCAAAAAGGCTCCCGGCCCCACCGGCCACGGCGCGCTCACCTGGAAGTTCCACCAACGCGTCTACGGTGCCGACTTCCCCTATTTCGATTTCGCCCCCATGTTCCGCGCCGAACTCTATGACCCCGACCACTGGGCCGAAGTCTTCGAGCGCTCCGGCGCAAAATACGTCGCCCTCACCTCCAAGCATCACGAAGGCTTCACCCTCTGGCGCAGCGCCGAGGCGAACCGCGCCTGGGGACGCCCCTGGAACGCCGTCGATATCGGCCCCAAGCGCGACATCCTGCTCGACCTCATGACCGCCGGACGCCGCCGCGGCCTCCACATGGGCATCTACTATTCGCTCTACGAGTGGTACAACCCGCTCTACCTTTCGGATCACAAGCGCTACGTCGCCGAGCATCTCTTTCCGCAGTTCAAGGACGTGGTGACGCACGCCAAACCGAGCATCATCTTCTCCGACGGAGAATGGGATCTCACCAGCGCCGAGTGGCGGTCGCCGGAGCTTCTCGCCTGGCTGCTCAACGAATCGCCCGTTCGCGACGAAGTCGTGATCGACGACCGCTGGGGCAAGGATACCCGCCACAAGCACGGCGGCTACTACACCACCGAGTACACTTCCGGCATGCAGCAGGCCGCGCATCCGTGGGAAGAGAGCCGCGGCATGGGCTACTCCTATGGCTACAACCGGATGGAGACTCTGAAGGACTATCACACCGGCCGCGAGTTGTTGCTCATGCTGATCGACATCGTCAGCCGCGGCGGCAATCTGCTGCTCGATATCGGCCCGACTGCCGACGGCCGCATCCCCGTCATCATGGAGCAGCGTCTCACCGAGATCGGCGATTGGCTGCGCGTCAACGGCGAGGCGATCTACGGGACGAAGGCGTGGCGCTCTCCCCGGCAATGGAGTCAGGGCAGAATTCCCAAGCTCGAAGAGAAGGAGTTCATGTCGGAATACGACATCAACAAGATGGTGGACTCTCCGCCTGCCGGGTATGCGCGCGCCGAAGCCTTTCTCACCGCGAAGGATGAAGCCGTTTACGCCATCGTTCCCCGCCGCCCGCAAAAGGAAGTGGTGCTGGACGATATCGGCGCCCCTGCCGGTGTCAAAGCGACGTTGCTCGAAGGCGGACGCACTCTCGAGACCACGAGCCAGGGCAAACAGCTACGCATCCAGATCCCTGAGTCCCTATCGGCATCGTTGCCGGCGCGGCAAGCCTACGTTTTTCGAGTTCCGCTGGGATAGACGCAAAATAAAAAGCGCGGGCAATGGCACACGCCCTCGCCCGCGCTTCCATCTGAGGTTCGCCTCAGGCCTAACGGAGCTTAGTGCGTCGGCGGAACGAGCCGAACAACATCGCGCCTCCCGCTAGCACCAGCAGCGCCGAAGACGGCTCCGGCGCAGCAGTGGCTCCGAGGACGACGTTGCCGCCAAAATAGCCCACCGTACCAGGGTCCGTACTGGTCGGAAAGGCCAAAGTTCCGCTCGAGACATAAGCGGCAGCCACGAAGCTGATTGCCGGGTTCACGGTGACTCCGGAAGGCCCATACGAATAATTGTCAGATCCGGTCTCCCCGGCGACGTAGTAGTAATCGCCTGCGGTCAGGATCACGGAAGTGATCGATTCCCACAAGAATCCGCCAGTACCGATCACCGGCGAACCTGACGTAATCGTGGTCGAAGCCAGCAGGTTGCCATTCGAATCCCAAAGACCGACGTCGTGATTCTGGCTGATCCCTCCGCCGGTAAAGAAGGCCAGACCGGTCACCGATACGGACTGCAACGCCTGGAACTCGTATCCCAGCGACCATGCCCCGTTGGTACCAACCGACCCCGGATTCGTGTAGTCTATGCCCAGCGTGCCGGCGGACGCGATGCCCAGTGACACGGCGAGCGTTATTCCTAGCACCAACGTGCGTGCCAACTTGCGGCCCAAGTGCAATTTATTCAGAAACATGCGGCACTCCCCCCTTAGAAGTGTACGATTCAGTATAAAGGAGACTATTTAGTACTAAAGCTCTAATTTTGGATTCAAAGTACTGGGGTAGTACTAGGAATACGACTAAAGGAAGGAGAGGCCTAGCAACAACGCGAGCGATGGAACTTCTCGAGTTCGACGTTGGCGTTGACGATCGTCCCCAGGGTCTCGACCACGTCCGCGAGCGCGCCGCCGGGGATCGCGATATAAAACTCGCCGTCCGGCAGCTCCGTGTAGACGCGGTTCCCGATGCAACCCAGCGAGCTCGTGGCCTTCCCCGAGTTCAGGGTCGCGGGCACGATCGCGCACGCCGGCCGGCCCATGATCGGAAAGGGCGCCGTCAGTCCACGCGCACCCGCGGCTTCCCACAGCAGCATCATCTGCCGCGGAGTGCCGCGCAGCAGCACCACGTCCGGAGTACCTTCGGTCTTGGAGAGCGGTGAGTACACCGCGACCCGCAGCGGCTCCTCGCGACGCGGAATCCCGGGTACTTCGTCCATCTTGAGATATTCGAGACCCACCATCGTCGTCAGTACCGCTTCGAGCTGCGAGTGGGCCTCCGCCGTCAGCTCCGCGCCATGGGTGTAGGCGCCGATGGGGCAATTCAGGTGATCTTCTCCGGTGGTGTGAAAGACCGCTCCCTCTGCGGCGGCCTTCCAATATGCGCATCCAGCGGGTGCTGCCGAATCGACTCGGGCGACACCCGCCGGCGCCGCGTCGCAAAATGTCACCGCCACCGGTTCGCCGATCGCCCCCAGCAGCCGGCCTAGAGACTCAGTCAGGATACTCGTGCTCATCGCTCACGAGTATACCCCGGTCTGCTACGCCTCTTCGCAGGCCGACCAGATCGTGCGGATCTGGTCGAGCTCCTCCGGGCTCATCAGCGTGATGGACCGCCACAACCGCTGCAGGCGGTGCCGATGATGCCTCAAGTCGAACACTGCTACAAACGCAATCATGCATACGAGCGAGAACAGTGCTGAATAGTGTTCCATAAACAATTCCAATCCTCCGTGACTCATGAGAAATTATGGCTTTGGAGTCTCACCGATTACAGTCCCACGAGTACGGGATCGGTAACACCTAAGGTTCCGGCCGAGACGGCCTAGGCCTCGGACGGTACTCGACGGTTAACTTTACCCGCCTGGGTTAGCATAACTCCCGGGATCTAATGCCTTTCGGGCCCGCGGAAATTCACAATCCGGTGGAAAGTGAGGAAATTTGCATCATGTCCGCGGGGAGCCCCGCCAGCCTCGTCGTCGAAGGCAGTCCGCGAGACGCAGACGATGTCCCGCCCGTCGAACTGCCAGTCCGGATATTGAAAGGCGTGACGTAGCGGATCGGGATGCGACACCACGATCCGTTCGACCCGCCAGTCCTTCAGGTCGCGCGAAGAAAGCAGCGCCAGCGTATTCCGCACCGAGGCCGGATCTTCCGCCGACCGGCTGTACTGCTTCAATGCGGGATTCGCCAGAGCCCAGTACCGCCGGCTCTTCCGGTCGTAGCGGATGGTGAACTTCTTCGCGCCGCCCGGAAAATCCGTGAACGCTTCGAAGTGTAGCTCGCCGTCCTTCAGCTTCGCGATCGCGGCCTTCTCCACATTGTTCACGCGCAGCACGTCCACCAGCGAACCGTCCGGCGCGATCACCGCATTTCCTTCGAGCCAGTCCTTGCCCTCCGGAGCCTGCGCCGGGAACGCCAATCTCGCCGTCATGGTCCAGCTCTTCGGACTCATCAGATCAGAGCCCACCGGCGCCGAAATCAGGAACGCTTCAAAATGTCCCCACGGACCTTGCGGGTGATACTCCATCGCGCGCCAGAGCCGCCCATCCTTCACCACCACCGGCAGCGGCGCCGTATGGTAGCCGGCCTCTTCGGTCAGCATCGAAGCGGCACTCCACGTCACACCGTCGCGCGACTTCCGGATCACGATCCGCCCGTACTCGCAGGTCGTCCCCATCAGGTAGACGGACCCCTTGTGTACAAACAGATTCGACCAGAACTGGTCGTGCATCTCCGCCGTTTTGCGCCAGGTCCTGCCGCGATCCCTGGAGAGAAATATCCTCGTCACCGCCGAGGTGGATTGCGTGGAATCCTTCCCGAAGAGATCGTGCGACGCCAGATAGTCGCCATTCGGCAGAATCGCGATCGAAGGCGATCCGATGTACTGTGCGGCCACGGGCGGTTCGTGATCGATCACTACGCCTGGAGGAGCCGGCGCGGCCGCCAGCATCCAGGCCAACAGTGCGAGGGTCTGCATGGTGGTTACTGCGCTTTCATGAAGGCTCTCAGAGCTTCATACTGATCGCTGGCGATCATGTCCACGCCGGCCGCCATCGCGGCCTTCCAACGGGCTTCCACCGCCGCGTGCGAGCCGAAGTTGTAGCTCTTGTCCCAACCCTGGTTGTCGGCCGCCGTGAACCCATCGAGCGTGTAGAACCGGATCCAGTAGCCGAGCTGGTGCGCGTAGTTCACCAGTGCCTTCAGGCGCCGGTCGTCGGCTGCCGTCCAGTCGCCGGCCACCTGCTGGCCGCCTTCTTCCACTTCGTGCCAGGAGTTGTTCCACCACCGACGGTAATTAGTCGGCTTCTCCGGCAGCAATACTTCCGGAGGCAACGTCGCCAGCAGGTGCTCGTGCTCCGCCTTGGGCTGTGCCGGAATCTCTTTGGTGTGGGCCGAACCGAAGAGCCGCAGTTTTGCTCCCACCGGCACCTGGTTGTAGAAGACCTCTTCCTGTTCATCAGGCACCTCGGTCAGGACCAGCAAGGGCTTAGGTTCGAACGGCGACAGATGGTGTGGATCGTCCGTCTTCACCGCGGTGGTGATCCAGCCCTGGTACTCACCCAGCAGGTCCCACACCGCGTGCAGCAGCGGCGTCTGGTCGCTCTTGAAATCGAAGTGCACCACGATGATCGGCCATTGCGCGCGATGGTTTTCCGCCAACGCCTTCTCCACGATCGGCCGCACCCGCTCGAAGAAGTGTTCCTTCAGCGTGGGCTCGTGCCCCGTCGGTTCATCGGAGTGCGAAACGACCACCCGCCCCTTGCCGGTCGCGGGGTCCACGTACCATGCCAGATCCTGTTCGATGCCCACCGGAAATCCGGTCCCCAGGGCGCGTTCGATCCGGTTCTTGTATTCGCCTTTGTAGGGGTAGCAGTTATGCGCGTCGAGTAGCGGTTTTCCGTGATTCAGGTAGGTAAATTGCGCCCACGCGGGCATCGCCAAAAGGGTCAGAACAAGGAGCCTCATATCCGCCAGGATAGCAGCGCCGAGTTTCGATACCATTGAGGGCATGAAAAAGTCGGTAACGGTAATCTTCCTGCTCACCCTCTGCGTCGGGATCGCCGCCGCGCAGAAAGCTCCGGTCCCCGGTAAGGACGGCTGGGTCAGCATGTTCGACGGCAAGACGCTCAATGGCTGGAAGGCCAACGAGCATCCCGAAAGTTGGAAGGTGGTCGATGGCGCGATCGTTGGCAATGGTCCGGCAAGCCATCTTTTCTGGATGGAGCGCGAATGCCAGGACTGCGAGTTCCGCGCCGAAGTGAAGCTCAACCATAGCGGCAATTCCGGCATGTACGTCCGCGCCGCCTTCGGTCCGGGCTTCCCCAAAGGCTACGAGGCACAGGTCGAAAACACCTCGCCCGATCCGCAAAAGACCGGAAGTCTCTATGGAATCTGCAAAGTGACCGACCAGCTCATCGGCGACGATATCTGGTGGACGCAGGACGTGACCATTCGCGGCGATCACGTGGTTATCAAGGTGAACGGCAAGACGGTCACCGATTGCGACGACCCGCAAGCCCGCTTCAGCAAAGGCTACCTTGCCCTCCAGCAGCACAACCTGGGCAGCGTCGTCAGCTACCGCAACCTCATGATGCGCCCCTTAAAGTAGAGGAAAGAGTCGCCGCCGGTGCGGGCGAGCCGAAACTCGCCCGCAGACCGCGGGAAACCCCCTTAGTGTTCGCGGGAGAACTGGATACCGGCGTGCACCTCTTCGAGCGCCACCTTGACGGCGTCCATGGCCTTCGCGCGATGGCCTCCCTTATCGGGGACGGCTTTTCGCAATTCCGCCTCGGCCTGCCGGAGCAGGTTCTCCGCGGCTTCCATGTGAGGCTGCGCGGCCTTCGCGCTGCCAACGGCGACCGCTGCAATACCGGCCACGGCCAACAGCTGCTCGATGCTCTCTCTACGTGTCGTCATAACGGTCCTTTCACTTGAACTTGAACTAGAGACAACGGGTCCCGGCTCCACCAGCCGCGCGGCCGGCAGGCTGTTCGATCATTCTACCCGGAGAACCGACCTCATTGGGTCCCGGAATTGTTCAGGTGGAACCCCGGTTATGGCCTGGTACCTCCCAAAGTTATCTGCATTTTTGGCCTCGCGACACCTTGTCCTGACTTCCACCGATTCGCTATGAACGTGGGTGAGGTAATGTCCACCTTGACGAAGCTACTATTGTTGTCTGCCTTGGCCTTCTCCTTCGGCCTTTCTACCGCCTCGGCCGGTACTTTGTATGCGATGGATGACGCAACGAATACGCTCCTGCAAATTGACACGAACACGGTGGCGATCAGCGTTGTCGGTTACACAGGCATCTCCTCAGGAGATTTCGGGGATCTCACCTATGATGCAGCGAACGGCCAGTTGTATTGGGTGGCCGGCCGTGGTAACGACAATCTCTACACCATCAATCCAGTGACCGGGGCGGCCACCCTGGTGGGCTACCACGGTATCGAGGACTTGTTTGCGCTGGCATGGGACCCGAGTAACAACACCCTCTATGGGGAAGCCAGCAGCGGCTCTTTCTATTCTCTGGATTCGACAACCGGCGCCGCCACCTACATCGGCGGTAACTCGGTTTACCCGGGAGGCCTCGTCTTCAACTCTCTGACGGGCATGCTGTACCTTCTTCAGGCCGGAAGCGACAACCTGTATTCCATTGATGTGGCGACAGGCGCGGCAACTCACGTGCAAGGTGGAGCGAATTCCATCAACGACAACGGCGCCGCTTACGATCCATCGACCAATACCTACTGGGCAGACACCTGGAGCAACGTACTGGTCCACTACAGCGCCGACTTCAGTTCTTCAACGACGTATTCCTATTCGGACCCGATGGACGGCATCGCTTATGTCGGCGGCGCCACCGCCGCTCCGGAACCCGGCACCACAATGTTGTTGGGCGGTGGATTGCTGGCCGCCGGGCTATTGCGTTTCCGCAAACGCGTGCGGTAGCGCTACTGCAGCATCGCGAAGCCGAACAGCGTGTCCCCGGCGGCGACTACGAGGTACTGTGTCCCGTCCAGTTCGTAGGTGATCGGGCCATTGGTCACCGAGTTACCCAGATTTGCATGCCAGAGCGGGTTGCCGTTCTCGGGGTCCAGCGCGACCAGGTTGCCCGAACCGTCTCCGGCGAAGAGCAGCTTGCCGGCAGTCGATAGCAGCCCCGAGCGGCCGCCATCTTCCCACTTGTGGACCCACCGGATCTTCCCCGTCTTGTAATCGATCGCTTCGAGCATCGACTCGCCCCATCCGCCGCGATCGTTGCCGCCCCAGCCTTCCGGCTTATCGCTCGGGTCGTAGATGTAATAGACGCTGAACGCCCGGGCGGCACTAACGTAGAACAGACCCGGTCTCGGGATCGTAAGTGGGAGGCGGCCAGTTCGTGGCGCCGCCCTGATTGGGTGTCACCAGCGCGCCATCGAGCTGCGGCTGCTTGGCGGGATTCGGAATCGGCGAACCCTTCGCATCCACGCCTTTCGACCAATTGAGCTTCACGAATTCCGAACTGACTAAATTCTTGCCGGTGGCGCGATCGAGCACGAAGAAGTAGCCGTTGCGGCTGGCCTGGGCCACGAGCTTGCGCTGCTGGCCGCCGATTTCGCCGTCGATCAGTACGGGCGTCTGAGTCGCGTCCCAATCGTGCGTGTCGTGCGGCGAAGATTGGAAGTACCACTTCATTTTCCCGTCATCCGGATTGAGCGCCACGATCGACGCGGTGAACAGGTTCGCGCCGGCGCGCGCCTTCCCAGCGATCACCGGTTGAGGATTGCCGGTGGGAACGTAGAGCAGGTTCAGGTCCGGATCGTAAGTCGGGGTGAGCCAGGTCATGCCGCCGCCGTGCTTCATCGCTTCTTCACTAGGCCACGAATCGGAGCCGGGCTCGCCCATCTTCTGCGGGACTGTGTACCAGCGCCACTGCAGATCGCCCGTTTCCGGATCGTGCGATTCGATGTAGCCGGGGCGGTCGAGATCGTCGCCGCTTACCCCGGTGATGATGTGGTTGCGGACGACCAGCGGCGACATGGAGCCGAAGTAATACTGGTCGAGGTCGCAGACGGACGTGTGCCAGCGCTCCTTGCCGTCGTTGCGGTTGAGCGATACCAGGTGGCAATCGGGGGTCTCGAAATACAGCCAGTTCCCATACACCGCCACACCGCGGTTGCCGATGTGGTCGCCGCCATGGGAGGTCCACAGATAATGCCAGACTTCCCGGCCGGTGCGCGCATCGACGGCCCACACATTGTCCGGCATGGTGAAGTAGAGGACGCCATCCACTTGCACCGGAGTGGCGGAGACGCGTCCGCCGAAGCGCCGCCGGGCGCGCCGGCCGCGCGGTAGACCCAGGAGAGGGACAGCGATTTGATATTCGATTGATTAATGCGGGAAAGCGGGCTGAAGCGCCGTCCGGAGTAGTCGCCATTGTAAGTGGGCCACGAGCCGGTGGGCGGCGCGGCAAGGTTCAGATGGATGGAAGCCGTCCTGCGCCAGAAGCGCCGTGCACGCGAGAAGAAGGGTGGCGAAGGATTTCATTTCAGGGTCTCCAGGTAGGCGACGATGTCGTGGATGTTCTTGTCGGTATATTGATCGAGAAGCTGGTGATGGGCCTCGACAGGGTCATTCTTGACGACCTTCACGGAAGGACCGCGCTCGAAGGAACGGTAGCGGCCCGAGGCGTCGCGCAGGGCGACATTGAAATCGTCGAGGTGCAGCAAGGTGCCGGTAATCGCTTCGCCGGAAGCCGGGGTGACCGTAACCTTCACCGGGCTGCCGGACGCGTTGCCCCGTCCGCGGCCTCCGCGGCCGCTGCCCGGAAAGAGGAAGCCCTGCTGGAGCGCCGGCGGATCCATGCGCGAAGCGATGTGCGCGAGGTCTCCGGTGACCGAGTGGCACGTGGAGCAGCGGCCCTCGCCACTGAAGTATTTCGCGCCGGCCGCGGCATCGCCGGTGAGCAGGTTCTGAATCCGGAGCGCGGCGCGCAGCGTGTTGTAGACCTCCTGGTGGATCGTGTGAGAAAGGTCGACGATCTGCGCGTCGGTGAGCTGGGAGACCGGCGTAGTCTGGGTCGGGTGCCCTTTGCGAAGGAACGGCCCGAGGGTGCTGCCGTAACGGTCGTGGAGGATGACTTCGGAGCGGACGAGATCGGCGCCGCGTTCGGAGCCTCGGGCGTGCGTACCGTGGCAGGTGATGCACTCGGCGGCGTAGACCTTGCGCCCGCGATTGGCGGCGGCTTCATCGATCACCTGCTTATCGGCTGGCCCCGGGGAGAACGCCGCGGGGCGCCCCCGGCCGGCAGTTGGAGCCGGTACAGGCGACGATGGGCTGTAGTTCGCCGCCAGATAGTTGAGAATGAGCGCGAACTCCTGGTCGCTGGCCTTGGCGCCGCGGGCAATCATGGAATTGATGCTCTCCTGCCATTGCGCGCGGTTCCGCCGCTGGGAAGTGACGGTTTCGACCGTATGGCAGGCGCCGCAAACTCTGTTAAAGGTCTCTCTCGCTCCCGGCGGTGTCTGCGCAAAGCCCACCACGGGGCAGAGCAGCAGCATGGCCGCACCGATACGCAATCGCATTCCGAATTCCCCTCTCAAGAAGACCGGACTCGCCGGCTACTGGACAAGTTTACAACGGGAAACGGGACCGCCCGAAAGCGAGGACCGCGGGGTGGCATCGGAACTGCTGCGAAGAAGGTATGAGTAACTCCAGCACCATCACGAGGCGACCGGATGCCCGGTTGATTCGTCCCGAGGAATGGAATTCATTCCTGGCGGAATTCACCCGCGAATATCGCGGAGCTCATGCCCGCCTGGAAGTGATCGGTGCGAATACCGATACGGGCTACCAGGTAGAAATCGAGGATCAGCCGTTCGGGGGCGCCTCCGCGGATACAAAAGATCGGGAACGCACAGTTTGGATCACGTTCGGTTCGGGACCGAAGGACCATCTGTCGCACGGCATCGAACGGGTGACAGCCATCCGCACGCTACAGCCTTCGGAAGGACGCGGCGCCGTCCTCGAAGTGGAAACAGCCGACGGCACGAAGAACCTCCTGGAACTCTCCGGGGCCTCCGACTTCGCACTGCCGCCGGGAGACGAACCTCGCTAGAATCCCGATGGCGTGAAGCCCGCCCCGCCACGGGAATCGAACCGGATCGCCAGATCCGAATCTACTGCCCCCGGCGATTAACTGCCGATGAAGATCATGAGTTTTTTAGCAAATTATAGTTTGCGTTATCGGTAAATCGTAGTATATTGATGTCACCATTTTGAGTTGGTGAACGCCGACGTTTGGGACCGTTAGAGAAACGGCCCGGACGTTTCTGCTGTGCAACAGCAGTCACCGATTACCGGCCGGCAGAGCCGGAGGCAGGATCCCGTCAGATGTTTGGAGCATAGGAATCCTGCACAACATATCCGAGTAGGCCCCCAGCGCGCGACAGACGACCGAGATCACCCAATTGTCGTAGGGAGCGTGTATGCGGACCAGGATGAGCAGAAGACACAAGCTTCTGGAATCCCGTAGCTTGTGCGAAGCGAAGCGGCTCCAGCGGTGGCTGCCGCTATTGATCTTATCCGTGCTGATGGCGTCAACGGCTATGGTTTGCTACGGCCAGGCCGTATTCGGCGTGATCCGAGGTTCGGTCGCCGACAGCAGCGGGCTCCCGATTGCAGGAGCAAAGGTCACCACACTCAATCAGAACACACGCGAACTGCGGTCCGCGACAACAGATGTCCAAGGCGACTTCGTGTTCCCGGCACTGATTCCCGGCTCTTATATCGTGGCTGTAGAAGTCAGCGGATTCAAGAAGTACGAAAAGAAGGACGCAGTCCTGACGGCTGAGGGACACCTGGATGTCGGCCGGTTGACCCTCACGGTCGGGCAGGTCACGGAGACGGTTCAGGTGACGGCTCCCGCCACACCGGTGCAGACCGCCAGCGCGGAGCGCTCCGCGACCATCACGGCGAAACAAGCTGCTGAACTGCCCGTACTTTCACGCAACATCAGCCACTATCTCCTCCTGATCCCCGGGGCGGTCTCGCAGTCCGGCCAAGGCACCGATTCGGCATCCAGCCAGACGGATCCGTTAGTGCCGCTGCCGAACGTCGGCGGGGTGCCGGCATTCCTCAGCAACTTTTCGGTTGACGGCATCAACAACGTCGAAGACGGCACCGCCGGGTGGGTCAACTCCCACGTCAACCCGGATGCGATCGGCGAAGTTAAGGTCTTGTCGAACAACTACAGCGCCGAATACGGTCGAAACGCCGGAGCGGTGGTCAACGCCGTGACCAAGAGCGGCACGCAGAGCTTCCATGGCATGGCTTACACGTACTGGCGCCACGAGCAGTTCAACAGCGGCGCGTTCTTCGACAACCAGTCCGGCGTGGCTAAGGCGAGGGACCGCTATCACATGTACGGCGGTAACATTGGAGGGCCCATTTATTGGCCCGGAAAGTTCAACCGCAACAAAGACAAACTCTTTTTCTTTGTTTCCGAGGAGGGCACCTGGCTCAACAGCTCCCAAACCTCCAGGTACACGATGCCCACGGCGCTCGAGCGCGCCGGAGATTTTTCGCAAACCCTCGATACCAGCAACAAGACGCCTACGATCACGGACTCTTCCACCGGCTCGCCGTTTCCGGGCAACGTCATTCCGTCCACCCGGATCGACGCCAACATGCAGAAGATGATGAACGTATTTCCGCAGCCGAATTACTTCAACCGGGCGATCAGCGGCGGCAGCTATAACTACATCACACCGATCCAGCCGGTTCACACCACCCGGCCCGAGACGATTGTGCGCCTCGATTACAACGTAAATGACCGGCTGCGCCTCTATTTCCGGGGCAACCGTTACCAAAACTATATTCACTACCCCTGGGGCGTCGGACCGCCGGCGTGGGCCGACCTGGTCGAAACGGATCAGTACAAGACCAGCGGTGGCGTACTCAGCGCCAGCTACACCTTCAGTCCGACGCTGGTAAACGAGATGTCCTTCGGGGCCAAGGGCCATCACCGCTATAGCGCCGATTGGGATACGAACACCCTGAACAACCTGACGCGGACGAAACTCGGGATCACGATTCCGCAGTTTCATCCGGAGATCAACCCGTATAATCTGATTCCGGGCATCAGCTTTAGCGGGGTCACCGGCTCGGCCAGCATGTCTTGGGACGGCCGCTTTCCGCTGATCGCCATGTATCAGGACTATTCGCTTATCGACAGCGTCACCAAGGTTTACAACGGCCACACCATTAAAGCAGGGGTGGATTTCGAAGCCATCTACACCAAGAACGGCGACAACGGAACCTTCGCAGGCAACTTCGCCTTCACGCAGAGCACAACGAATCCCTTGGACTCCGGTTGGGCCTACTCTAACGGGCTGTTGGGCAACTTCTATTCGTATTCGGAATCCACGTCGCGCCCGCGCCAATTCGATTATGCGCGCAGCTTCGAGTGGTACATACAGGACACCTGGAGAGCCACCCCCAGGCTCACACTCGACTATGGCATACGGTTCTCCTACCGTTGGCCCGACTGGAATCCGACCGGGCAGGCCGCTTCGTTCGATCCATCGCGGTTTGATCCGTCCAAGACCGTCACCCTCTACCAGCCGGCCTTTGATTCCACGGGGAAACGGGCGGCCTTGAATCCGCTCACCGGCGCCTATTCGCCGGCGGTGCTGATTGGCGCGATTGTGCCGAATTCGGGCAACATCACCAATGGCATGGTGTCCGGAACGGACTCCAGTTATCCGCGCGGATTTATGCAACAGCAGGGCATCCAATTCGGCCCGCGCTTCGGCTTCGCCTACGATCTGAAGGGCGACGGGAAGACGGCCATTCGCGGCGGATTCGGTCTGACCTCGTTTTCGGGCGAAGACAGCATCATGCGCAACCTGGCGCTGAATCCTCCCGCCCAGTACACACCGATTATTTACTACTCCACCGTTTCGACGTTCATGAACGCCGGCACGAACCTCTTCCCCTCGAGCGTCACCGGAGTGGCCGCTTCCGGTGAGAGCCCCTCTTACTACAACTACAGCATTGGGGTGCAGCGGGCAGTCGGGTTCGACACCGTGTTGGATATCGCTTATGTCGGTACCTTGGGGCGGCACCTGTGGATGTACCAGAACCTGAACACGCTGCCTTACGGCGCGCGCTTCCTGTCGTCGAGCATCGATCCGACCACCGGCAAGGCCCTGGCGGACACGTTCCTGGCGCCCTATCGCGGCTACAGCAGCGTCACGGTGCGGCAGAACGGCGGCACGTCGAACTACAACTCGCTCCAGGTGCAGGCGCACCGCCGCTTTACCGCGGGCATGCAGATGGACTTCGTCTGGACCTGGTCGAAAGCGCTGGATTATGGAATGTCGGGCTACAACCTGGGGAACGATGCGTCCACGAACATGCCGGTCTATATGCCGCGGCGGTGGAACTACGGGCTCTCCAATCTGGATCACACGCACAACGTGAAGATCGCCTGGGTGTGGGACGTCCCGTCGCTGACAAAGCTCTGGAAGAACCGCGTGGCCTGGGCGGTCGGCAATGGCTGGCAACTGGCCGGAATCGCAACGTTCCTGAGCGGCACTCCAGCGAGAATCGGCTTCAGCCTCTCGGATGGCGCGGACCTCACCGGAGGCGGCGATGGCCAGCGCATCATGCAGTCGGGAAGCGCTGTCCTGGCGAAGAGCGATCGCACTTTCTACCGCTACTTCGATACCTCCGTATTCGGACGTCCGGCACTGGGCAGCCTGGGTACGGCTCCGCTGATTTCCTACCGCGGACCTGGCATCAATAACTGGGACATGTCGCTGAAGCGGGATTTCAGTATCAAAGAAAAGGTCAAGCTGGAGTTCCGTATGGACGCTACCAACGCGTTCAACCACACCCAGTTCAACAGCGTCGATTCGACGGCGCGATTCGATGCATCCGGCAACCAGATCAGCCAGACCTTCGGCCGCATCAACGGCGCCCGTGCGCCGCGGCGCATGCAGGCCGCGCTCCGGCTGATCTTCTAGCAGATCGGGCTGCGCGTTACAAGGGGCTCCCATGGCTCTCCCGCTGCTGAACCGACGCCAGGCGCTGGCTTCGATCGCCGCCTCTTGCTGCCCCGCCGCTAAGGCTCAGGCGGCGGGGCCCGCCATGCCTACCCCCGAACAGGCCGCGTGGCAGGACATGGAGCTTGAAATGTTTCTCTGCCTCGATCCATGCACGTGGCAGGGGCGTGAGTATGACGATCACTCGCTTCCGGCCGGCGCGATCCATCCGGCGAAGCTCGATACGGACCAGTGGGCGGAAGCGGCCCGAAGCATGGGCGCGCGGCAAATCGTCTTCGTCGCCAAACACACCGGTGGATTCTGCTGGTGGCAGACGCAGACCAGTTCCTACGGCTTGAAGGAAACCCCGTGGCGTGGCGGCGAGGGAGATGTGGTTCGCAACCTGGCCGCCTCCTGCCGCAAAGCCAACCTAAGACTCGGACTCTACCTGAGCCCGCACGACGACCAGTTTGGCGCGAAAGTCTCCGGCCGCTGCAAGACTCCCGAAGAACAGGACCGGTATAACCAGGTCTTCCGCGCCCAGTGGACCGAACTCCTCAGCCGCTACGGCGACGTGAGCGAAGTCTGGTTCGACGGCAGCACCATCATCGACGTTGGCGACATCCTGGCGCGATATGCGCCGAAAGCCATGGTCTTCCAGAGCCGCCATGCGACCCTCCGCTGGGTGGGCAATGAGAACGGCATAGCGCCCTACCCGTGCTGGAACGCCATACCCGCCGCGGCCGCCGGAAGCGGCGTCGCCACCGCGCGAGACGGAACGCCCGCCGGTGACGTCTGGATGCCGGTCGAGTGCGATGCCCGGATTCGCAGCACCTGGTTCTGGAATCCGGGCAATGCCCACACGCTAAAGAGCGTCGACCAACTCGTCAGCATGTATCTCCAAAGCGTGGGGCACGGCGGAGTCCTGCTGCTGAATCACACACCCGATACCACGGGTCTGATCCCGGATGCGGATGTCCGGCGCGGCGCCGCATTCGGTGCGGAGCTGCATCGCCGCTTCGGGCGCAGCCTGGCGGAAACCGCCGGCAGCGGCGAAATCGTGGAGCTGAAACTGTCTCGCGCCATGACGTTCGATTGCGCCGTCGCCATGGAAGACATTCTTGGCGGTGGCGAGCGGGTGGGCGACTACAGGCTCGAAGCGTTTACCGGCGGCGACTGGAAGGAAATCGCCCGCGGAACCGCGGTGGGACACAAGAAGATCGACACGTTTCCGGCTGTCACCGCCGGACGCGTGCGGATTCGCGTGATGGAAGCCGCCAGGAGCCCGATGATCCGGCGGCTGGCTGTTTACCACACGGAAGGGGATCCAAAGGAAATCGCATGAATCGACGGGAATTCTCGAAGTATCTGGCCTTGGCCGGACTGGCTCCGGCAGTGAATGCGGCGCCCGCCGCGGCCATGGCACGTCCCAGTGCGGAGCAGCGCGCCTGGCAGGACATGGAACTGGAGACGTTCGTCCATTTCGGTCCGCTGACATGGCGGCCCAATGAGAGGGACCGCACTCTGCCCGCCGCCGGCGACATGAATCCCTCCAAGCTCGATACGGAGCAGTGGGCCGACGTGGCGCAGTCCATGGGTGCGAAGCAGTTGATCTTTGTCGCGAAGCACGCGGCGGGCTTCTGCTGGTGGCAAACCGATACGACTCCCTACAGCGTGAGGAACTCTCCGTGGAGGGGCGGCAAGGGCGATGTGATGAAGGATATCGCCGAATCCTGCCGCAAGCGCAATCTGAAGCTCGGCGTCTATCTCAGCCCTGCCGATCAGTACCTGGGAATTCGCGTGGCCGGGCGCGGCACCGACGAGGCGGCGCAGCAGAAGTACAACGCCGTTTACCGGCAGCAACTCACCGAGGTCCTCTCCCGCTATGGCGAGATTTCGGAAGTCTGGTTCGATGGCAGCCTGGTGGTGGACGTGGGCGACATCCTGAAGCGCCACGCTCCCAAGGCCATGGTCTTCCAGAGCAAGTATGCGACGGTCCGCTGGGTGGGCAACGAGAGCGGCTTCGCGCCCGATCCAAACTGGAACGCGGTCAGCGAAGCAGCGGCGCGCTCCGGGGTCTCCACCGCCAAGGATGGGGATCCGGACGGCACCGCCTGGCTGCCCAGTGAGGTGGACACGCGGCTCCGGGCGGGCTGGTTCTGGAGCCCGACCAATGAAAACACGCTCAAGAGCCTGGATGAGCTGATGGCCATCTACTACCGTAGCGTGGGCCATGGCGCGGTGCTGCTGATGAACCAGACTCCCGACCGGACGGGCCTGATCCCTGAGCCGGACGTGCGCCGCACCGCCGAGTTCGGCGCCGAGATCCGCAAGCGGTTCGCCGACCCCTTGGCCGAGTCGCATGGCAGCGGCCGGACGATCGAATTGGATCTCAAGCGGCCCCGCCGCATCGACCACATTGTGGCGATGGAGGACCTCGCGCAAGGGCAGCGCGTGCGCGAGTATCGCGTGGAGGGCCTGGCCGGCGGCGAGTGGAAGGAACTGGTGCGCGGGACTTCGGTGGGGCAGAAAAAGATCGACGTGGTGCGGCCGGTAGAGGTCGCGAAAGTGCGGTGGACGGCGCTTCAGGCGGCTGACACGCCCGCGATCCGGCGCCTGGCACTCTACGACGTCGGCGGCCAGGGCGGAGTACGGGCCGCCGCAGCGTCCACACCGGCCTACCGCACGATCAAGCAGTGGAGCACGGCAGGAGTTACCGCCGAGGGATTGACTTGGGATATCGACCTCGCGCCGTACTGTCAGGAAGCGGGGCAATATGAGATCGAGTTATTCACCACGGGCGGGTCGGGCGGTGTAGCGGTGCAATCGACAGCCCTGGTGATGGCCGGCGTGCCGGCTCCGGAGTTTGTAACCCGGGTGCCGAACCGCGGCAATGTCTACCATTTAAATCTGCCCAGCATCGACCCCGACATGAAGCTCCGGCTGGTAATCAGCCGACGCGGCGGCGATGCCTATGGGCAAGTCGTTCTGCGCGAGCAGTAGGGCGGCAAAATCTAGCTCCACTTCATCAGTTCCCGCGACTCGATCTTCGATTCGTCGAGCTCGATGCCGTAGCCTGGGCGGTCGGGCAGCGCGAAATGCGCGCTCTCGAGCTCCAGAGGATGACTTTCGAAATGGTAGTAGGACTGCATCTTGAGTATCAGGTACTCGGCCAGCGGACAGACGGCGGGCGATTGGCTCGCGATCAGGTGCAGCGCTGCGTGCAGGCTGTGGCCGTGCGGGATTACCGGCACGTCGAATAGCGAGGCCACCGCGCAGATCTTCTGCAGCTCGCTGGTGCCGCCGCACCATTCCGGATCGCACTGCACTACGCTGAGTGCCCCCGCCTGCAAGTAGTCGTAAACCTCCCACCTGCCCTGAATGTGCTCCCCCGAGGCCACCGGAATCGACGTTCCGTGCCGCAGTTGGACAAAGCTGCCGATCTTTTCGGCCTGCGTCGCTTCCTCGATCCAGCGTGGGCGGTACCGCTCGACCTGGCGCGCCCATTCGAGCGCGTAGGTAAGGTCCCATCCGCTGTAAACGTCGAACATCAGCTCCGTATCGTCCCCGACCGCCTCTCGCAGCAGGCGGACGGTCTCTACGTTCTTCTTCATCCCTTCGTAGCCGTCGCCGGGACCGTAAGCGAGAAACCACTTCTGATAACGGAAGCCCCGGCTCTTCACTTCGAGCGCGCGCGGCTGGACCTTTTCAGGTTCGAGCGAATAACCAAGGCAGCTTGCGTAGGCCTCCACGCTCGTGCGGGTCGGCCCGCCCAGCAGGCGATAGACCGGCGTCTTGAAGTAGCGGCCGCGCAAATCCCAAAGCGTGTTGTCGACGGCGCTGATCGCCATCAGATAGTGGCCGCGCCGGGCGTGACGGTTGGAGCGGTAGAGCTCGTCCCACAGCTTCTCTTGCGCCAGCGCGTCCTTGCCCATCAGGAACGGCCGGAGCTGTTCGTGAACCACGATCGCCACTTCCTTGTCGATCGGCCCGTAGAAGCCCTCGACGCCGGCATCCGTCCCGATCTTCAGATACAACGCGGAGACCGGCAGGTTGGCGGGCTGCGGAGTTCCGTCGTGATAGGGCGCCGGCCGCTGGTCGTCATAGATGTAGAGCGGATTGACCTGGTATTGCTGGTCGATGCCGCGCATGGTTTGGCGATGCCCGCGTACCTGCCAGATCTCCACGGCGGCGATCTTGGCCGGCTTGCTCTGCGCGAACGCGGCGACGGCGGGAAGGGCAGCGAGGAAACGGCGGCGGTTGAGCGTCACGTGGCTTATTGTAGAACTGCCGCACGCGCCGTGGTAAACCTGATTGGGGGTAAATCGAGATGGTGAAACCGGGTCGTTTAATTCTCCTCGTTCCGATCCTGGCCGCCGCCGCGTTTGGCCAGTCGTCCGCCGCGGAGGCCTACAAGGATCCGAACCTTTCTGCCGAAAAGCGTGCCGCCGATCTGGTTTCCCGGATGACGCTCGAAGAGAAGGTTCTGCAGATGCAGAACTCCGCGCCGGCAATTCCGCGGCTGAACATTCCGGCCTACGATTGGTGGAACGAAGCGCTGCACGGCGTGGCGCGCGCCGGCGAGGCCACCGTATTCCCGCAGGCGATCGGCATGGCGGCCACCTGGGATACCGACCTGATGCACCGCATTGCCGACGTGATCTCGACCGAAGCCCGCGCCAAGTATAACGAGGCCATCCGCGACAACGATCATAGCCGCTACCACGGGCTCACCTTCTGGTCGCCCAACATCAACATCTTCCGCGATCCACGCTGGGGCCGCGGGCAGGAGACCTACGGCGAAGATCCGTTCCTCACCGGCCGCATGGCGGTGGCATTCATCCGTGGCATGCAGGGCACCGACCCGCACTACTTCAAAGTCATCGCGACCGCCAAGCATTACGCCGTACACAGCGGGCCCGAATCCACGCGCCACCAGTTCGATGCGCGGCCGAGCGAGCGGGACCTGACAGAAACGTACCTGCCGGCCTTCCGCGCCGCCATCGTGGAGGGCAAGGCCGATTCCATCATGTGCTCCTATAACCGCATCGACGGCGTCCCGGCCTGCGCCAATACGGTCCTGCTGGGCAAGTACCTGCGCGGCGACTGGAACTTCCAGGGCTACGTTGTGAGCGACTGCGGCGCGGTATCCGACATCTTTCGCGGCCATCAGTACAAGCCCAACGCCGCTGAGGCTTCGGCCATCGCAGTGAAAGCGGGCACCGACCTGACCTGCGGCACCGAGTACCGCTCGCTCGTCCAGGCCGTGCAGCAGGGCCTCATCACCGAGGCCGAAATCAACCGCTCGCTCGAACGTCTGTACGCGGCGCGATTCCAACTCGGCATGTTCGACCCGCCGGAGCGCGTGCCGTTCTCGAAGATTCCGTATTCGGTGAACGATTCCGAGGAGCATCGCAAGCTGGCGCTCGAGGCCGCGCGCAAGTCGATCGTGCTGCTGAAGAACGAAGGCGGAGTGCTGCCGCTCGCGGCCTCGGTGCACAGGATCGCGGTAGTCGGTCCATCGGCCGATGACGACGAGGCGCTGCTCGGCAACTACAACGGCTTTTCGAAGAAGCAGGTGGCGCCGCTCGAAGGAATTGAGCGGCAATTCGCGGGCAAGGCCGAAGTGCGGTACGCCATGGGCGCCACGTACACATCGCAATCGCCCTCGGCAATTCCGTCGAGCGCTCTGGTGCCGCCCGGCGGCGAAGGCCACGGGCTCCTCGCGGAATATTTCGAGGACCCGCAATTTCAAGGGCAGCCGAAGCTTTCGCGCGTCGAGCCGCGGCCGTACGTCCAGGCCGGCATGACCGAAACCGCGCTGCGCAACGCGTCCGTACGGTGGACCGGAACGCTGCGCGCGCCGTTCAGCGGCGAATACACCATCGGCGGCAAGGGCGGCGGACGGTCGGCCCCGCATGTGTATCTCGAGAATCGCGAACTGACCGCGGCCAATGACCGCGTGACGCTCGAGGCCGGCAAGTCGTACGCGCTGCGCGTCGAGTTCACGCCGCCGCGCGGACCGTTCGAAGGCACTGTTGCGGTGACGTGGATCCCGCCCGCCGAGCCGCTGCTGGCCGAAGCTGTCGAAACCATGAAAGCGGCGGACGCAGTAGTCGCGTTCGTGGGCTTGAATCCGAATCTCGAAGGTGAAGAGATGCGGGTGAAGATTCCCGGATTCGCCGGCGGTGACCGCACGGACCTGAACCTTCCCGCGTCGCAGGAAAAGCTGCTCGAAGCGGCCGTCGCGGCGGGTAAGCCGCTGGTGGTCGTGCTGACCAGCGGGAGCGCGGTGGCCGCGAACTATGCCGCCGAACACGCCGGCGCCGTGCTCGAACTCTGGTACGGGGGCGAAGAGGCAGGTACCGCGATTGCCGAAACGCTGGCCGGAGCGAACAATCCAGCCGGACGCCTGCCGGTGACGTTCTATCGCAGCATCGATCAGCTGCCGGCGTTCGACAACTACTCGATGGACGGCCGCACCTATCGCTACTTCCAGGGCGATGCGCTTTATGGTTTTGGATTCGGACTGAGCTATTCGAAGTTCGTGTATTCGAAGCTGCGGGCGAAGCGCTCAGGCGATAGCGCCCGCATCACGGTCGAGGTGAAGAACACATCGTCTCGCGACGGCGACGAAGTTGTGCAGTTGTACGTTGCGGGAAGCGACGGCGCGATCCGCGATCTGCGCGGGTTCGAGCGCATCCATCTGCGCGCGGGTGAGAGCCGTGAAGTCGGCTTCACGGCTCCGCTCCCAAAAGGGAAGGTCCGAATCAGCGTCGGCGGCGGCCAACCGGTCGGGCAAGTGCCGCACGTCGACGCGACATTGTAGGCTCGGTTCCCTTTCGCGCGCGCTCCCTTACGGTCGCGCCTCTGTGCCCACAGAGCCGCGACCGTGAGGGAGCGGGCCCAGCACTTAGCCACGATGCTGGAGATTGCGCCGGACGTGGCGCACCTCATGGTGGAATTTCACGGACCGGTGCGGGAGCCGCACCTTCTCGACCCGCACGTCCGCGCGCCCGGGATTCCTCTCCGCCGCGGAGAGCGTCCCCACTCCCAACAGCATTCCGGCCGCCAGCACCAATCCGGCAAATCGCTTCGTGAACCGCATTTTCTTTCTCCTTTCGAAGGCCTCTTTCGAGTGCCCTTACATGATGAAAAGCGTTTGTAGGGGCCGCGTGGTTATGGTGGAACGTGCAAATGCACGTAAAGGTATGTAGATGAATCTTTACTCATTTGCGGTATACCTGGCTGTATGACGCGCGCGCCGCTTCTCGGCTCGATAGTGGAAGCGATCGGCGAGACTCCGCTGGTCGAGCTTTCCCGCCTCTCCCGAGGTCTGGGCGGGCGCCTGCTCGCCAAGCTCGAATACCTCAATCCCGGATTTTCGAAAAAGGATCGGATCGCGCGGCAGATCATCGAAGACGCCGAGGCCGATGGCAGCCTGCGTCCCGGCCAGCCCGTGGTGGAACTGACGAGCGGCAATACCGGCACGGGGCTCGCCATCGTCTGTGCGATCCATGGCCACCCGTTTGTCGCGGTGATGTCGGAGGGCAATTCGAGCGAACGCGCCCGCATGATGCGCGCGCTGGGAGCGGAGGTAGTGCTGGTCGGGCAGGCCGCGGGCGGCCTTCCAGGCAAAGTCTCCGGCGCGGATCTGGAACTGGTGGAAGAGGCCGCACAACGGATCACGCGTGAGCGAGGCGCCTTTCGCGCGGACCAGTTCCACCACTTAGGCAACTTCCGCGCGCACTATTTGCACACGGGGCCGGAGATTCTGCGGCAGTCGGACGGCGCAATCGACGCCTTCTGCGACTTCGCGGGAACGGGCGGCACCTTCGCCGGGTGCGCCGCCGCGTTCAAAGAACACAGTCCGCGGATTGCCTGCTTTCTTGTCGAACCGAACGGTCCGTCGCACCGCATCCAGGGCGGCGGCTACAGCATGGCAGAACTCCCTCTGCTGCGCCCGGACGACATCGACGGCCGCCTCGTCGTCACCGACGAAGAAGCGATCGACGTCGCGCGCCGACTGGCGAGGGAAGAGGGCATCTTTGCGGGCTTCTCTTCCGGCGCGAACGTGGCGGCCGCGATGCGCCTGGTTCCCGGCCGCACCGTGGTCACTGTGATCAACGATTCCGGATTGAAATACCTCAGCACCGATCTATGGCCATAATGGGTCGAATGCCCATTCTCAACGTTGCGGTGATCGGATACGGACTGGCGGGCAAGGTGTTCCATTCGCCGCTGGTCCTCGCCGTCGAAGGCCTGCGGCTTCGCGCGGTGGTTTCGAGCAATCCTGAAAAGGTACACGCGGACCTGCCCGGGATGACCGTGATTCCCACCTTCGAAGAGGCCATCGCGAATCCCGAAATCGACCTGATCGTGATCGCCACTCCCAATCCGACGCATTTTGATTTCGCCCGGCGCGCGCTCGAAGCGGGCAAGCACGTGGTGGTCGATAAGCCCTTCACCCTGACGGTGGCTGAGGCCGAATCGCTCGCGGCGCTCGCGCGCGATCGCGGACGCATCCTTTCGGTATTTCAGAGCCGGCGCTGGGACGCGGATTTTCTGACGCTGCGGCGGCTGCTCGCCTCGGGAGAACTCGGCGAGATCGTCCACGTGGAGTCTCACTACGATCGTTATCGCCCCGTGGTGCAGACGCGATGGAAGGAACAGGACGGTCCCGGCAGCGGCATCTGGTTCGATCTCGGTTCGCATCTGTCCGACCAGGCGCTGCAGCTCTTCGGGCCGCCCGAAGCCGTCTTCGCCGATCTGGCAATGCAGCGTCAGGGAGCACAGACGGTGGACTATTTCCACGTGATCCTGCGCTATCCGAGGCTGCGCGTGATTCTGCACGGGGCGAACCTGGTGGCCGAGCCGACTCGACGCTTCGACATCCACGGCACGCGCGCCAGCTACATCAAAGCTGGAATGGACGTGCAGGAAGAGCAGGTGCGCCGCGGCGTCCGGCCGGGCGATCCCGCATGGGGCGTCGATCCGCTCGAGGGCACCGTCTTCGAATGGAGCGGCGGCAAACTGCAGACGCGGTCCATCCCGAACGAAGTGGGGCGCTATCCGGATTTCTACTGCGGCGTGCGCGATGCGATCGCCGGAACCGGCCCGAATCCGGTGCCGGCGGAGGATGGCGTGTTAGTCATGCGAGTGCTCGAAGCCGGCTGCCGCAGCGTCGCGGAACGCCGGGAAATCGTATTCGCCTGAAAGGGCGTACAATAGGCGGGTTCGAGGTGATCGCATGGAGCAGAACGCTGTATCCCGCAGATCTTTTTTGACTTCGTCCGTCGCCGGCGCTGCCGCGTTTCAAATCGTGAAACCAGAGCTCGTGCGCGGGGCCGGAAATGAGAAACTCCGGGCCGGGCTCGTCGGTTGTGGCGGCCGCGGCACGCAGGCCATTCAGAACGTCCTGAACGGCACCGATAACATCGAGATCGTCGCGCTGGCGGATGTTTTCGAAGACAGGCTCGAAGACTGCCTGCGGAAGTCGAAGGCGCTGAAGCCGGAATTCGCCGACCGCGTGAAAGTGGACGCGGAGCACCGCTTTATCGGCTTCGATGCGTATAAGAAGCTGATCGATTCGGTGGATATTGTGATGCTGGCGACGTATCCGGCCTACCGCCCGATGCACTTCGAGGCGGCCGTGGAGGCGAAGAAGCACGTCTTCTGCGAGAAGCCCTTCGGCACCGACCCGGTGAATCTGCGGCGCTTCATGGCGGCGGCGAAGAAGTCGGAAGAGCTGAAGCTGACGATCAAATCGGGCGCGCAGCGGCGCTCGCAGGCGTGGTACCTCGATCAATACAAGCTATTGAAGGATGGCGCGATCGGCGAGATTGTGGCGCTGAATGCGAACTGGGTGGGCAGCCCGGTCCTCAATTTCAACAACGACAAGCTGTTCCCCAATCGCAAGCGCGATCCGAAGTGGGGCGATATGGAGTACCAGCATCGCAACTGGTATTCGTTCTCGTGGCTGAGCGGCGACCAGATCGTCGAACAGCACCTGCACAACATCGACGTCTGCAACTGGTTCATGGGGACGCACCCGGTGGAAGTGATCGCCTCGGGCGGCGCCGCGTGGCGGCCGCGCGAAGAGGAATACGGCAATATCTACGACCACGTGCATGCGGATTTCGTGTACCCGAACGGCGCCCACATGTCGAGCCACTGCCGCCAGTACAACAATGCGCCTTCGAACGTGAGCGAGCGGATTGTCGGCAGCAGAGGCCTGATCGACAGCGCGAAGCAGCGCAGCGGACACGCGGAAGTCGACCCCTACGTGCAGGAGCACACCGACATGATGAACAGCATCCTCGGCAAGGGGCCGTACATCAATGAGGCGATGACGGTGGCGGAGAGCACGATGACCTGCCTGATGGGCCGGGAAGCGGCCTATTCCGGCCAGAGGGTCACTTGGGAGATGATGATGAACTCGCAGCTCGACCTGTTGCCGAAGAGTTTCGATTACAAGAATTCGGTGCCGGTGCAGCCGCTGCCAGTCCCGGGCGTGTACAAGTTCGTGTAATGCAAAAGCGGGCAGGCCGGGATGGCCTACCCTACTGCATCTCGGCGAAGTGGATGTATTGGTCCCAGTCGAAGGCGGTGACGTCGTGCTTGCCGGTGCGAATGTGGTACGCCACCGACTGACCCATCACCGGATGATTCACCGGCGGCATCGCGTCCGACGCCAGGCCCTTCTTGCCATATAGCTGCCAGACGCGGCTCGCATGGTACGCGCCGAGGAACTCGCCGCGCGGATCCGACCATTGATCGCCTTCCGCGCTCGCCACATAGAGCGCCCGCGGAGCGATCAGCCCCAGGAGCATGTGGGAGTCGAACGGCATCCGGTCTTCGCGGCCGTTGTACTGCCGGAAGTTCAGGCAGAACCAGTGGGGGAACCGGGTATTGAGGTCCTTGGTGCGCTCGCCGTAGTCGCGGCGGCTGATGGCGGCGCCGCCCTCGCCCGATTCATTCGAAATGACCAGCCAGAACCGTTGGTCCTGCGCGCCCGCCCAGACCGCCGTCTTGCCCAGACGCGAGTGGCCGAAAACCGCGACGCGGCTCGCGTCCACATCGTGATCCGTCGCCAGATAGTCCATGGCGCGGCTGAGGCCCCAGGCCCAGGCGGAGATCGCACCCCATTCATCGGCGGCCGGCGCGGTCTGGCCCGGTTTGAAGAAGAGCGGCCTCACGCCGTACTTCATGCCGCCGTCGAAATCGGGTTCGATATCGCCGTAGTAGATCACCGCGAGGCCGAAGCCGTGCGACAGGATCTTTTCCACCTGCCATTGCTCGGCATGGGTGCCGCGCGTTTTGTCCTGGCCGGGTTGCTTCTCTTCCTTGATCCATTCGGGGCCGAGCGGCACGCCCGGATCGTTCGCCACGTCCTGAATCGGAGCGAACGAGAGCCCGAGGAATAGCGGCACCGGCTTTTTTGCCGCGGGCGGAAGGTAGATCAGCATGCGCGCTCGCGGAGCCGCGCCCTTGCCGTTGAAATAGAGAGTGACGATCTTGCGCGAGGCCTTACCGCCCAGCGCCTTCGGGTCGATCGAGCCGACCTCCCACGCCAGCTTCGCGGGCCTTGCCGGACTCCGCCCGAATACGTCACGGCGGTACAGGTCGAGAATGCGGACGCGCTCTTTTTCCCACCCGGCGCGATCCTTGGCGCCTCCCAACACGTCTGGCAGCGTGTATTTCGGTACGCCGGCCTCGTCGTAGATGACGTCTGCCGATTGCGCCCCCAGGCGCAACGCGGCGGCGAGCAGGATCAGGGCAGCGGTCTTCATGATTCGGTCTCCGTTCCCGATTGTAATTCGCCGCACGTTACAATCGCAGTGACCGTCGGGAGGCACATTGAAGCTTACCTTGCTTTGTGCGGTCCTGTTAGGAACCGTCCTGCCCGCGCCTGCCCAGGCGCCTCCGGCAAAACTGCAAGCCCTCATCATCACCGGCCAGAACGGGCACGACTGGCGCGGCACCACGCCCGTGCTGCGCTCGCTGCTCGAACAGAGCGGGCGCTTCGAGGTTCGCGTCACCGAAGAGTTTCGCGGAGCGGGCCCGGAAACGCTGGCGCCTTATGATGTGGTGATCCTGAATTATTACGACAAGCGACAGGCCGAATTGAAGTGGGGCGAGCGCGCGGAGCAGGCCCTGCTCGATTTTGTGCGCGGCGGAAAAGGATTAGTGGTCTACCACTTTTCGAGTGCGGCGTTCGACGGCTGGACGGAATTCGAAAAGATGTGCGGCGGCAACTGGCGTCCCAACTTCGGCCACCATTCGGCGCGGCACGATTACCGCGTCGACCTCACAGACCGCGACCACCCGATCACGCGCGGCCTCGCGGCTTCCTATCCCGAGCCAAACGACGAACTCTACGCCAACCTGAAATGGCAGCCCGAAGGTAGCTACCACGTGCTGGCCACAGCCTGGGACGACCACTCGCTCTACAAGCCCGGCGAAAAGCAGCCGATCCCCGGGCCGGGCAGGAACCAGCCGATGCTTTGGACAGTGGACTACGGGAAGGGCCGCGTCTTCGTGACAGCGCTAGGGCACGACGCGGACGCCATGAAGAGCGAGATCTTCGCCGTTTCGCTGGTCCGCGGAACCGAGTGGGCTGCGACTGGAAAAGTGACGGCGCGGTAGGCTAGGCGAGCGTCAGGCTCGCATCCGCTTTGATCTCGAGGCCGGCGAACTCGCCGCGGCGCAGTTTGGGAAACGCCGCTGCCCCGATCATCGCCGCGTTGTCGGTGGAAAGCCCCGGAGTGGGAAAGTGGACCGGGTAGGGCAGGCCGGCCGATCGCGCCGCGGTGCGCAATCCCGAGTTGCACGCCACGCCGCCTGAGATGATCAGGCTGGCCGCTCCGATCTGCTCGGCCGAGGCCGACGAACGTGTCAGCAATTCGTGAATCACCGCGTGTTGGAACGACGCCAGCAGGCCGAGAGTGGCCGCGGGCGTCAGTGCCAGCCACTCCTCCATCGTAGGCGACGGTTTTTCGCGGCGCAGGGCGCATCGGGCCTCGATTTCGGCAGCCATATCGTGCGACTGCACCCATCGCAGCACGGCCGTCTTCAATCCGCTGAAGCTGAAATCGAGTGCGTTGCCCTTCATCTTGGCGAAGGTAAAGCGAACCGCGCGGGAATCGCCATGTGGCGCCAGGCAGTCGATGATCGGGCCGCCGGGATAGCCGAAGCCGAGTAGTTTGGCGACCTTGTCGAATGCTTCACCCGCGGCATCGTCGCGGGTCCGGCCGAGCAGCCGGTAGGTGAAGTTTTCGCGAACCTCGAAGAGGTGGGTATGGCCGCCGCTCACTACCAGGGCGAGCGCCGGAAAGGCCACGGGGGTTCCCCCGCGCCGCGCCTCCAGGATCACCGCATGGATGTGGCCCTCGATGTGGTTGACGGCGATCAGCGGCAGGCCGCGCGCAAAACAGAGCGACTTCGCATACGTCAGCCCGACGAGCAGCGACCCGACCAGCCCCGGCCCCACCGTCGCCGCCACCGCCGCGAGATCTTCCAGGCGGGTGCCGGATCGCTCCAGGGCCTCCCGCACTACCGGTACGATGGCGCGTAAATGCTCGCGTGAGGCCAGTTCCGGAACCACCCCGCCATACTTTCCATGGGTGGCTATTTGCGAGGCCACTACCGAAGAGAGCACGTTCTCGCCGTCTTCCACCACGGCGGCAGCGGTTTCGTCACAGGAAGATTCGATTGCCAGAATGCGCACTATTGCTTATTGTCCCATTCGAGCAGGCGTTCGAGCGGAGCAGCCGATGGGCGGACCCCGCGCCGCGCCCCGAAGTTCAACAAAGCCGAGGCTTTCCATGCGCAGCGCTGCGCCGCGCCCTGCAGGTCGAAGAGCAGGGGACGGGCGGGGTGGCCCGGCTCGAGTGCGGCGATCGAGCCGGTGACGCTGCTGAGGATAACGGTCAGTTCGTCGTTCAGGTCATGCGCGGCCGCGGCGGCAACGGCCGAGGCGCGGTCGGCGCGCGTTAATCGTTCCACGCACGCAGCATAACCCGCCGGTACCTTCCGGAACTCCGGCCCCCGCGCATAAGGTTTTCCATGTCACGAACTTACAATTCTCCGAAACCGCGTGACCGCAACCGGAGGGGTTACTCAACCGTCACATAGTACAATGAAAGGCAACTGGAGCTGTTGATCCAATGAACATCCGAACCGCCGCGTTGATCCTGGGGATCGCGGCAGCCTCTTTCCCCGGTTTTGCAGGGGATTCCAATCTATCCCGCCCTGTCGCAGGTAAAGTCCAAATCATGCCGCTCAAGGATATTAAACCCGGCATGAAAGCCACCGCCTGGACCGTGTTTCAAGGCACGGTGCCGGAGCCGGTACCAATCGAAATCATCGGACGCTTAAAAAACGTCTGGGGGCCGAATCAGGACATCATCCTGGGCAAGATGGGCGGCAAAGCGATCCGCACCAACGTGGCCGGAGGTATGAGCGGCAGCCCGGTTTACATCGATGGCAAGCTGGTGGGCGCGGTGGCGCTGCGTCTGAGCGTCTTTTCGCCGGATGCGATCTGCGGCATCACTCCCATCGAGTTGATGCTCGAAATCAACGACTTCGACAAATCGCGCCCGGAAAATGCCCGTACGCCGGATAAGGTGGCGCGCAAGACCGAGGTCTCGGTGCCGGGCGATCTGCTCGGCCAGGCCGTTTCGGCGGGCGGTGGATCCTCGTTCCAGAGCGTACAGAGCATGGTGCCGATCGAATCGCCGCTGGTGTTTTCCGGATTTCAGGACGGCACGCTGCAGCAGTTCGGTCCGCTCTTCCAGCAACTGGGAGTGGCCGCCGTACAAGGCGGCGCCGCTGGATCGACCGTGCATGGCAGCCAGCCGGTCCCCGGGTGGCAGAAATCTCTCAATCCGGGCGACACCGTGGCCGGTGTCCTGGTGGATGGCGACATGAGCGTCACCGGTATCGGCACCGTCACATACAACGACGGCAAGCGCGTGCTCGCTTTCGGACATCCGTTCTTCAACCTGGGTCCGGTAGACATGCCGATGGCCAAGGGCGAGGTGCTGATGACGCTGGCCTCGGCCTTCCAGCCGAACAAGATGGCCAACGCCACCGATATTGTCGGCGCGCTGCACCAGGATCGTCATAGCGGCATCATGGGCGTGCTGGGCGGCACCGCGGATATGGTTCCGGTGACCCTGCGGGTGCGTTCACTCGACGCGAAAGAGAACGTCGTCAAGGAAAAGGACTTCCGGTTCAACGTCTTCGTGCACCAGAAGTGGACGCCTTACCTGATGATGCTGACCCTCTACAATTCCGTCTCCGAGTTGAACGAGTTCACCGATGAGGCAACCTACCGGCTGAGCGGCAAGGTGCAGTTGAACGGGCAGCCGAACATCTCGCTTTCCACCATGCAGGCTTCGGGCGAAACGCCCATGCCCGCCCCCATGTTGCTGGCCGGATGGTGGGGCGATAAATTCAACCGGCTCTACCTCAACAACGTGAAGACGCCGGATTTGAAGCGCGTGGATGCCACCATCGACCTGATTCCGGAGCGCCGCATCGCCACCATCGAGAACGCCTGGGTGCCGAACCCGGACGTGCGGCCTGGCGACGAGGTGCCGGTAAAGGTGATGTTGCGGCCCTACCGCGGAGAACCGATCCAGCGTGAGTTCAAGATCAAAATCCCGGCCGGCGTGGGCAGGGGCGATCACCGCATCGTCTTGAGCGACGCCGACACCGTCAACCGCATGCAGAACATGGCCGGCACGATGAACCGGTTCCTCGATCTGCCGGAGACGGTCTCGCTGCTCAACCAGGAGCGGACCAATAATAAACTGTATGTCTCGCTGGTGGACGCCAGCCCGACCGCTTACTACGACGACAAGACGCTTCCCAGTCTGCCGTCCTCGGTGCTCAATGTCATGCAAGCGGGCAGGGCGCCGAACCAATCGCTCTTCACTTCGCCCGAAACGGCTTCGGAGCAGATGGCTCTGCCGTTCGATTACGTCGTGACGGGCAGCTATTCGCTGCGGATCCACGTAAAGTAAACAGGCGCACGAAACATCAATGAAACAGACTCTACGCTGGCTGCCGGCGCTCCTTGCCGCCGCGGCCTTGTACGCGGGGGACACCCGCACCTGGACACAGTCCGACTTTTCCGACTACGAAAAGGGTGTCATCAAGAACCTTTCGGTGCGCAGCGACGGCCTGCTGACGCTGGCTCCGCGTTCGCGAGAACTGTTCGACACTTCATCGCCGTATCTGTGGGCGCTGGCACAGGATTCGAACGGCAACCTCTACGCGGGCGGCGGAACGTCCGCCAAGCTCTACCGCATCCAGCCGGATGGCAAGGGCAAGGTGCTGGCGGATCTCGAAGCGCTGGAGATCCATGCGATCGCGGTGGATTCCAAAGACCGCGTGTATGCCGCCACATCGCCCGACGGCAAGGTCTACCGCATCACCGGCAGCGCCAAGCCCGAGGTTTTCTATTCGCCCAAGGCGAAGTACATCTGGGCGATGGCGTTCGATAGCAAGGGCAATCTTTATGTGGCAACCGGCGATCAGGGCGAGATCCACAAAGTGACGCCCGACGGCAGGGGCTCGGTGTTCTTCAAGAGCGACGCGACTCACGTGCGCTCCCTCACGATCGACGCGCACGACAACCTGATTGCGGGTACCGACCCCGGCGGCCTGGTGCTTCGCATCACTCCGGCGGGTGACGGCTTCGTGCTGTATCAGATGCCCAAGCCGGAAGTGACGGCGGTCGCGGTTTCGAAGGACGGCGCCATCTATGCCGCCGCGGTCGGTACCAGGCAGACCGGCATGCCGACTCCTTCAGGCCCGGCGCAGATTCCCTTAAATCCGTCACCGACCACCACTCCCGTAGGCAACACCGGGACCACCATCACTGTGACTCCACAGCGGATGGCGTCGCCTCCCCCGGCATCGCTTTCTGCGACGGCCGGAGTACGCGGCGGCAGCGACGTCTATAAGATCGAACCGAACGGCAATCCGCGGCAGCTTTGGAGCCATCCGCAGGACGTGGTTTACGCGATCGGCTTCGACAGCAGCGGCCGCGTGCTGCTCGGCACCGGAAACAAGGGGAATATCTACCGGGTGGAATCGCCCTCCCTCTACACTTCCCTGCTCGACATGCCGGCAACCCAGATCACAGCGTTCCAACAGGGGCACGACGGGCATCTCTATGCCGCCACGGGCAACGTGGGCAAGGTCTACGACATCGGTCCCGGGCTCGAAAGCACGGGCACGATCGAGAGCGACGTTTTCGACGCTTCCATGTACTCCCAGTGGGGCCGGATCAGCTTCGAGGCTAACCTCAACGGCGGACAGGTCACCATCGAGACCCGCAGTGGGAACCTCGACCAGCCGCAGAAGAACTGGAGCCCCTGGTCGGCGCCAATCACGAATCCGAAGGGCGCACGCATCACGTCACCCTCCGCGCGCTTCGTGCAGTGGCGTGCCACTTTGACGGCGGCCGCCAACGGACGTTCGCCGGAGTTGGAATCGGTGGATGTGGCATATTTACCGAAGAACGTGGAGCCGAGCGTGGACGGGATCGAGATCACGCCGCCGAACTACCGGTTCCCTCCTTCGATCTCGTCGCTGCTCACGGGTCCGCAGAATCTGAACCTGCCGCCGATGGGCCGGCGTTCCACGGGCCCCTCGCCCTTATTCTCTTCCGATACGACTTCGACGCCCGCCATGCAGCCCGCCAAGGGCTTCATCGGCGCGCGCTGGCTGGCATCCGACCCGAATGGCGATTCGCTGGTCTATAAAGTGGAGATCCGCGGAGCGAACGAGGCGGAATGGAAGCCTCTCAAAGACCATCTGACCGACAAGTATTTCTCGTGGGATTCGACGGCTTTTCCGGATGGCGAATACCGCCTGCGGGTGACCGCGTCGGACGCCCCGAGCAATCCGCCCGCGGAGGCTCTTTCCGCGCAGATGGTCAGCGATCCGTTCCTGATCGACAACACGCCGCCCGTGATCAGTAACCTGTCGGCCGTCCGCAATGGCGGCAAGATTCAGTTGAAGTGGCACGCGGCCGACGCGCTGAACAACGTCACCAAGGCCGAATACTCGCTCGATGGCGGGGATTGGACCATCGTGGCGCCGGTCACGAGGCTTTCCGACGCTCCGCAGCTGGATTACGACCTGATGGTGGCGGCCGGCCCCGGCGAGCACACTATTGCAGTGCGCGTGCAGGATGATTACGACAACGTATCGAGTGACAAAGCTGTCGTAAAGTAAGGGTGATGCATTCCACCCAGACGGAAGTCCGGATCTACAGCCATCCGGATGAAGCGGGCGCGGACGGCGCAACCGTAGCGGCGGCCGTCATTCGCCAGGAAATCGAAAGGAAGGGCAAAGCCGCGGTGGTGTTTGCCTCCGCGGTGTCGCAGGATCCGTTCCTGGCGGCCCTCCGCTGCCAGAAGCTCGACTGGAGCCGCATCACGGCATTCCACATGGATGAATACGCCGGCATGAACGATCGGCACCCTGCTTCGTTCCGGCGCTTCCTGCGCGACCGCCTCTTCGACCACGTGCCGGTGGCGGCGTTCCACGGGCTCGACGCTGAGGCCGCGGACCTCGATGCCGAATGCGACCGCTACGCCGCCCTGCTGCGGGAGGCGCACCCGTGCCTGGTGATCATGGGGATCGGCGAGAACGGCCACCTGGCTTTCATCGATCCACCGGTATGCCGCTTTGACGAACCGCGCGACGTGCGGGTGGTCGAACTCGATGACATCTGCCGCATGCAGCAGGTGCACGACGGCGCTTTCGCCTCGCTCGATGACGTGCCGAAGCGGGCGCTCTCGCTGACGGTGCCGTTCTTCCTGCGATTGCCGCGAGCGGTGGTCTTCGTGAACGGCGAGCGCAAGAGCGCGGCCGTAGCCGCGGCGCTCGAAGGTCCGATTACCGAAGCCTGTCCGGCGTCGGCACTGCGGCGCCATCCGCACGCGACCCTGTTTCTCGATTCCAGCGCGGCTTCCCGCCTCGCGTAATCCAACCGAATCCAGCTGGAGCAGCACTAATCCCGGAACCGGCACTTAGCGCTCGCAGAAATCGGGATACAGCTTCTTCATGCACTCCGGGCACACGCCGTGCGTGAATTTCACTTCGGAATGCGATTGAATATAGCTCTCCAATTGCTGCCAGGCACCCTGCTCGTTGAAGATCCTCTTGCAGGACGCGCAGATCGAGATCATGCCGCTCAAGAGCTTTACCTGCTCGAGAGCGGACTTGAGTTCGGCGATCAGCTGTTCGCGCTCCATGGCATAGTGCTTCATGTAGCTGACGTCGAAATAGGCGCCGGTAAGGCCCACCGCGCCGCGCCGCGGGCCGCGCATGGGCTCCACCCTCAATTCCAGAAAGTGCTCTTCGCCCAGAATCGTGGCCTTCGTCTCTTCGCAGGCCCCCATGGCACCTTGGAGCACCTTCTTCTTGATCGCTCTGAGCCGTGCCGCTTCGTGCCGTTCGAAGATCTCGGCGTCTGTGTGCCCGATGCATTCCGGTCCAAGCCATGACGGGATGGAGGAGTAAACCCAGGTATAGTGCAGGTGGCGGTCCTGGTTGAAGACCGCCATCGGCAGGTTGGCCAGTGCCAGCCGGAACCGCTCCTCACTGCGGCGCAGTTCCGATTCCATGCGGCGCTGGTGACTCACATCGCGGATTGCCAGCACCGCGAGCATGCCCGTCTCACCGCGCAAGGGGCTGATGCAGATATCGACCGGGAATTCGGTCCCATCTTTGCGCTGGCCTCTCAAGTCCGGGATGCTGTCCATGGGTCGCTGGTTCGGCCGGGCGAAATATTCCGCCCTGTGTTGCCGATGGATGGAGCGAAAACGATGGTGCATCAGCATTTCGACGCTGTTTCCAACCAATTCGTCATGCGAATATCCGAACATCTCGGTGGTTTGTCTGTTTACTCGCCGGATTTTTCCATCCGCCGAAGCCACGAGCATAGCGTCGGGCACAAAATCCAACAATATCTGAAGATATCTTTCAGGCACAGGCGGGCTACTGGGCGCCGATACGCTCACACTTTGGAGATTCCGGCCCATGGACTTCCGATGCCGGAAATCGGGTGAAGTGCGGAATCGTGCGTAGCTATTGGATGGAGTTCAGATAAGCGGTGAGGTTGGCCACTTCCTGCGCGTTAGCGAACCGGGGCCACGTGATGCCGGCCTGCTTCATTCGATGAAGCATCTGCGGACCGTGCAGCCAAAGCGCCGAGATGATGGCGACTTCGGAGTATTTGCGCGCCTGGCCGGGGAGCGGGGGAGCTCCATTGCGCCCGGAGATATGGCAATCCCCGCAGCGTCGCTCTTGAAACACGCGTTTGCCAGCGACGATATCGCCGCCCGGATAGACGAACTGCCGCATCCAGAGGAAGCTGAGAAGCTGGCGCATCTCCTCCGGCGAAAGCGACGGCGGAGTTTCGGCCATACGCGGAGCGTGATTCCACATATCGACCGCGATATCGGTAAGGGTCATATTGTGCAGACGGTCTTCCAGCGCGAGCTTGCCCACATGGCAGTTGGCACAGCCTTTCTCACGGAAGATGCGCTCGCCGCCGACGCCGCTGGTATTCGAAAACTTCGTCTCGAGCCCGGCCGTCTCCGGCAGGGACCGCAGATAGGACAGGATGTCCTCAAGCTGAATGGCCGTGAGCGACTGCCATTCGAGCTTGCGCCGCGCGAAAGCCTGCCGCATATGGAAGCTGTGGTTCCACATCTGCTGCGCCAGGAGGACCGGGTCGGCCAGCGATTCCCACTGATTGACCGGCGGAGCTCCCTCGGCGCGCGACTCGGTAATGCCATGGCAGACGGCGCAGCGTTTTCCCTCAAAGGTCGCCTTACCTGCCGCGACACTGCCGGGTTTTTCAAAGAAGCGGGCCGAGTAGAAAAATGCGAACAGATCGGCCGCGGCCTGCTGGGTGAGCTGCGGCCTCTCGATGCCGGCGCTTTCGATGGCGGCCCACATCGTCGGTCCATGGTTCCACATGGTGCTCGCCAGGTACGCGGGAGAGTAGTTTCGAGGGACCGCACGCCCGAGGTCGACTCCGATTTTGCCGCCCTTGCCGTTTACCGAATGACAGTGGACGCATTGCTCGGTCTGGAAAACCCTCGCGCCGCGGACGGAATCGCCAGGGATGACCGGAAGCGCCGCACCTGCAAGCGGCGGGACACAGAGAACCAAGGTGAGTAGCGACGGGGACCAGCGCATATCGCAGCGGCAGTATGACAGTTGCGGCCTGAGCCAGTCAAGTGCCGTACGGGGAGCGCGCGCAAACCGCGGGTGAAGCGCTCCAAACGCGGCTGCTATAGTGAACGTTGATCCATGGGCCGCATCCGCGTTCTTCCTGACCAGGTCGCCAACAAGATCGCCGCCGGAGAGGTGGTGGAGCGGCCTGCGTCGGTGGTGAAAGAGCTGCTCGAGAACTCGCTAGATGCCGGGGCGTCCAGCCTGCGGATCGAGGTGGAAGCGGGCGGACGGCGGCTGATCCGTATCGTCGACGACGGCTGCGGCATGCTGCGGGACGACGCGCTCCTGGCCTTCGAACGGCACGCCACCAGCAAGCTCCGCGACGTCAAAGATCTGCTCTCGATCGCGACGCTCGGGTTCCGCGGCGAGGCGCTGCCTTCGATCGCCTCGGTCTCGCGGCTGCTGCTCGAAACGCGGTCGGCGGAAGAGACCACCGGGACGCGCATCGAAATCGCCGGCGGGCGCATGCTGCGCTGCGAAGAGGCGGCGCTCGGAGGCGGCACCGCAATCACGGTCCGCGACCTGTTCTACAACGTGCCGGCGCGGAAGAAATTCCTCCGCACGGAGCAGACCGAGCTCGCGCACATGGCTTCACTGGTGACGCACTACAGCCTGGCGCATCCCGGCAAGACGTTTCACCTGACCAGCGGTGCCAACGAATTGCTGCACGTGACGCCCGTGGGGACGCTGGAAGAGCGCGTCTACCAGGTGTTCGGCAGCCAGGTGCTCGAGGAGCTGGTGGAGATCGGCGAGCGGGAGAAGGTGATGCTGTTGCCGCCGCCCGCGGTGGCGCCTTCGCAAGGCGTGGCCGAATACCAGAGAGAGCCCGACGAGCCGCCTTCCCGCACCTTCCGCCTGAACGGTTTCTTTTCGCGGCCGCAGGTGCAGAAGGCCAACCGCAATTCGATCTACATCTTCGTCAACGGGCGGCTGATTCGCGACCGCCTGCTGCTGCACGCGCTCTCCTCGGCCTATCACAACCTGATGCCGGCGTCGGCGTTTCCGTTTGCGCTGCTGTTCCTCGAGTGCGACCCGGAGGAGGTGGACGTCAACGTTCACCCATCGAAGACCGAGGTGCGGTTCCGCCACGGGTCGTTCGTTCACGATTTCGTGCGCGACACTTTGCGCGAACGGCTGATGGAATCGCGTCCGGCGCCGGCATTTTCTCCCGCGGCGCGGATGTCGCCGCCGCCGCAAGCCGCCGCGGCGCTGCCGTACTCCGAATTCAGCCAGATGATCGAGGACCAGGCGGTCGAGCCCAGTCTGGAGCCGGCGCCCGCTGCGCCCGCATCAGGCGGCGCGGAGCCTCCGCTGCCCCAGTTCACGCTGCGCGCGACGGCCGCGCCTCCGCCGCGCCTCGATTTCACGGCGCCGCCGATCGAAGTGACTCCGGGTCCGCCGCCTTCCGGTAAACTGATGCGCCGGCTGGATGCGCATGGCGAATTTCCGCCCGAGGCGATTCCCGCGCCCGAGATGTCGCTGTCGGTGCTCTCGGATCTCCGGCCGCTCGGACAGATCCACGAGAGCTTCATCATCGCCGCGGGCCGCGACGGCCTGTGGATCATCGACCAGCATGTGGCGCACGAGCGCATCCTCTTCGAGCAGGTGATGAAGCAGCGCTCCGCGGGCCGCGTGGAGATGCAGCGCCTGCTGATGCCGCTGATCCTGCAATTGACGCCGGAGCAGCAGATCGATTACGCCCGGATCGCCGACGAACTGCACGCCTCGGGCTTCGAAACCGAGCCGTTCGGCAACCGCACCATCGCCATCAAGGCCGCACCGGCAAACGTCGGCGGCGCCGACCTGGAACGGATTCTCTTCGAGATTCTCGAAATCGCCGAAGAGGAATTCCGCGGCGCTTCTCTCGACGATCTGCGGCGCAACATCTGCGCGTCGATCGCCTGCCGCGCGGCCATCAAGATCAACACCAGGCTGGATTTCGCCAAGATGGAGTGGCTGCTAAGAGCACTCGCCGGCGACAGATTGCCCGATGAGCTGCCCGCACGGGCGCCCGATCGCGATGCACTATTCCACGCGCGAGATCCTGAAGGCCTTTCACCGCATCTGAGAAGCCGGCTGCTCCTCAACGGTAAACCGCGGGTCGATCGCCTTCTTCACTACTGTCTCGAAGGTCTGCCAGGCGCAGTCGCTGCCGGCTGTCCCGCAGCCGGGGACCCGGACCGTCTGCCGCCAGGGAGGCGACTTGAGTGTCATCGCCTCCAGGTTGCGCATCTGATCGAGAGACGACGCTACGAACTCGGTCCGGACTGAGTATTGGCCATCGCGGTCGCACCACAACGAGAAGACCAGCGCACTGCCCGGCGGAGTGTCGTCGCGCTGCTCGCCCTTGATGCTCCAGGAAAGATCCAGCATCCCGGATAGGTTCGACAGGTTGGTATCGTGGCCGCTCAGCACCAAAAGCGCGTCCCCCGGTTTCCCCAACGCTCCGGCCACCGGATTACCCGATTGCGCCTGTTCGAGCGAACGCAGAATGTGCGCCAGCAGGTTCGAGCCCCGGACGCGCGCCGGATAGGGAGTACGCCGCGCCAGGTCGGCATATAGCGTGTGCAATTCGAGCACCTGGAGCAGATTCTCTTTCGTCAGGCGCCCCCACCCCAGATCGCGGCCCTGCATTCCGTTGGTGTATTCAAGCAGAAAATCCTCGCTGAACGTCGAAGCTGTTGCCAGCGGCTTGGGAACCGCCGCGCCGGCATCCTCGCCCGTCCCCGCTGCGCCGCCCGGAGGCTCGAGCAACATCCGCGAAGACGCTTTTCCGCCCGTCAGGATGAACTGCAGGAGTTGGAATGCCGGAAGGTGATGGGCGACGAGAGCGTCCGGTCCGCCGGCCATACGCGCCCGGATGGACTTCTGCAACAACTCCGCATCCGTCTTCCCCACTCCGGCGAAGAGCGCGTCCTTGCCCCCCGATTTTGCCGAGACGGCGACACCGCAGCCGGGCATCAACGATTCGGCGAAAGCGCGCCCGGTCTCGCGGGTACGCTGGTCGGAGTCGGCGTGGATGAAGATGCGGGCCGCGTCGCCGCACCCGTCCGGCCGGATGAGGCCTTCCTCCAGCAGCCAGGCGCGGTAATAGGCCCCCATCAGCTTGATGTGCGCGCGGCCGTGGGGCGTCAGCTCGCCGGGAGCGGCATCCCAGTCCGGCCAGGGTTGCGCGGAGTACTCATTGAGCCGCTCGGCTTCCCAGGTTGGCGCGCGGACCCCGTGACGGCTGACGATCACGACATACTTCAGCCCGGGCCCAACGGCGGCCGCGGGCCAGGCGGCGAATGCGGCGAGCGCGATGAGGAGCCACTTATTTCTCATGATTGAAGCTATAGCGGAGGCCGGCGGTATATGTAGCCTTGTAATATTCCCGTTGATTGACGAAGATCTGGCTGCCGTAGTAGTAGCCGAAGACTTCATCGGTCAGATTCAGACCGTAGACCACCGCGCTCAAGCCATGCCCCAGGCGGATGCTGGCCTGCGCATCCAGTTGCAGATGCGGCAGTGTATACACGTCGCCCGAAGGTCCGTTGGGGCCGAGGTGACTGACGTCGCTCCCGGTCTGGTAGGAGTACTGATAAATGCACGGGCCGTTGTAAGACAGGCCCACCCGCACGGAGAAACGCCCGCGGTCATAGGTCGGGCTGATATTCCACGTATGCGGAGACTGTCGCTGCAACGCGGGACTGTCGGAGCGCCCGGGGATGGCGTTGACCCGCGACGCCGTATAGCTGTAGTTCGCAAACATGCCGATGCCGCCGAGCAGGGATGGCAGCATCGAGAGCCGTTGCTGGTAGGCGATCTCGAAACCGTACAGATGCGCATTGCTGGCGTTGATCCACTGCGAGACCAGGTCTCCCTGGTACAGGCCGCTGGTGGCGGTGTACGACGTGTTGATCAGAGTATTGCTGAGCTGCTTCGCAAACACCCCGGCCTGTAGAATTCCGACCGGGTTCAGGTAGTGCTCGTAGAGCAGATCGTAGTTGTTCGCATGCGCAGGCTTCAGTTTCGGATTGCCGACGGCGACCGTCGCGGGGTTGCTCGAATCGTCCTCGGTGATGTACGGCACCAGTTGATACGCATCGGGCCGCGCGACTCCGCGTCCATACACCAGGCGTAAGCCGGACTCCTTGCTGAGCGGATAGCGCAGCGAGATGCTGGGCAGCGGATCCACGTACGACGGATTATTGGAAACCGGCACCGGCACACCGCACCCCGTGCTGACCGTGCAGTTCTTACTCCCCGCGGGATACAGGAGGACATTGTAACCCCGGGTATTCATCTGCGTGCCTTCGAAGCGAACGCCGGCCACCACGTGCAGCTTCCCGAAATCCATGGTGTTCATGAGATAGCCCGCGAAGATCCGCTCCGTCAAGCCAAACAGATTGGGGTAGGAGTTCGCCGCGGTCTTGTAGCCGTCGAGGTAACTTGCGAGGTTGGACAAAGTGAACGTCTGCAGTTTATTGAAATCGGAGACCGGGCCATAGTGACCGCCGAAGTAATCTCCGTTGAAGTAGTTATTACTGCTGAAGGCGCCCAAAAACTGCGTCATCGGATACGCCGCGGCGTTCCAGCCGTCATAGACATCTTCGGTGGCGTTCTGATACTTATGGTCATTGCGAACCTTCCCGCCGACCTCGAAGATCCCATAGTGGCCGCCGATCCGGTAGTTGGCCGAATACGACACCGAAGCAGTCAGGTTGACCTGTCCCGACTTACCGGTCGAAGTGGTGATATCTTTGAAGCCCCAGTTGGTGGCATTCTCGAGCGGCGAATTCGCCCCGTCGCAGCCATTTCCGAAATGGGGCACGTTCGGGTCGGTCTGAGCCGAAGGGTCGTAGCCGCAAGTGAGCTTGCTGCCGATCCAGGAGAAGTCCGCTTTGGGGTTTCCAGCGGAATCGAGCTCGTAGGAGTAGGCCGCCGACACCTCCCAGTGCAACAGCGAGGAGGCGAACTGCTGCCTGCCGCCCAGGGCATAGCTGGAAATCGAGACATCCGGCCGCTTGCTCGACGTATAGAACTTGGAACTGCCGGAGGCGGCCGGCGAGTAATACCATTTGTCGCCGTAATCCTGCAGGTTCGAGTACAGGCCGCGGAAGTAGATGTCGGAGAACGGCCCGATCTTATAGTCCCCGCTCCCGGCGAAGCCCCAGCGGTTGCGATAGTAGCGGTACTCGCGTATGGTGTTGCTGGTATAGAGCGGACGGCTGAAAGTGGAGGTGGGATCGATCGAGGGCTGCAAGTTATCGATGCCGCGGCCATTGTAGTCGTAAGTGCCTCCGAACAGGATGCCGAGCTTTTTCTCCAGTCCGAAACGATGGCCGATCGTGCCGCCGAATTCGCTGTTGCCGCGGCCTCCGAGAATTGGGTTGTAGCCTCCGAGGCCGTGAAGCTCGACGGTGGGAAACTCGCCGGCGGTCTTGGTCTTCATGTTCACCGAGCCGCCGATTCCGTCGCCATCGATATTGGGCGCCAGGGTCTTGTTGATCTCCACCGATTCCACCAGGTCGGCCGGAAGGACGTCGAGGCGGACCTGGCGCACCGTGGGCTCGGGCGAAGGCACCGTGATGCCGTCGATGGTGACGTTGGTTAGCCGCGGTTCGGTGCCGCGAACCTGCACATATACTCCCTCTCCTTCGATGCGCTCCAGTGTGACGGAAGGCAGACGCCCCAGGGCATCCGCGACATTCGCGTTCGGGAGCGACCGGACCACCTCGGCCGGCAGGACCTGCAGGATGTTATCGGCGAAGCGCGCGCGGTTGATGGACTCCGCCTCTCCGCGCGGCCGCTCGGCGGTTACGATCACCTGCTCGCTCACGGACCTCACCTTCATGTGCACGTCGAGCCGGAAGATCTGCCCGGCGGTCACTGGAGCGGCGGCTTCGAAGGGTATAAATCCCAAATACGATATCTGAACCTGGTAGTTTCCCGCCGGGATGTTCGGGAACGAAAACGCTCCTTGGGCATCGCTAACCGCCTTCAGATCGAGCGGTAAGAGCCGGACTTGCGCACCTTGGAGGATCGCTTCCGAACTATCCACCACACGTCCGGCGATTGCGCCTTTGGCCGCGACGTCGGCGGCGTGGGCGGCGAATCCTGCCATCACCAGAATCACCAAAACTTTTGCAGTACGCATAGAGAATTCCTCAGACCATTCCTTTCATCGGGGTTGAAATGAAGGCGCTACGACGGCATTAGAGCAGCCGAGTCTGAGGACAATCTGAGCAATCGGCCCGGGTGCGTGAATTTCGCAGAATCGTCATCGGAAATTAACAGGCGCGCGGCACCATTGGAATATTCGTATTCTCATTGCTGAAGACAGAGCGAATACCGCCGACCTGCTTCGCAGGGCCCTCGAAAGCGAAGGGCATTCGGTCCTGCTCGCGCATGACGGCGATCGAGCGCTGAAGCTCGGATTGAAGGCCGACGTCGAGGCGATCCTGCTCGACATCATGCTTCCCCGCCTGGATGGCTTGAGCGTGCTTCGAAAATTGCGCGAGGCGCGCTTCCACACGCCGGTCATCATTGTGTCGGCGCGGGATTCGGGTCCGGACATCGTGCGGGGGCTCGACCTCGGAGCGGACGATTATCTCACGAAGCCTTTCGAGCTGAACGTGCTTCTGGCACGAATTCGCGCCGTGGCACGGCGCGCCTCGGTGAGCCAGCCGGCAGACCTGCAGTTCGAGGATCTGCGGCTCAACCCGGCCACCTACCAGATGCAGCGCGGCGAGCGGACCGTATCCCTGACCCGGACCGAGTTTGCGCTCCTCGAAACACTGATCCGGCGGGCCGGAATGGTCGTGCCGCGGGAAGTACTGATCGAAGAAGGATGGGGCTCGGCATCGGAAGTGAGCGATGCGAACCTGTATTTCTTCGTGCGCGCTTTGCGCTCCAAGATTACACAGCCTGGAGAGACCGAGCTGCTGCACACTGTCCGCGGCGTGGGTTACTCCATTCGGAGTGAAACTTGTTGATCGCTCGCGAATCGATTTCGGTACGGCTCACTGTGTGGTTCTCCTCCGTTTTTTTCGCGGGACTGGTGCTTTTCGGCGCGGTCATGTGGTTCTCCCTGGATCACACACTAACGGCCGGCCGGTCCCATACCCTCGAAAGGCGCGCCGCACGCCTGGCTCAATTGCTCGACGAAACCCGGCCGGATCCGCCGGCGCAGCGCACCCGGCAGATTTGAGGCTTTTGCGGACGCCACCGGAGGAGGTCTGATCGAAGTTTTCCGGCCCGATGGCACACGCGCGCTTCCCTCCCCTACGGCGGCCTCGCAGGCGTTTCCTTGGCCCGCGGCCTCCAGGCTCGATCGCGACCACTTCGAAGAGACAGTCTTTCAGGGACAGCCGTATCGAGTTCTGTCGCGGCCGCTAGCTTCAGTTTCGCCGTCACTGGTTCTCTGCGTGGCGGCGCCGCTCGAAGGCAATCGCCTGGTGATGAACGCCTTCTCCGCCGGCCTGGCGTGGACCATTCCCGCCTTGCTAGCCCTTTCCGCGCTAGGCGGATACCTGCTCAGCCGGCGCGCCCTCCGGCCGGTGGATCAGATTACGGCAGCCGCGCGGTCGATCAGCGTCTCTAGCCTCTCGGGAAGGCTGCCCGTGCCGCAGACGCGGGACGAACTGCAGCGGCTTTCGGAAACCTGCAACCAGATGCTCGCGCGCCTGGAATCGGCCGTGAACGAGATCAAGCGCTTTACGGGAGACGCTTCACACGAATTGCGGAACCCCGTATCGTTCGTCCGAACTACCGCCGAACTCGCGCTGCGCAATCGCCGGATCGATGACGCCAGCCGCAGGGCCTTCGAGGAGATCGTCGAGGAATGCGGGAAGGCGAATGGCCTTCTAAAAGACATGCTGACGCTGGCGCGCGCCGATGCCGGAAATTCACCGCTCGCCTTCGAACCGGTGGACCTGGCGGAGGTCGTCCGCTCACTCTCCCCGAAGGCCGGAATGCTGGCGGAAGAATGCGGCCATACCCTGGCGCTCTCCATCGATGAAACCGTCGGCGCCACGGTATGCGGCGATTATCCCAGCCTGCACCGGCTGCTCTGGATCCTCCTCGATAACGCGGCGAAGTACACGCCGGCGCCGGGCTGGGTCCGGATCGCGGTGACGACTGCCGGAGACCGCGCGATCGTGACCGTCGAGGACAACGGCATCGGGATCTCGGAAGCGGATCTGCCGCACATCTTTGAGCGTTTCTACCGCGCCGATCCGTCGCGCGGCCGTGTGGAAGGGTCCGGCCTGGGGCTGGCCATCGCGTTGTGGATCGCCAAGGTACACCAGGCCTCTCTTTCGGTCTCCAGCAAGGAGAATGCCGGCTCGGTCTTTCAGGCCGTCTTTCCCCTACTCTCCGCGGGTGCGAAGGGGCAGAAAGCGTCTCCCGCTCCGCGCGTGCTGACTACTGCCGGCTAATTTACTCCTCGCGCAGGGCGATGCCGGGATCGATGCCGGCGGCACGCCGCGCGGGAATGTATCCCGCCAGCGCTGCGACGGCGAGCAGGAACAACGACGCCCCGGCGAAGGTCAGCGGGTCGGTCGGACTCACGCCGAAGAGCATCGAGCGCAGCAGGCGAGTGAGTGCGATGGCTCCGGCCACGCCCAGCACGACACCGATCGCAGCCAGCAGCAGCGCGCGCCCCACCACCGCCGCGGCGATACGGCCGCGCTCCGCGCCCAGCGCCATGCGGACGCCGATTTCATGCGTGCGCCGCGCCACCGAATAGGAGATCACGCCGTAGATCCCCACCGCCGCCAGCAGCAGTGCCAGCGCGGCGAAACCGCCCAGCACCCACGTGGAGAAGCGCCGCGACCGCGTGGATTGGGCGACGTTCTCCGCCAGCAGGCCGACATCGGCCAGCGGCAGCTCTTTGTCGATTTCCCGAACAGCCTTGCGGATGGCCGGCGCGAGTCGCTCCGGATCGCCGGCGGAACGCACCACCAGCGCCATCGTCGGCCCGGGTGTCTGCGTGTAGGGCATGTAGGATTCGGGGTCGGGATCCTGGTCGAGCGAATCCTGCCGCAGGTTGTGGATCACACCCACCACGGTCATCCAGTGGTCCGGACGGCCGTCGCCGAAACGCTTACCCACGGGGTCCTGGCTGCCCCAACCCTTCCGTGCGAAAGCTTCATTGATGATCGCTACGGGATGTCCCGGAGGATCGTGCTCATCGAAGAAACGCCCGCGCGCCAGCCGCACCTGAAGAGCGGGAAAGTAGCCCGTGTCCACGGTCCGGCTGAACACGATGGTCGCCTCGCCCGGTTTGGGCGGAGGAGCGCCCTCGATCGCGACATTGGAGCCGGTCTTGGAGTGGCCGAACGGCAGGTGGGAGGTAAGCCCCACGCCGGTCACCCCCGGAATGGCCGCGGCCTTGGCAGTCAGCGCGCGGTAAAAGTTCACGCGCTTGACCGGTTCGGTGTAGTTTTCGCCGCGCAGGGTCACGAAGCCTTTCCAGACGTGGTCGGACCGGAAGCCGGGGTCCACCGCGGAAAGCCGCGCCATGCTACGCATCATGAGGCTCGCTCCGATCGCCAGCAGCAACGCCAGCGCCACCTCTCCCGCCACCAGGACGCCGCGGAAACGGCTGGTGCGGATTCCTTCGCCTCCGCCGCGCACACCCTCCTTGAGATTAGCGGCCACTCCGGGGCGAACCGCGGCCAGCGCCGGAGCCAGTCCGAAAAGCAGCACGGTCGCAACCGCGGCAGCCAGAGTGAACGCGAGCACGCGCCCATCCACCGCCGCCGATTTCTGGAACGGCAGGTATGGCTTGGCGGCCGCCAGCGCGCGCACGCCCGCCCATGCCGTCGCGAGACCCAGCAGCGCTCCGGCCATGCCGAGCAGAGCGCTCTCGGTCAGCAGTTGCCGCACCACACGCCACCGGCTGGCTCCGAGCGCGCAGCGGATCGCCATCTCCCTCTGCCGCGCCCCGGCGCGCGCCAGCAGCAGATTGGCTACGTTGGCACACGCAATCAGCAACACCAGGGCCACCGCCACGCCCATCACGATGACGCTCGACCGTACGGTGCGCACCGCGTAATCTCGCACTCTCCACACGCGTGCCCCCCAGTCGTTGGGGTAGTGATACTGGTCGACCCAGGCTCGGCAGAGACTGTCGATTTCCGCCTGCGCCCGCGCCAGCGTCACGCCGGGCTTCAGGCGCGCATGCACTCCAACCGACGGCATCCCCGGCGCGCGCGCCGTGCTGGCGGCGATCGGCAGATACGCATCCACCTCATCGCCGTATAGATCGAACTCCGGCGGCAGAATGCCGACCACCGTGTAACTGGCGCGGTCGAGCGAGATCTGCCGCCCGATCAGGGCGCGGTCGCCGGCGAAGCGCCGCTGCCACAGGCGGTGGGCGAGGATCGCGACTTTCGGGCCGTCCGGCCGGTCTTCCTCCGGCAGAAAATCGCGCCCGGCGAGCGGCCGGAGCCCGGCCATCCCGGTGAAGCCTGCGTTGACGCGGTAGACCAGCAGACGCTCGGGCTCGCTGCCCGACGTCAGGTTGATCGAACCGGGTGTATACGCCGCCATCGATTCGAACGACTGGCTGCGCGCCTTCCACCATTCTCCGTACGTGTTGTATTCGATAAAAGCGCCGAAGATGTTTCGGCTGGGCAACTGCGCGAGGATCGTGACCAGGCGGTCCGGATCGCGGTAGGCCAGCGGCCGCAACAGCACCGCATCCATCACGCTGAACATGGCGGTGTTGGCTCCGATGCCGAGAGCCAGTGTGATCACGGCAACCGCCGTAACCCCGGGGCTTTTCGCCATGGTCCGTAGGCCGTACAAGACGTCCTGGAACATTAGCTCATCCTCCGTTCCGACTAATACTAAAAAGTTAGTAGCAGAAATCGGCGCGAAGGTCCAGCCCCTCAATGAAGTTCTCGCGTAAGGCCGAGGGCTGTCCCTCGACCTTACGCAATTGGATCCGTCAGAAAGTGAATTTCATCGCCAGTTGCAACTGCCGCGAGGTACCGCCATCACCGGCCGGGAAGCGCGTACCGCCCGTGATCAAACCGAATGTAGAGGAACCGACCGTCGAAACCGGCTGCGTGAAGTTGGTCTGATTCAGGAGATCGAAGGCGTCGACGTGCAATTCCCAGTTCAGCCTTTCCGTAATCCTGGTGGTCTTCGCCACCGACAGATCGAAGTTGAAAAAGCCCGGTCCGGTCACCACGTTCCGGCCGAGGTTTCCAAACCCAAGAACGGTACCGGCGGTCGTGCCCTGATTGACGAAAACCCCCGGGTTCTGGATATAGGTAACGGACGTGGCGCTCCCGTTCGTAGCGGGGCTGAAGCCCGTGGTGACCGGCCCCGTCACGTTCGGCCGGAGCACGGCCGCGCCGGCGAAAGAAGTGTTCGAGAGATGGAAGTTGATCGGATTGCCGGTCTGCGCCGTTTCGATGAGCGACACCCTCCAGCCTTCCTTGAGGCGATTGCCCTTGAACGGCAGCTCGTAGATGCCGTTCAGCACGAAGCGGTCCCGCGCGTCGAAGTCCGAAAGACCGCGGTCTCCGCGCAGATTGTAGCTGTTCTGAACGGTCAGCCCCTGCTGATTGCGCGAATTGTCGTCGATCGATTTCGACAAGGTGTAGGACGCGTTGAACTGAAGTCCCTTCGCGAAGCGCTTCTGCGCCGTCACCCAGAGCCCGTTGTAGTTGGAGTTGCCTACGCTCTCGTATACCAGGATGTTGGAGAGCGGCATGCCCGGATCGATGGGGCTGTTCGCAGCCAGCGTGGAATAGGGCCGGACACCGCCGGTCGGTTGATTGTAGTTGCGTTCGATATTGAGGTCCGACCCCTTGCTGCCGAAGTACCCCACCATCAGGCCCCAGTTGTCCGCAAACTGCTGCTGGACGTTGAGATTCCACTCCGACACATAGGCGTCCTGGTAACTATGTGCCACGGAGACCGGAGAGACGCTGCCCGAAGCCAGCGGATAGGCGTTGCCGAGCGTGACGAACGGCACCGACGCCGAGGGCGCGAACGAGATCGGAAACGCATTCGGCGGATTAGCGGCAAGACCTGTCACCAGGCCCACTGTCGGCTGATCCGTCATGATCGCATAGGCGCTGCGGATGACCGTCTTGCCGTTCTTGAAAGGATCCCAGGCGAGGCCGATGCGCGGCTGGAAGTTGAGGGCGCTCTGGTTGTATGCCTGGCTGGGGCCGGACCCGCCCTGTCCAACGGGTTGCAGCGTGTCCGTCACCGGATCGAAAACAACGAAGCGGTTTTGGGCTTCAGTGGGGGTGCCATACCAGTCGTAGCGCAGGCCCAGGTTTACGGTGAGGGCCTGGGTCATCTTCCAACTATCGGTGACGAACGCGCCCATCGCGGAACCGTAGGTCCGGTTGGAGCGGTTGGATGTGTTCGCCGAAAACCCGGTTGCCTGGTCCGCCAGAAATGCGTTGATATTCGCGAAGCTGAAGGTGCCGGGCGTATACGAAAAGTTGTCCGAATTCTGGCGCCGGAACTCGCCGCCGAATTTGACGGTGTGGCGGCCATGCACCCAGCTCAGCGTATCGGAAACAACCCCGACGTTATCGCCTCGGCCTTGTGGGAATCCACCGATGCCGCCGAACGTGAAGTTGCCGCTGACCGTGATCTGCGGAATCCCGATCGGCGCGGTGACGCCGCTGTTGATACCGTAAGTGGACGCACTGCCGGTGTTGTCGGCGTCAAAAGTGATGTGGATGCGGTTGAAGCCCAGCCGCGCTTCGTTCACCAGCGAGGACGTGATCGTCCAGGTCTCGTTAAGCGTCAGCAACTGGCGGTTGCCGTTGCGCTGGTCGCCGCCGCCGGGAAAGCTGTTTCCGTCCGTGGAAGGCGGCTCGTTGCGCTCATCCCGCTGGGTGGCGTAGTAGAAATTGAGGCGGTTGGCCGGCGAGAAGATGTAGCTCACATTCGCAGTGCCCTGCTCGATGTTCACCGGAGCCACGGCCGAAGCCGCAAACTGGTTTGTGCCTGAATTCGGCAGCGGAATCAGCGGCAGAAGGCTCTGCACCATGGAGTCGCTCGACGATAGAGCCTGGGCGCGTTGCGCGGCGGAAAGCGTCGTCGCCGAAAGCGGAACCGACTGCCGCTGGCGCAGGCCTTCAAAGCTCAGAAATGTGAACAGCCTGTCTTTCAGGATGGCTCCGCCGCCGTCGCCGCCGAACTGGTTCCGGATGAACGGCGATTGCAGGTTCGGCACCAGCGAACCCGCGGAGGTGACATTCGTCGGGTTCGAAAAATTGCGGGCATCGAGGAAGCTGTTCCGCATGTATTCGTAGGCCTCGCCGTGCCACTGATTCTCACCCGCCCGGGTGGCAATATTGACGATCGATCCCGAATTGCGCCCGTACTCGGCGCTGAACGTCTGGTTGTCTACCTTGAACTCCTCCACCGTGTTGATGGTGGGCTGAAAGGTGATCTGGTTCTGGTTCGGATCGCTCAGGTTGATGCCGTTCACCATGAAGTTGACGCTGTCTTCCCGAGCGCCCGCCGAATTGAACGAGAAGGAACCCTGGCCGCGAAGCGGCGCTGTCAGAAACCCGTTCGCCGGCGGCGTGACGGATCCCGGGATCAGCAGGGCCAGATCCACAAAATGCCTCCCGTTGAGCGGGATCTGCTGGACCGTGCGCTGATTGACGACGGACCCCACCGATACCGTTGAGGCATCGATCACGGGTGCGGTGGCGGCAACCTCCACGGTTTCCGTAGTGGACGCTAACTTCAAAGCGAAATCCTGCTTCACCGTGCTTCCAACGGATAGTTCGAGGTTCGTCGCCGCTATGGGCTGCATGCCCGGCGATTTGACATCGACTCGATAGGTGCCGACCGGCAGGGACGGCACGAAATAAACTCCGGCAGCGTCAGTGGTGGTAGCGCGTTGCTGGCCGGTGGCAATATTGCGTACGTCTACCGTAGCTCCCGGTACTGCCGCGCCGGTGGCGTCGACGACCGTGCCCTGAATGGTGCCGGTGGATTGTGCAAATACGAGACTGGTTGAAATGGTAACGACCGTTGCCAGAAAGAGCAACGGAATGGCAAAACTCTTTCGTTTAAACATACGGACCCCCTCTGCGAGATGTCTCTAATGCTACATGGAATGGAGACGTCTGAGAGGGGTGAAACGGTGGGAATTGTAAAGGGTTTACAAAAGGAACGCTGCTTCTACATAGTTTGCCGTACTCATTGACATCTCCCCACCTCCCCCTGTAAAAATAAAGTGCAAGGCGAAGAATAGGCGAATATGCGTGGGGCGGTTCTCAAGCTTCGGTTCGAATCGGTTCTGGGGGGACACCTAGACTGGCAGGCGCGGCCGGAGCCGGAGCGCGTGCCCTCGGGGGTGCCGGAGATCGACGCCGCCATTGGCGGGATCCCCCGCGGCTGCCTGACCGAAATCTTCGGGCCAGCCTCTTCGGGTCGCACCAGCTTGATGCTTTCGGCCCTGGCGGAAGCCACCGCGCGGGAGGAAACCTGCGCCCTGGTGGATGCCGAAGATGCCTTCGACCCGGCTTCGGCGGCCACGGCCGGAGTGCAGCTTCCGCAGCTGGTCTGGGTGCGATCGGCGCATAATGCCGAACATGCCTTGAAGGCCGCCGATCTGCTGATTCAAGGCGGGGGCTTCGGCCTGGTGATCCTCGACCTGGGGGATACTTCGCCCGAAACGGCGCGGCGCATTTCGCTGACTTCGTGGTTTCGCCTGCGGCGTGCCGTGGAGCATACCCCCACCGTGCTGCTGGCGGTGGCGCGGCGGTCGAATGCCAAAACTTGCGCCTCGCTGCAACTCGAATGCCAGCGGGAGCGGGCGGGCTGGTCGGGCGCGGGCCCCGGCCGACTGCTGCGTGGTTTGCGGGTGCGGGTCGAATCCACGGATCGGAGCAGGATATGTTCGCCTGTCTTCACGGCCAGGGCGATCTGACCGCTCTGGCCTTCGAGTTCTCCCCCACGGTGGAGCAGACCGCGCCCGATACGGTCACGCTCGACGCCGCGGGGCTCGAACGGCTCTTCGGGCTGCCGCAGGACGTGGCGGCGGCCATGATGCGGAGGGCCTCGGAGACCGGAGTGAAGACGAACCTGGCGCTGGCCGATAATCCGGACGCAGCCATTTGCGCCGCACGGGGCTTCCGCGGAGTCAGCATCCTGCCGCGGGGCGACGAAGGCAAATATCTGGGCCCGCTGCCGCTCACGCTGTTGGCGCCCTCGCCCGAATTGCTGGAGACGCTGGAACGGTGGGGCATCCGGCGCTTCCAGGAATTGGCCGCGCTGCCGCCGCTGGGGATCGCCGAGCGGCTGGGGCCGGAAGGGCTGCGGCTGCGCGAACTGGCGCGCGGCGAGACCGAGCGCAAGCTGCTGCCGCTCGAAGATGCACCGCGCTTCGAGGAAATCATCGAGCTGGACTACCCGGTGGACCTGCTGGAGCCTCTGGCGTTCGTGCTGGCACGGCTGATCAACGGGTTGGCCACGCGGCTGGCGGCGCGGGCTCTCGCGACCGACGAACTGCGTCTGCGGTTGAAACTCGAAGACCGGACGGCGCACGAGCGAACACTGCGGCTGCCGGTGCCGTCGCTCGATACCAAGGCGTTTTTGAAGCTGTTGCAGTTGGATCTGGAGGCGCATCCGCCGAAAGCTCCGGTGGTGGAAGTGTGGATGGGAGTGAATCCGGTGAAGCCGCAGGCGGCGCAAGGCGGGCTGTTCGTGCTGGCGGCGCCCGAGCCGGTGCGGCTGGAACTGACGCTGGCAAGGATTCAGGCCGTGGTGGGCGAAGGCCGGGTGGGAACGCCGGAGCTGGTGGATACGCACCGCCCCGAAGCGTTTCGTATGGAAAGTAGGGTAGGCCTCCTGGCCTGCCCACGCGCCGAAGGCGCGCTTCGCACGCTGGGCAGGCCAGGAGGCCTACCCTACCTGGCCTTTCGTATTTACCGGCCGGCACTGCTTGCCCGCGTGGAGCTTGCTTCCGGCCAGCCCAACTTCGTGGCCGCGGCTGGGATTCGCGGGCGCGTAATCGAAATGGCCGGACCATGGCGCACGTCGGGCGACTGGTGGACGGCCGACCCCTGGTCGCGCGACGAATGGGACGTGGCGCTCTCCAACGGCGCGCTCTACCGCATCTATTGCGAACCGCGCGGCTGGTTCGTGGGGGGCAGCTATGACTGAGTACGTCGAGCTGCACGCGCGCTCGGGCTTCAGCTTTCTCGAAGGCGCCTCGGTGCCCGAAGAACTCGCCGGCGCCTGCGCGCAATCCGGCATGCCCGCCATGGCGCTGGTCGACCGCAACGGCGTCTACGGCTCGCCGCGCTTCCACCTGGCCGCGAAGAAGACCGGCATCCGCGCGCACATCGGCTCGGAGATCACCTGCACTAACGGGCTCACTTACCCGCTGCTGGTGGAATCGCGCGAAGGCTACCGCAATCTCTGCCGGCTGGTCACCCGCATGAAGCTGCGAGCGCCCAAAGGCGAGGGTGCGGCTACGCTCGAAGAGTTCGCCGAATTCGCGCGCGGCCTGATCTGCCTCACCCGGCATCCCGACGAGCGGCTGCTCCACATTTTCGGACGCGGCAACCTCTATGCCGAACTGCAGCGCCACTACCACCGCGACGAAGAGGCCGAAAACCAGGCAATTCTCGAACAGGCGAGGCGGCTGGGCATCCCTGTGGTGGCCACCAACGGCCCCGCCTACGCCACTCCGCCGCAGCGCGAACTGCTCGACGTGCTGACCTGCGTCCGCAACCACGTGACTCTGGCCACCGCCGGCCGGCTGCTCGAGCGCAATGCCGAGCGGCACGTGAAGACGCCCGCCGAGATGGCGCGCCTGTTCGCCGACCTGCCCGAAGCCGTCGCGCGCACCGCGGAAGTGTCCGCGCGCCTGCAGTTCACGCTTGCCGACCTGGGGTATGAATTTCCGCGCTATCCCGTGCCCGAAGGCCATACCCAGATGTCGTTTCTGCGACGCCTGGTGGACGAGGGCGCACGGCTGCGCTACCGGCCTTATCACGAACGCGCGCGGCGGCAGATCGAGCGCGAGCTGGCGATGATCGAAAAGCTGGAGCTGCCCGGCTACTTCCTGATCGTCTGGGACATCGTGCGATTCTGCCGGGAAAACGACATCCTGGCGCAGGGACGCGGGTCGGCCGCCAATAGCGCCGTCTGCTACGCGCTGCGGATCACCGCGGTGGACCCGGTGGGCATGGACCTGCTCTTCGAGCGCTTCCTTTCCGAAGAACGCGGCGAGTGGCCCGATATCGATATGGACCTCCCCAGCGGCGACAAGCGCGAGCGCGCCATCCAGTATGTCTACCAGCGCTTCGGCAAGCTGGGCGCCGCCATGACGGCCAACGTCATCACTTACCGGGGCCGCTCCGCCGCGCGCGAAGTGGGCAAGGCGCTGGGCTTCGAGATCACCTCGGTCGAGCGGCTGAGCACCCTGGTGCGCGCCTGGGAGTGGAAGGACCCCAAGGACACCACCGAGCGTCAGTTCCGCGAAGCCGGCTTCGACCTGAGCCATCCGCGCGTGCGCAAGTTTTTCGAGATCTACCGCATGGCGCAGGACCTGCCGCGCCACCTGGGCCAGCACTCGGGCGGCATGGTGATCTGCCAGGGCGATCTCGATTCCGTGGTGCCGCTCGAGCCCGCGTCCATGCCGGGCCGCGTGGTGGTGCAGTGGGACAAGGAAGACTGCGCCGATCTCGGCATCGTCAAGGTGGACCTGCTGGGCCTGGGCATGATGGCGGTGATCGAAGACACCTTGAAGCTCATTCCCGAAGTCTACGGCGAGGAGGTGGACCTGGCGCACCTGCCGCCCGACGACCCGGCCGTCTTCCGCGCGCTCGAAACCGCCGACACCATCGGCATGTTTCAGGTGGAGAGCCGCGCGCAAATGTCGTCGCTGCCGCGCATGCGTCCGAAGCGGTTCTACGACATCGTGGTGCAGGTGGCGATCATCCGGCCGGGGCCGATTGTCGGGAAGATGGTGCATCCATATCTGAACCGGCGGCAGGGCCGCGAAAAGCCGGACTGCCTGCACCCATCGCTCGAACCCGTGCTGCAAAGGACGCTGGGGGTCCCGCTCTTCCAGGAACAGTTGCTGCGGATGGCGATGATCGCGGCCGGATTCACCGGCGGGCAGGCCGAAGAACTGCGGCGCGCCATGGGCTTCAAGCGCTCCGAAGCGCGGATGAAAGAGATCGAAGTGAAGCTGCGCGAGGGCATGACGCGCAACGGCATCACGGGCAAAGCGCAGGAGGATATCGTGCGCTCGATCGTCTCGTTCGCGCTCTACGGCTTTCCGGAGTCGCATGCCGCCAGCTTTGCGCTGCTGGCCTATGCCAGCGCGTATCTCAAGTGCCACTACCTGGCGGCCTTCACCTGCGCCATGCTGAACAACCAGCCGATGGGATTTTATTCGCCCGCGATCCTGATCAAAGATGCGCAGCGCCACGGCCTGCGGGTGCTGCCGGTGGACGTGGCGGTGTCGGATTGGGATTGCACGGTCGAATATCCGCACCTGCGCCTGGGTCTCCGCTATGCCAAAGGCCTGCGCGAAGAGGCCGGCCGTGCGATCGCCGTCCGGCGCCCGTTTTCGAGCGTGGACGATCTGGCGCTGCGCGTCCCGCAGTTGCGCAAGGACGAGATCAACCGGCTGGCGGAAATCGGGGCGCTGAATTCGCTCGACCGCCTCCATCGCCGCGACGCCCTCTGGCAGGCGCAGCGCGCCATCCTGCCGGTGGGGCCTCTGCTCGAGCCGCTCGAAGAGATAGGCCAGCCGTCACCCCTGGCCGCCATGAATACCGAGGAGCGCCTGTGGGCCGATTACCGCGGCACCGGCCTGACCGTAGGCCGCCACCCCATGACGTGGCGGCGCGCCGAAATGGACGCGCTGGGCGTGAAGCGGGCGATCGATCTCGCACAGGTGCGCAACGGCCGCGTGGTCCGGATCGCCGGCTCAGTGATCGTGCGGCAGCGGCCGGGGACAGCCAAGGGCTTCGTCTTTCTCAGCATGGAAGACGAGACCGGCATCATGAACGCGATCATCACCCCTGCCACGTTCGACCGCTACAAGTTCGAGGTACTGGGCGAGCCGTTCCTGCTGATCGAAGGGGTATTGCAGAATCTGGACGGCGTCATTTCCGTGAAAGCCGGGAAAGTGGAAGGACTGCGCGCCGGCGCGACGGCCGAGTCGCACGACTTTCATTAATCTACAAATTTGCGCTCGATTCCAAGATAGACTAAACTAAGCTTAGTCCAATGAAAACCGTCAATATCCACGCTGCGAAGACCCACCTCTCCAGCCTCGTGGAAGAAGCGGCGGCAGGGGAAGAGATCATCATCGCCAAAGCCGGCAAACCCGTGGCCCGCCTGGTGCCGCTCGAGAAGAAGAAGGGGGTCGAAAGCACCCTCGGAGTTTGGAAAGATAAAGTCTGGATCAGTGACGATTTCGACGCACCTTTGCCGTCAGAGATTCTCCACGGCTTCGGAGTCGACGAATGAGCCTCCTGCTCGATACTCATGCACTCATCTGGTGGCTTGAGGACAGCGCCAAACTGGGAGAACGTGCACGCGCAGCCATTCGCAACCCGGCCGCGAATATCTTTCTCAGCGTAGTTTCCATCTGGGAAATGTCGATCAAAGCGGCGATCGGGCGCCTCCGGCTCGATGCGAACCCCGAAGAGTCGATACCCGAACTCTTTGCGGCCGGATTTCAGCCACTGCCGATTCAATTCCGTCATGCATTCGCTGTGAGGCATTTGCCGCCGCATCACAGCGATCCATTCGACCGGATGCTCATCGCACAGGCGCAATGCGAGGACCTGACGATCCTCACAGCCGACCCCGCATTTTCCGCCTACGGCGCGCACACGCTCGATGCTTCACTTTGACGCCTACCGGCCTTGCTCGTACCAACGGAGGACCCGCATAGCGCGGAGCGTGTTCCACCGGCTGGGCAGGCCGTCGCCATCGTCGAACAGGAAGTGAATGGCGCCAGGGTGGGTGTTTTCCAGAAGCCAGGTGCCATCGGATTGCCGCTTGGAGTGGAGCAGATCGATTGCCTCATCCATGCGCCGGTCCGGCGGATCGCCAACCGCCCGGAAATATTCCAGAGCACGCAGCACATCGTAGTGCCAGCGGGTCGGAAACGAGAATTCGAGCCACGCCGGGTCTACGACATCACCGGTGCTCTTGCGCCGGAACAACTTCCGTTCGAGCAGGTACTCCTCACCCCGGCGGCGCGCCGCGATGGATTCCGCCGAGCCACCCGTTGCGCGCTCGTGGGCCAACAAGCCTTCCAGAACTCGAATCGTCGTGTGGAAGGACGAGCGGACCGAGCCGTTCTCCGCCTCGCAGTTCCACCCGCCGTCCTCGAGTTGCTCACTAGCTAACCGCGCGACCACACCATCGACATCCTGATCGAAGCAGACGCCCAGCACGACGGTCATCCCGTTGATGCACGGCTCGACCTCGCCGCTAAAGAATGGCTGGCCGGCATGCTCCCAGCGGCAATGTTCCCGGACCTGCGCCACGGCCCGGCGAACCCGGTCACAGAGGGGATCGACACCGAAATCGTGCAGCGAAACGAGACTGTAGGCCGTGGCGGTCCAGGGTTGGCCCTTGGGCAGTTCGCTCCTCCGCGCGGGGAACAAGGCGCCTCCCGCCCACAGGCCGTCTTCGCCCTGCAAGGCCAGAATCCGGGCGCCCCATCCTTCGGTCGCGACACGGGCCCGCTCCGCCGCGACCGCTTCCGGCGGCGCCTCGGCGAGATCGCGCAACACCTGCCATCGGATGGCGGGGTCGGAGTCGAGCAGCCAGTCCAGCACGTTCATGGGCCGAGTCTAACATGCCGGTCGCGATGCCCTGCGGCCTGTCAGAGCGCGTCTTTAAGCTTGCGACGATACTGTTCGAAGGCCGCGCGGCCGGCATCGGTCAGGTGAAGCACCGTGAGCGGCACCTTGCCGCGATAGGTCTTCTCCACAACGACGTAGCCCGCCTCTTCCAGCCGGGAAATATGGCTCGAAAGCGTGCCCTTGTTCATGCCCGTTTCGTGCAGCAGGTAGAGGAAATCGGCCTTCTCGACAGCGGAGAGCAAGGCGACAATCATCAGCCGCCCCGGCTCGTGGATGACGCGATCGAGTTCGGAGATCACGCGGATCCGCTGGTTCATCGTTCTTCCGGAATGGGAGCCTCGGTATGCCTGAGATAAAGCCAGAAACTGATGCCGCCCGAGATCATCAACGCCGTGCCGTAGAGCAGCATCGTGAGCAGCGATGCTGCCACGAGCTGGGCGCCAGCGTGTTGGGTGATCCATGATTGGTCAGCCAGGGCGCCAACCACCTCTGCCGGGAGGAAGGCAATCACCAGCGAGCCTGCTACGACCGCGCCGGCCACAATCCATTTCCACCGGACCGTCCTCGCAATACCGTGGGCATAAGCCGCCGCGAGCACCAGTCCGAAAAGCGAGGCGGGCGTTGTCAGATTCCAATGCCCGCGGATCGCGGTGAATAGCGCCGAAGCCGCCACGATCGAAACGAACACCGCAACCGCCATCGGCAACCAGAGGGTCTTCCGGCGCCGGTATTCGACGAATCCCGTGCGCGGGTAGGTGATGTGCTCCTTGATCGCTTTGCTTCCGTAGTGGATGACCGCGACCATCACGCCGACATAAATGAAGAGCGTGTATATCCGGTTCCAGACGGAATGCGGCGGAGTGCTGATCTGCAGCCACTGAAGCAGTGCATAACCGAGACACATGAAGCCGATGCCCAGTTCGCCTACACCATCGATGTTGTAGTAGGCGATTGGCCGGTTCCGAAGACTTGCGAGTTGGTCCACGCTTGGCTCATTCCTGTAGCTGCCTACTAGTTTGCAACACCAACTTACTTAAAATAAAGTGTTTAATTTACCAACAGGACAAACCTGATCTGGCACTTACCGAATCAGCGCGATCTCTTTGAACCACACAGTGGCGGGACCGCCGTGGTGCTGGATGGCGATGTAGCCGGTGTTGGGACGCGGGCCGCGGTCTGGCTCGTACTGGCCCTTCTTCGGCGGCACGGGCGACTTGCCGTCATAATCGATGACCAGCACGCCGTTCAGCTTTACGATCGTCCGCGGACCCTTCATCGTGATCTCGAGCGTGTTCCATTCGCCCGCGGGTTTGTAGGGACGCGCCAACGCCTTGGTCATCGAGTAGAGGACGCCGGTGCAATGGTAATCGTCGCCGGATTCATCGATTTGCACTTCGATGCCCTTGTTGATCGCGTCGTCCTCGGACTTCGGCACGATCGGAATCCGCGTGAAGACACCTGAATTGGCGATGCGGTCAGACACTTTGTAGACCACCCGCAGCGTGGCGTTGCCGATCTTTCCGCGCGTGTACCAGAGGTCGTCTTCGGGCGTCTGGGGCAGGCTCACCAGCATGCCGTCTTTCACCATGAAGCCGGGAGCCTGACCGGCGGGAGCGTTCTCATGCCGCGGGATGCGCGCCCAGCCGCTGAGATCCTTGCCATTGAACAGTTGTTTCTCCGCCGCCCACACCGGGGCACCGAGCAACAACAGAAATGCCAACGTCCGTTTCATAAGGCAATCATATCTCCGCGACAGATGTTGACGAGGTCGGCAAATACGCCATAGGCGGTCTGCTCCACGCCGGGGTCAATTGAGATGGTTCCGAAAGTGCCCATCAGGTCGGTGTGGAACAGGATCAGGTTCGACGTACCCGGCGTGCAGGCGAGCACGTCGGCGCGGTCGAGCACCTCGGCGCGGACGCGCAGCGAAACTCCGGTAGCAGTCCGGCGGCCGCGGCTGACCAGGCGGACGGTCTTGCCCTCGGCCATGATCTCGCGCATGCGCTCGGGAGTGAGGCGGCCGATGCCTCGCGTCGAGACCTGCTGCGGCGTGGTGCGCGCGTCCATCAGGACGTTGGCGAGTGCGGCGGTCTTGGCGGCGGAGTCCCAGCCTTCCACGTCAAAGGCGCCGTCGGCCTCGGTAATTCCGAGGGCGCGGGCGGCGGCGAGGCCATCATTGAAAGAGCCGCCGCGCTCCATGGTCTCGATCACCACCTTCGAAGTCGAATTGAGCACACCGGCGAAGCCCAGCACTTTGACGCCGGGCATGGTGTGGCGCCAGAGGTTAAAGACCGGAGCGCCATCCATCACGGCCGATTCGAAGCGGAAGCCGACGCCGGCGCGGAGCGCTTCCTCGCGTAGAGCGGCGTATGCGTGCGCGATGGGGCCCTTATTGGCGGTGGCGACGTGCATGCGGCGGGCGAAGGCGGCGCGGATGTGCGAGATGGCGGGCTCGCCGTCGGACGGGTTCAGCGTGGTGAGTTCAACGGCAACGTCGGCGCGGGCCGCATCCAGGAACTCTTCGATGGAGCCGGCGCGCGTCCCGAAGACGGGCTCGGCGGGCAGGCCGGCGGGATCGGCCGCGGTACCGTGGCGCAGGGTGTGGATGCCGGTGATGGTGAAAGGAAATTCGCGCTTTTTCCGCCGCACCAGCCGCGCCAACGCCCGGCCCACATTGCCGTATCCGATCAGAGCCAGCTTCAAACCAACGATTGTAGCGTGCGCGATACCATAGAAGAAGATGGAAATAGAGTCCGGAACCTGGCGGGGATCCCGCCTGGTGCCTCACAGCCGGCTGATCCTGATGGCCGGTTTCGGCGGTTTGCTGCTCCTGATGGTGTTTTCGGCGTTCGACGTCATCCAGGCGCAGCAGCAGATTCAAGACCAGAACGAGAGGATCCGCGAGGACTTCCTCTTGCGCACACAAGTGCTCGAACGGATCCGCGCCGATCTCTACGTTTCCGGAACCTACGTCCGCGACTACCTGATGGAACCGGAGAGCGGGAAAGCCGAGGGCCACCGCTACTCGTTGCAGGAAACGCGCAACGACATGGATCTGGAACTCGAGCGATACCGCCGCCTGTTGAATACGCAGGAAGCGCAGCCGTTTCACATACTGACCACCGAGCTGGCATCGTATTGGAGCGTGCTCGAGCCGGTGTTTCACTGGGACGCCGCACAGCGCCAGAAGGCTGGAAACCGGCTGCGCAACGAAGTCTTCGAGCGTCGCCGGTCGATGCTGGCCATCGCCGACCAGATCGGATCGCTCAACGAAGTGCAGTTAAACGCGGGCAAGGAGAAGGTGGACCGGACCTTCCGGCAGTCGCGCAACCGGCTCTTGCTGACGTTCGGAATGACGATCGGGCTGGGCATGTTGCTGGCGGCGTTCAGCGTGCGTCAGACTTTGAAACTGGAGCAGGAGACGGCGCGCAGCTACCGCGAGATCGTGGACGCGCGCGCAGAACTGCAGCAGCTTTCGGCCCGGCTGGTGCAGGTGCAGGAGGACGAGCGGCGCTCGATTTCGCGCGAACTGCACGACGAGGTGGGACAATCGCTCACCGGGGTGCTGGTCGAAATGGCGAACCTCACGACGTGCATCCGCGGCCGCGACCTGGACGCGGTGGCCACGAAGGCGGGTGAAATCAAAGGACTTCTCGAAGGCTCGATCCGGGTGGTCCGCAATATGGCACTGCTGCTGCGGCCTTCCATGCTGGACGACCTGGGCCTGGTGCCGGCCCTCGAATGGCAGGCGCGGGAGGTTTCGCGGCGGACCGGCTTGTGGGTGAAGGTGGCGGCGGAGGGCGTGCCCGAAGACCTGCCTGAGGAACACAAGACCTGCGTCTACCGAATCGTGCAGGAAGCGCTTCACAATATCGTGCGGCATGCCGGAGCCCATCAGGTGACGGTTACCGTGGATCAGCGCGCGGGTGGCCTGGTGCTCGAAATCGAAGACGACGGCAAGGGCTTCGATGCGCGGCGGGAAAAAGGGATGGGGCTGCTCGGTATTCAGGAACGGGTTAGCCACCTGGGTGGAAGCTTCCTGGTGGAGTCGCATCCGGGGAAGGGCGCGCGGCTGCGGGTGACGCTTCCCGCGGCGGTTCCGGAGACGAAAGAGGCAACGGTATGAAAGCGATCCGAATCCTTCTGGCGGACGATCATACGGTAGTGCGAAAGGGCCTTCGGCTGCTGCTCGAAAGCGCGGGCATGACGGTGGTGGCCGATGCCGCCGACGGGCGCGAGACCGTGAGCCTCTGCGAACGGCACGCGCCCGACGTCGTAGTGATGGATGTGGCGATGCCCACGCTGAACGGCATTGAAGCCGCCCGCCAGATCTCGGCCAAGATGCCGCAGACCGCCATCGTCTTCCTTAGCATGCATTCCGACGAAGGCTACGTGCTGCGGGCGCTGAAGGCCGGCGCTCGGGCGTACCTGCTGAAGGACTCCGCAGAACAGGACCTGATCCACGCCATACAGGCCGTGAGCGAGGGCAAGGCGTTCTTCAGCCCGGCGATCAGCAAAATGCTGGTGGAAGATTACGTGCGGCAGATGCAGGAGCGGAAGATCGAAGACAGCTACGATCTGCTGACCACGCGCGAGCGCGAAATCCTGCAACTGCTGGCGGAGGGCAAGGGGAACAAGGAGGTCGCGAACATCCTCAACCTCAGCCTTTACACGGTGGAAACGCACCGCAGCAATATCTTCCAGAAGCTTAATCTGCATAGCGGCGCGGAGCTGATTTTGTACGCGATCCGCAAGGGGGTCATCAGTTGACGATGGATCGAGACCTGACGATCCGAGAGTTTCAGCCAGGAGACGAATCCGCCTTCCGGGATCTGAACGTCGAGTGGATCGATCGCTATTTCACCGTGGAGCCGAAGGACCGGGAGATGTTGGAGCATCCGCAGGAGAAGATCCTCGCCCGCGGCGGCAGAATATTCTTCGCCGTCCGGAACGGAGAACCCATCGGGTGCTGCGCGCTGATTGCGATGGGCCCGGGCGAATTCGAAGTCGCCAAGATGGCCGTGGCGCCGTCACACCAGGGCGGGGGTGTCGGACGCACGCTGCTCCAATCGGTCATCTCGTCGGCACGCGCCGCCGGAACAACACGCCTCTTCCTGGAGACCAATCGGAAGCTCGGGCCGGCGATCCGGCTGTATGAATCGGTGGGCTTCCGGCATGTTCCGGCCGATCAGTTGGCGCCTTCGCCGTATGCTCGCTGCGATGTATCGATGGAGTTGCAACTACCAGACGCCGCGGAAGCCCAGAGAGCCTAATGTGGGGCAGACTTTAGTCCAATGCCACTTAGTTTTCCGCGCCAATGGCAACCAGAACATTTGATTGGAGTTATGTTCTGGTGTGGCGCTTTGTAATTCGGAGTCAATTCTTCAGTGGTATGAGCAGGTGGCGCCTGCCACGTTGTTCCGCTTGCTACAGCGGGATCTCGGTTGGAAGGTACGGGCTGGGATCTTCACCGCCCGCGTGGTGCTGTGGATGATGATGATGCAGCGTCTGCAGCCCAGGGGTTCGCTGGCCAGCAGCGTAGCCCAGTTAGTGGAGGGGCGATTCGACCCGATCCTGAGCGCCTGCAAGCGGGTACAGGAGAGGAACATCGCGTCGTCGACCGGCGGGTATTGCCAAGCTCGCCAACACTTGCCCAAACTGTTGGTGAGTAGCGTGATGAACGAGTCGATGGAAAGACTGCGGCAGCGACTGCTGGAATCGGAACCGGAAGGGAGCCCGCGGGTGTATTTGTTGGACGGCTCGAGCCTGCAATTGGAGCACGAAGCAGAGTTGGTGAGGCCCTACCCGCCCAATCGCAACCAGCACGGTCGCTCGCATTGGCCAGTGCTGCGCATCGTGGTGCTGCATGATTTGCGGACGGGCTTGGCAGAGCGACCCTACTGGGGAGCGATGTACGGGCCAAAGGCGGTGAGTGAACAGGGCTTGGCGAAACAGGCCATGGCCCAAGTTCCCGCCGGTGCGGTGATCGTGGGGGACCGCAATTTTGGGATCTTCTTCACTGCCTACGGAGCAGGGCAAGCAGGGCATCAAACGATCGTGCGTTTGACGGCGGTGCGGGCGAAACGCTTGGCGGGTGGGGAGATCGCAGAGCCTGGCGAGTATGCGGTGTGTTGGCGCGCGAGCCGGTGGGACGGGAGGAAGAAGGGGCAGAAGCAAGCACCTCCCTGGCCGGATGGTGCCAGCATCGAGGGCCGGCTGATCGCCGTCCGGGTGGGGCGCGGCAAACACAAACAGTGGCTCTATCTATTCACCACCACTACCTTGCCAGCCGAGGAGGTAGTCGCGCTCTATGGTCGTCGGTGGCGCATTGAGACAGATTTACGTTGTCTGAAACAGACGGTGCATCTGTCGCGCATCAACGCGCACTCCGTGGACATGATGGAGAAGGAACTACTGGTTGCTGTGATGGCCTATAACCTGGTCCGAGCCATCCTGTTTCAGGCGGCACAACGGGCCGCCATCGACCCTCGGCAATTGAGCTTTACCTATGCCAGCCAGATTGTGCTCGACAGCTATCCCGATATTCTGGCAGCACGCACCGCCAAGCAGAGAGAACAAAAACTGGATCGCATGATCGAACTGGTCGCACGATGTCGGCTCCCACGGCGCCTCAAACGGCGATCGTATCCGCGAGAAGTCTGGGGGCGTGGCTTCCATTTTCCTACCCGTAGAGAGAAAAACTAAGTGGCATTGGACTAAAGTCTGCAGCGGGCTTCAGCCCGCTCGGCCGAGATGGCGGACTGAAGTCCGCCGCAGACTAAAGTCTGCCCTACTACGCCGACCTCTGCCCCTCGGTCACTTTTATAATCCTGTTCGCTTGGGCGGTGAATCGGTCGACCGTCCCACTGGGCCAGCGAATCTCGATCTCGGCGCTTTCCGCCTGCCCGAGGCCGAAGTGTACGCGAAAATCGCTCTGTGAGAGGTAGCTGCCGCCGCTACGGACCTCGTCCATCTGGCGATGCTTTCCGGTGGTGCAGTAGACCCGCGCGCCAATCGCCGAGCGGTTCGATTTCACGCCCACCAGCTTCAATTTGATCCAGTGGTTCCCGGCCGTCTGGTCGCAGCGGAGCAACTGCGGAGCTTCATTGGTGCAGTTGACCAGCACGTCGAGATCGCCATCGTTGTCGAAATCGCCCAGGGCGCAGCCGCGCGCGGCGACGGTCTCCAGAATCCCCGGCCCCGCCTGCGTCGAAACGTCGGCGAACTTGCCGTTCCCCAGATTGCGGTAGAGCACCTTGCGCTCGCGGTAGCCGGATTCCTCGGCCGTCTCGCCGACCTCGGGATACACGTGGCCGTTGCACACGAGAATGTCCGACCAGCCGTCGTTATCGAAATCGCCGAAGGTGACGCCCCATCCGAGGAATCGCGTATTCCGCCCCAGCCCCGCGGCGAAAGTCTGGTCGTCGAAGACCATCTTGCCGAGATTGCGGTAGAGGCTGGACGTATCGCCGGCGAAATTCGTTTTTACGATGTCGAGATTGCCGTCGCAATCGTAGTCGGCCGCCGACACGCCCATGCCGGCCTGCGGTTTACCGTCGGGACTGTAGGCCGCGCCGGCCTCGATCGCAATGTCGGTGAAGGTGCCATCGTGGTTGTTGCGGTAGAGCGTCGACGAAGTGGAATCGTTGGCCACATAGATATCCGGCCAGCCATCGTTATCGAGGTCGGAGATCAGGACGCCGAGCCCATACGTCCCGGCCGTCTTGAGAATTCCCGACGGCTCCGAGACGTCGGTGAAGGTGCCGTCGCCATTGTTGTGAAAAAGGATGTTCCTGCCGCCCTGCAGTCCCGGCGGTCCGCAGGCCACCCGCATTCCGTGGTAGAGACACTTGCCGGATTCGGGCACGGGCACGGTGGCGAGATCGAAATCGATGTAGTTGGAGACGAAGAGGTCCAGCCGCCCATCACGATCGTAATCGACAAACGCGCAGCCGGTATTCCAGCGGCGCGCTCCGTTGCCGGGACTGGTGGTGACCCCGGCCTTCTTCGCGGCGTTGCTGAACTTGCCGTTGCCGTCGTTGTGCCAGAGGGCGCAATCGCCCCAGTAGGTGACAAAGAGATCGTCGAAGCCGTCGTTGTCGTAGTCGCCCGCGCAGACGCCCTGTCCCCAGCCGGTGTGGGCGATGCCCGAGGTGAGCGTCACATCGGTAAACGTGCCGTCGCGATTGTTCTTATAGAGGCGGCTGACCGGCGCCTGGCCGGCCTGCCATTTCGTCTCGAAGCGCGTGCCGTTGACCACGAAGATGTCGAGCCAGCCGTCATTGTCGTAGTCGAAAAAGGCGCAGCCGCAGCCCGTGGTTTCGAGCAGGTACCGATTCTTTTGCTCGCCGCCGAAGACCGTCTTGGCTCGCAGTCCGGCTTCGCGCGCCACGTTCACGAACTGGAAGCCGAGCGGGAGGGCCGCGGCGATCTGGTCGAACGAGAAGACCGGCAATGTGGCGCAGAGCGATCGAATGAAGCCGCGGCGGTTAATCGTCATTTCTTCTGGAGCATCTTACCGAGCTCCACCTCTTTACGCTGCTTCACCTTGGCGCCCTCGGCGAAGGCCTCTTTGCTGCCGGCCTCATCGCCCTTCAACTTCAAGACCTGCGCGAGCGTGTTGTACGGGCCGGGGTCGGCGGGGTTCAACCGGATGGCCGTCCGCAGCGCGGCGGCGGCGCCGTCCAGGTCGCCCTTCTGCTTCAGCGCGGTGCCCAGCATGAACTGAGCTTCCGCATAATCGGGCGAGATGGCGGTGGCGGCGGAGAGCTCGCGTGCGGCGGCATCGAAATCGCCGCTCTGCCAGTAGATGATGCCGAGCGTGTAATGTGCCTCGGCGAGCCGCGGATCGATGGCGATCGCCTGCCGCAGCTCGGCGGCCGCCGCGTCGAGATCGTCCTTCTGCTTCATCGCCACGGCGAGATCGTAATGGGCCACCGCCGATTTTGGATCGCGGCGGATCACGTCGCGGAAATCGGTCTCGGCCTGCTCCAATTCCGCCTTCTGGAGATGCGCGAACCCGATATTCAGCCGCGCCATCACGTTATTCGGATCGAGCGCGAGCATCTTGCGGAACTGCTCCACACCTTCCTCGGCATGGCCTGTATTCACCAGCATGAAACCGAGATTATTGTGCGCGTCGAGATTGGCGGCATCGAGCGCGACAGCGCGGCGGTAGGCCTGGAGCGCGGCCGCCGGGTCGCCCGTGTTCTGGCGCGCCAGTCCCAGCTGGTTCCACGTCTCGGAGTGCTTGGGATTGGCAGTGGACGCAGCCATGAGTTCGGGAATGGCCTCGCGATAGTGCCCCGTGGCATTGAGCGCGTTGCCGAGGAAAAAGCGATAGTCGAAATTTCCGGGATCGGCAACCGCGGCGGCCTGGAGTTCGGGAATCGCGCGGCCGGGGTCCTGCGCCAGCCAATATGCCACTCCAAGGTGATAATGCGCGGCTGCCAAACGAGGGTCGAGTGCAATGGCGTGCTCGAAGTGTTCCACCGCCTCGTCGCGGCGATTCAGCACCGCCAGCAGGAAGCCGATCTCATCCTGGATGCCGGCGGACTTCGGATCGAGCGCCGCCGCCTGCTCCCAGGCCGCGAGCGCACCTCGCGCGTCGCCCCGCGCTTTGAGTTCGCGAGCGCGCGATTCCAGTTGAGGCAGCGTGGATTGCGCGAGGGCGGCGCCCGCCAGGAGCGCCGCCATCCAAACCGGGGCCCGGAAGATCACCTCAATAGTTTATCCGCAACCCGAATTGCCACTTCCGCATCTGGGATAACGTCGCGATGCTGGTGATCTGGCCGGCCGTCGGCGAATCGACCGTGGCGTTCGGCTGGCCGAGGTTGACGTGGTTAAACGCATTGAACAGTTCGGCGCGGAATTGTGCGTTGAACCTCTCCGTGATCCGGAACTGCTTACTTAGCGACGCGTCGGCATTGAAGTAGTGAGGACCGAAGAAAGAATTGCGCGCCACGTTGCCGAACGTGCCGGGCGCCGGCCGGCTCCACGGGCCGCGCGTACAGCCGTTCGTATTGAGCTCGGGCGTCGCACCAGCCGTCGCCAGGCAACCGCTCGACGAGGTTCCGGGTGTTGCCGTGACGAACCACGCCTGCGCCGTCGGATTGGACGACACCGCGTTACCGACCAGGTTGGGGCGGCACGGGCCGGTATCTTCATCCTTGCCGCAATCGAGGTAGCCCGGCGTGAACGGAATGCCGGACTGCCACAGCCAGATGCCCGAGACCTGCCATCCTCCGAGGAAGGCATCCACCGGGCGGGAGGTATTCTTCAGGAAATGCCGCCCCCGCCCGACGGGTAGCTCGTAGACGTTGTTCAGGTTGAACACGAAGCGGCGGACTCCGTTTTCGCGCCCGTAGTCGATATCGTGGTTCCAGAAGAAATAGTCGTTCGCGAAATCGAAGGCGCTGGCCCAGGTGAAATTGCCCTGGAACATCAGGCCCTGGGCGAACCGTTTTTCGCCGCGGACTTGCAGAGAGTTGAACTTGACGCTGGCGTCGCCCGAGAAATATTTGATCGACTGCGTCCAGCCATACAGGTTGTAGAAGTTGCGACGCTGGTTGGTGCTGAGCGTGCCGAAGCCGACGATGGTCGGCTGGTTGACATTGTAATTGGTGCCGCCGGCGGTCTCATGGTAGCCGTGGTTGCCCACATACGCGACCGAGAGCACCGTGCTCGATGTGATCTGGCGCTCGACCGTTAAGTTCCAGGCGTCCACTACGGGTAGCCGCATGGTGTTGTTCGAGCTCAGCGGCAACACGTTGGGCGCGATGCCGTTCGGCAGGATCGGGAACCCGTTTGGACCTTTTGGCTGCGTCGCCAGAATGGTGGTGGGGTCGAGCGCCGCTCCCGGGCCCGAGGCCAGCGTGAACACTGAAAGCCACGGGTTCGCCGGATTGAGCGACTGGTTCGCCAGCACCGGCACGTTCTGCGTTACGTTGTGCCCGAAAGAATAGCCGAACACGCCCAGGTCATAGGAACGGCCGTAGCCCGTGCGGACGACGGTTTTCGGCGTGACCTGGTATGCAATGCCGAGCCGCGGCGCGAAATGGGTCAGCGCCGTCTTGATGTTGCCGTTCAGCCCGATGCCGTTCTCTCCGGCGGTCATGACCTCGCCGGTGGCGAGATTCTGGAAGCCGCCCGCATCTTTGGCATTCACGTACTGCGGGAAGTAGATCTCCCAGCGGAGACCGTAGTTGATCGTCAACTTCGGAGTGGCACGCCAGGTGTCCTGGATGTAGTCGAAGAGGCGATGCTGCCGCTCGGCTGCTGTCGTCGAATTACTGACGTAGCGGCTGAAGGAGTTGACGTCGCCCAGCAGGAAAGACGCCAGGCCGAGGCCGCCGCCGTTCGGGCCTTCCGTGGTGGTGGGGTCGAAGATCACTTCGCCCGAGCGGTGCGAGTCGCTGGGCACGCGCAGATTCTGCTGCCAGCGGACGTCGACTCCGAACTTGATCGAGTGGTTGCCGATGTTGCGGGTCATGTTGCCCACCCACTGGAACTCGTTCTCCTGTTCGTTGAGCGGGCAGTTGCAGCTATTGGTGGTCAGGGAGTAGCCGAACTGGAAACCGCCCGTACCGTTCAGCCGGAAGTTCGGCATACCGGAGGTGTAATAACTGTCCAGATTCAACCCGGGGATGCCGGCGTCCTGAGCAGGCGAAGTGCCGAGTCCGTTCGGATTGACGAAGACGCGATAGCGGAAGAACCCGAAGCGGAAATCGGCCAGCCACTGCGGCGAGATCACGTAGTCCGCACCGTAGGAGAGGCTCTGGTCGCGCAACGCCGCCGCGCCCGCGAATGCCATCGTCGCAAACTGCGGGCCGCCGGCTTCATATCCGAAGGCGCCGGGATTGGTCTGGTTGGTCTTCAGGAAGCTGTAGCGGCCGAACATGTGAAGCTTTTCCGTCTGGTAGCGATCCACGCGGACATCGAATGCGTCACTGCCCACGATGCCGGCAGCGGAGGCGGAATAGTTCGGCGAGGCGCCGCTGGCTCCGGCCACGTTGGGCAGCGGGATGAACTTGAGCAGCGCCAGCGCCTGCGGCGAAAGCTGGCTGGTCGGAATGACGCCGCCAATGAACTGCTGCCGGCTGGCGAGCGGAGCGCTGCAGTTGCCGCCGGGGCAGGGGTCAAAGATCGCAGCATTGAGATCGCTCAGGTCGCCGGCGCGCTCGGCCGCGGTGGGGACGCGCGTCAGGAGCGAGCCGCCGTTTTTCTGCCGGCTGCCCTGGTAATCGCCGAAGATGAAAGTCTTGTCCTTCTGGATCGGAGCACCCACGGAGCCGCCGAACTGGTTCCACAGGGTGGGCGGAAGGAATGCGCCTCCGCTGCCCGCGATCGGCTGGGATTGCGCGAACGGATCGCGCGCCGCCCCGTGCTGGTCGCGGCGATACCAGAATCCGCCGCCGTGAACCTGGTTGGTGCCGGACTTGGTCTGCGCCGAAATCACCGCCTGGCTGGCCTGGCCAAACTCGGCATCATATGCCGTGGTAGTGATCTTGAGCTCGGAAACAGCGTCCAGGTTCGGCGTAATTACCGGTTCGCCGAGTACCGATTCGCGGTTGTCTGTGCCATCCAGCTGGAAATTGATGCCGCCCCAGTACTGGCCGCCGATGCTCGGGCGGTAGATGTCCTGCGGCTGCTCGCTGGCGGCCGTAGTGCCGGTGGCTTGCACGCCGGGGACGAGAAAATAGAGCCGGCTCATATCGCGTCCCAGCACGGGTAACTCGCCCACCGCTTTGGTGGTCATGACGTCGGAAACATCGGAGCGCTCGGTCTTGAGCAGCGCGGCTTCCGCCGTCACACTGACCGTCTCACCCACTTTGCCGAGGCTCAACTCCGCGTTGACGCGCGCCACGGAATCGACCTCCACCGTGACCGGTTGTTTCACATACGCGGCAAACCCGGGCGCTTCCACCCGGACCGAATACGTGCCGACGATCAAGTGTCCCTGGCTGTAGTTACCGGATTCGTTGCTGTTGGTGTTGTACGTAACCCCTTTGCCGAGGTCCGTGATGGTGACATTGGCGCGGGGAACCGCGGCACCGCTGGCGTCGGTGACGGTTCCTGTGATACTTCCGTAGACAGCTTGGCCGAACGAGGCCATAGGCGCACACAAGAGCGCTAAGCCGAATACGGCACTACCCAGTGCCTTTCGCATACCCACCCCTCCCGGAGGCTGCAAGTGACGAGCCTGCCGGGGTATTGTATGCGACGTTAGCTGAGTAGGGATACCCGGTAGATACTGGAGGCAGCGAAAAATCCGGTTTCAGTTAGTGGGTCGCCAGGAAAGCGTGACTTACGCCACCCTGTATGTAAACAGCCAGGAACAGGATCATTGCAAACACGTTTACCGCCAGGAAGACGACCACCGACCACGATTTCGGAAAGTACATAGGTCCGATCCCGCAGTGGATTAGTGCAGGCGATATGCCAGTGTACGGATTCGTCCAGTGGCCGGCGCGCCTTACCTCAAGAGACAATCCGTTGCCGGATGCGCGCGGCCAATTCGTCCGGGTGCTGCGAGCCGATGAAGAGTTTCCCACCGTCTTCGAGAGCCAGTTCCACCGCCCGGTCGCCGTGCGCGATATACGCAAGTCCGCCGCGCCCCGAACGAATGCCGTAGCCTCCGAAGTCGGCTGCCGGATCGTATTGGATTTCGGCGGCGGATTGGATCGAGCTGACCTGGATCCGGCGGGTCTTCCAGATGCCGCGCAACCGGATCACGACTTCGCCGGGCAGCACCTCGGTCACCAGCCGAACTGTATTGAGCCGCACATAGACCGCCGAGAGCAGCAGAGTGAGGAAGATGAGATCGCCGTTCGAGAGCGGCGGGCTGGTCCAGGCTTTATGCCAGAAAATCTGACGGCACGCCACGACGAGGAGGGCCAGGGGCGGCACTGCCAGCGCGACCCGCACGTGCCAATGGCGGAACGGCTGGCTTTCCAGATACAGCGGCTGACTCCGATCGGCCATTCCCTACCGTAGCGCGCCGACGGTGTACTGGAGCAGCGCGTTGCGCAACTGGAAGTCGTACTTCGCGCTGAGATTTTCGATCTCGGCCTGGGTCAGATTCAACTGGGCCTGCGTGAGTTCGACGATCGACGCGAGGCCGATATCGTAGCGGCCCTGAGCGAGGCTGAGCGACATGGTGGCCTGCCGTAAAAATTGCGCCGAAACGTCCAGGCGCTGGTAGGCGGTACTGGCGTTCGCCCAGGTGGCGTGAACATCTCGGACCACGGCCTGCTGCTCGTCGCGAAGCCGCTGGTCGGCCTCCATCGCCCGGTAATGCGCTTCCTGGCGGCGCGCGCTATAAAGGTGTCCATTGAACACGGGGATCTGCACGTTGACGGCAGCCCCACCATATTCGTTGGGAATCATGCGAGGCGCGCTCACCTGGTTGATGAAGGGCGTATAGCCCGCGACGCCCATCAGGCTCACGGTGGGGTACGAAAGGTCGCGCTCGGCCCTTTCGAAGCGGTAGGCGGATTCCCTCTCCGCAACCAGGCCGGCCAGTTCCGGACGGTTGCTCAGCGCCTGGACGATCAGCGGTTCCACGTCCGGCGGCGGACTGGGCGGCAGGGACTCTTCGGCCAGGGTATATGCGGTGGTCTGCTGTGAGCCCATTGCGCGAGTGAGATCGGCGAAGGCCTCCTGCAACTGCGCATTGGATTGAATCAGAAGAAGCTTCGCCTCGGAGAGGTTGACGTCCACGAAGGTCACATCCAATTGCGAACGGAGTTTGTTATTCGCAAGCGCGGTGATCTGGTCGACCAGCGTCTGCCGGGCGTCCACCGTTTGCTGCGCGACTTTGACCAGCGACTGGGCGCGCAGGACTCCGAAATAGGCCTCGTTGACGCGCTCCAGCACGTCGTAACGGGTGGCCGCGTAGTTCTGCTGCGCGGCGGTGGCGTGCAGGCGGGCCGAAGCAACCAGGTTCGAGGTGCGGCCGGAATCGGTGATCAACTGACTGAGATTGATCCCCTGGCCAAAGCGGTTGAACACTCGCGAGGCCGTCAGGAATCCTGCTCCGATACGTGCCTGCTGGTTGGCGACGGAGCCGGTGATTTCTCCCGCCAGCGCCGGAAAGTAGGGAGCTCTCGCCTCCACGACCTCCTGGCCCATGGCGCCGACTTCACTCTGCGCCGCGAGGACCTGCGGATGATTCTTGAGCGCCAGGTCCTCGGCCTGGCGAAGAGTCAGCTTCGCGGGAGGACCGGCCTGCGCATAGGCGGTTGCCGACGCGGCCAGCATGATCCAAACACTCGAACGTAGGTTCATCGGTTTCTCTTAGTCAATCACTTGAGCAGTGCGTCTCCGGTAGACCATCAGGTAGGCCGCCGGAACAATGAAGACCGTCAGCACGACCGAAACCGTCAGTCCGCCGATGATCGCCCGCGCCAGCGGCGCGTACTGTTCGCTGCCGGTACCCATCTTGAGCGCCATCGGGACCATGCCGATGATGGTGGCGAGCGAAGTCATCAGAATCGGCCGCAGGCGCACGCGGCAGGAGGTGATGACGGCGTCCTCCACCGACATCTGCTGCTCTTCCAGGCGATGTGCGAATTCCACGATCAGAATGCTGTTCGATGCCGCGATGCCCACCAGCATCAGCACGCCCATCAGCGACATGACGTTCAGCGTGGTATGGGTCAGCGGCAGAACGACCAGCACTCCGATGAAGCCCATGGGAATCGCCAGCATGATCAGGAAGGGATCCTTGAACGACCGGAACTGCGCCACCAGAATCAGGTAGAGCAGCACGACCGCGAGCGAAAGGCCGACGGCGAAGCTTATGGAACGACTCCTGCATCGCCTGCACCATGCCGCGAAGCTGAATCCGGACGCCCTTGGGAAGTCGGCGTCCCGTCGATCACGTGCTGCACTTCGTTCGCGACCCTGCCGAGGTCCTCGCCCTGCGGCGTGACGTAGACATCGGTGACTCGCTGGATCTGGTAATGCGACGATCTGCGTGGCGGTGTAGGTGTTCTCGAGCTGGACCACGCTATCGAGCGTGGTCGGCTGCTTCAGGTCGGGCGCACGAATCGGGATGTTCTTGAGGTCCATCAGGTTGTGAATCGCCGGCTTGCCGTTTTCGTAATACTGGACGGTCAGGAAGTAGTCATTGCCGGTCTGGTGATCCACCCAGTAGTTGGGCGCGATCATGGTGTTCGAATTGAGCGCGGTAATGACGTTGTCGACGATCTCCTTCTGGGTCAGCCCGAGTTCGGCGGCATGCACGCGGTCGACATTCAGGCGAACAGCCGGGTAGTTCATATCCTGCGGAATATAGACCTCGCCCACGCCGGGCAGCGTGCGGATCCGCGCCGCCAGATCCTGCGCGACGTTGTAAGTTCGGTGCAGGTTGCGGCTGCTGACCTGCACGATCGATGGGCGCGGGCATGCCCCATGTTCAGGATGGCGTCCACCATCGAGCCGCTGGTGAAGAAGGTGCGAATGTTCGGATAGCGCGCGGCGATTTCGCTCTTGCACGCGGCTCCATGTAGTCGAAGCTGCTGACTTTGTGGTCGTCCTTCAGCTGCACCTGAACGGTGGCCGTGTACGGGCCGGCGTTGGTGGTATAGAGAGCGGAGAAGTCCGGCACGATGCCGATATTCGAAACCACCATCTTGAAGTCTTCCGGACTGACCACCTTCTTGATCAGGTCTTCGACCTTGGCGACGTACTGCTCGGTCACTCAATGCGGGTGCCGGTGGGACCTTCATGTTGATAGTGAACTGTCCGGCATCGGTCCGGGGAAAGAACGCCACGCCAAGCATCGGATAGATGCCGAGGCTAGGCGACGAAGAGCCGAGTCAGCGCGCCGACCGTGAGAGCGGGAAGCGGACCGCGCGCCGCACCGACGCTTCGTAAGCCGTTCAACAAACCGGTTGAAGCTGCGGTTGAACCAGGCGTTGAAGCCCCTGCGGCTTCGTGGCCTTCGGCGTGGTGTCCGCCGCTTGAGGTACTTCGAGCAGAACAGCGGGATCACGGTCATGGCGACGAAGTAGGAGGCGAACAGCGAAATCACTACCGCCAGCGCCAGCGCCGAAAACAGAAACTTGCTGACGCCGTAGAGCAAGGTGACGGGGAAGAAGACCACGACCGTGGTGAGCGTGGCGGCGAGCACCGCCAGGCTGACTTCGTTGCCGCCCTGCTCGGCGGCGACACGCGGCGAGGCTCCCAATTCCAGATGGCGGTAGATGTTTTCGAGCGAGATCACCGAGTTGTCGATGATGCGGGAAAACGCCAGCGCCAGGCCCCCCAGGATCATGGTGTTCACGGTGCTGCCCATCATGATTCAACACCACGAAGGTCGCCAGCGCGGAAAGCGGAATCGAAAGGAAGACCGCGAAGGTGGCGCGCAGGCTGCCCAGGAAGATCAGGATCATCAGGCTGGTGAGCACCAGCCCGATCAGGCCTTCATGCAGCAGCGTCTCGATGGCTTCCTTGACGAAAGCCGACTGATCGAACACCACCGTCCGTCTTGAGCTGGTTCGGGATGTCGAAGAGCTTGGCCGATCATGCTCGCGGATGCCGTTCACCACCTCGATGGTGTTGGTGTCGCCGCCCTGCTTCATGATCGGCAGGTAGACCGACCGCTGGCCGTCCACGCGCACCACGTTGTACTGGATCTGGTTGGCGTCCTCCGCCTTGCCCACGTCGCCGACCGAAACCCAGCGGGTCGCCGTTGGTCTTGATCGGAATGCTGTTCAATTCGTCGACGTGGTTCACCAGGCTGTTGGAGTAGACGTAGTAATCGTAACGGCCCCATCTTCACGTCGCCCGCCGGCAGGATGAGGTTGTTGGTGTTGACGGCGTTCACCACATCCATCACGCTCAACTGCGCGGGACTGGAGCTTGTAGGGGTCGACGTACACCATCACCTGGCGGTATTTGCCGCCGAAGGGCGGAGGAATCTCCGCGCCCTTGACCACCGCGATCTGGTTGCGGATGGTGAACTGGCCGATATCGTGGAGCTGGGTTTCCGTCGAGCCCATTGCCCTTCAGCGTCACCAGGCAGACCGGCAGGCTGGAAGCGTCGAACTTCAGCACGACCGGCGGCAAGCGTGCCGGGCGGCAGGCGCTTGAGATCGGCGAGCGCGAGGTTCGAAAGCTGCGTGACGTCGGCATCGGCGTTGGTGCCCGGCTGGAAGTAGACCTTGATAATGCTGACGCCGAGCAGCGACCGCGACTCCATGTGGTCGATGCCGCTGGCCAGAGTGAAGAAGCGCTCCAGCGGGTTGGTGATATCGGTCTCGATGTCACCGGGCGGCATGCCGGAGTAGAAGGTCGCCACCACAACTTCCGGAATGTTGATCGTCCGGAAAGAGGTCTACCGGCATGCGGATCAGGCTGGTGACGCCGATCAACGCGATCACCAGGCAGATGACGACGATGAAATAGGGGTTTCGTATTGAGAATCGCGACATGATTCCTCCCGGCGAAAGCGCCGGCTATTGCAATTTCGAGCCCTGGTATTCCAGAACTTGCGTGACCTGAGCGTGGACGGGCGCGCCCTGCTTCAGGCCGCTGCGATCGCTCACAATGACGCGGTCCCCTTCATTCAATCCGGCCAGAACTTCCGCGTCACTGGCGCTCTGCAACCCCAGTTCGATGGTCCGCTGCTGCACGCGGTCGCTCGCGTCCACGAGCAGGATGCTGGATTGGTCGCCATTGCGGTCGACAGCCTGCAGCGGCACGGTGAGCGGGTCGGCCTTTCGCTCGAGCATCAGGGTGGCTTCCGCGTAAAGGCCAGGCACCAATTCGTGCGAGGGATTCGGCACGTCGACCTCGGTGTGCATCGTCCGAGTGTCCTGGGTCACATCGACGGAGAACCGTGCGACCTTACCGGGGAACGTCTTATTGAGCGAGGACACCCGAACCTGGACCGGGTCTCCGATTTTTATGTATTTCACGGACGATTCCGGCACCGGGATAACCAGGCGGAACTTGTCATCCTGCGAGAGCCGGACGAGCGGCAGAGCCTGCGTGCTGGAACTCGTGCCGGCCTGCATCAGGGTTCCCAGATTGGCGTAGCGCTGCGTGACGACGCCGGAAAAAGGTGCGCGGATGTTGGCGTAGTCGTAAAGAACCCGGTCGTGCGCTTCCTTCGCCTTGGCTGCATCCAACTGGCTTTGCGCCGTGGCTTCGGCGGACTTGGTGGCTTCGATCTGCGCTTCCGAGGCGAGATCCTTCCCCTGCGCGTCATCGACTTCCTGCTGCGCCACCAGTCCGGGGCGCGATTCGGACACACCCTGGAGCCGTTTGTACTGCAGGTGCAGGACGTTGTGCTGCGCTTCTACACGATTCGATTCCTTCTGCGCGTGCTGCACCTGGTCGCCCGCCACGCGAATGGCGGCTTCATCCTGCTGCAGCAGCATCGCCAACTCGGGGATCTCGAGGACCGCCATCAGTTGGCCCTTTTGTACGCGGCTGCCGTAGTCCACGTTCAATTCGCGGACGAAGCCCGCCTCCTTGGCATAGACATCGATCTCCTGGAAGGGAACCAGTTCGGAGGAGATGGTCAATTGCCTCTCCATGGGTTTTCGCGACACCAGCGCGACACCCACCGTAGCCGTGACGTCGGGCCCTTCACTGGCCTGCACCTTCTGGGTTCCGGAACATCCACACAGAGATGCGATTCCGATGCCCAGGAGCATCAGGGGGCCGCTACGAGAGCGGCAAAGATGGCGCCAAGTCATGAACATTGTCCTTCAGAGAATTTCTGCAGTTTGAGCGCTAGCTCGTCGACCGAAAAGTCCTTACCCAGACACATCTCGAAAAATTCGTGCTCCCCGGCGATCACCTTTTGCGCAACCGCGGGAAGTTTCACCACCAGGTCCGGCGGAATCGAGTGCACACCGTGGAGGTCGGCATGCAGCAGGTCGCCGGACTCGATGTGCAGGCCACCGATTTCGACCGGCTGCCCGAAGTCTACGATGTGCGCGTAGGCATGAGATACCGAGAGGTTCCCGGAGAACAGTTGGAAACCGAGCGATTCGATGGCGGGAAGGTCGCGGGCCGCACCATTCGTCACGTAAGCTACGCAGTCGAGCGCCTGGCAGATGCGGGCGTGAATTTCGCCGAAGAGGGCCCCGGCGCCCGGCTCGTCGTCCTCATCCCGTACCACGACGATCCGCGGAGCCGGAACGCTTACCAGGTAACGCCACCACTCGATCCGGTCGTGATAGCACCGGCCGAGGATCGGCGGCATCGACGAGCGCATCGTAGCGGTGACGGCGTATCCAGCGACGGGAGGCAATTTGGGAAAGCGGCATTCCAGCGTGCCCCGGATAAAGCCCTCATTGCGCGGGCGAACGTTCAGCGTTTCAATGGCGTTCGACAAAGTGCACGTGTCGAATCGCCTCAGCCGCTCCAGATCCTGGCGGGAAACTGGATGGCGCAGTGGCTCAGGCATGTTCTCATTTGTGATCATATTGGTCCGAGCTTCGCCAGTGAATACCGGACTTGGGGTATTTTGTGCGCAATGGAGATGTAACCTGCTGAAACTGCTACAATCGGGGTCTACATGGGCACACGGGTATCGTTATTCGTTACCTGCATTGTCGACCAGCTATTTCCCAGGATCGGCATGGCGATGGCCGAAGTACTGGAGCGGCTTGGGTACGAAGTGGATTTCCCCGCGGACCAGACCTGCTGCGGGCAGCCCGCATTTAACAGTGGATACAGGGAAGAGGCGCGCACGATAGCGCGGCACTTCCTGAAGGTATTCGACCACTCCGAGTGCATCGTAGTGCCATCGGGTTCCTGCACCTCGATGGTGACCCACCACTTCGCCGAGCTGTTTCACAAGGAGCCGGATATGCTCGAGCGCGTCCACACGCTCGAACGCCGCGTGTGGGAGTTTTCGAGTTTCCTGACCGAAGTGGCCGGCGTGGATGACGTCGGAGCCAGCTTTCCCCAGGTCGTTACTTTCCACGATGGCTGCCATGCGCTGCGCGAACTCGGCATCCGCAGCGGGCCGCGCCGGCTGCTGGCCAATGTCCGCGGCCTCGAATTGCGCGAGATGCAGCCGGCCGAGGAATGCTGCGGCTTCGGCGGCACCTTCGCGGTGAAGTTCGCGGAGCTTTCGGGTGCGATGGCGCGCACCAAGATCGAAGCCATAGAGAAGACCGGCGCCCGGACCGTGGTCTCCGTCGATCCGAGCTGCCTGATGCAGATTCAGGGAGCGATCTCGCGGGCCGGATTGCCGATCCGCACCATGCACCTGGCTGAGGTCCTCGCGAGCCGCTAACCTGTCATGTCCGTCGAATTCGATTCCAAGATTCACTCCACCCTGGCGGATGCCAATCTGCAACTGGCGATCTACACCGCCACCGGCCGGCTGAAAGACAAGCGCATCGAAACGGTTGCCGAGGATGTGCTCCCTGATTATCAGGAATTGCGCACCCAGGCCAATGCCCTCAAGAAGCACACCATCGAAAACCTCGATTACTACCTCGAGGAGTTCGAGCGCAATGTCGAAGCGCACGGCGGCAAGGTGGTGTACTGCAAGGATGGGACCGAGGTCGCGGACTTTATTCTTGGCCTGGCGCGCGAGCGGGGCGCGCATCTCATCGTCAAGTCGAAATCGATGACCACCGAAGAGGTGGACCTGAACGAGCGTCTGGAGCATCACGGGCTGGAATCGGTGGAGACCGACCTGGGCGAATATATCCTGCAACTCGCCGGGGAGCGGCCGTACCACATCGTGGCCCCGGCGCTGCATAAGACCCGCTACGACGTGGCCGAGATTTTCACAAGGCGCCTGCATGTACCGGAAGAGACCGTCATCGAGAAGCAGACGGCCATCGCGCGGAGCGTGCTGCGGGAGAAATTCCTGGCCGCCGATATCGGGATCAGCGGGGCCAATTTTCTGATTGCGGATTCGGGCGCCGTGACGGTGGTCGAGAACGAAGGAAATGCCCGGCTGTCGACCTCCGCGCCGAAGATCCACATCGCCATTGCGGGCATTGAAAAGATGATTCCGCGCGCGCAGGACCTGCCGACGTTTCTGAAACTGCTGGGTCGCAGCGCGACCGGCCAGGCCCTGACCGTCTACACGTCGTTCCTGAGCGGGCCGCGACGCGCGAATGAAATCGACGGGCCGGACGAATTTTACGTCGTCCTGCTGGATAACGGCCGCACCAAGCTATTGGCGGACCGCAACAAGCGGCAGTCGCTTTACTGCATCCGTTGCGGGGCGTGCCTGAATACGTGTCCTGTTTACCGTAAAATCGGCGGCCACAGCTTTCCGTGGGTGTATTCTGGGCCAATCGGCGCGATCATCACGCCTCAATTCATGGGCGTTTCCCACGAACCCGCGCTCCCCTTCGCCTCCAGCCTGTGCGGGGCGTGCGGCGAGGTGTGCCCGGTCAAAATCGAGATCCCGAAGATTCTGCTGGAGCTGCGCTCGGACGTCAAAAAGAGCGAGGCTCGCGAAAAGCAGAACCGCCTGGAGAAGTTTGCCTTCCGCGCATTCGCGTGGTTGATGACCCATCCGCGAATCTACGAGTGGGCAGGACGGTTAGCCGGCACCGCCGCGCCTTATGCGGACGGCGGCTGGATCCGTTCGCTTCCGGCCACCATGAATTTCGGCCCGGTCAAAGAGTGGATCAGCCAGCGCGACCTGCCTCCCCCGCCGGTGCGCAGCTTCCGCGAAATGTGGAGGCAGCGCTAATGTCGCGCGACAACATTCTGCATCGGATCCGCACCGCCGTCGGACGCAGCGCCGGACAACCGCCCGGGGAACCGCCCGCGGTTCGGCTACGGGTCCCACAGGTGGAGATCGAAGCGCGGGTGGCCAGCATGATCGCGCGGGTGGAAGCGCTGGCCGGCAAAGCCTGCCATACCAGCGACCCGCGCTCGGTAGCGGCGGATGTGCTGGCCGGCAAGAGCTCGGTCGCTTCGAATGCGCCCGTGCTGGCAAAGTACGGGATTACCTCGCTGCCCTGCGTCCGCACCGGCATTTCGGACCGGGCGGAGCTGCGGGCGGTCTGCGCAGCGGCCGATGTCGGCATCACCAGCGCCGATTACGCCCTGGCCGATACGGGAACGCTGGTCATGATCTCCAGCCCCGAAGAAGCGAGGCTGATTTCCCTCCTGCCCCCTGCGCACCTGGCGATCGTGCCGCGCGAGCGGATTCTTTCGGGGCTCGATGAGCTGTTCCTGCTGCATCCCCGCCCCGCCGAGCAGACCAGCTCGATGGTGCTGATCACCGGCCCCAGCCGCACCGCGGATATCGAGCAGATCCTGGTTCGCGGCGTGCACGGCCCCGGACAGATCACCGTAGTCATCGCGGACTGAGGCCCCCGTATTACAATGGGCCTTCCTCATGTCCGAGCATTCCAAATTCCTGCTCGCCGATAGCCAGATCCCATCCGTGTGGGTGAACGTGCTGCCCTCGTTGAAGGAGCCGCTCGACCCGCCCCTGAATCCGCAGACGAAGAGTCCGCTCACTCCCCAGGACCTCCAGCCGATCTTTCCCATGGAATTGATCGAACAGGAGTTTTCCCCCAAACCGGAAATCGACATTCCCGGCGAGGTGATGGATATCTACCGCCTGTGGCGGGCGACCCCGCTATACCGCGCGCGGCGGCTGGAGAAGGCCCTCGACACCCCGGCCCACATTTACTATAAGTACGAAGGGACCAGTCCAGCCGGTAGCCACAAACCGAATACCGCGGTCGCCCAGGCCTACTACAACAAGCGGGCCGGCATCCGCCGCCTGGCCACGGAAACCGGCGCCGGACAGTGGGGTAGTGCGCTTTCGCTCGCCTGCCAGATGTTCGGCATGGAGTGCACCGTCTACATGGTGCGCGTCAGCTACGACCAGAAGCCTTATCGGCGGATGATGATGCACACCTGGGGCGCGGAAGTATTCCCCAGCCCGAGCGACCACACCAACTCCGGCCGCAGCGTGCTGGCGGCCACGCCGGATTCCCCTGGCAGCCTGGGAATCGCCATCAGCGAAGCGGTGGAAGATGCCGCAACCCACCCCGATACCAACTACGCGCTCGGCAGCGTGCTCAACCATGTGATGCTGCACCAGACGGTGATCGGGCAGGAAGCGAAGCTGCAGATGGAACTCGCCGGCGAGGAGCCGGAGGTGGTGATCGGCTGCTTCGGCGGCGGTAGCAACTTCGGCGGCCTGGCGCTGCCCTACGTGCTCGACCGGCTGGCGGGGAAGGGGCCGCGGATTCTGGCCGTGGAGCCGGCAGCCTGCCCCAGCCTGACCCGTGGCAGCTTTGCGTACGATTTCGGAGATACGGCGAAACTCACTCCTCTGATCCGTATGTACACGCTGGGACACGACTTCGTACCGCCCGGCATCCATGCCGGCGGACTTCGGTACCATGGCGCATCGCCTCTGCTTAGCCATTTGCTCCATTACGGGCATATCGAGGCTAAGGCGTACCCCCAGGTCCCGGTATTCGAGGCCGCGGTCCAATTTGCACGGACGGAGGGAATCCTGCCGGCGCCGGAATCCTCCCATGCCATTCGGGCCGCCGTGGACGAGGCCCTGCAAGCCAGGGAAGAGGGGCGCGCCCGTACTATCCTTTTCTGTCTAAGCGGGCATGGCTATTTCGATCTTGCGGCATACGAAACATTTCTTTGTGGAAAACTCCAGGATTACTTGTACGCGGACCGGCCATTTTCAGCCGTTTTGTGAAATCGTTCACGGAACGAACGGCTAAATACGTATAGAAAACGATAATTTGCCAAAATTAGGTATTTTCCCGATTCGCAACTCTTGACGAAGACTTTACTTTAAACCTATTGCATAAGGGAAATATCGAGTGCTAGACTCGTTCTGGTTGGTCTAGTACTGACTATTTGAGCGGGCAAGAAGCTAATGGTTACGAGCATCCTGATCATCTCGGTCTCGTTAGTCTTGCTGGTGTACTGGTTCCGGTACACATGCGTGCTCCTGGTCCGTAACGCCACCAGCCCCTCTCCCGCGGAAGTCTCCAGCCGGTTCAGCTATGGTGAAGTCCAGAACCGTCTGCGAACGGGCGAGGCGCTCGATCCCCTGGAAGCCTCCCTACGGAAAGATTTCGATCTCCTGGTCTACCTGCTGGAACACGCAGCGGGACTGGAGTTGAACTCGATCGAAGACCGGCTTCTGGTCTGGGACTACAAAGTGATGCGCGCGTTTTACAGCGTGGCGAAAATCGCCGCGCCCGATCAGGCACGAACCGCACTGAAGGAAATGGCGGCCGTGATCGGAATCCTTGCCGGAAAACTCGGCGAACGCGCGGGCGTACAAAGCCGCGCCTAGCGGCATCCCCGACTGTGTGATATAGAGCTTCGTGTCTCGAAGATTCGGGCTTCCCTGCTCTACAATATACCTGTGGGATCTGAAGCCGCGCTCCAATCCGCTGTTGATCGTCTGAATTCCGTTCGCCGCGAAATCGCCAAAATCATCGTGGGTCAGGATGACGTTGTCGAAGGCGTACTAATCTGCCTGCTCGCTTCCGGACATGTACTGCTCGAAGGCGTACCGGGCCTTGGCAAAACCACCCTGCTCCGCACCCTCGCGCGGACTCTGCAATTAAAATACTCTCGAATTCAGTTCACGCCGGACCTGATGCCGGCGGATATCGTCGGAAGTATGGTCATCGAGACCGACGACCGCGGCGGCAAGGCTCTGAAATTCCAGCCGGGCCCGATTTTCGCCAACCTGGTGCTGGCCGATGAAATCAATCGCGCCACGCCCAAAACCCAATCCGCGCTGCTCGAAGCGATGCAGGAGCGGACGGTGACCAGTGGGACCACCACCCATGAACTCGATCGTCCGTTCCTGGTGATGGCCACGCAAAACCCGATCGAGATGGAAGGCACGTATCCGCTGCCCGAGGCGCAGCTCGATCGCTTCCTCATGAAGATCCTGGTCACCTACCCCAACCGCGAGGAACTCAACCGCATCGTGGAGCGGACCATCCAGCGCGAGGAACCCGTACCGGTGTCGGTGATGGACCGCGACGCAATTCTCCAGGTGCGCTCGGTGTGCCGCGAGGTCCTGGTAGCGCCGCATGTGCAGGAATATGCGGTGCAATTGGTCATGGCCACACAGCCCGAGCAGACTGAAGCGCACGAGTTGGCGAAGAAATATGTTCGCTACGGCAGTTCGCCGCGCGGCGCGCAGGCGCTGGTGGAATGCGGACGCGTACTCGCCCTCATGCGAGGGAGATATCATCTTTCGATCGAGGACATCCAGCAGGTAGCCCCCGCGGTTCTACGCCACCGGGTCATCCTCAACTTCGACGCGCACGCCGACGGCCAGACTCCCGAATCCATTCTGACCGCCATTATCAAAGGCGTAACCTCGCGGGCATCCGTAGCGTAGGTACGATATGCCAGAGGCCCCGCTGCTCGATCGCGAGTTTCTCGAGAAACTCGAGCGGCTCACCATACACTGGAAGAGGTCTTTTTCCGGACTGGTGGGCGGGCATAACAGCTCGCACTTTGCCGGGCCGGGGCAGGAGTTCCTCGACCATCGGAACTTCCACCACGGCGACGACCTGAGGGCCGTGAACTGGCGCGCCTACCTCCGTCTCGAAAAGCTTTTTCTCAAAATGTTCCAGGTGGAGCCGCGCGTTCCGGTGCGCCTGCTGCTTGACCAGAGTGATTCGATGGGCGGCCCCAAGTTCGAGTACGCCCGCCGCCTGGCCGCCGCGCTGAGCTATGTGGGGCTGGTCCGGCTGGATTCGATGGAGATCCACGGTTTCACCAACCGGCTCGGACAACGGCTCTTTTCGAGCGGCGGCCGCCACCGCTTTACGGGCGTCATGGACGGGATCTCGGCCATGCAGTCGGGCGGCGTGACCGATTACATGGCGGTCGTGCGCGAATTCATCGGTTCCTATTCGCAGCGCGGGCTATTGATCGTCATTTCCGATTTCCTGGACGACAACGGCTGCGAGCGGGCCATTCAGTACCTGGGCGATTACGGACACGAACTGATGCTGCTGCAATTGTGGTCGGACGAGGATCGGGTACCGCCATGGACCGGCGAACTCGACCTGCACGATGCCGAAACCGACGCCACGCTCAAGCTCGATTTCGACGACCGGGCGCGGCAGCGCTACACCCAGGCCTTCGACGAATACAGCGCGTCCCTGCAGACGCTCGCCCTGCGCAGCGGGGGCCGCTACGCGGGAATCGCCACCTCGCAGCCACTCGAAAACGTCATCTTCGGCGACCTGATCCGCATGCGCGGAATAGCGTGAGCCTATGTATTTTCTGAACCTCTCGGTGCTGCAGTTCGTGGCGGTTTTCGGCTCGATTTCGGCGCTGGCAGTGGCGCTGTACCTGCTCGACCGCTCACGCCGGCGGCAGGTGGTCTCCACCCTGCGCTTCTGGGTAGCGGCCGAACAGCCCGCGCCCGCCGCGCGGCGGCGCCGCATCAGTCAGCCGTGGTCGCTGATCCTACAGCTTGCCGGCATGGCGCTGCTGCTGATGGCCGTATCACACGTGCGGTTCGGCTCGCCCGAATCGGCCGTCCGCAATCACGTGGTGGTGCTCGATACGTCGGCCTGGATGGCGGCGCAATCCGGCAATCGCACCCTGATGGATCTGGCGCGCGACCGTGCTCACCGCTACGTCCGCGCACTGCCTGCAAGAGACCGGGTAATGCTGGTCCGCGCCGACGGCCTGACCACTCCGGCCACGGCCTTCGAGCCCGACCACCGGGTGGTCGAGGCCGCCATCGACGCCACCAAGCCCGGCGCGACGGCGCTGAACCTGGACCAGGCGCTCGCCTTCGCGCGGCATGTGCAGTCGCAGCGCGAGGGCCGGCCCGGCGAGATCGCGTACGTGGGCCCGGGACGCATCGTGAGCGCCGATCCATCGGCGCCTGCTCCGCCGCACAACCTGCGCGCCTTGCTGGTCCCGGACGCGGTGGAAAACGCCGGCCTCCGGAAGATTGGAGTGCGGCGTTCGACGGGCGCGGCCGATGTCTGGGAGATCTACGTTTCGGTTCACAATTATGGGACCGCCGCCCGCAACGTGGCCTTGACCCTCGATTTCGGCCCTCCGGGAAAAGTAGGACGGGTGGTGGGCGGAACGCGAAAGATGACGCTCGCCCCTGGTGCCGACCAGGAGGCGATGTTTGAATACAAGACCGCCGCCGCCGGCGTCATCGGCGTCTCGCTCTCTCCGCACGACGCCTTCCCCGCCGACGACCGCGCCGAGCTGGAACTGCCTTCCCAGCCCGTGCTTCCCGTGACCGTCTACTCGAACGAGCCCGATCTGCTGCGGCCGGTGCTTGCCTCCACACCGCGCGTGGCCGCGGTCTATCGAAAGCCGGAAGAGTACCGGCCCGGCGACCAGGGGCTGGTGATTCTCGACCGCTTCATCCCGCCTACCCGCCCCTCGGCGGATTCGTTGTGGATCCAGCCGCCGGAATCCGGGTCGCCCGTTCGCGTACGCGCCACCGTGGAGCAGGCGCCGTTCCAGGGCTGGGACCCGGGGCTGCCGGAGACCGCCGGGCTCCGCACCAAGGATTTCAAGCTCGACAAAACCGAGGTCTTCGAGCCGCTGCCCGGCGACGAGCGGATCGGCGAAATCGAAGCCGGTCCCGTGATTGTGGCGAGGCCCGGAAAGCCGAAGGTCGTGGTCTTCGGGTTCCACCCGGCACTTTCCGCCATGCGCTATGAACTGGCGACACCTCTATTGTTTGCCGATCTGCTCCGGTGGTTTTCGCCGGAGATTTTCCGCCGCTGGGAAATCAGCGCGGGCAGCGTGGGAAGCATCAAGCTGCCAATCGATGGGCAGACCAGCGAAAAGGATGTCAAGGTGACGGCCGAAGACGGATCCGCCCTGCCGTTCGCGCTGCATGAGCAAACGCTCAATTTCTTTGCGGGGGCGCCCGGCACCGTTCATGTCGATGCGGGCGACCACGAATACATCTACTCCCTGACCATCCCGCAGCTCTGGGATACAAAGTGGGAGCCTCCCGCGGGCACGGCGAAAGGGATTCCGCGCTTCGGCGTCACCGCGGATTCCACAATCGAGCCGTGGCCCTGGCTGGCCCTGGCGGGTGCCCTGTGCCTGCTGGCCGAATGGATTCTCTACGGCCGGTTCCGCCGCGGCGGCGCGCGGCGCACGCTGGTGCTACGTCAGCGGCGGCGATCGGCCACGGAGGTTCGATCATGACATTCGATCATCCCTGGTGGCTGCTGCTGGCCCCCCTGCCCCTGATCTGGGCCGCGTGGGAGTGGCGCAGCTCGGGGCGGCGCCTTTCCCTCATTCTGAAAGCGGGCGCGTTCGTGGCGATCGCGCTGGCGCTGGCGATGCCGCGCGTCACCGTGTTTGAGAGCAAGGTAGCGGTAGGCATTCTGGCGGATACCTCGGCCAGCGTGTCGACGGCCGACTTGCAGTTCGAATCGTCGTACGCGGACCGGGTGGAGCGGGCTCGCGGCCGCAACTGGTCGCACGTGACACCTTTCGCGCGTGGGACTCGCGCCGCAGCGGCGGACGAGCGCGTGAAGAACCGCTGGGCCCTGCGGCACACCGCGGACGCCGGCGGCCACAGCACCAATCTCGAAGCGGCCATCCGCGACGGCGCGGCCGGACTACCTGCCGGAATGGTGCCGCGCCTTCTGCTGATCTCCGACGGGCAGGAAAACTCGGGCAGCGCCGCACGCGCCATCTGGCAGGCGCAGCAACTCGGCATCCCGATTGACACGGTGCCGCTGGCAGGGCGCCCCAAACCCGGACTGCTGCTCGATTCCGTGGCCTTCCCCGGGCAGGTTTTCAGCGGCGAACGATTCCCCGTCGAAGTGACGCTCGAAGCTCCGAGCGCGGCGCGCGCGCAAGTGGAGATCACGGCGGAAGGAAAATCGATCGGCTCGAACGGGGTCGATCTCACGCCGGGCGTCAACCATCTGCGTCTGCAGGCCAATGTAAACGCCGTGGGGGCCATTGCACTGGCTGGACGGATCAACGCGGAGGGCCTGGGCGAAGCTCGCTTCGAGGACGCCGTGACCCTGCGCGGCCCGCGCGCGCTGGTGGTCTCGCGCGATCCGCAGCAGAGCGAGGAGCACCTGGCGCGCGTGCTCGAAGCCAATCAATTCACGGTCGATCATGCGCCCAACGGCATTCCCGATAAGCTCGACCCCTTCCAGTTGATCGTCATCAACAACTGGGACATGGAGAGCATTCCGCCGGCACGCAAGACGGCGATCGAGGAGTTCGTCAAAAAAGGCGGCGGCCTGGTCTGGATTGCGGGCGAGCACAATGTCTACGTGGATAAGAAGGGGCGCGAGGAAGACGCCTTGGAGCGCACACTGCCCGCCAAGCTGACGCCGCCCCGCTCGCCCGAAGGCACGGCCGTTGTGCTGATTATCGACAAATCGTCCTCCATGGAGGGCCGCAAGATCGAACTGGCGCGGCAGGCGGCAGTCGGCGTAGTGGAGAATCTGCGGCCGATCGATTCGGTGGGCGTGCTGATCTTCGACAACTCCTTCACCTGGGCGGTGCCCATCCGCAGGGCCGATAACCGCGCCGCCATCGAGCGTCTGATCGCCGGAATTACTCCCGATGGCGGGACGCAGATCGCGCCCGCCCTGACCGAAGCTTACCAGCGCATCCTTCCGGTGCAGGCCGTCTACAAGCACATCGTGCTGCTGACGGACGGAATCTCCGAAGAGGGCGACAGCATGGCCCTGACCCGGCAGGCCCTGGCCAACCACGTCACGATCTCGACGGTCGGGCTGGGTCAGGACGTGAATCGCGCGTTCCTCGAAAAGGTGGCGAGTTCGGCGCAGGGCAAGTCCTATTTCCTGAATGACCCCTCCGGGCTGGAGCAGCTCCTGCTGCGCGATGTGGAAGAGCACACCGGGAATACCGCGGTGGAGCGGAATTTCAAGCCGAAAATCGTCAAGCAGGCGGAAATTCTTGAAGGCGTGGATGTCGAAAACGCGCCCTCGCTGCGGGGCTACGTACGTTTCCAGGCCCGTCCGACTTCGGATACGATTCTCGAAGTAGACCGCACCGACCCGCTATTGGTCCGCTGGCAGTACGGCCTGGGGCGCGCGGCGGTGTTTACGTCGGACGCGAAGAACCGCTGGGCGATCAACTGGGTGACCTGGCCGGGCTTCGACCGCCTCTGGGCCAATGTCTTCCGCGATCTGCTCCCGCACGCGCCGCAAAGCGAAACGAGCGCCGATTTCGACCCCGCGTCGAACGAACTGGTCGTCGACTACCGCTTGTCGCGAAGCGTGGATGAGCCGGCGTCGATCCCGGATATCTACGCCTTCGGTCCGAACGGTTTCCAGGCCGCGCTGAATGTGAGCAAAGTGGCCGCCGGCCACTACCGCGGCAAACTGGCGATCGGCGCCAACCAGGGCCTTTTCCGTGTGCGTCCCGTGGCGGACTCCAAGGCCTTTCCCGAAGTTGGCTTCTTCCGCCAGGAAGACGAAATGCGCGAGTACGGAAATAACGAGGCGCTGTTACGCCGGATTGCGGCGTCCACCGGCGGGCACTACTACCCCGACCCGCGGAACGCCTTCGACCCCGCCGGGCGCAGCATCCGGACCACGATGAATCTCTGGCCCGGGCTGCTGGCGATCGCGTTGCTTCTCAATCTCGCGGAGCTGGTTCTGCGGAAGTCGAAAGGCGTCCTTGCGGCCCTGCGACTGAGGCCGCAGGAAGCATAGTCCCCCGAGCGCGCATCAAGGCTGACGAGCACATTTTACAAGCGATGGTCCGGGCTGAGCGCCCATTCGAAGCGGTAGCCGAACCCCTTCGAGTTATCGAGGTAGCGGACCCATTCCGGCCGGAGGCAGTAGAGCGTGCAGCTCTCGATCACCGGTGCGAGCTTTCGCGTCAGGCGGAAGCGCCGCCCGTATTGTTCGAGGATCGCCTTACGCCGCTCCGCTGCGAGAACCGCGGAAACCACGCCGCGTATCTGTACGCCGCGTATCTTCTTCCAATCCTCCACCTGGCGGTATACCGACACGGCCGCCTTCGGATCGCGCTCCAGGCTCCGGCTGTGCTCGCTCGATGCGGCGGAGAGCCAAAAAAGCTCCAGTCCGGCGGGCGCCACGTAGAAGAGCGGCGTGCTCCGTGGCGTGCCGTCCGCGCCAGTGGTGGCGAGCGCCAGGGTCGTCTGGCTCTTCAGAAATCGCGCAATGGTCTGTAATTCCGGCTGCATGCGGATCGCTCCAAACGTGAGCGTACACCACCCGCTAAGATGAAAGGGAATGCCGCCTCCGGTTTCCCTACGCTCGAATTTCGCCTGGACATTCACCGGCAACGCCTTGTATGCGGTAGGCCAGTGGGCGATCCTGAGCCTGTTCGCGAAGCTCGGCGGCAGCGAAATGCTGGGGCAGTACGCATTGGCTGTAGCGGTGGCTTCGCCGGTGGCGATGCTCTCGCACCTCAACCTGCGGGCGGTACTCGCGACGGACGTCGCGGCGAAACAGCCATTCGGCGACTACGTAGCCGTGCGGGTGGGCGCGACCGGCATCGGACTCGCCGCCGTCGCGGTGCTGGCCGCGGCCAGCGGAGGCTCCTGGACCATGGCAGCGGTAATCCTGGCGGTGGGGCTCGCAATCAATGCGGAAAACGTCAGCGACATCTACTACGGCGCCATGCAGCGGCGCGAGCGCATGGACCGGATCGCCTGGTCGATGATCGGCCGCGCGATTCTTTCGGTGGCGCTGGTGGGCGGTGCGCTGGCCGCAACGCATTCCGTTCTGGCCGCGGTCGCGGCGCTGGCGGCGGGCCGGTTGATTCCGCTGCTGGTTTACGACCGCCCGGCGGGCTCGGCAGGCGAAACGCTCGCCCGCACCACGATGCGCGCGCAGGTCCGCATCCTGCGTACCGCGCTGCCGCTCGGCGTCGTGTTGATGCTGGTATCGCTCAATTCGAACCTGCCGCGTTACGCCATCGAACATTTTCTGGGGACTCGTGAGTTGGGCGCCTTCGCGGCGGCCGCCTCCTTCATGACGGCCGGAGGCACGGTGATCAACGCGCTGGGCCAATCGGCCACGCCTCGCCTGGCGCGATATTTCGAGCAGGGCGACCGCGCGCGCTTCCTCCGGCTGGTGGCGCAACTGACCGCGCTCGGGCTGGCATTGGGCGCGGCGGGAGTGCTGGGAGCGGCGGTGGCGGGCCGCCTGGTGTTGCGACTGCTCTATCGTCCGGAGTTTCAAGCCTACAGCGGCCTTTTGACGGCCGTGATGGGCGCGGCCGTTCTCGGCTACACGGCAAACGCGCTCGGCTATGCGGTGACGGGGGCGCGCGCTTTCGACGCCCAATTGCCGCTCTTCTGCGCGATGGCGGCTGCCTGCGGGCTGGCGGCCTGGCTTCTGGTGCCGCGATTCGGCCTGATGGGCGCTCCGATGGCGCTGGCCGCCGCTGCCGTCGTACAGATTGCGGGAGAAGTCGCGATACTCTCGCGGGCGTTGGGCCGCAGGGAGCCGGCGCATTGATCGTGATCGAGCGGACCGCCTGGGCGCTGCTCTGGCTGCTGGTGTTTTCGCTGCCATGGGAGAAGAGCCTGTGGATCCCACACATCGGAACCGTTTCGCAGTTGCTGGGGATTCTCGCCTTCTCCGCCGGAGCGCTCCACGCGGCGGCGCGGCGCTCGCTCCGGCGGCCGAACGCCGTACTGCTTGCGGCCGGCGTGCTCTGCGCCTGGTTCGCCCTGACGTATTTCTGGAGCCTGGACCGCGCGGCCACCGTGGTCCGCATCAAGACGTTTGCCGAACTGCTGGCGATGGTGTGGCTGATCTGGGACCAGTGCCGCGGCCAGCACCGCCAGCGGCAATTGCTGGCAGCATATGTGCTGGGTGCGGCGGCCGGCTCCGGCATCGCGTTCTGGCGGTACGCGCATCACCAGCAGACGTATTACCTGCGTTACGCAGCGTCGGGCTTCGACCCCAACGATTTCGGCCTGATCCTGGCGCTTTCGGTAGCGCCCGCTTTCTATCTCTTGCGGCAGGAGAAGGGCTGGGTGCGATGGCTGTGGGCGGCGGCCTTGCTGCCGATCCTGCCGGCCATTCTGCTCACTGCCTCGCGCACGGCGCTGGTGGCGTCGTTCATGGCTTTAGTCTTCGGTCTCGCGACCTGGCGCGGAGCGGACATGGCCTACCGGGCCGCCACCGCGGTGGCGGTCGCGGCGCTGGTCTTGGGACCGCTGTTGCTGGCGCCCGCACCGCAGCGGACGCGCCTGCAGACGCTGCCCTCCGAACTGAACCGCGGCACGTTCCACGGCCGCACTCTCATCTGGAAGACGGGGCTGAAAGTTTTCGAACATCACCCGATCCTCGGCGTTGGGTCGGGCGCGTATCCGGAGGCGGTCGCGCCGTGGCTGGGCCGCCCGGGCGTTCCGGGTGCGCAATACGTGGCGCACAACACGTTCCTTTCGGTGCTGGTAGAGAGCGGAATGGTCGGCTTCGCGCTGTTCCTGGTGCTGGCCGCATGCCTGGCGGTTTTCATCCGGGCGATGCCGATGCCGCAGCGCGCGCTGTGGGCAGTCATGCTGGCGGTGTGGGCGACCGGCGTCTCGACGCTCACATGGGAACAGTACAAGCCGACATGGCTAATAATGGCGCTGATCATGACGGAGTGGGCGCGGTCCTGGTGGACCGCGCGTGAGAAGGCGTGAAGATCCGAGTGCTTGAAGTATTGGCCTCGCTGCGGCGCGCCGGCGCCGAACGTGTCGTGGTGTCGCTCGCTTGCGGGCTCGACCGCGCACGGTTCGAGACCGAAGTGGTCTCGCTCTACGACGCCTTCCCCGATGGCTTCGAGCCGGTGCTCGCGGATGCCGGAGTCGCGGTGCGGCATCTGGGCAAACATCGCGGCCTGGATATTCGGATGGTGCCGCGCCTCGCACGGGCCATCCGCGAGTTTCAGCCGGCGATCGTCCATAGCCATTCCTACGTGATGCGATACGTGCTGCCGGCCGGCTGGTGGGCCGGAAGGCCGCGCATGGTCCATACCGTCCACAATCTGGCGGAACGGGAAGTGGATGGCATCGGGCGAGCGGTGCATCGCGCGGCGTTCCGTGCGGGAGCGGCGGCGGTGGCGGTGTCGGGCGAGGTGGCGAAGTCGTTCCGGCGCATCTATGGCTTCGATCCGGCGGCGGTGATTCCGAATGGAGTCGACCTCGTACGCTTCGGCCGGGGCGCAGGCGATTGGCGGCGAACCAACGGGTTCAAGGCGGACGATGGTCTGATCGTTTCGGTGGCGCGTTTCGAGCCGCAGAAGAATCCGCTGCGGCTGATTGAAGCGTTCGCGCGCGGACTGAAGGACGAGCCGCGCTGGCGGCTCCTGCTGGCCGGAGGAGGCAGCCTGGAGCGAGCCGCTCGCGAGGCGGCGGGTCAGCATGAAGTTGCCGGGCGCGTCCACTTCCTGGGCGTCCGCACCGACATCGCGGAACTGCTGGCCGCCTGCGACATCTTCGCGTTGGCGGCCGATTGGGAAGGCAGCCCGATGGCCGTGATCGAAGCCATGGCTTCGGGATTGCCGGTCGCGGCGACGGCGGTGGGCGGCGTGCCGGAACTCGTGGAGCACGGCGCAACCGGACTGCTCACGGCGCCTGGCGATACCGCGGCGCTCGCGCAATCGCTCGCCGCGCTGGCTCGCGATGCGAAGTTGCGGGCGGAGTTCGGTGCCCGCGGCGCGCGAAAGGGCCGCACGCTTCGGCGATCGGCCGATGATCGATGCCTACGCGCAACTCTTCGAGCGCGTCGCGGGCGGTGGCCAATGACTCGGGTGGTGTTGCTCACGACCAATCTTGCGCGCGGCGGCGCGGAGATTCAGGTGGCGCAACTGGCGCTCGAACTGCGCGAACGCGGCTGGGAGGTGAGCGTCGTCTCGCTGGTGCAGCCGACCGCGCTCGAATCCGATCTGCGGGAGGGCGGCGTGCCGGTCTTTTGGGCTCCGCCGGCGAAGCTCTTGCCCCTCCTGCTGAAGCTGCGGCCGCAAATTCTGCACGCGCACCTGTTCCACGCCAACATCGCGGCGCGGATGGTCCGGATGCTCCTGCCGGTCCCGGTGGTGATCTCGACGATCCATAGCCTGGCGGAAAGCAGCCGCCGCACCGGCCGCGTCCGCGGGCGCGACTGGCTCTACCGGCTCACCGACCCGCTCGCCGACCAGGTGGTGTGCGTTTCCCAAGCGGCCGCACGGCGGCATCTCTCCGCGCATGCAGTCTCCGCGACGCGCCTGCGCGTCATCCCCAACGGCATCCATACCGCGCGCTTCCGTCCCGACCCCTCGCGCCGCGAAGCAACGCGCGCGGCGCTCGGATTGGACAGCGAATTCGTCTGGCTCGCGGCCGGCCGGCTGATGTGGAAGAAGAACTATCCGCTGATGCTCGAAGCCGCGGCGCAACAACCGGACGACGCCACCCTCCTGATCGCGGGCGAAGGCCCCGACGAAGCGGATTTGAAGCGCCAGGCCGCGGCCCGCGGAGTGCGCGCACGCTTTTTGGGTGCGCGCGACGATCTGCCCGTGCTGATGAATGCCGCCGACGCCCTGGTGCTCTCCTCGGCAGTGGAGGGCCTGCCGATGGTGCTGCTCGAAGCCGCGGCCAGCGGACTGCCGCAAGTCGCGGTCGATGTGGGCGGAGTGGCCGAAGCGCTCGTCGATGGCCGCACGGGGTATGTGGTGCCGCCCGCCGATCCCAATGCACTGGCCGCGGCGATGACGAGGCTGGCCGCCCTGCCCGTATTGGAACGCGCCGAAATGGGTCTGAATGCGCGCGAACATGTGCTCGCGAATTTCGACCTGCGGGGTGTTGCCGCGCGATGGGAACAGTTGTACGAAGACCTGCTGCGCGCCGAGCGGCGCTCGAGCCGGGAGCCATAGCGATGCCGGCACTCGACGTCACCAATCGCTTCGTCCTCGACTTCTGCGGCAGCTTTGCGCGCCAACACCCAGGGGTGCGGATTCTCGATTTCGGCTGTGGAGCAGGACGCCTGGTCGAGGCTGCGCGCGCCCAGGGCATCGACATGCGCGGCGCGGAGATCTACTACGCCGGGTCGCAGACACGCTCCGAAGCCGCGGCGACCGGCCTGTTGGGCACCTGGATCACCGAAATCTCAGGCGGCAGGCTGGACTTGCCGGATGCCTCATTCGACCTGGTAGTGAACAACCAGGTAATGGAGCATGTGGAGGACCTGGACGCCACCCTGCGCGAGATCCATCGCGTCCTGAAACCCGGCGGCCAACTGCTCAGCCTCTTCCCTTCCCGCGACGTGTTCCGCGAGGGCCACATCGGCATCCCCTTTTCGCATTGGTTCCCCCAGCGGTCGCGTTTGCGCTTCCACTACACCTGGATGCTGCGCGGCCTCGGCCTGGGAACGTGGAAGGAGCAGGCGCCGACCGCGCGCCAGTGGGCCATCGATAAGCTGGAATGGATCGACCGCTTCACCCGTTATCGCAGCCGGGCGGAGATCGTCCAAACGTTTGGCCGGTATTTCCGAAGCGAGATGCGCGAATCCGACTACATCCGTTTCCGGCTGCTGGACCGCCCCGGGCGGCAATGGATCGCTCGCGCGGCCGATCTCCCTCTGGCGGCGCCCGCGGCGCGCGCGCTATTCCGCAAGCTGGCGTTCCTGGTGATTCTCTCGCGGAAGGAGCCGGCGTGAGGATCGCCTACGTCATCACCCGCGGCGATTCGGTGGGAGGCGCGAGCATCCACGTGCGCGACCTTTCGCGCGCGATGCTCGACCGCGGCCACGAGGTCCTGGTCCTCGTGGGCGGCGAGGGGCCGGTGGCCGATCAACTGGCGCGACAGGGCGTTCCCTTTGAAAGCCTGCACTTCCTGCGGCGCAACATTCATCCTCCGCGCGATTTCCGCGCGGCGCGCGAGCTCGCCGGAGCCTTGCGCAACTTCCGCCCGGACATCGTCTCGACGCATACCGCCAAGGCTGGATGGGTCGGCCGTGCCGTCTGCGCGCAACTGGGCATCCCGGCCATTTATACGCCGCACGGCTGGACCATCGGCACCCGCATCTCGGCGGTTTCGGGCGCGCTCTTCGCCGCGGCGGAACGGATGGCCGCCAGGTGGAGCGCCGCCATCGTCTGTGTGTGCGAGTACGAAAAGCGTCTGGCTCTCGAAAAAAAGGTCGGCACCCCAGCGCAGCTCTTTGTGGTGCCGAACGGCGTGCGGGATATCTTCGCGGGTCAGCGTGCCGACCCGGGACGTACACCCGTCCGGATCGCTGCCGTGGCGCGCTTCGAGGCCCCCAAGGACCACGAGACGCTGCTCCGCGCGCTTGCCCGGGTACAGAGAGAGTGGACGCTCGATCTCATCGGCGACGGTCCGCTCGGAGAAGAGATCCGGCGCCTGGTGGAGTCGCTTGGTCTGGCGCGGCGCGTTCGCTTCCTGGGCTACCGGGAAGACGTGGCGGCGGCATTGGCGGAGGCGCAGCTGTTCGCGCTCTCCTCACGATCCGAAGCGCTGCCGCGGAGCGTGCTCGAAGCCATGCGCGCGGGACTGCCGGTAGTTGCCTCCGACGTCGGCGGCGTCCGGGAAGCCGTGGCGGACGGCGTGAGCGGCATCCTGGCCCCCGCCGGGGACGTGGCTGCGTTCAGCTCCGCTCTGGAAACACTTGCAACTAATTCCACCCTGCGGCAACGCATGGGAATTGCGGGACGTCTGGTATTCGAGAGGCGGTTCGGCATCGAACGGATGATCGGGGACACCGAAGCCGTCTATGTTAACGTGAGGAATAGGATAACGTCGGCTGAAAGGATTGCCTGACGTGGACTCGCATTGGGTGACCACTTCGCTTATTGAACGGTCGGAGGATCTCTGCGCCTCAGGTCTGCTGGCTCGGCGGAACCAGGCGTTGAAGCGCTTCTTTGAGGTGCCCGTCGCCGCGCTGCTGCTGGTGATGGCGCTGCCCGTGGCTGTCCTGATCGCGATCGCGATCGTGCTCGAGACTCGCGGTCCCGTGTTTTTTGGCCATACCCGCATCGGCAAAGGCCAGCAGCGATTTCGTGTCTGGAAGTTCCGGTCGATGGTGACGGACGGGGACAGTGCGCTCGAAGACTACCTGCGGAAGCACCCCGAACGCCGTGCCGAATGGCGCTACTCCCACAAGCTGAAACAGGACCCGCGTGTGACTCGGGTGGGCCGACTGCTGCGCCGGTCGAGCCTGGACGAACTGCCGCAACTGTGGAACGTGCTGCGCGGCGAGATGGCCCTAATCGGTCCGCGGCCCATCGTGGCCGAAGAGATCGCCAAGTATGGTCCGGCGATCGCGCTCTATCAGCAGGTGCGGCCGGGCCTGACCGGTTTGTGGCAGGTTTCCGGCCGCGCCGATACCGGGTATCTCCGACGCGTGGATCTCGACTGCGAGTACATCCGCTCCTGGGGTTTTCCGGCGGATGTAAAGATCCTGGTCAAGACCGTGCGCGTGGTCCTTTGCGGGCACGGTGCTTACTAGCTGCCGGAGACGCTGACGCCGGCGCTCGAAAGCGTATTCATGATGATGCTCATCGGGTCGAATGAATCGCTTGCGGTGCTGTTGTTCTGAAACGCCGCAATGAGTTGGCTCAAAGTCGAGCTGGCATTCGAATCCGTGCTCGAACCCGAGCTGGAATCGCTGCTTGACGCCGCGACGTGGTGCATGTGGTGGTGTCCGTGACCTCCCATGGCCTTCGACAGATCGGCGACGTTCGGAAGGTTCCCACTGCTCGAGGCATCGCTGAAGTCGCCGGCGAGCTGGGTCAACTTGCTTGCCGCCGTCGTATTGCCATCGGCCTTTGCCGTCTGCGCGGCATTCGTCAGGTTGGTGGAAATCTGCGACGTGACTGCTTTGTATTGGTTGGGGTCTGACTGCTGCAACTGCTGAAGCGTGCTCAACAATTGAGCGAAAGGCGAAAGCTGCCCGTTGTCGGATTGCGTGCCGATCTTCTGCGCACCGCTCGTTTGCGAAACGCTGGAGTTCTGGACGCTGTTGAGAATCGACTGTAGGTAACTACTGGAAACGCTGCTAATAGAGCTCATGGCGGCGCTCAGTGCACTTCCGCCTCCACAATCAACTCCTTGAAAACAGGCCGGGGCTCGTTCCCCCGGGCGGCAATTTCCTGGCGGCGCGGCATGCTCTTGGCGGCATTCGCATGCCCGGCCTCAGGAGTATAAACTGTGAGACGTGATGAACCGCCGAAACTTTCTGAAGACTGCCGCCGCCGGAAGCGCCCTGCTTTGGCGGCCGCCCCTGGCCAGTGCCGCGCCCGACTGGATCCGGCAAGCGGGCCTCGAACTCTACACGGTCCGGGACCTTACCGCCAAGGATTATGAGGGCACGGTCGCCAAGGTGGCCGAGATCGGCTACAAGGAAGTCGAGCCGGCGACCGATTACGCCAAGATGGAGCCGAAGCAGTTCCGCGCCATGCTCGACCGCTACGGACTGACGGCCCCCAGCACGCACGTCCCCGCCACCGAGGGGCCGGGACTCGAGAAAGAACTGGAAGGTTTCCAGATCATGGGCATCCGCTACACGGAAGTCCGCACAGAGCGGCCGGCCGGTGGCGGCGGGAGGTCCCCACAAACCGAAGAGTCCATCAAGCAGATGGCGGAGGAGATCAACCGCCACGGCGCGATCGTCAAAAAGTTCGGCATGAAGATGCTGATCCATAACCACACCATGGAGTTCGAGCCGCTCCAGGGCGGCAAGGTACGGCCGTATGACATCCTGCTGAAAGAGACCAACCCCGAACTGGCGGCCATGCAGCTCGATATCGGCTGGGCGTCGGTGGCCGGACAGAATATTCTGGAAATGTTCCATAAGAATCCGGGCCGCTTCGAGCTGTGGCACGTCAAGGACGCGCGCGGCATCAAGCTGATGAACGGCTATATGAGCGAGTCGGAGCGGATGCGTGCCGCCACGTTGGTGCCGGTGGGCCAGGGCGATATCGACTACAAGACGATCTTCGCCAACGCCGAGCTGGCCGGCATGAAACACTACTGCGTCGAGCAGGACAATGCGGCCGATTGGGGCGATTCCGTGTCCGCCGCGCGAACCAGCTACCAGAACCTCGCGAAACTGCTGGCGTAAAGCTATGGACGAAAAACAGACGCGCCGGAGTATGCTTCTGGGGGCCCTTGGGCTCCCCGCAGCCTTTGCGCAGCGCCGCGTGCCGCGAGTTGCCGGAGTGGGCGTGAGGCTGGGGCTGAACGCATACTCCTTCAATGCGCCGCTGCGCGACGGCAGTATGACGTTGATGGATGTGGTCGATTACTGCGCCGGGCACGGCATTGCGGCGGTCGACCCCACGGGCTACTACTTCCCCGGCTACCCCAAGATCCCCACGGACGAATTCCTCTTCGCTTTGAAGCGTCGCGCCTTTCTGAACGGTGTCATCTTGAGCGGCACCGGTGTGCGCAACGATTTCGCAGTCACCGATGCAGAGGCGAGGCGCCGCGACCTCCAGATGGTGAAGGAGTGGATCGAAGTGGCCGCCCGCCTGGGTGCGCCGGTGATCCGCGTCTTTTCCGGTGCGAAGGCGCCGGAAGGCCACAGCTTCGACCAGGTGATGGAGTGGATGGTCCCGCTGTTTCGCGAGTGCGCGTCCCATGCCGGAAAGTACGGCGTAATCGTCGGGCTGCAGAACCACAACGACTTCGTCAAGACCGCGGACCAGGCCATCCGCATCATCAACGCGGTGGATTCCGAATGGTTCGGCTCGATCCTCGACATCGGCAGCCTGCGCACGGAAGACCCCTACGAAGGGATCGACAAGCTGATCCCGTACGCGGTCTCCTGGCAGCTCAAAGAGAACGTGGGCTACGGAACGAAGGAGGTGCCGACCGACCTCGCCAAGGTCAAGGCGATCATCGACCGGCACGGATACCGTGGCTTCCTGCCGGTCGAGACGCTGGGCGCTGGCGATCCGAAAGTAAAGGTCGCGGCGTTTTTCGACAAAGCGCGAAAGGTGTTCGCCGGCTAGTGTGGCCCGCTCCCTCACGGTCGCAGATCTGTGCACACAGAGGCGCGACCGTAAGGGAGCGCGCGAGAGAGCGAAAAGTCTCAGGGAGCTAAGCGCTCGCGGCGTGGCTCAGCGCGACCCCCCGGGTGCTGACCGAATACTTGGCGAGCATGCCGGGGTTCTCCCACGCGGGGAAGCTCGCGGGATTTCTCAGGTACTCGAAGAAGCGGTTCGCCACTTGCGCGAAATGTGCCTCGTGGCCCACGCGATAGACATCGGGGATCGTCACCCGCACGCGGCCGCCCTGCGGCTCGAGCCCGACGCCCGGGAATTGCGCGGCTAGTGCGGCCGCACGCTGCTCGAGCGCCCTCCTCGCGGCCGCGTCATCGGTCGCGACATACAACTCGGGCTGATAGTTCTCTTCCGCGCCCTGCCGGATTTCGACCTGCGACTTCGAGCCGCGGAAGATGGCGACGTGCGTATCTCCCGCGCCGGCCGGAGCCTCCCAGCGCCACAGCACGTCGAGCTTCGCGTGGATGCCACGCAACGCATAGGTCACCTGGGTGTTGCAGTAGTAGTCGAGCGCCGGTCCCGGCTCGCCGGTCACCTGGCGGAACTGCTCGGCCGTCATCGAGGTCGGCCAGCGCCTGGCGCTGACCAGTTGGATATCGGTGCGATAGTCGAGTGCCTGTTCGGGGAAGAGCGTCCACTGCACCAGATCGACCAGGTGGGTGCCGACGTCGGCCAGAGCTTCACCCTGCTGCTCGATATCGAAATACCACGCCGGGCGCAGGTTGGGAACTCCCGCCACCAGTTTCAAAAGGTGGTGGACGCTTTCCATGTATACGGCCGGTTCCTGTTCGCTGCCCTCGACAATGGTGCCGAACACTTCGGGATCGCTCACCAGCGCGCGCTGCAGCATAGTGGTGATCTCGTAGCGCTCGGTCATGATGTCGTAGGCGATCAGGCCCTTGCGTTCGGCCAGCGCCAGCGCCTCTTCGAGCGCCGGGAAGTCGGCGGCGCGGATGATCCAGGGCTTGTCCGAGAGCACGTTCTGCCCGGCCTCGAGTGCGGCGCGGATGTAGCCGATCTTGGCGCAGTTGCGGCCCGAAAGCACCACGATGTTCCCCGGGGGCTCGGCCTTCATGCGTTCGAGAAATTCGGCCGATGCGTGGATCTCCGCTTCCCAGGAGGTCGGATTCTTGGGGCGCTGGTTGAACCGTGCAACGCGGCCCAGGTGCCCGGCGAGGTCGGTCCCGAGCGGCGCGTACACCGCCGTCCGCGCGGCCACCCCGGCATACATCTCTTTCTGGATCAGCGCGGCGTGGAAATGCCCCGGATCCACTGTAATCAAGCGAAATTGCTCAGCCATCCTGAACCAGCTTACTATCGAACCTCGGCGGAGAGCTTGCCGCCTTCTTCGCAGCGGTGCGCGCCCGCCGGAACGTTGCGGAACTCCTGCCGGGCGCCACTCGGCCACTCGATCTCGATGCGCTGAGCCTGCTCGCGATGCCCCAGGCCGAACGTCAAGGTCAGCTCCGATTGCGAGAGGTAACTCGACCCGCTGTGCACCACGCGCGTCTGCGTACCTTCCGGTCCATACAGGTGCACCACGGCGCCGATCGCATCGCGGTTCGACTTGGTTCCCACCAGCCGCAGCCGCAGCGAGCGGTTCCCGTTCGAGAGGTCGTTGCGGTAGAGGTATGCCGCTCCCTGGTTGGTCGTGACCAGCAGATCGAGATCGCCATCGCGATCGAAATCGCCATAAGCCAGCCCACGCGCGACTTTGGGCTGCGCGAAGCCCGCGCCCGCCTGCGCGGCTACGTCATGAAAATTGGCCTTGCCTCCGTTGAGGAACAGGTGCGGCGGCTGCGCATACCCGATGTTGCCGCGGATCCGCCGCACGGTTTCATCGATGTGCCCGTTCACCGCCGCCAGGTCCAGCCAGCCGTCGAGATTGATGTCGAGAAACGCGCAGCCGAACCCCAGGCTGGAGCGCGACGCCGGACCGACGCCCGTACGTCCCGCCACATCCTGGAATCCACCGGAAGATGCGCGGTAGAGGGCCATCATTTCGTTGTCGAAGTTGGTGATGGCGACGCCCGGAACGCCGGAGTTATCGAAATCGCCCGCGTCGATGCCCATGCCGGCGCGCGCCTTGCCGTCGTCGCTGAAGGCCACGCCGGCGCGGACGGCCACTTCCTCGAAGGTGCCGTTGCGCAGGTTGTGGTAGAGCTTGTTGGGCTGCGTATCGTTGGCGATCAGCAGGTCCGGCCAGCCGTCGCGGTCGTAATCGATCATCGCCGCGCCCAGAGATTTCGAACTGCTGTCGAAGATGCCGCTGCGCGCCGTCACATCTTCGAACGTGCCGTTACCCCGATTGCGGAAGAGCCAGCAGGTCTCGCCGTGGTACGCCTCCGGCGTGCAATACGACTTGTGTTTGCCGTCCACGCTGCAGAACACGTCGTGCTCGGGCGACCACTTCACGTAGTTGCACACCAGCAGGTCGAGCAGGCCGTCGCGGTCATAGTCCAGCCACATGGCGGAGGTGCTGAAGGCCTTCCGGCCGCCCAGCCCGGCCTTCTCGGTGACATCCAGGAACCGGCCCTTTCGATTGTTCTGAAAGAGGCGGTTCTGGCCCACGGCCGTCACCAGGATATCGGGGAAGCCGTCGTTGTTATAGTCGCCCACCGCCACGCCCATGCCGTACAGTTCGATGGCGAGGCCGGCGTGCTCCGTCACATCCGTAAAGGTGCCGTTGCGATTGTTGCGGAAGAGCCGCATGGTGCTGCGCACGCCCGTGCGGCCGGGCCAGTTGGTGCCGTTGACCAGCAGGATATCTAGCCAGCCGTCGCCATCGTAATCGAGGAAGGCGCAGCCCGGTCCCATGGTCTCGGGCAGGTATTTGGCGCCGAAGGCCCCGCTGTTATGACGGAAGCGGATGCCCGCCGCTTCGGTCACATCCGCCAATTGGAATCCCAATCCCGGAGCCGCCCTCAACAGGGGAGCAGCGCCGAGAAGAAAGCTTCTGCGCGTCACGCGATACTCACAAGCCCCTGACGGATGGCGTACACCACCAGTTCCGCCGTATTGTGGATGCCGAGAGCCTGCATGATATTGGCGCGATGCACCGCCACCGTATTGGCGCTCAGTCCGAGCACGGCGGCGATCTCCTTGTTCGACTTGCCATGCACGATCAACTGCAGCACTTCGAGCTCCCGCGTGGTGAGCTGCGGCTGCTCGGCATCCGGGGCCACCGCCGCGGGGTCGAGGCGCGGATCGAGCACATGCTGTCCGGCGGCCACTTTTTTGACGGCGCTCACCATCTCCAGGTCCATCGCGTTCTTCAGCAGGTATCCCCTGGCGCCGGCTTCGAGGCAGGTGCGGATATAGGAAGTCTCATTGTGCATGCTGAGAATCAGGATGGCGGTCTCCGGCTGGTTCTTGAGGATCTGCCGCGCGGCCACAGCGCCGTTCATGCTGGGTAGGGCGAAATCCATTACGACGACGCGGGGCCGCAGCACGGCCGCCAGATCCACGGCCTGGTTCCCGTCTTCGGCTTCGCCTACCACCTCGATATCCGGGTCGTCTTCCAGCAGACGCCTGAATCCGCGCCGCACCAGGCTATGGTCGTCCACCAGCAGTACCGTGATTTTAGGCTCCGGCATGGCTCTCCCGTGGAGCGGTAGGTACACGCAACCGGATTATCGCTCCCCGGCCGCCGCCTCCCTCGATCTCCAGACTTCCCTTCACCAGTTCCGCGCGTTCTCGCATGGTAATCAAACCCATTCCCTGCCCGTTGGCAGCTCCGAACCCGACGCCTTCGTCTTCCACCTCGAGCACCACGGCCTCGGGCAGATAGCTCAGCCGCACTGCGGCACGCTTGCTCTTCGAGTGCTTGGCGACGTTGTTGAGCGCCTCCTGCACTACGCGGTAAAGGTGGATGGTCATCCCGCGATCCAGATCGCCCCCCTCACCGGACTTCTCAAATTGTATGGCAATTCCAGTCTGTTTCTCGAAAGCCGGGAGATACTGGTCGAGCGCGCTCTCCAGGCCGATCTCGTCCAGGATGACGGGGTGAAGCGCGCGGGAGAGCGCCCGAACCTTCTCGAGCGTGGCCTGCACCACCTCCTGCACTTCCCGCAAATCCGCGCGAACGGATTCGGGATCCTGCGTCAATCGTCGTCCCGTGCGCTGCAGCATGGTACCGACGGCAGTCAGGATCTGGCCGAAATCGTCATGCAGATCGCGCGAAATCGAGCGGAAGGTGCTCTCCTGCATGGAGATCAACTGGCGGGCCAGTTCGCTGCGCCGGTCCGAAAGAGCCGCCTCCTCGCGGAAGAGCCTCCGGTTGTACTGCACCAGGTAAATGCTGGTGAACACGATCAGCACCAGCATGGCCCCCACGAACAGATAGACGTTCCGCTCGGCGCCCGCATAGACGGCGCGAATGCGCGCGGCGGCCTCCTGCTCGGTCTCGTTGTTCTGCACCAGCAGGCGGGCTACCGCAGTGCTCAGCGCCTCTTGCCGCGCTTGCAGGGAAAGCCGGATGAGTGACCGCGCCTCCGCATCCTGGCCGTTTTGCGCCATGACAAACATGCGGTCGACGGCATCCCAGAACTGCTCCATGGAGCTCTTCAGGTAGTTTTTCTGGTCCGAAGAGCCGCCGGGCGGCGAGACCGCGGACTCCCGCGTCATGGCATCGTCGAGATCGGTGCGGATGCGCTGCAGCTGGCCTTTCCATGCAGTGAGCGGATAGGGCTCGGTGCCCTCGGTCATATCACGCATGGCCAGCGCCAGGGAGTTGAGATCGTTTTGAATGCGAAGCAGCAGCAGGGAATCGGCGCGGTTCCGGTCGATCGTACCGGCCTGGAGATGCTCCAGGCTGCGTAGTTGGATCACGGTGTAGCCGGAATACAGCACCACGGCAGCCAGCGTGATCGCCAGCCCCGCGACCAGGCGGTTTGTCGGCGACCTTCCCTGCGAAAAACTCATGGACAACCTAATATATTCCTATTATTGCCGCACTCCGGGCCCCAGTATATGCTGGCAGCACCTTAGCGACCTCGTGCACACTAAAGGGGGTATGGGAAGCCGGCTGCAACGTTTACTCTGGATTTCCGTGGTTTTGTCAGGCTCGGTGGCCTGGGTGCTGCTTGCGCAAAGTGCCCGGCGTAACGACGCCGAATTATGGCGCCACCGCAATCTGGGCAAGGCCTTCTACGAAAACCCCACCACCCAGGCCCAGGCCGTAACCGAGTTCAAGAAGGCCCTGGATATCGCCCCCGATTCGGTCCGCGAGATCGTCAATTACGGGCTGGCGCTGCTGCGCGCCGGAGATGCCAAGGGAGGGGTTACCGAGCTGTTAAAAGCGCAAAAACTCGACCCCAAACTGCCGTACACCTGGTTTAACCTCGGCATCGCCTATAAAAACCAGGGCGATCTCGACGCCGCCCTCGAGCAGTTCGAAGGCATGGCGCGCCTGGTCCCCAACGAGCCGGTCACCCATTACCAGATGGGCACCATCCTCAAGGCACAGGGCAAAATGGATGCGGCGCTGAAGCAATTCGAAATCGCCCGCGACCTCGACCCGTTGCTCGCCGCGCCGCACTTCCAGCTCTACGGCCTCTACCGCCAGATGCAGCGTCAGCCGGAAGCCGCCAAGGAGCTGGCCACCTTCCAGCAACTGAAGAAGTCCCAGGAAGGCGCCGCGGTTCCCGAAGACATGGCCTGGAGCTGGTACGCCGAAATCTACGACCCTATCGACGCCCTGCCCGCCGCGCCTCCTGCACCCGCCGTCTACCGCGCCGAGCGCCTCGCCGAAGGTTACACGGGAGCGGTTGCCCTGAGCCTCGATGGCGGTCCGAAGGCCAGCCTGATCGCCTGGTCGCCCGCGCGCGTCACGGTCTTCCGCAATGCCGCCACGCCCATGGCCGATAGCGGCCTCGAAGGCCTGCGCGACGTAGTCTCGATCGTCCCCGGCGATTTCGATAACGACGGCTTCCCCGATCTCGCCGTCCTCACCACACACGGCGCCGCGCTCTATCGCAACATCCACGGCAAGTTCCAGAAGCAGGCCGACCTGGCCACCGGCACTTTCCGCTCCGCCACCTGGCTCGACTACGACCACGATTACGATCTCGACCTTTTCCTGCTGGGTGACGACTCGAAACTCCTCCGCAACAACGGCCAGGCCGGCTTCAGCGACGAGACTGCCCGCTTTCCCTTCGTCAAAGGCAAGGCCCTCAGCGCCACTCACTTCGATCTGGAGCCCGACACTCCCGGCTTCGACCTCGTGGTTTCTTACCAGGATCGCCCCGGCGTCCTGTACCGCGATCGACTCGCCGGCAACTACCAGGCGGTGGACATTCCGGAGCTCCCCGCCGGCTCGACGCTGCTGCCCGCCCGCGATGTGAACCATGATGGCCGCACCGATCTCGCGGCCGAGCCTGCCCTGCTCCTGCTGAACCGTCCCACGGGCTTCCAGAAGGCTCCCGCCACAGATCTGCCCCCTGCCGTGGCCGCCGATTTTCGGGGCAACGGCCGCGTAGATCACGTGACGATCTCTCCCGCTGGCGTGCTCTCCGTCAATCGCGACGTGACGCCCGATTACGGCAACTGGATCGAGATCGTTCTCACCGGCATGAAGAATCTGAAATCGCCCATCGGCGCGAAGGTAGAGGTGAAATCCGGCACCAGCTACGAGAAGCAGACCTGGGCCGGGCTACCTCTGGTGTTCCGCCTGGGAAGCCGCACGCAGATCGATACGGTCCGCATCACCTGGCCGAACGGACTCATCCAGAATGAAATGAACCAGCCCATCAACAAGCTGGTGACCATTCCGGAGGCACAGCGGCTTTCCGGCTCCTGCCCCATGATTTTCACGTGGAACGGCGGCCGATTCCAGTTCATTACCGACGTGCTTGGCGTGGCGCCCGCTCGGCGCAAGCTCCGGCGATGGCCGCTTCTTCCCGGTCGATCACCAGGAGTACGTCTCGATCCCCAGCGAAGCCGTCCAGGATCGCGGCGGCGCCTACGAAGTGCGGATCACCGAGGAACTCCACGAGGTCTCCTACATCGACCAGGTAAAGCTCCAGGCGGTCGACCACCCCGCCAATATCGACATCGTCACCAACGAGCGGTTCAAATCTCCGCCGTTCCCCGAGATCCGTCTCTTCGGCGCGGGGAAGCGGTTTTATCCGATCTCCGCGCGCGACCAGAAAGGCGCGGATGTCCGCGATGCCCTGCTCCGCCGCGATGCGAAGTACCCCGATTCGTTCCGACGCGATACCGCCGGTGTCGCCGAGATGCACACGCTCGACCTCGATTTCGGCAAAGCGGCGGCCTCGAACCATGCGGTCCTCATCCTCGAAGGCTGGGTCGATTGGGCCGATGGTTCGACCTTCCTCTCCGCCATGGAAGAGCACAAAGACCTGACCTTCCCCTACCTGCAAGTCAAGGACGCCTCCGGCCAGTGGAAGACCGTGATCGACGACCTGGGCATGCCCTCGGGCAAGCCCAAGCCGATGGCCGTCGACCTGAGCGGCAAGTTCCTTTCCGCGCTCGCGCGAAGTCCGCATCGTCACCAACCTTTGCGTCTATTGGGATGAAGCGTACCTGGTGGAAGACGACGCGCCGCCGCCCGTCCGCCTGACCACTCTGCCGATCGCCTCCGCCGACCTGCATTTCCGCGGCTTCTCGCGCCCCACCATCGATCCGCGCCGCAAGCAGCCGGAACAGTTCGATTACCAGACCGTGAGTCCGACCTCGTCCTGGAATCCGACCGCGGGCAATTACACGCGCTACGGCGACGTCCACACTCTGCTGGCGGATCCGGACGACCGGATGGTCATCATGGGTTCCGGCGACGAGATCGGCCTCCGCTTCGATACGCGCGCTCTGCCGCCGCTTCCTTCCGGCTGGCGCCGCGACTTCCTGCTGCTGGTGGGTGGCTGGGCCAAAGACGCCGACGCCAATACCGCCTTTTCGCAAACCGTGCTGCCCTTGCCGTTCCATGGCATGAGCAGCTATCCGTATCCGCCGAATGAGCATTACCCGCAGGATGAAAGCCACCAGCGAGTACCAGCGTCTCTACAACACACGCCCGGCGCTGAAGCTGATCCGCTCGCTGGTGACGGCGGTCCCCGAGAGCACGCAATGAAACGCTACGTCCCTTACGCCCTGGGAATTCTGATCGTCAATAGCGCGTACCTTGCCGCTTTTGCACAAGCCAGTATCTTCTATGAAGCGAACGTCCTGCTTCACCTGGGGCTGGGACTCGTACTCGCCGGGTTCGCTCTGAAATGGGCCCGGAAGCTATCCGCGGGAATGCGGCGCTTTCGTGGCGGCCGCGGTTCCCGCCGTCTACCTCGCGGTGGCCGGCAACACCATGCAGCACCGCTGGGCGCTCTGGCTGCACATCGCCCTGGCGCTCACCGCCGTCGCCCTGATCGGATGGCGCGTGGTCGCGGCCGGCCGTTATCGCGCAGCCTTTGCCGTGTGTGCCGCGGTGCTGGTGCTGCTTCCCGCCTCCATGGCCGTATGGCACCGCGTGCATCCCGACCCCGATCACTTCATCGTCAATCCCACCAGCCCGCCGCTTTCCATGGACCAGGAAGGCGCCGGCGCACGGTCGCCCTTCGCGCCGTCCTCCGCGCAGACCAACACCGGCAACATCATTCCCTCCAACTTCTTCATGGATTCGGAGACCTGCGGCCAGTGCCATAAGGATATCTACGAGCAGTGGAAGAGCTCGATGCACCACTTCGCCTCGTTCAACAACCAGTTCTACCGCAAGGCCATCGAGTACATGCAGGACACCATCGGCACGCGTCCGCAGCAAGTGGTGCGCCGGCTGCCACGATCACGCCGTGTTCTTCAACGGCCGCTTCGACCGCCCCATCAAGGAGCAGATCGATACGGCGGAAGCGCACGCGCGGACTCGGCTGCATGTCCTGCCACGCGATCGTGCACGTGGACAGCACCATGGGCAATGCGGGCTTCACGCGTGGAATATCCGCCGCTGCATGAGCTGGCATCGAGCCACAACCGCGTCATCCGGGCGATGGATTACTTCCTGACCTATCTGAATCCGAAGCCGCACAAAGCCACTTTCCTGAAGCCGTTCATGACGGATCAATCGGCCGAGTTCTGCTCGGCGTGCCACAAGGTGCATCTCGACGTTCCGGTGAATCAGCTATCGCTGGCTGCGCGGCTTCAACGATTACGACAACTGGCAGGCCAGCGGCGTCTCCGGGCAGGGCGCGCGATCTTTCTATTACCCGCAGAAGAGCCAGGTCTGCGCCGATTGCCACATGCCGATGGTGCGCGTCTCAGGATCCCGGCAACCACGACGGGAAGGTTCACTCGCACCGCTTTGCCGCCGCCAACACCGCCGTCCCCTTCGCCAATAAAGACGAAGCGCAGCTCAAAGCCACCGAAGACTTTCTCAAGTCCGGCTTCATCACAGTCGATATCTTCGCCGTCTCGCCGGCCGGCGATCGCAAAGGGCACCGAGATGGTGCGCCGCAGCGAAAGCGTGCAGGCGAATTCCACGTTTGCCGTGGGCGAAGAGGCGGAGCAATCGGGCGCGGCCGTGATTCGCGATGTGGGCAAGATCGCAGCGCCCGGCCGAGACCGCCGTGCTCGAACCCGGCAGCACCGCGCGCGTGGATGTCGTGGTGCGCACGCGCAAAATCGGCCACTTCTTCCCCGGCGGCACGGTGGACGCATTCGACACCTGGCTCGAACTGCAGGCGCAAGACGCCGATGGCCGGCTGGTCTTCTGGAGCGGCGACGTCACCGACGGCGGCAAGGGACCGGTGGAGCCGGCGCGCACTTCTACAAGTCCTACCTGCTCGATGAGCAGGGAAATCCGATCAACAAGCGCAATGCCTGGCAGGCGCGCAGCCTGCTCTATGTGCGGCTGATTCCCCCGGGCGCGGCGGACGTGGCCCACTACCTGGTCAAGATACCCAAGCAGGCGCGCGGCCCGATCCATTTCTCCGCCAGGCTGAACTATCGCAAATTCACCTGGTATTACACGCAGTTCGCCTATGCCGGCGTGCCCAAACCGGGGCAGGACCCGTCGCTGATTTCCAAGGATCACAACAGCCTGGAGTACGATTTCAGCCCGCACAACATTCCGGCCAACGTCTCCGGCAACATTCGCGATTGCATCCCCGAACTGCCGATCGTCACGCTGGCGAAACCGAAGTCGATATTCCGCTGGGGCAGCCCAGTTGGACGCCGGTGGTGCGCAAGCAGGATCGGGAACGCTGGAACGATTGGGGCATCGGCCTGCTGCTGCAGGGCGATCTCAAAGGCGCGGAATACGCCTTCCATAAAGTGACCGAGGCCGAGCCCGGTTATGCCGACGGCTGGTTGAACGTGGCGCGGGCGCTGATCCAGGAAGGCGAGACCGACGCCGCCAAGCCGTATCTCGAAAAAGCGGCATCGATTGCGCCGCAGTTCGGCCGCATCTGGTTCTTCATGGCCGCGGTGCAGAAAGCGGACGGCGATTACGACGGCGCTCTGCAATCGCTGGAACGAGTGCGCCGCAGTACCCGAGCGACCGCGTGGTGCTGAATCAGATCGCGCGCATTCTGTTCCTGAAGCGCCAGTACGCGCAGGCCGTCGAGGCGCTCGAAGCAGGTAGCGGGCGTGGATCCGGAAGACGTCCAGATGCACTATAACGTGATGCTGTGCTGCGCGCGGCCTGGGGGACACTGCCGCCGCCACGCGCGAGGAGGCGCTCTTCCGCCGCTTCAAAGCGGAAGAAGCGTCGCAGGCGATCACGGCAAAGCGGCGAGCTGTCAGCCCGGAAGACAACAACGAGCGCCAGCCGATTCACGATCACGAAAGCGCCGTCGCAGGGGATTTCCGATGAGCGACTCCAGGCGCGTAACCATTGGCGCGCCGAGTATGATTCGCCGCCGTCTGCGCGCTTCTGGCCACCACGCCCGACCGTTTCTACCGCGTCCGCTTCACCGACATCACCGCTCGCCTCCGGCATCCACTTCATTCACAACGCGGGCCGCGCCGGCAAGAAGTATCTGCCCGAGACCATGGGCGCCGGCTGCGCCTTCTTCGACGCCGATGGCGACGGCTGGCCCGACATCCTCCTCATCAACAGCAAGGACTTCGTCCCCCGCGGACGGCAGACCATCTCCGCGCTCTACCGCAACAATCACAACGGCACGTTCACCGACATCACCGCGCGGCAGCGGGCTCGACATCGAAATGTACGGCATGGGCGTCGCCATCGGCGATTACGATAACGACGGCCGCGACGACGTCTACATCACCGCGCTCGATGGCGACCACCTCTTCCACAACGAGGGCAACGGCAAGTTCCGCGACGTCACCAAAGACGCCGGCATCCACAACGCCTCCTTCGGCACCAGCGCCGCCTGGTTCGATTACGACCGCGACGGCAAGCTCGACCTGTTCGTCGCCAACTACGTCCAGTGGGACCGCGCCAAGGCGACCTGTGGTGCTCGCTCGACGGCTCCACCAAGTCCTACTGCACGCCCGAATCGTACAAGGGCACGTCGTCGCGCCTCTATCACAACCTGGGCAACGGCAAGTTCGAGGAGGTGACCGCCAAGGCCGGCCTCGGCGACCCCACCAGCAAATCCCTCGGCGTGACCGTGCTCGATTACAACAGCGACGGCTGGCCCGACCTCTTCGTCGCCAACGACACCCAGCCCAACAAGCTCTATCGCAACAACCGCAACGGCACCTTCACCGAAGAAGGCATGGCCGCCGGCGTGGCTTCGGCGAAGACGGCGTGGCCCGCGGCGCGATGGGCGCCGATGCCGCCGATTACGATCGGCTCCGGCCGCCCCGCATCTGCTGGTCGGCAATTTCTCGAACCAGATGCTGGGCCTCTATCACAACGAAGGCAACGGCCTCTTCGTCGACGAAGCGCCGCGCTCCACCGTGGGCCGCGCCAGCCTGCTGACCCTGGCCTTCGGCGTCTTCTTTTTCGATTACGATCTCGACGGCTACCCCGATATCTTCGCCGCCAACGGCCACATCGAAGACGAGATCGGCCGCGTGCAGCCCAAGGTGCAGTTACGCGGAGCCGCCGCTGCTGTTCCGCAATCTGGGCGGCCGCAAGTTCGAGAACGTCTCCCTTTCGGTGGGCGCGGACTTCACGCAGCCCATGGTCGCGCGCGGCGCCGCCTATGCCGATTATCGACCGCGACGGCGATCTCGACATGCTGATCTCCACCAACAACGGCCCGGCCTGTCTGTTCCGCAACGACGGCGGCAATCGCAATCACTGGCTGCAGCGTGCGGCTGGTCGGAACGAAATCGAACCGCGACGGCATCGGCGCGGTCGTCCGCGTCACCAGCGCTTCCGGCAAGCAGTGGAGCACGGTCCGCAGCGGTTCGAGCTACTGCTCGCAGAGCGATCTGCCCTGACTTTCGGGCTGGGCGCGGAGACCTCGGCCAACGTCGAAATCGACTGGCCCAGCGGAACCAAACAGCAACTCGGGAAGATCGCGGCCAATCAGTTCCTCAAGGTCGACGAAGGCCGCGGCATCGTCGGACGGTGATCGGCGCCGCGGCCAGGATTAGGAAGCCGGTTGCCGCTGGCTCAACTGCGCGGCACTTCCGTGGACGATTCGTCCAGCACTTCGATGGCGTTCACGCAGGCATAGTTACGCACCGGATGCAGCGAAATTTCGAGCTTGCCCTGCGCAGTCCGGCTCCAGCCCATGGCTGGTGAATGAGACCGCCCGGTGATTGCCGCCGGCCTCCTTGAAGATGTCGAAAGCCCGCCGCAACAGCAGGCCGTTCGACAGGATGTCGAACGTGCGGCTGCCCACGCCTCCGCCGGCCGGAGTGCCCGGGCCGAACCACTCCTCGGCGAAATACAGTGTCACGCCGTAACGCCCCGGCGGCACGGGAATCACGTAGCGCAGGTTGCCGAAACGCTCGCCGTGGAACAGCTCGCTATCTCCCGCGGTCACTACCGGCTGCGAGCGGACCACCAGCTGCCCGCCCTGCACGTACCGGTCCGGCTGCCAGGTGCGGCCTTGGGAATCGGTGTAAGCGTGGTCCCGCGAGACGATGCGCACGGGCCGCAGCTTGCCATAAGTGCCGGGCGTGATCTCGATGGCGTTGATAAAAGCCGGATTGGTGTCCTTCTCGAATCGCAGGTGCAGCTTGCCGTCGGCTGCCGGGGCGACGTCCTTGAAGGCCCGGACATCGGCGGCGCTCGCGCCCGCTTCCCCGATCACGTCGAAGTCGTGGAGCACCCGCGTTCCATTGATATAAACGTCAAACAGGCGGGTCGTCTCGCCGCCCCCCGCCGCGTTGTTCTCGCCGTAGAGCGTTTCGGCGAAGTAGAGGCGCAGCTCATACACGCCGGGCGCCAGCGGAATATCGTAGCTGAAGTCTCCTTCCCGGCGCGTTTGAAAGAGACGCGGTTCGCGCGTGCCCAGGATCGGGTGGTCGCCGGTGTCGAAGACCGACCCGCCTGTAAAATAGCGGTCGCTCTCCCAAACCCGGCCGGAACGATCGGAGTACTGGCCGCCTGGGAGCCCCGCCAGCACCAGCACCTGGCCCTTCCCCGGTGCCGTCACGCCGGCCGCGACAACTGCGCCCGGCTGGCGGGCGGAGACTCCCGGACCCGCATAGTAAATCGCCGCCGCGCTGGTGCAGAGCAGAATCGCAATGGCAATTCCGAGGAACAGAGTCCGGTGGCCTCCCGAGTGCCCTGCGATTGCGGCCGGGGCTGCCCCTTCGGTGGTCTCCGCGATCGGCTCGGGCTGCGAGGGACCGGTCGGCTCGGGAACCGCGGCAACCTCCACTGGCTCGGGCGGCGCGACGTTGTGCGGCACAAACCTCGGCGCATATTGCCCGGGCGGGATCTCGATCCGAATCGCGTGCGACGCGCCTTCCGCTTCGTAATAGTCCCGCAGGCGCTTGCGCAGCCGGTGCGCCTCTACGCGGACGATCGAATCGCGCTTCTGATCGAAGTCCGCCGGGCGGCCCAAAGCATCCACCGCGATGCTATATTCCTTGATTTCATTCACCGCGCCGGCAAAGTACTTACCGCAAACATAGGTAAGTAGATGCTCTAAGTTCGGTGCACGATCGAAGGTCCCTGAAGCCAAAATGGCATCCAGTTCGCTCTTTTCCAGTGCCCGCTTCACCGGTTCCAGACCCACATCCGAGTGCGTCATAGCTTCCCAACCCCGAGGTTTGGACCACTATACACGCACCCGCGATACACCGTCAACCCGTGTTAACAAAACGGCGCACCAGTTAACGACCTGGCATATCTCCCGTTACTGCACGAATTCGACGACCGTGGAGGACTCTGCCGTGGTGCCGGCCTGTTTGGCCATGGCGCGTACCTGATAATTCCCCGGAGGGATCGAGGCCGTCGGATCGTCATCAGGTACGGAATGCTGCCCTGGGCGTCGGCGGCGGGCAGTTGCATCGGCACTTTCGTCAGGCACTTTGCCGTTCTGCAGAACTCGATTTCCACGGCGGGCTGGGCCGAAATCGACGGGTCCTGATAACGGTGAAGAACAGGCGGAGCACGCGTTCGGCGCTTTCTTGACGTCATGTCCGTAGGTCGGGGTAACGCTGCCGCCCTGAAACTGGAATGGGTCGTCGGGGTCGAGACCCTTCGCGTTGGGCGTATAGGATCGCATCGGCGCAGGGAAGAGATGCCGACGCCGTTCGCCCGCGCGGCACGGTGAATTCCGCGCGCTGCGTCCCGATTTTGCCGGCTCTCGCGATCCATCACGGCGGTTTCCAGGGTGTACTTTCCCGCGGGCAGCATCACGGTCATCTTATCGAGGAAGTTGCCGAACTTCAGTTGGTCGGCGGTGACCTGAAACCCGCGGTCGCGAGCCAGCTTCTGAACCACTTCGCCCTTGGCGTCCTTCACCAGGGCGGCCAGCGAACAATGAACGTCGAGCGGGCCTTGGCCGGCCCGGGTTTGGGCTGCAATTCGTGCAGCGGCACTTCCACCAGCACGGCCACGGCGATTCCCTCAGCTCCGGGTTGCAGCAGGAGGGCGCCGGAGCGGAATTTGACGTCGTCGGAAGCTTTGGAGTCGGAGAGCATTTTCAGCAGCGGCAATTCGAAGGCCTGCCATCCCGCCGGCGCGAGCCTCAGGCGGCAGGGCGAAGTAGCCGTTGCGCGCGTGGATAACAAGGTCCTTGCGATTGGCATTGACCGAGATCTTGCGAAAACTGCCGTCGTAGTTCTGGATGCCCGGATTGAAAAAGACTTCGTAGTAGCTGCTGATTTCTTCGTTGACGTGGCGCAGCGGAACGCGCAAATCGTTGCTGTCGCCAATCAGGAAGCCGCCGGTGGATTCGGCCAGGTCGCGGACCGGCTCCTGCACATTGGCGCGGCCGGACACTTCGGCGTTATCGGAAGACATGACTTCCTCCTTGGTCACCGCGCCTGAGGTTTTGCTCATGGTGCTGGCGCTGGATGCGGCCGCCCCGGCCAACTGGCTGCGTGCTCCCGCGTTCTGCGAGGTGGTCATGACACCGCGGGTATCCACGGAATAAAAAGTGACGTTGTTCCGGTTCGCCGTGCTCATCAAGCTGCGAAACGGCGTGTCCAATTCCGGCGGCAGCCGCATTCCCGTGGTGAAGTAGATGACCGATTTGCGGCCGGGCATCGTTCTTTGGCCATCCACCAGCGCCTTAAGTGCGGACAGGGTAAGGCGCGTGCCATACCCGGCGACGCCCGCATCCAGGCGCAGCATGTAGAGCATCACCTGAGGCCAGCCTCGCCTGCAGCGCATCTGGCGCCGTTGTTGACCGCCTGCATCGCGGTCTGCGTAGCCGGCGGCGAGCAGGTTACCGAGGTCCTGATCGGCGCCGTTCTGCCCGCCCAGATTGCGTTTCAGTTCGGCTTGTATGGCGTCGGACTCGGACGTCAGACTGGGGCCGCTGAGCCCCTCGGTGGCGCGATCGATCGCCTTGGTGAGTGCATCTTTGTCCTTGGTGAACTGTTGCAGGACGAAAAGCTGGGTATTGATCACCACCACCGAGTAATACACGTTCGTTCCCTGATCGCCCTTGATCAGATCGAGTAGCCGCGGTGCGCGCCAGTTTGCGCTGGTCGGCTGCGGTCATGGCTTCGAAAGCGAGCGTGACCAGGCGGATCTGGCGCAGCGGATCGAGCGGAGTTTTGACGCCGCTCGAGGTCAGCGCATCCGCGCCGCTAACCAGGCGGAAAGAGGTGATGGTCTGTTTGGCGCCGTTATCGATGACCGAGATATCTTCGGGCTTGAGGTCGGTGATCGGTTTGCCCTTCTTGTCGCGCACGATCAGGTCGAGCAGGACTTCGTCGACGTTGGTCTTGACCGTGGACCCGGCGGCCTGTTGTGCGAGCGCCGGCAACGGGGCCAAAGCGGCCGCCACCAGCAGTGCGGACGATAGAACACGAAGCCTCATGAAACCTCCTCGACCACCCTCAACTATTTCCAAGATTTTCCAGGCGCTTGAATTCCGCGAGCTCGCGCGCCGAATCTGCCTTGCGTCCCAGCCGCGTATAGGCGGACGCCAGACTCAAGCGCGCATCCGGGCTCGCCGGCGCCAGCTCGACCGCCGTTTCCAATTCCACAGCCGCGCGCGCCGGATTGTCTTTCGCCAGCAACGCGCGGCCCAGCGCCACGTGCGTGCCAAAATCTTCGGGACTCGCTTTGACGGCCCGCTCGCCGTATTCCAGAGCCGCGTCGAACTCTTCGCGTTTAAGGTAGATGACAGTGAGCCCCATCAAGGCCGGAACATGGTCCGGGGCCAACTCCACCGCCTTCTTGATTTCGTCGATGCCACGGTCCGACGACTGCAAATTCAAAAACGCGCCGTAGCGGAAGTGCACGTTCGCCTCTTCGGGAAATTGGGCGACCACGGCTTCGAACTTTTCTGTAGCTTCCTTGAAATCCATCTCCATCACCGAGGCCATGGCGTCACCCAGCTTGAACACCAGTTCGCGGCTGGCTTCCGGCACCTCGAAAGGCAGCCAGCGTTGACGCAGCCCGGCGACGCCGGCAGCCACTACGATCTCGGGTGTCTTTTTGTCTTTTCGCGTGAGATCGGTGAGCGCGGCGATGGCACGTTCGAAATTGCCGGTCTTGGTGAGCACCAACGCCAGATGCAGCCACGCGGCACGCGCCAGTTCGGCCGGCTCCTTGAATTTGAGGCTCTCCGCATGGCTCAGGCTTTCCAGCGCGGCGTCGTAGCGGCGCAGTTTGTATTCGCACAGGCCGGACATGGTCCACGCGGGCACGCTGTCCGGCTTCAGGCCGGCCAGCTTTCGGAAGGCCGGAGCGCACTCGCTGTACCTGTCGAGATCGTAGGCGATCGAACCCAGGCTCCACAGGCCCTCATCCCAATCCGGTTTGAGCTTGAGCGCACGCTGATATAAGGCCAGCGCTTGCTCCAGTTGTTTGGCGTCGCGCGCCGCATCGGCCTGCCGGGAGAGAGTTGCGAAGGTGGGCGGCGCACTCTGTCCGCCAGCGGATTGCCGAGATCAATAAGGCTGTCAGGGTGCCTCGCATCAGGCTTCTATGTTAACCCGCGGCAAAAAGGAAAGGGCGGATGCCTCTCGCAGACATCCGCCCGATGAATCAGGTTGCGCCCAGCGATCAGAAGTAGAACTTGGCCGCGACCTGGATGATGCGATGGCCCTGCTTTTCGGTGACGGTGCCGAACAAAGGCGTGTTGACCTTGCCGGAAGTGCCATCGAAACCGAGGCCGAGGTTGGCGCCGTTGAACGACCACAACGGGTGGTTCAGGAAATTGGTGCCATTGAAGCGGATCTGCAGTTTCTTCGACTCCTTAATCTGGAAGTTCTTGAAGAGTCCCAGGTCGGAGTTGAAGAAAGACGGTCCGTAGATCGCCGGAAGCACGCTTGGGCCGTTTTGGCCGATACCCGTCGGGAAGGCGAAGCAGCTCGGATTGATGTACTGGTGCGCCGCCAGCCCGGAGGTCGGGTTGCAGGTCAGGACCGGGTTGAGCTGGATATCGTTCGTGCCCAACAGCGAAACGTTGCTGACATTGATTCCGGTTGGGTTTAGGCGCTTATGCTTCCCGGTATCTTATAGCCATTGAGATTCATTCCGAAGTTCTGACCCTGTATACCGGTCAGGTTCGGACCACTCTCGATCTGCGTGATACCGGAGACTTGCCAGCCATTCACAAAGCCGCCGGCGATCATTGTTGTTGACCGGGTTGCCTAACTCCACCGAATATGCGGTGTTGAAAATGTGCGTGCGGTTGGCCGGCTGAACGCCGTAGTCGTTAGAGAGGTTGTACTGATCGAGCGCTGGGTTGACGATCCCCATCGCTTTGCCATAGGCATAATTCATGTTGATGGTGTAGCGGCCTTTGGTACGGACCCACGTCACCTGGAGGGCGTTGTAGTTGGCGTAGGCGTTGTTGGTGGCCAGGTACAGGTCGGAGAAGCCCTTCAGCGGACGGAAATTGTCAGCCGTCAGGCTATTGGGGTCCACGCCGCTGGCTCAGCATGGCGCCCACCGGAACCAGGTTGATATTCGAGCCGGCTCCGGTGCTGTTCGGCAGGCATGCTCCGGTTGCCGACGTAAGCCGCCTCCAGCAGGCTGGACCACGGCATCCGCTGCGATACGGTGAAGCTGTAACTGTCGGTATACGGCTGCCGGTCGTCCTTGCTGTCCACCGCGGCCGGAGATAGCGCCTGCGTGCTGAAGTTCAGCGTGTCGAACTGGTTCGCCAACAGCGGAATTCCGTTGACGTTGTTGCCCAGGTTGACGGTCTACGCCCGCGGCAACGTCCAGGCCGCTGGTGAACTGGCCGGAGTGGTAGTAGTACCGCCCCCATCCGCCGCGCAGCACGGTATTGCCTTTGCCGGACAGATCGTACGCCATGCCGAAACGAGGCTGGAAGAAGATGGCCCGGGTCGGGAATCCGCCGATCGGCACGGATGGATCGCGCTTGTTCCACTCGAAGCCGCAGTACTGCGGCGGCGTGCAAGTGGGCTTGTACTGCGAGTAGTTGAAGATCGAGTAGCCCTCGCCCATGCGGTCGACCCACGGCTGGAAGTGCGTCAGGCGAAGTCCCAGCTCCAGGGTCACGGCGATTGACCTTCCACGAATCCTGCACGAAACCTTCGTACGTGTGTAGGCGATGTCGTTAATGCGGTTGAACGATGTCTCGTTGTAGGAGTTCAGCGTGCCGGTAAACAAATCGGCATAAGCGTTGCCGAAAGTATTCGGGTTACTGACATTCACCTCAGGTAGCCGTTGGTGTTGTTGTTGGCCGGCTGGGCGTTGCGGATCCATTCCCAGAAAACGCCGGCCTTCACGGTGTGGGTCCCCACGACCTTCGTCACGGTGTCGCTGAAGCTCGGCATCCACTTATCGGCATAAAGACCGGCCGAGGCCCGCCCGCTTCGAAGCCGCCGGGGTTGAAGACCAGCGCCGCTTCCTCGCTCTGCCAGCCGTTTCCGCCGAAAGACGGAATCTGCGTCACGCCGTTCTTGAACAGGCCCTTGTAGTCGTAGCCCACCTGAGTACGGTCCACTTTGCAAGGATCCTCGAAGACATTCGGAAAGCCGATAAAGGTGTAGCCGAAGACGAATTCATTCGTCATGGTCGGGTTGAAGACGTGGGTCAGCGATGCCGAAACCGAATCGGACCTGTTCTTGCCCTGAACCGGAGTCGGATAGGGCACTTGGCCGTTCCGCCACCACAAGCCCACCGGGAACAACTGGGATTCGCGCTGCAGATTGTAGCGCACGAACAGCTTGGTGTTGTCGCTGACGCTGTAATCCAGGCGCGACATCCACTGCGTGTTGTTCTGATTGAAGGTTTCCGCCTGCACGTAGTTAAAGCCGCCGGTCGCGTTCGGGTCGGCATTCGGCTGCGGATAGAGCTTCATCAGCGCCTGCATATTCGGATCGAGCAGCGAGGAGGGAAAGATCCCGCCGGGCGCCTGCTGGGCCGCTGCGTTCAATTGTCCCGGAGGCCCGCCCGAGGCCGTGATGTTCCCCAGCTTCGCCAGTTCCGAAGGCGAGAAGTTGCCGTTGATCGCCGGCGGTCGGAACGGTCGCGCGAAGCAGGCCGGTGTCGAGTACCTGGTAGAAATATTCGAAGCCGGTAAAGAAGAACAACTTGTTGCGGTTCCGGTTGAACTTGGTGCCGGGGATCAGCACCGGGCCGCCGATTGTGATCCCGGGGTAGTAATACTTGTTTTCCGGCCGCGCCTGGCCGCTGGCGTTGAACAGAGCGTCGTTCGCATTCAGCGTGTAGTTGCGGGCGTAGAAGAAACCCGAACCGTGGAAGTCCTGGCCGCCCGATTTCGCGACCGAAGTGATGACCGCGGGACCCTTCTGGTTCTCCGCGCTGAAGTTCGAGGTCATTACCTTGAACTCCTCCACCATGTCGGAATTCGGGTTGACCGGCGTATCGCAGTTGCAGCCCGGGTCCGAAACATGCGCGCCATCGGCCGTGATATCCAGTGAGTTGCTCGGCAGGCCGTTGTAGGAGAAGGCGTTGTTCAAGAGGGCTCTGGCTGCCGGCATCTCCGTTGGCGTTGATGCCGATCGTCTCACCGGTGTAGTTCGACTTATTCGACGTCCCGTCTGGATGCCGAAGCCCGGCATGATCTTGATGAACTCAGCCGCGTTGCTGCCCACCGACACGTAGCTCTGCAACTCCTTAGTTGTCAGCGTCGCCGACTTTTCACCGGAATCGACCGGCACGATCGTGGCGATGCTGCCGGTGATCTCTACTGTTGAGGTCGTGCCCACTTTAAGCGTGGCGTTGATATTGCGCTTCTCGCCGCCGCTCATCGGAATGCCCGTCACCTTATAGGTCTCAAAACCCTTGGATTCGATCGTGATCTCGTACGTGCCGACCGGAACCGAAGCGAAGTAAAGTAGCCGTCCGTTGGTGACCGTCGCGCGCAGAGACCCGGACTGCGCATCCTTCAGTGTCACTTTGGCGCCAACCACTGCGCGTCTGACGGATCCGAGACAACGCCCGTGAGTGTCGCGTAGATGCCCTGCGCGGCAAGATTGCCCGCCAGCACCATGCCCGCGATGCACCGCCAGAATTCCGCGCCACCTTTTGTGTTGGTCTAATTTTCATTTGAACCGCCTCCCCTCCTAAATGGAAAGTGCGCACACCCTGCCCTTTGCGGATTGGGAGTAATATAAACCTACTAATAACAAAAAAAGGCTAATGCGCCAGAGATGCGGTAAATCCACCGGCGATCCCCATCAGGTCTGAAGTGAATCTCAACAGGCGGTTCGTCGATTGCGTTAAACACCCCAAAACATCCGGATACAAGCGGGAAATTGCACTGTAGAGGCCGGCGCCAAGCGCTCCAAGAGAAGGCCTTCCGGTAACCCGGCGCCAGCAACCCGGCCCGTCTGGCCCCGAGTATAACGGACAATCTCCGGGAGGGGCGTTAACGGAAGCGTAACGGAATCGCGTTAATGTTCGGGTTAACGATTGATTACAGACTTCTAAGTCCCTGAATCATCAACATGCCCGGCCACTCCAGCGGTTGGTGGTAGAATCCTTTCCTGGGAAGACCGACTGTGTTGCGGTGCTGTCTGTGGGTAGTCTTGTTGTTGGGATTTGGCGCAGGCAACCGGCCCCGGATGCGCCTTAGATCGGGCCATCGCCTTGCACCAATCCGGTGACCTGGAAGGGGCGGCGCGGAATATCGGATCTGCATCGAGGCCAATCCCGGCGCGTCGAGGTCCGCGCCAACTTCGGCGTGGTGTTGGCTGGGCTGGGACGCTACGAAGAGGCCATCGAGCAGTACCGCGCCGCTCTCCCTGGCCCCTCCCGAAATGGCCGACAGGCTCCGCTTCAACCTGGCTCTGGCCTATTACAAATCGTCGCGGATTGCCGAAGCCATTCCCCAGTTCCAAAGTCTCCACAACGCCAACCCAGCGGATCTCGGACTCGCCATGCTGCTCGCTGACTCCTACCTGCAGACCGGGCAATTTCCGGAGGCGGTGGACCTGCTCAAGCCGCTGACCGTGCCGCCCGAAGATCGCGATGCCGTGGACTATGTCCTGGGAATGGCGTTGATCCGCGGCGGAAACGTCGCGGAAGGGCAGGTTCACGTTGATCGCATCCTGAGCCGGGGGGAGTCGGCGGAGGGCCACTTCCTGCTGGGTCCCCGCTCTTTATGGCTGGGATTATCCGGCGGCGGTGCAGGAATCGCAAAAGCCGCGGCCCTGAATCCCAAAGTGCCTTCGCTCCAGTCCTACTACGGCCGGGCACTCCTTTTTACAGGAGATGCCGATGGGGCGGCCGAGGCCTTTCGCAAAGAGCTGGCTGCAATCCCAACGATTTCGACGCCAATTACCGGCTCGCCGCCATCCTCGCCCGCGGCAGGCCTCCGAAGCCCGACATCTCTTGAACGCGCGGTGGAGTTGCGGCCCGCCTCGGCGGAAGCCCGGGCGGCTCTCGAGCACGGATTTTCGCAAACCAGCCGCGGACCCGGTGTCCCGGTGGGAGCCGCGGCTCCCTCTGTCGGCGCGCTCGATCTCGGCGGACTCCGGCGCCCGGCGTATTGGTCTTTGGAAGCTACACCTGCCCGAAACTGCGTTATTCCGCGGCGGAGCTGAAGCGGGTCTGGGCAGAATTCCACGACCAGGTGGATTTCCGCCTGGTTTACATCCGCGAGGCGCACGCGGAGGGGCGCCGAAAGAGATGGCAGAGCACCATCAATCAAAGAGGGCATGGATCTTCCGCCGGCCCGCACGCTGGCCGAAAAACGGCGCACGCCGAACTATGCCTGCGCAAACTCGACCTGCCGTTTGCCTCCGTGGTGGATAGCATGGACGGCACCGCCGAGAAGGCCTACCACGCGTGGCCAAGCCGCGTATACCTGGTCGGACGGGACGGCCGGGTCGCTTTCGACAGCCGTCTGGGCGAGCAGGACTTCCGGATAGCCGGATTTCGTGTCCGCGATTCGCGAGGCCTGGCGCGGAGGGGAGTGCATGAGGGCGGCAATAGGCGACTGCTCGCACGATCGCGCGGTGCCTGATCTGCCTGATGGTGCTGGCTCAGCCCGCCGGGCCGGAAGCCATCCTGCGCCATGCCATCGAACTCCACCAGTCCGGCGACATCGATGGCGCCATCCGCGAGTATCGCGCCTATCTCAAACAGAAACCCGAAAAACGTCATCGCCCTCTCGAACCTGGGGGCGGCGCTTTCCCGCTCCGGCCACTACCAGGACGCCACGGTCGAGTACCGGCATGCGCTGAAAGTCGATCCGCACAACATTCCGATCCGCCTCAACATGGCTCTGGCCTATTACAAAACCGCCCGGATCCCGGAGGCGGCCTCGGAACTGGAAACGGTCGTAAAGCGCCAGCCGGATAGCCGGCAGGCGGTGTACCTTCTGGCCGATGCGACCTCCGTTTGGGCGAAGACAAGAAGGTCATCGAGCTCCTGTCGCCTCTCGAGAAGCAGACTCCCAACGACAAGGCGCTGAATTACCTGCTGGGGACAGCGCTGATCCGCGATAACCAGGCCGCCCGCGGCCAGGTGCTGGTGGATCGAATTCTGCGCGACGGCGATTCCGCCGAAGCGCGCCTGATGATGGGCGCCGCCAAAATCAACGTACAGGATTACTCCGGTGCGCTGAGCGACCTGAAGCGCGCCGTCGAACTCAACCCCAAACTCCCCGACGTTTATTCTTATTACGGATTGGCGCTGATGACCACGGGGGACACGCCGGGCGCAGCCGTGGCCTTCCGCAAGGAACTGGAGTCGAACCCCAACGACTTCGTCTCCAACCTGCAGCTGGGGGTGCTGCTCAAGCAGGACGAAGATTTCACCGGCGCGCGCCGTTGCTTCGAGCGGGCCCTCATGATTCGCCCCAGCGACCCGGGAGTGCGCTACCAGTTGGCGACACTGGACCTGATGTCCGGCAAGATCGAGGAAGCCCGCGCCGCACTGGAGAAGCTCACCAGGGAGTCGCCGCAATTCGTGGAGGCGCACGTTTCTCTTGCCACAGTCTATTACCGGATGAAGCGCAAGGAAGATGGCGACCGCGAGCGCGCGATCGTGCTGAAGCTCAACGCCGCGAAGCAGGCCGCGGAACCGGGAGCAAAGGTGCCGTGAGACGCGCTTTCTGCGTGTTGCCGCTGCTGGCCCGCGCCGGTTCGCCTTATGCCGGTTCAGCCGTCTGCGCCGAGTGCCATCGGCCGGAGGCCGCCAGGTATCCGGGGGACGGCCATGGCGAACGCGCTCAAACCGGTCGCCGACTGTGAGATCTTGCAGCAGCATCCGAGCCTTCGGCGCGAGGCGGCGCCTACCAATACAGCCTCATCCGGCAGGGAGATTCCACCATGATGACGGTGACCGGCAGCGGACAGAAGCTGACCGTGCCGTTGTTGTGGGCGTTCGGCCGCGGCAAAGCCGGGCAGACCTACGTGTTCGAGCGGGATGGCGTATTTTATGAAAGCCGTGTCAGTTTCTATGAAGTCCCTGGACGGCCTCGACCTCACCATGGGAGCCGTAAACTCCCACCTCACCGGAATTGACGACGCGGCAGGACGCCGCATGAATGAGATTTCAGCCCGCGAGTGTTTCGGCTGCCATTCCACCGGAGGAGTCGCCCAGGGACACTTGCATCCCGAGTCCATCGCACCGGGTGTGGGCTGCGAGTCTTGTCACGGACCCGCCGCGAAGCATGTAGCCGCGGTGCGGGCCGGGAATGCGGTGGAGGCACGGATGCCGAAGCTGGGGGGATTGGGCGCCGAAGACATGTCGAACCTGTGCGGCCAATGCCACCGCACCTGGTCGCAGATCGCGTTGAACGGACCGCGCGGGGTCAACAATGTGCGCTTCCAGCCCTACCGGCTGACCAACAGCAAATGCTACGACGCCTCCGACGAACGGATTCGCTGCACAGCCTGCCACGATCCCCACGGCCCGCTGGTCCGGACCGCCGCGGCATACGATTCCAAGTGCACTGCCTGCCACTCCGCCGCTGCCCATTCCAAAATCTGCCCCGTGGCGAAAGCGAAGTGTGTGAGCTGCCACATGCCGAAGACCGACTTGCCGGGCTCCCACACGAAATTCACGGATCACGAGATCCGCATCGTCCGTGCGAATGAGCCCTACCCAGACTGATCAGAACCTATGAAGAACCGGATCTCAGCCGACGCCAATTTTTTCTTGCCGGGGGAGCAGGCCTGGCTCTTTTACGCGGCGCGACCCAATCCCCGCGCCCCACCTTCGAAGAAGTGCCCGCCGCGGTGAGCGGCATCACCTGGGTCCACGACAATGCCGCATCTGCCGAGCACTACCTCCCGGAGACCATGGGCCCCGGCTGCGCGTTCCTCGACTACGATAACGACGGCTGGATGGATATCTACCTGGTCAACAGCGGGCCAAGCGATTTCTTCCACCCGAACAAGCCGATCCGCAACGCGCTCTACAGGAACAATCGCGACGGCACGTTCACCGATGTCACCGAGAAGGCGGGAGTCGCGGGCGGAACGTTCGGCATGGGCGCAGCCGTGGGCGATTACGATAACGACGGCTATCCCGACCTCTTCGTCACCGCTTATGGCCGCCCCATCCTCTATCACAACAACGGCGACGGCACCTTCACGGACGTCAGCGAAAAAGCCGGCCTCGGCGCGAAGGTGTTCGACAACCATTGGTCGACCAGCGCCGTGTGGTTCGACTTCGACAACGACGGCCGCCTCGACCTGTTCGTCTGCAGCTTCGTCGACTACGGCCACGAGAGCCACTTCTCCTGCGGCGACAACAAGCTCGGTCGAAAGTTCTACTGCATCCCGCGCGTCTTCAAACCCACCGCCAGCCTGCTCTTCCACAACAACGGCGACGGCACCTTCACCGAGGTCGGGCATGGTACCGACATCGAGAAGTCACTCGGCAAAGGCCTGGGCGTGGTGGCCGTCGATATCAACAACGACGGCCGCATGGATCTGTTCGTCGCCAACGACACCGTGCAGAACTATCTCTACGTCAATCGCGGCCCCGACGCTAAAGGCAAGACGAAATGGGAGGAGATCGCGCTGGCCGCCGAAGTGGGATTCAGCGACGATGGCCGCGCGCGTTCCGGCATGGGCGTGGACGCGGCCGATTTCGACAGCGACGGCTGGCAGGATCTGTTCGTCGCCAACGTCGATCAGGAGATGTTCTCGCTCTATCGCAATACCGGCCACGAAAGCTTTCGCGACGTCGCGTTTCAGAACGGGGTGGCGCAGGCCACTCGCCTGCTCAGCGGATGGGGCCTGCGGTTTTTCGATTACGACAACGATGGTGCGCTGGACTTGTTCCTCTCGAACGGCCACCCCGACGACATGATCGACAACTACTCGCAGCAGGTCAAATACAAAGAGCCGCTCCTGCTCTTTCATCAGGAGAATGGCGCGCTGCGGAACGTAAGTGAAACGTCGGGCCCGATCTTCGGGAAAAGGTTCGCGGCGCGGGGGCTCGCCATCGGCGACTACGATAACGATGGTCGCGTGGATGTGCTGGTGGGTAACAACGGCGGACCGCCCGTGCTACTGCACAATAATGCCGGCGCCGGGACATCACTGGCTGGGTGTGAAACTGGCCGGCACCAAATGCAATCGCGACGCCGTGGGCGCGCGCCTCACGTGGTCGGCCGGCGGGGTGAAGCGTACGCGAGCCAGGAACGGCGCCGGCAGCTACCTCTCCGCGCACGATCCGCGCGAGGTCCTCGGCATTGGAACCGCGGCTAAACTCGACTGGCTCGAGATCCGCTGGCCACTGCCGAGCGGGCGAGTCGAGCGATTCACCGACTTGCCGATTGATTGTTACGTAACCGTCGTCGAAGGCAAGGGTGTACAGCGCGCCTAACCCCGCGCACTACGACGAATTACAGAGAAATCCACAGCTGGTTGTAATAATCATCACCCTCACGAAACCCCTGTAAAATCGGGCGACTCCGAATTTGCATCATGGTAGATCCGCGCGCATTAAAGAATGCGCGGATGCTCACAAAAAGATGCGATTACCTGTTAATCTGGGAGTTAAGCAAGTCGATCCGAAAGGACACCCCTCATATGGCAAGAAGCGTAGATGTGACCGAACTCATATTAAGAGATGCACATCAAAGTCTGATGGCCACCCGCATGGCTCTGGAGGACATGATTCCGGCATGTGAAGACCTCGATCGGGCTGGCTATTGGTCGGTGGAATGTTGGGGAGGCGCAACATTCGATGCGTGCATCCGATTTCTGAATGAAGACCCCTGGGAACGCCTTCGTACATTCCGGAAGTTGATGCCGAATACCCGGCTGCAAATGCTGCTGCGGGGACAGAATCTGCTCGGGTATCGTCATTACGAAGACACTGTCGTCGACCGGTTTGTGGATAAGGCGTCCGAAAACGGAATGGACGTTTTCCGCGTTTTCGATGCGCTGAACGATATCCGCAACCTGCGGCGCGCGATCGCGGCGGTGCGGCGCAACGGAAAGCATGCGCAGGGCACGGTGTGTTACACCATCAGCCCCCTCCATACGATCACGGGATTCGTGGAGATGGCGGAGCGCCTGATGGATCTGGGGTGCGATTCCATCTGTATCAAGGACATGGCTGCCCTGCTCAAGCCTCAACCCGCCTACGACCTGGTGAGAGGCATCAAGGACGCGCTCGGCAGCGATACGCGCGTACATGTTCACGTGCACGCCACCACCGGCGTCACCATGGTCAGCCTGATGAAGGCCATCGAAGCGGGCGCCGACTGCGTGGATACGGCCATTAGCTCGCTCAGCCTCGGACCCGGCCACAATCCGACCGAGAGCCTGGTCGAGATGCTGGAAGGCACCGGCTATACCACCAGTCTCGACAAGAGCGCCTGCTCAAGCTGAAGCAGTATTTCAATAAGGTGCGCCCGCGTTACAAGGAATTCCTTTCTAATATCACGGGCGTCGAGACCGAAATCTTCGAGAGCCAGATTCCGGGCGGCATGATCTCCAACATGGAGAGCCAGTTGAAGCAGCAGGGCGCGGCCGATCGCCTCAGCGAAGTATTGGCCGAAGTCCCGCGCGTTCGCGCCGATGCCGGCTTCCCCCCGCTGGTTACTCCCAGCAGTCAGATCGTGGGAACCCAGGCCGTGTTCAACGTGGTAATGGGCCGCTACAAGGTTCTCACTGGCGAATTCGCGGACCTGATGCTCGGCTATTATGGCGCGACCATCGGCCAGCACGACCGGCATCTGGTCGAACTCGCCTCGAAGCAGACCAAGAAGAACCCGATCAATACCCGTCCGGCCGATCTGTTGAAACCGGAATGGCAGGAACTGCGCGCGGCCGCCATGGCGATGCCGGGCTGCAACGGATCGGACGAAGACGTTCTCACATACGCAATGTTCCCGCAGGTCGCACCGAAGTTCTTCGGAACCAGGGATCAGGGCCCCAAGAACCTCGGCAAGGATCCGAATGCGGCTCCCGCGCCGAAGCCGGTGGTCGCCGAGACTGCCGAAAAGGGCGCCCGGGCTCCCGTAGCGTACGATGTTACGCTCAACGGTAAGAGCCACCGGGTAACCGTCTCTCCGGCATAGTCCAGGGAAACAGGTCTCGAAGGGAATTCAAATGGCAACAGAAACGATGCAGGCGAAGCTTACCGAGTTGAATGAGCGCCGGCAGCTCCTGATGGAAGGTGGCGGCAAGGACAAGCTCGAAAAGCAGCGGAAGTCCGGCAAATTGACCGCTCGGGAAAGGGTTGACGCACTGGTCGATCCCGACAGCTTCCAGGAAACGGGACTGTTCGCGGAGCACCGTTCCACGCTGTTCGGCCTGGAAGGCAAGAGCATGCCGGCCGATGGCGTCGTGACCGGCGCCGCCTCGATCGATGGGCGACTGGTCCACTTGGCCAGCCAGGATTTCACGGTGGCGGGAGGTTCGGCGGGAGAGGTTCACTCCATCAAAGTCGCCGAGATCATGCAGCAGGCCCTCAAAACCGGGTCGCCCTTCGTATTCATCAACGATTCGGGCGGCGCGCGCGTGCAGGAGGGCATCGACTCGCTTTCCGGTTACGGGAAGGTCTTTTACACGAACGTGATGCTCTCGGGCGCCGTGCCGCAGATCGCACTGATCTGCGGGCCATGCGCGGGCGGAGCGGCCTACAGCCCGGCACTGACCGATTTCATCATCCAGACGCGGCAGGCCCAGATGTTCATCACCGGGCCGCAGGTCATCAAGCAGGTCACCGGGGAGATCGTCACCGCCGAAGATCTGGGCGGACCCGAAGCCCACATGGCCCACTCGGGCGTCATCCACTTCATCGCGGAAAACGATCAGCACGCCGTGCTGCTCGCCAAGCGCCTGCTCAGCTTCCTGCCTTCAAACAACCTGGAAGATCCGCCGCGCCTCGAGGGCGACCGTCAGGTTGATCCCAACCCCTCACTCGCACCGATCGTACCGGTCGATACCCGCAAAGCCTACGACATTCGCGAGGTGATCAACGGCGTTGTCGATTTCGCCGATTTTCTGGAAGTGCAGTCGGGCTACGCTACCAATATCGTGGTCGGATTCGCGCGGATCGTGGGCCGGACGGTCGGAGTAATCGCCAACCAGCCTGCGGTCCTGGCCGGGGTACTGGATATCAATGCCTCGAACAAAGCCTCCCGCTTCATCCGCTTCTGCAACGCGTTCAACATCCCGCTGTTGACCTTCGTCGACGTGCCGGGCTTCCTGCCCGGCGTGCAGCAGGAGCACGGCGGCATCATTCGCCACGGCGCCAAGATGCTGTTCGCGTACTCCGCCGCCACCGTTCCGAAAATCACCGTAATCCTGCGCAAGGCCTACGGCGGCGCCTATCTCGCGATGTGCGGCAAAGACCTGGGAGCGGATCGCGTATTCGCCTGGCCCACCGCCGAAGTCGCCGTCATGGGAGCCGAAGGCGCAGCCGAAATCGTCTTCCGCAAAGAGATTCACGACGCCAAGGATAAGTCGGCGAAGCGCAAGGAACTGATCGACCACTATCGCAATGCCTTCTCGACCCCCTACGTGGCCGCCGGGCGCCGCCTGGTGGATGACGTAATCGACCCTGCCGACACGCGACAGCGACGTGGCGCAGGCGCTCGAGTATCTGCAAACCAAGCGGGAGCTCCGTCCCGCCAAGAAACACGGGCTGATGCCTCTCTAAAGGTGGGCGATCATGTCACGAGTCAGCACAACCGATCTTACCGAGGTCCTCGACCAGATCCGTTCGCAGTTAGCCGAACTTTCGGATCGCATCGCGAAGCTCGAAGGAGCAACCAAGACTCCCGCCCAACCCGCGGCCGTTGCACCGGCTCCGAAACCGGCTGAACCCAAGCCGGCCGAGGAGACCATCAGCGAAGAGACCCTTCTGGCAATCTCCGCGGCCGTGGCCGCGTTCCTCGGGGAGCGCGTTCACATCCGCCAGATCCGTGTGGTCAGTTCGCACGCATGGGCACAGCAGGGCCGGGTGTGGATCCAGGCATCTCATCGATTGCATTAGGAAGTGCCGTGAAGCTGAAAATTACGATTGACGAAAAGACCTACGAGGTCGACGTAGAGGCCGTTGAGCCCGAGTCTCGAGTGCTACCGCCGAGAGGGTACGCCGTCGAGCCGGCGGCATTGCGCGTTCCCGCGAATGCTGCGCCGCCGCCCGCGCAGCGCTCCGAAGCACCGGTTAATGAAGAGAAGGTCTGCCGCAGCCCCGTCTCGGGAATCGTGGTGCGGCTGGTGGCCCAACCCGGCCAGAAGATTCAGGCGGGAGATGTCCTGCTGGTGCTCGAAGCCATGAAGATGGAAACCAATATCACCTCGCCGGTCAGCGGAACAGTGGCGGCGATCAAGGCGAATCAGGGAGACGCCGTTCAGGTGGGACAAGTAGTCGTGGAGTTTGAATGATGGCACAGGAAATCGAGACAGGTACCGGGCTTTCTCTTTTACGATCACGTGGCCGTGTCGGTGCCGCCGGACGACCTGGACGCGCACGTCCAGGCATACCAGACGCTGGGCTTTCAGATCGTGCATCGCGAAGATGTGTTGGGCACCGACCAGGTGCGCGAGGTGCTGCTGCAGATCGGCAACGGTCCGAACCTGCTGCAGTTGTCTCCCGCTGAGCCCGGCGTCGCCGGTGGCGAAGCAGATCGAGAAGAACGGAGGCCGCGGCGGCCTGGCGCACATCGCGCTGCGCGTGGCGGATGCCCAAAAGGCCTTCGACTACATGAAGGAGAACGGTTTCAAGATCATCGACGCGGCGCCGCGCAAAGGCTCGCGAGGCACCACGGTGTTCTTCGTCCATCCCAAGAGCACCGAGACTGCGGCGTTCGGCTACATGCATCGAAGTCGTGCAGGAGGGCAGCGATGGCTGACCAATCTCCCGGAATCGAGGTTCTCCATCTTCTTGACGACTTCCCGCCGGTTCCCACCGAGGCCTGGGAAGCGGCCATCCAGAAGGACCTGAAGGGCGCCGACTACGAGAAGAGCCTGGTCTGGCGGACCGAAGCCGGAATTCCGGTGCGGCCCTACTATCGCCGTCAGGATATCGCCGGATTCGCGGCGCAGACCGACACCGTACCCGGCCAGTTCCCCTTCGTGCGCGGCGCAGGCAAAGCCTGGCAGATCCGAGCAGGGATGGCAGCCGCGCCCCGAAGCGATCCGCGCCGATTTCCTGCATGAAGCCGGCGCCAATGCCGTGCAGGAGCTCGGCTATGCGCTGGCCCAGGGCGTCGAGCAACTGTCGGCGATGTCCGATCGCCTGGGATCGGTCGATCAGGCCGCGCGCGAAATCGACTTCGTATTCGCCGCCGGCTCGACCTATTTCTTTGAGATCGCCAAACTGCGCGCGGCGCGCCTGCTCTGGGCGCAGGCGGTCTCGGCCTTCCAGCCGAAGCACGAAGCCTCCTGCCGGATGCAGATCTCACGTCCGCACCTCGCGCCTCAACAAGAGCGTCTACGACCGCTACATCAACCTGCTGCGCGCGACCACCGAGGCGCTCTCCGCCGTCATCGGCGGCTGCGACGGCCTCACGGTCGAGCCCTTCTGCTTCGACGAGCACCTGGCGCGAAAGCCTGCAGCGGGTGCTTCGCGAAGAGGCCCACGTGGACGTCCGCGGCCGACCCCGGCGGCGGCTCCTATTACATGGAAGTCCTGACGGACTCGCTGGCGAAGGAGGCGTGGAAGCTGTTCCAGCAGGTCGAAGCCCAAGGCGGTTACAGCCAAGGCACTCGCGGCCGGGTCGATCGCCAAGGAGCTCGCGAAGAGCCGCGCCGAGCGCGAAAAGGCCGTCGCTCTCGCGGCGCCGCACTCTGGTCGGCGTCAACAACTATCCCGACCTCACCGAAAAGAGCCCGGCCGATGAACCGGCCGCCGTCGAGAACGGCCCCTTCCCGGCGTTCCGCCTGGCCGAGCCGTTCGAGAAGATCCGCGAACGCACCGAACGCCACGCGCAGGCGACCGGCCGCGTCCCGCGCGTCCTGCTGCTCAAGCGCGGCGACCTCAAAATGCGGATGGCGCGCGCCAACTTCAGCTTGAATTTCTTCGGCTGCGCCGGGTTCGAGATCGAAGTCGCCGAGGACTACACCGGCAAGAACGCCGATCTGATCGTTCTCTGCAGCTCCGACCCCGAATATCTCGCGCTGGCGCAGGAAATCTGCCCGAACGTCTCCGTGCCGGTCGTCGTCGCCGGCAATCCCAAGGATCAGATCGAGGCGCTGCAGGCCGCCGGTGTCCAGGGCTTCATCCACATCCAAAGCGATGCGGTCCAAACGCTGACCAGCTGGCAGAACCGGCTGGGGATCAAGGAATAACGATGAAACCGGATTTTTCGAAAATCGATTACCGACCGGCGCCGCGCTCCGCACGTCCGGAAACCGGGAATGAGACTCCCGCCTGGATCACGCCGGAACGCATTCCGGTGAATGCTTACTACTCCGCCGCCGACCTGGCCTCGATGGAGCACCTCGATTACGCCGCCGGCGTCGCGCCGTTCCTGCGCGGGCCGTACTCCACGATGTACGCCATGCAGCCGTGGACCATCCGCCAGTACGCCGGCTTCTCCACGGCCGAGGAATCGAACGCTTTCTACCGCCGCAATCTCGCGGCCGGCCAGAAGGGCCTCTCGGTCGCCTTCGATCTCGCCACGCATCGCGGCTACGATTCCGATAACGAGCGCGTCGTCGGCGACGTCGGCAAGGCCGGCGTGGCCATCGACTCGCGTCGAGGACATGAAGATCCTCTTCGACCAGATCCCGCTCGACCAGATGTCGGTCTCGATGACCATGAACGGCGCCGTGCTGCCCATCATGGCGTTCTACATCGTGGCGGCCGAAGAGCAGGGCGTGACGCCGGAAAAGCTGAGCGGAACCATTCAGAACGACATTCTGAAAGAGTTCATGGTCCGCAACACGTACATCTATCCGCCGGCGCCCTCCATGCGGATCATCGGCGACATTTTCCGCTACTGCTCCGGCAAGATGCCGAAGTTCAACTGCATCTCGATCTCCGGCTACCACATGCAGGAAGCCGGCGCCACGGCCGATATCGAACTCGCCTACACGCTGGCCGACGGCCTGGAGTACGTCCGCACCGGCATCAGGGCGGGCCTCGATATCGACGACTTCGCGCCGCGCCTCAGCTTCTTCTGGGCGCATCGGCATGAACCACTTCATGGAGATCGCCAAGATGCGCGCGGCCCGCGTGCTCTGGGCGAAGATGATCAAGCAGTTCAATCCGAAGAACCCCAAATCGATGGCGCTGCGCACCCACTCGCAGACCTCCGGCTGGAGCCTCACCGCGCAGGACGTCTTCAACAACGTGATCCGCACCTGCGTCGAAGCGATGGCCGCCGCCCTGGGCCACACCCAGTCGCTGCACACCAATTCGCTCGACGAAGCCATCGCGCTGCCCACCGATTTCTCCGCGCGCATCGCCCGCAACACCCAGATCTACCTGCAGGAAGAGACCGGCATCACCCAGGTGGTCGACCCGTGGGCCGGCAGCTACTACGTCGAGAAGCTCACCCACGAGCTGATGCACCGCGCCTGGCAGCACATCCAGGAAGTCGAGACGCTCGGCGGCATGGCCAAGGCCATCGAGACCGGGCTGCCCAAGATGCGCATCGAGGAAGCCGCCGCCCGCCGGCAGGCCCGCATCGATTCCGGCACGCGAAATCATCGTCGGCGTCAACAAATACCAGACCGACCGCAAGGAAGAGCATCGAAGTGCTCGAGGTCGATAACCGCGCCGTCCGCGAATCGCAGCTGCGCCGCCTCGAAGAAGTCCGCGCGGAAGCGCGACGCGGCCGGAAGTGGAGGCCGCGCTCGCCGCGCTTACCGATTGCGCCAAGACCGGCGAAGGGCAACCTGCTCGAGCTTGCCGTCCACGCGGCGCGCGCCCGCGCCACGCTGGGCGAAATCTCGATGGCGCTGGAAAAGGTCTTCGGCCGCTATCAGGCCGTGAACCGCACCATCTCCGGCGTCTACTCCTCGGAAAGCCAAGAGGATCCGGAATTCCAGAGCGGCCCGCCAGCTGGCCGAGGAGTTCGCGACTGCGGAAGGCCGCCGGCCGCGCATCCTGGTCGCCAAAATGGGCCAGGACGGCCACGACCGCGGCGCCAAGGTCATCGCCACCGCCTTCGCCGATCTCGGCTTCGACGTCGACATCGGTCCGCTCTTCCAGACCCCGCGCGAAGCCGCGCGCATGGCGGTCGAAAACGACGTTCACGTGCTGGGCGTCTCGAGCCTCGCGGGCGGCCACAAGACCCTGGTGCCGGAAGTCATCGGGGAACTCGAAGAAGCTGGGCCGCGAAGACATTCAGGTCTTCGTCGGCGGCGTGATTCCGCCGCAGGATTATGACGTTCCTCCGGTCGGCCGGAGCGGCGGGCATCTTCGGTCCCGGCACCCGGTGCCGCGACTGCGCGCAGACGATTCTCGCTAATGCTGATGAGCAGTGTGCGTGGATCGTAGACCGGGCCGAACGTCCAGCTCCACGACGCGGCAGGCTCCCCCTGGAGCGTTACATCGAAGGTGTCCGCAGCGGCGACCGCGTCATTCTGGCGCGCGCCATCACGCTGGTCGAAAGCGACCGCGAGGATGATGTCGAACTGGCTGCGCGCCTGCTCGACGCCCTCCTGCCCTATACCGGCAAGTCGCGGCGCGTCGGCATCACCGGCGTTCCCGGCGCGGGCAAGAGCACCTTCATCGACGCGCTCGGCATGCACCTCATCCAGGATCGCGGCGAGAAGGTGGCGGTCCTCAGCGTCGACCCCGCGAGCCCCGTTTCGGGCGGCAGCATCCTGGGCGATAAGACCCGCATGGAGCGCCTCTGCCTGGAGGATAACGCGTTCATCCGGCCCTCCTCGTCCCGCGGCCAACTGGGCGGCGTAGCTCCGCGCACGCGCGAGACCATGCTGCTGTGCGAGGCGGCCGGATATCGCAACATCCTGATCGAAACGGTCGGCGTGGGGCAGTCGGAAACGGCCGTCCGGTCGATGTCGGATTTCTTCCTCCTGATGCTGATCCCGGGCGCCGGCGACGAATTGCAGGGAATCAAGCGCGGCATCATCGAAATGGTCGACGCCATCGCGATCAACAAAGCGGATGGCGAAAACAAGCCTCGTGCGGAGAGGGCGCGTGTGGAATACGCGAGCGCCCTCCACCTGTTCCCCGCCCCGGCCTCCGGCTGGACTCCGCGAGTCGTCACCTGCTCGGCCGTCACCGGCGAGGGTGTGCGTGAAATCTGGAGCATGATCCTGGAGCAGCGCGAGCATTTCGAGGCTTCGGGCCATCTTGCCGAACTCCGCTCCCGCCAGGCGCTGCGCTGGATGCGGGAACTCGTAATTCTTGGTCTCGAAGGCGAACTCCGGCGGAATCGCGCGGTGGCCCTCAAGTTACCGGAACTGGAAGAAAATGTCCGGCTCGGACGCGCGACGCCGTTCGCCGCCAGCCGGCAACTATTGTCGCTATTTCGCAAGGAGAATTAAAATTCACATGCCTCTGCCTTTCCCCCATTTGACGCCCGAGGAGGCTGCCGCCATGATCGGGCATGGCCAGACCGTGGGATTTAGCGGGTTCACGCCCGCCGGAGCCGCGAAGGCGATTCCCCAGGCAATGGCCGCGCGCGCCAAAGATGAGCACGCGGCCGGCCGCGAATTTCAGATCGGCGTGCTGACCGGCGCGTCGACGGGGCCCTCGCTCGATGGCGCCCTCGCCCAGGCCAATGCCATCAGCTTTCGTACTCCCTACCAGTCGAATGCCGTGATGCGCGCGCAGATCAACGCCGGAGACATCCGCTTCGTCGACATGCACCTTTCGGTGCTGCCGCAGGCGGTCCGCTACGGCTTTCTGGGCCCTGTTCACTGGGCCGTGGTCGAAGCCTGTGACCTGACAGCCGGCGGCGGCATCGTGCTCACCAGTTCCGTGGGTGCGGCCCCCACCTATCTCCGCAAGGCCGATCGCATCCTGATCGAGTTGAATCACCGCCATCCGCCCGCGCTCCTCGGCATGCACGATATTTACGAGCCGCTCGATCCGCCATACCGGCGCGAGATCCCCATCTATTCGGTGTCCGACCGCATCGGGGCAGCCCTCGTCGTAGTCGATCCCACGAAAATCGCGGGCGTCGTCGAGACCAACCTGCCGGATGAAACCGGCTGCGTTCAGCGACCCGACTCCGGAGATCACGCAAATCGGGCAGAACGTAGCGCGGTTCCTAGCCGACGATATGGCCGCCGGAAGGATCCCGCCCGGATTCCTGCCACTGCAATCGGGCGTTGGTGACATCGCCAACTCCGTGCTCGGCGCGCTGAAGGAAGAAACGTCCATTCCCCCGTTCGACATGTATACGGAAGTGCTGCAGGACTCGGTCATCGACCTGATGAAGGCGCAGCGCTGCCGCTTCGTCTCCACCTGCTCCCTGACCTTGAGCACGGCCGCCATGGACGATTTGACCGCGAACCTGGACTTCTTCCGGCCGCGCGTGCTGATGCGCCCCCAGGAAATCAGCAACAATCCCGAGGTCATCCGACGCCTGGGTGTGATCTCCATGAACACCGCGATCGAAGTCGACCTCTTTGGCAACGTGAATTCGACTCACGTGATGGGCCGTCAGCTCATGAACGGTATCGGCGGATCGGGCGACTTCACGCGCAACGCCTATCTTTCGATCTTCAGTTGTCCCTCGACCGCCAAGGGCGGCAAGATTTCGACTATCGTGCCGCTGGTTACCCACGTCGATCACAGCGAGCATTCCGTGCAGGTTGTGGTTACCGAGCAGGGCGTGGCCGATCTGCGCGGCCTGGACCCGCACGACCGCGCGCAACTCATCATCCGGAACTGCGCCCATCCGACGTTCCGCGACCAGTTGTTCGAGTATCTGGAACTCGTGCGGAAGGGCCACACGCCGCAATCGCTCTCGCTGGCCTTCGCCATGCACCGCCAGTTCGATAAGACCGGCGACATGCGCGGCATCAAGTGGAGCGAGTGGCGCAGTTAGATGCGCCGTTCACCGCGCCCGGTACGTCTTAGTGAAGTCGTTGCGCGTATTGGTAACGGTGAACGAACCGTCCGCCTGAGCCGAAATCTTAATTAAAAACGCCGGACCCTGGTGCCCGCCGCGGCCGCCCATCCGCGGCGCTCCTCCGGCTTGCCCGCTGGCCCCCGAAAGCCTGGCCGCGAGCACCGCCGGATCCTCCACATTCGCGATGAACGCCGAAGGCGCGTTCCACTCCATCCCCGCCCCGTAAGACCAGTGAAGCTGCCAGACATCTTCCAGGCCCGGCGACGTATATAACGTGCGCATGGTTTGCACAGGCCCGCCCTTGTACGCCGAGTTATTCATGACCGCCACGCGCGGCTGCAACCCGTGTACCAGGGCCGGCGACCCGGATTGATCGATCCCGTGATGCGACGTCATGTATACGTCGATCGTGCCGATCGGATTATTCGGACACATCAGTTTCTGCTCGCGGTTGTAAGTAAAATCACCCAAATTGATCGTGCGAAACTTCCCGTAAGCAATGACCACGCCCACCGACTGGTGATTGTCCGGATCCACGTGCGACTCATCGCGCGGCTGAAATCCCGCGCACGCCGCGTTCGGCTTCCCTGCCCCCGGGGCGCCCGCGATCGGCGTCTTCAAGGTCTCTCCCGCCGAAGTCACCACCTCCACATTCACGCCCGCAAACGGGATCCTGTCTCCCGGCTTCACCACCGTGTGTTTGGCATGCGCGACCATCTCCGCATACATCGCTTGAAAGCCCGGCACCTGCTCCTTCGGCTCGATCGAAGGCCCGTGATCGATGAAATGCCGGATCGGGATCCGCTTGGCGAGTTCCTGTAATCCGCCGACATGATCCACATGGTAGTGCGTCAGGATCAGATGGTCGATCTGCTTTACGCCGGCCGAATTCAGGACCTCCATGATACGGTCCGTGTCGCGGCCCCCTGGGTTGCCGGTGTCAATGAGGAGCGATTCCCCGGCAGGTGATAAATAGAGTGCTGCGAGGCCGCCCTCGGTATCGATGTAGTAAATATCCAGCGTCCTGGCGGGTTTCGTCTGACCGCAGCACAGTGCGGCGGCGGCAACGAAGGTCGACAGGGACGCGATCGTCAAACGCATAAAAGCACCTCGGATCGGAACTCAGGTAGTAGTGTGACATATCGCGCGCCGGTTCTGGGAGAATGAGGATAGGGACATCTTCCCTGGAGGTCGCAGTGATCGACACGGTTCTCAACCTGTTATTCCGCTGCTCCCACCGCCGCCTAACCCGTCCTGTCACCCCTGTCAGCAAGGCCGGGCAGCCGCACGGAGAGACCTACATCGTCTGCCTGGATTGCGGTAAGCAGTTCTCGTACGACATGAAGGAGATGCGAATAGGCAAACCGATCGATCACTCGCATGATACTGGCGTGGTACCGCCCGACCTGCCGAAACCCCGAAGCAGTAAGTGGAAGTACGTGGCCCTGGCTGCCGTGCCGCTGGCGGCAGTGCTCGGAGCGTCCATCAAGAGCAGGAAATCGGTGCCTGACAAGTCCGGACCGGAGGAAAAACCAACTGGTTCCGGAGACAAACCCCAGGGAAATTAAATCATAGGAGACAGAACGCACAGCTATTCCTATGTAAAGATGTAACTATACACTTTGGAAAGAAGGCACGAATCCATGGCACGAACTATCACGAACGAGATCATCATCGCTGCAATCGATGGATTTGAGGCGCAAAAAGCCCGCATCGATTCACAGATCGCCGAGTTACGCGGAATGCTTTCCAGCGACGGTGCTCCCGCTGTAAAGGCGGCCGCACCCGCCAGACGCGGGCGCAGGCGAATCAGCGCCGCGGGCAGAGCCCGTATCGCCGAGGCGCAGCGCAAACGCTGGGCCAGCCTCAAAGGAGAGCCCGAAGTGGCTGCCGCGAAGCCGCCCAAGCAGAAGCGGAGGCTTAGCCCGGCCGGCCGGAAGGCCATTCAGGAAGCTCTGCGGCGCCGTTGGGCTGCCAAGCGAGCCGAAGAAGCCAAAGCGGAAGGCGGCCGGAAGACCGGCGCACGCAAGCACGGAGCCGCCACCGCAGCCTGACCCGCGAATCGATAACATCCTCACATACCCGGCGGCCGTGGCTCCCAAGGCTACAATGTTCTAATGACTCGAGCTCTGGGGGCGCTGCTCCTGGCCGCCGCACCTCTCTTTGCGCAAACCGCCCCACCTTTCGAAGTAGAAGAAGCCACCATAACCCAGGTACACGCCGCCTTTCGCGCCGGACGCCTCACCTGCCGCGCCCTGGTCGAGCAGTATCTAAGGCGCATCGAAGCCTACGATAAGAACGGACCGGCAATCAACGCGATGATCCGGCTGAATCCGGACGCGCTCGCGGAAGCGGATCGCCTCGATCGCCGCTTCGCCCAATCGGGCGTGACTCGTCCGCTGGACTGCGTGCCGGTAATCGTCAAGGACAACTTCGAGACCGCCGGCCTCAACACCACCGATGGCGCGCTGGCCCTCAAGAGCTATGTCCCTGGGAAAGATGCCTTCCTCGTCCGGCGCATCAAGGACGCCGGCGCCATCGTGCTCGGAAAATCGAACATGGCGGAGTGGGCGTTCAGCCCCTATGAGACGGTGAGTTCGATCCTGCCCGGATACACACGCAACCCCTACGCCCTCGACCGGGTTACCGCCGGTTCGAGCGGCGGCACCGCCGCGGCAGTCGCGGCTAGTTTCGGACTCGTCGGCCTCGGCAGCGATACGGGTAACTCGATCCGCGGGCCTTCGTCGCACCAGGCCCTTGTCGGAATTCGCTCAACCATGGGACTCACCAGCCGCGCGGGCATCTTTCCGCTCAGCCTTCTGGCCGATATCGGCGGCCCGATGGCGCGTACCGTGGAAGACGCTGCCCGAGTCTTCCAGGTGGTCGCCGGAGAAGATCCGGACGATCCCGTGACACACGCCGCCGGCAGCCACCCGCCGGAGGACTACCTCGCACAGCTCGATCCGGCCGGTCTGAAGGGCGCGGTGATCGGCGTCCTCCGCCAGGCTTACGAGCGTCCCTCGGCCGATCCCGAAGTACTGAAAATCTTCGCGGCCGCCGTGGAAGATCTGCGCCGCGCCGGAGCCACCATCGTCGACCCGGCCGCCGTGGATGGCCTCGACAGTCTCCGGCGCAGCGGCGGCGGGCCTTGCATGGGCTTCCAGTACGATCTCAATCGCTTCCTCGCTGCCCGTGGCGATCGCGTGCCGGTCAAGAGTCTGGCCGACATCCTGCAATCCCGCGGCTTCCATCCTTCCGTCCAGTACCGGCTCGAACAGGCCGCCAAAACACCGCAGAATGGGCCCGATTCCGCGGAATGCCGGGCCGATACCGAGTACCGGGAGAAAGTGCGCGAAGCCGTCCTCAAGACCATGGACCGGCTCAAGCTCGATGCCTTCGTCTATCCCACCTGGAGTAACCCGCCGCGGCTGATCGGCGACCTCAATACGCCCGCCGGCGACAATAGCCAGTTCTTCTCACCGGTCACCGGATTCCCCGCCATCAACGTGCCGATGGGTTACACACGCGGCGGAAGACTGCCTGCCGGAATGACTATCTACGGCCGCCCGTGGAGCGAAGCACGGCTCATCCGGCTGGCGTATGCTTACGAGCAGGCAACCCTGCATCGCAGGCCGCCGGCATCCGCGCCGCCGCTCATCGTGACTCGCTAAACCCCTTTATTCCGGTCTTACGATTCGCTACGATCAGACAGGAGATCATAAATGGCAATCGTTCGCGCCGTGGGGTCGAATGTTACGTTTCTGCGACGAATGGTGGGTGCCGGGTGGGATGGAATTGCGACCACGCGGCGCGATACCGGGGGCGTGTTCACGCCCAACTTGCAGCGGATGGTCTGGGCTCCCGCCGCAATCGGAGCCGCTGCCGGAATCCTGAGCAGCCGTCTGATCGATTCCAGGAAGTCCTGGGCACGCACGGTGCTGATTGGCGCCATCGGCGCAATGGCCGGTTCGGGTGCGGCCATGGCATGGGCGTCCCGCCACTTTGTCAAACCGGCCGCCCGCAACGCTGCCCGCCAGATCAGCGCTACCCGCGACGCGCATTGGCTGGCTTCGAATCCGATCGACTACGCTTAGACAATATGAGTGCGGCGGCCTGCGGAGCTGCCTGCACGGCTGAGACGCGCGACTTAGCCGGTTATACTGGGTAGACCGGACGCGAGGGTGGCGCCCGAACTGTAACCGGGAGGAAAATCCGATGAAGCTTTGTATCGCCGCAATTCTGCTCGCTGGTGTACTCTCCGCCCAGGAGCCTGCCAATCCACTGGTCGCTACGTCGAAAGCTGTCTACGCCAACGCGAAAAACGATATTCTCGGCTCGCTCGACAGCATTCCCGACAACCTATGGTCCTACCAGCCGACCAAAGAGGTTCGCACGGTCGGCCAGTTATTCGCTCATATCGCCGACGGCCAGTATGAGTTCTGCAGCCCTGTCGCGGAAGGCAAGAACGTCTCGAAAAATATCGAAAAGAACCTGCACACTAAGGCCGAGGTTGCACCCGCATTGAAAGAGGCCTTCGCCTACTGTGATGCGGCGTATTCCAAGATGACCGACGCCGATGCCGCCCAACTGGTCCCGTTCTTCGGCAGGAAGATGACCAAGCTCGGCATCATGGATTTCAATACCGCGCACACCATGGAGCACTACGGGAACCTGGTGACTTACATGCGGCTCAATGGGATTGTGCCGCCCTCCAGCCAGCCCCGTCCCGCCCCTGCCAGGAAAAAATAGCCTCGACCCGGAATCGCCTTCAGAAGGGCGGTTCGATTGGGATCAACTGCGGCCCTAAGCGGCGCGTCTTGAATTCGTGCCGCTCGATCCGCAGTGCCGTTACAATCGTTTCCGCCCTGACCACTACTCCGGACATCGTCAATTGCAGTTGGACCCCCTGCTCCAGCATCACGGGCCAGTCGATCGCAAGTTCCAGCCGCTGGCCTAACCGGAGCGGGTGGTCGGCGAGGAAGCTCAGTCCGGAACTGCTCACGTCGATCGTGACGCCCGATCCGGTTGCTCCTCCGCCGCCAGGCTGGGAAACCGTGTAGCGCATCTCGAGAGCGAGCCGGAACCGGGTGCTCGCGCGACGCTCGGCGTTGCCGCTCAGCAAGCGCAATCGCCGCCTACCCCCGGACCTCATACTTCCAGTCTCCGGGCCCGGGAGTGGCGAGGAAAGTACCGTTAGTAATGGTTAGCGTTCCGAAACAGGGGATGGTCTCGCGGTGGAATGCGCTACGGCAGGCCAGCCGGATTCCAGCCATCGGCGCCCCGCAGGAAGACTTCCGGCCGGAAACGGACCGCTTCGGCCGCGGTTAGTGCGTGCGCCCATTTCACCCGGCCGCCGGCCGGCGCTCCCGGCCCGGTGGATCCGTACTCCGCGAAATACGAATCCTTCTCCGCCTCGGGCTTGTTCCAGTTATCCCAACCCTCCGGGCGAATATGGCCGCCTATCCAGCAATCCAGGTAGACCACGCGTGCATACAGGCGCCACGGCCTTCCCAGCGCCACGCCGCGGACCTCCGGGTCGGCCGTGAGCTTGCAGTGGTCGAACACAAAGCCCTCCGGCCCTTCCGGCATCGTGCGGCTCACCGCTGCCAGATACCCCGGTCCACGGCTGTGGATCTCACACCGTTCGAATACCGCCCGCGCATTCCCGAAGATGAAATCGACGTGTCCCGCGATGTAACAGTCCTCGTAATACTGCCGGCCGCTCGCCGCATAGAGCGTGTCCTGCATGCCCAGAAAACGGCAGTGGCGGAAGACCGCGCGGTCGGAGTGCGTCGAGACAGCCACCGCCTGGGTCCCCGTGCCGTAGGTGTTTTCAAACGTGAGGTTCTCGGCTTCGAATTCCGGGCCGCTCACGTCCACCACTGCGCTGAAGAAAGTGCCGCCCACGTCTTTCGCGCCCACGCTGTAGCTGATGATCGTGTGGGCCGCGTCCAGCCCCTTCAAAGTAATTCGAGGCCGGTCCGGAGGCACGCGCACGCGTTCGTGATACACGCCGGGCCGTATTTCGATGATCACGCGCCCCGCAAACGGGGCGAGCACCCGGTCCATCACGTGGTCCACCGCATTCTGCACCGTAGGGAAGTCGCCGCTCCCATTCTTGGCAACCACCACGTGAATCGGCTCCACGGCGGCCGCAAGGGGCAGCGCTGCCGCAATCAACGCGACCGGACAAATTCGGAAATGCCGCATGCCTTGATTGTCATCCAACTGGACGGGCGGGGGGCCTCTCGGGCTCCTCGAGCGGCAGCGTGACCGTGATCGGACTGTGATCGGAAATATGACCCGGCAGCGAGTGGTTCAGCCGCCGCATGGTCCGCCCGAAATGCGGCGCGAAGCGATACGGCTGCTCCGTATCTCGAGGATCGGTCAGGTGAGGCGGTTTGACAAAGATCCAGTCGAGCTTGAAGGCTCCGAATGGTCCGTAAGTCCGGTCCAACTCCTCGGTGGTCAAGAAGCCTTTCGTGGTGCGCTCGTTGGAGTTGGCGAGCGTCCCGCTATGTCCTTTCCAGGCGCGATCGCAATCGCCCCGGAAATCGAACGCACCGCCGTCGGCGAACCGGAAATTTTCAAGCGTAGTGAAGAACTTCGCTTCCGGATTCTCACCTACCAGCGGGATGTTGGCGGCGGTCGGGTCATTGACCTTGCGCGCAAAGCTGAACATCCCGCGTGAAATCTTGTAAATCCACCCCACTGGAGTTGCATACGCGATGGTATTGGTGAGCCCCTGCTTGGCCCACCACTTCCCGCTGCCGAAGCGTTCCTTCAGCAGCCGGCCCAGGGAGATTGGCAGGCCCTCTCTCATCGAGGTATTCATGTCTCCCGCCAAAATCACCGGATGGTCGATGCCCCGAATGTGCCCGAGCAGCTCGGCCAACTGCTTCTGCCGGTTGGATGGCTTCGTCACATCCTCCAGGTGCGTCGCGACCACCGTTACCCTCCCCGAAGGCAACTCCGGATCCACCAGGTCGGCGGTCAGCATCATCCGTCCGCCCCGGCGGACCTGTCGCATGAGCTGCTCGTTGAAAATCGTCGAGCTCAGCCAGCCTTGTGCCTTGGCGACTTGCGCGGTGCGGCGCAGCTCGTCCTCATACCAGTCGTGGCCCTGAAACGTGAACGGCCGGAGGCGGACGTTATCCAGCCGATACCGGCTCAGGATCGCGGTACCGTGCAGGCCGCGGTATCGTGCCGGATCGGGCTTCATGACGTCGCGAATCTCTCTGGCCGCCTCTTCCTGGTCCTCTCCCGGCACCGTATATGTTTCTGCGACCTCTTGCGCGACCAGGCTCTGGTCGAGCCCCATCATCACCGGATCGACTTCGACAAACTCCACGCCATAGGCGTAGTTCATGCGCAGCGCCGCGGCCAGATCCGCCGCCACGTTGCGGAACAGAGTCCGGTTGACGCCCCAATCCACTTCGTTGAGTACGATCACATCCGCCTGCTGCAGCGTGCGAGCCTGCTCGAGCACGTTCTCGCGCTCATCCGCGTCGATCTTGACGTCCCTTTCGTTGAGCAACGCCAAAAAACCGCCGGGATCGCTCAACGCCAGCCGCACGGCATCGAACTCCAGGCCCCGTTCGATATTCCATTGCGCGACGATGAGGCAGCGGCCCAGCCCGGATACCTTCGGACGGAGAGGCCGCACTCCTTCCGCGGAGGCGCGATTACTCACAAACGGAGTGGTCAGCAGCAGATGCAACTGATTGTCAATCTGCGGCGATGGCGATTTTGCTTGGTAAAGTTGCCGGAGCTGCTCAAAGGTCAGAAGCGCCGGCGGCCGGGCGGTGCCGGCCCATCCAGGCGCCGCCATACAGCCGATAAGGATCAGTAGGCACGCACCCTGAGTCCGCATCGCGTCGGAATCGATGCAGCACACCGCCTTCCAAAAGCACGCGCGCCTGCCTGAGAACTGGTCGTCCGGTCACTTTCGTGCCGCGCCGCCGGACCTGCGATTTATTCGCCCGCGGATGTCGCGCTCGCCTGCGTTGCGCCCTGACCAAACGATTGCAGCGCGAGGTAGCTCGGGCCGAATCGCTTGATGTTTTCAGCCTGCTTTTCGAACTGATCGAAATGGCTTTCTTCCTGGCGCACCAGGCCCTCGAACACGTACTTGGTCGCCGAGTCGGCGTTGGCGCCGGCATCGAGCGCGGCCTGGTTATAGAAGCGTGCGCTTTCCTGCTCCATCGCCATTGCCTTTTCGAGAATCGCTTCGGCCTCCACGATCTTCTCGACCGGGCCGGCCGCCTTCATCTCCACGTCGCCCTTGAGAAACAGGATGCGGTCCGCCAGGGCTTCGACATGACCCATTTCCTGGATCGCAATCCGCTTGAACAGCTGGGCCAGCGGCTTGAAGCCCTGGTCGTCCAGGTGGAAATGAAAGTACAAGTACTGGTGCACTGCCTGGAGTTCGTCCGCCAGCGCAGTATTCAGAAGAAGAATGCTTTTTCCCATATCCATATCCTGATCTCCGAATCAAAGAGTGTAACCCAATTGCACGGAGGAATTCCTCACGCAAACCGTCAAACAGGAAGCAGTAAGGTTTCGAGCGGATTTCGGGCGGCAATGTATCCATCACCTGCAACTCATTTGCTAGTCCGCATTGACTTCCGCGCGATTCACATCCTACCATAGTCGGAAAGGCTCCTGGATCGCGCTGTCTTGGATCATTTAAGCCACTATGGAAAGGGAAATTCGCGAGGTATCAGGCCTCTCCTCAGGCACCAGTTGCGAATCACTTGCAACTCCGAAACCGGTCGAGTCGACATGACACTCAGAAAGTTACTTTTTTGGACCCATCTCGCAATTGGCTGCGTGGCTGGACTGGTCATTCTGACCATGTCTTTCACGGGAGTTCTCTTGACCTACGAGCGCCAGACGATCCGCTGGGCCGACCGCGACCATCGTGTCCCGCGCCCCTCCGCCGACACGCCACGCTTGTCGATGGACGCGCTGGTGCAAAAGGTGGTCGAGGCCGTCGGCGCTGCCCCCTCGTCGGTCGTCCTCCACGCGAATCCGGCGGACCCCGTCGAGGCGGCCCTCGGGCGCGACCGCGTGTACCTCGTCGACCCGTACTCCGGAAAACTGCTCGGTGAGAGCGCTCCGCGAATCCGCGCTTTCCTGCAAAGGGTGGAGGACGTTCACCGCTGGCTCGGCGCCCCACCCGCCCGGCGCACCTGGGGCCGCGCCGTAACCGGTGCATGCAACCTGGGCTTTCTGCTGCTGGTCCTCTCCGGCCCGTTCCTCTGGATTCCTCGCCGCTGGACGCGGCAGAGCGTCCGCGCCATCGTCTGGTTCCGCCGCGGCACCTCCGGCCGCGCGCGCGATTTCAACTGGCATAACGCAATTGGAATCTGGACCGCCGTACCTCTGGTGGCGATCGTGGCGAGCGGTGTGGTGATGTCGTATCCCTGGGCGAACAATCTGGTATACAAGCTTACCGGCAGCGAAATCCCAGCGGCCGGTGGACGCCCGAATGGCGGCTCTCCTGCGCGCGGCAATCCCCGGGTGCGGCAGGACCAGGCCGCGGCCATCTCGACGGACGCCCTATGGGACCGTGCCATTCACCAGGTGCCCGGCTGGCGGAGCGTGACCCTGCGCCTTCCCGCTTCGCCGCGCGGCCCGTACGCCTTTACCATCGACACCGGCAACGGAGGCCGCCCAGACCAACGGTCGCAATTGACGCTGAATCGCAATGCCGAGGTAGTCCGCTGGGAACCTTTTTCGAGCTTCAATACCGGCCGTCAGGTTCGGGGTTGGCTACGCTTCCTGCATACGGGCGAAGCCGGCGGTTTCGCCGGCCAGACGATCGCCGGCCTCGCCTCCCTGGGTGCTGTCGTAATGGTATGGACGGGAATCTCGCTCTCTCTGCGCCGTCTCTGGAGTTGGCGCCGGCGCCACTCGAGCCAGGCCCTGCGCGAAGACGAGCGCCCTCAACCGGTCTCTCGGGCTTCGACGATGGATACTATCAAAATGGAGACCAGAGCATGAACAAGATCACACCGTTTCTGTGGTTCAACGACAATGCCGAAGACGCCGCGGAGTTTTATCTCTCCGTATTTCCGGAGGCGAAGAAGGTGTCCGAGCTGCGTTCGAGCGGCGTGGGACCCTGGCCCGCCGGAAAGATCGCGACCATCACCATCGAACTGCTGGGCCAGCAAATGACGTTCCTCAATGGCGGCCCCGCGCAGGCGCTCACCCCGGCTTTCTCGTACTCCATCGCGTGCAAGGATCAGGCCGAAGTCGACCGCTATTGGGACAAGCTGCTTGAGGGTGGTCAGCCCATGGCCTGCGGCTGGCTCACGGACAAGTTCGGGCTGTGCTGGCAGATCGTGCCGGAGAAGATTGGCGAGATCCTGAAGCATCCCAAAGCGATGGCTGCCATGATGACGATGGTGAAGTTCGATATCGCCGCGCTCGAAGCCGCGGCGAAGGAGTAGCGCCTGGCGAGCGACTTGGCCCGCGGTGAACATACAGCACGGCGTGGGCGGGCGCATACGCATCTCTCCTGGGCCATTCCGGCTACTTGAACAGATCTTTGATGAAATCGATATTGAAGGTGGCTCCTACAAAGAAGTTCCCCTTAAACCGCGTTGTGGTTGCCGGGGCCGCGCTGGAAGTGGGATCGTCCAGGCCCTGGGTGCCGGGCAGTGCCGTCACCTTTCCCAGGTGATAGCCGTAAACCAACTGAACGTGGCGGCGAACTTCATGGCTCAGGCCAAAGAAGAAGTCGCTTTCAGGCGAACTCAGTGAGAAGCCACCTGTCGGCGTGGGGATTAAGTCTGTTGAATGCCAGGGCACCTGCGTGTCCAACGGTCTCAGGAAAGCCGAGAACATGAGAACCGGCATCGCGCGATCCGAACCGGGTCGTTGCTCGGTACGATGTTGTAGTGATACAAGGAATGTACTTGAGGGAGTTCACCACTGAAGATTTGGTGTGAAGCCGAGTCCTTGCCGCGGCCGGCAGTGCGAAGAACGCGAGCGCGCCGGCCGTGTAAATCATCCACTTTAAAGTCAAAGTCTGAAGGTGCTGCGTGATTCTTGCTCCTCACCGAACAAAGCGCGATCGGGCTGCGAGAGGGGACAGCCAATTCGAGGGGAGCGCGGGCCTGCGGTACAATCGGTCCTCAGATGGCGTTAGATCCCAACGTTCCTCTGACTCAGCTCCTCAACCGTTTCGCCGAAGGCGATGCCGCCGCAGAAGCGGAACTCGTGCCCTATCTTTATAAAGAATTGCGTAAGATGGCCGGCACACAACTCCGCAGGGAGCGGCCCGGGCATACCTTGCAGCCGACCGCCCTGGTTCATGAGGTCTACCTGAGGGTTGTGGGTCGAAAGACCAAGTGGCAGGGCCGGGAGCATTTTTTCGCGGTAGCCGCGCGAGTTATGCGCAGCGTGCTGGTAGATTACGCACGCCAGCGCACCTCGTTGAAGCGCGGGGGCGCCCAATCGACACTCGTACTGGAGGAGGCCATCGCAATCACCGCGGACAAGTGCGAGCTTGTCTTACAGGTGGACGAAGCACTCGAAAAGCTGAGCCGGATCGACCTCCGGCAGGCAAGGATCGTGGAGATGCGGTATTTCGCCGGAATGACCGAAGAGGAGATTGGAATCCTGCTCGGCATCTCGGCGCGGACCGTCAAACGCGATTGGACAATGGCGAAGGCGTGGCTGGCCGGCGCTTTGCGAAGCCCGGATGGCGCACGAGCCTAAGCGGAATGTGTCGCGGGAGAGCGGGACGTCTGAAACACGTTCAACAGGTTCGCATCGCGTAGGCGCGCAACCTGCTCCAGGGTTCGCTGGCGCCTCGACGCGGCAACCGAGGGGCAATTGTTCCTGGAGCGCACTCGCGCCGACGTGTGCTGCGGCGTATCCAGAATCAATTGACGCTCCGTGTCGGAAGCGATCCAGTATTCCGTGGCGACCATCCCTTTGCCCGTATTGTCCGGATCGTAGAAAGCAGCGGGCACGACAGTGTAGAATTCCGGCTCTTGCACAAACCTTACGGATGGAAACCCGCTCCCGTCTGCCGGGGCGCTGAACATCAGGCGATAAACCGGAGTTCCGCGAGAAGATGACGAACAACCCGTGGACGGTTCCGGATCCGCCAGCGTCCCCAATAGCAGCGCCCCCGCCGAAATCAGGGTTACCGCAAGCTTGTTGCCGTCGCTGGCATTGAAGTCTGCTTCCGCAACATAGACGATCTTGTCCATGAAGTCGCCTTCGTAGCAAATCCGTTCCGGGTCTGCGGGATCGAAGCCGAAATGGAAAGCACGCAGGATGTTCGGGCTGATGATTACCCGCCCCAAGTCCTCACCCTCGGGAGGCGGCGTCGCCGACGACATCCGTTTCAGTCTGGCTCCCTGCCCGAGATATGCTGCCATGGGCGTAGTCAACGTTGCGTTGAAGTTCAGCGCGATATTCTCAAGAACAAGCTGTAACTCGATTGCCATGTTCGCTCCTCACTCTCGTAGCGGATAACCAGCCTCCAAGGGGACAAATAACTTCTGCTGGCGGCTTCGAGATAGTGTACCTTGAAATGTCGTGACGGTCGAGCTATACGAAGCAGCGACGAGCGATGGCGTGCTCCGTATCGTAATAACCGACGATTATCGCCAACCAGAGGTGCGCGCGCACTGTGCCGGTACCGGTCCGGTGTTGCTGGTACAGCTCGCCGGAGCGGAGGCCCGGATCGGACCGCTCATGCGTACAGAAGGCGCGATCTGTTACGACTGCCTTGCCTTCTACCTGGGATTACATGGGGGCGGCAACCGAGTCGCCTGCGAGTTTCGGGAAGCGGCTGCGCTGGCGGTGCGAGACGCGATCGAGCACGCCGGCGATCTGCGGACCTCTTTACTACGGGTCAGCCTTCCGGACCGCAATACCGAACGCGTGCCGCTTCGTACGCGGGGCGATTGCGCGACATGTGGTCCCCGGCTTACGGGATTCGAGGAAAACGTCTCGATCCTCGGGCATTGCGTCAGCGGCATCGTGGAGCGTGTAAGAGTAGAAGCGGTGCCCGGCGCTGGAATGTATGTGGCCACCTGCTCGGTGCTGATGCCCGATGAGATTCGTGCCGGCCGGAACCAACGGCTCTATGCCAGCGGAAAAGGCCCGACCGCGGACCAGGCACGCCGCGTGCTGACACTCGAAGCCGCGGAGCGGTACAGCGCTCTTTACGACGCCACGGAACGGCTTCTCCTGGGAACCGTGGAAAGCCTGGGTGCGTTCCCAATGGAATCTCTACTGCTGCTGAGCCCCTCCCAATACGCCTCCAGGTCCGATGGCACTTCCGCGTTGCGGCCCGGCGACGAGATCCTGTGGGCTCCGGCGCGTTCCCTGGTTGACGGAAGCGAGGTCCCGGTTCCGGCCGGCTACGCGTTCCTCGACTACGTTTTCGAGATCGAGCGGTACTACCATCTTGCCGACACAAACGGGTGTGCTGCGGGCGAATCGCGCGAAGCTGCGATTCGCAGCGCGTTGCTGGAGACCATCGAGCGCGATGCGCTGGCGATTTGGTGGTACAACCAGGTGGCTCGGCCGGAGTTAGTGTTTTCCGAAGGCGAACTGGCACTGGATAATGCCTCCGCGGTGCTGTCCGCCCATCGGCGCGACCTGCACCTCTTCGATCTGACTCATGATCTGAACGTGCCGGTCGTCGCGGCTACGTCGGCACAGGCGGACGGCACGGCCATATACCTCGGAGCGGCGGCGGACCCGTGTATTGCAACGGCAGCGCGGCGAGCCGTCGAAGAATTGTTGCAGTTCTGGTACTGGGATCTGATCACTGAACACTTGCCGGACTCCAGACGCGATTGGGTTCGGAGCGGTAGCTACCAGCGCTTCCCTTTCCTGCGGCCTGAAACGCAAACCCGCGCGGGCTCCAAAGACGGAGAGCCGATTGTGGAGAGGTTGACGGCTCGCGGACTGAACCCGTGCGTCGTCGACCTGACGCGGCCGGAGATCGGAATCCCCGTGGTGCGCGCTGTGGTTCCCGGACTCCGCCACCATCGCCGCCGGCTTGCACCGGGCCGCCTGTTCGACGTCCCCGTAGCGTTGGGCTGGCTGGACCGGCCGCGGACGGAGACCGAAATGAACCCGTACCCCTGCCCTTTGTGAGCCTTCAGTACCCCAGGCGCTTGAAAAAGGACTGCACGCCGGGATGCTGCCGGAGGTTCCGTAGATATGGATTGGTGAACGCGGCGAGCACGGTCGTGTCCCCTCGGGCGTACCCGGTTTCGAGGACTGCCGCGACCTCATCGCCAAGTCCGAGCGAGCCGTACATGCCGGCCATCTGGTTCGCTTCGATGCGTGCAGGCATCGGCCCTTCCTCCCACTCCTTGCGCACGCGGGCCGCGATCGCCGCGGCCTCCGCGCGACGGCCCTGTGCCGCCAGGAGCGTAACCTGGTAGGGATCGACAACCTCACCTGGACCGTATACGCGGGCCTTCGCCAGTTCCGACGCAGCGGCGGCAAAATCGCGATTCCATTCCAGGGCACGCGCCAATGTGAGATGTCCGGCCTGTTCGAGTGGTTGCATCCGGACAACCTCCCGGGCTTGGTCCAGGTATTCGCCGGTGCGGCCCGCACGAAATAGTTCCGTGGCCAGGCGCAGATTGGAACTGACAGAGGCGGGATCGAGAGCGAGGGTCGTTTGTGCCTCCCGAATTGCCTCCTCATGACGACCTATGCGGCCAAGATAGCCCGAGTAGGCATCGTGCAGGAGAGGCTCGCCTGGATGCGACGAAATGGCGCGACGGAACAAGGCGTCGGCTTCCCGCCAGTGCTGGAAATCTATGGAACGTATCGAGGCGAGAACGCTTTGGGCCTGAGCCTGGTTGGAATCCAGTAACAACGCGCGGTTGGCTGCACTTACCGCCTTACTGCGTGCCTCGTGCGGGTCAAGATACATGAAATTTGCCGCAGCAGTGTAAGCTTCGGCCATTCCCGCCCAGGCATCGGCATATGTCGGATCGAGGCTCACAGCGCCCTGATATTCGGAGATGGCTGCGACGAGGTTCTCGTTGGTGCGGCGGCGCGCGAATTCCTGAGCCTTTTGAAATCGAACGCGGGCCGCGGCGGGCGGCACGTGCGGCCGATTGGATATGACAACTCCAAACGCGGCGAGTACCAAGGTAGTCGCTGCGGCTATGGCGATATTTCGCCGGGGAATACGCACCGTACCGCCGGATCGTCCTTCGATGATCTCGATCACGGAGGCGCCGGAAGGTGGGCGGTGGTCGGGGCAGCTCTCTAGACAAGACGCGACTGCTCGGTCCCACTGAACGTTGATCCCCGGCACCTTGGTCCGTAAACGCGGCGCGTTTTCGCTCAGCTTTCGGAGCGCAATGGCAAGCGGGGTCCCGCCCTCAAACGGCATGCAGCCGGTGAGTGCGTGAAACAGAACCACACCCATCGCGTAGATATCGCTGCGCGACGTCGCGGCCTCACCTCGAAGCTGCTCGGGCGCCATGAAGCCGGGTGTGCCGACGATCGCATTGGATGCGTACAACGAGAGGGAGTTCAGAACATTGTGGTCAAGGTCGCGCGAGAGGCCGAAGTCGAGTATCACGGCGCGCGCCGGCCGCTCCGCCAACATGATGTTGCCGCTCTTGAGATCGCGGTGGACGACTCCGGCGGCATGTATCGCGTCAATGCCGGCTGCGATATCTGCCGCCAGCCGCGCTGCCTCGGCTGTGGTCAATGGATCCGATTGGAGGCGCTCATGCAAGCTCCGGCCTTCCACCAATTCCATTGAGAGAAAATTCAGTGCGGGAGGATCATCGGCCTGGTGTATGTCAAAAACCCGGCACACGTTGGGATGCTGAACGCGCCGCGCAATCTGGATCTCGTGGCGGACCTGCTTGAGAAACTCGAAGCGGTTGGCGAATGGGGCGCGGACGACTTTAATCGCAACCGTTGCGCCGATTTCACGATCCCAGGCGGCGTACACCTCGCCCATCCCGCCCTGACCGAGTAGGCGTCGGATCTCAAAGCGGCTTAGCAGGCAATCGCCCGGTGCCAGCTGAGGCGGATCTGGTTCTTCCGACTTGGCAACCGGCACAAGGCCGGATTCGAAGATCTCGCCTTGTTCCGCATTGGCGAGCAGTTTGAGGACCTCGTCGCGTGTTGCGCCGGAGACACCGGAGAGGTTTTCCAGCCACCGGGCGCGGCGGCCAACGGACACCGAGAGTGCACGCCCGAATGCCGCTTTTACCCGCATCCACGTATCGACGGTCAACGTCCTCCATAGTACATGACAGTACTGTTCTGGAGTTTCCGGCCGCTGGTCGCTGTGCGAGCGACACTGGTATGCTGGCATGGAGAAAGCCGGCAGTCGCGCTGCATGTCTCCCAAGGCCCCAATGAAAGCCGCTTGGTTCCTCCTATCTGTCTCCCTGATCGCGCGCGCAGCCGCGCCCGTCACCACCCTGGCGAACTTCCCCAACAGCATCGTGTATGCGGTCGAGACCGATGCCGCCGGTAACATCTATGTCGTCGGCTCTCAAGGCAATTTTGCCAAGGCCGACCCTTTCGTTGCCAAATTGAGCCCCACAGGGCAGACGCTTTATTCCACCACCTTCGCTGGCGACAACTTCGGCATCGCCTGGGCAATCGCGGTCGATTCCACTGGCGCTGCCTACGTTTTCGGGAATACCAATTCGCCCGATTTTCCGGTAACGCCGGGCGCTTTGCAAACGACCATGCAAGGCACATTTCAAGGTTTCGTCGCGAAGCTGGACCCGGCCGGCAAGATCGTCTATAGCACTTTCGTCGGAGGCGCCACCGATGTAACTCCGGGACTGACATCCGCTCCGGGGCTGGACAGTATTCTGGTGGATTCGGCGGGCGATGCGATTATTACGGGCCAGGCCGGAACCAACTCTACGATTGGCCCGTTTCCCCCGCCGCCCGCGCCCACCGTCAGCAGTTCCAAATCCTTCGTGTTAAAGCTCGACCCCACCGGCTCCAAAATCCTCGGTGCAATCGCGGGCATTGGCGGCATGATCGCCATGGACAGCCAAGGCGATATTTATGTCGCCGGCCTGCAATATGGCAGCCCATCGAATCCGATCCCGGTCACACCGAACGCGTTTCAGGGCGAACCGGCGAATGTGTGCGGCTCGCTGGGCGCATTCTTTACCTGCGGCTACCAATACGTGGCTAAGCTGAACCCCGGCCTCAACCAGGTTCTGTATGCCACTTATGTGAGCGGCGAATACGGCGCCAACCCCGCGGCCATTTCTGTCGACGCACAGGGAGACGCCTTCGTCGCAGGCACCACGAATTCACCAGATTACCCGACTACTCCGGACGCGTACGAGCCGCGATACATTGCCGGCGCCCCGGCCGTGAATTGCTTTTTCATCATCCACTGCGTCAATCTACCGCCGGCCAGCGGATACCTCACCGAGGTCAATCCCACCGGCACCGGCCTGATCTACTCCACCTATTTCAGCGGGACACAGAAGGATACGATTAACTTTGCCGCCTTCACTCCCGGTGCGATCTATCTTGGCGGAAGCGCGGGATCGGCTGACATCCCGGGCCTCGAAGGTTACCCCCAGCAGTGTCTGCCGCAGATGTACGCAGCGCATCTGAGCGCCGATGCGCGGAAGATCGGCTCGACCCGCCTCGCGCCAGGGAAGTTTCTGGCCTACGACGCCTTTGCCGGAACGCTGATCGCATCGAGCGGTTCGGATGTCGAGGCGATTGACCCTAACGCGCCCGGCCCCCCGATCGCCTGCATTCTCGATTCGGCCGACTTAATGCCGGTCACTACCATCGCCCCGGGCGAGCTCCTGTCACTGTTCGGCGGGTTCTCATCCGGCAGCCCGGCCGCCGCGCCGCCGGGACAGTTGCCGACGTCGCTCGGCGGTGTCACCGTCGATGTCAACGGAATCCCCGCCCCTCTGCTGTATGTCAGCGCGCAACAGATCAACTTCCAGGCGCCCCCGGCCATTGCCGCCGACGCGCAAGCCAACATTCAGTTCACTTCCGCTCTGAGCAATCTCTCCGATTCCCGCACCCTGCCGGTCACCGCGAGCAACCCGACGGCATTTCTCAATACGGCAACGCCATCCCCGCCGCTCGCCAATTGCACCATGGAGGATTCGGCCTCGGTCAACGGACTCTTGCCGCTGGCCCTCAACTCGGATGGCTCCGTCAACACCTGTCTGAATCCGGCCGCCCCAGGTTCAACGGTGTCGCTGTTTCTGAATGGATTGGGAGTGACCTCAGCGCCCGTGGTCACGGCTTCGTCGCCATTTACCGTGCCCGCCGTATCCATGCTGCCGGGTACCGTTCCGGGCCTTTGGCAGGCCAGCCTTCAGATACCAGCCGGGCAAGCCGCGGGAGGAGTCCAGATTTCGCTCATCGCCGGCGGCATACCGGTGCGGGATGCCAATCTGATTATCTGGGTTCACTGAGTGGCACAGACATCTGATAGCCGCCATGTGGAAGATATACGGTCGCGGGAGCAGTTCTGTTGGGCGAGGCACCTGGCTGATTTATCCCTATCTCGCGGACCTGCCCGCGTCGCTGGCTCTGATGCTCGGGGCGGTTGACGCCACAAATCACAAGTTGGGCTGCCGCAAACCGACTTATCGGGAGTAATCCGGCCGACTTGCTCAAACGCGGTTCACTGAAGCGATCTGTGTGTGAACGTTCCGTCTGTCCCTGCCCGCCCCCTGCCCGCCCCTGCCATCTCGACGGGCCCGGTTTTTCGGGCGATTAACAAAGCCCGCCGGATCGCGACAAGCGGCTTCAGCCCGAAAGTCATATGGGGCGTTGTAAAGGCGGGGTCCGCGAAATGTGGTCTGGATCAGGTCGCACCGCACGATCTCCGCCGCACCTGTGCCCGATTGTGCCACGAAGCAGGCGGAGAGCTTGAGCAAATCCAGTTCTTGCTCGGACATGTAATCGTTCAAACCACGGAGCGATATTTAGGCTGCAAACAGCGGCTCCGAAATGCGGTCAACGACAAAATCGGCCTGGAGCCAGCGTCGTCTTGACCATCTTCCATTCGCGCTGGCCGACCTCCCGTAACCCGGCGCAGCTTCCCGAACGCCGTTTGGGCGGGAGGAGTTGTAGGCGGTTCAGCGACACGGCGGTGAGCCGATCACTTAAATCGCCGAAGCCAAATCGTCGCCGCGCTTGGCTGCGAGCGGATCGTGCGAGTTGAACAGCGCCATTGCCTAGAACGGTACATCATCATCGTTCAGCTCGCTCTCCGAGTACCGCCGTATGGAATCGAGTCTTGTGTGCAGATTGGCAAATATGATCTTTCTTCGCTCCTCGGCACACGCCTTTATAAGTTGCAGGAATCGCTTGACGCATTCAACGCGCAGCCCGGTCCGCCTGTAGTAGTAATTACCATCGAGGAAACAACGTAAGACCAGTGCGGAATCTGGTACCGTTTCCTCAAGCATGAACTTCCGGTATACATCTTCGAGCCTTGCCTGAACTCCTGGTATGTCATTTAGGTACTGGGCGCTGTTCTCGATCTTCGTGATCTGACTGCATAATGCGTCGGCAAACGCTCGATAAGCTTCTCGCTCTTCTTCCGGGAACTCGATCTCGAAGAATTGATTGCTACTAATTTGTTTTGCCAGATCCTCAAAACTGGCAAACCTAAACTCTGGGTCAACCTGACACATGGACCTCAAGGCGTCTACGTATTCAAAGCAGCTAATTTCGTTATCGCGGATGATACGCTCGAATAACTTTCCGACGAAATACACTTCAGTGCAAAAATCGTATCTGCCAGCTGCAAATTCATTCGGCACCTCGCACCACCAGTTGAGCGTCACGCTCTTATCGAAATCCTCCGAGTGACTGACCTCCTTGCCGAAGCCGAGATCGATGATTTTTACGATGCCATCATTCCGCACCATGAGGTTCCCGGGCCGGATGTCTCGATGGAGGATGCCGCTCGCTTGGAGGTACGAGAATCCATCTATGGATTGCTGGAAAACCTCGTTGATCTGTTCAGGATGCTCGGCCAAGAACTTGTCTATCTCTGCACCCTGAATGAACTCCATTAGGATGTAGCCAGCAAACTTTTCCGGATACAGGTAGTAGTTGAATACTCGAACCACGTTCGGATGATTGAGTTTGTAAAGCAGCTTGATCTCGCGAACAAACTTTGCGAAAAGGCCTTGACGGTGCGCCTCGGAAACTGGCGAGTATTTCTTGCAGACCAGATCTTCATCGATCTGGGTGTCACTAAGAAGCACAGTCATGCCGCAGGCACCTTGCCCGAGTTCCTTCACGAAAACGTAATCGCGCTGACGGAGAAATTCAATAATGCGATCATGCGGAACAGTCGTTGGAGCGGTTGGTGCCATATCCCGTTAGTGTGACGCCCCGTTCTGCTCTCCGCAACTCAGGCGTCGTCGGCCCAGAGAACCCGTGTGGCTTGATAGTTTCAACTTCAGCGAAAGGCACCCGGCAATCCAGACCGGCCAAATCTACTTGCCCGCGGTGATCCATCCGAAGAACGCCCGGGTCGCGGATGTGGAGTTCCCGCTCCGCCCCTGGAGTCGCCTTCCGGGAGGCTCGACGGATTACTGCCCATAAACGCTAGGACTCTATCTGGAGTGACCCGGCGCGCGAGTGTTGAGGCACAGCGAAATCCAGACCGCCGGGCCACTTCGGATAGAGACGTTTGAAGGAAGCCGCCCGCGTTTGCGGCGGACGCGGCAGGGCTATGGGTGTTGAATCGGCCGGGATGCCGGGGACGTGCTCAGAGATGTTTGCGAACAGGCTGGAGTGGGGTTTAGCGCCGGCGGGTGCTGCGTCGAAGAGGTTAGTTGAGGCGTCCTGAAGTTGCATTTTCGCATCGGATCCGGGCTTTCCAGGGGGCTGGATACACCTCTTGTGTGCGTGCCGGAGCACACCTGTTGTTTCGTGGATGGAAGCCGGCTACGAAGTGTCAGCGACTCGCTCCCACTCGGCAGCTCTCCGGCGAATCTGTTTGGGAGTGAGTTTCTCGATAATCGTCATCGTGCCGCCACAGCGCGGGCAAATCCAGGTTCCCGAAATGTTAGGGTCGCAGGGAGCCGGCTTTGTCGAGGCGGTCAAGGGGGCGGCATCCAGTAACCGACGGCAGAGCGGTAGGAGTTCTCGGCGGCGCCGGTTGGCCAGGAAACCGCAGAAGCGGATGCGCACAAAACCGCGAGGCAAGGTGTGGAGGAGGAAACGCCGCAGAAACTCTTCGCCGGGGATCGTCATCAGCCGTTGCTTACCCTTGTGGGCATAGTCTTTCCAGCGGAACGTGACCTTGCCGTCGGCAAAGTTCACGATCCGGTGGTTGGAAATGGCAACGCGATGTGTGTAGCGAGCCAGGTAGTGGAGGACATGTTCGGGCCCTCCGAAGGGACGCTTGGCGTAGACCACCCAATCCTGACGGAACAACGGACGGAGAAATGCCTGGAAAGCCTTCTGCTCGCTGAGTCCTTTGAGACTTCCGGGGAACAGCAGTTTGCCGTCACCGAACGCTTGCTTGAGTCCGGCGACGAACTTGCCGCGAAAGACGCGGCTCAGCACCTTTACCGGCAGGAAGAAGGGATAACGTGGATACACCCAGCGTTGGTGATCGGGTGAAAGACCGCCGGAGGGAATCACGCAGTGGATATGCGGGTGATGCTGGAGATTCTGTCCCCAGGTGTGGAGCACGCTGAGGAAACCGATCTCGGCGCCAAGATGCTTTGGATCGGCGGCAATCTCCAGCAGGCTGGCGGCGCTGGCGCGGAACAGAAGGTCGTAAACGACTTTCTTGTTTTGCAGGGCCAGCCACGACAACTCGTGGGGAATCGTAAAGACGACATGGACGTAGTTGACCGGCAGCAGTTCCTGACTGCGCCCGGCGAGCCACTTGTCGCGAGCGTTGGTTTGGCACTTGGGGCAGTGCCTGGAGCGGCAGGAGTTGAAAGAGATGGCCTCATGGCCGCATTGGCGGCAGCGATCCAGATGACCGCCGAGCGCAGCGGTGCGGCAGTGCTCGATGGCAAAAAGCACACGGATATGCAGCCAGGTCAACCAGGACCGGCTCTTCTCTATTAGGCTGTTGCCATGCGAGCGGATGATGTCGGCCACCTCGAAAGGTGGCCGTGTCATCTCTTGTGGAGCCTCCGCGACCGTTTTACCTGGTTCAGTCCTGACAGTTCGGCATTGTCGAGCGGAGTGCCGGCCGCCCGGAGGTGGCGTTCGGAGAGATGCAGGTAAATCGAGGTGGGCTTGAGGTCAGCGTGCCCGAGCAGTGCCTGCACGGTGGGCAGATCGGCTCCCCCCTCCAGAAGATGTGTGGCGAAACTGTGACGAAGTAAGTGCGGACTCACGCGCTTGGTAATACCGGCACGCTCAGCGGCTTCCCGGCAGGCTGCCCAAACCATTTTGGTTGAAATTGGTTTGTCTGCTCGCGAGCCGTTGACCGTGCCAGGAAACAAGAACGTCTTCGGCTTCATCCACCGCCAGTACGCGCGCAAGGTCTCGATCAGTTTCGGGCTCAACGGTACGTCCCGGTCGCGGCGTCCCTTGCCCTGACGGATATGGATCAGCATGCGGTCGCTGTCGATATCCTCCACCTTCAACTGACACATCTCGGCTCTGCGCATGCCAGTCGAGTAGACCGTCATGAGCATGGCACGATGAAACAGGTTGCTCGCTGAATCGATCAGTCGTATCGCTTCTTCCTGCGTGAGAATCGTCGGGAGGCGCCGTGGGGCTTTCGGATAGGGTACTTCCTCAATCGGGTAGGCGCGCTTCAGGGTCTTGCAGAAGAAGAAACGCAAAGCCGCTGTGTGGTGGCCGACGGTGCGCGCATTCAGTTTTCTCTCGGTGAACAGGTATGCCTGATATGCGCGAATTTGTTCCGGCCCAAGCTGATCGGGAGGACGATGAAAATACTTGGCGAAGGCCTCCACAACTTTCAGGTAGCCCTTCACGGTAGTCTGAGAGTAATTACGACGCTGGAGTTCTTCCAGCATCTGTTTGCGAAGTTGGGTCACAGGGACCTCCTTGTGACCCACAAAATATCGCCACCGAATCTCGACGGCCACTCAGTTTATCCACGCGTAGCGTCCGCCGCGCGGGCGGCTTCGTTCAAACGCCCTCAAGTCCACCGATTCACTTTGACGGTTTGTCGCCTTATCGGAAACTTGCCGGAGCGGCCAGCATCGGTGCAGCTTTGGAAATAGTGCCAAATTTGGTGATAGTGCCGAATTTGGTGATAGTGCCGAATTTGGTGCCAATACCACGACCCCAAGATCTTAATTTGCTTGTAAGTTATTGATTCTAATGGTGAGCGCGGAAGGAATCGAACCTTCAACCTAGTGATTAAGAGTCACTTGCTCTGCCAATTGAGCTACGCGCCCGTTTCGGGGAAGACTTGGCTGAATGTTTGGCGCGCGAACTCCCGCGCGCCAAAGCCGATTATAACATCCCACAGCGGAATGTCACGCAGGCGGCGCGGATTCCGTCGATTCGGGAGGCAGCGCGGCGGCTGCCAGTTGCGCGATGTCCAGAAGCTTGGGAGGGGTTTCGGTGAACGTGCCCAGCGCGTCGCGGAACATCGTCTGGCAGAAGGGGCACGCGGTGCCGATCACTCCGGCGCCGGTCGCCACCAACTCCTGGGCGCGCTCCACGTTCACGCGCTTCCCTTCCTCTTCACCGAGAAACATCTGTCCGCCGCCGGCACCGCAACAGAAGGAGCGTTCGCGCGTACGGCGCGGCTCCACGATCTCTCCGAAGCGCGACACCACTTCGCGCGGTTCCTCGTAGACGTCGCGATAGCGGCCCAGATAGCAGGGGTCGTGGTAGGCGACGGTCCCGGGCTTCGTAGCCGGCTACGGGCAGCCGCTCGCCGAGGCGCGCGAGGAGCTCGCTATGATGCTCGATCTCGAAGGTCGCGCCGGCCTCCTTCCAGTCGGTGCCGATGGTGCGCACGCAGTGCGGGCAGATCGAGACCATGCGGCCGACCTTGGCGGCGCGCAGTGTCTCGATATTCGCCTCGGCTACCTGCGAGAAGGCCAGATCGTTGCCGAGGCGGCGCGCCGGATCGCCGGTGCACTTCTCCTTGCGCAGGACGCCGAAGGTGACGCCGGCGTGGCGCAGTACGCGCGCCAATGCCAGCACGATCTCGCGCCCCTGCGGATCGTAGGCGCCCATGCATCCGAGCCACAGGCAGTATTCCTGCGTGCCGTCGTAGTAGGGCAGTTGGTTCTTCTCGACAAACTTCTGCCGCTCGGAAGCAGGAAAGCCCAGGGAGTTGCCGTTACGTTCCAGATTGAGGAAGAGCTTGGTGCCGTAGTCGTCGTCCCACGCGCCCGTATTCACCGCACCACGGCGCAGGCCGATGATCATCGGCAGGTGCTGGATGCCCACGGGACACTGAAACTCGCAGCCGCCGCACGTGGTGCACTGAAAGGCCGCTTTTTCCGAGATGTGCGAACCGAGCAGCGGCTCCTCGGAGGAAGTGCCGCTCGCATTCAGATACGCACGCATCCCCAGGATGATCTCTTTGGGATTGAGCTCTTTGCCGGTGTTGTAGGCCGGACAGTGCTCGGTGCAGCGTCCGCATTCCACGCAGCTAAAGGTCTGCAGCGCGTCGATCTGAGTCACGTCCTTGCCGGTGGTGAGGCCGAAATCTTCATCCCCGGCAAGCGGCGGGATGGCGCTGAAGCCGGGCCGCTTTAAAAAAACCGTGACGGGGCTGATCGCCAGATGCAGGTGCTTGGTATGCGGAATCAGCGGCAGGAAGACCGCCAGACATAGCGTGTGCAGCCACCAGGAGACGTGGCCCGCGGTGGTCCGCTCGCCGTACCACCAGCCGGTGAGGTAGGTGATCATCAAGGGCGAAGATCAGAAACGCGATCACGCCGGATTCCGGAGAGACCGTGCCGAGCCATTGCGGACGCGCAACGAACCGGCGGAGGAACAGCCCGGCAATCGCCACTGCCACCGCGACCGCCCACACCGCTACGAACAGAAAATAGAACCGGCCAAAGCCGCTCTCGGGCGACAGGAAGGCCAACCCGAAGCCGGCGGCCACGTGATTGACCGTGATGAGCGCAAACGCACAGAATCCCCAGAAGACGAAGGCATGGGCGATACCGGGCAGCGGCCGCTGGCCGATCACCTTCCCCTGCAGCATCACCTCCCAGAGGAATTTTCGGATGCGCGGCCCCACCGGAGAGATCGAAAAATCGGGCGTCTCCCGAGCCGACCGGATGACCTTGAGAACCCTGCCGAACCTTCGCCAGAACAGTGCCAGAGAGGCGATCAGGACCACCGCGAAGATCGCACGCTCCACCCATGATGCATCACTCATCAGCCTTGACTGTAACATGGGCGGACGGGGGCCTTCTTCCGCGTAGAATGGTGCATGGAGGAAACTTGCGCATTGTCGTAACCGGCGCCGCCGGGTTCGTCGGCTCGCACTTTTGCGAGCGTCTCTTAAATGAAGGCCACTCGGTAGCCGGGGTAGACAATTTCCTGACCGGGCGTCCGCAAAATTTATCAGAACTGCGGAAAAATTCACGGTTCGAGTGGATCGAGCAGGACATCACGAAGCCCTTCCGGATCGAGGGCCCGGTAGACACGGTGGCCAACCTGGCTTCTCCCGCGAGCCCGAAGGATTACCTCGAGTATCCGATCGAGACGCTCGATGTGGGCTCCGCAGGCTGCCGGCAGATGCTCGAGCTGGCGCTCGAAAAGGGGGCGCGTTTCCTGATCAGTTCGACTTCGGAATGCTACGGCGATCCGCTCGTCCACCCGCAGGTCGAAACGTATTGGGGGAATGTGAATCCGGTGGGACCGCGCTCCTGCTATGACGAGAGCAAGCGGTTCGCGGAAGCGCTGACCATGGCGTACCACCGCAAGCACGGCGTTCGCACGAATATCGCGCGAATTTTCAATACCTATGGCCCTCGCATGAAGCTGAACGACGGGCGCATCGTGCCCGCGTTTCTCGACCAGGCGCTTCGCGGAGAGCCTATGACGGTATTCGGCGACGGTACGCAGACGCGGAGCTTCTGCTTCGTGAGCGACCTGGTGGATGGGCTCTACCGGCTGATGCAGTCGGACGAACGGTATCCGGTGAACCTGGGAAATCCAGCCGAGATCACGGTGCTGGAATTTGCCGAGCGGATCCGGGAACTGACGGGGAGCCAGTCGGAGATTGTCTTCCGGCCGCTGCCGCAGGACGATCCAAAGCAGCGGAAGCCCGACATCTCGAAGGCTCGTTCGCTGCTGGGTTGGGAGCCGCGGGTGGATCTCGAAGAGGGCCTTCGCATCACCGCCGATTATTTCCGTCAGGTCCAGCCTGCCACCGCCTGACGAGGGACCAATATCCGCGCATTTTCGCCGTCGTAATTATTGTTACGGAATCCGGCCGGACGACACTAATTAGCAAAGCACACTCTGCTGAACCGGCTTCGAGACCGATCATGGACAACCAAGACGCGCGCAAACTGCTGAAACTCCGTTGGTCCAAACCCGAAGACTTGGAGATCTACCGAACGCAACTCGAGGCATTCCGCAAAAAATTCGGGCGCGATATGGGGCCGGAAGACCCGTTTTTTTTCGACCCTGATGCGGACAGCCCTCAATTTCGCCCTCCGCATGAAATCGATGTCGCGATGGATCTGCTCGCGATGTTGATGGGGCAGGCGGGCATCGACGCCGCAGCCATCTACGCATTCAAGAAGACCGGCGGAATGTTCCCCACCGAAAAGCCGGGACTCTCGCCGGACGAGATTTCCGAGTGGGACGCAGCGATTCAGGAATACAACGAGAAGTTGCGAAAAACGGGAACCAACTGAAGGAGTTTCGCTACACTGGGTAATATGCCCGGGTGGCGAAACCGGCAGACGCAAAGGACTTAAAATCCTTTATCCCGCAAGGGATGTGTGGGTTCAAGTCCCACCCCGGGTACCACAAACAGATTGAAAAAGGCGGCCCGCTCCGAGAGTGCGGGCCGCCTTTTTGATTTACGCCTTCCAGTTCGGAGCCCATCCCTTGCGGTAGAAGGGCTTCACGTACTTGTTGGCTTCCTTGTTGTTGGTGAACTGCAGCTTCGCAGCATCCCACTCCAGCTTGCCTTCGACGCGGAGCGAAATCACGGCCATCACGATCCATTCGGTGAACGGACCGGCAACGGAGAAGTTCGAGCAGGACGGATCGCCGCCTTTGCAGGCGCGGATCCAGTCGCGATAGTGGCCGGGCGAACGGGTCAACAGCTCCGGCGGGAAGTGGTAGTCCTTCATCTTCTCGACGGGGAGCAGGCGGGTCTGTTCGCCGTAAGTGCCGGTGGTGATCATGCCCTTGTCGCCGATGAAGAGGCTGCCATCGGGAGACGGCATGCGGAGCTGTTCGCCGGATTCCTTGGACTCGCGCATGAGGGTCTCGAATTGTTCGTAATTGAACACTTGGCCGATGTAGCCGTTTGGCGGAGGCGCCGGAGGCCGCTGTGCGGGCGGCTGTCCCTGGGCCTGGCCCTGTCCGCGACCACCGCGACCGCCACCAAAGCGGCGGCTCGGGATATCGCCGACCAGTTCGCCTTCGGGTACGCCATCAAACTTCGGCATCTCCTTCAGACCGTCGTGCCAGAAGAGAGTGACCGGCGGCATATTGCCGCGAGCCGGGAACTCGAACTTGATGGTCGAGCTCTTGGGGAACATGAAGCTGCTGGTGCCTTCCTTCTTGATGCACTCCACGCTGCTCGGAGCGCCCAGCCGCAGCGCCATGTTCGGAGCGCCGAGGATGTGGCAGGCCATGTCGCCCAGCGCGCCGCAGCCGAAATCGAAGAAGCCGCGCCAGTTGAACGGATTGTAGAAGTTGCCGCCGAAGTTATTGGGGTAGCCCTCGCCGCCGGAGGTGTACGGGCGAGGCTCCGCGCACCCGATCCACAGATCCCAATCGAGAGTCTCGGGGACCGGGGTGGGCGCCGGGATCTCGGTCAGGCCCTGCGGCCAGATCGGACGATCCGTCCAGGCGTGCACCGTGTGGACATCGCCGATTTCGCCGGCCCAGACCATCTCGGCGCACTGCCGGGTGCCTTCATTGGAGTAGCCCTGGTTGCCCATCTGCGTGGCCACCCTGTACTTCGCGGCGGCTTCGGTGAGCATGCGGGCTTCCCAGATCGTGCGGGTGAGCGGTTTTTGCACGTAGACGTGCTTGCCGCGCTCCATGCAAGCCATGGCGGTCACGGCATGCATGAAATCCGGCACCGTGCAGATCACGGCATCGATGTTGTTGGCTTCCTTGTCGAGCATCTTCCGGAAGTCTTTGTACTTCGGAGGCTTCTCGAAAGCTTTATAAATGTTCGCGGCCTGCTTGTCGTCCACATCGCAGAGGGCCACGATGTTTTCGGTGGATGCACATCCCCGAATGTCGCTGGCAGCCTTGCCGCCGGCGCCAATCGAGGCGATATTCAGTTTCTCGTTGGGCGATTTGTAGCCCAACATTTTCAATGAAGGCGTACTGCCGAAACCCCCGACCGGGACGGCTCCAGCCAGGAGGCTGCCAAAGAAGAAATGTCGTCGCGATATTGCCATAGTTGGATACACCTCGTGGTGTTCAATTCAGTGGCGTTGTCTACCCGGCTGATCGTTACCAGCGGGAACGGCTAAACCCGGCACGCATATCAGGCCTATTGTATCTCCTTCAGCGGAGCGAATCGGGCCTGCTTCTACGAATAGGGAAACCAGCAGGGCTCGATGGCCGCGGCGGCGCCGGAAGCCTCGCGGATTCGTGCGGTCAGCCGCTCGCGCAACCCGCTCGAGATTTCGCGATGCGTGGCCCGTCCGGCCAGGTTGACCTGCTGGAACGGATCGGCGTAGTTGTCGTACAGCATGTACTCGACGTAGCGCTCGGCGGAGGGCACGGCCTTCCAGCCCGGCTGCTTGGGGGCCATCGCCGCATAAGTGTACTGCGGGGTCCTCAAGCCGCGGCCGGTAACGAACTCCGACATCTCGAAATAGACCTCGTTGCGCCAGCCCTCGGTTTTGCGGTCGAGGAGCGGCAGGAAGCTGCGGCCCTGCATCGAGGACGGCACCGGAACTCCCGCGGCGGAGAGCAGCGAGGGCGAGAGGTCGACCTGGCTTACCAGCTCGGAGACCTGCAGGCCGCGGTCGAAGCCGGGACCTTCGATGACCATCGGGATATGGATCGAGCTATCGTGCGGGCTGCGCTTGTACTCCGCATTGCGCGTCTTGAAATGGCACGCGTGGTCGCTCACGAAGGCAAGGATCGTATTGCGCGCGAGCCCGGTTTCCGCCAGCGTATTCCGGATGGTGCCGACGGTTTCGTCCATCTTGGCGACGCAGGCGAAATAGTCCGACAACTGGCTCGGCCAGGAGCCCGGCAGAGGCCGCAGGTCGGGCGGGATGAACGGATTGGGATAGCGGCCCTTGTACTCCTTCGGCGGATCGTAGGTATCGGAATCGTTCTGGTGGTGCACCTCGAGATACGACAAGGTCAGGAGGAAGGGCTGCTTCACCGAGCGCAGGAAACGCTGCGCCCGTTCGGTCATGAAGTCGGTGCGATACTGGCCGGACCAGTGGATCGGTTTGCCGTCGTTATCGTAGAGGTTGCCTTCGTAGGCGTGGGACGTGAATTCGAGTTCGTTCGAGCCCTCCCAGAGATCCAGGAAGCCGCCGCGCTCGGAGGGTTTCACGGGGCCGTGCAGCTCGTGGGGAACGCTCGGATCGCTGGTGCCGAGGTGCCATTTGCCGATGTAGTTGGCGGTGTAGCCCGCGCCGCGCAGCGATTTCGCAAGAGTGGGGAGTCCTCAGGCAACTTGATTCCGTTGCGCCAGACGCCGTGGCGGCTGGGATACTGACCGGTGAAAATACTGGCGCGCGCCGGGGCGCATACCGGCTGATTGCAGCAGGCCGAGCGGAAGAGCACGCCCTTGGCGCGCCATGCGGTCGAGGTTCGGCGTGAGGTTCATCGGGTTGAGCCCCAGCGCCCCGATGCAGTCGCCGCGGAATTGATCGGAGATGATGACGATGATGTTAGGCCGGTTGGCCGCGGAGTTCGATTGGGCAAGGGCCGCGGGCGCCACCGCCATTCCCGCCAGCCAATTTCTGCGCGTGGTATCCATTCCGGCATTTACCATATCGCAGATCGCGCGCTCTGCGATAGCATGGGCGCATGCTGTCCCGCAGAGAACTCCTGGGAGCGGCCGCCGCGACCGCCGCGGCCCAAACCCGCAGGCCCTCCAACCGGCCCCCGAATTTCATCGTGCTTCTGGCAGACGACCTGGGCTGCCATGACGTGGGCGCATGGGGCGCCTTGGACCTCAAGACGCCGCACATCGATGCGCTGGCCGCCGGCGGGACCCGGTTCACCAACTGGTATTCCGCAGCGCCGGTATGCGCGCCGGCACGGGGAGCGCTGCTCACGGGACGCTATCCGATCCGCAACGGCGTGGCCGATAACGGCGGGTCGCTGCGGCCATCCGAGCAGACCATCGCGTCGCTGCTGAAGCCCGCCGGATACGCCACGGGTGCGGTCGGAAAATGGCACCTGGGCTCGACGCCTGAGTCGGTGCCGAACGCTCACGGCTTCGATCGCTACTTCGGGTTTCACTCGGGCTGCTTCGACTATTACTCGCACCGCTTCTATTGGGGCGAGCCGCGGACCGTGAACTACCACGATCTGTGGCGCGACCGCACGGAAGTTTTCGAGGATGGCCAGTATTCGACCGACCTGTTCGCGCGCGAAGCCGTGCGGTTCGTGCGCGACAACCGTTCCCAGCCGTTTTTTCTATACCTGGCGTTCAATGCGCCGCACTACCCGATGCACGCGCCGGCGAAATACAAAGAACGCTTCGCCGGACTGGAGCCGGAACGCCAGACCTATGCGTCCATGATCGCGGCGCTCGACGATGCGGTGGGAGAAGTGGTGCGCACGCTGCGCGACGAGCGCCTTCTCGACCACACGCTTCTTTTTATGACAGGCGATAACGGAGCCACGCGGGAGGCGCGCGCCGGGTTGAACCAGAAGCCCGCCACAGCCGGCAACAATGCGCCCTTCCGCGGGAACAAATTCAGCGCCTTCGATGGCGGCATGCATGTGCCGATGATCCAGCACTGGCCGGGTACGATTCCGGCAGGACGCGCGGTGCGGGAGATTGGGAGCCACCTCGATATCCTGCCGACGATCTGCACGGCGGCGGGAGTTTCGCTGCCCAAGGATCGCACGTACGACGGTTTCGACGCCCTGCCGCTCTCGCGCGACGGAGCGAAATCGCGGCACCAGGCGATCTTCTGGTCGCAGGGCGGGCAACTGGCCGTGCGACGCGGCGAATGGAAGCTGGTGAAGAACGGCAAGACCTACGACGGCACGCCGGAGGGCAATAAGCCGCTCACCGGCGACGACGCTCTGTTTCTATCGAACCTGGAACAGGATCCGGGCGAGTCGAAAAATCTGCGGCACCAGTACCCGGCGCTTACCGACGAACTCGACACGCTGATGGCCCACTGGTTCGAGCGGGTACGGGAGCCATAGTACTAGGCAGAGGATCCAGCCGCTAATGGCGGGCCGGCGGAATACGTGACGAGCTTGCCGGAGATCCGCACTTCCGCCGGGGCGGCGCTGCCACTGGCCAGAAACATCGATACCAGGCCCCAAGGCTTGCCGAACTGATCGTGCGCACGGCCGGCCACGTCGCGCAGGCTGTGCGCCAGATCTTCACGCAGTTGCGGCTCAGCGGCGATCCGCGCCAGCAGGGCGCCGGTCTTGCACATGGTATCGGCCCACCAGATGATCGCCGAGTAGTCCGCCGCGACCACCTGGGCCTGTGCCTCAGGAAACAACGTCCGGAAATTGGCCTGGCCCAGACTCTTCATGTTCGCCCAGAGAGCGTCATCGGTCATCGGCTTCAGGCGAAAGGTATCGCCGCCGTCCGGCAGAAGGAGCAGTCGGAAGGCACGTCTTCCGGCGGCTTCGTACTCCGCATGCGAGCGGGGCGTTCCATCCGAATGCAGGAATAGCGCGTGCGAGAGGTCGTCGTCGTAATGCGTCTCGGCGAGCACAACGGTGCGGCCGAAGTCGTCGACGCCGGCGGGAATCTCGGGGCCGGGGAAGCCGAGGGCCGCGGCTATGGCCTTGGCATCGCGCATCTCCCTGGAGTTGGTCTTCGCATCGAGCCGGAAGAACACGTGGGAACTCGCGAGTTTCGGCGGCGAGGTGATCATCCCGCTGGTCCGGTAGGCCGCGGTGATCAGGAAGCTCTCGGACATCAGCATCCGGACCTTGTTTTCGTCCGGCCCGAGGTTGGCGGCCGCCGATTCGATGCGCTCTGCGGAGGCGCTATCGAGAATCATCAGCTCGCCGGTGGATGCCGTAAAGGTCGCCTTGCTTTCGAGCGCCAGGCGCGAGACCGAGCCGAAATTGAAGATCCCCAGCAGGTTGATCTTGAGGGCGAAGCGGCGCTCCCGCATCGTCGTACGGATGCTCCGCACTTCGGTGACTCCCGCGGCCGTAGGCAAAGCGGTCAGATCGCCCGCGAGCGCCGACTTCACCGCCGCCTTCGCCGGATCGTCGAGCGCTGTGAGATCCACGTCGTACAGGAACATCGCCTCTTCCGAGTGGAGTGCGCCGAGTTCGGCTTCGAGCGCGACCTGCAGATTGCGATTGACGGCGTCCTTAATCGCCTTCTCGCTGGCTTTCCGCTGCTCTTCGGGCATGGCGGACAGGTCGGCTTTGGCATCGGCGCTGATCGCCTGGATGACTTTCGGAAAGAGATCGAAGGTGCCGGCATTCACGCTCAGGCCGGCCGAGGCCGAGGCGCTGATGGCGAAATCCGAATCGCGCTTACGGAACCAGGCAAGGCGCGCGTGCCCATCCGCGATTTTGTGCGCGCGTACCTGGTATTCGGACGACACCGCCCAACTCGCGCCAACCGTCACGCTGGCAGCCTGCTTGATCGAAAGCGCGGGCAGCGGGCTGGGGAGCGTGGCACTCGCCAGGGGATTGGTCACGGCCAGCAGGTTCGCCTCGGCGGTGAACTTCAAGGTGCCTGTACCCTTGACGGTGACCACGACTCCGGCCGGCAGGCTTTCCAGGTCCTCACAAGACACGGGGAGCACGAAATCGCCGATCGACTGCCGCAGGACGTCGAGGACGTCCGGTCCGCCATCGCCCTCGGGAAACGGCCGGTAGGAGCAGACAGCGGCGCCGCCGCCCGCCGTGACTCCGAATGTCAACCCGGTGCCCGTAGTGACACCGGCGCTGGCATTGGCGGTGAAGCCGAACGCGGCATAGCAGGCGCCTTCGGGGATCTCGATGTTATCGCCGAGGTCGTCGGCGGGCAGCAGTTGCGCGTCGTCCTTCGAGCGATTCACCACACGGAAGGAAGCACCGGCGTCCGACTTGATGGTGAGTTGCGGCCCATTGGTGCCGAGCGTGACCGGCTGGCTGAACGCGAGGCCGGCATTGAGCGAGCGCACGGGCGGCTCCGAAAGCTTCAGCTTCTCCAGGTCCTGAAGTTTCACGCCGTTCACGAACATGTCCGCTATGTTGACCGCATAGGCGGCCCAGGCCGATTTCGACCCCAACTGCGCGTCGACCGTAATGCCCACTTGATCGGTAATCTTGATGGTCGCCATCATTCACCTCAAACGATCGTGTAGAGCGGGTCAAACTCGGGCACGCCGGCGCGACGACCGGCGATCCACCGCAGCACATAGACCTGCCGCGGGTCGGTCAGTCCGCCGCTGAGTTTGTTCGGGACGACTTCGAGCAGCGCGTGCGCGCCCAGATCCTTGTAATAGTCGATATCGGGCTCAACCTTCACGCAGTCAACGCCGCCGATCGTTTCGCGGACGTCTTCATGGAAGGTCAACTGCACGTTGGCCTCGCCGAATTGCACCTGCTTGAAGCTGCTGGTGGCGCCGGGGTGGAAGAGAGCGCTGGCGGCCTCGGGCACGAACAAGCCCTGCTGCGCGGCGCGACGCGTCTGGGTGACGAGTTCGGCGTCGGCGAAGCCGAAGAATCGGTCCTGAGCCATGGTGTCGTCCCAGATGACCTGCTGGAAATAGTCGAGCGGCGTGCCGACGGGAAGGTGGATCTGCTCCATTGCAGTGGTGATATTGAGCAGCGCGGCGAGAACCGGGCCTCGGTCTTCCATCAGGTCGGAATAGCGCTCCTGCGCGGCATCGGCGGATGCGGCGCCCGCGGCGAGGACCCGTGCCAGCACGGGACGCTTCTGCTGGATGGCCGGCCAGGTGGCCCCGGAGAAATTGAACGTGGCGTCCTTGCCGAGAAGCATGAGGTCCACGTGCGGTTCGATGTTGGGAGCTGCCGCGACCGGCGTAAATCCAGCCTGCAGGTAGCCGTTGGCCCAGGCCAGGACGGTGTATTGGTCGCCGAAGTTATTGAAGAAAGGCAGGTCCGTGATGCGGCAGGACGCACCTTTCACGAAGTTTCGAAATACCTGTTTCTGATTGCCGTCGGTCAACGTGTACAACACTTCGACACCCGCGGGCAGCGGCTTTCGGGAACCGTCGAATACGTCGATCGAAATGGCGCAAGCGGTTGGCGCAGTACCGGGAAATGCCATAACGTTCCTCCGCGAACGATTCGGGCTTCTGGTGATCATATCCCACTCTCACGACACCAGCCAAAACCTGATAAAACTATCTGCATGGCAGAAACCGTCACCGGCCGCCGCGAATTTCTGAAAGCCGCGGGGGGCGCCGCCCTCACCTCGGCTTTATTTACCGGCAAAATCAAGGGTGCGAACGATAAAGTGAACGTCGCGTTCATTGGAACGGGCCGCATGGGCTCGGGGAATATCGGCTACGCCGCCAAGGTGCCGGGCTTCGAAATCGTCGCGGTTTGCGACGTCTATCAGCCGGCGCTCGAACGCGCGCAGGCGGAGGCTCGCCGCCTGGGTTTTGGAGGCGTCAAGGCAGTCAAGGACTTCCGTGAGATCCTGGCCGATAAATCGATCGACGCCGTTTCCATTGCGACGCCCGACCACTGGCATGCCTATCTGACGGTGGAAGCCTGCAAGGCCGGCAAGGACGTGTGGGTGGAAAAGCCCTCCTGCGTCTATGTGGAGGAAGGCCCGAAGATGGTGGAGGCCGCGCGGAAATACAAGCGCGTGGTGCAGGCCGGAACCATGCAACGCTCGGGTGCCTTTTTCCAGAAAGCCCGCGAGATCGTCAAGAGCGGCGACCTCGGCGACATCACCTTCTGCCGCACGTTCCAGGCCGGTACGATCGGCAAGGAAGGCTACGGCAACCCGCCCGATTCCGCGCCGCCCGCCGGCCTCGATTGGGACCTCTGGCTGGGACCGGCGCCCAAGCGGCCGTTTAACGCCAACCGCTGGGGCGTGGGCGAGGACCGCTGGTCCACCTTCCGCTATTTCTGGGATTACGCCGGTGGCGCCATGACGGACTGGGGCGTGCACCTGCTCGACATCGTGCAGTTTGCCTTCGACGAAGCCATGCCCGTTTCCGTGGCGGCGCAGGGCGGCAAGTTCTACACGACGGACAACACCGAGACGCCGGACACGATGCTGGTGACCTACCGGTACCCGGGCTTCGTCGGCTCTTACGAAAGCCGAACCGCCAATCCATTCCCCATGTATGGGAGCGGCTACGGCACCTCGTTCCACGGCACCAAGGCGACCCTGATGGTGAATCGCGGGGGATACTGGATCTTCCCCAACGAGAAGGGTAAGGAACCGGTCGCCGAAACGCGGAAAGAGCTTTCCGAGATGAATGTTCCGCACTGGAAGAATTTTCTGGAGTGCCTGCACACCCGGCAGAAGCCGATCAGCGACATCGAAACCTGTGTCCGCACTACGTCTACCTGCATCCTGGCCAACCTGGCGCTGCGGCACGGCGTGACGCTCGACTGGGACGACAAGGCTTTCACCGTCAAGCAGCACGAAATTAAGCCGTACCTGAAGGCAAAATACCGTTCTCCGTGGAAACTGGAGGTCTAAGACGACATGAAATGGATCCCTGTGTGCGCCGCCGCGTTGCTCTGCACAGCGGCGAGCGCTCAAAGTTTGACCGGCACCTGGACCGGACCCGCGACGACGGCCGATAACGGCCTCGAAATGAAGGTTGCCCTCACCGAAGAGGGCGGAAATGTTACGGGCTATATCATTTCGTCCCGGTCTACCGACACTATTCTCAGCGGCAAGGTGGACGGCAGCAACGTGACTCTCGAAGCCGAGCGCGCGGGACGCAACGGCGCGCAGAAAGTGACCTATACCGGCGTCCTCGAAAGCGGCAAGCTGAAGCTCACGCTGCCGATGTTCGGCGGTCGCGGACCCATGCCCGCCGGACGCGGCCGCGCAGGTGGACCGCCCCCGGGAATGCCGCCCCGGCAGCCGCAGGTAGTGGAACTGGCCCGCACTTCGACCGCGGCGCCCGGACCCCTGCCGGCGAAGCCCGCTCCGGTGACGTTGCCCGCGCCCTCCGCCGTGCGCTCCAACGGACAGGCGAAGACTCCTCCGATGGGTTGGAACAGTTGGAATAAGTTCCGCAACCAGGTGAGCGACAAGATGGTGCGCGAGATTGCCGACGCCATGGTCCGCACCGGCATGCGCGATGCCGGCTACATTTACGTCAATATCGACGACACCTGGGAGGCGGCCCATCGCGACGCCGAGGGCAACATCCAGACCAACAACAAGTTTCCCGACATGAAAGCCCTGGCCGACTACGTCCACAGCAAAGGCTTGAAGCTGGGGATCTACTCGTCGCCCGGGCCGCGGACGTGTGCCGGCTACCTCGGCAGCTACCAGCACGAAGTTCAGGATGCGAAGATGTACGCCAAGTGGGGCATCGACTACCTGAAATACGACTGGTGCAGCGCGCGCGAAGTCTACGACGAGACGCAAACTACGATGACCGCGGCCTACGCGAAGATGGGCCAGGCGCTGCTCGATGCCGGACACCCGATCGTTTACAGCCTCTGCCAGTACGGCATGCACGATGTCGGCGAGTGGGGCGGCGCCGTGGGTGGCAACCTGTGGCGCACCACCGGCGATATCAGCGACCACTGGGAATCCATGGAGAAGATCGGTTTCGAGCAACAGCCCGGCCGTGAGAAGTATGCCAAGGTCGGCAACTGGAACGACCCCGACATGCTCGAGATCGGTAACGGCGGCATGACGGACGAAGAGTACCGTACGCACATGAGCCTGTGGTGCATCCTCTCCGCCCCGCTGCTGGCAGGCAACGACGTCCGCGACATGTCGAAGACGATCGGCGGCATCCTCATGAATAAGGAAGTGATCGCTGTCGATCAGGATTCGCTCGGCAAACAGGGCGTTCCGGTGGCGAAGGACGGCAGCCTTCAAGTGTGGGCGAAGCCCCTGGCCGATGGTGGATACGCCGTCGGGATGTTCAACCTGGGCGACGCCGCGGCGAAGGTCACCGCGAAGTGGAGCGACATCGGCGTCAAGGGCTCGCACGCGGTTCGGGACCTCTGGAAGCACAAGGATCTGGGCAGGATGTCGAACCAGTACGAAGCCGAAGTGCCATCGCACGGCGTAGTGATGCTGAAGATCGCGAAATGAATGTAGATTGGGTCCGCCGCCACTGCATGAGCTTTCCGCATGTTAAGGAGACCGTGCAGTGGCAGGACGCCTTGGTATTCAAGGTCGGCGGAAAGATGTTCGCGGTGGCATCGCTCGAGCCGGGCAAGGTCTGGCTCTCGTTCAAATGCAGTCCCGAGAATTTCGCCGACCTCACGGAGCGTCCAGACATCATTGCTGCCCCTTACTTGGCCCGGGCCCAGTGGGTCGGCCTGGAATCGGAAGACGCGCTGCCGGTCGCGGAACTGAAGAGCCTGCTGCGGCAGGCGTACGACTTGATTGTGGCGAGCCTGCCCAGGAAGACGCGCGCGGCGCTCGCCTAGCGGCTTTTCTTCTTCAGACCGAATGACCGCCAGAAGGCATCGACAATTCCTTCGGCAAGCGTCATCGGATCGCCCGCCGTCCGCCGCAAGAAGACATACCAGTACATCGCCGGGCCTAACAGGAGCGCGAGGCTGAGTTCCGGATCGAGTTGCGAAGAAAGTTCGCCTCGTTGGATGCCCTGGGTCAGCAGGCGACGCAGTTCGCGGCGCGGCGGCTCCATCACCATGTGGCGCCAGGCCTGACCGAATGCCGGATTGGTGGCGGAATAGGCCATCAGGTGGGGCTTGATTCTCTCGCTGATTTCGACGTTCTCTTGTGAACGGTGAGCGAGGACCGCAGCAATGTCCGCGCGCGTGTCGCCCGAATCGAACGGCGGCCGCTTTTCGAGTCCGAACACGGCCGCCAGCATCTCGAGCAGCAAGGCCTCTTTATCCGCCCAGTGCTTATAGATCGTGGCTTTGCTGACGCCCGATTTCAGGGCGATCGCGTCCATGCTGGTGGCATCGATGCCGCGTTCGGCCACCAAATCGATGGCGGCGCGCAGAACATTCTGGTGCGCGCTCGCACTCCGCGTTCGCGCCATCCTAGACCTGAATTTTCGAAAAGAAGTAGCTGCCCATCCCGAGGAACACCATTGCCAACACCACGAGTATCGCACCGTCCATTGCGAATCCGAAGTGCGAAACGCCGATCAGCGTCGTGCGCAATCCGTCCACGCCGTACGAAAGAGGATCCAGACTGGTAATGGTGGCTAGCACGCGCGGCAGGTGATCGAGCGGGAACAGGGCGCCCGAAAGGAAGAAGATCGGCATCACCAGGAAGTTCATGATTAACTGGAAGCCCTGGATGTTCTCGAGCAGGGAGCCGATCGCGGTGCCCAGCGCTGCGAACAGACAGGCGATCAGCGCCATGAACAGGAACGCCGCCGGCAGCAGGCGGAGGTCCGACACGCGGAAACCCGCAATAAAGCAGACGATGGCCACCAGGGTACCCTGGCACATCGCCACGGTGGCGCCGCCGAGCGTCCGGCCGAGCATCACCTGGATCCGCGGAACCGGCGCGACGAGCGTTTCTTTGAGGAAGCCGAACTGGCGGTCCCACAGCAGGCCCATTCCGGAAAGAGTGGCGCTGAAGAGCACCGTCATGGCAATGATGCCGGGCGCCACGAACTGTATGTAACTTCCCTGCCCGGCCTTTTGAAAGACCGGCCCCAGCCCGAAGCCGAGGGCCACCAGATACAGCACGGGCTGTGCGAGGGATGCGAAGACCTGGGCGCGCGAGCGCACGTAGCGCCGCAATTCCCGCAACCAGAGAATGTAGATCGCGCTCATCGGCGGCCTCCTGCCCAGAGCTTGGCCATCTGGCGGAGCTGATCGGTGGAAGTCGCGGCTTCGTCGCGAATGGTCGATCCGGTCAGCGCGAGGAACGCATCTTCGAGCGAGGCGGCGCCGGTCTGCTGCTTCAGTTCCTGCGGCGAACCCTGTGCGACGATCTTGCCGTGGTCGATGATGGCGATGCGCTGCGCCACACGCTCGGCCTCCTCCATGTAGTGAGTCGTCAGGAACACGGTGACTCCCTCGGTCTGGTTGAGGTGCTTGACGTGCGTCCAGAGCTGATTGCGAGTCTGCGGGTCCAGCCCGAGAGTCGGCTCATCGAGGAAGATTACCTTGGGCGTGTGGAGCAGGGCGCGCGCAATTTCGAGCCGCCGCTTCATGCCGCCGGAGAAGCGCTTGACCTGCTCGCCGCGGCGGTCCCAGAGTTCGAACAGCTTGAGCAACTGCTCGATACGCCCGGACCGCAGCTTGCGAGGCACGTGGTAGAAGACGCCGTGCAGTTCCATGTTCTCCTCGGCGGTCATGTCGCCATCGAGGCTGGGGTCCTGAAAGACGATGCCGAAGCACTTACGAACTTCGTGGGGTTGCGCGGTCGGGTCCAGGCCGTCGATGCGCAACGAACCCTCCGATGGCCGCAGGAGTGTCGTCAGCATTTTAATGGTGGTGGTCTTGCCCGCGCCGTTCGGGCCGAGAAAGGCGAAGATTTCGCCCCTCCCTACCTCGAAGGTTACGTGATCGACCGCGGTGAAATCTCCGAAGGTCTTGACCAGGTCGGTAACTTGGATCATGCGTGGAGCAGCCTCCCTGGAAATACTAAACGGTTCAGTTTAGTATTGTCAAGGTCGAAAGCCGGCGGTCAGCATGTCATTCGTACCGGAGACAGGTCAGCGGATCGACCCGGCTGGCGCGGCGGGCGGGCCCGATCAGGGCCGCAAGTGCCACGACGAGCAGCACCGAGGTGACAACGCCGAAGGTCAGAGGGTCGCCCGGCGCCACGCCGAACAGGAACGCGGAAATCGTGCGGGTCAAGGCAAAAGCTCCAGCCAGTCCTAAGAGCAGGCCGCCCAACACGATCCCGCCACCCTGCGAAACTACCAGCCGCAGCACGTTGGCCCGGCTTGCACCGAGAGCCATGCGGATGCCGATCTCACTGGTCCGCTGCGCTACCGAATACGACACCACGCCGTACAGGCCCACTACCGAGAGAAGCAGCGCGATCCCCGCGAAACTCGCCAGCAGAATCATTTGAAAGTGCCGGCTGGATACGGAGTGCCGCAGCATCTCGTCCATAGTTTGGATCGCGGTGACGGGCTGATTGCAATCGAGCGAATGAACAATCTCCTGAATCGCCGTGCCGAGCGGCGCGGGCTCACCCGCGGTCCGCACCACCAGCGTCATCAGGCCGATGGGCAGCCCGGGATAGGCGTAGAAGACGCTCGGCTCGGTATGGCCGTCGAGTGCATGGTCTTTCACGTCAGCAGCGATCCCGACGATCTCTCCGTACACCCGATTGCGCGTCATCTCGACGACGATGCGCTGGCCGAGCGGATCCTCACCGGGCCAATATTTCGCCGCGAGCGATCGATTAATAATGAACACCGGATGCTCGGGGCTGCCGTCGCGAACGGTGAAATCGCGTCCGCGGAGAAGCGGGATGCCCATCGTCCGGAAGTAGCCTGGCTCAATCGATCGCACCTCCGTGACGGGTTCTTTGCCCGGTTCGGGCTTCGGCCGCTTCTCGATGGCGAAATCCGTCCCGGGGCGCATTCCGCCAAACGGCATGAAGCTGATCGCGCTGGCCGAGAGGACGCCGGGCAAAGACTGAATTCGCTCCGTCACCTGCCGGAAGAACTCGTCGGTCTGCGAAGGCTTGTACGAGCCCGGCAGCAGAATTCTGGCGGTCAGGAGATGGTCCGGGCGAAACCCGGTATCGACCGCGAGCAGGTTCGCAAAGCTGCGGATTAAGAGCCCGGAGCCCGCCAGCAGAACGACGGAGAGCGCGATTTCCACCGCCACCAGAATATTCAACAGTTGCCGGCGACGCGAACTGATGCCGCCCCGGGCGCCTTCCTTCAGCGTTCCGGCAGGCGCGGCTTTCGCACCCAGCAGCGAAGGTCCGACGCCGAACAGCAGAGTGGCGCCGATCCCGATCGCAACCGTAAACAGCAGTAACCGCGCGTCTACCCCCATTGCCATCATCTGCGGCAGACTGATCGGAGCCTTCCGCTTGACTACGTCGACGCTCCACACAGCCAGGAGCAATCCGAGCGTGCCGCCGAGGGCCGCCAGCACTCCGCTTTCCGCGAGCAACTGGCGCGCAATCCGCCACGGTCCGGCGCCCAGGGAAGTGCGGATAGCCATCTCGCGGCTTCGCGAAGTTGCGCGTGCGAGCAGCAGGTTCGCGACGTTCGCGCACGCGATCAGCAGCACCAGGCCGACGGCGCCGAGCAAGGCGAGCAGCGGCCGGCGGTACTTGCCCGATACCTCCTCGCGAAGGTCCACCAGCCGTACACCCCATCCTTTGCTGAAATTGGGATTATCACGTTCCGCACGCGACGCGATGGCACTCATTTGAGCCTTGGCCTGCGCCATCGAAATCCCAGACTTCAGGCGCGCCACAGCCCGCAGATACCTTCCAGTGCGGCTGAAGTCCTTTTGCGGATCGATAAAATAGGGCAACCAGTACTGCGAGTCCGTATCGAGGAACTCGAAATCTCGCGGCATCACGCCGATGATCGTGTAGGGCACGCCATCCATCTCTACGGTGCGCCCGAGCGCTCCAGGATTGGATTGAAAGCGCTGCTCCCAGAATTGATGCCCCAGAACGATCACCCTGGCCTTGGCTCTTGCTTCTTCTTCCGTAAATCCGCGGCCCAACGCCGGCGCTACACCGAGCAGGGGAAACAGATCCGCCGTGACGATCTGGCCGTGAATCTCCTGCGGATCGTTGACGCCGGTAAGATTACTGACGTCCGCCACGAAGGCCGAGATCTTCTCGAACACCGTGCTCTGCTGCTGCCATCGGAGGTAGTCGGCGGGGCCCACCACATTGTGCCAATCGCTGCGGCCGGGGAAGGTGTCCCAGATCATGACCAGCCGCGTGGGGTCCCGGTAAGGCATCGGGCGCAATAAGAGCGGATCGGCCACACTGAACATTGCGGAATTCACGCCGATTCCGAGCGCCAGGGAGAGCACCGCAACTCCTGCGAAGACGGGGCTGCGGGCGAGGATACGGAATCCATAGCGCGCGTCGTTCACCAGATCTTCCAGCCAGCGGGTGCCGCGCGCATCGCGGCAGTGCTCGCGCACCTGTTCCGGGCCTCCTAATGCGATGCGCGCCTGCCGCAGCGACTCAGGCGCGGGTACGCCGGATCGCTGCAACTTCTCCGACTGCCGGTCCAGATGGTACTGCAACTCCTCATCGAGGTCGTTTTCCACCGCGCTGCGCTGGAAAAGGGCACGAAGCCGGTATCGCAGATCGCTCAGCATCTCCGCCTCTTCAAGCCATGTCGAGCACCTGGTCCACCGCGGCCGTCAGCTTGCGCCATGCTTCGGTTTCCGCGGCGAGCTGCTTCTGGCCTTGCCGCGTCAACTCGTAATACCGGGCGCGACGGTTGTTCTCGCTGACCGCCCAGCGGGCTTTCACCCAGCCGCGGCGCTCCAGACGGTGCAGCGCGGGATAGAGCGAGCCCTGCTGGATTTGCAGTGCGTCTCTCGAGATCTGCTGCAGGCGCTCGGAAATGGCCCAGCCGTGCAGCGGTTCGAGCGCGAGCGTCTTGAGGATCAGCAGGTCGAGCGTTCCCTGCGGCAATTCGAGCCGATCGTTATCTGCCACGCCGTTTCTCCCCTATTACTTCTACAAGAAGGAGTGTACGGCAACTTCTGTCGAAGTGCAAGGGGAAGCGATCAGCGCCGGCGGACAGCCCACCCGAGGATCACGAGCCCGACGGCAACCACGGCCTCCGTCCCGTAGCGCACGGAATTGGGAAGTTGGACTACCGCTGCCACCGCCGGGTCGGTCAGGATCATATCGGCCCCGACCCGGCCGAGGATGCCCACACCCAGGTAGACGGTTGCCGGGTAGCGGTTCATGATCTCCGCCAGCAGGTTGCTCGAGAGGACGACGAACGGAATGCTGAGGGCGAGTCCGAATACAATCAGGTAGACGTTGCCTTTCGACGCGCCGGCAATCGCCAGGATGTTGTCGGTGGACATCGTCAGGTCGGCCAGCACGATGTACCAGATCGCCTGCCAGAAGCTTCCGGAAGACGGAGAAGCGTCCGGCGGCTCGCTCGCGTCGTGCAGCACCTTGATGGCAATCCAGATGACCAGGAGACCGCCGGCCAGTTGCAGGTACCGGATCTCCAGCAGCCGCGCCGCCACCACGGTCAACACCACCCGCAGGATCACCGCCGCGCCCGCTCCGCAGGCGAGCCCGATTCGGCGCTCGCGACGCGGCAGCGACTTTACGGCCATGGCGATTACCAGTGCGTTGTCGCCGGCCAGCAGAAGGTCGATGAGGACGATGGAGAGGACCGCTACGAGGAAGTGCACGGTACCCGCCCAACCCACGCTTTCGCTCGCCGGAAATAGCTCTGGGCCGTACGCACATCGCGGAAGATTTGCGCCTTCAACTCTTCGGGGCTGTCGAACCGGCGCTCGTCACGGATGCGGCGCAAGAATTCCACGCGGATGCGGCGCGGCGTTTCGCCTTCGAGCGGATCGAGCAGGAAGGTTTCGATGGACAACTCCGGACTCGCGCCGAAGGTGGGCCGGTGGCCGATGTTCGTCACCGAATTCCATTCCCTGGCGCTATCGAGATCGCGGGTGCCGGTGATGTAGACGCCCTCTGCAGGGATCACCTCCGCGGAGGTCGCCAGATTCAGTGTCGGTACCGTCTGCTTAGAGCCTACGCCATGCCCGCGGACCACATCGCCTTCGAGCGTGTACGGCCGCCGCAACAGGCGTGCGGCCAGGCTCACGTTACCTTGCCGGATCACCTCGCGGATTCCGCTGCTGCTGACCATGCGGCCGCGGCACGTTACCGTGTCCACGATGTCGGTTTCGAATCCATACCGGCGGCCCAGTTCGCGCAGCACCGCGACATCACCCGCCTGCTTGTGTCCGAAGCGGAAGTTGTCGCCCACCAGCACGGCGCGCGCGCCCAGGCGATCCACCAGAAGGCTCTTCACGAACTCTTCCGGAGAAAGCTGTGCGAGTTCGCGCGTAAACGGGAGAATCAGCACCTGCTCGATCCCCTCGTCACGCATCAGCTCGGCGCGCCGTTCGGGCGTGGTCATCAATTGCGGCGACCGCTGCGGCGCGACGATGGTAGTCGGGTGGGGATGAAACGTCAGCACCGACGGCTTCCAGCCATTTGCTTCCGAGAGTTGTTTGAGGCTGCGTAGGATACGGCGGTGGCCGTAGTGTACTCCGTCGAAATTGCCGATAGTGAGCGCGCACGGGCCGAAATCGGCCGGCACTTCTTCCAGGCTGCGATACACCTTCATGAATTACTGCACAGCCTCCACGGGAATCTCGAGGCCGTCGTAGGCCAGCCGGATGTTCGGAGGCAGCAGGCTCTCGGCGCGCTCGTGTCCCAGATCGTGACAGATGTGGGTGAAAAAGGCGCGCCGCGGGGCCAGCGCGGCCACGATCTTCGAGGACTGGTCCACGGTGGAGTGCGTAGGATGCGGCTTGTAGCGCAGCGCGTCGAGGAAGAGCACGCCGAGGCCGCGCAATCGGTCCATGGAATCCGCCGGAATGGCACTGTGGTCCGTCAGGTAGGCCGCCGCGCCGAAGCGGTATCCGAGGATGGTCTGGCGCCCGTGAATCACCGGCACCGGCTCGAACTCGAGTCCGAATAAATCGAACGGACCTTCGATCAGCCGCGCCTCGACCTTCGGTACGTTGCTTTCCTTGACCAGGCCGTCGAACACATACGGGAAGCTGCGCTGCACAGCGGCCATAGTTTCGGGAGAGGCGTAGATCGGGATCGGATTCTTCTGGTGGAAGTTGAACGGCCGCAGGTCGTCGAGCCCCAGGATGTGATCGGCGTGTGCGTGCGTATAGACCACGGCGTCGACGCGGCCGAAGCCCGCCCGCAGCGCTTGCATCCGAAAATCGGGCGTGGTGTCGATCAGAACGTTGCGGCCTTCGTAGCTAATTAGAATCGAGGGCCGCAGACGATTGTCGCGAGGATCCTTCGAGGTGCACACGGCGCAGTGGCAGCCGATGGTGGGGACACCGACACTGGTGCCGGAGCCGAGCACCGTGATTTTTAACGCGGGCGCCGGCATTCAGGCTTTCTGCGGCGGCGTGCCTGTATCTTCCGAAGCCTGCACGAAACGGAACCGCAGTTCGGTCAGGGAGTTTTCAAGGTAACGCTGCTCCTCAATCGTCAGGTTGCCCTTGGTTTTCTCGAGCAGCACGGCCATCAGATCGATGGTGTGTCGCGCCAGGGGCAGGTCCGGCTCCGACTTCTCTTCTTCCCCGAACTGCATCAGCCCAAGCTGCATTTCCGCCTGCGCCCGAAGCGAAAGCACGATGAAAGTGAAAGAGGGCGGCGGCAGTGGAAACTGGAAATCGTCCTGCCCGGATTCGCTCTGTTCGACGTCGCTCATGAATTACTATTTTACAACCCGCGCCGGAGCCTCGTTGACTTCGAGGCGGAAGACGTCCGGCCGCGCATAGTGCCCCGCCACGTCGAGATCGAACTTGCCCTCGGCCACTTCGCCGAGGTCGATGTCGGCCGTGAGGATACACTCGCCGCCGCGCGCGGGCCCTGCCAGAACCTGCCCCATGGGGTTCACGATCATGCTGCCGCCGCCGATCGCGCCCGAGACATACTGGCAGGCCGAGAGCACAAAGCAGCGCCCTTCGACCGCGATGTGCCGCATGGTGATGGGCCAGGTCTCGCGGTCGTCCACCGTGGGGGCGCAGTAGAGTTGCACGCCCTTGGCATACATCGCCGCGCGCAGCAGCGGCATGTAATTCTCCCAGCAGATGACCGCGCCGATCCTGCCGAAGCCCGTCTCGATGGCGGGCAGCGTGGATCCGTCGCCGAAGCCCCAGATCAGTCGCTCCATGGCGGTGGGCATGAGCTTGCGATGCTTCCCGGCGAGCGTACCATCCGGCGCAAAAAAGAGCACTGAGCAGTAGAGAGTGCCGCCCTCGCGTTCGATCACACCGATCACCAGCCAGAGGCTATGTTCGCAAGCCGCCTTGCCGAGACGCTCGGTGGCTGGCCCGGGGACGTCGATCGCGGCTTCGAAATAGCGGCGGAACAGCTTGCGGCCTTCAGGCGTGCGGCTGCCGACCCGCGCTCCGAAGTCGCAGCCCTTCGGATAGCCGCCGATCAACGCCTCCGGGAAAACGACGAGTTGCGCCCCGGCAGTTGCGGCTCCGGCGGCCAGCGTTTCGGCCTTGGCCAGCGTCTGTTCCGTTTCGTACAGGATCGAACCCGCCTGCACTACCGCTGCGCGAATCATGTTGCCTCCGCCTCGATCACATATTCTTCGTAGTCCGGACCGGCGATCACGATGCGCTCGCGCGAGATCGTCAAACGGTTGATGGCGGGCAGGAACCGATCGGTCTCTGAGAAGCGCGCCAGCACCTCATCGGCTGGAATGACGCCGCGAACCTGCACAAGCCGCGCCGTACCCCCGGTCTCCACGCGAATTCCGCGCGCGGCCAGAAACTCCAGAACGCGCTCGACAGCCTCGGCGCCGGCGTTCTCCGTGCGCGGCGCCAACCCGAGCCAATCGGTGATGAGCCGGTAGGTGAAGCCCCACAACGGCGCACCAGGTAGATCGATCGACGGAAACAACGCATTGGATGCCACGCCGGGCACGGGACGGAGGCAGTGGCGCTGCGGATCTTTAAGCAGGCTCATGGGAATCCAAACCGCCTGCGCGGTCTCCCGCGGATCCGGGACGGTGGCCCGTTGAACTTCGACGCGGAAGACGAACGGCGCCACTGTGAGATAGGGCCCCACACGTCTGCGCGCGATGGTCAGCGGCAGAGGCCGGCGCAATTCTTCGCGGCTCAGGCGCACTCCGCATTCTTCGTCCAATTCGCGCAGTGCGGTATGCAATAAGTCCGGGTCCGCCGGGCTGCGCCGCCCGCCAGGAAACGACCAGTGCCCCGACCAGGAATCTCCTTCGCGCTCAGCGCGGCGCATCAGCAGCACCGACTCTTCAGGCTTCGACGCCTGAACGATCGCTACGGCCGCCTCCGGTTCCCCCATCCCCTGCCCGGACGTTAGGCGACGCCACTCTTGTGGACGCTCGAACGGCGCACCGCGCCCGCAGGCTTACGCCGCGTCCTCTTGTTTCCGAGTCCGTATTCCACGATCTTCCGCTGGAGTGTGTTCCTGTGGATACCCAACAGCTTGCTCGCGGAGCATTGGTTCCCTCCACTTCTCTCCAAAGCGAGCTGGATCATACTCTTTTCCAGAACTTCCACAGCTTCCTGGAGGAAAATGTTCGCATCCAGAAGCCGGTCCACCAGCCCGTCAAATTTTTCCTTCATCGTTTGCCTTTCCGGCAGGCAGCCGGTGGATCCCCTGTTCCACGGCTTTGCCCCACGCGGTCTTGACCTGACTGTAAGTCTTGCGAAATCCTTCTTTGAGTTCGTGCGGCGCAACGGCCACGACGACTCGCGCCGCGTCCACTACATATGGCGCCACGCGGGACTGCACCACGGAAGCCGGAGGCTGGTCTCCCGAGCGAAATGCCATCATCCCCATCACCAGCGCGATCGCGATCAGCGTCCCGCGCAGCAATCCGAAGCCGGCGCCCAGTGCATGGTCGAAAAACGAAAGGCCGGTGATGTGAAGAAACTTGCCGATCGCAAAACTCACCAGGCTGCCGAGCATAACCACGCCGCAGAATACCAGAAAGAACCCGGCGAAATTCGCCATGGCACGCGAGTTCAAGTATGGCTGGAGCAGTGCCGAGACAGAGCCGTAAAACCAGATGCCCAGAATCAACGCCACCACCACCGACACCAAGCCTATGACCTCCCGTGAAAAGCCCTTGCGGAAGGCCGTAACCGCGGATATCCCGAGAATGAAAAGTAAGACGATATCCAGCCAGTTCATAGCTCGCGCCCGGTAAGAGCGCGGTACGCCTGCCGGTACTTTTCTCCGGTCTTGGCCGCCACTTCCTCCGGGAGACCGGGTGCGGGCGGCTGCTTGTTCCAGTGGATCGATTCGAGGTAGTCGCGGACGTACTGCTTGTCGAAGGAAAATTGCGCGCCGCCCGGCTTGTAGGTCTCGGCGGGCCAGAAGCGCGAGGAGTCGGGCGTCAGCACTTCATCGCCCAGCACCAGTTCATCGCCCACGAAGCCGAATTCGAATTTCGTGTCGGCGATGATGATGCCCTTGGTCTCCGCATACTTCGCCGCGCGGCTATAGATCTCGAGCGTGAGATCGCGGAGCCGCTTCGAGAGGTCCTCGCCGATCAGAGAGACCACATGCTCGAACGAGACGTTCTCGTCGTGGCCGGTCTGCGCCTTGGTAGCGGGAGTGAAAATCGGCTCGGGAAGTTTGTCGCTTTCGCGAAGTCCTTGCGGCAGCGGAATCCCGCATACCGTGCCCTGCTTCTGATATTCCTTCCAGCCCGAGCCCGAAAGATATCCGCGAGCCACGCATTCGATCTCGACCATCCTGGCGCGCTTCACAAGCATCGAGCGGCCTTCGAGCTGATCGGCGAAGCGCGGCAGGGGCTGCGGATACTCGCTGAGTTGCGCGGTGAGAAAATGCGTCGGAGTCACGTCGCGCAGAAAGTCGAACCAGAAAATCGAAAGCTGCGTCAACACCCGGCCCTTGTCCGGAATGCCGGTGGCCAGGATGTAGTCGAAAGCGGAGATGCGATCGGTGGCGACAATGAGAAGCTTGCCGTCGATCCCATACACGTCGCGCACCTTGCCGCGGCCATAGCGCTCGACGCCGGGCAGGTCGGTTTCAAGGATGACTGGATGGTTGGTCGCGTTCACGGTACCTTCAGGTCTCAATCGGGGGAGTAAATCAAAATGATAACCCGCCTGACGGGATTGTCAATGCTGCAAAAGCTGAATATCTGTGCTTCGAGTTCTAGGGAAGATCACGCTTCCCAGTGGCCGCGAGCGCGCTCTTCGCCAGAGTTTCGAAATCGCTGCGCGCTTTGCCCCAATCCTTCTCGCTCGTCGACGCCGGCCGGTTCTGTGGAGCAAAGCAAGTGGGCAAAAGAGCCAGTAATTGCTGGGCCGCTGCGCGTCCTGTCTTGGACTGTTCCCGTGTCGGATTCGACAGCTTGTGGAAATTGGCGGTTGTCAGATAGAGCACAGTCAGGACTTGCAGCGGATCGTGAAGCGTGCCTTCTGTTTCCCCGAGCAAAGCGCGGCCGGTAGACACAGCTTTCGCGGCCTGGTTGAGTCCATCGTACGCCTGAAGGTAATAATAGAAGCGCTCCATCTTGCGCCTGGAGTCTGGGTAGCGGTGGCTCCAGTTGTCCAGATCGGCTAGTGCTCCAGTATAGTTACGGGCTAGGAGTTTTCCCATAATCTGTTCCGCCGCGAGGTCCTCCTCGCTGCGGCGCGGATCTCGACGACTGGGAGGCACACTTCCGGCGGAGATCGAATCCGTCGATGAATGACGGCCGGCTGGTGTCACCACTTCCGGCTGCGGCCTCGCCGGGATTTTCGGCCGCAACCCGGCGACCGGCTGCGACGGCGGCTCCACGACCACCACTGAGGGGACAGCGACGGGCACGGGATAGGGCACGACCTCCGGATCAGTTGGCGATGCGACCTGCGGCGGCGCGGCCTGCGTGATGATCACGGTCGGAGCCGGTGCGACGGAAGATACGGGCGCACTCTCGAAAGTCGTACCCGAAACATAGGGGGCCACGCGGCTTTGCGCGCCTTCCACCAAGGGGCGCCGCGCTTCGAGTTTGGCCGCGAAGAACACGGGCGACGGCAAGGCCTCGGCAAAAGTCATGGTGCGCAGAGGCTCTTTCGGCCGCGCCGTGAATCCGGCGGGATCGATCGCGGCGGCTCCCTGTTCAAACACCGCGTAGGTGGTGTTGGCATCCAGATATTCCCGCGGAAGGGTCAGCTTATCGCGGCCCGGGCTCCAGGCTTCGCCCGGCGCGAGCGGACCCCATCCGGCAATGGCGCTCGAACGCAGCCAGTACACATCGCCCGGCTTGAACCACTCTTCGCCCGCGGGCACCCACACCCATTCGAGATTCGCTTTGCGCAGCCAGCGTCCGTAGTGATAGGGCAGCCAGCCCCAGTCGTCAGCGCTGATCCATGTGTAGCCCAGGCCGTCGTACCATAGCCAGCGGCCTTTCTGAAACGGCGCCCAGCCTTGCGCTGCCTTGGGTTTCCAGACGGTGCCCATGTCTTCGGTGGCCACCCACTCGCCCGCAGTGTCGAGATCCGCGGTGCCGAAGCGCTCGGGAACATGCATCGCAGACACGGAGCCGGCGAGCGCGTGGTCGCGGACGTCGTTCCAGCGGTCGAGATCCAGCGGAGCCAGCTCGCGATCGAACACGAAGCGTGCCGGGTGCGCTGGATCCACGCGTACCGATTGTCCTTCGTGCAGATCCATTTCGGCGGCGGGCGAAGAAAATCGTGCCACGCCCGCAAGTATCGAAATGCGGCTCGACTGCTCTCCGGCCTCGAGCCGTACCCGCGCGCCGCGCGTGATCGCGACCTCCGCGCCCGGCACCACCAGCAGCAGGGAATCGCGACCTTGCGGCTGGCCGGTGAAATAGGCCACGCCGTGGTCAAGCGTCAGCAGCGTGACACGCTGGCCCGTGGAAAGCCGCGAGTAGTCGGCAATTCCCGCTTGCGAATCGGCACCGATGCGCCACGCGCTGCCTTCGTCGAGTTCGATCTCGGCGCGCGATGCCGTACCCGACCGCACCCACGTGGATTCCACCAGCGGCAGGTTGCGTGCAGCCGCGATCCACGGTTCGTAGGGCCGCAGTTGTACTTCCACGGTTCCCTGAAAGTCGCCCATCCGCGCATAACGGGGCTGCCCGGCCAGGAGCGCGGCCGGCAGCAGAAGGAGTGTGAAGAGCCGCATAGGCGTCAACCTTTGTATCAAGTCAACAAATTGACGGCAATCGGTCCACGGGCGTGCAGACCATCGCACAGGTAAAATCGAGGAATGACGGATGCGGCCCTGATGGCCCACATTTCCCGCCTGCCGCATGCCCGAGCCACTTTCAAGCAATTGGTTCGCGAACTGGGAGCACGCGGCGAAGGACGAGAAGAACTGGAAACCGCGCTGGACCGTTTGACGGCGCGCGGCGATCTGATCGAGCTGCGCTCAGGGCAGTTCGTCGTCACCTCCCGCAGCCGCGAATACACCATCGGGCGGCTGAACATGCATCGCGATGGCTACGGCTTCGTGATTCCCGAACGCACCATCGAGGGGATCAACGGCGACATCTTCATTCCTCCCGATTCGGCCGAGCGGGCGATGCACGGAGACCGCGTACTCGCCCGCATCGCGCGCATCGAAGCCGACGGGCGTGCCGACGGCGAGATCGTCCGCGTGCTGAAGCGGGCGCATCCCACGGTGGTGGGCGAATTTCGCATCGGGCGCCGCGGACAGTACGTGGTGCCTCAGGACGAGCGCATCCGCCAGTGGATCGAGATCCCCGAAGGGATGGAGTTTCCGCCGAAAGAAGCGCCCATCGACCGCATCGGCGTGACCGCCCCCGAGGTAACGTCGGTCGCGGAGCTCGACGGCTTGGTAGTGAATGTCGAACTCCTCGAATATCCCGAGGATGGCGGCGCGCCGGTAGGCCGCGTGGTCGAGATCCTGGGCAACCCCGACGATTTCGGAGTGGACGTGGAGATCGTGATCCGCAAGCACCACCTGCCGAACCGCTTCCCGGCGGAGGTGGTGGAGCAGGCGCAGGCGGTGCCGCTGATCATCAGCTCGAAGGAACTCGAAGGCCGCCACGATTTCCGCTCGATGGACATCGTGACGATCGACGGCGAAACCGCGCGCGATTTCGACGACGCCGTGTGGGTGGAGCGAGCGGCAAATGGCAACTATCAACTGCACGTCCACATCGCGGATGTCAGCCATTACGTGCGGCCGGGCACTCCGATCGACCTCGAAGCGCGCCTGCGCGGGACCAGCGTCTATTTTCCGGATCGCGCCGTGCCGATGCTGCCGTTCGAACTTTCGACCAACATCTGCTCGCTCAATCCGCAGCTGGACCGGCTGGTGCTTTCCGCGCTGCTCGAAATCGATCACCAGGGCGAGATCGTCGGGCAGGAATTCACGGCCGGCGTCATCCGCAGCGTCGAGCGCATGACCTACACCAATGTTCACCTGCTGCTCGAAGGCGATGCCGGCCTGCGCGAACGCTATAAGCCGCTGGTGGAGCGCTTCGAGCTCATGCGCGAACTGGCCGAAGTGCTCAACCGGAAGCGCGTGCGCCGCGGCTCGATCGATTTCGACCTGCCTGAGCCGCTGATCGAGTTCGACCAGTTCGGCGCGATGATCGGGGTCACGCGGGCTCCTCGCAACGCGGCCCACCGCCTCATCGAGGAGTTCATGCTGGCGGCCAACGAGGCCGTGGCGTCACACCTCGAAGAACATCTGGAAGCATCGCTCTTCCGCATTCACGAGAAGCCCGACCCCAAGCGTGTGTTGGAGTTCGAAGAGGTGGCGGTGCATTTCGGCTACACGCTGGGAATCGGAGCGGTGCCCGTGAAGAAGTTTGCGTATAGCGATAAGCGCCGGGACGGATCGAAGAAGCGCCACGAAATCGTGCTGGCCGGCACGGCGGAAAATCTGACTTCACGGCACTACCAGAAGCTTGTGGCGAAGATTGAAGGCAAGCCGGAAGAGCGGATCCTGAGTTACCTGATGCTGCGCTCGCTGAAGCAGGCGCGCTACACCACCGAAAACGTCGGACACTTTGCGCTGGCCGCCGAGACCTACACGCACTTCACCTCGCCCATCCGCCGCTACCCCGACCTGATCATCCACCGCCTGCTGCGCGCCGTGCTGCTGGGGCAGACGGACCGCGTGCCCGCCGAAACCGAACTCGGCGAAGTGGCCGACGAATGTTCGCAATCGGAGCGCCGCGCCGGCGATGCCGAACGCGAGCTGGTGGAGTGGAAGAAGGTCCGCTTCATGGCGGAGCGGGTGGGCGAGGATTTCGACGCGCTGATCATCAGCACCGCGAAATACGGCCTGTTCGTGGAGCTCGCCGACCTGTTCGTCGAAGGCCTGATCCCCATCGACACGCTGCCGGGCGATCAGTACGCCTACCAGGAGAACATCCGCAAGGTCGTGGGTAAGCGAACGCGGCGCGAGTTTTCGATCGGCGACCGTGTGCGCGTGATCCTCGACCGCGTGGACGCCAACGAACGCAAGCTGCAATTTGCCCTGGTGGAGGAAACACCGAAAGGCAAAGGGCGCAAGCGCGACCGCCGCTACACTGGATAGATGGCCCAACGAACCGACGAAGTCTGGAAGAAGTCCAGCCTGGCAGCGACCTACCTCGAAGGCGTACGCGGCGCGATTCCTCTGGCGGCGGAGCAGATCGACGTGATGCTGCGGCTGATCGCAGCGAGCGGCCGCCCCGTGCGAAGCGTACTCGACCTGGGTTGCGGCGACGGCATCCTCGGCGAGGCGATTCTTGACCGCTTCCCCGGCGCGAAGGTCGTGTTGGCCGATTTCTCGGAGCCGATGCTCAGCGCCGCGCGCAAGCGTTTCGCCGGCCGCAACGCCGCGGTGGAGTTTGCGGCCGCCGACTACAGCGATGCCCGCTGGCTCGCGGCTATTGAGCCGTTTGTCCCCTTCGACGCGGTGGTCTCCGGCTTTTCGATCCACCACCAGCCAGACAGCCGCAAGCGCGAGGTCTACGCGGAGATCTTCCGCCTGCTCGAACCCGGCGCCATGTTCATCAACGTGGAGCATGTCTCCTCTCCGACCGCTTGGCTGACTGACCTCAACGACGAGCTGTTCGTCGATTCCCTGCTCCGGCTGCATACGGGAAAGAGCCGCGAAGAAGTCAGCGCGGAATTCTATCACCGGCAGGACAAGTCGGCGAACATCCTGGCGCCGGTGGAACTGCAATGCGACTGGCTGCGCGAGATCGGATTCAGCGACGTGGATTGCTATTTGAAGATCTTCGAACTGGCGGTCTTCGGCGGGCGCAAGCCGTAGCCGGCTACTCAGTGCGCAGCGAGTGACTTCTGAATGCGGACGCGGTATTCGCGCGCCTTTTCGAGAATCTGCGGCTGGTTGAGGGTCAGAATCTTCGCGTCCCGCACCACAGGGCTGCCGTTCACCATCACGTCGCGAACGTCGGAGGCCTTGAGCGCATAGACGATCTGCGAGACCGGATCGTACATCGGAACGGCGTTGGGCTGATCGAGCCGGATGGTGATGAGGTCGGCCCGCTTACCGGCTTCGAGCGAGCCGATCTCCTTTTCCATGCCGAGCACGCGGGCGCCCAGGATGGTCGCCATATCGAGCGCCTGGGCGGCGGGCAAGACTTGCGGGTCAAGCGTCGTCACCTTCTGCAGTTTGGCGGCGAGATCCATCTCTTCGAACAGGTTGAAATCGTTGTTGCTGCCGGCGGGGCCGTCGGGGCCCAGGCCCACGGGGATGCCGAGGGCCAGCATTTTGACCACTGGCGCCACGCCGCTTGCCAGCTTCATATTGCTCGAAGGGCAGTGCGCCACGCCTACGCCGCGTTGCTTGAGAATACGCATATCGGCGTCGTTCACCCACACACAATGCGCAGCCACGGTGCGGCCGGTGAGCACGCCGAGCGAATCGAGCACCTGGGTCGGGGTCATGTGGCGCTCGGCCAGCGCATCGTCGTACTCTTTCTTGGTTTCCGCAAGATGAATGATGAGCGGCGCGTGGAACCGGTTGGCGAGCGCCCGCGCAGCCTTGAGAGTCTCGTCGGAATTGGTGTAGAGAGCGTGCGGGGCTACGGCGGGTACGATCAGCGGATCGTTGCGGAAGCGCTCCAGGTAGCGCGCGGTAAAAGCCAGGGAATCCGAGGGCGTCTTGGCGTCGGCAACGGGAAAGCGGATGATGGTCTCGCCCAGAACCCCGCGCATGCCGGCCTCCTTCGCGGCTTCCGCCACCACGTCCTCGAAGTAGTACATGTCGGTGAAAGTGGTGGTGCCGCCGAGCAGCATTTCGAGACATCCGAGGCGCGTGCCCCAGCGCACGAATTCGGGCGAGACGTTCTTCGCCTCGGCCGGGAAGATGTACTTTTCGAGCCAGTCCTGTAATTTCTGGTCGTCGGCGATGCCGCGGAAGAGCGACATCGCGGCGTGGGTGTGGGTGTTGATCAGGCCGGGGGCTAGGATGGCATCGGGACGGTCGAGGCGCTGCTTCGGCTGAAACCGCGCGTCGATCTCGGCCTTCGTGCCGACCGCAAGAATTCGGTCGCCGCGCACCGCCACGGCGCCGTTTTCGATCACGCGATGCTGCGGATTGACGGTGATGACATACCGGGCGCTCCAGATCCAATCGGCCGGTTCGCCCAGGAGTGCGGAAACGAAGAGAAGAAGTAGGCTACAGATACGAAACATCGAAGGGCTTCGGGAAAAGTTCTTTGAGTTGATAGGTTGCCGTTTTGCCACGCGGATTCACCATGACGATCTCGATATCCCCGCAGAACTCCCACAGGATCTGCCGGCAGGCGCCGCACGGAGGTGTGAGATCTTCGGCATCGGCCGCAATGGCGATGCGGCGGAACTTGCGGACGCCCTCGGAGATCGCTTTGAATACGGCGACGCGCTCGGCGCAGACGGTAAGCCCGTAGGTGGCGTTCTCCACGTTGCAACCGGTGTGGACGCGTCCGCCCTCATCTTCGAGCGCCGCCCCGACTTTGAACCTGGAAAAGGGCGCGAAGGCGTTCTCCCGCGCGGCGAGCGCAGCGTCGGCCAGCGGATCACTCACGCGGCCTCCGCCAGCCGCGGCAGCAGAGCCTTGAGAAAGCGCACCAGCGTGTCGCGCACCATGGCGCCGGTTTCGAGCACCTCTTCGTGGTTGATCTTCTGCGGCAAAATGCCTGCCGCCATGTTGGTCACGCAGGAAATGCCCAGCGCCTTGATCCCCATGTGATTCGCCACGATCACTTCCGGTACGGTCGACATTCCCACCACGTCGGCGCCGATCGTGCGGAGAAAGCGGATCTCCGCCGGAGTCTCATACGACGGCCCGAGCATCGCGGCATAGACGCCTTCACTCAAGGGAATGCAGAGCTCGGTGGCTACCTCCTTCGCAACCTCGCGAAGGCAGTGCGCATAGGCATCCGACATATCGGGGAAACGCGGACCGAGGCGGTCATCGTTAGGACCGACCAGCGGATTGGAACCCTGCAGGTTGATGTGGTCCGAGATCAGCACCAGGCCGCCGCGCTCGAGCGTCAGATTGATGCCGCCCGCGGCATTGGTGAACACGATAGCCTTCACGCCCAGCTGCCCCAGCACGCGGACGCCGTAGGTGGCCTGCGCCTGCGTATTGCCCTCGTAAAGATGTGCACGGCCCGACATCACCGCCACCGCTAGATCGCCCAGTTTGCCGAGGATCAGCTTGCCTGCGTGCCCCACCGCCGTCGATGTCGGCCAGCCGGGAATCTCCGCGTAGGGGATGTCCACGCGTCCGGTCAATTCGTCGGCGAACGCGCCTAGGCCGCTGCCGAGGACCACGCCGATGGCCGGCCGCAGGTCCGTGCGGCTTTCGATATACTGCCTGGCTTCTTCCATCACAGCAACATTCCGGCGATGCAAGCCGACATGAAATTCGCCATCGTTCCCGCCGCCACCGCTTTCAGCCCCAGCCGCGCCAGATCCGACTTGCGACTCGGCGCCAGAGCACCGATGCCGCCGATCTGGATGGCGATGGAACTGAAGTTGGCGAATCCGCAAAGCGCATAGGTCGCGATGGTGAAGGACCGCGGATCGAGTGTCGCCTTCATCGGCCCGAGTTTCAGGAACGCCACGAATTCGTTGAGGACCAGCCGCGTCGCCCAGCAGGTCGCCGATGGTGCGAGGCATCTTTCCAGGGCACGCCCATGAGCCAGGCCACCGGCGCAAACACCACGCCGAAAATCTTTTCGAGGGATACCGGCAGCCAGCCCATAAACGGCAGCCGTGGACCCAGCCGAGAATCCCATTGGCCATGGCGATCAGCGCCAGGAACGCGATCAGCATGCCGCCGATGTTCAGCGCCAGGTGCAGGCCGTCGCCCGCGCCCTGGGCCGCCGCATCGATCACGTTGACCGCCGTCTTTTCGATCTTGATCTCCACCTTTCCCGCCGTCACCGGCTTTCCGATCTCCGGGATGAAGATCTTGGCCAGCATGATGGTGGCCGGCGCGGTCATGATCACCGCCGTCAGCAGGTGCTGAATCTGCACGCCGGCGATTTTCACATAGGCCGCCATCACCGAGCCGGAAACGTGCGCCATGCCGCTCGCCATGATGGTGAACAGTTCGGATTCCGTCAGCCCCGCGAGGAACGGGCGGATGGTCAGCGGCGCTTCGGTCTGCCCCATGAAGATGCTGGCCGCGACGTTGAGCGATTCGGCGCCGCTCACGCCCATCACCTTCTGCATCCCGATGGCCATGCCCCGCACGATCCACTGCATGATCCCGAGGTAATAAAGGATGGCGAAGAACGAGGCGATGAAGATGATGATCGGCAGCACCTGGAAGGCGAAGATCACGCCGAATGGACCGGCGCTGCGCCCGAGTTGATCGCCGAAGACGAAGGCGCTGCCGGCCTCGGTGTAGCCCAGCATCGCGTTGACGCCGGCGCCGATGGCCTGAAACAGCTTGCCGAAATCGGTCTTCAGAACCAGGACCGCAAAGGCGAACTGGAGCCCGAGGCCCCAACCGACAATGCGCAGTTTGATTGCCCGCTTATGACTCGAGAAGAGCCAGGCTGCGCCCAGAATAACCAGGATTCCCAACAGCCCGGTGAACCGGCCCATTAAACTCCTACTACTTCCAGAATCAGGTTGCGCTCGTCAGGCTTCTGCGCGGAGATGCGGAACGCGTCTTCCACCATATCGGCGGCTTCTTCCACGCGATCTTCTTTGGTGTAGTAGACGCGGCACAGCACCGAACCCGCATCCACCTTCTCGCCGACCTTCACTTCGAGAATGATGCCCACCGCGGGATCGATCGTGTCTTCCTTCTTATCGCGGCCCGCGCCGATCATGTTGGAGGCGATGCCGATATCCTCGGCATCGATCGACGCTCACGTAGCCGGCGCGCGGCGAAGTGATCTCGCGCATGCCGGTGGCGTTCGGCAGCAGTTCGAACTTGTCGAGCGCCTGCGCGTTGCCGCCCTGCGCGGCCACCACCTGCTTGAACTTCCTGTAGGCCGAGCCATCCACCAGGTGGTCCTCCGCGATGCGGCGCGCTTCTTCGAGCGTGGCGGCCTTCTTTGCCGAGGTGGATCATGTGGGCGGCGAGTTCGAGCGAGAGCTTGGTGAGATCGTCCGGGCCGGCGTTCTGCAGCGTCTGCGACGCTTCCATGATCTCGAGCGCGTTGCCGACGGCGTAGCCGAGCGGCTGGTTCATATCGGTGATCAGCGCGCGGACCTTCTTATCCATGCGGCGGCCGATCGCCACCATGGTTTGCGCCAGGCGCCGGGCATCGACCTGCTTCTTCATGAAGGCGCCGTTGCCCACCTTGACGTCGAGCACCAGCGCATCCACGCCTTCGGCCAGCTTCTTCGACATGATCGAAGAAGAGATCAGCGGGATCGATTCGACCGTGCCGGTGACGTCGCGCAGGGCGTACAGCTTGCGATCCGCCGGCGCCAGCCGGTCGATTCTGGCCGATGAAGCACAGGCCGAGTTCGGCAAGTTGCTTGCGGAACTCGTCCTGGCGTGAGATCGGTGCGGAAGCCTGGAATCGATTCGAGCTTGTCGAGCGTGCCGCCGGTGTGTCCCAGCGCGCGGCCCGACATCATCGGCACCACCACTCCCGCAGCGGCGGCCAGAGGGGCGACGATGAAGCTGGTCTTATCGCCCACGCCGCCGGTCGAGTGCTTATCGACCTTCACGCCCGGAATCGAAGACAGGTCCACGGTATCGCCGGAGCGCAGCATGAACTCGGTCAGCCGGCTGACTTCGCGGTCGGTCATGCCGGAAAAGTACACGGCCATCAGGAAGGCCGACATCTGGTAGTCGGGAATGTCGCCCCGAGTGTAGCCTTCCACCAGAAACTCGATCTCCTCTGGAGCGAGTTCCTCACCGTCGCGTTTCCGCTGGATCAAGTCAACTGTACGCATTATGAGACACTTAGCGTACCACCCCAAGAGGTTGAAAGTAAAGGGGATGGTTGGGAAGGTGAAGACCGGGGGAAAGCGTCGGGCCGCCGCCTCACGGCTGCGGCCCGGCTGGAGAGACGAGAATCAGAGCGTAGCGAGTTGAGCGATCGTCGCCGCACTCAGCGCCTGGTTGTCCACGCGGACGTTGTCCAGAACCCCCGTGAACGGCTGTCCGAAATAGGGAAACGGTGGAGTTCCGATCCAGAACGTGGCCCCCGAAGCGGCCGGTACGGTTGACATCGGGCTGGTCGAACGGAGCGTGCCGTCCACGTAGAACTGGACGTTCTGCCCCAGATTGATGACCACCGCGATGTGGTGCCACTGGCCGTTATTGATGGCGGTGGTGCCGGCCACATCACGGGTTCCGGAGACGTTGTTGCCGCCGACCCGGAGGTCGATGACGCCGGAAGGAAGAACCTTCAGCATGTATCCCGTTTCGGAGGCATTGGCATCGTAGGCGCCGAGGAAGTCTTCGGTCCGGGTAGTGTTGGTGGTCTTGATCCACGCGGAAAGAGTCAGACTGTGGGTCAGTTCCAGCCTGGAATTGTCCGGAATGGCGACCACGCTATTGACGCCATTGAAGCTGAACGCCTGATTGTCCTTGCCGGTGACGATCGTGATATTCGCCATCGCCCCGTTCAGGCCGTTGCCTGAGTCATCCTTGATCGTCGAACCGGAGATGTCGGCCGAATCGAACGACCAGAAAGCCGCCGCTCCGGCATACGCCGCGGGAAGAGTCGAACCCGTAGAGGAACCGGTCGACGTCGAGCTGCCCGAGGTAGAACTGCCGGACGAAGAACCGGTCGAGGAAGAACCCGTCGAGGAAGAGCCGGTTGAAGACGAACCGGACTTGCCCGCCAGTTGCGCGATGGCAGCCGCGCTCAGCGCCTGGTTATCGATCTCCACGTTGTCGAGCGCGCCCGTGAACGGCTGTCCGAAGTACGGGAACGGCGGCGTTCCGATCCATAGCGGCACGGAGTTGGACGCAGCCACGGTGGGCATGGTTTGAGTCGTGCTGAGCGCGCCGTCAATATAGAACTGCACGGTCTGTCCAAGATTGATCACCACGGCGATGTGATGCCACTGGCCGTCGTTGATGCGGGTCGTGTCGGCAACGTCGCGATTTCCGCTGACGTTGTTGCCGCCCACCCGCAGCCCGATCACGCCGGAGGGTAGCGTCTTGAGCAGGTAGCCCCACTCCGTGCCGCCCGCGTCGTAATTTCCCAGGAAGTTTTCGGTACGCGAGGAGTTGGTGGTCTTGATCCACGCGGAGAGGGTCATGCTGTGGAGGAGCTGATACTTGGTGCTGTAAGGCACCGAGATCAGGCTGTTGCTCCCGTTGAAGCTCAGCGCCTGGTTCATGGCACCGGTCACCTGGGTCACGTTGAACATGGTCCCGTTCAAGCCGTCGCCCGAACTATCGAGCGCCGTGGAACCAGAGAGAGACGAGGTGTCGAAGGTCCACAGGGCCACGGAGGTTCCCGAAGTGGTTGTGCCACTACCGGTCCCCGTACTGGTCCCGGTGCCGGTGCTGCTGCCGCTGCTCGCCGGCGCGATGGTGACGGTCGCGCGGGCGGTCTTGCTGCTGTCCGCCTGGCTGGTGGCGATCACGGTGACGGTCTGCTGGCTCGAAGCTGTCGAAGGCGCAGTGTAGAGCCCGGCCGAGGAAATCGAGCCGATCGCGGAGCTGAGCGACCAGGTGACTGCGGTATTGCTGCTTCCACTGACCGCCGCAGCAAACTGCTTCGTCGTTCCGGCGGTGAGGCTCGCGCTGGTCGGACTGACCGAAACGCTGACCGTAGAGACCAAGCCCGAGCCGGACGACTGCGTGCTCGTGGGGAGAAGCACGAAGGCTCCGAATTCCGTGGAGGTGTGCGCGGGAGCGGAGAAATTGTTTCCCGCCGAGACTGCGGTCTGGCTCATCGGGAGCACGATGGGCGACCCCGTATACGTACCGGTCAACACCGGCGATCCGTAGAAATTTTGCGCATCGACAATTTCGAAGGTGGAGCCAACGGCCAGACCGCTGCCCGAAAGGTTGACGGTCACCGAGGACGTCTTGTCCCAGTTCATGACGATGATGTTGGCGCGGCCGGGTTCGTATTTGTTCGGCCTCACGATCACGTTGACTCCTGTGGGATTGTGGCCGATCACGGGACTCGCGGTGTCGACGCCGCTCGGCGGAGCGCTGTTGTAATACGTGTTGCCGCTCCAGTTCGTGAAGCCGACGTTGGACGTGGAAACAGGCCCGACCACCATGTTGCCGGTAAACGTGGTCGTCTGCCAGCCCTGGATCTGCATCGTCACATAACCGGTGGGCGTGGCGCCGATCCAGTAGTTGTTGGTCATCGTCAGGTCGAGGTTCGACCCGTCCTGGAACTGGTTGTAGCCGGTTTCGGCAGGTGCGGCGTCCAGCGGGTTATACGCAACGCTCGTATCGAACAAGATGTCCTGCTTCGGTACGCTGCCACCCTCGACCAGGAAGTTGTCCACGCGATGCCCTCCGGGCACGCCGCTGTTGAACATCACGTTGCCGAGGAAATGCAGGTGGCTGATGGGCACTCCGCCGTAAGCCTGCATGCCGATATCGAAACTGTTGAAGCCGATATTGTCCTGAACCAGCTTCACCGTGGAAGCCGCATTCTGCATATAGAGGGAGTGCCCGTGGCCGCGGTCGCAACTGCTCGCCCATCCGTTGTTGTAGAGGATGTTGCCGTAGTCTTCGGTGCCGCTGGCTTCCTGCTGGTCGGAGATACCGTTGGCCGCATCGTGAACTACCAGGTTAATGAGCTTGACTCCTACGATGCCCTGCGTGAAGTAGACGCCGTCGGAGACCTTGATCGAGGGGAACGAACCGCACTCGCTGGTGGAGCGGGTCCAATTCGTATTGGTCACCTCGAATCCCCAATACCAGACATAATTGCCGTAAATACCGAGGCCGCCGTTGATGGTGGCGCGCTCACCGGGGTACTGCCGGACATAGACAGGCAGGGTGGCACTACCGGCCAGGCTGCAGCTCTGTGTGGTCATACCGCCGGTGCCATAGGTGCCGCCGCGCAGCCAGACGGTGTCACCGGGTCGGACTGCCGCGGCGGGGGCGCAGGCCGTCTGAAAATCCCATGGGCTCGAAATCGAGCCCGTCCCGGCGGAGGATCCGCTCGGGGACACATAGTAGTCGGCAGCTACTGACAATGCGGGAAAACAGCAGATTGCCAGTAAGACAAGGGAATGGCGCAGGGATCGCTTGCGTATCAAGACACAACTCTCCTTAGTTAAATTTCCAGAGTCTTTGCTCCGGAATGATTTCTACTGTTGTGCGAGGGCGGGAATTCCCTCGACGGTTGCCGTGCGGTTGTTTCTGAGGAAAGAAGCCGGCTCAGCGGCGCTGCTTCTTCCGATTCGAGCCTGGATTCGGAGGAGAGTAGGTGGCTGCTCGAAGGATCAAAGTATCACAAGAAAACTTCGTTTGTAATAGTACAAGACCCCAAAAGCTCGTTCTCCTAACTAAAGTTGAGTGTGGATCGTTACGGTTGTTCCTAATGTATGCGGTGTTGTATGCGCTGACGCAAAGCAACGTATTCGATGCGCCTTCCGCCGCGTATTCGAATAACCTTCGCGGCGCAATCCGCGAACGCGGCGGACGCGCGGATCGATGCTGTTACGATAGAGTGCATGACCCCCAATCAACCGGGCCAGATGCCCAAGCTGCCCATTCCGGCGTGAAGAACCTGATCGCGGTCGGCTCCGGCAAAGGCGGCGTCGGCAAGACCACCGTTGCGGTGAATCTGGCCGTCGGGCCTGGCGCGCTGGGCTACAAGACCGGGCCTGATGGACGCCGACGTCTACGGCCCCAACGTGCCCCTGATGATGGGCATCAACCGCACGCCGATGGCTACGGCGAGCGCATCCAGCCGCTCGAGCAATTCGGCGTGAAGCTGATGTCGATGGGCTTCCTGAATCCCGGCGACAAGCCGCTGGTGTGGCGCGGCCCGATGCTGCACAGCGTGATCCAGCAGTTCCTGCGCGGCGTCGATTGGGGCGATCTGGATTACCTGGTCATCGATCTGCCGCCCGGCACCGGCGACGTGCAGCTTTCGCTGATCCAGACCGCGCCGATCACGGGCGCGATCGTGGTGACCACGCCGTCCGACGTCTCGCTCGAAGACGCGCGCAAGGCCATCCACATGTTCCACCAGGTGCGGGTGCCGATTCTGGGCATCGTGGAGAACATGAGCTACCTGATCTGCCCGCACTGCCACGAGCGCATCGACGTGTTCAGCCACGGCGGCGGACGGCGGACGGCCGAAGAGATGCAAGTGCCGTTCCTGGGCGAGCTGCCGCTCGATCCGCAGGTGCGGATCGGCGGCGATACCGGCAACCCGATTGCGCTGCGCAAGGGCGAGGGAGAGCCGTTCCTGGAACTGGCGCGAGCCACCGTGGCCCGCACCGACGAGGCGGCCAAAGAGGAAGGCCCAAAAATCGAAATCGGCGAATAGGCGATGTTCGCGCTCAGGCAGATCCGGCGCAACCGGCTCTTCAGCACCCTCGTCATTGTCCTTCTGGCGGTGGGAATTGGAGCCGGAACGCTGGTCTTCAGCCTGATCGACGCACTGATTCTCAAGCCGCTGCCGCTACGGAATCCCGAAAACTTATTCCTGGCGGAAATTCTCCGCCAGCATCAGGTCCGGCCCGATACTTACGTCCCGTACACGGTATTTGAATCGGTGTTCTCGAAGACTCCGCTGTCGTCCGCGGCCGTTGCCGAAGAGGAATGGTCCGAGGACCAACTGATGCCGCTCACTTCGGGCGGCGCTACGCGGCTCGCAATCGTCCAGATGGTCTCGCCGAACTACTTCAGCGAACTGGGCGTGAGGCCGATTCTCGGAGGTACACCGCGAGACGCGGCGGCGGCGGTGTTGAGCTACCAGTTCTGGCACTCGGAATTCGCCGCGCGCCCCGATATTGTCGGCCGCACGATCCGCCTGAAAGGTGCGCCCTTCACGGTCGCCGGCGTTCTACCCCGCGAGTTCCACAGCTCCGATATCGACCGCGCCCCGGACGTGCGCGTTCTGGTGGCGGCCAGCCCAAGCCTGAATGGCCTCGACATTCACGATCCCCGCAACCGGCGGCGGCCGAACTTTCGGGTTCTGATGAGGCTGGCGCCCGGCGTCGCCGCGGAACAGGCCGCCGCAGCGCTGGCCGCGCCGTTCCGGGACGCCAGGGCGAAGGCACTTCGAGAACAGAATCCCTACGACCCATATGGGGTTTCGACGGCCGAACTCGAGCAGGATATTCAACAGGATGACGCGCGGCTGCGGCTGGTAGCGGCCGGTCATGGCCTCTCGCAGTTACGAGATCAGTTTTCCGGCGCTCTCTGGCTGCTGCTCGGCGGTGTGGGGTTGTTGCTATTGGTGGTCTGCGCGAATGTGGCGGGCCTGCTGCTGGCCCGATCCGCCGGCCGCAGCCAGGAACTGGCGATTCGTTCGGCGCTGGGGGCAGGCAGGTGGCGGCTGGTGCGCCAATTGCTTTCGGAGAACCTGTTGCTGGCCTTGCCCGGCGGCTTGCTGGGAGCGGGTCTCGCCTGGATCGGCGCACCGCAACTGATCGGCCTGCTACCTCCGCCGCGGGATTACGGCCAGTTCCGCAGTCCTCAGATTCTCACTATCGCTCCCGATCTGCGGGTGCTCCTTTTCCTGACCGCGGCCACCGGTTTCTGCGTCTTGGCATTCGGTATGCTGCCCGCATGGCGCGCCAGCCGCGCTTCGGAGTGGCAATTCGCGCGCGGCTACAGCCGGTCCATGGCGGGCCTGCTGCCCGTGGCGCTACAAGTGGCTTTCTCCGTGGTGTTGCTTGCGGGTGCGTCGCTCATGCTGCGCACGTTTCAGAATCTCGACCGCATCGACCCCGGATTCGACCGCGACCATGTCGTTTCGTTCAAGTTCGATCCACTCGATGTCGGGTACACCGCCGCGCGCTCCGGAGAATACTACCAGGCCCTTCGCGATCGTGTGTCCGCGCTGCCCTGGGTTCGCTCGGCAGGATATGCGCTGCTCGGCGTCATGCGCTCGGTCGGAATGAAAATGACGGTCGCGCCGTACGGCGTCAAGTTGCCGGAGCAGACCTTCCTGAACACGAGCCTCAATCAGGTGGCCCCGGAATACTTTGCGACCATGGGAATCCCGCTGCTGGCCGGGCGGAATCTTCGCAACGAGAAGGCGGTCAAACCGCTGCCCATCGTCGTGAACCGCGCGTTTGCCGATTTCTTCTTCCCGGGCCGGAACCCGCTCGGCCGGATGATCGTCGTGGGGAGGGATGGCACACGACCTCCGACGCACGTAATCGTTGGCGTCATCGGCACGGCGAAATACCGGACTCTGCGCGAGCCGGACGCGCCCACTCTCTACACTCCTCTGGACCTCTATCAGGAGGGGAGCTTTGCGCCACTCCTGTACGTGCGTACCTGGGGCGAACCTGCGGCGATCATCGGAGCGGTCCGTAAGACTGCCAGTGACCTCGCGCCCACGGTGCCGTTAATCGAGGCATTGACGATCGAACACGAGATTCAGACCTCGCTTTGGCAGGAGCGGCTGGTCGCGCTTCTCTCAGGCTTCTTCGGCCTGGCGGCGGTACTGCTCGCGGGCATCGGACTCTATGGCTCGCTCGCCCAGTCCGTAGCGCAGAGAAGCCGGGAACTCGGGATCCGGATGGCCATCGGTGCGAGCTTCCGGCACATCGTTCGGAGCATCTGCGGTCCCATGGCGCTCGCGCTATTCGGCGGACTCGCGGCCGGCCTCCTGGCCGCGATGTTGCTGCTGCGATTCACTGCGCGTCTGCTATTCGGCGTCGAGCCGCGCGATCCGTATTCGGCAGGTGTATCGCTTGGTGTGGTGCTGTTGTGCGCCTTTTTGGCAGCCGCCGGGCCGTCCTGGCGAGCTGCGCACACCGATCCCGCCTCCGCCCTCCGGGAGGAGTAAAGCGCCTTGTTAGAATGAGGCGATGGCGGATAACCTCACCGAACCGAAGCCGCTCGAATCGTTCGAAGCCTGCCTGGACGAACTCGAAAAAGTCGTGAAGGAGCTCGAAGCCGGCGACCTGTCGCTCGAACGCTCGCTCGAACTGTTCGAACGCGGAATGCACCTCAGCGAGACCTGCCGCAAGCAGCTCGAAGAGGCGGAAACGCGCGTCGAGATCCTGGTTCGAAAAGAGGGCAAGGTCACGGCCGAGCCGTTCCGCCCGGAAAAATCGTAATCGAATGAACCTGCGCGAACATCTCGCACGGCAACAGGGACTGGTGGATTCGGAGCTCGACCGCCTGGTTCCCCCGGAGACGACGCCTCCCCAGACCATCCATCGCGCCATGCGCTACAGCCTGTTCGCGGGCGGCAAGCGCATCCGGCCGATTCTCTGCATCGAGGCCGCCCATGCGGTCTCGGGCTCGCCCGACGGCGTGGCGGCGTGTGCCTGCTCGCTCGAGCTCATCCACACCTACTCGCTGATCCATGACGATCTGCCGGCGCTCGACAACGACGACTACCGCCGCGGCAAGCTGACCAACCACAAGGTCTTCGGCGACGCCATGGCGATTCTTGCGGGCGACGCGCTGCTGACGCTGGCGTTCGAGGTGCTCGCGAAGCTTTCCATCGCGCCCGATCGCAAGGCGCGGCTGATCGCGGAACTCGCCACCGCTTCAGGCACGGTCGGCGGCATGATCGGAGGACAGGTGGCGGATCTTGAAGGCGAAGGCAAACCGCCCGACGCCGCGCTGCTCGAATCCATCCATCGCGCGAAGACCGGCGCACTGTTGCGGGCGAGCCTGCGGCTCGGCGCGATCTATGCAGGCGCGGACGAAACGCAGTACGAGGCTCTTTCCTGCTACGGCGAGCACGTCGGGCTGGCGTTTCAGATTGTGGACGACATTCTCGACGTGGAAGAGTCTTCCGAGGCCCTCGGCAAGACCGCCGGCAAGGACGCGCAGCAGAAGAAGATCACGTTCCCCGCGGTCTACGGGCTCGAAGCGTCGCACCGCATGGCGCGGGAAGAATGCGCCCGGGCACATCAGGTGCTGGCTCCTTTCGGCGACCGCGCCGTCCGCCTGCACGAGCTGGCCGATCTGATCGTCCAGCGCAAATCCTGATCGGCCCATCATGAAGCTGCGCCTCGACCGCCTGATGGCAGACCGCGGTCTCGCCGAATCGCGCGAAAAGGCCCAGGCCCTCATCATGGCCGGCGAGGTACGGGTCGCCGGGCAGAAGGTCACAAAGCCCGGCCATGCGGTCGCCCAGGACGCCCCCATCGAACTTCTGGCGCGCCCGCCCTACGTCAGCCGCGGAGGTCTGAAACTCGCCGAGGCGCTGCGCCGCTTCGCCATCGACCCCACGGGCAAGGTCTGCGTGGATATCGGCTCGTCGACGGGCGGCTTCACCGATGCCCTGCTGCAGGCCGGCGCGGCGCGCGTACACGCCGTGGATGTGGGGGCCGGGCAGCTGGCCTGGAGCCTGCGCACCGACCCGCGTGTTGTCCTGCACGAAGGCATCAACGCCCGCGAACTTTCCGCCGGGGAGATCGGCGAGCCTGCCGACCTCATCACCTGCGACGTCAGTTTCATTTCGGTGTCCCTGATTCTGCCTGCCGCGGTTCCCCTCTTGCAGCCAGCCGGGCAAATGGTGATACTGGTCAAACCGCAGTTTGAAGTGGGCAAGGGCCAGGTAGGAAAAGGCGGGATCGTGCGCGACCCCGCGCTGCACCAGGCCGTGTGTGACCGGGTGACCCAAGCCGTGCGGCAGTTCGGTTTCGAAACCGAACTCATCGACAGCCCGATTCTAGGCGCCGAAGGGAACAAGGAATTCCTTCTCTATGCCCATCATTAAGACCGTCGGGATCATCTCCAAGCCCAACACCAGCGCTGCCGCCAAGGTTGTGCCGCCGTTGATCGACTGGCTGCACGGCCGCGGTATCCACGTCCGCCTGGACCAGAGTTCGGCGAACTATGCCCAAACGGCATCGGGCATCCCGAGGGAGGACGTTCCCGAAGGCTGCGACCTCGTCATCGTGCTGGGCGGCGATGGTACGCTGCTTTCGGCGGCCCGCGCCATCGGACGGCGCGAGATTCCGCTGTTTCCTGTGAACCTGGGCGGCCTCGGCTTCCTGACCGCCATCACCATCGACGAACTCTATCCGGAACTCGAGCGCGCCCTCTGCGCGGAACACCGCGTCGCCAAACGCAGGCTGATGACCACCGAGGTCGTCCGCAACGGCGAGACGATTTTCACGATGGACGCACTGAACGACGCGGTGCTCACCAAGGGCTCGATCGCCCGCATGATCGACCTGGAAACGCACGTCGATTCGCAGTTCGTCTGCGCCTATAAGGCGGACGGTTTGATCATTTCGACGCCCACGGGTTCCACGGCATATTCGCTCTCGGCGGGCGGGCCGATTATTTTCCCTTCCGTACCGGCGCTCTGCATCACGCCGATCTGCCCGCACATGCTGACCAACCGCCCGGTGCTGGTGCCGGAGACCAGCGTGATCCGCATCGTCTGCCACGGCCCGGATGAGAGTGTCTACCTGACCATCGACGGACAGGTCGGGACGCCGATCCAGGTGGCGGACACCGTGGTCTGCCGCAGTTCGCATTATTCGCTTCACCTGGTCCGCCCGCCGCGCATGATGTTTTTCGACGTGCTGCGGCAAAAACTCAAATGGGGAGAACGATGAGGCGTCTTTCGCTCACCGCGTGGATTTTTATCGGAATGGTCGCCGGGGTCGCGCTGGGAGTGATCGCGCCCGGGATCGCCAAGCAACTCGGGCCGGTAAGCAACGTGTTCCTCCGGCTGATCCGCTCGATCATCGCGCCGCTCATCTTCGCCACGCTGGTATCGGGCGTGGCCGGCGGCGGCGACATGAAACAAATGGGCCGCGTAGGCGCCAAGGCTCTCTTCTACTTCGAAACCGTCACCACGCTGGCGCTGTTTCTGGGGCTGGCCGCGGTCAACCTGGTGCAGCCGGGGCTGGGCGTTCCGATTCAGCGGAGCGCCTCGGAAGCCGCCCTCAGCCAGGCACCTGCTACGTTTTCCACGGTCCTCGAACATATCTTCCCGGCCAGCCTGATCGATGCCATGGCGCGTAATGACGTGCTGCAGGTGGTGGTGTTCGCGTTCCTGTTCGGCGCGGCCTGTGCCGCCATCGGCGCCAAGGCGCAGCCAGTGGTGGCGTTCTGCAACTCGCTCGCCGAGGTAATGTTCCGCTATACGAAGTATGTGATGTATCTCGCGCCTTTGGGCGTCGGGGCGGCGATTGGAGTCACGGTGGGGACTAAAGGCATCGGCGTGCTTTTCGGGCTCGGCAAGCTGATCGCGGCGATGTACGTGGCATCGCTCCTGTGCATCCTGCTGATTCTGGCGCCGGCGCTGCCGCTGTTCCGCATCCCGATCGGGAAATTCTACCGCGCGGTGCGGGAGCCGTTCCTGATTGCGTTTTCCACGGCATCGAGCGAGGCTGCCCTGCCTCTGGCGCTCGAAAATATGGAGCAAGCCGGGGTGCCGAAGCACATCGTGGGCTTCGTCATTCCCACCGGCTACAGCTTCAACCTGGTGGGCAGCACGCTGTACCTTTCACTGGCCTCGGTGTTCGTGGCGCAGGCGGCCGGCGTCCACCTCAGCTTTGGCGACCAACTGCTCATGATGGTGACCCTGATGCTCACCAGTAAAGGAGTCGCCGGGGTGCCGCGGGCCGCGCTGGTGATTCTGGCCGGTACCCTCGCGACATTTCACCTGCCGATGGAAGGGGCCGCCGTACTGCTCGGGGTCGATGCCATCCTCGACATGGCGCGCACGTCCATCAACGTGCTCGGCAACTGCCTGGCGAGCGCCGTAGTGGCTCGCTGGGAAGGTTACAAGCTCTGAGCTTTATCTCTTCTTCTTGAGTTCGGCCAGCGCCACGCGGCTGTGGTGGCGCCCATAGCCGAAGTAGATGCCGAGCCCGATGATCAGCCAAACGATCAACCGCAGCCAGGTGTCGAATGGCAGGCTCGCCATCAGCAGACACGAAATCAGGATGCCGAGGATCGGCACTGCCGGTACCAGCGGCGTTTTGAAAGGCCGCGGCAGATTGGGCTCCTTGCGGCGCAGAATCCAGACTCCGGCGCAGACGATCACGAACGCGAGCAGCGTGCCGATGCTGACCAGTTCGCCGAGCACGCCGATCGGAATCAGTGCCGCGAAGATGGCCACGAAGATTCCCACCGTGATCGACGAGATATACGGCGTGCGGAACCTGGGATGGACGCGGCCGGCCCAATCCGGCAGCAGTCCGTCACGCGACATCGAAAAGAATACGCGCGATTGACCAAGCAGCATGACCAGCATCACGGTACTCAGGCCAAGGATGGTGCCGATCAGGACCAGGTACTCGCCCCACGCAACGCCCGTGGCCTCCATGCCGACCGCCACCGGCGCCGCCACATTGAGTTGCGGATACTTCACCACGCCGGTAAGCAGGCCTGCCGTCACGATATAGAGCACCGTGCAGATCACCAACGATCCGAGAATCCCGACGGGCATATCCTTCTGCGGATTCTTAGCTTCCTGGGCGGCGGTAGAGACGGCATCGAAACCGATATAGGCGAAGAAGATGACCGCGGCGCCGCGACCGATTCCCGACCAGCCATATTTGCCGAACTCGCCGGCGTTTGGCGGAATGAACGGAGTCCAATTGGCCACCGCTTGCCCCCAGTGGTTCATCACGTAGAGCGTCGCCACGCCGATAAACACCAGCACCGTGCCGACCTTGATAAATACGATGACCGTGTTGAGCGTGGCCGATTCCTGAATGCCGATCACCAGGACTGTCGTGACCAGACAGATGGCCAGAAACGCGACGAGGTTAAATATGCCCGTAGCGTGAGGCAGCGCGCTCACGTCCACCCCTGCCGGAACGGTGGTCGCCGCCCGCCACAGGCCGTTGTAGAAAATCAGGTGCGCGCCGGGAGTAGCGATCAGTTGGGGCGGGAGTGAAATCCCGATTCGCTGAAAAAGCTGGATGACATTGGCGCTCCACCCCGAGGCCACTGTGGCCGCACCGAAGGCGTATTCCAGGATGAGGTCCCAACCGATGATCCACGCAAAGAGCTCGCCAAGCGTGGCGTATCCATAAGTGTAGGCCGAACCGGCGATGGGGATCAGCGACGCGAACTCCGCGTAGCACAGGCCCGCAAAAACGCAGCCGCCGCCGGCCAGGATAAACGAGAGGACAATCGCGGGACCAGCGTACTGCGCCGCGGCCGAACCGGTTAGGACGAAGATACCGGCTCCGATGATGGCTCCGATCCCGAGCGCGACGAGGTTCGTGACGCCAAGTACGCGCTTGAGAGAGCCTTCGCCCTCCTGCGACGCTTCATCCAGGATCATGTTCAGGGGCTTACGAATCAGAATGCTGGCCATTGTTTGCGAGGTAACCGACGTGAAGTATAACACCCTGCCCGCGCATCCGGCAGGAAACTGCATCCACTATTTCCGGCGGGCCGGGCGTTACAGTGGAAGGGAAGAGGAGTCTGCCTTGTTACGTTTGACGTTGATCGCCGCACTTTCGGTTTCCGCGTTGTTGGCTCAGACCAAGGCGCCGTCTGAGCAAAGCCCGCTACGGTTTGACACGAACCTGATCGACCACTCCGTCGATCCCTGCCAGAATTTTTATCAGTTCGCCTGCGGCGGTTGGATGAAGAAGAATCCGATCCCGCCAGACCAGTCCCGCTGGGGGCGCTTCTCCGAACTCCAGGAGCATAACCGCGAGATCCTGCATCAGATTCTGGAAGAGGCAGCCAAGCCGAACCCGAGTCGCGACGCCACCACGCAGAAGATCGGCGACTACTATGCCGCCTGCATGGATGTGAAGGAAATCGATGCGAAGGGCCTCAAGCCCCTCGAGCCCGTACTCGCGCGGATCCGCAACATGAAGAGCAAGTCGGATCTTCCCGGGGTGGTGGCGTACCTGCACGGCCGAGGTGTCTCGGGGCTGTTCGATTTCAGCTCCGGGGCCGATTTCAAGGACTCGAAGACCAATATCGCTCAATTGGATCAAGGCGGCCTCGGATTGCCAGACCGCGACTACTATCTGAAGACCGACCCCAAGTCCGTCGAGATCCGCCAGAAGTATCTCACGCATATCCAGCGGATGCTCGAACTGGCGGGTTATACTCCCGACCGGGCGAAGGTCGCGGCCGACACCGTCATGCGTGTGGAGACGGCGCTCGCGAAAGCATCGCTCGACCGGGTCTCGCAGCGCGATCCGGAAAAGGTCTACCACAAGCTGACGAAGCAGGAACTCGACGCGCTCGGCCAGAGCTTCTCGTGGAATTCCTACTTCCGCGACAGCGGCGCACCCACGTTCGAAAGCCTCAATGTTTCCTGGCCGGAATTCATCAAAGGCATGGACGCCGAGGTGCAGAGCACGCCGCTCGAAGACTGGAAGACGTACCTCACCTGGCATCTACTGCACTCGGAAGCACGCATCCTGCCCACACCCTTCACCGAAGAGAATTTCGATTTCTACGGCAAGACGCTGACCGGCGCCACGGCGATGCGGCCCCGGTGGAAGCGCTGCGTGGACTTCACGGACAGCCAGTTGGGCGAGGCGCTCGGGAAGAAGTACGTGGAGCTCACCTTCGGAGCCGAAGGTAAAGCCCGCACGCTCGAAATGGTGAAGCAGCTCGAAAAGTCGCTCGGCGAAGATATTCAGGACTTATCGTGGATGTCGCCGGCCACCAAGCAGCAGGCCCTCATCAAGCTACATGCCATCACCAACAAGATCGGCTACCCGAATAAGTGGCGCGACTATTCGGCCCTGACGATCAAGCCCGATGACGCGATCGGCAATGACGACCGAGCGGCGGCGTTCGAAACAAACCGTCAACTGCGCAAGATCGGCAAGCCCGTGGATCCCAGCGAATGGGAGATGACGCCGCCCACAGTCAACGCCTACTACGACCCCCTGACCAACAGCATCAATTTTCCCGCGGGAATCCTGCAGCCGCCGTTTTTCGACAAGCTCATGGACGATGCGGTGAACTTCGGCGGCATCGGCATGGTCATCGGGCACGAACTGACCCACGGTTTCGACGACGAGGGCCGGCAGTTCGACGCCCAGGGTAATCTGCACGACTGGTGGACTCCGGAAGACGCCAAGAAATTCGAGGAACGCGTGGCGTGCATCGATAAGGAATACACCGCGTTCACCGTCGCCCCCGATGTGCACGTCAATGGCAAGCTGACGCTCGGCGAGAACACCGCCGATAATGGAGGCGTTCGCGTGTCGCTGAAGGCGCTACACAACACCGAAGCCGGCAAACCGCCACAGCCGGCAATTAACGGCTTCACGCCCGATCAGCGCTTCTTTCTGTCGTTCGCCCAGGTCTGGTGTGCCAACGAGCGCCCCGAGGCGCAGCGTCTGCAGGTGCTGACCGACCCGCACTCTCCGCCCGAGTTCCGCGTGAACGGCGTGGTACAGAACATGCCGGAGTTCCAGAAGGCGTTTTCGTGCAAGGCCGGCACTCCCATGGTGAGCGCCGACGCCTGCCACGTCTGGTAGGAATGCAAAACCGGGCAGGCTGGGAGGGAGGCCTGCCCCACTTACTCTTATCCCAACTTCGGCGGCAGGTCCTTCAACGGACCCATCCACTCGAGTTCGCGGTCGATGTCGGCGTGTAGCAGATACTTGCGCCGCACCGCTTCGATCTTTTCGCCCCGTACGTCGATCTGGTTCAGGTCGTATTGCCCGAGGCCGAATTCCGAGCAGAATTTCAGGTAGCCCATCCACTCCGGATTGATCCCCATGCTCTCGACGCCGATGCGATCGGCCGCTACGTAATCGGTCGATGCAATGGCAATCCGCGAAGGCACCGGAGTGCCCGAGGAAGGTCCGTTCCCTTCCATGCCTTCGTAGCCGTCGATCACCGCGGCGCCGAAGTTGGGCCGCATCGCCTGCGTCATCAGGAACATGTTGTAGAGGGTCTGCCGCAGGCCGTTGTGCGCCACGCGCTTATCGTTCCAGCGCCCGTCGCCGGGTTTCGCATGCAATGGCGCACCGAGCGCCATGTTCTTGATGGAAAGCGTCGCCACCGCCACGTTGTGTGTCTTCAACATGCACGCGCAGAATACGTAGGCCTCGGGATCGAACAGCCGCGCGGCACACCGGGCCGCCTTGGCATGAAGATCATAGTCGAGCAGCGGAACCGCTTTGAATTCCGCCTCGCGGTTCAGGTCGATCAGCCCCACCTTTTGCGAGCGCCGCTCGGAGGCCACCTGGTTATACCGGAAACTCTCGAAGCCCTGCATGGTATCGCCCGCGGAGGACTCCACCACGTAGACCGGCCCCTTGAAGCGGGGCTCCAGGTAATCCAGGATGCCGTGAATCGCGTCCGCGTGAGTCGCCGCCAACTGGTTCGTGGTCGACACGTTGTTGACCTTGATGGCAACGTACTTCTTGGTCCGCAGCACTGGGCGGATCTGTTCATCGATGGCAGCGAGCGCCTCGGAGACATTTTTGCGACGGTTTTCGCCCTTGACCAGGGAAACGGTGGAATGTTTCCTGGGGGCGGCGGGTGTCTGAGCGAAGAGGGGCCGCAGCGCCGGCGTGAACGCGGTCAGCTGCAGCATCGTGCGGCGTGTAAAACGGACTGGCATCGGGCGTTCTCCCAAACTACAATAGGATTCTAGCATCTCGTAGTCTTAAATTAGGGAGGTTCTTGTGAAAGGCTCTTCTTCCCGCCGTAATTTCCTGGCCGCGGGGCTGGCGCTGCCGGCCGCCGCGTCCGCCGCACGCTCCACCGAACAAACCACGCCCCAGCCGCCCGCCCGCCGCTTGGATGGCGTTCCGAGTTTTCAATATAAGACGCTCGGCAAAACCGGCCTCAAGGTGACCACCCTGGGGTTCGGCTGCATGATCACCTCCGACGGCAGCGTGATCGAGCGCGCGGCCGACCTCGGCATCACCTATTTCGATACCGCTCGCAGCTACAGCGGCGGCAACAACGAGCGCATGGTTGGCGCGGCGCTGAAGAGGAAGCGCAAAGACATCACCCTTTCCACCAAGACGGAAGGCCGGACACGCGAAGAGGCCCTGGCCCAGATGGATACCAGCCTCAAGGAACTGGGCGTCGATCACGTCGACATCTGGTATCTGCACGCGAAGGGCGCACCCGACCAGGTCACGGACGACCTGATGGATGCTCTGCTCACCGCGAAGAAGGCAGGCAAGACGCGTTTCGTCGGCGTCAGCACGCACGGGGGACAGAAGGAATTGCTGCCCTGGCTGGCGAAGAATCCGAATATCGACGTGATCCTGACCGCCTACAACTTCACGATGGATCCGTTCATGAACGACGTGATCGCGCAGGCCGAGGCCGCGGGCAAAGGCATCGTGGCGATGAAGGTGATGGCCGGCGGGATTCGCCGCATCCGGCCAACCGACCCGAACTATCCGCGGCTGACCCGCGAGGGCGCATTGCCGGCCGCCTTGAAGTGGGTACTGCGCAATCCGAACGTCCACACCACCGTCCCCAGCATGACCGATGTGGATCAGTTGGAGGACAATCTGCGCGCCATGGCGCAGCCCTTCAACGAGACCGATTCCAAGCTGCTGACCGCGCACCTGGAGCAAATCAGGCCGCTCTACTGCCGGATGTGCGGCGAGTGCAGCGGTACCTGCAGCCAGGGCCTGCCGGTGGCCGACGTATTGCGCTGCCTGACTTACGCCGATGGCTACGGGCAGTTCCAACTAGGCCGCGAACGCTACCTGCAACTTTCGCCGGAGCACGTTTCGGCCAAGTGCGCCGATTGCACCGAATGCACCGTCCAGTGCCCGCATGGCGTGAAGGTGGCGCAGCGGGTGGCACGCGCGCAGGACCTCTTCGCATGATGATCCGGTGTGGCGCGGCGCTGCTCGCCGTCTGCGGACTGGCGGTTGCCGCCGCGCCCTCCTGCAGCCTGGTTGCCGGATGGTCGCAGAAAGGCGACGCCCGGTCGTATGGGCCGGACAATCTGTTCGAGTACATGGACGGCAACGCCGAAGGATACCTGATCTACGGCTTCCAGAGCATGCAGGGCGTGACGTGCGAAAAGAACGGCGTCACGCTGGTGATCGACCTGTCCGATTTCGGCGACGACGATTCCTCCTACGGAATGTTTTCGGCCAATCGCGACCCGCGCAAGCCGGGCTCTCCGATCGGCATGGGCGGGCAGATCGTTCCCCGGCGCGCCACATTTGTGAAGGGCAAGTACTACCTGGAGATCGCCGCCAATCCGGAAGGCGACTACACGTCGGTCCTACAGCAGTGGACGGCCGCGCTCGATAAGACCGTGGCGGGCGCCACCACTCCACCCACCGCTCTGGGCTGGTTCCCCAAGGAAAAGCTGCAATCGCTGCGGCTGGTGCCCGAGAGCGTCCTGGGGATCCGCCTGCTGAAGCGCGGCTACGTCGGCCAGTACGAATTCGGCAAGGCGTTCGTCGTTCAAGATGACGGAGGCGCCGCCGTGATGCAGAAGTTGCGCGCCCGTTTCGGAGACACCAAAGCGGTCGCGGCCGCCGATGAAGCGTTCCAGTTCACCGACCCGTATCTCGGCCGGCTCTGCATTGTCCGCAAGGGCCGCTTCATTGCCGGGTACGCGAATGTGGCCGATGGCCAGGACCCCGTGTCGCTGGCTACGGCTCTGGCCGCGCGTCTGCCCTAGGTTCACAGGATTTCGGCCGTAGCGCCGCAGTCTCCGATACAATCGTCTTATATGCGTCGCAGCCTTCTCTTGCTGCTCGCTTTTGCGGCGATCGTTTTCGCACAGAAGCGCCCCTTCGACGTCAACGCCCTGATGGATCTGAAGCGGATCGGCGACCCGCAGATCTCTCCCGACGGCCATTGGGTCACCTTCACGGTGCAGACAGTCGACGTTGGGGCCAACAAGAAGCCCCAGCAGATCTGGATCGTTCCTCTGCAGGGCGGCACGCCCCGTCAGATCACACACGATGGAGACGTCAACGCGCGGGCCCGCTGGACGCCGGATTCGAAGCGCATCGCTTTCGTTTCGGACCGCGCCGGAACGCCACAGATCTGGATGATGGACGCCGACGGCTCGAACGCCCGCGAGGTGACCAACTTCGCCACCGGCGCGGACGGTATCCTGGTCTCACCCGACGGCAAGAACCTGCTCTTCACGAGCGACGTCTACCCGGATTGCGGCGCCGATAACGCGTGCAATCAGAAACACCTGGCCGCCGACCAGACGAACAAGGTGAAGGCGCGCATCTATACGGACCTTCTCTACCGCCACTGGGTGGCCTGGCAGACGAAGCAGCGCAGCCACTTGATCGCCATCGGAGTGGATGGCGGCACGGTGCGCGATCTCACCCCCGGCGACCGCGAGGTTCCGCCGTTTTCACTCGGCGGCCCCGACGACTATGCCATCTCGCCCGACGGCAAGGAAGTCTGCTACACCAAGCGCTCCGACCCCGTGCCCGCCGTCAGCACCAATTCGGATCTTTTCGTGGTTCCGATCGGCGGCGGCGAGACCCGCCAGATCACGACCAATCCGGGCGCCGATGCCAGCCCGCAATATTCGCCCGACGGCAAGTACATCGCGTGGCGCTCGCAGATCCGGCCCGGCTATGAGAGCGACCGCTGGCGACTGATGGTGCTCGAACGCGCTACGGGTACGGTCACCAATCTCACCGAGTCGCTCGATCGCTGGGTCAACAGCTTCACCTGGAGTCCCGATTCGTCGGCGCTGTTTTACACCACCGAAGACCGCGGGCGGCAGGGGATCAGCTGGATTCCGGTAGGCGGCGGCGCATCCCGCAGCGTGGCCAGCGGCGACAACGAAATGGACGACATGCAGTTGACCCGCGATGGCAAGACCATGGTCTACACCGCGATGTCGGGCGTATCGCCTAGCGAGATTTACCGCGCATCGTCAGGCGGCGGCGCGCCTGCAGCCCTCACGCATCTCAACGACGCAACCCTGAATTCGTACCAGCTCACACCGCTCGAAGAATTCTGGGCGAACGCGCCGGATGGCGCCCGCATCCAAACGTTTATGATCAAGCCGCCGGGCTTTCAGGCCGACCACAAGTACCCGGTGCTGTTCCTCATCCACGGCGGCCCGCAGGGAGCCTGGGGCCATAGTTGGACCTATCGCTGGAATGCCCAGGTCTTCGCCGCCGCGGGCTACGTGGTCGTGGAGCCCAATCCGCGCGGCTCCACCGGCTACGGCCAGAAGTTCATCGACGAAATCAATCACGACTGGGGCGGGAAGGCGTTCGACGACATCATGGCGGTGACCGATCATGTGGCCACGAACTTCCCGTTTGCCGATTCGTCGCGCATGACGGCGGCGGGCGGATCGTACGGCGGCTACATGATCGACTGGATCCTGGGCCACACGGACAAATTCAAGGCGTTAATCACACACTCCGGCGTCTACGACCTGCCCAGCGAGTTCGGCGCCACCGAGGAGCTCTGGTTCCCGCTGTGGGAGTTCGGCGGCACGCCGTGGGATAATCCGGACGATTACGCCAAGTGGTCTCCCAGCCATTATGTGAAGGATTTCCATACGCCCACGCTCGTCATTCACGGCGAGCTGGATTTCCGCGTACCGTATACTCAGGGCCTCCAACTGTTCACCGCGCTCCAGATGCAAAAAGTGCCTTCGAAGCTGCTGGTATTCCCCGACGAAGGCCACTGGATCATGAAGCCGCAAAACAGCGTGCTCTGGTACAAAACGTTCATCGACTGGCTCGATTCCTGGGTAAAAAAGTGAAAGCAATTCTGATCTTCGTTGCGCTCGCGGTAATCGCGTTCGGCTCTTTGTTCTTCTTGGGAAACCACACGGCGCTTAGCATTACGCCCGCGGTACAGACCGTCGGCGTCAGCACGCCGGTCACGGTACTGCTGACCAATCCGCACGGAGTGCGTGCGGTGAACGCCTATCTTGAGCAGGACGGGCAACAGTATCCGGTGTTCGAGCAGCGCCAGCCGGCCACCCGGCTCTGGTGGCGCAAGAATGTGGCGCCGCGCACCGTGACCTTCGAAGCCGGCAAAAGCAAAGCCGCCGCGCTCAAGGAAGGCAAGGCGCGACTGGTGGTGGAAGCGGTCTCGAACGACATACGCGGCTCCACCGATTCGGTGGCGAATGACGTCAACGTAGTGCTGGCGGCGCCCCGAGTGATCCCCGACGATGCCCAGCACTACATCAACCAGGGCGGCATGGAGATGCTAACCATGACCACCTCGGGCTCCTGGAATAGCGCCGGCGTCCGCGTCGCCAATTACACCTTCCGCAGCTTCCCGCTTCCCGGTAAGTCCGCCAACCAGCGGTTCGCCTGGTTCGCCTATCCCTGGGACCTGGCGCCCGATGTGACACCGGTCGCTTACGCCAGTAACGCCGCTGGGACCACCGCCACGGCCAACTTCTGGTTCAGGGTGTTTCCGAAGAAATTCCGCGTGCGCGATTTCGAGCTCGACGACAAGCTCATGCAGAAGCTGGTCAACTCGGTCGACCCGACCGGCCAGCTCGCGCCCGGCCCCGACCTGCTCTCGCGCTTCCTCAAGATCAACGGCGAGATGCGCAGGAAGAACAACCAGCAGCTGGCCGACTTGCGCTTCAAAACCGAAGACAAAGTGCTGTGGAACGGCCCCTTCCTGCATTGGGGCAAGGAAGAGGCGGATTTCGCCGACGTGCGCAACTACATCTATCACGGCAAGAAAGTCGATCAGCAGGTGCACCTCGGCTTCGACCTTTCCGACGTGACGAACGGCCCGGTGATGGCTGCCAACGACGGCCGCGTGGTCTGGGCGTCGGACCTGGGCATCTACGGCAATTGCATCGTGCTCGATCACGGCTACGCCCTGCAATCGATCTACGGACACCTTCGCGAGATCGACGTAAAGGTCGGCGACATGGTGAAGAAGGGCCAGAAGATGGGGATCGCCGGTGAGACGGGACTCGCAGGCGGCGTCCACGTGCACTTCGGCATGCAGGCGGACGGCGTCCAGATCAATCCCCGCGAATGGTGGGACGAGCACTGGATCAAAGATCGCGTGCTCAGCAAGCTGTCACAGTAGCGGGCTCCTCACGGGAGCTTAGTTGCGCGACCCTCAGCCGGCTTTCCACTGCGGCACGTGATCGGCGGCATGAATCGCCTGAACGCCGGCGAGTTCGCCCAGCTTTTCGATCTCGGCCTTCTGCCATCCTTCGATGACGCGCGACACAGTGCCGTCACGCTCGATGAGGAACATCGTCGGCACGCTGGAGATACCGAACGCGTTGCTGACCGGAAAGTCGTCCTCCTCGCGATCGAGCAGCGTGGGAAGGGAAAGCCGGTAGTAGCGGTTGAATTCTCGCGTGTCTTCGGTGCCGTTCTGCGAGATCGCGTACACCCGCAGGCGCTCGCCGTGAATCCGCTGCAGGAAGGGCAACGTCAACTGGCAAACCGGACAGCTGATCTTGAAGAATGCCAGCAGGATCGGCCCCCTGGCCACCAGGTCCGCCAGCGATGCTCCGCCGCCTTCCAAAAGATCCAACTGGAACTCCGGAGCCCTCGCTCCTTCCTGCAAAAGTTGCCGCGTGCGCCGCACAGTTCCATCTTATGACAGCGCCGCCTGAATGACGCGTGCGATCGAGAGCGTCAGGGCGCGCGGATACTCGGTGCGCGGCATAGCCAGCGCCTGCCGCCTCGCCAGCCGGTGGTTCGCCACGCGGAACAGTTCGAAGAACCGGTTCTGGCGCCGGAGTGCGTATTCCGGCAGGATCGAGTAGCCGAACCCCGATTCGACCAGCCGCTTAATCACTTCCGTATCGTCCGCTTCCATGATCACCTGAGGGCTGAAGCCCACACCGTCGAAGAAGCGGTCGATCGCCGTCCGCATATTGCTCCGATGGGGGTAGAGCAGGAAGGGAACGTCCTTGAGGTCCGCGAGCTGAAGGGAGACGATCTTGGTGCTCGAGGTCTGGCGCTGTGCCGGGCGAAGCCCGAGGAGTTCCTCCTCGTAGAGCGGAAGCAGCGTTAGTTGCGCGTCGGGCACGGGAAGGGAGAGCAGCCCGAGATCGAAGCGGCGCATATTCAGACCTTCGACGATTTCCTCGGTGGCGGCGACCATCACGTGCAGTTCGGTCTTTGGAAATTTCTTCCGCAGAGCGCGCAATACAGGTCCAAGGCGATAGATCAGCGTCGTGGCCCCCGTGGCGAAATGAAAGGGCCGGGTGTCGCTATCGGGCTGGTTTTCGAACTCCCTCCGAGCCAGGCTCAACTGCTGGAGCATGGTCTGGGCATGCACGGCCAGGCGCAGCGCACCGGGCGTGGGCACAATCCGCTTTCCTGATTTGACGAAGAGTTCAGTCCTCAACTCAGAGGCGAGCCCGTGCATCTGCTGGCTGACCGCGCCAGGGGACAACCCGACCCGCTCCGCCGCCCGCGTCACGCTCGAGGTTTCCACCACCGCGAGCAGGATCCGAAGCTGACTGAATTCCACGCACCACCGCCTTCCGGGATTCTTTAGATTTGCTAAATCTTCCCTCCCGATTATATGGCGGCTTACCGCGCGGGCGGTCCTAATGCGGCCTGTACGGAAATGTCGGGATTCTCAGCGGGGATTCCCCGATCGAGTCATTCGGAATGAGCCAATAGGGCTATTGGACTGCCGTACCCAGCCCTCTGCCTCCCTGCGTCTTCTAAGGTGCAAACGACCAACGTACGACAAGTGAGTACTCGAACCAATCCGGCTCCGTCTTCTCGAACGCGCAGCGTTCTGATCGGGTTCGCCGGATTGCTTGTGCTCATGGGCTCGCTGGCCTGGGATTCCGGCAGCCAACTGCGGACGGTTGCCGCGACCAGTGATGCGTTGCGCAGAGCATCCCGAGAACGCGATGCCCTGCTCGATCAGTTGCGCGCCGATTTCTACCGCTCCGCCACGGTTATGCGCGACTACGTGCTCGCGCCAACCGACGAGCGGGCGGCGAACCAGAAAGTGGAACTCCAGCGCCTCAGGGTTCACATCGAAAGCAGCCTCCACATCTACCGCGCACTGGTACCGCAGAATGAGTGGAGCGACATTCAGGTCCTCGAAGATCACGTGCAGTCCTACTGGACGGGACTCGAGCCGGCGCTGCAGCGCAGCCGCTCCGCCCGGCACGGTTCCGAAGCTGCCTACCTGCAGGAGACGGTCATTCCCCGCCGCAATGAGCTCGTCCAGTTCGTCAAGCAGGTGAACGAACTGGACAAACGCAATCTCGACGCGGCGGAAGAGCGCACCCTCGAAATCCAGGCACGGTTTCGCAAGCGGGTGACCACGATTTCCATTCTCGCGCTGGCTTTTGGCGGGCTGCTGGCCGTCGTCGTACTGGGGCATGTCCGGCACCTGGAGCGCGATGCCGACGCCCGGTTCGCGCAGATCGAGCAGGCCCAGCGCGATCTCAGCCGGCTTTCCGAGCGGCTGGAAAACGCCCAGGAAGAGGAACGCCGCAGCCTCTCGCGCGAGCTGCACGATGACCTGGGCCAATCCATGACGGCCATGCTCATCGAGCTCGGCCGGCTCGAATCTTCACTCAATCCAATACAGCGCGAACGTCTCGGCTCAGTCCACTGCATCGCTGAGGAGAACGTCTCCAAGATCCGCAACATGGCTTTGCTCCTGCGCCCCTCCATGCTGGACGAACTCGGTCTGGTACCCGCCCTTCGCTGGCAGGCACGGGAAATCTCGCGACGCAGCGGACTTCGCGTCAAGATGACCGCCGAAAATGTCGTCGACGACCTGCCGGACTCCCACCGCACGTGTATCTACCGCGTCGTCCAGGAGGCGCTCCATAACTGCGTCAAGCATTCCGGGGCGCAGAATGCCCGGGTCACCCTTCGAAATGAGTCCGGCGGCCTCTCCGTTACTGTGCAGGATGACGGCGTCGGGTTCGATACGTCCGGCGACCGCGGGTTGGGCCTGCTTGGAATGGCCGAACGGGTCAACCGCCTCGGCGGCCGGCTGGAAATCCGCTCGCATCCCGGACAAGGCACGTTGATCAGCACCTTTTTTCCCGTCGAAAGCGGCCGGCCGCAGCACGCAGAAGCGGGTGTCGCGTGATCCGAATCATCCTCGCCGATGACCACGCTGTGATGCGGCGCGGCCTCCGGCTGGTTCTCGAGCAGCAGAAGGACTTCGAGATCGTCGGCGAAGCCAGCGACGGCCGGGAGGCCGTGGAGCTCGCCGAAAAGCTGAGACCGGACGTCGCCGTGCTGGATATCACCATGCCGAATCTCAACGGCATCGAAGCGGCGCGGCAGATCACTTCCAAGCAGTTAGGCGTCTCGGTCGTGATCCTCAGCATGCACGCCGACGAATCGTTCGTCCTGCGGGCGTTGAAGGCCGGGGCCCGGGGCTACCTGCTCAAGGAATCTCCGGAAAGTGATTTCTTAAACGCCATCCGGCTGGTTTCGGAAGGTAAGTCGTTCTTCAGCCCCAAAGTAAGCCGCATGCTGGTGGAAGACTATGTACGGCAACTGCAGGATCGTGAGCTTGAAGACAGTTACGAACTCCTCACTTCGCGCGAGCGGGAAATCCTGCAGTTGATCGCCGAAGGAAAGAGCAATAAGGACATAGCCGCCATACTCCATCTGAGCGTCTACACCGTGGAAACTCACCGCGCCAATATCCTGGACAAGCTCAACCTTCATACCGTGCCTGAGCTTATTGTGTATGCGGTCCGTAAGGGAGTCATTGCGTGACCATTCGTATACCCATTGCCGCCTTCCACAAATACCGTCTGGAGGGGAGTTACTGCGGTCCGCGATGCGAGTAACCTAGAATTAATATCGCGTGCGGCTACAGAGCAACGCAGCGACCCTAAACCCGTTACGATCGCGGGCGCCTACCTCTAACTGTTGTACCTCCGGCGCCCGCACCCCTTCTTTCCCCAGCAGTAAAATAATTTTGGAACTATTTCCTTATCTACACAAAAAAGCGGCGGGCTTGGCCGAAGCCGTACCCACCGCAAATAGCGCCGAAGTTCTGTGATTAAAAGTAGAACTTCAGCGAAAGCTGAAATTGCCGGTTCAGCCCGGATTTGCTCGTGATCATTCCGAACTGGCTGGATGTCGGATTCAGATTCGGCGCGCTCAGGTTCGCATGATTGATGAAGTCGTAAGCCTCCGCACGGAACTGGAAGCCCGACCGCTCGTTGATGGCAAAGGCCTTGAACAGGGACAGGTTCCAATCCTGGATTCCAGGACCATAGACCGAATCGCGCACTCCCTGCTGCAGGTTGAACGCGCCGGCCGTCGGCTGCGTGACGCTCGCCGTGAAATACGCCGGCGAACTGGAGGTCGGCGCAGACCCGGCAAACGCTCCGCTATTGGTCGTCACCGGACCGTTCAGGAGCCAGAACTGTCCCTCGGAGCCGCAGCCGAAGCTGCCGAACTCGCCCACTCCGGCGAAATCGTTATTCGTGCCGATTCCGCACGGAGTGCCAGTCTGGAACTGCATGGCGCCCGCAAGTTCCCAGCCGCCGAGCAGTTTCCCAGCCACAGCCGTGTTGTTCTTGAAGAACGGCAGATCGTAGAGGTAGTTGATGATCGCGATCTGCCGGGTGTCATACTCAGAGGGTCCCCATAGGTTACTCGTGTCATAGGTATCCGGCACGATGTCCCGATAGTTGGAGCCCCCGTCCATGCTCTTCGACAGCGTATAGGATGCGCCGAACATCAGCCCTTTCGCAAAGTGGCGGTTCCATGAGAGTTGCAGAGAGTTATACATCGAGTTGACGACGCTCTCTTCCTCCTGAATCTCCGGCGAATCCCTGGTAAGGCCGGAGCGCGTTCACGTTCACCCCGGGATTGGCCTGAATCGTTCCTGCCGTGGGCTGATTGATGTCGTACACCTGCGTGGCATGCAGCCCCCGATGCGCAACGTATGCCACAGAAAGAACTGAATTCAACGGGAGTTCACGTTCCACGGTGACGTTCCAGTTCCACGCCTCGGGCGGCTTCAGGTTGGGATTGAACGTGGTCATCGTCAAAGGAGCGGCGGTGCCGGTGGCGAGTGACGCGCCTGGATTGTCCACCGAAACGTTGGTTACCGTGACGAACGGCTGGAAGGGCGAGTTGCCGCCGGCGAAGATGTTATCCAGCAGTCCCATGCGTGTGACGAAGCGGCCTATGCCTCCGCGGACGACCGTCTTGGGAGTCAACTGGTAAGCGACGCCGACGCGGGGCTGAATCGGCGTCTGCCGCGCGATATAGGACGCCGACATGTTCGGGTTGAACAGAGAACTGCAGGAAGCGCCGTCACAGATGTTCGAGCTGGCCGCCAGCACCCGCCCGACCGCTGAGTTCGGAAAGGTACTGAAGCCCGGAATCACTACACCGTTATAAGGATTTCCGGCGCCTAGGATCACATTGCCGGTGACCGGACTTACGGTCACCGCATTGGCCGGGTTATAGAGAGAGCCATTAAAGTAGCTGGCATTTCCCCATAGCGGATGGAATCCCGAAATCGAGCTTACGCGGACCCCGTAGTCAATATGCAGGTTGCTGTTCACCTTCCAGGAATCCTGAGCGAAGACTTCGTTCATCGCTCCGCGCCAGATCGTATAGGCGCGCGGTCCGATTTCGGTGTAGCTGTCGGCCAGGCCCAATGCGAGATTGGCGAGTCCGACTCCGGAGGTAGCTCCCAGACCGGTCCGAGCGTCTGTAAACGTGAACGTTCCGTTCTGGTTGTTGCTGCCTCCGGGAACGGTCGAGACGTTGATCTGGTCGCCGTCGTTTTCGCCCGAGTATTCCACGTAGTAGCCGAATTTGAACGTATGGGTGCGCCAGACCTTAGTCAAGCTGTCGGACGCCGTCCAGATGGGTCCCGAAGAATGGGAGGGGTACGGGCCTCCCGCCAGACCGTAGAAGTTCGGGACGTTCACCGTCGGAATCTTGCCCGGAATGTCTTTATCCGGGAACAGGTACGGATAGTTGATTCCGAACTGGGAGCGGTTGAAGCCCGGGAGCGAGGTATTGACCGGGATATAGACATCATCCAGGCTGAAGCTCGCACGCGCCTCGTTGACCATCGAGGGGCTGACCGTCCATACCCACGACACCACGTTGGATTGATTCGGCCGGTTGAAGTACTTGCCGGTTTCGCCAGACCCCTGGTCGAAGGGCTGGTATTCGAAGTAAGTCGCATTGGATCTGCGGCCCGAGATGTGCTGCTTATCCGTAGCGAGTATGTCAATATTCAGCGTATCTTTCCGCTGGTTATACGGATGCGCGGCCTGCGCAACCCAGTTCTGCGTACCGACCAGATATCCCGGCGTGGCTGCCGGGATAAGCGCTCAGGATTCCGACTCCGTTCGGGCTCAACTGGCTCGTGGGAATGATGTTCCCGGGAAACGGCGAGCAGGTCGCAGCGCCGACTTTGGGGCACGTGCTGGGGTCGTAAATGACGGTTCCGGCCTTGTACCACGGATTCGCGCCGAGCAGTTCGCTGAAGTTTCCCTCACGCATTAGAGCCGTCGGCACGGCCTGCGTTTGCGTGTCAGTAGCGCGGTACCGGATCCAGTCCTCGCCCACGAAGAAGAAGAACTTCTCGCGGTACTTCTCGTTCATTTTCGGCACCCAGATCGGGCCTCCCACCGCGAACCCGAAATTGTTGTATCGGAACGGAGAGGCGAAGTTAGTCGAGGTGCTGAGGTTGCGGGTCCAGGTGTTGGCATTCAACTCCGAGTTCCGGAAATACTCATAGGCCGTTCCGTGGAAGTCCCTGGTGCCCGACTTGGTAATGATGCGGATCTGGCCTCCGGCCGCGCGCCCGTATTCGGCCGCATAGTCGGAAGTCAGCACCTGGATTTCCTGCGTGGTGTCCACGTCGGCCACGCCGATGACCGCGCCATTCGCGCGAGTCCGAACCGCCGGCGCGCCGTCGAACGTGATCAACGAGTCCCACGTCCGGGCACCATTGATCTGCCAGGACATGCCGCCGGTGCTGGCGAAGTTGAAATCGCCGAGCGTCGACCCACCGCGCACGCCGGGCAGAAACTGTGCGATATAGACCGGGTTCCGGCCATTCAGTTCCTGCTTGTCGACCTGTTGGCTGGTTACCTCGCTCTGAACTGAACCCGAATCGGTTTGCAGTCCTTCATTCGTAGCGGACACCTCGACCGTCTCGGTGGCGCTTCCAAGTGTAAGACCCGCGTCGATAGACAAAGTGCTATTAGGGCTCAGGTTATTGTGATTTCGGGCGAACTTCTTAAAGCCCTGGGCCTCGACAGTTACGGTGTAGAAACCCGGCTGCAGGTTCGGCATCGCGTAATAGCCGGATTCGTTGGTTGTGGCGGAACGCTGCTCATCGGTGCCCTCATTCTTGATAGTGACCTTCGCGTTCGGCACCAAAGCGTTGGAAGGGTCGCGGACAAATCCGGTGATCGACCCATAATCCGATTGAGCGTAAGTGATTGATAAAGTGGAAAGGACTAGGGCACACAAGACCCACACCCATGTCCTTGGTCGTACGAACATAGTACTCTCCCTCTAGTTTTCCGTTGTTTGAAACGGTGACAGACTTATACCAAAGCGAATCCAGCGCCAGAGATTGACCTCTAAGTTTCCGGCGCTGATGTTTCAGTGTGATTTTACTGCCGAAGCTACCCGCCGCGAAGATAGCTCTTTCTGGTCGTCCGGTCCTACCCTTTGCGGCCTCGCTGGAATACTGCCTGGGGGGTATGGGAGGAGGAGTAGAATACTGGAGAAGGAGGCATCTTTGGGCCAAGTCGACCGGTCGCTCTGTTCCTGCTGGCCTCGAGCGCGCCCCTTTTTCTCTTCGCCCAAGTCTCCATTCAGCCTCGCCCGAAGCCCACGCCGAAGGAGGATGCTCCGGCACAGCCCACTCTTCGCGTGGATACCTCCCTGGTCCTGATCCCGGTGACGGTCAACGACCCATTGAACCGCCCCGTCACCGGCCTCGAGCGCGAAAACTTCCGCCTCTACGACAACCGCGCCGAGCAGCGGATCACGACCTTTGCGATGGATGATGCTCCCGTGGCGGTCGGCCTGGTCTTCGACACGAGCGGCAGCATGGGGGAGAAACTGCGCCGGTCGCGGATGGCGGCGCGCGAATTTTTCCGCCTGGCCAACGACCAGGACGAGTTTTTCCTGGTGGAGTTTTCCGACACGCCTCACCTCGAAGTGCCACTCACCCGCAATACGGGCGAGATCGAAAATCAGTTGACGTTTTCCAGATCGAAGGGCTCCACCGCGCTGTTCGACGCCCTCATGCTCGCGCTCCACGAGATGAAGAAGTCCAAGCTCGACAAGAAGGCTCTGCTGGTGATCTCGGACGGCGGCGACAACCATAGCCGGTACACTGCCGCCGAGCTTCAGGAGATCGTGCGCGAAAGCGACGTGCTGATCTATTCGGTCGGCGTCTTCGGCGGCGGGAGCACTCCGGAAGAGTACGGAGGGCCCGGGCCTGCTGACAAGCATCAGCGAGCAGACCGGCGGGCGCATGTACCCCGCCAATGCCGCCGAGCTTCCCGACATCGCGCGGGCCATCGGCATCGATCTCCGCAATCGCTACATTCTCGGTTTCTCGCCGATGAACCAGGAGCGAGACGGCCGCTACCACCACGTGGACGTCCGCGTCGTGCCGCCGCGCGGCCTGCCGAAGTTGAACGCCCATTGGCGCACCGGCTACTACGCTCCGCGGTAGTGTCCGCCCGCAACAGATATAATTTGAAGGCGAAAGGACTCTCCATGCGGCGCGTACTTTTTCTTGTCACCTTCATCGGACTTTGCCATGTTTCGCTGATTCAGGCCCAGGAGCATTGGGTCGCTACCTGGACGACTGCCGAGACCCTGGCTCTCACTGGGACACCTCCCGCCCAGGCGCCTCCGGAGCGGCCAACACCGCAATCCATCAGCCGCTTCGGCTTTCATAATCAGACGGTCCGCATGATCGTCCGGACGAGCATTCCCGGCCATCGCGTGCGCATCACCCTCTCCAATGCATTCGGCGCCGATCCGGTCGTCATCGGCGCGGCGCATGTCGCGCTGCAGGAGAAGGACTCCGAAATCGTCGCGGCCAGCGACCGCGCGCTCGCCTTTGACGGGAAACCGGGATGCACGATCCGCGCGGGCGGGGTGATGCTCAGCGACCCGGTCGATCTTGCCGTCCCGGAACTCTCCCACCTCGCCGTGTCGCTCTACCTGACTGAAGCCACAGGCCGCCCGACCATGCACTCCACGGCGCTGCACAACACCTATATTTCAGCGGAGGGCGACTCCACGGCAAAACCGTCGATCGCGGATCCGATCGTGACCCAGTCGTATTACTACCTGGACAGCGTGAGTGTTCAGGCGCCCTCCAACGCGGGCCTGATCGTGGCGTTCGGTGATTCCATCACGGATGGCGCCCGCTCCGACAACGAGACCGACCACAGTTGGCCCGCGCTGCTGGCGGCCCGGCTGTCCAAGGATAAGAAGACCGCGCATGTCGCCGTCGCCAACATGGGGATCGGGGGCAACCGCGTGCTCCGCGACGGCGCCGGCATCAGCGCGCTCGCGCGGCTCGACCGCGACGTCATCAGCCAGCCCGGCGTCAAGTGGCTGATGGTGCTCGAAGGGATCAACGACATCGGCCATGGCGCCACCGACCCCAAGGAGCCGGCTTCGGCCGAGGAACTCATCGCCGCACAGAAGCAACTCATCGAGCGGGCTCACCAGCACGGCATCAAAGTGATCGGATGCACACTCACGCCGTATGAGGGCGCGGGCTATTCGCGAGAAAGCGGTGAAGCCATCCGCGAGGCCCTGAACAACTGGATTCGCACCGGAGGCGCCTACGACGCGGTGGTGGATTTCGAGGCGGCCGTACGCGATCCGCAGAATCCGAAGCGCATCCGCGCCGAGTTCGACCCCGGCGACCATCTGCACCCCAACAACGCCGGCTATCAGGCCATGGCCGATTCGATCGATCTGAAACTGTTCACCAAGTAAAGCGGGGCACTCTCCCCTTACGCCGGCTCGCAAGCTACACGCATCGCTTCGGCGATGCGCGTACGCTTGTCTTCGGTCAGCCGCTTGCCCTGCTCCGTCACGTAGAATACGTCGATCGCCTTGTGTGCCTGCGTGTCGATCAGCACGACCTCAATATTGCCGCCGTTCGACGAGATCGCCGAAGCCAGATCGTACAGCAGCCCCGGCCGGTCCTCGGCCACGATCTCAAACAGCGTGGCTCCGCTTTCAGCCTGCGAGTTTTGAGAGACCGCGGCGGCGATCCGTGCCTTGCGGCTGGGCAGCGCCGGCTTCGGACGGTTCTTCAGCAGGTCGCGCACTTCCACCTTGCCCGTCAGCACTCGCTCCACCGTGCCACGCAACCGGTCGACCTCGCTCGGGTTCAGGTCGAGCGTCCGATTGGGATCGGCAAAGGCGAAGGTATCGAGGATCAGGCCCCGCCGGTTGGCGAATGCTTCAGCCTTCAGGATGTTCATGCCAAAGCTGGAAAGCGACCCGGCCGCCGCCGCGAAGAGCCCGGGACGGTCCTCCGCGATCAGCGTCATCTGCCAGGCCGAATCGAGCTTCCGGATATCCACCGCCACGCCGCGCTTGCGGCTGGCCGCTTCGAGCGCCATGTGCTCTTCGATTTCGGCGTCGGTGTGTGTCCGCAGATAGCGAGTGGGCAGGCCTTCGAGAAACGCTCGCCGCTCCGGCGTCCCCTGCGGCAGCTCTTCGATGCGCTCGGCCTCCAGTTCTCTCGTGAGCTCGTTATACGCCATCAGGTAAAGCTGCCAGAGTTGCTCGGCCCTCCAGGGCGTCATGGCGGACGGATTCACCGCGCTGATATCGGACCAGGTGAGCAGGGTCAGCGCCTTCAGGCGCTCCACCGTTTCCACCAGGTGCGCAACGTCCTTGATCGTCTCCGGGTCGAAAATGTCCCGCGACTGGATGGTGGCCGACAGATCGAGGTGGCGCCGGATCAGGAAGTGCACCATTTCGCGCTCCGCCTGCGGCATGCGGATCCGCATCATGGCCGACTCCGCCAGCCGCACCGACGCATCCACGTGGCCGCCGCCGGTGCCCTTTCCCGAATCGTGGAACAGCAGGGCGAACAGCAGTACCGAGGGGTCCTTCACTTCATTCAGCAGCTCGCGGTAGGGGCCGGAGGCGTTCCACAAAGACTCCATGGCCACCAGCGAATGTTCGTCCACTGTATAGCGGTGATAGAAGTCGCGCACCACCAGGCACTCGATGTGATCGAGTTCGGGAAAAATCGCCGAGAGCAGGTTACTTTCGTGCAGGGCGCGCGTGGCCGAGGGCGCGTAGGGCAGCGAAAGCAGGCGGCTGAGCGCCGGCCAGATGCTTCGCGATTCGGAGAAGTATTCGCGCAGCCGAGGCAGATGCTGTTCGATGCGCTGCTCCGCCTCGAACGAAGGCCGGATGTCGTGCCGCGCCATGAATTCGAACAGACGCAGCACCAGTTCGGGATCGGACTCGAGCTGCTGGGGCGCACGGAAGTGCACCCGGTCGCGATGCACGCTGAAATCGGAGTTCGACAGGCGGGAGCGCCAGTCGCGGAATTGCGCGAACAGGCCGCTCGACTGTGCTTCGTTGGCTTCGAGCGCCCGCGAAGCGGCCCGATAGATCGCGCGCGATTGCCGGTAGTACTCGCGCATCCATTGCGCCGGATCCTGTTCGCCCAATTCGTCGGTCAGCCCGTCCTGCGCCTCGAACGTCAGAACGTTGTTGTCGCGTTTGAACTTCTGGTGCAGAAAAACGCGCAGTCTTGCCAGGAAGCGAAACGCCTGCTGCAGGTCGGCAGGCGGATCGGCTGTGGCCAGCCGCTGCGAATCGGTCCCGTGCAACTGCTCGAGCCAGCAGAGGAGCTGGTAGTCCCGCAAGCCGCCCGGCGTTTCCTTGACGTTCGGCTCCAGGTGATAAAACGTGCGGGCATACTTGGCGTACCGCTCGCGCGTTAACAGCGAGAGGTTGCGCACCAGCGCCGCGCGATTGGCCTGCACGAAGCGCGGCAGGCGCCGCACCAGGTCGGCGTACAGGGCGCGGTCGCCAACCAGGTAGCGCTGATCGAGCAGGCTGATGTTGAGCTCGGTATTGTGGTCGTGGACCTCCACGCAATCGGCCGGCGTACGCACCGAGTGGCTGACTCGCATCCCCGCATCCCAAAGGCGCTGCAGGAAGGCAGCGATCGCCTCCTTCGTGCATTCCATCAGCCGCTCGGAATCGAACAAGAGCAGCAGGTCCACGTCGGAATACGGAAACAGTTGGCGGCGTCCGTAGCCGCCCACCGCCAACACGGTCAAACCAGACGGCAGCAACAGGGGAGCGCTCGCCTCTAATACCGCGCGGTCCACCTGTGCCGTTCGTTCAGCCAGCGTGGTCACGGCGTCAATCGCCGTCACCACGAACGCTCCCGGCCGGAAGCGTTAAAGCGCTGCTTCGCCGCGGTCGTCATTCCGAATCCGAATCGCTTCGGCAACGTCATATACGAAGATTTTGCCGTCTCCGATTTTTCCCGTCCGGGCCGCGGCCGTCAGAGTCCGCAGTACCTCCTCCGCACGGTCCGAGGAAACCACCATTTCGATCTTCATTTTGGGCAGCAGATCGACGTTGTACTCCTGGCCGCGGTACACCTCTTTGTGGCCTTTCTGCCGGCCGTGTCCGCGGACTTCGTAAATTGTCATGCCATCGATGCCGATGGCCTTGAGCGCGTCCTTCACTTCTTCGAGTTTGAAGGGCTGAATAATCGCTTCGATCTTTTTCATAAAGGCTACGCTTCGAATATATAACCCTCTTCACCGTGCATGCTGAGGTCGAGCCCTTCGATTTCCTGTTCCTTGCGCACCCGCAAGCCCACCGTCATGTCGCAGATCTTCAGGATGACCAGCGTCCCGACGATCGCCAAGACCCAGGCGACGAGGCATCCGATGATCTGATTCAACACCTGCTGCCCGTTTCCGTCGACCCAGTCCGAGCGGCATCAGTTTTCCGGCGGAATCCCGAAGTCCCTGGTTGATCGCGTTGGTAGCGAACACGCCCGTGAGAATAGCGCCCAGCGTGCCGCCCGAGCCGTGAACGCCGAACGCGTCGAGCGAATCGTCATACCCGAACTTCGACTTCACCGTGGTGACCATGAAGAAGCAGAACACGCCCGCGCAGGCCCCGATCAGCAGGGCCGGGAACGGCTTGACGAATCCCGAAGCCGGCGTGATCGCCACCAGGCCGGCGACGCACCCGGAAATCCCGCCGAGTATGCTCGGCTTTCCGTTCACCATCCATTCTGCCGCCATCCATCCCAGGGTCGCCGCGGCCGCACCGAAGTGCGTAGCCACGAAGGCGCTGCTGGCCAGGCCCGAGGCCGCCAGAGCGCTGCCCGCGTTGAATCCGAACCACCCCACCCACAGCATGCAGGCGCCGATGAAACTGAGCACCAGGCTATGCGGCTTGATCGGCTGCGCCGGATACCCCAGGCGCTTGCCGAGATACAAGGCACAAACCAGGGCCGAGACTCCCGAGGTGATATGAACTACCGTGCCCCCCGCGAAATCCAGGCACGGGAAGCGCCCGCCCAGGAATGCGTTCAGCAGTCCGCCCTTCCCCCAGACCATATGCGCCATCGGGAAGTAGACAATCAGGCTCCACAGCACGGTGAACAGCAGCATGGCGCTGAACTTCATGCGCTCGGCAAAGGCTCCCGAGATCAGGGCCGGCGTAATGATGGCGAACATCAACTGGTAGATCATGAATGTGGACTGCGGAATGGTTCCCGCGTAATCCGGGTTGGGGTCGACTGCCCACTCCGTTCAGGAAGGCGTACCGCAGGTCGCCGAAAAACGGCGTGCCCGAGCCGAATGCCAGGCTATATCCGACTAACGCCCACAGGACGGTGACGACGGCCATCAGAACGAAGCTCTGCATCATCGTGCCGAGGACGTTCTTCCTCCGTACCAGGCCCCCGTAGAACAGGGCCAGTCCGGGGCCGGTCATCATCAATACCAGCGCGGCACACACCAGCATCCAGGCATTGTCGCCTGCGCTTTGCGCGGATTTGACTGCCGCCTCGACCGATGCAATCCTGGCGTCCGTGCTGGTCTGCGCCAGCAGCGCTGCCGGTGCCATCATCAGTAAAGCCGCACTGATTCTGCGATTCATCGTTTCAAACCCCTATAGTGGTCTAATTTTTGGCGCAAATAAGGTCTATTGTCCTCTGCCGGACCAGGGGGCGACAAAGCGGAAGTTTCTATCGAACAGATTTGAGATTTTTATCGCAAACCGAATGCTATCTGCAAGATTCCATTACTGCAGCTTCACCCGGCGCCAGTGCTTGCCGACCTGGATGAGGAGGTCGGCCGGAGGAATTGCGAGATCTTTGACCTTCTCGCCGTTCACTTCGACGGCGCCCGCCTTCAGCTTGCGGACGGCGTCGGTGACGGAGTCCGCGAGACCGATCTTCGGCAGCAGTTTGTCGATCCGGATGGCGCCGTCCTTGGTGACACCTTCCGGAAGGGCGCCTTCCGGGATATCCTCAGGCACCTCCCTCTGGCGCACCACGCGGTTGAAGACCTCAGCCGCTGCTTGGGCGTCGGCGGCGCTGTGGAAGTCGTTCACGATGTGCTTGCCGAGGGCGATCTTCGCGTCCATGGGGTGCATTTCGCGCTGCATTCGCGCGATCTCCGTCTCGCTCGAATCGGTCAGCAGCAGGTAGTAACGCCACATCAGATCGTCGCTCACCTGCATGACCTTGCGGAACATGACCTCGGGCGGCTCGGTGATCCCGATGTAGTTGCCGAGCGATTTCGACATCTTGTTGACGCCGTCCAGGCCTTCGAGGATCGGCACGGTGGCGACAATCTGCTGCGGCTGGCCGAAATCCTTCTGGATCTCGCGGCCCACCAGGAGGTTGAACTTCTGGTCGGTGCCGCCCATCTCGACGTCGGCTTCGAGAGCCACGGAGTCATAGGCCTGCGCGAGCGGGTACATCAGCTCGTGCATCGAGATCGCCACGCCTTCCTTGTAGCGCTTGGCGAAATCGTCGCGCTCCAGGATGCGGGCCACGGTGTATTTCGAAAACAGGCGGATGACGTCTTCCCAGCGCAGTTTGCCGAGCCAATCGCTATTGAAGCGGACTTCGGTTTTTTCGGAATCGAGGATTTTGAAGACCTGGGCCTTATAAGTCTCGGCGTTGCGTTCGATCGCTTCCCGGGTCATCGGCGGGCGGGTGACGTTCCGGCCTGTCGGGTCGCCGATCATGCCGGTCATATCGCCGATGAGGAAGATGACGGTGTGGCCAAGGTCCTGGAAATGCCGCATCTTGCGCAGGAGCACGGTGTGGCCCAGGTGCAGGTCGGGCGCGGTGGGGTCAAAGCCCGCTTTCACGCGCAGCTTGCGGCCGGTCTTCTCGCACTGGACCAGGCGCTCGCGCAGATCCTCTTCGCGGATGATCTCCGCCATCCCCTTGCGCAGGTACGTGAGTTGTTCGTCAATCGTCATGGAAGCGCTTGTTTCAAATCCGCTGAGAATTGTTGCACGGCCTCAACCTGCTCCGGCGCGGCGGGAGTTTCCAGGCCGCCATGCGAAGCCAGCACCGGCCGCCCCTCGCGCCACATCAGGTACGCGAGGCCCGATTCCGTCATTATGCCCGAGCTTCCGACTGCGACCGCCTCCTGGCGCACCTGCACGACGGCCACGCAGTTTTCACGCGCCAGAACGCAAAATCCGGTTCCTTCAGAAAGCAGTTGGATATTCAGGCTTGCCAGCCGCGCGAGAATCTCGGGGCTCACATCTTGTAGCGGCCCAGGTCCTCGTCATTGAGGCCTTCGAGCCAGCGCCGCAGCTCTTCGTTATTGTTGACTTTGTCCGAAACCGAAGAAGCCACTTTCGAAGATTTGAGGACGCTCTCTTCCACGTAAATGGGGCAATCGAGCCGCAGGGCAAGGGCCAGTGCGTCGCTCGGCCGCGAATCGACGCTGATCAGGTCGCCATCGCGATCGAGCCAGATGATGGCGTAGAAGGTGTCATCCTTCAGATCGCTCACCACCACTTTGCGCAGGTTGGTATTCAGCCCCAGCAACAGGCTCTTGATGAGGTCGTGCGTCATGGGCCGGGGAGTCGAGACTTTCTCGATCTCCAGCGCAATGGCGTTGGCCTCGTACACACCAACCCAGATCGGGAGGACGGTGTTGCCCGCGACATCCTTCAGGATGACGATAGGCATATTGGTGACGGGGTCCATCATCAACCCCCGAATCTTCATCTCAACTTCCATAGCGCCCTCTTACAATTACACCACAGTTGAGCTTTCCCCCACTAAGGAGTTGGGGCCGGAGCGCGTCACCAGTACGGGCAAGTACGTTCCGATCAGCGACTTGCCGTTGGTATCGGGATGCGTAAAGTTGAGTGTCCGATTGTCGGAGGTACGGCCGATCCACTGGCCGAGAGCCTGGTTCCGGCCTTCCACCAGCACCTCGCGGACCTGGCCAATCAGCTCCGCATTGCGGCGGATCTGGATGGCGCGCTGCCGTTCCTGCAGGATCATCAGCCGCCGCGTCTTCTCCTCCTCGGCGATGCGGTCGCCCATATCGAGCGCCGCAGTGTTCGGCCGGGGGGAGTACTTGAAGGTGAACGCCGAATCGTACTCGACCTCGTCCATCAGTTGCAGCGTCTGCTCGAAATCCTCTTCGGTTTCGCCGGGGAAGCCGACGATAATGTCGGTGGTGATGGAGTACTTGCGCCGGGCGGACTTCAGCCAGTCGATGCGGCGCATGTATTCGTCGCGCGTATAAAGGCGGTCCATGGCGGCCAACACCTTGCTCGACCCGGACTGAACCGGCAGGTGCACATGGTCGCACAGCACCGGGTTGGCGTCCATGGCCTCCACGATGCTCTTGACGAAATCGCGCGGGTGCGACGTGGTATAACGGACGCGGCGAATGCCGGGGACCTCGGCGACCCGGGCGAGCAGGGTGGCGAAATCCCAGCCGGCGGGCGAGGGGTCGCGGTAACTGTTGACGTTCTGCCCGAGGAGTTGGATTTCGGTGTAGCCGCGCTCGGCAAGGCCCCTGGCCTCGGCCAGGACGCTCTCCGAGGTACGGCTGCGCTCGGGACCCCGCGTAAACGGCACCACGCAGTAAGCGCAGAACTTGTCGCAGCCTTCGATGATCGTGAGATAGGCGCGGTGGGGATTGTCGCGGCGCGTGAAGGGGGTATCGAACGTTTCGTCCGTCTCGAGGCTCAGCCCGGTGACGCGGCGGTTGCCGCTCTCTAGCTGCACCAGCATCTCGCCGAGGCGGGTATAACTGGCCGAGCCGGCGACCAGGCTGACGTGCGGCGCGCGGTCGAAGATCTTTTCGCCCTCCTGTTGCGCGACGCATCCCAGAACCCCGAAGATCTTACCCTTGCCTGCCTCTCGTTTGAAGTTCTGCAGGCGGCTGAAGACTTTCTGTTCGGCCTTATCGCGGATGCTGCAGGTGTTGTACAGCACCAGCTCGGCCTGTTCGGGGTTGGGAACCTGTTCGTAGCCCTGCGCCAGAAGGGTGCCGACGACTTTTTCGGAGTCGTGCGCATTCATCTGGCAGCCGAAGGTTTCGATGTAGAAGGTTTTCCCAGACACTGTCTTCATTGTATCCGGATTCGGCCCGCCACCCGTCCGTGGAGGCTCCTGGCGGCAAGGGAGCTATAATGGCGAGGCCAAATTCATTCAGGTATATCTCGAGATGGAAAACATGACCCGTAATTTCGGCCGTCGCCGTCTGCTCACTCTGATGGGCGCCGGCGGGCTCGCTCCCGCTCTCGTCGAGGCGCAGAAGGGCGTTTCGAAAACGCAGCCCGCGGGCCCGGCCAAGGCGGATGCCTGCAACTGCACCCTGGCGGCCGATGGCACGCCGCTCGATGCCGGAACCAGCGAGCTGCGGCCCGTCATCGAGCGGTATTCGGTGGAATTGCGCGATTATGAGCGCGTCTGTCCTTTGCCCGGGTCGGCGGTACGCCAGACGGCGCTCGAGAAATTCTACTCCGGGCAATTGCGGCTGCTCGAAGAGATCCGGTTCGACGCCCTCAGCCAGCCGGGCAAAGTGGACTACCTGCTGCTGCGCAGCCGGCTGCTCCAGGAGCAGAAGGCACTGCTCGCCGAAAAAGAGAAGGAAGGCGAAGTCGCCGCCCTGATTGCGTTCCAGCAGACCATCATCGGGTTTGAAGAGGCGCGGCGCCGCATGGACACCGTCGACGGCCAGAAGTGCGCGCTGGCCCTCGAAAAGATGCTGAAGGAGATCGCCGTCGCCAGGGACCTGCTCAGCGGTGCGAAAGGAACCCCGGCGATGAATCGCGCGGCCCAGCGGCTGGCCCTCCTGCGTTCGGCGATGCGCGTCTGGTATAACTTCTACGCGCTCTACGACCCCAAATTCGTCTGGTGGACGGAGGCGAGCTACCGGAAGGCGGACGCGGCGATCGAAGCTCACGCGGAGCTTCTGCACAAGACCTCGGGAGTAGGAGGCACTCTCGAAGCCGTAGAATTCGGCGGACGCGGCGGCTTCGGCGGCGGTCGTGGACCGGGCGGCGGTGGCGGCCGCGGTGGGACGTGGCGATCGAACGGCCTCCTGGGCAGCGACGAGGAACTTTCGGGAGTCGGTCCCGCCGGGCGCGAAGCGTTGCTCGAGGCGCTCCGCACGGCGATGATCGCCTACACGCCCGAGCAGCTCGTCGCCCTGGCACAGCGCGAATTTGCCTGGTGCGACAAAGAGATGCTGCGCGCTTCCAACGAGATGGGGTTCGGCAACGACTGGAAGAAGGCGCTCGAAGCAGTCAAGAACAAGTACGTCGAGCCGGGCCAGATGATCTACCTGGTGCGTGACCTCTCCCGGGAGGCCGTCGAGTATCTGGAAAAGCACGAGCTAGTCACCATTCCCGAGCTCGTCAAGCAGGACTACTGGGAAGAGGCGATCACTCCGGAGGGGCAGCTCGTATCGCCGTTCTTCCTGGGCGGCTCGGTCATTCAGGTCTCCTCGCCCGCCAGTTCACAGACCATCGAGCAGCGCATGGAGACGATGCGCGGCAACAACATGTTCTTCGCGCGCGCCACGGTCTTCCATGAACTGATTCCCGGCCACCACATGCAGCAGTACATGACCCAGCGGTATCGCACGTACCGCTCGCTGTTCTCCACTCCATTCTGGACCGAGGGCATGGCGTTCTATTGGGAGATGCTGATGTGGGACCTGGGCTTCACGCACACGCCGGAGCAGCGGGCCGGCGCGCTCTTCTGGCGGATGCATCGCTGCGCCCGCATCATCTTCTCGCTGAGCTTTCATCTGGAGAAGATGAAGGCTACCGAGTGCGTACAGTTCCTGATCGACCGCGTGGGCTTCGAGAAGGCCAACGCCGAGGGCGAAGTCCGGCGCTCATTCAATGGGTCGTATCCGCCCATCTACCAATGCGCGTACATGCTGGGCGCGCTCGAATTCTACGCGCTCCATAAGGAGATGGTCGGTTCGGGAAAGATGACGAACCGCGCCTTTCACGACGCTCTTTACCAGCAGGGCAACATGCCGGTGGAGATGGTCCGGCTGGCCATCAATGGCCAAAAGGTCGACCGGAATTACGAGCCCAGTTGGAAGTTCTACGGCGACGTCGCGGGATAGTGGGAGCTAGATCTGCTCGAAGTACCGGCGGCGCTCCCAATCCGTAACAGCCACATCGAACGCTTCCTGCTCGGTGCGGAAAAAGTGCGCGTAGTGTTCGGCAACTGGATCGCCGAGCGCCTCGCGGACGAATTCGCTTGATTCGAACAGCGCCGTGGCCTCGCGCAATGTAGCGGGAATCGTGGGCAGCGATTTCGCGGCGTAGACATCGCCTTCGAAAATCGCCGGCGGCTCGATCTTACGCGCGATCCCGTCGAGCCCGGAAGCGAGGGCGGCGGCAAAACAGAGGTACGGGTTACAGTCCGCGCCGGGAATACGGCACTCGATGCGCAAGCTCTGTCCGTGGCCGACTACGCGGAAACTCGCGGTGCGATTGTCGTAGCTCCAGCCGAGGCGCGTCGGCGCCCAGGAACCGGAGCGGAAACGCTTGTAGGAGTTGACGGTGGGCCCGTAGAACACCATGAACTCGGGGACGTGTGCGATCCAGCCGCCCAAAAACCAGCGGAACACGTCGCTCGATTGGATCGGGCCGAGGTGCCGGTCGCCGGGCATCGCGCTCTTGCCGTGCTGCCAGAGGCTGAAGTGGACATGGCAGCTCGAACCGGCCTGGGCGCTGTCGTACTTGGCCATGAAAGTGACCGCGATGCCCAGCCCGTCTGCCACCTCCTTAAAGCACTGCTTGAAGACGGCATGATTGTCGGCCATGCGCAACGCGTCCGCATATCGGACGTTAAGCTCATGCTGGCCGCGGCCCCACTCGCCCTTCGAGCACTCCACGGGAATCCCCGATTTCGCGAGGTGCCGTCGCACCGCGCCGTTCAGCGACTCCTCGCGCGTCCCCTGCAGAACGTGATAATCCTCCAGGTACCAGCCGGCGGGCTGCAGACCCGCGTAGCCCTGCTCCTCGGCCTTGCGGTAAGAAGCATTAAATATGTAGTACTCGAGCTCGGAGCCGACCATCGGCTGATAGCCCATAGCCCCGGCCTTTTCGATCTGGCGGCGCAGAATGGACCGCGGCGCCTCGGCGACCAACTCGTGAGAATCGCGCTGGTACAGATCGCAAGTCACCATCGCAGTCCGATCGAGCCAACTGGCAACTCGCAGGGTCGCGAGGTCCGGCGCCATGTGGAAATCGCCGTAGCCGCGCTCCCAACTGGCGAGACGATAACCCGGCACGGGCTCCATATTCATGTCGACGGTCAGCAGATAGTCGCAGGCGTGCGTGCCGCTTTCCGCATTCTCGAGGAAAAAGCCGGCGTCCAGCCGCTTGCCGAGCGGGCGGCCATAGATGTCCGTGAACAACAGCAGGACCGTATCGATTTCGCCCTTTTCCACGCGGGCGCGGAGTTCGTCTATCGTGAGCATTCGTGTATCGATGCGGGCGGCGGCGCTACTCTTCCGCCGCCCGCGACTCAGACGTCAGAACTCCAAGCGTAGCGCGAACTGGCCGACCCGGTTACCTCCACTATCGGCGCCGCGGGCGCTGGTTACTACTCCGAAGCTGATGCTGGTGACGTTGGTACCAGGATCTGCGAGGTTCACGTGGTTCAGCACATCGGTGAACGAGGCCTCAAACTTCAGCTTGGCCCTCTCGGTCACGTGGAAGTCCTTGCCGATCGCGGAATTCAAATTGAAGGTTCCCGGACCGACCAGGGTGCCGACACCGGCGTTGCCGAAACGGCCGATCGTCACGTTGCAGTTGTACTGGTTAGATGCCCCGGGGACGCGACCCGGACAGACGAACGCGCCGGCATTCCAAAAGGCGGAAGCCGTCGGATTGGAGAGTAGCGGATCGGTACCGACCGCGTCCGGTCTCTGCGTGCCGCGTGCCGTGGCGTTCGTGCCGGAAGGATCGCCGCCGCTCATCGTCGGGCTGAAATACGGGCCGGTCTGCAGCACCAGGATATTGCTCCAGCGCCAGCCGCCGACAAACGCATCGGCAGTGCGGCTCATGTTTGCGCCGAAGCGCCGGCCGCGGCCAAACGGCAGATCGTAGACCGCCGAGGTCAGCCAGCGGTGCCGGCGGGTGAACGTGATATTGCCGCTGTCGCAACGGCGGCAGAGCGAGTTCGTAACACGGCCGCCGCCGGTACCGCTCGACCAGCCAGTGGGTGCAGGACCCGCTGCATCGCCCACGTTCTTCGCCCAGGTCCAGGAGCTGTTCATCGTCAGACCGCTGCGGGTATGGTGCGTGAACTCCACCTGCATCGAGTCATACAGCGCATTGGCACCGGTATCGCGGCTGTAAATGCGGCTCCAGTATGGGAAAGGCCGATCGGTCAGCGGGCGCGAAGCATACGGAGTGGTCGAAGGCAGCGGCTGATTGAGGTCGGGCGCCCACGGCAACTGCACCGAGCGCAGGCCGATATAGGAAACGCGGAGGCCGCTGTTCCAGCCGAGATCCCGCTCGCCGCTGAGGCTCCACTGCATCGAGTAGGGGTCTTTGAAGTTGGGATCGTTGGCCGTGCCGAAGTATGCCTGTCCATAAGCGCTGGATGTGACACCGTTGCCGGAGGTATTGATCTGCGGCAATTGGAACAGGGGCACACCGTTGACTACGTTGTTCGTAAAGGAGCGAACGTCGGAACTGCTGATGCCCGTCAGTGAGTAGAACACATCGCCGAGGATCGTCATGGTGTACCGCCCGAAGCCGCCGCGAATGACGGTCTTATTGTTGTCGAACGGGCGATAGGCGAAGCCGAAGCGAGGATTGAAATCCTTCCATTGCGTGAAACGAAGCGTGGCCGGCCAGCCCGCCTTGTCCGATTGCAGAAAAGGCGTACAAGGGATGCCATTCCACGACGGGCCGGGGCAGGCGTTGATCGATTGCAGGAAGCCCGGGGCCGTAATGTCCACTGCGTGCTGGGTATCCGGAATGATGACGCGTCCGGTAAGCGGAACGGAGCGATCGAAATTGGTAATATCCGACCCAGTGTCCGTATATGGGGGATGCACTTCCCAACGGACACCGTATTCGAGGGTCAGCTTCGAATTCACGCGGAAGCTATCCTGCGCGTAGGCGCCAACAATCCAAGAGATGCCGTCGTTGTCCTGGTTCACGTTGTCATAAGTCGATTGGTAGGGCACGCCGACCAGGAAGTCAGCGATATCCGAACCCGTATAGCGGCCGTCGAAAGCGAAGGATCCATAGTTGTCGCTGCCGGAGAATCCGAGGGCCGTCTGTGCGCGCAGGCGGCGAACGTCCGTACCGAACTTCAAGGTGTGACGGCCTTTCACCCAGGTCAGATTGTCATTCCACTGATAGCTATGTGAGAAGGTGAAGCCGGCCTTTCCGTATCCGAAGCCCGACGTTGACCCGCTGAAAGAAAACCCGGTTATGCCGTTGAACGTGAGCGGCGGAAGGTTCTGCAGGCCGAAGGTCTGCGTGATCGCCTTGCCATCGAATCCGTAAGACGTGGCGCTATTGTTGTTGGCCAACCCAAAACGGAACTCGTTCAGAACGTTCGCGCTGATGGTGTAGTTGTGCGAGATCACCACGCTGCGGCTGTTGTTATAGGACGTGCTCGAAGGCAGCACGAAAGCAATCGGCGACGTGGTGTTCTGATCCTTCCAGCTCAGGCGTCCGAAGATGGACTGCTTGCTGGTCAGCACCTGATCGATGCGGGCGTCGTACTGCCATGAAGTGGTTGGATTGGCCGCGTTGGCGCGGTAGTTGGAGGACTGCTGCACGGTACTCGAACCGTAGTTCGGCAGCGGATAGAATGGCAGAACCTTCTGGGTGACGGGGCTCAGCATCGAAGTCGGGAATCTTGTTCCCCGGATAGGGGTTGCCGGAAAGGTCCGCCACGGTCGTGCCGGGCTGTGCGCTGAAATCGCCGGCACGCTGCAACGCGGTCGGGACCGTCAACTGCAGGCTGGATCCCGTGCGGTACTGCATGTCTTCGAAATCGGTGAAGAAGAAGGTGCGGTTCCGGATGATCCGTCCGCCCAGGCTGCCGCCGAAATCGTTGGCAGTCTTTTGCGGCTTCGACGTGGCGCCGAAGGCCGTTGCGTCGAACTGGCGATTCTGCAGGTAATCGTAGGCCGCGCCGTGAAAATCGTTGCCGCCGCCGCGGGAAGTGGTGGAGATGTCTCCCACCTGCGCGAACTCGGCGTTATTGCCGACGGCCTGCACCTTCATTTCCGAGATACCGTCCACCGAAGGAAACAGGTGGCTCTGGGGCGTATTCGACGCGGTGCTCACGGTAGAAATTCCGTCGAGCGAAACCTCGGTCTGCGCGGGCAGGGCGCCCTGTACGGAAAAGTTGTAACTGTTATCGCTCTGCACGCCGGGAAGGTAGGCGAGCGTGCGCAGCGGACTGGTGCTGCCCGCTCCGCGGTAGTTCACCGGAAGTTCCAGCACTTCATTGGTACCGAACGACGAGGCGACCGCGGCCGTATCCGTGGTCACGACCGCCGCGGCGGCGGAGATGTTCAGGGTCTCGGTGACCGCACCGACTTCGAGGACCACGTTCACACGCAGCGTCTGCCGCGCGTCGAGTTCGAGTTGCGTCACCTTGGCGACGCGGAAACCCGCGGCCTCCGTGAGCACCGAATAGCTGCCCGCCTTCAGGTTCAAGGCTTCGTAGTTGCCCAGCGCATCGCTTACCGTCGAGCGGGAGGTATTCTGCCCTTCATTGGTAATCGTGATCTTCGCATTCGGGACGAGCGAACCGGACGTATCGGTGACAGTCCCCAGGATGGTGCCGAACGTGGATTGCGCCACCAGCGCGGCGGGCACAATGGCAAGGATAGCCGCAGCTTTCCATATCGCTCTCATGAATTTCCCCTCTTCAGCTTGATAACGGTTCCCGCAGTTACTATTTGTTCGAATGCGGCGCTCGCCGGATCAGCGTGGATTCACGAACCACCAGCCGCGTCGCATACGAAACCCCAATTTGTTCGATGGGCGGCCGGTGCTCGATGAGATCGATCAGCAATCGCGCTCCCAGCGCCAGCATGTCGTACCACGGAATCTCTACCGCGGTCAGCGCCGGACTGGCGAATGCCGTCTCCGAGGTGCCGTCCATCGCAACTACACCCACATCTTTGGGGACCCTGAGTTTGAGATCGTTCAACGCCTTCAGACAGCCAAGCGATGCGCGATCGCCCGTCACGACCAGAGCTTCCGGCCGCGTGGATAGTTCCATCAGGCGGCGTGTGCCTGCATAGCCGCCTTCCAGATTGAGTTCGATTTCGGTGATGAGTGACGGATCTACCTTCAAACCCGCCGCAGCGTGCGCTTCCTGGAACGCCTGCTGATACGCACGATGGCTGCTGTACCGTGTGCTGCCGGAAAGGAGCCCGATGCGCCGATAACCGTTTTGCAGCAGGTGCTCGGTCGCAGCGAGCGCCACCTTCACATGGTCCGGGCCAATGTAGTTCAAACCCGTCCCCGGAAGCAGCCGATTTACGATGAGAAATGGAATATCGCGCTCGCGAAACGGCTCGGTATCGCGAAGCTCATCACCCGTACGGAAGAGCAGCACACCCGCAAACTCACGGCGGGCGATCATTTCGTCTTCCGCTTTACGCCCTAACGATGGATGATACGCCCCTAACATTGCAGCGTAATTACAAAGCGCCGCCGTGTCGTTGATCGCTCTCAATCCCTGCTCCGTAAAGTTCGTACGCACGCCCCAGGACTCAGCCTCTGCCGGCATCAACAGGCCGATCAACCGGCTGGGCGCGGGCGCCGTCCTGCGACACGGCAGGACGAAAATCGAACTGACGCACGGCCTCGAGCACTTTGCGCCGCGTGGCTTCACTAACTCCGGAGACGCCGTTCAACACGCGCGAAACAGTACTCGCCGAGACCCCTACATGACGGGCAACATCGTTCAATCTGGTTTTTGCAACCATTGAAAATTTATTGCGATAATATCCCAGTAGTTATAGAATGTCAACGAGAGTTTTGCAGAACTTTCAACAGCCGCAGCGCCATCCGAAACTCACTCAATCGCGGCCCATGGCATGCTCCAATAAGACGGGAGGGAGATGTTCGATCAACTCAGTAGTTTTTCGTTTCCAACCAGAATCGTGTTCGGATCCGGAGCCGTCCGGAACCTGCCGGTCTGCCTGGAAGAGACCGGTGTCCACAACCCTCTTTTGGTGACCGACCCCGGTGTGCGTGCCACGCCAGTGTTCGATTCCGTTGTCTCCGCACTGAAGAGCGGTAATGTGCCCTTCGAAGTCTTCGCCGGCGTGCATGGCAACCCCGTGGAGCAGGACGTTCTGGACGCGACTGCCATCTACCGTTCGGCGGGCTGCGATGGCGCCATCGGGCTGGGCGGCGGTAGCGCGCTCGATGTCGCCAAGGCCGTCGTGGTGATGGCGAAACATGATGGCGCGCTGGCCGATCTCGAATGGCAGGCCGGTGGCATGGAGCGGATGAAGGGGCCGTACGACCCGATCCTGGCGATACCCACCACGGCCGGCACAGGCAGCGAAGTCGGGCGTTCGTCCGTCATCACTTCGCATGAACTCGGCCGCAAGATCATCATCTTCAGCCCGTGGCTGATGCCGAAGCGGGCCATTCTCGATCCCGAAGCAACGGTGGGGCTGCCGCCATTTCTCACCGCGGCCACGGGCATGGATGCGTTCACGCATTGCCTGGAATCGCTGACTTGCCCGTCGTTCCATCCGATTTGCGATGCCATTGCCATTCACGGGCTGGAACTCTGCATCCGCTACCTGGAGCGCGCCACACGGCAGGGCAGCGACATCGAAGCTCGCGGCTACATGCTGATCGCGGCGAGCATGGGGGCGATCGCATTTCAGAAGGATCTGGGCGCCACGCACTCGCTGGCGCATCCGCTTTCGACCGAGTTCGGACTGCATCACGGGCTGGCGAACGCGTTGTGCCTGCCCGCCGTCATGCGGTTCAACCTGGAAGCCGCGCAGCCGCATTACGCCCGCCTGGCCGGATTGTTCGGCGTGCCGGTCCGCGAAATGACCGAGGCGCAGGCCGCGGCAAAAGCGGTGAGTGAAGTCGAATGCATGATCGAGCGGCTCGGGATCGAGCGCGGCCTTCGCGGACATGGAATTCCGCGGGAGAGCTTCCCTGCCCTGGCGCACAAGGCGTTCGACGATTCCTGCCATCGCACCAACGCCCGCCCGTGCACGGAAGCAGACCTGTTGAGACTCTACGAGGAGAGCTGGTAGATGGCCGAGAGTTCCTGGAAGCTGGTCAATCCGGCAACCCAAGCGGAGTGGCGCACGGTGGAAGCCACGTCCGGCGCGGAGTTGGAATCGATTCTCACGCGGATGCGGGCGGCTCAACGCGAGTGGCGCGAGGTGCCGGTCGAGAAGCGCATCGAAGCGTGCCGGCCGTTTATCGAGACGTTCGGCGCGATGAAGGAGCAGATCGCGCTCGACCTCACCCGGCAGATGGGCAAGCCGCTCTCGCAGGCACGCCGCGAAGTGGATACGACGCTCGACCGGGCACGTACGATGCTCTGCCTCGCCGGCGCGGCGCTTCGCGATGAAGCCCTTCCCCCTAAAGAAGGTTTCCAGCGCTTCATCCGGCATGAGCCTTTGGGCATCGTACTCGACATCCCCGCCTGGAATTACCCGTTACTGATCGCCGTGAACGTGGTGATTCCGGCGCTGGTGGCGGGCAATGCGGTACTCCTCAAGCACGCACGCCTGACCCCGCTGTGCGGCGACGCATTCCGCGAAGCGCTTGCCGAAAACGCCCGTACCGCGTGACCTGGTCGCATCGGTCCACGTGGATCACGCGACAGTGCGCAAGCTCATCGATGCGCGCGCGGTGGATTTCATTTCGTTCACGGGATCGGTCGAGGGCGGCCGCGAGGTGTATCGCGCGGCCTCCGCGCAGTTGCTCGATATGGGCCTGGAACTGGGCGGCAAGGACCCGGCTTACGTACGCGACGATGCGAACTTTTGCTTCGCCGTCGAAAACCTGGTGGATGGCGCCTTCTACAACGCGGGGCAGAGCTGCTGCGCCGTCGAGCGGATCTACGTTGCCCAGCCTCTCTATCAGCGGTTCGTGGACGCCTATGTCGCCGAGGTGACGAAGTACAAGGTCGGCCACCCGGAGGACGAATCGACCGTCGTCGGACCTTTAGCCCAGCGCAAAGGCGTCGACACTGTGGAAGCGCAGGTCAAGGAAGCAGTGGAACGCGGCGCGAAGGTTCTGATCGGCGGGCATCGCCTGCCCGGACCCGGCTACTACTTCGAGCCGACCGTGCTGGTGAACGTCGATCACGCAATGAGCGTGATGAGCGAGGAGAGCTTCGGACCGGTCATCGGCATCATGCCGGTAGCGAACGATGACGAAGCGGTGCGCCTGATGAACGACAGTCCTTACGGCCTCACGGCATCCATCTGGACCGAAGAGATCGCGCGCGGCGAGGCGCTCGCCAACCAGACCAATGCGGGCACCGTATACGTGAATCGCTGCGACTATCTCGACCCCGAGCTTGCCTGGGTAGGGATAAAAGACAGCGGCCATGGATGCACGCTGTCACACCTTGGCTACCGCTACCTTACGCGTCCGAAGAGCTTTCATATCCGGACGCGGACACAGGGCTGATCGAGCCGGCGGCCGCATCGTGGATCCAGTTGGGTCCTTTGAATTTGCGCCGGACCTCCACCAGGTAGATCGCGAGCAGCACAACCAGGACGCCCACGAGCGTCTTCAGTGCGAGGACGTTGGGCGGCATCACCAGCACCACCGCGATAAACGCTGTGTAGACCACGGCCACTACATTCACGGCCGGTCCCATCTTGCCCAGCGACCACACTGCTGCTTGCGGCCACGAGGATCCTGCCAGGCGCGCGCGCAACCCGAGCGCCACAGGAATCACATAGGCCAGGTAGAGTGCCACGGTGCTGAGCGACGTCACCACGGGAATCGCTCCGGTCCAGAGCATGGCCGCGGCGCTTGCCAGCACGATGGTCCAGATGGCCGGACCGGGCGTCATGTGGCGGCGGTTAATCCTGCCGAGGAATCCGCTCAGCGGCACGCCGCCATCACGCGCCAGCGAAAAGAGCGCACGCGAGGCCGAGGTCACGCAGGAAAGGCCGCAGAACCACATCGCCATCGAGGCCAGCGCGCCCATGGCATTGCCGGCCTTCGCCCCGAGCGCCGAATCGAGCACGGCAATGGCGGCCGGAATCGAATTGCCTTGTGCATCTTTGGCAGCGAGCACACCGGGGATATCGTGAATCGCCAGCGTGAGCGCCAGCAGCAGGCAGTATCCCACCACGCCCGAGACCGCCACTGAAATCACCACTCCCCAGGGCGCCGTGCGCCGGGCATTGTGCGTTTCCTCGGCCATGTGTGCCGAGCCGTCGAAGCCCGTATAAGTCCAGTGCGCCTGTAAGAGACCCAGCAGGAAACCCCAGAAGTACGGCGACGTCCCGTTCGAGTTAACTCCCTTGACCAGGAATCCAACCGGCTGAAGCGGCGCCATCCAAAACAGCGCTACCACGATCGCCGCGACTCCAAGCACGTGGACCCCGACGCTGAAGTTGTTCAGGATGGCCACCAGCCGCACTCCGTAGTGGTTGATCGCACCATGTACGGCCAGGGTGAAGGCGAACATCAGGAACACGTTGCGCGGAGAAACCGGAATTCCGAGAAACGGCAGTATGAATTGCGCGCAGCTATAGTTGATGCCGGCCTGCGCGGCAATCAGCCCGATGATGTTCAGCCACGCCACGAACCATCCGCAGCCCACGCCGCCGAGCGCTGTCGCCCAGTGATACATGGCGCCCGCGGTCGGATAGGCCGAGCAGAGTTCCGCCATGCTGGCCGCCAGCGTCAGCGTGAAAACCGTTGCGATGGGCCATCCGAGCGACATTTCGAGGGGACCGCCCATCTCCAGGCCATAGCCGTAGAGCGTGACCGCGCCGGTAAGGATCGAGATGATGGAAAACGAAATCGCGAAATTCGAAAATCCGCCCATGTTGCGGAAAAGTGATTGGGCATACCCGAAATGCTGGAGATCCGCTTCGTCGCGACCGCTGACCATTTGGATGAGTATAACGTACGAGGTGTTTCGCTTATCATAAAAAGGCCGAATGAAGCGCATTGCGATTACCTATTCGAACCCCGCCAAACTGCCGCCGTACGCGGACGCCATTCGTGCGTTGGGCGCCGAGCCGGTGGCAGTCTCGCCGGCCGATGGACTGGTCTCGCTCGATGGTTTCGGGGGGCTGCTGATCACCGGCGGCAATGATGTGAACCCGAGCCTCTACGGCCGAACGCCCGAACCGCGCACGCACCCCCCTGACGATGCCCGCGACAGTCTGGAGATCGGAGCGCTTCGCGAAGCGCTGGAGCTCGATCTGCCGGTGCTCGCCATCTGCCGCGGCATGCAGTTGTTCAACGTCGTGCATTCCGGAGGAACACTCGTGCAGCACATCGAAGGCCACGAGATGCGCCCGGCGGATGCTTCGCTTCCCGCGCACCAGGTTGCGGTCAGCAAAGCCACCTGGCTCGCGAAGATCACGGGCGGCACGGAACTGGCCGTCAATTCGCGGCACCACCAGGCGGTCTCTGCGGTAGGCGAAGGGCTCATCGTTTCGGCAGTCGCACCCGACGGTGTGATCGAAGGGATCGAGCGGCCCGATCGCCGCTTCGCCATCGCGGTGCAGTGGCATCCGGAAGATCAATTGCGTTTCGCGGAGCATCGCCGGCTGTTCGAAGCCTTCCTGTCCGAAGCCTGACGCGGACGCAGCCCACGGCCATTGCGCCCCGATGTACAATGAGTCCGCCAACAGCCGGATGGGAGGAACTCATGACTAACTGGACGCGAAGAAAACTTCTCGGATCGCTCTCGGGAGCCGCGGCCGCAACGTCGTTTGCGACCCGATACGGAAATAGCCAGACACGCTCAGGCGTCGGAAAGATCAAGATCACGGACCTGCGTTGCGCAATCATCGGCCGCAACCCGGTGGTCCGCATCGTCACCGACAAGGGCATCTCGGGATACGGGCAGGCGGAATCCGCCAAGCCCTACCTCAAGCCGATGGTGCTCTTCTACAAGGATTACCTGCTGGGCGAGGACCCGACCGACGTCGCGCGCGTGATGACGAAGATCCGGCGCATGGGCGCGTTCAAGCCGTGGGGCTCCGCGGTGAGCGCAATCGAGATCGCCCTGTGGGATATCGCCGGACAGGCCGCGGGCGTGCCGGTGTATAAGCTGCTCGGCGGCAAGATCCGCGACCGCGTCTGCGGTTACAACGGCGGCGTCCGTTTTCCCATGAAGGGCCAGACGCCGCAGGACTACGCTGATAACGTTGCCCAAATGAAAGAGGCCAAAGAGGGCTTCACGCTCATCAAGCAGGCTGTGGGCTTCCACAATCCGGCGATGATGCGGGCGATGCCGGACGGTTGGTACGACGAACCGCGCAGCGGACCGCCGCACTCCGACCGCGGCCTGATGACCGAGCGCGGGCTCGATCACGTGATCGCCTGCGTGGAGGCCATGAAGAAGGTGACGGGCAAAGACGTCGGCCTCGCGCTCGACTGCGGACCGGGCTGGATGGTGAAGGACGCGATTCAATTCGCACGCGCGCTCGAACCCCTCCACATCACGTGGCTCGAAGACCTGATCACGGGCGACTACACGCCGTACCCCAACGCGCAGGTCTTCCGCGAAGTCACGCAAGCCACAACCGTCCCCATTCACACGGGCGAGGAGATCTACCTGCGCGAAAACTTCATGGACCTCATCGAGAAGCAGGCCGTTAACGTGATCGGCCCCGATCCGGAAGATGTCGGCGGGATTGCGGAACTGAAGTGGATCGCCGAATATGCCGACCTGCACGGCATCCTGGTTGCGCCGCACGGCATCTTCGACGGCCTGATCGGCCTGGCTGCGCATGTGCACCTGGCTGCCGCTCTGCCGCAGAATTTCATCGGATTCGAGTATCCGGTGGGCCAGCCCGACTGGTGGTACGACATCATCGACGGCCTGCCGAATCCGATCATGAAGAAGGGCCACATCGATGTCTGGGACAGTCCCGGTCTCGGCGTGACGTTCCGCGTGCAGGCCGCCAAAGCGCATCTTGCGGAGGAAGACCGGCACTTCTTCGACTGAGTCGCCGCTCACCATGCAATCGATCTTGCGGCTCGCGGCCGAACGGGCCGCTCGTTACCTGGACGACATCGCGGAACGCCGCGTGGCTCCTTCCGCGGAAGCCGTACGCACTCTTGCGGCCTTCGAGGAACCATTGCCGGCGGGGCCTTGCGCCGCCGAAGACGTCGTCCGAATGCTCGATGATCTGGGCTCGCCGGCCACGATGGGGATGGCGGGCCCTCGATTTTTCGGGTGGGTGATCGGCGGATCTCTACCCGCAGCGCTAGCTGCCAACTGGCTGGCGGGAGCGTGGGACCAGAATGCCGGCCTCTTCGCTGCCACGCCCATCGCCACGACGCTTGAAGAGGTGTCGTTGCGCTGGCTTCTGGACGTGCTTGGCTTGCCGTCGGGTTGCGGCGCAGCCTTCGTCACCGGAGCGACCGTCGCCAATTTCACCGCGCTCGCCGCGGCTCGCCACGCCGTGCTGGCGCGCGCCGGATGGGACGTCGAAAGCCGCGGCCTCTTCGGCGCGCCGGAAATCCAGGTCGTCGTGGGAGAGGAGGCACACCCTTCTCTACTGAAGTCGCTCGGGATGCTCGGCCTGGGGCGCGACCGCGTCACGCGCGTTGCAGTGGATGCGCAGGGCCGCTTGCGCGCGCCGGAACTGCCGGAGCTCCGCCCGCCGTGCATCGTCTGCCTGCAGGCGGGCAACGTCAACACCGGCGCCTTCGACCCGGCCGGCGAGATCATCCCGCTGGCTCGCAAAGCATCGGCATGGGTGCATGTGGACGGTGCATTCGGCCTGTGGGCGGCGGCGAGCCCGCGATATCGCCACCTGGTAGAGGACTTCGCGGCCGCCGATTCCTGGGCCACTGACGCGCACAAGTGGCTGAATGTTCCTTATGACAGCGGCCTCGCGTTTGTCCGCGACCCGGAAGATCTGCGCGGAGCCATGAGCTTGACCGCGGCTTACCTGCCCCAGGGCGAGCACCGGGAGCCGTCGCAATATGTGCCGGAGCTTTCGCGTCGCGCTCGCGGCGTCGAGATCTGGGCGGCGCTGAAAAGTCTGGGACGCAGCGGATTGGAGGAACTGGTCGAGCGCTGCTGCGGCGGTGCCAGGCGATTCGCGGACGGGCTTTCCGCGATGGGCTTCGAAATCCTGAACGATGTGGTCTTGAATCAGGTGCTGGTCTCGTTCGGCACTCCTGAAGAGACCGCGCGGGTCATCGCCGGCGTGCAGGAAGACGGCACCTGCTGGTGCGGCGGCACAGTCTGGCAGGGGCGCCATGCGATGCGGATCAGCGTCTCTTCCTGGGCAACGACAGACGCCGATGTAGACCGCAGCCTCGATGCCGTCCGGCGTGCGGCACTGGCGTGAGCGATGCCGAAACCCGCTTGCGGCAGATTCTACGTCGCCTGATTCTGCGATCGTTTCCGCGATTGCGCCGTCGACCCGTCGATATAAGCTGGGGCGCGGAAGACGATCTTCTCTTTTACAACGTCGAAGACAATCGGCACCGGATTTGGGTGAACGACTGCCTGCGGGGCGCTCCGCGGCGCGTGCTCGAAGGCGGCATCGCACATGAGTTGTGCCACATCGATGCCGATCTACGGATAGGTCCATATGCGCGCCAGCTCGGGTGGGAGCGCTACTTTCGATCGCGATGGCACCGGATGCGCGAGGAGCGTGCCATTGAAAAGCACGCCGTCGAGCTCGGGTACGCTCCGCAGCTTCTAGCCTTCATGGACTACACGCGCCGGCTAGGCCGCACGTTCACGCGGGAACACGGACTGTTGATCTGGGAACTCCGGCGCGCCGCCCTCCGACAGTGAACTGGAGCGTTCCATGGCCACGTTACGATGTACCTATGCTTCCGTGCCTGCGAACCGTGCGCCTGGTTTTAGCTCCACTGACCGAACGTCACCTGGAGCGGTTCCTCGCTGTAGCAGGAAGCCGCGCGATCGCGGACACCACGATCTCCGTGCCACACCCTCTTACCGAGGAAGCCGCGAGAGCCTGGGTCGGCCGGGCGGTCGCGGAATCGCGCGAGGGACTCGCGGCGCATTTTGCCTTGGCCCTCCCTCCTGATGAGGCGACCCTTATCGGATATGCCGCGATCAAGGACATTGACCGCGAGCACAACGAAGCGGAGCTGAGTTTTTGGCTCGGCGCGGACCACGGAGGCCGCGGCTATGCCACCGAAGCCGCAGGCGCCGTGGTGACGCTCGGTTTTGAGACTCTCGAACTCAATCGCATCGAGGCATACCACATGGCGCGCAACCCCGCCTCAGGCCGCGTGCTGGCGAAGCTGGGGTTTCATCAGGAGGGGTGTCTGCGTCAGAGAGTCCGCAAGTGGGGAGCTTACGAAGATGTCCTGTTATGGTCGCGGCTGCGGCAGGACCCGAGCTGATTCTCCAAGCTCATCTAACACCCGCAAAAGTTCCGCCACGCTCCAGGCCTGCGCGATGCAGCCGCCGGGACGGTGAGGCGCGTCGCCGTCGAAGACTTCGGGGATTTGTCCCAGTCCTTCGTCACTCGCGAAGTGCCGCAATTCATCGAGCCGCCGCACGGCCTGCTCGCGCGCTCCGGCGGTGTCGCCGTTCACTTTGAGCCATGCTCCAAGAAACGGTCCCATCAACCAGGGCCAAACAGTTCCCTGGTGATACGCACTGTCGCGGCGTTCCGGCCCACCATCGAAGCGTCCCTGATAGTGAGGGTCGGAGGGCGAGAGAGTTCGCAGACCGTATGGCGTCAGCAGGTCTCGTTCGACCGTGTCCATCACGAATTTCGCTTTGTCCAACAGCAGCATGGAATGGAAAAGGCTGACAGCGAATACCTGATTCGGACGGATGGAGCCGTCGCGCTCCGCGCCATCCACCACGTCGAAGAGGCAGCCGGCGGCTTCATTCCAGAATGCGTCCGTGAACGCGGCGCGGGCCCGCTCGGCGAGTCCGTGATAGTGCGTCCGGCCCGCAGCGTCGCCGAAACGCTGCGCGAAATCCTCCATGATGCGGACCGCGTTGTACCAGAGCGCCTGGATCTCGACCGGTTTTCCCCGGCGCGGCGTGACCGCATGGCCTCCGACCCGCGCGTCCATCCAGGTGAGTTGCGTTCCGGGCTCGCCGGCTCCAAGGAGTCCGTCCGCATGCAGCCGGATTCCGTAGCGCGTGCCGCGCTCGTGCCACGCGACGATATCGGCAGAGAACGTCGTACAAGTGGACGCGGACGAATTCGGAATCGCCGGTGCGCTCGGCGAGCGCTCGCACTGCTTCGAAGAACCACAGCGTCGCATCGACGGTGTTGTACTCGGGGCCTCGCCGGAATCGGGGAAGCGATTGGGGAGCATCCCTCGGTCTACGACCGCCGCGAACGCGAGGAGGATGTTGCGCGCATCCTCATGGCGACCAGTGGCGAGCGTCAAGCCCGGAAGCGAAATCATGGTGTCGCGGCCCCAGTCGCTGAACCAGTGGTACCCCGCGATGATCGTGCGGCCACTACCACGCTGCACAATGAACTGGTCCGCCGCTGATATCAACGTCCGGACGAACGGGTCGCTAACCTGCGCGGGAGCGCGCCGGCCGATCTCCGCGGACCGAAGCTCACCAGCCTCCTGCGCGGAATGCATCTCGGTCGATGCGATGACCGCCGCATGGTCCGAGCCCACCATATCCAATTGCAGCACCAGCGGATTGAACAGGTCTTCGCGATAGTCCAGTCCGCGCTCGCGCTCGGCATCGTACTCGAAGTTTCGATACCAGAATGCGGCGCGCCGGATCTCGCCCGCGGTGTACGCGAGCCGCAGCGGCGGCAGCCCCGGATATGGCCGGCACGTGACCATGCCCGGCGCGTGTTCGAAATCCGGATTCAACGCGCCGTTCTCATGAGTCGTGGCATGGTAGTCGCGGAATGCAAGCAGCGGCGTCAGCTCCAGCATGCACGGCCGTGACGCGCGATATTGAATGACCGTCGTGTTCTCGCCTTGCACCATGAAAATGGATTTTTCGATCTCGATGCCGTCCACTTCGTAGACAAAGGTCGGAAACGGGTCCTGCCGAAACTCCTTGAGATATTGATAGCCCAAAGGATGCACCACGCCGGGATAACGATTGCAGGAAAGCTCGGTGCGCCGGCCATCCACAATCAACGTCTCCTCCAGTTTCGAGAGCAGAACCAGCCGACCCACCGGAGGTCGCGTCGCCGCCGTGAGCAAGGCATGGTAGCGGCGGGTATTCAGGCCGATGATCGTCGATGAAGAGAAGCCGCCGATGCCATTCGTCTCGAGCCATTCGCGATGGCTGGCGAGTTCGAGATTGCGGCAGACGGATTCGTCGAATCGACTCATGGCGCTTCTATTCCATCATGAATGGCACGATATACTTTGGCTACGTCATGTTGCGCCGGGCGCTGATATTCAAGAGACACGGCCTGGTGCTGATGTTGGCTGCGCTGGCCGCCGCGCAAACGGCGCCGCGCCAGTCGCAGCCGATCCTCGAGTACATCCGGCAGACGTGGTCGACGCTGACGCGTTCCAACCGCACACTGGCGCAGTCCGCGGTGGATCCGAAATTCCAGGCGGGACCGGATGGCCGCTGGCCGGTCTATTTGGCCCGCGGCGAGGACCTCGCTGCCATCCGCCGGCAGCTGCAAAACGAGATGACTGCGGCCGATCTGAAAAGGATCGATCTTCGAACGCTACCGCCGGATGCCGGACCCCTGAAGGAGCAAGGCCTGCTCTATCTGCCGCGGCCTTATGTCGTTCCCGGCGGACGCTTCAATGAGATGTACGGCTGGGACAGCTACTTCATTCAGATCGGTCTGCTGCACGATGGAAGGCTGGCCCTGGCAAAAGACATGACAGAAGATTCTCTGTATGAGGTCCGCTGGTACGGGAAGGTTCTAAATGCGAATCGCACCTACTATCTGACGCGCTCGCAGCCTCCCTTCCTCACCGAGATGGTGCTTGCCGTTTACCGCAAGACGCACGACCGCCAATGGCTGGAGCGTGCGCTGCCGGAGATCGAGAAGTATTACCGTTACTGGACGACGCCGCCGCACCTCACACCCGAGACCGGCCTCTCGCGCTACTTCGATCTCGGCGAAGGCCCGGCGCCCGAGGTCCTATCAGCCGAGAAGGACGCCGAGGGCCGCACTCATTACGATCTCGTGCAGCAGTATTTCCGCACACACAAGGTGGACGACTACGACGTCAGCCAGTATTACGACGCCCGCCGCGACGCGCTGACGCCTCTCTTCTACAAGGGCGATCGCTCTATGCGCGAATCGGGATTCGACCCTTCGGACCGGTTCGGCAAATTCAACATCGACGTCATCCACTACAATCCGGTGTGCCTGAACTCCCTGCTCTACATGATGGAGCGGGAGACGGCCGAGATCGAGCGCATCGTCGGCCATGACGGACGCGCGGCCGTGTGGGACAAGCGGGCGGCCCTGCGCGCCGTCCGCATCAATCGCCTCTTGTGGGACCCGGAAGCCGGCCTCTATTTCGACTACAACTTCGCGACCCGCCGTCGCCGCTACTATCCGTTTGCCACCACGTTCTTTCCATTGTGGGCGGGGATCGCCAGCCGCGAGCAGGCCGCCGCGGTCGTGCACAACCTGCCGCTTTTCGAAAAGCCCGGAGGCTTAGAGACGAGCACGCACGTGAGCGGCAACCAATGGGACGCACCGTTCGCCTGGGCCCCGCTGCAGATGATTGCCGTGGATGGTTTGCGGCGGTACGGCTACAACGCCGAAGCTTCGCGCATCACGCGCGAGTTCCTCTCGATGGTCCTGGAGCAATACCGGCAGCACGGAATCATCGTCGAAAAATATGATGCCGTGCGGCGCAGCATGGAGGTTAGCCGCGACATCCGCTTCGGCTACAGTTCCAATGAACCCGGCTTCGGATGGACGAACGCGGTCTTCGTCAAACTGCTGGACGAACTACCGCGTGAACAACAGCAGCAGTTGCTGGCGCCGTGATTCGGCTTTTCCGGATATACTCTCCAGAAGCATGCTCTCCGGAGAGCCCGCCAAAACTGGGGTCCAATCCGAGTTCGATGAGGGGTTGCCGATTCGTGTCCGCCGGCGCGTCACACGGCGCCTGATCCCCTTCCTCGTCTTCATCTATTTTCTGGCTTACCTGGATCGCGCCAACCTCGGCGTCGCCAAGCTTCAGATGCAGGGCGCCCTGGGCTTCAGTGACGCCGTGATCGGCCTGGGTGCGGGCATCTTTTTTCTTGGCTACCTCCTGCTCGATCTTCCCGGCAGCCTGATTGTGGAGCGCTGGAGCGCCCGCAAATGGATCGCGCGCATCATGGTTTCCTGGGGCCTGGTCGCGACACTGATGGGCTTCCTGGGCATGCCGCTTTTCGGGTCGATTCGCCCGGTCACCCAATTTTACGGGCTGCGCCTGCTGCTTGGCATTGCGGAGGCCGGCTTCTTTCCGGGTGTGATCGTCTACCTCTCGCACTGGTACCGCGCCGAGGATCGCGCCCGGGCGAAAGCCTATTTCATGGTCACGCAGCCACTGGCCATCGCGATCGGCGTGCCGCTCTCCCGTTGGATTTTGGAGAGCGTTTCGTGGACCGGCCTGGCTGGATGGCGGTGGGTCTTCATTCTGGAAGGCGTCCCACCGGTGGTGATGGGCTTCGTCACGTTGTGGTACTTGACCGACCGTCCGCATTCGGCGTCATGGCTCGCAGCGGACGAGCGAGGCTGGCTGACCGCGGCATTAAAGGCCGAAGAGAGCGCCAAAGTCTCGGCGGGACGCGTCCGCATGATCGACGCTCTGCGGAACCCGCAAACGTTCCTGCTGATCGGCATCTTTTTTCTAATAGTGACCGGCAACCAGGCGCTGATTTTCTTCCTGCCTTCGATTACGGAGACTATGAAGAGCCTGCCCGTGGAACTTCGCACGATCGGCGCGGGGCTGCCATATGCCTGCAGCGCGGTGGGCATTCTGCTGAACGGCATGTGGGCGCATCGCACTGGCGCACTCCGCTGGCACACGGCGGTCCCGATGCTCGCGACGGGCATTTCGCTGGCTCTCACCGTTATGGCCGGGCGGACCGCTTCCGGCGCCGGATGGCTGATGCTCGGCCTGTTCTGCCTCGCGGGATTCACGTCGCAAGCCTACCTGCCGGCATTCTTTACGCTCCCGACCATCCTTCTCGGGCGCGATGCCGCGGCCACCGCCGTGGGATTGATCTGCCTCGGAAACCTGGGAGGCCTGGCGGGCCCCTGGCTCTTCGGCTATCTCCGCACGGCGACGGGACGCTACGATACAGGATTGTGGGTCCTGGCGGGATGTATGTTCCTGGCGGGGGTGCTCGCCACACAGATCCGAGTGCCGCGCGTGTCGCACACAGAGTCGCTCCATGAGTAGCAAACAACCTCACGAGTTACGCAGTTATCGCTGGTTTGGACCGGACACCATGCGCGGCTTCAGCCATCGTTCCCGCATGGCACAGCTCGGCTACCGCCGCGAAGATATCGCCGGGAAACCGGTGATCGCCATTCTCAACACCTGGAGCGAGATCAATCCGTGCCACGCACATCTGCGCGAGCGCGCCGACGCCGTCAAGCGCGGCGTCTGGCAGGCCGGCGGCTTCCCCGTCGAGATTCCCGCGTTTTCGATCACGGAAACGTACATGAAGCCGAGTCCGATGCTCTACCGGAATCTCCTCGCCATGGATACCGAAGAGGCGCTGCACAGCCTGCCGATCGATGGCGCCGTGTTGATGGGCGGCTGCGACAAGACGACTCCCGGCCTGCTGATGGGTGCGATCAGCGTCAATCTACCCGCGATTTTCCTGCCCGCCGGACCGATGCTGCGAGGCAACTGGAACGGCCAACCTCTCGGCAGTGGGACCGATCTCTGGAAGTATTGGACCGAGCGCTGCGCCGGCACCATCACCGAAGAGGACTGGAACGCCATCGAGGCCGGCATCGCGCGCTCGCCCGGCTTTTGCATGACGATGGGCACGGCCGCTACTATGACCGCGCTCGCTGAGGCGCTCGGCATGACGCTGCCCGGCGCTTCGTCGATCCCCGCGGCGGACTCCAACCACGTGCGGCTCGCAATCGAGAGCGGCCGCCGGATCGTGCAAATGGTCTGGGAAGATCTGAAGCCTGCGGAGATTCTAAGTCTCGGAGCGTTCCGCAATGCGATCGCGGTGGATATGGCGATCGGCGGCTCCACCAACGCCATCATTCACCTGGTGGCAATGGCGCGAAGGCGCGGCCTCGACCTGCCGCTATCCGCCTTCGATGACATTGCACGCCAGGTGCCCGTGCTCGCCAATATCCGTCCGTCCGGCGAGTATCTGATGGAAGACTTCTATTACGCCGGCGGCCTGCGCGCCCTGATGGCCGAGATCCGCGACCTACTGCTCCTCGACTGCCGTAGCGTTAACGGCAGAAGCATCGGCGAAAACCTCGAGGGCGCGCGAATCGTCAACCGCGAGGTCATCCGCGGGCGTGAGAATCCGCTGTGCGAGTCCGGCGGCACCGCCATTTTGTACGGCAGCCTGGCGCCGGATGGCGCCGTCATCAAAACCGTCGCCGCCGACCACCGCTTCTGGCAGCACACCGGACCCGCCGTGGTCTTTCGCGACTACTGCGATCTCGAAGCACGCGTCAATCGCGAAGACCTGAACGTCGATGAGAACTCCGTCCTTATTCTGCAGAATGCCGGGCCGCTCGGCGGTCCGGGCATGCCGGAATGGGGCATGCTGCCGATTCCGCAGAAGCTGCTGCGCCTGGGCGTGCGCGACATGGTGAGGATCTCCGATACCCGCATGAGCGGCACTGCCTACGGAACGTGCGTTCTGCATGTATCGCCGGAAAGCTATGCCGGCGGCCCATTGGCGCTAGTGCGCGACGGAGACGCGGTGCAGCTCGATATCCCGAACCGCAAGCTCGATTTACTGGTGGAGGATGCCGAGATCGCGCGGCGGCGTGCCGAGTGGAAGCCACCCGTTCCGGCCGATCAGCGCGGCTATCTCGCGCTCTACCGCGAACGCGTGACACAGGCGCACGAAGGTTGCGATTTCGATTTCCTGTCGCGCGGCGGCACTGTTTCCGAACCGGAGATCCACTAGACCTTCCAGCAGATCAGCTTGGTCTCCGTCATCTCTTCGATGGCGTAGCGCGGACCCTCGCGTCCGATGCCGCTCTCTTTCACTCCGCCGTAGGGCATGTGATCGGCACGGTACATCGGGATGTCGTTGATCATCACGCCGCCGACCTCCAGTTTGCGCGCCGCCTGGAACGCCCGCTGGATGTCCGGCGTAAAGATGCCCGCCTGCAATCCGTACGGCGTGGCGTTCGCCTGCTCGATGGCGGATTCCAGCGTGTCGTAAGGATAGACGGCGAGAACCGGCCCGAAGGCTTCCTGGCAGGAGATGCGGCAGGCAGCCGGAACGTCCACCAGAATGGCCGGGCGGATGGTGGCGCGCGAACGCTCGCCGCCGGTCAGCACCTTCGCACCTCCCGAGGCGGCCTCCGCAATCCACTGTTCGACACGCACCGCTTCCGCTTCCTCGATCAGCGAGGAGATATCCGTGGACTCCTCATATGGGTGCCCGATCTTCAGCGCTTCCGTGGCGGCCTGCAGGCGCTCGACAAACTCCGCTGCAATGGAGCGATGCACGAACGCGCGCTGCACCGAGATACAGACTTGCCCGCTGTGCGCGAAGGCGCCCTGCACCGTCCGGGCGATCGCGGTCGAAAGGTCCGACCCGGGTTCGATGATCACGGCCGAATTGTTCCCCAGCTCCAGCGTCACCTTCTTGAAGCCCGCGCGCGACTTGATGGTCCGCCCAACCTCCGGGCTGCCGGTGAAAGTGAGCATCGCGATACCCGGATGTTCGGCCATCGCCATGCCGATGACCGCGCCACTGCCGGTGAGGACGTTGTAAGCGCCCTTCGGCACGCCGGCCTCCTCCATGGTTCGCGCCAGCCGCAGGGCGCTCAGAGGAGTCCGGGTCGCGGGCTTGTGCACCACCGCGTTGCCGGCCGCGAGCGCCGGCGCCACCTTGTGCAGCGCGAGATTGAAAGGAACATTGAACGGCGTGATGCAGCCGATGACTCCGATCGGCTCGCGGATCGTGATCGCCATGCGGCCCTTGCCCGTTGCCGAAAACTCCATCGGAACCACTTCGCCGCGAAGCTGCCGCGCCTCGTGAGCGGCGGCGGTGAGCGTCTCGAGCGACCGCGAGGCTTCCCCCTTCGCTTCTTTGATCGGCTTGCCGGTTTCCGAACAGATTAACCCGGCGAACTCCGTGAGGTCGCGGCGAACCAGGTCCGCTATGCGCAACAGGAGATCGGCGCGCTCGTAATTGGCAAGCTCTCGCATCGCATGGAAGCCGCGCCGCGCGGCCGCCACCGCCGCATCGAGAGTCTCCACTCCCGCGCGCGGCACCGTGCCCACGGGAGTGCCGTCATAGGGAAGCCGCACGACCTCGTGCTCCGCGGTGTCGATCCACTCTCCACCGATATAATTCTGAAAGGACTGCGGTATTGCCGGCGCTGTCGTCATAAGACCTCCTGAGGGCTCGCCAAAGCGGGCAGCGTGAACCCCGAATACGGGACCACCGCCACGCGTGCATCAGTCCCGGCATGCCGCAGCAACTCCCGCGCCGCCGCCTCATGATCCGCTACCGAAACCGGGTGGAAATGACAGCGCCGCACGAAACCGGGGTCGAGGCCGGAAACCAGATGAACATTATATAAGCGGCCGAGCCGGGCCACCCAGTACGCCTTGTGCCCACCGACGACAAACTCACGTTCGAGCGCAGCGCGCATCTCGAAATCGTCGCGGTAACGGTGCACGTAGTCCTCGAACGTTCCGATTCCCGCGCCGCTCGGGCATTCCGCGTAAAACAGGATCGAGCCCCCGGGCTTGAGCGCCTGGCATGCGTTCTCGAGCCCCTTGTGCGCCTGCCGCAGATCGATGTCGAGCGGAAAGCCTCCCGCCGACGCGATGACCACGTCGTAAGGCTCGTCGATTTCCGCCTTGAGCATCCGGTCTACCGTCCGGCAGCCTTCGCGATGGGCCAGGTCATAGTGGCCTGCTACCACTCGCACCAGTTTGCCGTCGGGCCGCAGTACGACGTTCATGATGAAATCGGGATCGGCCAGGCGGCAGGCCTCCAGCAGATCTTCGTGCGCGGGATTGCCGTCGAGCTTTCCCGACCTGCAGTTCGGATCGAAGATCATGCGGTGGTTGAAAGTCGTGGTTCGAAACCCCGCGACGCCCGGCACCAGGCTCTTGCGTCCGCCCGAATAGCCGGCGATGAGGTGATAGATGATCTCGCCGGTGAGGATGATCCGGTCGGCCTCCGAAACCTCGCGATTGATCTCGACGCGATTGCCGAAACTCGTCATGCCGATTTCGACGAGGCTGGTATCGTCGGTCGAAACGTGATCGAACGACCGGATCCGGCCGTAGATCTCGTCGCCGAGTATGAGCCGCTGCTCGTCGGCCGTCTGGCGGCGGTGGATTCCGAGCGCGAACACGATAAAGATGTCGCGATCGGGAATGCCCGCGGCGTTCAGTGTCTCGATGAGGGGCGGCAGGATGAGATCGGTGCGAGTGAGCCGCGTAATATCGTTGACGACCACGGCAACCCGCTCACCGGGATGCACGATTTCACGTAACGGAGCGGTGCCGATGGGGCTCCCCAGGGCTTCCCGCATCGCACGGAATTCGTCGACGGGCTCGACCTCGCGCGGCAGCAGGCGGTCGCCTGGGAGACAGAGCGAGAGTTGGCCCTTGCCGTATGGCAGCCTGCAAGGTGCGTCCGGGCCCATTGATGGCGTTAGCGTGCCTATGTACTCACCTGCCGGACCGCCGCTGGATGATTCCAGGCCTCTGGTTTGATGCGCATCCCGAAGCCGCTCTCTTCGGGCGCGCGAATGAATCCGCCCTCGGGCGCGATGGGGTTCTCCAACATCGCCGGCCAGTCATGCTCGTAGAAGCGCTGGCAACTCTCCTGGATCCACACGTTGGGAGAAGCCGTCGAAAGGTGCGTGCTGGCATAGAACAGCAGCGGGCCTCCGGCTGTATGGGGAGCGATGGGCAGTTCGTACGCGTCCGCCATCGCGGCGATCTTGTGGGCCTCGGTCAGCCCGCCACACCAGGTGATATCGAACATCACGTACTTCACTGTACGCGATTCCAGCAGTTGCTCAAACTGGAGCTTGCCCGCCATGCGCTCCCCCGCGATCAAAGGCAGGCTGGTGGCAGAGGCCAGCTGATGATACTGCTGGAAATTGCCAGGCATCAACATATCTTCGAGCCACATCGGACGATACGGCTCGAGCGCGTGCGCGATCCGAATCGCGGAAGTGACGTTCCACTGCGCGTGAAACTCGATGGCGATTTCGATCTCGGAACCGAACGCCTCGCGCAGCTTTCGCACCGGTGCGAGCGCCTCGTCGAGATCCTGTTGGGTAATGTACTGGTTGCGGTTCCGGGCGGCGGCGCCATCGAACGGCCAGATCTTGATGGCGCGAATGCCGCGGGTATCGATCAGCTCCCGCATGATCTTTTCCGGCTCGCGGTTGAAATCGTATTTGTAAGGGAAGCAGGTATTGTACAGCCGGACCCGGGGATTGGCCTTGCCGCCGACCAGCCGGTACACCGGGGCATTGAGTTGCTTGCCGAGCAGGTCCCACAGCGCCAGGTCGATCGCGCTGAGGGCACGGATTTCCGCGCCCCCCGCGATCTGGAAGTCAAACGCACGGTAGAGATCGGCCCAGATGCGCTCGATATCGCGCGGATCGCGGCCGAGAAGCGAAGCCGAGGTCGCGTGGATTACCGCGGCCTCCGCCGGATTGCGCGGATAAGTTTCGCCAATGCCCGAAACACCGGCATCGGTATCGATCTTGACCCAGGTCCAGTGCGGCCAGAAGGGTGCCGCATCGCGGTTCTTCCAGTACACCGTTTCGATGCGCGTGATCTTGGAGGGGGCTGCCGCCCGCGCCGCCGCAACATAAGCACCAGCGAGCGGCGCGGCCAGCAGCCCTTCTACGAACGATCTACGCGTGATGGACATCGCTCATCTCCATCACAGCCCCGCTCAGAAATACAACTTCAGAGCAAGCTGCAACTGTCGAGGCGAATTGATCTGCGACCCGGAGCCGGTCAGCACACCGAACGACTGCGATTGCAGCGTGGTCGAGCCGGTTCCGAAGCGGACGCGGTTGAACACGTTGAACGCCTCCGCGCGGAATTCCATCCGGACCTTCTCATGGATCGGGAACGAACGAGTAATGGACAGGTTCTCGTTGAGGTTCGGGAAATTCCGAGCCTTCGGATTGTAGCGAGTTTCGTTGCCGATGGTATTCAGGCCGGTCCCGCTGCCCTGGAGAGGGAAGGGGCCGCTTCCATAGGCCACGAAGCGATTATCTGTGGTGGGGTCGAAACCGCCGTTGTAGCTTGGGAACCAGCCGTCATAGGAATTGACGTAAGCCGGCACGCGCCCCGCGAAGATCGGAAGACTCAAACTCGTGCCGACCGATATAGGGGTCCCGCTGTCGTATACCGTCACGCCGCTGACGCGCCAGTTGCCGATGACCCACGCTGCCGGCCCCGAACCGATGTACTTCTGGCCTTTGCCGAACGGCAGATCGTAGACACCGGCGAATTTGAAGTCGTGCGTGACGTCGAACTGGCCGATGGATTTCTCCAGTCCGCGATTGAACATGTCCGCGGCCTGTCCGCTGCCCCAGGCGGTGTCGGAATCGGTCAGCACCTTGGAGAACACGTACGACGCCTGGAACGTCAGCCCGCTCGCGACTCGCTTATTGACCTTCGCGATCAGCGAATGGTAGGTCGAATGGCCGCTGTGGTCACCCTCGCCCGAGTACGTGCCGATCGTGGAATACTGCGGCCACTGGCGCAATGCCTGCGCGACGGTCGCCCGGGATCCCCAAAGGGCGTTGAAACCCGGCCACGGCGCGAAGACACCGGCCGCGTTTGCAGTGGCGGAACCGACCAGGCTCGTCAGCACGGTGGTGCTCTGGGCCACGGAGCCCCACTGCGTCAGATAGGAGGGGCTGATCTGGTTATAACCCAGTAGCTGGCTCTGCAGGTGCGAACCCAATACGCCGTTGTAGCCGACCTCCACAATCACTGTGTTACTCAACTGCCGCTGGATTGACAGGTTGAAGTTGTCCGTGGCCGGCAGCTTCGTGGCTTCCATACCCTGGAACCACGAAGGTCCCGTTCCGTTGGCGACGGCCGGATTCACGAACGGCGGAGCGGTCCAGGCTGGCATACCCTGATCCAACATGAACGTGGGGTTCAAACCATTCGAGCTGTTGCTGAACGTCTGAGTCAGCGTGAAACCCATATTGTGAGTGGAGCCGCTTACGGAGACGAGCGCACCGTATGACCTGGCGTACGAACCGCGGACTACAGTCTTCGAGTCGTGGGAGTAGGCGAAGCCGACGTGCGGTCCAAAGCCCTTCGTCCAAAGATCGGCTAAGGCGTTGCTACCCGTACGCCCCGGACCGGAGCAGCAGAAGAGCACGGCGCCCGGCAGCCCGCCAGCACCCGGATTCGGCGTGGTCGGCGAGAAATCGCTCCAGTCGCCGCTGCCACCCGTAGGTGGAAGGCTGACGTCATAGCGCAGTCCCAAATTCAGGACGAGTTTCGGAGTGACCCGCCAGTCGTCCTGGAAGTAGCCGCCGAAGTATGGAAAATTCTGGGCGATGTAACGGATGGTGTCGATCTGTCCCGAATCGGCGTAGCCCAACAGGAACGACGCGAATGCGTTGCCGCCCGCGTTGCTGTTGGAGCTGCCCGGCAGTCCCGTCTCCTGGTAGCTGAATCCAACACATCCAGAGATACACTGACGGCCGAATCCGCTGTAGTTGTTGAGCTGGTACGTGCCGCCGAACTTGAATGTGTGGTTGCCCTTGATCCAAGAGAAATCGTCGTTGAAGGCGTAGGACGGATTCTCGGAACCATTGTTCGCGTTGCCGCCCCACTGGCTGTAGGTGTCGCCGGTCCCACCGTAGAAGAGATTGACCAGGTTGTCGTTGCAATCCGGTACGTTACCCAGACAGAACTTGCTCTTCCAGTTACCGGTATACTCCTGTGGCGGGTTGTGGCCTTGTTGCCAATTATTCCCGCCGGCGTAGAAATGGTTCAGTTTATTTGGCCCGATCATCCAGTCCCAGGCGAGACGGAAGACGTCGGTGTTCTGCACGAGGTCGTTGTAGCTCGTATACAGTCCGGGAAGTGTCGCCGGGCCATCCGGACCGGGAGTCTGATGCTCGCGATCGTAGCCGTAATAGAAGGAGAAGTGGTGCTTCGAGGTCAAGGCCTGGTCGAACTTGATGCTCCACTTGTTTACCGGGTAAACGTTGGTTCCCGATGTGACCAGATAGTTGTTCGAGACGTACGCGGCCGTCCCCGGCGACGCCCCGCTATTGGGAACCAGTTTACCGCTGGTTTGGAATACGCCGAGAGCCTGAACTGCTGCGGAATTGAAGCGGCTGGTCGGAATCTGATTGCCCGGGAATACCTGGCGCGTATACGTGCCGTCTGCGTTCAGCACTTGGCTACCCGGATCGTAAATCGGAATCAGCGCGCCGGAGGAAGTCACCCACTTGCTGAAGTCCCCGTTATACATCTCGGACGTGGGCACCGTAAAGTTAGACCCATTGGCTCCCTGGCGGTTTCGGAAACCCTCATAGGAGAAGAAGAAGAACGTCCGGTCTTTGCCGTGGTACAACTTGGGAATCGTGACCGGTCCGCCTATGGTGGCACCGAAATCGTTCTGCTTGTAAATCGAGTTCGGAATACCCGACCGGTTGTTGAAGAAGTTGTTGGCGTCGAAGTCATTGTTGCGGAGAAACTCGTAAGCCGACCCGTGGTATTGATTCGTGCCGGACTTTGATACGTAGGTGAGGTTCCCGCCGCCGGCATGGCCGGATTCAGCCTTGAACCCGTTCGTTTCCGACGTAAACTCCTGGATCGCTTCTACCGAAGGAGAATTCGAAGCGACCCAGCTCATCGAGAGGGCGCGGCTGGTATTGGTGGAGACGCCGTCGAGCGAAGTGCCGTAGGACGCGGCCTGCCCGCCGCCCAGCATGAAGCCATTGTCGCCACCGAGGTTCTTGGCTCCCGGCGTCAGCGACGCCAGGTCGAACGGCGTTCGAACGGTGCCTCCGACAACCAGCGGAAGATCGTTGACGAGCGTATTTTCCAGGGTGGTGGCCGATTTGGCATCCTGGGTTTGGAGTTGCAATGCGGAAGCCTGGACCTCTACAGTCTGGTTGGAAGTGCCGACTTCCAAAGTGGCGTCAGCGCGGACCGTCACCGCCGCGTTCACCGCTAGACCGTTGATGACGGAAGCCCGAAAGCCCTGTTTCTCTGTGCGTACGACATAAGTTCCCGGAGGTACGCTAGGCAGCGTGTAGGAACCACTTTCATTCGTGGAAACGGTTAGCGCCACATTCGTGGCCTGATTGGTAATCGTGATTTTGGCACCGGGAATGACGGCTCCCGAACTGTCCACCACGAGTCCGGTGATGGTTCCGCGTTCAGACTGCCCAAACAGGGCAACGCAGAAGGAAAGAAGAAAGATCACAGGCCAAGCCGGCCTGACTTTCCGTAAGGCGGTCATAATTGTCGCAATCTCCCAAGAAATGATCGTGCACGTGGATACTTTGCCAGACCCCGAAAATCATGGCAATTCTGTCTTGACAGCGGGCAAAATGTTATTACAGTCGAATCCCAATGTCAATGGCGCGGAGGTCGACCACGGCGCCGCACGACTCTCGCCGAGAGTCTGGGGCCGACTCTCAACGCCCGCCGGAAGGCTCGTGGTGTCAGGAAATGTCTGCGGCCCCCGGGTTCAGATTGGCCTCGTTCGGCTCGGTCTTCGCAGCCGCTTACCAATCCGATAGGAGCCAATCCCTGCCAGCAGAGCGAGGAGGATCGGAAGCGTAGATGGCTCGGGTACCGCCTCGCGGCCGGACGCTTCCAGTTCGAAATTCCCGCCGTCAAATGACGATTCAAGCTGCACGTTGCCGGCGTTCTCGAATACGAGGTGCGCGAACCCCGAACCATCTTCCGTTCCGGTAAATGAAAGCAGATTCCAGGTATCGCCGATCTGCGGCAGGAACCCATCTTCGAAGACGATCTCGAGCGTGCCACCGTCCAGATGAAGGTCTCCGTCAACATCGACCGAATCGAAAGTGCCGGAGGCGGTTCCATCGATATCCAGGACGATTTCGCCGGCATTCACAGTCAAATCGCCCGCGATACGGGTCGTCGTGGGGTCGCCCGGCGCCAACGTTCCGCCGTTCAGAACGACATTGGCATTGATCGTTCCGCCGCCTCCCAGTGTTCCGCCGTCGAGGTCGACGGTGGCGGCATTCAGGACGCCGCCCGTGAGCACTTTCGTGCTGCCGCCCGTCTGCGTGTAGGTATTGGTGCCGAAGGCGAGAAACGGGCTCTTGAGAACGTCGAACTGGGCCCCGGCCGTTACCACCACCACGCCGGAGTTGGAAACCAGGCCTTTGAATGCCGCGGTGCTGGCCGCATTGAGCGTGATCGAGCCATTGTTGAAGAAATCAGAAGCGGTCAAGCTGGTGGAGTTCCCGACATCGATATTCGACGTGGCATCCGTGAACAGGGCTCCGCTGATAGAGACGCTGGCACCGCTCAGTGACGACAGAGTCGACTGTGCATTTAACGAAAGGCTCCCGTTGATTGCGAGGAGGGTGCCGCGCGCGGTCAGATCCGAATTTGTCAGGGTAAGGGCACCGCCGGCCGGCGTCATTGTGAGGGCACTGGCTGAGTCGAGGAAAATACTGGAATTCGTCGCGTTCGCCAACCCGCCCAGCGCATTGACGGTTCCGTTCCCTGTAAGCGTGCCGGCGCCCTGTATGTATATATTGGCGCCCGTCAGGTTCCTAATGGTCTGCGAACCAAGGCTGTCCAGCTTTAGAACCCCTCCCATCGCGGCGTAAGTTCCACCGGTCAGCGTCGCGGTTGCCTGGTTCCAGTTCCCGAGAGGCGCCGCCACCTCCAGAACGCCACCGCCTGTCTGAAGCTCTCCGAGGTTCGTAAATCGGGCGAAGTTGGCGATCACGCCCTGCCCCACGATCTCGCTGTGAGCGCCGTTGATCAGCATTTCATCGCCACTGACCCCGACGATCCGGTTCCCGCCGATCGACATTACGACCGTTGCGCTTCCGCCAGGCACGGTGCTGTCAAGCGTAAATGTCCCGGCCCTGCCCAGGTCGTTGAAGCTCAACGTGCTGGTTCCCGTCGGCGTGGAAGCCAGCAGGATCTCACCCGCTCCCGTGGAGAGGACCGTGCCGCCGGCAGCCGCCAGAACCTGGAGTGTGCTGCCGTTGCCGATCTCAGTGACTCCGCCGGTAGTCAAACCGGCGTTGCCGCGCGCCGTAGCGGCGGTGATGTCGATTACCAGTGGATTTACGTCGTTTGCGACCACGGCTCCGTTGTTCACGAAACCGCCGCCAAAATTGCTGATGGTCCCTGCGCCCTGGATGGTATGGGCGAAGTTATTGATGAGAGTTTCCTGCCCGGTGACACCGACGATCCGGTTCCCTGGGCTGTCCGATAGCACCAACTGTCCGGCGTCTGTTGCCGAACCGAGGAGCATGGGTTGGCTGTTATTGAATGAAAGCGTGCTCGTGTGGGCGCCGGCATTCAGGTTGATGGAACCGACATTATTGATCCAGGCGCCCGAGTTTATGACGATCGCGCCGCCGTCACTCACATTGATCACGCCGGCATTCTCCATGTTCCCGAAGGGACTCGCACCGTTGCTGAGACCAATTACCAGGGGATTCGTGCCATTCGCTGTGATGGTTCCGTGGTTGTCGAGAAAACTGAAATTGCCGATGGTCCCGGCGCCGGAAAGTTGTTGGCCGTTGCCGAGGAAGAGGCTCTCCGTGCCATTGACGCCAACGATGCGATTGCCCGGATTGTCGGAGAGAGTGATCCTCCCGCCGCCGGCAACCGTGTTTGAAATGGTGAACTCGGCGCCCGTTCCCGAATCGTCGAAGCTTAGCGTGCTTGTCCCGTTCGCCGCGTTGAGTGCAATCAGACCTTCGTTGTTCACCGTCACGCCCGAAGAACGAAACTCTAATGTGCTGCCGTCATTTACCCGAATAGCCCCGTCATTGATGAGTTCACCTGAGGCGGCAGCCGTACCGCTGAGGCTGAGGATCAGCGGATTGGTTCCGCTCGCGGCGATTGTTCCCTGATTGCTCAGGATGCCGACGTTGCCGATCGTTCCGGCGCCCGAGATCTGCTGTCCACTGCCGAGGATCAGAGTCTCGGCGCCCCCGGTCCCCAGAATGCGGTTCCCGGGATTGTCTGTAAGAACAATGGCCCCGGTAGCGCCGGCCGTATTCGAGATGGTGAACTGGCCTCCCAGGCCTCCATCGTCCATGATCAGTGTGCTGGCTCCACTGCTCGCGTTCAGTGTGATCAACCCCGAATTGTTGATCAGTGGGCCCGCCGATCGGAGCACCAGCGTGCTTCCGTCGTTCACCTGCAGGGTGCCGGAATTCAGCAGGTCGCCGTGCGGCGTGGGCCCGTTGTTAAGAGACAGAATCAATGGATTCGTTCCGGTCGCGGCGATCATTCCCCGGTTATCGATTACCAGGAAGTTACTGATTGTTCCCGCACCCGAGATGGTGTGCCCGAGCTCGTTGACCAGCGTCTCATCCCCATTCACGCCGGCTACGATGTTGTTGGCACTGTCGGAGAGGCTGAGTGTACCGGCTCCAGTGAGGTGCAGTGCCGAACCCGTTTTATTGTCGTTATAGAGCAGCACGCTGGCATGAGCGCCCTGGGAATTGAGGGCGATCGCGCCATTGTTCGTGACCTCCAAATCGGCGGAGCCCTGGAGAATGAGTGAGCCTCCGGCCGCCGCCTGAATAGAACCGTTATTGATGATGGTTCCAGTCACGCCGGCCGCACCGTTGTCCATGTTGAACACCAGGGAGTTCACTCCGTTTGCCAGCACCTTTCCGTTGTTGGTGAAGTTGGCGAGCATGGTGATGGTTCCGGCACCGGAAAGCTTGTTATCGCTGACCAGGGTTTCCGTACCGAACGAACCGGTAATCAGGTTTGCCGGGTTGTCGCTCAGAGTCAGATTGCCGGCGCCGTTCAGCGTAAAGGTCGCGCCGTCGCCATACAGGTAAATCTGCGACCCGTGGGGATTGGCCTGCAGAGCGATGCTTCCCGCGTTCGTGAATGTAGCGCGCTGCGCACTCGGCGCGGTAAGGTAAATTGCCGATTCGTCGCCTACCGATATGGTTCCCGAATTTGTAGCCGCGGCGCCTGCCGAATAATCGAGTGTCAGGTTTGCGGCATTAGTAAGGTTGATAGCTCCGGCGTTGGTGAGCAGCGCCGCAACCGACGTGGGGGACCCCAGCACCAGCCCCTGGTCATTCACGTGGATGGTGGATTGGGACCCCACAGTCAGTCCGTCGAGATAGATATTCTGGCTGAATATGTTCGCCACATCGACGGCGCCTGAATTTACGGTCACCAGGTAAGTACTTGCTCCGTTGTTCGGCACGCCGGCCGGCGACCACTGCGCGGGATCGGTCCAGTCTCCGCTTCCACCGATCCAAAGCGACGTGATCCCGCTTCCGGCGAGGGGTGTCCCGATCAGCAGGAGAAGGAGAAAGCTAGTCCCGAACCGCATTCGAGTCCTATCTGCGGGAGGCCGCAATGAGTTGTGCTACACGGGAATCGGTCCCGACCGGCTCGATGAAGACAATAGCCTTCTGATTGATGATCATTCGGTCCGGCCCGTGCAACTCGTTTCCACGCCTGATCAGAATATTGCTGACTGCTTTGGTTTGCGGATCCACACTGCTCTGAACATAAAAGACGTCGTGGAGCACAGTGTAATCTGTCCCCAAGGCATCCAGCTTGCCGAAGTAGACGGAGTTGTTATCGAGCAGGACCGCATAGTACCGCGCAGGGTCGAGAGCCGGCGCGCCCGAAGTGGCGGTGTGCTTCCCGCATCCCAGACCCAATATCAGAACCAAAGCAGCCGGCACGCAATTCAGTGTTTTCATGTCACTATCCTGTTTCGTGAGATCGGGCTACGTCCGGTTAGATAGTCCGCGCTTCGTCTCTCTACGAGCCGGCCACCACGGTCTGGGCTGCGCCAAGCGCCCTTTCCGCTACGCGTCCAGCCAGCCGGAGCAACCCGGTGTGCAACGATCCCGTATGCAGATTCGCGGCACTTACCAATTCAGCCGCAAGTATGGCAGCCCATGGCGGACCACCCGGCAAAGGCCATGGTGTGCCGCAGTAGTCGTCAATGAACCGCGCCAGTGAGGACTCGATATTGGCCTCGAATTGCCTGCCTGACTCCCTGTTCTCCATCGACTCGGCAACCTCCTTCATGCTGACGAGCATGGTGAGGTAGTGTACGGTGGCGTTCGGAAACGGCGACGCGGGTTGCGGGCCCTGTGCATGTCCCGTAAGAACAGTCGCCCCAGGCCCGAAATGTGTGTGCCATCTCAGAAGGTGAGAATGCGGTGTTCCCAGGAAGAAGCTGTTCATCAGCTCATGTAACACGTCGTCCCGGAGATCGAAGTCCGATGGTATATTGAAGCTGTTCATAAGGTCTCCCGAGGGACAAATTACACGTCCGGGCACGTGATAGTCATGATGATCATGTGATGATCGCTATGATTCTGCTGAGGTTTTTGTGATCAGGCCGGAGCGGCTCCGAATTTGGTCCTTCGGAGATATCATCGCCGACCCGAACTGCCTGGAGGTGAGACGTGAAGGGCAGACCATCGAACTGGAGCCCAAAGCACTCCGGGTTCTCTTTTATCTCCTCGAGAATCGTGACCGGGTCGTTTCCAAAGAGGAATTGATTCGTGAGGTCTGGGCCGGAACGGCTGTTACGGACAACGCTCTGACGCGCGTGATTGCCCAGATTCGGAGGCAACTGGGCGATGATGCCCGGGCACCCCGTTACATTCAGACGGCTGCCAGTGCGGGCTATCGATTCATCGCGGAAATTCGGACGACGCCGGAAGCACTCGGCGGTTCTTCCGCCGCCGAAGGAACGGGTCCCCAGGCAGTCGCGCCGGTCGTGGCTACTGCCCGTGGCGGCGGGTGCGATCCTCATTGTCGCGGCGGTCTGGGTGATTCGCCGGACCCCGGGCAGCAACCCGCCCCGGATTACGGGTCTGGAGCAAATCACGACTTCCATGGCGCTGGATCGCTGGCCGTCATTCTCTCCTGACGGCAGCCACATGGCGTTTACCTCCGATCGGACCGGCCATTACCAGATATTTATAAGGTCCCTAGCGGCAGGAAGCAACGATCAGCAGATCACTTTCGACGACCTCGATAACATTCAGCCCGTCTGGAGTCCCAGCGGCGATTACATCGCTTATGTCTGCCTAAAGCGTGGCGGCATTAACGTGATTCCCTCCTCCGGAGGCACGGCGCGATACCTTACGGATTTCGGGGATTCGCCACAATGGTCGCCGGACGGCCGGCGGCTGGTCTTTCGTGACCCCGGGGTCCGCTTCAATCCCGCCCAGGATCCGATCGACGTGCCCGACGGCACCCTTTGGCTCGTCGACGCCGAGCGTGGTGAGCCGGTTCGCCTCACCAGTCACGGGAGTCCGCCGGGTGGCCACGAGAATCCCCGTTGGCTGTCAGACGGCTCGCACGTCGTTTTTGAAACCGCGGTGCTCATACCGCCGACTACGCCGCGGCCGGACTTCATCCCCGCAATCGTGGACATTCGCAGCGGAAAGTGGAAGTCGATCCCGTTTGGCGAGCTGCGCGCGAGAAACCCGATCCTTTCGCCCGATCTGAAGTATCTTTATTTCGAAGTGCGTTTCGGAGAGAAGCCGGGACTTTGGCGTGCCCGCATCGATGGCGCCTATCACGCGGAGCCTCCGGAGGCGGTGATGCCCGTGAATGGCCCACTCGTTCGTGATTTGGCCTTCAACACCTCGGGAACCCGCCTTGCCTTCAGCCATTCGAATGATGAAAGCGCTCTGTGGGCGGTACCCTTGAGCCCTGCTGGAGCGGTGACCGAAGAACCCCGGCCGATCATTCGAGAGCACGTGCGCCGATTCCTACACCCTGCGTTTTCACCGGATGGTTCGCGGATCGCCTATACCTGGATTCAGCGCGATTCCAAATGGTTGAAGATGGCGGTCTATATTGCAAATCCGGATGGCACAGAAACAACTGCGTTATCGCCGGAAGATCAGCAGGCGTTTTACCCGGAGTGGGTTGGAACGAATCTTGTCGGGTACGAAGCCACCAATCAGGACGCAGCAACCTATTGGCTGAAGCCCTTGGACGGCTCGCCTCAGCCAACGAATTTGAAACTGGATTGGGCCCGGACCGACAACGTGCGGTTGCACGGCACGCAAGCGGTCGCCGACGTGGAAGGCGCCACGGGCCGGCATATTGTGGTCGTCACCGATCTGGGGGGTAGCGCGGTTCGCGGTCTGACTCCAGCTACAAGAAATATTGAATTCCCCTGTTGGTCTCCGGACGGACGCTGGATCGCAGCGCGGGAGAACATCGAAGGACACGCCACTCTGGTCGTCTTTCCCTCCACGGGAGGAGAGATTCAGACACTGGTGAACGAACCGGCCCAATCGCTTGCCTACGACTGGTCTCCCGACAGCAGGCGAATCAGCTTCGCCGGCCTGCGGAGCGGTGTTTGGAATATCTACTGGGTGGATCGCCTGACCCGTGAGGTACGCCGTCTTACGCACTTCGCCACTCCGTCAGCTTCGGTTGGCGAACCAGCATGGTCCCCGCGGGGCGACCGGATCATCTTCGAACGCTACGATCAGTCCGCCAATATATATGTAGTTAACCTGCGTTAGAGGCGGCGCTCGCCGGCTCCGCCATATATTTTGGGATCGTCCGATTCGGTAGTATCGGCGTAGATGCGGTCGGCCTGGAGATTCCGCTCTCCATGGACCACCTCGGCGTGAACTCTTACTTCGAGCCCACGCCGCAGTGGGACCACGAGCGCGCCGGCGAAACGCAGGGAATCGCCTGATCGGGATTACCAGTCGACCACAGACCCGTCGTCGGGATCGTAGCTCTCCTGATTGCGCCAGTCGTGGTTGATCTTCGCGGAGAGCGCGTTTTCGTCGAGTTCGACGCCCAGCCCGGGTCCCGTCGGCAGATCGAGATACCCTTCGCGGACGGTGAAGGGTTTCTTGAGATAGCCTTCGCCCAGCGAGACCTGCTCCTGGCACAGGAAGTTGGGAATCGATGCGGCCAGTTGTACGCCGGCGGCGAGCGAAATGGGGCCGAGCGGATTGTGCGGAGCGACCGACGCATAGTACGCCTCGGCCATACCCGCGATCAGCCGCACTTCGGTGATGCCTCCCGCGTGGCACATGTCGGGCTGCAATACCGTGGCGGCCCGTTTTTCGAGCACTTCGCGGAAGCCCCACTTGGTGAAGACGCGTTCGCCGGTCGCGATCGGCAGGTAGGTGCCGCGCGCGATCTCCGCCATCACATCGTGGTTCTGGCACTGGCACGGTTCCTCGATAAACATCGGCTGGTAGGGCTCCAGCGCCTTGATCAACAGCTTCGCGGTCGCGGGGCTGATGGCGCCGTGGAAATCGATCGCGATATCGACGTCCGGCCCCATCGCTTTCCGCAATTCGGCGAAACGCTCCGCCGCGTACTGCACTGCCGACGGCGTTTCGATATAACGCGACGGCCGCTTCTTCGCCGGTCCGGTCTTGAACGCCGTGAATCCCTTCGCCTGCATGCTCTTCATCTGCTCCACGGTGCCGGCGTGAGCATAGACGCGAATGCGCGAACGCGTCGGACCGCCCAGTAGTTCGTACACCGGGACTCCGAGCGCCTTGCCTTTGATATCCCACAGCGCCTGGTCGATGCCGCTGAGCGCGCTGGTGAGGATCGGTCCGCCGCGGTAAAACGCGTGCCGGTAGATCGCCTGCCAGTGATGAGTTACGCGGCGCGGATCTTTGCCCACCAGGTAGGGCTCGATCTCCTTGACAGCCTCGGCGCAGGTCAGCGCGCGGCCCTCCGTAATCGGCTCGCCCAATCCGACGATTCCGGCATTGGTGTGGATTTTCAGGAAGAGCCATCGGGGCTGGACCAGAAAGGTCTCGAGTTTGGTGATCTTGAGATTGTCTTTCGCAGGAACCGGTGCATCTTTAGCGGCTTCCTGAGCGGCTTCTGCCTCTTCCATAGCGGCGAAACCGGCGCCCGCGAGAGCTGACGCCATAACCGATCGGCGGGTTTTGTCCATAATGCTCCTTTACTGGTTGTGCACGGCGATGCCATGGGCCTTGGCTTGCGCCAGGGCATCGTCGAGCGCCTTTTGTAGTTTTGGGTTACCGGGGTCGCGGTGTAGCGCCTCGCGCAATTGCGCGATCCCCTCGTCCCACTGGCCGAGCTTCAATAGCGCCACCGCGAGGTTGGTCCGGATCCCCACATGGTCGGGCAACATCGCGAGCGCGGCACGATACTTTTCGACGGCGCCGGTAAGGTCGCCAATCTTTTCGAGCTGTGCGCCGCGATTGTTCGTTTCGAACGCAGTCACCATATTCTGGTCGGCCTGATCGCGCGCGCGAATCACCTCCTCGAGCCTGGCTTTCACTTCGGCCGCCCGCGCCGCCTGGCCGTCCTGCCTCAGCGCGCGCTGCAGAGCATTGAGCGCCGACTGGTTCTTCCCGTCCAGACGAACCGCGGCATCCAGATGCTCCACGGCTTCGTGGGCCGCTCCGGAATCCAGCAATTGCGCGCCGAGCCGGTATTGCGCCACGGCGTCATCCGGGCTGAGCGCGACCGCGCGGCGCAAAGCAGCGAGCGCTCCTGCGTCGTCCGCCAGGCTCTTGCGCGCATCTCCCAGATCCGACCACGCTTCGGCAAAATCCGGCCGCGCCGCGACCGCCTGCTCCAGCTGCGCGACCGCCTTGGCGACATCGCCCTGATCGGTATCGATCTTCGCGCGCAGGTAACGCGGATAGGCGGCGTCCGGTTTCGCGCCGAACAGCCGGATCGCCTCGTCGAGGTGAGAAGCGGCCGCCTTCGCCTCGTTTTGCCGCAGCAGAACCTCGCCCAGATTCGCCTGTGCCTGCGCGTGCCGCGGGTCGATCGTGACCGCCTGTTCAAATTCCGGCCGCGCCGCTTGCGGATCCCCGAATGCCTGGTATGCTTCGCCGAGCGAGTTGTGTGCCTCAGCCGATTTCGGCGCCAGCCGCACGGCCTCGCGCAGCTGTGCGATCGATTCGTCCCGCTGCCCCGCTTCCATCAGCACGTTACCGAGCAGTAGCCTGGCATCCGGATTCCCCGGCTCCGCGCGAGTGAGGTCGCGCAGATACGCCACGGCCTCGTCGCGCTTTCCCTGCGCGAGCAACTGCCAGGCCGTCTCTACCGACGGCTTCTGCGCCATCGCCAGACCGGCGCACGCGATCAGCAAGAGTAGCGTCATCCGCATGGCCGCTAGCCGTGTCCGAAGCGCTCGGTCTTCACGATTCCCGAGCCTTCCTTGATGTGGATCAGTTGATTGGCCGCCACCTTCTCGAACTTCTCGATCCGACCCAGCGGCCAGCGGATCTCGACCTCGGCCGTATCCGGCGGGCCCAATCCGAAATGCAGGCGCCGGTCGTTCATCGAAAGATAAGACGACTGCGCCATCACTTCCTGCGTCTGCCGCTTCCCGCCGTAGCTCACCGTCACCCGCGTGCCAATTGCGCTGCGGTTCGATTCGACGCCGGTCAGCGCAAACTTCAGCCAGTGATTCGCGGGATCCACGTCGTTCCGCAGCAGCGACGGCGGCTCGTTGTGGTTCACGATCACGATGTCCACATCGCCGTCATTGTCGAAGTCGCCGAACGCGCAGCCGCGGCTCGAATGCGGAGCTTCCACGCCCGGCCCTCCCAGCCCCATTAACTCTTCGAACCGCGCGTTACCCAAATTGCGAAAAATGAGCCGCGGCGTGCGGTATTCGCTCTGCAACTCCGGATAGATGCCGCCGGTCACCACGAAGAGATCGGGATTGCCGTCGTTATCGAGATCCGCTACGCCTACACCCCAGTCGATGAAGCGCGTTTCCACGCCGAGGCCGGAGCGCAGTGTACCGTCGCGGAAATTTCCTTTGCCGTCGTTGAGGTATATGGCCGGTGTATCGCCCGAGAAATGCGTCTTGATGATGTCGAGCGTTCCGTTCGTGGCGAAGTCGCCGACGCCGATACCCATACCCGCCTGCACCATGCCGTCGTCGCTAAGCGCCACGCCGGTCTCGAGTGCCTGCTCGGTGAACGTGCCGTCATGATTATTGCGAAACATCAGGCTCGGTGTGGAGTCGCAGGCCACGTAGAGATCCGGCCAGCCGTCATTATCAAAGTCCGCAGCCACAGCGGTCAGGCCATACCCTCCAGGCACCTTGCCGATGCCCGCCTTTTCGCTGACGTCCGAAAAGGTTCCGTCGCCATTGTTGTGATAGAGGGTGTGCCGCCCGTAAGGCAGCCCGCGCGGCCCGCAGAAGAGATTCTCGCTGCAAGCCTTCGACTGGCCCGCGCGCGGCACCGAATCCAGATCGAAGCCGACGTAGCTCGATACGAACAGGTCGAGCCGCCCGTCACGGTCATAATCCACAAAGGTGCAGCCGGAGCTGAACCGGGGACGCTCGCTGAGGAGTCCGGCCTGTTTAGTGACGTCGGTGAACGTCCCGTCGCCGTTGTTCCGGTACAGCGTGTTCTGCCCCCAGCCGGTAATGAAAATATCTTCGAAGCCGTCGTTGTTGTAGTCGCCGATCGTGACGCCGTACTCGTACCCCGTCGTCAGCAGCCCGGCCCGCTCGGTGACGTCCGTAAAGGTGCCGTCGCGATTATTCCGGTAGAGACGCTTGGAAGCGTTGGCGGGCGGATCGCCGAAGCGGGAGCCGGTGAGCAGCAAAATATCGAGCCAGCCGTCGTTGTCGTAATCGAAGAAGGCGACCCCGCAGCTCATTGCTTCGATCACGTAGTCGGCGCGCTGCGGATGGCCGGCAACGATGGGAATCTTGAGACCGGCCGATGCCGCGACGTCGGTGAAGCGGGCGCGGAAGGGGATACCGGAAGGCTTGCCGCGCGGCGCCGCCTTGATGCCTCGCGACGCCATCCCCTGAATCTGCCCGAACATGCGGCGCACAGGCATCGCCAGGAGTCCCAGTGCGCTTCGTCTGCTCAGCATCGCCATTCATAGCCAATATATATCGATGCGCGCCGGACCGTCTGCGCTCGGAAGATACGGCGCGGTGTTATTCTCTTGGCGTACACGGCGTAAGCCCTATGCAAACTCGACGTCTTCTTCTGGCCTTTGCCCTGCTCCTGCCGTTCTGCCCGCTCGAGGCCCAAGGCACGGTGCCTACGTTCCGGCACGCTGCCTACACACTGCTCGGCCACGACCCGGCGAGCGGCGGCACGGCCGCGATTCCCACCGTGCTCGTCCCTGTCAGCCTTTCCTTCGAAGCCAGGCGAACCGCGGGCAAACCGGCCGTCATATCCGCGGAGCCCGACGTCGCGGGCATCCTGCGCTCTCCAGTATTCTCGGACTTCGCATTTCCCTCCGGCGGCAAGACGCAATATGTCGATGCCATGCTGCGCAGCACCTTCAGCAAGCCCTCGGACTGGCACACCCGGCTCGGAAGACCTGAGGTGAAACCGGTGACCGTCACCGTCCCGGTGGGTTACGGCTACATCCTGACTTCGAAAAAAACCGGCCAGTCGTTCGCCGTGGCCGACCTCGAATTTGTGCAGAAGGAAGTTTTCAAGCAGGTTCCGAAGCAGGAGGGTAAGCTCGTCATCGCGGTCACGCACAACACCGCATACTACGCCGATGGTGACGCCACCATCTGCTGCTCGTGGGGAACCCATGGCGTCGATACCTCCACGGGCAACTCGTTCGTCCTCGGCTCGTATCTCCACGACGCGCCCTCGGTGGTCGAAGACCGTGACCTGCAGCCACTCACCCAGCAGCTTGCCGAGTTTGCGATCGATCCGCTGCACGACCCGTTGTTCCATGGTGGACGCAATGCCACGGCGCCCGGCAACGCTTTCCCCCGCTGGATGCGCCCAGGAACCGATAGCGCCTGCGGAGGCACCGGCGCGGCGACCATGTACTTCCTCCTCGAACCCACGAATACGAATCCGAAAAACAACTTCCCCACCTCGAAGCCCTTCGTCGCCCGCGCTAACGGTACCGACTATCACCTCCACAATGTCGCTCTGCTCCCCTGGTATGCGGCGCCCGAGGAGGCTCTCGGCAGCACCTACAGCTTCCCCGATCCGCACGCGCTCGCGGAACATGCCGCGCCCTGCCCCGATCGCGGCGGGCGTTCCGGCGGGGATCACGCCGTCGCCGCGGTGCCGCTGACCGGCGCGCCCAACGGCCACAAGCTCATCGGCTACTGGGCAGGATACGGCCGGGCAGGCTCGACCATTTCTCTTCGCGACGTCTCGCCGCAATGGGACGTCATCATCGTCGCGTTCGCCACACCCGACCGCAACGCGGCCGAAGGCACCCTGCAGTTCCATACACCCGCCGGCCTCGATACCGAAACCTTCAAGAACGATATCGCCTACCTCAAGAGCCACGGCCGCAAGGTCATGATCTCCCTCGGCGGCGGAGGCCAGCATTTCACCCTCGCCGATCCCAAGCGGGTGCCGAACTTCGTCGCCTCGGTGACCCGCATCGTCAGCGAGTACGGCTTCGACGGCATCGATATCGACTTCGAAAGCCCCTCGCTCGCCATCAATCCCGGAGATACCGACTTCCGTCACCCCACCACCCCCTCGATCGTCAACCTCATTTCGGCGCTGCGCCAGTTGCACGACCACTTCGGTCCGGGCTTCATGATCAGCCTGGTGCCCGAAGGCACCCAGATCCCCTCGGGCTACCCGAGCTATGGCGGACAGTTCGGCTCTTACCTGCCGATCCTCCACGCCATTCGCGACATCCTCTCTTTCGTCGATGTGCAGGACTACAACACGCCGCCGCTTCAGGGCCTCGATGGCGAGATCTATCAGCCCGGCACCGTGGACTATCACGGGGCCATGACGGAATTGCTGCTCCACGGCTTCAACGTCGGCGGCAACCCGGCGCAGTTCTTTCCGCCCGTGCCGGCCGACAAGGTGGCCGTGGGCTTCCTGACCGGTGACACCTCGCCTTCGATCGTCAATCAGGCGATGGAGTACATCATCACCGGCAAGGCCCCGGCGGGAACCAGGTACAAGCTGCGCAATCCCGCCGGCTACCCGGCGATGATCGGCGCCATGTTCTGGACCATCGATGCCGATCAGCGCGGCGACTACAAGTATTCGAATGTCGTGGGGCCGCAACTCCACGGCTACCCGGCGGCGAAGTAGCCTTCGCTATCCTGGGAGTATGAAGCTCGTTCCCGCGCTGGCCCTGGCAGCGTGCGCATATGCCGCACAGCCGCCCTTCACCCTCGACCAGGTATTGGGAGCGGCCTTCCCCACCGAACTCACGCCGGCGCCCACAGGCGGAAAGGTAGCCTGGGTTTCGGACGCACGGGGCGTTCGCAATATCCTCGTCGCCGAACCGCCGCGCTACCAGGCGCGCAAGATCACTCCGTTTACCGTCGAGGACGGCCAGGACCTGACCGACCTCCGCTGGGCACCCGACGCTTCCGCCATCGTCTATGTCCGCGGCCAGGACCCGAATCGCGCAGGCGAAGTCCCTAATCCCACGCACGACCCGCGCGGCGCGACCGAGGACGTATGGGTCGTTTCACTCTCGGGTGGCACCCCGCGCAAAATCGGCGAGGGCAATTCACCCTCGGTCGCACCCAAGGGCGGACGCGTCACATTCCTTCGCGGCGGACACCTGTGGTGGGCGCCGCTCGATGGCAGCGCCGCGCCGGAAGAGGTCTTCCACGCGCGCGGCGGCGCCGGCCCAGCCGTCTGGTCGCCCGACGGCAGCCGCTTCGCCTTCACGATCGATCGCGGCGACCACGGCTTCATCGGTGTCTATGAAATAGCGGGCCGCACATTGCGCTATCTCGATCCGTCCACCGATTCCGACCAGTTCCCGGTCTGGTCGCCCGATGGCCGCAGCGTCGCCTTCGCCCGCATCCCTAGCAGCGGCCTGCGCGTCCCGCGCGAGCCTCACCGCTCGGGCGAACCCTGGTCGATCCGGGTGGCCGATGCCGCAACCGGCCAAGGCCGTCAGATCTGGCGCGCGGAATCCGGACCAGGCAGCGTCTTCCGCGGCATCAACGCCGACCACCAACTGATGTGGAGCGCAGCCGGCCGCCTCGTGTTCCCCTGGGAAGTGGATGGCTGGACGCACCTGTATTCGGTCCCGGTGGCTGGCGGGAAGGCCGAACTCCTGACGCCCGGCCGCTTCGAAGTGGAAGACGTCGCGCTCTCGCCCGATGGCGCCGGGATTGTTTACTCCTCGAACCAGGACGACATCGACCGCCGCCATCTCTGGAAGGTTTCGACACACGCGGGGCCGCCCAAAGCCGTTACCTCGGGCGAAGGCATCGAGTGTCACCCCGCCTATGCGAGCGACGGGCAAATTGCGTATCTGCGCTCCGACGCGCGCCGTCCGCTGCATGTCGCCATCGGTGATCGCGATCCCGACCCATCGTCCATCCCCGCCGATTTCCCCACCCAGCACATGGTCACTCCGCAGCAGGTCATTTTTTCGAGTGCCGATGGCCTGATGCTCCACGGCCAGCTCTTCCTGCCGCCGAACCGTTCCGCCGGACGTATGCCTGCGATCGTCTTCTTCCATGGGGGCTCGCGACGCCAGATGCTGCTCGGCTGGCACCCCATGTACTACTACTCGAACGCCTACGCGCTCAATCAATACCTCGCCAACTCCGGCTATGTCGTGCTTTCCGTGAACTACCGCAGCGGCATCGGGTACGGGCTGAACTTCCGTGAAGCCCTGCACTACGGCGCCAACGGCGGCAGCGAGTATGCCGACGTCCAGGGCGCCGGCGCCTATCTTCGGACGCGCGCGGATGTCGACCCGGCCCGCATCGGCGTCTGGGGCGGCTCTTATGGCGGGTACCTGGTGGCGATGGCGCTGGCTCGGGCATCCGATATGTTCGCCGCCGGCGTGGATTTCCACGGCGTACACAACTGGGCCACCGAGCTCGAAATTCCCGACGGCGCCCCCGATTATCAACTGGCCTTCGACTCGTCGCCCATGGCGTTTATCAAGGATTGGCGGTCGCCGGTATTATTGATTCAGGGCGATGACGACCGCGACGTCCATTTCAATCAGACCGTGGTCTTGAACGACGCATTGCGCCTCCAGGGAGTGGATGTAGAGGAACTGGTGTTCCCCGACGAAATTCACGACTTCCTCCTCTGGCACACCTGGCGTGACGCATACCAGGCAACGGTCGACTACTTCCGGCGCAAGTTGTGAAATGGGAGCGGCATGGGCCGCAAAACGGGGACTGGCTTCGAAACTCCCGCAGTTTGGGAGTTTCGTAGCCTGTCCCTGGTTTGCCTGTCGTGATCACACCTATTGAAATTTGCGCCGCACTGCACTACTAGTGCCCCGCCCCGATCTTCACTTCGCCGAGCGACTCGGACTTGCTGAACTTCGGCCAGTTGAATCCGTAGTACGCCACGAACACGAAGCAGAACATCGGCACGATGAAGCCGCGCGACATATCGAATTTGTCCGCGACGGCGCCCATCAGCTTCGGCAGCACCGCCCCGCCCATAATCGCCATCACGATGAAGGCTGAAGCCTTCTTGGCCCGCGCCCCGAGTCCGAAAATCCCCAGCGCGAAAATGGTCGGGAACATGATCGACATGAAGAAGTAAATCAGGAACACGGAGATTACCGAGATCCAACCGAGCTTCAGAAACACGAGTAGTGTCACGATGACGTTGGCCGCGCCGTAAATCCCCAGAATCTTGTGTGCCGAAAACTTCTTGAGCAGGCCCGCACCCGTGAATCGCCCCACCAGGAAGCAGATCAGTCCCACGGATGCAATGTTCGATGCACCCTTGTTACTCAGCACAATCGCGCCGGTGGCACCGGTCTCGAACCATCCCCCTAGCCAATTCTGCAGGATTCCCGCGTGGGCGGAGAGGGCCGTCATGCTCTCGCGCCAGCCCACGGGGATCGGCGGAACCTCCGAGGTCATGTAGTTGATGAAGAAGCTGAAGACTCCGGCCTGCGCCGCCACGTAAAGGAATTGCGCCGCCACCGCCATCACGAAGTGTGGGTGCTTCCAGATCGAGTGGGTCACTCCCGGAGTGGTATCGTCCAGGTGGTAATCGTCTTCGCTTTTGATGTCCGGAATGTTCGAGAAGAAGAAGACCACCGCGATCAGGATCACCCCGATCGCCACGCCCAGGTAAGGGATATATAGCGTCTGGCTGCCGGTGCTGTTGCCCGCCGCGTCCTTCGAATAGAAGTACATGCTACCGACGATCGGCCCCAGGATCCAGCCCACGCCGTTGCACGATTGTGCCAGGTTGATGCGTGTGGCCGCGTAACGTTTATCCCCAAGCACGGTTGTGTAAGGATTCGCGATGGTTTCGAGAAACGTAAGCCCCGTCGCGATGATGCAGACCCCCGCCAGGAACGCCACAAACGCCGTGTTCGGCGAAACCGCGCCTTCGTGAACCATCGCGTTGATGTGCGTCGCGGGGATAAACCAGAATCCGCCGGCCGCCACGAGCATGAGTCCTGCGATGATCCCGCCCTTGTACCCGAGCTTGCCGGCCAGCCACCCCGCCGGCAGCGACATCAGGAAATACCCGAGGTAGTGCGCAAACTGCACCCAGGCCGACTGCGCCTTATTCAGGTGCAGTTCCTCCTGGAAGTGCTTGTCCATTACGTCGATCATGCCGTTGCAGAATCCCCACAGCAGGAACAGGGTGCTCACCAGGATAAAGGTGAACATGAGGTTCTGCCCGTTTTCGGTCAGGAAAAGGCCTTTTTTTTCCGAGTTCATGGCGTTGCCCCTGATTCTAACAGCAGTATGGAAAAAGAATACAAGGCCTGCTATCATCTCCCGAACATTTACGCGACCAGAGTCGCGAAAGGACGATCACATGAAGACGATTCGACTGCTGTTCCCCCTGATTCTTGCCTGCTTCGCGGTCGCGCCCGCCTGGGCCCAGAGAATCGGCATCCATCTCGATTCCCAGCCGGAGATTTCCGGAGGCTGCCCCGCGCGTGTTCACTTCCGCGGCGAAATTCGCACTTTCGAACCCGACCTGTCCGTGACCTACCAATGGCTCCGCAGCGATGGCGCCCACGCGGAACACAGCGTCAGGTTCGGCCGTCCCGGCCCGCACCCCATCGCAGACAATTGGATGCTCGGCGGTCACTACAACGGCTGGGTGCAACTGGTGATTCTGTCACCCCGGCGCGAACAAACCGCTCGGGCACGTTTTTCCGTGAATTGCAGGTAGAGGTATCGCAGAGGCCGCACCGGCCTGCTTATTTATTGGATCGCGAAGGTTACGGTCCCGGAATAGAGGCCCGGTGAGAGGCCGGGACGGCTTAACTGGAAATTCACCGCACAAGTCAGGCTCCCAGCGCCTCCCCAACCCTGCACCAGGTCCTGCGGGGCGGAGTCGAAAACTCCGCTGGTACACGCCGCGGCCCGGGCTCCACCGGCTGCACTCGTCCGCGAACCGGCCCACTGTAAAGCGCCGGCCGCCGCGATCCCATCGGGACCCTGCAGCCCGGAAAGATCGGCAGTGAGGCGGACGGTTTGCCCGCTCAAAGGCCGGACCCACGCGGAAACGGTCGCGCTTTGAGTGGTCACATCCGAGGCGCCGTCCGCCGAGACCCGGAAGTTTAGAACCGCCTGCCGCGGCTCGAGCCGCGATTCCGGAGCCACCCGCAATACCAGCGTGGTGCTTCCGCTGCGTTGAGCCGTGACTCGACCCGCCGGCAATACAAGCAACGCCAGCACGACAAGCAATACTCGCTGCGGCATAGTTGTCTTATCGGCCCGATGCTACCGGTTTTTGACCGGAGCCGGCAAGGCGGAAACGGCTGGAAAAATACTATTGGCGGTCCAGGACTTTTCGGATGGGTTTTTGTAGGGTCTTTACCGTGAAGACAAATTCCGCGGGTGTCGCGGCCCCGCCGATGCGCGCCTCCGCACGCACGGACTCGGCGGATTGCAATCGGGCGCCCTCCGGCAGTGTCATCGGATCTAGCTTCAGCTCGTAGTCGCCTTCACGCACGTTATAGAACGCGAACGAGCCGTCTTTATGCGTGCTGGTGTAACGATTTCCAGGTGACAGCCGGACAATGATGTCCTCCAAAGCGGCATGCTCGGGGCCCCTCACCCGGCCGGCGAGCATCGTCAGGGGCAGCACTTCGAAATCGGCGCGCGCGGCCCGGCGCGGTTCGACCGCGATCTGGCTATGCTGCGCGGCTCCGGGGTCGTAGTCGGCAGGCAATTGCTCGAGCGCCAGCCCCACCTCGTGCACGCCTTCCGGCACATTTTCAAAAAAGTAGTGTCCATCCGGCGCGCTGAGAACGGTACGGCTGCCATCGATCGAAACCGGAATCGAACCGACGCCCCGAGTTCCCGGCATGGCCTTCAGCCGGATCATCCCTTCCACACTACCGGTGAGGCGCACGAGCCCACCGGAGCGGATCGCCGCCGGCGACGCGGCCGGCAGCCCCCCGCCCCAATGGATCTGCTTCGAGAGCCGGAAGAACAGGCTCCACTGGCTGAATCCCGCGAGGCTGGCGGCCGCCGGACTGATCCCCGCCAGCACGTCGCCCGTCTGCAGCAGGAATACATTCTGCTCATTCAGCGCGAGGTTCAACTGGTTGCGGAAGACCTCGGTCTGAAGGTTCCACCGGCCCGGCAATCGCAGCGTGACGCCGACCACCGAAGTCCGGTAGGCCTCCGTGGAAAACACCGTCTGGTTCGCCAGGTCGTTGCCGATCTCGACGTTCGCATAAACGCTGAGGGGTCCCGCATTGGCCTGCGCCATGCCACGGAAAAACAGCGAATTCAGAGTCTCGTACCCTGTGATCTGCTGGTACCGGCCCGCGCCACCCACCGAGAAATGCCCGAACTGGAACGTATCGCCGATCTCGGTGGATCGCTGGCGCTCCAACATCGTCGGTACATCGAGCTGGATTTCCCGCCATTCCAGCTGCACCGTCTGCCTGCCGAAACCGCGCGAGAGGGTGGCGTTGATCTGTCGATTGTTCGAGGGGACCGCCGCCTCGCCTGCTTCCTCGCTGGTGTAGCGCAACGTGGAAAGCTGCCCGGCGAGCGATACCTGCCCCGGAAGCAGGGCCGACAACCCCACCGACGCGTTATTGCTGACCAGCAGCGGAAGTTCGGGATCGCGCTCCAGGTTGTTGCGATATTGGCTGGCCGACGCAAACAACTCCAGTCGTTTCCGCGGGCGAAAGCGCAGCTCACCGTACGGACCGCGACGGTCGCCTGCGAAATATCCAGCCAGCGGGTAATAGTAGATGCCCTGGCTCACGTAATTGCCCTTGACCGTGAAGATCGAGTCTTCCCACGAGACTCCCGTGAGCGTCGATGTGAGCCGGTGATCTCCGGTAACTTGCGGTGCGGACGCCTCCGCATACACCTTCAAGTTTTCGAGGGGCGTGTAGAGCGCCTGCGCGGACACGGTGCGGGCAAGGCCGACCGTACGGCCCGCCGGAAACAGGTACGGATTGTCGGCGATCGATTGTGCGCTGGTCGAGAACTGCATCCAGCGGGCCGCCACCAGCAGATGCGGCGCCACCCGCCGAACCGCCGACACCCCCATCACGGTTTGCGGGACCAGAATACGATAGGCGACGCGCGGCCCGGCGGAGAGGGTCTCCTCGCCGGCAAAGAATGTGTATTGCGTGGCGCCGTGCATGGCCTGTACTTCCACGCCGCGCGCGTCAATCTCGGGTGTGAAGATGTTGGTGAATGGAAACTCCACCAGGGAAGAAGGCGCCCGAAAATCTCCCCCGGTGAAGGTCCAATAGTGCCCGGCCCACGGCAGGCCCTTCAGTTCGAGAAAGTTCTCGCCGGTCTGGAAGCGGTTCTGGCTCGTGTAGCCTTCCAGGCTGCCCGAAAACAAACCGATATTCGGAAGGTATTGAGTGAAGCGAAACGAGGTGCCGGTGGTATTGAGCAGGGTCTGCTGATCTCCGCCCATGTAGTAACCCTGTATGGCGACATCGCCCTGGCCGCCCGGAACGCCGTCGGGCGGAACCACGGTCTGCGCGTGCGCCGCGCCGGCGAGGGCGCACGCAACCAGGACACCGAATTTATGGGTTCGGAATCTTGGCCACAACATTCGCTGTAGCCTCCTGAATTTCGTTGCCGCCCAAGTCCACCCGTGCCCGTAGCCGGTACTTGCCTTCGCCCTTGGCAAGTTTCAGCGGCAGCACGAAATTCTGATCGCGCTTGGGAAGGACCGGCGCGGGAATGAACTGCACCGTCTCGACGACGGTGCCGCTTTCGTCCAAAACATCCAGTTGCCCCTCCGGCCGGAAGTGCATCAGTCCGGAATTGGTGAGCGTGACGAGGGCGTGCCAGCCGGGATTCCTGGGGTCCGTCGAATATTCCAGCTTGAGGTCCTTGACGGTACCCTCGATCGCCGGCTTACCGACCACCACGTAAATAGCGCCGACGATCTGTACCGCCGTACGCAGGCCCATCGGCGCTCTGCCGTCGCTGGCCGTGGGCTGCGTGGTGAACCCCACGGCGCAATGGTAGCTGCGCGGCGTGGCCGTCTGCGGCACGCGCACCGTATAGCGGATAGGGATCTGGCCGCCGGCATTCAATTCGAACTCCATGGGGTTGGCCGTAAGCCAGGTGCGGCATGAGAACTCGGCCTCGCGCTGGTAGTCCGGCCCGAATTGCGGCGTGGCCGTCTCATCGAGATAGAAATCGAGGGTCTCGCCGACAACCCGCGTAGGCATGGTGCCGTTGTTGGCAAGAGCGAACACTCCGGAGTAGACCGCGCCCGGCGCCAGATTGAGGTCGACGCGCATCGGCCCGAGCCCCAGGCCCAGACCTCCCTGGGCGTGCGCCGCGCCGGCGAATACGGCGGCGGCAAACAGAAGAAAGGCTATGGGACGTTGGCGTTGTAAGTAAGGGTAAGCGAACATGCTGGGCTGGTCTCCGCGATATATTTCCATCGATCGGACAAAGTGAAATTGATGGTCACCGAATAGTTCAGGGCAAGGACCCCCTCTGCGCCGCCGGCCACCTGCATCGCCGTAGTGGAAAGCGGGAACGCCCCGGCACAGGAGGCCGAACCTCCCAACGAGCCGATGGTCGCGGAGGCGCAGGTTACCGTCACCGCGGATATCGGAACCGTCGGACAGTTCGTGAACGTGGGCGAACTGGCCTGCACTGTCACCGTCCAGTTGCCGCCGCTTGAAAGAGTGGACCAACTGAGACTTGCGGTGGAACTGCCGGCAACCACCGGCGCATTGTTCGGATTAGTCGCATTGAAAGTGATGGTTGCCGGCGATACATTGAGTGTGAAATTCGCGGCCTTCGCCGTAGGCTGGGCGATGATGCGCGGCTTCCGCCCCCCCGTAGCTACCGGGTGACCCGGCAGGATGGCGAACAGCAACGTAATGGGTAGAAGGCCGCTCATCGGTTTTAGGTGGCGGAAATCTGGAAGGTCACGGTTGCGGTATACGTGCCGGTGGCATACACCGGATCATCTGTCAGCGACCACGCGACCGATCCGCTATTCCCCGCTTTCGCCGAACTGACACCTGCTCCGAAACTCGCGACCGCGGTGGATGCTGAGGTGCTCGCGCTTTGCGCGCTGCAAGCCGCAGCGGGGCTGCTGACCGTGCAACTGTAGGACAGCTCATCGCCCGCGCTGGGCGGTGTTCCCACCGAAGGCCCGCCGGAGCCGGCGAAATCCGCAGTCACTTTGGAGGTGATGGCGCCGTTGGTCTTCGTACGGATCTGGTAGGTGAACGAGGTGGTTCCAGTGTATGGCGTGGCGAAATTCGTGCCTGTGGTTGACAGGATGGTTGTGCCATTGGTGACGGTGAGGGATGCTTCCGCTCCCACGGTCAACGACAGAGTCGTGGTTTGTGCCTGTGCGAGGCCGGCCATGGCCAGCATCACAAAGGCGGTAGTGAGTGCAATTTTCTTCATATTCGCTCCTTCAGATGGCGCTGATCGTAAACGTTGCTTTTGCCGAGTAAGTGCCCGTGGAATATGCGGGATTGTCGATCAGGGTGAAGGTCAGAGTCACCGAGTTCGGATCTCCGCTGCTACAGGCGCCTCCCCCGCCCGTGCAAGCGGAAGCCGGCACGGTCAGCACAGGGGTTTGGGACGTAGTGGATGCGGTCTGGCTACCGCTACAGGGCGTGCCCAGGCTGGCACTGCCGCACACATAGGTGAGCGCACCGCTCGAAACGGTTGGCCCCCCCGACGGCGAAAAATCACCGGTCATTTGCAGCGTGATCTTGCCGCTGCCGGCGGGCGAAGTGCGCACCTCGTACCCGATCGTGAACGTCGCCTGAAACGGTTGAAAATTATTCTGGCTGTGAGTCAGGCTGACGCTGGACGGCGAAGAGAGAGCATACGCCGGATTGATCGTCGCACTTAAAAGCTGTGTTGCAGCTCCCGTGGCGCTGCTTGCCGGGAACGACGTCAGAACCAGTAGCAGCGGGAACAGGACAGCGGTGAGGCGTACCGCCATACGTGCCGTCTTTAGTTAGGAGGATTACACCCGACGCTCTAGCTAACAAGAACGCTAAAAGTTAGTAGTCGTCTATTAATCTCGTAGCTATTACCCTGATTCTACTTTTAGAATCAGTCGGATAGCGGCGGCATAAGGTCGGATCCCCCTGAGAGTACCGGTACGAAGAGAAGGGCCGCCAGCCGCTTGCCGTCTGCCACTTCGCGAAATTCGGTCCTCTCGCAACGGTAGCCCTGGGCCGCCATTGCAGCGACCAGTCCTTCACGCGGCACGAGGGTCGCATGGCCGATCTCCATGGCGGCAGCGATCGAGGGGGGAACGCGGCGCCCGGGTGTGACGGCCGACGCCATCCCCGGCGGATTTTCCTGCAGGATGATGCCGCAAAAGCGCGGACGCAGCGTGGCGAACGCCTCCACGCCGCGCCGCCAGTCGATGTGTTCGAGCAGCAGGGTGGCAAGCAGCAGATCCATCTCCGGCGCGAGCGCGGTCCGCTCGATGTCGTCCTCGATCAGCCGGGCGTCGAGACCATGGGGCTCCAACCGCTCCCGCAGCCGCTCAAGAAACGCCGGGTTGAGGTCCGCGAACGTCAACCGGCACGAGGCGAAAACAGAGGCCGGAAGAAAATCGAACATCTGCCCCGTCCCCGCCCCCACTACGGTGACCGCGCTACCCGCGGGGAGTGCGGCCGATTCCAGCAACCGCCCGGTCAGTTCGGCGGAAGCCTGCGCCTGGCCGACGGCCGCCATGTGCTCGTCGTAATCTTCGGCGCGGACGATTTCGGTCCATGCCCTCCGCAACCCTGGATCCATGTTTCAGAGTACTCCGCGACTACGGCCAATCGAATTCCGCCCATACCACCGTGTGGTCGGATGCACCGGGAGCGCGGCGCGGCTCCATGTCCACCTCGGCCGCCAGGCAACGCTCCGCCAGCGGCGGCGTGGCCATGATGTGGTCGATGCGCCAGCCCCAGTTGTTCTCCAGGGCATTACGGAAATAGTCCCAGTAGGTGTATTGCAGGCGATCCGGGTGCAGTTTGCGGAAGACATCGACAAAACCCCAGGCAACCGCCTCGGCATAAGCCCTGCGTGCGTCGATGTGGAAGTCCACGTCGTTGACCCGGCGGTCCGGGTGGTAGACATCGAGGGGCTCCGGCGCAACGTTCATGTCTCCCGTCCAGACAGCCGGTTTGCGTGGATCGAGCCGCCCTTCGAAGTACCGGCGGACCCGCCCGAACCATTCCAGTTTGAACGCGTACTTCTCGGTCTCGATCCGGTAACCCTGCGGCACGTAGGTGTTCACGACCGGCAATCCGCCGACGACGACCTCCAGCACCCGGACATCCTCGCTATCCGGTCCCTCGTGGAACCCATGGAAGACAGACTCCGGCTCGCGGCGGGTCAGGGTCGCCACTCCGTTGTATGCCTTGGCGCCCCGGTAGCAGCAGTGATACCCGGCGGCGAGAAGCGCCATGGCCGGGAAATCGTTGTCCTGGACCTTGGTCTCCTGCAGGCACATCACGTCGGGCTGGTGTTGCGCCAGCCAGTCGAGAAGCAGTGGGAGCCGCCTGCGAATCGAATTAATGTTCCAGGTAGCGATCTTCATGGTGTCGGAGAGCGTGGCCAGATCCATTCTCTTCCAAAAACAATCACTCATGACGATCGGCCTCGGCAGGTGATTCCCGGGGAAGCGAACGCGGCATCCCCATAGCAGCGGATGCTATAATGAGACAGTTCTACCCGACAGCCTTGGTCTTCCTTATGTTCCTTAGCGTGAAAGAGATGGAACTGCGGAAGGTTCGCTTTGATGAGACCTTCCAACCCGGGCACATTGATTTTTCGGGTGAAGATTTGGTTCAGGGATCCCCGCTTGAAGCCAAGGGAACAGCCGAATTGCTGGCCCATACCGGCGGGCAGGTGCGCATCCAGGGAAGGCTGGCGGTGGAAATGACCGCGCAGTGCGACCGCTGCCTGGGGCGTGCGAAATTTCCCCTGGATTCCGCGTTCGACCTGTTTTACCGGCCCGCTTCCCATATCGCTCGCGAGGAGGAAGTGGAGATCGACGAAGGCGAAGCGGAGATCGGATTTTATGAAGGCAGCGGCCTCGAACTGGAGGAGATCCTTCGGGAACAGGTGCTGCTGGCGTTACCGATGCAGAGGACCTGCAGCGACCTCTGTAAGGGAATTTGCCCTGTTTGTGGCAATAACCGGAATGAGTCCACGTGCGATTGCCGGCTGGAAACTGCCAATGACCGGTGGGGCGCGCTTCGCGATTTGAAATAATTGAGATTGGTTGTAGAGGTAGAGAGAGATGCCGAATCCCAAACGTAGACACTCCCAGAGGCGGACAGCGAGCCGCCGCGCTCACGATGCGCTGAAGCCGTCCGGCCTTTCGGAATGTCCCAACTGCCACGAGCCCAAACTGCCCCACAGGGTGTGCCCGCACTGCGGCCAGTATAAAGGAAGAGAAGTGGTCGAAGTCGAACAGGAGTAAACTGTTCCTCACATGCTGACCATTGCCGTGGATGCAATGGGCGGAGACCATGCCCCGAAGTCTGAAGTAGAGGGCGCGGTTCGGGCCGCCAGGAGTCTGGGCGTTAAAGTGATCCTGGTCGGCCAGGAAGACTTGGTCCGCCGGGAACTGGCACTTTACGACGATCATCCGAAACTCCCCATCGAAGTGGTTCACGCGAGTGAACGCATCACCATGGAGGACAGCGCCGCCAAGGCCGTCCGCACCAAGCGCGACAGCTCGATGCGGGTTGCCTCCCGGCTGGTGCGAGACGGGGTGGCACAAGGATTCGTGTCTGCGGGCAACACCGGCGCGCTGATGGCTACCGCCAAAATGGTGCAGGGCGTGGTCCCGGGCGTCGATCGTCCAGCGCTGGCAGGCGTCTTCCCGACGGTGGTGGAAGGCTCCCCGGTCGTCGTCATTGATGTCGGCGCCAACGTGGATTGCTCGTCGCGGATGCTCTCGCAGTTCGCGGTCATGGGCGAAATCTATTCGCGAATCATCCTGGGGCGCCCCCGCCCGCGAGTCGGGATTCTCTCGATCGGCGAGGAAGACCACAAGGGCAACGAAATGACGCGCTCGGCTGCCCCTCTGCTGAAAAGCCTCAACCTCAACTTCATCGGCAATGTCGAAGGCCGCGATATCTACCGCGGCACCGTGGACGTCATCGTGTGCGACGGCTTCATCGGCAACGTCGCGCTCAAAGTCAGCGAAGGCCTGGTCGAAATGTTCGGGCATCTGCTGCGCGAATCGCTGGGCGCCACGATTTCGGGCAAGATCGGCTACGTGTTCGCCAAGAGCGCGCTGAGCGATTTTAAGAAACGGGTGGATTACTCCGAGTATGGCGGTGCTCCGTTGCTGGGCGTGAAGGGCGTGTGCATCATCACGCACGGCCGCTCGAACGCCAACGCCGTCAAGAACGCGATCCGCGTGGCGAAGGAGTTTTCCGAAGGCAAAGTGAACCACCGCATCGAGGCGGAATTAAAGCTGGTCACCCCGGAGCGGGTCACAGCCAAAACGGAGTAGGAGTTTCATGAGAGCAGTACCCGGCTGGAAGCCGATCCTGGGATTCGTCCTCGCCGGTTTGAGTGGCGCGTTCGCGCAAGGTTCCGGGCACGTCGCCTGGAGCGTCACCGCCGACCCCGCCTCAGCCCGGCCGGGAAGCGAGATCCTGCTGCGCGTCTCCGGCAAGATCGACGCGGGCTGGCACCTCTATTCGGGCTCGACGCCCAACGGCATCCCCACCTCGTTTCAAATCGGCCCGGCAGACGTAGTGGGAAGCTCCCGCCTGCTGCAGCCTCCTCCCAAGCGTGCCTACGACAAGAATTTCCAATCGGACACCGAGACCTACGAAGGCGACGTCGCTTTCCTGGTCGGCGTGAAACTGAAGAGCAGCGCTCCCGCGGGACCGGCGCAACTCACCATCAAAGGCCGCTATCAGACCTGCAACGATACGCAGTGCGTGCCCTCGCGGTGGGAAGGCACGGCGGCGCTGGGCGTCGATAGTGCGGCGACGAATGCCGCTCCGGCAATTCCGGCCGCATATGCGGAAGCGAAGCCGCCGGCTCCGGGACAGGCGCCCGTTAGTACGCCCGTGCAGCAGGGTCTCGCCGGTTTTCTTCTGGTGGCGTTCGGATTCGGACTGGCTTCGATCTTCACGCCGTGCGTCTTCCCGATGATCCCGATCACGATGTCGTACTTCCTGAACCGGCAATCGGGTGGACGCGGCGACAGCATCTCGCAGGCGGTGGTCTTCTGCCTGGGAATCGTGGTGCTGTTCTCGGGCATGGGTCTCGCCATTACGGCGGCGCTCGGGCCGTTCGGCGTCGTGCAATTGGGTTCGAACCCATGGGTCAACGGCTTCATCTCGGCCTTGTTCATCGTATTCGGATTGAGCCTGTTGGGCGCGTTCGAGATCACCATTCCTTCGTCCATCCTGACGCGGCTGAATAAGGGGTCCGAGAAAGGCGGCTTCGGCGGCACGCTGCTGATGGGGCTGACCTTCTCGCTGGCGTCGTTCGCCTGCGTGGGGCCGTTCGTGGGTACGCTGCTCGCGGCATCGGTCTCGGGCGGCGGCACGCGGCCTCTGGCGGGCATGGTGGTCTTCGCCACCGGACTGGCACTACCGTTTTTCCTGCTGGCTCTGTTTCCTTCCTATCTGAAGCGCCTGCCTCGCAGCGGCGGTTGGATGTCGCGCGTGAAAGTCGTAATGGGCTTCGTCATCCTGGCCTTCAGCTTGAAGTATCTGGCCAGCCTCGACCAGTTCATGCAGTGGGGATTCGTGACGCGCGATCGCTTCCTCGCCGCGTGGATCGTGCTCTTCGCGATGGCCGGCCTGTACCTGCTCGGCTTCCTGCGGCTCGAAGGCATCAAGCCGGACGACCGCGTGGGCATGGGGCGTCTCCTGTTGGGCATGGCCTTCGTCGGCTTCGCCATCACTCTGCTGCCCGGCATGTTCGGCGGACGGCTGGGCGATCTCGATGCGTACGTCCCGGCGGCAGACGCGGCAGTATCACCATCGAGCGGCGGCAGCAATCTGGTCTGGATGAAGAATCAGTATCGAGAGGCGCTGGCCAAAGCCCGCGCCGAAGGCAAGCTGGTCTTCGTCAACTTCACCGGCTATGCCTGCGCCAATTGCCACTGGATGAAGGCCAACATGTTTCCCCGCCCCGAGATCGCCTCGGCGATGCAGAGCTTCGTGGCGGTGGAACTCTACGGTGACGGCACCGACGCGGCATCGGAAGAGAATCAGAAGCTCGAGCTGGATAAGTTCAAAACAGTGGCCGAACCGTTCTACGCCATCCTGGATCCCGACGAGAATGTGATCGCCACGTTCCCCAGCCTCACCAAAGACCCCAAGGAATTTCTGGCGTTCCTCGAGAAAGGGCAGAAGCCCCCAGCGGCGCCTGCCGCAACGCAACAGGCCGGCAGCTTTCCGCAAGTCAACAGCCTCGACGGCACCCCGGTCGATCCCGCCGCGTTGAACGGCAAGGTGGTGGTCGTGAACTTCTGGGCCACCTGGTGCGTGCCGTGCATTCAGGAGATCCCGAGTTTCAACAAACTGCACGATGAGTACGGCGCGAAGGGCGTGGCCGTGGTGGGAGTCTCGATGGATGACGAAGGCGCCGAGCGCGTGCGCCCCTTCCTGAAAAAGCATCCGATGGACTACACCGTAGCGCTCGGTTCGGATGCGGTGTCGAAACAATTCAGCCTCGAAGAACTGCCGGTGACCGTGATCTTCGACCGCAGCGGCAAGCAGATCAAGCGTTTCGCCGGCTTCCTGAAAGAAGACGACCTCAAGGCCGCAGTCCAGCAGGCCTTGTAACCTCCGGGCGCGCGCCTGGGCAGGCCCGGAGGCCTACCCTACATCAGCCGGAAATTCACTTCGATCGTCGCGGCAACCGTCACTGGCTGGCCGTCGATCGTCCCCGGCTGGAACTTCCACTGCTCGATCGCCTCGATGGCCTGCTCGTCCAGCCCCAGCCCCAGCGGCTTCTTGACGCTGATACTGTGCGCCAGTCCGTCCGGTCCAATCTCGACATAAAGCAATACTGTGCCCGCGAACTTCGCAGCACGCGCTTCTTCGGAATAAGATGGCTCAACCTTAGCGAGTAGCCGCGGCGCTGTGATGCCGGCCAGACTCATGCGATGAACCTCCGCCGTCTTCTGGGACGCCCGCGTCAATTCTTCGATACGCGCGCGGTAGATGCCGTTGGCCCGTTCCCGGTATTGATCCGCTTCCGCGGTGCGATTCTGTTCGCGCAGAAACCCGGCATAGAGCTGCATCGTCGTAGCTGCCGCGGAGGACGTCGGAGCCTGCACCGGGAGCGCACTCTTGTAGATCGCTTCGATCTCCGATGCTCCGGCCCCCTGCTTCTGCTTCACTTCTGCCAGCGAGTGGAGAGCGGAGCCGGCATGCTTCCCGCTGGGATCGGCGTGGAAGGCGCGTTGATAGAAGCCTTCCGCGGCGGAGAGATTGTTCAGCTCTTCGGCGGCGTGTCCCAGGAACATCAGCGCGCCGGCGACAATCGGCGAATCGCTCATCGAGACGGCTTTCGCGTAATACTGCTCGGCCTCTGCCTTCTGGCGGTTCTGCACCGCGAGATCGCCCTGCTTCACGAGGCCGGCGGCGTCGGAAACCTGGTCCCGGAATCTCACCGCCGGATCGGCCGTCTGCTGCGCCCGTACGGCGGCCAGCGGCGCGATCAGTATGACCGCCGCAACCATCGCGACCACCGGCGCCATCCGGCGCACACCGCGACGGTCGACGTTCGAATCGAGAATCGCCAGCAGCCGGCCCTCGAGTTGCGAAGGCCGCGCCATCGCAATCGCGGCCGAAGCCTGGCGGTCGGGCACCTGCATGGTGCGCGCGATTTCGAGCAGGTGCGCGGCGTAATCGGATGCTCGCGCTCCCGATGTCAGCACCAGGTCGTCCGCGGCACGCTCCCGTTCCTTCAAAAACTCGGACCATGCGAGCCAGGCGAGCGGATTCCACCAGTGCAGCACCAGCGCGAGACGAGCCAGCAGGTGAGTCGCCAGGTCGCCGCGCTCCACGTGCGCCAGCTCATGCCGCACCACGATCGAGCGCCGCTCTTCGCTCCACTCCGCCGATTCCGAGGGCAGAAAAATCACGGGGCGGAAGATTCCGAATGCCAGCGGCATGCGTTCCGGTCCCGCATCGAGCACGGGAATGCCGGCATCCTCCAGCAGTCTCGCCGACCTCCGGGCGCGAGCGAGCGACACCCAGGCCGCAAGCAGGCGTCCGAAGCCCAGTGCCGCACCGGCGGCCCAGGTCAGCGCAATCCAAGGCCGCGGATCGAAGGGCGTGGAGGGAGCCGCACCCCCCGCTGCTACGATGCCGTTCACTGCAGTGTGCCCTGCTTCGTGCGACACGCTGCTGACGCGGAAGATCAGGCCCGGGTCCAGAATGGCGGCCGGTGCCTGCACACGCAGCGACGGTAGGCCCATCGTCAGAAACGGCAAAGCGAGCAGCGCGGCCGCCGCGGCGGTCCACACCAGATGCCGCGCGGCAGCCGAGCGTCCGCGCAGAAGAAATGCCAGGATCCAGGCGGCCCCGAGCACCAGAGTACTCTTCCATGCCGCCACCATTAACAGCGAGTATAAGTTCGACATCTACTTGCCCTCCTTCTTCGCCTTTTCGATCAGGTCCGCCATCCGGTCCAACTCGTCGCGCGTCAGCCGCGCGGCCGAAACATCCAGCAGTGCGGCCACAATCTGCTCCGGCGATCCCGCGAAAAACGTCTCCAACACATGCTTCACGGCCGAGCGTTTGGCCTTCTCGCGCGCCACCGTCGGCACGTACACATACTTGAGCCCTTCCTCCTGGTGCCGGACGTGGCCCTTTTCCTCCAGCACGCGCAGCATGGCCCGCACTGCCGAATAACCGGGGGCATCGTCCATCGCTTCACGCACCTCCGATGCCGAGGCCTTCCCGCTCCGATAGAGGATGTCCATGATCTGCCGCTCGCGGCGACTGAGCTTCACGCCAGAGCTCATCGCCGGACCACCTGCTGAATTTCTAGCATCATGCTAAAAAATTAGCACCTGCCGGATTCGCCGTCAAGCAAAAAAAAAGCGCCTCCTGGCGGTGCGTTTCGAGGCGCACCATCAGGAGGCGTATGTCGGGGTTACACAGTTCGACTAACGATTCCGTCGCCGGGCACGGTGGACAGCTGCGCCGCCACCGGCGCCTACTGCCGCGCCGATCGCCGCGCCGCGTCCCCTTCCCGCCAGCGCGCCGAAGGCCGCCCCTCCGGCCGCGCCGGTACCGACGCGACGAGCGGCGCTCCCGCGGCTCCGCGAGCGATTTTGAGCGGTCTTCGTCGTCTTCTTTTGCGTGGCAGCCACCATCGAGGGTGCCATTTCAAACAGCATCAGCCCCGATGTCAGGATCGCCGCGCACAATCGCTTCTTCATTGGATCCTCCTTTCGAGGTCCACGCTAGACGGCAGGCAGAGGGCGCCCCCGTAAATTCCGCAGCTCGCAACCCAGCAGGATTTCCAGCAGACCGAGCAGCAGGGCATACGCCGCGATCAGCCACGCCACCCCGATCAGTCCGACCACCGGCCGTAGCATCAGCATCACCCCGAAGATCACGGTCACCACGCCGCTCAGCGCCAGCCAGATCTCGCCAGGCAACACCTTGCGCAGCCGTATCGCCTCCACGATCCGCAATGTACCTGTAATGATGGCCCAGAGCCACACAAAGAAGATCAGGACCATTGCGGTGACCGAGGGCGTCCTGAGGGTGATTACACCCGCGGCGACGCTGACGAAGCCCTCGATCGCGAGCAACCAGCGGCCGCTCCGGTCTCCCGGTGTGCCGATGGCCGCCGCCACGGACAGAATCCCGTGGAGGAGGGCGTATAGCCCAAAGAGTGTCATTAGAACAGCGAGTGTCTTATGAGGCCAAACCGCCGCCATGACGCCGAATGCAATCGCCGCCAGACCGCGCAATACTACGGACCACCAACGGCCCACGAATAAACCGCGGTGCTCCACCAACCTGTTCCGCTCCAAGGTGGGACCTCCTGTTAGGAAAGATGCGAACCTCAGCGGCCGGATGGAGAAGCAGGTTACAGCTATTTCGGGTGGAGTTGCACTTACAATGAGGGGGAATGCCCGAATTTGACGTCGTGGGTGTCGGGCTCAATGCCACCGATACCCTGCTGGTTGTTCCGCACTTCCCGGCCTATGCGGGTAAAGTGCCTTTTCAGGATGAGATGCTGAGCCCGGGCGGGCAGGTGGCAAGCGCCATGGTGGCCTGCGCGCAATTGGGGCTGCGCACGAAGTACATCGGCGCCGTCGGCGACGATGAGCGCGGCCGTATCCAGATCGAGAGCCTGCTCGGCACGGGAATTAACCTCGACCACGTGCAGCGGCGCCGCGGTTGTCCCAACCAGTCTGCCTACATCATCATCGACCGTTCCACAGGCGAGCGCACCGTGCTCTGGCGCCGCGAAGATTGTCTGCGGATCGACCCGGAACAGATCGAACCGGAACAGATTACATGCGCACGGCTGTTGCACATCGACGGCCATGACACCGCGGCCGTGGCCCGCGCCGCGGAAATCGCCCGCGCGCACGGAATCCCCGTCACCGTGGACGTGGATACCATCTACCACGGCTTCGACAGGGTGCTGCCGAATATCGACTACCTGGTGGCAAGCTCGGAGTTCCCGCCGGCCTGGACCGGCATGAACGACCCGTTTCAGGCATTGGAGGCCATTCAGAGGGAATATCGAATGAAGGTGGCGGCGATGACCCTGGGGGCGCACGGCTCCATCGCCCGCATGGACGGCCGCTACTATTACTCCCCGGCCTTCGTCGTAAACTGCCTGGATACAACCGGCGCCGGCGACGTGTTTCACGGGGCCTTTTGCTATGCTGTTTTGCAGGGAATGCCCATGGAGGACGCCCTCGAATTCTCTAACGCCATGGCGGCCCTGAACTGCACCGCCCTGGGCGCGCGAGGAGGAATTCGCGGTCTGGCCGACACGCGCGCACTGATGGCCCGGGCCGAACGCAGATCCCATCCGGAGTTTGCAGCGCGGGCGGCTGCCGGCAAGAAATAGATGATCCCCATTAAGGATACAGAGCCGATCTACACGACGCCGGTGGTTACCGTGACCCTGATCGTCGTGAACATCGCCATCTTTCTGTACGAATTCTCACTGCAGATGACGGACGCCTACGGGTTCAACCGCTTCATCCAGCACTACGCCCTTCGGCCGGCTTACTTTCACCCCTCCAGCCTGATCACCTCCATGTTTCTACATGCCAACTGGATGCATGTGCTCGGCAATATGCTGTTTCTTTGGGTATTCGGCGACAACATCGAGGACATTCTGGGGCATGGCAAATTCATCCTGTTCTATCTGCTGTGCGGCACTACCGCAGGGGTCGCGCAATTCCTGATGGATCCGACATCCTCAGTGCCGATGCTCGGAGCTTCGGGAGCGATTGCCGGAGTCATGGGCGCTTACCTGGCGAAGTTCCCGCGCTCTCGGGTCATCATGCTGACCTGGTTCCTCTTCATCTTCACGTTCGAGTTGCCGGCTTGGGCGATGCTGATCTACTGGTTCGCGCTGCAATTGTTCGGCGGCTTCGGCAGCCTGACATCATCCGCACAGGGCGGCACGGCGTTCTTCGCGCATGTCGGCGGGTTCATCACGGGAATTGTCCTGATCTTCATCATGGGCACCAGGCCCCGCTACTGGCGCCGCAACGATCTGAATTGGGGATGAAACCGCGGGTCACCCTCTATACTCGCGCGGGCTGCTGCCTGTGCGACGATGCGAAGCGTGTTTTGCTCGCGGCCCGGGATCGCGCCGATTTCGATTACGAAGAAATCGATATCGACGCGGACGACGAACTGCGGCCAATCTATAACGACGAGGTGCCGGTGATCGCCATTAACCAGAAGAAAGCCTTCAAGTACCGCGTGGAACTAACCGAGTTTCTGCGCCTCCTGGAGGCGCGCCGATGAGCCTCGACGTGCTGGCCATCGCCGCCCACCCGGACGACGTGGAGCAAACTTGCGGCGGCGCGCTGATCCGCATGGCCGAAGCCGGGTACCGCACCGGCGTGCTCGACCTGACCGCCGGAGATATGGGCACTCGCGGCACGCCGGAAACGCGCATCGCGGAATCCGAAGCCGCGGCGAAGGTGATGGGCCTCGCCTGGCGCGGCAACATGCGGATGCCGGATGCCAAGCTCGAAAACTCGCTCGATGCACGCACCATGCTGGCGCTGAAGATCCGGGAGGTTCGGCCGAAAGTGGTGATCCTGCCCTACTGGCAGGCGCGCCATCCGGATCACTACCGCTGCGGCGAAATGGGCTTCGAAGCCTGCTTCCTGGCTGGTCTGCGCAAGCTCGATCCCGCGACGGAGCCCTTCCGCCCGTCCAAGATTCTCTACGCCAGCCTGTACGCGGATGTGCGGCCGTCATTCATCGTCGATATCAGCGCGCAGTTCGAGCGCCGCATGGCCGCGCTCCTCAGCTACGTCTCGCAATACGGCGAGAGCACGGAGGGCTCGACGCTCTTCCCCACCGAGGCCGAAATCCGCGAGCGGCTGGGCGCGGTGGCGCGCTTTTACGGGAACCAGATCGGCGTGAAGTACGGCGAACCCTACGTAATCAAGGAACAGATCCGCATCGACGACATTGTTGCGATGCCCGTGCGCTCCATCTGATATATTCGAAAATTCCCATGTCCGCGAACAATCCGCTTGACCGGCTCGACCGCCAGGAGTTGCTATGGCTCGCCGGAATCCTCAAAGACGCCTGCCGGGAGCGCCTCGAAAAAAATCTGGTAAGCCAGGCATTTGAAGATCGCCTGTCGCAGCGCGGACTGGTGAAAGGCCGGCTGGATCCACGGCCGTTCCTGAAAGTCTGGGAACCGCGGTACCGCAAATTTCTGGACGTCGCCACCGAACTGCACTCCCTGCTGGAGGCAGAAGATGCACGCGCGGTGGCGGAGTCACTGATGCCGGCGATCGAAGTCACGCGGCAGGGACCCGGTTCGGTGATGCTCGCGGACTCGCCCGCCCGGCAGCGAAAGTCGCGGACCCGGTAGCCTCGCGGTTCCTGCCCGGTGTCGGCGCGGTTGCGGACGAACACACCGCTTCGGCGAGGCGGCACGCGGGCGGTCTTACCCGGCCGGCGGCTTCACTGGTAAACTGTGAGTGGAATCCGGAGGGTGTTGCTGTGAAATTCTTTCTCGATACTGCGAATCTGGATGAGCTCAAGAAGGGTGCCGGCTGGGGAATTGTGGATGGTGTCACGACGAACCCCTCACTGATCGCCAGGGAAGGCAAGCCGCTCGAAGAACAGGTGCGGTTGATCTGCGATATTGTCGATGGCGACATCAGTGCCGAAGTCGTCTCCACCGAATCGCGCGCCATGATTCAGGAGGGCCACCGGCTCTCCAAAATTCATAAAAATATTGTGGTGAAATGCCCGCTGACGAGAGAGGGCATCGTCGCCACCAAGGCACTGAGTTCCGAGGGCATCCGCGTCAACGTGACGCTATGCTTTTCGGCTTCGCAAGCGCTGATTGCCGCGAAGGCCGGCGCTTACATCATCAGCCCGTTCGTTGGCCGGATCGATGACATCAGTTGGAACGGCATGGATCTGATCCGGCAGATTGTACAGATCTATAAGAATTACGGCTACCGGACGCAGATCCTGGCGGCATCGCTTCGTTCGCCCACGCACGTGGTCGAATCGGCGATGGCAGGTGCGCACATCGGCACCATGCCGTTTAAAGTATTGGATGCCTTGTTTTACCACCCCTTGACGGACAAAGGTCTCGACCAGTTCCTCAAGGATTGGGCCAAGGTATTTCAGGAGGCACCCGTAGCCGGATAGCTACGCTGTCGAAAATGCCAGGGGCTGTGGCTTGGTCGTTCACGACGGCGGATGGGGTCACCCTCGCGCTCGCCGTGGTGCTGGCGGTAATCGCAGCGCTTATTGGGTACCGCGCGTGGAAGGACTCGCGCGTTTCGCCCGAAGAGCGGGAGCGGCTGCGGCGCGTGTTCCTGGTGTCCCATGGCAAGATGGGCGACGCCACCCTGGTGGAGGTGCGCGAGAGTCACCTCTTCTACGCCTACATCGTGCGCGGCGTGGAATACACGGCTTCGCAGGACGTGAGCCGGTTGCTGGACCGCATTCCCCCCGATCTCACCGAGATTCAGACGGTCGCCGTACGCTACGATCCTCGCAATCCTGCGAATTCGATCGTTGTGGCCGAAAGCTGGACCGGGCTGCGCCTGGGTACTTCGCCCCGCAACCGCGCATAGCCGCAGGTCACCGAACAGGCTCGGTCATCACTCGATCGCACTCGGCGATTGACGCCTGGGCTTCGCGGAAACGGCGCAGGCTTTCGCCTGTTTGCGGACGCCAGTTCTTCCAGCGCACCGCATCCTTCTGAAAGGCGAGGCGCGCCCATCCATAATGGCGATTGGAGAGCAGCATACGCCCATACAGACGGTCGAGATCCGATGCGGCCTCCATGGCCTCGAGTGTCGGACGAGCGGCGGTAAGCAGGCGCGCCTCGAGCGGCTGGGCTTTCGTAATCAGCGCCGCGGCCTGGTCTGGCTTGCCTTGCTCGAGAAGTCGGGAGGCATCGCGCGTCATCTCCGCGAGTTGCCGGGTGGTCTCGCCGTACCAGGGCTCCGCCGTGAGATCGGGCGTGGGCTTGGCTACAGGGACCGGCGCCGGCGAGCATGCCGTCCACACAATCGCTGCAGCGAGAACAAACAGGCGCACGGCGCCGCGGCTACCGCATTTCCTTGCTGTTGGCGGTGGCCGGCTCGGGGCCGTAATTCTCGCGGATCACCATACTCTGGTCGGAATAGAAGGTCTTGCTGCCGCTGCTGCCGTAGTTCACCGGGTTGGCGTTGATAATGTATCCGCCCGGAGTGCCGGTCAGGGTGTATTTGTATCCCTGCTTTTCACCGTTGGAGAGGTCGGCGCCGATCAAGTCGGCTGAATTCGGTCCGGCAGCGCCGCTGGCGGGCGGTCCCAGTTCCGCGAGCGTAATTGCATACCGGCCGTATTGCGACTGATACTGCACTTCCATCTTGTGAATGGTCTGGATCGCTGCGACGGCGGCAGTCTCCCGCATGTACATCTGCGTCCGGTTGTACTTGGGGACGGCAATCGTAATGATGATCAGGATGATCGCGATGACGATCAGCAGCTCGATCAGCGAAAAGCCTCGGCGGCTCCTTCTGCGGTTGAACATACGTTTACTCTTACATTTTATGACGTCGGGAAGGTGGAAAACGTGGAGCCCTGACGCAGAGATTCCGCCGGTCCGCCAAGCCAGGGCGGCTTCGAGGACCGGCGGATTCTAAAACCGGGTCAAAATCGGAGGAAGCTTACCAGCGGGGCTCGCGGCGTCCGCCGCCACCGCCGGGTCTCCGGCCGCCACCGCCGCCACCACCACCGGCGAAGCGTCCGCCGCCGCCGCCAGCGCCGCTGCCGAAGCTGCGTTCGGGCTTGGGACGGGCTTCGTTGACGTTAAGTGCCCGGCCGTCCATGGTATAGCCGTTCAGAGCACTGATGGCCTGGTCGGCTTCGGTTTCGTTCTCCATCTCGACGAAGGCAAACCCGCGCGAGCGGCCGGTTTCACGGTCCGTCATGATCCGGGCGCTGTTCACAGCCCCGTACCTCTCAAATAGGCCTCGGACAGCCTCTTCGGTGGCATTGAAGTTGAGGTTGCCGACGAAAATATTTTTCACTGAAAATCCTCCAAACGATTTGAAAGCGGGCTCATCGGGGAGGGAACACAAGCGGGACGACGGTGCCGTCGCTCACAAACACTCTGCCGGACTCGCGAAGCATTCAAACGCGTCTCAAATATACCATGCAAGGGCTCTGCCACAAATAGAAACTGGGACCGGAACGGTAGACAACTTAACAGACCCTGGCCTACTTACCGATGCAAAAGGTCGAAAAGATCCGGTTGAGAATATCATCGGCGCTAGTCGCTCCCGTAATCGCATCGATCGGACGCAAGGCCGCATATAAATCCAACAACAGCATCTCGTGGGGAATGCCGGTTTCTACCGCAGAACGCGCATTTTCAAGCGCTGTTTGCGATTCGCACAGCCGCTGAGCATGTCGCAAGCTGGTGATGAAACCGGTCTCTTGTTCGAACGCTCCTGAGGGCGCCACCGCATTGAGAATGGCATCACGAAGTCCCGGAATCCCTTCCCCGGTGAGCGCCGAAACTGGAATCCTCCCGGCAGGGCATTGATTGTCGATCTGTACTAAGTCGCACTTATTCGCTACCACCAGATGCCGCCCTTGCGACGCCGCACGTTCGATAAGCAGACGATCGTCCACATGCTCCGGCGCTGAAGCATCAGTCACCACGAGGGTCAGGTCCGCGTCCGCCATCGCCTGGTAACTGCGTTCGATCCCCAGCGACTCTACCAACTCGGAAGAGTCGCGGATGCCCGCGGTGTCGTAGAGTTTCACGGGAATGCCGCCAATGGAGGCTGTCTCGGACACAAGGTCACGCGTCGTTCCGGGGATATCCGTAACGATCGCACGGTCGGCCTCCAGAAGCCGGTTGAAGAGGCTGCTCTTGCCGGCATTCGGGCGGCCTACGATCGCGAGCGTCAAGCCCGCCTGCACGAGATTGCCGTATTGAAAACTGGCAGCCAGGGTGCGGACCGCCGCGAGAACGGGGTCCAGACGGTTGAGGATCTCAGCCCGGGAAGGTACCGAGACGTCGTCTTCGGCGAAATCGATTCCCGCTTCGAGCAGCGCGATCAATTCGAGCAACTGTTCCTTGATCGGGGCGATGCGGCGTGAAACCGAGCCGCCCACCTGCTGGGCCGCGACGCGCGCCTGGTAGATCGTGGTCGCTTCAATGAGATCGCGGACGGCTTCCGCCTGCGGCAGGTCGATTCGTCCGCGCAGATAAGCACGAAGCGTGAACTCGCCGGGCTCGGCAAGCCGCGCTCCCGACTCCACGGCGCGCTCCACGGCGTGACGCAGCACGACCGGAGCACCGTGGCAGGAAATCTCGACCACGTCTTCCGCGGTATACGAACGTGGGGCCTCGAAATAGGTCGCGACGACATCGTCCACGACGCGGCCTTCCCGGTCGAGCAGTTGGGTGAATTGCGCGCGCCAGGCGTGCCACACAAGAGGTCCGCGGAGAAACGCCTCGGAGACCTTGGTGGCGTGCGAGCCCGAGATGCGGATCACGCTCAGCCCCCCGCGTCCCGGCGGAGTGGATAGGGCGACTATCGTATCGTCGAGGATCAACGTCGGGCGCTGCGGGAACGAGGACCGCCGCCGGCGCGGCGCGGCGGCGCGGCATCGCGCGGCGGCTCCGGAAGACTCGCCATGCCGGCGGGATACACCACTACCTGGCGCGAAGGCCCGCTGCCCAGGCTCTCGCTGCGGACGGCCGTCTCCCCGCGCAATGCGAGGTGGATGACGCGCCGTTCCCGGCTGTTCATGGGATTGAAGCGGAACGGAACACCGGTACGCTTCACCTTTTCCGCCGCGGCCGTGGCACTCAGACGCAGCTCTTCGATGCGCAGCAGGCGGTAATCGTTCGCGTCGAAGGAAATGCGCGAATGATCCTCGGAAGGCATGCGCAGCATCTCCATCGTCACCTGTTCGAGCGCGAGCAGCAGTTCGGCTCGATTCGAGAGCAAAGCGTCCACATCGGGACCGGTGAACTTCACCACCACATCGGGAGTCTCGAAGTCGTCGTCGCCGGTGTCGACATCTTTGATCTCGAACTGGAGATGGAAGCCCCCGTCGTTGAAAATCATGCGGAGGAAACCATCGATGCGGGAACCAATTGAGGAAACCGAGTATTTGCGATCAGTCACGGACTATTTCCTGCCGTTCTTCTTCTTGGGCGGCTCCACCGAGCGCGCGGCCGCCTGCGCGGTTTCGGTGTTGTTGAAGAACCACTGCTGCCCCATGCTAACCAGATTGCTGGTCAAGTAGTATAACACCAGGCCGCTCGGGAAATTGTAGAACATGAAGCCGAAGATCAATGGCATCAGCATCATCATGCGCGCCTGGTTCGGATCCTGATTGGGCTGCGGCGTCATCTTCTGCATGAAGAACTGGCTGCCGATCATGATGATCGGCAGGATGTGGATCGGCAGGTGTTCGGCCTGCGAAAGATCGTTGACCCACAGCCAGCTCGCGCCGCGCATCGCCACCGAAACTGTGAACACTTTGTAGAACGCGAAGAAGAACGGAATCTGCAGCACCATCGGGACGCAGCCGCCCATCGGATTGACGCCGTACTTCTTGTAGAGGTCCATGACCTCCTGGTTTTGGTCCGCCTTGCGCGGATCGGTCATCTTCAGGTTCTTGTACTTCTCGTTGATGCCGTCGATCTGCGGCTTGAGAGCCTGCATCTTGCGCATCGACTTCATGTTCGACAGCTTCAGCGGGAACAGGATGAAGTTGATGATGATGGTGACCACCACGATCGACCATCCATAGTTGTGGATGAAGCCCTCGTTGAACCAGTTGACCACCAGGAACAGCGGCTTGGCGAGGAAGGATAGCCAGCCGAAATCGACCACCGAGACCAGCTTGGGGTTGATCTTGCTGAGCAGGTTCAGATCCTTCGGACCGACGAACAGCGACAGCTGATTGGGCTCGCCGGAAGAAACTGCGACCCCGGCAAACGGGACCGGCTTCTCGGCGCCCGCGGTGAGTTCGGGGTCGGAGAACGTCACCTGATGCATGGTGGTGCCGCCCTCCGGCAGGAACACGGCGGCGAAATAGGTATCGGCCACGCCGGCGAAGGAGAAGTTGCCTTCCGAGGTCACCGGACCGTTCTTTGCAGCGCCGGCGTTCTTTTCCACCAGCTTGTTGTTCGAAACGTCGAAATAGAGCGCCCGCTGGCTTCCAGACGGGTTGTTGATGGTCAGATCGCCAAATCCGCCGCGCCATTCCACCAGGTTCGGAACGGGCTTGCCGTCAACCGTCACGCTGGATTCCACACGGGAAAGATAGCTGTTCTTTTCGAAACGGAACGACTTGTGGACCGTGGTCGTGCCGTCCGAATAATCGAATGCCACGCCGAGGCCGTCCGGATCCGGAGTCTGCTTGTACCAAACCCAATTCACGTTCACGTCCGGCTTCTGGCCGGGGAAATAAAGCGCGAACGGGAAGCCCACCTGGGCTTTCGGATTCACCAGGTCGAGCGGCTTTTCGTCGTTACCTTTGAATTTCTTGAGGAGCCAGCTTCGTACCGTCGCTCCCTGGTTGCTGAACGTCACCCGGTACAGATCCGTATCGACGACCAGGGGAGGTTGGGGTGACGCCGTGATCCTCGGCGTTACGGCGGCCGGGGCTACCGTCGCGGCGGCAGCTTTTTCGGGCTGCTGCGGCTGAGCCGGACTTGCGGGCGCCGTGGTGGCTGCGGTGGTCTGCTCCGCTTTCTTCGCGGGAGCGGGCTGCTGCGTCTTGAACAGATAGGGGCTCAGGAACATCACCACGCCCATCAGCAGGAAGGCGAGCAGCAGCCGCACTTCCATCGACATTTCTTTTGGCGGAGGGCTTCCGCCCGTTCCGCTCTTTAACCGAATCTGCCATTCAGAATCAATCCGTTAGAAAACTGTCCAATTCACCGGACGGGGTCAAACCCTCCGGGATGAAACGGATGGCACCGCACCAGCCGGCGCAGACCCATCCAAACTCCCTTCGCCGCGCCATAGCGCTCGATCGACTCACGCATGTAATCGGAACAGGTTGGATAGAAACGGCATGCGGAGGGAAGTGCGGGGGAGATACAAACCTTGTAGAACCGGAGGCCGCGGATCAGGAGCCACTCAATCGGCCGATGAGCCGCTCCACTTCGCGCTTCAACTCCGGCATCGAAGCGTCGAAGGCCTTGCGCCGTGGATTGATGACTATGGACCACCGTGGGTTCATCCGATCGAGATAGCAGCGGACCGCCTCCCGCATCCGGCGCCGGATCCGGTTCCGCACCACGGCCTTACCCACCGCCCGCGGGATGGTGAAGCCGATCTTAGGACCGTCCGGCTGCGGCTCGCAGACGAGGAAGGCTGCAAAGAGAGGACCTGCAAACTTGGTTCCCTCGTCATAAACTCTTCGGAAGTCTTTGGAGCGCAGCAGGCGAACACGTTTCGGAAAACCGGTGATGGAAGACTACCTCTCGGAGCTGACCGTGAGCTTGTGGCGCCCGCGCGCCCGGCGGCGCGAAAGTACGGCCCTCCCGTTTTTGGTCTCCATACGGGAGCGGAAGCCATGCGTCTTTGCGCGGTGACGATTATTCGGTTGAAAGGTGCGTTTCGGCATTGTTGTTCAAGCCCTTAGTATAAATCAACAGGGAAATAGAGGGCAATCGAGACACACCCTCATGGGGCGCGTCGACCGCGTGGGATACCGCTTACCCCTCCATTCTAGCAAATCCTACACGCCGAACCGCCTGGGGCGGAGATAATTCGCTGTGTCCGTTTGACCTGAATGTGGGTCAGCGGCCCACAGCCGGGGGCGTTTGCACCATCGAAAGCAACAGGCAAAACACCACTAAAATCGCGAGACCTGACGCTACCAGCATGACTTCCACTCACCTCTACTTCCATGGTGAGCAATCCGAGGGCCGCGTTTCGTACTACTTACGGTTCCGGTCGGCATGCTCCGGCGTCGACGGCAAAAGCCGCCAGCGTGATCCATCGCTCTCCGTCTCTGTGTTCGATGTGGAAGGATTTGCTGCGAGCGTCGGCACGCAGGCGCCAGTCGGGGCTGGGTATGAACGTCTGCTTGAGCTTCAAGGGTTGGGAACTCGACTGTCTGAAACTCCAACTGCTCCCGCCGTCCGGGGATTCGTACAGTTCCCAGCGGTCGTCCGCACTGCCCTGCCCACGATCAATGACGAGGCTGCCATCGTCTTTTGCCGAAAAAAAGAACTGCTGGATCGTGCCGAGATGGTCTTCGGCACTTTCCGAGAACACCGGCTTCTCCTGCCAGGTCTTCCCGCCGTCCCGCGTGATTAGCAGAAAAGGGTCCCTCGGCAGGGGAAAATCCGTGTGGCCGCTGACCCAGCCTGTGTCGCGATCGAGAAATTCGATCCGGTCGAGTACGGAGCCGCGCTTGCGGGGGGCGGGCTCGGTCCAGGTACGGCCGCCATCTTCGGAAGCGAGCAGCGTCGAGTAAAGGGTAACCGCGGCGGAGTGGAGATTTCCCGCCACGAAGATGCGATCGCCGGCGGCCTCGGCGCTGGCCAGCTCCAGGTAAACCGGGCACGGCTCCTCGGGGGTACAGGTCAGGCCCGCCCACTGAATGTCCCCGTCGGAACAGTGGAACGGTAGAGTGATCGCCTTCCCTGTATAGGTGAGCACCGGGGCGGGTTGCGCCGTCGTTTCCTGGGCGCCGGCGGCGAGCGGTGTACCCAATACCAACACTGCCAGAATCGTCTGGAACTTCATGGAGTACCCCAATGTTCAGCCCATCGATGAGCCATGGCCCTAAAGAGCTACCCGGAAATGGCTACATCGACTATCCAAAAAAAGAGCCTTGAATGTAACGGTCCCGGCTTCCATCCGCGTCTTACAATTAAATCCCCGTTACGACAGCGGGCGCACTCACCCCTATCACCCAAACCGCGCCCGCTTTTTATTTGTTACTGGGTGATTCCTCAAAGAGACCCTCGAAAAGTACAGTACTGAGGTATCTTTCCGCGGCATCGGGGAGAATGACTACGATCGTCTTTCCGGCGAACTCCGGATCCCGCGCCAGACGAACCGCCACCACCGCGGCTGCTCCGCAGGAAATGCCCGCCAGAATGCCTTCCTCCTTTGCCAGCCTCCGTGCCATCTCGATCGATTCCTCATTCGTGACCGACTCCACCCGATCCACCATGGAAAGATCCAAGCGTATCGGGAAGGAAGCCCGCGCCGAGTCCTTGGATCTTGTGCGGTCCGGGGTGAAGCGGCTGGCCGGCCCGTTGACTGCGTGATCACCGGGCTTCCTGCCGGTTCGACCCCGACCGAAAGGATCTTCTTGCCCTTGTCTTTCTTGATGTAGCGCGAAACGCCGCTGATCGTGCCGCCGGTGCCGATCCCGGAAACCAGGACATCCACGGTGCCGTCGGTGTCTTCCCAGATTTCCGGACCGGTGGTCCGAAAGTGGATTTCCGGATTGGCGGGGTTCTTGAACTGCTGCAGCAGGACGTAGCGCTCCGGGTCGGAAGCCACAATCTCCTCGGCCTTGGCGATCGCTCCGGCCATTCCGGCCGAGCCTCGGCGTCAGCACGAGATTCGCGCCCGAGCGCTTTGAGCACTTTGCGCCGCTCGATCGACATCGTCTCCGGCATGGTCAGAGTCATCGGATAGCCGCGCGCCGCGCCGACATAGGCCAGCGCGATCCCCGTGTTGCCGCTGGTGGGCTCGATCAGCTCCTTGCCGGGCTTGAGAATGCCGCGCTTCTCCGCGTCCCAGACCATCGCAGCGCCGATCCGGCACTTCACCGAATAGGCCGGGTTGCGCCCTTCGATCTTGGCCAGCACGGTGGCCGCGGCGCCCGCCGGTGACGCGGTTCAGCCGCACCAGCGGCGTGCGGCCGATACTGAACGAATTATCTGTCGTAGACTATTCAATCTCAGATCTCCCAGTTCAGGACGAACTTGCTCTGTTTTTCGGACCAGCCGCGGAGAAGATCGGCAAACGTGGTCTTGTCGATCACTTCGGAGACGGCGTGATCCACCTGCTGCCACATATCGGTAAAGGGAGTCTCCGCTCTCTTCCGGGGCCGTGCCTTGCCGTGCGCGGAGCCTCCACCGAGCGCAGGACTTCGCCAACGCTCAGTGTCTCGGGTGCACGGGCCAACAGGTATCCGCCCTCTGCGCCGCGCCGCGATTCCACAAAGCCGGCCTGCTTCAGTCCCGCCAGAATCAACTCCAGAAACTTCTGCGGAATTCTCTGCCGGCGGGCGATTTCGGCGATTTTGACCGGTTCGCCAGGCCGCTGGGAGGCGAGATCGAAAATCGCCTGGAGCGCGTATTCACCTTTTACGGAGATATTCATTGAAGAAAATGGCGGGTGCAATCACCCGTATCCTAGTGGAGATTGTAGGACAAAAACGAGTGGAAGCGGCACACAAAGAAAAGGGCAGGCCCGAAGGCCTGCCCAAGTGAACGGATCGTTACCTAAAAGTTGAGGCGGATGGACAATTCGATACGGCGGTTGTTGGCGGTCGTTCCGCCCCCGCCCTGGCCGGCGAAGCCGGTATATACGTTGGTCGCCTGTCCGAACTGCGGCGAATTGATCAGGCCGGTGTAGCCGCCCGGATTGGTGTGGTTCAGGATGTTGTTAAAGGCCACCTGCAGCGTCATGTTGTAACGGTGCTCGGTGGTGTCGCCGCCGCCACCGAAGCCACCGCGGCCACCGCCGCCACCGAAGCCGCCGAAACCGCCACGGCCACCGCCGCCGCCGCCGAAGCCGCCACGGCCGCCACCGCCAGGTCCGCCGCCGGGGCCACCCGGACCTCCGGGGCCGCCGAAACCGCCGCCATTCGGCATCGCATTATTCTGGCCGCGCCTCGGTACCGAAGCCGAAGGTCCGGCTGACCCGCAGATTGATCGAGATCATACCGGGCGCCGTCAGATAATCCCGCGGCACGAAACGGACCCGTGATCGAGGGCGACGTGTTGAAGCAGCCGAAGCCGGGCGGGCAAACGATGTTGTCTCCCGGTCCGCTGGCGAAAGACGGGCGCGCATTCTTGACGGTGTCGCCAAAGAGGTCGCGGCCAAGTTGGACGTCATACGGCGAACCCGTTTGCAGGGTCACGAACGGGCTCAGGCGAATCGCCATGGGAGCAAGGAACGATCCCAACATCACAAAGCGATGCTTCCGCTCGAAGGCGGAGCGGCCCCAATCCGCCGCGAAGTTGTAGGGATCGGATGGCGAGGAAGGCAGGTCGTTCGCCACGTTGTAGCGTGTAGTTGCCCTGCAGGGAAAGGTTGCGCGTGAAGCGGGTGTTGAAATTGGCCATCACCAACTGTTGCTTCATCATGCCGCCGGCTTGGTATTCAAAGAGATTCCCCGCTGTGGCGCCGAAAGGCCGTGACCCCGCTCGCCGGATCGCCCGCGACGTAGGTGCCGGGCAGGGGCGCGTTGATCGGCACCGATCTGCATCTCGTGCAGCGCCCGGTTATCCGTGAAGGTCAGCGACAGCGTGCTGTTGAACGGCAACTGGCGCTCCACGGAAACGGCGCTCTGCATCGAATACGGCGCACGGAATCTCGGATCGACAGTGTAGATGCTGTTCTGCGTGGGCGTCAGCGTGGAGACGGACGGAACCGTGGGGAAGAAGTTCGGATTCGTCACCACGTAGCTGAGCTGGTTGGAACCGTTCAGTTCCGAAGCCTCGAGGAAAGTGTTGGGGCTGGTGCGATCGTAGAACATGCCGAATCCGCCGCGGATGACGGTCTTTTGCCGGCCATTCTTTGCCGATCCGGGCGCCCAGGCGAAGCCGATGCGCGGGGCCCAGTCGCGATGGTCGCTCATCAGGGTCTGGACTTCGTAGCGCAGGCCGAGATTCAGGGTGAAGTTCGGCCGAATTTTCCAATCGTCCAGGATCCAGGGAGCGCCGTCGTAACGAATCATGCTGCCATACGGGTTGCCCGCCTGGATCGTGAACTGGGAAGGCATGCCGCCAAGGGCGCTGATCTGCGCCGTCGAGTAGCCCATCTGCTGGAACAACAGCGTGCGGCGGTATTGCTCGATGCCGAGAATCTGAGTGGTCTGGCCAGGGACCGGCTGGTTATTCGCGTCGAGCACCGGAGCGATCGTTCCGTCGAAGGAGAACGCTCCGCCGAAGCCCTGCGGCGATTCGCTGATCAAGCTGTCGCGGCGGAGACGGATTCCCCACCGGATGGTATGGGGGCCATGCGAATAAGTGCTCGTATTCTGCAGTTCGAAGTGGGCGTTACGGGTGTAATCAAGGCCCTGATTGTTGCCGCCGATGCTAAACGCTCCGCTCACGTTGATCTGCGGGATGAGGTTGCCGTCGATCTCGGTATAGTTGCGCGAAAACTGGAAGCGCGTCTCGTTCACTAGATGGATGTTGAGAATCGAGGTCTCGGTCAGCATCAGGTTCTGCTGGCTGCCGTTGGTGTTGTACCCCATATTGGCATAGGGCTCGGGGAGGTTGTGGCCGCTGATGCCATTGTTGTCGCGTTCGTTCCAGGAGTATTCGAATCGGCCGGTCAGCGTATTGTTGGTCGTCAACTGGTAATCGATTCGGGGCGCCACGCTGGTGCGGGTATTGGGAGTCACGACCGACTGCTGGATGTTCTGCTGCAGGAGGGTAGCGGGATCGAGGTAAACCGCGTTGACCAGTGAATTGTCCGTGACCTGCCGGCGGTTGAAATCGATAAAGAACGAGGACTTCTTGTTGATCGGGCCGCCGAAGTTGGCAAACAGCATGCGATTCGAGAAGTCCGGCTTGTTATCGGCGAAAGGGTTGCGCGAGTTGAACACGCCGTCGCTGTCGTTGAAGGCGACGGTTCCTCGGTAGTGGTCGGAACCGGGCTTGGTGAGAATCTCGATGCGGCCGAATCCCAGGCGGTCAAACTCCGCCGAGAAGGGATTTTGATTGATACGAATTTCGCGGATGGATTCCTTAGGAGGAAGCTGTCCGCCGCTGAAGCCGTCGATATAGATCGATCCGCCGTTCGGGCCGGCGCCCGGTCCGGCCAGCGCCTGGAGCGCGTCGGAGAGATCGTCCGGATCGTCAGGCAGGGCGGCCAGGTCGTTGCCTTTGAGTACGAGGGCCGTGGCGTTGTTATCGGATTCGACGCTGACCGTCGGTCCCGCTTCGGCTGCCACCGTCACCTGCTGCTTTTCAGCTACGACCGCCAGCTGCACGGAAACCTGCAGCACACCTCCCGCGCTCACCGTCACGGGTTTCGAGACGGACGCGAAGCCGGGGAAATTGACGTTCAGCGTGTACTGCCCCGGAGTCACCCCGCTGAAGGTATAGCTGCCATCGGCCTGGGTCTGGGCCGAACGCTGCGCGCCGGTGCCGCTCAGGGTGATTGCCGCGGCAGGAATTACAGCGCCGGAATCATCCGTGAGCACGCCCTTGATCGTCCCGGTAGATTGTTGTGCGGACAAGGAGGCACAAAAGAGTACAGCGGCCAGAGCCAAAAACGAAATTCGTCGCAAATCGAGCATAGTTTTCCTGTCAGATTTTTGTTCGGCTATTGATTGGAACCCGGTACTGCTTAATTGCCCTCTCCGCCACCTTCACCGCCGCCGCCAAGATTCCATCCGCCCAGGATGTCGCGAGTGGCGGAGGGGGCCGCGGTGAGGATGGGCTCGACCCCGGCCAGCAGCATGATTACCGTGACCCGGTTCGGATCGCTGCCGGCGGTCGTGGAGACCATGATGGCGTCTTTGGGTTTCAAGTCCGCCAGCGGCATGGCCGGCAGATGATCGAGCATGGAATTCAGGTCGCCGCCCCGCCCCATTCCGGAACCGCCGGGGGCACCTTGAGGAGGTCCGCCGCCCGGCATTTGGCCGCGCGCGCCTCCGCGCATCCCGCCGCCCATTCCCTGCCCCCGGCCACCGCCTTGATAGCGGCGGGCGAGCATCGCAGCGAGCTGTTCGGGAAGCTTCTTCATAGTGGTCTCCGGAGTGATCCGGATGGTCAGCGGCTTCTTGGTGGCCAGGTCCTTCACTTCGACCTCGCCTTTGGCCGCGTCAATCGAAACGATGGTGGCTGCGATCTGCCGGAACATGCCCGAATAGACGATCTCGGCGGCGATGCTGCCATCGGGCTGATGATTGCCCAGAACATTCACCTGGTCTCCGGCGTGCACATCGGCGAGCGAACTCGGCGTCGCGTCAGCGGGCCGCGGAGAATCGGGCGAATAACGGTGCCACTTGGTCTTGTCGGAAGCATGCACAACCACGGTCCGCTGCCCAACCTTGATGGTCACGGTATCGGCGCCGGCGTCGGTCGATTCCACGATGCCGCGAGTGCCGCGAGCCTTCCAATCGGCCAGTTCTTTCTGGGCGAGTTGCGCGAGATCTTCCTTGGTGCGAACTACGAGAGTGGTTGCGTTGAGGGGTTTCTGATCGAGAGCACCGCGATAATAGACCACCACTTCATCGCCGATGGAGATTCCCCCCACCTGCAGACGAGGCCACTTCCGGGGATCGGTTTCCCCCGAAACGGCGTGAACAATTGTGGTCTTTTCCGTAGTGCCGGCGACGATCGATTGACCTTTGCTGGATTCGACGGTGATTTGGCCGGCGCCCGCATCGACCGCGGTGACCTTGCCGGCAAACTCCGCACGCTGCGGGGCCGTCTGGCACCACCCGATGGCGGCCAGCGACAACCCACACGCAACTACGGACGTAGACAATCCCGTACGCTTTCATCTTTGCCCTCAAGCAGACTTTCCGAGAATTACTGTGAAAAGGGGCGTACCGAAGGAAGAGTAGGTTACACCGGCGAGCGATAGCCCAAAAGGGCTAGTGGTCAAAATACAGAATTGGATGGACTTGCTTTTCTAGTGTTGCGGGCGGAGGAGCACCTGTTTGAGCCGGGATAGGCCGGGTTCCCAATCCGGAAAGAGGTCGATATATTGAAATTCGCGCTGGATCACGCGCGGTACGCGGCAATCGTCGAGGCGCAGGGGAACCAGATAGATACTGTCGAGGGGCACGCGCTGGGCGCAATCGAGGGCGTATCGCAACTCCGCCTGAAACCCGCCCCGCTTCGCCACCGAGCGGCGGGAGAAGCACGGCACGAAGAAATCCGCGTTCTCAATGGCATTTTCGATGGCTCGCGGCCAGTTCTGGCCCGGCAGAAGGCGCCGCACATCCATCCAGGGACCGAAGCCGGAATGCCGAAGATCGTCGTAAAGGCGGGAGACCGCCTCCCGGTCCTCGCACCCATAAGCCAGAAAGACGCGCGGCAAAGGAGGCTCGAAGCGGAAACCCGAGGGATCGGGGTAGAACGTGCCGAGTCCGTCAATTTCGACCTCCCGTCCGGAGGAGACACCCCGTACGACGATGCGTGCCAGATGACGGGCGAAGGCAAGGTCAGCCATGCGACGCGTCCTTGTCGGCATGGAAAATCAGCGTGCCATCGGCGCCCCGCGAGAATGTGCCAAGACCGGGGAGCGAAGCATCCTGGCCGGTTCGCACGGTTTCGAGAATCTGGCTGACCATGCGGTCGAGCCGGTCGGCGGCCTCGGCGGCGTGTGACTCTCGAGCAGCGTGCCAGACGCCTCGCGATATCGGGCTTGTCCATGCCGATTTCAATCTAGCAGTGCGGCATCCACCACTTCCGGCCCGGAACTCCAAAGCGCCTGCTAAACTTCTGAAATTCCAGACAGGAGTGCGACAAAGAATCTTCCGAAATCGCGTGAACGACACATGAAGCGATTTTAATTGTGGCTTAAGGGGGAATTCATGTGCGGTCCGCTATGATGGGCGCAGACGATAAAAATCGTCAGGAATTAAAGGAGAGACACCATGAAGAAACTGATGATGCTGATGCTGGGCATGGGCCTTGCATTTGGTAGCGTTGCCGTCACGTTCGGTCAGGATCAGCCCCCCACGAAGGAATCCAAGAAGAAGAGCGGCAAGAAGAAGGGCAGCAAGAAGAAAACCGAAGAGCCCAAGAAGGAAGGCAGCAAGTAAGCTCGCTTCCACGAATTGCTGGGAAGCCGCGTAGTGCCTTCCAACCTACGCGGCAGCACCAGTTTTCAGGCCCCTCCCCCTCAGGTCTCCCTCTCCCGAATCGAAACTCCCCAAATTTAATTAGTGGCCCGCAATCTGTAGCTGCCGGATCCGTTCCTCCAGCGACGAAGTCCAACAGGCGCGCCTGCCGCGGAGTCGCGCCCGACGCTATGAATCCGGTGTGTAGCTGCGCCGGAGTAATGCGCTCCAGATACGGGAGCAGCCACTGAATGGCGCTGCGATCGACACCTTCCTTGATTTCTTTGCTGGCCTTTCCGGAATATCCCCAGTCGAGCTCCGGCCCCGCTGGATCCCGGAGGAACTCAGGAGTGTCGCCCGCATAGCTCACGCAATCGCTCTGGTCGCGGTGCATGATGCCGCCCCAGGCGCCGAGCGAGGCTCCCCAGTCGAACGTGCTATAGAGCAATTCGGGATGGCCAGGTAGCATTGGATAAAAAGACCCCATTGTTAGAGTCGTCTCCGTAATGCGCGTCCTTGGCGTCCCAGTTGGAGAGCAGCATCATGACGATCTTGAGGCCGGCCAGTTCATTCGAACCGAGAAACGGGTTATCGTTCCAGGCCCACGAGCAATGCGGCAGAAACTGCATCGTCTTCTCGCCGCGTAGTTCAAAGCGGGCGAGACCGAACCCGCCGTCGGGCCGTTGTTGGTGACGAACAATCCTAGGCAGACCGGTAATTCCCTGCACCTTGAAATCGTTCAGGCAATAGTCAGGTTCCGCAATGTAGCCGAGCGCAGTCAGAAAACGCGATGCGAAGCACTCCGGAATCACTTCGCCGCCGAACTTGACGGACCAGGTGCGGCCCTTGGAGTCGCGGACATCCATCTTAGGCGTGGAGCCGCCTTGCTCCGCTTTCAGGAAGTGAAACGGGGGGGCGGGCTTGTGGTCGCAGCCGCCGGGCGCGCAGGTCCAATCCTCGTTGGTCATCAGGCGCGGCTCGCTCCAGAGGAGTCTTGGGGAGATGGGGATCCCCACAGGCCGCTGGAGGCGGGGGCGCCGCCCAGGCGGCAACCACGTATCGCGCAAATCAGGAGCGGTCTCACGGCAGTAACTGCCGCAACGGGCCTGGCAAGAACTCATGGGCCACGTTGACACCGATCGAAATTCCCATCGCCAGTCCGAAAGACCAGGCGGCATCTCCCGCAGTGTTATTGCTGGGGGGCTGCCAGATGCGGGAGATTGCCGCTCCTGCCGCCGGACCTGCGACGGCGGAAACGGAAAAGGTTCGCGTGCCGTTGTCCCGCCGGGAAAGAAAAGCGCTGGACACGGCGTATTTCAGCCGCCGCCAGGTGCCCTGCTCGCCGGAGACGAAGTAGCGGTTGTCTTCGCCCCGGGCCCAGGCGACTCCGTCCTGGACCGTGTTGGCGACCAGGGTTTGCCCGAAGGTGCTGGCCGCGCGATAGCCGAATCCGCGCGCGTTACCCTCCCACTCATACGGCACGTTGACCGCCGTGCTCACACCGGCACTCACGGCGGTAAAGAGGAGCGCCTTCGGCCCGAGAAGGCTATCCAGATATATCGAGGTGCGTTCGGTGCGGGTGATCGGATGAAAGTCCTCGGGCAAACGCTCGCGGCACTCCGCGGGCGGGCTCCACGCCTGAGGACCGGTGGCCGGAAGCACTGGTTGGGCTTCCATCGCGGCCAGCGGGATGAGCCCCAGGAGCAGGGCTTGGCAACGCCTCATATCAGAATGGTAGCCAGCCAGGCCGCAAAGACTCTGGTTGAAACCGCACGGTGAACCTGCGTCACCGTGCAGGCCCGCACGAGCCACCGGGGGCCGTTGCGATGGATTAGAATTGAAACGCTTCATTCTATGCACAGAACCGCGATTGATTTGCGCCGCGCTTGCCGGCTTCAGCCTTTGGGCGCAACCTGGTCCGGGAAGACCGCCTGCCCCGGTCCGATCTCCCGAGGTCTCGGCCGATGGTCGCGTGACGTTCCGCCTCCGCGCGCCCGAAGCGACCCAGGTCTTCGTCACCGGACTCGGTGAGCGCCTGGCCATGCAGAAGAGTGAGCAGGGTGTGTGGTCCGTCACCACCGACGCGCTCAAACCGGATATCTACACCTACTCGTTTTCGATCGATGGAGCCACGGTCACGGACCCGGCCAATCCGCTGGCGAAAAGTTCCTATGGGAACGCCGGGCAATCGATGGTCCACGTTCCGGGCCCGGTAGTATGGGAACCGACCGATGGCCCGCGCGGCAGCGTGACGCATCATTTCTACCGGTCCGGCCTGATCGGCGACCACCGCGACTATTACGTCTACACGCCCCCAAACTACGATCCGAAGCGTAAGGAGCCGTACCCGGTGCTGTTTCTGTTGCACGGGCTCGGCGACGACGCGGCGGCCTGGCTGAACGTAGGGGCGGCCAACGTAATCCTCGACAACCTGATCAACCAGGGCAAGGCGAAGCCGATGATCATGGTGAACACGCTCGGCTACGGCAACCCGGAAGGGCCCGCGGGCGCGATGGGCGCCGCCATGATCCCCACCTTCGCCAAAGCGCTGGTGGAAGAGGTAATGCCGCAGGTGGAGAAGGCCTATCACGTTTCGAAAGACCGCAACCAGCGAGCGATCGCAGGCCTTTCGATGGGCGGCGCGGAATCGATCTATACCGGGATGAATTACCTCGACCACTTCGCCTGGATCGGCTCATTCAGCGGAGCGTTCGTGATGTGGCCGCGCGCCAACCCGACGCCTCCGCCGGCTCCGGGCGCCGGCCGCGGTGGACGCGGTCCGCGCAATATCGAGACGGCCGATATCGAGAAGAACCTGCCGAATGTGAGCGTCAAATCGAACGCGCAGCTCCGCCTGCTGTGGATCGCCTGCGGCTCCGATGACGGGTTGTTGACGGTCAACCGGCAGCTCGAATCGTGGCTCAAGAACAAAGACGTGAAGTTCACGTTCCTCGAAATCCCCGGCTACGCGCACGTGTGGCCGCTGTGGCGCCAGAACCTGGCCGAACTGGCGCAGCTACTGTTCCAACCGAAGGGAGATTCCAAGTGAGACTTCCGCAGATTCGCCTCGCCGCCCTGACACTGGCGGCATTCGCATGGGTTCCGCAATCGCCTGCGCAGCCGGGACGCGGTCCGCAAGGTCCGGTCGTGGTCTCGCCCGACGTGCAGCCGGATCATCACGTGGTGTTCCGCATTCTCGCTCCGAATGCGCATGCCGTGAAAATCAATGCGGCCGACGTTCCCGGCAATGGCCAGGGCACGGCTCATGACCAAGGGCGAAAACGGCGTCTGGGAAGTCACGCTGGGGCCGATCGATCCGGGCGCCTACCGCTACAACTTCAACGTCGATGGCGTGGCCGTAATCGACCCGCGCAATCCTTCCATCAGCGAATCGAATAACAACGTCTGGAGCCTGGTCTACGTGCCCGGCGCGGCATTCATGGATACGGCCGAGGTGCCGCACGGCGCGGTGGCGGCAGTCACGTATTATTCGAGCTCGCTCAAGCGCTTCCGCCGTATGCACGTGTACACGCCTCCGGGGTACGAAGACGGCAAGGGCAAGTTCCCGGTCTTCTACCTGCTGCATGGCGCCGGCGATTGCGATGAGGCCTGGACCTCGGTGGGCCGTGCCGGCTTCATTCTCGACAACCTGATCGCGGCGAAGAAGGCGAAGCCGATGGTGATCGTGATGCCGGCCGGACATACCAGCCGCACCTTCGGCGGCCGCGGAGGCCGCGGCCCCGGCGCACCCGACGAGTTCGTGGAAGACTTCATGAACGACATCATGCCCTACGCCGAGAGCCACTACCGCGTCTACACAGACCGCGGGCATCGCGCCATCGCGGGCCTTTCGATGGGCGGCAGCCAGACCCTGAATATCTCGATTCCGCACCTGGAGAAGTTCTCGTACATCGGCGTCTTCAGCTCGGGCTTGATCGGCTCCTTCGGCGGACGCCCCGGCGCCGCTCCGCCTGCCGGACCGACGTGGGAAGAGCAGCACACCGCGCAACTCGATAACGCCGCCGCGAAGAAGGGCCTGAAGCTGTTCTGGTTCAGCACCGGCAAGGACGATGGCCTGATTGCCACAACACGCGGCACTGTCGAGATGCTGAAGAAGCACGGCTTCGAGCCCGTCTTCCAGGAAAGTTCCGGCGCCCACACATGGATCAACTGGCGCAACTACCTCAACGAGTTTGCGCCCCAACTCTTCCAGTAGGCAGGAAAGCCATGAGCGAACAAACCGTACTGCAAGCCTATCGGATCGCCAGCGAGCGCTACGCCGAATTCGAGGTGGATGTCGATACCGCCATCAGCAACCTGCAAAGCATCCCCATCTCGCTGCACTGTTGGCAGGGTGACGACGTGGGAGGTTTCGAAACGCCCGGCGCGGCGCTTTCGGGCGGCGGCATTCAGGCCACCGGCAACTATCCCGGCAAAGCCCGAACCATTGACGAACTGCGCGCCGATATCGAGAAGACCCTGAGCCTGGTGCCGGGCCGGCACCGGTTGAACCTGCACGCGTCATATCTGGATAACGGCGGCCGGTACATCGAGCGGAATGCGATCGAGCCGCGTCACTTCCAAAGCTGGATCGACTGGGCCAAAGCCAGCCGCCTGGGCCTGGATTTCAACCCGACCTATTTCTCGCATCCGAAGGCGGCCGACGGTTTCACGCTGACGCATCCCGATCGCGCGATCCGCGAGTTCTGGATCGAGCACGGCATCGCCTGCCGGCGGATCGGCGCCGAAATGGGCCGGCAGCTCGGCACTCCCACGGTGACCAACGTCTGGATTCCCGACGGCTATAAGGATGTCCCGGCCGATCGCACCGGTCCGCGCGAGCGCCTCACCGAGTCGCTCGACCGCATCTTCGCCGAGCCGATCGATCCCAAGCTCCACCTGGACGCGGTCGAAGCCAAGCTCTTCGGCATCGGCGCCGAGAGCTACACGGCGGGATCGGCCGAATACTACCTGGGGTACGCGGTCTCGCGGCAGAAGCTGCTGACGCTCGACGCCGGGCACTTCCATCCCACCGAAGTCATTTCGGAGAAGATCTCTTCCGTGCTGATGTTCTGCCCCGGCCTGCTGCTGCACGTCAGCCGCCCGGTGCGGTGGGATAGCGATCACGTAGTGCTGCTCGACGACGAGTTGCAGGCAATCGCCAAGGAACTGGTCCGCAGCGGCAAGCTGCACGACCGCATCCATATCGGGCTCGACTATTTCGACGCCAGCATCAATCGCGTGGCCGCCTGGGTGATCGGCGTGCGCAACATGCTCAAGGCCCTGCTGATCGCACTACTCGAACCGACCGCCCTGTTGGTGGACGCGGAGCTGCGCATGGACTACACGCGGCGCCTGGCGCTATTCGAAGAGCTGAAGAGCCTGCCGTGGCAGGCCGCCTGGGACTACTACTGTCTGCGCAACGGCGTGCCCCAAGGCCTGGCGTGGTTCGACGAAGTGCGCCGCTACGAGGCCTCCGTGCTGGCGAACCGCTCGGCCGTGCTCGCCGCGCACTAAGTTTTTTATGCGAACCTACGAGAATTTCATCAACGGCAAATTCACGCCCTCCACGGGGAAAGAGCGGATCACCTGCATCAACCCGTCGACCGGCGAACCCATTTGCACCGTCCCCGATAGCACCGCGGAGGACGTAGAGAGCGCGATCTCCGCCGCCGTGGATGCGCAAAAGTCCTGGGCGCGGCGGCCGGCGATCGAACGCGCCAAAGCGCTGCGGGCGATCGCGTCCAAGATCCGCGAGAACGTGGAGCCCCTGGCTCGCATCATCACCGAAGAGCAGGGCAAGATTCTCGGCCTGGCGCGAGTGGAGGTGGCGTTCACTGCCGATTACCTCGACTACATGGCCGAATGGGCGCGGCGCATCGAAGGCGAAATTCTCGAAAGCGATCGCGCGGGCGAGACCATCCTGCTGTTCCGCCAGCCCATCGGCGTGATCGGCGGGATTCTGCCGTGGAACTTTCCGTTCTTCCTGATCGCGCGGAAGGCCGCGCCCGCGCTGGTCACCGGCAATACCATCGTCATCAAGCCGAGCGAAGAGACGCCGCACAACGCGGTGAAGTTCTGCGAACTGATGGCCGAGACCGACCTCCCGCCCGGCGTGATCAACATGGTTCACGGACGCGGCGCCACGGCCGGCCGCGCGCTTTCCTCTTCGCCGCGCATCGGCATGGTCAGCTTCACCGGGAGTGTCGAGACCGGCTCGGCCATCATGGCTTCGGCGGCGGCCCACATCACCAAGGTCAACCTGGAACTCGGCGGCAAGGCGCCGGCGATCGTCATGGCGGACGCGGATCTGGAGCTCGCGGTGAATGCGGTGAAGGCTTCCCGCGTCATCAACAGCGGACAGGTCTGCAATTGCGCCGAGCGGGTCTACGTGCATCGTAAAGTGGCCGATCAGTTCACCGAGAAGTTGACCGCCGCGATGCGGAGCACCCGCTTCGGCAATCCGCTGGCGGATTCGTCGGTGGAATACGGGCCGCTCATCAATGAGGCCGGATACAAGAAGGTGGAGACCCTGGTGGCATCGGCGGTGGCCGCCGGCGCCTCGGTGGTGACGGGCGGCAAGCGCGCCGACTCGGCGGCGGGTTATTACTACGAGCCGACCGTAATCGCCGGGTGCCGGCAGGATATGGAGATCATCCGCCGCGAAGTGTTCGGCCCGGTGGCCCCGATCGTGACCTTCGACGATCTCGACCAGGCGATCGACTTCGCCAACGATTCCGACTACGGTCTGACGTCGTCGATCTACACGAGCGACCTGAATGTGGCGCTGCGCGCCTGCCAGGAAATCCACTTCGGCGAAACCTATATCAACCGCGAGAACTTCGAGGCGATGCAGGGCTTCCACGCCGGCTGGCGGAAGAGCGGCATCGGCGGCGCGGATGGTAAACACGGACTCTATGAGTACACGCAAACCCATGTCGTCTACCTGCAGCGCGCTTGAGATTCTTTTCCTTATCGCGGAGGTCGCCTGGAGCGCGGCCCCCTCGAGCACCATCCCGATCTGGCCGAACGGGGCTCCCGGCGACCCTGGCGCGGGCGGCGCGGAGCACGACACGACCAAACCGACCGACAACCTGGTGGGCGGCAGAGCGGCTCATCCGGCTGGGTAACGTGAGCACACCGACGCTGACGTTCTATCGCGGCTCCCGAAGGCCGGAACTCGGGTGCGGCCGTAGTCGTGTTCCCGGGCGGCGGCTACAGCATTCTGGCGATGGATCTGGAGGGCACGGAAGTCTGCGAGTGGCTCAATACGATCGGCGTGAATTGTGCACTGCTCAAGTATCGGGTTCCGGTGCGTCAGGGCCGGCCGCGCTACGCGGCGCCGCTCGAGGATGCGCAGCGCGCGATTGGGATCGTGCGGTCGCGGGCGGAGGAATGGCATATCGATCCGCACCGCATCGGTGTCCTGGGATTTTCGGCCGGCGGGCACCTGGCGGCCGTCGTCAGCAACGAATTTCGACAAGCGCACCTACCAGGCGATCGATGCGGCCGACCAAATGAGTTGCCGGCCCGATTTCACGGTGCTCATCTACCCGGCCTACCTTACGGCCAAGGACGATCTGAAATCGCTCGCGCCCGAGATTCCGGTGCGGGCCGACACGCCTCCGGCGTTTCTCGTGCAGACCGAAGACGACGGCGTTCACGTGGAATGCAGCCTGGTCTACTACAAGGCGCTGAAGGATGCGAAGGTACCGGTGGAGATGCATCTGTTTCCCGTCGGTGGCCACGGCTACGGCCTGCGGCCTTCGGAGGCGAAGGTCACGACCTGGCCGCAACTGGCCGCGCAATGGATGACCTCGCGCGGGCTGCTGAAGTAGGGTAGACCTCCCGGTCTGCGCGCCAGACTCATGCGAACACCCGGGCGAGCTGCGCTCGCCATGGACAGGCCGGGATGGTCTGAACCCCAAAATAGGGACACACGCTTAAGGTAGGCTTTTCATTTAACGGAGAGCGTGTGTCGAAGAAAGCCAGAGCCGGAGAGACGCCGGCATAGCCCGGAGTTTAAGCAGAAAGCCGTGGAGCGGTTACAGCATTGCGACAGCGTCGTGGGACTGGCGCGAGAACTGGGGATCCACTGGGGACTGCTTTACAAATGGAAACGAGCCTTGGATGAGGCAGCGGCAAAGCAGGAGACCGATGCTGCCGCCGAGCGGGAGGCAGCCCTGCGCGCCGAAATCGCGCGGCTGAAAGGCGCCTTGGCCGACAAGGTGATGGAAGCCGATTTTTTCAAAGGTGCCTTGCAAAACATCGAGGCTCGACGCCGCGACAAAGCAAGCTCTGGCGAACAGCCATTTACGACCAAGTCCGGTCGCTAGTGGCATTGCAAGGCAACCTGGGAATCGAGCAGATGTGCCGCCTGGCCGAGGTCAGCCGGTCGGGATTCTATCGCTGCTGGCGTGGCCAGGACCGGCCAGGCGAAGACATGGCAGTACGCGCCGCGGTGCAGGAAATCGCCCTGGCGCACCGGCGCAACTACGGGTACCGGCGCATTACGGCGGAACTGCGGCGGCGTGGCATGGTGGTGAACCATAAGCGCGTGGCCAAGCTGATGCGCTCGGATAATTTGCTGGCTCTACGCAAACGCAAATTTGTCGTGACCACCGATTCGCGGCACCAGGAGCAGATCTTTTACAACCTGGCCCGGCAAGTGAAGCCGAATGGTCTGAATCAGCTCTGGATCGCCGACATCACCTACATTCGATTGCGAGAAGAATTCGTCTATCTGGCGGTGGTTTTGGACGCCTTCTCGCGCCGGGTGGTGGGGTGGAATCTCGACCGGCAGTGCCAGAGCCGGCTGGCGGTTAGGGCCCTGCAAAGCGCCCTCGACGCGCGCAATCCGAATCCCGGGCTGGTACATCACTCCGATCGCGGGATCCAGTATGCCTGCCCCGAGTATCTACGGGTGCTGAAGCAGTATGAGATGCTCCCTAGCATGAGCCGGGCCGGCTGTCCTTATGACAATGCAGCTTGCGAGAGCTTCATGAGCACTCTGAAACGGGAAGAGATTCAGGCCGGCCGGTACCGCGACCTGGAGGATCTCACCACGCATGTGCGCGAGTTCATTGAGCAGTACTACAATCCGTTGCGACTGCACTCGGCGCTGGGATACCGTTCTCCGGAAGAATATGAGCGGGAACTGTCGGGAGCGGCAGTCGCGGAAAGGGGACACGGCGCAACGACAGCGACTTTGAGTTTTCTCAGGCATGAGGAAATCTACCGATCCGATGTGCCTTAAAATTCAGAAAAGGGGAACAGGAGCGGCCGGTGACCGCTCCTGCTGCCTCATCGTCTCGATGAGTCTCCGGCTGAATATTCCTGGGCGAGTTGCTCTCCAGCAGAGCTCGCTTCCGCTTCGCCAGTTGGGACTGATCATGCCACAAGAACCCACCGGAGGTCGAGAAACTCTCGTCCAACGGCAACCCTACCTTAAGTCCGTGTGTCACTCAAGGGGTTCGGCCCAGGGAGGCCTATCCTACCGCAGAACTTCGCGCGCCACGGCGGCGGTGTTGGCGTGAATCGTGATCGTATCTTCCACGCTCTGCGAATAGCCGCCGGCGAGCACCACGGCCACTGGGATGTCGTGCGAAACGGCGGTGCGGATGACCAGCCGGTCGCGGTCCTGCAAGCCTTCAAACGTCATGGAGAGGCCGCCTAACTGGTCCTCATAGAAGGGGTCGGCACCTGCCACATACACCACGAGTTCCGGGCGGAACATGGCGAGCGCCGCGCGGAAGCCGTTGCCCAGGCGGTTCAGGTACTCGGCGTCGCCGGTGCCGTCAGCCAGGTGGATGTCCAGCGTCGACGGCGGTTTTTCAGTCGGATAGTTATTGAACTGGTGGATGGACAGCGTGAAGACGGAAGGGTCGCCGGCGAAGATGGCGGCAGTGCCGTTGCCATGGTGCACGTCGCAATCGACTACCATGGCGCGGCGGATGGCGCCTTCCTTTTGCAGACGCCGCACCGCCACCGCGATATCGTTGATCGCACAGAAGCCCTCACCATGGCCGGGGAAGGCGTGATGGAATCCGCCGCCGATGTTGAAGCCGACATGCTGCGCGAGCGCCAGGCGCGCCGCCAGAATCGTGCCGCCCGCCGCCAGCCAGAACGCCTCCACCATCTGCTTCGAATAGGGGATTTCGAGCCGCAGAATGTCCTGGTAGGTGAGCGTGCCGGTCCGCAGCTTGCTGACCCATTCGCGCTCGTGCACCAGCAGGATGTCCTCGTCGGTAGCCGGCTCGGGTGCTATGAAATCTTCAGCTTCGGCGAAACGCGTGTGGATCAGCCGGTCGCGCAGCCAGCGGTATTTCTTGGAGGGAAAGACGTGCGCCCCGAGGTGCAGGTCGTACAGTTCGTGGTACACCAGCCGGAAGGGCAGCAAAGCGAGCTCCGTTAGAGGCGATCCGATTGCAGCGCCGTCACCACCGCCACATTGTAGATGTCCTCCGCCGAGCATCCGCGCGAAAGATCGTTGGCCGGCTTCGCCAGGCCCTGCATGAACGGTCCGATCGCCATCGCCCCGCCCAGCCGCTCCACTAACTTGTACCCGATATTGGCCGACGCCAGATTCGGGAATACCAGAGTATTCGCTCGCCCCGCCACCTTCGATCCCGGCGCTTTCTGTTGCGCCACGATTGTCGACACCGCAGCGTCGGCCTGCAATTCGCCATCGACGTTGAGCTCGGGCGCCCGCGCCTGCACGATGCGCAAAGCTTCCACGACCTTGTCGACCTCCCGATGCTTGCCGCTCCCCTTCGTGGAGAAACTGAGCATCGCGACCACAGGCTCCGTGTGGATCAGGGTGCGGGTGCTCTGCGCCGTGGCAATCGCGATATCGGCCAGCTGCATCGCGGTGGGTTCGATGACGACCGCGCAATCCGCAAAGGCCATGAGGCCGTTGTGGCCCATCGACCGGTCGGGCAGCGCCATGACGAAGAGGCTGGAGACCAGGCGCGCGCGCGGATCGGGGCCGACCGAGTGCAAAGCGGCGCGGACCGTTTCAGCAGTGCTGTTGACGGCTCCGCCGACGCTGCCATCGGCGTCGCCCGCTCCCACCATCAGGGAGGCGAAGTAGAGCGGCTTGAGCGCCATTTCGCCGGCTTCGATCTGGGTGACGCCTTTCGATCGCCGCCGCTCGTAGTAAAGCGCCGCATACTTCTGCAGGTGCACCGATCTCCCCGGCTCGACGAAAGTCACGCCCTCGGGCGCCGCCTTCGGCTTCGGCCCGATCAGCACCGGTTTGACGAGACCTTCATGCGCGAGGCGCGCCGCGGCTTCGATCACCCGCGGGTCGTCTCCTTCGGGAAATGCGATGGTCTTCCTGAGCCTTTTGGCGCGCTCGATGAGGCCCGCCATGAACAATTTTGCGGATTCCGGAATCGCCGACATGTGCCTGGAAAGTCGAGTCTAGCAGGTTTACTCGGCGTTCCTCTCGTACTCGGCATTGAACTCGCAGCCGAGCAATGCGACCAGCGCGAGCACGTACATCCACACCAGCAGCGCGATGATCGCTCCCACCGATCCGTACATCACGTTGTAGTGCGCGATGTTGCGGGTATACCAGCCAAAGAAGGACGTGGCGATCAACCACAGCACGGTGGCGAGGATAGCCCCCGGCCACACATAGCGCCACCGCTGCTCGCGATAAGGCCCGAAGTAGTACAGGCTCGCCGTGACCATCACGGTGGTGGCGAAGGCTACGGCATATCGCGCCAGCCGGCTGACCCATTGCAGCGCCCCGGAAAGCGGATGCAGCACGGGGTCGAGTTGCAGCCAGTGGAACACCACGGTCTCCGCCTGTCCGCCGAAAACCACCAGCAGCGAGGCGCAAAGCAGCGGGAGAGCCGCGCCGAGCACAAGCAGCATGGCCACTCCGCTCTGGTGCAGGAAGCCGCGATTCCGAGGCACCCGGTAGGCCGCCTGGAATCCTTCGATCAGGCTCTTGATCACTCCCGAAGCCGCCCACACGGAAATAATTCCGGCGACGACCAGCAGCGCGAGCGGGCGCGCCCCCGAAATGCGGAACTGCTGTACCACCAGGTCTTCCGAGCCGGGCGGCACGACCTCCGAAAGCGCGCGTTCGAGGATGTCCGACACGAAGCCCGCGTGCGATTGCACCAGAATGGTCGCCGCCGAGGTGAGCACTGGAAAGAACGAGAGCAGCGCCGAGTAGGCCGCGCCCTTGGCTGTGCCGAAGATGCCGTCGTCAAAAGACGCGAGGGTGCTGCGGCGCAGCAGCCAGAGAAAGGTGCGCGGCTGGAACCAGTGCTGTTTCAATTGAGGGCCGGCGATGGCAGCCCCTCCGCGCGAGCCTGCCAGGCGTCCGGAAACGCCCGCATGGCGGTCATATGCGCCACGGCCAGCAGCAGCCCGCCGTTCCCCGGCAGGTAGAGCGGCAGGTTGGCGCGCTGCCAGTTGTGGCCGTTGGCGAGCCACGTATTCTTGGGTGTATCCATCAACAGCGCGTCCGCCGCCAGTTGCTTTTCGCCCAGGCTGGCCGCGGTCATCGCGGCCATGGGGAAATCCCAACCCCAGGTGTCGGCCCATTTCCATCCGGCGAGGACTTTTTTTAGCGTGCGGCGCATGGTCTCGCGGTCCACCTTGCGGCCCGGCAGCACACCGAATGCACCGAGCATCGACGGATGGTCGCGATTGCGATCGGTGAACGTCTGCGGACAGTTTTCATGCGCCAGGTAGACGCCGTCCTTGGCGGGCAGGGCCGCGAGCCTGGTGCGCACATCTTCCCACTTCGGATGGCGCGGCATGCCTAGGCGCTCGCGCCACTGCTGCGCGATTTCGAGAGCGTGCGCCCATTGCTCGAGCTCGAACGTAGGGTTCCAGGTTTCACGCGGCGGGTGGTTCTCCTGCGCGGGAATGACCGGCGGGCCGAGTACGTAGCGCCGGCCGTCCCAATGCGCGTAGGAACTCATGAATTCGGCCGATTCGAAAATGAAGTCGCGGTAGCGATCGAGGCGCTCGCGGGCCGGGGCGGCACGGTAACAGAGGTCGGCCAGAACAATCGGATGCGGCTGCTGCCAGATCAGCAGAGGTCCGATAGGGGACGGGCTGTCGCGTCCATCGGGCGCCGTCATTTTTGGCCAGCGCGCACCCGCGTAGCCCTGGCTGCGAGCCTTCTCTCGGGCGCCTGGCAGAATTGCGCCGTACCACGCGAGGCTGCGCTCGAGCAGCGGCGCGCGTCCCCACACAGCGAAATGCGCCGCATGCCAGAAGTGCATCTCCAGATGAAACTTGCCGAACCAACTATTGCAGACGAGGCCGGTCTCCTGCGGAGGCAGCGACCCCGCGCAGTTGACAGCCGTCTGGTATTGCGAGAGCACAACGCGCCGCTCCATCTCCCGATTGCCCGGGAGTTCGAGCGCCGCTCCGCTCATCCAGAAGCGCTCCCAATGCCGCGCCGACGCCTCAAACGTATTCGGTAGGGTAGGCCTCTGGCCTGCCCGCGAACAGGCGAAGACGAAGTCGAGCCGTTCGCTCTTCGGCCGCAAGAGAAATTGGTGCGCGCCGGTTTGCGTCAATTCCCCGTTCGACGACACCCGCACGGTGTACCTGGTGCCGTCCATTTCGCGCTCGATTACATCTCCCGCAAGCGTGCTGCGGTGGCGCTCGGGCTGCTTCCAATCCGCCGCATTCATCGCGCCCGAGCCATACGGAAAGTCGATCCGCACGGCAGGCCCATTGCGGATGCTCACCGCCACCGCGTCCTCTTCGGGGTGGCACGCCGTCTCAACTACGACGCGCCGCTCCTTCCACGTGAACTCGCTGTGGAGGATGCCGCTCCAGAGATCGAGCTTCTGTTCGGCCTCGCTCACTTGCCCCGGCGCTGCGAGATCGAACCCGACGCGCCCAAGATGCAGGCGATGCGGATTCTCGCGCAGCCAGTCAAACAGCTCCTTCTGCCCCGCGGAACTGGTGGAGTAGCCGACCGGTCGCCCGAACGTGTCGAACTCTTCGAGCCGCAGCGTCCCCTCGCCGCCGGGCGACGTGTGCCATCCCCATTGCGAGAGCGTGCAGAGCGGCATCTTGTCCTCGTAGAGCCTTGGGAAGGTTTGCAGGCCCGTGGTATCGACCGTAAACGCGAACTCCCCGTTGCCCACCGAGAGCGGCGTGCGCCCGTCGAAGCCGCGGAGCGACGGGTTGTGGCGGGAAACGAGCGACCGCCGGTCGATGCCGCCATCCGCGGCGCGCGCCGCGAGGCCGGCCGGCATCATCCCCAGAAAGTCGCGCCGAGAGAAGCCCACTTCCGAATCATAGAACATGGTACGGCGCGGACCGAGGGCGGCGAGTTAGTCGTGTTTCAGGATATTTGCAGGATTCGCGATGGCCGCTCGCACGGCGGGACCGGTGGCGGCGAGAATCGCAATCGCCACGAGCGCGCCTCCGGCAACGGCCAGCGTCACGGGATCGCCGATCGTGACACCGAAGACGAAAGAGCGCAGCAGCCGCAGGAGAAACGCGGCGGCAATGCCGCCGGCCGCGAGCCCCACGACCGCGGGGAGCAGCGTGCTTCGATAGATGAGACGCGCGATATCGCCGAAGCCCGCCCCCAGCGCCATCCGGATGCCGATCTCGCGGCGACGCTCGGCCGCCAGGTACGCGGAGACTCCGTAGATGCCGACGGCAGCCAGCAGAAGGGCCAGCCCGGCGAACGCTCCCAGCAGCCACATGGCGCGCTTCGGGCCATCGGTAAGATACGCGGTGCGCTGCTCGAGTGTCTGAGGATCGTCGAGCGGCAGGGTGGGAGCTTCCAGGTAAACGGCGTGGCGCACGGCACGGGCGGCGGCCGCCGGATCGCCTTCGGTGCGGACGATCAGATTCTCCATCCGGAGCGCGGCCTGGGTTTCCGGCAGATAGATACGCTCGGCCTCGCAGTCTTCGACCGAGTTCACACAGACGTTCCCCACAACTCCCACAATCTCGACGGCTCGCTCCATGCCGCCATCGATGTTGAATTCAAACTCGGGGAGGAAGATGCGCCTTCCCGCCGTGCTGCCGCCGAAATAGCGCTTCGCGATCGATTCGCTCACCACCGCGACGGGCGGCGAGGTCTCGCGATCCTCCGCCGTAAACGCGCGGCCGGCGCGGATCGGGATGCGCATCACGCAGAAATAGCCGTCACTGATCGCGGCAAGCGAAGCGATGTGGTCGCGCGGACGCTCCGGTTGGCCCGCAGGATGCACCGGCATCGAAATCGATACGCCGAACATCGGCAGGCTGCTCGCGGTCGCCACGCTGCGGACGCCGGGCAATTGCGCGACGCGCTCGCGGATCCGCGCATAAAGAGCCGCGCCCGCCGATCGGCTGCCATCCGGCGAGGGCGGGAGCGCCAGGAAATTAGTGAGTACGTGATGCGGGTCATAGCCGAGGTCGTGCGAGCGGATGGCGGTGAAGGAGCGGATCATCAACGACGCATCGGCCAGCAGCACGAATGCCAGAGCGACCTCGCCCGCGACCAGAAGCGCCTGTGCGCGCGATGCGAAACGCGGCCGCAATTCCTCACGGTGGAGTGCCGGTAGTGCGCCGAAGAGAACCGCCGAGAGAGAAGTCAGCAGCAGGGCGTACGCGAGGACCGGAAGATCGACTTGGAGTTCGGGGACGCGTGGCAGGCTCGCGATCAGCGGCTTCAGCAATCGCAATCCGGCATAGGCCACCGCGACCGCGGCAACGCTCGAGCCTGCGGCCAACAGAAACGCTTCGGTCATGACGAGCCACGCGATATGCAGTCGAGTGGCACCCAATGCGAGGCGAATCGCGATCTCCTTGCGCCGCCCGGCCGATCGCGCCACCAGCAGGTTCGCAACGTTCACGCACGCGATCAATAGCACAAACGATACGGCACCGAGCAGCAGAAGCAGCAGAGGCCGCTGTGGCCCGGTCACGTCTTCGAGCAGCGGGGTCGCACGCAGCTTCAGCGCCTTCCAATCGGGAGTTAGACGGGCCAACTGCGCCGCTGCCGCATCGAGTTCCGCCTGTGCGGCCTGCAACGAGACGCCAGGCTTCAGCCGTCCGACGACATTCAGGCCATGCGGATTGTCGGCTACGACGTACGGCGTGTAGACCGGCCATACGCCCATGCCCGGCGCCTCGAACCCGGGCGGCATCACACCGACCACGATCCAGGGTTCGCCATCGAGCGTCAGCTTCTGGCCGAGGATTTTCCGGTCGCCGCCGAACCGGCGCTGCCAGTAGCCGTGGTCAAGGACGATCACGTGGTTGCGTCCGTGGCGGTCCTCATCCGGCAGAAACGTTCTGCCGATCATCGCCTGCGCCCGGAGGAGTTCGAACCAGTTGGCGGTGGCACAGGGCCCGATCAACTGCTCCGGCTCGCCGCGTCCGGTGAGATTCATGCGGCAGTTCTGATTGGCGGCAAGGAGAGCGAACGAGCGGGAGGCCTGTTGCAGATGAAGGTAGACCTCGGGCGGCACGAAGCCGTAGCCTGGGCCGGCATCCCTCGCGGAGATCCGCACCAGCTGTTCTGTGTGGTAGCCCGGCAGCGGCTTGAGGAGCACCGAGTCGACTATCGAAAACATCGCGGTATTGGCTCCGATGCCGAGGGCGAGTGTAGCTACGGCGGCCAGTGTGAACGCGGGGCTACGACACAAACCACGCCAGGCAACGGTCAGATCTCGCACCATGGGACCGCATCCTCCGATCTTGCAATTCTAATTCCCGTCCGTGGTCTAATGAAACACAGCATGCGCGCTGTTTTGCTACTGGGTCTCCTCTTTTCCCTCACACTGCCGGCGCAGGATACGGCCGCCGGCCGCCGGCTCTTTGAGAATCGCTGTTCCCGCTGCCATGGCGCCGATGGCAATGGAGGCGAACTGGGGCCGGCCATCACGCGCCGCCTGGCCGCGCGTAACGACCAGCAACTGGCCGAGTTCATCCGCACGGGCATTCCGGAAGCCGGCATGCCTCCCAGCCAGTTCGAGGCGGCCGATATGGCCGCAATCGTCCGCTTTCTGCGCTCCATCCAGGTGCGCGGACCCAGCAGGCCGATCGTTCACTTGACCGTCCAGACCACCGACGGGCGAACGCTCTCGGGCGACGTACTCAATCGCGGATTCAACGACCTGCAGTTACGTACTGCCGACCGGCGCATCCATCTGCTGCGTCGTTCGGGCGAAGTTTACCGTGAAGTCACGTCCCATACGGGATGGCCGGGCTACAACGGCGACCCGGGCGGCAACCGCTACACCAAGCTTTCCGAAATCACTCCGTCGAACGTCTCGCATCTGGCGCCGCGGTGGATCTTCGCGATGCCGAACGCGGGCCGGCTGGAAGTGACACCGGTGGTGGTGGACGGCGTGATGTACGTCAGCAGCACGAACGAGTGCTATGCCCTCGATGCCGGCACGGGACGCGAGATCTGGCACTATCGCCGCGGGCCGACGCGCGGCTTTCCGCAGCAATCGGCAGGCGCCAATCGCGGAGTGGCCGTGGCCGGGAATCGCGTATTCATGGAGACCGATGACGCCCGCGTGATCGCACTCGACAAGTCAAGCGGCGAACTGCTGTGGGACACCGTGCTGGCGGACTGGCACCTGAATTATTTCGCTACGTCGGCGCCGTTGGTGGCGGGGAACCTGGTGGTGGCGGGAGTGGGCGGCGGCGAGCACGGAGCGCGCGGCTTTGTGGCGGCGTTCGACCAGGCGACCGGCAAAGAGGCATGGCGCTTCTGGACTGTGCCGAAGCCGGGCGAACCAGGCTCGGAGACGTGGCAGGGCCCGGGCATCGAGCATGGCGGCGCACCCACCTGGTTCACGGGAACTTACGATTCCGAACTCGATACCGTGTACTGGCCAAGCGGCAACCCAAGCGCCGAATACAACGGCGACGATCGCGGCGGCGATAACCTGTATTCCGATTGCATCCTGGCTCTCGACGCCAAGACCGGCAAGTTGAAGTGGTACTACCAGACGACGCCGCACGACCTGTGGGATTGGGACGCGGCCGAAACACCGATCGTCCTCGACGCCGCATGGCAGGGTCGGTCGCGGAAACTGCTGGTACAGGCCAACCGCAACGGCTTTTTCTATGTGTGGGACCGCGCCGACGGCAAGCTGCTTCTCGCGAAGCAGTTCATCCGTGAGCTGACGTGGGCGAAAGGCATCGGCGCGGACGGTCGGCCGATCCTCAACCCCGGCCAGCAGCCGAGCGAGACAGGGACGCGAGTCTGTCCCTCACAGGACGGGGCCACCAATTGGTTCTCGCCCTCCTACAGCCCCGGCACCGGCCTCTTCTACGTGCAGACCTTCGAGAAGTGCAGCATCTATACCAAGCATCCGAACGGCCAGTGGCAGGCAGGCCGGGAATATCTCGGCGGCACACAGCGGCTAAGCATGGACGATCCGCGCGAACGGATATTGCGGGCGATCGATATTCAGACGGGAGCCGTGAAGTGGGAGCTGCCGCAGCCGGGACCGGCGGTCTCCTGGGGCGGCACCCTGGCCACTGCTACAGGCCTCGTGATTTTCGGCGAGGAGAGCGGCTCGCTAATGGCTGCCGACGCTACGAACGGGAAGCCGCTTTGGAGTTTCCCGACCAGCCTTCCCTGGAAGGCATCGCCCATGACGTACGAGTTCGATGGCCATCAGTACATCGCGGCAGCGTCCGGCCCGAACATCATCGCATTCGGCCTGCCCGATTGAGGCCCGGTATCATGGTGGCGTGACCAGGGAGGAAGTGCACGATGACTATGCGCGCCGGCTGCGTGCAGCGGAGATCTCATCGGTGCGAGCGCAGTCAATCCGGGGCGCGTCTCGCGCTGGGGTGGCGGCGGCCACTTTGCTCTTCATTATCCTGAGCGGCTACGCGCTGAAGAAAGAGATCCCATGGTTTTGGCCGGTGCTGGCGGCCGCGGGCGGCGTGCTGGCGGGGCGGAGTTATTCGCGGTCCAGCCGGTCGGCTTACCGGTCGTGGAGAGTGCGCCACTGGTACCGGCGTGCGATCTCGCGGGTCACGGCCGATTGGGAAGGTTCCGGCGATTCGGGTGAAGAGTTCGCCCCGGCGAGCCACGTCTATGCGCGCGACCTGAATGTGTTCGGCGTGGGTTCGCTGTTCGAACTCCTCTCGATTGCGCGCAGCGGCGTGGGGCGGCAGGGACTCGCCGGGTACCTGCTCGGAACGGCGGCTCCCGAAGAGATTCGCGCGCGCCAGCAAGCGGTCGGCGAACTGCGCGGCCAGGCCGAACTGCGCGAGTGCGTGGCCCTACTCGGAAAGTCCGAGAGTTCGGAATCGCGCGGCGCGACGTTCGCGGCCTGGTTGAGAACGCCCGCGGCGCCGTTTCCCCGGTGGTTTCGCGCTGCCATCGCGGTCTCCTCGCTTTACGCAGCGATAGTCATCGTTTGCGGTCTCGTGGGGCTGCTGCCGGTGATCGTAGCCGAACGGTTTCTGCTGCCCGTGATCGCGATGCAGGCGGCGGCGGGCTTAGCAGTACGGAAGCAAGTCAACCGGATGATTCTCTCGTCGCGGTTGCTGGCGGGAGAGACGGGTGTGATTCGCGAAGGGCTCGCGTTGATGGCTTCCCAGCGGTTCGATGCGCCGAAACTCACGGCCCTGTCGGATCGCGTCCACGGCGGAGCGGCCTGTCTCGGCAGGCTGGAGTTCCTACTGCGGATTCTGGAAGAGCGCCACAAAGAGTGGTTCTATCTTCCGGGCCTGGTGGTGATGCTGGGGACGCAGGTCTGCGCGGCAGTGGAGAGTTGGCGCATCCGCCACGGCACCGAACTCGCGGAATGGCTGGAAGCATGGGCGGAATTCGAAGCGTTAAACTGCCTGGCCGGTTATAGCTACGAGAATCCCGATCACACATTTCCCGGGATTGAAGATGGCTCCGCACGCTTCGAGGCAAGAGCGCTCGGGCACCCGCTGCTGCCGCATGACGGATGCGTGCGCAACGATCTGGAACTGAACATGGCGGCGCGGTTCTACGTGATCAGCGGCTCGAACATGTCGGGGAAAAGCACGCTTTTGCGGGCCATGGGCTTGAATGCAGTGCTGGCGCAGGCAGGGGCTCCGGTGCGGGCAGAAGCGATGCGGATCTCTCCACTCGCGGTCTGCGCGTCCATCGCCACGGTGGATTCGCTGCTCCAGGGGAAGTCGAAGTTCCTGGCCGAAGTCGAACGGCTGCGAGAGGCAATCGAACTGGCGAGCGGCGCGCGGCCCGTGCTCTTCCTGATCGACGAAATCTTCAGCGGGACCAACTCGCGCGACCGGCGAGTGGCGGCCGAGGCGGTGATCCATGCTCTGGTGGAACGCGGTTCGCTCGGCGCGCTTTCCACGCACGATCTCGCGCTAACAGAGATCGCCGGCGGGGAGACGGGCGGCGTCAACGTCCACATGGGATCGCGCGACGGCACGGACCCGATGGATTTCGATTACCGGCTGAAACCGGGCGTCACCAAAGAAGCCAATGCTTTGGCGATCGCGCGGATGGCGGGCGTGCCGGTCTGACGAATCAGCGTACGTCCCAGGCCTAACCGCCAAAGAAAGCGCTTGCACCCAGCGCAAATCTCCGACATAATTCAAGGTCACAACAATACCTCAGAGGGGGGAGCTACCTATGCGTTGCCACCATGTGCGAGGCTTCGCTTCTCACTTGTTCCTTTCCTGCGCGACTTTCGCGCTAATCAGCCTACCCGCGTTCAGTCAAACGCTGGGGCAGGTTACGGGGCGAATTACCGACACCTCAGGCGCCGCGGTCGCCGGGGCGAGCGTAACTCTGGCCAACACCGCTACCAATTCCGTTCGGAACACACTGACTACCGAAGACGGCGACTACACCTTCCCTTCCGTCCCGCCCGGTCTTTACAACGTCAAGGCCGGGCACCCGGGCTTCAAAGTGGCTGGGGCTGGCAATTTGCAGGTCCAGGTCCAGCAAACGGTCCGCCAGGATCTCACACTTGAGGTCGGGCAGGTAAATGAGTCTGTCGAAGTTTCTGCTTCGGCGGACCTTCTGCAGACCGAAAACCTGGCAATGGGCACCGTCGTCGAGAACAAGATGGTCACGGAGTTGCCGCTCTCCGGCCGCAATTACCTCAGCCTGGTGGCGCTCTCCTCGAACGTCAACACCCTCTCGCCCGCGGCCGGACAGGCTGGATCGCGCCAGGGAGGCGACCGGGCCTCGCAGTCGATCTCCGCCGCGGGGCAGCGCATCATGTTCGATTACTACACGCTCGACGGCGTGAACAATACAGACCCCGATTTCAACACCTACGTCACGCTGCCCTCGATCGACGCCATCCAGGAATTCAAGGTACAAACCGGCATCTACCCGGCCGAGTTCGGCCATCAGGCCACACAGATCAACGTAGTGACGAAGTCTGGCGGTAACAGCTACCACGGAGCGCTCTTCGACTTCATTCGCAATGACAAATTCGACGCCGTGCCATACGCGTTCGGGACGGTCCACCCCATCAAATCGCCGTTCAAGTGGAACGATTACGGCTTCGAACTCGATGGCCCGGTGCGCATCCCGAAAATCTTCAACGGCCGCAACCGCCTGTTCTTCATGGCCAACGACGAGTGGAAGACCCAGCGCTCGCACAGCCAGACGAACTATACCCTGCCGACCGCTGCCATGGAAGGCGGGGACTTTGGCGCGCTCTCGGCCACTATCTACGATCCGTCGACCGGGGGCACTACCGGCGCGACCAAAACGCCCTTCCCCGGCAACGTGATCCCCACCAATCGGCTCGATCCAGTTTCGCTGAAGTTTCTCAATTACTACGCCGCCGCCGCCCTCCCCACCGCCAACAACAACTACCCGTTCACCGTGAGCGCCCCCAACAATCGCGATGGTTTCACGCTGCGCATGGACTTCGTCGAGTCCGCGAAATCGCAATGGACCGGCCGCTATAGCTGGGGTGACGAAAATCAAGCCTCGAACGGTCTCGGCGGCATCGGCAGCAAGATCCTCACCAATTACGAGCAGTATCTCGGCTCCAACACCCGCACGATGACTCCGCGACTGGTCAACGAGGCTCGCTTCGGCTACACGCGGATTTATAACTCTACCGGCACCCTCTCCGCCGGAGTGAACAACGCGGTGGGAACGCTCGGAGTTCCAGGGTTGAATCCGGGCGATCCTGCAACGTGGGGCATCCCCGCGATCTCGCTCAATGGCGACGGTTTCAGTGGAATCGGCGACAACACCGACGGACCTTACGTGATCCAGGACAATTCGCTGCAATTTGCGGATAACGTGTCGTGGACGCGCGGAAAGCACACCTTCCGCGTGGGCTTCGAATACAACCGTCAGAATTTCAACCAGGTAGGCAACCAATTCTCGCGCGGCAATTTCGTCTTCCAGCCGAATGCCACGCAAAGCCCCAGCCACACCGGAGGCGACGCCTTTGCGGAGTTTCTGCTCGGCGACCTTTACCAATCGACCGTGGCGGTGGCGATCGCGAGCGCCGCGTACCGGCGCAACACGATGGCAGCATTTGCGGACGACACCTACAGAATCACGCCGCAGCTCACCATTTCCCTCGGGCTGCGCTACGAGCTGACTCCGCCTTGGGTCGATCAACTCGGCAACAATTTCACGGTGGCGCTCCCCACGCTCTATTTCGGTCCGCAGGCGCCACGGTCACAATGGCCGTACTTCGTGCGTCAGGGCCAATGCACCGACCCGTACCAGGGTCTCGCGATCAATTGGACCGATACCACAGGCGTCGCAGGCACACACGCCTCGCCTGCGCCCGTCTGCAGCAATGGCGCGTATCCCAATGCCCTGATGCTCACCGATTACCGCAACTGGGCGCCGCGCGTTGGCATCTCGTGGTCGCCCGATACGAAGTTAGTCGTCCGTGCGGGCCTCGGTATCTTCTACAACCAGGACATCGGCAACGCCTACTTCGATATGGCCAGGAACATTGCCGGCCGCGTCACCCAGACTTCGGGACAGAACGGCGGCACCGTCGGCGTCCCCAATCTTTTCTACGGCAATGCCGTGCCGGGCGGCAGCGGGGCCGTCGCTCAGATTCCGCCGCCTTACGCCTACGCCGATGCGTACGACCATCGAACTTCGTACACGCTGCAATATCTTCTCAATGTGCAACGGCAGTTCGGATCCCGCACCGTGATCGAGGCGGGCTATCTCGGCAATGAGAGCCACCACCTCTACGGTTTTCAGGATGCGAACCAGGCTATCCCGTACGGCTATCTCGGGAGCGGCGCTTCGACGCCCGTATCCACGCGCCTTCCGTATCTGAATTACGGCGTCATCCAACTCGTGCAGGACGGCGGTAATGGCGTCTACCACGCATTCAGCTTAAAGGTCACGCGTCGGTTCGGCCAGGGACTCAGCATCGTCAATTCCTATACCTTCGCCAAGGCGATTGACGACACCAGCGGAATCCGAACCCAGGGCTTCGACACCCTGTTTCCACAAAACAGCGACTGCATCCGCTGCGAGCGTGGTCTCTCTTCCTTCGACGTACGCCACAGGCTCGTCACGTCCATTCTCTACGACCTCCCGATTGGTAAGGGTAAGAGCTTGAACATAGATAACCGCGCCGTGAATGCAGTGGTGGGAGGCTGGCAAACCGGCGGGATCATCACCATGCAGACCGGCATCCCCGGCACGCTGAGCATTGGCGGAGTGGACAACGCAGCCACATCCGATGGCGGCTACGACCGGCCCAATTCGACGGGCGCGAGCGTCTTCGCCAGCGACCAGACCCCCTCGCGGTGGCTCAACCCCGCGGCGTTCACCGAAGCCGCTCCCGGCTACTTCGGCAACATGGGCCGCAATACCGTAGAAGGCCCGGGCATCTTCGGCATCGATATGGAAGTCCACAAGGAGTTCCATATGCCGTACCGTGAGAGTCACGTGCTGCAATTCCGGATGGAGGCATTCAATGTTTTAAACCATCCGAACTGGGGCATGCCCAACCTGAACATTCTGTCTGGGGCAGCGTTTGCCGGCCAACCCGGCACCAACGCGCACCAGAATTTCGGCATTATCAATGGCACCCAGACAGCCATGCGCCAGGTACAAATTGGCTTGAAATATAGTTTCTGAGGCACAGGAGTTTATGCAATCAACTAATCGAAGAACTCTGCTGAAAGGCGGCCTGCTCTCGATAGCGGGGATGGCGGGATTGCCATCCCTTTCGCGCGCGGTGGAGGATGCCACCACTCCCTATAACCGCCCCAAACTGAAAATCACCGAGATCCGTACGGCCGAAGTGCGTGTGCACGGCTACCAGGTTCACGTGCGCATCTATACCGACCAGGGCATCGTGGGGCAGGGCGAATCAACGGATGCGGCGCAGGGGAACGTCCCCCTGATCCACTCATTCGGCAGAATGCTGATCGGGCAGGACCCGCTCAACATCGAGGCTGCGTTCGAACGCATCCGCACCTCCGGTGTTTTCGCAGGGGCGCAAGCCGGCCAATACGTCACCGCGCTGACCGGGGTCGAGATCGCGCTCTGGGATATCGCGGGCAAAGCGTTAGGCTTACCCGTTTACCAGTTACTCGGAGGGAGGGTGCGCGATCGCGTTCGCATGTATTGCGATTCCGGCTCGCGCGAGATGATTCCCGGCGATGAGCGCTCCAAAGCGCGGATCGAGCAGATCCAGGAGATGGGCTTCACCGCCGCCAAGATCGATATCGATGACGCGCTCGACCCTGCGCGGCTCGATCGGGTGAACTGGACCGCTTCGAACGGCGAGATCGACCACATGGTCGCAAAGGTGGCATTCACGCGGGAATTCTATCCCAAGAATTTCGACCTCGCCGTCGACATGCATGCTCGCTACGATGCGGGCACGGGGAAACGCGTCGCCAAGGAACTGGAGCCCTTCAAGCTGATGTGGCTCGAAGAGCCCGTGCCGGCTGAAAACATCGACGCCATGCGCGACATACGGGCTTCCACCAATACTCCGATCTGCTGCGGCGAGAATATCTATATGCGCTGGGGATTTCGCGAGATCCTCGAAAAGCACGCGGCCGATATCATCATGCCCGATTTTCAGAAAACGGGCGGCCTGCTGGAGGCGCGCAAGATCGCCGATATGGCTCATACCTACTATGTCCCCGTCGCGCCACACGCGGTGACGTCGCCGATCGGTATGATGGCCTCCGCGCACGTGTGCGCCGCGATCCCCAATTTCCTCGTTCAGGAATGGCACTGGATCGATTCGCTCGACCTTTGGCGCAATTGGGTGAAGGAAGGGGAGATTATTCAGAAGGGTTTCATCACGATGCCGGAACGGCCGGGTATCGGCGTGGAGATGAACGAAGAGGGGGCGCGCAAAGCGCAGGTTCCGGGAACGCCGTGGTTCGAGCCGGCCAGGAGAGCTTAACCGATGTCTCTATCCAAACTCTATTTCGCAGCCGCGCTGACGGCTCTATCCGTGGCTCCGTTATTTGCCCAGCCCGGAATCCTGACTCGCGAATTGCTCATACAGTACACACCCGAATGGAAAGGGGAGCGTTTCGCCGACGGCCGCCCAAGGGTCGCCGACAGCATTTTACAGCGCATGAAAACGGTCACGCTCGAAGAGGCCTGGGCCCAGTTACGCACCGCCGGATTCAACCATGAGTATGCAGACGGGTGGTTCTGCATCCATCCGGAGAAAGTGCTTGTCGGCCGCGCGCTCACGGCGCAGTGGCTGCCGGGCCGCCCCGACGTTCATCGCGTAATCGAAGAGCAAGGGAAGAAGGACGGGCGGATCGGCGGGCAGAACGCCTGGCCGGTAGACATGCTGCAGGCGGGCGACGTCTATGTCTGCGACCACTTCGGGTTGAAGCAGGACGGCCCGTCGATCGGTGACAACGTCGGCAACGCGATCTATGCCAAAAGCCATAACGGCATCGTGTACGACGGCGCGGTGCGAGATATCAAGGACTGAAAGAGCTGGACGATTTCATCTCCTTCGTCCGTTATTACGATCCCTCGCACCATTTCGGCAGCCTCGGTGCGGGAGCGGCGCGCTTGAACTCGACCATGATCGGTATCAACATCCCGATTCACATCGGCAAGGCGACGGTGATGCCAGGAGATGTCGTGCTGGGCCGCGATGGCGGCGTGATCTTCATTCCGCCGCAGCTGGCCGAGCAGGTGGTCCAGTACTCGGAGATCACGCACCTGCGCGATATGTTCGGGCATCAGCGTCTTCGCGAGGGCAAGTACACGGCGGGGCAGATCGATGCTGCGTGGTCCGCGCCGATCGAAGCGGATTTCACCGGCTGGCTCCGGGAGAACATCGACAAACTGCCGGTCGCGAAACCGCAGGTGGAGGAGATTCTCAAGCGGCGCCGGTGATCCGTCTCACATGCAGGTTTTGCCGGAGCACAGGTTCTTGCTGAAAAACGGCAAGACATGGGTCTGAAAACGGACGGCGACGGCGCTCGTGTGCGTTCCGGAGTAGATCTCGAAGCTGTTGGCGATGCCGTACGTGTCCAGAATGTCGTGCAGTTTGCTGGCGTCGAACCGTAAGCCGTCCTGATCGCCCACATCGATCGCGATGGCCCGATACTGCCGCAGATTGCCGATGTACTGGTCGACGAACGCCAAGGGAGCGTTGGCTGCCCATTTCGCGAGAACGTCCGGCTGAACTACTCCATCCTTCATCGGCAGATCGAGGTAGAGCGGAGGGTTTTTCGGATCGGGCGACCAGGCCGCGGCGGAAGCTAGCTGGGCGCGCAACCCGAACGGAAGAGCGGCTGAATCCGCGGGCGTCTTCACCGCCTCCAGAGTCTTTTCATTAGCGGGGTTCGCCGGCCCGGCGCCTCGGGAGGAAAGACAGCACGGGCTCATGATATAGAGGCTGCCAAACACATCCGCATGCTTCATTCCGATCCGGGAGGCGCCATAACCCCCCATCGAATGCCCCACCAGTCCCCGGCTTGCTCGTGCCGCGATCGTACGGTAGTGAGAGTCGATATAGGCGACGACATCGTGGGAGATGAAGCGCTCGAAGTCGCCCGTCGTTACGGAACTGGAATACATCGAACCGTTATGGACGGTTTTGGAATCAGGCAGCACGACGATCATGTCCTGCGCCCCCTGCGCGAACGCTCCCTCGATGGTTTGCGGCACATGAATTTCGTGCGTCCACTGTTCCGCGCCGATCGAATAGCCGTGTAGCGCATAAACCACGGGATAGTGGCGAGTCTTCTCCGTGGCATAACTGGGCGGCAGAAATACGAAGACGTCGCGATCGACCTCATCGTTTTCCAGGTTGCCTTCCAGGGCGGCGCCGTGGATCTTGATATGATCCACCGTCACGGGTTTCGCGTCCGGCACAACCGGCGGCACTTCGGTCTTGACCTGCGCCGCTGCCCAAGCTGTCAATCCGAGCGCTAATGTGATCGCTCCGAGAATCTCGAATTTCATATTCAACCCTGCCTCCTTCTTGTACGGCGCGCTATTTCCAGTCGAGTTCCAGTACCTGAATCGAGTAGCCCGGCATCACGTACTGGATGCGCTCCCCCTTGACGGTTAGGGCCGACCTTACCGGCACGATCCAGTCAGGATGCTCGATGGTATTCGTCGCCCATGTAGTGCTGGCCTTGAGCGTCTCGATATGCGCCGTATGGGATGCGGCTCCAATCCCGTTGAGCGTAATCGTGAGCGGCTGTTCGGCGGAGCTTGCGTTCACCAGCTTCACGCACATCTTCTTGGTCTTGGATGATCCGGTTACGGAATAGAAGAATCGGTCGCCGCCTCCTGAGACCGATGACTCGAGCGTCTGATCGCCCAGGCAGGAAGAGAACATCACTTGGGCGTAGTAACTCGGCGACCCGTAACTGTTCAGGGCGTCGTAGCCAATCAGGTCGGAGCTCCACTGCATCCCGCCCGGATTTACATTCACGAACAATGGCGCGTACGCAGCCATCACGACCAGGTCACTGTTCCGTTCGAGACCGGTCATGAACGCCGCGTCCCCGAGGGCGGCTCCGAAATTGGGGGTAGGAGTGCCTTCCCTCGTTGCCCATTCGCCGACGAAGATCTTCGGACCGCTGCGGTCGGCGTGGTCGTAGTGCCGCGCCTCCTCGAACATTCCTTGTTCCCGCTTATAGTAGTGATCATCGACGACGTCGGGAGTGACGCCTGTCACGGGAATGGTCGCGATCACCTGGATTTCCGGATGTTCCCCCTTGATCGCTTTGTAGAATTGCGCGAAGCGGCCGTCATAGGTGCTGGGCTTTGTCGAACTTGTCTTCGTTGCCGACTTCCACGTAACGCAACGCGAAGGGCGCTGGGTGGCCGTCGCGCGCGCGCAACGCGCCCCATTTGGTTTCCGCTCCACCGGTTACATATTCAATCTCGTCCAGTGCTTCCTGCACATAGGGATCGAGAGCGGGACCGGGCTTCACCACCTGTCCCGCCCAACGAATAGCCTGCGAATACCGCGAGAACGGGCTGCATGTGGAGGTCCTCGCACCACTCCAGGAACTCCAGCAGCCCCATGCCGTCCGTGGAATGGTATCCCCAAGTGCTGGGGTGTGTCGGACTATTCCAACCAGAGGCCCGATCATCTTCCTCCAATCGAAATGCTCTTCGATCCGCCCGCCCTCCAGGTAGTTGCCTCCGGGAAAGCGTAGGAACGCGGGATGCATGGCAGCCAGCTTTTCCATGATGTCCGCGCGGTTCCCGTTGCGGCGGCCATGATACGTAGGCGGAAAGAGCGAGACGAGTTGGAGCCAAAGCGTTGCCGGCCGGTCGATCGTCAGCTCGAGGTGGTTCTCGGAATGAGCTGTGACACTCCCGGACCGCATTTCGAACGGGTACTCCTTCCTATTCGATCCGGGCGATTGAAGCGGAGGTAGCCTCGCCAGCACTTGGCCGGACTGGTTCGACACCAATGCGATCTTCAGTGGGTAGCAGGCCAGGAGCGTCGCTCTTCGCAAAGAGGGACCCGGTGTAGCGGGTATTCGGCCGCACCGCGATCCCCCAATAACCCTCATTGAGCAGACCCGCCGGACTCTTCTGCCCGGCTTTCGCGACTCTCGAGTTTCGCACTATAAGGAAGCGCGGCGGACGGCCCGTCGTCTTTGTCCACCGTGACCTTGGCAGATGCTGCCCCTTTCTCGACCAGGAACCAGTTGAGAACTCCTGTCCAGTCGGAGCGGAACGTGCGGTTGCGAATCAACTCCGCGTATATCCCTCCGTCGTACGAGTAGTTGATCTCTTCCGTCATCAGGCCGTACAGCGTCGGACTGACAGCAGCTTTGGGTTGGTGCACATCCACGTTAAGCGCCGCCGGCGATTGTCCATAGAGCGCGGAGGCCGCAAATGCAGCTACCAGGATAGGGGTAGAGATTCCCGGGCAACGATAGTACATGA
>CAWCMS010000004.1:0-32273 GCA_963796675.1 Terriglobia bacterium
TAAGCTTCTTCAACATGACTTCAGCGATCGGCGGGATGTCTTCTTTATGTTCACGCAGCGGCGGAAGTACGATCTGGAATACACTCAGACGATAGTAAAGCTCTTCTCGCAAATGCGTTCCGAGTTCCTGACTGGTGGCGGCTAATATCCGAGCGTCAACTGGGATTTCGTGCTTTCCGCCAAGTCGTCGTACTCGCAAGTCCTCGAGAACCCGCAGCAGTTTTGGTTGCGTGGACCGCGGCATCTCGCCAATCTCGTCGAGCAGCAGAGTACCCCCGTGAGCCTGCTCAAAGCAACCGGCCGAACGCTCCATGGCTCCCGTAAACGCGCCTTTCTCATGCCCGAATAACTCGCTCTCCATCAGAGTCTCGGGCAAGGCGGCTGCGTTGATCGCGACGAAAGGGCCGTCACTGCGGGGGCTGTATCTATGAATCTCCCGTGCAACCAACTCCTTCCCGGTGCCGCTCTCTCCACAGATCAATACCGGAGCTGAAGTGGGCGCCACCTGTCTGATGATCGAGAAGATCTGCTGCATCGCCGGGGAGGTTCCAACCAGGTCCCCGAGCACGCCACGAAGCGTCAGATCCCGCTTGAGCTCGTCGGTTTTCTGCAAACTTCTTCTGTAATCAACCGCACGTTTCAGGAGCGCCTTGAAGGTGTGCGGTTCCACCGGCTTCTCCAGGTACCAGAATGCCTTGAGGTCATGAACGGCGGCCAGCGCCTTCTCCATGCTGCCAAAGCCGGTGAGCGCGATTGCGGGGGTGAGATCACCGCGTCCCTTCAGGTGCCGGAGCAGCTCAAAGCCGTCCATCCGCGGCATGACCAAATCCGCAACGATGACATCTGCGTTGAAGGCAGTGAGCCGTTCCAGCGCTTCCAGCCCGTCGGCCGCGACCCGCATGTCAAAGTCACAATCGGCAAGCATGGCAGCCAGGGCGGAACGCTGGCGCTCGTCATCATCGACGATGAGGATCCGGCCCGAAACCCGTGGGGCGCGCCCGGCGGCAGACACTACGCGGAGTGCCTTTTCCGAATCCGGTTGTTGGGAGCGCATATCAAAGCCTCCAAGGTTCAGCACCTCCGTCCCAAGCGCCCGGCGATGGGTAGACTCCTTGGCCGCTAATGCCGATGGACTTTCCTCAGCGGGATGCCCCACATCGAATATTAGGCTCCGATATCATCCATGCGGAACTGGGCAAATGTCCAGTCCGTCACGGCCTCTTTCGCTCAGGACCCCGTGATGCCGTGGTCCAAAGCGTACTTCGTCAATTCGGCAGTGCTGCGGATACCCAATCTCCGCATCACGTTCGACTTGTGGAATGCTACCGTTTTCCTGGAGATTTTCAGGATCGCCGCAATCTCTTTGACGGGGTGGCCTTCCGCCACCAGTTGCACCACTTCCCGTTGGCGGTCAGTCAGTTCGCCGGAGGCATCCCCGGTCCCAAGCGGCCAACCCGGCAATTCACCCAAGATGTCTTTCCGGATCAACGGCGTGACGTAGGCGCGGCCCTTCAGTACCTCGCGGATGGCGGTCAGCAACTCCATCGACGCGCACCGCTTCAAGACATAGCCGGATGCTCCCGCGCGAAACGCCCCGGTGACGTAGGTAGCGTCCGCGTGCATGGTAACGAAGATTACCTTGGCGCTTGGAACGGTGTCGCGCAGTCTGCGGGCTGCATCCACGCCATTCAACAGGGGCATGGAAATGTCGACCAGGATGATATCCGGCACCAGTCTTTCCGCGGCCGCCAGCAGTGACCGCCCGTCTTCCACCGCTCCTACTACTTCACACTCGGGTTCCAGGGTCTTCCGAAGGCCATCCACTACCAGCGTGTGGTCATCCGCAAGCAGCACGCGCGGCCGCTTCATGCGTCCATCCTCTTTTTCAGGGGCACTCGACATTCGATCTTCGTCCCGTGACCTGGCTGCGAGGTGATCGAAACGATCCCATTTACAAGCCGTACCCGCTCCCGAATACCGACTATGCCAAGCCCGCTTTGGTCTGCCAGCAAGCCGGGATCGAACCCCCCGCCGTTATCGGTGATTGATAAGACGAGGGCGTCTTCATTTCCTGTAATCGTCACCGTTACCTTCCTGGCACTGGAATGCTTCGCAACATTGTTCAGGCATTCCTGCGTGACCCGGTAGAGGCACAACGAAATTTCAAATGGGATCGATTCCGGCACGCTGCGATGCGTAAGCTTGAGCTGGATTGGATGCAGTTTCAAGAAGTCGGAGCAGTGGGACTCAATCGCCGCCACCAGGCCGAAATGTTCAAGGGCCGAAGGATGGAGCTGGTGAGCCGCGCGGCGGAGATCATCCGAAAGTTGATCCACCCGCTCGCCAAGCGCTCGGAGCTGTTTGCGGAGGAGACGGGCGGAAGTGGGCGGTTTCTGTTCCAGCGTAGCCACCTCGTTTGCCAGCATGGCCATCCTCTGGTTCAGGTCGTCGTGAAGCTCCCGGGCGATACGCTTGCGCTCCTCTTCTTGAGCGGTGAAGAGGTTCGCCATCAATCTTCGCAGTTGGTCCTCGCTTCGGCGTAAGGCATCCTCGGCGAGCTTGCGCTGCGTGATGTCGATACCGGTGCTGATGATTTGTCTGACAACGCCGTCCCCGCCACGGCGGACGATAACTGACCATGCGAGCACCCTGCGAGATCCGTCCTTGCAGACCCAAGTCCTTTCGTAAGTTCTCGCCGGCTCCGTGCCTTCGAGGATGCTTGCAAATGCGACTTTCGCCTCATCCACTTCCTCCGGCGGGAGCAGAAAGTCCCAGAGCATTTTGCCCTCTGCCTCTCGGAGAGGATAGCCCGACAACTCCTGGCAGACGCGGTTGAAGGCGATAATGCGGCCGGCAGGGTCGAGAATGACGATCAGTGCGCCGCTCATGTCCAGGAGACTGGCCGACAGATCCCTCTCGGCGACCGCATCGCCAAGGGAGAGCCGGGCCCGATCGAGGCCGCGCTTGATCACGTCAATATCCATGAGCGCCATCAGTACCCCGTCGATCTTGTCCTCGGCGGTCTTGTACGGTCTCATCCGCAGGGAGTACCAATGTCCGTCCCGGCTCTGGACCTCCCGTTCAAGCAGGCTGCCTTTCCCGCTTACTTCCGAGATCAGGCTGTCCAGGTCGGGCACATCAATGTTCGGCCTGATATTGCTGATTGGCCGGCCTACATCGGCGGGAATCAGGTTTAGCAACGGCTCCGCAGCAGGAGTGAAGCGCCGGATTCGCCGGTCGCCTCCCACGATGATCACCGGGATACTAACGCCGACAAGCAGATTGCTCAGATCGTTCGCGAGTTGACCCAGTTCCGCGTTCCGGTTCTGCAACTCCTCGTTCAGGGTGCTCAATTCCTCGTTCGAGGATTGCAGTTCCTCCTTGGCAGTCTCGAGTTCTTCGTTGGTGCTCTGCAATTCCTCGTTGGCCGAAAGGACCTCCTCATGTTCCACCGTCAGCGCTTCGTTTGTGGCTTCCTGGCTCTCGATGATGGACTGCAAATGCTCCCTGGTCGAAGCCAGTTCCTGCTTCAAATGGACAAGTTCGTGTGCCTCTCCGGCTCCGCGCGGTTCCGCCGCTTCTCGCGCTGGAACCTCCTCGATCAATATGAGGAAATCCGCCCCTTTCGCGTGGCGGCCTTTCAGCGGTATGACTTCCAGATTGACTGTCTTCGATCCGCCGTCCTGCGGGAAGCGGACGCCCTCCCTGCGAACCGGGGCTTCTTCCTTTTTCGCGCGATGAAGCGCTGTGCGGAGATCCAGCGCCAGTTCTTCCCGCACCAGTTTCAACACATTCAGCGTTGCAGGTCCGCGCGCGGGCGCCAGGTATGGCCCGGCGTTCCCCTCGAAGTGGAGCACCTGCAAGCCCGCGTCTACCACCAGCGCCGCCGGGGCGTAACGCTGCCAGACGATGCGCTCGACGGCCTTCTGGAGATCGAACGCGGCGCCCGTCACCGCGGCGGCGGCGCGCGCTGGCGCTTTTGGGTGATCCGAGGGCGCCAGGGACGATCTAGCCGCGGCCGCCCCCGGGTTGCGCGAATAAATCTTGCGTTTGCTCTCCTCCTGAATAAAAAGATGAGCGGAGGAACCGAGAGCCTCCGATTTTCCCAGCAAAAGAAAGCCGCCCGGCTTCAGAGCGTAATGGAAGAAGGAAAACACCCGCTCCTGAAGCGCCGCGCTCATGTAGATCAATACATTGCGGCAACTGATCAGATCGAGCCTGGAGAAAGGCGGATCCTTGCCCACGTCATGCCGGGCAAACACACACCGCTCACGGACGTGTTTGCCAATCTGGTAGCTGTCCCCCACTTTCACAAAGAAGCGCTTAAGACGCTCCGGCGAAACATTGGCTACGGCGGTTTCCGAGTATGTGCCGGAACGCGCGCTGTCGACGGCCGGCGCACTGATGTCGGTGCCGAAAATTTGGACAGCGGCGCCGGAGGCCCGTTTATGTTGTTCCAGGAATTCCAGAATCGTTATCGCAATCGAGTACGCCTCCTCGCCAGTGGAGCAGCCAGGAACCCATATGCGAAGTGGCTCACTTTGTGGCCGGTCCGCCATCAGCTTTGGGAGGACCTTTCGTTGCAGTGCCGCGAACGTCTCCGGTTCCCGGAAAAAGTTGGTTACGTGAATAAAAATGTCCTGATAGAGCGCCGCCACCTCAATCTCGTTCTGCTCAAGGTAGGATCCGTAACGTTCGAGGCTGTCGATTTTATGAAGGACCATCCGGCGCGCAACACGCCGCTTGATCGTTCCCGTTTTGTAAAGGCTGAAATCGACCCCTGTGGCTGTCCGCAAAATGTAGAGGATCTTCTGAAGATCGGCCGCGCCCACAAACGGCGGTTCCGCCTCCAGTACAGCGGCGGTCCTCTTGGCGTTGGGCAGGTGCTCCAGCCGGACAAGCTCCCGGGCAATTTCTTCGGGCGGGAGGACAAAATCCACGCACCCCGCCAGGATCGCGCTCTCCGGCATTCCAGGATAGCCGGCCGATTTGGGGTCCTGCGCAAAGGCGACGCCGCCTTCGGACTTGATGGCCTGCAACCCCACGGTGCCGTCGGATGCCGTTCCCGACAGGATCACCCCGATGGCGGCGCTCTTCTGGTCCTCCGCAAGGGAAACAAGGAAGCGATTAATCGGCAAGTGTCTGCCGGCGGTCCGCCGGCGGGATAGGAGCCGCAACGTCCTCTCGCGAACGGCAATATCTTTGTTCGGAGGGATCACGTAGACATGATCCCGTTCCAGGACCATGCCGTCTTCAACCTGGATGACGGGCATCTCTGTTGTTCTGGAGAGCAGCTTGTGCAGAATACTCTCGTGGTGAGGATCCAGGTGCTGGACCACCACGAACGCCATCCCGGGGTTCACCGGCAGGGCCTTGAGCAACGCCGTGCAAGCCTCCAGGCCCCCGGCGGAGGCGCCAATCCCCACAACCGGGAATTGGAGTCTGCTGGCTGCGCCGGAGGATCTTGCCCCAACTCTGGGCCGGCCCTTCGCAGGTGACGCCGGTGTCTTCGTTGGCTGCTTCTGTGTCTTCGTCACGTGGTCCTGCGCTGTCAAGGCATTCCTGGCTGTGTGAGCCGGTTTCGGCCGTGGTGGGGCAGAGATCCGGCCTCAGCGCCATCCAAAAGTATAGAGTACGACGCGGGATCCTGCGCCGCCAGAAACGCGGCTGAGGCGGCCATCCGTACCGCAGCCATCCATATGTATGTGCCACACAGAGTTCTCCTTCTTGACGATTATTTCGACACCGCGCCCGACGATGCCTGCCCGCACGAGCACGGCCGCGCCTGCTTAGATCACACGCTCAGCCTATGCCCCGGTCAGCCCCGCCGCTGGTGGTTTCTCCAGCCGGGCAGATCATACTGGAAGCCGTCGTTGCTTCCGAAGAGATCCCCGAGAGTGTCCGGAAAAGAGCCCGTGTGGTGCTGCTGGCTGCCGTTGTGCTCCCCTGAACCCGTGTTTTCCGAGCTGACACTTTGGACGGGTTCCGGGATGGCTCGCCAGGAAATCGCCGCGGACCTGGCGGCGGATGAATCCGATATGCTTGGACAAATCGGCTGGCAGCAGAAAATGTTCCGGGTTGGTGGCGCCAAGCAGTTCCGCCCTCGTCAACAAGTGTTGCACCGCCCAGAGGCCCAAATCGTTCAGAGCGGGCTCGCGGCTGCGGCGAGACTTGGTGTCCTCCGCCCGCAATCGAATGTATGGCCGGTCCCCATTGAGTATGAGGTCGCCCAAACGAAGCCGATCAGTTTTCCGGTCTGCTCCGACGTTAACGCCTGTCCGGGACCCCGCTTCAGCACGGCAAGGGGTTCGTACAGTTCTCCAAGCGGAGTCCAGAGGCGAGCACTCACCAATACGGCCTTTAAGACGAGCATTTCGTTGTTGACCCAGCTACTGTTTGTCTGCTGCCGCGTGCGACTCCTCGATCTCGATCAAGCGATCGGCCGCGACATTGCGCAAGACCTGTTTTCGCCCGCCTGGCCACTCGATTTCGACCTGCCGCGCCACAGTCTCGGGTCCGAGGCCGAAGTGCACCATCGGGTCGCTGGACGACGCGTAACCTACTGCCGATGTCGCGTGATTCACCTGTTGTCCGGCTGCTGTCGAGAGAACCACCCGCGCGCCGATTCCCTCCCGATTGCTCGTGCGCCCCTTCAGGCGCAGGTTCAGCCAGTGATTGCCGGAATCCGTCACGTTGCGCAACAATATCGCGGGCTCGTTCAGGCGCGTGACCACCGCGTCCATCCGGCCGTCGCCGTCGAAATCGGCGAAAGCCGCGCCACGATGCACCGCGGGAGTCCCCGTGTCGAAGGAGTCGAACGTCCCGTTCCGCAGGTTTCGGAGCACCAGGTCTGGTTCGCGGGGCTTGCGGTCCGAGAACTGGTCGGTATTGGTCTGCACGTCGCCACAGGCCACGAAGATGTCCTTCCACCCGTCGTTGTCGAAATCGTAGACGCCGGTGCTCCAACCGTTGTGGGTCCGGCTGATCCGCCCGATCCGGCTCTTGTAAGTGGCATCCATGAAGATCCCACGGCCCAGATTGCGGTACCAGGTGAAGGTCTCACCGAAGAGTGCAGTCACGAAAAGGTCTTCGTTGCCATCGTTGTCGAGGTCGCGAAAATCGGCCCCCATGGAAGAAAGGGCGACGGCGTCGTCGTTCAGCGCCACGCCCGCGCTCATCGCGACCTCGGTAAACCGGCCGTTGCCTTCGTTGTGGAACAGCGAACTGGGGACAGTATCGTTGGCGACGAAGATATCCATCCAGCCGTCGTGATCGTAGTCGGCCACCGCAACCCCCATGCCCTTGCCGGGCGAAGCGGCGATGCCCGAGCGGGCGGAGACGTCGGTGAAGGTTCCGTCGCCGTTGTTGTGGTACAGACGGTTGTGCAACGGCTGGTAGAAACGCGGGTGGCAGTAAGTGCGGATTTTTCCCGTGCCGCACCATGGCTCCTTGGCGGGGTCCCAGCGGCAATAGTAGACCACGAACAAGTCCAGCTTGCCGTCGTTGTCGAAATCGACCCAGGCGGCGGATACGGCCCACTCGGTGGATTCGAGGCCGGCCTTCCGAGTCACGTCTTCAAAGGTTCCGTCGCCGCGATTGCGAAACAGAGTATTGCGGTTGACCCCGAAGACGAACAGGTCCACGTTACCGTCGTTGTCATAATCTCCGGCCGCGGCGCCGATATCATAGCCGGTGCCCGCTACACCGGCCTTGGCGGTGACATCCTCGAAGGTCCAGTCTCCCTTGTTGCGATAGAGCCGGTTGAAGAACCGAGGCCCCGTTTTCTTTAAGGACGGCTGTTCGGCTCCGTTCGCGAAGAAGATGTCGGGTAGCCCATCATGGTCGAAGTCGAAGACGGCCACGCCCCCGGCCATGGTTTCGATCTGGTGGCGGACCGGGGTCGCGGAGTTCTCCAGGACGAACCGGACTCCGCTGCGGGAGGTCACATCTTCGAAGCGGATCGTGGGGAGTTTAGTAGCGCGCGATTGCGGGCGCACTGCAAGGGCCAGCAGCGTGGCCGAGGCCAGCAGGAGGGCGTATTTCGGATGCGCTCCCATCAGTTCGGCTCCGAGGCACAGCGGCGCCACGCCGCCAGTTGCCGGTCGGCGCCGGAGGCCTCTCCGGCCTGGCGCAGGATCTTCGCGAGCAGGTTGTAGAACCGGCAATCGTGAGTCGGGAGCGCCTGCTCCAGCACCTGTTTTGCCTCGCTTCCTTTTCCCAATTCGTACAGGGCGCGGCCGAACTCGAAGCGAACCTCCGCAGAGCCCGGGGCCAACCGAAGGGCGGTTTCGAAGTAGGGCAGGCTCTCGGAGCCCCGCCCTTGCTTGAACAGAAACTGTCCCAGTGCGAATGCGGGCCGGTACGAAGAACTTCCCAGTTGCAGAGCCTGCCGGTACGCGCGCTCGGCCTCGGCAGATTGTCCGAGTACATCGTAGGCAAGTCCGAGACCCTCATGGATACGGGATTCGCGCGGAGCGAGTTGCAGGGCGTGCCGGAAATCCTCCACTGCCTTCTCGCAGTGGTCGGCTTCGCACGCGGCGCGGCCGGCAAAATACCAGGCGTCGGGGTCATCCGGCTGTAGGGCCAACGCTTTCTCGAAAGAGCCCATCGCTGCGTCCCACTGTTGCTGCGCGGTAAAGACCCGGCCCTCGAGGACATAGGCCTTCGCCATGCGGCCATCCTGCTTGAGCGCGCGCTGCGCCTCGGCGAGGGCTTCATCGAGCCGATTGAGATTGAGCAGTGCCGCTCCCAGGAAGACACGGACGTCCACGCGCTGCGGATAGAACTTCAGGTACTCGCGGTAAAGGCGAACTGCATCGGCGGAATGCAACTGGCGGTAACTGGCGTTCGCCTCCTCGAGGAGGTGCGCGGCGTCGGCATCCTGGGATTGGGCAGCGAGGGTGTGAAGCAGGACAACCCCAATGGCGCAGACGCGGAACATCACCTCTACCCGTCCCGCACCTGGTCCAAATCGCAGCGCAGCGTACGGATTCCAAATCTTGGCACCGCGAGATGCACGGCGTATCGCCCATCCGAACCGCGCCGAACGGGCAGTTCGCGAACGGGCCGGCCGCTCAATTCCACCAGTTCCACGCGGGACGGGCGCGTCTGGAAAGAGACGGCGAATTCCGATTCCGGCCCCTCCGCGTTGAACAGCCGAACTAACGCGCGGCCGGATTCCACTTGGATGCTCGGAACTTCCACTCCGGGCGCATCTACCCGAACCAGGCTCCGGGCGCCCGGATTCCCATGCGGTGTTCCCTCCAGCAGAAAAGGAACCAGCGGTTCGTGCCGCTCCGCGGTGTCGTGCCAGAGGCCGGCTTCGTCCCAGAGCCCTTGGTGAGGAACGAGTGCATAGCCGATCTGGGTAGTGCCCTGCAGCGGCCGCTTGCCCCACCAGAACCCGCCTTCCCAGCCCCACCCGAGCACCAGGGAGAGCGGAAATTGCGGACCGTGTGTGTATGCGGTGGTATGGTCGGAAAATACCGCCAGACCCATCTTCTGCCGCTCGTCGAACAGGTCCACCCAATTGACGATGATGTTGTGCTTGATCTCGTCCCATCGTTGGAAGAAGGTGTCGACGTTGCGGCTCTTGCAGACGTCATAGGCGGCATTCTTATAGATAGCCTGATTGTCGAGAGCAACCGGAAAGTACGCCTGAAGCTTCCACCGCCCGTCGTTCTGGGAACGGCGCGGTTCGCTGCGCCGGTCTTCGGGTTTGATGTCCCAGGGATCGCCGATCCAGGTTTCCTCTTCGTAGTTGAAGCGCACCTGAAACTCGATCCGCCGCCGGCCTTCGGCCAACTCGACCATTGTCTGGAACGGAACGCCGCCGACCTGGCCCGAGATCCTCACCTGCGCGCGAAGCGGGCCGTTCTCCAGGATCGTGATACGGGCGGGCTGCTCCGTGCTGCTGCGCCATCGTTTCTGAGTGATAAAGTAGCCGCGATACTCATTCAGGGCGCGCTCGGCGGTGGGATCGCAAAACTCCTTTCCCAGTTTCTTGACGTAGAGGCTCGTAATGACGCCCCCACGGGCCGGGTTCAAGCGCAGGCGGTAGAGGTCGTTCTCCAGCTCGATCGAGCCGTCCGCTGCCGTTCGAGCGCCGGCGGAGCCGGCCTGCGGCTTCGCATCTTCCGTAATGGGTTCCAGCCGATAGAAATTGGAGCCGATTCCAGGCACTCGCGCGCGGAAGAGGATCGTCGACGCGTTGAGAGACTCGCCCTCGGCCAACCCGCGAACCGGGCCATCGAACCGGCGGCCGCCGGCCGGTGCGCTGCCGTTGGAGTATCTCCTGGTGGGAATGAGTTGCGATGGGATTTCCGCGCCTTGTGCGTCGAGGACCCGCACGGAGCGAGTGCCGCGGTCGGTGGCGAAGCTGACCTCGACCAGCTCGTCGCGGTCGGCCGCCAGCGTATTCATTACGCGGAGCCACTGCGTTTTCAGGCCTTCGGCCGGCGTGGCGGTGCTTTGGGCGGCGAGTACGCGGCACGCCCGGTCGACGATCGAGATGGCTGCCTCTTCAGTCTGCATGGTACCGGCAGCTACCTGAAACGCCCAGGCCTGCCGCCCCCTACGCGTCGTAGCGGTGATCCACGGGTCGTGGCCCTGAGCCCACAGCAGATTATCCCACGCTTCCGTCAATTCGGCGGCCGGCCATTCGCTGCGCGATTCGATCCATGCGATCGCGGCCATTTTCTCCGCCGCCAGAATATGATTTTCCGCCGACCGCTCCTGCTGAGCGACCAGTTGCAGCGTTTTTTCTCCCCACGGGAGAGTGGTCAGAATGTCTTCGATGCTGAACTTCCAGCTCTTAGCCGGCGGGTCGGCAATTCGCGTGAAGTATTCCCGCCAAGTGACATAGCGGATGAAGTCCGCCGACACCCTGGGCTTTGCGGGCCACCCCAAGTCCTGCAGGTAGGTTCCCACGGGATGCCGGATGCCGTGCTCGACACACTTGCGCGCGAACTCGGGCGTGGGGTTGCCCGATTCGGTTTCGTAGACGCGTCTCAGCTCCTCGCAGGCATAGCGCGGGACCGTAGGGATCGCGGTGCCGTCCGGGCCCTCCCATTGGACGACCTCGGCATCGAAGCCGGCCGAATAGCCGCCCCAGGCGGTTCCCGGATCCTTGAGCACGGCGGCCGTGAAACCGAGCGAGCGCAGGATCTGGGGCAAACAACTCGCCCAGCAGGGCTCCTGCACCGCATACGTCTCGACGGCAGCCCGCGGGAAGTGACGGCGCAGCATCCCCAGGCCCCGGGTAAGCTGGCGAATGTTGCTCTCGCCGTTCACTGCCCATCCGTACGGCTGGGAAAACGTCGCGCCGAGAAGTTCGATTCGCGGGATCGGCTGTGCGCTTTCCAGGTAGGCTTTCAGTTCCCGGTAGGCCTCGGGATCGTCCAGCAGAAGAGCGTCCCAGGACTCAGGTTCGATGTCGAGCCCGAGTTTCCACGCGGGGATCCTCCGCATCGTGTTGAGGATATCGCGCCACGCGCCAGCCGGCATATGGCCCTTCGCGCCGCCGTGATATCCATCGACGAAATATACAGTTGGCGTGGCGGAATCGGCCTCCAGCGGCGAAGCTGCGCTGCCGCTCAGCAGCAGCAGCCCGCCGCCGGATAACCACCGCCCGAATTCGCGTCTATTCATTGGTCTGTTTAGAAGCTTGCGGTCAAGGAAAGTTGCACCACGCGCGCCGCCTGAGATCCGCTGATTACCCCGAAGTTGGCACTGGTGATGCTGGTGTTGGGATTACTCCAGCGAACGACATTGAACGGATTGGTAGCCTCTATGCGCAACATCGTTTTGAACCGTTCGCTGAAGCTGATATTCTTCTGCAGCGATAGAGCTTCACTATTGGCCGCCGGTCCGCGAACCCAAGGAAGAACGCGGCCGTCCGTACCGAACGTGAACGCACTCGGATTGAAGAATGCGGCGGAATTCAGATAATGGTCCGCCGCGGGGTTGAATGCTCCAGTGTAGCTGCCGTAGACGTCCTGTCCGAGCACGTAGCTGGCGCGGATGGTGGGGTAACCGAACTGCGAGAGGCTGGAGTTGCCGCTGATCGAAAGCGGCGGACCGGATTGCCGGGCAACGGATCCGGCCAGTTGCCATCCGCCCGCCAGCCACCCGAGACCGCGACTCTTCAGGTAGTGCTGGCCATGGCCAAAGGGTAGATCGTAAGTGAAGGTCACGCGAAACATGTTCGGGTAATCATCCTGGCTGACCGAATACTCACCTGCGCGGTTCAGCGGATTCTGGATCGAACCGGCGCCCTCGCCGAAGTCGAACGGCGCAACGTCGTCATTCGTCAACAGCTTGGAGCGCGTGTAGAATGCGAGCAAGGACAATCCGTTCGCCAGCCGCCGCGAAAATTTGACCTGCAGCGCGTTGTAATTCGAGATTCCCTCCGGAGAATAAGGCATCGACACATTGGTGTACTGCGGGAATGGCCGTAGCGCCTGGCCCACCGTGGTGTTCGGCAAAGAGGTAAAGGAGGCGAACGGAACCGAAATGCCAGCCGCCTGCGCGGCCGACGACGTGATCGACTGGTTCAGCAGACTGCCGAGCGCAAAGTAGTTGGAGTTGAGCACGTTCATGTACGTGGTCAGGTTTCCGCCCAATTCCAGGTGCGTGCTATTGCTGCCGATATAGCTGACCTCAAGAGCCATGGAGCGCGAGAGTTGGCGCTGCAGACTGAGGGTCCAGGTAGCAATCTGCGGAGCCCGGGCGGCGTTACCGAGAATCGCGGAAACGCTTTGGCCGTTAGCAAAGGATGGATCGATGAACGGCGGACGGTTCCAATTCTGCGGCCAGATATTCGACCAGTTGTATACGGGCGTGTAGCCATCCGACGAACTGAAGCTCGGAGTTGCCGTAAACCCAGTGGCGTCTACCCGCGGCGAGGGACCCGGCGCGAAGAAAATGGCGCCGGAGGCCCGCACCACGGTCTTCGGATCGATTTCATACGCAATCCCCAAGCGGGGAGCTAGTCCCTGCCAGGCATTGGCGAAGGCGCGCTGCCCGGTCCGTCCCGAGCCTGTGCCCGCGAAGGTCAGGGCTCCGAGGATATTGCCGGCGGCCGGATTCGGCACGTTCGGATTGAACGAGGTGGCGCGGTCGTGCTCTTCAAAGACGCCAGGATAGCGCTCCCAGCGGACACCATAGGAAATCGTCAGCCGCGTGCTGGCACGCCACTCATCCTGCAGGAAGAACGCCTGATAGTTAGTGCGCCACCCGAGGTCGCTGATGGTGGTGGTGTTGGTATTGTGTACGTCGCCGAGCAGGAAGCTGGCGAACGAATTGCCCCAAGAGTTGTAGCTGCTGGAATCCGGCTGGCTGGTAGTCAAATTGCTAAAGCCGAATACGCCCGACGCGCCACCGCCCTCGAAATCTTTATAGCGCTCCCTGATGTAATTAAAGCCGAACTTCATCGTGTGGCGGCCCAGGATCCAGGTGAGGTTGTCGTTGAAGTCCAGACGGCTGCTGACGTTGTTGGAGTAGTTGGATCCGCCCAGTGCCAGAGGCGAGGCCGTGCCGCCACTGAAATTCACGACCGGGAACATGCCTGGATCGGCGGGGAGGCCGGTGATACCGAGCTTGCTATCCCAATTCTCGCCCAGGCCCACCGTCAGCGCCTTATTGTTCATGCCGTCGCCGCCGATCACCAGGTGATTCAGCAAATTCGGGCGGATGATGTAGTCGTAGTTGACGCGCGCGTCAAACGATTGCACGTTCTTGGGATTCTGGCTGCCGTCGATCGGCAAGTTAATTCCCCAACCGTTGCCGGAATAGACCCCCGGCCGCGTTTGGAGGGTCGTCGTCAGCGATAGCTTTTGGCTGTTACTGAAGTTTTGGTCTACCTTGATGGTGGTGACGCGGTTGTCGAAAATGGTTCCACCGCGGGGGTAGAAATTGTTCTGCTGGCCGGGAAGGTCGGCGGGGACCATCATGCCAACCATGGCTTTGGCGATCGGGCTAATCTGCGAAGCCGGAATGACGTTGTTCGGAAATTGCGTGCGGATGAAGCCACCTTTGCCGTCGGGAGTCGTGGAGGCGGGATCGAAGATGGGGATTACGGCCCCGGAGGAATTGAGGAGGTTGCTGAAATCGCCGTTCCGGAAGGATGCCGTGGGTACGGTGGTCAGCGACGAACTGCCAGCGGTTCGGTAGTAGAAGAGTTCCTGGCCAAAGAAGAAGAACGTCTTGTTCCGGCCGTCATAGACTTTCGGGATGTAGACCGGGCCGCCGATCGTCCCACCGCCATCGTTCTGACGCACCTTGCTGCGCCTCGCCTGGAAGAAGGAGCGGGCGTTCAGCGCATCGTTGGCGAAATGGTCGTAGACCGAACCGTGGACCTGGTTAGTACCCGACTTGATCACGACGTTCATCAGCCAGCTTCCCGTCCGGCCGTACTCGGCGTTGAAGGAGTTGGTGATGATGCTGAACTCGCCCACTGTTTCCACATCCGGGCCGGTCTCCTGGAAGCCCCCCCGCACGTTGCCCTGGCTCGCCGGCGCGCCATCGAGGAAGATCTCGGTGTTGCCTCCATTGGCGCCGTTGACGCGAGCGCCCCAGGTGCTCGCATTGTTCACGCCAGGCATGAACTGCAGCCACTGGCCAACGTTCCGCTTGGCGCCGATGTTAATGACCGGGAGATCCTCCACCTGGCGATTGCTCAACGTGGCGGTGATGGTTGCCGTGGAGGCGTCGACCAGCGGGGACGCCGATTCCACTTGCACGGTTTGCGTGACATTGCCGACAGCGAGCGCGAAATCCAGACGGACGCTGGCTTGCGCCTGCAACTGAACATGGTCGCGCACCGCGGAGTTGAATCCATCCTTGCTGACCTTCACCCGGTAGGTGCCGATGGGCAGGTTCGGCGCAAAATACCTGCCGGTTTCATTTGTTTTGAGGAGGACTTCGTCATTGGTCTCGACGTGCACGACGGAAACCTGTGCGTCGGCGACCACTGCTCCAGACGAGTCGGTGACGAGACCTTCAATGGTGGCCCGATCCTGTTGCGCGGCGAGCGGCAACGCGAACGCCACTGCCAGAGACAAGACGATTTCGATCGCCGTCTTCGAGCGATTCCATAATAAACGCACGCGGTTCACTACCAGATCCTTTCCTCTTCCAACCGGAAGGCGAATGCGTCACTCCGGCTGTAGACCCTCTCGAGTAGAAGTACGGCATCGGGCTCTTTTCCCTACAACCGAACGAAAAAATATTCTTTGGTCTTTTGATTGAAAATGCCGGACCTACTGGGAGAGAATGCGTAAGAGGTCCGATGGAAGCGGCCAAAGCAGAGCGGCTGGTGGAAAGTCTGTTCGCTTCCTGGGCACCGTTTCTGGCCCGCTATGCACTGCAGATGACAGGGTCGCAGGAAGCGGCCGACGATGCAGTGCAGGAAGCATTCCTGGCGCTCTACCGGGATCTGCGGAACGGAAAATTCATCCGCGATCCGCGTTCCTGGACCTTCGGCGCCGTGCGCAATCAAATTCGGAAGCGCACGGAAACGCTGTCGCACCGTTCGGAGAACCTGGTTCCCATGGAAAGCCTTGATCGCTTCGCCGCCGAACCCCGTTGGCCGGACGTGGCCGCCAAGCCCCGCTGGCAGGACCTACCTGTGAAAACCGGCGACGACCTGGACTCGACGCTTTCGGTGCTCACCGGACGCGAACGGGAAGTGGTCCTTTTGCGGATGCAATCGTTGAAGTATCGCGAGATCGCCAGGCAACTCGGCAACAGTGAAAAGTCGGTAGCGACCTTGCTGGCACGCGCGCTCAACAAACTGCGCAGGTCCGCATCGTCCGATTGGGCCGCTGCCGCGGAGAAACATGTCCGCTGAACGTGCCGCCCATTGCAGCGATTCCGATCTGGTGGCGTACCTGGATGGGGAGCTTGCCTGGTGGCGGCGCTTTCGAGTGCGCCGGCACCTCAAGGTATGCTGGAGATGCCGCAGCCGCGCCCACGACCAGCAGGAGCAGATCTTCCAGTTGGCTGCCCGTATGGAGGCCTGGGAATACCCCGGCCGCTTCTGGCATCTCGACCAGCGACTGAAGCTCGGCCGGAACCTCCGGCGTTTTGAGGCGCTGCACGGAGTACCGCCCAGACGGATCGACCGGCGCTGGCTCATCGCAGCGGGTGCAATGGCCGCACTGGCGTTGGCCACCCTCCTGTGGACGCCGCGGCAGGTGCGGAGAAGCGCTCCGGATGCGCCCGTGGAGGCGCTCGCCGCCGCGCGAACCTTCGAGCAGCAGCTTTTCCAGCGCTCGGTCGAGCAGACGCTGGCGGTGGAAATTGAACCGGTCCGCGCGCGCCGATCGGGGGCGAGCCGGCTCGAAATCTGGTCGGACGCTACCGGCGGACGCTTCGCCTCGCGCTGGACGGCCGCGGACGGACATCTGAAGCAGGCGCTCTGGCGACCCGCTCCCGGCCGTGAGTACCTGCTCCAGCCGCACCTCTCGAACGCTTTGCTACACCAGCCGGGTCATACAGGCTCGGACCAGATGGCCGACTTTGTCGTGTCGGGGATCTCCGGCGATCTCGAAGACGCCTTCATGCGCTGGATGGAGAGCCGCTCCTGGACACCGGTGTCGTTCGTCCACGAAGCCGGTCAGTGGATGAGCGACACGCGAGCGACCCGTCACGCCGAGCGATTTGTGGGGAGTGACGGCGCGCGGCAGATCCGGATCCTGGTGGAACGGCACATGCATGGCGGACTGGCGCGGTTAACCGCCGACTTCGACTCCGCAACGTTCCAGCCGCGGAGCATGGCTATCCGGTTCGAGGCGGGCGGCCGCATTGCCGAGTTGAAGATGATCACACAGCGGGTCCGCAGTATTCCCGCCGCCGAAGTCGCGGCGGCCGCGGAGTCGATCCCGGAAGCTCCCGTGGTGCCGGCGCCGGTCCCGGACACCCGTCGCCTGCCGGCGCAACCCACTCTGGCCCCGCCGGTAGATTCGACGCTGGCGGATGCGGCCGAGCGAGCGGCGGACGCTCAGTTCGTCTTACACACCGCCGGCGCGTGTCTGGGTGAGCCGGTGGTCATTGAGGAAATCCCGGGCGGCGTGCGGGTGCGGAGGGTGCGTGGCAGGAGCGGCACCTGGCCCGAAGCCACTTCTTCGCTTACCAATCTGCGCGACGTGCTCGGCGCTCTCGCCGACCTGCGCGATCAACTCGGGGTTGGCCCCGCCGCGGAAGACCTGACCGGTCCGCAGCAGGCGGTGGCTCATGCCCGCGCCCTGGAGGCGCTGGGACAACTTTTTCCGGCGCGGCTTGCGGTGGCCTTGCCGGAGCGCTCGCGCCGCGTGCTGGACCGGATGCTGCGGGACCACGTGGAGGGTGTGCGCTCCGCACTCGGCGGACTTCCCGCACCGCCGCCCGAGCATACGCCGCTTCCTGCCCAGGATTGGCGTGAGGCCAGCAGGCTATTGTACGTCACGCTTTCGAATTCGGGGGGCGCCTCGACGGAACGGGTGGGCGAACTGCTGCAGGCTGTTTCCGAGGGCTTCGCTTCGGAGACCCGCCGGTCCGTCGAGCATGCGCGAATCGAGCCGGGCCGTCAGAACTGATTTTCCCGTGCCACTGGCGCACGGTGCATCTGAAGAGGAGACGAAAGTGAAGACCACAGTTTCACGCAGAAGGCTCATGCAGGCAGCCGGCGCGGCCGCACTGATGACGCCGGCTAGCCGCGCCGCCACCATGCCACCGCCCCGGTTCGAGGGCCCTGATACGCCGAAGATCGGCCTTTCGCTGAGCGACGGCAGCCTTGGAATGCCGGCTAGCGGCGACCCAGCCAGCCGGAGTGAAGCCGCCATGAGGCGCATCGCACAACTCGGAGTGCAGCACGTGCTGACCAACGGGCCTCGCATTCCGTGGGACGAGAATCGCCTGCGGGAACAAATGGACGCGCTGAAGCGCAATGGCCTGTCTCTCGGCAACCTGTATATGGGATTCAGCCTCGTCGTCTACAACCGGCCGGGACGCGATGAAGAGATCGAAAAGATTATCCAATCGATTCGTGTGGCCGGCAAGCTGGGGATTCCGGTCGTCGAATACAACTGGTACGCGCACCGCGCCTCCGAAGGCTACTTCGAAGAGACCGGCCGAGCGGGCGCGGGTTTGACCGGTTTCGACTACAACCGGGAAGTGGAAGAAAACGGCGTGAAGACACCGGTCAAGGATCTCCCGCCGCGGCCGAACGAGGGCGCCCACACGCTCGACGAGATGTGGTCGAATATCACGTACTTTTTGAAGGCTGTTATCCCTGAAGCGGAAAAGGCCGGCGTGCGAATGGCCCTGCATCCCAACGACCCCCCGGCGCCAATCAGCCGGGGATCGAAACAGATCATGGGAACGGTGGAAGGCTGGAAGAAGCTCATCGAAATCGTCAACAGCCCGTCCAACGGCATTACGTTCGACTGCGGCGTCACTCGCGAGATGGGCCGCGATCCGGTGGAAGTGTGCGGCTATTTCGCCTCGCGCGACCGCATCAACCACATGCATTTCCGCAACGTCCGGGTCAAGAAGCCGTATGAGCGCTACACCGAGGTGTTCATCGACGAAGGCGAGAACAACATGTTCGCGGTGATGCGCGAACTGGTGAAGCGCAAGTACAAATACATGATCTATCCGGAGCACCCGCGGGCCCTCGACTACGACCGCGATCGGGGACCGATCCGCGGTTATCCGGGTGGTGGAGGCTACGCGGCGTACGCGTTCAATGTGGGCTATGCGCGTGCCATGCTGCAGGCCGCGCTGACGGTGTAAGTGGGGCGGACTCTGTCCTGCGCAATTCTAGACTTTGCACCGCAGAGTACGGATGCCGAACCGTGGCATCGCCAGGTTCACTTCATACCGCCCGTCCCCCGCTGAGCGGACGTCCAGTTGGCGCACAACCCGGCCGTCGAGTTCCACCAGTTCCACTCGCGAGGGCTTAACGCCAAATGACACGGTGCGCCCGGAACCGTCGCCTTCCGCGTTGAAGAGGCGCACGAGCATCGCCTTCTCATGGAACATCACCGCCGGAATCTCCACGCCCGCGCCGCTGATGTTGACCAGCGACCGGGTGCTTGCGGCACCCGGATCGCCGTCAACGAGCTGCGTGATCAGCGGCTCGTTCCATGCGCCGCTTTCCCGCGAAATACCGGCATCGTGCCATTTGCCGGCATGGGGAATCAGTGCATAGGCTACTTCCTGCGTGCCGCGCAGCGGGCACTTTCCGAACCAGAAGCCTCCTTCCCAACCCCAGCCCATCACGAGGGCAAGCGGATGGTCCGGGCCGTGCGTGTAGGCGGTGGTGTGGTCGGAGAATACCGCCAGCCCGAGATTCTGCTTCTCATCCATCACGTCCACCCAGTGGACGATCATGTTGTGCTTGATTTCGTCCCATCGCTGGAAATACGTATTCTCGTTACGGCTGCGGCAGACGTCGTACGCAGCGTTCTTGTAGATTGCGCGGTCGCTGAAGGGGGCCGGAAAGAATGCCTGCAATTTCCAGCGGCCGTCGTTTTGCGACCGCCGCGGCTCCATCCGGCGGTCTTCCGGCTTGATGTCCCATGGATCCCCGATCCAGGTATCCTCGTCGTACATGAAGCGGGTGCGGAAGTCGATTCGGCGCTCCCCCTGTGCCATCGTGATGGTGGTCTGGAAGCGCCGCCCGAGGATCTGGCCCGAGATGACAGCGCGTACGCGTACCGGTCCGCTTTCGGTGATCATGACGTTCGCGGGTACGTCGGCACTGCTCGCCCATGTCTTCTCCGTTACGAAGTAGCCGCGATACTCATTAAACAGGCGTGCGTTCGAAGCGTCGACATACTCGCGGTTGCCGTCTTTCACCAACAGGCTGGTGATCACACCGCCGCGCTGCGGGTCGAGGCGAACCCGGTAGAGGTCCGTCTCGAACACCACCGCACCTTCTTGGCGGCTCGCGGACGCGCCGCCCGTAGCCGGTGGCGCCGCCTCGTCTTGTACCGGCTCGATGCGATAGGTCGAGTAACCGACCGCTGGAGCCTTGGCGCGAAAGACAAGGGTTGCCGCGTTGAGGCTTTCTCCGGGCCTGTACGCCGGCAGCCCGGCCACGGAGTTTTCGGCGGCGCGTGCGCGGCCGCTGCCGCTCACCGGCCCGCCCGACGTGAACTTTCGCAGGCGCGTGAACTGGCAGGGCAGTTCGCGGCCGGCCGAATCGAAGACGCGCGCGCGGCGCGTGCCGCGGTCGGCGGCCCAGCTCACTTCGACGGTCTCTTCCCGCTCCGCCCCGGTGGTGTTGAACACGCGAGCCCACTGCGTTCCGAGCGGCACCCCGACCGGCGCGGGCTTTCCGCGCGAGAGCGCCGCGGCCGATGCGCCGATTATCGCCAGGCTGATCTCCTCAGTCTCCATGGTTTCCGACGCCACTTGGAACGCCCAGGCCTGGCGCCCACTGCGGGTGGTTATGGTAATCCAGGCGTCGTGGTGTTGTGCCCAGAGTAACTGGTCCCAGGCCCTGCCGAAACGCTCTGTGGGGAATGGAACGCCCTCGAGCGCCGCCGCCAGGGAAGCCATCTTTTCCGCCGCGAGCACGCGGTTCTCCGCGGAACGCACCTGCTTCGCCGCGGTCTGTAGCGTCTTTTCGCCCCACGGCAGGCTGGTGAGGATATCCTCGATGCTGAATCGCCACTGCTTGGAGGGCTTGTCCGCTATCTCGCGCAGATACTCCCGCCAGGTTACGAACTTGATGTGCGCACCGGAAACTTTCGGCCGCGCTGCCCATCCCAGGTCCTGAAAGCAATTGCCGGCCGGGTGGGGGATTCCGTGGGCCACGCACTTCCGGCTGAACTCCGCCGAACCGGTGACGGACTCCGTCTCCCAAACATGCACCAGCTTCTCGCACGCGTAGCGCGGCACGGTCGGGATGGATGTGCCGTCCGGTCCCACCCATTCCACCAGTTCCGCGTCGAAGCCGGCCGAGTAGCCGCCCCACGCGGTGCCCGGGTTCTTCAGCACCGCCCCCGTGAAACCGAGCGAGCGCAGAATCTGCGGCAGGCAACTCGCCCAGCAGGGCTCCTGCACGGCGTAGGTGTCGAGCGCGATCCCGGGAAAATGCTTGCGAATCACCTCGCTCCCGCGCAGAATCTGCCGGATATTGCTCTCGCCGCCGTGCGCCCATCCGAACGGCTGCGAAAAGGTTCCGTTGCACATTTCCACCCGCGCGCGGACCGAGGAATCGCTCAGGTATTCTTGAAACTCCCGGTACGCTTCGGGATCCTCGCGGCGCAGATCCTCCCAGGAAGCCGGCTCGATATCGAGCGAAAGCTTCCAGGCGGGTGTGGCGCGCATCGTGTTGACGATGTCGCGCCACGCACCCGCCGGCATGTGGCCACGCGAGCCGCCGTGGTAGCCGTCCACGTAATATAGGGTCGGAACCCCTCCGTCACCGGTTTGGGCCCCGGCTTGGGAGGCCAGGGCCGCGATACCGAGGGTCTTCGCGAATTGACGCCTGTCCATGCCGGGTAGAGGCATATCAGAACTCAATCGTCGCATTGAGTTGCACGCTCCGTCCGCCGTTGGCGCCCGTCACCTTCCCGAAATTTGAACTCGTGATGTTCGTATTCGGGTTGTTCCAACGAACGAAGTTGAACGGGTTGGTGATGTCGGCCCGGATCACAGCGTGCAGGCGTTCCTTGATCGGGAAGCGCTTGGCAAGCGAGACGGATTCGCTCTTCGCGGTGAAGCCGCGGACCCAGTCGAGGACGCGGGCCGTATTGCCCAGAGAGAATGTGGAAGGTGTGGCGAAGGCCGCCTTGTTCAGATACAGGTCTTGCGAGGGATCGAACGCCCGCGGATTCGTGGCAATATACGGGTCGCCGCCTACGTAATTAGCGCGAATGTTGGGGTATCCGAGCGAGGAGATGCCGTTACCGCCTGTGATGGCGAGCGCGGAACCACTGGCGTAGCGCGCGTACCCGGTGATCTGCCAGCCGCCGATGACGTGTCCCAGAGGCTTGTTGCTGTTGAGAAAGCGTTTGCCCGGCCCGAACGGCAGCTCATAGGAGCCACTGACGACAAACACGTCCGGAGGGCCATCCGTGCTGATCGAAACCTCGCTGTTGCGGTTGGTCGGGTTCTGGACGGCGCCCTCTCCCGGCGCGAAGTCGATGGGGCCGCTATCGGCGTTAGTCATATTCTTCGACCAGGTGAAGAAGGCAAGCAGCGTAAGGCCGTTGGAGTAGCGTTTGGTGGCTTTCAACTGCAGCGAGTTGAAGCGTGCGATCCCGCGGGGTCCCCATTCTTCGGTGACGTTCAGATACTGGGGATAGGGACGTAGAGACTGGCCCACGGTGTGGGTCGATTGGCTGGTGAATGCCGCATATGGCGCGCCATAGCCCGCGCCGGCGGCGGCCGACGAGGAGATGTCCTGGAACAGCAGGTTGCCGAGCGAAAGATCGCGCGGATTGAGCGTGTTCATATTGGAAAGGGAGCTGCCCAGGATGAGGTGCGTGGAATGGCTACCGATATAGGTCGCTTCGAAAGTGAGGTCGCGCGCCAGTTCCCGCTGGATGCTGAAGGTCCAGGTGAGGATCTGGGGCATCCGCGACGTGCCGGGTAAAATCGAGCTGACGCTCTGCCCGTTCTGGAACGAGGGATCGATGAATGGGGCGCGGGGGAAGTCCGGGGGATACGCCGACGTGGTCCAGTTATAGATCGGGGTATAGCCGGTTGGGGAGCTGGTGCTGTTGCCGTTGCTGAACCCGTAGGCGATCAGGCGCGTACGGAATCCGGGGGCGTAATAGATGCCTCCGGAAGCGCGAATAACGGTCTTGGGAGTGGCTTGGTAGGCGACGCCGAGGCGCGGGCCGAAGCCGCGATACCAGCCGTCGGAGAGCGACCGTGATCCGGACCGTCCAGGGCCGTTGCCGGCGAACAGCAGCGCGCCCGGGCGTCCGCCGGCGACCGGATTGGCGATCCAGGGCGCAAAGCCGCTGGCGGTTCCGTTCGGCTCGAACGGCGCCCCGTTGCCCTCCCAGCGCAGGCCATAGGAAAGGGTCAGATTGTTGGTCATGCGCCATTCGTCCTGCGCGAACAGGGCGTAGGAGCGGACCCGCTCGCCGCGCGCATAAGGCTCGGAAATGCTCGCGCTCGACAGTTCGCCCAACAGGAAACTCGCGAACGAGTTGCCCCACGAGGTGTACTTGGAAGCGTCCGGCTGGCTCGTCATGAGATTGCTGAAGCTGAACGCACCGCTGCTCTGGTAGCCCTCGCGGGCATTGGCGTACTCCGGCCAAAAATCACCGCCGAACTTGATGCTGTGCCGGCCCTTGGTCCAGGCGAAAGTCTCGGTGAAGGTGATACGGCCGTTCGCGTTAGTGGAGAAGTCTGGTCCGCCGAGCCCGTTCGGACTGGCAGAGCCTCCGCTGAAGTTGACGACCGGAAAGGCCCCCTGGTCCCAGATTACGCCCTGGATTCCGAGCTTCGGATCCCACCCCTCGAACTGGGTCAACTGCTGAGTCTGGTTGTTGTACCGGTCCACCCCGATCGTGAGGTGGCTGAGCATGTTGGGCTTGATGATCCAGTCGTAATTGATGCGGCCTGTGCGGTCGTGAATGTACTTGGGGGACTGGGAGCCTTCGAGCGGGCTATCCACGCCATATCCCCTCCCGGCGATCACGCGCGGATTGTATTGATCACTGTAAGTGATCGAGATCTTCTGCGTGTTCGAGAAGCTGTGATCGATCTTCAGGGTGGACACGTAATTGCGGTAGGTTCCGGATCCGGTGCGATTGCGGAAGTTGTTGATCTGCTGGCCGAGCAGATCCGGCTGCGGGATCAGCTCGACGATCTTCTGAGATACCGGGCTGATGCGGCTTGCCGGAATGCGGTTGCCGGGAAACTGCTCGCGGATGAATCCGCCTTTGCCGTCGGGTTGCGTCGAATTCGGGTCGAAGATGGGGATCTGGGAGTTGCTCGAATCGGTCAAACCGCTGAAGTCCCCAGCGCGGAAATCCGCCAGGGGCACCGTGAACAGATTGCCGCTGTTCGTGTTGGTGTAGTAAACCAACTGCTGGCCGAAGAAGAAGAATGTTTTGTTGCGGCCGTCATAGACCTTGGGAATGTAGACCGGACCGCCGAGCGTGAAGCCGCCCTCGTTGTGCCGCACCGTGTTCCGGATCTGCTGGAAGAAGGAACGGGCGTTCAGCGCATCGTTATCAAAGTAATCGAACACGCTGCCATGGAGTTGGTTCGTACCGGAACGGATTGTGATGTTGGTGAACCAACTTCCCGTCCTCCCGTATTCGGCGTTAAACGAGTTCGTCACGACGCTGAACTCGCCCACCTGTTCGACCGCTGGACCGTTTTCCTGAATGCCGCCGCGCACATTGCCTTGGCTGGCCGGCGCGCCGTCCAGAAAGACCTCTGAGTTGCCGGCGTTTGAGCCGTTGACGCGCGCACCCCATGTAGAAGCCGTCGTCACGCCGGGCAGAAATGCCAGGTAGGCGGTGATATCCCGCTTCCTGCCGATGGTGATCAGGGGTAGATCCTGAATCTGCTTGGTGGTCAGTTGTGCGGTGATCGTGGCGGTCGAAGCGTCCAGCATGGGGGCTTCTGCTGTCACCTGCACGTGTTCGGAAGTGGCGCCGACCTCCAGTTTCAGGTCCGCCCGCACGCTCATCTGCGTCTGCAGGATGAGGTTGTCGACCACCGCGGCGTGAAAACCTTCCTTTTCGACTCGCACGCGATACGCGCCGACAGGGAGGTTGGGCGCGAAGTACCGGCCGACTTCATTCGTCTTGAGCGTGAACTGGTCGTTGGTCTCTATGCGGGTGATGATGACGTTGGCGCCGGCCACCGCGCCGCCGCTGGCATCGGTGACGATGCCTTCAATGGTCGCCCGGTCCGCCTGCGCGAACAGGACGCAAGTGCCTGCGGTCAAACAAAGACAAAGCAGGACGCGGAAAATCGCCGTAACCGGCATAGTGATCTGAAGTGTTTTCGTCATTTCCTTTCGCACGCTCCGCACCGGCAGGCATTTGGCGCCCGCCGTCGACGCGACGCCTCACTGAATGGAGTACCCGGCCGGAGTCGGTTTCCCTACAGAAAGAATTGGTATTCAGAATTCGAGCATCAGAGAGAGTTGGACGGCGCGCCCGGCGGCACTACCGGTGACCTTGCCGAACAGCGAGCTGGTGACGTTAGTGTTCGGGTTGTTCCAGCGAACGAAGTTGAAGGGATTCTGCACGTCCGCCCGCAGGGTGGCGCGCAGCCGTTCACGGAAGGGGATCGACTTGGCGAGGGAGACTGCTTCGCTTTTCTGGGAAAAGCCGCGGACCCAGTCAAGGACGCGCGCCGTGTTTCCCATCTCGAAGGTAGGAGGCGCGGCAAAGGCCGCCGGATTCAGGTAGAGGTCGCGCGCAGGGTCGAACCCGCCGCGAGCGGCGTTCCCGTACACGGGTCCGTTGACGTAATTCGCGCGCACGGCGGGATATCCGAACGCAGCCAGTGGATTCCCCGAAGTGATCGTCAGCGGCAGTCCGTCAGTGTACCGGCAGAACAGGGACACGCGCCAGTTTCCGAATAGAATGGACGCCGCGCTGAGACGGTTCAAAAACCGCCTGCCGCTCCCGAACGGCAGTTCGTAAGTGGCGTTCGCGGAGAAGACGTGCGGCGGACCATCCGTACTCACCGAGACTTCTCCCGCGCGGTTGCGCGGATACTGGATAGCGCCATCCGTCGGCCCAAGGTCAATGGGGCCGCCCTCGACGTTGGTGATGTTCTTAGACCATGTATAAAAAGCCAGCAACGTGAGGCCCCGCGAATACCGCTTGGTAACCTTCAATTGCAGCGACTCGAACCGTGCTACGCCGTGCGGCCCCCACTCTTCGGTGACGTTTAGGTACTGCGGATACGGCCGCAGCGCCTGGCCAACAGTGCGGTTCCGTTGATTCTGGAAGCCCGGATACGGCGCCTGAAAGCCCGCCCGAACGGCGGCGGGCGAGGCGATGTCCTCAAACAGCAGGTCTCCGAGCGGAAGCAGGTTGGCATCGAGCGTATTCATATTCGATTGCGGCGTCGCTCAGGATCAGGTGCGTGGAGTGGCTGCCGATGTAGGTAGCTTCGACTGCCAGGTTGGGGGAAATCGCGTGCTCGAGGCTGACCGTCCAGGTGGCGATCTGCGGCATGCGGGATGTACCGGGGAGTATGGAACTCACGCTCTGATCGTTCTGGTAGGACGGGTCGATAAACGGCGCGCGCGGGAAATCCTGCGGGAATGAGGTACCCCAGTTATATGCGGGGTTGTATCCATTGGGTGAGGAGACAGTATGCGCATTGTTAAGCCCGTATGCGATCAGCCGCGTCCTGAAGCCGGGCGCATAGTAGACGCTGAAAGACCCTTTGGCCACATTTTTCGGCGTGAGGGCATAGGCAACGCCGAGACGCGGGCCGAATCCCCGATACCAGCCGTCGGAAAGAGATCTCGACCCCGTTCTTCCCGGTCCGGAGCCGGCAAAGACCAGTGCCCCGGGACGCCCGCCGGCAGCGGGGTTCGGCGCCGCCGGGCCGAAACCGCTGGCTGCACCATTGGGTTCGAATGGGGCGGCGTTCCACTCCCAGCGCAAACCGTACGAAACCGTGAGATTCGCGGTCGCCCGCCATTCGTCTTGCGCGAAAGCACCACCGGACCGGAAGCGCGCGCCTCTCGTATAGGGCTCCGCGACAGCACCCGAGGCGAGATCGCCGAGCAGAAAGCTGGCGAACGAACTGCCCCAGGACGTATACTGAGGCGCGTTCGGCAGGCTCGTAGTCAGATTGCTGAACGCAAAGCTGCCGCTGCTCAGATATCCTTCGCGCGCATTGGCGTACTCCGGCCAGTAATTGGCGCCGAACCTGAAGCTGTGCCGGCCTTTAATCCAGGTGAGCGTGTCGCTCAGGGTGATGCGTCCCCCGGTGTTGGTCGAAAAATCGGGCCCGCCGAGCCCCCGGGGAATGGCGATGCCGCCCGAAAAAGTGATCACCGGAAACGCGCCCTGGTCCCCCATCACGCCCTGAATCCCGAGCTTCGCGTCCCACCCCTCGAATTGTGAAACCTGCCGCGTCTGGTTGCGGTAACGGTCCACCCCGAGGGTGAAATGATTCAGGAGATTGTTGCGGATGATGTAGTCATCGTTGATCCGACCTGTGCGGTCATGGATGGTCTTAGGTGCCTGCGATCCCTCGAGCGGGCTGGCGGCGCCCCATCCCTGTCCCGCGATGACCCGCGGGTCGTATTGATCGCTGTAGGTGATGGCGATTTTGTGCGAAGTCGAAAAGTTGTGGTCGAGCTTGACCGTGGAGATGGAATCACGATAGCTACCGCCGCCGGTGCGGTTATAGAAATTGGCATCTTGCTGCGCGGGCAAGTCGGGTTGCGGGATGAGCGCCAGGATGCGGTTGGAGACCGGGCTGATACGGCTGGCGGGAAGGACGTTGCCGGGAAACGGGTCCCGGGTCGCTCCACCTTTGCCGTCGGGCCGTGTAGTCGCGGGATCGAACACGGGCGTGATCGCGCCGGCCGCGTTCACCAGGGCGCTGAAGTCGCCCTGGCGGAAATCGGCGCGCGGCGCGGTGATCAGCGCGCCGCTGCCTACCTGATCCCAATAGGCAAGCTGCTGTCCAAAGAAGAAAAACGTCCGGTTACGACCGTTGTACAGCCCAGGCAGATATACCGGACCGCCCAGCGTTGCGCCGCCTTCATTCTGGCGGATGCGAGTGCGGCTCTTCTGGAAAAACGCCCGAGCATTGAGTGCATCGTTGTCCAAATAGTCGTAAATCCTCCCGTGCGCCTCGTTCGTGCCGGAGCGGATCGTCACGTTGGTGAACCAGCTCCGGTCCTTCCGTACTCGGCGCTGAAGGAATTGGTGACGATACTGAACTCGCCCACCTGCTCGACGGCCGGGCCATTCTCCTGAATGGAGCCGCGCACATTGCTCTGGCTAGCAGGGGCGCCGTCCAGGAATACTTCGGAGTTGCCCGGATTGGAGCCGTTCACGCGTGCGCCCCAGGTCGAGGCGTTGGTGACGCCCGGCAGCAATTGCAAATATCCGGTGATGTCTCGCTTGCGGCCGATGACGATCAACGGCGCGTCCCCGATTTGCTGCATGGTGAGCTTGGCCGCAACGGTGGGGGTGGAGTGATCGAGTATCGTGGCATCCGACTGCACGTCGACGTGCGTGGCAATGGATGTAACCTGTAAGACGAAATCCGCGCGGATGGTGCTCTGCGATTGCACCACGACCTCATCGAGTTGCTCCGGCTGAAACCCTTCCTTACTGGCGGTCACTCGGTACGTGCCCAGCGGGAGGTAGGGCACGAAGTAGCGGCCGGACTCGTTGGTACGCAAGACGATCTCGTCGTTGGTTTCCAGGCGGAGGATCAGAACGTGGACGTCCGGAATCGCCGCCGATGCGGTGTCGGTGATGATTCCTTCGATCGTGGCACGGTCCGCCTGCGCGAATGCCGCCGCAGCCATGTACGCGCACAGGCCGGCCACGCGCACCATGGCCGCAAGTGCCCCTATCGCAGATCCGGAACACATTGCCATGATCTTCAGGTAGGAGTAGTGTATCGCGTTTTCGGAGAAACCGATTCCCGTTTTTGGGTCTGAACAGTAGTACCCGAAAACCGTGTTTTCCCTACAAAGCGGACAGATATTTATTTCTTTGCAGGAGCGTGAATCGGGCACGAGACTCTGTTAAGAATATATCTTGGGCGGCCCATGTAGGAGCAGCCAGCTGGGACCTCGATGAACCAGGAAGGCGCAACCAAAACGGTAACGGACCTTTTCGAATCGTGGGGCCCCTTTCTTCTTCGCTACGCCGTTCGCATGACACGCTCCTTTGAACTGGCCGACGACTTGGTGCAGGAAGCCTTCTTCGCCCTATACCGCGATTTGCGGGCGGGCAAGCGGATTGACAATCCGAAGGCGTGGACCTTCGGCGCGGTTCGCAACCAACTGCGCAAGCACACTCGCTACCTCCAGCACCATGCCGAGGAACTGGAACCGTCCGAGAACCTGGACCTGCTTCCGGCTCAACCCTGCTGGCCGGATGTAGCCGCCGATTTCGACGACGGCGCGCCGAAGGGACTCTCGCTGTTGAGCGCCCGCGAGGAGGAAGTGCTGCATCTCCGTCTGCAATCATTCAAATACCGGGAGATCGCGGACAAACTGGGAATCGGACCGAAATCGGTTGCAACGTTACTGGCTCGCGCACTGAAAAAGCTGCGGATCGCGGCAGGGGTGTTGCCGGCCGCATGCTCGGGCGAGAAACAGAAGATGGGCGAGGCATCCGATGCATTGCAGTGACGAAGAGTTGCTCGCACACCTCGACGGCGAGTTGCCGCCCCTGCGACACATCCGCGTGTGGTTCCACCTGAAATCGTGCTGGCGCTGCCGCACGCGTCTCGACGCCTCCGAGCAGGAAATCCACCGTCTGGCAGTCGCCATGGATGAGTGGCCTTTTCCGCCGCCGGAGTGGGGCCCCACGGCCGAAAAGCGGCTGTTGTCGCGGATCGAGGAACATGAAGACGAACTAGCCAAGGTTCCTCGCCGCACCATACGATTCGCGATTCCGGCGGCCGGTGTTGCGGCTGCGTCGCTCGCCGTGATCGCCGCGTGGCACTTCGGAATTCATCGCGCGAATGCGCCCATTCGGCCAGTGGAAGTGATCGCACATGCCGCGGGTGTGGAGACCACGCTCTATGCGCAGCCGGTCCACCAGACTTTCTCCGTACAGATCGTGCAATCGCGGCCGACGGCCAAGACAGTCGATTCCGAACTGCAGATCTGGTCCGATCGCTCGAGTGGCCGCTTCGCGTCGCGCTTGAGCGGGCCGGGCGGGGAATTGCGGCACGCCATGTGGCGGCCCGCAAAGAGCCGGGAGTTCGTCTACCGCGGAGGGGGCAACCGTCTGGTCGAACGGCAGCAACACCGCATCGAGGCTGCCTCGCTGACTTCGCTCGCTGCCAACGGGCTCGACCCGGACCAAATCGAATCCACATTCCTGAACTGGATGGAGAGCCGGTCGTGGAATCCGATCTCGCTCTCTTCAGATATTTCCATCTGGGCGGCCGAGGATGGGACTGTGGCCGCCGCCGAGCGGCTGACGGGGCACGACGGCACACCGCTGATCCGGATTACCGCACGGCGCAAGACGCGCACGCTGGTCGCCGTGCTGTCGCTCGATGTCGATTCCAGCAACTATCAGCCGCGCATCGAGACCATTCGGTTTGAAACGGCCGACCGCACTGTGGAATTCCGGTTGGCCGCAGACAGCATCCGGGAAGTGAGCCGCGCAGAACTGAGCCCGGCGGTATTCCGGCCGGATCCCTCGCTCGAACACGGGACGATGGCGATGCCGGAAGGCGCCCCGACAGGCGGCGCGCCATCGGTTTCGCTGCCTCCGGCGAGGCCACGGCTCAATGCCGTCGATATCCGCGAATTGCAGGCGCGTTATGTGCTCCACCAAGCTGGAGCCTGTTTGGGCGAAGCCGTGCAGGTAATTGAAGAACCCGGCGGCTTCAAAGTCATGCGGGTTGGGGAAGCGAGCGGCTATTCCGCGGGCGGGAGCATGGATTTCGTGTTGCGGGCTCTGGCCGATCTGCGCCGCGAGCAGCCGCTTGCAGTCCTGCCCGATTCGGCGCTTGGCGTGGCGCTTCGGCACGCCTGGGCGCTGAAGCGTCTGAGTGTCTTTTTCGAGTCACGGCAGACGCCGGGGCCGGCCGATCCGAGCGGGCGGCTCCTGGCGGAAATGGTGCGCGATCATCGCGGCGCCGTGGAACGGGAACTCAAGGCGGCTGGAGTTCAGCCGCCCGGCGCATCCGGCCGCCGATTCCGCGCGGGCGATTGGCGGGAGCCGGCGGGTGACCTATTCCCCAGGCTGATGCAGTTCAGCGATGCCACGGGGCGGCAGCGTTCCGTTGACGGCCGTGTTCTCGCCGCGATTTACGGGTATTTGGATGAGCTGAAAACCGCGTTCCCGGATGCGGCAAGGTAGCGCGCCGCCTGATTCGGCGGATGCCGAGGCTCATTCGCGTAGCTGAGGAAGGTTCTTTCCGCGTCTGGTCGAGCAAGGCCGTGGCCGTGGAACCCGCTTTGCGAACGCTGAAGGGGCCGGAGGCCGGCGTGGGCCAGAGCCATGACCGGAGTTCCCTGATCCGCAAGCAGTACTGGCACTCCGGGCGCGAGCTTCAGTGGGGCGATCTCGACCAGGTAGACCTCCGAGGCGCCCTGGAATATGAGCGTGTCTCCGGCAGCAACGAGAATTCCCTTGCTTTTCACATGCGGGTAGGTCTCTTCCAGGAATTCGATACCGAAACGGCGTGCTAGCTGGTTGAAGTGCTCGAACTCGGCGTTTCCATTGTCGTTCCCGAGCAACACCAGTCGTCCGCCGTCACGGACCCACTGCTCGATGGCGGCGATCTCGTCCGGCATGATGTACTGTGGGTGATCCGTTTCCGCCGGGGTGTCCGGGTCGGCAATGATGAATACGTTCACTCCCACCAGCGTGGCCGGCGTCACCAATTCCGCGCTCGGGCCTGCCAAGTGAACTTACCTTGGCTGAACTCCCGGGTGCCCGCCAGCGGAAAGATCTTGCGGTAGGTATCGTGGCCATCGCCCCATACGACTTCCGCCATCCGCAGGGGAAACCCGTCGTTGTGAAGTAATCGCCCTTTGCGAGTGCCGCCAGCGCGTCCGCCCAGTGGTCGAAAGAAGGTACATCGCTCAGCCGGAGGTAATTGACATTCATGTGCCCGTATAACTCATGGGTAGAGTCCACCTGGAAGACATCGACCTCGCCGATCAACCGCTTGTGCAGCCCCCAGTTGGGCTCATTGCCGATTTCGAAGGCGAGCAATTGCCTGCCCGCGGCGGCGAGCACCGCGTGCGCCTCCGCGATCGCGTCCGGAATCGAACCTCTCCCGAGGTTGAGGCCCCAGATCAGCCTCCATCCGGTAGCACTGAGAAACCCGCCCAGGTCGTGCAGGACGGCATCATTGACGACGGTTCCTTTGGCGCTGGACACCGGCGCGGCGGTCGGCGAGTACACCGAATACTCGGATGTGTTGCCGCCAATCCGGATCACCCCGCGCGCGCTCAACGTCCGCACCAATTGCACATACACGCGATTACGGCTGGTTAACAAACCCGGGCGCGCAACGGATGAGATCTCATATCCCAGGCCTAAGAAATCGGGCGCGATCGCGTGGAGTCGCTCGTTCGGCCGGATGACCACCCGGACTCGGGTCGCACAGGTTCA
>CAWCMS010000005.1:0-756333 GCA_963796675.1 Terriglobia bacterium
ACGCGAATTGCCTGACAGATCTTGCGAAAAGCGAGTTATCGGACCCACCGGTCCGCGGCATTTGCTCGGGATCGAACGAAAAGACGAGTTCGTGGAAGCTCTCGTCCAGTGTGCGGGGCACGCACATGACCAGGAGCGGAAAAGCCTCTGTGAGGTTCTTGCATTCTATAGCGCATCGGACGCGGAACAATTGCCGATCATCATCCTCCTGGGGGCGGATATCGAACTGCCGGGCCTTCTTTTGTGACGGGATCGACGTAGGAGCCTCCGTGCTGACAGCAGTATCCAAGTTCCGATAAGCGCTTGACGCAGGCGAGCTCGAACGCAAAGTCGGATGACGTATCCAGGAACTCGACCATGTCGGCCGAATCGATTGGATCGTTCTTGAGCTTCGCCACGCGCGCCCCGTTCCCAATTGTAATCGGATTTGGCCTAGATCCCGGCCGCCGGCTCGCCGATTTCACTTGATTGTGTGCCCCTGACGGAGTGATGAATGGTCGTGCAAGGAGATAAGCAGATGCGAAAAGCAACGAAGAAGGTAAAGAAGACGGCGCCGGCATCCAGTCGGAATAGGCGGCTCCCGGGAAAAGAAGACCGCCAAGCCCGTGGCGCCGGCTGTCGCGCCGACCGAAGCGAAGGCGCCGCGGGAGGGTACCGCCAAGGCGAAAGTGCTCGCGATGATCCAGCGGGCGGGTGGCGCGACTATCGCCGAGATTATGGCTGCGACCGGATGAAGGATAAAGACACGGCGCGGTTTTATCAGCGTGGTTCCAAAGCGGGCCGGCCTGTCAGTCAGCAGCACGCGGCGGGAGAGCGATAAGGCTCGGGTGTACGAAGCCCGCTAAGGGAGAGAGGAGGCAGAGATGGACGTACTCTACACCATCAACGATCTGGCCCATTTCACGGATACGGAGATCTTGGAGACGTTGCGCGACGGCCCACGAGTTCCTTCAAACCCATGCCTTCAGGTTCGGCGCGACGCCCTGCGAAGGAGAGTACTCGGACTGGCCGCACGGCTTTAGAGACTCGCCAAGCAAGCCGGCCCCACCACGGAGGACCCCACACACCAATGAGCGTTTTCCGGTCGGCAGGTATTACCACTACAATTTCATCCTCGGACGGGCGCCGGTACAAAGGCCACCACGGGCAAGACCTCGAAGCAGGCTGCCGAGAAGGTCGACGCAACGTCCGGATGCGCCTGGAGTCGGGATACACCGAGGTGGTCGCGCAGGAGGAGCGCGCCCAGGGCCGAAAGGCGATCCAGGTCCGTCTTTGTCGAACTCAGGACGTTGATGACCGAAGTCCGGTAGCGCCGTATGCGCCGCAGACTACCGAGCCTCGATCAGCCTCGCTCGTTCCGCCGCGGATAAAGTAGATCTTTCGACAAGCTCAACGCATTCGGGTTCCAGCGATATGGAGCGCCCCACTCCAATTACGTCATCCATGTCTAATTCGGGACGCCCGTGCTCGTCAACGTAGATGACCCTGGCCCTCTTGCCCACGCTGGCACGCCAGTGTTCGTAATATCTGGCGATGTCGGGATTCGGACTTGTAGGAGGCGGCGAAGTCAGGACCCTTACTGAGTCTCCCGGCTGAACTCTCTGCTTGGGCCCCGTCAGAGCTAATGGAGAAAGCACGCTCATACCGGTGAAAAATCGTCTGGTGAGCATAGGGGCCATTGTACCGCCGTCAACAGGGAGAGATCCGCGGACCTCGCTTCGGAACGATCCGCAAATTGCTAATACACCTGAACCGCAAGCCTTGTTTGTATTGAACCTGTTCACGCCCAGGTGAATTGCTATTAAGCGGAGGAAGGCAGTTCTCCTACCGCGGCGATGCGCGAGGCTTTCCCTCTTCAGGATTCATTAGACAGGTGAAAGGTTGATTGGTTCTCAACCGCACTGCGATAATTGAGTTAAGTTAAGTCCTCAGGCATTTCACCTCTCTGATCGATCCTCATCTACCCTGAGCAGCGCATCATGGAAAAGCATTTCTGCCCAAATCAACAAAAGCGTTTCATTTCCCGTAGGAATGTCCGGGTCGGGGTGTACGCAGCTGCCTTCGCGGCGGCCGCCGTGCTCGATGCGGTAACACCTCTTCGATTCGCCGACTGGCTGCTCCAAGTCATCCTGGTCTGGATTGCGTGCTTCTGGGGCTCCAAGACGGAGACCCGCATCGTCGCCGCCGCCGGATCGGCTGTCGTACTGGCCGGATTCCTTCTGGCTCCCCAGATCCGGCGTTCCTTTTTGGGCCGGCGCCATGAACCGGTTCTTTGCAGTCGGCGTGATCTGGATGATGACGTACGAAACGAACCGGCGCCGCAGGGCTGGAGGAGGAGCACCTCAAGGATGTCGCCCATATCAAGGTCCTCCAGGGACTGCTGCCGATTTGCGCCTCGTGCAAAGCGGTCAAGAACGAATCGGGAGAGTGGAAGAGCCTGGAGCACTACTTCTCCACCAGTTCGGATGCGCAACTGACGCATGGACTGTGCCCGGAGTGCGCGCACAAATATATGGCCGAGTTGGATTCGATTCTCCCAAGCCGATAGCCGGTTCGTACAGTACCTCGACCGGAACAATCTGGTCCGGATCTCCCGTATATTGAAGGAGGAGCGCCTCGAGTGCCCTTCTCTGTTTCCTTCGACAAGCTCAGCAAAGTGATCTCGGCAGTCGTCTGCGCGATCCTGCTGATCATCGCGTTCGCGACACAAAGCACCCTGGCGACCGCGGTCGGCGCGGCAATCATCCTGGGCGCCCTCGCCTATTCTCCACGGGGCTACGAGGTCCGGGATCGATCGATCTTCGTCCGCAGGTTCATCGGCAGCGTCCGGATCCCGCTCGACTCCGTCCGCGAGGCGCGGATCGCAGCGCCGGGCGAACTGAGTGGAGCGTTGCGCTTGTGTGGGAACGGAGGGCTATTCGGCTACTACGGCCTCTTCCGTACCTCGCGGCTCGGTAAGTGCTGGTGGTATCTCACCAACACCAGCAAGGTCGTGGTGGTCGTTGCGGAGGACCGGACTACGCTGTTCAGCCCGGATGAGCCGGAGCGTTTCCTCGATGCCATTCGCACGACGGCGCCGGTTCCAGAAGCGCCCGTGGGCGGCCCGCCGCGCGCGCAGGAACGTCGCGCGTGGGTAGGGCCCGCGATCGCCATCGCGGTACTGCTAGCGGTGACCGTGGTGACCTTCGCTTTCTGGTACTCGCCCGGGCCGCCCAGTTACACGGTTACGGCGCACGCTCTCACCATCCATGACCGCTTCTATCCGGTCACCGTCAAGGCGGCCTCTATCGATCTCGATGACGTCCGCATTGTCGACCTCTCCACCGATGCGGGCTGGCAGCCCACCGTGCGCACCAACGGTTTCGCGAACTCGCATTACCGTTCCGGATGGTTCCGCGTGGCCAATGGGCAGACGGTGCGGCTATACGCGGCGGGCGGCAGGCGGCTCGTGCTCCTCCCGCCGAAAGGCGGGGGCAACGCCATCTTGCTCCAGACCTCCCATCCCGAGGAGTTCCTCCGGGAAATCCGGGAGCATTGGGCAAAAGCCTCTTAGTCATATACAATGAACGGCGATTCACTTAGGAGAGGAGTCGCCCTTGCGCCATTACTTCCGGTTGTTGCTCTTGCTCTCTCTGGCCCTGTGCGCCGCGCTGGCCGCGGATGCGCCGGCGCCCTTACTGAAACCCGGCCATCCGGTCGACTGGTGGTTTGTTTTCAAGCTCAACGCCAAGTCCTTTCCCGGCTGCGGCGGTGACGCAACCCGCGCCTGCACCTTCGGCGGAAAGGTCCAGGACTACAAATCGTTCGGACAGCAGTTCGTCTTCGCCAGCAGCGATAGCGCCAAACTGCAGCAGGGCGGCGGATGCGCCGGCGATACCGCCGCTGACCCGCTGGGCGCCACCTTCAGCCAGGTCTACAACGGCAGCTTCTACTTCGTGGTGTGGAACGATCAGTTCTACGACGATCCGAAGATCAAGGGCTGCGACAAGGAATGCGGCTCTCCCTGGGGACACTCGAAAGGCCTGGTGGCATGGAACGACGACGGCAATGGCTTCGTGCTGCAGGTTTCGACGCCCTCCTGGCCGGCCTCCGGAAACAGCAAGTATCCTCGCAAGACCGACGGCAACACGCTCGGCTGCGTCACCGATAACGACGTCGAAGTCAGCCAGCACTTCTTTGCGCTCAAGCTGACGAAGAGTGACCTGGTGAAGGTCCTGGGGGCTCTACAGAACGCCAGCGTGGTCACGGATCCCAAGAACCAGCAGATTGCCAGGATCGGCGGCCCCGACGACGTGCAGAAGCTCGCGAAAGCGCTCGGAGTGAGATCGAAATCCACGGCCGCGATTCACGAGGAACTCTCCACCGGCGTCGACCTCATCTCCAAGCCCTCGGCGCTGAACGTCCCGCCATGGCAGATGGTGTCGGCGTTCCTCAAGGGAGTGCCTCTCCGCGTCGCCACCTGGTGGGACAAGCCGGAGATCTACTCCACTACGGCAAGCACCAAGATCTCCTGCTGGAGCAATACCCTCGGCAAGCCCGGACCGGTCGACATCGCGACCAGCGGAGAGTGGGACGGCAAAAAGTTCGGGCTCACCGGCGGAAGCGGGCCGGATTTCAATCACGCCAAGATCGGGGTCTCCACCGGCGGTTCCGAGCACTACGCAATTTTCGGAGATATGAATCAACAAGGCGCGATCGCGGGTAACTGCGATAGCAGCCAGGACGGACGGGGCGGGATGTTCTATATCCTCGATAATGCGGAGCTCGCGGGAAGCGTGGCCGCCCTGATTCAAGGCGATTCCGCGCCCACCAAAGCGCCGGCCAAATAGCTATCGCGCGGCCCGCAGCACAGTGCACACACTGGCGCAGATCGGGCCGCCGATATTGAACGTCGCCGCGTATTTCGGATTTCGTGCCTGTAGCTCCGCGGGCGCCTTGCCGAGCAACTGCTGCGCCGACCAGCCGATCATCGCGACGCCGGTCGCCCCGATCGGGTGGCCTTTCGCGATCAGTCCGCCGGAGGTGTTGATGCCGCACTCACCCGCGGGCGCGGCTTTGCCGTCCACCCAGTATTGCGCTCCACGGCCCGGCCCGGCTTTGCCGATCACCTCGGTGCCGATGGCTCCCATGACGCTGAAGCAGTCGTGCACCTCGGCCACGTTGACGTCGGCGGGCTCGGCGCCGGCCATCCGGTAGGCGGTCTGCATGGCGCGATAGGCGCCCTTCGGCTGGAGCACGTCGCGGCCCTCTTTGCGGATGGGGTCGGTCGCCTGCCCCCATCCGGCGATCTCCACGCAATCGGCCTTCGCCACCCCGAGCTTCACAAGCCCCTCTTCGCTCGCGAGGATCAGGGCGGCATAGCCGTCGGTGATCTGCGAGCAGTCGTAAGTCTTGAGCGGCAGCCCCTCTACGACGTAACGGTTGATGCCCTCGATGGCGGTGGCCTGGTCGAGGGTGATCTGCACCTTGTTCATTTGCGCGCAGGGGTTGTACTTCGCGTTGGCGTATTCCTGCACCGGAATGGCTGCCAGGTCGCGCTCCGTCACCCCGTAGGACGCCATATAATCGCGCATCACTTCGGCAAAGATGTGGGGGAAGACGAAAACCTTGCCGGAGCGTTCGTCGGGGTGTGAAAAGTAGCCGAGCACCTTGCCGATCAGCTTGCCATCCATCTTGCCTTCGGCATCGCGCATCTTCTCGAAGCCCACGGCGATGCCGGTATCGCCCATCCCCAACTGCAGCTTCTGAATCACCGAGAGTACGGCCTGCCCGCCCGAGGCGCAGGCGTTCTCCACCGCCTCGATGGGTTTCGCCTCCAGCCCCGGTGTTTCGGCCAATAGCCCCGCCAGCAGTCCCTGCTCGTTGAGGGAGAAATTGCAGGCAGCCGCCACGCTGCCCACGTCGAGCGCGGCCGCCTCGACGCCGATCTCCCGGCAGGCGCCTTTCACGGCGGCGTCCAGGATCTGGGGCACCGTCATCCCCATCAGCTTCCCGAATTTCGACTGGTGGTAGCTCGCGATATAAATCGGTTTCACATTATCCCCTTACTTCTATTTTCGCGCCGTTATGTACCAGGGACCACTCCACCATCCACGCCAAGGACCTGCCCGCTCACAAACGCGGCACCATCCGAGGCCAGCCAGACATACGCCTCCGCCACGTCCTCGGGCTGCCCCATGCGCCCGAGCGGCGTGCGGCCTACCATCGTCTGCAGGATCTTCTCCGGCATCCCGGCGGTCATTTCGGTGGCGATGAAGCCCGGGGTTACGGCATTCACCCGGATCTTATACCTGCCCAGCTCGCGCGCCCAGACGCGAGTCATGCCGATCACGCCGGCCTTGCTCGCCACGTAGTTGGTCTGGCCGAAATTTCCGTAAACCCCGACGATGCTCGAAGCGTTGAGGATCACTCCGCCGCCGCCTTCGATCATCCGCGGCGCCACGGCGCGGGTGCAGTGAAAGACGCCCTTCAGGTTGACCGAGATCACCGCATCGAATTGTTCGTCGCCCATGATTCCAGCCAGGGCACCGTCCTTGTACTTCACCAGCTGGCCGTCGCGGATGATTCCGGCGTTGTTGACCAGCACGTGAATGGCGCCCAGGCGTTCGACCACTTCGCGCACCGCCGCCTCCACCGCATCCGTCGAAGTGACGTCGACCTTCTGAAAGATGCCGCCCTCTTCGGGCGTGCCCTCCTTGACGTCCCAAGAAGCCACCCGGCTGCCTTCGCGCGCAAATCGATGCGCCGTGGCCTTGCCGATGCCTGCCGCCGCTCCCGTAACGATGACCACCTTGCCTGCCAGTCCGGTTTCGATCATGACAACTCTGATGCTATCGTGAAATTCGTTGAGCGAGATCCACCCACTTCCCCTGGCCGGCATTCGCGCGGTCGCCATCGAACAGGCGGTCTCCGCGCCTTTCTGCTCGCGGCAGCTTGCCGACCTCGGCGCGGAGGTCCTCAAGATCGAACGGCCCGGCGGCGGCGATTTCGCGCGCGATTACGACCACGTGATCCGCGGTCAGTCGGCCTATTTCGCATGGCTGAATCGAGGCAAAAAGAGCGTGGCGCTCGATCTCAAGGAGCCTGCCGGCCTAGCTGCGTGCGCGCGTCTGATCGAAAGCGCCGATATCTTCCTGCACAATCTGGCGCCGGGAGCCGACGAGCGCTACGGTTTCGGATATGAAACGCTGGCGGCCGTGCAACCCCAGCTGATCTGGTGCGCCATCTCGGGGTACGGTCCCGACGGGCCGTACCGCGACCGCAAGGCTTACGACATGCTGGTGCAGGCCGAAGCCGGGGTCCTCAGCATGACCGGCACGCCGGACGAACAGGCCAAGGCGGGGATCTCGATTGCCGATATCGCTTCGGGCTTTTACGCCTATTCCTCGATTCTGGCGGCGCTCTACCGCCGCGAGCGCACGGGACGCGGCGAGCGCATCGACATCTCGATGTTCGAGTGCCTCACGGAGTGGATGATGCCGCCTCTCTATACGTTTCTCGGGACCGGCCGCCCGCCCGAGCGCTGCGGCGTGCGCCACAACATGATCGTCCCCTACGGCGTCTACCGCTGCGGCTCGGGGGCTGTGAATTTCTCCATCCAGAACGAGCGCGAATGGCGGCGCTTTTGCGAGCGGGTCATGGAAGAACCCGCCCTCGCCGAGGACGCCCGTTTCGCCGGCAATGCCGCCCGCCTGGCCAACCGTGTGGAACTCGAAGAGCGCATCGAACTCCGCTTCGGCGCGTTCCCCGCGGAAGCGGTGCTCTCCATGCTCGACGCCGCCGGAATCGCCTTCAGCGCGGTGAACGATGTCGCAGCCGTTGCCAACCATGCGCAACTGGCCGCGCGCGGCCGCTGGGTCGACGTCGATTCGCCGGGCGGCCCGATTCCCGCGCTGCTTCCGCCCCACAACCTTCAACATTGCCCGCCCGCCATGGGCCGAGTCCCGGCGCTCGGCGAGCATACCCGTGAGGTTTTGGATTCCCTGGAGCCCACTTAAATGTCCGTACCTCCCCGTCTTACCCGCAGCATGCTCTTTGTTCCGGCCGGCCGCTGGCCCATGATCGAGAAGGCAGCCGCGTCCGCCGCCGACGCCGTTTGTCTCGATCTCGAAGATTCGGTCGCCCCGGCCGACAAGGCCTCGGCCCGCGCCAGCATTGTCCGAGCGTTTCGCGAACTCGATTTCGGCGCGCGCGTGCGCATGTTCCGGATGAACGCGCTCGATACGCCCTTCGCCTACCGCGACCTGATCGAAGTGGTGGAAGGCGCGGGCGACCGCGTGGATTTAGTCATGCTGCCCAAGGCCGGCTCGCCCGGCGATGTAGCCTTTGTCGACCGGTTGCTGACGCAGATCGAACTCGACCGCGGCTTTACCACGCCGATCGGCATCGAAGCGCAGATTGAAACGGCCGCGGGATTTCTCTACGCTCGCGAGATCGCGCAGGCCTCGCCGCGCCTCGAAGGCCTGATCTTCGGACCCGGCGATTTCGCCGCTTCGATGCAGATGCCCCTGGCGTCGATCGGCGAGTTCGACCCACACGACCACGCCTATCCCGGCCACCGCTGGCACGCCGTCATGCAGGCCATCGTGGCCGCCGCCCGTGCCAACGGCCTGCGCGCCATGGACGGACCATTCGCAGCTTTCCGCGACGGCGAAGGCTTCGAACGTTCGGCCCGGATCGCGCGCGGCCTGGGCTTCGACGGCAAGCAGTGCATTCACCCCGCGCAACTGGATGCCGCCAACCGGATCTTCGCTCCCGAAGCGGCCGAAGTGGAGCACGCCCGCCGCGTCGTAGAGGCCTACGAGCAATCCGTCTCCGAAGGCCGGGGCGCCGCGGCTCTCGACGGACATATGATCGACGCCGCGAATATTCGAATGGCTCGCGTCATCCTCGACAAATGGCGGCGCGCCGTAAAACCGGCATAATTCGGTTACCCCTCCGCCCTTAACATAGATTTGACGAACTTAACGTCGCGCATCCAGTACTATCTAATCAGAACCTCGATACAGGATTTGCCTCATATCTCAATGTATAGAGGTCCAATAAGATGGTACCTAATTGAATCTTGGTCTCGGACGAGCGGGCGCAGACCCGCCGGAACAAGATTTAAATCTAAGTTACGGGATAGGCACGAAATCGATGGAGCTAACAACGGATCCCGCGGTCCTTCGGGCCGCGCTGATCGGCTATCAGCAGCAACTCGACTATATCAACGTAAAGATGGACCAACTTCGTCGTAAGTTGGTCGGAGTCCCGGCTCTCGGGATCTTCGGTGAGGTTGAGGTCGGACTGCGGAAACATCACGTCAGTCCGGAAGGCCGGGCACGAATCGCCGCGGCGCAAAAGAAGCGCTGGGCAGCCGCGCGTAAAGCGGCGCGCGCAGCCAAGTAGCCGGGTCGGACCAACCAAGGCCGGCTGGCCACACGCGATTGGTGCGGAACCACGTGCCGTTTCTCAGGTAAAACGGACGGAAATCGAACCCTATAAGTTTTCGGGACTGCCCTACTTGCGATGGAAAACGTGTGACTCTACTTCGCGCGGAGTCGGGAAGGTGCGCGAAATGTGGTCCTGCCACGTCAGCGATTCTTCGTCGGCCAGGGACCAGAGTACCCCGACCACGGTGCAGAGGCTCAGGCAGGAACCGGCGAAACGCAGCAACCGCTGCCGCAGGTCGGGCCGGAAGCCGTCAAACGTCGTCAGCCTCAGGTGCGTCCAGCGCATGCCGGGCGTTTCCGCGCCGGCAATCGCAAAGATCCAGCCATAAGCGAACGCGATCAACAGCAGCGCTCCACCGAAGATCATCACGGTCATGCGATTCAGCTCGACCGCGCCGCCCATCAGGAAGAATGTCGCCAGGAACAGGCCGTAGCCGATCAGCACCATGCTCCAGTCGAGCGCTCCGCCGACCGCCCGGTGCAACGAAGTCGCCACAGGCTCCTCGCAATAGATCACTGCCTCGACGGTGGTCCCGAGCGTGCGCGGCTTGGGAGGCGCGGGGGGCAGAAAGTCCAGGCGCTCCTGATTCTCGGAGACTCGCGGCGAGCGGCGAGCCGGCGGCCGGGAAGCGGTCCGCGCGGTGCCATCGGCGGCGGAAGGCTTGGCCTGGGGCCGCGGCGCCGGCTTGGATGCGGGCGCATAGGCCTCAAACGGGATCACATTCGATTGCGAGCGAACCGGGAAGAGCGAGCCTTGCACCGGCTGAGCCAAGCCCGATGGCCGGGCCGCCGGCTCACTGCGAATTTCGGGTGTCACCTGAGCGCGCGCAGACGGATGCAACTGCGGCGCGGTTGCGCCCGTCATTCTCGGCAATGAAGACGCGCCGGTCAACGTGTCCCCAGGGCGCCGTCCACAACGCCGGCAGCGATGTTCTCCTTCCGCGTTACGCGAACCGCAATATCCACAAGTCATTTCACACCAAGCTTTTCGAGAGGCCGCAACATTTTTCTGCAGAACTGTGTTACTTTTTCGGATTGAGGCACTACTCCCGCAGTCCTCTCATTTTTCTTAGCACAAAGGTCCCGCCTTGTCACGGAAAATCTTCGAGTAATACGTATATTTCGTCTCTCAGCCTGTTGCTGCCACTCATCTTAGCAGCGACGGCAGGGGCCCAGACGATCACTACGCAGAAGGTTCCCGCTCCTGCGGTGCCTCCGAAATCGATTCCCATGGGCGAATGGAACGTGGTCGCGCCAACCCAGGAGTTCGATGGCAGCGTCTACCACCTGCGCGGGAATCCGGCCGAACTCGAAGACGGCCGAATGTTGTTCCGGGCGAACCAGATCGACTGGAACCAGGACACCGGCGACGTTCACGCCACCGGCGACGTCTTTTTCTGGAATTTCGACCAGAACCTAAAGATGTGGGCCAGCCGCGTCGATTACAATACCGACGAAGAACGCGGGAAGTTTTACGACGTCAAAGGCGAGACACAGACGAAAATCGTTGCCCGTCCGGGAGTTCTCACCAGCAATCAGCCCTATTATTTCGAGGGACAGTGGGCGGAACGCGTCGGCGAAAAATACCTGCTGTACCACGGGTGGGTGACCAATTGTAAGTTGCCGAATCCCTGGTGGCGGCTGAGGGGTCCTAAATTCGATATCATTCCGAACGACCGCGCCATTTCCCACAACAGCACTTATGTGCTGCGCCATTTCCCGATTTTTTATACGCCCTACTTTTATCATTCGCTGGCCAAAGAGCCGCGTAAAAGCGGCTTCCTCATGCCGAACCTGGGGCACAGTTCGCAGCGAGGCGAGATGGTGGGGCTCGGCTACTTCTGGGCCATCAACCGCAGCACGGACGTGACCTACCGGGTCCAGGACTTCACAGCCCGCGGCTTTACGCACCACGTCGACTTCCGCACCAAGCCGCGGCAGGGGTCGGATTTCGACCTGGTGCTCTACGGCGTGCAGGATCGCGGCGTGCCGAACAGCGGTCCGCCGAAAACCAAATACAGCGGCGTGAGCATCTTCGCGGTGGGGCATTCCGATCTGGGCGACGGGTGGACCGCCATCGGACAGTTGAATTACATCACCTCGTTCCGCTTCCGGCAGGAGTGGACGGAATCCTTCAACGAGGCGATCGGATCGGAAATCCACTCGAACGGCTTCGTCAACAAGAACTGGTCGACCTACACGTTCGACATCGTGGCTGCACGCCTGGAGAACTTCGAATCCACCGAAATCCAGCAGACAGATCCGGTAACCGGGAACGTCAAGTACCTGACCAACGCCGTGATCATCCGCAAGCTGCCCGAAGCGCAGTTCTACAGCCGGGATCACGCGCTGTTTCCGAATCTTCCGATCTGGTATTCGTTCGAATCGACCGCGGGGCTGCTATACCGCTCGGCGCCGGTGTTCGACAGCAGCAACAAGCTGATCGACGAGTACGAGACCGGCAAGTTCATGAACCGGGTGAACCTGGCGCCGCACATCACCACGGCCTTTCATTGGGGCGACTGGCTGCACATCGTCCCCAGCTTCGGCATCCACGAGACTTACTATGCCGAAGGCCAGACTCTGAACAGCCAGGGCTACTACGGCGTGGTGGGTACGAACCGCGTGCGCAGCGCCCGCGATCTTTCGGTGGACTTCGTCTTCCCCACGCTCTACCGGGTCTTCAACAAAAAGACCGTGTTCGGCGACAAGCTGAAACATGTCATCGAGCCCCGCGCCACGTACCGGTACGTGACCGGGATCGGATCGTCCTTCAACGATTTCATCCGCTTTGACGATACGGATCTGCTCTCCAACACTAACGAACTCGAACTATCGCTCACCAACCGCATTTACGCCAAGCGCGGCAATTCAGTGCAGGAGATCTTCACCTGGGAGATCGCGCAGAAGCGCTATTTCGATCCGACCTTCGGTGGCGCCCTGATCGACGGCCAGCGGAACATTTTCGATGCCACCGCGGATCTGACCGCCTATGCGTTCCTGGTGGGGCCGCGCAGCACTTCGCCGGTGGCTTCGACCATCCGGATGAGCCCAATCACCGGGCTCGGCATCCAATGGCAGGCCGATTACGACGCGCGGTATCACGCGATTGTGGACAGTTCGTTCTCCGTGGACTACCGGTGGCAGAGATACTTCGTCTCGGCGGGAAATAACGAGGTTCACGCCAACACCCTGCTTTCGCCCTACGCCAACCAGTATCGATTTCGAGTGGGCTTCGGCGACGCCAACAAGCGCGGTTGGAATGCGGCGGTGGATGCGGTCTACGACTACCGCAAGCAGGTGATCCAGTACTCCACCACGCAGGTCACCTACAACACGGACTGTTGCGGCTTGAGCTTTCAGTACCGGCGATACAACATCGGGATCCGCGACGAGACGCAGTATCGGATCGCGTTCAGCATCGCCAACCTGGGTTCGTTCGGAACACTGCGGAAGCAGGACCGGCTGTTTTAGTGCGAAATCGCCGCGGTCTGCACGCGGCGGATATCCACCGACCCGACTTTGCCGTCCCGCACGACGAGCTCGGCGTTGCCGCCCTTGCCAAGATAGGTCAGCGTGCGGGCGCCGTCATCCCCGGTGATCTGCAAAGTGGGCGGTCCGAAGCGCTTCAGCAGGTCCGAGTAGCTGATGCCGTCTTCGATCTTGCCGGGCTCTTCGTAATGCACCACGGGCTTCGCCGGAATGGCCGCGGACCGGGATGGGGCGGTTTTCGAAACGGTCTCGAGAGTCTTCCAGGGCTTGGCGATCACCTTGCCGAGGCTGGCCGCGGGAGCGGCCGTGGTGGCCGCGCGGGCGGCTCCCAATCCGTAACCGACCATCGATTGTCCGGCAGCGGTACCGCCAAACGCCGTCAGCATCAGGAAAACAACCGGAGCGAAGGATTTCATAAGTCGAACTCCTTCCACAGTCTGACGCCGGCCGGGAGCAAAGGAAATACTCTCAAATGTTAGCGATCAGCGTCCGGATTGTGCCGCCGAGGCCTTCATGGCGCGCTCGAAGGCCCAGCCGCGGATGTGGTTGATCTGCTCCTTCATGGTGCGGGAAAGCGGCACGGTTTTGGCGGCTACGCTGACCAGGTCGTGGTCGGTGAGGTCCCGTTCCGCAAGGCGCGCCTTGGTGATGGCCGAGACCACGCACTGCTCGATTTCGGCGCCCGCCCAGCCGATGGTGAAGCTCACAAGCTGCTCGACGTTGAAGCGGGAGGCATCCACGCCGCGGCGATTGAGGTGGATGCGGAAGATCTCGACGCGCTCTTCGTCGCCCGGCAGATCGACGAAGAAAACCTCGTCGAAGCGGCCTTTGCGGATCATTTCGGCGGGCAGGAGGTCGATGCGGTTGGCGGTGGCCGCCACGAACAGGCCGGTCGCCTTTTCCTGCATCCAGGTGAGGAAGAAGGCGAAGATGCGCCCCTGTTCCCCGCCCGATTCGGCGGAGTTGATGCCCATCTCGATTTCGTCGAACCAGAGCACCGCGGGAGCCATCTCCTCCATCAGGCGGCAGGCCTGCACGAAAGCGCCCTCGGGCTTGCCGTGCCGGCCGGAGAAGATTTCCACCATGTCGACGCGGTAAAGCGGCAACTCGAAATAAGACGAAATCGCCTTGACCGAGAGGCTCTTTCCGCAGCCCGGAATTCCCATGAGCAGGAGCCCTTTGGGGACGATTTCGGAGCTGAGGCTGTCGCGCATCTGGAACAGCTTGCGGCGCTCGAGGAGCCATTTCTTGAGGCCCTCGAGGCCCCCCACTTCGCCAAGCCCCGTGGCCGACGGGATGAACTCGATGACGCCGCTACGATTGACCAGCAGCCTCTTCTCTTCGAGGATGGCGGGCAGCGACTCCGGCCCGAGCCGGGGGCTCACGGCGGCCGCACGGCGCAGAGCGTAGCGGGCCTCGTCGAGCGTCAGGCCCTGGAGCGCGCCGGCGACCTGGTAAAGCAGGCCCTCTTCGGGCTGGGTGGAGGTGCGTGCCGTCTCCTCGCGGACGAAAGTGGCAAGTTCGGCGCGGTCGGGCGGGCGCAGCTCGAAATAGACCAGGCTGCGCTCAACCTCCTCGGGAACGAAGCGCACGGGCGAGGTGATGACCACGAACTTTCGCTGGTCAATGCAGTTCGTGTAGATGTCGCGCAGGCGGCGTCGGACCTCGGGCGATTCGCGCAGAGGCTCGTGGAAATCCTTCAGGTGAAAGATAGCGGCGCCGCGATCGTGAGCGGCCACAAAGTCGAGAGCTTCGCGCGGTCCCCGGGTTCCCGGCTCGGCCACGCGGTCGTCGCGGCGCAGACCTTCGGTCAGGCTCCACGTCCAGACGGAAACAGGCTCCTTCTCCGCCATGTTGCGGGCAACTTCACTCAGGAGCCGCGAAACACGCTGCTCCTCCGAGGTCCGGATGTAAGTGAGGGGGCGTCCCGACTCGAAAATTTCGCGAATGGTTCTGGCGGCGCGGCTCGATTCAGAAACGGGCATGGATGTTCTTATTATCAGACGCGCCGCCATAGCAAAAGGGCGAGCGCGCGCTCAGCGCATCGGGAGGCTACCGGGCCTACCCTAGATCAAACCGGATTCGCGGGCGAGGTGAAGCGCCTCGATCGCCGCTCCGCGGGCACCGGCGGTGTCGCCGTTGGGCATGATGTAGATCGGGATGTCGGCCTGCTCTTCGCGCTGCCCGGGCATGCCGGCGCGGGTCTCCTCGATGAACCACTGCTGGAACTCGGGACTGGTCTCGATCGCGCCGCCGCCGATGATCAGGGCATCCGGGTCGAAGGTGTTGATCATCTCGTCGAAGAAGAGGCCCATGGCGCGCGCCTGCACCCGGAAAACGTCGCGGCACAGGGCGTCGCCCTTCTCCGCCATTCCGCGGACCGCCTTGGCGGCCTGGTGCGGGTCGAGCTTCGCCAGTTCGTGACCCGGATCGCAGCGGAGGAAATAAGGCAGCAGGGTCCGCTCGATCGCGCCCAGGGAGCAGAGAGACTCGAGGTCGCCCACACGGCCGCAATTGCAATTGGGGACCATGCCTTCGATACCGGAGATGGCCTGATAGGGGATCAGCACGTGGCCCAGCTCGCCGCCGAAGCCCATGCGGCCCTTGACCACCTTGCCCTCGATGATCACGCCGCCGCCGAGGCCCGTGCCGATGATGGCCGAGATCGACGTGTGGGTGCTGTCGGCGCCGAAGATGGTGAAGTGGCCCCAGAGCGCGCCGGCGTTCCCGTCGTTGAGGTAGCAGACCGGTTTGCCGAGACGGGCGGCGAGGCCTTCGCGAATATCGAAGCCGGCCCACCTGGCGTGGACGAAATTCGTGGACCCGCGGGCGCTAAGAACCCCGGCGGCACTGGCGGGGCCGGGAGTGTCGAGTCCGACGCCGACCACGTCGGAGGGAGCAAGCCCGGCTTTCGCGACCGCGATCTTCAGGCCGTCCTGAATCTGGCTCAGGCAGACATCCGGCCCCTCCTTCGATCGCGCGGGGTGCTCGCAGAGACCTTCGATGAGGAACTGCTCCTGGCCATTGAGCAGTGTGTAATTGATGGCGGTTCCGCCCAGATCCACTCCAGCGACGACGTTCATAGACCCCTAGAGTATCAGGGAGGCGGGAATCGGAAAAGGTGCCGACTCAGGGCAGCAGGCCGCGACGGCTTTCGCGGTGGCGCAGAAAGGCCTCGGCCTGCGGAAACCCGCTCTCGGTACCGCGGAAGCGCGTCAGCTCCGTTTGCAGGGCGTACCATTTTTCCGGATGCTGCGAAGCGTGCGCGAAGCAGGCGGCGCGGCGCTGCGGTTCCACGCCGGAGATATCGACGTAGTCGCCCGGCGAGAACATCTGGGTATCTTCGGCCACCTCGTAGTAATACAGCGCCGATTTCTTCCCGCCCTCGAGCCACGCATCGAGCACCAGCAGGGAGATGGCGCGGTGGTCGCGGTGCTGGTCGACGGGCCACTGGGTGAAGACGATGTCGGGCTTCTCGGCATCGAACAGGCGGCGGAAGGCATCGTAATGCGGATTGTCCACGATCGCGCGTCCGTCGTACTGTCCGGCAAAGGCGGCGCGCGCCTTCAGGATGGCGCAGGCCTGGGCCGCCTCGGCGGTCCGCACTTCGCCGCACCGCGAGGGTTCGGCGCCGCTGCAATAGCCCTCGCCCCGATTCAGATAGAGCAGGACGACCTCATGACCGAGAGCGGTATAGCGGGCGATGGTTCCGGCGCAGCCGCATTCGGGGTCGCCCGGATGTCCGCCGGCCACCACGACCTTCAGCTTCGTTTCGGCAGCGAAGGACCGGCTCAGCCCGAGGGCCGCGGCGGATGCAATCCATTGACGGCGGTTGATTCGCATGACGTTCACCTGGTGAGATGCAGCAGCCTGCGTTCCGCCAACTTCCGCACGATGGCGCAGCATTGCTGGCGTACGGCCTCAGGCGGCGCCTTGACCTGCGTGGACAACTCCTGCACCAGCTCCCCCAGGGTGCGCATACCGTCGCACCGTCCGAGGAAGCCGGCGACCTGCTGGTCGAGCGCCATCGATGCAGGCACGGCACTGGACAACCGCAACTGGAGCGATTCCACGCTCCAGCGGCCTCCGGAAGCACGCGCAACCTGCTCCAGGCGGACCTGTTCGGGCAGGCGTGGTGTGGCCGCCAGCAACTGTTCGTCATTTGGATGGGCGGAAAGAATCTCCTGGGTGGAGAAGATCCCCGGGACAAGATCGCCGAACGAATCGGCGTTGTTGACCCCCTGTTCGTCGACCCGCAGCCAATTGGCGCCGCTACGCTTCCGCAGGGCCAGGATCCCGCCATGGACCTCTTCGACGCCGAGCCGCCGATAGTAATCCATCCATTCGTCGAAGCGGACCGAAGAGCGCTGCGCGGGCCACATCGACTCGATGCGCTCCGCGGCATAGGCCGCCACCTCACGGGCGTAGGTGCGGACCAGCCAGGCGTCGCACTGCGATTCTTCGAGCCACTCCTCCACGCGCTCCCGCCAGGGCTGGCCGCTCACCTGGACCCATTCGATCAACGCCTGAAAATAGCCGCCTTCCTTGAGATGCCGCGCCGATTCCCGGACCACCCGGCGGCAGTAGAGGTCGAGCTCCATGCTGTTCTCGCAGAACATTTGAGAAGAACCGGGGGTGATGAAGAACGGCGGGTTCGCCATGATGAGGTCGAAGTTACGGTCGGCGACCGGCTCGAAAGTATCGCCGGTGAAGGTCTCGACGTTGGTTGTGCCGTTCAGCCATGCGTTGAATTGGGTAAATTCCGCGGCGCGCGGGTTGAGGTCGGTGGCGGTAACCGTGCGGCTTCGCGGCGCGGCGAGGATGCCGAGGATACCGCATCCGGCGCCAAGATCGAGCACATCGCCGGAAGGGGTGCCGGCCGAGAACAACTGCAGGAGCCGCGTGGTGATGTTCGGCCACAGCACCAGATCTCCGGAATCTCCGGCTCGCATGCGGGCGGCCGAATCGGCTGTAAAGACGAAGTCGTCGCAGGGCGTCAGCATGACTTGCGGGACGACCTCACCGCCTGCCACCCGCACAATGCCCGAGCGCGCCATGCAATCGAGCACTGGAGCGGGCACGTGCTGCGCGACAACCGAGGCCTCCTGCGGCACGCCGAGGAAGAAGAGGCGAACCAGCAGATTCAACACGCCGGGCCGCGAGGTCCGTTCCAAAGCACCCCCGAGATCGGCTGCGCCTTTGGGCAGTTCGCGCAACCAGGGCGCATCCTGAAATGTGTCGCGCACGAAGGCCGACTCCTTCAGGAAGGCGCGAATCCGTTCCGCGTCCCCGGCGGCGAGTGTCTTCAACATAACGGCCATTCTACCCCGCTACTGCGCCGGCGCTGACAAAATCCCCCGATACAGGGTATAGGAATCGGGGGCCCACCAGGCGCATTCTGGATGGGACTGTGGACGCCTTCTCCCATAATCCCGCGGTGGACCATTTCGATTGCGTCGTGCTGACGGCATTCGACTCCGAGTTCATCTCCTTGCGCAACTTCTTCGGTCTGATCGGAATCCGCATTCATCACGCGCAGACCCTGGAACAGGCCGACTTCCTGCTGCTGACCACCGGCGCGACCGTTCTGCTTTGCGATGTCGCCTTCGTGGAAGGCACCTGGCGCTCGGCGCTCGACCTGTTGCGCGACACCCACCCCATGGCCGCGCTGTTAATTCTCGCCGACCCCGTGGATGGACCATACCTCCTGGACGCGCTCGCCCTGGGCGCCTGCACGATTCTCTGGAAGCCGCTGCGATTCGATGAAGCGAGACGGCTGGTCCGTACCGCGCATGAAGCCGCTTGTGAGAGACGGCTGCTGCTGTCGCCAGACGCGCTCTAAGCCGGGTCCGCTGCCCGCCGCATGTTAAATTGGAAAAACCGCCTGCCTTTCCATGAGCGCTGGAGAAAAGTTTCAAACGCTGGTTGGCTTGATGTCCCGGCTGCGCGCCCCCGGCGGCTGTCCGTGGGACCGCGAGCAGACATTCGACAGCATTAAACCGTACACACTCGAAGAGACCTACGAAGTTCTCGACGCGATCGACCGCCGCGACTGGACCGGTCTTTCCGAAGAACTGGGCGATTTCCTTCTGCAGGCGGTCTTCTACGCACAGATGGCCGCCGAAGCCGGACACTTCAAAATCGAAGACGCGCTCGACGCGATCAACCAGAAGCTGGTGCGGCGCCATCCGCACATCTTCGGCGATCGGACCGCCGAAACCGCCGGCGACGTGAAGAAGATCTGGAGCGAGGTGAAGGGCGCCGAGAAGAAGGCCAAGGGAGAACACGATGCGGGGCTGCTCGATTCGGTGCCTCGCGCGCTCCCGGCGCTGGTCGAAGGGCAGCAGATCGCTTCGCGGGCCGCGGGAGCGGGCTTCGACTGGGAGAATTCCGACCAGGTCATCGAGAAGCTGCACGAAGAGCTGGCCGAATTTGCCGAGGCACGCCGCCTGGCAGACCAGGAGGAACTCGAAAACGAACTGGGCGACCTGCTCTTCGTGCTGGTGAACCTGGCGCGCTTCGTGAAGGTGGATCCGGAACAGGCGCTGCGCCGGACCAACGCCAAGTTCCGCCAGCGGTTCGGCTATATCGAACGCAAGCTCGCCGAGCGCGGCAAGACGCTCCAGGATTCGAATATCGAAGAAATGGAGGCGCTGTGGCAGGAGGCGAAGCGGTGATCGAAATCCGGCAGATCCACCGGCTCGAAGAGTTCGGCGAAGTGATCCGCCTGCAACAGCTCATCTGGGGCTTCGCCGACATCGAACTGCTGCCGCTGCGCTTTCTGGTGGTGGTGAGTAAAGTCGGCGGCCACGTCTTCGGCGCGTTCCGCGGCGAGGAGATGATCGGATTCTGCTTCGCCATTCCCGGAGTGAAGCCGGGCGGGCGGCCGTACCTGCACAGCCACATGCTGGGCGTGCTGCCGGAATATCACAATCGCGGGATCGGCCGGAGGCTGAAGCTGCGGCAGCGCGAAGAGGCGCTGGGCCGCGGCATCCACCTGATGGAATGGACTTTCGATCCGCTGGAACTGAAGAACGCCTTCTTCAACATCGAGCGGCTGGGCGCCATCGTGCGGCGCTATAACGAGAACCAGTACGGCGTGACGGCCAGCCCCCTGCACGGCGGCCTGCCGACGGACCGCTGCATCGCCGAGTGGTGGCTCGATTCGCCGCGCGTGAAAGCAGTGCTCGCCGGCACTTCCCTGCCCCACGCGGATTCGGCCGAGCGCATTTCCTACCCGGCGGAGATCGGAATGGTTCGGGACAAAGACCGCGGCCGGGCGCGAGAAATCCAACAAGAGAACGCGGCGAAATTTCAGGAAGCGTTCGCCCGCGGCCTCGCCGTCACCGGGTTCAACCCGAGCGAAGAGCAAGGGACGTATCTCCTGGAGCCATGGCAATGAAAGTAGAACGCGTGACGCTGCGGCAGATCCGTATGCCGCTGGTGCATTTCTTCGAGACCAGCTTCGGGCGCACTTACGGCCGCGATATCGTGCTGGTGGAGGTGGCGGGCGAAGGCGCTACCGGCTGGGGCGAAGTCACGGCGGGCGAGAATCCCTTTTACAACGAAGAGTGGACCGATTCCGCGTGGCTGATCCTGCGGGATTACGCCGCGCCGCGGGTCATCGGCAAGACGCTGGCCGGCCCGGAGGACGTCTACCCGCTGACGGCGCACATCCGCGGGCACAACATGGCGCGCGGCGGCCTGGAGACGGCGGTTTGGGACATGGCGGCGCGGATGGACGGCGTGCCGCTGTGGAAGAAGATCGGGGCCGGCGCGCGGCGGGAAATCCCATGCGGGGTGTCGATCGGCATCCAGGATTCGGTGGAGCAGCTATTCGAAAAAATCGAAACCGAGCTCGCCGCCGGCTATCAGCGAATCAAGATGAAGATCAAGCCGGGCTGGGACGTGGACGTGGTCCGGCGCGTGCGCGAGCGCTTCCCCACCGTCAAGCTCATGGCGGACGCGAACTCGGCGTACACCCTGGCCGACGCGGCGCACCTGAAGGAGCTCGACGAGTTCTACCTGATGATGATCGAGCAGCCGTTGGGGCACGACGAAATCATCGACCACGCCACCTTGCAGGCGCAGCTCGATACGCCCATTTGCCTGGACGAGTGTATCCGCACGGCGCACCAGGCGGAACAGGCGATCCGCCTGCGCGCCTGCGGAATCATCAACATCAAGCTGGGACGTGTGGCCGGGTTCCGCGAGGCGAAGCGGGTGCATGACGTGGCACAGGCAGCCGCCATACCGGTCTGGTGCGGCGGCATGCTGGAAGCCGGCGTCGGGCGGGCGCACAACGTGGCGCTGGCGTCGCTGCCGAATTTCGTCCTGCCGGGCGATGTATCGGCCAGCAAGCGCTACTGGAAGCAGGACATCATCGAGCCGGCAGTGGAGACCACGCCGCGCGGCACCATCGAACTGCGCAGCGAGCCCGGCTTCGGCTATGCGCTCGATCGCGACTTCATCCGCGGCATCACGGTGAGGGAGGAGAGCATCGGTTGAACGAGTTCTTCAACCTGCTCCGCCGCAACCGCAACTATCGAAACACCTGGATCGGACAGGTCGTCAGCGAGGTTGGCGACCATTTCAATAACATCGCGGTCTTCAGCCTGGCGGTAGCGGAGACACGATCGGGGCTGGTGGTGAGCGGCGTGATGCTCTCGCGCGCCATCCCGGCGATGCTGATCGGGCCGGTGGCGGGCGTGGTGCTCGACCGCTTCAACCGCAAGACGATCATGATCGCGAGCGACCTGTTTCGCGCGGTCATCGCCGCGCTGTTCATCCTCACGATCCACCGGCACAACACCTGGCTGCTCTACGTATTGAGCGGCCTGCTGATGCTCGCCTCGCCATTTTTCACCAGCGGGCGTTCGGCCATCCTGCCGAACATCGCCACCAAAGACGAACTCCATACGGCCAACTCGCTGACCCAGACGACGCAGTGGACCACGCTGACCATCGGCACGTTTCTCGGCGGGACCAGCGTGATGGCCTTCGGCTACTACTGGGCGTTCGCGGGCAACGCAGCGTCGTTTCTGATTTCCGCCCTCTGCATTTCGCGGCTGTTCCTGCCGGGCCGGGGATTCAACCCGCCGCGCGCGGCACTCACCGAAGCGGAGGTGATCCGGCCGTGGCGCGATTACCGCGAAGGCTTGGGCTACATGAAGTCCGTGCCGCTGATTCTCGGGCTGCTCATGATCAACATCGGGTGGGCCACGGGCGGAGGCGCGGCGCAGATTCTATTCAGCGTTTTCGGCGAAATCGTCTTCAACCGCGGACCGGCGGGACTCGGGATCGTCTGGGGATTCGCCGGGGTCGGGCTATTGATCGGCGGGGCGGTCGCGCACACGATGGGACGCCGCCTTAGCTTCAAGAACTACAAGCGCACCATCAGCATCTGCTACGTGGTGCATGGCGGCTCGTACGTCCTGTTCAGCCAGGCGCGGCACTTCGGCTGGGCCCTGTTCTTCATCGCTCTGTCGCGCGCCGGAGTGGGGGTGAGTTCGGTGCTGAACATGGCGCAACTGCTGCGCGTGGTGCCGAACGCGTTCCGGGGACGCGTCTTTTCGACCATGGAATCGATTCAATGGTCGGTCATGATGCTTTCGATGGCGCTGGCGGGCGTGGCCTCGCAATATTACGACCCGCGGACGATCGGGGCGGTGGCGGGACTGCTGAGTTCGAGTACAGCGGTATTCTGGGGCTGGGCGCATTTGACGGGGCGTCTGCCGGAACCGAAGCGGGAAGGGATCGAGCCGGAGGAGATTGAAGTACATGGCGAGCCAACCGTGTAGGGTAGGCCTCCCGGCCTGCCCAGGCGAGCGGTAGCTCGCCCGCGAAAGGCTGGCGCTTTTTCGGCGCTGATACTATGAGCGATCAACAGACTGAGAACAGTTTGGATGGACGAGTGATCCTGGTCACGGGGGCGGCCAAGCGGATCGGCCGCGGGATCGCGCTGCGGCTGGCGCAGGAAGGCGCGAAGGTCGCGATCCACTACGACCGGTCCGAGGCCGAGGCCCGAAAGACAGCCGAGGAGTGCGGCGGGGCGGAGCTCTTCCGCGCCAACCTGGAGCACGTCGACCAGATCGGCCGCCTCTTCGAAGAGGTCGGGCAGCGCATGGGACGGCTCGACGGACTGGTCAACAATGCGGCGCGCTTCACCCGCTTCGACCCGCTCGAAATCACCGAGAAGGACTGGGACTTCATCCACTCCGTCAACCTCAAGGCGGTCTTCTTCTGCTGCCAGAACGGGGCGCGGCTGATGAAGAAGACGGGCGGCGGCCGGATCGTCAATATCAGCTCGCTCGGCGGGATCCGGCCCTGGGCGGAACATGCGCACTACTGCGCGTCGAAGGCCGGAGTGATCATGCTGACACGGGCGCTGGCCAAGGCGTTTGCGCCGGAGATCACCGTCAATTCGGTGGCGCCGGGAGTGATCCCGTTCGCCGATATCGACGAGCGCGGCAAGGCCATGATCGATGCGACCCCTGCTAAGCGCGGAGGCACGCCGGCCGAAGTCGCCGAGGCAGTGGTCTACTTCCTACGGGCGTCGAATTTCATTACCGGGCAAATCCTGGCGGTGGACGGCGGCCTGAGCCAGCGCTAGAAGCGTATCTTTGGATACGCAGTACCGTACGCCCTTGTCTGGACGGCAGGATTCGGCTAACTTGGGTGAGCCAATATTGTCTGTTTTCCCGCGTTTTAGGAGGAGGAGCCTAAACAAATTTATGATGCGAACCATCGCAGGCTATGCCCTGCCCCTGTTGTTGTGCCTGGGCGCCCAGGCTGCGACGACCAGCACAACGGTGACCGTGAATGCGACTGTGGGAATCGGCACCGGTGGTTTCGCCGCAACCGGCACTGCGACGCTCACGGGCATCGGTACCGGAACATTCAGCGCGACCATTTCCGCGACAGCGATCACGAGCACAACCGTTACCGCGCCTTTCACCATTACCTTGTCCGGCGGCAACCTGACGGGGACCTTGTCCGCACCGGCCACTCTGTTGACCGGAGCGTCGACTTCCGGTAACGGCACGATGCAATTCACCGGTGGCACGGGCAGCTACGCCGGCGCGACGAGTTCCGCTTTCGAAGTTGCGGGCACCGGATCGGGTTCTATCCTGACCTCGCTGACCGTCAGCTTCACCGGCAACGCCTCGATCACCACGGGCGGGACGACCGGTGGTGGAACCACGGGCGGCGGCTCGACCACTCCCACGATTACGGCAGGTTTGGAATTCCGGCGAGCAACACCGCGAACATCGCACAGGGGAGCATTTTCATCGTCAAGGGGACGCAACTTGTGTCCCAGCGGGGTCAACGTTGTTCGGCATCCCGCGCCCCACGGTCTCGCCGGATGGCGTCAAGATCACTTTCACGCCCACGGCGGGCGGCGTCTGGAACCGACGCGATCCTGGTCTACACGTATAACCCGAGCGGAACGTGCCAACTGGCGGGCATGCTGCCTTCGACTGTTGCGCGCCGGGAATTACAACGTGACGGTTACCAACGGCAGCAGCACCAGCGCGCCTGTTAGCCGCAACGGTGGTGCAGCGCGGAAATTCGCCCTCTATCACGCAGGACAGCACGGGCACGGGCCTCGCCGTCGGTCCAGAACGTACATCTCGACATGGCAGTCGATTTGAACAGCTTCACGACCGGCACTGGCAAGGGTACCACGATTTCTCCCGCCAAGCCCGGCCAGTATCTTGATCGCCTGGGGAACCGGAATGGGTCCGCTGGTCGGGTGGTGACAACTCCGCTTCGCCCGGCGTACGACTTCAGCACGAACGGCGTGAAAGTCAGCGCTGCTCGTGGGCGGGATGTACGATCCCGGTCGCCTACGCCGGGCGCGTGCCGGGCTATCCGGGCGAAGACCAGATCAACATTCCAGCTTCCCTCGAATGTGCCGACGGGCTGCGCGGTACCCTTCCAGATCTCGGTGGACGGCAACTCAGTAACTGCCACCTTCATCGCGATCGCGCCGGATGCCAACTCGAGCGCCTGCGTGATGCCCGGGTTCACTTCCCAGCAGTTGCAGAACTTCGACAACGGCGGAACGTACACCATCGGAGCATTCTCGCTCTCCTCCATCTCGGAAACGCGTGGCCGGCTTTAGCGGCAAGTTCGACGGCGCCAGCGGCGTCTTCATCCGCTATACCGGGTTCCAACTGTCGGGTGCGGCGCAGTATTCCACCACGGCAACCAACGCCTGCCAGGTAATCCACGTCAGCGAGACCGGCATCGAGCCAGGTGACGACGGGCAGCGGCGTGGCGCTGGACGCGGGCCAGGTCACGCTGACGGGGCCATCCGGCGTCGAACATCAACAACCTGGCACTCACCGAGACCGCCAACAGCTATTACACGTCGTTTACCGACTTCCTCGGCCGCACCAGCACTTCATCGCTGGTGGCCGGGACCTACAACCTGAAGGGCGCGGGCGGTACCGACGTCGGAGCATTTAATGCGTCGATCACGATGGGCGCTCCGCTGACCATCACCGGCGGCCTGCCGACCACGATCGTCCGGGCCAGCGGGCTACCCCTCGCGTGGACCGGCGGCAACGCCACCGACCTGGTGGAGATCGTCGGCTACGCGGGCACCGTCACGGGGACTGGCACCAGCGCAGTGACCGACGCCACCGAGTTCATCTGCACGACGACGGCGGGAGCAGGCAGCTTCACGGTGCCGGCTTCGATCCTGAACCAGTTGCCGGCGGTTTCCTCGTCGGCTACGACCAGCGGAACCGGCGCGTCGTTCCTGGAAGTGATCTCCACGGCGAACCCCTCCAGCTTCAACGCACCGCTGAAGGCCGGCGGGAATATCGACGCAGGGTACTTCCTGGCTCTCTCTGGTATCGGCGGCATTCCGACGTACCAGTAACCCCGCCACGGTGGGGCAGGCCGGGCCGGACTGGCCTGCCCTACTATACTGGGAGGGATGGAGCAGCGGGGCTGGAAAAGCACGGCGTCCTACCTCCTGTTGCTGGCGGGCGCCTATGTAGTCGCCGTCGCCGGAAGCTGGCTATTCGGTGGGCCCTGGGATAATGCCGTCTATGACGAAATGTTCAGACGGTACCAGCCGAAGGCCTGGCCGACGGAATCGGCACTGCTGGTCTTCGATGAGCGGACCCTCGACTGGGTGCCGGGCGGCATGCAGGGGATCCGCCGGCCCCTGGCGCAGGCCCTGAGACTGGTCTCGGCGGCCAAGCCCAAAGCGGTCGCGGTCGATATCATCCTTTCCAACCGTACCGATCCCGCAGTAGATGCAGACCTCGCCTCCGCCTTTCGCTCCACCCCCAACCTGGTGCTATCGAGTCAATTGGTGGGCGATGGCTGGGAACATCCCTTGCCCGAATTCGCGGCGGCCGGGGTGACCGGCCACGTCCACGCGCAGCCCGACGCAGGCGACGCCATTACCCGTTCGATCCCCCTGCAGGAGGTCCACGGGCACGAACGGCTGTGGGCGCTCTCGCTCGAAGCGTTCCGGCTCAGCCGGCATGCCGATATCATCGAATCTCCGGGCGATTTGCAGATTGGCCGCACCGACATCCCCACTACCGGGGTCCGCCGGCTGATGCGCGTCCGCTACGTCCCGCCGTCGTTGCTGCTGCCGCGGGTGACCGTCAAGCAGCTTTTGGAAAACCCCGCGCTGGCTTCCGTGTTTACAGGCAAAGTGGCATTCGTGGGAGTCACGGCCCAGACCGAGCACGACCGGTTGTTCTCACCGTATTCGAACGGCACCCCCACCAGCGGGATCGAAATCAATGCCGACGCCTTCGAGACCATGTCCTCGGGCCAGTTCATCCGGGACACCGACCTGATCTGGGTCGTGCTGTGGGCCCTGGCGCTAGTGGCGGCCTCGGGCGCGGCCTTCCGCTACCTGCCGGGCTGGGCGGCGTATGCGGCGGCGGTGGCCATCCTGGCCGCGGCGTCGGTGGCGCCGTACGTCCTTTTCACGCACGGCCGCGTCTTTTCCTGTGCGACATCGGTTTCGGCGGCATGGTTCGGCGCCATCACGGCGGCGGCCTACTATCACCTGGTGGTGCGGCGCAGCCTGCGGCGCAGCGAGGCGCAGCGCACCCGCTATCAACAGGCCATGCACTTCGTGACGCACGAGATGCGGACGCCGCTTTCGGCCATCCAGGGGTCGAGCGAGCTGATCTCCCGCTACAGCCTGACTGAGGCGAAGCGCAAGCAGGTCGCCGAGCTGATCAATTCGGAATCGAAGCGCCTGGCGCGCATGGTGGAGATCTTCCTCAACGTGGAGCGGCTTTCAGCCGGCCAGATGGAACTGAAACACGAGGCGATCTCGGTCAAGGATATGGTGGAAATCTGCGCGGTACGAGTGCAGCCGCTGGCCGAAAGGAAGCGCATCGAAGTAACGCTCGAACCCATTGGCGACCAACTTCGACTTACCGGAGACCGCGAACTGATGGAGTATGCCTGCTACAATCTACTTACTAACGCAGTGAAATACTCTCCGCAACACACCGAAGTCACGGTGCGTGCCTGGTGCGAGAGCAGCCATGTCCGGGTAGCCGTGAAAGATCAGGGGATCGGCATGGACCACAAGGAAGTGAAACAGATCTTTCGCAAGTTCTACCGCACCAAAAAAGCGGAGGAATCGGGCGAAGCGGGCACCGGGATCGGGCTTTCCATCGTCCAACAGATTGTGGAACAGCATGGAGGAACCATCGACGTGGTGAGCCAGCCCGGAGCGGGCTCCTGCTTCACGCTGGTGCTGCCGGCGGCCGCGCCTGTCTCCGCTGCCGCGGAACAACATTAGATGCAGAAACTACTCTTAGTCGAAGACGACCCGGCGCTGCAGTTCACGATTCAGACGGCCCTCGAAGAAAAAGGATATGAGGTGGATGCCGTCTCCACTACGGGCGAGGCGATCGACCGGCTGAGCGACGGCTCCTATCCAATCGTAATCTCCGACATCTACGTGGACGAGCGCACCGGGCTCGACGTGCTCAACGCCGCCAAGAAGCGCGATCCGCACTGCTCCGTAATCCTCATGACCGGCCGCGGCACCATGGAGACCGTAATGGCCGCGACGCGCGGCGGGGTCTTCGATTACATCGCGAAACCGTTCGATCTCGATGTGATGATCGAAGCGGTCGAACGCGCCGAGGCTGCCCGCATGCCCGCCGACGATGAGGCTGAATCGGAGGAACTGCCGGAGAGCCAGATGATCGGCACGGCGCCGGCGATGATCGAGATCTATAAGAAGGTCTCGCGGGTGGCGCCGACCACGGCTACCGTAATCATCGAAGGCGAAACCGGCACCGGCAAGGAACTGGTGGCGCGCATGATCCACAGCTTCAGCCAGCGCGCGTCGCAGCCCTTCGTGCCGGTGGATTGCGGGGCGATTCCGCCGTCCTTGCTCGAAAGCGAACTGTTCGGCGCCATGCGCGGCGCGTTCACCGGCGCCGACCGCGACCGCATCGGCATCTTCGAATCGGCCAACCGCGGAACGGTGTTTCTGGACGAGATCGGCGACATCGAGGCGGATTTTCAGGTGAAGCTGCTGCGCTTCCTTCAGGAGCGGGAGATCCGCCCGGTAGGCGCCGCGAGGCCGAAGGAAGTGGACGTGCGGGTGATCGCGGCGACCAACCGCAATCTTCAGCAGATGACCGATGAAGGCAAGTTCCGCCTGGACCTCTGGTACCGGTTGAACGTGGTGCGGATCGTGCTGCCGCCGTTGCGCGACCGCCGCCACGATATCCCGCTGCTGGCGCGGTTCTTCGTCAATAAGTACAACGAGCGCTACAACCGCGACGTGAAACTGATGGATTCGGGCGTGCGCGCGCTGCAGGATTACACCTGGCCGGGCAACGTGAGGCAACTGCAGCACCTGATCGAGCGCCTGACGGTGCTGGCCGACCGCGTGGATGCCGAAGCCGTGCATGAAGCGCTGACCATCATGGAATCGCGCGAAAAGCCGGTCGATACCCTGGCCGACGCCGAGGAAGAGCAGATCCGCCGGGTGCTGGCCGCCACGGGCGGAAATAAGAGCAAGGCCGCGCAGATTCTCGGCATCGAGCGCAAGACCCTCTACCGCAAGCTCGAGCGGATGAAACTGTAACCAGTTGCTCGTTCAGCCTGACACATGGGTTTGTGGGGCGACAATCCTGGCCGCAGCCGCCTTATAGGCGGCTTCTTACGCTCGACCACAGATACTCCCGGGCATCGGCGACCAAACCCGCAGTGACCGGATTCTCTTCTACATAAGTTCGAATGCGGTCGAATTCTGCCGCGGATCGTACCCAATGGTCGTAGCTTTCGTCCTGCCAAAAAGCTTGACCGTGACTGCCCATCCACTCATTCGCCCGGTAAGCGGTGAATCCTTTCAACGGCGCCAACCAACTCCTTGCCACGACCTTCGGTGTAACCAGAAGGTGAACATGGTTGGGCATCACGACAAATGCGTGCAACTGGTATCGTCGAAACTTGCGCTGCCCATCGAGCAACGCACCTACTACCAAGTCGGCGATTTCCGGGCGGCGCAGATGGAGTGGGCCGCTCGCCCCGCGATCCAGGAGCCGATCCATCGCCACGAATGCCTTTCCCGACGAGGACACACCCTGCGGATGGAACACACGATTTCCCGGAAGACTGCCATGGAGGCGGAACGCGACAAAAAGAGGCTCATCGATAGTGTCCCAGTGCGGGAGCCGCCGTTCATAGTGCCGCATTCACATGCTGGTGTCTGCTCCGGCAAAAACTTCTTGGAAAAGTATGGAGCAAGCCGCCTGAAAGGCGGCTGCGGCCAGGATTGGCCGCCCCACCTTTGGCAACTAGCCGAACGCCTGATAGGCCTCCGGATCGAAACCGAGTAGGATCTTGCCATCCTTGACCAGGATCGGGCGCTTGATCAGGTTCGGGTTTTCCGACATCAGCTTCAGCGCTTCCTCCCGGGGCGGCGGATTGTCCTTCATGCCGCGCTCGCGGTAGAGCTCGTTGCGCGTGTTCAGGAATTCCTTGTAGTCACGCTTGCCGATCAGCTTTTCCAGTTCGGCGACCGGGAGGCCGCGGTTGAGGTCGATCTCCTCGAACCGGGCGCCATTTTCGCGAAGCAAACTCTTCGCTTTGCGGCAGGTGGTTCAAGTGGGCTTCAGGTAGAGCTTCATCAAAGCCAGTTTAGATCGGCGTGGCGCTAGCCGGTCAGCGCGGGCGGGACGGAGTTAAGGCCCAGTCCCGCCCGCATCTCTTACCTGGTAAGGGCTACCACCGGAAACCGAACGTCACGGGGATATAGTCTACGTGAGAGTTCGCCATGTAAATGTGATCGTATCGGGCTTCCGCGAAAATTTTTCCACGGTGTTTGGTGCCGATTGCGATGCCGGCGCCCACGTCCACGCCGGGCCGGTTGACGGAATAGGAGCCCAGGATCTGCGCCGTCGGAACCGCCGCCGGATAGAAGCCGAAGAACGGATTATAGGCTGTTACGATCGCGACCGATGGCTGTGTAAACTCCTGATACCAGTGGAACAAGCCGCCGCCCCCCGTCAGGTAGAAATCCACGTGGCCGTGCGGATTCAAATGGACTACAGGGTCGATGGTGGCAGAAAAGATGTGTACGTCTCCGTCCGGTGCGCCGATGTTCGCGAGCGTGGCCTGGTTGATGCCGAACTGGTTGTAGCCCAGGTTGAGCATGGCTCCGATGTGATCGGTAAAATTGACGCCGGCGCCTCCACGAAGATTCCAGCCGTTGTCGAGATTGCGGCCGGTATTCCCCATCGATTGAGTGAAACCGCCGCCGATAGCAAACGAGAACCTGGGTGCTTCCTGAGCGGCGAGCACGCCGGCGGCTAAAAAGACACAACACGAGCTTAAGACGAAGTGCTTCATTTGGAATGTTTTCCCCCTAAATCGTGATCAGTGCCGAATGAGGCACTGTTGAGGAGGAGATTTGCAAGTGGACGTCCAACCGGGAGCCAAGTCTGGGCGGATTTTCACGCCGGAGTCTTCGTCAGAGCCAGTTTAGATCGGCATAGCGCTCGCCGGTCAAATGCAGGAAGAGCGGTTCGAGGGCGCGGAAGCTCTTGCCGTCGAACTCGATGGAGCCGTCGGCGGAAAGCGCGGTGATGTTGCCCTGCCAGACGAGTTTGCCGGGCCGGGTGATGATGGCCACCTCATCGCAAAGCCGCTCTACAGTTTCGAGCACATGGCTGGTGATGAAGACGGTGCGGCCCTGCTCGGTGAGGCGGCGCAGCCACTGCTTCATGAGCGCCACACCGGCCGGATCGATGCTCTCGAACGGCTCGTCGAGGAAGAGCACTTCGGGCGAGTGGATCACGGCGGCGGCGAAGGCCACGCGCTTCCGCATGCCGGTGCTGTACTCGGAAAGCGGCTTGCGCTTGTCGGTCAACTCCAGCGCGGCCAGCAGTTCGCCGACCCGTTTGCGCGTGGTCGATTCGTCCAGGCCGAACATCCGTGCCACGAAGGCCAGGAATTCGTGGGCGTAGAGGGGGTCGAACAGACCGAGCGTTTCCGGCATCACGCCCATCCGCCGCTTGAGCGCGGAGCTATCCGCGGAGAAGGGCTCGCCCAGGATTTCGACCTTTCCGGCCGACGGGTCGAGCAGGCCCGTCAGGCATCCGATGGTGGTGCTCTTGCCGGAGCCGTTCGGCCCGAGGAAGCCGAACATGGACCCCTTCGGCACGTCCAGCGAGAGGTCTTCTACGGCCACGACGTTGCCGTATTTCTTTACGAGGTTCGAAATTCGGATCGCTTCCATGTTTCAGCCCCTTCCTTCTACAACGGCCAATAACCGTTCGCGGCGCTGCCGGAATAATCCCTGTGCGGCCCTCAGCGAGAAGACAAAAAACGCAACTGCCGCCAGGGCGGCTCCCAGGCCCGTCCACCAGTTGTGCGGCGAGACCACGGCGGGGGCCACTTGACGCAGAGCCAGCGGAAGCGCAATGGAAACCAGCACGCCGCCGATCAACACGATGTTTCCGCCGAGCGAGAGGTCGTTGCCGAAGCTGCTCGAATAGTTGCCCTTCTTCGGATTGAGCATGGAAACCCACAGGCCCAGGCCGTTAAACACAAACAGGCCCGTGATCGCGCTCGAGGCCAGCATCAGGACCATGCGCGCGTCGAAGGCGACCGGGGCAAGCGCAATCCAGCCCAGCAAAGCGACGGGGATGAGGACCGCGCCCAGGAGGATCGAAGCGAAGGCGCCGGCCCGCAGGCTCGCCCCGGGGTCTCCGGGCAGAAGCAGGTAGCGCCGGAAGCCGCCTCCGGTATAGCCGTACTGGTTGACCGCGAAACGGGCCGTCCCCAGGAACGTCACCATCGGAAAGGTGCCGAGCGCGGCGACAAACAGCGCGTCGTCCCCACTCCTGGCTCGCGACATATTGAAGGTCAGGAAGGCCACCAGCGGCAGCGCCAGGAAATACATGGCGCGGAAGCGGTTGTTCCGTACGTAGAAGCGCAGCCAGTGGGCCACGAAGGGCGCGTCGGCGGCCGGGAACAGCGCCGCCACCCTCTCATAGGGCGTCTCCCAGGAGACCTTCAACGTTTCCTCGCGCTGCACCGCCGGCGGACGGCTTTCCATGGTCACCAGCACCAGCAGCGCCGCGAGAATCCACACCAGCACCAACGCCAGCCCCCAAAGCGCCGCCGTGCCCGTATGCGACATCGCTGCGGCGGCGCCGAAGGGCGGCGTGTACCCTAGCGCCTCCAACAGCTTCGGCACCCATTCCGGATGCTTCTTGAACAGCGGTCCGGCCATCGAAGGCAGGAGCGACAGGCTCACAAACACGGCCAGAAGGACCACGGAGCCCGAACGCCGTTGCGTCAGCCGGTCGACTCCGGCGCCGATGACTCTCGCGATCAGGTAGTTGGCCAGAAATAGCAGGAGCACCGCCAGCACGCCCTGTCCGAACGGCGTGTTGCCGTAGATGTACAGCCCCGCGACCAGCCCCAGTTCCAGTAGCAGGAAGAAGGCCCAGAACGGGTCGACGATGCCGATGATATGGCGCACCAGGAAACGCTCGTGGGCGCGCAGCGGATAGCGGCGCAGTTCGAGGTCGGAGAAGATGTTGCTCATTCCGAACCCCAAGGTGACGGAAGCCACCATCGCCTGCAGGAAGACCGAACCCAACACGATCCGCGCCACGAGTTCGGCTTTGCCGCTGCGTGCCGCCAGGATGCCGGCGCCGAAGCCTCCGGAAACCAGCAGGGCCAGTACCATGACGAAAAGCAGGTAGCCGGCGAAGAAGAGCGCAATGCGCCCGTTGCGGGAGCGGGTCTTGGCCCAAAGCAGTTTGTAGCGAAGCCCCACCATCCCGCCGATTCGTTCTGTATTCATGGCATGCTCAGGAGCGCGGCCGAATCACTTCGGTATTCAGGTACGGACGCAGCGCTTCGGGAACTACCACGCTGCCATCCTTTTGTTGATAGTTCTCGACGATCGCGACCCACGTCCGGCCTACGGCCAGGCCGCTGCCGTTCAGCGTGTGGACGAGTTCCGCCTTCTTCCCCGCGCGGTAGCGGATGCTCGCCCGGCGCGCCTGGAAGGCCTCGAAGTTGGAGCAGGAGGAGATTTCCTTGTAGCCGTTCTGCCCGGGCAGCCAGACCTCGATGTCGTATGTCTTGGCGGAGGAGAAGCCCATGTCCGCGGTGCAGAGCACGATCGTGCGGTACGGCAGGCCGAGGCGGCGCAGGATGTCCTCGGCATCGGCGGTGAGTTTTTCGAGCTCGTTGTAGCTCTGGTCTGGCGTCGTGAACTTGACCAGCTCCACCTTCTGAAACTGGTGCTGCCGGATGATGCCGCGCACGTCACGCCCGTAGGAGCCGGCCTCGCTGCGGAAGCAGGGAGTGTATGCGCAAAGGCAGACCGGCAGCGCGGCGGCATCCAGCGTTTCGTCGCGGTAGATGTTAGTGACGGGGACTTCGGCGGTGGGGATCAGCCAGAAGTCGTGATTCTCGCACTTGAACAGGTCTTCCTTGAACTTGGGGAGCTGGCCGGTGCCGAACAGGCTGGCCGAGTTCACCAGGAAGGGCGGCAGGACCTCCGTATAGCCGTGCTCGCGCGTGTGCACGTCGAGCATGAAGTTGATGAGCGCCCGTTCGAGCTTTGCGCCCATGTCCCAGTAGAGGGCAAAGCGGGCGCCGGTGATCTTGGCGGCGCGTTCGAGGTCGAGGATGCCGAGCTGCGGCCCGAGGTCCCAGTGCGCCTTCGGCTCAAAATCGAAGGCGGTCGGAGTGCCCGAGCGGCGCACCTCCACGTTGTCCGCTTCGCTCTTGCCGACCGGCACGGATTCGTGCGGTATGTTCGGGATGCCGGCCAGGAGATCCCGGAACTCGTCATCTAACTTTTTGACCTGTTCGTCGAGGTCGGAAATCTGCTGCCCGATCGCGCGCATCTGCTGCTGCCGTTCGGAGGTATCGACCCCCTCCTTGCGCAGTTTGGCGATTTCGCCCGTCTCCGCATTGCGCTTCGCCTTGAGCTGTTCGGCCTGGGAGATCGCGCTGCGCCGCTGGCGGTCGAGCTCGCGAAACTGGTCGAGCTGCGGCGGGTTGGAGCGCGTGGACAGCCGCTCCGCGATGCTATCGAAGTTGTTCCGGAAGTGGGAGAGATCGTGCATGACCCTCCATGCTAGCGCAAGCGCGGAGGGCTATTCCTCGTCTTCCTCGACTTTCACTGGTTCAAGGTCTTCCGCCTCGAAGATTTGACGGCAATCGAGGCACTCGACATAGTCTACGCCGTCTCTCCGGGCGATGATCTGGGTACGGGTGTGGTCACAAGCGGTCTGCATACGCCAACGCTTAGATGAGGATTATTTTAACCGCGTACGATCTCTTGTCAAGCCCCCCTTGGTAAGGAGTTACAATCCGGGTGATGCCTTTTCCCACCCATCGTTTACGCCGCCTGAGGGCTTCGGAACCGCTGCGTAGCCTGGTCCGTGAGACACATCTCGATCCGGCGCAGTTCATCCTGCCGCTATTTGCCTGCCCCGGCGAGGGCGTCCGACGCGAGATCGGCGCCATGCCCGGGAACTACCAGATGTCGATCGACGAGCTGGTAAAGGAATGCATCGAGGTGGAGGCGCTGGGAATCGGCGGCGTGATTCTGTTTGGGCTGCCGGAGACGAAGGACGAGATGGCGACCGGCGCCTATGACGACAACGGCATCGTGCAGCGGGCCATCCGCGCGATTCGCCGCGAGACCTCGCGGCTGCTGATCGTCACCGATGTCTGCAATTGCGAGTACACGAGCCACGGGCACTGCGGCTACGTCAAGGATGGCGATGTCGATAACGACACGACCCTGCAGTGGCTGGCAAAGGCCGCACTTTCGCACGCGCGTGCCGGCGCGCACATCGTGGCGCCTTCGGACATGATGGACGGGCGCGTCTGGGCCATCCGGCAGGCGCTCGACGCCAATAATTACGAAAAGATTCCGATTCTCGCCTATTCCGCGAAATTCGCGTCGGTGTTTTACGGACCCTTCCGGGAAGCCGCCGAATCGGCGCCGCAGTTCGGAGACCGGCGCAGCTACCAGATGGATCCGGCCAACTCGCGCGAGGCGATGCGCGAAATCGAACTCGACCTGGAAGAGGGTGCGGACATGATCATGGTCAAGCCGGCGATGCCGTACCTCGATCTGATCGCGAAGGCTCGCGAGCGCTTCGACGTGCCGATCGCCGCCTACCAGGTGAGTGGCGAGTATTCGATGATCATGGCGGCGGCGCGCAACGGCTGGCTGGATGAGGAGCGGGCGATGATGGAGAGCCTGACCTCAATCACCCGCGCCGGCGCGTCGATTATCCTGACCTATTTCGCGAAGCCCGCCGCCCGGTTCTTAAGCTGAGTGGGGCAGGCTTTCAGCCTGCGGACCCACTTCAGCGGGTCCGGCCGGTCTGAAGACCGGCTGCAGGCCGAGGCCTGCCCCACATGGCCTTACGCTAGCTTCCGAATGAACGCCAGATTGCGGCGCATGTCGGCTTCGACGGTGCTGTCTTTCTGCGTGTCCGTCTCCAGGTTCGCGTAGGCCGTGAACCCGATATCGTGGATGGCCTGCATCACGGCCGGGAAATCGATGGTGCCCTCGCCCAGGTAGTGCGGGTTGTCCTTGAGATGGATCTGGCAGATGCGGCCCTTCCCCAGCCAGCGGATCTCCTTGACCACGTCGAACTTCGCGTTGGCGGAATTGCCGACGTCGTAATACGGTCAGCACGTTCTTCGACCGCGCCCTCTCCATGATCCGCACGTTGTCTTCGGCCGAAATGATATCTTCCAGCCCCAGAATCACACCGGCCGATTCCGCCTCGGGCGCGATCTCGCGCAGCGCGTCGCCGACGCGGTCGCGCTCGGCGGGAGTTTCGATCGCCCAGCGGCCGAAGAATGGCAGGAGCAGAACTTTGGTACCGAGCGCCTTGGTCATGCGGATGGAGTCGCTCACCCAGCGGACGGCCAGCGGATCGCTCTTCAGCCCGTTATCGTGCAATCTATCGACACAGGTGCCGTCGAGTGGAATCCGGTGCTCGGCGGAAAGCGCGCGGTAGCGGGCGAGGATTTCGGGGCGATCCAACGGCAGCTTGTTCCCCTCGATCTTCCGCCCGAAGGAGACCTGCACTCCATCGAAACCCAACTTTGCCGCCAGAGGCACGGCTTCCGGATTCGCGCCCAGGCGCAGGTTCCAATCGGTGACACCGATCTTGAGTTTCGATGCGGCGGCGCGCAGGAGCGGGACGGCGGCCACGCTGCACAGCAGGTCGCGGCGAGTCAGTACAGGCATGTCCGCATTCTATAGCGCGGCGCGCGCCGCGTTAAGCCACCCGCGAAATCCGCCGGTACTCCTCTTCCGACCCGGCCGGCAGCAGCACCCAGAGCGTGTAGATTCCGAGCGCGGTGCCGAACGGCATATCGAGCAGATTCAGGAAGCCGAGTACGATGGTAAGGATGCGCGCCCAGGGCTGTCGTTCCAGCAAGCCCCATCCCGCCATGATGCCGATGACGGCTCCGGCCAGCAGGAGCACACCCAGCCCGCGCATCAGCCCGAACACGAAGCCCGGCATCTCCGGCCGGAACATGCCCCACATCCCATGGTGAAAGAAGCTCAACAGGAAGAGGCCCGGAATCAGGCGGAATACCGAGAGCGCCAGCCACAGGATGCCGAGCATCCGGACGTGTCCGGCGATGCGGCCCTGCGCCGGCATCATCGGGAGTGTCCCGGCCGGCTTGCCGCAGGACGAACAGAAGCGCTGGTTTTCGTTCAGATGGGTTCCGCAACGGTCGCAAAACATGTGCCACCTCCGCCTTGGAAGATACGCCGGTTACGGCGCGATTGTTCCGCACCCGCGGAATCGATAGAATGAAAACGTTCTCTCATGGCTAAATCTCTTGCGGAATTACAGCAAATCGCTAAGCGCGTCCGGCGGGAAATCGTCGAGATGATCGGGGCCGCCGGGTCGGGGCACCCGGGGGGTTCGCTCTCGGCGGTCGAACTTCTGGTGGAGCTTTACTTCAACCATATGAAGATCGACCCGAAGAACCCGACGTGGCCGGATCGCGACCGGTTCATCCTTTCCAAAGGTCACGCGGCGCCGGTACTCTACGCCGTGATGGCGGAGGCGGGGTACGCGGAAACGCCGCTGGACCAGCTGAACACGCTTCGGCGCTACGGCTCGGTCTACCAGGGCCACCCGGACGTGCGGTTCATCCACGCGCTCGAAGCATCGACCGGCTCGCTCGGCGAGGGACTCTCGCTGGTAATCGGGATGGGCCTCGCGGCTCGGCTCGACAAGCGCGCATCGCGCAGCTATGTGCTGCTGGGCGATGGCGAAATCCAGGAAGGCCAGATCTGGGAAGCGGCGATGTCTGGCGCGTTCCACAAGCTGGATAACGTGGTCGCGATTGTCGACTACAACGGCATTCAACTCGATGGCTTCGTGAAGGACATCATGGAAGTCGCGCCCCTGGCGGAGAAGTGGCGGGCCTTCGGCTGGCACACGCTGGAGATCGACGGCCACGACCTGACGGCCATCGAGAGCGCTCTGGCCGAGGCGGAAACCACCAAGGGAAAGCCCACCTGCATCGTGGCCCACACGATCAAAGGCAAGGGCGTCTCGTTCATGGAGAACAATCCGAAGTTCCACGGCACGGCGCCGACCCCCGACCAGGTGAAACTGGCCCTTCAGGAGCTGCAATAACATGGCGACACAAACCACGCCCCAACCGATTCAGTTCGAGATCAAGCTCGGTCCGGCCACGCGCGAAGCTTTCGGGCGCACGCTGGTGGAACTGGGACACGAAAACCCCGATATCGTGGTGTGCGATGCCGACCTGTCGAAGTCGACCATGACGGTCTACTTCGCGAAGGAGTTTCCCGAGCGGTTCTTTTCGTTCGGAATCGCCGAAGCCAACGCCGTCGCGGCGGGCGCGGGGATGGCGCTGGCCGGCAAGATTCCGTTCGTTTCCAGCTTCTCGGCGTTCGTGATGAACAAGGGCTTCGAGCAGCTCCGTGCGTGCGCAGCCTACCCCAAGGTGAATCTGAAGGTGGTGGGAACGCACAGCGGCATCTCGATCGGCGAAGACGGCCCGTCGCAGATGAGCATCGAGGAAATTTCGCTGGCCTGCTCGCTGGCGGGCTTCGTGGTGATGGCACCGGCGGACGAAGCGTCCACCAAGGCCCTGGTAAGGGCCGCGGCGGCATACGTGGGGCCGGTCTTCATTCGTACCGGCAGGCCCAAGGCGCCGGTGATCTACGCGCCGGACCAGAAGTTCGAGATCGGCAAGGCGATCGAAGTGGCCGCAGGCACGGACGTGACCATCATCGCCAACGGACTGCTGGTGGCGCAGGCTTTGCTCGCTGCCGAGACGCTGCGGCACGAGGGCGTCTCGGCGCGGGTGGTGGATATGCACACCGTGAAGCCGCTCGATCGCGACGCGATCGCCAGGGCGGCGTCCGAAACCGGCGCGATCGTGGTGGCGGAGGAGCACCTGGTGGATGGCGGACTCGGTGTTCGGGTGGCGCAGGTGGTGGCGGAGACGCATCCCTGCCCCATGGAGTTCGTGGGGATTCACGACCGCTACGCGGAATCCGGCCAGCCGGAAGAATTGCTCGAGAAGTACGGCCTGGTGGCTCGTGACGTGATGGCCGCGGCCCACAAGGTGGTTGCGCGCAAGCGCTGAGCCGCGCTATGCCGGAGCCGTGCCTGGGTGAACTCCTGCTGCAACAGAGCGCGGTATGCCATTGGCTGATCGACCGGCAAGGCATGTTCGCTCGCATCTACGGAGACGCTCGCGCCATCTTCGGTAGGGACGCCGGCGAACTGCAGGGCGCAATCCTCGGGAAACAGGTTCCCGCGGAGACCGCCGCCCTTTGGAGCTCGCGCCTGGACCGCGTCTTCCACGGCGAGAGCCTGCACCTGCGCCATCGCAGCAGCGGTAACAGCTATAACATTCTGGTGACCCCGGTGGCGGCCGAAAGCGAGATTCGCTATGCGGGCGGGCTGGCCCTCGAAGTCAACCCGTGGGGCAGCGCGGAGCAGGAGCTGCGGCATTCGGTGCTGGGGGCTCTGAAGGCAATGGAATTTGAACGCAACACGCTCTCCAGGTTCCTTCACGATTCGATCGGACAGAATCTGACCGCTCTCGGCCTGCAGCTCGACCTCATCCGCATGGAACTGGAGGAGTCGGCGCCCGAGGTCTGCTCCCGGATCGGCGAGATGCAGGCAATTCTCGAAGAGATCATGGGGGACACCCGGGAGTACAGCTACGCGCTGAACCCTTCGGCGGTGGAACGGACGGGCCTGCGGGCGGCGCTCGACAGGCTCTCTACCAGGCTGCGGGGCCGGTTCTCCGGGAGCCTGCGATTGAACGTAGATCCCTCGCTCAAGTTCGAACCGGATATCGCACAGGCCCTGTTTCACATCACACAGGAAGCCGTCGAGAACTCCGTGCAGCACGCCGGTTGCTCAGCGATTGAAATCGCGATAAAGTCCTCACGTACCGGAACATTTTTAGAGGTGAAGGACAACGGAAAGGGGTTCGACCCGGGCGATCTGACGTCCGGGCGCAGGGGGCTGGGATTTTTAAGCATGGAGCACTACGCCGCACAGGCTGGTCTGGACTTGTCGATTGTCAGCCATCCAGGCACGGGCACAACGGTGAGAGCGGAAACTTCCAGGTCGCACTGACACTCAATATGGCTTTCGACATTGTTCTTGTCGATGATCACAAGCTGGTGCGCGACGGCGTGCGCACGATTCTGGAGCGGGGCGGCGAATTCCGCGTGGTGGGCGAAGCGGAAAACGGCAGCGACGCGGTCCAGCTCTGCAAGAAGGCCAACCCCGACCTTGTCCTTATGGACATCGGGCTACCCGGCATGAACGGCGTGGAAGCGACCACGGAGCTTCTGCGGCATTGCCCGGGCGTGAAGGTCGTGATCCTTTCGATGTACGACGATGAAAACTCCGTGGTGAGCGCGATCCGCTCGGGCGCCCGGGCGTTCGTGCTGAAGAAGGCATCGTCGACCGAACTGGTGGATGCGCTGCGGACGGTGGCACGGGGCGGATCGTACCTGAGTTCGCAGGTATCCGACCGGCTGCTGACGCGCATTCAGCGCGGAGATCTGGAAACCCACGACCGCAGTCCGCTCGAATCGCTCTCGCCGCGCGAACTGCAGGTGCTGCGGCTGGTGGCCGAGGGCAAGACGAGCAAGGAAATCGCCGTGCTGCTCGATCTCGGCCTGCAGACGGTGCGGAGCTACCGGAAAACGATGATGAAGAAGCTGGGCGTGAACAACGTCGCGGGTCTCACGCAACTGGCTCTGGCCGCGGGCCTCACCCACTGGAACAAACCCGATGCAAACTCCCTGGGGTGAGTACGCCGTCGAGGACGCGCATACTCACTTCTTCTCGTACCCGTTCTATGCCTCGCTCGGCGCGCCTTCCGGAAAAGACGCGCAGCAGGCCGCCTCGGCACTGGGCTGGACCGCTCCGCCCGAAGACGCCGCGGCGCTGGCGCGCACCTGGGCGGACGAACTCGATCGCCACGGGGTGGCACGGGCCGCGATTATTGCCAGCGTTCCGGGCGACGCGGCCTCGGTGCGGCGTGCGGCCGAGGCTGTCCCTGGGCGATTCTATCCCTTCGCCATGGTCAACCCGGCAGCCCCTTCGGCAGCGGAGATCGAGGGCCTCGCGGCCATTTGTCTGTTTCCCGCGATGCACCGCTTCTCCGTGCATGATGACCGCGTGAGTGCACTGCTCGAACGTGCGCAATCCGCGGGCTGCGGGGTGTTTGTGCACTGCGGCGTGCTGACCGTTGGGGTTCGGCGCAAGCTGGGGCTGCCCTCGCCGTTCGACATGCGCTATTCGAACCCGCTCGATCTGCACGCGGTGGCGTTGCGCTTTCCGCAGGTCCACTTCATCGTTCCGCATTTCGGCGCGGGCTATTTTCGCGAGGCTCTGATGCTGGCGGACCTCTGCCCGAACGTCTTCCTGGATACCTCGAGCAGCAATTCCTGGATGCGGTACGAGGAGCTCGACCTCAAGGCCGTTTTCCGGCGAGCGCTCGCGGTGCTCGGTCCCGAGCGTTTGCTCTTTGGAACCGACTCTTCCTTCTTTCCTCGGGGCTGGCACCGCGCCATCTTCGACGAGCAGACGCGGACCCTGGCGGAGATGGGAATCGCCGCCGCGGACGCACGCCTGATCCTGGGCGGCAACCTGGAGCGCATCCTTTCCTGAGGGCCCGGCATGCGGCGTTGGATCTTCCTGGCACTTCTCGCGAGCAGCCTCTCTGCCCAGGATTGGGACCCCGGAGAGAAGGTGGCGAACGCAATCTCTGAAATGAGCGGCGGACGCCTGACCCTCACCGTCGAGCAGAGGGGCCGCTACGAAGATCGCACCGGCAATAACTTTAAGGACTCCGATATCGAGACCGGCTTGTACCGCACGCGGATCGGCCTCGCCTATGTCCCGGTTTCGTGGCTGAAGTTTTCGGGAATGGTGCAGGATTCGCGCGCTCCGTGGTACGGCTCCAACGCGCCGAACACTGTGCGCGATCCGGCCGATCTGCAAGAGGGTTACATCGAGCTCTTCCCCGCCGCCAAGACCGGTTTCGGCATGACCGCCGGACGCATGATGGTCAGCTACGGCGAAGGCCGGCTGATCGGCGTCCCACAATGGAGCGCCCTGGCGCGCACCTATGACCACGCGCGCTTCTACTGGCGCGCCCGCAAGGCGCGGATCGAACTGCTGATGGTCTCTCCGGCCAAGGTGCGGATCGGCGAATTCAACCGGCCCGAGCTCGGCGACCGCGTGTGGGGCACGTACGACTCGTTCCCCGGCCTCTTCCGCAAAAGCCTGCTCGAGACTTACATCCTGCGGCACGACCAGAACGCGCCCGGCGGATTCACCGGCGGTTCGCGTGCGGCCGGAACCAACAAACTGACAGTCGATACGTTTGGCTTCCGCCTCGCCGGTCCGCTCGCACCCAACTGGACCTACAGCACCGAAGCAGCGTTCCAGACCGGCAAAGTAGGACCGGCCGATCTGAGCGCTCGCGCGTTCTACGGCCTCGTGGGACGACAGTGGACCATCGGCGGCCGCGCACTGAACATAACGGCCGAGTACAAGTACGCTTCCGGAACCGGCAACCCCGCCGACCTGACTCACTCCGGCACGTTCGACCAGTTATACGCGGCCAACCACGATAAGTTCGGCCACGAAGATCTGTTCGGCTGGCGAAATCTGCACAACCTGCGGTCGTCGGCCACATTCGCGGTAACGAAGAATTTCGCCGTCACGTTGCTCTGCGACAATGATTGGCTGGCCAGCCGGAAAGACGCCCTATACAACAGCTCCGGCAAGGTGATCGCGCAGTCTCTGGCGGGTACCGCCGGACGCCATGTCGGTCAGGAGAGCGATTTGTTCGGGACCTACAAGTTCGGCCACTACACGTTCGGCGCCGGTTACGGCCGCTTTTTTGCGGGAGACTTCATCCGCAACACCACGCCGGGAGTGAGTCCGACTTACTTATACATCTTCCACACTTACACGCTGTAGCGCCCGAAATTCAGGTGGCGCGGGCCTCCTGGCCAGCCCGCCTTTGCGTTTGACACACACGCGTAGCTCGGGGTGCTGACGTGCCATCCCGAAGCCGCTCTGTTTCAGAGTTCCAGCAAATGCAACCCAGCCAGACGCACCAAGTAGTCGTTTGTCTGCCGGTGCTGCGGGCTGCGTGTCCTGACGCAACCTATCGTGGCGTTTCAATCTTGGCAGCTCGAACCGGACCTCGGCTGTTCACCGCTCCGATCATGGCGTTTCTCAAGGATTGTCGGAAAGCGGCTATTGTAGGCTCGAGCTTCTGCACTGGTTCTGCCGAGGGGTTACAATTGCGTTCGATGGCGGAACGGCCCTATCTCCAGGCATGCATGCTTGTGGCCTGTGCCTCTTGGCTGGGAGCTTGCCATGGACTATCCGACTCGTTTGGGAGATGACGCTACTGACTTGGCATGAGGGGCCACAGATGGTGGGCTTCAGCATTGCTCATACGATGCCCGCTCTCTTAATATTCGGCTCCCTCTTCAGCATTAGCGCAGCGGTATGGGGCCTAAGCGTTGGCGTTCTCGCCCTCACCGCAAGGCGGTCCTTATCAGCGCATAGCCGGGCGCTCCTGGCCGCAGTCCTCATTTCTGTTTCCCTGCCACTCGTCCCGTACTCAGCATGGCAGTGGATGACCGTCCAAGTCCTTGGCGTCCCGAAACTCGATTCGCCCGCTGGACGGGCTATGTATGACGTACTTGTGGCCGCAGGGCGGGATGGGAATAGTGACGTTACCGGAGAATGACCCTGCCAGGATGCCGCCTTCCCGGTCAATCTCCGATAGCGGCGTTACCAGCCCGCTTATCAGAAATCCGGCCCAAGTTATTTCGGATGCAGGCTTAAGAGTCGGAATCCAGTCGGCCCGCCTCCAGAACTGCACAATAGATCTCCTTCGAAAACTTGACAATCGTAGATGGATTGCGGCAGTGCTTGCCTGTGCCAGTTCCCGCCACCATCGGTTGTATAGATCAGATTGTGATGATTGGACTCGTCATCGAAGACGAATCCCTTCCTTTCTGAAACAAAGCGCACCACACCCGCCCATTTACCCTTTCCTTGAAAGGACGAATCAGGCTCGGGTGTCCAGTTCCTTCCGCCATCGACAGTGGAAAATAGATATGTGCCGCTATCGTTGAAATGCCAAGTGATGAGCCACCCACGGTTTTCATCGAGAAAGAACAGGTCTCGCACTTCGGCCAACTCTACCGCTGGTGTGGTTCGAGACTCTTCCCAATCGCGGCCTCCATTGATTGTTCGAAACACAAAGAACGCTGTGCCATCGGTTCCTGCAAGCCATCCGACGTCGGGCGTCAGGAATAACATACGGTCGATGAAACGAATGTGTGGAATCTCAGTCGCGGTCCAACTTCGACCGCCGTCGCTGGTGCGGAGAAAACTAGTGACTGCAGTTCCATACCCGCGACTATCGTCGAAGAAGCGAACCTTTTGCAAGAGCTCCTGAGACACCCCTTGCCAATGCTGCCCGCCGTCCCGCGTTCGGATCAACTTCGGCTCATCCGTCGGGTCCCACCACCCGATCCAGCCGCGTGCTGCATCGAGGAACGAAAAGGCCGGAGGGCCGTCCAGGTCTCCAGCGTGTTGACGAGTCTGAGGGATCTCTCTCCATGTATGACCCGCGTCCTCAGTGTGAACGACGACGAAATCTCCTGACCCCTGTGAGCCGGGAGGCCCGAAATTGAAACCAACGCCCCACACGTCACTCCGGCTGATAAACTGAACCCGGCCAAGTTGAGCGGCAGTCTTGCAACCGACGCATTTGCCCTCGCTCCAGGCAAGAGAGAATGGCACGATTGAACCTGACCGGCCCTGCCCGCAGACAACCGACGCAACGGCCGCCAGCGTGAACAGCACTCGCGATTCCGGTTTCACATGTGTCTCCCAAGCAATCAGAGTACAATAGCCGACCAATTGAGGTCATGAGGCCGTGAACAATTTCGGGAGAGAAGAAACGGGCTACGAAAAAAATCAGGAGGACGGCTCTTCCGATGTCAGTTCCCGATAGGTGTTAGCGGACAAGTAGACCGGCGCGAAAGGATCGTAAACCCACTCCCTGCCATTGGATCGCATTGGCCTCTATACGCCATCGCCTGCCTTCAATTGCAGAGGAATCCTTAGAAGACTCGCGCGCTTGGGCAGGCCAGGAGGCCATGCCTCCTGGACGACGCGGGCGACTGTCTGAGCATGAGACGTCCGCCGCGTGGCCGCGCGCAGGAAGTTTCGGAAACGGCCCCCCTCAAGTTTGGGCCGGGAGGCATACCCCGCCGGATCACGGACAGACCGTCATCCGACAGCGTCTTCAACGGAGCGCGTGGCTGGCACTTACGCCGAAGCCGAGAGCACTCGCTCCGCGGCTGCGGAACCGTCCGACGCGGGCGTGTACCCGGCGTGGCGCAGCGCCGCTCCGAGAGCTTCGAGAATCAGCAGCACGTTCTCGGCGGTAGAGCCGTAGCCCATCACGCCGACACGGAAGACCTTACCGGCCAGCGGGCCGAAGCCGCCGGCGATCTCGATGTTCCGCTGCTCGAGCAGGTACTGCCGCACCTTGGCATCGTCAACACCGGCGGGGACGCGCGGCGTATTCAGCGTCCACAAGCGGTTGGCGGGATCCTGGACGTGCATCTCGAGGCCCATGGCTTCGACGCCGGCAACGAAGGCCCGATGATTCTTCTGGTGCCGCGCCCACCGGTTCTCCAGACCCTCCTCCGCGATGATGGCCAAGCCTTCGCGCAGGGCATAGAACATCGTGGCGGAGGCTGTGTGATGATACTTGCGGCCGGTATAGTATGCGTCGAGCAACTGCAGATCGAGATACCAGGACTGCACCGGCGTCTTACGCGACTTCAGCCGCTCGATGGCGTTCGGAGAAACCGTCACGGGGGCGAGCCCGGAAGGGCATCCCAAACCTTTCTGCGTGCAGCTATAGGCGATGTCGATGCCGTTTTCGTCCACCAGCACCGGCATGCCGCCGAGCGAAGTGACGCAATCGGTGATTACCAGCGCGCCGGCTTCGTGAGCGGCTTCGCACAGCGGTTTGGCCGCATTGTACATGCCGGTCGAGGTCTCCGCCTGCACAAACGCCACGATCTGCGGTTGTTCGCGGCGGATGAACTCGCGTGCCTGCTGCGGGTCGAACGGCGTGCCCCACTCCTGCGAGTGCACAGCGACTACCGCGCCCTGGCGGCGCGCCATTTCGGCGATCCGATCGGCGAAGAAGCCGTTCGAGAGGACGACGAACTTCGCGCCCGGCTCGGCAAAATTGGCAACCGCCGTCTCCATGCCGGAACTACCGGTACCCGACACCGCGATATTGAAGTCGTTCTTCGTCGAGAAGGCGTAGCCGAGCAGAGTGCGGATCTCTCCGGCCACCTGGAAGAAGAAAGGATCCAGGTGCCCCACGACCGTCTGGCCCATGGCCTGATAGACGCGCGGTGCGACGAGACCGGGACCGGGCCCGAAGAGAAGGCGCGGCGGCGCCTGGAGCGGAGGATAAGACTGCGGCATGACGAATAGTGTAACGCGCGCGGCGCTGCCCGGATTTACTTCTTTCCCTTGGCCTGCTTATACGTTTCGCGGATTTCCTGCAACTGGCGGGCGTGGCTCTCGGCATGGCCGGCGTAGCCTTCAAGCAGGCGGCGCAGAGTCATCGGTCCGTTTTCGGAGTGGTTGCCGGTCCGATCGTAGGCGGCGGCAGGCAGGTCCTTCAGCAGTTCGTAGTTTTCGGCGCGGATGCGGCGGAACGTTTCGAGCGACTGCTTGGGCTTCCGGCGGGCGTAGTCGAGGTTGCGGGTCCACGCGTCCTGATCGTACGCGATGAGCGTCGGATTGTCTTCGGCCAACACCTGGCGGAAACGGTGGGCGCCGACCAGTTCGGCGTCGGCAAGGTGCGCGACGATCTGGCGAATGCTCCACTTGCCGGGTGCGGCGGCGAAATCCTCTTCTTCTCCGAAAACTCCGGTGAGGACCACGGCCAGCAATTCGGGTCCGCGACGGTATCGTTCGAGCAGCGCAGCGAGGTCAGACATGATGGCTTAATAGTAATCGGCGCAGCTCATATAATAGCCGCACTTTTCGCACAGTAGCTTGCACTTCCGCGGCGTCAGGCGCGTCGAACAGACCGGGCAGTAAAGCATGGGCTCTTCTTCGGCCGGTGGCGCGATCTCGGGCTGCGGTCCTTCGGGCTTCACAAACATCCCAATTATACTGCCTGCGGCGGCGCGGCCGATTCTCCTACAATAGAGCCATCGTTATGAAACTCAGGATGGCGGTGGTGCTTCTGGCGGTCGCGGCAGGGGGACTGGCGCAACGCCAATCCTCGACCCGTACATTACGCGTTCCATCGCGGGGCACGCGCGGCGCGGTGGCGGCGGGAAGCGAATACGCCACCGAGGCCGGCATGCGGATGTATTTCAGCGGCGGCAACGCCGTGGATGCCGGGATCGCGACGATGCTGGCCGCATCCGTGTGCGAATTCTCGCACTTCGGGTTCGGCGGCGAGTCGCCCATCCTGGTTCGCACGAAGGAGGGCAAGGTGTGGGCGATCGCCGGGGTCGGCACCATGCCCAAACTGGCGACGGCCGACTTCTTCCGTCATCACAAGCTGCAGCCGGACGAGATCCTGGATCCGCCCGAAGAGCGCGGCCTGAAGGATTGGGTGCCGGTGGCGGGAATTCTTTCGGCGCTGGTGCCGGGCATGGTGGACGCGGCTCTGGTGACGCTGCGGGAATTCGGCACCAAGTCGTTCGGCGAAGCGGTGGAACCCGCGATCGAGCTGGCCGACGGCTTTCCCGTCGACGAAATGCGCGCGATGGCGCTGGCGGGCAGCGTGAGGTATCTGCAAGAGTGGCCCACTTCGCGGCGCGTCTACCTGGCGGACGGGCACATTCCGAAGGTCGGCGACATCTTCCATCAGCCGGACCTGGCTCGCACCCTGCGCTCGATGGCGGAGGTCGAGAAGAAGGCGCTGGCCGCCGGGGCAAGCCGCGCCAAGGCGATCGACGCAGTGCGCGATTACTTCTATCGGGGCGATATCGCCCACCGCATCGACGCGTTCTCCCGTCAGAACGGCGGGCTGCTGCGCTACGAAGATATGGCCGCGTTCCGCCTGGAGCCGGAGCCGGCGGTCTCCACTACGTTCCACGGCTACACCGTCTATAAGCCGGGCTTCTGGAGCCAGGGGCCTTCGATGATCGAGGCGCTCAACATCCTGGAAGGCTTCGACCTCGCGGATATGCGGCTCAATTCCGCGGCCGTACATCCACAACCTGGTGGAAGCGCTGAAACTGGCCTACGCCGACCGCGACACCTATTACGGCGATCCGAAGTTCGTGAAGATTCCGGCCGAACGCCTGCTCTCGAAGGAGTACGGCGCCGAGCGGCGGAAGCTGATCAGCACCGCGGCGTCGCTCGATTTCCGCCCCGGCGACGTGGAGCCGAATCCGCCAAAGCATCCGTTCTACTCGCAGATCGACCGGTACAAGATTCCCGACGCGCTGCTGGCGAAGGACACTACTTGCGTGGACGCGATCGACAAAGACGGCGTGGCGATTTCGATTACGCCTTCGGGCGCGTGGATGCCGCCGGTGATCGCGGGCGATACCGGCATTCCGCTCACGCAGCGCGCGCAGAGTTTCCTGCTGGTGCCGGGACATCCGAACGAACTGGCGGGCGGCAAGCGTCCGCGAGTGACCCTGAGTCCTACGCTGGTCACGGGTCCGGACAATACGCTGATCACGCTTTCGACTCCGGGCGGCGACAATCAGGACCAGGCACTGCTGCAGGTTCTGCTGAATGCCACCGAGTTCGGCATGAATGCCGAACAGGCGGTGGAGGCGCCGCGTTTCCAGACCGAGCACCTGGTTTCGAGCTTCGATAATCACGCGATGAGTCCCGGCAGTCTGCTGCTGGATGAGCGGACGCCGGCGGCCGTGGTGACAGAGCTTGAACGGCGCGGCCACAAGGTCGAGATAAGGTCGCGGTATGCCAGCGGCGCGGCACCGGTCTTCATCCGGCTGAACCCGAACGGCATGATCGAGGCCGGCGCGGATCCGTATTACTTCCGCGCGTCGCAGGCATGGTAGGCTCGCTCTTCGACGAACCCTCCGGCTTCGACCGCGACGGGCTGGCGGCGCGTCTGCGGGAGCTGGCCGCGCGCGGCATCTATATCGGCGGCAGTTCCTGGAAGTACGAAGGCTGGCTCGGCCAGATCTATTCGCGCGAGCGCTACCTTTCGCGAGGCAAGTTTTCGCGCAAGACCTTCGAAGCCGAGTGCCTGAAAGAGTACTCCGAAGTCTTCCCGGCGGTCTGCGGCGACTTCGCGTTCTACCAGTTCCCCACCGAAGATTTCTGGCGGCGGCTGTTCTCGCAAACGCCAGCAGGCTTCCAATTCGCATTCAAGGTGCCGGAGCAGATCACCTGCCGCATCTTTCCCGAACATGCGCGGTACGGCCCGCAGGCCGGGCATGAGAACGAGGCATTTCTCGACCTGGCCGTATTCCGCGAAATGTTTCTGCGTCCTCTGCTGCCGTACCGCGAGAAGACCGCGGTCCTGATCTTCGAGTTCGGTACTTTCGGCAAGCGCAGCTTCGCAGACACCCACGAATTCCTCGACCGCCTGGACCCGTTCCTCGCCGGGCTGCCGCCGGAGTTCCGCTACGCCGTGGAGATCCGCAATCCGGATTTCCTGGAGAAAGACTACTTCTCCTGCCTGCGCAGCCACCGTGTCGCGCACGTCTACAATGCGTGGTCGCGGATGCCCGAGTTGCGCGTGCAGTTGGCGATTCCGGATTCGGCGACCGCGGATTTCCAGGTGTGCCGGGCGCTGCTGCGGCGGGGGCGCGTGTACGAGGAGGCGGTGGATCGCTTCGCCCCGTACCGCGAGGTGCAGGATCCGAACCCCGAGGCGCGCGAATCGATGCGGGTCCTGATCGGCCGCGCGCGGGAGAATCGCGAGTTCCTGTTCCTGTTCGTGAACAATCGTCTGGAGGGGAATGCTCCCGCGACGATTCTTTCGGTAGTGGAGCCGTAACGTGATCGGAGGGGGTGCCCCGCTACGATCATCTCCTCGTCATTGTGAAATGCAAAGGATAAGTGTTTCCGATCTCCTAACGGCTGAAAAAAGGGCCTGTCCGTAATCGATGGTGCGATGAGATAAACTGCCAGCGTGACTTTTGAGTGGACGCACGCAAGGCAGCGGCCAACTTCAACAAACACGCCATAGGCTTTGAAGACGCGGCCACGGTGTTCCTCGATCCGCTCGCGACCACCTTTCCGGACCCCGATCATTCGAAGGAGGAACGCCGGGAAATCACCATCGGCTATACAATGAAGGGGCATCTCGTGTTCGTATCCCATTGCGAGCGCCGAAGGCGGATTCGGATTATTAGCGCGCGCCTAGCTACACGAACCGAACGCGAACAGTATGAAGAAGGAACCAACGGTTAAGTCAAACGACTTGCGGCCCGAATACGATCTCTCGAAACTGAAGTGTGGTGTGCGGGGAAAATACTACCGGCGCGCCGCTGCGGGAACGAATCTGGTGCTGATTGAACCCGATCTCGCGATCCTGTTTCCCAATGCGGAGGCCGTTAACCGAGCGCTCAGGGTCCTGGCCGATGCCGCCAACTCCACCGCTCCCAAGCGCAGAAAAGCGCGGTAAGTTCACTACGGGCCCAAATTCGTCTGGCGGGGGAAAGTCTCGTCCGTCCCCCGTAGCACCGCTTCGCCGTGCTTTCGGGGCGTTTCGTTTTCCACGTCCGGTTGCCCCGGCCGGATGCGGATGTCCTTTGCCGTCTCAACCTCAGCAATCAGCGCAACCGTCGGTCTTCGAGCAGTGATCACACTTTATTGGACCAAAGGAACACCACGAATGTTCCGGTACCGCTGAAGATTTGAAGATCGCGTGACGGCTTTCAAGGCCGGAGCCAAGTTGCCAAGTGCCGGAAGGATGGTGGGCTTGACAGAACTCGAATCTGTGACCTCCTGCGTGTCAAGCAGGCGCTCTAACCAACTGAGCTACAAGCCCACGAGTTCACAGGATAACACAGCGGGAAACTGTGCATCAATTGGGCCTGAATGGGCCAAATCCGGAACAAGTCCTTTTGTTGCAATAGAAATTCAAGTTCGAGTCTGCACGGGCCCACCATCAAAAGGCTCGGCTCTATTGGGCGTCTTCCCGCTTCAGTCTCACACCGCCGTTCACTGTCGTCACGTGAATCAGCGGACCGCTGTTGCCGAGATTCAGATCCAATCTCTTGGGCCTCGTACTGGCTTCGAGCGGCAGCGGAAAATCCGACTGGACTCGGCCGTTTCCGGTCTCCGCCTGTATGTGGGCGGAGTATGACGAGGGCATCGTGATCGTGACGCCGCCGTTTTTCGTGCTGACTTCCATCTGCCGCCCTTCCCACATGGTGCCGGCCAGTTCGACCTGAATTCCACCGTTCACGGTCGCGCCGCTCACGTCGCCGGCGACGCGCGCCAGGTGCACGCCACCATTATGGCCATCGAAGTGGATCTGACCGTGTACATCGGAGATCGAGATTCCGCCGTTGTGCGCCTTGACTGTCAGATCGGTGGTCTGCGGAACAAAGATCTCGTAGCTGACCGTCCACCCTGAGTTCTCCCCGGAATCCGGCCCACTGGTCTTCACCTGCCCGCCCGAACTGTCGATCATGACGCGGCTTGCAATGCCGGCCGCTTCGGCTTCCGTATCGCCGGAGGCTTCGACTCGCGCGCGAACAAGCGTGTCGCCGCGGAGCCAGCCCTTCACGGAAACGCCACCGTTCCGGCTCGCGTCGATGTTCAGACTGCCTGCCGACGGAGGCGTCTGCTCGCGAATCTCACAGTGGCGCGCGCGATCGTTATCGGAGTTGCCGTTGGCGCAGGTCAGTTGTTTCTCGGTGTTGTCGCGCAGTTGGGCGAATAGGGGTGTGCCGCAGATGGAAGCGGCCAGCCCAATCCAGGCGGCACTCGTCAGTATTGATTTCATCGAATCCTCCTTGCCGGACGCGAACCTGGGGCGGGCGACACGTCGCTCTCCCCCTATAGTTCGTCGTCAGCCTAGATACCAGCGATTTCGGGAAAGGTTACAAACAATCGCGTTGGAATCCGGTCTTCGATGATCCGCGGCACATCCGGACGGCAATCCCACCCGCCCTTCGTCAGGTGCTGCTGGAGCGGAGAGCGGCATGAATCTTGATGGCGAGCTGCCCAGCAGTGAAGGGCTTTTGCAAGAAACCGGCGGTCCTCCCGCCAAACCGCTCCCGGACTTCGGATTCCTGGTAGCCGCTCATCACCAGGACGGTCGCCTCCGGCCATGTCTCATGCAGCCGGCGTAGTGTTTCCTCGCCGCCCATCACCGGCATCATCGTATCCAGCAGAACTACGTTGATCCGGTGCGCCTCAGCGGCGTAAATGTGGAGGGCCTCTACCCCATTCGCCGCTGTAATCACTTCGTACCCGAGCCCGCGCAGGGCGCGCCCCGCCGTTTGGCGGACCACCTCCTCGTCATCCACAATCAGCACCGTAACCGCCTGATTCTCCCTGGCTCTGACCGGCGGCGCCGGGTGGTGGATCTCCGCAATCGGGAAATAGACGCACACCGTCGTACCGGCGCCCGGCGTGCTGTCCACCGTGATGATTCCCTTGTGTCCCCGCACAATGCCGAGTACCGACGACAGGCCTAAGCCACGGCCCATGAATTTAGTCGTGAAGAACGGATCGAAGATCCGTGCTCGCGTCCCTTCGTCCATCCCGCAACCGTTGTCCTCCACCGCCACTACGGCATAGCACCCGGGCAATGGCTCCGTCCGCGCCAGGTTGGCGCGCAATTCCTGCTCTCCCACCACCTCTACGCTTGTCTTTACCTGAACGACGCCCCTGCCGCCGGCGGCTTCCGCGGCGTTGATCAACAGGTTCAGGATCACCTGCTGCAATTGGCTCGCATCGACCTCAACGAGCGGAAGATCCTCTGCCAGCGACATCCGGAGCTCGACTTCTTTCGGCATCGATGCGTGAATGAGATTGATCATCCGCCCGATCTGCCTCGAAAGGTCCACCCGCTCGATGACGAAATGGCCCCGCCCGGAATACGCCAGCATCTGCGACGTCAAGCGAGCCATACGCTCGGCGGATTCGATGATGCTCTGCGCCATCTCCCATTCGCGAGAACCGGAAAACAAGTCGCCGGCCAGCAGGCTTGCGTTTCCGAGCACGCCCGTCAAGAGGTTGTTGAATTCATGAGCGATACCGCCGGCCAGCAAGCCCAGGCTCTCCAGTTTCTGGCCTTCCCGTAGCGCCTCCTCGCTTTGCTTCTGGTCGCTTATATCCCGCGCGATGACCGACACGCCGACCACCTCGTCCCGCGGGCCCCGGACCGGCGAGATGGTCAGGAGAACGGGAAAGACGGTTCCGTCGCGGCGTACTCGCTGGCTTTCGAGATTTCTGACGGTCTTACTGCCCTGGAAATTCGGTACTTCCTCTTTAAGATCCGCGGGAATGAGGGTATCGATCGGACGGCCCACCATCTCGCGCTCGGAGTACCCGTACAGTTCTTCGGCCGCGCGATTCCAGGTGACTACCTTGCCTTCGAAGTCGTAGATGTAGATGGCATCTCCCGAAGACTCGACAATGGCGGATAGTTGCCCGCGGAGCTGCTCGGCGCACCTGCGCTCGGTAATGTCTCTCGCGATTTTCGACGCACCGATGATCCGGCCATTCCGGTCCCGCACCGGGGAAATCGTCAGCGAAATGTCCAGAAGGCTGCCATCTTTGCGGCGGCGGACCGTTTCGAAATGATTGACACGGAGCCCCCGCTGAAGAAGCGAGAGCTTCCTCATCCAGTCGGTCCTCGGGAATCAGCATCGTCACGGATTGTCCGACCGCCTCGTCCGCCGTATACCCGAAGATCCGCTCCGCACCGCTGTTCCATGTCATGATGCGGCCGGTCAGGTCCTTACTGTTTTTTTTGGGGGGAATCCCCCCCCGGTTTTTCCATTAAACCGCTTTCGCCCGAGGCCGGTGATCGACCTTACACTTTTCCCGCCGTGCCGGCCCGCGACTGCGGACGCGCGTCCAGGCCGAAGGTATTTTGTACGGCTTCGTACCAGGCGTCGTCCTCCTGGGCGTTTTAATCGACCCACTGTTCGTCGGTCATGGACGCGCGCCAACCGAGGAACGGGGCGGCGTCGGGGCCCGACGGATGCCGAACCTGCCACGTGCCGCTTTCAATGATGTGACGGATCACCACGGCGGTTGTTTCTGGAGGCACATGATGCTCCAGAGCGGCGCGGAAGAGGCCCGCGAACCGGCGGGTATGCGGATAGGCCGAGGGTGGCGGCTCCTCGATCGAACGCGCCATCTTCGTGTCCTGAATTCCCGGCTCCACGATCGCCACGCGGATGTTGTGGGGCTTCACTTCGCCGGCGAGCGATTCGCTGATCGCCTCCAGGGCGAACTTCGATGCGTTATACGGCCCCAGCGGCGAGTTCGCAATCCTCCCGGCTACCGAGCTGATATTGATGATGCAGGCTTTCTTCGCCTCACGCATCCCGGGCAGCACCGCCTTGATGCAGCGCACGGCTCCAAAGTAGTTCGTATTCATGGTGGCAAGGAACGCTTCCATCGGCAGTTCTTCGATGGAGCCGTGGGCCTCCACACCGGCGTTGTTGACCAGCACGTCCAGCGGGCCGCCGACCTCGGCGAAACACCTCCTGACGGATTCGTCGGAATCGACATCCAGGGTATGAATACTGATGGGCAGCCCTTCACCCTTGGCGGTCTCGGCAAGTTGCGGTGCGCGAGCGGGGTTGCGCATGGTCGCGAACACGGTGTGCCCGGCCCTTGCCAATTCCAGAGCCGTCGCCAGCCCGATGCCCGAACTCGCGCCGGTAATCAGTACGTTTGCCATTTGGAGCCCCTCCTTAAAATCATTCGAGGGTATCATAGCCGGGCCGCACGGCAGGTGAGCATTCGATTAATAATAAGTACGAGGTCCGTTTATCCATGTCTTTTTCCCGAAGAGATCTCGGCAAACGAGTCGCGGCGGCGGCATTGGCGGCACCGCTCGCGACTGCGCAGGAGGCAGCTTCCGGCGGCGCCGCGTCGTTTCGTTTCCCCGCGGGGTTCCGCTGGGGCTGCGCCACGGCGGCTTACCAGATTGAAGGCGCGGCGGCAGAGGATGGCCGCAAGCCCTCGGTGTGGGACACCTATTCGCACACGCCGGGCAAGACAGCCAATGGCGATACGGGCGATGTAGCCGTTGACAGCTACCACCGCTACAAGGAGGACGTCCGGCTGCTGAAATCTCTCAGGATCTCGGTGTACCGGTTCTCCTTCGCGTGGTCTCGGATTTTTCCGGACGGCACTGGCCGGCCGAACGCGGCGGGCGTCGCCTATTATGACCGCGTGGTGGACGAATTGTTGAAGGCGGGAATCCAGCCGTACGCTACTTTGTTCCACTGGGACCTGCCCCAGGCGCTCGAAGACCGCGCCGGCGGCTGGCAGTCCAAGGACACCTCGAAAGCATTTGCCGATTACGCTGGGTACGTGGCCGGCCGCTTCTCCGACCGCATCCGGAATTTCTTCACGATCAACGAATTCTCCTGCTTTACCGACGAAGGCTACGGCTCGGGCACGAAGGCTCCGGGTAGGCAACTGGCCGAGGCGCAGTTGGCACAGGTGCGGCACAATGCGGCCCTCGCGCATGGACTCGGCGCACTGGCGGTGCGGGCCGCGGCGAAACCGGGGACGCGCGTCGGCATCGCCGAAAACGCCGTGGTCTGCGTACCGGTCATCGAGACGGCAGACCACGTCGCCGCCGCGCAGAAAGCCATGCGCGCGATCAACGCGCCCTTCCTGACCGCGGTGATGGAAGGCAAGTACCTCGACGAGTACCTGTCGCACCTGGGAAGCGGTGCTCCCAAGTTCACACCCGCGGAGATGCGCGCTATCGGAACGCCGCTCGATTTCGTCGGAATGAACATTTACACGCCGACCTACGTGCGCGCAGCCGATTCGCCCGCTGGGTATGAGATGGTGCCGCGGCCGACCTCCGCTCCGCACATGGCGTCCGGCTGGCTGTACCTGGGGCCCGAGTGCGCCTACTGGGGGCCGCGCAACGTGCGCGATCTGTGGCACGTGAAGGAACTCTACATCACGGAAAACGGCTGCTCGTCCGACGATGTGCGCGCCGCGGACGGCCAGGTGTACGACACCGACCGCGTGATGTACGTCCGCAACCACCTGATCCACGTGCACCGCGCCGTGACCGAGGGCATCCCCTTGAAAGGCTACTTCCTGTGGAGCCTGATGGATAACTTCGAGTGGACGGATGGATACACCAAGCGCTTCGGAATCCACTATGTGGATTTTCAGACGCAGGCGCGGATTCCGAAGCTCAGCGCGACCTTCTATAAAGAGGTCATCGCGAAGAACGCGGTTTTGTAGCTTGTGTGCAGTGGGGCGGGCAATTCTGCCCGCGGACTCGCTTTCGAGCGAGTCCAGCCGCCTCGAAAGGCGGCTGCGGCCACGATTGACCGCCCCACATCACAATGAGCCTATTCGGACCAGATGGCGAGCTGGTTGCCGTTAGGGTCCAGGAAGTGGAACCGCCGGCCGCCGGGGAACGAGAAGATCTGCTTTACGATCCGGCCGCCGGCCGACTTCACCTTTTCCAATATCGCTTCGAGGTCCGCGGCATACAACACCACCAGCACGCCGCCTTCGGCCACCGCGGCGGATTTCGTGAATCCGCCCGCCAGGCGGCCGTCGAAGAAACTGGTATAGTCCGGGCCGTAGTCCTCGAACTTCCAGCCGAACACGTCGTTATAGAACTGCTTGGTGGCGGCGATGTCGGTTGCCGGAAGTTCGATGTAATCGATCCTGCGATCGTTGACTGCGTTGCTCATGGAATAAAGCTCCAGTAGTCATCTTCTCCGATCGGCTGACCGGGCGGCGCTTCGGCCGGCTTCGGAATTCCGATCTCCCTGGGATTGTTTTCGAAGCGGCGGATCTGGGCCGCGCCGAATTGATAAAAGGCCTTCAGCGTGGGGTCGGACGCCGCCTGGCTGTTCGCCCACTCGCGCAATGCCGTGAGTTTCGCGAGCGCCGTGGCCCGCGACTGCGGCGATGCCTTCTCGTTGCCGGCGAGCACCATCAGGTTGTAGAGCACCACGGAGTCGACGGTGCGCTGCACCTGCCCTCCGAGGCCGAGCGCGGGCTCGGCTTTCCACGTCGCGGCCAGCAGCCGGTCGATCACTTCATCCAGACCCGGAAGGCTGCCATCCTCCGCGTGGTATTGCACCAGGCGGGCGTCGCGCTCCGGGTTGAGGATCAGCCCCACGGTCAAAGATGCGGCCGATTCAGCGGCGCCCAGCGGATCGAACGTCAGGCCTGTGCGATTGTGGAAGTCTTCGCGGCTCCTCGGGTAGCCGATCGCACGCGGCGGAATCAACGAAATAATGTTTTCGGGCAGAGTCAGGGTCTCGGGCCGAATCGTCCGCAGCAAAGCGTCGAGCGCACGGCGCTGTTCGGCGGCGGGCACACGTTCGGTGACTTTCTGACCGTCGCCGCGCAGAGCATACGTATAAAACAACCCGCCGAGCACTTTCGAGGCGGCTTCGGTTTGATAGCGATGCAGCAGGTAGACCGGCACCAGCACATCTTCGAGCGTGCTCATCGGCTCGCCCACGCGGATATTGTTCGCGGAGAAGCGGCTGAGAGCACGCCCGCGAACCTCCATGATCCGATTCAGCTCGTCTACCGCGTTCGAGCCGCTGTCCCACAGGTGCGCCATCGGGTGGGCGCTGCCTTCGGGGCGCGAATCCGCGTCGGAGATGAAGAGCAGGCCGCGGTTCGTGGCGCTGCGAAGAATGGCGTCGAGTTCCTTGGGCTCATCGGCGCCTGCGGAGAACTCGCGGTAGCCGAAATCGATGGCGACCTTGTCCCATTCGCCGATGCCCGTGGCGTAGGCCTCCGAGAGATCGGGCGCGCCGGGCCCCTTGAGTTGAATGAGTGGCGGCGGGTAATCCATCACGCTCGAGCGGTTCTTCATGCTGGCCGCGTAATTGTGCGCGAGCCCGAGCGTATGGCCGACTTCGTGCGCGGCGAGCTGCCGGATACGCGCCAGCACGACGCGCTCGAGTTCGGGAGGCACCGGCTTGCCCTGCTCATAGGGAGCCAGCAGCCCCTCGGCGATCAGGTAATCCTGGCGGCCGCGCAGGGAACCGAGAGTCACCTGGCCCTTGATGATCTCGCCGGTGCGCGGATCAGTGATGGAGGCACCGTACGACCAGCCGCGCGTGTAGCGATGGACCCATTGGATGAGGTTGTAGCGTACGTCCATCGGGTCGGCGCCCTCGGGCAGAAGCTCGACGCGGAAAGCGTTGCGGAAGCCCGCGGCTTCAAACGCCTGGTTCCACCAGCCCGCGCCTTCGAGCAATGCGGAGCGGATGGGCTCGGGCGCACCGCGGTCGAGGTAATAAACGATCGGCTGGACGGGGTCGCTGACGGCCGCGTTCGGATCCTTCTTCTGCAGGCGATGCCGGTTGATGAGGCGCTTATCGATGCGGTCATTGAGCGACGCGGAATAGTCGACAAAGCTGGTGCCGAAGTATCCGGCGCGAGGGTCGAAGGCGCGAGGTTGATAGCCGGGGCCGGGCAGTTCCACGAAGGAATGGTGCTCGCGGACGGTGACGGATTCCGGCGTAGGCGTGACGTCGCGGACGAACTGATTCGGATTGTCGCCGGCGAAGGTGAGGGTGGCTTCGACCTCGGTGTTCTTCGGGAAATTCTTCGTCCGCGGCAGGTAGAACGCACACCGCGAAGGATCGAGGCGGTAGAGCGCCGGAGGCGGAGCGCCCGGGCCGCTAGCTGCCTGCGGCGCGCCGCCGATCGGCTGTGCCCGCTGGATGGAGCGCGGAATGTTATGCGCGTCACGGAGGTAGAACGACGTGGCATCGACCAGCACCCGGCCGCCCTCTTCCGCCCCTACCTCAAAGCCCCAAAGCACGGATTGTGCGAACGACTCCTCCACGGAGCGCTGCTCGTCGGCGTTTCCGCCGAGGGCCCGGAACCGGTAGTTCGGCTCCACCAGCAGGACCTTGGGGCCGCTGCGCTCAAACTTCACGACGCGGCTGCCGCCGATCTGCCCGCGGTCGAGGCCGAGATCGTTTGAGCCGAGGCCGGCAGGCAGGGAGTCGACGTAGAGGAATTCCGTGTCGAACTTATCGATCTCCAGCCAGAGATGGCCGGCCTTCTCATCCCAGTAGAGCGGGAAATAGCCGGGCAACTTCTGGTAAACGGCGGTCTTGGCGGTGATGGTGGGAGTTGCGGGCTGCGCGGAAAGGCTCGCTGCCATGGCCAGGCACACAAGTATGGTTTTCATGTGAAAAGGCCATTATCGTACAGGCGGGATGGGTGGTTGGCGGGGGGCTTAGCCTACCGGGTACCCGGCACCTGCTGCTGCCCCCTCCCGGATCAGGCGCGGAGAAGGGGCGCAGAGCACGTGATCAGCGCGTGGACGAGAGCCGGCGCCGGGTATCTCGCGCAATCAACACCACTGCGACCCGGATGCACGGTATCCATACGCGGCGCAAAATTCGTCCACCACTTCCGTGAGGAAACGTTGCCTTTTCGACAGCCAGTCCTATGAAACACCAAGAATTGGGACCGCCGTTGAAACCCCTGCATCGTAAGTGGCGTGAGGCAAGAATCGCAACGAGAACAGGAACACATCGCTCCCGAGACACCGGATTCGGTGGGAGCGTCAGGACTCGATGCCTCCGATGTGTGGAAGGCCGTCGACAGAGTACGCAGGAGCCGGGCGATGAGCGGTTGTCAAAGGCTGGCCCAGCTACTGACGTTCGTGGTCGACACCACTCTTCGCGGCGAGGCTGACCACCTGAAGGAAACAACCATCGGAGTCTCCGTCTTCGGACGGAATCCGGATTACGATCCCAAGGTCGACACCATTGTTCGCAGCCAGGCCTGGCGTCTGCGGGCCAAGCTGAAGAAGTACTACATGTCGGAAGGGCTGCATGACCCGGTGGTGATCGAGGTCCCTAAAGGGCACTATGTCCCCGTCTTTCACGCGCGCCACGAGGTCAGCGTATAAACAGGATCGTCTCATGGGTATCTCAAAAACAAGCTCCGCACCACGATCCCACCAGAGTAGTTCCGCTACTAATCCTCCTTTGTCCCAACTGCTCCAGGAGCCGGATCCAGGCGCCTCAGCGGCCCGAGCGCAAGCCTCGGGCGTCGACCGCGGCATCGCATCGCGGGGAGACTGACGCCAACTCCGCGGCCGGAAAACATCCGGCCGCGGCTCCTTTCTCATTTTTCATTTCAGGTATCGCAATCGGTGGCGCCTGCCTACTCTCCGGGGGCGATGTAACTCGGGCGGAAAGTAGCTCGCAGTTTCGGAGTGCCTTCGGGCCGCACCAGCTTCACGATGATGCGATGCAGCTTGCCATCGCGGGGACCGGAAGGTGAGTAACCCAGCACATACTGATTACGCAGCGCCCTGCTCAACTGGGCAGCCACTCCCGGCAGCTGGTCGACGTCGTCGATCTCGTACATTCGGCCGCCGGTCATCTTCGAGATTTCATCCAGCAGCGCAGCGCCGCTCAACTCTTCGGGCGTCCGGCCGCGCGCCATCGCCGGCTCCATGATCCCTACTGAATAGATCTGAACATCGGCCTCACGCGCGCGCTCTTTCACTTCCCCTTCCGAGTAGCGGCTCGAATTGTCGCCGCCATCGGAGATCACCAGGATCGCGCGGCGTGCATACTTGGCATGCCGCATCTGGTTCATGGCCAGGTAGACCGCGTCAAGCAGCGCCGTCCGCCCTTTGGATTCGATAAACGCGAGGCGGCTCAGCATGTCTTCCGGCGGATCGCCGAAACGCGAGACCAGGCGCACGGAATCGTTAAATGTGACCAGCGCAAATTCGTCTTCGGGATTCGCCGTCTTCATGAACTCGACGGCAGCCATACGCGACCTGCGCAGCTTTTCGCCCATGCTGCCGCTGCAATCGAAGACCAGAACGACGGAAAGCGGTGCATCTTCGGTGGAGAACTGCGTGATCTGCTGCTCGATCTTGTCGTCGAAGATCTGGAAGTGTTCGCGGCTCAGGCCCGTGACCAGCTGTTCATGCCGATCGGTAACGAGCACCGGAACCAGCACCAGATTCGAATCCACCCGGATGGTGGCCTTACGATCCGCGGCGCCCCTGGAAGGTCTTGGCGTAATGAAGACCGGCGGCTGCTGGGCCACGATCGCGACGGCCATGCCAAGAAAGAAAAGGAATGCGAGATACCCTCGACTGCGTCCCACGCGTCACCCCTTGTCGAGGCGGATGCCGCGCGGGAAGGGGCTGCAGCATTTCTTGGGGCTTTCCCAATTGGGTGCTGTAACCCCAAGAGGTGTGGCGGAGAGGATTGCCGGGCATCAGATATAGCAACGGGAGAGCGGCTCCCGGAGGGGATCGGCGCCGCTGAATCGCCGCCCTCCGGGAGCCGTGCAAAGTCTTTAGATTGCCCCGTTTCACCCCGGCACGGGTGAAATCTCGAACCGTATTACACTGTACGTATCTGGGCGTATGTTATCATCCGAATTGACATGCCCAGAAGTAAATTGGCTGTCGCTGTCTTCCACGGGATAGCCGCAGTTTCCCTCGTTTTTTCCTCCTTCGTCATTCTTCGGTCCGGCTTGAGCGCCCCTTCGCATCCGTACCGTGATACCTCCATCGATGCGACTCGCGGTGCCGAGATCGTCCTCAACACTTCCAGGCCGCCGGCCCCCAAACCAGCCGAGCCGGTAGACCCCAAACAACGCGAAGCCGTTGCCGAAAAATGGGTTCAGGAGAGGCTGGCTCTCTGGCTCGATCGTATGAACATGGAAGATTGGAAGATCCAGGCCAAACTGGTTCGTACCAACGAGCTCGAGCCGAACACACTGGGCAATGTTCACTGGGACCTGGACGCCAAAGAGGCGACCATTCGGGTGCTTTCCGCTTACGACTACAAGCTACCCTTCGCCGCCATGCTGGATGACATGCAAGTCACGGTCGTGCACGAACTGGTGCATATCCAGCTGGCCAATCTGCCGCGCAGCGAAGCCAGCCGCGGGCAGGAAGAGCACGCCGTCGTCGAACTCACCAGCGCCTTGCTCCGCATGGCCAAGTAGTACGCTTCCGCACGCTAGCGGAAGTGGAACGGCGAGTTAAAACTCTCGAACTGATAGAAGACGCCCGCCTGTACGCGGCTGAAATTCCGCGTGCTGATGGTGTAGCGCCACTCGCCGCGAATCCCCCACGTCTCGCGGACGTAGTAGCGCACGCCGGCGCCGGTTTCGAAACCGAACTTCGCGTCGCTCAGCCCGCGGCGCAGCACCACCGAGCCGTCCTGCTGCACAATGTCGGCGCGGTAGGTGTTGTATAGCAACGCCGGCGCCAGGATGCCATACGGTTCCCAGCGGTCTTTGACCGGAATCCGCACGTCCACGGTAAAAGCGAAGTCGAACAAATGCGAGCCGCCGGCAAACTGTCCGGGGCGGTAAGCCAGGGTGCGCCCGCCGAGCGGGATGTAGGAGACGTCGACGGAGGCAATTGCGTAGCGGGAAGCACTCACACCGCTGCTGCCGCCGACGGTCCCTTGCGCTCCGGTGGCACCGAATGCGAATCCGGCGTATCCGCTGACCTCTCCCACGTCCGAGGCGCCCCACTGCGCCAGCAGGTTGCCCGACGCGGCGATTCCCAAACAGACAGCCACCCGCAAGGGTGCCCGCAACGACACGATGACCCGTCCAATCCGCACGCGGTTTCACCTCCTGTTGAACCTTCGTAAGCGCGATGCGCGCCGACACGGAGAGGAGGTAATTTATTAGCGGGTCGTCGAGGCGCGGCGCAGTACCGGCCGCGAGTCCGAAATTCCCGTGGGGCATCGCGGATAGCGCCACGGGACGTAATCTCCGCGATCGATGGCAGCCAGGCGGCGTTGGATGGCCTCGAACTCGGAAGTCTGGATCTCATACTCTTCGCGAGGACGGAGGTCGCGGCCGATTTCGTCCTGGATCACGCGAATCCGGTCGCCCGCGGGGGGATGCATCGCAAACATCCGGGCAAATACGCCGGGATTGCTGTCCTGCAGCACAGAGACCCGCTCCAGAAAATCGACCAGGGCCAGGGGATCGTATCCGGCGCGGTAAAGATACTGCACGCCAAGCACATCGGCCTGCTTCTCCGAAGAGCGCGAAAACTTCAGCAGGGCCAGCGGCCCGGCAGCCTCGAGGCCCTTGGCAATGGCAAAGCCCGGCGTACCACCTGCTACGATCAGCGGAATTCCGGCGAGGCTCAACAACTCCTTCAGGCTCTGCTCCCGCGTATAGTGCCGGGCGGCCACGTGGCCGATTTCGTGGGCCAACGCCCCCGCCAGTTCCGCTTCGGTGGCAGCCGTCCGAATGAGAGCGGAGTTTACGAAGATGTAGCCTCCTGGCAGCGCAAACGAGTTGACGTCGGGTGAGCGGATGACCTTGATCGTCACCGGAAATCCGGCATCGGAATTGTTCGCCAGGTTTTGGCCAAGACGGTTGACGTACTCGCAGACGATCGGATCTTCGATCATTCGCGATTGCCACTCCACGTCGCGCGCCAGTTGGCTCCCCAGTTCCCTTTCCTTCGAATAGGAATAGAAGTTTACGCCGCCGAAGCAGGTGCCTGCCGACAGCATCAGGCAGACGACCGCGATTCCGCGTCTCATGCACCGGGGGATGCCCCATCTCCCCGGACAGGCAGGAGAATCCTTCCACCGGTGGGTGAATTATCCCGAGGGACACCGGAATATTACGACCCGCTCCCACTCAAGGCATCACCCCCAAAGTCGCTCGCGGCCACTGGTAGTCCGTTTAGTACCAGATGTTTGCCAAAGGCTGTAGTCGAAGCAGCGGTCAGGGGCATATACTGATGAAATTCCACCGTCGATGGTGGCCCATGTCCTTTCAGAACGTCACGCGGAGACGGCGAACCGGCCTGCCCCTTTTGCTTCTGGGCGGAATGCTGGCCATTTCTCCGCTCCGGCCGCAGGAAGCCACTGTGTCGATCACGCCGCGCACCGCGCCGCTGCGGCATCGCACCAAGGGGCCGTCCAACATCCGGATGGACGTGAACATGGTCATGGTCCCGGTCACCGTCACCGACGTGTGGGACCGCCCGGTGACCAACCTCGAGGCCGGCTCCTTCCGGCTCTTTGAAGACAATATCGAGCAGAAGATTCTGAACATCTACAAGGAGGACGGCCCGGTATCGGCCGGCCTTCTTCTCGATACCAGCAGCAGCATGAAGAAGCGGATCGAGCAATCGATCGCGGCCATCCAGAGGTTCTTCCAAAGCGGTACGGCGGGCGACGAATACTTCCTGGTGCGCTTCAGCAATCGCCCGGTGGTGGTGACCGGTTTCACGCGCAATCCCCAGGAGATTCTTCGCCGGCTTCCGACCGGACAGCCGCAGGGCTGGACAGCGCTGCTCGACGCGATCGGCCTGGGAGTTCATGAGATGAAGAAGGCCAGAAACTCGCGCAGGGCTCTGATCGTGCTGACCGACGGCGGCGACAACGACAGCCGCTTCACCGAATCGGAAATCCGCAGCCTGGTGATGGAGTCCGATTTGAGGCTCTACGCCATCGGAATTACCGATCAGTACCGCTTCCTCGAAAAGCTGGCTGCCGAAAGCGGAGGGAAAGCCTATTTGGCCAAGAAGCTCGATGACTTACCAGGCGTGATCGATCAGCTTAGCAAAGACTTACGGCAGGATTACATCCTGAGTTACTCCTCGACGCGGCAGAATGACGGCAAGTACCGGGTGCTGAAGGTCGAAGTGATTCCCCCGCCCTCCGCCAAGCGGCTCAATGTGGTCTGGAAGCGCGGTTACTACGCGCCGCCCGACTAGCCCAAGATCCCGTCTCCTCCGCGGGCGCCCGGCGCGTGCGCCAGCGCGGCGCCCCGCCAACTCGGCAGCATCACATGGAACGTGGTGCCCCGGCCGGGCTCGCTATCGAACGAAATCGTACCGCTGTGGCCGGTAACGATATGTTCCAGGGCGGCCAGGCCCAGGCCGTGTCCCTCGAACTTCGTGGTGAAGAATGTCTCGAAGATGCGCGCCCGCGTATCTTCGGTCATGCCACAGCCGGTATCGGAAACGTCGAGCCGGACGTAGTCGCCGGCGGGCAGCCCGCGATCGCTTCTGGCAGCGCTGACGGCCGATAACCTCAAGGTAATTACGCCCCCGCTGGCCCCGATGGCATCGGCGGCGTTGCGGATCAGGTTCATAACCACCTGGCGTATCTGCACAGGATTCGCCCGCACTACGAGACGCAGGCCGGGAAAGTCCGTTTCCATGCGGCAGTCTTCGGCGATCGAAGGCCGCATGACCACCACTACTTCGGACACGAGGGCGCATAGATCGGTGGGCTCGAAATCAATGATCCCGCTGCCGGCGGCATTCATGACATGCATCACGAGCTCCGAAGCGCGGATCGCCACGGTGCGAACGCTCTCCAGGCTGCGGCGGATGTCGGCGGTGGTACTAAGCCCATCGAGGGCCGTGTCCACGTTCACCAGAATGCTGCTCAGGAGACTACTGAAATCGTGCGCGGCTCCGACCGCGATCAGTCCGGCCGCTTCCAGGTTGCGCGAGCCGCGCTCCTCCCGCTGCCGCCAGTGGTCGAGGCAGGCGTGCACCCTGGCGAGAACCTCGCTCGCGCGGAAGGGCTTATAGAGCAGGTCTGCCGCGCCGGCACACCATGCTTCACGCGCATCCTCTTCACGCGGCGAACCCATATAGACAATGGGCACCGAGTGCAGGCGCCGGTCCGCTTTGAAGCGGCGGCTCAATTCCAAGCCGTTTGGAGCCGGCATTTCCAGATCAAGCAGGAGTAGATCGGGGGGCTCCGCGGTTGCGGCGGAGACGGCTTTGGCTCCATCGCTCGCACAGCGCACCCGATATCCCTTACCCACCAGGACTCGGCCCAAGAAATCCAGATACTCGGGTTCGTCGTCCACGATCAAGATCGAAGCTGGATCGATCATCCTCTTCTTCCGCCTTCCCAAATTCACCCGTTAAGCCAGCCAGTATTAGTAGTTTAGTTTGCCCGAGGTGATTACTCTACGTTGGGAAGGCACGTGAAGGATGAGAGCACACAAATCGCCGGCCCGGCTCCTCCGCTCCGGGCCGGCACTCTGTGGAGGCAGGCTACCGCCTTCGACCGCCTCCACGGCCGCCACCGCCACGACCGCCGCCAAAGCCGCCACGGCCACCGAAGCCGCCGCCGCGACCTCCAAAGCCGCCGCCACGCGGCATCGAGCGCGCTGCTCCTCCAAACCGCTGGCCGCCGCCCGGATTGAAGCGCGGCATAGCGGGAGCCGCCGGCCTGGTCTGCATGCGCGGCACGGTGCCCATTCGATTGCCCATTTGTCCGATACCCGGGACACCGCCCGGATGCGGAGTCGGCATGGCACGTCCGGCACCGCCCAAACGCCGCTGCGTCTCGCCGAGACTTGGCCTCGCCGGCATGGTACCGGCCCCCGGACGGCCCGGTATTGCTCCAGCGCCCGGACGACCCGGCATTGCACCAGCGCCCGGAATTCGACGCTCCGCGCCGCCGAGCCGCTGTTGGGTTTGGCCGACACTCGGCCGACCCGGTAGCGTTCCGGCACCCGGACGTCCCGGCATCACGGCGTTACCTGGTCCACCCGGCCGACCTGGCATTCCAGGACCCCCCGGGCGGCCCGGCATTCCGGGGCGACCCGGGCCCAAGCGTCCGGCTTGGCCGCGGGCGGGATTGTGTTGCCATCGGCCTCCCGGACCGTAGGGGCCTCGATTGAAGTGGTTATTCGAGATAAAGTTGCGGTTCACGATCACGGTGCCGCCGCCCCATCCGGGATACCAGCCCCAGCCGCCTCCGTTGAACAGCGCTCCTATAGCAATGCCCGTCCCGAAGGAAAGCAGGCCGGTAGCGACCAGCGCGCCCGTCGAAGGATAGACGAGCGACGGGTACGGATAGTATTCCGACGGGCCCCAGATCGCTGCAGGCTCGTATTGAGGCACATACACGACCTGCGGATTGGCCGGCAGGATCTGAATGTAAGTTTGACCGTTCTCGGTGGTGCTGGAGACGGTCTGTTGCGGCGAAGATTGCAGCGCTCCCTGCTGCTGCGCCTGCTGTCTCATACTTTGGATCGCGTCGAACACGGCGGTCTGCTGGTTCATGAATGCATTGCCGAGTTGCGTCGTCCAGTTGATGTTCTGAGCCATCATGCCCAGCACCTGCGGAAATGCAACCAGGCCCTGAATACTGGCGTCCCAGGGCTGGTTCGCGGCTGCATCGACCAGTGCTTTACCTTTCAGACCGGAATTCTGGTTCATCCACTGGTTGGCAGAGACCACCTCCTGAGGGTACGTGGATGCGACCAGCACCTGGCTCAGCAGGGGATCCGGATAGAGTGCAATCGGCGCCACCAGGCTGTCCAGAGCTGCAGTAGAGCTGCTGGGCGGCGGCGGTGGGCTGGCCGGTTGCGCATAGGCCATCGGGTCTTGAAGTGCAAAGAGCACCGCGACAATGATCGCCAGCGCCCGTGCCTGGTTTCCCAGGCTTAGGAAATGTAGGATTGCGTCTTTCTTCACGACCGCGCCTCCTTTCTGTGGTTCCGTACAATTGCTAATGCAAGCGCGCTACCGGAACCGCGGGATGGTGCGGCCGCACACCGAGTTCAGCCGCTTCGCGCCTGTCTGGTAACGCCCTGTAATGCGCCTCCGGTTTCGCCGCGGACATCATTAAGTCCGTGGAAGCAGCATTCCGCCTCGTCGAGGCAGGGGGATCGGGCACATGAGTTTGTGCGACGCGCGCAGCATCTCGTTTCCTGCAAAGGAGAACAGGTTGGACCGGGCGTTCGAAGAGCGCAATCGACCAGCCGGCGAATTGGATCTCTTCGAACATTGCCGGGTGCCGCCCGGTAGGCGTTTCGACCTGGACGCCATCGATCCTGACTTTCACGGCGCCTACGACTCGCCGGAGACCGCCCAACCAGCGATCCGTTCTTATATGCGGCGGCTAGACCGGCTTCATCATGCGATGCACGCCGAAGACAGGCATTCGGTGCTCGTCATTCTCCAGGGACTCGACGCCAGCGGAAAGGACGGAGTGGTGCGTCACCTGCTTTCGTCGGTGAACCCGGCCGGATGCCGGGTCGTCCAGTTCCGCCAGCCGGATCACGAGCACCTGCGGCACGACTTTCTCTGGCGCGTCCATCCGCAGGTTCCCAAGCGCGGCGAGATGGCGGTCTTCAACCGCTCGCACTATGAGGATGTCCTGGCTGTCCGCGTCCATCGAATGGTCACTGCCGATTCGTGCCGGCAGCGCTTCGAACTGATCAACCAGTTCGAACACCTGCTCGATGTCGAAAACCGTACGACGGTCCTCAAGTTCCTCTTACACATCTCCAAACAGGAGCAACTCGCACGCTTCGAACGGCGTCTAGACGACCCGGAGGGGCGGTGGAAGATCAACGAAGCACACTACCGCGAGCGCGAGTACTGGGACGACTATATGGCCGCATTCGAGGACATGCTGAACGGCACCAGCACGATGGAAGCTCCCTGGTTCGTCATTCCGTCCAATCACCACTGGTTTCGCGACCTGGCCATTTCCCAGATCATTGTGCGCGCCATGGAGGGGTTCCAGATGAAGGTCCCCGCGCCGGCGGTGGATCTGGCCAGAATCCGCCGCAAGTATCACGAGGGGGAGGACGAAGCGGGAGCCAAGGCTTCGTAGAACTGGGGGGCCCATGACGCGAACGGCATTCGGGGAGATGACGCAAGCACAGGCAGACCTGGTGGAATGCGCCCTGCGCGTGCTGGGGCACGTCTCGCCGCTCGCCTGGGCCGAAATCCCCGCCGACCTGCACTCCTGTTTCGAACGCTACATGGACAAAGACGTCTGGACCGGCGGCGCGGATCTCGAAACCTTCCGCGAAGCCGCCGTCATGATCCTGCGCGATGCCATCGCGCATAGGGGCGAGTTTGCCGAATCCGGGGCATAGGAGTGAACTCACGGCGATGCGCCGGCAGCGGCCGATTGTACGCGGAATTGCACGAATTACGGTCCACCGAAATGGTTACAACGGACCGTATGAACGCGTGCTTTTGAAGCCAGGTAAGCGAGTGGAATAACCCCCGAAAGTGCGACGGGGCCTGTCGCGCCTCATCTCTGATCACGGAAGCGGGGGATGAGCTCGCAAGATTTTGGTGTACCAGATTGAGGAGGGAATTATGGCGGATTCGCTATTTTCTTCGTTGAGAGCCACGCTGGATCAGGCGGCCATCGGCCAAATCGCCGGTTCGCTCGGACAGCCCGAACAGACGGTATCGCACGGCATCGTGTCTTCGATTGCCGCTATGCTCAGCGGGCTCGCGGCGAAGGCGGACGACCCCGCGGCGCTGCGCAGCGTAGTGGATGCGGCGCCTGCCGGAGAAGTCTCCTGGCGCCAGGTGGCAGCCGGCGTCGCCGATCCGAGCTCGCCTCTGATCGCGTCCGGTAAGCGGTTGCTTGGGAACATATTCGGGAATTCGGAAGGCGCGGTGATCAATGGCATCGGCCGCGAGTTCGGAATGGGCACGGGAGCCGTATCGACGTTGATGGCTTCGGTGGCGCCGTTGGTGATGAGTTTCATCGGCAACCGCGTCCGCGAAGGCCACATGAACATGACCGACCTCGGCGAGACGCTGCGCCGCGAGAGCGGGTCGCTTCGGGCCGCGCTGCCCGCCGGCTTGCGCGATCTCTTCTGGCCGGCCACGGAAACGCGCGTTCCTCCGGTTGCCGCACAGGCTCGCGTACCGGAGCGCCATTCCAACTGGGTGCCCGCGCTGTTGCTCGGCCTGATCGGTCTCGCGCTGATCTGGTTCCTCGGCTATAACCACATGCGGCGCACCACCCCGGCTCCTTCGGGAGTGGCCAGCCGCGCCGGCAATCTTTCGGTGACGCTGCCGAACGGCGTCCGCGTCAACCTGCCGCAAGGCAGCACCGGCGCGACCTTGCTGAACTTCGTCCAGAACCCGAACGCCCAGGTTGACAATACGAGCTGGTTCCAATTCGACCGTATGTTCTTCAAGACGAATTCGGCGAAGCTCGAGACGGCGTCGCAGCAGCAGATCGACAACGTCGCGGCGATCCTGACCGCCTATCCGAACCTTCGCGTCGAGATCGCCGGTTTCACAGACGCCACCGGCAATCCAGCGGCAAACATGCAACTGGCGCGCAACCGCGCGCAGGCCGTGAAGGACGCGCTGGTGGCCGACGGAGTCCCGTCAGACCACATGACCACGCAGAGCTACGGCCCGCAGAACCCGGCGGCCAATAACGCGACCGAGGCAGGCCAGGCCATGAACCGCCGCGTCGTCCTGCACGTCGTCCAGAAGTAAGTTCCGGCCCGCAGGGTGGGAACCAGGTAAGTATTTTCGGGCGGACGCCGCGTTCGATGGTTATGGGCGTTCGCCCCTGGGATAGCAGGGGCCGACATTGATCGATTCTCGATGGAGTTCTCAAATCCTGCTGGCGCTGGCCGCCTGCTGTCTGTCCGGCGCTCCCTCAGCGGGCCCAGTGTCGGGAGACGACGTGCTTGCGAAGGCCGCGGATACGAACAACCAGGGGCTAGCGGTCCCCTATTCCGGGGTTCGCGAGTACAAAATTCATAACTTGCGATTCGAGAAGCAGGCGAAAGTCTCAGTGCGAATGACGTACCGGCCAAACGAGGGCAAGACGTTTGCCATCGTCGAGCGCTCCGGCACCCCGATGCTCACCGGGATCATCGACCGGATCCTCGAGTCCGAAGCACTCGAAAGCCGGCTACCCAAAGGATCGTCACATGAGCTGGGACCGGCCAACTACTGGACCGATCTCAGGCGCACGGACGCAGTTTCGGGCAGACCCTGCTACGCGGTCGAACTGAAGCCGAAACGCAAGGACAAATTCCTGATCCAGGGCACGCTATGGGTGGACGCGGAGAACTTCGCGCTGGTGAAGCTCGAAGGCTCCACGGCATCGAGCGTCTCGATGTGGGTCGGCACTCCGCAGATCACGGAAGAGTTTCAGCAGATCGGCGGTCTCTCTCTGCCCGTGTTCATCCACTCGATGGCATCCAGCATGTGGCTGGGGACCAGCGAACTCGAGATCCGTTTCAGCGACTATCGCGTTGGCAGTTCGGAACGCGATGTCGGCAGCACCACTCCACACCGGGAAGGCGCTTCGGCCGCCGGCTCCGGTTCGCCGCAGACGGGCGTAAACTGCGCCGGCCGTGCGGCTTTTGCGTTCACCGTCACCCCAAAAAGTACGACACGGTGCCCCCGCAGCAACTCCCTCACGATGTAGGCCCCGCTCGCGCGCATTGACGGCGGGCGGCCCTCGATCGGGAGCGATGCCGGCTGGCACTGAGGAGGCTCAAGCGTGAATTCTGACTTCATCCCGGACTTCCAGATTCGGAACGGTGGAACTCACCGCGGCGACGATTGGAGCATCGCCGAATGCTGGAAGGCCCTCTACCGGCGCAAATGGCTGCTGGCCACGATTACCGGCGCCGGATTGTTGATCGCCGGCCTGGTCAGCCTGGCGCAGCCGCGGTGGTACCGCTCTCAGGCGTCGCTCGAAGTGCAAGGCATCAATGAAAACTTCCTCGACCTCCGCGAGATTTATCAGAACGCCTCGCCCGGCCCCGATATCGACGGCACCTACCTGCAGACGCAGGCGGAGATCGTCGAAGAGGACGCCGTACTCGAACAGGTGATCCAGCGGCTGAATTTGCCCGATACGGACCGAAGCGCTACGCAAGAACATCAGCGTCAACTTCAGCCGCGGCAGCCGAATTCTGCGGATTACCGCCGAAGCGCGCAGCCCGAGACTGGCAGCCGACATCGCCAATGCGACCGCGGCAGTACTGATCGAGCGCAACGTCAGCACCCGCCAGCAAGCGGCACGGCAAACCTACGAAGCGCTGAACGCCCAACTGGCCGACCTGCGCGAACGACGGCGGCGGTCCGAGGAAGAACCCGATGACGCCAATCGCCGGTTCTATGAAGCCACGGTCGAGCGCGCCGATGCCGCCAGGCTGGCCTCTTCGCTGCCGCAATCGAACATCAGGGTGATCAGCACGGCGGCGCCCGCTGACCGTCCCTTCAAGCCCAACAAGCCCCTCAATTTCGCAATCGGACTCTTTGCCGGCCTGCTGCTGGGCATGGGCTGGGTGCTACTGCGCGAACAGACCGACTCCGCGCTTCACGCCCCCGGAGATGCCAGCGCCTGTCTGCACGTGCCGGAACTGGGCGCCATACCGGAGGCGGGAGGCACGGGCTCCAGGCTCGCACGGTTCCGCGGCGGCGAACCCAATCCTCCGGTGGAACGGGCGGCGCTCGAGCAGCAGTATTCGCGGGTTTCGGAGGCATTCCGCGCCACGCTGGCGTCGATTCTCTCTTCGGGCAGCGCGGCGGGGCCTTCGCGCGTGCTGGTGGTGACCAGTTCGCAGCCCATGGAAGGCAAGACCACCGTGGTGAGCAACCTGGGAATCGCTCTCGCCGGGATTCACAACCGCGTGTTGTTGATCGATGGCGACATGCGGCGGCCGCGGCTACACAAGGTGTTCGATCAGCCCAACAGTTGGGGTCTGAGCGACCTGCTGCGCGAGAAGAACGCGATCGAAGAGGTCCCCGTGGATGCCCTGGTCAAGAAGACCTCGATCCCGCACCTCTACCTTTTGCCGAGCGGAACCTCGACCGAGAATGTGTTCAGCCTGCTCTACTCCGGCCGTCTGGAACGCCTGCTGCCGCGCTTCCGCGATGAGTTCGACTACGTCCTGGTGGACGCACCGCCGTGCCTGGAGTTCGCCGACGCCCGCATTATGGCGCGATACGCCGAGCAACTGCTGCTGGTAGTGCGGGCCGATTCCACCGGACGCCAGACGGCGCAAACCGCCGCACGCCGGCTTCTGCTGGACGGAATCTCCGTGATGGGCGTGATCCTCAACCGGTGGGACCCCGCGTACGGCAGAGAGTACGCCTACGCCAGCCAGACGGACCTGGAGCCGCAGGAAGCACGGTGAGCGCCAACGAATCCATCTCGCAGATCGTGCCGGACGCACCCGGGCTCTCGATGCGTTCGAACTTCGCCTGGGTGCTCTCCGGCAACGTCGTGTTCGCAGCCTGCCAATGGGGCATGATTGTCGCCATTGCCAAGCTGGGCAGCACCCTGATGGTAGGTCAATTCGCCCTGGGGGTGGCCATCGCGACTCCCGTCCTGATGTTCACCAACCTCTACCTTCGGGGCGTGCAGGCCACCGACGCGCGCCGCAGCTACAGCTTCGGCGAGTACTTCCAGTTGCGCGTCCTGATGACGGCGACCGGGGTCGGAGCCATCGCCGCGGCGGCTCTCTTCGGCGGTCACGCAAGGCAGACCCTGCTGGTCATTCTGGCGGTTGCGGGAGCCAAAGGCATCGAAACCCTGAGCGATATCCATTACGGGCTTTTCCAGTTGAACGACCGCCTGGACCAGACCGCGCGCTCCCTGATGATCCGCGGCTTGCTCTCCGTGGCGGCTATGAGCTCGGCACTTTACTTCACGCACAACATCGTCTGGGGATGCGCGGGCGTGGTGCTGGTGTGGCTCGCTGCCCTGCTCCTGTTCGACGTTCCCCGCGGCCGCCGTTTCGCCGCGAGTCGCCCGGAGCGCTGCCGTCTGCGCCGGCAATGGGCCCTGGCCCGCCTGGCGCTGCCCCTGGGAATCGTCACCACCATCGCGGCGGTCAATCTGAATATGCCGCGCTACTTCATCCACGCTCACCTGGGCGACCGGCAGCTCGGCATCTACTCGGCCATGGCCTACGCCACTGTAGCGGTCACGCTGGTGAGCGACTCGCTCGGACACAGTGCGATCCCGCGCCTCGCGCGGCTCTACGCCTCCGGCTCACTCGGTGAATATCGCGGCCTGATCGCGAAGCTGCTGGGAGTGGGATGCGTGCTTGGCATGGGCGGCCTTGCCCTCGCACATGTAGCAGGCCGACCCCTGCTCCGGATTTTCTACAGCCCGGAATATGCCGCTCACGCCGGCGTCTTCACGCTGCTGATGACGGCGACCGCGATCCAGTGTGTGGCCTCGGTATTCACCAGCGGCATCACCTCCACGCGTCATTTCCGCATCCAGGTGCCGCTCTACGCGACCATGGCAGCGGGCAACGCGCTGGCTTGCGCGATCTGGATCCCCCGGGCCGGGCTGAAGGGCGGCGCCATCGCGATGATCGTGGCGGCCTCGCTGCAACTCCTGCTCGGCGCAGGCGTCCTCGGCTATCTGGCCGCCGGCCCGGCCTCTCGCCGTGAAACCGTCGAGACCTCCGGCATCACCGCGGAACGATGGGAGCCCGGTTTATGACCGGTACCTTCGCTCTACCCGCCGGCTGGGCGGGCGCTAGCGAGCACCGCAGGACGGGAGTGATGGGGATGCTGCTGGCGGCCTACATCGCGCTGCTGCCCTATCAGTTCGAGGTGGTCCGTGGATTGAACTTCGCGCCGGCCGATTGTTTCCTGGTGCTGTTGCTCCTGGTGTCGTTCGGCCAACTGCAGTACCGCAAGCCGGCGTGGACCATCTGGCACCTGGGAATCGTGGTGGTATTCGCGATCGGCTCGATGGTCTCTTCGATCCGGCTGGGCTCGCTCACGCGCTACGAGTTCCTGAACAAAGATCTGGGCCTGCTGCTTCCCTTCCTCAGTTACGCCGCGATTACCACCGTGGCGAGCGATTGGGAGGCCGTGCGGCGCCTCATGCGCATCTTCGTGCTCGGTGTCGTCTTTGAAAACGTGCTGGCCGTGGCCTCGTATCTGGCGGCGTACTTTTTGGGCATCGACACGCCGTTCGCCCGTTACGGCGGATTGCGGCTGTCGGGAATGCTGCTCGATCCGAACGCTTACGGAGGACTGCTGGTCTCGGCGTTCGTGGTACTCGAGGCCGCTTCCTGGGGCCCCACGCCGCTGTTCCGCGGCCTCACGCTCTGGATCTCGCGGGCCACCCTGCTTCTCGGCATCCTCTTCACTTTCTCGCGCTCGGCCTGGATGGCGCTCGGCCTGTCGCTGCTGGTTCTCGCGATCGTACGGCCGCGTCTCGCCTTGCGCATGATTGCGCCAGTGCTGGCCGGCGCTCCGCTGCTGGTGCTGATCCTGGGCACACGCTTCATCGGGATCTTCCGCGAGATGGCCAGCCGCCCGCAGCAGATCGATCAGCGCTTCTACCTGATCGACGCCGCCTGGAGCGCGTTCCACCGTCATCCGTTTTTCGGCGGAGGGCTGGGCAGCTTCCGCCTGGCGATGGGCGAAGTAGCCCACAACAGCGCGATGTGGTTTCTTGCCGATTTCGGACTGGTCGGCCTCGCGGCCCTTCTCGGGTTCCTCGGATGGTTTCTGGCCGCCGCATGGCAAGCGTACCGTCGCGCACCCGTTCCCCAAAAGCCCGTCGCACTGGCGCTGCTCGCGGCGCACGTCGCCATGTTCGGCCTGGCGATGGGAATCGAAGCGTTTTATCAGAGGCAATGGTGGGTTGTTTTCGGACTGATCGCCTCGGCGCACTGCCTGGCGCTGAAGCCGGCTGAAACCAAACACCGCGAGATTGAGGTGAGCAGTGATGTGGAAACGTAGACCGACGGATTCCATGAGGCTCCTGCACATCGTAGGCGATTCCCGCTTCGGCGGCGCCGGAAGGATCATCCTGGGGCTCGGCCGTATTGCCCGCGAAGAAGGCTGGCAGGTGGACGTGCTGGCGACCGACCCGGTCTTTCAACACGCCATCCGCCAGGAAGGCCTCGGCGTCATCGACCTGGATATCATCCGTCGTGAGATCCGCCCCTGGTGGGACCTCGCCGGACTCTTCCGCCTGTACCGGTTCCTGCGCCGGGAGCGCTATCGCGTGGTCCATACCCACACGTCGAAAGCGGGCTTCATCGGGCGCCTCTCGGCACACCTCGCGGGAGTGCCGGCGATCGTCCACACGGTTCACGGATTCGCATTCCACGAGCGCAGCCCGAAGCTCCTCCGGCTGTTCTACTCGACGCTCGAACGGATCGCCGCGCGTTGGTGCGACCGCATCGTGTCGGTCAGCCGTTTCCACCGCGATTGGGCGATCTCGCTGGGAATCTGCCGGGCCGACCGCATCGCCGCGATCCCCAACGGGATCGTCGCGCCCGCCCGTACGCACGGCGTATCGGCAGCGGGGCTGCGGCGGCGCCTCGGCGTGCCGGATGCCGGGCCGCTGATTCTTTCGATGGCGCGGCTCGCGCCCGATAAGGGCCTGGAGTTCCTGATCGAAGCCGCGGCAATGCTACCCGCTTCGATGCACGGAGCCCGCGTCCTGATCGCCGGTGAAGGGCCGGCGCGCCCGAGCCTCGAACGCGTGGTCCGCGAGTTGGGGATGGCGCACCGTGTGATCTTCCTGGGGTTCCGCGAAGACGTGGGCGATCTGCTGGCGGCATCCGACCTGGTGGCCCTGCCCAGCCTGCGCGAAGGGCTCTCGATCGCACTGCTCGAAGCCATGGCGGCAGGCAAGCCGATCGTCGCTACCAGCATCGGGAGCCACGCGGAGCTTGCTTCGCAATCGGAGATCGCGGTGCTCGTGCCTCCCTCCGATGCCCGCGCGCTCGCCGACGCGCTCGCGCGTCTCGCGAACGACGACGCCCTCAAGGCGCGCCTGGGACACAACGCCCGCGCGCTCTACGAGAAGCACTATACCGAAGAGCGCATGCTCGATTCCTACCGGCAGTTGTACGCCGGACTGCCCGGCGCCGTATCGCAAGCCGCCGATATCGCCGCCCGTTTCTCGCTGCCGGACTGGGCTGCCCGTCAACCGAAAGGCAGAGGCATATGACACACATGTTCCCGCTCAACGACCACTCGCCCCGGATCGATGCGGGCCGAATCCCCGAGGTCCGGTGCGCCACCGAGGCCGACCTCCCGGAGATCGTGGAGATCCACCAGAGGGCTTTCAGTCATTTCTTTCTGACGCGCCTGGGCCGCGGATTCCTCCGCCGCTATTACCAGTTCGTTCTGAAGTACGGAAACGGAATCGTGCTGGTGAGCGAAGGAGCACGCGAGCTGGACGGTTTTGTGTGCGGCTTCGTCGATCCCGCGGATTTCTATCGGGAGATGTGGCGCGGCAAGCGGGCTTTTGTGCTGCCGGCGGTCTCCGCCCTGCTGCGGAGACCCACTCTGGCGGCAGGCGTATTGAACGGGGTCCACCGCATTCATGAATCGGCTTCGAGGGCGCCTGCCCGCTCCTGCGAGCTCTCCTCGATCGCCGTGGCGCCCGAAGCATCCGGCAGCCATCTCGGCAGGGCGCTGATTCGCGCCTTTCTCTTGCGGGCCTGGTCGATGGACGCGGAGTGTATCTACCTGACCACCGACGCCGAGGGTAACGATTGGGCCAATGCATTCTATCTCCGGTCCGGATTCGAGCACACCCGGCGGTTCCTCCAGCGGAAGGGCCGGTGGATGAACGAGTACATGATTCGCCGCGAGGCCGCGGAAAACGGGGTGCTGCCGTGAAGCTCCGGTCGCCCCTCGGGCGGGTGGCTCCGGCACTTCCCCGCATCTTCGACGCACTGTGCGCGGCCGGCGGTCTCATCCTGCTGGCGCCGTTGTTCGCCCTCCTCGCCCTGCTGATTCTTTGCGACGACGGCAGACCGGTGTTCTTCAGCCAGGAACGCGTCGGCAGGAATGGCAAGCGATTCCGCATCTGGAAGCTGCGGACCATGCGGGCCGGGAGCCGGGGCGTCGCGATTACGGCCGCGGGCGACCGCCGCGTCACGCGCACCGGCCGCGTGCTTCGCAAGTTCAAGCTCGACGAGCTGCCACAGTTGTTCAACGTTTTGCGTGGAGACATGAGCCTGGTGGGTCCGCGCCCGGAGATGCCCGAGTACGTGCAGACCGGCGCGCCGATCTGGCAGGCAGTGCTCCAGGTGCAGCCGGGAATCACCGATCTGGCAAGCCTTGTATATCGCGAGGAGGAGGAGATACTGGGAGCCTCCTCGGATCCCGAGGCCACCTATCGCAACCAGGTGCTGCCGGCCAAGCTCCTGCTGAATCTGGAGTACCTGCGGGCACGTTCCTTCCGCCGGGACTTCAAGCTCATCCTGCTGAGCATCGGCTACAGCCTGTTTCCCAGGAAAATCGATCCGGACTCGATCTGTCGCGCTCTGTGCGCGGGAGCGAGTTGCCGCGCCACGGCAACGGTAAAGAGAGACCTATGAGAAATCGTCGGCACTTAGATGTCTGGCTCGAGCGCGCCTGTCACCTGGCCGCCGTCTGGCTATCGGTGGTCGCGGCCTTTCTTCTGAGATTTGACTTCTCGATTTCGAGTGGATGGACCTCGATTGCGAAGCAGGCCATGCTGATTGCCGCACTGGTCAAGCTGCCGGTGTTCGAATGGGCAGGGTTTTACCGCGGCCTGCGCCGATTCGCCAGCACTCCCGATCTCTACGCGGTATTCTTCGGGAACCTGGCCGGCTCCACGCTATTCGCCACCGCCTCCATCCTCTGGCTGGGCCCGGCCATGCCCCGGTCGGTCCTGGTGATCGACGCGCTGGTATGCTTTGTCGCCACGGCGCTGGTCCGCTTCTCCGCCCGCATCCGCTACGAGGCCTTTTCGCGCGACCTTTCCGGGCAGGAGCGCACGGGCATCCTGATCTATGGCGCCGGATCCGCGGGCGCCGAACTCGTCCGCGAAGTTCATTCCAACCGCGCCAGCCAGTTCGACGTCAAGGGCTTTCTCGACGACGATCCGCAGAAGCGCGGCGCGCTGATCCTCGGCGTCCCGGTGCTCGGCTCCGGACGCGATGCAGCGGCGGCCGTACGGAATCTGAACCGCCGCAAGCCCTCGGTGACGGAGATCATCATCGCCATGCCGTCGGCCAGCGGTGTGCAGATGCGCGAAGCGCTGGCCAACTGCCGCGCCGCCCGCATCGTCTGCCGCACGGTGCCGCGCATCGAAGAGCTGCTCAGCGGTAAGATCCTCACTTCTTCCGTGCGGAACCTCTCCGTGAAGGACCTGCTCGGCCGCAAGCCCGTGCAGCTCGACGAAGAGCCCGTCAAGGAGCGCATCTCCGGCCGTTCGATCCTGGTGACCGGCGCCGCCGGCTCGATCGGCTCGGAGCTCTGCCGGCAGATCGCCCGCTTCGGACCCGGGCGCCTGGTAGCGCTCGACCAGGCCGAAAGCGAACTCTTCAAGATCGAAAACGAGCTGCGAGAGAGTTTCCCGGGACTCGACCTCGTCCCGGCTCTCGGCGACATTCGCGATAAGGCGCGGCTGGCCGAAGTGCTCGATCGCCATTCCGTGGAGGCGGTGTTTCACGCCGCCGCGTACAAGCACGTGCCCATGATGGAGTCGCACATCATCGAGGCCGTAAGCAACAACGTTCTGGGCACGTGGAACCTGGTCAACGCCTGCTCGCTCCACGGGGTCCGGAGCTTCCTCATGATTTCGTCCGACAAGGCCGTCAATCCTGCATGCGTGATGGGCGCCACCAAACGCGCATGCGAACAGATCGTGGCGGCGCGGCTCGCACCCGGCGGCGATACCAAGGGCGTCTCCGTGCGGTTCGGCAACGTGCTGGGCAGCAACGGCAGCGTGGTCCCCATCTTTCAATCGCAGATCGCCGCCGGGGGGCCGGTGAGGGTCACACACCCGGAGGCTCGCCGCTTCTTCATGACGATCTCCGAAGCGGTCTCTCTGGTGGTGCAGGCCTGGACGCGCAGCCAGGGCTCGGAGATTTTCGTACTCGACATGGGAGAGCCGATCCGCATCGTGGACCTTGCGGAGAACATGATTCGCCTCGCCGGCCTGGTGCCGTACGAAGACATTGAAATTCAGTTCACTGGTTTGCGCCCCGGCGAAAAGCTGGTCGAGGAGCTCAACGGGCACAACGAAGGATCATCGGCCACCTACCGTGACCAGATGCAGATCATTCAGGAAGCGCCCATGCCGCGCGAAACGGTGGCGGCGTGGATTGCCCAGCTCGAACAGTTGGTCGCGGCGCGGCGCGAGAAAGCAATAATCTCGCACCTGCAAACGCTGGTGCCGGAATATAGCCCGGCCGGAAAAGCCGGAGCCCCGGCAGTGCCCGGCGAAGTGAGCACCGCTGCCGCCGAACCGGCCGGAGAGCCAAGGAAGGAAGTGCCCGGTGGCGTGATTGCGCCCTCGGTCGCCTTCGAGCAGTAGATTTTGGGGTCGTTGCCATGATTGCTCCAACGGTAGAAGACGCCTCTCTCTCGAACCTCTCAGGAAGTGTTCTGGCAAGGTTCCTGGAGTTGCGGGGCCGCCGCATCCTTCGGGCCTGCGGCGCGCTGTGGTACAGCGTGCCCGGACGTTTTCTGATGAGTTTGCCCTATCAGTACATGCTCGATCCGGACGCCGACGAGATCCGCCGGATGGTCCGGGACGCCGGTGCTTTCGGGGCGCGCTTCCCCTCCGAGAAGTGGACCGGCCTCGAAAGCGGCATCTATGTGCTGGGACGGCGGAGTTACGAACTGTCGTCGGTACACGTCAAACATCGCCCGCGCGTGCGGCACGGCTCGAAGTGCTTCGAGATCCGTCCCGCGGAAAAGCGCGAACTGATCGAGCAGGGCTGCGCCCTCAATCTGAGCACCATGCAGCGCCAGGGGCGATATGACCCGGAATTCGGCGAAGCCCGGCGCTGGGCAAACCTGGTGGAAGCCGCTTTCTGCTGTCCGGAAGTCTCCTTTCCCGCGGCCTTCGCCGGCAGCCGCATCGCGGCCTACATGGTGACGTGCCGGGAAGACGGCTGGCTGCACATCCTGCACCAGATGTCGCGCCACGACGATCTGCCGAACTTTCCGAATCACGTCCTGACCTACACAGTCACTTCGCAGGCACTGGCCGACCCATCGCTCGAGGCGGTCTCTTACGGCTACGTGCCGCTGTTCTCGGCCGACGGCCTGCACGAATACAAACTGCGGTTCGGATACGAACTGGTTCCTCATTGCTCCGCCATTCAGCTCCATCCGGCGCTCGACGCGGTCTTAAACCGGCGCTCCACACGCGCCGGCGTGCGGGCGTCCCGGCGCCTGATGCGCGACTGGCAGGAACTGGAAACACTCGAAACCGTTTTGGAGGGAGCCCGCTTGTCCGGGCGGCGATGAAGCCATGCCGATTTCGCGACTCTACCCGATTCCCCGTTTCGCTCTGCCTTATACTTATGCGGATTTTTCCGCCGCGCTGATGGCGGTCTTCCGGGGCGGTCCGCCGCCCGCCTTCGGCCTGCTCGGCGACAGCCCGAAGTTCTGGACATCGAGTGGCCGCCAGGCGCTGCTCCTGCTTCTCCGCGCGCTCGAACTCGAGCCCGGTTCGGGCGTCGGCGTTCCGCTCTTCACCGACCCATCGCTCGTGCGCGCCATTGCCGCCGCCGGCCATCGCCCGGTCTTTCTCGATATTGACCGCAAGTACCTCACAGTCGACCCGAAATCGGTAGAGGCCGCGCGTGGCAGCTTTTCGGCGCTGGTGGCCGTCCACCTGTTCGGACAGATGGCGGACATGCCGGCGCTGCTCGAGGCGGCAGGCAACGTCCCGGTGATCGAGGATGCGGCGCATGCCCCCCTCAGTTTTCTCAATGGGCGGATGGCGGGCTGGTTCGGGCTCGGCGCCTTCTACAGCTTCGCCTCCACCAAGTACTGGCCGGCCGGCGGCGGCGGCCTGGCGCTGGTGAACGAAGAGTTGCTGGCCGCGCGCCTCGCGAGCCTCGCGGAAACACTCACGCCCCGCTCGCGCATCGCCGAACTACGTCACCTGATCATGCAGGGATCGAAGGCCATAACTTTCCACCGTCGACTCTATGGCTTTGTGGGACGCCCGATGCGCCGTTGGGCCGAACGCTGGGCGCTGCTCGAGCCGTCGCTCGATTGGAAGGCGATTCACCGGCCGTATGCCGCGGCGGCCGTACGCCAGGTTTCCCGCTTTCCGGAACGCGTGGAGCAGCAGCGCTCCAATAGCCTCCACCTGCTCGCCCTGCTGGCGGGAGTGGAGGACGTGGTGCTGCCCAGGGAGCGGCCCGGCGCCCAATACAACTACCACATGTTTCCGGTGCTGGTGCGCGACGCCGAAGAGCGCGCCGCCGTCCGCGACGCCATGTGGGGCCAGTTCGTCGACACCTCCGCCATCTACTGCGACGTGGTCCGCGATTGCCGCGAGTTCGGCTATCGCGGCGGCTGCCCCGTGGCCGAATCGGTAGCCAGCCGGCTCATCACGCTACCGAATTACGCTTCTCTGACGGACGAGGATATCGAATGGGTCGCCGAAGCGTTTCGCTCCAGCCTGCGCGCTTACCGCCACGGGAACCGCCAGTGGCAACCGATCCTCATCCCCGACTTCGAACCGGCGGCCCTTCGCGGCCCCGTCCGCTGAGGTATTCCGATGAGCAATGACGGCCTCCAATTTCGCAGCCCCTGGGAACGCGGAGTGGTGATTCTTTCGATCGACACCGAGCAGCGATGGGGATACGTAGACCTGTTCGACGACGCGCAGTTCGACCGCCGCTACCCGGACGCCCTCGGAATCCACGACCGGATGCTGGCGGCCCTGAGCGCCGCACGCGTCAGCGCCACCTGGTTCGTGGTGGGCGGCATGAGCCTGCACGGCAGCCACGGCCCGCGCGACCGCCGCATGAGCGGCCTTCCGAGTGCCTGGGTGGAGCGCATTCCCGCCGGCTCCGAGAGCGGTCAGCCGCTTTGGTATCGCCGCTCATTTGTCGAGCGGCTGCGCGATGCCGACCCGCCGCAGGAGATCGGCCTGCACGGCGGGCTGACCCACCTTCTCTGGACCGGCCCCGCAGCCACCCGCAACACCGTCGAGTGCGAACTCTCGGAGGGTGTGAAGGCGCTCGAACAGATTGGGATCCGGCCCCTGTCATTCTCCTTCGGGCGCGAGCAGGAGGCCCATCACGATCTTCTGCCGGCACACGGCGTTCAGGGATATCGCGGACGAACCGTGTCCCTGGCCCATCGCCTGGGCCGGAGTATCCGCGGCAAGCTGCTGCGGGCTGCCGACGAATGGGCAAAGGCCGTGCCCCCCGTGGTCTGGCCGCAAGAGACGCTGCCGGGGCTGTGGAACATTCCCGCTTCGCTGTTTCTCTATCCGCTCGGAGCCGCGCGCTCCCGCCTCATCAGTCCGCGCTCGCGCGTCGAGCGTTTCAGCCGCGGACTGGAAGCGGCAGCGCGCCACCGCGCCATCTTTCACTATTGCCTGCACCCGGAGAACCTCGCCGAATCGCCCTCGGGCTGCTCGCTCTTCGAAGAGATGCTCGATCGTCTTCGGAGTGTCGCCAGCCTGGGCGATATCGAAGTACTGACGATGGGCGAAGTGGTCGCGCGCATGGACCGGCGCGAAACCACTGCCTCGCTCGCCGGTTTCTCCATTGCCGCGACCAGCAAGGAAAGGAAGACACACGAATGATCCGCAAACCCAATCTTCACACCCAAGACTACCTGAGGATGATCGGCGTTACGGAGTTGCCTCCGCTGACCAGCCCGTTCGATCCCGGCTACGACCCCGTAACCCTCGAAAGCCATCTCGACCAGAGCTCGCACCTGGTCGCCATCCTCAAAGTCTCGATGGCCTGCTGGCAGGTGGCCAAGGAAGAGGCCACGAGGCGCAAGGTGGCCGCCGCCGCGCGCCACCATGTACCGACCGTCACGGGCGGCGGACCGTTCGAAGTCGCAGTGGCACAGAACTGTCTGGAGGAATACCTCGATCTTTGCGCCGATATCGGCTTCACGCGCATCGAGTGCGGAGAGGGATTCACGGATATGCCGCTCGGCGCGCCCGAGGTCATTCGCATGGCCCGCGCCCGCGGCCTCGACGTGCAGTTTGAGCTTGGCAAGAAGCACGGCGGCACCTTCAGCTCCGACATCACTTCCGAGCTGATCGCGCAGGGCCGCCGCTGGCTCGATGCCGGCGCGAAAGAGCTGGTGGTCGAAGCACGCGAGAGCGCGCAGGGCGTGGGCCTCTTCGACGATTCCGGCAACTTCAGCGGCGCTCTTGCCGATCGCTTCGCGGAGGCCTTCGGGCTCGACATCGTAACCTTCGAAGCACCCAACAAGCCCAGCCAGTTCGCACTGCTCAACCACTTCGGCCCGCGCGTGCGGCTCTGCAACGTGCGGCTCGAAGAACTGCTGCGCGTCGAAATCTACCGCCGCGGGTTGCACTCGGACGCCTTCGGAAAGGACAATCTGCGGCCGCGGGTGATAGAGGCCGCTCCACTTAGCCAGGCATCTTAGGAGTTTGCGAGAAATGCGAACAATCCAGTTAGCCGCAGATGAACACAGATCAACGCAGATGGAAAACAAATGTTTTATCCGCGTCCATCGGCGTTCATCTGCGGCCCAAATTCGTTTTTCAAAAAGCTCATAGAGGCCCCAATGCAGAAATCCGTCGTCATCGACTGTCTGCCGGAAAGCGTCAGCCGCTATCGCGACGGCTGGGCGGTAGTGGCCGTGGACGTGATCCGCGCGACCACCACTGCCATCACAGCCGCCGCGGCCGGACGACGCTGCTTCCCCGCCCCGGATATCGACACTGCCCGGGCGTTGGCCCGCATCCTGCCCAACGCCCTCCTAGCCGGCGAATCGAGCGGCTTCATGCCCGAGGGCTTTGAATTGGACAACAGCCCGGCTCAGCTTGCAGGCCGCGTGGATACGCATCGCCCACTGGTGCTGGTTTCCTCCTCCGGCACCCGCGTCATCCACGCGGCGGCGGAATGCGAAGCGGCCTACCTGAGCTGCTTCCGCTGCCATTCCGCTACCGCGGCGTATCTTGCCCTCCGCCATCCGCGCGTCGCCGTCATCGGCGCGGGCACGAAGGGCGAGTTCCGCGAAGAGGACCAGATGTGCTGCGCCTGGGTCGCCGCCGCCCTGCTGCAACAGGGATATCGTGCGCACGACCTGCGTACCGCCGAAATCGCCGAACGCTGGAGAGACTCTCCCGCCAAGGCCTGCCTGTGCAGCCGGAGCGTGGACTTCCTGCGCCGCTCCGGTCAATTGCGAGACCTGGATTTCATCCTGTCTCACGTGGATGACCTCCATGCGGTCTTTCCCGTGCGGGCAGGAGAAGTGACGAGGCAAACCGTATGAACTGCGATGCCGCGGTAGTCGTTCTGCCCTCGGGACATCATGGCGACCTCGGTATCGCCCGCAGCCTGGGCCGCCTCGGCGTGCCGGTCTATATCGCCGGCGCCGCTTGGTGGGAGCCCGTCAGCCGCTCCCGGTATTGCCGGGGCCGCATACCCTGCGATTGGAACGGGGGCCCCTCTGTGCGTGCGGTCGAGCAGCTGCTCGAGGCCGGCCGTAGACTTCCCGGGCCGCCGCTGCTCCTGCCCACCACGGACCGCCAGGTCGTCTGGGTGGCGGACAATGCCGGCGCCCTGAGCGAAGTCTTCCGCTTCCCGCGGCAGGATGCCGGACTCGTCCGCACTCTCTGCGATAAGAGCCTGATGCGCATCCTCGCCGAGCGCTGCGGCGTACCGACACCGCAGGCGACCGTCCCGGGCTCGATCTCGGACGTCGAGGAGTTCGCCGCGTCCGCCGCCTTCCCGGTGATGGTGAAGGCCACCGAGGTCGAAAGCATGCGGCGCCGCGTGGGCGGCACCAAGTTCGTTGTCCACGACCCGCGAGAGCTGGTCGCTCTCTGCCGCCGCGCCGAAGATCCCGAAGGTCCCAATCTGATGATCCAGGAGTTTATTCCCGGCGACGATTGGATGTTCGACGGCTATTTCGATCGCGAGTCCGGCTGCCGGTTCGGCGTCGCCGGCTGCAAGATCCGCCGGTTTCCCGTTTACACCGGCGTCACCAGCCTCGGCATCTGCGTCCGCAACGAGGAGCTCGAGAAGCTCACCGCGCGCTTCATGAAGCAGCTCGGCTACCGGGGCATTCTCGACATCGGCTACCGCCGCGACCGGCGCGACGGGCAGTACAAAGTGCTGGACGTGAACCCGCGCATCGGCTGCACCTTCCGGCTGTTCACAGGCAGCGGCGGAATGGACGTGGCCCGCGTGCTCTACCTCGACCTTACCGGCCAGCCCGTCCCCGATTCGGAACCTTCCGCCGGGCGCAAATGGCTGGTAGAGGACTTCGACCTGCTCTCGTCCATCCGTCTGTGGCGCGAAGGCGCGCTCAGCATGAAAGAGTGGGCCGATTCGTTCCGCGGTGTCGAAGAGTCTGCCTGCTTCGCCCTCGACGACCCAATGCCATGTATGTGGATGGGCGTGTCGGATCTCCGCGCGCTCCGGGAATGGATCGGGCGGCCGGCTGTTCGCACGCGCGCTCAGGACGATACGAATTTCGCTGTTGGCCGTGAGGTTCTCCCATGAAACGGTACTACTGTCTAGTTGCCGGATTGGCTCTGCTCGCGAACCTCTTCACACTCGCTTGTAATCGCAGCCTTAACGCAAAGGATGCGGAAACCGAAGACCCTCCGCCCGCCGTGGTAGAGAACGTAGGCGGCACGGCCCTACTGCACGTAACGCACCCCGAGCAATATCCGCTGGTCGCGGTTCAATCGGTGGTAACGAACTCCGAGATCAACGTTACGGGTGTCGTTACGGCCGATATCTCGCGCACCATCCCGGTGGTCACAGTGGCCTCGGGACGAATCATCCAGGTGCTAGCCCGCCTGGGCGACCGCGTGACAAAAGGCCAGGTGCTCATGCGCGTCGAGAGCGCAGACGTCTCCGAAGCCATTTCAGACTACAAGCAGGCGCAGGCCGATGACGTTCTGCTCGAGGCGCAACTGGCGCGCTCCCAGGCCCTTTACGATAAAGGCGCCATCGCCAAGAAGGACCTGGAAATCGCCGAAGATGCCGAGGAGAAAGCGGACGTCACTCTCGCTGCCACCGTGGAACGTCTTCGGGTGCTCGGCGCGGACAAAGACCACCCGTCCTCCATCATCGACGTAAGGGCTCCAGGTACCGGTGTGATCACCGACCAGCAAGTGACCAATGCATCCGGGACCCAGGGATTGGCCGGGCCGAACGCCTTTGCGATTTCCGACCTCACGCACGTCTGGATTCTGTGCGATGTGTACGAAAACGATCTTCCGATGGTCCGTGTCGGAGATTACGCCGACATCCATTTGAACGCTTATCCATCGGTCGTTCTCAAGGGACGCGTCGGCAATATCGGCTCTATCCTCGACCCGAATATCCGCACCGCAAAGGTACGTATCGAGGTTGAAAACCCAGGCATGCTGCTGCTCGGAATGTTTGTCCGCGCCACCTTTCGCGGCAACGACAAGCATTCCCGCTGTGTCGTCCCCCCGTCGGCGATCCTGCACCTTCACGATCGCAACTGGGTATACGTCGCACAAGGGAATGGCGCTTTCCGGAGGACGGAAGTTCAAGCCGGATTGCTGCTTTCTTCGGGCCAACAGGAGGTCCTCTCCGGAATTGGAAGAGGCGATCGCATCGTCCGCGACGCGCTGCTGATGGAAAACACGATTCAACCCTAAACAGCCATGATCCGCAAGGTCGTTGACTTCGCTCTGAACAACCGTCTCCTGGTATTGTCAGCAGCCCTATTGGTAACGCTGTGGGGCGTCGTCTCCTTCCGGAACCTGCCCGTCGAGGCCTATCCGGACGTCGCCAACAACTATGTCGAGATCATTACGCAGTGGCCGGGCCGCGCCGCCGAAGAGGTGGAGCAGCAGGTCACCATCCCGCTCGAAACCACCATGAACGGGATTCCCCACCTGGCCCACCTGCGTTCGATTTCGATGTTCGGCCTCTCCGACGTCATCCTGATTTTCGACGAACAGTCCGACAACAACTGGAACCGGCAGAAAGTCACCGAACGGCTCTCGGATGCGGACCTGCCCGAGGGCCTCGAGTCCGAAATCGGCGCCGACTTCAGCCCGGTCGGCGAGATCTATTTCTACACTCTGGAGAGCACCAACCCGCGCTACGACCTGATGGCGCTCAAAACCCTGGACGACTGGATAATCCACAAGAACCTGCTCTCGGTGCCGAACATCGTCGATGCCGACGGGCTGGGCGGCGACACGATGGAATATCAGGTGCGCATCGATCCCGACAAACTCGTGGATTACGGCCTCAACCTGAGCCAGGTGGAAGACCAACTGACCAGTAACAACAACAACGCGGGCGGCAGCTTCGTCAAACTCGGTCTTCAGCAGGTGAACGTGCGCGTCATCGGACTGGTGCGCAACGTAGACGACATTCGCAATACGGTCATCAAAACTCAGAACGGCACGCCCGTGCGGATCAGCGACATCGCCACCGTCGAGCAGGGGGCGAAAATCCGTCTGGGCCGCGTCGGACGTGCGGTCCGGCGCTCGGACGGCAAGATCATCGACGACGCGGACACTCTTTTTAGCAGCGCCTTCTTACGCAAGGGCGCGAACGCCGGCGCTACTCTGGACCTGCTCCACGCGAAAGTGGACGAGTTGAACAAGTTCATTCTGCCCAAGGGTGTGAAAATCGTTCCCTTCCTCGATCGCAGCAACCTCATCCACTACACCACCCACACCGTGTTGCGAAATCTCACTGAGGGCTTCGTCCTGGTGTCAGTGATCCTGATCATCTTTTTAGGCAACGCCCGCAGCGCGCTGATCGTGGCCCTGACGATTCCGTTCTCGCTCCTCTTTGCCTCGATCCTGCTCGATCTGCGGAACATACCCGCCAATCTACTCTCGCTTGGAGCTCTCGATTTCGGAATGATGGTGGATGGCGCGGTGGTGATGGTCGAGAACATACTGCGTCACATCGGGCGGGAGGACGGCGAGGCTCTATCGGTCCCCGACCGCATCCGTTCGGCCGCGCATGAGGTACAGAGACCCGTCTTCTACGCCATCACCATCATCATCACCGCGTACCTGCCGATCTTCACACTCCAGCAAGTGGAAGGACGAATCTTTCGCCCGATGGCATGGACCGTGGCCTTCGCGCTGCTGGGCGCTCTACTGTTCTCCATCCTGGTGGTACCCGTGCTGGCGAGTCTCGTATTTAGCCGGGGCGCGCGCGATTGGGAAAACCCGGTGCTCCGCCGGATCACCGCCGGCTACCGGCGTGGATTGACCTGGAGCGTCCGGCACCGTTGGGCGATGGTCGCGGTGGCTGCGGGAGCGGTATGCACCAGCGCCTACCTGCTGACCAGCGGCGTCATCGGCTCCGAGTTCCTGCCGCATCTGGACGAAGGCTCCATCTGGGCCTTCGGCACCGCTGCCCCCAGCATCGGGCCTGACGAAGGCAGCGACATCATGAACCGCGCACGCATCACCTTCGCCTCATTCCCGGAGGTCCGCCAGGTGATTTCGCGCGTCGGCCGCCCGGACGACGGCAAGGACCCCGCCGGCTTCGACAGCACCGAATACTTTGTCGATCTGAAACCGAAGGAACAGTGGCGGCCGGTCTTCCAGGAAGACAAGGACCGGCTGATCGCTGCCATGAACCGGCAATTGGAGAAGATCCCGGGCGTACTCTGGCACTTCACCCAGCCGATCGCCGACGAAATGGAAGAGGCGCAAACCGGCGTCAAAGGCGAACTCGCCGTCAAGATCTACGGAGACGATCTGAAAGTGCTGGAAGACAAGGGCCAGCAAGTGGTCCGAGTCATGCGCCCGATTACCGGAATCGAAGACCTGGGCATGATCCGCGTGACCGGGCAGCCAAACCTCAATCTCACCGTGAACCGCGACGCGGCCGCGCGCTACCAGATCAACGTGGCCGACGTGCAGGACGCCATACAGACCGCGGTCGGCGGCAACGCCCTTACCCAGGTTCTGCAGGGCGAACAGCGCTACGATCTGGTCCTCCGCTACCTTCCGCGCTATCGCGACACCAGCGATGCCATCTCAAAGATCCGGCTACTCGCCCCCTCGGGTGAACGCGTTTCCATTGCCCAACTTTGCAATGTCGAGGTCGCCGATGGAGCATCGATGCTTTATCGTGAGGCCAACTCGCGCTACGTGGCCGTGAAGTACAGCGTCCGCGGCCGCGATCTCGGCGGAGCCGTGGAAGAGGCGATGCGCAAGGTCACCCGCCAGGTGAAGCTGCCGGAAGGATATCGCTACGAATGGGCCGGAGAGTATGAAAGCCAGAAGCGCGCCGAAGCACGCCTGATGATCATCATTCCGATGACCGTGTTCCTGATCTTTCTGATTATTTACGCCGCCTTCGGATCGGCCAAGTGGGCCTGTCTTCACCTGGTGAATGTGGCGGTGGCGCGTGTGGGAGGATTGCTGGCGCTGTACCTGACGGCAACCAATTTCAGCGTATCGTCCGGGGTGGGATTTCTGGCGCTGTTCGGCGCCTCGGTTCAGACCGGCGTAATCATGGTGGAATACATCAACCAGTTACGCGCTCGCGGCCTCCCGGTTGAGGAGGCCGCGATCGAAGGAGCTTCCCGCCGGCTCAGGCCGATCATGATGACCATGCTGGTCGCCACTTTCGGCATGCTGCCGGCGGCTATGTCTCACGCGATTGGCTCGGACTCGCAAAGGCCCTTCGCCATCGTGATTGTCGGCGGCCTGATCGTCGATCTGATCATGAGCACGTTCCTGCTGCCGACGTTTTACGTGTGGTGGGCGCGACCGACCGATCGGCTACCCGCGCCGATGTAACACGCGTTAGTGTGCGGCGGGAGCGCTATCGGTGGCGGCGCCTGCCGTATTGCGCGAGTTCATGATCTGGTTGATCGCTTCGCCGAGTTGCTGCCGGGCGGATTCAACGGCCGCGTGATCGCGGGTCCAGTTGGTCCAGTCCGGAGCCACCGAGCGGGAGATCTTCATGGCCAGGTCTTCGCGGCCCAGGCTCTTCAGGATCTGCACGTAGTCGTAATCGTCGGCGCCGTCGCGCAGCCACTTCAGCCGCATGGAGGCCACCACGCCCGAAACGCCCACCTGTTTGCCCGGGTAAACCAGCATACCGTCGCCAGGGTAGTTGCCCGAGCTGAAGGTGCCGGTGTTGTTCACGTTGTTCCAGGGATCATTCTGGAAGCGGTCCACGCGCCAGTAGAGCAGGCCCGTCAGATTCAGGCTCTGGTTGATGAAGCCCGGCTGAATGCGGAAGTTGATCGGATCGAAATCGATCAGCCATTTCGGCGAATAGGCATCCTGCACCAGCGTGTTGTAAGACCAGACTTCATCGCCCTTCTTGAGCACGTGGTCGATCTCGCCCTTGTGGCCGTTGTACATCACGGGCAGAACCACCCAAATATCCACGGCGGAACGGCCGCTGCCGGTGCCGTCATCGTAGAGAGCCGGAGTCGGCGACATCGAGATCAGGTTCTTGATGCCGGCCTGATGCATGTTGGCGGCCCACTTCTTGATCTGCGGATAGAGACTCGCGCAGTGGCCGATTTCATCGGCGCTGTAGTCATAGAGGTAGAGGCCGGGATGCTGCGCCGCCAGAGCTTTGAATTGGTCGGCGGACGGTGCGGAGTTCATGTTGCAGCGGCCGACATCGGCGCCGCTGAACGGGCCAGTGTTGGCCACGCCCAGTCCCAGTTCCTTGAGAGCCGCCTGGTCCGCGGAGCTGGTCGACGCGGGCGAGATGCGGTTCCGCAACAACTCGGCCTGCGCATCGCGTCCGCCCACCTGGAAGAACAGGAACGAAGACTTCAATGCGGGAGATTCGGGCAGGGCGAAATTCCAGACCGTGACGGAGACGGATCCGGTCGTCGTACCCTGCTTGCTGGTCACCGTGTAGGTGCCGGTATAGTCGCCGGCCTTGGCGCCGCGCGGCACCAGCAGATCGACCCAGATCGGCTGATTATTGCCCGCCTTGAGATCGAACGGCACGGCCGTCAGCTGTGCGCCCGAAAGGGGTTTGCCGGTATTGGGATCGTTAAACGGAATCAGCGCGTCGGCATACCAGCCCGGTCCGAGCGGCTGATTGCTGCCTTTCCAGTTCGGGCTCGCCTTATCGACGTGGACGTACTTTTCGCGATAGAGAGTGAAGGCGGATTTCGAGATCTGTGCACCGTTGGGACCCTGCAGGTCCGACATGGCGACGTTGACGTCGCTCAATCCTTCCGAGGAGCCACTGGCTACGATCTGGAACGATTCGGCCTCGCCACGAGCGGCGGAGATCTTGACGTCCTTGCTGGCGCCGGGAGCATCGTTCATGCCCACGCGGTCCAGACTGCGTGCGGTGAAAACAACGGGGTTAGCCAGGGCCGGCCAGGCTGCCAGGCTGGAAATCAGGAGTGCCGGAAATAACAACTTTCCGGAAGTATGAATTTTCACAAATTACCTCTTAGATGAAAATTGGGGACTAGGGGTGAACGCACTGTGAACCGGGTTAAAACCGGAGCGTCAGTTTTGCGTTGCGGGGACGGCCAGCGCTGGCGCCATCGCGACGGCGTGAGCGTTCGGCTGGAATGATTTGATGTAGTTCTTGAGGCCGACCTGAGTCCAGGACATGCCCAGAGATTTGGCTTCGGCCAGTGCCTGATGGTTATTCCACTTGTCGTGGGACATCCGGTAGCAGGCGATGATGGTTCCGGTTCGGTCTTTACCGCGCCGGCAATGTACAAAGACGGGGTCGGGAGAATTCAGCAGAAGGTCCAATGCCTGCGCGACCTTCTCATCGCTCGGAGCGACGACGCCCTTCATCGGCACGTTCACGTATTTCATACCGGCTGCTTCGACCGCCTTGGCTTCTTCGGAAGTCGAGTGCTCGCCCGGTTCCCGCAGGTCAATTACGGTCTTGACTCCGAGTCTTGCCAGACTCGGCCAACCGGCCGCCTCGGGTTGTGCGCCCCGATACACTTTGTCGTTTACTTTGTGGAGATTCGGAAGTCCTGCACCATCCGGGCCGCCGCACCAGGCAGGAAGCGTGAGGGCCAGGGCGATGAGGGACAATCCGCCCAAAAATTTCATTGCATTGATTTTAAAACGGAATACTTGCATTTAGTTCGTTTAGGAACAGATCCTGCTTTACTGATGGACGGATCACAATTCCGAACGGTTCCTAAACGAACATTCACGCATGCCGTCGAGGGGTGAAATACGGATCCCGCGCAGGAGAATCCACTATCAGTTTCAGTGGAGTAACCCTTGCGTCGATTGGTAATAGCAGCCTGCGCAGCCGTGCTCAGCGCGGCCATGTATGCCGGGGATCGCGATGGGCCGCCCGTGCTCTGGCGAGACCCGGCCGATCTCGCCACGAGAAACCTCTACTTTGGCGCCGGTGGCACGGCAGACCAGCCCCACGGACCTTTCACCTTTCAACAGGAAAGCTTCTACGGCTCGAATCCGAAATTCGAAGTGACGGACCCGTCGGGAGTGGTCTGGACAGTGAAGATGGGTGATGAGGCCCGGCCCGATACTGCCGCCTCCCGATTCCTGTGGGCCGTAGGATACTTCGCCGCCGAAGACTACTTCGTGCCCGAGCTCCACGTGGACGGCATGAGGCGACTACGCCGCGGCGGGAATCTCGTGTCGCCCGACGGCGTGGTACGCGACGTCCGCCTCAAGCGGCACAACCCCGGTGAGAAGAAACTGGGCCCATGGGAGTGGCGGCGCAATCCGTTCGCCGGGACCCGGGAATGGTACGGCTTGAGGGTTCTCATGGCGATCATGAATAACTGGGACCTCAAGAACAGCAACAATTCGATATATCAGGTGCACGGCAGTTCGCCGGAGCAGCGGTACATGGTGACGGACCTGGGCGCGAGTTTCGGAGGAACGGGTTTCACCGGCTTCTCGAAAGGGAACCTTAACGACTATCAGCACTCCAATTGGATGGGCCAACATTCCGGTGATTCGGTGGACTTCAACGTGCCCTCCGTGCCTTCCGCACCGGTCATCTTCAACGTGCCGGAATTCTCGCACCGCATGTCGCTGCGCTGGCTTGGCCACGGCATTCCGATCGAGCATGTGCGGTGGATGGCGAATTTGCTGGGTCGTCTCTCATCCGCTCAGATACGCGACGCCTTCCGCTCCGCGGGCTACTCGCCGAAGGACGTTGAGGGCTATACGGAGGCGCTCCAGCAGCGCGTCGCTCGTCTGAAGGGGCTCTAACTCAAATAGTCCCCGGAGACGATGCTCGCGCGGCCTTCGGCGTTCCCGCGATAGAGGTAGGCCCATGCCTTGACGACGCGCCCGTCATCCAGTTCCACGTCAACCTGCCGCCGCTCGAATTCGTCTCCTTCGTACTCATCGAGAGTCGGCAATACGGACGGGGTGTCGATCAGGCAGACTTCGCCTTTGACCCACGCTTCCTCATCCGCCGCGGGAATCATACCGGGATAGCCGTCGAGTTGAAATAAGACGCCGCGGCTGCGTCCGTATCCTTCGAACGAGGACCTCTCGGCGAGAAATCGTGACCACCGAGTCGCTGCACCGCGCCGCAGCGTTCCATAGACAAACAGGTAAAGCAGCGGCTGCCCGGCCTGACTCATGACTTCTTCAGCAGCCACACCTCGGCCAGCCGCGACTGGTTGCGCCAGTTGAGCTTTTCTTCGTGCTGCGGACGGTCCCACGTCAGCACCAGCCGGCGGCCTGCGAGATATTTCGGATCCACCGGAAACTCTTTGAACTCGCCCATCTGCTTGCCGTCGACCGTGGGCGTCACCCGTTCGCCGTTGATCTTCAGCAGCGCCTGGCCGAATCCGGAGGAACGCACCACGTAGCGGCCGTGCTCGCTCAGGCCTTCGTACACCATGGCGGCGGGCCACATCGTGACCTGCCAGGAAAGCCGCGCGCGGCTCTTGCCCTGGTCCCACCACCAGAAGGTCGGGGTGGGATGCCTGGGCGAATCGGGATCGGCCGGATCGACGCCGGTGCGGACCACGTGCGGCGACCGCGCAATGTTGCCCACCACGTCGTAGTAGCTGCCCGGCCCAGGCTCTTCCCACGCGGCCAGTTCGACCAGGCGCCGCCGCCGTTCCTCTTCACTTGCCATCGCCCTGACCTTGGCGAACTCGTCTTCGAGCCACCAGCGATTGTTGAGCGGATAGTCGACGAAATCGAGCACGGCGCCACGCTCCTCGCCAATCGCGAAATACTTCGGGACGCTCGTCTGCAGGCCGATGGAGTGGAACAGTTGCCCGCACAGCGCGGTAATCCGCGACCGCAGCTCGGGACTCTCGGGCTCGCTTACCGCTCGATTCAGGATGCGCATGGCGGCGGCCATCGCCCCCGCGGAGTCGCGAGTTTGAAGCAGCACATGATTCGCCTCGTGCTCGAGCTGGGTCTCGCGGATCAGCCTGCGCCGCACGTAGGTGTCGTAATAGGCGCGCAGGAGGCACATTTGCCAGCGCCAGTCTCCGGCGAGGCGCGGCGACTCTTGCTCCAGATCCTGCCAGCTCCGCAGTGTGCCTTCCACGGCTCCGTTGGCCACCAGCGGACCGTGCCAGTTTCGCTCGAGCGCGAAAATCGCATCGGCGGCCTCCGCACCGATCGAGGGCTCGAAGTAGACGCGCGCGTAATCCACCAGGATGTCGCGCACTGCCGCGTCCGGATCCCAGGCGAGCGCGCTCCAGACGGCCTTATTCAAGTCGTCGTGCGCACCGTCGGAATACGAAATGAAGCCGTCGCTGTATGGAGCCCAGCGATTGTGGATCTCCGCATACTCAGCCGGCCGCGGGTTGACCGCTTCGCGGCCGAGAGTCAGCGCGTAAGCCTGATCCCACTCCGGCACCTGGTACTGGCTGAGCTTGTTGTGCGTGAGGTCCGGATAGAGCCGCAGTTTGTACTTCTCGGGGAGCCTGCGACGCGTCTCGGCGATGGGCGGCCCGGAGGGTCCCGCGACCAGCCCGGCGAACCACGCGGGCTGCTCGCGCTCGATGTACTGGTAGACGAAATCGATCTGCGGCCCCGAGAACCACTGCAGCGAGAGCCAGATGCGTGCCTCCGGATGAAGCGGCAGCATGCGCCGGCTCAGGTCCTCGAGAAACGGCAACACCAGTTCAGGCGGATTGTGCCCCGGGTCGCCGCCGGGAAAGAAGATGCCGCTCACCGACGGACTATCGCGGAAGAGCTCTTCGCAGCGCCCGAGCAACTCCGCGCGAGGTGCGGTTTGCGTCAGGTCGAACTCCGCCGGCAGCCAGAGCCAGTAGTCGAGTCCGTAACGATGGCAGATTTCGCCGATCGCGCGGTTCATTTCGCGCCGCCCGAATTTCATGACCGGCGTTTTGCGGTCGTCCTGGAACGGAATGCCCTCGATGCTGTTGGCGCCAAAATAAGTGAGTTCGCGGATGTACTGCTCGAATTGCGCGGCGTCCCAGGCGTCGTACGAATTGGCCTGCGCGCGGTAGCCGAGTTGATGGCCGCGGATCGGGTACACGGGCGCCGTCGCGATGTCGATCGCCGCCGAGAGCGAGAGCGACCCAGGCCGCCAGTCGAGTTCGCGCAGCAGCCTGCCCACGCCGAAGAGCGCGCCGCGTGCATCGGCCCCGGCGATCCACACGACGGACGCTCCGCCGCGTGGTTCGGAATAGATCCGGTAGCCCTCGGGTTTCCCGGGGCCCGTGGAAGTAATGGCAATCGCAGCTCCATGGTCCGGCCACTCGGTCGATTTCCGCAGCGTGATGCCGGTGCGTTTCGCGATTTCCTCAATCAATACGGTAGCGGCAGTCTGCTCCGCCGGTGGAAGGGTGCCCGGCCGAACCACTACGGTTGCAGCGCTTAAGTCGATGGATGACTCTGGCGCCGATTGCGCCATCGCCGGTAAAAAGGAAAGAGAGCCCGCCGCAGCGGTAGCCTTCAGGAATTTTCTCCGGTTCATCTGTGCAGTTTCAATCTATCTCTGAAAGGCCCCCTCGGGCAATGCGGCTGTGATATCAATGAAAACTATGATCTCGCCCAGACTCGGCCTCGTAGCCGCTTTCGCGGTGTGCGCGACCGCCGCCGACCTGCAGCACGCTATCGTCGTCTCTCCCTCCGCCGCGGCCATGCCCGTGCAGAAGGCCTCCCAAATACTTCGCGAAGAGATCGAGAAGCGAACCGAAATCCGGCTGGAGGCCGCGCACGCGCTGCCTGCATCGAACGCATCCTTCATCCTCGTCGGCACGAACCGCGAAGTGGAAACGATGTCTCCCGACCTTTACCGCCGCCTTCCCGCCGCGCCCGAGGGCGGCGATGGTTTCCGCGTGGCGATCTTCGGAAGCTCTGCCGTCGTGGCCGGTAACAGCGATCGCGCGGTGGTCTTCGGCGCGGGCTACCTGCTGCGGCACCTCGAGATGCGCCGCGGCAAGATCCTCCAGGCCGACGACCACCTGAGCGTCGCGACCGCCCCCAAGTACGCGATCCGCGGCCACCAGTTGGGCTATCGGCCCAAGGTCAATGCCTACGACGCCTTCACGGTCCCGATGTTCGAGCAGTACATCCGCGACCTCGCCATCTTCGGCACCAACTCCATTGAGCTCATCCCACCGCGCTCGGACGATGCCGACGCCAGCCCGCACTTCCCGCTGCCCAAGATCGAAATGATGGAGCAGGTCTCGCGCATTTGCGACGAGTACGGCCTCGACGTCTGGATCTGGTTCCCCGCCATGGACAAGGACTACTCGGACCCGGCCACGGTCGACTTCGCGCTCAAGGAATGGGCCGAGGTCTTCCGCCGCCTTCCGCGCATCGACAACATCTTCGTCCCCGGCGGCGACCCCGGCCACACCGAGCCCAAGTATCTGCTCGCGCTGCTCGAAAAGCAGACCGAGAGCCTGCACAAATATCATCCGAAAGCCCACATGTGGGTCTCGCCGCAGAGCTTCTCGAAGGAGTGGATGGAGGAGTTCTACCAGCTCATGCAGGCCGAACCGAAGTGGCTGACCGGCGTGGTCTTCGGACCGCAGTTGCGCGACAGCCTGCCCGAGCTGCGCCGCCGCGTGCCCGCACGCTACCCCATCCGCCGCTATCCCGACATCACTCACAGCATCGACTGCCAGTATTTCGTGCCCGACTGGGACCTGGCCTATATGGTGACCGAGGGCCGTGAAGTCGCCAACCCGCGCCCGCTCGATGAACGCGCCATCTTCGAGGCCTATCGCAATTACGCCGTCGGCTTCAGCACTTACTCCGAAGGCGTCAACGACGATGTGAACAAGTTCGTGTGGAGCATTCTCGGCTGGGATCCGAATGCCGATCTGCACGCCGCCTTGCGCGAGTTCGGCCGCTATTTCATCGGCGACGAAGCGGGCGACGATTATGCCGCCGGCCTGTTCGCCCTGGAGCGCGACTGGCGCGGGCCCCTGCTCACCAACGAAGGCGTCGACACCACTTTCCAGATGTTCCGCGATCTCGAAAAGCACGCCACTCCGCAGATGAAGCTCAACTGGCGCTTCCAGCAGGCCCTCTACCGCGCCTATTACGACGAGTACGTGCGCCAGCGCCTCCTCTACGAAACCGCGCTCGAGCAGCAGGCGGTCGGCGAACTGCGCAGCGCACCGCGCACCGGTTCGCAACTCGCGATGGATCAGGCCAAGCAGACACTCGATAAGTCCGTCACGCAGCCGGTGGCCGCCGACATCCGCGCCCGCCTGATGGAGCTGAGCGAGGCGCTTTACGGCAGCATCCATGCGCAATTGAGCGTGGAGAAATATCAGGCGATCGCGGTGGGCCGCGGCGCCAGTTCCGATACCGCCGACGTGCCGCTCAACAACCGCTGGTGGCTCGAACAGCGCTTCCGCGAGATCGGCGCCATGACCGACGAACGCGAGCGAATCGCCGCCATCGATGAAGCAGTTAACCGCACCGACCCCGGCCCCGGCGGCTTCTACGACGATCTGGGCGATCTCGCGCGCCAGCCTCATCTCGTCCGAGGCCCCGGCTATCCCTCCGACCCGGCGTTCCTGCAGTCTTCCTACGTGGGTATCGGGCAGGCGGGCGTGGGCCGCATCAACCTGGTCTCGGGCTACCAGAACAACTACCCGCGGCCGTGGGTCTCGGTCGGCGCGGCTTTGAACGATACCCCGGTCAAGCTGCAGTATGACGGCCTCGATCCGCGCGCCGAATACAAGGTGCGGGTGGTTTACGGGGGCGGCGGCTCCGGTCCGAAGCTGCGGCTGGTGGCGAACGAAAAAATCGAGATCCACCCATGGCTGAAGCGGCCCGTGCCGATCCATCCCCTGGAATTCGATATCCCGCGCGCGGCAACAGCCGGGGGGACGCTCGAATTGACCTTCTCGCGCGAACCGGGGTTGAGCGGCAACGGCCGTGGTCTCGAAATCGCCGAAGTCTGGCTGATTCGCAAGCAGTAGTCCGCCCGCTCCCTCACAGTCGCGGCTCTGTGAACTGCAGCCACCCGTCACCGAGGCGCGACCGTGAGGAAGCACGCGCGGAGCCTTACGACACCTGCCAGTACACCGAATAACGCTTGCCGAAGATACGATTCAGCGGCATCATCGTTACGTCTTTCGCCTGCCCCACCGTGCGGAACGTAAGCGGTGCGTCCGCGGGCTTGACCCATCCTTCGGAAGCTTTGAATGACGGAACGCTAATGGGATTCCGCTGCACCGCGGGGGCGTTGTGGCCGATCGTATTCTCCTCGGTCAGCCCCTCGGTCCCCAGATCGCCCGCGAGCACCACTGGACCGTAGAGCACCGCCACCATGTGCGGATCGTCGGGCATCGCGTCGAAGTGGAGCCGCATCGGCAGCGCAAGTTCCACTCGGTCGCCCGTCTTCCACGTGCGCTTGATCGTGAGGTAGCTGCCCGGCGACGCCGATGCTTCGAGCGGGCGTCCATTGACCTTTACCGTGGGCGCCGCATCCAGCCATCCCGGAATGCGGAGCCGCAGCGGCATCTCGACCGGTTTTTCCGCGGTGAACAGCAGAGTGGTGCCCTGCTGTTCCGGATATTTCGTCTCCTGCCGCAGCTTCAGGCCTTTCTCTTTCCAATCGAGCTCCGAGGGGATGAACTGGTTGACGAAAAGGCCGTGCCCGTCGTGCCAGTAGATGCTGTCCGCCAGCTTCGAGTACTCCTCCACGCCGGTGCCTGTGCAGCACCAAAAGTTGTGATCCTCGTTGTTGAAGGTCTTCCACGTGCCCGGTGTCAGCGAGAGGTAATACTGTGTGTAGCCTTTGTCCGGCAGGATGGTGCCGAGCCGGTGATTGAGCATCAGGCGCTCGTAATAGTCGAAGTAGCGCGGGTCGGCGGTCCAGCCGTAGAGGTGCCGCGTCAGCTTCATCATGTTATACGCGCAGCAGCATTCCGCGGTGGCGGCGCTCACCTTCAGCTCATGGGCCAGCTCACGAGGCTGCCCGTACCACAGCTCGCCGTTACTCGTGCCGCCGGTGACGTAACTCCGCGCTGTCACGATCTCGTACCAGAAATAGTCAGCCACGTCGTGGAATCGCATATCGCCCGAAATCTCGTACCGCCGGGCTGCGCCGATCACCTGCGGTATATGCGTATTGACGTGTAGAGGATGGCCGCCCGGCCCGCGATTCAGTTCATCGCGCCGCAGGGCCAGCGGATTGAAGAACCACTTCTTGGTATAACGGTCGGCCGCCTTCGCCCACTGGTCATTATTCGTGATGGCCGCCAGATCATAGAGCACTTCGGCCATCCCGCCGTACTCGGTGCCGAGAATCTCCTGCATGTGCTCTTCGGATTTCGAGGCGGTCCACTGGTCCGCCCATCCGGCCATGCCTTCGAGCACTTGAAGCGCCTGCGCGTTCCCGGCAAGCTGGTGCATGTCGCGCATGCCGGCCATGATCTTGTGGATGGTGTAGAACGGCGCCCATGGAAGCTGCGGCGCCGCGGGATCGGGATTGTGCGGCTTGCCGGAAAGTGCGTCCAGGCGGTCAAACAATTCCATCGGGAAGGCGCTCAAATAACCGCCGCCGAGTTTCTGCTGGCACTTGGCGAGTTCGGCCACCAGCTCGTCGCCCTTGGCCTTGGCTTCGCGGTCGCCCGTGGCGGCATAAAGCTGCGCGCTTGCCGAAAGGAAATGTCCCGTGAAATGGCCGCGAAGTTCCGTGCCGTGTTTGCCGTCGGCCGGCGCTTCCCATCCGCCGAAGGGGTTCTCCACGCCGGCGGTGGAGAGCCCGGCGTTCTGCCGGAAATTGTAGAGCAGCCGCGGAGCGTCAAGCCGGGCCATGTAGCCGCGATTCCACTCCTGCGCCTCGTGGAAGGGTCCGGGCAGCAGCTTCACCTGCGCCAGCGGAAATGGCTGCACCTTGGGAGCCGCATCTTTCCGCGCGAATTCGATCGGCCCATCGAATGGAGGCACGTCGAGCGCCGGCCGGCGAGGCCGCTGAGGTTGCGGCGGCGGAGTGGCAGCCTGCGGCGCGGTCTGGGCGGCCAAAGCAGGGGCGGCCATCGCGGCCGCGAACGCGCGCCGGCTCAGGCGCGCCGAATTCGCTTCGCTCATTTCGATCTCCTTGCCACGTCTGCAATCGCTTGCAGCGTTGCGGTCATTGTACAACGCAGCAAGTTCAGGACGAAGCCCGAGGAGCGCACGGATCCTGCAGTTCCAGTCCGTTGCCGCAGTACGGGCAGAAGCGGTCCGTATCGCGAACTTCGCGGGCGCACTGCGAACAGGCCGGGTGCAGATTGTACTTGCAGCCGGGGCAATAGTTGAAGCGGGCGCTGACCATGCTGCCGCATTGCGGACAGTGGAACGGCAGCGGCTCGCGGATCAGGAAGTAGATGACGAACCCGGTGAAGAGATACGCCGGAAAGAGCACGATCACGAGGAAGGTCCACAGCGCTGCGTTCATCCCGCGGCGGCGCGCGTCGTGATACACATAGGCGGTCAGGAACAGAATGGCCGCCATCGAAATAGCGCAGGCCAGAACGATCCCCGCCGGCGCCAGCACGTCCCACGGCGGACCGAGATCCGCCCCCGGCGACCCAGCCTCGCCAAACGGGCCGATGTGGTTCGCGCTCATCACGATCACGATGGCTTCGGCGATCACGAATAGCGCCGTCATCGTGGCCACCAGCCAGCCCGGCACCATGCGGATCTCATCCGAAAAGCGCAGCCGCTCCTTCGTCATCCGGAACCGGATGAGCCGCATCTTCTCGTTCCAGGGTTCGGCTACCGATTGCTGAAGTCTCGCCATAACACTTCTCCTTGGTTGTCTCTTTCAAACAGCAGCACCGCCGCCGTAAGCAGCGCCGGAACCGCCCACCACAGCGCAAAACTCATCTTCACCAGCAACACCGGCGCACCGGCCCACTGCCCGAGCCACTCGAAGCCCCTCCAGATCCATGGCGCGCTGGCGACCCCCACCACCCACGAGAAGCCGAACGCCAACCACAGGGCCCATCCTGCGCCCTCACGCCGCTTGTGTTCGCTGTCCCGCAAATAGACCCGCACTCCGGTGCGAGCGGCCAGGCCAGGCGGCAGATCGACCGGAATCGCGCGCAGTTCGCCCAGCAGACGCCCGGTCGCGGCCATCTCCAGCCCGCACTCCTCGCAGATCTCCAGGTGCCGGCCGAGTTGTTCGCGCTCGGCCGCCGAGAGCCCCTCCACTCGATCTTTCAGGATGAGCCTCCGGCACTTTTCATGGATATCGCCGTTCATCGGCCGCCCCCTTCCATCGCCGTCCGCAGCATCTCCAACCCGCGATACAGGCGCGACTTCACCGTCGCGAGAGGCACTCCCGCGATCCCCGCGATCTCATCAAGCTGCAGCTCTTCCTGGAAGCGCAGCAGCAGCACTTCGCGATGGATGGCCGGCAGCCGCTCCATAGCCGCCTGCACGTTCGCGCTGCGCTCGCTTTCCGCGAATAGCTCGAGCGGCGATGGCGCGTCGAGCTTCGGATCCTCGAGATCCGCCAGCGGCTCCGGCTTCTTCCTGCGCTGCAGGTCGATCACCAGGTGCCGCGCGATCGCGAAGAGCCACGTCTCGAACCGCGCCTTGCCGTCATACTGCGCACCGCGGTCGAGCACCCGGACCCACGTCTCCTGAAACAGATCTTCCGCCGTTTCGCGGTCGCGAGTCAGGTAGAGCAGGTAGCGGAACAGCCGGTACTGGTATTGCGCGATCAGCAGGTCGAGCACGCCCGGATCGCGCCGGCGCAGCGCCCTGGCCAGAGACTTACGGTCGTCCGCGATCGCGATCGGCATCGAGAATGCCAGTGTAGCCATTCGACCTTATATACGATGCAGCAGGCCAAAAAGACTCATGCCGGTCGGGTTCGGTTGACGGAGAGTAGAGCGGTCGGTTAAGCTTCACGAAACAAATGTCTCGCCCCACCGGAGTGCTGGAAAAGAAGGAAGAAGGGTTTGTCCGCGGCCTCAATCTGTTCGACGCGACCATGATCGTGATCGGCACCATGATCGGCTCCGGCATCTTTATTGTCTCGGCCGACATGTCCCGCCTGATCGGCAGCCCCGGATGGATGCTGATGGCCTGGGTCCTGACCGGCGTGCTGACCATTACCGCCGCGCTTTCCTACGGCGAACTCGCCTCCATGCTGCCGCAGGCCGGCGGCATGTACATCTACCTGCGCGAAGCCTTTTCGCCGCTGCTCGGCTTTCTCTACGGCTGGACTCTTTTCACCGTCATCCAGACCGGCACCATCGCGGCCGTCGCCGTAGCCTTTGCGCGCTTCCTCTCCGTGATCTTTCCGCCGGTTTCCGAAACTCACTACCTCATTCCGCCCGCGCACCTCTCGGCCGGATACGCGGTCTCGCTTTCCACCGCTCAATTGACGGCCATCGCGGTGATCGTTCTGCTCACCTGGACCAACTCCCGCGGCCTCGAATACGGCAAGATCGTGCAGAACCTCTTCACCTCGGCCAAGACCGTAGCCCTGGCCGCGCTGATCCTGGCCGGCCTCTTCCTCGGCTGGAACTCCGAAGCCGTCCACGCCAATTTCAGCCATGCGTTTTCGCTCGGCAGCTACGATTCGTCGCTCGGAGTCGCCGCCGCCAGTGTCTTTGGACTGGTAGTCGCGCTCTGCGTCGCGCAATCCGGCTCGCTGTTCTCGGCGGATTCCTGGCACGACGTCACCATCATCGCGGGTGAAGTGAAGAATCCGCGGCGCAATCTGCCGCTCGCCATGGCGCTCGGCTGCACGGCGGTGATCGTCCTGTACCTTCTCGCGAACCTCGCCTACCTGGTGGTCCTGCCGCTGCCCGCGATTCAGAACGCGCCTTCGGACCGCGTGGCCACCGCCATGCTCCAGCAGATCTTCCCCGGCTACGGCACGGTTCTGATGGCGCTCGCCATCATGATCTCGACCTTCGGCTGCGTCAACAGCCTGGTGCTCGCGGGAGCACGCGCCACCTACGCCATGGCACATGACGGGCTTTTCTTCCGCCGCGCCGGCGAACTCAACAAGGCGCACGTCCCGGGTTGGGCCCTCATGGTGCAAGGCATCTGGGCCGCGGCATTAGTGCTGCCCCGCACCTACAATGTCGACACCCACCAGTACGGCAACCTCTACAGCAACCTGCTCGATTACGTCATCTCCGCCGCACTGCTGTTCTACATCCTGACGATCGCTGGAGTCTTCCGCCTCCGCATCACTCGCCCCAACGCCGAACGCCCCTATCGCGTCGCCGGCTACCCGTTCGTGCCTGCGCTCTACATTCTGTTAGCCTGCACCGTACTCTACATGCTGTTCGCCTACCGGCCGGCCACCACCTGGCCGGGACTGATCATCGTGATCCTGGGAGCGGCAGTCTACGGCGTGATTCGAAAGAAAGCATGAAGACCATCCTATTGGTGTTGGCTCCGTGTCTCCTGTTGGCGCAGGGGACGGCGGCCGATTACACGCGCGCCCACGCGCTTCACGACAAGTATCAGGACCTCATGGTGAACGCGCCCGGTCCCGCGACGTGGATCTCCGGCACCAGCCGCTTCTGGTACCGGAAATCCGTGAAGGGCGGCGCCGAATTCATTGTCGCCGACTCCGGGACGTTGACGAAGGCCCCGGCCTTCGACCACGCGAAGCTCGCCGCCGCACTCGGTCCGAAATACAAGGCCGAAACCCTTCCCTTCCAGACCTTCGAGTTCGCCGATCACGAAACCGCCATCACCTTCCCACTCGATGGCTCCCTCTGGCGCTGCAGCCTGACCGACTATACCTGCCGCAAGACCGGTCCGGTGCCGCAGCGCTTCGGACGTGGTGGCCGCGGACCCGACGCCGAAGACGAGCCGCCCGCCGAATTCTCGAACAACGTAAATGAAGGAATGGCGCTCGATTCCCCGCAGCAGGGTCAGGGGCGCGGTGCGGGCGTCGCCCTGCCAGCGACCGAGCGTCCCTCGCCCGACGGCCAGTGGGAAGCCATCATCCAAAACTACAACGTCTTCCTGCGCAAGAAGGGTTCGACGGATGCCTCGCCGCTCAGTTGGGACGGCTCCGAAGGTAACCACTACACCCTGCAATCGATCGCCTGGTCCCCCGACTCCCGATATCTCGCCGCCTACCGGGTCCGCCCCGGCTACAAACGCGAGGTCCACTACATCGAATCTTCGCCCACCGATCAGCTTCAGCCCAAACATTCCACGCGCGAATACGCCAAGCCCGGCGACGCGCTCGACATCGCCCAGCCCGTACTGTTCGAGATCGCCGCGAAACGCCAGACCATCATCGACACTGCGCTCTTTCCGAATCCCTACAGCCTCTCGCATCTGGTGTGGTGGAAGGACAGCCGCGGCTTCACCTTCGAATATAACCAGCGCGGCCACCAGCTCTACCGCGTGATCGAAGTCGCCGGTGCGACCGGCAAAGCTCGCGCGCTGATCACCGAGGAAAGCTCCACGTTCATCGATTACCGCCCGCTCGTGCCCAACCCTCGCGATACCGGCAAAAAGATCCGCTACGATCTCGCCGATGGCCAGGAGATCCTCTGGGGCTCCGAGCGCGACGGCTGGGAGCACCTCTACCTCTACGACGGCGCCACCGGTCAGTTGAAGAATCAGATCACGCAGGGCCCCTGGGTGGTCCGCTCGGTCGAGAAGGTCGACGAAGAACGCCGCGAGGTGTGGTTTTCCGCGAGCGGCATGGACCCGGCCAAGGATCCCTACTTCGTCGATTACTACCGCATTCACTTCGACGGCACCGGCCTCACCCGCCTGACCGATGCCGATGGCGAGCACAGCGTGCAGTTCTCGCCGGACATGAAGTATTACGTCGACACCTGGTCGCGCGTCGACCGGCCCGCGGCATCGCAACTGCGCCGCACCGAAGACCGGAAGGTTCTGATGGATCTGGAACACGGCGACGCTTCGGCCCTCCTCGCCGCAGGCTGGCGGCCGCCCGAACCATTCTCCGCTCCCGGCCGCGATGGCAAGACATCCATCTGGGGCATCATTATCCGGCCGACTAATTTCGACCCGGCCAGGAAATATCCGGTCATCGAGTACATCTACGCTGGTCCGCAGGGCTCCTTCGTACCTAAATCGTTCAGTGCCCTGCACCAGAGCCTCGAGCAGCTTGCGGAACTCGGCTTCATCGTCGTGCAGATCGACGGCATGGGCACTAACAATCGGTCGAAGGCGTTCCACGACGCGGCCTTCCGCAACCTCGCCGACGCGGGCTTCCCCGACCGCATCCTCTGGCACAAGGCCGTAGCCGCAAAGTATCCGTGGTACGACATCAGCCGCGGCGTCGGCATCTTCGGGACCTCAGCCGGCGGACAGAATTCGCTCGGCGCGCTGCTATTCCATCCCGAGTTCTACAAAGTCGCGGTGTCGAATTCCGGGTGCCATGACAACCGTATGGACAAAATCTGGTGGAACGAGCAGTGGATGAGCTGGCCCGTCGGACCGCAATACGCCGCGTCGTCCAACGTCGACAACGCATACCGCCTGGAGGGCAAGCTACTGCTGGTGGTCGGCGAAATGGATACCAATGTCGACCCGGCCTCGACTTTACAAGTAGTGAACCAACTCATCAAGCACAACAGGAAATTCGACCTGCTTTTCGTCCCCGGCGGCGGCCATGGAGCCGGCGGGGCTTACTACGAGCGTCTTCTCGAAGATTTCTTCGTCCACAACCTGATGGGTATCGAGCCGCCCGCCTGGCAGCACTAGCCACGCGCCAGATAGACGAACCGGAAGACGAACAGCGCGGTCAGCGCATAGACGAACCAGTTCACTTCGCGGAACCGGCCGCGTGCCAACTTGAGTACGGTATACGCCGTGAAGCCGAATGCCAGGCCGTTGGCGATGCTGTAGGTCAGCGGGATCGTCATCATGGTGAGGAACGCGGGCACCGCCACCTCCGGGTCCGACCATTTGATTTCCGCGACCACACTCACCATCAGGCTTCCCACCACGATCAGCGCCGGAGCGGTGGCCGCCGCGGGGATCGCACCCACTAGCGGCGCCAGGAAGAGAGCGCCCACGAACAGAACGCCGGTGACGATCGCGGTGACGCCGCTTCGTCCTCCGGCCGCCACGCCGGCCGCGCTCTCGATGTAGCTGACCACCGTCGACGTGCCGCTCAGCGCACCCACGATGCTCGCAATCGCATCCGAGAACAGAATCCGGTTGACCCGCGGGATGCGATGCTGCGCGTCGAACAGACCGGCCTTCTTGCCGACTGCCACCAGCGTCCCCACGTTGTCGAACAGGTCGATGAACAGGAAGACAAAGACAATCTCGAGGAACCCCAGACGCAAGCGTAGAGGCGATGTCGAGCCGGAATGCCGTGGCCGAAAGGTCCGACAGGCGGTACGCTTGCGGCGTCCATTTGGCGACGCCGGTGGCGAGGCCGAGCGCCGCCGTCGTCAGAATGCCGATCAGCATCGCCGCTCGCACGCGCCAGGCAAGCAGCGCCGCGATCAGCGCCAGGCCGAAGACCGCAAGCGCCGTCGATGGGTCGGTCAGCTTGCCCAGAGCGACGGTAGTCGCCGGATCGGGCACGATGATCCCCGAGTTCCGGAACCCGATGAAAGCGATGAAGAGCCCCACGCCCGCCGCCACCGCCGAATAGAGCTCGAACGGAATCGCCGAGATGATGAGTTGCCGTATGCCGAGCGCTGTCAGCACCAGGAACGCAACACCCGATAGAAAGACTGCGCCGAGCGCCGCCTGCCAGGGGACGCCCATGCCTTTCACTACCGTATAAGTGAAATACGCATTGAGGCCCATCCCCGGCGCAAGGGCAATCGGGTACCGCGCGAGACCGCCCATCAGGAAGCTGCCAACGGCCGCGGAGAGGCACGTCGCGGCCGTCACCGCCGCGAGCGGCATGCCCGCTTCGTGCAGAATTGCCGGGTTGACGAACACGATGTACGCCATCGTCATGAACGTCGTGAAGCCGGCGAGAATTTCCGTGCGCCAGTTGGTGCCCAGAGCTTCGAAGTCGAAGTAGCGTTCGAGGGATGCGCGAAGGGACATGGTCGGGAATTCAGCTCCTGAGGCGGAGGACAAACCAGGTCATGCCGAAGACCAACAGCGCAGCGGCGGAAACCTGCACGGGCCGCGGACCGCGCGCGAACCGCGCCACCTGCGCGAACAGCAGCGCGAGGATCGAAATCACCACGGCATCCGCCAGCGCGGCCCCGGCGAGGACGTATCCCGCGTGGTAGCCGGAATTCAGCAGAAACAGGTGCAGGTACAATCCGTGAAACGCACCGAGGACACCCGCAACGGCCCAGCGCGCGCCCGCCTTGGGCAGCGTCAGAATTTCCACCGCCAGGTACGCCACCGTCAGCGCCGCGGCCGCCTCCACAAAGCGCGGAGCGGGCTCCCATCCGGTGTGCGGCACGATCCATACGCTGGCCGCCTGCCCAGCGATGAACATTCCCGCCAGCGCGGCCAGTTCCCGGCGGGTGCGCGGCTGCCAGTGCCAGAGCCGCCAGGAACAGGATCTGCGCCAAGCCGCCCAGGGCGCGCATCCATCCTTCACCCGCTTCGGTAACCGCAGTCTCCATAGCGGTCGGAGGCCGGAAGCGCAGCGTCGCGCGGGGAAACGAGATGTCGAAGACCCCCTGGTCGCGCTTCGTCCCCATCTGCACGCGCAACAGATGGACGTGGTTCGGCACCGTGATCGAAGCCAGCGTACATTCGACATCCAACTCTTCCGGCGGCGACGGAAACTCGTAGCCGGCCTCGCATACATAAAGATCACGCGAAGGTTCGGGATGGCATGTGCTCGAAATCATGCGGGCCTTGCCGAACTGGATGTGCTCGAGCAGCGCACGCTCGGGAGACTGCACGTGCGAGATCTCATACAACGGCATGCGCAGCTCGAAGTGGGCCCGCGTGCCTTCGATCGTGAGGTCGCCGGAGCTCATGCTGACTACGTGGCCATAGGCGCACGCCGCCAGCAGGCCCAGCCAAAGCGCCCGCATCACGGTTCGACCGGCTCGGGCGCCGTCAACTTGGCTTCCAACCGCGCCTTGCGGATCCGCAAGTAGAGAATCCGGATCAAGGCCAGGACCGGCACCGAAAGGAACGCTCCGGGAATGCCCGCGATCTCCGCGCCCGAGAAGACGCCGAACAGCACCAGCAGCGGATGCACTTCCACCCCCTGCCCCATCAGGTGTGGAGACAGAATGTAGTCCTGGAATACGCGATAGATCAGCAGGAAGATCAGCACCAGAAGAACATTGGAGCCGGAAAGCAGGCTCACCGCGACGATGATGATTCCGGAGGTCAGCGGGCCGATCATCGGGATGAACTCCAGCAGCCCGGCCAGCGCCGCAAGCAGCACCCCGTAGGGCACGCCGAGAATGGAAAACGTGATGCTAAATGCCGTGAACGCGGCCAGGGACAGCACCACCAGCGCTCGCATGTAGTGGGCGAGCAGGAGATGGATGTCGGCCATCAGGTCATCCGCCAGGATCCGATTCGGCCCCGCTTCCACCAGGTCCAGCATGTGCTGGCGGATGGCATGGGCGTCCTTCAGAAAGAAAAACGCCAGAATCGGAATGACCACCACGTAGATGGCGTCGCTCGCGAGCGTCACGAACTTGAGGCCGGCCGCGGTGGCTGCCTCCAGGAGGTTCGAGCCGCCGCTGGCCATCTCCTCGCGCACTCTCCGCAGTATTTCGATCTTGAGCGAATTCCAAAGCGCCGGCGCGCGCGGAGTAGGCGTCTCCCATTGCTGAATCATCACCGGCAACTTGGCCTCGAGGGCTTTCGCCTGATCGGCCACGGTGGTTCCCACCTCGAATCCGAGCAGCACCAGCGCGCCGATAAAGATGACGTAAGCGAGCGCAAGGGCTGCCGTCCGCGTTCGCTGCACGGGAAGATGACGATCGAGCAGGTTCACCAGCGGCGAAATCAGGTACGCCAGCAATACCGCCAGGACAAAGATGAACAGGGTACGCCGCGCCAGGTAGACCAGAAACAGGCAGAGGACCACAACTGCCGCTGTCCATACCGATCGCGCCGCTTTTGGCTCAATTCCAAGCATGCGAATGACCAATTCTAACCCGGAGCTTCGATGGGCTGTTCCGGCACTTTCTCCACCCGCACCCGGGCGATCCGGTTGCGGTCCATCTCCAGCACGGTGAACCGCCTGCCCTGATATTCCACCGATTGTCCTGCGCGCGGAATTTCTCCCAGGCGGTACAGCAAGAAGCCTGCCAGAGTCTCGAAACCAGCCTCGGTCGGAATTTCGATCTCGTATTCGCTCTCGAGTTCGCGGATGCGCGTGGCTCCGTCCAGATCGACGGTGTTGGTCTGGCCCCGCCGCCGCTGCCCCTTGACGTCGTACTCGTCTTCGATGCGCCCCACCACCTGTTCCAGCACATCTTCCACCGTGATCATTCCGGCGATCGTGCCGAATTCGTCCACCACCATCGCGATGTGCGACCCGCCCTGCCGCAGTTCTTCGAGCATTTGCGAGAGCGGCTTGGTTTCCGGCACCACCAGAGGCGGACGCAGCAGGCGGTTGATGCGGAACGACCGGCTGGGCCGCCCCGTGCGGATGGCCTGACGCCGCTCCTCCCAGACCGGCAGGAGATCCTTGTAATGCAGAATGCCGATGATCTTCTCGGGCGATCCTTCATAGACGGGCAGGCGCGAATGCTGCTGCCGCACCATGGTGCGCAGCACATCGTCCAGGCCGGCATCGGCGGAGATGGAGACCATATCGTTGCGCGGCACCATGATTTCGCGCACCGCGATCGATCCCAGGTCGAGCACGCGGTGGATCATGTCCTCCTGCTCTTCGGGCAGGTAGCCCAAGCCGCGGCTGGAACTGACGATCAGTTTCAGCTCCTCCGCGGAATGGCCGCCGCCGCGCCCGGTCGATTGATTGAGCGTCCGGGTCACCGCGGCCGCGGACTTCTCGATCACCACAACGAACGGCAGCGACGCGCGGTAGAAGAGCAGCAGCGCAGGCGCCACCAGCACGGCCAGCCGGTCCGCTTTGGCGATGGCCAGATCCTTCGGCACAACCTCTCCAATCACCACGTGAAAGTAGCTGATCACCAGGAACGAGAGCACCAGGCTGACCGCATGAATCACGGGATAGGTGCCCGGCGAGGCGTGGAACGCGGACATCACCAGGTTGTACACCGTCTCCTCCCCGGCCCAGCCCAGCCCGAGACTTGCCAGCGTGACGCCGACCTGCGTCACCGAAAGCAGGCGGCTCGGATTGGCCAACAGATTTAACGCCGCCTGTGCGCCCGCTTTGCCTTCGGCGGCCATCTGGCGCAGTCGCGAGTGGCGGACGGAGACGAGCGACACCTCGGCCGCCGCGAAGAACGCGTTGACTGTGATCAATAAGACAACAAGAAGAATGCGAAAGGGCGAATCAGTCACGGATCCGCCCACAATTCTAGCGGAGATTCATAACCAAACGGCAGTCTACACGTCTATACCAATAACCAACTAACTCCGTTACGTAGGTGGGCGCGCTTCCCAGTATCCCGGGAACGCGCCCGACTTTTTTGTGCACGTATTCTAACGGATGCGGCCACCGAATTCCAGGGAAATCGACGTCTCCCCACAGTTCTCCGTGCGCGCATTATCATTGAGGTTTACGTTTCCCTCATGACCCATCCCGTTTTCACGCGCGCCGTTCGGTACGCGAACTACTCGATTGCGCTCCTGGCGGTAGGCGGAATCTTCGCCGGTTTCTGGCTCGCCTGGCGGCCTCTCCCCCAGCGATCGGGTACGCTCCACCTGCCGGTGGCGCAACCCGTCGCCGTATCTTTCGATAGCATCGGCGTGCCTCATATCCGCGCCGCTTCGTTCGAAGATGCGCTCTTCGTGCAGGGCTACGTGACCGCGCAGGACCGCCTGTTCCAAATGGACTTGCTGCGCCGGCTCAATGCCGGAGAACTCGCCGAGGTCTTCGGACCCCTCGCCGTCGAGGCCGACCGCGACGCGCGCCGTCTTCGCTTGCGGCGCATCGCGGAAAACGCCTACGGAACGCTTGCACCCGCCGACCGCGCCGCCTTTGCTGCGTATAGCCGCGGCGTCAACGCGTTTCTATCGACCCATCTCGACAACCTGCCTGTGGAGTTCCGCCTGGCCGGCTATCAACCGCGTCCCTGGAGCGTGATCGATTCGCTCCTGATCTGCCTCAACATGTTCCGCGACCTCACTACTACGTGGAAAGACGAGGCGCTCAAGCGCAGCATGCTGGCGGTGGGCAATCCGGCCAAAGTCAACTTCTTGTTCCCGGTCCGCGCCGGCGCCGAGCCGCAACCCGGATCGAACGGCTGGGCCATCGCGGGCAGCCGCACAGCGTCCGGGAAGCCTCTGCTCTCAAACGATATGCATCTGCAGATGTCGCTCCCCGGCATCTGGTACATGGCGCACCTTCAGGCGCCCGGCCTCGACGTTTCCGGCGTCGCGCTGCCCGGCACGCCCGGTATCATCGTCGGCCACAACCAGCGCATCGCCTGGGGCATCACCAATCTCGGGTTCGACGTCCAGGATCTTTATATCGAGAAAATCGACGAGCGCACCGGCCGCTACCTCTTCCGCGGCCAGCCGGAACAGGCGCGCGCGGAGCGCGAGATGATCCGAGTCAAAGGCCGGAACCCCATCGAGACCACCACCTGGATCACACGCCACGGCCCCATCTTTTATTCCGACGGCGGCGTACCCATGGCATTGCGCTGGGTGGTGGCGGAACCGGGCATGATTCAGTACCCGGTTCTCGATATCGACCGCGCGCAGAACTGGCAGGAGTTCACCGCCGCGCTCGCGCGCTTCCCCGGGCCAGGATCGAACTTTGTCTATGCCGACGTCGACGGCAATATTGGCTACCACGCCGCCGGCAAGCTACCGATCCGCCACGGCTACCTCGGCGACGTGCCGGTGGACGGCGCGTCGGGCGACTACGAGTGGGACGGTTACATTCCGTTCGACCAGCTTCCGTCGGCTTTCAATCCGCCTTCGGGCATCATCGCCACAGCCAACCAGAACCCGTTTCCCCGGACTACCCATACCCGGTCAACGGCAGCTTCGCCTCGCCTTTCCGCGTGCGCCAGATCCGCGACCTGATCGCCGCACGTAAGGGCTGGCACGCCGCAGACCTGCTTTCCGTGCAAAAGGACATTTACGACCCGTTGCGCCACTACGTCGCCCGCCAGATCGTGGCCGCCTACGAGCATCGCGGAGCTCACAGTCCCACGCTCGATCCCGCCGTGGCGCTGCTGAAGCGGTGGAACGGCCAGATGGATCGCAATCTCGCCGCGCCTTTCATCGTGAGCCTCGCCTATCAGCACCTGCTGACCGCCGTGGCGGAGGCCGCCGCACCGGGCAAGGGCGCGCTCTATTCCGGACAGATGGCGCCGGCAGTCGTCGAGAGACTCCTGCGGGAGCGCCCATCCGGCTGGTTCGCCGATTACGATGAGTTGCTGCTGCGTGCGCTCGCCGATGCAGTGGAAGAAGGCAAGAAGATGCAGGGCCGCGATCCGAGCCGCTGGCAATACGGGCGATGGCTGCGGGTGACACTGACGCATCCGGTGATCCACGAAATTCCCTGGATCGGCCCCCGCTTCGATATCGGCCCCGTACCGATGGGCGGCTCGGGCACCACCGTGAAGCAGACCACGCGTACGCTGGCGCCTTCCATGCGGATGAACGCCGACCTCGCCGATTGGGACCGCTCGCAGCTCGACATTCTGACCGGACAATCCGGCCAGGTGCTTTCCAGCCATTACTCCGATCAGTGGCCGTACTGGTATTCCGCCACCAGCTTCCCCATGCAGTTCCGGCAGGTCAAAGCGGACACTACGCTCCAGATCGTGCCGTAGGAAAATGAAAGCCTGGCGACCCGGTATGTTCTCACAGCTCTTTTCCGACCCGCTGCCCGTCGGCACCAAGGCGCCCGACTTCACTCTACGCGACGATGCCGGCCATTCGGTTACACTCTCGGCCTTGAAAGGCCGCAGCGTCGTGCTGGTCTTCTATCCCGGAGACGACACTCCCGGCTGCACGAAACAGCTGTGCCAGTTTCGCGACGATTGGAGCGAGGCCGTGGCGCGCGGCATCGAGGTCTTCGGCGTCAACCCCGGCAGTACCGATAGCCACACCAGGTTCCGCAACAAATTCCACTTCCCGTTTCCGCTGCTGGTGGACGAGGGCCGCAAGGTGGCCACCCTCTACCATGCCAACGGCATCATCGTGAAGCGCACGGTGTACCGCATCGACGCCGAGGGCATCATCCGGTTCGCCAAACGGGGCATGCCGGCACCACACGAAGTTCTGGGCTGAAATCATGACACGAAATCTCCTGAGGATCCTGCCGCTCGCCGCAGCGGCGATTGCGCCGGTGCTCGCGCAGGCTCCGCCGGTCGCACCGCTTTCCGAATCCGTCAGCCGCGGCGTTCCGTCGTATCATTCCAAGGACCTGGCGACGTGAGAGCCCGTGCCTCCCGTCTCGATCAAGCCGAGCCGACCAGGATGCGCCGGTTCAACGGCTCGCGGTGATCCTAGCCCGGGCCGGCTCGATTTACCCTGCGTGACATTGGCACGCCTCATCGGAATGGCATACGGGTCATACCGGCCCACGAGTGCGCCTCGCCCGCAGGTCCGTGGGATGCAAGTGCTTCGAGGTTCCGCCGTGAGCCCAGCGTAGTGTTCCGTGGATTGGACGCCAGCATGGCCCAGGGCATATTCCCGCGCCAAACGGACGGCAGAGCTTGGCCAAAGCTTCCCCAACTCATGCGGCTTCGGAGCAATCGTCTAAATCACTTCGAATGGATCGGACTTTTTGCCGCCCGTTCAATGAGTGCCCGGAGTTCGTCTGGAGTCGACGCCTCAGCAGATTCACCATTGACGAAAACCGTCGGAGTCGCCTGTACCCCAAGCTCGTTTGCAAGTGCAATGTCTTGCTCTATTTGGCCGGACGTCAATGATTTGTCGACACATCTTGCAAAGCGCTCTTGGTTCACACCTGATGCTGCCCGCGCCCACTCCGCAACCTCGGGATGCAGACGTTTAGCTGACAACTCACGCTGGTGGGCAAAAAGGAAATCGTGGAGGCTCCAGAACGCACCGGCGCTTTCTCTCTACATCGGCCCGCAAAGCGACCAGGGTTGCGCCGAACGCGATCACTCCCAACAAAAGAAGCATACGAATTCGGTTTGTGAGACATAAGGAACCTCCAGTTGCGAATTGGTCGGGCTCACCGGTTGGCTATTGATTGGCGGCGGGGAGGGCCGCCGACCAGTCATAGCGCCGCATTGAAGCGGAAGTCCCGCCGGCCGATGTTACCAACGTAAGCCCATCGAATCCGAGAAGCCGCTGCGTTTTGCCGGAGTCGGTTCGAACCGGCACAGGTTTCCATGTACCGGTGGGACGATCCAGTTCCAGCACACTGAGCGGACCTTGCCACTGGGTGCCGATTAGGACGTCATTCTCGGAACTGAGTGCTATCCCTGGTAAGTCGCCAGGCGTGGTAAACCTGAGATTCGGGCAGTTATAGGTCCCCAATTGGACGGCTTCGAACGAAAACTCGAAATACTGGAGCGTACCCGTAAGCCAGCCGATTCGATCATTCGAAGCCATCAATTCCGAGCCAGCGCTGACCTCGTATATACCAGTGTTGCTTTTGCGCACTCCTTGAACAATAGTCGAGCCTAGCAACTGACCTGCTGGCGTGTAGTGCCTTAGCACGTTGGGATGCACTGTCCTGTGATTGTCGTTCATCATCGCACCCACAGTCCAAACGCTGCCGTCTGGCGCCACGGTCACCACCTGCGGGCTGTAGGGCCAGACGCGTGTAATGACCTGATGACTTGCATCCGCTGCAATCCAGGCAAGGAATGTCCCCGTACGTGAGTCATCGCTGATTGCGAAACCGACTGCTGCTAAGCTTCCGTCGGTCCCCGCCGAGACATCGCGTGCCTGCACGTATCCCGCCCCAGGAATATCGAGTTCGACGGCCTTCCGGTTGCCTTGGCGGTCAACCGCCCAAAGAACCGGCTTCCCCACGCAAGAGTCACATCCGGCCAGGCGGCCGCCTGTCCAATGCATTATGCCGTTGAGTGGATACAGAAACGGCACACCGTCCACAGTTAAGGTCAGTCCACGTTGGGCCCATAGTTGGACGGCCCCAAGCACTATTACCAACAGCATATAACGTGTTACGAGGTGCCACCACGTGTATCTGTGTTGCATGCGGCCCCTCCAGTAGCGCAGGATGCAGCTTCATGCGAAAGTGTAGTCGCGACGGCTCAGCGCGTCAATGACTCTCTAGAGTTAGCCCTATCATCAGCGCTTCTCGGTTGATGTGCCCAGCTTGTCGCCGAGATCCTCAAAGAGCGCCGACGGGTGTTGCATGATCTCCCGCTACGCTAGAGTGGGCCCACTGGTGGGATGGCAATTTTGCGGAAGCCGCCGCGTTCGAGAGCTCTTGTCTGCTCCACAATGATCAGTGCTGTAGACCCCGGAAGCGGTCCCCGCATTTTGCGGTGCTTACCACCGCCTTACTTGATCACGGACGGAAGGTGCACCAGATCGTTCGGACCACGTTCCAAGTTCTGCCGTGTGCCCAGGGAGCGCTCCGTCGTCTGTATGCTGGCGTCGCCCAGGAGCATTTGAATCTGCTCCAGGTCCGCGCCAAAAACCGACGGCACAGATAGGCTCATGTCCCCAATTGGGGAACCTGCTGCCAGGGCGTGAAGAGTACCTACAATATCCGTGTCGGCCGCTCTAAGAAGATCGCCGGCCCCTACATCGACAAGGCAGGTGTCGACATGCTGCATGACGGCGGCACGCTCTTCCTGGAAGCGCAGGGGCCGCTCTTCGGCCCCGGACACGCGAGCATCCTCAAGGCCAAAGGCCGCGAGTGGTTCACCAGCGACTACGAGGGCGACACCCGCATGAGCGGCAAGGCAACATTCGCTATCATGCCGTTTGACTGGGCTACTGACGGCTGGCCCATAGCGAAAGTGGTGGATAAGTAGGAATCGGCGGGAACACCCGGCACTCCTTCGGTGTCTATTCTGACAGTTCGCTGAAGGAGGTTCCCATGCCGGATCGCCGGGATGCGTGCCCGCCACGCGTTTACCGCTGGCTGATTCGCGCTGCGAGTTGGATCGTGCCCGCTGCGGCACGGCCTGCCTGGCATGCGCGGTGGGATTCCAACCTGCGCAATCTCTGGATCTTGACGGAGCGCGGCGAGCTCTACGATTCCGCCCTTGCACAAATCGCATGGCTCTGCCGGCATGCCTTTGCGGAAGCATTCGCCACACGCATCCGCGGCGTCGATTTCGCGCGCTGGGTGCGGGGGCCCTGGTTCGTCACTGTGAGCGCCGCCTGCGCTCTGTTCCTCATGGGCGTCACGACGCGCGGCTTCCCCATGACGCGCCATATCTACTCCGTCGCTCAATCGCTTAGCCGCCACCCGACTTCGCTCGGCCGCTACGACCCACGCTGGGACCTCATCTTCCGCTACGCCTTCCCGATCGTTCTGTCCGCGGTCACCGCCGCTATGCTGCTCGCCACCAGCCGGCTTCCCTTCCGCCGCTACAATTGGCGCTACTGGGCGTTTCTCGTGCTCAAGACAACCGCGCTGCTGATGCTGGTTTCGCTCTTCTGGATCGATGGCGGCGCCGCGTTTCGCCGCCACCTGCCAAACATGACAGCCCGTGCGCTGATCGGCGGCCTGTTCTTTGCCGCGTCCTACCTCGCCGTGTGCGCGTGGACGGTCCTCTGGAGCCTCGGCGATCAGCGCCTCCGCTGCCCGGTCTGCCTGGAACGGATGATGATGCCGGTGCGCGTCGGTTCGTGGTCGAGCGTACTCGACCCCGCCGCCACGGAATTGCTCTGCCGCTCCGGCCACGGGTCTCTGTGCCTGTCGGAAACTACATTGAGCCAGAGAGATCGCTGGATTGAACTCGATCCTTCCTGGCGCACCCTCTTCGAAGAACCCGCACGCAAATAGCTATCCTATGTGACTGATGGCTCTCGCGCTCCGCCGAAAGTTTCGCTGCGCGCATACTTTCTGCGGCGGGTCACGCGCCTGGAGCCACCCTACATTCTCAATCTCCTGATCTGCACGGCGCTGCTGGTGCTGGTTTCCGGTGAGCGCCTCCGGGACTTGCTGCCGCACCTCTCGGCGAGCCTCTTTTATCTGCACAGCCTGTGGTTTCGGCCGGCAAAGCACCATCAACCCGGTGGCGTGGACGCTCGAAGTGGAAGTGCAGTTCTACTATCTGATGCCCCTGTTGGCGACCATCTTTCGCGTGCCGTCACGACCTTTCGTGCTGGCCCTCGCCATTCTCTTCGCACTACAGTATTTCCTCGCGGGCATGTGGTCAGCCGATGTTTACCTGGCCGATTGGAAACAGAAGCCCACGCCCCATTGGGCCTGGGACGTCGTCTCACTCGCCGCGTGGCCCCTGATCTTCCTGCTGATCGAGCGCACTGTGCTGGCTCTTCCTTCCCTTCCTGATGATGGCGGCCTTCGCGGGCGCCTTTCGCGGCCATCTGGTCCGTCTGTTCTTCCGCGCGCCCGCGATCACCGGGATCGGCGGCATGTGCTACACCATCTACCTCTTCCACTACCAACTGATCCCGCCCGTGGTGCGGATCGCCAGTGAGTCTCGTGTACTTCCTGCTGATCGAGCGCCCCTGCATGCGGAAAGACTGGCCCGGCCGCCTGCTTGCTCGCGTACTGCGTCAAGAGTAGTCGTGGGGCGGGCAATCTTGCCCGCGGACTCGCTTTCCAGCGAGTCCAGCCGCCCGGAAGGGCGGCTGCGGTCACGATTGACCGCCCCACAACGCAGTTCACCCGGCTGGTGCGGTGAGCGTCGATTCCCAATCGCCCCACGGGCTGCGGATGTGTCCCACCGGCGCATTCACCTCTTTGTAGTGCCCGACGCCGGCGCGGCGCACATACTCGGCCGCGGGGAGAAAATCGTCGCCGATCTCCTTCAGCCGCGTACCCAACGCGCGATCGAGCAATGCCTGCACCTCGCGCGCCTCGGGACGGCCTACGAGATTGTGCATCTGGTAAGGATCGGCCGCATTGTCGTAGAGCAGCCACGGTCCATGAATCGACCGCACATAAGTATGCTGCTCGCTACGCAGTCCGCGATACTCGGCGAAGCCCCAACGGCGCGCTTCGGTGATCGGGACCGGCAGGCTCAGAAGCGCCGGCCGGCTATTCTCCAGCAGAGACGAGCGGTCCGCTCCCTGGACTCCGTTCGGAACTTCGAGGCCCGCCAGGCCGAGAAGCGTCGGCATGATGTCCGGCTGGCTGAGCGGCGTTCGTATGCGGCGGCCTTTCCCGCCGAATTTGCGTGGATAGCGCACCAGGAACGGCACCCGGATCGATTCGTCCCAGGGATGCAGCTTCGTCGTAATTCCCTGCGACCACATCATGTCGCCGTGGTCGGAAGTGAAGACCACGATCGTGTCTTCGGCGACGCGTGACCGATTCACCGCGGCGAGCAACCGCGCCAGGCACGCATCGAGCGCCGCCATGTGGCTGTAGTAGCCGCGCAGGATTTGGCGCGCCTGCTCGCGGCGCGGCTCCGGCACGTTGGGACGCAGTTCGATCGGCGTTTTCGCGTAGAGAGAGCGGTAAGGCTCAGGAGCCGTCTCGTATGGGAAGTGCGGCGGCCCGAGCGATAGGAACAGAAAGAACGGCCGCTTCGAGGCCGCTTCTCCCGCGATGAAGCGGCACGCGTCCTCAGTCTGCGAATCGGCATCGTAGCCCAGCCAGTATTTCGGCGTGGGATCGTTGCCTTCGTAATACAGAGAGTGGTTGTACTCGTGGCTGCACTCGCAAGCCTTCCAGTAATCGAAGCCGAGCCGCTTATCCGGCGGGATATAGGCCAGCCTTCGGCCATAGTTGCCGTCGGGGCTGCCGTAAAGATGCCACTTGCCGATGTAGCCGGTGCGGTATCCCGTGCGGCCAAAGGCCTCCGCCAGCGTCGTCCCCTTGGGCTTCAACTCCACATCATTGATGAAGACGCCGTTGGTCAGCGGATACTGACCGGTCATCAGGCAGGCACGCGCCGGGCAGCAGACGGGCGTCCCCGCCGCGGCGTGCTCGAAGCGGACGCTCTCGGCGGCGAAGCGGTCGAGCACCGGGGTCCGCACATTGGTATCGCCCGCATAACCAGTCGACTGCGCGCGCCATTCGTCTGCGAGTATGAACAGGACGTTCGGAGGCGGCGCCGATTTCGCGGCCACCGTCCCGGCCAGCGCCGATGCAAGGAAGGTGCGGCGGCTGGTCATCGCGAAGGCCCCGGCGGCAACCCACGGGGATCGTGCTCGCGCGGCGCCACGTCACTCGTGCGGACGTACCAGTTCAACATGCGCCCCTCCAGTTCCGCCTGCAGGGAGGAGTAAGCGCCGTCGCCATAGACGTTATGCAACTCGCGCGGATCTTTGGCAAGGTCATACAGCTCGCTGTGCGCATCCGGCCGGTAGATCAACTTGGCATCGAGGGTCCGGATCATCGTGGTGCGCGTGATGGTATCGGGATGGTCGTTCTGCAGCTTGACCTTCGGGTAGTAGATATTCTCAGGGCTGCTGAAGCTCTCCATGGGCTCGAAACATTGCGGCTCATAGGTGTTGTAGCCGCCCTCGCAGAAAGCGGCGCGATCCTTGTCTCCCGGCTTGCCTTCGAGCTGCGGTAGCAGGCTACGGGCGAAATGCGTGTGCGCCGCCGGAATGGCGCTCAGGTCCAGACACGTCGCCATCACGTCGTACAATTCCACGATCTCCTTAGAGACGTGGCCCTGGCGGTAACCGGGCACGCGGGCGATCAGCGGAACATGCGTCAGCGTATCGTCCATGGCGTTCGGCCATTTCTCTACCAGGCCGAAATCGCCGGCCCATTCGCCATGATCGGCAAACGTGAAAACAGCGGTATCGTCCCGATGATTCGACCGGTCGATGGCGCCGAGCAATTCGCCCAGCAGCCAATCGCTGTAACTCACCATCCCGAGATAGACCGCTTGTATCTTCCGGAAATCGCGGTCCGACAACCGGTCGAGCCCGCGCGTGCGGCGGATGGCCTCATGGAAGTTCGGCTTCCCGGGCAATCCAGCGGGGCGCAGCGGCGGCAGGTCCGCCGGGTTGTACATGTCGTAGAAGCCTTCAGGCGCGGTAAATGGCGGATGCCGAAACGTCAGCGGCAGGTAGAGGCAGAACGGTCTTTCGCTCTTCCCGGAGAGAATTTCGATGGCGTGCTGCACGTTGCCATAGTCCGCCGTCTTCCGCCGGTCCGTCGTCTTGTTATAGAGGAACGAGTAATACTGCGGATCGCCCGGCTTCCAGGGATTGCGGTTGCCGGCTGCATCGCCGCGCGCCGAGCCCCACTCGGTCACGCTAAGGGGAAAGGAGTCAGGAGAGAGCAGGTCGTTCTTACCGAAGAAGCAAACGTCGTAGCCGCCGTTCTTCAAGTAGCGAAGCAAATTGGGCTCGTCCGGATGAAGGCCGTGATACAGGCTGCGATGGCCGCGGACATGCACCGGCCAACCGGTCATCAGGCTGCATCGCGACGGTCCACAGACCGGGTTCTGCACATGGCACTGCTCGAAGCGCACTCCTTCGGACGCGAGCCGATCGAAATTCGGCGTCTTGGCGACGGGATGGCCGTAGCAGGCCAGGCTCTCCGCCCGCATCTCGTCGGGCATGAAGAAAACCAGATTGGGGCGACGGCCGGATGCCGGGACCTGCGCCTGTGCCATGCCCGCGGCGCTCGTTCCCAGGAACGTGCGGCGTGTCACCCGATTACCCTCGGCTTTTCCCGCGGCGAGATTCCATCCGGATCGTTCGCCAGCGCGCCCGGGGGCGCGGGCACATCGCCCTTCAGGATCGGATCGTTCGTGCGGCGCATCCAGCGATCCAGGCGCCCGCGCATATCGGCAAGCGCTTCGGCAGCAGAGGAATCGTCCAGCAGGCTGCGATGCTCGGTTGGGTCGAAGACCAGGTCGTAAAGCGATTCCATGGGAAGCTGCTGGTTCTTCCAGCCGTGCTCCAGCCACAGTGATTTGCTCAACCCGTCGTCGCAATTCGGCAGCACGGGCGAGCGGCGCATGCCGAACCGTCGAATGTACTTCCAGCAACCGGTGCGGACCGCGCGCTTCGGCTCATAGGCAGCGTGGTACGTCACCTCGGCGAAGATCTCGTCGTTGACCTCCGATTTTTCGCCACGCAGTACAGGCATGAGCGACTTGCCTTCGAGCCACGCCGGCCGATCGATCGCAAGCGTGTCGCAGAGCGTCGGGAACACGTCGATCTGCGAGACCAGGGCATCGCTTACGCGGCCGCCGCGGAACGCGCCAGGGCCGCGGACGATCAGTGATACGCCCCAGCCGTTGTCCTCCAGGTTGCACTTCATCAGCGGGAACGAGACGCCGTGGTCGGTGGTGCTGATGACGATCGTATTGTCCGCCAGGCCGTTGCGCTCGAGCGCCGCCAGCACCCGCCCCACACCTTCATCGAGCACACGCGCACTGGCGTGGTATCCCGCCATATCGGCGCGCGTCTCGGGCGTATCGGGAATCGGCACGGGCGGCTGGATATAGCGAGCGTCCTCGGCCGCGCCAGGCTGATGAAACTCGCGGTGCGTCTCGAAGAACCCCACGTCGAGAAAGAACGGCTGCCGCGGACGGCTGTCGAGGAACGCTGCCGCGCCCGGCGCCACATCGACTGCGCTGGTGCTCTTCGGCCGCAGGATGTCGTCGTAGCCGATGGTCTCGGGCTTCGCGGCCACATGCTGCAATCCCGCCAGGACCGACCGGTAGCCCGCCGTGCGCAGCGTATGAACGATGTGCTTCCGGTAGTCATACAATGCGAAGCCGCGGTGTGCCAAACCCAGCATGCCGTTTTCATGAGCACACTGGCCGGTGAGCAGGACCGAGCGGCTGGGCGAACAGGTCGGGGCGCCACTGAAAGCGCGTCGGAACAAGACACTCTCGGAAGCCAGCCGCTGCAGATTCGGAGTCTTCACGGCTTGCCCGTAGGGCTGCAGATACCTTCCGGAATCGTGGGAATGAATGTAGACGATATTGGGGCGAGCCGCGCCCGTTTGCGCGGCCATCAGATTCGTGGCACCCGCTCCCGCCACTTTCCCCAGGAATCGCCGGCGCGATTCGAATGTATTTGGTTCATCATTCATCGGTCTCGCAGGCATCGTATCACCTTCAGAAGGCGAACCTGGCTTCGAGTTGGACCGGGGCCGCTTGCGGCGCTATTCCAATCGCAGGGCGTCCGTGGGATTCACGTTCGATGCCCGCCATGCGGGGATGAAGGCTGCCACGACCCCGCCGCCGGCGAGGACCACTGCCGCAGCGGCGACCGTCGAAGGATCGCTGGCCGTGATGCCGAACAACTGCGATTGGACGAGCTTGCCGAGCACGGCAACGATAGGGAGCGCGATGGCCGTGCCGGCGGCGATCATGGCGAAGGCGTCGCGCAAAATGAGCCGAATCGCGGAAGCTCCCGTGGCACCCAGCGCCAGGCGAATGCCGATTTCGCGGGTGCGGCGAGCCACCACGAAGGACATCACTCCATAGAGACCGACCAGCGAGAGCAGCAGCGCCAGCGCGCCGAAGCTGCCCGAGAGAGCGGCCAGAAGACGCTCGGTGCTCAGCGAACGGCCGACCTGCTCGTTGACGGTGCGGAAAGCGAGGACCGGAAGTTGAGGATCGGCTTGACGGACGATCTGGCGGATGGTTTGAAAGGCCTGCTCCGAAGTGCCATGTGCGCGCACGTAGAAGGTGCCCATGGCGTCGTCGCCCTCGAAGATCGGAAACCAGACTTCTTCGGATTGCTCGCGGAGACCACGGTAACTGATATCGCCCACAACGCCGACGATTTTGATGTCGGTCTTGGTTCCGGGGAGAGTGCCGCTGCCGATGAGGGCCCCGAGCGGACTGCGGCCGGCGAAGTAGTGATTGACGAACGCCTGGTTGACGATCGCGGAGCGACGGCCGGTTTCGCCGATGGGATGGGAGTCGCGTTCGTCAAAATCCCGGCCGGCGAGCAGCGGGATTCCCATGGTGGCAAAGAAACCGGGGCTGACGGCATTCATATCGAGGTCGCGCTCGGTGGTGAAGCGGTGGTCGGTCTGGATGGTGACGGGATTGTTCCAGCTTCCGCCGGTCAATAACAGGATGCGCGCCACGGCGGAATTCCGGGTGACGGGAGCGACGCGGAGTTCTGCGTAGATGCGGCGGATGAGCTGCCGGGCTTGATCTTGCGAATACGTATTCCTCTCCGGGTCGAGCGAGAAAGATACCAGGTTCGATGTGTCGAAACCGGGGCCTTTCTCGATCAGGCTGGAGAGCGAACGCATGAATAGCGCGGCGCCGACAATCAGGATCAGGGAAAAGGCCACCTGGAGGGTGACGATGCACTTGCGGAGGCGAATGCCGCCGAATCCCGTGCCTCCACGTTCCCGGAGAGACGCGATCAGGTTGTCGCGGCCGGCATGGAGAGCCGGCACGAGCGAACTCAGGAGGCCCGAGACCACACTGGCGAGGAACGCGAATGCGACCAGCCGCAAGCTAAGGCTGGCATCGAGAGCATTGGACGCAACCTCGCGCGGCAGGAACGAGATCAACGCGCGAATCGCCGGCGGGCCGAGTGCAATGCCGAGAGCTCCGCCGGCGAACGAAAGCAGGAGTCCATCGGCAAGCAGTTGGCGCCCGATGCGGCCCCGGGAGGCGCCGAGAGCCAGGCGAGTGCCGATCTCCCGCCCGCGCGCCGAACCTCGCGCAAGAAACAGGCCCGCCACGTTCAGACAGGCGAGTCCAAGCAGGACGCCGGTAGCGGCAAACAGAAACCAGAGCGGCTGAGTGAGACTGCGGCGGAGTCCGGAGTGGCCTTGGGGCGCGGGGATCAGTTGGAGCGTCGAGGCGAGAAAGAGCCGGCGGTCCTCGGCGGCAACGCTTGGGAAGCCGACGCGGTGCGTGTCCTCTTCGAGCATCGCCTTGAACCAGACCTGGAGACCGGTCTGCGCCTGCGTGACCGTGAGGTCCGGACGAAGGCGGCCGAGGATCTGCATCCATCGAGTGCGCCGGTCCAGGAGATTGTGGAAGGCCGGAATGACCTGTTCGGACATCGAAGCCGGGATCCAGAACGCCGGAACTACACCGACATCGATGCCTCGGAATTGGGCCGCGGCGACGCCGACGATGGTCATGGGGTGCTGGTTGACCAGCACCTTGCGGCCGAGAACATCCGGGGCGCCTCCAAACTGCGATTGCCAGAAATCATAGGAGAGGACGATCACGGGTCCGGCGAGGGGCGCCTCATCGTCCTGATCCTCGATGACGCGGCCGAGCGTTGGGCCTACGCCGAGGACCGAGAAATAGGTGCCGGAGACGATCTCCGCGCCTACGGGTTTGGGGTCGCCTCCGGCCGAAAGATTGACCGTAGTTTCGGCTCGGCAAAGCACGCCCTCAAGAAACCGGGGCTGCTGCTCGAGGTCGCGACAGATCGGGTAGGACATGAGGTTAAAGGACCCGAAGCCGTTGGCGAGCTGAGGTCCCTTCCAATCGACGAGGACCAGGCGTTCGGGATCGCGGACGGGAAGCGGGTGCAGGATGACCTGGTCGACCAGAGAGTAGATTGCGGTAGTGGCGCCGATGCCGAGCGCGAGCGAGATCAGAGTGACGCTGGTGAAGCCGGGGCTACGCAGAAGGGAACGGGTGGAGAAGCGGAGGTCGTAAAGGAAATCGCGAAGCCAGCGGCCAAGCCAGATGTCCCGGACTTCCTCGCGCACCTGGGTAAGGCCGAGTTCGCCCGCAACGCGGCGGCGCGCCTCGGGCTCGGGAATGCCCGACGCGGTCAGGGCAGCGACCCTGTGATCAAAATGGTATTGGAGCTCATGATCGAGCTCGCGCTCCAGTGACCCGCGGCGGAACCAGTTGAAGATCCGCATCATCGACTGCCCTCCTCGAAGATCAGGTTGACTGCGCCGGAGAGGCGCGCCCAGCTATCCTTCTCGACGGCGAGTTGGCGGCGTCCGGCGGGCGTAAGCGAGTAAAACTTCGCCTCCCGGCCAGTCTCCGACTGTTTCCACTCGGCGCGCAGCCAGCCTTTCTGCTGCAGCCGGTGGAGGGCGGGATAGAGCGAGCCCTGGTTGACCTGGACCACCGACCGCGAGATCAGCTCCAACCGTTGCGCAATCCCGTACCCATGAGCTGGTTCGAGAGATAAGATCTGAAGGATCAGCATGTCAAGAGTGCCTTGCGGAATGGGAAAGCGCGGAGACGGCATCGATACCTCAAGCTTCTACCGCTGAGCATATACCCCAGATAGGTCGAAGGTCAAGGTGTGGCGTCGGCGAATCCGTAAACCCCAACTTGCCACGGTCGAGCCACGGTTCCGTGTATCATAGGCAATTCGCTCATGAGGCTTGCACTGCCCCGTGTTTATCCCATCCTGGACACCGAAACGCTCTCTGCGCGAGGCATCCGATTGGAGACTGCCGCCGCGGCATTCCTCGATGGCGGGGCCGGAATCCTGCAGATCCGCCATAAGGGCCACTGGAGCCGCGACATCTTCGCGGCCGCCCAAGGTGTAGCGCGCCTGTGCCGCGAAGCCGGAGCGCCGCTGATTGTCAACGACCGCGCCGATTTCGCCCTGCTACTCGATGCCGGCCTGCATGTAGGCCAGGACGATCTGCCGCCCCGCGACGCCCGCCGCCTGATGGGCTCCGATGCAGTGATCGGCTTTTCCAGCCACAACCCTGCGCAGCTCTGCGCGGCGGGCGGCGAACCCGTCGACTACGTGGCGATCGGCCCGGTCTTCTCCACCGCCTCGAAGCAGAATCCCGACCCCGTGGTGGGCATCGTAGAGGTACGCAGGTGCCGGAGCCTGATCGAAAAGCCGCTGATCGCCATCGGCGGCATCACGCTCGAGAACGCCCGCGAGGTGCTCCGCGCCGGCGCCGATTCGCTGGCCATCATCGCCGGTCTGCTTCCTGAATCGCCTTCCGCGCAATCGCTCCGCCAACGGATGGAACAATGGCAACAACTCGTGACAGCGGTCTAGTCAAAGGTCTCGGCCTGATCGACGCCACCACCCTGGTGATGGGCTCGATGATCGGCTCAGGCGTCTTTATCGTGGCCGCCGATATCGGCCGCCAGGTGCAATCGCCGGGCCTGATGATCCTCACCTGGCTGATCACCGCGGCCCTCACTCTCACCGCCGCCCTCAGCTACGGCGAACTCGCCGCCGCCATGCCTCATGCGGGCGGCCAGTACGTCTACCTCCGCGAGGCATTCGGCCCTCTCTGGGGTTTCCTCTACGGCTGGACCCTTTTCATGGTCATCCAGACCGGCACGATCGCCGCCGTGGCCGTGGCCTTCGCCAAGTACACCGGGGTATTTTTCCCGTGGATCTCGGCGCAAAACTATCTGGTGGGCAGCGGAAAAATCGGGCTCACCACGCAGCAATTGCTGGCCATCGCCATCATCGTCTTTCTCACGTGGTCGAACACTCGCGGCATCCGTACCGGCGCGATGGTGCAGAACGTCTTTACCTTCGCCAAGGTGGCGGCGCTGCTCGGCCTCATCGCTTTCGGCTTCCTGCTGGGACGCAATCCGGAAGCCGTCGCCAGCAACTTCCACGATTTCTGGCGCAACTCTTCCTGGAGTTTCGACACCGTGCGCCTGGTAGGCGTGGCGATGGTAGGTGCGCTTTTCTCTTCCGACGCCTGGAATAACGTCACCTTCACCGCGGGCGAGGTACGCAATCCGCGGCGCAATCTTCCCCTGTCGCTCGGCCTCGGAGTGCTGATCGTCTCGACGCTCTACATCGCCTCGCAGTTTGTCTATCTGAACGTGCTGACGTTCCCGGAGATCCAGCACGCCGTGGAAGACCGCGTCGCCACGGCCGCGGCCTCGAAGATGTTCGGCGGAATCTCGGTCCAGTTGATGGCCGCCGCCATCATGATTTCCACCTTCGGCTGCGCCAACGGACTGATCCTCTCGGGCGCCCGCGTCTACTACGCCATGGCCAAGGACAAGCTCTTCTTCCGCAAAGCCGGCGAGCTCCACCCCACCACCCACGCCCCCGTTTTCTCCCTGGGCGTACAGTGCATCTGGGCTGTCCTGCTCACTCTTAGCGGCAGTTACAGCGACCTCCTGGATTATGTTATCTTTGCGGTACTGCTTTTCTACATCCTGACGATCGCCGGACTTTTCGTGCTCCGCCGCACGCAGCCGGACCTGGAACGTCCTTACAAGGCGATCGGATACCCGGTGTTACCGGCTGCTTACATACTGGCCGCCGGATTGATCGAAATTTTGCTTTTGCTGTACAAGCCGGACTACACCTGGCCGGGGCTCATCATCGTGGTGCTGGGTCTACCGGTCTATTTCATTTGGCGAAGGAACGCGAGCCTATGAATCTTTTCGCAACGAAATCGCTCGACCGCATTGTTGCCGAATCCGAAAGCGGCTCACACCACCTGAAGAAAACGCTGGGGCCTTTCAACCTGGTGGCCCTCGGCATTGGCGCGATCATCGGCGCTGGTCTGTTCTCCCTGACCGGCATTGCCGCCGCCGATAACGCCGGACCGGCGGTGGTCCTCTCATTCGTGGTCGCTGCCATCGGTTGCGCATTCGCGGGCATGTGCTACAGCGAATTCTCCACCATGATCCCCATCGCCGGCAGCGCATACACCTACGCGTACGCCACCATGGGCGAACTGCTGGCCTGGATCATCGGCTGGGACCTAGTGCTCGAATACGCCGTAGGCGCCGCGACCGTCTCCGTCAGTTGGTCGAGTTATGTCACCAAGCTGCTGCACATGTATGGCTTGCAGCTTCCGCCGAAGTTTACCGCCTGCCCGTGGGACCAGCCCGCCGGTTACATTAACCTCCCGGCTGTCCTGGTGGTGATCGGGATTTCGGTACTGCTGATGATCGGGATTTCGGAATCGGCGCGAGTCAACGCGGTGATTGTCTGCATCAAGGTGACGATCGTCATCGTCGTCATCTGCATCGGCTTCGCATACGTGAACAAGGCCAACTACACACCGTTCATTCCGCCCAACACCGGCACCTTCGGTGAGTTCGGATTCAGCGGCGTGATGCGAGCCGCGGCCGTGATCTTTTTCGCCTACATCGGCTTCGATGCCGTATCCACGGCGGCCCAGGAGGCCAAGCGCCCGCAGCGCGATATGCCGATCGGCATTATCGGCTCGCTGATCATCTGCACTATCCTCTACATCCTGTTCGCGCGCGTTCTGACCGGCATGGTGCCCTACCGCAAGTTCCACGGCGATGCCTCTCCGGTCGCTACCGTGATCTCGCTCTTCCCCTACGCCTGGCTGCAGACTTCGATCGTCATCGGCATCATCGCCGGCTACACGTCGGTAATCCTGGTGATGCTGCTCGGGCAATCGCGCGTCTTCTACTCGATGTCGCGCGACGGTCTGCTGCCCAAAGTCTTTTCCGATATCCACCCCTCCTGGCAGACGCCCTACCGCTGCAATATGATCTTCATGGTTTTTGTTTCCTTGTTCAGCGGCTTCCTGCCGATCTCGAAGCTCGGCCACATGACCAGCATCGGCACCCTGCTGGCGTTCGTCATCGTCTGCATCGGGGTGGTTGTCATGCGCCGCACCAACCCGACGGCGCCTCGGCCGTATCGCACTCCGCTGGTGCCGCTGGTTCCGATTCTCGGAGTCATCGTGTGCTTCGCCATGATGGTGTCCCTCGACATCGAAACCTGGTACCGGCTGGTGATCTGGCTGGTGATCGGTCTGGCGATCTACTTCGGCTATAGCCGCCACCACAGCCATCTGAGGCAGGCCGCCGAAACGGTCGCCAAGCGCTAAAGCCCATGTCCCGGCTCCTGCTGGCAAGCGCGGCGCTCGCGATGGCGGCGTTTGCCCAGCAGGCGCAGAATCCCTCGCCGATGGTGGAGCACAGCCGTGCCCACCCCAGACTTCCCGAAACGCATCCTCCCGGCCGGCGCGAGAAGCTCGACCCCGGCACGCTCTACGTGCCGCCTGGCTCGGCTCCCGAACTCCTGATCTTTTTTCACGGCGGAAGCTGGCTGCCGGAAGTGGCAGCCGCGCGCAATCGCATCGCCGTAATGAGTGTCCAGGCGGGCTCCGGCTCGTCGACTTATGCGCGCCTGTTCACCGATCCCGAGCGCTTTCCGAAGCTCATCGAAGAGGCCCGCACCATATCCGGAATCCGCTTCCGCCGCATTCTCCTCGGAGGCTGGAGCGCCGGGTGCGGAGCCGTGCGCCAGATCCTGCGGACGCCCGCCGCCTACGCGATGGTCGATACCGTGGTCTGCATCGACGGCATCCACACCGACTACATCGATGGCAAGCCGGGGCCCCTCGAATCGAAGCTCGATCCGGCCAACCTGGAGATCTGGGCGCAGTTTGCACGCGACGCCATCGCCGGCCGCAAACGGTTTCTCGTGACGCACTCCGAAATCTTCCCCGGCACCTTCGCGAGCACCACCGAGACCGCCGATTGGCTGCTGGCTACGCTCGGATTGAAGCCGCGGGCGGTGCTCCGCTGGGGTCCTATGGGCACCCAGCAGTTAAGCGAAATGCGCGCCGGCGGCTTCCATCTGATCGGCTTCGCCGGCAACTCCGCGCCCGACCATTTCGATCAACTCCACTCGCTTCCCGAGTATCTGAAGTGGGTTCGCTGACAATCCCCAGGGCGAAATGCTCGCGTTCTCACCGCTGGCCAATCGCCGGTAACGAAACGAACAGTCCCTCCGAACGTTCCGGGCGTAACATCGCCGCATGGAACGGAGGACGTTTTTCGTCAGCGCGGCTGCGTTCGCAGCCGGTAACCGTCCGAGCGACACCATCCGCATCGCCTGCGTTGGCCTGCGCGGCCGCGGCGGTGACCACCTCAAGGCGTGGAGCGGCAGGCCGAACGTCCAAATCGCCGCCCTTTGCGATGTCGACGAAAATCTCATCCGCAAACGGTTGCAGGAGTTCGAAAGCGCTGGCACCCGCAAGCCTGCCGTCTTCACCGATTACCGCAAGCTCATGGAAGACCGCTCGATCGACGCCGTCTCCATCGCTACTCCGAATCACCACCATACGCTGCAAACCATCTGGGCCTGCCAGGCCGGCAAAGACGTCTACGTGGAGAAGCCCTGCTCCCACACCATGTTCGAGGCCAGACAGATTGTGGCCGCCGCGCGCCGCTACGGCCGGATCGTGCAGCATGGCACGCAGAGCCGCTCCATCCCCGTCTACCGGGAGGCCGTCGACCTGATGCGCAAGGGCCTGCTCGGCGATGTCTACATGGCGCGCGCCGTCTGCTTCAAGTGGCGCGGAGGCATTGGCAAAGCTCCGGTGGAATCCGTCCCGCCGGGCGTCCATTACGACCTCTGGGTGGGACCGGCGCCCATGAAGCCGTTCACGAGAAATCGGTTCCACTACAACTGGCACTGGCAGTGGGATTACGGCAACGGCGAGATCGGCAATCAGGGCATCCACGAGCTCGACACCGCGCGCTGGGGCCTCGGCGTAAAGCTTCCTGTGCGCGTCAGCGCGGGCGGCGCCCACCACATGTTCAACGATGACCAGGAGACGCCCAACGTCCTCATCGCCACGTTCGAATTCGAGGCCGATGGCATGAGGAAGACGCTGGTCTTCGAATCGCGCCCGTGGATCACCAACCACGAGGCCGGCATCGGGGATTCCGACCCCGCGGGAAACGCCATCGGCAATATCTTTTACGGCTGCCGCGGCTATCTCGTTCTCGACGAGCACGATACCGGCTACAAGTCCTGGCTGGGCAAGGAGCGCCACCCTGGCCCGGACCGGACCCAGGCCGAAGGCGCCTTGGCCGGGTTCGTCTACCGGGCCGAGCGCCGCCTGGGGTGGGCGGAGCCCCGCGGCGGAGACCACTTCGGCAACTTTCTGGACGCCGTCCGCACACGCAACCGCGAAACGCTGAATGCCGAAATTGAAGAGGGCGCGACCTCGGTCATGCTGGTACACCTGGCCAACATTTCCTACCGCCTCGGCCGCACGATCGAATTCGACCCGCTGAGCGCGACCTGCAAGGACCCAGACGCCCAGGCGATGTTCACGAAGCCCTACCGCGCCCCATTCGTGGTCCCGGAAGTAGCGTGATAGCAACGCTCCCGAGCCCGCAGTGGCCCTCATGCTACGATAAATACTTGTCAGGTCTCGGGCTCCGTGCAACGGACGGCTGCAAACCCCGCCAGGTCCGGAAGGAAGCAACGGTAGCGGTGCGGTTCGTGTGCCGCGGATTACCCGGGGCCTGGCATTTGCCCGACCCCATGTACCAGGTCATCGCCCGAAAATACCGGCCGCAGACGTTTCAGGACGTGGTCAACCAGGAACACGTCAAGACCACCCTCGAAAACGCCATCTCGCAGAACCGCATCGCCCACGGCTATATCTTTTCCGGCCAGCGCGGCACCGGGAAAACCACCATCGCCCGGATTCTGGCGCGCTGCCTCAACTGCATCCAGGGCCCGACCGCAACGCCCTGCGGCGAATGCGCCAGTTGCCGCGAAATCACTGCCGGCGGCACGGTCGACGTCATCGAAATCGACGCCGCCTCGAACCGCGGCATCAACGAAATGCGCGAACTGCGCGAGAACGTGCGCTACCAGCCCGCGCGCGACCGCTACAAGATCTTCATCATCGACGAAGCCCACCAGATCACCAACGAGGCCTTCAACGCGCTGCTCAAGACCATCGAAGAGCCGCCGCCATGGGCCGTCTTCGTCCTCTGCACCACCGAGGCCCACAAGATCCCCGCGACGATCGCCTCGCGCTGCCAGCACTTCAGCTTTCGCTCGGTCGATTTCGAAGACCTGATCGTGCGCATGGCGTGGATCTGCAAAGAGGAAGGCATCGAGGCCGATAATGAAGCGCTGGCCGTTCTGGCGGCGGCGGGCGAAGGCAGCGTGCGCGATTCACTTTCGGCGCTCGACCAGGCCATCGCCTGCTGCGGCGCAAAGCTTTCCGCAGCTGAGGTGCGCGCGCTGCTCGGCGCCTTCTCGCTCGAATCGCTGGAGAAGGTGACGCGGGCACTCGCCGAGAGCGATTCCGCCGCGATGCTCGAAGTGGTGGATGAGCTGGAGCGCAACGGCCAGAACTTGCAGCATTTCAGCCGCGAGCTCTCGCGCTACTTCCGCAACCTGCTGGTCTCCCGCATCGCCGGGCCCGAGACGCGCCTGGTGGCGGCTTCCGCCGCCCAGCGCCAGAAACTCTGCGACATCGCGGGCGGCTTCAGCGAAGAGGATCTCACGCGGTACCTGCAGCTTTCGCTCGATCTGTTCCGCGATCTGCAATTTTCGCTGCAGCCGCGCTTTCATCTGGAAATCGGACTGGTTCGCCTGGTGCAGGCCGGCCGCCTGCTGCCGATCGAACAGGCACTCGCGGGACTGCCGTCGCCTGCCCGGCCGGCCGAACGTCCCGCCGCCGCTCCGGCTCCCGCACGCAGCCCGCAGCCCGCGCCCGCACCGGCGCCGCCGCGGACCGGCCCTTCGCCCTTCGAGCTCGATCGCGCCAAGAAGGCCGCCTCGCGGCCGCCCGAGCCGCAATCGTCGGGCGCCAACGCCCTCGCTACCGACCCTTCGCCCGTCCCGATGTCCGCGGGCGACCCACGCCAGCAACTCCACGCCCGGCTCGTCAATCAAGGCCACACGCATTTGGCGGATGCTGTCGAGAACGCGCGCATCGAAGTCTCCGGCGCCGATCTCAAAGTCACGACCCCGAAATCGTACGCACTCTATTTCCGCGACCGTGTAATGGATGCCGCCGTCCGTGAAGTCTTCGGACGCGCGCTGCGGATCATCGTGACCGCCGGGGACGCTCCGGCCGGCGCGGCGCCACTCACGCAGGGCAACTCGGCGGCGGAAGATCGGGCCTCCGAGCGCGCGCTGGCCAATCCCGAGGTCCAACGCTTCCGCGAAGTCTTCGGCGGCGAAATTCGCAAGATTCGCAATCTCAAGGAGTAGGAAACGTGAAACTACCCGGCAACATGCAGCAGATGATGCGCCAGGCGCAGCAGATGCAGGAGAAGCTGCCAGCAGGAGATCGCCCAGATCAAGGTCGAAGCCACGGCCGGCGGCGGCATGGTCACCGTCCAGATGGACGGCCAGAAGAACCTGCTTTCGGTCAAGATCGATCCCGAAGTGGCGGGCGACGTGGAGATGCTGCAGGATATGATCGTCGCCGCGGCGAGCGAAGCCGTCAAGAAAATGGACGACCAGATTAAGCAGAAGATGGGCGGCATGCTCGGCGGCATGGGTCTGCCCCCCGGCCTGTTCTAGTCCATGCCCGATTTCGCCGAACCGCTCGCACGGCTGATCAACGAATTCAAGCGCCTTCCCGGCATCGGACAGAAATCCGCGCAGCGCATCGCGTTCCACGTGCTGCGCGCCAGCCGCGACGACGCCGAGCATCTCTCGCAGGCGATTCTCGACGTCAAGGACAAGCTCGGCCTCTGCTCGGCCTGCAACAACATCAGCGATAGCGACCTGTGCCAGTACTGCCGCGATCCCAATCGCGATCCGCGCGTGGTCTGCGTGGTGGAGGAGCCGCATAACATCGTGGGCATCGAGACCACCCGCCAGTTCAATGGACGCTACCACGTGCTGCACGGCTCGCTCTCTCCGCTGCGCGGCATCGGCCCCGAATCGCTCAAGATCAAGGGCCTGGTGGAGCGCATCGGGCAGGGCGAAGTCGAGGAAGTGATCGTCGCGACCAACCCCACGGTGGAGGGCGAAGCGACGGCCGTCTACCTGGCGCGGCTGCTGAAGCCGCTCGGCGTGAAGGTGACCCGCATCGCCATGGGCATCCCCGTCGGCAGCGACCTGGAGTTCGCCGACGAAGTGACGATGTCGAAAGCGATGGAAGGCCGCCGCGAGATGTAGCGCAGCAGTGGGGCGGGCTATTCAGCCCGCGGACTCGCTTTCCAGCGAGTCCAGCCGCCTGGAAAGGCGGCTGCGGCCACGATTGGCCGCCCCACTTACCCAAACAGCGCGAACTCGCTCACCAGCGGCGGCGCCGAGGCCTTCATCCGTAGCCGCAGCCGGTCGGCCGTCACCGCATTATCGAGACGAATCAGCCGCCGCGGACCGACGCTCGTGGCGGAGGCGAATTCCTGCCACGCGCCCCCGTCCCAGTGATCGACTGCAATTGAATCGATGCGTTGGCCGTAGCGGATATCCTCGCGGACGCGGATCACGCGGAAAGTCGCGGGCAGGCGCAACTGGTATGTGATCTCCTCGGGCTTGCGATGTACCTTCGCCCCGGCCGCTAGATCCTTCTCGAACGTCGAGCGGCGATAGTCGCCAAATGCCTTCAAGGATGCCACGTCTTCGGAACTGAGCAGGCCGTCGCGGTTCGGCGGCACATTGAGCAAAAGGTTCGCACCGCGGCCCACCGACTTATAGTAGAGATCGATCAACTGGGCCGGCGTCTTCACCTTCGCATTCTCACGTTCATGCCAGAACCAGCCGGGGCGGATCGACACGTCGCATTCAGCGGGCAGCCAATGGGAGCCGTGGCGATGGCCCGCGGGCGATTCCTTGTCGCGAACGTCGCCGGGCGAGGCCGCACCGCCGTCCACCGCCACCGGATCGTAAGTGGCCCAGCAGGGGTCGCCCGCGATGCCGCGCTCATTTCCCACCCAGCGAATATCGGGGCCGACGTCGCTGAAGATCACGGCGCCGGGCTGCAGCTTGCGGACGAGTTCCCAGGTGTGCGGCCAGTCATAATAGGTGCGCTTGTCGATAGTGCGTTTCTGGCGTGCGCCGCCGTAGTAGCCATCGCCGCCATTGGCGCCGTCGTGCCACACTTCGAAGATTGGGCCATAGCCGGTCAGTAACTCCGTGAGCTGAGCGCGATAGATTTCTATGTACTTGGGGGTGCCGTAGGCGGGGTTGTTGCGGTCCCACGGAGAAAGGTAGACGCCGAATTTCAAATTGCGACGGCGGGCGGCGGCGGCAACCTCGCGCACCACGTCGCCCTTGCCCCCGCGCCAACTGCTGGCGCTCACCGAGTGTTCGGTGGTCTTGGTAGGCCACAGGCAAAAGCCGTCGTGGTGCTTGGCGGTGAGAATCACGCCGCGCATTCCGGCATCGGCCAGCGCACCCACGATCGCATCGGCATCGAAGTGCTCGGGATTGAAAACGTTCGGATCCTCGTCGCCATAGCCCCATTCCTTGTCGGTAAAGGTGTTCACGGTGAAATGCAGGAACGCGCTCGTCTCCATGGCGTGCCAGGCTAGCTGCCGCTGCGACGGTACCGCTCCATAGGGTTGCGTAGTGGCGGCGCGCAGCGGCAGGGCGACCGCGGCGGCCAGAAGTGTGCGACGGGTGAACATGTCTCTACAATAGCGAAAGTGGATATCGACAGCCGCCAGCCCGACGACATGCAGCGGACGCAAGCCAAAAGCGCCGCCCTCCCCAAGGAATTGCGCCTACCGGACCTCGTGATCCTCCAGGTATTGCTCATTGTCGGGCTGCCTTGGGTGGGCTACGCGGCCAAACTGGGTGGCTCGCACGTGATGGTCTGGCTGGCCGCCATCGCCCTGTTCTACTTTCCCCTGGCCGGCACCGTGATCTTTCTCAGCCGGAGGATGCCGCTCGAAGGCGGAATCTACCAGTGGGCGAAATTCGGGATTTCGCCGGGCGCCGGATTTCAGGCGGCGTGGAACTATTCGTTCTTCCTGATCCTGTTCTACGCCACCAGTGGGTCCGTCGTGGCCAACAGCATCTCCTACCTGCTGGGGCCGGGCGCCGGATGGATGACCTCCAGCAAGCCGCTGATCATGGGGCTCAATCTCGTATTCTTCGCCGTTGTCTACGCCGTCAACGTCCGCGGCCTGCACCTGGCGCGATGGGTAACCGGCGCGGGCGGAATCCTGGTGATGGCGCTCTATGCCCTGATCATCGGGCTGCTGGCTCTGCGGATCGTTCGCGGCGAGCATTTCGCCCAGCCGGCGCTCTCGCTGGCGTTCCCCGCGATCTCGCTCATGACCATCAACCTGTTCAGCAAGATGGCGTTCAATGCGTTGAGCGGTTTCGAACAGGTCGCCATCTTCGCGGGAGAATGCCAGACGCCCGAGCGCAACATCGCGCGCTCGGTCTGGATCGCGGCGCCGGGTATCGCCACCCTCTACATCCTCGGGACCTGCGCGCTGCTGGCCTACACGCCGGTGGACCGCATCGACCTGATCGCGCCGATTCCGCAGATTCTGGGCGCTTCGCTCGGGACGTCGGCCGTGGTGGCGGTGCTGAGCGGCACGGCGATCCTGGCGCTCCTGTTCGCCTACTTCACCCAGACCGTGGCATGCGTGGCGCAGGTCTCCCGCCTGCCGATGGTCGCCGGCTGGGACGGACTGCTGCCGAAATCGTTCAGCGAACTGCATCCGCGCTTCCAGACGCCGGTCCGCTCGCTCGGGATGGTGGTGATCGCCTGCCTGGTGTTCGGCGCGCTCAGCCTGGTCCAGGTCGGCGAGCAGGAGGCCACGCAGCTGCTGATCGGCGCGGGCATGGCGTGCTCCGGCCTGTACTACCTCACGATGTTCGCCGTGGTGTGGATCGGCCGGTGGCAGGGCAAGGAGCGCGCACCGTGGTGGCTGCGGATCGCGGCCGGATCGGCCGCCGCCGTCACCGTCCTTTCGGTGGGCCTGCAGGTGGTCCCGATTCTCGATGTGGCGCAGCCGTGGCTGTTCGCGGCCAAGGTAGCGGGTGCGGTCGTACTGATTAATGCCGCCGGACTCTGGGTTTACCGGCGCTCCGTATGATAGGATAGCGGCCACGGGAGGGTTCATGGCCCATAGCAGACGAGACTTCCTGAAGACCAGCATTGCCGCGACGATGCTGGGCGGATTGGGCGGCACCGCGGTGCACGCGGCAGCCAAACGTTCGGCCACCGACTGGGTAACCTTGGGCAGGTCCGGTGTGAAAGTAACCCGCCTGGGTTTCGGTACCGGCACCTTCAGCGGGCGCGTGCAGCGTGAGCTCGGGCAGGAGGAGTTCACTCGCCTGGTACGCCATGCGTATGACAACGGCATCCGGTTCTTCGAAACCGCGCAGTCTTACGGCGGCATGCACCAGATGCTCGGCGTCGCCCTGAAGGGCCTGCCGCGCGACAGCTACCGCGTGATGACTAAGATGACCATGCGGCCGGACATGGACGCTACGGCGATGATCGACAAGTTCCGGACCGAAATGCAGATGGAGTACTTCGACATCCTGTTGCTCCACTACATGCACAATCCGGACTGGTTTGGCTCCCTGGAACGGCAGCGCGACGAGTTTTCAGAGGCGAAGTCGAAGAAGGTGATTCTGTCGAAGGGCGCCTCGGTGCACGGCCTTCCGACCCTGCGGACATTCCCCGGCAACAAGTGGCTGGATATCGCCATGATCCGGATGAACCACAAGGGCACCAAGATGGACGCGGAGGATTTCAATACCAATGGCCTCGGCGACGTCAGCGAAGTGGTTCAGCACGCCAAGAAGGTGCACGCCGAGGGAATGGGCGTGATCAGCATGAAGCTCGCGGGCGAGGGCCAGTTCACGTCGCGGGAAGATCGACAGAAGGCCCTGAAGTTTGCCTTTGGTTCCGGCGCCGTGGATACGGTGACCATCGGCTACAAGAACCCCGGCGAGATCGACGAAGGGATCGAGAACCTGAATCTCGCGCTCAACGGGTAGCCAAGACAACCCGCTCCTACATCGGTTCGTGGCAGAAGTTGCAGTCGATGCTCACCTTCTTCGCCTGGTGGCACTTCATGCAGCCGCCCATCGTGATGTCGCCTTCGCGCGATAACTGGTCGCGCTCGGCGACTTTGCCGTGGCACTCGTCGCAGGTATTGCCGGCCGCCAAGTGTTTGCGGTGGCTAAAATCGACATACGAAGGAATCTGGTAGACCCGCACCCACGACACCGGCTGCGACTCCCTGGCGAATTGCGCCAGCTTCTGGATCGACGGACTGTCCGCCTTGATCGCCGAGTGGCACTGCATGCAGGTCGAGGCCGGCGCGATGGTCATGCTCTCGCCGGGCGCCGGATTCGGATGGCACATCTTGCACTGCAGCTTCAGGGTTCCCGCATGTTGCCTGTGGCTGAATGGTAACGGCTGCTCGGGAGCGTCGGCCGCCCACATCAGGCAGCCAACCGAAAGGGCGATTAGCAGTGCCCTCACACGTTCCCCGCCCGCAACTGCTCGGCGAGATATTCGGAAGCCCGCATCGAAAGCGAAAGAATCGTCATGGTCGGATTCTGCGATCCGCCGGTGACAAAGCTGCTGCCATCCACCACGAACAGGTTGCGAATATCGTGGCTCTGGTTCCACTTGTTCAGCACGCTCGTCTTGGGATTGTCACCCATCCGGCAGGTGCCCAGTTCGTGAATGCTGTAGCCCGGAGGGAACATCTTGTCGTTCTTATTGAGCACTTCCCATCCGGTGTTGTGGCAGACCTCCGCCAGCGTATCTACCGCGTCCTTGGCCATGTTGAACTCGTTCTCGCCGTACTTGCACTGGAAGTTCAGCACGGGGATGCCCCAGGCGTCCTTCACGTCCTTGTTGATGCTCACGTGATTGTCGAACCGCGGCAGCACCTCGCCCATGGCGGTCGCGGAGAACGCGGCACCGCGGGCGCTCGCCACTTCTTTCTCCAGTTCCTCGCCCCAGGATGCGAAATACTTCGGGTCGGGCGTGCCGCCCATATTGAAATCGAACGCGTATCCGCGGATGAAGTTGCGCTTCTCGCCCTTGGTCAGGTTGCGGAAGCGCGGGATGTAGCCGCCGCCACGAGCGCCGTGGCCGTTGCGCGCCTCGGGAATGATCGCCATCACGCTGCTGCTGATGTAGAACTGGTCGTGCAGGTAGTGGCCCAGCACGCCGCTCGAATTCGCGATCCCGGAGTTGAGCAGGATGCGCGTGCTTTCCAGGCAGGAAGCCCCCAGGATGACCACTTTCGCCTTCACGTGCAGTTCGCGGCCCGAAAGCTTGTCGTGATAGTGCGCGCCATTGACCAGGCCCGTATTCTTATCGACCGTCAACTCGCGGACCACCGCATTCGGCACCAGTGTGAGCTTGCCGGTCGCCACCGCATCCGGCAGCAGCAGGTTGAGCGAGCTCGCCAGCGGACCGCTGCCCGCCGCGCGCCGCATCTTGGTGACGGTCATGCCCGCCTGCTTCGCCGACGTCGCGAACTTCTTCACCTCGTCGCTATCGGGCGAGTTGTCTTCGATAAATACGCCGTCGGGCAGTTGCGCGAGTCCTTCCTTGCGGCCTACCACGCGGAAAATGGGCTCGACGCGCGAATAGAACGGGGCCAGGTCGTCATGGCTGATCGGCCAGTTCTCACCAAACCCGTCATGGTCTTTGCCCTTGAATTCGTAGTCGCTCAACCGGAACGACATGCGCGCCCAGAAGTTCGATTTGCCGCCGAGCATCCGCACCCGCACCCAGTTGAAGGGCTCCTGCGGGCTGTGCGTATACGGCACCTCGGTCTCGTCCACCCACTGGTTGGCGTTGAACTCGTTGGCTTGCAGCACGTGGGGCAGGCGGCCCGGCTTGCCGAAGCCGCGGTAGGGCAGGTCGTAGACCGCCCGCATCACGCGGCCATTTTTGAAATCCACCTGCGGGCCGGCGTCGAGCAGCACGCAGTTGAGGCCCTTCTTCGTCAGAGTATTCGCAGCCATCCCGCCGGACGCGCCCGAGCCGATAATCAGAACGTCGTACATCTTGGTAGCCATGGTCCCTCCGCGGCGTGCTACTCGATCGGCAGCCAGTAGAAGCCGCGTGCGCCGAAGCGTCGCCCTCCGCCCGCGGCTGCACCCGCCTGGTTATACTCGCGTGAATTCACCATGGCGGTGTGGACATCCTGTTTGGCCTCGCGCAGAAAATGCGCCAGCGGATCCGAGGGAGCCTCATAGGTCCACGGCTGCCGCAAGGGCGCCAGTACGGAGGCCGCGTCGGCGACGCTGATCTCTGCAAACGGCTTGTTGGTGTGCTTCATGGCCTCGGCGTTCAACGCGTCCAGGCCGTCGCGATAGAGCTTCTGCCGGGCATCCGGCGAAACCGAAATCAGGAAGTCGAGGAACTCCGGCACCTTCGCTTCGAGCGCGCCCGGCATCGACGCCATGGCCGGCTGCAGCAGATCGCTCAGCTTGCGCAGCGCCGCATATTGCTCGGGCGTAAGAAACTGCGGTACGGGGTCGCCCGCCAGGTCGACCGCCGTGGTCTGTAGTTGCGGAATCTCGTTCGATCCGCTGGAGGAAGTCTGTTGTGCCGCGGCCGGCTGCTGCGCCAGGAGTGCGCCGGCGGCAGGAGCAGCGGCCAAAGTTTGGAAAAAACGCCTGCGTTGCATTGCTGGAATTCTATCAAGTCCGACCGGAGCCCGGCCAGTACGATCAGGGCATTACTGCAAATGCGGAGCAGGATGTTAGAGTGTGGGTGGTATGACCCCGCCCCGGACCCCTATGCGGTGGCCAGGTAGCTGGAACAGTCCGTCAGCACTGGAGCTACTTAAAGGCACGAGCATCGATACGTTGCTCATCGATAATAGCGACGAGTTCGAACCTGTGCGTGCCGCCGCGGAACAACGCGGCATCCACGTGGTTCATCCCGACACTCCACCGGAGGGAATCAGGCTGATTAAAGGCGAGTGGCCCGGCGTTCGCTCCGTCTCGCAAGGCGACGGCGCCGGACCTACGGGCGTTCCGTGGGTGGATTCCAACGGCTGGGCGATCCGCCTGGAGGAGGCGCTGAAACCGGGCGCCGCAGTCTGGGTCGACGCTCCCCCGAAAGACAACCCGCGCTACGGCCCGGGTTCCTACTTGATCGCCATTGCCGACGCAGGATCGCGCGGCGGGCGATGGGTGATCACGCTCGACCAGGCCCTGGCGGCCGGTCTCACCAAACAGGATTCGTACGCGCTGAAAACGTGGAAGAGCATCACGGCCGCCTCCGCCTTCTTCCCCGCGCACCAGGGGTGGGACGCCTACATTCCGCAGGCGATCACGGCCGTGGTCTCAGATTTCACTGGATCCAACGAGTTCTTCAGCCGCGAACTGCTCAACCTGCTCGAGCGCGCGGGCCAGCACTACCGCATCGTTCCCAAAAGCAGGCTGACCGCCGCCGATCTTGCCGGCTTGCGCGCCGTGATCTATGCCGATGACGTCCCGCCTTCGGACGCCGTGCGCCACCAGGTATCCGAGCTTGTGGCGCGAGGCGGCATGCTCATTACCGTGCCGAAGTGGGGCGCGCCTACCGGACCAAAGGCCGAAGAGCACCCGCGCTACGACATCCGCTCTTCCGGTAAGGGCCGCATCGCTACGTTGAAGGAAGAGGCGGGTGATCCGTACGAGATGGCGCAGGACGCGCCGGTGCTGGTGAGCCATCGCTACGACCTGGTTCGATTCTGGAACGGCGGCGCGACCGGCTCCTATTACACTGCCTTACCCGACCGCAGCCGCGCCGTCGCCCACCTGCTTTTCTATGCGGATCGCGGGCCGAACGAAGCCAGCATCCGGATCGTGGGACGCTACCGCTCCGTGAAGGCATGGGCTCCGGGCGCTCCCGAAATTCCGCATGTGGAAATGGTTTCCCAGAAGGATGCGGTCGAGGTACACTTGCCGCAGGTTCCCCAGTACATAGCCCTGGAGTTCCAGGCATAGCGAAAGGCCCACCTTATGATCTGCCACCATCACACTCGCCGCGAATGGCTCAAGCAAACGGTCGCGGGCCTCTCCCTGGCCGCTCTCCCGGCAAGCGCCGCCCCGGCTCCCGGTGCACGAGTCACCGTCGCCCGCTGCCGCACTTATAGCCCCAATGAACTGTTGCCGGTAATGGCGAAGATGTTCGACCAGTTGGGTGGGCTCGAGCGCCTGGTCAAAGGTAAGACGGTAGCGGTCAAGATCAACCTGACCGGCTCGCCGACGTACCGCCTGAAATATTTCCCTCTCGAAGACACGCACTACACGCATCCGCAGGTGATCGCGGCGGCCGCGCATCTGATGGGCCGGGCCGGCGCGCGGCGGATTCGCATTCTGGAGAGTCCCTGGGCCACCACCGACCCGGTGGAAGAGTACCTGCTGCAGGCCAATATCGAACCGCGTGACATCCTCAACGCGGCTCCCAACGTGGAGTTCGAAAACACCAACTACCTGGGCAAGGGAAAGAAGTATTCGCGCTTCATGGTGCCTTCCGGCGGCTACCTGTTCCCCGGCTACGACCTGAATCACTCCTACGAAGATTGCGACGTCTTCGTCAGCATCGCCAAGATGAAAGAGCATGCCACCGCGGGTGTCACGCTCTCGATGAAGAATTGCTTCGGCATCACGCCCTGCACGATCTATGGGACCGGTTCCGGAAAAGATGAGCCGTCGCTCGTCCCCAAGGGCGGCCGCAGCATGATCCATGCCGGCGATCGCCAGCCTCCCAAGAGCTCGCCGCAGGAAAAGGATCCGAAGTCTCCGCGCGAGGATACCTGGCGCATTCCGCGCGCCGTGGCCGACCTGATTTCCGCCCGCCCCATCCATCTCGCGATCGTCGACGGCATTCGCACCATGACGGGCGGCGAAGGCCCGTGGGTTTCGCTCTATTCCGAGGCTGTGGCGCCGGGCGTGATCGTGGCCGGCCTTAACCCTGTCAGCACCGACGCGGTATCGATGTCGCTCATGGGCTTCAACCCCATGGCAGTCCGCGGTACACCGCCCTTCGAACAGTGCGACAGCACCCTGCAACTGGCCGACGCCGCCGGCGCGGGGACCCGCGACCTGAATCGCATCGAAGTCATCGGTCCCCCGATCGCCGAGGCACGTTTCGATTTTGCCGGCATGCGCGAAAAGCGCAAGAAGATGCCGATGAGCGGCTGGCCGATGCGTGGCTAGCCACTATTTCTGACCCGCTCGAATTTTATGAATCATCTTATCCGGAGCGCCCGCGGACGGCGCTCTTTTCTTAAGGGCGCGATTGCTGCCGCGGGAGCGGGCTTCTGGGCTGACCAGACTCTTGAAGCCCTCCCCCAGAATGTGAATACCAATTCGAGACCCTCCGAATTGAAGATTACGGATCTTCGCATCGCCACGGTGGCCCGTGCCCCCATGACGTGCCCGCTGATCCGCATCGACACCAACCAGGGCATCTACGGATTGGGCGAAGTGCGCGACGGAGCGAGCAAGAATTACGCTCTGATGCTGAAGAGCCGCCTGCTCGGCGAGAATCCCTGCAACGTCGATAAGGTCTTTCGCAAGATCAAGCAGTTCGGCGGCCCCTCGCGGCAGGGCGGCGGCGTCTGCGGCGTCGAGATGGCCCTCTGGGACCTGGCGGGCAAGGCCTACAACGTGCCGGTCTACCAGATGCTCGGCGGCAAATTCCGCGACAAGATCCGTTGCTACGCCGACACTACCGAATCGGAAGATCCCAAAATCTACGGCGGGCGGCTGAAGGCTCGGAAGGAGCAGGGCTTCACGTGGCTCAAGATGGACCTCGGCGTGGATCTGGTAGGTAAAGTGCCAGGCGCGATCACCCACCCGGTGGATGTCAACGTCGGCCAGGGCGGTCGCGTCCAGCACATGTTCACCGGCATCGAGATCACGGAAAAAGGTCTGGCGCTCATGAGCGATTACGTGGCTTCTATCCGCGAGCAGGTGGGCATGGACATTCCGCTGTCGGCCGACCACTTCGGCCACATCGGCCTCAACAGTTGCATCCGGCTCGGCAAGGCGATGGAGAAGTTCAACCTCGCCTGGCTCGAAGACATGATCCCGTGGCAGTACACCAGCCTGCTGCAAAAGATCTCCGACGCCGTCGATATCCCCATCGCCACCGGTGAGGACATCTACCTGAAGGAATCGTTCATCGAGCTGTGCCGCAACCACGCGGTCGATATCATCCATCCGGATCTGGCGACCTCGGGCGGCATCCTCGAAACCAAGAAGATCGGCGACGCCGCGCAGGAACTCGGAGTCCCGATGGCGATGCACTTCGCCGGTTCGCCGGTCTCCTGCATGGCCAACGTGCACTGCGCCGCCGCCACCGAGAATTTCCTGGTGCTCGAGAACCATTCCGTCGACGTGCCGTGGTGGGACAGTCTGGTGGAAGGCGTCTCGAAGCCGATTGTCGATCACGGCTTCATCACCGTCCCCGACAAACCGGGGCTCGGCGTGACTCTGAACGAAGAAGCCGTCAAGCAGCACCTGGCCGAGCCCGGCTATTTCGAGCCCACGCCGCAGTGGAACGTGGACCGCAGCAACGACCGCCTCTGGAGCTGACACCGGCGCGTTTGTTTTTTTCTTACGGTGACGAAGAGTCCGGACGTGCACGGAAACGAATCCTGGCCGTTTGCGTGCACGTCTCCCCTTCCAGGAGGTGTGAATGAAGGGACTCTTTGCCAGTTGTTTTTTGGCGCTCACTCTCTTGGCTGTGCCCGTTCTGGCCTCGGAGCCGAGCGGTTCGGCTGGAACGGCCCGCATCACTCGCGAAGTGCGGCATGAGTTGGTCATGCTGCCCTACTACGGCGTGTTCGATAATCTTGCCTATCGCGTCGATGGCGGTACTGTCACGCTCATCGGCGAAGTGACGCGGCCAACGCTCAAGAGTGACGCGCAAAATGCCGTGAAAGGTATCGAAGGCGTCGACAAAGTAGTCAACCAGATCAAAGTGCTGCCGCTCTCTCCGATGGACGACCGCGTCCGCATCGCAACTTACCACGCGGTCTTTGGCGAGCCCGGCCTTCAGCGCTATGCCATGGAAGCCGTTCCGCCGATCCACATCATCGTGGATAACGGAAAGGTGACGCTGGTCGGCGTGGTCGACAATCAAGCCGACAAAAATCTCGCCGGCCTGAAGGCCAACGGAGTGTCGGGCGTCTTTTCGGTAACCAACGATCTGAAGATCGAAAAGCCCTAAACGATCAGCCGAAGCGCGCGTGGCAGGATCTCGGCCTCGACCGGCAGGGTTCCTGCCAGCTCGCCATCGGTCTCGACCGCCACGGGACGGTCGGACTCCACCCGTACCCGCGGCGCACGGTAGTGGCGCACTTTTGGGTAGGCCAGCAGTTTCCCCGAATAGAGAATCGGCAGATGGCGGCAGACCTCAAAGAGCGACACACGCTCCACCACCGTCACGTCCATCAGACCATCGTCGATCGCGGCCTCGGGCGCAATGCAAATGCCGCCGCCCTGATAGCGGCCATTGGCGAGCGCGGCGGTGGTCACGCAGTATGCCTTTGGCTCCGCACCCTCGATCGAGATGCGGATATCGGACGTCTCGCCCCTGGCAAGAGGTGGAATCGCGGCGGCCAGGTAGCGCAGCGTCCCCGGCAGAACTCGCGGAGCGTGTCGCGCTCCCTCCGCGACCATCGCAGCGAGCCCGATGCCCACCGCGTTGACCGCGAGCCTCTCCCCTCCCCGAAAACGCAGTCGGATTACATCTACCGATCGCACCTGCCCGCGGCGCAACGCGTCGATTGCCTGCTCCATGCGCGAAAGCCCGAGTGTTCGCGCGAAATCGCCTCCGCTGGCGAGCGGCAGCAGCGCAATGCGCACCTCCGGATGGGTGCGCACGAGAGCGTTCACTACCTCATGAAGCGTGCCGTCGCCACCCGCGGCGACGATCGGGTCGAATCCTTCGGCGGCCAGTTCCCGCGCGAGGACCGCGGCGTGGCCCGGCCCTTCGGTAAACCGCACGGCCATCGGTCCCAGCCGCCGCGCGACCTCCGGCCACTTTCGCCGCGCCGCACCCCGCCCCGCCGCGGGATTCACGATGGCCGCCGCGTTCACACGATCACGTCCAACCCGATGGCGTCATGGTCGGAGAGAGGAATCGCGCGCTCCTCCCGCACCTCGTGCACGACCGTCGGCTTCTCCACCCGCAGCCCGCGGGTCGCGAACCAGTCGAGCTTGAACGGGCACCTTCCCCCATGGTGCCGCAGCGACCAGCGAATAAACGGAAAGCACCATTGCGGCACCCACTCCGCCAGGCTGCCGTTGGCGCGCGGATCGAGAATATCGTAGGAGACCGTGCGCTCGCCGGGGACGTTGGCGCCGCGATAGTCGAACCCGTGGTCTTCGAGCAGCCGGAACAGGCCGCGTTCGAACCGCCGGTCCGGGTGCAGGTAGTGGTTGCGGATCACGTGGTCCACACCCATGAAAACGCGCAGCCAGAAGCCGAGAATCGCCCAAAGGGCGTGCGAGGAGTCGTAGGTGCTGGTATTCCAGTCGCCGCCCAGGACCACTGGTCCATCGCCGGGAAGCGCGTCCAGCACCGTCTGCATCTGCTCCTGCCGGTGCTGCTGCGTGGACTGCGCATCGAGGTGCACCGAGGCAGCCACCAGCGCCAGGTTCGGGAATTCGATGCGCGCCGCCACCGCCTGCTGGCGGCCGATCCGCTGCTCGCGGTGCTTCATCTTGTCGACGCCGTTTTCGAGCGGAATCAGCCGCGCCTCGCGCAGCGGATAGCGGCTGAGGATCGCATTGCCGTGCAGCCCGAGCGAATTGGCCCCCTCCGATTGCCGTTCCACGCCCGAGCCTTTCCCGAGCGCGAGATAGCAGGGCGCGAATGCGTATTCCATCCCCAGGTCGCGCGCGATCTCCTGATATACGATCCGGTTGCCCGAGCGCGCCATGCCCGCGTCGGCCTCGGTCAGCAGCAGGACATCCGCTTCCTTCAAGTACGGATGGCAACGAAGCATTTCCAACTGCCCGTCCAACTGGCTGCCGCGTTCGATGTTCCACGCCACCATCCGGTAGCGTGGCTTGGCCGGAGCCGGCGCGGTCCGAAAATCGCCGAGGTCCACCGTGTTCTGTACGCGCTCGACCGCCGGAGCGAGCGCGCGGTAAACAGGGTGCTCCAGCATTTCCGTGAACGAACGGCAGGAGGCCAGGGCTGCCAACCGCGGAAGAATTTCAGGTAGGATAGTTGCGTAGAGCGGTTTGGCGTCGCGCGCATCAGGTGCGGTCATCGTCTCGTGTATTCGTATGGTAGTACACGATGGAGGATGTCCGGATTGGTGTGCGCCTAAGTGTACGCGGCTGCCCGACCCCCTCCTCGACAGGATGGCATCTTATTTGCTATGATTTAAGAGAAATCATTGTGGTACTATTGTCCGATCACTCTAGCCGCACTACGCTGGTACCCGATCCCCCCTGCAATCCTTTGAGGAGTAACGCTTAGTAAAATCTATGGCTTCCAACATGTATTCCCAGGGCGCCCAAGTCGAGCATCAGAAGTTCGGCTTAGGTACCGTTATGTCGAGCAGTGAAGAACGTATCGTCATCAAATTTGACGACCATGGCGAGAAGAAATTCGTCACCGGTATGGTGATTGGCAGCTTGAAAAAGAGCGACCGCCAGCCTCCCGCGGAAAAGAAGGGGTCTCGCAGGAAAAAGACAGCTCCCGCTACGGCCTAGCGGAATTCGAGAGGATTTTTTAGTTGAACGCACGCCAAAAAAGATTGTTCGAAGAGGCCCGGAAGCGCAATCCGGACCTGAAGATGCCCGCCGAAACCCAGCCGCCCGCGGACTGGAGCGAGGCCGACCTGGCCCTGATTAAACAAGGAGTCGGAGATAAGTCGGGAAGACCGGCTCAATCGGCCACCGAGACCCAGGAAGGCGAAGTGCCGTCCGGCGAACAGAAAGGGTCAGTCGTGACCTACTTTGAAGCCAAGGGCTTCGGATTCCTACGGCCGGACGATGGCGGGAGGGATATCTTCTTCCACGTTTCGCGGCTGGTAGAAGGGCTGGCCACGGACCTGCGGCCGGGAACCCGGGTTCTGTACGAACTCGGCATGGACCGGACCGGCAAAATGGCGGCATCCAGCATCCGCATCGCGCCTCCGGAGTAGCGCCTCCGTCAGGTATAATCAATAGCATCCCCCGCATGCCAGAGCCCGGGGGAGACTAACGTACACATGTTTGACAATCTATCGGATAAGCTGCAGCGGGTTTTCAAGAATCTGCGCGGCGAAGGCAAACTTTCGGCTGAAAACATGGAGTCCGCCCTGCGGGAGATCCGCATGGCGCTCCTCGAAGCCGACGTCAACTTCCGTGTTGTCAAACAGCTCATCGAAAATATCAAAGAGAAAGCCATGGGCGAGGAAGTGCTCATGGCGCTCTCGCCTTCGCAGCAGGTCATCAAGATCGTTCACGAGGAACTGATCAAGATCCTCGGCAGCCACGAATCGAAGCTGCGCTTCGCCAACGAGCCGCCCAGCGTATTTCTGATCGTCGGCCTGCAGGGCTCCGGCAAAACCACCTCCACCGGCAAACTGGCGCGCTGGCTCTCGAAGAACGGCCATCGCCCGATGGTGGTCTCGGTGGACGTCTACCGCCCGGCGGCGCGCGACCAGTTAAGGGTGATCGCCAAAGAGGTCGGCCAACCGATCTACGAAGGCGCTCCGGAAGAGACGCAGCCGCTCGAACTGGCGCGCAGCGCCGCGCCGCGAGAGCGTAAACAACGGCCGCGACGTACTGCTGGTGGATACCGCCGGCCGCCTCCACATCGACGACCAGCTGATGGTCGAGCTGCAGCAGTTGAAAGAGCAGCTCAAGCCGGTCGAGATCCTGTTCGTGGCCGACGCCATGACCGGGCAGGACGCGGTCAAATCCGCCGATGAATTCCACAAGCGCCTGGGTATCACGGGCATAATCCTCACCAAGATGGATGGCGACGCGCGCGGCGGCGCGGCGCTTTCGATTCGCCACGTGACCGGGCAGCCGCTCAAGTTCGTCGGTGTGGGCGAACGGTTCGACGCGCTCGAACCCTTCCACCCCGATCGCGCCGCCAACCGCATCCTCGGGATGGGCGACATCCTCTCCTTCATCGAGAAGGCGGAGGAGGCGATCGATAAGAAGAAAGCCGTGGAGATGCAGCGGAAGCTCATCGAGAACGATTTCACCCTCGAAGATTTCCGCGATCAGCTCCGACAGATCCGCAAGCTCGGCCCGCTGCAGTCGCTGCTGGGCATGATGCCCAAGGTCGGGATTATCAAAGAGCTCAAAGACGTCAAAGTGGATGAGAAGGAAATCAACCACGTGGTGGCGATCATCGATTCGATGACGCCGCGCGAGCGCGACAACCACATGATCATCAATGGCAGCCGGCGGCGCAGGATTGCCAAGGGCAGCGGGACGTCGGTGCAGGAAGTAAACCAGTTGTTGAAGCAGTATTCGCAGGCGCGGAAAATGATGAAGTCGTTTTCCGGCGGCATGCTGGGGAAGAAAATGGGGAAGATGAAATTGCCCCCTGGCTTTCCCTTCGGAGATTTGCCCGGCGGCCCCGGGATGTAACACTAGAATTCTACAAGGTGGAGTTGAGGTTTCGATGCTGATGATTCGCCTGGCGCGGTTTGGCGCCAAGAAGAAGCCGTTTTATCGCGTTGTCGTGATTGAGAAGGAGCGGGCCCGCAATGGCCGCAACCTGGAAGTAATCGGCCATGTGAACCCGGTCGCCAAGCCAGCGCAGGTGACGCTGAAACACGACCGGATCGACCATTGGGTCAAGAACGGCGCCCAGATGTCCGATACCGTCAAACGTTTGGTCGAAAAAAACCCGGCCGTCGCGGCACCGGTCGCCTAAACCCCGGTCGCCACGCCGTAACTGTAAGTAACAGAACGACTAGGAATCCACGCAAAGCGGATTTTACGTCGTTTCCCCCTTTGCGTTCAGGTACCATGAGCTTTAGGGAGGCGGGGTAATGAGACAGCTCATCGAAGACATTGCGAAAGCTCTGGTTGACATCCCGGAGGAAGTTGCCGTCCGAGAGGTGCAGGGGGAGCAGGTCACCGTATTGGAACTGAAGGTGGCCCCCAGCGATCTCGGTAAGGTAATCGGAAAACAGGGACGCACAGCCCGGTCGATTCGAACGATTCTCGGAGCGGCCGGCATGAAATTGAACCGCCGCTTTACATTGGAAATCCTCGAGTGAGTTCGACCGAAGCCGGGTGGGTAACGGTGGCCGTGCTCGGCAAGACGCGCGGCACCCGGGGAGAGATTACTGCCTTCGCGCTCAGCAGCAAGCCGGAACGCTACGAGCAGCTTCGGGAGATCACGCTTTTCGACGCTTCCGGAGCGCTGCTGCGCACGGCGGAAGTGGAATCGGCCCGGTTCCATTCCGGCACTCTGATCCTGAAGTTCCGCGGCATCGATAGCATCTCGGACGCCGAGACGCTGGCCCGGGCCGAGGTGCGGGTTCCGCTTGCGGAGCGCACCGCACTCGACGAGGGCGAATATTTCGATTCCGACTTGGTGGGCTGCGAGGTGGTCGACCGCCGCAGCGGACAATCCCTGGGACGCGTCACCAAGCTCGAAGATGCCGGAGGCCCGGGGTTGCTCGTGGTGGACGGCGAATTGCTGGTTCCGTTCGCCCGCTCGATCTGCGTGGAGATCGACCCGGCGGCGAAGCGGATCGTGGTGGATCTGCCCGAAGGACTGAAGGATTTGAACCGGCCGTGATTTTCCATGTCCTGACGATTTTTCCCGAGTTTTTCGAGGGACCGTTCGCGCACGGCGTGGTGAAGCGGGCCAAGGAAGCGGGCTTGCTCGACATCCGCATCCACAACCTCCGCGAGTGGACCTTCGACCGCCACAAAACTGTCGACGACCGTCCCTTCGGCGGAGGCGAGGGCATGGTGCTCAAACCGGAGCCCGTGTTCCTGGCCGTCGAATCGATCTGGCCCGAGCGTCGAGCGGGGCAAAAAGTCGTCCTGCTTTCGGCTCAGGGACGCATGTTCGACCAGGCCATGGCCAACGTCTGAGCGCGGACAACCGAACTGCTGCTGATTTGCGGACGCTATGAAGGCGTGGACGAGCGCGTAGCCGAGCACCTGGCCGACGAAGAGATCTCGATCGGGGACTACGTGCTGAGCGGCGGAGAACTGGCCGCGGCGGTGGTGATCGATACGGTGGCGCGGCTGCTGCCCGGTGTGCTCGGGAACGAGACCTCCGCGGCCTTCGAATCCTTTCAGGAGACCGGCCACGGCGAAGGCCTGCTGGATTGCCCGCACTGGACGCGTCCGGCCGATTTTCGCGGCTGGAAGGCGCCCGAGGTGCTGCTGAACGGCAACCACGAAGAGATCCGCAAGTTTCGCAAGCAGCGCGGCCCTCGAAAAGACCACGCGGCTGCGGCCCGATTCTGCTGCCAGATCTGTAAGATAAAGATTCCAAGGAATTTCCATGCAGAACGCGCTGTTGACGAAGTTTATCAACAAGAACAAGCGGAGCGACCTCCCGAGTTTCGTCCCGGCGATACCATCCGCGTCCACGTGAAGATCAAGGAAGGCGATAAAGAGCGCCTGCAGGCATTCGAAGGCACCGTTATTGCCCGCAATAATACCGGGATGGGCGAAAGCATCACGGTTCGCAAGGTCAGCTTCGGCCAGGGTGTCGAGCGCATCTTCCCGATGAACGCGCGCGTCATCGATCACATCGACGTCGTGCGTACCGGCCGTGTCCGGCGCGCCAAGCTCTACTACCTCCGCGGTCTGCGTGGAAAAGCTGCCCGCCTCAAAGAACGCACCTAAGCTGTCAGGCATATCCCCATGCGACCCGAACCGGCGGGTGGCAAAATCCGATGCGAGTCGACGCTCGAAAGAGAGCTGCGCGCGCGCGGTTTTGCTGCCGTTGCCGGCGTGGATGAGGTCGGCCGCGGCGCACTGTTCGGCCCCGTGGTGGCCGCCGCGGTGATCCTCTCGCCGGAGCGGCCCATCCGTGGTCTGAACGATAGCAAGCTTCTCGAAGCGGAACGCCGCGAAGTGCTGGCCGAGCGCATTCGGGAACGCGCCGTGGCATTGGCTGTCGCCGCCGTGGATGCCGCCACGATCGATTACATCAACATCTACCAGGCGTCGCGCGTGGCCATGCGGATGGCTGTCTGCCGCTTGCAGCCGCAGCCCGACTTCCTGCTGGTCGATGCGGTTCCCATCGACCTGCCGCTGCCGCAGCGCTCGCTCATCAAGGGCGATGCCCGCTGCCACGCGATCGCCGCTGCGTCGATCATCGCCAAGGTCTGGCGCGACCAGCTGATGCGCGTCTGGGATGAGGTCTTCCCGGAATACGGCCTGGCCTCCCATAAAGGCTATTCCACACCGGAGCATTATCGCGCGCTCGAACGCTACGGCCCGACGCCCCTGCATCGCCTGAGTTTCGAACCGGTGCGGGCTCATTCGCGATTTCCTATGGACTACAATCCCCAAATGGAGTTGTTCGACACGGCGGGCGCCGCATGATGCCGACCGAACCAGAAGCCAGGAGCCTTCCGCCGGCCGCGAGCGAAGCCTTAACCGGGACTGTACGTATGCCCGAATATCGCTGGTACCACAAGATGTCGGCCGTTCTTTTCATCACATTCTGCCTGGAGATCGGCTTCTTTTTGACCGTCTTCCCGTGGACCGAATATTGGGACAGCAACTTCTTTTCCACTTGGCTTCCGCGCTGGCACCAGTACTGGGACAACCTGTATGTACGCGGCGCAATCAGCGGTCTGGGAGTCGTGAATCTGTACATCTCTCTGGTGGAGATGTTTCGCCTTCGGCGTTTCGGAAACCACGACTGACAGTCCGGAAACCGGCATCCGGAACGTCGCGTCCGAGCATCAGGAGATTCTCATGCGCCTTGCGCTTTCCCTGCTATTCGCATTTGGCTTGAGCGCGGCGGAGATTCCGCCGGGCAGCCACGTCCTGTTGAAGTTCGTCAATTCCATCAACACGCGAACTGCCCGCCCCGGTGATTACGTGTATCTGAAGACAGCTTCACCGGTGGTAGAAAAGGGCCAGATCGTGGTGCCCGTGGATAGCTATGTCCAGGGGGTGGTCACGCAGTCCAAGCGCTCGGGACGGGTCAGCGGACGCGCGGAGCTTGCCATCCGGATCGAATCCCTGACGCTGCCGAGCGGCAAGGTCGTCCGCGTCAATCCACATCTCAATTCGGTGGATTCCGGGGGAACCGAGCAGAAAGTCAAAGAGGGCGGAGTGCAACAGGGCTCTTCAAAAGCTCAGGATGCCGGCCGGATCGCGGAAACTTCGGGCGCCGGGGCAGCCATCGGCGGACTGACCGACCGTAGCTGGAAAGGCGCGGGAATCGGCGCCGGTGCGGGCGGGGCGGTCGGACTGGCGACAGTGCTGTTGACTCGGGGACGGGAAGTGGATCTGCAGCAGGGTTCGACGGTGGATGTGGTGTTCGAACGCGGAGTGCCGCTCGATTGAACAAAAAAATGGCGGCTGCCGCTTCTGGAGGGATCCAATTGAGAGGCGAAACGGCAGCCGCTAAGTGTCTCTATTTGCGCGTTAGACGATCGATTCTGATCGTAGCGGATCGGCCAGGACCGCACCAGTCTATCTTTTGTACAATACGGCAGGTGCCTCTACTTACAGCGAGATGACAACCCAGCAGAAGGCACTCCTGGCGCTCACGGGACTACTGTTCGTGAGCTGGTTTTCGGGCCCGCTATCCGACCCCGATTTCTGGTGGCACTTGAAAACCGGCCAGTATCTCCTGCAGACCCACCACTTGCCTTCACCCGACCCGTTTGCGTACACGACGGCGGGCGCCGGCGAAGCTTACCGCGGTGAGCTCCTGACCCGGCACTTCAATCTCACGCACGAATGGCTGGCGCAGATGCTGATGTACCTGGCGTGGCTGGGTACCGGATTCCCCGGCATTGTCATCGTCCGCGTGCTGCTGCTCGCCGGCTTCAGCGGCCTGGCGGGCTTCGTGGTCTACCAGCGCTGCCACGGATTCTATCGCGCGCTCGCCGCCACAGTGGCGGCTGCCGCGGCCGCTTACGCTTTCGCGGCCGACCGGCCGTATCTGGTGACGTTCCTGATGGTCGCGATCTTCGTAACGGTGCTCGAATCGCGGAGACGCTTATGGCTGCTGCCGCTGCTGATGGTCATATGGGCCAATTGTCACGGCGGCTACTTCCTTGGAATCGTCATAGTTGGCGCGTATTTGGGGGAAGCGCTGTGGAGGCGCAAGGCCAACCTCGGTCCGCTGCTGCTTTCGGCAGTGGCAACCGCACTGGTCTCCGGGATCAATCCGAACGGCTACCACGTCTTTGAAATTCTGCTGCACTATCGCGCGAGTTTCCTGACTTCGCGGCTGCTCGAATGGCAGGCTCCAAGCTTGTGGCCTCCCACGGTGTTCAGCGCGCTGCTGATTCTCGGCGCCGCGGTGCTCGTCTGGCAGCGCGGCCGCGTGCGCCCCTCCGACTGGCTTCTGTTCCTGGCATTCGGAGCAGCCGCCCTCACGGCGCAGCGAAATACGATCCTCATCGGCTGGGTCGCGCCGGTGTTGATCTTCTCCTATCTGCCGGAACGTAAGACGGTGCGCTATGCCCTGCCCGCGGCCGCTGCCATTCTGGTCGCCGCACTGGTCGCCGGATTCCGATTCCAGCCGCGCGTGGAGGAGTGGCGATGGCCTTCTGGCGCCGCGGAGTTCCTGACTGCCCACAGTATCCGCGGACCGTTGTTCAATACCTGGGAATTCGGCGGCTACCTGATGTGGCGCCTCTGGCCGGCAGAAAAGGTCTTCATCGACGGCCGCGCGTTGAGCGAATCGGTCTTCCAGGACTACGCACGGATCCTCTACAACCACGATGCAAGCGACGGCCTGCCCGACGCCGCACACCTGCTCGATCACTACGGCGTGCAGACGATCGTGATGAACGGCTTCGAGTACAACAACGGCCTGCTCTACCTGCTCGCACCCTCGCTGGCCGACCCCCGGCAGACGGCCTGGAAGCTAGTCTATGGCGATGCAGCGGCGATGGTGTTCGTGCGGCAGCTACCGCCGGGCGTCGAAGCCCAGCCGTCTCTCCGCGTGCTCGACTACCTGGAGCAGCAGTGCAGCGTCCACCTGGAGCACGAGCCGAAATTGCCCAGATGCGCCCGCGCCCTCGGCCAGACTTTTTCGAAGACCGGCGATTTTCACAAGGCCCGGCAATGGCTCGGCCGCTATATCGAGCTGAAGCGCGAGCCCGATGCCGAAGCCGAAGAGGCCTGGCGCCGCATGGCCGCCGCGGGATACTAGCGCTGCACGAATGCGTCGCTCAAGCCGTGGCGCCGTGCCATCAACTTCTCGATATCCGCGATTTCGATTGGTACGAAGCCGGAAAGATTCTCATACCCCGATTCGGTGATCAGAATCATATCTTCGAGCCGGATCCCCAGATGTTCTTCCGGGATCGTCATCTGCGGCTCGATCGTGAAGATCTGTCCGGGCTCTAAGGTATCGGTCGGATTACGGACGTCGTGGACTTCCATCCCTACGGTATGGCCCAGGCTATTCGTACGGCTGTTGCGGTAGCGGTCGACGAACGCGATCGCCGCGCTCTTGATGCGGTCGTCGGTGAACCGGTAGGAGGCCAGGATCGCATCCATTTTGCGGACCGCCTCCCGGATGATCTCATCGGGGCGGACATGCACGCGGATGGAGGTCATCAGCGCCTGGTAGAGCCGCAGGTAGACGTTGTAGAATTCGGCCTGCCGCGCGGTGAACTTGCCGTTGGCCGGAAAGACGCGGGTCACGTCGGAGCAGTAGTATTTGTAGTCCGGGGCGTAGTCGAACTGCACCAGGTCGCCATCGCGCAGCACCGCGGTGTCCTTGTGGTAGTGCGTGTAGAACGTGTTGGTTCCGGTGGCGATCAGCGCGAAGTATGCCGGCCCGTAGGCGCCGAATTTCTTGAAGACGAACTCGGCATCGGCCTGCAGCTCATACTCGCGCATTCCCGGCCGCGCATCGCGCATGGCTTCCATGATCGCTTTGCCCGTAATTTGAGTGGCTTCGCGGATGATCGCGATTTCGCGCGCGTCCTTGGCGCCGCGCAGCGTATCGAGGATCGGGTCAAGATCGAGAATCTTCGATTCCGGCGCGGCGGCTTCGAGTTTCCCGAGAAACGCCTCCTCGCGCGACGGCCGCCCATCCCACGGATCGCTCTTGGTGGCCCGCGCCAGCGCCGCGGGGTCGTACGCGGAGGCGCTGCCGAGTACCTCTGGACGGTGCGGCGTATAGATCGACCGTTTCGCGGCGGCGAACCCGGCAAGCGCGCGGGCAAACTCCTCGCGCGGCAGAACGGCCTCGATGCCCGTGATGCGGACCGCCTCGTCCCCGGGATAGAGGCCGGGACCGAACATGACATTCTCGCGCCGCTCATTGCGCGGATTCAGGAACAGCGTGGATCGTTTCGCGCGTCCATCGATCACCAGGATGGCGCGCGGCTCCACCACGCCGGAAACGTAGAAGAACTGGTTGCTCTGGCGCAGCGGCTGTTCTCCGGGACGCTCCGTGGTGCCCTGAAGAATCGCGACGCCGTCGCCGATCGCCGCCATCACGCGCGTCCGCCGCGCGGCATACTCGCCCGGCGGAAAGACGTCCGTAAAGACCGGCTGCGCGGCCAGGGGAGCGAGCGTAAGAATTGCCAGGAAACAGAAGCGCATGAGCATTACCGTTTACCGAACTTCGCGTCCATCAGGATCCACGTATTGGGGTCGAGTTCCACCGACGACGGCTCGGCATCGGCGGCGATTTCGAAACTCTGTTGCTTGCGGTTCATCTCGATCTTCTGAATCTTGCCGCCGATTCCGATTTCGAGCGGCAGGCGGTACGCGTCGCCCGGCTGCTCCTGGGCGAGATCGATCAGCACCTTCTTCGCCGAGGCATCGTAGCGCCATCCGCCCTCAACCACGGGCGAGCCCGCGCGGTACAACCACTGGCGGAAGAACCAGCCAAGATCCTGGCCCGATACCTCTTCCATCACCTTTTCGAAATCGGCCGTCGAGGCGTTGTGGTCGCGGTAGCGGCGGTAATATTCGCGGATTCCCGCCCAGAACTTCTCGGTGCCGATCTCGCCGCGGAGCACGTGCAGCGCCCAGCCGCCCTTCTGGTACACAATCTGGTTCGGAATGCCCTTCCACGGCTTGTCCTGCACCACGGCCACTCCGGGCATGCGTTTCTCCGCGTCGAAAATGCGGGTGCGCGCGTTCGCCAGGCCGGCAACGAAGGCGTCTCGTCCCTGGTAATGCTCGGTATCGAGCAGGGCGAAGTAAGTCGCAAAGCCTTCGCTCAGCCATACGTCGTCCCAATCTTTCTCGGTTACGGAATCGCCGAACCACTGATGTGCGGTCTCGTGTGCCACCTGGCGGGTGGCGGGGCGGCCATCGACACTTCTCTCGCCGTAAAAGATGGCGCTCGCCACCTCCATGCCGCCGCCGTTCCCGGCAGTCTGAACCGCGGCCAGCTTGTCATACGGATACGGTCCAATGTGCGAACTGAAAAACTCGATAGCTTCGCGGGTGGGGACTTCGAACGTGCCGATCCCCGCATCGCGATCCTGGTGGTAGACCCAGGTTTCGAGCGGCACGCCCACCGCGGTGCCGAACCGCCGCGCGGCGAACTCGGCGACACCGATGCTGTAGAGCCAGACGGGGATCGGCTCGTCCTGTTTCCAGTGCGTCATGCGGCGGCCATCGCCCAGGTCGAGCGTTTCCACCAGACGTCCGTTCGAAACCACCTGATATTTGACGGGCGCGGTAACCAAAAATTCGCCGGTCGCTTTATCGTAAGGATGATCGATCGTCGGCAGCCACTGGTGCGCGAAATCCGGCCAGTTGGAAGTGAAAAAACACCGATCGCCGTATTTGTTTTTGAGGATCTTGAGACCGTCGGCCGGAACTCCGTGGTACTTGATGTTGAATTCCCGCAACTCTCCGCGCGCTGGAGACACTGCAAGCCCGATCCGCAACCGGTCATCGCGGTGGAGGTACGGCACCGCAGCGCCGCCCGAGGTCACCTGATCGACCGTCATTCCCTTCCCTGCCGCGGGCATCGCCAGATCGAATACCACCTGCGTCACGCCGGCATCCACGAACCGCACAGAGATGGTGGCGTCGCCCGAAATCTCGGCGCTCTGATCGCTGAGTGCAACGCGAAAAATGTAGTGGTCGACGTCGATGCCGGGCTGGCGCGGATAATTATCCGCAAAGAGCAAAGGCGCACACGCCGCCGCAGCCAGCAGCAGGAGCTTTTTCATCAATCCCTCTATGGAGACCTTACTATACTGCGGACGGCGGCGTGTGGGGCGTTCAGGCGGCGGCGTTCAGAAGATCGGCGAGTTGATCCAGCTTGGATTCCGTGCGGCACCGCTCACTTGCCGGTAAGTTATAAACAAGCTGCAGCAGCCGGCACAACTCCTCGTGCTCGGCAATCGCGCGCATTTGCAGATCCGCGTCGTAGCTGCGAGCCAGATCGAGAGCGGCGCCCAGCCTCCGGTTGATCAGCGAAAGAAGCTCCCGGTCGGTTTTCGAGCGCAACTCACGTAGTTTGTAGGAGTCCGTCCCCTGGTTCCTCATAGCGACCTGCATACAGATTAGACGCACGAACCAGGGGTTTGGATTAGCAAATGCGGAAAAATATTCCCGCGGAAGGCCGCCGGAGCCTGTCCGGCGGCCCTTTGGAGCTATTGGACCGCGATGGCCTGCACGTGCAGCGTGTCGCCTTCCATAGTGCCATCCACTTTAGCGTTCACCGGCCCCGGCGACTCGGGACCGCCCGGCTGCGAGCTGCGGCTCTTCAGCGCTTCAGCCGCTTTGCTGTTTCCATCAGGGTCCAGTTTGTAAACCTTCCCGGCAGCTTCCAGAAGAAACGATCCGGTGGATGCCGTGGCCGCACATGATTTGGCGGACTTCGCCTGCGCATAGCAGGATGCATCCAGAAGTTGGCCCGTAAAGCTATCCGCCACCGCGAGCGCCGCGGCAAACGCGGCGATTCCGGTCAATACAAGCAGTCTTCGCATGTTTCTCTTCCTTTCAGATTCGAAAACGTCGAAGGGCGCATGGGGCAGACGTGAGCAAGCCGTCTGCCATCCCACGCGTTTCAGTAGCTTCCGAAGATGGCACGGCCCGTGGCGGTCTCTGTGAGGTAAAAAGTTCCCGGAGCCCGAGGCCTAAAGCACCCGGCCGCCGCCAATATACACGGCACGTGCCGTATCGCGGCCGAAAAAGTATGCCAGCTCGCGATAGTCGCCCGCGTCGTGGATCGCAAAATCCGCTCGCTTTCCCGGTTCGAGAGAACCGAGTTCACCGCCGCGATTCAAACTGTATGCGGCGTTGATAGTGGCGGCGGTAATCGATTCGGCCGCCGTCAGCTTCATCTGCGTCGCCGCCAGCGACAGCACCATCGGCATCGAGGCCGTCGGCGAGGAGCCGGGGTTGAAGTCGGTGGCAAGCACGATGGCGAGGCCGCGTTCGATCATTGCACGCGCGTCGGGATAGCGCCGGAGGCCCAGCGCATAGACCGACGCAGGCAGCAGCACCGGCTGCACGCCCGCGGCGGCCAGCGCGGCAAAACCCTCGGCCCCCGTGGCTTCGAGATGATCGGCCGTGGCGGCACCAACTTCGGCGGCGAGCCGCGAACCTTCCCCCGCGGTGAACTGGTCCGCATGAATGCGGATGCCGAGCCCCGCGCGGCGCGCGGCATCCACTACCGTGCGGGCCTGCTCGAAGGGAAACACGTTCGGCTCGCAGAACACGTCGCAGAATTCCGCGAGCCCTTCGCTCGCTACCTCCGGAATCATCTCGCGGGCAACGTGCTCCACGTAATCATCGATCCTTCCGCGAAACTCGTCGGGCACCTCGTGCGCACCCAGGAAGGTCGGTACCATCCTCAGGCTGCCTTCGGCGCTGAGCGTACGGATCACACGCAGGATTTTCAGCTCGGCTTCGAGCGAAAGACCATATCCGGATTTCGCCTCAATGGTGGTGGTGCCGCCGCGCAGGAACCACTCCCGGTAGCGGCGAGCGCTGGCAGCCAGGTCCTTTTCCGAAGCCGCGCGCGTCCGGCGGACCGTCTCGCGAATACCACCGCCGCGGGCCGCGATCTCCGCGTAGCTTACGCCCTGGTTCCGTTCTTCGAATTCGTCTGCGCGGTTGCCTGCGAAGACCGGATGTGTATGGGCGTCCACAAATCCCGGCAGCACGATCGCGCCCGCGGCGTCTACAATTTCCGCATCAGGCCCGAGCAGCAACTCGATCTGAGCCCGGGTTCCCGTGGCCTCAACGAGACCGTCGCGGACCAGCAGGGCGCCGTCTTCGATCACGCCCAGTTCGCTTGCAGTTCCGGCCCCGTGCGCGGACGCGCCGGACCAGCCATCGTCACCAGTTGGCCGGCGTTCCAGACGGCCAACTGGCTCACGCGTTCTCCATGGGCCGCCGGATACCGTGCTCGCGCGCGAAGCGAATGGCCTCTTCGTAGCCCGCATCGGCGTGGCGAATCACGCCCATGCCCGGGTCGCTGGTCAGCACGCGCTCCAGCCGGCGCTCCGGTTCCTCCGTGCCGTCGGCCACCACCACCATGCCGGCGTGCTGCGAGTAGCCGATCCCCACGCCGCCGCCATTATGAATCGAAACCCACGACGCGCCCGCCGCGGTATTCACCAGCGCGTTGAGCAGCGGCCAGTCGGCGATCGCGTCCGACCCGTCGCGCATAGCCTCGGTCTCGCGATACGGCGATGCCACCGAGCCGGTATCCAGATGATCGCGGCCGATCACGATCGGCGCCTTCAATTCGCCCTTGCGGACCAGCCGGTTGATCGCCAGCTCCGAACTCGGCGCGCTCGCCGTAGCCCAGCCAGCAGATCCGCGCCGGCAGCCCCTGGAACTGGATGCGTTCCCGCGCCAGCGGCATCCAGCGCGCCAGCGTCTCGTCTTTCGGGAAGAGTTCGAGCACCAGCCGGTCGGTGCGGTAGATATCCTCCGGGTCGCCCGAGAGCGCCACCCAGCGGAACGGCCCGCGGCCTTCGCAGAACAGCGGGCGGATGTACTCCGGCACGAAGCCCGGAATCTCGTAGGCGCCTTCGACGCCCGCCTTCGCCGCCTGCGTGCGGATGTTGTTGCCGTAGTCGAACGTCACCGCGCCGGCCGCTGCAACTCCAGCATTGCCTCCACGTGCGCGCCCATGGCCGCCAGCGAGCGCGCGATGTACTCGTCGGGATCGCGCTGCGCGCAGCGCCTGCGCTTCTTCGAGCGACATGTCGATTCGGCACATAGCCGTTCAGCGGATCGTGCGCGCTGGTCTGGTCCGTGAGGACGTCCGGCACCGCGCCGCGCCGCGCGAGTTCCGGCAGCACGTCGGCGCAGTTGCCTACCAGCCCCACCGAAATGGCGCTGCCCGCTGATCTCCGCTTCGTGCAGCATGCGCAGCGCTTCATCGAGATTGCGTGCCATGCGGTCGCAGTAGCCCGTCTCCACGCGCCGCTCGATGCGCCGCGGATCCACGTCGATACCGAGGAAGCGCGCGCCGTTCATGGTGGCGGCCAGCGGCTGCGCGCCGCCCATCCCGCCCATGCCGCCCGAAACCACCAGCTTGCCCTGCAGCGAGCCGCCGAAATGCTTGCGGCCGACCGCCGCGAAGGTTTCGTACGTGCCCTGCACGATCCCCTGGCTGCCGATGTAGATCCACGAGCCGGCGGTCATCTGCCCGTACATCGTCAGACCCATGCGTTCCAGCCGCGTGAACTCCTCGAAGTTCGACCAGTGCCCCACCAGGTTGGAATTGGCGATCAGCACCCGCGGCGCTTCCGGATGCGTGCGGAAGATACCCACCGGCCGGCCCGATTGCACCAGCAGCGTTTCATCGTTTTCGAGCGATTGCAGCGCGCGCACAATCGCGTGAAACGACGGCCAGTCACGCGCCGCGCGGCCGGTTCCGCCGTAGACGATCAGCTCGTCGGGCCGTTCGGCGACTTCCGGATCGAGATTGTTATGCAGCATGCGCAGGGCGGCTTCCTGGTGCCAGCCCTTGCAGGTCATCGCGCGTTCCACGCGGCGCCCGGATTGCGGTTGTGCTCATCGTCAGGCTCCGAGAGAATCATACCCCACGGCGGTCAACCTCGCCTCCACACTTTTGCGAAAAGCCTCGTCCTGAATCGATTCGAGATTGATCTTGACGTTCTCAAACACACCGGCCTTGGCCGCGGTGACCAGCGCTTTCGCCACTGCAAGGTCGGAACCGAAGCGCGCGGGTATTTCCAGGCGCTCCAGGCGGCCGAGCATCAGCGACGCCCGCTCCAGCACTTCGAGCGGCACCTCGGCGGCGCCGTGCAGCGCAACCTCCACGTAAGGCGCGCGCTCGTCCTTGGGACGCTTGTAGGCGGCCATCACCTGGTTGAACGCCTCGGCATCGCGATCGACGGCTTCGGTGAAGAAGCGGCGGTCTTCTTCGAACGGCGCCGGGATCCTGTTTCGAAAGACGCGTGACCATCGCTCCCAACGCCGCTGCCATTGCCGCCGCGGCCGCCGCGGCACTGCCGCCGCCCGGCGTCGCCGTGGGAGCGGCCAGCGCGTCCAGAAACTCGGGCAGACCGCTGCGCGCCGCCAGCGCCTGCTCGATCCGATTCTCGAGCACCAGTTCCGGCCGGAAATTCTCGAACCGCAGGAAGTATTCGGCCGATATCTCGATGGCCTTCCGCGGAATCAGTCCGACGATCTCGCTGCCCACCACCGGCACACCATAGCGTTCGGCCTCGCGGCGTACCGTTTCGAACACCAGGTGCATGGGCGTCTGCTCGAAATCCGTCAGATTGATCGACACCTGCGCCAGGTTGCGCGAGCCCAGCATGACGCCCATCGATTTCACAAAGCGGAAGCCGCCGTTCGAAAAGCGAATCGTCCTGGCGATCTTCTTGGCGATCGAGACGTCCGGCGTCCCCAGGTTCACGTTGTAAGCGATGAGGAATTTGCGCGCGCCGGTCACCACCGCGCCGGCGGTCGGATGGCACACGGGTTCCCCGATATCCGGATTGCGCTCGGGAACCGTGCCCATCTCTTTCAGCAGTGCTTCGAACTGCCCGCGCCGGATGTTTTCGAGGTTGGTGCGCTCCGGCCGCCGCGCCGCGGCTTCGTACAGATACACCGGCACCCGCAGCTTCTCCCAGATCTCGCGCCCCACGCGCTCCGCCAGGCGGACGCACTCCTCCACGGTTACGCCTTCGATGGGGATGAACGGCACCACGTCGGCCGCCCCGATGCGCGGATGCGCGCCCTGGTGCTGCGTCAGGTCGATGATGGCCGCGGCCTTCTCCACCGCGCGAAACGCCGCCGCGGCCACTGCTTCCGGCGGACCCACGAACGTCAGGACTGAGCGGTTATGGTCCGCATCGGACTCGCGATCGAGCAGTACCACGTCCGGCATCGACAGGATCGCCTGCTCGATGGCCTCGATTTTCGCGCCGTCGCGGCCTTCGGAAAAGTTCGGAACGCACTCTACCAGTTGTCGCACGGGGCCATTCTAGCAATCGGTCCTCAGGCGCGGCGACCGGCACGGTAGATCAGGACACCGGCCAGATTGCTAAAAATCACGACCGCCGAGATGCGGGCCGCATATCCGATGCGGCTCACCACGTCGACAATCGGCACCACCGAAACCAGCAGGCTGACGAGGCTCGCCCCCAGGCCCGCAGCCGCCGCGACCTTGAGCCATAGCGGCAACTCCGCGCGGAAGGCCCGCGAGCCGAACAGAGGCAGCGCAAACAGCGCACAGTAGGTGATGGCATAGTGGACAATCGACGCCGCCGAGAGCAACTGGCTGGCCTCCTGTTCGCGGACCCCGAGCATACTCAGCACGATGAACCCCATCACCAGCGCGGCCACGAACCAGATCGAGTTCACCGGTGTGCGATACCGCGGATGGAGCTGCGTGAGCCACTGCGGCGCCAGATGGTCCCAGCCCGCGGCAAGCGGCAGGCGCGTGATCCCCGTGAAGAGCAGGCTGGCCGCCGCCACGGCGCGCGCAATCAGCAGAAAGATGGCGAACGGCACGGCCCATGAGACTGCACCCATGGCCGCACGAAACGTTTGTGGAATCGGGCCGACGACATTGATCGGCTGATTGCCCAGGAACGTCTCCACCGAGCTTGTGCCCAGAATGAACATCAGCGCGATGATCGGCGCCGAGATGATGACCGATTGTCCGATCGTGCGCGAGGCCGAGCGGCATTCGCCCGCCAGGATGGCCACATATTCGAATCCGGAGAGCGCCCCCACTGTCATCTGTCCGAAGATTGCCAGGCTGAACAGGCTCGGCCGCGGCGGCGCCCACGGGAACGCATCGAAGTGCGCGATCGACCCGCGCCACAGCGCCCACAGCGGCAGGCCCAGCAGAATCACGTAAGCCGTGAGGATCATGACGGTCCCGCCGTTATGCAGCCACTTGCCGATCTCGAGGCCGCGGATCGCCACCAGCAGGATCGCCAGCATCACCACGCCCGTGATCGCAAACGTCGCCAGGCGGCTGGCCGGAAGCCAGGCGAGCGACGGCCCTCCCATGAAGGAAATATCCGTGGGAATCACGAAGATAATCGATCCGCTCGAAGCGATCGCGTATACCCAGAGGTTCCACGCTGCCAGAAAGCCCGCCATTTCGCCGTATCCGGCCTTGGCCCATTGATAGAGCCCGCCTTCGAGCGGCATCCGGCGGTTGAGTTGGATCACCACGGCCGCCAGCGGCAGGTAGAACGTCGCCATGGCGCCCAGCCAGAACGCGACGTGCGCGCGGCCGAGTTTCGCCGCAATCCCGACCCACGACGAGCCCACCACGCAGAGCACCTGCGCCAGAACCAGATCGCGCAGACCGAGTTCCCTGCGAAGACTCCTCTCCTGAATCTGGGCGGCGTCGGGTTCGCCTGTCACGGTCCATCAATCATCGCATAACGTATTTGGCGGCACATCGCGATTGCATAAAATCGCGCCATCCACGGGCTCCGGCACTATGATGAGAGTGCTGTCATGTGCCTTGCCATCCCTGGGAAGATCGTCGAGTTTCATGAGAAGCACGGCGTGAAGATGTCGAAGGTGGATTTCGGCGGAATCACGCGCGAGGCCTGCCTCGAATACCTGCCGGATGCTCAGCTGGGCGACTACGTGCTCGTGCACGTAGGCTTCGCCATCAGCAAGGTCGACGAAGAGGAAGCCGCACGCACGTACCGCTGCCTCGAAGAGTTGGATCAACTCGGCGAGCTCCAGCAGGAGACCGGCGATGAAGTACCTTGACGAGTACCGCGACGGCCGAATCGCCGCGAAGCTGGTGGACGAAATCCGGCGCACGGTTACGAGACCGTGGGTTCTGATGGAAGTCTGCGGCGGGCAGACGCACTCGATCGTGAAGTATGGGCTCGATTATCTGCTGCCGCGTGAGATCGAACTGGTGCATGGCCCCGGCTGTCCGGTGTGCGTCACGCCGCTCGACATGATCGACCGCGCGCACGCCATCGCGCGCCGTCCGGATGTGATCTTCTGCTCGTTCGGCGACATGCTGCGCGTGCCCGGCTCCGACGGCGACCTGTTCCAGGTCCGCGCCGCCGGCGGAAACGTGAAGATCGTCTACTCGCCGATGGATTGCCTGCGGATCGCGCGCGAGAACCCGGATCGCAAGGTGGTGTTCTTCGCCATCGGCTTCGAAACCACCGCGCCGGCTAACGCCATGGCGGTCTCTCAGGCCAAAGCTCTGGGGCTGCGCAACTTTTCACTGCTGGTTTCCCATGTGATGGTGCCGCCTTCGATGACCGGAATCCTGCAATCGCCCGAGAACCGCGTGCAGGGCTTCTTGGGCCCCGGACATGTGTGCGCCGTGGTGGGCTGGCACGAATACGAGCCCATCGCGGCGCGCTACCGGGTGCCGATCGTCATCACGGGCTTCGAGCCCATCGATCTGCTGGAGGGGGTCCTGCTGACGGTCCGACAGCTCGAACAGGGGCGGGCCGAGGTCGAAAACCAGTACGCCCGCGCCGTGAGCCGGGAAGGCAATGTCGCCGCGCGGCAGATGATTGCGCGCGTGTTCGATGTCGCCGACCGCAGCTGGCGCGGCATCGGCATCATCCCCAAGAGTGGCTACAGACTCAGTTACGAATTCCGCGATTTCGACGCCGACCGCATCTTCGAAGTGGAGAGCATCTGCACGCGCGAACCGGCAGTCTGCATCAGCGGACAGGTGCTCCGCGGGTTGAAGAAACCGAACCAGTGCCCGGCCTTCGGAACCGAATGTACGCCGCAGACGCCGCTCGGCGCCACGATGGTCTCCGCGGAGGGCGCCTGTGCGGCCTACTACAATTACGGCCGCCACCTGGTGTCGATCGGGGCGGAGGTGTAGCGATGCAGGCCGCGGGCGCGATGTCATCGGCAGCCTTCAGGAACTCCGTGCTGCGCAAGTGCCGCGAGAGCGCCGAGATGAAGGAGCGGTTCTTCGAAGCGAACGCCACGACGCTCGAAGAGGTCTGTTCGCGCGCGGCCAAAGCTCTCGCGGCGGGCGGCCAGATCTTCGTCATGGGCAATGGGGGAAGCTCCTGCGACGCGCTGCACGCCGCCGTCGAATTCGTGCATCCCATCATCGAGAAGCGCCGCGCCTTTCCCGCCCGTGCGCTTGCCTGCGACGCCGCGCTGCTCACCGCCATCGGCAACGACAGCGATTTTTCCCAGACGTTCTCGGAACAGATTCGTCTATTCGGACGGCCCGGCGATATCGCGCTCGGCATCTCCACCAGCGGCATGTCGGCCAACGTCAACTACGGGCTGCGCGCGGCCCGCGAGATCGGCATGCTGACCATCGGCTTCTCCGGCAAGGATGGGGGCCGCACCAAAGAGATCGCGGAGTATTGCCTGACGGTGCCTTCCTTCAGCATCCATCGCATTCAGGAAGTGCACACGACCCTGCTCCACGTAATGTGGGACATGATCCATGTCGTGCTGGGGGAAGAGGACATCATCTAGCCCATGGGACAAAGCTTCGCTCTTTCCTGCCCCCTGCCGCTCTCGCGCCACCCGAACATCGTGATGGGCCACGGCAGCGGAGGGCGCCTCACCGCGCAGCTCATTCGCGATCTGTTTCTCCCGGCCTTCGATAATCCCCTGCTGCGCGGCATGGAAGACCAGGCCGTCATCGGCATCAACGGCTCGCGCGTGGCATTCACTACCGATTCGTTCGTGGTGACGCCACTATTCTTTCCCGGCGGCAATATCGGCGAGCTCGCGGTGAACGGTACCGTCAACGACCTGGCGATGGGCGGCGCCGTTCCGCTGTGCCTCTCGGCGGCCTTCATCCTGGAAGAAGGATTGCCCATGGCGGAGCTCTCGCGCGTGGTGGGTGCAATGGCCGCCGCGGCGGCTGCCGCGGGCGTCGCCATCGTGACCGGCGATACCAAAGTGGTCAACCGGAACTCGGCCGATAAGCTGTTTGTCACTACCACCGGCATCGGCCTCGTGCCGGAGGGTGTCACGATCTCCGCTGCCCGCGCGCGGCCGGGCGACGTGGTCATTCTCAGCGGCACCATCGCGGACCACGGTATGGCGGTGCTTGCCGTCCGCGAGGGCCTCGACCTCGAAGGCCGGATCCTCTCGGACACACAGCCGCTGCATCGACTTTCCGCCACTATGCTTGGCGCCGGAGAGGTGCACACCATGCGCGACCCCACACGTGGGGGCCTGGCGGCTTCCCTCTGTGAAATCGCCGCATCGTCCGGAATCGGCGTGGAAATCGACGCACGCGCAGTTCCAGTCCGCGAAGAAGTCAAGGGCGCCTGCGAGTTGCTCGGCATCGACCCGCTCTTTGTGGCGAATGAAGGAAAACTCGTAGCCTTCGTGCATCCACAGCACGCAGAGAAGGTGCTCGCCGCCATGCAAGCCACCAGCGAAGGCCATGAAGCCGCGATCATCGGACGCGCGGTGGAGTCTCACTCCGGCGCGGTGGTCATGAAAACGGAGATCGGCGGCACTCGAATCATCGACCTTCCTTTCAACGAGCAGTTACCCCGCATTTGTTAACCACTTACATTCCGCATGTAAGTGACGTATCGTTCCACACCCGACTTTATTGACTCGACCCTTACCGGGACACACACTGGGACTTAGGAGGGGCTCCATGGCGGAACAGGCGTATGGAGGGCTGACTCGGCCCCCGGCAGTGAAGGAAGTCCACGTGCTCTGGATCACGGCGGGCTTGAGCTGCGACGGTGATTCGGTCTCGATCACAGCGGCCACGCAACCCAGTGTCGAAGATGTGGTGATGGGGGCAATTCCGGGGCTCCCCAAGGTCCACTTACACAATCCCGTCCTCGCCTACGAAGTGGGCGGCGACTTCATGAAGTACTGGTTCGAAGCCGAAAAGGGCCGCCTTGAACCGTTCGTACTAGTGGTAGAAGGGTCGATCCCGAACGAACGCGTGAAGCGGGAGGGCTATTGGGCGGCGCTCGGCACCAACCCGGAGACCGGCCAGCCGATCACCACCTGCGAATGGATCGACCGGCTCGCTCCCAAGGCCACGGCCGTAATGGCCGCCGGCACCTGCGCCACCTACGGCGGCATCCACGCGATGCAGGGCAATCCCACCGGCTGCATGGGCCTGGCGGATTATCTCGGCTGGAACTGGCGCTCGAAGGCCGGGCTGCCCATTGTCAACGTGCCGGGGTGCCCCGTCCAGCCCGATAACTTCATGGAGACGCTGCTCTATCTGCTCTTCCAACTCGCGGGCAAAGCCCCCATGATTCCGCTCGACGATCGACTGCGTCCGAAGTGGCTCTTCGAAATGACGGTGCACGAAGGCTGCGACCGCGGCGGCTTCTACGAACAGGGCCAGTTCACGCATGAATACGGCAAGCCGGAATGCCTGGTGAAGATCGGCTGCTGGGGTCCCGTGGTCAACTGCAATGTCACCAAACGCGGCTGGATGGCGGGAATCGGCGGCTGTCCCAACGTGGGCGGCATTTGTATCGGCTGCACGATGCCGGGCTTCCCCGATAAGTTCATGCCGTTTATGGATATGCCCCCCGGCGCCAGGATTTCGTCCGATACGGCTTTTGCGTATGGCTCGGCCATTCGTGCGCTTCGTCACTTCACTAATTCCACCGCCAATAAGGAAACCAAGTGGCGGCATAAAGGCGACAAACTAACCACCGGCTACCAGCCGCGGACGTACGCATAGAAGGGAGATCTCGAATGTCGACCATTACTCAAACTCGGGGCAAAGAGGGAACCGAAGGGCGGCGGCTGGTAGAAATGAACTGGGACCCGATCACGCGCATCGTGGGGAGCCTGGGCATCTACACCAAGATTGATTTCGAAAACCGCGAAGTAGCCGAATGCCACAGCACGTCCTCCATTTTCCGCGGCTACAGCATCTTCATGAAGAACAAGGATCCGCGCGACGCACACTTCATCACGAGCCGGATCTGCGGCATCTGCGGCGATAATCACGCCACGTGTGCCTGCTACGCGCAGAATATGGCCTTCGGAGTTCGCCCGCCGGCGCTCGGCGAATGGATCGTCAACTGCGGCGAAGCGGCCGAGTACATGTTCGACCACAACATTTTCCAGGACAACCTGGTGGGCGTGGATTTCTGCGAGCAGATGGTCAAAGAGACCAACCCCGGCGTTTGGGACCGCGCCCAGACCGCAGATGCTCCGCACGCCGAACAGCACGGCTACCGCAAGATCTCCGACATAATGCGGTCGCTCAACCCGTTCACCGGCGAGTTCTATCGCGAGGCGCTCCACATGAGCCGCCTGACGCGCGAAATGTTCTGCCTCATGGAAGGCCGCCACGTGCACCCTTCCACGCTCTACCCCGGAGGCGTGGGGACGGTGCCCAGTCCGCAGCTCTTCACCGAATATCTGGTGCGCCTCATGAAATATGTGGAGTTCATGAAGCGCGTGGTGCCGCTGCACGATGACCTCTTCGACTTCTTCTACCAGGCGCTGCCGGGTTACGAGAAGGTCGGGCAGCGCCGCATCCTGCTCGGCTGCTGGGGCTCCTGGAACGATCCCGACGTCTGCGACTATACCTATCGCAACATGGCGCACTGGGGCGAGTCGATGTACGTCACGCCCGGCGTGGTGGTGGACGGCAAACTCGTCACCACCAGCCTGGTCGATATCAACCTCGGCATCCGCATTCTGCTCGGCAGCTCTTACTACGATGACTGGCAGCGCGAGGATACCTTCGTCCGCGAGGATCCGCTCGGCAATGCCGTGGACCAGCGGCATCCCTGGAACCAGACCACCACGCCGCGCCCCCAGAAGCGTAACTTCGACGACAAGTACACGTGGGTGATGTCGCCGCGCTGGTATCACCGTGAGACCGGCGATCACCTGGCGCTCGATACCGGAGGCGGCCCGATCGCGCGACTGTGGTCCACGGCGCTCGCGGGCAAGGTGAATATCGGCTACGTGCAATCCACCGGGCACAGCGTGAAGATCCGGCTGCCGAAGACGGCGTCGAAAGGCGAGGTGGAGTTCGAATGGAAGATTCCGCGGTGGAGCAACGCCATCGAGCGCGATCGCGCCCGCACCTACTTTCAGGCATACGCGGCCGCGGCGGCGCTCCATTTCGTCGAGAAGGGAATGGCCGAAGTGCACGCAGGCCGCACCCGAACCTGGAGCGATTTCAAGGTCCCGCAGGACGCCATCGCCTGCGGCTTCCATGAAGCCGTGCGCGGCGTGCTCTCGCATCACGTGGTGATCCGCGACGGCAAAATCGCCAACTATCATCCGTATCCGCCAACGCCGTGGAATGCCAGCCCGCGCGATACCCATGGCACTCCGGGTCCCTATGAAGACGCGGTGCAGAATACCCCGATCTTCGAAGAGAACGGCCCCGAGAATTTCCGCGGCATCGATATCATGCGCGCTGTCCGCAGCTTCGACCCGTGCCTGCCCTGCGGTGTCCACATGTACCTGGGCAAAGGTAAGGTGCTCGAGACGCGGCATTCGCCGATGTTCGGAGTGCAGGGCTGATGCCGCAGGCCCCGCGGATCGACGAGCTCATCGCGCGGATCGAAGCGGAGGCTGACCCCGAAGTGTGCGGACATGTGCGGGAACTCGTCGACGCCATCGTCGGATTCCACGGCGATGCGTTGCGGCGCATGCTCGAACTGGCCGGTGACACACGCGAATTCGCTCGCGACGACATGGTATCGAACCTGCTGCTGCTCCACGATCTGCATCCGGATGACCTTGCCACGCGCGTCCGCCGCGCCGTCGATCGGCTGCCCTACGTGGAGCTGGCCGGAGTGGAGCAAGGGCTGGTACGATTGCGCGCGCTGCGTGCGACCGTGTCTCGCGAAGCAGTCGAGGAGGCCGTATTCACAGCCGCCCCTGACGCCGCCGCCGTGGAGATCGAAGGTTTGTCGGACCCTGCCTTCGTGCCCGTCGAGAGCCTTTGTAGGGTAGGCCTCCCGGCCTGCCCCGGCGAAGGTACCGGCGTGCTGCCGCACGCCCGGGCAGGCCGGGAGGCCTACCCTACAGAACACTGCGAACTTTGCGGCGCTGCAGTGGATCATCGCCATCCGCACCTGTTCGAAACGGCCAGCCGCCGCCTGGTCTGCGCCTGCGATGCCTGCACACTCCTCGACCTCGCACCTTACCGCCGGGTCGGCCGCGATGTCCGCCCTCTCGACGACTTCGAACTCACGGATGCCGAATGGTCGGCGCTCCTCATCCCCATCGACCTCGCTTTCTTCGTCAGGAGCACTTCCGAATCCCGCGTCCGCGCTCTCTATCCCGGACCGGCGGGCATCACCGAATCCCTGGTTTCCCCGGAGGCCTGGAACGCGATCGCACGGCACAACCCAGCGCTCCAGGTCATGCAGCCAGACATCGAGGCTCTGCTCGTCAATCGCGTCGGTGAGGCGCGCGACTACTATCTCGCCCCTCTCGATCGCTGCTACGAACTGACCGGCCTGCTCCGTGTTCACTGGCGCGGACTCTCCGGCGGCGAAGAAGCGTGGCGCGAAATCGCCGGCTTCTTTCGCGATCTGAAAGAAGAGGCCGTCCATGCCTGATCTCCAGTTCCGCGTGGAGGGCGTCGAGCCCGCACCCTGTTCCGCCGAGCCCGCACTGAATCTGAAACTCCACATCGAAAACCGGCCCGCCGGCGAGCCGATCGAAAGCCTGCTGCTGCGTTGCCAGATCCGCATCGAAGCGGCGCGGCGCCCCTATACGGCCGTGGAGCAGTCGGACCTCCGCGACCTGTTCGGTGTGCCGGCCGACTGGGGCCGCACACTTGGCACCATGCTCTGGACCCACAGCAGTGTTGCGGTGCCCGCCTTTCACGGAGCGACCCGGATCGATCTCCCGCTAGCCTGCACGTTCGACCTGACCATCGCCGCGACTAAATATTTTCATGGCCTCGAAGAGGGCGCCGTGCCGATCACCCTTCTCTTCAGCGGAACGGTGTTCTACTGCAATGCGGAAGGCGTGCTCCAGATCGCGCAGATTCCCTGGAGCACGGAGGCCTCGTGGGAAGTGCCCGTGCGCGTCTGGAAGGAAATGATGGACCGCCACTATCCCAACTCCGCATGGCTCTGCCTGCGTCGCGACGTTTTCGACCGTCTCTACCGGCACAAAGTCGCACAAGGCCTGCCCACCTTCGAACAGGCGCTGGAGAGCCTGCTGCCATGAGTGCCCCTTCGGTGGAGCAGATCGCGAAAGCCGTCCTGTACGAAGGCTACATGCTCTATCCGTACACTGCCGCGTCTCTGAAAAATCAATACCGCTGGAATTTCGGAGTCCTCTACCCGCCCGGCTTCGACACGGCTGAAATGCAGACCGAATGCCTCGCCCGAGGCGGTGCGCAGACGGTGCTGACCGCCAGCGTCCGCTATCTCGAATTCGAAGCGGACCACACCGTGGAGCGCCGCACCGACGCGCAATTTCCCGCCATCTCCGCCCACCTGGTGCGCCACGCCGGCGAGGCCGAGATCGAACTCGCGGCCGAGCCCGCCGCCGAGGGTCTCCTGCGTTTCCGCATTCAGATCCGCAACCGCGCCGCCTTCGACGGCGCCAATCGCGACGCCGCGCTCACTCGCTCGATGCTCTCGGTTCACACCATCCTCACGCTCGAACAGGGCGAGTTCGTCTCTCTGATCGATCCGCCCGAAGACTGCCGCGACCTGGCCCGCGCCTGCCGCAACATCGGCGCCTGGCCCGTGCTCGCGGGAGACCAGAGCGAACGCCGCACCATGCTCTCCGCCCCGATCATCCTCTACGACTATCCGCAGATCGCGCCGGAAAGCCGCGGCGACCTCTTCGATGGCACCGAAATCGACGAGATCCTGACGCTTCGCATCCTCACTCTCAGCGACGAAGAGAAGGCCGCCATCCGCGCCGGCGACGCGCGGGCACGCGAAATCCTCGAACGCGCCGAATCGCTGCCGGAGGCCCACCTGGCGAAACTGCACGGAGCTTTGCGTGGCTTCCGCCGCCCCGGCGCGCGTGTGCGCCTCCGCCCCAAGCCCTCCGGCGATATCTTCGACCTCGCACTTCAGGGCAAAACCGCTATCATCGAAGCGGTGGAGGAAGATCTCGAGGGTCGCACGCATCTCGCCGTGGTGCTCGAAGACGACCCGGGCCGCGACCTCGGCCTCATGCGCCAGCCCGGCCACCGCTTTTTCTTCAGCCCCGAAGAAGTGGAGCCGCTCGAATGATCCTCGTCGCGGGTATCGGCAATATCTTCTTCGGCGACGACGCCTTCGGCTCCGAACTGGCGCGACGCCTGCAGGCCCGCGATTGGCCCCCAGACGTGCGCATCGTCGATTTCGGCATCCGCGGCATCGACCTGCTTTACGCGCTCATGGAAACGGACGACGCCGTCATCCTGATCGACGCCGCTCCGCGCGACGGCCAACCAGGCACTCTCTACCTGATCGAGCCGGATGTCGCGCAGGAGAGCGGAGATGCCGCGCTCGAGACTCACAGTCTCGACCCAATGCAGGTCCTTTCCGCTGCCCGCCAGATGGGCGCAACTCCGCGACGCGTCTTCGTCCTGGGCTGCGAACCGGAGATACTCGACGGCATAGGCTTCAGCGAACCCGTGAGCCGGGCGCTCGAGGAAGCGCCCCGGATGATCGACAATCTGCTTCACCGCATTCGAACCGAAAAGGAGATCTATGAACCTGGGAAAGCTCACTAAGATTCTCGGCAGCGTGCTGGTCGGCGCCATTGCAGTGGGAATGATCGCCAACTTCCCCGACATCAAGCGCTACGTTCGTATGACCATGATGTAGATGCACGAACTCTCGATCGCCATGGGGATTGTCGAGATTGCCTGCGAGGAAGCCGCGAGCCGCCCCGCCTGCCGGGTCTCGAGCGTCCACCTGCGCCTTGGCCCGCTCTCGGGCGTCGTCAAGGATTCCCTCTTGTTCGCCTGGGACCTGGCCTGCGCCGAAACGGCCATCGCCGGTTCGCAGCTGGTGATTGAAGAGGTGCCGGTTGAAATCCACTGTTCGGCGTGCGGAAAGCAGTATTCGGCCGGCAGCATCATCGACCGCTGCTGCCCTGCCTGCCAGAGCTTTGCCACCGAAGTTCTGCGAGGCAGTGAACTGGAAGTGACCGCGATGGAGATCGAAGACAGCTGACCGCGAGCTATAGCACTTCGCCGCGCACCAGGTCTTCGTACGTCTCGCGTTTGCGGATGATGCGGTACGCGCCGCCCTCCACCAGCACCTCGGGAGGCCGCACGCGCGAGTTGTAATTCGAAGCCTGTACGAAGCCGTAGGCGCCGGCGGTGCACACAGCCAGAAAATCGCCGGGCATCACGTTGGCCATCTGACGGTCGCGCGCCAGGAAGTCACCGGTCTCGCACACAGGCCCCACCACGTCGGCCACCACGAGCGGAAGCGAGTTGCGCCGCACCGGAATAATCTCGTGGTGCGCGCGATAAAGTGCCGGACGGATCAAATCGTTCATCGCCGCATCCACCACGACGAATTCCTTGGCGCCGTTCTTCTTGCGGTAGAGCACGCGCGTCAACAGGATTCCCGCCTGCCCAACAATCGACCGCCCCGGCTCCACCATCGCCCGCAGCCCGCTCTGCCGCAGCCGCGCCCGCAGTTCTTCGACGTAGCGGTGGATCTCCGGAGCCTTTTCGCCCGCATGGTAGGCCACGCCCAGCCCGCCGCCCAGGTCGATGTGGCGGATCGGCAGCCCTTCGGCGCGGAGCCCGCCCGCGAGCGCCAGCACCTTGTCCACGGCTTCCAGAATCGGACTCGGGTCCAGAATCTGTGAGCCGATATGGCAGCTCACGCCCTCCGCCGTCAGGTTGCGATACTGTCCCGCGCGACTGTAGACGCCGGCCGCTTCGGCAATGGCGATTCCGAACTTGTGCTCGCTGAGCCCGGTCGAAATGTAGGGATGCGTCGAGGCGTCCACATCGGGATTCACGCGAATGGAAAATCCGGCCTTCACACCGCGCCGCGCAGCGATGGCGTCGATCAGCGCCAGTTCCGCTTCGGATTCGCAATTGAAGCTGTGGATGCCCGAAGAGAGCGCGTACTCCACTTCCTCCGCAGTCTTGCCTACCCCGGAAAACACGACCTTCGCCGGATCTCCGCCCGCCTGCATCACGCGAAAGAGCTCGCCGCCGGAGACGATGTCGAAACCCGAGCCCGCGCGGGCCAGGAGCGCCAGTACGCCGAGCGACGAGTTAGCCTTCACCGCATAGCAGACCGAGTGCGGCAAATCGCCGAAAGCTTCATCATACGCGCGGAAGTTATCGAGTATGTCCTGGCTCGAATAGACGTAGGCCGGCGTGCCTACGCGCGCTGCCAAGTCCGCGAGCGGCACCTGCTCGCAGTAAAGATCCTGCTGGGAGTACGCAAACATGGAAAGGGTGAAACTTTTAGTATGGCATGGAGGCCGCGCCGTTCGATGACGACGTCTGCGTTTTCAGCGCATCGATCGCCGAGACGGCGGCGCGCCACTTCTTCGCATCGCGTTTCGCGGCGAACGGCAGATCCAGATTATGGAAGTAGTCCAGCACGTCCTTCCGCAGCACGGGGTCGACGCCCGCCTGGGGCCGTGCCGCCAGTTCGATCGCGAGCTGCTCGTAAGCCTCATCCGCCATCCGATATTCCACCGGCCGCGTGAGTGCTCCGGTATCGAAATCCCGATTAGGCAGCCGGAAGCCGGCGTTGTTGGCCTGCTGCAGCAGACCCCTATATTCGGACACCGTCCGCAAAAAGCTAGCCATGAACAGCTTGTCCGCTGCGGCGGAGGGCGGCTTGAAGGCAAACGCCTGGAGCGGCCCCACCTTGGGGAGAATGCGGATCAGAAGCGCCAGCAGACGCGTCCCCAAGCCCGGACGTTGGTAGGCGCGCCCCCACTCCTTTCGATAGTCCGCGCGCCGCAAAACGTAAATGAACCGGCGGCGCGTGAGTCCCGGGGTGTCCTTGGCAAGGTCGTCCTTCTTCAGGTGCCAGGCGACCTTGGTGGCCTGCGGAATAATCGAGCTCACGGTATGGCGGTACGTCCCGACCGCTTTATCGAGATCCTGAAACAGATCCGTGAGCTGCAGCGAATAGGTGCGGTAGAAAGCCCTCTGCAGAACTGGCAGGGCGACTTCGAAGCCGATGAAATCGTGATATGCGGTAGGAGCGTAGTGGCCTCGCGCCACTTGCAGCACGTCGAAGCCGAACTCGACTTTGATGTGCGCAGCCGGATCGTCTTCGTACGTCACGATGTCGCCGAACTTGTGCGCGAGCTTCGGATATTCGAGCGGCACCACCTGGTTAACGGCAATCGCATGCCCCTGCGTATCCCCGGCATAGTGGGCCAGCGCGCCCAGCGCGAAGGCGAATTCATTGCGGTCCCGCGCCTCGCGAATCAGATTGACGACAAAATCGCCGCTGCGCACGTAGTGCACCAGGTCGCTGAAGAACCGGCTGCCCATCGGATAGTAGCCCATATCCTGCAGGATGCAGCCGGCGTACGCATAAGCGCGCGCCTCGCGTAGTTCATCGGGTGTCGCCCCCGGGAAGCGAGCGAGCAAAACAGGCTGAATACTCTGCTCCCACGATGCGTCGATCACGGCTTCGTGGGTGAGCACCGAATAGGCTGTCAGAATGCGCGGAAATAAGAGAAACAGTAGGACACAGAGCGTACGGGGCGGCACAACGCCCGCCCAAGCAACTCGGATGCCGTTCATTTTCGGGCCACGCCTTCCAACTCCATTTGGACGAAGAAGCGGGCGGCCACGCGAATTTAACCGATTCCTGCCAGTTGCGCGTCCAGATCCGTCAGTTCCTTGCTGAGCAAAGCCCGGTACCGCGGATTCTGCGCGCTATCCAACTGCCGCTGTACGTGTGTACGCGAAAGCTGAAGGCTTTCCTTCTTCCGAATCAAGTCAAGTTGTACTGGGTCAAGCGTTTGTTCCAGTGTAGGGCGCTGCCGGATACCTTCGGCCGTGTCGATCTGCGCCTCGACCGACTTGCTTTCCCAACCTCTGGCCATAGTTTTATTCTACGCTTACAGTTGTGACACTGGGAAGACTTCGTACAATTCCGATCGCGTCCGGGTTCCTGCTCTCGGTCCTGACGCTTGCCGCGCAGACAGCCGCGCCGTTCCGTCCGCCGGCCGTGCCATTGGTGGCTCACGACCCATATTTCAGCATTTGGTCGATGGCAGACCATCTCAACGGCGAAGGCACGCGGCACTGGACCGGAAAGCCGAACACCCTCACCTCCCTGGTCCGAATCGATGGCCAGACGTTCCGGATCATGGGCGGCGGGCAGCGCGGCAACAGCGGCGCCACACTCGATCAGCAGCGCCTGGAAGTCCTGCCCACGCGCACGATCTATGAATTCGGCGGCAGCGGCGTCAAAATCCAACTGACCTTCTTCACCCCCGCCCTGCCCGACGATCTCGAAGTCCTCTCCCGCCCCCTCACTTACGTCGAATGGTCCGCCGCGAGCACCGATGGCCGCGAGCACAATGTGGCGGTCTACTTCGAAGCCGCGTCCGACCTGGTGGTCAACACTCCGGACGAGCCTGCGATGGCGGAACGCTACCGCCTGGACGGCCAACCCGTATTGCGCATGGGCTCCCGCCAGCAGCCCATGCTCGCGCGCCGCGGAGACGATGTCCGCATCGACTGGGGCTACCTGTATATCGCTGCCGACAAAGCGGAAGGCGTCACCGAGGCCGCGACCCAGCGCGCCGAGGGCCGCATGGCCTTCGCCAACGAAGGTCGCCTGCCCGATTCCGATAATTTCGACGAACGGCCCAACCCCGCGCTCAGCTTCGCCATCGATCTCGGCAGCGTCGGCAGTGCTCCCAAGCAGCGCTACCTCATGCTGGCCTATGACGACCTCTATTCCATCGAGTATTTTCAACGCCGCGAGCGCGCCTGGTGGCGCCGCAACGGCGCCGAGGCCGCCGACCTCATCCGCAAAGGGCGCGCCGAACACGATTCCCTCCTCGAACGCAGCCTCCGGTTCGACGAAGAGCTGACCGCCGACCTACGCAAAATCGGCGGCGACGAATACGCCCGTATCGCTACCCTGGCCTACCGGCAGACGCTCGCCGCTCATAAACTCGTGGCCGATGCCGATGGCACCCCCATGTACTTCCCCAAGGAAAACTTCAGCAACGGCTGCATCGCCACCGTCGACGTCATTTATCCCAGCGCGCCCTTCACGCTGCTCTTCAATCCCAAGCTGCTGCAGGCGCAATTGCAGCCCGTGCTCGACTACGCCCGCATGGGCCGGTGGCCCTGGCCCTTCGCCCCCCACGATCTCGGCACCTATCCACAGGCCAACGGCCAGGTCTACGGCGGCGGGGAACGCACCGAGCAGAACCAGATGCCGGTCGAAGAGAGCGGCAACATGCTGATTCTGATGGCTGCCCTGGCGCGCGTCGAAGGCAATGCGGCGTACGCCGAAAAATACTGGCCGGAGCTCACCAAGTGGGCCGTCTACCTGAAAGAGAAAGGCCTCGACCCGGAGAATCAGCTCTCCACAGACGATTTCGCCGGACACCTGGCGCACAACGCCAATCTGTCCATCAAAGCGATCCTGGCAATCGATGCCTACAGCGTCCTCTGCGAGATGACGGGCCGCCGCGACCAGGCCGCCGAATACCGGAAAACCGCGCAGGAGTTCGCCCGCAAGTGGACCGAACTTGCCGCCGAAGGCGACCACTACCGCCTGGCCTTCGACAAGCCCGGCACATGGAGCCAGAAATACAACCTGGTGTGGGATAAGCTGCTCAATCTGAACCTCTTCCCCGCTGAGGTCGCGCGCAAAGAGCTTGCCTTCTACCTCACCAAGCAGAATGCCTATGGCCTTCCGCTCGACAACCGCCGCGATTACACCAAGCTCGATTGGATTCTCTGGACCGCCACGCTCACCGACAACCAGGCCGATTTCCGAAAATTCATCGCGCCTGTCTACCGCTTCGCAAACGAATCGCCCAGCCGCGTCCCGCTGACCGACTGGTTCGACACGGTGACCGCTAAACAGCAGGGTTTTCAGGCCCGATCGGTCGTCGGCGGCGTGTTTATCCCCATGCTGGCCGATCCGGCGATCTGGAAAAAATACGCCTCACGGGGCCTCTCCCGGTAACCTGGGGGCTCGCGCCGGGCGTCATAGCTGAGATACAAACCAGACTATTGCCTTATGCAACGAAAACCGATTGCTATCGCTTTCTTTTGCCTCGTTCTCTCCGCGCTCGCCTACGCGCAGGAGAGAGTCGACCTGAACATGATCCATCGGATCAAGACCGAGGAACTGCAGGACTCCCAGGTCATGGAGGTGATGTATAACCTGACGGACCGCTACGGTCCCCGGCTGGTCAACTCCCCGCAGTTTCGTGCCGCGGGCGATTGGGCGGCGAAGCAGTTGAATGAGTGGGGCCTCGCCAATGTTCACCTGGAAAAGTGGGCGGCCGGCATCCCCGGCTGGGAATACACCTCCTACAGCGGCGCGATCGTCGATCCGGTCTATCAGCCGATTATCGGCGTGCCGGTCGCCTGGACCGCGGGCACGAACGGCCCCGTCACTGGTGAGGCCATCCTGGCAGTGGTGCAGACTCCGGCGGATATGGAGAAGTTTCACGGTAAACTCGCGGGCAAGATCGTCCTGACCGTAGCGCCGCCCGAACTGACCTTCCCCACCACCCCGCTGGCCACGCGCTATACGCCCGAGGAACTCGCTGAGCTCGCGACGGAGCTGATTCCCACCGGCGCGGGCCGTGGTGGCCGCGGCGGTCGCGGGCCTCTGCCGGGCAACATGACGTTCGAAGAGATGCGCAACTTCCGCCAAAAGCTGGCCTCCTACTGGAAAGAAGAGAAGGCCCTGATGACGATCCAGGCGAACGCCCGCGGCGAGAGCGGCACGCTCTTCGGCGGCGGCGCCCAGGTTCGTAAGGAAGACGCCAACCTCCCGCAGGTCTCGATCACCGCCGAGCACTACAACCGCATCGCACGCCTGCTGGCGCACAACGTGCCCGTGAAGCTGCAGTTCGATATCAAGACGAAGTGGGACAACGCCAATACCGATTCGTTCAACGTGATCGCCGAAATTCCCGGCGGCTCGAAAAAGGATGAACTGGTCATGGTGGGCGGCCACTTCGATTCCTGGCACTACGGCACCGGCGCCACCGATAACGGCGCGGGCAGCGCCGTCGCCATGGAAGCGATGCGCATCCTCAAGAAGCTCAACGTCCACATGGACCGCACAGTCCGCATGGCCCTCTGGGGCGGCGAAGAAGAAGGACTCCTCGGCTCCCGCGCTTACGTCAAGGAGCACTTTGCCGATCCGGCCGTCATGAAGACCACCGCCGAGCACGCCAATTTCGCCGGCTACTTCAATATCGACAACGGCACGGGCCGGATTCGCGGCGTCTACCTGCAGGGCAACGAAATGATGCGTCCCATCTTCGAAGCGTGGTTCGCCCCCTTCAAAGACCTGACCCCGGGCGTCATCACCATCCGCAATACCGGCGGCACCGACCACCTCTCGTTCGACGCCGTGGGTCTGCCGGGCTTCCAGTTCATCCAGGACCCGATGGATTATGAAACCCGCACGCACCACTCCAACATGGACGTCTATGACCGCATCCAGCCCGCCGACATGAAGCAGATGGCGATCATCGAAGCGGCGTTCGTGTATAACGCAGCCACCCGGCCCGACAAGCTGCCGCGCAAGGATCTTCCAGCGGCCCAGCCGGCGGGACGCGGCGGCCGCGGTTTCTAGAGAGCCTCAACCAGCCGGCCGATGCCTTCGCGAAATACCGAAGGCTCGGTCAGCAGGCTGGCCACCAGGAACGCCTCGGATTCGAAGTCGTAGAAGAAGCCCGGCTGCACCAGCACTTCGGAATGGGCAAGCAGCTCGAGCGTCCACTCTTCTTCACTGCGGATCCGGGGCATCCGGATGACGATGTTCCAGCCTCCCTCCACTGCCAGGATGTCCGCCGCCGAGCCTGCCAATGCCTCCCGCGCCATCGACAAATTGGCAGCCGTTCGCGCGCGAATCTGCTGCTGAACGTTCTGCCCGGCTTCCAGCAGCTTCACGGCCGCGCACTGCACCGGTGTGCTCACCGATAGGTAGGTGTCGGCGATCCACTCCAGCCGTTCCATCGCCTCGCGCCGCAAAGCCTCCGGACCGCTCACCACGATCCAGCCCAGCTTCATCTGCGGCAATCCTGCCACCTTCGAAAGTCCGCTCATCGAAAAGCTCAGGCGCTCTTCCACGTCGATCAACGTCGCCACCCGCTCGGCGTCTTCCTTGAACGCGTAATCAGCGAACACCTCGTCGGAGATCAGCGGCGGCCCCAACTCGATCAGCGCCTGCAGTTCGTCCTTCTTCACGTATGACCCGGTCGGATTGTTCGGATTGACCAGAACGATGCCGCGCGTGCGCTCGCCGATCGTTTCGGCCAGTGCCTGCCGGTCGATGCTCCACCCTCCGTGGTACCGCAGGGCATACTGCCGCGCCTTCACCGACTCCATATCGGCCAGGAACTCGAATAGCGGATAGGAAGGAAGCGGCACCAGCACGTTATCGCCGGGGTTGGCCAACAGCTTGAAGAGGTACGCGTACGCCTCGCTGGTGCTGGCCGTCAGCAGAATGCGCTCCGGAGCTACCGTGTGCCCACGCTCGCGATAGTATGCCGACACCGCCTCGCGCACCTCGCGCAGGCCCGCCGGCGCGGGCTCATACGAAAGCACTCGCGGATCCGCGAAAGCCTTCACGATCTCCGCCGGATACGTGAACCCCGCCCGTGTGGGGTTCGACTCCGTCAAGTCCAGGACTCGCCCGCCCGCTGTACGCCGTTCGTTTAACAGCTCCGTCAGCCGGTTCGCTCGAAAGTCCCAATGAAATCTCGTCGAGAACATAATCCAGTGGGGCGGACCTACCGGCCTGCCCGGCCACCGAAGGCGGCCGCCAAGTCATAATGGTATCGACTGCCTGTACCATGCGAAAGCTTTTCCATTTCGACTCTCCACGAGACAAGTACCAGTGCGATGCCGCCATCGTCTGGTGCTTCGACAACCGTTTCGACGTTGGCTTCCGGAAATTCCTGAAGCGCATCGGCGTCTTCTACTCCGACCCCATCAAGGTCGCCGGCGGGGCCAAATGCCTGGCCTCTCCGAGTCAGGAATCCGACCGTGAGTTTGTTCTAAACCAGATTCGCACCTCCATCCGGCTCCACGAAACCAAGCGGGTGATCCTCATGCTGCATTCCGATTGCGGCGCCTATGGCGGTCTCGAAGCCTTCGACCATGACCTCCAGGCCGAAGCCGATCATCACCGCGACGAGTTAAAGCTCGCCAAAGCCGCACTAATCGCCGCCATCCCGGACCTCCAGGTGGACGCCTACTTCGTAAACTTCGAAGGCGTGTGGGAACCGAAGATGTCGTAGCGGCCGGAATTTTCTGACTGCTCGCGATCTCCGGCATCGGAATTCCATTCGCCTTCGTGTATCTCATGACTCACACGCTCCAGATCGGCGACCGCGAAGTTTCGTTCCAAACTAACCCACGTGCGAAAGGGCAAGAGACCTCGCGGGCAGAAACACCAGGCCCAGCCGCGCCGAAGCTCGGGTTGCAGCGTGCGTAAAGACAAACTCCCGAAACTGAAAAGCCGGCGGTACCAATTGCCGCGCCGTCCGTATGAGTGAGATATGACGAAGCTGCTGACTATCACTCTCGCCCTGGCCGGCGCGGCCTCGGCTTTCGCCCAGGCGGCTCCCCCGCCACCCGACAAGACGACCGTCAACCTCTTTGCGGATATCAACCGCAAGGTCCTCGAAATGGCCCAGGACTTCCCCGAAGAGCAGTACGGCTTCAAGGCCAAACCCGAAATGCGCACGTTCGGCGAGGTGATCGTCCACATTGCCTCCGGCAACGTCTTCGCCGCCAAACGCGGCCGCGGAGAAAAGGTGAACTGGGACGAACTCGACGCGAAAGATTACAAAACGAAGGCCGACATCGTCGCCGTGCTCAAGAAGTCGATCGACGATTCGAACGCCACGCTGAAATCGTGGGAGCCCGCGATGTTCCAAAAGACCATCCAGCCGTGGGCCTCCGTCACCGAGCATTCCGCCGAACACTACGGGCTGCTGGTGGCTTACTATCGCCTGAATGGCCTGGTGCCGCCCGAATCGCGCCCGAAGAAATAGCGCCGGATAGGTGTTATACTCGGTCGCCGAAAGAGAAGGTGCCATGCGACTCGGATGTCGTTTCTCGATTCTTGCTGCTTCCCTTATGGTCTTCGCAGGGATTTCCGCGGCTGCCACCCCCAACCTGACTGGCGATTGGAAACTGAATATTTCCAAAAGCAACCTGGGGGAGATGCCGCCGCCCAGCAGCATGACCCAGAAAGTTACACACGACGAGCCCAAGCTCAAGCTCGCGGTCAAACAGTCCAGCGACATGGGCGACCTCGACTTTGAAGCCAACTACACCACCGACGGCAAGGAATGCGTCAATACGATTCGCGACAACGAGGCAAAGAGTGTGGTCAAGTGGGATGGCGACGCCCTGCTGTTTGAGACCAAGGGTAAGTTCGGCGACAACGACTTCACGATGAAGGACAAGTGGACGCTCTCGACCGACGGCAAAGTATTGACCGTGGAGCGCCATTTTTCGAGTAGCTTCGGCGAAGGCGACCAGAAGCTCATCTTCGAGAAACAATAGCTTCGCACCCTCCTTCGAATCTGCTACCTTGATCCGAAGGGAGGGCCCCTTGCCGACACCAGACAGGCCGGTCTGCGCCGTCATCCGCCGGGATGAAGGTTACCGCGGCAAACAAGGCCTGAGTTACCACACCGGGATCTCCGCGGAATCCGCCGGCGCCCGGGCGCTTTCGATGCACATGGTGACGATTCCGCCCGGCGGACGCGCCCGGCCGCACCTTCATGAAGGGCACGAAAGCGCCATCTACGTTCTGAGCGGCGAGGCCGGCATGTGGTACGGCGAAGGTCTCCGCGATCACGTCTGGGTGGGTCCGGGCGACTATCTCTATATCCCCGCCAATACGCCGCACCTTCCCTATAACGCCAGTCAGACGGAGCCCTGTACCGCCGTCACGGCCCGCACCGACCCCAATGAGCAGGAAAGCGTCACCGTATTGGATCTTCCAGACCCGGGCATCGCCGAACGTTAGCATGGAGGCGTCATGGCCGAACGATCGCTGAGCGAGTTGGACCTGGCCGCGCTGATTGCCGGCCGCACTTACTTCCCTTCGCCGTCCCATTGGGAGGACGAGGTCATCTACTTCCTGATGGTCGACCGCTTCTCCGATAACCGCGAGAACTTCTACCGCGACGCGAATCTCAATCTCGTCACCGCCGGTTCGACCCCGCCCTTTACCCCCGCCGACGCAGGCAACGCGATCCTCACCGACGCGGACGCCGCGGCCTGGCGCGATGCGGGCACACGCTTTTGCGGCGGCAATCTGGCGGGTGTCGAATCGAAGCTCGGCTATCTCAAGCGGCTCGGCGTCACCGTGCTCTGGCTGAGTCCCATCTTCCAGCAGGTCAATGCCGACAACACCTATCACGGCTACGGCATCCAGAATTTTCTCGATGTGGACGCACACTTCGGCACCCGGGAAGATCTCCGCCGGTTAGTGGCCTCCGCTCATGCCCTCGGTATCCGCGTGATTCTCGACGTGATCCTCAACCATTCGGGCGACGTCTTTCACTATGTTGCCAATGACCCGTCGTGGAACGGCTCCGAGTTTCCCGTCCTCGGCTTCCGCGACGCCGCCGGCAACCCGGCCATCCCCTTCGGCGCCGTCACCGACCCGGCAGCGTTCCCGAGCAGCGCCATCTGGCCCTCCGAATTCCAAGCCGCCGACGTTTTCACGCGCGAGGGCCACATCAATAACTTCGACTATTTCCCGGAGTATGCCGACGGCGATTTCTTCACCTTGAAAGACCTGCACCACGGCTGGCGCCAGATGGTCGACGGCGTCGACCAGATCGATAGCTATGCCGTGGCGCCCGCGCTGCACAACCTTTCAGAGGCGTACAAATTCTGGATCGCCTACGCCGATATCGATGGCTTCCGGCTGGACACCGTCAAGCACATCGACCCCGGCGCGGCGCGCTTCTTCGCGTCGGTCATCCACGAATTCGCCGAGGCTCTCGGCAAAGAGAATTTCTACATCATCGGTGAGATCACCGGCGGCCGCGAGTTCGCCTTCGACCGGCTGGAGGTCACGGGCCTCGATGCCGCCCTCGGGATCTCCGACGAGCGCGCCAAGATGACCGGCGTGGTCCAGGGCAACACGGATCCCTCGGACTACTTCGACATCTTCCGCAACTCGCTACTGGTCCGCAAGGATTCGCACGTGTGGTTCCGCGACAAGGTGGTGACTTCGGTCGACGATCACGATCACGTCGATCAGGGCGGCCAGAAGCACCGCTTCAGCGCCTACGGCTTCGCCCCGCTGGCGCTCGCCGCGTGCGCCATGAACGCCGCCACGATCGGAATTCCGTGCGTCTACTACGGCACCGAGCAGCAGTTCGATGGCGCCGGCGGCGGCGACGGCTCGGACCGCTACATTCGCGAATCCATGTTCGGCGGCGCGTTCGGAGCCTTCCGCTCCCGCAACCGCCACTTCTTCAACGAAGACTCCCCGGTCTACCAGGAATTGGCGAAGATTCACGAGTTGCGTAGGAACTGGCTGCCTTTGCGACGCGGCCGGCAGTTCCTGCGCCCGATCTCGGGCGATGGCGTGACCTTCGGCGACCCGCAAGTCATCGGCGCCCGCATGCGTGCGATCGTGGCGTGGTCACGCATCTTCAACGACGTCGAACTGCTTTGCGCGATCAATACCGACCCGGACAACGCGACCGCGGCCTGGGTCACGATCGACTACGACCTGCACCCCGCCGGAAGCCAGCTCACTTGCCTGTACTCGACGGTGCCGGCCGACATCGGCCAGAAGTTCACCGTCGAGTCCAGAAACGGCCGCGCCATCTTCCTCCGCGTCCCTCCGGCCGGTTTTGTCGTGCTAGGGTAGACCTCCTGGTCTGCCCAGGCGAGCGCCAGCTCGGCCTCAGCGATCTCTGCTTCCGCGGCGCTCGACTCCGGGGATGACGCGTGCAACTCCGGTCCTCCCCAGGTCTTTTTCGGCGTTTTTCTCGGCGTCTCCGCGTCTCGGCGGTGATTCGGGCAGGCCAGGAGGCCTACCCTACCGCACCGGTACCGGCGCCGGCATCTTGTCCTTCGCGAAGCGCGGCAGCATCTCGTCCCGATTGGCCACGTTCCAGACCGCAGCCGCGATAATCGCCGCGGCCTCTTCCGCATCCGCCGGCACGATCCGCTCATAGGTATCGAGGTTCGTATGATGCGTCATCGTGTTGTACTCGATCGGGTCCTGCGACATCCCGATGCCCGGAAGCCCGGCGTGATTGAACGACGTGCTGTCGGTACCTCCGGTCATCCGGCTCGCGGTGCTCATCGCTCCCGCCATGCCCCAATCCGTGAACTCGGCCAGCACCGGACGGATCACGGCGGCGCCCTCCGGCGGTCCGAAGATGGACGCGCCCCGCAGCCGCCCGGTGCCGGTATCGACGTTAAAGTAGCCGTCCAGCTTGTACCACTCCGGCTTCGGACTCTCCGCCGTACCGAAGTGCTGCTCCACGTACGCCAGCGACCCGAGCAGTCCCTCTTCCTCGCCGGACCACAGCGCTACCCGGATCGTCCGCCGCGGCTTCATCCCCAGCGCCTCGATCAGCCGCGCGGCCTCCATCATGATCGTGCAACCGATGGCGTTATCGGTCGCACCCGTTGCCGCATGCCACGAATCCAGGTGCCCGCCGAGCATCACGATCTCGCCGGCTTTATCCGAGCCTGGAATTTCCGCGATCGCGTTGTAGCTGGTCTTCCCGTCGGGGTAGACGTGGTTAATGATGTTGAACTCCATCTTCACGTCGTCACCATCGGCCAGTAGCCGCTCCACGCGGCCGAAATCGTCGTTCCGGAGGATCACCGTGGGGACGGCCTTGGCCGTATCGTACGTATGATTCTGCTGCGCCACGATCACGCCTTCGCCCCGCGCCGCATCGTTGACCCGCAGGGCCGCGCCGCCGGACACCAGCATGGCGTCGATCTCCTCGGCCACCTGGTTGGCCGTCAGCCGGTTGGGATCCGGCGTGCCACGTCCGCCGCCGAAGCCGAAACCGCGTCCGCCATTCGGATTCGAGGGGTCGTACTGCGACTTCACCTGCTCGTCGTCGCGCCGCTTGGCCGGCGGATTGAAATTCACCGGGATCACCGCCGCCTTGCCGATCAGCACGATCTTGCCGCGCACCTTATCGCGATTCGCCGCCACCCACTTCTGCATCTCTTCTTTGGTCGGCCCCGGACGCACTGGTCCGCGTCCCGGGAAGCCGCCGCGACCTTGCGCTGCGGGGGCGGGCGCCGGCGCGGGGCCCTCCGGCGGCACCAATTGGATCACCGGAGCCGTGACCGTACCCTCGGTCGATGGTGTCCAGGCCAGCACTTCGAACTTCAAATTCTCTTTCACCGGCGAGACCAGAAAGCCGGCCGCGCGCTCGTTCAGCCATCCCGGATGCCCGAAGTTCCATGCTTCCAGATGCGCGTTCTTCATTCCGTTGCGCGTCATTTCGGCAATGGCCCACTTGGCTGCCGCCTCATGGTTCGGCGTGCCCGTGACGCGCGGGCCGTAGCGGTCCGTCAGCATGTGCAGGGTGTGGAGAATTTGCGAGTGCTCCAGTTCCTCGCTTCGAATCCGTGCGGTGGTGGCTTTATCGACCGTGTCCTGCGCAAAGGAAAGGCAAGAGAGCAGGAGCACCCCAAGCAGCTTTTTCATATCCGTACAGGATAGCTTAAACGATCGCTTCGAGGGCCTTCTGTGCTTCCGCGGCGGTCTGAAATCGGGTTTCGGGCGCGGGCGCCATCAGCTTGCGCAACACCTCGGCAAACCGCGGCGGCAGCGGCTTCGACGATCCGAACACCGGCAGCGTCCCGGTGAACATCTCGAACATTGTCACCCCCAGCGAGTACAGGTCCGCCCTTCCATCCACCGCCTCGCCGCGCACCTGCTCCGGCGCCATGTAGGCCAGCGTTCCCAGCACAGCGCCCGGCATGGTCACGAACGTGACCACAGTGGGCGCGTCCGGACCAGCCGCCGCGGGCGCGGAGCCGCGTCGCTTGGCGAGCCCGAAGTCGAGCACTTTCACCACCCCGGCACTCGTCAGGAACAGATTGGCGGGCTTGATATCGCGATGCACGATGCCCTTGCGGTGCGCCGCCTCGAGAGCGGACGCCACGGGAATCGCAATCCGCAAGATCTCCGGTACCTCCATCCGCCCGGCGTGGATTCGCGCGCTCAGCGGCGTCCCGTCGAGCAGTTCCATGGCCAGGTACGGACGGTCGCGCCACCGCCCGGCTTCGAACACCGTGCAGATATTCGGATGCATCAGCGAAGACGCCGCCTGCCCTTCGCGTTCGAAGCGCGCGCGGATCTCGGGATCGTCGCGAAACTGGTCGTGGATCAGCTTCAGCGCGGCGAACCGTCCGAGGTAGATGTCCTGTGCTTTGTACACGGTGGCCATCCCGCCGGCGCCAAGTTCGCTCAGCACGCGGTACTTCGATATTGTCTCGCCGATCAATGGAACTACATTGTAGCGTGCGCCCGCCGCTGCTGATAACATCGGAGCGATGAAGGTTCCGCTCTCCCGCATCGCTCACACCCGCTCCGGCGACAAGGGCGATACCTGCAACATCGGAGTCATTGCCCTCGAAGAGCGCTACTACCCGATTCTGGTCCGCGAAGTGACGCCCGAGCGAGTCAAACAGCACTTCGGCGACCTGGTCCAAGGAGAGGTGGAACGCTTCGAACTGCCGAATCTCGGGGCGCTGAACTTTCTTCTGCACCAGGCGCTCGGAGGCGGCGGCACCGTCTCTCTGCGCACCGACGCTCAGGGCAAGACCTTCGGAGCAGCCCTGCTGGCGATGGAAATCGACGCCGCGGAGCCCACCCATGAGTAACGTGTTGGAGATCTCGCAGACCGGCCGCGTCCTGCGGGTCGCCATGAACCGCCCCGAAAAGCGCAACGCCCTCAATGCCGAACTCTGCCGCGAACTCGTGCGGGTCATGGAACATGCCGCCAACGATCCGCACGTCGGAGCCATCCTGCTCGCCGGAAACGGCAAGGCATTTTCGGCGGGGATGGATCTCTCTGAAGTCGGTCCCGAACTCACCCTGGAATTGACGCGCATCCACGAGCAGCTTTTCACGCTGGGAGCGCGAATGGTGAAGCCGCTGGTCGCGGCCGTCCACGGACCGGCTCTCGGCGGCGGCACCGGCCTGGTGGCGAACTGCCACGTGGTCATCGCCGACGAAGGCGCCACCTTCGGACTCACCGAAATCCGGCTCGGTCTCTGGCCCTTCCTCGTCTTTCGCGCGGTCACGGCCGTCCTTGGCGAAAGGCGGAGCGTCAGCCTGGCACTCACCGGCTGGATTTTCCCGGCCTCCGAGGCGCGCGAGATGGGACTGGTACACGAAGTTTCCGCGGACGTCGAGAATCGCGCCATGGAGGTGGCTCAGGAAATCGCCGGATGGAGCCCCAGCGCCATCCGCAGCGGCCTGACCTTCGTCCAGCAGGTCCGCGGCATGAACTGGCAGGAAGCCGGCCAGATTGCCGGCCGTGTTCGCACGGAAATTTTTCAGAGCGCCGACTTTCGCGAGGGAATCCAGGCGTTTCGCGAAAAAAGAGCGCCAAAATGGCCCTCCCTGGGATAGTGCCTACAAGATGCGGTGGTGTCTTGGCTTGACATACAATCGGCTGTAGGCAGGATGCTTTACTTTTAGGTAGAGCGCGTTTAGTATGGTTACAACTCCCCCGAAGCTGAGGTAAAGGCTTTGCTCAAACTCAAACGCATCGAAGTGCAGGGCTTTAAATCGTTTTGCGAGCGCAGCGAGCTTCGCTTTCACGGCGAGGGGATCGCCGCGATCGTCGGCCCGAACGGCTGCGGCAAATCCAACATCAGCGACGCCATCAGCTGGGTGCTGGGCGAACAGTCCGCCAAGAGCCTTCGCGGCACCCGCATGGAAGACGTGATTTTCGCCGGCAGCCGCGACCGCAAGCCGCTCGGCATGGCCTGCGTCACCATGACCCTGGTGGACCCGGACGTCTACAACGAAGAGCAGGCCCACAAGATCCAGCCCGTGGAAGGAGTCCCGGCCAAGCGCGCCGAGATCACCATCACGCGCCGGCTCTACCGCTCGGGCGAAAGCGAATACCTGATCGACGGCCGCCAGGCGCGCCTGCGCGACATCCAGGACTTGTTCATGGGCACCGGGCTCGGCCCGGAAAGCTACGCCATCATCGAACAGGGCCGCATCGGCCAGATCCTCAGCTCCAAGCCCCAGGACCGCCGCTCGGTGATCGAAGAGGCGGCCGGTATCACCAGGTTCAAGACGCGCAAACGCCTCGCGGAAGCCAAGCTCGAAGGCGCCAAGCAGAACCTGGCGCGCGTTTACGACATTCTCGAAGAGGTCACCCGCCAGGTCAATTCCCTCAAGCGCCAGGCCTCCAAGGCGAAGCGCTACACCGAACTCAAGGCCGAACTCGAAGGCCGCCTGCGCATCGTGCTCTCGGGTAAATACCGCCTGCTCGAGCGCGACGCCGCCAAGACCGCCATCGACCTCAACCTGGCGACCACCGAACTCAAAGCGCGCGGCGAGCAGGTGGCCGAGTACGAACAGGCGCACGAACAACAGCAGGCCGCGGCATACGAGGTGGAGCAGCAGCTCACCGAATCGCGGCAACAGCTTTCCGAAGCGAATGTCGAGGCCGAACGCGCCAAGGGTCGTCTGGCATCGCAGGTGAAGGAATGCGGCGCGATCGAGCAGCGCATCTCCCAGGCCGAGAAGGAATCGCAGGAACTCGGCTTGCGGCTCGATAGCCTCGACAAGGAGATCGCCGGCCACCGCGGGAACCTCGACGAGCTCGAGGCGCAGACCGGGCGTTCGCGCGACCGCATGCAGGAAATCAACCAGCAGCGGGAAGGCCTGCAGAACAAGCTGCGGGAGCGGGAGCGCGCCATCGAATCGGGCCGGCAGTTGATTCTGCGGCTGCTCGGGGAAGCCTCGACGCTGAAGAACCAGCTTGCGCAGATCGATGAGTACCTGGCCGGCATCGAACGGGAAGGCGCCCGGGCCACCCGCGAGGCGGACACGGCCGGAGCCGAAATCGCGCGCATCGAAACCGCTAAGAGGCAGCTCTCCGAGAACATGGCGCAGCGCCAGTTGGAGCTGGAATCGGTCGTCGGCGAGCGCAGGCGGACCGAAGGGGACCTTGCACAGCGTCGCGGTGCGGCCGTCGAGCTCCGCCGCGAGATCGACACCGTCAAAAATGAGGTGTCGCAGATCCGCGCCCGCAAGGAATCGCTCGAGCAGGTGCTGGCGCATCGCACCTACACTACCGAATCGGTCAAGCGCCTGTTCGCCGCCCTCGAAAAGGGCAAGGCGACCGAACTGAAGCCGCTGGGCGTGCTGGCCGACTATGTGGAAGTCGACCGGCAGTACGAAAAGCCCGCCGAAGAGTTTCTGCACGAAGAGCTGGAATACGTCGTCGTCGAGAATTGGGAGCAGGCCGAGCGCGGGCTCGACTTCCTCCGCGCCGAACTCGATGGCCGCGCCACGTTCCTGGTGCATCCCGAAGAGAACGGCAACGGCCACGGCCACCTCCCCGAACCAGCCATCGGTCCCGAAACCGGCATCGCTGCGCGGCTCAGCGATTCCCTCCGTCTGACCAATGGTTTCAAGGACCGCGCGGTCGATCTGCTGCCGCGCGTTTCGCTCTGCTTCCTGGCCGAAGACCGCACCGCCGCACAGCGGCTCTCGGTATCCTATCCGCATCTCTATTTCCTGCTTCCCGACGGACTCTGCTACCACGGCCACACCGTGACCGGCGGGCGCAAATCGGGCGCCGGACCGCTCGCCATGAAACGCGAATCGCGGGAGCTGGCCGTCAAGCTGCAGGGCCGCCAGAAGGATCTGGACGAAATGCTGGCGCGGCTCGAAGCGCTGCAACAGGAGACCATCGGACTCGAAGCCGAGGTGGAGCACCTGCGTGCGCTGCAGCAGGCCCGCGAAAAAGACCGCGTGGCGCTCGAACACGACATGCGCAAGCTCGGCGAAGACGTATCTCGCGCGAACTCGCGGCTATCCGTCGCCCGCCTGGAATTGGAGCGCCTCCGCCGCGATTCCGAAAAATCGGCTGAACAGCGCGAGCGCAACAGCGCCGCCGTCGAAGAGAAAGAGCGCCTCCGCGCCGAGCGCGAAGCTACTCTCGAAGCCGAGCGGCAGGAACTGGAAACGCTGGAAGGCCAGGCTGCGACCATTGGGGAAGAGCATGCCGCCACGCGCGCCGAGCTTGCCGGCCTCGAAGAGCGCCATCGCGGCGAGCGCGCGGCCATGACCCGGCTTGAACACCAGTTCCGCGAAACTACCAACCGCCGCATCGCCATCGCCCCGGAAATCGAGCGCCTCGGCGAAGCCCGCGCCCGGCTGCTTGCGAACAATATCGAGCTCGATCAAAAGCTTGCCCTCCTCGGCGAGCAGATCACGACGCTCGAAGCGCGGGTGAACGAGTTGGCGCTGCAGGAAGGCGGGATGCGCGAGGCGCTCCGCAGCCGCGAGGAGGACCTGAAGCTGCTGCGTGCCGCCGTTCAGGAAGGCCACGAGAAGCGCTCGCAGATCGAAGTGGACCTCGTCCGCAAACAGGCCGAGCTCAAGTTCCTGGACGAAACCAGCCGCAAGGAGCTGAATCTGCCGGTCGCCGAGTTGGCCGCGGGCGACGAACCCGTGCCCGACGCCGACGTCATCGCCGAAGCCGAGCAGGCGGCCAACGAAGTGAAGAGCCGCATCGAAGGCCTGGGAGCCGTGAACCCCGCGGCCATGGAAGAGTTTCAGGAAGCGCAGCAGCGCCACGAGTTCCTCAGCGTGCAGCGCCAGGACCTGATCGACTCCATCCGCGACACGGAAAAAGCCATCCAGGAGATCGACCAGGTATCGCGCCAGAAGTTCGCCGAGGCTTTCGATGCCATCAACGGCCACTTCCGGCGGATCTTCCAGACGCTCTTCGGCGGCGGCACGGGCGAGATGCGCCTGACCGACCAGGAGAACCTGGCCGAATCCGGCATCGATATCGTCTGCTCGCCCCCGGGCAAGCGTCTGCAGAACGTGCTGCTGCTATCGGGCGGCGAAAAGGCGCTGGCCGCCGTTGCCCTGCTGATGGCCATCTTCACCTACCAGCCCAGCCCGTTCTGCGTCATGGACGAGGTGGACGCGCCGCTCGACGAATCGAACATCGGCCGCCTGACCAAGCTGCTGGCGGAGATGTCGGCGCAGACGCAGTTCATCGTGATCACACATTCCAAGCGCACCATGGAAGCCGCGCAGGCGCTCTACGGCGTGACCATGCAGGAACCTGGGGTATCACGGCTGGTCTCGGTGAAGTTCAGCGCCGCCGAAGCCGCGGCATAGCGTTTGCCGGACCTAAAATCCCTGCCCCAGCAGCACGAAGCTCGACCAATAGAACGGGTGCCGGTAGGCGGGATTCTGCATCACTGCGAGCTCGGCCTGCTGCAGCGCCGCCGCTTTGCTCTCGTGCTGCACATTCCTGTGGAAGCCGAGCATCAATTCGCTGGTGCTGTTGGATTCCACCTTCCACTGGCTGGCGATCGTGCTGGGGCTGCCGGCGATGAACAGCGCCCACGACATGCCGAGCAGTCCTTCATTGTCGGTTGCGCCGCGGCCGGTTTCGCAACCGGAAAGCACGACCAGGTCGGCGCGAAGGTTCAGGTCCATCATGCGGCGCGCTTCGAGGACGCCGGATTCGGCCTTACCTGCCTTCGCCAGCACCAGGTAGGAATTCATCGGGCTGCGGTCCTGGAACACGCCGTGCGCCGCCAGGTGGACGACCTGATAGTTCGGCGCTTCGCTCTTCAGGCGCACTTCGTTGGCTTCCGCGCCCTCCAGAATCTTCACGTTTCCCGGGCCGTATACCTGCCGCAAGCCCTCCACTTCCCGGCGCGATGCCGGCAAGTCCGCGGCATCGAGTGCCAGCAGCCGGCGCCGCGAAGGCTCCGCCCCGCGATGCAGCTTTCGAATCTCGTATAGCACGGAAAGGGAGGGCGAGTAAAACAATGCATGGTCCTCGATCAGGTAACGTCCACGGTCCGACTCGAGCGCTTGAAACGGCAGCGCCCACAGACTGCTGTCGGGCACGATGACCAGCGTGGACTTCCCCCGAAGCTGTTGCTCCGCCGGCGCCACGAGGCGGCGATACAGAGACTGCGCGAGCGTCCGGTAGCCCAGATCCCGCGAGGCGATCTGCTCGCGGAAACGCTTCACGTCGCGATCCAGCGCCTTGCGTCCGCCGGGAATCGCGTAGAGATTCAGCAGGGGGCTGCCGTCGCGCTTCGCGGTGATGACGAACAGGTAGCCTCCGTTATCGGTCAGGCTGTATTCCAGCAGCGCAGTCTTGCGGTCGGGGAGCGAGGCCACCAGGTCGGCCGGCGTAACCGGATCGAAGGCCACGCGTTGGACCTTGAGCGCGGGATGGGTCGCGTAGAGCGTCACCAGAAAGCTCTGATACCGGTTGCGAACCGTCTGCAACTGGGAGCCGAGATCGGTCAATTTTTTGCGATCGGGCGAGTCAGCCTGCGATTCGTGCAGGATCTCCTCATTGATTCGCGTGATCGCACCGGCCAGCCTCGACTCCTGCTCACGTTCGGCGGCACTGAGGGACTTGGCGATGTCCACGCGCCCGGTCTGTAGCGCGTCGAATAGGGCCCGCCCCTTCGAGCTCTCCGACCAGGCGAAGGCAAGGTCGGGACGGCGGCGTTTGACCTGCAACTCGATCATGTGTTGGAAAATGCTGCTCTGCGCATCGAGGAAACGCGCGGCCATCTGCCGCTCGCCAGGCAACTGGTCGCGCATGGATTCGATGACGCGGATACCGTCGGCCAGGGCCAGGTCCGCATCGTCCAGGTTGCCGAGGGCCATTTGCGCGGTGCCGATCAAATCCTGGGCGCGGCTGACGATCCGGGGGTCGCTCTGCAGGCGGCCATATTCGAGCGCGGGACGCCCCAGGTCAAGCGCGTCCTGAATGTGATGTTCATCGAACGCAATTTCGGCCAGCTCGATCTGGGCTTCGGCGATCCCCTGGCGGTCGGAGAGCCGGCGGCCGATTTCGAGAGAGGCGTCGATCTTCGCCCGGGCCTCGGTATTCCGGCCGAGCGTGTGCAACAGGTCGCCGTAGTTATAGAAGATCAATGCCCGCACATTCAGGCCGTCGTCGTTGCCGGTCAGTGAGAGCGCGCGGTTGTAATACGCCTCCGCCTTCTCGTACTGGCCGATCGCCTGGTGGTCCACCCCCAGGTTGAGGACGGTGCCGGCAAGATCCACCGGATTGAACTTGAGCTTTTCCTTCAGGGCGAGCGACTGAGTGTGGTAGCTGACGGCCAGTTCGAGATCGCTCTGATCATGGTACAGGCCGCCGAGATTGTTCATGATGATCGCGGTCTGACGTTCCAGCTTGGGATCGCGGCGGGTGACCTCCAGGGCCTTCTGCAGAGCTTCAATCCCATCGCTGTACTTGCCGAGGGATTTATCGACGCTCGAGAGATTGGTGTTGGTCTGCGCCACCGACACGGGGTTGCCGGACTTCTCCGCCTCGTCCATGGCGCGGTTCAGGTATTGGAGGGCCGTATGGTTATCGCCGCGATGGAAGTAGAAGAGGCCGACGGAATTGAGCGTCCGGGCCAGGTCCTCGTGCGTACCGGAGGTTTCAAACAGGGAAAGGGAGCGCTGGAGACTGGCGATCGAGTCGTCCATCCGGCTCAGTCGCGTCTGCGTGACACCGACGTTGTAGTAGCAGTTGGCTGTTCCCCGCTGGTCGCCGACACGGGTGGCCACCGCGCAGACGGTCTCATACATCTTCAGCGCGTTGGCGAACTCGTGGCGATCGTACGCCTTTCCCGCAAGCTCGCTCATGGCCCGGACGAGAGGCGGGCCGGAAAGGCTTCGATGGGAGTCGAGAAGAGCGGCTCGCGCGTCTTCTCCCGGCGCGGCAAATAGCTCCGCCGACAACGCACTGTACTGCGAATCGGAATCCGCGGAACGGGCGAAGCAACAGCTCAGAACGAGAATAGCCCACCAAAGCCCACGAGGATTCACGGCGAGTGTGATTCTACACTGGAGGGGAGCAGGCCGTAAAGAGCCGCGATTTCCGGCATTACGACCTGCTCGAGTCGTTTACGCGTGCGTCAGTTCCCTGGAGCGGCGTTCGCTCATGGGAACGAAATCGCGCGCTTCGTCGCCAACGTAGATCTGCCGCGGCCGTGCGATCTTGCGCTCGGAATCCGCCATCAATTCCTGCCACTGGGCCAGCCAGCCGGCAGTTCGCGGAATCCCAAAGAGCACCGTGAACTGATCGGGAGTGAACCCCATGGCCTGGTAGATGATGCCGGAGTAGAAGTCCACATTCGGATAGAGCTTGCGCTTCACGAAGTAGTCGTCGTTCAGGGCGATCTTCTCGAGCTCAAGCGCGATATCGATCTTGGGGTTGCGGCCGGTGACCTCGAAGACCTCTTCGGCAACACGCTTGATGATGCGCGCCCGCGGGTCATAGTTCTTGTAGACGCGGTGGCCGAAGCCCATCAGTTTGCGCTTGCCTTCCTTCACGTGGGAAATAAACTCCGGAATATGGGAAGCCGAGCCGATCTCGTCGAGCATCCGCAGCACTTCCTCGTTGGCGCCGCCGTGGAGCGGGCCGGACAGGGCGGCGATGGCGGCCGCCGTGGTCACGAACGGATCCGCGTTGGAGCTGCCGACGCTGCGCATCGTGTTGGTACTGCAATTCTGCTCGTGATCGGCATGCAGGATGAACAAAACCTCCAGCGCGCGCGCGAGCACGGGATTCGCGGCATATTTCGGCTCGGTGCGCCTCCAGAGCATGTTCATGTAGTTCTTGGTGTAGCTGAGATCGGGATCGGGGTAGATGTAGGGGAGGCCCAGGCGGTGACGGTAGGCGTACGCGGCGAGACCCGGCATTTTAGCGATCAGGCGGACGGCCTGCTTGCGGCGGATCTTGGGATCGCCGACGTTGCGCGCGTCCGGATAGAAAGTGGAAAGCGCCGCGACCGTACTGATCAAAATGCCCATCGGGTGCGCATCATAACGGAAGCCGTCCATGAACTTCTTGACGTTTTCGTGGATCAGCGTATGACGCATGATCTCGCAGTCCCAGTTCTCCAGCTCGGACTCGGTCGGCAGCTCGCCATGCAGTAGAAGGTATGCCACCTCGAGGAAAGAGCAGCTTTCGGCGAGCTGTTCGATCGGGTAACCCCGGTATCGGAGGATGCCGCGGTCGCCGTCCAGGAACGTAATCGCACTCTGACATGCGGCCGTATTCATCAGGGCCGGGTCGTAGGTCATGAGACCGAAGTCCTCTGGACCGGTTTTGATCTGGCGGAGGTCCATGGCGCGGATTGCGCCGTGGTAGAGAGGGAGGGTATAAGTTTGACCGGTCCGATTGTCGACGATCGTGAGAGTCTCGTTAGCCATTGCGCTTTCTCCGGGAGCCTAGCTTAAGGGTAAATACTTCCAGCCGCTTCCTGCAAAACAGCTTCCATCTTCGATTGTCCACTATATCTACATTTTGTGCATTTTTGTGTGGATTTGGCATAATGACACTGGCAGCACCGGGGCTTTTCGCGCAAGCTACTGGGTGCGGGGAACCCACCGGTGCTGAGGACCTGCACAGGAGGGGCTTTGCTTTCAACGAAACTGGTTCAACTGATCGAGAGCCATTGGGAGGAGATCGCCGCGCGCCTGATTCGGGAGGTGCGCCGGAATTCGGATACTCGGACCCTGTCGATGCGTTCCGACGCCGAACTTCGGGAATGGTGCCAGTCGATTCTGGAGCACCTGGGACTACTGCTGATCGCCAAGAAGGATGACGAACTGCGACGCCGGTTCGAGATTTACGGCCGGCGAAGGTTTGAAGAGAATACTCCACTGCCCGAGGCGGTTCTGCGGCTGCATCTTCTGCAAGACACCATCGTGGCGTTTGTACACGAACAGGGCTTCCCAATGACCGCCCTGCAACTCTATGCCGAGGAAGAACTGGAACAGCGGATGACCCGCTTCTTCCACGCCTGCGTCTATAGCGTAGTCCGCGGCTTCGAAGCCGCCAAGCATCTGGAACAGCGGGTGGCGTCCTAAGGACGCCCGCCCGCTTCCGCCGAACTCGACGCTAGAACCCTGTCGGGGTGATCCAGAAGCTCTCTTTCCACTTGCCTCCGGGCGGGACCGACTGTAGTCCCTGATAGACGCCGGAGTGTGCCAGGTTGAAAGCGTTGGTGATGGCTGCCATCGGTTCGAAACAGAGGAACTCGCGGCCTGGGGGTGCGTACACGACGGCCACGGTGTACTTCGGACCGTAGGTCACGGTGATTCGCTGCCGGGCGCCCTCTACCCAGAACTTCGATTTGCCCTCGGAATCGCGCACCAGGTCGCTGAAGACATCGTCTAACTGCACGCCCCGGAGCGGCATGGGGTCGGCATAGGCGACTGGCGTCGACTCACCCGTCGGGATGAGCATGTTGCTCAAGGTCATGTGGGCGCGGGCCGGAAGATGCACCTTCCACTGGTCGCGCGGCGCATCGTCCACATGGAAGTACGGGTGGAAGCCGATGCCCACCGGAAGCCGGGCGTCCGACAGGTTTTCGATCGTCGTTTCCACCTCGAGTTCGCCATTGGACAGACGGTAGGTCATGGTCAGGGTGTGGGCGAACGGGAACTGCGCCATCAGGTCGGGATGCCGGTAGAACTCCAGGCGGCTGATGACCCAGGCGGAATGCGCGTCGGCGCCGCTGTCGGCCAGCACCCAGGCACTCGAAAAATTCAGCAGGCCATGCATGGGCTGGCGGTGGTTGTCCCGGCGGACATTCCCCAAATCTGGATTGAGAATGTACTTCTTATCGTTCGCCCAGTAGGAGTCTCCGTCGAGCCGGTTCGCCCAGGGCGCCAAAAACGGGACGCCGGAAAACGGCTGACGCTCCTTGAGCGCTGCCGGGCCGTGGACAGGGCACCAGAGCACGTTCTTGCCATTCACCAGGAATTCGTAGGCCATGTTGCCGACCGAAGGGGCAACCGAAACCTGCATCTGGCGCTCGGCATCGGCGAGCTGTACCACCTCTATGCCGTCGATGGCAGTCTTGCGGGCGGAATAGGTGGCAGCGGCAGGAGTCATAAGGGGGAAGAGGAAAATGAGCAGTGCCAGCTTCATTGGATATCGTCCGGATCGCGCAGGTCGAGTGTAGTCTCTTTCTGGCAGCACACGCAAGGTCCCGGCGTAAAGGAGCGGATGGAACAAACATCGCACCAGTAAGTGATCAGTTTGAGCGCGCCGTCCTTGCGGACCAGCAGGGAGCGGGTGTGCATCGGATCGATCAGGAAATGGCCCGGCGACGTGTAGTGGCCCCTGGCCTCGATCGAGAAGCCATTCAGCCGGGTGTCGTGCAGGACCTTTTGCGTCTGGCTGTCACCATCGATGGCGACTTTGCCGTGTTCCGCCGTTTCGACCGCGGCTCCTGACGAGGTGATGAGCAGCTTGCCGCGCAACGTCACGGAATCCGCCGCCGAACAAGCCAATGCAAGGGCGAGAAGACACAGACAGGTGCGCATCTGACACCATTATGATCCAACGCGAGTTCGACGGGGCCGGCCTCCCGGACTCCGCTACTTCTTCTCGAGGTAGTCCTGCATCTTTAACACCGGCACGCCTTCCACCATCCAGGACGGCGCCGGGGCGCCCTTCAGGTGGTAGTCGAAGAATTCACGCATGCGGACCGTGTAGTCCTTCATGTTTTCCGGCTTCCGGAGGCCGTGGTTTTCGCCCTTGTACTCCAGCATGATCACCGGCTTGCCCATCCGTCGCAGAGTGTTGTAAAACTCGATGCCCTGGGTATGGTCCACAGCGCCGTCTTTGTCGTTGTGCAGGATCAGCAGCGGCGTTTTGACGTTCTGCGCGAAGTACACCGGCGAGTTGCGGATGTAGGCCTCGCGGTTTTCCCAGTAGCCGCCGGAGAAGCGGCCCTGGCTGCTCTCGAAGATCGCCTGGTTGGTGCCGCCGGTGTTCCAGTAAATCAGGCTGTACATGGCGATCATGTCGGTGAGCGGAGCCCCGGCGATGGCGGCGCGGAAAATATCCGTCTGGGTAACCAGGAACGCCGTCTGGTAGCCGCCCCAGGAGTGGCCATGAATGGCGACCCGCTGCGCGTCCACCACGCCTGTGGCGATGGCTGCCTTGACGGCGGGAACCACACAAGCCACGGCGGAAACTCCCGGGTCGTTCACCTTATAAACGATGTCCGGCTCGAGCACGGCATAACCGTTGCTCGTGTAGGCGGCGATGCTGAAGCCGTTGTAGCCAGGCTGCGGATAGGTGTTAGCGGCCTGCGAAAGCTTCTCATAAATGTAGACGATCGTGGGATAGCGCTTCGAGGCATCGTAATTGGCCGGCAGGTAGAGCGCCCCCTGCAGTTTGTCCCCATGGGTGCTGGTGTAATCGACCAGCCGCACGCCGCTGGTCCACAGGTAATCCTTCTGCTGCGGATTGGCATCCGTCACGCGGCGGTCGCCATCGAGCACGTAATAGTCGGGATAGGCGCGGGTGGTCTCGCGAGTATACAGATAGACGTCCGCGTGCTTCGCCTTGAGCAACTGGTTGTAGGCGGCATCGTCCCAGTGGATCATGCGGACTCCGGGCTTGCCCGGCTCGATGATTCCGAGGCCTCCCTTCTTGGTCCACTCGCCGTAGGCCTGGAGGTAGAGCGGCTTCGAAAGATCGATGCCTTTCTCGTCCGGGTCCAGGCGGAACGGCCGGCGGTAGCGGATCTTCTCCTTGCGGCCGTTCACCGTGAGGTTGACGGCCGGCCCGCCATCGGCCGGGACCTTCCAGATGTCCCAGCCATCGCTGAGCAGCACCGTGGCGCTATCCTTGGCCCAGCCGATAGGCTGGTGCGGCGGCTTTACCACGTTGACGTCGTTGTCCTCGTCCCAAAAAACCGTGGGGATCTTCGCGGTGAGGTTGGCGGATTTGCCGGTGTCCGCGTCGTAATCGAAAAAGGCGCCGTTGTCGTAATAGAGGATGCGGCGGCCGTCGGGCGAAGCGCCCATCGACCAGCGGGCTTTACGCAGTGCGAGCTTGCGCGCACCGGTGGCCGGATCGATGCTGTAGACATCCTGATAGCGTTGGCCGTCCAGGTTCCCTTCGAGCTCGTACTGGCGGATGTCTACTCCCATTGCCGTCTTCTGCTCGGACGCGAGGGTGACTTGTTTGAGATCGGGATCGCCGAGCCGCAGGAACTTCCGGTCCGACGGGCGGTAGAGACAAAGGAAGCTGAATCGTTTGTCCTGGTTCTCCTGCACCTGCTGCATGGAGGGCAGGCGCGAATCCTTGTAGTGCCAGATGACCAGTTCCGGCTTGGGATCTTCGGGCGGCGCATCCTTCTTGTCGTCGGCCGCGGCCTTCTTCGCCCGGACCTCGTGAATCCCGAACGTCACCGCGGAGAGATCGTCGCGCCATGCCGGATTGCGGTCGGGGCTGATCGTCATGCCGGCGGGGAATGACGCGTCGTCATGCGGATCGAAGACCACGCGAGCGGGACGGCCCACATCGGCAAACGCGACCACCGAGTAGAGTTTGTCTTCGAAGCCCTTGTCTTCGAAGCCCCGGAGCACCGCGAGAGCGCCTCCTTTTTCGGTCCAGGTAAGGCCTTTGTAGACGGCCGCGGCGTGATCGAGCGAGGCGACCGCCCCCGTGGTCATGTTGCGCACGGAGATGCCGTTGCCGGCGTGGTCCTGGGCGTCGGTAATCCAGGCGAACCAGTCGCCGGGCTTGTCGAACGCGAACTCCGAGACGTTGCCGATGTTGAGCTCATTGCCGGTGGCGAGCTCGTAAAGCAGAAGGTCGGACCCGGCGGGGCGCTCGGGCGGCTTGGCGCCGGCGGCGGGAGGGACAGCAGTCGCCGGAGATTCGGCGCCATACCGCTGGAACGCGATCGCGAGCGCCTTCTCGCCGCCGAAAGCGAAACGGCGGATCTTTTCGAACCCGGTTTTCTTTGTTGTGGCCAGTTCGACCAGTACGGCCTTGGTCTGAACCGGCTTGTGGTCTTTCTTGAGCTGTTGGGCTTCTTTGTGGGTGGGATAGACCAGGAACGCCGCCCATCGGGAGTCGGCCGAGATTGACGGTCCGGCAGCAGTAGAGACAACGGGAGGACCGGGAGGCGCGGCCGTGGGATCCGGAGCATTCGATTGCGGGTCGCCGATCGGGAAGCGGTCTTCCCTGCCGGTCTTCAGGTTCCGGATGACGACTTCGGCATCTCCTTCGGCGGGCGCCAGACGGTAGGCGAACCACTCGCCGTTGTCCGAGACAGCGGGTGCGGAGATACGCTTCCAGGAGAGAATGTCGGTAAGTTCGAGGGGCTTGGGCGCCTGCCCTGCCGCTACGAAGGCCACGAGAGCGATGAGGGCGAATCGGAGCTTCATAGAGGAAGGTATGGTAGCACAGCCGCCACCGGCGCCCACGCGAACCGGCCCGGTCTAGCTGGACGCAGCCGCGGCAGCGGCGGCAACTTTCGCCGCCCGCTCGCGCCACTCCTTTTCGAGCTGCGACCGGCAGTTGAGAATGTATGCTTTGGCTTCGGCGAAGTCGCGGAAGACCCGGTGGCCTTTAATCACATTGCAGGGGCGGCACGCCGTCACCAGGTTGGCGGGCGCCTTCCTGCCTTTTTTGGCCCGCGGATGAATGAAGTCCACGGTCATAATGAGCGAGTTTTCGAAGCTGGCCATACCGTCCAGACCACAATACTGGCAGCGGTGATGGTCGCGTTCGAGAATCCGGTGACCTTCAGCGGATGTCAACGGCTTGGCCAGGCGGGTCAAGCCGAGAGGATTGATAATCGGCATACGACACCTCCAGGGGCGATCTCGTTACGCGAGTATTATGCTCCCGCTCTAAGACAAAAGGAAGCGTAGCCCGCCCACGGAGAGCATAAGTACAGTTATCATGAAACGGTATGAAGCGACTGCGGCGGGGTTCGACCCGGCTCTTGCTCGCGGCTGTGGCCGGAATGCTGGTCTGGCTCGCCGACCAGCCCACGGTGGCCGGCTACCACCCACTGGCCGAAATGTTCTGGAATCCCGGCTTCTGGCGAATTCCTCTGTGGGATGGCGCAGTCCTGGTCTGTTCGTGGCTGGTGACAGCCCTCTTCTGCCACTTCCTGCTGTTCACGATCGGCAAGATTCGCTTGCAGCAGTCATAACCTGATCTACCTTCACTCGCGCGCACGTCCGGCGGCTCAGTATGCTACGTTACTGTTTCGAAACGGCCAAACCATGCGCATTGGAATTCTCTGCTTCTTTCTGACCGCCGCGATGTGGGGTGCAGCGGGCATCCAGCCGCAGGAACTGCGGACGGAGTACCGGGTCAATCCGCAGGGGGTCGGTACCACCAAGCCGCGCTTGAGCTGGGTGCTCGCCCCCGGTAATGCAAAGGCCCGCGAACTCAAACAGTCCGCCTACCGGGTATTGGTGGCAACCAGGGAAGAGGTGCTGCGGGCCAATCGTGGGGACCTCTGGGATTCCGGCAAAGTGGATTCCGGCCAGTCGAACCAGGTGGTCTATATCGGTAAGGATCTGACTTCCGGAATGTCGGCCTACTGGAAAGTCCAGGTGTGGGACCAGGCGGGCGCGGAGAGCTCCTGGAGCACCCCGGCGCATTGGTCGATGGGACTGCTCGAAGCGGCCGACTGGCAGGGTAAATGGATCGGGCGCGACGAGAAGGGCGTAGTCAAGGACGCCGGCAGCCCCTACACGGCGCTCGAAACCGCACGCTGGATCTGGGACAGCGAACACGCCGAGGGTGGTGCTCCGGCGGGCGCGCGCTTCTTCCGCGCGAAGTTCACGATTCCCGCGGGACGCCGGGTGACCCGGATGCTCGCCATGATCGGCGCCGACAGCAGCGCGGACGTCTTCCTGAACGGCGAGAACATCGCCAGCGGATCGGATGCGGCGATGCCCGAAGTGAAGGACGTCACGCTACTCGCCAAAGAGGGCGAAAACCTGATCGCGGTGCGGGCCTCGCACCCTCGCGAAGACCAGCCGGCGGGGCTGATTGGCGCGGTGCGGGTGGAGTTCGCGTCGGGCGAGCCGTTCGTTTTCGTCAGCAGCAATCTCTGGTTCGCGACCGCCAAGGCCGAGGCCGACTGGGAAAAGCCCGGCTATCTCGATACAGCCTGGCAGGCCGCTAAAGATCTGGGCGCGTACGGCATGGCGCCGTGGGGCGCGGCCGGCTTCCGCGTGGAGCACCGGCTGCCCGCGCGCATGCTTCGCAAAGAATTCGCCATAGAAAAACCGCTGCAGCGCGCCGTGGTCTACTACTCCGGCCTCGGCACCTCGGAACTTTATCTGAACGGCGCTAAAGCGGATGACCACGTGCTTTCGCCGGGTCTGACCGATTACGACAAGCACGTCATTTACGAGACGTTCGACGTCACGAAGCAACTGGCGGCGGGGAAGAACGCCATCGGGCTGATGCTCGGCAACGGGCGCTTCTATGCACCGCGCGACGACGGGCGTACCCGCAATTTCGGATTCCCGAAGGCGATCGTGCAGCTCAACCTGGAATTCGCCGACGGCAGCCGGCAGAGCGTGGTGAGCGATGAAAGCTGGAAGCTGACCAGCGACGGCCCGATCCGCGCCAACAACGAATACGACGGCGAAGAGTACGATGCGCGCAAGGAGATTCCCGGCTGGAGCCGCCCCGGATTCGACGATGCGAAGTGGGAAGCCGCGGACGTCGTGCACGGCCCCGCGGGCGTGCTAGTCTCGCAAATGGCCGAGCCGCTGCGCGTCACCGAAACGCTGAACCCCGTGAGCGTGAAGCAGCTTCGCCCCGGTGTCTATATCTTCGATATGGGGCAGAACATGGTGGGCTGGTGCCGCCTCCATGTGACCGGCCCCAAGGGAACCACGGTCACGCTGCGTCACGCCGAAACGCTGAACCCGGACGGGTCGCTCTACGTGGCGAACCTGCGGTCCGCGCGCGCCACCGATAGTTACACGTTGAAGGGCGAAGGCGCCGAGGTGTGGGAGCCGCGGTTCACGTATCACGGTTTCCGCTTCGTGGAAGTCACCGGCTATCCGGGCGAGCCCACCGCGGCAGCGCTCGAGGGCCGGGTGGTCCACGACGATATGAGCCGCGAAGGCGATTTCGTCAGCTCGAACGATCTATTGAATAAGATCCACCACAACATGTTCTGGGGAATTCGCGGCAACTACCGCAGCATTCCCACCGACTGTCCGCAGCGCGACGAGCGGCAGGGCTGGCTGGGGGACCGCTCACAGGTTAGCCGCAGCGAATCCTACATGTTCGATATCGCCGCGTTCTATACCAAGTGGACGCGCGACCTGGCCGATTCGCAGCGCCCCAGTGGCAGCATCCCGGATGTTTCGCCCAATTACTGGCCCTTCTATAACGACGATCTTACCTGGCCGAGCACCTTCCTGTTCGTGCCGGGCATGCTTTACGACCAGTACGGCGACCGCCGCGTCCTGGAACAGGCCTATCCGGAAATGAAGAAGTGGATGGCCTACGCACGCAGCTTCGCGCGCGACAACCTGATCTCTAAAGACACGTACGCCGATTGGTGCGTGCCGCCCGAGGATCCCAAACTGATCCATTCCCAGGATCCGGCACGCGTGACCGACAAGACGCTGATCGCGACCTCTTACTATTACGAATTGCTCCGGCTGCTGGCCCGGTATGCGCGAATTCTGGACAAACCGACGGAAGCTGCCGATTTCGATTCCTCCGCGGAGCAAGTGAAAGATGCGTTCCAGAAGCGTTTCTACAAGCCGTTCAGCGGCATGTACGATAACGGCACACAGACTTCGAGCATCCTGCCGCTCTATTTCGGGATTGTGCCGCGCGAGAACCGCGAATCGGTCATGGCGACCCTGGTGCAGAACATCGAGCAGGTGAGCAAGGGGCACGTCGGCACCGGCCTGGTGGGCGCGCAGTGGCTGATGCGCACGCTCTCCGATAATGGGCGCGCCGATATCGCCTACGAGATCGCCACGCAGAAGACTTACCCCGGCTGGGGCTACATGGTGGAGAAGGGCGCGACGACCATCTGGGAACTCTGGAACGGCGATACGGCCGACCCGGCGATGAACTCCGGCAACCACGTGATGCAGATCGGCGACCTGGCGGTATGGATGTACGAGTACCTGGCGGGTATCCGCTCCGACCCTGATAAACCAGGCTTCGCGCACACCCTGATCAAGCCGTACCCGGCGGGCGACCTGTCGTTCGTCAAGGCCTCGCATAAGACTATGTACGGCACCGTCAAGAGCTCCTGGCGGCGCGACGGCCACGGCGCCTTCGTACTGGACGTAACAATTCCGGTGAACACCACCGCGACCGTCTGGGTCCCCGCGAAAGACGCAGCCTCTGTGAAAGAATCGGGCAAGCCGGCGGCCGATGCCAAGGGCGTGAAGTTCATCCGTGAAGAAGGCGACCGGGCGGTTTTCGAGGTAGCGTCCGGGACATACAGCTTCCGCGGCGGCCTCTAATCGATTGCCTCCTCTCCGCCCAAAGTGCGAGACTGGGGGCCATGGATGAGCCGGCGCGCAACGCGCAGCAAAAGGCCCTGCACATCAATCTGGATGCGCAGAAGATCGGCACATTTGCGGAGATCGGAGCGGGTCAGGAAGTTGTACGGTGGTTCTTTCACGTCGGTAAGGCATCCTCGACCGTAGCCAAATCGATTTCGGCATACGGCAAGGAGGTCAGCGACGGGCTTTACGGCGGAGCCACTCACTATGTGAGCCGCGAACGGCTGAACGCCATGCTGGAGACCGAGTACCGGCAGTTGGCGGAACGGCTCGCCGGCAAGAACCGCGCGCTCTTCGTCTTCGCCGACACGATGGCCACCCACGGCTCCTCACGCGACTCCGAGGGTCACGGCTGGCTGGGGATCCGCTTTCAGGAAGAACCCGGCGCGGAGCCGTCGGACGTCATCATCCACATCGAAATGCTCGACCCTTTCACCATCAGGCGTCAGGAGGCGGTGGGGCTGGTCGGCGTGAACCTGATCTATGGGGCGTTCGCGCAGTATCGCGACCCGTCGGCGCTGCTGAGCGGCTTGATGGACGGGCTCGACCGCCGGCGCATCGAGATCGACATGATCCATTTCGCGGGTCCGCTGTTTCGCGACGTGGATCATCGGCTGATGAGCCTCCAACTCGTCGAACAGGGCTTCACCGAGGCCACCATGTTCACGGCGGCGGGCGAGGTGGTGCAGCCATCGGAGATCCTGCACGGCAGGCGGGTGCTGATCGAACGCGGCAGTTTCCGTCCAGTGACGAACGTCATGCTCGATATGCTGGAGGGCGCCGCGCACCAACTCGGCCTGAAGCAGGCGGCACAAGCCGACGAGCCGGTAGTGCTGATGGAGATGACGCTCAAGAACCTGATGGCCGAGGAGAAGATCGATCACCAGGATTTCATTGCGCGGGCGGAGGTCCTCGGGGCGCTGAATAAGACCGTGTTGATTTCGAGCTACCAGCGGTTCGACGGCGTAACCAGCTACCTGCGGCAGTATACCGACAACCGGATCGGCATGGTGACCGGCGTGCCGACCCTGCGGGCGATCTACGACGAGCAATATTACGAACAGATCGAAGGCGGGCTGCTCGCAGGCCTGGGGCGGCTGTTCCAGGGGACCGTGAAGCTGCTCGTCTATCCGACGCTCGCGGAGTCGGGCACGATCGAAACCGCGGACAATCTGCAGTTCGATTCCAGGCGGCAGCACCTCTACGACTACCTGAAGGAAAGCGGCTTCATCGAACCGATTCGCGAATACGACGCCTCGCAGCTTGGAGAATCTCCCTCGGCTGTGCTGGAAATGATTCAATCGGGCGACCCGGCGTGGAAGAAGTATGTCCCGGCCGAAGCCGCGGAGCTGATCGAGCGCCAGAAGCTGTTTGGATTGCAGGCCCGTTAAGATGGAGCCATGGCTCCGGCGGACCTTCCACACATCGCGGCCGCGTGCACGGCGGCATTCCTGGCGGGTGGGATCAATTCGGTAGCGGGCGGCGGCACGCTGATCTCGTTCCCGACGTTGATCTGGCTGGGGCTGCCCTCGGTCACCGCCAATGCTACCAGCACGGTTGCGATCTGGCCGGGCTCGCTCGGAAGCATCTGGGGGTTCCGCCGTGAGTTGGGGCAGACCGATCCGCGGATGCGCATTCTTTGCATTTCGAGCCTGGTGGGCGGCGGGCTGGGGGCGATGCTGCTGCGCCTGACTCCACCTTCCGTGTTCGACCACCTGGTACCGTTTCTGCTCCTGTTTGCGACGTTGCTGTTCACCGTCCAGGCGCCGGTCCAGCAGTGGCTGAAAAAGCGCACCGGCCCGTCGCATCAAGTCTGGCTGCCGGGAGCACTCGCCCTGCAACTCGCGGTGGCGATTTATGGCGGCTACTTCGGCGCGGGCGTCAGCATCATCATGCTCTCCTGCCTCGGCATTCTGGGGCTGACCGATATCCTGCAGATGAGCGCGCTGACCAGCCTCTTTTCGCTGTGCATTAACGGCGTGGCCTCGATTCTGTTCATTGCGACCGGCATGGTGAGCTGGCAGTACGTCCTGCCCATGGCTCTAGCGGCGGTGGCGGGAGGCTACGGCGCGGCGGGCCTCGCCCGGCGCATCGGGCGAACGGCGGTGCGGCGGTTCGTGATCGCGGTGGGATTCACGATCTCGGTAGTGATGTTCATCCGGAAATTCTGAAGCCCCTCGCGGGCACCGGATCAGTTTCCGGAAATCGGTTCGCCAAGAGTAATGGTGTAGGGGTCGGCGTAAGCCGGCTTGATGCGATCGTTGGTCATCCCCGCCCACACCATGAAGAATGTCCAGAGCGGCTGGCGGCGCAGGACATCGGCCGACGGCGGAGCGCCCACCTCGCCGAGGGCCACAGGCTTGCCCTCCGCCAGCGCCAGCAGTTCGTAATAGTAGCGGTCGTCCAGACGGCGGTAGTTGTCGTAGCTGACGATGTCGACATACTTCTGCCCGGGGAAGTAGCCGGCGAATTCGTTGGCGGGCGCCGGACCGTTCTGATTCCACACCCAGATCAGGTTGTTGAGATGGTGGTGAAACACCATGCGGGCGTAGACTTCGCGGTAGAGCTGCTGTGTGCCACCGGGACCCGGACGCCCGCCCCACCAGAAGAAGCTGCCGTTGTTTTCGTGCATGGGCCGCCAGAGCACGGCGATGTGTGCGTCCTGCAACTGCTTGAGGTATTCGGCGGCGGTATCCATGTACTTTTCCCAGCGCTGGTGCAGCGGTGTGTCGGGCGTGATCAGTTCTGCCCACTGCTCGTCAGTGAGTTTCGCCTGGACGCTGCCGCGCCAACTCGCGCCGGGCTTGCCGGGCTCGTCTTCGGTGGGCCGCAGCATGTGCCAGCAGAGGTAGATGATCGATCCGGCGGCGGCCTGCTTTTTGGCCTCGGCGATCATCAGGTCGCGATGCAGGGTGGAATCTTTGTCTTCGCCATCGGTGAAGCCGAAATCCGAGCCCCAGATGGCCGGATACTTGCCGGTCAGTTCATAAACCTTGTCGGTATCCTGCGAACGCTGGTTGGGAAAATTATGCTGACCGGAGAGGATTCCCTTTCCCGAGACGGCGCACACCTTCTTGAGCAGCGCGCGAGCTTCGGGAGTGGCGTCTGGATTGACCGGCTCGCAGTTATAGGCCGGAGGCGCCGGAGTCTGGGCATGGAGTGCGGCGGCGCATGCCAGCAACACGGCCGCAGCGAAGGATTTCCGCATGGTCTTCGAGGACCAACGGTATCACACGGCAAGTGGATCAAGGGCCGCTGCGAGCGCGCTGAGGACCTCGGCGCGCGCGGAGTTGAGATAGAAATGGCCACCCGGAAAGAACTGGACCGCAAACGAAGCGGTGGTCTGCTGCTGCCAGGCCTCCAGATGTTCGGCGGTGATATTGGGATCGGAGGCGCCGCCCCAGGCGCGGATCGGGAAAGCGAAGGGCTCGTCTTCCGAATACGTATAGCCGCGATAGAGCGCCGTATCGGCGCGCAGCGCGGGGAGGAGCGCACGCAGCACGGTCTGGTGCTCCAGCACTTCGGCAGGCATGCCGTCGAGACGGCGCAGTTCGGCGATGAGCTGCTCGTCGGAAGGCTCGGGCAGCGGCGTGTGGTTGCGGCGAAACTGCGGAGCGCGCGCGGCCGAGGCGATCAGCGCCAGGGGCTGGGGCAAGCCCCGGCGGCGCAGCAGGCGCGCCAGTTCGAACGCCACGGCGGCGCCCATGCTGTGGCCGAAGAACGCGAACGGCTGGCCGACCCACGGCTCGATCGCGGCGGCGAGCGCCTCTACCAGCGGCGGCATGCGATCGAAGGGCGCTTCCGGGAGCCGCGACTCGCGGCCGGGAAGCCGGACCGGGCAAGTGGTCCACTGGCCGGCCGTCAGGGTCCGGTAGGCCGCGGCGCCTCCTCCGGCATGCGGGAAGCAAAAGAGCCGGGGCGCGGCCGAGTTCTGGATGCCCGGAAACCACGCGGCGGCGGGCGCTTTCTGGCGAAGGCGCAAGGCGAGCAGACGGCGTTTCTCGGGCGAAAGCGAATCGGCCGCGGCCGCTGAGGCCGGAGCCGCGGCCGCCACGGTCCTCGCCCGCCGCGGCGTTTCCACCAGGAGCCGCTCGAAGGGCTCCGCGGTAAGGTGCCTCAGGTAGTCGAAGGCCGCGGCGCGCGACCGCGCGGAAATCTCCGCGTAATGAGCGGGGTCGTTCCACAGGCGCGCCAGAGCGTCGCGCCAGGGTCCGATATCCTGCGCCGGAACTTCGGCCACCGGCACCATCTGCTCGTCGAGCGTGGTCTGATACTTGACGATGGGATTGACCGGCAGCAGGTAAGGCACCCCCATCTTGGCTTCCGGAATGCCGCCGACATGGGCCGCCATCACCGGCACGCCGCACAGCATCGCTTCGACAATGATGCGCGAGCGCGCCTCGGCCCACAGACTCGGCACCAGCAGCACGCGCGTACGCTCGAAGAGCAGCGCGACATTGTCTACCGGGTCGAGCAGCCGGATGTTGGGCCGGGCTGCCATCGCGGCGCGATCCTGCTCGTTGGTGCCCCACGTGGGAACCGCGGCGAAAGAGATTTCCGGAAACGCGTCCGCCAGCGCCAGGAAGATCGAGATGCCTTTGACCGCGCAGGGATTCGCGAGCGTGACAAATTCGTTGGTGGAGCTGCCGACGGCCGGCCATTCACGCGGTTCCATCAGCGAAATCGGAACGTGCACGGCGTCGATCCCGGCGTAGCGGCGGATATAATCGGCCACGTACTGGCTGACGCCCACGACGCGATCGGCCGCGCGGATCCGCGCCGTCTTCGCTTCACTCGGGAAGGCACAGTCCGGCCCGAACGGAACCGCGAGCGTGGCGCGGACGAGGTAGACCACGCGCGCCTCCGAGCGCAGCGCCGTTTCGAGCAGCAACTGCGCGGGGTCATCGGTGGAAGCGAGAATCACGTCGGGGCGGAACTCTTCGAGGTTCGCCGCGAAGCAGGCGCGCAGCCCGGCGTTCGCCACCACTCGGACATCCACGCCGTTGCGATCGAACGCGACTACGCCGCCCGGCGAGGACCGCGGCCGCACGCCACGTTCTTCGAGTTGCGTGAGATAACGCTGGAGCTCGGCCTCGCTGAAAACGCTGGTGCGGGCCACCGCGCGGCATTCGTGCCCGCGCGCGGCGAGCGCCTCGATGAGCAGGCGGTTGGATTTGTCGCCACCGCCATGCGCGGGGTAATAGAGCGAGTTCTGAGCCAGCAGGATGCGCATCAGCGGGCCGTCCCGCGCCGGTGCAGGCGTTCGAGCAGCAGCGCCCGTTTTTCCGGAGAGAGCGATTCGATAGTGGGCGCCGGCGCGGCCGATTCCGGTACGGCCGAAAGCGCGGCGAGGTACCGCTCCAGCCCGGCGGCGTCGAGCGGCCGTACAAACCTGGCCGACGCTGCCAGCGACGCAGCCGATTCCCGATCATAGGACGCACGCTCCGAAAGCAATTCGCCGATCGCCCGCACCCAGGGGGCCGGGTCGTTCTCCGGGACCACCGGCCGCGGCATGGCGTGCTCGTCGAAGAACTGCTGGTAGCGCTCGATCATATGGACCGGAATCACATAGCCGGTGCCGCGCTTGGCTTCGATCAGCCCGCCGGCATCGCTCGCCACCACCGGAATGCCGCGCAGCATCGCCTCCATGACGATGAGGCCGAAGCCTTCGTACCAAAGCGACGGCATCGACAAGATACGGGTCTCGGCAAGAATATCGTCGATGCGCCGGGCGTTCGGCAGGAATCGGACGTTGGGCAGCGCTTCGAGCGCACGGCGGTCGCCGGCGGTAGTTCCCCACCCCGGCACCACACCAAATTCGCGCTCGGGAAGGCGGCGCGCGATGTCGAGAAACAGAGAAATCCCTTTGACCGCGCACGGATTGATCATGGTGACGAGGCCGCGGTCGAAACAGGCGTAGTTGGGGAACGGGCCGCTGCCGTAGATCGGCGGATGGATCACCGCCGCCGGCCGGTGGAGCGCCTGGGCGATGTAGCCGGCCATGTGCTCGCCGATTGCGACGATGCCGGCCGATTGCGCGACCAGTCCGGCGGCCGGCGGGTCGGGGTTCCAACTGGCGGGGCCGAAGGGGAAAAACTGCGGCGTGTGCGCCAGGTAGACGACCCGGCTCGGGGCGGCATGATGCGCCTCGCGAAGCAGGCTGTGGCCCACATCCTCGGAAGAGACCAGGACCCAATCCGGGCGGAACTCGCGGATCTGCTGGCGCAGCACCTGCACGCGCCGCGAGGGTTCTTCCACGGCGAAGACCAGGATGGATTCGTGGTGCCGCAGTTCGGCGCCTTCACCCGCCGCGCCGCATACGATGCGGCACTGATGGCCGTTTTGCGCCAGGTGATCGAGCCAGATGAGGTTGCTGCGGGTCGCACCGCCGCGGGGCGGCACGTAAGAGGCGTTGGCCGTCAGCAGGACGCGCATCCGCTATTCCGCGTCCTGTTCTTCGGCCAGCAGCGCGCGGGCCTCTTCGTCGGAGAGCCCTTCGAGCTCGCGGAGAAGGTCCTGGTAGTCGCCACCCGCCTGTTCGATTTCCTTCAACTCGACGGCCTTGGCGAGCTCGGCGACCGTGAAGTCGCCACTGTAGACCACTTCGAGCGAAAGCTCGATGCCGTGAATCTGACGGACACGGGAGAGCAGTTGCACCGCCAGCAGCGAGTGTCCGCCGAGTTCGAAGAAGTTGTCGTGGACGCCCACGGCCGGCACGTTCAGCAGTCCGGCCCACAGCTCGGCCAGTTCGCGTTCGAGCGGCGTGCGCGGCGGATCGGCGGCGGCGTGGGCCCCGGCGGAAACCGGCGCGGCGCCGCGAATCGCAACAAGGATCGCTTCAGGCGTGCGCAGCTTCGTAGCGATTTCGAGGTACGGAGCGCGGCGCCGCGGAACAGCAGGCCGGGCGGGCTGCTCCGATTCGGGGCTTGCGGGCGCGGGCGCGGCGGTCGAGCGATACTCCGCGGCGGCAGGCAGGCGGAAGACGCCTCCCGGGCCAGGCGCGGCGAGCGACTCGAGAAAAAGCGCGGCCGGACGGTTGCGCGGCCCTTCCACGAAGGGAACCTCGACCCAGGGCAGACCGCGCTCCTGCGCGATGCGGCCCAGGTGCCCGAGCATGCGGTGCTCGACGCCGCGGCCCAGGGCGCGGCAGCTCAGCAGGAACGTATCGACCACCAGGGCCTTTCCGTTCGAGCGGAAGGCCATCGCGCCCGAGAGCCCGTAGCTGCCGAACCGATCGGTGACTTCGACCGCCAGTACCTCGGCCTCGAGCGACTGCAACTCGCTCTCGCTGCGGCGGACCAGCGTGGCGTTCATCTGGTTGGTGCGGTGCGTGAGCTGCGCAATCCGCGGAAGCTGCGCGGGCGCAGCGGGTGAGATCGTAACCTTGAGATCGAGCGAAGCGAGGAACTCTTCCAGGCTGGCGGCGGAGCGCTGGGCTCGCGTGCGTTCGGCCCGTTGCGCGTAAAGCTCCGGCCGGCGACGGTCTTCATCGGTCACGCGGGCGCGGTCGAAGGCCCAGACGTGCGACAGGAACGCGGGAATCTCCGCAGGCTCTGGAGGCAGAGGCAGAGCCAGCACCTCGGGGAGGGCGGCCTGCGCCTCATTGCACTCCTTGGGATTGTCGTCGACGAAGATGATGCTGTCGAACCCGAACTCCAACTCGTCGGCCAACTCGGCCAGATTGCCGCTCTTCGACTGCCAGTTGATGCGGAGGGACGCGAAATTCTCCAGCCGAAGCGGCATCTCCGGGTGGGCGCGAAACGTATCGAAGACGTCCGCCTCATTATTCTTGCTGACGAGCGCGAGCAAAATGCCGGCGCGGCGCCGCGCGGCCATGAACTCCTGGAGGGCGCGCCGGGGCGGATCGAGCACCACACCGCTGGGGCCGTCCTCGCCACAGATGCCCGACCAGAGCGTCTCGTCGCAATCGAGGGCGATGACCTTGAACGGCGGAGCGCTGATGGCGTGGATCTTGCGCGCGATGGCAGTGGCCAGCGCTGCGAAATAAAGCGGCGTATACGGTACGTGCCCCAGTTCGTTGGCGTGCGGGTCGTGGATTTCCGCCACCGGGTAGAGCGCCTGGACTTCGGACGGGGTGATGGTGTAGATCGAAGGGACGTTCTGGAGTGACGTCACCAGATCGCACTCGAGGGGCGCGAGGGCGGCGGCATGCTCCGCGGTGGAGGGGCAGACGGCGACGATCAGCGGAGCGGCCGTCGACGACCGGGACGCCTCGACGAAACGCCGGACCTGCGCCGGAACCCCGGCATGCAGCCAGTCTTCGAGCCGCAGCAGCACAACGTTGAACCCGCCGCGATTCGCAGCGAAGTGGCCCGAGGGGTCCAGAAGCTGCTGAAAAATCTGGTTGTAGCCGGTGAAACGGATCTCCCAATCGAGGCCGAGCCGACCCAGCCAGAAAGAGAGGGCCGGCTGAACGGCTTCAGCGGTAAAGGTGGCGGCTATGGCGATCCCGCGATCGTCGTGGGGCATTCCTTTCCATTATGAAGTTTGCGGAGCGGCTATCTCAACTGACCGGTTGGCCAAGCCCCGGCTCCGGACGCCCGAAGCTCGTCCATACTGTAACTATCGATGCTTTTACTGCTGCTCTTCAACCTTCTGCTGATCGCGCTGGCAGCAGCCATCCTGCTCCGGCTGATTCCGAGCGGCTGGTTCGCCTCCCTGATGGATCTGCTTCACAACACCATCGGCATCAGTACGGCTCCGAGCGAGCGCCAATTGCGGCTTGCCCTGCTGCTGTGGATCGCCTTCACGCTGCTCATCGTGGACGGCACCATCTACCTCATCCGCAACGTCTTCTAGCTGTACAATCGCACTTATGAGATTGCTCGCAGCAGCCCTGCTTCTGCCGGCCGCCCTGCTCGCCGCGGCGGCGCCCGAGAAGTTTTCCACCTCGGCCGGCGTTCTGGAACTGACCCCCATTCAACATGCCAGCCTGCTCATTCGGGCAGGAGGCAAGATTCTCTACGTCGACCCCGCGCAAGGCTCCTATGACGGTCTGCCGCAGGCGGACTACATCCTGATCACCGATATCCACGGCGATCACATGGTTCCGGATCTGGTCGCGAAATTGAAGAAGCCGGACACTGTGATCCTCGCGCCTGCGGCGGTCGCCGAAAAGGTCACCGGGGCGACGGTCATCGGCAACGGCCAGACGAAGTCGATCGGCGACTTCACCGTGGAAGCCATCCCCATGTACAACCTGAAGCCCGCCGCCAACGGCACCCTCTACCATCCCAAGGGACGCGGCAACGGCTACATCTTGACTTACGGAGGCAAACGCTTCTATTTCTCCGGCGATACCGAAGGCACCCCCGAAATGCGCGGCCTGCGGAACATCGACGTGGCCTTCGTCTGCATGAACCTGCCGTTCACCATGACGCCCGAGGCCGCGGCCGACGCCGTCAAAGCCTTCCATCCCGCGATCGTCTATCCCTACCACTACCGCGGCCAGGACACGCAGGTATTCGCCAAGGCCCTCGAAGGCACCGGCATCGACGTCCGCCTGCGCGACTGGTACGCGAAGTGAGGAGCCTGGTGGGCCCCGCTTTCAGCCTAGTCGACGGGTTCCGGCAGGCCGACAACGGACGATTTGCCCTTCGGCCTGGGAGCAAGCGGCGAGCACACGGGTGCGACGCGGTCTGGATCGTCCTCGCCGCCGAGGGGTACTGGCTCATATCGAAGAAATTTCGATAGGTACGCCCCTTGACCCGCGGTGAGCGCTCGAAGTTCGTTTGTGTAGCCGAGGATCTCCGCGAGCGGGGCGGCGCCGATAATGAATTGCCCCGTTCCGCGCTGCTCCATCCGACCGATCCGGCCGCGACGTGCAGTCCAATCGCCGATCACGTCTGCCGCGGCGCCGGTGGGCACCGATATTTCGACTGCCATGACAGGTTCGAGGAGCACCGCTCCAGCCTTCGCCGCGGCGTCCTCGAATGCCAGGTGCCCCGCCCTTTGGAACGACATCTCGGTGGAATCCGTTTCGTGAAAGGAGGCGTCGTACAGTTCCGCCCGGAAATCGTCGAGCGGATAGCCCGCCAGCACGCCCCGCTCTCCCGCCTTTTGAATGCCCGAGTCGACCGCCCGGATCAACGTTTCCGGAATCCAACCCCCGGCGAGGTGGCTCTCGAAGAGATATCCGGTGCCTTGGGCGCCCGGCAACAGCCGGATCTTCACATGCCCGTACTGCTTGCGGCCGGCGGTCGGATCGACGTACCGGCCTTCGCCCTCAGCCGTTCGCGTGAGCGCTTCCTTGTAGGCCACCTGAAAACTGCCAACCGCCGCAGCGACGTGGAATTCGCGCTTCAGACGCTCGAGAATCGCTTCGAGTTGCTGCACGTCCGCCGCGCGGAGGACCATCCGGCCGGTCTGCTCCTCGCGATCGATCCGAAAGCCGGGATCCTCCGCGGTCACCTTCCGAAGCCCTTCGGCCAGCCGCACCGCATCGGCTTCGGTCGTCGGCTGAATCGCCGCAAACAGGACCAGCGGAACGGCACTCATTTGTCTTGCGGACTCTACATGCGGCCGTGTTCGCTCGACGGCGGCACCTGACCCTTGAGCCGCAAATACACCGAGATGTAGCCGTACATCTCGCTATCGTGGTTGGTGTTGCCGATCAACACGCCGAGCTTCGACCGCTGGCCGCCACGCCCTGCCACCATCTCCGCGGCAGTCTTATCGTTCATCGAATCCCACGCCGCATCGCAGATATCGAAGGACTGTTTGAGCGCGGACACCAGCGCCACCTTCTCCATCTTCGAGGTATCCACCGTCTTCGGATCGCCCATCAACGTCGAGCATCCTCGCGCCTGACCAGCCACGTGGGCAATGCGCTGTGCGAAAGTCTGCTGCTCCGGCGTGGGCTTATAGCTGTAGTCGCCCTCCGGCATCTTCTCGGCGGCCTTGATCAGGTTGTTCTTCACGCCTTCATACATCTGCTTCGCCTCGGCGATGGCGGGATTGGTCTGCGCCGCGAGCGGCCCGGCGAGAGCAGCGGCGAGAATCAAGAGTGCGGATCGGTGCATAGGGAGTCCTCCACGAGGCATTCTACCTTAGACCGCGGCCTTCAGCAGCGCACGCACGCCGTCGCGGCACAGCGCCGCCGCGTGCTTCGATTCGGCGGGCAGGCCACCCACTGCGTCATCGACGAACACCGCCTCGAACCCCGCCATTTCGGCTCGCGATTTTCCCATCAGCCACTCGGTTAATGCCGAGCCCGCCGCGATCGACGCCGTGCAGCCGCGAACCTTGTACCGCACCTCCGCCGCCGCGCCGTTTTCGAACCGCACCGAGAGCCGCAGAATGTCGCCGCAGGCCGGGTTCGACACCTCGACAGTGACTGCCGGCGGAGCGAGTTCCCCCACGTTGCGCGGATTCTGAAAATGATCGAGCAGGCGTTCCGGGTACATCCTATGCTTCAATACTGGCATGGTTCAGGTTGTCGCGGCGGTCATCGAAAACAGCGGCCGCATTCTCATTTGCCGTCGGACTCCCCAGCAGTCGCACGCCCTGAAGTGGGAGTTTCCGGGCGGCAAGGTCGAACCTGGGGAGACACCGGCGCAGGCTCTCGCCCGCGAACTTGATGAGGAACTAGGCATCACCGGCGCGCAAGGCGGGGAGGTCGAGCGCTACGAGTTCGCCTATCCCGGCAAACACCCGATCGAGCTTATTTTTTTTCGTATCGAGAGCTACACCGGCGAGCCCCGCAACCTGATCTTCCACGAGATGCGGTGGGAACCGCGCGCCAATCTCCCCACATTCGATTTCGTCGAAGGCGATCGCGCATTCCTGGAACGTTTTGCACACTATACTGGTTCCTATGACCGCAGCGATCAAGCTCGTGGAACCGGACCGGAATGAATTTCTGGCCGAGCTCGAAACGAAATCGAAGAAGCCGAGCCCCTTCTTCCGCGCCATGGCGCACCGGCCCGAGGTGCTCAAGAATTTCGTCCCCTTCTATGGCTCCATCGTGGGCCCCGGCTCGGTGGACCGCCGCGTCAAGGAGCTGGTCTATCTGACCTGCTCCTACGCCAACGAGTGCGCCTTCTGCACCGCCGCCCACGTCGCCAGCAGCCGCAAGGCAGGCGTCACCGAAGCGGAGCTCCGCGCCATCCAGACCGAGCAGGACCAGGAGTTCGCCGACGCCGAACGGGCCGCCATCCGCTACGCGCGCGAACTCACGCAGGACGCGGACGCCAGCGAAACCCGCACTACGCTGCTCGAATACTTCAGCGATGAACAGGTAGTCGAAATCACCCTGGTGGCCGCCATGGCGAACTTCACGAACCGCTTCAACAACGGCCTCGGGGTGATGCCCGAAGACTAATGGCGATCCTCAGCGGTATTCATCCCGTAACCGAAGCGCTGCGCGCCGGCCATCCGCTCGACCGCGTCATTGTGGCGCAAGGCGCCGGAGGTCCGCGCCTGCAGGAAGTCATCGACCTGGCCCGCCGTGCCGGGACCCCGGTGCGCTTCGAGCCGCGTTCGTCGCTCGACCGCCTGGCCGGCACCAGCGCACATCAGGGCGTGGTGGCGATGGGCGCCGCACGCAAGTATGCCGATCTCGATTCCGCCGCCGCCGCGGAACTGGTCGTGGTGCTCGATGGCGTCGAGGACCCGCACAATCTCGGCGCGATCATCCGCACCGCGCACGCGGCGGGCGCCGGTTCGTTGATCATCCCGGAGCGCCGCGCCGCTGGATTGACGGACGTCGCCGCCAAGGCGGCTGCCGGAGCACTGGAGTACCTGCCGGTGGCCCGCGTCACCAATGTCAACCGCGCGCTCGATGACCTCAAAGAGCGCGGCTTCTGGATCTACGGCCTGGACGAGCGCGGCGCGGCCGATTACGACGCCATCGAATACGGCACCCCCACCGCCATCGTCCTCGGCGGTGAAGGCAAGGGATTGCACGAGCAGGTCCGCGAGCATTGCGACCAACTGGTCCGCATCCCCATGTCGGGCAAGATTTCTTCGCTCAATGTGTCCGTGGCGGCAGGCATCGTATTGTTCGAATGGAAGCGCAAGCTGCGCGGGGCCTGAAGCCGGAACGGGGCCGCGACGATTCCCGGAACTTTTTTCGCACCCATGTCGATATCGCCCGGGCGGCTCCGACTCCTTTACGAAAACGCACCGATCCGGTGCGAAAATCGAGAGGAGATGCTGCCATGAAGTACATCCTGATGATGCACTGCCCGAAGACGGGCTACGACTCGTTCGGCTCGTGGCCGAAGGAGGCCATTCAGGCCCACATCGGTTTCATGATCGACCTCAATCAGGCGCTCCGCAAGTCTGGAGAGCTGGTTTCCGCCGAAGGCCTGGCAAGTCCGCAGGAGGCGGCCATCGTCCGCGCCGGAAAGGACGGCGCACCTGTGACCGATGGCGTATTCCCGGAGTCGAAGGAGTTCCTCGCGGGATACTGGATCGTCGACGTGGAAACTCCCGAGCAGGCCTACCGGCTTGCCGCCCGCGCGTCGTCTGCGCCGGGGCAGGACGGCAGGCCCATGGGAATGCCGATCGAAGTGCGGCAGGTAATGAGCGGCCCGCCTGACGATCTCTTGTGACGGAACCACCCGCGGATGCCCGCGTCGAGCACCTCTTGCGCGAACTGGCGCCGCAGGTGCTCGGCGCGGTCATTCGCCGTTATCGGGATTTCGACGGCTCCGAGGATGCCGTTCAGGAAGCGCTGCTCGCTGCCGCCACACAATGGCCGCACGAAGGTCTTCCCGATAATCCGCGCGGCTGGCTCATTCAGGTCGCCTCGCGCCGCTGGACGGATCAAGTGCGCTGCGAATCCGCCCGCCGCGCCCGCGAGACCGCGGCCGCTTCCCTTGCTGACTGCTTCACTTACCCAATCGACCCCGGCACGGCGCCCGACGAAGACGACACCCTCGTGCTCATCTTCCTCTGCTGCCATCCCGCGTTGACCACCGCGTCCGCCATCGCCCTGACGTTGCGCGCTGTCGGCGGACTCACCACGGCCGAAATCGCCAGCGCGTTCCTGGTCCCCGAAGCCACCATGGCGCAGCGCATCAGCCGCGCCAAGCAGACGATCAAATCCTCGGGAGTGCCGTTCCGGCTTCCCGACCCCGCCGAGCGCGCCGCGCGACTTCGCGCCGTGCTCCACGTGCTCTACCTGATCTTCAACGAGGGCTATACCAGCAGTGCCGGAGCCAACCTGCAGCGCCCCGAACTCGCCGCCGAAGCGATCCGCCTGACGCGCGCCGTCCACCGCCTGCTCCCCGACGACCCGGAGGCGGGCGGACTGCTCGCCCTCATGTTGCTGACCGACGCCCGGCGCCACGCGCGCACCGGGCCCGCTGGTGAACTGATCCCTCTCACTCAGCAGGACCGGAGCCTGTGGGACCACGCCCTGATTTCCGAAGGCGTCGCGCTTCTCACCGTGGCTCTCGGCAAGGGAGCCATCGGCGAGTATCAGCTTCAGGCCGCCATCGCCGCGGTCCACGACGAAGCGCCGCGTGTCGAAGAGACCGATTGGCCGCAGATCCTTGCGTTGTACGATCTGCTCAAGCAGATGTCCGAGAGCCCCGTAGTGCAGCTCAACCGCGCGATTGCGGTGGCGATGGTCTCCGGCCCCGCGGCCGGACTGGAACTGCTCGATGCGTTGGCAGCCGATGCGCGACTTGCGGGCCACTACCGCCTGTCCGCGGTACGCGCGCATCTGCTGGAACTCCAGGGAGACCGCGCAAGCGCGATCGAGCACTACCGCGCCGCGGCCGGCGGCACCGCCAGCCTCCCCGAGCGCCATTACCTGCTGACTCAAGCCGCGCGACTGGCCGAACTCGTGTAGTGCGTCAAACAGAATGTGTATTATGCCAGCAGCATGTGGGGCGGGCAATTCTGCCCGCGGACCCGCTTTCCAGCGGGTCCAGCCGCCTGGAAAGGCGGCTGCGGCCAAGATTGACCGCCCCACAAATTTCAGACGCACTACATTAGCACGGTAAAGGCGAGCCGCCCGGGGGATCCTCATCTTCCCGCATCTCCTCGATCCGCGACACAGCCAGATCCAGTTCGCGCTCGATCCGCCGCAGTACTTCGTCGCGGATCCGGCCGGCATTGCGCAGCCCGATCGCCGTCCGCCGTTCGACACCCATCAGCCGGCGCTGCTGATGGAGGTACCGCACATACAAGTCGCCGCCCTCATGGCCCCCGGATTCGTGCCTGCCGAGCGCGGAAAGCCGCTGCCGGTAATGTTGTTCGAGGTCCTCATACACCGGCCGGAAGCGGTCGTCGTCTTCAGCGCGCAACTGGTCGAGCTCTTCGAGGGCCGCCTCCGTCACGATGCGGCGCGCCTCCGACTCTTCGCACTCGCCGCCTTGCAATCCGGCGAGCCCCAGTGCGCGGATGATCTTCGGCAGCGTGAGTCCCTGCAGCACCAGCGTCACCAGGATCACGCTGAACGTCAGAAAAACGATCAGGTTGCGATGCGGAAACGGGCGTGCTCCCGCCATCACCACCGGCAGCGACATCGCCGCCGCCAGCGAAACCACCCCCCGCATCCCGGTCCAACCGACCACGAAAAGTTGGCGGTCCGTCGGCCGATTCTCACTTTGCCCCAGCAGGCGCCTGCGCAGGAAAAAGGAAAGCCGCGCCCCCGGGAACACCCATACCAGCCGCAGCACGATCACCAAAACGCTGAAGATGGCGCCGTAAACCAGCAGTTGCCGCATGCCCATTCCTTCGATTCCCGCCCGCACGTACGGCAGTTGCAGGCCGACGAGCACGAACACGATCCCGTTCAGGATGAAAGTCAACGACTCCCATACGGCGAAGGCCTGCAGGCGCACATCCGGAGAAAAGAACTGCGAACTGCGCCGGCTGAGATACAATCCGGTCACCACCACCGCCAGCGCGCCCGATGCATTGATTGCCTGCGCCGCCAGGAAACTCGCGTATGGCACCAGGAGGCTGAAGGCGATCTCGATCGGCGCGTCGTCGATCCACCGCTCCAGCCAGTTCACGATCTTCCCCACCACGAAACCCGCCGCGATCCCGGCCACAATCAGGTAGAGCATCCGCGACAGCCCTTCCCAGACGGTAGGCGTCTCACCGTGGAACACCATCGCGATACCGAATTGGAGCGCGAGGAGACCCGTCGCGTCGTTCACCAGGCTCTCGCCTTCGAGCAGGTCCGAAGCGCGCCGCGGCAGCCCCAGGCGCGTGGCGATGGCAGTCGCCGCTACCGCATCGGTCGGCGCCACCACCGCTCCCAGCACCCAACCGGTGCGCCAGTCGAAGCCTGGGAAGAGACGGCTCGACGCCAAAGCCACTCCGGCTACCGTGAAGGCTACCAGCCCGATCGCCATGGAAGAGATACTCAGCAGGTTGTACCGAAAATCCCGCCAGGAAATCGTCCAGGCGGCCCCGTAGAGCAAGGGGGGCAGCACCACCACCAGGATCAGTTCCGGGTTGAGCACAACCCGCGGCACCCCCGGAATAAAGCTGAGCAGCAGCCCCGCCACCACCAGCACGATTGGATACGGCGTCTCCAGTCTTCGCGCCAGGGCGGCAAAGACAATGACAAAGGCAAGCAGCAACAGGAATATGATTTCGATTGCCTGAATGTTTTCGCCCACAGTCCCCACCTGCCGGCCAACAAGGCCTTGCAATACAGAGTCCAACCCCTGAACGAATTGTATGCCGGAAGACGGCCGCGCCTCAGCCGGGCATGATTCCGAAAGCGTAGAATCGGTTCACGTGCCGTTCGCGACGGATCTCCGCATCGCCCTCCGCCTGCTGCGGCGCAATCCGCTGCCGAGCGGCATCGCCCTGGTTTCGATCGCGCTCAGCGTGGGCGCCACCGCCGTAGTGTTCGCGGCGATTCAGGCGGTGCTGATCGATCCACTGCCCTATGCGCGTCCAGCGGAGCTCGTCCAATTCCGCAGTGAGTATCCGCGCATGCAGGCGCAGTCGCAGGGCGATTGGGTGGTGTGGAACGATACGCGCGAACTGCCGCGGCGGACCCGCACTCTCGGTCCGCTGGGCGTCTACGGAAACGCCGTCTTCGATCTGGGAGGCGATGCCTCTTCCGCTCCCGAGGCCCTTTACGGCCTGCGCACGAATGCGGCGCTCTTCGGCGTGCTGGGCGTCTCCCCCATGCTCGGCCGTAACATTCTCCCTTCCGAGGATCAGCCCGGTCATCCGGACGTCATGATCCTCAGCTACGGCCTGTGGGCGCGCCGTTTCCACTCCGACCGTTCCATCGTCGGCCGCACCGTCACGATCAACGGCCACGGCTGCCTGGTGATCGGCGTGATGCCGCCCGGCTTCAACTTTCCGTTACGACGCCAGGCCGCGCACACACCATCGCCCTATGTGGAGTTCTGGGCCGCGCCACTCACCCCCGCAGCCAATCCCGCCGCCGGACTCGGGGCCGTCGCCCGCCTGCTTCCCGGCGTCTCGCTCGAAGCGGCTCGTCAGGATGTCGCCGCAGCCACTGCCGCGCTGGCGCATGATTACCCCGCGCTCAATCGCGACCGCGTCCTTGTGGTCAACCGCCTCCGCGATCGCTATCTCGGTGCGGCCGGGCGAAGCCTCTGGCTCCTGATGGCCGCCGCAGCGCTCTTCCTGTTGATCGGCTGCGCCAACGTAGCAAATCTTCTGCTGGCCCGCGGTTTCGCGCGGCGCCACGAAATCGCGGTGCGGATGGCCGTCGGCGCCGCACGCGGACGCATCGTCCGCCAACTGCTGACCGAAAGCTGCGTGCTCGCTGTCCTGGGCGGAGTCGCCGGCTATCTCCTCGCCGCCGCCGCGTGGCAGGTGCTGCCGGCGATTGCGCCCGTGAGCATCCCGCGCCTGGCTGCGGCTCGCGCCGGCACCGGCGTCTTCGCGTTCGCGCTCGCGATTGCTCTCGTCAACGGCATCCTGTTCGGGATCGTTCCCGCCCTCCGCATGGCCGCTTCGAATGCCCTGGTCTCGCGAGGCGCCGCCGCGGGCCGCCGCGACCGCGTGCGCTCCGCTTTGGTCGCGGCAGAGGTCGCGCTCTCCGTCCTGCTGGTCGTGACCGGCGGACAAGTGCTGGCGAGTTTCCGCCGCCTGGTCTCGATCGACCCCGGCTTCACCGGCGGACGAGCAATCGCCTCCGTCGTCCTTCCCGCTCCCGAACGCTACCGCGATCCCGAACGGCGCGCCGTCTTCTACCACCGCATTCTCGACGCTGTCCGCGCACTGCCCGGCGTCGAGAGTGCGGGCACCGTCGATGCCCTGCCCTTCAGCGGCGAAAATCATGGCGGCTCGGTGAGCCTGGGCGAAATCGGCACTTCCCAGCCGCTCGTTTCCGAGATCGATGTCGCCGGCGGCGACTACCTTCAGGCCATGGGCGTCCGGCTGCTCGAAGGCCGCTGGTTCCGCGACGACGAAATGGCTCCCGCGAACGATTCCGCTATCGTCAACACGCTGGTGGCTCGCCGTCTGTGGCCCGGCGCCTCAGCCGTCGGTCAGCGCCTCTGTGTGGACTGCACTCCCGAGAATCCGCACAACTGGAAGCGCGTAATCGGAGTGGTCTCCAGTTCTCTTCATGCCGCGCTCGACGAACCCGAGAAAGGCAACGTCTATCTATCTGCCGCGGCCATGCAGAGTTCCGCCTTCGTGGTCGTTCGCACGGCACGCCCCGAAGGGGAAATGGCCGCCGCCATCCGCCGCGCAATTGCCGCGCTCGACCCCAACCAGCCCGTGCTGCTCAGCGCTTCTCTGAGCGACCTGATTGCCGATTCCGTCGCCGGCCGCCGCTTCCTGATGCTGCTGCTTGGGATCACCGCCGCTCTCGCGCTGATCCTCTCGGCCGCCGGAGTCTACGGTGTGATCTCTTACACAACGTCGCGGCGCACGCAGGAAATCGGCATCCGCATGGCCGTCGGCGCAACGCCGGGCGCCGTGTTCGCACTGATCTTACGCGAAGGCTGCCGCACGGTCGCCGTCGGGCTCGTCCTCGGACTCGCTGCCGCCTGGGGTGCGATGCAAACGCTTCGCAGCCTCCTGCCTGGCCTCGAACCGGGCCACTCCGCGGCAACGTGGATCGCCGCCGCGACCGTCGCGGTCACCGCCGCGCTCGCCTGCTCGATCCCCGCGCGCCGCGCCACTCGCACCGATCCGATGGCTGCATTGCGACAAGAGTAGTATTTACTCAACTTTACATTCGCTTCACCCGCAAACCGGCCGCCCGCTCCGTCAGTGATAGTATGAGCAACCTCCACGTCCTGGAAACCTTGCCCGGAATCATCTCGCAGCTGGTCTCGGACTTGGCCGAAACGGTCGATTGTGCGTGGGCGATCGTCGTCAGCCGAGTCAGTACGAGCCTCCTGCCTCTCTATACCTATGGCGAAGAGTCCCGCGTCGATGCCGGACTCGCCAGCCTTTCGGCCCAGCTTCAAGGAGGACCCGCCGGCACGGACGCCGCCGGCATCCTTTGCCCCGTGCAGTTCGAAGGTGAGAATCTCGCGGTCATCGCTCTCGGCCCACGAAACTGTGGCGAACCTTACACCATGGATGATCGCGGTCTCGTCGCGGGTCTCGCCGCTCATATTTCCTCCCTGATGACCGACGACCGGCTGGCCTCTACCGTGGCTCGCAGTATCGGCCGCCTGCGCGAAGCTCGAGCGGAGTTGGAAACCGCGCGACAAGTGCAGCGCCGCTTCCTGCCCGGCCGTCTCAACCCGGTCCGAGGACTCGACTACTTCGGCGCGTGCCGGGAAGCCGGAGACGTGGGCTCGGACTTCTTCGACTTTGTGGCGCCCGAACCGTCGTCGTTGCTGCTCTCAGTGGGCGATGTCTCGACCCGCGGCATTTCTTCAGCCATCATCATGGCCGGCCTGCAGGCCTCTCTGCGGGCTTTCGGACTCAGTAATCGCGGCCGCATCTCGTCGCTCGTGCACGACCTCAATCGCATGGTCTGCGACCTTTCGCCCGACGACTTCTATGCCACCATGTTCTCCGCCCGCATCGACACCCTGCGCCATAAAATGCAGTACGTCAATGCCGGCCACGAGCCCCCGCTGCTGATCCGCCACAAAGAGGAAGTGGCTCTCGAACTCGAAACCACCGGGACGGTACTCGGACTCTCGTCACGCACGTCCTACCGCGAGCGTTCCATCAGGCTGGAGCCAGGCGACCTGCTCGTGGCGGTCTCGGAAGAGCGCGGCGCACCCAAGCAACTGGTGCTCGACGTCATCCGCAGCTATCCGCATGCCTCATCGAGCACGCTGGCGGGCCACCTGATTCAGGAGGTGGACGCGGCCGTCGTGGTACGTTTCCTCGGCGCCGCTGCGTTGCAGGTGGTCACCGCGCCGCCGCAAGCGAAGCTCCTGGCCCGCGTCGCTCTCGCCGGCTAGTTCCAGTTGTCGATGGCGCGCCGGCCCACGCGGAGCCGCATAGTAGAATCAGTGTATGCGCCGCACTGCTGCTCTTCTCCTGTTCGCGGTTTCCGCACCTCTCTGGGCCGCGCAGCCGGTACGCGCGCGCCACGGCATGGTGGTCACACGAGAGCGTCACGCCACCGAAGCCGGATTAAAAGTTCTCGAAGGCGGCGGTAATGCGATCGATGCCGCGGTGGCTGTGGGCTTCGCCCTCGCCGTCACCCATCCTTACGCCGGCAACCTCGGCGGCGGCGGCTTCATGCTGATCCGCCTGGCCGACGGCCGTACCACATTTCTCGATTTCCGCGAACGCGCGCCCGGCTCCGCGTCGCGCGACATGTACCTCGATGCCTCGGGCAAAGCGACGCAGGATAGCATGATCGGCTACCGCGCCTCGGGCGTGCCCGGCAGCGTCAGCGGCTTCGAATATGCGTCGAAAAAGTACGGGAAGAAACCGTGGGCCGATCTCGTCCGCCCCGCCTACGAACTGGCATCGAAAGGTTTTCCGCTGTCCTACGCGCAGGCACAAAGCTTTCGCAACGCGGCCAAGAGCCTCGGCCGCTTCCCCGAATCGAACCGCATCTTCCTGCGCGGCGGTCAATTCTATGAAGCCGGCGAAACCTTCGTGCAGCCCGACCTCGCCCGAACGCTCGACCGCATCCAGCGGCAGGGCGCTAAAGATTTCTACGAAGGCGAAACCGCCCAAATCCTCGCCCGCGACATGCGCGAACACGGCGGCCTCATCACGCTCGAGGACCTGAAGGCCTACCACACCATCGAGCGCAAGCCTCTTACCGGCAGCTACCGCGGATACGACATCGTCACTGCACCGCCGCCCAGTTCCGGTGGTGTCGGCATCCTGCAGATGCTCGGCATGCTCGAAGGCACAGGCTACGAAAAGACCGGCGCCGGCTCGGCCTCCACGGTTCACTACATGGCCGAAGCCATGCGACGCTACTTCGCCGATCGCTCCGAGAATCTGGGCGATCCCGATTTCTTCCACGTGCCGCTCACCAGCCTGCTGGACCCCGCGTACATCGCGAAACTGCGGGCCTCGATCGATCCCGAGCGCGCTACGCCTTCAACCGAAATCCACGCGGCGAAGTTCTCCGCGCACGAATCGAACGAGACCACTCACTTCTCCGTGGCCGATGCCGAAGGCAACATCGCCATCGTGACCTACACTCTGAACGGCGGCTATGGCAGCAAGGTGACCGCGGAAGGCCTCGGCTTCCTGCTCAACAACGAAATGGACGACTTCGCCCCCAAGCCCGGCGAAGCCAATATGTACGGCCTGATCCAGGGCGAGTCGAACGCGATTCAGCCGCATAAGACGCCGCTCTCGTCCATGACCCCGACCATTGTGCTGAAAGATGGCAAGCCGCTGCTCGCGCTCGGTTCGCCCGGCGGCCCGACCATCATCAACACGGTCCTCGAGGTCATCGTGAACGTGCTCGATTTCAACATGAACGTGCAGGACGCCGTCAACTGGCCGCGATTCCACCACCAGTGGCTGCCGGACGTGCTCAGCATGGAGCCCGGCTACTCACCTGATACGATCGCGATTCTCGAAAAGCGCGGCTACACCATCCGGCGCATCAATGCACAGGGCGAGTGCGCCGCGATCCGATTCGAAAACGGCTGGCTCGAAGGCGCTGCCGACCCGCGCAATGAAGGAACGGCGGAAGGAAATTGACCACCCGATGAATCATGTACTTTCCACGCACCTGTTCGTCAACCACCGGCTCACTACAGCGATGCTGGCGAAAATCCACCAGGCCGGGATCCCGGCGGTGGAGATCTTCTGCGCACGGCAGCATCTGGACTACCGCGATAAAGCGCAGATTGCCGAACTGGGGCACTGGTTCCGCGATTCCGAACTTCGCCTCCACTCGCTGCATTCGCCGATGTACACCGACGAAATCTGGGGACGCTCCGGGCCGCACTCCGTCATCAGTATTACCGAAACCGTGAAAGCGCGCCGCCTCGAACAGGTGGATGAAATCAAGCGTGCCATCGAGATCGCCGAAACAATTCCCTTCCGCTACCTCGTCCAGCACCTCGGCGTGGGCGGAGAGGAATTCGACATGCGAAAGATCGACGCGGCGTTTTCCGCGCTCGAACAGATCACCGTTTTCGCGCGGCAGTTCGGCGTCGAAGTGCTGCTCGAAAACATTCCCAACGATTTTTCGAGCGCCGAGCGGCTCCTGCAGTTCGAAGAGCTCACGCATCTCAAACTCAATTTCGTTTTCGATAGCGGCCACGCGAATCTGCACTCGGGTGTCGAATCCACTTTCGAACTGATGAAGAGCCGTATCCGCTCCACTCATATTCACGACAACGACGGCACGAAAGACCTGCACCTGTTCCCCTTTCTGAGCGAAGGCGGCACCATCGACTGGAAGAATACGATGCAGCTCCTGCGGAGTTGCGGCGACCAGTTTCCGCTCCTGCTCGAACTCAAGGAGCGCCCCGAAACCGCCAACCCGCTCGAAGGCGTCCGCGAAGTCTTCGACCGTCTTGAAAATCTCTAGCTCTTTTTACGATGATTCAACCGAATGAATACGTCCGCAGCCTGCTGAAGCGCGCCCCCGGCGAGAGCGTAACTGCCAGAGGATGGGTCAAGACCCGGCGCGACAGCAAGAACGTGCACTTCATCCAGCTCAACGATGGTTCGTCGCCTGCGGACCTGCAGGTGGTGCTGGATTCCGGCGTGGTGGCGCCCGAGGTGGTGGCGTCGATCACCACCGGCGCCTGCATCGCCGTCGAGGGTGAGCTCGTGGCGTCGCCCGGCAAGGGCCAGTCCGTCGAACTGAAGGCCCGCGCGGTCACCATGTTCGGCACGGCCGACCCCGAAAAATATCCGCTGCAAAAGAAGAAGCACACGCTCGAAACGTTGCGCGAGATCGCCCACCTGCGCTCGCGGTCGAATACCTTCGGAGCCGTGTGGCGCGTGCGCAACGCGCTGGCCATGGCGATCCACAAGTTTTTTCAGGAGCGCGGCTTCCTCTATGTCCATACGCCGCTGATTTCGGCCTCGGATGCCGAAGGCGCGGGCTCCATGTTCCAGGTCTCGACGCTCGATCACGGCAAGCCGTACGACCCGGCGCAGGATTTCTTCGGCCGCCGCACCTTTCTCACCGTCAGCGGCCAACTGGAAGCCGAGATCTTCGCGCTGGCCTTCGCCAACGTCTACACCTTCGGCCCCACCTTCCGCGCCGAGAATTCGAACACGCCGCGGCACCTCGCCGAGTTCTACATGATCGAGCCGGAGATGGCCTTCTGCAATCTGAAGGACGATCAGGATCTCGCTGAGGCGTTCCTCAAGAGCCAGGTCACGCAGGTGATGGATTCGTGCCGCGCCGATCTGGAATTCCTCAGCAAGTGGTACGAACCCGAGCTATTGAAGACTCTCGAACTGCTCGTGAACAGTCAATTCGAGCGCATCAGGTACACCGAAGCGATCGACCTGCTGCAGAAGTCCGGCCGCCAGTTCGAATTCCCCACCGTCTGGGGCGCCGACCTGCAGAGCGAACACGAGCGCTACCTCACCGAAGAGCTGTTCAAGAAGCCTGTGATCGTCACCGATTACCCGAAGGAGATCAAGGCGTTCTATATGCGGTCCAACGACGACGGCCGCACCGTGGCCGCCATGGACGTGCTGGCTCCGCGCATCGGCGAGATCATCGGCGGCAGCCAGCGTGAAGAACGTTACGACGTGCTGATCGAAAAGATCCGCTCCGGCGGCGCCCACGGCATGAGCGAAGAGCAGTATTGGTGGTATCTCGACCTGCGCCGCTTCGGAGGCGTCGAACATGCCGGTTTCGGCCTGGGCTTTGAGCGCATGATGATGTACCTGACCGGCATGAAGAACATCCGGGACGTCATCCCCTTCCCGCGCACCCCCGGTAACGCGGAGTTTTGATGTCTGGAGTTTCGACCATCCGCGCACAAGCCAGGTGGGGCAGGCCGGGAGGCCTACCCTACTAGCATGCCCCGCAGCCAGATCGCCATCATCGGGGCGCCGCTCGACCTGGGCCAGGGACGCCGCGGCGTCGACATGGGGCCCTCCGCCATGCGGGTCGCCAATCTCAACGCGCGGCTCGCCTCCCTCGGCTATACCGTCGAAGACCTGGGCAACGTGCCCGTCGATCAGGCTGAAGCCTCGCCCGAAGGCCACCCGCGCGCCAAGTACCTGCCGCAGATTGCGGGCACGTGCCAGCGACTGGCCACGCTGGTCGGCGCAACCCTCTCGCGCGGCGTCATACCCCTCGTTCTCGGCGGCGATCATTCCGTAGCCATCGGCACCGTGAGCGGCGTCTCCCAATATTTCCGCGAACAGGGCCGCCGCGCCGGCCTGATCTGGCTCGACGCCCACGCCGATATGAACACGCCCGAATCGAGCCCCAGCGGCAACGTCCACGGCATGCCGCTCGCCTGCATCGCCGGCATGGGACCCGCCGAGCTCTCCGAATTGTTCGGCTACAAGCCCAAAATCGACCCGCGCAACATCGTGATTGTCGGCCTGCGCGACGTGGACCAGATGGAGCGCCCGCACGTCCGCGAATCCGGTGTGCGCGCCTTCACCATGCGCGATATCGATGAGCGCGGCCTGCGCCCCGTGATGGAAGACGCCATTCGCCTCGCCTCCGAGGGCACCGCCGGCTTCCACCTTTCGCTCGACATGGACTTCGTCGATCCCAAGGACGCTCCCGGTGTCGGCACCCCGGTCCGCGGCGGCGTCACCTACCGCGAAGCGCATTTGGCAATGGAAATGATCTGCGATTCCCGGAACATGGTTTCGATGGAGGTTGTGGAGGTCAACCCCGTTATCGACGAGGTGAACCGCACGGCCGATCTCGCCGTCGAGCTCTTCATGTCCGGCTTGGGAAAGCGAATTCTATGAAATTACGCGTAGCCGTCATTTATGGCGGCCGGAGCGGAGAGCATGAAGTGTCGGTGCGCTCCGCGCGGGCCATCCTCGACGGGATGGACCCCGAGAAATACGAGAAGATCGAATACTTCATCGACAAAGAGGGCAAGTGGCAGCCCAAGCCGATCCTGCCCGAGCCCAGCGCCCACCCGGAGATCGACGTCGTCTTCCCCGTGCTGCACGGCACCTTCGGCGAAGACGGCACGGTACAGGGCCTGCTGGAACTGGCCGGGCTGCCCTACGTCGGCGCGGGAGTGCTCGGTTCCGCCGTCTCCATGGATAAGGAGCTGATGAAACGTGTCTGTGCGGAACGGATGTTGCCGGTTGTCGACTACGTGACCGTACGTCGCGGCCAGTCGGATCCCGCGGCCATCCGCGAGCGCCTCGGGCTGCCGGTGTTCGTCAAGCCGGCCAATCTCGGCTCGTCGGTCGGGATTTCGAAGGCCCATACTGCCGGGGAACTCGAACAGGCCCTCGCCCTGGCCGCACAGTACGACCGCAAGATTATCGTGGAGCGCGCCATCGTGGGCCGTGAGCTCGAATGTGCGGTGCTCGGCAACGACCAGCCGCAGGCATCCCTCCCCTGCGAGATCCTTCCCTCGCGCGAGTTCTACGATTACGACGATAAATACCTGCTCGACCAGGCCCGAACGCAGGTTCCCGCCAACCTGACGCCCGCCAAGACCGACGAACTGCGCCGGTTGGCCGTCGAGTGCTTCCAGGCCGTGGAATGCGAGGGCATGGCGCGCGTCGATTTCTTCCTCGAAGCCGGAACGGACAAGCTCTACATCAACGAAATCAACACGATCCCCGGTTTCACCTCAATCAGCATGTACCCCAAGATGTGGGAACACAGCGGCATCGCCTTTGGAGCATTGATCGACCGGCTGATCGAGCTGGCCCTCGAGCGCGACCGGCAAAAGAGGGCTACGCGGTTCACGCGATAGAATAGGGGGAAGCATGGCAAGCCTCCCCACCATGGGCATCCTCAAAGCTGGTCTGTTGAAACCGGACCATTTCCCTGGCGTCCAAATCGATATCGCCCGGATCTGGCCCGATTGATGCTTCGCTGTATCCTAGTCCTGCTGTGCTCCGCCGCTCTGCTCTCAGCCGCGGACGATCTTCCGGCACAAATCAAGTCGGTTATCGACGCCTATTCGATTGTGGAGCAGAACGCCGCCGACCCTGTCTCTTCGGAACAGGCGTTCTACCAGGGCGCCATCCCCGGCTTGCTGCGCCGCCTCGACCCGCATTCCGTCTTCTTCGACCCCGGTCAATTCGATCAGCTCAAGAAGATGGAAAGCTCCACGCAGAAGGGCTTCGGCACTGTGGTCTCCCTGCTGCCTGGACGTGTGATCGTGCTCCAGACTCTCCCCGGCACGCCCTCCGCCAAGGCGGGACTCGCACCGGGCGACGATATTCTGGCCGTCAACGGCTACATCATCGGACGGCTCGACGTCGATCAGATCACCGAACTGCTTTCCGAATCGCGCCAGCGGCCGGCGCAGCTCGACGTACGCCGCCCCGGTAGTTCCCGCATCGAGCACATGGTCCTGACGCCGCAGGATATGCAGTCGCCGAGCGTGGACCGTGCCTATTTCCTCGGTGCGGGAATCGGCTACATCCGGGTATCGAGCTTTGATGAGAACACCGCCAGGGAGTTGAAAGCCGCTATCGAAAAATTAGGCGGCGACCGGCTCGTGAGCCTGGTACTCGATCTCCGCAATAACCCCGGCGGCCTGGTCACGGCGGCGCTCGATACCGCGTCGATGTTCCTCCGGCCCGGGCAGAAGATCGTCACCGTACGCGGCCGCCACAGCGCGGAAAAGTCCGAAGTCGTGCCCTCGATCGCCACACCATACGGTTTCAAGCTGGCGATCCTGGTGAACGCGAAGACCGCCAGCGCCGCCGAGATCGTTACCGGAGCCATGCAGGATCACGACCGCGCCACGGTTTTCGGGGAGCCCAGCTACGGCAAGGGCCTGGTGCAAAGCGTCTTCCCGCTGAGCGCCAATACGGGTCTGGCGCTAACCACCGCTCTCTACTACACGCCCAGCGGCCGCTCCATCCAGAAGCCGCTCGACGCCGCGCGGTTCGAACTGGCCGGCACTACCTCACACGACAAGACACAGGGCACCTATCACACCGATAAAGGCCGCACCGTCACCGGCGGAGGCGGCATCACGCCCGATTACGTCGTCTACCCTCCGGAGATGAATCGCCTGCGGGCCGTGCTCGACGCCAGTGCCAGCTTCACCAACTTCGCCACCGAATACCTGCGCGACCACAAAATCACCGAAGATTTCGAAGTGACCCCGCAGGTACTGGCGGCATTTCAGGTTTTCGCCTCCGAACGCGGCATTCAGCCGACGGTCTCGGACTGGTCGAGCGAGCGCACTTTCGTCACCAACCGCCTCAAGACCGAAATCTTCAATCAGGCCTTCGGTGTGGAAAAGGGCGACCAGGTCGAAGCCCAGCGCGACCCCGTGATCCTCAAAGCACTCGAAGTCCTGGGGTCGTAGCCAACCGCCGTCAGGCGCCGAATCTGACGGAACTACCGTTTGCTCGGGTTCGTACGTCCATTGCAGGAAGGACTCCATGAGACTGTTCTGCCTTTTCGCGATCACCGCGGCCCTGGTGTACGCCCAGCGCGTCAACGGCTCTTTCGAGCGTTCCCTGAAAGTGACCGGGCCGGTGGATCTGGACCTTGCTACCGACTCCGGAGGGATTGTCGTCGTTCCGGGGCCCGCCGGGACGGTGCACATCCGTGGGATTCTCAAAGCGGGCGACAGCTGGTTCGGCGGGATCGGAGCCGAAGGCCGCATCCGCGAACTCGAGGCGCATCCGCCCATCGAACAAAGCGGCAACAGCATCCGCGTGGTGGTTCGGGATCAAAGCCTGCTGCGAGGCATTTCCATGCGGCTGGAGATAGAGGCGCCGGCGGAGAGCCGCTTGCGAGCGCGCGCCGATTCGGGGGGCATCGACGTCCGCGGCCTAAAGGGGCCGATCGACTGCAAAACCGATTCCGGGGGCATTAACGCGAGTGAGATCGGCGGAGAAGTCCGGGCGACGGCCGATTCGGGCGGAATCCACATTCGTCGCGTGAGCGGCCCGGTGTATGCGCATGGCGACTCCGGCGGAGTCGAAGCGTTGGAGATCTCAGGCGCCGTCGATGCCGGCGCGGATTCCGGGGGCATCCGCATTACCCAGGCAGCTCCGGCACCGATCCGGGCGAGGACCGATTCCGGCGGCGTGAGCATTATGCTGGCCGGAATAGGCGGCTACGACATCCGGGCGCACGCCAGCAGCGGACGAGTCACGGCCCCCGAGGTTACGGTGCAAGGCACGATCTCGCACCACCAGATCAACGGCAGGCTGCGTGGGGGCGGACCGCTGGTGGATGTCAGCGCCGATTCCGGCAACGTCGAGATCCGCTAAGCGCGGTCACTGCGTCAGGCCGAGGCGCGCGTCAGCCAGCCGTTCAGCTTGAGCCACTCCTCGACGCGGTCGAGGTAGTGGTCGGCGCCGCCGCCCTTTTTGCCGAATCCATGCGCGCCGGTCTGGAAGACGTGCAGTTCGGCGGGCACGCCGGCCTTCTTCCAGGCCATGAACAGATCAATGGAGCCCTGGCAGCCGACGGCCTGATCGTCGGCCGCGACCGCGATGAATAGCGGTGGCGCGCCTGACGGCGGCGGATTCGGACCGGCGCCGGCGGCGTAGATCGGGATCGCGAAATCGGGACGTGCAGTCCGCGGGGCCGTAAACGGTCGCGAGGGTCACGGCGCCGCCCGCCGAATAGCCGATGATGCCAATCCGGTTCGCCGCCACCCCGAACTCCGCAGCGCGCCGGCGAACCAGGCGTACGGCCTCCTGGCCATCGGCCTCGGCTATCGCCCGCACATTCTGTCCGGCTTGCGGTCCCGAGCCCGCCGCGGCAGCCTTTCCATCGGCATCGACATAAGTCGTGCGGTACTTCAGGACAAAGGCGTCAATCCCCATGCGATTGAAACGCTGAGCGACATCGACGCCTTCATACGACATCATCAGGGTGCGAAAGCCGCCGCCCGGCGCAATCACGATCGCAGTCCCCACGGCGCTGGACCTCGGCGCGGGGTAGTAGAGCAACACGGGGCGGACGATGTTCTGCGCCTGCGGCTTATCGGGAGTGCCGGCGGCGCGTTCCGGATAGTTCCAGTGTTCCGAGCCGGGCGCGACGCCTTCATAGAGCGGGATCTCCCGCGCGGGCGCGGCCAACTGGGCATAGGCGGCGGATCCAGCCAGAAAGCAAAGCGCGGCAACGGCAAACGTCCGCATTTCCGTACCTCCTTCGAAGAACGTCACAATGTTACATCAGATATCAGCCAACCGGAACCTGCCCCACCTGCCTCGTTCTCCGAATTCACAATGATTTGGTATACAATTAATTTGACTTTTCAATTAATGAGGTTCCGCATGAAACGAGCGATACTCCTGCTGGTGGTTGTCGTGATCGCAGCGGCTATCTGGTGGGTGGAGCGTCCGCGTCCGCAGACGCTGGTGCTGACCGGCACCGTGGACGGCAACGAAGTGGTGGTGGGCAGCAAGATCACCGGCCGCATCGTCAGCCTGGCGGTGGACGACGGGCAACGGGTCAAGGCCGGCGACCTGATCGCCGTGCTCGACCAGGAAGAACTGCGCGCCGACCAGGGCGCCGCCGGCCACGCCATCGCGCAGGCCCGCGCCAACGCGCAGCAGTCGGCGGCGCAGACGGAGCTGCTGGAAAGTACGCTGCCCACCAAAGTGCAGCAGGCCGAGGCGCAGGTGGCGCAGACCCAGGCGCAACTGCAGCAGGCGCAGGCGCAGGTGGCGCAGTCCCAGGCGCAATTGCAGCAGGCGCAGGCGCAGGTGGCGCAGACGCAGGCCGCGGTGGCCAAGGCGCAGGACAATTTCAACCGCATCCGGCCGCTGGTCGAGAAGGACATCAACCCGCCGCAGGACCTGGTGACGGCGCGCACCGATCTCGATTCGGCCAAGGCCAACGAGCAGGCGGCGCAAGCCGGCGGCGGCGGCCACGCGGCGCGCGGTGGCGGCGGCGCAGGCCGGGGTCGAAGCCGCGCAGCGCGCGGTGGCGGCGGCGCGGGCCGCGCTGGCCGACGCCGCAGCAGCAGGAGCGGCAGGTGCCGGTGCAGCAGCGGCAGACCGACGCGCATGCGCGCCGCCGAGGCGCAGGCCGAGGCCAATGCCGCGGCGGCCGCGGCGCGCTTCGGCCAGACCCGGATTCTACGCGCCGGCCAGCGGCATCGTGACGCTGCGCGCGGCGCGGCAGGGCGAAGTGGTGAACCCCGGCAGCCCGATCGTCACGCTCTTCGATCTGAGCTCCACCTGGGTGGATGCCGACGTGGAGGAGACCTACGCCGATCTCATCCCCATGGGACAGACTCTGCGCGTGCGCCTGCCCTCCGGCGCGGAGGTCAGCGGCCCGGTGATCTACAAAGCGGTGGAAGCCGATTTCGCCACGCAGCGCGACGTCAGCCGCACCAAGCGCGATATCAAGACGGTCGCCATACGCGTGCGCGTGGCCAATCCCGATGGCAAGCTGCCGCTGGGCATGACCGCCTGGGTGATGCTGCCGGTGCCGGCGCTGCCGCCGCCCGCGCCGGTCGGCAAGCGTGAAGGATTAGCCGCCATGGAAGCGCAACGCAATCGCAGAACGGCGTCGGCGATCGACGTCGAAGGCATCAGCAAGCGCTTCGGCGCGCTGCTGGCGGTGGACAACGTCAGCTTCACGGTCGAAGACGGCGAGATCTTCGGCCTGCTGGGGCCGAACGGCGCGGGCAAGAGCACGCTGATCCGCATGCTGACCACGCTGGTGCCGCCCACCAGCGGCACGGCGATCGTGGCCGGGCACGATATCATTCGCGACCCCAACGCGGTGCGCGCGCAGCATCGGCGTGATTCCGCAGAACATGACCAGCGACCCCGAGCTCACCTGCGCCGAGAACATCGGGCATTCACGCGCGGCTGTACGGCATCACCGGCGCGCGGCGCCGCGAGCGCACGGCGGAACTGCTCGAAGCGGTGGGCCTGGCCGACCGCGCCAACGCGCTGGCCGCCACGCTTTCCGGGCGGCATGCGGCGGCGCCTCGAAATCGCGCGCGGCATGGTGCACAATCCGCAGATCCTGTTTCTGGACGAGCCCACCACCGGGCTCGACCCGGTCTCGCGCATTTCGGTCTGGGAGATGATCACGCAACTGCGCGCGCAGCAGGGCCGCACGCTGTTTCTCACCACGCATTACATGGACGAGGCCGACCGCCTCTGCGACCGGCTGGCGATCGTCGATCAGCGGCCGCATCGTGGCGCTGGATACGCCGGTGGCGCTGAAATCGTCGGTGCCGGGCGCCAGCCGCATCGAAGTGCAGTTCGAGCCCGATCTGCCCCACGGCGCGGCCGACCTGGAGGCGCTGCCGGCGGTGCAAGTCGGTGCGCGCGCTGGGCTCGGCGACCTATCGCATTTCGAGCGACCGCGGCCCGGCGTCGGCGCAGGAATTGATCGAGCTGGCGCGCGAGCACAAGCTGGAGCTGAAGAGCCTGTCGGTGCAATCCACCAGCCTGGACGACGTATTCCTGCATTACACCGGCCACGGGCTGGCGGAGATGCCGAAGCGGCCGCTCCGCGCCGGCGCCGCGGCAAACGAGGAGGCCCCCGATGAAACGCGCCTTGGCCCTGGTCGAGCGCGATATGCGCAAATTCCGCCGCAGCCCGGCGCTGATGTTCGCCTCGCTGGTGCTGCCGCTGGTGCAGTTGATCATTCTGGGCAACGCGTTCGGCGGCAATATCAAGAACGTCAAGCTGGGCGTGGTGAACCTGGACCGCGGACCGGAATCGGTGGACGTGCTGGAGCGCGTGCGCGCGGTGGGCGCCAATGCGCGCACTTTCCTGCCGACCGATTACGCCGATCGAAGGCGCCGCCATCCAGCGACCTGCGCAAGGGCGACCTGGGCGGGGTGCTCGATCATTCCCACAGCACTATTCGCGCGATCTGCTGGAGCAGCACCAGCCGCACCTGGCGCTGATCACCGACAATACCGACCGCTCGGTGGCGGGCGCGGTGGGCGCGCAGATGTCCGACCTGGTGGCCTCCATCAACGCGCCCGCAGGTCGCGCCCCGCGAGCCGCAGCCAGGCGGCGCTCGACGTGGTCGAAGTCTATCCCTACATCAACTACATCAAGTACCTGCTGCCCGGCTCGGTGGCGCTGGCGATCTTCGTCACCGCCATGATCGGCGGCGGCATGCTGTTCATCGACGACAAATCGCGCGGCCTGCACGAAGGCTACATGGTGACGCCCATCACCAAATGGGAGCTGATTCTGGGCTTCAACCTTTCGGGCGTGATCAAGGCGGTGCTGGCGGGAGAGACGGTGCTGGTGCTGGGCGCGGTGGTGGCGGGGGTGCCCGAACTTCTTCGAGCCGGTGCGCCTGCTGGAGCTGACCCTGATGGTGGTCGCTCACTTCCGTCGCGCTGATCGGCATGATGTTCTTCATCATGGCGCGCATCAGCGATCCGCTGGTGCCGCGCGCCATTTTCGGCGTGCTGAACACGCTGCTGTTCTTTCCCAGCGGCGCGGTCTATCCCATCGCCGGCTTTCCGCGCTGGCTGCGCGTGATGTCGGATATGCGACCCGTTCACCTACGCGGTGCACGGCTTCCGCACGCTGCTGCTCAAGGACGTCGGGCATCGCCGCGGTCGACCACCGATATCTTCGCGCTGACGCTGACCTCGGTGGTGGTGCTGTCGGGCGCCACGCTGCTGTTCCGGCGGACCTTGTAGCCATGGCGTCGCCCTACCACAAAGACGGCCGCGGCCGCGGCTAAGGCCGCTGGGAACCGGCCGCGCCCCGGGCTTGTGGTTCTGCAACTGGAAGATCTGGCTGGAAGCGCGCCGGCGCCTGGATCAGGCGCTGGCCCCGCTGGGGCTGCGGTCGCGCGAGTTCTGGCTGCTGGCCATTGCCGGCGCGGGCGATGTTTCGCAGCACGAGATGGCCGAGCTGTGCGGCCTGGACCCCAGCTCCCTGGTGGCGGTGCTCGACGGCCTGGAGCAGCGCGGCTGGCTGCGCCGGCAGCGCAATCCGAGCGACCGCCGCGTGCAATGGGTGCAGCGCACCGAGGCCGGCGACCGCTTGTTTCGCCGCGCCCTGCCGCGCGCCCAGCGCGCCGAGGCGCAGCAACTGGCGGCGCTTTCCGCGGCCCATCAGCGCCAACTGGTGGCCGCCATGCGCAAGCTGGTGACGATTTCGAAATGACGAGAGACGCCATGAAACGATTCGGCAGCATTGTGCTCTTTGCTGGTGCTGGCCGGAGCGGCGGCGCCTCGCGCAGGCGCCGATCGGGGGCCGCCGCCGGCCCCGCAGCCGCAGGCGATCGTCTTGCCGGCCATCGGGCCGCAACAATCAGGGCGGCTCGGTCCGCGGCCGTGACGCGAGCAGCCCGTGCCGGGCACCACCACCAGCGTCAATACGCTGAACCCAGCGTGCAGATTTCCGGACCGTACAGCGGCAGCGCGCGCAGCACCGACGGCCATGCCGTTTTCCGGCAAGCTTTCGCTCGGCGAGCGCTGCGGCGCGGCCTGGCCTACAACCTGGGCGCGGTGGGACTGCGCAATGCCGCGCGCCAAACCAGCGCGCAGGTGGGGGTGGCGCGCAGCGCCCTGCTGCCGAACATCAACGGCAGCTCTCAGCGAAACCGTGCGAGCAGACGAATCTGGCGGCGCTCGGCTTCCGCATCAGCGTGCCCGGCTTCCACATTCCGACCGTGGTCGGGCCCGTTCAACTATTTCGACCTGCAGGCCAGCCTCAGCCAGACCGTGGCGAACATGACCTCGATCAATAACTATCGCGCCGCGCGCGCCACGGCCCGCGCCAGCCAGTACAGCCTGGAGGATGCGCGCGACCTGGTCGACCTGGCGGTGGGCGGCGCTTATCTGCAGGTGCTGGCCGCGCAGGCGCGCCTGGATGCCGCGCAGGCGCAGCTCGATACGGCCAACGCCGTCTTCTGCATCAATCCAGCGAACAACACGCGCGACGGCGTGCTGGGCAGCTCAACGTGGATCAAAACCAGGTGCGGACGCTCACCCAGCAGCAGCAGATCATCACGCTGCGCAACGATCTCGCCAAGCAGAAGATCAACCTGGCGCGGCTCACCGGGCTGCCGCCCAACCCCGACTATCAGCTCACCGATAGCTTCCCGTTCAGCCCGGCGCCGGTCGCAGAGCGTGGAGCGACGCCGTGGCCACGGCCGAACAGCAGCGCGCCGACCTGCAAGGCGGCGCAAGTCCAGGTGGAGGCGGCCGCGAAGGCGCTGGCCGCGGCGCGCGCCGAGCGCCTGCCGTCGCTTTCGGTCAGCGGCGAATTACGAGGTGATCGGCACCAACCCCGCGCAATCGCACGGCGCTTTCGCGGCCGTCGGCACGCTCAACATTCCGGTGTGGCAGGGCGGGCGAGTCGTCGAGCGACATCGCGCAGGCCGAGGCGGTGCTGGCGCAGCGGCGGGCGGAACTGGACGATACGCGCGGGCAGATCGAAGCCGAGGTGCGCCAGGCGTATCTCGATCTGGAAGCGGCCGCGGGACAGGTGGAGGTGGCGCGCAAGAATCTGCGAGGTGGCGCGAGGAGGCGCTGGAGATGACGCGCGCGCGCATGGAAGCCGGCGTCATCAATACGGTGGAAGTGGTGCAGGCGCAGCAGACGGTCGCCACGCGCGCAACTGGACCTGATCAACAGCATCTTCGCCCACAACCTGGCGAAGTTGAACCTGGCACGAGCCATGGGAAACGCGGAAGCGCAGATCGAAGCGTTGCTGCCGACCGCGAAACCATAGCGCACGCGCTCCCTCACGGTCGCGCCTCTATTCGAACACACGGAGCCGCGACCGTAAGGGAGCGGGCCCTACTCCAGGTAGAAGACTTCCTTCAGCATGGCGAATCGCTCGCCGGGCTCTTTGCCGGGAATGGGCTCGAAAAGTCGGCCCATGAACTGCTGCCACCGCTGATTGACGGGGTCGCGATCCAGTTCGTCCCAGGCTTTCTCGAAATCGTCCACGCGGAGAACCAACGTCAGGTCCTGTCCGCGGCGGAAGATCGAGTAATCCGAAATGCCGACCTCCTTGAGCTTCGCGAGCAGCTCGGGCCAGACCCGCTGGTGCTCACGCTCGTACTCTTCGATAGCGTCGGCTTTGATGCGGAGTTGAAATGCGTACCGTGGCATCTGCTTCAGGTTGACGCCAAATCGCCGCCGGCGTCAACCAGGCCTTCGTAAAGCCGCAGGTACTCGCGCGCAGAGCTGCCCCACGAATGGTCGGCGGCCATGGCGTTTTGCATCAGCTCGGCCCACCGGTCCTTGCAGGCGAACATCGCGAGAGCCCGGTCGATTGCTTCGAGCATCGCATCCGCGCGGTAAGCATCGAAGGTGAATCCGTTGCGCTCGTTCTGGATGCTGTCCTTCAGTCCGCCGGTCGACCGCACTAGAGGGATCGTGCCATATTTCAGGCTGTAAAGCTGGTTCAGCCCGCCGGGCTCGTAGTGAGAGGGCATCAGGAACAGATCGGCGCCCGCTTCGATCTGGTGCGCCAGCGCCTCATCGAAGCCGATGTGCACCGCCAACCTTCGCTTGTAGCGGCGCGCGGCCGCCAGCAGAAATTCCTGATATCGCCGGTCGCCGCTGCCCAAAATGACCAGCTGCAGGTCGCGCCGCAGCACTTCCCCGAGCGCCTCTTCGAGCAGGTCGAAACCTTTCTGCGAGGCGAGCCGCGAGACCATGCCCACCAGCAGCCTGCCGGACTTTAACGGAAGCCCGGCCGTCCGCTGCAACTCCGCCTTGCACTCCGCTTTACCGGAGAGGTCGCCCGGATCGTAATTGCGGACCAGGAAGCGATCGGTCGCGGGATTCCAAACTCCGTAATCCACGCCGTTGAGAATGCCCATGAGCGCCCGGGCGCGGCGTTCGAAGACGCCTTCCATGCCGAAGCCGTATTCGGCCGTGCGGATCTCATCGGCATACGTCCGGCTGACCGTGGTAATGGCGTCTGCGAACAGCAGGCCGCCTTTCAAAAAGTTGATCTGGCCGTGGAATTCCAGACCGTCGGGCGAGAACAGCGCATTGTCCAACCCAAGCAGACCCCAATCGGAGGCCGGGAAACGGCCCTGGTATCCGAGGTTATGCACCGTCAAGACCGTGCGCGCCGATGCGAGCCCTGGATAGCGCTCCGGTTGCGTCTTCAGAAATGCGATGGCGAGCGCCGCCTGCCAGTCGTGTGCGTGGATCACGTCCACCGGATCCAGGTCGCGAAGCAGTTCGAGCGCGGCGCGGCAGAAGAACGCGAACCGTTCGGCATTGTCCGGATAATCGCCCTCGGGAGTGCCGTAGAGGAATTCCCGATCGAAGTAGCGATCCGCACGCACCAGGTGGACGCCGCTCTCCAAAGCCGTTCGGTAACCCGGAAGGATGATCGAAATCCGGACGCCAAGCTGTTCGAGCGCCGCGGAAAGCGAGGCCACCATGTCCGCCAGGCCTCCAGTCTTGGCGAAGGGGGCAAGCTCGGAACAGATCATAGCCACATGAAGCGTGCGCGTGCCGCCGGCACTGGCCGGAGCCGACGTCCGAGGCAGAGTGGGTACGGGAGGTTTCCCCACGCCGAAATCGCGGACCACGTCGATGCCCGCAAAGACCGGGTCCTGCGCCTCCACCTCGGCAAGCCATGCAGGGTCGATTTCCGGCTCGTGCAGCAGACGTCGGAATCGCAGCAGGTGGCCTTTGGTGCGCGCGGCGGCGTACTGTTCCATGGCTCCCGAGTTGATCATGAAGGCCCAGTCGCTCGACTGCGCCAGCAGCAGTTCCCGCCCCGCCTGCTGGAGAGCTCGCGAATCGCGGCCCGCAGCCACCGCGGATTGCAGGTCTTCGGCCGCCTGGTGCAGGTGCGGATAGATCCACTGGTTCCGCGGATTGAGCCAGACCTCGCTGAAGCCCTTGTCGCCCCAGCTCGACATCGACGGAGTGGCCGTCTGGTTCACCGGGTACCGCTCCAGGTATTCGGAAAGCGTCACCAGCTGGACCGTGTCCTGCTCGAGCGCCGTTTTGCGGATCAGGTACTCGAGCCATCTCGGCCCCTCGAACCACCAGTGGCCGAACAACTCGGCATCGTAGGGCGCAACCACCAGCGGCTCCCGGTCCATCATGCCGGAAAGGCGCTCGATCTGTTTCACGCGCTCGCGGAGGAAGTGCGCGGCATGCTGCTCGGCCTTGCGCTCGGCCCACTCGGGCACGTACGGCTCTTTGTCCTCGCCCTTGCCGGTGATCCGGCAATATTTGAAGCCGGTATCGATGCGGATGCCGTCGGGGTGGATATAGGGGCCGATGTAATCCAGGTCGAGATCGTAGCCGATGTCGCGATAGAACTCGCGGTAGTCGAAATCGCCAGGATAGCCTTCGGCCGAGCTCCACACCTGGCGCGATGAATCCGGGTCGCGGCCGAAGACGGCCACTCCGGAGGGGCAGTAAAGCGGCGCATGGACGCCGTTGCGCGGACGCTCATCGGCACGCGTGATGCCGTGGGTCTCGAGAATGGTGTAGCGAATCCCCTGCTCCGCCAGCAACTGGTCGAGGCCCGGGATGTAACCACACTCCGGCAGCCAGAAGCCGCGCGGCGCCCTGCCGAAGGTCTGCCGGTAGTGTTCCGCGCCGACGCGGATCTGCGTCCGTGCGGCCGCTTCGTTTACGGAGAGCAGCGGCAGATAGCCGTGAGTGGCGGCACTCGCAATGATTTCGACTTTGCCCAGCTCCTGAAAGCGCCGGAAGGCGCCCAGCAGGTCCCGGTCGTAGCGTTGGACGTAGGCCTCGTGCACGCGGACGAAGAGCGTGCGATACATCCGCGCCAGCGGTCCGAACATGGCCTGGGAGGCGGTCCGCGCGACCTCCTTTTCCGCCAGTTCGCACTGCCGTTCGAGCTTCCGCAAGTAGCGGGACTGCAGGAATGGGTCCCCCAGCATGTGCGCCAGCGTAGGAGTGACGGAAAACGTCAGCCGGAAATCCACGCCATCGGCCAGCAGGTCCTCCATCATCAGGAAGAGAGGGATGTAGGTTTCGGTGATGGCCTCGAAGAGCCAGTTCTCTTCGAGCGAATCTTCGTGCTCCGGATGTCGAACGAAAGGAAGATGCGCGTGTAGTACGAGGGCGAGATATCCGCGCCGCGGCTGCGGGCGGTCACTCTCCGTCATGCTTCCCCTGGCCGGACGCGGAAGAAATGCCGGCACGGAACTGTTCTTCGGCGGCGGCGGTCAGATCGCGCGGCCGAATCTCCGCGGGAGACATCCTGGCAGGAGGGGTACGGACCGGTTCGGAAGGCGGCGTTCCCCCGGACACAAATTCGGGCGCCGGTTCTTCCCGCGGCACCGGAATCTCGAATCCTTCGCCCTCCCACTCGCGGTGTCCGGCGAGTTCGGCCAGCTTCTGAGTGAGGACTGCCCAAGCTTCGGCCGTTATTGCCGCGGTGGGCGGTTCGGGCGATTCGGACGGAACTGCCGGAGGTTCCGGCTCGACACGCAGATAATGCGCCGCGGGTTCGAGCTTCGGCCATGCCCGTGGAGTGCGGACCACATTCGACTCCGCCAGCACGACCCACTCGCCGCCGCATCGCAAACCCAATTCCGCGCGGTAGGCCCGGTCCGGACTCCACAGGTCCACAAACCGATTGTGCGCGTCGATGTCCACTTCGACATCGAACGATCCGGCTGGCGCGTTTGCATCGGCGTCGTAGAACCGCAGTACCGCGGTGCCCTCGCGGGAAGCATCGGCGGCCACGTCCCAATAGGCGAAAACGCGGTAAGGTCCGGTCGCGAGCAGCATCAGCCGGGTCCGGCCATAGGACGCCGGGAGATCGCCGTTTTCACGCTCGGGCAGCGCCGCCGGCGTGAACTTCGCGGCTTCCACCTGTTCGAGTTCTCCAAAGCGCGGCGGTGCCAGCAACGCGCGCACGCCGTTCGGCGCGACGCGAAAAGAGGCAGCGAATTCAGCGATCAGTTCCGCCGGGGTCGATCCTGCCATCGGGTACGGGCTCCGCGCTCAGCGGTTCGGCTGGAAGTTGTGCCATTCCAGCCGGCAGTCCGAACACTTGAGGGCGTTATAGACGTTGTAGTAGCTGCTAAACCCCGTGCTGGTATCGGACTTCGCGAGCGTCATTTCATCGTGTTTGTGGGCGTGCTGATAACAGAGGCCCCGGCCGCACGCCGCGCACGTGCCTCGCGCCTCCTCTTCACAGAACCAGCATTTCATGGGCTTCTCCTGTCCTAGAGCTTTGAGCGGCGATCCGCTCCCATCAGAAATCGTACTTCAGGATATCGCTGGCGCGGCGGATCAGTTCCTTGCCGTACTCGGTCCAGATCCCCGTGCCCCAGTAACGGTAGCAACTCGTCTGGCTGGTCAGCAGGTAGAATAGCGCATTGCGGTAGCGGTGCTCCGACGTGGGCACCCCTTTGGTCTTCTGCGCAAAAAGGGCGCTCGTCTGCTCCATGGGGCCCAAAACGCTTTCATAGCCACGCACCCAGGATAGATTGTTGGTCCAGCTTCCGCCTTCCATGTGGAAGCGGCCGTCCTGCTTTCGCAACTCCTCGATCAGTTTTTCGAGCGCTTCGGGACCGGCGGCGTTCGAAAAGCGATCCCAGATGCGCTTCTGCATCACCGGCTGGATCGGCGGGAACGCGCTCTCGTGCACGCCGATGGAATCCAGGTATTCCAGATACTCGGTGACGTTCACCGGCGACGTATCCGACCAGGATGCCTCCCGCATCGCCTCCATATACTTGGGGGGAAACTCGTTCATCATTACGCCGCCGTTTTCGCCGTCGGCGATCTGGGTCACGAGCGGCGGCACGGTATGTCCGCCGAGGTCGGTGCGCGAAAGGCCCTTGGCCTCGTAATACGGCTGCATCTGACCGACCAGCTTGGTATCGCTGCCCTGCGTCTTAATGATGGCGATGATCGATGCCGTCTCTCCGCTCGAATTCCGCGCCACCAGCAGGTGCGGTACGTGCGGGCGGCGGATGCCGCTGCCATCCGGATTCTCGACCGAATGCTCCTGCACCATCACCCAGCGGTACCCACAGTCTTTCAGCGTCCGCACGAACTCGTAGGCCACATCGGGATGATTCGGCAGCGCCATCTCGGGCGGGGAAAAGCCGCGCACCCGGCTCAGCGCATCGAGGCCGAAGATGGCCGCGAAATGATGCTGCCAGGCCTTCACGTGCAGACGGAAATCCTGGGCCGGCGTGGAGGGCGCCACCGCATGGCCCCACGCGGTCCCGAGCCACTCCACCGCGCGCCGGTAATTCGGATCGAGCGTAATCCGCTTGAGGTTGTCGAACACGTCGTCGAGCCCCATGGCGCGGAGGCCGTGTAGCAGCGTGCCCGAATAGTCGAGCATCACGCGCGGCTGCTTGCCTTCACCGATGAGCTGCGGGATAAACTCGCCCATGCGCTTGTAGCACCAGTGGAACACCGAGGCATTGTGGTTATCGCCGATGCCGGGGTTATCCATCATGTGCTTGAGGTTGCTGATCACCGTCGCCGTGTGAAGATTGTCTCCACCCGCTGGAATCAACGGCTGGTGCATGTGTAGAGCAACCGCGAACGCGCTGCGTAGACGGCCAAAATCGATGCCCGATTCATTCAGGTAGAAAGGACCGCGCCGGGCCATCGCCTGGGCGACCTGGTCCTCCGAACCGCTGATATTCGGGAGTTCGTCGACATATTCGGCAAGGGCGCTCATAGTAAGCCTCCATTATCGTCCATAGGCTACGACCTCGACCAGATCTGGTGATAAATCTCGAGGTATCGCTGCCCGGGCAGGTTCCACGAAAAATCGTAATGCATGCCGTTCGCCATTAGCGCCCGAAACTCCGCGGGGTGCGAATACCAGAGACCGATCGCACGATAAAGCGCCGATTCGATCGCCCGGGCGTCGCTCTGCTGGAAGGCGTAGCCGTTGCGCTCGCACGGCGGACGGTCGGAATAGTCGCGGTCGAATACAGTGTTGACGAGGCCGCCCACCGCGCGCACTACCGGCACGGTACCGTACTTGAGTGCGATCATCTGGGTGAGTCCGCAGGGTTCGAACATGCTGGGAACGATCAGCAGGTCCGACCCGGCATAGATCAGGTGCGCAAGCTCTTCGTCGTACCGCAACTCCAGGTGGCAGTCGGGATTGTCGTTCAGCTTCTGCTTCAACTGCCAGAAGGCGTGGTTGATGGCGCTATCCGGACTGCTGCCGAGCAGCACGAACTGCGATCCGTTCGAGAGCGCGTAGTGCAGGGCGTGCGCGATCAGGTGGATGCCTTTCTGCGGATCGAGCCTCCCCACGAAAGAGATCACCGGTTTGAACGCCTTGCGCAGCCATAGGCGGTCGCGGAGTTCCTCCTTGTTGCGGTACTTCCCTTCGATAGTGGCGGGGCCGTAATTCGCCGCAATATGGCGGTCGACCTCGGGATTCCAGACATCGTAATCGATGCCGTTGAGCACGCCCGAAAACTTGCTGTCGTGGACCTTCAGGGTGTGACTCAGGCCGAAGCCCTGGTCGGTGTGGCGCACCTCCCATGCATACTGCGGCGAGACCGTAGTCACGGCATTCGAGTACACGATGCCGCTCTTCATCAAATTGAGCGCGCCGGCGTTGAAGTTGTCGCGCATGCGGTCATAGTGGAGGTAATATTCCGGCCGCCGCAGCCCGGTGGCCTGCAGGATCTCGCTGCCGCACACGCCCTGGTGCTTGAAATTGTGGATGGTATAGCAGACCCGGGAGTTCCACATGCCGTGAAACTTGTACATCTCGTAGAGCAGCACCGGCACCAGGCCGGTTTGCCAGTCGTGGCAATGGATGATGTCGGGGCGGCGGTTGCTCTTGAGCAGAAACTCGAGCGCGGCTTTTGAAAAGAATGCAAAGCGCATCGCCTCGTCGGGATACCCGTAGTAACCGCCGCGATGGAAATAGTTCTCGGGTGAATGCGGTTCGATGAAGAGGCAGCGGACGCCGTAGACATCGCCCTTCCACACGGAGCAGTGGATGGCGCCCTGGTTCCACGGCACCCACAGATCGTGATAGATCTTTTCCAGCCCGTGGATCTGGTCGTACCGCATGCAGTCGTACTTGGGCAGAATGACTTCCACCCAATGGATGCGGTTCTGCAGTTCCCGGGTAAGTCCGTAGACCACGTCCCCCAACCCGCCGACCTTCGCGACGGGAGCGCATTCGGAAGCGATTTGAACGATGTACATGAGCGGAGACGCGGTTACGATGCGAGCTTGAAATACGTGACTGCCAGCGGCGGTACCGTAATCAGGATCGAATGCGGCTGCCCCTGCCAGGGGGTGGGCTCCGAAGGCAGTCCACCGGCGTTCCCCATGTTGCTGCCGCCATAGCGGGCGGCATCGCTGTTGAGCAGTTCGCGATAGAAACCCGGCGCCGGCACCCCCACGCGATAACCCTCGCGCGGCACCGGAGTGAAGTTGGCAACTAACACCACAAAATCGTTCGGATCGCGCGCACGCCGGAGAAAGGAGATGATGCTGTTATCCACGTCGTGGATATCGATCCACTGGAAGCCTTCCCAGGTGAAATCGACCTGGTGCAGAGCCGGCTGCGAGGAATAGAGATGGTTCAGGTCCTTCACATATTCCCGCAGCGCACGGTGGGCCGGATGGTCGAGCAGCATCCAGTCCAGTTCCCACTGATCGTTCCACTCGGTCCACTGCCCGATCTCGGCGCCCATGAAGAGCAGCTTCTTGCCGGGATGCCCGTACATGTAGCCATAGAGCGTGCGCAGGCTGGCGAACTTCTGCCAGTAATCGCCCGGCATCTTGCTCAGCATGGCGCCCTTGCCGTGAACCACCTCGTCGTGCGAAAAAGGCAGCACGAAATTCTCGGTGAAGGCATAGAGCAGCGAGAAGGTCAGCGCATTGTGATGGTAGCGCCGGTGCACGGGGTTCTTTTCGATGTACTCGAGCATGTCGTGCATCCAGCCCATGTTCCACTTCACGTCGAAGCCCAGGCCGCCGAGATAGGTCGGCCGCGATACCTGCGGCCACGCGGTCGACTCCTCGGCGAACGTCAGGGTGTCGGGATGCTCCAGGTGCACCACTTCGTTGAAGCGCTTGAGGAAAGATACGGCCTCCAGGTTCTCGCGCCCGCCGAAAACGTTCGGCACCCAATCGCCCTCCTCTTTCGAGTAATCGAGGTAGAGCATCGAGGCCACCGCATCCACGCGCAGGCCGTCTAGGTGGTACTTATCCAGCCAGAACAGCGCGCTCGAAAGCAGGAAGGCGCGGACTTCGTTGCGACCGTAGTTGTAGATCAGGGTTCCCCAGTCGCGATGTTCGCCCTGCCGCGGGTCGGCATGCTCGTAAAGGGCGGTGCCGTCAAAGAACGAAAGGCCGTGGCCGTCTTTGGGGAAGTGCGCCGGAACCCAGTCGAGAATCACGCCGATGCCGGCCTGGTGCGCACGGTCCACCAGGTAGCGGAAGTCGTCGGGCGAGCCGAAGCGCGAGGTCGGCGCGAAGTAGCCGGTGGTCTGGTAGCCCCAGGACCCATCGAAGGGATGCTCGGTGATCGGCAGCAATTCGATGTGCGTGTAGCCCATCTCCTTCACGTAGGGCACCAGCTCCTCGGCCAGTTCGCGGTAGCTCATCCACCGCTTGCCGATGGGGTCCTGCTTGCGCTTCCAGGAGCCGAGGTGCACTTCGTAAATCGCCATCGGCGCGTCCAGCCTCTGCCGCTCTTTCCGCGCCGACATCCACGCCGCATCGCCCCAGGTGTAGCGGCTGAGGTCCCATACGACCGACGCTGTATTCGGCCGCATCTCGTTCCACAGCGCGTAAGGGTCGGTCTTAACGGCGATGTAGCCCATGTACCGCGTCTTGATTTCGAACTTATAGAGGTCGCCCTGGCGCAGCTCCGGAATGAAGAGCTCCCACAATCCCGAACTGCCGCGCGGACGCATCGGGTGCCGCCGGCCGTCCCACTGGTTGAACTCGCCGATCACGCTGACGCGCTCGGCATTCGGCGCCCAGACCGCGAAGTTAACGCCTTCGACGCCTGCATGCTCGATGGGGTGCGCGCCCAGCTTCTCATACAGCCGGAAGTGATTGCCTTCGCCGAACAGGTGCAGGTCGAAATCGGTCAGGACCGCGGGAAAGCGGTAGGGATCTTCGGTTTGGTAAGTCCGCTCGTCCGGCAGCGTGACTTCCAGCCGGTAGGGAAAGAATTCGCTCTCGCCGGGAAAGACCGCTTCGAAGAGCCCGTCGGCATGGACGCGCTCCATGGCATGCGGTTTGCCGCCGCGCAGCACGGAGACCGCGTCCGCTTGCGGTTGAAAAGTGCGGATCACCAGCCCCGCCGTTTCGGCCGGCAGCGAATGTATTCCGAGGGCGTCAAATGGCGCGCCGTGATAACCGCCGGCGATCGCCGCCATCGCGTCCACGCCGAGGGTGCCGCGCGGCGCGGCAGGAGCTTCAAGTGCTGCAGGATCTTCTACGGGTTTCGACACTCCGCCTCCGGTCATCATGATCCATTCTTACTCATCCGGATACCGGCGGGAAGCGGGTATTTTCTTTTCCGACTTACTCGTATCTCAGGGCTTCAAGCGGATTGACGCGCGATGCACGCCGCGCCGGCCAGTAACCGGCCGCCACTGCCGTCACCGCGAGCGCCGCCGAGGCCAGCATGAAGATCGTAAGATCTCGCGCCTTTACGCCGTAAAGCTGGCTTTCCGTGAGCCGCGCCAGAAAGATCGCCGCGGGGATTCCGACCGCGAGCCCGATCCCCAGAATCCACATCAGCTCGCGCAGTACCATCAGCCGGATGCGCGCCGGCTTTGCTCCGAGCGCCATGCGGATGCCGATTTCGCGGGTGCGCCGGGCCACACTGTGCGCCATCACACCATATAGGCCCAACATCGCGAGCGCCGTCGCCAGGAAGGCAAAGACGGCGGCCAGTTGTAGCACCAGCCGGTCCGACTGAATGTTGCGGCTGATGGTCTCATCCAGCGTTCGGAAGTCTTCGAGCGGCAGGTTGCGATCGATATTTGCCATCACCCGACGGATCTGCGGAGTCATCTGGTCCACCGGCAGAGCCGACCGCACATAGAACGACATTCCGTTGAGCGTCTTGTCCTGCCGCCAGGGTGTGTAGAAAAGCTTCGGCGGCTCCTGCTTCACGCCGGCGTAGTGGCTGTCTTTGACGACGCCCACGATTTCGCGGTTGTACTTGTTGTCGCCGTTGTCGGAAAAGTGGAGCCCAAGCGGGTTGCGACCCTCGAGAAATGCCTTCACGAACTGCTCGTTCACAATGGCGGCTCCCGGCGAACCCAATGTATCGGCCTCCGTGAATTCGCGCCCTGCGATCAGCGGGGTTCCGAGTTTGCCGAAGTAACCCGGTCCCACCTCGTTGAAGCGCGCGTTGAGATCGGCCTTGAGCGCGGAGGAAGCACCTTCGATCTTGACGTTCGTTCCCCAATTGCTGCCGGCGATCAGCGGCACCAGCCCGCTCGACACGCTGCGCACTCCCGGAATCGCCGCCAGTTCGCTTTCCATCCGCTCAAAGAGAGCGCGCGACTGCTCGTTCTTATAGCCGCTCAGCGAGGGCGATACCGAAAAGCCGATCAGATTCTCGGTCTTCATCCCCAGGTCTACGTGCAGCAGGTTGACCAGGCTCTTCAAAAATAGCCCGGTCGGAATCAGGAGTATCGCCGAGACCGCCACCTGTGCACACACCAGCACACGGCGAACGCGCGCATTGCCACGCGTCGAAGAAGATTTGCCGGACTCGTCCTTCAGCGTATCCGCCAGCGAGATTCGCGAGCCGTTCCACGCCGGGTACAGCCCGAAGAGCAAGCCCGTCACCACCGAGAGCGCAAGGGTAAATAGCAACACCTTCCAGTCAAGCCCCGCATTGAGGAAGTGGACCGTCTCGCCTTGCGAAAGCTGCGAAATCAGCAGGCGGATCGAGACGGCGCCGATCGCGAGACCGGCTATACCTCCCGCACCAGCCAGCAACAGCGCCTCGGTAATCAACTGTCCCATCAATTCGCCGCGGCCCGCGCCCATCGCCGCGCGGATCGCCAGCTCTTTCCGCCTGCCTGCCGACCGTGTCAGCAGCAGATTGGCGGCGTTCGCCATCGCGATCAGCAGCACCATCCCGGTAGCCGCGATCAAAATCAACAGCGGGATGCGCGCCTGGTCCCGAAACGAGCTGTTTCCGTGCGCGCCTTCTTCCAGCGTCAGTCGCGATGCGCGAAACCGCTTGTCATTACTCGCGCTGCGGTTGTGCTCGCGCGAGGCCTGCTGCTCCACGAGGCCGGCATAAGTGCTGTTCAGCGCCGCGGCCGCCTGCGCCAGCGTCTGGCCCGGCTTCACGCGCGAGAAGAGATAGATCCAATAGTCGTCCCAGCGGTCCGTGCCGTCCCAGTTGGGCGTCAGGCGCGGCTTCAGGGCCATCGGCAGGAAGGCCGCCGGCTCGTTTCCCATGGTGGTGCCGGTGAAGTTCGCCGGCGTGATGCCGACGATCGTCAGCAGCTGGTCGTTGATCCGGACCGGCTGATTGAGCACGTTCTGCCCGCCCAGCTTATCGTGCCAGTAGCCGTAGCCCAGGACAGCGACCGGATTCCCCGCCCCTGGCCGGTCATCCTCCGGCGTGATCGGCCTGCCCATCGCGACCTTTACGCCCAGCGTCGAAAAATAGCCGCCCGAGACCAGGTCCACACGATCGCTGACGGTCTGATTGCGGTACGCCAGGTTGGCCCCGATACTGCGAAATCCCGCCAGCCCGGCGACGCCCTCCGAGTGCTTCTCGAGTTCCCGGAATACGGGATAGCTGAAGATGTAGTCCTGCCCGCCCGAGTTGTCCGAGGAGGATCTCCCGTTCTTGAAATCTCCCGGCGATTTGACCAGCGCCAATTGGTCGGGATTCTCCACCGGAAGACTGCCGAGCACCACCTGCTGAAGGAGCGAATAGATCGCCGTATTGGCGCCGATCCCCAGCCCCAACGATAGAATCACTACCAGGCTGAGCAGGGGAGCCTTTGCCAGACTGCGAATCGCGTACCGTATTCGTGCCATAGTTCGTTAATTGGACGACGCGACGGCGGAAAACGTTGGTATTAATGTGCCTTACGCAATGTGCGCGCCCTTGGTTCCCACGTAAACCGCATACAGCGACTGGCTCGAAGCCATGAACAGGCGATTGCGCTTCGAACCGCCGAAACAGAGGTTGGCGCAGATCTCGGGTAACAGGATCATGCCGATGCGTTCCGCCTCGGGCGTCAGCACGTGCACTCCGTCGTAGCCGGGGCCGACCCAGCCCGCGCCCACCCAAAGATTCCCGTCCACGTCCACGCGCATGCCGTCCGCCGAGCCCGAGCCCTTGTCCGTTACCATCTTCGAAAATAACCGGCCGTTGCGAAGGCTCGTGCCCTCCTCTACGTCGAGCACGCGAATGTTCTTCTGGCTGTCCCCCGTATCGGCGATGTAGATTTTTTTGTAATCCGGCGAGAAGCACAGGCCGTTCGGCTGTTCGAAATCGTCGGCCACAATCGCCATCTTTCCGGTCTTCGGATCCACGCGGTAGACGGCGGTCTTGATTTCCGAGGGCGCCTGGAAGGCCTCGTAGTTGCCCTGAATCCCGTAGGTCGGATCGGAGAACCAGATGCCGCCATCGGGGTGCACCACGATGTCGTTCGGCGAGTTCAACCGCTTGCCCTGCCAGCGGTCGGCGATCACCGTCATGGTGCCGTCATATTCATAGCGCACCACCCGCCGCCCGGCATGCTGGCAGGAAAGCTGGCGCCCCTGGTAGTCGAAGGTATTGCCGTTGCTGTATTCGGAGGGGCTGCGGTAAACACTCGTGTGGCCGTCTTCCTCCATCCAGCGCAGTTGCCGGTTGTTGGGGATATCGCTCCACACCAGGTAGCGGCCGGACCCGTTCCAGGCGGGTCCTTCGGCCCACAGGCAGCCGGTGTATAGCTTCTCGATATGGGTGTTGTTGAGTTTATACTTGTTGAACTTCGGAGAGAGCGCGACTACATCCGGATCGGGATAGCGGATCGGTTCGCGGCCACTCCAGTCGCGCTGGGTCTGGGCGGCGGCCGGAAGCAGCGCGGCAGCCGCGGAAAGAAAAGATCGGCGTGTGGCGGTCACGGCGACCTATTCTATGCCAAACGAACGAAAAGCGAAATCGCCATGCCGAAACCGATCGTGATGACCACCCTCCGCACCGCCTTCCGTCCCAGTCTCCGCGCCATTCCCGCACCGCCGTAGCCGCCCGCCAGCGCTCCCGCCACCATCACCAGCACGTCCGGCCAGTACACCATCCCCGCCCACACGAAATATAACGATGCGATTCCATTAATGGTGCCCCCGAAGACCACCTTAAGGCTGTTCATTTCATGGATATCTTCGAGCCCCAGGATGCCGAGCGCCGCCAGCATGAGGATCCCGATGCCGGCGCCGAAATAGCCTCCATAGATCCCGACCGCCAGTTGGAACAGGAGCGCGCCGGCCAGCCACTTCGGGCCGCTGTGGCGAGCCGGGTCGCCGGTCCGGAGGAGCCGCTGCACGGTCTCCTGCGCCATGAAGAGCAGGGTGGCGAACAGAATCAGGAACGGCACCATGTGGTCGAAGGTCCCAATCGGGGTCCATCGCAGCAGCAGCGCTCCGGCCAGACCGCCTACCAGGCTCGGCACCACCAGGACACGGAACCGCGGCTCCGCCTTCCGTAGCTCCCGGCGATAGCCCCACATGCTGCCGACCGTCCCGGGCCAGATCGCCACCGTGCTGGTCGCATTGGCCGTCACCGGGTTTAGCCCCAGCCAGATCAGGGTCGGAAACGAGACCAGGGTGCCACCCCCCGCCACGGAATTGATGGCGCCCGCCACAAAGGCGGCCGCGAAGGCCGCCAGGGCGCGGCCGATTTCCAGGATAATGTGCAACTTGCAGAATAACCCGCTTCCATTCGGCCCTGCCATCGCGCCATAGGACCCCACGATTTCACCATTCGGCATCTGAAACTATGCTTTAAGGTTAATCAGACCTTAAAATGCCGAATCATGGCAGAATTTCAGGTACTGCAGCCGGAAACTACCTATTCCGGCTCCCCCATCCAGCCCCTCGCAAAGGGCCTCCCCAAGAAGACCCGCTCTCTCTGCCCGGATTGCTCGCAACTGATTGACGCCACGATCCGGGAGGATGGCGGCAAGGTCGTCATGGAAAAGCACTGCCCCGACCACGGCGACTTCCGCGACATCGTCTATTCCGACGCCAAACTATACCTGAAGATGGAGGAATGGACCTTCGGCGATAACCGCGGCCTGGAAAACCCGGCGGTCACCACGGCCACCCGCTGCCCCGACGATTGCGGCCTCTGCAATCTCCACACCAGCCATACCGGGCTCGCCAACGTCGACCTGACCAACCGCTGCAACCTGACCTGTCCCGTCTGCTTTGCCAACGCCAACGCCGCCGGCTACCTCTACGAGCCGGATTTCGAGACCGTCCGCAAGATGCTCCAGGCGCTGCGCGACGAAAAGCCAGTGGCCGGGCGCATCGTCCAGTTTTCGGGCGGTGAGCCGACCATCTACCCGCGCTTCCTCGATGCCCTGCGGCTGGCCAGAGAGATGGGCTTCTCCCACACCCAGGTGGCGACCAACGGTATCCGCTTCACCGATCTCGAATTCGCCCACCAATGCAAAGACGCCGGGCTCCACACCCTCTATCTGCAGTTCGACGGCGTCTGCGACGATGTCTACCGCCGGACGCGCGGCGAGTCGCTGTGGGAAAAGAAGCTCCTGTGCATCGAGAACGTCCGCAAGGCGGGGCTCAAGATCGTCTTCGTCCCCACGATCGTCAAGGGCTTGAACGACCACGAGATCGGCGACATCGTGCGGCTGGCGCTCGAAAACATCGATTGCACCAGCGGCATCAGCTTCCAGCCGGTGGCGTTCACCGGCCGCATCGCGCGGCACGAGCTCGAACAGAAGCGCTTCACGCTCTCCGATTTCGCCCACGCCGTACACCAGCAGACGGGCATCGCCGACCCGTACCAGGACTGGTTCCCGCTCTCCTGCGTCACGCCGTTTTCGAAACTGCTCAGCGCGCTGCGCGGCGAGGAGACCACCACGCTAAGCTGCCATCCGCACTGCTCGCTCGGCACCTACCTGTTCGTGGACCAGAACGGCAAGGCAACTCCTGTCACGCAGTTCGTCGATATCGGCCCCATGCTGCAGGCGATGGACGAACTGGCTCGCAAAGCCGGGGCGCGACGGATCCAGTTCTTCACCAAGCTGCAGGCGTGGAACAGCCTCCACAAGTTCTTTCATGACGAGAAGGCGCCCGAGGGGTTGAGTTTCACCAAGTTCCTGCAGACCCTGCAAGGCTTGACCGACAAGAAGTACGGCCGCGGCGACAGTGAAAGCAAAGGTTTCACTTACCGGACCCTGATGCTGGCCGGCATGCACTTCATGGATTCCTACAACTACGACGTGGAGCGCGTGAAGCGGTGCGTGATCCACTACGCCGCGCCGAACGGCCTGATCTACCCCTTCTGCGCCTATAACTCCGGACCGGTCTATCGCGAGCGCATCGAGAAGGAGTTCTCGATTCCGTTCGAACAGCAGGAAGAGTTCCGCCGCCTCACCGTTCGAGGCAAGAAAAACTGCGGCACCTGCGAACCGGAACTGGTGGGCTAGATCGGCCCGCACGAAGAGCGTTCGACGGAACACTCTCTGCGGCGCCATCTGTAGAATCACGAAAAGGAGCTCCCGACTCATGACAAAACGTTCTGTCATTGCAATGGGTATCCTGGCGCTGGCTTTCCTGGCTGCCGCTCAGGAGAGCCAGACCAGCCGCACACTCAAAGTCAAACTCAATTACACCGGCTCCGGCGCGGTGGACGCAAAACATAAAATCTTCGTCTTTGTGTTCGATTCCCCCGATTTCATGCAAGGAAACGGCATGCCGATCGCCAGAGCATCCGCCACGGCAAAAGACCAGACCGTGAGCATCTCCGGCATCTCCGCCTCTCCCGTCTATGTTGTGGCGGCATTTGACCCCTCCGGCGGTTATGACGGCACATCGGGTCCCCCGCCTCAGGGATCATCGATGGGTCTGTACAGTGTCGAGCCGGGCAAGCCGGCCCCAGTAAGCATCGAAGGCGGCAAGACCGTCCAAGTCGAACTTGCATTCGACGACGCTATCAAGATGCAGTGAACCCTCGGGATATTACTGCTTCGCGGTTCCGGGCGGCGGGGCATACTCCGCCGCGAAACGCACGCGGTCGCGGATCGACGGGTGATCGTACAGCCAGAATTCGATGAACGGGCTCGGATTCGGATCGTCCAGGCTGATCTCGCCCAGCCGCTGGAATCCGTGCGCCGCCGCCTGCGATGGATCCGGCACGATCCCCTGGATTACCTGCAGGCCGTAGACGTCCGCCTGGTGCTCCATCGCCCGGCTCAAGTAGTTTCCCACCGGCTGGCCGAAAAATCCCAGGATCGACACCGCGAGCAGCAGCACCGGCAGCGACGCCCAATCCTCCAGCCCGCGGATACCCCAGCTTGCGCCCCAACGCGCCAACGCCCAGTTCATCCCGTGGTACGCCAGGAAGAGCGACACCAGAATGCCGGCCGCCGCGAGGCCCATCCCGAGCCAGATGTGTCCCAGGACGTAGTGCCCCATTTCGTGCCCGAAGACGAATAGCGTCTCGGGCGTCGTCAGCTTTTGAACCGTGGTGTCCCACACTACCACCCGCTTCGACGCTCCGATTCCGGCTACGTAGGCGTTGACGGCCTTCAGCTTCGAACTGGCGTTCATCTCGAACACGCGGTCCGGCGGGATTTGCATGCCGGCGCGCGATACGACTTTTTCGATGTCGGCCACGAGCGCCGGCTGTGTTTTGGCCAGCGGCTGGAAGTTGAAAAACAGCGGCTCGATCACCAGCGGCTGAATGAACATCAGAAAGACCACCATCGGCAGGGAGGCCAGCCAGAACCAGAACCACCATCGACGCGGGCTGCGCCGGATCACCGCATAGAGGATCCACAGGACCACGCCGGCCAGCGCGAACTGCAGCAGTTCGCCCTTCGTCCAATCCCAGAACCACGAGCCCCAGGGCTGGATCGACTGGTCGTACTCCACCGACAGCCGGTGCCCGTACAGATCGATCGGCAGCGAGAGCACGTCGATCGACAGCAGCAGGAGCGGCGCGAAGAGATATGCCTGCAGGATGCGCTTCGGCGTGATCGCCTCGGCCCAACTTCGATAACGGGGCGCCAGTTTCAGTGCCAGCACCAGCCCGAGAATCACGAAGCCCCAGGCGGCGCCGACGAAGTAAAGTAGGTGTCGGGCGTGGGCGTACTCGATGGCGCGCCGCAATTGGTCGGGCGGCAATGTGTACGTATCCACTCTGCCCTTCTGTCCCTGTGCGCGCGCGGCCACCGCCGCGAATGCCGCCACGATCCCGCATGCTGCGCGGATCGCGGCTCGAATTGTTATCCTGCTTTTTTGGCCGAACATATCAAGCTGCTCTTCCGCCTCTGGCTGAAACCGGTGGAGGCGACAGGCTCCATTCTCGATCGCGGCAGCCTGCTGGCCGCCACCATCGCCGCGCTGGCCGTTGGCTTCGCACTCTCGAGCGCCTCCGTGCTGCGGACCTCCTTCTACATGCCGCTGCTGGTGCTGGCGGTAATCTATGTCCCGGGCCTGCTGGTCATCGCGGGCGTCATCACACGGTCGGGACTGACGTTCGGCCGCGACTACTCGCCGCTGCTCACCTGCATCGCGATGGCCTGGTCCGCTTCCCAACTGCCCCTGGTCATCGCCGCCTGGATTCTACCATTCGCCGCCGCCGCGGTCCTCACCGGGCTCCAGTACGTTTATTTTGTCGTACTGACGTTCATCGCGGTGCGGACGGTCTTCGGCGCAAGCAACGGCACGGCCGCGACCGTCGTCCTGCTTTCCTGGGTGCCGCTCGTAGTGGCCGCGTTCCTCTGGGCGCCGCTGCAGTTTTTGTTCCGGCTGGCGGCGTCGCCGTTTTTCCTCTTCTTCATCATCTATTACCTGGCGAGCGAGGTCGGCCAACTCGGTGCCGGCCTGCGCCGCCAGCAGAGCCTGAGCCGGATGCTCCAGACCGCCGCCGTGAATCCGCATGATGGCGAGGCGCAATACCAGCTCGGCCTGATCTACCAGCACCGCCGTCAGTATGGCGAGGCCGTCCGCCGCTTCGAAGCCGCCGTGGCGATCGACCCCGAGGAGACCGACGCGCAGTTCCAACTCGGCCGCATCGCCCGCGAGCAGGGCCGGCTTTCCGACGCCCTCGCACGCTTCCAGACCGTCGTTCGGCAGGACGACAAGCACAGCATGAGCGAGATCCACCGCGAACTCGGCACGGTCTATTTCCTGCTGGACCGCTACCAGGATGCCGAACGCGAGTTGGCGCTCTACACCGAACGCCGCGAGTACGACCCCGAAGGCCTCTACCGCTACGGCCAGGTGCTCGAAGCACTGAGCCGCAACGCCGAAGCCCGCGAGGTCTACCAGCGCGCCATCGAAGCTGCCCGAACCGCTCCGCGCTACCGCCGCCGCATCGTGGCCCCGTGGAGCAGGCTGGCACAGCGCCGGCTGCGGGCTATATAGCCCTAACAGCTCACATTCGATACATTAAGCCTGTTATAGTATCAGATCAGGTACATAAATATGCCTGCGTCCAAAGGCTTGCCTTCCCCGGTGACGCGAGCCCTTCGCAAACTCGGAAGAGACCTCAGGGATGCGCGCCGCCGCCGCCGGGTCCCTGCCGCCGTTCTGGCCGAACGTGCCGGTATCGGCCGCATGACCTTGTTTCGCATCGAGCGCGGCGATAGTTCCGTCTCGATGAGCGGCTACGCGGCAGCGCTCTTTTCCTTGGGTATGATCGATCGCCTGGCCGACCTCGCCGACCCGCGTTTCGATGCCGTGGGCATGGACGTCGAAGAGGAACATCTGCCGCAACGGATCCGCCTCAAGCGGCCGAGGCCGGAGAAGGATTGATGGAAGCCGGCATCTGCGTATACGTCGACCTCGAAGACTCCGATTCTGGCCGGAAGGTTGTGGTCTCGCGTCCGCGCGGATCGAGAGACCGCCACCTTCGAGTACGAGCGGTCCTGGCTGGCGCATCCCGGTCGGTTCTCTCGAGCCTGCATTGAAGCTCGGACCTGGCCCTTATCACACCGGCGCGGACCGCCCCATGTTCGGCGCCATCGGAGACTCGGCACCCGACCGCTGGGGTCGCACTCTTATGCGCCGGGCGGAGAGGCGTCGCGCGAAGCAGGCCGCGGAAACCCCTCACACGCTGCGCGAGATCGACTATCTGCTGCGGGTCGACGACGAAGCCCGCCTGGGCGCTCTGCGATTTACCGAAAAGGAGGGAGGCGCCTTCCTCGCTTCAGGAACGCGGGACAAAATCCCGCCGCTGTTGGAACTGCCCCGACTCCTCGCCGCAGCGGAGCACGTTCTCGATGACGATGAGAGCGACGAGGACCTCCGCCTCCTGCTGGCCCCCGGCTCCTCGCTCGGCGGCGCGCGGCCGAAAGCGTCCGTCCGGGATAAAGACGGCGCCCTGTCCATTGCCAAGTTCCCGTACCGCGGCGACGACATCAACACCGTGGCATGGGAGGCGGTGGCCCTCACTCTGGCGAAAAAGGCAGGATTGCGGGTGTCGGCCTGGCGTGTGGAGACAGTAGCCCACCGGCCCGTACTCCTGGTGCGGCGTTTCGATCGCGAAGCAAAACGTACACGCATCCCGTTTCTGTCGGCCATGAGTATCCTGGCGGCGAAAGACAACGAGGCACACAGCTTTCTGGAGATCGCCGATGCCCTGATACAGCACGGCGCGGAGCCGAAGCAGGATTTGGAGGAACTGTGGCGCCGCATTGTCTTCAGTGTCTTGATCTCCAACACCGATGACCATCTCCGGAATCACGGCTTTCTCTACACAGGGCCTGCCGGTTGGCGACTGGCGCCCGCCTACGATTTGAATCCAGTGCCCGTGGACGTGAAGCCTCGAGTCCTCAGCACCGCGATCGACTTCGACGCCCCTGCCGCTTCCCTCGCGACCGCTTTCGAAGTCGCCGAATATTTCCGACTTTCGCCGCCACAGGCCCGCACCATCGCGGAGGAAGTTGGCCGTGCTGTAGCAAAATGGCGGACGCAAGCGGCGCGGCTCGGCCTATCCAAGCCGGAGTGCGACCGCATGGAATCGGCCTTCGACCACGAAGACCTGAAGGCCGCCCGATCCATCCGCGCCCGGTAAACTCTCCTACTTGCCCTTCAGCCCTGCCAGCACTCCGTTCGGCCCGACCTCGGTCAGCGCCGGCGATGCCGAGCACGACCAGTTGGCCGCATCTTTCACATCGCCCGCGCCCTTGTACTTCGCCATCTCCGGGAACTTGCATAAGGGCATCGTCCGCCCGTTCCCCGATGCCGTAATCCGATTGGGCGCCATCCCTTTCGTCACCCACTCATCGAGCGGCGTCAGCGTATCGAACTCGTTCGGACCCGGACCGCCGCCACAATGCTGCATCCCCGGCACCATGAAGAGCCGCACGTTCTCCTGCAGCTTGGGGTAGCCCATCGTCAGGTCCGCCAACGTTTCGTAATAGATCATGCTGCGATAGGGCGTCAGCGCCGGGTCGCTGAAGCCGTGGTACATCAGCAGCTTTTTCCCCTTGCGGATGAAGGGCAGCAGGTGCGACGCATCGTCGGCGTCGGCCGCACGGGTGCGTTCGTCGAACAGCTTCAGCGCGGCATCGCCGATCACGCCATCGGCGCTCAGGTCGAAGCTCAGCGCGTCGAACTTCGGATTGCGCTCCACCAGATATTGCGTAATGTGGTCGGCGAACTGCCATCCCGCGGGAGCGTTGTCGCCCCAGCGCTCGGGATCGTTGAAGTCGGGCGGAGTCGCGCCGGTATTCCACGCGATCATGCCTCCGCGTCCGTCACCGTTGGTGATCGAAAGGCCAGGCTGCACGAGGCGGCCGCGGCGATCGCGCACGGCAGACATGTAGCGCGTAAGGGTGGTCGCCTGCTCGGACGTCAGACAGTTCTCCGATGCCCCGGCCTTGCAAACCATCGATGCCGGATCAAACGAGCATTTCGCCGGATCCTGGATCAGCCCGTCCTTCACGCCATCCGCCGCGTCGCAGCTCGCGTTCATCGCCGCGTCGATCGCCGGCCACAGCTTCGGCGGGATATAGCCCTCCGGAGTCAGCCCCTTCATCACCCGCAGCGGCGTCATCATCGCGTGGACGCTGATGAAGGGCGCGCCGGCGATGACGCCGTCGAAATCGTCCGGGTAGCGCTCCGCTTCCACCAGCGCCATGCGCCCGCCATTCGAGCAGCCCGCGAAATACGCCTGTCGGATCTCCCCTGCATAGTGTTTGCGTACCAATTCCTTCGACGCCACGATCACGTCGTGCGCGGCGCGGAAGTAGTAGTCCGCGACTTTTGCTTCGTCCGGCTTGCCGTCAGGCTTGACCGACCAGCGCGCGTCGGTGCCGCCCGCCTGGTGTCCGGTATCGGTGATGGCGATGGCGTAGCCCTGGCGCACTGCGCCGAACGAATCGGGGTTCTTGGGGATCGACCCGGCCAGCCCGCCGACTCCATAGAACAGAAACTTCCCGTTCCAGTTGTCCGGCAGCCGCACCTCATAGCGCGCCTCGCCGTTCGGCGCACCTGCGCCAGTGGTCGTCACGGTGCCGCGCACGACGCACGCATCGCCGGCGGGCGCGGCGGACTCCACCCGCAGGTTCGGAACATTCGACGCCGAGAGAGCCTCGGTGGTGCACGTCGCGGCGCAGGCCGCGCCGGCGGTGAGCAGGGCGATCAGAAGCAGGCGTTTCTGCATGGCTTCGATTATCTCGCCTTGCGCGCTTGCCCGGCGCGCCATCTTGCGGTACCCCTAGGAGGTGACCGGCTTTGACCTCCGTTACGCCCTGCGCTCCATGCGGCGCAAGCCCGGCTTCACCGCCGTGGCCGTAGCTTCGCTGGCCCTGGGGATCGGAGCCAATACCGCCATCTTCAGCCTGGTGGACCAGCTTCTGCTCTGGTCCGTCCCGGCGCGCCAGCCCGAGCGCCTGGTCCGCATCAATGGCGGGTACAGCGATTCGTACCCGTTCTATCGCGAATACCGCGATCGCAACCAGGTCTTCAGCGACCTCTTCGCCAGCAGCAACAACCTGGCCGTCGGCCTCCGCCCCGAGGGCGCTCCCGCGGTCGAAGTGGGACATGTGCAGTACGTGAGCGGCAATTACTTCGGCGGCCTCGGCGTCGGCGCGATTGCCGGGCGCACCGTGCAGCCCACCGACGACACCGCGCCCGGAGCCTCACCGATTGCCGTACTCTCTTATTCCTACTGGCAGCGCCGCTTCGCGGGAGACCTCCAGGTGATCGGCCACAAGCTTGCGGTAAACGGTTTCCCGCTTCAGATCGCCGGCATTGCGGAGAAGGGCTTCCACGGAATCTACAACGGCCAGGAGGCGGACGCCTTCGTTCCGCTGACCATGTTTCCCGTGGTCAACCCGGCCGCGACGCGCGCCTGGAATACTCCGAGCATGTTCTGGCTGACTCCGATGGCTCGCCTGAAGACCGGCGTCTCGATCGCGCAGGCGCAGGCCGCCATGCGGGTGCTGTGGCCACAGGCAGCCGAAGCCGTGAACGACGCCGCGCTCAAAGCCGGGGGCCGCACGCGCAAATTTCGCGAGGAGCAGATCACGCTCGAGCCAGGCGGCTCCAGCCCGGCCGGCGTCCGCAAAGAGATGGCCGACCCGCTGCGCATCCTCTCCATCGCCACCTGCCTGGTCCTGCTAATCGCCTGCGCCAATGTCGCCAATCTGCTGCTCTCGCGAGCCACGGGCCGGCGCCGCGAGATCGCCGTACGGCTGGCGATGGGCGCCACCCGCGCACGGCTCATCCGCCAGTTGCTCGCGGAGAGCCTGGTCCTTGCCGTCGCGGGCGGAGCCCTGGGCCTGCTCTGCGCCTGGTGGGCCATCGCGACCATGGCCAGGTCCAGCATTCTCAGCTCGACCGTGCACTTTTCTCTCAACCCGAAAGTGCTGGCGTTTTCCGTGCTGGTGACGCTGCTCACCGGGATCCTCTTCGGGCTCGCCCCCGCCTTCCGCGCCACGCGCCTTAGCTTGGCCGAATCGATCAAAGATGGCGGCGCAGCCGGCCAGAGCACGTCGCGGATGCTGCTCGCCGAGACTCTGATCGCCGGGCAGGTGGCGTTATCTCTCGCGCTGCTCGTGGGCGCCGGCCTCTTTATGCGGACGCTCCGGAATCTGGAAAGCGTCGATGTCGGCTTCGAGCGGGAGAACATCCTGATCGCCGATGTCGACCCCAGCAACTTCGGCTACCACGGGCATCGCCTGCGGACGTTTTACGACCAACTGCGGGAGCGCGCCGCGCGTATGACCGGAGTGCGCTCCGCGGCTCTCTCTGCGATGACGCCGATGGGCATGTACGCGATCTCCCGCAGCTTCTCTGCCGAGGCCTATCAGCGGAAGGAGGGCGAACGCATGATCGCCCTGGCCAACTCCGTGAGCACCGGCTATTTCACCACGCTCGGCATCCCCATGCTCCTCGGCCGCGATTTCCGCGCGGAGGACGAACCGGCGATTACGCCCGGCGACAGCGAGATGGCCGCCATTGGGCGCGCTAGTGGCAGTACGGGTGAGACTCCGGCCAATGCGTCGCACGTCTGCATCATCGATGAACAGCTTGCGCACCGCTATTTCGCCGGCGTCAACCCGGTGGGCCGCCATCTCGGCGTGACCGACCGCTATTCCCCCGAGAACGCGCTCGAAATTGTGGGTGTCGTGAAGGACACGCACTACATGCATATCCGCACCACGGACCGCGAAGGCACCTTCTACGTCCCGAGTTGGAGCAACGGCGCGGAAGCACGCTACCTGGAGCTGCGCACCGCGAGCGACCCCGCGAATGTGGCGACCGCACTGCGCCGCGAGGTCCGCGCGCTCGATGCGAACGTCCCGGTGCTGCGCACCACGACTCTCGAAGACGATTTCAATCGCAGCCTCTCGCGCGAGCGCATGATCGCGTTCCTCTCGGGCTTTTTCGGAGTATTGGCGCTTTGCCTCGCCGCGGTGGGCCTCTACGGCGTGATGGCATACGCCGTCACGCAGAGGACGCGCGAAGTCGGCATCCGCATGGCGCTCGGCGCGCGCCGCAGCGAGGTGGTCGTGATGATCGTGCGCGAAAGCATGCTGCCGGTGCTCGCCGGCATGGCGATCGGCCTCGCCGGAGCATTGATGGTGACGCGTCTCGCGGGAGGTCTGCTCTTCGGAGTGGCGCCGCGCGATCCGCTCTCGGTCGCGTTGGCCTCGGCCGCGATGCTGGTGGTCGCACTGCTCGCCGCCGCCATCCCCGCCCGCCGCGCCAGCCGCGTCGAGCCGGTGACTGCCCTGCGCTATGAGTAGAAGAACTCCGCGGACGCCACACAATCGGCGCCCGGCACCAGCCGCACCCAGTGCGCCGAGAATCCTTCCGGAAACTCGTGATGCCGGTAGCCGCCCGCGCCCACATTGATCCGGTCGTAGGTATTCCACGATCCGTCGCCCAGGAAATCGACCTGAATTTCGAAGGTTGCGGCGCGGTCAGCGGAGAGGTGCAGCATGGCATGCGAAAAGCCGGTCATCAGCATCGGGTCCGAGGGCGCGTCGCGCTTGACCGGTTGCTTGCGCCACGGTCCACCCCAGCCGGCCGGGCGGCCCCAACTCCACAGATCGTCGGTCTTGCCGAACCAGATGCCCGATTGCGGCTGCCCCACCACCGGATTCGCATCCTGATTGGGCGTGGTTTCGTTGCCGGCAACAGCCAACAGGCCGCGGAAGGAGCAGTAATCCGGAATCACGCGCAGGTGTTGGCAGACCGGCTTCACGCCCCAAATGGAGTTTTCGAAAGCCACCGGCTGCAGCTCGTAGAACATGCCGTGCAGGTCGACCATGTAGCGTTCGGTTTCGATTTCGCGGATGCGCATCCACTCTGTCTGCCACGCGTGCGTGAATGCCTGGCTCGCCTTAGGCAGGCGATAGCGCCGCCACTTGCCTTCGATGCAGGCCCACAAGACCGCGGACGATTCGTCCCACCCCGTGCAGAAGATGACGGAGCCGAAATTCTCGCGCGCCGCACAATCCATGTGCGGCTTGCGGCTGATCGCGCTCCACTTGCCGTCATGCCATTCGAACAGCCCGCACTGCGTGTCGCCGTATTCATAAAAGCCGTTATTCGATACCACCACGCGGCCCTGGGCGCTGCAGCCGCCTTTGAAGTGAGGGCGGTCGATGCCGAACACACGAGTGAGGTCGAAGAGCTGCGTGCACTTCAGCGTGGCCACCTCCATTTCGTAAAGCAGCCCCTCCATGGTCAGCATGTAGACCAGGTTCGCCGGATCTTTGAGGTGCTCGATGGTCGCCGTCAGGCGCTGGTCGGCGAAGGTAGGGATGAAGCGGAACTCCCCTTTTGAGTCGATCACGTAAGGCCCGATGACCAACTGGTTCGAGGCGTGATGGATGAAGCGGTTGGCATGGGTTCCATCGTGAAGATGCATCTGTTCCGCGCGAAGTTCGTCGTCGATGCGGTAGAGCGCCAGGCCGGTGCCGGTTTTGCGCGTGTGCGAATTGTAGGTCACGGCCCAAAGGCCGTCCGCCCAGGGCATCAGCGCGCCCACGCCGCATTCGGAGCGGATGGCGCCGTTGTCAGCGCGAAAGCCGATCTCGGCGCTGGCAGGAAGCGCCGGGCGCCGGTCGGCGGCCAGACAGGTACCGCCAAGCAAGGCCACCATGTGTCGTCGGGACAGTTGCATAGGATCACGTTACACCGACGCGGGCCTCGATGCTCGATGGCCGCATAATAGTAGCCGTGGTTGTTGCCCTCGGGTTGCTGGCGCTGTTCTGGGCGGGGAACGTTCCGCCTCCTACCTGGTCGCATGATGTCGCACCGATCGTCTACCGCCATTGCGCGGCCTGCCATCATGCGGGCGCGGTGGCGCCGTTTAGCCTGCTCACCTACCAGGAAGTGGCCAAACGAGCGCAACTCATCGCCACCGTCACGCACAAGCGGTACATGCCGCCGTGGCTCCCTTCCGAACCGCACTTCGAGCATGAGCGCCGGATGACCGCGGCCGAGATCGATATCCTCGCCCGATGGGCTGCCGCCGGAGCACCGCGAGGAAATCCAGCGGAAGAACCGCACGCGCCGCACTTCACTTCCGGATGGGCGCTCGGCAAGCCCGACCTCGAAGCCGAAATGCGCAATAGCTTCACGGTTCCCGCCGAAGGACCCGACCTCTACGAATGCTTCGTCATTCCCGCCCCCGCGCACGGAAAACGGTGGGTGCGCGCGCTCGACCTTCGCCCGGGGGACGCGGCGGTGGTCCACCACGCGCTCCTCTTCCAGGACATCACGGGCACGGCCCGCCAGCGGGATACCGGTTCGGGCTATTCTTGCTTCGGAACCCCGGGCTTCCTGCCGGCCCGCGGCCTGGGCGGTTGGACACCCGGGTCGGTCCCGATGCAGACGCCACCCGGTTCGCCGGTGCTGCTCGAACCGAATGCGGACCTTGTCCTGCAGATCCACTATCACCCGACCGGCAGGCCCGAGACCGACCGCACCCGCCTGGCGCTTTACTTCACGGACCGTAAGCCGGAACGCTACCTGATGGACGTTCCGCTCGGCTCGAACCGCATCGACATCCAGCCGGGCGACCCCTCTTACCGCGTCATCGATCACTTCACGCTACCGGTGGATGTCGACGTATTTTCGATCAATCCGCACGCGCACTACGTCTGCAAGCAGATGTACGGGTATGCCATGCTCCCAGACGGCACACGGCGGACTCTGATACGCATTCCCGACTGGAATTTCGACTGGCAGCAGCTCTATACGTACCCCCACCCGGTCCGGCTTCCCGCGGGTACCGATCTGCGCATGGAATTCATCTACGACAACTCCGCCGCCAATCCGCGGAATCCCCACCATCCGCCGCAAACAATCCGCTGGGGACCCTCCAGCACCGACGAGATGGCCGGCCTGCATATCGGGGTGGCGCCGGTCGACCCGGACGACGCCGATGAGCTCGCCAACACCTTATGGGGCAAGATGATGCGGCAGCTGGGCGGCGGAATTTACCGGCCGCATTGAGCGGATTCGGAAAATTCCTAGTACGACATACCCCAAATGTTAACTAAAGTTATCATCCGCGGGTACTTTCTTCGCATTAAGTCCTGGTACACGAGTCACTTGCGTCGGGATTCCGATTCCGGCATGATAGATCCCGGAAGGAACAGCCGTTGACCATCCGATACAGAGACGGATTAACCAAAGAGAGTGTTCTGCTCTCCCGCAGCAAAGATGCGCTCCGGGTTGCGATCGAAGGATGCGAGGATGTGACTGAACTCCATCAGATCAACGGCGTCTGGGTCACGGACGAATGCGAACCGGTGCAAGTGTCGTTCGCCTGGGATCGCGACCCGGCTCCCGAAGTGAACGAGGCCGAATGCATCTGTGCTCCCGACGTGGCCGCCCGCCTCATCCACCTTCTTTACGTCGGCGAGGAAGAAGTGCCCAAGCCGTCGCCGGCACCGCTCGTCCTGGCGGCAGGCGCTTCCCCCCTGCTCGTCTGAAATGCCGGAGCTTCCGGACGTAGTGGTCTACGTCGAGGCGCTCGAAGCCCGCTTAAAGGGCCGGGTGCTTCGCCGGCTCTCCATCCGGGGGCCATTCCTGCTTCGATCGGTGGCTCCGGCTCCGGAGACTGCGGTCGGGCGCTCCGTGAAAGAAGTCCGGCGTATCGGAAAGCGAATCGCCATCGGTTTTGAGGGCGGTCCCTGGCTCGTCTTCCACTTGATGATCGCGGGACGGCTGCATTGGCGGCCGAAAGCTCCCAACCCCGCCTCCCGAGGCTATCTGGCGGTCCTCGAGTTCGATGGTGGCGCTCTGGTTTTGACCGAGGCGGGGACACAACACCGCGCGAGCCTCTATGTCATTGCCGATGAACGAGATCTGCCTGCTCTCGGCGCGGGTGGAATCGAGATCCTGGAATCGACACTGCAGCAATTTCGAGACGCCCTGAGGCTGGAGAACCACACTCTCAAGCGCTCCCTGACCGATCCCCGGCTCTTCAGCGGAGTCGGGAACGCCTATTCCGACGAGATTCTGCACCGCGCGCGGCTCTCCCCGGTTGCCCTCAGCCAAAGCCTGACGGAGCAGCAGATTGCGGGGCTTTTTCACGCCGCCCGCGAAGTGTTGACCGAGTGGGTGGAGCGGCTTCGCCAGGAGGCCGGCGGCAGTTTCCCGGAAAAGGTCACCGCCTTCCGCGATGGCATGGCTGTTCATGGCCGATACGGCCTGCCCTGCCCCCGCTGCGGCGGAAAAGTGCAGCGGATTCGCTACGCCTCGAACGAAACCAACTACTGTCCGGCCTGTCAGACTGGGGGGAAGCTCCTGGCAGACCGGGCCCTTTCGCGCCTGCTCGGACAGGACTGGCCTCGCTCGCTCGACGAACTCGATGCCCTCAAAACTTCGCGCAGCGGTGAAAAAACTACGTGAAAAAAAGTCCGGGCCTGAAGAAAAGTCCCTGTCCGCAAAAGCCGTATTCCTTGTCGGTAAAGGCATATTCCGCTGGCATTCCGATTGCTTAGAAACCGACTTCAAAGAAGCCCCTCTTCTGAATTTGCGCGATCTCCTGCTGCTCCCAGGGAAGAGGCGAGCCGAGAGGAAGCACTATGGATACAGTCAACGGCGAGCGACGACTGCAGAAACGATATCAGGTTCATCTTTCGATTCATTACAGAGTTTCCCAAAGGGGCGCATTGCCCTGCTGCGGCTCCGGATCGACGCGGGACATCAGCACCGGCGGCTTAAGCTTTCGCTGCCGGCGCAGCCTGCCGGTCGGGTCCCACATAGAATTGAATATCGATTGGCCTGCCCGCCATGGAGATAACTATCCGATCGAATTGCAGCTCACCGGCTTCGTTGTACGCAGCGATGGCGGGCGAACCGCCGTTCGTATCACCTCACATCGTTTCCGCATTGCGGAGCTGGCCGCCCAGGAGCCCTACCTCGCCTCTGCGTAGCAGACCTGGTACTCCTCGCCGCACCATGCCGGCCTCCCGCCGGTTTCCAGTCCCGCACTTCCACGCCGGACGTGTTGTACTATAGGGAGTTACTTCATGAAGGCGTTACTGGAAGTGCTTCAGCCAGGGGAGAAGGACTGGCACCTGGCACAGGCGCTCGACCCCGCCCGCTTACCCGCCCATATCGCAATCATTATGGACGGCAATGGCCGCTGGGCCGGACAGCGCCGGCTGCCGCGGGTGGCGGGACATCGGGCGGGAATCGGTCCGGTACGCTCCTCAGTGGAAACGTGCGCGCGCCTCGGAGTCAAAGTCCTCACGCTGTACGCCTTCTCGGTGGAGAACTGGAAACGGCCGCGTCATGAAGTCGAAACCCTGTGGCGGCTGCTGCGGTATTACCTTCGCCAGGAGCTTCCAGACCTACAGAAAAACGATATCCGGCTTCAGGCCATAGGCCGCCTCGACGCGCTTCCGCCGCAGGTGCGCCGGGAACTGGAATCCGCCGTGGAGGCCACCTCCGCCAACCGGGGACTGCTGGTGAATCTCGCGATCAACTACGGCGGACGCGCCGAGATCGTGGACGCCGTCAATTCGATCCTGGACATGGCCCGCCTCGAGGGCAGTCTGGACTCCCTGCGGATCGACGAAGACCAGATTGCCACCAGCCTCTACACTGCCGATTGTCCGGATCCGGACCTGCTGATCCGCACCTCCGGCGAAATGCGCATCAGCAATTTCCTGCTGTGGCAGATCGCCTACGCGGAACTGTACGTCACGGAAACGTTGTGGCCCGATTTCACGCGCGCCGAGCTGCTGCAGGCGCTCCTGGAATACCAGAAACGCGACCGCCGCTACGGCGGCTTGAGCGCGGTGCAACCGGTGAATGACACCCCGGCCGACGGCCGCGGGACCCTTATCGCAGCGCTTCGCTCCTCATGAAGCGATTCCTTACCGCGGCAGCATTGATCCCGGTCGTCGTCTGGGTGGTGTTGTTCGCCGAACTCCCGGTCTTCATCGGGGTGGTGACCCTGGTGGCGGGCCTGAGCTACTACGAATACGATGGGATCGCCGGCGCCTACGGATTCGGACGCCCGGGCATGCTCGGCTATCTGGCCGGATTGTTGTTTATGATTCCGGGGAAAGAGACCTGGCTACTGCCGGTGGGCGTGGCGATCGTCGCTCTGACCATCGTGATGCGCGACGAAGAACTGGCCAGAGCGCTGCCCCGCGCGGCGCTGCTGTCGCTCGGGATCGTCTACATCTATGGATGCTGGCGGTGCGCCATTCCGCTGCGGGAACTCAATCCGCATTTTCTGATGTACGCGCTGATCGTGAGCTGGGCGGGCGATATCGGCGCTTACTTCGTGGGTCGAAAATTCGGCCGGCACAGGCTGGCCCCGCGCGTCAGCCCGAACAAGTCATGGGAAGGCGCGGCGGCATCGGTGGCTGCTTCAGTGCTGGTGGCGGGCGGATACCTGGTGTACTTCGTGCCTACCGTCACCGTGATGGCGGCGATCGCGATCTCGATTGCCGCAAACGTGGCGGGGCAGGTCGGAGACCTGGCGGAATCGGCGATCAAGCGCGGCGCCAATGTCAAAGACAGCGGAACGATGCTGCCCGGCCACGGCGGCTTTCTCGATCGGGTGGATAGTACGCTGTTCGTGCTGCCCGTAGTCTACGCTTGCACGCTGGTATTCCGATAGCGGGCGCGCCAGTGCGTCATTAAAAGCGGCCATGATCAACCGGGGACCGGGCAGGCGCTTTCAGCCTGCCTCGCCAGCTACTGCTGGGTGCCGCCACACTCCGGGCAGAATCGCGCCGGCTTGGGGATCTGGTGGCCGCAGTTCATGCAAAACTTGGTGCCGCCACCCGATGTTGGCGCCGGCGGCGCCGCGGCCGGTGGTGGTGCCGACGCCTGCGGTTCCGGAAGAGCGGGAGGCCGCATCGCTCCCATCATCTGCTGGGCCATCAGCATGCCGGCTCCCAAGCCCGCGCCGATTCCCGCCGCTCCTCCGCCTTCGTTGGCGGCCGCGATGGGCAGCGACTGTGCCACCTGAAACTGCTGGTAGCGGTTCATGTCGCCGATCATGTTCATGCCGATACGCTGATCGAGCATCTTCTGCAGTTCTTCGGGGAGCGAGATGTTCTCCACCACGAAGCTATCGAGCGAGAGCCCAAGTCCGGCGAAAACCGGCCGTAGCGCCGCCAGCAAGGTCTGGGCGAGGCGCGCCTGGCTGGCCGCCATGTCCAGGAAATTGACGTTGGCGTTGCCGAAGGCATCGGTCATCGTACCTACGATGGTGTTGCGCAGCTGGCCTTCGAGTTCGCTCACCAAATAGGTACCGCGCGAGCCGCTCACCTTTTGATAAAACACTCGCGGATCGGCGATCTGGTAGGCGTAGATGCCATAGGCGCGAATGCGCACGGCGCCGAACTCGCGGTCGCGGATGGTAATCGGAGTGGCGGTGCCCCACTTCTGGTCGATGCGCAGGCGCGAAGAGAAGAAGTAGACGTCGGACTTGAACGGAGACTTGAACATCTTGTCCCAGTTCAGAAGGTTCGTGAGCAGCGGCAGCGTGTGAGTACTGAGGGTGAACAGACCGGGTCCGAACACGTCCGCGATCTGCCCCTCGTTGACGAACAGCGCCAGTTGGGAATCGCGGACCGTTAACCGCCCGCCGGTCTGGATCTCCTGATCCTCCATGGGGAAGCGCCACGCGAGTACGGAGTCGCCCGCCTCGGTCCATTGAATGACATCGATAAATTGCTTGGAGAAGAAGCTCATATCGGATCCCTGCTAGTGCGACAGGCTACATGATACCTGAATTTCGGGGAAACAGCGGCGAGTGCAGCATGCTCTCCGGCCGCGGCGCGAGTTTGCCGTTCTTCAGGAACGGCTCGCCGCGTTCTTCGAAATGCGCGATGAGGCGTTCGCGCCATCGGCGGAGTTCGGCTGCATGTTCGGGCCTCGATGCCAGGTCGGTCAGTTCGTGCGGATCGGCTTCGAGATCGAATAGCTGCTCCTCGCCATCGAGTGCATGATAGATGTACTTCGTGCGGCCGTCGGTGAGTGCGTTCCAGTGGTTGGAGCGGTCGTAGCAGACGTCGTGCTCCATATCGATGAACTCGCGCCAGCCGGCGCCGTTCGATCGCACGAGTCCCAGCAGGCTGCGGCCATCCACCGGACGCGGCGGCTCCTTGCCGGCGGCATCGAGGAAGGTCGGCAGCAGGTCGCGCAATTCGACCGGCTGCGGCATCGTGTGTCCGCGCTCGGCGGAAAGCATTCCTTTCGGCCAGCGCATCAGCATCGGAATGTGGGCGGAAGATTCATAGGCGTACGACTTCCGCCAGAGGTTCTGGTCGCCGGTCATGTCGCCGTGGTCGGAGGTGAAGACGATGAGGGTCTCTTCGAGCCAGCCCCGGCGGTCGAGCGCTTCGAGAATGCGGCCGATCTGATTGTCCACCTGGCTGATGCACCCGTAGTAGCCCTGCCGCGCGCGGCGGATGGTTGCGGGCGCCAGCTTGCCGCGCCAGAGATCGTGGCGGTCGCTGTTGGGTCGTTCGTAGCGCGCCGCCCAAGGGCCCACCTGTGCCTCGGGAAGGTCGGCATCGGCGTACATCTTCATGAATCGATCGGGCGGGTCGTAAGGGCTGTGCGGGCGAATGAACGAGACCTTCATAAAGAAGGGCTCGCGGCCGTCATAGCCTTCGAGGAATCGTACCGCGGTGTCGCCGGTCCAGGTGGTGGGGTGCAGGCGTTCGGGCAGCGCGAACGGCCGCGCGCGGTAATCGTTCCACCACAAGCCGGTGGCGTGCGGATCGAGTTGCGGCGCTTCCGAGTAGAACCACGCTTCGTAATCGCTGCGCTCCACGGGGCCTTTCTTCAAGGCCTCGGCCAGCGCCTGCGGACCATTGCCGCAAGGGCAGTGCTCGTCCAGCACCATCTGGTGGTAGCCATGGCTGTTGCGCATGGGCGAATAGTGCTGTTTGCCCACCGTGATGGTGTAGTAACCCGCCTCGCGCATGGCGCGTGGGTTTCTCGAGCGGATAGCGCTCCGCGATATCGGCGTACCCCAGCATTCCGTGGTGCCATGGCGAGAGCCCCGTCAGCAGCGCGCTGCGTGCCGGCGTGCAGGTAGGGGTGGAGGAATACGCATCGCTGAACCGCACGCCTTCGCGCGCGAGCTGATCGAGATGGGGAGTACGGATGACGCGATTTCCCGCCGAACCCAGGCAATCCGAACGCTGCTGATCGGTCATCAGAAAAAGAATGTGGGGACGCGAAGGCGTGCGTTCAATTTGCGCAGGCATCTTCCTGGCCGCCGCCGCGGCGCCGCCGATCCGGAGCAGGGTTCGTCGGGTCATGCCTCGACTGTACTATGTTCCGGAGCGGTGCGGCGGGCCGTGTGAGCGGCGGTACTTTACGCGGCTAAGGTGGTTGCCTCACACAAAAAAAATCTAACTCCTCCCGCTTTGTGCGGATCACAGTTTCACAGGGGTCAATTACAGGACTGGTTCAGTCCGTGAGGGTCCTACTGGGCCCGGGATTCAGGTTGTACCTGACGTTGTCCCAAAGGAGAAGATCTCGCTATGAAGAAGTGTTTTACGCTTATGGGCGCCGCCGTACTCACGGTTTCGTTGGCGGCTGCACAGGAAGTGCCTAAGTTCCAAGCATATTTCGGTTACGATTACGTACGCTTCCACCCGGTGAACGGCAGCAATACCTTCACCAACCTCCCGACCGATAACCTGCCCTTCAACCCGTTTACTGACTTGGATCAGTTTCGGGCGAGCGGCGCGAGCTTGCAGTTGCAGTACAACTTCAACAAGTGGATCAGCGGCGTGGCCGACCTGGGTGGGGTACACAATGGTGGCTTCAACGGTTTTGATGTCAGCAACAACACCTACCATTTCGTATTCGGACCCCGGATCAGCATTCGCAAATGGAAGCGTGTGACGCCGTTCCTCGAAACTCTGTTCGGCGGCACGTACTACTCGGCCAGCGGTCCCCAACCCGGGTTCGTTCCGCTGTTCACGGATACCGGCGAAATCGTGCCTGGCGACGTGATCGCCCCAACCGTGACCTCTCATCAGGTTACGTTTGCCTTGATGGCCGGCGGCGGCATCGATATCCGGATCAACAAGCACATCAGCTTCCGCCCCGCGCAGGTGGACTACTACATGACGCAGATCGCCAATCCGGGTTTGACGAATAGCATCTCGCAGAATAACTTCCGTTACTCGGGTGGTATCTCGTTCCTGTGGGGCTATGAAAAGAAAGCTCCGCCTCCGGCCGCCCGCCAGATGCCGAAGCAGAGCCTGCAGCTCCAGCTGACGCCTTCCGCTACGCAGGTCTGCCCCGGCGACACCGTGACGGTCACTCCGTCGATCGTCGGCGCGAACGCCAACCAGCTGAAGTTCGTGTGGTACGTCAACGGACAGCCGATCAGCCAGGGCCAGTCCTTCTCGTTCGGTACGGAAGGCCGCCAGCCCGGCAGCTATCGCATCAGCCTCGCCGTGAACGGCGGGAACTTCAACCCGGCCCAGGCCGAAACCAGCATCACCGTGCTGCAGTATCAACCTCCCACCGGTACGGTCAGTGCCAACCCGGCTCAGGTCGAATATGGCGATAAGTCCTCGCTGTCTTCGAACTTCGCCGGCCAGTGCGGAAAGTGCGCCATTCAGACGCCGACTTATACGGCTTCCGAAGGCACGATCAACGGCGACCAGTTTGATTCCACCGGCGTGCAGTTCAGCAACAGCGGCACCGAACAGCACAAGACTGTCACCATTACTGCAAGCGCCAGCGATTGCACCAGCAATGGCACGGCGACCACCACGGTCGACGTCACCAAGAAGGCGACCATTGCTCCGGTCCGCCTCCCCGACGTGCTCTTCGATCACAACAACGCTCGCGTGAACAACTGCGGCAAGCGCGTTCTTCTCGAACAGCTCCGCGCTTACGTAGAAAAGGATCCGACCGGCACCGTGGTGCTGGTTGGCAACGAGTCGCCTGACGAAACGGTAGCCGGCCTCGATATGAAGCGTGTGTCGAACGCCGCCGCCGTCATCACCGCCGGAACCGGTGTTTGCATGTCGGTTCCTCAGTCGCAGGTAATGCTGGAAGGCAATGGCACCAGCCCGAACGATGTCAGTTTCGAGTCGGGCTTCTGCGGATCTTCGGTCCGTGGCGGCGCGGCCGGTGGCAATGCGGACCTGCGGCGCGTCGCAGTCTGGTTCGTCCCCTCGGGCGGCCAGATGCCGGCCCAGGCAAGCACCCTGCAGAGCGCCCAGTCGCTGAACATCAGCGGCCTCGGGTGCCCGCGGTAGCCGTGTAACGTCCCCCCAGGCGGGCCGGCGATTCCGTCCGGCCCGCCGCTTTCGGGTTCAGGGCCGTGCTGAACGCCATCGTGGTTACCGGCGTCTGCATGTTGTCGTTCGCTATCGGCGTAGCGGCCGGCTGGACCTTGTTATGGGCGCTCCTGGTCATGGCGCGATTAACCTCCCGCCACCGGAAGCCCGGATCGTAATCTTGCGTGGAGGCCGTTTCTAGTACTCCACGCCCACCAGAAACAGTCCCTTGGCAGGCGCTGTCGGTCCAGTCATGGCCGGCAGCGCCTCCAGGTTTTCGATGTTCCCCTTGCCCGCTTCGATCAGCGTGCCCACCAGGTTCCGTACCATGTGCTTGAGGAAACCGCTGCCCCGCACGCGGTAGATCAGGCGATCCTCCTCCCGCTCCAGCACCGACGAAAAGATCGGTCCGCACCTTGGACTTGCCCTCGGCGTCGCGATCGTCGCGAGCGGCGAAAGGCGGTGAAATCGTGCTCGCCTTCGAAGGCGGCGGCCAGGCGGACCATGCGCTCTTCGTCCAGCCGGTAAGGGTGGTGATGTACGTACGGCCACTCAAAAGGGCTACAGACTTCGCCCCGCACGATGCGGTATTCGTAAGTTTTGGCCTTTGCATGGAAGCGTGGATGAAACTCGGCGTGCACTTCTTCAGCCGACAGCACGCGGATGGCGGGCGGCAGCAGGCGGTTGATGGCGCGGCGCAGATTGGGGAGCGGGATGGGATTGGCAATGCTGAAAGCCGCCACCTGCCCGAGCGCGTGAACGCCGGCATCGGTTCGTCCGGATCCGGCCACATGCACCGGCCGGCCTTCCATCCCCGAGACGATCTCTTCCAGAACTCCCTGAATGGTCGGCAGGCCCGGCTGCACCTGCCAGCCGTGGAATGCGGTGCCGTCGTAGGCCAGCAGAATCCGGATGCGGCGCATCAGGCGGGGCGCGAGCCCGGTTTCACGACGGGGATCCCCTGGGCGCACAGGGGGCACTGTTCGGGATAATGCGCCGCCACCTGCAACGTGGCCAGCGCCACGCGCGGCACGCCGACGTCGGCCCGCCGCCGCTGCGATCGATGATGGAACCCGCCGCCAGTACCTCGGCGCCATCCGCGCGCAGCACGTCGATCACATCCTGCGTGCTGCCCCCGGTGGTGATCACGTCTTCCACCACCACCGCGGCCTCGCCCGGTGCGAGGGTGAAACCGCGGCGCAAAGCATCTGCTTCGGGCCGGGTCGCGCTCGGTGAACAGGAAGCGGGTGCCCAGCGCGCGCGCCACTTCGTGGCCGATGATCAGTCCGCCCAGCGCCGGAGAGACGACGAGCTCGATTTTGCGGCTGCCCACAGCGCGCCGCAACTCGTCCGCCAGCAGCCGCCCCAGTTGTTCGGCTGCCCGCGGATGCTGCAGGACCAGCGCGCATTGCAGGTATTCGCCGCTATGCAGTCCGCTGGTGAGACGGAAGTGGCCTTCCAGATATGCTCCGGTGGAGCGGAACAGTTCCAGAACGGATTCGGCTTGCGGGGTCACAAAGGCCTACTATACCATTGAAGTTAAACAGAGCCCCGAGGAAGGTCTTCATGTATCGCGTACAGCAGCTTCTCGCCGTATTGTGCACGCTTCTGGTGGCAGCGCCGACTGCCGGATTTGCAGCCGATCAGCCCTCCGGCTCCGGGAATCCCACGCCGCAGAGCCGGTCACCGTGGTTTCGCCGCCACACGAGTTTCTGGGCGGCTTGACAGCGCCGTACCGCGCTCCTTCGGTGCCGCCGCCGAACACTGCGAATTCGAGCCGGCTGGAGTCGCTGCTGCGCGCCGGCAACCTCTATCTTTCCCTGCAGGATACGATCGCCCTGGCGCTCGAAAACAACCTGGATATCGCCATTCAGCGCTACGGGCCGGCGATTGCCGATGCCGGCGTCCTGCAGGCACAGGCCGGCGGCGCTGCGCCGCGGCGTTTCCACCAGCGTACCGCCGGACCCAGCAGCGCTTCGGTCACCAGTTCGGGAACCACGCCGGGCTCCAACATCGAGCGCCGTCGTCTTCAGGCGAGCTCGGCCACGCTCGACCGCCGTGGGCGGCAGCGTGCTGACGTCTTCCGGCTCCGCCATCCCGAGCCTGGACCCGATGCTTACCGGCGCCTGGAACTGGGGCGCACTCGACCACCCCGCAGAGCAGCGCCTTCCTCACCGGCACCAACTTCCTGGTCCAGCAACTCGACGTGGCGAACTTCGGCGTCCAGAAGGGATTTCTGACCGGCACCACCGTAGCCTGGGGCTCAACAACACCAACACCCAGAGCAACAATCCCGCAACGACTTCAACCCCGCCACCAGTTCCGCGCTCTCGCTGACCGTCACCCAGCACCTGCTGCAGGGCTTCGGGCCGGCTGTCAACTCGCGGCAGATCCACATCGCCAAGAACAACCGCGAGGTCTCGGACCTGACTTTCAAGCTGCAGGTGGAAACCACCGTGGCGGCGGTGATGGAGCTGTACTGGGACCTGGTGGCGTTCAACGAGAACGTGCGGGTGGCCAAGGAGGCTGTGGCCTCCGCAACCCGCCTGTAGGAAGATAACAAGCGGCAGGTGGAGGTGGGGACGCTGGCGCCGATCGAGGTGATGCGCGCCGAAGCCCAGATCGCCGCCGGCCAGCAGCAGCTGGTGCTGGCGCAGACGCAGGTCCTGCAGCAGGAGACCATTCTCAAGACGGCGCTGAGCCGGACCGGCGTGGCCAGCCCGTCGATTGCCGACGCGCACATCATCCCCACCGACCAGATCCGCATTCCCGATGTGGAACCGGTCACGCCGATTCAGGACATGATGGCGATGGCGATCTCGTCGCGCCCGGAACTGGCGCAGAGCCGCATCCAGATCGACCAACCAGGAGCTGACGCATCCGGGGCAACCGCAACGCGCTGCTGCCCACCCTCGATGCGGTGGTCAGCCTCTCGCAACAGCGCTCTGGTCGGCGAGCCCAGTTCTCTGGTCGCCCCGGCCGGCACCGTGCACAGCAACAATCCGTTCTTTATCGGCGGCTATGGCACCGTGCTCTCGCAGATCTTCTCGCGCAATTTCCCCAACTACGCGGTCGGGTTCAACCTGACGATTCCCCTGCGCAACCGCTCGGCGCAGGCGCAGATCATCAGCGACGAGCTGACCTGCGCCAGCAGCAACTCGGCTTGCAGCGGCTGGAAAACCAGGTGCGCGTGGATGTGCAGAACGGCGTGATCGGGGTGACGCAGGCTCGCGCCGCCTACCAGTCGGCCAGCAAGGCAGCGGGTACTGCAGGAGCAGACGCTGGACGCCGAGCAGAAGAAGCTCGCGCTGGGCGCTTCCACCATCTACAACGTGATTCAGGACCAGCAGGCGCTGACCGCGGCGGAATCAACGAGGTGGCAGCCAAGGCGACTTATGCCAAGGCGCGCGTGGAGCTGGAGCGCGCCACCGGGCAGATTCTGAACGACAACAATATCTCGATGGACGAAGCGTTCAGCGGCGTGGTCTCGCGGCCTCCCAGCGCGATTCCGGCGGTCGCGCAGCCGCCCGTTAGATCGCTAGCAAGCATTTACGCTGTTCGCGAAGTATCCGGCGTTCCAATCTGGACAGAGTTTTGACACGGCACGTGCCAAATTTGCATACGCGGGTTCTGTAGGGTTCGTAAATGCTTGATTTCAGAGCGGATTTTCGTTTGGCGAGGCGATTGCTCTCAGACAAGCCGTGACTAAATTACACAGGCCCACGGAGAAACGATTGACATCCCCGTTTCTGTCTCCCGCCTAAACAGTCACCTCGCCTAAACCCCTACCAGCAGATCCATAAAATCCTCACAGTCGTCTCTCCATGGGCCTCAAACGTGGGCGCGGGCGCGGATTTTTCCGCAGCGCCCATCGATTCGCTTACCATAGTGATATGGCTCAAGGTATGTTCGAGGTGCAGTGCCCCTGCTGCCAGGCAATCCTGAAAATCGATCCGGAGACGCGCGCCGTCATTGCCCACACGGTCCCTGAAAAGCCCCCGCGCGATCGAGGACCTGGCCGCCGAGGTGGCCAAGCTGAAGGGCGCAGGCGCCCGCCGCGAAGAACTCTTCCGCAAGCAGTTCGAAGCCGAGAAATCGCACGGCAAGGTACTGGAAAAGAAGTTCGACGAACTGTTCAAGCGCGCCAAAGAAAATCCGGATCAGGCGCCCCCGAAGCGCGACATCGATCTGGACTGACATGGCTACCGATCCGAAGGCGGGGCAATCGCCGGCGCCCAGCCAGCTTGTGAACGTCGCCAAACTGGTGACGGCCTATTACGCGGTGAAGCCGGACGTCGCCGTGCCTTCGCAAAAGGTCAGCTTCGGGACATCGGGACATCGCGGCTCTTCGTTTTCGGGAAGCTTTAACGAAGACCACATCCTGGCGATCACGCAGGCCATCTGCGAATACCGCACGCAAAATGGCGTGGACGGGCCGCTTTTCCTGGCGAAGGACACCCATGCCCTTTCCGAGCCCGCCTTCGCCACCGCGCTCGAAGTGCTGGCGGCCAACGGCGTGGACTCTCGCATCGATCAGGATCTGGGCTACACGCCCACGCCCGCGCTCTCGCACGCCATCCTCACTTACAACGCGCGGCCGCACCGACGCGGACTGGCCGACGGCATCGTGATCACGCCCTCGCACAATCCTCCCGAAGACGGCGGCTTCAAGTACAATCCGCCGAACGGCGGCCCGGCCGACACCAGCGCCACCAAGTGGATCGAGAACGCGCGCCAACGAGATCCTCGCCGCCGGCCTGCGGGCGGTGAGCCGCTGCCCCTATGAACGGGCGCTGAAAGCCGGACCACGACGACGCGGTTCGATTTCGTCTCGAACTACGTCAACGACCTCGGCGCGGTCGTCGATCTCGACGCCGTTCGCGGCGCGGGACTTTCGATCGGCGCCGATCCTCTGGGCGGCGCCGGCGTCGCCTACTGGGGCCGCATCGCCGAGCGGTACGGGCTGAAGATTTCCGTGCAGCACGCCGATGTCGACCCCACCTTCCGCTTCATGACGCTCGACTGGGACGGCAAGATCCGCATGGATTGTTCGTCGCCCTACGCCATGGCCGGACTGATCGCGCTGAAGGACCGGTTCGACGTGGCGTTCGCCTGCGACACCGACCACGACCGCCACGGCATCGTCACCCGCAGCGCCGGCCTGCTGAATCCGAATCATTACCTGGCCGCGGCGATCTCGTATCTGTTCGCGCAACCGTCCGGGATGGCGCGCGGCGGCGGGCGTCGGCAAGACGCTGGTCTCGAGCAGCATCATCGACCGCGTGGCCGGCGGACCTCGGGCGCAAACTGGTCGAAGTGCCGGTGGGCTTCAAGTGGTTCGTGGACGGCCTGCTCGACGGCTCGCTCGGCTTCGGCGGCGAAGAGAGCGCCGGCGCGTCCTTCCTGCGGCGCGACGGCACGGTGTGGACCACCGACAAAGACGGCATCATTATGGGGCTGCTGGCGGCCGAGATTCTGGCGCGCACCGGAAAAGATCCCGGCGGAACAATACCGCGGCCTGACCGAACGCTTCGGCGCGCCGGTCTACGAGCGCATCGACGCGCCGGCGAACGCCGCGCAAAAAGCGGTGCTGGCAGCAGCTATCGCCCGATCAGGTGAAGGACAAGGAACTGGCGGGCGACCCGATCGAAAACATGTGGACTAAGGCGCCGGGCAACGGCGCGCCGCTCGGCGGGTTGAAGGTCGCTACCCGGCGCGGATGGTTCGCCGCCCGTCCCTCGGGCACCGAGGACGTCTACAAGATCTACGCCGAAAGCTTCGCCGGCAAGGAGCACCTGCGCGAGATTCAACAATCGGCGAGGGAGCTGGTAGGGCGCGTGTTCGCCTCCGCCGGCGCACAGTAGGTCAGCCACCCGCGATCGCGCCGACAATCAGCAACGGCTCTTTGCCGGAAGCCACGGCCTCGGGCAGCTCCGTCTCGGGCGGGACATGCGAAAAATCTTCCTCGCACGCGAAGAAGCGGACGAATGGCCGCCGCTGTTTGGTGACGTGATCGCGCAGAGTCCCGCCGAGCACCGGATAACGCTCCTCGAGCGCATCGAGGACGGCGCCCAGCGTGACCGCCCCCTCGATCTCGATCTGGACTTCGCTTCCCGTCTTCGCCAGGATCCGCAGGTGCCCCGGCAGCACGACGCGAATCACGGCAGTGTCTGGACCTCGACGGATAGGACCGGCGGCAAATGCCCGGCAATGGGAGCCCAGCTATCGCCCGCATCGGCCGACGCGTAAACCTGCCCGCCGGTGGTTCCGAAGTAGACGCCGCAGTCGTCGAGTGAATCCACCGCCATGGCATCGCGCAGCACGTTCACGTAGCAGTTATTTTCGGGCAGGCCTTTGCCGAGCTCCTCCCAATCGTTGCCGCCGGTGCGGCTGCGGTAGACCCGGAGTTTGCCGTCAGGCGGGAAGTGCTCGCGGTCGCTCTTGATCGGCACAACGTAGACGGTGTCGGGCTGATGCGCGTGTACGTCGATGACGAAGCCGAAATCGGTCGGCAGGTTGCCGCTCACCTCGTGCCACAAATCACCCGCGTTGTCGCTGCGCATCACGTCCCAGTGCTTCTGCATGAAGAGCACGTTGGGCCGCGCGCTGTTCATGGCGATGCGATGCACGCAGTGGCCGACCTCGGCCTTCGGGTCGGGAATATATTCGGAGCGCAGCCCCTGATTGATGGGAGTCCACGTCTGTCCGTAGTCATCGCTGCGGAAAGCGCCCGCCGCTGAGATGGCAATGTACATCCGGGCCGCGTTCGACGGATCGAGCACGATGGTGTGCAGGCACATGCCGCCGGCGCCCGGTTGCCAGTGCGGGCCCGAGCCATGGCCGCGAAGACCAGCGAGTTCTGTCCACGTGGCGCCGCCATCGGTGGAGCGGAAGAGGGCCGCGTCCTCCACGCCGGCGTAGACCGTGTCGGGATCGGTGAGCGACGGCTCGAAATGCCACACCCGCTTGAACTCCCAGGGGTGCGGCGTGCCGTCGTACCACTGGTGCGTGCCGGGGACGCCGTCGTAAACGAACTTATTGCCCACAGGCTCCCAGGTCTTGCCGCCGTCGTTCGAGCGCTGCACCACCTGTCCAAACCAGCCGCTCGACTGAGATGCGTAAATTCGGTTCGGATCGGCCGGAGACCCTTTCATGTGATAAATCTCCCAGCCGGACAGGTGGGGACCGCTGATCTCCCATCGATCGCGCTTTCCATCCGATTCAAGAATGAAGGCACCCTTGCGTGTACCTGCCAGCACCCTTACTCTGCTCATTCCCTCTCTCCTCTTGGTAATAACGGCTGCGGATCGCGGTCGTGCCATCGCCGTCTCGCCTCCGCCAGTACAGCATCGCGGTTTTCCGCCATCGACTCGACGAGTGTACAGGACACATTCGCGTTTTCGTAGCGCGAACCCCAGATCAACAGGTCCAGCAGGACCGGCGCGAGATCGATCCCCTTCCCGGTCAACCGGTAGTTGACCTTGCGCCCGTCCGATTTTTCCCCCTCGGCATGGATGATCCCGGCCGATTCCAACTTCTTCAGACGGGCTGCCAGGATATTGGTCGCGATCCCTTCGCCCGATTCCCGAAACTCTTTGAATGTCCGGTACCCGCGGACTGTCAGGTCGCGGATGATCAGCAACGACCACCGATCTCCCAAAATCTCGAGCGCGAGACTTACGGGACAGCCGGACCGGCGCGTCGACTTCCGCCTTACAGGCACGGTTCATCCTATCAAGGTCACTTGCAAAATACAAGTAATCTCGGATGTTCCGCAGAGCACTCTTTTCCGCGGGAAGTGCGGAAGCGAATGAGCCGGGTCGGGGGTTTCCCGGCATCGGGAATATTTGGTCCGAGGAGTCGCAACTATGAAACAAACCCTAACCGCGGTGATCAGTGCCGCTCTCGTACTTTCCCCCGCATTCGCGAAGACCAAGACCAAAGTGGGCCCGGATGAGATCGGCGAATCGGACCCCGGCAAAGGACTTAACTTTTACTCACTCGAACGCGAAATCGCCCTCGGCAAGCAGATGGCCGCCGAGGTGGACCGCGAAGCGAGACTGGTGGACGACCCCACAATCACCGAATACGTCAACCGGCTCGGTCAGAACCTGGTGCGGAACTCGGACGCCAAGGTGCCGTTCACCATCAAAGTGATCGATTCCGACGATGTGAATGCCTTCGCACTTCCCGGCGGCTTCCTGTACGTCAACTCGGGCCTGATCCTCAAGGCGGACAACGAAGCGGAGCTGGCGGGTGTGATGGCCCACGAGATCGCTCACGTGGCGGCGCGGCACGGCACCAAGCAGGCGACGCGCGGCGAACTGGTGAACTACGCGAGCATCCCGCTCATCATGATGGGAGGCTGGGCGGGCTATGCCATCCAGCAGGCGGCCAGCATCGCGGTGCCGATCGGATTCCTGAAATTCTCGCGCGGCATGGAGTCGCAGGCCGACCATTTGGGGCTTCAGTACATGTACAAGAGCGGGTACGATCCGGTGGAGTTTGTGGAGTTCTTCGAAAAACTGCAGACACTCGAAAAGAAGAAGCCCGGCCTGGTGGCGAAGGTGTTTTCCAGCCACCCGATGACCAATGATCGTATCAAGGCCGCGCAGAACGAGATCCAGGAAGAGCTGAAACCGCGGCCGGAATACGTAGTAGACACGTCGGAGTTTCAGGCGGTGCGAAGCCGGCTGGAGATGATCGAGAATCGCCGCAAGGGAATCGACAACAATTCGAGCAGCCCGAGACTTCGCCACCGGGAGACGCCGGACGAGCAGCAAACCGATTCCGACGGCCGCCCAACGTTGAAACGCCGCGACTGACGCGGAGTGAGCAGAGCTCGCAGAGAGGTATTTCGCTGAACCTTTTCGCCAGGGTCCGGTACATTTGTGGGGCATGCCTCCCGGCTTGCCACGGCGGGCGCAAGCGCGCCCGACCCATGCGAAAAGCTCGGGCTCTGGGTACAGAAGTCGTCAGGAATTGGCCAAGGGATTATACCTTCGGCACTGAAATCGTGATGTTCCGGTAGCGCATGCCGCCGGTGTGATCGCCCTGAATGTAGAACGGGCCGGGCTCGGCTTCGTGGCTGTCGAGCGCGCCGCCGGTCGGGCCAGCGATCTCCTGGTTGTCGATCACCGTCACGCCGTCGCGGACAATCGTCACCCGGCGGCCTACCAGCGTGATGTCGAAGCTTTCCCATTGGCCCGGCTTGCGCGGCAGGTCCTTCGTCACCGGCACGAAGCTGTAGACCGCGCCCATGCTGTGATATTTGTCTTCGGTGCCGGCGGGCACGTACTCCACCTGCACCTCGTAGCGGCCGCGGAGATAGATGCCACTATTGCCGTCATCCGGGCAGTTGAACTCCACGTGCAGCTTGAAATCGTTGAATGTCCGGGTCGAGCGGAGATTGGCGCCGCCGGCTTCGTTGAGCAGGTCGCCATCCTTCACCACCCAGTGATTCTTCGCAGTCGTCCCGACCGGCTCCCAACCGGTGAGATCCTTGCCGTTGAAGATCGGCTCCGGCCCGGTCCACGCCTTCGGCATCGGCCGGTCGAGTTTCGGAGCCCGCACGCCCACCAACTTTCCTACCGCATTCCCGGTCCGCGATACCGTTCCGGTGAACCCGTCTCCTTGGGCGGTCAGTTCCCAGGACATCTGGCCCATGATCAGGGTCAACCGGTTGCCGTCCACGTGGACCTCCGAATGGTGGCTGGCGCCGCCGGCCCGCGGCTGCACAAAGGCGTCCAGCTTGCCGTCCTTCTCCGTGAGTTCCAGCCAGTCCGGATAGCTGTCGCGGGCGGTGGTCACGGTGATGTCCCAGCGACCCAGGAACGGATTCTTGATCTTCTGCGCCATCCCGGAAGTCATCAGAACGGCGGCGGCAATCGGCACAATCAGGCGTTTCATTGGAAAGCAATAGTTTACCCGAAACCGGTCGCAGCCCGCGGCCGGCGCAGTCATAATAGGGGAAATGCGGATCGTGTTCACTTGCCTGTTCCTATCCGCTGCGGCATTCGGACAGGTCGCCCTGGACTCTGCGCGGATCCCGGCCAGGCTGCGGAACATGGAGAAGGCGCCCGACGAGAGCCCGCTCGCTTGCTCCGTCAAGCCGATTTCCCCCGTACTCGATTTCAGCTTCCGCTTTGAAGCCGGGTATGTCCTGCGTGTGCCGATGCGGCAGTACGAGGGCAAGGGCCATGGATGGGCGGTGCTCCTGCGCATCGCGCCTGATGATGGCGGCGCTCCCGTCTACCTCGGCTCCCGCTATCCGCTTCCCGAGATCCCCAAAACTGGTGTCGAGCTGGAAGTAGGCGGCGGATTCGTGCTGGGCGAGGGAACGTACCACGTGCAATGGAAGCTGGTGGATGACACCGGCAGGGTGTGCCACGCCTCCTGGACCATCCATGCCATGCGAAACCGCGCTGAGCGTTCGATCGAGATCGAAGCGCCGCCGGATACGATCCGCGATCTCTCCACCGCCGGCCGTCCGCCCGCGCGGTCCGCCGGTGGCGATAGCGCCACTTTCCCGGCGACGATCCTGCTCAATGCCGCGCCGGTTTCACCGCGCCGCACCCGAATCAGCGCGCGCGACCGCCTTACCCTGATCGGCCTGCTCTCCGCGCTCCTCAATCGCCTGCCCTCGCGCTCCGTTCGCGTCGTGGTGTTCAGCCTCGACCAGCAAAGGGAAATCTACCGGCAGGACTCCTTCGAGCCGCGCTATATCGCCGATGTCGGCCGCGCACTAGACCGCCTCGAACTCGGCAAAGTCGACGTGGGCGTGCTCGAAAACCGCAAGGGGCACGTCAACCTCCTCGCCAATCTGCTGCACGCCGAGATGACCGCGACCGGACCTTCGCGAGCAGTGCTGGTGGTTGGCCCGGAGTCTCGCTTCTTCAGCAGCCCCTCCGCCGAGGCGCTCGAGAAGCCCCCCGGCGCAGACGCGCGTTTCTTTTACCTTCAATACGAGCCGCCGAACCGGCTGGCACACGCCAGCCTTCCGGATTCGATCGCTGCCACGGTACACCGGCTGAAAGGCAAGACGCTGATCATTCGGACCCCAGCCGATCTTGCCAGGGCCATCGACCAGGTGAAGCCGAAGCCCGAGCGATAGCCGGCGGACCGCCGCGCGCGAACATCGAACCAACCAACTGGCTCCGCGTCTTCGCGCCGGCCCTTCGCAGCAACTGACGCACCGTCGCTTTGACGATGCCCTCCGTAAGTCCCGCCTTGGCTGCGATCGTCCGATTGGTCAGCCCTTCGCAGATCCCCTCCAGAACCTGCTCCTCGCGCTCGCTGAAGTACAACCGCGAGTTTCGTCCGGGCGCGAGCCACGCATCGGCCAGTGCCTGGATCACCCTGTGGTCGTACCACACGCTTCCGCTCGCCACCGCGCGCACCGCCATCGCCAGCCAATCCGGCGGCATGTTCTGTGCAATCACGCCACTCGCTCCTCTGCGCATGGCGAGAAGCGCATCGTGCGCGTCGGGCGATTCCGTAATCTCCAGTAGTTTTACCGGAGAGCCCGCGTGGCGGACGGTCTTCACCAATATGCGCGCCGCAACGGAGCTGGCGATGATTACATCCACCTCACCTGCTTTCACTTTTCCTGCTGCCTGCTCCGCGGTGTCATACTGGGCGGCCACTTCAAAATCCGTTTCTTCCGCCAGCAGCGACGCCAGGCTTTCGCGAAACAGGATTTGGCCGTCCACCAGGACCAAGCGGATTCTCCCCCTCCCCGGCTCTTGCGCGATCGACATACCTATTTGAGATATTGGACCCGCGCACTCCTTCTGACCAGACCGTTTGCTGAAGGATAGTCTCCTGGAGCCGAAAGATAACCCCACCCGATCAAAAGATAGAGACTTCAGGCCCGAGAGGACCGGCAGACCACTCCTCGTATGCCCGGAAAAGGTAGCCGTCCATCTCGTGAAAGATAGCGCTCCGATCGGCTGCCGCAACGCTACACTCCAGGCAGGAGAACTGCTCGCAGGAGTGCTCGCGGCTAACCTTCCCTGCCATGATTCGCGCACTGGTCGAATTCGCACTGAACAATCGTCTGCTTATCCTGGGCTTAGCTATTCTGCTCGTGATCTGGGGCATTGTCTCGTTTCGCAGCCTGCCCATCGAGGCCTACCCCGACGTGGCCAACAACTACGCTCAGGTCATTACACAATGGCCCGGCCGGGCTGCCGAGGAAGTGGAGCAGCAGGTCACCGTACCACTGGAGATCGTAATGAACGGGCTCCCCCATCTCCAGCACCTGCGCTCCACTTCTCTGTTCGGACTCTCCAGCCTCATGCTCATCTTCGACGATGAATCAGAGAATGACTGGAACCGGCAGAAGGTACTAGAACGCCTCGCCGAGGCCGATCTGCCGCCGAACGTGCAGCCGCAGATCGGCACCGACTACAGCCCGGTCGGACAGATCTACTGGTACACACTCAAGAGCACCAACCCGCGCTACGAGCTGATGGACCTGAAGTCGCTCGAGGACTGGTTCCTCGAGAAACAGTTCAAGGAAGTGCCAAACGTGGTGGATGTCGTCAGCTTCGGCGCCATCACGAAGGAATACCAGGTCCGCATCGATCCCGACAAGCTCGTCTCCTACGGCCTCAGCCTCTCGCAGGTCGAGCAGCAACTGGCAAATAACAAGTCAACGCTGGCGGCAGCTTCATCGAAGCCGGAACCCAGCAGATCAACGTGCGGTCGGTCGGCCTGTTCGACGATCTCGACGACATCCGCCGCACGGTGCTGAAGTCGCAGAATGGTACGCCGATTCGTGTCGGCGATGTTGCCACCGTAGTGCAGGGGCCGAAGATCCGGCTGGGCCGCATCGGCAAAGCGATTCACCGCGCCGACGGCACGATCGTCGATAACGACGATGTGGTGGAAGGCATTGTGCTCCTGCGCAAGGGCGCGGAGTCCGACCAGACGCTGGCGGCCATCCACGCCAAGGTCAAAGAGCTGAACGAGCACCTGCTGCCGCGCGGCGTCCGCGTCGTTCCCTTCCTCGACCGCAGCGACCTGGTGCACTTCACCACCCACACCGTACTGCACAACCTGACCGAAGGCATGATCCTGGTCGCGATTATTCTCTTCCTCTTCCTGGGCAACCTGCGCGGCGCCCTGATCGTCACCGTCACCATTCCCTTCGCGCTGCTCTTCGCGTCGATCTGTCTCGACCTCCGCCACATTCCGGCCAATCTGCTCTCGCTCGGTGCGCTCGATTTCGGAATGGTGGTGGATGGCGCGGTAGTCATGGTGGAAAACATCGTGCGCCACCTTTCGCACCCCGATGACGGCGCGAATCTGCCGGTGATCGAGCGCATCCGCCGCGCCGCCCACGAAGTACAGCGGCCAGTCTTTTACGCCATCGGTATCATCATCACGGCCTACATGCCGATCTTCACGCTCCAAAGCGTGGAGGGCCGCCTCTTCAAGCCGATGGCCTGGACGGTGGCGTTCGCTCTGCTCGGCGCGCTGCTCTTCTCGATGATTCTGGCGCCGGTGCTCGCGAGCCTCCTGTTTCGCGGCCACACCACAGAATGGCGGAACCCGGCGCTGCTCTTTCTGACCAACACCTATCGCTGGCTGCTGCGTCGTGCCATCGCGTTTCGACAGGTGACCGTGGGTTTCGCGGTTTTGTGCCTGGTGGCGGCATTCTACCTCGGGTCGAGCGGCGTGATCGGCTCCGAATTTCTGCCGCACCTGGACGAAGGCGCGATCTGGGCGCGGGGCACACTGGCTCCCAGCACCGGACCCACCGAAGGCACACGCCTGATGGACGAGGCACGCATTCTGCTGGCGAGCTTTCCCGAAGTCACGCAGGTAGTGTCGCAGGTGGGCCGGCCCGATGACGGCACCGACACAACGGGCTTCTTCAACACCGAATACTTCGTGGACCTCAAGCCGAAAGAACAGTGGCGCCCCGTCTTTCACCAGGACAAGACCCGCCTGATCGGTGCCATGGACCGCGAACTGGATAAAATTCCCGGCGTGTTGTGGAACTTCTCGCAGCCAATTGAAGACAACATGGAAGAGGCGGTCAGCGGAGTCAAGGGCGAACTGGCCATCAAGGTCTACGGCGACGATCTCAAGCAGCTCGAGCGGACTGGCGAGCAGATCGTCAAGGTCATGCGACAGATCCCCGGGGTTAACGACCTCGGCCTCTTCCGCGTCATCGGCCAGCCCAATCTCAACTTCAAAGTGGATCGCGACCTGGCAGCCCGCTTCAACATCAACGTTGCCGACGTCCAGGATTCAATCCAGACGGCCGTCGGAGGCAACGCCGTCAGCCAGCTCCTGCAAGGCGAGCAGCGCTATGATGTGGTTCCCCGCTACGCCGCGCAGTACCGCGACACCAAGGAAGCGATCGAAGACGTCCGCCTGCTCTCGCCCTCGGGCGAACGGGTGTCGCTGGCCCAGCTTTGCCGCACTCAGGTGCTGGACGGCGCTTCGGAGATTTATCGCGAAGAGAATTCGCGCTACGTCGCGATCAAGTACAGCGTGCGCGGACGCGACCTCGGCAGCACCGTCGAAGAGGCCATCCGCAAGGTCAGTCGCGACGTGAAGCTGCCGGAGGGATACCATATCGACTGGGCGGGCGAATACGCCAACCAGCAGCGGTCCCAAAAGCGGCTTGCCGTCGTACTGCCGATCACGATCCTGATCATCTATCTGATCCTTTACACGATGTTCCACTCGTTCAAGTGGGCCAGCCTTATGCTGGCGAACATCGCCATGGCGCCGCTCGGCGGACTGCTCGCGCTCTGGCTCACCGGAACGCACTTCAGTGTCTCTTCCGGTGTGGGCTTCCTGGCGCTGTTCGGCGTGTGCGTTCAGACGGGCGTTATCATGCTCGAATACATCAACCAGCTGCGCACCCGCGGCCATACGATCGCCGATGCGGCGGTGGAAGGCGCAGTGCTCCGGCTGCGGCCAATCCTGATGACGACCCTGGTGGCGACTCTCGGACTGCTCCCCGCCGCCATTTCGCACGCGATCGGTTCCGATTCACAGCGTCCCTTCGCCATCGTCATCGTCGGTGGATTGATGGTGGCGATGCTGATCAACATCTTCCTGCTGCCGACACTCTATGTCTGGGTGGCGGACGAAGGTGACGTGCTGCCGGCGCGAGACCCGGGCCTCGCGGAGCACGACTAGCTCGAGAGCGTCGTTCCCAGTCCCTTTTCGCAGGCGCGGCGGTAGGCCAGATCGGCTGCCACCAGGTCTTCGACTGCCAGACCGAGTGATTTGAACAGCGTCACTTCCCGATCGTTCGCGCGGCCGGGCTTCTTCCGGCAGGCGACCTCGCCCAGTTCCGCGGTCACATGCGAGGCCGAAAAGCGGCCCTCCGCGATCGGACGCAGAATGTCGCCCGATTCCCGCAAGGCGGCGTCGCGCGAATCCACCACCAGGCGCGCCCGCGCCACCAGTGCCGGGTCGACCTCCTGCTGACTGGGCCGGCAGGCACCGACCGCCATGACGTGAGCACCGTCGTTCACCCATCGGTTGTCGATCGCCGGAGTCGGCGAGTTCGTGACCAGCACCACGGCATCGGCGCCGCGCACCGCGTCCTCCGCGCTCGCGGCGGCCGTCACCGCTTGCGGTGCGCTCTTTACGAAGCGTTCGAGATTCGCCGCCGTCGGGCTCCACGCGCGGATTTCGGCAAACGGGTGCACCGCGGTCAGCGCTTCGAGATGGCTGCCCGCCTGCACGCCCGATCCGAGAATCGCCAGCACCCGCGCGTCGCGCCGTCCCATGTGCCGCAGCGACACCGCGGAAGCCGCTGCCGTCCGGACCTCGGTGATGTAGCGGCCGTCCACTACCGCCGCCATTTGCCCGGTCTGCGCATCGAAGAGCGAGATCGAGGCCATATGCGTCGGCAGCCCGCGCGCCGCGTTCGTGGGCACCACGCTCACCAGCTTCGCTCCCAGGATCGAGCGGCCCCCATGGAATGCGGGCATCGCGGCAAAGAACGACTGTGACGCGATCTCGAGTACCGTTCGCACCGGCTGCACGATCTCTCCCGCCGAGAAGGCCGTGAGAGCCGCCTCCATCGCATCGATCAACTCCAGGGGCTCGAGCACCGCGCGGACGTCCGATTCGGTCAGCCAGAGGGGCATAGTTCGCCATTGTACCCTCCGAGCGGCAAGGGAGTATCATGGGGAAAAATGACCCGGATGCTGCGAACTTTACTTCCGCTCCTATTGGCAACGTGCACGTGGGCCGCCGCGCCGCGCTTTGGACTCCGCGATACGGCGGGCGCGGAACATACATCGGCGGAATGGACCGGCAAAAAGGCGGTCCTGCTGTTCTTCGTCACGATCGATTGCCCGGTCGCCAACAGCTACGTGCCCGAAATGAATCGCATTCACGACGACTACGCTTCGCGCGGAGTGCTGGTGTGGGCCGTTCAGGCCGACCCGACCGTGCCGCAGGCCGACGTCGTGCGCTACGCCCACGATTATCACTACGGCTTTCCGCTGATTCTCGACTCGCGCCAGTCGCTGGTGGCGATGGCGGGTGCCACGATCACGCCCCAGGCTGCAGTGCTGACGCCGGACGGCAAGGTTCTCTATCTGGGGAGGATCGACAACCGCGTTGCCGATTTCGGCAAGCAACGGTTCAAGGCGACGGAAGCGGACCTGCGGAACGCACTCGACGAAGTGCTGGCCGGAAAGCCGGTCGCACAGCCGTTCACGAAATCGATCGGCTGCGCGATCAATAAACTGAAGTAGAGGCGGGCAGGCCCGGAGGCCTGCCCCACCTGGCTCACGCTAGTTGCGAGGCTGACCCATCCGGACGCGGGGAGCATCCGATACCGTGTAATCGGTCGGGACCTGGAACAACGTGCTCGACGGTTCACCGCGGTTCAGGTTGGAATAGCTCACCACGGTATCGCCGCTGCGCGGATCCGAGCGCTTCGAGAGCACCACCATCTGCAGATCCGCCGAGTACCAGGTCTCGTTTACGATCTGAATCGGCTGGTCGTTGCCGATCTTCCCCGCCGGAATCGTCATGGTCATGCGCTTCCCGGTAGCCTGGACACCCTGAATCATCTGCGTCCCCAGATTCTCGGTCACGACATTCGGATTGTTCTGCCGCCCCTGACGAACCCGCGCCATCGCTCCCTGGCGATTGCCGGGGGTGTTTCCCTGCCCGTTTGCGCCGCGAGGATGCATCGAGGCCGAACGCGTGGCGGTCCGCTTCGAGGGACTCAGGGCATAGTTCATGCCGGCCACCGGATCATTGATGAACACCACCTGCGGAGCGGTCGAACCGGAGGCGACATTCAAATTGCTGAGATCCTGTTCGCGCCGCGTCCGTCCTTCCGAATCGCGGTAGACATGAGTCGTGTTGGTCCGATGGATCCGGTTCCCGTCGGGCAGCGTTTGGGTGGTATCGGTCACGATATCGGCAGAGAAGGGCGCGTTCGTCACCACGCGACCCGGCATGCCGGGCTCGGCGCCCAGAAAACGTCCCTCCATACCCCCACGGAAATGCGGCGGGGGAGGACCTTGCTGCGCGAAGGCCGTCGCCGCGAGAATCAATGATCCCGTAACTAGCATTTGCTTCAACATGTTAAGTCTCCTGACTAAAACTGATTCATTCACTCATCGAGCAATCGCACCGCGCGAGCTAAGCCGTCGGCGCCAAGAACCACATCCGCTTCTACTTTGTCGGAGGCAGCCGTTTCTTCACTCATGGGGTAACCGAGGGCAATCACCGACGCTCGCGGCAGTTCCAGCCTCACGATGTCGACTTCTTCGTCCGGCGTGATCTGGGCTGCATTAGGAAGCGGGACGAAGCCGGCGGCTTCGACATCCAGAACCTCGTTGATTTCAGCGGGAGCACTGGCTACCTGGATCGCGGGAGATGCCACTCGTGTTGGATTTCCCCTCACCAGGAATAGAGCCATGCCGATCGTAAGCGCCGCCGCCGTTGCCCAGACAGTGGCGACCCGCCAGGAGCTGCGCGATTTTTTCGCGGGAATCCTCCACTGGCTCCGGAAGGATGCGATCACCCGGGCTTCTACACGAGCCGGCGCCGAGGTGCCGTCCCACTCGCGGGTCAGCGCCTGGAGACCGGCAGCCAGCCGCTTGCGATTCGCGGCAACCACCGCGCAGGCCGAGCATGAAGCCACGTGGCCTTCCTGCTCTTCATTCAGCGACGGCAGATTGTCCGGCAAGGATCGGAAAAACTCTTCGCAATTCATGTGATACACCGTATGGGCTTGAGGGTCCCTATCGCGGCACGCACCCCGCGTTCCGGTTGCAGCTTTTCCATGAGCAGAGCCCGGGCCCGATGGAGGCGCGAACGCACCGTACCGATCGGACACCCCAGCACCTGGGCGGCGTCCGCGTAATCCAACTCCTCCAGGTCGCACAGCACCACCACTTCCCGATATCGGCGGGGCAGCGCCAAAACCGCTCGCCGCAGGGCGTCCACCCCCTCGCGCCGCGTAAGATCGTCGAGCGGGCTCTCGGTTGCGGCCGGCGGAAGCATCGAAGATTCCTCCGAATCGTCCAGCAGCGACAGATCCTGACGCTCGCGCTGCAGATACCGCAGCACCAGTTTGCGCGCGATCCCGAACAGGTAGCTCGAAAGCGAGCCCCGGCTCGAATCGAACCCCGCACCTTCTGAGATCACGACCAGAAAAACCTCCTGGACGATATCTTCCGCCACACTGGCCGAGCCGGCCATGTGCAGCGCGAAACGATAGATAGCTCCTTGCCGCTGATGGTAGAGGCTCAGGAACGCCTGCTCGTCGCCGCCGCGGATGCGTAGCAACAGGTCGTCGTCGGTCGGTTCCCCCAGGTGCTGACTCATCGTCCCAAATCTTTAATTACCGCTGGTGGGGTGAAAGTTCCACAAAATAGTGAGCTCCATCAGGTGTCTACCTCTGTGAGCAATCGCGAATCCAGGGTAACAATACGTAATTCGGTTTGAAACGAATATTGGGGAAAAACCTCAAAAACGGGGATAGTATAGGGTGAACGGACGGTCAACATGTCGCCTGGGAAAGACAGCGAAGAACTAAGCATATTGCGCGCCAAGCTTGCTGAAGCAGAGGCGGAACTGCTGCGCCGAAAAGGGCAGGAGCGTGAGGGCGAAGTCCAGTTTCGTCTCTTGACGGACATCGCGCCATTCATGGTCTGGATGTGCGGAAGCGATGCTTTCCGTACCTACTTCAATAAAGCATGGCTGGATTATAGAGGGCGCGCGCTTGAAGACGAACTCGGCAATGGCTGGATTGAGGGAGTTCAGCCGGATGACCGGGACCATTGCATGGAAACCTATCTGAAGTCGTTTGGTTTGCGGCAGCCTTATCACGTGCAATACCGGCTGCAGCGCGCTTCCGGAGAGTATTCCTGGATCGAGGAGACCGGGGTGCCCCGGTTCCATGCCGACGGCGAGTTCGCAGGTTTCGTCGGGGTCGCCCACGATCTGGCGGACCGGCGCAGGGCCGCGTTCCGCGCCGACGAAGATGCGGTACGCCTGGTCTTCGCTCTGACCGAACGAGAGCGGCAAGTCCTTGTCCTCATCGCCGCGGGCAAATCGACCAAGGAAGCCGCTGCTGCTCTGGGCATCAGCTACAAAACGGCCGATTCGCATCGGAGCCGGATTCTGGAAAAGCTGGGCGTTCACGAGACCGCCAGCATGGTCCGCTACGCAATTCGCGCGGGCCTGATCGAAGCCTGATCCGGTCCTGGATCGCACATTCGCGCCACGCTCTCGTGTAGTCTGGGAGAGGCGAGTTTCGCGTCCAGGACCGATGCACACAGCATTTATCCAGCAGGCAATCCAGATGGCGGCGGATAATGTCCGGCGCCATGGCGGCCCGTTTGCCGCCCTCATTGTGAAGGACGGCATTGTCATTGCCGCCGGGACCAACCAGGTCACGCGAACGAACGATCCGACCGCGCACGCCGAAATTGTAGCGATTCGGGAAGCCTGCCGTGTGTTGGGGGACTTTCAACTGGCGGGCTGCGATGTCTATTCTTCGTGCGAGCCGTGCCCGATGTGCCTGGGCGCGCTCTATTGGGCGCGCCCGGCTCGGATCTTTTTTGCAGCCACGCACGACGATGCCGCCGCGGCGGGATTCGACGACCGGTTCATCTACGAGCAGTTGCGCCTGGCCCCGCCGGATCGCGAAATTCCCACCTTCCACGTCTCCGATCCGGGCGCTCTCCGTCCCTTCGACGAGTGGCGCGGCAAGTCCGACAAGGAATCGTACTAGGGGCGGCCCTCCGAACCGCCCCCCTCCGGGGACCTAGGAGCCCATCTCATCCGCGGTCGGGCCGTACATCCCCGGAACCTTCTGGTCCGTCAGGCGCAGATAGAGACCCAATTGCGCGCGGTGGTGAATCAGATGGTTCATGACGAAAGAGCGGACCACGGTGTACCGCGGCATCGTAAACAACACCTTCCCGGTTTGCAGCAGGCTCCAGGGCTGCATCAGGACCTCGTCGCTCGCGCCGGCCAGAGCCTTGCGCCCCTTCGCCGCGCCGGCGTCGAACGCTTCGAGCAACTCTTTTTGCGACTTCAGGTCGGGCGGCTTATAGCCGGAGCCGCCTTCGGGCGCGAAATCCAACTCGCTTTTCTCGATGGTGTCCGCGGTCCACTCCGGGATGGTCGCGAGGTGGATCGCCAGCGACTTCAGAACGAAGGCCTTCTGGTGAGGTTTGAAATCCAGGCGATCGTCGGGGATCGCGGCCAGCATCTTCCGGGTATTCGCCATTTCCTGGTCGTATTCGGGAAGCAATAAATCGATAATCGGCATCAGGTTCCTCCACGCGAAGTAATTCGCTTTTTCTTCGCCATCACAGAATACCCTCTCCCACCACGGAAATCAACGGTAAGGTGAACCCGGAATCGTACTGGTACTCGGTCTATAGATTCGTAAGATCGATTCCCGCAGTGTCTACAGTGAGATGCGGAAACTCCTGATCGTTCTCGCAATGACTAGCGCCCTCCTGTGTGCCCAGGATGGTTTCGTAATCGAACGCAAGACCCCCGGCAAACGGTTGTGGCAGTGGAGCATGACGTCGCTGGCCACCGCGAATGCGCTCGACATACAGTCGTCCTGGGGAAAACACGAACTGAATCGGACACTGGCGGGCCCCGGAGGCACTTTCGGCCGGGATGGAGCGCTGCTGAAGATCGGCCTGCAAGGCGGGTTAATGGGGATGGAATATCTGCTCACTCGCGGCCATGCCGGCCCAAGGCTTTACCGCGCCCTGTCGATCCTCAACTTCGGGATTTCGACAGGCACGGCCGCGGTGGCAGCGCACAACTATACAATCCCGCGTCCGAATTAAGCGCAGGCCAATTCGGCTTCCGGCATCGGAATGCCGGCGCGCGCGGCGAGTTGGAGAGGCGCCTCGCGCAGGTTCATAGGGTCCAGACCTCGAGCCGGGTGCCGTTCTTCCCAGCCGTTTTCTTTATTAGGAAATGCTACCCAGCCGATGCCGGGAGCGTAAGCGATCCAGTGACCCGGATGGGCCAGACTTCGGTATAACTTCATATTTGCCCCCCGATATGAGGTGTATTACGAGGTAAAAGTATCCGAAATTGCGGAATAATTCAACAACTAAATTGAGGGGGGCTTGCGAATACCCGCATTGCGGGGTATCTCTACGATGCCTTGATTTCCCGCTCCACGATGCTGGCGAAGTAGTCGATATCGCTGACCGTGCTGTACACGTTGGGCGTGATGCGCAGCCCCGTATATTCCTCGTGCGGAACATGGGCGGTCAGGATGTTGTACTTCTCCCAGAGAACGCTGTGGATCTTCGCCGGGTCCACGCCGTTAAAGGCGAGGAAGCCGATGCCGCAGCCCTGGGCGGGGTCGCTGCTGTGGAGAATTTTGCACTTGGGATTCTGCGCCAGCCGGTTGGCCCAGCGGTCGCGCAAATAGCGCAATCGCGCGGCTTTGCGGTCGATCCCCAGGTTCTCGTTGAACACCAGGGCCTCGGCGATAGCGTTGTGGTTCGCTGCCGGGTGGGTGCCGATCTCCTCGAACTTGCGGATGTCGTCATCCTGGTGCTTGTCGGCGGCCATCAGCGGCCAGGTGCTCGCGATGCGCGATTTCCGCACGTAGAGGAAGCCTGTGCCGACCGGCGCGTAGGTCCACTTGTGCAGGCTGACGCCGTAGTAATCGCAATTCAGATCCGAAATCTGATAAGGGAACTGGCTGAAAGCGTGCGCGCCGTCGACGATCACTGGAATATTGCGCGCGTGCGCCATGTCGCAAATGCGGCGCACGGGGAAAATCTGGCCGGTGCGGTTGGTGATGTGGCAGACCAGGATGAGTTTGGTCTTCGGCGTGACGGCCTGCTCGAAGCGCTGGTACAGGTCGTCCATGCCGCGGGTGGGCACCGGGAAGGAGATGGTCTTCAGGACGATGCCTTCGCGGCGCTCGCGCTGCCGGAAGGTGGTGAGCATCCGCGGATAGTCCTGATTGGTGGTGAGGACTTCGTCGCCGGGTTTGAGATCGATGCCGTATTGCGCGTTTTCGAGCGCCTCGCTCGAATTGCGCGTAATGGCGATCTCTTCCGGATCGCACTCCGGCAGCCGCGGCCAGGCGCCGCCGCACGGCTTCCACCTGGCGCTCGAGCACGTTGATCATGGTGTGCCACGGACCCATGTCGCTGTAGTCGAGCATGCGCCGCATTGCGTCCTGTACGGTGCGCGGCGAAGGGCTGCAGTAGCCGTTGTTGAGGTTGATGATGTTGCGGTCGATGCTGAAAGAGTTGCGGACTTCCATCCAGAAGTCTTCGTCTCCCGCGACTTCTTCCGCGGAGCGGCCCTTGACGGCATGGCTGGCAGCCGAGACGCGCTCGATGGCGTTGTCCTGAAAGACGGCCGCGGCGGCGGCGCTGGCGAGTTGGAAGAAACTGCGTCGATCCATTTCGCTATTCTAGATCCGGGAGGTCGCGCGGCAAACGCTTATTATTTCGGAATTTCGCGACGGCGTACAATGCGCGTAGTGCCTGCCGAACGAGTCGCTCACGGAATCCGGCTATTCAACGAGCGCAAGTTCTTCGAGTGTCACGAAGTGCTCGAAGCAGAATGGACTCCGGAGCGCGGCCCACGCCGAATATTCCTGCAATCGCTGATCCATGTAGCCGTGGCGTTCTATCACGAGGAGCGCGGCAATCCGGCCGGCGCGCTGCGCCAACTGCGGAAGGGCACTCGCAAACTCGCGCACTATTTGCCGGAGCACGAAGGCATCGACACGGCCCGTCTCCTGCGCGAGGCTATGGCAGCGCTCGAACGCCTGGAATCGGGTGGAGACATGGCGGAGCCGCCGCGCATCCACCGGCTGCCTGACTAGCTCGGCCGGCCGCTTCCGTTTCGATATACTTGGTACCCGCTATGATCCGATCCATCTCCGCCGCTGCGATCCTGCTCTCTCTATGCGCCGCCTCGTTCGCGGGCGACTGGCTGACCTTCGGCCACGACCCGCAGCGGACCGGCTGGGCATTCGAGGAGACGAAGATCAGCCCGGCCAACGCCGGGAGCCTCGGGCTTCGCTGGAAGGCCAAGCTGAAGAACGAGCCTTACAGTTTGTCCGCGCTCACCGCGCCGGTGGTCGCTTCGGGCATCGCCACGAGCAAGGGAACCCGCCCTGTGGTGTATGTCGCGGGAATCACCGGGACGGTCTTCGCGCTCGACGCCGAAACGGGCGAGGAAGTCTGGAATCACACGTTCAAATACGTCGTGCTGCCAGGCAAGGGAGGATACCAGGGCACCTTTCTCTGCCCCAACGGAATCACCGCCACCCCGGTCATCGACAAGAGCACCAACCTGCTCTACGTGATCGGCGGCGACGGCGCGCTCTATGGCCTCGACCTCGGTAGTGGACGCGTCCGCGTGGGGCCGATTCAGTTCGTGGCCGCATATGCCAAGAGCTCCAGCTTGAACCTGGTGGACGGCGTGGTCTACACCGCGCTCGCGCAAGGCTGCGGCAACGCGCTATCGGGCTTCTACGGAGTGGACATCCACAATCCGCATCATCCGGAGGTCCGGCAGTTGCTGCTCTCCAACACCAACACCGCGGGAATCTGGGGACGCGGCGGTCCGGTTGCCGGCACCAATGGGCGCATCTATGGCGCCACGGCAGACGGCGTCTTCGATCCGATTGCCGGTGATTATTCCGATGCGGTGGTCTCCGCCTCCCTGCCCGCGCTCGACCTGCTCGACTATTACCTGCCGCCCAACTGGCAGTATCTCCGCAGGAAGGATTTCGACTTGGGCGCGACCAGCCCGGTCTTTTTCGGATGGCGCAATCGCAACCTGGTGGCACACGGCGCCAAGGAGGGCGTGGTCAACCTGATGGATGCCGGCCATCTGGGCGGCGCCGATCATCAGACGCCGCTCTATACTTCGCCGCGGCTCGGCAATGACCGCGCGGTGTGCTGCGAAGGTCTCGGCATCTGGGGCGGGCTTTCCACGGCGCGCGACACGGAAGGGCAGACGTGGCTCTACGTGCCGATGGGCGGTCCGCCCGCAACCGGCGCGCCGAAGTTTCCGATCACCAATGGCGACAATCCCCACGGCAGCATCATGGCATTCCGGGTGACAGCCGACGGCAAGACGGGCGACCCGGTTCTCGACCCGGCCTGGATTTCGGAGGACTTCAACGTACCCGACCCTGTGGTCATCGCCAACGGAGTAGTTTTCGGCATGTCCACAGGCGAAAACGCCGTGCAGCGCGGCGGCGAGGCCCATCGCTTCGAGAACACCCGCCCGGCGGTCCTCAAGGCGCTCGATGGCAAGACCGGCAAATTACTGTACTCGAGCGGCGATGCGTTCGCTTCCTGGGTCCACTTCAGTGGTCTGGCGATAGCGGACGGCAAGATTTTCGCCGTGGATCGTGACTCTAACGTTTACTGCTTCGGGCTGCCCGAACCGAAGTGAGGCACTCTGATACAATCAGCCGTCAAGGGAGCAACTCAATGATTCGCACGCTTAAAGTAGCTGGGATTTTCTTATTTTTCGTCGCGCTTCTGGCGGCGGCGGACGTTACCGGCAAGTGGACGGGCAGCGTCGACACGCCGGACGGCGCGGTGCCTCTGACGTTCAACCTGACGGCCAGCGGCAGTACAGTGAAGGGCACGGTGTCGGCGACCGGGCCGGCCGCGGAAATCAAGGACGGCAAGATCGACGGCGATACCGTTTCCTTCTCGTTTGTCACCCAATACCACGACGACCCGATCAAGCTGCTGTGCAAGGCGCATGTGACCTCAGACGGGCTCAAGGTTCAGATGTCCACCGAAGACGGCGGCTGGACGGGCGAAGTTTTGGCTAAGAAGTCTTCGTAAGCCCCATCCGGCGGCCGACAGTCGCAAACACTTCGAGCGCGCGATCCAGCTCGTCCCGCGTGTGGGTTGCGGTGACGATGGTCCGGATGCGCGCTTTTCCTTTGGGCACGGTCGGGAAGCCGATGCCGGTGGCGAACACGCCCGCTTCGAACAGCGCCCGCGAAAAGGCATGCGCCTGGGCGGCTTCGCCCACCATCACGGGAGTGATCGGGGTCTCGCTGATCCCGGTGTCGAAGCCCGCTTCGACCAGGCCTTTCTTGAAGTAGCGGGTATTCGTCCACAGCTGCTCGATGCGTTCGGGCTCCTGCTCGAGCACATCGAAGGCTGCCAGGCAGGCGGCGGCCACGGCGGGCGGGTGCGAAGTCGAAAACAGGAACGGCCGCGCGCGGTGATAGAGGTAGTCGATCAGATCGCGGCTGCCGCAGACGTATCCGCCGAGGACGCCGATCGCCTTCGAAAGCGTTCCCACCTGAATGTGTACGCGTCCGTGGAGGCCGAAGTGGTCGATGGTGCCGCGTCCGGCGCGGCCGAGCACGCCCGAGGAGTGGGCGTCGTCGACCATCATGATGGCGCCGTGTTTTTCGGCTGCTTCGACAAGGCCGGGCAGCGGGCCGATATCGCCATCCATCGAGAAGACGCCGTCGGAGATCAACAGCTTGCGCCCGGGGACACTCTCCAACTCCGCGAGGATCCGTTCCGCGGCGGCGAAGTCTTTATGCGGGAAGACGTGGATCTTCGCCTTCGAAAGACGGCAGCCGTCGATGATGCTGGCATGATTCAACTCGTCGGAGATGATGTGGTCTTCGGGTGTGAGGACGGCGGAGACGGTTCCCGAGTTGGCGGCGAAGCCGGATTGAAAGACCACGCACGCTTCCACATTCTTGAAGGCGGCGATGCGCTCCTCAAGCTGCAAATGCAGGCTCATGGTGCCGGAGATGGTGCGGACGGCGCCCGAGCCGGCGCCGTATTTGCGGACGGCCTCGATGGCCGCCTCGCGCAGCTTGGGATGCGTGGTGAGGCCCAGGTAGTTGTTGGATGCGAGGTTGATGACGCCCTTGCCGTCGAAACGGGATTCCGGGGCGCACTCCGATTCCAAAACGCGCAGCCGCTGGAAAGTGCCTTCCTTGCGCCACAACTCGAGCTGGTCGTGCAGGTACGAAAGAGGATTGCCCATCAGCCTCAGTCTAGCGCCAAGCGCCGGTAGCAGCCGCGAAAATGGATGAGCGGCTCGCCCTCGGCAACTTGCGCGGCCACCATGCGGGCCACAAAAATGTCGTGATCGCCGGCGGGGATGCGTTGCTCGACGGCGCATTCGATGGCGGCCAGCACTCCGGGCAGCAGCGGCACGCCGGTCGATCCGGCATACCATTCGAGGCCGTCGAAGCGGTCTTCGCCTTTGCGCGCGAAGCGCTCCGAGAGTTCCTGCTGGTCCTCGGCCAGGACATTGATTCCAAAGGACGGCGCATCGCGAAAGATCTCGATTACGGTAACCGCGTGGCCGAGGCAGATGAGCACCAGAGGCGGATCAAGCGACACACTGGTGAAGGAACTGACCGTGAGTCCGTGGGGCATTCCGTCGGCGTCGAGAGCAGTAGCAATAGACACGCCGTTCGCCGAGCGGCCGCACGCGCGGCGGAACTCTTCACTGGTAACTGGGGGGCCCTCGCTTGACATGTGGATAAATTCAATCCTATCATGTGGTTGACTGATGCGGGAACCAGATTGCAACGCCCGCCCGGGATCGTTCCCAGCGGTGAATGCCCGGATTAGGAGGCTCATTTGATCAAGCTGGACATCATCAACGAGGTCGTCAACCGGACCGGCATCACCAAGACGAAAGCCGAGATGGCCGTAGAGACCGTTTTCGAATCGATGAAAAAGGCTCTCGAGCAAGGCGACCGCATCGAACTGCGCGGTTTCGGGGTATTCAATGTGAAGCCGCGGAAGACGGGAATCGGGCGGAACCCGCGCACCGGCGCGGAAGTTTCGATTCCCCCGGGCAAGGCCGTGCGGTTCAAGCCCGGCAAGGAGTTACAGACGCTGCAGTAGAACCGCTGCAGTCGGCCGATTATCGTGTCCTCCAGGGATATTTCTCCCGCGCCCTACCCTTTCTTTGCCGGGAACGGCACAGGGGAGGTCCACGACGACGCGCCTCCGCGGGTGCGTGAACGATATTGGCTGTATTGTCTGTTGTTTGCGCTGACTCTGCTCACCGCCACGGTAGTCGGGGCGGCGATGCAGAACGCCTTCAACCACAACCTGCCGTTCGATATCGAAAACAGTTTCGATATGTACACGGCGGTGTGGCGGCATCCTCTGAGCCTGCTGGCGGGACTGCCGTTCTCCCTAACGCTGCTGGGCATCCTGCTGGCGCACGAGTTCGGCCACTACCTGGCGGCGATGTACCACCGGGTGGATGCGAGCCTGCCGTATTTCATGCCCTCGCCGTTTCTGGGAACGTTCGGTGCATTTATTCGGGTGCGGTCGCCGATCTATTCGAAACGAGTGCTGTTCGATATCGGAGTCTCGGGACCGCTGGCGGGCTTCATCCTGCTGCTGCCGGCGCTTTCAGTCGGGATGGCGCTTTCGAAAGTGATTCCGGGAATCGCCCATCAGGGGAGTTTGCAGTTCGGCGCGCCGGGCCTGGAATGGCTGCTGCGCCACGCGATCTTCCCCGGAGTTCCGGCATCCGACCTCTACCTGCACCCGATCGCGCGGGCGGCGTGGATCGGAATGTTCGCCACCGCGCTGAATCTGCTTCCGGTCGGGCAGTTGGATGGCGGCCACATTCTGTACTCGTTCTTTCCGCAGCGCCACCGGGCGGTATCGCGCGTACTCTGCGTGTTGATGCTGCCGCTCTACCGCTTCTGGTGGGGATGGGTCTTCTGGGCGATCGTGCTGCTGCTTTTGGGGCGCAACCATCCGGTAGTCCACGACCCGACGGAACTCACGCCGGGCCGAAGGAAGCTCGGCTGGCTGGCGCTGGCGATTTTCCTGCTCTGCTTCACGCTCGATCCGATCCGCGCGGGCGGACTCTGATCCTTCGCAATGAAGATCACGGCGACGATCATCACGCTCAACGAGGAGCGCAACATCGCGCGCGCCATCGAGAGTCTGCGCTGCGCCGACGAAATCCTGATCGTGGACAGCGGCTCGGTGGACCGTACAGTGGAACTGGCGCAGAACCTGGGAGCGCGCGTGATCGAAGCCGGGTGGCTGGGCTACGCCGCGCAGAAGAACCGCGCGGCCGAAGAGGCCGCTAACGAATGGATCCTTTCGCTCGATGCCGATGAGGCACTAAGTGAAACGCTCGAGGCCGAGATCTGGAGCCTGAAGAAGATCGGGCCGGAGTACGACGCCTACACCATGCCCCGGCTGGCGCGCTATCTCGGCAAGTGGATCTACCATTCGGGCTGGTATCCCGACCGCAAGGTGCGGCTCTACCGGCGCGATCACGCCAAGTGGATGGGGGATTTCGTTCACGAGAGCGTGGTGCCGAATGGAAGCGTGGGCCACCTGAAAAGCAACATCCTGCACTTCACCTGCGATTCGCTTTCCGAGCATTTGAAGACGCTCGACCGCTACACGACGCTCGCCGCGCAGGAGCTGGCGGCGCGGAACCTGAAGCCTCCGCTCGGTAAGCTCATCGTCGACCCGCCCTGGACGTTCTGCAAAACTTACTTCGTGCAACGCGGATTTTTGGACGGGCTGGAGGGAGTGATCATCGCCTACATGGCGGCCTTTTACACGTTCCTCAAGCATTCCAAAGCGCGAATCATGAGCTGATTGCCAACAGGGCTGATGCTCTGCACTGAGCATGCAATCGACTGGCCCGGTCTCGTGCGACCAACCCGTTCGCAGATCCTGCCGCTTTCCGATAACGTCACACTTACGAGGAAGTTGGCATTCACTCCCGCATTCACAACGTGGTGAATGCTACGGCGTCAGGGAGGATCTGACCACCGGTAGCCACGTCAAATTCAAGATGGGCCACAATCCAATCCGCCGCCAACAAGGCAACGTCGCCCTTCAGGGTCTTCGCGGCGGATCTCAAAGAGGCGACGACCCAGGTGTCCAAAGTCGCTTGCCGCTCCAATTTCCCCGGAGACTCGCCGCGTGGGCGAGCACGCCCAAACCGAGCGTCAATTCTCTGTGGGCATTCTCTCCGCGTTGTCGACGACAAGCTGTTGAACCTCCGCTCTGCGGTTTTCCAGATCAAGTCCAAGTTTCTTGAGAGATCGGCGTGCTATAGTCTCGCCCCCAGGATCTGAAGCGGCTGCGGCCAGGCTGGTCCCCGATGTATCTGCGTCGGAGGTCCCTGCGTCAATGGTGCGAGTCGTTCCGAAGGTTGGCATCGGCAAATCGATAACGACCTCGTAAGCCCCCTTTAGCCCTGTCATGTCCACCACGCTGCGCTCGCCGCCAACGCCGGACCTCATCAGTAAATCCGCCAAATAGGACATTGTCATCCCACTGGCACTCATGTGAACTGATGAAGCGGCGAAGTCAGGCTCATAATGCAAGGCGGTCTTCCCCACGACCATGCCACCTCCGTCATCCTTCTTTCTTGGATCTCCATCAGCTCTCTTACGTGGAGCGAGCTGACGCGCATCTCCTGGCGACTCCCCTTTCGCCTCATTGCGGTCCAGTCGTGCTTCTGAGGGCGATTCTGTTAACTTAGGACCGTCCTTACTCACGATCAATGCCAAGACTCCCTGCTCCTTAAAGTTCCAGTGAACGACTAACTTAAAACGGTCTGCCAAGAGGGATTGCAGCATGAAACGTGAAATCTTCTTTTTGAGATCCAGCAGGCATCTTACAGTGGACGTCGAAACGCTTGTCGGTGAGCCAATCCGGACCCGTCACTTGGAACGATCTCGTATCGTACGCTTCAGCTATGAGTTGCCTGAGCGTCATGTAGATATATTCCGCCCTATCTCCGTAAACCCGCGGGCCTCCCCGCATTTGCCCGGAGCTCATGAGCCGCGAAAATGTCAAGTGGTCGATCGCCGTGGATTTGACCGACGCAACCTCGAATTCCAACTTGCGGGCAACCTGCGCGTATCCCAGCCCAGAAAGCAGCACTGCAGTCGCGCCGCACAATGTGCATAAACGACGGTATGGACTCATGTTTCCTCCATTTGGGTTCGTTCGAAAGCCGCACCAAGGATTAAGACGAGACCCGCTCCCGTGAGCACTATCAGGTCCGGAAAGGGAATCTGCGGCCAAAGATGAGTGTCTTCCAGTGTCGTCGCAGTTCCACCAGCCGCGGGCACCACCACGGTCAAGCTTACGAGGACCAGCGCCAGACTGAAGAAGAAGGCCGCAAGCGAGGCCGCGATCAGATTCACGAGAATTTGCACTGCAAGTGAGTAGACATTATAAGGCTAACCCATATTCCCCAATCGAGGTGGAGCGGCCTCTGTTTCTATCGTGGTCAAACGGCGATTTCGGTAACTACCCACGGTGGGCCAGCGCCACGGCTGCCGCCCCAGGGTCAATAAAGGAAACACCACTTTTTGTCCACGATGCGTACGCCATGGAACCGCGAATGTTGCTACGGTGTCTATGCTGATAGGCGACGACGGTGGAAGGCTGACGTGGTGATTTTCGGGGACAGGCTACGAAACCCCGAAAAGCATGAATGACGCGGCGCTGGAGCGAACCCGTGAAGCGACTCGCAACCGGAGAAGCGGGGCCCGAAACAAAGAGCCGCCAAAGATGGGAAGCAACTGGAGTTCGGGGTTGAGTAGACTGTCCCCGAAATACCTCAAGCATTCCAAAGCGCGAATCATGGGCTGATTGCCAGAACGGTGGCCCCTTCCGCGAAAGTCGTGGGCTATGAAGTCGATAATCTTGGAGTCTTGGCAGCGGACCTTGGACCTCCGCCCGGTCTGCTCATCGGAAGGAGAACGAGTAATTTGCGACTTCGCCGGGTTTCAGATCACAGGACCAGTCCGAAAGTGTCATCAAACGCTGCGAGCCACGGTTGGTTTGGAGGTCCACGCGGTATCTGCCCGGTGGCAAGGCGCCAATATCGTAGATGCCCTCTTTATCCGTAGTTGCGATGAACGTTCCGCGCGGGCCAGTGATCGCCGCCTGGGCGCCCTGGACCGGCACATGTTCTTGCCGTGCGTGAGGCTCGCGTGGTGTCACCTCCAGCCCTTGGTCAACCCGACCAATGATCCGCACATCATTGGTCGGAAAGCGGGACCGCAGCAACCGAAGGGGAATTCCGGCATCGGACAAGAATGTGGTTCTAGTGCAGATGCCGATCTCCACAATCGGAAGGAACCGGGTCAACAGCCCTTTCGGCCGGCGTCCATCGACAAAGTAATCGTCACCGTTGCGAAGTCCGTCAGGACTTTCGGTGAGAATCGCAAGGCGTGGCGGATGCCACCCGGCGAGTTGCTCTTGAACTGTCACCAGAGCCCAGTATCCTACCCACCTGCCGGAACTCTTGATTTGATGTCCGGCCTGAATCACATGCGCGACGAATGCGGTATCACGAACAAACGTTGACTGAGAAAAGACCCCCGACACGTTGCAGTCGATCGCCGACGGAGGCCACGGCTGGAGGGCGTCGATGAACGTGATGATCAGATCCGACACCCCGATCGAAATTATAGCGACGCTGACTACAGAAACTCTCACCCGAGCCGACAAGGTGCGGCCAAGGACGGTAGGCCATGCGCAGCGAGAAGACAGGTGCCAGTACGCGCCCTGCATTGCGCAGAGGACCGCGAGCCACGCATACGCCTCGGACCAGTTACTGTTGCGGAAAACAAAAGAAGTCCGAAGGCCGATCGCCCACATGCAGAAAACGGGAACGGAGGCCAAGAGAAGGAGTGCAGCCAGGCGTCGATTGTTCAACAGGACACAAAGCATTGCCAACAACTGCACAAGGGCGGCCGAACCCAGAGCCTCCAGAAATGACAGTTGATCGGCGTCCATGCCCGTACCGGAGATCGGTGCGGAGCCGAGGCGGGCGAGCGCCAGCACGCCGACCAGGCCGCTGACCAATACAGCGGCCCAATTGAGTCCCTTTCTTCCGCACTGCGCCATTGATAGTCTCCGTCATCGTAGCTCGCTTTCACATTGGACTTCCGAGCGCCGAATGAAGTTCCGTGCGGAGCCGTTTTCCACCCGTCAGATCGCCGGCGGCTGCAAAAGCGCCGTTTTCGGAAAAGTACCTGGGTCAATTCCTCCAATTGCTATAATCGCGTTACATCTAATACGATACGAGCGTATTCATCTAACAGACCGCTTTGACTGAAATATCCGGTCTGAGGTGGCCAACAGGAGACCGCCACAAACTTCCGGGCCTCTGGGGCCGCTGGACATGTTAGTCATAATGATCTGATATGCGGATCCTGCACCTGGACTCCGGCCGCGAGATGCGCGGGGGGCAATGGCAGGTCCTGCGGCTGATCCGGGGCCTGGCGGCCGAAGGAGTGGAATCGACGCTGCTGGCGCGACAGGACTCGCCGCTTTTCACCGCCTCTCGCAGCGAAGGCTGGCGCGTCGCGCCGTTGGGCGCATGGCGGGCGATGAGGCTCGCGGGAAGCCACGACCTGATCCACGCCCACGATGCCCGCTGCCACACGCTGGCTGCGTTGCTGCGCTCGCCACTGGTGGTTTCGCGGCGAGTGGCGTTCCCCATCCGCTCGCGCTGGAAATACACGAGGCCTCAGGTCTTTCTGGCGGTCTCGGAGTTCGTCAAGGGCGTGCTGATCGAGGGCGGAGTACCCGCGGCGAAGATCCAGGTGGTCTACGACGGGGTGCCGTTGCTCGAACCGGCGGACGGGACGGCGATCCTCGCGCCCGCGGCATTGGCCGACCCGGCGAAAGGCACGAGCCTCGCGGCGGAGGCGGCGGCCCTGGCGGGCGTGAAGCTCGAACTCGCGGCGAATCTGGAGCGGGATCTCAGCCGCGCGCGGCTGATGGTCTACCTCACGCACAGCGAAGGGCTCGGGTCCGCCGCGTTGCTCGCGATGTCGGCGGGAGTGCCGGTGATCGCCAGCAAGGTCGGCGGGCTTACCGAAATCATCCGCTCCGAAGAGAACGGGCTGCTGGTGGAAAATGACGCGAGCGCAGTGGCGGCGGCGATGCGGCGCATTCTCGATGATCCGGCTTTCGCGCGACGGCTCGGAGACACCGCACGAGAGACCGTGCGGGAGCGCTTCACCGTGGAACGGATGGTTCAACGTACCATGGAGGTTTACCGCCAGGTACTCGGTTAATGGACGCCCTACTCGCTCTCCTGTTCGGACTGCTGATCGGCAGTTTTCTGAATGTCTGCATTCATCGCTGGCCGCGCGGCCGGTCGGTGGTGCGGCCGCGGTCGCACTGCGTCCGCTGCCGGAAGACGATCGCCTGGTACGACAATATCCCGGTGGTGAGCTACATACTCCTGCGCGGAAAGTGCCGGTACTGCGGGCGGCACATTTCGATCCGCTATCCGCTGGTGGAACTGGCGACCGGCCTCCTCTTCTTTTTCTTCGTCTGGAAACTGGGGCTGACACTGGCGGCAGCGAAGTGGTGCGTGTTTGCAGCTATCCTGATCGCCCTGATCTTCTCCGATCTCGAAAAGCTGCTGCTGCCGGATCAGCTGACGATCGGCGGCACGGTCATCGGGCTGGCGTTCGCGCTGGCGGTGCCGATCAACGACGCCACCACCGGGCCGATTCTCTGGCTTCTGGGGATCAATTTCGACGGACGCGCGGAATGGATGGTGGATGCCGCGGTGGGCGCGATCGTTCCGGCGCTGTTCCTCTATCTGGGCGGCTGGATCTACGAGAAGGTCCGGCACCGCGAGGGGCTGGGGTTCGGCGACGTCAAACTGATGGCGATGATCGGCAGCTTTCTGGGGGTACAGGCCACGCTGTTGACGCTGCTGGCGGGATCGGTGCTGGGCTCTATCGTGAGCATGATTTATATCTACGCAGCGAAGAAAGATGCGGCCAGCTACGAGCTGCCCTTCGGATCTTTTCTGGGAGCGGCCGGCCTGTTCGTGGCGATGGCCGGACCGGGGCTGCTCGGCTGGTACGGCGGAATATAATGGGCCATGCCTCGTGAATTACTGATTCAGGGACCCGACGGCCAGACCAAATCCGTGCCCCTCGCCGGAGAGCGGATGGCGGTAGGACGGTCGAGCGCGGTGGAACTGTGCTTCCCGGAAGATGCCGGGCTTTCGCGCCAGCATTTCGTCTTCGAATCGCAGGGCGACGATTGGACCATCCAGGATCTGGGCAGCAAGAACGGCACGTTCGTCAACAATATCCCGCTGAAGGCACGGCTGATCCTGAAGCCGGGCGACCGCATTACGGCTGGGCATCTGGCAATCGTCTTTTCGCCGGACGGAAAGGGCACGCCGCGGCCTGGCGTCGTGGTCTTCGATAGCGGCCAATCGGATACGACCAGCGCTTCCACCGTGATCACGAGCCTCGAAGGCGCCAACCAGACGATGGTGCTCGACCGTGGAAGCGGGCGGGGGACGTCGGGAGCGGTCGTGCAGGCGCTGATCAAGGCGGGGCAGGAGCTTTCGGAGAATCGTCCGCTCGAGGAGCTGTTCCCGGTGATTCTGGACCTGGCGATCCAGGCGGTGAACGCGCAGCGCGGTGTGGTGCTGCTGCTCGAGGGCGACACGCTGGTGCCCAAGGCGCACAAAGGCGAAGGCTTCCGCATCAGCACGGCGGTGCGCGACCGCGTGATTAACGAGAAGGCATCGATGCTGGTGCGCGATGCGCAGATGGACGATGCGTTCAAGGCGCGGATGAGCATTGTGGAGCACAAGGTCCACAGCATGATGGCGGTGCCGCTCGAGGCGAAGGACCGGATCATCGGGCTGCTCTACCTCGATTCGCCGTTCGTCCTGCGGCAGTTCACCGAAGAAGACTTAAAGCTGCTCACGGTGATGGCGAACGTGGCGGCCATCCGCATCGAAAACGCGCGACTGGCCGAAGTGGAAGAGGCCGACCGCATGATGCGGCGCGACCTGTCGCAGGCCGAAGAGATCCAGAAAGGTACGCTGCCGCGGCAGGCGCCGGACGTCGCCGGGGCGGACCTGGCCGGATACAACGCCGCGTGCCGCACGGTAGGCGGCGACTACTACGACTTCTTCCCGTACCCGGATGGCCGCGTGGCGCTGACGCTCGGCGACGTATCGGGCAAAGGCATGCCGGCTTCCCTGATGATGATGGCGCTGCACGCGCGCGTCCACGTGCTAGCGGCAGAGCCGGGCGAGCTGGGCGGCTTCATGGTGCGGATCAATAAAGCCACCTGCGCCAGTTGCCCGAGCAATCGCTTCATCACGTTTTTCTTCTGCGTGCTCGACCCGGCAACGGGTCTGCTGCGCTTCGCCAACGCGGGCCACAATCCGCCGATCATCATGCGGGCCTCCGGCGAGGCGCAAATGCTCGAAGGCGGCGGACCGGTGCTGGGGATTCTCTCGATTGCCCCCTACCAGGAGATGAGCGTCGAGATGGGGCCGGGCGACATGCTGGTGCTCTACAGCGACGGCGTGACCGAGGCCAACAATCCGAACTACGACGAGTTCGGCGAGGACAAGCTCATCGAAGTGCTGCGGAAGCACCGCATGGAGCGGTCCGAGATTATCGTCGAAGAGGTGACCAGGGCGCTGGCCGAATTCACTTCGGGCGCGGCGCAGGCGGACGACATCACGCTGGTGGTGGCGAAGCGCCTGGCATAGCGTGAACTACCCCGACTCGGTACATTTCCTATACGCCCTCGGCAACGAGGTCAAGACGGCGAAGCTCGGGCTCGAGCGCATCCGCACGGTGCTCGACGCGCTCGGCCGCCCGCAGGACCGCTGCCCGATCGTGCACGTTGCGGGCACCAACGGCAAGGGTTCCACCTGCGCGATGATCGAAGCGGGCCTCCGCGCCGCGGGCTAGCGCACCGGGCTCTTCACCTCTCCGCACCTGAGCGAGCCCACCGAACGAATTCAAATTTGCGGACGGCCGGTGACGCGCGGAGCGGTTCACGCACGCCTTCGACCGGGTCCACGAAACCGTGGAGCGGCTGCTCGCGGAAGGCGCGATCGACCTCCACACCACCTACTTCGAAACGGTCACGGCGATGGCATTCGTGAGTTTTCGCCGAAGAGCGAGTGGATCGCGTGGTGCTCGAAGTGGGGCTGGGCGGGCGACTCGACGCCACCAACGTGGTGTTGCCGGAGCTTTGCGTCATTACGCCGGTAGATTTCGACCATGAGATATTTCTTGGCCGGAGCATCGAGGCGATCGCAGGGGAAAAGGCAGGCATTTTGAAGCCCGGAGTGCCGGCGGTGATCGCACGGCAACGCGATGGCGCGGCCCAAGTGATCGCCGCGCGCGCAGCGGAACTCGGCGTGCCGACCGTTTGGACGCGCGACGCGGCGGTCAATGGACTCATGCTCGATGCGCGCGGCAGCAGCTTTCGCCTGGGCGATCTCGAAATCCGCTGCCCGCTGGCGGGGGAGCATCAGGTGGAGAACGCCGTCGCCGCGGCACTGGCACTCGAACGGCTCGGAATCGACCGGAGCGCCATCGAGCACGGTATTGCGGCGGCGGAGTGGCCGGGGCGGCTGGAGTTGGTTGCCGAGCACCCCGAGATCGTTCTCGATGGCGCTCACAATCCCGCCGGAGCGCGTGCGCTCGCCGCCTACATCGAGCGCTTCTACCAGGGACGCAACGTGCGGCTGATCTTCGGCGCCATGCGCGATAAGGCGGTGGCGGAGATTGGCGGCATCCTGTTTCCGCTGGCACAGGAAGTGATCGCAACGGCGCCGCGGCAAGCCCGCGCGCTCGCGGCGGAGACGGTCGGCGCTCTGGCGGACCATCCGCGAGTGCGGATCGCAAGCGATATCGAGGAAGCACTGGCTTTGGCGCGCGAAGATGCGGACACGAACGACGCCATCTTCGTCACCGGTTCTTTGTTCCTGGTGGCCGAAGCTCGTGCGATTCTGAAAACGTGAGTTTCCTCCGTTCGCTGCTGTTTTCCACGCCGCTGATTGCAGCAGCCACGATCTTCATGGGGAGCCTGTCGATCCTCGCCTCGCTGGTGGATGGCAGCGGCCGTACGCAACACCGTCTGGCGCGCATCTGGGGCAAGATGCTGCTGGCGGTGAGCTTCATCCGCGTGCGCGTGGAGGGCCTGGAAAAGCTCGACCAGAAGGCGAGCTACGTGTTCGCCGCCAACCACTCGAGCTACATGGACATTCCGGCGATCCTCTCTTCCCTGCCCCATCAGTTCCGCTTCTTCGCCAAGAAAGGCCTCTTTAAGATTCCGTTTCTCGGCACGCACCTGAAGCGTGCCGGGCACTTTCCGGTGGACCGCTCGAACGCGCGCCATTCGCTCAAGAGCATGAGCGACGGCGCGCATCACATCGGCGAGCGTAGGATTTCCGTGCTGCTGTTTCCCGAAGGCGGCCGGTCGCCCCTGGGGCTGCGGGAGTTCAAGGAAGGCGCGGTCTATATCGCGATCAAGGCGGGCGTCCCGATCGTTCCCGTGGCGCTGATCGGAATGCGGGAGCGGCTGCCGATGCATTCGATCCACATCAGGCCCGGGCGCGTCACTTTGCGGATCGGCGATCCCATTCCCACGAATGGGCTGAAGCTCGCCGATCGCGCCGAGCTGAACCGGCGGCTCTACGACGAAGTGAAGCGCTTACTGATACCCTAAGGAAAGTGCGCCCGATATTCTTTGCAATATCCAAGCTGACGACCGGCCCGCTCCCTTACGGTCGCGGCTCTGTGGACACAGAGGCGCGACCGTAAGGGAGCGCGTGCGAAAGGGCAAGAGACCTCACAGTCAGAGACCTGGAGCACACACTACACTGGAAGTTATCCGTCAATCTTATGGCTGAATCTCCAATCACACCGCGCGCACAGGATTTCGCTACTTGGTATCAGGACGTCGTCCTGCAGGGCGATATGGCCGAGCCCGCGGAGATCGTAAAAGGCTGCATGGTGATCAAGCCCAACGGCTATGCCGTGTGGGAAGTGCTGCAGCGCGAACTCGACCGCCGCTTCAAAGAGACCAATCACCAGAACGCCTATTTTCCGCTGCTCATTCCGCAGAGCTTCCTGCGCAAAGAAGCGGAGCACGTGGAAGGCTTCTCGCCGGAGCTGGCGGTAGTGACCATCGCCGGCGGCAAAGAGCTCGAAGAGCCGTACGTGATCCGGCCGACCTCGGAAACGATCATCGGGCATTTCTTCTCGAAATGGATCCAGAGCTGGCGCGATCTGCCGATCCTGATGAACCAGTGGGCCAACGTCGTGCGCTGGGAGCTGCGCACCCGCATGTTCCTGCGGACCACCGAGTTCCTCTGGCAGGAAGGGCACACCGCGCATGCCACGCACGCCGAGGCCGTGGAGGAAGTGCTGCGCATCCTGAACATCTATGCCGAAGTGGCCGAGGACGTGATGGCCATGCCGGTGATCAAAGGCGTGAAGACGCACGCCGAGAAGTTCGCGGGCGCGCTGAGAAGCTACTCGATCGAGGCCATGATGCAGAACGGCCTGGCGCTGCAGGCGGGCACCAGCCACGACCTGGGGCAGAACTTCGGCAAAGCCTTCGACGTGCAATTCCAGAGCAAAGAAGGGCAGCTCGAATACGTGTGGCAGACGAGCTGGGGCGTGAGCACGCGGCTGATCGGCGGGTTGATCATGACGCACTCCGACGATAAGGGCCTGGTACTGCCGCCGAAGCTCGCGCCGGTGCCTTCCGTGGTGGTGCCGATCTACCGCAAAGACCAGGAGAAGGACGCGGTGCTCGAGGCGGCACGGCGCATCGCCTCGGACCTCGGCGCCAAACTGGATGATCGCGAAGGCCAGTCGCCCGGCGCCAAGTTCTTCCATTGGGAGCGGCGTGGCGTGCCGGTAGTGCTGGAGCTCGGACCGCGCGATCTGGCCTCCGGCAGCATCGTCATGAAGCGGCGCGATACCGGCGCCAAAGAGATCGTGCGCCAGAGCGAGGTCCGCGAGAAATACGAGGCCACGCTGCGCGCCATGCAGAAGGACCTCTACACGGCGGCGCGGAACCGCATGACCGCCAACACCGTGACAGCGAATTCGCTCGAAGAGGTGCAGGCCATCCTGCAGGATGCCAGCGCGGAAAAGGGCGGGGGCAAGTTCGTCATGGCGCACCTGAAGGACGATGCGGAGTGCGACGCGCGCCTCAAGGAGTTCAAGGCAACCGTGCGAAACATTCCACTGATGGACGAGTTCGACGGGTCCGGGAAGTGCATCGTGACCGGCGAAACGGTGGAGCAGCGATCGGTGATCGCCAAGGCATACTAAGCCGTTTCGTAATACTTTTTACATTCTTAGCACACATAGTCGAAACGCGCGGCCGTCGCCCGGGTTCATACATAATGAATGCGCCCGGGAGGCTCTCAGAAAACCGCTCTATGTGTGCTCGCCGCCATAGCCACCGCGCTGCCGGCCTACGGCATGCACGTGCGACTGACCTATTCGCCCGATTCGGAAATCGACGTGGGCACGGTGGTGCACTTCAGTGCGGCGCCCGACGACGATCCAGGGGGAACCATCTGGTACCGCTACCGGGTCCGCACAGCCGGAGGCACGTTCCAAACCATCCGCGACTACGGTCCGTTGACCGATCTCGATTGGGCGACGGTGGATGAGGGCAGCTATGAGATCGAGGTCTCGGCACGCAGCCTCGGGAGCGGCGACATCACGGTCACAACCCTCGAATATTCCGTAGACCCGCTGATCTACGGCGGCCAGGCCGCGATTACGGCGACAGCGAACCCATTGGTCTTTCTCTACAGCGCGCCGGCTTGTCCCGTCGGACAGCAGATGCGGATCGAGTACCGCGTCCCGCGCGAGCCCATCCAAACCACGCCCGCGAAGGCCTGCGCCGACGGCCTGACAATGAACTTCTACATCGCCGGTCTGCGGGGACAGACGGCCTACGTCGCGCGCCATGTGATCGAGACCGGGACGCAGTCGCTGGTTTCGGCTCCCCTCCAATTCCAGACGGGTCCGGTACGGGCGGGGCTTTTCAGCAGCGATGTGCTGGTGCCCCCAGCAGCGACGGCCGTGCAGCCGGTGTTGCTGAACAGCGCGCTCGGCGCTCCAGTCGCCACCGATCTGAACGGCAATGTAATCTGGTTCGGGCCTTCCGACCTTTCCTATGTCACGCGGCCGGAATCCGGCGGCGTCTTCTGGGGCGTGGCGGAGTATTACAACCAGGATCCGTCGCAGCAGGTGGTGCGGAAGTTTGATCTGGCAGGCATCACTCTGAAGGAAACCAACGCAGCCCGGGTAAACGAACAGTTGACCGTGCTGGGAAGGCGCCAGATCACCTCCTTCCACCACGAAGCCCGCAGCCTTCCCGGCGGGCAGATCATGGTGCTGGCCGACGTCGAGCAACTCCTCACGAATGTGCAGGGACCGGGAACCATCGACGTGATCGGCGACATGATCATCGTGCTTGATTCGGACCTGAATGTGGTCTGGACCTGGGATACCTTCGATCACCTGGATGTGACGCGCAAGGCGATACTGGGTGAAACCTGCCTGGGAGCCGGGGCATGCCCGGTGTGGCTGCTGGCGGCGAGTGCCAACGACTGGACGCACGGCAACGCGGTGCAACTGACGCCGGACGGCAACCTCCTGTATTCCACCCGCCACCAGGACTGGCTGATCAAGATCGCCTACACCAACGGCACGGGCGACGGCCACATTATCTGGAAGCTCGGCAAGGACGGCGATTTCCAGATCAACTCCAGCGATCCCTATCCCTGGTTCTCTCACCAGCACGACGGAAATTTCACCCCGGCGGATCCGACGCTGCTGACCGTGTTCGACGATGGAAACACACGGGTTGCGACCCTGGGGGGCGGAAACAGCCGGGGACAGGTTTACCGCATCGACGACCAGGCGATGACCGCGACTCCGGTCATCAACGCGGACCTGGGGGTTTACTCGATTGCCGTGGGATCGGCCGAACAGCTCACCAACGGCGATTACCACTTCGATGCGGGTTACGTGCCCACGCAGACTAGCGGCAACGCCTACTCGATCGAAGTGGATAGCTCCGGTACCATCGTTTTTAGTACTATCGCGAACTCCATTCTATATCGCACTTTCCGGCTCAGTAGTATATATTCGAATTACTGAGCCTCGATGAATCGCCGTACCTTTTTGCGGGCCGCCAGCGGCACGATGCTGGGGTCGCTCGCGACCACACGGGCGGAGCTGAATCCGCCTCCGAATATCGTTGTAATATTCGCCGATGATCTGGGTTACGGGGACCTCCACTGCTATGGTTCGCGTATCCAGACTCCCAACCTCGACCAGATGGCCGCCGAAGGGGCCAAGTTCAGCAACTTTTATGCGGCTAGTCCGGTGTGCTCCCCATCGCGCGCCGGGCTATTGACCGCGCGATACGGCGTCCGCAGCGGCATTCGTACGGCGCTGCAGCCGACCGACACGATCGGGCTGCCGTCTACCGAAACAACCATCGCACAGATGCTGAAGCCCGCCGGTTACAGCACCATGTGCGTGGGGAAATGGCATCTGGGCTGTATCAAGGGCTTCATGCCGACCGACCACGGCTTCGACTCGTTTTACGGAATGCCCTACAGTAACGACCAGTCGCCATCGGTGCTGCTCCAGAACAACACGGTCATCGAATCACCGGTGAACCTGTCGACCATCACCCAGCGATACACCACGCAAGCGGTCAATTTCATCGAGCAATCGAAGAACAAGCCGTTCTTCCTGTACCTGCCGCACATGGTGCCGCACATTCCGCTGGCCGCCTCGCCGGCATTCGTCGGAAAGTCGGGAATGGGCCTGTATGGCGACGTGGTGCAGGAGATGGACTGGAGCGTCGGCCAGGTTTTGCAGTCGATCAAGGCGAACGGCCTCGACTCGAATACCCTGGTGATCTTCACCAGCGACAATGGGCCGTGGTTCCAGGGAAGCCCGGGGCGCCTCCGGGGCCGCAAAGGCGACACCTTCGACGGCGGGATGCGGGAGCCGATGATTGCGCGCTTCCCGGGAAGAATCCCGGAAGGCCGGTCTGTGAAGGCTGTCTCCAGCGTATTGGATTTTCTCCCGACGATCGCCGGGCTCACGAACACCAACCTGCCGGCGAATCCGCTGGACGGCGTCGATATCTGGCCGCTCCTCACCGGCCGCGGCAGACCTTGCGACCGGCCTCCCTTCCTCTATTTCGCCGACTGGAACCTGCAGTGCGCGCGGGTCGGACGGTGGAAGGTGCACTTCTCGCGTTATAACACTCCGGCCTACGCACCCACGCCGCAGGTGGGCTACTACAACCTGAGGCTACTCAGCCCGGAGCTGTACGATATCGAGAGCGACCCGGAAGAGGCCGAGGACGTGTCCACGAACCACCCGGATATCGTCGCCAGGATCCGAACGCAGGTGGAGCAGATGATCCCGTTGATGCCCGTCGCGGTGCAGGCGGCGTGGCAGGACACGCAAAACCGCCCTGTCTATCCGACCGATTCGGGCGCGTGGCCGCAACCGGTCCAGCAGTAGAACACTTCCCTATTTCCCCGCAGTCTCGACGGCGGCGGGTTTGAGATACTTCGCATACCACGCAAGGTACCGCTCGATGCGGTCCTTCTGGTAGCTCGGGCGAGTGATCCCGTGGAACGAGTTCGGGTAGACCACCAGCTCGGCGGGTACTCCGAGGCTCTCGAGCGCCTGGTACATTTCCTCGCCGCCTACCAGGGGCACGTTGGCGTCCTTCTCACCGCCCAGGAACAATGTGGGCGTCTTAATCTGGTCCGCGTGCATAAAGGCATAGGAGATCTTTAGCCAGGGTTCGATCCCGACCTTCCAGGGGGGCCCGATCTCTTCGTCGTACTGCATGACGTACTGGTCGACGCCATATAGCGCCAGCGGGAACGCGGTGCCGGCGCCGCTGGTGGCAGCCTTGAAGCGGTGGTCCCTGGCGATGATGGCATCGGTCAGGATGCCGCCGTAGCTCCATCCGCCCACACCCAGACGGTCGGGATCGGCCAACCCGGTCGAGACCACGTAATCCATGGCGGCCTGCAGGTCGAGCACTTCCTTGTTGCCCCAGTCCCCCGAGATCGCCACCTGGTATTGCTCGCCACGTCCCGAACTGCCGCGATAATTTACGTTCACCACCACGTAGCCGTTGGCCGCGAAGATCTGGCGCTCGAAGTTGAACGAGTGAGCGTCCTGCCCGTTGGGACCGCCGTGAATGCGCAGCAGCGCCGGATACTTCTTGCCGGGCTGATAATCGACCGGTTTGGTGATCAGGCCGTGGACCTCGTTGCCGTCCTTCGCCTTGCAGGAAAACTCTTCGGTGGCGCCGAGGCTCAACTGCGCCAGCAGGGCGTCGTTGTGGTGCGTGACGGCGCGCAGCTTTCCGTTTTCGAAGATGTGGATCTCGGGCGAGGTCTGGTCACTCGAAGAAAGCACCGCCATGCGGCCATCCTTGCCGATATCCATTGCAGTAATCACTCCGGGCCCTTTGAGCAGGCGCTCGGGACGGCCGCCCGACGCGGGCACGGTCTCGGGATACTCCCAGCGATCGTCGCCCACCAGGAACACGATCGACTTGCCATCCGGCAGGTAGCGCGGCGCGGAAACTCCGCGGTCGAGGGACGGCGCCGGAAGCGAAGGCTCTCCGCCCGAGACGGCGACCACCGCGAGACGAGTCATGTTGTACGCGTTCTGCCGCGCTCCCGAACTCTGCGCGTAAACAAGGTGCGTGCCGTCGGGACTCCACTCCGGCCGCCCGCGCGAGGCGGAAGCGTGGACGCCGTCGTAACGGGTCAACTGCCGCGGCGAGGCTCCGGCGTGGGCATCGATCGCATACACGTTCCAGGTGTTGTACCGCTCGGCCTCCTTGCCCTGCTTGCCGAGAAACGCGATCGACTTGCCATCAGGCGACCACGTGGGCGAGGAGACTTCGAGCGACTCCGGCGTGAGCGCCTCCGCCTTCTTCGTGGCGACGTCGTATAAGTACAGCCGGGGCGGCTTCTGCGTGAGATAGCCGATCACGTCCTGCTTGAACTTGTACCGATCGATGACGATCGGCTTGGGGGCCTTGGCATTGGCGCCGGCCGGACGCTCGTCTTCGGGTTCGTTAGGGTCGCGATCGGTTACGACGAGGAGCAGAGTCTTGGCGTCGGGCGACCATTCGTAGGCCGAGAGGCGACCTTTTACATCGGTAAACTGTTGTGCTTCTCCACCCTGGCGGTCGATCAGCCAGACCTGGCTGCCCTTGGCCTTCCCCGGCCTACCGGAAAGGAACGAGAGGTAGCGGCCGTCGGAACTCCAGCGCGGCGCGCTCTCTCCTTCGGGGCTGGTGGTCATCCGTAGCTGGCGTTGGCCGTCCCAACTCGCCATCCAGATATCGGTGTCGCCTTTATCGGCGGTGGTGTCGACACTGCTCACGGAATAGGCGACCCACGCGCCGTCGGGCGAGATCTGGACGTCGCGGACATCGTGAAATGCGTGCATGTCGTCCACGCGGATCGGGCGCTTACCGCCAGCCTGGCCGAACACCAGAGAAGACGTGAGGACGACCAAAGAAACTGCAAAGAACGTACCGGCTCGCATGAGAAATCGAGTGTAGCAGACTCTGCGAACGTTGCAGGGAAGAAGGCTTGCGCCAGAGGCGGAGCTCATGAAACAGCGGCTGACAAATTTGACATAAGTGGCGTCGACATGATACTTAAGATCAACTATAATTTCGGGGAATTATCTTTCAGATCCGCGCAGTCCTTGTCGACGACCGCGAAATCCATATTTTCGAAGGGAAAAGCATGCACTCTCTCTTACGACTGTGGTTGATTTCTACGCTGGCGGCGGTCGGGCTGCTCGCCCAGACAACCGTCATCACAGGAACGATCACCGATCCGTCGGGGGCCGTTGTGCCGTCGGCGACCGTCAGCATCGTGAACCTGGCGACCGGGCTACAGCGCACCGTCGTCGCCGACAATCAAGGGCGTTACACCATTTCGCAGGTGGTGCCGGGGACCTACAAGGTCAGCGCAAAAGCCAGCGGCTTCTCGGAGATCAGCATCGCGAAAGTCGAACTTCTGGTGAACCAGCCGGCAACCGTGCCGCTCACGTTCGAGAAGGTAGGCGCGGCCAATGAAGTGATCCAAGTGGAGGCTGCGGCGGACCAGGTGAACACCACCGATGCCTCGCTCGGCAACGCCATCGGCACGCAGGCGATCATCGAGATGCCGATGTTCGCCCGCAACGTCGCCGGCCTGCTGGCCTTCCAGCCAGGCGTCACCAGTTTCGGCGCGTTCGGCGCCGGGAACCTGGACTTCCGCAGCGGCTCGGTCAACGGCGGCAAGTCGGATCAATCCAACATCACGTTGGACGGCGTGGACGTGGCGGACCAGAACACGCGCCAGGCATTCACCAGCGTGCTGCGCGTGACGCTCGATTCCGTGGAAGAGTTTCGCACCGTGACCTCCAACGGCGATGCGGCTACCGGCCGGGGTTCGGGCGCCGATGTCGCGCTCGTGACGAAATCCGGCACCAACGATTTTCACGGATCGCTCTACGAATACCGGCGCGGCACGGAAACGGCGGCCAACAGCTTCTTCAACAATCGCTCCGGCGTGCCAATCGCGCCGCTGCTGATCAACATCTTCGGCGGTTCGGCGGGCGGCCCGATCAAGAAGAATAAAGCTTTCTTCTTTATCAACTACGAAGGACGCCGCGATGCCAGCGCGGTCTCGGTGACCCGCACGGTGCCAACCGCGACGATGAAGCAGGGCATCCTCGAGTATCACAACACGGCGGGGCAGCTGACTCAGGTCGGACCCGCGCAGATCCAGCAGATCGATCCGGCCGGTACCGGCATCAACCAGGCGGCACTCAAGGCTCTGCAGAGTTTGCCGACGGGCAATAACAACTCCATCGGCGACGGGCTCAATACGACCGGCTACACGTTCAATGCGCCGGGCCATTCCGTGCAGAACACGTACATCGCGAAATTCGACTACCACATCAACGACAACAATTCGATCTTCGCGCGCGGCAATCTGCAGAACGATAGCGCGGATAACGGATCGAGCAATGCCCCGCAGTTCCCCGGGCTGCCGGCCAACTCGGTTAGCCTGGCGAACAGCAAGGGAATCGCGGCGGGGTGGACCAGCGTCGTGAAGTCGAACCTGGTAAGCACCTTCCGCTACGGCCTGACGCGCGCGGGCAATCAGAACACCGGCGTGCTGACCAGCAATTATGAGTGGTTCCGCGGCTACGACACGCCTTATGGCACCAGCACGGGGCTTTCACGCATCGTGCCGGTCCACACGTTCAGTGAGGACCTTTCCTGGAATCACGGGGCGCACGATATCCGGTTCGGCACCGCGGTGCGGCTGATTGCCAACCAGTCGCTGAGCTACGCTCACTCCTTCAGCTCCGCCTCCTCGAATCCGTCGTGGCTGAAAGGTTCGGGCTCGGACCTGGCGCCCGCGACGCTCGGCCTTTCGAAGGGCGACACGCAGAGCTTCCAATACGGCATGGGCGCGCTGCTCGGCCTGGAAGTCCAGGGCAACGCCAACTACAACTACCTGGTGGACGGCACGCTCATCACACCCGGATTGCCGGTGGCGCGGAGTTTCGTCAATCACGAAGGCGACTTCTACGTGCAGGACACCTGGAAGGCCAGCCGTACCCTGACTGTCACCGCCGGGCTAAGGCTGTCGCTGGCACCCCCGGTCTATGAATCGAATCAGCAGCAGGCCTCCACCAACGTTCCTCTGGGGAACTGGCTTGCCGATCGAGCCGGCCTGGCGGACGCGGGCCTGTCGCAGATGGGCGCGGGATTGATTAGCTTCGTCCCTGTGGGACAAGGCCGGCCGCTATATCCGTATCACAAGAACTGGGCTCCGCGCGTCGGCATTGCCTATTCCCCGGTGGCCGATAGTGGGCTCGGGAAGTTTCTCTTCGGCGGACCGGGCAAGACGTCGATCCGCGCCGGCGCCGGCATATACTACGACGTAATCGGCCAGCCGTTGGCGCAGCTGTACAACTCGACCGCTTTCGGACTGGCCAGCACCCTCACCAGCCCGCCGAACATCATGTCGACGACTGAGGTGCCTCGCTACACGAGCTTTTACACCACACCGAGCTCGATTGTACCGGGAGCTCCCGCGGGCGGACTGCCCCAGACCTACCCGATCAGCGGCGCGGGTTCGTTCGCGATCACTAATAGCATCGACGACAACCTGAGGGCTCCTTACACCATGAACCTGGATTTCAGCATCGGCCGCGACCTGGGCCACGGCTGGTTCGTCCAGGGCTCTTACGTCGGCCGGTTGTCGCGGCGTTCGCTGATCCAGCGCGACCTGGCGATGCCCACCAACCTGAAGGACCCCAAGTCGGGCCAGACGTATTTCCAGGCGATGACGCAATTGGCCACGCTGCTCGACGTGCAGGGCGTGAAGATTCAGGACCTGCCGAAGATCCCGTTCTTCGAAGACATGTGGTCGCACGCCGCCGGCAACGGTCTAACGGCGACGCAGGTATGGGCCAACGACTATCTGCACAACAGCAACCCCGGCGATTTCTCGAACACGCTGAACAATGCGGATAACGGCGCCAACTGCAACCTTGGCAGCACCCTCTTCAACGCCGCGGGCAACGTCAGCTCCATGGCGTGCGGCGACCAGGGGCCGTTCATGATCTTCAATCCGCAGTTCTCCGCGCTGGCGGCCTACAGCTCCATCGGCTTCGGCGATTACCACGCGATGCAATGGACGGTTCGCAAGCGCACGAGGGATTTGATGCTGGACCTGAATTACACGTGGTCGAAGTCGATCGACATGGCTTCGACCGGTGAGGCCGGTACCTCGTGGAATCCGACCAGCGCATCCTACTCGGGCTTCGTCCAGAACACCTGGAATCCGAGCCAGATGCGTGGCGTCTCTTCCTACGACACGACCCACCAGATGAACGCGTTCGGCGTCTACCAGATCCCGCTGGGACGCAACATGCGATTCGGCGCCAACATGAACCGGGTGCTGGACGCGATCGTCGGCGGCTGGCAGATCAGCGGCACGTTCCGGATTACGTCGGGACTGCCGTTCAGCATGGGCAACGGGCAGCGCTGGCCGACGAACTGGGAAGTCAGCGACATCGCCACACCGAACGGCCAGCCGATCCCCTCCATCGTGAGCACGGGCAACTCCAGCCAGGGCTCGCCGAACCTCTGGCAGAACCCGAGCGCGGCGTTCGCCTCCTTCATGGAGACGATGCCCGGACAATCCGGCAGCCGGGACACGATGCGCGGCAACGGATTCTTCGACATCGATACGGGGCTCTACAAGACCTTCACGATGCCCTACTCCGAACATCACCACCTGACGGTCCGGTGGGAATCCTACAACGTGACCAACACCGTGCGCTTCGACCCGACCTGCGGGGCGAGCTCGTACGGAACCGGCTGCGGCAACACGCTCTCTTCCACCAGCTTCGGGAAGCTGACGACGCAGCTCGGCGCACCACGGCAGATGCAGTTTGCCGCCCGCTACACCTGGTAACTCTTAACGGGGAGCGGCGCGGGCCATGTGGCTCGCGCCGCTTAACTGCAGCAGCTTACTCAGCCACTCTTCCCGTTCCCGCCCGGAATCCCCATCGTTGAATTCGTGCCCGCAGTCGTACCAGCGCACGAGCTTGGGCTCGCGTGCGGCGCGGGCATAGCGATCCGCCTGCTCCGGATTGATGAAGCGGTCGAAGTGTGCGAACTGCAGGAAGACCGCGGCCGGCGGGGCGCTGCCGATATACCTCTCGGCGTCGATCACGGAAAGCGCCGCCGCCATCCGGCGCATAGCCGGACTGGGCGCAGCGGAGGAACCGAGGGGGTGCAGAGTGGCATCGCTGAGGCTGGCGAATCCTCCCATGAGAACCAGAAACCGGAAGCGGCGGTCGGCGGCGGCGACCAATCCGCCAAGAGTGGCGCCGTAGCTGTGTCCGACATAGGCGAGGCGGCCGGCGGGCACACCGTAATGTGCGGTCAGGACATCGGCCGCGCGGCGAATATCCACCACGCTCTGCAACCATTCGGCGAGTTCCTGCTGCGGCGTGCGCGCAGGCCGGGCATGGGGACGCAGCCAGGGTGCATTCAGCAGAATGGAGGCCGCACCCTTCTGGCCGAGTGTGAGCGCTTCGGGCAGAAAGCTGGAGCGGTCGCCCTGGCCCCAGTGCTGCCACACGATGCCCGCGGGGTGCATCAGACCCTTGGGAATCACGGCGTAGGCGGTGACGCGGCCACCGCGAGGGCTGGCAAACGAGATGTCGAGTAGAGCGGCAATCCCGTAGCTCCCTGACAGGCTTCTCTTCGAGCGCAAGCGGCGCCGAGGCGTCATAAGAGACGTCCGGCAGAGTCGCCGCGGTTTGCGTCCATGCGCTCCATCCGAGAAGTAAGAAAATGGCGGCGGCGCGCATATCAAACGAATTTCGCAATATCGCAGCGGTCAGCGCCGGCCACACGCGCCAGGTCCGCGGGCGCGACCAGCATCTGGCATCCGCGCACTCCGGCGCTCACCGAGATGACGTCCCAGAGATCGGCCGTTTCGTCGAGATAAAGCGGGTAGGGCTTGCGCGAGCCGACCGGCGATACGCCCCCGCGAATATATCCGGTGAGCGGGAGCACCTCTTTGACGGGAACCAGCTCGACCTTCTTATTGCCGCTGGCCGCGGCGAGGGCCTTCAAATCGAGCTCGGCATTGGCCGGGATGCAGGCCATGATGACGCCCGTTCGGTCTCCGCGCGCGACCAGCGTCTTGAAGACCTGCTCCGGCGGCATGCCGATCGCCTGGGCGACGTGCGGCGCACTGAGATCCTGTTCGTCGACCGTGTACTCGCGCAATTCAAAGGTGATGCCCGCGCTCTCCAACAAGCGGGCGGCATTGGTTTTATCAGGCTCTTTCTTACTCACGTGCCCCGGTCCGGAAAGGGGAATCCCGCGCATCCTTTGCTACAATAGGATCGCACAGCTTCTGTCCCGGAGAGGTGGCAGAGTGGTCGATCGCACCCGCCTCGAAAGCGGGCGTACCTTTACGGGTACCGGGAGTTCGAATCTCCCCCTCTCCGCCAGTTTCTGCGCTCCCTAGGACGCTGCGCGGCCAGCCGGCCGTCTTCTCCCCATCGCCGCCTGCACAGCGTGAATCAGCGACTCGGCCGTGAACGGCTTCTGCACGATTGTCGTGTTGGCAGGAAGCCGCCGCGGCTTCAGATTCTCGTCGTTGGAGTATCCGGTCATGAAGAGGACACGGGTGTCGGGACTCGCGACGAGGAACTCCTCGGCCAGTTCGCTGCCGCTCATGCCCGGCATCACCACGTCGGTCAGCAGCAAGTCGAACGGCGCCTCACGGCGTCGCAGGGCAGCCAGCGCCTGCGCCGCATCGCTCACCGCCACCACCGAATAGCCGCGCTTTTTCAGAATCTCCGCGGCCAGGCTGCGGACCGGCGCATAGTCTTCCACGACTAACACCGAGCCGCCTCCCGGTTTCGCCAGCCGGCGGATCGGCTGGGTTTGCGCGGGCTCCGGGCCGGCGGTTTCCCCGGGCACCGGAAAATAGATCGCAAAACTCGTGCCTTCGCCGGGAGCACTGCGGAACCAGATATGGCCGTTATTCTGCCGCACTAATCCGTAAACCATCGAGAGGCCCAGGCCGGTGCCCTTACCTGCCTCTTTGGTGGTGAAAAACGGCTCGAAGATATGCTCCTGAACGTGCTGGTCCATACCGACGCCCGTGTCGTTAACCATGATCCGGACGTAGTGTCCGGGAGCGATCTCGGGCGGCACCAGCGCGCCCGCCTCCGAGACGTCCACGTCCGCCGTCTCGATCACCAGGCGTCCGCCGCCCGGCATGGCGTCGCGCGCGTTGAGCGCCAGGTTCATCAATACCTGGTCCATCTGGCCGGCATCGGCGCGTATCTTGGGCAAGTCGGCGTGGAGATCCAACTGGAGGTCGATGTCTTCGCCGATCAGGCGCCGAAGCATTTTATCCACGTTCGAGACTTGCTCATTGAGATCGAGCAGGCGCGGTTCGACCTTCTGCCGCCGGCTGAAAACCAGCAACTGACGCGTCAGCAGGGCGGCGCGGTCCGCGGACTTGCGGATCTGCTCGACATCGCGGCGCAATTCATCGTCGCGCGTGCGGGCGAGCGCGAAATCGCTGTACCCGATGATGACCGATAGAAGGTTGTTGAAGTCGTGCGCAACACCGCCGGCGAGGCGGCCGATCGCTTCCAGCCGCTGTGCGTGGCGAAGCTGGTCTTCGAGTTCGCGGCGCTCCTCAAGATGCTGCGCACGCTCACGCATGAACTGCTGGTTGACGGCAAGTTCTTTTACCAGCAACCCAATCACGGCGAAAGCAGCCGCTGTCGTCGCGATGTGGAAAGCATTGACGCCGATGTCATCGACCACGACTTTCGGCACACCTAACTCGCGCAGGATCGCAAAAACGCAAGACAGCACCACCACCTGCCACCGTTTCAGGAATCCCGCGGCAACGGCCAGAGGAATAATGTAAAGAAATCCGACGCTGAAGTCTTTAAAAAACACGAAGTCGGCAATAGCCACCAGGAGAGCGGCCAAGCCGCACAGACAGAGAACCTTGGAGCGGTTTACCCGAGAATAGTCGAAACTGCGAGGAAAGGAAAGCAACGCGTACCCCTCCTTAATACATCGGCCCGAGGTCGGGAGTCCTGGAGAAAAAATCGATCGATCTCTACAGCTGCCCGTGCCATAAAGGGCACAGCGGAAACCATACTGCCAACTCAAATGTACGAAAAATCACTTCGACTTCGTATGCCATCAACCAGCCCGGGCATTCCGTGCGCATCCTTCGTTACTATTATCCGTCTACCAGAGCGCAGTGGGTGTGCGAAAAGCCCCGTTTCGCCTGGGCCGCCGACCGGCTCATCGCCGATCCGCCCTTCCCTGAACCCCCCGGGAAAAGCGGTATTATCGACAGAATGTCCACACGAAATCTCGCTACCCCTATGCTCGTTCCACTCGCAGCCCTGCTCTTTGCGTCCGTCGCGCCTTCCGCGCACGCGCAGGGCAGGCAGGGCGCACAGGCCAGCCAGTCCGCACCGGCACAAACTCCCGCACCCACGCCCGCGCCTGCCGTACAGGCAACGCCCGGCGGACGCGGAGGCCGCGGCGGAGTCGCCGGACCGGGTCCGGCCATCGGCGGCCATATCGACGAGACCCCGATCGTCACCAAGCACTCCATCACGATCGACGGCAAGCCCGTGAGTTATACGGCCACCGCCGCGGAAATGCCGCTGAAAAACTCGTCGGGCGAAACCGAAGCTCACATCTTTTATGTGGCCTATACCCAGGACGGCACGACCGACGTTTCCAAACGGCCGCTGACGTTCTGCTTCAACGGCGGACCGGGTTCGGCCTCCATGTGGGTACATATGGGCGGAATGGGTCCCCGCAGTCCCAAGCTCATGCCCAACGGCTCCATGCCGCCGCCCCCGTATCAGATGATCGACAACCAGTCCACATGGCTGCCCGAAAGCGACCTGGTCTTCATCGACCCGGTGGGCACGGGCTACAGCCGCGCCGCCACGGTGGAAGTCGCGCGGCGCATGAACGGCGTGCAGGGCGACATCCAATCGGTGGGCGAGTTCATCCGGATGTACATCGAGCGCAACAATCGCGAACTCTCGCCGCTGTTCATCGCCGGCGAAAGCTATGGCACCTTCCGGGCCGCCGGCCTCGCGGGATACCTGGTGGATCGCGGCATCGCCTTCAACGGTATCGTCCTGATCGGCACGACGTTGAACCTGGAAACCATCTGGAGCCGGAGCGACGACCTGGTTTACGAGCTCGAGTTCCCGAGCTACGCGGCCGATGCCTGGTATCACAAAAGGGTCGCGGCGGACCTGCAGCGCAAGGACCTGAAGTCTTTCCTGAAAGACGCCGAGGCCTTTGCCACCGGCGACTATGCGACTGCGCTGATGAAGGGCGACCAGATTTCACCGGCCGAGCGTAAGGCGACCGTCGACAAGATCGTGCGCTTCACCGGGCTCGATCCTCACTACGTCGACGACACCAACCTGCGCTTCGACGTGCAGCACTTCACACGTCAGCTTCTGAAGACCACCAAGGAGACCATCGGCCGCTATGACGGGCGCCTGACCATTGCGTCTCCGCTCGATGCGGGCGAAACCAGCGAGGGCGATCCGTCGAGTTCGCTGATCACCCCGCCGTTTACCGCCGTCCTGACCAACTATCTGCGCACGGAGCTGAACTACAAGACGGATATGTACTACTATCCGAGCGGCGGAATCCAGCCCTGGGATTACGGCGTGCAGAACGGCTTCGGCGACACCACCGCCATGCTGCGCAACGCCATGTTCAAGAACCCCTACATGAAGGTGATGGTCGCCGCCGGGTATTACGACCTGGCTACGCCTTACTATGCCGTGGAATACACCTTCAGCCACATGGGGCTGCATCCCGAGATGCACAAGCGCATCGACTGGCAGTTCTACCAGGCCGGACACATGCTGTACATCGATAGCGACTCCCACGCCAAGCTGAAGCATGACTTCACCTCTTTCGTGGAAGACTCTCTGCCGAAAGACGTCCGGTAGGTTCCCTTGCGGCCCCGTGAGCCTTGGCGGTTTACGGGGCCGTGAAGCATGTTTCGTGTGATTTTATCCCGTGTTTGAGTCATCGGCCACGGGAAACGAATCCAATCCAGCAGAGGGGAACCGAGGTTAAGCCTCGCGAAGGTGGATGGTCGCGAGGTGGAACTTGCACCGATTCCAATTCCGCATTCTTTCTCTACGTACGACGGCGGCTCTCGCACTGCTGGCCGGGCTGGCATACGCGGCGGAGTCCGAGATTAGCTATCATCTGGAGCGCACCCGGCCGCTATCCCGCTTCAGTTCCCGGCAAATTACGCTACTCCAAAAATTGAATCGCGTGGACCGCGCGCATCTGGGCGGTCTCGGAAGAGTGATTGTGCCAAACCGCTGGGATCTGAACGAGCTCGACTACAGCCCGATGCCGCACACGCGGGCCGATCTGAGCGCGGACCCCAAGGCCGTGGTGGTCAATATTCCTTCGCAGGCCTTCGGGGCCTACGAATACGGGACGCTGGTCCGGTGGGGGCCGGTCTCTTCGGGCGGACCCTCGAATCAAACGCCGCCGGGGCACTACAAGCTTCACTGGAACGAGCGGGTGCGCATCAGCTCCGTCGATTCTTCCTGGATTATGCCCTGGTATTACAACTTCGATGACATCATCGGGTTGGGATTCCACCAGTACACGCTACCTGGCCGTCCCGCGAGCCACGGCTGCGTCCGCATGCTCCAGGAAGACGCCCGCTGGCTGTTCTACTGGGGCAGGACGGGCACGCGGGTGGTGGTTAACGGCGAGTACAACTTCGCGGCGGGACGCCCGTGGCTGCGTCCGGGTTATGCGGCGCGGAGCATCAGCGCCGAGGAGCCCCAGGCAGCGCGCGCGGTGACCGAACCCTGACGCGTCATTCGGAGCGCAGCGCCATCGCGGGATCGATCCGCATGGCGCGGCGCGCCGGAATGATCGCGGCAGCGGAGGCCACGGCGGCCAGCGCTCCCGCCACGGCCAGGTAAGTCGGCACGTCGTGGGGCGAAACGTCCTTCGCCTTCGAAGCGAGAATTCGCATCAAGGGGATACTCGCGGCCATGCCCGCCGTCAGGCCGGCCAGCGCGGGAAGCATCGACCGTCGTAGAACGGCCGCGAAGACCGCGCGGGGGCGTGCTCCGATCGCCATGCGGATCCCGATCTCGCGGCGTTGCTGCGCCACCGAGAACGCCACTACACTATAGAGCCCGACCGCGGTGAGGAGCAGCGCCAGCAGGGCAAAGCTTCCGAGAATCGCCGCGGCCACACGCTGCGGCATCAGAGCGGCATTCACCCGCGCATCGCCCGTTTCGATTTCGTAGAGCGGCGCGGCCGGCGAGAGCTCTGCCCACAGCTTGCGAAGCGGCTCGGACAGTTCGGCCGGCTGGATGGCCGTGCGCACCACGAGAACTCCGGCGATTGCTTCCATCTGGCTCGCGGGGAGATAAAGGTGCGGCTCCGGTGCTTCCCAGATCGAGCGATAGCGCGCATCTCCAGCAACTCCGGCGACGATCACACGCGAAGGCGCGCGGCCCGGCGTGTTCAGCAGAATCGTCCGTCCCACCGGGCTGCCCACGGGCGCAATCATCCGCGCAAGCGTGCGGTTGACGATCGCTGAAGTGCCCGGCTGTTCGTCTCGCGCAGTGTAGTCCCGGCCCTCGTAGAGCGGAATGCCCATGGTTCGGAAGAAATCGCGGCCCACAAATTCGCAAGCGGCGAACACGGGAGCGGAACCAGAGCCAGTCTCGATGCTGGTCTTCGGACGGCCGGGGCTCAGGATTCCCGTAGAGGACAGGCTCGCCGAAACCACGCCCGGCAGCGTCGGGAGCCGGTCGAGCAATTCCCGCTGCGCCCGCCAGGACTGGTCGGCCGAATCCTTCCCCGGAGGCGGCAGGCTGAACTCCGCAGTCAGCAGGTGATCGCTGCGGAAGCCCAGGTTTGTGGAATAGGCTTTCCACAACGCACGGCCGTACAGTCCTCCGCCCACCAGCAGGATCATGGCGAGAGCGGCCTGCACCGCCACCAGCGCGCCGCGGAACCAGTGACCGCGTCCGCCTGCGGCCGCATTGCCGGAATCCTTGAGCGACGGCATGATGGCCAGGCGGGCGGTCCCGAGCGCCGGGGCAAGTCCGAAGAGCAGGATCGCGCCTGCCGAGAGCAAGATGCAGAACGCCAAAGCGTGCCACTCGATGCCGAGATCGAGATTGAGCGTCAGGCCGAGTGCGTTGGGAAAGTGCCGCAGCAGCCGCATGAAGCCGACCGCCACCGCGAGCGCCGCGACGCAACTCATCGCGGCAAGAACCGCGGCCTCGGTCAGAAGCTGCCGCACGATGCGTCCGCGGCCCGCGCCGATGGCGAGCCGCATCGCCACCTCTCTGCGCCGCGCAAGGGCACGGCCGACCAGAAGATTCGACACGTTCGCACAGGCCAGCAGCAGGATCAGGCCGGACGCAATCGCGAAACCCGCGAGCGAGGTCTCAATGTCCTTGCGATACGATGGCCAGAATTTGGAGCGGCTCAACGGATAAACCGACACCGTCAGGTCGCGATTTCCCGCGATGTTCGCAGCGATCGTCTGCAGCTCTGCCTGCGCGGAAGCGACGGATGCGTGCGCGGCGAGCCGCCCGGTGAGCACGAGGAAAGCCGCGGTGCGACTGTCGAAGACGCGGCCGAACCCTGGAATGACGACGGCCGAGGCACGCAGCGGGATCCAGACGCGCGGCGGAGTCGCCCAGTTCAAATTGAGGCCGCGGACCCGCTTCGGCACGATCCCGACTATGGTGAACTCGCGCCCCGAAATGACGATGGAGCGGCCGAGCACCGCGGGATCGGTCGCGAGGCGCGCCCGCCACAGGTCTTCCGCGATCATCGCTGCGGGCGCGGCGCCGGGCGCATCATCCGCTGGGCCGAACGTTCGACCGGCAAGCGGCGGCACGCGCAGCATCGCAAAATAGTTGGCGCTGACCGCTTCCACCGAAATGCGGTCGGAGACTCCACCAATCTGCACGTTCAGCGGAAATCGCACATACCCGGACAGCTCCTCGAACGAGTGCGCCTGCCGTGCGAAATCCACGAAGTCCGGATAGGAGCTCGAAAGATACGCGGAGGTCTTGCGGTTCACGCTGTAGATCTGTGCCAGGCGCGCAGGCTCCGGGACGTCGGGCGGGCGGAACAGAATTTCGTCGATGGCGCTGAAGATGGCGGTGTTGGCGCCGATGCCGAGCGCCAGCGTCAAGATCGCCGCTGCGGCATAGCCGGGCGACCGTCCAAGCGTCCGCAGTGCGTAGCGCGTGTCGCGTGCGAGAGCGTCGACCACGACTCCGAGCGTAACGGCGCTAAATCAGTGAGTCAATCTCTATTCGTCGTGCAGGATTCGCACCGGGTCGATCCGGGTTGCCCGCACGGACGGCACCCAGATCGCAATCGCGGACGCGGCCAGCAGCACCGCGGGCACACCTCCAAAGGCCACCACATCGGCAGCCCGCACCCCCCAGATGAAGGACTGCATGAGCCGCGCGAGTCCCCAGGCCGGAATCAATCCGAGCACCAGGCCGGTCAGCGCCGTGCCCATTCCGCCGCGAAACAGGAGTCCGATCACCTGGCTGCGGCGTGCGCCCAGTGCCATTCGAATGCCCGTCTCGTGCGTCCTTCCCGAGATCGAATAGGACATCACGCCATATACGCCGACCACGGAGAGCACCAGGGCGAGTACCCCCGAAAAGCCCATCAGACCGGCGAGAAGCGCGAGGCCGAACCCTTCCTGCCGCATCAGAGTGTCCATCGTATTCAGATTCGTAATCGGCAACTCCGGGTCGATCGACCTCACCGCGGCGCGAACCGAGGCGGCCACCTGCGTGGGGTCTCCCGACGTGCGCAGCCCGATATCCATCTCGCGGTCCGGCGCCTGGGCAAATGGCACATAGACGGCGGGACTGGGGTCCCGTCCCAGCACCGTATAAGGAATATCGGCAACCACGCCGACAATCGTGATTCCCGTGCGAGAGCCGATCTGAATCGTGTGCCCGACCGGGTCTTCGTCACGCCACCAGCGCCGGGCAGTGCTGGCGCTGATCACCGCCACGGGAGCGACGGCCGGTCCATCGCCGTCGCTCAGATATCTGCCGGCACGCAGCCCCACGAAGAGGGTCCGGAAGTAATCCGGCGTGACGGACTCCATGATCGCGGAAGGTTCGGCGCCGGGTGTCCGCTCACGGCCTTCGATCTCGAAACGTCCGCTGGGATAGCGCCGGCTGTAGGACAGCCCGGTGGCTGCCACCGCGGATTGTACTCCGGGTATAGCAGCTGCACGCTCCAGCAAATCCTGATAGAACCGGCGCACTTGAAAGCTCTCGGGGTACTTCGACGCACTCAGTGCCAGTCGCATGGTGAGCATGGACGCAGGTCGCAGCTCGTTTCCGCCCGTTACCAACGAACGAAATCCGTGTACCATCAGGGCCGACCCCACCAGCAGTACGGTCGCCATTCCGATCTCGCCGGCCACCAGCACCCCGCGCCACCGGCTGCGCAAACGCCCGCCCGAAGCCCCGTGGCCTCCCTGTTTCAGCGATTCGGTGAGATCCACGCGCAAACTGTGCAGCGCCGGCGCCAATCCCGCGAGGATGCCGCTGGCGATCGCTGCCGCGGCAGTAAAGCGGAATGCCTGGGCGTTCAAGCCGATACCCGACCAGCCGGGAATATAGTGACGCATCTCCTCCGGGATGCCCACTTTGAAAATCACCAGCGCCCACCGGGCGACCAGCAGTCCAAGGACGGCGCCACCGACAGCGAGCACCATCGTCTCCGCTAGAAACTGCCGTACCAGGCGCGTTCGCCCCGAACCCAGCGCGACCCGCAAGGCGATCTCGCGCACTCGCGCAGCGGCCCTCGCGAATTGCAGGTTCGCCACGTTGACGCAGGCGATCAGCAGCACGAAACCAGCGGCGCCGAGCATCAGCCCGGCGAAGACCGCGGCGAGGTCGCCGTACCAGTAGCGATGAAATGGCATCGCCAGAAACCGGCGATTCCGGTTCGTTTCCGGATATTGCTTTTCGAGGCGCGCGGCGATGGTGTTCAACTCCGCCCCGGCTTGCGCCAGCGTCTGCCCGGGCTTCAAGCGTCCGGCCGCTTCCACGCCCGTATCCTTGTGCGAATTGCGCGCTTCGGGGGCCAGCACGAGAGGCACCCAAAGTTCGCGAAACGAGCGCGGAAAGCGGAATTCCGGCGGCATCACGCCGACCACGGTGAAGTTGGCGGAATCGAGCCGGATGGTCCGGCCGACAATCGCAGGATCGGCACCAAAGTGCTGTTGCCAGAGGTCATGGCCGAGGATCACGACGCGGTCTCGCCCCGGTTGATCTTCGCCCGGCAGAAATGCCCGGCCCAACGCCGGCTGCACCCGCAGCATGTCGAAGAGGTTGGTCGAAACGCGCGACGATTCCGCCACGATTGCTTCGCCGCCCGAATCCACAAGGCTGGTATGAGCGTTCGCCCACATGGCGACGTGGTCGAGCGTGTGGGTGGCGCGGCCAATATCGCCGATGTCTCCGGCCGGAGCGAAGGTGAAGCCCATCGGCTGATCGCGCGCCGACTGGTACAGGAACACAATCGAATCCACGTCCGGCAAGGGAATCGGCCGCCAGAGAATCGCCGCGAGCAGGCTATAGACCGCGGTCGTGGCGCCGATACCGAGGGCCAGAGTGATGGTCGCCGCCGCGACGAAACCAGGCGACCGCCGCAGTTGCCGCAGGGCGTAGCGCAGATCGGTCAGCAGGGTCTCAAACCACGCGAACGTCCAGAGGTCCCGGCATTGCTCCCGCAGGGCAGTCACATTGCCGAAGCGCCGCCGCGCGGAATCACGCGCGTCACGGCGAGATCCACCGTCACTCATGGCTTGCTCCTCTCGCATCGCCAGATGGAATTCCAGTTCGTCGGCCAGATCGCGATCCAGGCGCCGCCGGCCGGCGAGCGCGCGCAGTCGCAGGCGGACCGCGGCGAGCCATTCGTTCCAATTAGCAGGCATCAGGCCGGCTCCATAATCCGTGCGATCGCAGTCGACATTCTCTGCCAGCGGGCCGCGTCTTCGACCAACTGTTTCCGTCCCGCCGCCGTCAGACGGTAATATTTGGCCCGGCGATTGTTCTCCGAAACGCCCCACTCCGAGGCCAGCAGGCCACGCAGTTCCAGACGATGGAGGGCAGGATAGAGAGCTCCTTCCTCCACCCGGAGGACATCCTCCGAGGTCTGCTGAATGAACTCCGCCACCGCGTACCCATGCATCGGCCCGCGAATCAGCGTCTTCAGGATCAACATATCCAGCGTCCCTTGCAGCATCTCGCCGGGGCTGGGCTTGGACTCCCGCATCAGTGAGCTCCTTCCCATAAGCGATTTATGGGGCTCAGGCGATATGGACACCACGATGCACCGGATTGTTCCCGGGCATCACAAGAAAAACGGCGCGGGCACTTCCATTTGAATACGGTGACGTATTCTGGAAGCCCGTCTGTGACGGAATGCGAGAGAGCTGGCGTTGGCGAACCGACCGATCGAGGCCATTTCGGGAATTTTGTGTGCCAAGACTTCACCTGTGGCTTACACAAATCAGCAGCGGGCGTGACACGGCCAAGTGCCTGCCATTAGCGGCTACAAGCCGACTTCCGGGGAGTAATCCGCGACGAACGCCACTCCTCGGAGCAACCTGCCACCTAAACCCGATCAGGCGCATCGATCAATGGCCATTCTTATAAGTCACGTCTGCTCGTTTGATCCGTGCGATCTGAGCGTGGTGATTCGCAATTGTCCCGTGGTGGTTTCGTCAAGAATGAAAGTGAGTCGCTTGAGCGGGCATTCATTGTCAGAGAACCAGTCCAAGATGTTGCTCGCCTTATTTGACGGTTTCTGTTCTCTCGGCAAGAAGAGCGAAGGCGCGTCAAGCACCACCTGAGCGCCTTCATCAGTGAGGTAGTATTGGAGGGCTCCGGCGGCAAGGTCGCACACTGCGACGTAGTCTTCGATGTCTCGTCGTCCAGTATCTGACATGGTCGTTCCGATGCGAACGTGACGCATTGCGTGCGGAATGTAGTGACCTGATACGGTCGCGAAGAGCTTGACGAAGGATCGCAGACGGCCCTCGTTGGCGACGATTTCGTCCTGGTCAGTCATCCACAAGAGGTCCTGGCCGGTCCTGCTGAGGCCGCGAACCAGTAGGCTGGCGAGGTGGATCACGCGGAGCGCTCGCTCGGCTGTTGTTGTTTTCCAACCCTCAAGTTCGGGTGAATCGAGGTCTGTCTTCTTAAGCTTGCCGTGTTTCTTGAAGACGCTTTAGACACGGCGGTGAATCGCGACAGTCAAGAGCAGGCCTCGCAGTTGGTTCGCGGCATCGAGAAAAGGGCCTACAGCGGACCGCTGATGGCGGTCATTCAAGGTCTTGAAGGAGATTCGCCGTTGGTCGGGCAGTAGTCGATCTCTTACCGCGCTTCGCGCACGGTCCCAGGCGTGAATAGTCTCTAGGTTGGACGCAAGTAGGGTGATGACTTCGAAGTCGGCTGACCTATGCATCCCGCCGTAGTCTGAGCCGAGAAGCAGCGTTGGCATTTGTCGGAGGTCGGGAATGATTCCAGGATGCCGTTGTTCCGCTTCTGCAATTGACGCACTGAGCGTGTTGATGGCCCCAAGGTGCGGTGCATCGCTATGAAACCATTCAGGTGCACGCTGCGGATTCGTGAGGAGGATGCTCAAGATTCCGTGCGACCTCGGAGCACACAGTGGAGGCGCGGTGCGGTTTGTTTGCCGGTGAGCCCGTCGATTACCAAGTCTCCACGTCGTGTCGCGTCAGCGATAAGTTGTTTGACGTCCTTTTCTGACACGAAGGGCTGGACCAAAAGCTTACCGAGCAGGTGTTCGTAGGTAAGTTGCTTTCCGGGTGTCGTCTCGGCGGCGAAACGTTCTCTTGCCTTGGTCAGTTGCCTTTTGCGTTCTCGGTCGAGCGCACTGAGTGTGCCGAGGTCGCTGGCGTCGTACAGTTCTTCCTGCCCTGTTTTTGCGATCCGATGTCGTTGTTTCCCAGCGTCGCGGGCCTGCTGTCGCGCAGGCAGCGATCGTTGCTCGGTCGCTCGGAATTCAATGAGGCCGCGGATGTTACGCGTGCAATAGAGCAGGTAGAAGTAGGGACGATCAGCAAGCGGTTTGAGGATTGGCGTGAACGTTACGAAAGGATAGGCGCCATGTTGCTGGAGTTGCGCTCCATAGTACTCGACGATTTGCTCGCGGTCCGCGGCGTTTCTGACGAAGGTCCACTGGTCTCTGCCGAAGAGTCGATGGAAGGAGGCCTCGATTTCTGGACGCGTGTCATTCAAGAAAGCGATTGATATGGTCATACATGAAGTTCACGATGACCTCACCCTTGCGTTGTTTAGGAGGGGCGCGATCCGTTCCATGGCGAAGCCGTCCCAGCCCGTGGGATCAATGAATATGAGTGAGAATCCCGTTCCAACAAACCGCTGGATGTCAGGGATCAGGAGCTTACAAAATCTCCGCGAGAGTGCCTTCGTTTCAAGCCGGGCTACATCTCGCGTCGCTTCTTCGAGGGCGACAAAGCGGGAGCGGTCGGCTTCAATAAAGAGGCAGCGCATGCGCGGAGACTTTCCCGATCTTTCCGAGAGCCTCGCGCACGTACTGCAATTTTCGGATCGCGATCATGAACGAAGTGTCTTCAAGGCCTTCACCAATTGCTTTCCAGGGGCCGGAAAACCCGTCCACGTACACAAACTCTGTCGTGAGCGACGGCGATGTGAAACGCGACGCGTTCAAGAGTACAGTTCGAGAAACAGGTGTTTCGCAGTAGGTCTGCTCGCGCCCACGATAGAGTTCAACATCCATTGGCGAAGACCGGTAACGCGACCAGCCCCGGAGACGGTTCGCAAGGGCAAGCCCACTGCTTCGCAGAACTCGGCGACGCAGGTCATGCCGCTGCTCATGAAGGCTGGGGCGGACTTGTTCGATCACAGGTCGGCATCTCGTCATAGGTCCGCCCATGGAAGCATCCGCCCGGTTTTTGCCTTCTGCCGCCCCCCCCACTGTTTGAAGAAGAATGGCACGTGCGAGCTGTTCGGCATTGCTGCGTACGAGGATTCAACCCACGCCGGCTCCATTGTTCGTGCCCCTGGACCGCTTTCGCCGCCGACGATGGCCCAGTCAATGCCTCGGAGCGGGATGCTTCCAAGGTGCTCCAGGAGGGGCTCAATGGAAAGGAAGCGGCATCGTACTGGAGCGACTTTGGAGATGCTCGATTCGCGGAATGCCGTACCGGCGGTCCTCGACGCTGACACCCCACCAGATATGCGGGAGTCGGGCCGCGAACGCGAGCTTACTTCGTAAGAGTCCTGCCATGCGTTCCGATCTTTTCGTTAAGACTTGATAGGTGTGCCAGTTCGCCCGTTGCATGACCGTAGCTACGCCGACAATGTAATCGTCCGGCACATCGTCTTGGAATAGGTCGCTCATCGAATTGACGAAGACCATGCGTGGTCGTGGCCAGCGAAAAGGCTCGGTCAGTTTCTCAGGCACGAGACGCACATCAAAACCCTGTTCGTAGGGATGTCCCGGCACGCCGCGAAAGCGCTCCGCGAACAATCTCCGCGTAACAGTGCTTGCAGCCAGGACTGATCTTCCTGCAGCCTCGCACGGGGTTCCAAGTTGCGTCGGTCCATTCGATTTTCGAGGTAGAGCTCATAGTCGAGGTCCCTTAACAAAAGCGTACGGTAATGTTTTAGAGAACGCAACACGGCATCAGTTCTGGATTCTGCTTGTAACATGGTGCCCATTAGCCTCTGTTCGCTGTGCGCGACGTTGAGGCCGATTGGGTCTGGTTCCCGGCACGCGGGCGGGTATTTCTCCCCATAAACGCTAGGACTCTATCTGGAGTGACCCGGCGCGCGAGTGTTGAGGCACAGCGAAATCCAGACCGCCGGGCCACTTCGGATAGAGACGTTTGAAGGAAGCCGCCCGCGTTTGCGGCGGACGCGGCAGGGCTATGGGTGTTGAATCGGCCGTGTGCTTTCGGTAAGCATGCACCTCTGGCTACCAGTGTTGGGCCCAGGCGGGTGCCACTACGGGCACGGGTCGGTCGTCATGCATTGAAGCTAGTTGGTCCCACTGCAGTTCATTCTCTTTGGTGAGTTTACCGGCAAGGACTCTGCCCCCCACCGTAGCCACCAGTCGGCCCTGTTGGTCCCAGTCGGCCCAGTGTGCCTCGAAGAGAGCAACTGCTCTATTATCCGCTGTATAGACCGAATACAGGTTGGCTGCCTCGACGGGCTCAGGTGCAGGGGAGCATATCGTGCGAGAGCCAGGTCGCCGGAACTCTTGCGAATCTCATCGCGCCCCATGCTGTCATGGTATTCCTCGGCTTTATTCCAGCCACTTAGCCATCCGGGTATTGCATTGTGGCGGGCATCGTCCTTTGACAGATTGCCGTGGGTCAAAACTTGCAAGTTGCCTGGCGGGTGGTTCGGATGATGCTTAGGCCAGTCGGGGTCGGAACTGCCAAGGAGTACGGTGTTGTTATCAAGAAAGATCCCACTGCCACCCCATGTGCCACCCATGGGCCAGAGCGCTAATGCCGTCAGATATGGGGGCCGGCTCACGGCGGTCCAGGTGCTTCTGTATCCTCCGGCTTCCGTTCGACGGTTGAACTTACCCCCGAAATAGACGAATAATTTCCCGTCTGGAGACACGTCGCATTTCTCAGGGTAAAGACGGCCCCTGAACCACTGTCCGCTTTCAAAGCTATCGCTCTTCGTGTCCCAAAGCGTGACTCGCCACCACTCGGTTGGCCCTCGCCGAAGGATCACACCCACAGTGGCCTGCCGGGCCAAGTAGACGAACATCCAACATCGGTCTTCGAAAAACGGAGTCAGGTCCTTTATGCCTTCAGTCATTGCTAGCCCGTTCGATATTCTCGCAGTAGTTCCAGGGCATCCACGCGGCCGGGTTGGCTGCCAGTTCCTGAGCATGTCGCTGCAACTCGGTCAAGTAGTCGAAGGAGTTGACCTCGCACAGTTGGCACGTATGAATCAGGCTCATGAACAGGTCTCCGACCTGGGCCCCGTTCAGCGTCCGATAAAACAGTGCATTCTTCCGGTGTAACACCGCCCGTTTCAAAATTCTTTCGCACAGGTTGTTATCCAGGGGGGCCCCGGCTTGCCGCAAAAACAGCGTGAGTGGCTGCCAATGCCGTAGCAGATAGGTGATCGCCTTCCCCAGACTCGAGTTCGGCTCGACCTTCCGCTCCGCAAACTGCGCTTCCAACCAGGTCGTGTAAATTATCCATTAGCGGCTTACTATGCTCCTGGTGAAACTGCAGCCGCTCCTCCGGCGTCATTCCCATGTCCCGCGCCTTGGCATCGTTCCGGTACACCTCGCCGAGTTCCTCCAGCACGTAGCGACACTCCGCCGGAAAGTTCTGCGCCACTTCCACGATCTGTCGTCTTCCATGCGCCAAACAATGGGCTATTATTAGTTCGACACCCGCCTGCAGCTTCGGCGCATTCCAGGCTCAGCGCATCGCACATCTGGATGGCCGGCCCCAGCTCTCGACTCCGCTGTTTCAGCACATCGGCCATGTTTTCGCCTGCGTGCTGTCGTCCGGTGAAGTACAGCGCAATCTTCCACCCCTGCGCCGTCGATGCGATACCGCTGGTGAAGACCCCGGTGCGCTTGTCGCCGGGTTCCCGCTCCAGTTTCAGCACCTTCATGCCGGTGTCGTCGTTATGCAGCACCTCGCCCTGTGCCGCCTGCCGGATCAGTTCATCGCGCGCCGGTTTGATCATCTCGGCCATTTCCTCGACGATTTCCCATTGCGTCGCCGCCGGCAGCGGAATCCCTAACTGCTGCTCCAGTTGCGCCAGTCGGTAGAACGGCGTCCCGCTGCCGTACTTCAGTTGCGCGATCATCGCCCCGGCCGTTTCATCGTACTTCTCCGGCCCTACACCTTCCGGCTCCTCCGCCGTGAATACCTGCCCGCAGCCGTTGCAACGCAACCGCTCCAGCGAATACACCGTGGCCGCCAGCGGCGCCTGGCCGACCACTCGCACCAGCACCTTCGGCTCTTTCTGGTTGTAGACATTGCCCTTGCCACACGCCGGGCAGCGGTCCCCATGGTGTAGTTGGCGGTGAGAGACCGCCACACGTTCGGCTCCGGTGAACTCGTCGGCGCCATTGCGGCCGTGTCCGCGCCGTAGACTCCGGGTTTTGAGTTCCTCTCCGGCCGCGGTTTCTGTTTCGGATGCCGGCGATGGCGTAATCCCCACCTTCTCCAGCACCGCCTTGGTCTTCTCCGAGGCCGCCGGCAATAGCAGTTGCCGCAGATGCCGGATGGTGGTGTCCTTGTCCGCTACCAGTTCGGTCAGATACTCCAGCGTCTCCAGCGCGGCTTTCAGCTTGCGGTAGTCCGCTTCCGGCAATGCCTCCCGCGCCCGCTCCAGCAACTGGTTCAGTTCCTCGGCTGGAATCTCCAGCCGCTCGATCGGTGGCTTCATCGGTCCTCACTCGCCGAGCAGATCGCGAAAACGGCGGTGGAGCGGCAGCGCCAACACCTCTTTGATGGAGCGGTTCACGCGGTGGCGTTTGATCGTCTTTGCCACGGCCGGTGGTACGCCCCACCAACACCCAGTTCGCCGCCCGGTAGCAGGTGCCGCGGAAACGCTCCGGATCCACGAAGGTCTCCGCCAGATAGATCGGGTGGCCGTAGATCCGTTCCCAGTCGTTGCTCAGCCGCGCCGTCATGCGGCTCAACAGGTGCGACGCCAGATGCGGTATCCGCACCCACGGCAAGATCAGGAATCGGGTGTTGTAAGCCACGTAGCGGATGTTCTGTCGCCGCGCTTCCGCACTCCAGCCAATATAGCGGTCGCGGCTGCCGATGTGCCGTGGCGACGAACTCCACGCCAGGCAGGCCAGCGGCCGTCCTGCCGCCCATACCAGAGTATTTGAGATGCTCGCCCACCGGCTGCTCGTAACCGAGGTAATGATGATGCTCGACCAGGCTATTGAACAACGGCTCATCGCAACTGCGCCGCACCTGTGCGAACTCAATGGCATCCAGTTCTTTCAGGGGCACTTCGATCGGTGTCTGGTCCAGCAACACCGGCTCAGGGCGCGCACGATGGGCCAGCGGGTTGTGCCGTTGGTAGGCCACCGGCGGCAGTTCGATTTGTCCGCCGCGGTGCAACATCAGTAACAGCCCGCGACAGACCATATCTCGGAGCGCGCCGTTCGGCTGCCGCCACTCCCAGGCTTCGCACAATCTGGTGGATAGCGTGCGTCGGCTGGCGCTTGGATGCGCAGCGATGAGTTCCCGGATGAACGCGATATCCGCCGGGGTTACGACGCGGCCGCGGTATTTCCAGGTGCTTGCCACTTAGCCGCATTGTACGGGAGAATTTCTTGGAACACAAGAGCTTTTTCAACTCACCGCACGCCACAGGGGCGCGGCTTTCGCCTCCGGATCGCCGGCCGCCAGCAACAGTTGCGCCTGGTGCACCTGCAGCCGGCGCGTCGTCTCCTCGCCGGTGGGCCACCAGCGGAAGCGTCCTTTAGACAGGCGCTTCTGCGCAATCCAGAACCCCTGGCCATCATAGGCTAATAGTTTGATCGCGGTAGCCCTACGGCCGCGAAAGATGAACAAGTAACCGGAAAATGGATCGGCACCCAACTTTTCTCGACACAACTGCGCCAGCCCGTCGATACCTTTTCGTAGATCGACTGGCTCGATGGCCACCAGGATGCGCATCTGCGGCGCAAGCTGGATCACTTCGACTCCGCCAGCATGCGGGTCAGGTCAGCAAGCTCGGCGGCGCTCACGTCTTTCCATTGAATACGTATTTTGCCGCGGAGCCCGTCCAGCTCGATGACACACTCGCGAGTACCGGGACTTACGGGAAAGAACTCCACAAACCCCGGCGGCGCGCTGGCCTTCCGCTTGCTACCGGTGCCGCTGGTCATCCCCTTCAGCTTAGTGTAATCGAGGCGCAATACCTTCGCGGTGCGGAATACGCCGTGCTCTTTGGCTAACTCAGCAGCCGCTTTCCAGAGGGCAGCAGGGATCGGAAGTCGTCCGCGGTGGGATTTACGCCAACGCTCAAACCGGCCCAGCGTCTGCCGCATCTCTGGCGGAACTTCCGGGGCATTATCCAGCTTCACTGTCCGTTGTGCCACGATACGACCAACAGTAGCAGCTACTGCCGAAGGGCGTCACGCAGGCTCACCGGAAGGACACAATCGGCCGGGATGCCGGGGACGTGCTCAGAGATGTTTGCGAACAGGCTGGAGTGGGGTTTAGCGCCGGCGGGTGCTGCGTCGAAGAGGTTAGTTGAGGCGTCCTGAAGTTGCATTTTCGCATCGGATCCGGGCTTTCCAGGGGGCTGGATACACCTCTTGTGTGCGTGCCGGAGCACACCTGTTGTTTCGTGGATGGAAGCCGGCTACGAAGTGTCAGCGACTCGCTCCCACTCGGCAGCTCTCCGGCGAATCTGTTTGGGAGTGAGTTTCTCGATAATCGTCATCGTGCCGCCACAGCGCGGGCAAATCCAGGTTCCCGAAATGTTAGGGTCGCAGGGAGCCGGCTTTGTCGAGGCGGTCAAGGGGGCGGCATCCAGTAACCGACGGCAGAGCGGTAGGAGTTCTCGGCGGCGCCGGTTGGCCAGGAAACCGCAGAAGCGGATGCGCACAAAACCGCGAGGCAAGGTGTGGAGGAGGAAACGCCGCAGAAACTCTTCGCCGGGGATCGTCATCAGCCGTTGCTTACCCTTGTGGGCATAGTCTTTCCAGCGGAACGTGACCTTGCCGTCGGCAAAGTTCACGATCCGGTGGTTGGAAATGGCAACGCGATGTGTGTAGCGAGCCAGGTAGTGGAGGACATGTTCGGGCCCTCCGAAGGGACGCTTGGCGTAGACCACCCAATCCTGACGGAACAACGGACGGAGAAATGCCTGGAAAGCCTTCTGCTCGCTGAGTCCTTTGAGACTTCCGGGGAACAGCAGTTTGCCGTCACCGAACGCTTGCTTGAGTCCGGCGACGAACTTGCCGCGAAAGACGCGGCTCAGCACCTTTACCGGCAGGAAGAAGGGATAACGTGGATACACCCAGCGTTGGTGATCGGGTGAAAGACCGCCGGAGGGAATCACGCAGTGGATATGCGGGTGATGCTGGAGATTCTGTCCCCAGGTGTGGAGCACGCTGAGGAAACCGATCTCGGCGCCAAGATGCTTTGGATCGGCGGCAATCTCCAGCAGGCTGGCGGCGCTGGCGCGGAACAGAAGGTCGTAAACGACTTTCTTGTTTTGCAGGGCCAGCCACGACAACTCGTGGGGAATCGTAAAGACGACATGGACGTAGTTGACCGGCAGCAGTTCCTGACTGCGCCCGGCGAGCCACTTGTCGCGAGCGTTGGTTTGGCACTTGGGGCAGTGCCTGGAGCGGCAGGAGTTGAAAGAGATGGCCTCATGGCCGCATTGGCGGCAGCGATCCAGATGACCGCCGAGCGCAGCGGTGCGGCAGTGCTCGATGGCAAAAAGCACACGGATATGCAGCCAGGTCAACCAGGACCGGCTCTTCTCTATTAGGCTGTTGCCATGCGAGCGGATGATGTCGGCCACCTCGAAAGGTGGCCGTGTCATCTCTTGTGGAGCCTCCGCGACCGTTTTACCTGGTTCAGTCCTGACAGTTCGGCATTGTCGAGCGGAGTGCCGGCCGCCCGGAGGTGGCGTTCGGAGAGATGCAGGTAAATCGAGGTGGGCTTGAGGTCAGCGTGCCCGAGCAGTGCCTGCACGGTGGGCAGATCGGCTCCCCCCTCCAGAAGATGTGTGGCGAAACTGTGACGAAGTAAGTGCGGACTCACGCGCTTGGTAATACCGGCACGCTCAGCGGCTTCCCGGCAGGCTGCCCAAACCATTTTGGTTGAAATTGGTTTGTCTGCTCGCGAGCCGTTGACCGTGCCAGGAAACAAGAACGTCTTCGGCTTCATCCACCGCCAGTACGCGCGCAAGGTCTCGATCAGTTTCGGGCTCAACGGTACGTCCCGGTCGCGGCGTCCCTTGCCCTGACGGATATGGATCAGCATGCGGTCGCTGTCGATATCCTCCACCTTCAACTGACACATCTCGGCTCTGCGCATGCCAGTCGAGTAGACCGTCATGAGCATGGCACGATGAAACAGGTTGCTCGCTGAATCGATCAGTCGTATCGCTTCTTCCTGCGTGAGAATCGTCGGGAGGCGCCGTGGGGCTTTCGGATAGGGTACTTCCTCAATCGGGTAGGCGCGCTTCAGGGTCTTGCAGAAGAAGAAACGCAAAGCCGCTGTGTGGTGGCCGACGGTGCGCGCATTCAGTTTTCTCTCGGTGAACAGGTATGCCTGATATGCGCGAATTTGTTCCGGCCCAAGCTGATCGGGAGGACGATGAAAATACTTGGCGAAGGCCTCCACAACTTTCAGGTAGCCCTTCACGGTAGTCTGAGAGTAATTACGACGCTGGAGTTCTTCCAGCATCTGTTTGCGAAGTTGGGTCACAGGGACCTCCTTGTGACCCACAAAATATCGCCACCGAAGCTCGACGGCCACTCAGTTTATCCACGCGTAGCGTCCGCCGCGCGGGCGGCTTCGTTCAAACGCCCTTACATTTCGCGATCCACCTCGCCGTCCCTATCCCAGCGATCCGGCTGCTACAACTGGATCACGCGCCACTCTTACAGAGGCCCGCTGATTACCATCATCGGAGCGTAACAGAACTGGCTCCGTTAGGACTCGGAACGGCGGGATCGCGCAGGGTTCCACGGCCAACCGTGATTTCCTTCCCGCCCAGAACCTATCGTTGCAATGAGAATTCGGGCGGCAAAGCTGCCTGCAGATTGATTTGCTCTCCGGTAATGGGGTGCTGAAATATCAGAAATTGGGCGTGCAGGAAATATCCTCCATCGCCGGGGAGGCCGGGGAGATTCTCAGAGGCTGGCCGGTTAAGCCGTACAGAGGATCGCCTAACAGGGGATGGCCGATGGATGCCAGATGGATTCTGATTTGGTGAGGGCGGCCCGAATGCAAGCTCACCTCAAATGTTGTCGTGCTGGTGCCGCGTGAGATCACCTTTGCAAATGACTTTGACGGTTTGCCGCTTGGGTTGGCGGCCCACACGGAACCGATGCGCGGGTGCGGTACGAGGCCGATGGGTGTGAGAATTTCGTAGGCGTCGTGCTGGGCAATGTTTTGAGCCAGCGCCCGATAGAGTTTTTGGATCTTCGGGGTATTCCAGTTTGCGGATAGATTAGAGGCCGCCTGCGGTGTTTTGGCAAAGAGGACGATGCCGGTGGTGGCTCGGCCCAACCGGTGGACAGGGTTTGCGTTGGGGATTTGCTTTTGCACCAAGCGGAGGAGGGTATTTTCCACGAAGCCGCCGCCGGGGATGGTGGGCAGCCCGCTGGGTTTGTTGACGGCCAGCAGATACGCGTCTTCAAACAGGATTTCGAAATGCTGAGGGGAGTCTGGTTCCATCCAGGGTGGGCGATTCCAGACGAGGGTTTGGCCTGATCTGACCGATTCGCTTCCGGTGGCGGGGACACCGTCGAGGGTGACTTCGCCGTTGTTCAGTTTTTGTTGCCAGGCTTGCGGTGTTGAGTGGGTGTAAAGGCTTGCCAGGTGGGAGAGCAGGGTTTGTCCATGGAATTTGCTGCTGATGACTGTGGTGTAGGCGTAGCCCCGGTTGAGCACGTAGTTTGAGTGTAAGCTATGACATCTGCCGCGTGGCGGCCAGAAGCGCTTTTGCGATCCAATCGGCGTCAGGGAGCCCAGACTGGCTCACGGCATTCGAGCTGACCGGTTGTCCCCGGAATGCGTGCCCGTAATTCCGAATCGGCGAACTTAGCCTTTTCGGGCGCCCGCGCCCCGGAAGCGCATCTGCCGCGGACCGCCGTAGTCGCGATAGCGGAAGACGGCGCTCTGGATCGATTCGCCTACCACCTCGATGCGATTCAGATCACGCGTCCCCACGCCCAGTTCTTCCGCGAGCTTGAGCGTGTTGTCGCAGGTTTCGAACGGTGCTTTGCCGCGCTCGGCCATCGGGTCGAAGCCCATCAGGGCCATCGCCACTGCGTCTGTACACACGGGATTCGTTCCGGCCACCAGGAGTCCGGGGCTTACCGCAACGGTGCTGCCGTTTCTCGGGAGCTCGGCGCCGGCAATGCTTTCGATGCCGTCGATGATCTCGAGGCCCGGCGTGATGGCGGCCGAAAGATCGGCGATGATGCGCGGAATCCGGTAGCCGCCCTGGCGTGGCGTGGTGGGGTCCTTTTCGGCCGGAGAACTCTTCGGCGGCTGGCGGCTGCCGTTGTGTCCGATATCCTGCCGCCCGCCATACGGCTCCGGCGCCGGCTCATCCACCGGGACCTTGTTGCCGTAAATGGTGGTCGGCGTGATGCCGAAGAGGTTCTTGATGGAAAGCGTGACGCCCGCGGTGGCATGTTCCTTGAGCTTCGCCATGGAGACGAGCACGTCGGATTCGGCGTACGCTGTGCTCAGATCGTAGGCCGGGAACATGTGGCCAGTATGCGGCACTGGAAATCGGGTATACGGCTTCGAGCCCGGGTACGGCATGTTGGTATTGAGCAGTTCCACGCGCGGTCCGGCGCCGAGCAGCAGGCCTGGGTCCCAGCCCGCCTTGTACATGAACTCTTCGAGCGACGCGGGCCAGACCCACGCGCCTTCGACTACGCGGATGCGGCGCGCGCCCGCCTTATCCATCAGGTGGATGATCGAGCCGACCGTGCGCGGATGAGTCCAGCACGAGCGTCCCATTGGCAGGTATCCGAGCCGCACGTTCACTTCGCCCGTCAGGTTGACCTTGATGGTGACGGTTTTGCCCTTCACGATCCGGCCGAGTCCGCCCAACTGGTCGAACATTTTCGAGGTCGCGGCGAGGAACTCCGGCCCGTAAGATTTGCAGCGCGCAACCGCCACGGAGGCAGCAGGCGCGGTTGCGCGCAGCAGAGGCGCCTGGACGGCAGCCAGTGCCGCGGCGCCCAACCCTCCAACGAACTCCCTTCGATTCAAAGGCATCTCCCCTCCCAGTTACGCACCGAATTCAAGCGCCAGGTAAGACTGCGGCGCTGTGGCCGGCACGTGGTATTCGAACCCCATGTATTCTTCCGAGGCGTCGGCGTGAACCGGCACCGGATCGCTGCCGATTCCCAGCAGCCGAGCGTTGGCGAAGCGGTCGCGCAGCCAGATGGTGCGGAGCCCGTAGCCGCCGCCGCGTCCACCTTCGGAATAACTCACACATTGCAGCAGCGCACGGGCGCCATCCGCCGAGCCGGTAAGGCGTGTACAACCGGAACTCGGCGCATTGTAGATCTTGACGAGATCGTAGCGGTGGCTCAGCAGGAATTGCGTATCCACGGCAACCTGGTATGGGTCCGACAGCGCCTCGCGCGCCACAGCCAGGCGACCCTTACCAAGCGACCGCACGTCGAACTGGGTCGGGAAGCCGGGCTGTTCCGGCTTGCCGCCGGCGCCCCATTCCGGACCAGCCACCAACAGGCCGCCCTGCTCAACGAACTCTGTCAGCTTTTGGCGTAGAGACGCATCAGGCGCCGCGGCGTCAGCATAGACCACCGCTTTCAACCCTGTAAGCGGCTGTGCAGAAGCCTGCGACTTCCAGATGACGCGAAAGAGCAGGTCGCGACGCGCCGACAGGTTGAGGATCTCGCCGCTCATTTCGAAGTCCGCCCCGTGGAAGTCCGAGACCACACCCACCAGTCCCAGTGAGCGGTAGGACCGCCACGCCGCGTGCTCACGGAAGAAGAGCGATGCCGCGGCAATTTTCTTCCAATCGTCCAGTGCCTGTGCGGCGCCCTCCGCCAGCGACGCGCGCAGGTCATCGTCAAGCGAGATCAGCCAGCGCGCACCCGAGATCTCGGCATCCGTCACCGCATTGGCGTAACGCTGGGCCGAAAAGATTGTGCCCTTGCCGGGCGGATCGAACACCACCCACAACGGCGCACGCAGACGCGCGCGGGCCATCTGGATCCACCAGCCGTTGGAATCGAGCCAGGGAAGAGCCGTCGGCCCCGCATCGGCGCCGCCACCCCCCTGCGATGGGTTGACTCCGGGCCAGACGTTGCCGGTAACCGCGACCGCCGGGGCGGCGGAATCCCAAGGCACGTCCTCGCGTTCGCTCCAGGCGATCACCGGGAGCTCCGCGCTGCCTTGGAAGCCGCGCATCGCCACTGCCACCAGGCCGGCGCTGTGTGCGGCAGCCAAAGCCTGGCGATGGTCTGCCGTTCCCTCCACCCATCCGACTACGGCCAGGCGCTTGCGGCGCGCGGCCTGCACCAGCGGAGTAACACTCCGCCACTGTTCCGCATCCGCGGCGACACCGGCTGCCCAGGGGATGACGATCGTATCTACCGGGGTATCTTTAAGAATTTCGAGCGCGGATGGCGCGTACCAGCGCTCCACGGCCTGGCGCGCACGCGCGCCGAATTCGCCGCTCTTCTCGCGTCTGGCAACCTCCAGCGGACCGCTGGGCCAGCGCATAGGGACGGCGTTCTCGAGGTTCAGCGCCAACAGGGACCTCCCTCTCGCCGGACGTATGCGGCCGCACAACAGAGATTTCCGCCGCCGGGCTTCCGCTCACGCCACTTTCGATCTATTAGCTTAGCGCCAATTGGAGTTCTATTGCGCCTTCTGCGTGACCTTCACGTCGGTGACGTAGTAGGACGGATCTTCCACGACTACGGTCGCCTCGATGTGGTCACCGACATGAAGCTTTTGAAATTCGGAGTCGGGCCTCACCGGATACTCCATCGTCATCGCTTCCATCCAGCCGTCAATCTTTCCCGCATCGATGGTGGCGGTCTTCGCGTTCGCGTCGAGCGCCTTCACCACACCCTGCATCGGGTATCGTTTCGCCGCCGGCTTGGAGGAACTGCAGGCCGCCAGGGCCAGTGCGCAGAATAGAATGGCAACGATTCGAGTCATGCCCCCTATCATCGCAGGTATATTGGGGAAGTGAAACCGGCATTGCAGTCGGCACGGCGTCTGTGGAGCCACACGGCCCGGGAGTTTGTCTCCAGCTTCCCCTTTTTGGCTGCGGTGGCGCTCGCGGTGACGCTGCCGGGCAAACTGCTGCTGCAGCTTCTGCTCTACCTGGCGGACGTGCCACCCGAAGGCATCGCGGCCTACTTCCTCTTCTATCTCAGCGACCTCGTCCTGGGCGCACTGGTCGCCCCCGCCACGATCTACGGCCTGACGGCGAAGCTCGATACCGGCAAACTGCCGCCGTTCTCCGAATGCCTGGGCGCCGGGTGCCACCTCTGGCGCCGCATGTTCTGGAACGAGATCAAGGTGGAGATCACGGTGGGGCTTTGGAGCCTGCTGCTCTTCGTTCCCGGCATCATCATGATGGTCCGGCTGTCGCTGACCGACCCGGTCGCGGCGCTCGAAACCAGCGAGCCCGATCCTCTAGCCCGCAGCCGCGAGTTGACTGAGGGCCACCGGCTCCGCATCTTCCTCGTTCTACTTCCGCTCGGAATCCTGGGCCTGGTCGGCACCTACCTGGGGCTCAAGTGGGTCGGGTGGAGCGAATACTCCCGGTGGGTGATCGCCGTCTCCGACAGCCTCTATGCCGTAGGAACACAACTGGCAATTGTTGCCATGCTGCTGATCTATCGCGAACGCAAAGCCGCGCTCAAGTAATCACTCAATCCGGCCAGCCGGTTACCCGCAGATTCACGGAACCGATCTCGCCCGGATCCACGTGGACCTGCACCGCCTGCGGGGCGATCGCCCTCACGAACGACGCATCCGTAAGCGCTGCGAACTCCGCCCGATCGAAGGCGAAGGCGTAGTAATCGCCCGGCCGCAGATTTCCCATCTCGAAGCGGCCCGACCCATCGCAGCCGATCGAGCGGATGAACTGCGTACTCAGGAGGCCTTCCTCCTGCGGCACCAGGTAAACCGTGGAGCCTCCGCCATTCTCCACCGTGCCTCGCAGGCGGGCGGGATTCGGCCGGTACACGATCCGGATGGGCGGCGAACCGGCAGAGAGATCCACCTCCTGCCCCAGCACATTGCTTCCCCCCAGCGACACCGAATCCACGTAATAGCCCGGCATCGCGCCCACTGGAACGATGCGGTAGCGACCCGGATAGATGTCCTTGACCTGGAAATTGCCGTCCGGATCCTGGATCGCGTTGCCAACGACCGCCCCATGGCTGTCATTGATCTGCACCCCCGAACCGAACGGCCGCGATTGCGATGTCGCGCTCTGCTCCTGCCGCTCCACCGTTCCCGTGAGCAGGAAGGGAGCGGCCAGATGCACGTTGAAATCCGCCACATTCCTCCCCCCTACCGTAACCGTCGCGGCGCCCTTCAAAATCAGGTGATTCCGCGAGCCTTCCGCTGTGACGCTCCAGGTGCCCGAGGAAACCGCCGGGAACTCGAAATGGCCTTCGGCATCTGCCGCGACCCGCGTTTCCACGCCGGCAATCAGCGCGTCGGGCGCGGCCAGCGACAGCAGCGCTTTGGGCACCGGAACGCCCTCTCCATCCGCCACCATGCCGCTCACCGCAAACACCTGCGCCGTTCGCAGCCGGATCTGGTAGCCGGAGAGATCCGAACCGGCGCGAATACGGATGGTCTCCGCCTCGCTGCGATCCAGGGCATTCGGAAAATAGGTGGCCATCCACTGATACCGTTCGCCCTCGCGTGGGTGTGCCGGCAGTTTGGAGCGGGCCGCCTCCTTTTCGCCGAGCACGGTCCCCGCCAGGACAGGCCGGGCCAGAAGGACATAGTCGCCGGGCTGTAAGGTACTCATCGTGAGGGTGCCTTGCGCATCGGTGTATCCGGCTGCTCCGCCGTTCCCGCGAAGACGCACCAGCAGCAACTGCGTGCGGGCCACCGGATCGCCGTCCTCATCCACCACGCGGGCGGTCAGTCTGCCGAGGGGCGCGAGCTGCACTTGTACCCGCGCCGGGTCGCCGCCGGCCGATACGTGAAACGGCCGGTACGCGCCCTGCGAAAAGTCGGGAGCGGCGTAACTCGCCGCGAGGTAAGAGGCCGAATAATCGCCGGGCATCACCCGCTCGATCCGGAATTGCCCCGAGGAATCGGTCTTCCCGACATATCCGGCCGACCGGCCGTCCATCGCCCGCACCTGTACGGTCACGTTGGGAATTCCGGCCCGCGAATTGCTGTCGGTCACGGTACCCTCGATGACCCCGTAGTTTTGCGCCAGCAGGACCGGGGCCAGCAAGACGAATGCGACGAGGCGCGCCATTCATTCCAGGATAACGCGATGGCCAGTACCGCCGATCGCTACGTTCCGGCTGCCCTCCTCATGCACAGCACACGCAACAGCGGCGGAACGACGACGCACGTCCTGGACTGGTTCGCGCAAAGTCCGCAACGTAACCTTCCGTCCGCCCGGCGCATCTCACCAACAAACCATTGAGGCGACATTCAATGCTGACACGCCGCAGCCTGCTTTCCGCACTTTCCATGCTCCCGGCCGCCCGCCTGCTGCGCGGCCAGCAGCAGGAACAGGCGCCACCCAGTTTTTCGACCGACGTCAAGGTCGTCAACGTCTTCGCCACCGTTCGTGACAAGAAGGGCGAAATTGTTCGCGACCTTACCAAGAACGACTTCCTTCTGGATGAGGACGGACGCCCGCAGACCATCCGCTATTTCTCTCAGGAAAGCGACCTGCCGCTGACCCTCGGCCTCCTGGTCGATACCAGCGGTAGCACCCGCCGGGTGCTTCCCGACGAGAAGACTGCCAGCTACAAGTTCCTGGAGCAGGTTCTGCGTGAAGACAAGGATCAGGCCTTCCTGATCCACTTCGATTTCGAGGTGGAACTCCTGCAGGACCTCACCCCGTCCCGTGCCAAGCTCGAAAAGGCGCTGAATGAGATGGATACAGCGACCATGCAGCGGCGGTCTGGAAGCGGAGGCGGCTATCCCGGAGGAGGCGGCGGAGGATACCCCGGTGGAGGAGGTGGAGGATACCCCGGCGGAGGAGGTGGAGGATACCCGGGCGGAGGCTATCCGGGCGGGCGCGGGCGTTATCCAAGCGGCGGACAGCGGCCGCGGGGTGGCGGCACCGACCTTTATGACTCGATCTACCTGGCTTCCAACGAACTCATGCGCAAACAAAAGGGGCGCAAGGCGCTGATCCTGATGTCCGACGGCGCCGACACGGGCAGCAAGGAAAGCCTCGAGACCGCCGTGGAATCCGCGCAGCGCGCCGATACGCTGGTTTATTCCATCCTGTTTCAGGATCTGGAATTCGCCGGCATGGGCGGGGGCGGTTTCGGGCGCATGGGCCGCATGGGACGCATTCCCGTGGAACAGCCCGACGGACGCAAGATCATGCAGACGATCTCGCGGGAAACCGGCGGCCGCTTCTTCGAAGTGACGCGCAAAATGCCGATCAACTACGTGTTTTCGTCAATCGAAGAAGACCTTCGCAACCAGTACAGCATCGGCTACACGCCGGATGGCACGGCAGCCGGCGGCTACCGCCATATCCACCTCACCACGACTCAGAAGGGCCTCGTCGTACAGACCCGCGAAGGCTATTACCCGACGTAGAAAACTATTTTCGCCGGAATGCCCACCGGCCGCTGCCGCCGACTGCCAGCAGTACCAGACCGAGCCCGATCAGAATCGACGACGACGGCTCCGGCACCGGCGAGCCCAGCGCCGGACCACCCACGGTAACCGGCGGAGCCGTGTCGGTCAACTGGAGAAACTCCTGGTTCGCCGCAAACGGCTCCGTAGGCGTCAGGACTCGTAGCCGCGCGTAGATTTCGGCGTTCTGCGGATTCCCCGAGGCCGCCTGCACCGCCGCATCCGACAGCAGAGTCTGCGCGGTCGAGGTAGGCAGTTGGACCGACGGCGTGAACAGCATCCACAGCGCGTATTGATAGTCCGCCGTCAGATCCAGCAATTGCGACGGGCCGGTATTCTGCAATCCGTAGAGCAGCAGGGCCGCTTCCTCATATCGGAAGAGCGATCCATCAGCCCTGCTGGCATCCGCGAAGCGCGCGCTATCGAGCGGAGACGAACCCGTCAGAGTCGAGGCGTCATATACCAGAGGCCCCGACGGGACGTATGTCGTGTGGTCGAAATCGTCACAGATCAGTAGCTGATTCGCCTCACCATCGATCGTGGCAAACGCGAAACCGTTAAACGTTCCGTACTGATAATTGAGCGGGAGCGCCGTAAATTGGATGGTAGCCCCGGCCGCGCTCCAGACGGCACATAGAAAAAAGAGTAACTTCCGCACATTCCTAGTGTGCGGTTTCGCTGGAGTTACAGTCCATAGATCAAAAGTCACGTCGAAGATGGCGCGAAAGTGCTGGGTGATCGGTCGAACACCTTACTACCGGCGGCGCCATCGTCCACCGCTGGCACCCCAATTGCTCCTCACCATGTCGAATTAGTTTCGAGGTGGTATCTAATGATCGGTATCCACAAAGACGTTAAACGAATTGCAATCTCCTTTACGGCTGTTCTTTGCCTGGCAGGTCTGCCTGCCCTCGCGCAATCGGACAGCCCGATGGCCACTCAAACCAGCCCGACGGCCGCCCAGACCCAGCCCAAGGAAGTCCATATTCACATTCACCAGCACGTGCGGCCGATGGTTTCCTCGAGGAGCGTAATTCGTGGCGCCCAGAGACAGCTGCGAGCCGATGGTTTCTACCACGGCCGGATCGATGGAACCCGCAACCCTCAGTTTCAGGCAGCGGTCCGTTCGTTCCAGCGGCATAACAATCTCGCCGTCACTGGCCGGCTCGACCGTCCGACCATGCGGCACCTCGGCGTACGAGCCAGTGCGCGGATGAGCCAGGCGGCTCGTTCCGCCAGCCGGAGCATGTCTTATACTTCCGGCGGCTTCGGTACTCCGACCAATGCGAATATCGAAGATGCGCAGCGCATCCTGAAGTCCAAGGGCCTCTATACCGGCGAGGTGGACGGCGTCTGGAATCCGCAGATCGAAGCCGCCGTTCGCAGTTATCAGATGAAAAACAATCTGGCCTCGAACGGACAATTGGACCAGGCGACGCTCGACAGCCTCGGCGTCTCGACGATGAGCCAGCCGGCCACGCCGATGACCCCGCAGAGCGAGCCGATCCAGCCCAACGACCAGATGCAGCCTAACGACCAGAACCAGCCCAACGATCAAGTTCAACCCAACGACCAGAACCAGCCCAACGACCAGATGCAGCCGGACGAACAGAACCAGTCCAATCCTCCGGAACCGCAACAACAGCTCTAAGACCGGCTACCTTGGGGCGGTCCGGACCATTCGGCCCGGACCGCCCACTTCCCTACTTGTGCGATTTCGCGAGCGTCGGCTCTTCGATAAATTCGAACGCCGGCGGCTGGTTCCAGGGCCCGCGCTGCGGCGCCCCGTTCGAGCTCAGGTGGAAATATAGATTCACCGTCTCATCCGGCTTTACGTTCCCGAAGTACGGATCCGTCAACTTACCCAGACTCTCGAGAGCCTTCATGAACATCTGGGTGTGCGAGATTTCGCGCGTCAGCAGATGGACAAGCGCCTTCTTACTCCCCTCGTCCGGCGCCGCGTTGACGAGCGCTTCGTAAGTCTGCCGCGCACCGGCCTCGGAAGCGATATCGGCGCGCAGGTCCCTGACCACGTCACCGCCCTCGTTCAGGTAACTGGCCGTCCATGCCGAACCCTGGCTGTCGAGGAAGTGCGGGCCCTTGCCGCGCACCGCAAACAGCGGGCTATCCTGTGCCGCCGCGGCGTTCTTGGTATGGAGTTCGATCATACGGCCCACCATCTCCAGGTGCCCGAACTCCTCGACCGCGATATTCTGCAGCATGTCTTTGATGCCCGCATGCTCCACGTGAAACGATTGGACCCAATACTGCAGTGCCGCCGACAGTTCGCCGGTCGCTCCGCCGAACTGCTCCAGCAGAAACTGGCCGAAGCGCGGATCGGGTTTATCCACCCGCACTTCGTGAAGTAGTTCCTTTTTGTGAAGAAACATCGAAATACCTTCCTTGCGATAAGTCGCCCTAAGTCAGACCGATATTCACCGTGCCGAACTTACTGACGCATCTACCAGCCTGGCGGGTACCCGGCTCGCCGGACGCGCCGTGAAGCAGCAGACGCACCGCCGGGCGCGAACAATCCTACAATTGGACTATGGTCATCATGCAAGTGAATGTTCACGTCAAGCCGGAGCACATCGAAGAGTTCAAGCAGGCCACCATCGCCAACGCCTCGGGCAGCGTCCAGGAACCCGGCATCGCCCGTTTCGACGTTATTCAATCCGTCGAAGATCCCGCCCGCTTTTTGCTGGTCGAGGTCTATCGCAAGGAAGAGGCCATGGCCGAGCACAAGACCACTGCGCACTATCACGCCTGGCTGGAAAAGGTCACCGATATGCTGGCCGAGCCCCGAACCCGCGCCATGTATCGCAACGTGTTTCCCGAAGACCAGGGCTGGTAGCCGCCGATGCGGTTTGAATTCTCCACGGCCCAGCGGATCGTCTTTGGCGAGGGCACTGTTCGCGAAGTCGCCGCCGCCGCGGCCGAAATGGGCTCGCGACCGCTGGTCGTCGCCGGCTCCAGGGGGCGGGTCGTAGCGATCGATGGGCCCGCCTTCCGCGTGACCGGCGAGCCCACTGTCGACCTCATCCGCGACGGCGCCGAACTAGCCCGCGAAGAGCGCTGCGATATGGTCGTGGCGATCGGCGGCGGCAGCGTGATCGACGCCGGCAAGGCGCTGGCCGCGCTCCTCACCAATCCCGGCGAGCCGCTCGATTACCTGGAAGTCATCGGCCGCGGCCAGCCTCTGCGCCATGCTTCGGCGCCGCTGATCGCCGTCCCCACCACCGCCGGAACCGGGTCGGAAGTCACCCGCAACGCGGTGCTCGCCTCGCCGCAGCAGCGCGTCAAGGCCAGTCTGCGCGCGGCGAGCATGCTGCCGCGGCTGGCCGTGGTCGACCCCGAACTGACCTACGATCTGCCGCATGCGATCACCGCCTCCACCGGCCTCGACGCGCTCACGCAACTGATCGAGCCCTACACGGGCGCGCGGCCCAATCCGATGACCGACCTGTTCTGCATCGATGGCATTCGCCGCGCCGCGTCCGCTCTGCCGCGCGCCTGGGAGACCGGCGACCGCGAAGCTCGCCGCGAGATGGCATGGGCCAGCCTGCTCGGCGGCATGTCGCTCGCCAACGCGTCGCTCGGTGCCGTTCACGGCTTCGCCGCCCCCATCGGCGGGATGTTCCCCGCGCCCCACGGCGCCGTCTGCGCGGCCCTGCTGCCGCACGTCATCGAAACGAACGTGGAGGCGCTGCGCTCGCGCGCTCCCGAGAGCACCGCGCTTTCCCGCTACGCCGAGGTCGCCGCGATCCTCACCGGCAAGTCCGATGCCTCCCCCGAGGACGGCGTCCGCTGGATCGCCGCGCTCTGCCGCCGCCTCGAGATCCCCAGCCTGCGAACCTACGGCGTCGAGGAAGCGCATGTCTCCGAGCTCATCGCCAACGCCGCGCGCGCCAGCAGCATGAAGGGCAACCCGATCGTACTCACCGAGACCGAGTTGCGGACCATCCTGACGCGCGCCCTGTAAGGACCCTGCGGGAGGAGGAAGAATCAGTACCTCGACTGCTTAGTCCTGCCGCATTTCTCAAAGTAAGGCGACAAGCCGCCAATTTCACCGACCTATCCGCAGGGTTTTCCGGGACGGACCTGCGATCATCAAAACGTCAACTGCTTATTTCGCCTGCCCCAGCCCCGCAACCACTGCGGCAAATTTATCGAGTGTCTGGTCCCAGCCCTCTACTTGACCGCTATTCTTAGCGTTCTCCATGGTTTCATTTCCAATGAAGGTGAGTCTCGTCTGGCCGTTCCCAAGATCCTCAAAGGTGGTCACATCGTGCGCACCTTCTATGGCCTCATGTTCTATTCCATAGTGCGCAGGCTCAACCTTGTTTCCCTGCGGGTCGGAAAAGTACATGGAGGAAACGATCTTTTCGTGCGGAATAATCTCGTGGTATTCACCGGCATTCCAGAACTCCTGGCCATCCGGAGTTCTCATGCAGCAGAGAAACTTTCCTCCCACGCGAAAATCCATCTTGCAAAAAGGCGAGGTAAAACCCTTCGGGCCCCACCACTGCATTACATACTTCGGGTCCGTCCACGCCTTCCAAACCAATTCGCGTGGGGCATCGAAAACTCTCGTGACAACCATCCGCTCTGTCTCGTTAACCGTGTTTTTTGCCATCTTTGAGCTCCATGTTTTTCATTTGATTCACAACGACATCCAGCTTGTCGAAACTTTCTTCCCAGAACCGGCGATAATAAGCCGCCCAGTCGCTGACTTTCTTGATCGCCTCTGGCCTAAGCGTGCACACACTCTCTCGTCCACGCTTCGTCTTGATCACAATCCGCGCCCGCACCAGGTAGGCAACATGTTTTGAAATCATCTGCTGCGAAATTGCAAACGATTCCGTCAATCCATGCACAGAGGCAGGACCATATGAGAGCCGTTCGATCATCCCCCGCCGGGTCGGATCAGACAAAGCGGCAAATGTTGTTCCCAATTGATCCACAACCATATGGTAGTGGATTACCTGATAATGTCAAGTGCGAATTTTGCGATTCTTGATTTCTGAACACCCGAGCTGGTTCATACTTCCCCATGAGCGCCCTGCGCAGGAGCGCGAGCCGGCGAAGGTCGAGGCGCTGGCATCAACGGGCCGTGAGGGTTACCTCTGTGTTCTGAACCGGAAGCTGGGCAGAGCCGTCAAGTTGACGGCAAACGTGCGTCCCGCCACATTGACCCGCCCGCGCCCCTTCGATAGCCCACCTGGCGTTACCCAAACCGTCGCGAAGAGTGGCGTTCCGCGTCATGTGCCGACGCCTGCTGGCTGGGGGACGGCAACGCCGGTGACGACGGTCAGCCAGGCCGCGAGACACAGCGGACATTTCGGCAACAACGCCAGTATGCCGCCCGGCGAGGCGGCACGGCTTCGACGCTCCCATCGGTGGGATGTTCCCCGCGCCTCACGGAGCGTCTTCATCGAAACGAAAGTGGAGGCGCTGGGCTCGCGCGCTCCCGAAAGCACCGCGCTTTCCCGCTACGCCGAGGTCGCCGCGATCCTCACCGGCAAGTCCGATGCCTCCCCCGAGGATGGCGTCCATTGGATCGCCGCGCTCTGCCGCCGCCTCGAGATCCCCAGCCTGCGGACCTACGGCGTCGAGGAAGCACACGTCCCCGAGCTCATCGCCAACGCCGCGCGCGCCAGCAGCATGAAGGGCAACCCCATCATACTCACCGAAACCGAATCGCGGACTATCCTGATGCACGCCCTGTAAGGACTCCCCGGGAGGAGGAAAGGTACCTCGTCCGCTTAAGCATTTCACCCGGCCTCGCGGCTCAAATGGAGGAATCTTCTTCGCCCTTCCGTTGGGAGGAATCCACGAGATAGATGCACACGATACCCACTCCGTACACGAGCAGATCCAGGAAGCTGAATTCTACACCCATCAGTCGGGCACACATCCGCGTCATGAGGTGCTCACTTGAAAGCATGTGGGCCGGAATCATTGTCAGTTGTAACAACTCGATAGCGGTCATTACCACCATCGCGCACACGGCCGACGCCCTGGCCCTCGATAACAGGCGCAAAATCCCGTAGACCATCGTCGCGTACAAAGCGTCGCCCAGGTACTTGTCAAAGACCACTAATCCGGTGTGAACGACTCTCGAGACGATTCCTATCGCGATGATGCCAAGGATGCAGAACACCCAGGACAGGCGCGACCTCAAGCGGACGACCATCCCTTCATAGTACGAGTCTATCGATCCACAGCGCCGATCCCTTCAGGCTCGCCATCCGGCGCACGTTCCTCCAAGCTGGCCAATCAAGATCAGCGACGGGGACGACGCGCCCGTGTGGTTTCCCCGAATGGCGTCTTACCAAGTCTTAACCGCCCAGAATCGGTAAAATGGTGCGAATGCGACGGCTGCACATCCAGGCCGCTGTCACAAATTGGACAATATGTTCCCTATGACGGTTACCGCCCTAATCCTCTGGGCGTCCATCTCTCTGGGGCAGCAGCCCAACCCGAAAGTCACTTTCGAAGTAGCTTCCATCAAACCGGCCGCTCCGCAACCTATGGCCCGGCTCCGGGGGAGCGTGGACGGCGGCCCCGGAACCCCCGCACCCGGCCGGATGCGGTTCACCGATATGCCCCTGAAAGTGCTGATCATGCGCGCCTATGACGTGCAGAACTTCCAGGTTTCCGGTCCCTCCTGGATGGATAGTCAGCGATTCGATATCATTGCCAAGGTCCCCGATGGCGCCACCCAAAAAGATGCCCGGATCATGCTCCAGAACCTGCTGGCAGACCGTTTCAAGCTGAAGATTCACAAGGGGAGCAAGGTAGCGGCGATCTATGAACTGGTGGTGGCCAAACGCGGCCTTAAGTTGAAGGAAGCGTCCCAGGCCGCGGCAGCGCCCGCCGAAGACGCGGGCAGCCCTCAGGCCGGACCTTCGAGAGGAAAGGACGGCCTCCTGAAAACGCCGCACGGCCAACTCGGAATCCAGGCTACGGCCAACGGCCGCATGCTCATGCAGGGCGATGCCGTGAGCATGACTCGTTTGACCGAGGTTCTCGGAATAGTTGTGGGCCGTCCGGTCATCGATAAAACGGGACTTAAAGGAACTTACGATGTCATGCTCGCCTTCTCTACTGAAGGCATGGGGCCCGGGCCGAAGGGTCCGGCGCCGGGAGAGGGCGGCGGCAACCCGGCCGACGCGCCGCGCGACTCGTACGACTCCGGTCCCACCATCTTCACGGCCCTTCAGGAGCAATTCGGCCTCAAGCTCGAATCGCGCCGGGGGCCGGTGGATCTGTTGGTCGTCGAGAGCGTGGAAAAGGTGCCTACCAAGAATTAGGGCCTGGGGATCCCACCGACGCCGGAGACTTTGACGGCTTCACAAATTCTATAGCTTCGCAAACCCCCAGTTGGCGGTTTTCGGGCAAGCCCAAGCAGAGACGTCTCAAAGAGTGGCGTACCGTCTAATGTGCCATATCCGACCAGCGGACCTCCAACGCTCGCCGGCCCTGCGCGGAGTTCACCGCTGTCGAGCGAGGGGAGACGACGGCCGCCGGTTGGCACGGCGCCGGACGACCTGCGCGGCAGCGAGCGCCACCGCGGCAGCCCAAAAAACCACGATCAGCCCGCGAATCCGAGCGGCGGCTACCGCGGGGACGGCAACGCCGGTGACGACGGTCAGCCAGGCTGCGAGGCACAAGGGACACTTCGGCAACAACACCAGCATGGCGCCAGGCAGAAGGGAACCCGCCGCTCCGGAGAGCCGCCGGGCGAGGCGGCGCGATGGCCCCCCGCCCGTGCAGCACCGCGCGGTCATTACGCACGCTCCTCATTTTTGCAGCACGCTCCCGTTTCGCGCGGCTTCTCATAAGATGCCGCGGGATCGAGTAAGTAATCGTCGTACCGATCGTGGTGCCGGACCCACGCCATCGTAAACGCCAAGCCATCTTCGTCGCGGCCCTTGGGAACCAGATCGAGAAAGTGATAAGTCCCCACCAGAGGATCGAGGCCGCGCGCGTAAGTGGAGTAAGTATGGAAAATCCCGCCCGCTTCATCCTTCGAGAACACGCTCAGGCCGGGCGCCTCCTCCAGACCGAAGCGCCTCTTGCCGTAGTTGTAATTCACCTCGCCGGCAAGTTCTTCCTTCGTGAAATGCACACCATACTCGCGCTGGAAATCCGTGGTGAATGCCGAGACCCAGTGGAAGCGCCAGCCCATGCGCTTTTGAAAGGCCTGAATGCGCGCCATGGGAGCGCGGGAAACCACGGCAAACGTGACGTCGCGATGCGCCAGGTGAATGCGCGTGGCATCGAAGTGGTCGGCCAGGAAGGAGCAGGACTTACATCCTTCTTCCCAGGCCGCGCCGAGCATGAAGTGGTAGATAATGAGCTGGCTGCGGCCGGCGAAGAGATCGGCGAGGGTTTCCGGACCGTACGGGCCTTCGAAAACGTAATCCTTTTCGACCTGGACCCACGGCAGCTCGCGCCGCTGCCGGCTCAGTTCGTCGCGCTTCCGGGTGAATTCTTTTTCAGCCGCCAGGTGCGCCTTGCGCGCCTTGAGCCATTCGTCTCTCGACACTACTTTGTGTTGAGTTTGCGTTGCAGTCATCGGATGATCCTCTCTGAGGTTGTGCACGGGCACACTTCTCCTGCGAGGTCCGTGCGGAGTTATGGGTTAGCCCTGTTCGGGGCGCTTCTTCAGGCGCTCGGTCTTGGGCCGGGCGGCCCGGGCTTCGGCGTCCTCTTTGATGCGCAGTAAGTGGCTCGACCAGAGCTCTTCGAAGCGTCCGACCCAGCGCTCGTAAATTTGCCGGATCGGCACCACGTTCAAAGAGTTGATGCGCTGACGGCGGTCCTCACGCGTATGAACCAGGCCGGCCTCGCGGAGCACTTCAATGTGCTTCATGACGCCGAAGCGGGTCAGGTGCGGAAAGGCCTCCACGAGCTCGGTCGTGGTGCGAGGGCCCTGGCGCAAGAGGTCGAGAATCGAGCGGCGGGTGTGATCGGACAAGGCCTTCCACACGCCGTCGAGATCGTCGTCGGCCATTTAGGTGCGCTTTGCGCCGGCGCTCGCGAAACAGTCCTGGGCGACGCCTTCCAGAATCTGCTTCCAGCCGGTGGTGACGCCCTCGCGGTGAGCCGGGTCAATGAAGCCGATCGCGCGGTGACGGAGCTCCACATGGGTTCCGCCGGGGCGCTGTTCGAGCTTCACTTCGACGTGGTTCAGTGCAGGATACGACATGAACATGGGGCCGCTCAGCTCTAACAGCACCGGCGGCTTGATCACCTGCACATGCCCCCAGAGATGGCCGATACCGTTGCCGCGATCGCGGAACCAGCGGCCGCCCGGCCATTGCTCCAGGGTCATCTGCATGGATTCCCCTTTTCCGTTGGTGCTGCCCTCGCCGAGGCGGTGCAGTACGCTGCGGAACACGTCGCCGATGTCGGCGTTGATATCAATGGCTTGCGTAGTGTCGAGCGTCAAATCGTTGAGTGTCATCGTTTCGAGTCCCTCCATATAAGTTACCTTATGGTAACGTGACCAATTGGTCACGTCAAGAGGAATTTTTGGGGCCCTGCGCGACAATGATCGTATGCGCGCATGGCTCTTGGACTCTTACACAGGCGTTGAAAATCTGCGTGACGGCGAAGTCCCCGACCCGCAGCCCGGCCCCGGCGAGGTGCTGCTGCGGAACGAGTTCGCGGCACTCAATCCCGCCGACGCATTTCTCGCCCGGAAGCTCTATCCGGCCAAACCGGCCCTGCCCCACATCCTCGGGCGCGACGGAGTGGGTGAGATCGTCGCCGTGGGCGAGGGCGTCGAGTTCGGTCGTGTGGGCGAATTCGTCAACATCCTGCGATGCAAGGCCGGCGTGGATACCTGGGGAACGCTCGCCGGGAAGACCGTAGTGCCCGCGGCGAGCGTGGCGCCCGTCCCCCTGGGCTGGACGCGCGAAGAGGCGGCTGCCGCGCCGCTCGTCTTTCTGACCGCCTGGCAGGCGCTCACGCAATGGGAAGATCTGCCGGCGCCCGGCTCCCTGCTGCTGGTCACCGGCGCCTCGGGCGGCGTCGGCGTGGCTTCCGTGCTGCTTGGAAAATCGCTCGGCCTCCAGGTGGCCGGACTCTACGCGCAGTCCCCAGAAGGCCGAACGCCTCCTCGAACTCGGCGCCGATTTCGCCTTCGATCCCGCCGATCCGGATCTCCGCAAAAAGCTTCCCGGCAAGGTGAACTTCGCGATCGATAGCGTCGCCGGGCCATTCTTCAACCAGCTCGTGACCCTGATGGACTACCAGGGCCGCATCAGCGTCGTCGGACGCAGCCACGGCCCCGTTCCCGACTTCAACACCGGGACTCTTTTCTTCCGCCGCGTCCGGATCGGCGGAGTCTCGGTCGGCGACTACACGCCGGAAGCCGCGCAGCAGGCCTGGGGGGAGATTGTCCGCCGCCTGGATATCGCCGGAAAGCGCCCGGTGATCGACAGCGTCTTCCCGTTCGAGGAAGTGAAAGCCGCCTTCGCTCGCCTGGCCGAAGGGCCCATGGGCAAGGTGCTGGTCCGCATCGACTGAGCCTACTCGAAGCGCAGCGCTTCGATGGGATCCAGGTTCGCCGCCTTGCGCGCCGGATAGTAGCCGAAGAACACGCCGATCGCGATCGAGAACAGCGCCGACCCGGCCACCGCCAGCGGCGAGATCAGGCTCGGCCACGAGAAGACCGCCGAAACAACATACGATGCGGCCACTCCGAACAGGATGCCGCCCAGACCTCCGGCCAGCCCCAGCACCACGGACTCGATCAGGAACTGCGACTGCACCTGCTTCGTCCGCGCGCCCACCGCCATGCGGATGCCGATTTCGCGCGTCCGCTCCGTCACCGAGACCAGCATGATGTTCATGATCCCGATGCCGCCCACCAGCAGCGAGACGGCCGCGATTCCGCCGAGCAGCAGCGTCATCACGCGCGTAGTCTCCTTGGCCGTATCCGCCACGTCGCTCAGGTTGCGCACCGTGAAATCGTCCGGCTGTCCCGGGCGGATGTTGTGCCGGGAGCGCAGGATGTCGCCGATCTCCTGCTCCGCGGCGCCAGTGGCATCGCCCGACACCGCGGAAATGTATGCGGTTGGAATGTAGGTCACGGAGAGCAGCTTCTTCATGGCCGTGGTGTAGGGCACCACCAGCGTATCGTCCTGGTCCTGCCCGAAGGTGGTCTGCCCTTTGGCCGCCAGCACGCCGATCACGCGGAACGGCAGGTTCCGTACCCGCATCATCTGGCCGACCGGGTCCATGCCCGGAAACAGTTGGTTGGCGACGGTCTGCCCGATCACCGCCACTCGTGCGGCGCTCGCCACATCGGCATCGGTAAAGAAGGAGCCCGACGCGACGGCGCGGCTGCGAATATCGAGGAAGTTCGTGCCGGCGCCTTCCGCGCGCGTCGCCCAATTCTGGTTGCTGTACACCAGGGTCACCGAAGCGTTGACACTCGGTGTCGCCGCGCCCACCGCCGGAGCCTCGCGCAGGATCGCCGCAACATCATCCGGCGTCAGCGTGGTCGTGGTGCCCGCGCCGCCGCGCACGCCGCCAGTGTTCTGGCTTCCCGCCTGGACGACCAACAGGTTCGTCCCCATGCTCGCGATCTGCTGCGCCACCTGTTCCTGGGCTCCCTGCCCCAGGCTGACCATGGCGATCACCGCCGCCACGCCGATCACAATCCCGAGCATCGTCAGGATCGAGCGCGCCTTATTGCGCGCCAGGGCCCGCAGCGCGATCTTCAACACCGGCCCGATCATACTTCCTCCTCTTCCGGCTCCATCTCTCCGAGTTCTTCAGAAGCCACCCTTGACCCTCGCAGCTCGCGATCGCTGACGATGCGGCCGTCCCGCACCGTCACCACGCGGCTCGCAAACTCCGCGATATCCGGTTCGTGCGTCACCAGCACGATGGTGATTCCGGCATTCCGGTTCAGGTCCTGGAATACGCTCATCACGTCGAGCGAGGTGCGCGTGTCCAAATTGCCGGTGGGTTCATCCGCCAGCAGCATAGAAGGATGATTGACCAGCGCCCGCGCGATCGCCACCCGCTGCTGCTGTCCGCCCGAAAGCTGGCTGGGATGATTCTGCTCCCGGTTCGCCAGCCCGACGATCTGCAGCGCCGCGCGGCTCCTCCGCACGCGCTCCGCCGCGGGGACGCCCGCGTAGATCAGCGGAAGTTCGACGTTTTCGAGCGCCGTCGTCCGCCGCAGCAGGTTGAAGCCCTGGAATACGAAGCCGATTCTGCGATTCCGCACATCCGCCCGCTGGTCTTTATCGAGCTGCGAGACATCGATGCCTTCGAGCACATACCGTCCCTCCGTGGGGCGGTCGAGGCACCCGAGAATGTTCATCAGGGTCGACTTGCCCGATCCCGAGGTCCCCATGATCGCCACGAACTCCCCCGGTTCCACCACCAGGTTGATGTTGCGCAGCGCGTGTACCCGAACCGCGCCCGTGTCGTAGATCTTTTCGATTCCTTCGAGCTCAATCGTGTTCATGGCGTTCACCGTCCCTTTCTGCCGCCGCCCGGCGCGAAGGGCGACGAGACCGGCGCCTTGGCCGCATTGGTGGCCGAAGTCAGCGAGGGGATCGCCACACGATCGCCCGCCTGCAGATCGCCCGACACTACTTCGGAGAAGACGCCGTCGCTCAGCCCCAACTGCAGCTTCACCGGAACCAGCTGGCCGCCGGCCTCTTTCCAGACTTGGGACTGTCCAGCCGCGGCGCGGAACCGCAGCGCGCTATTCGGAATCGCGACGACGTCCCCGTGCTGCGCCACCACCACCGTCACGTTGGCCGTCATTCCGGGCTTCAGCTTGAGGTCCGGATTGTGGACGTCGATCACCGCGGTATACGTCACTACGTTCTGCACGCTCTGCGGAGAGAGCCGCACTTGCGACACGGTGCCGGCGAACACCTGCGAAGGGTACGCATCCACCGTGAAGTTGACCTGGCTGCCCTGCGCGAGCTGTCCGACGTCGGCTTCATCGATATTGGCGAGCACCTGCATGCGCGTCAGGTCATTCGCAATGAGATAGACCACGGGAGCCTGCAGGCTCGCGGCCACCGTCTGCCCGACGTCCACGTTGCGCGCGATCACCACGCCGTCGATGGGTGCGCGGATGATCGTATGGTCCAGGTTCACCTGCGCCAGGTCCACCGCCGCCTTCGCCTGGTTGGCCTGCGCCTGAGCCTGCGCCACCGACGACCGCGCGGCCTGCGCCTGCGCCCGCGCCTGGTTCAGCTGTGCGATCGCCTGCTGCTTCTGCGCCGCCGCCTGGTCGAGCGTGGATTGCGCGGTCTCGAGGGTCATCTGCGCCGCCACTTGCGCATCCACCAGCTTCTTGGTGCGGTCGAAGCTCGCCTGTGCGTCGTTGAGCGCGGCCTGCATGTGGTCGACATTGGCCTGCGCCGAACCGACTGCGGCATCCGCCGCGGTGACATTATTCTGCGCCGCCTGCACGCCCGCCTGCGAACTCAGGTACGTTCCGTTCGCCTGCGCAAGCTGCGCATTGAACTGCGAGGGGTCGAGCCGCGCGATGATCTGGTCTTTTTTGACAGTGCTGTTGTAGTCCGCCATCAGCTCGGAGATCGTACCCGAGACCTGTGTGCCCACCTGCACCGTGGTTACCGGCTCGATGGTGCCGGTGGCGCTGATCGATCGCGTAATCGTCTGCCGCGCGACGGTGGCGGTGCGATATTGCGGCGCCGCCGTGCCGCTCTTCATCCGCCAGGTTGCGATGCCGGCCGTAGCCAGCACCACTGCCCCGGCCGCCAGCGCCCACGCACTGATCCGCCTGGACTTCGGTGGAGGCCCGGTCTCCGCCCAAAGAGCCGTCAGAGGCGACTCCGGCCTCTCGATTACCCTTCCCCGATCGATCATACCCTTCGTCCTCCAAAAGAGAAGACGACACGAGGGGCACCCGGCCAGGTAAATTTATGTCAACAACTTTTTACACTTGAGCGCTGATATCATACTTCGGAACTCATTTTTTGGAGGTAGCGATACATGAAGGCTTTCCTGTTTCTGGCGCTTGCGGGCGCCTTGGCAGCGCAGACCAGCGATCCGTCCCAGTCCCCGGCCAAAAAAGGCGGCGGCCACCAGATTCCGGAATCCGCCGGAGACGATGTCCGGGGCTATAACGATACGCCGCAGCTCCCCGGCCAGCCCTGGAAGGTCCACGACATGCGGCGTCCGCGTGCCCAGAAGGTGACGCCGGGCCAGTACTTCATGGAGGCGCCGCCTTCGGACGCCACCGTGCTGTTCGACGGCAAGGACCTCTCCCACTGGGTGCAGGTGACCCGCGGCAACCAGGAGCAGGCGCCGAAGTGGAAGGTCGAGAACGGCTATATGGCGATTGTTCCGCACACCGGCCGGATGGTCACCAGGGAGAAGTTCGGCGATTGCCAGTTGCACGTGGAATGGATGATTCCCGACGGCGTCACCGGGCAGGGCCAGGGACGCGGCAACAGCGGTGTCGAGCTGATGATGCGCTACGAAGTGCAGGTGCTCGAATCGCACACCAACCTGACGTATGCCGACGGCTCGGCCGGCGCGCTCTATGGCGTGTGGCCGCCGCTGGTGAACCCGGCGCGTCCCCAGGGCCAGTGGAACGTCTACGACATCATCTTCGAAGCGCCGCACTTTGATGGCGACAAAGTCGTCAAGCCGGCCTACATGACGGTGCTGTTCAACGGAGTGCTGGTGCAAAACCACCAGGCCGAGATCGGCACCACCATCTGGCGCCAGGTGGGACACTACACGCCGCACCCCGCCGAAGAGCCGCTCAGCCTGCAGGATCACAACCAGGAAGTGCGCTACCGCAACATCTGGATCCGCCGGATGAAGAGCCCCGAGTAGCCGTATTGTAAGACAGGCCTCCCGGCCTGCCTGCGGCGAGCGCCGGTCCGGCGCGTTGCAGCGTGCCGGACACACCCCACGCTAACTGTCAGTACTTGACAGTGTCATAATTTAACCATACTCTGGATTCGTGACCCTGGGTCAAATCGCGGATCAATCGGGGATCCCTGCGCGCACGGTACGGTTCTATATCGCGCGCGGGCTACTGGATGGGCCGGTGAAGAGCGGGCGCGATGCCGTGTACACGAAGGAGCATTTGGCACGGCTGAACCAGATCAAGAGCCTCCAATCCGACGGCCACACGCTTTCCGAGATTGCGCGCCTATTGAGCGCGCAGTCGGGGGAATCGGCCGCACCGCAAGCGACCGCCTGGTGGCAACACGCAATTGGCGACGACATCATTGTGTGGGTCAAGGCCGGCGCCTCGCCCTGGCGGATGAGGCAGGTCCGCGCGGCGGTCGAGGAATTCGCGCGACTGGTGGCGCCAACGGATAACGAAACGGGAAAGGGATGAAACCAATGAGCAGCGCAGCTTCCAGTTTCGCGCCAGTGGCGGCGCGAACTGCACAGCCGATCCGCCTCGCGATGCAGCGTCTGTGGTTGACCGGCCAGGTTTTGCCGGCAGGCGCTCGCCTGGTTGTGCAACATATGTTTCGGTCCGGCGAAGAGCAGCCATTGGAAATCATTTACTCGTTTCCGGTGCCGCGGGACGCCGCACTTCGCAGATTTCGTATCACGGGCGACGGCTTCGAGGCGCACTCCGAGTTGAAAGAGACGGAAGAAGCCGTGAAGGCCTACGAACGGGGTATATCCGACGGTTCGCTCTCAGCGCTCGTCCGCCAATACGCCGACGGCGTCATCAACCTCACGGTAGGGAATATCCGGCCCAAGGAAATGGTAACCGTCCATCTCGAACTGCTGGCGGGCGTCGAGTTGCGCGACGACGGCTTCCGGTTCCGGTTTCCGTTCACACTGGCTCCGGCCTATCACTCGAAGATGCGCGCGGCGGTCGTCGATGGCGAGGGCGAGATGGAGTTACCCGGCGGCGAGTTCGGCGACGTCATTCTGCCGCGGTTCCTCGAGGACGCGGCGTCGCTCCACGAGGTCGGATTTGAATTGTCGGTGCCGCACCAGGTGGCTTTGGATGAGATCGGGTCTCCGTCACATCCCATCCGCGTGAAGCAAGGAGAGCCGGCGCGCGTCGCGCTGGCTACGGAGAAAGACGTTCCGAATCGCGATCTCGTTCTCGATGTGCGGTTCAAGGAGACGAAGACGCTGGTGCTGGCCGGACCGGCCAACGACGGGAAGAGATCGTTCAGCGCGATCGTGCCATCCACGGCTTTTGGCGCCCGCGAGGAGAAGCCGCGACGAACGGTGATCCTGCTCGACCGTTCCGGATCGATGCAGGGCGAGCCGATCGCGCAGGCGCGCAAAGCGATCGAAGCTTGCCTGAGCGCTCTGGCGGAGCAGGATGAATTCCTTCTCCTGGCGTTTGACGACCGCGTTGAAACAATGGGCTCAAAGCTCGTGCCGGCGACTATCGATCAGCGCGAGGCGGCGCGACGTTTTCTGAACCAGGTGGGCGCGCGCGGTGGAACCGAACTCGCCGCGGGTGTCAGCAAGGCGGCGGAGGCGCTCGGCGGCGAGGGGGACATTCTCATCATCACGGACGGTCAGGTGTTCGGGACTGAAGAAATCCTGTCGCAAGTGCGTGCACTGGGCATCCGCCTCTTCTGTCTCGGCATCGGCAGCGCTAGCCAAGATCGTTTTCTTTCGCTGCTGGCTCGCGAGACTGGGGGCATCGGCCGGTTCGTGACGCCGCGGGAACGCGTCGATATGGCGGCCATCGACCTGTTCGCATCCCTGGGGCGGCCGGTCGCATCGGGGCTGACAGCAGAGAATGTGCAACCCGAGCCTCCGCATGCAGTGTTCGCGGGCACGCCGGTTCTCCTCTTCGGCGAAATGCAGCACGATACCAACGAGCCGGCCGTCCTCACGTGGGACGGCGGCCGCTTGAGTATCGACGTGCCCTGCGGCGACGCGGTGACTGGCGAAACCGTGCGACTATTGCGGGGATCGCGGCTGATCGCGGATTGGGAGAGCCGGTACCCAACCACGGAGGCTCTCTCGCCACTCGAGCAGCGGAAGGAAACCCGGGTGGCCGCGAGACTACTCGAATTGAGCAAGACGTACGAACTCGCCAGCCGCGAGATGTCGTTGGTTTCGGTGATCAAACGCGCCGGGGATCGTCCAGGCGAGTTGCCGGAGACGCGTATCGTGCCGGTCGGCATGCCTCAGGACACAGCGTTCGGGGCATATTTCGATCTGCCGCTCCTCGCCTATCGAGCCCCTGCTCGTGCGCAGTCTTCGAGAGCAGCGATGCCCCGACGCAAGATCCTATACAGTCTCGCAGCCAGCGCCCCGGTGCTCCCGGCATCCCCCGCGATGGCTCCGCCCACAACCACCGAATCTGCTCTCGTCGACCTTGCTGCGATGCTGGACCAAGATGGCGGAATGCCGGGAGACAGCGCAGGAGTGCGGGCGGGGCGAACGATCGCGGCCATCTTCGCCTTCGTAGCCGAGAGTCACACGCTTTCAACGGGCGCATTCCGCCGCCACGTCGCGCGCCTCGTGGGATTCCTGAAATCCCTGAGCGTCAAGTCCGAGGAGGAAGCGAGGTTAGTCAAAGTCGCACTCAACGCGGCCTCCACGGGAAAGTGCCACGATGGCAAGTGGCTCGCGCTTGCCCTCGATTCAGGCACCGGCTGGAAGCAGATTGAAAACGCGCTGAAGGGACTGTGAAAACAGCCGCCTTCCCTACAGTCTCACCCGCCGCTCCTGATGGTATGCCAGGTTGGCGAGATGCGGCGCCGAGACCGCGCTCGCTCCCACCTCTACAGGCGCATTCGGTTCCTGCCGCGATTTCACACAATCCAGAAAATTCTGAATGTGCGTCTCGATCGGAATCGGCGCCGCCATCTGCTGCACCGGCTCCGGATTCTTCGGCACGGGTTCCTTCCAGATGCGATAGCCGGCATTATTGATGATCATGGTGCCTTCGTCGCCCTGGAACTGAATCGACCAGTCGTTCTCGTACGAGTTGCAGTAGTTCAGCGTCCACGTGGCCATCAGCTTTTCGTATTCGAAGACCGCGCAGAAAACGTCCGGCACTTCCGAGCCCGTATTCTTGGCCATCTGCCCGTAGCAGACCGCCGAGCGCGCCGGTCCCGAATTCGTAAACCACTGCACGACGTCCATCAGGTGCGTGCCCTGGTCCGTCATGTTGCCGCCGGAATAGTCCCAGAAGTAGCGCCACGAACGGAACCGCATCGGCTCCAGTTCGCGATCCGGCGCCGCACCGAGGAACCGTTTCCAATCCAGCTTGCCCGGCAGCGGAGAGTTGTTGAGCGCCTTCGAGACGTTCCAGTTCCACATCGGCTTCACCAGCGTGATGCGGCCCAGGATCCCCGTATCGAGCAGTTCCTTCGCCTTGATCACCGATGGTGCGCTGCGCCGCTGCATCCCCACCTGCACGATCTGTTTGGTGCGGCGAACCGCCCGGATCATCTCCTGGCTTTGTTCGAGCGAATGCGACATCGGCTTTTCGAGGTAGACGTCTTTCTTCGCATCGAGCGCGGCATACAGCATGGGCGCATGTTGATGATCGGGACTCGCCACCACTACAGCGTCAAGCCCGGACTGCGCCAGCAGCTCGTGATAATCGACGTACCGCTTTGCGCCCGGCGCCGCCTTCAGCGCCTCCTCGAGGTGCGGCTCGTAGACTTCGGCGATGGCTACGCACTCCGCGCCTAGCTTCTGGAAGTTCTGATTGAGGTAGCGGCCGCGGCCTCCCGCGCCGATGAGGCCATACGCCAGACGGTCGTTGGCACCCCACGCGCTACGCGGGACAAACAACGGCGCCGCCAGCGCAGAAGCGAGAAAATTCCTTCGATTGCTCTCCACAGCGCTCAGAGTGTATCACGCCGCGGCTACTGCAGCTTGCCTCTGCCTTCGACCTTCCAGACCTCTTCCACATGGTCGCCGCGGATGCCGTAAACCTGCTCGTGCAGGTTGACCGCGACGCAGATATGGTTGGGGATAATTCGTACCCGGTCGCCGATCGCGAAGCCGCGTTCGGCCCTGGTGATGTCGATATACCCGTGCTCCTCGTTCATCTTGTGGAACCGCGCCGAGGGCGCTTCCATCACGTGCCCGAACGTCACCTCGGACCCCGTTGACAGCCGGTCCGACGAGAACGTCTTCGAACCGCCGTCCACGATCATCTGCCCTAATTTTGCCGTCGAGACTACCGTGGTCAACAGAAATGCGGCGCAATCCTCCAGCCGGCACGCCCCGCTGCGAATCGTATTGACGTCGTTGAAGACGTAGGTACCCGGCCGAATCTCGGTTAGTCCTTGGAGTTCATGCGAGTGGAACAGCGTCGGCGTCGATCCGCCGCTAACGATCCGCACCTCGATTCCGGCCTTGCGGAAATCGTCGAGCACCGCGCGCAATAACTCGCCCACCTGCGCCAACGCGCGAAGCCCCGTCTCTTCCAGGTCCTTCACCTGTCCCGGGTAGAATTCGATGCCTTCGAGGCGCAGGTTCGGCAGCTTTTCGATCGCCTGCGCCAGTTCGACCAGCGCCGCGCCCGGTGTAACCCCCACGCGGCCCAGCCCGACATCCGCCTCCGCGAGCACTCCGATCTCCACGCCCGCCGCTGCCGCCGCTTCGGAAAGCTGCCGCGCCGCGTACACGCTATCGAGCGCCACCGTCAGCCGCGTCCGCTTCGCCACCGCGACCAGCCGCCCCAGTTTCACCCGCCCGATCACCGGATAGGCGATCAGCAGGTCCGCGGGCTCCGCGCCCAGCATCACCTCGGCTTCCGAAACCTTCGCCACCGTCAGCCCGGCCGCCCCGAGATCCAACTGCCGCCGGCCGATCCGCGGGGACTTGTGCGTCTTGGTGTGGGGCCGCAATCTCAGGCCGTGCTGGACGCTATAATCAGCTACTCGGCACAGGTTGCGCTCCATCACGTCCAGGTCCACCACGAGCGCGGGTGTGTCGATCTCTGAGATGTGCATGGGCATGCCCTATTTTAGCCTGCAACCCAGAGGGTTACCTCGTACGTCTCAGAGCGTAAGTGCCCGCCGGAAGAGTCTTGGTGCGGGCCCTCGGGAACTCGCATCATGAAGATCACCGTCCGGCGGCTTGCCGCCTTTGCGCCATCTCTACTCCTGTCCGTCTTCCCTGTAGCTGCCCAGCAGGATCGTCTGCCCTCGCAAATCAACCGGTCGCGCAGCGTCACCCTGCGTGGACGCGTCCCAGCTCGGGCCCGAGCCGGCAAGGATTTAGGGCAAGTATCCAATTCATTTTCGATGCCCAACCTGGTGCTACTGTTGAAAGGCTCTACAGCGCAGCAGCAGGCGCTCACCCAACTGGTCCAGCAGCAGCAGGATCCCACCTCTTCGAATTATCATCAGTGGCTCACCCCGGAGCAGTATGCCGATCAGTTCGGCGTCAGCCAAAATGATGTGGACAAAGTGGTGCAGTGGCTCCAATCCGGAGGCTTCAGCGACGTTCAGGCCTCCCGCAGCCGCACGTATATCTCATTCAAGGGCACTGCCCAGCAAGTGCAATCCAACTTCGGCACCGCAATCGATCAGTACTCCGTAGACGGCAAGACCCATTACGCGAACGTCTCCGACCCGACGATCCCCGCCGATCTTTCGGCCGTCGTTGCCGGCATCCGTGGTCTCCACGATTTCCGCTGGAAGCCCCGCTATCACAAGCAGGCGTCGCCGGACATGACCTCGTCCAGCGGCTCGCATCACATGGCGCCCGACGATTTCGCCGCCATCTATAACGTCACACCTCTTTATAACAACGATCACATCGATGGCACCGGCCAAAGCCTCGTCGTGGTGGGGCAGACCGCAATCAATACCGCCGACATTAATGCGTTTCGGGCCCGCTTTTTGCTCCCCACAATCAATCTGCAGCAAGTGCTGGTTCCAGGACGTCCGAATCCGGGCGTGGTCGAAGGCGATATCGAGGAGGCGGACCTCGATATCGAATGGGCTAGCGCCGTCGCCCGCAACGCCAACATCATCTTCGTCTATTCCGATGACGTCTGGCAGTCCGCCATGTATGCCGTTACCAATAACGTCGCGAAGGTCCTGACTATGAGTTACGGCGGATGCGAGTCCTACGACCTGGTGGACCTGCCGACCTTCCAGCAACTCGCGCAGCAGGCGAACGCCTATGGGATGACATGGTTCGCGGCGTCCGGCGATTCCGGCGCCACCGATTGCGAAGACTCCGGAGTCTCCATCGCTCAGAACGGCTTCGCCGTGGACGTGCCGGCAGCCATCCCCGAAGTTACCGGCATGGGCGGCACTGAGTTTAACGAGGGCACGGGCAACTACTGGAGCGCCGCGAATACCTCGACCGGCGCCTCGGCCACCGGTTATATTCCGGAGAAGGTGTGGAACGACACCATCGCCGACGGTGAACTCAGCGCCGGTGGCGGCGGCGCCAGCATCTTCTTCCCGCAGCCTGCGTGGCAGACCGGAACCGGCGTGCCTACCGATGGCGTGCGCCACGTTCCCGATCTCGCCTTCAGTGCCTCCGCCGACCACGTCGGCTACTGCGTGGTTTCGGGCAGCAGTGCCGGCACTTGCAGCTACTTCGGCGGGACCTCCGTCGCGGCGCCCACCATGGCCGGAATCGCCACACTGCTGAATCAGTATCTGGTGAACACCGGCGCGCAGAAGACCGCCGGGCTCGGCAACATCAACCCCGGCTTGTACCGGCTGGCGCAGAATTCCAACGCGAGCGAAGTCTTCCACGATGTCACCGCCGGAGACAACGGCTCGCCGTGCGCTGCCGGAACACCGAACTGCGCAGCAACAGGAATAATCCCTTGGCTACGCCGCTCGTCTACGCCGGAGCCGGATATGACATGGCGACCGGACTCGGCTCGGTGAATGCCTACAACCTGGTCCACAGTTGGACCACGGTCTCGACCGCGGGTGCTTCGGTGGTGGCGTCCATCGACAGCAATCCGGTCTTCGAGGATGCCACAAGCAAATACGTGGACGTTCAAGCTAACGCTTTCCGAAGAAGCCGGCATCGCTGCGACACTCACGGACTTCAACATCGATGACGCCAGCTATAGCTCGCAGATCACTTCTTTCTTCGGAACTCCACAGTCGCTCGCACGCCAATCGGTTTCCGTCACGATGACGTTTACCAGCTCGAATTTTTCCGCCCATACCGTGGCGTTCGAGTTCAGCGGTAGCGATGCCAGCGGCAAGCCGTGGACCGCCTCCATGTCGATCCCCTTCACGGCGCCGCGAACCGCGCTCGACCCTCGGCGGCGTGAGCAATGCCGCCAGCGGCCAGCAGGCCTACGCGCCCGGAGAGATCGTTAGCGTCTATGGCACGGGCATGGGAGGCCTGGTGCAATCGGCCGCGACCGTTCCCCTGCCGGATTACATAGCCGGCTTCGAAGCCTACATCAACAACATTCAGGTGCCGTTGTACTACGTCTCGCCGAACCAGGTGAATCTGCAGATCCCCTATGAAGTAACCGCGGGGCAGACAGCAAGTCTCATTATCGGCAACCCCTGGGAGAACTATCCGGCTGATCCTGTGAACAATCCCTATAACATCACGATTGCCTCGGCCGCACCCGGGATCTTCGTCTTCCCGGACACCGGCCTGATCAATCCGAACTCGAGCGCCACGCGCGGACAGACCGTCACGCTCTACGTTACCGGCCAGGGTGCCGTCACTCCCAGTGTGGCGACGGGCGATGCTCCATCCGGAATCTCGGCTCCAAGACCCCGGCAAACGGTCACGGTAACGGTCGGTGGGGTCGTCGCCGGTACATATCCCGGGACCACGAACCAACTCCCGTACGTTGGGATCCCCAGTTGGTCTGTCGGAGTATTGCAGATCAACTATACGATTCCGACCGCGGCATCGACCGGCAAGCAGCCCGTGATCGTGACCATTGGAACCACCGCGAGCCCCGCGGCCTACATCAACATCACGCAGTGAGGCCGGCCCGCGAGTGGACGCGGGCCCTCTCAAAGTTTCATAATCGGCCCATGCGCATCAGGCGTGTGGCCGCGGCGGGAGTGCTCGCCGCGCTGGTTCTCTTCCCTGCCCTGGCACAACGGCCGGGACGCGGCGCGGGCGGCGCCGTCACCGTCATCAAACCGGCCCGGGTCTTCGACGGCGAAAGCCTACATGAAGGATGGGCGGTGCGCGTGCGCGGCGACCGCATCGAAGCCGCCGGACCGGCCGCGGAGATCGATGCCGCCGGCGCCAAGATCGTGGAACTGCCCGGCGCCACGCTGATGCCCGGCCTCGTCGAAGGCCACTCCCACGTTCTGCTCCATCCTTATAACGAGGAGAGCTGGAACGACCAGGTAGCGCACGATGGCATTGCCTTCCGTACCGTGCGCGCCGTCAACGCCCTCCGCGATACGCTGCTCGCCGGCTTCACCACCCTCCGCGATCTCGGCACCGAGGGCGCGGGCTACGCCGATGTCGATCTCAAGCGCGCGGTCAACATGGGGCTCACTCCCGGTCCGCGGATGCTGGTGGTCACCCGCGCCATTGTCGCCACCGGCGCGTACGGCCCCAAGGGCTTCGCGCCCGAATGGCACATCCCGCAAGGCGGCGAAGAGGCCGATGGCGTCGATAGCCTGATCCGCGTCGTCCGCGACCAGATCGGCCACGGCGCCGACTGGATCAAGCTCTACGGCGACTATCGCTGGGGGCCCCACCCCGGCGCGCACCCGACTTTTTCGCTCGACGAGATGAAGCTCGCGGTCGCCACCGCGCGCGATGCCGGAGTTCCGGTCGCCGTCCACACCAGCACTCCCGAAGGTATGCGGCGCGCGATCCTCGCCGGCGCGGAGACCATCGAGCACGGCGACGGCGGCACGCCCGAAATCTTCAAACTGATGGTGGAGCACCACGTGGCCCTCTGCCCCACGCTCGCCGCCGGCGATGCCGTGGCGCAATACGGCGGGTGGAAGAAGGGCGAACAGCCCGAGCCCGCGTCGATCACCCGCAAGCGCGAGAGTTTCCGCGCGGCGCTGGCCGCCGGAGTCACCATCCTGAGCGGCAGCGATATCGGAGTCTTCACGCACGGCGATAACGCGCGCGAAATCGAAATGATGGTCGATTACGGCATGCCCACCCTGGCCGCGCTCGAGGCGGCCACGTCGGTCGCCGGCCGCGTGCTCCACATGGATATCGGGGTGGTGCAGCCGGGCAAACTGGCGGACCTGATCGCCGTCGAGGGTGACCCCACGCGCGATATCCACGCGATCCGAAAAGTCAATTTCGTCATGAAAGGCGGGACCATCTACAAGCCATGAATGCGATTGTCTCGATCCACCACGTCAGCCTGAATGTCCGCGACCTCGAACTGTCCCGCGCGTTCTACCGCGAGATCCTGGGGCTCGCCGAGATCGAACGTCCACCCTTTTCGTTTCCTGGCGCCTGGTTCGGGGTGGGCGCGTCGCAACAGCTTCACCTGATCGTCCACAAGGGTGCGACCTTCCGCGGCGAAAAGGGCATCGATACCCGCGACAACCACTTCGCCGTGCGCGTCCCCAGCTATCGCGAAATGGTGGAGTTCCTGCGCTCGAAAGGCTACCGCGAGGATTCCGCAGATGAACTGAAGCGGGTGCACCTCCAGCCGCACGCTACCGCCGGCTTCCCGCAGGCGTACATCCTGGACCCCGACCGCCATGTAATCGAAATCAACGCAGAGATGTTGGACTAAGCGGTCAGGGGAGGCACAAACCGTTCCGATTCATACGGGTAGCGGCCTCCCCACTCGACCCCCGGAAAGCTCCATTCAACCCCGATCTGCGCCGTACAACTAATCATTTCAGCAGTTTAATGGCAATCCATAGTCCCCGCGGCGGACGTTCCTTATACTTTGGGCAAGCGCTCATTCTGGATCTGGGTACCTGTGCGCGGCTTTCTTTTTACTGGCGGGAGGGTTCCAACTCGAAATGCACAAACCGATCAAATACGTGGAAAAAGCCGTTACCTATGCCGCCGGTGCGGCATGGTTCGTCTTCGATAAGTTCAATCAGATCAGTCAGAACCCCGGCTTTACTCCGAGATGGTCGGATAAGCCGCTGCTGAAGTCTTGGGAGAAAGTGAAGCCTCCACTCGGCTGGCCGCGGGACACCGATTCTCTGTGCCCGCGCTGCGTGCCGGAGATCCGCCAGCAGATCCTGGATGGCAAGGCGCCCCTCGACGTCCTCTACAACGCAGCGTCCCGGCGAAATCAAGGCGCAGATCATCGAGCGCGACGGCAAGATCCTGATGGTGAAGGATTGCCCGATTCACGGCCACTTCGAGGACGTGATGGCGATCGATACCGCCTTCTTCAAGCACCTGGAGAAAGTCTTCCCCGGCCGCGACATCCGCGCCCACAACGATTCCACGCTGCACAAGCACGGCTCCAGCACCATCACGCACGGCCGCGGCTCGGTGCTCACGGTGGACCTGACCAACCGCTGCAACATGATGTGCGATCCGTGCTTCATGGATGCCAACCAGGTTGGCTTCGTCCACGAATTGAGCTGGGAAGACATCAAGACGCTGCTCGATAACGCCATCACCATCAAGCCGAAGCGGCAGATGTCGGTGCAGTTCTCGGGCGGCGAGCCGACGATTTCGCCGTACTTCCTGGACGCCGTGAGCTACGCGCGCGAAGTGGGCTACACCTCCGTGCAGGCGGCCACCAACGGCATCGAGTTCGCGAAGAGCCCGGAATATCTGCAAGAAGGCGGCCGACGCCGGATTGCGCTATGCCTACCTGCAGTTCGACGGCATCGGCAACGCCGCCAACTAGCACCGCAAGGTCGGCAACCTGTTCGACGTGAAGCTGCGGGCCATCGAAAACCTGTACGCGAACGGCGTGGACATCATCCCGGTGATCACGATCATCAACGGCATCAATAACGAGCAGGTCGGCCGCATCGTGCAGTTCGCGCTCGACAATCCGAAGAAGATTCCGTTCCTTTCGTTCCAGCCCGTCTCCTTCACCGGCCGCGACGAAGCCGTCACCGACGAGCGCCGCGCCGCCCAGCGCTACACGCTTTCGCACCTGGCGCACGACGTGAAGAACCAGACCGGCCTGGGCGAACCGGCCCGCGACTGGTTCCCCATCTCCTTCATGTCCACCTTCTCCGATTGGAGCGACCTGGTTCACGGGCCGCAGGCCGATTGGGGTCAGTTGAGCTGCGGCTGCCACCCGAACTGCGGCGTCGGCATGGCCGTCATGGTGGATAAGGAAACCAAGGAAGCGCGCCCCGTCACGGCGTTCCTGAATGCCGACCAGTTGGCGCAGCGACGTGGCCCGCATCAACGATGCGGCCCGCGGCAAGTGGCTCTCGATCATCGGGATGGCGCTGGCCTCGGCGCGCAATTACGATCCCTTCCAGGCGCCCACGCACTTCCGCTGAGGGACCTGCTGAAGAAGTTCGATAAGACCTTCGGCGCCACCGGCAAGAGCTACGGCAAAGTCGGCAAGGACCGCACGATGGAAGACATCGAGAGCCGCCGCCGCGATCGCTGGAACTTCCTGTTCATCGCCGGCATGTGGTTCCAGGATCTGTTCAATTACGATTTCCGCCGCACCGAACAGTGCATCATCCCGTACGCCACGCAGGAAGGCGAAATCTCCTTCTGCGCGTACAACACCGGTGTGGGCTGGCGCAACATCATCGAGAAGATGCACATGACCGCCACGCTCACCAAGTGGTACGAAGAGCACGGCAAGCACGAGATCTTCGCCGGCGGCAAGCAGTGTTCCGCTTCGGGCGCAGGACCACTCGCTGGTGCTGCGCGAAGAGATCGTCACCAACGAAGAGCAGCACGATCTCGACCGCCTGGGCATCGCCAAGAACGCGCGCGAAGAGAAGATCCGCGCCCGCGACGCGAAGCTCAAGCAGCAGCAGGAGAACGAGCGCATGGCGAAGCTCTACCGCCAGCACGTGCTGAAGGAGCAGCCCGGTCCCGGATCTCGTGCAGATCGGCGGAGCGCCGGCGGCTGCGCCTAAGCCCGCCAAAGAGGAACGCGAGGAAGTCGGTAGCTTCGGCGATTAATCTTCCGCTCAGGCTGCCCTGCCACAAACCGCCGGTCTGGAGAACATCCGGACCGGCGGTTTTGTTTGATAGCGGCCAAGGCGGCACACACCGCGAACTAGACGGGGCCCGCTGAACGGCTGGACGTGGAAGAACGCATCCGGGCCGCCACCTTCTCGCCGGCCTCCTCCGGAGTGATCACCGGATGCACTTCGAAGTCAATGAGGTCGCTCCAATTCGCCAGCCACTCGTCGAGCAGCCGGCGATCATGGGTCTCCATCAACCGATAGCTGCGCTGCACGTTTTCGTCGACCCACGCGAACACAAGTGCCAGCCCTTGCGGCAGGATACGTCCGCGCTCCCAAAGCCTCCGATATATGGCTTCCGCATCCTTTAACTGCTCCACAACCATGTACTGCTTTCTCGGTAGCTTTTTCAGCATTCAACTGGAGATTGATTGGACGGGTAGTCACGTGGGTTTATTTTTTTCCAAAATGGATCCTCGGATCCCTGCCTGTGAGAGAGTAAGAAAATGTCCGACGCGCTCGCCCGCGACCTTCGCGACGCCATTCGCTCGCTGCGGACCAGCCCCGGAATTGCCGCGGTCTCCATCTTGTCCCTCGCGCTCGGCATCGGCGCCAATACCGCCATCTTCAGCCTGATCGACGCGGTCGATGCTGAAGTCTCTGCCCGTCGTGCGGCCCGCGGAACTTCTGCAGGTCACGATGGGCCCGAAGGATTATCTCGCCTACAGCAATCCACTGTGGGAGCAGCTCCGCGACCGCCAGGACGTCTTCTCCGGAATCTTCGCGTATGGCCGCTGGGCCTTCGACCTCTCGAGCGGCGGCGAAGTCCACTCGGTGAACGGATATTTCGCCTCCGGGCAGTTCTTCGACACCCTGGGCGTGCGGGCCGCCCTGGGGCGCACCTTGCTTCCCGCCGACGACCGCCGCGGATGCGCGGCCAGAGCGGTGCTGAGTTATGCCTTCTGGCACGGGAATACGGCGGACGCGCACGACGTAGTGGGCCGGCACACTGCCACTGAACGGTCATCCGTTCGAGATCGTCGGAGTCTCCGCACCCGGCTTCACCGGCATCGATCCGGGCTCTTCGGTGGATGTGATGGTGCCGTTGTGCGCGGAAAGAGTTCTTCATGGCGAACTGAGCCTCCTCGACAGCACGTTCCTGCCCGGATGGCTCCGCGTGGTCGGACGCCCGAAGCCAGGCATCCCGGCCGCACAGGCTACGGCGAGGCTGCAGACCCTGGCGCCGCAGATCTACGGCGGCCGCGGTGCCGTCCGCATGGCAGGACTGCGGACCGGCAGCGATTCCTCCGCCGTACCTTCGCCACCGAGCCGGCCGGAAACGGGATGCCTTTCGCGCTCGAAGGCTATCGCCGGCCGCTCTTCATCCTGATGGCGATCACCGGGCTGGTGCTGTCGATCGCATGCGCCAATGTCGCGAGCCTGCTCGTGGCGCGCGGCGCGAACCGCCGCCGCGAAATCGGCATCCGCCTCGCGCTCGGGTGCGGACGGGGCAGACTGATCCGCCAGTTGCTGGCCGAAAGTCTGCTGCTTTCGAGCGCGGGCGCGGCGGCCGGCATCCTGTTCGCCATCTGGGGCGCGCGGCTCCTGCACCCGCTACCTCGATGTGTTTCTCGATCTGCGGCCGGACCTTCGGGTGCTCGCGTTCACTAGCGGCACGGCGATTCTTACCGGCCTCGTCTTCGGCATCGTGCCGGCGTGGAAGGCGACGCGCGTGCCGCCCCAGTCTGCCTTGCAGGCAGGATCCACCGGGCATAATCGAAGGTTCGCGATCCGGGCTCCTCGCACCGCTGGTGCCCGTCCAGGTTGCCATTTCGATGGTGTTGGTGGCAGCCGCAGGGCTGCTGCTATCCACATTCCGGACTCTCTCGTCTCTCGATCCCGGATTCGACCGCAGCCGCGTGCTGCTGGTCAACATGGATCTCCGCAACAGCTCGGCGCCACCGGAAAATCGCGGCGCATTCTATCGCGAGATGCTGGCGAAGCTGCGGGCCGATCCCGGCGTTCGCTCCGCCGCTCTCTCCGCGATTACTCCGATCTGCGGCTGTGCGTGGAGCGCGACCCGATGATCGATGGCAACGCCGCTGGGTCCGCGGTCTTTTTCAACCGGGTGAGCGATGGCTACTTCGAGACGCTCGATACGCCTATCCTGGCAGGCCGCGGCTTCCGAAACGAGCGATACTGCCTGATGCTCCGCCGCGGCGGTCATCAATGCCACCCTGGCCCACCGGTTCTTCGGCGGCGACAACCCCATCGGCCGGCATCTTCGTCTGCGTTTCGGCGACCGCACCGGCGATCCGCTCGAGATCGTGGGGATCGCGAAAGATGCCAAGTATGGTTCGTTGCGCGAGCCGGTTCCTCCCATCCTATATATGGCCTGGGGGCAGAATCGCGGAGCCTTCACCGCTCGCGACCTTCCAATTGCGAACCGCCGGCGGCGCACCGGAAGCGCTCGGCGCCGCGGTCAAGTCTGCCGTCCACGCGATGGACCCGCGGATCTCCCTCGAATTCACGACCTTGGCGCTCCGCGTCGGAAAATCTCTCGAACGGGAACAGCCTGATGGCGTGCTCTCCGCGATTTCGGCATGCTCGCCCTCGCGCTTGGCAGCGATCGGCCTCTACGGCACCATGGCGGACCGCGTCGCACGCCGGAGGAACGAGATCGGCCTCCGCATCGCACTCGGAGCCCATCCGGCGCAGGTCAGCCGAAAGGTTCTGACGGAGGCGGCCCGGATGATTCTGGTCGGACTGGCCGCCGGAGTCGCGGCCACACTTGGCGCTCTCCCGGTTCCTGGCGAGCTTCCTTTACGGTCTCACTCCGAACGATCCCTGACCCTGGCGATTGCGGCCGCGCTGCTTCTGGGGACCGGGCTCCTGGCTTCGTATCTTCCCGCACGCCGCGCCTCCGGGATTGACCCGATCGCGGCCCTACGCCGGGAATAAGTCCTTTCTTACTGAAAAGTAAAGAGTTCCAAAATATTTTCCACGTTCGCGTACAACAAATCCGGGATGGCTCCCGTAACGTTACCGGGGGGATCTGCGCCTAACAGAAAGTCATCTCATGGCTGGATACCCCAATTCCAAATATTTCGGACGTTTTCTGGCCGGCGTGCTGTTGCTGGGCGCCGCATTCGCTTCGGAACACCACGGCGTGGTCAGATCCAACGGCCTGGCCGTCCCCGGCGCTACCGTAACCGCCAAATTGGGCGGTAAACAGGTGGTCACCACTACCGACGCCCAAGGTGCGTATTCTTTCCGCGACCTGGCCGATGGCAACTGGACGATCCAGGTCGAAATGCTGGGCTTCGCTCCGCAGACGAAAGAGGTCGGAATCGCACCCGACGCCCCCAGTCCGGAATGGGATCTAAAGCTGCTTCCGATGGCGGCGCTCCGGCAGTCTCTCGCTCCCAAGCCGGCGCCGGCAGCCGCACAGCCGGTTGTCGCCGCAGCCACATCGAAACCGGCTCCGGCTGTCGGCCGCGGCTCCAGCCGCCCAGACCCAGGCCTCGGCCCGGCCGAACGGCGGCGGGCGCGGAGCCAATAATGGGCGTCCTTCGCTGCGGCAGGCGATGCAGCAACAGCAGCAACGGGGCGGCTTTCAGCGGATGGATGTCAACCAGTCCGGCGACCTCTCCGGGCTGAATGCCGATGGCAGCGTCAATTCCGATCTCAACGCCGATGCCAGCAGCGCCTCCTCCGACGCCATGATGGTGAATGGCAGCGTCAGCCGGGGACTCGACATGCCGCAGCAGCCGGATTGGTTCGGCGGTCGCGGCGGCCCCGGCATGATGATGGGCGGACCGGGCGCAATGGGCGCCGACGGAGTCGGCGGACCGAATGGCGATAATCCGGGTGGTGTGGCGGTGGCCGCAAATGCGGGCGGACGCGGCGCACCGGGAGGCCCCGGCGGCGGTGGCCGCATGGCGGGCGGCGGTGGAGGCGGGGGCTTCGGCGGACGCGGCGGCGGTCCCGGAGGCGGCGGCTTCGGCGGACGCGGTTTTGGCGGACGGGCGGGCGCGGCCCGATGAACCGGCCCGGCGTAGCGTCGTTCGGCAATGCCCGGCGCGACCGGCGCATGCAGTACAACGGCAACCTCGCCTTCACACTCGATAATTCGGCCTGGGATGCCCAGACGTTCTCGCTGACCGGCAACCAGGTGGACCAGGCCGGCTTATGCGAATGCCCGCGCCACCATGATGCTGGGCGGCCCGCTCAAGATCCCGCACCTGCTCAGCGGACAGCACGGCTTCTTCTCGTTCAACTACCAGTGACGCGCAGCCGCAACGGCAGCACCCAGACCACCACCATGCCTTCGGCGCTCGAGCGCACGGGCGATTTTTCGCAATCGTATGCCCAGGGGCCGGTCACGATTTACGATCCCTCGACCGGCAGCCCGTTCCCCGGCAACGTCATACCGCAGAGCCGCCTGAACCCGGTGTCGCTGGCTCTGGCGAAGTATTTCCCGATGCCCAATTTTCCCGGCGCCAGCCGCAACTACTCGGCGCCCATCACCACCATCAGCAACGGCGACAACTTCAATGTCCGGCTCAACCAGACTCTGACTCCGAAGGACCGTATCAATGGCGGCCTCGGATACCAGGGCAACGACCGCACGACTCCCAACATATTTGGTTTTGTGGATTCCGGAACCGGCCGCGCCATGAACTTCAATGCGGGCTATTCGCACAACTTCACCACCCGCATCATCAGCAATTTCAATGTCAGGTTCAGCCGTAACCGCAGCCTCTCGACGCCGTACTTTTCCAACCTGCAAAATGTGGAGGGGCTTCTCGGAATCACCGGCGCCTCCACCGATCCGCTGAACTGGGGACCACCGAACCTCAGCTTCACGAACTTCGCCGGCCTCTCCGACGGCGCGGCCTCGCTTTCCCGCAGCCAGACCACGAATTTCGGCGAGAGCGTGATCTGGGTGCACAATAACCACAATTTCACCTTCGGCGCGGACTACCGGCGGCAGCAGATCAATCCGCTCTCCGACAGCAACGCGCGCGGCACCTTCGGCTTCACGGGAAATGCCACCAGCGAGATTGCCAACGGCGTGGCCGTCTCGGGCACCGGATTCGATTTCGCCGATTTCATGCTCGGGAGTCCCTACACCAGCTCCATCAACTATGGAAACGCCGACAAGTATTTCCGCACCGCGGGCTATGATCTCTACGCGGTGGACGACTGGCGGATCAGCACCAAGTTTTCGCTGAACCTGGGCGCGCGCTGGGATTACCAGACGCCGATTCGCGAGTTATACAACCGGCTGGTCAACCTGGATATCGCGCCCGGATTCACGGCCATCGCTCCGGTGCTGCCCGGCGCCGTCGGCTCGCTGACGGGCATTCAATATCCGGATTCTCTGGTCCGTCCGGACCACAAGGAAATCTCTCCCCGAATCGGCTTTGCCTGGCGTCCATCGACCAAGAAATCGATGCGCATCAACGGCGGCTACGGCATTTACTTCAATAGCGCGGCCTACACGACGCTGGCCAACAATATGGCCGCGCAGCCGCCGTTCGCGCAGAACTACAGCCTGGCATCGACAGCCTCCAATCCGCTATCGATTAACACGTTCAACGTCGGCACCAACACGGTCACCAACACCCGCGCGATCGACCCCAATTACCGCATCGGCTACGCCCAGATCTGGCAGCTTTCGATGCAGAACGACCTGGGCCACTCGCTGATCGGCACCATCACGCTGAATCACACCAAGGGCACGGGGCTCGATCAGCAATTTCTGCCGAATTCCCTGCCCCCCGGATCGAAAGCGATCGTCACGGGCCCCTCGGGCTTTATCTACGAGACCTCGAACGGCGACTCCACCTTCAACTCCGCCATGTTCGCGATCAACCGGCGGAGCCGCAACGGCCTCTCGGGCAGCCTGTCGTATATGTGGTCGAAGGCCATGGACGATGGCGGCATGGGCGGGCTGATCGCGCAGAACTGGCTCGATCTCACCGCCGAGCGCGGGCTTTCGAATTTCGACGCGCGCCACACCATGAACGCTCAGTGGATGTATAGTTCGGGCAGCGGCATGCGCGGAGGGGCGCTGCTGAACGGCTGGAAGGGCCGGATGCTCAAGGATTGGACGTTCGTCAACAGCATCACTTTGCGGACCGGCAGTCCGTTGACGATCAGCGCGGGCGGCAACCGTTCGGTGGTCTCGGGCACCGGCGTTTCCGGCCCGGTGCGGGCGGACGCCACCGGCCAACCGCTTGAACCCGCTACTCCAGGCTACGGCTTCAACATCGATGCCTTCAGCACACCGCTGACCGGCTTCTGGGGAACCGCGGGCAGGAACGTGGTCCCCGGCCCGACCGTGTTTTCGCTGAACGGCTCCCTGGGACGCGTCTTCCGCATCGGCGAGCGGCGCAGCATCGACCTTCGCTTCGACGCCTCGAACGCGTTGAATCACGTGACCATCACGAACTGGGGTACGACCCTCGGATCGAGCACTTTCGGTCTTCCCACCTCCGCCAGCGGCATGCGGAAGATGACTGCCAACTTGAGGTTTAGGTTCTGACATGCGACCGGTTACCGCTATTCTTCTCGCGTGGGTGATCATCGCCCCCGCTCAGCAAAGCCAGCCCGCCGTCCCCAAGGGAACGGTGAAGTTCGAAAGCACGGTCCAACTCGTGGTGGTCGACGTCACGGTGAAGGACAAGAGCGGCAACCCCATCGAGGGCCTGACGGCCAACGATTTCAACATCACCGAAGACGGCAAGGCGCAGCAGATCAAAGTCTTCAAATTCCAGCGCCTGGAGGAGGAAGTCCGGCCGAGTCCGGCACTCGCTCCCCGGCCGCAGCCGAAAATCCTGGCCGACCAGCCGGCCGCTCCGGCCGTGAAGTCGTTGACGTCGAACCAGATCGCACCATCGCGGCCGGGCGAAGTGAAGTATCAGGACCGGCGCCTGCTGGTGATGCTGTTCGACATGAGTTCGATGCCCATCCAGGACCAGATCCGTGCCCAGACCGCCGCGCTCAAGTTCATCAAGAGCCAGATGACGCAGTCGGACCTGATGGCCATCATGACCTTCTCGAACGATCTGAAAGTCGTGCAGGATTTCACGGACGATCGGGATCTCCTCAACAACACCATCAAAAAGCTGACCATCGGCGAAGGCAGCGACCTGGCGGGGGACGCTTCGACCGGCGCCGACGACGAATCCGACAATGGCGACGCCTACACGGCGGACGATACCGAATTCAACATCTTCAACACCGACCGTAAGCTGGCGGCGCTCGAATCGGCGGCCCGCATGCTGGGGTCGCTTTCCGAAAAGAAGGCGCTGGTATACTTTGCCAGCGGCGTGAGCAAGACCGGGGCTGAGAATGAAGCGCAGCTCCGCGCCACCATCAACGCGGCCATTCGCAACAACGTCTCGTTTTATCCGATCGATGCCCGCGGACTGGTCGCTTCGGCTCCGCTGGGCGACGCCACCAAGGCATCGCCGGGCAGCACCAGCATGTACTCCGGCAGCAGTGCGCGGACCGCGCAGTCGAGCTTCCAGGGTTCGCAGGAGACGCTGTACACGCTGGCAGCCGACACGGGCGGCAAGGCGCTGCTGGATAATAATGACCTCTCCATGGGAATCCAGCAGGCGCAGAAGGACATCTCGAGCTACTACATCCTTGGCTATTACAGCAGCAACTCGAAGCTCGACGGCCGCTACCGCCGCATCAAGCTGAGCGCCTCGCCGGCGCTTTCCGCGCGCATCGGCAAGCTCGATTACCGGCAGGGCTATTTCGCCGGCAAGGAATTCCGGCAGTTTAACTCGAGTGATAAGGAACGACAGCTTCAGGAAGCGCTGATGCTGGGCGACCCCATGACGGATCTGACCATCGCCATGGAGGTCAACTACTTCCGCATGGCCCGCGACCGTTACTTCGTGCCCGTGACCATCAAGGTGCCGGGGAGCGATTTCGAACTGGCCAAGCACGGCGGCGCCGAAAGCACCAAGATCGACTGGATCGGCGAAGTCAAAGACGCCAAAGGGCAAACGCAGGGCAACGTCCGCGACATCAGCGATATCAAGCTGAAGGGCGAGACCGTCGCGCAGCTTGCCAAGACCACCATTGCCTACAATACGGGCTTCACGCTGGCCCCCGGCACGTACACGATCAAGGTGCTGGCTCGCGAAAACGAAAGCGGCAAGATGGGGACCTTCGAGCAGAAGTTTGTCATCCCCGACCTGACCACCGAACAGAAGCGCCTCCCCATCAGCGCCGTGGTGCTGAGCAACCAGCGCCAGGACCTGAGCACGGCTGTCTATACGGCTGAAAAGGACAAGAAGCTGCTGGCCGAAGATCCCCTGGTGCAGGACAACAAGCGGCTGATCCCGAGCGTGACCCGGGTCTTCCGCAAAGGCCAGGATATGTACGTATACCTGGAGGCCTACGAGCCGACCGCCGAGACCACGCAGCCGCTGGTGGCGACGGTGAGCTTCTATCACGGCAAGCTCAAGGCCTTTGAAACCGCGCCGCTCGAGGTGAACGAAGGGCTAAACCCGAAGTCCAAGGCGCTGCCGCTGCGCTTCGACGTGCCCTTGGCGAAGCTAGCGCCGGGCCGTTACGATTGCCAGGTGAGCGTCCTCGATCCGACCGGGCAGAAATTCAGCTTCTGGCGTGCCCCGGTGGTCGTGCTCCCGTAGCAGTCGAGCGGACGTCTTCGCCTTTTCTGTCTGGAATCACGACAGGCGTGAAGGATTCTACAACAGCGGATCTATCTGTCTGATTTCACAGGTCCGCAGCATCATTTGTCGACATACCCCTATCGCAAAACACCACAACGCCCCACCGTTGCGAAATACCGCAGCTCGTAGATGCATGATTTCACAACGGATAAAGAGGTAAAAAACCCCGCTGTTTGGACTTTCAATTGCCCTTTACAGAGACGAAGAAAGGAAGGCAACTTATGACAGTCCTACTAGTTCTCGCAACGTTCCTGGGGTTCATCGTTCTCGACTATTTCCTGAATCGTCGGAAGGCGCTTCACACCGTGATGGTGGAAGAGCGCAGCTCGGTCCCGGCCATGCTTGGCGGCGACTATGTAGATGGTTTTCTCGTTCCGGAGAAACTCTCTTATCATGCAGGCCACAGCTGGCTGGTGCGGGAAAGAAAGAATGTTGTCCGAGTAGGCGCCGACGAATTCGCGGCCGCGATGCTGGGAAAGCTGGAACGGATCGAATTGCCCAAACCGGGGACGTGGATCCGGCAGGGACAGAACGTGCTCTCATTCTTCCGCGACGGCCAGAAGACCGAAATGGTCTCTCCGACCGAAGGCGAAGTATTGGAAATCAACAGCGACCTGTTGAGCAATCCGACATCCCTGAAACAAGATCCCTACGGCAAAGGCTGGCTGATCTCGGTACATGTTCCGGACGAGGAGAATACCTCTCGAAACCTCGTTCCCAAGGGTCTGGTTCGGGAATGGATGCGCGACGCGGTGGAGCGCCTGTATGCTCGGCAGCCCTCTCTGGCCGGCGCAGTCGCGGCCGATGGCGGACGTCCTGCCGATGACCTTCTGGCCGGTCTGCCCGACGCCGACTGGAAGCAGACGACCAGTGAGTTCTTTCTCACGGTCTGAACCCGGGGCAGCCCGCCCTGTAAATTTTTGCTACACCTTCAGGTGAATATCTGTTAAAAAGGAGAAGAGGGTCTTTATATGTCGAAAGCCATCTTGTACGACAGCACCCTCTGTATCGACTGCAAAGCGTGCGAATCGGCCTGTGCTCAGCGCTGGGGACTCCCGTACGACGATAAAATCGCCGCGGAGGAGATGATCTCGGCGCACAAGCTGACCGTGGTGGAAACGCACGGCGACCACTACGCCCGCCGCCTGTGCATGAACTGCCTGAAGCCGGCTTGCGTCTCGGTGTGCCCGGTGGGTGCGCTACAAAAGACCGCGCTGGGCCCGGTCACCTACGATGCAGAGAAGTGCATGGGCTGCCGCTACTGTATGCAGGCTTGTCCGTTCCAGATTCCATCGTACGAATGGACGAGTGTACTTCCCCGCATGCGGAAGTGCGATATGTGCTACGAACGGCAGACCGAAGGCAAGCTGACGGCGTGCGCCGAAGCCTGCCCGGTAGGCGCGACCAAACTCGGCGACCGCGATGCGTTGATCGCCGAGGCCCATCAGCGTCTGGCCGAAAAGCCCGGCCAATATTACCAGAAGATCTACGGCATTACGGAAGTGGGCGGAACCTCGGTGTTGTACCTTTCCGCGGTGCCGTTCGAACAGATCGGGCTGCGCACGGGCGTTCCGCAGGAACCTCTGCCCGATACCACCTGGCGGGTGCTCGAACTGCTGCCCGACGTGGTCTCGACCGGCACCGTTCTGCTGGGCGGCATCTGGTGGATTAGCAACCGGCGCGAGGAAGTAGCTAAGGCGGAGGGCAAGCGTAAATGAGCCGCAGACTCCCTAAGTTGACTGTTTGGCGTGCGATCTTCGCGGCACTAATGTTAAGCGGGCTCTATGCCACCTATCTGAGGATCTTCCATGGCTTGGGCGGGTCGACGAACCTGAGCGACCATTTCCCGTGGGGCCTCTGGATCTCCTTCGATGTAATGTGCGGCGTCGGTTTGGCTGCCGGCGGATTCACCCTGGTAGCCATCGTCCACATTTTTAATGTCGAGCGATACAAGCCGGTGCTGCGTCCGGCGATTCTGACGGCGTTTCTGGGATACGTCCTGGTGGTGGTCGGGCTGTTGTACGACCTGGGCCGGCCGGACCGTTTGTGGCACCCGCTGGTGATGTGGAATCCGCACTCGGTCATGTTCGAAGTGGCGTGGTGCGTGACCCTCTACACCTCGGTCCTGTTCCTCGAATTCATCCCGGTGGTGTTCGAAAAATTCGGCTGGCATAAGCCCACCGAATGGATCCACCGCATCTCCGTGCCGCTGATGATTCTGGGCGTGCTGCTTTCCACCCTGCACCAGAGTTCGCTCGGCACGTTGTTCCTGATCGTGCCGGAGAAGCTCTATCCGCTGTGGTACACCCCGCTGCTGCCACTGCTCTTCTACATCTCGTCGATCGCGGCGGGGCTGGCGATGACGATTTTCGAATCGTGGCACAGCAGCCGCACCTTCGGACGGGCGCTCGAGTTGCCGCTATTGGCGAGCATGGCTCGTGTGTTGGCAGTGATTCTGAGCGTGTACCTCTGGATCCGTTTCCTCGACCTGGCGCACCGCGGAGCCTTGCCTCTGCTGGCGCGAAACCGCATGGAGACGTGGCTCTTCGGGTTGGAAATACTGCTCCTGCTGACGCCCACGGTGCTGCTGTACTCCCGCAAGGTACGGATGCGGCCGGGCGCGCTGTATGCCTGCGCGGTGATGGTGGTCTTCGGATTCATCGCCAACCGGCTCAACGTCGGAACCACCGGCCTGGAGGCCGGATCGGGCGTACACTACGTGCCGCGCTGGAGTGAAATTGCGGTTACTCTTTCGATCTGCGCCGCAGGCTTCGCGTTCTATCGATTGATCGCGGGCTACTTCCCGATCTTCGAGGAGCACGAACGGGAACACACCGTTCGGGAGAAGGAGAAAGAGGAGGCGGATCCGGTCGTGGTGGGATGAGAGCAGCCGCGAAAATCCGTTTTGGTTTAGCCGCCAAGCTTGTGGTTTGCGTGACCACGGCCACAGCGGCCTTCTTCACGTTGTTCGGCGCCATCAACCTGAAGATGGAGCGGCAGAACTCCGAAGATCTGGTGAAACAGTCCGCCTACCGGGTCGCCGACGTCATCTTCCACAGCACGCGCTACCAGATGCTGCACAACGATCGCGAGGCCCTGCTCAATGTCATCGAGCAACTGGGCAGCGAGCCGGGCATCCAGCGCATCCGCATCTTCAACAAAGAAGGCCGCATCACGCTTTCGACCGATACCCGGGAAGCGGGCTCTGTGGTCGATATCAAGGCCGAAGCCTGCTATGGATGCCACGCACAATCCCAGCCGCTCACCAAGCTCGAGCGTCCGGACCGCGCCCGCATCTTCACCGACCGCCAGGGTCACCGGTTGCTGGCGGTGATCCGCCCGATCGACAATTCGCCGGACTGCACGAATGCCTCCTGCCATGTGCATCCGGCGTCGCAGCAGATCCTGGGAGTGATCGACGCCAACCTGTCGCTGGCCACGGTGGATGAGCAGATCCAGCACCATCAAACCACCCTGCGCTGGTTCCTGATCGCAGCCATCGTGCTCGGGTGCCTGGCGGCAGTGGTATTCATGTGGTTCGTGGTCTACCGGCCGGTGAAGGAACTGATCGACGGCACCCACCGGGTGGCGGGCGGCGACCTGAAATACCGCCTCCCCGTGCGGTCGGACGACGAATTGGGCGACCTGGCGGCCTCGTTCAACAAGATGACGGCCGAGGTAGACGAAGAGCAATCGCGCATCGAAGAGCAGGTGCGGCGCAAAACCGCGGAGCTCGAGCGCGTCCACAAGACGTTGCTCAGTTCCGAGAAGATGGCATCGATCGGCAAGCTCGCCGCCACGGTAGCGCATGAGATCAACAACCCGCTGTTCGGCATCCTGACTTACGCGCGTCTGGTGCTGCGCGAGGTGCAAAAGCACGACCTTCCCACGCGCGATGAACTGGTGGAGCAGCTGCAGACCATCGAGCGGGAAAGCAAACGGTGCGGCGACCTGGTAAAGAACCTGCTGACCTTCTCGCGGCAGGCGCCGAGCCATCGCGAACCCAACGACTTGAACACGATCGTGCACCGCGCCGTGGTGCTGTTGAAGCATAAGCTCGAGATGCAGAACATCGAGCTGACCGAGGAAGCGGCGCCCGATCTGCCTCCGGTGGATTGCGACGCCAACCAGATCCAGCAGGTGATTGTGGTGTTGATGGTCAATGCGTCGGAGTCGATGCCGAAGGGCGGCAAAGTAACCGTGTCGACTTCGCTCAATCCGGAGACCGAGCAGTGCGCAGTGGAAGTGAAGGACACAGGCAGCGGCATCCCGGCCGACGTGCTGCCGCATATCTTCGACCCCTTCTTTACAACGAAAGAGGATCAAAACCGCACAGGCCTTGGGTTAGCGGTGGCCCATAGCATCGTGGAGCAGCACGCGGGAGAGATCCTGGTCCGCTCCACTCCGGGAGAAGGAACCGAATTCGAGATAGCGCTGCCGGTATCGACAGCAGTCACTTCAGGGGTAATGGGGAAGTGAGTGTCAACGACGGGGGACAGGATCCGGGAGGACCTATGGCAACAGCAACGGAGCCTACGCAATCCGTGAAGACGAAGGGCCGTATTCTCATCGTGGACGATGAGCTGGTGGTGAGAGACTCGCTCGGCAAATGGTTTGCCAGTGAGGGCTATACAACCAAGCCGGTGGGCGGCGCGCGCGAAGCTCTGGAGGTCGTGCAGCAGCAGCAGTTCGATATCGCGCTGATCGATATCAAGATGCCGGGCATGGATGGAATGGAGCTGCAGGCCCGGCTGCGGGAGGCTGATCCTGACCTGACCGTGGTGATCATGACCGGCTACGCGTCGGTGGACACAGCCGTGCAGGCGTTGAAGCTCGGAGCCTACGACTACATCACCAAGCCGGTGGATCCGGACGAGCTCTCGCACCTGGTTTCGAAAGCGATGGAGCATCGCCACGCCCGCCATGAGGTGGCGAGACTGCGCGAGAACCTGCAGGAAGTGCAGCCCGGAACCGAGCTGATCGGCCGCAGTCCAGCCATGAAGAAGGTGACGGAGCTGATCGAAATGGTGGCTCCCACCGAGGCCACGGTGCTGATCACGGGCGAGAGCGGAACCGGCAAGGAAGTAGTGGCGCGCGCCATCCACGCCGCCGGCCCCCGTCGTTACATGCCGATGGTGACGATCCACTGCGGCGCGCTCACCGAAACGCTGCTCGAAAGCGAGCTGTTCGGCCACGAGAAGGGTGCGTTCACCGGCGCGCAGTACCGCAAGAAGGGCAAGTTCGAAGTGGCCGACGGCGGTTCGGTCTTCCTCGACGAGATCAGCGACATCAGCCTGAAGACGCAGACCGACCTGCTGCGCGTGCTGCAGGAGAAGGAGATCGTGCGGGTCGGGGGCAACCAGCAGATCAAGGTGGATTTCCGCTGCATCGCGGCCACCAACAAGAACCTGGAAACGCTGGTGAAGGCGGGCAGCTTCCGGCCGGACCTCTACTACCGGCTGCACGTCTTCTGCATTGACCTGCCGCCCCTGCGCGACCGTCGCGAGGACATTCCGCTCCTGGTCAATCACTTCCTGAACAAGTTCTGCATGGCCACCAGCCGGCCGGTCCCGCAGATCACCGCGGAGGCGCTCGAACTGCTGATGCGGCACGACTGGCCCGGCAATGTGCGCGAACTCGAGAACGCCGTGGAGCGCGCTTTGGTGGTGGGCCGCGGAACGGATATCCGCCCGGCGGACTTTTCCTTCCAGCTCCAGGCCGAAGATCCGCGCGGCGGGCGGACCCTGGAGGACGTGGAACGCGTCCACATCGAGCGCGTACTGCGGGAAACGCAACACAACCTTTCGCGGGCGGCGCGAATCCTGGATATCGACCGTACAACGCTCTATAACAAGCTCCGCCGCTACGGTCTGAGGTGAAGCCGATCCATATCATCCCGCTGGCGGACGGCCAGTCGGGTGCAGCACCGGGATTGGAAGTGCTGGAGCACCTGGCTGCCACACTGGCCCAGACCTTTCGTACGCCGTGCCAGATCCGGCCGGAGACGATCGAGATCGGCTTCGCCCAGGACGGCCGGCGTGGACAGTATCATTCAACCGCCATCCTGCAGCGCATGGAGCGGGTATGCGATCCGCACGTGCGCGTGCTCGGAGTGACGTCGTGCGATCTCTACGTCCCCGTGTTGACGTTCGTTTTCGGCGAGGCTCAGCTCGACGGCAATTGCGCGGTGGTTTCGATGGCGCGGCTCAAAGAGGATTACTACGGCTTGCCGCCGCGCGAAGAGCTGCTACGCGAGCGGCTGGTGAAGGAATCCGTCCACGAATTGGGCCATACCTTCGGTTTGCGCCATTGCGGAGACTGGCAGTGCGTGATGGCCTCCAGTCACGCGGTGGAGCGGCTGGACGTAAAGGGCCCCGACTTCTGCCGCTCCTGCCGCAAACCGGTTTTTCAAAACGGTTTCTGGTAGCTGGGATTAGCGTCTTCCCAGCCCCATCGCCTTCTTGAACGGAGAAAAGCCGGTCATGCCGGCGATCAACTGAGTCGCCGCAACCGCGCTCAACACACCCTTCCACTTGTATCGCAAAGGCGCATAGATTGCGGCCGCCGCGGCGGCCGAGCCGATGCCCAGGCGAATCTTTTGCTCCGTATCACCGATGTTGACTCTCATGTATAGGCCTCCGGATCTCAGGGTAGCGTCCGGGCGCCGGAGCGGTCGGTGCGATTCGAACCAGCGCCCTTCCGGAGTGTGTGAAACCCGTCAGGCGGGTGTCTGGTAGACGGGATCTTTCAGCCCGGCGATGGAGCGCTCCGTACCGTCCTCGAGATCGAGCACGACCACCTCGTTCGTCCCACGCTTCAGCCATGGCGCCGGCAGGAAGAGGGTCTGCTGCGGCCCGATACCCCAATAGCGCCCGAGGCAGCGGCTGTTGATCCAGACCATGCCCTTCCCCCAGCCGCGGAGGTCGAGGAAAGTATCGCCGGGTGCGGAAATTTCGAAGGCGCCGCGATGGAGCGCGGGCGCGCCGGCGTGCTCGCTGCCGAAGGCCGGTTGGCCGGGGCTCGCCAGCGGCAGCGGGTAAATCTCCCAGCCGCGCAGTTCCTCCCCGCCCAGCGTCACCTTGCTGAGAATGCCCTTGCGGTCGCGCACCAACTCGGGCCCGAAGTTGACTCGGCCCATGTTTTCGACCAGGATGTCGAGGGGCTGGTCGCCATTGAGGTCCACCTCGAGGCTGGTCTGCTTCAGCCGCCGGTCGAGTGCGCCGAGCCGCTTCGAACCCTGGCAGATGACGGCATAGTCGCGGAAGTCCGGGATTTCGAGCGTACCCTTGGCGGCCTTGCCGAGCTTCCTGCGATAGAGGACGAAGCCGTAATCCTGCCCGAGGGCCTCCATGGTGAGCGGCTCTTGGGAGTGCCGCGGTTTCGGCAGACTCGCGAAGAGCGGCGCCGATTCCTTCAGCTCGAAGCGCGGGATTTCGATCATCGGCAGCGGCGCCGGCGGCTCCGGCAGCGTTTCGCCCGCGGGCAGATGCTTCACGATGGTCTCGCGGTAGACGCGAAACTTCTCAGTGAGGCGGCCGGCCTCATCGATGGGCGCATCGTAATCGTACGCCGAAGTATCGGGCTGGTAGGCAGGTCCGAAATTGGCGCCCGGCATGTAGCCGAACGTCGTCCCGCCGTGCGCCATGTAGAGATTGAACGAGATGCCCTGCGAGAGCATCCATTCCACGCCGCGGACACTGCGCCCGGCCGCGGTAGTGTGGTGCTTCTCGCCCCAGTGGTCGAACCAGCCGGCCCAATACTCGCCGCACATGCGCGGCACGTTGGTGCGAAAGCGGGCGAAGTTCGCGAATTCGCGCTCGGTATTGCTGGTGTCGCCGAAATTGATCACGGAGAGCAGGCCATCGAGCGTGCCGCCGGCCAGGTTGCGCGCGCCCGAGCCATCGGACGTGTAAAGCGTGACATCGAAGCCCGCGTCCTGGATCATCCTGCGGACAGCGTTCATGTAGATCTTGTCCTTACCGAAGGAGCCGTACTCGTTTTCCACCTGCACCATCACGATGGGGCCGCCGCGCGTGATCTGTAGCGGCGCGAGTTGCTTGCCCACCTGCGCCATGTAGCGGTGAGCGGCTTTGAGAAACTTCGGATCGGCGCTGCGCACCTTCATCGAGGGATCGGCCAGGAGCCAGCCGGGCAGGCCGCCGAAATCCCACTCGGTGCAGATGTACGGACCGGGCCGCACCAGCACCCACAGTCCCTCGCTCTGCGCCGTGCGGATGTATTCGGCGATATCGAGATTGCCCGTGAAATCGAAGTTGCCGGGCCGGGGCTCGTGCAGATCCCAGAAGATGTAAGTGCAGAGCGTGTTGAGGCCGAGCGCCCTCATCTTCTTCATGCGGTCGCGCCAGTACTCGCGTGGTACCCGCGGATAGTGCATCTCGCCCGAGCGGATGAGGAACGGCGCATCATCCAGCAGGAAGTGTTCGTCCTTCCATCCGAAGGTATGGGCAGCGGGCGCGCTCCAGGCCTTGCCGAGCCCGGCGGCCGCAATCAGGCCGCGAAGCAGTTCTCTTCGATTCACAACTGCATCATATGTGGATTCGCGGCGGAGTGCCAAGAGCTACCCGAGCCCGGCATATAATGTTTGCGACTCGATGCCTCTGCTCGAAGCTGTCGGCATAACCAAGTCGTTCGCTGGAGTCCAGGCGCTGCGCGGCGTGTCGTTCGACCTCTGCGCGGGCGAAGTCCACGCGCTGGTGGGCGAAAACGGCGCGGGCAAATCCACCCTGATCAAGATCATTTCCGGAGCTCTCCCGCCCGATTCCGGGACGCTCGCGGTGGATGGGGCGCCGGTGCCCCATCACAGTCCCGCAGTCGCACGAACGCTCGGGATCGCGACGGTCTATCAGCAGCCGGCGCTCTTTCCGCATCTCACGGTGATGGAGAACATCGCGCTCTCGCTCGAAGGCGGCGGAGCCTGGCGGCGGCTCGATTGGAAGACGCGGGCCGCGCGGGCACGAGAGTTGCTCGAGTTGGCGGGCAGCGATCTTCATCCGGAACGGCTGGTCGAGACGCTCAGCATGCCGGAGCAGCAGATCCTCGAGATCGCCAAGGCCATCGGCGCCAACGCGCGGGTGCTGATTCTCGACGAGCCCACCGCCTCGCTTACCGAGCGCGAGGTGGACCGCCTCTTCGCCGTGATTCGCAACCTGCGGCAGCGCGGCGCCGGCATCATCTACATCTCGCACCGGTTGGAAGAGATCTCGGCCATCGCCGGACGCGTCACCGTGCTGCGCGACGGCAACTCGGTCGCCACCCGAGCGATGGGCGAGGTCGATCGCGCGGAACTGATCCGCCTGATGGTGGGGCGTCGAAGTTTCGGCCATCTTCCAGAAGAGCGAGGTTCCGGTTGGGGGGGTGGTCCTGGAGGCGCGCGGCGTGGGCTCACAGGCCGCGGGCGTGCGCGGCGTCACCCTCGCTCTGCGTGCCGGCGAAATCGTCGGACTGGCGGGACTGGTCGGCTCCGGGCGCACGCAGTTCGCCGAGACGCTATTCGGGCTCACTCCGGCGGACGAAGGCGAAGTGCGGATCGGCGGGAGCGCGGTGCGGATTGGCTCGCCCGCGGACGCCATCCGGCTCGGCATCGGCTACGTCCCGGAAGACCGGCGGCAGCATGGCGTGGTGCTCGAGATGGCGATCGCCGAGAACGCCACGCTGGCGAGTCTCGGAGCGGTATCGCGCCGGGGGCTGGTCGACGCCGGACGCGAACGCACGGTAGCCCGCCGCTTTGTCGAGAGCCTGCGGATCAAGACGCCGTCGCTCTACGCCGAGGCCGGGTCGCTTTCGGGCGGCAACCAGCAGAAGGTGGCGCTGGCGCGATGGCTCGCGATCGAACCCAAGGTGCTGATTCTCGACGAGCCGACGCAGGGCGTGGACGTCGGGTCGAAGTCCGAAATTCATGCGCTGATGGCGGACCTGGCCGCGCGCGGCGTCGCCATCCTTATGATCTCGTCGGAGATGCCGGAAATTCTGGGGATGAGCGACCGCATCGCGGTGATGCGCGGCGGCATGGTGGTGGGCGTGCTGTCACGCGGAGAGGCCAGCCAGCCGCGGATTCTCGGGCTGGCGCTCGGGCAGGGGGCGGCTGCGTGAGGCTGGGCCACTACCGCCGCGAGCTTTCGCTGGCGGCTGCGATTGCGGCACTCTCGGCCGTGCTGGCGGTCGCGGCGCCGGGCTTCTTCACCATGGCCAACCTGGTGGACATCACCATGTCCAATTTGCCGGTGTTGATCGTGGCGATGGGGATGACGCTCGTGATCCTCACCGGCCAGATCGATATCTCGGTGGGCTCGCAGTTCGCGATCGCCAGCATGGTGGCGGGGCTGGCGGCCAAGGCTGGAATGCCGGTGGCGGTGGCGGGCGTAGCGGCGTGCCTGGCCGGCGCGGCAATGGGTGCGCTCAACGGCGCGCTGACGGCCTACGGCGGGATTCCTTCGATCGTGGTGACCCTGGCGTCAATGGTGGCGCTGCGCGACGGACTGCGCTGGATCAGCCAGGGCGCGTGGGTCGACAACCTGCCGCCCGGCTTCCAGTGGTTCGGCCATTCGCAGGCGGCCAGCGAGTGGATTACGGTGGCCGCGGCCTCACTGGTGGTGGCAGCGATGGCCTGGGGGCTGCGCAACCTCGCGGCGGGCCGCGCGGTTTACGCCACGGGCTCGAATGCAGCGGCGGCGCGCCTCGCAGGCATCGACCCGGCACGCGTGGTGTTTGTAGTGCTCACGGCAACGGGGGCGCTCACGGGCTTCGCCGCGCTCTTCAACGCGGTGCGGTTCAACCAGATTCCGGCGAACGCGGGGATCGGCCTGGAGTTGGAGGTGATCGCCAGCGTGATCGTAGGCGGCACGTCCGTCACCGGCGGGCGCGGGACGGTATCGGGCACGGTCCTCGGGGTGGTGCTGCTGGGGATGATCGGGCCGGCGCTGATTTTCCTCGGGATTAGCGCCTGGTGGGAGCGGGCCCTGCAGGGCGCGATCATTCTGGCGGCGGTGGCGATCGACGCACTGCGGCGGCGGGAGAGGAGCCATGCAGGCGACACTGCGGCTCAAAGAGCATAGGCCCTGGGGCCGCCGCTGGTTCCCCAACGGCGAATGGGTGCTGCTGTTCCTGCTGGCAGCAGAAGTCGCCATCTTTTCGCAGCTCGGCGAAAACTTCTTCACGGCCGGAAATTTCTTCGAAGTGGTGCGGCTCAGCGTGGAACTCGGGCTGCTCGCGCTGGCGCTGACGCCGGTGATGGTGACGGGCGGTATCGACCTCTCGGTAGGCTCGATGATGGGCCTGGCGGCCGTGACGTTCGGCGCGGCGTGGCACGATTGGGGCTGGCCGATCGCCGCGGCGGCAGCGCTGGCACTCGCCATCGGCTTGGCTGGCGGAGCGTTGAACGCAGCGCTCATCACGCGGATGCGGATCCCCCCGATCATCGTGACGCTGGGCTCCTACTCGACGTTCCGCGGCATCGCCGAGGGCGTGACGCACGGCGCGGTGAACTATAGCGGCTTTCCCGGCTGGTTCCTGGCGCTCGGGCAGGGCTACCTGGGCGGCGTAGTGCCCGTACAATTTCCCGTGCTGCTGGCGGCGATCGCCGCGTACTACGTGCTGCTGCACCGTTCGGCGATCGGGCGCACGCTCTACGCGATCGGCTTCGGCTCGGAAGGCGCTCGATGGGCCGGCATCCCGGTGGAGCGGAGGCTGGCGCTGGTTTACGTGCTGTCGGGCTTCGTATCGAGCGCGGCGGCGATCGTTTACGTGGCGCACCTGGGGCAGGCGAAGTCGGACGCCGGCACCGGCTACGAACTGGCGGCCATCACCGCCGTGGTGCTGGGTGGCACGTCGGTCTTCGGCGGACGCGGCACGGTATGGGGCACGGTGCTGGGGCTGTTTTCGATTTCGGTGCTGCAGAACGGCCTCAGGCTGGCGGCGCTGCCGGCGGAAATGACCGGCGTGCTGACGGGCGTGGTGCTGGTCGCTTCGATCGCGCTCGGACGCCTGCGCGCGGCGCCGGAGGAATCACAAAGTCTCGAGGAGAACCCTCCCATGAGGAATTCGCAACTTGCCATTCTTTGCGGCGCGATCCTGGCCGGATCGTTGATTGTCGCGGGCACCAACGTCTGGCTGGTGCATTCGCTCGCGCCTTCGGGCGGGCCTCCGGCGGCTGCCGCGGCGGTCAAGACGGGCCGCCACCTGGTCATCGGCATGATGCCCAAGGCCAAGGGCGACCCCTACTTCGCAAGCTGCCGGGTAGGCGCCGAAGAGGCCGCGCGCGAAGCCGGCGTGGAGCTGATCTGGGACGGTCCGACGGATCTCGATGCCGCCCGCCAGAACGAAGTCGTGGAAGGCTGGATCACGCGCGGCGTGGACGTCATCGCGGTGGCCGTGGAGAACGCCGACAGCATTTCGACGGTGCTGCGCAAGGCCCGCTCGCGCGGCATCAAGGTCCTGACCTGGGACGCCGACGCGGCACCCGACGCGCGCGATTTCTTCATCAACCAGGCGACCGCTCAGGGGATCGGAGAGACCCTGGCGGACGAAGGCTCGCGGCTGCTCGGCGGCAAGGGCGAGTACACCATCATTACCGGCGCATTGAGCGCCGCGAATCAGAACCAGTGGATCGATTTCATCAAGCAGCGGATGACGAAGTACCCGGGGATGAAGCTCGCGACCATCCGGCCGAGCGACGATGACCGCGACAAAGCCTTCGCCGAGACGCAGGCCGTGCTGAAGGCCTATCCGGACGTGAAGCTTTTCATCTCGATCGCCACCGCCGCCGTGCCGGGTGCGGCCGAAGCTGTCCGGCAGGCAGGCCGCAAGGACGTGGACGTGATCGGCCTTTCCCTGCCTAATCTCAATAAGCGCTACGTGCACGATGGCGTGGTGCAGGCTGTGGTGCTGTGGAACACGAGGGACCTGGGATACCTCACCGTCAACACGGCCACGCAGTTGGCCGAAGGACGCATCAAGGCGGACACCTCCGCATTCGATGCCGGACGCCTGGGCCGCATCGAGGTGCGCAACGGACAGGTGCTGCTGGGCAAGCCCGTCATCTTCAATCGCGCCAATATCGACCGCTTCGATTTCTAGCAGGCCGCTCGGCTTCGCTATACTTTTCGAATGATCCGTTTGCGCGTACCGGCTCTGGCCCTGTTTGCGATCTCGGTGGCCTTTGCCGCTTCCTACGATCCCAGTCTTTTCTCCGAAATGCGATGGCGTTCCATCGGTCCGCTGCGTGCGGGCCGCACGCGGTCGGCCTCGGGCGTCCCAGGCGAGCCGAATGTTTTCTACATCGGCGTGTGCAATGGCGGCGTCTGGAAGACCACAGACTACGGTCGCACCTGGAACCCGATCTTCGATTCCGAGCCCACCGGCTCGATCGGCTCGGTGGCGGTTTCACCCTCCGACCCCAATGTGATTTACGTGGGCAGCGGCGAGGGCCTGCAGCGCCCCGACCTCTCCACGGGCGACGGCATCTACAAATCCACCGACGCCGGCAAGACCTGGACGCACCTCGGCCTGCGCAACGGGCAGCAGATTCCGCAGATCGCCATCGATCCGCACAATCCCGACCGCATCTTCGTCGCGGTGCTGGGCCACCCCTACGGGCCGAATCCCGAGCGCGGCGTCTACCGCTCGACGGACGGCGGCCGCACCTTCGAGAAGGTGCTCGGCAAGGATGAAAACACCGGCGCCAACGACGTGAAGATCGACCCGTCGAACCCCGACGTCGTCTACGCCTCCCTGTGGGAAGCGCGCCAGGGCCCCTGGGAGAACGGCGCATGGAGCGGACCGGGCGGCGGCATCTTCAAATCCACCGACGGCGGCAGCACGTGGCATCCGCTGACGCAGGGCATTCCGTCGGGCGCCGACGGCTTCGTGCAGGCGAACCTGGCGATCTCGCCGGCGAATCCAAAGCGGCTGTACGCTTCGGTCGCGATCGGCCGGAGCAGCGGCATTTTCCGCTCGGATGACGCGGGCGAGCACTGGGTCCGTGCCACCACCGACGCACGGCCCGCGCAGCGAATCGGCGGCGGCGACGTCTCGGTGCCTCTGGCCGATCCGAAGAATGCCGATGTGGTGTACGTCACCAGCGTCGTCACCTGGAAGTCTACCGACGGCGGAAAGACCTGGACAGGCATCCGCGGCGCTCCGGGCGGCGACGATTACCAGGGCGGCTGGATCAACCCCAACCATCCCCAGATCATCCTGCTGGTAAGTGACCAGGGCGCCATCATCACGGTGAACGGCGGCGAATCCTGGAGCTCCTGGTACAACCAGCAGACCGCGCAGATGTATCACGCCAATACCGACAACGCCTGGCCGTACCGCGTATGCAGCGGCCAGCAGGAAAGCGGCTCGGCGTGCGTGGCAAGCCGGGGCAACGACGGCGAGATCACCTTCCGCGAGTGGCATCCCGTGGGCGTCGAAGAGTACGGCTATGCCGTGCCCGATCCGCTCAACCCCGATCTCGTATTCGGCGGCAAAGTGACGCGCTACGACCGGCGCACGGGGCAGGTAGCGAACGTGGCGCCGAAGCCCATCCGCACGGCCGATTTCCGCACCCTGCGCACGGCGCCGCTGGTGTTCTCGCAGGCCGATCCGCACGTGCTGTTCTTCGGTGCGAACACAGTCTGGAAGACGCGCGACGGCGGACAGAGCTGGACGCAGGTGAGCCCAGACCTCACGCGCACGACATGGGAACCGCCGGCGAGCATCGGCAAGTATCGCGACGAAGAATCGGCCAAGCCCGCGCGGCGCGGCGTGATCTACGCCCTGGCGCCTTCGCCGCTCGACCTCAACCGCATCTGGGCGGGCACGGACGACGGCCTCATCCAGACCACCGCGGATGGCGGCCTCCACTGGAAAGACGTCACGCCCTCCGCGATCGGCGCGTGGATGAAGGTTTCGCTTCTCGACGCGGGCCACTTCGACGCGCTCACCGCGTATGCCGCCATCAACACGCTGCGGCTCGACGACATGCGGCCGCACATCTTCCGCACGCACGACGGCGGCAAGACCTGGACCGAGATCGTCAAGGGCCTGCCCGAGGACGCACCGGTAGACGCGGTCCGCGAAGACCCCAAGAAGAAGGGCCTGCTGTTTGCATCGACCGAACGAGCGGTCTTCGTCTCGTTCGATGACGGCGACAACTGGCAATCCCTGCGGCTCAACATGCCCGCCAGCTCCGTGCGGGACATCACCATCAAAGACGACGACCTCATCGCCGCCACGCACGGCCGCGGCTTCTGGATTCTCGACGACATCACGCCGCTGCGGCAGATCGGCTCTGAAAGCGCCGCCGCCCCGGCCTATCTGTACAAGCCCGAAACGGCGATCCGGGTCCGCTGGGACATGAACACCGATACGCCGCTGCCTCCCGATGAGCCGGGCGCTGCCAACCCGCCGGACGGCGCGATCATCGACTACTTCCTGGGCGCCGCGCCGTCGGGGCCGGTGACGATCGAGATCCACGATGCGGCAGGAGCGCTGGTGCGGCGCTACGCGAGCACCGACGTGGTCCCGCCGGTCGACCCGATGCTCGCGATTCCCAAGTACTGGGTGCGGCCGGAGCACAGCCTGCCCGCGACGTCCGGAATGCACCGCGTCCTGTGGGACATGCACTATACGCCGATCCCGGGCAGTGGTGGCCGCGGGGGCGGCTACGGCATGCAGGCGATCGCACACGATACGCCCCTATCGACCACCTCGATCTGGGCGGCGCCGGGGCGCTACACCGTGAAGCTGATGGTGGACGGCAAGACGTACTCGCAGCCGCTGGTGCTGAAGATGGATCCGCGGGTGAAGACGCCTTTACTCGGCCTGCAGCAGCAGTACACGCTTTCGAAAGCGCTCTATGAGGACATCCTGGCGGCGCAGAAGACGATGCAGGAGATTCGCGCGGCACGGGAGACTCTGAGCGGCGATCTGGCGAAGCGGGTCCAGGCGATCGAAGGTGCGGGCGGTGGTGGTCGTGGGGGCCGTGGGGCCGCGCCATCCGGGCCGGATACCCTGGCAAGCGTGACCGCGGCGCTCGAGAACCTGATGCGGACCGTGGAATCGGCCGATGTGACGCCGACCTCGCAAGTGGTCGCCGCCGCGACGGCCAAGCGCGCCTCCCTGGCCAGGCTGACGCGCCAATGGGCGGCGCTCCGCGCGGAGATCAAGTAGCCCCGGATCGGCTTCGGTGGGGCAGGTTTTTTCAGCCTGCCTTATCGGCTCTCGGCAGCGATGGTCGCCCGCATGGCCGCAAAGCGCACCGGTTTCGGGATGTCGCGATGGCTCAAGGTATCGTAGAACGCGAGTGCGCGCGGACGGTCGCCCTGCGCCAGCAGGCCTTCGGCGCACACCAGGCAGGCGGCAGCCACTTGCTCCCGCTGCGGACCCTTTGACTTCGCCAGGCCTTCCTGCAACGCCTTGGCCGCAGCCGGACCGCCGATCAGCGCGAGCGATGCCGCCGCGGCGGCGGCCACGTCCGCGTCAGAATGGCGCATCAGGCGAGCCAGGGGCTCCACGGCTGCGGCGTCCCGCCGGTCGCCGATGGTGTTGATGACGCCCACCAGCAGCAGCGCCTTGAGCTCCGGCAACGCGGCACGAAGGGCATCGTCCACCGAGGGGTCGGGAATCGGCTTCAGGGCATACCGCGCGTAGTGCGCCAGCTTCTCGTTCGAAAGCAGCGCGGCCAGCGGCGCCACCGATTTCGCCGTGCCGATCACCGCCAGGCGCCGGCAAGCGATATTCACCTGGAAGACGCTCGACTGCGGATCTTTCACGATGTCGACGAGCTGCGGCTCCTCCATCTTGAGATAGGGATCCGCCTGAAATTGCGGCGGGACGGCCGTCACCGAACTGGTATTCTGCATGGTTCCGGGTCTCCTCTCCTAGATGATGCGCCACGGCTCGCGCCGCTCGCGCGAGCGCATCCGGTTGGCCTCCGCGTCGCCGGCGAATTCCTGCTTCGCGGCGTCCCAAGTCAGTTTCCGGCCCAGCTGCCAGGCGATGTAGGCGGCATGGCAGGTGATGTGGGTATTGGCGGTGCCGGTCGCGTTCGAACGCGGCTGGGAGCGCGTCTTGATGCACTCGATGAAGTCGCGCCAGTGGTAATGCAGGGTGAGGTTGAAGGCATCGCCGGCCTCCTGCGGAGGCAGCGCGGTGGCCAGGTTGTCCGACGCGCGCATCTGGCCGCTATCGGCCGTCTCGACCCAGCCGTTGTCGCCCTCGAATCGCACGGCGCAGGTGCCCAGGCCCAGGAATCCGTAATCGCGCATCACCAGCTTCACGCCGTTGGCATACCGGCAATCGAGCCGGTAGCCTTCATCGTTTTCAGGCAGCGGCTCGTACTCCACGGCCTGCGTGAGGTCGCAATCGGCCGCCCATTGGCAAAGATCGACGGTGTGCGACCCCCACTCGAGAATCCCGCCGCCATGGAAGTCGAAAAAGCCCCGCCAGCGCCCCGCCACATAGGCCGGGTTGTACGGACGCCAGGGGGAGGGGCCCAGCCAGCGGTCCCAATCCACCACTTGCTTGGGCGGCTCCGCCCCGGCCGCCAGCCAGTCGTGCGTGGTCGTCGGCGCCCAGGACTTCCGGGTGCCCGCATTGGCGTGCACCGCCGTCAGCTTGCCGAGCTTCCCTTCCCTGGCCATCCCGACGGCCCACACGAAGTTCTTGCCGTTGCGTCGCTGGCATCCCGCCTGGTAGGTCACGCCGTAGCGGCGAATGGCGGCGGCCAGAGCCTGGCTTTCCTCGATGGTCATCGAGCAGGGCTTCTCGCAGTAGATGTCCTTGCCCGCCCGCGCGGCCAGAATCGACATCGGTGTGTGCCAGCGGTCGCCCGTGGCGATCAGGACGCCATCGATATCGCTGCGCGCCAGCAGCTCTTCGTGCGTGGCGTACATCGCGCAGTCGTGATTCTGGTAGCGCTTATCGACCTGCGCCTTGATATTCTCCCGCCGATCGTTGCGGACGTCGGCGACGGCCACAAAGCGGGTGTCCTTGTAGCTGAGGATGCAGGCCAACGACGCCACGCCCCGGCTGCCGACGCCAATTCCGCCGAACACCAGCCGATCGCTCGGCGCCACCGCGCCGGCACGCTGTCCCAATACGGTGCTGGGGACGATCATCGGCGCCGCGGCCAATGCTCCCGCTGTCTTCACAAAGGTCCGACGCGAGACGGACCCGGTACTGTCAGACATTACACCGCGATCATGACGTGAAACTCCACACCTGTCAAGATAAAATCAGTAAAATACCTGTAAATCCTTTATTTTACTTCCAGGTGGAGCGTAGCTGCCAGACGTCCACGCGCACCGGTCCCGGTTTTCCCCCGGCGGCGTAAAATTCGACGCCTTCGGCCCCCGCGGGTGGATAGACGAGGTTGGTCAGCGCCACCTGGCCGGATTGCCCGAAGACTTCGACCGTCGAACGGTCCAGGAGGATCGTCAGTTCCACCGGTTTGCCGCCGGTATCGACCGGGACGGCTGTTCGCAGCGGAAACGTCGGGCTGAAATCGGTGAGGCCCGAGTGGGTGCGGTCGACGAAGAGATCCCCGTTCCGGTAGCCAACGGCGGTGTAACTCCCGCCGCCGGAAAACACCTTCCAGCCGACTTCGGAGGCCGCGCCGGGCGACATCACGATCTGCAGTTCCAGGCTGCCTCCGTGCGCATGTTCGGCGAGCGCGCGATTCAGGTCGGCGACACTCTGGCCATCCCACGTAAAATGGCTGGAACGCAGCGACTCGATTTGATCGGCCGGCATCTGGAAGAGGCGCAGGCCGTCGGCGGTCTGCCGCAATTGGAGTTTGCGGGGAGCGGTCATCTGGCCGCGCCAGGGTCGGGTCGGCACCTTGGACGCATACTGCCAGTTATTCATCCAGCCGATCATGACGGGAGCGGCGCCGGAGGGCATGCCATTGAACGTCAGCGCGCAATAACAATCTTTGCCATAGTCGGTCCAGAGGGTGGCGGAGGGTGGGTTGCTATTGACGAAGTGCGAGCCGTCGAACGTCCCGACGAAGTATTGTTCGCCGGAGCCTCCCTGCACGCCGCCAGGGTTCACCCCCACCTTGAGGACCCAGCGGGAGTCCGTTCCTCCCGCCACGGGAACCCGAGTGAGGATGGGGCACTCCCAAGCGCCGCCGGTGGCGCCGGCAGGTCCGAATTCGCTGAGGCGCTGCCATTCCCTGAGGTTGGGGGACCCGTAGAACAGCACCTTGTGCGCGGTGGGGAGCGCGACGGCCATCACCCACTGCCGGGCCTCGGTCGACCAGGAGACGTGCGGGTCGCGAAAATCGGGCAGGTTCAGATTGAGCACCGGGTTGCCGGAGTACTTGGTCCAGGTGCGTCCGCGGTCGTTGCTGTATGCCAGGTTCTGCGTCTGCAGCGCCGGATGACCCCCGGCGGCCGGAGTGTGGCCGGTGTAGACCGCGACCATACAGGGCTTGCCGCCCTGGCAGAAGCCGCTGGTGTTGTGCTCATCGACCACCGTGCTGCCGGTAAAGATCATGACGACGCCCGCTTCGGGAAGCGCGACCGGAAGTTCCTGCCAGTGGACCAGGTCGCGGCTCACGGCGTGGCCCCAGCTCATGTGCCCCCACTGGTCGCCGAACGGGTTGTATTGGAAGAACAGATGATACTCCCCGTCGAAGTAGACCAGCCCGTTGGGGTCGTTCGTCCAGTGCTCGCGCGGCGAAAAGTGGTATTGCGGGCGGTACGGCTGGTTGTACGCAGGCGGCTGGGCGAACGCGCAGGCCGCAAGGGCAGCGCCAAGAATCAGTGCGGAACCTTGCATGTTGCCTATAGTCTAACGTCGAACGAGAGATCCTGAATCATCTTGTTGAGCGCCGCCTGCTCTTTGGCCTTCTCGGCCTCGATCTGCGTGCTTTCGCGCCGCAGGGCCTCCAGGCGATTCTCCTCGTCGTTCAACTGCTGGGTGTAGCGCTGGAGCAGGGCCTTCTCCTCCGGACTGCCCTTCAGCGATTCTTGGCAACGGTGATCGGATCTTTCAGCTTGTACTCGAAAAGATCGCCCAGTTCCTGCGCGTCGGCCGCGACGCGAAAGACGCCGCCACCGAGACCGCCGGCGTCGAAGCGGCGAGGCGCTGGCGGAGCCTTCTTCAAGAATTCTTCGTTCCCGCTACCCGATCCAACACCCCGGCCGCTTCCGAGCATCCGGCCGCTGGCGGCCCTATTGGACGCCACCGAAGCGTTAGAAGTATTCAGGCCGGGCGCCGCCGCCGTCACCTCGACACTCTCCGCCACGCTTCCGACCGTGAGCGAAAAGTCCTGCCGGGAGGTGTTAGCCGAAACTTGCAGCCCGTTCACGACTTGCGTACCGAATCCCGGGGAGGCGGCCTCCAGGCGGACCGCAGTTGCCGGCAGACCCGATAATTGATAGTTACCGTTCGCATCCGCGATGCCCTGGGCGGTCACCCGACCCTCACTGTAGGCGGTCACCTGCGCTCCGGCGATGCCTGCGCCGGTCGGATCGATGACCCGGCCCACCAGGCGCGCTCCACCAGGAATCAGCGTGGCCTGGTAGGTCTGCGGCGAGACCAGCGCCGCCTCGGGCAGCGGCACCACGGGACGCCGCGAGTAATACGGCTGCGAAAGATTCTGGATGAACGACTGCGGAGCGCCGGCCACCAGCGAGAGTTGCACGTGGTCCCAATTCTCTCCGAGCACGTTGTCGACGATGGCCCACCCCTGCAGCAGCGGAGATTGCCCGGCCTTCGAACCGAGCACGATGCGGTAGGTGGACTTCCAGACCGGAACCTCGCTGATATAGCTGACGAATACCGAACGGTCGCCCGCGCCCTCCGTGGAGATCACCATGCGGCGCACATCGGCCTCGCGGCCGGCGGAGACGATATCGAGCAGACGCTCGACCCTGCCTGCCAGACCCGGATCGAGCAGTTTCACCGAATATCCCGGCGCCAGTTCGGTGGTGCGGACCTCGCCGTTGTCGCTGATGAGGGAAAGATAATCCACTTCGAGCGTGGTGCCTCCGGCGATGCGCGTCTTGCGCTCCGCGCTCAGCAGGCGGCCCGAGATGACGTTCGAGGCGCTGCGGATTTCGAGACGCGCGCCTCGCAACGAACCAAGCAGATCGGTGAGCGAAGACTTTTCCGCCAGCGGGAGGTTGAGGTCGCCAAGCTGCCGGTCCACGGGCGCGGCGGAATCATAGGCTACGCCGGTGATGCGCCCGCCATTGAGATCCAGCACGGTCAGCGACTTCAGCACATCGTTGAGCTGGCCCGAGGTGAACGGGATAGTCACGTTCTGATTGCCGCGAACCGGACCGACATGTTCGAAGTATCCGACGCCGTTCTTATAGAGGACCACTCGCTTCACGGGCAGTGCGCCGCCGGTAACCGGCGAGGCGGCCTGTTGGCCGAAGCAGGGAGAGAGCAGGAGCGCGACTAATAGAGAGATACCCGGCGACCAACGCATGACTAACCTCCGCGGCGTTACGACGTAAGACAGCCAGAATTGGTTTCACACCACTCGCTCGGAAATCCAACTCCGCGGACGCGCGGCCGTCAGACAGTGATGGCGCCGATGCAGAGGGCCGAAGCCGCCCAGTACACCGCGCGACGATAGTCCCCCGCCATGGCATAGCAGATCGCGGCTCCGGCGTTACCCGCCAAAAGGAAGAAGGGAAAGACCTTGGTCAAAAAGTTCGGCAAACCAGGAGAACCTCGGATCAACCCTCATCCTAACCCGCCGCACCTTGGGCGGCAATCACCGCCTTTGCGGGAGGGCCGCCACCACCCCGGCATCGACGACGTACGCCACCGCCCCGACCGCGCGCGCCGTTTCGCGGTACAACTTGGGGTATGCCGCTCTCTGCGAGAAATCAGCTACCGGGTACCGTCGAAGATCTGCAAATAGGTGATGTGATGGCGCACGTGGTCGTCCGGGTGGGCGACCACGTGGTCGAAAGCGTGATCACGCGCAATAGCGCCGAGGAACTCAAACTGAAAAAGGGCGACTCCGTCCGGGTGGTGATCAAGTCCACCGAGGTCATGATTCAGAAAGACTGAATCAGCCGACGAACTTCCAGCCCTTACGGAACTTCGGCCGGAGCAGTTGGTTGGCCTGCTCGTTGTTGGTGAAGCGCATCTTCTGCGCGTCCCACTCGAGCTTGCCTTCCACCCGCATGCCGATGACGCCGAGCAGCATCCACTGCACAAAGGGTCCGGAAATGCTGAAGTTGGAGCATGCCGGAGTACCGCCCTTGGCGGCGCGGATCCAGTCGCGGTAGTGCGCCTCTACCCACTCGGAGGGCGCGCCGGGGCAACGCGGCAGCACCTGCGGAGGCATCTTGTAGTCCTTCATGCGCTCGGCCGGTACCAGGCGCGTGCGCTCGCCGTAGCAGCCGGTGGTGAGCATGCCCTTGTCGCCGACGAAAAGACTGCCGTTGATATCGTCATCGCCGAGCTTTTCACCGGCGGGGACTCCCGCGACCTTGGGCTGCTCCGTAACGCGGTCGTACCAGAAGAGCTTCAGGGCCGGGAAGGCTCCGCGCGCCGGAAAGTCGAAGCGGATGGCGGTGCGATAGGGGAAGGTGTACTTCGCCTTGCCTTCGAGCTTGATGCATTCCACGCTGGTGGGAGCGCCCAGGCGCAGCGCCATGTTCGGAGTGCCGAGGATGTGGCAGGCCATATCGCCGATCGCGCCGCAGCCGAATTCCGGGAAAGCGCGCCAGTTTTGCGGGGCATAGGCGGGGCTGTAGGGCCGCATCTCGACGTCGCCGAGCCACGCGTCCCAATCGAGCGTCTCCGGAACCGGCGCTTCCTTCGGGACCACGTCCGGGCCCTGCGGCCAATACGGAGAGGGGCGATTCGTCCAGGCATGAACCTCGGTGACGTTGCCGATATCGCCATGCCACACGATTTCGCAGGCTTCGCGCGCGCCCGGCTGCGAGTAGCCCTGGTTTCCCATCTGCGTGGCGACCCCGTACTTCGCGGCCGCGAGCGTGAGTTGCTGCGCTTCCCACACGGTACGGGTGAGCGGCTTCTGGCAATAGACGTGTTTGCCGCGCGCCATGGCCCACATGGCGGCGCTGGCATGCATGTGGTCAGGGCAGGAGACCAGCACGGCATCGATGTTCTTCGTTTCGGCGTCGAACATGCGCCGGAAGTCTTTGTACTTGGGCACCTTGGGATACGCGGCGAAGGTCTTCCCGGCCTGCTTCGAATCCGGGTCGGTCATGGCCACGATATTCTCGCTCGCGGCGCATCCGGCGATATCGCTGGCGCCCTTGCCCCCGGCTCCGATGGCCGCGATGTTCAACTTCTCGTTGGGCGACTTGTAGCCCAATTGCCGAAGCGATGCCACGCTACCGAAGCCGCCGGGAGGCACCGCTCCCGCCAGCAGAGTCCCAAAGAAAAAGTGCCGTCTCGAAAACGTGTTAGCCATCCGATCCAACCTTTCGCCCTAACGCTCTTACATAACACCTTTCACTGGCCGAGACAAAGGCGGGAACGGGCGTCTTCCAGCAATTGGCGAAGCTGCGGTTCGCCGGGGGCCAGGGCACTGGCAGCGGTGAAATCGGCAATGGCGGCGTCGATCCTGCCGGTGGCCAGGTACAGCTTGCCGCGAAGCTCGATCGCCTGCCAGAAGTCCGGACTGAAGCGATGGGCGCGCGTCAGCAGACGAATGGCCTTGGCGATTTTGCCTTCGGCAACCAGTTGGATGGCCTCCTCGAGCATCGCCGCCGGGTCGGGTAGCGCCGGCGATCCGCGCCGTCCGACGAGGTGGAGGTAGATGCCCACGATGAAGCAGATGGCGGCGACGCCGGTGGCTCCGTCGAAACTCCAGGTACCCAGCACAATCCGGCCCGCAACCGGGAGACTGGCGAACAGAGCGGCCAAGGCGAGCGCGGACCGGCTCCACTGTCGCGCCTTCGCTCTCATGCCCCCCACCATAGCGCGTCCGGAGGCGGGCCGACAGTAACTTCCCTGATATCTTTAGTTAGTACTAGTTTGTTCATTAATGACTTACAACGTACTATACCCTTGATAGCTTGCGCCCCCACGCAGTTGTGGTATTTTTGAACTCAGCTATGTGGTTCTTCCTTGCGATGCTGATTGGAGCTTTTCTGATAGACCCGAACGCGCGGTCTGTCGCTGACACCTTCTTCGCCCGCGCGGCAAACCTGGTCGACGCACAGTTTCCGGTTTTCTTCGCGGCGGTAGCCCTGACGCTGCTGGCTTCGGCCTTCTCCTGGTTCATGACCAGTTGGCCCCGGCGGCATGCTCGCCCGCAATTCCGCGTGGTGAAACGGTACTGGGTGCAGCAGTAGATCTTCCGGTACCGCAGAGCGCGTTGCCGGACGCGATGAAGTAACCGGCAACAACCTCAGCGCGCGAGCAGTTTGCGCACTTCTTCCCGCAAGGGACCGGTCGACCGCGCATAAATCATCTTGTACGCTTCGCAAAAATAATCCAGATCCTCAAACCGGCGATTCGGTCCGTGGCGGAACTTCGGGCAGCCGCCGTGGCAGATCGACTGATACTCGCAGGCCTGACACTCGGGATGCGCCAGCGTCTTCTTGGCAGCGAAGCTGTAGCGCCGGGTGCGCCGCGCAATCTCGGGCCAGGAATCGAGCGTGATATTGCCCAGCTTCCACTCGCCCTCGACGAAGAAGTCGCAAGGGTAGACGTCGCCGTTGTACTCCACCACCACGTAGCTGTCGCAGGTTTCGTGCATGGTGCAGGTGGAAGGCTTCTGGCCGGCCACGGCTTCGGCGATGTTGTCGAAGAAACGGATCCGCACCTTGCGCCGCTCGGGCCACCAGATGTCGAACAGTTCGCAAAGGAATCGCCCGTACTGCGCCGCGGTGATGGTGAAGGGCAGGCGGTTGCCGAGCCCGTCGAACTCGGCGAGCGGAATGAATTGCAGGTTGTCGATTCCCAGGCTGCGAAAGAAGCGGTAGATCTCCTTGGGCTTTTCGACGTTCGCCTGGCTCAGCACGCACAGGATATTGAAATCGACGTTGTTCTTCTTCAGCAGCTCGACGCTTTCGACCACGCGTTTCCAGGTGCCGCGCTTCTCCTTGTTGTACCGATAGAGGTCGTTGACCTCCTGCGGCCCGTCGAGGGATACGCCCAGCAGCCATTGGTAGGAACGGAAGAGATCGCACCACGACTGGTCGATCAGCACCGCGTTGGTCTGGAGTGAATTGCTGACGGATTGGCCGTTGCGGCCGTACTGTTCCTGGAATTTGACGAGCTTTTCGAAGAACTTCAGGCCGGCTAGCGTGGGCTCGCCTCCCTGAAACGCGAAGATGCTATGTGGGTAGGAATAAAAGAGATAGCTATCGACCAGCCGCTCGAGAGTCTCCTCGGTCATGCGCCGCGCGGGGAGGGCCTTGTAGGGGTCGGCATCGCGATCGAGGTAGAAGCAGTATTCGCAGTCCAGGTTGCAGACCGCCGAAGCGGGCTTGATCAGGAGCGATGAGATGCGCGGCGCCATAGCGCTGGCGTTCTCGCCAAAGATTGGTAATGCACCCACGCCCGTAGTGTATCGCGAACAGCGCAGCGGCCGCCGCGCTCCGGCGTGACGGAATGCCCCTCTGGAAATAAAAAAGGCGGCGGACACGAGGTCCGCCGCCTGAATACAGTTCGCTTCCGACTGCGAAGCTAGAATATTATTTTCATTCCGAGCTCTGCTTGTCGGCCGCTTTGGTTGCCGTATGTCGCACCCTGCGCGCCGAAGATGCCGCCCGGGGAGCCCTGGTACAGGGTCTGACCGAAGGTGGAACTCTGGACGCCGGTGTCCGGGTCGCCGCGGTTCAGCCGGTTGGTGGCGTTGTAGGCCGCGATCTTGAGCTCCGCATGCACCCGTTCGGTGATGTTGAAGCTCTTGGTCAGATTACCGTCCAGATCCCAGAAATGCGGACCCGTCAGGCAGCCGTACTGCAGCGGATTGCTACGCAACACGTACGTGTTCGCGGGGATCGGCGAGAACGCAGCGGTGTTGAACCAGCGCTGCGGCGTCGGATTGGAAATGCAGGGGTTCCCGGTCACGATCATGTTGCCGAACTGCGGGAAGTCCCCGGACATGAAGCTCCACAGTCCGGCAATCTTCCAGCCTCCGACGAGCGCGTCCGCAGCCCTGGGCAGGCCGTTCAGATATTGCTTGCCCTTGCCGAACGGAAGTTCCCAGGTGCCAGCGATGTTGAAGCGGTGGCGTGGCTGGTTGCTGTCCTGGTAGGTCAGCGTATTCGAATACCATTCCTGATCGTTGAATACACCGCCGTTCAGGAAGCCGTTGGTTTGAGCTTTCTCCCGGATGTAGACGTACGTCACCAGGAAGTTGTAGCCCTTGCTGAAAGCCTTCTGCGCTTTCAATTCGACGGACTGATACCGCTCGGCCGCGCCCAGGTCGCCCAGTTCGAACAATCCGCCATACTGCGGATAGGGCACCAGGAGGGAACCAAGCGAGACGGTCGGCTGGTTGTACAGAGGACCGGGCATCACCGTCTGGTTGAGGTAGTGATAGAAGGGATTCGTTACCTGCGTGTTCAACTGGTTCTGATACTGCACTTGCAGGGCGGGGTTGATCTGGTTCAACGCCTTCGTGTATTGCTGGTTACCAATATTCAGGAAGTACGTTCCCGATACCACGATGTCGCGGATCAGTTGCCGTTGGATATTGAAATTCAGACGGTCGTTGCGAGCCTTCTGCTGGTTCGGGTTGTACCAGAGCAGGGGTTGGCCGCCGCGTCCAAGGTTCCCGGCATAAGCTTTCCCGAGAATCGGCAGCAGCGGATTGGTGGACGTAGGATACGGATTGTTGATCGTTTCCTGCGGCACGCCTGCCAGCGGCGACAGCGTGTTCTGGTAACCGGTCATCCCCAGGAACGGCGGCTCCAGGAAGCCAACCGTCTCATATCCGGAGACCGGAGCCAGCGCGATATTCATTTCGTACGGCGTCAGGTAGCGGGCGTAGCCGAACCGGAAAGCCGTTTTGTCGTCGATGCGATAAGCCAGACCGACACGAGGCTGCAGCGCCAGTTTCTGGGCATCGAACATACCCGGGTGGCCGCTGCTGGTGAACGCCCACTGCCCTGTCCAGTGGTAGAAGTTGTTCCCTACGATGGAAGTGGCAGCCGCCGGCATGTTCGGAGGAGTCTGCTGCATCTCCGGTACCGGTGCCGACAGGTTCAAGCCCTGGGAAAAGTTGTGCTGCGGATCGTAGAGCGGGGTCTCGTACTCGTCCCGCAATCCGAGGTTCAAGGTGATCTTCGACGACACCTTCCAGTCGTCCTGAATGTACATGCCATAGAACTTCACATGCGCATCGGGAACCGGGCCGCCGATCATCTGCGAGGAGCCGTCAAGCGCGCCCAGCAGGAACGTGGCATACGGATCGCCGTAGTGCAGGGTGTCCGGGTTGTTGAAGGTATTTGCGGTCAGCGCCGAGTTGAAGTAGAAGTTCGAAGTACTCGACACATAGCTCAGTCCATAGCTTTCGCGCTGTTCAAAGCCCGCCTTCAGATAATGCGAGCCTCTCTGCTGCGCGATCTTGGCCGAAAACGCCTCGCCCTTCGGGGCCTGGTTCCAGTAGAACCCGCCGCCGCCGAAGCCGTTGCCGCCGATGTTCATATCCGGGAAATATACCGGGGCGCCAACTGAAGCCGTTTGATACGGCGCGTACCAGCTGTTGTTGGGCCAGATCGATCCCCATCCGCTCGATCCGAGCGGCGTCGATACGTAAGCGTCCAGCAGGCTGTGCCAGTCGCCACGGAACTCCGCCACGGTCCGCGAGTTGATGTTCCAGATGGCATCGCCGCCGTAGTTCCAGGCTGCGCGCGCCGTGCCGGTCGGAACGAACAGTTCCGAGTCGTTCGGCGTCGGGTTGCCCTGAATGTCAGTGGTGTTGTAACGGGCCAGCCGTCCGAACACCTTCCACTTGTCGTTGATGTTGTAATCGGCCCTCTCGGAGAAGTTGTAGTAACCGTACTTCTCGTTGAAACCTTTGGAGTAGTTGTTCAGACCGGTGATATTCGCGCCGGGATTGTTGGGCGCCCACATCTGCTTGATCAGGGTCGCCGCCAGGGGATCGAAGCGGCTTTGCGGGATCACGTTGCCGGCGAAGGGCTGCACGCTCACCGATCCGTCCGCGTTCAGGATCGACGTCCAGGGGTCGAAGATCGTTCGCTGCCCGCCAGAAATATTGAGTGACTTCGAGAAATCGCCCTGCGCTTCAAGAGCCGTGGGCAGGGTCCGCTGATAACTGTTCGGATAGCCTACCCGCCAATCCTCGATCGAGAAGAAGTTGAACAGCTTGTTCTTCTTGATCGGATTGCCGAAAGTGCCGCCGAACATATTCTGCCGCTGCGAATTCTGGCTGAATCTCGTGCGGTCGGCTTCCGCGCTGAGCCACGGATAGCGGCCCACGTAGAATCCGGTGCCATGAAATCCGTTGGTGCCGGATTTCGTGGTCATCGTGATGTTTCCGCCCGCGCTGTGCCCGGATTCGGCATCCACGCTGTTGGTGGAAACGATGACTTCCTGCACGGCATCGGTATTGGGAGGCGTCGTGTTCTTTTGCCCCATGCCGATTGGCATTCCGTCCACTTCCAGGTCGTTCTTCAGGTTGGTGCCGCCGCCGAGGTCGACACTGTTGGCGGACCAGGAGTGGTACGGCTGCATTTCGCCGCGGGTATTGACCGCGGACGGAGCGATCAAGGTCAGTTTAAATGGATTGCGGTCAAAGCGGGGGATCTCCTCCGCCATCTTCGAATCGATGGTAAGATCCTTGTTGGCGGAGTTGAACTCCACCGCCGCGGGCGTCTCATCCACCGTAATGCTCTGCTGCACTGCACCCGGTGAGAGCGACGCGTTGACGGTAATGTCGCCGCGCGTCTGCACCACGATGTTTTCCTGAATAAAGCGGCTAAACCCCTGCAATTCGATCGTCACGGTGTAGGTGCCGGGATCGACCAAATCGAACACATAAAGGCCGGTGTCGCTGGTCTGGCGAACGACCTTGACGCCGGTGTTGACATTGGCTAGGGTCACCGTGGCCCCGGCAACGACCGCTTTACTCTGGTCGGTTACCAGCCCCTGAATTCGGCCGCGATAATCTTGCGCCAATCCTGTCGCGGCGAATAGCAGGAGCGCTATACTCGCCCACGTCATTGTGGGAGAGAATTTCCTTCTCATATAGACCCCTTTTCGATTCCTCATGGAATCGCCTTTTCTGCAATAGCTCCCGGGCTCCAGCATGGCTGCGTGCCCGCTAGGCCAGACTCCGAAAAGACCGGGCGCCTGATGCCTTTCAGGCCCTAGCCGTCAGCCCAAACCCGTGCCCGCTTTCCGCGGCAAAATGCTCTGTGACGGCCGGACCCCCAAAACGAAGAAATTCAGGAAGACTATATCTATGTTATGGGCCGTAAACCAGACCCTTGCCGTTGCGTAACGTTAAACTAACTTCAGATCCAATGAGTTACCAGGTATTGCGTAACGGTAGTAACGGAACTATACTAGCCTTGAGGTTAAGACGTGAACGAAGTACATCCCGCCTCCGCGGATGAGGTTCGGGATGAAATCCGGACGATTCATCGTTCCCGCCTGTTCTCGCATTCGCGGCGTCGAATCGAGCTGCTGGAGTTCCTCTGCAACATGGTGCTCCTCGGGCGGCAGGACGAGATCAAGGAATCGACGATCGCCCTCGAAGTGTTCGAGCGGACTTTCGAATTCGATGACAAAAAGGATGCGATTGTCCGGGTAGAGGCCCACCGCCTCAGGCAGCGCCTCAAGAAGTATTACGAATCTGAAGGCGCCCGCGACCGTGTCGTGATCGAGTTGCTGCCCGGCGGCTACATTCCCCGATTCTATCTGCGTGACCACACAGACTTTAAGCCGCCTGAGCCGCCGGCACTCAGCCGGCTCGGTAAGCTGCGCGGATTCCGTCCAGGGTGGCAGTGGATTGTCGCCGGAGCGGTACTAGCCGCGTTTGCGCTCGGCGCAACCATTTCTCCGTCGCGCCTGCTTTCCCGCCCGCGTCAAGGTGCTGCTTCCCCTACGTCGCAACCGGCTGCCGCCATCGCGCCGCCGGCGTCACGCGAGATCCGCATCCTGGCAGGCAGTTCCAAGCCGTACGTGGACGGCGCTGGGCGGTATTGGGACCGCGACCGCTACTTTCACGGCGGCGAGTCGCAGCCGGGGCCCACGGAATTCTTCGGGCACCCTCCCGATCCTAACCTCTATCGGTTCATGCGATATGGGGATTTCAGCTACGATATTCCGGTTCCTCCCGGAATCTACGAACTCTTGCTGCATTTCGCCGAGCCCACGTACCGGACCGGCAACGACGTGGGCAGCGAAGGCGGAGAGAACGAACGCCATTTTAACGTCTTCGTCAATGGAGCCCCACTGCTTCACGACTTCGACGTGGTGACCGACTCCGGGGTCGCCCCCGCGGATGTACGCGCTTTCCGCGACATCGCGCCCGCGCCGGACGGCAGTATTCACCTGAAGTTTCAGCCGACGGTTGGACCTTCCTTCGTCAACGCGATCGAGCTGGTGCCGGGAACTGCCGGACGGATCAGGCCCATCCGGATCCACGCCGGCGAGACCTCTTTTGTCGACCATGCCGGCAATATCTGGAACCCGGACGAGTACTATGTGGGCGGGCGCCTGGCCACACACAAGGGAGATGTCATCGGAACGCCGGACCCCGATCTTTATTCCGGCGAACGGTACGGCAATTTTTCCTACACGATTCCCGTCCCCGAGGGCCGCTATGGCCTGACCTTGTACTTCTCGGAAACCTACTGGAATCCTCTCGCCGCACCTCCGAACCACGGTGACGTCGGTTCGCGCGTCTTCAGCATTTCGTGCAATGGGCAGATGCTGGTGCCCGAATTCGACATTCTTAAACAGACCGCAGCATTCCACGCGCTCCTCCGCACTTTCCATAGCTTGCGGCCCAATGGCCAGGGGAAGCTGCTGATCTCTTTCTCGCCGCTTCGCAACTACGCTTCCGTGAAGGCTATCGAAGTCACGGACGAAACCAGCCTGCCGCAGCGCTAATACGGTTCCCCTCCTGCCCGAACCCGGATAACATGGAGCTTCGCCAAGGAGCGAATGCCATGGAGACCACTCGCCGCGGAATTCTGCTTTCCGGACTCGGCGTCGTCCTTCCTTTGTCTCTGACGCCCTCCGCCAGCGCTGCCACTGTCGTGCCCGATGACGGGGTGCGTCGCAGGCCGTTTAACGAGGCCTGGCGCTTTTTCAAAGGTGACGCCGCCGCCGCCGAGCAGGCCGGTTTCGACGATTCCCGCTGGCAGGACCTCCGCCTGCCGCACGATTGGGCGATCGAAGGGCCGTTCGACCCCAAGGCCAATCCGCACACCGGCGCTCTGCCGATCTTCGGCACGGGCTGGTACCGCAAGGCTTTCACCCTTCCCGCCGGCGCCCGCGGCCGCTACTTCAGTATCGAGTTCGACGGCGCCATGGCCAACTCCAAAGTCTGGCTCAACGGCGAAGAACTCGGCGGACGGCCCTATGGGTACAGCAGCTTCGAGCTGGACCTGACGCCCCACCTCAAGTTCGGCGAGGCCAACCTCCTGGCGGTCCGCCTGACACCGGAAGATCGATCTTCGCGCTGGTATCCGGGAGCCGGCATCTACCGCAACGTCTGGCTGACCGAGACCGGGCCGCTCCACGTGGAGCACTGGGGCACCTACGTCACGACGCCCCAGGTGAGCGAGTCGCAGGCCGAGGTCTCGGCGAAAGTCGAGGTCCGCAACCGCAATCCGCGGGAGGTGAAAGTCGTCCTGCGAAACACCGTCATCGACGCGGCCGGCAGGAGGGTCGCCGAGAACAGCCAGGACACGGCGGTCCCCGCCAACGGTACGCAGACGGTGGCTGCCAGCCTCAAGCTCGAGAATCCGGAGCGCTGGGACATCGACAGTCCGCATCTCTACACACTGGTCACGGAGGTGATCGAGGGCAAGCGCGTGGCGGACCGTTACACCACGCCCTTCGGCATTCGCAGCATTGCCTTCGACAAGACACAGGGCTTTCTGCTCAACGGACGCCGCAGGAAGCTGCAGGGCGTCTGCCTGCACCACGATCTCGGCGCGCTGGGTGCGGCCGTCAACCGCCGCGCGACCGAGCGGCAGTTGCAGATCATGAAAGCGGGCGGAGTGAATGCCGTCCGCACCAGCCACAACCCGCCTTCGCCGGAACTGCTCGAATTCTGCGACCGCCTGGGCCTGGTGGTGATGGACGAATCGTTCGACATGTGGCGCATCCCGAAAGTGCGGAACGGCTACAGCAAATATTTCGACGAATGGTCGGAGCGCGACCTGCGCGACATGGTACGGCGCGACCGCAACCATCCGAGCGTCATTCTCTGGAGCATCGGCAACGAAATCCCCGAGCAGAGCCGCGCCGATGGATGGCAGACTGCCAAGCGCCTGACGGACCTGTTCCACGAAGAGGACCCCACCCGTCCCACGACCTCGGCGTTCAACAACGATTTCGACGCCATCCGCAATCATCTGGCGGACCACGTCGATATCCCGGGCATCAACTACAAGCCCTTCCATTACGAGCAGATTCTCCGGGAGCATCCGGACTGGATCATCTACGGAGCGGAGACCAGCTCTTGCGTGAGCTCGCGCGGCGTCTACCACCTGCCGATCGAAAAATACGAGAAGCACCCGTCGCTCGAACTGACCAGCTACGACATCATCGCGCCGCCCTGGGCCTATCTGCCTGACGCGGAGTTCGCGGCGCAGGATCGTTTCCCGCAACTGCTCGGCGAATTCGTATGGACGGGCTTCGACTACATCGGCGAACCGACGCCGTACTTCGACGGCCGCGGCGCGGAATCCGCAAAAGACTGGCCGGCGCGCAGCTCCTATTTCGGGATGGTAGACCTGGCCGGCTTCCCCAAGGACCGTTATTACCTCTACCAGAGTGTCTGGTCGAAGAAGCCGATGGTCCACGTGCTGCCGCATTGGAACTGGGAGAACATGGCGGGCCGGCCGATCCCGGTGATGGCCTACACGAATGCCGAAGAGGTGGAGTTGTTCCTGAACGGCCGGTCGCTCGGCCGCAAGAAGCGCTTCTCGGAGCCGGTGGAGCTCCCGGTGGGTCCGAATATCAGCGAAGACCGGAAGTTCTCGAGCAAATACCGCCTGCAATGGCAGGTGCCATTCGAGCCGGGAATATTGAAGGCAGTCGCATATTCCGGAGGCGCGCAGGTGGCCGCGGACGAGCGGCGCACCGCGGGCGCTCCCGCGAAACTGAGCCTGGTTCCGGATCGCAACGTGATCTCCGCCGATGGGGACGATCTCTCGTTCGTCACGGTGCGGGTGGAAGACAAGGAGGGCAACCTGTGCCCGCTGGCGAACAACCTGGTGAAGTTCCGCGTCTCGGGCGCCGGTACGATTCAGGCGGTCGACAACGGCAACCCCGCGACGGTGGAGCCGTTCCACGCCGATTTCCGGAAAGCATTCAATGGCCTGGCGCTGGTGATCGTACGCTCGAAAGCCGGACAGCCCGGACCCGTGGCTCTGGAAGCCGCATGCGATGGCCTGGCCCCGGCCCGCGCGGGAATCGTCACCCGAAAGTAGCCGGTTATTGCTTGGCGGCCAGCGTCTGAGGGGTGTTGTCCCCTCTGATGCCCTCTTGCCGGAGCAGTTCGCGCAAGGCCTCTTTGGAGATGTCCAGTTGCCCGCGCGAATAGGACAGGTGGCCGGAGCGCCGAAGACGGTTCATCTCCGAGGTGACGATTTCCCGCGAGGTTCCCGCGTAATCCGCAATCGATTGATGGGTCAACCCGCGGATGCGGATCTTGCCTTCGGGCGTCGGCTTCCCCATGGAGTCGGCCAACTGAATCAGGGAAAGCGCCACACGCGTTCCGGTCTTGAGCGCCGCCATCCCGACCACACGCTCCTGCAGGACCAGGTTATGGCCCGCGCAATATTCGATGAGCGCAAGCCCGAGCATGGGGTCACGCTGGATGCGGTCCTCGATCTCCGCCGGGGTCCACGCCATCACCTGCGTCACCTCCATGGCGATCGCGTGTTCTTCGGATACGGAACCCGTCATGAGACACGCCTCTCCGAAAAACTGCTCGACCGAGGCGATGCGTAAGAGAGTTTGCGTCCCGTCATACGCGCAGTAGTAGATTCTGACCCTGCCGGAGATCACCAGGTAGAGATGGTCCGCGGGCCGGTTCGGCTCGTAGATCATCGATTCCTTCTTGAACTCCTGTATTCGTGCCCGGGGAAGATATACCAGGGGATCGTGTCGCGTCATCCTTCCCTCCAAGGTTGCTGGTAGTAGTCTATCCCCGACTCGCCGGCTACGAATCGGGTAAGCTAACTGGGCAAGTGATAAGTAACACACAATTCCTGCACAAAGAAGGCATTACCCGGCATGGCCGCACATGGACTGTGCGGGGCATTACAGAATAGGCCGCAGGTTCAGTATTGGCTATTACTCGCCGTACTGTTGGAGTAACTTCCCAATCAGACCGGTCCACCCGGTTTGATGGCTGGCGCCCGCTCCGGCCCCGGTGTCCCCGTTGAAGTATTCGTAGAAGAGGACCAGGTCCCGCCAGTGCGGATCCGTCTGGTAGAGCGGATTCGAGCCGTGGGCGGCGCGCCTGCCCGAATCATCGCGCAGAAACAGGCGCATCAGCCGGTGCGAAAGTTCGGCGGCAACGTCCCACAACGTCATGTACGTTCCGGAACCGGTAGGACACTCCACCAGAAACCCATCGCCCAGATAGTGGTGAAACTTCTGCAGCGATTCGATCAGCAGAAAGTTGACTGGAAACCACACCGGGCCTCGCCAGTTGGAGTTGCCGCCGAACAGCCCGTTGGTGGATTCCGCCGGCTCGTAATCCACCGAGTACTGGGCGCCGCAGGCCGAAAGGACGTAAGGATGGTCCTTGTGGTAGCGCGAGAGGGCACGCACGCCGTAGGGTGAGAGGAATTCGTTCTCGTCCAGCAGAAATCGCAGGACGCGCCGCAACTGCACGCTGTTGACGATGGACAGCAGGCGGCGCTCTCCCTTGCCGGGCCGCGTCATGGAAGCGACGTTGGCGGAAAGATCCTTGCGGTTTTCGATGAACCATTCCAGCCGCCGCTTGAAGCCCGGCAGCCGCTCCACCAGCGTGGGCTCGAGCGTCTCCACGGCAAACAAAGGGATCAGCCCGACCATGGAGCGAATCTTCAGCGGGACGTGGCCCTCCGGCGTGAACAGCACGTCGTAGAAGAAGCCGTCCTCGTCGTCCCACATTCCCACGCCGTCGCTACCCAGGTGATTTATGGCATTGGCGATGAAGAGAAAGTGCTCCCAGAATTTGCTGGCCACGTCTTCATAGGCCGGGTCCTCGCGCGCCAGTTCCATTGCGATGGCCAGCAGGTTCAGGCTGTACATGGCCATCCAGCCCGTGCCGTCGGCCTGCTCCAGATAGCCTCCCGTGGGCAGAGGCTTGCTGCGATCGAAAACGCCGATGTTGTCGAGCCCGAGGAAGCCTCCCTGGAAAACGTTGCGCCCTTCGGTGTCCTTGCGGTTTACCCACCAGGTGAAGTTGAGCAGCATCTTATGGAAGATGCGCTCCAGAAAGCGGCGGTCCGGCTTGCCGCACCGCTTCTTTTCGATCTTGTAGACGCGCCAGGCGGCCCACGCGTGCACCGGCGGATTGACGTCGCCAAAGGCCCACTCGTACGCCGGCAACTGTCCGTTCGGATGCATGTACCACTCGCGCGCCAACAGGTTGAGCTGCTTTTTGGCGAAATCCGGATCGACGATGGAGAGCGGCACGGTGTGGAACGCGAGGTCCCAGGCGGCGAACCACGGATACTCCCACTTGTCCGGCATAGAGAGCACATCCGCGTTGTAAAGGTGCTTCCATTCCCGATTGCGTCCCTGCCGGCGCGAGGCCGGGGGCGCCGGCATGCCGGGGTCGCCTTCGAGCCAATCTTTGACGATGTAGTGGTAGTACTGCTTGGACCAGAGCAATCCGGCGAACGATTGCCGCATCACGTTGTCAGCGTCTTCGGAGAGCGAAGCCGGTGTCACCTTGGCGTAGAATTCGTCGGCCTCCGCCAGACGCCGCGCGAACATCGCGTGGAAGGGTGCGCCCAGCGGATCGTCGAGCGCGGCGTGGTCGGTCAGCCGCAGCCGGAGTACCGCGGTCTCCCCCGCCCCAAGCGTCAGGCGATGGTGAGCCGACGCCTTGGTGCCGCTGCGCGCCGGATTCACCGCTGCCGTGTCGCCGTGAATCACGTAGTCATGGATGGCGTCCTTCACGAAGCCCGCGTTATCCGTTTGGAAGAGGCGCCGGTAGTTGGTCTCGTTCTCCGTGAAAAGCAGTTCGCCCGAACCATCCATCAGCAGCCGCCGCATGCCATACTGCGGCTCGTTAAGGACAATCTCGCTGGCGGAGGCTCCGTACAATGTGGGCTTCGGCGCGCCTCGCCCCCAAGACCATGTATTGCGAAACCAGATGGTGGGCAGCACGTGAATCTCCGAGGCCTCGGGTCCGCGGTTCGAGACGCTGATGCGGATCAGGAGATCGTCGGGCTCGGCCTTGGCGTACTCCACCAGAACATCGAAGTAGCGGCCCTCTTCGAACACGCCCGTATCTTCGAGCTCATATTCGCCCGCATTGCGGCCGCGCGCGCGATTCTCGTCCACCAGCCGGGCGTATGGAAACTCGCGCTGCGGGTATTTATAGAGGCACTTCATGTAGGAGTGGGTGGGCGTGTTATCGAGGTAGTAGTAGCACTCCTTGACGTCTTCGCCGTGGTTACCCTCCTCAGCGTTCAGTCCGAAGAGCCGCTCCTTGAGGATCGGGTCGCGGCCATTCCACAGGGCTAGCGCAAAGCAGATCTTCTGGTGGCGGTCCGAGATGCCGGCGAGACCGTCTTCATTCCACCGGTAAGCACGCGAGCGTGCATGGTCGTGTGGAAAATAGTCCCAGGCAGCGCCATCGGCGCTGTAGTCTTCGCGAACCGTGCCCCAGGCGCGTTCGCTGAGGAACGGCCCCCAGCGATTCCAGTGAGCTTTTCTTTCGCGTGACTCCTCGAGCCGCCGCTCCTCCGCGGTTAGCGGCACAACGCCGTTTCGCATCCCGATTCCCTTTGCGTATCTTCTCACGCATTCATCGTGCGTTCATCTCGGCTCCGTAACAATATAGAAATAGGTGCGAATTCTGCTGGTGGAGGACGACGCCCGGGTCGCCAATTTCGTGGCAAGGGGCCTGCGAGAACAGGCCTACGCCGTAGATGTATCCGCCGATGGGGAACACGCGCTCTACGAGGCGTCGGTCAACCACTATGACGTGGTCATCCTCGACCTGATGCTGCCGGTGAAGGATGGCTACCAGGTCTGCCGCGAGCTGCGCGCCTCCGGGTTCCGCGCTCCCATCCTGATGCTGACCGCACGGGACGCGGTGGACGATCGCGTAACCGGCCTCGATTCGGGCGCCGACGACTACCTCGTCAAGCCGTTCGACTTCAAGGAGCTGCTGGCACGCTTGCGCGCCTTGCTGCGCCGCTCCGGCGAGCCTCGCCCGCCGATGGCACGGGTCGCCGATCTCACCCTGAATACCGCCAGCCACGCGGTGCAGCGCGCCGGAAAAGCAGTTTCGCTGACGGCAAAGGAATACGCGCTGCTCGAATTCCTGGTGCTGAATAGCGGCCGTGTCGTGGGCCGGGAAGCCATCGCCGAGCATGTGTGGGACGAGAACTTCGACCCCTTTTCAAATATCATCGACGTCTACGTCAAGCGCCTGCGATCGAAGGTCGATGCCGGCCACAACCGCCGCCTGATCCACACACGCCGGGGCGAAGGCTACATTCTCACAGCGGGGCTGGAGAACGGCGATGATTAGAAGCCTGCGCGTCCGCCTCACCGCTTGGTATGTGGCCTTCTTCTCCCTGCTCTTCGTACTGTTTGGTCTGTTTCTTTACGAAGTGCTGGCACGGTCGCTCGAAGCGCGCCTCGATCAGACACTGGTTTCGGAGGCGGAAGTCACCGCCGGCCTGCTGGCGGACGAACTCGAAGAGATGCATGGCGATGTGGCGAAGGCTTCCGTCGAAGCGGTTTCGGAGATGCGGGTCAAGGGCAGCATGGCGGTGGCCATCTTCCGCGATTCGAAAATGCTGGCTGCGAGCGGCCCGGTCCCCGCGGCGGAACTCACGCCGCTCGTTCGGGGCGCGCCGGACGATGCGGTGCTGCGGGCTCGCGACGCTCGCGTAGCCGTGCACCGGCTGGATCCCTACTCCATCGTGGCTTACGGCCCGACAGCGCCGATCGCCGCCAATCTTCGGCTGGTGCGCCAGGCGCTGCTGATCGGTGCGCCCCTGATGCTGCTGTTGGCGGGACTCGGCGGCTACATATTGGCTACCCGGAGCATGGCGCCGCTCGGCTGGATGGCCGAACAGGCGCGCGATATCAGCGGCAGCAGCCTGCATCGGCGATTGGAGATCGGTGACGCGGCCGAAGAGTTGCAACTATTGGCCGCATCGTTCAACGAACTGCTGGGGAGGCTGGACCAGTCCTTCGAAGCAATGCGCCGCTTCGTGGCCGATGCCTCGCACGAGTTGCGCACGCCGCTCTCGGTGATCCGCGGCGAGGCCGACGTGGCGCTTTCGCACGACCGCAGCTCCGCCGAGTACCGCGAGGCGCTGGCCGTCGTACTCGATGAATCGCGGCGCCTCTCCCGCCTGGTGGACGATTTGCTGAACCTGGCGCGCGCCGACGCCGGACGCGTGCGGCTTCAGGAGGAAGACTTTTACTTCAACGAACTCGTGGCCGAGTGCTGCCGGTCGCTCGCGCCGCTGGCCGCTACGCGCCGGATCCGCGTGGAATGCGCGCCGGGCGAGGACACTCCCTTTCGCGGCGATGAGCAACTGCTGCGGCGTCTGGTCTTGAACCTGGTGGATAACGCCATCCGATACACACCGGCCGGCGGGTGCGTCGCCGCCACCGTCGAAGCCGAAGGTAACGGCGTGAGGCTGCGGGTCTCCGACACCGGTCCCGGCATTCCGCCCGATGCCGCGCCGCACATCTTCGAACGTTTCTACCGCGTGAGCCGCGCCCGTTCACGCGAAGAGGGCGGGTTCGGCCTGGGCCTCTCGATTGTCAAATGGATTGCCGAGACCCATCGCGGCGTCGTGGAGTTCGATACCCGGCCGGAACAAGGGACTACTTTTACGGTCACACTGCCGCGATGAGGACGTCTTCATGAAGCCCACGTTTGTCCTGCTCGCAACCTGCCTGGCCGCGGCGGCCCAATCGCCGCCGCCTTCGCTCGATTTCGCCGCCGCCTTACAAAGAGCGCGGCAGTACAGCCAGCAATTCCTGGCGGCGGACTACGCGGCCCTACTTGCACGGCAGGATACCGTGCAGGCTCGGGCAGCCCTGCTGCCCACGGTGACCGGATTCAACCAGTTCATCTACACACAGCCGAACGACACGCCGTCTGGTATCTTCGTCTCAAACGACGGGCCGCACGTTTACAACCAGCAGGCCATCGTACACGGGGATATTTACTCTCCCGGGAAGATCGCGGACTACCGGCGCGCGCAGGCCGCTCAGGCCGTGGCGCAGGCTCGCTACCAGATAGCCAGCCGCGGACTCCTGGCCCTGGTGGTGCAGGATTATTACGGCGTGCTGGCCGACCAGCGCAAGGTGGTGGACGCGCAGGAAGGTGTGACGGATGCCGAGCAGTTTCTCGACCTCAGCCGCAAACTGGAAGCGGGAGGCGAGACGGCACATGCCGATGTAGTCAAGGCCGAATTGCAACTGGAGCAGCGACGCATCGATCTGGCCAACGCACAGCTCGACCTGGAAAAGGCCCGCATCGCCTTTGCCGTGATTCTCTTCCCGAATTACACGCAGGCCTACACCCTCGTAGACGACCTGGAACGCGGCGCCATACTGCCGCCGATGGTCGAGGTCCGGCGCCTCGCTTCCGCCAACAATCCCGATATCCGGGCGGCGCAGGCCACGGTCGAAGCGCAGAGCTACGAGCTCAAGGCCTCGCGCGCACTGCTTTATCCCACGCTTTCCTTCGATTATTTCTACGGCATCAATGCCAACCAGTACGCCCTGCACAATCCGGAGGGCCAGAACCTGCTGGGTTCCGTGGCACAGGCGCAGTTGATGGTGCCCCTTCTCACGTGGGGCGCTACCCGCAGCAAGATCCGGCAGTCGCAAATCCGTCTGCGCCAGGCCGAGACCGACCTCAGCGTGGCCCAGCGCCAGTTGCTCGCCAATCTCGACGCCTTCTACGCGGAGGCGGACCTCGCCCGAAAACTGATCGATTCGTTGCGGCGCTCGGTCAGCCTGGCCCAGGAGAATTTGCGCCTCACCACGCTGCGATACCAGGCCGGCGAGTCTACGGCGTTTGAGGTGGTGGATGCCCAGAACATGCTCGTGCAGGCGCGCAACGCGCTGGCCGACGGGCTGTTGCGCTACCGCCTGGCGCTGGGCAGTCTCCAGACACTGACGGGAGTGTTCTAGCGCATGAAGAAAACGATCCTGCTGCTCCCGCCCCTGCTGCTGGCGATCTCCGCCTGCTCGAAGAAGGAGGAGCCGGAGGCCGAAGCTGCGGTGCCGGTCCAGGTGGCCGCCGCCGCGCGGGAGACGATGCGCCGCATGGTCACGGCCGATGCGGTGATTTTTCCGGTGGAGCAGGCCAATGTGATGAGCAAGCTCAGCGCACCCATCCGTACGTTCTACATCAAGCGAGGAGAGCACGTGAAGGCCGGCCAGCGGATCGCCACGCTGGAGAACCGCGATCTGGTCGCCGCCGTCGCCGCCGCCAGGGCCCAGCTTGCCCAGGCCCAATCCAACCTGAGAACCGTAGAAGCCAGCACCGTGCCCGAGTCGGAAACCAAGGCCCGCACCGATGTACAGGCCGCCCGCGAACAGCTCGATGCCGCCCAAAAGCTGCTGGAGAGCCGCCGCAAGCTTTACCAGGAGGGCGCGCTCGCACGCCGGCTCGTGGATGAGGCCCAGGTCGCATACGCGCAGGCCAAGGCCCAACTCGAAACCGCCCAGGAGCACTTGAAGGCCACGCAAACCGTTGCCAACCGCGAACAGGTCGCTACTGCTCGCGCCCAGGTGGAGGCGGCTCGCGCGGGCCTCGCGGCAGCCGAAGCGCAGGTCGGTTACTCGGAGGTCCGCAGCCCGATCTCGGGGCTGGTGGCCGACCGACCGCTCTATCCCGGCGACATGGCGAGCACCGGGCAGCCGCTCGCCACCATCGTCGACATCTCGCGGGTAGTGGCTCGGGCCAACGTGCCGCAGGGCGAGGCGGCTCTGCTCAAGGTCGGCAACCCGGCCACGGTCAAGCTCACCGCGGGTACGCTCGAAGTGAACGGCACAGTCACGGTAGTCAGCCCCGCGACCGATCCCAGCAGCACAACCATACAGGTCTGGGTGCAGTCGGCCAACCCCGGCGAGCAGTTCAAACCCGGGATGAGTGTGCGCACCGAAATCCTGGCGCAGACGATCGCCGGGGCTACGGTGGTGCCTGCGGCCGCGATCCTCTCCGGCCCTGAAGGCGGCGTCAGCATCATCACGGTCTCATCCGATCACAAAGCGCAGGTCCACAACGTAACGCTAGGGGCACACGCCGACGGCAAAGTGCAGGTACTGAGCGGAATCTCGCCCGGCGACCGGGTGGTGGTCACGGGCGGACTGGGGCTGGAGGATGGCGCGGCGGTGCGAATCGTGGAGCCGCAAAAGCAATGAGCAACGGCCCCATCCCCCCGCCGCCTCCCGAAGCCGAGCGGGGCCATTGGACGGAACGCCACGGAAAGCCCGTCATCTTTGTCATCCTCACACTGGTCGCGGTGGGCATCTATCTGGCGCTGAACATCCCGGTGGCGGTCTTCCCGTCAACCAATTTTCCACGCGTCGTGGTCGGGGTGGATAACGGCGTGATGCCGATCGACCAGATGCTGGTCACCATCACGCGGCCCATCGAAGAGGCGTTGAACACGGTGCAGGGGCTGGACCATCTGTGGTCGATCACCAGCCGCGGCAGCGCCGAAATCGATCTCTTCTTCACTTGGAAAGTGGACATGTACCGCACGCTGGAGCTGGTCAACGCCGCACTGTCGCGGGTACAGGCCACGCTGCCCGCCACCGCGAAACTCACGGCGAACCGCCTGACCTTCGCTGCCTTCCCGATCATGGGGTACAGCCTGACCTCCGCCACCATTCCGCAGACCGACATCTGGGAGATGGCCACCTATGATCTCAAGCCGCGATTGAACCGGCTGTCGGGCGTCTCGACAGTCGTGGTGCAGGGCGGCCAGGTGCCCGAGTTTCAGATCCAGCCGGACCCGTCGAAGCTGGTCGCCACCGCCGTCACGGTGCCCAACATCCTGGATGCGGTCGGCCGCGGCAACATGATCGACTCGCCCGGCATGATCGAGATGCGCCACCAGTTGTTCCTGATCGCTGGTGAGCGGCCAGACGAAGACGCCCGCGGAGATCGCAAACCTGGTGATCAAGACTACGCCGGCGGGCAGTCCGGTCCGCGTCGGCGATATCGGCACGGTCGAGCCTTCGGTGATGCCGGTCTATACGATCGTCACGGCCAATGGCAAGCCCGCCGTGCTGCTGAACGTCTTCCGCCAGCCCGATAGCAATACCGTGCAGGTGGCCACGGCGGTGCACTCCGAAATCGCGCAGATCCGCCGCCACCTGCCTCCGGGAATCGAACTGCAGCCGTTCTACGACCAATCCGAGTTGGTCGTCGAATCCATCAAGAGCGTGCGCGACGCGATCCTGATCGGGCTGATCCTCGCCTCCCTCATCATGGTGATCTTCCTGCGCGATTGGGGAACCTCGCTGGTGGCCGGACTGGTGATTCCGGCGACCATCGCGGTGACCTTTATCGTACTGCGGCTGACCGGCCGGACATTCAACCTGATGACCCTCGGCGGCCTGGCGGCGGCAGTCGGGCTGGTGATCGACGACGCTATTGTGGTGGTCGAAAACATCGTCATGCACCGCGATGCCGGGCAATCGCGCTCACAGGCCATTCGTAGCGCGCTGCGGGAAATCCGCAAACCGCTGATCGGTTCCACCATCACGCCGATTGTGGTCTTTCTGCCGCTGATCTCGATCACGGGAGTGACCGGCGTCTTTTTCCGCGCGCTCGCCATCACGGTAGGGGCGGCTCTGCTGACCTCTCTCGTGCTGGCTACCACCTGGACTCCCACCCTGAGCCATTATTTCCTCCGCCTCCGGCCGGGCCGTCCGGCCGCCCAGGAAAGCGTTCCGCGATGGCTCATGCGGCCGTACGAGCACATGCTGCGGTTCACCCTGACGCGCCCTCTGCTGCTGATTCCGTTCGCCCTGCTGCTCGTCGCCGGATCCTGGATCTGCTACCAGCACCTCGGCTCCGACCTGCTGCCCGCCATGGACGAGGGCGGCTTCATCATCGACTACCTGATGCCGGCCGGCTCCTCGCTGGCGGATACCAATCGCGTGATCGGACACGTGGAGCAGATTCTGCGCGACACCCCCGAGGTGGCGAGCACCTCGCGGCGCACCGGCCTGCAACTCGGGCTGGCCGCCGTGACCGAGGCCAACCGCGGCGATATCTCCGTGAAGCTCAAGGCCAATCGGGAGCGCAGCAGCGACGAGGTCATCTCCGAATTGCGCACCAAGATCCGCAAAGCCGAGCCGACCCTCGACGTCGAATTCCCGCAACTCCTCCAGGACATGATCGGCGACTTGACCAGCGCCCCAGAACCAGCAGTCATCAAGCTGTTCTCCGAAGATCCGGAACTGCTCAAGACCTGGGCGCCCCAGGTGGGCGATGCCATCAAGAAGATCCCCGGCGTGGTGGACGTGCTAAACGGAATCGAGGACACCATCAGCGGACCCGCCATCACCTTCACGGTGGATCCCGCGGTGACGGCGCGCGCGGGCTTTACTCCGCAGGAAGTACAGTTGAATGCCAGCGCGATTCTGCAGGGCGAGCCGGCGACGAATCCGGTCGTGACGAACGACCGGGCCTACACGATCCGCGTGCGCTTTCCGGAGTCCGCCCGGCTGAATATCGATACCATCCGGAACACTCTGCTGGTCAGCGGGACGGGCAAAACCGCTACCCTGGGCTCGCTTGCCAATATCACGGAACTGCCCGGACAGAACGAAATCCGGCGTGAGAATTCGCAGCGCAATGTACAGGTGACCGCACGATTCGAAGGCATGAGCCTGGGCGAGGGAATGCGCAAGGTGCAGCAGGCGGTTCAGAATCTGAACCTGCCGCCGGCGATCCGCGTGGCCTATGGCGGGCAATACGAGGAGCAGCAGAAATCGTTCCGCGATCTCGCCGTGGTCCTGTTGTTCGCCGTGGTCCTGGTCTTCACCGTGCTGCTGTTCGAATTCGGCAGCTTCGCCGCGCCGGTGGCCGTGCTGTGTTCGGCGCTGCTTTCGACGTGTGGAGTTTTCGTCGTGCTGCTGGCAACGGGGATTACGTTCAACCTGGCTTCGTTCATGGGGCTGATCATGGTGATCGGCATTGTTGCCAAGAACGGGATTCTGCTGCTGGATGCGGATTACCGGTTCCAGTTTGAGGGTATTCCGCCGGAGGAGAGTATGCTGCGGGCAGGCGAACGGCGGCTGCGCCCGATCATGATGACGGCTCTGGCTACCGTCGCCGGAATGATCCCGCTGGCGCTGGCATTCGGCGCCGGCTCTCAGATGCTGCAGCCGCTGGCCGTGGCGGTGATCGGCGGCGTCCTGGCATCCATGGTGCTCTCGCTGGTGGTCACGCCGACGGTGCACTACTACCTCGGCGGCCGTCTTCCCGAGCGATGATTGGAGACTAGGGATCAGCGTGGCCGGATGGGCCTCTGATCCCCTGATTTCCTAGTTGAAATGGGCAGCGTTCAGTTCCGCGAACTGTCCCAGTTCGGCCGGCAGCTCGTCCAGGGTGTAAATCGAATTCGTCGGGCAAACCGGAATGCAGGCACCGCAGTCGATGCAATCGTTCGGGTTCACGTAGAGCTGGGGAACCTCCGCAAAGTTCGCTTCATCCTGCTTCGGGTGGATGCAGTCCACCGGGCAGGCTTGTACGCACAGTTCGTCCTTGGTGCAGGTGTCGGTGATTACGTATGCCATATACCTGCGCCGATGCAATTGCCATGCCAGCGCTAATTGCTAGAAAACAAGCTGTGAAAATCGACAGGCGGGGCGGATGGGTGGGTGAAGGCACGCAGTGGGATTCGCACGGTGGTTTCTTCACCCGGTTGCGCCTCTCGCTTGACACGCGACTTCTGGTGTACACTGAAAGCTGACGAATTTTGCATTTGATTGCCATCCACGAAATTCCGGTTCTCGATCCGAGCAACTCCTCGGGCGATTCGCCCAATTCCGCCAAACCATCCCTTAGTGTGAACGCTTAACCCAAATGTATCCAGGCAGAAATTTTCCTCCTCGCAGGCAGAACCGCAGAGAGAACGTGAACGAGTCGATCCGTGCACGCGAAGTGCGCGCGGTCTTCCCGGACGGAACGACCGAGGTCATGCCGACTTCGGCGGCACTTCGCAAAGCCCAGGAACTCGGGCTGGACCTGGTTCTGGTCGCGCCAACCGCCGTGCCCCCGGTCGCCAAAGCCGTGGACTTCGGGCACTATCAGTACGAACAGAAAAAGAAGCAGCATGACGCCAAGAAGAAGCAGCACGTGGTGCAGGTCAAGGAACTGAAGTTCCGCCCCAACACCGACGACCACGACTACGACTTCAAGAAGGTCCACGCGATCCGCTTCCTCCAGGAAGGTAACCGCGTGAAGGCAGTCGTACAGTTCCGCGGGCGCGAAATCGCGCACTCCGATCTGGGGAAGAAGCTGCTGATGCGTTTCGCCGCAGACCTCTCCACTTACGGCACCGTGGAAAGCCAGCCGCGAATGGAAGGCCGCAACGCGCATATCCTGATCAGCCCGGTAAAGGCTGCCGGTAAGCCCGGCGAGAAACCGCAAACACCCGCGGCCCCGACCCAACCGTAACCGGCATCGGCCGGAGGCTCCGTGCTAAGATGCGAGGAGTCTCCGGCGCAACGCTCGGTATGTATAACGCTTTCTTTGGATTTACCCAGAATCCGTTCAACATGAGCCCGGATCCCTCGTTCCTTTTCCGGAGCTCACAGCACGAGGAAGCGTTAGCCAACCTCATCTATGGAGTGCAGAGCCGCAAAGGCTTCATCGTCCTTACCGGCGAAGTAGGCACGGGCAAGACCACGATGCTCGAGTGCCTGCGCGACTTTCTCGCCTCGCAGCAGATCACCTTCGCATCCCTGTTCAATTCGCGGCTGAGCGTCGAGCAGTTCTTCGAGTTGCTGGCATACGATTTCGGCCTGCGCTGCAACCGCCTGTCGAAGACCGAAGTGTTGCTGTCGCTAAATGCCATGCTGCTCGAACGCGCGACCAGCGGGCGGACCACCGTACTGATCGTGGATGAGGCGCACAACCTCGATTGGGACGTGCTCGAAGAAGTTCGCCTGCTCGGCAACCTCGAGAACCGCCGCGGCAAGCTGCTGCAGATCATCCTCGCCGGCCAGCAGGAACTCGACGCCAAGCTCGAGCGGAGCGAGTTCCGCCAGCTCAAGCAGCGCATCTCGCTACGCTGCGCGCTCCGCGGGTTCAGTTTGCAGGAGACGGCGGCTTACATCAACTCGCGCATGGCTCGTGCCGGTGTTGCCGATCAGACCGCCATTCCGCCGGAGTTGATTTCGGAGATTCACTACCGCTCGCAAGGCATTCCGCGCCTCATCAACGCCATCTGCGACAACCTGCTGCTCACGGCGTTCGCCATGGAAAGCAAACTGGCCGACGTGGAAATGCTCAACGAGGTGACATCCGACATGCGTTTGGACTATCCCAGCGAGCAACCCTTCCGTTCAGATCCGGAATTCCCCCAACACACACTCCGTTCTCGACGTCCGTAGGAATAAATCGAACATAAAAACCGTAATATCGGGTTATTACCCTATATCACCGTTTCATACGGAATACTCCATACTACAAGTACAGGTGAGAAAACGCACGATATCTAGCGTTAATGTTCGAAAAAGGAGTTTAGGAGTGTACATGTCGATGCACCAGCTTCTGAATAACAAGTTAATCTTTGGCGCGATTCTGGCCTTCTTTGTGGCTGCTTGCGGAGCCAATTTGTTATCTGGCAAACCGATGCCGCCCGCCGCTCATTCACTGGTTCTTCCGGATCTGGTTATTACCGCACATGGTCCAACGATGCCCCCCGACCCTTGGGAAGGGACAAGTTCCACGCTGGTCGCGCACGGCCCGACGATGCCGCCCGACCCGTGGGAAGGTACCAGCTCCAGCTTGAAGCACGGCCCCACGATGCCGCCCGATCCGTGGGAAGGCACCTCGCTCATCGCGCATGGTCCGACGATGCCGCCCGACCCGTGGGAAGGTACCAGCTCCAGCTTGAAGCACGGCCCCACGATGCCGCCCGATCCATGGGAAGGCACCTCGCTCATCGCGCATGGTCCGACGATGCCGCCTGACCCGTGGGAAGGCACCAGCTCCAGCTTGAAGCACGGCCCCACGATGCCGCCCGATCCGTGGGAAGGCACCTCGCTCGTCGCGCATGGTCCGACGATGCCGCCTGATCCGTGGGAAGGCACCAGCTTGAAGCACGGACCCACGATGCCGCCCGATCCGTGGGAAGGCACCTCGCTCGTCGCGCACGGTCCGACGATGCCGCCTGACCCGTGGGAAGGCACCAGCTCCAGCCTGAAGCACGGTCCGACGATGCCGCCTGACCCCTGGGAAGGCACCAGTTCCAGTCTCGCTGCCTGATAGAGGGACCCTCTTCCAATAGAATATTGGCGTATTTGACGCCATAGCCCTTCCGGACTACTGGCACCTCGTCCTAGAATTGGAGTTCATGCTTTTCGCGCTTCAGGTGATCGCGTGGGCGATTGCAGTGCCGTTGGAGCTACTGATTGTCGCCGCGCTCCTGCAAGGGCACTACCGCCGGTATCCATTCGTCTTCATCTATAGCCTCGGCAATTTCTTCACGACAGTCATCGACATCTCCGTCTACGCGGCCTATTTCGCGGGGGTCCCTGGATTCAAGGGAGTGCGCGTCAAGTGGTACTGGGTAAACGAAGGCGTCATGCAAGTGCTGACGTACGCCGTCGTCATCAGCCTGATTTACCACGCGACGAAGAATTTAGAATCGCGGCGCATGGTGAGAATCACGCTGGTCAGCGCGGCCATCCTGTTCGCGAGCATTTCCTTCTTTATGCACTATGGGGCGCAACTGGTAGTCAGCGCCTGGATGACCCCCTGGACTCGCGATCTGAGTTTCTGTTCGACCATCCTCGACTTGGCCCTCTGGGCGATGCTGATCGGCTCCCGGGAGAAAGACAAGCGTCTGCTCCTGCTCAGCGGCTCGCTCGGGATCCAATTCACCAGCGAAGCGATCGGCGAAGCGATCCGCAGCATCAGCCGCCCCGGAGTGATCTTCGGAAACGTTCTGATGCTGATTGCAAATATCGTGGTGCTCTACATCTGGTGGCGAACCTTCCGCCAGCCTCCCACTAAAGAAGAGCGGTACGCGAAATAGGGCCGGCCGCCCTACGGCAGCACCGCGATAGGCGAACGCCAGACGGCGAACTTCTGGGCCGATGGCTCGACCACGCTCACCTGGCAGGTGTAGCGGCCAGGCTCCAGTTTCTCCAGCGGGAAACTGAAGCTCACCGGCACGGCCTTCGACTTATTCAAGCCTTCGGAAATATTGAGCGGCGCCGTCTCGAAAGCCTTCACCTTGCCGCGGTAGAACGCCACGGTCGCCACCATCGGCTTCGTCTCCTGAGAGGACGGCTGGTAGGCTTCGAGATACACGTACATCTCCTGCTGCTTGCGAAAGACGCGCGTCACGCTCGGCACCAGTTTCTCGTTGTTCTGCACCAGCGGATTGGCGGCCAACAGCTTCTTGTCCTTCTCCGCCGAGGCCACGGCGGAATCGAGTTTCTCCCGCTGGTAGCTGAGCACTACCGAACTGATCGGCAGATGCTTCTGGTCGGTCGTGAGGTCGGGCACGGTGAACTTCGTCTCGAAGGTCCCCATCTTGCCGGTCTCGTTTTCGCGCGCCAGGAATTTCAGAGTGTAGGTGCCGGGCTGCAGCGTGAAGCCGGTGTCGTACTGCAGGTTGTGGCTGGCCAGTTGCCCCGCGTTCTCGCCTTTGAGCTTGACTGTGATTTCGTCGCGCACCGTGCCTTGCAGCATGCCTTTCGAATCCTTCACCTGCCCGATGAAATCGAGCCGGGTGCTTTCCGCGCCGCCCTTGCTCGCGAGTTCGATATCGCTGCCCGGGATCTTCAGTGACACCGGCACAAAGTACCGGTCGCGCGCCTGCCGGAAGTAATTCACTTCGAGCGCCACGGTCAGGTCCGTGACCGGATCGTCCAGCATCAGCGCTTCCTGCAATTGCCGCTCGCGGTCGGTCGTGGTGAACTGGCGGAACTCTTTGGAGGCGAAGTAGCCGCTGCGGTAGTCGAGCTTCGCCGTCAGGTTCTTGTTGATCTGCACCTTGATGCGGCGGTAGTGCCCGTCGCGCGCGGTATTGGTGCTGTAGTAGCCCAGGATGTAATAGCTCGAGATATCCTTCTGCGCCTGCACGAATCCCCAGCGAAAGATCGTTCTGGTCGAGCAGCGCCTTGCCGCCGGTATCGATGGCCAGCGAGTAGAGCGTCTCCTGCTGCCCCTGGAAGTTCGCCTGCGTGGTGCGCTGCGAGCTGCCGGAGTACATGCCCTGGCCGCCCTGCGAGCCTTGCGTGGCATCGCCGAGCGGCGCCGTGGCCACCAGGCCGCGCGCGTCCACGGGATAGAACGCCACGTTGCCGCGAATGGCAGCGTTGACCGTGGCGCGCAAGCTGCGCCTGGTTATCGATGCCGTTGAGCGTCATGCCGCTCGCGAAGTAGACCAGCGCCTTCTTTTCGGCGAGGCTGGCTAGCATCTTTACCGCCGATTCGAGCGCCGCCAGTTTCCGGTCGGTATTGAAGATGTTGAATTCGGAATCGTCCTGCGTGTAGGCGGCGCCGGTATCGACTTCGCTATCGTCGCCGGTGCAGCCGTTGGCCGTGCCGGTGTCCCCGGCGGTCAGGCTGCGGATCACCTTGGAGAGCGCGTCGCGGTCGTCGGTGAAGTCCTGCAGGACCTTCAGATCGGTGCCGAACGTCATGATCGCCACCATATCGGACTGCGTCATGCTGGTCGCAAGAAATTTCTGCGCGGACTTCTGGGCGCGGATCTGTTCCGCCACACTCATGCCGGAGAGGTCGAAGAACAGCACCAGGAGCCGCCGGTCTTTGTATTTGATCTCACCCGGTTTCGAAGGAGCGATGGTGACGTTCTGCTTCAAGGGAGACGCCGCGGTCCGCACTGCAAGGGCCTGCGACGCGGTGGACGCGGCCGCCGCGACCGGCTGCACCGCATCCTCCAGACGCTGGAACTCGAACACCTTGATCTGTTGCGCCTTGCCGTCTTCGGTGACAGTAAAGTCCGACGCCTTGAGATTCTCGAGCGGCTCGCCGGACTTCGTCTTGGCCGCGACGTTCACGACCACCAGCTGCGTAGTGGACTCGAACTTCACTCCTTGCGCGGCGGCAATTCCGGCCAGCAGAAAAGCGATCAGCGTTGGTCTCATGTCAGAATCGGAACCTCAGGTTGACGGTGATCTTGCGCATCGCGGCCGCCGTGGTGGCCAGGCCGTAGGTATTGGAGCCGAGCACCGTGCCCCAGTTCGTGATGGTCACGCGGTTGAGCGCGTTCTGCGATTGAAGCTGCAGATCCAGGCTGCGGCGCTCGCCGAAGCGGATGATGCGGCCGATGCCGCCGTTCAGCGTGAAAACGGTCGGCCCGGGAATGGTGTTGCGGCCCGCCGTGCCCCACTCGCCGGCATCGGGCGCCGAGAAGGCCGCGGTATTGAACAGCAGGCCGGCGGCTGCAATCGACTCGCCGGTCGCATCGGCGCGCAGCGTGTTCGAGACCGCGGTGCCGCTGATCTGCGAAAGATTGCCGCCCACGGTTGCCGTCAGCGGATTGCCGCTGTGGACGTTGATGGCGCTGGTGATGGTCCAATCCTTGAACAGCTTGCCCTTCCAACCGTTCATCAGAGTGCCTCCGGCGACACCCATGCCGGTCGAGTATTGAAGCTGCAGGTTGAGGTTGTGACGCGAATCGAAATTCGATAGCGCCCGTTCGGCGTCGAGATCGAGCCAGTTCTGCGCTACCGGCGTGTTGCCCTGCCCCCGCCCGCCCGTGCCCGCGTCGTCGATCGACTTCGAGAACTGATACGACGCATGTACCATCAGCCCGCCGGTGAAGCGCCGGTTCAACTGGAACTGCGCGGCATGGTAAATGGAATTGCCGCCGGACGTTTCATAGATGTAGCTGTGCGGGTACACCGATTCGATGCTCCCCGGCGCCGCGGAGTTCGGAATGAACTCCTGGTCGAGATTCGTGCCCTTCGTCCCCAGGTAGCCAACCGTCGCGAACAGGTGCAGCGGAAGGTCGTGCTGCACGGTGAGGTTCCAGGTCTGCGCGTAGCCGATGCGATAGTTCGGATCGACGGCGAACGTGCTGGCCGTAGCGGAACTGGTAGCCGAAAGAAACGCCGTCTGGATGTTCAGCGGATTCGTGACGGAGCCCGAAACGTTGAGCGATTCGGCGAACGGCGGCTGCTGCGCCATGTTGGCGGCGATCAGGTTGTACACCGAGGTGTTGTAGTAGATACCGTAGCCGCCGCGAACCACCAGCGATCCCTTGGTCGACGGACGCCAGGCGAAGCCGATCCGCGGCGAGAAATTGGCGCGATCGGGATTGATCAGCGCATCCGGATACCCGCCGGCGCCGGCCTGGACCGCGGCGATCGTCGAAAACGCCGGGCCGAGCTCCAGGTTCACCAGTCGGTTGTACAGCTCGGTGACGGGCGACGCGTAATCCCAGCGGAGTCCGAAGATCAGCGAGAAGCGGGAGGTGAGACGCCAGTCGTCATTGACGTAAAAATCGTAGCCGCCGCCGCGGAAGTACTTATCCGGGTCACCGTAGCGGATCGACGCGGTGGCCGGCATGCCCAGCAGGAAGTCCGCCAGGTCGTAGCCCGTGCCGCTCTGCGCCACGCCATCCGCCAGCAGGCTGGTGGCGGAGCCGGTGAACGAATACGAGCCGCGGCCGTTGCTGTCGGCGAACTGGTTGAACTGCTGGCGGCGATAATCGGTGCCGAACGTCAGGTTATGCTGGCCGTGCACCCAAAGGATGCTGTCGCCGAATGACGTAGTCTGGTTGCGGCTGAGGGAAGCGTTGCCGTCATTCAGACCGGCGAAGTTGGTGAAGCTGAGGCTGGACGGCCCCCAGTTCATCGGGTCTGACGAGGTGCCCAGGATGCCGAGCGATTGGGCCACGTCGTCGCGATAGGCAAAGTAGGGCGACGCGCTCTGGCGCATGCGGCTGAAGCTGATGCTCGCGTTATTGATCAGGGAGGTGCTGAAATTGTGTGCCCATCCCAGGTTGGTATTGAGGCCGCGTCCTGCGCCGTTATCGACAAACTGGAACAGGTTGCTGGTGGTGCTGTTGCTGCCCTGGTAGCCGAGACCGAAATTGAGCCGGTTCCGCGATCCGATCTTGATGTTCGAGACCCGCGAATTGATGTTGTACGAATTGTTGCTGCCAGTGAGCGAGGTCTGGTAATTCTGCGTCAAGCCGGGGAGGTTGGGCAGCGGATAGTAGTTGAGCAGCGCGAGTGCCGTCGAGTTCAACTGGCTCGCCGGAATGCGATTGTTCGGATAGGGGCTGCCGGTCGCGGGATCGTAGAGCACCGTCGAAAGCTGCGAGAAATCGCCGGCGCGCTCGAGCGCCGTGGGCACAGTCACCGGGTCGGAGACCGAACCGGTGCGATTGCGCTGGAACTCGAGATTAAACGTAAAGAGGATGCCGCGCGACGCGCTGATGAGTCCGGGAATCTTCAGAGGTCCGCCGAACATCAGGCCGCCCCGTCCGTTGGCGTAGGACGGCTTGGCCAGGTTCGCGCCCGTCACGGAGAAGGTGCGTGCGTCCCACACGGAGTTATCGAGGCTGAAATTCGCCGAGGCCATGTAGGAGTTGCGCGGATCGCGCCGGTTGTTGCCGAACGCCGTGGCGTTGCGGCGTCCCTGCCAATCGGGCCCGCCGGGTCCGCGTCCTCCGCGGCCACCGAAACCACCGGGCCCGCCGCCCATCATTCCAGGAGGTCCGCCGCCGGGTCCGCCGCCCATTCCTCCGGGAGGGCCGCCACCGCCGGGTCCGCCGCCGCCCGGTCCGCCGCGGCCGCCACCGCCGCCGGCCATCATCGCACCAGCGCCAGCCGGTCCACCGGCGCCGCCGGGTCCGCCGTTTTCGCCGGGACCGCCCATACCCGGGCCGCCCATCATCATGCCGGGACCACCCGGGGGGCCCCAGTCATTCTGCGGGGCCATGCCGGCAGCGCTGCTCACGCTACCCTGCACGATGAACGAGTTCGCCGAACTCTGATTGAGATCCGCGACCTCTTCCGATTTCAAAGTTCCATCGCTCGAAAACGTGCTACTGTCGGCGGACTGATTAACTTGAGTCCGCTGGAAAGTTCTGGAGGCGGGAGGCGCTGCGGGGAAGGAATTCGCGGCGCGGGCTGGGGGGGCCGCACTCCCGCCATGAACCGGACTGCCCGTGAGAGCAGCCTCGGAAACAAACTTGAGATCCCATGCGGGCGCCGGAGCGTCGGGCGCCACCCCCACCTCGGCGCTCAGCGTGGTGAATCCGACCATTTCGACGGCGATCTTCCAATTGCCTTCCGCCAGTTCGCGGAAGGAAAAAGCTCCGCGGTCGTCTGTGGTGGTCACTACTTTGTTGCCGGCCTGGGTTGCCGTCACGGTGGCTCCGGGCAGAGGAATCCCGCCGGCAGTTACCGTTCCGTGATATTCGGACGCCATCGCGAAGGAGGCGAACCAGCCAGCGGCAATCAGCCATACGAGGCCCTGCGGAATCCTGTGTGCGGCCATGTCACTTGTAAAGAGGACCGGGCGGTGCGGTTAGTTTCCGTTTGGCGGCCAAGCTTAACATCCTTAACGCAGTCTTTACTCTGGAGCCCCGGCGCGTTAAGCTGCGCAAAGGTAATGTATAGATAGACGTGAAGATCGGACGAAATCAACGGCGAGCCCTGGTCTCGTGGCTATTCGTAGGCGCGGTGTTCGCGCTCTGCTGTGTATTGGGAACGCTGCAATACCGCTGGATCGGCGCGGTCAGCCAGGCGGACCGCCAGAGGCTTCATGCAAGTCTGCAGACCAGCCTCAACCGCCTGAGCCAGGACTTCAACTCGGAGATCGTCAACGCCTGCCGGGCGGTTCTGCCGGTGAGCGGCCAGGCACCCGATGCCGAATCGGCAGAGGCTATCATGGCGGCTCGTTACGAACAATGGAAGTCCGGTGCGCGCCACACCCCGATCCTGCGCTCCTTTGCGATTGCGGAACAGTCCAGGGGAAGGCTGGTACTGCGAACGTTCGATTCGTCGCATGGCGCTTTCCAGACCACGGAGTGGCCCGAACGATGGAAGTGGGTGAGAGATCAGATCGAAAAACGGATGCAGTGGCAGGGCGGCCCCGGCGGCCCTCCGTCCGACGATCTGTCCGGCGCGGATGACACGGTCTTTTCCCTTCCGCTGTTTTCGAGCGCACCGCACCAGCCATTCGGACATCGTGAGGTCGGCTGGACCATCTTCGAACTCGACCTGGGATACTTTCGTTCCACGCTGTGGCCGGAACTGGTGCAGCGATACGTCGCCGCGGGAGGAAATCTGGAATACCAGGTGGAGATCGTCACGCGTGCCACTCCGCCGGCGGTGGTTTATCGCACGGGCGGCGAATCCAACCTGACGGGCAACGCGGATGCCTCCGTCCTGCTCTTTGATAACCCGTTTAACATAGTGCTGGGCCGCGGCGGCCGCGGACCGGGTCCGGGCAGCGGGCCTGGATTCGGACGCTGGGACATGTACGTACGGCACCACGCCGGTTCGCTCGATGCGGTGGTCAATCAGGCGAGGCTCCGCAGCATGGCCGTCACCTCCGGCGTGCTGCTGCTGATGTTCGGAACCCTCATCGCCTGGATCCGTTTTACGCGACACGCACAGAGGCTCGCCGAACTGCAGATGGAGTTCGTGGCCGGCGTATCGCACGAATTGAGGACGCCGCTCGCAGTCATCCACACCGCGGCTTACAACCTGAAAGGCGGGGTGACGAGCAATCCGGCGCAGGTGGAAAAATATGGAGCGCTCATCCACCAGGAGAGCGGGCGCCTGAAGCAGATGGTGGAGCAGGTGCTCCGCTTCTCCAAGGCGCAAGCCGGTATGATCGTGCAGGAGCCCGGGCCGGTGTGGATCGAATCGGTCATCGCCGATGCGCTCGAAGCCAACGGGGCGTTGATTCAGACGGTCCACTGTACGGTGGAACAGAACATTGAAAACCAGCTGCCGCTCATCCTGGGCGACCCGAGCGCGCTCGAGCACGCCATCGGCAACCTGATCAGCAACGCGGTGAAGTACGGTGCACGGCAGGGAGGGCTGGATCGGGGTCTCCGCAAAACAGGTGGCCGAACGCGGGCGCACCTGGGTAGAGGTCCAGGTGTCCGATCGCGGTCCCGGCATTCCGGCGGCGGAACAGGCGCACCTGTTCGACGCCTTCTTCCGCGGACGGCGCGCGCAGGAGGACCAGGTACACGGAACAGGACTGGGGCTGAGCCTGGTGAAGAAGATCGTGGAAGCCCACGGCGGTACCGTGGGAGTGAAGAGCGAGCCGGGGAAGGGGGCGGAGTTCCTGCTGCGCCTGCCCGCCACGGTTCCGGAAAAAGGTCATGAGCTCGCGCATTCTTTTAGTCGAGGATGAGCCCGGCCTGGTGCTGACGCTTTCCGACCTGCTGCGTGCGGAAGGCTATGAGATCGAGAGCGCCTCGGACGGACCGGACGGGCTGGCACGCGCCGTCAATGAACCGTTCGACCTGCTGATTCTCGACGTAATGCTGCCCGGAATGAGCGGCCTCGAAGTGTGCCGCGAACTGCGCCGGCAGGGCAAGGATGTCGCGGTCCTGATGCTCACCGCGAAATCGCAGCTCACCGATCGCGTGGTGGGTTTGAAGCTCGGCGCCGACGACTACCTCACCAAGCCCTTCGAACCGCCGGAGCTGATGGCGCGCATCGAGGCTCTCCTCAGGCGCACTCGCAAGGACTCGCGGTCGCGCCTCGAACGCTACCAGTTCGACGGCGTGAGCGTGGACTTCGTGCGCAACGAGGTCAACAAGAACGGCACTCCGGTAAGCCTCGCCGCCAAGGAGATCGAGCTGCTGCGATACCTGATCGAGCGCCGCGATAAAGTTGTCACCCGCGAAGAACTGCTCGAAGCCGTGTGGGAGTATCAGCCGGGCGTCTCGTCGCGCACGATCGACGTGCACGTGGCGTGGCTGCGCCAGAAGCTCGAGCAGAATCCGCAGAATCCGCGCTTCATCCATACCGTCCGCGGCGTGGGCTACCGGTTCGCGTCCTGAGCGCCGGCCCGCCAGATGATATGGTTGACGATGTCATGAAACTGATCCTGACCGGCCTGGTGGTGAGCGCGAGCCTGCTGGCGGCAGACTGGCAGATCGGGCCCTTCGAGCGCCCGGCCGATGCCAACCCGGTAATTGCCCCGCTGAAACAGAGCCTGTTCCAATGTCCGATGCGCGGACGGCCCGTACGCTGGGAAGCGCTGCACACGTTCAATCCGGCGGCGATCGTTCGCAACGGCAAGGTCTACGTCATCTACCGTGCCGAAGACGATACCGGCGAAATGGCGATCGGGCTGCACACGTCTCGTTTGGGCCTGGCGGAAAGCACGGATGGCATCCATTTCACGCGGCGTCCCACGCCCATCGTCTACCCGGCGGATGACAGCCAGCGCTCGCGTGAATGGGAGGGTGGCTGCGAGGATCCGCGGATCGTCGAGAGCGAAGACGGCACGTACGTCCTGACCTACACGCAGTGGAATCGCAAGAAGACCGACGCGGCGATCGCCACTTCGAAAGACCTGCTCCACTGGACCAAGGACGGCCCCATGCTGGGCACAGAAGGCAAGTATGGCGAGCTTTCGTATAAATCGGCCGGGATCGTGTGCGCGCTGCGCAACGGACGTCTGAAGGCGGTCAAGATCCGCGGCAAGTACTGGATGTATTGGGGCGAAATCACGGTGCGGCTCGCGACCTCGGACGACCTGATTCATTGGAAGCCGGTGGAAGATGCGCAGGGCGAGCCGGTGGTGGTGCTATCGAGCCGGTCGGGCCGCTTCGACAGCTCGTTTCCCGAAGTGGGACCACCGCCGATCCTGACCGACAAGGGAATCGTCGTCATGTACAACGGCAAAAACGCCGAGCACGGCGGAGATCCCAAGCTGGGCGCGAACGCCTACGCCGCGGGCGAGGCGCTCTTTTCGGCGGACGATCCGGCGAAGCTGATCGCGCGCACCGGCAATCCGGTCTTCCAGCCCGAGATGCCGTTCGAAAAGACGGGGCAGTATGCCGCGGGCACCACGTTCGTCGAAGGGCTGGTCCATTTCCACGCCCGATGGTTTCTGTACTATGGATGCGCCGATTCACTGGTGGGCGTTGCAGTCTCGAAGAAATGAAACTGCTTCCCGCCGTTTTGCTGCTGGGCGCATGGTTGGCGACCGCCGCCGACCCGGTGAAGATTACCGAGTTGAGCGGCGATAGCTACCACGTGCAAGGGATCGATACGGACGGCAAGCGGCTGTGGGTCACCTCGGTAGATAAAGACCACCAGAAGGGCTACCTGCTGGAGTTTTCGCTCGCGACCGGAGAACGGCTGAGAATGGTCGAAGTCACCGACGGCGTGCGCTATCACCCGGGTGGGTTTTCGGCGGACGACGCGTCGCTCTGGCTGCCGGTGGCGGAGTACCGCCGCGCCAGCAGCAGCGTGATCGAGAAACGCAACGCCCGCACACTCGAGCTGGAATCCAGGTTCGACGTCGCCGATCACATCGGCTGCCTGGCAGTGGCGCCTGACGCGCTGATCGGCGCCAACTGGGACAGCCGCGATTTCTACTTCTGGGACCGAGGTGGACGGCTACTCCGCAAGGTTGCAAACCCGACCGGGAACGGCTACCAGGACATCAAGTTCGTGGATGGCCGGCTGATCGCTTCCGGACTGCTTCCCGGCCACAGCGGCGCGGTTGACTGGCTCGAATATCCTTCGCTGCGGCTGATCCGCCGCATCCCTTTCGGCAGGACCAGCCGCGGTGTTCCTTATACGAACGAAGGCATGACCTTCCGCAATGGCCGCCTTTTTCTCCTGCCCGAAGACTCCGCGAGCCGCCTCTTCGAGTTCCAACTTCCGCGCAAGTAGCGGCTACCGGACCTTCGCCTGCCGGGTGACCGGCGGCATTCTCCCGGCGTGAATATCCGCGAGACGCAAGTGCGTTTCGCGCGCGGCTTCGACCAGTTCTCCGTAAGGCTGGTCCGTCACATCCACCAGGCCGATGTTGTAGTTCTCGCCGTCGAAGCGGCCGGTGGAGGGCTCGTCCACCCATTCGAACCAATGAGCGCCGACCAGTGAGGGATCGGCCGCGGCATTTTCCACGTAGTAGCGGTAGGCAACGCCGCGCTCCTCCTGGCTGACCGCCTGCTTCAGCCCGGGAGTCATGCCGCGTCCGGGCGTGCCGAAGTGGAATTCGCCGATCAGGATCGGCTTGTCGATCAGGTCGCGCACCTTGGCGATCTCGCGCGGATTCGCAGTGTAGGCGTAGCTGTTGAGGCTGTAGACGTCGAAGACGCGAGAGAGCCCGACGATCTCGGCGGGGGCAGCCGAACCGAAACGCAGGCCGAGCGTGAGGTGATTGGGGTCGTGCTTGCGGATGGCGGCAGTGGCGGCTTCAACAAATTTCGCATAGGTCTGGTAGAGGAAGTCGCGGCGCCGTTCGGCGGTGTCGCCATCGGCCAGGAACGCCTGCAGCGCGGCCTGCAAAGGGCTGGCGGGCCCGTGGAGGATGGCGTCCGCCGCGACGGTTTCACGGCCGGGCCATGGCGGCTCATTGCCAAGGAAATAGCCGAGCAGCCAGGGGTCGCTCTTGTGCGGCTCGCACTGCTCCTTCGCAATGCGCTCGACGCGTTGCGCGAAATCCGGGGCGTAGACGTCCACCACGCCCATCGGGCCGCTCTCGATTCCCCAGCCGCGGAGCAGGTCGGTGTACGGAATGCGGTGCGATTCGCCGAGCCGCGCGTCGGACCAGTTGCCGACGGTGTTGAAGCCCCAGGCGGTCATGCGGCGCACGGTGAGGTCCACCCATTTCGGTCCCCAATTGGGGCCAAAGCGGCGCTCCAGGTTCCAACTGTAAAATGAGGCCCCTCCGCGAGTGTCGGTCGATGCGTTGTGATCCGGTGGCAGGCTGGCGAACAGTCCTTCGCGGCCCGTGACCGGCGTCGCCACGGAAGTTCCGATCGAATCGGCGCCAGTGGAAAAGAAAAGGTGGCCGTCCGGATCGACCAGCCACCACGCGCCCTCGATCTTTTCGACGCGGAAGAAGCCTGTGGCCTTCGCCTTCGTTTCCGTGAAGCCGCCATAGGGGCAGTAGATGGCGTGTGCGGCGGCCAGCGATTTGTCCTCGTTCGACCAGGCGGCGCGCAGTTGCTCCATCGTCTCTGCTTTTCCCGGCCAGGTAGCATGGATCCACTGGCCGAGCTCATCGACCAGCGGCTTGGCGTCGAGCAGGGTGTCTCCGGGGTCGGTCTTCGCCAGCGCGAGCGCGCGAATCTCGACCGTGACGCTGCCCACGGGATCGGGCAGGAAGACACCGATTTCGCGAACCGCCTTTAGCTCGCCGGGCGCTCCCATGAGATTGAGGAAGAGCAGGGGCCGCGCCTTGTTGTGGACGGAGGCGAGGTCATTGCCCTGATGCGCGGCCTCGGTCAGCATTGCCAGCGGCACGGCGGTGCGGATCCATACACCGGGAACGGGAGAGAGACGCACGGCGCGCACACCGGCCTCATCGTGGATGCGGAGTTCGAAACGCTGCGGGGCCGAGAGCTTCAGCTCGAGCACCAGAAAATGGTAAGGGCTCCAATCGGAGGCCAGCGCGGCACCGAAATCCGCCAGCTTCCAGGTCTGTTCCACCGCGGCGCCCTCAAAAACGGCGCGCCTGGTTTCACCGGGGCCGGCCGCCGCGGCGAGAAGCCCAAATAGCAGGCAAATGCACAACCATCGCATACGCATTGTCTGGAGCATAGATTGGCACATTGCACGCAGCGGTGCATCGAGGTGGGCGCGGTAAGCTGAAAGGACGTGGCCCGATCGAGCGAGAAGCACGCATACTGGTCCACGCCGCAATCGGAGGGGCTGCCGGCAATCGGCGCCGTGACGCTCGAGGGCGGCGCGGTGAGCTTCACGGTTTGGGCGGCGAAGTGCGAATCGGTTACGCTGCTGCTCGAGGGCGCAACACCGCAAGAAATTCCCCTGCGTCGCGCGAGCGGCGGCTACTTTTCGGCCACCGTCGAAGCCGCCAAAGGAGCGCTCTATCGCTATCGCCTGGATGGCGGAAACGAGCGGCCTGACCCGGCCTCGCGCTATCAGCCTGAAGGAGTGCACGGACCTTCGCAGGTCGTGCCGCTGGAGTTCGCTTGGCAGGCCGCGGAGTGGAAAGGGCTGCCGCTCGAACACTACGTGCTCTACGAACTGCACGTCGGCACGTTCACGGATGAGGGAACGTTCGACGCCGCCATCCGCCACTTACCTCGCCTCGCGGAGTTGGGCGTGACGGCGATCGAGCTGATGCCGGTGGCGCAGTTTCCAGGAGACCGGAATTGGGGTTACGATGGCGTCTTTCCGTTCGCCGTGCAGAATTCGTACGGCGGCCCGGAGGGGCTGAAACGCCTGGTCGATGCCGCGCACCGGCAGGGGCTGGCCGTCGTGCTCGACGTCGTCTACAACCACCTGGGGCCGGAAGGAAGCTATCTCGGCGAATTCGGCTACTACTTCACCGACCGCTATCGTACGCCGTGGGGCCTGGCGATCAACATGGACGGCCCGCATTCCGACGAGGTGCGACGCTTCTTCATCGAGAATGCACTCCACTGGGTGACGGAATTCCGCATCGACGCCCTGCGTCTCGATGCCGTCCACGCCATCACCGACACAGCGGCCATTCCGTTTCTTCGCGAACTGGCGGCGGCGGTCCACCGGCAGGCGGAAGCGCTCGGCCGCACGATTCTCCTGTTTCCGGAAAGCGATGCCAACGACGCGCGGCTGATCCGCCCGGCGGCGGCAGGCGGCTACGGACTGGACGCGCAGTGGGCCGACGGTTTCCATCATGCGCTCGCGGCGCTCGTCACCGGCCAACGCATCGGCTACTACGCGGATTACGGCAACGTGCGGCACCTGGCAAAAGCCTACCGGGACGGCTATGTCTACAACGGGCAATATTCGCGCTACCGCGGGAGGCGGCACGGCAGTTCGACCGAGGGCATCGATAGCCGCCGATTCATCGTCTTTTCGCAGAATCACGACCAGATCGGCAACCGGATGTTGGGCGAGCGGCTGACCGCGCTCACGGACTTCGAGACCCTGAAGCTGGCCGCGGCGGCGGTGCTGCTTTCGCCCTTCACGCCGCTCCTGTTTATGGGCGAAGAATACGGAGAGCCCGCGCCGTTCCAGTATTTCGTATCGCACTCGGATCCGGACCTGGTAGAGGCCGTGCGCCGCGGAAGGCGCGAAGAGTTCGCCGCGTTTGCCTGGCAGGGCGAGCTTCCCGATCCGCAGTCGGAGGCCACGTTTCTGCGATCGAAGATCGACCCGGACCTGCGGTTCTCGGGCAATCACGCCGTGCTCCACGAGTTCTACCGCGAGCTGCTGCGGCTCAGGAAATCGATCGCGTCTTCGGGCTGGGCCGGGATGCATCTCGTGGAGTGGGAGGAAGAACAGATCCTGGCGGTGAAACGGCCGCATTCCCTGATCCTGCTGAACGCGGGCGCACGCGACGCGATGATCGCCGCGGATGCTATCGACGGAGCCGCGTGCCGGTGGTGTCTGGCGCTCGATTCGGCGTCGGTGCGTTGGAACGGGCCCGGGCCCGATGCTCCAGGAGAACTCGACCTGCGTTCCACTTTGCTGCCGTTGCGCACTGCGCGCCGCTCGGTTCAGGTGTATCTTCGAGAGCAGGAATCAGTATAGATGCGCCACATCTGTATCCACGGGCACTTCTATCAGCCTCCGCGGGAGAATCCTTGGCTGGAGGAGATTGAGCTGCAGGATTCGGCGTACCCCTACCACGATTGGAACGCACGGATCACGGCGGAATGCTATGCGCCGAATTCCGCCTCGCGGATTCTCGATCCGAAAGATCGCATTCTCAAGATCGTCAACAATTATTCGCGGATCAGCTTTAATTTCGGACCTACACTGCTGCAGTGGCTGGAGCGCCACGCGCCGGAGGTCTATGCCGCGATCCTGGCGGCCGATCGCGAATCGCAGGCGAGATTTTCCGGCCACGGCTCGGCGCTGGCGCAAGCGTACAACCACGTGATCCTGCCGCTGGCCAACCGCCGCGACAAATATACGCAGATCACCTGGGGCATCCGCGATTTCGAACGGCGCTTCGGCCGCAAGCCGGAGGGCATGTGGCTGCCCGAAACGGCGGTCGATCTCGAGACCCTCAACATCATGACCGAGTTGGGGATCCGGTTCACCATCCTGGCGCCCAACCAAGCCAGCCGTATCCGTCCCGCGGGAAGCCGCAACTGGGAGGACGTGAGCGGCGGCCGCATAGACCCCTCCACCGTATACCGCGTCAGCTTGCGCGGCGGGCGGCGCATGAACCTCTTCTTCTATGACGGCCCGGTGTCGCGAGCCGTGGCTTTCGAAAAGCTGCTGATTCGGGGAGAGTACCTGGCGGAGAGGCTCGCTTCGGCCTTCGCCGACGGGCGGCCCTGGCCGCAACTCATCCACATCGCCACCGACGGCGAAACCTACGGCCATCACCAGTACAAGGGCGATATGGCCCTGGCCTATGTGCTCGAATACCTGGAAGCGCGGGGGATCGGCCGCCTCACCAACTACGGCGAGTTTCTGAGCGCCAACCAGCCCACGCATGACGTGCAGATTTTCGAGGACAGCTCGTGGAGTTGCGTCCACGGCGTGGAGCGTTGGCGGGCGAACTGCGGCTGCTGTTCGGGAGGCCGCCCCGGATGGACGCAGGAATGGCGCCGGCCGCTGCGCGCCGCGCTCGACTGGCTGCGCGACACCATGGCCGCCTCCTACGCGGAGGCCGCGCGGCGGCTGGGCGCCGACCCCTGGGTGGCGCGCAACGATTACATCCGCGTGATTCTCGACCGTTCGCCCGCATCGATCGACTCCTTCTTCGCATCGAACTTCGAGCGCGAGCTCAGCCCGCACGAAAAAGTGCGGATGCTCAAACTGCTCGAGATGCAGCGCCACGCGATGCTCATGTATACGAGCTGCGGCTGGTTCTTCGATGAGCTTTCGGGCATCGAAACCGTGCAGGTGATCCAGTACGCGGCGCGCGCCCTGCAGATCTTCGGCGAACTGTTCGGCCGAGGCCTCGAGCCGCGCTTCCTCGAACTGCTGGAACTGGCGAAGAGCAATGTGCCGGAATTCGGCGACGGCCGCCAGGTTTACGAAAAGCTGGTGCGGCCCAAGATGGTGGACCTGCGCAGCGTCGCCGCGCACTACGCCGTCAGCTCGCTATTCGAAAATTACCCCGCCACGAGCCCCATCTTCTGTTACCACGTGGATCAGGAGGACCGGCACGCGCTATCGGCGGGCAGCGCGCGGCTGGTGCTGGGGAAGGCGCAGATCACCTCCGGGGTCACGCGCGAGACCGACCGTTTCACCTATGGCGTGCTGCACCTGGGGGAGCACCAGGTGAGCGGCGGCATCCGCTCCTACGTGAGCGATGCCGCATACGAGGAAACGGCACTGGCGCTGACCGAAGCCTTCCGGGGCGGCGATTTCGCCGAAATCGTACGCAGCGTAGACCGCCACTTCGACGCCGGTTCGTACAGCTTGAAGCTCCTCTTTCACGACGAACAGAGGCGCATCGTCCGCCGCATTCTGGAAACCCGTATGGCGTTGGCCGAGGCATCCTACCGCCAGATCTACCAGAGCGACGCGATGCTGATGTACTTCGTGCGGTCCCTGGCCATGCCGCTGCCGAATCGCTTCCGGATGGCCGCGGATTTCGTGCTGAACACCGACCTGCGGCGGGCACTGGAGCGGCGGCCGCTCGACCTCGAACACATCCGTGCGATGGTGGACGAAACACGACGCCTGGGCGTGGAACTCGATACCGCGACACTCGAGTTCGGGCTCCGCGGAACCATCGAGGCCATTGCCGCCGAGTTTGCGCGAACTCCTACCGAGGCGAGGCTCATCGAGGAGCTTTCCGGAGCGGTGGAGCTGGCGGAGTGGCTGCCGTTCGAAGTGCGGCTATGGAATGCGCAGAACGTCTGGCATGACCTGCTGCTGAAATTCGCCCCCTACATGCGCGAGCAGGCGAATTGGGAGGACGCCTTTCGCGGCCTCGGCCGACAGCTAAGGTTCGCGGACGTTTGAACGTAGCCTACAGCCAGACGACTTCCCGCCGCTCGACGCAGGCTCGCGCGTAAAGAAGCATTCCCGCCGACCACGATTGCTCCCGTACGCCCCTGGGCTCGCCCGTGCAGCCGTCATGCCACTCGTTGAAATCGCCGGCCAGGTTCAGGCGGGCGAGCCTGTCGAGCGCCTCCCCAGCCTCTTCGAAGCGGCCGGCCTTCACCAGAGCCGCGACATAGAAGCCGCCCAGGAAGGGCCAGATGCCGCCGTTGTGATACCGGCCCGGGAGGTTGATGCTGCCGTAGTAGTCGCGCCAGTCGGGATCGCCCGGCGAGACTGGCGGATCGAGCGCCTTCACCGGGTGTTCGGTCAGGCCGCGGCTCGCCATGAAGTCGAGCACCTTGGCGGCGCGCGACTCGTCGGCCACTCCCGACAGAATCGCCATCAGGTTGCCGAAGCTATCGAACCATTCGCCTGCCTCACGAAAGCTGACGTAGGGCAGGTAATACTCGGAGTCTGTGAAGACGTGCTTCGAAGGCAGTTGCCGGCTCCGGCCGAGCGAATCCTGCACCGGATCCGGAGTGCTGAAGGAGGGTGCGAATGCCCGCCGCAGGTCGCCATCGCCGGCGTACCAGAGCGTCTGGTTGATGGCGGCCGAAGACAGTTCGGCCTGCTCGCGGTATTGTGCAGCGAAGGCTGACTGGCCGGCACTTTCGGCCAGTTGCGCGGCGCGGCGCAGCGCGATCACACGGAGGCAGTTCACATAAAGCGCCTTGCCGCGGGTGCAAAAAAGATCCTGCCAGTCCGAGGCTTCCTGGATGCTGATGAGGCCGCTGTGGTCCACATCCTGGCAGTCGTACCAGGCCAGGGCCTTGCGTACGGAAGCAAAATCGGGCGCGCTGATACTGCTGCCGATCACGTACCACAGGCCGCCATCGGCATACGCACGGAAATTCGCGCGGAGCGCTTCGAGGTCGACGTGGTTGGGGATCAGCCCGGCGTCGGTCTGGTGCCGGCGGAAGACGGAAATGCTCTGCAGGAGCGCGGCGCGGATGGCGGCATCCTCCACCAGGTACGCGCCGAGCAGCGAGATCATCGAGTCACGCGCCCAAACCTGCTGATGGCCGCCAGGGCCGGCCGAAGCTTTCAACCCAGCCGGATGGCTGGCGTGGAGCAGCACCTCGACGGCCCGCGCACAGGCCGTTTCCAGCACCGTTTCCTTCGCCAAACCCGAGGCCGCTTCGTGTGAAACCAAACATTCATCTTAGCCGATGGCAGGCGCCGCACCGCTTCGATGAGTGTTGTATGGATGGTGCGAAAGCGCGCGTGAGATGATGGGGAATAGAGCCCTAGACGCTGCAAAAGATGCCGGAACCGGACGCGATCTTGCAGGAAACCGGGCAGAACCCCGGCGAAATCAGGAACGCCGACGTAATCGTCGGCATCCCCACCTACAATAACGCCGAGACCATTCAGGGCGTGGTGGAAGCCGCGGTGGGCGGGCTTTCGAACCGGCTTTCTTCGCTGCGAGCGGTGGTGGTGAATGCCGATGGCGGCTCGCGCGATGGCACTCCGGAGCGCCTCCGCGGCCTGCTCAACGGCCACATCCCTCTGGTGCAGGCGGTCTATCCCGTTTATCCCGTGCACCTGCTGGCTCCCCCGATTGGCGGCGTGCCGGGGCGCGGCGAAGCGCTGCGCAGCATCCTGCAGCATGGCGAGCGGCTCGGAGTGAAAGCCTGCGCCGTGCTCGACGCGGGCGTCGAAAAGCTCGATCCGGAATGGATCGGGCATCTGCTCGACCCCGTACTCAATCACGGGTTCGACCTCGTCGCGCCCTGCTACCTGCGGCACAAGTTCGAAGGCGCCATCAGCAACGGCTTGGTCTACCCGTTCGTGCGGGCGCTCTACGGTCGCCGCGTCCGCCAGCCGATGCCCTCGGAGTTGGCGTTTTCGTCGCAACTGATCGGCAGCTATTCCGCCGGACCGCCGGCCGACCCCTGGAGCCTCACGCCCGCCATCCTCGGCCGCTTCCAGATCTGCCAGACGTTCCTCGGGCCGCATCAGCACCCCTCCAAGGAGCTCTCGCCCGACCTCAGCTCGACTCTGGCGCTGGTGCTCGGCAGCCTGTTCGACGAAATGGAGCGCACCGTAGTCTTCTGGCAGAAAGTTCGGGGATCGGAGGCGGTGCCTTCCTTCGGCCCACCATTCAGGGTCACCACCGAAGAAGTGGTGGTCAACGCCGGGCGGATGATGGAATCGTTCCGGCTGGGATATCAGGACCTGCAGGACGTGTGGTCGCAAATCCTTTCCCCGGCGGCTCTGCTCGAATACAGGAAGCTTTCCCGCCTTGCCGAGCCGCAGTTCCGCCTGCCCGACGACCTGTGGGCACGCACCGTCTATGATTTCGGACTCGCGTGGCATTTGCGGGTGATGGATCGCGACCATCTGCTGCGCGCCATCACGCCCTTGTATCTCGGATGGGCTGCCTCTTCGGTCATCGAGATGCAAGCGGCCGGACCGCAGGAGGTGGAGGCGCGGCAGGAGCGGCTGTGCCTGGCCTTCGAGTTGCAGAAACGCTACCTCATTTCCCGCTGGAGGTGGCCGGACCGGTTCAACCCGTAACCAATAACGGAGAGATTCGTATGCTGACTCAGGTGAATGAAATCCTCAATCAGGCAGCGATCCGGATGACGCGCAGTATCGCCAACTTCCTGCCCGGATTGCTGGCGCTGGTGGTTCTGCTGGTATTCGCGGTGCTGTTCGGGTGGATCGTGCGGGCCATGATCCGGCGGTCGCTGCGGGGAATCGATTTCGACCAAAGGCTGGAACGCTGGGGCTTTTCCGCGCTCGCCGAGTGGTCGCCCTCGCGCAGCCCCACGCTGCTGATCGCGAGCCTGGCGTATTGGTGCGTGATCTTGCTTGGGCTCTTGGTAGGCCTGAGCGCGCTCGATGCCTCCATCACATCCTTACTGGTGATGCGCCTGTTCAGCTACCTGCCGAACGTCTTCGCGGCGATTCTGATCCTGATCGTCGGAGTGTTCGTGGCAAGATTCCTGGCTCGCGGCGTGCTGATCAGCGCAGTGAATATGCAGGTGCACTCCGCGCGGCTGGTGAGCCTCGGGGTGAAGTGGATGGTGATGGTGATGGCCGGTGCAATGGCGCTCGACCACCTGGGGATCGGCGGCGAGATCGTGCGCCTGGCGTTCGGCATTATCTTCGGCGGCATCGCGCTGGCGCTCGCCCTGGCCGTGGGGCTGGGCTCGAAGGAGATGGTCTCGCGCTCGCTCGAGCGGCAGGCGGGACGCAGCGAAGAGGAAGAGGTCGCCGGCCGCTTTCACAACTTGTGAGGCGCCTTCGGACGGCACGGTGGGGCGATCATCCGGTGCGCCGCGGCCAGATGCTCCTTCAACGCATCATCGCCGATACGCGCCAGTTCGATCCCCACCCAGCCGCGCACCCCGACGTACGGCGGCCGGTAGTAGGTCTCGGGCGACTCTTCGATCAGCGCCTGTTGTAATCCGGGGGCCGCGGGAATCCAGACGGCGACGTGGCCGTCATCGTGGTGATTGTTCGAAAGCATCGCGAACACCTTCTTCCGCGCGAAAAACGTCGGCTCGCCGTGCGAGAGCTTCTCGGTGACCTCCGGCAGTGCCATCGAGAGGCGCCGTACGCGTTCAATCTGGTCCGTGCTCTTCTTCACTGCCACACCTAGAGCGTCTTCTTCAGCCATGTGATCATCTCGGGCTTCCAGTGCTGCATCTCGGGAGCGCGCCAACTACCCATGCCGTGGCCACCGCCGTCGATCACGATCAGCTCACAGCTCGCCCCAGCGGTTTTCATGGCGTCGCAGAACTCGGTGGATTGTTCGTAAGCCACCTGGTCGTCCTTGTTCCCCTGGATCACCAGGAACGGCGGCATGCCTTTGCGGACTGCTGCCAGCGGCGAGATGCGATGGAGCTTCTCGAGACCCGCGGCGTCCAACTGCTCCAGCCCGAAATAGTGGATGCCGCCGCCATGCGAGGCGTGCCGGTTCAGGCTTGCCATATTGAACCGCTCGGGATGGGCCTGCCGCAATTCCACCAGCTTCCCGTAATCCGAGGGGCCGTAGAAATCGACCACCGCGCGGACGCGCGTGGCTTTCGTGTAATGCGTGCCCGCGTAGTTCACCAGGAAGCCGCCCGCCGATTCGCCGATGAGCGCAATCTTCCGCGCGTCGACGTGATATTCGGCCGCGTGCTGCTTCACCCAGCGGATCGCGGTATCGAGGTCCTCCCCCTGCTGCGGAAAGCGGACCTCGGGCGCCAGCCGGTAGTCGATGCTGAACCACGCGAAGCCGGCATTCGAGAGCGGCTCGAACAGCGGGCGGACGTTGGTGCTCTTGCTGCCTTCATCGAAGCCGCCGCCATGCACCAGGATGGCCGCGGGGAACGGCCCCGCACCATCGGGCACGTGCAGGTCGAGCAGCAGCGGCTTGCCGGAGGGGCGGCCATACTCCACGTCTTTGCGGTCGATGGGCGCGGCCACCAGCGCGGCGGCGAAGGCGAGGCCGAGGACGGCGACAGATCTCATGCAGGGGATTGTATCAACGCCGGGCCAGCGCCAGAATCCCACGCAGCGGAATCCGCACCCAGCCGGGGCGGTTATTGAGCTCGTAGCTCAGCTCGTACAGCGCCTTATCGAGCAGGAAGGCATTGAGCAGCGTTTCGAAATGTTCGGCCGAGCGCGGCAGAAATGGCGCGTCACCGGCAGTTTCGCGGTAGGCGCGCAGGAAAGCGACGCGCGTCCACTTCTCCCAATAGGCGGCCCACGGTTCGAGGGTGGCAAACTCCTCCAGGCGCCGCGCGGTATAGCCGAGCAGTCCGGCATACGCGGCGTAGCTGAACGAGCGCAACATGCCGGCTACATCTTTTAGCGCCGGCTGCTTGCGGCGGCGCTCGGCCAGCGGACGGGCCGGCTCGCCTTCGAAATCGACGATCACGAAATCGTGCTCGACGCGCAGTACCTGGCCCAGGTGATAGTCGCCGTGGATGCGGATCTGCATCACGTCCGGCGCGATCTGTTCCAGCGTGCGGAAGCGATCGAGGAGGCGGTGCCGCTGGCCGAGCACCTGCGCGGCGCGGTCCACAAATTCGTCGGGCAGGGAGGGCAGGGCGATTTTCAGCGCCGCGAAGACCTCGGCGGCATGCTCACGCAAGCTGACGGCCATCTGCTGCGAGTCTTCGCGCGTGAGCGGCTCGGGCGCGAAAGCAGGGTCGCGAGTCGGGGTCGAAAGCGCCTGGTGCATCTCGGCAGTGCGCCGGCCGAGTATGGCAGCCCAATCGAGATAGATGCCGATCTTTTCGCGGGCGAACTCGGGAATCGGCTGCCCCGCGATCTCGGCGAGCGAACGCCCGTCCGCCGCGAGCTCTTCGGGATGCGCGCGAAATGTCGAGCTGTGTTCGTAATAGCGGCCCAGGTCTTCGAGCGTTACCTTCCAGCCGTCGCCCTGGTTGAGCACCATTTGTTGCAGCATTCCGAGTGTCCACGTGCCGCCTTCGGGTTTGCTGTACTGGATGCCGCCCTCGAGCCGCGGCACCGCGTGGAAGCTCGTCTCTTCGGTGAGAAAGCGGCCGATTTCAAAATCCGGATTCGGACCTTCTTCCAGGCGCCGGAAGATTTTCAGGATGGAGCGGTTGCCGAAGAAGATCGATGAGTTGCTCTGCTCGGCCGAACTGCGGACCACTCGCAGTGAAGGCTCGCGCCCCGCCAGATCGGGGTCCGCCGTAATGGGGAAGGCGGCAACCGCGCCGTCACCGGCAGGAAACGTGTGTCCCTGCAGGATGGCGGCGAAAAGCGCGTTGCAGGCTTCGTCGTCCGCCAGACCGTCATGCAGCACGCCGGCCTCACCCGCCAGCCGGAGTTCGCAAAGGATCGCTTCCGGCTTGATCTGCCGCTCCAGCTCTTCCCGCGAGCGTCCCGCCGCGATCGCCAAAGGGACCTGGTAGAGTTCGAGCCCTCCTCCGCTGTAGCTGACCTCCACCAGCGCCAGCACAAAGGGAGGCGCTTCGGGACGGATCCACGCCCAGTCCACGATGCGGGTGCTTTCGATGGCTCGAGCCTTGCCGCCGAACCAGCGCTGCTTGGGAAGGAACTCGGGAAGCACCGAGGATTCGAGCGTATTGCGCGCGCGGCCTTCGAACAGACACTCCGCGCCTTCGAGCTCCATCGGCAAATTCTCGACAGCTTCGGCCACAGTGCGGATTTCGATCGGCTCCGGCGCTCCCTGCAGTTCGAACCAGAAGAAAGCGTAGGGCCCGAGCGTGAGCCGGTAGGGCTCGCGGCCAATCACGGGGAACTCGGTGAAGCCGAGCATTTCCACCGGCGTCATGCCGGCGAGCGATGCGAGGTCGAGTTCCACCGGCTGCCCGAAGCGCGAAAGGTTCGCCACGCAGAGAATCTGGTCGGCCTCGTACCGCCGCAGGTAGGCCAGCACCTTACGATTTTCCGGCTCCAGAAATTCCAGCGAGCCGCGGCCGAAGACGCGGAACAGTTTGCGCAGCGCGATCATGTTGCGCATCCAGTGGAGCAGCGACGAAGGGTCGCTCTGCTGCGCCTCCACGTTGATGGCTTCGTAGCCGTAGACCGGGTCCATCACCAGCGGGCTGTAGAGCTTCGCCGGATTGACGCGCGAAAAGCCGGCGTTCCGGTCGGCGGACCACTGCATCGGCGTGCGGACGCCGTTGCGGTCGCCCAGGTAGATGTTGTCCCCCATGCCGATTTCATCGCCGTAATAGATGATGGGCGTGCCGGGAAACGAGAACAGCAGGCTGTTCATCAGCTCGATGCGGCGGCGGTTATTTTCCATCAGCGGCGCCAGGCGGCGGCGGATGCCGACGTTGATCCGCATGCGCGGATCGGCGCTGTAGGCCAGGTACATGTAGTCGCGCTCTTCGTCGGTGACCATTTCGAGCGTCAGCTCGTCGTGGTTGCGCAGGAACAGGCCCCACTGGCAGCTCCCCGGAATGGGCGGCGTCTGGGCCATGATCTCGGTGATGGGGTGGCGGTCTTCCAGGCGCAGCGCCATGAAGATTCGCGGCATCAGCGGGAAGTGAAATGCCATATGGCATTCGTCTTCGTTGCCGAAATATTCGAGCACGTCCGACGGCCACTGGTTGGCCTCCGCCAGCAGCAGACGATTCGCGTGGCTCTCCTCGAGCGCGCGGCGGATGCGCTTGATCGCCTGGTGCGTTTCGGGCAGGTTTTCGCAACTCGTGCCTTCGCGCTCCACCAGGTAGGGGATGGCATCGAGCCGCATGCCGTCGACCCCCATATCCATCCAATAGCGCATCGCGCTGACGACTTCTTCCATCACCCGCGGGTTATCGAAATTGAGGTCCGGCTGGTGAGAGAAGAAGCGGTGCCAGTAATAGGCGTGCGCCACCGGGTCCCACGCCCAGTTGGATTTTTCGGTGTCGGTGAAGATGATTCGGGCGTCGCGATACTTCTGGTCGGTATCGCTCCAGACGTAATAATCGCGCTCGGGAGAACCGGAGGGAGCCTGGCGCGCGGCCTGAAACCAGGGATGTTCGTCGGAGGTGTGGTTCACCACCAGTTCGATCAGCACCTGCAGGTTGCGCTCGTGCGCCGCATTGAGAAAGGCCTGAAATTCTTCCGTCGTACCGTAGCTCGGGTGCAACGTCCGGTAGTCGGAGATATCGTAGCCGTCGTCGCGCAGAGGCGACTGGAAAAACGGCAGCAGCCAAAGGCAGGTGACGCCGAGCTCCTGCAGGTAGTCGAGCTTCTGCATGAGGCCGCGGAAATCGCCCACTCCGTCGTTATTGCTGTCGAAGAACGCCTTGACGTGTGTCTCGTAGATGATTGCGTCCTTGTACCACAGTGGATCCTGCGCGCTGCCCCTGGCCCTCATGCGTGGGCCTCCCCGCTCTTGCGGAAGGCCAGCATGGCGAGCGGCGGCAGCGTCAGGTTGAGCGAATCGGGGCAGCCGTGCGCGGGCACCGGCGCGGACTCCACCGCTCCCAGGTTGCCCTGCCCGCTGCCGCCATAGAGCGTGGCATCGCTGTTGAGCAGCTCCTTCCATTCGCCGCGCGCCGTCACACCGGCACGGTAGTTCTGGCGCGGCACGGGCGTGAAGTTGAAGACGAACAGCACCTGCCCCGCGGCGTCGCGGCCGTTGCGGCGAAAGGCAAGAATACTGCGCTCGCTCTCTGTGGTGTCCACCCACTCGAAGCCCGCGGATACGGAGTCCTGTTCGTAGAGCGCGGGCTGCCCACGATAAAAGGTATTGAGATCGCGGACCCAGCGGGCGAGGCCGGCGTTCTGGAACTCGTCCCCGAGGAACAGAAACTTCTTACCGGGGCACGCGCCCTGGTATCCATAGAGCAGCCGCACGTTCGCAAACTTCTGCCACTCGTCGCCGGGCATGCGGCCGGTCAGCGATCCCCACTCGCGCGAGAGCGGCAGCACGAACGGGCCGGACTCCGCGGAGAGCAGGCGGCCGTGTTGATGCGAGCGGAACAGCGGATCCGCGGAAAGATAGGCGAAGGTCTCTTCGGTCCACCGCGTATTCCATTGGTACCGGAACGCCGGACGCGCAGGTGCCGTCTCCGCCATAAGCCCGTCGCTGCCCGGAGCGTCCGCGATCACTCCGATGCCGCGCTCGTGCAGCGCCTCGATGGCAGCTGCTTCCGGACTTGAGAATCGCACATGGGTGAAGCCCAGGTCGTAAGCGTGGGCAGCCAACTCCTCAGGCCGCCAGCCGGTGTCCGCTTCACAGATCGTGACCGGGTTATCCGGGCCGCCGCGCGAGTAGAATTTACCGTCGGAGTACAGGTAGAGATCGTATTCGGTATGCAGATTTTTCTCCGCCATGCTTCACAGGAAATAGTCAAAGTCGCGTTCCGTATGTAACTTGCGGCGAATGCGAAAAAGATGCGCGGGAATCGACTTCGGATCAAGTTCCACGTAGTTGCGCGGACCCGTCCAGAGGTGCCGGCTGTCACCCAGCAGATCGTGCACCTGGTACGGCTGGCGAGAGTCCAGGCCCAGTGCGGCAAGATCGAGCGTGACCCATCCCGAGTGCTTGTGCGCCGGATCCAGATTCACCGCGACCAGAACCGTGTCGCGCAAATCGCTGGTCGATTTGCTGTAGCAGATGAGGTATTCGTTGTCGGTTTCGTGGAATCTGAGATTCCAGTCGCTCTGCAACGCCGGATTCTCGCGGCGGATCCGGTTCAGTCGCCCGATTAATTCCCGAAGACTCCACGGATGGTCGATCGCCCACTCGCGCGTCTGGTATTTTTCCGAATCGAGATACTCTTCGCTGCCCGCCTCTTTCGCCACGCTCTCGGCGAGTTCGAAAGCCGGGCCGTAGATCCCGTAGTTCGCCGCCAGCGTCGCCGCCAGTATCAGTCGCGCGATGAAGGCCGGGCGTCCGCCGTACTGCAGCGATTCCGGCAAAATATCCGGCGTGTTGGGCCAGAGATTGGGGCGGAAGTATTCGCGAACGGCGGACTGTGTCAACTCGGTGAAGTAGGAAATCAGCTCGGCCTTGGTATTGCGCCACGTGAAGTAGGTGTAGGACTGCGTGAAGCCGAGCTTCGCCAGTTGGTACATCAATTTCGGCCGGGTAAACGCTTCTGCCAGGAAAATCGTTTCGGGGTATTCGCGCTTGATCCCGGCGATCAGCTCTTCCCAGAACGGCAGCGCTTTGGTATGCGGATTGTCCACGCGAAAAATCCGGATGCCGTGCCCGATCCAGAATCGCACCACGCTGGTGAGTTCGTCCCACAGCGCCCGCCAATCCGCGGTTTCGAACTCGAAGGGGTAGATATCCTGGTATTTCTTGGGTGGATTCTCCGCGTATTGAATGCTGCCGTCGGGCCGCTTGCGGAACCACTCCGGATGCTCGCGGACGTAAGGGTGATCGGGCGCGCACTGAAACGCCAGGTCCATTGCCACTTCCAGCCCGCGGCGCGCGGCTGCGCGGACGAAGCCGTCGAAATCGTCGATGGTGCCGAGTTGCGGATCGATCGCCTTGTGGCCGCCCTCGTCCGAGCCGATCGCCCAGGGGCTGCCAGGGTCGTCCGGCTCGGCCGCGATGGAATTGTTGTGTCCCTTGCGGTTTACTTTGCCGATGGGATGGACGGGCGGCAGGTACACCACGTCAAAATTCATCTCCGCGGCATAATCGAGCCGCGCCTCACAGTCGCGCAGCGTGCCGCAGGAGCGCGGAAAGAACTCGTACCACGCCCCGAAGCGAGCCCGCTCGCGATCCACGGTCACGGCCAGTTCCTGGTCGTAACGGGTGGCAAACCCGCGGTCGGAATGGCGGTGAACCACCGCGGCCACCGTATCGCGCAGCGCCAGTGCCGTCTTCTCTTCCGGAGTAGCGTTGCCCTGCAGAAAATTGGCCCATTGCACGAGGTCCGCATGGTCGGAGCCCGTAGCCCCCAGGGCGGCCCGATCGATCAGAAGCGCACCCGCCAGCAGATCGACCGCCACGTCCTGACGCGCCCCGACCCTCTTGATCATGTCGCGCCGCCACGTCTCGAAATGGTCGATCCAACCCTCGATTGTGTAGCGCCAGGTCCCTAAGCCTCCCACGCGAAACACGGCTTTCCAGCGGTCGCTTCCCAGGGGCTTCATGGGGACTTCGGACCATTCGCGCGCATCCTCGCGGCGATAGAGAACCGCACAGGCGATCGAATCGTGGCCATCCGCATACACGTCGGCCTCCACGATGACGGATTCGCCCGTGGTGCGCTTGATGGGATACCGGCCACAGTCCACTTGCGGCTGGACGCTTGCGATGACGACCCGTCCTGTGCGATCCGCGATCTCCATCCGCCTACTCTTGATCGTAACGTCAGGGAGGGGCATTGCCGCCCGCTTTGCTGTACGAAAACTCACTTCGAGAGTGGCCACAAATCTGTTCCATCGAAAACAATGGTCAGATCCGTTCTCTTTTCGGCTTTTCTTCTATCGGTAACTTCGTATGCGGCGGTCGCGGCCGGCGACCCTCTCGGCCGTTCCACGCCGCGCTCCGCGGTCCTCGGCTTTCTCCATGCGGCGCAGGAACAAAATTACACGGTGGCCGCACAATACCTGGAAGGCAGTGCCGCGAATCACAACCTGCCCATGCAATTGAAGACGGTCCTCGACCGCCGCGTCAACATCGATCTGGCAGCCATCAATAATGACCCGGCGGGCGACATGACCGACGGCCTGGCGCCCGATCGCGAATTAATCGGCACGGTCTCGACATCGGACGGTCCCGTGCCGGTGACGCTTCACCGCGTGAATTCTCCGAATGGCGAGATCTGGCTCTTCTCGGCGGATACCCTGGCGAAGGTGCCGGCGGTCTTCCGCTCCATTGAGCCGTCGATCGTCGAACGCTATCTGCCGGGCGTGTTGACCGGCACTCAGCTCTTCGGCGCGGCATTGTGGCGCTGGATCGCGCTGTTGCTGATGGTCCCCGTAGCCGTCGGGCTCGCGCTCATCGTTGCCAAAATCGCGCTGTGGATCGCCGCGGGGTTCGCCCGCCGCACCACCACCGATCTCGACGACGAAATCATCGCCAAACTGTGCGGACCTCTGCGGCTGTTTCTGGCGGTCTCGTTCTTTCATCCGGGTCTGCTCCTGCTCAACCTGCCCTTGCTGACCCGGCAGGCCGTCGGCGACCTGGAGACGATGCTCGCCGCCGCGGCCTTCGCCTGGTTCCTGCTGCGCCTCATCGAAATCGCGGCCGAACGCACGCGGGCAGCGCTGGTTCGCACGCATCGCTTCGCCGCCACAGCGGTGGTGCCGTTGGGCCGCCGCATCTTAAAAGGTTTGGCGGTGGTCTCCATCAGCCTGGTGGTGCTCGATAACTTCGGATTTCAGATGTCCACCGTTCTGGCAGGACTGGGAGTCGGCGGCATCGCCGTGGCCCTGGCCGCGCAGAAGACCATCGAAAACCTGTTCGCCGGCATCTCCATCGTGATCGACCAGCCAGTGCGTGTAGGCGACTTCTGCAAGTTCGGCGATAACGTCGGCACCGTGCTCGATATCGGCCTGCGATCCACCCGCATCCAGACGCTCGACCGCACCGTCATCACGATCCCGAACGCGCAGTTCGCCGCCATCAACATCGAAAATTTCGGCCCGCGCGAGAAGGTCTGGTTCCATCCGGTCTTCGGACTCCGCATCGATACCACAGCCGACCAGATGCGCTACGTGCTGGCGGGCATCCGCAAATTGCTCTACGAACATCCCAAGGTGGAGACCGGGGCGCGCGTACGTCTGATCGGCTTCGCGGCAGACGCGCTGACGCTCGAAATCTTCTCGTATGTCCTCACCGCCGACTACAACGAATTCGTGGCCATCCAGGAGGATCTCCTGCTCCGCATTCTGGAAGTGGTCGCAGCGGCCGGCACCAGTCTCGCCATGCCCGTGCAAACCAACTACCTGGCTCGCGGAGCCGGCATGAATCAGGATTTGCAGAAGGCCGCCATCGACACGGTGCGCGGATGGAAACAGGACGGCCGCCTTCCCTTCCCGGACTTTTCGCCCGGAGAAGTGGAGCAGATGCAGAATCGACTGCCCTATCCGCCGCCCGAATCCGCTTTGCGGAATGGCGCCGCCTGACAATCGTGGGGCCGGCTTCAGCCGGCGGAGGGCTTCAGCCCGACTAGCCAGGGTTTGCCGTGTACTAAGCGCCCATTCCCCAAAACGCCGCAACCGCAAACGGCAGCCGCCGCGCGAACTCCCGCTTCCAGCGTTCGAAGGGCTGATCGGTCGTCAGGTACGTCCACACCGCGCCGCGGTCGGCGAGTTCCTCCGCGCCCGATTCCACCCGTCGCGCGATCTCTACCGGTAGCGTCTCCTCGAACTCGCGAAACCACTGGTCGATCTTCAACAGGTACTCGTAGTGCGGATCGCGTCCCGCCCAGGACACCCAGTGGACGCCCGCACGATATTCGGAAACGCGCGCCAGGTGGTCCGCCCACTGGTCATCGATCGTCCGCAGGGTAACTCGCTTCTCCCGTTCGTCGCAGTCGCTCTCCAGAATCTCCTGGCGCCAGGCTGCGATCTTGTGCCGCTGCCCCTCGAAGGGGACCTCGTACCCGTGTAGGAAGATGCGGGTATCGAGATGTTGCCCCTCGACCAGTCGCTGCAGCGTGCCCGGATCATTGCGATACCGCTCGTCGAGTTCGCCGTATCGCACCATGAGGTCGTCTTCGAGCGAAACGAAGAACCGCGACAGACCGGGATCGCCCTGCCGCCCGGCGCGTCCGCGGAGTTGGTTGTCGATCCTCCGGCTCTCGTGCTTGTTGGTGCCGATCACATAGAGTCCGCCCAATCCAACCACGCCTTCGCCGAGCCGGATATCGGTCCCGCGTCCCGCCATGTTGGTGGAGACCGTCACGGCGCCGCGTTCCCCCGCCCTCGCAATGATCGCGGCTTCGCGCTCGTCATGCCGGGCGTTCAGGACTTCGTGCGGCACCTCCGCCAGCAGCGCGCTCAAGCGTTCGGAGTCGGCCACGCTTCCGGTGCCCACCAGCACAGGCTGGCCCGTTGCGTGAACTCGCCGGATCTCGGCCGCTACAGCCTGTTCCTTTTCAACCCTGGTCGGAAAAACAACATCCGGAAGATCGACGCGGATCACCGGGCGATTGGTCGGGATCGTCTCCACGCAAAGCCAATAGACCCGCCGAAACTCGAGCGATTGCGTCGAGGCCGTGCCGGTCATTCCGCACACCTTCGGGTACAAGGCGACCAGGTGCTGAAGCGTGATCTGTCCCAGGATCATGCCCTGCGACTTGGCCGACACGCCCTCCTTCGCCTCGATCGCCGTGTGCAGGCCGGCCGGCCAGCGGCGGTCGATCGCGATCCGTCCCTTGAACTCGTCCACCATTTCGATCACGCCGTTCTTCACGATGTAATCGACATCGCGGTGCAGCAGGGCATGCGCGTGCAGCGCCTCCTCCACCGCTCCGTGGATCGCCAGGTTGCGCCCCTCGAAGAGATTGCCGCATGCCAGGGCGCTTTCTACCGCGTGAATCCCGGCGTCGGTCAGGGCGACGTTCCGGCCGCCGGCGTCGGTCGTGTAGTGCCGGCCGGACTCGAGGTCGCGGACCACCCCATCGGCCACCAGCGCCAGGCCGCGGTCGCCCGATTCGCCGCCCGCGATCACCAGCGGCACGCGCGCCTCGTCGATCAGGATGGAATCGGCCTCATCGATCACGGCAGCGTGGAACTCGCGGTGCACCTGCTCCTCCCGCCGCATGGCGACGCGATCGCGCAGGTAATCAAACCCGATCTCGTTCTGAGTGGCGTAAGTGATGTCGGCGGCATAAGCCGCGCGCCGTTCGGCGGCCGTCATCCCCTGCTGCACGTAGGCCACTGAGAGGCCGAGAAGGCGATAGACATCTCCCATCCAGGCGGCATCGCGCCGGGCCAGGTAATCGTTGACGGTCATCACGTGGACGCCGCGATGCTCGCGTGCGAACCATGAGATCGCAGGCACGGCCGCCAGGGTCTTGCCCTCGCCGGTCTGCATTTCGGCGACCGCGCCCCGGGCGAGCGCGAGCGCTCCGCGGATTTGCACGTCGTACATTTGCTGCTGCAGCACACGCGATGCGGCGGTGGCCGCGAGGGCGATCCAGCACGGCAGATCGGCATCGGCCGATACCGCCGCGCGCAATTCGTTGTCGTTCAGGCGCGCGAAATCCTCCCGCATCGCGCGGATGCGTCCGACCGTCGCGCGATCGCGATCGAACATCGAGCGCAGGGAATGCGCAATCGAAATACGGCTCATTCGAAAACCTCCATCGGGAAAGAATTGTGGACTGATAGGATCGGGACGCTGGCTTTACGCCGAGGGAGGCCCGCGAGAGATGTGGACGGTGAGGAACGAGATCGGCTGCGCCGCGCACTTGCCTTCGGAAATGCGCAGGGCGAACGGCCGCAGAACGACCAAAAAGCAGAAGACCAGAACCGGGAGAGCGGAGTGCAGATTCGCCGCGGAGGGCGCCGTCGCCGTGCACCACAACAGCAGCGCGATACAAAACAGGACGGCGAAAATGCGCGCGATTCGAAGCTCCCGCACGCTCTGATCCTAGCAGATCGCGTTCACCGCGGCGATTCCCCGAAGTGATAGGCTGTACCGCATGCGTCCTCAGCCGCTCATCGCCGTCACCGACGTGGAAGCCAGCAGCCTCTGGTATCAGCAGCTGCTCGGATGCCGCAGCGGCCACGGCGGCCGCGAGTATGAGCAGTTGTTAGTCGACGGCCGGATCGCGATGCAACTGCACCGCTTCGGCGTCGAGCACCATCACGGCGTCATCGGCAACCCCGCTGACAAGCCTTACGGCAACGGCGTGCTCCTCTGGTTCGAGGTCGATGACTTCGACGGCGTCATGACGCGCGCCGCGGAAATGGGCGTCGAGATCGTCATGCCAAAGCACCGCAACCCACCCGATGGCGAGGGCGGCCCCAATCATTGGGAGTGCTGGATGCGCGACCCGGACGGCTACATGGTCGTCGTCGCGAGCCCGTACGGAACCGCGGGCGGAAGCTGGCGTCCCGGCCAGTAAGCGCCTTCTCCCGCGCTTGTACGCTGACCGCGAGGTTTCGCTCCAACACTGGCCCGCTCGAAAGGGCAAGAGACCTCACGGTCAGAGACCTACCGCTTCGCCCGCGCGTCGGCCACCATCTGCTTCACTTTCGCGACCAGCTCGGGCACATGGTACGGAATGCCGTCCTTGATCGTCCACTCCACGCCGCCGCCGTGGACCTGCTTGCCGTCGCGGATCTCTTCGACTCCGGTCGGATAGAGCACCTTGAGATCCTCTAGCGGATTGCCGTTCACCACGATCAGGTCCGCCATCCAGCCCGCGCGCACGCGCCCCAGCTTGTCTTCCTGCCCCAGGATGCGAGCATTGTTGCCGGTCGCCTGTTCGATGATCCTGATCGGATGGAAGCCCGCTTCCTGGTGCAGTTCCATGCTGCGGATCAGCCCGAATCCGTACATCTGATAGATGAAGCCGGCATCGTCGCCCATCCCGATCAGGCCGCCTCGATGGTCGAACTCGCGCACGGCGGCCATCCAGATCCGGTAATTCTCTTTCCAGAAGGTTTCATCGGTCGACGTCCAGCCGAGGAAGTAGGAGCCATGATTGGCGGGGTTCGGCTGGAAGTACTCTTCGAGGGCCGGGTGCAGCAGCTCGCGGAACCACGGCTGCGTCTGCGCGCGCTGCAGGTCGCGGCTGGCTTCATAGATATCGAGCGTCGGGTCCCAGGCGACGTGCGCATCCACCATCGCCTGCAGGACCTTCGAGAGCCGCTCGGGGTCGGCCTCGCGCCAGAGGTGTCCGGCATAACGGAAGCGGTCGGTCTCGTTGTTGTAGTTGTAGCTCGAGGGGAAGTGCTGCACGCCGTCGGGGATGGCGGCGTCGGGGATTCCGTACCAGTGCTCGATCGAGGTGGTGCCGAAACGAATATCGTCCCAGGCGTTGGTCTCTTCCACGCCGACGTGATGCGCGATCCGCAGGCCAAGCTTATGGGCCTCGTCTTCCATCGCGCCCATGGTGTCGCGATCGATGCCGAGCAGCTTGATGCCGTCCGCACCCATGGCCTTCAGCTCGCGAACATGCTCGCGAGCGAGCTCCGGTGTCTTCGGCCGGCCGAACATCGGGTATACAAAGATGCGGGGCGCGGCGATCTCACCTTCTGCCGACATGCGCCGCAGCTCGAGCGCGCGCTTGGTCACGCTGCCCACGTCGCGGACCGTCGTGATCCCGCAAGCCAGCCAGATATCCAGCTCGTACTCGATCGGCATCGGCTTGCCGGCCCGCTCTTCCTGCAGATGCGCATGGGCATTAATGAGGCCGGGAAGCACGTACTTGCCGGTTGCATCGATGACCGCATCGGCCTGGATCCGCGCCGCCCGCCCCGAGCGCGATGCCGCCACCGGATCGAGCGGAATCAGGTCCACAATCTTGTTGTCTTCAACGATGATGTCCTTCGGCCCGCTGGCCGGCGTCCCGTTGCCGTCTACCACAATGGCGTTATGGATCAGCAGGCGGTGAACCCGCTTGCCGGAAACCGGCGATTGCGCGAAAGCGGAAGCGGCTAAAAGGAAAGCGGCGAGTGATGCGGCGGTTCGGGACATAGGAGAGATTGTGCCACAGTGTCCCGTGGTTTCGTAGAACCGGTCTAATTCTGTTTGTGTAGCCGAGCTTCCTGATGGAGCTCGTTCGCCTGGGCGGGCGTAAGGTGCCGGTCGAGCGCTCCGACTACGATGCTCGCCACCTGCGCCGGTTCCCTCGGTCCCTTCAACAGCACCGGGCAGGCGTCCGGACAGATCTTCCGCGCGGCCATCAGGGTGTCGCGCGCGCCGGGCATCGCCTCGTCCACGATCACCATGGCGATGTGGCCCCGTTGCTGCCGCAGCTGCGCGATCGCCAGTTCGGCGGTCGGAGCCTGGCGGATGACGTAGCCGCGAGGCTCGAGCGTCGCGCCCACGGCAAAGCGGTCCGCCGCCTGGCGAGACAGGATCACGACATCCGACCGTTCCATTGCCTGGGCCGGGCGGAACACTGCCACGGCGCCGGAGATCCTTCGAACGCTCCAATTGATGCGGTCCGTGGGCGCGATCGTGATCGCCATGCCGATCACCATCGAAACGATTAACACCACCGACCAGTCCACGATGCGATCTGATTCCCTGGCCATATTTGCCCTACGTCCGAATTATCACTAACTTCAGACATAAGGGAAAGTCCGGCCAGTTCCACTGCCGTAATGGGACTTTTTGGGCAAAGAGCCCGTAATCTTATGGATTTCTTGGACTTAGCGGGTTGATTTCGGAGCGAAAAGTTAATGCCGGGGGACCGGAACGGCCACTCGCCAGCAGCCGGTCGTCTCTCCAACGGGACGCGCCTTCGCGACCCGGGCGGCGGAGACTTCCCTCAGGATCTGCAGTGCGAGTTGCTCGACCTTTTCGAGCGCGGGATCATTCTGCCGCATGCCGTCGGCCGGGAGTGCGGCGAGCCGGAGTGCCATCTCGGCTACCTGCTTGGCTAACTGGTCCATACTGCTAGCTCCGTAAAAGGTGAGGAACCTTTCTACGCTGATCGTAGAGCTGTGCCGCAATCTTCGATACTCACTTTGGATATCGGCCGGCTAGGAAATTTGAACCAAGTACTATGTCGAGGTGTGGAAAATCCGATGAGAGGATCAGCTGACCGGCATTACTAACTGGCCGGAACCTGAAAAATGCCTACTTCGCGGCCCACCCTTTCCACCGCGCGTACTCGCAGAGTCCGCCAAGCTGTTCCGGTTGTTAACACGGACGAAGTCTTGGAAGAACTGAAGCAACTCAAAGCCGCTCTGGCCATTTACCGCAAGCTGCTCGAAAAACTCCAGCGCGAGCTGGCAGCAGCCTGATTGGTAAAGGGTTACACTGTTACGAAAGTCCGGGCCCCTGAAATGTCCCGGCATTTCGTCAGGAGAACCCTTGCATGGCAAAGAGAAGTTTATTCGTTTGCGGAGCGCTGCTTCCGATTCTGATTTGTGCCGGCTTCACTCCGGCCTTTGGCGCGACGAGCGTCGGCTCCACGCGCCTCCTGCGGACTCCCACCGTCAGTGCCTCCTCGATCGCTTTCGCCTACGCCAATAACATTTGGATCGTGGGTCGCGAAGGCGGCACCGCACGGCGCCTGACCAGTTTCCAGGGGCAGACTGGCAATCCGCACTTCTCGCCGGACGGCAAGTGGCTCGCCTTCAGCGCCGAATACGCCGGAAATACCGACGTTTACGTCGTACCCTCCGAGGGCGGCGAGCCCAAGCGTCTGACCTGGCATCCCGGCGCGGACATCGCCGCGGGCTGGACTCCGGACGGCAAGTCGGTACTTTTCGTCTCGACCCGCGCCACCGAGGCTCCGAGCGCCGCCCCCCGTTTTTGGACCATCCCAATGGAAGGAGGCGTCGCCCAGCCCCTTTCCCTGCCCCGCGGCTATCAGGGCAAGATCTCGCCGGACGGCACTCACATCGCCTACCGCATGAATAACTCCTGGGATGAGGAGCGCCGTAACTATCGCGGCGGTCAGAATCGCCCCATCTGGATTGTCGACCTCAAAACTTTTGATCTGGTTTCGCCGCCGTGGACCGGCTCGAAGGATATGGACCCGGCATGGGTCGGCAATACCGTCTACTTCATTTCGGACCGTGACGGCGTCGCCAATGTCTGGTCGTACGACACCCGTGCGAAGCGCCTTGCGCAATCCACCAGATTCACCGATTTCGACGTCAAGTCGCTCGACGCCGGCGCCGGCGCAGTGGTCTTTGAGCAGGCGGGCTACATCCACGAGTTCGACCCCCACACCGGTCGCAGCCATATCGTCAACATCACCGCCACGGGCGATTTTCCGTGGATGATGCCGCGTTGGCAGGACGTCAGCAGCCGCCTCAGCAACATGGCGCTTTCCCCCACCGGCAAGCGCGTGGCCGTCGAGGCGCGCGGCGAAATCTTCACCATCCCCGCGGAGAAGGGCGACGTCCGCAACCTCACGCATTCCAGCCGCTCGGCCGAGCGCGACCCCGCCTGGTCGCCCGACGGGAAGTACGTCTCCTATTTCAGCGACAAGTCGGGCGAGTACGAACTGGTGATCGAAGCGCAGGACGGCCTGGCGCCGCCGCGCAGCATCGCGCTTCCCAAGCCCACGCACTACTACACGCCCTCCTGGTCGCCCGATTCGAAGAAGCTGGTCTACACGGACACGAACCTGAAGGTGTGGGTGATCGATGCGGCGTCGGGACAGGCGAAGATCGTCGGCCAGGACCCGTGGATGGTGCCGGCGCGCACCTTGAACCCGGTCTGGAGTCCCGATTCGAAGTGGGTGGCCTATGCCAGCCGGCTGAAGTCGCTCTATCACGCGATCTTCGTCAGCAACGTCGAAACCGGCGAGACCAAGCAGGTGACTGACGGCCTCGCGGACGCTGTGTGGCCTGCCTGGGACGCGAGCGGCAAGTATCTCTGGTTCCTGGCGTCGACCGATTTCGGGCTGAAATCGCAGTGGCTCGATATGTCGTCGTATGACCATGAGGAGGATTTCGGCCTCTACTTCGCAGTGCTGAAGAAGGGCGTGCCGACTCCGCTCCAACCAGAAAGCGATGAGGACAAAGGCGTGGGCTCGGGCGGTGGCCGTGGCGGCCGCGGTGCCGCGCAATCCGGCGAAGTCGCCGAGGGCGAAACAGCCGCCGCGCCTGCGCCGCGCGCTCCTGTCACTGTCACAATCGATTTCGACGGCCTCGAGCGCCGGATCGTCAACGTCCAGAGCGTCCCGGTCAAGGAGTACACCGAGCTTCGCGCCGGGGCGGCGGGCAATGTCTACGTTCTCGAAGCCGGGGCACAGGGATCGCCCGCGGGCACGCTGCACCGCTACCGCCTGAGCGACCGCAAGCCCGCGGTCTTCATGAATTCGGTGACCGGTTTCGCGCTCAGCGCGGACGGCCACAAAATCGCCTACACCTCGCCCGCGGCAGGCGGTGGCCGGGGAGGCCGCGGCGCGACTCCGGGTGCGCCTGCCGGACCGCCAGCGCTTTTCCTGGTGGATGCCGACCGCAACGCTCCCCAGGCCGGCCAGGGGCGGCTCACCTACGCCCTGCGTATGTACCTCGAACCGCAGGAGGAGTTCAAGCAGATCTTCTATGAAGGCTGGCGCAATCAGCGCGACTACCTCTATGTCCCCAACATGCACGGCGCCGATTGGCCGCGCATGAAAGAGATGTACGGCCAGCTTCTGCCCTACGTGATGCATCGCGCCGACCTGAATTACCTGCTCGACAACATGGGCTCGGAGATCTCGATCGGCCACTCCTTCGTACGCGGTGGCGATATGCCGTCGGTACCCGCCATTACCGCCGGATTGCTGGGCGCCGACTTCACCATCGAGAACGGCCGCTACAAGATCGCCCGCATTTACGATGGCGAGAGCTGGAATCCCGAACTGCGCGCCCCGCTCGCCGAACCCGGCACCGACGTCGCGGTCGGCGATTACCTCCTGGCCGTGAATGGCGAGGAGTTGCGCGCGCCCGACAACATCTACCGCCTGCTCGACGGCACCGCGAACCGCCAGACGGTCCTCACCGTGAATCGCACTCCGGCGCTCGAAGGCGCGCACCAGATCACCGTAGTCCCGGTCGCCAACGAACAGGGACTCCGTACGCGCGCCTGGGTCGAAGCCAACCGGCGGCTGGTCGATAAACTCTCGGGCGGTAAGCTCGCCTATGTCTACCTGCCGAACACCGGGCAGCCCGGCTACACCAGCTTCAACCGCTACTACTTCGCGCAGCAGGACAAGCTCGGCGCCATCATCGACGAACGCTACAACGGCGGCGGCTCCGCGGCGGACTACATCATCGACGTGCTGCAGCGCGATTTCGACGGCTACTTCAACAACGTCGCGGGCGACCGCTATCCGTTCACCAGCCCCGAGGCCGGCATCTGGGGGCCCAAGGTGATGATCATCAACGAAATGGCCGGCTCGGGCGGCGACCTCATGCCGTGGATGTTCCACCACCGCAAGATCGGCCTGCTGGTGGGCAAACGGACCTGGGGCGGCCTCGTCCACACCGCCGATACTCCACCGTTCATCGATGGCGGCAGCATGATCGCTCCGCGCGGCGGCTTCTTCAATCGCGACGGCAAGTGGGACGTGGAAAACGTCGGCGTGGCGCCCGACGTCGACGTGGAGAACTGGCCGAAGGACGTGATCGCCGGTCACGATCCGCAACTGGAGCGCTCCGTCGAAGAGGGTCTCCGCATGCTGAAAGAGAAGCCGGTGACGCGCCTGAACACCGAGCCCGCGCCGCCCACCTGGGGTGAGCGCAAGCAGCCGATGACTCCGGCGGCAGCCGCGGGAGGGGCCGGTCAGCAGTAAGTCCCCGTGATAACGTGAGAGATCGGAAAGGCGGAAGCCGTGGGAGCGAACCCGATTCTTGGTGTGTTCTTTCACTGGCTGGGCGGGTTGGCGTCCGGCAGTTTTTACGTCCCTTATCGCGGCGTAAAGGTCTGGTCCTGGGAGACGTACTGGCTGGTCGGCGGCATTTTCAGTTGGATACTGGCGCCGGTCATTCTGGCCTTCCTGATGACCAACGACCTGCGGGCCGTGCTCGCCGAGGCTCCCGGTTCCGCTCTCGTCTGGTGCTACATCTTCGGCGCCCTCTGGGGCATCGGCGGCCTGACCTTCGGTCTCACCATGCGATACCTGGGGATGTCGCTCGGGATGGCCATCGCGCTTGGCTACTGTGCGGCCTTCGGCACCCTCATGCCGCCGATCTTTCGCGGCGAGTTCGTCTCTCACGTGATGGGGACCGCCTCCGGCCGTTACGTGCTGCTGGGCGTGCTGGTCTGCCTCGCGGGTATCGCCATCGCCGGGTTCGCCGGCATCGCCAAGGAGCGGGAGCTTTCCTCCGAGCAGAAGACCGCCGTCATTAAAGAGTTCAACCTGAAAAAGGGCATCCTGGTCGCCACTTTTTCCGGCATCATGAGCGCGTGCTTCTCTTACGGCCTGGCCGCCGGAGATCCCATCAAGGCCATCACCATGAAGCACGGCACCGCAACCCTCTGGCAAGGCTTACCGGTGCTGGTCGTCGTGCTGCTCGGCGGATTCACCACGAACTTCGTCTGGTGCCTCGCGCTGAATCTCAAGAATCGCTCGGGCTACCAGTACTTCACTTCGGAAGTGCGCCAACAGCCCGTCGAACTGGCGGCCGAAGCCGGTGCGGGAGAACTGCTGGTGGCAACTCCCGCCCGCGTGGAGCGCGCGCCCATGCTGTCCAACTATCTTTTCTGTGCGCTCGCCGGCGTCACCTGGTACCTGCAGTTCTTCTTCTACTCCATGGGCGAAACCCAGATGGGCACCTACAAATTCTCCAGCTGGACCCTGCACATGGCGAGCATCATCATCTTCAGCACACTGTGGGGCCTGGGCTTGAAAGAGTGGAAGGGCGCCAGCCCGCGCACCATGCGCCTGCTGACGATGGCCCTGGCGGTACTCATCGCGTCCACCCTCATCGTGGGCTACGGAAACTATCAGGCAACCAGGTAAGCAGCGCAGCCGGATCGTCGGTAATGATGCCGTCGACCCCGGCTTCGATCAGGGCCTGCCATTGCTCCGGAGTATTGGCCGTCCATGGGATCATCTGCAGGCCCGCGGCGTGAGCGGCGGCCACATTGTCCGGCGTCACCAGTGACCACTCCGGCGAAACGCGTCCCGCGGGAACTTCGGTGAAACTCCGGCCTCCGTCTTCGATCAGCGCCGCGCGGCGGATGCCGGGCGCGATCTCCCGTGCCGCCGCCAGCGCGCGAAATTCGAAAGACATCAGCGTGACACGTTCTTCGAGCCCGTGCGCTTCAACTCGCGCAATCACCATCGCCGCCAGTTCCTCCGGCGGACCGCATTCGGCGTAACACTTCAGTTCCAGGTCGAACGAGAAGTTGCCGCGCGGCGCCAGCGCCAGGGCCTCGTCGACCGTCGGAAGCGGGCTGCGCACATAGTCGTGGGAGACGCCGATCTCGCCCGCGGGCGTCAGGATCAGGTCCATCTCGATCGCGTCCACCCCGAGCGCAATCGCATACTCGAAACCGGCCAGCGTATTCTCCGGATAGCGCGCGCGCGCACCGCGATGCCCGTGCACCAGAATCCGCCGCGAGGCCATGCCTCAGTATAGGGCCCAGGTATAGGGCGAATTGCGATACCCTCATTGCTTCGACAAGGAGCCGCACATGAAACGCATTCTAGTTATGACCGCCGTCGCGGCCGTCTCCGCCGCCTTCTGGCTGATGGCGCAGCCTTCGGGCGACCCTCTGATCGAGGGCTTCCGCAACGTCGAGGTGGCTTCCGTGGCAGATGCCATGGAGCAACTCTACGGGCAGCGCGCCTACATGTCGCACGACATGCGGCCGCTCTTCACCACCAAGTTCGCCGGCCCGGCGGTGACCGTACTGATGAAGAGGGAAGAGCACAAGGAAGGAGCGCCCGCGTCGCAGGGCATGCTGGATGCGATCGATAGCGCCCCGTTCGGTTCGGTGTACGTGATGGTGCTCGAAGACGGTCTGGATTACGGCGGCATCGGCGGCCTGATGACCACGGCGATGAAGGCGCGCGGCCTGGCGGGCGCCATAGTGGACGGCAGCATGCGCGACACCCCGCAGGTCCGCCGCATTCAGTTCCCGGTCTTCAGCCGCGGCACCGTTCCTTCCACCACCATCAATCACTACCGCTTCGCCGGGTCCAACATTGCGGTGACCTGCGCCGGTGTGCGGGTCAACGCCGGCGACATCATCGTGGCCGACGAAGACGGCGTAGCCGTAGTGCCTCGCGCGCGCGCCGCCGATGTCCTGAAAAAAGCGCAGGACCTCGACAACACCGAGCACACCATGCTCCCGTTCATCGAAAAGTTTCGCTCGATCAAGGAAGCCGTCGCCAAGTTCGGCCGGATCTAGATGGTCGATGCCCGCAGAATGTGGCCGCCCCTTGCCGGCACCGGATCCTTGCGCCACGGGAAATAGTTCGCAACAATCTCGCGCGGCCCCAGGTCTTCGACTCCCCGAAATCCGATGGCGGTCAACTGTTCCCGCAGCTCCTCCGGTTCGAAATAGCTGAGGAACGATTCGCCGATCGCCGCCACTCGAGCCGCGCGCCGGTCATGCGCCGCCCTCGCTTCCGGCGACAGCGTCTCCGGCGGATCGGCGTAATCGAAGACCACGTGCGCTCCGCCCTCGAATGCGCCGATGAAGCCGAGGGTCGACCAGATGGCTTCCGAGGTCAGATACGGCACTACCCCCAACCACGTGAAGAACGCCGGCTGCGAGCGGTCGAAGCCCGCCGCTTCGAGCCCCGCTGCCAGCGTCTCGTGTTCGAAGTCCACCGGCGCGAACGCCAGGCATCCTGGTAACGCAATCCCAGCCTTTTCCAGAAGTTCACGCTTCCATGACTGCGTGGCGGGATGGTCCACCTCGAACACGCGGAGTTCCGCGCCCAGATTCGTCCGATAGGCGAAGGTGTCGAGGCCCGCGCCCAGCACCACCGCTTGCCGTACACCGGCCGAGAACGCCGCGGCCAGCCGGTCTTCGGCGAACCGTGTACGCACCGCGATGAAGACCCGCATGCGTGCCGCCCCGGGTCCTTCGGAAGCCCGGGCGACCGCGGCCTCCGCATCGGCTCCCAGGATGCGCAGCGCCAAGGGGTCGGAAAAGATGCGGCCCTGTTCAAGCACCTGGTGCGCGGCGCGATAAGCGGCCGCGGCCAATGCCGTGCGGCTTGGTTTGCCGGCAACCATCAGACCTTGCGCTCGTAGAAGGCGGCGGTGAAGTCGTGAATGTTGCGCTCCGGTTTCGCAGCCGCGAGTCCCCGCAGAATGCCCGCCTTGTCATCCGCGCTGCGCTCCTGGCCAAGCTTGAACTTGCCTTCCAGGAGTTCGATCTCCAGCTCGAATCCCACCACGCCGCCAATCATGCCATAAACATAGCTGTCCGGTAATTTCGAGAAATCATAAGCTCCGCCCGAGCCTTCGTGCTTCTGAATCAGGCCGGCCAGAAGCCCGTGGACGGCCTTGGGGTCGGTGATCGCCCTCGGCCTGCCGGTGGCATGCACCACGCCGAAATTCCACGTCGGGACCGCTTCCGGCTTCGCGTACCAAAGGGGCGATATGTAGGAGTGCGGCCCTCGGAAGACAATCACCGCGGTCTGCTTCCCATCGAAAACCTGACTCTGCGGATTGTTGCGCGCGACGTGGCCGCGGATCGTGCCGTACTTCCCCGCCCCACGGTCGAGCACGCTCGGAATATGCGTGATGCGGATCGTAGGCGAAGCCGTCACCAGGTCGACGAACGAGAATTCATCCATGAAATCGTGGAGGAACTTGCGGTCTTCCACCAGATGCGGTTTCGGAATATATAGCGAGCCGGGCGTCTCCTGCGCGTCGAGTTCGACCGCGGCCAGTCCAAGCGTGGCGAAAAAATCACGTCGCTTCACAGAGGCCTCCAATTGCGTTCCGACTATGGTAGCGCGGGCGGTAACCTGAGAGAGAGGAGAGGCGCACGAATGGAGCATCGCAAGATCGGATCCCTGAACGTCACGACGGTTGGAGTGGGCTGCAATAATTTCGGCTGGCGCACCGACGCCGCCAAAACGAAAACGGTGGTGGACGCCGCGATCGCCGCGGGCATCAACTTTTTCGACACCGCCGATATCTACGGTTCGGGCGAAAGCGAGGAGTTTCTCGGCCGCGCGCTCGGCGGGCGCCGCAAAGATGTCATTATCGCCACCAAGTTCGGTATGAAGATGGACGACCAGCGGCACGGGGCCAAACCGGCCTACCTCAAACAGGCCGCGGCGGACAGCCTGCGCCGTCTCGGCACGGACTACATCGATCTTTACCAACTGCACCAGCCGGACGCCACTACCCCCATCGCGGATACACTCGGCGCGCTCGACGACCTGGTCCGCGAAGGCAAGGTCCGCGAAATCGGCTGCTCGAACTTTTCAGTGGAGCAGTTGAAGGAAGCGGCCGCGGCAGTGAAATCCGGCTCCGCTCGGTTCGTCAGCGTGCAGAACGAATACAGCATGATGCGGCGCGACCCGGAAAAGGGAGTGCTGGCCGAATGCGAGCGGCTGAACCTGGCGTTCCTGCCGTATTTTCCGCTGGCGAGCGGCCTTCTTACGGGAAAGTACCGGGCGAACACGCCGTTGCCCGAAGGCAGTCGCGGAGCCGACTCCTTCGGCCCCAAAGTGTTCACTCCGGAGAATCTCGCGACTGCCGACGCGTTGCGGGCGTTCGCGGAATCGCGCGGCCACTCGCTGCTGGAACTGGCATTTTCCTGGCTCCTGGCGCGGCACGTCGTGGCATCCGTGATTGCCGGTGCGACCAGGCCCGAACAAATTCAGGCGAACGCCGCGGCAGCCGACTGGCGGCTGACGCCGGAAGATCTGCACGAGGTGGATCGAATCCTCGCCGCCTAGCGAACATCGAACAGAGTCATGGTGCGGTAAATAGAGGTCTCGCCATCTCGTCGGCAGACGACGCCTGCGGATGCTCGGCCTTCCAGCGCATGGCGGCCGTGATGCGGGTGCGGCCGCTCGGATGATCAAAGAAGGTGAACTCTTCGAGCGGGCCCGGATCCAGTTTGCGATATTCCCCCAACAGCAAATCTACGTTCGCCTCGCCATCGGGTTGTTGGGCCGTGTTCAGCCCGTACATGTCCGCCTCGTATTCCATTGTGCGCGTGATGGTATTGCTCACAGGCGTCACCAGAAAGAAATAGAGTGCGAGCAGGATCCCGGCTAACGGCAGCACGGCAACGTCGGTGATTCCGCGAATGCCCCACCTTTCGCCCCAACGCGCCAGGCTGAAGTCCATCCCCCAGTTCACGAAGGCGAACCCGATCACGATCAAAACTCCGGACATCACCAGTCCCTTGTAGACATGGTTGAGAACGTAATGGCCCATCTCGTGCCCCATGGTCGTCTCGATTTCGGGCAGTGTACACCGCTTGAGCAAATTGTCGTTCAACGAAATTCGTAGCGTCCCCGCGAACCCGCTTACGTTGGCGCTCACCCGATCGGACTGGCGCGAGGCATCGAACTCGTAGACGTCCGTGGCGGGAATTCCGTTTGCTCGCGCCATGCTGAGAATCGGCCCCTTGATGCGTGTATCCTGCACGACGGTGTACTTGTTGAATAGCGGAGCAATATAGACCGGAGCGATCAGGCCTACCAGCGCGCTAAAGGCGATCGTCAGCGTCGCTCCCCACACCCACCAGCTCTTCCGGAGACGTGTCATGAGCCCGAATAGCGGCACGATGAGGATGGCGCCCAGCACCGCGCTCACCGCCAGCGCCACCATCTGGTCGCGCATCCAAGGGCCGAAGGTCTGATTCAGAAGGTGGTACTGGTGCTCGCGGAAGTAGCCTTCGTACACGCCCAGGGGGAACGTGGCCACGGAGACAACGAGAATGAGCTGTACCCAGTACAAGGCGGTCTGCATCGGGCGGAAGCGGGTAAGGCGCACAGCAAGGTTGCGCATTCGCGCCGACAATCGAAGCTCTAACAGCAGCCACAATACAATGACCGTGTCCAGAAAATCCCACAGTATGAGCCAATAGCCGCCTTCGAAGTACGCGTTCGAGCGGGCGCGTCGTGCCGGCGGCATCTTCGCCAGATATGCATCCACCGCTGCCTGGATATCGAAACTATGGCCGGCCGCGGGTTGGCTGGCGGTGGCCGGAACCGGCGAAACAGCCGGCTCCGTGGCGTTTCCGGCGGCAAGACCGGCAAACAGCAGAACGGTCAAAAGAAAGCCTATTCGAAGCATAACGACCTCCTGGCGGGGAACCTTGCGCGAACCGTTTTCTCCATTCGAATCGAAACTTGTATAATCACACATGCAAGGAACACCCTGGAGCGCAATTGCGCTCGGCTCGCTTTTGCTCATTTCCATTTGCTCAATAGGAGGACAGGAAGTGCAATCTCCGCAACCTGAAAAGTCCAAGCCGCCCGTCAAAATGGAGCAGCGCGGGCGTATCCTGGGAATCGGCGGCGTCTTCTTTAAATCTGCGAATCGCGATCAGACGCGTGAATGGTATTCGAAGCATCTTGGACTCGCTGACAAAGGCGAAGGCGCGATGCTTCCCTGGCGCGAACATGACGACCCGCAAAAAGAACACGTCACGGTTTGGTCCGTTTTTCCCGCCTCCACTAACTATTTCGATCCCGGCCACGCACCGTTCATGATCAACTACATCGTGGACGATATGGACGCCTTACTCGACCGCTTGAAACAAGAGGGAGTCAGGATTGACCCCAATCGGATGAATGAATCCTACGGTCGCTTTGCCTGGATCTATGACCTCGATGGGAATAAGATCGAGCTCTGGCAACCGGCGTCCCCAAAGCCCTAAGGCCCTTACGGGCAGCAACCGCTCTTTCGATTGCGACTTAGCCGTAAGACATTCGCAGGATCGATTCAGGCAGGCGCGATCAGGGCACGCCAATTATACGAAGATCTTCGTTGATCTACGAATTGGTTCGTGCAATAATCGTCGGAAATGGGGAAATTCCCGAAACCTACCGAAGCGGAGCTCGCGATCCTCAATGTCCTCTGGCTGCGCGGACCCAGCACGGTACGCCAGGTTCACCAATCTCTGAGCGAGTCCAGGAAAACCGGGTACACCACCGTACTGAAGTTCCTGCAGATCATGCATGAGAAAGGCCTGGTGAGCCGGGACGAAGCGCCGTACGCTCACGTCTACAAAGCGCGCCTGCCGAAGGAGCATGCCCAACGCAGTCTCGTCGCGGAGCTGCTCGACCGGGCGTTTGAAGGCTCCCTTGCCGGCTTGGTATTGCAGGCTCTGTCGTCGAGGAAAGCCACGCCGGAAGATGTGTCCGAGATCCGCAAAATCCTCAAGGATTATGAGCGAGGTACGAAATGACGTTGGAAATCCTGCTCGCGCATCCCGCGGTGCAGGCTCTCGGCCGGGCGCTGCTTCATTTCATCTGGCAAGGGTCGCTGCTGGCCCTGCTCTTGTGGATCGTCAGGACCATCGCTCCATCATCGGCCGCGCGCCTCCGGTACACGGCGGCGACTCTGGTCATGTTGATGATGCCGGTCGCGCTCATCGTCACCGCGACGTGGAATGCCGGGAGCGAGCCGGTGGCCGCCGGGTCAGGGCCCGGATTCTCCGTCCACGCGCCGGCGGCTCCGCGAGAGCAGGCAGTCTATGATGCCCCGGCCTCCGGCGCACCGCGCCCCGGCATCTCTGGGTGGGCGGCATGCATTTGGATGATCGGGGTCCTGCTGCTTTCCGCGCGCCTCGCAGGCGGCTGGATCGGCGTGCGGAAACTGAAGAGTGGAGCAAGCCCCGCGTGCGCTGAATTGGACGGCATGGTCGGACGCTTGAAACGGAGCCTGCGTGTTTCCGCCCCGGTCCGATTGTGTACCTCCGCAATCGTCCAGGTTCCCACTGTGATTGGGTGGCTGCAACCGTATATTCTCCTGCCTGTGACGGCGCTCACCGGCCTCAGCGAGGCGCAAATGGCGGCAATCCTGGCGCATGAGTTGGCCCACATTCGCCGCAACGATTACCTTCTCAATTCTCTCCAGGCGCTGATCGAGACTGCGCTGTTCTACCACCCCGCGGTGTGGTGGGTGGGCCGGCAGATGCGGCTCGAACGCGAGCATTGTTGCGACGATATCGCGGTCACTGTCTGCGGAAGTGCCTTCGAATATGCGAGCGCTTTGGCGGAAATGGAGCAGATCCGCGGCCGGATTCCCGCTCCTGCGCTCGCCGCTACGGGCGGTGATCTGCTCGGCCGAATCCGGCGGCTGTTGGACCGCGAGGACCGCACCCCGCGGCCTTTGGGAGCGGCGTCAGCAGCGGCATTATTGCTGTCGATGGCAGCCGCAACCGCAATCGTTTCGCTTTATGCCGCACCGCAGGAGGCACCGCCGGCGTTCGAGGTAGCGTCGGTCAAGCGCGATGTCAGCGGCGAGCCCGATGCCTATGCCCGTTGGTTTCCCACCTTGCACGTCGAGAGAATGACTTTGAAACGTCTCATCATCCTTGCCTACCAGATCCACGATTTCGAAATCACGGGAGGTCCCGGTTGGATCGGCTCCGACCGGTATAACATCGATGCCAAGGCCGCACCCCACGCTATCCCCAACCAACAGTTCGTGGCTCTGCAACGCCGGAGGCTGCAGACGCTGCTTAGCGACCGTTTCCGCCTGACGATTCACCGTGAGACGAAAGAGCTTCCTGTCTATAAACTGACCGTGGCAAAGGGCGGCGCCAAGTTGCAGCCGGCTAACTGCATTCAGCGGATAACTGGCGATGCTGGCATAGCGCCCGGCAGGAAACCGGAGGACTACTGCAGCGGCGGCATGGGCGGTTCAATGGCCTCGGGCCGGATTGAATCGTCCGGCGCGCCTATGTCTTTCTTCGCGTATTTCCTTTCTAATATGCTGAGCCGCACCGTCGTGGATCAGACGGGACTCGCTGGCGAGTATTCCCTCCATCTCACCTTCACCCCGGAGGCGCCGGCCGCTCCCTTCCCTGATGCTCATCCCACCAGCGGCGTCGCCGCGGCTGATCTCGGCCCGGACATCTTTTCCGCCATCCAGGAGCAAATCGGCTTGAAACTCGAAGGTGCCAAAGCCCCCGTCGAGGTCCTCGTAATCGATCATGTGGAGCGGCCCTCGGAAAACTGAGCCCAGCATTTCCGAATCGTGCGAGGTCCATGTGGCGCGGGCCTCCTGGCCGGCGCTGGCAGGTGTTACCGAAAGCCTTTAGTAAACTACAGGACGTGACGAAGAAACCCTCCGCCGGGCCGGCCTTTTGGCTCTCTTTCGCGACTGCCATCGCAGTCGGCGTCGTGGTGGAAATCGCCATCGGCAAGATGGGGAGCCGGCGGGAAGCATGGGACTCGCCCTCTTATTGGTCGATCGGACTGCCGGCAATGATCCTGGGCGCGCTGATATGCGGATTTTTCGCGCGTCGGAAGCGGGCTCTGATCGGCTATGCTCCTTTTCTTGGGCAGTTACTTACAATGATCGCGAAGACAGGCGCCGGCAGCATGCTTCCGCTGGGCGTGATCTTCATGGGGATCTTCGGCCTCAGCGGAGTAGCCGCGGCGTTCGTCGGCGCCTTCCTGGGAAAGTGGGTGTTCGAGTAGGCTCGCGCGAGCGGCCGATGGGCGCCCGTAGGTGATAATGGATCTTGCCGGCCGATTCGGCATCGATTGGGGAGACTACATGGCAGAGACCGGGCTCAACGGCCCATTTCCACTAAGGAAGCTTGATATCGATACCGAAATCACGCAGACGTCGCCAGGCGTTTACGTGCTCGATCGTTCGCACGAGGACGGCCCCTTCCACATCAGCTATGTGGGCCGATCGGATACCGACCTAAGGGCGCGGCTGCACGAACACGTCGGAAAATACAAACGATTCAAGTACGACTACTACGGCTCTCCCGAGGAGGCATTCGCCAGCGAGTGCCGTCTGTACCACGACTTCAACCCTCCCAGCACCATCGCGCATCCCCCTCGGCCGATCGGCGCCAAGTGGAAATGCGCTGTCTGCAAAATCTTCGGATAAACACCGCTCCTCGTGGACACAGAGGCGCGACCGTGAGGGAGCGCGTGCGAAAGGGCAAGGTCTGTCACCGGGGATGCGGCGGCTGCCCTGGGTTGCTCCAGGATGCGGCCGACCCTGGCCGGCAAGCTACCTTCTCGGCTCATACCGCATTGCCGCCGCCCCCGAGCGGAACTCCAGCCGGCTTACAAGCCTCAAGTCGATACGCTTCGATAGCCCCGCGAATAACGTCGGCCCGTGGCCCGCTAGCCTGGGGTGCACCACGAACTCGTACTCATCGATCAATCCCAGCTCCGCCAACGCCAGCGGGAGCTTTACGCCTCCCACCAGCAGTCCCTTTCCCGATTCCTGCTTGAGCTGCTGAACGGCCGTCCCGAGATCCCCGCGCACGAGCTCCGCGTTCCAATCGACCCGGTCCAGGGTGCTCGACACGACGTACTTCTTCGCCCTGTCGATCGTCCGGGCGAAGGGCTCCATCCAATCAGGCCTCGCTCCCGTCCGCGCCGGCGGCCCGAACGCTGCCTCCATCATTTCGTAAGTCACCCGGCCAAAAAGGAGAGCATCGGCCTGTTCGAGGTTCTCGACGCCGTGACGATGCAGCTCTTCGTCCGGCAGGATGGCACGATGATCGCAGCACCCGTCCAATGTGACGTTGATGGAATATCGAAGGGGTCGCATTACGCAAGAATACCGCCGGTGGGGTAGACCAGCAACGTGAGCCTGCTTCAGGGCTACGAGCCTGATGCAGCCACTTTGCAGCCAGCCGCCGTTATCCTGTGAGACTCTCTGCGCTCTTTCGAAGGCGGCACGAATGACCTTGTCTTACTCCTGCCGCAGAGCCGCCAGCGGATCGATTCGGGACGCTCGCCTTGCCGGCGCATAGCCGGCGAGAATCGCGGCGCTAAGGAGTACGACACCGGCCAGCGCCAGGGTTCCCGGATCATTCGGTTGGGTCTCGAACAGCAGCGATTTGACCAGCCGGGAGGCGATTAACGCGACAGGCACGCTGATGGCGAGCCCCGCCGCGGCCAGTATGAGAACGCGGCGCAGAACCATCCACACCACGGCGCCGCGCTGCGCCCCCAGTGCCATCCGGATTCCAATCTCGCCAACCTGCCGCGCGACGTTGTACGACATCGTTCCGTAGAGCCCCACGCACGCCATCAGGAGAGCGAGAATCGCGAAGCCCGTACACAATTTCGCGAACATGACTTCCCGGCTGATCGTCCGGTCGATTTCCGCTGCCTGCGTCACCACGTTGGTGACCGGTATGCGGGAATCCGCCTCCCGCACGATCTCATGCACACTCCGGGCATACCCCAGCGGATCACCCACGGTGCGCAGCGCGTAGGTCACCCGGTCCGCAGAAAACTGGCTGGCCGCCACGAACACGGTCATGGGACTCCCCTGTTTCAGGCTGCCGTACCGCACGTTGCCCGACACGCCGGCGATTTCGAGATCGCGACCGTCGTCCACAAACGTGATCCGCCGGCCCACCGGATTCTCGTTCCCGAAGTAAGTCCGCGCCAGCCGCTCACTGATGATTGCAACCGGCGTGGAGCCCGGCTGGTCGCGGGCGTCAATCTCACGCCCGGCCAGGATCGGAATCTGCATCGTGGTGAGGAAACGCGGTGCGGCGGCCATCACTCCTGCGCCTTGGATGGTAGCGCCGCCGATCTTCATCATTCCCCGGTATGGCGCCCCGGCCTCGCCGGCGCTGATGATGGAGGCTTGCGAAAGCGTGGCGCTGCTCACTCCCGGGATCGATTCCAGGCGCTTGCGCAGGTTCTCGTAAAAAGTGGCGATCTCCGATTCGGGATGCCCCGCCTGGCGCGCATTCAACGTGAACAGAAGGATGTTCTCGCGGGAGTATCCCAGGGGGATGGAGTGCAGTTTATCGAGTGTCCGGACAAACAGACCCGCGGCGACCAGGATGCCAAAAGACATCGCGATTTGGCCGACAACCAGGACGTTCTGCGCGCGGCGGCGCTGTCCGCCCCCGTGGCCCCCATCCTTTAGTGTGGGCATGACGTCCGAACGCGTCGACTGAATCGCTGGAGCCAGGCCGAATAACAGGCCGCAAACCACCGCGAGCGCCGCCGTCACGGCCAGCACGTGCCAGTTCAATTCCGCGTGCATGGTGAGGTTCCTCCGCCCGCTGGAGAACAGAAACGTCAGCGTCCGCATTCCCCAGATCGCAAACAGGACCCCTACTGCTCCGCCGAGCGACGCCAGCATCACGCTCTCGGTAAGCAACTGCCGCACGACGCGGAAGCGTCCCGCTCCCAGGCTGAGCCGGAGAGCCATTTCACGGCGTCTCGCGGCTGCCCTTGCCAGCAGCAGATTGGCGATGTTCGCGCACGTGATCGCCAGGATCAGTCCCACCATCGCCAGGAGCACGTACAGAGGCTTGGAATACTCGCGGCGCAAGCTACCCAGACCGGCGGCGCCGGGATTCAGCGTCAGCGCGGGCAGTCTGGCGCGCTCACCGTCAGTCGTCGCGGTGGCGGCTACCCATTGATGGAAACGGGGAGCCAGCGCTGCCTGCGCCTGGGCCATGCTTACGCCGGGACGCAGGCGGCCCATCATTTCCATCCAGTAGAAGTTTCCGTCCGGATACAGACGAGCCGCCCGGGCACCGTCCACGAGCACGTTCGTGTGCAACGGAAGGTAGAGGTCCGGCGGCGTCGCCGGGTCGACTCCGTAGAATTTCGGCGGCGCCACGCCGATCACCGTGAATGGTACGTTATCGATTAGAATCGGCTGCCCAATCGCATTCGGCGCGCCTCCAAAGCGACTTTGGCTTGTCGCAAAACTGATTACGGCGACCGGCGCCGCGCCGGAACGGTCGTCTTCGGAATCGATCAGACGTCCCGCGGCCGGCGACACTCCCAGGCCGCGGAAATACTCGCCGGTGACGAACTCCGTGCCCGCGCTCGCGGCCTGCCCGTGGACGGCCAGGGTACGATTCTGTCCGTTGAAGTATCCGAAGAGCGTGGAGAAGACGGGATTCTGCTCGCGCAGCGTCTCGAACGCGCCGTACGGGAAGATCCCGGTGACCAGGGTGCCTTTGTCGCCCGGCCAAAAAAGGCCTTGTAATCCGTGCACGACGTGTTGCCATTCCCCGCTGGAGTTCTGGGGCGGCCGGCTATGCCAATTCAAGACCACCAGCGACTCGGGATCGGCCACCGGCAGCGAGCGCAACAGAATCGACTCCATGAAGCTGTAGATCGTAGTATTGGCGCCGATGCCGAGCGCCAGCGATAAGACCGCCAGGGCGCTGAATGTCTTGTTGGCGGCCATGGTCCGAAAGCCATACCGGATATCCTGGCCCAGCTCCGACAAAAACTGTGTCATCCAGATCTCCCGTGACTCTTCGTGCTTCAGGCCGACGTTGCCGAATCGCCGGCGCGCTTCAGCCCTGGCGCACTCCGGCGTCATACCGTCGGCTTCCAGTTCCGCGGCTTTCTCCGCAAGGTGGAGTTCCATTTCCTCGCGCAGCGCCTCGCTGCGCCTGGCGCTTTCTGTCCAATACCTCAGCCGCCGCAACATGTCCGTCACTCCGCTCCCATCACCCGCGCGATCGCCAGGGTGAGTTTGGCGTACTTCCGGGTTTCCACCGCGAGCTGTCTGCGGCCGGCCGCCGTGATCTTGTAGATCCTCGCCCGCCGATTATTCGACGTCACGCCCCAGACACCCTCGATCCAGCCGTTCAGCTCCAGCCGCTGGAGAGCCGGGTACAGCGAGCCCTCCTCGACCAGGAGCTCATTGTCGGAGGATTGTTGAATGAACTGGACTATGCCGTATCCATGAAGGTCGCGCAGCGACAACGTCCGCAGAATCAACATATCCAGTGAACCGGGCAACGAATCGTTCTTTTGCGCCTTGCGGCCCATACCAAGAATTCTTAGCTTATGCCGGGGGATTGCGCGAGTCAAGTTCGGATTATCGGTACTCATGCGCACATCCGAAACGCCGTTCGCGGAGGCAGCTTTCGGCAGCACCCACATCTGTGCTAATGTAGAGATGTCTTTGCCAGTCCTGCCTATTGCGCACGCTCCCACATTGCTCGGTGCAAAACACCGCTCCTATTTGGTCTTGCCCGTTCGCTGTTCTGCAAATTCAGAAAGAAGTTAAAGTGAAGAATATTTTTGTAGGTAATCTCAGTTTCGGAACCACGGAGAATACCGTGCGTTCCATGTTTGAATCATACGGCTCGGTAGACCGTGTGAACATCGTCACTGATCGTGACACGGGACAAGCCAGGGGTTTTGCGTTTGTCGAAATGAGCGTGGACGCCGAAGGGAACGCTGCAATCAGCGGCCTGAACGGCAAAGACGTCGATGGACGCACGCTGAACGTGAACGAAGCTCGTCCGAAAGCGGAACGCGGATCGGGCGGCGGGTATCGCGGCAACGGCGGCGGCTCGCGTCAAAGCCGCTGGTAGATTCTGGAATTCGAACGGGGCGCGGCACCGAACGTGCCACCGCCCCGTTCTTTACCGCACACATAAAGAAAACAATTTGCCAAAAGAAGATGCAATCGAAGTCATGGGCAAGGTGGTCGAGAAGTTCAAGGCTGGAATGTTCTCGATCGAGCTCGATTTAGGAAAGACCGTCCTCGCGACCATGGCCGGAAGACTCCGGCGGAATCGCATCAAGATCATGAACGGCGACAGAGTCTCACTGGAACTGTCCCCATATGACTTGACGAAGGGTCGGATCACGTACCGGCACAGATAATTTCGTCCCACCACGATTCCCGGCAGCTGCGGTTTGTTTGCATCGAAAGATCACTCATACCGGCGGCCCCGCCCCTTCTTTGCCTGATGGCGCTCCAGAAATCGTCGTACTGATCTCGCCGCGGCGCGCCACTGGATTAGGAACGATCGGCTTGTGACGCGCCATCGAACCTCCGCTGCGGTTGCGCGTCGAACGATGCCGTCAACCCCACGTTGTAAAATGGCCCCCCGCCTACCTCTTCACCCACTCAGCAGCACGCATACCGACCAACAGAAGATCGCGACAATCTACGATAACGTGTGTCGACCACAATACGCTTCCTGATCGCCGGGATTGTGGATTTCTCGGGTGGATTATCCACCGAGTGTGGGTTGGCTCAGACGTTGCGGGATGTTACACGTGTTGTGCATGCGCGTGAAGCTCAAATATGCTTTACCATTGGCGCAGATGGGATTGGCTGCGGCACTGGCGCGGTGCCATCATGTCTGGGAAATAGCTACCCGCTGCGACGACATGCCTGGGCCGTCGCCCGCCTTCCGGCTTCTACACAGCATTGACTGGCCTGTTCTTCTCGTACCTGGCTACCGGATAATGCCGTTTCCCTGGAGCGGCGTGACCGTGGTTGCAGTAACTGGTTTGCTTTGGTATTGGATAGCCTTGACGCTTGATGAATTCCGCCAACGCAGGCAGGTTCTCATGTTCACGAGGGTGCCTCTGCGACTCGCCGCAGATCTGCTTCTGATTGTCAGCGGAGTGTTCCTGGGGTTGTACTGTGCCGTCACCGTGAGCCAGGGACCCTTGTTTGACATGCCTCATATTGGGTCGAAATGGCTTTGGTTCCTGCCCACCGTCGGTTTTCAATTCACTTGGTTCATAGCGTTGATTTCGTTATTTGGGCGGGATGTAATTCAGATTCCCGAATTTCGCGATTTCATGTCTTATGAGTAGCTCACAGCATCGCCCGAACCGATCCTTTCACATCGCCAAAGGGTCGCGATTGTCCGGGACAGACTTGAGATGGGGGCCGGAAAGTACATGTGGGGTTTTCGGAGAAGTGCCGCAATCTTGCCCGGCCGGAACTCCACTTCTACGGTAACGCCGTGTTTCGACCGGATCCGGCCACTTCTCACCGTCGGCGACGACTCGGCCATGTGGATTGGACAGGCCTTTCACGCCGTCATAGAATCCGCGCAGCCAGTCCGTATAATGAGAATCTCAGGAGGTACGTATGAGATTTTTCCTGGTCCTCTTACTGGCCATTGGAGCCGGTGCCCAGCGCGCAGACACGCCTCGTGTCGATTCTTTGGAAGGACTTTGGCAGGGGGTTCGATGGGGAATGGGGACATGTTTCGCGCCAATTGATCGCGCTGACTGAAACCATTCCGGAAGACAAGTACACGTGGCGGCCCGGACCCGGTGTTCGATCCACAAGCGAAGTGATCATGCACGTTGCCATCGCAAATTTCTTTTTATTAAGCGTGACCGGCCCGCCGATGCCGAAAGACCTTACGTCAAACACACTCGAAAAATCCGTCACTCGCAAATCCGATGTCATCAGCTGGTTGCGGCGTTCGCTGGAAGCCGTCAAGATTGCGCGAGCGAGTTTGAAAGCCGGTGACCTTGCCCGCAGCGTCAAAATCGAAGGCCGCGATGCGACGGTCGATGGGATGTACCTCCGCATCATCATTCATGACAACGAACACATGGGCCAACTGATCGCCTACGCCAGAGTAAACGGTATCGCGCCACCCTGGTAGAGCCGTCGTCACTTGGCCGTGTTACGCGCTACTCGTGGATTGGCGGGTGCGAGGTTCGGCCCGGGGTTCGGGAACGGCATGTGGGACACCGTTCATTGACGCTCGCCGACCGAACGGGCGGTCAGTTTCCGCAATGGCCGTCTTTCGGCCACTATCCCACATCGGCTTCAACGTCGGACAGTGATGCGGGCGCATTCCCTGAGGCACCCGCTCGCAATTCCGACACCGCACGGGTCCATTCGTCGGCTAATACGGCATACAAGAAGCTGCTCTTCCATACGCCCTGGATCTTTAGATTGCGAGTGAGGAAGCCTTCCTTTCTCATCCCGACTTTCTGCAGCACTCGCTCCGACGCGGGATTCTCGGGCAGGCAAGTCGCCCAGATTCGATGCAGGCCAAGTTCTTCGAATCCTAAGGCGAGCAGGTCCTTTGCCGCTTCTGTTGCGATCCCCTTTCCCCAGGACGCGGGATGAATCAGGTACCAAATTTCGCCTTCCTCAGAACCCCTGAGGATGGACACACCGCAGAGCCCGACGACTGCGCCAGCACAATCAACGATGGCGCGAACGATGGATCGCCACGGGGCAGTCGGCGATTCGACAATGGCGTCCTGTAGAAACTGCTCGCTGTCCTCCCGTGAGCACAACGGGATCAGCATATAGCGTACGACGTCCGTCCTCGAGATTAGTGCATGAACTGCGCCGAGGTCGCCGGGATCGAGCCTGCGCAACTTTACCATGGCGTTTCTCTATCCAGAGCATAGCGCCGGATTCAGGCATGCTGCGGCGACACAGAGTCGCTGCTGTTCGCAGTTTAGCTGGCGGCTTGTCAAACCCAGTGGCTGTCGTTCAGGGTGCCAGTGGTAGCAGTTTCCGATAAGCTCCCGATATGTGACGTTACCGTAGAATGGCTGTGCCAGCCCTGAAGGCGTCAGGGTAAATGGGGCTATTTCTTTGCTGCCCGATCTGCCAGTTGCGCGCGGATTTTTCTTTCCAACTGAATGTCTTCTTCGGAGAAGGCGGGTGCAAAGTCTTCTGGCTCGAAGACCTGGCGGATCTCGATTTCGGATTCGTCTGCGTCGCCGTTGGGGCTGCGCTTGACCCACTCGATGGCCTCTTCGAGGGACTTGACCTGCAGGATCATGAAGCCGGCGACGAGTTCCTTGGTTTCGGCGAACGGTCCGTCGGTGACGGTGCGGTCCTTGCCCGAAAAGTGGACGCGAGCCCCTTTAGAAGAGGGGTGGAGGCCGTCGTAGGTTAACAGGACCCCGGCGTTTATGAGCTCATCGATGTATTTGTTCATGTCGGCCATGAGCTGGGGATCGGGGAGTGCGCCTGGTTCGGAGTCTTTGTTGTCTTTGTAGATAACCATGAATCGCATTGCTTCTCCTTGTTTCCTTAGAGTTAGAGTATAACTGGCTCACACGTGCTGATGCGTTCCAGCTTGATCTCCCGCCAATACGTCGAATGAGGGTGACCGGAATCGACAGGTGGGTGGGAATTTTTGTTTAGGGAGGTTTGTGTTGGTTCAGTGTGAAATGGAGTGCGGGCGCTCTCCGCTAGTGAGTATAGCGCGAGTCTCGGCGGGCCGAGGCGCGGCCCGATCGCAACGGAGACCGGCACGAGGAAGCAGGGACGGAAGCTGCAACTGGCTTCAAAAGGAGATCAGGGTGGGCCACGATAGTCAACCTGGTAACCGGATACAGACATCGTTGCGCTCCGTCCGGGCGGTGGGCTGGGCTTGACGGCAGAGGCTCATGCTCGAAGCGAAGGCCAACTGGCTAGGAAAAAGAACCTTGAATCCGGTGCGAGGCGCATTTCAACTTTCAACGGGACTTTCGACGGGGTGACGCGCCGGCATCGGGGCGGATCAGATGGCCTCAGGGCTGGGTGGCTCGCGGGTCTGGCCCCGATTCAACTTCCGAGTGGTGCGTGATTCAGGAGTTAGCGGCCCATTCGCGGCTCAGTTCACTTCCACGAGATGGCGACAACACGGCCACGTGGGTTCGATTTTCCCGGTAACCCTAACTGCACACTTTCGGTGGCGGAGCCTGACCGAACAGAATGCCACGCATGAAGGTATTGCCAAACGTGAATGAAAGCTGCAACCGTGGTGCCAATCGCCGTGCCTCACTGCAAGCTGAAGCCGCTCGGGTTTTGGATCGAAACAAGCATATACGTCACCTGCGCAATTCCGAGGTCCAGACCGTTCGCGGAAAAAACCCCAGAGGCCAGGGGCCGGAGATCGCCGGGACCGAAAATGAGAAGCCCGCCCCCACCGACTGACGGCAGTGCCAGTAGCGCGTAGGGGGGAATCGTGAACGCCCCGGCGCTGGCGAGGACAGTGCAGTTTACGGCCGTATAGACAAGGTTCGTTGGATCGGTCGGGGTGCCGATCGCGGTTGACAGGATCAGCGGGATTGGCCCCGTTGCGCCACCGGGATTCCACGCGACATTCATGCCCATCCTGCGGATCAAGGCGACGCCACTGTCACCCCCGGGAGCGGGGCTGGTAAACGTGGGCACGGGAGGGACCGTTAGTTGTGTAGTAAAGGCGCCGACGTCGTTGCCGGGGCCTCCCGCGAAGATATAGCTACCGGCGTATTTAGAGCCTATAAGCTCCTGTGTTGGGTCGTCGAAGACCACCCAGTCTCCTGAACTCGTTACGGTGGCGGTTGCGCCCTTCGGGCCCGTAAATGTGAAGTGCGATCCCGCATCGATGGGAACCGTGCTCAACTTACTCAAGAACCTGTCGATGGGAAAGTTGGTTCCGGCCGCGAAAATATCATGGAACGGAACTACGGTGCAGGTGCCGGGCGGCGGCGGGTCGAGGTAGGACACAAGGAAAGGCTGCACCGCTGGCGGGATGGAGGCCTGCACGAAGGTGAATCTCGCCCGCTCGGTATGCGTTTCTGAAGTGTCTACTTGCGCAATCCCCAGCGTGGGCGATGGAAGGGACGCCCACTGCTGTATGTTCGCGGCCGCTATCGTGGGGTCGGCGGGCGTGCAGGTCCGGCTGCCGTTCGCCACCGGGATTACGGTGCTGTTGCTGACATTGTTGCGATCTGAACCACCAGCGGTACGGCGCACCCTGCGGGCACATTGGCCGGAACCTTGAAGACGATCTGGTCCAACCCGATGCAGCATCCGGATCGGCCTTGATACACGACGGTGCCTGCACGCCTCCCACCCACACCGACAGGGGCGAATGGGGATGCTCTGCCCCAGCGAGCCGGGACCATCGCCTCCCGGCACTGTGCCCAGTCCGGTCGCCCAAAGCGTCAGAGTGTCGCCCGTATTGGCGGCGCCGCATGCCGTGTTTGGCCCTCCGCAATTCGCGGCCTTTGACGGCCGATACCAGGCTGTAATCCGGATAAGTTACGATACCCGGCCCGCTTCCGCTGCTGTCAATGGTAAAGAGTCCGGCGCCGCCGCCCACTCCCTGGAAGGTCGTTGGAGCGCTGTCCTCGCCGTTGTAAGTAACCGTAATGGTGACTTGCGCGGTCGGATTACCCGAGCTCCTGCCCCCTGGAGGTGTATTGGAGGGCATAGCGCGGCAACCTGGGTTGCCGAGGTGTAGTACATCAGTGCGTTCACGGTGGTGGCATTGACGGTTACCTTCACGGACGTGCCGCTCAAGCTGCGTGGATTGGAAAGCGGTCGGTGCGACGCGATGTTCGCGGGTCCCAGCCCGCTCCCCGTGACAATGAAAATGCTGCCCGGCGTGATGCCGGAACCCGGTAATCGTGGGTCGGTATAGCTCGCCGCATTCACCACACTGGCGATGACTGGTGCGGCGGAGAAGAATCGCTCCCGACGGCGAAGGTCAGCAGGAGCGCGAGGTGGAAATCGCGAGGTTTCGACCGATAGCCTTTGATCGGAATTCTCATTCTGTGTACCTCCAGAACGGTTAATTATTATACCCGAGGCGCTCCACCCTTCTCTCGCCTCTGAAGGTCACGAGGTCAGGGCTCGTGAGGGTTACCAAGGGTGACCCACCAGCCACTTGGGCTGGGAGACGCCCTGCTTGTAGAAGGCAGCTTTCGGATCGCTCCTGGATAGTCGGCAAACCGGAAGCTGAGGCTCCGCACCCGCGGCGACGTGCGGAGTCGGAGATGATCCGGGGCCGCGCTTCGGGGTGGAGTTCCTTGGCGCGCTCCAAGATGATCTCGATGTCCGCCTCGGTCATCGACTCCCGCAGATCCCAGTTCACGATGTAGCGACTGCAGCCGTCCAGAATGCTGCACAGGTAGTAGAACGTCCCGCTGATGTTGATGTACGACACGTCAATATGCCAGTGCTGATGCGCTGCCAGCGGCTGCTCAAAGCCCGTGCCCTTCTTCGAACGGCTTGCCGTTCCACTTGGACAAAAGCCCTGCCTGCCCCAACACGCGCCATACGCTGGTCGGACTCACCGCCACGATGTCTGGGTCGAGCATCATGAACGTCAGCCGGCGGTAGCCCTCCAGCGGGTTCTTCAGATGAAAGCCGATGATGGCCTGCTTCTCCCAACCCTCCAGCCAGAAATCACGGGGAACCGAGCCGTTGTGCTCGTTCACCTTCCCGTAGCGTTCCCGCCAGTCGTAGAACTTGCTGACGGTGATGTCGAGCCATCCAATGAACCGCCCGGCGCCGATCTCGGTCTTCTCCGACCAGCGCCGGACGAAATCCACGATCTGGTCCCGCGTATCGTGCGGGACCCAGCTCCCGGTCAGAGTTCCCCAATGTCTTTTTATTAGCGCGCTCCGCCATCAGTTCGGCCAAAACCTCGTCCTTCGTCTGAATCTTCTTCTGCGGGTATGCAATCCGCTCCTGGTCACAGGTTGAGCAGTGGATCGAGCCGGTCCAGTTTCTGTGACGCCGTCTTTCAACCATTTGGAGTCACTCTAATCGTTGATCAAAGCGAGGCGAGAAATGCACCTGTGGGAACATAAGCGTCACGAAGCTGGGGTTCGAGCCTTAGCAGTAGTTGCACTATTCATTTTCACGTGGCTTCCTTTGGTAGCTCAGACTTCGCACGGGGCCGATGACTTTTTCCAGCGTCGCGAACGTAGCGCTCTTGAGACCATCACGAAACAGATCGAAGCAAACGGTGCCCCGGTGTATTCCGGCGGACCGCTTATTCCAGACACGCGAAAACTTGCAAAGCGATTGGAGGCGGTCCTTCCAGAGGGCCGTATCCAAGACGAGGGCAAATATGGTCCGGGTCCGTCGTGGACGCGCGCGGAGATACGAAGCAAAGGCTGGGCAGTAGAGGTGCGAGCAGTGAAGGATGTCCAGAGCGCGGGGCGCGAGATGGCACACTACATCGCCTCCGTGCAGGCATTTTTCCAACCTGGAACGATGTCCGGGGCCCCTGTCGGCCAAGCTCGCTATTTCTGGGACTCCCTGGGGATCGTATTTCTGCGCCAAAACGTCGTTGTGTGGGTCAGGGAGCGGGACTACCCTTCGCGGGTTTATCCGCCTGAGCTACAAATGGCAAAGGAGTGCGAGGGAGTAGCGACCACGGTTGACCAAGAACTCGTGGCATTGCTGGCAGGGAAATGACTATCGCTCTGTGCCCTTCAGTCTTCGGGTTGCCTTTGTCAGGGAATGATAGGTGTTAGCGTTTCCGTAGAATGAGCCGGTCAGGTCACCGGTCAACGGGGAACGAATATTCCTTCGGTGCAGCAGTCGGCGGGAATCTGCCGTCCGGCCCCGGATACGAGGTGGGCGGCACGCTAACAACGACCCTGTCCTTCGCCTGCCTGACCTGTATGAGATCCTTCGTGGCGGTTCGGAGAGCAACGGAAGGCTTTCCAGCCCGGAATGCGAAAACATAGACGTGATCGGACGCGCCGCCCATACTCTGAAAGACGAGGACGTTCTCGACGTGGGCAAGCAGTCGCGGGTAACCGTCGCCAGTATCGAAGACCAGGGACGGTGCTGCTTTCCCTCGCTCGTATGCCGTCGCGATGATGTTCTCCCCTTTGCACTGCCGCAGCTCGAACCGCTGCCGCTGATCCATCGGTTCCAGATTCCGCACCTCGGCAGGCAATTTGGCAATGACCGGGCAGGACTGCCATTCGGACCGGGATTGCGCGGCGAGAAGAACGCTGCATGACAGCAGCAGGGCAGGTCGGAGGATCACCCCTTCAGTATTGCGCTCGAACAGAGGGCGTAAGAGTGGCGTTACCTTAGCATCGCCGTGTTGAGCTCCGTGCCAGGGGCTTGATCTGGCGCGGTTGGGGAGCGTCGAATTTGGACGAATTGGGGGCGCGAGCGAGATCATGCTTGAGCCGAGGCCACTATTCGGTGCTCCTGCGAAGCAGCCCAAAGGCCGGCCATTCCGTGAGGTTAATCACATCGGCGTGCGAATTGCTTCCTCTGTACAAATATGAACTTCAAGAAAAAATGTACATCGGGAATCCTCCTGGGAGCCGCTCTGGCGTTCTTCTCAGGCGCAGCGGTCGCGCAGGATCGGGGTGGAGAGGATCGCGGGCGAGCTGAAACTCAAAAGCGCGCGGACGATCGAAACCACCACGATGAGGGCCGGGCGGACTACCACTTTCGTGCCGAGGATCGCAACCAATTCAGCCCCCATTACCAAAAGGACATACGGCAATGGCGCGAGCATCCCGATCGGCGTCACCAGATCCACGCCGGCGAACGGCTCCCCGCTGGAGTGCGGCTGAAGGCAGTGCCCCAGTCGTATTACCGGACGCTGCCGCCGCCTCCTCCGGGCTATCGCTTCGGATACTACGGCGGGTATGTCGTGGCTTATAACCCGACTACGCAGATTGTGGCGGACGTTCTCGACTTAGTGAATGCCGCGGTCAACCGGTAGGCCGGCGCGTAGGACAACGCCGATCCCTCGATAAAGAGCTCCGCGATCTCACTCTTTTCGGCCGGCCCGAATCCGGGTCGGCCAATCGGCGTGTCGTCGAGTTACCGGAAAACGTCGGCAGCCACTACCGGTGAAGCTCGCTCTTACCCGCCTTCTCCTCCGCCAGCATCCGGGCGCACAGCAGCACCAGCGAGATCCATAGCAGATCCCCCAGCAGCAGATGCACAATCTGCATCCACACCGGCGCCAGCAGCAGCAGATTCACCGCTCCCGCCAGGATCTGCGCCCCGAGCATCCCCAACATCACGCCCGCCGCCTTCCGCGTCGTCGCGCTCCGCAGCGCTCCCATCCCGAAGGAGAGCAGCCACCCGCCGCAAACCATCGCCAGCACCGGATGGATCCACCGCAGCCTCACAAACACATTCGACGCCGCATTGAAATCCTCCGCCAGCCCGCTCGCCAGCGACGTTGCCGGTCGGCGAATGCGGCGCGATCGACCCCTGGCACAGCGGCCCGCGGCGACAAATTTGCCGCCGCCGACCTCGAAGATTTCCTCGCTCACCATCCCGACTGCCAAGCCGACAAGATGTGCGCCTCAATCGCTGAATGGAAACCCAGCTCCCGCTAGTGCTGCCGAACGGCCTCCGGCCGGATGGCGCTGCCCAGAAACTTCGCGGCCTGCGGCGGTACGCGCGTCTCGAACCGGATCTCCATCATGGCATTCCGGTCGAATTGCACTTCGCCGCCGCGCGCCACCAGGTTGGAGTAGACACTCCAAGCCAAGCCGTAATAGCCGAACGCCATTCCCACCCAGCGCGAACTCTGGGCCAGCGCCGAGCCCGCCAGCCCGAGTCCCAGGCCGCCACCCAGGGTCCGGCCGGAAACGTTCGCGTCGCCGCTGGCGCCGGCCGCCTGATGGTGCCCGGCGTCGTTGTCCGCCGCGCGGCTGGCGAGTATGAGCGAAACCGCCAAAGCCGGGAACCGGCTCTTGCTCTCCTTCGCCTGCACGCCGCCTTCGGAATCCACTTGGATGGGCGCTCCGGTGCCGCCTTCCGCCGCGCGTAACGTGGCCAGGCTACTCAACGCGGGACGCGCTGCTGGTTCGGCGGATTCGAGCGCGGCGACCTCCGGCGGCATCTTGACGGTTTGGAAATGGAACCGGAGCCGCCCAGGACGGTGGAACGACCGCGCCTTCGCTGCCAACACCACCGCTCCCTCGAGCCGCGCGCCCTCCGGCAACACCAGCTTGTGATCGGCCCCGAACAGTGGCGCGTCCACCACCGCCTCCACCCGATCGCCCTGCTTGGCCGATGCCGAATCGAGCGCCGTAAGCAGCCGGACACGCGCAACACTATCGGGAGCGGGCGGTGCCCCGAGTGCCGTGAGGTCGCTGTCCCGCAAAGTCTCGGTGCCGAAGGCTAGCGGGCCTTCGAGCGGCGCGTCGAAGCGCGTCCCCTTGCGCAGATATTGTGGATGGTAGGGAAGCTTCGACCACATCAGATCGACCAGTTTTTCCTTTTTGTCCGGACCACGTACGATGTCGAACGCCCCCTTCGAGCGCGCATTGATCGCGCCCGCGACCTGGCTTTTCGCACTCTGTTTCGCCGTGCCCAGAATCCCACCGTTTTGCGCCTGGGGCTGCCGCGTCTGCGGCTTGTGCCTCTTCGAGGGCTCGACGTAGATCGAATTCAGCCCCAGGGTCCCCTCGGTCTCCATTGCGATCCGCCGCCCGTCGGGTAGGAGCAGGGTGTCAAAGCTGACATCGGCGCGATGCAGCGGCGTAAAATCGCCTCCCAGGATCGCGCGCGTCCGCTGCCATCGGCTCACCCGCCGCACCCGGCTGACCGTGCCGTGCACCACGGTCCCGACAGGGATTACCTCTTTGTCGAACGCAAACACCGGCTCGAGCACCTTGGCCTCGGCCGGAGCACCCACACGTTTTGACAGCTTACGCGTAAGGTAAAGGCGCAGCGGCGCACCGGCCGGCACCTGAAGCAGAATTACGCGGTTCCCATCGGAAGCCGCCCAAGCCGTGGACACAGTGCACGCCGCCAACAAGCCGAGTACGATCTTCATGACACCCCCCCCGTTTCGGCTCCCCATGCTATCACCGCGGGCGACCAGTGGCGGGTTCGATCGCGTACTCTCTGGAGCGTTCGGCTAATTCGACCGTTCCGCCAGCATCCGGGCGCACAGCAGCACCAGCGAGATCCATAGCAGATCCCCCAGCAGCAGATGCACAATCTGCATCCACACCGGCGCCAGCAGCAGCAGATTCACCGCTCCCGCCAGGATCTGCGCCCCGAGCATCCCCAACATCACGCCCGCCGCCTTCCGCGTCGTCGCGCTCCGCAGCGCTCCCATCCCGAAGGAGAGCAGCCACCCGCCGCAAACCATCGCCAGCACCGGATGGATCCACCGCAGCCTCACAAACACATTCGACGCCGCATCGAAATCCTCCGCCAGCCCGCTCGCCAGCGACGTTGCCGGAAACAGCGTGTCCCCTAGCGCTGCGATCGCCCCGGTCACTCCCAGCACCACCACCGCACCCAAGCTGATTCCCGCCAGCCGCGCCGCACGCCCCTCGATCCGCAGCCGCGGCTTCCCCGACCCCCACCACGCCGTCAACGTCAGGCACGCCAGCAGCGTCAGCGTATTGACCAGGTGCGTCGAAAGCGAGTACGCGCGATTCGGCGACGCGTTCTTCGCTACATGCTCCAGCAGCACCAGCGACGCCCCGAGCAGCGCCTCCGTCATCAGGAACACCACCGAGAGCACCGCCCCAAGCCGCGCCGCGTGCCCCTTCGGAAACGCCCGGAACGCCCACACCACCAGCAGCGCCACCAGCAGCAGGTCGATCCCGCTCGTCACGCGATGCGTAAACTCGATCACCGTCGCGATGGTCGGCGAATGCGGCGCGATCGACCCCTGGCACAGCGGCCAATGGTTCCCGCATCCCGCACCCGAATCCGTGGCGCGCACGAACGCGCCCCACAGCACTACGGCCAGGTTGTACCCCAGTACCCCCCAGGCATAACGCGCGAACGCACCGTTACCGGCCGCAACGGAAGATTTCGCTTCACCTACTGGCATTTTGGTATGCCTCCATTCTACCCCGTGGCGATTCGCACCCGGCGCATACAAAATCTGTCGACAGAATTTCCAGCCGATGCTATTTTTGCAACATGCTGCTGCTTTTGCAGCACCGAATATGCGGACGGACAAACATCGCAACCTGAGCCGGCGCGAACGCCAGATCATGGACATCCTCTATCAGAGGGGTCGCGCGACCGCGGCCGAGATCCACCAGGCGCTGCCGGATGCCCCCACCTATTCCGCGGTGCGCGCGAAACTGCGCGTACTCGAAGAAAAAGGTCACGTGACTCACGAAGAGCAGGCGCTGAAATACGTGTATCTGCCGACGATCAAGCGGGATACCGCACGAAAGTCCGCCATCCGTCATCTCGTGTCTACGTTCTTCGAAGGGTCGGTCGAGCAGACCGTGGCAGCGCTGCTCGACCTTTCGTCGTCCAATCTGTCGGTCCAGGACCTCGATCGGATTTCCCAGTTAGTAGAAGAAGCCAAACAGCAGGCAGAGGAAGGAGATTGAAGATGTCAGGCACAGCGATTCTCGCGGCGAGCGCGTGGAAAGGGACCATCATTCTGGCAGCGGCCATCGCGGCGGCGGCCGCGCTGCGGCGGCAATCCGCGGCAGTGCGGCATTTCTTGTGGTCGGCAGCCTTCGCGGCACTGCTGCTCCTCCCCGCAGCGGCGTGGATGACGCCGCGGTGGGGGCTGGAACTCCCAATGGCCCCGCCCACGACGTCCGCTCCGCCTTCCCGTCGCCACGCGTCCCTCGCGAGCGTCCCGCCTCGCCCCGTTCCGGCATCGCCCACGAACTGGCTGCTCTGGCTATGGGCGGCCGGAATGGCCGCGGCGGCGGCGCGGTTCGTCGTTGGATCCCTCCGCACCAACTGGATGGTTCGCCGCAGCCAACCATTCACGAACCTCGAGGGCGTCCGCGTGCTATTCGAGCGGAAGCACCGCCGTCCCTCTCGCCTGGGGACTCCGGAAGCCCGTCATCCTCCTGCCCGCCCAGGCCGGCGAATGGCCCGAGGCCCGCTTGCGGACCGTGCTCCTGCACGAGCGCGAGCACATCATCCGCCGCGACCTGCTCGCACAGGCGGTAGCCCAGGCAGCCTGCGCTCTCTACTGGTTCCATCCTCTGGCGTGGTGGGCAATGCGCGAACTCCGCAAAGAGCGCGAACGCGCCTGCGACGACGCCGTGCTCTCCCGCGGAGTCGCCGCGCATGACTATGCCGCCCACCTGGTCGACGTTCTCCGCGAGGCCGCTTCCCGCCGCAACCGGTGGGCCGACGCCCCCGCCATGGCCGAACCTTCCGATTTCGAATCCCGCGTCCGGGCCCTGCTCGACCGCGGGCGCAATCGCACGCCCCTCAGCCGCCGCGTCGCCGCAACCCTCGCGACCGCGGCTCTTCTGTGCGTCGCGCCGGTTGCCATGATCCACGCCCAGAGCGGACGCGCCACTCTGGCCGGCGTCGTCACCGATCCCAGCGGAGCCCGCGTCCCCGGCTGCAAGGTCATCGCGAAGAATGCCGACGGCTCGCACGAGGAGGTCACCGTCGCGGACGCCGCCGGCGAGTACGCCTTCGCCTCGATTCCCGACGGGCAATACACCGTGGAAGTCATGTCCCGCGGCTTCGCGGTGGCCCGCGTCCCCGTCACCCTGGCCAGTGGAGCGGCGGCACGGGCGGACGCGCATCTCGAGCTCGGCTCGGTTGCCGAGCAGATGACCGTGGAGGCCAAACGCACTACTCCGGCGCCCGCGGTACGCTCGGCCGGTACTCCGCAGAGAATCCGCGTCGGCGGCAATGTGACGCCTGCCAGGCTGATCCGCCAGGCGCATCCCGTCTATCCCGACGACCTGAAAAATGCAGGCATTCAGGGGTCGGTCGTGATTCGCGCGGTCATCTCGAAGGATGGGGCCGTGCTCAACCCCGTGGTCGTGAACACAGTCGATCCCCGTCTCGCCCAGGCCGCTCTCGACGCTGTCAAACAATGGGCTTACGAGCCGACATTGCTCAACGGCGAGCCCGTGGAGTTCCTGACGACCATCACAATGCAGTTCCGGCTGTCGGATTAACTCCGCAATTGTAGGGAAACACCGCGTTCGTGGGGTTGCGTGGTGTGGTGCATTTCAATATCCTAGGTGTTCCGTTATGGCAGTCAAAACTCCAATCACCGTCGCCTATGGCGACGGCATCGGCCCGGAAATCATGAGCGCCACGCTGCAGATCCTGGAAGCGGCTGGGGCGGCTCTCGACATCGAGACCATCGAGATTGGCGAAAAGGTTTACCTGCGCGGCAACATCCGCCGGCATCGAACCGAGTTCCTGGGAATCTCTGCGCCGCACCAAGGTCTTTCTCAAAGCGCCCATCACCACGCCCCAGGGCGGCGGCTTCAAGAGCCTCAACGTCACCACCCGCAAGACGCTCGGCCTGTACGCCAACGTCCGGCCCTGCGTCTCCTACCATCCCTTCGTCGACACCAAGCACCCCGGCATGGACGTCGTCATCGTCCGCGAAAACGAAGAGGACCTCTACGCCGGCATCGAGTACCAGCTGACGCCCGAGAGTCACCTCGCTGCCTCAAGCTCATCTCGCGCCCCGGCAGCGAAAAGATCGTGCGCTACGCCTTCGAATACGCGCGCCGCCACAACCGCAAGAAGGTCACCTGCTTCACGAAGGACAACATCATGAAGATGACCGACGGCCTCTTCCACAAGGTCTTCGACGAAATCGGCGCCGAATATCCCGAGATCGAAAAGGAAGCACTGGATCGTCGATATCGGCGCCGCCAAGATGGCCGACACGCCGGAAGCCTTCGACGTCATCGTCATGCCGAACCTCTACGGCGACATCCTCTCCGACGTGGCCGCGCAGATCGCCGGCTCGGTCGGGCTCGCCGGATCCGCCAACATCGGCGAGCACTGCGCCATGTTCGAAGCCATCCACGGCTCCGCGCCGCGCCGCGCCGGGCAGAATCTCGCCAATCCCTCCGGCCTGCTGCTCGGCGCGATCCTGATGCTCGTCCACATCGGCCAGCCCGATGTCGCCGAGCGCGTCCACAACGCCTGGCTGCGCACCATCGAAGACGGCATCCACACCTACGACATCTTCACCGAAGGCGTGAGCAAGCAGAAGGTCGGCACCAAGGAATTTGCCTGCGCCGTCGTCGCGCGCCTGGGCCAGAAGCCCAACCAACTGAAGCCCGTCGGTCTACGCCCACAATTCCGCGCAGGCGCCCGCCACCCTCGCCTATCAGCCCTCCGGCGAGACGCCCAAGATGGAGCTGAAGGGCATCGACGTCTTCGTCTACTGGCCCTCCCGCGACCCCAACACCCTGGCCGCTGCCATGGAAAAACTCGCGGGCGATGGCGTGAAATTGCAGATGATCGACAACCGCGGCGTCAAAGTCTGGCCCGCCGGACGCGCCCGAAACCTTCTGCACCGATAGTTTCCGCTGCCGCTTTCATGGCGGAAGGCACCGTCCCCATGGAAAGCCTGATCGATCTCCAGCATGCGCATCGCCGGTGCGGGCATCGATATCGCGCTTACCCAATCGCTGCGTGGATTCAACGGCCAGAGCGGATTCAGCCTGGCACAGGGACAATAACCGAATGGCGTCGACCAAACCACTGGTAGCAATCCTGATGGGCAGCAAGTCGGACTGGGACGTGATGCGCCAGTCCTCGGAAATGCTGACGAAGTTCGGCGTGGAGCACGAATGCCGCGTGCTCTCCGCCCACCGCACCCCGCACGAGACCGCCGAATACGTCACCGCAAGCCGAGCCTCGCGGCATCGAGGTAGTCATCGCCGCCGCCGGAGGCGCCGCGCACCTGGCCGGAGTCTGCGCCGCGCACACCGTGCTCCCGGTCCTCGGCGTCCCCATGGAGAGCGCCTCGCTCAAAGGCATGGATTCGTTACTTTCGACCGTTCAGATGCCCGCCGGAATCCCGGTGGGCACTCTGGCGATCGGCAGCCCCCGGAGCCCGCAACGCCGCGCTCCTCGCCGTAGCGATCCTAGGCGCGAGCCGCCCCGAGCTCCGCGAAAAGCTAAAGCAGTTCCGCGCCGACCAGCGCGAAAAAATTCTCAAAGAATCATTGAGTTAAGTAGGGTAGGCCTCCTGGCCTGCCCACCGCGCCGAAGGCGCGCAGTGCACCTCTGCTTGCTCCACCCCGGAGATGACGCGTAGTTCCTCTCATCCCTCCAACATCTTGTCTTCTCCGCGTCTCCGCGCCTCGGCGGTGAGTATGGCACTCAGCAGAGCCTCCCTCACCGCCTCCATCTCCTCCTCATCCCGATACTTCCCCCGCGGCCAGAAGAACCCCTTCAGCCCGTCCTTCACCCGCCGTGGCACCACATGAATATGCAGATGCGGTACGCTCTGGCTCACCCGATTATTCACCGCCACGAACGATCCCGCCGCCCCCAGCCCCTCCTCCATCGCCCGGCACAGCATCGACGCGTTCGTAAATAGTGGACCCACCACCTCCGGCGGACAGTCCATCATCGTCTCGTAGTGCTCCCGCGGCACCAGCAGACAGTGCCCCGGAAACAGCGGCCGGTGATCCAGAAACGCCACCGATACCCCGTCCTCAAATACCACCGGCGCCTTCACTTTCCCCGCTACAATCGCGCAAAATGTGCATCCCGCAGGCATCCCCTTATGATGCCTCAACCCTCCGGGAGTGCCAAAGGTCACGTGCTATCATGAGGAAGAACTACCACCACACGGGAGGAAGAAACGATGGGTCCGCTGGGCTGGCAGGAAACGGTCTTTATCTTTTTCCTGGCGCTGCTCCTTTTCGGTCCGAAGAAGTTGCCGGAACTGGGGCGCACGCTGGGGAAAGCCATGACCGAATTCCGCCGCGCGTCGAACGAACTCAAAGCCACGTTCGACCGTGAAATGAAGAGCCTGGAACAGGAAAAGGAATCGATCAAGGAAATCACCAACCAGTATCAGTACGATACTTACAATTACGATTATTCCTCGTATGAGACCAACTACGACGGTTCATACGGATCTGAAGCCTACGATTCCACTGCTTCCAACCCATCCACTACAAGCGCATCCGCACCTGAGGGCGCTGAATCACCGTCAGTCGTACACCCGGAGGGCACGATCGCTCACGGGACTGAACCCAAAGCCATCGAAGCGGGCGAGCCTTCGCATCCCGCTGACAACGGCCATAGCGATCACGCTTCCGCAACGACTGAACAAAAAGCATAGTGCATGAGTATTTCCGACGAGAACCGGGGAGCGGCAGCTCCCACCGCCGGTGCTGTGTCCGGCTCGACGAACGCTGAAACTGCGCTCGAAAAGGTCCGCCGCCGCCTCGGTGGTTCCAAAGTGCCTCCGTCTCCTCCCCCGGGTCCGGGGGAGGAGGATGAGGATGACGATGGCATGCTCCGCATGTCCTTCATGGAGCATCTGGAGGAGCTGCGTTCCCGCATCCTCAAGGCCCTGATGGGCGTCGTCGTCGCCGCCGTCCTCAGCCTCTCCTTCTGTAATCAGCTCTGGACGTTCGTCTCCAGGCCCGCCGTCGAAGCGCTCAAGTCCCTCAATTACGAACCTACCCTGGTCCAGGTCACGCCTATGGAGTCCTTCAACGTGATCTGGTTCAAGCTCCCGATCCTCGTGGCGATCTTCCTCTCTTCGCCCTGGATCCTTTACCAGGTCTGGGCCTTCATCTCCCCCGGACTCTACCGCCGCGAACGCCGCTGGGCCGCGCCGTTCATTCTCTCCGCTGCCGGACTGTTTATTGTGGGCGGCATCTTCGCTTATTTCGTCGCATTTCGGTACGGTCTGACGTTCCTTCTGGGTATCGGCCGCGGCAATTTTGTCCGCCCCATGGTCTCCATTAGCGAATATTTCGACCTCTTCGTAAACGTCGTTTTAGGCGTCGGACTGGTATTTGAATTACCAGTGTTAATCTTCTTTCTGACCCTTTTGCGGATATTGAGTCCCGCATTTCTCCTTCGCCACAGCCGGTACGCCATCCTGGGCATCTTCATCGCGGCCGCCATCATCACGCCCACGCCCGATGTCTTCAACCTGATGCTCTTCGCGACACCCATGTGCCTGCTCTTCTACGTAGGCATTTTCGCCTCGTACCTGCTGGTATTGCATCGCGAAGGCAGGAAATTCCCCTGGAAAATAGTCACTACGATCATGACGACCGTACTACTGCTCCTAGCGGGAGTAATATACCTTGCTATTACGCACTACGGTTATAAAGTGGTACCAAATTGGCCATTCCTGGTCCATTGATAGCCGCTTCAGTATAGAAACACATCGGCTGAACGGTGTAACATCAGTCTTCCGCGCGATCTCTGCACGAAGGGCCTGTTTACATCAAATCGATGGATCTATATAAAGCGATACAGGAACTGTACGCCGAAAAAGAAAAACTGGAAAGGGTGATCGCCTCGTTAGAGGAGCTGCAGCGGACGGCGGGCGCTGTTCCCCCGATACCGAAAGGCGACAAGCGGCGAGGCCGCAAATCGATGAGTCCCAAGGAACGCCAGGAGGTCTCCGCGCGCATGAAGCGCTACTGGGAAGGCCGCCGCGATAACGACGGCCGTCCCGGCAAAAAAGGCTGATCTGGGACCCCACCCGAACTGGTATCTGGTAGCCCCTATTTGTTATATTGAGACTACTGTCGTGGGCGAGTAGCTCAGCTGGGAGAGCACGGCGTTCGCAACGCCGGGGTCGTGGGTTCGAATCCCATCTCGTCCACCAGATTTCCTCTCTTTTTACCTGATCGGGCATCCCCCCGGTTCCCTTGTTACCCAAAGGACCTTCTTCTCCTTTCCGAACGTTTGTTACCATACACGTTTCGGGGGGTCCGACTATGAAGATCACCTTTTGGGGAGCCGCCGGCGGGGTCACCGGGTCGATGCATCTCGTCGAAAGCGGCGGTAAGCGGTTTCTGCTCGATTGCGGCCTGAACCAGGGCCGCCGCAAGGATGCCGACGCCAAGAACCGCAATCTGCCCTTCCCCGGTTCCTCGATCGACGCCGTCGTCCTCTCCCATGCCCACATCGATCACAGCGGCAATCTCCCGTCGCTCGTCAAAAACGGCTTCTCCGGGCCGATCTATTCCACTCCCGCCACCATCGATCTTTGCGAGTGGATGCTGCGCGACACCGCCCACATCCAGGAGAAGGACGCCGAGTTCCTCAACAAGCGCCTCGAAAAGCGCAAAGCCATGGGCATCCCCAACGGCGTCGTCGTCCCCCTCTACACCATGGCGGACGCCGATCGTACCCTGCCCCTGTTCCGCCCGGTGCCCTACCACACCGCCCAATCCGTCGCCGAAAACCTCCAGTACGTGCCGTACGACGCCGGCCATATCCTCGGCTCGTCCTTCGTCGTTCTCCAGGAAACCAACGACGGCAAAAGTGTGAGCCTCGCCTTCTCGGGCGACGTCGGACGCCCCGGCCTGCCCATCATCCGCGACCCCGAACCGCTGCAGCCTGCCGAATACCTCATCCTCGAGAGCACCTACGGCGGCCGCCTCCACAAGGACAGCAGCCACGTCATCACCAAGCTGGAGAATGTCGTCAACCGCACGGCCCGCCGCGGCGGCCGCATCATCGTCCCCGCTTTCGCCGTCGGCCGCACCCAGCAGCTCGTCCTGCTCCTTCACCAGCTCGCCAACGAGAAGCGCATTCCGAATATCCCGATCTTTGTCGACAGCCCTCTGGCCGTCAACGTCACCGCCGTCCACCGTAAACATCCCGAGTGTTTCGACGAGGAGACCCGCGCCTACCTCTCGAACGGCGAAGACCCCTTCGGCTTCAAGCGCCTCCAGTACGTCCGCACCGCCGAGGAGTCTAAAAAGCTCAACGACCTCCACGGCCCCTTCGTCATCATCTCCGCCTCGGGCATGGCAGAGCAGGGCCGCATTCTCCACCATCTGCGCAACGGCATCGAAGACCCGCGGAATACCATCCTCATCACCGGCTTCCAGGCCCAGGACACCCTCGGCCGGAAACTGGTCGAAAAGTGGCCCGAAGTCCGCATCTTCGGCGAGCCCATGCGCGTGCGAGCCGAAATTTCCAGCCTCGACGAGCTCAGCGCCCATGCCGACCAGCATGAGCTGCTCGAATGGGTCCGGCCCATGGCGAAGGCGCTGCGGAAGGTGTTTCTGGTCCACGGCGAACCCGAACAGGCCAAGGTCCTTTGCCATCTGCTGCATTCCGAATTCGGGGTGGATGTCACCGTACCGTCGCCCGGTGACTCGTTTGAGCTCGTTTAGGCGAAACCGAAACACCGTCCGGTTCCATCTATACTGGAAGGAAGTACGTTAGTACCACAAGGAGTTTAGTAGTGAGTCCAATATCGAGCAGTTCGCAGCCCGAGCATCGTTCGGGCCTGATGACCGCCCTGGTGGCAGGCGCCCTCATCGCCCTCGTCGCCGCCAATATTTACCTTTACGTGCAAGTGGACCATGTCCGCACCGACATGGCCAAGCTCCACGATTCTATGATGACCGAGCTGAGCAACCTGCGGGATGCGTCTTCCGTGACCACCAACTCGCAGATGCGGCATATCGAGACGTTGAAGGAAGAACTGGAATCGGCCCGCGAGCAGGCCCGCTCCGTCGCCAGCCAGGGTAAAGCGGAAGCGCAGGCTTACGCCGATCGTCTGGCGAAGCAGTTGGAGACCGAGCAGAAGAAAGCCGCCCAGCAGATGGGCACCGAAATCAGCGGCGTGAAGAGCGACGTGAAGCAGGTGGCGACCACCGCCGATGCCAAGATCGCCGGTGTATCGACCGACGTCGGTGTGGTCAAAAACCAGGCCGCCGCTACCCAGGCCGAACTGGAAAAGACCATCGGCGAGCTGAAGTCCGTCAAGGGTGACCTGGGAGTCCAGAGCGGCCTCGTGGCTACTAACGGCTCCGAGCTCGCGGCCCTCAAGCTCAGAGGCGAGCGCAACTACTTCGACATCAAATTGCCCAAAACCAAGCAGCGCCAGCGGGTAGGCGATATCACCCTCCTGCTGAAGAAGGCTGACCCCAAGCACAACCGCTACACCGTCGAAGTCATGGCGGATGACAAGCTGACCGAAAAGAAAGACAAAAACATCAACGAACCCGTCCAGTTCTACACCGCCAAGGGCGGCCACATTCCCTATGAGCTGGTGATCAACCAGGTGCAGAAGGATATGATCGTCGGCTACCTGGCTACCCCCAAAGAACAGGTCGGGCGCTAATCAATGCCTCGGCGCGGATAGCCCGTTCCCTTGCGCGAAGCTCACACAGAGCCGCGACCGTGGGCGCAGGCCGGCCGCCGGCCTATCCCTCGTCATCCGTCTTCTCTACCAGCTTCTCCACGTGCATGTCGTAGATGGCCGGCTTGCCGTGCCGGTCGCTCTGGAAGTAGATCCTCTGGCTGTCCGGTGAGAAGCGCGGCGCTACCAGCTCCGCCCGGCTCGCCTTATGCTCGCACAGCGTCAGTTCCCGCCGTGTCACACGCAGCATCAGAAGCAGGTACGGCGACCCCAGGTTGCGGCTCGCCCCCACGAACACCGACGTATCGTGGTTGAAATCGAAACTGGCGAACTGGCTCGTCTTCGCCACCAGCTTATCGGTATTCGAATCCGGCGTCTGCTCGCGAATCGTGTTCAGCTCTTTGCGGTCTTCCGGGATGTTCAGATAGAGCAGCGTCTTCCCGTCCGGCGCCCAGTCGGCCTGCCGGATCCCGCCCGGCGCCACCTTCAGCTTCCGGTTCTGCTGCCCGTCGGAGTTCACCAGCCAAAGCCCTTCCTCGCCCTGCCGGTAGAGGATCTGCGCCCGCATCGGCCGCGCGATCGGATCCGCCATTGCGAACGGCGCCTCCACCACCGTGCTCGCCACGCCCTGCCCCAGCGAGACCATCCGCAGCCGCGACCCGCCGCCGCGCGACTCGCAAAACGTCGCGTGCGTTCCGTCCGGCCCCACACTGAGTCCCGGCAGCCGCTCCCACCCTTCCGGTACCGTATAGATCTGCCGCTCCCGCAAATTGCCCGCCGCCATCACGTGCAGCGTGCGTCCCGCGAAGAAACATACCGACCGGTTATCCGGCGTCAGCGTCACCGATGCCGGATCCAGTTCCTCCGCCTCCGTCATCTGCCGGATCTGCGCCGTCTTCAAATCCATCCGGAAAATCTGCGGCGACCCCGTGCGGTCGCAACTGTAGACCATCCAGCTGTGGTTTTTGGCGATGGCGCGATTGTACGTCGCCGGCAGCAACGACGTGTAGCCCGGATCGGTGAGCCGGAATACCGTCAGTTCCGTCGCCGGGTCGGCATAGCTCCGCGATTCCGCTGGAAACTGTGCGCCTTTCCCCGTTTGCCCGGCCAGCCGCGTAGCCGCCAATGCGGAAACCAGCAAGGAACGGCGCGACAACCGGCGCACTGAGCCCATATACGTTCGATGTTAGCAGCTAGCTGCACAGTGGAAACCTTCGTGCACTCTAGCCGAATGCCAGAGCGGAGACTTGCCCGTTTACCCGCGAATCGCCGGCCGGAGGGGAAAGGCCGTCAGACCGGCGACTGGGTGAAGCGCCGGGAGAGTCCGGCCAGCATGTCCACCTTGGTGTCGCAGGGTTTTCGCCTTTTCCCCTGCTTCACGGAACCACCGGGACGTTAAAGCGTCCGCCAGAACGGGCCAGTGGAACCGGCACCAATCAGGACGCCCCAGCCGGACATCCCCCGCGCGCGAGCCTTTCCTCCGCTCCCTCCGCGCACTACCTGCGGGAAGACGTACCGCCCCACCTCTCATTTCACCGCCGAGACGCGGAGAGAACGCAGGGACGCGAGAAATCCTTCGGGCCAATGGAACCGGCACCAATCAGGACGCCCCCAGCCCGAGTTTTTCCTCCGCTCTCTCCGCTCCCTCTGCGCACTACCCGCAGGAAGACGCGTACCGCCCCACCTCTCATTTCACCGCCGAGACGCGGAGACGCGGAGAAAACGCAGGGACGCGAGAAATCTTTCGGGCCAATGGAACCGGCACCAATCAGGACGCCCCCGCCCGAGTTTTTCCTCCGCTCTCTCCGCTCCCTCTGCGCACTACCCGCAGGAAGACGCGGACCGCCCCCACCTCTCATCTCTCTTCTCCGTGTTTTCTCCGCGTCTCCGCGTCTCCGCGGTGAAGCCTTCCGGCCAATCCGGACGCCCCCCGCCCGAGTCTGTCCTCCGCTCCCTCTGCGCACTACCCGCGGGAAGACGCGCACTGCCCCACCTCTCCTCTCTCTTCTCTTCGTTTTCTCCGCGTCTCCGCGTCTCGGCGGTGAAGCCTTCCGGTCAATCCGGACGCCCCCGCCCGAGTCTTTCCTCCGCTCTCTCCGCTCCCTCTGCGCACTACCCGCGGGAAGACGCGCACCGCCCCACCTCTCATCTCTCTTCTCTTCGTTTTCTCCGCGTCTCCGCGTCTCGGCGGTGAAAATCCTTGAAAATCCTCCCCCTACCACGCCGCCGCCACTACCCCCGCGATCGCCGCCCCCAGGATCGCATCCGCCGCGTAATGATACCTCCCGTACACCGCCCCCAACGCAATCCCGATTGCCAGCACCAGGAACCCCGTCCCCACCGGCGTCGAGAACTTCAGAATCGCCAGCGCGCACGCCATCGACGCCGCCACATGCGCACTCGGAAACGTATTCATCTGGATGCTCGCATGCTTCAGGATCCACAAGTTGAACTTTCGCACCTCCGTCCGCGGCGGCGCCGTCCGCCCCGCCCCCGCCAGCGACCGCGGCGGCAGCGTCTGAATGAACGGCACCATCAAATAGCACGCGTACGTCGAGATCAGCACGATCGTCCAGAAGCGATCCGCCTGCGCTCGCGCGTGCAGCAGGTATACCGCGCCCAGCGCCACCGGCACCATCGGATAGCAGAACAGGTACGCGAGCTCCACCGCCGTCAGCAGCAGCCGCCCCGCGGCGCTCGCCGACAGCCGCGCCACCACCGGCGTCACGATTCTCCGGTCCAACGCCAGCAGCCGCTCTTGAACTTTCTCATTCGCCCCCGTAAAGAACTGCCCCGCCTGCCAGTACACCATCAGCAGCAGCGGCGCCGGCAGCCAGTCGCGCACGATCTCCGATCCCCAGCGCGCCCCCATCAGCGTCGTCGCGATCGCCACCGCCCCGAACGCCGTCACGACCCTGCGCCGCCGCGCCGGCAGCCGGCGTTTCCACGCCAGGGCCGTCAGAAACGCGAAGACCGCCAGGTCGATCCACTCCGATACGCGCATTCCGATAGAATAGCGTCCTGTGACTCCTTCAGCGGCACCCAGCCGGACGGCCCTGTCCCGAATGGAATGGCGAGTCCTCGCGCTCCTGGTGTTCTCCGCATTCCTCAACTACGTCGACCGCGCCAACCTCTCCGTCGGCGCCACCGATATTCAGCACGACCTGCACCTCACCAACTATTCCCTCGGCCTCCTCGGTTCCGCTTTCTTCTGGACCTACGCCGCCTTCCAGCTCTTCGTCATCGCCGGCTGGCTGGTCGACCGCTTCAACGTCTGCTGGGTCTACGCCATCGGCTTCTTACTCTGGTCCGGCGCCACCGCCGTCACCGGCATGGCCCAAACCTTCGCCATTCTCTTTGGCCTCCGCCTCGTCCTCGGGATGGGTGAATCGATCGCGTATCCCTCTTACTCCCGCATCCTCGCCAACAATTTCCCTGAGCATCACCGCGGCTTCGCCAACGCCCTGATCGATGCCGGCACCAAGGCCGGCCCCGCGGTCGGCACCCTGCTCGGCGGCCTCCTCATGGCGGCCTTCGGATGGCGCATCTTCTTCGTCGTGCTCGGCGTTGCCAGTTTCCTGTGGCTGATCCCCTGGCTGATGTGGATGCCCCGAGGCCAGGGCGTCGCCGCCCGCACCGACCGCGCCAGCGACGCCCCCGGCATGATCGCGCTCCTCCGCCACCGCGAAGTCTGGTTCACCGCCATCGGCCTCTTCTGTTCGAACTACTTCTGGTATTTCCTGATCACCTGGCTGCCCGCCTATCTCGAAAAAGAGCGCCACTTCGACAAAGCGAAGATGGCCGTCTTCGGTTCGCTCTCCTTCCTCGCCGTGGCACTCGCCAGCGTCGTCTCCGGTTGGTACTCCGACCGCTTCATCGCCCGCGGCATGTCGCCCACCCGCGTCCGCAAGACCTTTTGCGGTCTCGGCCTGACACTCTCCACCATCATCCTGCCCGTGGCCGTCATCAAGAGCGACCTCATCGCCATGCCGCTGCTCGTCCTCGCCTGCATCTGTTTCGGCTGCTACACCTCGAACGTATACGCCATCACCCAGACCCTCTCCGGCCCCCGCGCCGCCGGCAAATGGACCGGCCTCCAAAACGGCGTCGGCAACCTGGCCGGAGTCGCCGCCCCCTGGATCACCGGCGAAGTCCTCCAGCGCACCGGCCAGTTCTATTTGGCCTTCGTCGTGGCTGCCGCCGTCGTGCTGGCCGCCGCTGCCTGCTTCATCTTCGGCATCCGCAAAATCCACCAACTCGATTTTCAAAACTGATCTATGCGAAGGCTTCTCCTCCTCCTCCCGATCGCCGCCCTGCTCCCCGCCCAGACTGCCACTCTGGCCCTCACTCACGCCACGGTCATCGACGGCACGGGCGCTCCTCCGCTACCCGACCAGACCATCCTCATCCGCGACAACGTCATCTCCGGCATCATCCCTTCCTCCCGCCCGGTGCCCGCCGGTGCGCGCGTCGAAGACCTCACCGGTAAGTTCGTCATCCCCGGCTTAATCGACGCCCACGTCCACATCGCCGACCATAGTGGCGACATCGCACACTATCGCGAGTTGCTCGGCGCCCTCCTCCGCAACGGCATCACCGGCATCCGCGACATGGCCGGCGACGCCCGTATCCTCGGCTATCTCGCGCGCGAAGCTCGAATCGATGCGCCCGGCTGGCCCGACATCTACTACAGCGCCCTGATGGCCGGCCCCTCGTTCTTCTACGAGGACCCGCGCGTCGCCGACACCTCGCGCGGCGTCCTGCTCGGCACCGCCCCCTGGCTCCGCGCCATCGACCAGACCACCGACCTCCGCGTCGCCGTTGCCGAAGCCAAAGGCACCGGCGCCACCGGCATCAAGCTCTACGCCAATCTCCCCGCCTCGCTCGTGAAGGCCGTCACCGCCGAAGCCCACCGCCAGGGACTCATGGTCTGGACGCACTCCACCATCTTCCCCGCCAAGCCCAGCGACATCATCGACGCCGGCGCCGACGTCGTCTCGCACACCCCCTACCTGATCTTCGAAGCCGAGCCTCGCGTCCCCGCCGACTACAACGCGCGCGGTAAAAACGACTTCACCCGCATCCGCCCCGACGATCCCAAAATCACCGCCCTGCTCACGCAAATGAAGGAGCACGGCACCATCCTCGACGCCACGCTCCGCCCCTTCGAGCACTCCGCCGCCAAAGGCATCCTCCCCTGGACCTACGCCGTCACCCGTGCCGCCCACCACCTCGGCATCCCGATCGACGCCGGCACCGATAGCACCGGCCTCGTCTCCCTCAAGGACCCCTCCGCCGGCCCCGCCCTCATCGAAGAGTTGTCCCTGCTGGTCAAGGAATGCGGCTTCACGCCTCTCGAAGCCATCCAGTCCGCCACCCAAGTGAGCGCGATGGCCGTCGGCCAATCCGCCCGCCGCGGCACCATCGCCCCCACCATGGCCGCCGATCTCGTCGTCCTCTCCGCCGACCCGTCGCAAGACATCGCCAATCTCCGCAAGATCGTCGCCGTCTACAAAGACGGCCGCGCGTTCCAATAGGGTAGGCCTCCTTGGCCTGCCCGCCTTTGACTTCGCTGCTACACTACGCGTGGAGGCCGTCTCACGCGCCTGCTCGTATCCATCCTTTTCCTCTCCAGCACCGCTCGCCTGGCTTCCGCTGTCCGCGCCAGATCCTCTCCAACCCGCGCAAGATCGAAGCGTCCCACATCACCCTGTCCCGTCTTGGCGAAAAACTTCGCTACGATCTAAAAACCCCGTTGTCCGAGCATTGGCAATGGATCACCGACGGCCACACCGTCTGGTGCTACCGTCCCGATCTGAATCTGTACACCGTGAACCCCGCGGACCCCTGGCCGAAGGTACTCGGCCCAGGCCCAGGCCTCCCCGGCGTGGAGTGGAAGTACATCACCAAGTTCCTCGCGATCGCGAAAATGGCCGGCCAGACGAAGCGGATCAGCGACGACCTTCCGCCGTCCCGCACCTGCCCCGGCGCAGCGTGCTGGTAGACAAACCCGCGAAAACGATGGCAGCGGTTCAGAATCCTTATCAGTTCCATGGAAGCGGCGGCGGCGAATCTCTACCATGAACCGCTCCAGAACCGCGAGCCGCGGGATCGATAAACGCTGCGCGACCAGGGAGGGCTTTCGTCTGCGAAGCGATTCTTCTACGCGCGGCCCCCATAGGCGTCGATGTGAATCGTTTCCGGGGGCCGACAATTGAGAGGGTCCGGTAGATGGGAAAAGTATCAGCGGATACTTCGTGGACCCCGAAAGGTCAATTGACCTTGCCCAAATACTTATCAAGCCAAGCCACCACCTCGCGAACCAGGTCCCCACGCTTTTCGGAGACATCGTGCGCGGTGTCGAGCATAACCACTTTCTTGCTGGCTGCGGGCGCGCCAAGCATCTGAAGCAGCGCGTCTTTGCCCAGGTAAATCCAGTCGAACCGGCCGGCGATCAACAGCGTCGGCGCCTTCAGGCGCGGCGCAAAATCGGCCTGGTCCGTTCCCGGTAGCGGCTTCTCGTTGTAAAATCCGCCATCCAGCATGACTACGGCTTTTATCCGGTCTTCCACTGCCGCAAAATTCACGCCCAATGCCGCCCCGAAACTCACTCCCAGGTACCCGATTCGGTTCTTGTCTATATCCGCGCGCGTCTCCAGATAATCAATGGACCGCCCAATATCCTTCGAGTCCTCGATCAGTGACTCGCGGCCCTCCACGGTATCTGGCGCGGCCATCGCGGCAGGCCGTTCGTATGTGCCTTTATAAACCGGATATATAACTGCCCGCCCGCTCTGAATCACGTAGTCGATAAAGTTCATATCTCCCAGCGTCTCGCTATTAGGGAGATCCAAAACGCGCGCGCTCGGGAAGAAAACGACGGTCTGGTACGGCGGCCGCACGTGAGCCGGCAGGAACAGGTACGCTGCCATCCGCTCCTTCCCGTACGCCGCATCGAACGTAATCTTCTCCTTGCGCCAGTCCTTCGAGTCCTGCGCTACGCTTTCCAACCTCGCATGGAGGGGAGTGTGATCGTAGCTGTACATCGATTTGTAGATCCGGTAAGCGGCATCGCCCGCGGGCTTCGCGTTCGCGAGGTCCCGGATCGTCTGCCGCCGTGCGGTCGTGGCGTTGGCGGGTAAAGCGGAAGTGTTCCGTACGCACCGGAAGCCGGCGTTGGCACCGCGATGAAACGGCGGTTGGCTGCCGGGTTCGAAATACTCATTAGTCGTGGTGTTGAAAGCTCCGCCCAATTGGTATCGGGCGCCGCCGCTCGATTCGTTGCGGCACCATTCCACCACATTGCCCGCCATATCATAGGTGCCCATGGGTCCGAGTCCCTGGTACGTGCCCACCGGCGCAGGAGCCGCCGAAAAATTGCTTAGCGGCATGATGTATCTAGCTGCCGCACTCGGCGCCGCCAGGTACCACTGAGCGATCACCGGCAGGCTCTTGCCGGCAAATTCCGCGTAGGCCGACGCCTCGTACCAACTCACCCCGCCCACTGGATAATCCGCCTGTCCGCCCGGATAGTGTCCCGCTACCCAAGTCGATGGCCCCTGCCGGCCACTGGAATCACGGAACACGTCCATCGCCTGCTCCCAGCTCAACTCCTTTCCGTCGCGAAGAAACTTCTCCTTCCAGTATTCGCGCCTCTGGTACCCGCCCCTGTCCACAAATTTCTGATATTGGCGGTTCGTGACCTCGAATCGATCGATATAAAACTTGGGAAGATCGTATGGTCCGAAGTCCCCGAGCGACCAGATCACATAGAAGTATTGCTGTGCCGGCACGCTTGCCATTCCTTCCGGGGCGGCCGCGGCGGCGTCCAGAGCGAAGTTGAATTCCCGAACGAACCCGTGAATGGTATCGGTAACAGGAGCGGCGATGTATTCTCCAAGGTCCGCTTTCGACACACGCCAGCGCAGATAGCCGTTCGGAATCTTGACCTGGTCGAGAGGAGTCATGCCCAGCGGAAACCATGAGTCGCCCGGCGACAGGTAGTCTTTGATTTCCACGGTGGCTCCGGCTGGCGTGGATTGCACGGAAACCGGGTGCGTGAGACCGTCGGCGATGTGAGCCAGTTGCGGGTCGCCAGGCAGATATTTTTGCGCCTCCTGCAAGAGACGCAACGCCGCGAGTGGTTTACTCTGATCCGATAACCTGCCGATTTCCGGGATCACCTGCTCGCGCGCCCAGTGCCGTTTCTCGGAGCGATGATACAGCCAAACCGAGACTGCGGCCGCCATCAGAATCAGAACCGCCGTCGGAACCACATAGACAGCCCGCAGGCCTACGGGGTGGAGAGGCGATTCCAGAGCCGTGAGTGCCGCTCCAAGATCATCCCCCATCTCCACCGCGGACTGATACCGCCTGTCCGGATCCTTTTGAAGCGCCCGCGAAACGATGGTCTGGACGTCGGCCGGCACTTCCGGCCGAATTTCGCACAGTCGCGGCGGATCATCGTGCACCACCGCGTGCATCACCTCAAGCTGGCGGTCCCTACGAAACGGCGGGTTTCCTGCCAGCATCTCGTAGAGGACCGCGCCCAGGCTCCATAGGTCTGTGCGAAAATCGGCAGCCTTTCCGGAGGCCTGTTCGGGAGACATGTAGAGCGGCGTGCCCCTAGCAACGCCGTCCACGGTTGCCGTCACGTCGCTGGACTTTGCCAGGCCGAAGTCGATGATGCGGGCGATGCCGTCCTTGGCCACGATGATGTTGCTCGGCTTAATATCGCGATGGCAGATGCCGTGTTCGTGCGCCTTGGCCAGCCCGGATGCGACCTGGCGGGCAATCCGCAGAGCTTCCGGAACCTGCAACCCAGTGGCAATTTTCTCCCGAAGAGTAGCGCCTTCGTGGAATGCCATGGCGATGAATACATCCCCGACCGGGGTCTCGTCGATGTCATGGATCACAACGATGTTGGGGTGATCAAGTGCGGACGCGGCGCGCGCCTCGTCGCTGAGCCGCCTCTTCAGCTCGTTGTCGTGGGACAGATGCGGTGGCAGAAATTTCAACGCGACGAGCCGGCCAAGCTTCGTATCGATTGCTTTATATACGACCCCCATGCCGCCGGCGCCGATCTTCTCCTGGATGTTGTAATGCGAGACAGTCTGTCCGGCGAACCCCAACCGGCCCTCCGTCGCCCGCTCCGTCGCCGCCAATCCGTCCAGCAGTTCTACCGCGGGCCGATCGAGAATCCTTCCATCCGAATCCTGGGCCAGCATGCGTTCGACTTCGCGCCGAAGCTCGGGATCGGTGCCTTCCAGCACGGCTACACCTCGATCGCGCGCCGAGTGGTAGAGCTCTTCGATTCGTCGCCAACGGTCGGGCGTCATAGAGATCCCATCATAGTCTTAACCTCTCCCAATCGCTGCTGATCCTCTCCCGTTCACTCTCTTTAGGCGCAAAGTCGACCCGGGAAGTTGAAGCTGCACGCAAGATTTCTGGCGGGCACGGCGGGATATAATCCTTTAGGCCTGTGAGCGGCGCCGAATGTTCGGAAACTACGCAACTTCTTCGGGCCTGGGCGGGCGGCGACCCGGGCGCGCTGGAGCAACTCACGCCTCGAGTTTACGAGGAGCTTCGCCGTATTGCCGGCCACTTCATGCGGGATGAGCGGCCCGGGAGAACCATTCAGACCACCGCCCTGGTGCACGAAGCCTACCTGAAACTGATTGACGTTACGAGTGTGGACTGGCAGCATCGCGCCCACTTCTTCGCGGTGTCGGCGCAGATCATGCGGCACATTCTGCTGGATCGGGCCCGCCGGCGCGTCGCGGCCAAGCGCGGCGGGGCGGCGCCACGGGTGAATCTGCATGACATCCCTGATATCGGGTCCGGCCGCGCTCGCGAGCTGATCGCGCTCGACGACGCATTGAACGCCATGGCGAAGGTGGATCCGCGGAAGGCGCGGGTCGTCGAACTGCGCTTCTTCGCCGGATTGAGCGTGGAAGAGACCGCGGAGGTACTAAAGGTTTCTTCGGACACGGTGAAGCGCGACTGGCGGCTGGCACGCGCCTGGTTGTTAGCCGAGCTGGGCGACCCGCGGGACCAGAAACTCTAGAATCTTTTTCGACGTCCTTCCACTTTCTTAGCTCCATTTGCGCTTGGAGGTTGAAGCTAACCGACAGCGGCATAGCCGCGCCGGCTTCGACTCAAAACGAAAAGGAGATTCAACATGAGAACGATTCTGTTTCGCACTTCGCTGGCGGGTATGTTCGCGGCCTCCGCCTTCTACGCGCAAAGCCTGTCCCCAGGCGCCAGACCCGGTAGCCAAATGCCTCACTACAAAGTGATCGACCTCGGCACACTGGGCGAGCCGCTGACCATCGCCTTTGGCATCAACAACGCGGGCCGGGTGGGTGGGACTGTCGCCGTGCCCAACGGGGAGACGCACGCCTTCCTTTCGAGGGCCGGTGGCACGATACACGACCTCGGCACGCTGGGCGGACCAAACGCCCAAGCGAGCGGACCTAACGGCAGAGACGACCTGCCGGTTATTTCCGAGATCTCCACGCCGGACGCGTTGAAAGAGGACTTTTGCGGCTTCGGCGATCACCTGATATGCCTGGGAGCGTTATGGAGCGGAGTGATGAAACCCCTCCGCACGCTGGGTGGCAATAATGCGATGGCTCTTGCCCTGAACAATCGAGGGCAGGTAATCGGAGTTGCTGAGAATGGCACACAGGACCCAACTTGCCCAGTGCCGCAAGTTCTCGATTTTGAACCCGTGGTCTGGGGGGCGGCCGCGGGCGACATTCAGAAACTCCCAACACTCCCCGGCGACACCGTCGGATTCGCACTCGGGATCAACGACCTCGGCCAAATCGTAGGCTCGTCCGGTACCTGCGCGAACACCGTCGTTACCGCCGTTGGCCTGTTGGTTGGGCCGCACGCGGTGCTGTGGGAGAACGGCTCGGTCAAGCCCCTCGGTAATCTGGGAGGTAAGATGATGGGCAAGGCTGCGGCGATCAATAACCGGGGAGAGGTGGCCGGGTTCTCGGACGTGGCCGATGGCACCGTGCACTCCTTCCTGTGGACCAAGGATATGGGCATGAAGGACCTTGGCGGGCTAGGCGGGGACGTGCTCGGGGACCCGGCGGGAATCAACAACAGCACCCAGGTGGTTGGCGGCTCATGCGATAGCAGCGGAAATTGCCGCGCCTTTCTCTGGCAGAACAATGTGCTATCGGACCTGAACTCACTCATCCCGGCGGAATCGCCGTTGTATCTGGTATACGCATTGGGGATTAATGATGCGGGGGAAATCGCGGGTTTTGCGGTTCAGACAAGCACTGGCGACATTCACGCATACCTAGCCACCCCGATACCCGGCGAATCCGGCAAACAGACCATTGCGCCGGCCACACAAAACGCGGGCAGTGAAAGCCGGCCGGCTGCTCTGCCGGACCAGATTCGGCTGCTGCTTCAGCAGCGCCTGCCCTTCGGCCGGTTCGGAACCCGCCAAGTGGGTCGGTAACCGGAGTTCGTACCTGCACCGGCCGTGCATCGGGCTTGTCTTTCAAGTTCTCCGCAAAGGGAGGCTCGAAATGACCGGCCCGGTGCCCGCGATACAAATTGGCCCCCTTCGGTTCTCGCACGCCGAAAGGAAATCGGGTAATACTACTCGAGAACAAGCCGCGGCCGAAAAATGCCCGTTGCTTGATATGGGACAGTCCAACCGCAACACCGCTGGGCCTCCCTGACGGCGTACTGTTTATCGGAGGAGTCAAACTGGCTCGAAAGGCAACTGGCTAGGAAAAGAGCCGAAGCCCTCACCATCCGGCAGCGCGTACGCGGGCTGAGTTTCCCGGCACCATTCGACCGTATCAGTGGCCCACAGATTCCTCCGACGAGGCTTCACGAAGATCCTCCCACTCCGGACTACTTCGTCTTCTCGCCGCGCAAGAAAGCGAAACAGGTCAAGAAGATCCCGAAGTCGGATTAAGATAGTGACCGCGACTTACTCTTCGAACGCACGACCACCGATGTGGCATAGGTACTAGCCCGCGCCACGGCGCTTACTAAAGATACGATTGTCCGTTTTCACCTTTTCGGCGTCTAATCAGTTTATGTCCCCGTCTTCGAGACGGCAGTTCGCCTTCCATTCAATGCCGTCGAAGCTGATACTCGCAACGGTGGCGTTACTCCAACTCGGCGCCGGCCCGTACCGGCTCAGCGCTTGTTCCTGCGAAACCATCTCCCCGCCTTGTGAGGCATACTGGCAGTCGCCGCTGGTCTTCCTGGGAACCGTGATCGAAAAGGAGCCTGCTCCTCGCGGTCACTTCAAGAATTCGATCAGCACCATCCGCATGCATGTCGATCACTCCTACAAGGGAGTCCTTGAATCTTCTATAACTCTCATAGATGACGGTATGTGCAGTGGCCCGGATTTCCAGGTGGGTGAGCAGTACCTCATGTATACCCACCAAATCGACAAAGATCAGATCGCCGCCCGTGGCTGCACCCGCAGCCGGCACGTCCGGTTTGCCCAGGAAGACTTGCAATACCTGGATGGCCTGGACCTGGCGGCCCACACTGCCGCGATCTTTGGGCGAGTTGGTTCCTGGCCGGATGGACCGGGGAATAAGTTCTGGCAGCCGGGCGCCATTGTCCGCTTGCAAGGAGACGGTGGCGCGCGCACCTCTGTCGCGGATGCCGACGGCCGATACTCCTTTGCGGGTTTACAGCCTGGCAAGTACACGGTCACGTCCGAGCAGGCTGGCTACCACATGCCAGGCCACGACGACGGGAGCTACGCCGTCACCGTCGAAGGCCGCGGGTGCGCCGAAATTGAGGTGACTCTCCAGCGGGACCGGCCCGGCGTCGTCGCCGGTCGGCTATACCGCTCGGACGGCACGCCGGCGGGCGCCGGAATCGATCTGCAGCTTCTCCGCCCGAATGGTGACCAATATGACGTCGACGGAGATTTCGTCCGCACTGACGATCAGGGACGTATGCCTTTCGAGATCTCGATCCCGGCAAGTACAAACTGGTGCTCCATGGCTGCTGCCACCCTACTCCCCAGGTGCCTTACCCGGCAATCTACTGGCCTTCGGCGGCCTCCGAAAAGGAGGGTTCGGAAATCCTGGTGAGCGGCGCATTCGATCCACCCCGCTACGATTTCCGGCTACCTCCGGAACTGAACCGGAAGACCATTAGCGGCCGGGTCCTTCTACCCAATGGCGAACCCTCCGCGGAATCCTATTTGTGGTTGCTGAATACGGGAGATGCGCAGCACGAATGTTGTGACGTCGCGGAAGAGCTTCGCACCGATGCCGACGGCCGGTTTTCCGTCACCATTCTCCAGGGGATTCAGTACGCCCTCACCCTCCGATTCGAAGGAGGACCGAATCCCGGTATGCTGCCGCTCTCGTTCGGCGCGGTGCCCGACCCGATCGTCTTGCGGCAACAGCCTCCCGCCTCTAACAGGAATCGTAACTGAGGGCTGCACACGGCGTACGGAGTGAGCGCGCTACCGCTTCCTCGCCTCCGCCTCCGCCAGCCAGCCCCGCCGCACCTTCTCCGCCGGCACACTCGAAAGGTACGGCTTCACATCCAGCACCGGCGTCCCGTCCAGCATATCCAGCCCCCGGACCCGCAGCCGCCCTCCCTCTCGCCCCAGCAGTTCCACCACCGTCAGCCCGATCGGATTCGGCCTCCGCGGCGACCGCGTCGCGAACACCCCGTGCGGACGGTCGTCCGTCGGCGGCGTCCCCACCAGCGTGTACCCCTCCGATCGGTCGAACGCCCAGATCACAAACAAATGCGAGAAGCCTTCGATATCCTGCAGCCCCGCCTCGAACTCCGGCCGCACCTCCACGTACCCTTCGGCGTCGTGTTTCGCGCCCGGTCCCTTCGGGATCTCACGCGTCTCGTGATACTCGCTCTTCACATACCCGATCGGCCGCATCGTGAACATAGCCCCATTATCCCGCCCCCATTCACAACCTTTCGCAAAAATCTCCGCCTTCTTTCCCAGACACTTACAAGCCCGCCGCGCCGATCCCCCCTTGCCTCGCCCGTTACGATGATTTCTGTAAGCAGGGCCGCGCCCCACCGCGGGCCCGCAACACGGTTTTCTTCCTGGCCAGGAAGCGTTGCATTACGGTGGACTGAACTTCCCGTCGGGCCTTCCAGCCCTTGCGGCCGCACCCATGCGGATGCGGCCGGCGGGGAGACCTTGGATTCGAATCCACAACATCCCGCGGTGAGCGGATAGCGCGAATCGCCGTCCCACGGGATCTCAGAGAGCGAAGAATCGAATCGGCAACGATACGCGGGCCACCCAGCCCGCCTCGGTCATCGAAGATTCCGCTCGACCCACTGGCGGCCGGACACGTCCGGCGATAAGTCCGAAGACCCCGGCCGCCCGCAACGTCTCTTCGTATTTCTCCGCTCCCTCTCTTCCGGGAAGACGCGCTCCCTCGCACACATTTTCCAATCCCGTTTTTTCCGTTTTCTCCGCGCCTCCGCGCCTCGGCGGTGAATCCTTCCCCTCGTATTTCTCCGCTCCCTCTCTTCCGGGAAGACGCGCTCCCCCGCGCACATTTTCCAATCCCGTTTTTCCCGTCTTCTCCGCGCCTCCGCGCCTCGGCGGTGAATCCTTCCCCTCGTATTTCTCCGCTCCCTCTCTTCCGGGAAGACGCGCTCCCCCGCACACATTTTCCAATCCCGTTTTTCCCGTTTTCTCCGCGCCTCCGCGCCTCGGCGGTGAAATTCTTCTCTTCGCACTTCTCCACTCCCTCTCTTCCGGGAACACGCGCTCCCTCGCACACATTTTCCAATCCCGTTTTTCCCGTCTTCTCCGCGCCTCTGCGCCTCGGCGGTGAATCCCCCCGCTGCTACACTACAGTAAGGGTACTGCCCGTGGTGACCAAGCCGACGATCCAGCCGTCTGCTGAGACGGACCGCTTCGCAGGACTCGACCCCGACCAACTCATCCGCGCCTTCCGCATCATGCACACCGCGCGCCGCCTCGACGATCGCGAGGTCACGCTCAAGCGGCAGAACCGCATCTTCTTCCAGATCAGCGGTGCCGGTCATGAGGCCGTCCAGGTCGCTGCCGGCATGGTCCTCCGCCCCGCCCACGACTGGTGCTTCCTCTACTACCGCGACCGCGCCCTCTGCCTCACCCTCGGCGTCACGCCCCTCGACATGCTCCGCCAGGCCACCGGCGCCGCCGCCGACCCCGCCTCCGCCGGACGCCAGATGCCCTCCCACTGGGGCCACCCCGACTACAACATCGTCAGCGTCTCGTCCCCCACCGGAACCCAGTTCCTGCAGGCCGCCGGATGCGCCGAAGCCTCGCGCTATCGCGACCCTGCCACCACCGAAATCACCCTCGTCACCTCCGGCGACGGCGCCACCAGCGAAGGCGAATTCTGGGAATCCCTCAACATCGCCTGCCTCGAACGCCTGCCCCTGCTTTACCTCATCGAGGATAACGGCTACGCCATCTCCGTCCCCGTCGAACGCCAGACCGCCGGCGGCAACGTCTCCGCCCTCGTCTCCGGCTTCCCCAACCTCTTCCGGCTGGAGGTCGATGGCACCGACTTTCTCGCTTCCTACCGCGCCCTCTCCGCCGCCGCCGATTGGGTTCGCTCCGGCCAGGGCCCCGCGCTCGTTCACGCTCACGTCATCCGCCCCTACTCCCATTCCCTCTCCGACGATGAGCGCCTCTACAAGCCCCCCGCCGAGCGCGAAGCCGAGGCCGCCCGCGACCCCGTCCTAACCTTCCCCAAGCTCCTGATCGATGAGGGCGTCATCGATCGCCACATGCTCCAGCGCATCACCCACGAAATCGACGAAGAGGTCCAGGAGGCCACCCAGCAGGCCCTGCACGACGAGCCGCCCGCGCCCGAAACCGTCTACCAGCATCTCTATTCCCCCGCCGTCGACCCCACGGGCGAACCCTTCGACGCGCAGCCCCACTTCCGCGGCGCGCCCATGACCATGGTCGATCTCATCAACGCCACGCTCCGCGAGGAGATGCGCCGCAACCCCGACATCCTGGTCTTCGGAGAAGACGTGGCCGATTGCAGCCGCGAAGCCAGCCTCAAAGAGGTCAAGGGCAAGGGCGGCGTCTTCAAGGTCACCGCCGGCCTGCAAACGGAGTTCGGGGCACGCCGCAGCTTCAACACGCCGCTCGCCGAAGCCGCCATCGTCGGACGCGCCATCGGCATGGCTGCGCGCGGCTTGAAGCCCGTCGCCGAAATTCAGTTCTTCGATTACATCTGGCCCGCCATGATGCAGATCCGCGACGAGCTCGCCACCCTGCGCTGGCGCAGCGGCGGAGCCTTCGCCTGCCCCGCCATCCTGCGCGTCCCCATCGGCGGCTACCTCAACGGCGGCGGCGTCTATCACTCGCAATCGGGCGAGGTCACCTTCACCCACATCCCCGGACTCCGCGTCGTCATGCCCTCCAACGCCCTCGACGCCTGCGGCCTCCTGCGCACTGCCCTACGTTCCGACGACCCCGTGATGTTCCTCGAGCACAAGAAGCTCTACCGCGAACCCTACAATCGCTCGCCCCATCCTGGCGAAGATTTCACCATCCCCTTCGGCCGCGCCCGCATCGTCAAACCCGGCCGCTCCCTCACCATCGTCACCTACGGCGCACTCGTCCAAAAGGCGCTCCAGGCCGCCACCCAAGTGGAACGCCGCAACCCCGCGGCCTCCATCGAGATCCTCGATCTCCGTTCGCTCTCCCCCTACGATTGGGAAGCCATTGCCGAATCGGTCTCGAAAACCAGCCGTGTCCTCATCGCTCACGAAGACACGCTCTCCTTCGGTTACGGCGCCGAGATCGCCGCCCGCATCGCCTCCGACCTCTTCGACCACCTCGATGCCCCCGTCCGCCGCATCGGCGCGCTCGATACCTGGATCGCCTACAACCCTCACCTCGAAGCCGCCATCCTCCCCCAAACCGAAACCATCGCCTCCGAAATCGACCACCTCCTCAACTATTGATTTTCTCCGCCTCCACTGCGCCCTACTCCGCGTTTTTTCTCCGCGCCTCCGCCGTGAAATCCTGCCTTTCTCCGCTCCCTCTGCGCCCCCCTTGGAGGATGACGCGCAAATCTCCTAAATCTCTCCCAGCCTTCTCCGCGTTTTTTCTCCGCGCCTCCGCGGTGAAATCCTGCCGTCTACGCTAACCACGCCCACCCCAGGACGACGCGCGCTTCCTCCCGTGAACGGGCTTATAATCTTCGTATGCCGGATTCTGACGTCCCCCGCCGGGCGTTTCTGCGCGGTGTCACCGCGGCCAGCGCGCTCTCCTACTCGCGAATTCTCGGAGCCAACGATCGCGTCCAGCTTGGCCTGATCGGCTGCGGCGACCGCGGCTCGTACGACATGGGGAACTTCCTCAAGACCGGTACGGTCGATGTCGTCGCCCTCTGCGATATCTGGGCCACCCACGTCAACAAAGCCAAAGAGAAAGCGCCGCAAGCCCAGACCTTCAGCGACCACCGCAAGCTCCTCGAGATGAAGGAGATCGATGTCGCCCTGATCGGCGTGCCCGACCACTGGCACACCGCCGTCGCCATCGACGCTCTCAATGCCGGCAAGGACGTCTACGTCGAAAAGCCGCTCACCCGCACCATCGAAGAAGGCCCGCGCATCGTCAAAGCCGCTCGCGTCAATAATCGCGTCTGCCAGGTCGGCATGCAGCAGCGTTCCGGCAAGCACTACATCGAAGCCAAGAAGGAATACATCGATTCCGGCAAGCTCGGCAAGATCACGCTCGCCCGCACCTGGTGGCATGGCAACAGCTACCACCTGCGCAAAGCGCCGGCCTCGCTTGCCACGCAGCCCGCCGATCTCGATTGGGCTCACTTCCTCGGCCCGCTCAAGTGGCGCGATTGGGATCCGCAGCAGTATTACAACTGGCGCGCCTATCTCGATTTCGGCGGCGGCCAGGTCACCGATCTCTTCACTCACTGGATCGACGTCGTCCACATGTTCATGGGCGATGACATTCCGTTCTCGGCCCAGGCTGCCGGCGGCGTCTACAACTACAAGGATGGCCGCACCGCTCCCGATACCATCAACGTGCTGCTCGAATACCCGTCGCAGTTCACCGCGACTTTCGAGGCCACGCTCGTCCCCGGGATTACCGGCGCCGCCCAGGAATTCTGCGGCACCAAAGGCCGCCTGTGGATCGACCGCGGCCGCTACGAATTCACGCCGGTCGTTCCGCGCGGTCAGAAAGCCGAGACCACCGTCGTCAAAGCCGCCAGCAACATCGACATGGATCACGTCGAAAACTTCCTGGAGTGTGTGAAGTCGCGCAAAGAACCGAATGCCGATGTCTTAATCGGCCACCGCTCGGCGCAGGCGTCGCACCTTGGCAATATTTCGTACATGCAGAAGCGCCGCATCGATTTCGACACGGTCCGCGAGGAGATTCAGCCGTTCTGAACCCCTTGCTATACTGGTAGTTTCAAGATCATACACAGAGGAGTTTCATGATTTCTGCAACACAACTGCGCCCGGGGATGGTCATTAAGTTCAACAACGAACTATATTCGGTTTTCAGCATGACCCACCGGACGCCGGGCAACCTGCGCGGCTTCGTGCAGGCCAAGATGCGCAGCCTTCGCAGCGGTACGATGACGGAACACCGCTTCTCTTCCGAAGACCGCGTCGAAAAAGCCCTGCTCGATGAACAGGAAATGGAGTATTTGTACGACGACGGCGAATACTACTACTTCATGAACACCGAGACCTACGAGCAAATGCACCTCATGAAGGATCTGCTCGGCGATGCCACCCAGTACCTCATTCCGCAACTCAAGGTGGCGGTGGAATTCTATGAAGGCAAGCCGATCAGTGTCGAGCTTCCGGCGACCGTCGATCTCATGGTGGTCGAAACCGAGCCCGGCCTGAAGGGCGCCACCGTTTCCAACGTCACCAAGCCGGCCAAGACCGAAACCGGCCTGGTGGTGCAGGTGCCGCCGTTCATCACGGAAGGCGAAAAGATCCGCGTCAACACCGCGGAAGGCACCTACCAGGAACGCGCCTAAGCCATCGCACGCAGCACGGCCCCGGCCAGTTCCTCCTCTTCCTCAGGCAGTACCGTGCGCAGATCGAGGACGACACGATCTTCCTCGATCCGCGCCACCACAGGCGGCGTATCCAACCGCAACCGCCGTTCGATCTCCACCGCATGGGCGCTATCGAGTGCCACCAGCCACGTCGGTAGCGATTGCTGCGGCGTCGACCCTCCGCCGATCACCGACTGTCCCGGCAGAATCTCCGCCTGGAGATCGGGCCACCGCTTGAGCAGAGTCTCCGCGCGCCGGAAAATCTCTTCCGGCGTCTGACGGATCATCGCCAGCGCCGGAATCCCTTCCCAGTTTTCAAACAGTAGGTCGCGCAGTGTGCTTTCGAGCGCCGAATAAATCAACTTATCGAGCCGCAGCGCGCGAAACAGCGGATTCCTTCGCAGCCGCGCAACGATTTCCGGCTTCCCCGCCAGGATGCCCGCCTGCGGCCCGCCCAGCAGCTTATCGCCGCTGAACGAGACCAGGTCCACGCCCGCCTCCAGGCTCTCGCGCACCAGCGGCTCGTCGATTCCGAATGGCCGCAAATCGACCACGCATCCGCTACCGAGGTCCTCATACAACGGCAGCCCGCGTTCCTTGCCGAGCGCCGCCAGTTCCGCAATCGACGCGGAGGCCGTGAACCCTTCGATCCGAAAGTTGCTGCGGATGCACCCGCATCAGCAGCCGGGTTCGCTCCGAAATCGCCGCGCGGTAATCGTCGATATGGGTGCGATTGGTGGTGCCGACTTCCCGCAGCACCGCGCCCGAGCGCGCCATGATTTCCGGAATGCGGAACCCGTCGCCGATCTCGATCAACTCGCCGCGCGAGACCACGACCTCGCCGCCTGCCGCCAGTTCGTTCAACGCCAGGAAGACCGCCGCCGCGTTGTTGTTGACCGCGATTCCCGGCGCACCCGCAATGCGTTCCAGCAGCCCCGCGATGTGGACGTCCCGCTTCCCCCGGCGTCCCGTGGCCAGGTCGTATTCGAGGTTGGAGTAGCCGCCCGGAAAACTCCCCGCCCGCAGCGGCGCACGGCCGAGATTGGTGTGTAGCACCACCCCTGTTGCATTGATGACGCGCCGCAGCGACGAGCGCTGGAGCGCCGCGATCGCGTCGACGACGCGTTTCTCCGCCGGCACGTCGTTCGCGCCACCCGCGAGAATTTCCGCCCGCATCCGCTCGAGCATGCGCCGCGTTTCCGCCACCAGCACTTCGCGCGGAACCGCTCCGCACTCCCCCGCGACGTGCTCCACAACCTCATGAACCGCCGGCAGTTCGCGCAGCTTTTTCGTCTCGTTCACTGATTTCGATGTTACCGCGCTTGTGCGAAGGGGTCCGGACAGACTAAACTGGTAAGTTCGGGGCGTGGCTCAGCCTGGCTAGAGCGCCTGGTTCGGGACCAGGAGGTCGGTGGTTCGAATCCACTCGCCCCGACCAAATTCCTCAAAGACTTACAGACTTCCCACCATTAGATCAGGGTCCAAAGGCTCTACGCCAATTCCGGGGGCAAACTCCAAGCTCAACCTACTAGTTCTCGAGCCCTGGCAGTGGCGGCTTCACGTCCAGCCGCAGTTCTTTCATGCGGCGGCCGTGCATTTCGCCAAGCCATGGATCCAGGTAGCGCTTATTGAGGTCGATGGTGGCGATCGCCGCGTCGCCGCGGTTGAGCGCGACGGCGAGCCGCTCGCCATCCGGATCCATGATGTAGGTCGGATGATCGTAGCCGGATGTGACCAGGAATATCTTGTTTTCGATGGCGCGCGCCTTCGCCAGCGTCTCGTCTCCTCCCGCGATTGGCATCAGAATCAGTTCGGCGCCCTTGGTTGCCAGTGCCCGGGCCGGATCGGCGAAGAAAACGTCGTAGCAGATCATCATCCCCACCGTTCCCAGATCCGTGCGGAAGACCGGGTAGTCGCTGCCGGGGGTCAGCCCGCCCTCGACTTCTTCCCGCGGCAGGTAGACCTTGCGATATTTACCTGCGACGTTTCCCGCCCGGTCGATCAGGACGGCGGTGTTGTAGACGGCCGGGCCCTCGCGTTCATAGATGCCCGCGACGATGTAGGATGATCTCCGCCGCGCGAGTTCGCCAAGCCGCGTGGTCGTGGGGCCCGGGATGGGCTCGGCGACCTCAACATACGGTTTGCCGGTGCCTATCGCCGTGATACCCTCCGGCAGCAGGATGATATCGGTCTTGACCTTAACCGCCGTTTCCACCGCCTCGATGAACCGGCCCACACTCTCCGCGGCGGAGTGCGTCTGGCGGGGCCGCAAATTGATCGAAGCGATGGTCACTTTGCGCGGCCCGGGATCGGGGATCTGGTCGAGAGAAATGTCGTCCCACCACAGCGTGCCCGAGGGTGCGTTCGAGAGATAGAGTTGCAGGACTACCGCGGCGGCATTTTCCGGCGCCTTTGCCTCAAGCAGCAGCCTGGTCCAGGACCCTTCGCGGGTCGCGCGCCAGGCATAGTCGGGCTGCCCGGCCCGTGTGCCGGCCGCGGTGCGCCAGTCGAGGCGCGCTACGGCCTGCCACGATTCGCAGCCGACTGCTTCCGCGCGGTAGTACGCGGCGAAACGGTACCACTCCCCCGGCGCGACGCCGGACGCCTTCCGCTCCCACCCGCCGTGTTCCGCGAGGTTGCTGTTGCCGGAAATGGCGAGGGATCCCGGACCAGTCCGGCCACGCAGCGGATCGACGAATGCCCGGGGCATGGTCTCCGGCCGGGCGCTCCATTCCGTCCAACCTGCCGGCCTGCCGTCTTTCTCCGCTACGAATGCGGACTCGTGGATGTGCAGGGAGCCGGCAGCGGCCGCTCCGCAGAGCAATAGAGTGACCACTACTGCCTTCATTGCCGATCTTCCTTTCTGCCTTCACCCCAGCGTGTAGGGCGCTCGGTATTCATAACTCAGCCACCGGTTGGCCTCAGCATTGTTGGTGAAGCGTTCGTTGCGAACGTCCCACTCGAGGAAACAGCGCTGCTTGTATGCAATGTTGCCGATGAGGGTGGCGCTGGTCGAAAGATGTCCGGTCAAAATGTCCGCGTTGCACTTGGCGCGGCTCTTGACGCAATCGAGGAAGTTGCGCGCGTGCGCGGTTGTATCCGAGCCGGAACCACCCTTCACGCTCCGGGGTTCGATGGCGGGCCGCCGCGACGCATTCGCGGTTCCTCCTCCGCTGCGGTCCAGGGGATTACCATAGCCTTTGCCGTGGTCGTAGCCGATCGGGCTCTCCGCTACTTTTTCAGGCACAACGTCCCAATTGTTGTTGCGGATGTACATCGTGCCCTTGGTCCCGCGAAACTCGATCTCGCAACTGGGGCCGCTTCCGGGCGCGGCGTTGGCATTGTACTGCTCGAACGCCACCAGGGTCCCGTCGAACTCCCAGAGAACTTGCAGGGTATCCGGAATTTCGCGGTTGTCTTTGATCTGCGCAAACTTCCCGCCGATGGCGGCGACCGCGCGCGGCGCATCCTGTCCGATAAACCAGCGGATGACATCGACGTAATGCACGCCGAAATTCGTCAACTGGCCGCCCGAGTAGTTGTAGAACCAGCGGAAATTGTAGAACTCGCGATTGGAATTATAGGGCACCTTGGGGGCCGGACCGAGCCACTGATCCCATTCCCATTCGCTGGGCGGCGCGCCGCCGGTTCCGGGACCCAGCCCGACCGGGCATTCGTTCGTAATGTGAAAACAACGTGCCGCGGTGACGTGGCCGATGCCGCCGGAGCGGATGAATTCCGCGGCCTCACGGTAGGACTTCCAAGACCGCCGGTTCGTGCCGACCTGCACGACGCGGCCGGTCCGACCGGCCACCTCCACCATCTTGCGGCCCTCCGAGACCGTGAGGCTCAACGGCTTCTCCACGTAGACGTCCTTGCCCGCGTTGCAGGCAGCGACGAACATGAGTGCATGCCAGTGGTCCGGAGTTGCGATAACTACCGCGTCGACTGCTTTGTCCTCCAGAAGCTTCTGGTATTGCTTGTACCGGGTGGGAGCAGCGCGAGATTTCCGCACAGCGAGGTCAAGGTAGTCTTCCCGCAGGTCACAGACGGCCACGGTCTGCGCATCGCCGTGCTCGAGAAACGCGTCGTGAACCTGATCGCCGCGGTTTCCCAAGCCAATATAGCCAACACCGATCCGATCGTTCGCGCCGGAAATACGGGAATAGCTGAGCGCCGTCAGCATGCCCGCGCCCCGTGCAAGATCACGCCGGGTGATTCCGCTCATATTGATTTACCCCTGCAAAATAGTAACCGGCTTCTCGATCGGCGGCCAGCCCCGCCAGGGGCCGGCACGTGTGGCCTTTGATAGGCTCTATGGAGGCTTCTATGCGAATGAACACCATGTGGCTCGTTCTCCTGGTCCCCGCCGCCGCGCTGCTATGCCCGGGTCAGGCGAAAAAGTCCGTTTTCGTCATCACGGATGGCGAAGGGGTAGCTGGAATCTGCCGGCAGGAGCAGACCGAACCGACAAATCCCGAACTGCGGCAACTGCTGACCGGCGAAGTCAACGCGGCAGTGGACGGCTTTCTCGCAGGCGGTGCCGACGAGGTGGTCGTTTGGGACGGCCACGATAGCAGCAGGACTCTTTCCGCGGCAACGATAAACCCGAAAGCCAAACTGGTGATCGGCAACATCGGCCCGATGATGACGCTCGAGCGGGGCTACGCCGCGGTAGCGTTCGTCGGACAGCACAGCATGGCCGGTGTGCGTGCCGGCGTTATGTCTCACAGCTATAGCTCACTCGGAATTCAGAACATGCTCCTGAATGGCAAACGGGTCGGGGAAATCGAAACCCGGACTGCGCTGGCCGGCAGTTTTGGCATACCTGTCATTTTCCTCAGCGGGGACCGGGCCGCGGCGCGGGAACTTCACGACATCGTGCCGGAGGCAGTGACCGCCGAGGTCAAGGAGGGGCTGGCTCGCTATTCGTGCATCTCGCTCTCCGCGGCAGCGGCGCGCGATCTGATCCGGGAAAAAGCCGCTGAAGCCTTCCGGAAGATCGGCTCCGTCAAACCGTATCGCATCACGGGTCCGGTGACTCTCGAAATTGAATACACCACGCGAAACTCCCTGCCGATCGCCGCCGGAGCCGAAGCGGGGCGGGAAGTCGTGGACGATCGCACGATCCGCATTCACGGCAAGGATCTGGCCGAGGCCTGGACGCGATACGAGGGCCGTTGATTCGTTCCGCGGCAGCCCCGAGCCATCAAGCTCAAATTACCGGTACGAAATCCAGATTCTGGAAGTACATCAGGTTGTGACCGGTGCTGACGCCGGGCCGCACGGTGATTGTGTATCTTCCTACGCGTGGAATCCGGATCGTGCCGAGATCGAATTCCTTATAGCGATATCCGGCGCCGGTCACAGAGATGGAGCCGGTGAGCGTTTCGGCGCCGACGGTCACGATGTATTTAGCGCCGGCCCACTCGGGTGCCGCCGAGTAGCGGATCCTGGCTTTGTACGTCCCGGCCTGGCTGACCTGCACGTTCCAGGCAATCGAGTCTGCCGGGCCGGTCCATTTGGAAATATGGAAACCGCCATCGCGATTGAAACGCTTCACGGCTTTACCCGCGGTGACCGCATACATGTAGTCCAGATGAAGCGGAGAATCGCTCCCCTGGGTGACGATGGGCGGGTCGGCGGCGGGCGTGCCTTGCACTTCCAGAACGACGACCGTATCGATACGGTCGGGCGGGCTGGCCGGCATTGACAATGCGACCACGCCGTTTTCGCGTGTGAACGCCAGCTTTTGCTCCGGATGGGCCAGCAGGTAAGCGGCGCGAACCTGGTTGCGCAGCCCGCTGATACGCAGAATGGAATCGCCCGGCCAGCTAAATACGTGAAGATAGACGCGGCTCCCTTTCACTGTGCAGCGTCCCCACGGAGCTTCCCCCAGCGGGCATGTCGAGGTGCCGTAGATGCTGTCGCCGTTGGTGTGCATCCACTGCCCGACCTGCTTGAGCGTGGCTACCGTCGGAGCCGGCACGGTGCCGTCCGCCATCGGGCCGATGTTGAGCAGGTAATTTCCGCCCTTGCCGACGATCTCGACAAGCCGCTGGATTACATTCGCCGGCGTCTTCCATTGCTGATCGAACTTGCTGTAGCCCCAGGTGGTGTTGAGGGTCTGCGGCGTTTCCCAATATTCCTCCAGGCCACCGGTGGGCATTCCGTTGTCGTTCATGTCCTGGTAATCGCCCATCAATTCCTGCCCATACGGTCCCACGCGGCCGTTGATGAGGCACTGCGGCTGAAGTTCGCGAACGAGCTTGACGAAGCGGGCGGCCTGTTCGGTGGTGTCGGTGCCGCGGTCGAACCAGATCAGGCCGAGCGGGCCATAACCCGTCAACAACTCCCTGAGCTGCGGGATCGACTTTCGCTCCAGGTAGCGCTCGCGGTCTTTCTTCGAGCGGTCGAAATCCCAGTTGTTGCCATAACCGTCGGGATCTTCCCAATCCTCGCGGTGCGAGTAGTACACGCAGAACCGGATGCCGTTTTTGCGGCACGCCTCGGCGAGCTCTGCAAGGGGATCGCGCTTAAACGACGTCCAATCGAAAATGTTGTAGCGGCTGACGCGGGAGTGGTACATCGCAAATCCGTCGTGGTGCTTGGCGGTCACGACCAGGTACTTCATCCCGGTGGATTTTGCCAGCGCCACCCATTCCTCGGCGTTGAAGCGCGTCGGGTTCATTTGGCTGGCCACTTCGCGGTATTGGGCGAGGGGGATGTTGAACCGCTGCATAATCCATTCCGCCTCCGAGCCGACCGGGACACGCTGCCCCTTCCACTCGCCGGCCAGCAGGGAATAGGGGCCCCAGTGAATGATCATGCCGAGCTTGTCGTTCCGGAACCACTGCAGCCGGTCCTCCGCGCGGACCGGCGACAAAGCCAGCCCGGCAAACAGCAGCAGGGCAACAAGTGAACCGATATGGAACGTGCGCATCTTGAATCCTCCTAAGAGCGGGCGGCCCTCAGGCGAATGCGACCTTAAACGTCACCGCATGATCGCACGGCTTCTCTTCCGGCAGTTCGACCTTCAGAGCCGCGGCGTCCTGAGTCCACTTAACCTTTCCCTTGTGTCCGAGCAATTCGAGATTCCGAACCTTCGGCACGCTGTTCGGACCGCCAAGAGCGAGAGCGCGAATCGAAGCTTCCTTTTCCGGCCAACCCATCACAAATGCGTACAGCGCGTTGCCCTTGGTAGTGAAGCGCACGTCATCGGCCGTGAGGTCCTGGCGATTCCGCTCATTGAAGGGGTTGCCGCGCCTTCCCGCCGCCGGTGGAGGTGCAGTGGCCACGGGGCCATCGCCGAAGATCTTCCACGGCCGCGTGGCGTAAATGCCTTCGCTGTTGACGGCCATCCAGCGCGTGATCTCATCCAGGATTTTCAATTCCTGATCGTCCAAAGCGCCGCTGTTGGGCAGCGGAAAATTCAGCATCAGATTTCCGTTGCGGCTGACGATATCCACCAGCATGTCAATTACCCGCTTCGGAGATTTGTACTTTGCTTCCTTGTTGTAGTGCCAGTCGCCGATGCACGTGTCGGTCTGCCAGGGATTGGCCGGGATTCCGCTGGCCACGCCGCGCTCGAGGTCCAGAATGCATGTTCCCGTCTCGCAGTCGCGAGGTGTCTTACTGGTGTAGACGGCTTCGACATGGCCTCCGTGGATCTTGGCGCTCGTGTTGTAGTGGTTGGCCACCACCGCCAGACCGTATTCTTCGTAGTAGATGCCGCCATCGGTGTAGAGCAGGTCGGGTTGGTAGTTATCGACCAGGTCCTTGATGCGTTTAAAGTAGTGCAGCTTCCACGCGTCCGGTATGTTGGCCCCGCCGAACCCCGTACTATTCGAGCCGACAACATAATCTTTGGGATACTCGTGATACAGGTCGGCATAGGCTGGATTGACGCCGTCGTACGGCACACCCGCCAGCGCCCCGGTCTTGTCGCTTCCGTGCGAAGTTGAGAACCAGTTGTAGCTGGGCGCCAGGTGTTCGCTGACGGCGAACCGCAGCCCTTGCTTCCGGGCAGCTTTCTTGAAGAGCCCGACGACGTCGATCTTCGGCCCCGCCGCCACGGCGTTCCAGCGCGGCTGGTGAGCGGACTTCCACAGGTCGAAGCCGTCATGGTGAACGCCCATGCTGCAAAAGTATTTCGCTCCGGCCTTCTTATAAAGCTGCATCAGGTGGTCGGCGTCGAACTTGTCGGCTTTCCAGGTAGGAATCACGTCTTTGAAGCCGAACTTCGAGGGATGGCCGTAAGTCTTCACGTGGTACTCGTACTGACGGTGGCCCTGAATGTACATGTTGCGCGCGTACCAATCTCCGTATTCGGCGGCGGATTGCGGTCCCCAGTGCGCCCAGATGCCGAACTTGGCGTCGCGGTACCACGCCGGAACCTGCCAGTCCTTGAGCGATTCGCGAGTGCCTTTGAAAGGCCCAGGCGTGATCTCGAGCGACTCACCGGCAGCGCCAGCGAGTTTCAGGGCGGGCCCGGCTCCCGCCAGCAATCCGATAGCTTGTCTCCTGCTGAGCATAAGTTTTCTCCTTGGTTCCTAGATGGAAACCTCCCGTGATACCGGTCCGCGACGGGTGGATTCGCGGACGACGACCGTTGGGGTAAGAAGCAAGGTTCTAGGCCGCACGATCTTACGCTTGCCTTCCACCAGGCTCAATGCTAATTTCGCCGCGCGCTCCCCAATGCCGACACTGTCCTGGTCGATGCTGGTGAGCGGCACGCGAAGAAAGGCGGAATGATGGCAGTTGCCGCAGCCGATGATGGCGACGTCTTCGGGCACTCGCAATCCCCGGTCCAGAGCGGCCTGGAGTGCACCCATCGCAACGGGATCGTTGTAACAGAAAACGCCGTCTGGAAAGGGCTTCAGTTCCAGCAGCCGTTTCATGGCATCATAACCGCTAACGTCTCCGGCATCGTCTGCGGATCGGGAAGAGACGATATAAGCAGCGGGCGGAGAAAGCCGGTTCACGCTCAAAGCCCGCCGGAATCCTTCGAGTCTTCCAAGAGCGGTACTGACTTCCGGTCCCCGAATATGGGCGATTCGCCGGCAGCCGGCATCGATCAAATGGCGGGCAGCCAGTTCTCCGACCTGTTCGTCGTCCACGCCGACAAAGTTTGCAGGCAACCCGGGAAAGCGCCTGTCCAGCAAGACGTAAGGTGTGCTCTGTTCTTCAATGCGCCGGAAACTCTCCACGGTCCACTGTGTTGACGCGATGATCAGGGCGTCTACGCGGCGCGCCAGCAACTGGTCGATCTCGTCCCGTTCGAGAGCCGGATCCTCTTCGGATGACGAAATCAGAAGACCATAGCGCCGCACGCGCAGAACACGGGACAAAGCTTTGGCTACGTGGGCGAAGAACGGGTGTACCAGGTCCGGCACAATCAGTCCGATGGAGTGCGTCCGCCCGGTGACCAGTGCGCGAGCCGCCAGGTTGGGCCGATATTTCAACTCCTGGATTCGCCGCAAGACGCGCTCACGGGTCTCCGGGCCGATGTCGCTGTGATTGCGAAGCACTTTGGAGACAGTCACGACGGAAACGCCGAGATCCCGTGCGATATCTTTCATTCGGACTGCCATGCCGTCAGTCGATCCTTGCGACACCCGGTGGCGCAGGCCCATGGCTTGCGCAGGCACGCAGCCAAGGCGCGTGCAATCATTGGCGCCAAGCCGTGCGGGCACAATTATTGCCCATAATCACGTTAAAGTAAACGATAATTCGCATGCTCTGCCGGTAGACCTTGAACCGGACTTTTCACGCCCTCAGGTTCCTTCCGGTGCCGGAATTGGGCGTTCCTCCACAGTTTTCGATTGGTTCGCGCTTTCGGATGGCTCCATCGCTTTTTGTTCTTGACTGCCTTGCGAGCCCATGATATAGAACACGATAACGTTATCGATAAATCCGGGTTCCAGGTCACCGTGACGGCGACCGGGAGGAGGTAGCATCGGATGTCGGATCGAAATTCCCACCAAACTCTGTCGTTAGTTGTCTCCGGAATGCTCGCAGCTTTGTCGTGCGGGCAGATATTTGCGCAGATGACTGTTACCGGTTCCGTGTCTGGGACCATCATGGATGCTTCGGGTGCGGTGATCCCGGGCGCAGCCGTGAAACTGACAAGCGCCACGACCAGGGAGCAGCGCGATACCAAAAGCAACGGCGAGGGAGTGTTCAATTTTACTGTGGTGCCCCGCGATTCCTACACCTTGAAAGTGGAGCGCACGGGCTTCAAGTCGCTGGAGCGCACCGGTATCGCGGTTTCCGCCAACGAACACGTCGCGCTGAGCGGCCTGACGCTGGAACTCGGATCGTCAGCGGAGACTGTGACCGTGGCTGCGGAGGCCGCGCACGTCGAAACGGAAAGCTCCGAGGAAGCCGCGGATGTCACCACCAACCAGCTCGCCAACCTCACCGCGCGAGGCCGCGAGGTAGTCTCCCTCCTGCGGACGGTGGCGGGTGCGAGCTATCAGGCTGACCAGGATTCGGCCGGCGGCTCCTACGGCACCGGCACGCCTTCGATCCGGGGCGCCTCCAGCAACATGAACATTCTGGCCGTCGATGGCATCGTCAGCAATGACATGGGAACGCCGAGCGTGTTCTCCAGTGCCACGCAATTGGATGCGATCGGCGAAGTCAAAGTGATTCTGAACAGCTACCAGGCCGAATACGCCGGGAACGGTGGCACGGTGGTGCAGGTAGTGACTAAATCCGGCACCAATGAGTGGCACGGCAACACCTATTGGTACGTGCGGAACAACGATCTCAATGCCAACGACTTTTTCAACAACCGCAACGGCGTCAAGCGGCCCTTGTATAAGTACAATACCGGCGGCTTTTCGCTCGGCGGCCCCATTTACATACCCAAGAAATTCAACACCAGTAAGAGTAAGCTGTTCGGCTTCTATAACATGGAAAACGACTGGCAGCGTGTCCCGAACAGCGCCTCGCTCACGTATTACACCATGCCCTCGGCCCTGGAGCGTAAGGGTGACTTCTCGCAAACGTTCGACACTAACGGCAAGCTGATTCCGGTCAACGACCCGAACACGCACGCGCCGTTCCCTGGGAACGTCATCCCCACCAGCCGCCTCGACTCCAACGGTCTGGCGCTCCTCAATATTCTCCCGCTGCCGAATTTCATCAACCCGGCGGTGAGCGCTTACAACTACAACTACCAGGTCCAGGATGTTCAGAACTGGCCGAAGCGCTTCCAGGTGTTCAAGATCGATTTTGTGCCAACGGAGAAGGACCGGATTTTCGTCCGGGGCAAGACGTTACTTTCCATGCAGCAGGGCTACACCGTTGCGTCCGGCGCGACGCCCATAGGGTTCTTCGCGCAATGCTATTGCTTTTCCGAAGAGGGGATCGCGACCGGCTGGACTCACGTCTTTTCGCCCACACTGGTCTCAGAGATGGTGGCGGGAGTACGCCACAATCACGAAGGCTGGACCCCATATAACGACACGACGACTCCGATCCAACTGGTCCCGACACAGGGAAATCCGCTCTCTACGGTGCTCCGGTCGGCGGTTGGTTTCACCGCGGGGCAGTGGTATCCGCAGAGCAATCCCGAGGGGATCATCCCGCGCTTCTCGTTCAACGTTCCGAATTCGCCCAACGTCAGCTTCGACGACCGGTTCCTGAAGAACGGCACCGATTTCACGTTTAACTGGAGCGATACCGTGACGTGGGTACACGGCCAACACACGGTAAAACTCGGGCTCGATGTCTACCGCATGCGGGAATACGAAGGGGAGCGCAGCAACTTCGACGGCACCTTCAACTTTTCGAAAGATACGAACAATCCGCTGGACACCAATTGGGCGTTTGCCAACTCCGCGCTCGGCGTTTACGACTCCTATTCCGAAGCCAACGCCCGTTTGGGCGAAAACGAGCGCCAGTCGGAGGTGGAGTGGTTCGCGCAGGATACGTGGAAAGTCACCAAGAGGCTGACCCTCGACCTAGGCATGCGGTGGACCTGGTTGAACCAGATGTATCCGGCTAAGGCCAACCAGCAATCGGTGCTGGCGCTGTCGCGTTACACTCTGGCTAACGCGCCGACTCTCTACGTGCCGGTGAAGTCGAACGGCGTGAGGATGGCGGAGAATCCGCTCACCGGCGAACTGCTGCCCCAAGGCTATGTGGGAGCCTTTGTCCCGGGGACCGGGAACCCGGGTAATGGCGGAGTAATGTCGGGTGATTCGACTTATCCCCGTGGGTTCGTCAATCAGCAACCCGTACACTGGGGGCCGCGTTTCGGTTTCGCCTGGGACGTATTTGGGAACGGCAAGACGGCCATCCGCGGCGGTGGCGCCATCCTGTATAATCCCCGCGTCAGCGTCTGGAGCGCGACCAGCGAGAATCCACCGGCAATTTTCACGCCCATCGAGTATTACGGGACCATCAGCACCCTCCTGCAGACCGCGGGCGTGCTGGCGCCAAGCAACACGAACGCTTTCCAACTGGACGCCAAAACGCCGCGCAACTACAACATGTCGCTCAGCGTGCAGCAGGATCTCGGCCATTCCACACTGCTCAGCGTTTCCTACGCGAATGTGATGGGACGGCACCTGCAGTTGAGCTACGCTTTAAACACAGTTCCCTACGGTTCGGAGTTTCAGCACATCGACCCCACGACGGGAACGCCGCTGTCCGATAATTTCTTCAGGCCCTACCCCGGATACAATAACGTCACTTACTATGCCAGCGGTTTCAGCTCGAACTACAACGGGTTGTTCGTTACGCTGAACCGTAGCTTTACCAGAGGCTTGGAACTCGGCGTGTCTTACTCGTTTTCCAAGTTCATGGATGTTACCAACGGTAACACCTCCATTCCGGTGTACCAGAATTGGCATAACTGGAACTATGGTCCGGACAGTAGCGATCAGACCCACAACCTGGTGGTCAACTACGTGTATCGCCTTCCCAACGGCACCAAGGTGCTACCCGATCGCGCGATCGTCCGGGGCGTGTTCGACGGTTGGAACATATCCGGAATCGCGCAATTCACCACCGGGCTGCCAACCGCGATGAGTTTCAGCACCACGGACGGAACCAATCTGACCGGCGGTGGAGACGCCCAGCGCATGGACGTTTGCGGCAATGCCTATTCAGGGAGCATTCACACGTTCTCCCAGTGGTTCAACACCGCTGCCTTCTGCCGTCCGGGATTGAACGATCCGGGCACCGCGGGCAAGTACGATGTCCGCAACCCGGGCGTGAACAACTGGGATACAGCCCTGACGAAAAACTTCCCGGTGAAGAGCGAGAAGCGCTATTTCTCGCTGCGCTGGGAAGCTTATAACACGTTTAACCACACGCAGTTTGCCAGCGTCAACACGGCTGCGCGGTTCCAGCCGAACGGGCAGCAGGTGAACGCACTGTTTGGAACGGTGGTCTCGACGCGCACGCCACGCGTGATGCAGGGCTCGCTGCGGTTTACTTTCTGAGAAGAGTGGCGGCGCCGCCCCGTCAGGTGCCACCCCTGACGGGGCGGCCATCCGCTTCCTCCCGGCGGGTTCCTCGCAGCATGCCTGATGTATGATGTGTTCTGAACCGTGCTGGGAAGCCCAAAATGGTCAGAACGGGCCCAACTCCGCCGCAGGTGAACCGGACTGCGGCTGTATGGATGGGAAGGGTGGCGATCGATTTTAGCGTTCGCCGCGGCTGGCATGGCGCCAAACGCCAAGGTCCGTTTTGAAAACATCGCTGGACCCTCGGGCATATCGTTTCTACTGCACAACGGCGCTACTCCTGAAAAGCACCAGATCGAGACGATGATCGCCGGAGTGGCGGTCTTCGACTACAACAACGACGGCCTCCTAGACATCTACTTTGTAAACGGAGCGGCGGTACCGGGACTGGACAAGTCGGATCCACGCTATTACAACCGCCTCTACAGAAACAATGGCGACGGAACGTTTACGGACGTGACCGATGCCGCCGGCCTGCGCGGCGCTGGATACGGCATGGGGGTCGCGGTTGCCGACTACGACAACGACGGAAACGAGGATGTGTTCGTGGCCGGCGTGAACCGGAACCAGTTGTTTCATAACAACGGCGACGGCACCTTCACCGACGTGACCGCCAAGGCGGGGCTCGAAGGTGTCTATCCCGGCCTTGGCAAGACCTGGTCCATTAGCGCGGGTTGGTTTGATTACGACAACGACGGATATCTCGACCTGCTGGTAGTCAACTACGTGCGGTGGTCGCCGGAGCACGAGCCGGCCTGCTTCATCGACAAGATCCGCGGATATTGTTCGCCGGCCGGCTATGAAGGGGAGCCCTCGATGCTGTTCCACAACAACCGGGACGGCACATTCACCGATGTCTCGGAGCGGTCGGGGATCGGCAGACAGGTGGGTAAGGGAATGGGCATCGCGTTCGCCGATTATGACGGCGACGGGTTCACGGACGTGTTCGTCTCCAACGACACCTTCCGGAACTTCCTGTTTCACAACAATGGAAACGGCACGTTTACCGAGGTCGGGATTCTGGCAGGCGTGGCTTACAACGAAGATGGAAAATCCATGGCGGGCATGGGAGCCGATTTCAAAGACGTCGACAACGATGGCAGGCCGGACATCTTTGTCGTGGGAATGGTGGGTGATACGTTTCCCGTGTTCCGAAACCGGGGGCGCTATTTCGAGGACATCACCCGAACCTCCGGCGTGGCAACCGCGACGAGGGGAGTCACCGCGTGGGGAGCGGGCGTGTTCGATTTTGACAACGACGGCTACAAAGATCTGTTCGCGGCGTGCGCCTCCATTCTCGACAACTCCGAGCAAATCGACCATCTGCCATCGAAATTGCCCAACCTGCTGCTGCGCAACCAGGGAAACGGAACCTTCGTGGACGTCAGCGCCGATGCCGGCAGCGGCTTTCTGGCGCCGGCCGCTCATCGCGGCGCTGCATTCGGCGACCTGAACAACGACGGCAAAATGGACATCGTGGTCACGAACCTGAACGGCAAGCCGGATATCCTGATGAACCGGTCGCCAAACGCCAATCACTGGCTCATCGTGAACCTGGTTGGAACCAAAAGCAATCGCGACGGGTTGGGTGCACGGATCAAGCTGTGGCCGTCGGCCGGGCCGGTACAGTACAATCACGCCACCACCAGCGTCGGTTATGGCGGCTCGAGCGACCGTCGTGTGCACTTCGGGCTGGGACCGGCGGCCAGGGTGGACAGGTTAGAGATCACCTGGCCGAGCGGAATCCGGCAAACCCTCACGGGTGTGAATGCCGACCGGATCCTGACGGTACGCGAGAAATAGATGGCGATTTGGATCCTGCTATTGTGGCCGGTCCTGGCCCAGGACAGCTTGAATTCGCGCGGTGCGTACCTGCGGGCGGCCCAGGACTACATCGCGCAGGGCAATCTCGCGAAGGCGGCGGAGAGCCTGGACCTGGCGCTCGATGCGGATCCGGATGCCGGCAGCGAGCCCTACCTGACGTTGATCGATTGCAGGCTGAAGCTCGATCAGAAGGATAAGGCGCTTGAGGCAGCCGAGCGTGGTATCAAACGGTATCCCGGCTCCGGACCGTTGCTGAAAGCCGCCGGAGCAATGATCCTGCAGCAAAACTCCAGCAGCGAACGCGCCGGTGAGTTGCTGGAGCGTGCCAGTAAGGCCATGCCACGGGACCCGGGCGCGCACTACGTGTACGGCCTATGGGCGCTAATGAACCACCACGAGGAGATCGCCATTGCGGCGGAGGAAAGGGCTCTGGCTCTCTCGCCGGCCGACGATCTCAAGGTGCAGGCCCTGACTTTCATCGGGTTGGGAGAAGATGCTTTGAAGAGGCCGCGGCGCGCCGAAGAGGCATTTCGCGCCGCCCTGGCAACCAATCGTAAGCTGCCGAATCCGAATCCCGGCGCGGCGTTGGAATTCGCGATGTTCCTCAGCCGCCAGTCGCGCCAAGGCGAGGCCCAAACGCTGATCAACGAGATTCTGAAGTTCGCACCGGGCTTCGGACCGGCGCACCTGGAACGCGCCAAGTATCTCTCCGCAAAAGGCGATCTGGAATCGGCTCTCGCCGAGGGGAAGATCGCACTCGACCAGGCTGGCTCCGACCCGAAAAGCCTACGTGCCGCGCACGCGTTCCTGGCCACGACCTGCTTCGCGTTGGGACGAATGGACGAGGCGGCAGTGCACCAGAGCTGGATCGAATCGCACTGAAAGCTCCCGTTACCGCTGCGGCCGCAGTCCTTGCACCGGCACTTACGCGACTCCACCCCCAGCAGGCACTCCTCGGCGACCGGCATCCGGAAACGCCAGTAATTTTATGAGAAAAATTTCTTGACGTAAGGAAACGTTTATGATCATATCGTAATAATTCACGGCAAGTGGGATTCGCGTAAAATTCCGCCGCCTCGCTTCGAACGCGGGGCTTTCGGTAAGTCACGCTGGCAACAAAGGGAGAAGTTCATGAAACGTATCTTTCTGGGGTGTTTTCTGCTTTTCGGAATTCTGAAAGCTGCCGATCCGACAGGGACTCTGGTTGGGACCATCCTCGATCCCGGCGGTGCGCTAGTAGCAGCTGCCAAAATAACTGTGACCAACTCCGAAACCGGTCTGACCCGCCAGATGCAAAGCGGCGCCGACGGCGGTTTTGTCTTTCCCCTGCTCCCGGTTGGCACCTATAAGATTGCGGTCGAAGCACAGGGCTTCAGTGTCTACCAGCAGACCGGGCTGGTGCTGGCGGCCGACCAATCCGTGACGCTACCGGTTCGCCTGGTACTGGGTTCCACTACGGAGTCGGTCGTGGTGACCGCCGGCGCCCAAATGGTCGAGACGCGTTCGGGCGCGTTGAGCCAGGTAGTCAATGAAAAGAAAATCACCGAGTTACCGCTCAATGGACGGAATGCCGCGGCACTGGTGCTGCTGGCGCCGGGAGCGGTCGATCTGCGGGCCGGCAACGCGAACGGCAGCGGCGATACGGTGCAGACAGTCAGTTATCCCGGCGCAGTCTCGGTGGCGGCAAATGGAGGACGTGCCGACACGGCGAATTATAACCTCGACGGCGGCAGCAATCAGGATACTTACACTAACGTCAACAACCCCTTTCCGAATCCGGATGCCATCGAGGAGTTCAGCGTTCAGACGAACAGCTTCAGCGCCGAGTACGGCCGCGGGTCCGGCGCGATCGTCAACGTTGCCACGAAATCCGGCACGAATCAGTTTCACGGCAGTGCTTTCGAGTATCTGCGCAACGGTGACTTGAACGCCCGCAATTTTTTTGCGGATAAGCAGGACCAGTTGAAGCGAAATCAATTTGGCGGCAGCCTGGGTGGTCCAATCGCCAAAAACCGGCTCTTCTTTTTCGGCACGTACCAGGGAACCCAACTGCGCGACGTCCAGGCGGCCAACTCCGCCACCGTGCTGACGGCGGCGCAGCGAGGCGGCGATTTTTCCGCTGTGACCCGCCAGTTGGTTGACCCGAACACGAAAGCGCCCTTTGCCGGTAACCTCATTCCTACCAGCCTCCTCGATCCCACAGCACTGAAACTGCTGCAATATCTGCCGACGGCGACTTCCCCTGACGGCCTCATCTCTTACGACCTGCCGGACAACGAACACGAAAACCAATACATGGGACGGGTGGACTACCTGGTGGGGAATCAAAGGCTCTACGCCCGCTACCTCTACACGGATTATCAACGGAACCCGGTGATCGGAAGCAGCAATCTGTTGACCTCCACGCGAGGCTTCGATCTCCCCACGCAAAGCGCTTCCTTCAACCACACGCTGACCATCGGCCCGACGCTGCTGAACAGTTTCGTGTTTTCGATCTCCCGCAGCCACTCGCAAATTCTGAGCGGCGCGCCCTTCAGCCTGGCTGGACTCGGAATAAACAATGTCGCTCAGACCAATCCATCCGAACTGGTGATTGCCGCCACTGGCTATTTCTCCATCAATAGCGGACATCCGGGCGAGTTCGATCGCGGCAACTTCCAGTTCACCGACAGCTTGCACTGGGTCAAAGGCGCTCACGAGATTGCGGTAGGTGGCGACTTCGTGCGGTCCGGGTTCGACGGCACCAATACCTATCGCCAGAATGGACAATATCGCTTCCGCGGCACCAGCTACTCCGGTAATCCGCTTTCGGACCTCATGCTGGGATATGCCGACCGGTTCCTGCAGGGCGGCGGGGAGTATACTTCGCGGCACGGCAACATGGGAAGCATGTTCGTGCAGGACAACTACAAGATCCGCCGGAACCTGGTTCTGAGTGCCGGATTGAGGTGGGACCCGTTTGTTCCGCCGGCTGACTCGGAAGGCCGGACCGAGTGCTTCGTTCCCGGCTCTCAATCTACACGCTTTCCCAATGCCCCTGCCGGATATCTCTATGCTGGAGATGCGGGGTGTCCCGCCGGCGGATTCTATTCCAGTTGGAAGCAACTCGCGCCCAGGCTGGGCATTTCCTATAACCCGGGCGGTGGGAAGACGGTCATTCGGGCCGGCACGGGTTTGTTCTATCAGCCGCCGTTCCTCGAAGAGTTCAACAACATGGTCGACAGCGCCCCGTTCAGCCCGCAAGTGCAGCTCTTCCGGGTACCGTTCGGCAATCCCTACGTTTCGACCGTCAATCCTTTCCCCGCGCAGTTTGCCCCGACGGTTCCGGCGAGCAACGTCGCCTTCGACCTGCCGCTGAGTCTGGCGGTGACATACCAACGCGATTGGAAGCCGTCGCGTACCCTGAACTGGAATCTCACGATCGAACGGCAGGTCACTACCGATGTTCTGGTGCGCGCCTCCTACGTCGGGTCCAAAGCAACCCACCTGAACTATAACAACGACGCTAATGCTCCGCTGCCGAGTCCCACGGCAACCGCGGATAACGAAGACGATCGCCGCCCCTACCCGCAGTTCGTCCAACTGACGCGGGACACCTCCGGTGCGAACTCGAGCTTCAATGCCCTACAACTTAGTGTCGAGAAACGTTTCTCGCGCGGTTTCACAGTAAGCGCCAACTACACCTGGAGCAAGAGCATCGATCCGGTTTCCTACTCGACCGATCTCGACACCATCAACATCCTCAACCCGTTCAACCTGAACGCTTACCGCGGCGTATCCGATTTCAACGTGCCGCACCGGTTTGTGCTCAACTACTTGTGGCAACTGCCTTCGCCCAAGAGCGGCGTGCTGAAGACCGTGTTGGGAGGATGGGAAACGTCGGGAATCTGGACACTGCAGAGCGGTTTCCCGCTGAACATCTCGTCCGGAAACGACACTTCCTTCAGCCTGCCGGCGGTCGCGAACGATCAGGCGCAACTGCTCTGCACGCCGCATTACACGAGTGGTTCGCAAGCCCAGCGCATCTCGAGCTGGTTCGACACCACCTGCTTCGGCGTTCCGGCGGACAACACATTCGGAAATGTCGGCCGCAACACGCTGATCGGACCGGGCACGTTCAACGTGGATCTGGGCGCGCACAAGGTGTTTACGCTGCGAGAGAATCTCCGGCTTCAACTACGGGGCGAATTCTTCAATACGTTCAACCACACGCAACTCAACAATCCGGACACGTCGGTGGCCGATTCAACCTTCGGAAGAATCACCAGTGCCCGGTCGCCCCGAATTGCGCAGGTGGCGCTGAAGCTGACTTTCTGAAAGCCTAGTGACATGGGGTCCCTTTCCAGGCGGGCATTTATGTGGGGCGCGGCCAGCGTCCCACTGTTGGCGACCGCGGCGGAAACGCAGTTTCCAGGCGTGGCGTATCGGAACTATCCGAGATGCCTCCCCGACTACCTGCGCGGATTGGCAGCCGCGGCCTACGCGAGACGCAGCGCGGCGCTGGCCCGCCTGGTCTCCCCCGAAACGGTGCGAGAGCGCCAGCAATGGGTTCGAAAGACACTGATCGATCTGATCGGCGGCTTGCCGGAGAAGACGCCCCTGAACGCGCAAGTTACCGGCGGTTTCGAGCGCGAGGGATACCGGCTGGAAAAGGTCGTATACGAGAGCCGGCCGAAGTTTTACGTCACGGCCAACCTCTATATTCCGACAAGCGGCAGGGCCCCTTACCCGGGCGTTCTATTTCAACTCGGTCATTCCTGGAACGGCAAAGCCTGGGACAGTTATCAGCATGCCTGCCAGGGTCTGGCGCGACTCGGCTTTCTGGTGCTGGCCTTCGACCCGATGGGGCAGGGTGAGCGGATTTACTATCCGGACGGCACGGGGCTGCGCAGCAGGCTCCCAGACGGTCCGGACGATGAACACACGCATCCCGGCAGACAAATGCTGCTCGCAGGCTGGACCTGCACCCAGCTTCAATTGTGGGACGCGATCCGCAGCCTCGACTATCTGGCGGCACATCCGCAAGTGGATCCGGCGAGACTTGCTTCGACAGGACAATCCGGCGGCGCCACACTCACTATGCTGCTCTCCGCCGTCGACGACCGTCTGAGTGCCGCCGCCGTATTCAGCGGAAACACGGAGAACGTGGCGTGTCCCGATTTCCTTCCGCCCGGGTCGACCGACGATGCGGAGCAGGATCTGGTTGGGGCCGGCCCGCTCGGGTTTGACCGCTGGGATCTCTTATACCCATTCGCCCCCAAGCCGATGCTGGTTTCGATCAGCGATAAGGACAGCTTCGGCACCTATTCGCCCAATTACGTGAAAGATTCGTGGCGCGAATACCAGAGGCTATCGGGCACATACAGGATTCTGGGTGCGCAGTCGATGCTGCGATTCGCCGATACGCCGCTCCCTCACGGCCTTTCGTACGACAGCCGCATCGAGCTATACAACTGGATGCAGCGCCACTTGAAGCACGACTCCCAGCCGGTTCGAGAGGAGCCCCAGACGGCGCTCGAAGCGGATGCGGAGCTGTGGGTGACGAAGTCCGGCAACGCGGTCCGCAGCCTTGGCGGCGTGACTCCATTTCTTCTGAATAAGCAGCGGGCGGAAGGGCTGCGGCGTGGCTCCAAGCCGGCGCCTCTCGAAGAACTTCTGAAACTCGAACAGCCACGAGTGCCTGCCCGCGCCGCCTCTTTACGAACAGTGCGTTCGCTGGGCGGAATCCAGGTCGAAGCCGTGGATATCGCGTCGGCTCCTGGAGTAAACCTTCCCGCGTGGCTCTTCCGCCCGAAGCAGGACCCAGGCAAGCCGGTGCTGCTCCTCCTCCATCCAGCGGGGCGGAATGCAGCCTGGAAAGAAGGAGAGTTGTACCAGGAACTCGCGCTCGCGGGAATCGTGGTCTGCGCAGTGGATGTACGCGGCATCGGCGATCTACGTCCGGAGTTCAGTCCGGGAGCGCCGGGATATCAGCGGCCACATGGATCGGAAGAAGATTACTCCTGGTCGTCGCTGATTCTGGGCAGGCCCCTGGTTGGCCAACGCGTGACGGACGTACTTGCGGCGGTGCGAGGGCTTGGGTCGTTGGCCGGATTGAGCGGCCGCAAGGTCGCAATGGCGGCATTGGGAGGCATGGCGATTCCCGCGATGTTCGCCGGCGCCATCGATCGAACGGTCGAACGTGTCTACCTTGCGGGCGGGCTCTCCTCCTACCGGAATATAATCGAGACGGAATCCTATCGTCACAGTCTTGCGGACTTCGTTCCTGGCATTTTGGCGCACACCGATCTTCCGGAGATCGCGGCCTCATTCGCGCCCCGGCGCTTGATCATTGCCGGGGCCGTCAATGCCGCGGGCGCGAGTCATACGTTAGAGGAGGCGCGCGGCATTTATGCGGCGGCACTCCGGCGGGAGGGTTTCGAACTTCGGGGAGGCGCCGAGTGGAGCGCCCGGACATTGGAGGCGTTTTGCTCCTGATCGCCTGCTCCGCCGCGTCTCCTCACCAAGGAATGAGGCTTTGAAAAAGACATCCTTTCGAGAACTGGCGAAGCTGGCGAACGTAAGCACTGCCACGGTGTCGCGGATTGCGCGCGGGCAGGCCAACGTAGATCCGGAGATGCGGCAACGCGTTCGCAGAGCGGCCGAGGAACTGGGAATCGACCTCGAGGAGCGGCGGCAGGAAAAGTCGACGATCATCGCTTTCATTCTGGGAAATCGCACGGTGTTGCATAACTTTCAGGCGCGCGTGCTGTCTGGAGCGGAGAATTACTGCTCGTCGCAGAACAAGGAGATCCTTTTTCTATCGCACCGGTATCCGGGCACCGTAGCGCCGAAGGATCTTCACCTGCCCCAGATTCTGAACCAACGGTCGTTGGTGCGAGCCGTAATCCTGGGCGGAACGCATTCCGCCAATATGCTGCAGGCGCTGCGCGAGCGTGAAATCCCATTCGCCGTACTGGGAAACAACGTGATTGGGCAATGGGCGCCGGAAGAATATGACGCCGTCTATTCGGATGACGTCCAGGGCGCGTTCGATTTGACGGCACACCTGATTCGCGACGGCCATCGGGACATCTGGTTCATCGGCGATACGGATCTGCCCTGGTACGCGAGGTGCGCCCAAGGCTACCGGGAGAGCATGACCGGCGCGGGGCTCCAGCCGCGGTACAGCGCTATTCACTCCGACGATCGGGAATTGGGCTACCTGGCGATGCGATCCATCCTATCGCGCCGGGAGCCGGTGACGGCGGTGATGGCCGGATCCGATCAGATTGCACGCGGAGTATACGAGGCGTTGAACCAGGCAGGATTGCGCATTCCTGAAGATATCTGCGTGGCGGGATTCAATGACAGCGAAGCGTTGTTCATGAATCCGCCGCTGACCAGCGTGCGCGAGTTCCCCGAGGAGTTGGGGAAGCACCTGGCCGAGGCTGTGCTTCGGCGGTTGCAGGAGCCGGACGGAGAACCCCGGCAATTGACCATTCCCACACGGGTGGTGGAGCGGGAGTCTACTCGCACCAGCCGTACTTCCGGTCCGGCGCAAAGACCCATCGAAACCGGATTGATTTCCGAGGCTTAGAGTAGAAAGTGAAACAGACCCAGGTCGAGCCGCAACACAAAATCCCCGACCTCCTCCTGCGACGACGCTGGTGGATCGTCTGGGCGTTGTTCGGATCGACGGTTCTGAATTACTTCAACCGGCAAACCTTGTCGGTGCTGGCGCCGCTCATCTCGAAAGAACTGCATCTCAATCACAGCGACCTGTCGCATATCTTCGCGGCGTTTCAGGTGTCGTATGCGCTGACCTGGCTGCTCGGCGGGATCTTTTTGGACATAGTGGGCACGCGCCTGGGACTTTCCATCGCGGTGATCTGGTGGTCCCTTGTCAGCCTGACAACGAGTTTTGCCAGCAGCGTTTCTTCGTTCAGCGCGCTGCGGTTCCTGCTGGGCATCGGAGAAGGCTTCAACTGGCCGGGCGCCAGCAAAGCGGTGGCACAAAGCTTTCCGCCGCAGGAACGGGGCATGGCGGTCGCCATCTTCGACAGCGGTTCCAGCATCGGAGGTGCGATTGCCGCACTCTCTATTCCGTGGATCGCACTGCGCTTCGGATGGCGGAGCGCTTTCGTGTTTTCGGGCGTCCTCGGCTTTGTTTGGCTGGCCTGGTGGCTGTTGGCCTGCCCGCCGATGAAGAGCGGGGCCGGCGCGGAGAAGCGGGAAGCACCCGTGCGCCACACATTCCGGCTATGGGTGCAGATGCTCGGCAAGCGTGAGACCTGGGCGATTGTGCTGGGACGCTCGCTCACAGATCCAGTGTGGTGGTTCTACGTGTTCTGGCTCCCGCAGTATCTGAGCGACACTCGCGGGTTCAGCCTGGAAAAGATTTCCCTGTTTGCGTGGATTCCGTTTGTTGCCGCGGACGCCGGAAACTTCGCCGGCGGATACATATCCGGTTTTTTGATCCGCCGCGGAATGCCGGTGCTGCGAGCACGCAAACTCGTGTGCGTCGTCAGCTGCATACCCATGCTGGCGGGGATTCCGGCGGCGGTGGTGCAGAGTCCATTCTGGGCGTTGGCGCTGATCTGTGTGGCGCTATTCGGATATGCGGCGTGGTCGACGATGGGCTTGACTCTTCCTTCGGATCTGTTTCCGCCGGATGTGGTCGCGTCCGTGACGGGCTTGAGCGGACTGGGCGCGGGTGCGGTTTCCACGATATTTACGCTTCTGATTGGTGCGTTGGTAGATCGCTTCTCTTATCTGCCGGCATTCGTGGTGGCAGGAACCATGCCGTTGTTGGCAACGGCTGCGGTTTTGTTGCTGGTTCGAGGCGGCCTCGGAAGACAATCCACCGAGGTCGATGTGGAGTCGTGAAGCGAAAGGAGTCTTGAGATGGCGAACGACGTTTCTCGTAGAGCTTTTGTCGCGGGTGGCCTGGCGGCCGCCCTCCCGTTTACGGCACGATCTTATGCCCGGATCCTGGGTGCGAACGATCGGATTCAAATCGGCGAAATCGGCTGCGGCCATCGGGCGAACGGCCATCGCGCGATGCTCAAGAAGTCGGCGCAGACGGATCCGAAGTTCGACGTACGGAGTGTCTGTGATCTCTGGACCGTCAATCGCGAACGAGCGGCCGCCGATGTGCAGCGGCTGTTCGGCGCCAAGCCCAAAACCTTTAAGTATTCCGAAGAATTGCTCGCGGACAAGGATCTGGATGCGGTGATGATCGCCACAGGCGACCACCAGCACGCGCGAATTCTCGCCGAAGTGGTAAGGGCCGGTAAGGACTGTTACTGCGAAAAGCCCATGGCCAACACGCTGGAAGACGCGAAACTGGCGCGCGACACCGTCAAGGCCAGCAAGCAGGTGGTGCAGATGGGGTCGCAGTGGCTGAGCGATCCGTACCAGCACCAGGTGAGAGACATGGTGCGGAGCGGGAAGCTGGGCAAGATCGTGTCGGTAGACCAGAGTTGGAATTTCAATGGTCCCCGCTGGGATGTTCCGAAGAGTCCCGATATCGCAGCGCTCCGGGAACAGGATACGGATTGGAATCGATGGCTGCTGGGGCGCAAACCGCGACCGTTCGATCCTCGAGTCTACTTCGAATTCCGTATCTTCAAGGAATTCTCCGGTGGAATCACCGACCAATGGTATAGCCACGGGTCGGGCCTGACCCACTTTTACCTGGATACGTTCATTCCGGACGACACCGTATCGAACGGGGGAATTTTCGCCTGGCACGACGTTCGTGAAAACCCTGATACCTTCCAGTGCCTCTCGACATTCGGGCAGAAAGAGGTGCTGTACTCGTACTCCACGACCTTCGGCAACAGCTATGGCGATCATACGATCATCCGCGGCCAACACGGAACCCTGTACTCACCAGGCGGCGAAGGAAGCCCGCAGTGGTGGTTCGTGCCGGAGACTCGGAGCGGTTGGGGCTCAAATGTGGTGTTCGACCTGAAAACCGGTAAGGGCAAGCCGGAGTTGGTGACCATTCCAGGCCACCCGGAAGTGCCCCCGGTGGATCAGGACGACAATCTGAAATATCACACAGACGACTGGTTCCGCTCGATGCGCAATCGCGGTACGCCCAATGGCAACATTGATACGGGGTTCGCGCACGCAGTGGCCGTGGTGATGGCCACCAGGAGCTATCGCGAAGGGAAGAAGATGTACTGGGATCGGAAGAACGAGCAGATTCTGGATCATCCGCCCGCATAACGACTTTCATTCGAACGAACGACTTGGTCATGGCCAGAGAATACAGTTTGACTCCAAAGTGCGTTGCCCGCGTGGAAACCGCGTTCCGCAGGATGGTCACCGAGTTTCCGGTGCCGCAATCGATCCCGATTCTGAAGAAGCTTCACGCGATCGAGCCGGTGGCGATGCGCGGCCAACCGCCGGTGGTTTGGTCGCACGCCAGCGGCTTCCAGGTCGCGGATGCTTGGGGAAACCAGTGGATCGACTGGTCTTCGGGCGTCCTGATCACGAATGCGGGGCATGGCCGCCGGGAAATTGTGGATGCCATCTCCGGGCACGCCTCGTCCGAGTTGCTGACTAACTATTGCTTCCCGAGCGAAATCCGTATGCGGATGGTGGAGAAGCTGACGGGGATGCTTCCGGCGCCTCTCGAAAAGGTCTTCCTGCTGACCACGGGCTCGGAGACGGTAGAATGCGCGATCAAGCTCTGCCGCACCTACGGCGTCCGCGCCGGCGGACGACAGAAGCATGTCATTGTTTCTTTTGACAACGGGTTTCACGGACGGACGCTGGGGGCCCAGCAGGCGGGTGGAATTCCGGCCCTCAAGGAGTGGATTGTCAATCTCGATCCGGGGTTCGTGCAGGTGCCTTTTCCCGACGGCTTCCGCACCGAAGATAACTCGTTCGAGGCCTTCGAGCGTGCGTTGAGCGCGCAAAATATCCAACCGGAAAATGTCGCCGGCGTGCTGCTGGAGACCTACCAGGGCGGAAGCGCGGCGTTTGCGCCGGCGCCGTACATACAGGCCTTGCGCCAATGGTGCACCGGCCACAATGCGCTCCTGGTTTGCGATGAAGTGCAGGCGGGCTTCGGGCGTACGGGAAAACTTTGGGGCTTCGAGCATTACGGAATCGTGCCCGACCTGGCACTGTTCGGCAAGGGCATCTCGAGCTCACTGCCGCTATCGGCCGTCGCCGGACGTGCCGATGTGATGGATCTGCAGCCGCCCGGCAGCATGACATCCACGCATACGGGCAATCCGATCTGTTGCGCAGCGGCACTGGCGTCGATTGACCTGCTGCAAAAAGAAGGTCTGACGGAGAATGCCCGACAGATCGGCGAAATCCTGCATGAGGGCCTTCGCAAGCTGGCGAACCGGTTCCCGCAGATCGGACACGTGCACGGCAAAGGACTGGTGGCCGGTGTCTCCTGCGTGAAGCCTGGGACGAAGGAGCCTGACGGCGATCTCGCGTGGAACGTCGTGGAGCGCTCGATCGAACGCGGCGTCCTGATGTTCAGCCCGGTCGGTTACGGGGGAGCTACGGTGAAGATCGCGCCTCCATTGGTGATTCCCGAGGCCGCCATGCGCGAAAGCCTGGAAGTGCTCGAAGAAGCATTCGCCGAATCGGCAGACAAGGGGATGGCCGTAGCATAGATGTCCAATACAGAGATCCTGATTGTCGGCGGAGGCATGATCACTCATGATCAGCTTCTGCCGGCGGTGTATCAAATGCAACGGCAGGGGCGGCTGGGAGAAATCAGCGTCTGCGCCCAACACCCGCGGACGGTGCGTGCGCTGAAGGCGAGCACCACGCTGGCGGAAGCATTTCCCGGGCAGTCATTTCGGGCCTATCCGGAAAGCGGCCACGCGGACCAACCACAGCCGGAGTTGTATCGCCGGGTCATCGAACGGATGAAGCCCGGCGGGATCGTCGTGGCAGCGGTGCCGGATCAGCTTCATTTCGATGTGATCATGGCCGCGCTGCGGCGTGGCCTGCATGTCTGCGCCGTCAAACCACTGGTGCTGCGGTATGACGAGGCGCTGGAGATTCAGCGTGTGGCGTACGAGCGCGGCCTGGTAGTGGGCGTGGAGTATCATAAGCGGTTCGATGATCGCAATTTGATCGCTCGCCGTAACTACCGCGCCGGCCTCTTCGGCGAATTCCGGCTTGGCTCCGCATGGCTGCTCGAGAAGGCGTACTACCGCAGGTCCAATTTTCAGAACTGGTTCACCAAGGAGAATTCGGACGCGTTCACTTACGTCGGCTGTCATTATGTCGACCTGGTGCACTTCATCACTGGCCTGGAGCCGGCGGCAGTCAGCGTGTACGGGATTCCGGACCGCTTCCCGAACGGAAACTCCGGCTACCTTTGGACGGACGCACGCGTAATCTGGAGCAATGGCGCATGCCTGAACGTTCAGAATGCACTCGGTTTTCCGGACAGCGCGCCCGGGGCGAACGCACAGGGGTTGGTGTTGTATTGCCAAGGCGCGAACGATGGCGCGTTGATCTCGCATTCGGACCAGTTGCGCGGCGTTCGGTACTCGTATTCCGAATCCGGCGCAAATGCCGGCCCAACGACCTATGCGGAGCCGAATCCAGATTACTTTCAATATCTGGATTTGGGCGGTCCTGGCTTGACCCCAACGGGTTACGGATTCCGGTCAGTCGAATACATCCTGCAACGCTGTATTCAGGTTGAATCGGAAACGCGGGGCCTGGCCGCGCGGCAGCGTCTGTTGCGCGAGTTCGACTCGGCCGGACTGATGGCGACGCCGGGCAACAGCAGTCATAACGAACGAGTGATCGAGGCAGCGAGAGAATCGATACTCGCCGGTGGCCGGATGGTAGAGATTTCCAGTGCCGGGGCCTTTGAGGCGATCGCTTCGAATTCGGACGCTGGTTCCGGGGAATCCTGATGCGGGCGCTACTGCGCTGACCGTGAGGTCTCTTGCCCTTGCGCGCGCGCTCCCTCACGGTCGCGCCTCTGTGTTGACAGAGGGAGTGGGTTGGTTTTGGAACGAAACTTCGCGGCGGCGTACTAGGCCACAGTCATCGAATTTTCGAATAGCAAGGCCAATTCCTCGGGCCCGACAGGCCGTGGCGCCAACTTGGTGACGCGGTGCTGTGGCAGCGTTCCTTCGACCAGTGCCGGTATATCCTGCGAGGTATAGCCGAGATCTCGAAGACTCCTCGGAGTTTTCAGCCGCTGCATGTACCAGACGATGCGGTCCGCCAGAATTTCTCCAGCGTCTTCCCGCCGGCAATTCGAAATGTCGACGCCGAGCGCCGCGGCAGCCTCCAGGTGGCGATCGGGAGATGCCGCCGCGGTATAGCGGAAGACGGCGGGAGCGTTCAGAATCACCGAGAAGCCGTGCGGCACGAGCGGATGATCGGTGGGATAACCGGCCGTACGATAACTCTTGACCTGCCCCGAGACCGGGTATGACATTCCATGCGGCAGATGCACGCCGGCATTTCCGAAGCCGACGCCTGCGTAACACGCCGCTAATAACATGTTGGAGCGCGCTTCGTCATCGTCAGGGTCCTCAACCGCGCGAACCAGGAAGCGTGACACCATTCGCAAGGCCTGCAGAGACCAGATATCGCTGATCGGATTCGAACCCTGATAGGCGGGCCGGAGCAGCGGTCGCTCGGGAAGGGGCCGTTGCGTGAACGGGAGCGCCGTATAGGACTCGATAGCGTGGCTCAGGATATCCAACCCACTGGAGGCCGCCACCTGCAGCGGCATCGTGCGAGTATTCCGAGGGTCCAGAAGCCCGAGCGTCGGTTTCAGGCGGCGATTCGCAATCCCGGTTTTTGCGTGCAGGCGGCTCAGATCGAAAATGCTGACGCCGGTCGTCTCGCTTCCGGTTCCAGCCGTGGTGGGGATAGCGATCAGAGGTTTCAGCGGCCCGGGCACAGGCAGACCCTTGCCAATCGGCGGATTCACATAGTCCAGGAAATCCGCAGGAGGGTAGGTCGAGTAGAGATTTACAGCTTTGGCGGTATCGATCGTGGATCCGCCGCCGACCGCGACGATTGCCTCAAATGACGACTGCTGAGCGAAGGCGATTGCGTCCAGAAGTGACTCGTCGTTCGGTTCGACGCGCACCCGATCGTACAAACGGTGCGAGATGCCGTGCGTGTCGAGTGACTCCAGGGCGGTTTGAACCGGAGGCAATCGTGTCAGCACCGGATCGGTGAGGACCAGGGCGCTACGGGCTCCAAGGTCCGCCAGGTCCATACCGACCTCTCTGGTTACTCCGGGACCAAAGCGGACATTCGCGACTGCCATTTCAAACGCGATTTCGTTACGCATAGGTGAATGATCTCTATCTTAGAACCGGCCCTAGCCGAGCCAGCGATCGCGGTTCGATTCAACGAAGCTGTCGTCGTTCAGGTGAGGATAGGCGGCGCAGACACGGTCGATCTCTGCCGCCTGACCGGGTGAGAGCGTCTCCTCCGGATCCAGGCACCAGATTCCTTCGAGCAATCCCTGGCGGCGGAGAATCTCATGTATCCCGGGGATGCAGCCGTGAAAGGAATGGGCGAAATCGAAGATCGCGGCATTCGCATCGGTAAGCTCGGATGCCAGGCTGAGCCAGGTGGAGAGGCCAGGATCGCGATGAATACAATCCAACATCTCAACCGCTTTGCGGGTCCACACGGCCCACTGTCCGAGCAGCCCGCCGACCATACGGAGACTGCGGAACGAGGTGATCAGGTCGAGGACGATGTGATCGTCGTTTCCGGTGTAGAGTGCAATCTCGTGGGCTCGTCCCGATTCGGCAACGCCGCGCAGAACATCGAGAGTTTGGTACCGGTTGAAGGGTGCGATCTTAATGGCGATCACGGACTCGAGCGCCGCGAAACTCCGCCAGAACGCGCCATCGAGCACGCGCCCTCCCACAGCGGGCTGGAGGTAGAAGCCGATAATCGGCAGAATCTCGCCAACCGAGCGGGCATGCTCGATCAGCTCTTCATTGCCGGCGCGGGCGAGCGCTCCCAAGCTAAGGAGAGCGGCATGATACCCGAGCCGTGCGGCGCATTCCGCCTCCGCGCGGGCTTGCCTGGCGGCGCCGCATACGCCGGCGATCCGGACAACGCTTTTGCCGCGCATCTCTTCTGCCGCGAGCGCCAGCACCGCCTCGTACAAGCCGGCCTCGCGAATCGCGAATTGCGTGGTGTGAACGCCCACGGCCAGGCCTCCCGCCCCGGCATCCAGGTAGTATCGCGTGAGAGCGCGTTGGCGCCGTTCATCCATCTTCCGCTCCCGCGTAAGAGCCAGCGGGTGAGCTGGGATCACTACGCCCGCAGCCAAACTCGCCCGCCAGTTAGAACTGACCATTGCGCACCTCAAAATGGGTCGGCTTGTTCAGTGTCGGGCTGCCGGCGCGGATCCAATCCGCAATCCTCACGATCATCGGCTCCGGGCTCATGGTGGGCGCACCCATCAGGCTCCAACAGAGAGAAGCATCACTCAGCAGGGCGGTTTCCGACTCCTCTCCTTCCAGTACGGGAGCGACTCCAAAGATCTGGCCGAATCGTTCCGCAATAGACCGTATGCGAAGCACCTCCGGCCCCGTCACGTTGAGGACAAGCGGCGGCGTAGCGGCACACTCGAGCGCACGCAGGCAGATCGAATTTGCGTCGGATTGCCAGATCACATTCACGGAGCCCATCGCCAGCGGCACCGGCTGCCTTTCCCACACGCGCTGGCCGAGATCAAGCAAAACGCCGTATCGGAGCTCGACCGCGTAATTGAGCCGGATAAACACCATGGGCGTGTCATCGCGGACAGAGTAGTATTCGAAGACCCGCTCGCGGCCGAGCACCGACTGTGCGTATTCGCCAATCGGCGAGGGCGGTGTGGTCTCGGCAACAGGGCGGGCGCTCAGCGGGTAGACGTTGCCGCTCGAGAGAGCCACGATGCGGAAACCGCGGAAGCGCTCGCCCACAAAACCGGGCAGCAAGACATTCGTGGCCCAAGTCAGCGGCTGATTGTCCGCCGAACCGAATTTGCGGCCCGCCAGAAAGATGACGTTCGGACAGTCCGGCAGGCGGGCGAGCTGTGCGCGATCCAGCAGGTCGCAGCGAATCGTCCGGACACCGCAGTCTCTGAGCTGCCTTTCTGCATCCTCGGACGAGAATCGGGATGCTGCGAAAATCTCGCATGAAGATCCTGCTTCGTCGGCGGCGCGGCGCGCCAGGCGGGCCATGGAAGGCCCCATCTTTCCACCCGCGCCGAGGATCAGGATGTCGCCTTTCAGTCGCCGCATGAGGGCGCGGTCGCTTTCGTTCGGGCGGGAGAGTTCTTCTTCTAAATGATCCAGAGTCATTGAGGGGCCTATGCGAATTCGGGTCCGGCAATACTGAACTGCATGCCAGGAACTCCGAACGTCGAGATCTTGCCGCGGCACATCCGCAGAAACGGTCGTTCGATCGAGAATCCAGCGGAATTCAGCCAGGAGGCCCATTCGGATGCGGCTCCCGGTATATCCAAGGCGAACATTTGCCCTTGGTGTTGGCTCACGCAATGCGAAACCAGTTCCCGCGCGACGGCCGGGCTATCGGCGACGATCGGTCCTATGTAGTTGTACAGATGGCCAGGACGCCCGAAGCAATAGCCGCGGACGGCCGTGCCGTCACTCACCAGCCAGGCAAACCCCGGCGCGCGCCGATAGAACGAGCCGAGCAGCGCCCCCCGATCGCCGCCGAAGACTTCGCGATCCAGTTCGTAGATCCGGGCCAAGTCGACGGCGTCAAGGGGCCGTGTCACTCCTCCAAGCGAAGGGGCTAGCTGCGGGACTCCTCGCAGGCGAAGCAGCTCCGACTCCGGGCGGAAATCATGTCGCCGGTATAGGGGTTCTCCCAGCGGCGTGGCGTCCAGCCGAATCGAAGATTCTTTCTCCAGAGCGGCTAGCGCCGCATCCATCAACTGTGAACCGACGCCCAAACCGCGGTGAGCCGGATCCACCAGCATCATGGCGATCCAGGCGAACGCGGCGTAGCGCAAAAACGCGACGCTGCCGATTACTTCGGAATCGAATTCCGCCAACCTGCCGCCTCCGCCTTCGAGTTCGAGAAAACAGCGCCAGTCGTCCTCCATTTGATTCCAGCCGGCGGCACGGCACAGGCGTAGTCCGGCGGGTACATCGTCGGGCGTCATGGCGCGCAGGGTCAGGCGGTTGGATGCAGCTCGCATTTCTAGGCACGCACGATCGACGGGTACACTCCCGACATCCAAATGGGACCGGCAGGCGTGATGTCCACCCGGCCGATTCCAGCCCGTAAGCCGGCGCCCGATAGCCCGGCCGCGGAAAGCAGAAGCCAAATGAGGGTTCTCATCGTCGCTCTGTTGCGTATAAGTTTATATCGTACTTAGCAGAAAGGAGGACTCATGTCTAGCGCGGAGAACAAACAGATGAAAAGGTGGCAGGTGTGGACTTCATTCCTCAAAGTGATTCCGATGGGCTTCGCCGAGTGGTCGCAGGCATTAGCGGAAAATGGCCGGCCGCGCGTACTATGAAATCATGGCTTACGCGAATCTGGTGGTGGTTCACGAATGCGGGTCCGAGATCGAAGCTGAACTTGCCAAGGGCGCACTCCAGGCCGCGGGCATCGATGCCATGATCCAGGGGGATACGGCCGGACGCCAACGGGACCACCTCGCCTGGTCGGGCGCCGGCTTCAAACTTCTGGTACGTGAAGAGGACGCCGCCGACGCCCGCGAAGTCCTGGAAGCGCCGCCGGCGGAATAGCCGCTCCGCCCACAGCTAACCCGGCTCTCTGCTAGGCGTTGGTGCCACCGTCCACGGTCAAACTCGCGCCCGTAATGTACGATGCCTCCGGGCTCGCGATAAATGCCACCAACGCGGCAACGTCTTCCACATGCCCGTAGCGGTCGAGTGCCGTAGCAGCCTTTTGAGGCGCCGCCCAATCGCTCGCGGCCGGATTCAAGTCCGTATCGATCGGACCCGGCTGAATATTGTTCACCGTGATGGCGCGGTTGCCAACTTCTCTCGATAGCCCCTGCGTGAACATTTTGATCGCTCCCTTGGTGGCCGAGTACGGTACCAGACCGGGCGTCATCATGCGCTCCCCGACACAGGAGCCGATATTGATAATGCGCCCACCTTCTTTCATGTGTTTCAAGGCGGCTTGGGTGGCGACGAAGGTGCCGCGGACGTTGATGTCGATCACGCGGTCGAGTTCCTCCAGCGTGGTCTCCTCAAACGATTTTGGAATGGCCGTGCCGGCATTGTTCACCAGGACGTCCAGTTGGCCGAGAGTGGCAACCGCCTGTTCCACCGCGGCTTTGACGGCAGAGGCATCCGCGGCGTCCGCGCGAATCGCGATCGCCCGCCTGCCGAGTCCTTCCATTTCTTTGACGACCGATTCGGCCGCGTCCGTGCCCCTGGCGTAGGTGATCGCAACATTGGCCCCGTCAGCGGCCAGGCGTTTCGCAATTGCGGCGCCTATGCCGCGGGATCCGCCCGTGACGAGCGCGACTTTGTTGGTGAGGGTAGGCATCCAAGCTCCTTTGGTCCTTTCTGTGAGTGAGGTCCGGCTTTGCTACCGCCGGCTAACCGGAACGATTATTGGATGGGACTCCCTGCCCGGGAGTTGTGCATTTTGGGAATACGGGCGATCGCGTCTGTTCGATATCGCTCGTGCGGAAAGAGGCCACTTGATCCGCTGGGGGAGTTGACTTACCGCCGACCGCGGGTCGCGTCCCGCGGCAAGCGAGTGTCAACGATCGTGAAGCGTTGGTCGCCGGCCTCATTGGCGACATAGAGTTTGGACGAGCCCGGTTCCACCGCGAGTGCATACGGGGCCTTGCCAGCAGTCAAAGTCGCGGCCGGCTTCCTTCGCTCCGCATCGATCACGGTGACCGTGCCGCTGAAGGTGTTGGCGACGTAAACCAGACCGCGCTGCGCATCGACGGCCAGAGCCTGCGGATGGACTCCGGCCGGCACGGTCGCGACGCTGCGCCCCGTCTCGCCATCGAGAATCGTCACGCTGCCGCCGGCATAATTCGCCACGTAGACGGCGTGGGTGCGTGGATCGATTGCCACGGCGCAGGGCGTACGCCCGGCCGGAAGGACGGAAGACGATGCGCCATGCAGCGCGATCACGTCGCCGGTCCCCATTCTGGCCACGTAGAGCGTGTGCGTTGCCTCATCGAGGGCCATCCCCCACGCGTGCCGGCCGGCGTTCTGTTTGCGGAGCGTGCGGCCGGCTCCCTCGAGGAGCGTAAGAGTCCCACCTTCATAGCCGAGCAGATACGCGGTGTTCGCCGCAGCGTCGATGGCGATGAGGTCCGCCGAGCCGGTAAGCAATTGGGTCACGCCGCGGGTGGCAACATCCAGAACCGTCGTGCGGTTGCTGAAGGTGTGCGAGACGTACACCAAGCCGGCGCGCGGATTCGCGGCGATCGAGTAGGGATGCGCTCCCACCGCTACGGTAGCCAAGACCTTGTCGGAGATCCCATCGATGATGGAGACGGTTCCGTCTCCGGCATTGGCCACGTAGGCCTGGCCCGATACGGAATCGACCGCGATCGACACCGGCGCGCTACCCACCGGGACGGAGCGTACTGTCTGGCCGGCAGTATCGATCACGCTGACTGTGGCATGGGCCTGGTCCACAGCGTAGACCTTTCGATTTGCCGGATTGAAGACGATGCCCCGCGGATTGATCAGTCCGCTGGCCGGGCCCGGGGCCGTGGTTTGCGCCGCCGCCAGACCAATCGAGAGCAGCAATGCCACCAGTGGTGGCCCAAGCTTTCTGCGCCGTAGGAACATGAGACCATTCGCTCTTGATCCAACAGAATATCCCCTGGCGCATCCGGATTGCACGACGGACGTTCTACGCCGGAGAAACATGCGACAATTCGCTCTTGATCCAACAGAATATTTCCTGGCACACGCGGACGATCGCGGTGGTCGCAGCGCTGATTCTGTTACCGGCGGCGGGTTTGTGCCAGGAGGTCCCACCGCAATTCGCGGTGCTGGCGATTGCGGAAAAGGGCGGCCTGCATCAACCGTTCGTCGACGCGGCCAAGGTATGGCTGGCGAGAGAGGCACGCGCCGATGGCTTTACCATCGACTACATTGAAGACACCAGCCGCATCGACGATGCGACTGCTTTCGAAATATCGCCTGTTCCTGCAGTTGAATTATCCGCCGTACCGCTGGGAGCCCGCGGCGATGGCCGCATTCCGCAAATATATCGAGGAAGGCCGGGGCGGATGGATCGGCTTTCATCACGCCACGCTTCTGGGCGAGTTCGACGGCTATCCGATGTGGCCGTGGTTTTCCGAGTTCATGGGCGGCATTCGCTTCGCCAGCTATATCCCGACATTCGCCACCGGTACGGTGAAGGTTGAGGTCCCCGGGCACCCGGCGATGCGGGGCGTGGATAGCAGCTTCCGCATCGAGAACGAGGAATGGTACACCTACGACCGATCGCCGCGGCCCAATGTGCGCGTGCTGGCGAGCGTCGAGGAGAAGAGCTACGTGCCCGCCCAGTTCCATCCGGATGGGAGACCACCCGGTGATCTGGAGCAACGAGCGGATGAAGGCCCGCAACGTGTATATCCAGATGGGGCATCATGGCGAACTGTTTCAGAACCCCGACTTCGCGCAGGATCGTGCACAACTCGATTCTCTGGGCGGCAGGCAAATGACGCGCGGGCGATTTTTGGCTGCCCTGGCGGCCGGGCTGCTGGTGTTGCCGGCGACGCCGGGCCAACCGAAGCCGATCCGCGTACTGGCATTTTGGTCAGCGAATGTGGAGGGCGATCATGTGGAGTTCGCCCGCGAAGCGCTGGAATTCTATCGCCACACCGCGGCGGCGCACGGAATCCGGTTTGAGGACACCACTAACTGGGACGACTTGAATGCCGGAGCGCCTGGAGGGCGTGGGGGTGGTGTTATGGCTCAACGATTTCGCCCACACCGCGAGCCAGCGCCAGGCGTTCGAGAGTTATATGGAAAAAGGCGGAGGCTGGATGGGGTTTCACGTCGCCGCTTATAACGACAGCGGCACTCACTGGCCGTGGTTCGTGAACTTTCTGGGCGGCGCCGTGTTCTACGGCAATAACTGGCCTCCGCTACCGGCATGGCTGCGGGTGGACGATGCGGTCGCACCCCGCGACCCGGCATCTGCCGAAGCGCTTCCTGTCTCCGGATAACGAGTGGTATAGCTGGCGGCCGAGTCCGCGCGCCAACCGGGAGGTGAAGGTTCTGTTGACCCTGGAGCCCGCGCAATTTCCCATTAGGCCTGAAGGACACGATCGCGGGCGGCGACGTGCCGGTCGTTGTGGACCAATACGAAATACCGGATGATTTACTTCAATATGGGGCATGGGGACAAGATCCTTACCGACGCCCGGCAAAATCGGATGTTCGAGGACGCTCTGCTCTGGCTTGCGCGGCGGCACTGAGGGGACTCAGCCGTGTTACACAGAGGATCTTGCGATCTTCTGCCCGATCCCATGCAACTTACAATCGGCTTCCATCATTAACGCGGCCAGGTCGCGAAACGTCGTCCTGGGTGTCCAGCCCAACACCTCTCGAGCATGAGACGGATCTCCGACGAGCAAATCCACTTCCGCCGGGCGATGAAGTTCCGGAGCGACTACCACGTGCTCTTCGTAGTCGAGACCGACCGAGCTAAATGCAACTTCGCAGAACTCTCGAACCGAATGAGTTTCGCCGGTCGATATGACATAGTCGTCCGGAACGTCCTGCTGCAGCATCCGCCACATGGCTTCGACATACTCGGGGGCATAACCCCAGTCGCGGCGGGCGTCCAGATTCCCCAGACGGAGCGTCGTCGCCTTGCCGGCGGCGATGGCGGCCGCACCGGACGTGATCTTGCGGGTTACGAATTCAAACCCACGGCGGGGCGATTCGTGATTGAAGAGAATTCCGCTCGAAGCGTGGAGCCCGTAGGCCTCGCGATAATTTCGGGTCAGATCGAACCCGGCGACCTTACTGATTCCGTAGGGCGACCGTGGATGGAAGCGGGTGGTCTCGGTCTGCGGCGTCTGCGTCACCTTCCCGAACATCTCGCTCGAGCCGGCGAAATAGAAGCGGCAGTGCGGAGCGGCTTCCGCCACCGCGGCCAGCATGTAATGAACGCCGTTGATGTTGGTATTCAGGGTCGAGAACGCGTCGTCGAAGGAGTAGCTGACAAAACTCTGCGCGGCCAGGTGGTAACACTCGTCCGGCTCCACGCTACGGACGATGCGGTGGAGGCTGGGGTAGCTTTCCATCGACCCGGCGTGCAGCACAAGCCGCTGCCGAATTCCGGAAATTCGCCCAAGGTGATGTTGCGGATCCTCGAGCGCCACGCGGCGGACGACGCCGTGCACCTCGTAATCCTTCGCAAGCAGCAAGTCGGCCAGATAGGATCCGTCCTGCCCGGTAATCCCCGTGATCAGCGCTTTACGACGACCCATAATTTGATTCCACTCTCAGAGTTTATATTGAAGCGGCGGCTAGGCCGGAACCTGTGCTTCCTCATTGTATTTCGCATAACCCGGGCCGCGGAACCCGCCTTCAAACAGCGGCCACAGGTCATGGTCCGAAACTTTGCGGCGCGCCTGCACCTCAGATCGACGCCGGAGCGTGTCCGGAAAGTTTCCGACATTCCACGCCAGTGCCTTCATCTTCGCACGCCGGGGGGCGCGCACGAAGGCGTCGGCGCCAGCGCCGAAAACGTAGGGCACGACATAGCGCAGGATATTCCGGAACTCGTAATTGATCAGAACGGAACGCAGGCGGTTGCGATAGAGGAAGTAAGTCATCCGCGCATTACCGCTCAGGGTTCCGTGGACGTTGTGTTCGGCAAGGGCGTCCGGATTGTATTCAAAGCGGTAGCCCATCAGGTTCGCCCGCCATCCGAAGTCGCAGTCTTCATGGATCACGAACATGGCTTCGTCGAAAGCGCCGATTGCCTCGGCCGCCGCACGCCGGATCATCACGGCCGAGGTACCGGCCCACAGGCATCGCCGCGGTTCGGAATGAGAATGGCGGGGGGCTCCGACGCCGATGTCCCAAGCGATGCCGTAGCGGTTCATGGCGCCGTAAGCGGCATTCACGACCTGGGGCCGCGACGCGTAGACCAGCTTGCCGCAGGCGATATCCACACCGCGTTCGATCATGAATCGCTGCTGCCGTTCGGCCCAACCCGGCGCCAGGCGCACATCGCTATCGACCAGGACGATCCAGTCGGACTTCGCCCGGGCGATGCCGATATTGCGGCTTGCCGCAGGCCCGGAGTCACGGTCTTTCACGATGACGTTGGCTTCCGGAAACGCGGATCTTATAAATTCGGGAGTTCCGTCAGAGGAAAGGCCGTCGACAACCGTCAGGGTGAATTTCGGAATTCCCTGCTGGTAGATAGCTTCCAGTGTCGGCTCGATAATCGCTCGATTATTCCGGGTACAGACGACGAAGTCGATTCCACCGGTGATCATCGAACCCGGAAGCGGCGCCGGAATGCGAATCCCAAGAGCCCGGTGCAAAGAAGGAATGAGGCGGTGGCCGGCTCGGGTACGGGGGACCCAACCGGGACAATCTGATTTAAGGTCAGACTGAAGCCAATCAAGTCTTCGTTGATCACGCTACCGGAAGTAATCGAGAAGTCGAATACTAACGGCTTCAGCATGTCGTTCAGTGCGGGGTCGGTAATCGAAGTGATCGGAGCTGCCGTCGTGCCCACGAGAAAGTCGGCGCCGGAAACCACTCCATTCAAGCCATCGAAGGTCAGCAGGCCGGCTTCCGTAAATGCGGAGTTGAACGCCGCCAGGTAGCTGTTAGGGACCGAATTTCCGCCATCCGAAAGCGTGATCGTTCCGAGAAAGCCCGGATCGTAGACCGAGACCTGCCCGGCAGTCGAGCGGACGTCAAAAGCTTCCGTCGCGAATGTATGTGAATTCACAACCAGAGTCGCAGTCACGGCGCCGGCCGCAGGAACAAAGATTGGTCCCGCTACGGCAGACCCAGTAAGTGCGAGCGCCAGAAGTAGCGTTGAGAAAAGGCTACTCCCGCGCTTACTCAAAAACGGCATCGTACACCCTCCGATTTTGTTGATGCTAAACAATCGCAGCGACAATAGCAAGACCAAAGTAACTGGGCATGTACGGTAAGCCCGCTAACGTAGGACTGAAATGACTAAATTCGGTACCGATGTACTACACTGGTACCTTGATTTCTGCCCGCGCTTCAGTAGAATAGCCCGTTATGGGAGCTGCGTGACGAGTGCAAGTGCCTTCGGCGATATTTGTACTTGGCCGGTGAACTCTCGAAAGGTTAGTAAAGTTTGCTCCGTCAGGGTGCTATCCCGAGCTTACGGAAGCCGTGTAGATTTCACGGCGTCATGTTACTTTGTGCTGCCGCAGCGATGGTCTGGCCGGCGGGAGCACAGGACGGAAACTCCCTGCTGGTCGATGGCGGGTTCGAACTGTCACCGACCGGTAATGGATGGTCCGTCGACCCTTCCGTGGCCGCGGAGGGAAAGGCGTTTCGATCCACTACGGCCATTCATTCGGGCCGGTTCAGCCTGGAAGTTGCGCCCACCGGGCAAAATACATGGGCCACGCGCCTGGACTCCTTTGCCTTGGTCCAACTGATCCCCGCCGATAAGCTCCGGGGAAATCCAGTCTATTTCGGAGGGTACCTGTGGGCGAGGGACGGGGCGACCGCTATCCTGCGGATTTGGACGGTCGGAAATAGCGCGATCGAGCTGCGCGAGGTGCGCCAAGTCACTGGAACCTCGGGGCCGGTCTTGCTTCGTGACGTTCTGGATGTCCCTACGGACCCTTCGGTGACGGCGATCGCCGTGGGTTGTGTGGTGGAGGGAACGACCGGCGCGGCTTATTTCGATGACGTGAGTGTTACAACCTCGCCACCCGATTACGTAACCGCATTAAGCTCCGTAAATTCGGGGCCGGCACTCCAGGCTACCGTCGATATTTCCCCGACTGAAGTTACTCGCCGAATTCCGAATTCGTTATATGGCGTCAACATCGAGTGGGGCTGGGACGCGCAGGGTATCTGGAACGAGCAAGCTCAGGCGCCCTACCCCGGCGTAATCGACCTCATCCAGGAACTTGGTTTTTCGGAATTCCGGTTTCCCGGCGGTATCCTCTCCGATCTATACAACTGGCAAGACGGAACCGGTCCGGTGGCAGACCGCCCCGGCCCGGTAACTATGCCTGGCGGATCGCTATCCACGAATGGCTTCGGCACGGACGAACTTCTGCAACTGGCCGACGCGACGGGCGCGAACCTGATGATGACGGCTAACGTCCTGACCGGCACTCCGGACGAGGCGGCTGCGTGGATGAGTTATCTGACGGGCCACGGCCATCGCGTGCAGAACTGGGAGGTGGGCAACGAGCTTTACCTGGACTTCACGCAATTTACTCCGCCCTCCGCGAACTGGACCGCCGAGCAGTACGCGCAAACCTTCCTGCAATACGCGACGGCGATGCGCGCGGCCGATCCGGGCGTCCGATTGGGCGCCGGGCTCGAGTACAGTCTGAGCCCAAGCGCCTTTCGCGTTCATCCGAATTGGGAACAGACCGTGTTACAGATCGCCGGCTCTCAGATCGATTTCGTGGCCGTACACAATGCCTTTGCGCCGGTACTGCCGATCGAGGATGCGGGTTGGGATGCGCGAACGGTCTACGAGTCGCTGTTTGCCGCACCGATCCTGATCAAACAGAGCCTGGACCAGCTATCCTCGATCATCGATGCCAACGCAGGACCTAATGCGCAACGCATCGGCATCGGCGTAACGGAATGGGGCCCCGGTTTCAAGATCGAGCCGGACAGCCGCTGGGTGGACCATCTGAAGACGCTGGGCTCGGCGATCTACGCGGCGGACGTGCTGAAAGCGTTTATCGATTCGCCCCGCGTCGAAAGGGCCCATGCGTTCAAACTGGCCGACGGGTCAGCCCAGGGGTGGATCGGCGTCAGGAACAGCGCGTTCCTCGCCAAGCCGGTGGCGCAAGCCCTGGAAATGTACGTCAAGCACTTCGGAACGCAGCGGGTGAATTCGCTGGTGGCTTCCCCCACTTACGAAAGCCGATCGATGGGGCTGGTGGATGCGGTGCAGGCGGTGCCTTACCTGGACGTGGTTTGCAGCCTGGACGACTCGGGCCAGACGTTGTATGTCATGGCGATCAACAAGCACATCGATCGCGATATCCGGGCCACAATCGAGCTTGGCGGCTATATGGCCTACGGGACGGCCACGGTCTGGACGCTGAACGGTACGGGAGTGGACGCCAATCCCGGCACGCAACTGCCAACCTATATCACCTGGGCGCCACAGACAGGTATCGAACCCAATCCGCGGATCGACGACGGCGGACCGGGCGAAGTGACTCTCAGTCCCGACACGATCTCCCTGGAGGGCATGCGGTTCGAATATACCTTCCCGGCCCATTCGGTGACCTCTCTCGTGATCCCGATCGCGGCGATTGACGGAGGCAGCCCCCAATGAGACTTCAGGCGAGGCTGCTGGTCCAACTCTCGTTGGTGATCGACGCCGTTTTCGTGGCTCTGGTGTTCGGGAGTGTCTGGAAGTTCCATCCCGGCGACGCGCTGGCACGCATCCTGATCGCGCTGCTGGTAGTTCCCTTCTGGGTCGGTCTGCTGCGGTATTTCGGCGCCTATCATTCGCAGCGTCTGGACGGATGGGTGGCGCTGACACGAAAGATCGCGTCCGCTCACTTTGTGGGTCTGGTTGCGCTGAGCGGGATTTTGGGGATCGTGGGGGGCGGCGGATATCGGGCTCTGCTGCTGTTCGCGGCAATCAGCTTTGCCGGTTTGACTGCGGAGAAATGCTCGGCGCACCTGCTGCTCCGCCGGATGCGCCGGCGGGGGCTCGATACACGCAACGTGCTGGTCATTTCCCGGCGCACCGCGGCGGACGAGATCCAGGCCGGATTCCAGGAGCATACGGCCTGGGGTCTGCGCGTCGCCATGGTGGGCGACGGACCCTGCAGCGAGCGTTTCTACCGGACATACCCGGAGGGCGCGGCGGTCGGCGGCGATCTGGAAAAGGTGCTGCAGTCGCACGTGATCGACGAAGTGGTTCTCGCCATCGATCCGGACGAACTGCCCGAAGAACAGATCACGATCCACATTTGCGAGCGCTATGGCGTGGTGGCTCGCATCCTGTTCGGCACTCTGTACAAAGAGCGGGCCTCCACGCGGGCCGAGGAATTCTACGGCTCGATGAGCTTTGCGGTCGGGCCGAGCCGGGACACCGGGCTTGTGGTGAAACGCATTTTCGATGTGCTGCTATCGGGCGGCCTGCTGCTGTTGTCCTCGCCGCTGATGCTGGTGTGCGCGATTGCGGTGAAGCTCTCGTCGGTGGGCCCGGTGATCTTCAAGCAGACGCGCGTAGGGCTGCGAGGCCGGCGCTTCACCATGTACAAGTTCCGCACGATGATTTGCGGCGCCGAGGCACTCCTGCCCGCCCTGGCCTCGCATACGGTGATGGCCGGACCTGTTTATAAACAATTTTCGGATCCGCGGATTACCGCGGCGGGCCGGATCCTGCGTAAGTTCAGCCTGGATGAATTGCCGCAGCTTTGGAACGTTCTCAAAGGGGAGATGAGTCTGGTCGGACCGCGGCCCCTGCCGGTTCGCGAGTCCGACGCGATCGACGGGGAATTCCGGCGGCGCTTCAGTATGCGTCCCGGCCTGACCTGCTTCTGGCAGGTGAACGGCCGAAACGACGTGGAGTTCACTCGATGGATGAAGTATGACCTGCAGTATGTAGACCGGTGGTCGCTGCTGGTTGACGCCAAACTGTTATTACGAACCATCCCGGCCGTGCTGTCCGGCAGGGGCGCGTACTGACCTAATTCGGGAGGAGGAACCGATGGAAGTCGTCATTCTCTGTGGGGGGAAGGGGACACGGGCCTATCCGTTCAGTGAGTATTTTCCGAAAGTCATGATGCCGATCGCCGGTACGCCGATTATTATCCACCTGATGCGTACCTTCGCGGCTCAAGGCTTCCGCGATTTTGTGCTGGCGGCGGGCCATCGCAAAGAGGTGCTAACCGACTACTTTCACGGCCGATTTCCCGAGTGGAACGTGAAGGTGCTCGACACAGGCGACAGTTCCGATACCGGCGAGCGCATTCAGCGCTGCGCGCCTCACGTCGGGGAGACGTTTCTCGCGACCTACGGCGACGGCTTAGGCAATGTGCACCTGCACGAACTGCTCGCATTCCACGATGCTTCGGGCGGAGCGGCCACGGTGACCACCGTGCCTTTGCGCTCGCAATACGGCACGGTGGATTTCGGAGCCGACGGCCGCGTGGAGAAATTCCGCGAGAAGCCGACCATCCGCGATTACTGGATCAATGCCGGGTTTTTCGTGTTCCACCGCCGCGCCTTCGATTCCTGGCGCGGACGAAACCTCGAGGTCGACGTGCTTCCGGCGCTGGCTTCGATGGGAGAACTGTTCGCATACCAACACGAAGGCTTCTGGAAATCCCTCGATACGAGCAAGGACCAGCAGGAGATGGAACTCATCTATGGCGCGGGCAGCCCGCCATGGATGCAGATACCCGCAGCGAGGCGGAACGCCGCTGCCCGCGGAGCCAGCCAATGATAGCTCGGGACGCCTCGTTCTGGAGGGACCGGCGAGTGTTCGTCACGGGTGGAACGGGCCTGGTCGGAAAGTGGCTCTCCGAGGAACTGGCGGGACTGGGAAGCAAGGTGGCGGTTCTGAGCCGTAACCGGTCCGCGACCGTCGCGGCGCCGGTTTCGCTCTTCCGGGTGCCGGGCGGCTTGAGTGACTTCGACGGCCTGCGCCGCGCTCTCGACGCGCATGGAGCGCAGGTGGTCTTTCACCTCGGCGCGCAGACACAGGTGACCGCGGCAAAGGCCGATCCGTTGTCCACATTCGAAGTGAACGTAAGGGGCTCCTGGCAGTTGCTGGAAGCGGCCAGGCAGAGCGGGGCCGGGCAAGTGGTCACCATGTCTTCGGGTAAAGTCTATGGAACGTCGCCGGAGCCAGTGGCGGAAGACTCCCCCGTTCACGGCAAGGATCCTTATGCGGTATCGAAAACCTGCGCGGACCTGATTGCCCGGACTTACTCCCAGACTTACGGCCTGCCGGTGGCGGTCACGCGGTGGACCAACATATTCGGCGGCGGCGACCCTAACTCCGGCCGCCTGATTCCGCAATTGATAGGAGCGACGGAGCGCGGCGAGAGGCTGGTGCTGCGCTCGACCGGCCGGGCGCTCCGCGACTATCTCTACGTGCGCGACGCTGTAGACGGACTGCTGCGGACGGCCGAACAACTGGCGCGCCGCGTGGAACTGAGCGGCGAGACGTTCAACTTCAGCTCGGGCCGCCGCGCCACGGTGTTCGAGGTCGCCGCCATCGTGCAGCGCCTGATGGGTAGTCCGGAGCTGCGGCCGACGTGCGCGGCCGATGCCTCCGAGGAAACTTCCGACGCGGCCATCGGGTCGGAAAAGGCGAGAAACATTCTGGGATGGGAACCCCGCTTCTCGCTCGAAGAGGGACTGGAAGAGACGGTTTACCAGCGCGCGGCCGCGCCGGCGGGGAGGGGCGCCGCCTGATGCGCGTGGCGCTGTACTATCCCTGGATCTATCTGACCAGCGGCGCGGAACGCGTGATCCTGGAATTGAGCGGACGCAGCCGCCACGAGTGGACGCTGTTCACCAGCCACTTCGCGCCGAAGCAGACATTTCCGGGCTTCTCGAACCGCCGGGTAGTGGAAGTGGGCCGCGTGCCGGTCGATCGCAGCATCGGGGCGGTAGCGCGCGCCGCGGGAAGGCTATTGCGGCTCCGGTTGCCGGTAGAGGATTATGACGCGCTGGTGGTGGTGTGCGAAGGCCTGGGAGACCTGGTAGTCTTCCGCAACCATGCGAAGCCGGCGCTGTGCGTTTGTTTGACGCCGCTGCGCCTGGTGTTCGACCCGGAATACCGGATGCGCGCTTTCCACGGCAAGGGACTGGCGGCACGCCTGGCAATCCGCCTGGGCTCGAAGTTTTTTCAGGCTCTGGACCGGCGCGCCTGGCGGCGCTATCGCCGGGTCTTTTGTATCAGCGGCGAGGCCCTACGAAGGGCAGCCGCGGGCGGCCTTGCGGCCGAACAGGATCTCGAAGTTCTGCACGTCGGATTGGGCGTGGACTCGCCGGCGCCGAGCAGCCGCTTCGACCGGTTCTTCCTGATTCCCGGGCGAATCATGTGGACCAAGAACATCGAGCTCGGCATCGAGGCATTCCGCAAGTTCCGGGAGACCTCCGCCGATGCACGCGACTTCCGGCTGGTGATCGCCGGCATCGTGGATAAGAAGAGCGAACCGTATCTGGAAGGATTGCGGCGCGCCGCCGCGGATCTTCCAGTGGAGTTCCGCATTTTCCCCTCGGACGAGGAACTGGCGGAGTTGTACCGCTCCTGTTACGGCGTGCTCTTTACGGCCTTCAACGAAGACTGGGGAATCGTACCTCTGGAGGCAATGGCCTTCGGGAAACCGGTGATTGCCGTGAATGCCGGCGGTCCGCGTGAGACCGTCGTTCCGGGCGTGGGATTTCTGGAGGAGCCGGATCCGCACGCATTCGCCAGCCGCATGGCCGAATTGGCGAAGGATCCGGAAGCGGCACTCCGCATGGGCCGGCGTGGTCACGAGCACTCGCGCCGGTATTCCTGGGAGACATTTACAGCGCGGATCGACGCCGCGCTCGACGAACTGGGCGCACACCCTTCCGCCAGGGCGACCGCGGCGGAGACGGCCGAAGCGCTGAGTTAGCAGAGATTGGAATCGGAGCAAAGAGATGAGAACCAACGTATTTCTTGCGGACCTTCGATACAACTATTTGGGGGTACTGGCGAACGACTGTATGCCGCTGGGCGTGGCGTACATGAAAGCGGTGATGGACCGCGACCTGCCGGAGGTTTCGTCGCGGCTGTTCGCTTATCCGGACCGCCTGCTTGACGCGATCGAACACGATCCGCCCGACGTCCTGATGCTGAGCAACTACCAGTGGAACGAGAATCTGAGTTTCCACGTGGCGAAGCTGGCCAAGCGCCGGAAGCCGGATATGTTCGTAGTGATGGGCGGCCCGAACGTCCCGATCGAGGACGAGCGCCGGGTGGAATATTTCAACCAGCACCCGGAGATCGACCTCTATGTGCTCGGCGAAGGCGACTACCTGGCGGCTGAAGCACTGCGGCACTATCTCGATGCCGGCAGGGACCTTCGCAAACTGGGACTCCGCGAGATTCCCTCGTGCCTCTACCGCGCGGCCGACGGCAGCGCGATCCTGCAGAAGATGTGGCCCCGCAAAGCCGAGATCCCGGAGATTCCTTCACCGTTTCTCACCGGCATTCAGGACGAGTTTTTCGATGGCGCGCTGGCGCCCATGATCGAGACCAACCGCGGCTGCCCGTTCACCTGCACGTTCTGCGTACAGGGCACGAGCTGGTACACCAAGGTTCACAACTTCAGCATCGAACGCATTAAGGAAGAGATCACCTACATCGCCAGGAAGATCCGCGATCGCAGCCCGTCAATGGGAACGCTGCGCATCGCGGATTCCAACTTCGGCATGTTCGAGCGCGATGTGGAGATCTCCGAACACATCGGGAAAATGCAGCGCGATTTCGGCTGGCCGAACTATATTGACGCCACCACCGGCAAGAATCGCGCCGACCGCATTGTGCGCTCGGTCGAGAAGGTGGGCGGCGCGCTGGTAGTCTACCAGGCGGTGCAGTCGCTCGATGAGACCGTGCTGAAGAACGTCAAGCGGTCGACGATCAAACTGGAAGCCTACGAGCAACTGCTGATGTACATTCGGGGCCGCGGGCTGCGATCGAATTCGGACCTCATCCTGGGACTTCCAGGAGAAACGCTGGAGTCCCACGTCAGCTCGATTCACAAGCTGCTCGACGGCGGAGCGAGCCAGGTGACCAATTTCCAACTGCTCCTGCTCAAAGGTTCCGAGCTCGAGACCAACGAATCGCGGCAGAGTTTCAAGTTCACCACGAAGTTCCGCATCGGCCCGAAGAACTTCGGCGTTTATGGCGGCGAGAAGGTGATGGATATGGAGGAAGTGGTGGTCGAAACCGACACCCTCACCTTCGAAGACTACCTGCAGTCGCGGAAGTTTGCCCTTGTCAGCGCGGCCTACTGGCGCGACAATCTGCTCGAAAACATCCTGCTCTTCATGCAGGGCTTCGGGGTGCGGCGTTCGCAATGGCTGGACCGCGTGCTGGCGCTGATGGAGGCGGACGAGGGGGCGATTCGCGCCTACATGGACGAGTTCATCGACGAGACGCGGCACGAACTCTACCCCACGCCGGAGGCCCTCATTGAGGCCTATTCGCGGGAGGAAGCGTTTCCGCGCCTGCTGGGGGGCGAGATCGGCGACAATCTGATGCACAAGTACCGCGCGATCGCGAGCTTCCATCTCTGGCCGGAAATCTCTAAACTGGGAGCCCGGGCGGCCCTGGAGTTGATCGAGGAAGGCGGCTCGGCGGCGGGCATTCCGGGGTTCGCCGAGTTCTGGGAGAGTCTCACGAGCTACGTTCTGCATTCGCACGCCCACGGCCGCACCATCGATGAGGTGGTGGCGCCGTCGTGCGCCGTGCTCTCCTATGACATCCAACGATGGCTGGCCGATGGGGCGCCGAAAGACTTTGCGCCTTACCACCTGAGGAGGCCGCAAGAGTTCGAATTCCGGATTTCGCCGACCGGAGCGCGCGAACTACGCAAGGCATTCCAGGTCTGGACGGCGGACATCAAGGGCCTCAGCAAGCTGGTGACCCGAGTCCAACTGGCGTGGCAGGTGCGTGCCTACGAATCGATCGAACCGGTGGCAAGGGAGGTAGCAGCGGTCGCCGGTGCATAGGCGCTGAGCCTGTGATCAAATGCTAAAAATGCAAACCATGCGGCATTCGGCCCCGGGTTCCCTTTTGTTGGTCGCCGCGATGTGGATCCCCGGCATCTTCGCGCAAACTACGCAGCCGTCCGCGGAACCGGCAGGCGGCCAGGCTCCGGCCCCGCAGCAGCAGGTAGTGGTCAATCCCGCTCCTGCCGCCGCCGAATACCTGTTGCAAGCGGGCGACGAGCTGGAGATCCGCGTGTACAACATGCCGGAGCTGACGCAGAAGGTCAAGATCCGGCCGGACGGGCGCATTTCCGTGATGCTGATGGACGAAGTGATGGCTGCCGGCGTCCGGCCCGCGGAACTCGGCGACATCATTCACAAAGCCTACGCCACGCAATTTCGCAATCCGCGTGTCACGGTGCTGGTGACCTCTTTCGTGAACCAGAACATCTTCGTCGGCGGAGAGGTCAACCAGCCCCGGATGATCACGATGAACGGCAGGATGCGGGCGACGGCGGCGATCTTCTATGCCGGCGGCTTCAAATCCACGGCCAAGACCAAGGAGATCATTATCCTTCACAATAACGGAAGGAACACCCCGCAGTTGACTCGCCTGAACGTGGAGGCGGTGCTCAACAAGGGGGCGGAAGATGTCGAGCTGCATCCGTTCGACGTCGTGTTCGTGCCGAAATCGCGTATCGCAAAGCTTGACCAGTTTGTCGATCAATATCTCAAGCAACTCCAGCCCATCTCCCTCAATATGGGTTTCACGTACCTTCTCGGCGGGCAAAGCTACCAAGTGGTGATTCCGTAAAGGACCAGATGGAGAATTCCAAGGCTCAGTTATCTTCAAGCGACGTGGCCTTCGTGCTGTTCAAGCACAAGTGGAGCGGCCTGGTCGTACTCGGCGTGGGGCTGCTGGCGGCGGCGGTTTGGGTCTTCTGCGTTCGGGAAGACCTATACTCGGCGGACGCCAAAGTGCTGGTGAAACTCGGACAGGAGCAGGCGCCGCCGGCGACGGTGGTGGGCGGAGCTCCGCAGGTGATCGGCTATCGCTACCAGGAAGTGAACAGCGAAGTCGAGATTCTGCAGAATACGGCGCTACTGGCGCGGCTGGTCGATGAAATGGGACTCGACAAGACGCCGCCCGAGCCTCCCCGTCCGGCCGGCGGAGTGCCGCTGATCCGGTGGCAGGTCAAACGGATGGTGGAGGGCGTGCAGACATGGACCGATGACACGCTGATCCGCTTCGGCCTGCGGGAGAAGACACCGCCGCGCGACCGCGCCATCAACCTGCTGAAGGGCGGGCTGAAGGTGAAGGCCGAAAAAGAGAGCAATGTATTTTCGGCGGAGATGGCTCTGCCCCAGAAACACGCCGCGGCCTTCGTGCTGAACCGCCTGCTCGATCTTTACATGGAGTTCCGGCCGAAGCTTTACCAGGACCAGGCGGTGCCGTTCTTCGAGAGCGGCGTCGAGCGCAACTCCTCGCAACTGGCGAAAGCCGAACAGAGCATCCAGAAGTTCGAAGCCACCGGCGACATCAGCCTGCTGCAGGAACAACAGACGCAGCTGATCCGCCAGATCATGCAGACCGAAGCCGCCGAAAAGGAAGCCGAGATCGCGGCCAGGGATGCGGATTACCGGGTGAAGCAACTGGACACCGAGCTTAAGAATCCCGATCCGAACCTGGGGAAGCTGGGAGACTTCGACCGCGACTCGTTCCCGAGCGGGATCCTGCGGCAGATCGCGCAGCTCCAACAGGAGCGCGAGGCGCTGCGCATGACGCAACTGGATACGGGCGAGAAGATTCAAAACAACCGGCAGCAGTTCAATGTGCTGCTGGGCATGCTGGCGGCCAATCTGCGCACGACGCTCTCGATCAAGCAGGACGATCTGGCAGCGCGCAGGAAGACGCTGGCCGGCCTGCAAGCGCAGCTCACGGCGCTACATGACAAGCAGATGGCCTGGGTCGCGATGCACCGGGACAGCGGTGCGGCCGAAGAATCATTGCAGTTTTACCGCCGCAAACTGGAGGAGGCGAAGGCGGCCGATGCGCTGGAGAGGCTGCGCATCAGCAACGTCATCGTGATTCAGCCGGCAATCGACATACTACAGCCGGCGGGCCTGCGAAAGACGCTGCTATTCTCGCTTGCCGCGATCGCCAGTCTGCTGGCTGCGATCGTCTGGATGGCATTGCTCGAGTTGTACGATCGGCGGGTTTATCGCCCGGAGCAACTGGAACTGGCGCTGGGAATTCCGGTCATCGCCGCAATCCCATCGGGCAGGCGTCCCCGGCTGATCCAGGCACCTTCGGAGTAACATGGCGCGAACTGAAGAGGGATACTGGAAAACCGCTGCGATTCTGGCGAACGCTTTGCGGGCGCGAGACCAGAGGAGTCTCCTGATTTCGGGTGTTTGCCGCGGCGCGGGAACGACCACGGTGGCGCTGCAGGTCGCGCAGGCGCTGTGCTCGCGTTGCGAAGTGCGGCCGCTGGTGGTGGAGCTCGACTTCTGGAGGCCGCGGTTCGTGAAACGGCTGAAGCTCGATCCATACCGCACGCTCGAAGAGGTAGCCCGCGGTTCGGCGCAGCTACCGGAGGCTGTGCAAAAACTGCCGAACGGCGTACACGTGCTGGCGGCATGCGCGAAGCGGTGCCCGCCGCAGAAGCAACTCGCTCCGTTGATGACGGAGATTCTGGAATACGCCGCGACGACGGTGGACCTGGTGCTGGTGGACGCTCCGCCCCCCACCGAATACGGCGCCATCCTGAGCGTGGGCGCGGTCATTCCGCGCATGCTGCTAGTGGTACGCGCGGGCCGCAGCAGCGATAAGGCCCTGGCGCGTTTTCAGCAGAGCGTACATCAAGGCGGCATCGAAATCGTCGGAACCGTCCTCAACCGGGAGAAACGATTCGTCCCGGGGTGGATCGAAAGGCTGTTCCTGAGCTAAGCGAAGCGTGGCCCCATGACGATGAAATCCAGCATTCGAGTCTCGGTCATCATCCCGACGTGGAACCGGCGGGAACTGCTCGCCGATGTGCTCGAATCCCTTCTCCACCAGAGTTACCCGCCGGAGCAGTACGAGGTGATCGTCTGCGATGACGGATCGACCGATGGAACATCCGGCCTGGTGGCCGAATTCGCAGGGCGGTTTCCGGGCAACCTGATTTACCATCCGATGCCCGACAACGGCGGCCCGGCACGCTGCCGCAACGTCGCGGCAGGCTTCGCGCGCGGAGAATTGATCGCCTTCACAGACAGCGATTGCCGGGTCTCGCCGCAGTGGCTGGAAGCAGGCGTCGCGGCTTTCACGTCGGAGCGCGTGGCGATCGCCACCGGGTCGATCTTCCACAAGCCGGAGCAGCAGGTGACCTACTTTTCCCGGTCGCACGACGCGGTGACGGAAGAGCATCCTTCCTACCCGGCGCAGAACGCGATCTTCCGCAGGGACGTCTTCCTCGAGTTCGGCGGCTTCGAAGTGAGCCTCTGCTTCCGGAACTTTCGCAATCGACAGGTCGAGTGCGCGGATACCGACCTGGCATGGCGAATCAAAGAAGCCGGGTACGAATCGGTCTTCGTGCGGGAGATGGTGGTCTACCACCAGATCGAGCCGCAGACGGCGCTGAACTGGGTGATGGAGCCTTTCCGGCTTTTCGTGGTGCCGGCGCTGGTCAAGCGGCATCCGGGATTGCGGCCGCGTCTCTTGCGGTGGAGCCTGTTCATGACGGCGCTCAACGTGCCGTTTTACGTGCTGGCGGGCGGCGTTTTTCTGGCCGCCGTGTTCGGCAAGCCGTGGTTCCTGCTGCTCACGCTACCCTTCTTCTTTTACACGGCGCGGGCGTGCAAGCGGCGTTATCCATTTCCTCCGGCCAAGCTGGCCGGCTGGGTTCTCCTGATGACGATCCGGCAGGGCTTCTGCTGCGCCGGGCTGGTCTATGGGAGCATTCGTTTCCGAGAACTGGTGCTATGACGGTCGAAACAGCGGTACAAACAGGCGGGGCGAACCAGGAGACGGGCGGAGCGCCGCAAGTCGCCCTGGCGCTCGAGTCGGTTCGCAAGCAGTACACGCGAAAGGGATGGATCCGCCGCAACGTGACGGTAACCGAGAGCCTGCGGGGCGTCTCCTTCGAACTACGCGAGGGCGAGACGCTCGGCCTGCTGGGCCCCAACGGCGCGGGCAAGACCACGCTGCTGAAAATCATCTCTACGCTGCTCTATCCGACCAGCGGCAGCGTCAAACTATTCGGCCGCGATGTCACCGAGCACGCGATCTGGGCGCGCCGGCGTCTGGGCCTGGTCACCTGCGACGAGCGCAGCTTTTACTGGCGCCTGACGGGCCGCCAGAACCTTTCGTTCTTCGCGAATCTTTACGGCCTATCCAAGAAGGATGGAGCCGTTCGCATCGAAGAGCTGCTGGCAATCCTCGGGCTGACCGACGCGGGCAACAAACCGTACCTCGGCTACTCGTCGGGCATGAAGCAGAAGATGGCGATCGCCCGCGGCCTGCTGACCAATCCGCTGGTGGCGCTCTATGACGAACCGACCCGCAGCCTCGACCCGCTGAGCGCGCACCGCATCCGCACCTGGATCGTGGAGAATCGCACCCGGTGGGCGAAACAGGCCCGCATCCTGGCGACGAACCAGCTGCATGAAGCCGAGATGCTGTGCGACCGCATCCTGATCCTCAACAAGGGCGCGGTAATCGCGCAGGGCACGGTGGCGGAGATCCGGCGCCGCTGGGACAAACGGGATTATGCGCTGCACCAGGTGATCTGCGCCCCATCCGTAACTTCCGTGAATCTTACCCCCGATAACGAGCAGGGCCTGCTCTCGATGGAAGAAGAGGCGGGCGAAGACGAGGCGCGCATTTTCAAAGTCTGCGCCAGACGCAACAGCGATGGCCTTTCGCTGGCGCTCTCCCGCCTGCTGGGCGCGGGGCTCCGGGTGGCCCGCTGCGATGCCGAACACGTGCCCTTCGACGACGTTTTCTGCTCGCTGGTGATGAGCGAGGAAGGAGCCGGCAAGTGAGACTCGCCTGGGCTTTTCTAAAACGAGACGCCATTACGGCGGTCAGCTACCGGATCTCATTCGCCGTCCAGTTACTTGGCAACATTCTGATTCTCGGCCTGATCTACTTCATCGGGAAGAGCCTCGGCCCGACACCGATGCCGGCGTTCCAGCAGTATGGCGGCAGCTTTCTCGGCTTCCTGCTGATCGGCGTGGCGCTGACCGATTGCGCGGGCGTCAGCCTGACGACTTTCGCGCGCGAGATTCGCGAAGGCCAGTTGTCCGGCACGCTGGAAGCGACGCTGATGTCACCGGTGCGACTGCCATTGATGCTGATCTACTCTTCCCTGTGGAGCTACTGCTTCAGTGCGTTCCGGTTCGTGCTCTACCTGGCGGTGGGCAGCGTCCTCTACGGGGTCAGCCTGGGACACGCCAATGTGCTCGCGAGCATTGTGCTCTTCCTGCTGACCATCATGTGCTTCATGGGGATCGGCATCCTCTGGTCGAGCATCGTGATGGTGGTGAAGCGCGGCGATGCGATCATCACCAGCTTCGGATACGTGGTACTGCTGCTCGGCGGCGTGCTCTTTCCGAGCACCGTCCTGCCGGTCTGGCTGCAGCGCGCGGCGGAACTGATTCCGCTGAAGCACGCGCTCGACGGTATGCGCCGGGCGCTGCTGATGGGCGCGAACCTTTCGGATCTGGCCCCGGTGATCCTCAAACTCACGATCTTCGCGGGCGTCCTGCTGCCTGCAGGTTTGATCAGCTTCAGCCTGGCGGTGCAAGCGGCGAAGCGGCACGGATCGCTGACCGAATTCTGATGGCGATGCGGACACACGGCGCAATGCGGCGAGGGAGATGGCTGGCGGCAGGATTGCTGCTGGCGACCGCCTTCGCGCAGTCGAACGTGCTATCGAACCCCGGATTCGAAGAGGAGCGCTCCGGCCTCCCGAGCGGCTGGAGCCTCGATCAGAATCTGCGATCGAAGGGCAGCGCGCGACTCGACACGAATGCGGCCAGCGGCCGTTTTGCGCTCGAGCTGGCGCCGAACGGGCGCAATACCGATTCGAATCATCTCTTCGGCTTCGGTCAACTGATTCCGGCGCGCGACCTGGCGGGACGCCGGGTGCAACTGCGCGCTGCCGTGAAAGCGGCGGGCGGCGCCACGGCCGTGGTGCTGGCCTTCGCGGTGGGCCCGGGGTTTCAGCCGCTCGGCAACGTGATGCTGGAGCAGCCGGGACCGACCTCCGGCTTCGAGGTGCAGTCGCAGAGCATGGAAGTGGACCGGAATGCCGCACAGGTTCTGGTCGCGTGCGCGGTGAAGGGGACCAGCGGCCGGGCATGGTTCGACGACGTCTCCTTCGGCCTCGAGACGGGGGGCGGGCAACCCGTACCCGCGCGGGGCGCCGAAGCGGCCGAGGCGAGCCTGGCGATCGACGTCTCGCAGGTGATCCGCTCCATCCCTCGAACGCTCTACGGCACGAACGTCGAGTGGATCAACAACGGGAACGGCGTATGGGACGCCGCGCAGAATCGTCCGAAACCCGCGATTCTGGCTGCCGCGAAAGACCTGGGCGTATCGCTGGTGCGATTCCCCGGCGGCATCTTCGCAGACTACTACCATTGGCGCGACGGCGTGGGTCCCAGCGCGCAACGCCCGGTACGATCTCACGTGGCCGATTCGGGCAAATCGGGCAATGCGTTCGGAACCGATGAACTGGTTCGCTTCTGCCGCATGATCGGCGCCGAACCGCTGCTCGAAGTCAACATCGTGACCGGCAGTCCGCAGGAGGCCGCCGATTGGGTCCGCTACTGCAACGCGCCCGGCAACAGGGAGCGCGCGCGCAACGGCTCGAGCGAGCCCTATCGGGTTCACTACTGGGAGATCGGCAACGAGCCCTACGGGAAGCCGGGTAACCGCGCAACCGCGGCCTCCAGCATGACGCCGCAGGAGTTCGCACGCCGCTACCTGGCTTTCGCCTCGGCGATGAAACAGGCGGATCCGTCGATCGTCCTGCTCGCCTCGGGCGGCCACAATACGGGAAAGTACATTGCCGTCACCGACGACAACTGGGATCGCGTTCTCCTGCAGACCGCGGCCCCGCAGATGGACTATCTCGCGGTGCACGATGCTTATGGCCCGCTCTGGGCGAGCGCCAGCCGCGCTTCCTTCGACGACGTCTATCGCGCACTGCTCGCATTCCCCACGCTCATCTCCCAGAATCTGGACGCCGTGGCCGCCCAGGTCCGGACCTACGGCGGCGGCAAGGCCGGCCGGATTCAGCTGGCGGTCACCGAGTGGGGGCCGCTCTTCCACATCCTGCCCTTGGATCCGTGGGTCGGCCATACCAAGACCATGGGTTCCGCCCTGTTTGCCGCGGGCGCCATGCAGGCATTCCTGCGTTCGCCGCAGACTTCGCTGGCCACGTTTTTCAAGCTGACCGAAGCCTCGTTCATGGGGTGGATCGACGCGAACGGAGACCCCAAGCCGAGCTACTACGCGCTGCAGATGTATACCCATCATTTCGGCAGCGAACTGGTTCGCGTGGACGCGTCCGGCCCGACGTTCGACTCTCCCGAGGTCGGCAATATCGCGCGCCTGAACGACGTTCCTCTACTCGACGCGGTGGCGAGTCTGAGCTCCGACCATAAGCGGCTCTCGCTGATCGTGGTCAATCGCGGGACGACCACGGCGGTGAATACCTCGATCCGCATCCGCGGAATGAAACCGCGGCCCGAGGCGCGGGGATGGGTGCTCGCGGCGTCGAGCCTCGACGCCAACAACGGCAACGATCTCCCCTCGGTGCCGGGACTGCAGTGGGCAAGGCAAAAGGAGGCGCCGCGGAATGCGATGTTCTATCAGGGCCGGCCGGGCACGGTGATAACCAGAGAGATCGCCTCGGTACGCGCGGGCGAAAGTTTCTCCTATACCTTTCCGCCGATATCGGTGACGGCACTCGAACTGACCCAATGAGCGAGCTGCCCTTCATTTCGGTGGTGGTCCCGATCTTCAATCGCCGGGATTACGTGCGGCAGCAGATCGCCGCGCTCGAAGCGCTGGAATATCCACGCGACCGCTTCGAAGTGATCGTAGTAGACAACGGCTCGACCGACGGCGCCTGGGAAGAAGCCTGTGCCCTGGCTGAGCGCGGGAAGATCGCGGCCCGCTGCTTCCGCAATCCGTCTGAGGTGAAACTGCCCTCGGTGTCCCGGAATTTCGGCGTGAAATGCGCCACGGGCGATCTGGTGGCTTTCACCGATTCCGATTGTGCGGTCTCGCCGGGCTGGCTGACGGCGGCTGCGGCGGCATTCACAGAAGGCGTCGGAGTGGTATACGGCCGGACTGTGTCGGAAGAGCAGGCACGCCGGCCGGTCTTCCATCACACACTGAACGTGAATCCGCGCAAGACCTACGCCGAAACGTGCAATATTTTCTACCGGCGCGAAGCCATCCTGAGGGCGGGCGGCTTCGATGAGAGCCTGATCTCCGTACTGAAGGGTCCGGTCTGGGGAGAGGACACCGACCTCGCTTACCGTGTCCTCGAACTTGGCTACCGCAGCGGCTTTTGCGGCGGCGCGATGGTGGTCCACAAGATTGTCCCGAGCTCGTTTCGCTCGTGGCTGCTCGAGCCGCTGCGCGCCTGTTCCTGGGGGCGCGTGGTGAAGCGGCACCCGGGCATTCGCCGCGACCTGCTGGTGGGGCGCATCTTCTGTACACGCATGACGGCCCTGTTCGACCTCATGCTGGCGGGATTCGTCCTGAGCGCGTTCCGGGGCTGGCCCTGGCTGCTGCTGGCCGTACCTTTCCTGGTGGCGAAGTACCTGGAGGGCGGGCGGCACCTCAACTTCGGGATGCGCGCGGTGCGGCTGGCGGGCGGCTCGATCAGGGCACTCCTTTTATTCTGCGCGTTGATGTACACCAGCGTGCGCTATCGGACGCTGGTCTTATGACTCCCAGCGGCCCGGCCATGAAGATCCTTCTGACCAATCCGTTCAGCTGGCCGTATGTCCGGCGCGGGTCCGAGCGTTTCCTGCACGAGCTCTCCTCGTATCTTGTGTCCCGCGGCCACGACGTGACGGTGCTGACCTCGACGCCGAGCGCCAGAGAAGAGATCAGCCGCGGCGAGCGGCTGGTAATCATTCGCAAACCGCAGGTGGCGGGGGCCGCGAAGCTGATGCGGATTGCGCCCGAGAAGACGTTCCCGATCCGCTGCCTGCCATTCATGCTCGGCAACCGGTTCGACATCGTGCACTGCCTCTACTTCTGGGACGCGTGCGCCGCCGGCCTGGCTCAGATGTTCTCCACGCGGCGCTACATCGTGCATGTCACGGGGATCCCGATCAAGCGGTTCTATCAGCGGCGGCCGTGGGATTATGCGGCGCTCCAGTTTTCCATGCGGCATGCATCCGAAGTGGTGGCCCCTTCGCGGCTGGCGCTGGAGCATCTGGAAAAGGAATTCCGCCGCAGCGCGCATCTGCTGCCCGTGCCGTGCGACATGCACCGCTTCCCCGTCAGCACGTCGCGGGAGCTCGACCGCCCCCGCATTCTTTGCGTAGGCGCCTTCGGTGAGCGAAGGAAGGGCGCGCGGGTGCTCATGGCGGCCTTTCACCTGGTGAAGAAGCGGATTCCCACGGCGATCCTGCAGTACTCGGGAGATATGCCGGAAGCGATGCGCGCGGAGTTCGCCGCCTCGGCGCAGCCGGAGGTTTTGCGCGATGTGGAGTTTCTAGGGAGAGGCACCGTGGACGATCTTCCGGCTCTCTACGGCGCGGCCGCGGCCACAGTGCTGCCTTCCCTTTTCGACTCTTTCGGCATGGTGCTGATTGAATCGTTGGCTTGCGGCACCCCGGTGGTAGCGACCCGCCACGGCGCATTGCCGGAGATCCTGTCGCCCGGGACCGGTACTCTGTTCGAACCGGGCTCGACGATGGGCGAAGCGACCAACGAAGTGGGTCTGGCCGATGCCATTATCGAGACGCTGCGGCTGCACGAAGACCCGACACTATCCGGGCGCTGCCGATGCCGCGCCGAGGAATTCGGCTGGGACGTGGTGGGGCCGAGGTACGAGGAGATGTACCGCCGCCAGGTGGCTTGAAGATGCGAGTCCTGCTGACACATGAAGCGTTTGCGCCGGACTTCGCGGGCGGCGGCGAGTACATTTTGCTCGAGATGGCGCGCGGCCTGCTGCGCCGCGGTATCGAGCTTACGGTTCTCACGGCCGGTGATCCGGCGGTGGAGCATTTCGAAGAGATCCGTACGGTCAGGCTGCCGGTCGGCAAGTTCCGGCTGAACCTGGCCGCGCCGCGCATTGCCGCGCTGGCCCGCGATGCGGACCTGATCCAGACCTCGACATTCCATGCCGCCGCGCCCTCGTTGCTGGCCGGAAGAATTACCGGAAAGCCGGTGGTCTGCCATGTGCTCGGGCTGTTTCAGGAGGCGTGGAAGGAGATGCACCCGGGCATTGGCGCCGCGGCGCGAATTGCCTGGGAGCGGATGATCGTAAGGCGCCGGTTCGCGAAATTGGTATTTCTCAGCGATTACTCGCTGGAGACCGGAGTGCGGCTCGGCGCGCGCCGCGAATCCGCGGTGGCGATTCCCCCTGGTATTCGGGTGGAACGCTACCGCGCGGACCTGCCCAAGGAGCCCGTGGTTCTCTTCGCGGGCAAGCTCGATGTGCGCAAGGGAATTCACCAGGTGCTCGCGGCGGCCCGCGAACTGCCGGAGGTGCGCTTTCGCGTGATGGGTTGGGGGAAGGACGAAGAGTCCGTACGCCGCGACGCTCCCTCCAACGTCGAGTTTCTGGGCTTCCTCACGGGCCAGGCTCTAGAAGAGGCCTACGGCCGCGCGCAGGTTTGCCTGCTGCCCTCGAAGGCGGAAACATTCGGCCTGACGGTGATCGAGGCGATGGCATCCGGATGCGCCATCGTTTCCAGCATCCCGCTGCCGTTCGAGGGTTTCCACACGGACGCCGAAGACGTCTCCGGAATGGTGAATGCCCTGCGGTCGCTGCTCGGGAACCCCGAACGGACGCGGGAGATCGGGCGGCTGAACGCGGCCAAGGCCCAGTTTTACACCTGGGACCGCCACGTGGACCGATTGACAGCGATTTACGAAGAAGTGCTCGGCGGGTGCGCGAAGGCGTCACGGCGCGCCTCGGCGGCGCAAGGGGGCGGACTGGCATGAACCTCGGGTTCCTGGAGTCGGTGGGCGGAGGGACGATGCGGCTGCTGGTGGCCGCGCTGGTCGGCATCGCAGCATGTGTAATCGGGCTGGCGAGCTCGGAGCTCTCGCCGCGAAATTTCATTCTGCTGACCGGGTGCGCGGTGGCCTTAGGCATCGCGGGCTTCTCACGCCGGCCGAGGTGCGTCCTGCTGTTTGCATGGATCGTCTCGCTCACATACGGCAAGGCATTTTTCCTCTTTCCCAACGACAGCCAGACGGATTTCATGGGGCTCTACGGCATCCTCAGCGACATCTTCCTCGCCGCCCTGCTGATTCAATGGATGCTTTCGCGGCGCTCGGACGAGAGGGCTCCCGGCGGGCGCGATACCTGGCTTTGGTTCCTGCCGTTCCTGGGCGCGGCGCTGCTTTCCACGATCACGGCAACGAGGGTGGATTGGGCACTGGTGGAGTTCTACCGGTCGGCGAAGCTGCTGCTGATCCTGGTCTACCTGCAGCAGAATTTGCACGTCGCGGAGTGGTGGGCCTCGGTAGCCGGGCTCGGATTCGCGACGGTGGCGCAGGCGGGGCTTTCGGTGCTGCAAGTGGCTTTAGGCAAGACGTCGGCCGGCATCGTCGGACTGCTTGGCGCGGGTGACAACAGCGCGGCGGCCGCACAGGCCTCGGCGATGCAGGGCGCCATGGGAGGGTGGTTCCGCGCATACGGGACGATCGGACATCCGGCGAACCTGGCAACCTACTTCCTTCTGACGATCCCGATCCTCTTCGGCCTGGGCTTCGCGCTGAAAGGTAAATGGCAATTCTGGACGCTCGCCGCGGCGGTCTCCGGCATGGCGGGGTTGGCTTGCACGCAGAGCCGCGGCCCCTGGATGTTCGGGGCGGTGGAGGTTGCCATCGCGCTGGCAGGCCTGGTTCTCTACCGCATCCTGGCCGCCAACCGCGCGCTGATTCTGGTCGGGGTGTGCGCCGCCCTGGCATTCGTGGTGGCCGTGCGCTTCGAAAACTTTATCGCCGAGCGGTTCAGCCGCGATTACGACGAATCGGTGGAGTTGCGTACGCGCGACAGCCACACGGCGTACATGATTTTTTCGCAATCGCCGTACGTGGGCGTCGGGCTCAACAATTATGCTACCCGGATCCTCGATTTCGATCCGGAATGGAGCTGGGCGCTGGACGGCGCCGCCGATTTCCAGAAGGAGTATGACTCGCGAGTGTTCGTCGCGCCGCACAACTTCTATATGTTCCTGCTGGCGGAGACGGGCGCGGTCGGGCTGATCGCATTCGGGATCTGGCTGTTCGGCATGCTGAGGATGGGGTTTCGCGCGCTCGGCCGGAGTTCCGGCCCGGTGAAGATGGTCTGCTTCGGAATTCTGTTGGGTATCGCCGGAATCCTGGCGCAGTCGGCCGTGAACTTTTCGCTTTGGGTGGACCCGGTGCTGTTCACCTTCGCGCTGTCGGCGGCAATGTTGTCCGCCGCACCGGGCACAGCGCAACCGGAGCCGGTGCGAATCGGGACGGAGACGGAGGAACGGGTTCAAGTCCATGCCCACTAGCTGGCTCAGGAGATACGTAGCGCGGAACCGGCGAGGTCCCCTGGTGGGCCGGGTCGCGCGCGTGTGCCAGTCGTACCTGGCGGCCTACCATAACGCGGATTACGACTTCGCATCGAATGGCGAATTGTTCGTCCTGCGGACGCTCTCGCGGTTTCCCATCGAGACGGTGTTCGACGTGGGAGCGAATGTCGGCGAATGGACCCGCGCCGCGGCCGCCGCATTTCCCGAAGCGGCCATCTATTCCTTCGAGATTTCGAGCCGGACCTTCGAACAACTGGCGCAGCGCACGCGTGACCTGGTGAACGTGCGTCGCGTGCAGTCGGGACTTTCGGACCAAGAGGGATCGGTCAAGCTGCACTATTACGCCGATCTCCCGGTGCTGACCACTGTGCTCGACTTCCCGCATCAGTACCCGAGCACCGAGATCATCGAACCGGTCACAACCGGCGCGGCGTACTGCGCGGAACAGGGCGTGGGCCGCATCGACCTGCTGAAGATCGATGTAGAGGGCATGGACCCGCAGGTGCTGGCGGGTTTCGACGGAATGCTGCGGGACGGCAAGATCGATGTGGTCCAGTTCGAGTACGGCCAGGGCAATATTGTCTCGAAGTTCCTGCTGCGGGACTTCTGGCAGTTCTTTGACGAGCGCGGATACGCCATGGGGAAGATCTACCCCAGCTATGTGGACTTCCGCGAATACAGGATGGACGACGAGGATTTCATCGGCCCGAATTACCTCGCCTGCCGCCGGGAAAAGACTGCCTATCTCGAAGCGCTCGGCAGCCGCTGAGACTTACTTCCCATCGATCGCGAGGATCGTCACGGAATGCGCCGGGAACGTGTAATCGAGCGTGGCGCCGACTCCGCTCAGAGTGCCGGATTGGATGGCGACTTCGGTTGGCGAGCCGGAGTAGAAGCGTGAGTAGGGCTGGATCAGTGCCTGCTGCGCAAAGGTGACTCCGGTGGCCATGGAGTTATCCGTACCTGTATTGGCGTCGGGAGCGGAGCCATTGAGCGTGTAGACGTGCCCGGTGCCCGCGGGATGAAAGTTCGCGAGCGAGATCCGGGAGTGGGCAGCGCGGTCCAGGTGCTTGTTGATGGCGAGGATATAGAGCGTCTTGCCGTTGGCGCTGGTGCTGGACAGGCATTCGAGGTAGGACACCCCGGAGACGGCATCCACCCAACCCACCGCGGGCGAATCATACGTAAGAGCCGTCACCGTGGTCGAGACGAGCGTCGTGCCGAAATTCTGGTGGAGCATCTGAATTGCGTAGAGGCTGGCTTTGGCCGCCAACTGTCCGCTGCGGAATCCGATCGAGCCCATGAAGGTGTTGTCCACGAGTTTGAAGAAGTCGGCGATGGTCACCTGGGGGGCCTGGATGAAGGCCTTGAGGGCGCTTGCGGTGTAGAGCGCGGAGGTCAGCGTCTTCTGGTGGTCGACGAAGCGCCCCGAGGGATCCATCTGGAAGAGCGGCCCCCACTCCGTCACCGCGATCGCGATGCTCGAGGCGCGGGCCGGCACTATTCGCGCGATCCTGGCGGTAAGATCCGTCAGTTGACTGGCGATCAGGGCCGGCGCGGCCAGTTCCGCGGCGTACACGGTCCGGATGTCCCAGCCGCGATCTTCGAAGATCAAGGGAGCATAGCCGCAGTGCACGGCCAGCCAATCGATCTGGCTTCCGGCCAGTGTGAGGACACGGTCAGTCCAACCCGGATGTACCGGCTGCACCGAATGTCCGTACTGTTCATCGGCGATCGCACCGAGTTTGATGTTCGGATCGACGGCGCGCATCGCCTGGGCGAACTGAAGAAACAGCGCGGCATACTGATCGGGTGTCATGGCCGTCGAATACGACTCATTGCCGATCTCCCAATAACGCACGCGGGTGCCGCTCGCATTCACATACCGCACCCAGTCGGCGGCCTGCTGCGGCGTTCCGGTCAGGATGTTCACGGTAATGAGCAGCTCCGCAGAGGTGGCGCCGGCGAACTGCATGGCTTCATCCGTCCCGAAAGTATTCAGAGAGGGACTGGCGCCGGGCAGAGGAGACGCGGCGGGCCGGGCAGTCTGGACGCCGACGCCGTTTCGCCAGTCGTAGTAATCCGCGTAGAGGCCGCCCGGGAAGCGCTCGACGGTGAAGCCGGCCTGCCTGGCAAACGCGACGGTGTTGAGGTTGGAAGTGGCGGCCGAGGAATTCCAGACGCCCATGCCATCCCAAGGCCATTCGAGATTGGAACCGAATAACGTGGAGGGGATAGTTCGGCCCTTCTGCGCCGCGTCTACCGCGATCGTCGATTCATACGCCGCGCCGGTATCCGGCTGGCCGATGGCTTCGAGCCAGGTGGCCGGCAGGCCCGCACTCAAGGAGACACTTCCGAAATAGGCCGCTCCGGAAGAGCCCTCCACCGAGCAGGTCAAGACGACCGCCAGCAGGGTCTTGCCCGACGGAAAGAAGACGGCGTCCCTACGAAAGACCGGCGACGCGACAGGAGCCTGGCGAATCTCCTGAACGGTCTGTGAGCCATCCGTCCACAAGCTGGTCACTGTCAGGACCGCCGTACTCCCCGGATCGGCTCTCAGCAAGGCAGTCACATACAGTTTGGAAGCCCCTATGGCCGACGCGGGGATACCTTGGGCGTACCCGTATGGGGGTGCGAGCCAGGCTGACGCAGGATTGGCGGAGGAAGGAGCCAGCCGCAGGAAGGTTCCCTGGCTGCCGGATGTGACTGTGGCACTTCCCTTCCCCGCGGCTCCGGTACTCAACGTCCATGCGGAGCTTAAAGATCCCGGCGCTGTGCTGAACGCCCCATTCGTGATCAGGTTGGCAACCGTCTGCGGCCTCGCCTCGAATGCACAAAGAACCACGAGGAAGGCGCGAAACAAAAGTTTCGGCATCTCAAAAGTGGGCGTCAAGCCCGATCAATAAGACTTATCGGATGAAAACGAGAATCTCTCCGGGAATAATCCCGCCGCTTTCAGTCTCTTCCTGGTTGGTAGCACCATGAGACGAAAACGAACAAGCTATCGACTGTCTAGTTAGCGTCCCAGGGTAGGGAAGGCGACGATGCCGAAGGTTAATTGCGGCTCTCTCGATTAAAGGGCTGTGGCCCAGGCGACGCCCCTGCCGCGGGCGTCTTCCTGGTAACGCTGAATCTGGAGGGTCGTCAGATCGACGATCTGCCGCTCGCCCGATCCCGCGCGATACCATTCGACGGAGGCCGCGACGGCTTGCTCGAAAGTCCAGACCGGCTTCCAGCCGAGGAGATGATGGGCCTTGTCATTGGCGAGATTCAGGAGCTTGGCCTCATGCGGGGCCGAGGGGTCGCTCTGATCCTCCCAGTTCCCGGGCCAGTGCCGGAGAATCTCCGTAACCAGATCCTTGACGGTCCGGTTGGAGTCCAGCCCCGGACCGAAGTTGAAAGCCGACGGAAACAGCCCGGACTGGAAAGGACGCAGCGAAGGTTCGCTCAAGACGGCCGCCAGCCAAAGGTAGCCGCTCAAAGGCTCGAGCACGTGCTGCCACGGGCGAGTTGCCGTCTTGTTGCGGACGCCGATGGTTTCCGACCGGGCCAATGCGCGAATGCAATCCGGGACGATGCGGTCTTTGGCCCAATCGCCACCGCCGATCACATTGCCCGCGCGAGCGCTTGCCACGCGCACCGGATGTCCGGTGAAGAACGACTTGCGCCACGACGCGATGGCGATCTCGGCCGCGGCTTTGCTCGAACTGTAGGGATCGTGGCCGCCCAGGGGATCCTCTTCCCGGTAGCCGTGAAGCCACTCGCGATTGTCATAGCACTTATCGGTCGTGATGAGGACTGCCGCGCAGGGCTTGTCGAGAGTCCGCAGGGCTTCGAGTACATGAATGGTACCTAAGACGTTGACCTGGTAAGTGGACACGGGATCCTGGAACGCGCGCCGCACCAGGGCCTGAGCGCCGAGATGGAAGACGAAATCAGGCTGCGCGGCTTCGATGGAGCGGCGAACCGCGGCGGCATCGCGCAAGTCTCCGCTGCCGTGGTCGAGGCGATGCGCGAGTCCCAACTGTTCAAACAGGCAGGGCGGCTCCTCGGGTTCGAGAGCAAAGCCATGTACGCGAGCGCCGAGTTCGAGAAGCCAGTGGGCCAGCCAAGCACCCTTAAAGCCAGTATGGCCGGAGAGCCATACCGTCCTGCCAGAAAAGATGCTCGATAGCAACGGGGCGCTGGAAGGCATTCCAACAGAATACCGCGACAGTGGAAGGAGTTCGCGGCGCAAAATGGCTGCAGGGTTCGGAAACCGATCCGCATTGGTGTTATAGTCCGGCATGTCGGTCAGATGGCGATCATCACCATTTCGGGCGGCACCTTGAGCGGCGGTACGATTCTGGCCGAATGTTTGAGCCGGACGCTCGGGTATGCCTCCATCGATCTCACCTCGCTGCTGCGCAAAGCCGCCACGGGGCGGGTCTCCGAATACGACCTAAGGGCCGCGCTGGAACAGCCTCCGGACTTCCCGGGCACGTCGAACCACAGGCGGTACATTTACCAGGCGCTGCTGCATGCCACACTGCTTCAGGAAGTCCGCTGCGGGCGCGCCATCTACCATGGACTCGCGGGACACCTGCTATTGAAGGGAGTGCCGGGCCTGATCCGTCTGCGCGTGATCGCTCCGATGGAGTTTCGGATCCGGTGTGCAGCCGAGCAGTTGCACCTCGGCCGGGCGGAAGCGACGGCGCACATTACGCAGATGGATCGGGATCGGCGGCAGTGGGCCCAGTTCCTGTACGGAGTGGATTGGAGGGACCCGTCGCAGTACGACCTCGTGGTCAATCTGGAACGGCTGAGCCTGGATCAATCCTGCGAGCTCGTCGTGGGACTGGTGGGAACGGGCGGCTTCGAACTCGAGCCGGGGGATGAGAGCACATTGAATGACCTGGTGACGGCAGCCAGTCTCCGGAAGGCGCTGACCTTGAGTCCGCACACGATGCACCTCGAGGTACAGGTGGAACCCCGGGGAGAATTGTTCGTGGTCAGGGGAGAATCCGCGGAAGAAGAAACGGAAGAGATCCGCAGAGTTGCGGCCACGGTGCCGGGGATTCGAGCAGTTGCCATCGAATGCGAGCGAAGTGCCTAGCGACCGGCGTAGGCCCTATATTTGATCGGGATATGGTAGATTGAGGAGAGCATGCTCTTTGACGACAACTCGTTGAGCATCGGACGTACTCCCCTCGTCCGGCTCCGGCGCCTGGCCAATGGCGCGAACGTTCTGGCCAAGATCGAAGGCAGAAACCCCTCCTATTCGGTGAAGTGCCGCATCGGTGCGGCGATGGTTTGGGACGCCGAAAAGAAAGGGCTGCTCGGACCGGGCAAGGAACTGGTGGAACCGACCAGCGGGAATACCGGCATTGCACTGGCATTCGTGGCGGCGTCCAGAGGCTATCCGATTACCCTGACGATGCCGGAGACGATGAGCCTGGAACGGCGGAAAGTGATCGCTGCCTTTGGCGCGAAGCTGGTCCTGACGGAAGGGGCCGCGGGCATGAAAGGCGCAGTGGCGAAAGCGGACGAGATTTACGCCTCTGATCCGAACCGGTTTGTGCTGCTCCAGCAATTCAAGAACCCGGCAAACCCGGAGATCCATTTCCAGACGACCGGGCCCGAGATCTGGGACGATACGCAGGGCAAAGTGGACGTAGTGGTCTCGGGCGTCGGCACAGGGGGCACGATTACGGGCGTTTCGCGCTACCTCAAAAGCAGCCGCGGCAAGAAGATCATCTCGGTAGCGGTGGAGCCGGCGGCGAGTCCGGTGATCAGCCAGACGCTGGCGGGCACGGCCCTCAAGCCGGGACCGCATAAGATCCAGGGGATCGGCGCCGGTTTCATCCCGGACACGCTGGACGTCAAACTGATCGATCGAGCGGAGACGGTGACGAACGAAGAGTCGATCGAGACGGCGCACCGGTTGGCCCGGGAAGAGGGCATCCTCTCCGGCATTTCGAGCGGAGCTGCCGCCGCGGTTGCGCTGCGGCTGGCCGCGCAGGCCGAGTTCGAGGGAAAGACGATCGTGGTGGTGCTGCCCGATTCCGGCGAGCGATACCTGAGCTCGGTGTTGTTCGAAGGTATCTCCTCGCAATAGGCGGGGCCTCCGAGTACCTGTTAAAATCTGTTTTCCATGCAATTCAAGACTCTGGCCGTGCACTCCGGGCACAGGACTGCCGACCACCACGGAGCCGTTATGACGCCCGTGTACCAAACCTCCACGTTTGCCTTTCGCGGGGTAAACCAACCCGGCCCGTTCGACTATTCGCGGAGCGGGAACCCGACGCGGAAGGCACTGGAAGAATGTCTCGCGGCACTGGAGGGCGGATCGGCGGGATTCGCCTTCGCCACTGGAATGGCGGCCGAGACCACGGTCCTCATGCTCTTCCAGTCAGGGGATACGGTGATCGTGCACAACGATCTCTACGGCGGCACGTACCGTTTGTTCGAATCGGTCTTCCGCAGCAAGGGGATCCAGGCGCGGTACGTCGATCTGAGGGATACGGCGGCTCTCGAAGCGGCCCTGGCGGAGGGCGCGGCGGCGGTGTGGATGGAATCTCCCACCAATCCGTTGATGAACCTGGTGGACCTGGCGGCGACCGCCGAAGCGGCGCATCGTCACGGTGCGCTGGCGATCTGCGACAACACGTTCCTCTCGCCCTATTTTCAGAGTCCGCTCGAACTCGGCGTAGATATTGTGGTGCACTCGACGACCAAGTACATCAACGGCCATTCCGATGTAGTGGGCGGTGCCGCGATCGTGAAACGGGCCGACCTGGCGGAGAAGATCGGTTTCCTGCAGAATGCGATGGGCACTTGCGCCGGTCCGCAGGACTGCTTCCTGGTGCTGCGCGGGATCAAGACTCTCGCGATCCGGATGGAGGAACACAACCGGAACTCGCTGGCCATCGCGCGCTGGATGTGCGAGCAGCCCGCCATCAGCCGAGTGCTGCATCCCGGCCTCGAATCGCATCCGCAGCACGCCCTGGCGCGGACGCAGATGCGTGGATACGGAGGCACCTTCTCGTTCCGCCTGCGCGGAGGCGAGGAAGCAGCGATGCGCGTGCTGGGAGCGGTACAGGTGTTCACGCTGGCGGAGTCGCTGGGCGGCGTGGAGTCACTGATCGAGCATCCGACCACGATGACCCATGCCTCGATGCCCAGCGACGTCCGCGAGGCAATGGGGATCACGCCGGACCTGATCCGCATCTCGGTTGGTCTGGAAGATGCAACGGATCTGATCGGCGACCTGGCGCAGGCGCTGGAATCGGCCTGAGCCGCGTTAGTTCCGCGCGGCCGTCTCGGTGGCGGGCGCTGCGAGAAGCTGCTCGACGAGGCCGGTAACTTCGAGTTTCAACTTCGCGTGAAAGTCACCACTGGCGGCGGCGGCGAAACCGGCGTGGATGGCGCGCACATGACCGGTACGGTCGAGGAAGAATGTGGTCGGCCAGCAGTTCAGGTTCTCCGCCTGAGTGATCTCGCTTTGCAGGTCCTTCGGTTCGCCGGCGAGGAGGAACGGATACGGAATGCCGTACCTGGCGACGAAGGCACGAGGCCGCGTTTTAGTTTCCAATTGGTCCGGCTCCTCGAAATCCAGCGCCACGATTTCGAGACCAAGCGCATGGTATTTCCGATAGAGGTCCACCAGGAAGGGCGCCTCATCGTGGCAGTTCGGGCACCAACTGCCGCCAATGCTCACAATCACGACTTTATCCTTGAATCGCGCGTCGGTGTTCGAAACGATGCGACCATCGAGATCGGGAAAACGGAAACGGAAGGGTTCGTTGGCGTCCTTCCAGACGGTGTGCTCAGAGGGATCTTCGGGCTGCGGAAGACCCTGGGCGCGTGCCTGGGCGGCGGGCACCGCGACCAGTTGCCTTGCGGCTCCACGCGGGCCATGCAAAGTGAGAGCCAGATTGGCATCCGGCTGGAGCGAGATTTCGGCGACCAGAGGCCGCGCGCCGTCGAAATGGCTCAAGACGTAGCGGCCGCCGTCGTAAGCGCCGGTGAGTGCGCCGGTGTCGCCGTCCACCCGTAAGATCGCGGCCGAGGTTTCGCCGCCGGACTGCCGAATAATCAGGTGCCATGCACGCTCGCCTTTCGAACTATCGATGGGCACATCCCAGACCCCGGCGATGGAAGGTCCCTGGGAGGGCGGGGCCACATCGCGGTGCGGGCGGGCTTCGAACTCGTGGATGCCGCCCCGCCGGCCGCCATAGGTGCCGCGAAGAGCGCCATTCGCGAGCGAGGCCTTGAGCTCGGTGGCGTGATCCGCAAACTGGAAGCTTACGGAGTCGCCCTCGCGCTTGGCGGAGGTGGACGTCACGCGCTCGTCGCCGTTGAAGAACGAGGCGCGGATGGCGGACCCTGTGCCGGCGAATTCGATTCGAAATGGAACCCGCAGGTCGTCATATTGAACGGTGGCATCCCAGAGGCCGGCGAGCGATTGCGCCATGCCTGCCGAGGCCAGGGCTGTGAGAGCGAGAGTCAGTTTCGTAAGGACCACTGGATTTCCTTTCTCAAACAGAAGTTTCCAACCGATTCAGCGCGCGGCCGTGCTGGTGATGGACCTCGAGAGTTGATGGCGCAGGTTTTCCAGGCGCGGGCCGGCATCCGCGCCGCTGACGGCAAACAACCAGAACTGCTCGAGTTCGTCTTTGCTGTAGTTCATTTGAAACAGGCCCTGCGATTTGTGCTCGGCGATCACCCAATTCACAACGATCTGGTAATCGAGCGAGTCCCGAAAGCCGAAGGGAGTCGTGCGGTCGAAGGCAAGCGCCGGCGCGTCACCCACCGTGCGAGTTAGCCGGGAAAATTCGAGCCCGGCGAATCGCAGCGGCTCTTCGCGCTTGCCATGCGCTTCCACGCCGAAAACGAGGGGCCGGAGGGCCATAGGCAGTTCCGAAACAGCTTCCAGCGCCAGCAGCGTCGCTTCCCGATGGTGAGCGTGAGTTTGCGCCGTCGGCAGTAGGGTGACCACGACGTCGTAGCGCTCGCGCGCGAGCAGGTCGCCGAGAAACGCGCGGACCTTGGCACGGTCCCAATTCGAGGCGTCCGCCGAGGAGGAGTCGCTGTCGAAGCCGGTATCCCTCTGGTCGAGAAAATACTGGTTACGCAGGCCGAGCACTTTGGCGGCACGCCGCGCCTCTTCCTTGCGAATGGCCGGAAGGTGCACCCGCGCATCCTTGGCATCCGCCAACGGCAGGCCGTAGAACACCTCGGCGAGAGTGGAGTACCGAAAGCCCGACTCGCCGTCGGTAATCACCACCTGGTCTGCCGTCCAGCCGCCCTCGCGCACCAGACGGTAGATGGAGCCCGCGAAGGCATACTCATCGTCGGGGTGCGCCACCACGATCAGGATCTTGTGCTCCTGCTCCTCAGACGCGAGCGCCTCCCGCAGGAGGGTCGCTCCCGCCAGGGTCAGAAGGAAGCTCTTCCGCGTCGGAAGGAGCGCATCAGGCTTCATGGCGCGCCTCTTCCTTCGCGATCGCGGCGGCGGAACTGCTGATGACCTCTTCGGCGATCGCTCGCATCGGGGTGCGCCGGCGGCGGCTGAGGTTGCGGAGGCAGAAGTAGGCTTGCTCCTCGGTCCATTCGAAACGCGATTGAATGAGGCCTTTGGCCCGCTCGACCAATTTGCGGTCGGCCAGTTGCCGCGTCAGTTTCTCGACTTCGCGCTCGAGATGGCGCGCGGCGAGCAATCCCCCGATCGGCACGGCGAGACTCAGGAGGAAGGAGAACTCGCGCGGTTTCAAGACGGTGACCGCGGAACGGCAGACGTTCAGCATGCCGGCCACGCGGCCAGCCTCGAGGATGGGGATGGAGACCACGCCTTCGAACCGGCTCTTCTGAAATTCCGGGAGCGGCGAGAGGCCGGGATGCATCCAGGCGGCTTCGTGCAGGACCAACGGAGTTTCGCGCGAGAAAGATGCCTTGACGGAGCGTCCCTGCCATTCGAGCGGCACGGTGGAGGCGATCGGCGAAAGGCCTGACCACACGGCCAGGCGCGCGGTCCAATTTTCCAAGTCGACCGAATAGAGGTAAGCGCCCTGAGCATTCGATTCCGTCAGGGCCAAATCGAGCAGCGGAGTAATGGCAGTGTCAAAATCGCCGGGGCGTACCGCGGCTGACGAATGAAATGAATGAACGACAGCGGTTTGCATGGGATCGATCCTCCTTGTTTCCAAACGGGAAGCTTTCGGCCCGAAGACAGGCCGCTCAAACAGGGCTGGTTAGCGACAACAACAACAGAAACAGGAGGTTAGATCGTGCAGACGAGGCACGAAAGCGGTCGCTGCGAATTGGTTGATAGGGCTCGCATCGAATCGTACCATTGTCTATCGAGATTACCTAGAATGGCTCGGTTTGTCAAGGTCAGAAGTAGAACTTCGCGGCCACTTGGATCAGGCGAGGGGCGGCGGCGCTGACGACCTGTCCGAAACCCGTGCTGCCGATGTTGCCGTTCACCGCCGCCGGGCCATAGAACTGGGCGTGATTGAAGACGTTGAAGGCCTCCAGGCGCAGTTCGAACGATCGGGCTTCGGAGAGGCGGAAATTGCGGTGCAAGGCGGCGTCGAAGTTTGCGATTCCGGGTCCATCGAAGAAGCGGCGGGCAGCGGTCCCGAGGTGGCCCAGGTCCGGCAGGCTGAAGAGCGAGGTGTTGAATGCCGACTTGCCGTTGCGCGGATTGGTGTTGATCTCCGGATTGCCGGACGAGACGTTCGGCGTATCGACGCCATTGTTGTTGATGCCGTTCGGAATGGTGCCCAACAGAGAGGTGTCGGCATTGCTGAAGAGCGTTACGGGGAACCCGGTGGCGAAGCGTGTGACGCCGGAGAGCCACCAGCCTTCGGCAATGTGCGGATGTCGGGCGAGTAGCTTCGTAACGGGCAGCTTCCAGTTGTAGCTGGTGACGAAGTTGTGGCGCATGTCGAACGCGGAGATCGCCTTGCTCAGGTTGGGATTCAACGGATTCACGGCTTCGGCGAGGCTGGATGACTGGTCGAGAGACTTACCGTAGGTATAGCCGGCGAGGAGCTCGAGCGAGGGGCTGCTATGGCGGAGCGAGAGCTCCAGCGAGTTGTAGTTGGAGTTGCCGATGGTCTTCTGATACGTGACGGCGGCGAACTGGGAACTGAAGGGGCCCCGGGTCCCCTGAAGCGTCTGGCCGGAGCGTGTGAAGTAGGTGCCGCTTTCGCCGAAGGGGCCGCAGGTCGGCGTGCCCGGCATGACGTCCTGAGGCTGGCTGAGGCTCAGGCACAACGCTGGATTGCCGGGATTGGCCGAGATCAGGACCAGCAAGTGATGCGCCTGGGTGCCTACGTAGCTGGCGGTCAACACGGTGTCGCGAGCCACTTCCCGCTGGATCGAGAAGGAGTAGCTTTCGCTGTAGGGAGTGACGTTGTTGTGAAAGAAGGACGGCACTCCGGTGACCGGCAGGTATTGCGCCCAATTGACGGACGTGTTCGGACTCGCGGCGGAGGCGCCGAAAGACGGAATGGGCGACGGAAAGCGCTGGCCGTTATCCTGGCCGCTGGCGGCGGTGACGAAGGGCGTGGAAAAGAGCGGGGGCGCGAAGCTGTCGTAATCGTATCCATACGGCGGGTTCGCGCTCATGATCCCGGCTGAGAGGCCTTCGAAGGCCGTGTAAAACAGGCCATAGCCGGCGCGGATGCTGGTCCTGGCGTCGGGTGAATAGGCCAGGCCGATGCGCGGCGCGAAGTTCGTGTGTTCCGCAGGAGCCAGGGTTGAAGGGATGCCCGGATCGCCGGGGAATACGAGCCCGGCGGGCGCGCCCGGATAGACGACGGACTGCTGCCCGGGAACGAGCGTCTGCAACTGGTTGTATTTTTCGCGCCAGGGCGGCAGGAGATCCCCCCGGACTCCGTAGTTCAGAGTGAGGTTGGGGCGGAGCTGCCAGCTATCCTGGCCGTAGAGGCCGACATACCGGTTGCGGAGGTAGAACGCTTTGGAATCGCCCTGAGCGTAGCTGCTGGCGATGCCAAGGAGGAAGTCGGCGAAGTCCGACCCGGTTTCGGTTCCCTGGAACAGGAAGGATCCGTTGTAGGTGGCATCGGGATTGATATTGACCTGGTCGGAATGTATGCTCGCACCGAACTTCAGGATGTGCTTGCCGGCCACTTTCGAGAAGTTCTCGGACCATTGGTAGGTATTGTTGGCCTGGACGACGCCGGTGGTATCGACACCGATGGTGAAATCGTTGAACGCGATGTTCTCGATGCCCTCGATCCGCGGCGCGAGGGGCACGATTCCGGGTGCGCCGGCATCATTCACGAAGCCCTGAGAAGCGAGGCTCGGTCCAACTCCACCCACGGGCTGCCCTACATTATTGGCGGTCCGCATGTAGCCGAAACGCAACTCGTTGATCGCGGTGGAACTGAGGGTGGTGGTGAGGGCGAGGGTGGCGAGCTGCGCGCGTCCTTCGGAGATGGCGTTGAATCCGGGCACGTTTGCCCCGCCCTGGCCGGTCGGATACGGGTCGTCGAGGCGGTAATCGTCGGAGAAATAATAGGCCGATACCGCAGCCCCAACGGGTGGCGGCATCGATCTTGAAAGCGCCCTTGTCGTCGCGCAGTTTCTGGTTATAGGCAGAGGTGGAAAACGTGCCGGCGTCCTGGTTGGGCGTTGGAACGAAGGGCAGGAGTGCCTGCGACGGCGCGGACCAGGCGCGCTGCGGAATCCGCGCATTCGGGAAGACGCATTGCCCGGAGCTGGCGCAGCCGGGCGTGTAATACGGCTCGCCTGGCGAGACCCCGTATCCGAGGCGCTGCGAGAGGAGGCCGGCCCAATACTGGCCGTTCACGGTGCCGGATAGCGCGTTTGCGTTGGCGGAGAAATCGCCGCTTCGATTCGCCAGTGAGGGGACGGAGATCAGGCCCGTATCGACGCCCTGCGTCATGCGCGCGCCCTGATAATCGGCGAAGAAGAAGACCCGATCCTTGCGGATGGGACCGCCGATGGTCCCGCCGAACTGGTTGCGATCGAATTGCGCGCGGTCCGCAGCGAAGAAGCTGCGCGCGTCGAGGGCGGTATTGCGTAGGAATTCGAAGCCGCTGCCGTGCAGCTCGTTGGTGCCGGACTTGGTGGTGACCAGGACCTGGCCGCCGCTGAAGTTTCCGTACTCCGCATCGAAGTTGCTGGTGAGAACGCGAAACTCGCGGATGGAGTCGAGATTGGGCACGATGGCCGCGCCCATATTGAAGTCCTCCTGCGCGGTGCTGCCGTTGACCATGAAGCCGTTGGCGGTCTCACGCTGGCCGCTTACCGAGAGGTTGCCGGGATTGAGATCGCCCGACGGCGGCGCGCTGGTGCAACCGGACATGACGACGGCATTGGGCTGCTGGGAAGTGGCGGGCATGACACCGGGTTGCAGCGCCAGCAAGTCGGTATAACTGCGTCCATTGACGGGAATGCCGGCGACCTGCCGGGCGGCGATGGTCTCTCCCATTTGCGTGCCGGCGGTTTCGACCTGAGCGGCCAATTCGGTCACGGTCATGGCATCCGACTGCGCCTGAATTTTCAATTGAATGTCGACGCGCAGGGCGGCGTTCGACTCCAGCGTGACAGCGGCGCGGTAGGGCTCGAATCCGGACTGGCGAACCTCCAGCTCATATTGGCCTGCGGGCAACGCAGGAAAGGCAAAGAAGCCGACCGCATTAGTGGTGGTCTTGTGCTCGATTCCGGTCTCCGGGCTGCGTGCCGAAACAACGACATCCGGGATGAGACCGCCGCTGGGATCGGCCACGGTGCCGGCGATGCCGCCTCCGGAGAGGGCATTGGCCGCCGGCAGGAAGGTGAGGGCCGCCATCAAGAGAAGCAGGACGCGCTGTCGAAATTTCATCATTTTTGCCTCGATCCGGAAAGCTCATTTAATCCCACCTGCAACTGAGTGTCAACTAGAATAAGTAAAAATATCCTGAAACTCTTTTAATCAAGATTGTGGGGACAAGAGCAGGACGAGGGGAGAGGGGCAGCTACACCTAAACGCGGGGGGGCCGCTGCGGCAGAGACAGGACTGTACTTGCAAGCGGATCGCACCTGCGATCCGCGCTGCGAAAGGCATCCGAAGCGATCTACTGCGTGGACACCGCGACCGGAATCACTGCCCCAGCACGTTCGTAGATGTTTCCGGGAGTGCCGCAGTTCAGGGCGAGCCATCCATCGGCCGGCGCAGTGTCCGGCATGCGGATGTTCAACTGGTAGATGCCGACCATGCCTGGTGCAAGTCCGGCGAAGGGAACGTCCAGCATGGGACCGTTATCGTACGCGCTGTCCTGATAACAAGCGAACGGCCAGTTGAGCGGATAGAGCGGACCGATGGGTGTGAGGACCCCGGTGGGGAGCGAGGGGCTGACGCCGCCGAGTCCGAGCGCGTAGGCGGTTACGATTTCGCCCGGTTGCGCGGGCGATACCGTGTTCACCAGGCCGCTGAATCCCTGATGGATGAAAAGGGTATTCCCGCTGCTGTCCGGGAAAAAGTAGGGACTGCGCCCCGTGATCGGAATGGTCAGCGAGCAACCAACGAACGGCGAGCCGTAGCTGACGGCCAGCGTAGCCGTCGTGCCCGGAGACGCCTCGAACGGAAGCTGGAACCAGATAGCTGTCGGAGAGACCATGAGCAGCGGCAATGGCTCGGTATTCAGGAGCACCTGGGCACCGCCGAGCTTGGTGGGCAGCGGCGTGACCGCCGATTGTGTGGAAGCGGCGAGCCCGGTGCCGATTAGCCCGAAGAGCGAACCGGGAGCGAGCGTCTGCGTGATGGTAGAGCACGTCGGGGTGACGGGGATGAGCACCTGGACGGCGGCAGTGGCGACGTCGATCGAGACGAGCTGTCCGCCGGTTACCGCAACAGCCGTCGCGGCGTTACCGGAGAGGACGGCCTCGGAAACGTCCTGCGAAAAGGAGGCCAATTGCTGGAGGCCGGTGCCATCGGGGTGTACGGTCCAGAGCTGCACCGGCTGGCCCGATTGCGCGGGAGCGCGATAGAGGACGGTTGTGCCGTCGTCGCTGATCGAGGAACCGAAGACCGGCGAAACCCAGAAGTCCTCGGGTTGGCTGGACAGCAGGACATCGCGGCCGGTGGCGATCTCGACGGCGCGCAGGTCCGCCTCCGTACCGCTGAAGGTCTCGTAAACCACCCACGTGCCCTGATCGTTCACGATGGCGGATTTCGCGGGCGATGCGGTGGTCAGGTTGCGTGAAGATTGCGGCGTCCAAAGCGTCAAAACGCCGGTCTGGAGGTTCAGCAGCAGCGCCGTCCCGTCGCGGATCAGCGCCTGCGTGCGCCCCGCGGGCGGCAAAGGCAGCGTCGAGAGTGATTCTGTCTGCAGATCGCGATACTGGATCACATTGGGCTGGGCGGGTATGGGGCAGCACACCGTCAGGAAGTTCAGCACGAAGCGGCCGTTGCGGCTGACCTGCGCCTCGCCTTTCAATGACTGGTCGTACGCCTGCCCGTTCACGGTCAGGTAGGAAGTCGCGTTGGACGGAAACGTGATGCACGCGCTCCCGCCGTAGCAGTTGCTGTAGGCCGTATAAGAGAACACGCTGCCGTCGCTGCTGACTTGCGCGTTGCCTTGGGAATACACGTGGTAGGGGAGTGGATTCAAGCCGAGAGGATCCGTCACACGCGTGATGGTGCCTCCGGCGATCCGGTAGATCGCGCTACCGGAGGGCAGGTTCTGCGAGGATTCGGCGGTTAAGCGGAGATCGCTGGCGAAATATATCTGTGAAGCGTCGGTGGTTAACGCAAGATTGCTGAATTGCGCCCGCGCACCAGCTGAAAGGACCAGCAGCATGGCCGCGATTCTGGAGCCCGGAGTTCCCATATGTCCTTACTTAATCTAAGACCATAATCGGGCCGATTCCAACTACACCTCCGGGAAACCCGGGCCGGAGGCGGCGGACCCAAGGGCACTCTTCGTACAGTGTGGCGGCTTTCGGGCCGCGCCCGTACTTTCGATCACCGACGCGCACCGTTGCGACCGGCAAACTGGAAGCTGGGATTGTTGCCTGGGAATTCGTACTGTTCACTTCGTTACTCCGTAGTTAGTGAGTCGGAACACTTATCCAACCGAGGGGCCTATGGATCTACAGGTCAAGGAACGTGAATCAACCGTTATTCCACGAGGCCGGGGTGCGTCTCCGGTTCACCTGGCCGAATCCGCAGTGGCGAGTCTCGAAGCCGAGCTGCGAGCATCGATTCGCGGCGAAGTGCGCTTTGACGCCGGGTCGCGCGCTTTGTACGCCACGGATGGATCGAATTACCGGCAGGTTCCGATCGGGGTGACCTGCCCGAGGGACGCGGAGGATGTGAAGGCGATCCTCGCGGCCTGCCGCCGGCATGGCGCGCCGGTGCTGTCGCGCGGCGGGCGGCACGAGTCTGGCGGGGCAGTGCTGCAACGTCGCGGTGATCATGGACTTCTCGAAGTATATGCCGGGGTGTTGGAGGTCGACCGGGAACGGAGGCTGGGGCGCGTGGAACCGGGAGCGTTCTGGACTCCTTGCGCGATGCAGCGGAGCAGTTCCATCTGACGTTCGGACCCGATCCGGCGACGCACAAGCACTGCACGCTGGGGGGAATGATCGGAAATGATTCCTGCGGCATGCACGCGCAGATGGCGGGGCGCACGGCGGACAACATCCACGAACTCGAGATTCTCACCTACGACGGCCTGCAGATGCGGGTCGGGGCGACGAGCGAGGATGGAACTCGAAGGCGATCATCCGGCAGGGCGGGCGGCGCGGCGAGATCTACTGCGGCTCTGACGATCTCTGCGCGACAGCTATGCGGACCGGATCCGCGAGCGCTTTCCGCGAATTCCGCGGCGGGTGTCCGGCTATAACCTGGATGAACTGCTGCCGGAGAACGGATTTCACGTCGCGCGGGCGCTGGTCGGCAGCGAAGGCACCTGCGTGACCGTGCTGGAGGTGGAACGGCGTCTGGTGGACAGCCCCCCGAGCGCGTCACTGCTGGTGCTTGGCTATCCGGACGGCTATTCGGCCGGCGACCACATCCCGGAAATCGTGGCCGTCAAACCGACCGGCTGCGAGGGAATCGACGACAGCCTGATCGAGTACTACATGAAGAAAGGCACATGCACGCCGAGAGGACGTGAAGTTGCTGCCCGAAGGCAGTGGCTGGCTGCTGGTCGAGTTCGGCGGCGAGAACCGTGAGGAGGCCGACGCCAAGGCGCAGGCGCTGATGGAGGAGCTGAGAGGAAAGCCCGACGCTCCCCTCGATGAAGCTGTTCGACGATCCCGAGGAGAAGAAGCAGCTCTGGAGAGTCCGCGAAGTCGGGCTGGGCGCAACGGCCTGGATCCCCGGCGAGCCGGCGACGTGGCCGGGATGGGAGGATTCCGCGGTGCCGCCGGAGAAGGTGGGCGGGTACTTGCGCGGACCTGCGGAAGCTGTATCAGAAGTATGGATACGATCCCTCGCTCTATGGGCACCTGGGCCAGGGATGCATCCATTGCCGGGTGGAATTCGACCTGCACAGCAAGCAGGGCCTGGAGGACTCCGCGCCTTTATGGATGAGGCGCGTCCTGGTGGTCGGCTACGGCGGGTCGCTTTCCGGCGAACATGGGGACGGACAGGCGAGAGCGGAATTGCTGCCGAAGATGTTCGGCGAGGAGATTGTGCAGGCGTTCCGCGAGTTCAAGGCGATCTGGGACCCGGAGGGGATGATGAATCCGGGCAAGGTAGTCGACGCGTACCAGATCACCGACAACCTGCGGATCGGGACGAAGTACAACCCGCCGGAGCTGAAGACACACTTTCACTTCCCGGGGGACGGCGGATCGTTCGCACACGCCACGCTGCGCTGCGTGGGAGTCGGGAAGTGCCGGCGCGAAGCAGGCGGCACCATGTGTCCCAGCTACATGGTGACGCGCGAAGAGGAGCACTGCACACGGGGACGGAGCCGGCTGCTGTTCGAGATGCTCGAGGGCGATCCGCTGCACGGCGGCTGGAAAAACGAGGCGGTCCACGACGCACTGGATCTCTGCCTGGCCTGCAAAGGGTGCAAGTCCGACTGCCCGGTGAACGTGGATATGGCCACGTACAAGGCGGAGTTTCTCTCGCATTACTATCGAGGGCCGGATCCGGCCGCGGCACGCGTATTCGATGGGGCTGATTTACTGGTGGGCGCGGTTGGCTTCGCTGGCGCCGCGAGCGGTGAACTTCGCCAGCCATGCGCCGGTGCTGAGCACGATGCTCAAGGAACTGGGCGGCATCGCGCAAGAGCGCACCATCCCGCGTTTCGCAGACGAGACGTTCACGGCGTGGTTCCGGCGCAGGCCGGCGATGCGGCCGGACGCGCCGCTAGTGCTGCTCTGGCCGGACACCTTCAACAACTACTTTCACCCGCGCGTGGCGAAAGCCGCCGTGCAGGTACTGGAACATGCGGGATTTCAGGTGGCGATTCCGGGGCGCAGCCTGTGCTGCGGGCGGCCTCTCTACGATTTCGGCATGCTGAAGACGGCGAAGAGACTGCTGCGGCAAACGCTGGAGGAACTGGGACCGCTGATTGAGGCGGGAGTGCCGCTGGTCGGTCTGGAGCCGAGTTGCCTGGCGGTGTTCCGCGACGAGATGACGAATCTGCTGCCCGACAACTGGAATGCGAAGCGGCTGCAGAAGCAATGTTTCACCATCAGCGAGTTCCTGCAGAACTACGAAAGCGAAAACGCCATTCCAAAGTTTCCGCACAAAGCCATGGTCCATGGCCACTGCCACCACAAAGCGGTCATGACCATGAAGGCGGAGGAGAAGGTCTATGAGGAGATCGGATTGGACTTTCGCCTGCTGGATTCCGGGTGTTGCGGGATGGCAGGCAGTTTCGGTTTCGAGAAGGAGCATTACGCGATCTCAGTGGCGTGCGGCGAACGCGTTCTGATTCCCGAAGTGAGGAAGGCCGGGGAAGGGACGCTGCTCATCGCGGACGGCTTCAGCTGCCGCGAACAGATCTCGCAGGTTGCCGGCAAGACGGCTCACCACACGGCCGAGATTCTCAATATGGCGATTGGGAACACAAGCGAACCGGAGCCAGCCGCCGATCCGTCCGGCCAGCCCGTGGCGCGGCAGGGCGGCTTTCGCCCTGGGAACCATCGCCGGCCTGGCAGCGTCGTATTTTGCCGGCCGGTCAATCCAACAAAATACGAGGAGGAAAGCATGGCAGAAACGGTCGCCGAAATTCTGGTGAAACGATTAATCGACTGGGGCGTGGATACGATATTCGGCCTGCCCGGCGATGGCGTCAACGGCTTATTCGAGGCCTTGCGCGTGCATCAGGACAAGCTCAAGTTTGTGCAGGTGCGGCACGAAGAGGCAGCCGCTTTCGCGGCCTGCGGGTACGCGAAGTTCACCGGCCGCCTGGGTGTGTGCATCGCGACCTCCGGCCCCGGCGGCGTGCATCTGCTGAACGGGCTTTATGACGCCAAGTTCGACCGACAACCGGTGTTGGCGATCACCGGCCACACGTTCCACGACCTGATCGGCACCCACTATCAGCAGGATCTGGATCTGGACCGGCTGTACATGGACGTGGCCTGCTACAACCAGCGAGTCATGGGACCGGCGCACGTAGTGAACGTGGTGGACGAGGCGATCAAGACGGCGCGCTCCTGCCAGGGAGTGGCGCACATCACGATTCCCAAAGACATTCAGGAATGGAAGGCGTCGGACCAGCAGCGTTCGGCGATGAATGTGAAGCGCCATAGCGCCGACCTGGCGGCGGGCCGGTATCCGATTCCCCGGGAAGAGGACATGGAAGCCGCCGCACGGCTGATCGCGGGAGGCTCCCGGTGCGTCATTCTGGTGGGCCGCGGGGCACTGGGCGCGAGGCGCGAGGTCCTCGAACTGGCGGAAAAGTTGAAGGCTCCGGTAGTCAAAGCGCTGCTGGGCAAGGCAGTGATTCCCGACGACAATCCATACTGCCTGGGTGGACTGGGGCTGTTGGGCACGGCTCCCTCGCAGGACGCGATGAGCGAATGCGACACCCTGATCATGGCCGGCACGAGCTTCCCGTATATCGAATTCCTGCCTAAGCCGGACCAGGCCAAGGTGGTCCAGATCGATATCGATCCGACCCGCATCGGACTCCGCGCGAATGCCGATGTGGGTCTGGTGGGAGACTGCGCCACCGTCATCGGCCTGCTGACCAAATTCCTGCCGGAGAAGAGGGGCGCGAGCTTTCTCGAAAAGTCGCAGCGGCGGATGCAATCGTGGAAGAAGCTGATGGACGAGCGCGGCAGCCGGCCCGATAAGCCGATGAAGCCGCAGGTGGTGACCCACGAGCTGAACAAACTGTTGAACGACGACGCGATTGTCATCTCCGACAGCGGCACTATCGCGACCTGGGCGGCACGGTATATCGACATCCGCGGCAACATGCAATTTTCTCTTTCCGGGATGCTGGCGACGATGGCTAACGGGCTTCCCTATTCGATCGGCGCTGCCGTCGCGTACCCCGGCCGGCAGGTTGTCTGCATCGTGGGGGACGGCGGATTGACCATGCTCATGGGGGAGATCGCCACGCTGGTCAAGTACAAACTGCCGGTGAAGGTGGTGGTGATCAAGAACAACGAGCTGGGGCAAATCAAGTGGGAACAGATTGCCCAGGATGCCAATCCGGAGTTCGGCATCGACCTTCAGCCGATCGATTTCGCTCTGCACGCGCACGCCTGCGGCGCAACCGGATTCACGATCGACGATCCGAAAGACGCCGCGGACATACTGCGGCAGGCGCTGGCTCATCCGGGACCGGTCGTGGTTCAGGCTGTGGTCGACCCGAACGAACCGCCGCTGCCCGGAAACATCACGCTGGAGCAAAGCGTTCATTTCGCCGAGGCGCTGCTGAAAGGGGACAAGAAGCGCGGCGAAATCGTGAAGACGCTGGCGGAGAACAAGGTCAGAGAAGTGATCTGAGACGCCGGCGGTGGTGCCGCCGCTGATCGGCCGGCATTCCGGTTCAAGGGAGAAACTGTAATGCCTGAAGTGGTAGTAATTACGGGAGCGTCGGCCGGGGTGGGCCGCGCAACGGCGCGCCGGTTTGCGCGCGAGAAGGCGCTGATCGGGCTGGTCGCGCGCGGAACGGACGGACTCGAAGCCGCGCGCGCCGAAGTGGAGCGGGCAGGCGGGGCAGCGCTGGTTCTGCCGACCGATGTGGCGCATGCCGACGAGGTGGAGGCGGCCGCGGCGGAGGTGGAGCGCAAGTTCGGACCGATCGACATCTGGGTCAACGACGCGATGACCACGATTTTCAGCCCGTTCCTGGAGATCACGCCAGAGGAGTTTCACCGGGCCACGGAGGTGACTTATCTGGGCTTCGTTTACGGAACCATGGCGGCGTTGAAACGCATGGTGCCGCGAGACCGCGGGGCGATCGTTCAGGTTGGCTCCGCCCTCGCCTATCGCTCGATTCCGTTGCAGGCCCCTTACTGCGGGGCGAAAGCCGCGATCCGCGGATTCACCGATTCGGTGCGGACGGAACTGCTCCACAACAAGAGCAAGGTACATCTCACGATGGTGCAGATGCCTGCGCTGAACACGCCACAGTTCGACTGGTGCGCAACCAGACTGCCGAGGCATCCCCAGCCAGTGCCTCCCATTTTTCAGCCGGAGGTGGCTGCCGACGCGATCTATCGTGCCGCGCATGGCCGCAAGCGGGAAGTCTATGTCGGACGAACGACGGTGATGAGCATTCTGGGTAACAAGATCGCTCCCGGTGTGTTAGATCGCTATCTGGCGAGGACCGGATACGGGGCGCAGCAGACCGCGGAAGCGGTGGATCCGGACCGGCCTGTCAATCTCTTTCACCCGGTTGCGGGCGACCACGGAGCGCACGGCAGTTTCGATTCCCGCGCGCAGGAGGGGAGCCCGCAGGTCTGGCTCGATAACCATGCCGGCTGGGCGTCGCTGGTGGGAATCGGTCTGGGAGCGCTGCTGGGCGCGGCGGCGTGGAAAGCTCGCGGATGAATCAGGCGTGCTGCTCGGCGTGGTAGACGCGATACCGCTCGGCATCCCGCCGTTTGAAGGTCCAGCCGAAGCCCGGCGCCGAGCGGTCGGGCCAGAGGGCGCCTTCGCGCGCGGTGAGTGCACCGTCGAGCAGCATGGACTCGATGCGAACATGATCGTGAAAGTACTCGACGTTACGGGCGCGGCCGACGGCGCAGCACAGATGTCCGTGGAGCGACGGCGCGGTGTGGGCCGAGAGGGGGAGCCCGATGGAATCGACCTCTGCGGCGGCCTGGAGGAACCCGGTGACGCCGCCGCAGCGGGTGCCATCCACCTGGATGACATCGACGGCCTGGGCTTCCATCATGCGCCGGAAGTATGACGCATCGAAGCCATACTCGCCGGCGGCGATCTCCATCCCCGCAGGCGCGGCGTCCCGTACGAGGCGCAGGCCACCGAGATCGTCCGAACTGACCGGCTCCTCGAACCAGACGACGCCGCTCGCCGCGAACTCGGCGGCCTTCGCGATGGCAAATTTGCGAGCGTACGCGCCGTTGGCGTCGACGAACAACTGCGCGTCACCGATCGCTTTGCGCGCGGCGCGGACGCGCTTGGGATCGTCTTCGGGAACGGAGCCGATCTTCATCTTTACTGCGGCGATTCCCTGCTCCGCCCAACCGGCGAGCTGGCGCCGGAGCTGCGCTTCGCTGTAGGAGGTGAAGCCGCCGCTGCCGTAGACGGCGATCCGGTTTCGGACGATTCCCAAGAGGTCGCCAATGGAGATTCCGAGGACATGTGCCTTCAGATCCCAAAGCGCGCAATCCATCGCGGAGATCGCCATGGAGGCGAGACCCTGGCGGCCGTCGTTGCGGACCGCTCGCCGCATAGCGATCCAGGCCGCATGAGGCGAGAACGCGTCCATTCCGAGGACGTGGCTTGCCAGCGAGTGCGCCAGCATGGCGGCGGCGGCGTTCGCATAGGTGTAGCCGGTGCCGAGTTGTCCGCAGCCTTCGGCTTCGACAACGACCATGGTGGTTTCAGACCACTGGTAGGTGCCATCCGCTTCGGGAAAGTCGGTTGGTATGGTGTAAGCCGAAACGCGGATGCGGTCGATGGGACCCGAACGGGTCCGCATGCCGGCCGGGGCGGATTCTTCGTGTGCGATCGGATGGCGGCCCATGCTAGCTGCTCTCCTTGCAGGAACGCTGCCACGGGAGCAGGTGGGGGGAGGTGCGGCGGATTGCTGTTCACAAAGGGTCTCCGACCGTGAAGTCCCTTGCCCTTTCGCACGCGCTCCCTCACGGTCGCGCCTGTGTGTCCAGGGAGCCGCGACCGTGACGCCGCGTCTTGCTATTAAGACGTTCTTCATATAGAGTGTCTCTAGTATGGATCTCGTGCAGGGCACCCTGGACATGCTGGTGCTTCGAACGCTACTGCTGAAGCCTTTGCATGGATACGCAATCGCCAAGGCCATTCGCAGCAATTCGAATGAGGCGCTCGATATCGAATTCGGGTCGCTTTATCCGTCGTTGAAGCGCCTGGAACTGAAGGGCTGGATCGCGGCCAGGTGGGAGACCTCGGAGCATAATCGCCGCGTGAAGCTCTACCGGCTGACGGCGGAAGGGCGCAAGCAGCTTCGACGAGAGCATTCACAGTGGGCCGACTTCGTGGCGGCGGTGGCGCAAATCATGGGGCCGCTCTCGGAGGAGGGCCAGTAAATGAGCTTGCGGCAGAGGCTCAAGTACCTCTCACCATCGTTCCGGCGCGAACAGGAAAGAGAGATGCAAGAGGAGTTGGAGTCTCTGGCGGCGCTGGCCGAAGCGGGCGAACTGGGGAACCTGACACGGGCGGCCGAAGAGGCGCGGGCGGCGTGGGGTTGGACCTGGGCCGAGCAATGCTTCAGGGATGTGCAGTATGCATTCCGGACGATGCGCCACAACCTCGGATTCACCCTGACGGTGGTACTGTCGCTGGCGCTCGGGATCGGGGCCAACACCGCGATCTTCAGCCTGATCGACGCTCTCACCCTGCGATGGCTCCCGGTGAGGAATCCGCAGGAACTGGTGCAGTTGAAGCTGCGGTCCGCGCGCGGCGCGGTATTTGCCGGCGAGACCTTTTCGAATGCCATCGTGAAGACACTGGAGGAGCGGAAAGAGATCTTCTCGAACGTGTGCGGCTTCAGCGCGGCGACGTTCGATGTGGGCCAGAGCGGGTCGGTCCGGCGGGTGACCGGGGCGTGGGTGACCGCGGGATACTACGAGACACTCGGCTTGACGCCGGTGTTGGGACGCCTGCTGGAACCGGGCGACGACGAGCCGGGCGCGCCGCCGGTTGCCGTGATCAGCTACGGATTCTGGCAGAGGCAGTTTGCGGGCAGCCGGGAGGTGATCGGCCGGAACATCGAGGTGAATCACGTTCCTTTGCGGATCGCGGGTGTCAGCGGCCGCGGCTTCGAGGGAGCGGCCGTCGGCACCGTGGCCGATATCACGGTGGCGACCGCTGCGCTGCCCCGGCTCGAACCCGCGTTTGCCAGCCTGCTACAGCCGGGAAACTTCTGGCTGCGAGTGTTTGCCAGGCCTGGGAACGATGTTTCGATGTCCGAGGCCAAGGCACATCTGGCGGTAGTTTGGCCTCAACTCGCGGACCGCGCACTCAATCCGAATTGGCCCGAGTGGCAGCGGAAGGAGGTGGCGCAATCGGTCTTCGAACTGGCTCCGGGAGGAACGGGCTACAGCAATCTTCGCGCGCGATTCAGCGGCCCCTGATGACCCTGATGGCGTTGACGGCACTGGTGCTGCTTCTGGCATGCGCCAACGTGGCGAGCCTTTTGCTGGCGCGCGCCACGGCGCGGCAGCGCGAAATCGCGGTGCGGCTGGCGATCGGCGCGGGACGCGGACGGATCATCCGCCAGCTTCTGACGGAGAGCCTCGCACTTTCCGCGCTCGGGACGGGAGTGGGCGTGTGCTTCGCCTGGATGACGTCGCGGTTTCTGGTCGATATTCTTTCGGGCGGCGGCCCGGCGGAACTGGCATTCGATCTGACGCCAAACTGGCATGTGCTCGGCTTTGCGAGTGCCGTCGCCATTGCGACCGGCATTCTGTTCGGGCTGGCTCCCGCGCTACAGACGACGGCGGCCGGATCGGGTGCGATCGGCGAAGGGACTCGCGTTACACGTTCGCGATCGAGGCTGCTCTCGTCGCTGGTGGCCGGCCAGGCGGCGCTCGCGCTCCTGCTGCTGGTAGCCGCGGGACTATTTGCACGGACCCTCCAGAATCTCGAGAACGTCGATCCAGGCTTCCGGCGGGAAGGCGTGCTGCTGGTTGACCTCGACGGTCAGCGGGAAGGCTACCAGGGCAGCCGCCTGACGGAATTGTATAAGGCTCTGCTGGACCGCGTCCGGCAGACGCCGGGGGTCGTCTCCGCGAGCCTGACCAGCCACACGCCGCTGAGCGGGTCGACATGGTCCGAGGCCGTGGTTCCCAGGGGGCACCCACTGCCACAGCGGGACAACGCGGTACTGGTCGCAGCGGCCCCGGGGGTTTTCGCCACGATGCAGACTCCGCTGATCGCAGGGCGCGATTTCGACGAGGGCGACCGCGGAGCGCCGAGTGTCGCCATCGTCAACCAGACGTTCGCGGCGCGCTACTTTCCGAATGAAGATCCGGTGGGACAGTATCTGTCCGCAACGGTGACGCGTCCGGCGAGCGATTTGCGGATTGTGGGAGTGGTGAAGGACGTGGCGGCGCGCGGTTTGCGCGAACCGGCGCCACCGATGGTGTACGTCTCCTACTTTCAACGCGCGGCGCGCACGGATGCGCTGGTGATTCGCGTGGGGGGTTCGCTGGCCGAGGCCGCGTCCGAAATCCGCCAGGAGATCCAACCGAAATTTCCCAGCACGGCGGTGGAAGTCCGCGGGCTCAACGAGCAGGTGGAGCGAACGCTGGTCAGGGAGCGGCTGATGACCAGCCTGAGCGGCGGTTTTGGCGTGCTGGGGCTGATACTGGCGTGCATCGGATTGTACGGGCTGCTGGGCTACAGCGTGGCCCGGAGGACGAAGGAGATCGGGCTCCGCGTGGCGCTCGGAGCACCGCAGCGCGCCGTTCAGTGGATGGTAGTCCGGCGGGCGCTCGGCTTGTTGGCCGCGGGTGTGATGTTCGGCGTTCCGGCAGCGTGGGCGGTTTCCCGGTGGATCGAAGCGATGCTGTTCGGCGTCGCGCCCAGTGACCCGCGCGTGATTGCCGGGGCGGCGGGATTACTGGCGGCAGCGGGCCTGCTGGCCGCATACTTTCCGGCAAGGCGTGCGACGCGCGTGGATCCGATCACGGCTTTACGCCACGAGTAAGCCGGGCTTTCGCTACTCCATAAACGACACTTTCAACGACTGTGAGCTATTGGACCGGCTCCAGTCCGTCATGCAAGAAAAAGCACACAGAGCTACGGAAAGACCCATCGTCTCGTGGCATACTGCATCTGCCTCTCGAAGGCGATTGCCTCTTCCCGGCGGCCGAACCCATTTGCGGGCGCCGCGCGGTTCTCATCTCTTACCAATCAGAAGCACTGAAGGAGAAATCGAAATGAACACGTTCACCACCAAAGACGGAACTTCGATCTACTACAAGGACTGGGGATCGGGACCCGTGGTCACCTTCTCACATGGATGGCCACTGAGCGCCGATGCCTGGGATGCACAGATGCTTTTTCTCGGGCAGCACGGTTACCGAGTCGTCGCTCACGACCGCCGAGGCGCCGGACGGTCGGGGCAGACCTGGCAGGGCAACAATATGGACCAATATGCCGACGATCTGGCGGAACTGATGGACCATCTGGACATTAAAGACGCGACGATGGTCGGCCATTCGACCGGGGGCGGCGAGGTAGTCCGCTACATCGCGCGACACGGGCAGAAACGCGTCAAGAAAGTGGTACTGATTTCCGCGGTGCCGCCATTGATGCTCAAAACGGACAAGAATCCGGGCGGCCTGCCGCTCTCGGCCTTCGACGAGATTCGCGCCGGTGTGGTCAACGACCGGGCGCAGTTTTTCAAAGACCTGAGCCTTCCCTTCTATGGCTATAACAAGCCGGGCGCGAAGATCTCCGAGGGCGTTCGGGAATCGTTCTGGCTGCAGGGGATGCAGTCTTCGATCATCGGAGCGTACGACTGCATCAAGGCCTTTTCCGAAACGGATCAGACGGAAGATCTGAAGAAGATCGACGTCCCGACGCTGGTGATTCAGGGCGATGCGGACCAGATCGTGCCGATCGACGATTCGGGAAGGCTGAGCTCCAAACTGGTGAAGCACGGAACTCTGAAGGTGATTCCGGGCGCGCCGCACGGGCTGTGCACGACGCACGCGGACCTCATCAATCAGGAACTGCTGGCGTTCCTGAAGAGTTAGGCGACGGCCTCTCTTCCGGCGCGCCAGTTGCCCACGGCCTCCGAAGTCCGCAGAGGGCGGCTGTAAATGCGGAGCGCGCCCAGCTCCCCGTAGAGGACGGGCGCGCGCCGCGCGGAAGGCGCGCCATTCACCGCGACCAGTTCGGCGGGGAAACGGCCCCAGCCGAAATCGCGCACGGCGCCACCGTCGTTGAAGACACCATCGACGATCCACGAGACGATGCGCGGTCCGGCGTCGACGATGACGGCGACGTGCTGCCAGAGCCCGATGCGGAGGGTTCCAGGATGGGTGCCGGGGTCGCTATCCCATTCGGCACGCGTGACGCCGTCACTCATTTGAAGCTGCAGCGTGAAGCGGTCGGAGGTTTGGATGGCGATGCCTCTGCCGGAATCGTCACGCGCATCGAGCAAGACCTGGCCGGGCGAGAGTTCGCGGAACTTCACCCAGAAATCGACGGCGAAACCCTGACCCTCTTCGAGCTTCGGCAGGTCCGGCATTTCGAAGCGCGCGCCACCGGCGGCCTCGCGCGCCAGGCCGCGGCGCGTTACGGTGCGGTTGTCGAATTGGGACCAGAGACCCTCGAGCAGCGAGCGATCGATCTCGTGCACGCGAGCCATGGACTTCTGGGTTTCGGTGATGTAGAAGCGGCCGTCCTGCTCGATGAAGTCGGGATAGCTGATGCCCTTGCGAGCGAAGTCATCGTCGTAGAGCAGGATCTCGGGCTCGGACCAGAGGATACGGCCTTCCTTCTCGATGCCGCCCGCAATCCAGCCGGGATTGCGGTTCGAATAATAGGCCCATTTCGCTGCATGCACGGCTTCTCCGCCGTGATTGTGATACCAGAGGAGAAACTTGCCGTTCGAAAATTTACGGACGAAGTTGGCGGCGCGCGGGTGCTTGATGCGGCGGCCATTGGCATAGGTGGCATACGCGGGCGGCGTCCAGGTATGGCCACCGTCGCGGCTGTAGGCCTGGCAGTTGTAGCCGTCGATGGTGCGGTAGGTGCAATAGAGCGAGCCGTCGCTGAGGGCGGCGAGATTGGCTTCGTCGGAGACGGGGCCCTTGGGAGCGCGCAAGCCTTCGTCGCCATCGGGCAGCAGCTCCCACCGGATACGGCGCGGGTCGCGCTCGGTCAGGATGTTGTCGCTGCGGAAGAAGCAGCCCTGCGATTCGACCATGCCCCCGGGGTCGCCCCACTTCCCCACCTTGGCGAACCCGAACCATGCTTTGCCCGAGTGGATGATGGGTTTGCCGACGCCCCAGAAGAAGAGCACCTTGCCGGAGTAGAGATTTTCGCGGTCAATGCGCATGAGGCGCATGGGGATCTCATAGCGCTCGCGCGACCAGGTACGGCCGTGGTCGTCGGAGTACTTGAACATGTAGGCGCCAAGGGTATCGACGCGCTTCGTCATGCTCGGGCTGTTGCAGCCTTCGACGCGGCGCAGGTTGTCCTTATTGTAGGTATAGAAGACGTAGACGCGGCCGTTGGGACATTGCAGCGGCATCACCCAGGAGGCCTCGGGGCCGGCGGCCGGCTCGATATCGACGGGCGGCGACCAGGTACGGCCGCGGTCGGTGCTGATGGTGGAGATGATGTGCTGGCCGGTCGCACCCTCGACGCCGCGGCCGGTGGTGAGCACGCACAACCAGTTGCCATCGCCGGTGATGACGACGTAGGGCTGATCGCAGTAGCCCTCGTGCGGAATCGCGTGACCGTATTTCAGATTGCGCGGGTCGGCGGCGGGGGCGTCGGAAGTTTGCGCGGCGGCGGGAAGCGCCGCGAGGCCGGTGGCGAGGAATTCACGTCGTCTCATATGGATTTAAACGGAGTGTAACCGATGGTGAAGGGTGGCAGCGTTGCGGCGCTTCCCTTAAGGGAGATAGCATCCTACCGTGATATCCGCTCGATTTTTTCTCAGACTGCTGGCTCCGGGGCTTCTGCTACTCGGTCCTGCGCCGGCCGGAGAACTCACGGCGCGCTACCAGCTCACGCTGCATCGCGTGCTTGCCGGCACGGCTCCGCGCTTTGACGATGCGTTTCTGCTGGCGGACATCGACACGCTTTCCGGCCGGCGCTTCACGAACTTCAGCGGGGATGTCTCGGGACGCTTCCTCGGAGCGATGGCTTCGGCCGCGGCGTACAGCAGCGAGGTGCGGCCGGAACTGGACCGCATTGCGGGGCGCGCGATCGCGATGCAGAGGCCCGATGGACATTTCGGCGCCGCTTTCAGCGAGCGGGGCGCAGTGACTACTTCGGATATGGCAGTGTTGTGGGGCAACGGGCGGCTGCTCATCGGACTGATGGAGTATTACCAACTCAGCCACCGTCCGGAAGTCCTCGCCGCCGCGCGCAGGCTGGGCGACTTCCTGGTGGGCGTGGCGCCGAGGCTGAACAGCGAAGACGTGCGGCGCGATTACAACGGCCCCAAGTTCGCGGTTGGATACATCTGCTGGACACAGAATCTGGAAGGGCTCGCCGCGCTGTATCGCGAGACGAGGGAGGGCCGTTACCTTGCGCTGGCGAGAGAGATCGCCGACCGCGTGGACCGCCACGAAAGCCAGCACAGCCACGGCTATCTGAGCTCGGTGCGCGGGCTGGTGGCGCTCTACCGGGTCACGGGCGAGACGCGCTACCTCGACCAGGCCCAGGACGAGTGGAAGGGCGTGATCGATTCGGGCAACCTGCTGCTGCCCGGCATGGTGCCGGAGATGTTCGCTCCGATGATGAAGCGCGACGAAGGCTGCTCGGAGGCCGATTGGCTGCGGCTCAGTCTCGATCTCTGGCAGGCGACGCGCAATCCGGAGTACCTGGAGCGTGCCGAGACGGCGCTATTCAACGAATTCGCATTCAATCAATTCGCGACCGGCGATTTCGGGCATCATACGCTGACTGATACCGGAGTGATGGCTCCTACGGCTCGCGCCTGGTGGTGCTGCACGTTCCACGGCCTGCGCGCGATGATCGACGTGTTCCGCAATGTGTTTCACCAACAGGACGGAAGCCTGCGGTACGACCTGCCGGTGGATGGACGCGGCGAGATCCCAGGGCTCACAGTGAGCGCCTCGTCGAGCCTGGAGCGCAATGCTACGGTGCATCTCAGTGTGGTCCGGGCGGACGGCCGCACGCATGAACTGGCGGTGCGGGTTCCGGCATGGGCGACGGATGTGACACTTTCGATCAACGGCGTGAGGACTCCTGGCGAAGTGCGGGACGGCTACCTAACGGCGAGCCGCGCATGGAAGAACGGCGACTCCGTGACCGTGGCATACGGGCTGCGGACCAACGTGGTGCAAGACTCCAGGAGAGAGGCACAGGCGGCTGTGTTTTACGGCCCGTGGCTGCTCGCGGTGGACGAGGAGAGTTCGCCGCACTATTTCGATGAGCCGGCGGCGTCGAATCAGGTGAGTCTGCCGGCGGCTCCGGTGGCGGCGGACGGCGCCGCAGGGGCGTTCTCGGTGCCGGTGGCGCACTTGCGGTTTCGCTACCGGCCGGGCGGCTACCCGGTTCAGCCAGCCACAGCGCTGCTGCGGCCGATGGCCGAATACACGGCCGGGACGGCGACCGGAAGGCTCGACTATTGGCTGCCGCTGCTGCCCAAGGACGAAGAGCTGGACTCTACGTACAAGGCGAAGTAGCCCGCTCCCTTACGGTCGCGGTTCCGTGACCAACGGGAGCCACACGGCGCTGGGGTGCTCAGCGGAGCGCAGGACTGTTTCCGTAGCTTTGATGTAATCGCCGGGCTTGGCCCAGAAGATGTTCTCGACGTACTTCTGCGGGTTGCGGTCGTAGAGCGGGAACCACGACGACTGGATCTGCACCATGATGCGGTGGCCGGGTTCGAAGATGTGGTTCGTGGTCGGCAGCACGAAGCGATAACGCTGGGGCTTGCCGGCGGGGATCGCGGAGGGATGATCGAAGCTGTCGCGGTAGCGGCCGCGGAAGATGTCCATCGAGACGGAGAGTTGGTAGCCGCCCATCTCGGGCTGGCTGGGCACCTCGTCGGGATACACGTCGATCAGCTTCACGACCCAGTCGGCATCGGTGCCGGTGGTCTCCGCGATCAGGTCGGCAATGGGCGCGCCGCTGATCCGCACGGGCGCATCGAGGACGCCGGTCTGGTAGGCGAGGACGTCGGTGCGGTCGGCCACGGAGCGCTGGTCCGAGACCAGCCATGTCTTCCAGCGGTCGGAATCGGAGAAGCGCACGGGGCGCGGCAGATAGGGCACGGGCTTTGAGGGGTCGGAGACGTAGGAGTCGGAGGCTGACGTGCCTGCGTCCTCGGGCTTCTCGAAGGAGAGGCCGAAGCCGGAGTGCAGATAGAGCGGCTTCATGGGCGAGGAGCAGCCGTTATCGCAGGCGAGCGGCCAGGACTTGAAGCGGTCCCAGTGATTCTCGCCGGTGTTGTAGATGAAGACGGGCGGCGTGTCGGGCTTGGGCGAACCGGGCTTCAGATATTGATTGAAGAAGGGCAGCAGCACGTCGCGGCGGAACTGGAGCGCGGTGTCGCCTTTCCATTCGAGAGGCCCGAGGTTGCGCGCGTCAGAGTTCACCTGGCTGTGACGCCACGGGCCCATCACGAGATAGTTGTGATCGGCCTGCCCCTTTGCCTTGAGGGCGAGGTAGCAGTGAATCGCGCCCCACATATCCTCCTGGTCCCAGAGGCCCTGGATCCACATGGTGGGCACCGAAGACGGCCGCTCGGCTACGAGTTTGTCGAGCGCCTGGCCCTGCCAGAACGCGTCATACGCGGGATGCGCGAGGATGCGGTCGAGAAACGCCAACTGCTCGAGGTCGTGGGCGCGCACGTAGTCGCCAGCCGATCCGGCGCGGCGGAAGGCTTCGTAGTCGTCGTAGCTGCCGTTGACGATCGGTTCGCCCTCGGCGGTCTTCGCCGTCTGGCCCGAGATGTAGTCGAGGTTGGTCTGGCGGAACGCGCCGTAGTGGAACCAGTCGTCACCCATCCAGCCATCCACCATGGGGCTTTCGGGCGCCGCGACTTTCAACGCGGGATGCGGATCGAGCAGCGCCATCGCCACGGTGAAGCCCTCATAGGAGGAGCCGATCATGCCGACGCGGCCGTTCGATTCCGGCGTGTTCTTCACCAGCCAGTCGATGGTGTCGTAGGCGTCGGTGACGTGATCCGTCTCGGTGGGGTTCAGCGGGCCGCGCACGGGGCGGGTCACGACGTAGTCGCCCTCCGAGCCGTACTTGCCGCGAATATCCTGGAAGACGCGGATGTAGCCGGCCTTCACGAACACTTCGTCGCCTTCGGGCAGCGCCGAGAGCATGTGGGGACTGTTGTTTCGCTCCACGCGCCGCGAGGCGTTGTACGGGGTGCGGGTCAGCAGGATCGGCGCGTTCTTCGCGCCTTTCGGAATCACGATGACGGTGTGGAGTTTCACGCCGTCGCGCATGGGAATCATGACGTCGCGCTTGACGAAATCGTAGCCGCTGACGGGTAGGGTGAAGCTCCCGGGGATGTCGCTCCCGCTCTCGGGGAACAGGCCGGACGCTTGATTTTGCTGTTGCGGCGCGGCGAGTCCGCGCGGAGCAACCGAGACTCCAGCCAGCGATAACACCCCGACGCCGAGCACGCTCCACGCGGCCCGCGCACACTTCGAACGATTCCAATTCCAAAACGCCATAAATCGATTCTAGCGTGCGCGGAGGTCCGCCTTTAAGCGGACAGGGGAACGCGGGGATACGTGTCAGTTGCGCTGGTAGATCACCTTGCCGTCGAAAATCGTCATGTCCACCTTGGCGCTCCCGATCTCCTCCGGCGGGATCGTGAAGATGTCCTGGGAAAGCACCACCAGATCGGCCAGCTTGCCGGGTTCGACGGAGCCTTTGACGGACTCCTGATGTTCCGCGAACGCAGACCCCATAGTGTACGCATGCACGGCTTGAGCAACCGTAATGCGCTGCTCCGGCGTCCAACCCCGCGGGTTCTTGCCGTCGAGGGTGCGACGCGTAACGGCTGCGTAGATGCCGGCCAGCGGATCGAGCGGAGCCACAGGCCAATCGGAGCCGAAGGCGAGTGTGGCGCCGGCATCCAGCAGGGACCTCCAGGCATAGCTCGACTGGATCCTCTTCGGGCCGATGACGCCTTCCACCCATCGCCCGTCGTCGATGGCGTGGTAGGGCTGCATCGAAGCAATCACGCCGAGTTTGGCGAAGCGCGGGTAATCTTCCGGGTGCAGATGTTGCGCATGCTCGATGCGCAGGCGGCGATCGGCGGGGCCATTTTCCTTTTCCAGGCGCGCATAGAGATCGAGAATGGTGCGATTGGCGCGGTCGCCGATGGCGTGGATCGAAAGCTGCAAGCCGGCTCGATCCGCCTCACGCAGCGAAGCGTAGAAGTGGTCGATATCGAGAAGATCGGGGCTAGCGAGGCCGCGCTTGGAGGGATTGTTGGCGAACGGCTCATCCATCCACGCCGTGGCGGAGCCGATCGCGCCGTCGGCAAACGCTTTCAAGTTGCCGATTCTAAGGAGCGGTCCGCCGAAGGGTGCGGTGATGCCGGAATCGGCGAGCGCCTTCCAGTCCCGGATGTTCATCGCCTCGTAGATCCGCACGGACAACTTGCCGGCGCGCTCCACCTTCTGAAACTCCCGAAAAAGATCGGGCTGTTCGCGGTCTTCAGCGCTGTCCGCCATGTTCTGCACGCTGGTGACGCCGTGGGCGGCCGCTTCGCGCATGGCTGCCTCCATGGCACGGTCCTCTTCGCCAGACGAAACGGATGGCATGACATGCACAACCAGCTCGGCCGCGGCGTCTTTGAGAATTCCGGTGGGGTTGCCCTCGCGATCGCGCTCGATTTCGCCGCCGGGGGGTCCTTCGTGTTTCGATCGATGCCGGCGAGTTGGAGGGCCAAGGCGTTGGCCAGGGCCATGTGGCCATCCAGCCGCCACAACAGCGCGGGATGATCTTCCGTGACGCCATCGATCAATTGATGCGCCGGGAGCGTTGCGGGAGTCCAGGCTTGGTGGTCCCATACGCCATCACGAATCCATGCGCCTTTGGGGAGGGTCCGGGCGAATTGAGCGATGCGCTCGCGGAATTCGGCCTGGCTCTTGGCGCTGCGGAGTTGCACCGTGATCAGAGATTCGCCGCCAATCAGGAAATGGACATGGGAGTCGTTGAAACCGGGCAACAGCAGACGGCCATGGAGATCGACCATCCGGGTCGAAGGACCGGCCAACTTCCGGATGTCCTCATCGTCTCCGACGGCCAGAATAGTGGGGCCATCCAGAGCTACTGCCCGCGCGACCGGATGCGCTGGATTCTCCGTCCATACCTTCCCATTGACCAGGATCAAACTGGCCTGTTGCGCTGCCGCGAGCCAGCAGAAGGTGACAAGCATCGTCAAAACCGACAACTTCCGACGCAATTTGAAAAAGCCTCCAAAAGGATGCCGAACCGAACCGGCCGGCAAAAAAGAGAGAGCGACGAACTTAGGGCTCGTCGCTCTCCAACCCGCCGTGGTCAGGCGAGGTCGTAGCGATCGGCGTTCATCACCTTGCTCCACGCCGCCGCGAAGTCTTTCACGAACGTCTCCTTCGAGTCGTCACATGCATAGACTTCAGCGACCGCCCGGAGCTGGGAGTTGGAACCGAAGACGAGGTCGGTGCGGGTGCCGGTCCATTTGAGTTCACCGGTCGCGCGGTCGCGACCCTCATATACGCCCTCGGTCGAGGAGGGCTGCCACTTCGTGTTCATATCGAGCAGGTTGACGAAGAAGTCATTTGTCAGCGTCCCGGGGTGGCTGGTGAAGACGCCATGCTTGGTCTGCCCGAAGTTCGTGTTGAGAGCGCGCATGCCGCCGATGAGAACCGTCACCTCGGGGGCAGTCAACTTCATCAACTGCGCACGATCGACCAACTGCTCTTCGGCGGATCGTGGATCGCCCATCCGGCGGTAGTTGCGGAACGCATCCGCCGCGGGTTCCAGGACGGCGAAGGAGTGGACGTCGGTCTGGTCCTGGGAAGCATCCGAACGGCCCGGCGCGAAGGGGATTTTCACGTCGACGCCGGCTTTCCTGGCGGCTTCTTCGATCGCCGCGTCGCCGCCGAGAACGATCAGGTCGGCAAGGGAAACCTGCTTGCCGCCGGAATGCGAGGCGTTGAACTCCTTCTGGACGGACTCCAGTTTCTCGAGGGCCTTCGCAAGTTCGGCCGGCTGGTTGACCTCCCAATCCTTTTGAGGCGAGAGCCGAATGCGTGCGCCGTTGGCTCCGCCGCGCATGTCGGAGCCGCGGAAGGTCGACGCCGATGCCCAGGCAGTCGAGACCAGTTGAGAGATCGAAAGGCCGGATTTGAGAATCTTGGCCTTCAAAGCGGCAGTGTCCTGCTCGTTGATCAATTCGTGATTGACGGCGGGAAGGGGGTCCTGCCAGAGTTGGGGCTCTTTCGGAACCAGCGGGCCGAGGTAGCGCGAGATGGGGCCCATATCGCGGTGCGTCAGCTTGAACCATGCCTTGGCGAACGCGTCCGCGAACTCCTGCGGATGATCGAGAAAGCGCTTGGCAATCGGCGCATAGATCGGATCCATTCTGAGGGAGAGATCCGTCGTGAACATGATCGGGGCATGCCGCTGTTTCGGATCGTGAGCATCGGGAACGGTGCCGGCACCGGCGCCGCCCTTGGGAATCCACTGGTTCGCACCGGCGGGGCTCTTCACGAGCTCCCACTCGTAGTTGAACAGGTTTTCGAGGTAGTTGTTGTCCCACTTGGCCGGCTGCGTGGTCCAGGCGCCTTCGAGTCCGCTACCGATGGTGTGAACGCCGCTGCCGTTGCCGTAGGTATTCGTCCAGCCCAAGCCCTGGTCAACGATATCGGCGGCTTCAGGCTCCGGGCCGACGTACTTGGCTGGTTCGGCGGCGCCGTGGGCTTTGCCGAAGGTGTGTCCGCCGGCGATGAGGGCGACGGTCTCTTCGTCATTCATCGCCATGCGGGCGAACGTTTCGCGGATATCGCGCGCCGCCGCGACGGGATCGGGCTTGCCGTTGGGGCCTTCGGGATTGACGTAGATCAGACCCATCTGCACCGCGCCGAGAGGATTTTCGAGCTGGCGATCGCCGCTGTAGCGTTCGTCTGCCAGCCATTTTCCTTCACGGCCCCAATAGATGTCCTCTTCGGGCTCCCAAACGTCCTCACGGCCGCCTCCGAAGCCGAAAGTCTTAAAGCCCATCGAGTCCAGGGCGACATTGCCGGCGAGCACCATGAGGTCGGCCCAGGAGATCTTGCGGCCGTACTTCTGCTTAATCGGCCAGAGCAGGCGGCGTGCCTTATCGAGGTTGACGTTGTCGGGCCAGCTATTGAGGGGCGCGAAGCGCTGCGAGCCGGATCCGGCGCCGCCGCGACCATCGGCGATGCGGTACGTGCCGGCGCTGTGCCATGCCATACGGATGAAGAACGGGCCGTAGTGGCCGTAGTCGGCCGGCCACCAGGACTGCGAGTCCGTCATCAGGGTATGGAGGTCCTTGATTACGGCATTCAGGTCAAGGCTCTTGAATTCTTTGGCGTAGTTGAATCCCTTGTCCATTGGATTGGACAAGGAAGAGTGCTGGTGAAGCACTTTCAGGTTGAGCTGGTTCGGCCACCATTCCGAATTCGTGGGGCCTTTCGTCATGCTGCTATGCGCGCCGTGCGCAACGGGGCACTTGGATTCGGTTGACATAGTTTGCTCCTGATTCGCGGGGATAGGCGACCCCGCTGCCGTGGTGAGTTGTTTCTCCATCTTTACTCCTCCTTCGAATGAGGCGTTCCCCTGCGGGCAATCGCCACCGATCGCGCGTTGCTGCCGCGCGCCATTCGTCCGGTAATCGCACCTTCGAGGTCTAACGGGAAGGCCGGGGAACACACTTTGTACAGAGTCCCCGAAAAATGAGTTCGCATTCGCGAAGAATCCGTTTGCCGAGGGAGTTGGTAGCCGGCCTGGGCACGTCGTACCATTCCATGTCCTCAACGCTACCGCAGCGGTCGCAAATGAAATGGTGATGCCGCATACCCTTCGCATCGAATCGCGCGGAGCGGCCCTCGACGGCGACTTCGCGTACCAGACCCGCCTGGACCAGGTCCCGCAAATTGTTGTAAGTGGTGGCCCGCGAAGAGCGCGGATCCACCCGGTTCACCGCCTCGAAGATTTCGGCGGCAGTGGGATGGCCTTCGTATTCCATGAGGAATGCCATGACGGCGTAGCGCTGCGGCGTGCAGCGCAAGCCGCCGCTCTCCAAAGACCGTTTAATCGTCTCGGCATCCACTAAGTATTTAGATTATGTCTAATGTGATATTTTGTCAAGACTCGTACGAACTCGCAGTCCGCCCGATCGATGGGCAATGGAAACGCAAGGAATGGACATTACAAACAGATATAATTCGTCACATGCCTGCGATCTCTTCGGGTGGAACTGGCCACGCCGGGAGGTTGTATCTTGCGTCAAGCCAAATCAGCCATGCCGCGGTACGCAGCGGGACCCGGCAGGAACTACTCGACGAAGTAGTACGAGTGCTGGTGGAATCCGGGGGATTCGCGATGGCGAGCGCCGCCTGGTACGATCCGGCCAGCCACGAATTGAAGCCTGTAGCCCGGTTCGGAAAGGCCATCGGCTATCTCGATCGGGTTCATATTTTCGGCGATGAGCGGCCGGAGGGACAGGGCCCGGCAGGCACGGCGTTCCGATCAGGATCCTGTTACGTCTGCCAGGATCTGATGAAGGATCCACGAACGGTACCGTGGCGCGAAGCGGCCGCCGTCTGCGGCTGGCATGCCTCGGCCGCAATCCCGATCTCGATGGGCGGAACCCCTTGGGGCGTGGTTTCGGCGTATTCCTGCGAGACGGGGATCTTCGGCCCCGAGGAAGCGGCGTTGTTCGAGCAGGTTGCGACCGATGTATCGATCGGCCTGGACCGCCTGGATGCGGAAGAGAAGCGCCGTGAGGCACAAGCCGCGCTTGCCAGCAGCGAACGGCGGTTGAAACTCGTCATGGACGCCGCGGGGATCGGGACCTTCGACTGGGACTTGATGACGGGACAGCTGCTCTGGGACGAGCAAAGCGAGCAACTGTTCGGTTATGAGCCAGGAGGGTTCGATGGAACCTACGCGACATTCGTCGATCGCGTCCACCCCGACGACAGGGCCAAAGTAGAACATTCGATCGCCCTGGCACTGAACGCCCGCATCCCGATGATCCACGAATTCCGGATTGTCTGGCCTGACGGAAGCCTCCATTGGATCTCCAGCCGCGGCGAATTCACTTACGACGAGGCCGGCAGGCCGGTGCGGTTATACGGCGCGACGTTCAACATCGACGACCGCAAGCGGGCGGAGTTAGCTCTGAGCGAAAGCGAGGAGCGATTGCGGCAAGCGATTCGCGTCTCCGAACTTGGAATCTTCGACCACGATCATCTTGAAAATGTTATCTACTGGTCGCCTGAGCAGCGGGTGATGCACGGCGTGGACGCCGATACCCGGGTGACGCTCGAGTTGTACTACTCGCGTGTCCATCCCGCGGATCGTGAAAGAATCGCCGAACAGGTGCACCGGGCCCACGATCCCTCCGGCGACGGGCTGTTCGACGTGGAACACCGGCTGCTCTTGCCGGACGGTACCCTCCGCTGGACCAGGACGCGGTCGCAGACGTTCTTCGAAGGGGAGGGCAAGGAGCGTCATCCGGTCCGAACCGTGGGCGCCGTCTCGGATATTACGGGGCCGAAGCGCGCTCAAGAGGAGCAGAAAAAGCTCGTCTCATTAGTGGAGATGAGCAACGAATTCATAGGAATCGCGACGCTGGAGGGAGACATCATCTACCTGAACAACGCCGCCATGCAACTGGTGGGGATCGAGAGCTCCGAAGAAGTCCGGCAAAAGACGATCTTCGATTTCGTCATCAACGCGGATCGGCGGCGGGTGGCGGCCGAGGTATACCCCTCCTTGTTGGAAGACGGCTTCTGGTCTGGAGAATTGCGGCTCAGGAATTTTCGGACAGGCGAGGCGATCGACACGGATGTGACCGGCTTCTACATTCGCGATGACCAGGGCGCCCCTCTATACATCGCGACCGTGACTCGCGATATCAGAGAGCGGAAGAAGGCCGAGGCGGAGAGAGCTCGACTGGAAGCCAGCTTGTTCCAGGCGCAGAAGATGGAGTCGATCGGGCGGCTGGCCGGTGGTGTCGCGCATGACTTCAACAACATGTTGACGGTCATTCTCGGTTTCGCCGAATTGGCGAAGGCCAAATCCCGGGTTGCTGAAATCGTGCAAAGCCACCTGGACGAAATCGTGAAGGCTGCCGAACGTTCGAGACAGATCACCCAGCAGCTGCTCGGATTCTCGAGACAGCAGATCATCGCTCCGAAGCCGGTAGATCTGAACATGGTCATCGAGGACCTGCAGAATCCGCTCGCCCGGCTCATCGGAGAAGACGTCCACCTACTTTTCCATCCCGATCCGAATCTGTGGAAGTCACTGCTGGACCCCTCGCAAATCAACCAGATTCTGCTCAACCTGGCAGTCAATGCGCGGGACGCCATGCCCAACGGCGGAACACTGACGATCGAAACGGCAAACGCCCGGGTCACCGAGGAGTACACACGGACGCAGGTCAATATCACTGCCGGCGCTTACGTGATGATCGCAATCAGCGACAACGGCAGCGGGATGAGCCGCGAAACGCAGCGTCATCTCTTCGAGCCGTTTTTCACTACCAAGGAGAGAGGAACGGGATTGGGCCTGGCGACTGTTTACGGAATCGTCAAACAAAATGGCGGATTCGTGAATGTGTACAGCGAGGTCAATCAGGGGACGACCTTCCGGATCTACTTTCCCAGCGTGACCGGCGAAAGTGAATACCAGGAGCCGCCACGCGACCCGGCTCAGGCCGGAGCCGGTAGTGTCTTGCTGGTGGAGGACGACGAGTTGGTGCGCGGTGTGACGACGGCCGCGCTCGAGAGCCTCGGATACACACCGCTAGTGGCGGCCAGCGCGCAGGAGGCGCTGCGGATGTGCGCGGAGCCGGGCACGGAGATCCGGCTGATTCTCACCGACATCGTGATGCCTGGAATGAACGGCGCCGAATTGCGGGATCGCGTCAACGCCCTCCGTCCGGATATCAAGGTGCTCTTCATGTCCGGCTACACGTCGAACGTGATCGTGACTCACGGAGTGCTGAAGAAGGGCATCCACTTCATTCAGAAACCGTTCAGTATCGAAGAACTCGGCCGGAAGATCGCGGAGGTCCTGGGATCTCCCGGCAACGGCTCCGAAGGCTGACGTGGCAGCCTCACTTCGGCGTCACATGGATCAGGGCGCCGGGGTTGCGGTCTTCCAACATCCAGAGCGAGCCATCGGGGCCTTCCTCGACATCGCGAATGCGCTTACCCACTTCCCAACGCTCGGCGGACTTTGCGCCGCCATGGCCGTCAAAGATGAAGCGGTTGACCGACTGGGTCGCGAGACCGCTGACAAAGCCGCTACCGTTCCATTGCGGGAAGGTTTTGGTGCCGCGGTAGAACATCAGATTGCCCGGTGCGATCACCGGCGCCCAATAGATTACGGGCTTCGCCAGGTCGGGCCTGGATTCGGGCTTGGGAATCGGCACACCGTTATAGTTCTCGCCATAGGAGACAAGCGGCCAACCGTAATTCTTGCCCTTCTCGATCAGGTTCAACTCGTCGCCGCCGCGCGGGCCATGCTCGACCTCCCACAATTCGCCGGCGGGCGAAAAGGCCAGGCCGTAGGGCGTGCGGACGCCGCTGGCCCAGGTTTCCGCCGGCGTCAGATTAGGGCCGGGAAACGTATAGGTGCTGACCACCTTCGCGGTCTTGGCCGCTTCGGTGTCACGCGGCGGATCGATCAGAGGAATGGTGGCAGCGCCGGTTTTGCCGAAGTTCGGATTGCCGGGGGCCGGTTTGCCGTCGAGCGTGAGGCGCAGGATCTTGCCTTCCGGCTGATTCGGATCCTGGGCGGGGGTGAAGCGCTGGCGGTCGCCGACTGTCAGGAAGAGATACTTGTGGTCGGGCGAAAAGGCGATCTGCGCGCCTTCCTGCCCACCCTTGCCCTTGGGCATCTGGCGCCATAGCACCTCCAGGTTTTCGAGCTTCGCCGAAGTGGCGGTGACGTTCAGTTTGGCGCGCGCGAGCGCCAGGCCTCCGCCATACTCACCAGGCTCGGCGTAGGTGAGATAGATGCTGTGGTCTTTGTCGTAATGAGGCGAGAGAAAGACGCCGTGCATGCCGCTCTGTCCCTGCCAGTAGACCGCGGGCGTATTCTCGACCTGGATCTTCTCCCCCTTCTGAGTCACGAGCCAAACGGGTCCGGGCTTTTCGGTGACCAGCATGCGGCCATCCGGCAGGAAGGCCAGCCGCCAGGGTAGTTTAAACGTGGCCACTGTGGTCATGGTGAAGGGCAGGGTGGCTTCTGGTTTCTGTTCACCGACATTGACCTGGGCCCAGGCCGCCATCCCAACCAGGGTGAAAAGCAGCGCCGTTTTTGCCAATTTCATCGTTATCTCTCCGTGCATGTTTACGCGAATGAGTCCAGTATACCCGGCGGCCTGGAGCGCTTTCATTACCGCGGGCTATTCGCAACGCAGTGAGACCACCGGATCCACACGCGTCGCGCGAATTGCCGGGACATAGCAAGCCATCGCGGCAACCACGCAAAACAGGACGGCCACTCCTGCGAACGTGAGGGGATCGACCGGCTGGACTTCGAAAAGCAGGCTGCGCATCCACCGCGTCACACCCAAGGCGCCGGCAAAGCCGAGTGCGGTTCCGCCCAGCCACAGGGCGGCACCCTGCCGCAGCACGAGTCCGACGACAGCGCTCCGGGGCGCGCCCAAAGCGACGCGGATGCCGATTTCCGCCGTCCGGCGCTGCACGGTATAGGCCATTAGCGCGTAGAGGCCTAAGAGGGAGAGAAAGAGTGAGATCGCTCCGAAAGCGGCCAATACCAGTGTTTGAAAGCGGCGTTCGGCGCTCGCCTCGGAGACGAGTTGTTGCATGGTGCGCACATCGGCGACGGCCAACGCCGCGTCCATGTTCCCCACGATGCCGCGAAGCGCCGACGCAGTCCGCTCCGGAGGCAGGGTGCTCCGCACCACGACCGCCACCGAAGCGGCCGGAACCTGCCACAGCGGCAGATAGATTTGCATGGGCGGGGCCACTTCCAGTTCCCGCATCCGCACGTCCGCAACCACGCCAACGATGGTCCGCCATCCGGTTGCGTGTACCCTTCTCCCCAATGCCGACCGGCCGGGGAAGTATCTCCGCTCGAAACTCCGGCTCACGATGATTACGGGTGTTCGCGCGGGCACATCGCCGTCATCGAAGTCTCTGCCCTCGAGCAGCGGAATTCCCATCGCGGCAAAGTAGCGGGGCGTCACCAAGCGACTTTCAAAAGACGTCGTTTGGTCGAACGGGAAGCCCTCCACTTCGAGTTGAGTGATCGATTCGCCGCCGCCCAGCGGAACGCGGTCCACGGCCGCCGCGGCCCGGACGCCCGGCAGAGCCTGGGCTCGTGTCAGCAGAGTGCGGAAGAATTCGAGCTGCCGCGGCGGCTGGTTGTAACGCGCGTCGAGTTGAACTCCCATCGTCACCGTAGAGAACGATGCGAAGCCCTTATCGACAGACTGCAACCTGAAAATGCTGTGGATCAAGAGGCCGGAGCCGGTCAACAGCACGATGGTCAGTGCCATCTCGGCGATGATCAGCCCGCGGTGCAGGCGGCTCGCGCTGCTTTTGACCGCTCGAGTTGCCGAGCCCTTGATCGCCTCAATCAGATCGCAATGCGAGCCGGACCAGGCGGGGAACAATCCGGAAAGAAGGGCGGTCGTCAGCGAGACGCAGAGTGTAAAGAGCAGGACCCGTCCATCGAGGGAAGTCTCTTCGATGCGCGGAATGTTGGCCGGACGGAAGTTGACCAGCAGGTGGACGATCCAGGAGGCCGCCGTTACCCCGAGGGCACCGCCGGCTATGGCTACGCAGAACGATTCCGCGAGCAGTTGGCGCGCCAGCCGGAGACGGGACGCACCTAAGGCCGCGCGCATGGTCATCTCCTGCGCCCTGCCGCTGGCGCGTGCCAGTCCGAGTCCCGCGACGTTGGAGCAGGCGATCAGCAGCACAAGAAAGACGGCCGCCATGAAAATCAGCAGAGGCCGCCGCGAGCCGCCGACGATCTCCTCATCGAACGGGCGCACGGCACCCTGCGGTTTCTGATGCTGCTGCTGGAATGGAGGCTCGAAACGCGCGGTGATGCCGGCGATTTCCGCCTGTGCCTGACTCAGGCTCACTCCGGGCCGCAGCCGTCCAATCGCATTGCCTGGATCCTCGTTGCGAGAGGCCCGTTCTTCCGGAGTCATCGTCCACGGCACCCAGATATCGGTGGTCTTGCCGGTGGTCTCGAGGTTTTCCGTGCCGTGGGGAAAAGCGAATCCGGGCGGCATCACGCCGATGATCCGATAGGGCCGTCCGTTGAGCAGCAACTCCCTGCCTAAGGCGTTACCATCGGCGCCGAACCGCGACCGCCAAAGCGAGTAGCTGATCACCGCCACGCGTCCACGGCCCGGCTGAGTATCGGCGGCATCCACGGTGCGGCCAAGCGTTGGAGAGATACCCAGTACGCGGAAAAAATCCGCCGTCACGCGGGATCCGGCGACGCGGAATGCCGAGTCACCGAGCGATGCGTTCAGTCCGTTGGAGGTGAACATCGCCAAATTCGCAAAGGAGCGATTCTCTTTTACCCAGGTGAAGAAGTCTCCATTGACCGGCCCCCACGCTTCGAGTGGGACGTTGGGGATGCCGGGTAATGGTTCGTATAGAAAGACAAGGCGCTCGGGATTGCGGTAAGGCAAGTCGCGAAGCAGCACTGCGTTCACAAGGCTGAATACCGCCGTGGTGGCACCGATGCCCAAGGCTAATGTCAGGACCGCAAGCGCGGAGAAACCCGGCGTCTTGCGCAGGACCCGCAGGCCGAAACGAAAGTCCGACACGATCGAGTCGAGGAGATCCACGCCACGGGCTTCGCGGCACGCCTCCTTGGCCTTCGCCACGCCGCCGAACTGCAGTTTCGCCCGACGCTGCGCTTCCCCGCGATCCATGCCGCGGCGCATCAGATCTTCGGCGTAGCTCTCGATGTGGAAGCGCAGTTCCTGATCCATTTCGCGCTCCATGCTCCGCCGTTCGAGCATCGCTCGCAGCCAGGAACGAAACCGCTTCACCGTTTCTCTCCTAACAAGACTAGGAGAGAATATCAGAGGCCCATCGCACCGGTCAAGGCCGTATTTTTTGGGTTGCCAGATACAGGCCTTTTACATATACTCGAAATACTTATATGCATGAGGCGTTGAAGCCGGTCGATTTTCACATCCTCCTCGCGCTTGCCCAGGGGCCTGCCCACGGCTACGGATTGATGAAGGAAGTGGAGCGCGAGTCGAATGGGAGTGTGCGGCTGGAAATCGGCTCGCTTTACCGCCTGCTGGCGCGGATGCTCGACGAAGGGCTGATCGAGGAAGCGGATGAAGACGAGCGCCGCCGCTACTATCGCATCAGCCGAGCGGGCTTGCGCACACTCAAGTCCGAGGCGGCCCGGCTGTCGGAGCTGGTCGAACTGTCGCGCGCACGAAAGCTGCTTCCCGAGGGCAGGGCGTGATGCATCAGATTGTGGCGGCACTGCTGCTGCTCTTTCCGGAGCCGTTCCGCCGGAGATTCGCGCGCGACATGCTCGCCACGTTCGACGCGCGATGGCAGGAGCGGCCGGGCTGGCGCTCGGCATTCCGCACCGCCTCCGACCTGGTCTGCGCGGCAGTGAAGGAACGGCTGGTCCGGCCGCACCGCGCGCAACTTCCGAAACGCCCAGGAGACAAGCTCATGACTATTCTGCTGCAGGATCTTCGTTTCGCTGCGCGTACACTACTCCGCAGCCGTGCCTTCACCCTGGTTTCGCTGATCACCCTGGCACTCGGGATCGGCGTCAACACGGCGATGTTCAGCATCGCCCACGCGGTGTTGTGGAGATCGCTGCCGTATCCCGATCCGGATCGCCTGGTGCTGGTCGGCGAGGTGGATGCCCACGACGCCGGGAATCACTGGGGCGCGTCCTACCAGAATCTGAAGGACTGGCGCGAGCGCACGACGTCTTTCGAACATTTGTCCGCCGTCATGCAGGTGGGGCACATTCTGCGCGAAGGAGGCAACCCCACGCGCATTTTGGGCGCGGCGGTTTCACACGATTTCTTCGAGACGATGGGAATCACGCCGTTGCTTGGCCGCGTGTTCGGGCAGGCTGAGGACCGCAAGGGCGCGGCTGGAGTGATCGTGCTGAGCCATCGCCTGTGGCAGGAACGGTTCGGCGGAGATCCTGGAATACTCGGCCGTGCCCTGCGTTTCGGCCGTACCGATTTTGCGGTGATTGGCGTGATGCCGGCTGGGTTCGAATACCGGCAGGCGGAGTTCTGGACGCCGCTCGAACAGGAGATCGACCCCAGCGAGGTGTCGCACCGCAACATCTGGACGCTCGATCCGGTGGGCCGGCTGCGGCCAGGAGTCAGCGCCAGCGCGGCCGCGAGGGAAGTGGAGCGGATCGCGGTCCAGATCCGCCAGCAATATCCGGAGACACGCCGCGGACTGGTAGTCCGGGCAGCGCCGCTGCGCGCGGAGTTGAGCCGCGACCTGCGGCCCGCGCTCCTCATCCTGCTGGGCGCAGTGGGCCTGGTGCTGTTGATCGTCTGCGGCAACCTGGCGGCACTAATGCTGGTGCGCGGGACGGCACGCGCCCGGGAGATGGCGATCCGGCGAGCGCTCGGGGTGGGGCATGGGCGGCTCATCCGCCAACTGCTCACGGAGAGCGCCGTGCTTGCCTGCACGGGAGGTCTCGCGGGAATCGGACTGGCATTTCTCGCGACCCGGTCGCTCACGCTGCTGACGCGCGACCCTCGATTGATGAATGTGCCGATGGACGGCACGGTGCTGGCGTTCGCTGCCGGGATTACGGCAGCCACCACGATCCTCTTCGGTATGGCCCCGGCGGTCCGCGCGATGCGGGCGGGCGCCGCCAAAGTGCTGAGGGGCGGTCTTCGCGCCGGCGGCTCCCACGAGCGGGCGCGGGTACAGAAGACGCTGGTGGTGGCCGAGGTGGCTCTTTGCCTGATCCTGCTGGCCGGGGCAGGGCTGCTGATCAAGAGCTTCCGTCGTGTGATGAGCATCGACCCGGGCTTTCGCACTGACGGCTTGGTTACGATGCGCATCGCCCTGCCCACCAATTACGATTCGGACGCGGCGGTGAATGGCTTCTATCGCCGGCTGGAGCAGCGCCTTCAGGCAGTGCCCGGCGTATCGGCGGCGACGATCGTCAGCCAATTGCCGATCAGCGGAGGCGAGGGCAATGGAGACATCGCGATTGAAGGCCGGCCGAGCGCCGAAGGGGAATTGGGCGCCAGCACGTTTCGCGGGGTGATCCCCAATTACTTCCCGGTAATGGGCATCCCGCTGGTGCGCGGCCGGCTGCTGGAAGATCGGGATGAGGACGCCACCAGCCATCCCGTGTTGATCAACGAGGGCTTTGCACGCCGCTTCTGGCCCGATAGCGACCCCATCGGCAAGCGCTTCAAGGTGGGTCCGCGCGACCGGGCGCCGTGGCGCACGATTGTCGGGGTGGTGGGGGATGTACGCCAGATTCGTCTGGATGCCGCGCCTTCGTTTTCGACGTACGAGTTGCTGACCTCCAGTCCGGAGGGCCGATTCGAAGTCGCGCTTCGCACCAACGGGAAGACCAGCGTGGTGCTGGCCGCGGCGTTGGGAGAACTGCGGAGGCTCGATCCGGGGCTGCTGATCGATCGCACCGGGAGCATGACGGAGCGGATCGACGAAACGGTTTCGCCGCGCCGGCTGAACCTGGTATTGTTCGACCTCTTCGCCGGGCTGGCTCTGCTGCTGGCGGCGGTGGGCCTCTATGGCGTGGTGGCCTACGCCGCCGGTCAACGCTCGCACGAGTTCGGCATCCGCATGGCGCTGGGCGCGCAGGATCGCGATGTCTGGCGCCTGGTGATGAGCCAGGGTCTGCAGTTGGCGCTGGCGGGAACGGTGTTGGGAATACTGGTGACGCTGTTCGCGTCGCGATTGATGGCGGCTCTCCTTTTCGGCGTGGAACCGACGGACGTGCCGACGCTGGTATCGGTCGCGGGTCTTCTGACAGGCGTCGCGCTGCTGGCTTGCTGGATTCCGGCGTATCGGGCGACACGGATCACGCCGGTAGAGGCGCTGCGCACCGAGTAACGAGCGCCGGGGCCTCAAGCTGCCGGAACGCTGACTCTTCAACCTGAAGCCTCACGACGCGACTGGTCTATTCTTCAAGTACTTAGGAAGTAACATACCGTGTCCGGTAAAACGGCCTCGGGCTTGTTATAATTAAGACTAGTGTCATCGCTGTTCCAAACAATACCCTCATTGCAGAGCGCTCGGTAAGTCCAGTTCGTCTTCCCGTCGTCTAAAGCTCTCACGCAGATTCCTCATTCTCGGGAACTGAAACGTCTTTCGATCAATCAACTCTATGAAATTTTCCACCAAAGCAACTATGCTGGTTTGTCTTGTGTCCGCGAGTACTTTCGCGGGTGCGAATCAAGCTTTTCACCCCACCCGGTCGAATCGATCGGCGGCCCATGCAGCCAAATGCCGTGCTGCCGTACGGCGAGTCGTCGCAGTCGAACAACGAATGGTCCTGAAACTGGAAGAGGTACATGCATTGATCGCGTCCGCCTCCAGAAAGCACGGTGTTCCCGCCGCCCTGGTGAAAAGCATTGTTGCCACTGAGTCGAACTTCCGATGCAACGCCGTTTCGTCACGAGGCTCTATCGGCCTGATGCAATTGCTGCCCTCAACAGCCCGGCAGTATGGCGCCGATGCCAGGGTACCGGAGCAGAATGTCGACGCCGGCACTCGTTATCTCCGATTCCTTATCGACAGGTATCGCAACAGTAGCAGCCCTCTGAAGTGCGTCATCGCCGCGTACAATGCCGGCTTCGGCGCCGTGGACCGCTATCACGGAGTTCCGCCCTTTCACGAAACACAGGTCTACGTGACTCGTGTGTTGGCCCTCATGCAGCAGTATCAGGCCCAATCGGCCTGAGGCAGGTTTAGAAGGTAAAGAATTGCGCGGCGCTGGCTCGGCCCCGGTATATTCGGCTGGGGGATCCTGAAGGCCACCAGAGATCAACTTGTCCGCTGAGCGGGCTGCGGTAGGATCCACCACCGAACAAGCCGGTCAGATCACCATCAATCGTGGGAGGATATCCCGCAGCCGGGCTCGTCACGATCGGGGAGCCGCCATTGCCGACTGTCCAGGAAGTATCGCTCGACCAACTGCTCGTAGCGGCGAAGTCACCTGACCCAGTCCGGTATGTCATAACCATCGGATAATCCCCGGAGAGCCCGACCCGTTTCACGCATGCTGCCCACGCGCCCCCCAGGATGAAGCGTTGATTAAAGAAGGTTACGCCATCGTACGTATCCATGGACATAATCCCGCTCGGGCCATAACCCGGCGCCTCTTGACTGTAATACACGCGGATAAAGGTTCCCGATCCCATGACGACGGCGCTTGGCGACCAATTCCCATGGCCCGTGTAACACTCGTAACATCCTGGGTCGGCCGGCACGCTGATGACCGGGTTACCGCCGTTCAACGGAGACCAGGAAAGGCCATCAGGACTGCTGAACGAATAAATCCTGGCATGCTCACTAATGTGGGAACTGCAACCGAGAGAGCCTGTTGGAATACCTCCGACAAATAAGTAGTACGTGCCGTTATACTGAACGACCGTGGGATCCTGGATGTCACAGACCGCGGGCGAAGCATTATTCACAGAAATCGGTTCACCATCGAAGTCTGTGGGCGGACGGCCAAATGTGCGCTGGTACGTTCCGGGATTGGGTGAGTCAGGCTCGTCCTGCTCGCGGTCCAGCGCTTGTGCCATGGGCGCATCGCCGCTCACCTCGGCACCTGCCGGGGCATCGCAGCAGGCGGAGCACGCGTTTCTTCGATTGGCGTCTCGCGAGGAGACCGCGGACGTTGCATGTCCGACGCAAATTCCATCCGGATTGCCGCAACTCCAGTAAATCCTGAATAGTCCCCTGGGATAATCAATAATCTGGTGGGATAAATCGTTCCAAGACCCATTCGGGTTCGTCAGACCATGCTGCTCTATGCCACAGACGGTCTGGCTCCAACCAGCAGCGGTCAGCAAGGTGGCCGTTGTTATTATCGTGACAATCACGTTCTTCATGGGCCTCGGCCCTGGACATCCTACTTATATAGCGATGCTTCCGGCCCTGCCAACAGCTTTGGGGTGACGCGTCGCTAAGCGGCTCATTTCGAGTCGTTGGGAAGGCGATCGGCGACGCGAGGTGCTGCCGCCCCGCCCGGCCGTCCGTACCGGTGGTGGACCGAGTCTACGCCGGTCGCCATGCCCTACTTCCGGCTCCGGGCTTCGGAAGAAAAGTGGGAGTATCATTCGGCTTGCGAAGATTTCGTGATGCCGTTCAAGGACAATGGCCGTGCCGTGCTTGTCGGTGGATCCACTGCCGGAAGCAGCGGGCAGCCTTACGTGCTCGATCTCGGGCACGACATGATCTTCATGCACGCAGGCGCCTGCGGGTTCCTGAGGGATCCTGACAATTCCTCCTTGAAAAGTACATCGACCTGACCGATAAATAGCTATACACCCGCAACGGAGGGGACATGGCCAAGACGCTGCTAGCTGTCGCATCGCGATGTACGCCTTACGCTACTGGGCTCCTCTGCCTGACGGCCGTAGCGGCCGTGGCTGGTGACGCCCAAACGCTCACCGGCCAGGATCGGCTGTCGTTCTCGCGGCCCTCGGCGGCGGCAAAGGCTCCCGATCAGAAGGCGCGAAAAATGGTGATCGGCTTTCATGTAAACAGCATTGACGAGATCGATTGGAAGAACAGCACGTTCCGGTCTGATCTCTATTGGTGGATCCGCTACCCCGAGCCCGCCACAGAGGCTGAACAGGCGAGAATCGAGGCGCTCGAGTTCGTGAACGGGGACGTCGAGAACGCCCCGGGGAAGGTGCAGGAGAAGAAGCGCCTGGCCGCAACGAACGAGATCTACATTTCCTATCGGACCATTGCTCGATTTCATTTCGAGCCCGATTTCCGCAAGTACCCTTTCGACCGGCAGCGGTTTCCGATCATCATAGAACACGAGACTCTGCCGGCTGCGGACCTGGTGTTCCAGGACGACGCCGATTCCTATGGCCGGTCCGGCGCCGCCGAGGCGTTATGGGGCGTGGGCAGTTCGGTTCACGTGCCGGACCTCGACGTGACACGCGCGGTTCGCGAGTTCTCGGATCACGAATACAAAACGAACTTCGGGGACCCCGAGGCGAACTCCGCGACCCGATTCTCACGCGTTGCGCTGGGGATCGAAGTGAAGCGACGTTTCGTGCCTTACCTGGTCAAGATCCTGATTCCGCTGTTCATTATCCTGCTTCTCACCTATCTGGTTTTCTTCGTGCCCGCGCAGGAACTCGAAGTGGCGGCCGGCCTCACAGTCACGTCGATCCTGGCGTGCATCGCCTTTCAGTTCACTTTGACCACCAACATGCCGGATGTCGGCTACCTGATGACCTCTGACCGCATCTTTCACCTCAGCTATCTCCTCATCATGCTGGCGATGGCCGAAACCGTCTGGACCTTTAATTTGGAGAGGAGCGGCGGGGTCAAGCTCTCGAAACGCATCGAGGCGTGGGCGAGGGTCGTGTACCCTGCTGGTTTCATCCTGGGTATGCTCGTAATCGTTGCGGAGGGGCTGTCCGGGTAGATCGTCTCTTTAGAGAAGTACCCGATTCGCTAGGCGTCGGACCTCAATGCCGTTGCTACCGGCCCTCGAGTCAATGCCGTAATCTCGGGCATGACTTCGAACTGCTTGATCGAAATGTTCCGTACCAGCGGTATCTCTCTCAGCTTTGCCACTAACGGACCGTTCACATACGCATCCAGGGACGCCTGGCTATCGAATAGATAGATACCGCCGGCTTCTTGAGTAGCCGGGTTGAGAAGCCAGATCTTCCAAGTTAGTCCAGGCACATCGAGAAAGGCTGGCGCGACGGAATCAGCCATCTTCTGATATTCCGCAGCAGGCACATTGAGATTGAAATTGATCTGCAGAATCATGGGAAACGCATCTCCTCCGTGTCTGGAGATCATATCATTGACGCTCTTCGGGAAACCGTATTTTTAGTCCCACTAATTCTCCGGGATTTCGAAATGGTCTCCCGTATCTGCCATCCACTGTTTCAATCGTGCAATCAACTTCTGGCGCTCGGGGCGATAGTGATCTAACTGGGCGACATTCACCTCTTCATATGGATCGTCGTTGAGATTGAACTGCAGCCACGAGCGGTTCTCGAAGCACACGTACTTCCAGCCGTCGCGCGTGACGATACCGCGGTAGGGAGTATTCAGCGTGTCCGCCTGGCCGGTCGGCACCACGCACTGCAAGAATGCGGAATCCGGATCCGAAGTGCGGGGCGGCCCGCCGATGCGGTGGTAGGAGAGGTCGGCGCCCTCCATCCATTCGGGCTTGCGGATGCCGCACAGGCCGAGCGTGGTGGGCGCGATGTCGACGTGGTTCGAGAGCACAGGCATGCGGCCGGTCCGCCATGGCGCGTAGCGCGGCACACCGCCCGAGATGATAAACGGCGTGCGGATCGCCTCCTCGTAGGGACACACCTTGCGCCACATGCCGTGGGAGCCGTGCATATCGCCGTGATCGGCGAAGAAGAAGACGTGGGTATCGGAGAGAAGGCTGGTCTGCTCCAGCGTCTCGATGACGCGGCCATAGTTCCAGTCGAGGTTCTCGATCATGGCGTAATATCCGGCCAGGTCGCGGCGCACCTGTTGCTGCATCGCGGGGACGTGCGCCACGTCGGGACGCAGTACGAGACGCTCCGGATTGTAATTGGCCATGAAGCGCTCGGGCGCCACGTACGGATCGTGCGGCGGCTGGACGCTCAGAATCGCGAAGAACGGCTTGGCAGCCGCGGCGGCGTTCTTGCGCTCGGCGGCGCGGTCCTTCACGTAGCCGATCAGCAGGTTCGTCAACTCGTCGGTTTCGTAGCCGGGCAGGCGGTAGTGGAACGCGCTGGGACCGCTGCCGCCGTGGACCCAGCAATCCCACTGGCTGTTGTTGTTCTCGTAGCCGGTCCAGGATTCGAAGCCGCCGCGGCGCGCGGGGTCGGTGATGAAGAAGGCGGCGCGGCCGTTGCGCTCGTGAAATCCGCCCAGGTGCCACTTGCCGAAGTACGCGGTGCGGTAGCCGTTCGAGTTGAAGACGTCGGCGATCGTCTTCTGCCCCTCCGGCAGCGGGTACTCGTGGCCGGGGACGCAGTGGTGCGGATAGCGCCCGCTGAGCATGGAACCGCGGAAGGGGCAGCAGAGCGGAAAGCCCGAGAGGTGATTGCTGAATACGGCGCCGTTGACGCCGGCGCGGTCGAAGTTGGGAGTGCGCGCATTGGGGTCGCCGTTCGACGCGATGGCCTGCGCGCGGAACTGGTCGCCGAGAATCCAGATGACGTTGGGCCGGGGATTGGGCGCGGGCTCAGCGACGTGATGGCCCGCCGGCGGAAGCTGGCTCTCCTGCGCGACCGCTCCGAGAGCGCCGGCCGAACCAAGCGACACGGCCTGGACAAACGTTCTGCGGTTCATACGCTCCAGTTTCGCCGATTGCGGCGATGACGGCGCGCCAATCTTCCGAAATCTTATCGGGAGCCCCTATTGACGCGGCTTACGCGCAAGTAGCAGATCGACGCGCGGAGGGGCGCCGCGGTATTCTGGAAACACCGGAGGGTACTCATGGGATTCTCTTTGAAAGTAAACGGCCGAGCCGCGACCGTCGACGCCCCGCCGGACATGCCGCTGCTCTGGGTGCTGCGGGATGTCCTCCACTTGCACGGCACCAAGTACGGGTGCGGCATCGGGCAATGCGGCGCGTGCACGGTGCTGCTGGGCGGGAAGGCGGTCCGCTCCTGCCTGACGCCGGTCTCCGCTGTCGGAAGCTCAGGCCATCACGACCATCGAAGGGCTTTCGCCGGACGGCACGCATCCGCTGCAGGCCGCATGGAACGAGGTGGATGTTCCGCAGTGCGGATATTGCCAGGCGGGGCAGATCATGTCGGCGGCCGCGCTGCTGGCCCACAACCCGAAGCCGAGCGACCACGATATCGAGTCCGCGATGAACGGCAACCTGTGCCGCTGCGGAACCTATCTGCGGATCCGCGAGGCCATACACCTGGCGGCGTCGATGAACGCGGGCGGCCTGGCGCAACGCGGCCCCGAGCCAGGAGAAGTGAGGAGACTGCCATGAATCTGGAACGCCGCTCTTTTCTCAAGATCAGCGCGCTGGCCGGTGGAGGCGTGCTCTTCAGTCTCGGATTGGAACGCGAGGCTCGCGCGCAGGGGCGCGGCGGGCCGCAGACTACCGCCCGATCCGCACAACTACATCAAGGTGGCCAACGACGGCACGGTCACCATCATGGCCAAGAATCCCGAGGTCGGCCAGGGCATCAAGACCATGCTGCCGATGCTGATCGCGGAGGAACTGGATGTCGATTGGAAGTTCGGTAAAGGTCGAGCAGGCCGATTTCGACGATAAGCGGTTCGCGGCGCAGATGGCCGGCGGCAGCACGGCGACTCCGATCAACTGGACGCCGATGCGGCAGGTGGGCGCGGCGGGGCGGCAACTCTTCGTCACCGCGGCGGCGCAGACGTGGAGCGTGCCGGCGGAGGAATGCACGACGGCTTCGGGGCGCGTGATCCACAAAGCGTCGAACCGGTCGGCGGGCTACGGCGAGCTGGCCGCGAAGGTCGCAGCGCTCCCGGCGCCCAATATCGCGGGCCTGAAGCTGAAGGACCCGTCCGAGTACCGCATCATCGGCCACACGCAGCCCGGCGTGGAGACGAAGAAGATCGTCACCGGCAAGCCGTCTATCGCGATCGACGTGGAAGTGCCGGGCATGCTGTATGCCGTCTTCCAGAAGTGCGCCGTGTTCGGCGGCAAGGTGGCCAAGCGCCAACCTGGACGAGATCCGCAAGATGCCGGGCGTGAAGCAGGCGTTCGTGGTGGAGCGTCCCGTGATCACGGAGGCGGTGCTGCCCGGCGATCCGGGACTGGAAAACGGCATCGCGATTCTGGCGGAGACCTGGTGGCATGCGCAATCGGCGCGGAAGAAACTGAAGGTGACGTGGAACGAAGGGCCTCGCGCCAGCCAGAGCACGGCAGAGTTCGCGCAGCGCGCCGAGGAGATGAGCAAGCAGGCGCCGCAGCGCACGATCCGCGCGGATGGCGATGCGGAGGGCACGCTGCAAGAGCGCGGCGAAGGTGGTGGAGGCGGCGTATTCCTATCCGTTCATTTCGCACGCGCCGCTCGAACCGCAGGGCGCGACGGCGCATTTGAACGACGGCAAGATCGAAATCTGGACCAACAGCCAGAAGCCCGGCTCGGGCCGGCGCCTGCGTAGCGCAGACGCTGGGGATCTCCGAGCAGGACGTGCAGCTGCACATGGTGCGCGGCGGCGGCGGATTCGGCCGCCGTCTGACCAACGACTACATGGTGGAAGCGGCGTACATCGCCGGCAGGCCGGCGTTCCCGTGAAGCTGCTGTGGGCGCGGGAAGACGACATGGCGCACGACTACTACCGTCCCGGCGGCTTCCAGTATCTGAAGGCCGGGCTCGACGCCTCGGGCAAGCTCGTGGCCTGGCGCAACCACTTCATCAGCTACGGCGAAGGCGAACGCTTTGTGGCATCGGGCGCCATGGGGCCGACGGAGTTTCCGCAGCGCTTCATTCCGAACTACGCGCTGCACGCTTCGGTGCAGCCGCTGGGGATCCGTACCGGCGCTCTGCGCGCGCCCAGCAGCAACGCGTTCGCGTTCGTGATTCAGTCATTCCTCGACGAACTGGCGCACGCGGCGGGTAAGGACCCGGTGGAGTTCCGCCTGGAACTGCTGAGCGCCGGAGCGGAGCAGCCGGAAGCCCCGCCCGCGGGCGGACGCGGAGGCTTCGCGCCTCCGGGACTGAACGCCGACCGCATGAAAGGCGTGCTGCAGCTGGTGGCCGAGAAATCGAACTGGGGCAAACGGCAACTTGCCGAAGGGCACCGGCATGGGCGTGGCGTTCCATTTCAGCCATCAGCGGCTACTTCGCCGAAGTGGCCGAGGTGACGGTGAACGCGGCGAACAAGATCAGGGTAAACAAAGTCTGGGTGGCGGGCGATGTGGGCAGCACGATCATCAACCCGGGCGCGGCCGAAAACATCGTGCAGGGTGGCATCATCGACGGCCTGAGCGAGATGATGAACCAGGAGATCACCCTCGAAAAGGGCGCCGTGGTGCAGACCAATTATCACCAGCACACGATGATGCGGCTGGCGCAGGCGCCGCCGGAGATCGAAGTCCACTTCCTGAAGACCGAGTATCCGCCGACCGGGCTGGGAGAACCGGCGCTGCCGCCCATTCTTCCCGCGGTGGGCAACGCTGTATTCGCCGCTACGGGCAAGAGGGTCCGCACGATGCCGTTCGCGAAGTCGGGCTTCGCTTGGGCGTAGTCCGGCTCTTGCTGTGTGCCGCGCTGCTGACGTTGGGCGCCCGCGCGCAGGACGAGCGCAGCGTCGCGTCACCCGATGGGCAACTGGAGGTGCGGCTGTTCGTCGCGCAGCCTGACGGCGAACTGCCGCACCTGGCGTACGAGGTCCGCTACCACGGGCGGACGATCATCGAGCCGTCATTGCTGGCGCTGCACATCCACAACCAGGAGCCGATGCTGGGGGAGAACGACGGCCTGATCGCGTCCGCAGCATGGCCCGGCGAGCGGACCGTACCGCTGGCTGACGGCGGATTACATGCAGAACGGATCGATCGGACGGCTGATCAATGTCGAGGTGCGGGTGTGGAATGACGCGGTGGCCTTCCGCTACGTGATTCCGCGCTCGACCGCGCTCGACGAGATTCTGATCGAAGACGAGCTGACGGAGTTTCGCGTGGCCGGGGGCGGCAAGCCGTCCTCGCTCGTACTGCCCGCGGCGATTCGGGAGCCGGGAGGCCAATGGATCGGGATCTCGGAGGTGCCGCGCGGCGGGTTCCCGCGGATGTCGCTGGTGCGCGACGATGGCGCGACGGCCGCGCACCTCGAGCGTGCTACTGCCGATCCGCTCGTGGCATTCGAAGGCAGGACGCCGCTGGTCTGTCCGTGGCGCGTGCTGACGGTGGGGGCCGATCGCGAGACCGTACTGCGCAACACCGACCGCGGGCTCTGAACCACGTAAGATCGAGGTGAACCAATGCGATTGGACATATGTATCTGGCCGTCCGGCCTCCGCGTCAGTCCATTTTGCCTCGGGGCGATGACCTTTGGCGAAGATCTGGGCTGGGGACGAGCGTTGAAGAATCGCGGAGATTATCGACCGTTCGTCGAACACCGCGGCAACTCACGAAGCGGCGAACTTTTATAAAGAGCCACTCGTAGAAGATCACGGGGACCATATCGGGAAGCATCCCGCCGCTCGCGCTGGTTCTGCTGCGAGATCAGCGGCAACTCTACCCCGGGATCAACGGTGCGGATCCGTCCTGCAAGTCGATCTTCTCGGCAGTGCGACAATCGGCGCTGCTCTGCACGATCGATTACATTGACCTATGGCCTGGACAATTGGGAGGTCTACACGTCCGATCGTCAATCCCAGACCCAACGTGCGTAATGCTCACGGTGCGGGCGTCGGCAAGGTCCCGCAACCGGAGCTTCGCGTAGACGCCGGCTGGAAGATTGCGGAAGAGTCAACTTGACGACCCGTTTCCGCGGGAGGCCGGAGTTATGGACTGCAGATCGAATACCGCTGCTCCAGCGGACCGTGGAGCAGGACTGTGTCGAGGGCGCTGGAATGGGCTGGAACAGCCTGGTCTTCGTGAAGAGCGGCGCGCTCAGCGTGCATTGATACTCGCGGAGGGCGCGGATTGCCAGGCGCGCGTATCGTGTGGGCGCCTCGGAGGGCAAGACAGTAGGGCACTACCAACCATCTGCGTCATGCGATTTAGAATGTCGCCGGAGTTGGCGCACGGGAGCACGCCCGCCAGCATTGCGCTCGCCTGGGTGCAGGGACGCCCGGGCGTAGCATCCACCATCATCGGTGCGCGGCGCATGGCTCAGCTCGAAGACAACGTGCAGGCGCTCGATGTCGTGCTCACGCCGGAAGAGCGGGGCCGGCTCGATTCGATGACGCAGCCGAAGTTCGGTTTCCCGCAGAGCATGCAGCCGATGTTCTCCGCGATTCACAACGGCGGAACGACCGTGAACGGAGTCTATGCGCCGACGTCCCCCTTCGTAATGCAAGAAGGCGATAAGCCGTACTGAGCCGGGATGATCACAAAACTGTGGGGCAGACTTAGTCTGCAGCGGGCTTTAGCCGCCTGTAGGCCGTCACGACCCATGCGAAGAGCTCACGCTGCGGACGCTATGATCGCCCCCAGCCAACCTGATCCTCACGCCGCTTGATCGCGGGAACTGCCGCGCGAACCGCTGACTCGGCCGAGGGAGTGGCGGGTATAATCCGGCGAGAATCAAAGTGGGCGCCACTGAAGAAGAGGAATCTCTCGCCCCGCTTTGGATACGAAGGCCCAAGGGGGTTGGTTATTTCCCCAGTCGGCGAAGCGATCCTCCGTCTGTAGCGTATCGCCGTCATTTCGGAGGCGTCCGGGTGGCCGCGGATCACCTCTCTCAGTCGATAGTCCGTCACAATCTCTTGCGTACGGTCTCCCTCATCGTTGATTGCTTGCGATCGGGAATCGACCACTTCCAGGAGCGACACATTTAAATCCGGCAACGTTCGGACGCGCCCGTCGACGATTCTATCGGGACAAGGATTCTCCGAGCGAAGACGCACCGCCGTTGCATCAGCGATTGCCAGTTGGTCCGACCACAGCAGGGGGACGACCTGGCGCACTGACTTGCACCCCCAAATATCCCAGAAGCAACTGAGATCGATCGAAAAGGCGTGAGAGATCAGTTCGCGCGGCGCATTGGCGGTAAATGCAACGGCAATCGCGGAATCGCTGCCCGCTAACCAGGAGAACTGTCCCGCAACTGCACCAAATCGAAAATCGGGATTCTCGTCATCTACGCTCTTTATCGCCATACTCTTGTTGCGCGTCCAGAATCCGTGCATGCTGCGAACAAGAACCAGCTCGCTTGCGGGCCAGCCGAAAAACACGTCCGGTTCCAAGTTGTACGAAGTGCCCGACACCACGCCATTCCAGATGGTCACGCAAGCGCCAAACGTCAGGTGCCGCCAGCCGAGTACATACGCCACCTTGAACGGCAATTCCATAGCAGCCCATTTGTCCTGAATCGGGCGCTCTGCCGGCCGCGGCCGCCGCAACGAGAAGAAAGACTCAGGGACCCATCGCATGGCGTACCGCATTCCTCGCCCGTCCCCGTCGTTTGTGATGTTCACGCAATACTGCCGCTCAACGCCTGATGCAGTTTGTATCTCGTGGCTACGCAGGTATGGCACCAGCATTTGGAGTTGGCCCTCTGTGGTCCGGTCTACGCGGAGCTGCGCCAGTCCGGCCAGAACGGCCTGAATCCTGCGCGTTAGAAGATACGAACGACACCGCAAGACGGCTGAGAGAGCGAGGCACGTCAAGAATGCGACGGTATAGGCGCGCCGAGCCCCACGGCCCGAGACACCCCGCCAAACTGCTACCAGCCAAGAGAGCAATCTTTGCCCGTTCATATTCAGAAGGGAGACTCCGAGAGATCGCCCTACCTTCGAATTAGACACCGCTGACGACACGGTGGCTACTAACTTTGGTGAAGAAAACCAAAGGGAGGTTCACGCAAGGGCAGCTCGCCGACGGAAATCGCAAACACCCTGCAGAGCTGGGGCAGAGCGAAGCTGCCTGTCGCAGGCAGATCACGGCATCTATCTCAAGGGCCCTTACTTCTACGAGTGCGCCATCCACGTGCCGACTGATGATCCGGGGGCCGAAGGGCCATCGCGCCGGATTGAACGTGGACGCGCACGTGGAACTGGTCGACGTCGCCCAACTCGCGCGATGCGAAGGAGTCGATGTTGGTGGAACTGGCCGGGCGAAAGACGGAGACGATCGATCCGCTGCCGGATCGCAACGCACCCTGGTAGGGGACTACTCCCGCAGCGGCGTCCCGGCGAGGTTCGCGATTTCGGCCAGCACCAGGTCGTACGCCAGGCGCGCTTGAAGTTCATCGGCTTCTGCGTTGCGTGTGGCGGCCATGGCGTCGGCATTCTTAGCGGACGAAACGACGCCGGCGCGCAACTGGTTGCCGCAGATTCGCTCGGCTTCGCGCCGCAGCGCCAGCGCCTCTTGCGCCACGTCCACCATCATCCTGGTGCGTTCCAGCTTGCGCCAGGCCTTGTCGATGTCAACCGTGACGCGGTCCGTGATGCGGCGGATGTTCTCGTGTGCCTGGTCCAACTGCGCTTCGCGTTCGTTGACTACGCCCTTCCGTTTGCCCCAATCGAAAATGTCCCACGTCAACTGTAGGCCGAAGGTGCCGAAGCTGTGGGCAAGGAACGGCATGCCGCTCTGGTAGGTGTGTCGGGCGTAGGCGCCGACGTTCGGGATGTACTCGTAGCGTGCGGCGCGCAGACCGCTTTCGGCCTTCGACTCGGCTTCCCTGGCGGCACGCAGTTCGGGATTGCCTTCGAGCGCCGAATGCAGATAGTCGTCGCGTGTCAGCGGCGCCGATGGGACGTCGGGCAGCGGAGCCAGTTGCAGTTCGGTGTCGAGCGGCAGGCCGAGCAGGTTGTCCATTTCGGAATTGAGGTCGGCTACCTGGTTCTGTGCGGCGAGCAGGGACTGGCGGGTTTTCAGCAACGACGCCCGCGCGCCCAGCACGGCCACTTCGAGCAAGTTGCCGGTGCGGACAGCGTCGCCGGCTTCGCGGAGCGTCTCGCCGCCGGCGGTCACTTGCGCTTCGAGCGCGGCGGTCTGCGTCCGGGCGGCGAGCAGCCCGTAATAGAGCTGATGGACGCCAAGGATCACGTCGTCCTCCGCCTTCTTCAGTTCGGCTTCGGAGATGCGCTCGTCGGCCCGCGCCACCTGGACGCCCTGGCGAATCTTGAGCAACTGGGTGAGCGGCTGGCCTGCGGTCGTGCTGCCGAGCACCAGGAAGCTGGAGCCCTGATCGATTCCCATGGTCGAAGTCGGGAACGGCCCGAGGCCCGGTACGACGCCGAGAGATCCGGCGGGAATCGTCACCAATTGGCGGTCCGAGAGCACGCCGCTCAGGGTTTCGTTGGAGACTTGTGGATAGTAATTGCTGCGCGCGGTGGTGATGCGCGCCTGCCTCTCGCGGACGCGGGCACGTGCGATCTGCAACGCGGTATTCTGCTTGACAGCAAGATCGACCGCTTCGGGCAGCGTGATCTGTCGAGCGGCGGCACGGGCTGGCGAGGCGGCCAGAGCCAGCACGACCATCGCGACCACGGGCGCAGCCCGAGAAAGCGGCGCGGTGCGCGATTTCACCAGGACATAGATCACGGGAACCACGATCAGGGTGAAGAACATCGAAGAAACCAGGCCAACCGCGATGACGCTCGCCAACGGGCCCCAGAGGCTTGAGCCGGAGAGAATCATGGGAGTCACGCCGACCGCCGCCGCCATTGTCGTGAGGAAGATGGGGCGGAGGCGGCGCTCGCCTGCTTCGGTGGCGGCCTGTTCGAGCGAGCGGCCTTCGCGCATCTTCTCGCGGATGTAGTCGACCAGGATGATGGAATTGCGCACCACGATGCCACACAGCGCGATCAAGCCGGTAAACGCGGTGAAGCCGAAGGGGTAGTGCGTCAACACCAGGCCGAGCACCGCGCCGAACAGCGTCAGCGGAATCGATGCCATCACGATCAGCGGGTCGGAGAGCGTGCGGAACTGGATCAGCAGCACCAGGAAAATCGCCACCAGGCTGATGAGGAGCGCGCGGATCATGCCCGGCATCGTCTCCTGTGTGTTGAGCCGCTCACCGCCATAAGCGATGCTATAGCCGGCGGGCAATGGCAGCGCGGAGACGCGCGGCTGAATGGCCTGGATGATTTGGGAGGCGTAGTAGCCGCGCTCGAGGGAACCCGCGCACAGTCAGTGTGCGGACGCCGTTGCGGCGCACAATGCGGCTGGTCTGCCAATCGGGCGCGAGGATGGCGGTCGAGCGCAGCGGGACGCGCGCCGGTGTGATGGGCGAGACGAGGTACGCATTGCGCACGTCTTCAAAGGATTCGCGGTAGGCGGGGTCGAGCCGCAGCACGATATTCACGGCGCGGTCGCCCTCCCAGAAGGTGCTGACGGGCGCTCCGCTGAAGGCTCCGGCAAGCGTCTGGGATATGGTGGCGTTCGACAGCCCGAGCCGGCTCGAGATTTCGTTGTTGACGTCTACATTGACGAACCAGGAGTCGCTGTAATAATCATGGTGCACCATCTGACCATAGGGAACGTCCCGCACGATGTTCTGGATCTCGCGGCCGAACTGCTTGAGGGTGGTGATGTCGTAGCCGGAGATCCGCACTTCGACCGGGGCCTCCATGATCATGCCCTGCTGCAGTTCCTTGACAATGACCAGGGCCTCCGGCGTGGCGCGCGCCAGGCTGTTGCGCAAATCGGCGACGAGCTGCGGGGTAGCCTTCTCGTCCGTGGTGTTGACGATGAACTGGCCGTAGGCAGGGTCGGGGAGCTGCGGATTCACGTTGTAGTAGAAGCGCGGCGCGCTCTGTCCAAGGAAGGTGGCGAAGTGGGCCACCTCGGAATGCGAGCGCAAGGAGCTCTCGACGCGGCGCATGACGTCGTCCGTGGCTTCGATGCGGCTACCCTGCGGCATCCAGACATCGATGACGAACTGATTGCGTTCAGCCGAGGGGAAGAACTGCTGCGGCAGCAGGGCGTAGAGGACGATGCCCGCGGCGACCGCGGCGCCCCCCAGGGCCACCGCCAGCGATTTCCGCCTCATGAATAACGCGATTGTGCGGTTGTAGACCACTTGCAGGCGGTCGAGCATGCCGGCTGTTTGCGGCGTGCCTTGCGGCGCGGCATGGTCGTGGAGGCCGCGGCGAATGAAGAAGCGGCAGAGGAGCGGCGTCAGCAGCACCGCCACCATGAACGAGACACCGAGCGCCACCGCCACGGTGACCGGCAGTGCATGGATGAACTCACCCACGGATCCGGTCAGAATCAGGAGCGGCAGAAACGATGCGATGATCGTCAGGGTCGCGGCCAGCACCGGCACCACCACCTCACTCACGCACTTGGCGGCGGCCTCCGGGCGCGTCATCCCGCGGTCGAGGCAATCGACATAGTTATCCGCGATGACGATGGCATCGTCCACCACGATGCCGAGCACCACGATCAGGGCGGCGATCGAGACCTGGTGCAGTTGAATGCCGATGGCATTGAGCACGCCGAGCGAAGTGCTGATAGTGACGGGAATCGCCACCGCGGCAATCACGGCGACCCGGATCGGCAGCAGGATCATGGTCACCAGGATCACCGCTGCGATGGCGAGCAGAAACTCATGGCCGAGCTTCGTCATGCGCTCCTGCACGACGGCGGGCTGGTTGGCCACCAGGTCGAGATGGATATCGGGCGGCAGGATGGTGTGCAGGCGATCGAAGACTTCGGCGAGCTGGTCGCCGAGCTGCACGATGTTGCGGCCCTTCTGCATTTCGATCGAGAGCAATACGCTCGGTTCACCGTCGTAGCGCACCACGAAGGCCGGGTCCTGGTAGACACGCTCCACATTGGCGAAATCCCGGATGTAAACCGGGTTGCCCGCGCGCGAGAGATCGACCATCACGTTGCGAATCTGGTCCTCGGTAGTGAAAAGGCCGGTGGTGCGGAGAGGCACCTTGCTGGTCTCGGAGTCGAGCGCGCCCGAACTCTGGATGACATTGCGCTGCTGTAGCGCCTGGATAACACGCCGGGGGTCGGCAAAGTACTGCGACATCCGCTCCAGGCTGCTGGTGATGCGGATCTCTTCGTTCTGCTCGCCGTAGGTGGCGAGCTTGCCGACGTCGCGCACGGTGCGCAGCTCATCCTTGATGCGGTCGGTGTAGTCGTGCAGCTCGCGATAGCCGTAGCGCTTGCCGTGAATCGCCACCAGCATGGCGACGGTGTCGCCGAAGTCGGAATTGAGCAGCGGTCCGAGTACGCCTTTAGGCAGCTCGGTGGCACTCGTCTCGTTCATTTCGTGGCGCAGTTTTGCCCAGAAAGCGGGTGCGTCCTTGACATACTCTTCGAGCTCCACCATTACGAAGGCGAGGTTCGGGCGGCTGGTCGAATAGGTCTTCTCTTTGCGGACCTCCGGGAACTTGAAGATATGCTCTTCGAGCTTGCGGGTCACCTGCTGTTCGACCTGGTCAGAAGTGGCGCCGGGGTAGTAGGCGATCACCAGGCCCTGGCGGATGGTAATGCCGGGGTCTTCGGTGCGCGGCATCGTCAATAGCGCGTGGACGCCCACGGCGACCGCCATCGCCGCGAGGATCAGAGTGACGATCGGGTAATGGAGCGAGGCTTTCGCGGGATTCATCGCGATCACCTCGCTCCATTGGTGACGCTGACCGGGGCCCCCTCGCGGAGTTTATCCTGGCCCGCCACCACGACCGGCTCACTTCCGGAGAGTCCGCCTTTGATCTCCACTTCGACGCCGTAAACGGTGCCCGTCTCGACGCGGCGGGCGTAGACGCGGCCCTGGTCCGGGAAGTAAATGAAGACGTTCGCTGGCGCCCTGCGGGTCGCGAAGGATGGCGCTGCCCGGAAGGCTCATCACGTGGCTGGTGCGGTCGCTCTGAATCTGCACCTCCGCGATCATCCCGATGCGCAGCAGCCGGCGCCGGTTCGCAACCGAGATCCGGACCATGTACGTGCGGGTGCTGGGATCGGCGGCGACGTTGATCACCCGCACCGTGCCGCTGAAGGAGTCGTCAGGCAACGCCGGGATGCGCACGGTCGCCTTCTGTCCGGTGCGCACGAGGTGGATATCGGTTTCGGGCACGCCGACACTCACTTCGACCGGGTCGAGTTGTACCAGCTGAAACACCGGATGCCCGGCGGCGGCCATATCGCCGACCTCCACCAGCCGGGCGGCCACATAGCCGTCGACAGGAGCGCGGAGCGTCGCATCCGAAAGGTGCTTGCGGGCCGCCTGCTCGCCGGCGACGGCCTGCTCGTACACGGCGAGCGCCTGCTGCCGGTCCTCCTTCTGCGCGCCGGCGAGGGCCTGGTCGTACCGCTGCCGGGAAGCTTCATAAGCGGCGCGGAACTTCTGGTAATCGTTCGGCGCGAGGCTCTTCGATTCGTAAAGCTGCCTCATCCGCTGGTACTCGTCCTGCGCGCGATCCAAGGCGATCCTGGCCTGGGCGAGCACTTCCGGCCGGGCGGGGGACTCGGCCTTCTGCAGAACGGCGCGAGCGGCGGCAGCCTGACCGGCCGCGGCATCCACTCCGAGCGAATAATCGGTGGGATCGACGGCGGCGAGCACCTGGCCCTTCCGGACGTAGTCGCCTTCGCGTGGTGCGACGCGGATCACCTTACCCGAGACCAGGAAGGCGGCACTCGACGGGTTCTCCGGGGAAACGACGGAGCCGCTAACCGCTACCACGGACGGAGCATCGAACTGCCTGGGTTGTGCCACCTTGATCGGGGTCCGCGTCGCGATCGGCGCGGACTGCTGCCGGGAAGAGCACCCGGCCAACGCGCCCAACAGCGCACACACCGCTAAGATCTGCTGCTGCATGAAGGCTTCCCTGCTGGAATCATCTGTTTGAACACGAGATCGCGGCATGCGGCGTAGAGTTTCTGGCTCGCCGCATCCGGCTCCAATAGCGCCAACTCGCCGAGGCCTCGGGCTGCCCCGAAGAGGGCCACCGCGATGACGGCGGCCGGAGCCAATGCCACCGCGCCGCTTTCGGCGAAGTACCGGTCCACCAGCGCGGAGTAGTCGGCGATCCGCTGCTGGTGGAATTTCGCCAGTCGCGAGCGCGCCCCGCGGTGGCGCAGCGCGCGCAGCGTGAACTCAGCTTCGAGGATGATCCACCCGCGGTTGAGGTCCTGGTTGACGTACCAGTCGAGCACGGCCCGCAGCCGCGCGGCCGGGTCGCTCTCCCGCCGCGTGATCTCGTCCAGGCCGGCTTCGATTTCCCGCCGCCGGATTTGCAGCACTTCGATGAGTAGCTCGTCCTTGCTGCGGAAATTGGAATAGAACGCGCCGCGGGAGAACCCCGCCTTTTCGGCAATCTGCTCAACGGAGGCGGCATCGAAGCCTTGGCGGATGAACGCCTGTTCGGCGGCCTCGAGCAGCCGCCGCCGCGTCACCTGCCGGCTTTCCTGCCTCGTCATTCGCCTGCTCTTATTCACATACAGGATCGTATCTGAATGCATTCCTGTATGCAAGGCCAGGGAACACGGAGCCGCGGGAGTATCAGCGAGCGGGAAGTTGTCTTAGTGGATGGTCCGCGTCTTGCGGTTCATGTAGTCCATCAGCAGATACTGGCCGAGCGTGAAGGGCGTGGTGAAGTACGCCTTGCCGCGGCAGATCTCGGTCACCTTCTGGACGAAATTCACCAGACCGTAATCGCTCGCCAGCATGAACGTGTTGATCAGGATCCCCTGCTTCTTGCAGCGGTTGACTTCTTCGAGCGTGCGGCTGATCACCAGCGGATCGAGCCCGAAGGCGTTCTTGTACATGCGCCCGTCTTCGAGCGTCAGGCAGCTCGGCTTGCCGTCCGTGATCATGACGATCTGCCGCATGTCCTTGCGCTCCTGGTTCAGCAGCTTCTGCGCCAGAATCAGGCCGTCGCGCGTGTTGGTGTAGTACGGACCCACCTGCACGCGCGCCAGCTGGCTGATGCGCCAGCTCCTCGGCGGAGTCGTGGAACAGCACGCAGCGCAGGCTGTCGCCGGGGTACTGCGTGCGGATCAGGTGCGCGAGCGCCAGCGCCACCTTCTTGGCCGGCGTGAAGCGGTCCTCGCCGTAGAGGATCATGCTGTGGCTGCAATCGAGCATCAGCACCGTGGCGCAGGAGCTCTGGTATTCGCACTGGTGCACGTGCAGGTCGGAATATTCCAGATCGAGCGGCACCTTGGCGCCTTCGCGCCGGATGGCGGAAAAGAGCGTCTCGCTGACGTCGAGATTCAGCGTGTCGCCGAACTCGTAGCGCTTCGAGGATCCGGAGGCCTCGATGCCGGTGGCCAGATCGCGCGTATCGTGGCGGCCGAAGCTCGACTTGCCGAGCGAGCCGAGCAGGTCCTTGAGCGTTTTGAAGCCGAGGAAATCGAGCGATTTGTCGGTGACCTCGAACTTGACCTTGGTCTCCTTGCCGCTGCCAACGCCCGGGGCGCTGGCGCTCTGCTCCGAGGGCTCTTCGATCGTGATCTGCCCTTCGTCGACCATCTTCTGGACCAGGTTATCGAGCAGCTTCTCCATCTGCTCCGGCGACATCTCTGGAGCCGCTCCATCATCTCCTCCATGGCTTCGTTGTCGAAGAGCTTGCCTTGCTCGAGCGCCTGCTGGATGGCCTGCTTCAGGTCTTCGAGCGTGTGCTGGTTCCACTCGCTGAAGGGCATGTACTGGGTGTTGAAGCCGCTCTCCAGCAGGAAATCGGACAGCGCCTGCAGCAGGTCCTCGGCGTCGATGCCGAGGTCTTCGCCGGTGTAGCGCGAATAGCGTATCCACTTCATGACAGCTCCTTCGAGCCTGTCCCCGGCCGTGACAAACACGGCCTCGTGCGATCCGCCGGGGTCAGTTGTATTGGCGGCGGAAATTGGGACGCTCGGGGCGGCCTTCCTCCCGCGGCTCGCGGCGTTTCTCTTCGGCCGCGAATCCCTGCTCTTCGCTGCGGCTGATGCGGCGGTGCGCGTACAGCCCTTCGAGGATGAACTCGGCCGCCGACGCCCGCAGCGCGTCCGGCTCATTGTGCGTGAGCCCGAGCGCCTTGGTCTTCTCCATCAGCCCCTGAATGCCGGCAAGCTGCTTCACCATGGTCGGCGAGTCCACATTCTCGTCCAGCTTCAGCGACCCGCCCAGGTCGAACCACTGGATGATCTGCGAGACGTTGGCGCCGTCGAAGTACTGGTCGTAGACCTTGCCCACGGCGGTGCGGATCAGTTCGCGGGCCACGGTGTCGCCGCCCTTCAGCTCGCCTTCGTATTCCAGCTCGAGCTTGCCGGTGATGGCGGGCAGCGCCGCGTAGAGATCGAGCATGCGCGGCACGGCGACCGCTTCGCGGGCTCGCAGCGCGCGCCGCTCGGCGTTCGACACCACGTTTTCCAGCACCGAAATCGGCAGCCGCTGGGAGACGCCCGAGCGCTTGTCGACGCGCTTGTCCTCGCGCGCCAGGAACGCCAGCTGCTCCACCACTTCCCTCATGTAGGCCGGCACGCGCACCTCCACCGGCGAGGCGCGGTCGAGCCAGGCTTCCTGTTCGGTGATGGCGATGCCCTGCTCGATGGCGGCCGGATAGTGCGTGCGGATCTCGCTGCCGATGCGGTCCTTGAGCGGCGTGATGATCTTGCCGCGCGCCGTATAGTCCTCCGGGTTGGCGGTGAAGACCAGCATCAGGTCGAGCGGCAGGCGCACCGGGTAGCCCTTAATCTGCACGTCGCCTTCCTGCATGATGTTGAACAGGCCGACCTGGATCTTGCCGGCGAGGTCGGGCAGTTCGTTGATGGCGAAGATGCCGCGATTGGCGCGCGGCAGCAGGCCGTAGTGGACGGTCAGCTCGTCGGAGATGTCCTGCCCGCGCCGCGCCGCCTTGATGGGGTCGATATCGCCGATCATGTCGGCGATGGTGACGTCGGGCGTGGCCAGCTTCTCCACGTAGCGCTGCTCGCGGTCGAGCCAGGCGATGGGCGTCTCGGTCGCCGTTCTCGGCGATCAGGTCGCGGCAGCGCCGGCAGATCGGCCGGTACGGGTTGTCGTGGATCTCGCAGCCCTCCACGTAAGGCGTCGATTCGTCGAGCAAGGTCGGTGAGCATGCCGGATCAGCCGCGTTTTGGCCTGCCCGCGCAGCCCCAGCAGAATGAAATTGTGGCGCGACAGAACGGCGTTGACCACCTGCGGCACGACGGTGTCTTCGTATCCCAGGATGCCGGGAAACAGCGTCTCCCCGCGCTGCATTTTGCAGATCAGATTGTCTCGGAGTTCGTCTTTGACGGTGCGGTTGCCGAGTTCGGCTTCGGAAAAGGACTCTGGCGAAGCGCGCCTAGGGTACGGGGCAATTCCTGAGTGGCTTGGACAAGCAAACCCCCCTCTGATCGCGATTGTACCAGACGAGTACAGTGCCTTCGCGTCGTATCCGATACAATGACATGCAGTGGAGACACAGGAACTGACTGCGAAGCCAAGCATCTGGCACCGGTACACGGAGATCACGCGCGACGTGCGGCGCGGATTCATCGCGGAGTGGACGGTAACCATCATTCTGCTGCTGTTCGCCACCACGACGCTGGTGCAGGCGTTCGTGATTCCCAGCGCTTCCATGGAGGACACGCTGCTGATCGGCGACCACGTGCTGGTGGACAAGCTGGTCTACGCGCCTCCGGGCCCGATTTCGCGGCACCTGCTGCCCTACCGCGATGTGCGGCGCGGCGACGTCATCGTTTTCCGCTATCCGCTGAACATCTCGGAGGATTACGTCAAGCGCGCCATCGGCATCCCCGGCGACCACATCCGTCTGGTGAACAAGCAGCTCATGCTGAACGGCCACCTGGTGAACGAGCCGTACGCGGTGCATCGCACCGGCTACATCGATTCCTACCGCGACAACTTTCCCTCGGCTGCCGGACGTTTCCCTGCCGCCGAGCGCGCTCGAGATGCTGGAGAACCACGTGGTGAACGGTGAACTGGTGGTGCCGCCGGGCTATATTTTCGCCATGGGCGACAACCGCGACGATTCGCACGACAGCCGCTACTGGGGCTTGGTGCCGCGCGAGAACATCGTCGGAACGCCGGTGATCATCTACTGGTCGTTCGAGGCGCCCACCGCGGACCTGACCAACGGGAATATCGGCTTCGACCACATCGTGGACGTGGTCACCCACTTCTTCACCAAGACCCGCTGGGCGCGCACGTTCAAGCTGATCCGCGGCTATCCCCTGCAATAGGGATTTTCTGAACTTGCGTCTTTTCGGATTCGGTATAAGCTAGGGAGCTATGAGGGCCCCGGGTCCGCGTTTCAGGCGCTACGCATTGTACGGCGTCGCGCTCACGCTGGCGGTGTTGGTGGGTCGCTTCACGCCGCTCGGTATGGCGGACTGGATGGCGGAGGCGTCGATCGTCTGGCTTTCGTCGGTATGGGGAACCGTCGAGGAGATGCGTACCGTGGCGGTGGTGGCGTCAGCGGCGATGCTTCTCGGCCTCTGGTTGTCCCCCAATCCGTACATCCCGACCTGGATCGACCTGGTGAACCGCATGATGGTCATCGGGATCGTGTGGATCGTGGTACATGCCTCCTCCTCTCGGCTGGCCGCGCAGGAAGCGGCCTTGCGCTCCGCCGTTCAGGTGAAGGTGCTGCAGGGACTGCTGCCGATCTGCGCCTGCTGCAAGTCGATCCGCACACAGAACGGGGAGTGGCACAAGCTGGAAAAATACATTTCAGCGAACTCGAACGTCTCCTTCACCCACACCTACTGCCCGCCCTGCGCGGAAAAGCTCTATCCCAAGGCGGAAGAAGCGGCGCAGTCCACCTAGGGCGCTGGCCGCGAAGTTTCGCTCCAACACCGGCCCGCGTGGACACAGAGGCGCGACCGTGAGGGAGCGCGCGCGAAAGGGCAAGAGACCTCACTGTCAGAGGCCTAGTACGAGCTGTTATTGAATTCGAACAGGTCCGTATTGGTTCGGACCACCAGACGTCCGGGGCCTAAAAACTTGCCGATGGTGGGGAAGAAAACCGCGCCGTCGGTGGATTCGCCCGGAGCCAGTTTGGTTTGCACCATCGCCAGGGCGCTCGCCGTGGCGGCCGCGCGCAGTTTCGTGGAGCTCATTGCCAGGGCTGCCTGCCTGCGCTGCTCGTAGCCGTTGGTCGATCGCATGTGCGAGTTTCCGTAGACCGACGCCTCGTAAGTGGTCACCAGCTTGATGACGTCATTGCCGGTGCCTTTTTGTGAGAGCACGGTCACCACGGACTTGGCAGCCGCCGCGTGGATTTCCGTACCATCCTCACGCGTCCAGGTGAAATCTTCGGGGCGAATGTTGTAGGGACCTGCCGAACCGTTCGAGACCGCGACCTGAACGATGGCATATTCCCGCAAATGCACCGGCAACCGGGTGAACATCAAAGTCACCCCGGATTTCGTAAGAGTCTGATATTTCAAGCCATTGGACTCAAATTCAATGACTTGGGCGCTAGAACAGCCGAGGCACACCAAGGCGAAGGCTGCGCAACCGAGGAGCCGGTTCATGAAACCATATTACGATAGGGTGTCACACGGAGCATAACCAGATGATGCCGAATGGCGGAACCTCTACCAGTGGTTTGGAAAGGCACGGGCTCCACAACCTCAACAAGACGTACTGGAATCTGGGCGCGCCTCAGTTGCTCGAACAGGCGATAGCCCGGGGGGAGGGCAGCCTCGCCCTCAACGGTGCGCTCGTAGTGCGGACGGGTCAGTTTACAGGAAGGTCTCCCAAAGACAAGTTCATCGTGAAGGACGAAGCCACTGACACGACCGTGCAGTGGGGCGCCGTGAACCAGCAGATGTCGGAGGCGCATTTCGACCGCCTGTTCCGGCGCGTCACGGACTTCCTTCAGGGCAATAGCGTCTACGTGCAGGATTGCCACGTCGGCGCCGATCCCGCCTACGCCCTGCCGATCCGTGTGATCACGCAACTCGCCTGGCACAGCCTCTTCGCGCGGCAGTTGTTCATCCGGCATGCGCCCGTGCGCGAAGCCCGCTTCGATCCACAGTTCACCATCCTCTTCGTGCCGGAGTTCCAAGCCGATCCGGCCACCGAGGGCACCAACTCGGAGACCTGCATCGCCATTAATTTCACGAAGCGCGTGGTGCTGATCCTGGGGACCAGCTACGCGGGCGAGATGAAGAAGTCGGCCTTCACCCTCATGAATTACCTGCTGCCGGCCCGCTCCGTGTTTCCCATGCACTGCTCGGCCAACCAGGGCCATGGCGGAGACGTGGCGCTCTTTTTCGGACTCTCCGGCACCGGCAAAACGACGCTCTCGGCCGACCCCTCGCGTGAGCTGATCGGCGACGACGAACACGGCTGGAGCGACCGCGGCGTCTTCAATTTCGAAGGCGGCTGCTACGCCAAGTGCATCCGGCTCTCCGAGGAAAACGAGCCGCAGATCTGGAACGCCATCCGCTTCGGCAGCGTGCTCGAAAACGTGGTGATGGATGAGCGCACGCGGCTGCTCGATTTCGATTCCGACGCGATCACCGAGAACACGCGCGCGGCCTATCCGCTCGAATTCATCGACCACGCACTGATTCCGAGTATCGGCGGCCATCCCTCGAACGTGATCTTCCTGACGGCGGATGCCTTCGGTGTGCTGCCGCCCGTTGCCCGTCTCACGCCGGAGCAGGCGATGTATCACTTCCTCAGCGGCTATACCGCCAAGGTAGCCGGCACCGAACGCGGCTTGGGCAAGGAGCCCGAGGCCACTTTCAGCGCCTGCTTCGGATCGCCCTTCCTGCCGCGTCCGGCGGCGGTTTACGCGTCGCTGCTCGGAGACAAGATGCGCGCCCATGAGGCTTCCTGCTGGCTGGTCAACACCGGCTGGGTCGGAGGCCCGTTCGGAGTGGGCAGCCGCATGAAGCTGCCGTATACCCGCGCCATGCTGGATGCCGTGCTTTCAGGCGCTCTGACCGACATGCCGGCTGAGGTTCACCCGGTCTTTGGAGTGGCCGTCCCGACAAGTTGCCCGGGCGTACCCGCGCAGTTCCTGGACGCTCGCGGCATGTGGGCCCATAAGGAAGCGTACGATTGCGCGGCGCACGATCTGGCCGCGCTTTTCAACCGGAATTTCGAAAAGTTTTCCGGCGTCAGCCCCGAGGTTCTGGCAGCCGGGCCGGCGCGTTAACTCACACCGCGCGCGTGCGCAAAGTGCCGATCTTCGCCACTTCGAATTCGATCAGGTCGCCCGTGCGGACTTCGGGTGAAAAATCGAACGGGAAGGCGATGATATCGCCCGGCAGAATCGGATCTCCCGAGGAGAGGCGTTCGATGGCGTCCTCGAACTTCGGCCGCAGGTTGGCCGAGGAGGCGCGCGCACATTCTTCGCCGTTCACGCGGACCACGGCAGTGAGGTCATAGGGATTGCCGACCTCGTCCGGAGTCACCAGGTAGGGTCCGAGCGCCGTGCGCGTGCCCAGATCGTTCATCGCCGTGAAGCCGGCGATGTGCTGCCGCGCTTCGATGGCGCGGACCGAGGAGCCCTGCTTGCCGATAATCGCGGCCAGTTTCAGCTCGGTAAGGAAGGTGTCGCCGCAGCGCACCTCTTCGTCGGTTCCCACCCGCGAAGGATTGAACAGGGGAGCGAGCAGACGGATCTCGCGCGGCATATAGACCAGCGTCTCGTCGTTCGGCCCCTTGGGCAGCGGGCTCTGCTTCCACCAGTCGGCCGGGCGAGGCCCGTCGCCGAAGAACAGCTCTTCCGCGGTGTGCATGGCCCGCAGTCCCGCAGCGAGGAAGTCCGGCATGGCGGCCGGAACCAGGGCGTCGGCCAGCCGCTGCGGCTCGGCCTCGCCCTGCTGCTGCAGATACCAGGCGGTTGCGAAATTCAGATCCGTGATGACGCCGTCTTTAAGTGCGCCCACACGGCGGTGACGGCCCACCGGCGTGGAGACCTCGAAGGTGCAGAGTTTCATCAGAGATTGCCGCGGCGTTCCTGTTCGCGCTCGATCGCTTCGAACAGCGCCTTGAAGTTGCCTTTACCGAAACTGCGGCTGCCTTTCCGCTGGATCACTTCGTAGAACAGCGTGGGACGGTCTTCCACCGGACGCGTGAAGATCTGCAGCATGTAGCCTTCATCGTCGCGGTCCACCAGGATTCCCAATTCGGCCAACTCGGCCAGCGGCTCGTCGATCGGCCCTACGCGCTCCAGCAGATCATCGTAATAGGTGGACGGCACCCGCAGGAAGTCTACGCCCTGCCGCCGCAGCGCGCCTACGGTTTCGATGATATGGTCCGTGGCCAGCGCAATGTGCTGCACGCCCGCGCCGCGGTAAAACTCCAGGTACTCCTCGATCTGCGACTTGCGCCTTCCGTGCGCCGGTTCGTTGATCGGAAACTTCACCCGTTCGTTGCCGTTCGACATCACCTTCGACATCAGCGCCGAATACTCGGTGGAGATGTCTTTATCGTCGAAATGCTTGAACATCTTGAAGCCCATCACGTCGCTGATAGAACCGCACCCAGGTGTCCATCTCGCCCAGCCCGACGTTTCCCACCATGTGGTCGATGTACTTCAGGCCCGCCGGTCGCGCGAGCAGGTCCGTGCCCTCCACCGGCCTGAAGCCCGGCAGAAAAACTCCGCGATAGCCGCGGCGTTCGACAAACGTGTGGATCGTGTCTCCGTACGTGGCGATCGCGGCCAGCCGCGCTTCGCCGTCTGCGTCCGTCAAGGTCTCGGGCGGCCGGACGCTGCGCGCCCCGCGTCGCGTGGTCTCCCGCCACGCGGCTTCCGCGTCATCCACCCACAACGCGATATCGTGGACGCCGTCGCCATGCAGGCGGACCGTGCTCGCTGATCGGGTGGTCCGGATCGAGCGCGGTGGTCAGCACGAAGCGGATCTTGCCTTGCGCGAGCACGTAGGAGGCGCGGTCGCGCGTGCCGGTCTCCGGCCCGCGGTAGGCCGCCAGGCTGAACCCGAACGCGGTGCGGTAGTAGTGCGCGGCCTGGCGCGCGTTGCCTACATAGAATTCCACATAGTCCGTGCCGTTGAGCGGCAGGAAATCTTTTTCAATCGGCGCGGGATGCTCCAGCGTTTGCGGCATAACTCTTCCTCATGGCCTCGATACACAGACGGTTGTCTTCGTCCGTGCCGGTGGAAATTCGCAGGCAATTCGGCAGGCCGAAGGCCTTCAGCGGCCGGACCACCACGCCCTGCGCAAGCAGTTCCTCGAAAATGCGCGCCGCTTCCTGTTCGGAAGGCAGCACGGTCATCAGAAAGTTGGCCTCCGACGGCACCACCGGCAAGCCCGAGCTCTTCCAGTCCCTCCCGCAGGTAGCGAAGGCCGCGGGCATTCAACTCGAGCGAGCGGTGCAGAAACTCCTTGTCGGCGAGCGCGCCGATCCGGCCGCCTGCGCCGGCGTGGAGGGCTCGAACGGCAGCTTGACCTTCAGCAGGTTGCGGATCAATTCCTCATGCGCGAAGCCGTACCCGATGCGCACCCCGGCCAGTCCGTAAATCTTCGAAAACGTGCGCAGCGTGATCACGTTGTCGTAGCGGTAATGCATCGAATCCGGGATACTGCGGGTTGTCCTTCGCGTATTCGAAATAGGCCTCGTCCAGAATGATCAGGACCCGCTCGGGCACGTGCTGGTAGAACTGGTCGAACTGGTGCTTGGTGAAGATCGTTCCCGTCGGATTGTTGGGGTTGGCGAGATAGATGATCTTGGTGTGGTCGTTGATGGCGCCCGCGAGCGCCGGCAGATCGTAGTGCCAGTCGCGGTAGGGCACCGTACGGTACTTCACGCCGCGCGAGCGCGCCAGCACCTGGAAGCCGATGAAGGCCGCCTCGGTGGTCAGCACCTCGTCCTCATCGCACAGGAAGGCGCGGATGATGTTCGACATGATGCCTTCCGAACCGCTTCCCGCGATGACGTTTTCGACTTTGAGCTCGAACTCGCGCGCCAGCACCTCGCGCAGGTCCAGGCCGCCGTTGGGGTAGAGATTCAGTCCGCCGAGCGTGCGGCTCATGGCCTCGACGGCCTTCGGCGAGGGGCCAAGCGGATTCTCGTTCGAAGCCAGCTTGGCGATCTGTTCCAGTCCATACTGTTTGCGGACGGACTCGATCGTCCGTCCGGCCTCGTATGGCCGAAGCGATTCGATATAAGGAGGAACCAGTGGCACCGTATCTATTTTACAGGGGCCATCCACTCCAGCGTCTTCCGGATGCCCTCGTCATAGGGTGTCTTATGCGTGACAGGGAACTTTCCGAGTAGCTTCGAATCGTCCAGGATGACCGGCGTTTCAGAAAGGTAGAGCATCTCCGGCACTTCGCGAATCACGGGGTTGAACCAACCGAGGATCTTCAATAGGCCGCGACCGGCCGTTCGGTACCTGGGAGCGCGGCCCGCGGCGCGGTAGACACGCGTGATGAAATCGAGCGAGTTGATCGTGCCCGGCCCGCCGAAATTCCACGCCTGGTTGTAACACTCGGCACATTGCGCGAGATCGGCGATGACCGGGCCGGTATCCGGCACGAACACAAACTCGTGGATCGTATTGACCGGGCCGACCCAGTTCGCGGTCTTCCCCGCCAGGGCGGCCTGGAACACCGGGTTGGCGAGGCTGTTATCCGCACCAGGGCCGTAGAAATCCGGCAGCCGGACGATCAGGCCGTCGATCCGCCCCTTCTGCGAAGCTTCGAGTACCAGGTCTTCCTGATCCTTGCGCCACAGGCCCTTGCGGGCATCGGGCTCCCGCGGATGCGTTTCCGACACCCGTACCGTGCGCGGCACTCCGTAACTGTAGACGCTCGAGACCAGTACGAGCCTCTTCACCTGCATCGCCGCGGCAGCCTCCAGTGTGGTGCGCATCAGTTTGGGATGCCGCTCGTGCATGTGGTAGGGCAGCCCCACGGCGTAGATTATGGTATCGACACCGCGCGCGGCCGCCCCTGCGGACCGCAATTCGCTGAGATCCGCATCGAAAATCTCGGCGTGCTTCATCTGCCCGAACGCCTGCTCCAGCCGCGGACGAGAACGTCCCACCACGCGGAACGGAATCTCGCGCCGGTTGAACTCGGCGCCCACCCAGGGTCCGATGGCGCCGGCCGCGCCGAAAATCGCTACTTTCCCGATCAATGCCATGAACGCGTCAGTATACCGATTTCGCGGCTGGTAAAATGGTTGCAAAATGATCCAAACGCTATTCGGCGCGGTGGAACAAGAGCCATCCCTGCTCGAGAAACTGAAGAGCGGCGTACAGAAGACCCGCGCGGGCCTGGTTACAGCGCTCGAAGACGCGGTCAAGGGACGGAAAGAGATCGACGCCGATCTTCTCGATGAGCTCGAATTCACGTTGATTTCGGCCGATATCGGCGTTCGCACCACCGAAGAGATTCTGGAGCGCATCCGCGAGCGCGCCTCGCGCGGCCAGTTGAACGATGCGGCGGAACTGAAGTTCCTGATCCGCGAGCACCTGCTCGAGATCCTCTCCGCCAGCGAGCGCGCGCCAGCCCGTGTATTGGAGCCTCCGGCCGTGGTCCTGGTGGTCGGCGTGAACGGCTCGGGCAAGACCACCACCATCGGCAAACTCGCCAGCCGCTTCAAGGCCGAGAACCGCTCCGTGCTGTTGTGCGCCGCCGATACCTTCCGCGCCGCCGCCATCGAACAGTTGGAAGTCTGGGGCAGCCGCACCGAGACTCCGGTGATCCGCCAGAGCCCCGGCAGCGATCCGAGCGCCGTGCTCTTCGACGCGCTCAATGCCGCCCGCGCCCGCAAGTCCGATTACGTCATCGTGGATACCGCCGGGCGCCTGCAGACCAAGGAATACCTGATGGCCGAGCTGCAGAAGATGAGCCGCACCGCCCGCAAGGTGATCCCCGACGCGCCGCACGAAGTGCTGCTGGTGCTCGACGCCACCACCGGGCAGAACGGCCTGGAGCAGGCGCGCAAATTCACCGAGACTTCGGGCGTCACCGGCATCGTCCTCACTAAGCTCGACGGCACGGCCAAAGGCGGCATCGTGGTCGCCATCGCCCGCGAACTCAACCTCCCGATCCGCTACATCGGGGTTGGGGAGAGCATCGACGACCTGCTGCCCTTCGATTCCGAAAAATTCATCGAATCGCTTTTTTCCGAATGACCGATAGCGACTTTATGCGCGAAGCGCTCGCCCTGGCGCAACAGGGCCGGGCGCTGACCAGCCCGAACCCTATGGTCGGGGCGGTCGTGGTGCGTGAAGGCGACGTCGTGGGCCGCGGCTTCTACACCTGGGATGGCGTGCGCCATGCCGAGGTGATCGCGCTCGCCGAAGCCGGCGACCGCGCGCGCGGCGCCACCGTCTACGTCACGCTCGAGCCCTGCTCGCACCAGGGCCGCACGCCGCCCTGCGCCGATGCCCTGATCGAGGCCGGTGTGGCGCGAGTGGTCGCAGCCATCGAAGATCCGAATCCGGTAGTTTCGGGTGAAGGCTTCCGCAAGCTGCGTGCCGCGGGCATCGAGGTGGAGGTCGCTTCCGCGTTTACCGCCGAGGCCGCCAAGCTCAACGAGCCGTTCGTGCACTTCATGCGGACCGGCCGGCCGCTGGTGACGCTCAAGACCGCCATCACGCTCGACGGCAAGATTTCCGCTCCCGACGACAATCGCGGCTGGATCACCAGCGAGCGGGCGCGCGCCCACGTCCAGGAATTACGCCACGAGCACGACGCCATCCTCACCGGCATCGGCACCGTCCTGGCCGACGATTGCCTCCTCACCGACCGCACCGGCAGGCCGCGGCCGCGCCCTCTGCTGCGCATCGTGATGGATTCGCAGTTGCGCCTGCCGCTCGATTCCAGAATGGTCCGCAGCGCCGCCGGCGACGTGGCCGTGGTGACCACCTCCGCCTCACCGGTCGAGCGGCGCAAGACCATGGAAGCCCGCGGCATCACCGTGCTGGTCTTCGATGGACCGGGCGGCCGCGCCGACCTTGCCGCCACCGTCGCCTGGCTCGGCCGCCAGAACTGCCTGTCGCTGATGATCGAGGCCGGCAGCAAGGTGAACTGGACAGCGCTCGAAAGCGGGTGTGTGGACCGCGTCTTTTTCTACTACGGCCCCAAGATCCTCGGCGGGTTGGAAGCGCTGCCGCTGGCCGGCGGCATCGGCCGCAGGCGCCGTGCCGACGCCATCCGGATACACGGCGTGACCATCCACCCGATCCCGCCGGACGAATTTGCCGTGGAGGGCTACCTCGATGTTTACGGGGATCGTTGAAGAGCTGGGCACGGTGGAAGCGGTCGAAAGCCGCGCCGCTGGTGCGCGTCTGAAAGTTCGCTGCAAGACCGTGATGCAGGACATGACCGAGGGCGCCAGCATCGCGGTCAATGGCGTGTGCCTCACGGCAGTCGGCCTGCAGCCGGCCGCGTTCTTCGCCGATATGGCGCCGGAAACTCTCCGCCGCAGCAACCTGGGCGCTCTCCGCGCCGGATCGCGGGTCAATCTCGAGCGGCCGATGTCCCCCAGCGGCCGCCTCAGCGGCCACATCGTGCAGGGCCACGTCGATGCCACGGGCGAGTTCGTCGCGCTCGATGCCTTGGGTGACGACAACTGGTGGCTGCGCATCCGCGTCCCCGCGGAACTCGACCCTTACCTGGTCTTCAAAGGATCGATTGCCATCGACGGCATCAGCCTGACGATCGCCGCGCTCGAAGGCGACCTGCTCTCCGTGACGATCATTCCCCACACCTACCGGAACACCACGCTAGGCGGCTATCGCACCGGCGACCGGGTGAATCTGGAGTGCGACGTCCTGGCGAAGCATGTCGAAAAGCTTCTGCGGAAGCTCGATCTGAAGACTCCGCTCACCGTCGAAAAGCTGCGTGAAAACGGCTATTAGCCTGGGCTCTAGCCCGCGAAAGGGCAAGAGACCTCACGGTCACCAACTTAGCATTCACAACGCTAGTGTCCTGAGTCAGAAATACGTTGAATAAGCTGTCGTGCTGGTGCATACTTTGGTATGGCCATCGGACGTCCAACCAGACCACTCAGTGTGACCCCTGATGAGAAGCTGAAACTCGCGCTTCTGGCGCGGCGGCCGAAAACCAGTCAAGCCCTAGCGATGCGCGCCCGCATTGTACTCGGCTGCAGCGAGGGGCTCAACAACAGTGAGGTGGCCAAGCGGCTTCGCATCACCGGAGCAACCGTCTGCAAGTGGCGCGAGCGATTTCGGGTCAACCGTCTGGAAGGCTTGCTCGATGAGCCACGGCCGGGCACGCCGCGTTCTATAACGGACGTGCAGGTCGAGGAAGTAGTCACAAAAACCCTGGAGTCGATGCCGACGAATAGCACTCACTGGAGCACGCGCCTGATGGCCCAGAAGTCAGGACTGTCTCAGACTGCCATCGTGCGGATTTGGCGGACTTTCGGATTGCAGCCTCATCGGGTGGAAAACTTTAAGTTCTCCAAGGACCCGCAGTTCGTTGAGAAAGTGCGGGATATCGTCGGCTTATACCTGAATCCGCCAGATCGCGCGATTGTCCTCTGCGTAGATGAAAAGAGCCAAGTACAGGCGCTCAATCGCACGCAGCCAATTCTGCCGCTGGCACCCGGTGTACCGACGCGCCAATCACACGACTATGAACGGCACGGAGTCACTTCCTTGTTTGCGGCCATGGATGTGGCCAGCGGCGTAACGATCAGCAATTGCTACCGACGGCACCGCCATCAAGAGTTCCTGCGGTTTCTCAACGACATCGATGCGAATCTCCCCGGCGGGGTGGACGTCCACCTGGTCATGGACAACTACGGAACCCACAAGGTCACCAAAGTACGAACATGGCTGGCGCGCCACCCTCGATATCGCGTCCACTTTACCCCAACCAGCGGCAGTTGGTTGAACCTCGTGGAACGATTGTTTGCCGAACTCACCCAACGCTGTGTGCGGCGCGGAAGCCATACGGCCGTACGATCTTTGGAGAAGGCGATGCTCGATTATCTGGATCAGCGCAACAAAGATCCCAAGGCATTTGTGTGGACGGCAGATGCCGATCTGATCTTGGGCAAGGTCGCCAGACTTTCTAAACGTATTTCTGACTCAGGACACTAGTTCTCGGTGGGCTTCCGTTCGACGCGATCGATGACTATAAATTCGTACGGCACCTTGCGGCTCTCGAGCTTGAGCCCGAGTTGTTGCACCGAACTGAAGAGCGAGCTGGACGGGTCCGATGCAGCCTCGGCGGGATTTGTGGGATTGGCGGCGGGTGCCGTCATCATCCCCGCATTCACGCCTGCTTTTCTGGCGAGCGAGAGCAGCGCATCCCTGGAAATTTCGAGCGATACCTGATACTTGCCCTTCAATTCCGTCTGATCCACCACCGGACGGTCCAGGTACTGCGAGAGCATCGTCGCGAGCATCTCCATGCTCATGCGGTCGCCTTCCATGCGCAAATTGCCGTTCTCACCGGGCCTCATTCGCATGGTCCCGGTTTCCTTGCTGTTGATCACCATGCCGCCGCCGGATTGTTTCATGGTGACGCGATTGTCTCCACCGCCGATTGCGATTTCGCCCTTGCCGGCCGCAGGCTTTGCGGATGAGGGTGCGGCATCGCTCGGCGCAGGTGCCGGAGCCGGCGTCTCGGGTACCGCTTCCTTGAGCTTCGGCCCGCCTTTTCCCACCACCAGAACGTAGACCGGGGTATCCCTCTTTTCGCGATGTACCGCCAGCTTGAATCTCTCGACCAGCAGCGACTGCATCATCTCCGGTACCTGGTCCTTGTTCGTGCCTTCGGGCATCTTGGCCAGAATATCGAATCGGTCGGCATTCAGGCCGGCACTCATCCATTCCGGATTTCCCGCAATCTGGTAGGGCCGAACCTTATAAGCCATGCAGACCAGGCCCATCACCGTGCCGCTGCCGATATCGACCCGGGCCTGATCGATAGACACGCCAACGTGGGCCTTGCCGGACACAATTGCCGCGGGATCCAGCGGTCCCGAAGGTTTGATTGTCGCGACGTCAAAAGAGAGAGGCGTACTCGCGGGCGCTGTGGGTGTTTGGCCGAACACCATTCCGGCTACCGCCAGCAGCCAAAAAGCAATTCGGCTGAAGCGGATTCCAACCATTAGGGGGCGGCTCATGCCTATAAGGATACGCCTTGTTTATCCCGCGAATTCGATCCCTTGCGCCAGTGGCAATTGCATCGACCAGTTGATCGTATTCGTCTGGCGCCGCATGTAGGCCTTCCAGGAGTCGCTACCCGATTCCCGTCCGCCGCCCGTCTCCTTCTCCCCGCCGAAAGCCCCGCCGATCTCCGCCCCGCTCGTCCCCAGGTTGACGTTCGCGATCCCGCAATCGCTCCCGCGATGACTCAGAAACGTCTCGGCCGAAATCAGACTGCCGGTGAAGATCGCAGACGACAGTCCCTGCGGCACGTCGTTGTGCCAGTGGATCGCCTGGTCGAGATCGTCGAACTCCACCAGGTACAGAATCGGAGCGAAGATCTCTTCCTTCAAAATCGCCATCTCCGGCCGCGCCGCTACCAGTGTCGGCTGCACGAAGTTGCCGTTTAATCGCCCGCCGCCGTAGAGGATCTCGCCGCCCTGCTCGCGAATGCGCCGGATGCCGTCCATCATGTCCTCTGCGGCGCGCGCGTTGACCAGCGGACCCATCAGAGTGTGCGGGTCGAGCGGATCTCCGATCCGTACCTGCCGGTAGGCCGCGATCAGCGCCTCGCGGATGCGCGGCGCGATCCCCCGCTGCAGGAATAGCCGGCGCGTCGTGGTGCAGCGCTGCCCCGCTGTCCCCACGGAGCCGAACAGCACCGCGCGCAGCACCAGGTCGGGATTCGCGTCGTCCATCACGATGATCCCGTTGTTGCCGCCCAACTCGAGGATCGTACGCCCCACCCGCCGCGCCACTGTCTCGGCGACGTGCCGCCCCACTTCCGTCGAACCGGTGAAGCTGATCAACGGAACGCGGCGGTCCTGAATCAGCAGCTCTCCCACCGGATTGGCCCGCCCGATTACCAGGTTGAAGACGCCCTTCAGGTTGTGCCGGTCGAGTACACGGTTGCATAGCTTCTGCACTGCGATCGCCGTCAGCGGCGTGTCCGAAGACGGCCGCCACAGCACACAATCGCCGCATACCGCCGCGATCATCGCGTTCCACGACCACACCGCCACCGGGAAATTGAACGCGCTGATCACTCCGACGATCCCCAGCGGATGCCACTGCTCGTACATGCGGTGGCCCGGCCGCTCGCTGTGCATCGAAAGCCCGTAGAGCTGCCGCGAAAGCCCCACCGCGAAGTCCGCGACGTCGATCATCTCCTGGACTTCACCCATGCCCTCGGCCAGGATCTTGCCCATCTCGAGCGAGACCAGCGCGCCCAACTCCGCCTTGTGCTTGCGCAGTTCGTCCGCGATCTCGCGCACGATTTCACCCCTTCGCGGAGCCGGAACCATGCGCCAATCGAGGAAGGCTTGGGCCGCGCGGCTGACTACCGCGTCATAGTCGTCCGCGCCGGCAGTCTGGATCTTCGCCAGAGGCTCACCGGTCGAGGGGTTTAACGAAACCAGCTCGGGGCCCGACGGATTCGCGATCCAATCTCCATGGCACGCTCCCGAATTCATCGGTTCGATGTGAAGTTTTTCGAGAATGTCCGGAAGGGTGGTACTTAAGGTGGGCACACTTCTATTCTATCCGGGGTGCTGCGGAACGTTAATAGATGCCGACACGAGTTCCGGCACCCAAATACCTATGGGGCGGGCCCGCGCCGGCATCTGAGGCGGTCAATCCCCGACCTTAAGTTCGTGTCGACAGCGACACTCACCCCTATGCCTCGGTTGCCGGGTCTGAAGTCCGGCTGACTATGAACTAAATTAACTGTTAGGCTCGCCGGCCGGTAGTCTATCTTTCGGACAGACAGGCGGATTCGCGGCTACATCTGGTCTTCGTACTGTTCGAAAGCCACCCGGACCAGCTGCCCCCGGGTGCGCACGCCGGTCTTTTGGAAGAGGCTTTGCAGGATGGCCTTTACGTAGCTTTCGGAAATCTGCAGCCGCCACGCAATCTCTTTATTCGACAGGCCTTCCAGCACAAAGTGCAGTACTCGCCGCTGCCGGTCGCTGAAGAGTAGTGAGCCTTCGCTCGTTTCTTTTTCCCCGGCGCTCTCGACAAACGGGCGGGCGAACCATTTGCCGCCCTCCGACACCGTGCGGATAGCCTCGATCAGCTCGTCCACCGGCGCTTGTTTGAGAAAGATGCCCGAAGCGCCCTGCCGCGTCAGCCGGCGCGCCTCGTTCTCGCTCACCCAGGCGGTGACTACCAGGACCTTGCCTTCGAACCCCCGCTGCCGCGCCGCGGGCAGGAATTGCGAGGCTCTCTCCGAACCGAGATCGTGATCGAGCAGCACCAAATCGAAAGAAGATTCATCCAGGCGGTTCAGAGCCTCGCGGATGCTGCCGCAATGCTCCATCCGCAGCCAGGGCTCCGCCGACAAAACCCGCACCACGCTCTCCCGAAACAGGGCATGGTCATCCACCAGAAGCGTGTGAATGGGCTTCGTCTCCCCTTCGATTACGTTTCCGTAGCATTCTCGACTGGCCATAATTCCACCGCAAAGCAACTGCCCGAGGGCTGCGGCTCGTAGCGGAGTCCGCCGCCGTGTGCGCGCAAAATCGCCCTCGATATATAGAGTCCCAACCCATAGGAGTGGGTTCCCGAATGAAACGGCCGGAACAATTCTTCCGGTTGTGCCACTCCAGGACCATTATCTCGAAAACGGACTACCACCAGGTCTTTCTCGATTTCTGCCGTGATCGATACCGCCGGATGAGGCCTGTCTTGGAGCGCCCGCTCGCTATTCCGCGCCAGGTTGACGAACACCTGCAACAGACTGTGGTGGTCCGCCTGCACCAGCGGCAGGCGGCCTGGAATCTCCCAGTCCACCGCGATTCCCGCCTCGCGCAGCGTAGGCTCCACCACGATGCGGGTTTCGTCCAGCACCGTCGCCAGGTCCGCCACTACGGCCTCGCGATTCGACGAAGCAGTCAGCCCCGAAGAGGCAATCCGCTCCAGCCCGCGGATGAGTGTTCCCAGCGCCTGGTATTGATCGCTTTCCGCCACCGCACTCCCGGCCAGTGCCGCATGCGCGTTCGCTGCCGCCGAGGCCAGATTCCGAATCTCATGCGAGATCGCGCCGATGAGCACGCGCGAGGTCGCCATCATCGAATCGAGGCCCGAGCCCTCCCGGTCGCGCAGGTTCTCCGAACCATCCCATACCACCGCCGCCAGCCCAGGCCCCGCCGAAGTGCGGTAGGTCGAGAGCCACACGTGCGCCAGGAAGACCTCGCCGTTGCGCCGCTGCCCCCGGCATTCTACATTCGTGCGGATATTGGCGCCCGACCGGTGGCTATGGAGCATCCGCGAAAGGATCGGCAGGTAGGGTCCCACTGCCTCGCCCTGTATCCGTTCCCCGTCGAAGCCGAGCACCTGCCGCGCCGACTCGTTGGCCAGCAGCACCCGGCCCGATTCGTCGAGCGTCAGGATCGCCAGCGGGCTGGTATCGATCAGAATGCGGACCTGCTGCTCCGCCTCCTGCCGCAGGCGCATCTGCAGTTCGCGTTCTTTCAGATGTTCGCTCAGCAACCTGCGCCGCTCGTTGATCTCGGCCACGAAGTACCCGGTCATCGCGAAACCCACAGTCACCACCAGCAGCCGGCCGAACCCTCCAGGGGGCCATGTCGAGGGGTCCAGGCTGTGCAGCAGTTGCGTGAAGCCGGTCCCGGCCGGCACCAGTTGTGGATCGAATGCTTCGCGGAAGTAGGCGCACAGTACCGCCATCACCAGAATCTGGTATCGGTTCAGCACGGCCGCCGCCAATAGGATGGGAAGCAGGTAGAGGTACCCGAAGGTCACCGTCGGGGCCGACCAGTCCACGAACGCGATCGCCAGGATCGCCAGCGCGGCGACTCCGGTGACGATCAGCCGGTGCGACTCGGTTTGTGCCAGCAGGTTGTCCAGGCGTGACATCGTAAGCTGCCCTAAAAGAGTTGTAACATCTTAGCTTGTGGAAACGGGTAAAGCGCCGCCGCTCCTGGTGGAAGACGGTTCTCCTGGCTGCGGCGGGTACGGTCGCGGCGTTATACGGGTTGGCCGTTCTGCTGTTGATTTCGCTGCGCTGGGTCAATCCCCCGGTAACCATGGTACAGGCGCAGCGCCGTGTGGAAGCGTGGATCCACCACACTCCGTACCATCGGAAATCGATACCGGTTTCTCTGCCGGCAATTTCGCCGAATCTCCAGCACGCCGTAATCGCCGCAGAAGACGGCCGCTTCTACCAGCACCATGGCATTGACTGGAAAGAGGTCCAGAAGGTGGTGGACAAGGACCTCGATGAAGGCCGTCTCGGCCGCGGCGGTTCCACCATTACCCAGCAACTGGTGAAGAACCTTTTCTTCACCACGCACCGCTCCATCCTGCGCAAGGTCGTGGAGTTCACGCTTGCCCCCACCGCGGAGCTCCTGCTCCCGAAGCATCGCATCCTGGAGCTGTATCTCAACGTAGTGGAATGGGGCCCCGGCGTTTATGGAGCCGAAGCGGCCTCGCGCTACTGGTACAACATCCCGGCGTCTCGCCTGAGCCGCGACCAGGCCGCCCGCCTCGCCGCTCTGCTCCCCTCGCCGCTGCGCCGCAAGCCCGCTCGCATGAACGTGTACTCCGGCGACATTCTGAATCGCATGACGCAGATGGGATGGTAGCATCCTCTCTCCGAGGTGGCATCACGGCCGGGCGGCCTCTTTACCACGGCGCGTTCCGGTTCGGCAGCGGATCGATTGTCTCCGTCATTCGCCCGGCCAGTTCCACCAGCATCGACTCCTTCACATCGCGCGAGTTGGGCGACGTCCAGAGATTCGTAACTTCTCCGGGATCCTTCTCCAGGTCGTAGAGCTCACCTATCTTCAGCCCGTGGTAGTACGTCAGCTTGTGCTGCTTCGTGCGGACACACGTCGCCATGGGCGTGGGTGAGTACTGAAAATTGGAATCGTAGAATTCGCTATAGATCGAATTGCGGTGTTCCGTCTGCTCGCCGCGCAGGAGCGGACCGAGCGAGCGCCCCTGCATCCCCGTGGGTTCCGGAATGCCCGCGGCTTCGAGCAGGGTGGGGGCGACGTCGACCAGTTCCACGAGCGCGTCCACTTTCAATCCGGCGCGATAGCCCTTCGGCCACCGGATCATCAGCGGCACATGGATGCCGCACTCGTAGAAGTACGGCCCCTTGAGATAGATGCCGTGATCTCCAAGCATCTCGCCGTGGTCGCTCATGAAGATCACGACGGTGTTGTCCGCCTGTCCGCTCTCTTCGAGCGCCTGCAGCATGCGGCCGAACTCGAAATCGCACTGTTCGATCATGGCGTAATAAGCAGCGGTGATCTGCCTGCGGCCGGCGGGGTCGAGCTTTGCGAACGAGATGCCGGTACCGGCGTAGGCGCCGCGATGATCCACCGCTTGGTAGACGGGCTTGCCCTCCAGTTCGCCCTCGCGATACGCAGGGTCGGGCATCTTCGCGGGATCGTACCGGTCGAAGTACTCCTTCACGGGGCAGAAGGGATGGTGCGGCTGGAACATGTTCACCGACATCATCCACGGCGCGTAGGTCTTCTGCGCCCGCAGGAAGCGGATGGCGGTGTTGGCGCACCACGCCGATTGCGCATACTTGCGGTCCACCGGCACGCCCCATGCCGGACGCCCCGGTTCGGCGGGCCACTCCACGGACTGCGCGCGCAGCCACTCTCGCCAGGCGTTGTGCCCGGGCCACTGATCGCTGAGATCGTGACTCCACCAGAAGTTATTCTTGTAGCCATCGTCGATGCGGTCTTCGACGCGGCCATTCGCGCACGGCGAGAGGTGCAGCTTTCCGACCAGGCCGCACTCGTAGCCGAAATCGGCGAGGATGCGCGGCACCAGACGCTCCGTCTCGCGGATTCGCTGCCCGTTGGCGCGGAGGCCGGTGACATGCGGGTAGCGGCCGGTCAGAAAACTGCCGCGCGACGGTGCGCACACCGGATTCTGAGTGTAGGCGTGGGTGAAGGTCACCGCGTCACCCATGAACTTCTTCAGATTCGGGGTACGGAGGTGCGGATTGTTCAACCCTTCGATGGTGTCGAAGCGCTGCTGGTCGGTGCAGACCCAGAGGATATTCGGCATCTTGCGGCCGTCCGTGCGGCGCCTGGTCTCCGCAGCCGCAAGTGGCGCGCTCATGGCCAGCTTGAATATGTCCCGGCGATTCATCGCGGACCTAGAGAATATCACTGGTGCATTGTGGGGCGGGCTATCCAGCCCGCGGACTCGCTTTCCTGCGAGTCCAGCCGCCCGGAAGGGCGGCCGCGGTCAGGATTGACCGCCCCACAAGACGCACACGCTAGCGGCCTTCGAGCACCACAAGCTCGTAATCGGCCAGGTGCGGAACCGTGAACTCCGTGTAGCCATCGGCCGCGCGCACCGGGAGCGTCGCCGGATTCCGCACCGTCTTCGCGGAATCGAACGTACCCGCGACCTTCACGTGAATGCCGCCCATCGGTACGGGCGCAAAGTAACCGGTGTCCGAATGGCCGCTCAGGTTGATCAGGTGAAGCAGAGTTCGATCGCCTTGCCGCATCAGGCTCATCTCCACCAGCGGGTGCGCGTCGGTGCGAAGTTGCCGCCGCGGCTCCAGGCTGTCGAACACATCGCGAAATAGCGCGGCATGCGCGGGCAGGCTCAGGCGGTAGTAGAGCGCCCCGAGGTTCCACGGGATCCATACCGCGCTTCCCTTCCCGACCGGCGTGCTCGCGATCGCCGGCACATCCGTATCCCGCATGTCCACGTGGACCAGCTCCGGCGGCCCGATCATCGATGGCGGAATCAGCGTTAGCGCGTGCGGCCCCGCGGCCTTCAGCATCGTGAAAGGACCGTTCAAGAGCAGGAGATCGGTGTCTTTCAGCGAGGGGAAGCCCGCATGGTCGCGCACGCGGATGTAACCCTTCACGTCGCTGTCGGTCCGCTCGACCGGGGCCACGGCAAACTCCGGCGGCGCCGCACTCGCGATCAACACCCGGCCGCCGCTCTCCGCGTACTGTCTCAGCTCAGCCGGCGCCCAATCGGTGGCGATCACCACGTCGAATTCGCGGTGCCCGAGCCACTCCAGGTTGTCCGAGACCGCAAACGGGATGTGCTCTTCGCTCAGCAGGCGGAACATGCCGCGATAGCTTTCGGTGTTGTAGGCGCGGCCCGTATCGGAAGGCGCCCCCAGCAGCAGCACGCGGGCGGCGCTCGATTGCCGCGCGAAGTATTGCTCCTTCGCCGCCGCCCATTGGAAGATCGGCGTCGCCGCTTCGAGCGCCTGCCGGTCCTGCAGGTCGAGCGTGCCATTGACTTCGAACGTCAACGCGCCGCCATTTGCCAGATTCTGCCACGAGCGCAGAGCGATCTCCTGCCGCGGCACCGTCGCAAAGCGCCACCAGAAGTCGACGAACTGCATGTTCAGGTTGACCGCCATCTTGCCGGGCTGGCTGTTGCGCGCGCGGTTCACGTTGTCGCTCGCCGAGTACGGCCACAGCGGCAGGGGACGCGCCACCGCGGTGTTCGATTCCGACATGATGCCGTCGGTCCACTCCTGGATGTAGTTGAAGTACCCCGCCTCCGGCCGCTTCTCGCGAATCAGCTTGCCGATCGCCGCCGCCACTTCGCGCGACGAGCGAAACATGAACTTGCGGTAATCATCGTCCGGCGCATCGGGAAGATCTTTGTGAAACTCTTCGCGGTAGAGCCGGCGGCAGGCCTCGCAGTGGCACAGGCCCACGCGCCGCCCGCTGTAATCGGTCGACTGGTTGCCGAACATATTGAAGAACAGCCCGTCGACGTCGTACTTCTCCAACGCCTCCGTCAGAATCTTCATCGCCTGCACACGGTAATAGCCACCGTTGATGCACGTCGAGTACAGGCCGTTGTAGATCACGGGCTCGCCGTTTGCCTGCCGGAAAAACCACTCGGGGTGCGCGTCGAACACGGCTTTCTGCGTCTTACTGAAATCGAAGCGCCCCACCACGCGGATGCCGCGAGCGTGCGACTCCCGCAGCACGTCGCCGAACAGGTCGCGGCCGGGCGGGAGCGCGGGGCTCGCGTAGTGGAAGGGTACGGCCGTCGGATAATATGCCGCGATCCCGCCCATCCCCATCAGCAGCACGTTGGCCTTCATGGCCGCTAACTGTTCCACCAGGCGCTGCGCGTCGAGCCCGGCGTCGGTCTGCCGCAGGTTGGTCTGCACCCAACGGATCGGCTCGCGCATCCACCAGCCATCCTGCGCCGCGGCGGACCCGATCATTACGCTCATGATGAACAGTGCGCGCTTGCTCATGCGAAATCGAGAGCCACCACTTCATGCAGGCCGATCGAAGGCACCTCGACGCTCACCACGTTGCCCGTCACATGGTATTGGGGAGTCCTTCCGCTCACCAGCAGGCTCACTTTGCGGATATGGCGGCCCTCCGGCACGCGGATCCGCAGACGCTGCGGAGGCGCGGGCAGAATCTCGCGGACCGGCCCCTTCATCATCATCGGGTTGGTAAGGTTGACCAGATGCGCGGTCATCGAATCCTTCTGCCGCCAGAGGGAAACATCGAGCACGCCCCTGCCTTCGACCTCGAGCGGCTGGGCGTCTCGATGCGCCCACCGCACCGCATTGCGCAGCAGCAGTCCGTGGTCGGCGGAGAGAACCTCCCAGAAGGTGCGATCGAGGTCGAACGGAAAATAGACGACGCGTCCCGCGCCCATCTCACGCGCGTAGACTCCCGGAATATTCGTACGCGGAACACGCGCGTAGACCTCTTCCATCGGCAAGTCGGGGTACGACGGCACCAGCGTCAGCGGCGCATGCAGCTCGCCCGCGGGATGCGCATGCACCCACTTCGTGCCGTTGATGATCCGCGACGCGTCCTCCAGCCCCTTGACGATCGGGTGGAACGTGCCGGTCTTCGGGTCCTTCTCCACGTTGAGGTACGAATTGTGGACATCGCTATCGACGCGGCCATCGAAAGTCGCGCCGAACAACGGCGCCAGTCCGAAATTCCCGCGCCGCACGCCCCATTCATCGTAAAGCGACGTCTCGTGCGTCGCCACCAGGCTGCCTCCCGCGCGCACGAACTCGGTCAACTGCCGGCACTGCTCGCCCGAGAGCGCCGCGATGTTGGGCAGGATCAAGGTGCGGTAGCGCCCGATATGCGCCGCGTCGAGCAGGCGGTCATGCACCATGTCGAAGGGGATGCGCGCCTCCACCATCGCCTGGTAAAAGCCGAGCGCATGGTCTTCCACCTTCGCGTGCGCGTGCTCGCCCCCATAGAACGACGCCGTCTGCTGCGAATAGACCAGCCCGACGCGCGCCAGCGATTCTTCATTGCGCAGATAACGCTCGTTGCGGTAGTGCCAGCCATACAAGTCTTCGACCGGCTTCATCCAGCGCTTGTCGATGACCTTGCCGTTGAATTTGGTGAACCACGGCCGCAGGTTGTGCGCAATGCCGTCCGCGACCCAAAGCTGGATCTCCTCTTTGCCCTGCACGGAATCCTTCCAGCGGTACGGCTCTTCCAGGCCCATGCTGAAGATCCCGACGATGGCCTTGTTCCCGAGCGTCGCGGCATATTCCTTGCCGTTCTTCCCGTTGGTCCACGGCGGCATCACGCCGCGGCGCGCCTGGCGGTCGGCGAACAGGGTCGGCGCAAGCTCGCCGATGGTTTTCATGTCCAGATCGCTCAAGGCCCCGCCTCCGGCATTCGCGATGTATGCCGCGCCCGGATTGATCTTCTTGATCTCGCGGTCCCACAGCCGCCACAGTTCGAACAGGCGCTGCTCATGCCAGACGATGTATTGGCGGCGCGCGGGATCCTGCGGGTCCGAGGTGCGCGGCAAATCCTGCCCGGCAAATTTGCGGAAGTTCTCGCGGCAGTGCTCGCAATAGCACATGCCCGACCCCGCCCAGCGGTTACTGAAGATGCCGTCCACCTTATAGAGGCTCACGATCTCGCGCGTAACCTCGGTCATGAACTCGAAGTTGTACGGCCCCAGCGCGCACGTCACCCACAGCTCCGGATCGGCCCAGTGTTTGCGCTTCTGCCCCGAAGCATCCACCGCGATCCAGTCGGGGTGCGCTTCGTAGACATCCTGATGCGCGGCATGCGGATCGGTGCGGGCCACCACGTTCATTCCGAGCTTCCGGCATCCGGCCACGAGTTCGCCGAAGGAGTCGCGGTCGCCCAGAAATTTACTGCGATAGTGCAGCGGGATCTTCGTCGGGTAGTAGGCCACGCAACCGCCCGCCGAAAGGCACGCCGCGTCGGAGTGAGTTCGCGCGAAATAATCCAGCCAGAATTGCGGATCGTACTGGCCGGGGTCGTCTTCCACCAGGGTGAGCTGCGCCCAGCGCATGGGGCGGTTGTACCAGCCTTCGCCCGCCGTTTCGGCCTGTGCGGACCGCGGAGCCATCGCCGCCGCGGCCACTACGGCCGCGGATTGCTGCAGAAAGTCCCTTCTTCGCGACATCGAAGCCACCTCCGCTTGGAATCCCTAATCTACAACTTTTCCCGGTGCGCTAAAGTAGGTCCATGATCGGACGCCCGAAACCTAACGAAGCCGCTCCGCACTTCGCCAAATACATCGAACTCGCTCCGGGTGAAGATCCGGTCGCGTTGATCGAAAGCCAGCTGGAATCGTCGCTCGCGTTCTTCTCGCAAATCTCCGAGGAACGCGCGCGCTTCCGCTATGCGCCCGAAAAGTGGAGCGTCAAGCAAGTCCTGAGTCATGTCACGGACACCGAACGCGCCTTCGCCTTCCGCGCGCTCTGGTTCGGACGAGGCTTTTCGACCCCGATCTCGAGCTTCGATCAGAACACCGCGGCCGCCGGCGCCGAAGCCGACCGCCTTTCCTGGGCCGCTCACGTCGAGGATTTCCGCGCGGTCCGGCAAGCCACCCTCACACTTTTACGCAACCTGCCGGAGGCGGCATGGGACCGCAGCGGCGTCGCCAGCGGCAACCCGGTCACGGTGCGCGCCCTCGCCTACATCATCGCGGGACACGTCACTCATCACAGCGCGATTCTGAAGGAACGCTACCTGGCCGATTGAGCGAGGCCGATGAAAGGAGAGCTGTCGCACGGGCTGCCCGCGCTGGCCACGGCCGGGAACCGCATTGTCCGCGCCGATACGGGAGCTGCCGTTCTGCTGCGCGGGCTCAATCGATCGGGCCTGGAATACTCGCAGCCCTCGGACGCCGGCTTCCTCGCCGCCGCCGGTTTCACGGAAGACGAACTCCGCGAAATCGTGCTCGGCTGGAAGGCCAACGTGATCCGCGTTCCCTTCAACCAGGACTGGGCGTTACAAGGCAGGGCCGGCCATTCCTCCGAGGAGTACCGCGCCGCCCTCGACCAGGTAATCGAGTGGTCTGCCGCGCTCGGCGCCTACACCATCCTCGACCTGCAGTGGCTCGATGCCGAGACGGTCTACGGCCACACCTCCGGCCGTGAGAATCACGTCGCGCCTCTGCCCGACGCATTGAGCCTTACGCTGTGGTCCGAATTCGCCGTCCGCTACCGCGACGAGCCCGCCGTCCTCTTCGATCTCTTCAATGAGCCGCACGATCCGGTGGACGACGACTGGCGGCCTCTCCACCTGATCGCCCCCGATGGCAGCGTCATCGAAGCCGACCCGGATTTCGTCGGTCCCGATCAATGGGTGCCATGGGCCGGGCGCCTGGTCCGCGAGGTGCGCGCCATCCATCCCGGCGCGCTGCTTCTGGTCGCCGGCGTCGATTGGGCCTTCGACCTGCGCGGCATCGAGATCGACGCGCCGAACATCGTCTACTCCGCCCACATTTACGCGAACCGGCATCGCCGCCATTGGCGGAAGGCGTTAGGCCGTGCCGATGAAGTCCCGGTGTTTGTAGGGGAGTGGGGCGGCGGCGATCGCGACCTTGATTTCGGCCGGCGTCTCGTGCAAGCTCTTCGCACTTCCGCCTGCGGCTGGGCCGCCTGGAGTTGGGCCGATATCCCACGGCTCGTCCACGCGACGGGCTATCAGCCAACGCCATTCGGTGCGTTGGTGCGCGACGAACTCATGCTGACGTAAGAAACGGATAGTAGAAGTGGGGGGGGAACTACCGAAAGGGGTAGACATCCGGCCCGGGAGCGAATCGGGCCGGATGCCGTCCATTGGCTCCAGCTAACTTACCTGTGCACCTGCAACGCGAGCAGCCAGAACTCGCTTGGAAGCTGAAGCTTCCTCGCCCGTCTCTGCACGGGCAGAAAGGAACTCGAACTCAACGGCTTCACCGGCATCGGTCAGCCACCGATTGCCTGACCGCCGGATTTCAAATGCGTCCTGAAAGCCCGCTGCGGCAACGCGCATGCGGCTTCGTGTGACCGCCAGAATCACGGCCTCCACAATGACACCAACCGGATAGCGGATCAGCGCCAACATCTCTGAACCCTCCTCATAGATAACAGGAGTATGCATCCGATAACGTATAGCTTCAATATTGGCCTTGGTTATGGACCGAAGGGACTGGAACCTGCCAGGACTATTCCTAGTCAAGGTGAGGAAACGCCCGGCCCCCATTGTTCACGTCCTGCCCGCGGCTGAATAATGGTGAATAGGAGAAGAAAATGAAGCTTTCCGTGAAGGCGATGGCCTTAACCTCTGGGATGGTATGGGGAGGAGCAATGCTGGTTTGCGGCCTGATCAACCTTGCATCGCGCTCCTATGCCCGCCCGTTTCTCGGCGTGATGAGCTCGGTCTACCCTGGCTTCCACAATTCGCGGACGCTGGCCGATGTTCTGGTCGGCGCCGGCTATGGCTTCGTCGATGGCGCGGCCGGCGGCGCAGTGGTCGCCGCGGTCTACAACCGATTGGCCGCGGAGCCGGCAGTCGAAGCGCCGCACCTGATCGAACGGCCGCTGGCCGGGCGCTTGTAACGGAAAGCGCCATTTCTTTAGACCCTCCCCTGCTTCGATGAATCGAGCCTAGGGGAGGCACCGTGCGGATTCGTCTGGTATTGCTCCTTCTGGCTGTTTGCACACCCGCGGCCGCTCAAGCCGGCCGCGGACAAGGCGGGGGAAGGCCCCCTTCGGGATCTGGCGGCACATCGCCCGGTCGACAATCGATTCTGCCGCCTCCGCTGTTCCCCCCTTCGGCTGCGGCCCTCGCCAGCACTACCCCACTCTGGGGTTCCATCTCATCGCGTAATGGCTTGAGCCCGTTTGCCATTCCTTGCCCTCCTGGCTTTGGTAGCAGCTTCGGTAACAGCCTCGGCTTCGGCGGATTTGGATACGGGGCGGGCTACGGTTATGGCGCGGGCTACGGAGTTCCCTCTTTGGGCTACGGCGGAGGATGGTTCGGATCTCCCTACGGGTTCTATCCGCCTCAACAACAGGCGCCGGCGCCGGCCAACGTGATTGTCGCGTTTCCCCCCCAGGCTTCGCCGGTTGCTGTCGCGGCGCCGCAACCCGCCCCGCAGACCATCGTCTTGCCGACACCCTCCGCCGAAACTGCCGCCCCATTGCCTATACGTGAGACGGTAGCGCCGTCACATTCACCCGCGATCATCGCTGTGAAGGACGGCAACGTATACTCCGTCAAACGTTACTGGACCAGGAACGGGACGCTCCACTTCGTCACCACGAATGGCGAGCAGCGACAGGTCCCGATGTCGCGCGTGGAGCACATCTACCCCGCGCGTAAGGCGGCTACGCCCTAGAGGCCGCTTCTTTCGGCCGGTACGTCGATCCGCTTACCCATACGCATTTCCCGCACATCGTAGGCGAAATGATGCCCGCAATCGAGACAGACCACGTAAGTCTGTTCCTGAGGCATCCCCGCCTTAACGACCGGCGTTACCGGACGCGAAAGACGTCTGTGTGAGCAGCGAAACAGCAGATTGAGTACCGAGTCGATCACTGGCGATCCCCGGTGTGCGTAAGAACTACACGACACACCGATACTTTCGTAATCCTTGCAATTCGTGCACCGTTTGGCCGAGGAGGTCGAAATCGGCATAGATTGCGCAGCGCCCGTCCAGCTAGAACGTGAATAACTATTCACGCAACTGCAACCTTTGCTCCCCTTCGCTTTGCTATATTCACACTTTTAACTCTGAGGAGCAGCTCCCAATGAACCGTTCTACTCTCGCTCTAGCTGTTGGCTCCGCCGCCGCGCTGTGCATCGCCACATTCACTCTCCTGGCCGCCGGTTCCTCCGGCACCGGCTCGGTCTCCATCGATTCCACTTCTCCGGTCACGCAGGATTTCAATACGCTGAGCAACAGCACCAGCCCATCCAACCTGCTTCCCACCGGCTGGTATCTGACCGAACTCGGTACCGGCGGCGCGGCCGATGGGTCCTATGTCGTCGGCACCGGTTCGAGCAATGCGGGAGGCGCGTACAGCTTTGGCGCCGCCTCCAGCACCGATCGCGCTCTCGGAAGCCTCGGCAGCGGCACGGTCACCCCGGTCCACTACGGCGCGAAGTTCACCAATCACACTGGGGCGGTGATTACCTCCCTGGCGATTTCCTACACCGGCGAGATGTGGCGCCGCGGCACCGCGACGGCCGGTGAGGGCCTGACCTTCACCTACAGTACGGATGCCACGGACCTGACCACCGGAACGTTTACCGCCGCATCCTCGCTCAACTTCGCATCTCCGGGCGACAACTGCTCCGCAACCCAGAACACCGCCACCAACGGTAACTCCGCCGCATGCCGGCTGGCGATTAGCGGGACGATCTCCGGCCTCACCATTCCCGACGGCCAGAGCATCTGGATCCGCTGGACGGACGTCGATACCACCGGCAGCGATGACGGCATGGCGATCGACGATTTCAGCCTAACCGCCGGCACTGCCGCCGTTTCGATCAGTCCCACCGCGACCGCCTCCGCAACACCCAACCCCGCGGCGCCGGGCGGGTCCACCACTTTGAGCGGCACGATCACGCCGGGGCAGAACCCGGCATCGGCAAGCTACACCGTCACCTGCGACCTCTCACCGATCGGCGGGTCCACCACCCAAGCGCTGGCCGTCAACGGAACCAGCTTTAGCTTCAACACCGCGATCGGCGCTTTGATCTCGCCCAATGCGTACTCGCTGGCCTGTACGGTCACCGATGACCAGAGCCGCTCCACGAATTTCAATATCGCGCTCACCGTCCAGATCCCGCTCAGTTCCGCCTGCGGTGACCCCGCCACGCCCATCGACGTCATCCAAGGATCGGGTTCCACCAGCCCGCTCGCCGGCCAGACCGTCGATATCGAAGGCATCGTGGTCGGAAGCTTCCAGGGCTCCGCGCACCTGAACGGCTTCTACTTGGAGGAGCCCGCCGCCACGCAGGACGGGAACCCGCAAACCTCCGAGGGCATCTTCGTCTTCGCCAACACCCCCACCGTGAACGTGGGAGACCGCGTGCGCATTCGCGGAACAGTGTCCGAATACTCTTCCGCCACCGGCTCGCTGGTTTCGAACCTCACCGAGTTCGGCTCCACCTCGAACGCCACCGTGTGCAGCACTGGGAATACGCTGCCTCCGGCCGCAACCATCACGCTGCCGGTCTCGAACGTCTCCGATTTCGAGCGTTACGAAGGTATGTTGGTACAGTTCACCCAGCAACTGGTGGTGACGGGTAACTATAACCTCGGCGCGTATGGCCAGATCGATCTCGCTCCGGCCGTCCTCTACCAGCCGACGCAGAGCACCGGCAACACGACCACCTGGGGCGCCGCGCAGGATCTGAACAATCGCAGCCTCATCTCTCTCGACGACGGCAGCAGTTCTTCGAACGCCACCTTGAACGGCGGTGGGCTGGCTCCCTACCCGCCGCCCGGCCTCAGCGCCTCCAACACCCTGCGGGTGGGCGCACTCGTCAACCCGAACGGCGGCACTCCCATGCCGCTGGTCGGCATCCTCGACGACCGCTATGGTTCCTACCGGATCCAGCCCACCGGGGCGGTGACCTTCAGCAACTCGTCCGATCCGCGTCCTGATACCGCCGCGACCGCAAGCGCCTTGGGCGGCCGTTTCCACGTGGCCAGCGCGAACGTGTTGAACTTCTTCACCACGCTCGGCAGCCGCGGAGCCGCCACCGCCCAGGAGCTGACCAATCAGCGGGCGAAAGTCATCGCGGAGTTGAGCAAGCTGAACGCCGACATTTACGGGCTGAGCGAAGTACAGAATTTCGCCAACGGCAACACCAGCGGCGGGACCTATACCAATGCCGCCCTGAGCGACCTCACGACCAATCTCGCCGCCGCCACCGGCCGCAACTACCAGTACATCGACACCATCAACGCCGCCAACGTGGTGGGCGGAGACATCACGCAGAACGGCACCGACGCGATTCGCAGCGCGTTCATCTATAACGCCTCGAAGGTCGCGCCGGTCGGCCAGGCGGCGCTCTACAACCAGAACGATACGAATCGCCCGACCCTGGCCCAGACCTTCCAGCCTGCCTCCGGCGCCAAGGCGGCCAGCCAGACGTTCACCGTCGTCGTCAACCATTTCCGCTCGAAAAGCAGCGCCTGCGGCGGAGCGAGTGACGACCCCTACCAGGGCAACTGCAACGGCCTCCGCCTGCTGATGGCAAACAATGTGATCAACTGGCTGACCGGCAACCCGACCGCCGATCCGGCCGGAGCCGGCCGCCGCTACCTGGTCATCGGCGACTTCAATACCTACTACGGCGAGGACCCGATTCAGGCCTTCCTCTCGGGCGGCTATACCAACCTGATTCACCTGCTGATCGGGGCCAACGCGTACTCGTACAACTTCAGCTCGTGGAATGGCTACATCGATCACGCCATGGTCAACTCCGCATTCCTGCCGCTCATCAGGAACGTCGCCGAGTTGCACGTCAACGCCCCTGAACCCGCCGCCCTCGAAGCACTCAACAGCAGCTCGAAGAGCGCCGCCGCGCAAACCGCCTACTTCGCTCCCGACGAGTTCGCGGCATCCGATCACGACCCCATCCTGATCGCGCTCAACCCGCTTGCCGGCGACCTGAACGACGACGGCGTGGTCGATCTCTCTGACCGCAACCTCCTCGTTGCCGCGTACGGCAAACTGGCGTCGCAGGTCGACCGCCGCATGGACTACGATGGCGACGGCACCATTACTCCGAACGATTACCGCATCTGGTTGAATTACTACCGCGCATTCATTCAATAGTGGAGATCAGACAACGATGAAACGCTTCCTTCTTGGTGCGGCGATGCTGGCCGCTCTCGGATTGCCGGCTTCCGCCGCTACCATCACCGTCACCGGTCCTGCCGCCGCGAACGGCACCTTCGATGTCACGGTCCAGGCGACCGACCTGTTTGCCGGACGTGACATTTCCACGGACGGCATCATTTCCTATGGCTTTAATGTGGGCATCAGCGACCCGCTCCTGCTCGCCTTCGATGGCGCCGATTCCGGACCCTTGTTCGACTCCCCCAGCCCCGTACCCGGCACCGACGTCTTCGCCGCCGCCGGCGGCTTCGGCATCTTCCCGCCGGTGACCGAGCCTCTGGAGTTGGCCATCCTGCACTTTACGCGCACCGGCTCCGGACCCGTGGACATTACGATTACTTCGGACCTGCTCAACCCGTTCCAGGGTCTCCAGTTTGTGAATGAGCCGTTCGCCGAATCGATCGACGGCAAGCTGAGTGTTGGCGACGCTGCCGAGACACCCGAGCCCGCCACCCTCGGCATCACCGCGGTGGGTCTCCTGGGACTCGGCATTCTGCGACGACGCGCTTCCTGACGGTCGCGCCTCTGTATCGGGTGGCTGCAGTTCAGGGCCGCAACCGTAAGGGAGCGGGCAGCAGACCTCACACCCGGTATGCCGGCGGCAGCGGATTTCGATTCTGAAACTGCCGCTGGTGCCAGTAAGGATACGGAACGTCTGGCTCGCTCGCCTGATCCAGCCGCGAGACCTGCTCCGGCGTGAGCACAAAGCTCGCCGCCGCCAGGTTGTCGCGCAGTTGCTGCTCGTTGCGCGCACCGATAATCACCGTGGAGATCGTCGGCTTCCGAAGCAGCCAATTGATCGCCAGTTGCGGCACGCTCTTCCCCGTCTCGGCGGCGAGTGCATCGAGTGCATCGACCACCTGATAGAGACGCTCGTCGGACACAGCGGGTCCCTGTTCGGCTGTCTGATGCAGCCGGCTCACCTGGGGTAGAGGCTGGCCGCGGCGGATCTTCCCCGTGAGCCGGCCCCAACCCAGCGGACTCCACACCAGCGCGCCCAGGCCCTCCGATGCCGCTTGCGGCATCAACTCCCACTCGTAATCGCGGCCCACGAGCGAGTAGTAGACCTGGTGCCCGGCGTAGCTCGCCCATCCATACTGCCGGCTGATCGCGAGAGATTTCTGGATGTGCCATCCCGAGAAATTCGAGGCCGCGATGTACCTCACCTTGCCCTGCCGGACCGCGTTATCGAGTGTCGAAATCGTCTCTTCGACCGGCGTCAACGCGTCGAAGCCGTGCATGTGATAGACGTCGATATAGTCGGTCTTCAACCGCTTCAGGCTTCCCTCGATCTGCCGCGTCAGGTGCGCCCGCGAGGAGCCGACGTTGTTCGGACCTTCGCCGAACGCAAACGTCGCCTTGGTCGAAATGAGCACGGACCCTCGATCCACATGCGCAATCGCCTGGCCGAGAATCTCTTCGGACAATCCCTGCGAGTAAACATCGGCCGTATCGAAGAAATTGACCCCGGCCTCCAGGCAGATGTCGATGAGGCGCGTCGCCTCCGCCACGTCGGTGTGGCCCCACGCCCGGAAAAACTCGTTGCCGCCGCCGAACGTGCCCGTGCCGAGACACAGTGCCGGAACCTGTAGCCCACTCTTTCCCAGCTGTCGAAATTCCATAGGGATTGGACACAGGCGGCTGAGGTTTGGTCGCATCGCATCTGGCCCGGATCTTGCACTCTCCAGAGGTTATGGCCAGAGAGAAGAAAATTATTCAATCCGGATTGAAAAGCACGGACCTCGCCGAAGGGGAGCTCGATACAGTCGAGCAATCCCTTGCCATTCACGAAGGTAAGGCCGGCGCGGCTCCGAGCAAGAAAGCCCCTGAACCCGATCGCCCTAGCATGGATCTGGCGGAGGGCGAGTCCGACACCGTCGAAGAGTCGATCCGCATTCACGAAAAGAAGGGCGATTTGAAGGTTCGCGTGGCGGGAAAGAAGTGAGCGAGTGCCGGCCGGCGCACCTCCCTCAGCGGGGCGTCATTGACTAGGTCTTCGGGATGCGACATCCTGAGTCATCCCTTCGGGTAGCCCCGAGGGATGCTGAACCGGGGTGAGCCCGAAACCGCTGTGTTTGCACCGAAAGGCTCCAAATCGCCGAAGGCCCAACCGGCGCCGGCCAGCGCTGGCGCGCGCTCCAGCACGCTGAAACCGCCTTCACGGGAATCGCGCACCCGCGTCGCGGATAACGAGCCTGGACCGAAATGGGATTTCGGCAAAGTTCCAATTTTCCCACCGGAGGGCGAGGGTGGGTCCGAAGCACCTCCACCACCATACCCCGGCTTGCCATGCGGGCGGGAGTTCGCGTTCGGCGACCGTCCAGGCGATCCGAGCGAGCGTGAGGCAGACCGCGTTGCCGCCCAGGTGATGCGAACGCCGGAGCCGATTCAACCGGCCTTCTCAGGCGCACCGGATGCGGCGGAGCAGACTCCGGCGCCACCCATCGTCCGCCAGGTCTTGCGTTCCCCGAGCCAACCGCTCGACGAGGGAACGCGTGCCTTCATGGAACCTCGATTTGGAATCGATCTCTCCAGAGTTCAGGTCCACCGGGGCGCGGCGGCGGAAGAATCGGCACGGGCCGTGAGTGCCAAGGCCTATACCGTCGGCGAGCATATCGTTTTCGCCCGGTCCCGATTCCAGCCCGAGACGCATACCGGACGTCAGTTGATCGCTCACGAACTGGCCCACGTAGTGCAGCCGGGTCCAACGCCGCGCCTGCACAGGAAGGGAGAAAAGCCGGACAAGCCCGAAGGTCACGGAACTGGTTGCGAGTTGGCGCCTCCTCTATCAGATCCGGCATTAGCCAAATTGAAGCCCGCCGGCCGCGATAGAGCCATCGGGTATTCAATCGGCCTCGCGCGCGGAACCTTTTGCGAGATGCCTCCCAAATCGATCGCGCTCCTGCAATACAAACGCGAGGTACACATCCGGACGGCGTGGGGGCTCGAAGCGACCCTGCACATGAAAGCGTTTGGGGCCTATTTCCCAGCCAAGGCGATTCCGGGCGTGCCGCCGTTCGACCCCGCCAAGTCGAGCGTGGAGCAGCTTCGCCAGCTCGGCTGGGCTTCCGTCACGTGGGACGTCGAAGTCAATTATGCGGGGATCGACCAGAAAGCGATGGATATTCAAGTGCCCGATATCGTTTCGGGCTGGCACTCGCTTCTCCAGCGGCCTCGAAATGTCCTCACCGAAAAGAAGGCCCAGTCGCTCGCCGAACTGGCCGGGCAAGAGCGCGATCTCGTCCATTTCTTCCTGTCACCCGAGGCCCAACAGAATTCGCTCGAAGAGTTCGCGACCCTGGGCGCCTGCGCCGAGATCCCCAAGCTGTGCAAGGCGGTAGAGGTCTGGAAGGCGAAACATCCGCAGCACCCGACGCCGAAATCGGAGCCCGCCCGGCCGAAGGAGCAGAAGCGGCCGGTGGTGGAGGAACCCCTCGACGACGTTACCTTCAACCAGTTATCCGAAGAGCAGAAGTACGACCTGGCGCGCAAACAGATCTGGCAACGCACCAAAGAAAAGCTCGCCTACATGTGGCATCACCCGGGCGAAACGCTCAAGGGCCTGGGAGCGAGCCTGCTGCTGTTGAACGCCCCCGAGACGTTCCGCGCGATGGGCGAGAACCTGACGGAGTTCCTCGACGAGGATGCGGACCCGCTCGCCAGGGCCGCGGCCGGCACCGGGTTCCTCTCGAAACTGTTGGGCTGGCTGGCGGGAGTGGCGATCGTTCTGGGAACCGTACTCTACATTGCCTCCTGGCTAACCGGCATCGGCGAAGCCGCTACCATCATCGGCCTCGCCATTGCGGCGGCTACCGTACTGTTCGCCGGCTCAATCGGACTCGGCGCCGGAGAATCCGTGCTGCGGGCGAAAGCCGCATCCAAATCCAAGACGGTGGCGGAATTCAATCACCATGTGGAGGAAGGCTCTTCGAGCCTCGCGAACGGCATCGCCGGAATCGCCATGCTTGCGGCGGCTGCCGTCGTCCACGCCGTGGTGAAGGGCCTGGTCCCAAAGGACGTGCAGCAAAAGATCGGAACTCTTCTCGACGATTTCCGTAAGCGACTCAAGAAGTCGGCGCCAAAGGCGGCGCCGAAACAGCCTCCATCGACTCCCGGACCGGACGTTCCATCGGATCAAAAGCCGGCGCCCCAGCAAACGCAGAAGCCGGCGCCGCCGGATGTCCCGGGCAAGGCGCCGGCGGGTACGGACCAACCGGGCGCCGGCCAGCAGGCCACCGGGAAGACACAGCAGGCTCCACCGAAAACGACCGAGAAGCCGCCGAAGCAAAGCGGCAAAGTCCTGGACGTCCATCGGCGCGAGCGGGCCCTGAGGCAAAAACAAGGACTGGAGAAAGAGCTGAAGGACCGTCCTGCTGACGTGACCCAAAGGGCGCGAGATATCAAACAACTCAGGCAGGACCTGGACAAGTTACTCGCCGAGAAACCGAAGCTGCCGCAGGAACTGAAAAACAGCAAAGCGTTTCGAGACCTGCCGCGTCTTGGCGACGAAATGAAGATCGATGAAAGGATCGAAGGCGTTCGGAACCTCAGGGAGAAGTTGAGAGCCGAGAATCAGCTCAGTCCCGAAGCGGACGCCTACCTGCAGTGGGAGGAGAAGCGACTGGCGTTGGAGAAGGAGATCCGGGGCTCCAAGGACGCGAACGCCACGGACGAGGCACGCGTGAAGCAGATCGAGCAAACGGAGATGCCATTATCCGAAGCGGAACTTCGGGCTGCCAGCAGGGACATCGCAGACCTGGTCCGTAACTCCGGGAACGGACCAAACTACACGGCCAAGGGCAAGGTCGCCTACGACGAAGTCATGGGCAAAGATCGGTGGGAGGCCCGAAAGGCCGCCCAAAAAGCCGGAAAGGGCCAGTCATCAGGCCTCCAAACCGATCACCTTTTTGCCGTCGATCAGATTGCGAACTTACCCCAATTGCAGGAGTTTCTCTCGATCTTCACCAAGGCATCCGAGGCCGTGAAAGCAAGGATGGTGAAGGCCCTCGGCGATCTGGGCGACCTTGCGAACAATCTGGTTCGCATGGACGAGAAGGCGAACAATCTGAAGTCCAACAAGCTGTGGCAAGACATCCCGTACGGCGACATGAAGGACTATTACACGGCCCCGGAGATCGACGCGATGCGGGCCAAAGAAGCGGAAGCATTGAAGAGCATCCTCGACCAGGTGGCGAAGGACACCGACGAATTCCGGGCCGCCGTCGAGCAAGCCAAAGCGGCCGCGAAGGCTGCCGGGAAATGATGAAGGTTGGTGGAGGCGGGGGGAGTTGAACCCCCGTCCGAGAAAGCCCGCCATGAAGAGACTACGTGCGTAGCCGGCTCAAAAATTTCGGCCTACCGCTTCAGAACCGGCGAGAGCGGCGGAGGCCTAGCCCGATTAGATCTCGACCGCCGGCTCCGGACCGAAGCCTTTGGCCTATCCCGCAAGATGACGCTCACTCACCGCCGCGCGGGCTCAGCGGCTGGAGCGGCTACTTAATTAATTAAGCAGCGTATGCAAACTGCGTGTTGTTGGCAGTTATGTTTTTCCGATCGTTTTACGGGAGCTCGGAACCCGGCACGCCTCCCCACCCCGATTCAATCCCGTCGAATCCGTTGCGCCCCCAGGGTGAGTACGACAATCCCATTATAGCAGCGCGGCTTATAATCAAATCATGCGTTATCGGGCTGTTTTCCCACGTTTCGGATTCGTACTGGCTCTGCTTGTCGGCGCCGCCATCGCCTTCGCCGGCGACGCGCCGATGACCAAGCTCAATATCACCGTCAAAACCCAAAGCGGGCGCCCGCTCGACCGGGCCTCCGTCGTTGTCCGGTTCGTCGAAGGCCACTCCATCGTCAAACTCGGCAAGGCCGTCCGCACGACCTACGAGGTCCGCACCAACCAGGAGGGGGTTGCGAAGATCCCGGAGATCCCCCAGGGAAAGATCCGCATTCAGGTGATCGCCAAGGGGTACCAGACCTTCGGCCAGATCTTCGACGTCACCGATCCGGAGAAGGACATCCCCATCACCCTGAATCCGCCCCAACAGCAGTACTCCTCCCACCAGTAGGCGTTCCGGGGGGCCGATCCTACCGTATCATCGTATACGGAGGATTTATACGTTGGCGATTTTACGACGCCTGACGATCGCGGCGGCAGCGCTACTGGTGCCGGCGGCTTTCGCGGCGGATCAGGTCGTATTGAAGAACGGCGACATCATCACCGGCACCATTCTCAAAAAAGACGGCGGCACGCTTACGCTCAAGAGTGAATTTCTAGGAGAGGTTCACATGCCGTGGTCGGCGGTAAAGAGCGTGAAATCGGATCAGAAGATGACCGTGGCGTTGCCGGGGGGAGAAACCGTCGCAGGACCGGTACAGACCAGCGGAGAGGTATTGCAGGTGGTCACCCCGGGCGCTCCGAAATCGGCGCCGCTCAGCGGGATCGTCACCATGCGTAACCCCGCCGAGCAGCAGAACTGGGAACATCTCGAACATCCCCGGCTGTACGAATCGTGGGCCGGATTCTTCGATATCGGCCTGGCGCTCGCCCGCGGCAACGCCCGCACCGATACCCTGACCACCGCGTTCAATACGGCCCGCGTCACCCACCAGGACAAGCTGTCGGTCTACTTCAACCAGATCTACGGCACGGCGCGGGCTGACGGAATTACCGCCACCATCGCCAGCGCCGTCCGCGGCGGCTGGTCGTATAACCGCAACGTTTCACCCCGCCTCTTCCTCACTACGCTGAACGATTACGAACACGACCGTTTCCAGAACCTGAATCTGCGGTTCGTCGCCGGCGCCGGCCTTGGCTTCAACGCCGTCAAGCGGGAGCGGCTCATTTTGAGCGTCACCACCGGCGCCGACTACTCGCGCGAAAATTTCACCGAAAATCTGCACCGGAACTCGGCTGAAGCGAACTTCGGCGACGACCTGCTCTATAAACTGTTCGGCGGCTCCAGCATCACGCAGTCATTCCGCATGTTCCCGAACCTGACCGAGACCGGCGCGTACCGCATGAATTTCGACCTCGGCCGCAGACCGCGATCAAGAAATGGCTGGGCTGTCACGTCACCGCCAGCGACCGGTATTTGAGCAACCCGGTACTGGGACGCCAGCGCAACGACCTGATGCTTTCGACGGGATTCCGCGTCAGTTTCGCGAATTGAGGGATGGGAAAGCGGGGTAGGCCTCGGTGGACCTACCCCGTTAAAAGGCTACGCCAGGTCGAACTTTTCCTGGTGCAGCTGCGGAGTCGCTCTTGACGATGCACCGGCCGCCCGAGGATCTCTTCGAGTTCCTGCAGATAGGTATTCTGGTTGGACTTGAGCAGCTTGGCCACTTCGGGGGCCACGCGCAGCATGACGTCCTTGCCTTCCACCGCTCTGGCGATCTTCTGCGCTTCCTGCAGAATCTCGCCGACCACGGTCTGCGGGCTCTTCACGTAGCCCGCGCCTTCGCAATACGGGCACGGCGTGCACAGCGTCCGCTCCAGGCTCTGCTTGACGCGCTTGCGGGTGATGGCCACCAGTCCGAAATCGTTGAACTGCAGAATCTTGTACGGCGCGCGGTCGGCGCGCATGGCCTCTTCGAGCGCCTGCATCACCTTCTGGCGATTCTTGCGCTCGTCCATGTCGATGAAGTCGACCACGATGATGCCGCCCAGGTCGCGCAGCCGGATCTGCCGCACAATCTCCTTGATGGCGTCCGTGTTGGTCTTGACGATGGTATCTTCCAGGCGGTTCGACTTGCCGACGAACTTGCCCGTGTTGACATCGATGGCCACCAGCGCCTCGGTCTGGTTGATGACGATATAGCCGCCGGATTTCAGCCACACCTTCGGGCGCAGCGCCTTCTCCAGCTCGGCGGTGATGCCGAACTCGTCGAAGATCGGGGTCGAGCGCGTGTACAGCTTGACGCGGCTCACCAGCGCGGGCTGGAAGCGCTGCACGAACCGCAGCACGCTCTCGTAGATCTCTTCGTTATCCACCCAGATGCTCTTGAACGCCGAGGTGAGCTGGTCGCGCAGGATGCGCTCCACCACGTTCAGATCGTGGTGGATCAGCAGCCGGCGCGGGCTTGCGCTCGGCCTTCTGCCGCATGTCGAGCCACAGGTTGTAGAGGAACATCATGTCGGCCCGCAGTTCCTCTTCGGTGCGGCCCTCGCCGGCGGTGCGCACGATGTAGCCGCCGGGGATGCCGGTGCGGTTGGTCTGCAGGATGCGCTTCAGGCGCAGGCGCTCGTCGTCGCTCGGAATCTTGCGCGAGACGCCGATGTGGTCGACGGTCGGCATGTAGACCAGGAAGCGGCCGGGCAGCGCGATGTGCGAAGTGATGCGCGCGCCCTTCTGGCCCAGCGGCTCCTTGGCGATCTGGACGATGATTTCCTGCCCTTCCCTCAGCAGGTCGCTGATGGAAGGGGCTCCGGTCTTCTCCGGACGGGCTTCACGCGCGGCTGCGCGGTGCGCTGTTCGGGAGCGCGTAAACTCTGTTCGGCTGGACGGGGTTCCGCGACAGGAGCGCCCTGCTGCGGAGGACGGGGCCCTTCGGTCGGCCGTCCTTCCCTGCCCTCGCCGCGATCCCGTCCGCGGCGGCGCATGCGGCGCGAAACGCGGTGCAGGTAGCGGGGACCCTGCTCGCGCAGGGTGGCGGTCAGGCTGGTGGGGATGCGGGCCGGTTCCGGGCCTTCCTCTTCGGCACCTCGACAGCCCCTTCGCCCTCGGCCGCAACCTGGCCTTCTTCCGCCGTCTGGAGTTCTTCCGAACCCTCGCCGGCCTCTTCGGCCTCGTCGGATGCGGCGACCTCTTCTTCGATCACCGTTTCGATGGGCTCGACCGTTTCCAGGACTTCCGCAATTTCTGCGGTCTCCACTGCCGGAAGCTCTTCGTCTTCGGCTTCCACCTCCTCGGCAACCTCTATCGCTGCTTCGGCCAGTTCGGGCTGCGGTTCGGCAGCGGGCTCGGCGGCGATCTCCGACATCGGTTCGCCGGCGATCGCGGCGGGGGTCGCGGTGACCGGCTCGCCACTCACTTCGGCATCGTTCTCCGAAAGCTCTTCGGATGCCACGTCGGTTTCGGGACCCTCGTCGGATTCCTCCGGTTCGTGGCCGGCTCGGTACTTCGCCAGGGATTCGCCGGGCAGGACGAAGAAATCGTCCGTCTCGGGAACGCGCGGCTCTTCCGGAGGAGCGGTTTCCACCGGCGCCTCCTCGGTGCGCTGTCCCGGGGAATAGAATTTCGATTCCGGCAATCCGCGCCGGTCGCCCTTCTGCCGCGGCGGCGCCTTCCGCGGCGTCCGCGGCGGTCGCGATCGTCGCGGCGCTGTTCCTGCGCGGGTGGTTCGCCCGCGGCGGCTTCTGCCGGTGCCGGAGCGGCGACGGCGGTCTCTTCGATGACGGCTGGCGGGGGCACTTCGGCGGGCGGCGCGGCCGGACTGGCCGGAGCCGGTGCCTGTTGCGGAGTGCGGTCCAGCTTGAGGACTTTCTCCTCCACGCTGGTCACAATCTTGTCGTATTCTTCGTTGTCCTCGAAGAAATCCGAAACGTAGAGGAACGCGTCGCGGTCCAGGCCGATATCGACGAATGCCGATTGCATGCCCGGCAGCACGCGCGTCACGCGGCCTTTATGGATGCTTCCTGCCAGCGAATATTCATTTTCGCGTTGATGATAAACTTCGACGACCTGATCGTCTTCCAGAATCGCCACACGTGTTTCGTGGCGATTCGCGGAGATCACTAACTCCTTGGACATCTCATACCTCCCCGGGAGCGTGGAGAGGCCGATCGAATGGAAGGTGGGCGCCCTGCGTGGGTCTCGCTAATCCCGTCCCCGGGGAGTCAGACTCGGACAGTTACAAACTCACGCTGGCCGGGGTGGAGGCTGCAATCCTCATACACCATCCGGCCGGGAACCACTCCTCTTACCGGGGGAGCGCACGCAGCGCCACCGTTCCCGTGCCGGTCTCTACAGGCTCCCGAATAATCTTCTTTCCCGGGCAACGGACCTACTTGCGCCGTCGCCCGCTGTTAATTCACAAACCTTCTGAGCCGGACGTTATTCACCAGCCCCAAAGCCAAAAAATTCGACCAGACACTGGAACCGCCGGCGCTCATGAACGGCAGCGGAATACCGGTCACCGGCATCCGCCCCGCCACCATTCCCACGTTCACCAGCATGTGAAACAGCAACAGACCCGCTACTCCCATACAGATGTACATGCCCGGCCGTTCGGACGCCGTCTGCGCATTCTGGACGATGCGCATGATCATCACAAAATACAACGACAACACCACAACCACGCCCACGAATCCATGCTCTTCGGCAAAGGCCGAGAAGATAAAATCCGTGTGCGGCACAGGCAGAAACCGAAGCTGCGTCTGGGTGCCCTTGGTGACGCCCTTGCCGAACATCCCGCCCGCCCCTACCGCAATCTGGGACTGGATCAACTGATATCCAGTGCCCTGCGGGTCCCGATCCGGATCCATGAAACTCACCAGCCGCGCCTTCTGATAATCCTTCAGGAAATGCCAACCGACCGGAAGCACCAGCACCGCCACTACGGCGATAACGGCCACATACTTCCATCGCAACCCCGCGAGAAACGCTCCCACGACCAGGATCGCCATGTAGGTGAGCGACGTGCCCAGGTCCGGCTGTTTCAACACCAGCCCCGCGGGAACCACCACCAGGCCCGCCAGCTTCAGCATTTCCCGGATTTCCAGACTCGTCCTTCTTCAAATCGGTCAGATAGCGGGCTACCAACAATATTATCACCAACTTGACAAATTCCGAAACCTGCAAATGAATGCCCGTCCCGGCAGCGGAATCCAGCGGCGCGAGCCGAAAACCGTGCTCGCCCACGACGGCGGTCGCCAGCAGCGCCAGCATCGACGAAACTGTACAGTCCGGGAACGTAGTGCATCAGCGAGTGGTAGTCCACCCGCCAGCACCAGCCACATCAGCACCAGCCCGCCGCCAATATAAAGAATCTGCTTCCACCAGGCGCTGTGGAATCCGGTATCGAGGGTGGCGCTGTAAATCTGCAGCACGCCGACCGCGCAGATCAGCAGCACGATCAGCAGCAGCGGCCAGTCGATGTCGCGAATGGAGAGATAGCCTGCCATGTTATTTCTTAGGCCGGGATGGGCGCCGGGACGCGGCACGGAGCGTTCGGCGGCTGAAATAGGCGGCTTCAATCGGAGCGGTCTGGTCGCGGGCTCGGTGGACGGACGCCGAGCGATGTCCGCTCGATCGCGCGACGGTCAGCGCCGAGGCGCTGCCATCAGAGCTCGCAGCGACATCGCCTGGCATCGCCTCGCTTCTGCTGCTGCATGAGCGGCTCAGCCGGGCCTTCTTGTCGAAATAGGCCTTAATCACGTCGCGCACGATCGGCGCGGCGAACTGGCCGTGCACGCCGTGCTCGAACAGGCCGACCACCACGATTTCCGGATTGTCGCCGCGGGGCGAAGCCCTCGAACCAGGCATTGTCCCTCAAGTCTCTTGGCGTGGCTGGCGCCGGCGCCCTTCATATATTCGTTGGAGGCCAACTGGGCGGATGCCGGTCTTGCCGCAGACCTCGATATTCGGCAGCCGCGCGCGGCCGCCCGTGCCGCCACCCTCGTTGACCACGCCGTACATGCCGTCGATCGATGTCCTTCACGTTGTCCGGGTTCAGCGTCCAGATGCACCGGCTTCTCGGTCTCATCGAGCGCCTTCAGCAGGTGCGGATGGTGCCACGATGCCGCCGATGGCCAGGCCGCCGATGGCGCGCGCCAGTTGCAGCGGCGTCACGGTTAGCGCGCCCTGCCCGATGGCCACCGAGGGCGTTTCTCCGGCGTACCACTTCTGCCGGTAAGTTGCGCAGCTTCCACTGCGGCGAGGGCATCGATGCCCTCTTTTTCGTGCGGCAGGTCGATCCCGGTGGGGTGGCCGAAGCCGGCCATGTCGCCATAGAAGGCGATGTTGTCGATCCCCATCTTGTTGCCGATGGTGTAGAAGTAACGTCGCAGGAATGCACGATGCCCGCGTGCAGCGCGACGGTGCCGTGTCCCGGGCTTCTACCAGCAGTGGTAGTAGTGCCCGTACAGGCGACGCCGCCGGGGCAATGGACGGTGGTACTTGTCGTCGATGGATCCCGATTTCCAGGCCGGCCAGGGCCACGAACGGCTTGAACGTGGACCCGGGCGCCTGCTGCGCCTGGATGGCTTTGTTCAGCAGCGGGTGGTCGGGATTGTCGGCAATTTCCTTCCAGTCCTTGGACTTGATGCGCACGGCAAACTTGTTGGGATCGAAAGTCGGGCCGGCTCACCATGGCCAGCACTTCGCCGGTGCGCGGATCGAGCGCCACCACGGCGCCGTCTTGTGGTCAACCCCATTCTTTCCCCGTTCCATGGCCAGTTCCGCCACCGACTGAAGATCCAGGTCGATGGTCAGCTGCAGGTCCTTGCCCGGAATGGCCGTCTCTTCGTCCTGAGGGTCTCGCGTACCTGCCCGCGATTGTCCACCACCACCTGCCGCTGCGCCGTCCACGCCGGTCAGCAGTCGTTGTACTCGCGCTCGATGCCGAACTTGCCGATCACGTCGCCGGGATCGTACTTGGCGAACTCCGGCGGAGTCCAGTTCCTGCTCGCTGATTTCACCCGTGTAGCCGATGACGTGCGCCATCATGCCGTTCTGCGGATACAGCCGGCGCTGCGCCTGAATACTGTCCATCTCCGGGAAGAAGTCGCGGTGCGAATCGACGAAAGCACAGGTCGGCGGGGGTCAGCTCTTCCTTGATGACGATGCGGGACGTATTTCGGCTGCGAGCTGAAGCGGTGGACGCGGGCCACCAGGTCGTCATAATCCAGGTCGAGCCCCTGGGCGATCGGCCGCAAGTGCTCTTCTTTCAGGATTTCGCGCGCCAGAATCAGGCTGAAAGAGGAGTGGTTATCGACGATCACCCGGCCGTCGCGGTCCAGGATGCGGCCGCGCGGCGCCAGGATCGGCACGGACTTGATGCTGTTCTGCAGCGCCCGCTCGTCGTAGAACTGGGGATTTTGCACCTGGAGCCTCCAGAAGCCGGAGATCAGGAACAGGAAGATGGCGACGCCGGCGTACTGAAAAATGGCGATTTTGCCGGCGGCGAAATTGGTATCGTCGCGCAGCGGAGGCTTGTCCGACTGGTGTTGATTTCGAGATTTGGGTCGACTGGCGGCAGGATCACAACGGAACCGGAGCGGGAGCGCGCGCTCGCTTCATTTTAGCGCAAACAAAGCCCCTAATCGTCCCTCAACGCGGATTTGATAGCCCGACGCCACCAGCATCGGCTCATACCGGACCTTCCAGTCGGCGGCAGCGGGCGAACCCGGGGTCACGAGGAGCGCGAGGTAGCGGGGGCGGACCCCGTCGGAGAGGTCCTGGAGCACCAGCGCGCGGACCTCCGACCGTACCGGATTGCCTGCGGCTACGACGTGGCCCGCATAGTATCCACCATCTTCTAAACTAAGCGTAGCCAATTGCTTACCTGGTATGGATTGAAGCGATGGTTTCAGGTCGTTCCAGTAGGTGGTCCACATCGCGCGGTTGCGCTCGACAAGCAGGGGGCATGCGGCAATCAGAATCACGACGATCGCTGCCGGCCGCCATCTGGGGAGCAGCGCAATCAGCAGGAACGCACCCAATCCGGCGGCCACGACCGCGGACACCGGGAAGACGGGAGGCAGTTTCCCGTAAAGCAGCAGGAGACGGCTGGCTCCCTGGATCGCGATCAGCGGCAGCGCGAACCGTCCCAGAAGCGCGACCAGGACGAGCTCGCTTACCAGCAGGATGCCGTCCACATAGCGCACGGAATTCAGCCCGTTGAGGAGGAAGGTCAGGTCTCCAGGGGCCGCGCTGGCGCTGAAGACCGAGCGGAAATAGAGCAGCCAGCCGCATAGCAGGAGGAAGGCAGCCAGTTCGAGCGGCTTCGGACGAGTGCGGCGCCACAGCCATCGCGCCGGCAGCCAGATCGAAACAATCAGGATGGCGACCAGGGTTTCCGGGAAAAGGATGCCGGCGGGTGACAGGCCGCCAGTAGGCCAGAATAGCGCCCGCCAGAGCCGGGGGTCGTGCAGGCTGTACAGGATCGAGGAGTAGGAAAGGTCGGCCGTGCCCGGCAGGTGGATGGGCCCGGCATTGATTTGAAAGGGATAGAACGGGCTACCGTATTGGATCAGGGATCGCAGGTAATAGTGCCCGCTGGTGACGGTGAAAAACGCCGCGACCGCCGCGAGCGCCCGCCACCCGGCCGCGCGCATCCAGAGGATCGCCGCCACTGCCACCACGGCGAAGAAGACGCCGGTATATTTGACCGATCCGAAGGCGATCCCGAAGGCCAGAACGGCAGTATCGGTGCGGCTCAAGGGGCCGCGAGCGGCGCGCAGCACGGCCAGGATCATGAGGGCAAAACCGGCGCCGCAAAGCACGTCGTTCTTCAGGGTTGGGACCCCCGAGTACTCGAACCAGTAGTGCCGCATGGCAAGCGAGGCGAACAGCGTCCAGCCGAGGATCGGGTTGCGCAGCCCGAACTCCCTGCCGATCAGCCAGCCGGTGAGTGCCAGCAGCACCACCGCCTTCAGAGCGAGCAGCGGAAAGAAGAGGTCGACGCGCGTCACCATCCAGGTGGGCAGGAAAGAAAGTTCCCAGAAGGCCACGTAGTTGGTGGCGAAGGTGTAGGGAGTGGCGCGGTTGCCCATCCAGTCGATCAGGTAGTGGAGATAGTTGATCGAATCGATCTCTTCGACGGGACGAAAGGCCAATAGAATCAGTGGGACGGAAAGCCCGGCCAGAAGCGCGGGCATCCAGCGGCCGGCAGGTGCGACCTTCGGAAAGCGGAGCCACCGGACCACGGCCACCGCCAAAAGGGCTGCGGCCACCCAATAGACTGCCACGGAGTTCCAGCGGGCGAAGGAGAATACGGCGGCGAGCGATGATTCCAGGGAGATTTCGATGGCCAGTGCGCCCAGCCAAAGCTCGAGGTCGCGAAATCCGACGGCACCGGCGATGGCGAAGGCTGCGGTGAAGAGTGCGGCTTCCCAGCAGCCGAACCACACCGCGGGAATCAAACCGTCTCCCGCAATCGGTCCAGAAAGTGGAACAACGCAACTCCCACGATGGCATTCAAGGCACCGAAGAGCAGCGCGCGCTGCCACTCGAAGGCGAGTTGCTGTCCGAGCAGCGCCCGCTCCAGCACCCAGTAGAAGAACTGGTGGAAAAGATAGAAGAAGAACGCCAGCATCAGCCGGATCACGCCGTGATCGACATCGATCCGCATCCCGACCGACGCGGCGAAATACCCGACCAAAGTGTTGACGATACCGTACATCCCGAGGGGGTTCTTGGAGAGCGAATCCTGCGCGAGCCCGACCGCAGCCCCGACCAGCAACCCGTGGACCTGGCTGCGCCGCATGAGGGCGAAGTAGACCACCACGAGCAGCGGCATTTCGAGGAAGCCAAGGAACGGGAAAAAGAGCGGGACGTAAACCTGGAACAGGATGGCGCCCAGAGGGACGGCCAGCATGACCCAGGCGCGGAAGCGGGAAATCTGGCCTTCACGCTGGCTGTTGAGCAGGATCCGTTCGCTCGAATAGCTCATTCGTGCGGTGGGCCTCCGGGAGCGGTACCGGCGGCCTGGTTCTCGCGCCGTGGGGTCTCGGCAGGCTTGGCGGCGGGAGGAGCACCAGGAGTGGAGTGCGCCGGCGTTTGAGTGGCGGGCGCCGCCGTACGGCCGGCAGGCGGTGCCGCCGGATTCACGGGAGCGGGAGCGGGAACCGTCGGGGTTGCCGGCTTCTGGCCGGCGGGAGGCTGGCCCGCGCCAGGAGCAGCAGCCTGCGGAGGCCGCCCGTTCGTCGGCAGTTTCGTAAAATCGGGAGCCCGTGCGCCTACGCCGCTGTCGCCGAACGTGTAGTTCTGCGCGTCGCCTGCCGCCTTATAGATGTTCCGCAGCTTATCCGCCTCGGTGCCGGTGGGGGACGTCTGCTGGTCGGCGGGCTGCTGGCCGGAAGCGGGCGGTGCCGTCCCCATATACAGAGGTTGCTGGGCGGGCGGAACTTCCGGTATATCCTGATGGACACCGTTCAGGATGATGAGCACGTCCTCCATCCCGTGCTTAAGCCCCGCCGGTTCGACCAGGATCTCCTTGAACGGCACGGCCTGCTGGACAGACTTCACCACGCCCACAGGAAATCCGCGGGGAAAGACGCGGTCGTCACCGGACGTGTAGAACATTTCGCCGACCTCGATCTTGTCCTCATAAGGCACGTAATCGACCTTGCACAGCGGTGTTCCCTGTCCTTTAAGCGTGCCGTGGACCTGCGTCTTCTGGGAGACGACTCCGGCGCCGAAATCGGCATCGGTGACGAGTTGGACCTCGGAAGCGGTCGGATAGGCGGCAATCACCTTGCCGACGATTCCGTCAGGCGTCACCACAGCCATTCCCCGCATAACCCCTTCGGTCGATCCGCGGCTGACGAAGACCACTTTGGAGTTCGAGCCCGCCCCGATACTGATGACGTTCGCGGCGATGGTCCGGGATTGAACCTGCGCCTGGAAGGCCTGCAGAGCCTTGCCGCGGTCGGCGGTGGACAGTTCGTTGCGCAGGAAAATGTTGTCCATTTTGAGCTGGCCGAGCTCTTTGCGCAGGCGGCGGTTTTCCTCGTCGGCGTCGTGCAGGGTAATGTAGTTGCGGACGATCCCCATGCTACCGCCCCGCAGCCACTCGGCCACGCGGGCCACGGGTGTGATGGCGCTCACGGTCCAGAGCCGGATGATGCGGACATCCTGATCGTTCTTCACCTGTACCGCCAGCAGCACCAGCTGGGCAAAAATGACCAGCAGAAGGACCGTGATGTTGCGGTACCGGTTAAGCAACGACTCCATGGCAGCCCGTTACAGCGGAGCCGGAATTCCGACCCCACTGTACCTAGTCTATCGAAATCTTGCGCAGGAGCCGGAAATCGCTCAACATTCTTCCCGTTCCGAGCACCACGGAGGCCAGCGGATCGTCGGCGATCGAGACGGGCAGCCCGGTCTCTTCGCGGATGCGCTTATCGAGATTCTTGAGGAGCGCCCCGCCGCCGGTCAGCACGATGCCGCGGTCGCTGATATCGGCGCTCAGTTCCGGAGGCGTACGTTCCAGCGCAACCCGGATGGCGTTGACGATGGTCGCTACACATTCGGAAAGCGCCTCACGGATCTCCGAGTCGTCGATCGAGATCGTGCGCGGCACGCCCTCGATCAAATTGCGGCCCTTGATCTCCATGGTGAGCGGCTTATCCAGCGGGTAGGCGGAGCCGACTTCGATCTTGATGGCTTCGGCCGTGCGTTCCCCGATCAGCAGGTTGTACTTGCGTTTGAGGAACTGCATCACGGCGTCATCCATCTCGTTGCCCGCCACGCGAACCGAGCGTGAATAGACGATACCGGAAAGAGAGATGACGGCGACGTCGGTGGTGCCTCCGCCGATATCGACTACCATGTTGCCGGAAGGTTCGGTGATGGGAAGCCCGGCGCCGATCGCAGCCACCATCGCCTGCTCGACCAGGTGGACTTCACTGGCCTTGGCACGGTAAGCCGAATCCATGACCGCGCGTTTTTCGACCTGCGTGATCTCGCTCGGCACGCCGATGACAATGCGCGGATGCACCAGCATCTTACGACCGTGCGCCTTCTGAATAAAGTAATTCAGCATGCGCTCGGTAACTTTGAAATCGGCGATGACCCCGTCTTTCATCGGCTTGATGGCCACGATGTTACCGGGCGTGCGGCCCAGCATCTCCTTGGCTTCCTTGCCGACTGCTTCGACTTCGCCGGTGTTCTTATTGATTGCGACGATCGAGGGCTCGTTTACGACAATGCCCTTGCCCTTCGCATAGACAAGCGTGTTCGCCGTCCCCAGGTCGATCGCCAGATCCGAGGAGAACAGGCTGAAAAGAGAGCGTAGATTCATCGATTAATGGCGGTTCACTTCGGGAAAGGGACGAGCTTCGTGGCCGAAGCGAAGTCCTACTGCATGGTAACACAACCACTTTGTCCGATAGTGTAATCGGCAGAGGAGCGGCGGTTCATTAGGCATGAAAAACAACGATGAAACCGGGTGCGAACGCGCACTATTCGGGCCAGTATCCGGACTTCGCACGGACGTGCAGCTTGTCGCCGATTACTTCGACGGCGATGCGGCGGAATTTGCCGTCCGGCGCGAGGTTCCTTGGCACATAGGTCAACAGGTAATACTCGCGGCCATCGGCCAGGACGGAGCGAAACTGCTTCAGCAGATCGTTGCCGTCGTGATAGTAGATTCCGCCGGTCGCCTCGGAGAGTTGTGCCATGGCGCTGCCGTTCTGGAGCTCGACGGAATCCGACTGGCGGTCCATATCGGAAAGCAGGGTTCCTCCGCGATTAGGAGGAGGGGTGTGGCGGATCACGCTCGGCAGCGTGCGGTCGGAGGGCGAACTGGCATCCATCGAGCCGCCGGACGCAAAGGACGTTTGCGCCACGCCTCGGGAATCGAGCGAGTCGATGCGAACATTCGACGCCGACGCCACCTTCATGACCGCCCGCAGGCTCGCTTCGAGATCCTGGGGGCCCGGGGCGCGGAAGCGCGAGTCCTTGGGAAGAAAGGAGGCGGCCACGGCGTAATAATCCCGGGCCGGCTGGAGGGAGAAGCCGTCCGAAACCAGAATCAGCGTGCGATTCGTGGGCAGCTTCGCCAATTCCTCCACCACACTCTTGAGTTGGGCAAGGAACTGCTCGCGCAGCAGGGCCCAATGCGCCGCCTGCCCGTCGAGGCTTACTTTGAGGTCCTGGGCCTGGGAGTCGCAATCCCGGGCGTCGGAGCAGTTGCACTGGCGGCAGAAATCGTACATGCGGGTCTTGAGGCCGTCGAGCTCCGCGCGGAAGGCCGCGGCATCGCCGCCTCCGAAAGCAGACGCCACGCCGGGATTGCGAAGACGGGCGAGGATCGCGGCGGGGTCCGTGGTCGCCGACTGCAGGACGCGAAGCTGCCGCCCGATGCTCAGAAGCACGTATTTAGAGCCGGCCGCCTTCTCCTTTTCGAACAGGTGAGTCAGGGCGTCGCGGGTGCGCGCCGAGTCGGCGAAGGCAGAGTGGAGCGCATCGATGCAGATGACGAAGGTGTGGTCCGGCGCAGTTGTTGTGGAGTTGGACACTACGGGACGCTCGCCCGCGGCCGCTACCGCCTCAGGCGCGGCGGAGGCGGCGGCCGTGAACGACGCGATCGGCTGTTCCACCTGGTCCTCAAAGAGGTGAAAGTCCGAAGCCTTGAGGCCGTTCACGGGATGGCCTTTGGCGTCGGTGACGATCACGGGAACCAGCACCCGCCGGACGTCCACCCGAATCACCGGCGCATCGGATTGAAAAGCCAGGGCCGGAGCCAGACTGAGCAGGAATATCGCTGGAATGGAGAGCCTCGCCACGGCTGACATTCTATGTCAAACCGGAGCGTGCTGACCGTCGCCCGCGGCGTGAGGCCGGACGAACTGGAACGGCCGATTGGCGACGTAGGGGCGGAAAGCGGCAATACGCCATCCTCCGGATTCCTTGCACAGCACAAGCAGTACGGGCACCCGCAGCATCGGGCCCAGGGAGCCAATCTGCCGGTAGTCGACGTCAGCCAGCGCTACCTCCGGGGTCAGGAAGCGAACCGACCGAATCACGAGGTAAGGTTCCGTGACCTCCGACCAGGGCCTGCGGGCCTGGTTCCCATGTTCGAGCGCGGCCAGCCGGTCGAATTCCCCGCGGGCATCCTTGGTGAACAGGCCGGTCTTCTGCTCGATGCTCACGTGCGGATCGTTCAGCGCGGCAACGAGGTGCTCGATGCCCTGGCGGTCGGGATCGGCGGCCCACGCCGTGGCACCGGCGGCCAGGACGAGCGAAAGGAAACGCATTCTCATGCCCGGGAATGTCGCGGAACGGGGGATCCTTTCAGAGTGGAATTCCTCTGCAATTCAGGGCCACAGATGGGACCTTTGCGACACAGGCTCTTGGTTATTCTCATTTAAGGGAGGCATGTGAGCATGAAAAACCTGTTCGATGCGACGGTGGCGAATCAGGTAAAGACGCGGCTGGGAAAATTGGAGCCGCAAAGTGAGAGGCGCTGGGGCAAGATGACCGCGTCGCAGATGCTGGCACATTGCTCGATGAGTATGCAGTGGGCGGTGGGAGAAGTGGTGCCCGAAAAGGGAGCGCTACCCGTACGTCTGATGGGCCGGCTGGTGAAGCCGATGGTGTTTCGGAACGATGAACCGCTACGGAAGAATTCGCCAACGGCGAAGAGCCTGATTGTGGCGGACGAACGAGATTTGGGCAAGGAACTGGAGCGGTTATCGCGATTGATTGACAAATTTGCGGCGGGAGGGGCGCCGAAGTGCACGAAGAATCCACATAGCTTCTTTGGGAAGATGACGCCGGAGGAGTGGGCGATCTTAATGTACAAACATCTTGACCATCACCTGCGGCAGTTCGGCGTGTGACCGTATCATAACCGTAAGTTTCAAGATGCAGGCGGCAAGACGTGAACTCCTGCGCGCAGCGTACTACTATCAGCTGCGGCGAACCTGGCTGATGCCGCTGTTGCTGCTAGCGCCATTTCTTTTGGCCGCAGCGGCAATCGTGACACAGAACCTCATACCGACAGGGGGAGGCACGAGTAGCTGGATGTAGCTGTGAGCTTACGGCATTCGCGGAGCGGCAGCGGTGAGCATGGCGGCGATCCACTCGGGGCGGGGTACGCGAGCGCGATGGAGCGCCTGGATTTCGCGATCCACGTCGTATTCCACACGGCGGATCTGCGGTGTGCCGTCATCCAGCAGAAGATAGGACGCGCGCCGGTCGCCATCGTAGGGGAGCCCGACACTGCCGGCGTTGACCACCGTGAGGCCTTCGACGGTTCGAAGGTAAGGGGTATGAATATGGCCGTAAACGGCGACGGAGCGGCCGAGCGGTCCGTAGACCGAGTGCAATTCCTGATCGGAAGCGGCGGCGGAGGGAGCCCGCCAACGGCTGGCCGGACCCGCATGTACCAACGCAAACCCATCGGCCACATGCGCCAGCGGCAGGGCGCGCAACCAGGCCATGCGATCTTCTCCGAGCGTTTCGCGAGTGGCCGCCGCCATCTCCTCGACGATGGTCAGGAGCGGCTGAAACGCCGGCGTCTGCTTCGCAAAGTCCCGGAGCGACTCCGGCGCGAACAACATTTCATCGGTATTGCCGGAGACGCCCTGCCAGCCGAACTCGCGGATGCGGTCGGCGATTTCGGCCGGACCCGAGCCTCCATCACACAGATCGCCACCGTGAAGCACGAGATCGGGCGCGGCCAGGCGCAAATCCGCCAGCACGGCTTCGAAAGCGGTCAGGTTGCCGTGAATATCGGCGAGGATGGCGATCCGCATCAGCGGCCGTGCGTTTGCGTCTGGGAAATCTTCTCCGGGTCTTTCACCGGCTCCGGATCCCTCTGCCGGCCAGGGACAGGTACTCCCACTCCACTCATGGATTCCTCTCCTTTCAATATCAATTTGAGGCGCGTCACGTACATCCCCCAGACGCGCCAGGCCGCATACATGACCAGCGCCTGGAGAGCCAGGAACGCCAGCCAGAGATACCAGCTCCGGTTGAGGCCGTCTTGCACGGATTCCGGCGAATTCAGCCAGCCGAAGAACAGCACCGGACCGGCAATCGCCATTCCGCCCCACCACTGGTGATAGCGGTAGATTTCGTCCACGGCGGTCCGGAATGCGGGGATCTTGCGTTCCCCCGAGAGCCTCGCAAACAGCTCCGGATCGAGCCGAAGGTCCTTGCCGGAGCACCAGACCTCGACGATGATCCAGCGGATTCCGTGAATCAGCAGGCCGACGGCGAGCGCTCCCAGAAGGATCAGCAGGAACAGCCCGACATTCGATTCGGAAGTGAGAAATATTTCGAAGGCCGCGGCGATGCGCGGGAACCAGAAGCCCATGCCGTAGAGCCCCACCAGTCCCGGCAGGAGGTAGGCAATGATCAGGCCGAACGAAGTGATCGTCAGTTCTTTCACTTCCCCTCCGTCCTCTCCCTCTGCCATAGAGGGAGTTTACTATACCGGTCGAGCGGTGTCGGGCTGCCGAATGGAGGGAAGGCGTCCGCGACGCTAGAATGGTTCTTTACCCATGATTGAAATCATCCGCCGCGGCAGCGCCGCGCAAACCAAAGTTGTCCTTTTCGATTTTGACGGAAGCCTCTCCCTGATCCGCAGTGGCTGGATGCAGGTGATGATTCCCATGATGATCGAGATCCTCTACGAACTGAAAACAGGGGAAACGGAAGATCAGCTTCGCCAGGTGGTGGAAGATTACGTCTGGCGCCTGACGGGCCTGGAGACGGTCTTCCAGATGATCGAACTCGCCGAGCAGGTGAAGAAGCGGGGCGGCACGCCGCTCGATCCGGTGGTCTATAAAAAGCAGTACCTGGACCGCCTGTGGGAAGTGATTCGCGACCGCGTGGAGGGGCTGCGCGGCGGCAAGAATTCGCCCGAGGAGTACCTGGTGCCGGGTTCGCGGGCGCTGCTCGAGCGGCTGAAGGAGCGCGGCCTGCGGCTGTATCTCGCGAGCGGCACCGACGAAATCTACATGAAAGAGGAAGCGGACCTGCTGGACGTTTCGCGCTACTTCGATGGCGGCGTCTACGGAGCGGTCGACGATTTCAATAAATTCTCGAAGCGCATCCTGGTGCAGCGCATTCTGAAACTGCCCGAGGTCAAGGGCGATCAACTGCTGGGCTTCGGCGACGGCTACGTGGAAATCGAAGAGGTGAAACAGGTGGGCGGCGTGGCAGTGGGAATCGCCAGCGACGAGCCCGAATGCAAAGTGCCCGACCAGTGGAAGCGGCAGCGCCTGATCGGCGTGGGCGCCGACTACATCGTTCCCAACTACCTCTGCTACGACGAACTTCTGGAGATGCTCTTCGCATGAGCCGCTACGAACTGTTCGACCGCTCGCGCCTGGAAATCCGGCCACTGGGCGAGCGAGCCCACAATCTGCAGTCCGACAATTGGCTGACGCTCGAGGACCACGCCCCGGCCTTCGAGCATCCCGACCTTTCCGCGGTGGCGGACCGGTTGAAGGCTGCGCGCGAATCCGGCGCGGCACGCATCCTCATGATGGGTGCGCACGTGCTCCGCGCCGGAGTCAACCGCCACATCATCGATCTGCTGGAGCGCGGCGCGATCGACCACATCGCCATGAACGGCGCCGGGGCGATCCACGATTACGAACTGTCGCGGATCGGCGCCACCACGGAGAGCGTGGATCGCTATATCCGCACCGGCGAATTCGGACTCTGGCGGGAAACCGGCGAATTGAACGACTGGATTTTCGAAGCGGCGAGCGACGCGCTCGGGCTGGGCGAAAACGTCGGACGGCGCATCGAAGCCAGCGACTATCCCTACCGCCATCTCTCCGTCTTCGCCGCGGCGTGGCGCTGCGGCGTCCCGGTGACCGTTCACGCGGGTATCGGGTACGACATCATCCACGAGCATCCGAACTGCGACGGAGCCGCCCTGGGGGCCGCGAGCTATCGCGACTTCCTGATCTTCGCCCGCGCGGTAGAGCGGCTCGAAGGCGGCGTGCTGTTGAACTTCGGCTCTGCCATCATGGGGCCGGAGGTGTACCTGAAGGCGCTCTCGATGGCGCGCAACGTGGCACGGCAGGCGGGGCGCTCGATCAAGCACTTCACCACCGCGGTGTTCGACATGGTCCCGATCCATGGCGACTACCACAAGGAGCTGCCCAAGACCGACCCCGGCTACTACTTCCGCCCGCACAAGACCATCCTGGTGCGCACGGTGGCGGATGGCGGCGAGAGCTACTACTTCTGCGGACCGCACCGCGCCACGCTGCCCGCGCTGTGGAGACAGCTCCGATGACGACGGCGGAGATTCTTCAGGCGATCGCCGGGATGCGGGCGCTGGTGGTGGGCGACGTCTGCCTGGACCGCTGGTGCACGTACGACCCGGCGCTGGCCGAGGCGTCGCGCGAGACCGGTATTCCGCGCATCGGCGTGATCTCGACCGAGGTCACGCCCGGCGCGGCCGGCACGGTGGCGAATAACCTGGCGGCACTCGGCGCGAAAGTCTCGGTGCTCGGCATGGTGGGCGACGATGGTTTCGGCTATGAGCTGCAGCGCGCCCTCGAAGCGCGGGGCATCGCGGCGGACCTGCTGGTGCGGGCACCCGGCATCCCGACCTTCACCTATACCAAGCTGCTCAATCGCGACACCGGCGAGGAAGACGTACCGCGCGTGGACTTCGTCTACACCAAGGATCTGCCTGCGGAGCTCGACACCGAACTGGTGCGGTGCTTCGAGCGTGCGGCGGACGGTTTCGAGGTCATCATCGTTTCCGACCAGGCCGAGACGGAGCAGGGCGGCGTGGTGACGGCGGCGATGCGGAAGGCGATCGAACGCGTAGCCGCGGCGCATCCGGAGATCTTGATCTGGGTGGATTCGCGGATGCGCTCCGAGCATTTTCACGGCGTGGTCGTGAAGCCGAATCAGCAGGAGGCCGAGGCGGCGTCGGTGCGCGCGCTGGGACGCGTGGACTACGCGGAGTTCCGGCGCAGATTGTGCGCTCCGCTGCTGGTAGTGACGCACGGCGGCGACGGCGCGCTGCTGGTGGATGACGCCGGCGAGCACTGGGTGGCGACGAAGAAGGTGGAGCACCCGGTCGATATCTGTGGGGCGGGCGACAGCTTCTCCGCGGGCGCCGCGCTGTCGCTGAAGGCGACGGGCGATGCCGCGGCGGCCGCGCGCTTCGGCAACCAGGTGGCATCGATCACGATCATGAAGAAGGGCACGGGGACAGCGTCGCCCGCGGAGTTGCTGGCGAAGGAGTAGGCTTTTCAGGCAGCGCTACCGCCGCTGTGTGAGGAATCGATCGGGGCCTGGTTCGTTGGTCAGGGCTCCGATCTGCCTCAGAAGGCTAAGCTGGTCGAGATTGTTCCAGGCCTCGGCAATCTTTCCATCGGCTATCCGCGCGATCACGATTCCCGAGAAATTCACTCTGCGGCCGGTAGCGGGAGCCAACGCATCGCCCATGTGAGTGCCCTCCATGGAGATGCGCACACTCACCTTGTCCCCTTCCGCCATGACGTCTTCGATCGTCACCTGCAAATCCGGAAGAGTGCCGCGCATGTTCGCGTAGAACGCCCGAAACGGCGCGTGGCCGCGGCTCTCCTGGCTGCCTTCCCCCAGGCCGGTGGCGACCATATCGGGCGCCCGCAATTGCTCGATCATCTCTTCCCGGCCCTGATTCCATACCTCGTCGAACCAACGGCGAATGAGAGCTTTGTTGCTATTCTCGGTGCTGGCGCCACTCATGCGGATCAATCTATCACAGAAAGGGGCGCGGTTCGCAGCACCTCCGCATCCGGCACATGCGTGGAATGCCACCAGATCAACGGGGCTTCCAAAACGAACTATAATGGACGCCATTCCGTTGGCTGAAACTCAGTGAGCGCGCTATCGACGGCAACCACAATCGCCCTTCTCCTTGCCGCCTTGAAGGTCGGCGACGTGCTACTCACGCCCGAGCAGCAGCGTTCGGTTCAGCGGTTCTGCGACGACCTTGCGCTTCGACTGGAATACGCAAAAGTAGATCACTTGTATCGTGTATTTCGCCGGCAGCGTTGGCAGCGCGCCATCTACGTGGTTCCGATCCTCCTTCAATTGGTGCTTCTGCTGGCGACCCTGCCGCTCGCGAAATCGATTCTCGAAAACGACCTCAGGAGAATTGGGGCTTCGCCGGAAAGTGCGGGGGGCATCGTCGTTTTCGCGGAGCTCGTGCTGCTGGCTCTCTCGGCTGCAGTCTTATTGTTCATTACCAAGGTGACGTGGCAGCCCTCTCGGCGCCTGTTCGATTGGCTCATCGCCGGAAAGGCCTTGCCGTCCAGAGATGTTGCTGCGATGGTACTGATTGTCGGCGCGGTCCTCGCAATCAGGGTTCCGGCCAACATTGCGAGGAATTACTACGAGCCTCTTGCAGCGAAGGCCGAACACCGGAAGTACGAGCCGGTGGAACTGAGTGGACCCATCGAAATCCCTCTGCCCCAGACTCTACACGAAGAACGATTGTTGCGCCTGAAGACGCCAGGCGAGCTGGTTCTGCAATTGTGGATCATCGACGTGATTGTGGTGGGTATTCTTGGCACACCGATAGAGATGATCTCTCTCGATGTCGGTCTACTCGCCTGCATTCTGATCGCAGCGGCCATCATGCGGTACTGCCTTTGGTTTGTTCGCAAGGTCATGTGGCGCATAGCCACACACTCCAAGGGGGCGTGGGCAGCGATTCTGGTTATATTAGCCGGGTTGCTCGCAGTCGCGGATGCGTTGATGAAGAGCGGCTGATCCGAGCCCTACCGCGCGTAATACCCGGACTTCGCGCGGACCGTCAGGCCCGTCCGCCGGACGCGGATCGCGAGCTTGCGGAAGGCGCCGTCGCGCACGGGATTGGTCGATTGGTAGGCGAGTTCGTAGGAGTTGCGCAGCTGGTCGCCGATCTCGCGGAAGTTCTGTGCCAGGCCTTGCTGCTGCGCATCGTAATCGGCGCCGCCGGTGTCGAGGGCCATCCGCTCCATGATGGCGCGGCCGTATTTATTGCGAGCGGTCCAGCGGCCGTGACTGGGCTCGGTGTAGCGCACCATGAACAGCAGCACGTTATTGGATTGCGCGAGCTCGATGGTATCGATCTCGTGATGCGCGCTCGAATTGTCTTCGCCGTCGCTGAAGACAATCAGGGCTTTCCGTCCGCGGTCCTCCGTGCGGAACATCTGGTTCACCGAGTGATAGATGGAATCGTAAAATGCCGTGCCGGCGGTGCGGATCTCGGGCGGTCCGAGCTCGGGATAGTTCGAGGTGTCGTGCAGCCTCGAATAGCCGAGGAAGGCATCCACCAGCTGGCCGGGCGACGAAGTGTAATCGGCGACCAGCCGCGGATGATTCCCGAAGCACAGGAGAAAAGCCCGGTCGCGCGGGCTGAGAACGGTATCGAGGAAAGCCTTGAGGTCACGCTGGTGCGGCTTCACGAACGAATCCTGGCTGCCGCTGATATCGACGATGAGGCCGATCCGCAGGGCGACGTCGCTCGATCGGGCGAAGAAGGAAATCTTCTGCGGCACGCCGTCTTCGAGAACCTCGAAATCGTCCCGGGAGAGATCGGCGATCAGGCGGCCCTGGGCATCGCGCACCGAGAATCCGACGTTGACAAGCTGGACGTCGACGCGGAACGGCTCTTGCGCAAAGCACACCAGCGGCAGCAGCAGGATCCACGCCTTCATACCAGACCAAACGCAGCCGGAGCCGCGCGAGTTGCAGAATTTAGCGCGCCATCCAGCCGCCGTCGACGGTAAGGATGGTGCCGCTCACGTAATCGGAGGCCGGAGATGCCAGGTAGACGACGGCGCCGGCGAGATCTTCGGGATCGCCCCACCGGCCGGCGGGGATGCGCGCAACGATCGCGTTGTTCCGGGCAGGGTCGGCGCGAAGTGCCTCGGTGTTGTCGGTCTCGATGTAGCCGGGGGCGATGGCATTGACCTGGACATTGCGGCCGGACCACTCGTTGGCCAGCGCCTTGGCGAGCTGCGCGAGCCCGCCCTTGGCAGCAGCGTAGCCGGGCACGGTGACGCCGCCCTGAAAACTGAGCAGCGAGGCGGTGAAGATGATCTTGCCGGCGCCGCGGTCGAGCATGCGGCGTCCAAATTCACGGGCCAGCACGAATTGGGCGCTCAGGTCCACTTCGAGCACCTTGTCCCAATACTCGTCGGGATGGTCGGCGGCGGCCTTGCGCAGAATCATGCCCGCATTGTTGACCAGGATATCGACGGGCGCGCATTGCGATACCACGTGCGCCACCAGCCGGTAGACGGCCTGGCGGTCGGAAAGGTCGGCCGCATAGCCGCGGAAGCGGCGGCCGAGCGCGCGCACTTCACTGCCGATCTCGCCGCCATCTTCTTCGAGCGACGCGCTGGTCGCCACGATGTCGGCGCCTGCTTCGGCGAGCGCCAGCGCCATCGATCGGCCGATGCCGCGCCGGGCGCCGGTGATCAGGGCCGTCTTCCCATCGAGCTTGAATCGATCGAGTATTCCCACAATTACCCCGCGCAGTCGATCAGCACTTTCATGACTTCCCCGCCCTGCTCCATTTGCTGCAGGCCAGACTCCAGCCCTTCGAGCGGCACCACGTTAGTGATCAGCCTGGCGAGAGGCAGCTTGCCGCCGGCGGCGAGTTCGATGGCTGCTTCGAAATCCTCGGGCTCATAGACGCGGGCGCCGGTGAGGCGCAGTTCCCGCCAGAAGAAGCGGAAAAGATCGACCTTGGGCGGTTCGCCGAAGATCGCGACCACGACGATTCGGCCGCGCGTGCGCGCCAGGCGCGTCATCATCTCGACGCCCGGAGCGGAGCCCGAGACTTCGAATACCACGTCCGCGCCCGCGCCCCCGGTACGCGCCTCGACCAGCGCCGGAAAATCAGTCTCCCGCGGGTTCACCGCGTCGAGCCCGAGTTCGGCGGCCAGCTTCAGGCGGAACGGATTGACCTCCGCCAACAGGACTTCGGCGCCCCGCACTTTGGCGATCAGCGAGATCAGGATGCCGATCGGCCCGCCGCCGATGACAACCGCGCGATCTCCCGCGCGAACCTCTCCCATCCGCACGTCGTGGCAGGCCACGGCGACCGGCTCGATCATGGCGGCCTCACGCAGCGGCAGGTGATCGGGCAGGCGATGCAGGGTGTGCGCCGGGACGGTCCAAAGGCCTTGCAGCGCGCCGGGCGTATCGATCCCGATGAACTTGAGGTTTTGGCAGATGTGGCAATGGCCGGCGAGGCAGGCGGGGCACGCGCCGCAGGGGTCGAGCGGCCGCACGGTCACGCGGTCGCCGGGTTTCCAGCCGCCCGCACCGGCGCCCGCGCGTTCTACCGTGCCGGACATTTCGTGACCCATGACGTGAGGCAGGTGCAGCCGGTGCGCCATGGCGCCTTGATAGAGATGGAGGTCCGTGCCGCAGATTCCGCAATAGGCCACGCGGATCTGTACCTGCCCGGAAGCCGGGTCCACGGGCACACAAGAGCCCACGTGAATCCGGCGATTCCCTTCGAAGAACGCGGCTTGCATGGTATTAGTGCTGTATCCAGAGAGAGGCCGCGATATAAAAGACGAAACCGACGGTAATGACAGCGCCGTGAGGCAAACCGATGGCCTTCTTGCTCCGCACGTCCAACTCTTCGTTTTTCAGATAGGCGGCACGACCGCTCTTCAACTCCGTCATGATGAAGCCCATGTTCCAGAACGTGGTCTTCACGCGCTTGCGGAGGAGGATCAGCACCAGCGCCATTACGCCGCCGATGATCGCAGTGATAAAGAAGATGCCGAGCCAGCGCTGCCACCCGACCATGGCGCCTATAGCGGCCATCAGTTTGACGTCGCCCGCGCCCATGGCATGCATGATATAGAGGAACATGTACATGCCGAATGCCAGGGCGAAGCCTTGCAGCGTGAACAGCAGGCCGGCTAGCGGAGGACCGATCAATGCGTTCATCACGAACGCGACAGCCACTCCCGTCACCGTGAGCCAGTTGGGAATGCGGCGGTACCGAATGTCGTAGGCGGCGGCGACCAGGAGCAGCAGGAAAACCGCTATCTCGACCTTTTGCGGAGGCAGGCTGAACATACCAGGATCAATCAGTATACCCCGTGCCTATTGCAATGCGCTGGTCGTGCGCTGGGCTTGAACCTGGATGCCTTCGCCGTAGGCGGCCTGGCCGGGAATAGTAACGGGCAGATGGCCGGTAATGTTCATCTCGCCCCAGAGGGCTTTCACCGCGGCGACCTCGGAGGGCGGCACAGTGCTGAAGGTGGCCAGGTAGGTGGCCACCGCCGGAAAGTTCCGCAGCAGGTACGGATTGCCGAGCGCCACCAACGCTACCGGCTTGCCTGTGGCGCCGAGGGTTTCGAGTGCGTGCGGCAGTTCGCCCGCGAGGCCCACCGACCCGCGGTAGGCGTTCACCGATGCGAATGCGGCCACGGCATAGTTCGGGCAGCCGTTGAGCGGCGCGAGCAGCTCATCCACCTGTTGGCGCGGCATGCCGGGGTCGAGCGTCACCAGCGGCGCGTGTGGCGCCCGTTTGCGCAGCTCCTGGGTGAAGACCTGTCCCTCGCTCGAATAGCGGCTCTCGGGCATCACCACGTAGCAGGTATTTTCCGGCGCGGCCAGCGGAACCAGGTTGCCGGTGTTCCGCACCAGGGTTACCGCGCGATCGGCCACCTCCTGGGCTTTCTGATTGGCTTCGGGCGAATCCAGCACGTCGCTCAATGACTCGACATTGACGAAGCGCTGGCGCGCCAGCCCGACCTTTTCCTTCGCGGCGAGTACCTTCACAACGCTCTGCGCGATGCGCTGGCGGGTGATCCGGCCGCTCTCCACCGCGGAGACCACGGCCTTGATGGCGGCGTCGGGATCGGTGGGCATCAGCAGAACATCGGCGCCGGCTTCGATCGCCCGCACCGCGGCTTCGCCGGTGGTGAAGCCTTTGGCGATGCCGCCCATCTCGAGCGCGTCGGTGATCACCATGCCTCCGAAGCCGAGGTCATGGCGCAGAAGGCCGGTGATGATCTCGGGAGAGAGCGTGGCGGGCAGGTCGGGCGGAGCGAGGGCCGGCAGGGCGATGTGCGCCGGTCATGATGGAGTCCATGCCCGCGGCGATGGCCGCCTTGAACGGCACCAGTTCGAGCCGGTTCATGCGTTCCCGGTCGGCGGGAACCGAGGGCAGATTCATGTGGCTGTCGACGGAGGTATCGCCATGCCCGGGAAAGTGCTTCGCGGTGGTCAGAACGTAGTTCTTCTTATCGGCGTGTGCGCCTTCGATGAAGGCGGTCACCTGGCGCGGCCACGGCCTCGGGATTTTCGCCGAACGATCGGATATTGATGATCGGGTTATCCGGGTTGTTGTTGACGTCGGCCACCGGATAGAAGACCCACTGCACGCCGATGGCGCGGGCTTCGCGGGCGGTATCTTCTCCTTCATACCGCGTCAGCGCGGGATCGTTGGCGGCGCCGAAAGCCATGGCGTGGGGGAATACGGTGGTGCCCTCGAGCCGCATGGATGCGCCGCGCTCGAAATCGCCGCCCACCAGCAGCGGCACTCGCGTCATGCGCTGCAGGCGGTTGAGAAACGCTGCTACCTTATATGGCTCGGCTCTCTGGATGGTGTGCCCGTTAGCGACGTTGTTCAGCGCCAGCCCGCCGATCTTGGTCTCTCGAATCAGACGCATGAACTTGCGGTACTCCTTGGATCTGGTATTGGGAGACTCGCCATGGAAGGCGATGAATACCAGTTGTGCCACTTCGTCGCGCAGCGTCATCCCGCGCATCCAGCGGCGAACCGTGGAAGAAGCTTTCACATTGACTGCGGGAGACGCCGCCTTTCGAGACACCGGCGCTGCCGGCAGCGCGGCGCAAAGGCCAAATACAAGCAATCGACGGATCAAGCCAGGCACAATTTCAGTCTGACAGATTAACGGACGGTCGCGCGGGCTCGCGCGGTGACACGCCCCTGCTTAGCCGGGGGTTTCCGCGCAGGTCCGCGGGAAATCAGGCGTTTCACCGTACGCCCCAACTGCACCGGCTCCTTGGCGTTCTTGGCGATGACCGCGTCCGCGCCGGTGTTATCCTCGGTTAGTCCAAGCGGTTCGATCAGGCCGCAGACCAGGATCACGCGGGCGTTCGGATTCACTGTGCGGATGCTGGCAATCAGCTCGATCCCGTTCAGACCCGGCACGCGATGGTCCGTGACCACTACATCGAAGGTACCGGCTTTGTAGAGTTCCAGGCCTTCTTCGTTGCTGGCAGCGATTTCGACGCGGCAGCCGAGCTCTTCGAGTACGGCGCGCCGCACCAGCAAGCCGTCACGGTTTTCGTCAACTAACAGGATGTGGGGAGTGATCGGCGAGGAGCTTTTCATTAAAGGAACGGATGCGAGAGTAACAGAGGCGTAGAGCAACTGTCAACGGATTTGCATCGTCTTGCAAAATCGCCAGATTGAGTTCTTGACAAAATCCGTCAAAAACCGCACTCGTATCGCAAGCAATTGGGATCCAATTACTCCACAGCGCGCGGAGCCTTGTAGCCGACCTTCGCGATGATCTGATACTTCACCGGCTTGCCCTTCTCGTCCTTCATGGGCAGGGGCTCATTCGTCGCCGGATTCACCAGTTCCACCTTGATCTTGCGAAAAGTACCATCGTGCTTAGTATTGGTGGGTTGGTACGTAAGAACGTACTGATTTCGGAGAGCCTGTTGAATCGCGCCGAAAATCGCCGGCATTTCCCCTTCAAATCGAGGGAAAAACGCCTGACCGCCGGTCTCTTTGGCGAAGGTTCGCATCTCGTTATCGGCCTGCAGGAAATCCATTCGCTGGATCGAGCCCATCATGCCGTATGCATCGTAGAGTTCACGGATAGTCTGCATCAGGCCGATCGCATAGATCGGAACGCCGGATTGCTGCAGCGATTTACGGCACTGGTCGTAAGTGATCTTACTGAAAGTGTCGATCCCCGAAGACAACAACACAATCGCTTTTCTGCCTTCGATGCCGGACATACGGTCGGCCGTATCGGTGACCGCGTCGAAAAGGTTGGACTCGGAAAAACCCGGGATCGTGAGGCGCTGCATCGCCTCCTGGGCTTTCGAACGGTCGGTGCTGAAATCGGAGAGAATCTCCGGCTTCATATCATAAGCAACGACGGCCAGATAGTCCTGCGGTTTCAGGGTCTGGATAAATCCGAAGGCGGCCTGCAGAGTCTGATACCAGGTGTAGCTCCAGTATTGCTGGAACAGATTACTGAACTCGATCACCAGCCCGATCGTGAGCGGCGCTTCGCCCATGTTCGCGGTGGCGAGTTTCTGCGGGACGTTGTCTTCGAGAATCCGGAAGTTCCCGGCGGGAATGCCCGGAATGAAGTGGCCTTTGTTGTCGAGGACGCTGACGTCCACGGTCACGATATCGACGTCGCTCTTAAACGTGGTCAGATTGCCGGCGTCGATCTTGTCCTTCTTGTACTGCGAGGGAATTTTCGGAAGATTTGCGCCGGAGTTGTCCGGGGTGGTATCGCCGGTATCGGGCTTGCGGGGCTTGGCGACGGTCCGGCTGGGATCCTTGAGCGGGCCTTGCTCCTGGGCGAACATAATGCCGAGAGCGCCGGCCAGTGCAAATGCGCACGAAAATCGGATTTTCCACGATCGCATAGGCGTACTTCAGTCGTAACTATACCAGATGACGCGCGGGAGGGCCGGGGCGTTGCGGAATCCGTCTAGTTCACCCACGGACCGTTGCCGTGCTTCCGCATGTAGACCTGGAATTTCCTCTTGGCGCGAGCCAGCTTCCATTGTTTGTAGGCGCCGCCAAGATCGGGAAGCCGCACCTTGGGGATGATCCGTCCCTTGAGGTAGACGTACCCGAACGCCATGCCGCCGAGGTGTGCGATGGTGCTGACGCCGTTGTTGGGGCCGAACGTCATCAGCAGTTCGATGGCGGCATAGATCATGACCAGATACTTGGCCTTGATCGGGAACAGAAAGCTCATCAGCACGGTCTGGTTCGGGTATAGAACGCCGAACGCCACCAGGATGCCGAAGATCGCGCCGGAGGCGCCGATGGTCGGCGTCAGCCAGTCGCCCAGAGCGATATTGACCGCCAGTACGCAAACACCCGCGGCAATTCCGCAATAAAAATAGTACTTGAGGAATCGCCGGGTCCCCCAGTCCCGCTCCAACTGGGTACCGAAGAACCAGAGGGTCAGCATGTTGAACAGCAGATGCCAGATCCCTCCATGCAGAAACATGTAGGTGAACAACTGCCAGACAAAGAGGCTGCGCAGCGCGCCTTCCGCATAGAGCGAGAAGAGCACGGTCATGTGCCGGGCGATCGTCCTGCCCCCGAGATAATACAGCAGGAAAACGACGGTGTTGGCAATCAGCAGCCACTTCAACCCCGGGGGAAAGTAGTCGTTCACAAACGATCTGCGATAGGTGTACCTGGGTCGAGCCATTGGCGGGTACTCTATGCTCAGGATAACAGAAGCCTTTCGGCGAAACGGCTAAGATACCGCCGGATCTTCGCCTTTTCCATAGCGGTTGAGGAAGTGGGAACACAACTGCAGCAGGCTGGACGTGCCGAGCCAAACCTGCCAGTGGGAAAAGAAGCCGGTCGAGATGGCGAAGCGGCTCGCCCAGTTCAGATCGGCCGCGATCCGCCACAGCCCGAGTACGGCAGCCATCGCCGCCGCCGGTGTGAGAAGCGCCGCCGTAGCAAGGGCGAATTTGCGATTCCGTCCACGCTTCCTGACAAGCCGAGGACCTTTCCTGAAGCGAATCCGGACCACCATGTCGCTGTTGATACCAATCTAACAGCTTTTGCGATAGATTATTACCTTCGGGAAGGTTCGTTCTCATTCTGACGAGGAAGATCATGCATCGACTCAAAACCGCAGTTTTCGGCACCGGGTTCGTGGGACGCGTTCACCTGGAAGCCATTCGTCGTGTAGGCCACGTGGACCTGTACGCGATCGGTGAGCCGGATATCGAAAAAGCCAGGAAGCTGGCGGATGAATTTGGCGCCAGGGCGGAGGCGGATTATCGCAAGATTCTGGATGATCCGGCCGTGGACGCCGTCCACGTTTGCACTCCCAATGCGCTGCACTTTCCCATCGCGCAGGATGCACTGAACGCCGGGAAGCACGTGATCTGCGAGAAGCCTCTCGCGACTTCGGTGGAACAGGCGCGCGCGCTGGTCGCGCTCGCGGCGGAAAAGAAGCTGCGGAATTGCACGTCGCACAATCTCCGCTACTACCCGATGGTGCAGCAGATGCGCCGCATGCGGGAGGCCGGCGACCTGGGCGACATCCTGGTGGTGCAGGGCACTTACTCGCAGGACTGGCTGCTATACGATACCGACTGGAACTGGCGCATCGATTCGAAAGACAACGGGCCTTCGCGCTGCATGGCGGATATCGGCTCGCACTGGTGCGATATGGCCGAGCACGTCACCGGGCAGCGCATCACCTCGCTGTGCGCCGATCTGCAGACGTTCCATAAGACCCGCAAGCGCCCCAAAGGGCCCATCGAAACGTTCGCCGGCAAGACGCTCACGCCGGACGATTACATCGAAGTGCCGATCGACACCGAAGATTTCGGCGGCGTGATCTTCCGCATGGGCGATCGCACGCGCGGCAGCTTCACGGCCAGCCAGGTTTCGTCGGGCCGGAAGAATCGTCTGAGCATCGAGATCTACGGCACCAAGTGCGGCGTGGCCTGGGACCAGGAGCGTCCGGACGAGCTCTGGATCGGCAACCGCAACACCAGCAACCAGATCATCATCAAGGATCCTTCGCTGATGAAACCCGCGGCCCGCTCCTACGCGGACCTGCCGGGCGGCCACAGCGAAGGCTACGACGATACGTTCAAGCAGGTCTTCCGCCGCTTCTACGCATCGATCGCGGACCCCGCAGCGCAGCCCGAGTATCCGCAGTTCATCGACGGCCTGCGGCAACTCACGATTCTCGACAGCGAGCTGAAGAGCAGTGAGGCGCGCACCTGGATCGACGTACCGGCGCTCCAGGCAGCAACGGCCTAGGTGGATTCGAAAGCAGTCCGGTCATTCGGCAGCGCGGCAGTCGCGGCGCTGTTGCTGGCGTGGCTCGCCGGGCAGGTGGTGGCGGGCCACACGGCAGCGTTCGATGCCGGCGTTCGCAACACGGTCCACTCCTGGGCATCGCCGCCGCTCACTGCGGCGATGTGGTTCTTTACGGACCTGGGGTCGGGTATCGTGATGTTCGTGCTGACGGCGGCCACGGTGCTGGTGTTCTGGCGCTACGGACAGAAACGCAAGGCGTGGACTTTCGCGGTCGCCATGGCGGGGGGCCTGCTGCTCGAAATTTTGCTCAAGCTGGCAATCCACCGCGAGCGCCCGATACCGTTTTTCGGCATCGAACCGCCCGAGTCGTACAGCTTTCCGAGCGGCCACGCGCTGCTCTCGTTCACCTTCTTCGCCACGCTGGCGGCCCTGGCTGCTCCGAAGCGAGTAGTGGCGTGGATCGTCGCGGTGTTCTGCATTGCGATGATCGGGCTATCGCGTATTTATCTCGGTGTGCATTACCCGACGGACGTCATCGGCGGCTACCTGACAGCTTTCGCGTGGGTATCGGCGATGAGGCGCTAATCGAGCAAGACTAACGGAAGAGGTCGGCGGCGTCGAGTTGCACGAAGAAGGCTCCCCGCCCGAAGCCGGGGGCCGGCCGCGGATTCACGGCATAGCCGAGCGTGAAATTGATGTTCACCAGGCTGAGCCGGAGACCCGCCCCCGCGGCAGCCTGGGCGCCCTCGGCCGACGGCCAGACGCGCGCCACATCGAAGATCACGACCGGCGCGACCGAGTAGATATCGAGGTCGTAGAGGATCGTGCCCAGGATCTTTTCCACCGGCTGGAAGTCCCGCGCCGCCGCAGCGTCCGCACGCTTCCGCGCCGCGGCGTAGGCGGGGTCGGACCGGCCGCGCGCAATCGCCTGCCGCCCGCTCTCGAGCTGCAACCCCAGCGCATGGACGCGCGCGGCGGCGTCCGCGCCGAGCGTGGATTCCAGTTGCGCCAGATCGGCTTCGAGCTTCGGCAGGATGCTCGCGGCAAGGACGCTTCCGAGAACAGCGCCCTGCCGCATCGAGGCCACTGTTCTCTGCGCGCGCCCGAGATCGGAAGTAAGCGTGGCGGGAAGCGGATCGGCCTCGGCCTTAACCGCGTCGAGCGTGTTGGCGATCAGGTTGAGTGCCGCCGCGGGGCTGATCGCTTGGGGATCCTTCGCCAGATACGCATCGGAAATCTCACCCTCGGCGGTCTTGATCGCGAAGTCGAGGTTCTCGACGAACTCGGCGGTGCCCAACTCGCGGGGCACGAGAGCGCGCGCGTAGACCGGCTTCGCCGCGGTTAGATTCAGCGCATAGAATCGCGTACCACCGGCGCCTCCCAGGCGATTGTCGGTGACGCTGCGAAGGAAGGGTGCGCCCCGCACATCCCAGGGGCTGCCAGCGAGAAAAGGGACCTTCTGATTGCCTCCGAAAAAGCGCTCGGCAAAGGGCACTGCGCCGAAGGCTTGGATCATGCCCGCTCCCAGGCGAGTTTCGATCGTCAGCGGATGATGCGGAACGCCGATGTAGCTTGCGCGTTCCCCAGCGTGGCGCGGGCGAGACGCCAGAGTCATGGTGTAGCCGAGGTCGGCCACGTGCTTCGCGAAACCGCCGCCGAGTTCGAGCCCGTACGATGACGCCCATGTTCCCGATTGCCAGCCGGCCAGAAGCTTGGCGCCGATGCCGTCGCTTCCACCTTGAAGCGCGGCGCCGTAACGGAGACCCTTCGACGATCCGAAGTATCCCGCCGAAAGTGTGGACTGCACGATTTTCTCTCCGCCCGCCGGAACATCGCGATAGGCCGCGGTCAAGCGCCAGGGACCGCGCACCGCACTGAGCGTGCCGGTGACGCTATCGCCCGAAGCAGCGGAATCGAGTTGGAGCGGCTCGGCATGCAGGCGGAGTCCGCCATAGACGCCGCGAGTCTGGTCATATCCCGCAAACGGCTCGAAGGTACGGGAGACTAACGGCGGAAGGACGGTGGAATAAACGAGATAGTGGACATCGAGCGTTCGCGCCGCGTCATCGCAGTTTTCGAGCGTGCCGCCAACCGCAACGATGTGTAGAGGCAGTGGCGCAAAGCCGTCGTGAATCTCGCGCGAGACCAGTGAGGCGCCGGCGTTGAATGAATCGGGATCGAAGACGGCGCCGGCGCGCTGCGGCAATGACGCCGCGATGCTCCTGTAGCTTCCGGCGCCGGAAAAGCCGATCGGAGAGGTGACCAGGACGCGGCCGATCTGATAGCCCCGATAGTGCGTCGGCGCTTCGGTGCAGGGCGCGGCACTCAACCCTGGCACCAGAAGCGCCGCCAGCACGCAGGCGATGCGAAGCTCCTCCACTCGGTATCCGATCCGGACTAGCTGGACGCCCGGGCCGCAATGATGGCCTTGGCATCCTGTTTGAGGTCGGCTTTGGTCGCGTCGCCGGTGGTTACGGCCTTGGCGGTATCCGCCGCGACCGAGGCCTGCGCGCGCTGGCTCTCGTCGAGCCCCTGAGTCGCGGTGGCTTCCGCGGCGGCGTGGTCGGTCTTGTCGATCGTGACGGTCAGGGTTGCGACGCTGACCATGATGCCGCTGGAGTTCTGCTCCTGCAGCTCAAAGTTCAGTTTCCACTCGGCGGTGTTGTTGGATTTGCTGGTCTTGTCCAATTCCAGGACAACCAGGCGGTTATCGGGCAGACGTACTTGCAGGCTCACAGAGACAGGAGTCGTATCCATGGTGTTTTTGAGGGGGTTGGTTTTCAATCGGCAGGGATGCCGATCCTGTTCAAAGCGTACGGACGCGCAGGCCCGGGTTACAATACTCTCTTCAGTTAACGAAAGTTAGCATCCGGCCAAAACCCAGCCGACGATCATCTCATCGGCGGGCAGCGCGGCTCCGAGATTCTCCGGATCGACTTGCACTTCGCAGGCAGCGATCTCCTCGTTCGAGGCGCCCACGAAACACAATTCGCAGACCGCCAGCGACGAGCCGTTAAAACGGATCGGCGGTCCGAAGGTGCGGCAGGTGATGGGCCGCGAGGCGTAGAGATCGCAGCCGCCGGTCTCAGGATCGAGCGCGGGACAAGGCTCCTGATCGGCCGCGTCGTCTTCCTCAAGCAAGCGAGCCACCGTCTCGCCCGGGTAGTCGCGCGACAGGCGCTCGACGTAATCGCGAGCCCGCTCGCGCACGCGGGCAGCACGGTCCGGATCGCGCGAGGCCAGTTCCTCGAGGCCGTGACGCAAACGTTCGGCATCGAGCGGCGTGATCGGGAAGGGGCCGATGCAGCACTCGATACATCCTACCCGGCAGGCCAGCCACGAACCGGCCTTTTGCACGGCCTCGGCGAGCGCGGCGTCGACGATCTGAATCAGGCGCGCGTCACTCATACCGCAGGGCCACCACCGGATCGAGCCGGGCGGCGCGTCCAGCGGGCCAGATGCCGAAGAACAGGCCAACTCCGACCGAGACCAGCACGCCCGAAAGCGCCGCCCATAGCGGTACGGCGGTCGGCAGGCTGGGAAATACCAGCGCCGCGGCGCGGGAGATCAGCCATCCGAACGAAAGCCCGATGATGCCGCCGAGGCCGGTGAGCACCACCGCCTCCGTCAGAAACTGCACGATGATGTCGGATTTCCGCGCGCCCACCGCTTTGCGGATGCCGATTTCGCGCGTGCGCTCCGTGACGCTCACCAGCATGATGTTCATCACTCCGATTCCGCCCACCAGCAGACCGATCGAACTCAGGATAATCATCACCAGCGCCACCATCGAGGTGACGCTGTGGAACTGCTCGATCATCTGCTCCGCCGTGGTCATCGAGAAATTGTCCGGAGCATCGAAGGCCACACGCCGGTTGAGCCGCAGGACGGCGCGGATCTGGTCTTCCGCCGCGCTGACCATGCCTGGATAGGCGATGACGATCAGCATATTCTCCTGCATATTGGGGAACATCTTGTGCATGGTGAAGTACGGCACCAGCACGCGCGTGTCGTCCTGGCCCGGCAACTGGTTGGCCGGGCGATCCATCACTCCCACGATTTCGAGCTCGTGGCCATCCACCGAGATGCGCTTGTGGATGGGGTCTTCGTTCGGCAGGAGCTGCTTCTGCAGGTCTTCGCCGATCACCACCACCGGCATATGATGCTGATTTTCCGTATCGCTGAAAAAGCGGCCGAACTTCATGGTGGTGCCGCCGGCGGCGTAGCCCTCCTCGGTGCCGCCGAGTTGAATGTTGTACACGTCGTTGCCCTTGTAGCGCGCGCTGTGAATGCCTCCCGGCGCGAACAGGAAGGGGCTGACGTGGTCGACGTCCGGGCAACGCTCGGAGATGGAGCGTGCGTCGTCATAAGTGAGCGGCTTGCGGCGCCGCTCCTCGCGGGTGGCGTTGCCCATCGCGGTGGTCTTGGTGACGATGATGGTGTTCGGGCCGAAGCTCTTGAGCAGGCCGGTGATGGCACCGTCGAGCCCGGCGATGATCGAGCCCACGCCGATGACGGCGCCGGTCCCGATGATGACGCCGAGCACCGTCAAAAAGGAGCGCATCTTGTGCTCGCGCGTAGTGGCGAGCGCCAATTGGATGCCGTTGCCGATAGATGCCAGCGTCATTTTTCCACCCTCAGTGCCTCGATGGGATCCAGCCGCGCGGCGCGCTGCGCCGGATAGATTCCGAAGAACAGCCCGACTGTCGCCGAGAGCGCCACGCCGATGAGCACCGCGCTCACCGGCACCGACATGGGCACGGGCGTCAGGCTCCGCACCAGCACTGCGACAATCCACGCGAAAATAACCCCCATCAACCCGCCTATACCCGCGAGCATCGAGGATTCCACCAGGAACTGGTTGAGGATATCCTGTTTCCGCGCACCCACCGATTTGCGGATGCCGATTTCGTGCGTGCGCTCCGTGACCACCGCCAGCATGATGTTCATGATGACCACGCCGCCCACCACCATAAATACCGAAACCACACCCACCGCGGTGGCGGCGATCGCACCGGTCAACTGGTTCCAGAAGTTCACCAGCGAATCCGAATTCACCATGGAGAAGGTATCGTCGTCTTTCGGCCCCAGATGGCGGTACGCGCGGAGCAGCGAGCGCGCTTCATCCTGCGCTTCGAGCAGATGAGCATGGTCCAGTGCGACGCCGGCGTAATCCATACCGTTGCGCGCGCCCCAGACCTTGAAATAGGTCTCGGCGGGAACGATCACGAAGTTGTCCTGCGACTGGCCGAAGACCGAGCCTTTCGCCTTGGCGACGCCAAGAACCTGGAACGGAATGCCCTCGACCGAAAGCGTCCGTCCGACCGCATCGCCTCCGGGGAAGAACTTGTCCGCCACGTCCTTGCCGATGAAGGCGACGCTCATCCGCCGGTTGTTTTCGATCTCGGAATAGAAGCGGCCCTGGTCGGCCTCGAAATCGAGGATCACCGCGACGTTCGGAGAGGCGCCCATCAATTGAACGCCCTCGGAGGTCTGGGAGCCGCTATTCAGCGTCACTCCGCGGCTGGCCACCATGCCGAGTTCCCGGGTAAGGGTGGCTCGCGATTTAAGAAATTCGAACTCCTCGCGGGTCAGTTGCGGATTGCGGCGCAACATCTCCAGGTACTTCTTCGGGTCCCACTGCATCATGACGATGCGAGTCATGCGGTAGCCGTCCGCGCCCATCTTGGAGACGTTCTGCGCGATGTAGACGTCCATCCCGGAGATCACCGACATCACCGCGATGAGGGTGGTGGTGGCCAGAATGATCCCAAGCAACGTCAGGAAACTGCGCAGTTTGCTGCCGCGCAGGGACTGCAGAGCCCCCATCACAGCTTCCCAAAACGACGCGTGTGTGTTCATTCGACCCTCCATGAACCGGCCGGCTGACTGACCGTGTTCCGCGTGATAATCCAATCCATTATCGCTGCATCGGCCCAAAAGCGCTCGGGCGATCGGCCGAGGAATCCGAGATGGCCCCCATAATCGGTTACGAGCAACTCGATCCGTGGGTTCGACCGGACTTGCGATCTTTCGAAAACGTCGAAGGGAACAAACACATCGTCCTTCGCCTGGATTAGCATCACCGGCACGCGGATGGCGTTCAGAAATTCCATGGCCGATTGCGTCCGGTAGTAGTTGGCCGCGTTGCCGAAGCCGAAGGAAGGCGCGGTAATCCGGTCGTCGATATCGCGGACGGTTCGTAGACCCGTGAAATCCGCGGCAGTGTAGCGGCCGGTGGCGCGCAGCCTCGCAATCATCCGCCGCACGAAGCGCATTTCATAGATGCGGTTGGAAGGATGCGAAATGCGCCGCGAGCAGGCTTCGAGATCGAGCGGCGTCGAGACCGCCACCACGCCGGAAATGAGGTCCGGTGCCGTTTCACCCAGTTCGCCGGCGAGTTTCAGAACCACGTTGCCGCCCAGCGAGAAGCCGGCCAAGAACAGCGGCGAGCTGCCTTCGCTGCGCAGCGCGCGGAGTACGGAAAGCAGATCGCTGGTGAGGCCGGCGTGGTACAGCGTCTCGGCCAGGCGCTCGGTTCCGCCGCAGGTCCGCAGGTTGAAGCGGTGCGCGGCGAAGCCCTCCGCGACGGCCGCGGCGCTCAGTCGCTCCATGTAGGATGCCTCGGCAGATCCCTCGAGCCCGTGCACCAGCACGAGCTCTCCGGCCGCCTCTCCCACGGGACGGTTGGTGAGGACTTCCACCTGCACGCCCGGCTCGGTCTGGAAGCGGCGGCGGACGGCCGGTGCGGATTGCGCAGCGTGATTCGAGCGCCAATAGTGCCCGGCGATGGTCTGCAGGTGCGGGTTGCGGAACAGGGGGCGGAATGGCGCCATCAAGTCAGTCCGTGAACGGCCGGGTGGAAGGTTTCAGGAAGGGTCCGGGGTCGACTTCGAGAAATTGCGCGCGAACGAATTCCGCTTTCATCGCGAACGGCGCGGTGCAATCGAAAATCGTCTTGCTGGTGATGCCGCGCGACGGAATATCCGGGCTGAAGGCGGGGTCCTGCGACGGATCGAGCGGGTGCCCAATTACGCCCGGGATGAAGATGGTGCTGCGCGGGCCCTGGTAGCGCGTGGTCATCGCCCAGAGCACGTCGTTGGTGTCGAACAGGTCGACGTCCTCATCCACCAGCACCACGTGCTTCAACTCGTGGAAGGCGGATAAGGCGATGAGCGCAGCCTGACGCGCGCGGCCGTCGTCGACCGGCTTCGTCTTCCTGAATTGCAGGATGGCGAGGAACTTGCCGCCGCCCGCCGAGTGCGCGTAGCAGTTGAGGACGCGTCCGGGCATGGCGGCCTCCGTCATGCGGAGAATGCTGGCCTCGGTGGGGATGCCTGCGAGCGAGACGTGCTCCTCGCCGGGTCCGACAATCGTCTGCATGATGGGATTCCGCCGATGCGTGACGGCGGTTACGCGGATCACCGGCAGCGAGGGATTGGCCGGGCCGTTGTAGCCGGGAAACTCGGGCATGGCGTGGCCGGTGTTGGTGAGCACGTCTTCGCGGATGCGCTCGCCCGGCAGAATCTCGCCTTCGATCACGAACTCGGCGTGGGCGATCGCGTATTCCGGCTGCGTCAGGCATGGCGCCAGTTGAATAGCCTTACCGCGCAGCCCCCCCGCGATCGACAGCTCGTCAAAGCCGAGCGGCGTGGTGGGCGCCTCGAAGCTCACCGAGAGGTAGACAGCAGGGTCGAGCCCGATCGAGATCGAAACCGGCAGCGGCTTACCCGCAGCCTCGGCCTTCTGGCGGAAGACGTCGATGTGGCGGCTGGGCGCGAAGAAGATCGAGAGCTTGTCCGGCCCCTGTACGCACATACGATGGATGGTGACATCGTGCGCGCCGGTCTCGGGGTCGGTGGCGCGCAGCACGCCGAGGGTGAAGAACGGGCCGGCATCGAGCGGCGTGTTCGTGGGCGCGGGTATGAGCTTCAGGATGTCGAGCGGCGGGAGGTGAACCACTTCCTGGCACGGTGCGGGGGTTCGCTCCGGCAGCGATTCCGGTGCGACCGGCGCATCGAGGGCGCGCAGCAACTCGCGGTTGATGGTGTGCGGATCGGAGCCGAGCAGCAGCGCGGTGCGCTCGCGGGTGGCCATTAGACCGGCCAGCACCCGCACGCCCGGATAGCCTTTGACGTTTTCGAACAGCATCGCCGGCCCGGTCTTCGTGGGGCGGACCACTGTCCCGCCGGCGCCCACGTAGCGGTAGACTCCCGCGAGTTCGGCGTTGGGATCGACCGGCGTCTCCGTGCGCAACAACTGGCCGGGAGTATTTTCGAGCAGGCGCAGCGCCGAGCGAAGATCGCAAACCGGCAGGGTCATGCCTTATTCTAACTGCCGAGGAGTGACGAGGAGTCGGGGTCGAGGAAGACCGTGGCGTTCGGATGCCGCCGGACGAGCGACGCGGGACACGCGGGCGTGATCGGCCCGGTAAGCGCGCGGCGCACCGCCTCCGCTTTTCGCTGTTCGGGCACGACACAGACCCAGGCATCGGCGCGGAAGAGGCTGGAGCAGGTGACGGTGAGCGCTTCGCGCGGCACCGAATCAAAATCGGGGAAGTGCCCTTCACCCGCCTGCTGCCTGCGCGAGGCGTCATCGAGTGCTACCAGTTTCACCGCCAGGGGATCCGCGAAATCCGCCACGCCGGGATCGTTGAAAGCAATGTGGCCGTTTTCGCCGAAGCCGACGAACGCGAGGTGGATCGGGGCCTCTGCCAGCAAGGCAGCGTAGCGGGACGCCTCGGCTGTGAGGTCGGAGGCGTCGCCCTCGATATACTCCATGCGGGCTGGATGCACCTTCTCTTCGATCCGGGTCCGGATCCAATAACGGAAGCTCGAAGGATGCTCGGGTGAGATGCCGGCGTATTCGTCCATGTGAAACACTTCGACACGCCGCCAGTCGATCTCGCTATGCAATACCAGCGCCGCGGCGAGGCTGAGCTGCGAATTCCCCGTGGCCACCATGATCCGGGCGCGTCCGGACTTCGCAATTGCGGATTGGATCAGCACGGCTGCGTGCTCCGCCGCGGCCTGGCCTAGCGCCTCGTTCGACCGGTAGATCCGGACGCTCGCGTTCTCAAACAGAGCAGCTTGTAGCATAGGGCGGCTTAGACGACGAATCGTAGCCCGGCACATCGAGTGTGTCAACTGAGATTGACACTCCGCGCCTTATTAGCGTAAAGTCGTCGTTAAGCGTTTTACTTGAGGGTCATTGGTTTCATATAGAAAACGAACGGTCACGGCCGTCGTCATCCGAAGCCAGACCTTCTTCTACTAACGGGGCGTCATCACCACCGCACGCAACGGTGGTCAAGAGTCGATACTATGACACGCCGCGATCTATTGGGTACCAGCTCCTTTATTCCACTACTTAGTTCCTTGCGGGCTGAATCGGCCCCGCCCCAGACCACCACTTATCCGGGGGTCGCATACCCGGATTACTTTCGCTGTCTCCCGGAGTATCTCGAGCGACTGGCGGAACGGGCGTTTCAAATGCGAAACCAGCATTTAGCCACGTTGACCACGCCGGGCGCCGTACGGCGCAGGCAGCAGTGGACTCGCGAAACCTTCTGGAAACTCGTCGGCGGCGCACCGGAGCGCACGCCGCTCAACGTGCGAACCGTGGGCAGTTTTGAGCGGGAGCAATATCGCGTAGAGAAACTGCTGTACGAAAGCCAGCCGAACCTTTTCGTCTCCGCCAATCTCTATATCCCGAAAGCCTACCGGCCGCCCTATCCCGGCGTACTGTTTCAGATGGGGCACAGCGTCAACGGCAAAGCTGCCGCCACCTACCAGCGATGCATTCAGGGGCTGGTGCAATTGGGATATCTCGTTCTCGGTTTCGACCCCATGGGCCAGGGCGAGCGAATCTATTACACCAACGCACCCGGAGGCAGGCGGAGCCCCGGGCCCACCGGAGAGCATACGCAGGCCGGCCGCCCCATGCTGCTGGTGGGCCAGTCCGCGACTCGCATGCAAGTCTGGGACGCCATCCGCAGCCTGGATGTACTGGCCGCGCATCCGATGGTGGATGCCAAGCGCATCGGCGCCACTGGCCAATCCGGCGGCGGAACGACCACCATGTTCCTTGCCGCCGTGGACGACCGGATTGCCGCGGCGGTGGTTTGCAGCGGCATTACGGAAAACTTCGCCTGCGCCAAGTTCGACGCGCCGGGTTCGACCGATGATGCCGAGCAGGATTTCGTGGGCTCCGGTCCGCTGGGGTTCGACCGCTGGGACCTGCTCTATCCGCTGGCTCCAAAGCCGCTCCTGGTCAGCGTCAGCGATCGGGATTTCTTCGGGACCTACTCGCCGAACTACCTTTCGAGCGGCTGGGAAGAATTCCGCAAGCTACGCAAGATCTACAGCGTCCTGGGCCATGAGGAACGCCTTGCCTGGGGCGGGACGCCGCTGCCGCACGCTCTTTCCTATGACACGCGCCTGCTGGTCTACAACTGGTTCGCGCGATGGCTGAAGGATGAATCGAAGCGGATCGAAGTGGAGCCGCCGACCAAGCTCGAAGACGATCCAACCCTGTGGGTTTCCGACTCGGGCAGCATGGTGCGTTCCTTCTCCAGCACGACCCCGTTCGCGATCACGCGCTCGGAGCTCGACAAACCACAATCTCCAGCGGACCTGAAAGCTCTACTCAAGGCGGAATCTCCGGCGCCGGGCCTGTCCGCGCGGGTGCTCAAGAGGGTGCCCTCGCTCACCGGCAGCATCGAAGCGTTGGAAATTCTCTCCGCTCCGGCGGTTCGCATCCCGGCGTGGCTCTTGCGGCCCAGGAGTGGCACGCCGGTCAAATCGGTGCTCCTGGTGCTCGAGCCCTCAGGCCGCAATGGCGGCTGGGCCGAAGGCGGCTTGTACCAGGCGCTGGCAGAGGAAGGCCACATCGTGTGCGCGCCCGACCTGCGCGGCGTGGGCGACCTTACACCGGAGATGGGACGGGGAAACGGCCACCATGCCGCCAGCCATGCGCGGGAGGAAGACTGGGCCTGGGCATCGCTGATTCTCGGCAAGCCGCTGGTGGGGCAGCGGGTCACCGACATTCTTGCGGTTCTCCAGGCACTCCGCAACCACGAAGGCGTCGCCAATCATCCGCTGGTCGTCGCCGCCAGAGGCGAGATGACGGTGCCCGCGCAGTTCGCCGCCGCGATCGACGGCAAGTTTACGGCGCTCTATGCCGCCGGCGGCCTGTTATCGTTCCGCAATGTGGTGGAAACGGAGTACTACACGCATCCGCTCGCGAATTTTGTGCCAGGCATCCTGCGCCATACGGATCTGACCGAATTGCCGGGTCCGCCGCGCACGGTCCTGGCGGGCGTGGTGGATGCCGTGGGCCGCACGGTCCCTGGGGATACCGTCAAAGCGGCCTATTCGAAATTGCATGGAGTGGAAGTGGCCTCGGAGCCACGCTGGGACGCCGCCACCCTGGGTTCACTCGCGTCTTAACCGCGGGCGCCGGATCATCCCGGCGCTCAGACCAATTTTTTGTCAAAACGGAGGGGTCACGCTATGAAAACACGAAATTGCTGTCTGTTTGCCAAACGTGCATTTTCACTTCTCTTTCTAGTGCTTTCGCTGGCCGGGGTCGGGTGGGGCCAGACCGCCCAGATCGTGGGCACGGTATTGGACACCAGCGGCGGCCGCGTACCGGACGCCCAAGTCACGGTGACCGAGGTCAACACGGGCAGCGTCCGCGCGGTCCAGTCCAACACCGACGGATTCTACACCGTACCGCTGCTGCCGCCGGGCAATTACCGGGTCGTCGTCTCCAAGGATGGATTTTCCGCGGTGACCCATTCCGGTGTGGTTCTGGCGGTGGGCGACAACGCAACCATCGATATCAAACTGGCGGTCGGCAAGGTTTCGCAGGAGGTCTCCGTCAGCGCCGTAGCGCCGCTCGTCGATACGCAGAGTGGAACGATCAATCGCGTGATCGACCGACAGCGAATCGTCGACCTGCCCTTGAACGGCCGCGATATTACCCAGCTCATGACCGTTCAGGCAGGCGTCGTGCAGACGGTATCTTCGGCCGGTGTTGTGGGTAACGCCTTCGTGGTCAACGGAAGCCGCAACACCGGCGTCAATTTCATGCTCGATGGCGCCACCAACGTCAACTCGTACCAGAATTACAGCGGGGAGTTTCCGAACCCGGATGCAGTGGAGGAGTTCAGCATCCAGACCAACAATTTCAGCGCCGAGTATGCCAACGCCACGGGCGCGGTGGTCAGCGCGGTCACCAAATCCGGAACCAACCAGTTTCACGGCTCGGCATTCGAATTCATGCGCAATTACGATCTGAATGCGCGCAACTTCTTCGCGGCCACCACGGATTCGCTCAAGCGCAATCAGTTCGGCGGCACCTTCGGCGGACCGGTAATCAAGAACAAGCTCTTCTTCTTTTTCGCCGCGCAGGGTACCACCACGCGCAGCAACGCGTCGCTCACCAAGCAGTTCCTTCCGACCACGGCGGAGCGCACGGGAAATTTCTCGGCGATCACCAAATCCGTCATCGACCCGCTCACCAACACGCCGTTTCCCGGCAATCAGATTCCCGGTTCCCGCCTGAATCCGGTTGCGGTCGCGTTCCTGAAATACCTGCCCGACCCCGGCACCGCGGACGGCTCCCGCTTCGAAGGCACTCCGACCATCAACAATCAGCAGGAATATACCGGCAAGGTCGATTGGGTCGTAGGCAAGCACCGCGTCACCGGCAAGTACTTCTACAATCACTTCAACCAGCCGTTCACCGGGAACGTGAATGACTACGCCACGATGACCGGCGCGGGCGTCGCGAACTCTCTTCAGCCGTACAGCCAGTTCTCCCTGGGCGATGTCTACATGATCTCGCCGAGCGTGTTGAACAGCTTCACATTCGGCTTGCGGGCCGACCGTCAATTCAACGACTGGGGATCGGTCACCCTGCCTCTCGATTTCGCTCACGCGGGCGTACAGAACATCGCGGTGCCGGACCCGTCTTCGGTCTACATCAGCATCTCCGGCGGATTCACCGCGCGTCCGGGATGGCAGTATGACCTGCACGAACGAAATCTCCAATGGTCGGATACGCTGACCTGGGTCCACGGACGGCATGAATTGAAATTCGGCGGATCCGTGATCCACACCTCGAACAGCATCAAGAACGAATTCCGCCAGATGGGGCAATTCACCTTCAACGGCTCGATCAGCGGCAATGCCATGGCGGACTACATGCTCGGCAGCGTCTACCAGTTCTGGCAAGGCGGCGGCGAGTACAAAGAGCTGCGGGAAAACCAGTGGGGATTCTTCGCGCAGGATAACTTCCGCGTGACTTCGAACCTGACCTTGAACCTGGGTCTGCGCTGGGATCCGATGCTGCCGCCGCACGACGATCTGGGCCGCGTGGAGTGCTTCGCCCCCGGGGCGCAATCCACCCGATTCCCCAATGCTCCGGCGGGCTACCTGCTGGCCGGGGATCCCGGCTGCCCGGATGGCGGCTTCAATTCGCACATGGGAGTCCTGGCGCCGCGGTTTGGCTTCGCCTACCGTCTCGACCCCAAGACCGTGGTGCGCGGCGGATTCGGCCTGTTCTGGAATCCGATGTGGACCGAGCAGTACAACACCTTCGTGGATTCGGCGCCCTTCAGCGACCAGGTCACGCTCTACGGGGTCAACTTCTCCAATCCGTATGCCGGAACCACCAATCCGTTCCCGGCTTCTTACGCGCCGCTCGTGCCCTCGAAGGATGTGGCCTTTCTGCTTCCGCTGGGGCAGTTCGGCGTCTTTTCGCAAGGCTGGATGCCGAGCTACCAGGAGAGCTTCAACCTCACGGTGGAGCGCGAGCTCATGAGGAATACCGCGGTGCGTGCCAGCTACATCGGGAACCAGGGCCGGCACCTATCCTACGTGACCGACGTGAATTACGCGCAGTACATGGCCGGCGCCACGGTGGCGAACACGCAGCAGCGGCGACCGTACTCGAGTTTCGGGGAAGTGCTGAACGCGCCATCCGACGGGAACTCCAACTACAACGCCCTGCAGTTGGCGGCCGAACGCCGCGTGGCGCAGAGCGTCTCGTTCGAACTCAGCTACACGTGGTCGAAATCGATCGACATCGGTTCCACCGATGCCGAACCGGGGCAAGGCACGCCGCTCATCCCGACCAGTCTGAGCGCCAATCGCGGACTATCCGACTTCGATCATAGCCAGCGCTTCGTTGCGTCTTTCGTGTGGGCGCTGCCTACCCTGAAAAACAGCAGCTCGCTGCTTCGGCACACAGTCGGCGGGTGGGAATCGACAGGCATCGTGACGCTGCAGAACGGCTCACCTTTCACGATTACCTCCGGAGTCGACAATTCGCGCAGCGGCGATGGCGTCGATCGCGCGGACCTGATCGGCGATCCCTATCTCGACTCCGGCCGTTCGGAAGCGCAGATGATCAGGCAATACTTCAACACTGCCGCTTTCGCATCGAATGCGCTGGGAACCTTCGGTACGTCATCCCGTAACTTCATGCGCGGACCGGGCATGGCGAATATCGACTTCGGACTGATGAAGCAGTTCTCCATCAAGGAGAAAGTGACCGCGCAGTTCCGGGCCGAATTCTTCAACGTCTTCAACCACACGAACTTCAACAACCCGGTAACTGCCCTGAACTCGGGCAGCTTCGGGCAGATCACAAGCGCGAACTCCCCGCGGATCGGGCAGTTGGCGCTGAAACTCAGCTTCTGAAATCAAAGCGGCCGCACTCGTCCTATGGCGGGTGCGGCCGCTCCTATCGTTCGATCAACGTCCCGTCATGCGCTCCAGATGTTCGGGATACCGGTCGCCTTGCACGGTGATTCCGGCGGCGGCTCGGTCGATGTCCTCGATATCGGCGGTGGTCAGCTCGACGTCTACAGCGCCGATATTCTCCTCCAGCCGATGGAGCTTCGTGGTGCCGGGGATCGGCACGAACCACGGCTTTCGCGCCAGCAGCCACGCCAGCGCGATCTGCGCGGGAGTCGCTTTTTTACGCTCTCCCATGGAGGTGAGCAGTTGGACAAGCGCCTGATTCGCCTTGAGCGCCTCGGGCGTGAAACGGGGTAACGTGCTGCGGAAGTCGTTGCCTGCGAACGTCGTGTTTTCGTCCATCTTGCCGGTCAGGAATCCCTTACCCAGCGGACTGTACGGGACCAGGCCGATGCCGAGTTCTTCGAGCGTCGGGATCACTTCCTTTTCCGGTGTCCTGGTCCACAGCGAATACTCGCTCTGTAGCGCGGCCACCGGTTGCACCGCGTGCGCGCGTCGAATGGTCGCGACTCCGGCTTCGGAAAGGCCGAAGTACCGGACCTTGCCCTGGCCGATCAGATCCTTCACCGTGCCGGCCACGTCTTCGATCGGCACGTTCGGGATCCACGCGGTGCTGGTAGAGCAGGTCGATCGTCTCGATTCTGAGCCGCCGCAGCGAACCCTCCACCGCCTCGCGGATGTGCTGCGGACGGCTATCGAGGCCGACCCATCCCGGCGCACCGTCCGGCCGCAGAGCGAAGCCGAATTTGGTCGCGATCACCACCTGCTCGCGGAAAGGCGCCAGCGCTTCGCCTACCAGTTCTTCGTTCAAATACGGGCCGTAGACTTCGGCCGTGTCGAAAAACGTGATGCCCCGCTCCACGGCTGCCCGCAGCAGGGCGATCATCTCCGGCTTGTCTTTGGGCGGGCCGTACGAAAAGCTCATACCCATGCAACCCAGCCCGAGAGCCGAAACCTCCAACCCGCTCTTGCCCAGTTTGCGCTTTTGCATTGTTCTTTCCTCTTTTCCAGCTTAGGGGCGGTGGGTTCGGCGGAGGTATCCCGATCCTTCCGATTGTTTGCCTGATTCTGCCGGACGTTGGACGATATGCGGACGAGGAAGGGCCGCTCTGGCTGCCAAAGAGGTTCGCAGCTCCGAGCGGCCCTTCTCGCTGGGGTCTTGTCATTTAGATCGACGCAGCAATTCCCGAAAACGAATGTTAAGAAGTGTTAGATAAAATCGTCCTCAGTGGAAACCCAAGCGCAAACCGCCCTGATCGATGCCTATGATGCCGCCGAGCGGCGCCTGCTGCTGCTCGATTACGACGGAACGCTGGTCGGCTACTTCGACCGCCCGGAGGACGCCGCCCCCACGCCGGGTCTTCTGCTGCCTGATCGAGGCGCTGGTCGCCGTGGAATCGAATTCGGTGGCGATTGTTTCCGGCCGCCCGCGCCGCGACATGGACCGTTGGTTCGGCGGGCTCGCCCGCCTCTCGATGGCCGCCGAACATGGAGCCCTGCTGCGGCCGGCAAACTCGGCGGAATGGGAGCCCGCGCGCGCCGGACAGTCGCGCCAGTGGATGGAAGGCGTCCGCGCGGTATTCCAAGGCTTCACGGAGCGCGCGCCCGGCAGCTTCATCGAAGAAAAGGAATACGCCCTGGTCTGGCACTACCGCCGATGTCCGACCCGGACCTCGGCGAGCTGCTGGCGGCGGGAACTGCTGGCGACGCTCGAAGGCCACTTGGCGGGGACCGAACTGCACGCCATCTCCGGGCGGAAGATCGTGGAGGTGCGCCCCACTGGGTGCACAAGGGCACGGCCGGCCGGAGGATTGTCGAGCTTTGCGGGCCGGCGGATTTCGTCTTCGCCGCGGGAGACGATCGCACCGACGAAGACCTGTTCGAGGCCATGGATCGCTGACGCCTGGACTGTCCATATCGGCGCCGGCCAATCGTGCGCCCGCCTGTCGCTTACCGGGCATTGGGAACTGCTGGCGCTCCTCGACCGCATGGCAAATCCCCGATGACCGCGTCCGACATGCCGTTGTAACGCGGTTATAATCAACGTTTGACACCGAAAACCGCGTTTCTCTTTCCCGGCCAGGGCTCGCAGGCGGCCGGAATGGGCAAGGCCCTCGCCGATCAATTTGCCGTCGCGCGACGTGTATTCGAGGAGGCCGACGATGCGCTCGGCTTCGCGCTTTCGCGACTCTGCTTCGAAGGTCCCGAGGACCAGCTCAAGCTCACCGAGAACACGCAACCCGCGCTGCTCACGGTCTCCATGGCGGCCTTGGCAGTGCTTCGCAGGAACGGGGTTGACGCCCGATTACGTCGCCGGCCACAGCCTGGGCGAATACTCCGCGCTGGTGGCGGCGGGCAGCCTGCGATTCGCCGACGCGGTGCGGCTGGTGCGCAAGCGCGGGCCGCTACATGCAGGAAGCGGTGCCGCCGGCGTGGGCGCAATGGCGGCGATACTGAGACTGCCGGAAGGAAAACTGGACGGGATCCTGGAGCAGGCCGCGCAGGGCGAAGTGGTCAGCGCCGCCAACCTCAATTCGCCCGACCAGGTGGTGATTGCCGGGCCATGCCGGCGCGGTGAACCGCGCGGTGGAACTGGCCAAAGCGGCCGGAGCCAGGCGCGCGGTGCTGCTGCCGGTCAGCGCGCCATTCCATTGTTCCCTGATGACGCCGGCGCAGGAACGGCTGCGGGCCGATCTGGATGCCACGGAGTTTCGCGACCTGGCGATGTCCGCTGGTAAACAACTGGCAGGCGCGCGAAATCCGCACGGGCGCCGAAGCCCGCGAAGGCCTTTACCAGCAGGTGCCGAACCCGGTGCGCTGGGTGGAATCGATCCGCCTGCTGGCCTCCCGAGGCGTGACCCGCTTTATCGAAACGTGGCGTCGGCGGGGTGCTCACCGGGCTTCTGCGAGGGATCGACCCGTCGGTTACCGGCCAGAAATGTCGGCGAGCCGGCCGACCTCGAAAAGCTCTAGGCCGCCCTATTCCTGCGGCACGCTGCCCAGAATGCGGGCGACCACCGGCTGCGAGGCCAGTTCGAAGAAGCCGTTGGCGTCCGCCTCGATCAGCCGCGCAATCTCCGAAATCCGCGCAAAGTATTCTAAACGCTCCTCGAGTCCGGCATTCGGGCTAGAAATGCGCTGGATCAGAGCGTCCAGGAATCGGGCCTTCGCGCCCATCGCTTCCGCGATGGGTTCACTGTTGTCCGAGAGGAAGCGGCTCGCCGTTGACTCCGCGTTCCGCAGTTCTTCCTTGCTCCACTTTCCGAAATGGGGTTGTTCGTCCGGCATGGGGCCTGCCTTTTGCCAGCCTGGAATTTTGAGGGTGAAACTTCAGCAGCAAGACGAGGGCGGGAACAAGTTTCTGGGGTCTGGCTCTTTCGTAAGTGTACACTATCGAACAATTTTTCTCTACACTACGATAGAACCGGGACGACTCTGGTAATTTGAAAGCAGGTACCGAACCCGGGAGGATTCTAAAGGCTTTGAGCGAAGCGGAAGCGGACGAGGTCGAGGTCGCACGTTGTCCGGCTTGCGGCGGGAGAGATTTACGCCCTTCTCATGCCCGCGGATGGCGTGACGCGTTCATGTCCCATTTTCACCGGACTCCATGGCGTTGCCGTGGCTGCAGCCACCGTTTTTATCGCCGCGTAGATTCCGAGGGGGATCCTGCGTCGAACTCGGCGGAGGCCAATAGAGGCAACTAAACTACCGTCCTCCTGGTACCTCCATTCGGGATCAGCGGCAGCATTTCCGGTGTGTCTTCCTCAGTTTGCCGGTCCCGTTATTCAGCCACACATCGACGCGTGGAGCGCCCCAGGCATAGGGCTTCTGCAACAAGTCCATGTCGCCGTCGCCATCCAGGTCCGCAATCCTGCCGTCGTGCCAACCCTCCCCGACATCCAGAACGGTAGTGCGAAAGTTGCCCATGCCGTCGCCATAGAGAATCCATGCCGTCGCGGAGGGGTTATCGAGGGCCTGCGGACCATTCTTCCATTTGCCCTGTTCGGCAGCCAGAATATCCAGGTTCCCGTCTCCGTCCACATCTCCGATATCGAGGGTGTGGCCGTGGATCATGTCGCGATCCAGGAGCGTTCGGCCTACCCATGCCTTCGGGTCGGTTGGATCGCCCTGACAATCGTAAATCTTGAGCGGACCGCTGCCGTCGCCGGGAGCAATGACGATCTGCGGATACTTGCCGCGCTTGAATCGGCCGGCGCGGATGCGTCCTCCGATCGTGCCGACCCGAATCGCCTTGAACCGGTTCTCGCCTTCGTATTTGAACCAGTAGTTTCCAGCGAGCAGATCGACGCGGCCATCGCCGTCGATGTCGTACGCGTCGAGCCCCTCGGCATACAAGGCCGCCCCCGCGACGCCTTCTCCCGCGTTGCCGGAAAAAATTGTGGTATACGGCCACGGTTCGGTGTTCCGTGGATCTTTGGGGATTTCGGCGAGGAACAAACTCTTCGCGCCCTGGTTCCAGAAGATGAGCTGCGGTTTGCCGGTTCCCTTCAGGTCGGCGAAGATTTGGTCGTGATGCTGGTGCGCTCCGCCCGTCTTGATGAGATGCCGCTTCCATGGGACGTTGGGGTCGAAGTGCGGATACGGATTCTCCCACCACCAGAGTTTGTCGCCCTGATAGTCGTTGCCGAAGACGATATCGAGGTCGCCATCTCCATCGATATCATAAGCCGCGCCTCCCGCTTCAATGGGCAGGAACTCCTTTTCGATGACATACCGATCCCAACCTTTTGGCGTCCGGCGATACCACACGACCGCCGGCGCCACAACTCGAAAACTCAGCACGAAATCGGCATTGGGGCTGTCCCTGTCCAGACGAGCAATCAGGTCACCGGTCTGTTCGTGCGACTCTCCCGGAACCGGTAGCTCGCCCCGGGCACTCGATAGACGCACCCAGTGAATCTCTTTCGCCTTCCCGTGAGCAACGACCGGAAAGACAAGGGCCGCCATCGGGGCCAAAAGAAACAGTCCAGCCCCGAGCGATATTTTGCTGCGTTGCGTGAGTGAGTGTTTCATGAGCGCTCATGTGACCAACCCAGCCCCTCCGCCTACACGCGGCGCACGCGAATCTTTGCCTCTGCGAGCAGCACTTCCACCATACGGAAATGCTCGTCGTAGTAGGCGCTGGAATACTGCGTCATCCGTTCGGAGGAGACTACTACCTCGACGATGCCCGCCTGCACGATCGCCCGCGCGCAGTCCATGCATGGCATGATCTCGACGTAGATTGTGCAGCCTTCGGTCGCGGTGCCGGCGCGCGCGGCGTTGCAGATGGCATTGCGCTCGGCGTGCTCGATCCATAGGTACTTCGTCGGACGCACCAGCCGCTCGGGGACGTCGTCGCGGATTCCGCGCGGGAAGGAGTTGTAGCCGGTCGAGCGGATCTCGTGGCTCGGGCCGACGATCACGCAGCCCACATGCGTATTCGGGTCCTTGCTGCGGGTGGCCACTACTTTGCAGATGTCCACGTAATACTGGTCCCACGAAGGAATGCTGCTCATGGTTCTACCAAATGTAGCAGAGTCGCGGCAGCGTCTATAATGTGCGGCATGGTATCGAAAGCTCTGGCCGCCGCGCTTCTGGCCGCCGCCTCCCTGGGCGCCGCGGTCCCAACCATCGATCAGTCTCTCAGCATGCAATCGGCTCGGGCGCCGAGATTTCGCCCGACGGCAAGCTACGTCGCCTACACCGTACAGCAGGCCAACTGGGACGAGAACGAATTCGTGCAGCAGATCTGGATCGCCGTTCCTGCCACCGGCGAGCGATACGCGCTCACCAGCGGCAAGAAAGCGAGCAGCAGCCCGCGATGGTCGCCCGATTCCCGCAGCATCGCCTTCGTGTCCGATCGCGACGGCAAGCGCCAGATCTACATCATCGCGGTGAACGGCGGGGAGGCCTTCCGGCTTACCAATGAGGAAGCCGGCGCGGGCTCGCCGGAATGGTCGCCGGACGGCCGGTCGATCGCCTATCTCGCGAGCAGCGCCGAATCGAAGGCGCGCAAGGACCGCACCGAGAAGTACGGCGAGTTCTCGATCGTGGGCGCCGATTACGACATGAAGCACCTCTGGAGCGTGGCGGTTCCCGCCGAATTTCCCGCGGATGCCAAGCAACTTCCCAAGCCGGAAGCGCTGACCTCGGGCAGCGACTTCACTGTGTCGCGGATTCGCCTGGTCGCCCGATGGCAAGCGGATCGCCTTCAGCGCGACGCGCGATCCCGACCTGGGCTCGCAGGATACCGAGCAGATTTACCTGGTGGACCTCACCGATCGCCACGTCCGCAAACTGCTCGACGGCACGGACCGAATGGCAGCCCCAAGTGGTCGCCCGACGGAAGACAGATCGCGTACGTGACGTCTTCCGGCAGCCAGTATTTCTACTACACCAATCGGCACATCGCCGTGATTCCGGCCGATGGCGGAAAGCCGCGCGTGTTGACGCCGCCTTCGACGAAGACGCCAACCTGATCGATTGGGGCTCCGACGGCATCTACTTCGGCGCGCTGCAGCAGCACCTACGCGCACATCTTCCGTCTCGACCCGGCAAGCGGCGCGGTACATCGCATCAGCGGCCCCGACCATTACCAGCATGGGAGGCGCGTCTTCACGAAAGACCATCGCACGCTTGCAGGCACCGGCGCGGCGCCCGAACCAATTCATGGAAGTCTGGTCTCGCCCCGGTCGAGGACTTTCACCCGCGTTACCTGACCGATTCATGCAGCGCAGTAGAAGGAGTTTCAACTCGCCACCCGCGAGGTGATCCAATGGAAATCCGGCGACGGCACGGAGATCGAAGGTATCCTCATCAAGCCCGCAGACTACGATCCTTCGCCGCAAGTATCCGCTGCTGGTGGTGATCCACGGCGGGCCGACCGGCGTCGATACACCGTCGCGTCGGCCGACCGCTACTATCCCGTCGAGCGATTTGCGGCGAAGGGCGCGCTCGATTCTCAAGCCCAACTACCGCGGGTCGGCGGGCTACGGCGAAAAGTTCCGCTCACTCAACGTGCGGCAATCTGGGGCTGGGCGACTATGCCGACGTCATCAGCGGCGTCGACTACCTGATCGCCAAGGGGATGGTGGATAAGGATCGCGTGGGCGTCGATGGGCTGGAGCGAAGGCGGCTACATCTCGGCGTTCATCACCTACTACAGCGACCGCTTCAAGGCGGTCTCGGTGGGCGCTGGTATTTCGGACTGGATCGACGTACTATGTCAACACCGACATCCACCCGTTCACGCGCCAGTATCTTAAGGCCACACCCTGGGAGGACCCGGAGATCTATCGCAAGACGTCGCCCATCACGTACGTGAATCGCGCGCAAGACGCCCACGCTGATCCAGCACGGCGACCAGGACAAGCGCGTGCCGCCGCCGAATTCCTATCGAGCTGTACCAGGCGTCTAAGGATCGCGGCGTGCCGGTCCAAGCTGATTCTCTACAAGGGCTTCGGACACCCCATCAACAAGCCGAAGCAGCAGCGCGCCGTGATGGAGCACAACTACGAGTGGTTCAGCCAGTATATCTGGGGCGAGGAATAGATTCACCGCCGAGACGCGGAGACGCCGAGAAGACTAAGAACAATTCTTCTCTGCGTCTCGGCGGTGAATTCAATTTCCCACTACGCCACGGCGCGCTTCGAGCGGACGCGCCTGCCGAGCGCAGCGAGGGCGTCCATCATGGCCAGCCGCACTTCGCCGAACTTCTTCATCTCGGGCGTGCCGGCCTTCAGATAATCGAGCAGGATGCTTTCGGCCTTCACGAATTCGGCCGCGGCCTCACCGACCTCGCTCGCGATTTCAGCGGGAATCGTGGTGACCCCGTTGACGTCGCCGTGCAGCAGGTCTCCGGGATAGATGGTCACGCCGCCGATGCGCACGGCGCGGTGCAGATCCACCGTGTGGCTGTAGCCATGCGAGCAGATCGCGCCGTTACTGAAAGTCGGGAAGCCGATGCGGCGCACCTGGTCGAGGTCGCGCGCGGCGCCGCTGGTCACCAGCCCGACCGCTCCGAAGGATTGGTAGGTGGTGCACATGATTTCGCCGAAGGTGGCGGCTACGGCCGGGTCGTCGAGGTCCTGATAGACCACTACCGGCGGCCCGGGCAGCTCGGCGAAACGCGCCACCTGCTCGTCAAGCGCGGTATAGACGTCGCCTTTTTGTAGCGGCTCGGCGCAGCGCATGGTGGCGGTGGCGGCGTAGCCCACCATGGGCGGCATCTCCGGGAAGTTCGCGCGGATGCGGCCGTCTAGATAGCCGGTGTTGCGCGCCCTCACGTCAAAGAGCTCGATGGTATTGCAGATGGTCGGGGTGTCGAATTGTGCCAGAAGCTTCAGGTCGATGGGCATGCAGCTCTATTTTACCGGTTCCGGCTGCTTCTCCATCCAACTGGCCCAGTATTCCTTCCACTCCACCTGCTCGCCGGCGGGCAGCACGTGGATCGGGTTCAGGCCGTCGAGCATCACCGCGTACTCGTCGGTCTGCGTCTTCTTCCCCTGGTTGGCCAGCGCCTTGGGATGCGGGCCGTGATGGATGCCGCGCGGATGCAGCGTGGCGTAGCCCGGCTTGATGTTGTCTTTGCTGAAGAAATCGCCGTCGTGGTAGAAGATGAACTCGTCGTAGTCGGTGTTGCGGTGGAAGAAAGGCACGCGCAGCGCCGCGGCGTCCTGTTCGAGCGGACGCGGCAGGAAGCTGCACACCACCGCGCCGGCGGTGACGAACGTGGTGTGGGCGCTCGGCGGCAGGTGCGCGCGATGGCTCATGATCGGGCGGATGTCGCGCATGTTGATCTTCCAGACGGTCAGGTCGCCCTTCCAGCCGACCACATCGATCGGATTGAACGGGTAGAACACTTTCGAGATTTCGTCTTCCACTTTGATGCGCACTTCCCATTCGCGGTCGTCGTCCAGGTGGGGCGCGGGCTCGGGCGTGGTAATGACGCCGGGGTCGTAGAGCGCGTGGTGGCCGAGCAGGCCCTTATCCGGCTGTTCGAATTCGGCGCGCGATTGAATGATGAGGAAGAAATTGTCGACCGTATTCGGAATCAGGCGATAGGTGACGGCCCGGGGCACCACCAGGTAATCGCCCGGCTCGAACGGCAGCGGACCGAAATCGGTCTCGATGCGTGCCGCTTCCGCGATGCACGAAGATCAGCTCGTCGCCATCGGCATTGCGGTAATAGAACGGCATCGGCTGCGGAGCGGCGCGAAACGTAGAGCGTCACGTCCTGGTTGCCGAGGAACGCGACCGGCATGCCTTCCGGGTCGTTGCGGTCGGTGGGCGAGAGCTGGTTGAGGTCGAACAGGTGCGGCCGCAGTTTGCCTTCGAAGCGGATCCAGCCGGTGGGCGGATGCGCGTGGTAGAGGTGCGCGCTCTTGCCGTAAAAACCTTTGCGCCCGTGCTCCTCTTCGTAAGTGCCCTCGGGAATGCCCACGTGCGCCTGCTGTGCGAATTTCCCCTTCTTGAGCGGATACATAAGGCCCTCCTGCTGTCAGCATACCCACTTTCCGGTGGGTCGGAATGCGAATTCGCGTGGAAAACCGGAGATAATGCGGATCTATGGTCCTGGGCCTCACGGTGTTGGCGATCTGGGTATGCCTGGTGGCGGCGCGCGGCGGCTTCTGGACGATGCGCGAGCAGCCGGTGCGCGGCGCGGTAGCTTTGCCCGCGCCCCCGGTAGCTGCCGTCATTCCGGCGCGCAACGAGGCGGAAACCGTGGGCCGGGCGGTGAAGTCGCTCGCGGCACAGGATTACGCCGGCGAATTCCGCATCGTGCTGGTGGACGACGCGAGCGACGATGGCACGGCGGCCATCGCCCGCGCCGCCGCGCCGCCCGACGAGGCTGACCGTGATCGCCGCCGCGCCCGCTGCCCGCGGGCTGGACCGGCAAGCTCTGGGCGGTCTCGCAGGGCGTCGCGCAAGCTGCGCGCCGCGACCGATTACCTGCTGTCACCGACGCCGACATCGTCCATCCGCCCGCGAACGTCTGCCGCAGCTGGTGGCCCGCGCCAGCCGCGGGCGGCTATGACCTGGTCTCCTACATGGCGATGCTCCGCTGCCGAGAGCCTCGCCGAGCGGGCGCTGGTCCCGGCCTTCGTCTTTTTCTTTTTCCTGCTCTATCCGCCGGCGTGGATTTCGAACCCGCGGCGCCGCACGGCGGGAGCGGCGGGCGGCTGCATGCTGGTGCGGCGCGAAGCGCTCGAGCGCATCGGCGGCATCGCCGCGCATCCGCGGCGAACTGATCGACGATTGCGCCCTGGCTCGCGAAATCAAGCGCTCCGGCGGACGCGTGTGGCTCGGACTCAGCGCGGAAACCCGCAGCATCCGGCGCTACGAAACCTTCGGCGAGATCGGCCGCATGATTTCGCGCACGGCGTTCACGCAGTTGCGCTACTCCGCGCTGCTGCTGGCGGGTACCGTCGCCGGGCTGCTGCTGACGTACCTGGCGCCGCCCGTACTGGCGCTGCGCGGCTCGTGGTACGGCGCGGCGGCGTGGGCGCTGATGTCGATATGCTATGTGCCCGATTCTTCGCTTCTATCGCCGCTCGTGGTTCTGGGCGCCGCTGCTGCCGCTGGTCGCGCTGTTCTACTCGGCGGCCACGGTGCAATCCGCCATCGCCTACTGGCGCGGCACCGGCGGCATGTGGAAGGGCCGCGCGCAGGCCTCGCGCGCGATGTAACCCCGGCCGGCTTGGTATCATTTCGCGAGAGAGATCCAATGGTCCGCTACTTCCTGATCGTCCTTGCCGCGCTGCCGGCCCTGGCCCAGCCGCGCGCCTACACCACTGCCGATTACGCCCACGCCGAGCGGTTCATGGCGTACGACACCAACCCTGGTCTACCGCGCGGGCGTCCGCCCCACCTGGATCGCCGGCGACGAGTTCTGGTATCGAGTGACCACGCCGGAGGGCGCCGAATTCGTGCTGGTCGATCCGGCGAACGGGACGCGACGTCCGGCGTTCGACCACGCAAAACTCGCGGCCGCGCTCTCCTCCGCCTCCGGATCGCGCTTCGACGCGCACCACCTGCCGTTCAACGAAATTCAGATTCGGCCGGCGGACAATCCATCAGCTTCAGCGCCGCCGGCAAGCAAGGCGGTGCGATACGGCGGTGACGCCTGCACCGCCACGGCAACGCTCGCGGCAACGGCGGCGGACGCGGTGGCCGCGGCGGACCCGGCGGCTTCGGCGCCAACGCCGCGCTCTCGCCCGACAAAGCCAAGCTCGCCTTCATCCGCGATTACAACCTGTGGGTCCGCGACACCGCCAGCGGCCGCGAAATGCAGC
>CAWCMS010000006.1:0-431400 GCA_963796675.1 Terriglobia bacterium
TTCCCCAGCGAGCACCACTTTGCTGTCTGATGCATCCAGGCTCGCGGACCCGCCCGAGCATCGCCTCGGTTTGACACTATTTCGGCCCTCGCCACAAGGCCAATTGGCCCACCATGGTCTTTCTGCGCGAGGTATAATCCGCTTGCATGGAAATTAAAGATCGCCTGGAACTGCTTCGATGGCTTATAGATCGGAGTGACCACCTACAGGTCGTCGTACGCCACTCGTGCGTTACAATGTCCTTACTGCGGACGCCGTCCTTCTAGCGGCAGTGCTCTTTACCGCTGATAAGCTCCTTGGCAGCACGGCCACAGCCGTTCGGGGCATTGCGACCTCGCTGATAGTCGTAGCAGTGTTCTGTATGATGGGATCGCTAGCCTATGCGATCTTTGGCTCCTCCAGGGTTTGGAGAAGCGCACGCGATCTTGTCGGGTACCGCGGACCGGCTAGGGAATTCTTGAATCCTCACGAGACATTTCAAAAGCTCGGTGCTCTCGATGACTTTGCTGCTGCCTTCACTGCCAGGTCGACAGAGGACTTCGTCGCTGTATGCTCCGGCGAGCTGTGGTGTGATCTCAAACTACAAGAGCGCCGGTATCGAAACTCCGGACCGCGAATATTCTCCTACTGGCCGCGCTTGTCGCGCTGTTGGGCGGTCTCGCAGTCGGCCTTTTGAATCAAAACCCAAACTCAAATCCCGTGACGCAGTCCAAGACCGCTCCGGTCCAACAAGAGCCCAAATCCACAAACACACCAGACCTCAAACGATAGCAGCAGTCCGAATCGACTCGATATTTCCGATCCCGATTGGCTCAACTTCGAAGTGCCCGATCATGCTCTCCCGGATTGATGATGGTAGCGGGTTCGGTTTCTCCTGCTCGATCAGGCGGTGTATGTCGCGGATACCTAGATAGCCTATTGGCCCTACCGTAGCCCGGCTGAACAGGCGCAAGAATCCTTCCCCGGTTACAAACGAGCGCACGATCGACATAATGGCGATTCCTAACGCTGCGGGGCTGACAGCATTCGTGATGTAGCCTCGGGCAGCTCTGTCCTGTAATGCGCGGATCGCATTCTTCGGAGTGTCCTCTAGAATGGCAGCCAGGGAAAAGGAACGATCACCAAATTCTCGGTTGAGGCTAGTCTGTCCAAGACGTTCTTGAACTCCGTCCAAGGTTCGTCGCCGATTCGGCACCGCCAATTGCTCGAAAACTGGACCGCTACCACCCTAACCCGTTGACTGTCGCGATGCTCCTGTTCCGCTCGATCACCTGTTGAGTACCAGCCGATGCCAAGTACAACCCGGATGGTTATCGTCAGCTTCCACCTTCACCACATATCCCTCGCGCCCTGACGCGCGTGGACCCGACGAGAGCATGACCTCATCCTCATCCTCACTACCTCCACCCAAGCGCTTGATGAACCGCCGAAGTAAGCCGTCCAGGTCACATGACTCCGACGTTGGCTTGCGAAAACACCGGCAAGCAATAGCAAACAGTTCTGTCAACGCGGACCACAAGTCGTACATCGCCAATCTCCGCTCATCCTGGGTAGGCACTTCGGTCACGACATCGTAAAGGTCGGTAAGTTGCTTGCTGGCAAATCTCTCCAAGTCCTGCTGGAGTTGGTGAAGTTGCATGGCATCGGTCAGGGCACCGCCCTGCATTTTGGTCACTGGGTCGGATGAAGCGAGAATCCAGCTAGGTGTTATGCCTCCTTTGAGCAAAGCAACCGCCTCCTTCCGCCTGAAGTCGGAACTCTGCGGCCAAAACAGCGGTATGGAATCCACAGTGCATCCCAGCCGGATACGCGACGATAGTAGTAGAAGGGCGCGCTCATCGTCCGGTCCGAACGATAATCCCGCTGGTGCCGTTGCAAGCATCTTCGACAGGAACACAACCTTCGTACTGAGGTTTTCGGTGAACTGCCGGAATCCCTGGACGCGGCTCGAAAGATCCGGGCTTGAATCGACTGTTTCAAGAAGGCGATTGACTATCGTCTGCTCGTCACCCCCGACGTACGCCGCCATACCATTAAACAGCCGGATCAAGGTATCAGAAAAGCCATTCTTGTATGCAGGAGTAACCGTTGCAGGCGGGCTCCATTTTGTGTCCAAGAAGTCCCTCAGCCTCTCGGCCAACTTCCGGCCATCTTTGGCTCCGAGTCGGCCGAGCATCTCAGCGAATGACGACAGGACGCAACTGCGATTCAACGCGACGACTTCAGCGCCCCACTCTCCGCGATACTCTCTGCACTCAGGCAGGAATCGGATAACCTGCCGATACACCTCCTCTTGTGCGACGAGGCACAAGATATATTAGGTTCCGATTGGAAAGGATGAAGAAGTCTCTTCGGCCCATATACGCCAGATCGAGTTCAGAATCCGGAGCAGCGGTTCGACCGTGTCCAGTTCTGTGCCTGTATCGACTATCGCCTCACCCCGCGGCGTAATCGTGTAACGGTGCTCGTCCCCGACATCCACTTGGACCAAATACAATGGCTCGTCTGCACAGCCCTCAAGGGTTCGATACATGGCGCAGGAGAATAGCTCTCGTTCCTTCTGCTGTCCACCGGATCCATATAGCTTCTGGGCGGCATACAGCGTCCTGACGAACATCTGTTCCATGTCGCTGAGGGTCACTGGACGCTTGATTTCCAAGGACGGAGCCGACGCGGAGTTGAGATGCCGTAACGCATCCAGGACGCTTCGGACAAACGGATAGGTGAAATCAAGAGGACCAAGAGATGAATACAGTGCGCAGGGTTTTCCCTTGCCGGCCAGCTCCACAAACGGGTTCTGCTCTATGTCCGTCTGGGGTTGTTTATCATCTTCGACATAGATCTGACTTTCGATGCCCTGGTCCGTCTTATAATAGCGTGCGATTACGTCAAAGGGAGCGGTGCCGTACGGCAGCAGAATAAAGACTCTGGACTCGTCCTTGCTGACGCGGCCAAGGCGACCGGCCCGACCAGTCATATCTGTGGAACGCGCAAGGTGAGAGGTGTGCGGGTCTTCCGCCGCCGGCGCCGATTCTGAGTGTTGAACAGGGTACCAAGCAGAATCACATCGTGCACGGCAAGATTCACGCCGTATGACAGCGTTTCTGTCGAGAGCACAACCTGGGAAGGCGCCTTGGGCGACATTCTGGCACAGGACTCCTCGATGCGCCGACGGATTTCCTTGTCAACGTCGGCGTAGTGAAGTAGCACTCCAGCGCTCGCGCAAACGCGCAAGTTTTCAGCGACGCGCTGATCTTCAGCCTTCTCAAGACCCGGATTGAGCCAAGCGAGCAACTCCTCGTGCGCAAGTCGGTGTTGGCCCAATTCTTTATGAATGGCATTCTTGAGCATGCGGCCTAAGTCTTCGACGTCAGGGCGGCCCGGAACAAAGACAAGTAACCGGTACCCCTGAGGGCGCTCCTTCAGTTTCTCGATCACGAACTCAACCAGGCGTTTTCTTGCCTCCTGGCGCACATCGATCCGATTCAGATGAACGTCCTGTGCCGCACTCGCTCTTTCGGCCTGTGCACATTCCCGGTCAAGCTCTTGGAGGCGAGGTTCAGAGAGTACTCGATCCGCCGTGCTGCGAAAAGTAACCACCGGAATTTGCACGATTGACTTCGGCGTCGCCGGAACTACGATCTCATGCCTCACGGCAGACGGTCGCTCTGGCGAGTGAAAGATCAAGGGCGGCACACGGGTGACGCCAATGGATGGATCTGTGGTCGACAGGAAACGTTGCAGGCTGTCATTAGGGGGATTCTCTGTCGAGATTGCGACGATTCGCAATTTGGCTTTCAGGACATCGCGACCGCGCTCCATGTCGGACTCGTGTCGCTCCCTTAAAGCTTTTGAAAGCGCCATCTCTAGGCTCGGCCCTCGGTCGAGGTCCATCAACATGTGCATTTCGTCAACAACGAGGCAGCCAACACGAGAGAGCAGCTTTTGATTCTGAGAGAAGAGGATGTTGGCCTTCTCATTAACCATGCATGCCACTAGAAAGCGGCCCGAGCTCAACTCCCGATCATAGTCTTTGTCCTCGCCAGTCGATAGAATGTTCGCTGCTGAATCTTCTCGTCATAGGAAAAGAGACGCTGGAGATCACGGAACTTCGTTTGAGCGATGCGCGCGTCGGAGCAATGTAAATCGAGCAACGCCGATCTCTATTCAGAAAGGTGGGCGCTATGAGGAACATCTCAGCAGCCGTCGACTTGCCGGAGTTCGTCGGCGCGGAAAGTATCACATGCGATTCCGAGTGGAAGGGATTGATTGCAGAATCGAACACGCGTCGCTGCAGATCGGTGAGGGGGGACTGCATGAGATCAGGGCTGGTTTCCCAAAGATGCCTCACGAACCTATCGGCGCTCTCGTCGAGTGAGGCGAAGTCCTTGGAGATGAGCGTTCTGCGCCACAAAGAAAGGAGGACCAGGCGTAGAAGGTGAAACTGTGCAGTAACTGAGGGCGGGTGCCGTCTCGGTCTGGTGGTGTCATGCGAGCTGCGAGTCGGCGAAGCCGACTGATCCAATCGCGCAGGGAGACGCCAGAAGATCCCGACCGACACGCCTCCTGCCGTGCCCTGGAGGACAAAACGCTGGTGTACGAGAGCCTGAAACGCGTAGACAAGGCATAGCATCTCCTCGGAGGCACCGATAGCGGCCCCCTCTCTGAGGGCCTTCAGTACCTCCCACATGACTGAAGCCTTCCATCCCACGCTAGATGGCAATGTTGCGCCGGACGTCTCTACAGGCTGCTGAAAAATGGGGCCTGACGGAATTCGGCCTTCTTCCTATTTCTTCTTCCTGAGGCTGAGATTCAATCTGTGGAGGCGCCCATGTCAGGGGGATACTGGCCGTAAACGCGTGTTTTCCAAAATTCAAAACACAATTCTCCCCGGACCTACACTGATTGAACTGCCGGGAACATCAAGTTCCGCATGCGCACGAGATTGTAAGCGGTAGCGGTGAACGTGAACACCCACGCGACAGTTTCCAGTCCGCGATGCCGTGTCTTACGCAGTGTGCCAACCGTCTTGACCCAGCCAAACACTTCTTCGATTCGCTTCCGTTTGCGCTGACTCACTTGGTAGCCGTCATGCCGCGTCGTGCGACCATCAATCGCGCTTCCACCCTGACGTTTGGTGTTCTGCGAAACATGCGGAGTCACATTCATGCCCCGCATCTCCTTCACGAAGTCCTTGGTGTCGTACCCTTTATCGGCGGCCAACGTGACACGCTCCACTCCCGCCACGCGTTCCGCCATGATCATGGCTGCATGCCGCTCGGCCAGACCGCTGCATTGCAGCAACGCTGTGTCGACCACGATTCCATTCCGATTCTCAATCAGCACGTTGCCGCAATACGCCAGCTTCGATTCATGACCACCACTCTTCCGCGCCAGTCGCGCGTCAGGATCCGTGGTTGACTGGTGCGTCTCATTGCTCCGTGTCTCGCCGTGGAAGTCTACCGTGGGATTGCCGGGATCATCTGGCGGCGGCATCGGCCGATCCTTCCGCTGAAAACTCTTCTGACTTGCCCAGGCTTCGATGAGGGTTCCGTCCACGCTGAAGTGCTCGTCCGAAAGCAGGTTGGCGATCCGCGCCTGAGCCAGCACGTGTGCGAAGAACTTCTCGGCGATGTCACCTTCCAAAAGCCGGTCCCGATTCTTGGTGAACACTGTCGGCACCCATACGGCTTCGTCCATGTTCAGGCCAACAAACCACCGAAAGAGCAGGTTGTATTCCAGTTGCTCCATCAACATTCGTTCGCTGCGAACCGTGTACAACACCTGCAAAAGCAATGCTCGCAACAACTTCTCTGGCGGAATCGATGGCCGGCCGAAGGCTGAGTAGAGTCGGCTGAACGACGGAGATAATGCCTTCAAAGCGTCATCAACCATCAGCCGAATCGGCCGCAACGGATGGTTCGCAGGTACACGCTCTTCCGGCGACAGATAACTGAACATCGAACTCTGCTGGGTATCGGTTCCTCGCATAGGCTGAAACATAAAGACGCGCTTTTGTTTCAACAAGTAACGCGGCCTGGGACTTTTTCAGCAGCCTGCTAGTGTCCTGAGTCAGAAATACGTTGAATAAGCTGTCGTGCTGGTGCATACTTTGGTATGGCCATCGGACGTCCAACCAGACCACTCAGTGTGACCCCTGATGAGAAGCTGAAACTCGCGCTTCTGGCGCGGCGGCCGAAAACCAGTCAAGCCCTAGCGATGCGCGCCCGCATTGTACTCGGCTGCAGCGAGGGGCTCAACAACAGTGAGGTGGCCAAGCGGCTTCGCATCACCGGAGCAACCGTCTGCAAGTGGCGCGAGCGATTTCGGGTCAACCGTCTGGAAGGCTTGCTCGATGAGCCACGGCCGGGCACGCCGCGTTCTATAACGGACGTGCAGGTCGAGGAAGTAGTCACAAAAACCCTGGAGTCGATGCCGACGAATAGCACTCACTGGAGCACGCGCCTGATGGCCCAGAAGTCAGGACTGTCTCAGACTGCCATCGTGCGGATTTGGCGGACTTTCGGATTGCAGCCTCATCGGGTGGAAAACTTTAAGTTCTCCAAGGACCCGCAGTTCGTTGAGAAAGTGCGGGATATCGTCGGCTTATACCTGAATCCGCCAGATCGCGCGATTGTCCTCTGCGTAGATGAAAAGAGCCAAGTACAGGCGCTCAATCGCACGCAGCCAATTCTGCCGCTGGCACCCGGTGTACCGACGCGCCAATCACACGACTATGAACGGCACGGAGTCACTTCCTTGTTTGCGGCCATGGATGTGGCCAGCGGCGTAACGATCAGCAATTGCTACCGACGGCACCGCCATCAAGAGTTCCTGCGGTTTCTCAACGACATCGATGCGAATCTCCCCGGCGGGGTGGACGTCCACCTGGTCATGGACAACTACGGAACCCACAAGGTCACCAAAGTACGAACATGGCTGGCGCGCCACCCTCGATATCGCGTCCACTTTACCCCAACCAGCGGCAGTTGGTTGAACCTCGTGGAACGATTGTTTGCCGAACTCACCCAACGCTGTGTGCGGCGCGGAAGCCATACGGCCGTACGATCTTTGGAGAAGGCGATGCTCGATTATCTGGATCAGCGCAACAAAGATCCCAAGGCATTTGTGTGGACGGCAGATGCCGATCTGATCTTGGGCAAGGTCGCCAGACTTTCTAAACGTATTTCTGACTCAGGACACTAGTGTCCTGAGTCAGAGATTCGTTTAGAAAGGCGCTCGACCTTGCCGAGGATGAGGTCCGCGTCCGCCTTCCACACGAAGGGCTTGGGGGCCTTGTTGCGCTCATCCAGGTAATTCAGCATCGCCTTCTCCAACGCTTTTACGGCCGTGTGGCTTCCGCGCCGGACGCAGCGTTCGGTCACCTCGGCAAACAGTCGTTCCACCAGGTTTAACCAACTTCCGCTGGTGGGCGTGAAGTGGACGTGATAACGAGGGTGGCGCGCCAACCACGTTCGCACCTTGTTGACCTTGTGGGTTCCATAGTTGTCCATCACCAGATGAACTTCAAAACCGCCAGGGAGATTCGCGTCGATGTCATTGAGGAACCGCAGGAACTCCTGGTGCCGGTGGCGTCGATAGCAACTGCTGATCGTGACTCCGCTGGCCACATCCATGGCCGCAAACAGAGAAGTGACTCCATGCCGTTCGTAGTCATGCGATTGACGTGCCGGCACGCCGGGCGCCAGGGGCAGAATTGGTTGGGTCCGGTTCAGTGCTTGCACTTGGCTCTTCTCGTCCACACACAGGACCACCGCTCGGTCCGGGGGATTCAGGTACAAGCCGACGATGTCCCGCACCTTTTCGACGAACTGCGGGTCTTTGGAGAACTTGAAGTTCTCAACGCGATGCGGCTGCAATCCGAAAGCCCGCCAAATCCGCACGATCGCAGTCTGCGAAAGGCCCGTCTTCTTAGCCATCAAGCGGGTGCTCCAGTGCGTGCTGTTTGCTGGCATGGACTCCAGCGTTTTCGTGATCACCTCTTCCACTCGTGCGTCTGTTATGGATCGCGGCGCTCCCAGCCGCGGCTCGTCGAGTAAGCCCTCCAGACGCTCCACCCGAAATCGCTCCCGCCATTTGCAAACCGTTGCTCCGGTGATCCGTAACCGCTTCGCGACCTCGCCATTGCTCCGTCCATCACCGCAGCCCAGCACAATGCGGGCGCGCATTGCGGTCGCTTGCGAGGACTTCGGGCGACGCGCCAGCATCGACAGTTTCTCCTTCTCCTGAGGGGTTACGTTGAGCGGTTTGGTGGGGCGTCCGATGGCCATACCTCAGTATGGATCGGCGATCTGCCTTAATCAACGAATTTCTGACTCATGACACTAGTGACCTATGCTTGCTCGTGCCGCAGTTCCCAATTGAAGTCGTAGAACACGCGCAGTTGATTGCCGTCCAGATCGGCGACGCGAAACTCGCGCAGGTGCCACGGTTTGTCCTCCGGCTCCGCGAGGACCTTCGCCCCTGCCTCGCGCCAACGCTGATATAGCTCATCGACTTCCTGCTTGCTATCCAGATTCACCCACACGACGACCGCCCCTTGGTTGCCATAGTGTTGGCGAAAAGCTGCATTCGTCAGGAAGATTCGGCACTCGCCTTGTGAGATGCCGCCGATCCCGCCCTCGTCGTTACCCCAGTCGAAATGGAAGCCGAGCACCTTCACGTAATACTCGGCAGCCTTCTCGACATTGCTAACCGGTACCTCGGGAACCGCTTTGGGAAAGTGTGTGGGCATGTTCTCCCGATTATCTATCCTTCCGACTTACTCGTGGCGGACTGCACGGATGGGGTCGATTCGGGATGCCTTACGTCCGGGTAGGTAGCCAGCTACCAGCGCCGCGCCGAGCAGAATCGCGACCGCGGAGAGAATCGCGCCCGGATCGTTGTGCTTGATTCCGTACAGGAACGATTCCACGAATTTCGAGGTGGCCAGCGCAGCGCCCGCGCCGATGGCGAGCCCTACCGCCGCCAATGCGAGCACCTCGCGCAGAATCATCCGCACTACGGTCCCACGCTGCGCTCCGAGCGCCATCCGGATTCCGATCTCGCTCGTGCGCCGCGCCACGGAGTAAGACACCGTGCCGTACAGGCCCACGCAGGCGATCACCAGCGCCAGCATTGCGAAGCCGCTGCATAGCTTCGCAAACGTGATCTCCTGGCTGACTGTCTGCTCGATTTCCGCGACCTGCGTCCGGATGTCAGCGACAGGAACGCGCGGATCCGCCTGACGAACCACTTCTCTTACTGAGTTGACATAACGCAGCGGATCGCCCGAGGTGCGGAGGGCGTAAACCATCTGATCCGGTTCCGGGAAGCCCTGATCGTAAGGAATGTAGGCCACGGGACGAGCCTCGCCCGTCAAGTCGCCGTAGGTGGAATTGCGGCACACGCCGACGATCGCCATATCGCGGGCGACGTCGCCCGCTGTTCCCGACTTGGACAAGATCAGGTGCTGGCCGATGGGATTCCGCCCATCGAGATTCGCCTTCACAAAAGCCTCGTTGACGATTGCGACAGCGGGGGAACCCGGCCGATCGCCCGGTTCGATATCGCGGCCCATCAGGATCGGAATTTGCATGGTCCGGAAGAACGCGGGCCCGACTCGGAGAATGCGGTTTTTGGGATTGGGCGCTTGGCCGGAGACAGAGAGAGGAAAACCGGTTCCTGCTGTGATGAGCGAATCCTCGGACAGGCTCGCCTCGCGGACGCCGGGGATGGCGCGGAAACGGTTGCGCAGGCCGGCATAAAAGGAGACGAGCTCCGGGTCCTTGTGGCCCGCCTGGCGAGCATCGGTTTGGAACAGCAGCACGTTTTGACGGTTGAAGCCGACGTCGATCGACTCGAGATTCTGGAGCGTCCGCACAAACAGGCCGGCCGCAACCAGCATCAACATCGAGATGGCGATCTGTCCCGCCACCAGAACATGACTCAGGCTGGCGGTCCGGAAAAAGCGCCGCGAACGGACCGCTCCGTTGCTTGACTCGTTCAGCGCCGGCATCACGTCGACGCGCGTTGCCTGCAAGGCCGGCACGAGGCCGAAGAGCACACCGGTGACGAGAGAAAGGATGGCCGCGATGCCGAGGACGTGCCAGTTCAATTCCGCATGTAGCGTGAAGTTCGCACGGCCCCCGGCAAGCAGCAGAGTCAGAAAACGGATACCCCAGATTGCGAGAAAGATCCCCAAGGCTCCGCCCATGGATGCGAGCAGCACGCATTCTGTAAGCAGCTGGCGGATCACGCGGGCGCGGCTCGCGCCGATGCTCAGGCGCAGTGCGATCTCCTTCCGGCGCGCCGACGCCCGCGCCAGCAGCAGGTTGGCGACATTGGCGCACGCCAGCGCGAGAATCAGACCCACCAGGGCCAACAGGACGTATAACGGCTTCGAGTACTGCCGCCGCAGGCTGCTAAGACCGCCGGCGCCTTCCTTCACGATCAGTTCGGGAAGGTTCGCTCGCTCCTGCTCGCTGGCTGCGGTGGTCGCGACCCACTGGCGGAATTCCGGGGCCAGTTGAGCCTGGGCTTGCGCGATGCTGACACCCGGGCGCAACCTGGCCATGATCTGGGTCCAATAGTAATTCGGTTCGAGATAGGCCTTTGACCGAAAGCCGAACTGCTTTCCCGTACTCAGCAGTTCGTTGGTGTGCATCGGATAGAAAAGATCCGGCGAGCCGGCCGGATCGACGCCGAAGAACTCAGGTGGCGCGACTCCCACGAGGGTGAAAGGCAGATTGTCGATGAGAATGGTCTGCCCGACGGCACTCTCGGGATTAGGGAAATGATGTGTCGCAAAGGCGTAACTTGCCACCGCCACGGCAGGGCCTCCTGGGCGGTCGTCTTCGGGGAGGAGCATCCGTCCTGCCGTCGGGACAAGGCCCAGGCCGCGGAAGTAATCACCAGAAACACTCCAGCCGCTCTGAATTCCAGCCTGTCCCTTTACGATCACGTTGAGTTTTCGCGCTTTCCAGAATTGAAAATGAGCGAATACGCTGGAAAACAGAGAGTCGTTCTTACGGAAGAGTTCGAAAGCCGGGTAAGGGAAGATGCCGCTGGTTTCAGAATTTCCATCGATCCACGTGCTGCCGCTCATGCTGTGCATCACCAAGAGCTTTCCCAATCTGGCATGCCAATTCAGGACGACCAGCGACTCAGGATCGGAGACCGGCAGCGAACGCAGGAGGATCGCATCCATGAAGCTGTAGATGGCTGTGTTGGCTCCGATGCCCAACGCCAGCGATACGACCGCCAGCGCGGTAAACAGCCGGTTAGCCGCCATCGTACGAAAGGCGTAGCGCAGGTCATGCCCGGCTTGCTCCACAATCGTCCATCCCCATGTAGTCCGCGTGTTCTCTTCCACCAGCGCGAGGTTCCCGAGTTCGCGGCGGGCCGCGCGCCGCGCGTCATCCGGAGCTAATCCTGCTGCCTCACGCTCGTCCGCCTCTTCGGACAGGTGGAACTGCAACTCTTCGCGAAGTTCCTGTTCCTTATCGCGGCGGTGAATGAACCAGCGGAGCTTGCGGAAAAGCGAGTTCATGATTCCTCCTGATCGGCGGGATTCAAGATTAGTCCCATGGCCCGCGAGAACGCTTCCCACTTCGAGCGCTCCAGCACGAGCTGCTTCCGCCCCAATGCGGTAAGCCGATAGAATCTCGCTCTTTTGCCTTTTTCCGACAGCTCCCACGACGCCGCGATCCAGCCCTTTGCCTCCAGCCGATGGAGCGCCGGGTACAAAGAGCCGGTTTCCACTTGCAGCAGTTCTTCCGAGGTCCGCTGAATGTGTTTGGCGATAGCGTGCCCGTGAGTGGGGCCCGCAAGCAGAGTCCGCAGGATGAGGAGATCGAGAGTGCCTTGCAGCAGCTCGAGCCGGGAGGAAGGAGCATCGCGCATTGTGTAGGCATTCTACTATTCATTCTGTAGATTGTCTACTTCATTTGCCGGGCCTGCCGCATTCTCCAGGGCAACTCGATAAAGTAGAGGTGATCATCCATGTCTCGACGTCTGGTCTTTTTCCTTTTGGCCCCGGTTCTTCTCGCCGCTGAGCGAGATCCGGTTGCTCTAGTGAACCCGTTGATCGGAACGCAGAAGAGCAAAATCGGTTATGGCGGGACGATGCCGTTTGTCTCGCCGCCGTCCGCCATGACCAACTGGACGCCGCAGACGCGCCAGAACAAGATCAGCATCACGTCTTACGAGTACGACGATCCATCCATCACCGGCTTCATCGGCACTCATCAGCCTGCCATCTGGATGGGCGACTATGGCTATATCACGCTGATGCCGCAGGTTGGTGAACTCCGCACGGCGCCGGCGGCTCGCGGCCTCGCTTATTCGCACAGCGACGAAACCGCCAGGCCGGATTACTACGCGGTGACGCTTCGGACGGAGGGCGGCGCGCGGATCCGCGCCGAAATGACGGCGACGGAGCGTTGCGCGTTTCTTCGGTTCCGGTTTCCGGCGGCCGGTGTCGCACGCGTGCTGGTCGAAATCTCGCGGCCGGGAGTGCCCGGGTTCGCCGCCGTCAATCGAAGCACCGGCGAGATCAATGGCTATAACCCCCATCGGATGGATGCGCACCTGGGGCCGTTGAAGCTGCCGAACTTCAAAGGCTATTTTGTCGTTCAGTTCCGCCAGGCTCCGCAGAAAGTACAGACGTACGGCCTGGAGCACCCAGACGCCTCCTCGAGCCGGGGAGCGTTCGCCGAGTTTCGTCCAGGCGACGTAGTGGAGGTCCGGGTCGCCACATCGTTCCTGAGTGTCGATCAGGCCCGCGAGAACTTGCGGCGCGAGATCCCGGACTGGAATTTCGAAGCGGTGCGCGCGAAGCTCCATTCCGCCTGGGCGGAAAAGCTGAGCCGTCTCGAAGTGGAAGGCGCTACCGATCGCGAGAAGACCCGGCTCTACACCGCGCTCTATCATGCGTTGCTCTACCCGCGCGAATTTTCCGAATATGGCCGGTACTACAGCGCCTTTGACGATCGTGTGCACAACGGCGAAAGCTACACTGCGTATTCGATCTGGGACACCTTCCGCGCCGAAAGCAGCCTGCTCACCCTCTTCGCGCCGGAGCGGATCGACGGTATGATCACGGCCCTTCTTCAGAACTTCCAGGAGGGTGGATGGATGCCGAAATGGCCGAACCCGTCGTACACGAATATCATGATCGGCACGCACGCCGACTCGCTCGTCGCCGAGGCGATCCGCAAAGGGTTCCACGGCTTCGATCGTGAAGTTGCCTGGAAGGCCGTCTACAAAGACGCCATGACTCCGCCGGACGGAGATACCACGAGGCGTTGGCTCGATCGCGAAGAACGAACGCCTTACGAAGCGCGGTCCGGCCTGACTTACTACAAGCAGCTCGGTTTCATTCCCACCGATAAGATCGACGAGGCTGCCTCGCGTACGCTGGAGGATAGCTACGACGACTGGTGCGTGGCCCAGATCGCGAAAGCTCTGGGCCGCGTAGACGATTACCGCCTCTTCCTTCATCGTTCTCTGAACGATCGCAATCTGTTCAACCCCGCCCTCGGGCTGATGAACGGCAAAACATCCGATGGCAAGTGGGCTCCGATCGGCGGGCCTCGGGATACGCCGGGCAATCGTTCGGCCGCGGGCTGGACCGAAGGCGATGCCTGGGTTTACACCTGGTCGCCGCTGCACGACCAGGCGGGACTGCTTCAACTCATGGGCGGCAGGGAAGCGTACGCTGCCAAACTCGACGCTCACTTCAGCGGCGGACATAACGTGCACAGTAACGAACCGAGCCACCATTATGGATATCTGTATGACTTCGCCGGGCAGCCCTGGAAGACGCAGGCGAAGGTGCGCGAGATCGCCGCGGCCGAATATGGTTACGACGCCGGCGGCCTCGATGGCGACGACGATTGCGGCCAAATGTCCGCCTGGCTGCTGTTTACGGCGATGGGCTTCTACCCGGTCAATCCGGCCGGCGGCGAGTACATGATCGGCAGCCCACTGTACAGCGGCATGAGCATCCGGCTGCAAAATGGCAAGACCTTCCGGGTGATTGCGGACAACGTATCAGACAAGAATCTCTACATTCAATCCGCAACGCTCGATGGCAAGCCCTTGAAGGATCCGCTGATCACCTGGGAGCAGATTCAATCCGGCGCCACATTGAAGTTCCTCATGGGGCCGAAGGCATCGCGGTGGGGAAGCGATTGGCATCCTGCCCCGATTCCGTCGAACTGATTACGCCAGAGCTAATAGACTTGACTCTATAGTGCCTGTAGGCTTCATTCTATAAACGTGACGAGTGCAAAATGCGTGCCGTTCGTATTTCTACTGCTTTGCTACGGGAAGGCAGCGGCCCAGTCGGTTGACCCGGTAGATACGGAACCGGCTGCGGTCGTCGAACTGGGCGGAGCGGCCAGCCGGAGTCTCAAGCAGAACGAGTCGAGCTTTGGAGCCAGCGTTGCCGTCGAAGTGACGCCGATCGAGAGGTGGCTGGAACTGGAGTTTGGCACCACGCCTCTGTTCACACGTCATTCGACGGAATGGGACACGGACCTCCTCTTCAAAAAGCCCTGGACTCTTTCGCCAAAAGCAGAATTCATGTTCGGCCTTGGACCGGAATGGATTCGGGCGAAGGACTCGGGCGTCACGACGAACTCCCTGGGCGGCGAGGTCGTTCTGGATTTCATGTTTTGGCCCTCTGGCAAACATAAAATAGGCTGGTATTTCGAGCCGAGCTACGACTACAATTTCGCCCGCGGGCACGATCGTTCGATAGGCATCACCGCGGGGCTCCTGATTGCGATCCCGAAGAAAGGCCGCTAATTTCCTTGCAGTCAGGCGCCTTCGAAGCCTACTTGCGGCCGGCCTCTTTCAGCCAATCGCCGCGTAACCCCTGTTCCGATTCAGCCGTTTTAGGTCCAATATGTTCCAAGACCTTCGCATCGGCGTCCGGATGCTTCGCCGCAGCCCTGGATTCACGGCTTTGGCGGTGCTATGCCTGGCATTGGGAATCGGCGCGACCACGTCTGTGTTCAGTTGGATCGAAGGAATCCTGCTGCGCCCGTTCCCGATGGTCGCGAACCAGGACCGCCTGGTTGCTCTAACCGGGATGGATCGCAACGACCGGGACGACGTCTCCTGGCCCGACTTCCAGGATTTGCGCAGGCGATGCACTACCATCGACTCGTTCATCGCCGAGCACATTGGCGGCGCGACGCTCAGTAACGGGTATCGCGCGGAGAGAGCCACCGGAAGTGTGGTCTCGTCGAACTACTTCGAGGCGCTCGACATCCGCCCGCTTCTGGGCCGCACATTCCGCCCCAACGAGGACGCCGGCCGGAACGCGCATCCGGTGGCCGTGATCAGCTACCACATGTGGACCGATCGCTATCAACGCGACCCGGACATCATCGGCAGGACGCAGATGCTTAATGGAGTCAAATACACCATCGTCGGCGTCACGCCCGCTGGATTCTACGGAACTTTTGTGGGTTACTCGTGGGAGTTCTGGGTTCCCGCCTCGATGCAGGAGGCATTTGAGGGCGGCGGATACAAGTTGGAGGATCGAGGGGCACGCTGGGTCGAGGGCTTCGCGGTCCTCAAGCCGGGGGTCACGATCCAACAGGCACAGGCGGAGATTTCGGCCGTCGGCGCCCGCCTGGACGCGGAACATCCTGAGACCAATCGCGGGTTCAACCTCAGACTGTATCCGCTATGGCAGACACCGTTCAATAATGCCGGTAGCCTGCTGCCCACGCTGAGAGTCGCGCTCATCGTCGCTTGCCTGGTGCTGCTGATCGCGTGTGCCAATGTCGGAAACCTGCTGCTGGTGCGGTCCTTCGCCAGGCGCCATGAGATGACCGTGCGGCTTTCGGTGGGAGCGGGGCGCGTCAGGTTGCTTCGTCAACTCTTGATCGAAGGTCTATTGCTATCGGCCGGGGCGGCGGCTTGTGGAGGACTGGTCGCGTATTCGTGCCGGGATTTCTTGAAGGTGCTGTTCGCGCCGCCCGCGCCCGGAGTCGTCATTAATCTGCCGGCCGAAACGGATTGGCGGGTGCTCGCGCTGAGTGCGGGCGTCTGCCTGATCGCAACGGTACTATTCGGACTGGTTCCTGCGCTACAGGCAAGTAATATCAATCTCGCCGCCGCTATGAAATCGGAATCCAGCGGCGCCGTCGGCGGCACCGGCAAAGCGTGGATCCGCTCGGGGCTGGTGATGGCGCAAGTAGCCCTCAGCTTCATCCTGCTGGTGGGAGCGGGACTACTGCTAAAGAGCCTTCAGGCGATGCAGGGGGCCGACGTTGGCTTCGCGAGGCAAGGAGTGCTCTTCGGCAACGTGGACCTGGTCGCGGCCGGCTACGATGGGCCTCGCATACGCAATTTTCAGGATCAATTGACGGAGCGGGTGCAGACGATTCCCGGCGTCGAATCGATGGTGTGGTCCACATGGGTACCGTTCTCTCTTCGAAGCCCCGGCTCGGCTGCAATCGCTGTGGAAGGATATGAAGTCCCCCCCGGCGAGCAACCCGTCGTCGACTATAACGAGGTCGGACCGGGATACTTCGCCACCACGGGCACGGCGCTCATGGTGGGACGAGACTTCAGTCTGGCCGATAGCCAGACAACGGTACCGGTCGCAGTAGTAAATGAAGCCATGGTGCAGCGATTCTGGCGAGGGAAGAATCCGGTGGGAAGTCGATTTCAAGTCAAAGGCCGCTGGCTGCAAATCGTGGGAGTCGCGAAAACCTCAAAGTATACAAGCCTGGTGGAGAAGAACAAGCCGTTTTTCTACGTCGCGCTTCGGCAGGGCGCTCCCGGAGGCTCCAATTTCCAGATCCGGACACGTCTGGGTCCCGAAGTGTTGGCAAATGCGCTGGTGCGAGAGATCAAGAGAATCGACAACAACCTCGCGCCGGGCGAAGTGATCACGATGCGTGAACAGGTGGATCGCCGGAGTTGGAGCGAGCGTGCGGCGGTGACATTGCTGGGAATCTTCAGCGGTATCGCTCTGCTCTTGTCATGCATTGGACTGTATGGCGTGATGTCCTATGCCGTTTCGGGCAGCCGTCGGGAGTTGGGCTTACGAATGGCGCTGGGGGCCACGGAATCCGATTTGTTGGGGAGCGTCATATTCAAGGGAATCCAGGTGACGATGGCGGGGATCTGCATTGGCGCCGCTGCTGCATTGGGGTTGACCCGACTGATGGGAGATCTGCTTTATCAGACCAGCCCGCGCGATCCAAAGTCATTTGGAGCCGCCTTTGTCAGTCTGGTGATCGCAGCCATCGCCGCCTGTTTGCTCCCTGCCTGGCGAGCGATGCGAACGGATCCGGCTCAAGCGCTGCGCGGCTCATAGAATCGCATTCCTATATCCGACGCACGGGACCAACTGCTTGGGGCCTTGCTGGATTCCCGGAATCCTTTCCACTTGACAATCGAGAGGAGAAGCCTTAATATCTCGATTGTCGAGAGAGCAAAATCGATGGGGGAACGCGGCGGCGCGCTGGTCCAAGGCACGCTGGACATGCTGATTCTGAAAACCCTGGCGCTCGAGCCATTGCACGGATACGGGATCGCCCAGCGCATTGAGCAGATCAGCGGTAGTGTGTTTCGCGTCAACCCCGGATCGCTGTTCCCAGCGTTCCGCCGTCTCGAGCGCGCCGGATACATCAAGCCGATGTGGAAGGCCAGCGAAAATAACCGGCGAGCCAAGTATTACACTCTGACCCCTCGAGGCTCTAAGCAGTTGAAAACCGAGGCCGAGGACTGGACTCGCCAAAGCGCGGCCATCGCCAGCATTCTCGCAGCTAACTAAGAGGGAAGCGATGTCTTTGTGGACGAATCTGACTGGCGGGCTCCGCATCCTGTTCCGCAAGCGCGAGTCGGAAGTGGAGATGGATGCGGAATTGCGCGACTGGCTGGAAGCTGCCACGGCGCAGAGAGTCCGCTCTGGAATGAGTCCGCTTGCGGCACGTCGGTCGGCGATGGCAGAAATGGGCAGCATCGAGTCGGTGAAAGAGGAGATTCGCGCGACCGGATGGGAATCCGCCATCGAGGGGTTTGGACGCGACGTCCGCTTCTCCGTCCGGTTGCTGAAAAAGGCGCCCTTCTTCACCGCGGTGGTGATTCTTACTCTGGCTCTCGGGATTGGCGCCAACACCGCTATTTTCAGCTTGATCGACGCGATCTTGCTGCGCTCGCTACCGGTCCGCAATCCACAGGAGCTGGTGGAGGTCTCGCATACCAGCTTCACCAATCCTCTTTGGGAGCAGGTGCGCAACCAGCAGGACGTATTCTCCGGGGCGTTCGCGTGGAGCGTGGATCGGTTCAACCTATCGCCGTCGGGTATGGTGCGCTATGCTAGCGGCCTTTGGGTCAGTGGAGATTTCTTCCGTACTCTGGGCCTCCAGCCCGCTGCGGGACGTCTTCTGACTACCGCCGATGACCAGCGCGGTTGCGCCAATCGGGCGGTATTGAGTTACAGCTACTGGCAACAGCACTACGGCGGGACGGACGCCGCCATCGGAAGCACGATTTCGCTCGACGGCCACGCATTCGAGGTCATCGGCGTGGCGCCTGCCGGCTTTTTCGGGATGGACGTGGGAGCCAGGTTCGATATAGCCGTCCCCCTCTGCGCTTCGGCTGCGTTCGACGGTCCGCGATCTCGCTTGGACGGACGAAGCTTCTGGTGGCTCAGGGTGGCCGCCCGGAGGAAGCCGGGCATCGGCATGGCAGAGGTCAAGGCGCGGCTCGCCACGCTTTCACCGACGATCTTCGGCGCGGTTGTGCCGCCGAACTGGGACGTCGATTCGCAGAACCAATTCCGCAAGCGCACGCTGGTTCCCGTGTCCGCGGACAAGGGGCTCTCCGGTCTGCGCATCCAGTATGAACAGCCGCTCCGCGTGTTGATGGCGGTAGTCGGGCTCGTTCTGCTCATCGCGTCCGCCAATATCGCGAGCCTGCAGATGGCCCGCGCCGCCGCCCGCGGCCGCGAGATGGCGATGCGTCTGGCCTTGGGTGCATCCCGCCTGCGGCTGGCGCGGCAGTTGATGACGGAGTGCCTTTTGCTGTCCATCGCCGGAGCCCTTCTCGGGCTGTGGTTCGCACGTTGGGGCAACACCGTCCTGCTGCGCTACCTCTCCACGGTCCACAATACGGTGTTCCTCGATTTCTCGATGGATGAGCGTGTCCTGGGATTCACCACTGCGGTCGCGGTCGTCACCGCACTCCTATTCGGAGTGGCCCCGGCCTTATGGGGGACGCGTACTTCCTTAACAATGGCCATTAAGGAGACTCACGCGTCGGACCGTGGGATCCGAGGCCGCCTGCGGCTGTGGATCGTCGGTTCGCAGGTCGCTCTTTCCCTGGTCCTGCTGGTCACTGCCGGATTACTCCTGCACAGCTTCCGCAATCTGGCGATTTTGGATCTCGGCTTCGACCGCAACCACGTCCTCCTCGTGTCGGTGACTCAGCCGAAATCCGGCAATCGCGCCGAGGCCGCCTATGAAGAGATCGAAAACCGCTTCCGAACACTGCCCGGTGTGGTGAGTGCCGCCCGCTCCTGGAACACTCCCCTCGGCAATATGGAGTGGAACACGAACATCGACAGCGACGTACCGCATCCGCCACAGGGTGATGACGCCCTCGCCTATTTCAATTTTGTGAGTGATGCCTATTTCGGTACCCTGCGTATGCAACTGCTGGCGGGCCGCAACTTCAATCAGAATGACACTGCTTCCTCCACGCCGGTGGCGGTGATCAACGAGACGGTGGCTCGGCGGTTCTTTCCCGGGCTCAACCCGGTTGGCCGCACGTTTCGGGTGGAGGGGGAAGCTCGTAAGTTGGAACCTCCCGTGCAGGTTGTGGGTGTCGTCAAGGATGCCAAGTACGAGTCGGTGCGCGAAGATGCTTTCGCCACGGTCTTTCGGCCTCTATCGCAGATGTCGGAAACTGGAGCTTCCCATTTCGAGGTTCGGACGCCGTTATCGCAGACCGCGATGGTGGATGCCATCCGAAGGGTCGTGGCCGCAGTAAATCGAGACGCGTCGATCGAGATCCACGCGCTCGCCACACAGGTGGACGATTCGATGTCGCGGGAGCGCTTGCTGGCCGCTCTGGCCGCTTTCTTCGGTGCCCTTGCTCTGGTACTTGCGATGATCGGCCTCTATGGCACGCTCAGTTATCTGGTGACGCAACGGCGCGTCGAATTCGGTATCCGCATGGCACTGGGCGCGCCCGCAAAATCGATCCTTGGCCTGGTGATGCGTGACGTACTGCTCCTGTTGTTGGGCGGAATCGCGGCCGGAACCTGCCTTGCACTGGCCGCAACCCGGTTGCTTGGCAGTCTGCTGTTCGGGCTGCGGCCCCACGATTCCGCCACCCTGGCGATGTCGGCAATATTGTTGGCCGCTGTCTCTCTTTCGGCCGGTTATCTGGCCGCCCGTCGTGCGGCAACGCTCGACCCGCTAGCGGCACTCCGTCACGATTGAGCCGCGGCCACTATCTCCAGCACGATCTTTCCGGGCCGGTGCGGCGCGCCGGCAAGCATCTCATGCGCCGTGCGCACCTCTTCGAGCGGCAGCACCGAGCCCACACGCGGTGTGAGCCGGCCCCGGTCGAAGAGGCCGGTGATTTTGTCCAGCCGTTCGGTAGTCACTTCGACTAAAAAGAAGACCGCTCTGACATCCGGGGCACTGCCGGAGTCCGGCTTCGAAACCACGGAGACCAGGATTCCGCCGGGCTTGATGATCGCGAAGGATCGTCTTTGGGTTTCACCACCCACCAGGTCGAGGACGATATCTACTTTCGGCGCAATTTCTTCAAATCGTTGGGTCTGGTAGTCGATCACGGTGGCCGCGCCGAGATTTCGCACATAAGGCTCATCCGTGGCCGAGGCGGTTGCGATCACATGCAGACCGGCCTGCGCCGCGAGTTGTACCGCGTATGCCCCCACGTTCCCGCCGGCGCCATGAATCAGAACGCTCTGTCCCGATGTCGCGTTCGCATAATCGAAGAGCATCTGCCAGGCCGTAACGGCAACTACCGGCGCCGAGGCGGCCTGGTCGAAACTCACGGTCTCGGGCTTGCGCGCGATCATGGCTGCCTGGGCCACCGCGAATTCCGCATAGGCGCCGACAAACTGCGGGTTGGTGACGCCGTATATGGAGTCTCCCGGCAGGAATTTCATCACACCCGGCCCAACGGCTTCAATAGTCCCCGAAAGATCGGACCCCAGCGTGATCGGCAGTGCCACCTGCACCGCGCTCTGATGTTCCCGGATCAGCGCGTCCCATGGTCCCACTCCGGCACTGGAAACGCGCACCAGCACTTCCTCTGGACCCGGCGCCGGAGTGGGCACGTCGTCGATCGAGATCACGTCCGGCGGTCCGAACTGATGGATTCTCGCCGCTTTCATCTAGAGTCCCAGGCCTCCATCCACGATCAACTCACTCCCGACGGTGAAGGCGGATTCGTCCGAAGCCAGGAACAGCACCGCGCTGGCGATCTCGCTCGGTTTGCCGAAACGCCGGGCCGGTACCTGGCTGATGAGCGACTCGGACACGGCTTTCAGGTCCGCGGCGGAGAGTCCCAGTTTGCTGTAGAGCGGTGTCGCGATCGGCCCGGGGCTGACGGCGTTCACCCGAATCCCGCGCGAAATGAGTTCGCCCGAAAGGGTGCGGACCAGCGAGAGCAAAGCGGCCTTGCTGGCGCCATAAACGCTGGTGTTCGGCATGCCGATGTGGGCATTGATCGAGGCGTTCAGAATGATCGAGGCCGGGTTTCGCGAAGACCGGCAGCAAGGCCTGAATCAGAAAGAACGGGCCGCGCACGTTGGTGTGGAAGGAGCGGTCGTACGAAGCTTCGTCCCACGCCTCGACGGGCTTCAGTTCGGCCATGCCGGCGTTGACGAACAGAATATCCAGACTTCCGAAATGCTCCTTCACTGTCTCGGCCACTTTCCTCTGGCTCGAAGTATCGGCGGCATCGGACGGGGATGTAGAGCAGCGCATCGCCGAATTCCTGACGCGCCGCCTGGAACCCCTCGGGATTGCGGGCCGTGATCGCCACCGTCGCGCCCTCGGCCAACAAACTGCCTGGCGGTTTCCAGGCCGATCCCGCTCGATCCTCCCGTAATGAGCGCCCGTTTTCCCTTTCAGTCTGTCCATCGTGTCTCCTCCGTCAGTTATGCGGATGCGCGGCTGTCTCCGAGCTTTGCTCTCTGCCCAGGTCAGCGCGTAATCGGCAACTTCTTCCCAGCCATCCTGACCCAGTGTATAGTGCGTCCGGCCGGGGAAGTTTCTGTATTCGGTAACGGCTTTCGACTTCCCGTACAGTTTGAAATTGGCCTCGACCACCGATGGCGGCGAGACGTGATCGCTGCCTCCGGAGATGAGCAGCAGAGGAGCCCGGTCCTCGTTCTGAAAATCGACCGCGGTGGCGGCATGCGGATTGAAATTCGCGAAAGCGGCCTGGAACAACACGTGGTCGGGACCGGGAACCGCATACCGCTCATATACGGCCAGCGACTCTTCTTCACTCAGATTGTTGGTGAAAGCGTAGTGAAACTGCTCCGGCGTCAGCGGCACGGCGCGATGGTTATTCGCGGGATTGCTCAGTGCCGGAAGAGACACCCGGAGCGTCGATAGCGGGAGAAAGAGGATGCCTTTGACCGGCGCCGGGGCGATCGCAACCCCCGCGGCGCCGAGGCCGCGATCCAGCAGAATCTGGGTGATCAGGCCGCCGAAGGAATGTCCGATGAGGAACGGCGGGCTGTCGAGGCGGCGAATGATCTGCTCGTAGTGGTCGACGATCGCATCGATTCCGAGCGTGGCGATCGGCGAGGGGTCGCGCCGTAGTTCGGCGATGTCGCCGTCCATTCCCGGCCAACTCCTGGCAATCACGCGATAGCCGTGAGCTTCGTAGCGCGCCGATCCAATTCTCCCAGCTCAGAGAGGTCATCCAAAGTCCGTGGATCAGGACGATTGAGTGTCGGTGTTTGCGGCATATAGCTCCTTACGAATTCATCTTGCCGATCCGGCGATAAGGCGATCTTGAAAGAAATGGGCGCGCTTTGTCCGATTCGGACACAAACGGTAAAATGAAAACCAGAGTTTTGTCTGTGGGAGGGAAGCGTGCGGCATCAGCTGCGGTTACGGCAAAGAGCTAAGCGAAGCTTTTCGCGCGCGAGAACGCGCCGAGCCTGACCAGCCGGGTCTTGCGGAAATCGACCATGTCGGTTACCGAACTCCGCATGCGATCTCCCGGGCTTCGGCAGGACGGCTCCTTTACCCCGCGAAGATGCTTACCTTGTTGCGCTGCAATTGCGGGCGTGTCCCGATCATGATCTGTACTTCGACGGCCGTCTCACGCGGCCCGAGAATTATGCGGAAGGCGTCACGTCGATTTACGATCTGCGCCGCGGGCCGGTGGCCGACATCCGCGACCCGTATCATTGCCTGATGTTCTACCTGCCGCGCATCGCGCTCGACCGGATAGCCGCCGAGGCCGGAGCGCCTCGCCCTGGCGACCTTCGCCACAAGCCTGGCGTCAGTGTCGACGACCCCGTGGTGCGGCACCTGCTTTCTTCGTTGCTTCCTCTTATGCCCAAGCCGCAGCAGGCGAACTCGCTGTTTCTCGACCACGTCGTCTTGGCGCTGACCGCTCACATGGCCTGCGTCTATGGCGGCATGAGTCCCGATCGCGGGGCTGCCTCGCGGCGGCCTGGCGCCCTGGCAGCAGCGGAGAGCCGAGGAACTGATCAGCGCCAATATGAGTAAGGATCTGCCATTAAGCCGGCTGGCGAGCGAATGCGGCCTGTCCGTCCGGCACTTCGCTCGCGCGTTCCGCGTCTCGACCGGCATGCCTCCGCACCGCTGGCTTCTGAGGCACCGCGTCGAGCGTGCCAAGGAACTTCTGCGAACGCGCGCGCTTTCTTTGGCCGATGTGGCGATGTTCTGTGGATTTGCGGATCAGAGCCATTTCACTCGGGTCTTTACCGCGGCTCGTGGGAATTAGTCCGGGCGTCTGGCGTCGAATGAACGTCGCGAGGGGTAATGACTTATAGTCCGACTGGGCCTAACCCTTGCACGGTATCTCCGTCAAAGCACCCGTACCGGATATGGAGTTCGAGTATGAAGAAGATCGCTTTGCTCAGCCTGCTTACGACGATCGCGGTCGTTTGCTCAGCAGCCGAAGTTCGAAGTCGCGGACGTCCATGTCAGCTCAACCGCGCATGGATTTGCGCAGAACTTCGGGGGCGTGCTCCGTGCCGGTCGATATGTAAATCGCGACGCTACCATGCTCGAACTCATCGAGGACGCGTATAGCGTCTCGGAGGATAACATTGCGGGCGGCCCCGGGTGGGTGAGTTCCGACCTTTTCGACGTCATCGCCAAAGTTCCCGATGGCACCACGTCGGCGAAGGCTAAAGCTGATGTTACAGGCTCTGCTGGCGGACCGCTTCGGACTGGAGATGCATAAAGGCAGTCACCCGGTGCCCCGATACGTGTTGATCATCGGCAAGGGATCGAAACTGAAGGCTGCGGGCGGAACGGGAAATCCCGGATGTCAGCAGCAGCCGATGGCCGGCGGGCCTCCGGCCGATCTCGCTTCGATGCCGAATCTCAAAGTCTCCTGCCACAACATGACGTCGGCGGATATCGCGGAGAACCTGCATCGCATGGCGGGCGGCTATCTGGATCACGACGTGGTCGATCAGACGAAACTCGAAGGTTCGTGGGACTTCGATCTGGAGTGGACCGCGCGCGGTGCTCTGGCGGCCAAAGGCAACGACGGCATTTCCATCTTCGATGCTGTGGACAAGCAGTTGGGGCTGAAGTTGGAGCTGCAGGACGTCCCGATGGAGGTGCTGACCATCGACAAGGTGAACCGCAAGCCAACCGACAATCCCGCGGGCGTCGGGACGTCATTGGCTTTGGCAGCCGCACGATTTGAAGCCGCGAGCATCAAGCCCGCCGACCCTAACGGACGGCCCTTCGTCGGTCTGCTGTACACCGGCGGCAGCCAGATGCGGGCCGGGGGAACGCTGCGGATGCTCATCGCCATGGCGCTACAGATTTCGCCGAATATCGCGTCCGATGTGGTGGTCGGCCTGCCGAAGTCGGCGGACTCCCAGCGCTGGGATATCACGGCGAAAGTGCCGAGCACGGGTGAAGGCGCGCCGCACGTGGTGGGCGGACGTCCGCTGCCGCCGCCGCTTGAGCGTCGGGCTGGAGATGTTGCGAGGACTTTTGCTCGATCAGTTCGAGTTGAAGACCCACACGGAAAATCGGGAGGTAACGGTTTACGCGCTGGTCGCCGGGAGCGACCAACCCAAGTTCACCCGCGCGGAAGAGTCCGAGCGTTCCGGCTGTAGGCCCGATCCGGGTGCGCAAAAGCCAGTCTCCAACATGGGGATCGATGATCGCCTGCAAGAACACAAGCATGGCTGAACTGGCGCAGAATTTACAGCATGATGGCCAATGCTTATATCGATCACCCGATCGTGGATGCCACCGGACTCGATGGCGGGTGGGACTTTCTGATCGGCTGGACTCCCAAGGGCATGTTGCAGAAGCCGCAGGCCGCCAATCCGAACGCGCCCGGAGCCCTGCCGGAAGCGAGCGATCCGGACGGGATTTCGGTCTTCGAAGCAGTAGAAAAAGAGCTCGGACTCAAGCTGGTGAAACAGAAGCGCTCCATTCCGGTGATCGTCATGGATCACGTGAGTGAGCGGCCAGTCGAATAACAGTTTCTTGCCTATTCGCCGTCGTCTTTCTGCTCTGCTGCCTTCCGTGGGCGTACGACGAACACATGGTACGTGACCGCGTCCCAAGCGTTGTGAATGCCGACGAACAGAAACAGCAGGGCCGCGAAGGCGACGCCGAAGAGTGCCTCCCGCGGGCGCCAGAGAGTCGCGAAGGCCGAGCCCGTCAGGATGAAATATCCGGCCAAAGGCAGCACGGCATGGCAGAGCCAGTCTTCAAACTCCGGCCTGTACACCGTCTGCTTCCTGACTCGCCGGGTGATGATGGTCGCGTAAATCAAACCGCAAAGGCCCAGGACGCTGCACAAGATTCCCACGGGCAGAATCGTTTCCCAAGGGGCGCGGACCAGAGCGGCCAGAAGCAGGGTCGTGGCGAAATAGATGACGGTCGGGGTGGAGAACGCGAATCCGACATCGCTGATTCTCACGGAAGGCCTTCTGGGCAATGAGCGTCATCACGACAAACTGCAGCCCGATCAGCGCGCCGGCCGCTGACCCGACAATCATGTAGAACGTATCCCACTTCGCCAATTCGAGCAAGTCACAGGCCTTTCCGAATATCCAGTGTTATCCGAGCCCTCGGTGCCGTGTCAACCGTGTCGGATCCAGGTCTCGGCCGCCCAAGGCTCAAGGTACAGTGCGAACAGGAATCAGTACGCCGAAGACCGACGTGCGCGGGCCTTCAGGCCTCCCGCAGCGAGGTGAGCGGATCCACCCGTGTGGATGCCCGCGCGGGCAGATAGCAGGCCAGGAGCGCAACGATCGAGAGCACGGCGCAAGCCACGCCAATGCTCAGCGGATCGCTGCCGCTGACTCCATAAAGGAGGCGGCTGAGCAGACGCCCGGTAGCGACCGATGCCGCAAAGCCGATCGCGATTCCGGCCAGCACCAGGGACATGCCCTCTCCGACGATCAGCCGGAGGACGCTCACGCGGCTCGCCCCCAACGCGATGCGGATGCCGATCTCGCGCCGCCGCTGGTTGGCCGTGTACGCGAGCATCCCGTAGAGCCCGATGCTGGCAAGCCCCAAGGCCAGCAGGCCGAAGATGCTCAGCATCGCTACTCCCATGCGCGCGGAGAACAGGCCGCCATCGATGATCTGGCGGCCGGTACGCGGCATGGTGACGACGATCTCTGGCGCGACGGCGTGGATTTCGCGCTCGATGGGCGTGATCTGCTGCAGCGGATCGCCATTGGTCCGGACGTAGAGCGCCATCGTGTCGGAGTGGTTCTGTTCGAGCGGCACGTAAACGCAGAACTGCGGAGGCTCGCCCCAGGCCGTGTAATTCGCGGTGCGGGAGATGCCCACAACTTTGCGAAGCTGGTTTTCACCGGGGAGTTGGACGCGCCGGCCGAGGGCTCCGGTGGGCCAGAATGCGCGGGCCATGGCTTCGTTGACGATCGCCACGGGAGCGGACGTGTCGCGGTCGAGATCATTGAAATCCCGGCCGGCACGAATCTCGACGCCGGCGGTCTCGAAGTAGCCCGGACCGACGGTGTTGATGACGCCGCGAATGGTGTCGCTCTTCGACCGTTGCTCGCGGCCCTCCACCTGAATTCCGTTGATGGCTTGGGCCCAGAGCGGCATGTTCGACGACCAATCGGCGGACACCACGCCCGGCATGCGGGCGACGCGCTCGCGCGCCTCACGATAGAACGACATCGTACGGGCCTTCGTGTAGCCCGCCTGCCCGGCGTTGGTGGAGAAGACCGCCAGGTGGGCGGTTTGAAAGCCGGGATCCATCTCGTACGCGCGCCCGATGCTCCGCAGGAAGATGGCGGCGGTCACGAGTAACAGAAACGAGAAGGCCACCTGTCCCACCAGGAGCGCATTGCCGATGCTGACGACACCGCGGGACCGTCCCACGGTGCGGGCGCCTTGCCGTAGCGTCTCTCCGGCGCCGGCGCGGGAGACGCGGAGCGCGGGGCCGATGCCGAACACCAGGGCGCTGGCGATCGACACCAGGAAGGCGTAGCCGAACACCAGGCTATCGAACCGGGGCGCGGCGAAATTGGCTGAACCGGGCAAGGCTCCAAAAAGGAGCCGCAAACCAGCCGAGCCGAGCAGCAGGCCGCCGGCGCCGCCAAGCAGGCCCAGCAGAAGAGCCTCCGTAAGGAACTGGCGCACGAGGCGGCCGCGGCTGGCGCCCATTGCGAGCCGGACAGCGATCTCATGCCGGCGGGCGGCGGAACGGGCGAGCAGCAGATTGGCAACATTCAGGCACGCGATCAGCAGCACGATGCCGACCACCGCGAGCAGCGCCGCGCTGCCAAAGACGATCTGCCCGGACGTGCCGCCGCCGGCGTTCGCCAGCATCGCATCGCGGATCGGGCGCACCTGGGCGGTGTGGCCTTCGTCGGTCTCCGGAAACTCGCGTGCCAGTGCGGAGGCGATGGTCGCGAGATCGGCTTGGGCCTGAGCCTGCGTAACATGCGGTCGGTATCTGCCCACGGCGTGGAATGCCGCTTGACCTCGGTCGTGGGAAGCATCCCGCATCTGGGCGGGCAAGGCTCGCTCGGCCGCGCTGGCGGGCAGCCAGAAATCCGGACCGAAAATCGCATTCACGCCGATGAAGCCGCGCGGTGCGACGCCGACGACCGTGAAGACCAGGTTGTTCAGCCGCACCGTCCGGCCGACGACATCGGGGCTGCCACCGAAACGGGTTTGCCAGGTAGCATAGTTTATGACTGCGACGGCAGGGGCGGCGGGGGCGTCTTCCTGCGGGAAAAAGAAGCGGCCCGTCGAGGGCACCAGCCCGAGTGTCGAGAAATAATTACCGGTCACGAATTCGGCGAACTGCACCTGCGAGGCACCTTCTTCCTGTAGTGTTACGGGTCGCGGCGCAGTGTAACCTGCCAGCGAATCGAACACCTTGTTTTGCGCCTGGTAGTCCTCGAGGTCGGGGTAGGAGATCGGAAACAGCGTGCTGCCCTTGGAGGAATCCGTTTCCGCGTTGGCAAGAGCGGCGAGCCGGCCGGGGTCGCGAGCCGGCAGAGGGTTCAGGATCAGGGTGTTCAGGACGGTGAACACGGTGGTATTCGCGCCGATGCCGAGGGCCAAAGTCACAATCACGAACGTTACGAAGATGGGGCTAGTCCGCATGCCGCGCACTGCGTAGCGGAAGTCGCGCCAGAGTCCTTCGAGGAAACCGAGCCGGGCGTCGCCCGCTGGTACGGCATCGTAACGCGGCAGGCGCTGTTCGCGGCGCACGGAAGCCTGGACCCGGTGTACGTTGTCGAACTCGGCCGCAACTTCCCGGGAGGCGTCGTCCGGCGTAGCGCCGGCGGCGGTGAGCTCACGGTAGCGGTCTTCCAGGTGTTGCGCCATCTCCTCTACGAGGTCGGCTTCCGCCGGCGCAGTGAGATTCAAGGAGGCGAGTTGCCGCCGGACAAAGTTCTTCCAATCAGGCATGTTCGTTTCCCATGACGCGGCCCATGGCGGCCACGAAGTCGTGCCAATTCTGCTGCTTCGACCGGACCAAACGGCGCCCTTCGGCGGTCAGGCGGTAATAGCGGCGGCGGCGCTGGTCGGCCTTTTCCACCCACTTGCCCTCGATCCAGCCCTGGCTCTCCAGGCGGTGCAGCAGCGGGTAAAGCGAAGTCACATGGAACTTGAGGACCCCGAGGGAGCGGGCCTCGATCAGCTTCGAAATGTCATAGCCGTGACGCGGCTGCGCTTCGAGCACGGAAAGAACCAGGAGCTCGGCGCTACCCCTTTTCCATTCGGGCTCCGATTCCATATTGCTCTTTTCCATATATGGGACTCAAACATGTTGACGCGGGCAGAGCCCCGCCGTTAGCAGCGGTCCATCCCCGCAACCAAAATAATTTGACGCCCCCTCCCAGTTTTCGCCGGGATTCAGTCCTGCCGGATCGCGGCCAGTGGATCGATGCGGACCGCGCGCCGCGCCGGAAGAGCGCAGCCGAGAAGGCTGGCGAGTCCGAGCACCAGCGCGACCCCTACGTAGGTGGCCGGGTCCGAGGGCGAAACGCCCACCAGTCCACGGCTGAGGACCCGTGTCACCACGAGCGCCAGGGGAATGCCGGCGGCCAATCCTCCGAGTACATGGCGCATTCCCTGTTTGAGGACGAGGGCGAAGATGTTTGCGCGGGTGCCGCCCAGCGCCATGCGAATGCCGATTTCTCGCGTACGCCTGCTCACTGTGTGGGCGGCCAGCGCGTAGATGCCCACCGAGGCCAATACCAGGGCAATTGCGGCGAAGAGGGAAAAGAGCTTACCGAACGCGGTAGCGTTCAGTCGCGAATTGGAAATGCGCTCTTCCAGTGAAGAAACATCCTGCGCCGGAAGGTTTTCGTCGAGGCTCTGGACAGCGTGCCGGAACGGCTGTACCAGCGTCGCGGGCGGGACCGCCGTGCGCGCCATCAGGCTGATGGAAGGCTGCGGGTCGGCCTCAAAGGGAAGGTAGATCAGGGGCCGCCGCGCCAACGGGTGCAAAAGATCCTGCGGCAGTTCCGGAGCGACCCCGATCACATCGAGCCACGGTCCGCGGCCGGCGCGAGTAACCATACGAAGGCGCTTTCCCAACGGATCTTCGCCCGGCCAGAATTTTTCGGCGAAGCTTTGATTCACGATGACATGCGGGGCTTCGCCGGCGGTGAAGGCCTCGCCCCTGCGGAGTCCCACCTCCAGCGTGCGGAAGTAATCGGGATCGACCACCAGGGCGTTGAGCTCGGCCCACGTGTTGGGAGCGCCGCCTTGCAGTTCGCCGCGTAAGGTCATCCAGCCGGAGAGCGGCAGGTTGGACGTGAGTGCCACTTCGCTCACCCCCGGCAACGCGCCGAGTGCTGTCTTCAGCCGGCGGTAGAAGGCCCGTACGCTGTCATTGCCTGCATACTTGGCTCCGGGCAGCTCCAGCCGCATGGTGAGGATATTTGAGGGATTGACCTCCATGGGCGCGTTGTACAGGTTCACGGCGCTGTGAATCATCAGCCCGGCGCCGGAGAGCAGAATGACGCACAGGGCGGTTTGAAAACCGACCAGCAGACCAGCGAAACGCCGGCCCGCCACTCTGCCCGCGGCCCCGTGGCCTCCGTCTTTGATCGCACTGTTCACATCGACTTTGGACAGTTCCAGCGCAGGCGCAAGTCCGAACAGGATGCCGGCGCCGGCCGAGATCGCCACCAGGTAGACGAATCCGCGCGCGTTGATGGAGAAATGGATCCATGACGCCACACGTCCATGCGATGCCATGTTCTCAAACCAATGCAGCCCAAGGACCGCCACCAGCCAACCAGCCAGCCCGCCGATGGCGGCGAGGAGCACGCTCTCCATGAGAAGTTGCCGGATGATGCGTCCGCGCCCGGCGCCGATCGCGATGCGGATGGAGATCTCGCGCGCGCGGGAGGCTGAGCGCGCCAGCAGAAGGTTCGCGACATTGGCGCAGACAATCAGCAGCACGAAGCCCACGGCGAATACCATGGCGATCAGTATGGGTCGCATGTTGTAGACGCCGATCATCTCGAGAAACGGCCGCACTTGAATGACGGGACCGTTTGTCCGTGAGCCGACCGTGCGTCCGGCGAGGACGTTCATTTCGCTCTGCGCCGCGCCGAGGGTAGTGCCGGAGGCAAGGCGGCCGAACACCAGCAGGTCGTTACGGAAGGACGGGTTGGCAAGGTCCGCGAGGGTCAACGGGGTCCAGAGATCGGTATCTTCCGGAAATTGTGCGCCCGCGGGCATCACGCCGATCACGATACGTTCCACGTCGTCGATGCGTACCGCTTTGCCGACGATGGATCGGTCGCGCCCATACCGGCGATCCCACACGCGGTGGCTTAACAGCACCGTCGGTGCGGCTCCGGGAGCCTCATCCCGCGCGCCGAACTCGCGGCCGAGCAGAGGCTTCTGCCGGACCATGGCCCATCCGCTGGCAGTCATTTGCACGTGCCAAAGGCGTTCGGGCAGCGCGTGTGCGTCGCTGAGATTCACGTTGCTGAAGCGGTACGCGGCCAGGTCCGTGAGGGTCTTGACTTCGGTGCGCAGATTCACGAAGTCGATTGGGGAAGGCAACGCTGGATCGAGGTTGGCAGCTCCAGGCCCGGAATGAAGGGCTACCAGACGCTCCGCGTGATCGACTCCCATGTCGAAGCTGAGGGCGCTCGAGACCACCGCGACCACCGTGGTATTCGCGCCAATGCCCAGCGCCAGCGCTACCGCCGCGGTGGCGGTCAGCAGCGGGCTCGCACCGAGCGTGCGCAACGCCGACCGGAAGTCGTGCCACCACGTCTCCAGGGAAGGGAAGGACCAGGTTTCGCGGCAAGCCTCCTTCAGCGCCGTGGGGTTGCCAAGACGGCGTCGCGCCGCGAGAGGATCGCCTTTCATTTCCGCGCTCATGGCGAGGTGGAACGCCAGCTCGTCTTCGAGATCGCGATCGAGACGGCGGCGGTTCACGAGAGCACGCAAACGTTTCACGAGCCGGTTCATACAGCCTCCATCACGCGAGCGATCGCTTGCACCAGGTCGCGCCAGTGGTCCGCTTCCTGGTGGAGCGCCTTGCGGCCGCGCGCTGTTAGCCGGTAGAACTTGGCGCGGCGGTTATTTTCGGACTGGCCCCATTCGGAATCGATCCACCCGTCCACTTCCATGCGGTGGAGAGCGGGGTAGAGCGAGCCTTCCTCGACCCGCAGGACATCGTCCGAGATCTGTTGAATGAATTGTGCGATTCCCCACCCGTGCATGGGACCCCGGTCGAGGGTCCGGAGGATGAGCATGTCGAGCGTTCCCTGAATGAGCTCACCGCGTTTCTTTCCCATAGATCCTTGATAGGAGTATCGTCCCGAGGCAACCCGATGTCAAGGAAAACATCGGCAATAACGAGTGGGGGATATAATGAAATCAAGCGTTGCTGTTTCGCGGTGTCGTATTCGAGCTACAGCAAGCTTTCCTGCCGGCCCGAATCCGACCTCCCACTGACGCGATCCGTAGTCATCGCGGCGACGCAAAGACAGATGTCCATTCCAGCCAAGGAGGCTGTCACTAATGGAAGCCAACAAAGTTCCCGGCGACGTGCTGCATGCGGGTCCTCACAGTACGCTCACTGCGGAGGAAATCGCCAAGGCTGTCGCTCGTCATAAAAAACACCATCCGGAAGGTGTAAAGACCAGTACCGCATCCGGCAAGCAGAAATCGCGGTAGGGCTAATTCCCATTCGGGGCGCCGAATTCCGTTGTACTCCCGGCCCTCGGCGTCCCACCCAAAGAACCGATGCCGCCTTCGCCCAGTCCCGTCAATCCTGGCGCGTGGCGAGAATCGCGTCCGCCGCACGTTTGCCCATGCGGATGCAATCGGGGATGCCGATGCCCTCGTAGGCATTCCCGGCAAGGTGCAGCCCCGGAACCGCTGCGACGCGCGATTGGATTTCGGCGAGGCGCGCGGGGTGCCCGACGGTGTACTGCGCCATGGCGCGGGGCCAGCGTGCGATCCTCGTAAACAAAGGGCGCGCGGTGATTCCCGCGATCTCGCGCAATTCTTCGATCACCGCCGCCGTCACGGTCTCATCCGATTCCCCGAGTACTCCGGCATCTTCCATCCCACCCAGGAAGCAGCGTGCGACGATCGTTCCCTCGGGCACGCGGTACGAAAACTTCGTCCCTACCCAGGTACAGGCCACCAGCCGGCGGCGCTCTTTCTTCGGTACCAGGAAGCCGAAGCCGACCGGCGGCTTGGCGAATTCGGATGCGCGGAAGCCCATCGCCACCGTCATCGATGAACTGTAGGCCACGCCGCCCAGCAGTTCGGCCAGGCGCGGGTCGAGCGCGGTGAGCAATGGCGCTGCATTGTGCGCCTCGCACGCCACCACGAGGTTCGCGGTCTCCATCCACTCGCCGCCCGCACGCACGCGGAATCCCGAAGCCGTGCGCTCCACAGCCTCGGCGCGGATCTGCCGGACGGTGGTATGCCCTTCAATCGCCCGCGCCACCGCATCCACCATGGAACTGAGTCCGCTTTTCAGTGTGCGGAACAAAGGCGCGGCAGGACCGCTGGAGCGCGTCCTCGCCCGCATCGCAAGCACCCCGCGGGTCAGGCTGCCGTATTTGGCAGAGAGTTCGACGAACCGCGGCAGTACGCTGGTGACACTGAGTTCCGCGGGGTCGCCGCCGTAGATTCCCGAAAGCAGGGGCTCGGCTAAATAATCCACCGCTTCCTGCCCGTAATGCTCTTCCACGAACTGCGCCACCGATTCGTCGCCTGTGTGCGAGGCCGGGGAGCGGAATAGTTCCAAGGCCATCCGCGCTTTAGTGCCGAAGCTCAGCAGGCGCGTGGTGAGAAGCGGCAGTATGCGCGTCGGCACCATCATCATGAGGCCTTCGGGCAGCGGCACCAGCCGTCCCCCTTTGCGTACGAAGGTCACGCGCAGATGGTCGTTGGAGCCGATGACGTCGGCGGCCATGCCGAGATCGCGGATCAATTCGAGCGCGGCAGGCTTGACGGAGATGAAGCTGTCAGGGCCGGCTTCGAGGGTGCAGCCTTCGACGTGCTCGGTCTGAATCACGCCGCCCAGTCGCGGTCGCGATTCGAGAATGGTCGAAGGCGCGGAGCCTTTCGCCAGGTAGTACGCAGTAGAGAGGCCCGAAATGCCGCCGCCGATGATGACGACTTCAGCCATGGCTCGGCGGCTCGGCGGCAAACAGGCTCACGGCCGGAATTCCCGCACCATCTCCACTACCGCTTTGACGTTCTCTACAGGGGTTTCGGGAAGGATGCCGTGCCCGAGATTGAAGATGTGGCCGGGCCGCGTGCCTGTGCGCTTCAGCAGTTCCTGCACCTTGGTGCGCAACTCGGGCAGGGGCGCGAAGAGCGCCGCCGGGTCAAGATTGCCTTGAATCGCGGAGCGGTAGCTGATGTCCATCCAGGCCTGGTCGATATTGATGCGCCAGTCGACACCCATCACGTCACCGCCGGCGGCGTGTAATTCGCGGAAGAAGCCCGAGCAGCCGGTGCCGAAATGGATCACGGGGACACCCGTAGATCGGATGCGCTCGATCAGAGCCCGCGAATAGGGCGCGGCGAAGCGCACGTAGTCGTCCGAGCCCAGCGTGCCCACCCAACTGTCGAACACCTGGATGGCGCGCGCACCGGCCGAAACCTGAAGGTGCGCAAACGGAGCCAGCACGTCGACGATTTTGCCCATCAGTCGCCGCCAGAGCGTCTCGTCGGAGTACATCATCTTCTTGGTGCGGATGAAATTGCGCGACGCTCCACCCTCGATCATGTAGCTCGCCATCGTGAATGGCGCGCCTACGAAGCCGACGACCGGAACCTTCCCGGCCAGCGCGCGCACTACCTGCTGAATGGCCTGGCCGACGTATCCGAGATCGTCGGTATAGGCGGTGGAAAGCGAATCGACGTCGTCGGAGGTGCGGACCGGATTGTCGATGATCGGCCCTTCGCCCGCCGCGTAGCGCAGTTTCAGCCCCATCGGTTCGACGGGCAGGAGCAGGTCAGCGAAAATGATGGCCGCATCCACATCCAGAACTTCGACGGGCTGCAACGTGACAGTCGCTGCCAGGTCCGGGCGCTTACAGATTTCGAGAATTCCGTGCCGCTCACGGATCTGGCGGTACTGCTTCAAATACCGGCCCGCCTGCCGCATGAACCATACCGGTCTCACGTCGGTGGGACGGCGGCGGCAGGCGTCCAGGAAACGGCTTGTCATTGGAGCCACGCGCATGGCTGATCCATCCTGTCTTCGCAGAAGAACACGCGAAAGTCTTTTGGCTTGTGGTCGACCGCCCACTGGCGGCCGTTGATAAAGTACGGCTTGGCCCACGCTTCGCTATCGAGCGTGCGGGGCGCGATAACGGAGACCGCCACGCTGCCCTGCGCCGGATAGCCCGTACGCGGATCCATGATATGGGCGTAAATACGTCCTTCCGCCCGGAAAAACTTTTCGTAACTGCCGGAAGTCGACATCGACATGTCTTTCAGAAAAACCTCGGCCACGGACTTCCGCGCGTCCCAGGGACTCTTGATGTCCACTTTCCATCCCCGCGGCTCGTCCGGCGGAGCGCCTAGCCCGTAAATGCTGCTGCCCGAACCGGCGACCAGGGCGGTCTGGATTCCGTTCTTCTGGAGCACGTCCACCATGCGGTCGACAGCGTAGCCTTTGCCGATTCCGCCCGGGTCCATTTCGACGCCCGCGCGGTCGAACCAGACGGTCTGCGCAGCAGCGTTCAGGTGCATGTGGCGATAGCCGACCCTCGTCATAGCGGCCTGTACCTCGGCCCGATGGGGCAGATGGCCTGTGCCCTTATAGAATCCCCACACTTTCATCAGAGGGCCTACGGTAATGTCGAACGCTCCTTCGCTTTCCTTGCTATAGGTAACGCACGCCGAGAGCACGCGGAACAGTTCGGGCGAAATTTTCATCGGCCCTTCCGCCGCGCGCCGGTTTACTTCGCTCCATTCGCTGCCGGGCTTGTAATTCGAAAGGAGCTCGTCTAACTGCCGAACCTCATCGAAGGCCGCGTCCGCCGCCGCCTCCATCCGGACCCGGTCATTCCCGTACAGTTCGATCGTATAGGTGGACCCCATGGCATCGGCACTTTTCTCCATCCGGAGGAGTTCCGGTCCGGGCGCCATTCCGGACACGCCGAGAGTCCCCAAAACAAACAAAACTAACACACTATGGGGTCTGGTTACACGCAAATTGTTCAACTTCCAGAGGTTCCTGACATCCGACGGTCTGCGGCAGGCCGTGGATGAAGTCCTGCTAAACAGCATGATATCAACAAGCTGGAGATTTCGATACGGAAATGGCAAAATATGTCGTTTCCCATGGGCTGCGGGGTGGAAACCAGACGTCCGCCACGATGTTGACAGCCGATATCGACAACCGATATGATCGAGCGTGGCCAAACCGAATGACCTCCTGCCGGGTACACTCGACCTCCTGATTCTCCGCACGCTCGAACTCGCCCCGCGGCACGGCGTCGCCATCGCCGACCGAATCGAACAGTTGACCGGCGGGACCTTTCTCGTCGGCCCGGGGTCGCTCTTTCCCGCGCTCCACCGGCTTACCGAGAAGGGCTGGATCGAAGGCGAGTGGACGGAATCGGAAACGAAGCGCCGGGTGAAGACATACACGTTGACTCCGTCCGGCCGCGATCATTTGGCGGAAGAGAAGCGCAATTGGAAGACGATCTTCAGCGCCATGAACCGCGCTCTTGCCGAGGAGACGGAATGAAACTTCTGTGGCGCGCGCGGGCTATCTTCAATTCCTTTCGGCATGGCAGAGCGCTCGAGACCGATCTCGATGAGGAAGTGCGGGAGTTTTATCGGACGATGGTCGATCGGTACGTCGAGCGCGGGCTCTCCGAGCCGGAAGCGCGCCGGCGGGCCCGCATCGAGTTCGGCCATCCCGAAACCGTCAAGGAGAAGGTCCGCGACTCGTGGTCGGCCGCGGCGCTGGCCTCTCTGGTCCGCGATGTCCGGTACACCTTCCGCACTTTGCGGAAGGAACCTGTCTATGCGATCGTGACCATCCTGCTGCTCGCAATCGGTATTGGAGCGAATGCGACCATCTTCTCTCTGGTCAGCCGGTTTGCGATGAGCCACCCGCCCGTGGGCGATCCAGCCAACCTGATGGAACTCCGTACCCTCGAAGGCCGTGGGCTATGCTGCAACAATTTCAGTTGGCCGCTTTATCGCGACGTACGGGAGCAGGTGAAGTCATTCGCCGGGGTCACTGCGTACTACGAGCTTTTGCCGGCATCGATCGACGGCTCGGGAGAGCCGGAACGCGTGTGGGGACAGGCGGTCACCGCCAATTTCTTCGATGTGGCGCGGGTCAGGATGGAATCGGGACGCGGCTTCCTGCCGGAGGAAGAGCACCGCCCGGCGGTCGTCCTCGGTTACCGCCTGTGGCAGCGCCGCTTCGGCGGCGATCGAGCGATCGTCGGCCAGCCTGTACGGCTTTCCGGACGGCCCTACACGGTGGTCGGTGTGACGCCGGCAGGCTTTCGCGGACTGGATATCATTCTCGATGCGCAATTCTGGGTGCCGCTCGACAATCTCGACCAGTTGGTGCCGAACACCTCCAATCGCACCTCCCCCGACTACCACTGGCTTGCCGTGGGCGCTCGCCTGGCGCCGGGAGTCACCGAATCTCAGGCTGCCGCCGAACTCGAGGTCCTGGCGCAGCGCCTGCCTGCACGCGGCAACGACGGGGACTCCGGCTTCCGACTCGCTCGGGCCGGTTCGCTGCCGCCGCGCGATCGAAGCACCGTTCTAGCCTTCTTCATCGCTTTATCGGCGGTCGCGCTGCTGGTTCTCTGTATCGCATGTACGAACGTCGCGAACCTTTCGCTCGCCCGGGCGGCCGCCCGCCGGCGAGAGATGGCCGTCCGTCTCGCCTTAGGCGCCACGCGCGGCAACCTTTTGCGCCAGATGCTGGTGGAGAGCATTCTCTTGTCGGTGGTCGGTGGTGCCGCCGGCGTCGTCCTTTCGCTATTCGCCACCCGCGGACTTTCGACGTTCCGCATGCCCGCCCCTGTGCCGCTCGATCTTTCGGTCCACGTTGACGGTGCGGTCCTGCTCTATGCTTTTGTGCTGAGTGTCGGAGCGGGCATTCTATTCGGGATGGCGCCGGCCTGGTCCGTGGCGCGCCCGGTGATTGCCGGTGCTCTCAAGGGCGAGGAGGTGCTCGCCCGCTCCAGCCGCCTCTGGAGTCTTCGGAACCTGCTGGTCCTGTCGCAGGTTGCGATGTCGCTGGTTCTGCTGTGCGCCACGGGCCTTTTTCTGCGCAGTCTCGGCAATGCGTCCCGCATCGACGTCGGATTCCGCTCGAAAGGCATCGTCATGATGTCGATCGATCCACGGCTGCATGGCTATAGCGCCGCTCGCACCGTGCAACTCCTTAGCGCGCTTCGGCAACGCGTGGCGGGCATTCCCGGAGTGATCTCGGCGGCATGCGCGGATGACGCGCCGCTCAATGGCGGCCATCGAAGCGACGGATTTGGCGTGGTCGGGAAGCCGCCCCTATCGGGAAACACGATTGTCGATCTCTTCATGACGAGCCCCGGGTATTTCGACACTCTGGGTATTCCGCAGGTTGCCGGGCGCGACTTCGGTAACGAAAGCTCAGCTTCTCCCCGAATCGCGGTGGTCAACGAGAGATTTGCGGCGCGCTTCTTCGGCACGGAGAACCCGATCGGCCAGCGTGTTCGCGACGGCAACCGCGTCTACGAGATCGTCGGCGTAGTGAAGAATACGAAGTCGCGCACCTTGGGTGAGGATTTCCGGCCGATTCTCTATCGCTTGCTCGCACAGGACGTTGGCGCCGACCCATCCATGAGCGGCTACACCGTCTTCGTGCGCTATTCCGGCGAACCAGGGATGCTCGCGAACGCTGTTCGTGAGCAAATCCACGCGCTCGACCGATCACTTGCTATCTTCGATGTCGCGACGATGGAGGAGCATCTCACCGATGCGCTGTTTCTTCCCAGGCTCGCCGGAACGTTGTTCGGTATCTTCGGGCTGCTGGGACTTTCCCTCGCGGCCGTGGGACTCTACGGCGTGATCAGCTATTGGGTCAGCCGGCGGACGCGCGAAATCGGTATTCGTCTGGCGATCGGAGCGAGGGCAGGGGAAGTGCAGCGGCTCATCATCCGCCAGGGGATGACGCTCGTAGCCGTCGCCCTGGTGCCCGGCCTGGCGGCTGCGTGGAGCCTGGCGAAATTGTTTACAAGTTTCCTGTATGGAGTTCCGGTGCACGATACCGCTACGTTCCTCGTGGTCCCGCTTTTTGTAGTGAGCGTGTCTTTTCTGGCTTGCTGGATTCCGTCCCTCCGGGTCGCCCGGGTGGATCCGTGTACCGCGCTGCGGCACGAGTAGAGAGAGCCTGCTACTTTTCGTCGCGGCCGCGCGAGCGCTTTGCCCGCTTTAGAAGGAAATCGATCCGGCTTTCGACGTCGGGATTCTTGTCCTGGTCGAAATGCAGCTCGGGAACGTGCCTCAGGCTGAGGCGGGTGGCGAGTTCGTGCCGGAGGAACGATTTGGCGTGGTCGAGCGCGGCCATGGATTCCTTCTGTTCCCGCTCGGTCCCGCGCGCCGCCACCTTCACGTTGGCGTGCCCGCCGTCCGAACTCACATGCACGTCGACCACTTCCACGGCCAGGAGACGGGGATCCTCGGTCTCGAAACCGATGATTTCCGAAAGTTCCTCCCGGACCGCTTCAGAGACCCGTAATGTGCGCCGTTCGTCCATTTACGCCAACCACTCCAAAGTACATTCGGCCAACTCGGCGCCGAGCAGTGCAGAGGCTTCCTCTTCGACGGCGTGCAAGACCTTTTCGGCGTGAACGCGGTCGGAAGATACCGTTACGGCAGCCACGGCAGCCCGCTGCCAGAGGTCGTGGTATTCGATCTCCGCCACCGCCACGTTGAACTTGTGGCGCAGCCGGTTCTTCAGACTCTCCACCACGTGGCGTTTTTCTTTCAGCGAGTGCGAGGCTTCGATTCGTAACTCCAGCGTGAGAACGCCAATCGCCGCCATTGCGCTATGCGAATACTTCAGTCGCGACGCGCTCCGTGACAAAGGCCTCGATCACGTCGCCCTGCTTGACGTCCGAGTAGTTCTCGAGCGTGATACCGCACTCCTGGCCGGTCTTCACCTCGCTGACGTCGTCTTTGAAACGCCGCAGCGAACTGAGCTTGCCGGTGTAGACGACCACGTTGTCCCGGAGCAGCCGCACTTCCGACTTGCTGCCGATCGAACCGTCGATCACCTGGCAGCCGGCCACGTTGCCCACCTTGCTGATGCGGAACGTCTCGCGCACCTCGGCCTTGCCTCTGTAGACTTCCTTGAATACCGGTTCAAGCAGGCCGGTCATGGCGCGCTTGATCTCGTCGGTCAGGTTGTAAATGATCGTGTGCAGGCGGACATCCACCTTCTCCTGCTCGGCGACAGCTTCCGCCTTGCGCTCCGGCCGGACGTTGAATCCGATGATGATGGCGTTCGACGCCGAGGCCAGCAGCACGTCGGATTCGGTGATGGCACCGACGCCCGAGTGGATGACTCGCACTTTGACCTTGTCGTTCGAGAGCTTCTGCAGCGTCTCGGTGAGTACTTCGGCCGATCCGCCCACGTCCGTCTTGATGATGACCGGCAGCTCTTTGACCTCGCCCGCCACCATCTGCTTGTGCAGTTGTTCGAGTGTGAGGCGGCTGGACTTGGCGAGAGCGGCTTCGCGCGCCTTCTGGTCGCGGAAATTGACGATCTGTTTGGCCTTGGCGGTATCGGTCACCACCTGGAAATCGTCACCCGCTTCGGGCAGCGATTCGAGTCCGAGCACTTCGACCGGAGTCGAGGGCTCCGCCTTGCGAATCTGCGTGCCGCGATCGTTCTGCATGGCGCGGACCTTACCGAAGACCGAACCGCAGATAAAGAAATCGCCCACGTGCAGCGTGCCGTTGCGTACCAGCACGGTGGCAACAGGGCCGCGTCCGCGGTCGAGCTGGGCTTCGATCACGGTGCCCATCGCCGGACGGCTGGGGTTCGCCTTGAGATCCTGCATATCGGAAACCAGCAGGATCATTTCGAGCAGCAGCTCGAGATTCTGATGCGTCTTGGCGGAAACCGGCACCATCACGGTGTCGCCGCCCCAGTCCTCTGCCAGCAGCCCGCGATCGGCCAGCTGCTGTTTGACGCGCTCGGGCTGGGCATCGCCCTTATCGATCTTATTGACCGCCACGATGATCGGCACCTTGGCGGCGCGCGCGTGGTCGATGGCTTCGAGCGTCTGCGGCATCACTCCGTCATCGGCCGCCACCACCAGGATGACGACGTCGGTGACTTTCGCGCCGCGGGCGCGCATGCGGGTGAACGCTTCGTGACCGGGTGTATCGATGAAGACGATCTTGCGGTTGTTCATCTCCACCTGGTAAGCGCCGATGTGCTGCGTGATACCGCCGGCTTCGCGCGCCGCCACGTTGGCTTCGCGGATGGCGTCGAGCAGCGAGGTCTTACCGTGGTCGACGTGGCCCATGATGGTAACCACGGGAGCGCGCTTGAGCAGGTCCTTCGCATCCTCGGCGATCTCGACCGCCTGCATGGCCTCTTCTTCGTAGCTTACGGTGGCGGTGGAAGCGCCGAATTCGCGCGCCACTTCGGTGGCGAGCTTGGAATCGAGCGTCTGGTTGATGGCCACGAAAATTCCGCGGTCCATCAGTTTCTTCATGACCAGCGCCGCCTTGACATCGAGCTTCTCGGAGAGCTCCTTGACGGTGATGCCTTCGGAAATCGTGATCTCGCGGTTGATCGGCGGCGGGCCCGCTTCGACGTGACGCCGCTGCGGCCGTAGGATTCTCTCTTCTTCGTGCCTTTCGCGAGGCTGCGGGCGGCTCGGGCGCTTATCGCCTGGGCGTCCGCGCGGCTGCTCCACCGGGGGCGGAGCGAGTCCCGGTTCCATGCGCCCGCGCGAAGTCGGATGCTGCGGACGAGGACCGGCGGGACGTCCGGGAGCCGGAGCGCCGGGACGCGCACCGGTGCGCGCGACCAGCGGCTGGCCGGGGCGGATGGGACCGCGGTAGATCGGCTGGCCGGGAACCGGAGTGGCCGGAGGTTTCGGAATTCCAGGACGCGGCTGCGGCGGAGCCGCGGGCATTGAAGGCCGCGGCGCCGTCAGCTTCGCAGCCAAGTCGGGCCGCGGCGGAACTACGGGACGCGCAGCGGGCTGCCCGGCGAGCGGCCGTGACTGTCCGGGGCCACCCGGTGCACTGGGCTGCGGAGGCGCAGGACGTCCTTCGGGACGGCGAGACACCAGCGGCTGGCGCTGCAAATTTACGGGCGCGCTTCCGGGCGCCGGGCGTCCGGGCTCAGCACCCGAAGGGAACGGCTGACGCGGACCGGAAAGCACTTGTCCGGGGCGCGGAGGACCGGAAGGACCGGGAATCGGACGCGGCGCCGGCGCGACTGGCCTGCCGGGAGCAATGACAGCGGCGGGGGGCATTGGCGAAGATGGTTGCTGCGGCGGCGGCGACGACGGCGGTGGCGGCGGAGCGGCCACTGTCGGGCGCGGTTCGGGTTTCGGTAATGGTTGGTGCGGGCCCGTAGGCGGATGAATCGGCCTGCCCGCGAGCGGCGGCCGTACCGGTGCATGATGCGACAATGGCTGTGGAGCGGCCTTCTCTTCCGCTAGGGTGGACGCGGTGGCGGGCGGCGCGGCTTCCGCATCGGATGCCGTTTCCGGCATCGCGGGGCGTTCTTCCGCTTCCGTCCCTTCGGCCGGCGGTGCGGTGGTCCGTTCGACCGCCTCCGGCTCCTCTACTTCGGCTTCGGCTTCCGAAGCACTTTCGGGCTCCAGGTCGGGCACATCCTGACCGTAGAACCGGCGCAGCCTGATCGCGACATCTTCATCGATCGAGCTCGAGTGCGTCTTTTTTTCCGTGACGCCCAGTTCGGGGAGCCGGTCGAGGATTTCGTGAGCTTTAACTTCCAGCTCCCGCGCCAGCTCGTTAATCCGAATCTTCTTCATAGAAAGGCAATCTGCTTCTATACTGACGAGACGCTCCTACTCGCGCCGACCCAGGGTGCCTTTCGGCCGTGATCCCTCGGACTGATTGTGAGTGGGGAACCCGCATCTTCATGTTACCAAACTACTGCCCGCTGTCTTTGTTCTCTTCCGCCTGTTCCGAGCCTGGCTCGAAGCGCTCTTCCGGACTCTCCGGTTCGTAGAGCGTTCCGGGCGGATAATTGGTTTCGGTGACACCTTCCGGCTCGGGAGCAGGCTCGGTTTCGAGCGAGCCCTCGTCGGTACCCTGCAACTCCGCCACTTCTTCGGGAGTGGCTTCCTGCACTTCTTCAGGCATGGGTTCCTGCACCTCGGCCGGCGCTTCGGGTGCGGCGCTCTCTTCGAACTGGCTGTAGTAAGCGTTGACCGCTTCCTGGATGCCCTCGATCATGGCCTGGTCGACGCCCTGGATCTCTTCGAGCTGCTCGGGCGTCATGCCGCCCAGCCTTTCGATGGTGCCCACGCCGGCTTCCACCAGCCGCTCGGCCACATTTTCGGGCAGGCCGTAATCGATCAGCACAGAGACCGGAGCGCCCGGAGCGACGAGGGCAGCCATCGCGGATTCAACCTCCTGCCGCTTCTCCTCTTCGCTCTTGATATCGATCTTCCAGCCGAGCAGTTTCGCCGCGAGCCGTACGTTCTGGCCCTTCTTGCCGATGGCGAGCGAAAGCTGCGAGTCATCGACAATGACTTCCATATGTTTTTCGAGAGGGTCGATTACCGAGATGCGGCTGACCTTCGCCGGGCTGAGGGCGTGAGTGGCGAATACTACCGGGTCTTCCGAATACTCGATGATGTCGATCTTTTCGCCGCGCAGTTCGCGGATGATCGACTGTACCCGCATACCCTTCATGCCGACGCACGCGCCGACGCTATCCACATCGCGGTCGCGGCTCTGCACCGCGATCTTGGTGCGTTCTCCGGCTTCGCGGGCGCAGCCGCGGATCTGTACCGTGCCGTCGTAGATTTCGGGCACTTCCTGCTCGAACAGGCGCATCACCAGCTCCGGAGCGGCGCGCGATACCAACACGCCCGGGCCCTTGCTCGACTTGTCCACCAGGCGGATGACGCAGCGGACACGGTCGCTCACGCTGTAGCTTTCGAGACGCGATTGTTCTTTCTTCGGAAGCTTCGCTTCGGTCTTGCCGAGATCCAGAATGTAATCCGGACCCTCCACCCGCTTGATCGTGCAGTTGACCAGTTCGCCCGTGCGGCCGGAGTATTCGTTGAAGACGGTTTCGCGTTCGGCCTCGCGGACCTTCTGGAAAATCACCTGTTTGGCGGTTTGCGCGGAAATGCGGCCCAACGCGTCGGTGTTTTTCGGAATGCGGACTTCGGACCCGACCTCGGCTTCGGGGTTGATCCGTTTGGCCTCGCTCAACGTCATTTCGCGAGCCGGATCTTCCACCGCTTCCACCACCTTTTTAACCGCAAATAAACGGATCGCGCCGGTCTTGGGGTCCATCTCCGCCGCATAGTCTTCGTTGGTGCGATAGTGCTTCCGGGCGGCGATCAGCATGGCATCCTTTACCGCGTCCAGCACGATTTGCGGGTCGATGCCCTTCTCTTTGCTCAAGATTTCGATGGATTGAAAAATCGTTTCCAAGGTACCCTCTTTGTCGCGATTGGTGTTTCCGGCGGGCTTACCACTCGAACTTCAAGTTCGCCTTCTGGACCTGGTCGAACGGGAACCGGACCGTCTTTCCCGGCCCGGCTTCGAGCGCGATGACGCCGTCTGCGAAGCCGGTGATCGTGCCCTCCCAGTTGCGCCGGCCTTCTACCGGCTCGTGAAGCGTGATTTTGGCTTTCTTGCCTTGAAACCGCTCGTAATCCCGCGGCTTCAATAACTTACGCTCAAGCCCGGGGGAACTGACCTCAAGCGTGTAGCGGCCTCCCGGCACGACGTCTTCTATATCCAGAATGGTCCCGACCTGCTGCGAGACCAGCTCGCAGTCGGCGTGGCTGACACCCTCTGGTTTGTCGATCGAGATCCGCACCAGGCGATAGCCGCCCGCGCCTTTCACTTCGACTTCCACGAGTTCCATGCCTTCGGAATCAGCCACTCGCTGTGCGATCTCTTCGATTTTGGACGCCACTACTTCCCGCATCGTTCCGAACGTGTCAAATCCAACAAAAAAGTGGGCTTTCGCCCACTCGTTTGGCTCGACACTAAACATCATTCTAGCGCGTTCCCACGGAATGGGGAAGTGGAGGCCCTAAAGAAGCGTCCCTTCCGAGCCGATAGTCAGGCTGATGCCCACTCAGGAACGCCCCGCATTTCTGATCACCATTGATACGGAAGGCGATAACCTATGGGCGCACCCGCGGAGCATCACCACACGGAATGCGGTCTGGCTACCCCGCTTCCAGCAGATCTGCGAAGAATATGGACTGATTCCCACATACCTTACCAATTACGAGATGGCGCGTTCTCCGGAGTTCCAGCGATTCGGGCGCGACCTGGCGAAGCGCCGGACGGCCGAGATCGGGATGCACCTGCACGCCTGGAATTCTCCGCCGCTGGTGCCGCTGACCGAAGACGATTTCGGATGCGCGCCTTACCTGATCGAATACTCCGAGGACCTGATCCGCGAAAAGGTTGTCTATATGACCGGCCTGCTGCGCCATACCTTCGAGGCCCCGATCACCAGTCACCGCGCCGGGCGCTTCGGCTTCAACGGAATCTATGCGCGGATCCTCGAAGACTGCGGCTATCGCGTGGATTGCTCGGTCACGCCGGGGATCTCGTGGACCCCTCACCCCGGCGGACTGGGAGGAGGGCCCGATTTTACGACGGCACCGCACGGTCCCTATTTCCTCGATTACGACGATGTCTGCCGGCCGGGTGATGCGGCGCTGCTCGAAGTGCCGATGACGATCCGGCTCGCGCCACTCTCCCTGCTGGATCCGCTGAGGAATTGCCTCAAGCCGATGTCGTTCGCACGGCGCGCGATAGACCGGCTGGCGCCGCCGTTTGCTTCTCTGCAGCCGAACGGACACAATCTGCCCGGAATGCTGCGGCTGCTCGACCAGGCGGAGGAACAGGGCGAAGGCCACGTGGAACTGCTGCTGCACTCTTCCGAGCTGATGCCGGGAGGCAGTCCGCGATTCCGCACCGAGGGCTCTATCGAAAAGCTATACGGCGACCTGCATGCGCTCTTCGGCGCCGCTCTCGGCCGTTTTCGCGGCACGGGCCTCACCGATTTCGCGGATGAATATCGCGGCGCGCCGGCGTTGGCGGAGGTTGGAAGATGAGCGCGTCCACGGGCCGCGTACTGGTGCTCGGGAACGACACCCGCAGCTTTCTGAGCGTCATCCGCTCGCTCGGCCGGGCCGGCCTGGAGGTCCACGCGGCATGGGCGGACCCGGATTGTCCCGCGCTACGATCGCGCTACCTGCGGCAAGCCCACTCGATTGCCCGCTATGCGGCGCACGACGATCGCTGGCAGAAGGAATTGATCGACCTGCTGCGCGCGCACAGTTTCGATGCTGTGATCCCCTGTCACGATGTGGCGGTGGCGGCGCTCCACAAACACCGTGAGGAATTGGGGCGCTGGACGCGCCTGTGCATTCCGGGCGAGGAGGCGTTCGCGATCTGCTTCGATAAGCGAAAGACGTACGATTTGGCCGAAAGCCTCGCGATCCCCCTGCCCAGGCAGGCGCGGGTCGCATCAGTGGAAGAGGTCGAGGATGTGGCGGGGAGTTTCGGAATGCCGCTTGTATTGAAGCCGGCGGCATCGATCTCGCTCGACGCTCCGGAGCTACGCAACGAGGTACGGAAGGTCGCGCGGCGCTCGGAAATCCGCGAAGTGGCTGGCTCTTTACTGGCAAGAGGCCCCGTGGTCGTACAGGAAAACTTTCGCGGCATCGGGGTTGGAGTAGAAGTGCTCTGCCGCAGGGGCGAGGTGCTGACGGCGTTCCAGCATGAGCGGGTGCACGAGCCGCTGCACGGCGGCGGCAGCAGTTACCGCAAAAGCGTGGCGCTCTCCGCCCCGCTGCTTGATGCCGCCCGGCGTCTGATGAAGGCCATGCGGTATACCGGCGTGGCGATGGCGGAGTTCAAAGTAAACAGCGCGACGGGCGCCTGGGTGCTGATCGAGATCAACTGCCGCTTCTGGGGGTCGCTGCCTCTGACGCTGGCGGCCGGCGCCGATTTTCCGCGCTACCTCTACGAGATGACGGCGCGGGGCAGGGAAGCATTTCCGCAGGAGTATTGCGTTGGGCTCTATGGCCGGAACTGGAGGCTCGATGCTGGCTGGCTGCGCCGCAACCTGCGTGCCGACCGCAAGGATCCGGCCCTGCTCACGCTGCCGCTCTCGAAAGTCGCGGCCGAGTCCTTGCACCTGGCGCACGAGAGGTCCGACACCTTCACGCTCGACGATCCGTGGCCGGCGCTGGCGGAGGTTGCGCAGATCGCCGCGCGCGTGCCGCGTCCGTCAATCTGGATGCTGCCGGGCGCTCGCGCCCTGATGCGGCACCGCGCGCGGGTCGCCGTGCTGTCGGCGCGGCGGATTCTGGCGGTTTGCAAGGGAAATATTTGCCGCAGTCCCTTTGCCGAAGCGTGTCTCAAGCGGTATGGCGATTTCGAAATCCGATCGGCCGGACTCTATCCGGCGGAGGGCCGGGAATCGCCGCTCGAAGCGCGAGAGGCCGCCCGTGCGTTCGGCGTGGATCTCACCGGGCATCGGTCCCGCATCCTGACCGCCGAAGAGGCCGGCTGGGCGGACGCGATCCTGATCTTCGACCCGGAACAGCGGCGCGCAATTGCCGCGCAGTTTCCCGAGGCCGTGCGGAAAGTGCATTACCTGGGCGCTTTGCGGCCGCGGGCGAATCCCGTGATTCGCGACCCCTGGGGCAGTGACGTGACGGAGTTCGCGGCTGTCTACCGCGAAATCGAACAGGCGACTGCCGCCCTGAGGGCGAACGGACCCTGGGCGCAGCTTACGAGAGCAGCAATTCCAGATCCTCGCGTCTGAGGTCGCGGATGAGGCTCTGGTCTTCGCCCAGAATCGCATCGGCCAACTCGCGTTTGTTCTTTTGTAGCTCCAATACTTTCTCTTCCACGGTTTCGCGAGCGATCAGGCGGTATGCGAACACCGGACGGGTTTGTCCGATGCGATGCGCGCGGTCGATGGCCTGCGCTTCGACCGCCGGGTTCCACCACGGGTCGAGCAGGAAGACATACTCGGCGGCCGTCAGGTTGAGTCCCAGTCCGCCGGCCCTCAGGCTGATCAGGAAGATGCGGCAGTCTTCGTCATTCTGAAAGACATCGACGTGAGCCGCGCGGTTGGTCGTCGAGCCATCGAGGTATTCATAGCGGAGTCCGGCCTCGTCCAGCCGCTTCCGCACGATCGCGAGCAGGCTGGTGAACTGGGAAAAGACGAGCGCTTTGTGGCCTTCCTCTTGCAGTTCTTTCAGCTGGTCGAGCAGCAGGTCCACTTTGGCGCTCGGTTCGTCGATGCGGTTGGAGTCGAGCAGTCCGGTGTGGCAGGCGGCCTGGCGGAGGCGCAGCAGCGCTTCGAGCACATGCATCTTCACACGGTTGATGCCCTCGCGGTCCACGCGCCCCAGCAAGGTGCCGCGGTAGTGGCGGAGCAGGTCGTCGTATTGCGCGCGCTGTGCCGGTTCCAGGTCGCAGAAGATGGTCTGTTCGGTCTTTTCAGGCAGTTCTCGTGCCACCTGTTGCTTGGTGCGCCGCAGGATGAACGGCCGCAGCGCGTTCGCCAGCAGCCGGCGCGCGTCTTCGCCCGGGTTCCGCGCCAGTCCCCCGGCAAGCTTCAGCGCCCTGGATTCGCCCAGCATTCCCGGGTTCAGGAATTCGAACAGGCTCCACAATTCACCCAGATGATTTTCGATGGGGGTGCCGCTCAGGGCCAGACGTTGCCGTCCGCGCAGCAGGCGAACGGCCTTGGCGGAGGCGGTGGACGCGTTCTTGACGGCTTGGGCCTCGTCCAGCACCACGTAGTCGAACTCGATCTCGGCGAGCTGCGCCGCATCGCGGAGCAGCGTGCCATAGGTGGTCAGCACCAGGTCGTGGGCGGCGATCTGCGTCACGTCGCGCGTCATGCCGGTATGCTCGAGCACGCGTAATTGCGGTGTGAACCGCTCGGCTTCGGCGCGCCAGTTGAACATCAGGGACTTCGGCGCCACCACCAGCGACGGGCCGGCCCCTTTGGCGCGGCCTGCCTCGAGCGCGGCCAGCACCTGAGCGGTCTTGCCGACGCCCATGTCGTCCGCCAGGCAGCCGCCGAAGCCGTACTCGCGGAGGAACCCGATCCAGCCGAGCCCTTCCTTCTGATAATCGCGCAGCCGTCCGTTGAAACCCGCGGGCTGTTCGGCGGCGCGCACTCCGTCGAAAGCCTTCAGCCGCTCACGGAGGCGTTCGAAAATCTCGTCAGCGTGGATTTCGGGCTGGGCCGCCAGCAAGGCATCGAGCAATCCGGCCTGGTTGCGCCCAAAACGCAGGTGATCGCCCTCTTTGGTGCCGAGTCCGGCGATGGGGGCGAAGCGTGCCAGCCATTCTTCCGGGAGCAGCCCGAAGCCGCCGTCGCTGAGCGGCACGACGTTGTCGCCCCGGCGCAGCGCCGCGAGCAGGTCGGGGAGCTTTACCGTGGTGCCCTCGTAGTCCACCTCGCCGTGCAGTTCGAACCAGTCGATACCCGAGCGCACATCCATGCGAGAGCCGGCGGGGCGGCGGAAGATCTTGCCTTCCGCGTCCACATGCCAGCCGGCGTGCAGCAGATGGCGAACCACCGAGGGCATCGCCCGGACATTCAACCGCCAGGTGCCGGCCGGGCCGTCTTGCCGCACCCCAAGGCCCGCGAGAGTCTCGATTGCCGCGTTCTCCACCGTTTCGTCGCGCCGCACGAAGACATGGCGTTCGGGGAGCCAGTACCCGGGCTTCCCAGCTTCGAAGGAGGTCCAGCCGTCGCCGTAATCGAGCAGGAATTGAGCGTCGAAATAGCGGTCGCCGGACGACGGTTTCCGGCTGAGTCGCAGCCCCAGAAGCGGTGTGGGGCGGCGCTCTTCATATTTGAGATCGTCGTCGAGATCGAGGTGCGGGACTACGGCGCCGGTGAGCAGGCTGCCCAACACCTTCTCGCGATCATGATCGGGGAAGCGGATGCGCTTGATCCGGCGCAGTTCGGAAATCCACGCGAAACTGCCCTTGTCGGCCAGCGGCGCGACCCGCTCGCGGGTAAAGACGAAGCCCTCGGTGATCAGCAGCGGCTGTTCGAGGGACATGGTTTCCTCGCCGCGACGCAGAGAGCCGGTGACACTCCACTGTTCGTACTCACCGCGCCGCACGGTGAGATGAAACTCCCACGGCGCCCCTTCGTCCCAGGCGATCGGATGGTCTCCCGGGTCCACCCGGTCGGTCAGCAGGAGCCGTCCCGAACGGGCGAGCGGCGGGATGATGCGGGAGGCCAGGGCACTGCTCAGGACCCGCCGGCGCCCGCCGAAGTTCGACCCCGAATAGTAATACTCGAAGCTTCCGAACAATGCCGAGAGGACCTCCACATCGAGCGAGTCCGACACGTTCGAGAGCTCGGCAGGCGCGATGCGGAACTCTTTGCGTGCGGACCACTCCCCGTTCTTTTTGAGCGATCGCGCGAAAAGCTCCAACGCGAGTGCGCCGGACGAACTCGAAGAGGGCAGATCGACGCCATAGAGAATCTTGAGGTTTTGGAGGGACCGCGCTCCGGCAGGACCCCTTTGCACCACCGAGCGTTGGATCTGGCGAAGATCTTCTTCCCATTGCGACGAGAGGCGCCGCGGGTCGTGATTCGGTATGAGGAGCGGGGAGGGTTCGCCGTGCAGGTCGTCCTCTTCGACCTCCTCTTCCGGCATGTTTCCGAGGTCCGGGCCGGAGTCGTCCCGCAGGGCCAGGTTCCTGATCTCCAGCGCCTCGGAGACGAGGCCATGGCGGTCGGCTTCGAGGATCAGGGCCCACAAGTGTTTGCAGGGACCAACTCCCTGGAAATAGGGACAATCGCACCAAGTCACGAGATCCTGGTCCACCAGGCGCATCGAGACCTCGTAGGGAGCGCCCCCGAGCACCTTGGCGGTGGCCTTGCGCGGATCTCCCTTCAGGCGGATCACTGCTCCTTTCAGGAACAGTTCGCGGCCTAAAATGATGGACTTCTGGTGGAAGTGAAACGCCACCTTCGAAGCGAGCGGCATGAACTTCCATTTTAGCGGCTGTGAAGTAAATTACCGTTATCCAGAGTGCCGCCGTGCACTTTTCCGAAGTGAAAGGATGATTCCATACCGAATCGAACCGGATCACACCCAATCACCCTGGAGGCTTACCGTCTGGGCGTACTAGCCTGAAAGTGAGAGTTCATCATGCCCGCTGTCATCAATGAAATAACCAATCAAGCTGGCCAAGAACTGGAGCCGGAACCGGCCCGTAACCGCACGACAGCGCAGGATCCGGGTTTTGGCTGTGTATACTTGGCAACTGCGGCCCGCGAGGCCGCACAGGTATCTTCCCTGGTGGAATCGGAACGTATTCGGATTTACCACGCGGCGGGGCTCGAAGACGCCGCGTCGAAGTTGAAACTGACACGATCCCGCGTGTTGCTCACCAATACCAATTTTCGAGGCGGAGACTGGAGGGACGCGCTCGAACTTTCCCAGGAGGTTCGCCCGCAGGCCGCACTGGTGGTGGCCTCCCATCTGGCCGACGATCAACTCTGGCTGGGTGTGCTCGAGCGCGGCGCCTACGACCTGATCGTAAAGCCGTTTCGGGCCGAGGATCTCTGCCGCGTACTGAAGAACGCGTACACACACGCCGCGAGTGGCGGCTTGCGCCGAATGACGGCCTAAGTGGTTCACCCGTAACGGCGCCCGGCAGTGGTTGTCCGCCGGGCGTCCCTCCGGTTACGGGCGGTCCAGGACGACGGCTCTATCCGTCCACCTGGATACGCAGGAAACCGGGCCTACCGGGTTCAGTCGGTTTATTCCACGACTCCCATCACCGTCGTATAGCTGGTAGCGGCGAGCGGTACCTGGGCTTTGCCGTCCGCGGCAGTGATTCCGCCGGTTTCATGCATGCTGTTGGAGGCATCGGTCACCCACAGGCGCAGACTGTGGATGCCGGGCGGCAGTCCAGTGATGGTCGCGGTGCGGGAAGCTCCGTTGTTGACCACGTGAACGGTGTAAATCCCGCCGGCGATATCGCCGAAAGCGGCGCAGGTCAGGTCTGCCTGCCGGTCGCAGGAGACCGGAAGCGCGAACGATCGCGGCGGAGTGGAAGCCAACTGCTTCAGGTTCCAGAATCGGCGTGTGGGCCGCAGCGGGCCATCGTCGTTGAAAATACCGCCGCCCGCCATTGGCGAGTAATCCGCCGTCAACTGCCACTGCAGGATCGAGCGGGGCTGGGCGATCGCCAGGATCCTGAGATACAAATTGATCTCGTAGAGCGCAAACGACTGCTCGTCAAGAATCTGCGGGTAGCGCCAGGCGGCCGCGTCGGTGCTCCCCTCGGCTACGATCAGCGGGACGTTCAGCAGGCGGGCGGCCTCGCGCCAGCGGACCAGGTTGGTGTCGGTGCAGCCGCGCCACGAGTGGAAGTCCACCGCGCCGATGTAGGGGATGGCTTCAGGGTCATGGAGGGCCGGCTCAATGAAGTCGACCGGATCGGCGTCGGACGTGTCGCCGAGCGCGAGCCGGGTGGCGAGCCCCAAGCTCGCGAAGTAGGCGCCGAAGGTCTTGATCATCGCGGCATGCTCGCGCGGCGTCTGCCGGACATTGATCCCGAGGTCTGACTCGTTGAAGCTGAACAGGGCGGCCTCGACGCCATATTTCTCCTTCAGGAAAAGCAGGTATCCGCCGATTGATTCCTTGATGCGATCCATCTTCTCGGGATTGAGGGGATTGCCGCGCGGCCCGGTGGGCTCAGGCGGGATGATCGTAATGTTGCCGCACACCGGCGCGTTCCGTGCGCCTCCCGGGCCGAAGCTTCCGTACCCGCCCAGGATCGCCCAGCGAGGCGCCTGCCAGGCGCTGACGATGACGGGCATACCCTGCCGCCCAAGCCGCCGTGCCATCTCCATGGCTTGCTGCACACGAGGGTTGATCTTGCCGGCGCGGGCGTCGGCGAGCGGGTTGGCGGCCTCCTCCGGCTGCCAGAGGGACCACGGCATCTCCACGCGGCCCCACGCCACGCGAAGATTTTCAAGCGAATAATCGATTACCTGCGGGTCTGTACGCGGATTCTGCAAACGGAAGTTGCCTCCGAAACCGTCGAAGAGGCGGCCGGGGTGAGCGGTGTCGAGCGTGATCTCGACCGGATTCCTGTCGACCGGGCCGCTGACCTTGAAGGTGAAGCTCTTCCTGCCCGTCTGGCAGGCGGTGGTGTTGCCCATCATGACGGCGAACAGCACCTGAAGGTTGAAGCTGCCCTTCCGGCGGTCGTCGCGGACAATCACCAGAGTCGGTTCATTGAAGGCGACTTCAATCTGCCGCGTCGCGGAGGCGAACTTTACGCCGGTCGCTGTGACGCGCAGGTACTCGTTCTGCTCGGCGCCGCCGGGAGCGAGCGAAATTCGCTCCGCGCCAGCGGGGTTCGCGCCCGTCAGTTGTACGGAGCCGCCGGAGAAGACGGATGCCGGAAGTTCCATCCCCAGGAAGGCGCCGCCGATCTCCGCAGCAAAAGGCGACGTGAATGCCAAATCGACTTTGGCGGTCCCGGGGCCGGTGTCTTCCACCACTTCGGTGGCCGCCATGACCCACTCGGCCTTTCCGGAACTGCGGAGCTCTTTGGCGGGACGCAACTGAATGTCGACGGTCTCGATCTTGTCCTTTCGCGCATATCGGTTCTGCTGCTTCTCTCGCCCTGTGCAACTGACTCCGGCGAGGCCGGGTTCGGCAACACAGATGCTGGTGCCGAGTTCGAGCAGATGGCCATCCACGCGGATGCCGGTCAGGTTGCCCCAGGCCATCACCTCGGGCTGGGCAAAGGCCGAGGTGGCGAAGGCGAGGAACAGAATAGTGGAGCCCGTGGTCCGAAACATGACAGACAGGATTTTATCGTGCGGCTCGGCAAAACACGAAGGTTACACCGTGATACACGCGGCCTTCACCCGGCTGGCCCTCGCGCCGGGCGGCGCTTTGCGTCAGAATCGAGGACATGCGTTCTACCACGTTGCAGATCCTCGTGCCCGCCCTAATGCTGGCCTGTTATGTGCCGATCGGAAGGTGCGAAGCGCGGCTGCCGGGAATCCTTAGCAGTCACATGGTGCTCCAGCGGGAGCGTCCGATCCATATCTGGGGCTGGTCGGCCCCGGGCGAGAAGGTGGCGGTCTCCTTGCATGGAGTGAGCCGCGAAACGGCAGGCGACGAATTGGGGAACTGGAACGTGTTCCTGCCGCCGGAGACCGCGGGCGGTCCGTACGAGCTCACTGTGGCGGGGCGCAACCGGATCGCGCTCGAAGACGTGTGGATCGGCGATGTCTGGTTCGCTTCGGGCCAGTCGAACATGGAGATGCCGCTCAAGGGATTCGCGGGTGCGCCGCTCAAGAATTCGGAGCAGGAAATCGCCGGCGCCAACCAGCCGCAAATCCGGCTGCTGCTGGTGCCGCACAAATCCGCCGATTATCCGTTGGGGAACGTCGATGCATCCTGGACGATGTGCACGCCGGAAACAGCGGCGAACTTCTCGGCGGCCGCCTATTTCTTCGGCCGCGATCTGGCCGCGCGCGAGCACGTGCCGATCGGGCTGATCGATTCCACCTGGGGCGGCACCCCGGCGGAAGCGTGGGTCAGCCTCGGGGGGATTGCGTCCGACGCGGGGTTGATGCCGCTTTTTGGCACGCGCGCCGCGATGATGAGAACGCAGGCGGAGACGGAGGCGATTGCGGAAGCAGAAAAGCGCGAGGATGCCGAAGCCCGTCGCGACGGCCGAACGCCGCGGCCGCACCCGTGGCGTCCCGATCCATCTTCGTGGGCGCCCGCCGGCCTGTTCAACGGGATGATCGCACCGCTTACGAATTACACCATCAAAGGTGCGATCTGGTATCAGGGCGAATCGAACAGCCGCCTCACGTTCGCGCCGCTCTATGAGAAGATCTTCCCCGCGCTCATTGGCGACTGGCGCACACAGTGGCACGAGGGAGATTTCCCGTTCCTTTTCGTGCAGATCTCGAATTTTAAATCGAACGCGACCGAGGCATGGGCGATCATCCGCGAAGCGCAGCGTCGCAGCCTTTCGGTGACGAACACCGCGATGGCGGTGACGATTGACATCGGCAATCCGGACAATGTCCACCCGGCGGATAAGCAGACGGTGGGAGCCCGGCTGGCGCTGGCCGCACGGGCTTTGGCGTATGGCGAAACGGTCGAGTATTCCGGCCCTGCCTATCGCCAGGCAACGCCCGAGGGCGCGAGTATGCGGCTTTGGTTCGACCACACCGCGCAAGGGCTCGAAACGCACGGAGGCAACCTGGAGGGCTTCGAGATTGCCGGCGCCGACGGCCGGTTCGTGAAGGCCGAAGCGCACATCGACGGCAAGACGGTGGTGGTGGAGAGCGCCCAGGTCCCCGTGCCGAAGCAGGTCCGCTACGGCTGGGCCAACGCGCCGGTGGTGAATCTGTTCAACTCCGCTGGCTTGCCGGCTTCGCCGTTTACCACTACGGACGCGATCCCCGCACCGTAGCGTCGGGCGCAACTGGCGATGCACAATCTGAACATCCTGCTCACCTTCGCCGGCAGCTTAGCGGCGGCCCTGGTGCTGGGATATTTCGCGCACCGGCTGAAGATCTCCCCGATCGTCGGCTATCTCCTGGCCGGTATCGTGGTGGGGCCGTTCACGCCAGGGTTTGTCGCCGACCGCGCGGTGGCCGATGAGTTCGCCGAAATCGGCGTTATCCTCATGCTCTTCGGAATCGGACTGCGCTTCCATCTCAGCGAGATGATCGCGATGTGGCGCATCGTGGTGCCCGGTGCGCTCATTCAAAGCACGATTTCGACTGCCGCTCTGGCCGCACTGCTGCACCTGGTGGGCTGGCCCTGGGTCCAGGGCATCATCCTCGGTATGGCGATCTCGGTGGCCAGCACGGTGGTCATGGCGCTGGTGCTCGAAGAGAGGCACGATCTGCACGCGCGCATCGGATACATCGCCATCGGGTGGACTGTCGTGGAGGACCTGCTGACGGTGGGCATGCTGCTGGTGCTGCCGATCCTGTTCGCGCCCGGCGGCGGAGGGCGCGGTATCGGCGAAGCGCTGGGCGTGGCTGCGCTGAAAGTGGTGGGGCTGATCGTCATCGTGGTGCTGCTGGGACGATGGGTGATTCCCGCCGCCCTCGAGCGCATTGAAAAAACGCGTTCGCGCGAGTTGTTTACGCTGGCGGTGCTGGTGCTGGCGCTGGGGATCGCGGTGGGAGCCGCCAAGTTGTTTGGTGTCTCGATGGCGCTGGGAGCATTTCTGGCGGGCCTCGCGGTCGGCCGCTCCGATTTTGCCTCGCGCGCCGCGAGTGACGCGGTGCCGATGCGTGACGCGTTCGCTGTGCTCTTTTTTGTTTCGGTGGGGATGTTGTTCGAACCACACGCACTGGTCCGCGCGCCGCTGCCGATCCTGCTGGTGCTGGTCGTGGTTATCCTGGTGAAGCCGCTCGCCGCGCTGCTTACGGTTCGGTTGCTCGGAGAACCGCTGGCGACGGCGCTGCCGGTGGGTGCGGCCTTTTCCCAGGTCGGCGAATTCAGCTTCATCCTCGGCGCGCTCGCTCGCGGTCTGGGGCTGATCAACGACATCGGATGGAACGCGCTGGTGGCCGCGTCGATCCTCTCGATCGTGATGAACCCTTGGCTTTATCGCTGGGCCCGCAGGAAGGCGTCGGCGGCGCCGGATCTCGCACGAGGGGCGGGCGGGGCCGAGGCGATCGATCCGCGCCGGTGCATCGTGGTCGGCTACGGACCGATCGGCCGGATCGTGCGGCGGCTTCTCGAGGAACGCGGGGCCGCGGTCACCGTGATCGACCTGAATCTCGATACGGTGCGCCGCCTGCGCGGAGAGGGCGTAGCCGCGGTCTATGGCGATGTGCTCCGGTCCGGAACGCTGGACGAAGCGGGCATCGCGACGGCGGGCAGCCTGATCCTGAGTGCCGATATCGAAGATGCGGCCGAGATCATCCGGCAATCGCGCCGCCTTAACCCCGAATTACGTGTTCTGGTGCGCTGCGCACACCTTCGCGATGCCGCAACGCTCCAACGGGCGGGCGCCGATGTGGTTGCCGCGGGCGAAGCGGAGGTCGGGGTCGCGCTGGCCGAGGCCGTGCTCGCCGGCGACCACTTGGACAACGCCGAAGGCGCTACGCAGCGCGATGCGATCCGCCGCCGTCTCTACGGTATTCCGGGAACCGACTTTTAGTTCAATAGTCCGAAAACCACGAGCGCGCTGCGGCTGCCGATATAAACTTTCCCGTTCACAATCGTGGGGACCGAGAACTTGATCAGCGGTCCGGTTGCGTCACGCGCAGGATTCCCGCGGCTGTTGTACAGTTCGTGCGCCAGGTTGGCGGCGTCATATGCGTGCAGGGCGCCCGCCGTGCCGGATTCGATCACCCAGACAATTCCGTTGCTCGAGCCGTTGGCGGAAATCGAAGGAACGCCACCGGGATAGCCGATCACCGCCGGGGATTGCGAAGAGGATGGCACCGTGATGTGGGCGCCGGCGACCGGAAAGGCCTTCACGAGGTCGTTCGAAGCGGCGAAGTACAAGGTGCCGTTCCAGTACGCCGGCACGCCGAAGAGCGGCCCGATGGCTCCTTCGATCGACTGCACGATCTGGTCGTCGCCCTCCGCTTGGTGGCCACCCATGCGATCGCGATCGATGAGGTAGATGCGGCCCTCCTTTCCCGCCGCTGCCAGCAGGTGAGGATGCAGGTTGCTGCCCGCGGCGTCGGGCAGTAGGACCGTGCCGCCGGAGCCCAGATCGATATCGGCGCGGTCGAGATACGACTCGTTGAAGGGTGTGAAGGAATCGAGAAGCGCCAGCCCTGGCGTAGACAGTTTGAGAATGCTATCGCCGAAGTCGGTCCTGGCGTCGAAGTGCCCATTCGCCGTGACCGCATAGAGATTGCCTGCGACATCGGCGGCCGGTGCGGCGCCTCCCATCCAGATCGACCCCTGGTTGGCGTCGGGGGTGGAATTGAAGACGGAGGTGGGCCTGAGGTTCCGGGCGTCGAAGGAGAGGATCCAGCCATGGTACGAGCGCTCGTCGCAGTAAGAGGACCACCCGGTATAGACCACGCCGTTCAGCAACAACAGCCCGGCCCGGCTCATCTGGAAGTAGGGAAGAAATGTAACCGGCGATGGCGAAAAGAAATCGCCGCCGGTTCCCGCGACCGATGCCTCCGCAGTCACAGGACTGCCGGGGCGTTCTGCGCCGGTCGCGGCATCGAGCGCGTGAAGCCTGTGGTAGTACGATTCGCCGCGATTGGTGGCGGCCACCACATAGAGTGTGAGAGTCGCGGGGTCGATGACCGGCGTGCTGGTGATTCCGATTTCCGGAGTGATGGACTGGCAGTTGAGTGCGGCTGCCGTACTGATGGTGGACTCGCCCGACCCGGCGGGGGTGAGGTTCACATGCCAAAGGGGCTGGCTGTTCGATCCGGCGGCAGAATCCGCATCGAAGGCATAAACGCTGTTGTGTTCGGTGGCCACGAAGACGATATTGTGGACGCCCTTTCCCGGAACGGTCACGCCGGGCAGATAGAGCGGCTGCGCGTAAACCTGCCCGTCGACCGCTTGCGCGAAGAGCCTACCGAAGTGTTCCGCAGTGACCGTTTCGGGAGTGAGGATGGTTTCTTGAAGGTTCTCGCCCGAACGGGCCAGGTCGTTATGGTACGTCACTACGCCGATTTGCGCGTGGACGCACACCACAAGGAGGAGACACAGTAGGTGGCGCATGAGGGTGCGTTCGCAGAGCGAGATGCCGGCGAAGGGCCCCTTGTTTCACTAGCTGCGGCGGAGATTGGCAGGGAAGGTTGAGGCGAATACAAAGCCGCGGGGACGGCGGTGTGGCGTACAACCGTCCCCGCGAAAAGGAGGAGTTTGGACGCTACTGCTGCGGACCGCGGCCGCCCCGAGGACGAGGTCTTTGAACCTGCGCCAGGATTTCATCGAACTCCGCGCGGGCCATCTTCAGCTTCTCCGGATGCGCATCAATCCACTTGGCGAAGGCTGCGAACTTAGCCGTGTTCCAGCCGCCTTCGAACTCGGCGCCGTTCTTTCCCTGTTTGTTGAGTTCGAAATTGAACGCATCCTGCAGATTGGTGAATTCGGCGCGGCTGACGGCGGTTTCGGCCAGCACCGCGGGGATGAAGATGACGCCATCCTGCTTCGCCAGCACCAGGTCGCCCGGCAGCACGACAGCGCGGCCGATGCGCACCGGAACGTTGATCCCGGTCAGTTGCATCTGCGCCCAGGCCGAAGGATCGTAACCGCGATAGAAGCCGTTGAGGTTGGCGAATCTCGCGGTTCTCTTCGGCGTCGCGGATGCCGGCATCGAAGATGAAGCCGGAGTGCGTGTGCGCGGCGATCCCGCTGCCCAGGTTGGATCCGATCAGCGTGCCCTCGACGACCTTGCCGTAGCCGTCGGCGACCATCGTATCGCCCATCTGGAGTTCATTGATGACCCAGCTATTGGTGCCGCTGACGCGACCTTCCGCCTTGCCTTCGGCGGCCACCGCGGCTGCCATATCGGGACGCTGCGGCATGAATTGCGCGGTGAGCGCGCGTCCGGCGAAGGGCTTCTCGACGTGCAGTGCCTGCCAGCCGCTTTCGAACTGGTTGACGTAGCCGTGGCCGCGCAGGTAGTCCCAGACGTCTTCGATGGAAACGTCGAGCGCGCGCTGGAGCAGGCTATCCGCCACCTTCGGACGGCCGTCGGGGAAGCGCTCGCCCTTCCATTCCGAGGTGTAGAACAGGATCTGTTCCTTCGTTTGCTTGATCTGGGCGGGGGCAATCGACGTTCCCACCAGCGCGCAGCCGACCAAAACCTTTATCAGAATTCTCTTCATGAAACTCCCCTTAGTCATTCCGTCCTTGAAAAAAACGGCATCCGGCGGAGAGGCATTCGGCGCCTGTCCGCGTCCTCCCGGGACGACCGCTTTCGATTTGTTCCCGGAACACAGATTCTACTCCAGATTCAGGAGCGGTATTCGGGCGCCGATCAGTTGGGGCCGCGATGCCGGTGCCCTTGATGGATAGCGAGCAGGTTCGCGGATTCAGCACTCTTTGACGGTGACAGCCAGTCCGCCGAGCGCCGTCTCTTTGTAGTGGCTGCGCATATCCAGGCCGGTCAAGTACATAGTCCGGATTACCTGGTCGAGCGTCACTTTGTGAGTGCCGGGATCCTCCATCGAGAGCCGCGCGGCGTTGACCGCCTTCACCGCGCCGAAGGCATTGCGCTCGATGCATGGCGCCTGGACCAGGCCGCCGATGGGGTCGCAGGTGAGGCCGAGGTTGTGTTCCATCCCGACTTCAGCGGCGTGCTCCACCTCTTCGTTCGAGCCGTTCAGCGCAGCCACCAGCCCGCCGGCCGCCATCGAGCAGGCCACGCCGACTTCGCCCTGACAGCCGACCTCGGCGCCGGAGATGGAGGCATTCTCCTTATAAAGCACGCCGATGGCGGCGGCTCCGAGGAAATACCGCTCGATGCCCGCGGCATCCCCGTGCAGGAATTGCAGGTAGTAGTGTGCGACTGCCGGGATCACGCCGGCCGCTCCGTTGGTCGGAGCCGTCACCACGCGTCCGCCGGCGGCGTTCTCTTCGGAAACGGCCATCGCGAAGACGTTCAGCCAATCCATCGAGCTGAGCGGCAGATCGGTGACGTTGGCTGCGAGCTTGCGCATGAGACCGGCCGCCCGCCGCCGGAGGCCGAGTCCGCCCGGCAGGACGCCTTCGCTCGAGAGACCGCGGTGCGTGCACTCCCGCATCACCTGCCAGATGCGCCGGATGCCTTCGCGGACTTCGTCGCGCGAACGCCAGGCCGTCTCGTTTTCGAGCATCAGCTCATCGATCCGCAGGCCGTGCTCGCGGCTCTGCGCCAGCAGTTCGGCGCCGCTGCCGAACGGGTAGCGCACCGCGGCGCGGCTATCCTCGCCGGCCGGTGCGCCCTCTTCGGTGATGAAGCCGCCGCCGATCGAATAATAGACCCGGCTCAGCAGGGCGGCGCCGGCGACGTCGAATGCTGTGAAGCGCACACCGTTGGCGTGGCCGGGTAGCGGCTCGGGTTCGAAGTGGATATTCTGCTCGATGGAAAACGCGATCTCGCGCTGTCCGCCGAGGGAGATGCGCGGCGCGCGGGCACGTTCCTCGACCGTGGCTGGGTCGACGGTGTCGGGCTGCTCGCCGCACAGGCCCAGCAGGATGCCCTGCGGCGTCAAGTGTCCGCGGCCGGTGAGCGCCAGAGAGCCGTGCAGTTCCACATCGACCCGCTCGACGCGGTCCAATACGCCGTGTTCGTCGAGCCGCTCGACAAAGCGCCTGGCGGCACGCATCGGGCCGACGGTATGGGAACTCGACGGGCCGATACCGATTCGAAAGAGGTCAAACAGACTGGTATGCATCCTGGGCTGTCTCTATTGTCGCCGACACGGCAGCGCCAAGTTTGGAATGCTGGTAGCAGATGAACTCAAATGAACCGCTGGTCATCGCCGCCCGGCCCGAGCCGGCAATCGGCACGATCACCATGAACGACCAGAAGCGCCGCAACGCATTGAGCGGCAAATTGATTGAGAGCATCGTTGCGGCGATCGGAGAACTGGAACAGCAGCGCGTCCGCGTCATCGTCCTGCGCGCCGCGCCGGGTGTCCGCACGTGGTCCGCGGGCCACGACGTACGCGAACTGCCCACCACCGGCCGCGATCCGCTGGCGTACAACGACCCGCTCCGCCAGCTCGTAAGGCGGATCCAGTTCTGCCCGTTGCCGGTGATCGCCATGGTGGAAGGCGGTGTCTGGGGCGGCGCCTGCGAGGTGGTGGTGACGTGCGATTTCGCCGTGGCCGCGGAGAACGCTACGTTTGCCATCACGCCGGCACGCATGGGTGTTCCATACAATGTGGCGGGTGTGCTCAACCTGATGCGCTCGGCGAACGTCGCGCTAGTCAAAGAGATGATCTTCTGCGCGCAACCCGTGGAGGCCCCGCGCGCCCATTCGGTGGGGCTGGTGAACCACGTGGTGCCGCTCGACCGGCTGGAGGCAAAGACCTTCGAGCTGGCGCGCGAGATCAGCGCCAACTCGCCGCTGGTGATCGCGCTATTGAAAGAGGAATTGCGCGTGCTATCTGCCGCGCAGCCGCTGGTGCCCGAAACGTTCGAGCGGATCCAGGGAATGCGCCGCGCCATCTACGACAGCCAGGACTACCAGGAAGGCATCCGCGCGTTCTTCGAGAAACGCCGCCCGGTGTTCCGCGGGGAATAGGGTCAGTCCTTACCGCTCGGGCGCCGATTGCCGGGCCGGCGGATCTCCCCGACGCGGCGCGAGCCCGTGCACCAGGAGCGCAGCGAGGCTTTCGGCATAGGCGGCAGTGGGCTTGCCATGGCGGACCATCAGGAGAAAATGCAGCGGTCCGTACATGGCGTCGAGGATCTGCTCGATGTCGAAATTCTCCGGCACCTGACCTTCGTTGATCAGTTTCTGGAACGCCTTTCGCGAGATGGCGCGGCGCGGCTTGATCCAGTGCGAGAGAAATGCTGCCTCCACCTCGGGATCATTCTGGGCAGCGGCGATGACGGCCGCCAGCAGCCGCCCCTTCCGGCCGGCTATGACCCTGGCAAACACGCGGAGTTGACTCGTGACGTATTCCTCGAGCGTCGTCGGATCGCGCAACGGCAATTCCGGCGTGACGCTCTCGACGAAGGCGTCGATCAGCACGGCCACTTTGTTCGGCCACCAGCGATAGATGGTCGCCTTGCTCGTGCCGGATCGCTGGGCGATGGCATCGCAGGTGACGTTTGCGAACCCGCCTTCTTCCAGCAACTCCAGGGTGGCTTCGCGGATGCGGTCGCGCGCCGCTTCGTCGCGGGGCCTTCCCGGCGGCCGGATCTCGGATTCCGGTTGGTGCTCCATTTCGATTCGGTTTATTGTACTATGGAACAAAACGAAACTGTTTCGTTTCGTAATAAAAAATGAGATTTACGAAAGTTTCCGCATGTGGATAGTCCGGGTCGCACTCACACGTCCGTACACCTTCATCGTTCTGGCCATCCTGATTCTCATCGCCAGTCCGGTGGTCATCCATCGCATGCCCACCGACATCTTCCCCAATATCGACATTCCGGTGGTTGCTTCGGACTGGAGTTATACGGGACTGAGCCCGCAGGAGTTCGAGGGCCGCATCGTCTCGTCCTACGAACGCACCCTGAGCACCACGGTGAGCGACATCGAACATGTCGAATCGCAGACACTCAACGGCATGTCGGTCATCAAAATCTTCTTCCAGCCGACCGTTAACATCAATGCCGCGATCGCCCAGGTGACGGCGATTTCGCAAACCGTGCTGAGGCAGATGCCTCCCGGCATCACGCCGCCGCTCGTCATGAACTATAACGCCTCCACGGTGCCGATTCTGCAGCTTTCGCTTTCCAGCCCGACGCTTTCGGAGCAGGTGCTGACCGATCTCGGCATGAACTACCTGCGGTCGCAGCTGGCGACCGTGGCGGGTGCGGCGGTTCCCTGGCCCTACGGCGGGAAGACTCCGCAAGTCATGGTGGACGTGGACCCGGCGCTTCTCGAGGCCAATGGACTTTCCCCGCAGGACGTGGTCAACGCGATCAGCCAGCAGAATCTGATCCTCCCGGCCGGGACGGCGAAAATCGGCGCGTACGAATATAACGTGGACATGAACGGCAGCCCGAAGACGATCCAGGACGTTGCGGATCTGCCGGTGAAAGCCGTCAACGGGACCACGATCTACCTGCACGATATCGGGAGCGTCCGCAACGGCTTCGCGCCGCAGAGCAACATCGTGCGTCAGGACGGAAAGCGCGGCGCACTCCTGACCGTCTACAAATCGGGCAATGCCTCGACGCTCAATATTGTGAGCGGCGTGCGCGAACTTCTGCCGGTGATCGCTCCGGCACTGCCGAAAGATTTGAAGATCACACCGCTTGCCGACCAGTCCATCTTCGTGCGCGCCGCCATCAATGGCGTGGTTCGGGAGGCGATCATCGCAGCCTGCCTCACGGCCGTCATGATCCTGCTGTTCCTGGGGAGCTGGCGCAGCACCCTGATCATCGCTATTTCCATCCCACTTTCCATCCTGAGCTCGATGCTGGCGCTCGGGGCGCTGCACGAAACCATCAACATCATGACGCTGGGTGGATTGGCGCTCGCCGTCGGCATCCTGGTGGACGATGCAACCGTGACCATCGAAAACATCGAGCGCCACATCGAACTGGGCATGCCGCTCGAAGAGGCGATTTTCGAAGGAGCGGCGCAGATCTCAGTCCCGGCACTGGTATCCACACTGTGTATCTGCATTGTGTTTCTGCCGATGTTCTTCCTCACGGGCGTGCCGCGTTACCTGTTCGTTCCGCTGGCCGAGGCGGTGGTCTTCGCCATGATCGCCTCCTACATTCTTTCGCGTACGCTGGTTCCGACGCTTGCGAAATATCTGCTGAAGGCGCACGGCGGCCGCCGCGTCAGCTCACGCTGGAATCCCTTTGCGGCCTTCCAGCGCGGGTTCGAGCGCGGCTTCCAGGCGCTGCGCCGCGGCTACTCCGCGGTCCTGGCGGGCGCAGTGCTGCATCGCGGCTTCTTTCTTCCCGCCTTCCTGGCGGCCTGCCTGATGACCTCTTTTCTGGTCCCATGGCTGGGCCAGGACTTTTTCCCCGCCGTCGATACCGGCCAGATCAAGCTCCACATGCGCGCACCCACCGGCACGCGCATCGAAGAAACCGCGCGCCTCTGCGACCTGGTGGAAGGCTCCATCCGCCGCACCATTCCCACAAAGGAAATGGGCGGCATCCTGGATAACATCGGTCTGCCTTACAGCACGATCAATCTGACTTACAGTAACTCCGCGCCGATCGGCAGCGAAGACGCCGATATCCTGGTGACGCTGCGAGAGAATCACCGCCCTACGGCGGGGTATGTGACGTCTCTTGCGCAGCACCTGCAAAAGGAATTTCCCGAAGTCACGTTTGCCTTTCTGCCCGCCGACATGGTCAGCCAGATTTTGAATTTCGGGCTGCCGGCGCCGATCGACGTGCAGGTGGTGGGCCCTGATATCGAGGCCGACCGGCTTTTCGCCACTAGTCTTTTGAGCCAGGTGCGCCACGTGCCCGGCGCGGTCGACCTGCGGATCCAACAAGCGTTCGACCAACCGAAGTTTCACGTTCAGGTGGACCGGACGAAGGCCGTGGAGAGCGGTTTTGCGCAGCGCGACATTGCGAATAACCTGTTGGTGTCCCTCAGCGGCAGCCTTCAGACGACGCCTTCGTATTGGTTGAATCCCAAGAATGGCGTCAGTTATAGCTTAGTGACGCAGACGCCGCAGTACCGCATCCAAACGCTGCAGGACCTGGAGAATATTCCGCTCACCGGGGCTGCGGCGCAGAGGCACGGGATCCTGGCCGACGTCGCCTCCATCCAGCGAGGCCGCGACGTGGCCGTGATTTCTCACTACAACGTGCAGCGAGCGGTGGATATCTACGCGTCGGTGCGGGATCGCGACCTGGGCGCGGTGGGCCGCGACCTGAACCGCATCGTCAACGCCAACCGCGGCCACCTGCCGCCCGGAGCGCGCATCTTCGTCCGAGGGCAACTGGCTACCATGGCCGATTCCTACACCAGCCTGCTCGGAGGTCTCCTGTTTTCGATCGTGCTGGTGTATTTGCTGATCGTGGTGAATTTCCAGTCGTGGGTCGACCCGTTCATCATCATCACCGCGCTGCCCGCGGCGCTCGCCGGCATAGTGCTGTTTCTGTTTCTCACTCACACCACCTTGAGCGTGCCGGCACTCATGGGCGCCATCATGTGCATGGGCGTGGCGACGGCGAACAGCATCCTGGTCGTGTCGTTCGCCAAGGACCGCCTGGTGGAGACGGGCGATTCCGTGGCCGCCGCCCTGGAGGCCGGCGCCACCCGATTCCGGCCTGTCTTGATGACGGCGCTCGCCATGATCATCGGTATGGTACCGATGGCCCTGGGTATCGGTGAGGGAGGCGAACAGAACGCGCCGCTCGGCCGTGCGGTAATCGGCGGCCTGGTCTGTGCCACAGTAGCCACGTTGTTCTTCGTGCCGGCGGTTTTCAGCTTGTTGCACCGGAATCATAAAGCGATCAGAGAGGAAAATGCATAACCGCAGCTTACTCTGCGGAAGGACGCACTTATGAGAGTCGAAGAAGAGATGCCGGAGCGGAACCAGGTGAGCAAGCCGGTGGGTCCGGGACGCGCTGCGCTCGCCATATTCACGGTGGTCATTATTCTGGCGGCCGGATGCCTGGGTGTAATCATCCTTCGCGGCATCCAGGGGCGCCTGCATGCCGAGTCGGTGCTGGTGCAACGGACGGAACAGAGCGCGATCCCGTTCGTCCATACGATTCACCCGGCGCGCGGCGCTGCCGCTACCGAACTGGTCCTACCCGGGAACATGGAGGCATTCACCGACACCCCGGTCTATGCCCGCACCAACGGCTATCTGCGTCGATGGTATTCCGACATCGGCGCCCATGTTCGAGCCGGGCAATTGCTGGCGGAAATCGAGACTCCGGAAATCGATCAGCAGCTCCGCCAGTCGCGGGCCGAGTTGGCGACGGCGCAAGCCACTTACAAATTGGCGAAGAGCACCGCCGAACGCTGGCAGACGCTGCGCAAGACGGAGTCCGTATCGCAGCAGGAGACCGACGAGAAGGTCGGCGACCTGGAATCGAAAGACGCCACCATGGAAGCGGCCCTGGCCAACGTGAAGCGTCTGGAGGAAACACAGGGCTTTCAGAAGATCTACGCACCGTTCGATGGCGTCATCACGGCGCGAAACATCGATCTGGGCGACCTGATCAACGCTGGCAGCAATGGCCCCGGCAAGGAACTCTTTCACATGGCGGCGGTAAACCGGATGCGCGTGTATGTGCAGGTGCCGCAGATGAACTCGCGTGCCACCGCGCCGGGACTGCGTGCCGAACTGGCCGTTCCGGAGATGCCCGGGCGTCGTTTTGCCGGCCGCATCGCGCGAACCTCGGACTCGATGGACCAGGCGTCCCGCACTTTGCGGGTAGAGGTGGATGTGGACAATCCCAAAGGCTTGCTGATGCCGGGTGAACTGGTTTCCGTCCATTTCAAACTACCCGCGCCCGTCCATTCGGTGACGGTGCCGGTGAATGCGCTGATATTTCGCAGGGAGGGTATGAGCGCCGTATCGGTCCGCGGCGGGCACGTCGTGCTCCTGCCGGTCACCATCGGGCACGATTACGGCGATGCGCTCGAAGTGACATCCGGGCTCGGGCCGGATGAGGAGATCGTGGTAAATCCGCCGGATTCGATCGCCGATGGGCAAGAGGTGCGGGTCGTGCCGCCCGGGACGGCGCAATGAAGCGGCACGGTTCAGCAGTAGCGGCCGTGCTGGCGGTCCTCGCGGCATCCACGGCTTGCAATGTGGGGCCGAAATATCGCACCCCCGCGGCGCCTGCGCCTCCCGCCTTCACGGAAGCGCCGCCGCAGGCCTTCAGCGAATCGAAGGAGTGGAAAGCCGGCACGCCTGGCGACGCGTTCGCCAAGGGCCGGTGGTGGGAAGTCTTCGACGACGCCGAATTGAATGCGCTCGAGGCGCAGGTCGATGCCGCGAACCAGACGTTGAAGAGTGCCGAAGCGCGCTTCCAGCAGGCGCGCGCGCTGGTACTCGAACGGCGCTCGGAGCGTTTTCCCACTCTGACTGCCGGGTCTCTGATTGGCCATCAGCGGCTATCGTCGAACGAGCCGATTCCGCCGCCGGCCTCGAAAGTCATGTCCGGAGATTTCTACCTGGGATTTCAGGCATCCTGGGAGCCCGATCTGTGGGGCCGAATCCACAACGACATTGCGTCTGCCGTGGAGAATGCGCAGGCTACGGCCGGCGACGTGGAAAATGCCCGGCTGAGTTTGCACGCGGAACTGGCGCTCGATTATTTCGACCTCCGTACGCTCGATGAAGAGGAGCGCATTCTGGAAGACGCCGTCGCGGCCTATCGGAGGGCGCTCGATCTGACGTTGGACCGTTATCGCGGCGGCGCGGCCAATCGCGTGGAAGTTGCCGAGGCCCGCACCCAGTTGGAGGCCACAGGCGCGCAGGCCGTCGATATAACCGATCTGCGCACGCAGTACCAGCATGCCATCGCGGTGCTTACCGGCCGGCCGCCGGAAGGGTTCGGGATTGCTTCGAAACCGCGGCCCATGGCCCTGCCCGTCATCCCCACGGGTCTGCCGTCGCAACTGCTCGAACGGAGACCGGATATCGCGGCGGCCGAACGTCGTTTGGCGGCGGCCAATAGCGAAGTGGGACTCGCACGTGCCGCATTCTACCCCCAGGTATTGCTCGCAGCCGCGGTGGGCCTACAGGGCAGCAGCATCACGAACTGGATGAACTGGCCAAGCCGCTTTTGGGCCGTGGGACCGACCGCTGCGCAGACTCTTTTCGACGCGGGCCGCCGCCGCGCCGTGCTGAAGGAATCCACGGCGAATTACGATAGCCTGGTCGCCGATTACCGCCAGGACGTGCTCACAGCATTCCAGCAGGTGGAGGACAATCTGGCCTCGCTGCGGATTCTGGAGGACGAAGCGCAGCGGCAGCAGAGGGCCGTGGCGTCGGCGCGGGAGTCGGAAGAGCTTTCCCTCAATCGATACAAGGGCGGCCTGGTGACTTACCTGGAGGTGGTCACGGCGCAGAGTACGCGCCTGCAGAACGAGCGAGTGGCGGTCGGCGTGGAGCGCCGTCGCCTGGAAGCCAGCGTCCTTCTGATCCGCGCGCTCGGTGGAGGGTGGCGCGCCAGTTCGCTGCCGTCAGCCGCGACCTTGAAGACCAATTAGGCCTGAGGTTGTCATTGACGCGAACACGCCAGTCGGCTGAAAATCGTTCGCCGGGGCAGGAGTCCGGGTAGTGGCGCGTTTCGAACCTGGTCCGCGATGGCGCGGGACGCATCGGACGATGCCACAATTCGAGCATCTTCCCGCTGCCACGCCCGAAGGACCGCGCCACCAGTCTCATCGGCTTCGGTGAGGTGGCTGATATCCACTACCAGGCGTTGCTGGTACGCCATAGACCTGGCTGTACGCCAGGCGTCGTAGGCCTGCTGTGCCTCCGCACCGGTAAGGCTTCCGGACATCTCCATTCTTAATGCGTCGGTATCGTCGTGAATGAAATATTGCAGCCGCCGGTCACCGGCCGTTGACGGAAAAATGTGCGGCTGATCCAGGAGCGCTGCTTCGTGAGCCAAGTGCTTGGAATTACGAGTCGTCGCGTTCTCCATGCCTGGAAGAGGGCAAAGCACGAACCAAACGGCGCCCCGTGATCCTGAAGGACTTCCGCCGCGTTCACTGCCGACCCGGTGACGACTTTTGAGCGCCTGCCGAAGTTTTGGCAAGGAATTCGACTGCATCCTGGCCGTCGTCGGGAGCATCCAAAATTCAAGCACTGTCAGGAGGGGATAAATGTTATTTGCCCCGGTCGCGGAGACCGATCCGTCTACCGCGGCGCGGTATGAAGCGCTGATCCGAATCTCGAATTCCATCCGTGCCCATAACGAGCCGGAGGATTTGTTCGAGATTCTGGTTCACGAACTCGGGAAGGTCGTCCCGTTCGACGCCATCGCGCAATTCGACGAGTTGTCGAACAAGGTGAATTGGCACCTTGGTTCGGCCTGCTGCCACGACCATTCCCCTTCAGAGGCAGATACGGGCGATACTCTGCCGAGGCTGGTATATCGGACGCAGGAAACGGTGCTTCTGGGAACGCTCGACGCCGAGAGGCGATTCCCCGCGTTCAGCCGCAAAATGCGGGAGACCGGCCTCCGGTCGTTGTGCGCCTTTCCTCTGACCACAGCCCATCGGCGGCTGGGCAGCCTGCTTATCGGCAGCACGCAGCCGAACGCCTATTCGCCCGAAGAGGTCCGATTCTGCTCGCTGGTGGCGGACCAGATTGCACTGGCGACCGATGATGCAATCAATTTCCAGGCTTCCCAGAAAGCGCAAGGGCGGCTGGAACTGCTGCTTGACCTGACCAATCGCGTGGTATCGAATCTCGACCTGCGAGATGTGTTACGCGAAATCTCGTCTCAGGTCCGCCGCGTGATGCGTTGCGATGGTGTCGGAATCGACCTTCCCAGCCCCGAGGACGGGAAGCTCCGGATCTATGCGCTGGACTACGACAAACCCGGCTCTCCCGTGGAGGAAGGTTACGAACCACCTGCCGATGACACCAGCGTGCGTGCTTTCCGGACCGGAGAAGCGTTGATCGAATCCCACGCGGATGCTAAATCGGTAGCCCACGTGCCGATGACCGGGCGCGATGGCATCGTCGGCGTCCTGTCTCTGGGCACGAGGCAGGAGGGCGGCTTCTCGGAGGACGACCTCGCGTTCCTCACGCAGGTTGCCCGTCAACTCGCGATCGCCGTTGAGAACGCTCGCACCTTCCGCGAAGTATCCGATGAAAAGAACAAGCTTGCGCTGGAAAAGCTGTACCTCGAAGACGAACTGCGAAGCGAGTTGAAGTTCGAAGAGATCGTCGGCCGGAGCGAAACGCTCCGCCGCGTCCTGGAACAAATCGAGACGGTTGCGCCGACCGATTCCACCGTCCTGATTTATGGCGAGACCGGCTCCGGCAAAGAGCTGATCGCCCGCGCTCTCCACAACCTGAGCGCGCGAAAGGCCGGGGCATTCGTGAAGCTGAACTGCGCGGCCATACCCACCGGGCTTCTCGAGAGCGAGTTGTTCGGGCACGAGAGAGGCGCGTTTACAGGGGCGATCGCGCAGCGCATCGGCCGCTTTGAGCTGGCGAATCGCGGCACCATGTTTCTGGATGAAATCGGAGAGATCCCGCTCGAGCTGCAGCCAAAGCTCCTGCGTGTTTTGCAGGAGCGGGAATTTGAGCGCCTCGGATCGGCCCGAACTCTCCGCACGGACGCCCGTCTGATCGCCGCCACCAATCGCGATCTTGAAGCCCTGGTGAGCGAGCAAAAGTTCCGGTCTGATCTCTACTATCGCCTGAACGTTTTCCCGGTCCGTGTTCCGGCTTTGCGCGAGCGCCCCGAGGACATTCCGCTGTTGGTGCGCCACTTTGTCCAGCAGTTCAGCCGCCAGCTTGGCAGGACCATCGACGCGATTCCTGCTGAAAGCATGAGTCTGCTGACACGGTATCCGTGGCCCGGCAACATTCGCGAACTCCAAAATGTGATCGAGAGGGCTGTGATTCTTACCACCGGACCGATTCTGACAGTACGGAGCGAGGATCTGCGATCTTCTTCGAGCCAGGCTCTCGCGGCTGCGGCCGGCTCGGGAAGTGTAGTGGCCCGGGAGTCCGTGACCCCTGCTTCTACCGGCAACATACGGGAGGCTCTGGAAGAAGCGGAGCGCCAGCAGATTCTTGCCGCGCTGGAAAAGAGTAACTGGATCGTCGCGGGCCCAGACGGTGCCGCGGTGCGTCTGGGGCTGAAGCGATCGACACTCCAGTCGCGCATGCAGAAGCTCGGTATTCGCATTGCCCGAACGGGTGCATGATGCCGGTCTATGGAAGCGCCTCGCGCAGCTACTTCGATTTGACGGCCGATTGCAAGGCGGCGCCGGCGGCAGCGGCCGTCTGATACGTCGCGCGTGGAATCATCAGGAACAGCGTGGCAAGGCGCTCGTCCGCGGAACCTTTCAGTTGCCTCATCTGCTCGAGCCGGATGCGCATGAGGTCGAACGCCGGGTCTGACTCTCGCATTTGGGAGAGCATCCCCGCCGCCTCTTGAAGCGCTGTTCGCGAACAATCCCCGTCTTCGAGCAGGAAATCGAATAGAGCGTCACCGTACATGGCGACATCGGGCGCCAGGTCCCTGGCTTTTCGAAGATAGTGGTGCGCCTTCGCACTCGTGCGGCAGCCGAAAGGCATGCGGATGTCAGCCATCCTCTCATAGGACATGCCGGCCCAATAGCATGCCTCGGCATCGTCGTCGCTGTTGCACGGAATCTGGAAGACGCCCGCCGCCTTTCCGAACTCCGCCGCAGTGTAATAATCCCGCCCGGCCTTGACGTCCCGGTTCGGTTCTGCCGCCTGCACGCATAGTGCGGTCCCTGCCAGGACCAAACATATAGTTAGTTTCATCGCGTCCTCAATGCGCCGCTTACGCAACCCTGAAGACGCCGCAAGAGCATTCCTGAGACCAATTCCATACCTTCGAAAAACGCTGGAGTTTCAGAACTCGCAAACCGATTTTGTGCAGGGCAGCTCCGGCAGATGCCGAAATCCTGGTAGCTACCGAGACCTCGGCGCCGGCACCTCTCGCGACAGAGCCTAAGCGCTTGAGAATCAACGCACCGATTTGGCCGCCGGGTTGCGTTTCCCAAGCCACAACGAGGTAACGGACGATGTTGAGGGTTTCTTTCTCGGACACAGGCGACGGACAGCGCTGGAACCTTTGTGGCCGCCTGGCCGGTGCGTGGGTGGACGAATTGCGTTCGTGTTGGCAGGAGGCTCGCGATCGGGCGCCGCGGATGCGCGCGGTCGTCGACCTGAAAGAGGTCATCTTTATCGACGACGCCGGTGAAAGGCTGTTGGCCGACATGGAGAATTCAGGCGCCGAGCTGATTGCCGCCGGAGTGGAAAACAAGCACGTGATCGCAACTTTAAAAAACAGGACAGGCTGTTCTCTTCGACGCAGGCTGGAAGATCTTTGCGAACGCCCAGGAGAGCGCGCCGAAGCAAGCGGAGAGGAAAAGTAAAGATGAAACGGAATCATCACATTGCCGGAGGCGCCGCCATCGTGCTGATCGGCGTGGGCGCCTTCATTGGGGTCAATCATTCGCAGAGTACCGCGGCGGAAATGGCGCCGCCGCCACCGGACGTCATCGTGGCAGCGGTAGAACAAAAGGATCTGCCCGTCGAGCGCGAATGGGTGGGGACGCTCGATGGCCTGGTCAATGCGTCCATCAAAGCCGAGGTCACCGGGTATCTGTTGCGGCAGGACTATACCGAAGGTTCGTTCGTCCGCAAGGGCCAGCTCCTCTTCGAGATCGATTCGAGACCCTTCCAGGCAGCCGTCGATCAGGCCGTGGGACAACTCGCCCAGGCGCACGCGCAGATGGCGCAGGCCGAGGCGGGCCTCCCGCAGTCCGAGTCGCAGCTTGCGACCGCCGAAGCGAATCAGCGCAAAGCGCAATTGGACGAAGACCGCTATATCCCGCTCGCCCAGCAGCAGGCCGTCACGCAGCAGGACCTGGATAACGCGCGTGAGACCAACCAGGCACAGAAGGCGCAGGTGGCTGCTGCGAAGAGCTCAGATCGAGACGGCCAAGGCGCAGATCGAAGCCGCGCGCGCCGGTGTCACCGCGGCACAAGCCGCCCTCGAAACGGCCAAGGTGAATCTCGGCTTCACGCATCTGGCGTCTCCGATCGACGGGATCGCGGGTACCGCCGCGATTCAGGTGGGCAACCTCGTGAGTCCCACGGGGAACGCAGTCACCACGGTCTCGACGCTCGATCCGATCAAGGCGAGGTTCACGGTCAGCGAGCAGGAATATCTCGGCCTGACGCGGGCCGACCAGCTTCACGAGCTGCAACTTCATCTGGTGCTGGCCGATGGGAGTCTCCACCCGGAAGGGGGAAAGTTCTCCTTCGCCGATCGCCAGGTTGATCCGACGACCGGCGCCATCCAGTTGACCGGCCTCTTTCCAAACCCCGGGAATACTCTGCGGCCCGGGCAATACGCGAAGGTGCGTGCCGCCGTCAGCGTGCGTACCGGCGCGTTACTGGTCCCGCAACGGGCGGTCATCGAAACGCAGGGCAACCTACATGGTCGCGGTTGTCGATCCGAACAACACGGTCCGGTTCGCTCCCGTCAAAGTGGGCGACCAGGTCGGTTCCGAGTGGATTATCGAGGACGGATCTGAAGCCGGCTGAGCGCGTGGTTACAGATGGACTCTTCCAGATTCGCCCCGGCGCCGTGGTCAACCCCAAGGGAGGTAAATGATGTCGAAGTTCTTTATCAGCCGGCCGATCGTCGCGATGGTGATCTCCATCCTGATCGTGATCATCGGAGCCGTGATCATCGCGCAACTGCCGGTCTCGCAGTTTCCGGCAGATCGCGCCGCCGGAGGTGCAGATCCGGGCCAACTATGTGGGGGCGGACTCCCAGACGATCGAGCAGTCCGTGGCCACACCCATCGAGCAGCAGATGAGCGGCGTGGACAACCTGAACTACATGTACTCGCTCAATGCCGGCGGCAACGGGCAGATGACCATGATCGTCAACTTCGACGTGAAGAGCGATCCGAATGCAGACCTGATGCTCACCCAGATGCGTCAGACCCAGGCCGCCTCGCAGCTCCCTCAGGATGTGACTAACTTCGGCGTAACTGTCCAGAAGTCCGTGACTGCTCCGCTGATGGTGATGGGCCTCTACTCGCCGAACGGCACCTATGATGGCGAAGTTTCTCGCGAATTACGCGTATATCAACCTCAATGACCAGTTGACGCGCGTCCCCGGCATCGGCAACGTGCAGGTGTTCGGCGCCGGCCAATATGCGATGCGCCTTTGGATCAAGCCGGACCAGCTCTCGAAACTCGGCATTACGGTGACCGGAGATCGTCTCGGCCATACAGGCCCAGAACGCGGTCAATCCGGCAGGCCAGGTTGGTGGCGCGCCCGCACCGAAAGGGCAGGAGTATACCTATTCGGTGCGGGCGCAGGGGCGATTGACGTCGCCCGAGGAGTTCGGCGACATCATCGTGCGCGAGCGGCCGGATGGCGGCATGGTGCGCGTTCGCGACGTGGCGCGGATGGAACTGGGGGCGCAGGATTACTCGCTGTCGGGCCGGATCAACGGCAAGCCGGGCGCCATCATTGCCGTCTATCAGCTTCCCGGGACCAACGCCGTGGACGCCGCTCGCGGCGTTCGCAAGAGTGATGGAAGAGGCCCAGGAAGCGGTTCCCGCAGGATGTCGAGTATGTCGTCTCGCTCGATACCACGGAATCGGTGACGGAGGGGATTCGCGAAATCTGACCAGACGATTCTCATCGCCATTGTGCTGGTAGCCATCGTGGTCTATCTCTTCTTGCAGGGCTGGCGGGCCACGTTGATTCCGTTGCTCGCCGTGCCGGTCTCCCTGATCGGCACGTTTATCGTGTTCCCGCTGTTGGGCTTCTCGATCAACACGCTTTCGCTTTTCGGGTTGGTGCTCGCGATCGGACTCGTGGTGGATGACGCCATCATGGTGGTCGAGGCCGTGGAGCGGCATATCGAGGAAGGCCTCGATCCGAAGAGCGCGGCGTTGAAGGCGATGGAGGAGATCTCCGGCCCACTGGTCGGATCGCCCTGGTGCTTGTCGTCGGTGTTCATTCCGACGATCTTCATCCCCGGAATCACCGGCCGGCTGTATCAGCAGTTCGCCGTCACCATCGCGATTTCCGTGATGCTCTCGGCCTTCAATGCGCTGACCCTCAGCCCCGCTCTCGCCGCGCTTCTGCTGAAGCCTCGAAGTACAGAGCTCGCGGTCCGCTGCGGCGATTCTTCGATGCGTTCAATCGTTATTTCGATCGCTCCACCGAGGGTTACCTGCGTTGGGCGCGAGTCCTGATCGACAAGAGCGCCATCGCGTTTCTGGTGCTCGTGGCCGCCGGGTTGGGCGCCGCCTTCTTCAGCGCGCATTTGCCGTCCAGCTTCCTGCCCGTTGAAGACCAGGGCTACATGTTCCTCCACCTCCAACTCCCCAACGGCGCGTCACTCGAACGAACCGAAGCAGCCGCTGCGAAAGTGGAGCAGGTTCTGATGCACACGCCCGGCGTGAAATACACGACCAGCGCGGTCGGTTTCAGCCTGCTGAGTTTCGTCAACACGAGCTACACCGGTTTCTTTTTCGTGACCCTCGATGATTGGAAGGATCGCCGGAGCCAGGCCACGCAGTATCAGGAAATCGTTCATCACGTGAACCAGGAGCTTTCCAAACTGCCCGAGGGCTTCGCGCTGAGCTTTCCTCCCCCGGCGATTCCCGGCGTGGGGACCTCCGGCGGATTCACCTTCGTCCTCGAAGACCGCGCCGGCCGCGACGTCCCGTTCCTTGCCGGTAACGTACAAAAGTTCATCGCCGCTGCTTCGAAGCGGCCTGAGATCGCACCCGGCATGCTCACCACATTCCTGCCCAGCGTTCCGCAGAAGTTTCTGAGTGTCGATCGCGAAAAGGTGCTCAAGCAGGGAGTCGCTCTCAACGATGTCTACCGTACCGTTCAGGCCTATATGGGCGGCCTGTTCGTGAACTACTTCAACCGCTTCGGCCGCCAATGGCAGGTCTACGTCGAGGCCGAAGACAAGTACCGCGCCAATCTGGACCACATCGACCAGTTTTACGTCCGCAACAACCATGGCGAGATGGTTCCGCTCTCCGCGCTTGCGCATTTCGAAACGCGCTACGGGCCGGAGTTCACCATGCGCTACAACCTCTACCGGTCCGCGCAGATCATCGGATCCGCGGCGCCCGGGTACAGTTCGGCGCAGGCGATGAAGGCGCTCGAAGAAACATTCGACCGCACCATGCCGGGCGAGATGGGCTACGACTACATGGGCATGTCTTACCAGGAGAAGAAATCCCAGCAAGGCGTTCCCTCGTGGGCTATTTTCGCTGCCTCGCTGCTCTTCGTGTTCCTCATTCTGGCGGCGCTGTACGAGAGTTGGACGCTGCCCTTCAGCGTTCTGCTGAGTACGCCGATGGCAGTCTTCGGAGCTTTCGCGGCGCTGTGGCTGCGGCGATGGGTTATGGGGCTGTACCTGCCGGCCTATCGTGTCCAGATCGAAAGCGACGTGTATACCGCAGATCGGTCTCGTCATGCTGATCGGGCTGGCGGCCAAGAACTCGATCCTGATCGTCGCTTTCGCGAAAGCGGAGTACGAAAAAGGAAAGCCTCTGGCGGCGGCGGCGCTCGAAGCAGCGCGGCTTCGCCTGCGTCCGCTGCTGATGACCTCGTTCGCGTTTATTCTCGGCTGTCTCCCGCTCTGGACTGCTTCCGGTGCAGGCGCCGTCGCCCGGCAGGTGATGGGCACAGCCGTGATCGGAGGCATGGTGGTCGAAACGTTCCTCGGCAGGTTCCTGGTTCCCGCGATCTTCTACGTGGTCGAGAAGTTCTCGGGCGCGAGTGTTTCCGCTGCGAGACTTACACCTTCGGCAGTGGAGGGAGACTGACATGAAGCACTCCTATTTTGCGATTGCGATATCCACGGCGCTCCTCGCGGGGTGCGCCGTCGGGCCCAATTACAAACGTCCGGAAGTAGCCGTCCCGGACACCTTCCGCGCACCGTATCCGCAGCAGGAGGTGACGGTCAATTCCCTGGCGAACCTCAAATGGTTCGACGTATTCCACGATCAGAAACTGCAAGAGCTGATCCAGACCGCCCTGGTGCAGAATTTCGATCTGCGGGATGCCGTGGCGCGAGTCGAGGAGGCCCGCGCGAGCCTCGGCGTCACCCGTTCCAACCAGTTCCCGCAGGCGAATGCCACGGGCGGGCTGGAGGTGACCCGGCTATCGCGAAATGGTTCGTTTCCCCTGCCGGAGTCGTTTGTCGCCAACCAGAACCGGAACTGGGGACAGTCCGGACTCAACCTGCTGTCCTTCGAAATCGATCTTTGGGGACGGCTGCGCCGTTCGACCGAGGCTGCGCGCGCCAATCTGCTGAGTGCCGAGTGGAACCGCAAAGCCGTGATCAGCACGCTGGTCAGCGATGTCGCGGCCAACTACTTTCAGTTGCTCCAACTGGATTACGAACTCGAGATCTCCGAACGAACGTTGGAGACCCGCCGGGATTCGCTCCGGCTGGTGCAGAGGCGGCAATCCGGAGGTATCGCCACGTTACTCGACCTCCGCCAGGCGGAACAACTCGTGAGCAGCGCCGCCGAGAGTATTCCGCAGCTCCAACAGCAGATCGAGCAGACCGAGAACCAGATTTCGCTGCTGGCCGGCCGAGCCCCCGGAGCGATCGTCCGGGGAGATGGCTTCCTGAAACAGGAGTTGCCGCCGGATGTGCCGGCCGGACTGACATCCGCGCTTTTGCAGCGCCGTCCGGATATCCGCGCAACGGAGCAAGCACTGATTGCGGCAAACGCCAATATCGGTGTGGCCCGGGCGGCCTATTTCCCGCAAATCAGCCTGAGCGGCTTTCTGGGCGGCCAGAGCTCGAGCCTGTCGAATCTCTTCGCCGGACCGAATGGCGCGTGGAGCTTCGTCCCCCAGATCACGCAGCCGATTTTCGCCGGCGGACGGATCAAGTCTAACGTGCGACTTGCGCAAGCCCAACGGGAGCAGGCGCAAGTTGCTTACGAGAGGACGATTCAGACGGCTTTCCGTGAAGTCTCCGATGCGCTGATCGCCCATCAGCGGACTCGCGAAAGCCGCGGCGAACAGGAGAAACTCGTCTCCGCGCTGCAGGACCGCAAGCGCCTCGCCTACGTCCGCTATCGGGGCGGCGTCGATACGCAACTAAACGCACTCGATGCGGATCGGGATCTCTTTCAGGCAGAACTGGCCTTGACGCAGATTCGATACTCAGAACTGCTCAGTGTGGTCCAGCTCTATAAGGCGCTCGGCGGCGGGTGGGAATAGCGATGACGGTGCGCTGGTCGGCGATATGCGAGCTGGCGCTCGCTGCCGCAATGCTGGAACTTTCTATGTCTCTTGACAAAAAAAGTCTTTATTACGCGATACATCATCCGATCAACCGTAGATGAAAGGAGAGGGCCGGTGCTTCGCAATCTGCTTCATACGGACGACAATACGGCTACGGTAATTCTGCGGTTTGTACTCGGCGTTGTCTTTTTCGCGCACGGCGCACAGAAGATGCTGGGTTGGTTCGGCGGTTTTGGATTTTCGGGAACCATGGGCTACTTCACCGGTACGATGCACATTCCGGCGTTCCTGGCGTTCCTGGCGATCGCTGCCGAGTTCTTTGGTGGACTGGGACTGATCCTTGGATTCCTTACGCGAATCGCCGCCTTCGGAATCGCCATGAATATGATCGTGGCGATTGCGACGGTGCATCGTGCCTTTGGCTTCTTTATGAATTGGACAGGCTCCCAGAAAGGCGAGGGGATTGAATATCACCTGCTGGTGCTCGCCATGACGGCGTTTCTCATCATTCGTGGCGCGGGAGCTTATTCGCTCGATCGCGCGATTGCTACGGCCTCGTCAGCTCCGCAGTCACGTTTCGCCGATTGATGTTCTGGCGGCTTAGACGCGTTCGAGGTCGAAGTCGTTAAGGCGGTAGCGGAACGGTGGCGAGTGGGCGAGTTGCCGGCGGCACCAGGCCAGGCCCTCATGGAGCGCCCTGCTCTGCTCGCCCCACCAGGCGCCTCCTGCTCTGTCGTAAAAGGACTGGCACAGGCCGAGATGTCGCTCGAAGCCCGCGATCAGGCGCGCGCGATAGTGATCGCAAAGCGCGTCGAGGTCTTCGCCTCTGGCCGCGGCCGTCAGGACTGCACAGGCCAGAACGGCTTCGCGGACGGCGTGTGCCGTGCCGTCGCCGCAGAGGGGGTCGAAGCCCATGGCGGCGGAGCCGCAGGCAAGCCAGTGGCCTCCGCAGAGTTCCATGGCGATGCGCGGCGCAGTGGGAAAGCGGCCGGCGGATTCGCCGAGGCGTCCGACCTTCCGCGCAATCAGCGTGCTGTTGGCGAGCGGATCGGCGGGCAGATCGCCGGCGGCCAGCAGCCACGCGCGTCCGGCGGCATGAGTGATAAGGAAGAGCCAGCCCGCTTCGAACGATTCGATCCAGCAGGCGTAGGGCTCGGCATCGCCGCGGAGTTCCACCTGCCAGAGGGCAGCGGAGCGGCTGCCGAAGGAGTGGGAGGATTCAGGGGTGAGGGTGCGGATGATCCAGTCGGGTACCGTATCGGGTGGAGTTGCGGGGGCGCGGTCGGAGGCGGCGAGGCGCGCGAGCAGCGATTCCTCCGAGACCACCACAGCGCTGTGCGGCAGCGAAACGGGCGCCGCGTCCCAACTGACGATCCGGGTGTGAATAGGTGGGAAGCCCTCGAAGAGATCGCGACGATCGAACACTCCGGCGATCAGATGCTGAGCCGGCTCGCTGAGCAGGATGGCGGGGAGGCGAGGGCGCGCCGCCGCTTCGAAGGAGAGGCTGAAGCCCGCGCGGCGCAAGAGATGCCCGCAGGTGAGCGCGGCCACACCGCCGCCGCGAATGCGCACGTGGTTCATGTGTGCATGACGGCCATGAATCCGAAGTCCATATGGAACTGGTTGTGGCAGTGGAACAGCGCGGGGCCGGGATGATTGGCGATGAGATCCACTTCCACGGCTTGATGCATCGGCACGGTCACTACGTCTTTCCACACACCGCTGGTGGCCCTCCCAGCATAACGCGCGAGTTCGAAGTTGTAGCGGTGCGTATGGATGGGGTGGTCCATCATGCCGCGGTTTTCAAAAACCAGGCGGTTGCGCGCGTTCCGGGTAAGGCGGATCGGATCCGTGTCGGGGAAAGATTTGCCGTTGATCGCCCAGAGGTTTCCGTTGACGCCGGGTTCGATGACGATGGGGATGCGGGTAACGGGCTCGACAGGCTCAACCGGGGCGGCGGTGGATCCGAAGGTCAGGACATCCCAGGTTTCGGCCGGCGGATCGATCCAGCGGGCGGCGCCTTTTGCATTGGCATACTCGACGACGATGCCGGCGCCGGCCTGGCGCCGTTGGGCGTCGGTTTCGCCGAGGATCCAGACGCCTGGCTCGGTTAGCTCGACGATTGCGTCGATGCGCTCGCCGGGCGCGAGTTCGAGGACGGAGACCGCGCGCTTGGTGGCGACCGGGTTGCCATCGAGCGCGGTGACCGTGAAGCGGTGGCCGGGGAGTGCCAGGCGGTGGTAGTTGGTGGCGCTGGCGTTCAGGATGCGGAAGAGCGCGCGCTGGCCGCGGCGGACGCGCAGAGGTTCGCCGGCGCCGAGCATGCGGCCGTTGATGGTGCAGACACGGTAATCGAGATCGGTCGCGGCGATGAAATAGGGCTCCCACTCGTGGAGGATGACCGGGAACTCCACGTCGTAGCGGGCGGGGTCCGTGCGCGGCTCGATAATCAACATGCCGAACTGGCCGGAGTAGCTGCCGATGGTGAGATTGTGGTGGGCCATCGCGTGAGTGTGATACCAGCGCGTGCCCGCGGGCTGCGGAGTGAAGCTGTAGCGGCGGCGGTCGCGGCCCTGCACCAAAGGGGTGCCCTCTTCCCGGGAGCCATCTACCTCCGGAGGGATGTGGAGGCCGTGCCAGTGGACGAGCTCCGGGCGGTCGGTTTGATTGACCACTTCCACGGTGACCGGCTTGCCCTCGGTCATGCGCAGGAGAGGCCCGGGCGTCTGGCCGTTGTAAGCGACGGTGCGGACCACGTGCTTCGGGCCGAGTTCCGCCGTGATCTCGGCGATGCGCAGGGTGATGTCGGCGGGCGCGCCGTCGCCGGCGAAGGCCGGCAGGGCAGCGGTGAGAGCGAGGAAGTCGCGGCGCCTCATGCCGGCACCTTCCCGAACAGCAAGTCGCGCGAGGTGGCGCCGGCGGCAGCTAAGAGACCGGTGAGGTTGGCCACGGCGAAGCTGACTCCCTGGAGGTTGCGTTCCACCGGCACGCCCGGGATGGGACGCGGATAGGGAGAAGCGTAGAAAATGCCGTCTTCGCAGCGCCAGGAATCGCGCGGCGAGGCGGGATCGGCTTCGACCGCCACGACGCCCGGCAGCGAGCCGGGGAGGGTCCGCGCGGGGCTGAAGATCAGAGGCCGGGCCGCGATGAGCGGGAGCAATCGTTCGCGATGCGCGGCGTTGGCGGTGCCGAGGCTCAGGTTGACCAGGTCCATGTCGCTTTCGCGGCACCACTCGAGCGCCCGGACGAGCGTGTCGATCTTGGTGGAGAAGCGGCGATCGAAGATCTTCACCGCGTAGAGTTCGGCGTCAGGGGCCCACTGGCGGATGGCTCCGGCGACCGCCGTGCCGTGACCGAGGCGGTCGATCAGGTCGGGCGATTCGGTGAAGGACGCACCGCCGGCGACTTCGCCAACGTGCGGATGGGCGGGGGCGATCCCGCTGTCCACGATCGCGATGCGCAGGGCGCTCATGCGGGCACCGCTTCGTACTGTGAGAGGAAGATGGTCTGGTGAGCGATACGGGCGAGGGTGGCGCGGTGCGTGATCACGATGACGGTGCGCCCGCTGAGCGCCGTCTGCAGGGTGCCGGCGATGGCCTGTTCGTTGGCTTCGTCGAGCGCGGAAGTGGGCTCGTCCAGGATGAGTACTTTGGGATTGGCGAGCAGGGCGCGCGCGAGGGCGATGCGCTGGCGCTCACCGGCGGAAAGGCTCTGGCCGCGCTCGGCGAGCGAGGTCTCGTATCCCTGGGGAAGCCGGAGAATGCGTTCGTGGATGGCGGCGTCGCGAGCGGCCTGGATCATCTCGTCTTCGGTGGCCTCGGGGCGCGCGTAAAGAATGTTTTCGCGCACGGTGGCCTGGAAAAGGTACGGAGTCTGATCGACGAGCATGACTTCGCGGCGAAGGTCGATGAGGCGGAGGTCGCGGAGGTCGTGGCCGTCCAGGCGGATGGCGCCGGAGTCCGGATCGTGGAAGCGCACCAGGAGGTCGGCGAGAGTGCTCTTGCCGGCGCCGCTCGGTCCGAGGACGGCGCAAATGGTGCCGGGAGCGACGCGGAACGAGAGGTCGCGGAAGACATCGGGCCCATTGTGGGCGAAGGAAACGCCGCGCACGTCGATCTCGCCGCGCGCGGCGGTGAGCGGATGCGCGCCGGGGCGTTCAACGACGGCAGCCGGGGTATCGAAGAGTTCCCAGACGCGGGTGAGCGAGACACCGCCGGAGACAAGGTTGGTGTAGAGGCTCATCAGGTTCTGGACCGGGGAGAGCAGGCGGGCGTGGTAAGCCATCAGGGCGACCAGCGAGCCCGTGGAGAGCCGGCCTTCGACAACCAGTTTGCCGCCATAGAGGAAGAGTGCCGACGTGCAGATGGTGAGGACCACGCCGGGCACGGCGCCGGCCAGGAAGTTGGCGACCTGCATGCGCAGCAGCGCATCCACGAACTTGTTGTTATGGGCGCGGAAGCGCGCGGCTTCGCGCTCCTGTGCGCCGCTGGCTGCGACCACGCGCGCGCCGAGCAGGGTCTCGAGTAAGAAGCTGCCGATCTCGGCGCTCGATTCGCGCACGGCGCGAACGCGGGTGGCGAGGCGCGCCTGAAAGCGGCGCAGCGCCCAGATGCTGACGGGCAGAACGGCGACGCTCACCAGGAAGAGGCGTACGTTCAAACCGGCCATGATGGCGGCGCTGCCGGCGAGGAAGACCAGGTTGGAGAGGATGCTGAGCAGGCTATCCGCGGAGACTCGCTGCACTTCGGCAACGTCATTATTGATGCGCGAAACCACATCGCCCATCTGTCGCGAGGCCCAAAAGCGCGGAGAGAGTGAGTGCAAGTGGCGGTAGAGGGCGAGCCGGATATCGAACAGGATATCGGCTGAGACCTTGACGTATTCGTAGCTGGAAAAGATGTTGAGGACGAAATTGAGCAGCGTGGCGCCCAGCATCAGCCCGCTGACGAACAGGAGTTTGCTGAAGTCGTGCTTGAGCAGGGCTTCGTCGATCAGGAGTTTGGAGATGTAGGGTTGGGCGAGGCCGGACAGAGTCGCCGCGACCCCGCTCAATAGAACGAGCAGGAGCCGCGGCCAGTACGGTAACGCGAAACGCAGGGCCCGCCGGTAACCCGACAACAGAATGGAGGAGCTAGGGGAATGCATCATTCAGGATGTCCCGTGGGGCAGGCTTTCAGCCCGCCCGGCAGAAAGAAAAGCGGGCTGAAGCACCGGTGGTCTAGGGGAGGACAACCATACCTGCCATCGTCGTGTCATTGTTCAGGTCCCACGTGCGTTCATGCTTCAGGGTGACCGCGTCGTAGACTTCGATTTCGAATCCCGCGCCGAAGATGTAAAGCTTCTTGCCGTCCGAACTCATGCCGAAGCTGAAACGGGTGCGGCAGGGAACCTCCATCGTTCGCGCGAGGTGGTTGCTGGTCAGGTCGAAGGCCCAGAATTCGCAGCGCTTATTGCCGTGGGTGCCGTTTGAAACCACGGTGTATGCGGACTTCTTGTCCGGCGCCACCTGCAAGCCGGTCATCCCCGTGGGCGAAGGGCCGATCGGGGAGAAGGACATTTTGTGCGTGCTGAGATCGAAGCGTCCGATGCCGAACTCGCGCACGTGCACGATGGGGTCCGATGAATTGAAGACCGAAACGTACATGCCGGGTTCGGCGATGGAATCGAGCTGGCCTCCGAAGGAGATGGACTCCATGCCGGGCAGCTCGGGCTTGGAGAGCGGCAGGCGATCCACCACTTTGAAGTCGCTGGTGTTCATGATCACGACCGCATCGCGAAACTGGTAGAGGTACTTGCCGTCCGGCGAGATCTGGAAGCCGCCGCCGCGGCCGCCCCCGCCGCCCGAAGCACGCTCGTCGTCGGGCGACATGTCGACAGTGCGGGCGATCTTCTGACCCTCGACATCGATCACGGTGTACTTGGGCTTGCCGATCTCGTAGCGGTCGACCTGCTTGGTGATTTCGGTGGTGACCGCGTAGAGCAGCTTGCCATCGGGATCGGGCACGCCTCCGTTGAACCGGAAGCGCTTGTTGCCGTTATCCAGCTCGAAGTGATTGATCACTTTCCGCGTGGCCACGTCAATGACTTCGACGCCGGCGTGGTCGTTGGTGGTGACGAAGATTTTCTTCTTGTCCTGAGAAAGGCGCAGGCCGGTGGGAAGACCGGTATCGAGATGGATGCGATCCACGATCTTCCCCTTGGCTTCGTCGAAGACGAGCACGGAATCGGGGTATGCACCCAGGAAGAGCGTTCCCGCCTGCGCGATGGCGCCGCTAAGGGCGAAGAGTGCGAGGAGATTTCTCATGAGAGTTGATCCAGCCTATGGGAATACCAGGTCCAGGTCGCGCCAGTCCTTTGTGGCCGAGGCGCACTTTTTCGCCCAATTGGGATAGTTGTTGAGGTGGTCGGGAACCTGCGCCGGCCAGAAGCAGGTCACGTAGCAATCGTAGATGTCGCGCTCCACCGGCTGGCAAAGTCCGGCGGTGCCGCCTGACGAATCCACTTCCCATCCGGGTGAAAATGCGAGCGCGCAGCCCATCGGGACGTGCGGGCGTTGTTGTTGCGGCGTGGCGGGATTCTGCTGCATCGCCACGACGTCTTCGGTTAGCGACGTGACGTATTCATCCACGCGGCGCGCTTTTCGATTTGCGGGTCGCAGATGTTTCATAAGCCTTTCCTTTCGGCGAAGCGTTCAAGAAATTCGGGATTCCGGGCGGAGATGGTGCCGTAGATGCGAAGGCACAGGTCCGTCCATTCGCGGATCCAATCGCAGTAGTGCAGGTTGGGGTGCCCGGTGTCGCCGTAGCGCACGTAGGCTTCATGGTGGCAGCCGCCCGCGCAGAGCGGACGCGCGAAGCAGGTTTGGCATTCGTGCTTGCGATCGACGTGGCCGCGGTCCAGAAACTGCCGCTGGCGATCGCGATCGATGCCGCCGGCGATGTTGCCCAGCGCGTGCACATCGGAATCGACGAAACGGTGGCAGGGCGCGATGTCGCCGGAAGGCCCCACGCCGATGAGGCCGAGGCCGGCGCCGCAGGGATGCGATTTGTTGACGCCCTGGTAGAGCTCGGCGAGCGTATCGCTCACGTTGGAGAAGCCGTGCAGCTCGCCGCGGAGCGCGAATTCCAGATACTCTTCGGCGAGGCCGCGGAACTGATCGAAGACACGTTCCATGCCGGGTTCGCCGATGGCGTAGAGCTGGTCGGGCGACGTCGTGACGGGCGCGAAGCCTACTTCATGGAAACCGAGTTCGTGTTTGAGGTGTTGATAGATTCGGCGAACGTCGGTGACGCCGGAAGTAAGGGTCACGCGCGCGGCGATGGGCCGCGTATGGTGCTTTGCCAGCAATTCGCGCACTTTCGGCGCCACTATGTCGTAGCTGCCGCGGCCGTTGGCGAAGACGCGAAGAGCATTATGCAATTCGGGCGGACCGTCCATGCTGACGGTGACGCCGATGCGGTTGGTGGCGAGGAAGTCGATGATCGCCGGGGTGAGGAGCGTGGCGTTGGTGGTGAGGCTGAAATCGATGTGTCGACCAAGGGCCTCGGCCTGGTCCCTGGCGTATTGGACCACGCGCTCGAGCAGCGGGAAGTTCATGAGGGTCTCGCCGCCGAAGAAGGTGACGTGCACACCGGAGCGTCCTGCGGATTCGGAGAACAGCAAATCCACCGCGGATCGGGCGATTTCGAAGTCCATGAACTTCGGTTTGCCCTCGGGGGTGGCCACCTTGTCCGCGCCGTACTCGTAGCAGTAGGCGCAGGCAAGATTGCACTGGTTGGTGAGATTCAGGACCAGCGTCTGCAGCGGGAACTGCACGGGCGGATTCTGTGGCGATTCGACGGGCGCGTCGCCGGTGACGATGGCGTGGGTTTGCGCCAGTTCAGTGAGCAGCAGGACGGCGTCCGATTCGCTCAGGCCGAAGCCGGCGAGTCCCGCGGTTAGCTCTTCGAGAGACAACTCCGTGTCCGCGAGGCTGTCGAGAACATACGCGGCCGGTTCATCGAGCTCGAAGATCGCGCCCGCCGGAACCACGTAGATGAAGGGACTTTCGCCTGCCGCGAAGGAATGATACTCGCCGCGGCGAAAAGTTCTTGTCGTAACAGGCGTCACTTGCCCACCTCCGGTTGATCCCATTGCACATACATGGGTACGGCAACGATCAGATATGACTTGCCGACGAGCGGCTTGCCCTCTTTGTCGGCTTCATTCTTGGCAGTGGCCACCGCCCAGACGTCGCCATAGTTGTTGCGCTTGAACTTGCGCTGCGGATTGGGTCCGTCCGAGGAGGGCGTGAAGAAGCCGGAGCCATTGAGCGAGCCGACGAACTCCTTATCGTCATCTCCGTAGACGGCGTAAAACTCTTCCACCGACCAGGTCACGTCGATCGGGCCGATCTCCACATCGTCCGCGGTATGCGGCTTGCCGTCCGCTCCGCGCTGGTATCCGACAGCTTCGAACTGCTGGTAGCCCTTGGGGTGAGTGTCGCTGCCCAGTCGCGCCAGCGAAGTTTCGGGCAAGACCTTGATGTAGTCGACCTTGTCGTAGACGGCGAAGGCGTTCTGCATCACTGCGCCGGGAATGGCGATATCCCGCTTGCCGGCAACGGCGTCCTTGGCGACATCCACTTCCGCGTCGATCTCAGTGGCGCTGTGGGAAACGATCGATTTCACCGTGAGCCCGGCGCCCAGGTCGAGATCGGCGGCCGCGAGGTTCGCGGGAAGCGCTTCGCCGAAGATCCGCAGCTTCGCGCTTTGCGCGCCGGTTTTGAGAGAGGGCAGGTCCGTGGTGAGAAGCACGGGCGCGCCGGCCGCGCGGTACATCTTTACGTCAAATCCGAACTCCTGGTAGGCGCCCCAGAACCAGCGTCCCTCGGCAGTCGTCTGGTCGGGAGAGACCCACATCACTTCGCGAACCTCCTGGTTGGGGTCGTCGGGCGGGGCATTGGCGGCCAGACCGATGGAATGCGAACGGCCGCGCCAGGCGTAGCCGGCATAGACCATGCTGCTGCCGATGTGGGTGATTTTGGAGCCGTCCTTTACGGAAATCAGGACGGTGCTGGTCTTAAACTCATTTTCGGCGGCGCCCGGTTCAATGGTCATCGCGCCGGTGTAGCGTCCTTTGCCGGGAAGCCAGGCGGAGAGCACCCACCTGCCGGCGAGCCTCGCGGGGCGCATGCGTGCGCGCCATTCGGCCCATTCGGGATTGTGGAGGCCATAACTCTGGCCGAGGAAGTTGATCGTCTCGTCGATGGGTAGTGGGCCAGGGGCGGCCGCGGCTGTGGTGGCCGCGGCGCCGCGTCCAGCGCGTCCGCCTTCGGCGCCGGCCCCAGCCATGGGGTTGCGGCGGAAGGCTGCGTCGGCTTGCGGAAAGAACGCGACGTGCATGTTGGCCAGCAGCTTCCAATCCTCCTTGGAGCGGCGCCAGGAGAGCGCCTTGCCCAGTGCGTGGCAGGTGTTGCAGGTGCTGCGCAAGGTCTCGTTGGGGATCACTTCATCCTGGATGCGATGCTCCGGGACGTACATCAGGGGCTTGGCTTCTTCGGGAGACAGACCGTGGTCGGTAGCCAGGTACTTGAGAATGGCACGTGCCTCGGCGGGCTCGATGGTGAGGCCGTTCAACCGCACCATCCGCTTGATGGCCTCTTCCCACCCTTCAGGCGTTGTGCGCTCCCAGGAGATCCGGGAGAGGTTGCTTTTCGCGTCCTTCTGGTGACAGGTCCCACAGCGGGAGATGACCAGCGGATCGGTAACGGGAATGCCGTCTTCGGGCTTCTCGGCGCTCGCCCCTCCAGCACCGCCTCCCCGGCGGCCTTGAGAAAAGCCTGGAGCGGCGATCGTGAGACAGCCGGCCAACAGCAAGATCGAGCGCGCAAATCGTGATTGGAACATGCTAGAAAATGATCCTCGCCGTGAGTTGGAGACTGCGCGGACCCCCGTTTTCCTGCGTCTGCAGGCTCGTGATCTTGCCGAACGTAGAGCTGCTTGCAAGATTGAGGCTGGGGGTTCCGTAGTTCGGGTGATTGAATAGATTAGACGCGGCTGCGCCGAGTTGGAAGGCGCTGGCCTCCTTGATACGCACCGTCTTGAAGAGCGACACGGACACAGCCTGCGTGCCGGGTCCGATCACTGAGCCGATGGACGAGTTACCCGCCCGTCCGATGTTGTTCGCGGGAATGGCGAATGCCGCCGGGTTCACCCACGCGCCGATGGTTTGCGTCTGCGGAAGCCAGCTGGCGCCGGGGACGATGTCGGCGCGGCCGGCGCCTTCCAGGTTCGGGAAGTTGGTGCCCATGGGGTCGGCGCCTGAGGCGGTAACCGTCAGGAACGGACCGGTCTGGAAGAGAAACACTCCCGCGGTCTGCCATCCGCCCAGCACCCGGCTGAGAAGCGGATTGTGTGTGCGGAAGGGTAAATCGTAAGTGAAGGTCGTCAGGAAGCGATGGCGGCGGGTGAACGCGACATTGCCATAATCGAGCCCGATGTTCTGCGGATCGGTGACGCGGCCGCCCGCTTCTCCCGTGAAGCCGCTGGGGGCGTAGCCGGCGCCGTTCGAGAGATTCTTAGTGAAGGCGTAGGAGCTCTGAAACTGCAGGCCGTGGGAGAGATGTTTGTTAACCGCGACGGTGAGCGAGTTATAGTTGCTGCGTGCGCCGTTCAAGTAGTCGGTGATATGCGCCCAGATGGGAAACGCGGCCGAGTTCTGTAGAGCGCTGAAGCCGACGGTATTGGCGGGTAGTTGGTTGGCGTTGATGCTGTAGCCGAGGTCGCTGCCGTGGCTGCCGTCGTAGGTCACACGCAGGGCGGTGCCTAATCCCAGTGCCCGCTCGATCGTGAAGTTCCATTGAGTGACGTAAGGATCCTTGTAGTGCAATGTGCTGGCATACTCGAAGGTCGCGACGCCGGGCTGCGATAGGTTTGCGGGGAACGGATACGGGAAAGTGTAAGCGGCCTTCCCGTTCACGATCGAATTCGTATAGGAGCCGACCTCACTCGATTCAACGGCCCATCCAGCGGTGATGAGCGCACTGAGCAAGGTCTCGATGTAACGTCCCACACCTCCGCGAATCACCGTCTTGTCGTCGCCGAAGGGGCGCCACGCGAAGCCCACCCGCGGAGCGAAGCTGGTCTTCTGCGAGTAATGAAGGCTCTGCGGAAGCTCGGCCTGACTGGCGCTGAGAATCGGAGTGGGCGCAATGGAGGCCACAAAATCGGGGTTGATCCACTTCATTCCGGCGTCCGGGACCACCACGGCGCCGCTCACCGGAACACCGTTAACGACGGACCTGTAGTCGGTGAGGAAGTCTGCGACGTTGCTGTAGTGGTCGTTGAAGGCGGGATGGTATTCCCAGCGCAGGCCGAAATTGACGGTCAGGCGCGACGTTGGCTTCCAATCGTCCTGTCCATAGAAGGCGTAGGAGCTGCCGTAGGAGAAGGTGTCCGGGTTCTTCACGGTGGCCAGGCTGCTGGAATCCGGAACGCCGAGCAGGAAGGCCGCAAAGGGATTGCCGATGAGGGAACTGGTCACCGAGTTATTGAAGCTGTAAGAGCTGGCACGGCTGCTGGCGAACACATTGTTGAAGAGCGCGGTCATGTAGCGATAGTCGCCGCCGAACTTCAGGGTGTGCCGGTTGCGGATCCAGGTGAGGTTGTCGATGAACTGCAAGGTGTTGCCCTTCGAAACGGACGACGATCCGAAGGAGGCGCCCTGGAATCCAGTGATGCTGAAGGAGGGGCCCCCGCTGCCGGGCGGAGGATCGGGGATGCCGGTCAGCCCCAGCGCATTCATCGTCTGGACGGCGGAGGTCTTGTTGCTGCTCGAAGAGAGAGTCTGGGTAAAGCCGCCTCGGAATTCGTTCACCAGGTGCGAACTGATGACGAAATTGTGCGCCGCCGTGAGGCCGGAATCGATTTCCGGCGCAAGAGTGGCGCCGGCATTGACGCTGCCGGTAGGCGCGTTCTGGACGTCCCGCTTCTTGTAAGTGAAGCGCGCGAACGCAGTCTGCCGGGTGCTGATGTTCTGGTCCAGCCGGATGTCCCCCTGGTCGCTGCGGATTGGGGTAGGGAAGTTCAACGCGTAGTTGTTGGCGATCGCGCTCGCCGCGCCGGTATTGGGCAGCGGGTAGTAGATATTCATCGCGTTAGAGGCGATGGAAGAGATCCGGCTGAGCGGGATCTGGTTGTTGGGGAACGGCGCGCCGCTGTTGGGGTCTTTAAAGCTCTTGTAGGCGGAAAGATCGCCGCCGCGCAGCGCCGCCGAGGGGACGCTTTCCAGGAGTACATTCTCTTTGGCCAGCCGGAGCCCTTCGTAGCTGGCAAAGAAGAAGGTCTTGTCGCGGCCGTGGTAGAGGCGTGGAATGCTCACAGGGCCCCCGACAAAGACGCCGAAATCGTTCATGTCCAGCTTGGGGACCGTGGCGCTGAAGGTGTTGCGCGCGTTGAAGGCGGTGTTCTGGACGTTGTCAAACAGGCCGCCGTGGAATTGGTTCGCCCCCCCGCGGGACGTCGTGGTGATATCGCTCACACCGCCGAACTCGGCGGCGTTGTTGATCTCGCTGACGCGGATCTCGGCGATCGCCCCGAAGCTCGGAAAAAGCTCGGCGATGGGCGCACTGCTGCGCGGGCTCACGCTGCTGATGCCGTCGACACTCACCGACATCATCGAAGGCTTGGCGCCTGCGACGGAAAGGTTGCCGGTGGAATCGGTCTGTACGCCGGCTTGCGTGGTGAGGGTCGAGATCGGGCTGGTGGAACCGGAACCGCGGGACGCGATCGCGATGGGCAGGTCGAGCAACTCCTGGCCATGCTTGGTGTTGGCGATCGCGGAGGTATCGGTAGTGATCACGGTCTCCGCCGCGGCCATGACGTTCACGGTTTCGGTCTGGCTGGAGACTGTGAGGGTGGCGTTGATGCGCATCGTCTGGCGCGATTGCAGTGCCAGGTTGGAGAAGAGTGCGCGCGTAAAACCCTTGGCATCCACAGTGATCTCGTAGTTGCCGGGCTCCAGGTTGACGAGCGTGTAGTCGCCGGTGTCGCTGGTAATGGTGCTGCGGTGAGCGGCGGTGTCGATATTCCTGGCGGATACGATTGCCCCCGGCACGACTGCACCGCCGGGGTCTGTGACCGTTCCCACGAACGATCCAAAGGTGGATTGCGCCGGTAGCGTCGCGGCGCAGAAAAATAGCAGACAAACCAACGTAAGAGTACGGGTTTGAAACACTGATTCCCTCCGGGCGCCGATCCCAGGCGGCGCTTGAATTGGGCCTCGCGGCAACAAAGCGCGGGTCAGTGTCCAGACTGAGGACGATCACTGGCTAACAAAGCTGGTACCCGATGAGGTTATTGGTCAATTATGCATACGAAGGCCGCGGCGCGCAATAAAAAAGTGATTCTTTCTGTCTGCGTCGGGAGTTCAACGCTCAATCGCCGCCGCAGCCATGGCCATGAAACTGTTGATCTCGTCCGCTACATCCCCGCCACCATTGGTCCGCTGCATGAAGATGATGCCAACCAGGTCCTTGGCTGGATCGACCCACCCGTAGGTGCGATAGGCGCCACCCTTCACGAAACTACCGATCGAGTTGTAGCGGAAGGTCCCGAGGGTCTCGCGCACGACCTCGAACCCGAAGCCGTGCCCCACTCCGGGAGCAAAGCCCGCCTTCATGGAGCCAGTTTGCGATGTCGTCATCGCTTCCACAGCGGCGGCCGAGAGAATGCGCTGGCCGTCCAGTGTTCCCTTGTTCAGCAGCATCTGGTGAAACCGAGCCATGTCGCCGGCGGTGCTGAAAAGGCCGCCCTCGGGAGCGGGGAACTTCGGCGACGCCATGGGCACAAGATGCAGTCCGTCCGTTTCATAGCGATAGACCGAGGCCACGCGGTTCGCCTTGTCCGGCGGGACAAAGAAGAAAGTGCTTGTCATCGCCAGCGGTTGGAAGATTCGTTCGGCTAGAAAACGATCATAGGGTTGCCCCGCGACCACTTCGATAATGCGCCCAAGTGCGGCGATTCCGATATTGCTGTAGTTCCAGGCGGTCCCCGGCTCGAACAGCAAGGTAGCCCCGCGCACGGCGGCCACGCGCTCGGCCAGCGTGGCGGGTGGCGGCCCGCCTCCCGTGACCCCACCCGGCAGCCCGGATGTATGCGTCATGAGGTCGAGTATGTTGATCGGACGGGACGGTGTGACCAATTCGCAGTTGTAGCCTGCGCGGGTTCCGCAGGGATTCAGTTTCAGTCCCTTGAATTCCGGTAGGAATTTCTCGGCGGGATCGATCAGGGAAAGGCGGCCCTCATCCACCAGAATCATGATGCCGGCGCAAGTGACAGGCTTGGTGACCGAGGCAAGCCGGAAGATGGTGTCGGTACGCATGGCGGTCTTGCTTTCAAGATCCTGATACCCGACCGCTTCCAGGCTGGCGACATGACCATGCCGGGCGACCAGGGTCACCACCCCGGCAGTCTTGCCGGCCGAAACGAACTCTTGCATGCGGAGGGGGATCCGGGCGAGACGCGCGGCATTCATACCGGCTGCCTCCGGATCGATTCTACCGATCATGAAGGGATCTGCCGCCAGTGCGGCCAGGGTGCAGCCAAAGACTAGGGAGATGGTTGTCTTCAATTTATTCACCGCCTAGATTTCATCCTAGCCCCGCCGGACCTCGCTTTGTACGAGGGTATTCTTCCACCGGATCTGCAATCCAGATACTCGCGGTCCTGAATGCCGATTAGGGACGAGATGTGTGTCGCTGGTCCCCTGCCGGGCCATCACTCCGTAAAAGGGAAGACGTTGATCATATGAACAAGAATTGTCGTATGTGTTATTTGCAAATGCCTGAGCGTGGTCTTCCAAGAACTATCAGGCGGGCGCTATTCGGGAGTTGGAACCCGAATCCAGCGACAGAGGTCCCGATCACTCTCCGAGACTAGCGAGGAATCCTGTTTTCGAACCGTCATGAGATCGGCCGCCCACATTCGCCGGCGCGTTGGCCCCCCCAAATCAAGTGACGGAGGCGGGTATCGTGCAGGCCTTCCGCTCCTCGCGCCTGAGCCCCACGAAATGCTCCCCGAGCAGCTTGCCGTGAATCCTATCGACACGCGCCTCACGCAGGCCGCCACCGGTAAACCTCGGCTGTAAGCTTTCAGCTGAAGACTGTATAATCCCCTTCATGCACCGCCTCTTTTCCCTCGCCTGCTTGCTCGCTTTCGCCGCCTCCGCGCAACCGCGTCTCGAAGTGACTTCACTGCTCGGCACGAAATTCTACTCCCTGGCGGACGGCAAAGGCGTTGTCGCCGAGGCAGAAAAGAGCCTCGCGGCCGATCCGAAAAATCCCGACCTGCTAATGAAACTGGCCCAGGCCCAAATCTCCGTGTGGCAGGACCATGAGGCCGTGGCCACGCTCACCCGCGCCCTCGAACTCAAACCGAACGACGCCGCCTTGCTCACCGAGCGCGGTCATCGCGAGTTGCCACTGCGCCAGTTCGCTCGTGCGGCTGCTGACCTAAACCGCGCGGTCAAGATCGACCCCAACCGCATGGATGCCTATTACCACCTCGGCCTGGCTTACTACTTCCAGCGCCAGTTTTCCGAGGCGGCCGCCGCTTTTCGCAAAGCGGCGCAACACGCGCCCAACAGCGACGAGTTGATAAATTGCACCAACTGGGTCTACGCGGCATCGCGCCGCTCTGGCGAAACCACTGATGCCGCGCGCGCGGTCGACGTGATCACCCCGGCGATGAAGAATCAGGCGCCGCACACGGAGCACTACCTCAATCTCGTGCGGCTATTCCAGGGCCGCAAGGACGAGGCGGCGATTCTGCCGCCTGAGCCTCCACGCGGCAATGCAGACGACGAGGCTGAACTGCGCTTCGACACCGTCGCTTACGGGATAGGCAACTGGTATCTCTACAACGGCAACGCCGCCAAGGCGCAGGAGTATTTCGAGCGCGTCTTGAAAGGCCACGTCTGGATCACGTGGGGCTTCATCGGATCAGAAGTAGAAGTGGCACGCGCCGCCCGAAAAAGCCGCTGACCGAACACCAGCTTATCCGCAGAGAACGGCAGAATCCACATTGTTGTATGGATCACCGCCCTTGCGGAACACCGGCATTAATCGTCATTATCGTCCCCCATTCCTTCCGTTCCACGGCGCAAGCTTTATTGGTACCTGAGCGCTACGACCGGATCTACACGCAGCGTCCGGCGTGCAGGCAGATAACTCGCGAGGAACGCCACCACGGCCAACAGCACGGCAACGGAGACGAACACGACTGGATCGTTAGGTTTGACCCTAAACAGCAGTGAAGCCAGAAGACGCGTGAGAGCAAGCGCGGCAGCGAGGCCGAAGACAATACCAGTCGCGGCGAGCAGCATAGCCTGGCGCACAACCATATTTCGCAATTGCCGGGGATCGGCCCCGAGCGCCAGCCGGATTCCGAACTCAAGCGACCGCTGTTCCACGGAATAAGCGATCAACCCGTAGAGGCCGATCGATGCTAATACGATGGCGGCGAACGCAAAAATGCCGAGGACGACCGTATTGAACTCATCGCGCGCGGTGGACTCGATGACAATGCTATCCATGGTTCGGATGTGGGCCACCGGCAGGTCCACACTCTCCTGAAATGCCTGCTGGACCGCCGGATTCACGGAGAAAGGATCCACCCTCGTGCGCACTACCCAACTCAGGGGCATAAAGCGGTTGTTGAGCTTCATATAGGCATCCCCCACCTGAGACAGCGGTACAAAGGTGGCGGGTTGCGGGTCGTTGTTCAATCCGGCATCGCGCGCATTGGCAACAATGCCGATGATCTCGCGCGGTGGCTGGATAAAATTCGGGCCCATGCCGCTACCTATGACAAGACGCTGGCCGATTGGATCTCCGCTTTTCCAGTATCGGGCGGCAAATGCCTCATTGATCACCACCACCGGCGGGGCGAGTCCGTCGTCGCGCTCTGTGAAAACGCGGCCACGGAGTACCGGGATCTTAAACGCCTTGAAGAAGTGAGGCGTGACGTAATTCCAGGCGGCGCCTCCATGCACCGGGCCATTCGTCAGGGGCCGTCCTTGAATGATGAACCCCAGGCCGAGGCCCCCTTCCAGCGGCAGATAGGACGTGGCTGCGGCGGCATCGACACCGGGAATTGCCTCAATCTGCTCGATAGCCTGATGGCTCATCGTCGTAACCGCAGCGGTCCGGTCAAAGTTCGTCCCGGTCAGGGCGGTGTCCATAGTCAGCACATTATGCGGATCGAAGCCTGGCGCCACACCGCGGAGCGCCGAGAATGTCCGGATCAGGAGGCCCGCCCCTACGAGCAACACGATCGCCAAAGCCACCTCGGAGATGACCAGGATGCTGCGCCCTTTTTTAAGTCGTAGCCCCCCGCCAGAACGGGGCGTCGCCTCTTTCAACGTCGAGTTCAAGTCCACGCGGGAGGCTTTAAGCGCCGGAACCAATCCAAACAGAACACCCGTCAAGAGGGAGAGCATTAGCGTCACGCCGAGAACCGTTGCATCGAGAGCTACAGCCGACCCATTTTCGCCGATGCGCGGAATATTTCCGGGATTCATCGCCAGCAGTGCCCGTACGCCCAGAACGCCCACCGCCAGGCCAGCCACACCACCGGTTGCGGACAACAGCACGCTCTCCGTAAGGAGCTGGCGGACAATGCGAGCGCGCCCCGCACCAATCGCTGATCGGATCGCGATCTCGCGCGAACGGCTGGCGGCGCGCGCCAATAGCAGGTTCGCCACGTTCGCGCAGGCGATGAGCAGCACAAACCCTACCGCGCCCATGAGGATGTAAAGAGCTTGTCGAACACCGCGTACCATCAGTTGTTGCATGGGCTCCACCGTAAAGCTGTTTCTTGGGCCGAGCGCCCCGGGAAACTGCCGGCGAAACTCTTCAGCGGCGAGGTTCATTGCTGCTTTGGCGGCTCCAAGCGAGACATCCCGCTTCAAACACGCGGCGACACGAAAATAGTGGCCCTGGTTGGTACTGTCGGGATCCGCCTGAAAAGGCAGGTAGAGATCGGGCGCGGGGTCGAACGCAAACTCCGACGAGAGCACACCGATCACTGTGTATGACTCACCGCCGAGTGCGATGGCCTTTCCGACGATCGACGGATCCGACCCGAAACGACGCTGCCAGATCCCATTCGAAAGCACCACCGTATTCCCGCCGCCGGGCCGATCCTCCTCCGGGGTGAACGTGCGCCCAAGAACTGTCCGGGCGCCAAAGAGTTCAAAAAATTCCCGAGAAACATGGACGCCTTTGAGCTGCTCGGGGCGGTCGCCGCCGCTGAGATTCAGCCCTGGACCACCGGTATCGTAGGCGGCCACATCCTCGAGCACCGCTGTCTGCCTCCGCCAGACGTTATATTTCGGAACTGATGCCGCCGGCCCCGATCCCTGGGGAGAGTTGTTCATCAGCACGACGATGCGGTCTGCGTTCGGGAACGGCAGTGGTTTCAGAATCACGGCATTGATCACGGAGAAGATAGCGGTGTTGGCTCCGATTCCGAGTGCAAGTGCTGAAACCGCCGTGGCCGTGAAGCCGGGACTCTTCCGAAACATGCGGAAGGCGTGTTTGATATCCGCAGCGAGTATTCCCATCATAGAGTTCCTCCAGGCCGGCACATGGCTGTGCAGGTTTAGACGGACGGAGAGGCGGAAAGTTCCGCAGTTGGACACATCGGGAATGGCAATCGGCGGCTGTAAATTGGGTCTGATTCGTCTACTGACCAACTCCGTACATGCAGCTTTCTTCAAGGGCTGTCGTGTGGCCCCGAGTCGGTCGTATTAATGGCGCGCTGTCGACTCACATGCCAAGAAGGCGTAGCTACTGCCATTGCCGAACACGGCGTGAGCCCCGGGCAATTGGACGAAGCTCATTTGCGAGATCGTGACAGTACGTCGAGTTGAATCCGTAAGCACCGCGGTTGCGGAGGACCGACGCGCCTTAGACTTGTCCTAAGGCGAATGCGGTCATGCTCCCATATTTTCAGAACTCGAGCCGAATCGGCTAATCAGGCCCGTTCGCCGCGTCTACGAATCGGCTTTACGCTGTTCCTGCTAAGGGCTTCTTGGCCGGGGCGTTGTCGTGCTTCTTCTGCTCCCCTTGTTTGTGTTTCGTCAACTGCTGTTGCTTGTTCTTTTCCTTGTCTTTCTTGCCACCCTTATCACCCATGCCTGCTCCTTTATTCAGCGATTGCGACCTGAAGTCGCGATCACTGCGCGGTTGATCATTCGCAACCGCCGCGAATCAACGCTACCACAACTGCAGCCAGCAAGAGGGACTGCAGGCGAACCCGGTCCGTGGCTTTGTCGATTTCCCGATTCCTCTTTTCGTCAACGTGGCGCACAGCATTCAGGCCAGTGGCCGCCTCGTAGACCCAAAGAACGGCCTTCTGTGGCCGCAAGCCTGCTGACCACGAAAGGATTTTTACATCTGAAGGTCGATCGTGCCGGGTAAAGCGCAGTATTCGGACATCCCCTACAGTTCCGCGATCGTCTCGATCACTGCTTCCCCATTACGGAAAGGTTCCTCTCGCACTTCGAGCCCGAGACCCGGCAACTCGGGAGCCGTGACGTAGCCGTTCACCGGCGCCGGGACATTCCTAAGGAAGTGCGGGTAGAGATCGTTGTAGAGGTGAAACACGCTCTCCATAATGTAAAAGTTGGTGAGACACGTTGCCGTGTGAATGGAGGCGTACCACAGGATCGGTCCGCCCCCCGTATGCGGCGAGGTCGGAAGTTTGTACGTGTCGGCCATGTCGGAAATCTTCTTGGCCTCGGTAATGCCGCCGCACCAGGTTACGTCGTACATCACCACGTCGACGGCTCGTAGCTCAAACATTTCGCGGAACCGGAATCGCGTGGCGAGCCGCTCACTGTTGCAAATCGGGATGGATGTCTCCTTGACGAGCGAGGCGTACGCCACCAGATCGTCGGGCAGCATGGCGTCTTCAATCCACATGATGCCGTACGGTTCGAGCGAGTGCGCGATCTGGAGAGAGCAGGGCAGGTTCCACTTACTGCTTAGATCGACCGCAATTTCAATTTCGTCGCCCGCGGTCTTCCGGATACGCTCGATCGGATCCAACGACTGGCGCAACTCCGCCCGGCTGATAAACGTGCCCCCATGTTTGGCGTACGCATTGACAGGCCCCCGATCGTAGGGGTAGATCTTTATGCCTTTGATGCCGCGGCCGAGCAGAAATTCGGTGAGCTTTTCTGGCGCGGTATGCTCTCTCATGCCGTTGATGGGCCATCCGTTCATCGTGTTATAGACCATCAATTTATCTTGAGCCTTGCCGCCGATCAGTTTGTACACCGGAAGCCCAGTGGCCTTGCCGAGAATGTCCCACTGTGCGATGTTGATTGCCGTGAGCATCCGCGTATCGGCCCCACCCCAAGGTTGATATGAAATGTGATAGAAGACGTCTTGCCACAGGCGCTCGATTTGCGTCGCATCTCGCCCGAGGATCAAGGGAGCCAATTCCTTGAGAGCTCCGCGATGCGCCTCATAACCAGGGTAGGATTCGCCAAGGCCGACGATGCCCTTGTCGGTATGCAAACGGACCCAGGTCCAATTGGGCTCGATGCCGGGAACAAGATTCAGGTCTGACCGGAAACGAACTGCATCGATTTTGGTGATTTTCAGCGGACCTACGCCTTCGGCGGCGGCCCGTGCCTGGCGAGTCCAGAGCGGGAGTCCCGCCGCGCCAACGGATCCTCCGACGCCGGCTTTGAGAAGATCTCTCCGGGTGATTGCTTTTTTTCGCATAAGGACTGATATAGTCTATAGCGAAAATCTTCACCCTGTCGCATTGCAACTTCGCCGCGAGGCGGAATCGGCGATAGGCTGAATGTTTCAAATTGGAGGCGTTGATGGATAGACGAAACTTCCTCAGTCGATCGGTGGCAGGCGGGATGGCGACGGGTTTCATGCTGCAGCCGTCTCTGGAGGCCCAGAATGCCGGCACCCCTCGCCCGGATCTGCCTTCGCGCTTCACCCCGTCGGCGTACGCGTTTCCGCGGTCTCCTTACAACCCCTTCGGTGCGACTGATTATTACGCTTTCGCTGACGATCTCGTCATCGAGCGGAACCGTTCCGGCAGACCGCACGAGGGGAAGGTGCTGGCGGCAGTCCAGGCGCATTCGGACGATATCACGCTGGGCGCCAGCGGGACTGTCTCAAAACTGATCGACGAAGGTTATACCGGGTATTTGATCCGCATCTCGAACGACGAGGCTTCAGGAACAACCCTCGGCCATGGCGTCGTGCAGAATGAGACGGACCTTCACGGCGCCGCAAAGGCCATGGGCTGCAAGAAAGTCTACTCGTTCTACTACCGCAATCACCGCATGGATGACTGCGCGATGGTCGAACTCCGGGCGCGATTGATCTTCCTGTTTCGGCTGCTCCAGGTAAACACCATCATTGCGATGGATCCTTACAATCAATACGACGAGAATCCCGACCACATTGTCGCCGGAAAGGCCGTCGAAGGCGCATGTTGGATGTCGGGCGGTCCTAGAGACTATCCGGAACACTATAAAGCTGGGCTTAAACCGACCAGCGTTCAAGAGAAATACTATTTTTCGCGGGCGCCGCAAGGGCATCATTTGACGAACCGGATCGTGGACATCAGCTCCTATATCGATACCAAGGTGCGATCGAACGTTGCCAATCGCGGGAAGGGGCCAGCGCGTGATTATGGTGCTCGGCTCCGCGAGCAACTGGCGCGTCACGGGAAGAAGCTCGCGTTGCTCGGAGACAGTGAAGAAGCCGCCGATTTCGGCTACGTGAAGTATTTCCTGATGGAGGATTGGCGGCGGTTGGGCGCTATGTTTGGCGGGATGGAGTACGCGGAAGCCTTTCGCTATATCGGCCCGGAGCCGAGCTATCAGAACGAAATCATGAAGTACGTCAACGAGCACGCAACGGCCTTGTAGAGTCTGGCGAGACTGCGAGAAGGGAGCCCACAGCCGTGAGTCAAACCACAGTAACCGACGTCACAATTGAGAAATCCATTGCTGGGCAGCCCCACAAGGGAAAAGTGTTTGTGGTCGTGCACGCCCACTTGGACGATCTGCCATATTTCGGCGCCGGCCTTTGCGCCAAACTGATCGATGAAGGCTATACCGGGTACATCGTACGAACCACGAACGATGAGCACTCCGGCGGCGGCACGAATGCTCAGAACATCCTGAGCAACGAACAGGAGCATGCGCGGATGGCCGAAGCGCTCGGCTTCAAAGATGTTTTCGAGCTTTATTACCGCAACGACCGCATGGAGGAGATTTCGAAGGTCGATCTTCGCGGACGACTAATTTTGATTTATCGAATGTTGAAGGCCGACACCGTGATCTCTTTCAACCCTGACGGCGGGCCTGGGCAGCACCCAGATCAGACGATCACGGGCCGCATTGCGGCCGAGGCCTCGACGCTATGCGCCATACCAACCGAAAACTGGGAACACTTGGAGGCTGGCTTCGCGGCTCGACCGATCGGGATGCGCTACTATTTCTCGACCAGCGCGCAGTCGCCGTTCAACCGGGTGGTGGACATCGGCTCGTACATCGAAAGGAAGATCGATGCCATCGCCGCGTGCCGATCCCAAGGTGGAGGGAATCTGGGCTCGCAACTGCGCGCGCGCCTGACCGGGCAGGGGAAGCGGCTTCCGTTGCTAGGCGACGACGACCGCACCGCCGATCGCGAGTATATCCGCCATTTCCTGCTCGACGACTACCGCGATTTTGCGAAACCGTATAGTCTGCAATACGCGGAGAGGTTCTACTATGTTGACGATCGTCCCCCCAGCCGCACGAAAGTGGACGAATATGTCGCAAAAAATGCTGTGAGGGCTTGAAGGTGCCGGACGGCATGATCTTCACCCGCCGCGAGGTCATTGTGGGCATCGCGGGCTCGGCCGGTTCCCTGCTTTCCGCCGCGGCCTTGACGGCCATCGAGACCCATGTCCACCTCTTCGATCCAGCGCGAGTGCCATATGCGGCGGATGCACCATACAAGCCACCGCCGTACACCCTGGAAGCCCATGCGAAGCTCGCCGATGCCACCGGGTTGGCGCATTCGATCATCGTTCATCCGGAGCCCTACCAGGACGACCACCGCTATCTGGAGTATTGCTTCGCGCATGAACCACGGCCCGGCTACTTCAAAGGAACCTGCCTGTTCGATCCGTTCCGCGAGGACACCCTTCGCCGGATGCGCGCCCTAATGGAACGCTGGCCAAAGCGCATTGTTGCGCTGCGCATTCACGAAATGTCGATGACGCCCGAGGCTGGGGGGGCGATTCGCAACCGCGACATGAAAGATCCCCGGATGAGGGCTTGTTGGCAGGCCATGGCAGAACTGGGAATTGCGATCCAGATGCACTTCATTCCGGGGCAGGCGCCCAATGTTCGAAGGCTGGCGGCGGAGTTCTCCGAAACAACCGTCATTCTGGATCACATGGGCCGTCCCGGGCAGGGTTCTGAAAGCGAATACGAGGAAGTCCTGAAACTGGCGCAACTGCCGCGCGTCATTCTGAAGTATTCCGGTTGGGAATACTACAAGGGCGATATGCGCCGGCTTACCAGGAGGCTCTACGACACCTTTGGCCCTGAGCGCATGATCTGGGGCACGCTGGGCAGCACAACCACAGAATATCGACAGCGTTCGGCACGGTTTGACGAAATGCTGTCGTTCGTTTCAGCATCAGACCGCTCAAAGATCCGCCGCGATAATGCACAGAGGTCGTTCTTCGGATGATTCCGACTCGCAGAGGCGGAGGCCTCTTTTCACAGGTCCATGTATGGCAACCGTTTGCGAGTTGAAACTATAATTCGCTGCGGGTCGATGTGGTAGGCTTGCGTTTTCATGGCCCATCGCGGATTCGATCTTTTTGCAGCTGCACGTCAGGAGATGATCGACGAGGGCTTCCAGCCTGATTTTCCCTCTGGGGCCGAGCGCCAACTGGATGCACTCAAGATTCAGGTGGCATCCGTCACGGATACTGCCGTGCGCGACCTGCGGTCTTTCTTGTGGTCTTCCATCGATAACGACACCTCCCGGGATTTGGACCAGGCCGAAGTCGCCGAGCGGGCCGGCACCGGAATTCGCGTTCTCATCGCGATCGCCGATGTCGATTCTGACGTTCCGACCGGCTCGCCGATCGACGAACATGCCGCTGCACAGACGACCAGTGTCTATACCGGTATTCGAACTTTTCCGATGTTGCCGGAGCAGCTATCGACGGATCTGACTTCGTTGAACCAGGGTGCCGACCGGTTATCGGTGGTGGTGGACATGGTTGTCTCCCCCACCGGCTCGATTGTCTCCGGCGGCATTTATCGCGCGTTGGTACGAAATCGGGCGCAGCTGACCTACAACGGCGTGGGCCCGTGGCTGGAAGGAAGCTCGGCTGCTCCGCCGAAAGTTACCGCCTCCGCTGACCTTGCCGCTCAGCTGAAACTGCAGGATGAGGCCGCTCAACTCCTGTTCAAGGAGCGGCAGCGGTTGGGGGCTTTGAACATCGACCGCGTGGAGGCAGAGGCGATCATCGCTGACGGCCATGTCCAGGGGATCAATATCCGCAAGAAGAATCGCGCCAGCGAACTCATTGAAAATTTCATGGTTGCCGCGAACGGCGTGATGGAACGAACACTCATGAACGCGGGCGTCTCTTCCATACGGCGTGTGGTCAGAACGCCCGAGCGCTGGCAACGCATCGTCGAGCTCGCGGCGCGTTATGGCGATAAACTGCCGCCGGAGCCCAATTCGGCGTCGCTCAATCTCTTTCTCCAGAAAAGAAAAGCGGCCGATGCAGTGCACTACGCGGATGTTTCCCTGGCCGTGATCAAACTGATGGGCCCGGGCGAGTATGTCCTCTCACGCCCGGGCGACAAGGGCCAAGCGCACTTCGCCTTGGCAGCCCAGGACTACACTCATTCCACCGCTCCAAACCGCCGCTTCGCTGATCTGGTTACCCAGAGGCTGATCAAGTCCGTCCTATCGGGGGCGCCCCCGCCGTATTCGGACCAGCAACTGGACACCATCGCACAGAACTGCACGCTCAAGGAGGATGCGGCGCGGAAAGTGGAACGGGTGATGAATAAACGTATTGCGGCGGTGGCCCTCCAGCCAAGGATCGGCGAGACGTTCGCCGCCGTAGTGACGGGCGTTTCGCCGAAGGGCGTTTTCGTGCGTATTTCAAGCCCACCCGCGGAAGGACTTCTCGTTCGCGGTCAGCAGGGAGTCGACGTAGGGGATCAACTGCGGGTGAAACTGGTGAGCACAGACCCGCTGCGCGGATATTTGGATTTTGCCAGGTAGGAGCCAGCCCAGCCATCGAACCGGATTCGACTTAAGATTACACAACCCTTACAGTCCATAAACAGAATTCCTGTTAGTTTTGATTAGCACGACGATAGGAGGCCCCCTGAGTACCGACCTGATCCACCGTCGGAAAACAAACTGGACGAATAGCATTGCGTTCGGTCTTTTCCACCTTGGGGCCGTAGCCGCGCTGTTCGTGTTCACTTGGCACGCATTTGCGGCCGCGCTCTTCCTCTACTGGATGTGTACCGGCCTGGGCATCAGCATGGGCTACCATCGACTGCATACTCACCGGTCGTATCAGGTGCCTTTGGCTCTCGAATATTGTTTTGCAGTTTGCGGCGCTCTGACGCTCGAAGGTGGGCCGATTTTCTGGGTTGCGACACATCGAATCCACCACCAAAAATCCGATCAGCCCGGCGATCCGCACTCGCCGCGTGATGGCGGATGGTGGGCCCACATGGGCTGGCTTCTGGTCGGAGAGAGCAAACACAGCAACACTTCACTGATGTCCAGGTATGCGCCCGATCTGGCGAAGGATCGCTTTTACGTCTGGCTCGACAACTATCATTGGGTTCCCATGATCGTGCTTGGCGGCCTGCTCTTCGCCATCGGCGGTGTTCCATTCGTGCTATGGGGTATCTGTCTCCGCGTTGTCGTTGGTCTGCACTCCACTTGGCTGGTCAACTCCGCGACACACATGTGGGGCAGCCGGCGGTTCGACACCCGCGACGACTCCCGCAACAACTGGTTGATTGCCCTCATCACTTCCGGAGAGGGCTGGCACAACAACCATCACGCGCACCCGACATCGGCGCGGCATGGACTTGCGTGGTATGAGTTGGATCTCTCCTGGATTCAGATCAGGATTCTTGAGTACTTCGGCATAGCGAAATCCGTTCGGGTCGCAAGCATCAACCATGAAGTGGCCGATCGGGGGGCAGCGTAGACAGTCATGACTTGCGAAGTAGGTTGCGCTTTCGCTCCGCAACCACATTGGCCAATTCGTCGTTCACGGTCTCGAGGGTGATTGCCCATCAGATCGTTTGGCCGACCAGACGGTGCTTGATGTTGATTTTATTGGAGGCGCGGGTGAGAATCGAACTCACGAATAAAGGTTTTGCAGACCTTTGCCTTACCACTTGGCTACCGCGCCGAATCAAGAAAGGGCTACCTGCAAAATAGCGCGACAAGGGCCGTCAAGTCAATCGGATCGCCCGAAACGGCGCCGCCTCCTTCCGCCCCGAAATTGACTTCCCCGTATCCGTTTCCTACCATCTTCGGATACCCTATGACATCCGCGACAAAAACCGCCCTTTGTTTTCTCGCACCGGTCCTCGCGCTGACCGCGGCGGAAGTCTATCACAAACCACCGCAGGCCGTGCTCGATGCGCTCAACGCACCGCCCACGCCCACGCTCTCCATCAGCCCGACCCGGACCTATGCCATGCAGGGCAGCCCCGTGCGCTACCCCCCGATCGCGGAACTGTCCCAGCCCATGCTCCGGCTGGCCGGACAGCGCATTAACCCCAAAACCAACGGTCTTCACAACACTACCTTTAATAGCTCGCTGGTGCTGCGCAAGCTACCCGAAGGTACGGAAATCCACGTCGAACTTCCACCCAATCCCAAATTGAGCGCTGCGTACTGGAGTCCCGACGGCACACACTTCGCCTTCACCAACACCACCGCCGGCGGGATCGAGCTCTGGATCGGCGAAACCGCCACCGGCAAGACGCACAAGGTGGAAGGCGTCCGCATCAATGAAGTCATGAGCAGCCCGTTCGCGGGCGGCGGCGGACGCGGCGGCTTCGGCGGCGGTGGAGGCCCCGTCCAGTGGCTGCCCGATGGCAAAGGCCTGCTCGTTCAGACCGTCAAGGCCGCTCGCGGACCGGCTCCGCGCGAACCGCTCGTCCCCACCGGACCGCACGTGCAGGAAAGCCTCGGCGGCGCCGCGCCCGTCGTGACCCACGAGGACATGCTGCAGACGCCGCATGACGAAGACCTCTGGCAATACTACGCCACTTCGCAGCTCGCCACCGTCGATCTCGCCACCGGCCACGTGACCCCGGTCGGCAAGTCCGGCATCGTGGAATCGGCCCGCATCTCGCCCGATGGCCGCTACCTGCTCGTCACCACCACCCACCGGCCGTTCTCTTACCTGCACCAGTACCGCGACTTCCCTAAAGAGATTGAAGTCTGGGACCGTGCCGGCCGCGTCGTCCACAAGATCGCCAGTCAGCCTCTGGCCGATAAGGTGCCGATCAACGGTGTGCAGACCGGCCCGCGCAGCGTGCAGTGGCGTCCCAGCGCACCTGCGACGCTCCTTTGGGTGGAAGCCCTCGATGGCGGCGACCTCAAGAATCGCGTGCCGCATCGCGACAAGATCGTGGCACTGAAGGCCCCGTTCCACGGCGATCCGCAGGAGATCTTCCAAACCGAGCAGCGCTTCTCCGGCATTCAGATGTCGGCCAAAGGCGGCCTGGCACTGGTCGAAGATTCCGAGCGCCGTACGCGCCGCGTCCGCACCTTCCAGATCGATCTCGATCATCCCGGCGATCCGCGGCTCATCTGGAGCCGCAACAGCCAGGATCGCTATCATGATCCCGGCCAGCCCATCGAAACTCCGATGCCCAACGGTGGCGGCGCGATCCTGATGGATGGCGACAACCTGTACCTCACCGGCCTGGGCGCCTCGCCCAAGGGCGACCATCCGTTCCTCGACCGCTTCAATCTCGCGACCCTGAAAGCGGAGCGCCTCTTCCAGTGCGATGACGATCACTATGAAACCGTCGCCGCCCTGCTCGACAATCACGCCGCAAAGTTCCTCACGCGCCGTGAGAGTCCCACGGAGCCGCCCAACTACTTCGTGCGCACCTCCGCCGGAGAGGAAACCGCCGTCACGAAGTTCCCCGACCCGCAGCCCATCTTCCGCAAGGTGACTAAGCAACTCGTCACCTACAAGCGGGCCGATGGCGTGCCGCTCTCCTTCGACCTCTATCTGCCGCCCGACTACAAGCCCGGCACTCCGCTGCCGACGATCGTGTGGGCCTATCCGCGGGAATTCGCAGATGCCGCCACGGCCGGACAGGTCAGCGGTTCGACCAAACGCTTCACCGAAGTCACCGGCTACTCGGAGATCTTCCACGCGCTCGATGGTTTTGCGGTGCTCGATAACGCCGCCATGCCGGTGGTCGGCGACGATCCCGATACCGTGAACAACAGCTACATCGATCAGATCGTGGCCGATGCCAAGGCCGCTATCGATAAGGCTGTCGAGATGGGAGTCACGGACCGCAACCGCGTCGGCGTGGGCGGCCACAGTTATGGGGCCTTCATGACTGCCAACCTGCTGGCCCACTGCGACCTTTTCAAGGCGGGCGTGGCCGAAAGCGGCGCCCACAATCGCACGCTGACGCCGTTCGGCTTCCAGAGCGAACGCCGCACGCTGTGGCAGGCGCCCGACATCTACTTGAAGATGTCGCCCTTCATGTACGCCGATAAGATAAAAACGCCGATCCTGCTGATCCATGGCGAAGCGGACGACAACGATGGCACGTTCCCCATCCAGTCGGACCGCATGTACCAGGCGATCCGCGGCAACGGCGGCACGGTGCGGCTGGTGTTTCTGCCTTTCGAAGCCCACGGCTACCGCGCCAAGGAGACGATCGAGCACGTGCTCTGGGAGAAGTTCGCCTGGTTCGATAAGTACGTGAAGAACGCCTCTTCGAGCACCAACAACTAAGCGGGAATCAATGAACAGATGCCGCCGCGAATCCCGCGGCGGCATCACCCGAAACCTCTCGCCCCACTTTCTAATCCATCGGTATAACTCGTCATTTGGCGGGTTAGTAGATTTCGCACAATCGTTCGTGTACGGCCCTTGCCTGCGGGGACCAAGCCGCCCATACTGTCACCAGTCAGGGTCGTAGCGGGATCGTCCGATGGAGATCACAGTTAAGAACAAGCAGCACTATGACGCCTTGTACGCCAAGGTTGATGTTGGCAAGCTTGTCAAGCGGGTAAGGAATCTGAAACAGTTTCTGGCCGACGCTGTGGCTACCGATACTAGTTGGCACGGCTTGTACCAGGGTGGACTTCAGAACAGGCTGGCGTCCCTGCGGGTGCTGGAACTCGGCGCCGGCGACGGCCTCAACGCGCTGGTAATGGCTGCTCTTGGTGCGGAAGTCATGGCGGTCGACATCTCGGAAGCTACGCCTGTGATCATTCGGGAAGCCGCCTCCGAACTGGGCCTGGACAGGCGGGTGGGCGGCTATGCCGGGGACTTTCTCTCGATGAGTAACTTTCCGCCTGGTTCCTTCGACCTGGTGGTCGGCAAGGCCTTCCTTCACCACCTGGATCACGCCACCGAGTCTCTTTTCTTACATAAGTCCGCAGAACTACTGAGACCCACGGGAGAAGCCCGGTTTGTCGAGCCGGCAGTCAACAGCGCTGTGCTGGATATCCTTCGGTATTTGATCCCTGTCCCGGGTCGGCCGTCATTGCTAAGTAGATCGGCGTTTCGGGCTTGGAAGAGAGCGGACCCTCATCCGGTTCGCGACAACGGCTCTGCCCACTTTCGAGAAGCCGCCGGCAAGGAGTTTGACCGGGTGGAGATCGTCTGCTTCGGGTGTATCGAACGCTTCGAGCGACTATTGCCCGGGGGGAACCTGTGCCGGTCCTTTCGGAGGCTGGCGTTTCGACTGGAGAGCGCGCTTCCCCAACGCTGCAACGAGCTGTTGGCGCGAACGCAGCTCATCGTTTGCCGCGAGCCTCACGCGTCGCCGGCCCTCGTCTAACCGGGTACAACGTCGTACGGCCGCATCATATCGTTATCCTCGTGCTCGAGGACATGACAGTGCCACACATAGCGGCCGGGATAGCCTTCGAAGCGAATGATGAAGCGCGTAACCATATCGGAATGGGCGCGCACAGTGTCCTTCCAGCCTGTTTCCGTGACCTCGGGCGGTTCCGCCGGGCCGGTGTAGCGGATCTGTCCGGTGGCCTGGTACGTGAGGCGGTGGAAGGGCCGGCGATCGAGTACCTGAAAGCGGACGAGATGCAGATGGATCGGGTGCGAATCGTCCGTGGCGTTGACGATGGACCAGACCTCCGTGGAATCGAGGAGCGGCTTTTCCGTCACGGGCTCGTGCCAGTGCGTGCGATTGAGCAGCATACAGGTGGTTTCGCCCGCGGCGTTGAGGCTCTCGTCGATGGTCAGCCACCTCGTTCGCGACGCGGCCGACTCCGGGATACGTGTAACTGGGCGAAGGGACGGCGGAATCGAGCTCACGTCTTCCACCCGGCGCGGGGACACACGGAATTGCATCAGAGGGAAGGCGTCGCTGCGGAGCACCATCTGTTCGCCGGCGTGGCGATGGAAGTCCAGGATAACGTCGGCGCGTTCCCCGGGAGCGAGGACAAAGCTGGAGACGGCGGCTGGAGCAGTCACCAGCCCCTGGTCGCAGCCGATCCAGTGGAATGGCTGGCCGTTGTCGAGCGAGAGATGGAAGAATCGGCCGTTGGCGGCGTTGAGAATGCGGAAGCGGTAGCGTCGCGGCTCCACATCCAGGTACGGAAACAGCTTGCCGTTGACGAGCATGGCATTGCCGAATGCTTCCGGAACCCAGGGAGCGCCCGGTTTGCCGGAGACGGGATAATCCAGTTGGCCGTCCCGGCGCAGCGAACGGTCGCAGATCGCGAGCGGAATCTCGTGCTCGCCGCGGGGGAGCGGCAGAGCGGCCTCCCCACGGTCGCGAACCAGATAGAACCCGAACAGCCCGGCGTAGATGTTCAGCCGCGTGATCGCCATGGCGTGGTCGTGATACCAGAGCGCGGCAGCGTCCTGACGGTTGGGATAGAAGCAGCTCACGGACTGCCCCGGAGTTTGCCAGTTTTCGGGATACCCGTCGCTCTCCGGAGGCGTTTTGGCGCCGTGGACATGTACTACAGTGCGGACCTCGGGAAGCGACGCGCCGGCGCCGTGCAAGGTGTGGTCGATCGGCAGAAAATGGCGTTGCGGCAAGCGGTTTGACCACTCGATCAGCGCGCCTTCGCCGCTCTCGACTTCGATCGTCGGACCCGGAAAGTGGCCGCCATAGGTCCATAAGCGGGTGGGCGGCAGATCGCGATGCACGCGGAGATCCGCCACCCTCATGTCGAGTTGGAAGAACCGCGCGCGGCTCGCAGGCCTGCCGGGTGCGGAGCGCCACCCGGAACTGCGAAGTACTGGGGGCACCGGCAGCGGGTCCACGAACCTTTCCAGAGTATTCGGATCGAGCGCGGCGGCCCCGGCGTGAAGCACCGGAGCCGCCGCAGCGAGCTGTAGGAATTGACGTCGATTCATCGGCGAAGCGCGGGTCGGCACGCTTCCTAGCGGCCGACGACGCTACCGGAGTTCGGATCGAGAATGAATTTCCGGTGATTGGCCTTGCCGAAATCCAGCATATTGGTCAACGAGTTTGCCATCGCATCAAAGGACCCCTGACCGATGCGCTGCCCGTCCAGCCAGTTGTCTTCGATAAAGCGGAGGATGGAGGTCTGGTCGGTGACGGTGTGATCGACGAAATTCTGTTTCGCCCAGGGAGAGACGACCAGCAGGGGCTGGCGCGGACCGTATCCACAGCGGCCCTGGGCGTGCGCCGTGCCGGTGCCGACGCCCGGCAAAGCAGTAGAACCGTCGCCGCACGAGCCCGCTGCGGTAAGCGCATCCGCGGCAGTGGACGATTGGTTCACTACCGGTCCCATCTGGTGGTCGTACCAGCCGTCCGAATCGTCGTAAGCGATGACCACCAGGGTGTGATCCCAGTCTCCGCTTTCCTCCTGCAGGAAATTGATGGTATTGGCGATGAAAGTCTGTTCGTCGAGAGGATCCGAATAGCCGGCATGGCCGTCCTGATAGCCGGGTGCTTTCAGATAACTCACGGCCGGAAAGTTACCCGCGCGGACGGCATCGAAGAAGTCGTGAATGTCATATTGATGGTTGGCCGGATCTCCGGAGTAACCGATCGACGATAGCGACTTGGGCCTCGCGTGAGTGGGGTTTGCGGTGCTCGCGTAATACTGGAACGGTTGATGGTGGGGAATGTAGTCGGCCTTTTTGGTGTTGGTGACCGCCGACGTCGTGCTGCGGTTGCAGCCGGCCGTGCCGTTGGGATTGGTGATGGTGAGGTCGAAACCGCCTTCGAAGAAGCCCCACGTTACGTTTGCCTGATTGAGCAGGTCGCCGATGTTCGGGCCCGACATGCTGAACAGTTCGCCGGTGGTCGTGGAACAGACATCGTTCAAGGGGTCGGCGTCACTGATATCGGTCACGGAGCCATTCCCGCCGTCGATTACCGCGCCGCTGCCGTTGATGTTCCCAATCACTCCGTTGGTTTGTCCGGAAACCAGGTTAATGGCGCCGGGCGTGGATGGGCCGAAGACGGTGTCGTACGAGTTGTCGCTCATGGCGAAGCGTTGCGCATAGTTCCACAGCGCCGTGACCGTGTTGCCGTCGTAATAGCCCATCGTCAAGCCCTTAGTCGTATTGATTGTGCCGGCCAGAGTATTGGCTGGCGGAGGGCCGGCCACGCCGACTTGCGCGGGAAACAGATCCATCAGGCCGGCATGGACGGCGGCCTGCTCGGGAGTGTAATTGTGGTTCTGATCGGCGGTAGCGGCTTGCGCACGGCTGAGACGGAAGGGATTGGTCGCGCCGGTCGCATTGGTCTTATTCAGGTAGTTCGGGTTATTCACGAGCAAACCATTTGAGAGTCCATTGATCCGTGGAGTGTTTTCGAGCGCCGTGAATACGGGCTCTCCGTCCGGATTGAGAGCCTTTGGATAGGTCCCAAAGTAGTGATCGAAGGAAACGTTCTCCTGGAAAATTACGACAATGTGGCGGATGGGCGTCGAAGGCATGCCCGATACCGATTGTGCGCGCGCTGCCGGGGCGGGCAGCATTCCGAGCAGCAGCAGTTGAACGAGCGCAATTGAAGTGAGAGGACGCATAAGTCTCCTTGTTGGCCCGGAGTGCGTTGGGCCGAGAAGACCTAAACTACATTGTGTTTGTTGCAGAGAAATGAATTCCGCGTGACAAGGCCAAATCAGTAATCGCCTGAGTTACTCCTGCGGAGGCAGCACCATCAGCACCACGTGCGAGGGATGCTCGCGGCCATGGTATATGGTCTCCGACGCCTTGAGCAAGCGAGTCTCGCTGGCCACTGGGGTGCCTGTGTTGGGATTGCGGTCGAAGCGCGGAAAGTTGCTGCTGGAAATCTCCAGCCGGATGCGGTGGCCCTTCTGGAAAGTATTGGCCGTCACTCCGGCATCCACCGTAACGCGGTAAATCTCGCCTTCTTTCGACGGTTCCGGATGCTCCAGCGAATTGCGGTAGCGCATCCGCAGGATGCCGTCCGTGAGGTTCCGCGCGTAGCCGTCCGGATAAACATCTACCAGCTTGGCGGTGAAGTCCGTATCGCGCGCGCTGGTCGAAACATAGAGCACTGCTTCCACGGGTCCGACCACTTCCATATCTTCTCTTAGTGGCTGCGTCGAGTAGACCAGCACGTCCCCACGCCGCTCCACCGGCCGCTGGTCCATGGGCCCCCACGGAAAAACCTTCGGGTTGCAGCAGACCGCGCCGCCGCGCGTCGGCACTGGATTGTGCGGGTCGAACATATAGCGATCCTGCGCCTGCCGCCGGGGACTGCGCTCAACCAGGCTGCCGTCGCCATCGAGCGAGTTGGCGTGCCCGTCGCCGTCCAGGTAGAAATTCTCGGCGCGCGCGTCCTCCGGGGGCCACTCGCGCTCGTCGCGCCAGCGGTTGGAGCCCATCACGAAAATCTTCACTGGCGGAGTGGAGGTCAGCGTCGTATCTTTTCCCATCAGCCACTGATCGAACCACTCGATCTGCATGCTGCGCAGCGGCACTCCGGCCTCGGGTCCGAAATCCACGCCGGGGAACGGGGACGACATGTTATGCGGCCATGGTCCGATCAGCACGCGATTTAGTCCGCTGGTCTTGTGCAGCGCGGCGTAGGCTTCCAGATCGCTCTCCACGAAGTTGTCGTACCAGCCGCCTACGGCGAACACCGGCACCTTGATCTTCGCCAGTTGCTCCTTCACGCTGATGGCGCGCCAGAAAGAATCGAACGTGGGATGCGCCGCCGCATCGCGATACATCCGGGTGCTCCAGCCGGTGGCGGCGATGTCGGCGGTGCGCAGCGGCAGGTGCAGCACATAGCGCGCAAAGTCCGGCCGGTATCCCGGCGCCTTCATGTTTTCCGACATCCACAGCAGCCGGTTCCCCAACTTCATGGCGCCGCCGGTGGAGTAAAAACGGTCGCGGTAATCGTCGTAGCCCGAAACCACCGCGAACAGGGCCTTCAAGTGCGGATTTCCGGTGAGCGCCGCCTTCCATTGCACGATGCCGCGATACGATCCGCCCGTCATCCCGATCTTGCCGTTCGACCAGGGCTGCCGCGCGATCCAGTTCAGGGTATCGTCGCCGTCGGCGGGCTCCTGATGCAGCGGATCGAAAACGCCTTCGGACTCGTAGCGGCCCCGTACATCCTCCACCACTACGGCGTAACCGTGATCCACCAGCGCTTGATAGTTCGGCGTGGCGGCCGCGGCTTTACCGTACGGCGTGCGCTCCAGGATGACCGGCAGGTGGCCCGATTTCGCGGGCAGGAAGACGTTCGCCGCCAGTTTCACTCCGTCCCGCATGGGGATCTCGACGTGCAGACTCCGGGGAGCCGGCTGCGAAGACGCCGCCAGCGCCGCAGTGGAGACCGCGATCAGGTACAACAGCCGCACAACAACTCCCAGTAGCGTTTGGAAATGGCATCGAGGTGATGTACCTCGCGAATGTGCGCCGCCCCCCGTTGGCCGATCGCACGAGCCACCCTAGTTTCCGATGTTAACAGAAGCATCTGGGCCATGAGTGCATCGAACTCCGCCGGGCCGTGAGGCACCCGCAGGCAGGCATCCTCGGGAAATTGCGAGGACTCCTCCCCTTCCGTCACAACCACGGGCTTGCCGATTCCCATCAGACGGATGGCGATCCCGGAGGTCTCGCCCGCTGCCGGGTAGCGCAGGTTGATGCAGGCATCCACCGCGGCGGCCGCCGTCCAGAATTCGCGCTCGGGCAGGTGGGGCAGCCGGACTACGCCCGGCTCCGCGAGCATCGGCGCGACTGCCCTTTCCAGATCCGAGGAGACGAACGCTCCGGCCACCAGCAGCGCCGCGCGGAATTCCCATCCGGCGCAGTTCCCTGTGGGCGCGCAGCACGGTCGTCAGCCGCTTCGACTCCCGCAGGTAGCCGAACACGCCGAACAGGAACGCGCCCGGCTCCACCCCGAGCCGCTCTCGCAGGCGCAACGTCTCGGAGACCGGGGGCAGCTCCGGCGGTACGAACAGGTGCGGGATCTCCGCGATCCGCGCGCCGGGCGCGTGCGCCCGCACCGCCCGCGCCGCGGCCGGATTGTGCACCACTACCGCCAGCGCCCTCTCCGCCGCGCGCTTCAGCATCGGAAACTCGAAGTACCGCGCGTCGGACGCAGACCCTCCGCGCGCCTTCCACAACTCGTGCGCCAGGCCTCGATGCCATTCGCCGTAGTTGTAAACGAACTCCTTTAAATATTCCGCTTCGCCGAGCTGTCCGAGCAGAAAGTGCTGGAGCACGGCATCGTGCAGCACCACCACGCCGGGGCGCTCCAGCGCGCGGCGGTAGATCTCCGCATGCAGGGCGTTGTTGCCCAGGTGGTAGAGCGCCACGTCGCATGCGCGGGGGCGCCGCTTCCACGCGCCCGAGCCGCCGCAACCCTTCGAGCAGCGCCGCCGCATAGTCCGCCACACCGGTGGGCGCCGGCGGGAGCGGCGCGTAGTACCCGACGGTCACGCCTTCTTGCGCTTCCCGAATAGCGCCGTGCCGATCCGGATGCAGGTGGCGCCTTCTTCGATCGCGGTCTCCAGGTCGTGCGACATCCCCATCGAAAGTCCCTGGAGCCCATGCCGTTCGCCGAGTTCGCGCAGACGGCGGAAGTACAACCGCGAAGCTTCCGGGTCGTCCGACCACGGCGGCATCGTCATCAGGCCCGTCAGCCGCAGGTTCGGACACTCGTGGACTGCCGCGATCAGCTCCGGAAGCGTCTCCGGATCGGCCCCGGCCTTCGCCTCTTCGCTCGAAAGCTTCACTTCCAGCATGACGTCGAGCGGCAGCCCGGCTTCGTTCAGCCGCCGCGCGAGCTTCGGAGTGTCCACCGTTTGAATGGTTTGAAAGAGTTCCGCCGCCTTGCGGGCTTTGTTCGATTGCAGATGTCCGATCAGGTGGAAGCGCGCACCCTCGAGCCCGGCCACCAGCGGCGCTTTGCCTTCGAACTCCTGGACGTAGTTTTCGCCGAATTCGCGCAGCCCTAGGGAATACGCGTCGCGGATCGCGTCCACCGGGAAGACTTTGGTCACCGCCAGCAGCAGGATCCTGTCCGGATCGCGCCCGGCATTCTCCGCGGCCCGCTTCACGCGTTCGCGCACCGCGGCCAGCCGCTCCGCCAGAGTGTTCATCGATGGCTGCAAGCCCCAGTATGCCACGGCGGGGAAGAAGCCGATTTTTCCGGGTACCCCCGTGAAACCGGGATCGAGATCTGTTAATCTGTTCCACACCTTCCCCGAAATCGAGGCGATTTGCGGCCACTCCCGGCTCGCCGGGCGCGATATCGTCCTGCCGCGAATTAACTTAGGTCAGCGTGTTTGTGCATACAACTGAAACGGGATTTCTGATATTCTGGCGTTCAAGGGTCTCGAAGAGGTTAAATTTGATGAAACGTACGCTCTCGCTATACGTGTGTTCGCTGTTGTTCACTGCATCGGCCTTTGCTCAGGCCGTTGCCGGACTGGGAGCAGTATCCGGCACGGTGCGCGACGCAACCGGCGCGGTTGTTCCCGACGCGACCGTGGTATTGTCTAATGCTTCGAAAGGCATTAAGCGCACCATGCAATCGACGGACGCCGGCGTCTTCAGCGCTCCCGCATTGGTGCCCGCACCGGCTACAGCTTGACCATGACCAAACAGGGCTTCGCCAACTGGGAAGCTAGTGACTTTCAGGTTCAGGTGGGCCAGACGGTTGACTTCCGCGTGACTATTGCGGTTTCCACGGCTACGACGAAAGTCGATGTATCGGCCGAAGCACCCTTGGTGGAAGATGCCAAAAGCGGCGTTACACAGGTAGTCGGACAGACCCAGATCGATGGGCTTCCAATCAATGGACGCCGCGCCGATACGTTTGTGCTGCTGACTCCCGCCGTCGTGCCGGACGGTAACTTCGGCTTGGTAAGCTTCCGCGGCATCGCATCGGGTAACTCTTTCCTCACCGATGGTAATGACACCACCGAAGAGCTTCTATAACGAAAATGCCGGCCGCACCCGCATTTCGACTCAGATCTCTCAGGACGCGGTTCAGGAATTCCAGGTGCTTTCCGATGGCTTCTCGGCGGAGTTCGGTCGAGCTATCGGCGGTGTCATCAATACCGTTACCCGTAGTGGAACCAACGAGTATCACGGAACGGCCTACGAATATCTTCCGTAATCGGACGCTCAATGCTACGGACCGTTACGCAGCTGGAATCAATGCTCCCGAATGGCGCCATCAGGCAGGTCCACCTGGGCGGCCCGATCAAGAAGGACAAGCTCTTCTTCTTCTCCAATTACGAAATAGTCAAGCGGAATTTCCCTGGAATGAACCGCATCATCAATTCCGATTTCGCTCCGACGGCGTCATGATTCCGAGCAAACTGCACGGCGACCGCGGCACAATGCGCGGCCGCGATCGCGTTCATTCAGACAGCAGATGGACGTGATCGTTCCCCGTACCGTCATTCTGGTCATGGGATTCGCGAAGCTCGACTGGCATCCCAGCGAGCGCAACTCCTTTAGCGTCGACGCCAACGTCATGCACTGGCGTTCGCCTTACGGTATCCAAACCCAGGCCGTTCTGACCAACGGCAACATGATCGGCGACAACGGCAACTCCACCGTCGAGACGCGGTACGGCAAAGCATCGTGGACTAGCATCGTCAGCCCCAATGCCGTTAACGAGCTTCGCTTCGGGTGGTTCAAGGACCGGCTCTCCGATCCCGGGTCTTCAGACCTGTGGCCGGCCAACGGGCGGCTTGGTGATCACCGTCAACGGCGCTGACGGTAGGTGCCGCCGCGGCCTATCCCCGCACTTATCCGAGCGAGCAGCGTTTCCAGTTGGTGGACAACTATAGCTGGACCCACGGCGCGCACTCGGTGAGGATCGGGGTCGACTGGCAGACCACCAAGGACTGGATGAACCAGTTGTACAACGGTCTGGGCTGCTATAGTTACTCCACCCTGACCGCGTTCGCCAAGGATTTTAACGATCATACGGGCTCCAACAACTACAGCACCTTCTCGCAGGCGTTCGGAAATCCGATCCAGAACATGCGCACCACCGATATCAACGTCTACGTCCAGGACACCTGGAAAGTCTCCCGCAGGCTCACTCTGAACTACGGTATGCGCTACGAAAAATCCTTCCTGCCGCAGCCCACAATGGTCGATCCGAACTAGCCGGCCACCGGCCACATTCCGTCTTACAGCAAGGACTTAGCGCCGCGCGTCAGCATCTCTTATTCGATCGATGACACACCGAATCCGCGCGCGGATATGGAATCTTCTACGCCCGATATCCCGGCAACATGCTCGATACCTCTTCCTCGGCGAATGGCAACTACCAGACCACCATCTCGATCACGCCCAACCACCGGAGCGCCGGTCTTCCCGAATACGTGACCAACGCATCGGCCCCGGCGGGACCATCAAGTTACCTTCGCGGACCAAGACCAACTTCCGCAACCCCTACACCCAGCAAGGGACCGTGGCGATCGAACGCCAGATTGGCACAAACATGGGGATCACGGCCAGCTACATCTGGAGCCGGGGTATCCGGCTTTAGACTCGCGGGACCTCAATCTGGGCAGCCCGCAGGCTACCGGGACCTACACCATCCAGGATGTCAGCGGCAGTAACATCGGCTCGGGTCACGACCCGGTCTGGACCGTCAGGACAAAGTCGATACGCGGTACGCCAGATCTGCAGGTCGACAATGGCGGCCAGTCCTGGTACAACGCCCTGGCATGCAACTCCCAAGCGCTGAGCCACGGCTTCGGCGGCCGATATCCTACACATGGTCGCACGCCATCGACGACGCCGACCAGCAGGGCGCAAGCTGGAACGTATCGAACGGCTACAACAATGCGAACGATCCTCGGAGATTACTGGGTTCGATAAGGGCAGTCCACGCTGGATCAGCGCCACCGCGCTTCCATCAACTGGATCTGGGAACCGAAGATCGTCAATAGCCAATCGGCTGGGCCCGTTATCTGGTCAACGGCTGGCAGCTTTCCGGCCTGACCACCCTGGCCTCGGCGCCATCCATGACCCCGGCCATGAACTCGGCATCCACCAGCGCCAATGGCGTCTTCCAGGGCATCCACGCTCGCCAACAGCACCCTGAACGGTACGGGCGGCTGGACCCGCGTACCGTGCTGCCGGTCGGCTGGCTGAACGTCGACCAGATCTACACTGTGGACGCGCGCATCACTCGCAAATTCCCTCATCGGCGAATCGAAGTGCTGAACCTTTCGTTCGAAGCGTTCAACGCCTTCAATACCCGATCCACAACACAGCGGTCCAGACCTCGGCTTACTCGGTCAGTTCCGGCGGCATTCTGAAGCCGGTCCTCACCAACGGCGTTTCGCTGCTCGGTACGGGAACCCAGTCGCAAGGCTTCCCGGACGGCACCAACGCCCGCCGCTGCCAGGTTTCCGCGCGTTTCGTCTTCTAAAGGTAGGTCCTTTGATCACCTCCGGGCAGGCGGTTCGCCGCCTGCCCTTTCCTCTGCCCTGCAGGGTGTTAGGCTGAACTCGTGCGCAGCTTTTTCCTCTTCCTTTCGCGTCTGAAATTCTTGCGCCGCTGGATGGAAACCTCGTCCCTGGCCCAACGCCTGTCCACCCGATTCGTGGCGGGCGAGACCCTCGAGCAGGCCCTCGCCGTCAGCCGGAAATTGAACGCGGAAGGCATCACCGTTACCCTGGACCACCTGGGCGAAAGCGTTACCAGCCTGAAAGAGGCGGCCGATGCACGCGATGTCTACGTGCGCACCCTCACGGCCATTCACGAATCGGGCATCCAGGGCAACGTCTCCCTCAAGTTGACCCAGTTCGGGTTCGATATTTCTTACGACCAGTGCCTCGCCAATGTGGAGGCGCTGGTCCGCCGCGGCGTCGGAGCTCGGCAGCTTCGTTCGCGTGGACATGGAATCGAGCGAGTACACCGACCGCACCCTCGAGGCGGTCTATGCCCTGTTCGAGCGCTACCCGGTGGTCGGCATCGTCATCCAGGCCTACCTGCGTCGCAGCTGCAAGGATGTCGAAAAGCTCTGCGACCGGCACATCCGCGTGCGGCTCTGCAAAGGAGCATACCTGGAGCCGGAAAGCGTGGCATTTCCCCACAAGTCCGACGTCGATCAGAATTATGTCGATCTCACGAGGCTGCTCCTCACCCGGGGACTTACCCGGCCATCGCCACCCACGACGAGAAGATGATCGAGCAGACCAAGGCCTGGGTTGCCGAGAAGAACATCCCTCGCGGACGCTTTCGAATTCCAGATGCTCTACGGCATCCGCCGCGATCTGCAGCGCCAACTCGTCGCCGAAGGCTACCGCCTCCGCCTCTACGTGCCTTTCGGCAAGGCCTGGTACCCCTACTATATGCGCCGCCTGGCTGAGCGGCCGGCCAACGTCTTCTTCATTTTGCGCAATTTATTCCGGAGCTAGCCGGAATCGCGCGGACGAGCACTTGCGGTGCGGACCATCCGGCTTAGAAACTAAATCGAGGGTCGGAGAGTCTATACCGTATGCGCTACTGGGCGATATTTCGTCGCCAAACTGGCTGTTGCCGCGCGCTCGTCTATATGGCCTTATTAGCGTTGCTCAACTGGATTTCCTGGCCGTCGTCGCCATAACTTTTTCTCGTACATTCCGACCGCGTTTCGCGGTATGACCTGGGGTACACGCTGGCGGTGTTGATCTGGTTTCTGCTCTGCACCGGCGCGGTTTACGCCGCCATCTGGGACCAGCGCTACCGCTGCCGCGTCTGCCTGCGCCGGTCTGCGCATGCCCGTGGAAACCGGCTCCTGGAGCCGCATGCTGCAGTTTGGCCGCCCGCGCATCGAATACATCTGCCCCTACGGCCACGGAACGTTGAGGGAAGATGAATTGCAGATCTCCGGCCGTCGAGAATCCCGAGTGGACTCCGCATTCGGACGACATCTGGGAGGAACTCTGCGCATCGACCAAAGAGCCGAACGACCAGCCGTAGCGCGCGTCGCGCCCTGGCGGATCGCCCTGGCTCTCCTCATTCTCGCCGGAATGTTCTGCGGTGCTGGCCGCCCTGGCCCCCGTGTATTTCCGTAATTTTCAGCTTCAGAATTACGTGGCGCAATTGACACACTCCCCCTCCGATCAGGCCAAGTCCGATGACGTCGTGCGCATGCTAGTGGTGAATAGGGCTGAACAGCTTGACACTTCCCGTTTTGGCCGACAACGTGCTTATTCAACGTTCGCCGGATGGGAATTTGCAACACCTGGATGTCCGCTATTTCGTGCGCGTGGGACTTCCCGGCTACACCGTCGATCTCCACTTCTATCCTGGCGCCGGTAGCCCGTTAGCCGGGCGGGTGCCCCGAGGTTCCCCTTCATGCGAGAATCAGATTTAGTGCCGAAGACTGCCAAAGCCACGGGCAAACGCGAAATGAAGGTCCGGATCCCCAGAAGGCGGGCCTGGCCCGCTTTGCTTCTGGGACCGGTCGGGCGCGTCCTCATCATCGGGTTTCGCGTTGTGTCGTAATCTGTCGGCTCGGTGCATTCACGTATTACTATCACAAATACTCGCAAATCATCGACGAGAAACTGCGCGCCGGTCCTTTCGCCAACACCGCCAAGATCTTCGCCGCGCCCGGAATCGGTGGCCGTGGGCGACCCATCTCTCGCCCGCCGATATCGCCGCCGAACTGCGCCGCAGCGGCTACACCGAATCGCGCGGCAACCCCATGGGCTACTACCAGATCCACCCCAACGCCATCGAAATCTTCCCCGGGCCCGATTCGTACTTCGACCAGGAAGCCGGCCTCATCAAGTTCTCCGGCGGCAAGATCTCCCAGATCGTCTCCCTGCAGGACAACACCGCCGCGCAGCCAGTACCAGCTGGAGCCGCAGCTCATCACCAACGTCTCCGGCCGCAGCCGCGAAAAGCGCCGCATGGTGAAGTTCCGCGACATTCCGCCGGTGCTGGTGCAGGCCGTCACTTCGGCCGAGGACAAGCGCTTCTTCCAGCACTCCGGCTTCGACCCCATCCGCATCGTCAAGGCCGCCTACATCGACCTGAGGGAGGGCCGCAAGGAGCAGGGCGCTTCCACCCTCAGCCAGCAGCTGGCCCGCATGTTCTGGCTCGACCAGGAGAAGCGCTGGACGCGCAAACTGGCCGAGATGATCATCACCCTGCAACTGGAGCAGCGGCTTTCCAAGGAGGAGATCTTCGAGGATTACGCCAACGAGATCTACCTGGGCTGGCGCGGCACCTTCCGCATCCACGGCTTCGGCGAGGCCGCCGAAGTCTACCTGGGCAAGGACCTCAGCCAGATCACCCTGCCCGAGGCCGCCGAACTGGCCGGCATGATCCAGCGGCCCGGCTATCTTCGACCCCTTCCGCCATCCCGACCGCATGCGCGAGCGCCGCAACATCGTGCTCAGGCTGATGCGCGCAGAACGGCTTCATCAACGACCGCGATTACGCAGCTGGCCGTCGACGCGCCGCTCACCGTGGCCAAGGGCGCCGCGCAATCGCGTGGAAGCGCCGTATTTCGTCGACCTGGTCAACGACACGCTGCAGAACACGTTCCAGGACGCCGATTTCCAGTCCAACGCCTTCCGCGTCTACACCACGCTCGATATGAGCCTGCAGCGCGCCGCCGACCGATGCCATCCGCGCTGGGCATGGAAGCTGTCGACGAGCAGATCAAGAAGCAGCGCCGGTTCCGCGGGCAGACGCCGCCCGAGGCGCAGGTGGCGCTGGTGGCGATCGATCCGCACACCGGCGAAGTCAAGGCGCTGGTCGGCGGCCGCAATTACGGCATGAGCCAGCTCAACCACGTGCTGGCCAAGCGCCAGCCCGGCTCGATCTTCAAGCCGTTCGTCTATGCCGCCGCCATGGATACCGGCAGTCGAAGGCGGCTCCCGCATCCTCACCCCCAGCACCATGGTGATGGATGAGCCCACCACTTTCTGGTTCGACGGCAAGCCCTACGAGCCCAGCAACTTCGAGCACAAGTTCTACGGCGACGTGACGCTTGCGCGACGCCCTGGCCCATTCCCTGAACGTGGCCACCGTGAAGGTGGCGGAGATGGTGGGCTACGACAACGTGGTGGAAATGGCCAACCGCGCGGGCATGAACTACCACATCCAGCCCACCCCGGCGGTGGCGCTGGGCGCCTACGAAATCACGCCGCTCGAAGCGGCCGGCGCCTACACGATCTTCGCCAACCAGCGGCGACTACGTGAAGCCCAGCTTCATCCGCCTGGTGCGCTCGCAGGAAGGGCAAGATCGCTGCTACAAGAACAAGGTGGAAGACAAGCAGGTGCTCGATCCGCGCGTGGCCTACCTGATGACCAACCTGATGGAGGAGGTGCTGCGCAGCGGCACCGCGGCGGGCGTGCGCGGCGCGCTACAACCTGGACTTTCCGGCCGCCGGCAAGACCGGCACCTCGCACGACGGCTGGTTCGCCGGCTACACTTCCGAATTGCTGTGCGTGGTCTGGGTGGGGTTCGACGACAATCGCGAACTGGACCTGGAAGGCGCGCACTCGGCCGCGCCCATCTGGGCGCGAATTCATGAAGCGCGCCGCTCGACATACCGCGAATACCGCGATGCCAAGCCTTTCCAGGCGCCCGACGGCATCGTTTCCGTATCGATCGATCCGCAATCCGGGATGCCCGCCACGCCCAACTGCCCCACGCCGCCGCACGGAAGTCTACATCGCCGGCACCCAGCCGGTCGGCTTCTGCCCGCTGCACGGTGGCGCGAAGACAAGTGACCACACGTGGCCGGCTGGGAAGTCGCACCGCCGCAAACCGGCTACCGATGGGGACACCGCCCCGCGAGTGACAGGTTCGGGCACCGATGGACAGGTGCAGCCGTCCGCCGTCTCTCGCCGGGCTATCCGGCAGAACGGCCGGCCAATGCCGCCTCCGCTCCCGCACCGCCGCCGCCGGCCGCGCAGGAACCAAAAAAACAGCAGGAGAAAAAGGGACTCTTCCGGCGTCTATTGGATGTGTTTAAATAAGACACAAGGGGGTGGCCTACATGGCTTCCTCGGTCTGGTTGTGTCCGGAATCGCGGCTGATTCTCGGTTCGGCCTGCGGCGCCGGCGCAGAATTGCTTCCCCAGTTGGACCGCGTGGTTCCCGCACCGCCGGTTGTGCGGCGAGCCGATCCGTCCCTCACTCCGGAAATGCGCGGCGACATCTTCATGGCGCGAAAGATGTACCGCGAAGCCATCGAAGCTTTCCACGAAGGTTCGCCGAACGACCCGGTGCTGTGGAACAAGACCGGGATCGCGTACCACCAGCTCCAGCAGCTCGGATAACGCCAAGAAGATTACGAGCAAGCCTTCAAGCTGAAGACACGACTACGTCGAGGCGATCAACAATCTCGGCACCATCTTATTACGCGGAAAAGAGTTACCGCCGCGCCATTAGTTGGTACAAGAAGGCGCTCAAACTCGCGCCCGACGATTCCAAATCGGCGTCCATCTACATGAACCTCGGCACCGCTTACTTCGCGCGCAAGAAATACGAAGACGCGACCGAAGACCTACCAGATCGCGCTGTCGCTCGATCCGGAGGTCTTCGAACGCCACGGCAACTACGGCGTCCTTCTGCAGGAGCGCACCGTCGCAGGAGCGCGCCAAGTACCATTTCTACGTGGCCAAGCTGTACGCCAAGGACGGCCGCAACGACCTGGCGATCCAATACCTGCGCAAGGCGCTCGAAGAAGGGTTCAAGGAAAAGAAACACCTGGACGAGACTCCCGAATTTGCCGGTCTCGAAGAACCTGCCGGAATTCAAAGAGCTCCTCGACAGGGAGCCGCGTGTTCTCTAGGCCCTCTGCCGCGGTACTGCTCTTCCTGTTGACCGTTGGATGCGCCCGCCAGCCGGCGGTTCCCGCCGTTGAAAAGATGGCGGTTCTGCGCTTTGAAAACCTGGGCCCCGATCCTTCCGCCGATTGGATGGGCCGGGCTTTCGCCGAAGTCCTCACGTCCGAACTTTCCGGAGTCCCGGATCTGAACCTGGTCCCATCCAGCCGCCTGCACACGTACAGCGCAACCCTGGGCACGCGTCCTGCTGCCGCTCCCGGAATCTCGGCCGAGCGCAGTTTGGCGCTAGCGGCCGGCGCCACCCGCATTGTTTACGGAAATTACGATGCGGAGGGTGGGCGCGTCCGCGTCCACCTCACCATCGAAGATCCAGGGACCGGCCGCATGCTCCAGGTGCTCTTCGCCACCGCGCCGGATGTCTATGCCGCGGCATCGAGTCTCGCGCAGAAGATCTCGCCGGGGGCGCGGCCTTATTCCACGCGCAATACCGTGGCATTGAAGGCCTATTCCATCGCGCTCGAATCGGACGGTCCGCAAGCGATGAGCGAGCTCGAAGAGGCTATCGCCGCCGACCCTAACTTCCCACGTCCCTATGAGTTACTGGCGCAACTTAAAGTGCAGCATCAGGATCCCGCTGGGGCTGCAGCGCTGCTGCAAGCAGCCATCGCCCGTGGCCCGGCCCTTCCCACGGATGGTAAGGCGCGGATCGAGTTCGAACTCGCCAACCTTCGCGGCGACGCCGCCGGCCGCCTGCAGGCTCTGACCGCGTTGACCGCTGCCACCCCCGGCGATGCCAGTGCCTGGCGCTCGCTCGGCGACAGCCTCATCATGGCGCATCGCTACCGCAATTCCGTCGAAGCCTACCGGAAGGCCGTGGATCTCGACCCCGAAGACGTTACTGCCTGGAATCAGCTCGGCTACGCCAGCGCCTATGCGGGCGACTTGAATGCCGGAATCGATGCCCTGCGCCGCTACCAGGCGCTGCGCCCGGCCGATCCCAATCCTATCGATTCCATGGGCGATCTCAACCTGATGGCCGGGAAGCTCCGCGAGGCCGAACAGCTCTACCTGGAGGCCGAGAAGAAGAATCCCGCCATGCTCAACCATGCCGACCTCTTCAAGGCCGCCATGGCGCGCCTCATGACCGGCGATATCCGAGGCGCCGATGGGCTGGCGCAGCAATATGCCCAGGCGCGTGCCGCGGCCAAGGATCCGCAGGTTCCCATGTTCGATGCCGAGTGGCTGTGGCTGAGCGGACGCCGCCGCCAGGCCTGCCGCATGATGGAGACGCTCGCGCAAAGTGCCGCGCAGCCGCTCGCCACCCGCGCGAGCAACGAGCTCGCGCTCTGGTACCTGATGCTGGGCGACCGGGAGGCCGCCACACGTGCAGCCGGTTACGCCCAGCCGCCCGCTGCCGCCGCCGTCCCACGCTTTCTGCTCGCCCCCGCAGCGCCTCCCGCCGAATGGCTGCAGCGCGCCGCGGAGCTGGTGCCGAATCCCTCCGCCGCCGCGGTGCGCGACACCATGGCGAGCACGGCCCTGCTCCTTGCGAAAGAGTTCGCCGCCGCATCCCCGGTGCTCGAGCGGCTGTACAATGGCGCTGCCGGTGGGTCCGAACCGACCGTGCCGGTGGCTTTGGCCTGGACGTGGATCGAGACGGGCCGCGCGGCCGATGCCGCGGCGCTGCTGCGAGCGAATCCGATTCCGCCGGTTGCCGGCCCGGGCCCCCTCCTTTCCCTCTACTTTCCCCGCTACCTCTACCTGCGCGCCAAAACCGCCGCGAGTCCCGAACAGGCGCGCGAAAACTATCGCCTGTTCCTGCAGCTCTCCGGCCCCGACCCGCTGGTCTGGGGCGAGGAGCAGCAGGCCCAGGCCGCGCTGCGGTAGCTGCTAACCTCTTCGAGTCCTGCGAGTCCAATCCGCATGCTGCTACAGGACCTGCGACACGGCGCCCGCTCCCTGCGCCGCAGCCCCGGATTCACCGCCGTCGCGGTGATCGCGCTGGCGCTCGGCATCGGTGCGAACACCGCCGTCTTCAGCGTGGTGAATGCCGTGCTGCTGCGTCCGCTCGCCTATCGCGATCCTGGCCGCCTGGTTACCCTTCTGCACGATGGCTCGAACCCGGTCGCCGTAGCCAATTACCTCGACTGGCGCGACCAGAGCCGCTCCTTCGAGACCATAGCGGCCGCCGACTATTGGAGGCCGAACCTGACCGGCGTCGACGCGCCCGAACATCTCTACGGCCTCAAAGTGACGCAGAACCTGCTGCCGATGCTCGGCATCGAGCCGCTGCTCGGGCGCGTGTTCGTGCCGGGAGAGGACCAGCCTGGCGCCGAGCACGAAACCATCCTGAGCTATGGCCTGTGGCAGCGCCGCTTCAACGGCGATCGGGGCGTGCTGGGCCGCCTCGTGACGCTCGATGGCGAGGGCTTCCGCGTGGTCGGCATCATGCCGCAGGGCTTCCATTTTGCGCCGTTCTGGGCCACGCGCGCCGAACTCTGGGTGCCCGACGCCTTCCGTGCCGCCGATCGCACTCGCGAAGGCAACCACCTCCGTGTCTTTGCGCGCCTGAAATCCGGGGTGAGCCTCGAGCAGGCGCGCGCCGAGATCCGCACCGTCACCGCGCGCCTGGAGCGGCAGTATCCCGGAACCAATCGCAATGTGCGGGTGACGCCCCTGCGGGAAAACGTCGTCGGCAAGGTGGAAACGCCGCTCCTGATTCTGCTCGGCGCGGTGGGGCTGGTGCTGCTGATCGCCTGCGCGAACGTGGCCCACATGCTGCTCGCCCGTGCGTCCTCGCGCCGTAAGGAACTGGCGGTTCGCGGAGCGCTGGGGGCGGGACGGGTGCGGATCGCCGCGCAGCTTCTTACCGAGAATCTGCTGCTGGCGGCGCTCGGCGGAGCGGCCGGCATGGCGATCGCGTGGTGGGGCACTCGCGCATTGCGCGTTCTCAGTCCCGCTAATCTGCCTCGTGTGGATTCGGTGGCCATCGACGGTGGGGCGGCGCTCTTCCTGGTCGCGGCCACCCTTGCCACCGGACTGATCTTCGGCCTGGTGCCGGCCCTGCGAGTCTCTTCGATGAACCTGGCCGGTGCGCTGAAGGACGCGGCCCGCGGATCGAGCGAAAGCTTCGGCCGCAACCGCCTGCGCGGCGTGCTCGTAGCCTCGGAGTTCGCTCTGGCGCTGGTCCTGCTGATTGGTGCGGGCCTGATGGTCCGCAGCTTCTTCGCGCTGCGCTCGGTCGACCCCGGCTTCCGCCCCGACCATGTGATCTCGATGGTCGTCTCGGTGGCCGGCTCGCCCGAAGCCGATGCCGGCCGCCGCGAGGTCTTCTATCGCCAGTTGCTCGACCGGGTGCGTGCGCTTCCAGGCGTCGCAGCCGCGGGCGGCATCAATCATCTGCCTCTGGCCGGCGATCTCTGGGGATGGTCGTTCACCATCGCGGGCCGCCCGAAGCCGAACCCCGGAGAAGCCCCTGGGGCGGTCTATCGCATCATCATGCCCGGGTATCTGGAGACCATGCGGCTCCCGGTGCTCCGCGGCCGCGGCATCTCGCCCCGCGACGATTCCGGCGCGCCTGCAGTGGTGCTGATCAACGAGCGCGCCGCCGCCCGCTATTGGCCCGGCGAAGATCCGATCGGCAAGCAGGTGAGTTTCGACGGCCGTGTCTGGATCACCATCGTCGGCATCGTGAAGAACGCGAAGCAGGGCGACTGGGCGGACGAGATCGATCCCGAAGTCTACCTGCCGGCGTTGCAGAACCACGCTTTCCTTGAGGATCCCGGCGTGCACTTCGCGTATCTCACGCTGGTGGTGCGGACCGTGGGCGACCCGGCCGCGCTGGCGCCCGCCCTCAAGCAGACAGTCTGGTCGTTCGATCGCAACCTGCCGGTTTCGGAGGTGCTGACGATGGACCGCGTGGTGGCCGAGGCGACCGCCGCCCCGCGCTTCGAAATGCTGCTGCTCGGTGTCTTCGCCGCCATCGCACTGGTGCTGGCCGCCGTGGGCATCTACGGCGTGATGAGCTACTCGGTGGCGCGCCGCACGCAGGAGATCGGCATCCGCGTGTCGCTGGGCGCGACCCGGCGCGATGTCCTCACGATGGTGGTGCGGCAGGCCATGGCATTAGTGCTGATGGGCGCTGCCGTGGGCCTGGCCGGCGCCCTGATGCTCGCGCGCCTCATGTCCGGGATGCTCTACGGCGTGCGTCCGGCCGACCCGCTGACCTTCGCTGCCGTTGCGTTACTCCTCGCGTTGGTCGCGCTCGCCGCCGCCGCGATCCCCGCGCTCCGCGCCACCCGCATCGACCCCCTCGTCGCGCTGAGAGAGGTAGGATAGGCCTCCCGGCATGTCCAAGGCGAGCGCAGCTCGTCCGAGCTTTTCGCATGGTCCGGGCGCGCTGCCGCGCGCCGTGGGCAGACCAGGAGCTCTACCCTACTGCGGTAATCTAGAAAGACGGTTGGACATCCGCCCGTTTCTTCCAAGATGAAAAAACTGCTTGCTCTGAACCGCAGCGAAATCGCGATTCGTATCCTCCGCGCGGCCAACGAACTCGGCCTGCGCACCGTCGCCATCTATTCCCAGGAAGACCGCCTCGCTTTGCATCGTTTCAAAGCCGATGAAGCCTACCTGGTGGGAGAAGGCAAAGGACCCGTCGAAGCCTACCTCGATGTGGAAGGCATCGTCGACCTGGCGCGCGAAAAAGAGGTCGACGCCATCCATCCCGGCTACGGCTTCCTCTCGGAAAATCCCGCCCTGGCGCGCGCCTGCGATCGAGCCGGCATCACCTTCATCGGGCCGAACGCGGAGTTGCTCGATCTCCTGGGTGACAAGACCGCCGCCCGCCGCCTCGCGCAGAAGGCCGGCATCCCCGTCGTGCCCGGCACCGAGACCGCCGTCAGCGACCCGCGCAAGGCCGAGAAAATCGCCGCCGAGATCGGCTTCCCGCTCATCATCAAGGCAGCTTTCGGGGGCGGAGGCCGCGGCATGCGCGTAGTGGACCGCGCGGCCGAATTCACCGGACGCCTGGAAGAGGCTCGCCGCGAAGCCGCCGCCGCCTTCGGCAACGACGCCGTTTTCCTCGAGCGCTTCGTGCGCCGCGCGCGCCACATCGAAGTCCAGATCCTGGGCGATCGCCACGGCAACATCCTGCACCTCTATGAGCGCGACTGCTCCGTGCAGCGCCGCCATCAGAAGGTGGTCGAGGTGGCTCCAGCCGTCTCGCTCGATCCCAAGATCCGCGCCGCGCTGGCCGATGCCGCGGTGCGCCTCGCCAGGGCCGCCGGCTATTACAACGCCGGCACCGTCGAATTCCTGGTGGATGCCGATTCGGGCGACTGGTATTTCATCGAGGTCAACCCGCGCATCCAGGTGGAGCACACCGTCACCGAAATGGTGACCGGCATCGACCTCGTGCGCAGCCAGATCCAGGTGGCGCAGGGCCTCGATCTCCACGGCCCCGAAATGAACCTGCCCGCGCAGGACGCCGTCCCGATCTACGGCTATGCGCTGCAATGCCGCATCACCACGGAGGACCCGGCCAATGGCTTCGTCCCCGACTACGGCAAGATTTCGACCTACCGCTCGCCCGCCGGCTTCGGCATCCGGCTCGACGGCGGCTCGGCCTACAGCGGCGCGGTCATCACGCCCTATTACGATTCGCTGCTGGTGAAGACCACCGCCTGGGGCAGGGAATTCAGCCACGCCTGCCAGCGCATGGACCGCAGCCTGCGCGAGTTCCGCGTGCGCGGCGTGAAGACCAACATTCCCTTCCTGGAAAATGTGGTCAACCACCCGGATTTCCAGGCCGGCAATGTTACGACGCGCTGGCTCGAAGAGACGCCGGAGCTGTTCCGCTTCGTCCCCCGCCGCGACCGCGCCACCAAGATCCTCACGTACCTCGCCGATGTGATCGTCAACGGCAACCCGACCATCGCCGGCAAACCCGCGCCGCGCCGCATCGGTACTCCGCCGGTGCCGCGCCACGATTCCTCCGCGCCGCCCGCGGGCACGCGCCAGATCCTGCTCGAACAGGGGCCCGAAGGCCTGGCCGAATGGGTCGCGAAGCAGAAGCGCCTGCTGATGACCGACACCACGTTCCGCGACGCACACCAGTCGCTGCTGGCCACGCGCGTCCGCACCTACGACATGACGGCCATCGCGAACTTCGTCTCGCACCGGCTCTCCGGCCTCTTCAGCCTGGAGATGTGGGGCGGCGCAACCTTCGACGTGGCCATGCGGTTCCTCCATGAGGATCCTTTCCAGCGCCTCCGCCGTCTGCGTGAAGCCATTCCGAACATCTGCTTCCAGATGCTGCTGCGCGCGTCGAACGCGGTGGGCTACACGGCCTATCCCGACAACGTGGTCTCGGAGTTCATCTACGAGGCCGCGGCGCAGGGCATCGACATCTTCCGCATCTTCGATTCGCTCAACTGGCTGCCCAATATGAAGGTGTCGATGGAGGCGGTGCGCAAGACCCGCTCCGTCTGCGAAGCGGCCATCTGCTACACGGGCGATATCCTCGACCCCAAGCGTGACAAGTACTCGCTCGAATATTACGTGAAGATGGCGAAGGAAGTGGAGCGCATGGGCGCCCACATGCTCGCCATCAAGGATATGGCCGGGCTATGTAAGCCCTACGCCGCCGAGAAGCTGGTCAAAACGCTGCGGCAGGAGATCGGCATCCCGATCCACTTCCACACGCACGATACCAGCGGCCTGAACGCTGCTTCCGTGCTGAAGGCCGCCGAAGCGGGCGTGCACATCGCCGATGGCGCCATCGCTTCGATGAGCGGGCAGACCAGCCAGCCGAATCTCAACTCCATCGTCGCCTCGCTCAATCACACGCGGCGCGATACCAAGCTCGATCTCGCCGCGCTCAACCAGTACGCGGACTATTGGGAGACCGTGCGTGAGTTCTACGCGCCGTTCGATACCGGTCCGAAGTCGGGAACGGCCGAGGTGTACATTCACGAGATGCCCGGCGGGCAGTACACCAACCTCAAGGAGCAGGCCGAATCGATGGGCCTGGGCGCGCGCTGGCACGAGATCGCCCAGACCTATGCCGACGTCAACATGGCGTTCGGCGACATCGTGAAGGTCACGCCTTCGAGCAAGGTGGTGGGCGATATGGCGATCTTCCTGGTCAACCACAACATGACCATGCAGCAGTTCGAGCGCCTCACGCCCGATCACAACCTGACGCTGCCGACCTCGGTGATCGAAATGTTCGAGGGCGCTCTCGGCGAGCCCGATGGCGGATGGCCGAAGCCGCTGCAGAAGATCATCCTGCGCGGCGGCAAGCCGCAACGCGGGCGTCCGGGAGCACACCTGCCGAAGGTGGATCTCGACGAGACTGCCGCGGTGGTCGAAAAGAAGATCGGCCGCAAGCCTTCGCGCGACGAGGTGCTCAGCTACCTGATGTATCCCGACGTCTTCGTGAAGTTCGCGCGCGCCCACCAGAATTTCGGAGATGTCGAAGTGCTGCCGACCCCGCAGTTCTATTACGGCATGGAGCGCGGTGAAGCATCCCGGTGGAACTCGAGCCCGGCAAAACGCTGGTGGTGAAGTTCCAGACCGTGGGCGAGCCGCATCCGGACGGCACCCGCACGGTGTTCTTCGAACTGAACGGCCAGCCGCGCGAGGTTTCGGTGCGCGACCGCTCTCTCGAAGTGAAGGAGCAGGCCAAGCCCAAGGCCGACCCCAACGTGCCTGGCCAGATCGGCGCGCCGATCCCCGGCGTGGTTTCGACCGTGGCGGTGGAACTGAACCAGAAGATCGCGAAAGGCGACCGCCTGCTGGTGATGGAAGCGATGAAGATGCAGAGCACCGTCTACGCGCCCGTGGGTGGCACCGTCAAGCAGATGCTGGTGCAGCCCGGCCAGCACGTGGAGGCCAAGGACCTGCTGCTGGTGATCGAGTAGAGCCGAGTCGGGCAGCGCAGCATTTGTCATAGGCGGAATCAGCTCTCACGGACATCTCAGGAAAGTTCTGCCTGTCGGACGTCCGGCCCGCGGGTGCTGTTTTCGAGACCTAACTTACAGGTGCCTGCAAAGCAGATCAATCATCCGCGCGTAGGCGACTAAAAGTCAACGCATCGGGTGCTATTCAAGGATGGAAGGGCGTTCGTCAGGAGTGATCTCCCGCAACCGGACTTGGGGATGGCCGTCGACGGGGCATCCGCGCATCGGGCGTGATACGGCCAAATGGAGTCCGGCGGAGGCTCGTCGCCCTATCCAGCAGGTCGATATGGACCTCAACGCTTTTGAAGGTAGGCGCGGGCATGCGAAATTTCGGGCCTTTCGCTATCCGGGTTTTCGCAAAGCCGAAGCAACTCCGAGTAGCGCTCGATTGCCTTCGGTCTGTTGCCGGAGAGTTCGGCGGAGTGCGCGGCGCCGTACGTGGCATGGAACCGTTTCGGAGAGCTTCCGAGCACCGATTCGAACTCGGGAAGCGCCCTGCCCGGCTGATTCAATTCCATCAGCAGGTCGCCCAGCAGTTCGCGGGCGGGCAGCACGGGCCCCGGCGTTACCGGATGTTTCTCGGTCTTGTCCTCCAAATCGGCCGCGGAGCGCATCCAACGCAACGCGGCCTGATTCTCCGCCCTCGCATGTGCGACCCAGGCCGATGCGGCCAGCCGCTGCACTTCCACCACTGTGCTCCAGGGGTACTCTTCTTTCGACCGGCTCAGCGCCCGTTGAATGTCCGCTAGTTCTGCGACTTCGGCCTCCGCCAAAGCGGTGTCCCCGATGCGCGCCGCCCCCAGGGCTCGGGCGAAATGTGTGGTGGCTTCGGCGTATCGGAAGCGGCCCCACGGGAATCCCGCCGGGTGCACACCCAGAGCCGCGGCGTCCGGCCAGTTGCGGCGCTCCAGCGCGAATCGCGCGGGAATGGCGGCAAACGCATAGGCCGCCTGAAATACTTCGAAATCGACTGTGGTTGCCGCCGCCGCCTGCGCCACAACCGCCCCGGCTTTCCGATCCTGGCAGGTCTGGAGATACGCGTAGACCAGGTAATCCATGGCGTGCAGTCCATCCTGCGTGATGGCTCCCGGCGACGATTGGGCCGCGTGGCTCCGCGCCGCGGCCTCCGAGGCGATATTCGAGTCGATCGATTCCTGCCAGAGTCCAAGCCTGGTGAAGATATGCGAGGGCATGTGCAACGCGTGCGGCACCGCCGGAGCGATCTTCGCGTAAGCGCGCGCCGCACGCAGACCCAGGCGGGCAAGCGCCGCAGAGTCATAACTGTGAATCAGGTAATGCGCGATTCCGGGATGGTCGGGTTCCTCGATCAGAAGGCGATTCAGGATGGAGGCGGCGTGCTTCTGGCTAGCGTAGGTTTTGTCGAAGGCAGGCGCGGTTCCGAGCAGCGAGAGGGCAAAGAAGATGGCAGCCTCGTGATCCTCGGGGTACCGGGCGGAAAGGTGCTGCATGGAACTGCTCCAGGCCAGCGCCCGCTCCCGGTGCGGTACTTTGTCCGAGTCCTTATAGAAGGCCTCAATCGCCGCGATGTAATCGCGCTCGCGCGTGGTCTTTGCGGAGGCCGCTTTGGCCTTCTCCACCGCGGCCCTGCCTTCCCTCAGATCGGCCGCCGATGGGGGCAGCCAGACGGGATGATAGTGGCTCATCGCGATGCCCCAGTAGCCCATCGCGCACCCCGGGTCGATTCGCGTGGTTCCAGAAAACGCCTTCTCCGCCTCGTCGTACCAGAACGAGTGCAGGAGTGCCACGCCGCGCTCAAAAGTCTCTTGCGCCGCTGGAGTACAGGAAACCGGGAAGCGGACCGCGCCAATCTGAGCCCGGTGCTGGCCATAAGCCGGGAAAAGGCCGATGGCCAGCACGAACGCCGTCCGAAGCAGCTGGTCAGTGGTCGCGGTCATGCGGATTGCCACGAAGCGGAAGAAGCGCGTGATCCAGGATGTACCCGGCCACGGCAGATCCGAGGACCGTGCCGTCGTTGCAGGCGGTTCGAAAATGGATGCCGCCGAAGACCCGCGCATTCTTCACCTCGTCCAGAGCGTCCTGAAAACTGGAGAAATAGCGTATCACGCCCGGCATGGTGTCCGAACCCATGCTGAACGCGGTCCTCTCCCCGAAGAAATCGGCGAGGACTCGCGCCGCCGCGCCGCTCACGCAGGAGTGCGCGGAAGGATATTCCGGAAATGGGGGCGTCACGATCAATGGCGTCCAGTTCGGGTCGGGCGACGTCGCCGGGTTGCCGTCGGTATCGGCCAGTGCGATGGCGGTGACCGGGCGCCACGAGTCGAACCAGTACTTCGCATCCCAGCAGCCGATCACGGAATCGGCCAGAGCGAGATTCAGCGATGCCAGCAAACGGGCGTTCTCCAAAAGTTTGAGGTGACGCTTGGCCGAGAGACTCGTCGCCACGGGGTCCCAGAAATCCGCCGGGCTGGTCGAATTCCAGAACTGGACGTAGAGCGTTTCGTCGGCTGTCCGGGACGCGCTGGAGAGGCTTCCCATGGTTTCGGTCTCGTTCAGGTCCGCTGCGTATCTGCTGCTGGTTAGAGGCGCAGGGCCGGCAGGACGAAATTGTGGCGGCGACTGAATCGCCCAGGGTGTCATGGTCGCCATTTGCGGAGCGATCCCGGGTGCGAAGGCCGGGGGCGTGGGCCGCCACTGACCGGTGGCCATGCCTCCCAGGAACGGGGGCTGTGCGTTGGAGAAGCCGTCCGTAGACCGCCATTGCCAAATCGCATCGGCGACCGCCTGCCCCCATGCGATGCCTTGCTGGATGGATTCACTTCTGTCAGCTGCCCAACCGCTCGAAATCTCGACCAGGGACTGTGTGCGCTTCTCATCGAAGGTGGCGATTTGGGCGGGAAACAGTCGAACCAGGCTGGCATAGGCCGCTTGAACTGCTGCCGCACGCTTTGATGCCCCCGGGGGCGCTGCCGGCGCAACGTGGATCGGCGTGTACCGCCGCTCGATTCCGTTGACGGCGTCGAAAACCGACGCCGCGACGATGGCGGCGGGGCGCTGTGCCAGCGGTGCTCCCACCGCCGGCGGGACCAGAAATGCGTCCAGCATGATCCGGTTCCAGTCGGTTACCTCATCGGCTACGGCAGCCGAGCCGGCCAGGACTAGCCACAGTGTCAATGGCACAGAACGTCGCATATCGTTTCTCCTCCCACTCGTTCACAGAAATGGAAACTGCCGATTCCGCGGCACGCGATGACGGCCGTGGTTAGGCAGGGAGTAAGTTTCCGGATCCGACGAAAAACCGCAAGACAAACCGGGTGATACCTGGGTGATAAGGCATCCCATTGACCCGCGATGACTTAGTAGCCATGGTGACAAGTGCTTGACGGTGTTATAAACTGGGCCACCGGGATGCCGTCCAGAGGAGCCACGGCCGGATGTGATGCGCCGAACAGTACCGTCTGTTTTGGGCCGTTCGAGTTCCACCCGCGCAGCCGCGAGTTGCGCAAGCATGGACTGCGCATCAAGCTGCAGGGTCAGCCGGTCGAAGTGCTCCTGACGCTCCTGGAACGCCCCGGCGATGTGGTGACGCGCCAGGAAATGCAGGAGCGGCTTTGGGCTGCCGACACCTTCGTGGACTTCGAGCACAGCCTGAACGCCGCCGTGAAGAGGCTCAGGGCCGCCTTGGGCGACTCGCCGCAGGCGCCGCGGTTCATCGAGACGCTTTCCGGCCGCGGTTACCGCTTCATTGCCCCCGTGAGCTGGCCGGCGGAAGTTGTCGCCCCGGTCGGCGAAGAGCCGCTTGCGACCGGGCGCCGGCGGTTCGTGATCTGGACAGCCGTGATCTCGGCAGTGGTTCTCGCCGCTCTGATCGGGATGTATTCGGCGGCCGCGGGCGATGGCTTTCGGATTTCAGGCGCCCCGCCCCCGATCCGGTCTCTCGCGGTGTTGTCCCTGGCGAATCTGCCCGGCGATCCCGACCAGGACTATTTCGTGGACGGAATGACGGACGCACTAAGGGAACACCTGGAAGGCATCAGTTCGCTCCGGGTAGTGTCCCGAACATCTTCTGCGTATTACCGGGGGAGGTCCCGGCCGCTGCCGGATATCGCGCGCGAGTTAAGGGTCGATGCCGTGGTAGACGGCTCTGTGCTGCGCTCTGGCAACCGGGTTCGCATCAGCGTAGAACTCGTTCAAGCGGCTTCGGACAAACGGGTGTGGAGCCGCAGCTACGGCGGCGACCTGCACGACATCTTCGGCCTGCAGTCCAGCGTCGCCCGGGCCATCGCCGATGAGATTCGCGTCGAACTGACTCCGCCGGACCGTGCGCGCCTGGCCCGCCGGCGTACCGCCAATTTCGATGCCTATCAGGCGTATTCCAAAGGGCGGTTCTTCTGGAACAAGCGAACCGAAGCCGATCTCAAGAAGGCGATCGGTTTCTTCCAGGAGGCTATCGACAAGGATCCCGACTAGGCACTTGCCTACGATGGGCTGGCCGATTCATGGCTCCCCCTGGGCTGGTACATCTACATGCCGCCAGCGGCGACTTTCCCGAACGCCAAGGCGGCGGTCACCAGAGCGCTGAGCCTGGATGACTCGCTCGCCGAAGCGCATACCTCTCTGGCGTTCGTGAAGCTCTACTACGATCGCGACTGGGAAGGCGCCGGCCAGGAGTTCCGCCGCGCCATCGATCTCAATCCGAACTACGCGAACGGCCATCACTGGTACGCGGAGTATTTGACGTTGCTGGGGCGCCACAGCGAGGCCATCGCGGAATCGGAGCGCGCGCGGGAACTCGATCCGCTGTCAACCATCATCAACACCTGGGTTGGGTCGCGGTATTTCTTCGCCCGCCAGTACGACAGGGCGATCCAGGAATATCGCAACGCGTTGGAGATGGACCCGATCGTCCCGGCCCACATGGTCCTCGGCCAGGCGTACGAGGAAAGAGGGATGCTGCCGGAGGCCATCGCCGAACTCGAGAGAGCCGTTACGCTGGCCGGCGGCAGTCCCATCTACGCTGCCTCGCTGGCCCATGCGTTGGGAATCGCCGGCAGGCGCGCTGAAGCACTCGACCTTCTGGACCGTCTGAAGAAGACCGCAAAGAGCGAATTCGTGTCGTCCTACGATATGGCGCTAGCGTACCTGGGATTGGGCGACAACGACAGGGCCCTTCAGTTGTTGAACGCGGCGGTTCAAGAAAGGACGCCTCGCGTGGCGTTCCTGGGAGTCGAGGCTCGTTTCGACAGACTTCGTGCCGATTCACGGTTTATGGAGTTGGTTCGCCTGGTCGGTCCCTAAGGTAGTTAATCTCCAGGCCCAGCTGAAAATGCCTCAACTAATTCACTTTGATGTGTCGCCGACTCGTCGAGGTGCCGCGGTTTGGCCACCGCTGGATTCCCGGGGTGTGGTCGCCAAGCGTTTACATACAGGGGTGCGAGGGCGTGCCTACAAGATTGGGTAGAAAAACCCGCTTTCCCGTAGACTGGACCGACGGGTCCGCCATTGGCGAGAAGTCTACTCACGGCCCCAATTATTGGGCATTGCGGGAGCCACATCCATGATTAGGGCGTTTCCCGTCAACTTGACAGGCTTTGCCCAACTTCCGGTTGGGCCCGTGGCATAACTCGAAAATCCGCTCCACCCACTGGCGAAAACCCGCCGCAATCATACGTTGGAATCTGCCCCGTCAAACGTTAGAATTCGCCCAGTCGCCCTTCGAGATGCGGCAATCTGTGGCAACCGATGCTTCTTTTCCGAGTACAATTAATCCGTCTTAACCACTTTTGTGGGACCTTCAAGGAGGAAGAGGGAAATGAAGATCGGTTCTCTTGCGTTGCTCGGATTCGCGGCGGCCGTTGCGGCTGCGCCCGGAGCAATGGCGGGCGAAATCCAGTTCTCGTTCAGCGGAGACGGGATCACCGCTACCGGCGTGCTCATGGTGGGACAGCAGAGCAGTAATTCCAGTAATCCGCCAGGCTATGAGATCACCGGCATCAGCGGAACGTTTTCAGATACAAACGTCAATGTCTCCGGTGCGATTACCGGGCTAACCGACCCGATATCGTATGTGAACAATCCTCTGGACCCCGGTTTTTCAATCACTCCAGGCGGTTTATCCTACGACGATCTGTTTTACCCGGCAGGAAACTCTCCGGCCGTCTGCTTCGCACTCATCAACGGCGTGCCTACGCTGACCTATCCATTCTCCGGAGGTCTGTTCGACATCTATGGCGTCGCGTTCAATATAGCCGGACCCGAAGGATACGTTGGTGAAATCTGGAGCAACGGTGATGTGGGAGGCGGGCCGATTATTTACGCGGCAGGGCTTGCCGATTCGACTGGCCTTGTCGACAACCCGAACGCCGGTGCCGACTCCGGGGTGCCCCCGGGACGATACGGCACGTTTACCGCAAGTGCTGTGCCGGAGCCTGGTTCGCTGGTGTTGCTCAGCATCGGCCTGCTGGGCCTCGTTGCCGTACGTGCTCGCAAGAGCAAATAGCCGTCGTTCACGGGGGCGTAGCCGTATCCATTGACCGGGGACGGGCGCCGCAAAGCGCAAGCCTTTCCGGATCGCGAGTGGATCGTCGGCTGACCGGAAGCAATCCACCTGTCCGTGTAGTCGCCATGTCGGACTATGGCCCCAAATGGCGATCTTTGGAAATGTGGAGCCGATGCGCCCGGCGCGATAGCGGATTACTCCCCCAGAAGTCGGCTTGCGCCCGCCGACACTCGACCTCTGCACGTTCGAAGTCCAGCAAGGTCAATCCGTCGTATGTCTTCCGCGTAGGAGCGGTGGAATCGGCTATTCTCTCCTCATGCCGCCGAATATCCCATACCGCTCTCGCGCCGTACGCGCTATGGTGCTGTTGCACGAGGAACATCTGCGCCGCTTTCTCCAGACGTGGCGGCTGGCCATCACGGTCCCGGTGAGCCTTCCGCCGACCTCCGACCCCAACTACGCCTCGCTAGACGCATTGGGAAGGCATGTGTTATCCGCGGCAGGTGGGTATCTGATTTGGATGTGCGAGGTATTGAAATTACCTGATCCCGGAGTCCGGCTCGCCCCGGACGCGATTGCCATAGTCCGCGATGCGGACGAATATCTGGAGCACGTTCTCGAGCGCTGGCGGGCCGAAGCGCTCCGGCAAATTTTCGACGAACAACTGGAGGTTCCCGAGTACCCATCGCGCTGGCGGACGCGTTACTGCATCGATTCGATGTTAGAACACGCTGTTATGCATCCCATCCGCCACGCCTTTCAATTGGATGAGTTGATCGGGGGTCAGTAGCTTTCTTGCCAACCTTGCGCCTCGGTTGCCCGCCTGGCTCCTATACGGAGCGATTTCCTCTCATGAAAGCCCGGCCGGAACGGTGGGGCTCTCCTGTTTACCGACGCCCATTCCAATCCCATCCAGACCGTTGCGAACCAGCAGTCGGAGTCGCTATAGGTTCACGCCGAAAGCGAGAAGGCGGCCGTCGCAATCCTTCACCACGAACTCGCGACAGCCCCATGGCATGTTGCCTACGGTCCGGGTGAAGTCTACGCCTCGGGCTGCAAACTCGGCATAGAGTGCGTCGGCATCTTCGACGAACAGGTACGCATCGAGCAATTCGTCTGGGTATTTGTTCGGATTTGGTGTTGGCGGGTCGGCGCAGCGGAAATGAATGGCCTGCCGATCGCGCGCCATGATGGCGTAGACCGGCGGATCCTGCCACGTTCCCAGACATTCGAACCAGGCGAGCAGAAATACGTTTAGAAAGTCTGGCGACCTTGCAAGATCAGATCGGTTGCGTCCACAAATGCCTTGGGATCTTTGTTGCGCTGATCAGATAATCGAGCATCGCCTTCTCCAAAGACGTAGGCCGTATGGCTTCGCGCGCACACAGCGTTGGGTGAGTTGGCAAACAACGTCCACGAGGACATGCGCTGGTGGGGTAAAGTGGACGCGATATCGAGGGTGGCGCGCAGCATGTTCGTACTTTGGTGACTTGGGGTTGTAGTTGTCATGACAGGTGGACGTCACCGCGGGGAGATTCGCATCGATGTCGTTGAGAACCGCAGGAACTCTGATGGCGGTGCCGTCGGTAGCATTGCTGATCGTTACGCCGCTGGCCACATCATGGCCGCAAACAAGGAAGTGACTCCGTGCCGTTCATAGTCGTGTGATTGGCGCGTCGGTACACCGGGGCCAGCGGCAGAATTGGCTGCGTGCGATTGAGCGCCTGACTGGCTCTTTTCATCTACGCAGAGGACATCGCGCGATCTGGCGGATTCAGGTATAAGCCGACGATATCCCGCACTTTCTCAACGAACTGCGGGTCCTTGGAGAACTTAAAGTTTTCCACCCGATGAGGCTGCAATCCGAAAGTCCGCCAAATCCGCACGATGGCAGTCTGAGACAGTCCTGACTTCTGGGCCATCAGGCGCGTGCTCCAGTGAGTGCTATTCGTCGGCATCGACTCCAGGGTTTTTGTGACTACTTCCTCGACCTGCACGTCCGTTATAGAACGCGGCGTGCCCGGCCGTGGCTCATCGAGCAAGCCTTCCAGACGGTTGACCCGAAATGCTCGCGCCACTTGCAGACGGTTGCTCCGGTGATGCGAAGCCGCTTGGCCACCTCACTGTTGTTGAGCCCCTCGCTGCAGCCGAGTACAATGCGGGCGCGCATCGCTAGGGCTTGACTGGTTTTCGGCCGCCGCGCCAGAAGCGCGAGTTTCAGCTTCTCATCAGGGGTCACACTGAGTGGTCTGGTTGGACGTCCGATGGCCATACCAAAGTATGCACCAGCACGACAGCTATCAACGTATCGACCAGGACCTAGCTTCTCCTGGTAATAGGCGAGCGTGGCCGGAATATCCTTGGTGAAGAACAGAGGCACAATCTGGCGAACCATCCGCCAAGTCTATAGCAGACTAGAGTCGTGCGGCATACCTCGGAGCGGGATTGGTAATACCATCCCGACCGCCTGCTCTATCCGCAGCGGCGCATCGGCGCGAAGGGCGAAGGCCGCTTCGAACGCATCTCCTGGGACGAAGCGCTGGACACCATCGCGCAGCGGCTGAAATCGATCGCGGCGGAGTACGGGTCCGAAGCGATCCTACCGTATAGCTATGCGGGCACCATGGGGCTGCTGAACGGCAGCGGGATGGATCGCCGCTTCTTCCACCGCCTGGGAGCCTCGCGGCTCGATCGCACCATCTGTTCCTCGGCGGGGATGGCGGGCATGACCGAAGCCGTCGGCCTGCGCTACGGCACCGAGCCGGAGCAGTTTCCGCAGGCGCGCCTGATTCTGGCGTGGGCGCGAACATTCTCGGCACCAACGTGCACCTGTGGCCGTTCGTCGTGGAGGCGCGGCGCAACCGCGCGAGGCTCTATACCATCGATCCGCGGCGGAATCGTACGGAAGCGGCCTCCGACAAGCACTTCTTCATCAATCCGGGTAGCGATACGGCACTGGCTTTCGCCATGATGCACGTCATCATCGGCGAAAATCTGCATGACGCCGAGTATGTCGATCAGCACACGGAAGGCTTCGACGGCCTGCGCGAGCGAGTCCGCGAATGGACACCGCAGCGTGCCGCGGAACTGACCGGGATCGCCGCGGAAGAGATCGTCCAACTGGCGCGCGAGTATGCCACCACGCGGCCGGCCGTCATCCGGCTCAATTATGGCGTGCAGCGCAGCGAGCGCGGCGCCATGGCAGTCCGCACGATCGCGCTATTGCCGGCGCTGGTGGGTTCGTGGAAAGATCTCGGCGGCGGCATACAGCTTTCCACCTACCAGGCATTCCACCTGAATTACGATGGGCTGGCGCGCGCCGCGGTCGACCGGGAGACCGCCATGCTGCACGTGAGCTCGGCCGATGCCGCACGACGGGGCATCGCGGTAGCGGTGGAGCTGAACCAGAAGATCGCGAAAGGCCACCGCCTGCTGGTGATGGAAGCGATGACGATGCAGAGCACCGTCTACGCGCCCGTGGGCGGCACCGTCAAGCAGATGCTGGTGCAGCCCGGCCAGCACGTAGAGGCCAGGACCCGCTGCTGGTCGTCGAGTAGTCTTCGGGCACGCGCCCGCAAGCGCTGATCTTGAGCCCTGACTGATGCCCGACTGCCGCGCCGGGGCAGCCTTCCGACGTGTTGACGTGTACGCGGGCGCTGGATGATCCTAATACTTCATGCGTCACTACGGTTTCGGCGTGCTCGTCACGGCTATCGCGACTATACCCCTCGCCGCGCAGACAAGTTCGAGCGAGCCTGTGCGCATCGGGCCCGGTGTTACTCCGCCCCGCCTGATTCATAAGATAGAGCCGGAGTACTCACCCGAAGCTCGATCCGATCATGTTCAGGGGACTGTCATACTCCAGATTGTCGTAAATGAAAAGGGTCGAGCGGCTGACATTTCAGTGATCAGTCCGTTGGGATTCGGACTGGACGAACAGGCGCAGGCAGCAGTGGCGAAATGGGAGTTTGTGCCAGGCATGAAGGCAGGTGCGCCGGTGAAGATTCTGGCTACAGTGGAAGTGAACTTTCGTTTTCGCGGACTCTGGTTTGATGAAAAGACGGAACGCCAGCGGACCGCGTTTAATGTCGCTCTACAAACGCTTAACCAGCCCAAGGCTACTTCGGTGGCAGTCGATCGGGCGGTTCAGTCTATGTCGGACCTCTGCCGCCGGAAGTTCGCGCCAGCCATGTGTGTCGTTGGATCGTGGAAATTGAAAGGTGAGCATGGTCCTAAAGATCCGGCAGAAGGTCTCGATTTCATTGAAAAGGCTGCAGCCAAGAACTATGGTCCCGCGCTGTACGAAGTTGCTGTTCGGCGGATAGACGGACGCGAACTGGCACATGATGTGGACAAAGGGCTGGAAGAGATGCGAGAGGCTGCCACGCTGGGCAGTGCGCAAGCCCAGTTTTATCTTGGTAATCGTTATGAGGCTGGAGATGGCGTACCGCGAGAACTAGTGTCCTGAGTCAGAAATACGTTGAATAAGCTGTCGTGCTGGTGCATACTTTGGTATGGCCATCGGACGTCCAACCAGACCACTCAGTGTGACCCCTGATGAGAAGCTGAAACTCGCGCTTCTGGCGCGGCGGCCGAAAACCAGTCAAGCCCTAGCGATGCGCGCCCGCATTGTACTCGGCTGCAGCGAGGGGCTCAACAACAGTGAGGTGGCCAAGCGGCTTCGCATCACCGGAGCAACCGTCTGCAAGTGGCGCGAGCGATTTCGGGTCAACCGTCTGGAAGGCTTGCTCGATGAGCCACGGCCGGGCACGCCGCGTTCTATAACGGACGTGCAGGTCGAGGAAGTAGTCACAAAAACCCTGGAGTCGATGCCGACGAATAGCACTCACTGGAGCACGCGCCTGATGGCCCAGAAGTCAGGACTGTCTCAGACTGCCATCGTGCGGATTTGGCGGACTTTCGGATTGCAGCCTCATCGGGTGGAAAACTTTAAGTTCTCCAAGGACCCGCAGTTCGTTGAGAAAGTGCGGGATATCGTCGGCTTATACCTGAATCCGCCAGATCGCGCGATTGTCCTCTGCGTAGATGAAAAGAGCCAAGTACAGGCGCTCAATCGCACGCAGCCAATTCTGCCGCTGGCACCCGGTGTACCGACGCGCCAATCACACGACTATGAACGGCACGGAGTCACTTCCTTGTTTGCGGCCATGGATGTGGCCAGCGGCGTAACGATCAGCAATTGCTACCGACGGCACCGCCATCAAGAGTTCCTGCGGTTTCTCAACGACATCGATGCGAATCTCCCCGGCGGGGTGGACGTCCACCTGGTCATGGACAACTACGGAACCCACAAGGTCACCAAAGTACGAACATGGCTGGCGCGCCACCCTCGATATCGCGTCCACTTTACCCCAACCAGCGGCAGTTGGTTGAACCTCGTGGAACGATTGTTTGCCGAACTCACCCAACGCTGTGTGCGGCGCGGAAGCCATACGGCCGTACGATCTTTGGAGAAGGCGATGCTCGATTATCTGGATCAGCGCAACAAAGATCCCAAGGCATTTGTGTGGACGGCAGATGCCGATCTGATCTTGGGCAAGGTCGCCAGACTTTCTAAACGTATTTCTGACTCAGGACACTAGCAGGCTGCTGAAAAAGTCCCAGGCCGCGTTACTTGTTGAAACAAAAGCGCGTCTTTATGTTTCAGCCTATGCGAGGAACCGATACCCAGCAGAGTTCGATGTTCAGTTATCTGTCGCCGGAAGAGCGTGTACCTGCGAACCATCCGTTGCGGCCGATTCGGCTGATGGTTGATGACGCTTTGAAGGCATTATCTCCGTCGTTCAGCCGACTCTACTCAGCCTTCGGCCGGCCATCGATTCCGCCAGAGAAGTTGTTGCGAGCATTGCTTTTGCAGGTGTTGTACACGGTTCGCAGCGAACGAATGTTGATGGAGCAACTGGAATACAACCTGCTCTTTCGGTGGTTTGTTGGCCTGAACATGGACGAAGCCGTATGGGTGCCGACAGTGTTCACCAAGAATCGGGACCGGCTATTGGAAGGTGACATCGCCGAGAAGTTCTTCGCACACGTGCTGGCTCAGGCGCGGATCGCCAACCTGCTTTCGGACGAGCACTTCAGCGTGGACGGAACCCTCATCGAAGCCTGGGCAAGTCAGAAGAGTTTTCAGCGGAAGGATCGGCCGATGCCGCCGCCAGATGATCCCGGCAATCCCACGGTAGACTTCCACGGCGAGACACGGAGCAATGAGACGCACCAGTCAACCACGGATCCTGACGCGCGACTGGCGCGGAAGAGTGGTGGTCATGAATCGAAGCTGGCGTATTGCGGCAACGTGCTGATCGAGAATCGGAATGGAATCGTGGTCGACACAGCGTTGCTGCAATGCAGCGGTCTGGCCGAGCGGCATGCAGCCATGATCATGGCGGAACGCGTGGCGGGAGTGGAGCGTGTCACGTTGGCCGCCGATAAAGGGTATGACACCAAGGACTTCGTGAAGGAGATGCGGGGCATGAATGTGACTCCGCATGTTTCGCAGAACACCAAACTCAGGGTGGAAGCGCGATTGATGGTCGCACGACGCGGCATGACGGCTACCAAGTGAGTCAGCGCAAACGGAAGCGAATCGAAGAAGTGTTTGGCTGGGTCAAGACGGTTGGCACACTGCGTAAGACACGGCATCGCGGACTGGAAACTGTCGCGTGGGTGTTCACGTTCACCGCTACCGCTTACAATCTCGTGCGCATGCGGAACTTGATGTTCCCGGCAGTTCAATCAGTGTAGGTCCGGGGAGAATTGTGTTTTGAATTTTGGAAAACACGCGTTTACGGCCAGTATCCCCCTACATGGGCGCCTCCACAGATTGAATCTCAGCCTCAGGAAGAAGAAATAGGAAGAAGGCCGAATTCCGTCAGGCCCCATTTTTCAGCAGCCTGCTAGATCGTGCCAGGCGGTACTTTCGCTTGTGTGCGGCCCAAGGCGTAGCTCTGTGCCAGTATCGATTGGGCCGTCTCCTATACGACGCCCCAGACCGGCGCGAGCGCGATTATCTTCAGGCCATCGCGCTCTTTCAACTCGCCGCCGAACAGAACTTCGCAGACGCCAAGCCACTTGTCTTGAGCGAAGCTCCGAAATTGACTGTGGGGATTCCGGGCCGAAGGCGAACGGGTTTCCGGGGTGAAGCCGAACAGCGTTCCGGGTCTGATTCCGAACACGATTCCGGGATGAAGGCGAACAGGGTTCCGGACGGAAGCCGAACACTTTTCGGCCAACCCCGGAATGGTGTTCGACTTGGCCCAGAACGATTTCCACAGGGGCCGGGGCGCTGGACATTCGAGCGCCAGGGTAAGCGAACCTTCCAGAGGGAGGGCGCCTATTGCCGGCCAGGAGAACGTCCATGCGCAAGATCAAGGAAGTCTTAAGACTTCGATACGAACTGAAACTCGACCAACGTCAGATCGCTCGCAGTTGCTCCATTTCCGTCAGTACGGTGCATGAGTATCTGAAGCGAGCTGAAGAGGCCAAGGTCAGTTGGCCGCTCCCGGATGGATGGGATGATACCATCCCGAACGCCTGCTCTATCCGCAGGGGCGCATCGGTGCGAAGGGCGAAGGCCGCTTCGAGCGCATCACCTGGGATGAAGCGCTAGTGTCCTGAGTCAGAGATTCGTTTAGAAAGGCGCTCGACCTTGCCGAGGATGAGGTCCGCGTCCGCCTTCCACACGAAGGGCTTGGGGGCCTTGTTGCGCTCATCCAGGTAATTCAGCATCGCCTTCTCCAACGCTTTTACGGCCGTGTGGCTTCCGCGCCGGACGCAGCGTTCGGTCACCTCGGCAAACAGTCGTTCCACCAGGTTTAACCAACTTCCGCTGGTGGGCGTGAAGTGGACGTGATAACGAGGGTGGCGCGCCAACCACGTTCGCACCTTGTTGACCTTGTGGGTTCCATAGTTGTCCATCACCAGATGAACTTCAAAACCGCCAGGGAGATTCGCGTCGATGTCATTGAGGAACCGCAGGAACTCCTGGTGCCGGTGGCGTCGATAGCAACTGCTGATCGTGACTCCGCTGGCCACATCCATGGCCGCAAACAGAGAAGTGACTCCATGCCGTTCGTAGTCATGCGATTGACGTGCCGGCACGCCGGGCGCCAGGGGCAGAATTGGTTGGGTCCGGTTCAGTGCTTGCACTTGGCTCTTCTCGTCCACACACAGGACCACCGCTCGGTCCGGGGGATTCAGGTACAAGCCGACGATGTCCCGCACCTTTTCGACGAACTGCGGGTCTTTGGAGAACTTGAAGTTCTCAACGCGATGCGGCTGCAATCCGAAAGCCCGCCAAATCCGCACGATCGCAGTCTGCGAAAGGCCCGTCTTCTTAGCCATCAAGCGGGTGCTCCAGTGCGTGCTGTTTGCTGGCATGGACTCCAGCGTTTTCGTGATCACCTCTTCCACTCGTGCGTCTGTTATGGATCGCGGCGCTCCCAGCCGCGGCTCGTCGAGTAAGCCCTCCAGACGCTCCACCCGAAATCGCTCCCGCCATTTGCAAACCGTTGCTCCGGTGATCCGTAACCGCTTCGCGACCTCGCCATTGCTCCGTCCATCACCGCAGCCCAGCACAATGCGGGCGCGCATTGCGGTCGCTTGCGAGGACTTCGGGCGACGCGCCAGCATCGACAGTTTCTCCTTCTCCTGAGGGGTTACGTTGAGCGGTTTGGTGGGGCGTCCGATGGCCATACCTCAGTATGGATCGGCGATCTGCCTTAATCAACGAATTTCTGACTCATGACACTAGACACCATCGCGCAGCGTCTCAAATCTGTGGCGGCGGAGTACGGGTCCGAAACGATCCCGCCGTATAGCTATGCGGGTACCATGGGGCTGCTGAACGGCAGCGGGATGGACCGCCGCTTCTTCCACCCCCTGGGAGCCTCGCGGCTCGATCGCACCATCTGCTCCTCGGCGGGAATGGCGGGCATGACCGAAGCCGTTGGCCTGCGCTACGGCACCGAGTCGGAGCAGTTTCCGCAGGCTCGCCTGATTCTGGCGTGGGGCGGGAACATTCTCGGCACCAACGTGCACCTGTGGGCGTTCGTCGTGGAGGCGCGGCGCAACGGCGCGAAGCTCTATACCATCGACCCGCGGCGGAACTGCGCGAGCAAGTCCGCGAATGGACACCGCAGCGTGCCGCGGAACTGACCGGGATCGCCGCGGAAGAGATCGTCCAACTGGCGCGTGAGTATGCTACCACGCGGCCGGCCGTCATCCGGCTCAACTATGGCGTGCGGCGTAGCGAGCGCGGCGCCATGGCAGTCCGCACGATTGCGCTGCTGCCGGCGCTGGTGGGGTCGTGGAAAGATCTCGGCGGCGGCATACAGCTTTCCACCTATCAGGCATTCCACCTGAATTACGATGGGCTGGCGTGCGCCGCGGTCGACCGGGAGACCGCCATGCTGCAGGTGAGCTCGGCCGACGCCGCACGACGGGGCATCGCGGTAGCGGTGGAGCTGAACCAGAAGATCGCGAAAGGCGACCGCCTGCCGGAGATGGAAGCGATGAAGATGCAGAGCACGGTCTACGCGCCCGTGGGCTGCACCGTCAAGCAGATGCTGGTGCAGCCCGGGCAGAACGTAGAGGCCAAGGACCTGCTGCTGGTCGTCGAGTAGCGCGCGGCTGCGCACTAGTAATCGTCTGAATCAGCCCTGACGGACACGCTCGTCCGCAAAGCACTTCGCGCGTGCTATGCGAGCCGCCGATCCATTAGAGTGCGTTCTACCCTATGCCGCGGCCGCTTTCCCCAACGCGCCGCGTGCATATTCATCCACGGTGCAGAGCTTGATTCCAAACGTATCGACGACGGGGGCGGCGTTGATCGCGTCGCCATGACTGTAGCCGAGCATCAACCCGGCAAAGCTCTTCTGTAACGGATCGGTGGCCGCCTCAAATTGCGTGAGCAGCGCCCGCTCAGAGACATGTTCCAACCGGAACGGTTTGCCGCCGATTTTCTCGAAACGGGCTACTGCTTCCAGCGGGCTGAGCGCTTCTGGCCCGCCTAGCTCGATCGTTTTCCTTCCTGCCGCCGGATGTCGTACCGCAACCGCGCAAATTTCCGCGACGTCGCGGTAAGATACCCAACTAATGGGGCTCGTTCCAGGCCCGTAGATACGAGCCTTGGCGTTCGCATAATCGAACCCCAGTGTTGGGCTCAGCCACACTTCCATAAACCAACTCGCCTGTACCACGGTGAAGTCCAGGCTTTTGATGGCGTCCTCGACCTGCTCCTTGGCGTTGGCCAAGGGGTACGATATTCCTGGCGTTCTCCGAAACGACACAAAGACGAACCGGTTCACGCCGGAGTTCTTGGCTGCGCTGACGAGGTTCAGTTGTCCAGTCTCATCCACACTCTGGATCGAGTCTCCAGGCTGCCGGGTCAGTGTTGACGATGCAGTTGAGACTATTCCGTCTACGTCGCGACACGCAGCAACGATCGACTTGGGTTCTTTCAAATCGCCAATGATCAATTCGACCCCGGATAGCCGCAGCATTTCAATCTTGTCTTTCGAACTCGTCGCTCGAACGAGCGCTCTTACTGGTTCGCCTTGCCTCCTCAGCCTTTGGCAAACCTCGCTTCCGACCAGGCCGGTAGCACCTACTACCAGGATCATCTGCGTCCTCCCTGAAGGGCGATTCTACACCCTGGGCGCATGGTTTCCACCCCCTATTGGTGCAGCCCGGCCAGCACGTAGAGGCCAAGGACCTGCTGGTAGTCGTCGAATAGAGCGCAAAATCGCGATAAACTCGCGTCCCGCGAACGGACGCGCGGTCCCACGGCTGAACACTGGCGGCCGCGAAGATTCACGGATGTCGTTGATTTTCATGGGCAAGAGACGTGCTCGGCAGATGGCCTGGAGGTGAGCATGGTTCACAAGCAACGGCTGCGCGAACCACTGGCCCTTTCCCCGACCTTGGAGCAACTTACCGGGCGCGTCGCGGCCGGGTGGAAGTTAGTGGCGCTCGAGTGGGAGCGAGAAGCAGCGGAGGATACGCCGGAACCGCAGCAGGGATGGGCGGAGGAAGTCCCCTATGGACTAAGGATTTCCGAGGACGGTGGAGGACTGGTGGAGAACCCTGCCGAAAGCGAAATCATGGTGCTGGCGCTAGATATGATCGTGGAGGACCGTCCGCTATCGAAGGTGGCGGAAGAGCTTAACCGCCGCGGCTATCGGACGCGCGAGGGAGGGACGTGGACGCCGACGGCGCTATTCAACCTGCTGCCGCGGATGATCCAAGTAGGTCCGCGGCTGTTGACGAGCGAAAAATGGCTGCTCCGGAGGGAGCGCCTGCCGCGGGTTGGTCCGGTCGGATAATTCGAATGTGATCGAAAGTCATTCACGGTGGACCTCTCTCGCGGGCGTTCTTTTCCTTCTTGCCGGTGCGGTCCTGATGTTCAGGTATCAGGTCCGCAAGCACCGCACGGTTTGAAGTCCGCCAGTAATGCCGCAATGCGTCGTCGTGCGTTCCGATGAGCGGTCTTCAATTGGCGTTACCGGAGTAAGCGGTCCTATCACGCCTGATGTTGAAACTGGGAAACCCTGGGAGCGCGAGCGCGCTGGGCCCCATTTGTGGGCTCACCGGGTGCGTGCCCCTGCCGAAAATCTGACCGTTGGGATTCATCCGATGCCGTGATCTGCACGGCCAAATCCCGACTTTCACTTATAATTGTTGCAGATGCCCGACATTCGTCATTCCGTTTGTGCACTCGACTGTCCGGACTGCTGTTCGCTCGTCCTGACCGTCGAAAACGGGCGTGCCACGAAGCTGCGCGGCGATCCGGAACATCCGGTGACCCGTGGATTTCTGTGCGGCAAGGTGGCGCAATATCTGGAGCGGGAATACCATCCCGACCGCTTGCTCTATCCGCAGCGGCGCGTCGGAGCGAAAGGCGAAGGCCGCTTCGAGCGCATCACCTGGGACCAAGCGCTCGATACCATTGCGCAGCGGCTGAAATCGATCGCGGTCGAGTACGGGTCCGAAGCGATCCTACCGTATAGCTATGCGGGCACCATGGGGCTGCTGAACGGCAGCGGGATGGATCGCCGCTTCTTCCACCGCCTGGGAGCCTCGCGGCTCGATCGCACCATCTGCTCCTCGGCGGGGATGGCGGGCATGACCGAAGCCGTCGGCCTGCGCTACGGCACCGAGCCGGAGCAGTTTCCGCAGGCGCGCCTGATTCTGGCGTGGGGCGCGAACATTCTCGGCACCAACGTGCACCTGTGGCCGTTCGTCGTGGAGGCGCGGCGCAATGGCGCGAGGCTCTACACCATCGATCCGCGGCGGAATCGTACGGGAGCGGCCTCCGACAAGCACTTCTTCATCAATCCGGGTAGCGATACGGCACTGGCTCTCGCCATGATGCACGTCATCATCGGCGAGAATCTGCATGACGACGAGTATGTCGATCAGCACACGGAAGGCTTCGACGGCCTGCGCGAGCGAGTCCGCGAATGGACACCGCAGCGTGCCGCGGAACTGACCGGGATCGCCGCGGAAGAGATCGTCCAACTGGCGCGCGAGTATGCCACCACGCGGCCGGCCGTCATCCGGCTCAATTATGGCGTGCAGCGCAGCGAGCGCGGCGCCATGGCAGTCCGCACGATCGCGCTGCTGCCGGCGCTGGTGGGTTCGTGGAAAGATCTCGGCGGCGGCATACAGCTTTCCACCTACCAGGCATTCCACCTGAATTACGATGGGCTGGCGCGCGCCGATCTGCAGCAGCGGGCGCTCGGCCGCGAGGCGCGTCTGGTCAACATGACGCACCTCGGACGCGCCCTGACGACTCTCGACAATCCGCGCGTGCAGGCATTGGTGATCTACAACTCCAACCCGGCCGCCATCGCACCGGACCAGAACTTTGTGCTCTCCGGCATGCGCCGCGAGGACCTGTTCACCGTGGTGCTGGAGCAGTTCCAGACCGATACCGCCGACTACGCCGACATCCTGCTGCCTGCTACCACTTTCCTGGAGCACACCGACCTCTACGGGGCCTACGGGCACTACTATCTCCAGTTGGCGCGGCCCGCGCTTCCGGCCCCTGGGGAAACGAAATCGAACGTGGAGGTCTTTCGCCTGCTCGCGGAGCGCATGGGCTTCGATGACCCTTGCTTCCGCGACTCGGAAGACGACATGATCCGCACCCTGCTCGATACACCGCATCCCTTCGTTCAGGGGATTACGATCGAGGAATTGGACCGCGAGCATTTCGTGCGTCTCCGCATCCCCGAGCCTTTCCGGCCGTTTGCCTCCGGCGGCTTCGGCAGTCCAAATGGCAAGTGCCATTTCCGCGCCGAGACACTGGACTACGTTCCGCCGGTCGAATCGCGCCACGGCGATGCGTCGCTGCGCGGGCGCTATCCGCTGGAACTGGTTTCGGCCAAGAACGATGACAGCATGAACTCGACTTTCGGCCACCGCGCCGCGGTCGACCGGCAGACCGCCATGCTGCACGTGAGCTCGGCCGACGCCGCGCGGCGGGGCATCGCGGATGCCGATACGGTCCGCGTCTTCAACGACCGCGGTATGGTGGTGCTGGTGGCGAAGGTGGATGACACGGTGCATCCCGGTGTGGTCTCCACGCCTTCGGTGCGTTGGGGGAAGCGCGGACCAGGCGGCCGCAATGTCAACGCCGTCACTTCGGACCGCCTGACGGATGCAGGCGGAGGGCCCACGTTTTACAGTTGCCTGGTGGAAGTGGAGAAGGTGGGAGACTGATGAATCGGCTAACGTGGTTGATCCTGGCCGCGGCACTGGTGATGCCCGGCTGCAAGCAACAGGAGCAGAAGGCGGAGAGTGAGATCCCCGCGGGCGGCATCCCGCGGCTGGCAAACACCATCAAGACGAACGACGGCCACACGGCCGGCCAGTTGAACAGCGGGTTCTACGGCATCGAGAATGGTGCCTGGCGCTGGACCGGGAAGGAGTTCGCCGTGACCCTGGGGACTCCGCCGGGAGCCGCCCAGAAAGGCGCCCTGCTGCAACTGAAGCTGACCGTTCCGCAGGTGTCGATCGACAAGCTGCAATCGGTGACCCTATCGGGGACGGCGGACAGCAGCCCGCTCGCGCCGGAAACGTACTCCAAAGCAGGGCAATACACCTACGAGCGCGAGATTCCGGCCTCTGCGTTGGCCGGCGATTCCGTCAAGGTGAGCTTCCAGTTGGATAAGGCGATGCCGCCCGCCGGCGGGGACATCCGCGAACTCGGCGTCATTGTCTCGGCTGCCAATCTTTTGGCGAAGTGAGCGCCGTGACCTTGCGGAAGCGGTAGACGTCGAAGGCCGGCCGGCCGAACTCGTCGGAAATCTCGGCCGCCAGTTCCCTCTGGTACCCCTCGGCGGCGGCGAATTGGATCAGCTTGGAGCCCCACGCCGGGAAGAACTCGTTCCCGGAGGTGTGCGCCAGGAACAGGTTGTCAGGGTCCGCGATCATGCGATCCACCATCTCGCGGTCCTCGGCGGACAGGGAGTCCTTCGATACCTGGTCTGTGCCCATGGCCAATGGCAGGCTGCCGCGGTTCAGCAGACGCAGGGGATCGAGAATCCCCCAATCCATGCAATAGATGGTCTTGGCTGGGGCCTTCTTGAGGTACTGCGAGAGCGGGAAAACCGCATTGGTCCAGCTTTGGGCTCCTCCGTTGCGCACGGCTAAAGCGTAGTATTCATTCATCACCAGCGCTCCCGAGACCAGCATCACGGCCAGAACCGCGGCCGCGACCGGCAGACCGGCCCGTCCGAGTCGCCTGGATGCGCCTGCGAAGACGACGGCGATCACCAGTTCCGGCAGCGGCCATAGCAGAATCGTATGGTGGACGCTGCCGCCGGCGTTGGCGGTGATCGCCATCTGGATCCATGCGACGGCCATCGTGATCAGCGTAAATAGGGTCGCGCGAATGGCAGTCCGCCCGGCAAGCGGGGTCAACAGGAGCGCGAGAAAGAAGCCGTAGAGGAGCAAGTGCTGCCTCGGGTGCCCGGCAACTGCCGATATATCGGCAGAGATGCGCTCGATTGGCCCTTTTGGCACACGAGGTTTGGGCGTCTGCCAGTCCTCGGCAGTGAGCCAGCCGAAGAGCCCGCGGCCGTCGGCGGTGATGCGAAGCATTTGTGCCTTCCCGGCCAGTTCGCTCGTGTCCCGGTGAAAATTGCCCGCAAACGTGGCCAGGTGGTGTCCCGCATTGTACACACCGAGCGGCAATGAGCCGACGAGGAATGCCAATACCGCGATCGCCAGGCGTCGCCGGTCGAGCCGGGAGCGGAATTCCCGCGGGAAGATGGCCAGCGTAGCCAGTCCCAAGCCGGAAAGCATCCATACCGCCAACGCTTTGTCCCAAAGCGCCAACCCGAAAAGGAGGAAGCCGCCGCCCAGCAGACGGTCATTTTTCGTCTGGTAGGCCTTCAGAATCGAAAGCATTCCGCCGATCATCAAAAGGTGCTGCAGAGCTACGGGACCCCAATCAAAACAAAGCGTTAACAGGTATGCCGAATCTACGGCAAGCAGCGTGCATCCAAACACTGCAGCACGCTCACCGGCGATTCGCCGGATGAGAAGGAAGAAGAGCCAGATGCTGATCGCGCCCGCAAACACCATGGGAATCCGCATGGTCATGACCCCGACGCCGAACGAGTGAAACAGGCGGGGATATAGCCAGGATTTCAGCGCTCCTACGTACGTCATCAGCATCAAGGGGATGGAGGCGTGACCGATGTGCACCGAGTACAATTCGGCACGGGGCTGGTAAATGCCTTGGACAAATAGAGTTTCGTCAGCTTCAATGCCAACGAGCGGCGCCATCGCGATGCCCATTAAAGCGAAAAATATACATGCGAGGGCGGCGCAGATTTCGCCACGTATTGTACGGTTTCTGCGGGTTGGCGAGGTCACAATCGGTGAGTCCGAAACTGAGATGGTAGCATCCGTCCGATATGAGAAGTCGAATGGTACGGGATGGAACCCCATTCGAAGCGACGCGATTTGGCAAGGGAATTGCTATGAGTTGGACTCGTCAGAGGTGGCTAGTGCGATCTTGGCACCAGAAATAGCCCCTTTGGGGGAAGTGGTTGGCTGAAACCTTTGGCTTGATTCGTCGTCTATACTGGTACGGCACCGAAATGGGCTAAAGAAAACAAAAGAAAAGAAGATAGAGCTGAATTGCAGAAGGAGATGGACCATGAACCAGACCGAACTCAACAAATACAAAGCGATGCTGGAAGCCAAGCAAGCCGAGCTTTCCGCCGGGCTCCGAAACCGGGAAGACATCGCGATTGAAAAGACCCCGGACGCCCTGGACGAAGTACAACTCGCCGGCGAGCGCGAGTTGGCAATCCGCAACCTCGACCGTGAGTCGAATCTGCTCCGTAACGTACGCAGCGCATTGCGGCGGATGGCGGATGGGGGCTACGGAACCTGCATGCACTGCGAGGAAGAAATCAAGCCGAAACGGCTCGACGCAGTGCCGTGGACAAAGTATTGCATCCGCTGCCAGGAAGCTGCTGACCGGCACGAATTCGAAGGCGACTCGGGCGAGAGCATCGACGAGTTGCTGGCCAACGCAGCTTAATTGCCCCAAGGTTTTCCGAGAGGCGCGGGAGAGATCCCGCGCCTTTCCGCTTTTTGGGGCAAAGCGCGCAACATCCCGCAACGGCTGTGCGTTTCTTGCACCGGTCACTGGGGCTTTTCACGCAATCGTGTCCGGATATCCATAATAGGATTGTGGAATTCTTACGCCGCGCTCGCATCCGCCCCGGTCGTCTCGGCATCCTGCCGGGTTCGTTCAATCCCATCACCATCGCTCATCTTGCTCTGGCCCAGGCCGCCCTTCCACTGGTCGATGAGGTAGTCTTCGTCCTGCCACGCATATTCCCGCATAAGGACTATAGTGGGCCGGGCTTCCGGGAGAGGCTCGAACTGGTAGCCGAGGCCGCCGGCGAGGAGTCGGCCTATTCGATCGCATCGAGCCGGCGGGGATTGTTTACGGAAATTGCCGAGGAGTGCCGCGAAGCGTACGGAAATGACGTCCGCCTGACGTTTTTATGCGGGCGGGATGCCGCCGAGCGAATCGTTTCCTGGGATTACGGCAGGCCTGGCGCCGTCGAAGAGATGTTCCGATCGTTCGATCTGCTGGTGGCGTCGCGCGAGGGCGATTACTCGCCCCCGCCCGAATTCGCCGAGGTTATTGCCCCTTTACCGCTAGGCGGTCGGTTCGACTTTGTTTCAGCGACTGAGGTGCGGCGGAGGATCGCCCGGAACGAGTCCTGGCAACATCTGGTGCCGCCGAAGATTGTGTCGACGACCCGGACTGTGTCGAAGATCCGGAAGTGGTACTCGCCGACGAAGCCGACTGGTAATTCAGGGGGAACGTGACGATGTTGCTGACGTACGTGCTCTGGGCGATCGTCATCTGGGTGGTGGCATTCGCCGACAGGGCGGTGTTCAAGTGCATCACCACCTTGTAGGTGCCTACCGAGCCGGGCACCAGCGAGGCGGAAATGATATCGGCCGTAGATCCGCCGGCGAGGCCGGAAAGCGAGTGGTCGGAATCGTCTGGCGGGTTGGTGGCTGGTGCGCCGGCAGGATAGGGGACCCCGGTTTGCAGCGCGGCTGCCACCTGATCGCTGAGGATAGGCAATCCCAGTCCGGTGGCGAAGACGTAAACGATCTCGCCCGGCACGGCCGGGTTCTGCGGAGTCACCAGCGAGCCGGCCACATTGGCGCAGCAGAGCGAATTGCAGATCGCCGTCATGATGACGGTGGCCGATCGAACTGGCGGTGGCGGTGATGGCAGAGCCGTTGCCTTCCGGACCCTGTACGCGCGCCGTCAGGATGATGCGGTCATAGACGCCGGACGGATGCGCCGAAACTTTGGGATCCTGGTTGATCAGGGCGACCAGGTCATCGCGGACGCTGTCAGCGTGTCGCCGCTCTGCACGGTGTAGGTGTACATGCGGTCTTCGATGCCGACCGTCGCAGTGTCCCCCGCGGTAGCGGTTCCGTCCACCGACACGATGCCGGTGGCGCTGCTCGAACCGTGATACACCAGGCCACCGACGGGCTGCTGCTGGGTTGCGCGTAGATTCCGGGGTTGGCCGTCACGATGGTTACCGCGACGGGTGTGGTGTTGACCACCAGCCGTCCGTCATCGGCCACCGAACGGACATAGGCGTTGATGCTGGTGGTGTTGCCGAGTTCCCAGGGAATCTGCGCATTGATCGCGGTGGGCGAGACCATCACAGCGGCGCCGCGGATGCCATTGAAATAAACCTGGGTGCCGCCGAGCGTGGTGGGCAAGGACGGTTGCGTGGTGTCGGCCGACGCGGTGCTGGTACGAGAGGTTGGTGCCCTGCATCGGGGCGATGGTGCCCGGCGCCAGGGACGCGGCGTCGCCGCCGCCGGAAAGGTTAGCCCCGCTGGTGGTTCCCGTGATCCCGGCGGTGGTGGCGGTGGAGACCGGCGTGATGGTGCAGAAAAACGTAGTTGTTGCCTCTTGATGCCGGGGAGTCGCGAGGTGAGCAGCAGAACTCCGGTATCCAGATCGCCCGTCGCATAGACGTTGGGGTCGCCGGCGCCGCTGTTGGCGGCGTTGATCGTATTCACCAGCGCGGTGATGATGGTGCTGACCGTGTCGGTAGCCAGCACGGTGTATTTGTAGTCGGCCCGCCGGTGATCGTGGTGGTAGTGGTCGCGCTGCCGGTGGTTGTGGTGGTGCTGGTGCCGCCGACGTTGATATCGATCAGATCTCCCGCCTGAACCCCGGGAGGTGGGATCGGCGCTGTGGTCACGGTGCTCGCGATCGTTGCCAGGAAGGTCACGGTGCCCTTGGCGACAATATCAATGCTGGCGGAATTGACCGACACCGGCGTAGGGCACTGTGTTGGCGCCCATCGAATAGACGGTGATGCGCCGGTTGTAGGCATCGCTGACGTACAGGTTGGTGCCGTCCCAGGCCAGGGACATCGGGGTGCGCAGCGAATCGGCCGCGTCGGAAGCCTGGTTGACGGTGCCGCGTGGAGTTGGCGGTATCCGGCGACTCGCCGATCACGATGTCCGCCGAAGCGCCGTTGGTGGTGGGAATCTGATTGAACACCAGAACGCGGTCATTGCCGCCATCGGCGATGAACAGACGGTTGTCCGCCGCCAGCGCAAAGCGGGGAAAATTCAGCGTCGAATTGCAGTAATACGGATAGGTGGGGTTGTTGTTGACGTCGACGCCGTTGGACAGCCGTGCACATTGCGGGAGTCTCTACCGGGGGCACGGTGGTGTCGGTGGGGCTGGTCGTAAATGCGTTATTAGCGGTCGAACTGGCCATGTCTTGCTGGCCCGGCGACCACGTCGGCGGCCGCGGCGTTGAGTGCTGGGAATCGAGTTCCAGATGAGCACGCGGTTATAGCCCAGGTCGGTGACGAAGAGGTGGACGCCATCGGAGGTGACCGAGACGGGGTTGAGCAACAGGCTGGCGGTGGCGTTGTTGGTCTGCTGGGTCAGGTCGGGCTCGACGAAGGTCGTCATGTTGGGCTGGCCGAGCACGACATCGGCGGCCGCGCCGTTGCTGGTGGGGATCTTGTTGAAGATCAGCACGCGGTTGTTCTGCGTGTCGGCGACATAGAGTTTGCCGTTCTGAATCCACACACCCTGCGGTCCGCGCATGGAAGCTGCGCATTCGGCGTGTTGCCGGCAGGCAGCGTGCGGTGGTGAAGTTCGGCTGGCCCACCACCACATCCGCGGGCGCGTTGTTGGTGGTCGGAATACGGTTCCAGATGAGGACGCGGTTGTGGTTGGTATCGGCCACCACCAGGTGAACGCCATCGGAGGCAACGGCGGTGGGGAGGCGCAGGGTGGTGGGGGTGGCCGCCAGGTTTTCGGTAGTGGTGCTGAAATTCGGCTGGCCCAGCACGACCTTGGCCTGACCGACACAGACCGGGCACTTCCGGCTGTTATCCAACTGCGCCGTGGGGGCAGGGAACTGGGAGCTGGCGCTTTGAAAAGCAGGACCCGATGGTTGACCGGCCCCGCGGCCACGCGGTTGGAGTCGACGACAAATAACGTGTCGGCGCCAAAAGCGAGGCCGCTGACCCCGCCCAGGATGGTGTCGCTCGAGTTCGGGTCCTGGCAGGTGAAGGTCGACTGGCCGATGACCAGACGGGCAGCCTGCCCGTTCGTAAAATCGGCGGCGTTAAGAGCCGCAACACTCAGTAGGAAAACCGAAATGCACTTCATTTGGGCGTAATTTAAGAAGCGTAACGATACCGGAATTAACTCCCGATTATAGCAGGGGGCGGTTAGTGACTTCGAACCACACCTGTGTGCGGAATCGGCACGCCTGTGGCGCCCAAACCTCTTCGGGAATAAGCAGTTACGCGAGACCACGCGCCCCGAAATGCACGCCGTGTTCCAGCGCGGGAAAGGGGCCCCCTGCTTAGATCAGGGCGGCCATCAGGGCGCCTCGCGCGGTGGAGTTGATCGGGTCGTTCGAGCGTCGTACCTCGGAAAGCCGCACCGGAAAATCGCCGACTTTGAGCGCCTGTGCGAACCTCTCCATAAACCCTTGAGGCATAGAGGTTCCGCCGCTCACCACGAGGGGGATCGACTTGTCGAGCTTGGGAAGCTTTTGCGAGGACGAGATCTGCGATTCGCAGCGCATTCACCAACTGGTCGATCACCTCGTAGTAATAGACCGTAATGGCATTTTTGATCCGGTCGCCGGAGAGCCCGTTGAGCGAGAAACTCTGTTCCTTTTGGACCCGCAGGCGTGTCGCGAGTTCCCCAGTCACCAGCGACGCCTGGGCGTCGATGAAGTCGCCGCCCTTCGGAACGCTGAAGCTGATCACCGGCACAGAGAGCACCGAAAGGCAGACGTTGCTCAATCCGCTGCCGCAGGAGATCCCGATTCCGGTGTAGTTGGACGCTCCCAATTCCGCGAACACCACGGATAAGCCTTCTTCGATTGGCTGGCACTCGTAGCCCAGGTCCGTGAGGATCTGGCGGATGGAGGCTTCGTGGTAAGCGATGCCGATCTCCGACGCGAGGACCGGCGAGGGTACGCTGAAAAGCACCTTCTGGCCTTCCACCGTCGCCTTGCCGAGCAGCTTTTCCACGATCCGGCGGACGACCGTAAGGCTGTGCGGCTCGTGCGGATTCAGCACGCCCTGAAGCATGGGCCGCCGGGTCTCCACGTGGAACACCTCGGCGAATTTCTGCGCGTCGTCTCCGACGACTACGATCTCCTGCCCCTGGAGTTCATGGAATACGTTCTCCCGCTCCATCAGGCTCAACGTGAGCCTCGAATAGGGCAGCGTAATGAACGCATTCAGTTGTGCGGCATATCGAAAAACTCGATCCGCATTGCGCGCCGCGACGATGCGGCTGGTGCCGATGTCGAGGCCGATCGGCTGTGTGTATTCCTCGGTTTGACTCATCTGGAATCTCCGTTGATTTCAATCCGGCCGGCGGCTACTTCCGGGGGAAGGTAGCCCGCTCGAGCACCGCGCTTAACCCCATGCCATTTCCGGAGCTGCCCTGGGGCACGCAGAAAGTGGCGGCTTCGGTGATGCGTGCGACTTCGTGTTGCTTGCGTTTCTGCCACGCGCGGAAATTGTCCTGCTCCCGCGCCACGTCATCGACGTTTGCCTGGATGCGCGACATGTACTGCGCAGTAATCCGGTCCAGCTCTGCCTGGATCTTCGAGTTTTCCTCGGAGCGCGCGTTTTCGAGGTCTTTCAGCCGGCCCTGGTAGACGTCTTCGAAATCGTTCAGGGCGCGCTGTCGGACGACGGCATCCTGAAGGACGTCCTCGACTTCGGCGCTCGCTGCTTCGAGCGCCATCATCAGCGCGGACCGCTTGGTTTCGGGCGACATGCCCGAAAGATGAACGCTGGCGATCATTTCCGCGACTTTGAGGATGCCGTAAGGAATCCGAGGCGGTTTAACCGCTGCGTTGGTATAGATATTGTCGAAGGAAGGTGGCGGTGCGATCCTGACGTCCTGCGGGGGAAGCACCTGTCCTTCTCCGTATCGGCCAGAGGGAGCGCGAATGGCTCCGTCATCGAATGGGCCACTCCATTGGGAGCGTCGTTCTGATAAGAGAAGTTAAACCATTGTTTCAGCATGGCAGTAAACCCCGCGGAACCATGAGTTTGGCCTGGCCTGTGAGGTGGCTCGGAAGGCGGCGGCCCGCGGGTCGGTTCCGGTTTCCCACTTGTGTATCACCTCAGTAGTATCGGCAGCAGGTGGTTCTTCTCAGTAGAGTTCGTTTGACGATTTCCTAAGGTTTTTTTTCTGGCGTCCGATCTATGGAGTGTCACCATGCGATGGAAGACGGAGCCCGCACCGAAAGCCCGACCGGTGGTGGACTGGCTGGCTGGCCAGATCCACGACCCGGTGGCCAAGTTGCGCTTTCTCAAAATCGCGGCGGACCACGGCGGTCCGGCCGGGCGGAAGCGCGCGAGGCCTTCGCCGGTATCTCCTGTTCGGGGTCCTTTTCCTGCCGGCGGCGCTTCTGCTGGTTCACGCGATGGGACGCGGTCGAGACGCCTCCGGTGCCGGTAGTGCGGGTAGCGGCTCTGCCACCCGCTCCGAAGCGGCTTCCCGGCGAGCCGTCTCCGATCTGGCAAGTCGAAAAGACTTCCGAATACGAGGCCTACAGCAACGGCCTTAGGATCGAAACCAGGTACGCCACGTCCACCCATCACCGCCGCTATGTAGCCTTTACGACCGGGAGTCCGGGCCGCGAACCCGGCGCGTTGCGCGACTCTCCGGCGGGGATCGTCTTTCATGCCACCGAAAGCCGGCAGGCTCCGTTCGAAGAGAGTAAGAACCGCGAACTGAAGCGGCTTGGCGAGTCGGCACTCGATTATGTCCGGCGAAAGGGCGCCTATAACTTCGTGATTGACCGCTTCGGGCGGGTCTACCGCGTGGTCGAGGAGGGCGACGCGGCCAACCATGCCGGATACTCCTTATGGGCCGACGATCGCTGGATCTATATCAATTTGAATGAGAGTTTCCTCGGGGTCTCATTCGAGGCGGGAGCGGCCGGAGGCGGCCAGGCGGTCATGAGCCCGGCGCAGCAACGGGCGGCCGCCGTGCTGGTGGAGATGCTGCGGAGCCGGTATCGGATTGCGGCGGAGAACTGCGTCACCCATGCGCAGGTTTCGGTGAACCCTGACAACATGCGGGTCGGCTACCATACCGATTGGGCCGCGGGATTTCCCTTCGAAGCGATCGGCCTGCCCAACAACTATACGCGGCCGTTGTGGGCCGTGGCGCATTTCGGGTTTGTGTGCGACCCGGCGTTCCTGGAACAGGCCGATAGCCATTTGCGGCTCGGCGTTAGGCCGCCGAAGATCTGTTGCGGATAACGGATCGGTGCGGGCCCAATTGCACCGGCAATATCGCGAGAAACTGTCGCTGGCGCGGCAGAATCGCCGCGGGGGTTTCGCCGGCGGTTCCGGAACTGGCATCTGCGATAAAGTAGCAGCATGTTGCGCCGCACGTTTCTACAGTCTCTGCCGGTGGCGGCCGCCGCCGTGACCGCGAGCGGTGCCGAGGTTCCCGTGAAACTGGGATTCGACACCTACTCGATCCGCGCATTCCGCTGGAAGGCGCCGCAGTTTTTGGAATTCGCCGCGTCGCAGAAGCTGGACACGATCCAGTTTTCTTCGATGGAGGACTACGAGAGCTACGAGCCCGCCTATCTGCAGAAGGTGAAAGACCAGGCGGCGCGGCTGAACATTTCGATCGATGCCGGAATGGGCTGCATCTGCCCGACGAGCAAGTCGTTTCCGAAGAACGGCCGGCCTGCCCGCGAGCAGATTCTGGAAGGGCTGCGCGTGGCCAAAGGGGTCGGCGCGACCGCCATGCGATGCTTCCTGGGATCGAGCGCCGACCGGCTGACGCCCGGCGGAATCGAGCCGCACATGGAGGCGACCATCCAGGTTTTCCGCTCGGTGCGCGCAGGAGGCGCTGGACCTGGGAGTAAAGATCGCGCTCGAGAACCACTCGGGCGATATGCAGGCCCGCGAGGTCAAGACCATCATCGAAGAGTCCGGCAAGGACTACGTCGCGTCGTGTCTCGATACGGGCAACCCGATGTGGTGCGTGGAAGATCCGTTCGTCACGCTGGAAACCCTGGCGCCGTACGTGGTCACTACGCACGTCCGCGATTCGGCGGTTTTCGAAGTGCCGAGAGGCGCGGCGGCGCAGTGGGTCGCACTGGGCGACGGCTGCGTCGATTTCGTGAAATTCGTGGCGCGTTTCCGCGAATTGTGCCCGAAATCCTCGATGCAGCTCGAAATCATCACCGGACGGCCGCCCACGGTGCTGCCGTACCTCGAAGGCGAATTCTGGAAGGCGTTTTCGAAAATGCCCGCCTGGGAGTTCGCGCGATTTGTCGAACTCGCCAAGGGAGGCCATCCTTTTATGGGTCCGATGGTGATCGAAGACGTACCGGGAGAACCACCCGGAGATCATGGCGGAGGCCCTAAAAGAGCAGCAGCGGTTGGACCTTGTCCGCAGCTTCGACTACGCCAAAAAGAAGCTGAACGTGGGGATCAACTGGAGAGTCCTGACTGGGAAAACCAGCGGCGACTCGTCTACAATCTGAGATGCCCTGGAGGACCCATTGATGAAGCGCATCGCCGCCGCGCTATTTTTCTGCGCTCTCGCACTCAACGCCGCTGTCCCGAATCCCGAGCAATATTTCGGATTTCGCATCGGGACCGATAAAAAGCTCGCCCGCTGGGACAAGATCGTCCAGTACATGCAGGAGGTGGCGGCGCAGTCCGACCGAGTCCGCTTCCGGAACCTGGGTGCCACGACGCTCGGCAATCCGTTCGTGATGATGGAGATCAGCTCGGCGGAGAACCTCAGGAATATCGACCACTACAAGCAACTGGAGCGGAAGCTTTATTTCCAGGGCGGCGCACCGACCGACGCCGAGCGCGACGAGATCTTCCATTCGGGCAAGGCCGTTGTCTTCGTGACCAACAATATCCATTCCACCGAGATCGGCGCCTCGCAGATGGTGATCGAACTCGTCTACCGGCTGGCGACGGAGGATTCGCCGGAGATCCACAAGATTCTCGACAACGTGATCTTCCTGCTGGTGCCGTCGCTCAATCCCGACGGACAGATCATGGTGACCGACTGGTACAACAAGACGGTCGATACGCCTTACGCGGCTGTCGCCTCTGCCGTTCCTCTACCACAACTACACGGGCCACGATAACAATCGCGACATGTACCTGTTCTCGCAGAAGGAAAGCCAGATGACGGCGAAGGTGCTGTGGCACGAGTGGTTCCCGGCGATCTGGCTGGACGAGCATCAGCAGGGTACCAGCGGGCCGCGCATCTTCACCATGCCGGCTACCGATCCGATCAATCCGAATGTCGATCCGCTGATTTACAGGCTGAACAGCCTGTACGGGCAGTCGCAGGCGGCGGCGCTCGAAGCCGCGGGGAAGACCGGCATCATCTTCAATTCGACCTACACGAACTTCTGGGAGGGCGCGATGGCGTGGGCCGGCTGGTGGCACAACGAGGTCGGCCTGCTGACCGAGGTGGCGAGCGTGCGGATTGCGACGCCGACCGTGCAGCAGATGGCCGACCCGTCGCGTCCGCCGGCGAATGCCGCGCCGGCCACGGGCGGACGCTCCACGGCCACCGGGCCGGGCGGCGCAACCAACGAGTTCGAAGCGGAGCGGCGGCGGCAGTTCGAACAGCCGGATGCGCCGCTGCCTGCGCCGCGCGACATCACGCCGCGCACCGAATATCCGCGTCCGTGGCTGGGCGGCAAGTGGACCCTGCGGGACATTGTCGACTACGAGCTGATCTCGACTTTCGCGCTGCTCGATACGGCCGCCGACCGGCGGGAAACGCTGCTGCGCCAGATCTACGACATCAACCGCAACACCATCGAGGCCGGCAAGAAAGGTGAGCTCGGAACCGGCAAGGAGAAGGCCTTCGCGGTTCTGATTCCGATGGCCGGGCAGCACGATCCGGACGAAGCGGTCGACCTGGTCGACAAGCTGATGATCGGCGGCGTGGATGTTTATCGCGCGAAGGCCGAGTTTACGCAGGACGGGAAGACCTGGCCGGCCGGCACGTTCGTGATTCCGTTCACGCAGGTGTTCGCGCGCTACGCCAAAGACCTGCTGGAGAAGCAGACGTATCCCGAAGTGCGTCGTTCGCCCGGCGCGCCGGCGGAGGCGCCCTACGACGTTTCGGCATGGTCGCTCGGGATGCAGTTTGGCGTGAAGACGACGTTCGCGAAATCCGCGCTGCCGGAAGGGCTGGCGCTCGAGCCGGTGACGTCGAAACCGCGATACCGGCTGGAGGCATCGAACTCGGGCGGCAACTGGCGCTTCCCCTACAACGGGGCGACGGCTGCGATGCTAGTGAACCGCCTGCTGGGAGCCGGAGCGAAGGTCAGCCTGACCAAGCCGGACGGCGGCAGCGTTCCTTATGTTGTGGCGGCCGCGAAATCGGAAGCCTGGAAACAGGCGGTAGAAGGTTTCGACCTGGTCTCCACGGCGGCGTCGAAAGCGCCGGCGCTTTCGACGGTGTTGAACAAGCCGCGCGTCGGAATTTATGAGTCCTACGACCCCTCGATGGACGAAGGGTGGACTCGTTACATCCTCGACCAGTACGACTTCGCTTATACCAAGCTGCATAATGCCGAAATCAAGGCGGGCCAGCTTCGCCAGAAATTCGACGCCATCATTCTGCCCGACCAGCGCGGCACCGGGATTCTGAACGGCCTCGATTACAAGACGATCGTGCCGGAGTATCGCGGCGGGATCGGCGAAGAGGGGCTGGAGGCGCTGAAGCGCTTCGTTGCCGAGGGCGGCACTCTGGTGGCGTTGGGCGAGGCTTCGGACTTTGTGCTCGATAAGTTTCCGCTGGGAGTGAAGGACCTGAAGCGGACACTCTCGCGCGACCAGCACTTCGCACCCGGCACGGTGGTCAGCCTGCAGGTGGACACGTCGAATCCGGTCGGCTGGGGAATGGCGCCGGACACGTTCGGCTTCTATATCAACTCGCCGTTTTTCCAACTGACCGAGGGCTTCTCGTCGCAGAAAGTGAGCGTCGTGGCGCGATATCCGAATACCGGCGTGAACGCCTCGGGATGGCTGCGCGGCGAAGACCTGATGCTGGGCCGCGCGGCCGTGGTGACGGTCGAGATGAACCCGGGGAAGATCGTGCTGTTCGGCATCCGCCCGCAGCATCGCGCGCAAACGCACGCGACGCTGCCGATGCTGTTCGACGCGCTGTACTGGTCGGCGGAAGGCGACCTGAAAGTACAGTAGGGGCGATTATTCCTCCCTCAACGCCTCCGAGGGATGGAGCGTCGAGGCCCGCAGTGCCGGTATCCCTACCGCGACGACGGCTGCCGCGAGCAGGACTCCGAGGGCTACGAGGAACGATGCCGGCTCGAGCGGTTTCGCGCGAGTGAGTTCCTTCTGGACGTATTTCGCTCCGAGCCAGACGATCGGGATGCCGGCCAGCATCCCGGCGGCGGCCACCGTTAGGCCTTCGCGCAGCACCATCGCCGCCACGTCTTTCGGCACGGCGCCGAGCGCCAGGCGGATGCCGATTTCGTTCCGGCGCCGCGAGGTACGGAACGCAATCACGCCATAGAGCCCCACGACCGAGAGCACCAGGGCGAGGACACCGAAGCCGCTGCACAGCGTAGCGAACATCCGCTCGCGCTGCAGGATCTTCGAGATCTGCTCCTCCATGGTGATGACGTCCACCATCGGCAGATTCCGATCGATGCGGCTCATGGTCTGACGAATGGCGGGCAATACGGCTCGCGGGGGGAGGCCGGTGCGCACGACCACGGTTGCTTCGGTGCGGTCTTTCTCAAAGGGAAGCCATACGACGTATGGCCGATCCTTCATGGAGGTGGCCGAGATTACCGGCGCGATGCCGACGATTTCATAGCGGGGGCCGGGCTTTCCGGGCGGTCCATCAGTCATCTCGAGCGTGCCTCCCACGACTTGGGTGCCGCCGAATTTGCGTGCCAGGTCTTCACTGATCACTGTGACCTTGGCGCCGGCGCTGACATCAGCAAGGGTGATGTTGCGGCCGGCGACCATGCGGGGCACATACAGCGGCAGGTAGCTGGGAGTGATGGCGTTGAGAGACACATTATAGGATTCCGTCTGGCCGACAATGCGGACGCTATCCCACCAGCCGCCGATGTTCATGGGGCGCAAAGCGACGAGTCCGACACCCGAAACCCCGGGGGTTGCTGCCAGGCGCCGTTCGAGTTCAAGGTAGAACTGCGGCAACGCGGCCTTGTTATAGCCCGATGTCCCCGGGCGGGTACCGAACATCACCAGGTTGTGCCGGTCGAAGCCGGGGTCGGACGATTCGATCGCGGTGAGATTCCGGGTGAAGACCACCGCCGTCATCACCAGGACGACGGACAGCGCCATCTGCGCCATCACGAAGAGGCGGCCTGCATTCCATCGCCGGCGGGGTCCTTCGCCGATGCTTCCCGCACCTTGCTTGAGCCACGCGGCGTTGGGCATCCGCGACCCCTGCCAGGCGGGGAAGAGCCCAAAGACGACGAGTGCCGCCGCGGTCATCATGGCGGCCGTCGCGAAGATCCGGCCATCCAGAACGACGGCGATCGGAAGACTGTCGCGCCAGGCGAGAAACTGCCCCAGGAGGTTCGCTGTCAGATAGCCGACCAGGATGCTCAGCGCACCTCCCAACAGTGCCAGGAGCGCGCTCTCCGTCAGGAACTGCCGCATGAGGCGGGCGCGGCTGCAGCCGAGCGAGACCCGCATCGCCACTTCCTTCTGGCGGGCGACGGCGCGTGCCAGAAGCAGGTTCGCGATGTTGGTGCAGGCGATCAGCAGCAGCAATCCGACCAGACCGCCCAAGACCAGCAGCGGGCTGCGAAATTCCTCGCGCATCGAGCCCAGGCCGCGATTGCCTTCTTGCAGCAGGATCTTCGGCGAGCGCGAAGGGTCTTTCGGCTGTCCGTTCCAGGTGGAGGGAAAGACCGATTGCATGACCGCCTGTATCTGCGCATCGGCGACGCCAGGTGCGCGGCGAGCGATGAGTTGGGTGCCCCAAAAACGGTCATCTTCGATCTTCGGGAAGCCGCGGCTCCGCTGTACCTGGTGGATGGGACAGTAGATCTCTGTCGAATCCCCCGGAAGCAGGCCGTAGAATTGGGGCTCCAGCACACCCGCGATGGTGTACGGGTGATTGTTGATACTGAGGGTGGCGCCGACGGCGCCGGGGTCGGAGCCGAGTGCCCGCACCCAGAAGCGATGCGACACCACGACTACCGGTGCGGCGCCATAGGTGTCATCCCCATCGGAGGAGATCCGGCCGAACTCCGGCTTTACTTCGAGGGTCGGGAGAAAATTGCCGCTGACCGGACGCTGCTGGGCCACCGCGGCGCGGCCCCGGTAGCTGACACTGACCTGGTCGGGGAACTCATACGCCGCCAGGCGCGCGCGTCCGGCGACCACCTCCCGCAGGGCCTGATAACTGCGCTGCGAGAAAAAATCGGCGATGCCGAATTGCTGGCTTCCCGATGCGCCGTCCACGACGCCCCGTCCGCCTCCCTGCCAGTTCACCAGGGTAAGTTGCTGCGGGTCGGGAACGGGCAGGTCGCGCCAGAGGATGACGTCCATGAGCGAAAGGATCGCGGTATTGGCGCCGATCGCGAGGGCAAGGGAGAGCGCCGCAGCAACCGTAATGACGGGCGTGCGCCGCATCATACGAATGCCGAATGCGAGGTCCTGCCAAAGGCCGTTCCACCAGGCGCCGCGGCGTTCGTCGCGGCAGTTCTCCTTGACTTGCGTGGCTCCGCCGAACTCGCGCCGGGCCATGCGGAGGGCCTCTTCGCGCGAATGTCCCTGCGTTGGTACTCAGCGGCGAGATGATGCAAGTGGTGTGCGATCTCGCGCTCCAGTTCAGTCTCTTTCCGGCTGCGGAAAAGGCGCATGGCTCCTCCTATGATTCGAGCACCAGAGCGACGGCTCCGGCGTAGCGTTGCCACTGCTTCATCTCTTCTTGCAGGTGCTTCCGGCCCGCCGCGGTGAGCACGTAGAACTTAGCCATGGGGCCGTTGCCCGATTCTCCCCATTCGGATTTGAGAAGGCCTTTCCGTTCGAGGCGATGCAGGGCGGGGTAGAGCGACCCCTGCTGCACCTGCAGGGTCTCCTTCGAGACGAGCAGGATGCGCTGGGCGATGCCGTAGCCGTGGATCGGGCCGTGAGCCACGGTCTTGAGGATCAGCAGGTCGAGCGTACCCTGGAGGAGGTCGGTCTTCTTGGAAGGCATTCTATCTAGAATGATAGACGATCTAGGTAGAATGTCAAGGTAGTAAGTACGGTAGGCCTCCTGGCCTGCCCGGTTCTGTGAAAGTCAAAGGCAGGCAGGCCAGGATGCCTGTCCCACCTATTCCCAGCGGAGGGCGGTCATAGGGTCGATGGCAGTGGCGCGGCGGGCGGGGACGTAGCCGGCGAGTGCGGTGACGCCCGCGATTCCAAGCGACGCGGCGGCCATCGTCAGGAGGTCATTGGCCTGAACGCCGAACAGTTGCGCCTGGATCAACCGCGTCACACCGTAGGCGCCGGCCAGGCCGATGGCCACGCCGATGGCCGCGAGCATCAGGGTCTCCCGCATCACCATCCACACCACCGACGTTTGCCGCGCGCCCAACGCCATACGGATGCCGATTTCGCGCGTGCGGCGCGCCACCATGAAGGCCATGACGCCATACAGGCCCAATGCGGCCAGCAGTGTCGCCAGGCAGCCGAAGATGCTCGAGAGCGTGGCGAGCAACCGCTCGGTCAGAAGTGAAATCTCGACCTGGTCGTCCACCGTGCGCATGTCGTACATCGGCACGTTCGCATCCACGGCGCGAACCGCTGCGCGCAAAGAGTTGAAGAGGCTTGCAGGGTCGCCTGGGGTCCGCACGTACACGGTCATCCCGTTCACGAAGTTACTCTGCGGGGCAGGGATGTAGAGCTCGTAAGGAATCTCTTCCCGCATACTTTCGTACTTGGTATCGCCCACGACGCCTACGATTTCGATGTCGGTCTTGGTGCCGGGATCGATTCCCATGCCGATGTGGCGGCCGAGCGGGTTGGCGTCGCCGAAATAGCGCTTGACGAATTTCTGGTTGACGATTCCGACCCTGGGCGCGCCGGCGATGTCGCGCTCAGTGAAGTCGCGGCCCAGCAGGACGGGGATGTTCAGCGTCCGGAAGAGGCCGGGGCTGCAATACTGCATGTGCGGGTCGGGCCGCTCGTCGGGTTTGGCGGAGTATCCTTCGATCGTCACCCAGTTATCCCATTCGTTGTCTTCGAGCAGCGGTACGACGGCGAACGCGTGCGAGAACGCGCCGGGCAACAGGCTCAGCTTCTCGCTCAGCCGGCGGTAATAGTCGCGGGTCCAAGGGACGTCGTAGCGGCTCATGGTGGGATTCACATCGAAGGCCGCGAGGTTGTGCACATCGAATCCGGGGTTCAACGTCTTCAGGTTGCGAAGGCTCTGAAGGAAGAGTCCGGCGCCGACCAGTAACAGCAAAGAGAGCGAAACCTGCGCGACCACCAAGCCTTTGCGCAATCCAGCGGAGCCTCCACGGATGACACCGCCCGCCTGGTCCTTCAAGGTATCGGCCAATTTCGGCCGGGTGGATTGCAGGGCGGGGACCAGGCCGAAGAGAGAGGCCGCCACGACCGAGACCGCAAACGTGAAGGCGAGCACCGCCCAGTCCGGCGTGCTCGAAAGAGAGAGCGGAGTGTGGCCGGACGGTAGGAAGTCGATCAGCGCCTGGTCGATCAGGACCGCCAGTCCCACTCCCAGGGCTCCGCCAGCCACAGCCAGGACGAAGCTGTCCATCAACAGTTGGCGCACCAGCCGGCCGCGTGCCGCTCCGAGCGCCAGACGGATCGCCATTTCTCTTTGGCGGGCCGAGGCGCGCGCGATCAACAGGTTCGCCAGGTTCGAGCAGGCGATCAGCAGCACCAGGCCGACGATCGCCATCAGGGCGAACAGCGGTTTGGCATAGGCCCGGCGCATGTTCGATCGGCCTTTTGAACCGGGCATCACTTCCATCCACATCTTCAGGAATTCCTGTTTGACGATCGGAGAAGCTTTGGAGAACGGCTTCTCGGTGACTTCGCGATTGAGGATCTGGTGGAAGAGCGGCTGCAGCGAAGCCTGTGCCTGTTTGACGGTCACGCTGGGTTTCATGCGGCCGAAGACCTCGGCCCAGCGGAAACGGTCATCATTCAGGCGGGCAAAGTCGCTGCGCGGCAAGAAGTCGATCATGGTGACGGGGATGCGGATTTGCGGCGCGCGCCCGGGCTCCACGCCATCGAATCCGGCCTGGCTCACGCCGATGATGGTGAGGGAGCGTCCGTTCACCACAATCTGCTTTCCGACGATCGACTTGTCCGCGCCGAAGCGGGCGCGCCAGTAGCCGTAGCTGAGCACGGCGAGCGGATGGCCGCCCTGGATCAAGTCGTCCGAAGCGTTGAAGACGCGGCCCACCGCCGCGCCGATTCCGAGCACCGGGAAATAGTTGCCGGAGACCATATCGGCGCCAATCAGTTCCGTGCGGCCATCGAAGGTGGCGCTGACGGTGGTGGGATAGGTGCAGAACATGCCGCTGAAGACCTGGTTCTGGTCGCGGATCTGCTGGTACATCGGGTAAGAAAGGCGCTCCGGCCCGTTGTTGCCGCCGTAATGGCGCCCGCGGCCGGCGAGCATGACGAGCTGCTCGGGATCGTGCACGGGGAGCGGCTGCAGAACGAGTTGGTGGATCAACGTGAAGATGGCGGTGTTGGCGCCGATACCCAGGGCGAGCGAAAGCAGGGCGACGGCGAGAAACACCGGGGACTTGCGCAGCGTGCGCAAAGAATAAATAAGATCGCGCAGGATAGCGGCCATTGACCGTTATACTTTGCGCCGGCGAAAAGGTTACGAGACGCGGCGAAAAAACTTCAGAGATTCTGCAGTCGGGTTTCGGAGTCGCCGAAATGGTCGAGCTTTATGCCAAAGCGGTCCATCAATGAAAGATAGAGACTGCACACTTTGCGGTTGGAGTCGCCCGCGTCGACATAGTTGAGGGTGCGGCCGGTTTGGAGCGTGCCGCCCAGGCCTCCGGCGAGTACCAGCGGCAGGCGCGAATTATCGTGCTTGCGTCCGATCCACATGTTCGAGAGCCACATGAGGCAGGAGTGGTCGAGCACGGTGCCGTCGCCTTCGGGCATGCTGTCGAGCTTGGCGGCGAGATAGGCGAGCTGGCTCAGGTGGAAGCGCGAGATGCGCTCGTAGCCTTCCGACAGGTTGTTGTGCGAGGCAGCGTGATGGCCTTCGCTGACGCCGAGGAAGGGGTAGTAGAGCGCCGACAGATCGCGCGCCAGGACGAGCGAAGCGACGCGGGTCTTATCCGTCTGGAAGGCGATGGCGATGACGTCGCACATCAGCCGCGCGTGCTCGCGGAGGTCTTCCGGCAGGCCGTTCGCGGGCCGCGGCATCGAAAACACCGGCCGGTTCTGCTGCTTAGCCTGGTCCTCCGCAGCAGCTTTGTTCTTGCGTGTGCTGTCGACGCGCTTTTCGACCTCGCGGACGCTGGTGAGGTATTCGTCGAGCTTGATCTTGTCGGTGGAGCTGATCTCTTTCGTCAGCGCGGCGGCATCGTCCATCACGCGATCGAGCACACTCATATTGCGCAGGCTGCCGCGGTTTTCGAACAGATTGTCCCATGCAAGCGAGGGGTAGACCTCGTTGGGAACGGGCGAGTCCGGCGTCTGCCAGGAGATGTGCGAGCTGTAGGCCATCGAGAAATTGGTCTCGTGGTAGCCCGTCATGGGCTGCTCGCAGGCCAGCACGATGCTCGGCTGCGGGGTATCCTGGCCGATCTGGTTGGCGATCATCTGGTCGACGGTGATGCCCGCGCGAATGATTGCGCCCTTCTGAATTTTCGCGCCGGAAAGGAGGCCGCCGGTTTGGGCCGGATGGATGCCCATGCCGGTGGTCGGCTGATCGAAGAGACCGTGAATGACGTTGATCTTCTGTTTGAGCGGTTCGAGGGGCCCAAGCGTCTGGCTGAGTTTCATGTCGGCGCCGGAGCCCTCAGCTCCCCAGTGATCTTCGTTCACGCCATTGCCCATGAACAGCACCGCGAAACGCTTGGGGAAGGCGGCGGCGGGCGGCGTGGTGTCGGCGAAGGCGGAAAGCGAAGAGAGCCACGGCAGGGCCATGGCGCATCCCGCTCCGCGAAGGACCGTGCGGCGCGCAATCTGGGTTCGATCGGGCATCTTCCTTTACCTTTCTGCGACCAGGGAATCGTTCCGCTTATTCAGGAACTGCTTGCTGGTGACGATGGCCTCCACCAGCGGTTCGAGCCGGTAGCCATTGGCGGCCATCAGGCTATCCATCCGCTCCACGAGCGGGTCGTCCGAAAGCACCAGCGACCGCCCCAGGGCGTACGCCAGCAACTTGCGGCTGAAATTGTCCACGAAATCGTTCTGCCGGTGTTCGCGGATGTAGGCTCTCAGACCTTCGAGGCCGGTGCCTTCCACTCCGCCCGGAAAATCGGCGCGCGCGTCCACGGTATGTCCGGCGAGGTCTTTCGAGCGGCGCTCGCCGACCGGTCCATAGCCCTCGAAGGCGAGGCCGAAGGAATCGAAGCGCGCGTGGCAGGCAGCGCACACCGGATTCTGGCGATGCTTGGCGAGCATGTCCCGCAGGGGCAGATCGAGCTTGGCTTCATCGGCGGGCAATTCAGGCACGTTCGGCGGAGGCGGAGGGATGACTTCGCCGAGAATCCGTTTGACGACCCAGTTGCCTCGCTTCACGGGACTGGTGCGCAGGCCCGGAGCGTTGAGCGTGAGGAACACCGACATGGGCAGCAGGCCCCCGCGTCCGTAGCGGCCCGCATCGTCGATGCGGACCCAGTGGTCGGCGCCACCCGCGGGCTCGGGCATTCCATAGTGGCGGGCCAGTACGGGATTGACGAAGGTGTAATCGGCGTAGAGCAGGTCGAGCAGGGAACGGTCGCCGCGGAATACGTAGTCGAGGAACCGCACGGGCTCCTGGAACATGGCTTCGCGGAGGTCGTTGGTAAAGCTCGGGAAACGCGCGCGGTCGACGGCGTTGTGTTCTTCGAAGCGGCGGAAATCGAGCCAGTTGCCGCCGAACTCCACGGAGAGTGCCTGCGCCCGGCTGTCCTGCAGCATGCGACGTACCTCAGCGGCCAGCACGGCGGGCTTGCTCAGTTCGCCGCCGGCGGCGAGCGACATCAGCCGGGTATCCGGCATACTCGACCACAGGAAGTAACTCAAGCGGCTGGCCAGGCTGTCTCCGGAGAGCGGTTCGATGGCGGATGTGGTGCCGCTGCCGTCGTCCACCAGGTAGAAAAACTTGGGCGACATCAGGATGCGGACAATGGAATCGCGGACCGCCTCTTCGTGCGTGAGGCCGCTCTTGTCGCGCAGCGAGTGGTAGAACGCGATCATCTCCTTGCGTTCGGCCTCGGAAAGCGGGCGGCGGTAGGCGCGCGCGGCGAAGGCGAGAAGAGCGTCGAGATGGTGCGGTTCGGCCTCGGTACGTACCTTTTCGACGGACCGCAAAGTCTCGTTGACCCACTGGAAGTGATAGCGGATGGCATCCATCGCCACCGGATTGTTGCTCGGCGCGGCCTTCGCCAGATACTCCTCGCGCAGGCCGAAAATGACCGGCGCGGCGCTCACTTCGTTGTCGGAGGGGCGTACGCTGCCCGACTCGCGGCCCTTGCCCAATACCTCGCCGCTCTGGTTGAAGTAATACTGCACCCAGGTGCGCCGGGAGTAATCGGCGATGAAATCGAACTCCAGCCAGAGGCGGTTCAGTTCCTTCTGACCCTGATCATCCAGGATCAGCTCCATCAGCGGGCGATCGTCGCGGAAGTAGCCCATCACGTTGTGATAACCCGCACTCAGGAGCCGGCCCTTGTCTTCGGAATCGTCCGGATAAAAGCGGCCGCGCTCGCGAATGTAGAAAGCGTCGGGAAAAACATTGGCGAGGCGCGCCACGGCGGCTTCGTAACGCGGCAGTTGGCCGTCCGGCACCACCAGGTCCGGATCGGCCGCCCGCGATTTCTGCATGAGAGCGGCCGCGCGTACAGCGGCTTCCTGACCGAGGCCCGCGTACTTGGAAATCGGCGGTGCAACCAGGGGAGGGTCGCTGGCGAGGCGCAGCGCTTTGGGGTCGAAATCGCGGCGATGCGCCGCAAATTGGCGGAGCTTCCAATTCATCAGCGGCTGCGAGGTCGGGCTCAGGCCGTGGACCACAGGCGCGGCGAACTCCATTGCGGTGTCCTTGCGGATGCGCACCACGAAATCGCGCATCTCCGTGCATTTCGCCCGCAGTTGATCCGCGTCCTTCGCGCCGGGGGCCGGGAGCGCGTTCCACATGGCCCGCAGCTTCGCGAGCGGTCCGGCATTGTGATCGGTACCTTCGAGCAGCTCCCAAACCAGGGGCAGATACTTCGGGCTAATCTTCGACTCGACGGCGACTGAGGCGAGTGTGACTCCGCTCGTGCCGCGGTGCTTGTAGCGCCATGCCGCCTGGAAATAGTCGGCGTAGTCGGTCGGCTGACTCGCGTAGAAATTCACGATTCGTTGAATCGTGTACTTTTCGCGATCGGTTTCGACGAGCATCGGATACGGCGCGAAATTGATGCCGTCGGGTGTCAGCACCATGTGATCGGCGACTTCGCGCGCGGCCTGCAGATACTTACCGAGCAGCGCGGGCGACATGGTGAGCGATTCGCCCGAGTTATCGAAGCCGGCGGTATTGGCCGGATCGACGGGAAACTCGCGGGTCGGCTGGATGTCGACGCCGGTCAGGTCGCGGATGGTGTAGTTGTACTCGGAGTTGCTGAGGCGGTGGGCCAGCACGACGCCCGGATCTCCCGCGTGTTTCTGCGCTTCGCCGGCGCGCACGGCTTCGATCCATTCGATAACGGCCTGGCGAGCGACGGCGGGAGGCTGCGGCATCGCTTTCGGCGGCATCTCTTCGGCGGCCAGCTTTTCGAGGACGCGATTCCAGCGCGGATAATCGCGGACTACGGTGGCGAGGGTGGTATAAGAGCGAAGGTCCAGGCCCCCGGCGGGAGAACCGCCGCTGTGGCAGGCGACACAATAAGTCGCGACAAAGGGGCGGACGGTTTGCGTGAAGTTTCGATCGAGCGCGGATTGCGCCAGAGTCAAGCTGGAACCGGCGATTGCTCCGAGGAAGAGCAGACGCGCGGCAAGGCGGTCAAGTCCCATTGGTCTCCGAGTGCGGTATCCATCATATTACGAATGGAGCGCTAAAGTTGAGGGGCTTGTGTGGAGAAGGGCACATCCCTCTTACTGGGGGAATCGGGTACGCACGAACGCCATCGCTTCACCGGCCGTCTGGATGCGGCCTTCCAGTTGCGCCTCTTCGACGGCCACGAGGATTTCCGAGAATCGCGGGCCGGGTTCATAACCGGCGGCGATGAGGTCGGCGCCGCTGAGGAGACGCTCGGGATGCAGTTCTTCATGCGAGAGCTCGCTGAGCTTCGAACGCACGAACTCCCATGTCTCGAGATTGCGGTTGCTCGAAAGCACGTCGAGCCGGTGGAGTTCCAGGTGCTCGTCGAAGTCCGGCATCCGTAAGAACTTCTTGAGAGTGCTTTCTTTCATCCGCGGCACGTCTTTGAATCGCATGTGATTGGCGACCAGGGCTTCCACCTGTTCGGTATCGTCGCGCGAAAATCGCAGGCGGTTCATGATGGTTCCCGTGAGGCGGACTCCCTCTTCCACATGTCCGTCGAAGCGGATGCGCTCCGCCACGCGAAAGGTGGCAGGCTTGCCGACATCGTGGAGCAGGGCACCGAGCGCGAGTGTCGGGGAGGGTTCGCGAAGCTGTTCGAGCAGCAGCAGCGTGTGGGTCCAGACGTCGCCTTCGGGATGATACTCGGGCGGCTGCTCGACGCCCTTCATCGCCGCTACCTCGGGCAGGATATCGGCGAGCAGGCCGGTGGCATCGAGCATTTCGAAGCCGCGGCGCGCGCCGCCTTCCGTGAGGATCCGAACCAGTTCGTCGCGCACGCGCTCCGCCGAGACATCGAGCACCGCGGAATGGCGGCGCTCGATCGCCTGGAAGGTCGGTTCGTCGATGTCAAAATGGAGACGCGCGGCGAAGCGGATGGCGCGCAGCATTCGCAGGTGGTCTTCGCGGAAGCGCTCCTCCGGATCGCCGATGGCGCGGATTATCCGGGCTTTTAAATCGCGGCGGCCTTCGACGTAATCCAGGATTTCACCGGTCTCCGGCTCGAGCATCAAACCGTTGATGGTAAAGTCGCGGCGCAGAACGTCCTGCTGCGGGTCGCTTTCGAAATGAACGTAGGAAGGCCGGCGGCCGTCGGTGTAATCGTGGTCGCTGCGGAAGGTGGCCACCTCCACCTGCGAGAAGACGTCGCGTACGAGGACCACTCCGAAATGCGCGCCGACCCGGCCGGAGCGAGGGAACAGGTCCATGATGCGGTCGGGGCGAGCGTCGGTGGCGACGTCGTAGTCCTGGGGTTTGTACCCAAGCAACAGATCCCGGACGCAGCCTCCAACCAGGTATGCCCGGTGTCCCGCGTGGTGAAGCCGTTCGATCACGGCGTGCGCCAACGCTTCGGAATCCATGCCCCATGTTAGTATAAGGACGCCGAGCTCCACCTGGAGGCGGGGGACCCAAGTAGTCGGGGCGCAGTCCGCAAGGACGGAGTACTTTCAAGCTCCAGCCCGTCAGCTAACCTCGCAGGCGAATTTGAAAGTCACCGTAATGGTGATCGAGGAGATATTTCCGTGACAACCGGGACGCGGCCGGAAACGGTCAAGGTGGTCATTGCGACCACTGTCATGCTCTCGTTCATATCGTTCTGGCGGGCTGCCGCGATCGTATTGAGCGACCTGGCATCTTCGGCGTATTACGTGGGAGGCATCGCCGAACAGGCGATCGGCAAGGCGGCGCCGTGGTTCATCCTGGCGATCATGCTGTTCTCCTACGCGGTCCGCGCCATTTACATCGAGAGCTGTTCGATGTTTGTCCGGGGCGGCGTTTACCGGGTGGTGCACGAAGCCATGGGCGGGACGCTGGCGAAGTTTTCGGTGTCGGCGCTGATGTTCGACTACGTGCTGACCGGCCCGATCAGCGGAGTCAGCGCGGGCCTCTACCTGGGCGGCCTGATCAACGAGTTGGGCGAGCGTCTGGGAATCGCCGGCATGCGCGTCCATCCGCAATATTTCGCTGCCTGTTTCGCAGCGGTGGTGACGCTTTACTTCTGGCGCAAGAATATCATCGGGATCCACGAATCGAGCGAGAAGGCGCTGCGCATCATGCAGGTCACGAGCGTGATGGTAGTGATCCTGATCGCGTGGTGCCTGATGACAATCCTCAAGAACGGCTACAACCCGGTGCCTCTGCCGACACCCGCGAACCTGAAGTTTAATCCGAATGCCCTCGGCTGGCTGAAAGGTACAGTGGCGCCGTCCATTACGGTAATCGCCATCCTCGTCGGATTGGGCCACTCTTTACTGGCAATGAGCGGCGAAGAGAGCCTGGCGCAGGTGAACCGCGAAATCGCGCATCCCAAGCTGAAGAACCTGGAGCGCGCAGGGCTGGTGATCTTCCTCTACAGCCTGCTGTTCACGTCGCTGGTCTCGTTTTTTGCGGTGATGATCATCCCGGACGCCGCGCGCGGCCGGTTCCTCGATAACCTGATCGGCGGCCTGGCGATGTACCTGGTAGGGCCCCTTCCTCTGCGGCTGCTGTTCCATGGGTTCGTGGTGCTGGTGGGCACCCTGATTCTGGCGGGCGCGGTGAACACGGCCATCATCGGTTCGAACGGCGTGCTCAACCGCGTGGCCGAGGACGGTGTGCTGCCTTCCTGGTTTCGCCAGCCGCACTTCAAGTACGGAACCACGTCGCGGCTCATCAACCTGATCGTCGTGCTGCAATTGGTGACCATCGTGATCAGCCGAGGCGACGTCGAAATGCTGGGCCAGGCGTACGCCTTCGGCGTGGTCTGGAGTTTCGCGATGAAGGCGCTCTCGGTGCTGGTGCTGCGCTACAAGCAGCCCGAAGGCCGCGAATGGAAGGTGCCGCTGAACTTCCATATCGGGAAGCTCGAAGTGCCGCTGGGATTGATGATGATCACGGTGTCGCTCTTCGCACTGGCGATCATCAACGTACTCACCAAGAAAGTCGCCACGATCTCGGGCGTCATATTCACGGTGGTGTTTTTCATCGTCTTCGAGTTATCCGACCTCTACAACCGGAAGCACCGCCAGGGCCAGGGCGGGGAACTCGAGAAGTTCCGCCTGGACACGCACGACGAGGTATCCGCGGCGGTGGTGAACGTCCGGCCCGGCGCCGTGCTGGTGGCGGTCCGCAATCCGCACCGACTGCAGCACCTGGAACGCATTCTGCACAAGACGGACACGCGCAAGATGGATATCGTGGTGCTCTCGGTGCGGAAGGTGATTCGGGATGGCGCCCAGATCTTCTCCGCCGCGGAAACCACTGTCTTCACGCGCGTGGTGGCGCTGGCGGAAAAGACGGGGAAACACGTGGAGTTGATGGTGGTCCCCGGCGCGGACCCCTATGAAGCGGTTGTGCAGAGCGCGGCCCGGCTGCAGGCGTCGCGGATCGTGATGGGGCTTTCTCCGGCACTGACGCCTTCCGAGCAGGGTGCGCGCGTCGGCGATTGCTGGGAGCGCCTTCCGGAGCCGCGTCCGGCGCTTTCGCTGGAACTGGTCCTCGAGAATCAGAAGGACGTGGTGTTCTTCAATCTCGGGCCGCATCCACCGCGCCTGTGGCCGGCGGATATCGACCTGGCGCACCGTTTGTGGCTGGAAGTGAGCTCGATGGGGCCGGGCGCGAAACTGCATCATCGCGACATCATCGGAGTCGCGCTGCGCCGGATGAATGCTGAGATGCGCTCCGAGCGTGCGCACGAAGTGCTCGAAGACATCACGCGGGAACTCGGGTAACAAATGCGAGGCTGCGAGCTATAAGCCGGTTTCTGTACCCTTGCAGGCGGCAGTCATTCATCTTGGCCGGACATTGCTGACCGGCTCTAGCGACCTACCCGGAAGTTGAGCGGGACGGGCCGTCCCTCCTCCCCTATTTGGTCTTGCTCCGCGTGGGGTTTGCAATGCCGCCGAAATTGCTCCCGGCGCGGTGCGCTCTTACCGCACCATTTCACCCTTACCCCGTTTCCGGGGCGGTATATTTTCTGTTGCACTTTCCGTAGCCCGAAGAATCGGACCCCCGGCCGTTAGCCGGCACGCTGCCCTGTGGAGACCGGACTTTCCTCTCCCGTTTCCGGGAGCGACTGCCCGCTCGCAGCCTCACAGGCTCATTGTCGCATTCCGGCGCAAGGGTTTGCGAATGATATACAGAAAACACATTAGAGGCGAGCAATTGCGCTGTGATTTGTGCGACTTCGAACCCTCGCCGGCAGTACCGATTGCGGGAAATTCTCGCGGAATTGCGAAAAAAGGGTTGTATTCTAAACATATGCTGCTCGCAGTGGGAGTTTGCTGACGGCAACGCTCCGTCACACAGAGCACTTCCCCGCGAGTTTCGGTTTTTCTCGCACATGCGGCTAGTTGAGGAGTTTACAACCAGATGAAAAAAATAGCGGCGATAGGCGCGTTCGCACTCTTTGCCACGTGTCTGTATGCGCAGGGGCTAAACACGGGTGGACAGGCCAAGGACGACTGGGAAGAGATCAACTTCGAGTTTAATTCGTCGACCTTGTCGGACGGATATCCGAGTCTGCTACGCCTGGCCGATCTCTTGTCGCAGCACAAGGATTATCACGTCAAGGTAACCGGGCATACCGATCACATCGGCTCGAACACATATAACGACAAATTGGCGGTACGCCGCGCCGAAGCGGTGAAGGCATTTCTCGTGCATTATGGCGTGTCTCCGGACCAGGTTTCGACCGCCGGCGACGGCAAGCGGAATCCCGAGGTCCAGGGAGGCGCGAAGGAAGGCCGGTTCATGAACCGGCGCGTGGTGCTGACCGTAACGGACGGCACCGGCAAGCTGATCAAGGAAGGCGGCATCAGCGACATCCTGCCAACGCTGCTCGAGGCCATGAAGAAGCAGCAGGAATGCTGCGAACAGATTTTGAAGCGGCTCGACAAGCTGGACGATATTCTCGCCGCCCTGAAGAATCTTCAGGGAGAGAACGACCGGCTGAAGGGCGAGGTCGCCGATCTGCGCAACCAGCAGAATGCGCTGAAGGACCAGATCGCGAACGAACCCAAGCCGCTCACCGCGAAGCAGACCGAGGACATCGCGCACACGCAAGCGATCGGCGCCGTGGACGAAGCGCAGAGACGCAACAAGAAGTTCACGCTGCTCGGGATGAATATCGGTCCCACTTACGGACCGACCAACCGCGGAGGATTCACCTTCAGCGGCAGCGGCCAGTACTTTTCGCCGTTTGGCGGAGACGGCCACAGCGCCGTCCAGGCCCAGGGCGAATTCATGTACTATCCGGGGAGCAAGGAAGGCCAGTTCGATATCGGTCTTCTGCATCGCTGGGGTGCGGTTCAGGCCGGCGGTTTCGCCAGCATGAAGTTCCTGGAATTCAGCCAGTATCAGCAGGGCGGAAGCCTGGGACAGGCCGCGTTCCTGTTGGACTACGTATTCAACCGCGGCCGTGTGGGAGCGTTTGTGACCCGCGGCTTCAAGAATTACGCCGTGTTGAACAGCGTGGAACTGGCTCCGGGGGCGTACCTCCAGACCTTCGCCCGCGTGGTGAACCAACAGGGTGTCAACTTCCTGGTCGGAACCTGGGGTGACGCCTTCGTGTCCGGCGACCTGGCGTATCTCAAGATGCGCGAGGACGGCCGCGATGCTCGTCCGGGCGTCAACCTGAAATTGACGCAACCCTTCTCGCCGCACCTCGCGTTTACGGCGGAAGCCAGCTACAACGAAACATACGTGCAGTCGGCCGGCAGCGGCCGCCTGGTCTTCGGCCTCGAATTCGGCAATTACATCAAGCCGAAGGAATACGCGAAGACGTCGACGCCGGTGCCGATGGATGTTCCGCGCATCCGCTACGAATTCGGCACTCGCCGCGTAGGCAGCAGCCCGCCGATCGCGGACGCCGGTCCGAACCAGAATGGCGTTTCCGCCGGCACCGTGACTCTCAACGGAACCGGTTCTTACGATCCGCTGGGCGAAACGCTGACCTATGCGTGGACGCAGATCTCCGGCCCGACGGTGGCGATCGCCAACGCGAATACCGCAACCGCGACCTTCCCCGCGGCCGCCGGACAGACTTACGCGTTCCGCCTGACGGTGACCAATACCGACGGCCTGAAGGGAACCGCGACGACTACCGTTTCGACCTCTTCGCCGAGCCAGGTCCGCGTCCTGCAGTTCAGCGCGAGCCCGGCCAATGTCGATCCGGGCCAGCCTACGACCCTGACGTGGGTGGTGGAGAACGCCACCAGCGTGACCATCAACCCCGGTCCGGGCAGCGTGGATTCGCACTCCGGTTCGGTCTCGGTGACCCCGGCGACGACCACGACTTACACCTTGAGCGCGACCGGTCCGGGAGGCACCGTGAACTCCACCGTTACCGTAACGGTGGGCGGCACGGGCAATCCGCAGATCATCCGGTTCGAGGCGAGCCCGCTGAACATCGCTCCGGGAGCGAGCAGCACATTGAGCTGGACGACGAGCGGCGCCACCACCGTGAGCATCAGCGGGGTGGGTACGGTGACGGCAAACGGCAGCACTACGGTGAAGCCGAGCCAGACCACGACCTACACGCTGACCGCGAGCGATTCCTCGGGCCACTCCGTGACCGCTCCGGTGACCGTGACGGTCGCAGCCGCATCGGTTCCGTCGATCGTGACCTTTGTCGCGACTCCGCAGAACATCGATGCCGGCCAATCCACCAAACTCTGCTGGCAGGTGAACGGCGCTACGTCGATCAGTATTACGCCGAGCGTCGGGAGCAATCTGGGCGCGAATGATTGCGCCACTGTCAGTCCGACCCAGACCACTACCTACACGCTGACCGCCTCGAATGGCCAGGGCCAGATCCAGGGCAATGTCACGGTCAACGTCGGACAGGTGCGAATCCTGTCGTTCACGTCGGATCCTGTTACGTCCACCGCCGCGGGCAACCCCGTGACGCTGTCGTGGCAGACGCAGAACGCCACTTCGGTGGTGATTGTCGGCAATGAGCTGGCGCCGCAATCGCTGCAGCCGAACGGCTCGATCACAGTTAACCCGATCACGAACACAACCTATACGTTGACCGCATACGGACCTGGAGGACAGACCGTAAGCGTCACGATATCGGTATTCGTCAGGTGACGGGAGTTCCTTAGGTCCACCAGAAGCCGGGCAACGAGGGTGCTGCCCGGCTTTTGTTTACCGCGGAGGCTTCGCTTCCCCGGCTTCGCCCTTGCGGGCATAGAATGCAACAGAGATGTCTATTTGTGAGGAGGTTATGACGATACGTATCGGAGCAGTGATTCTGGCATTAGCGGCCCTGCCACTGGCCGCGCAACAGACCGGGTCGTTGAGCGTGAAAGCGAACACGGGACGGGCCGGCGTATTCCTGGACGGGAAGTATTTGGGGCCCGCCGCGAACTTTCGGATTGCACGGACCTATTCCGTGCCGGCCGGGGAGCACCAGGTCAAACTGGTAGATCCGCGCTACGAGGAGTACAACTCGAAGGTGAACATCGTGGCAGGCAAGAAGACCACGATTAAACAGGCGCTGAAGGAATTGCCGCCCGCGAAGCCGCCGTTCGGCATGGTTCACACGCGTTCGGCCGACAAGTTCGCCGCGGTCTACGTCAACGGCAGGTTTATGGGACACGCCGGCGAGTTCAACAACGGCAGTCAGGCATTGCTGCTGAATCCCGGTGATTACGATGTCAAGATCGTACCCACGTCGGGCCAGCCGATTGAGCAGAAGGTGAAGGTCGAGGCCGACAAGAGTGTCATCGTGAAGTAGAGGGGAGGTTTATGAAGATCGCACGCTACCTGATCGGGCTGGTGATGGCGCTTTCTCTTCTGGCGGCGCCCACGCCCAGCCCCGCGCCACAGCTTCCGCAGAAGGCCGCCGGCGTCAAGTCGAAGGCCTCCAAGGCGACCAGCCTGCTGGACATCAACACCGCCAGCGCCGACGAATTGAAGGCGCTGCCGGGAATCGGCACGGCTTATTCGCAGAAAATCATCGACGGCCGTCCGTATCGGGCCAAGAACGAACTCGTGCAGAAGAAGATCATTCCTCAGGCGACCTACGACAAGATCAAGGGCATGATCATCGCGAAAAAGAAATAAGCTTCCGCGGCCCGGCCGGGCAATGCCCCGGCCGGGCAGGGCGGAGGCCCAGCCTGGCTACAACTCGCGGCGGCGGAGCAGTTCCTGCTCCGCGCGAAACCAATCTTCCCAGGGAGAGCCTCCCCTTCCGCCGCGGGCTTCCCAATATGAGTAGGCGAGCTCGGAGATCTCCTCACGAGTGGGCGCCGACATTTCATCGGTCGCCTCCATATCCTCGAACCGCGAGATTCCGGGCTCATCGTCCAACAGCTTGGTGCTTTCCATACGGCCCCTCTCCAGAGTAGGGCTGGTCCGGGCACGATGGTTGTGCGATCTTCCACAAGAATTCAGCATGCTGTTCCGAACAATACTGTATAGCAGATAGCCGTCACATTTGGGAAGCTACGATAGGAATTCGATGGATGAGGATACCCTGCACAACGTATCGCCTGCAGTATCACAAGGATTTCCGCTTCGTGGACGGCCGTGACCTGGTGCCGTACCTGAGCGATCTGGGCATCACCGACATGTACTCGTCGCCCAGCTACAAGGCGCGCCGAGGCAGTTCGCACGGCTACGATATCGCCAACCCCCTGCGCATGAATTCCGAGCTCGGCACGCAGGAGGATTTCGACGAACTGGCCGGCAAGCTGCGGCACTACGGCATGGGGCTGCTCATCGATAGTGTGCCCAACCACATGGCGGCGAGCTACGAAAACCCGTGGTGGAGCGACGTGCTGGAGAACGGCCACTCTTCGGCGTTCGCCGGGTACTTCGATATCGACTGGCACCCGAGCACGAGCAAGGCCGCCTTCCTGCAGGATAACCGCGTGCTGCTGCCGGTGTTGGGCGATCTCTACGGCAACGTTCTCGAAAATGGCGAGCTTTCCCTGCGGATGGAAGACACCGGGATCTATGTCCGGTATTACGATTGGCGGCTGCCGCTCGATCCGAGGACATACGCGATGATTCTGGCTCGCACCCCGGGCCCTGCCGCGCTCGAGGAACTCCGCGCGGAGTTCGAGCGCCTGCCGGACCGGAACGAGACGGCGACCGAGCGGGTGATGGAGCGCCGCCGCGAAAAGGAGCAGATCAAGGCCAAGCTGTGGCGCGCGTATCTTTCGGATCCGCAGGTCAAGCGGCCGGTGGACGAGTCGCTGGCGGCGATCAGCGGGTCGATCGAGGAGTTCGACGATCTGCTGTCGCGACAGGTCTGGCGGCTGGCGTATTGGAAGATCGGCTTCGAGGAGATCAACTACCGCCGCTTCTTCGACATCAACGAACTGGTGGCGCTGCGTATCGAATCGCCCGAAGTGTTCGACAACCGGCACCAGAAGACTCTCGAACTGCTGCGCGACGAGAAGGTCACCGGCCTGCGCATCGATCACATCGACGGGCTCTGGGATCCGGAGTGCTACCTGCGGCGGATGCAGTCCCGCTCGGGAGGCGTCTACATCGTGGTGGAGAAGATTCTCGGCCGCGACGAGCCGATGCCCGACTGGCCGGTCAACGGCACGACGGGCTACGACTTCCTCAACGCCCTGAACGGAATCTTCGTGGAGCCGCGAGGGCTGGAGCGGATCGAAAAGACCTACGCGAATCGCACCGGCAGCCATCTGCCGTTTGCGGAGCTCTGCTACCAGTGCAACAAGCTGGCGATGGAGAGCCTTTTCACCGGTGATATGAACGCTCTCTCGCATCACCTGGGGGCGCTCGCGGCGTACCACCGGCAGGCGCGCGATGTCCGCATTTCCGAATTGCGCGAAGCACTGGTGGAGGTCTCGGCATGCCTCCCGGTGTATCGCACGTACATACACGGACCGCGCATTTCGGCGCGCGACCGCGGATACCTCGAGCGGACGCTGGCGCTGGCGCGGCGCCGGACCGCGCCCGACCGCATCAGTGACGCCGCATTCGCGTTCATCCGCGCGGTGCTGCTGCTGGAAGTGCCGGACTACCTGGAATCGCGCCGCGCGGACTGGCTCGACTTTACGATGCGGTGGCAGCAGTTCACCGGGCCGGTAATGGCTAAGGGGCTCGAGGACACCGCCAATTACCGGCACAACAGTCTGCTCTCGCTCAACGAAGTGGGAGGCGATGCGCTGCGTGAACGGCCTCCCTTTACGCTCGCCGAATTTCACGAGTTCAACCGCCGCCGCGCGGAGCAGTGGCCCGACACATTGAACGCGACCGGGACGCACGACACCAAGCGCGGCGAGGATGTTCGCGCCCGCCTCAACGTTCTCACCGAAATGCCGGAGGAGTGGGAGCGGCGTCTCGCAAGCTGGATGAGTTGGAACGAGCCGTGCCGCGTGATGGTGAACGGGGTGGAGGCGCCATCGGCTTCCGAAGAGATCCTGATCTATCAGACCCTGCTCGGGGCATGGCCGAACGATCCGGGGGAGGAAGCGGAATTCCGCGACCGGGTCAAAGAGTTCCTGGTGAAGGCTCTCCGCGAAGCCAAGCAGAACAGCAGTTGGATCGAGCCCCAGGAGGAATACGAGCGCGCGGCGCAGCAGTTCGTGGAGCGGATCCTGACGGGCGACTCGCCGTTCCTGGCGGACTTCCGGCAGTTTCAGTCGACGGTGGCTCGATACGGTGCGAACAATGGCCTGGCGCAATTGCTGGTGAAGATCGCTGCTCCAGGGATTCCGGATTTTTACCAGGGCACCGAGTTGTGGAGCTTCACACTGGTGGATCCGGATAACCGCCGGCCAGTGGACTATCGCAAGCGTCGCGCGCTGCTCGACGGATTGCGGCGCAGGGGAGCCGAAGATCCGCAGACACTGTTGCGCGAGTTGCAGGCCGATCCGCAGCAGGACGAAGCCAAGCTCTACCTGATGTTCAAGGGGCTGGAGTTCCGCAAGGCGAACGCCGATCTCTTCGCACGCGGCGAGTACCTGGCGATGGCCGCGCGGGGCGCCGCCGCCGATCACGTCTGTGCGTTTGCGCGGCACCTGAACGGCGATTGGGCCGTGGCGGTGGCTCCGCGCTGGACCAGCCGGATTGAGGGCTGGGGCGATACGCAACTGCCCCTGCCGCATCGCGGGCCGTGGCGCAACGTGCTCAGCGGCGCGCCAGTACGGTCGGACCGGGTGGAAGAGCTGCTGAGCGACTTTCCCGTGGCTCTGCTGGCCGTGGCGGGGCGGTAGCGCGCCGCTTCAGCTCAGGCTTTCGGCGCTGTATCGCGCGACCAGTCCGCTCCGGATGGCGTGCCGGTAAACGGACGCGAAATACCAGCAGGACAACACCAGGTAGACAGCCGACAGAGCCGCCGCGCCGGTCATCGAGACGGCTGAAGGCTTTCCGCCCGCAACGATATGCCGCACGCCCTCGAAGACGTAGGATGGCGGCAGCAGGCGGGAGAGGGCTTGCATCCAGCCGGGCAGCGTGGAGAGCGGGTAGAACACCCCGGCGAAGGGCGAAAGCACCGCCGGAATCGGCCAGATGAACCACTCGGCGGCGGGACCGAGCCTCAGCACAATGGCGGCGGCGAAGATGCCGAGCGCGATGCCGAAAATGAACAGTACGAAGACGAAGTGCGCGAGCGGCAGCCCGTAGCCGAAGAACGAAAGGCCGAACAGCGCGCTGGCCATCGTCACCATGACCAGCAGCCCCATCGCGCTTGTAGCGATGCTGGTGGAGACCAGGCCGCCCAGATACTCGGGAATTGAAAGCGGCGTCGCGAAGATATTCAGAAAGTTGCGAGACCACACATCTTCGAAGAACGCCATGGTCACCCCCTGCATGACTCGGATCAGGAAGTCCCAGAGCAGGACGGCGCCGAGCAGCGCGGGAATGAAATTGAAGCCGGGGGAGGCGATTGCGTTCAAATACCGGCTCATGAATCCCCAGAGGATGATATCGATACCGACCCAGGCGAACAGCGGCACGACGCGCGTGGGGCTTCCGCGGAGCAGGTAGAAGTAACGCAAGGCGATGGCCGCGACGCGCTGCCGGTTCAACACGTCAATCGCCCTCCAAGGTCAGCGGTTCGCGGGCCACCGCGATGAAGAGGTCCTCGAGTGTCGCCATCTGGTGCTCACTGAGAAGCTCTTTCGGCCGTCCTTCGAGCAGGATGTTGCCGCGGGAAAGGAAAAGCACGCGGTCGCAGACTGCTTCGGTTTCGTACATATTGTGCGAGGTCCAGAGCACGCCGCTGTTCTCGCGTGTAGCGAACTCGCGGATGTAGATTCGCACGTCGCGCGCCGCGGCGGGGTCGAGCGATCCGGTCGGTTCGTCGAGCAGGAGCAGCCGCGGCCGGTTCAGCATCGCCTTCGCGAGGCCCACGCGCGTCTGTTCGCCCGAGGAAAGGGCGCCGCAGCGCACGTCCCGGAACCGTACCAGCTCGAACTGCGCCATCACCTCGGCGATCCGCGTCTTCAGATCCTCCACGCCGTAAATCATGCCGAAAATGCGCAGGTTCTGGTAAACCGTGAGATTCCCCGGAAGCGGGGCATAGACGGCCGCGAAGTTGGTCCGCGCCAAAGCGCGCGACCGGCGGGAGGCGAGGTCCACTCCTTCGATGCGGATGGAGCCGCCATCGGGCGCGAGAACGCCGAGGATCATATTGATCGTGCTCGTTTTTCCGGCGCCGTTCGGCCCAAGCAGTCCGACGATCTCACCGCGGCGGACCTCGAACGCGATGCGATTGACGGCCACCGTGCCGCCATAGGATTTCGAGAGCCCCTCAACGGCGAGAACCCGCTCGTCACCCGCACTCTGGATGGAAGCCAAACCTTCAGTCTGTGGGATGATCGGCTCGAAGCGCAAGGCGCCGATGCGCGGTCCGCCAGGTCCGCTTACGGAATCCCCCGCCAGGCCGCTGTCTGTTTTTTCGCTCAGGAACCAGGGCTTTCTGGTAACATTCCCTCGATGCGGCTTGTAGGGTTTAGCTGACCGCGAAGGAGAACTCCGGGAGTGTTCTCAATTTCCAACATGTACCGGCGGATGGGTGCAATCCTGATCGCCGCGACGCTGGCGGGCGGCCTGGCCTTTCTCTACTTTGCGAAGGAATTGCCACCGATACCGCATCGCGTCCTCCGCATGGGTTTTGAGCAGAACCCCCCACTGCAATATCGATCGCCCGATGGGCTGACAGGCCTTGGCGTGGATACGCTGAACGAAGCGGCGAAACGGGCGGGAATACAGATCCAGTGGGTCGAGACCGGCACCAGCTCGGAACCGGCTTTCCGGAAAGGCCTGGTGGACCTGTGGCCGGTAATGGCCGACCTTCCCGAGCGCCGGAAGTCCATCCACTTTTCCCGCCCCTGGCTGCACAGCGGCCACGCCGTCCTGGTGCGGTCGGGCTCACCGATTCCCGCGACAGATTTTGCCGGCCGCCTCGCAGTCTTCCGCCTGCCGCTGCACGTTCGAATGGCGCAGCGGGAATTCCCCTCGGCGCAACTGATGTTGATGCCGCAAGCGATCGATGTATTGCGCCAGGTTTGCAACGGAACCGCGGCGGCCGGGTTTCTGGAGTTCCGGACGGCCCTGGGCGCGCTTCAGGCGAAAATCCCCGAATGCTCCGGAGTGTCTGTCCGCACACAGATCCTTGCGCATCTGACCAACCAGCTCGCGATCGGTTCGACCTTCGAGGCGGCAAGCGCGGCCGATGCGCTGCGCCGCGAGATCGGGAGCATGTTCCGTGACGGCACCATGGCGCTGATCATGGCCAAGTACTCCTACTACGGGCTTGACGACACGTGGGCTGCCTACGATGCAATGGAGGCCGCGAATCGGGCGCGCCTGTTCGGCTTCGGCATCAGCGGTCTGACGGTTCTGCTGGCGATGGTCATCTGGCGGGCACTTTCCGCGCGCCAGCACTGGCGCGCCGAGGCGGTGCTCCGCGAGAGCGAAGAGCGTTTCCGGAACATGGCGGATACCGCTCCGGTCATGATCTGGGTCACGGGTCCGGACAAGGGGATTACCTTCGTCAATAAGACGTGGCTCCAATTCACGGGACGTACATTCGAGCAGGAGTTGGGACACGGTTGGGCGGAAAGCATCCACCCCGACGATCTCGGGCGCTGCTTCGAAATCTTCTCCACCGCGTTCGACGCGCGGCGGCGTTTCGTGCTGGAATGCCGGTTGCGCCGCACCGATGGAGAATACCGCTCGATGCTCTGCACGGGTCTGCCGCGTTTCGCTTCCTGCGGCGATTTCGTGGGCTATATCGGTTCGGACAGCGACATCACCGATCTGCAGAGCGAAGAGCGGTTCCGGCAGCTTGCAGAGAACATCGACGAAGTCTTCTGGATGCTCGACCTCGGCATGAACCGGGTGCTTTACGTCAGCCCGGCATTCGAGAAGATCTGGGGCGTGGGTCCCGCGGCGCTCTATCGGGATCCGCAGTGGCTGCTCGAAACCGTCCATCCGGAAGACAGGAGCCGCGTTACCGCCTACCTTGCAAAACTGCGGTCGGAGTGCGCCGAAGCGTGCTACCGGATCGTGCGTGCGGATGGCGCGGTGCGCTGGATTCTCGACCGGGCGTTCCCGGTGCACAACTCGGAGGGAGAGCCCTTCCGCGTGGCCGGAATTGCGGAGGATATCACGGCCCAACGCGAACTCGAAGAGCATCTCAGCCAGTCGAACAAGATGGAGGCAGTGGGACGGCTGGCGGGAGGGGTAGCGCACGACTTCAATAATCTGCTGACGATTATCGGCGGCTATTCGCAGATGCTGCTCGAGCATACCCCTTCCGGAGATTCGAGGCGCGACCCGCTGGAACAGATTCTGACGGCGGCCAACCGGGCCTCGATTCTGACCAAGCAGTTGCTGGCGTTCAGCCGCCGCCAGGTGCTGCAGCCGAGGGTGGTGAACCTGAATCACCTGGTAACCAGCATGAACACCATGCTCGGCCGCATCATCGGCGAGTCAGTCCGGATCCAAACGGCGCTCGATCCCGAACTCTGCTCCATTCAGGCGGACCCACATCAACTGGAGCAGGTGGTGATGAACCTCGCGGTGAATGCGCGCGACGCCATGCCGAACGGCGGCGTGTTTCGCATCGAGACAAGCATGGCGCGCATGGGCCGTCCGGCAAGCAGTGGCGGTGCGGAGGAGACGAGTGTCCGGCTGAGGATCAGCGACACGGGCTGCGGCATGGACGATCGAATCCGCGAGCGGGTCTTCGAGCCTTTCTTCACCACGAAAGGCATCGGGAAGGGGACCGGGCTCGGGCTGAGCACGGTCTACGGCATCGTGCATCAGAACCAGGGCACGATCCAAGTTTCCAGCAAGCCCGGCCAGGGGACGGATTTCGACCTCTATTTTCCAGCGGTGCCCGAAGGTAGGGCGGAGGAAGACGGGCCCGCACGATCTCGACGCCGGCCGGAGGCGGGCGAAACCATCCTGTTGGCCGAAGACGAACCGGCGGTCCGCGGGCTGGTGCGCGAGACCCTGCGGCAACTCGGATATCAGGTACTCGAAGCCGGCGACGGGTACCAGGCACTGAAGCTCGTCGAAGGGAACGATATCCGCATCCATCTGCTGCTGACCGATGTGATCATGCCGCTCATGAACGGTCACGAGTTGGCGCAGCGGCTGGAAGTGCTCCGCCCGGGAACCAAGGTGCTCTACATGTCCGGGTATACCGATGACGTGCTGGCATTCCACGGCATCGCCCCGGAAATCGACTTCATCCAGAAGCCGTTTTCACCCGCCGAGCTTGCCGATAAGATCGACAAAGTTCTGTCGTCGGGCAGGAGCGTGGGCGGATCGGCGGGATAAGGACGGCTTCTCGCGAGGCGGTTGCGGACCGAACGGCACTACCGTATCCGGGTACAAGCCGCCCAGCACTACGAAGATCACGCCGGCGGTGAGGATCCAGCGCTCGCGCGGAAGAGCGTCCGCCATGGCGGTAAATCCCGTTCGCCGCTTGCCCAGGAACAGTCGCGCGAAGAGGCGGAAGATGCTGATCGCGTTCAGCGCGGTGGCGATCGGCAGCAGGAGGCCGGTTTGCGGATGAGAGGCCAGGGTACCGCTGATCAGCAAGTCCTGCGAGCAGAAGCTCAGGGTTCCCGGGAGCCCGGCGAGCGCCAGTCCGAAGACGATGAAGAAGACGGAGAGCCTGGGAGCGTGTTCGGCGAGGCCGAGGTAGTGGCTGGCCGTGAGATTCTCGCCGAAGCGAACCTCGACCAGTCGCAGCACGCCGAACAGCCCCATGGTCGCGACCGTAACCACGGTCCAGTGCGTCAGGGCCCCCGCCACTCCTTCGGGCGTGCGGCTTTCGAGGCCGGCCAGGATGCATGCCGACTGGCTGAGCGCGATCAGTGCGAGAATCCGCCGGGGCGAGTTTTCCGCCAGCGCGCGAATGGCCGCGTAGAGCGCGGTAGCCAGGGCCAGGTAGGAAAGCACCGGAGGCACTTGCGGGAACAGAGGGCCGGCCAGTTTCGCCACTAGCATCGCGCCCAGGTGGCCATTGAGCAGCAGCGCGGTGGGCACCAGCATTCCTTCGCTCGCGGCGTCGATTACCCAGGAGTGCGCAGGAAAAATGCCTTTGCGCAAGACGGCCGCCGCCACCAGCAGCGCGAACACCGCCATCCCGCCCGGACTCTCTTTTTGTTGCGCGATGGTAAGCGGCTGCCCGCTCGCAGCGAGCACCACCACGGCGAGTGCCAGCGCCAGGGTGGACGCCGTCAACCCGGCCTTGGGCCGCCATCCCGCGGTGCCGAGCCAGCGCCTGGTCAGGAAAGGCACCGTAGTAAGAAACCAGCCGGCGAGCATCGCCACCAGGCTGTCGCTCGAATAGGCCAGCAGAGTCGCACCGGTTAAAAAGAGAATGCCGCTCATGACGGCGGGCAGGCAGTCGCGCCGCGGCAGGACCAGGGTGGCGCCCAGCGCGAGACACGAAAACAACAGCATCAGCGCCGGGCTGAGCGAGCCGCTCTCCGGCGCGGATGCGAGCAGCAGACCGCTTGCCGCGACTGCGGCCAGTGTCGCCGTGAACCCGATGGCCCGCGTATAGCTCCGGACCGCGAACACGGCGGCCGCCGCGAGCCACGGCGTGCCGATCGCCACAGCGGTGAGGAGCGACGTGCCGCCCGTGGTCACGAGCGCTCCTCGGCGGCAGCACGGGCCAGGCGGATCGGACGATCCTCGTGGTCCCCGTTCGAGGCGCCGCGGCCGATGGCGTCCCATCGCGTGAACCGTGCGGCCAGGCGCGCGAGGGGTTCGATGGCGAAGCGGTCGAGGATGGTATCGAGGTGCCCGCGGTCGAGCGACCAGCGGTACAGCCACAATTGCAGGCGCTCGGGTAAGAGAGTTTCCAGATGTTGGCCGGTGCGCGACACCTCGCCGCCGACAGCCGAGTGCATCTTGTGATAGTCGTGCAGCATCGAGGGCGCGCGCAGGAACTGCAGGGTGCGGACCGTCGCGTGTCCCACAACGTGCGCCACCGCGATCCATTTCCAGCCGATGCCGATCTCGATGAAGACTACGCCCACCTGCGTCAGGGACGCATAAGCGAGCGAGGTCTTGGCATCGGCGCTGGCTCGACCCGCCATCGTACCGTGAATCGCCGTGGCCAGGCCGGTCGCGATCACCAGGAAGGTGGCGAGGCGGGATTCCGCCACCATGGGCTGCACGCGAAGCAGAAGGTAAGCGCCCGCGTGAATGGAGATCGCGCCGTAGAAGATCGCGCTCGATGGCGTGGGCCCTTCCATCGCGCGCGGAAGCCAACCTGAAAACGGAACCTGCGCCGCTTTGCCCGCGGCGGCCAGAAGCAGCAACAGGCAGACTATGGTGGATTGTGCCGGCGTCAGCGAGGGGAAGGTGTAGGCGAACGAGGCGGTGCCCGCCCAGTGGTGCATCGCGAAAACGCCGACCAGCAGGCCGATATCGCAGGCGCGGTAAATGCCGAAAACGCGGAGAGCATTCTCCACCGGGGCGGGCCGCTGTTGGAAGAAGGCGATGAGCAGCACGGAAGTGATTCCGACGATTTCCCATCCGGCCACCAGCAGGTCAAACGAACCGGCGCTGAACGCCAGGAGCGAGCCGAACGTAAACAGGTGCAGAAGCAGAAAGAAGCGCAGGAAGCCGCGTTCGCGATGCAGATAAGTCACGGAGAATTGCCCGATCAATCCGGCAAGCCCAACGGTCATGCCGAAGAACGGCAGGGACAGCCGGTCCACCATCAGCACCAGGGGGAAATGATATCCGCCGGCGGTGAACCAATTGCCGAAGGCCACCGCAATGATTCCGCTGCCGCCGAACCAGACCTTCCAGGAGATTGCGGTCAGGGCGGCGATCGAGGTGGCAAACGTCAACTCCGTGATCCGCGCGATGGCCCGTTCGCCCGGCTCGTATCCCGCGAGCCACACCAGCGCTAACGCCGCGAACACGGCGCCCGGTGCGGCCACAACGAAGACCAGCAGGCTTTGAAAGAGATCCATTAGCGGCCTCCTGCTTCGGCCTGGATCCAGGCCATCGGCAGATGCCGGCTCCTGCCGCCGTACCATTCCGCGGAGGTGAGCGCCACGGGCAGGCGTTCGACCGGAGCATCGAACGCTTCGAAGCTCCCATTCCGGCACACGTGAATGCGGCCCGAATCGGGGTCGATGGTGGCCAGCCGGAACCAACGGTTGGCCACCAGTTTCTTCAGCGACGCATTCGCGGCGACGACCGGCGCCAACCGTTCCGGCGTGGTTTCGATGACAAAGAGCATGCGTACGGGTTCGTGGATTTCGACCATCTGCCACGGCAGCCCGGTCCGGAGATCGCTGGCGTGGCCGTCCATCACTCCGACCAGCCCCGATACGTTATGGGGAAGTTTGGTGCCGCAGCCGTAGCGGTCGTTATCGACAAACGAGAAATAATATTCGAGACTGATGCCGGCCGATACCGGAACAACTGCCGCCAGCAGCGCCGAGAGGCTCCGATTGCCGGGATCCTGCGCGGCGTCGTAGGAGACCAGAAAGGCGCGGCGGTCGAGAAAGAGCCCGCGAGTCAGCGCGCGCCGGCCGACGATCGTCACGGCATTGGTGCAGTGTCCGTATTCCGGCCGCGGCTGCGCCAGATGCTCGGCGCGCTCTTCCACATGACGCAGGGCCGCATCAGGCGAGGCATCTCGCGGGCACGAATCGAAGCGGCGGGCGCGTTCGTGGGCATTCCAGGCGCACGAACGGTGGAGCGCTTCGCGGGCGCGCTCCACGTCCGCGGCGTGGCCGGCGGGGACTTCGACGGTGTCGAAGAACTCGATGCCGTCGGTACAGGTATCGTGATAGGCGCCGAGAAACCAGGTGTCGTCCGGAACGTCGATGCCGCGCTCCCGCAGCAGGGTGCGCACCTCCGGCCGGTTTGCCATCGCCGCGAACAGCCGCGCGTTCGGACCGCCCTGGCGGCCTCCGCAGGCGCCGCAATCGTGAGCCGATTCATGGGGATTATTCAAACTGCTCGAACCGTGTCCGACAATGACGACCAGCCGGGCGAAGCCGAGTGTCAGGCCCGCCTGCCGCAGCACACTATCCACCGTCTGGGTCTCTTCCGAGGCCGTGAATCCCGTGAGCAGACCGCCGGCGCCGTGCGAGGGCCCGGCCTTGCGCATGAGTGTCAGTTCGGTGCGCGGCTCCGGCAGGAAGGCGCGGTTCAGCCACTCCCGCAGTTGGGCATAACGACGCGGCGCGAGCAGATGACCGACCAGAGGGACCGCGGAGAGCATTCCGAGAACGGTGGTCGAGAGCCAGCCGCGCACCAGCGTCCGCGATGAGATCGAAAGCGTGCGTGTCAGGAGGCCGACGACGCGGCGGCGCAGGCGGCGCTGCTCCAACAGTTCGCGATCTTCCACAAACGGCTGCTCCGAAACTTCGTGGCGGGGCTTGACCACCACCGGGCAGAGCGCCGCGCCGTGCGGATCGTCGATGCCGGTGTAATCCACGGCGACGCCGAAGTAGCCGGCGGCGCCGAACGTTTCCACATCCGGGACACACTCCTCGAGGGCGCGCCGCAGCGATTCCTCGCGCTCATCGATGCAGAAAAACATCTGCGCCGAGGGCCTGCCGCCGATGGCGTGCAACCCGCGGTACTGCCGGTGGCTGGCCAGTCCCTGGAGGATTTCGCGCTCGTGCCGGCGTTCGTAGGCCAGGTGGAGGATGCGGCGGCGCTCGATGCCGTTGCAGCTTCGTACCTCGCGCACGAAGTCCGACCATTCCTCATCGGAAAGCCGCGCAACTTCGGCGGCCGAAAGCGCGAGCACGCGCGCGGCGTCATACGCTCTTGCCGCGCGGCTCAGCCGCCGCCGTTCCTCGGTTTTCAGCGGACTCTCCTGCGGCGGGGGTTCCGCGGCGCCCATGTGCCTCGCTACTCGCGCCATAGTCAGCCGAACGGCCAGGAAGTCCATCAGGCAGCAGGGAATTCGCTCGTGCGGCGCGAGCGCTGGATTCTCTTCAAGGGCTCTCATTAGCCCCGCCCAACCCGGTAGTGCCAGCAGTTCCGCCTGCACGGAGGGCTCCCATTGGTCCTCCGCGAGCCCGAGATAATCCAGGCAATCGAGGACGGCATCGGCCGCCGAGAACGCCATCGACTGCTGCCGTGCGAACTCCCGGTCGAGGCCTCGGAGGTAGCGGGGGAACAGGCACCCGCCGGGTCCGAACAGGGTTCTGACGCTTGCGTAAAAGCCCTGGTCGCGGTTCGGCATCGGCCAGTACGCCATGCCCTGATCGAGAAACACGGAGCACAGGCGGATCAGCCAGGGGTGGATGATTTCGTCGACCGGCCGAGGTTCCTCGGCTTCCGGCTCGAGCGCGTCGGTGCGATCCAGGCAGACGTCGAACAGCGCCCGCAGCGCGGCGTGGCGGAAGTCTCGCGAAAGGTCGCCCTGCTCGCTGCGCCAGAGGATGGTAGCGGCATCGAATTCCCGCACGCCCGGAGTGATCATGGCGCGGCGAAGGGAATGCCGGCTCAGATTCGGAAAGATGAGGGAGTCGGGTTCGCTTTCGAGCACGGCGTCGATATCGGATCTCTGAATACGTCCGCGCTTGAGTTCGTCCCGGTAAGCCGCCTCGGCCATGTAGGGCTCGGCGCCGAACAGGCTCCCCGCTTCGACCACGGCCTCTTCGAAGGGGCGGTCTTCAAAAGAATGCAAGGTATTGTGGTGGACGAAGACACCGATGGGACCTTGCCGCGGAAGCAGGTGAGCCGCTCGCCGGACGGCGCGCTCGAGGGTTTCCCGGCGGGAAGCCTGGAGATCGGGGCTCAAACTAACGCCGGGCCCCCTTGGGTTTCGCTCGCCCCTCGGCCTTGATCTCGTCCAGCATCTGGACGGCTTCTTTGAGGTGCTCCTGGAAGTACCGGCGCATGATGTCGAGCACCTGCAAGAGCACAGGGTTCCGCACCGAGTAAAAAACCTGATTGCCGGACTTTCGATGATCGAGGATCTGCCGGGCGCGCAGAATCGCCAGGTGCTGGGAGAGATTGGCCTGCTCGACGCCGAGGCGTTCCTGGATCGCGCTTGCCGGGAGTTCCTGGTCGCGGAGGGTTTCGACAATCGCGACCCGCGTAGGATGGCCGAGCGCCTGGAAGATACTGGCCTTGTATGTCCGGAGGAGGTTCTGCACTAAATTTAAGAATATTCGATTTATCGAATATAGTCAAATAGTAAACCGGCGGGACCGAGGCTTTCCTGAATTTACTGCTCGCTCTTTTCGAGCTCTTTCACCCGATTCAGAAGCCGCTGCGCCGGCGCATACTGCGGGTCGGCGGGCTGGATCGCCTCCAGCACCCGGTGGGCTTCCCGCAAGCTGCCTTTCGCCGCGTACGCACCGCCGAGAAAATACCGGGCGGGGGTCGAAGGGTCGATCCGCAGACTGAGGCCGAATGCCGCGATTGCGCGGTCCATGTCGCCCAGCAGGTAGTAAAACTTGCCGGAGGCGACGTCCTGGACGGGGTCGTCGTCATTGAGCGCGGCGCGCTCCCGGTAGAGCGCCTGGGCGGCTGCGAAACGCGCCTGGGCATCGCCGTCCAGTTGCCGGACGCCCATCCCGACCAGCGACACAGCCGCGCCCATCCGCACAGTCGTGACCGGATCGCTCAAGGCCCTGACCAGCAGAGCCTGAACTTCGGACCGGTCCGTGGTAGGCGAGGCCTGGGCCTGCCGCACGGCCACGGCGCGTACCAGTGGCTGCGGGTCCTCGATGGCGCGCCGGAGCATACCACTGACCCGGCTGTCACCGGCGAACCGCAGGAGGTAGCCCGCGGCATTGGCGCGTACGAACTGCCCTTCTTCCACATCCGCGAAGATTGCGAGCAGCAACGGCACCGCGTCCGCATTGCCTCGCGCCGCGACGGCGAAAGCGTCCGCGCGGCGGATCATCTTCCGGCGCGATCCGGCGGGATACCAGTGGTCGAGTTGCTGCACGGCCCACGCCGCGCTGCGATCCCGGTGGCACTCGTTGCAGGCGTTCGGAATGTCATGGCGGATGGTATTCTCGGGCGCCGGGACACTCATGCTGTGGTCCCGGATTTCCGCCTTGATGCTCAGCACGCTGCGCGGCATGTGGCACTCCACGCAGGAACTGCCGGCGCTCCGCGCAGTGTGATGGGTATGCGCTTCCAGTTTCTGCTGGATCGTGTCATGGCAGCGGCTGCACAAGGCGTTCGCGTCCGGCCGCAGTTGCGGATTGCGCTCGATCTCGGTTTGGTGCGGCTGCACGTGGCAATCGACGCAAGTGACCTTGCCTTTGAGGAAGCAGGGACTTTGCCAGAGTCCGAACGCGTCGTTTGAAAAGCGGCGCGTGCGTCCGTCGGCCCAGTAGGCGGGGTCGTCATCCGGCGGGAGAGCGTACTGCATCACCGGCAGAAAGTAGTCGTAGTAGTTCTCGCCCGCGCGGAAGCCGTTGACGTAGATATCGCGGAACGAGTGGCACTGAGCGCAGACCATGGTATTGCGTTCCGCGTCCAGACGGGTCTGCAGCACGATATCGCGGGCCGGCCCCTGCGGCTTGGGCGAGGCCTGGTAGTGGGCGACGTGTGCGGCGCCCGGTCCGTGGCAGCGTTCGCAATTGGTGCCGAAGTTCAACCAGCTCGTATCGTAGCGGAGGGTTTCGGGCTGGAAATGCTTCTCCTCCTGGCTCACGTGGCACGAGTAGCACTGCTTGTTCCAGACTTGAACCTGCACTCCGGGCTCGAACTCCGGGTCCGCGATGTCGAGGTTGTGGAACCACGCGTGGCGTCCGACATCCCAACTCGGCGGCAGGACGATTACGCGTCCATCGTCGAGCGTGGTCAGGTAATGCTGGATGCGGCGGTTGCCGAGCGTGTACTGGATCCGGTGCTCCCGCGGTTTGCCGGTGAGGTAGCTCTCGGTGATGTAGAATGCGCCGTTGCGCGCGCTCAGAAGGTACGTCTCGCCCCGCAGCACGATCTTTGGGTGCGTGAAGTCGCCTTGGACGCTGCGCGCGGTAGCGGGCTGCACCATCTTACTGTGCCGGGAGCCGGCCCACGTCTGGAACTCCCGGGCGTGGCACGTCCGGCATGCCGCCGCCCCCACATATCCTGTGGCACTTGCGGCATACAGAGACCCCGCCAGGCTCATGCAGACCAGCAGGCACGCTCGCATCTCGATCCCCTCGGCTCTTCAGACTATCACGGAGGCGGATGTCCACGGCTCGCAGCGTTCAATACGTGATCTGCTCCCGCGGATGCCGTCGCAGGTACCAGCACGGGCTGTGGCCTAGCTGCGGAAAGACCGACCGGGTACAGACCTCCTGAACCGAGTCGAGAGGCGTGTATTCGATTTTGTTGCCCTTCAGGTGAACCACGAGCATACGCTTCACCAGAATCGACTGGAGGCCATCCCCGTGCGAGACGCGGTAACGAAGCACGAGATAGTCGGCGGCATACACGAGGGCGAGCAGCAGCAGAAGAAACAAGAAGGCGTGTTGGATCGATCGCCACAGGCGCATACTAGGCGTACTCCAGGTGGGATTTCGCGACCTGCCGCAAAAGCGGGTCAAGGAAAACCTTCCACCTAGGAAAAATTCAGTTTATACTGTATCGGATCTGAAACTTTTAGAGGACCGCGCGTTAATACGAAAAAGCCGAGATTCCGGCCATTAGTCGAAAGGGGTCGCTATGGTAGGAAAGAAGTGGATAACGTTTGTGGGAGTGGTGTGTCTGGGCGTCGCGTCCGCGTATGCTCAGGAAACGAGCGCCGGGATTACCGGGCACGTCACCGACCCATCGGGCAGCGCCATTGTCGGCGCTGCAGTTACGGCCAAGGATTTGGATCGAGGTACGGACTGGCCAACGGTCACCAATGAAGAGGGGATCTATACCTTCCCCCGCATTCCAAATGGGCGATACTCGATCAAGATAGAGGCCAAAGGTTTTAAAACGGCCCAGTCGCAAGTCACGCTGGAAGTAAACCAGCGCGCCCGTCTGGATTTTGCCATGGAGGTCGGCGTAATTGCCGAAACGGTCACCGTTTCCGGCGAAGCCGCCCAGCTGCAGACCGATACTACACAAGTAGGCAGCACCATTGCTCAGAGCCAGATCGATCATACGCCGCTGATCAGCCGCAATCCGATCGCGCTCACCCTGCTGACGGCAGGCGTGACCACTCCGGACCCGTCCAGCTTCAATAGCGGACAGCGCGCAACCGGTGGCGGGCGCCCGTATGTCAACGGCAACCGCGAAGAGTCGAACAACTTCCTGCTGGATGGCGTGGACAACAACTTCACGTCCGATAACCTGGTTTCCTACCAACCCAATACGGACGCGATCGAAGAGTTCAAACTGATCACCAACAACGCGTCCGCTGAGTTCGGTAACTTCCAGGGTGGGATCATCAACGTGGTGCTGAAATCCGGCACCAACCAGTACCACGGCGACGTTTTTGAGTATTTCCGTAACGACAAGCTGAACGCCAACAACTGGGGCAATAACTGGAACAGCGTGCCTCGCGGTCCGATCCGCTGGAACCAGTTTGGCGGCACGGTCGGCGGGCCGATCAAGAAGGACCGCTTGTTCTTCTTTTTGGACTACCAGGGGCTGCGGCGCAATTCTCCGCCCCAAGTCTCCGCCACCACCGTCATGCCGATGGCTTGGAGGACCGGAGATTTCTCCTCGCTGCTCGATACCGCACAGACGGGCGGTAAAGTGATCCAGCTTTACAATCCCTACTCGCTCGATGCAACCACCGGACTGCGGTCTCCGTTTCCGAACAACGTGATTCCGACCAGCCTGCTGAGCCCGGCGGCGGAGAAACTGCTGACCAACACCACGCTCTATCCGGCGCCGCAGTATAACCGCTTCACGACGTCGAATTACTACTACACGTCTTCGAGCTACCTGTACAGCGACCAAGGCGATATCAAAACCGACTGGCGGCCGAATGACAAGGACTATTTTACGGTCCGGCTTTCGAAGGCTCGTCAGGACAACCCCGGCCTTAACACCTTCCCGTTGTACTACAACAGCTTCAATACCTCGCCCTTCCAGAACGGTGTCATCAACTGGACCCGCACCATCAACGCGCACGTCGTCAACGAGGCGCGCTTTGGTGTAAACAACGTGATGCTCGACAACGGCGGCGCTGACAAGGGGTTGGGCAATATCGCGACGAGCGTGGGTATCGCAAACGCCGGCGCCGGTCTACTCGCCCTGCAAGGCTTCAATTACATCCCGACCATGGGCAATGCCAACATCGGCGTCCAGCAGCTCTTTGCGAACACAACGTTCCACTATGCGGACAACCTGACCATCACCCACGGACGCCACATGATGAAAATGGGCGGCCAATTACTTCGCGAATGGATCAACGTGTTCTATTCGGGCAATAACGGCCGCAGCGGCTTCATCGATTTCAGCGGCCGGTTCACCGCGCAGAACGCTGCCAGCCCGTCCGGGACGCAGATCGGCGAAGCCGACTTTCTGCTCGGTATGCCCGATCAGTTGGGCCGCGGGTTGCAGTCCGGAACCTGGGGACAGCGGTCGACCATCTACGGCGCGTATTTCCAGGATGACTGGCGCGTCAACGACAGCCTGACCCTGAATCTCGGACTCCGTTGGGAGTATCATTCGCCTTGGGTCGAAGTGGAGAACCGCCAGTCGAATTTCAACGAATTCACTGGCCAGATGATCCTGGCGGCGCCCCTGCCGTCCGGCCTGGTGGCCGCTCCCGGGCCCGCAGCGGAGGTTTCCTCCAACCGCGGTCTGTATAGCTCCTACAAGAAGGACTTCCAGCCTCGCGTAGGTTTCGCATACACCCCGTCGTTCCTCAACAAAAAGCTTGTACTCCGCGGTGCGTACACGATCTCTTCCTACCTGGAAGGGACGGGTACCAACCTCCGGACGCCGCTGAATCCTCCGTTTGAATCGGAGTTCCAGACCTACTACAACACGCCGGCCTTCACGCTCCCCGGCAGCACCCTCGACCAGGGCCTTTCGGGCTTGAATCCGAAGAACCCTTACGTCGGCGCCACGATCCGCCTTTGGGATCCGTTGGTCCAGCCGGCGAAGGTCCAGCAGTGGAACCTCTCGATGGATTACCAGCTTCCGGCGAATAACGTCCTGACGGTCGGCTATGTCGGCCAGCACGGCACGCACCTGATGGTTCCGATGCCTTATTTGCAGAACATCGTTACCAACGGTGTCGTTAGCCAGGGTCCGTTCCTCTCCGGCAACCCGACTCTGCGCAGCGAAATCTCTCAGATTTCGGGTACCGCATCGGTCGGACGTCAAGGCTACAACGCCTTGCAGTCGACCGTGAGGAAGCGTTTCAGCCTTGGGTTCGAATACCAGGTTGCATTCACCTATTCGCACGGCATGTCGGATGCGATCGGCTACTACGGGCAAGGCGGCCAGGCCGGCAGCCAATCCGCCTACTGGCAATATCTGTATTGCCAGGCTTGCGAAATGGGGCCGACCTACTTCGACAACAAATTCATGTTCGTGCCGTCTTTCGTCTACCAGCTTCCCATCGGCAAAGGTCGCAGGTTCGGCAGTGCCTGGGGTAAGGCTGCGGACGGCATCCTCGGTGGCTGGCAACTCGGCGGCGTCTATACGGCGCACACCGGCTTCCCGCTCACCATCAAGTACAACGGCGATACCTCCGGTACCGGCCAGCGCAGCTACCGGGTGAATACCATCGGGACGCCGAACGATCCTCACAACATCGGGCCCGGCGCCCTGTTCCTCGATCCCTCGGCTTATGCGGCTCCCACGAAGGGTACCTACGGCAACATCGGTGTGGGTACGGCGCGCGGACCCGGCATGAGCCGCTTCGACATGACCCTCGGCAAGGAGTTCCATATCAGCGAGTCCAAACGGTTCGAACTCCGCGGCGAGGCCTTCAACCTGTTCAATACGCCGATCTTCCTGAGCCCGGCATCGCAGACCATCACGTCTACGCTGTTCGGTCAGATCCGCAGTTCGGAAGGCGAGCGGAACGTGCAGATCGTGGCGAAATTCTACTTCTAGCCACCTCGTTCTCAAGTGCGGCCCGGCAGGCAGCAACCTGTCGGGCCGTTTTTTTTTGCCTTCCGATATTGTTGTGGTATAAAACAAATTGGGTCGCCTTCTCCATGCTGCCTCAACAATGGGAACTCTTTAAGCGCGCCGCTCGCCTCGAACGGCTGGACCGGATCCCGATGGCTCTCATCATCGACAGCCCCTGGATTCCGGGATACCTGGGAATCCAGCATCTGGACTACTACCTGGATCCGGAGCTCTGGTTCCAATCCAATCTGAAGATCATGCAGGAGTTTCCGGACATCATCTTCGTGCCGTCGTGGTGGATGGAATACGGCATGGCGGCGGAGCCCTCGGTGCTGGGCGCCAAGATCAAGTTCTGGCAGGACAACACGCCGAGCGAATATCATAGCCTCTACCACCTGGAAGACCTCGACCAACTGCCGGAATACGAGGTGGAGGCCGACGGCTTCGCTGCACTGACGCTGCACCGCATCGGCATGCAGCGGCAGCGGATCCTCGATGCCGGCTATATCCTCCCCATGGTGACCTCGCGCGGACCGCTTTGCACCGCCGGGTTCGTTCGGGGCACGACGAACTTCATGATCGACATCGTCGAGAACCCCGAGGGCGCCCATAAGCTGATCGACCTGTGCACCCGCGTGGTGATCGACTGGCTGAAGGCGCAGCACAAGGTCATGGGCGACACGGTCGAGAGCATTTTCATCCTCGACGACATCGTGGGCTTTATCAACGAGGAGCACTACCAGGAGTTCGCACATCCCTACCTCAAGCGCATCTGCGACGCCTTTCCCGAGGATTGGATCAAGGTCTACCACAACGACGCCGAAGTGGACGCCTGTCTCGACCACCTGCCCGACGCCGGCTTCCACGTTCTGAACTGGGGGAAGCAGAAGGACATTCGCGAGGTGAAGCAGCGGGTGGGAGACCGCATGTGCCTCATGGGCAACGTGAACCCGCTCGAGATCGCGGTCCGCGGCACACCCGAGGAAGTGAAGGAGGCGACGCTCGACGTTCTCGAAGGCTCGGGCGGGGAAGGCATCATCCTCTCGGTAGGCGGCGGCACCAGCCCCGGGATGCCGCGGGAAAACATCGTTGCCATGCTCGAGGCACTCGATGAATTCAACGGCGCCAGACTCCGGCAGGGGGCGCGCCATGGTTGATTACGCGCTGATGAATCAGTACCTCTACGAGGGCAACGCCAAGCAGGTCGAGCAGATGACGGTCGCGGCGCTGGCCCAGGGGCGCCCCGTGCAGGAGATCCTCAACGAAGGCTTGATCGCCGCCATGAGCGTGGTGGGCGAAGACTTCAAGCACAACGTCATCTACGTGCCGGAAGTCCTGATCGCGGCGCGCGCCATGAAGGCGGGGATGGCGGTTTTGAAGCCTCTGCTCACGGCCAAGGATGGCAGCGCGACGCGCGCCGGCGTGCTCCTGATGGGGACGGTCCGGGGCGATCTCCACGATATCGGCAAGAACCTGGTCTGCATGATGGCCGAGGGCGCCGGCTTCGAAGTGCATGACATCGGCGTGGACCAGAGCGTCGAAAAATTCCTGGCGGCGGCCGACAAGTGCAAGCCCGACATCATCGGGATGAGCGCGCTGTTGACCACTACCATGACCTACATGAAGAAGGTGATCGACGGATTTCAGGCAGCGGGTCTCGGTCACATACGGATGGCCGTGGGCGGCGCGCCGATCAGCCAGCCGTTTGCCGACGAGATCGGCGCCAGCGGCTACGGCGCCAATGCCTCCGCGGCGGTGGACCTGTTTCTCCGGCTCATGAGGAAAGGCGATGGCAACGTACCGGATTCTGTACTGGCAGGAAGTGCCGTCACAGATCAAATCTGAAGACGCCGAGGACGAAGTAACCGTGCCGCTTCCCGCGCGCTTCCTGGCGATCATCGACCGGCTTGCCATGGAGCGCGGCCTGGGTGCGAGCGACGACTACCTGGCGCAATGGCACTGGAGCGAAGACCACGAGCGCGAGGGTCCTGCGCGAGCCGTAGCCGAATCTCTCGCCGCGGAAATCGAAGAACAGTGGCGGTGACGGTCGAAATCAATGGGCAGTCGATGGATGCCGGATCCGGGCTCTCCCTCTTCGACTACGCCGGACGCATGGGGGTGCGCGTCCCCACCTCGTGCAACCAGCAGGGCAAATGCCGCGAATGCCTGGTGGAGGTAGTCGAGGGTATGGAGCACCTCTCTCCGCCTTCCCCGGAAGAACGCCACCTGAGCGGCGCGTTCCGACTTTCCTGCCGCGCCCGTGTCGCGGCCGGCACTGGACGTCTCCGCTGCCACACTATGCGCCGCGGCGAGATGCGCATCGAAACAGGCGCTGGGGCGTTGGGTTTCCGGGGCGGTCCCTCCGGGGCGACGGGCTACGGAATCGCGATGGATCTTGGCACGACCACTGTGGTGCTGCGGCTGTACGATCTGCAGGCTGGCGCACTGGTGGCGGCGGCATCGTTCGAAAACCCGCAGCGTTTCGCCGGCTCCGACGTGATGGCGCGGATTCAGTACGACACCATGCATCCCGGCAAGCTGTTGCGGCGGACGCTCGCCGGATACTTGAGCCACGCCATCGAAGAGTTCCCGGTCGATCCCCAGGCGATCGGCGAAATGGTGGTGGTGGGAAACTCCACCATGCGCGACCTCTTCTTCCGCCAGAGCGTTTACAGCATCGGCCAGAGCCCCTATCGCAGCGTCACCGAAATCGAAATGGAGGAAGGGAAGCGCGCCACCACCGCGCTCACCGAAACCGGCCGGCGCTGCCTGCTGCCGATCCATCCGGGCGCGCACGTCTACGGTGCTCCGATCATCAGCGGACACGTCGGAGCGGATGCCGCCGCCTGCATGATGGCGGCGAATCTCGCGCACGAGGACCGCCTGGTGGCCATCATGGATATCGGCACCAATACCGAGTTGATCCTGGGCAACCGGCATCGCATCCTCGCGGCATCCTGTCCGGCAGGCCCGGCCTTCGAGGGCGGCGCGATCGCCTGTGGCATGCCCGCGCTCGCAGGCGCCATCGAGCGCGCCTGGCTGGATGGTGACGAGTGGCGCTGCTCGGTGATCGGAGGCGGTGCGCCGCAGGGCATCTGCGGATCGGGCCTGGTGACTGCGCTCTACGCACTGCTACGTTCGGGCTGCATGAACAGGCTCGGCCGCTTCGAAGACACCGGCCGCATTGCAATCGACGAGACGCACGGTATCTACCTGCTCGAAAGTGATGTTAACGAACTGGCGCAGGCCAAAGGCGCCAACATGGCCGGCCTGCAGGTGGTCTTCCGCCGCTACGGCTGCAGCTTCGAGGATGTCGACGTCTTCTATCTCGCCGGCGGCTTCGGGCGCCATCTGGATGTCGAGGCCGCCGCCGGAATCGGGCTGATTCCGAGGCTCCCCGCCAGCCGGGTGCAGCCGGTGGGGAATGCCGCCATCGAAGGCGCGTCGGCGATTCTTCTCTCGCCCGGCAAGCGCCGCGAACTGGAAGAACTCGTCCGGCGCGTGGAGCACTGCCGGCTCGAAACCGACCCGAACTTCTTCGACTACTTCGTAGATGGCTGCCAGTTCGGCCCGGTCGCCGCGGCACAAGGGGCGGGCTCATGACCGAGTGGGTGGAAACCGCGCCGGTGGTCAGCGTCCGGCAAGAGCGCTACCAGCGTCTGCTCGGCTATCCTGGCGGGCACGTGCTGAGCGGGCGGGCGCTCGAACTCTCCGAATGGACGCGCGAGTGGTACGCCCGAAATGGCCGTCCGTGGATCTACACGCGCGGCGCGGAGCAGGCCGAAATCGAAGGCGTGCTGTCCGCTCTATCCCGGCTGGACACGCGGGGAATGGTGCTGGCCGGCGTCGGCGCGGGCGGAGAGCTCGAGCAGGAAGCGCAACGCTTGTGGCGCGAAGAGAAGCCCGACGAATATTTCTTTCTGGAGATCTATGGCTCCGCCGTAGTCCAATGCCTGATGGCCGCTGCCGGCGAGACGATTCGGAAATGGGCGGCATCGGTGGGGCTGGCCGTGCTCACGCAAAGGAGTCCCGGTCTCGCGGGGTGGAATATCGCGGAACAGGGGAAACTGCTCGCGCTGATCGGTGCGCGGCTGCCCGCGCCGCTCGAAGCTCTCGAATCGGGTGCGCTGCGCCCCAAGAAATCGCAGTTGGCGGTATTCGGACTGGCGCCTGCCGCACCGAACCAGGGAACCTCATGAACCACGAATACAAACCGCGGCTGCAGGATGCGGTGCGCCGGCGTCCGCTGCTCGGCGACGGCGCGATGGGCACGCAACTGATGTCGGCAGGACTCGACCAGGGAGCCTGCGGCGAGGAGTGGAACCTCACCCATCCCGAACGCGTGCTCGCCATCCAGCGCCGTTACGTGGAGGCGGGCGCGGATTGCCTGCTGACCAACAGCTTCGGCGGATCGCGCATCATGCTGAACCGCCATGGCAACGCTGGCAGAGCCTCGGAGATCAATCGCGCCGCGGTGACGATCGCGCGCGAAGCCTTTGACGGCCGCTCCGGCTATGTGATCGGCGATATCGGTCCCTTCGGCGGCCTGCTCGAACCCTACGGCGATTTTCGCGAGGAGGATGTCGAAGCTGCTTTCGACGAGCAGGCGGGCGCCCTGGTGGATGCCGGCGCCGACGCCATCATCATCGAAACCCAGACCTCGCTCGAAGAGCTGCTGCTGGGGATCCGCGCCGCGCGGAAGGCCGCAGCGCCGTGCGTCATCGCGTCGATGGCCTACGACGTGACGCGCGATGGCTCGACGTTCCGCACCATGATGGGGGTCGACCCCGAGCGCGCCGCCGAATTCATCGAGGCGAACGGCGCCGATATCGTCGCCCTGAATTGCGGCACCGGCATGGACATGGAGCGCGCGCGCCAGGCGGCCGAGCGTTACCGGCAGGTGACCTCGCTGCCCTTGATGGCTCAGCCCAATGCCGGACAACCGCGGCTGGCTGGGATGCGCGTTGTCTACGACGAGAGCCCCGAACAGATGGCGCGCGGCATCGAACCGCTGCTCGATGCGGGCGTGGGTATCGTCGGCGGCTGCTGCGGCAGCACGCCGGAGCACATCGCTGCGTTCCGCCGCGCCATCGACCGCCGTCTGGAGCATTCCTTATGAGAATCAAACTTTGCGATCTGAACGCCGCCGCGGCAGAGAAGCTGCCCGAATTCACGGACGATCGATCCGGCATCGGCGTGCACTATGTGGATGCCTATCTCAAGCCGATGAACACCAAGCTGCCGGACGGCACGCCGGTCAAGTGCAAGCGCCGCGGATTGAAGATCGCCTTCTCGGCCGGCGCCCAAAAAGGCGATGGCCTGATGCGCCGCCTCTCAGTAAGCCGAGACCCGGTCGCGATGCTGGACGCCGCTCTGCAAGAGGCCGCCTCGGCGGCCGGCGTGCAACTCACGGTCGATCAGGGTGCGATCTTTCTCGAATGGACACCTTGATCGGTCCGCAATTCTCCCGGGATGTCACACTGGCTTAACAGTCGGTTGTTAGACTGTGAAACGCCATGTCCACAATCAACCGGCGTTCTTTTCTTTCAGCGGCGGGCGCCGCGGCGGCAGCAGCCTCCGCGTTTCGCCTGGACGCTGCTCCGGGCGCCTTCCGGTTCGCGGTGATCGCGGACACCCACATCATCGACGAATATTACAAGGGCCCCGAGGGCAGTCCGGAGGATACGGAGTCGATTTTCAAGACTACGGAGCGGCTGAAGCGCACCCGCGAGATCATCAACGGGCTGCATCCGGCGATGGACCTGACGTTTCTGGTGGGCGACTACTTCCACAACTATCCATCCACCGATCTGGATTTTTATTTCGAGAACCAGACGCGCGTGGACGCGGCCAAAAAGCTGACCGATGGCTTCGTGATGCCGGTGCACGCGGGTTTCGGTAACCATGATTACGGTGTGCCGCGCGTGAGCCGTGAGAATTCTCACGAGCTGTTCCGGCGCAAGTTCGGACTGAAGCCGTATTACTCGGTGGAGTACAAGGGTTTCAAGTTCGTCCACCTGAATAACTTTCTGGGCGCGACTTGGGACGCGAAGGACCACGCGTACGACAAGGGCAAGGGGAGCCTGGGCGAGGAGCAGTTGAACTGGTTCGAGGCGGAACTGGAGCAGCACAAGCCGTCGTTCGTGTTCGTACATTACCCGATGATCATCATCGAGCCCAGGGAACGGTCGGACTACGGTCTTCAGAGCCTCGTGAAGAAGCACAAAGATACGATCCAGTTCGTCGTATCGGGCCATTGGCACAGGTGGTTCGAATTCGGACGCAGTTACGGGCCGCCGCACCTGGTGATTGCGGCGACGCGCTACGATCCGGACGCGTACCTGATCGTGGAAGCCGACCCGGCGAAGGCCAGTCACCGCCTGCTGAACCTCGACGGCGTCGATTGGAATACGCACTTCCGCCTGCGGGGGTGACTTTCCGGGTCTGCCCTAACGCGCGAACGGAATCCGCACCTGGAACGACGTTCTCCCCGGCCGCGACTCCACCTGGATGTCGCCGTGGTGCTGCCGCACGATGCGGTAGACAGTGTCGAGTCCCAGGCCCGTCCCTTCGCCCACCGGTTTGGTCGTAAAGAACGGCTCGAAGATGCGGTCGCGAATCCCCGGAGGAATGCCCGGGCCGCTATCGCGAATTTCGATCAGCACCCGGCCGAACTCCGACGCGGTCCGCACCACCAGTTCGCCCTTGCCGTTCATGGCATCGATCGCATTGTCGATCAGGTTCGTCCACACCTGGTTCAGTTCGCTGCCGTGCCCGCAGATTCGCGGGATGGAGCGGTCGTACTCGCGGACTACCGAAATGCCGTGCTTCAGCCGGTAGTGCAGCATCAGTAGCGTGTTTTCGAGACCATCGTGCACGTCCATTTCCTGCACGGGCGATTGGTCCATGTAGGAGTATTCTTTGATCGCTTGCACCAGGTCTGTCATGCGCGCTGTGCCGCGGTCGATCTGCTCCACGAGCTTGTTGATCGTCAGCGAGGCTGCCAGGTGCGTCGCGGCGTCTTCCAGTCCGTCGCCGAAGCGCTCCGCCAGGGCGCGCAGCGTTTCGATGTCGCAGCCGGAATCCACCAGGTCGGGAGCCAGTTGGCGAGCCGTCCCCACGCCGTGCTTCTCCATCCACTCGCCGAGGGCCTCTTCGCGGTCGCTGCGGTCGAGCGAATCGAGGGCAACCGGCGGGTGATGCTTCGACCAATCGCACTCGAGTTGCGCCAGAAATACGCGGACTTCGGCGGAAGGTGCGCGCTGCCCCAGCCGCAAACTGGCGCTCCGCAGCAGGCCTACCGCGTCCTGCAGACTGCCCGCCGCGTTCCGCACGGCCGAGGCCGGATTGTTCAACTCGTGCGCCAGGCCGGCCGAGAGCTTGCCGAGGGCCATCAGCTTATCGCGCTGTTGATCGGCGCGCGTGGTCTCGCGGATCCGGTCGGACATTAAGCCGACCAGGCGGCCCGCCAGCGCCGGAAGCCGCTCGATCAACTCCGGAAAATGCGAGACGTTAAGAAACGCCAGCTCCGTCGTGGTCATCGCGCGCGTCGTCAGAGGAAAGGTAGTCAGGCGGGAATAAGGCAGCATCCCGGTCACCTGCCCCGTGTGTGCCGAGTAGGTGCGGCCGTCGCCCGTATCCTGGTCCCTCTGGATTCGCAATTCGCCCTCGAGGACCACAACCATGCGGTTCGCGGGCGAGCCCTCCTCGGATACGACGTCCCCAGGTTCGTAGCGGGCCGTCTCCATGCGCGAGGAGAGCCACTCCAAATCCGGCTGCGCCAGGTCCGCGAAGACATCGATACGTTTGAGCCGCTGCGCCAGCGTGTTGCGAGCAGGTTCCATCTAGACCTCCGCCAGGTAGCGGTGCACGAACTGAATGGCGATCGAGCCCTCGCCCACGCTCGATGCCACCCGCTTGATCGAGCCGTGCCGCACATCGCCCACCGCAAAAATGCCCGGGACATTCGTCTCGAGCAGAAACGGCGCCCGCTCGAGCGGCCATCCGCGTGGATGTTTGCCCTCGAGGGGCAGGTCAGGACCCGTGAGAATGAAGCCGTGATCGTCGCGCGCGATCAGGTCGCCGAGCCACTCCGTTCGCGGCGCGGCGCCGATGAAGATGAAGACCGCGCTCGCGGGTATCGTCTCCGCGCTGCCCGAATGGCCGCAGGAGATCGAAATCGATTCCAGCTTGTCTTCTCCGTGGACCTCTACCAGTTGTGTACCGAACTCCACTTGAATATTCGGCATCTGCGCAATGTCGTCGATCAAATACTTCGACATCGTGGCGTCGAGGCTCGGCCCGCGTACCAGCATGACGACGCGCCTGGCGTAGCGCGCGAAATTCATCGCCGCCTGTCCCGCCGAATTCGCGCCACCTACAATGAATACGTCCTCGTCGCGGCACGAGAGCGCCTCGGTCGAGCCCGCGCCGTAATAGACGCCTGCTCCCTGCAGCCGCTCGACGCCCGGGACGTCCAGCTTCCGCCACTGCACACCGGTGGCGATCACCATGGCGTGACAGGAAAGCGTCGAGCCGTCCGCCAGCGTCACCATTTTGTAGCGCCCTTCGAGCGTGAGCTTGTCGACCTCCTGCGGCGCCAGAATTTCCGCTCCGAAGCGCCTCGCCTGCGCCACCGCGCGCCGGGCGAGGTCATTGCCGCTCAACCCCGAGGGAAATCCGAGGTAGTTTTCGATACGCGAACTGAGTCCGGCCTGCCCGCCGGGAGCTTCGCGCTCCACGATCACGCTCTTCAGTCCTTCCGAAGCGCCGTAGACCGCCGCCGCGAGTCCCGCCGGTCCGCCGCCGATAATCACGAGGTCGAAAAAGTCCGTTTTCGGACGAACGCGCAGCCCGATCCGATCCGCCAAGTCACCGGGCGTGGGCTGCACGAGTTTCGTGCCATCGGTCAGGATCACCACCGGAAAGGGGGACTTCACGTCGCCAATGGCCGCCATCGTCTTTTCATGTTCCGGAGTGTGCGCGGCCTCTTCGACGTCCACCCACTGATAGGGAATCTGGTTTCGGGCTAGAAACTCGCGGATCTCGTAACAGCGCGGAGACCAGCGCGTGCCCACCACGTGAATCCCCTCGAACGGAGGGTGGTAGTCGGCCGACCACTCGTCCAGCAGATCGTCGAGCACTGGGTAGAGATTGCTGTCCGGTGGATCCCACGGCTTCAGAAGGTAGTGATCGAGCTTGACGACGTTGATCGCCGTGATCGCTGCCTCGGTATCGGCGTAGGCCGTCAGCAGCACGCGCCGCACATCGGGAAATTCGCGAATCGCCGCGGTCAGAAACTCGATGCCGTTCATCTGCGGCATGCGGTAATCCGCCAGCAGGAGCGCCACGGGCTCCGAGCGCTGCGCCAACCGGTCGAGAACGCTGAGCGCGGAGGCTCCCGAATCGGCGGAAAGCACACGGTAGCGATCGCTGTACTGCTTGCGCAGATCCCGTTCGACGGCTCTTAATACATCGGGGTCGTCATCTACGGCAAGCAACACCGGTCTCGACATTTTTCCCTCTCCCCTCTGGCGTGTCCCACTTCCAGATTAGCAGGGGAGGCGGCTACGCTTGCCGAGCTTTCCGATACTTTCGCTTCCTAGGTGAGCGCCGCCTTTAACATCGTGTACGAATGCGGCGGCAGCGTATAGCGCAGCGTGCGGCCGTCGGCCGAAACGCTCCGTTCGGTGATCCGCACCGTGGTCTTGCCGAAGTCGTTTTCCGCCTTGATGTCCGGGCCGTTCACCTCGGAGACGGAAACACCCCCGGCAAACTGCTTGTCTTCCGTTTCGAAAGTTACGGGCAGCGGCTGCGAGGGGTGCCGGTTCACTGCGTTCACCACCAGCGTGCCGTGGTCGAACGCCGCCGAAACGTCCAGGTACGGGACGCCGTCATAGCGCGCGGTCTTGTATTTCGGACTCTCGACAAACAGCTCGAGCGCGTTGCCCCTGGTGTGGTTGGCGAACAACTGCAGGGGGTAGTAAATGGTCTGCAGAAAGATGCCGTTTTCATTCGAGAAGATCGGCGCGATCACGTTTACAAGTTGCGCCATGTTGGCGATCTTGACGATGTGCGCGTGATTCACGAACGAATTCAGAAAAGTCGCCACCACCAGCGAGTCTTCCAGGTTGTAGCGCTCTTCGAGTATCCGGCGGCCGTGCTCTTTGCCTTCGCCGCGCGCCCGATACCAGACGTTCCACTCGTCCCACGCGACATAGATGCGGCGGTTGCCCGGCTGTCCGGAAAGTACGGAGTCGATGATGCCCTCCGTCGTCTTCAGCCGGTGGTCGAGCTCCACGGAACTGGCCAGGAATGCGGCGAAATCGTTGTTCGGATTCCCGACGTACATGTGGAGCGAGAGGTAATCCGCATGTTGCCGAAGGGATTCGAGCACCGTGCGGTTCCACGAGGTCCAATCGGATCCCGGGCCGAAATTGGAAGAGCCCGCCGCGATCAGTTTCACGTTCGGGTCTGTCCACTTCATGAGCTTGGCGGCTTCGAGCGCGAACTTGCCGTAGTCTTCGGCGCTGCGATGGCCCATCTGCCAGGGCCCGTCCATCTCGTTGCCCAGGCCCCAATACTTCACCTTCCACGGTTCCGTGCGCCCGTTCTGCTTGCGGAGACGCGTCATGGCCGTGTCTTCCGAAGAGTTGCAGTATTCCACCCACTGCTGCGCTTCGGTCCACGTGCCGGTACCCAGGTTGGCGCAGATATAAGGTTCGGCGCCCACCTTCTCTATGTAATTCAAAAACTCGTGCGTGCCGAAGCGATTGCTCTCCACCGTCCCCCAGGCCATTTCGAGCCGCGGCGGACGCGCGTCGCGCGGACCGATTCCGTCGCGCCAGTGGTAGTTCGACGAGAAGTTGCCTCCCGGCCAGCGCAGCAACGTCACATTCAGCTTGCGCGCAGCTTCGAGGACATCCTTGCGGAAGCCATTGGCGTCGGAAAGGGGCGAGTGCTCTTCGAACACGCCGCCATCGATGCATCGGCCCAGATGCTCGATGAAGTTCCCGTACAGCAACGGGCTGATTTCGCCGATTACGCGCTCCGTATCGATCTTCACCCGCGCCCGGAATTCCTGCGGCTGACCGCGCAGGACGAAGGGCGCACTCGCGACCGTGGCGGCAAATGCGCGTCTCGAAATCTTCATGATGCGGTGATGATATCGCACTTACGGCGGCGGTGTAAGCGCTTCCGAAATGTTGCCTGTACGGGAGTTATCGCACGCCGTGGAACCGGTCGAGCTGGCCGGCGGCTGCGCGATCGGCCAGCACCAGGGCATGCGCCTGCTCCACGCGGCCCGCGGGAATGGATTGGTCGCCGTTCTGCAGCCGCGCCAGCATCTCCAGCTTTTCGCCTCCTGTGACCACCCAGAGGATGTTGCGGGCCCGGTTGATCACCGGATAGGTCAGGGTCATGCGGCGCCGCATCTGATACACGCCGGTCGTGGCCACGTCGGCATCCATCACGTCGAGCACCGGATCTCCCGGCACCAGGGACGCGGTGTGGCCGTCCGGCCCGAGGCCCAGGTGCACCAGGTCCAACACCGGCGGCGTCCCCGCGATTTCCCGGAGCGTCGCCGCGTACTCCGCAGCGCCGGCGTTCAGGTCTTCCGCATTCACCGGCATGGCGTGAATCTGGTTCGGCGCGAGCGGCGCGTGCTCCAGCAAGCTCTCCTGCAAGTGGGTCAGGTTGCGGTCCGGATGGCCCTCGGGCGCCACCCGCTCGTCCACCTGCACGATTTGCATGTCGCGCCAGGGGACATCCTGCGCAGCCAGCAGGCGCAGCATCATCCACGGAGTGCGCCCGCCGCTTACCGCCATGACGAAATGACCACGGCCCGCCGTCGCCTTGCGGGCCTGTTCCGCGATTACCGCTGCCGCTCTCTGCGCGACCGATTCCGCATCCGCGTGCACTTCGATCTTCATGACTATTTGGCCATCACTTTTTCAATGTGTCCGCCGAACTGATATCGCATCGCGGACAGCACCTTGTCCTGGAAATCGGCTTCACCCCGCGACGTGAAGCGCTGGTACAGCGCCGCGGACAGCACCGGCACCGGCACGCCTTCATCGATTGCCGCCTTAATCGTCCAGCGGCCTTCGCCCGAATCGGAGACGTGGCCCGCGAATTCCGATAGCTGCGGGTCCTTCACGAGCGACGCCGCCGTCAGGTCGAGCAGCCACGACGCGATCACGCTGCCGCGCCGCCAGACTTCGGCGACGTCCTCGAGGTGGAAGTCGAACTCGTAGTTCTCGGGACGCCTTAGCGGCGTGGTCTCCGCGTCGGCGGCATTTTCTTCCTTCCCGACCCCGGCGCCGCGCAGCACCCCCAGCCCTTCCGCATAGGCTGCCATGACGCCGTACTCGATACCGTTGTGCACCATCTTCACGAAATGGCCCGCGCCGTTCGGCCCGCAATGCAGATAGCCCAATTCCGCGGTCCCGTCGTTTTCAGGACGGTCCGGAGTGCGGGGAATCGTCCCCAGGCCCGGCGCGAGTGTCCGCAGCACCGGGTCGATGCGCTTGACCGCCGCGGTCTCACCCCCGATCATCATGCAGTAGCCGCGCTCCAGCCCCCAGACGCCTCCGCTCGTCCCCACATCCACATAGTGTATGGATTTCGCCGACAATTCTCGCGCGCGGCGGATGTCATCCACGTAATACGAATTGCCGCCGTCGATCAGGATATCGTCCTTGTCGAGCAGGGGCGCGAGTTCCTTGATGGCGGAGTCCACCGCGGCCGCCGGCACCATCAGCCAGATGGCGCGCGGCTTCTTCATTTTCCGTACGAGATCGTCCATCCCCGCGGATCCCTTGGCGCCCTCGTTTTCCAGTTCCTCCACAGCTTTGGGAGACCTGTCGAAGACCACGCATTCATGACCGCCCTTGAGCAGCCGCCTCACCATGTTGGCGCCCATTCGCCCCAATCCGACCATTCCCAGTTGCATCAGCCCTCCTTATGCCGGAGCTATCGTACCGCTTCCACATGGCTCTGAGCCAGCAGTTGCGCGATGTCGAGTTTCATCAGGTCGCCGATATGTTTGACCGTTACATCGGGAACCGAATAGGAAGCGGACGCGGCGCGGTCTTTGTGGGTATCGATCCGGCCCACCAGTACCGTGGAGACGTGCCCGCTCAGACTGCGCCGGAGTGCCCGCAGCGTTTCCACGCTGTGGTCCACCACGATGTATTGCCGCGCCGGGTACTGCTCTTCGATATCGGCAGTCGCGTCCTCTTTGTGGACGCACACCATCACGCGTCCTTCCACCGCCGCGCGGATTCCCGAGCGCTCGATCTTGCGCGGCTGAAACACTGCGTCGCCGTCCGACAGGACGACCACCTGTCCCCACGTCTGCAAGTACTTGAGGAGTTCGAGTGCGTGCGGAAACAGCCGGTCCGCGAACGGGTAATCCAGCAGGAAACTGGAGACCGATAGCACGCCGCTGTCCTGCGGATATTCGATGCGGTACCGCTGCAAAGCGCCCAGGTAGTCACAGTAGCCCAGCGATGTGTGCAGCCTTTCCAGCAATGCGAGAAACCGGTCGCGGCAATCGACCCCGCAAGCGTGTTCGATGAAATTCTTCAGATCGCTCTGGATCCGCCGCTCGTCGATCAGCGTCTCATCCACATCTACGAGAAAGACATTCGGCCCTTCCGGCACACCACCTGTCATATGTGCTCCTCGTCTGCGCGTCCGCGGGCCTTGCGGTCAACGGACACACTCCCGGAATTGATGGTGGCAGCGATTGCCCGGATTTTCTTTCTTTGCGGGTTACTTTAACAGGCGGGCGATCCCGCCTTCGCATCGAGCGACCACGGAGCGGGTGCCGGAAGCTTCAGGCTGCCGCCGCCAATCTCCACGGGCATCCACAGGTAGCGGGAATCCGATTGGGTTCGCGGCCTCCATTGGTCGCCCATGAAGATCACGAAGGTGCCCTTTTTCCCGGTGACCTTCAGCAGCAGGGTGGATTGCGAGCCGTAGGTATTGGTCTCAGGCGGCGCAATGTCGCGGAACTCGGACCACGGGCCTGCGAGTTTCTCCGCCGTCGCATACTTGTTAGGATTCGGCCGCCAACCCGTCAGCGCCGAGCCGAGAGCGTAATACAGTCCCTGATAGTGAACCACCGCCCCGCCTTCGAGCGGCGCCTGGATGAGGCACACGTCACGCTCCACATCCATGTAGTCGGCCGAGAGTTTCGCGATGTGGAAGCCTTTGACCGGGCGATCCTCGAAGATCAGGTACGCGGAACCGTCATCATCGATGAACTGTCCGATATCGCGGCTTTCGTGTCCCAGAGGGCGGAAGCTTCGCACATACCGGTATTCCCCATCCACCTGGTCCGACACGGCCACCGCGACCCGCGCCACTTTGTACCGCGCGTCGTCGAGGTGCATGTACATCACGAACTTCTTGGTCTTCGCGTTGTAGAACACCTTGGGGCGTTCGAGCACCCAGCCCTTCCCAAGGTCCTCGGGGTCAGGGAACGAGATCTCCCGCCGGAAGGTCCAGTGCACCAGGTCTTTCGAGGAATAGCAGCCCACGAACCGCCGGTCTGGGTCGAGCCCCTGCCCGCGATCCTCACCGAACCAATACCATGTGTCCTGCAGCTTGATGATTCCGCCGCCGTGCGCCTGAATGTGCTTGCCGCGATTGTCCGGCCAGATCTCTCCCGGGCGGACGATCGCCGCCCCTGCGCCGACCGCCGCCGCCGCGGCCGCCAACGCCAGGATCACCACTCGCCATGTCATGGTTTTGCGCGTTCGAACAGGAACAGTCCAGACTTTCCGCCGGTGATCACTTCGGGGTAAGCATGCCTCAGGACCGGCGCCACCGTCACCTGCATCCCGCCTCCCGCGCGCGAGCCGTAATCGATCAGGTGTTTGACCCATTCGATTGCCCCCGTGGACGTGCGGAAGTGCTCGTACCAGTAGATGCCCAGCGGCTCGCGCCCGCCCGGGTCGCGGCCGTTATGCGCCATGTAGCGCTTGCCCGTGACCAGGTCGGGCTGGCCGTCGCCATTTACGTCGGCGACCGTCAACGAGTGCGGCTGCGACCAACTATCGTCGATCACGTGCTTCGCCCAACCGCCGTCGGCCTTCCGTTCCATCCAGAAGATGCCGTAGTTGTGGGCCATCGACGTCACTAGGTCCGGGCGGCCGTCGCCGTTCACATCCAGCACGTGAATGAACCCGGTCTCGCCCAGTTGGAAATCCGGGTGGAAGATCCACTTGCCCGACCGTGGATCGGCCGGAGCCTCGAACCAACCCTCCGGAGTGACGATATCGTTGCGGCCATCGCGGTTGATGTCGCCCGCGCCGATGCCGTGGCCGTACGAGCGCTCGGATACCACGTGCGCCACAAACTCGCCTCCGCGCGCTTCGTACCAGGTCAGCGGAGCCTCGGTATTGCCGAACTCCGGCAGTACTTCGCGCGCCTTACCGTCGTTGTCGAGATCCACGAGGAACGCGAACTCCACCGGGAATCGCGACTCGATGGGGTGCTCCTTCCACATCGCGCCGGTCTTGCCGGGATTTTCGTTCCAGTAGACGCGATGACTGAACCAGGCGCAACTGACGATATCGATGCGGCCGTCGCCATTCACGTCCATCGCCAGGTCGCTGAAATCGTCCACATAGTTGTTGGTGAAATCGATCTCGCGAAACTTGTGCTTCGTCCAGTTCGGAGCTTCGTACCAGTATTCGCCGGAGACGATGTCCGGCTTGCCGTCGCCATTGATATCGGCCACCGCGACGGTTTCGCTCGCGCCGGGGTCGATCATCCGCCGTTCGAAGAGAATATCGGGCGGACGGCTCGCCGCCAGTGCGGCCGCGCACACCACCGCGGCGGCCGCCAGGCCGGACTTGACGCTATTCGGCCGCATGTTCCGCACCGAGCACCACCTTTTCTCCGGCGCGGCAGGAGCGGTATACGGCATCGACCAGTTCCAATGCCTGGTAACCTTCTTCGCCCGCCATCAGCGGCTTGCGGCCTTGGGCGATCGCGTCGCCGAAATCCAGGAACTGCCGCTCGAACGGCTCGAGCGAGATCGCCATCGGGTCCGACGCGCCCGAGGCCACCTCCCGCTCCACCGGAGCCGGGTCGCCTTCATCGTGCTCTACATCCCAGGTCGTGAGTTTGTCGCCGGTGATCACCGCGGTACCTTTGGTGCCGTGGAACTCCGTGCGCTCCGGATAGCCCGGCCAGAATGCCGTGGAAGCCTGGATTACGCCGGTGGCGCCGTTGGCATACCGCAGCACGGCGTTCACTACGTCTTCGGATTCGATCTTGTGGAGCGCGCCCAGTTGCCACACTCCGAACACCTCGCGCACGGGGCCGGCCAGCCAGCGCAGAATGTCGATCTGGTGAATGGCCTGGTTGATCAGGGCGCCGCCGCCCTCGGTCTTCCAACTCCCCTTGATCGGCCGCGAGTAGTATTCCGCCGAACGGTGCCACTTCACGTAGCAATCCGCCTGGAGGAGTTTGCCGAGCCGCCCGCCGGCGATGGCCTTCGAAAGAAAGAGGCTGGCGTCGTCGAAACGGTGCTGGCTCACCACGCCCAGCAGGATCCCCGCGCGCCGCGCCGTCTCGATCATCTGCCGCGCCGTCTCCAGGTTCGTCGCGATCGGCTTCTGTACCTGCACGTGCTTTTTCGCCTGCGCGCAGATCTCGATCGGCTGCAGGCGGAAATCCGGGAACGTGCACACGTCCACGTAATCCACCTTGGGGTGGCGGCATACCTCTTCGAAGGTGCGGACGAACTCCGCGCCGTGCTGGTCGGCGAACTTTTTCCCCGGCTGCTCGAACAGATCCGTGCACACGGTCAGCTCGAATCCGATTCTCTTGTAGACCTGCGCGTGCTTGTGCGAGATCGCGCCGGTACCGATCATTCCGACTCTCATGGAATGATCATTCTATCGCGGGCCATTTGCGCGTGCATTCACCGATCTGAGAAACTGGCAGTTTCATGTTCCTAAAGGCGCTCGTAGCCCTGTCGCTGGTTCCGCTGGTCTCGCCGTCTTTGGGGAGCGGCCTGCCCGAGCACGAAACCCTGCAATACAACATCGAATGGCGGCTGATCTCGGCGGGCAAAGCCACGCTCGACTTTCGTTCCGACAACGGCCCCTCCGATGGATCGCGCGTCAATCTCCGGCTCGAATCGATCGGCCTGGTCTCGAAGCTGTTCAAGGTCGAGGACGATTACACGGCGCTGCTGAATTCGTCGCTGTGCGTGCAGAATGTCCACAGCGTTTCGCACGAAGGCGTCCGGCACCGCGAGACCCGCATCACCTTCGGACCGAGGGGCAAGGCCGATTATCTCGAGCGCGATCTCTCCCGCAATACCGTCCTTCTGGCCAAGCAGATCGATACGCCCGCCTGTGTTCACGATGTCGTCGGCGGCTTGTACTTTCTGCGAACGCTGAACCTCGAGCCCGGCGATTCGACCACGGTGCCCGTCAGCGACGGCAAGAAGGCCGTGATGGCAAAGATCGAGGCTCAGCAGCGGGAAGAGGTGAAAACTCCCGCGGGAACCTTCCACACCATCCGCTACGAGATCTACCTCTTCGACAACGTCCTCTACCGGCGCTCCGCCCATCTCAACGTCTGGCTCACCGATGACCGCCGCAGGCTGCCCGTGCAAATCCGTGTGCGGCTGCAATTCACCATCGGCACCATCACGTTTGAGCTCGGAAAACAGAGTTAGCCGGCAGCGGCCTTCCGAATAAATAGCAACCGCCCCTGCCCAGGTACATCCTTGCCATCACACGCCAAGGGTGCAAGGCGAGCTTCGCAGGTGCGCGCCCTTACCGGCGCGTACAAGGAGGGCTTATGCGTTCGATTTGCATTCTGGCGGCCGCGCTGGCCGCGAGCTGCTGCCCGGTTCTGGCGCAGCAGTGGGAGGTGGGAGCGCTCGGCGGCTACTCATGGGCTCACGACGCTTCCATTCGCAACGGGTACGGCTCGGCGGATGCCGGCTTCAAGTCCGGCTTCGCGGGCGGTGTGATTTTCGGAGAGAATCCGTATGAGTACATCGGCGGCGAGCTTCGCTGGATGTTCCTCAACGGCGGTCCGCAACTCAACGATTCCGGCAACAAGTACACACAATCCGGATTCGCCAATCTGATCCACTACGACCTGCTCGTCCACCTGACCCGCAAGGAGGATAAGGTGCGTCCTTACATCGCAGGAGGCGCGGGCATCAAGGTCTATACCGGCCCGGACCGCTTCGCCGCCCACCAGCCGCTCAACGATTTCGCCGTCATCGCTACCGGCAACCACGTCGAGCCACTGATCAGTGTCGGCGGCGGATTGAAATACAGGGTTCACAAAGGCGTGCAGCTTCGCCTGGACTTACGCGCCTACATGTCGCCCTGTCCAAGCGGCATCTTCAAGACGCCCTACGGCTCGAATATCCACGGATGGATCTTCGACTTTACCCCGACGGTCGGTGTCGCCTATCTCTTTTGAAGGCGAGAAGTTTGGTACCGGTTCAGTACCCCGAAGTGTGTGTGTAGCAGGACACCTGGGGCATCATAGGTCGAGGCGGCTCGGAGTTGCACTTCCCGTTCCTTCGTTCGCGTCCAAATGCTCGGAGGCCGGGCCGCCGTAATTACTGCTGCTGGTTTTGGTCGGGCTTCTTCTCTCCCGGCCGCATCAGGGTCGGAGCTTTGCGCTTCTGTTCCTGCTGGGCTTCGGCTTTCTTGTCTTCCGTCTGAGCGGTCTTGCGCTCTTCGGGGGTCATGGCCGATTCGATTTCTTTCTTCTCCCGAGACTCGCGTGCTTCTGCGTCCCTGGTCCGCTTGCCCAGGTCGCCCGTGGCGGCGTCCAGGCTGTCGCTGGTGGTTTCAATCGCCGTCTTCAGCACGAAATCGTAGCGGTCGATATCTTTCGGATGACTCTCCTGCGCCTTCTGCAGGATCGGCAGCGCCTGCTTCTCGACCGCGGCAACGGCGGACAGGCCCTTATGCATGTCCACCTGCCGTCCGAGCGCTTCGTCCGTTACATCATCGATCGCGTCCAGGATCTTGCTGTAATCATCGAGCGCGTCGTGAATCACGGTGGATCTGCCGGCCCTGTCTCTCGACAGCAGGCTTTTCACCATATCGACCCGGTCCTTGGCGAACTTCGCGTACAGCGTGACGCGGTCGTTCGGCTCCTGCGCTTCACGGATCTGGTCGACCTCGTCGGCGGTCAGAAAATCGTGATGCACCTGCGCCGCGAGCGGCGCCGCCAGCATCACGCAAAACAGAAACATCTTCATTTTGGCTTGCCTTCCATCAACCCCAGCAGCAGGTCGTCATGGACCTTCTGCACGTGGCCAATCAACTGTTCGAGCATCGGCCGGTCCTCGAAGCTCATATCCCGCTGAAACGCGTCCAGGTGCCGCAGCAGGTCGCGGGTGTCGATTTCCGCCCGTTTGAACCACTTCGAATGTTTGCGCGGATCCTTGCCGGTATCCTGCAACGATTTGTACGCCAGGTCGACCGATTCCTGAATCTCCTTGACGTCGGCCGCTACGCGAGTGTGGTCCCCCTTCTCATAATCGGCTCTGGCCGACTGGTATGCCTCGCCGGCATTATCGAGCGCGAGTTTCGAGCGCTTCTCCAGATTCGGCTCTTCCATCGCTTTCTGGAGATCCGCCGTCAGCACCCCGCCCAGGAGCAGTCCGAGCGCCAGAAGCTTCACCGGGAACATTGTCATCCGCATCACCGCTTCTCCAGTTCGTTCTGCAGGATCCGCGCCCGCTGCCGTGCCTGAAATTCCTGGTTCGGGTTTTGGCCCTGGCTCATCGAAAGAAACTGGCGATAGGCCTCGATCGCCTGCTTCATGAACTCCGGCTTGGCATGCCTGAGCTTATCCAGAATAATCGCACGGAGAAACCAGTTCCCGGCAGTATTTTCACCCAAAGCCCGCGCGCGGTCGAACGCCTGTAGAGACGGTTCGAGCGCGCCGATCAGGTACAACATGCTGCCCAGTTCGCTCCAGGTCTGCGCCTCGTTTGGTTTCAATTTTGCCGCCGCCACAAACTGGTTTGCCGCCGCCTGGTATTGTTTGCGGTCGCGCAGGGCTCGGGCGTACGCCAGGCGCAAGTCGCAGTTGGAGGGCTCGGCTGCCACTGCGTCATCGAGCAGGGGAAGCGCCTTATCCGGGTGCCCGCCGAGCAGGTAGGCTCTCGCTAGGTCGGTACGGTTGGCCTGCGTCGGATTCTTCGCGTAGGCAGCCTCCAGGCCCGGCAGGGCATCGGCGTAGCGCTTGTTTTCCATCAGCAGTTCGTTGAGCCGCGCCTGCGCCGCTGCATTGTCCGGAAACTCGCGGTAAATGGCGACGGCGTCCTGAGGCTGCTTCGCCTTCTCGTAGAGCTGTGCCAGCTCCAGCAGGTAGCTGCGTAGCCTGGGGTCGAGCTCCGCGGCCTGCCGGAAATGTGGGGCCGCATCCGCCAGGCGTTGCTGCTGCGCCAGCACGTGGGCCAGCCCCAGTTCAGCGTCGCCCGATTTCGGATTCAATTCCAGTGCCGCGCGGTAGCCGGCCTCCGCCTTATCGAAGGCTCCCGTCTGCCGCTCGGCCTCGGCCGCATAGTAACGGGGACGGAATTCCTGCGGCTTCTGCGCAGCCGCATCTTCGAGCAGCGGCACGGCGTCGGCAGGGTTCTTCTGACGCAGCATCAGGATCCCGCCGTTGAGCTCGGCTTCGTAGAGCCTGGGCTTCAGTTCGAGGGTCTTCCGGTACTCGGCGATTCCCTCGGCGTCCTGGTGCAGCATCGTATAGGAGAGTCCCAGGTTGAAATGCGCGAAGTAATCCTTCGGGTCGGCTTCCGCCGCTTTCCGGAAGGCCTCCACCGCCGCCTGGTACTTCCCCTCGTCGAGCGCCTTGGCGCCTTCGGCATTGTAGTCGGGGGTCTGTAACAGAAACAGGGCGACCGCAACGGCCCACATAGTTTTATTCTAGGGCACCTTCGCAAAATCGGTGCTCCAGCGGTGGATGCTTACTTTTTGAATTCGCCCGGGGTCGGAATTCCGGGAGTTTCGGCATTGAACGTGAGCGGGATATCGATCAGCGCCGGGTGGCTGCTATCCTCGTCGAGCACCCTCAGCTTGTAATGGGCCGGAGGTGCGTCAAACACGAGGTTGCCCTGTGCCGAATCCGCCGGCTTGATCTGTCGCAGATATCCGATCCACTGCGGCACACCATCGCCGTTGCTCAATTCCTGGTAGACGTGTCCGGAATCGTCCTCGACCGCCAGATTAGGGGCCACCACGTCCGATCCCCCACCGTTGACGATGCTCGCTCGCACCAGGAAAAACCGGTTCTGTGGGACTCGCGGGGCCGACTGGTCGCCCAGTTGGGGCAGCCACTGGGTCTCGAACACCGTATAGTTCAGGTGTCCGACAGTGACCTTATCCCCCATCGCATAGGTGCGGACCGGGAGATTCTGCCCGCCGCAACCGCTCCCGAGCAGGGCGGCACCGGCGGTCGCGAAGAGCACAACGGATCGAAAAGATCGCATGGATGGCAGTCCCATTTTCCTTGGGACGGAACTGCGTGTCAACTGAGAGAAGGACTTAGCGGGATTGCTGTTGCAGCATCTGTTCGAATTTGTGGCGCTGCTCTTCGTTCAGGATCTGTTCGACCCTTTGCTTGCTATCGCTGAGGACTGTCCGGTAATACTGCCAGAAATCGTTCAGTACCGATTGGATCTGTTCGGATTGAGCCGGCGTCAGGTTGAGATCCTTTTGGATCCGCTCGAAATACGCGGCTTTGCCCGCGGTGGTTTCGAATGCCGGTATCCGGGCCCGCCGGTGGATTCCGAAGTCCATCACCAGTGCCCCTGTGGCCGCTCCGCAAAGAAAAACCAATCCCAGCAGGACGGCCCAGGCAATTTTCGGGTCCCACGACCGCCGCAGTGCGCGGTGCTCCGATACCTTAGTGCTCATAGGCGGTGAGAGTAACCAGCATGTTCTCCGGCGCAGGCCCGTTATCGAAAGCGGGCGATTCCTGCTGTGCCATTACCGCGTCCGGAGAAAAACCCGCCGTATAGTTGGCTTCGCGGGATACCAGGTAACTTCCCAATACCGCCAGCGTCAACAGCGAGGCGAACACCAGCCGCCGAGCAAAAATCAGGTTTAGATTGAAGAGGCTCGAAACAGACGGCGCCGGCTTCTCTGCTTCCACTCTCTGCATAACGCCGGCGAAGAAACTACCCGAGCTATCGAGCACTTCGTCCGATCGCAACCTCAGAAACATCTGCGAGACTTCCTGCATGCTGCGGATTTCTTCGCGGCACGATGCGCAGACGTTCAGGTGCGCCTCGATTTCCCTTTGAGCGGCCGGTTCCAGCGCACCGGCTAGGTACTCCTCAAGGCTCTGAATCATTACCGCGTGCATACGTTTCTTCCCTTAGAACAGTAAAATACCACGCCTATTTTTACTCGTTTCGGGTCTGTTGCCGAATCCGGCCTGCCCGATTCCGAGTCCCCCACACAAAGCACGAACTGCTGACGGCTCAGCCAGCTACCATGCCTGGCGTCCGATCCAGCCGTTGTGCCGCTTTCACCAGCTTCTGCCGGGCACGGAACAATTTCACCTTGATGGTGTTCTCATTCATACCCGTCTTTAATGCCAGCTCTTCCACCGAAAACCCTTCCACTTCCTTCATCATCAATAGCATACGCTCCTCTTCGGATACCCGTGAGAGGAGCTTGAGAACGTAGTCCCGGCTGGCCAGGCTCGTATCCGCCGGGGTTTGCCGGTCAATATTCGGCTCGGTATTCTCTACACGCCGGACTTCGTCTTCGCTGAGATCGCTCTCGTAGACCAGCTTCCGCACTTTCCGTTTGCGGAGATAGTCGAAGCACTCGTTGACGGTGATTTTGTAGATCCAGGTGATCAGAGAACTGCGGAAGTCGAAACTCTTGATGGAAAGATAAACCTTTGCAAATACTTGCTGCGCAATGTCTTCTACATCATTCCGCTGCCGGACAATGCCGTGGATGATGGAAAACACCTTGGATTGATAGCGCTCCACGATCTCGCGGAACGCGCTTTCGTCCCCGGCCTGTGCCCGCCGGACCAGGGAACCTTCCGGGGTGTTCTCGTAGTCCACTCTAGACTTCGCCGCAACCTTGTTTCCGAAAGCGGGAATGGTGAGAGCGCCACTCAGTGTTCCCATACACCGCTTCCGACGCGTATGCCGCTCTGCTGGTTACAACCACTTGGCTGCCTTCCACTTCGCACTTTACCACGGCCGTTTGAAAAGATGCCGTACCAGAGCCGTCTTTGCCGCGACCTGAAGGCCCCCTCCCGCATCTATAATGCAGAGAAGTGGAGTGATCTGGTCCTGGTTGCGTATAATGGATTGGATTCTCAGCTTGAAATTCGAGGAGTTCAAATAAACGCATGGTTCAACTTACGGAAAAAGCGGTCGGCAAGGTGAAGGAGATCATGGCGTCCCAGGATCCCGCTCCGGTTGGGCTGCGGATTGCCGTGGTGGGCGGTGGCTGTTCCGGATTCAGCTACTCGATGGCTTTCGAAAACCAGCCGAATATGCTGGACAAGACATACAGCTACGGAGGCCTGCAGGTTTTCGTCGACCAGGCCAGCCTACTCTATCTGGATGGCGCCGAGGTCGATTATGTCGAAACGCTCGAGGGTGCCGGGTTCAAATTCAACAACCCTCACGTGAAGTCGACCTGCGGCTGCGGCAGCTCTTTCCAGGCCTAAAAAAAGTTCTCTCCTTGTGATGACTCGGGCCAGACCTTCATGGTCTGGCCCTCTACTTTACTTGCCCAGCAACTCCAGGTACCGCCCGACTGCCTCGATCCCACGGTAGTAGTTCGGCAAATGGAATTTCTCGTTGGGTGCGTGCAGGTTGTCGTCCGGCAGGCCGAACCCCATCATGACGCTCGGAATTCCCAGGTACTGATCAAAAACACCCACAATCGGAATCGACCCACCTGAGCGGATGTAGACCGTCTCTTTGCCGAATGTCTGCTTCAGCGCTTCGGCCGCCGCATGAATGAACGGATTGTCGGGATTGGTCAGCGAGGGCGCTCCGGCGTGCAATAGCTTCAGCTCCGCCGTGACGCCCTTCGGGCAAACCGCTTTTGCCGCCGCCTTGGTTTGCTCCACGGCCTCATCCACCCGCTGATCGCCGACCAGCCTGGTGCTGATTTTGGCGACTGCACGGGCGGGGATTACGGTCTTCGCGCCCTCTCCCGTAAATCCGCCACGAATACCGTGAACCTCCAATGTGGGACGCGCCCATACGCGCTCGAACAGGGGCACGCCCGGCTCTCCCACCAGTGATTTCGCGCCCATTTCCTTCTCGGTATATTCCTTCTCGTCGAAGGGCAGCCGCGCCCATGCTTCCCGTTCCTTTGCGGTGGGCGGCACCACGCGATCGTAGAAGCCGGGAATATGGATGTGGCCGTCCCGATCCTTGAGCGCCGTGATGATCTCGGCCAGCGCCTGCATGGGGTTCGGCGCCGCGCCGCCGTAGACGCCCGAATGGAGGTCGTGATTCGCGCCTTCCACGAACAGTTCGTAATACACCAGGCCGCGCAGCCCCACGCAAATGGTGGGCAGATCGGGCGCGAACATCTCGGTATCGCAGACCACGGCGGCATCGGCCTTCAACTTCGGCGGACGCGTCTTTACATACGATTCGATGTGCTCGCCGCCGGTCTCCTCCTCGCCTTCGAGCAGGAACTTCACGTTCACCGGCAGCTTTCCAGTGGCTTTGAGCAGCCCCGCGACGGCCTTGATCTGAATCATGACCTGGCCCTTGTCGTCGCAGGCGCCGCGCGCGAAGATGTCGTTGCCGCGGACTTCGGGTTCGAACGGCGGCGACTTCCATTCGTCCAGCGGATCGGGCGGCTGGACGTCATAATGGCCGTAGAACAGCACGGTCGGCTTCCCCGGGGCGTTGAGCCACTCCGCATAGACAAGCGGATTGCCCTCGCCCTCGATCAACTCGGCGGACGTCATTCCCGCCTGGAGAAGCTCGTTCTTAGCGAATTCGGCTGCGCGATATATGTCGGGTTTATGTTCGGAAAGGGTGCTGATGCTGGGGATGCGGAGGAAGGCCTTCAGGCTCTCCAGGTATTCGGACTGGTGCTGCTGGTAGTAGTTCATGAACCCTCCAATTTCTTGAGATGTTACATAATCGCCGTGGGCGGGGCCGGCTCGTCCGGACTGCCCGCATTGCGCAGGGGTAGCCGGATCATCAGCAGGGCCAGGCCCGCGAGCACCACAAGCGCCAGCCACGGAGTGCCGGCCCAGGTGGCGTCGGGGAGAATCGTGTGGCCCTTGCTCTTTTCCGCGGCGCGGAATCCGGCCACCACCAGCCCGCACAATGCCTCGCCCGCAATCAGGCCGGAGGCCGTCAGGACGCCGGCGTTTTCGATCCGCGCCTTTTGCGCGTCGTTGAAGTTGCCGCGGTCGCGAAACTTATCCGTCATCCAGCGGAAAAGTCCGCCCACAAAGATCGCGAAGGTAGTTTCGAGCGGCAGGTACATGCCCACCGAGAAGAGCATCGGACTTTTCACTTCGACCAGGATCAGCCCGAAGCCCATCAGAATTCCGACCACCACCAGCGGCCACGCCATGTTGCCGCCCACGATGCCCTGTGCGAGGGATGCCATCAGGCCCGCCTGCGGCGCCGAAAGCTGCGGGCTGCCGAAGGTGTAGGCTCGATTCAACCACATCAACGGGAAGAACAGCGCCATGCTGGCCACGACAATGCCTAACAGGTCGCCGATCTGCATTTTGGATGGTGTGCCGCCCAGAATGTGCCCGGCTTTCAGGTCCTGCAGCATCTCGCCGGCAACCGCGGACGATACGCAGACTACCGCGGCCACGCCCAATACGGCCGAGATTCCCGCCGTGCCGCGCAGCCCCATCGCGATCATCAACAGCGCTGCCACGACCAGGGTGCACAGCGTGAGCCCCGAGATCGGATTATTTGACGAGCCGATCATACCGACCAGGTTGCCCGAGACCGCCGCGAAGAAGAAGCCCAGCACGATCATGACGATTGCCGCCACCGCCGCGGCGCCGATCTGGCCCGCAAAATAGTAGTACAACGCGATCATGCAAATGAATACCGCGGCCAGGCCGCCGAATACCACTTTGCTGCTCAGGTCGCGCTGTGTCCGGCTGGTGCTTTCATGCGCCGCGGAGGACTTCTTTAGATCGGCCACCGCGCGCTTCATCCCGATTCCCAGGCTCTTGCGCATGCGGAACAGCGTGAAGGACGCGCCCACCAGCATGCCTCCGACCGCGATCGGCCGTACGATGTGATACCAGATGGCGCCGGCCATATCCGCCCATCCGGCTTCGCTGTGAACGTTCGGCGCCAGTTGCGGCCCCAGGAAAAAGGCCAGCAGCGGAACCAGTAATCCCCAGGCGAATACGCCGCCCGCGAAGTTCAGCGCGCCGAGGCGCGGCCCGATAATGTAGCCGACGCCCATGTATGCCGGGCTGATCGCCGGGGCGGAGAAACTCGACATCGCTCCGGCAGGCAGGGTGGGTGCGCCGGGTGCGCGGGTCAGTTTCACCATGCTCTTGCCGACATCGCCGACCCTCACCAGAAAGTCGCGGCTCGCTGAGAAGACGTTGATCGCACCCAGGAAGTAGACCGTGGCGCCGAGCCCCATGTTCGCAAACAGGATCTTCGCCGCCTTGGCTCCCTGCTGCCCGGCCTTGTGGATCTCCGCTGCCGCCACCGATTCCGGGTAAGGGAGGTCCGGATCTTCCACCATCACGCGCCGCAGCAGTGTGACAAAAAGGATGCCCAGCGTGCCGCCCACCGACATTAGCGCCACGGACTTCCAGTAGCCGTGAGCAAGGTCGAATTCCGGCCAGACACCGGCCAGCACGAACGCCGGAATGGTGAACACGGCGCCCGCCGCGACCGATTCCCCGATCGACCCGATGGTACGGGCGATGTTCTCTTCGAGAATCGAGCCCTTCATCAGCCGCAGGATCGCCATGCCGATCACCGCGGCGGGGTAGGTCGCCGCGATGGTCATCCCGGCACGCAGGCCCAGATAAAGGTTGGCTGAGCCGAGAATCACGGTCATCACCAGGCCCAGCACGACCGCGCGCAGAGTGAACTCCCGCAGGTCGGTCTTATCCGGCACGTAAGACCGGAATTTCTTTTGATCGTCGGTGGGGGTCATTGCAATCTCGACCTCACTTTATCACTCAGCGCCTTGCCGTCAACGGACTTTCCTTGCAGTTTCGATTGTGCGGCTTTCATCACCACTCCCATCTGTTTGAGGGAAGTGACACCGGTTTCAGCGAGGGCGGCGGCGATAGCGTTTTCAATGTCTTCCGGAGACGCGGCCGCCGGAAGGTAGGTTTCGATCAGCGCCTTTTCCGCCGTTTCCTTGGCCGCCTGTTCGGCCCGGCCGGCCTTCTGGAACATCTCCGCGGCGTCGGCGCGCTGCTTGATCAGGGATTTGAGAATCTGCATCTCCGCCGCTTCGTCGAGCGGCTTGGGCGAGTCCACCTTGGCCTTCATCAGGGCGGCCTTGATCATACGGAGGGCGCTGAGCCGCGCCTCATCCCTGCTCTTCATGGCCGCCACCATGTCCTGCTGCACCTGGTCGACGAGTGGCATGATGTCTGTATTATACTGGCGCGATTTCGCGAGGCTGCGGAATTTCAGAGGCCGGAGGAGTGGGAATAAGTGAAGAGAAACGCGGCCGATGGAATTTCGGCCGCCCGATCTGTCCGAGGGCGAATCGAAGCTACTTCTTCAACGCGGGCCTGCGGCGAAGAAATGCGATCGTTACCAGCGCGAGTCCGGCCATTCCCATCGTCGCCGGTTCCGGAGCGGCACTTTCGTTCGAACTCAGCGTCAGGTCGTGCTGGATGAGATAGGAGCCGGAAATCTGAAAGAAGGCAATGTCGGCCGTCGGACGGGAAATGCCGCGAAACGCACCGTCATTGCTGGCTCCCGGTGTCAAGATCGGAGCATCGGTTGCCAAATCATAAGACTCCAGAACTGTGGTGCCGTCGGCCGCGATCGCGCTGATGATCGGATCGCCGTACTCGGGGGGATCCGCATAGTTCATGAACCCGCCCACAGAGGAAAAGAGGCCGCCTAGGGCGATCGTGGCGGTGCAGCCACTGTCGGCACAGACTCCGCCAACCCACGCGAAGTCCGACCAAGAGCCATTATTGCTGAGCCCATAGCTCGAGTCGCCGTACCAAACGTCTGAATTGCTGCTGATTGTGTATCCGGCCGCAACAACAGAAAGGCCTTCGCTATAAGTCCCCGTGAGGGTGGTAAGCACGGTGGTGGTTCCCGCCGGCGGAGTGGTAATCAAGCTGGCCTGTGCCGCTGCAGCTGCAAGCAGGAAGCAACACGCCAACCTAGAGCTCTTCATTCATCTCTCCTAATCCACTTCCTGTGGAATTGACCCTGGAATAACCCGCCCTGGAAAGGGAGGGGGTTACAGCGAGTTTGTATGAATGGATACGGCCGGATCAAGTGTTTGCGCGATTTTCTGCTGACGAAAGTACTAGTACCTTTCTATCGATCAGAGGTGCCGAATTGGGTCTGCTATTCTAAAAGACTAAAAATCTAACGATGTATATCCGAAAACAACGCCTCCTCACGCCAGGTCCGACACCTCTCTATCCGCCTGCTCTGCATGCCATGATGGCGTCGGACATCCACCACCGCACCGAGGACTTCCGCAAGGCCTACCGCTCGTGCCTCGCGGACCTCAAAGAGGTGATGGGAACTTCGAACGACGTGCTGATGTTCTGCGCCTCCGGCACGGGAGCCATGGACGCCACGGTCTCGAACCTGCTGTCTCGCGGCGACAAAGTGATCGTCTGCGTGGCCGGCAAGTTCGGTGAACGCTGGGCCGAAATCGCCAAGGCCTACGGGCTCGACGCCAACGTCATCACCGTTCCCTACGGACAGGTGGTCGACCCGCGGCAGGTGGCCGAGGCCCTGGCCGCCGAACCCGCTGCCAAGGCGGTCTTCGTGCAGGCTTCGGAGACCTCGACCGGCGCCGCGCATGACATTCAGGCGATCGCCGCCGCGGTGAAGAAGACGGACGCCATTCTGGTAGTGGATGCCATCACCGGACTCGGCACCATGCCGCTCGACATCGACGGCTGGGGGCTCGACGTGGTGATCGGCGGCTCGCAGAAGGCCTTCATGATTCCTCCGGGGCTGGCGTTCCTTTCGATCAGCCCGAAGGCGTGGAAGTTTGCCGACACCGCCAACCTGCCGCATTTCTATTTCAATTTCAAAAAGGAAAAGAAGAGCGGCGACGCCGGCGAATCGAGCTGGACTCCTTCCACCGCCCTCATCCTGGCGCTGGCCGAAGCTCTGAAATATGTGAAGCAGATCGGCATGGCGAACCTGGTGGCCAATGCGGAACTGCTGGCCGAGGCCACACGCGCCGCCGTCCAGAAGCTCGGGCTGGAGCTGTTTTCCGCCGGCTCGCCCGGCTCCTCCGTCACCGCCGTGAAGGCGCCGGCGGGCCTGGATTCGTCGATCATCGTCAAGGAGTTCCGCAACCGTTTCGGGGCCATTATCGCCAACGGTCAGGGTTCGATGAAGGGACAGATCTTCCGCATCGCGCACCTGGGATATTTCGATTTCGCGGACCTGTTCGCCGTCATCGCCGGTTTGGAGATCATTCTGAACGCCAACGGATTCCCGGTAGCTTACGGGACCGGGGTGGCTGCCGTCCAGGAAGTGTATCAGCAGGCCGCCGTGCAGCTGCAAACCGTTAACGCATAGCCGCCTTGGGCGGCCCGGTCGCACCATCGCCAAGTTTATGAACATACTCATTGCCGAGCCCCTCGCAGCGGCCGGGGTCGAGTTGTTTCAATCCCAGCCAGGCTGGAATACCATCCTGTCCAATCCGAAAGAGTACGCCCAGCACCTGGCCGAAGCCGACGCGCTGCTGGTTCGCAGCGCCGTGCAGGTGAACCAGGCGGTGCTCGAGAAGGCGCCGCGTCTGCGCGTGATCGGGCGGGCGGGCGTGGGTGTGGACAATGTCGATCTCGACGCCGCCACCGCCGCCGGGGTCCTGGTCATGAATACCCCGGGCGGCAATGCGATCTCGGTTGCCGAGCACACACTCGCGCTCATGTTGGCGATGGCGCGCCGCATCCCCCAGGCGAATGCCTCCACCCGGGCGGGCAAGTGGGAAAAGAAGAAGTTCATGGGCAACGAGCTGCGCGGCAAGACGCTCGGCGTCATCGGGCTCGGCAGTATCGGCCGCGAAGTGGTCAAGCGGGCTCGCGCCTTCGAGATGCGGGTGGTGGCGCACGATCCCTATGTGACACCCAAAATCGCCGGGGATCTCGGAGTCGAACTGACCGACCTCTGCGCGCTCTACCGTGGGTCCGACTACATTACGCTCCACGTCGCCGCCACCGCCGAGACCGCCGGCATGCTTTCGCATGACGCCTTCGCGCTCATGAAGACCGGCGTCCGCATCGTGAACTGCGCGCGCGGCGAGCTGGTGGACGAGCCCGCGCTGGTCGAAGCACTCCGCTCCGGAAAAGTAGCCGACGCCGCGCTCGATGTGTTTGCGAAGGAGCCGGCCGGCGCCGACAATCCGCTCTTCGGTTCCGACGGCGTGGTGGCCACTCCGCACATCGGCGGCTCGACCGAAGAGGCTCAGGAGATCGTTGGCGTCCGCATCGCCGAGCAGGTCGTGGAGTATCTGAAGACCGGCGTCGCCATCAATGCGGTCAACATGCCGGCGCTTTCGCCCGAGCAGTACCACGCGCTCGGCCCCTACGCCGAACTCTCCGAGCGTCTGGGCACCTTCGCTGCCTATATCGCCAAGGGCAACCCGTCCCGCGTACGGTTGCTGTATTTCGGCAAGATCGCCGGCAACAACACCAACCTCCTGCGCAACGCCGGACTGGCCGGGCTGCTGAGCCGCTCGAGCGATCGCCGGGTCAACCTGGTGAATGCCGGACAACTGGCCGGGCAGCGCGGCTGGGAGGTGGCCGAGGCACACGAACCACGTGCCGTCCACACCGATTCGATCCGCCTCGAGCTCGAGACCGATGCCGGCGTGACTACGGTGGAGGGCGCCTTCTTTCTGGGAAGGCCGCGGCTGCTCCAGGTAAATGGGATTCTGTGCGAGGTCGGCCTGTCCGGATGCCTGCTGTTCATGGAAAACCGCGACGTGCCGGGCGTCATCGGACACGTAGGCACGGTGCTCGGAAGCAACCAGATCAACATTGCGAATTTCTCTCTCGGGCGCCGCGACACCGTCATGTCTCCCAACCAGCCGCTCGAAGCCGTGGCCGTGGTTTCAACCGACCAACTGGTTCCCGAAACAGTGCTGGCGCAACTGCGCGAGAATCCCGCTGTCCGCTTCGCCCGCTCGGTGGAATTGAAGAGCTAACGCACGTTCTCCACCGTCTTCGGGAATAGCGGTACGATGCGGTGTTACCGCGATGAACAAGATCCAAACATCTGCACTCGCTCTCCTTACCTTCGTCCTCATTTCGCCCGCGTTCTCGGCTGCCATCCCGAGATCCGAGTTTCCGCAGCCGCAATTCCAGCGTGAGCAGTGGATGACGCTGAACGGCCCCTGGGAGTTTGAGTTCGACGACGCCAACGCCGGCGTCGCCCAGAACTGGTCCGCCGGCGGCCACAGGTTCTCACGCTCCATCGTCGTGCCGTATTGTTTCGAAAGCCGCCTCAGCGGAATCGCCGATACTTCGTTCCATCCCTATGTCTGGTATCGGCGCTCCTTTTCGGTGGCGGCGGCGTGGCGCGGCCGGCGTGTGCTTCTGCACTTTGGAGCGGTCGATTACGAATCGCGCGTCTGGGTGAATGGCAAGTTCGCGGGCAATCATCGCGGCGGTCAGGCCCACTTCCAGATGGACATCACGCCGCTGCTGAATGCCGGCGAGAACTCCATCGTGGTGCGCGCCGAAGACCAGCCGCAAGATCGCTATATGCCGCGCGGCAAGCAGTACTGGGAGCTCAAATCGCGCAGCATCTTCTACACGCGCACCAGCGGGATCTGGCAGCCGGTCTGGCTGGAGGCCGCGGGAGAAAGCTACCTCGATCAGGTGCGGATCACCCCGAGCAACGATGGGACCGTCCGCTTCGAGGCGCGGATCACCAACGCCGCGAACGATCTGGAATTCCACGCGACGGTCCGCGACGGCACCCGCACGGTCGCGGCGTCCATGGGTACGGTCTCCGAGAGCCGCGCGATGGCGGCCGCCCTGGTTCGCGACCGCAAGCTCTGGGCGCCTGGCTCGCCGAACCTGTACGACGTGACGTTCGAATTGCGGCGGGGCGGGGAAGTCGTCGACCGGGTACAGTCGTACTTCGGTTTTCGCAGCGTCGAAATCAAGGACGGGCGCGTGGCCATCAACGGCCGCCCGATCTATCTGAAGTTCGTGCTCGATCAGGGCTACTGGCCCGAAAGCATTCTCACTCCGCCCAGCGAAGATGCCATCCAGTACGACATCCGGATGACTAAGGAGATGGGCTTCAACGGCGTGCGCAAACACCAGAAGGTCGAGGACCCACGCTATCTCTATTGGGCCGACAAGCTGGGGCTGCTGGTCTCCGGCGAAACCGCCAATGCCTACGAGTATGACGACCTGTATGTCTCCCGCATGATCGGCGAGTGGATCGAGATCGTCGAGCGCGACTACAACCATCCATCGATCATCATGTGGACGCCAGTGAACGAGAGCTGGGGCGTCCCGGACCTGACCGATTCGCGGCAGCAGTATCATCTGCGAACGCTCTACGCCCTGACGCGCTCGCTCGATTCCACCCGCCTCGTGAACGACAACGATGGCTGGGATCATACCGAGATGACCGACCTTTTGGGCCTGCATGATTACGCCCGCACCGGCGACATCCTGCGCACGAAGTACAAGAACGCCGGAACGCCGGGTGCGCCGGTGCCCCCGAATGCGCGAGCCGCCCTGCTTCCGGGAGTTCGCTACAACGGCGCTCCGATGTTTCTCTCCGAATTCGGCGGCATCGCGTGGATTCCGCCGGGAGCGCAGGTACCGGAGGCGTCGTGGGGATACGCGGGCGTCGAGAAATCGTCGGCATCGGCTGTAGCGCGGCTGCGCGGGCTCTACGAGGGCATCGCGGCCACCCCCGCGTTCATCGGGGTCTGTTACACCCAACTCACGGACGTGGGGCAGGAGATCAACGGCCTGATGACCTACGATCGCAAGCTCAAGTTCGACGCGGCCCAGTTGCGTGAAATCAACGGGCTCCTGCAGTAGGCGGCGGCCGCCGGCGTGCAGAACCGGCCGGCCGTTCACCTATCAAATCCTCGTCCGCGGCGTCTAATGGAACGATCGGCGGGTGGTGTGGGAATCATCGGCTCTCCGAAGCGGCGCGGTGTGCAGGAAGGATGCTTATGTTCCAGGATTTGCGATTCGGCGCGCGGATGCTGCGCAAACAGCCCGGATTCACTGTCATCGCGGTGCTCACTCTGGGCCTGGGAATCGGAGCGACAGCCGCCGTCTTCAGCCTGATTCAGGGCGTGTTGCTGACGCCGCCTCCCTATCCTTACGCCGACCGGCTGTATTTGATTCCAGCCGTTCGTGCCAATGGGAAACCGGTTGACGATGCCCCGTCGTGGCCCGCGGCACAGTGGATGGATTGGCAGAAACAGGCGAAGTCGCTCGACGCCATTGCGGCCTACGGGTGGACGTTCAACTTCCTGGTGGAGAACGAGGGTAGTGAGTCGATCGAAGGCATGTACGTGACGAACGAGTATTTTGCGGTCACGGGACTCCAGCCAGTGCTGGGCCGCGCCTTCACCGCCGAAGAGGCCAAGCCGGGGGCGAACCCTGTCATTCTGATCAGCTACGACCTGTGGAAACGCAAGTTCAAGGGCGACCGGAACGTGATCGGGCAGACGGTCAAAATCAGCCGCTGGCCCGCGCCGCCCTCGATCATCGGGGTGATGCCGCCTGGCGTGCGCTTTCTCCCCTCGCCGGGCGCGTCGCAAGAGCCCAACTACAATCTCAACGCGCGGTGCGATTTCTGGGTTCCCGCGGCGCCGAATCCGCAGCGGCTCAGGAATCGCAACTGGGACGTGGTGGCGCGCATGCACTCAGGGGTCACGCCGCGCCAGGCGCAGACGGAACTGGGCATCATCACGGCGCGCGAAATCCAGGCCGACCGCGATTTCGAAGGTTTCACGCCCCGGCTCGAGCCACTGACCCAGGAATTGAATCGCGAGGCTCGGGGCATCTTGCTGCCGCTTCTTGGCGCCGCCATCCTGGTCTTATTGATTGCTTGCGGCAACGCGGCGGCGCTGCTGCTGGTGCGCGGTCTGCAGCGCCAGCAGGAGTACGCCGTGCGAAGCGCGCTGGGGGCCGGGCGCGGAGGTCTGCTGTTGCAGGTTACGACGGAAGGGCTGATGCTTTCGCTTTCGGGGGGGATCTTCGGGGTGGTCCTCGCGTTCGTCGTCGTGCGCCTCTTCAAACTCATCGGCGCGCACGCGATCCCGCGGCTCGACGCGGTGGCCACGGGATGGCCGGTGCTGTTCTGCGGCCTCGCCTCCGCAGTAATCGCGGGCGTTCTGGCGAGCGTTTTTCCGGCAATGCGAGCCTCTGGGATGGATCCGGTCGAAGCGTTGAAGAGCGCTGGTCCGAAGAGCAGTGCGAGCCGCGGCGAGCGGCGCCTGCTCCGCGCGGTGACAATCGCACAGACCGCGCTCACCCTGGCGCTGCTGGTGGGCGCGGGGCTGCTCATCCGCACCATGCTGAACATCGCGCACGTGCAGTCGGGCTACTACACCGGCAACATCATCACCATGACTGTGACGGCTGTGCAGGGAAGCATCCAGGACTATCACCGCCGCGCGCTGGAGCGCGTGTGCAGGCCGTGCCGGGGGTGCAGAACGCCGCGTTCGCCTGGGGCGTGCCGCTTACCGGCAATGACTGGCCGGGCCGGATCGAAATCGAAGGACAGCCCGAGGTGGTGCGCGACAGCGAGCGCGTGCCCGTTCCGCTTCGTTCGGTCACGCCGGGTTATTTCGATCTGATGGGGTTGCGCATGGTCGCAGGGGCGGGACTTCCGATCGAGTGACGCGCAGGGCGCGCCCGCCGTCGCGATCGTGAACCAGACCTTCGCGGACAGATACTTCCCGCACGCCTCCGCGGTCGGCAAAAAAATTTGGGTGAGCGGGCGGCAGAGACCGTCGAACGAAATCGTGGGCGTGGTGTCGGACGCGCGAACCGACGATCTCACCAAAGCGGCAGAGCCGGAAGATCTACCTGCGCTTCTGGCAGAGTGGAGCGTTCTCCAAACACCTGGTGGTTCGGACGGCGGCCGATCCGCGGTCGATTCATGCCGGCGGTGGAGCGCGAGTTGCGCGCGGTTGACCCCACGGTGGCCATCGAGAACGTGAAGACCATGGAGCAGGTGCGCGCCGATTCGGTTGCCTCGCGCACCTTCGCCATGCAGTTGCTGGTCGGCTTCTCCGTGGTTGGCAGCATCCTCACGCTGGTGGGAATTTACGGCGTGCTCTCGCTCTCGGTGGCGGCGCGGCGGCGCGAGATCGCCATCCGGGCAGCGATCGGCGCGGAGCGGAAGCACATTCGCAATCTCGTGTTCGCGGAAGGCCTGCGCGTGGTGGGCGGCGGCGTGATTGCCGGCGCGGCCCTCGCATTCCTGGTTTCGCGCGTGCTTCGGACGCTCCTCTTCGGTGTGGAGGCGACTGACCCGATCACCTTTCTCGCAGTCGGGATTTTGTTCGCCGCAGTGGCGCTGCTGGCTTGCTGGGCTCCAGTCCGACGAGCGTCGTCGGTGGACCCAATTGAGGCGTTGCGGTCCGAATAGACGGCGATCCGCCTCGGCAAATCGTCGAGGCATCGCGGCCTTACGGCGTCGGCTCGAGCTTCAGCTTTGCCAGCGTGCCGCTCATCCGCATCTCGCTCGCGCCGTTCGTCAGCACGATCAGGAGCTTGCCGTTCTCGAGCGTGTTGCCGCGGCCCGTATAGGTGTCGTCGTCCATCTTCAGCTTCAGCGCAGTCAGGTGCAGCCGCGGAGAAAGCGCCAGGCTGTACGTGCCCGATACCGTCCGCGATGCCGGAGAGACTCCGAAATCGAGCGCCGACCCCGTGAACGCGCCATCCGAGCGAAGATTAGCCAGCAGTTGCTTCCCGACGCCGGAGGATTCGATGGTGCCCTCCCCGTCCAGCTTGCCCGATTGCCAGGCGAGGCCCTTCACCCTGCCGGTGAACTGGTATGCCGGACGCTCGCCGCGCAGATTCACCACCAGCTTGCCCGCGATGGCGGCCCGGTTGAATCTGGCCTGCAGGCTTTCCATATCGGCCCGTCCCGAGTCCCACAGGAGGTGGGCGCGGACGCCCTCCAGTCGGAGTCCATCCACGGTGAGTTCATCGATCAGGACGATGCCATCGGCGTTGCGCCGCTTCAGCCAGTCCGGCATTCCGGTCCGGCCTAGCGCGCGCGCAAACAGGCTGTTGCTGCGGCGCAGCGTCGGCAGCAATTCGGTTTCGAGCTTCGATGCGTCAAGCGATTCCGCATGCAGCCGGAAACGGTGCGGCCGCGCGGCGCCCGGTTCGTAGCGATAATCGCCGCCGAAGGAGATGCCGCCGATCGATGCATCCAGGCGATCGAGCACCACTCGTGCGCCATCGATCTGCGCGCGCGCCGATGCCAGGTCGAGCAGGTGGGCGAAGCCCGGCACGTCGACTTTCGCTCCGGTCAACTGGAGCTGGCCGGTCCAGCCGGACTGGGTAGGTTCGCGGTGATAGTGCAGGTCTCCGCTCCACTGTCCGGACTGTGACCTGTTCCAGCCACGGCACCGCCGCCAGCGCAACCTGCGCGCGCAGCGACGCCACCTTCATGGCCTCGGTGTGGATGGCGAGGTCGAGCGTGTCGTCGTCGATCGCGTAATCCGCCTCACTTCGGCTTCATCCTGGTCGGCGGTGCGCACCGCGCGCCGGCGACAGCCTCACGTGGCCGTGATCGAATACCACATCGGCCTGGTCGAAGCGCACCGGCGGCGAATCCGGAATGGTGAGCGCGGTATCGTGAAAGGCCAGCTCGCCTTGAAGGCTGCCCGCGCCGGAGTAGCCGATGGCGCCATCCATGGTGCCGCCCAGTTGCAGCTTGGGCGGGAACTGCGCGCCCATGTGGCGCGCCAGTTCCATGAGCGGGTGCCACCGGGAAGCGGTTCCAGTTGACCGCCACGGCCCAGTGCGGCTGCGAAAGGTAATCGCTGGCGCGGAAGCGCGGGCGGAGAGCGGCAGATCGCCGCTCGGCCGAGCTGGATTGCAGTTCGAGTTGCTGGCCGATCAGGTCCAGCCGGCCGCGGACGTCGAGCGGCCAGCCCTGTCCCTGCGGCGGCAGCAGGTCCCAGCGATGCACGTCCTCGATGTTGAGGCGGCCCGGGATGCCGATATTGTTGAGCGGCCCGCCGAGGTGCAGGCGCGAAGTCATGGTGCCGTGGACGCCGCCGGCCTGGCCGCGCAACAGCGCGGTGATTTCGCCGAGCCCGGCGCGGTCCAGGTCGAGGTCGAGATCCACGCGCTCCGGCGCCACGTACCAGCGGCCGCTCAGCGTGAACGAGCCCAGCCCTGCGCCGGGCGGTCGGTGCGCGCGGGCTGGGCCGAGCAGGAGACATTCCAGCCGCCGCCGCGGCCTCGCCGGACGGCGAAATATCGAGATCGGTCGCGGTGAGGTAGAAGACCGATTTGGTATCGCCGAACTTGAAGTTGATGCGGCCGTTGCGCACGTGGATCGCCGGCGCCGGTGCGCATCACCGAAGGATTGACGAACGAACGAAAAGTTCCAGCGCCCCGGCTCCGACGCCGGCCCGCTCTTGGTGAGGTTGATGCTGGCGTCTTCCAGGCGGATGGAGGCGATCGACGAACCTGCCGCCCAGCAGCGACCACAGGCTCGGCCGCACCCATGCAGTCGAGCTCCTGATGTATGCCATGGGCTCCATGCCGATCGAGGGGTCTTCGTGGATGATACGCCGCCGTGATCGTCGTGCTCCACCGAAAAAGCCGGGCCTTCGAACAGGCTGAAGTGGACCTTGCCGATATCCACCTGCCGGCCGAGAGCGCGCTTCGAGCGAGCCTGCGAGCCGCTGGCCGTACTGGTCGGCGTTGACGTAAGGCGCCACCAGGCCGCCAGCGAACAGCAGACCGAAGCAGCGCGCCGGCCATGCCTGGAAGCAGGCCGGGCGGATTTTCATCGGCCCGCCTCCAGCAGTGCGCGGTAGGCGGCGGGATCGTCGATATCGGCCACGATGCCGGCGTCGTCCAGGTCGAGGAATTCGGTTTCGCGCCGCGTGGCGCGCGCACCACGTCGCGCGCCGCGCCGGTTTCGGGCAGCGCCAGGAACTCGGGGATCAGCTCGCGGCGAAACCAGATGGGGTGGCCGCGGCGGCCGCGGTAGCGCGGCACGCGCAGCAAGCGGTCGCGGTTCCGCGAGCAGCGCGTCGAGGGTTGCCGGCGCCACCGCCGGATGATCCACCAGGGTGAACAGGACGCCTTCGGCAGTCGGGCGGGCACGGCGCGCAGGCCGCACTGCATGGAACTGGTCTGGCCGCGCCGGTAATCCGGATTGACGACGAAATTCGGCCGGGCGCGCCGCGCGGGCGCGGATCGCCTCGGCCTGCGCGCCCAGCACCACGATGACCGGCGAGCAGCGCGCGGCGAACAGGCCGATCAGCGGTATCCAGAAAGGTCTCGTCCGCGATATTCGAGCAGCGCTTTGGGGGAGCCCATGCGGCGCGATTCGCCGGCCGCCAGAATGAGGCCGGCGACGTTCACTTGGGAGCACGGCCCGCGCCGAATCGCCGGCGAATACCGACATCGAGAGCGACGCCGCCAGTTCGATGCGGCGCTGCGGCGCACGGCAATCATCTCCGCCGCCACCGAAATGGCGATCTCCTCCGGCGAAATCGCGCCGATATCCAGCCCCATGGGCGCGTGGATGCGCTCGAACGCCGTGCGCGGAATGCCTTCCTTTTCCAGCTCGCGGACACGTTCGAGCACCTTGCGCTTGCTGCCGATCATGGCGATGTAGCGCGCCGGCGTGGCGATGGCCAGTTGCAGCACGCGCATATCGTCGCGATGGCCGCGCGTCACGATGATGATGTAGCTGGTCTCGTTGATCGGGAGCTTTGGGAAGATCTCCTCGTACTCGGCGGCGTGGACCTCGTCCGCTTCCGGAAAGCGCTCGCGGTTGGCGAAGGCTTCGCGGTTGTCGACCACCACGGTGGCGAATCCGGCCAGCGTGGCGACCTTCGAGAGGCTCTTGGAAATGTGGCCGCGCGCCGAAAATGAAGGCGTGCGGCACGGGCAGCACGGGCTCCACGAAGACATCCAGCTGGCCGCCGCAGATCAGGCCGTTGTCGTAGGCGGCGTCCTGGCCCAGGTTGAAGCGTGAGGCGGCTGCGGCTTTTCCGTTTCGATCACCTCCCGCGCGGCGTTCCAGACTTCGGCTTCCACGCAGCCGCCGCCGATGGTGCCGACCATGGAGCCGTCCTCGCGCACCAGGAGTTTGGCGCTCTCGTAGCTGGGGATGGAGCCGCGCACCTCCACGATGGTCGCCAGCGCGCATTTCTGCCCCAGGTTGCGCAGGCGCACCAACTCCTCGAATAAACGTCCATTCGATGCGATTATAACGTGGTGCAAGGTTGGGGCGTTCGCGCTCGATTTCACCCCCTCCGAACCGGCCCGGCTGGGACTGGAGTACCAGGGTGCACCACGTAATCGTACATTCCTTCACATAAACCCGTCCGCTGCCCTCAGGAAATGGCCTCAGTTCATTGGCTTCCGCGCTACTTCTATGTAAAGTGAGTCACTACTAAAGGCAATGCAGGGCTCAACAACTATTAACGCCCGGTACGAGATCCGCGGCCTGGTTGGCCGGGGAGGAATGGGGCTGGTTTACAAGGCCTACGACACGGTCGTAGGCCGTGAAGTAGCGCTCAAAACGGTCGGGGATATCCAGGGGCGCAGCGCCATCGAGATGTTCTATAAAGAATGGCGTATTCTGGCGAACCTGCACCACCCCAACATCATCGAGATCTTCGACATCGGCGAATTCGAGGACGCGGGTGTGCTCAAGCCGTTCTTCGTGATGCCGCTGCTCAAGGGCATGACGCTGGAACAGATCCTCCAGACGCCGGGACAGCAGCTTTCGGCCGAGCGGCTTTGTGACATCGTCTCGCAGACGTGCCGCGGTTTGCAGGCAATCCACGATACGGGCCTGGTACACCGTGACCTGAAGCCGGCCAATATCTTCGTTCTCGATTTCAACTCCGTCAAGCTAATCGATTTCGGTATCGTTCACCTGGTCAATGCCGAAACCGCCACCGGACTGAAGGGCACCGTCAGCTACATGTCGCCCGAGCAGATCGCGGGGCGGGAGTGCTCGCCCGCATCCGATATCTTCGCCCTCGGCGTGGTCTGCTACGAAGCGCTCTGCGGCGTCAAACCGTTCCAGGGCCGCAATACCGAAGAACTGTTCGAGGCCATCCTGCGCGGCGTGCCGCAGGCAGTCTATGAGATCAACCCGGCCATCAGCCAGACGGTGAGCCGCGTCATCCACAAGGCGCTGGCCAAAGAGCCCCGGCATCGCTTCGCCAATGCCATCGAGTTTTCGGACACTCTCTGGAAAGCGCTGCGCGGCGAGCCCATCCCGGCACTCGACCCCTCGCGTATGCAGGCGCGCATCCAGCGCGCCATCAAGGCTTTCGAGCAGGGTAACTACGAAATGGCCACGGAGATCCTGAGCGACCTGGAGGCTTCCGGCCATATCGACCCGGCGCTGGTTCCCCTGCGTCGTCAGATCGACGACGCCATGCGCCGCACCAAGGTCCGGGATTTTCTCGACCGCGCCCGTATGGGCCTCGCGGAAGAGGAATTTGTGCTGGCCCTGCAGAATGCCGAAGGGGCGCTGAAGATCGACCCCGGGAACGATGAGGTGCAGCAGCTTCGCACGGCGATCCGGTTGGAGATCACCAACCGCGATATCGATGAGTCCCTGAAGGCGGCCGGCGAGGCGATCAAACAGTACGGTTTCGGGAGGGCGCGCCAGCTCCTGAATAAGGTACTGGAGTTGCGCCCGAATGAGCCGCAGGCGAGAGCCATGCTGCAGGAGCTCGAAAATCGCGAGCAGGCGTACCGGACGGCGCGTCAGGAAAAGGAAAATCTCTACAAAGCCGCCAGGGACGCCTGGCAGAATGCGGAGTTCGATACGGCGGCCGCTAAGATCGAGCGCGTGCTGGAACTGGAGGCGAGCGCTCCGGACACCTCGGCTCCCGATGGCGGCGCCGACTACTCGAACTTTGTCGATCTCGTGCAGTCCGCGCGGGCAGCCATCGCCTCGGTTACCGCGGAGGTGCCGCGCTGTATCGGAGCCGGCGAGTACAAGCGCGCGCTCGAACTGTGCAAGGAGGCCGCCTCCAAGTATCCCGGGCATCCTGTGCCCCAGGCGCTCAAATTGGACGCGGAGGCGCACTGGCGCCGCGAAACTCTGGCAAAGATCGCGGAATTGGGAGAGGAGGCCGGCCGGCAACCGAGTCTGGCCAAGAAGCTCGAGGTGTTACAGCGCGCGCTGCAGACATTCCCCACCGAGCCGCTGTTCGAACAATGGGCCCGGCCGGTCCGCGATCAGCTTGCGCTGGCCAATGGCGTGATCGCCAAAGCGCGCTCCCACGAAGAACACGGGAAGTTTCATGAGGCTAACGAGCAGTGGCGGATGCTGGCCACAGTGGACCCCGGGATGCCTGGGCTCCAGGAGGAGATCGAGCGCACCGCCAAACTCGCCGGAATGACTGCGGTGGCGGCTCGCCCGGCGGAGCCCGTGTCCGCGCCGGAGCCCGTGTCCGCGCCGGAGCCCACGTCCGCACCGGCGCCGCCGTCCACGGCGACGTCCACGATCTACAGGGCCCAGACTTCGCGGGCCGCTTTTGCGCCTTCAGAGCCGACCCTTCCCCTTGCGTCGCCCGTCCCGGTTTCAACCTCTGTCGCCGCATCTTCGGCGGGCGCCGCCGCCCAGCCCGCTCTGGCACCTCCGCCGCCGCCGGCCGTCGAGCCGTCGGGGCCGAAACCGCCGAGCCAGCTCTCTCTCGCGATCTCCGCGATCCCGGCGCGGGCGAAAGCCGCCTGGCAATGGAGCACCAGTCCGAGCCGGCGGATGATGACCGCCACGGCGACTGCCGCCTTGCTCCTGATCATCGCCGCCCTGCTGGTTACGCTCCAGCGTTCGAAGCGCCCGGTCCATCCGACCCCTGGAACGCAAACCGCCCGGCTGACTCTCCGTTCCGCCACGCCGGGCGCCACCATTACCGCGGGATCGGTCGTGGGCAAGCCGGGCGAGGCACTCGATGCCGACTTCGCGCCCGGTACCTACGTCGTGCAGGTCAGCCTCGACGGCTACGAAAACTACCACGGCACCGTCTCCATACCCGCGGCGGGTTTCTCGGAGACGCTGCCCGCATTGATGCCGCTCGATACCGCCGTCCACATTACGGGAGACCTCGCGAGCGCTCGCATCCGCCTGGACGACCGTCCGGAAGCCGGGCTCGATCAATCCGATTTCGCGGCCGAAGACCTGAAGCCGGGCGACCACACCATCACGGTGGTCGAAGGCCGGAGCGAAGCGCATCTCACCTTCACCGCCGCTCCGGGCAAAGCACCCGAGATCAAGGGGCCGATCGAGGCGAAAGAACTGGTCGCGCTGGCGGCTACCGCGCTCGGCCAGACGCTCCGGATCACCGGAGCCCCCGCACCTCCTTCGGTCGCTGTCGATAACGTCCCTGGGGCTCCGGGCGCGGATGGCACCTATCCGTTCACGGGTCTCGCGCGGCAGCCGCATGAAGTCGCCACCGGGACCGATAAAGACAAACGCAGCTTCGTGGTCGGGACAGACCGGCATCCGGCTCTCTGGGTCTCGCTGCTTTCTGACCGCAACGTCGGCTCGCTCACGGTCTCTACGCCGCTCAGTAACTTCAAGGTGTTCCTCGACGGCAAACCGTACACGCGCGGCATCCGCGACGGCTCCATGAGTATTCGCAGCCTTCCGGCAAAACACTACCAGCTTCACGTGGCAGCAGATGGCTTCGAAGCTTCGGCCGATATCGACGTGGAAGTGAAAAAGGGCCAAAGCGTGGCCCAGCAGATCACTCTGAAGCCCATCCCGCTGTTCTCGAACCTGGCCGTGCAGGGGATGCCGGCGCATACGCAAATACTGCTCGATGGCTCGCCGATCGGCACCGCCGAAGACGGTTCCGCGCGCCTCGGCAAGATTTCGCCCGGCGAGCACACTCTCGAGTTTCGCAACCCGCCGCGGTACAAAGCGGTATCGATCCAGAAGAGCTTTCCGGCCAACGGCACCGTGACGATCACCGAAGCCGAGGTGCCGATGGGCGCAAGCCCGGCCACCATCACCCTGGTTTCCTCACAGCCCGGAACGCAATTCTCCTGGGTCTGCGGCAAACAGCGCGGCACGGGCGAGACCGCGAGTTGCGCGGAATCGCAAATCATTATCACCGCCTCGTTGAGCGGATTCCAGGAGCAGGTCAAGACGCTTTCGTTGACGCCCGGCCAGGCGCTCCGGGAGACCTTCGAGTTGAAGAAGCAGGTGGTCGTTCCGACGCATGTCGCCAAGACCTGCAGTACTGACGACCTGACGCAGAGCGGATGGGAAAAGGAACAGGCCTGGTACATCGCCGGCAACTCGGCGAGTCTCCCCTGTGGCGGCCTCCAGGGACGCTACGTGTTTACACTGCCGCTTCCCACCGGCGTATTCGGAAAGTCCGTGGTCTGGACGGTGCAGGGTCCATCCGGTCAAAAGGTCTTCGAGCTGCAGAAGAAGGCCTTCCAGGCGCGCGGCACGCAGAAGGTCGATATCGGCAAGTATGAGAAGAAGGGCAGCATCACATTCCAGGTGACGGTGGAAGCCGGGCGGATCGTGCACGAGGTGCGCGACGACGAGGGCTGGCACCAGGTCGGCGTGATGACCGGCGATTTCAAGGGCGCTAAAGTTTACTTTTTGAAGGACGCCCGCATCGCCAACCTCTCCTTCCGGGAACAGTAGCGGCGGCGCGGCAAGCTACACTCGATGTAGCAAGCGTGAACTCAGAAAAGGTGATCATCGTCGGCGGCGGCATCGTCGGCCTGGCGACCGCGTACCGTCTCACTGAGCGCTTTCCCGGCGCGCGCATCACTCTGCTCGAAAAGGAGGCCGGAGTCGGGCGGCACCAGACCGGCCACAACAGCGGCGTCCTGCACTGCGGTCTCTATTACAAGCCCGGCTCTGCTAAAGCGCGGCTGGCGGTATCCGGAATCCGCCAGATGGTGGCATTCTGCCAGGAGCATGGTGTGCCGCACGAGGTCTGCGGCAAGCTGGTGGTGGCGGCCGATGAAAGCGAAGTGCCGCGTCTGCGCGGCCTCGAGGAGCGCGGCACTGCCAACGGCCTCGAAGGCCTGCGCTGGCTGAGCCGCGAGGAGATGCGCGAGATCGAGCCGCACGTGGGCGGCGTGGCGGCGCTGCGCGTCCCGCAGGAAGGCATCGTGGATTACCCGAGGGTCTGCGAGGCGCTGACCGCGCAACTGCTGGCCGCGCGCGGCGCCGAGGTACACCGGTGCGCGCGTCGACTGCGCCTGCGGCCCTCCGGCAAGGGTTGGGTGGCGGAGACGCCCGCCGGCGACTTCGAAGGCGATTTCCTGATCAACTGCGCCGGCCTGCACTGCGACCGCGTGGCCGAGCTGGCCGGCGAACGGCGTGAAACCCGCATCGTGCCGTTCCGCGGCGAATACTACAAGCTCAGCCCGGAGCGGCAGCACCTGGTGCGGCACCTGATCTATCCCGGTGCCCGACCCGCGCTTTCCGTTCCTGGGCGTGCATTTCACGCGCCTGATTCACGGCGGCATCGAAGCCGGCCCCAACGCCGTGCTGGCCTTCTCGCGCGAAGGCTACCGCAAGACCGACTTCAACGTGCGCGACCTGTTCGATGCCCTCACCTACGGCGGCTTCTGGCGCTTCCTGCGCAACTATCCTTCGATGTGCGTGGTACGAACTGCGGCGCTCGTTCAGCCGCGAGCTGTTCTGCCGGTCGCTGCAGCGTCTGGTGCCGGAGATCCGCATCGAAGACCTGGACACCGGCGGCTCCGGCGTGCGCGCCCAGGCGATCTCGCCCGACGGAGCGACTGGTGCAGGACTTCCAGTTCATCGCGCGGCCCGAACGCCCTGCACGTGCTGAATGCGCCGAGCCCCGCGGCCACCGCCTCGCTGGCCATCGGCGCCGGAGATCGTCGCCATGGCGGAGACCGCCAGAGGATGAACGATGGTGGTCCGGGTGGAGGCATACTCCGGCTATAAGGCTGACGAGCGGCCGCTGCGATTCCAACTGGGGGAACAGTGGCTGTGGGTGGTGGACGTGTTGGACCGCTGGTACGATCCGGACGCAATCTACTTCAAGGTTCGTGCCGAAGACGGCGACGTCTATATTCTTCGCCACGCTGAGGGAGTGGAGTTGTGGACGCTCGAAGCGTACCGCAGGGAAGGCTGACGAGGGTACTGGCCCGGGAAGCGAGCGGGGACCCGCAGCGGACATGACGGCTCCCCAACACTTTCCCACTTTTGGGGCGCGCCAACTACTGCGTGATCTTCACCACGAAGTAAGTCACCTCGCCGCCCTTCGGGACCATCATCTGGTGAGGAACCTGCGCGGGGATCGTCAACACGTCGCCCGGCCCGAACTTCTTCTCCAGGCCGCCCTTGATCGAGGGAGCCCGCATCTCGTTCGGAGCGGTGGTTTTGCCGTTCACCAGCGAGCCGCCGTAAATCAGCGAACCCGCTCCGCTTTCGATCACGAAGACATCGGCTTGCTTCTCGTGATATTCCGCCTCGCCCGAACCTTCGCGGTGCGCCACCATGAACAGGTAGTTGCCGTGGGAAGCAATCGTCTCGGACGCCACTTTCTGCGCGCTCATCTTCGGCGCCAGCGTCTTCGCGTAGGAATTCAACTCCTTCGAAGTCCAGTGGTGGAATCCCGGCGGATCTCCAGCGGGCAGAGCCATGGCGGCGAACAGCAGTACGGCGGCGATAAGTTTCATGAATGATCTCCGCCTGTCACCTTATCACGAAGAACGTGTTTAGCGAACGGTCAGCAACACCGCAGCGCTGCCCGATCCATCCACCCACACCTGCACCGGAACCTGATTGCCGTCGAACGATTGCTTGAGGACGATCTGCACCTGGTACAACCCACCGCCCAGTGCATTTACGCCGACGACCGGCATGCCGACTCCGCCGACCGTCACCTGCAGCCGGCTGAGATTCGAGAATACCGTGGTATCCAGGCCCGCTACCGTCACGTTGATCAGGTCTCCCGAACTCGCCCCCAGGCTCAACAGCGAAACGTTGGAGAGATTCGTGATTCCGATGATCACGGGCGGCAGGTTATCGATCTGCACCACTACGGGATAGGCGGACTGCGTGCCGTTGTTCAGCTTCAGATAGGCGGGGCCTACAGGCATGGCCGCAGGCACCAGGAAGTTGATCTGCCCGGCGCTCGCGTAGAGAATCGGCACCGCCTGGTCGTTCAGCGTCAATTGCGGCACCGACGAGAGCATCAGGTTCTGGCCGTAAATGGTCGCGACACCGCCGGGATAGATCGTCTGCTGATTGGGGTCGCCGTTCACCACAGGCAGGCCGATCACCGGCAGGCTGGTCTGCGCCACCTGTGTCTGGAAGGAGTAGGGCTGCGAGACGATTTGCAACCCCGAGATGACGCTGACTTCGGACGCACCAATCGCCGCGCCGGGTGCGACCACTACGTTGGCGACGAGGTGGGTCGGGCTCAGCACCCAGACGCGGCGAACCGTTACATCGTTGGATCCGAAGCCGACCGTCACCAGACCGTCTACCAGGCTGGCGTTAGGCAAGGTGACATCCACGGCTGCGGTGGAACCGGCCGGCAGCGATGGCTGGCTGATTCCGGAGATCTGCGGGGTCGCGGCCGCGGGATAGGTGTAAGTCGCCGGGCCGGCTCCCTGAATGATCATCGAATTCTGGCTATCGGAGTTGTAGATCGTGAGCGTGGAGGTCTGCCCGCTGGCTGCCGGCGGGGGCTGCACCGTGATCGAGCCCGCGGCGGCCGTGCCGCTGAGCGGACCGACCACCCTTGCCTGCAGGCCATCGAAAAAGACGTTGCTGTCGGCGGCGAGACCGGCGCCCGATACCGTCACCGTCCCATCCGAATTCGCAATTACCGAGTTGATCACCGGTGGCCCCTGTTGGACCAGCGTGACCGCGTCCGGCTGCACGAAGATGTCGTTGCCGAAATTCAGCACCAGGTGGCGCGGGCCGAGGCCGACTCCTACCAGCGGCTGGAAATACAACACCACCGCGCCCGACCCGTCCGTGTATTGTTGGATCGAGATCGCGCTGCCGAGCCCTCCCAGCAGCATCGCACCCTGCGGCACGGGCGTCGTCAGAGGCGGCTGCGATTGCAGGATCACCGTGCCGTATTGCGAAAGCGTGGAATCGATATACGCGAGCCCGCCGCCCGTCGTGCTCGGCACCGTCTTGTCGCCCGACCAGATATAGGTGCGGGTGGCCGTATTCAAACGGCAGTATGTCACCACGTCGTAGGCCGGCACGCCCACGCGTGTCTGCACCGTGAAGTTGACGCCCGCGGCCTGTACGCCGGCGCCCACGGGGATGACCGTGGCCTGCGTGGGATCGAGTGTCCCGGGATAGAACACGGTCTGAAACGAAGTGCTCGGAGCGAAGGTCTGCCCGTTCGGATCTTTCGGGAAGCGGATACCCGATTCGTCCGGGTTCAGGGCATCCGGCGGCAGCGGGTGCACATAGACCAGATAGTTGGAAGTGGCCGGAATGCCGTCGATTTCGTAGGTGCCGTCCGGATTAGTCAGGGCGCTCACGGCCGACCCGGCAGGCGCGATCGCCACTACCGATGCCAGCGATACCGGCTGCCCGTTCGTGTACGTGACCTTACCGGTGATGGAACCGAAATTCGCCTTCCAATTGGCCGTGCCGTAAAGCATGGAAATCGCCGCGCGGTCATCGGCATCGAGAGGCCGGGCGCGCGAGGTGTTCCGCACCACGCCCTGCGACATCGCGCTCGAAGTCCAGGTATGCTGCAGGCCGAGCGAATGGCCGATTTCGTGAATGGCGGTGTTGTAGAAGTTCTCGTAATAGCTCGGGCCCAGCGTGGAGGTCGTATCGCGCGAGAGCATCACGATGCCGCGCAGGATCGGGAAAAACGTGGTGCCGTCGGCAGCGGTCGCTGCCGTGGTCGAAGTCGTGGGCGCACCCAACCCGACTACGCCGGGCAGGTCGACGAAGATCACATCGCCGCCGGGCGTCGTGGAGGGGAGCGCCTGGCTGCCGGTCGCCGTGGTGGTGGGGTTCGCCGTATAGGACTCGAGACCGCCGAAGGCTACCCGCAAGTCCGAAGTCGTCACCGAATTCCAGGCTGCCGCCGCCTGCTTGATCTGGCTCAGGACCGATCCGAAACTGTCGTTGGCGGCGTAGACCGAAGGCCCCTGATCGCTGACGAAGAAGGTCACGGTCTTATTCGGCAGCTTGGTCAGATCGAACTTCTCGTAGATCGGGACGAACGGAGCGTTGCGGCTCGAGTAGTGAACGTAGTGGTAATACGCTTCGAGCGGCGCCGCCAGGGCCAGGACTGCCGCCGCTACCGTGGTAATCCGCCGCATCAGTTTGCCTTCCCCGCCAGGACGGAGGAAATCTTCGTCCGTAGCTCGCTCAAATGCAGGGTCAGGGTCTGGTCTTTCACTGGCTGGCCGGTCTGTCCGTCGAGCATCAGTTCCCGCGTAGCGGTGCGCGTCAGCATCGGGTCGGAAGTGCTGCCCGGCGATAGCTCGAAAAGCCCCTGCGTCAGCCCGATGACTTGTGTGAGCCCGCTCTTACCGGTCCACAGCATCAGCACGTATTGGTCGCCCTGGTTCAACGTCGGGGCGCCCGAAAACGATTGCCGCACGCCGTTGAGGGTTCCGCCCGGAACCACCACTTCCACGGAACTGGCCGTGGCGCCCTTGTACTGCTCGGAGACCTGAACTATGTAGTGCGTATAAATGACGGGTCCGGAAAACGCAGCCGATGCCCCGGTGACCGTGCCCCGGACGATGGCCGTGGATTTCGAGATCATCTCCTCCAGGGTCAGCCGTTCCAGGGTAGCGCCGTGCAACGCCGCAATGCAGCCGAGGAGGGCGAGGGTTGGCAAGAATCGACGCACGGCGTTCTCAAAGCAGTTGGCCTGCCAATGAATCCCTAAGAAAAAAAATGGTTTAGCTCAGCACAAAAAGCCTGCCCTGTGGCCCTGCGACACGCTATTGGGGCAGTGTGTCCCAATTCTCACGACTTGCCGGGACGCACGATCAGCATGGGCAGTTCGAGATCGTGGCGGACGGGGTCGATGGTGGTGCCGAAAATCAGGTCTTTCAGTCCGCCGTGGCCGTGTGCGCCCATGATCACGAGGTCCGGGTGGATCTGGCGGGCATAGCGCACGATTTCGCGCTTCGGAGACGACGAGTGGAAGACCGCTGTTTCCACGGCAATTCCCTGATTCCGCAGAGTTTGCGCGATTCGATCGAGGTATTCCTCGCCCGCTTCGACCTCCGCGGTGGAAGCTTGCGGGCCGTAGATCTGGCTGGTCACACCCTCTTCCACGTGCAGCAGAAACAATCGCGCACCGTAAAGTTTGGCCATGGCCGCCGCGTGGGAGAGCGCCAAACGGTCGAGCCCGGTATGGTCGAGCGGCACCAGGATGCGCTGGTAGACGGGTGCTTCGGCCGCCGAAACCCCTGCCGTTTCTGGAAGTTCCACGGAAGCACGCCCTCGCCGGGCCCGCTCGGTGAGCCATGGCTCGCAGATAATCCACAGCAAGAGGCCAAGCAGGAACAGGCAGGCGGGCACGACGACCGCCCATACCAGCCATTGCCACCGTCCGGCTGCCGCGAGCCAATCCCCGATCGACTGCCATGCCAGCCACAAATTCAGTCCGATGATGGTGCCGGCGCAGGACCACGCCAGCCCCTGCAGCCATACCGGGTTGCGGAACAGGCCCATCCGCGCGCGGTCGTTGGTGAAATGAATCAGCGGAACGATGGCGAAGGGAAGCTGCATGCTCAGGATCGCCTGGCTCAGCAGCAGCAACCCGAGCGTGGCGCTGCTCCCCGGCGAAGTAGATGGTGAGGGCCGCCGGAATCATCGCCAGGGAGCGGGTGATCAGGCGCCGCAGCCAGGGCCGCATCCGGAAGTTGAGGAAGCCTTCCATTACGATCTGGCCCGCCAGCGTTCCCGTCAGGGTCGACGACTGGCCGGAACAGAGCAGCGCGATGGCGAAGATCACGCCCGCCAGGCTGGTGCCCAGGAGCGGCACCAGCAGGACGTGCGCCTGCTGGATCTCGGTCACCACGATGCCGCGCTTGAAGAAGACCGCGGCCGCCATTACCAGGATGGCCGCATTCACCAGCAGCGCGCCGTTCAACGCGACCACCGAATCGATCAGGTTGAAGCGGCAGGCCGTCCGCTTTTCCGCCGCCGTGGTGCCGATCGCCCGTGTCTGCACCAGCGCCGAGTGCAGGTACATGTTATGAGGCATCACCGTGGCGCCAAGGATCGTGATCGCTACATAAAGCGTGTTGCCGTTGAGTCGCGGCACGAGGCCCGTCACCATCTCCGAGACCGAAGGCTTCGCCCACAGGATTTCAATGCCGAAGCAGATGGCGATCACGGTGATCAACGCCAGCACAAACGCCTCGATGGTGCGGATGCCGAAGCTCTGAAACCAGAGCAGCAGCAGGGTATCCCCCGCGGTGATCAGTACGCCCGCGAGCAGCGGAATGTGAAACAGCAGGTTGAGCCCGATCGCGGCGCCCAGGACTTCGGCCAGGTCGCAGGCGGCGATGGCGATCTCGCAGAGCACCCACAGCGTGAGATTGATGCGCCGTGGATAGGTTTCGCGACAGGCCTGGGCCAGGTCGCGGCCAGTGACGATCCCCAGCCGCGCGCTTAACGTCTGCAGCAGGATCGCCATGAGGTTCGACATCACCAGCACCCACAGCAGCCGGTAGCCGAAACGCGCCCCACCCTCGATATCCGTGGCCCAGTTCCCCGGGTCCATGTACCCGACGCTGACCAGGTAAGCGGGCCCGGCGAACGCGAACATACGCTTCCAGAAGGAAACCTGTGAGATGCCGACCGAAGAGTGTACGTCCGCCAGCGAGCGGGCGTTGGAGCTCAATCCTGACGAGTCCATTGCGACTTAACTATAGTTAACCAACTGCAAAGGGATGTCAATGGCGAGGGGTGTGCCCCAACCGCCGCGACTAGCTGATGGCGGGCATCGCGTGGCGGAAATTACCGTCGAATGTCTCGCTGAAAATGCCCAGGATTTCCTGGTGGAACGCGCCGTTACTCGCCAGGAGATGCTCGGACGAGGTCACCGAGTGCCCCTCGCCGCGCATGTCGGAAACCGAGCCTCCCGCTTCCTGAACCAGGAGTGCCCCGGCTGCCATATCCCATGGCTTGAGGCCGAACTCCCAGAAGAAATCGAGCCGCCCGCAGGCGACGTACGCCAGATCGATGGCCGCCGACCCGGTGCGCCGCACGCCGTGCGATGCCATGGCGAGCTGGTAATAGAAGTGAATGTTGACGTTATGGTGGCGCTTGCGGCTGGGAAAGCCGGTCGAGGCCAGGCTGTCGGCAAGCCGCCGGGTGCCCGAAACGTGGATCCGCCGGTTGTTGAGATAGGCGCCCGATCCGCGTTCGGCGGTGAACATCTCCTGCCGGATGGGGTCGTAGATCACGCCCGCGATCATTTCCCCGGCGCGCTCCAGCCCGAGCGTGACATTGAACATCGGAAAGCTGTGCGCGAAGTTGGTGGTGCCGTCAAGCGGATCCACGAACCAGCGGTATTCCGAGGACTGCTCGAGGCCGCCGCCTTCTTCGGCCACGATGCCGTGCGACGGGAAGTGGGAGCGCAGGCGCTCGACAACGAGCTTTTCCGAGGCGCGGTCGGCTTCCGTGACCAGGTCGAATTCGCCTTTGAGCTCGAACGCGACGCGGCGTTCGAAGTAGTTGGCCAACAGCGCGCCGGCTTCGCGCGCGATATCCACTGCAGTTTCCAGGTAGCGCATGATTGGTGGCCGGGTACCCGCGGGAGGCTTAGCCCTCTTCCTGCATGTACTTGATATCGTGCTTGAAAATGAAGAGGTTCGGCTCTCCCTGCCGCGTGAGCCGGATAAACGACTGATCGTAGTATTCGATGGTGCCCACGACTTCCTCGCCATCCTCCATCTTGACCCGTACCGGGGTGGAGTTCTCGATGAGCTGCTTGAGGTATTTGGCTTCCTCAAACGTCTGTTCGGGAGCGCGCGCCGACTTTCCGCCTTGTTGTAGCGTAATCACTCCTGTCAGTACTTCTTTTTTCGTTCCGGCACCGTGGAGGTACGCGGACCGGAAGGTCGTCGAATCACCCTCTGCCTCCCCATAATAGCCGTTGCGCGCCGATACCCGCAAATCGGGTGCTTTGACGTGGACCTCCAGGCTATGGAAGCGTTCGTTGGTCAGCGGCACGTTCGTGAGGATAGAATCCGAGCAGATATTGCGTGCGCAGTTCGCCAAGATGATGTCCGAAAGCCTTGTCCAGTTCCGGGCCGCCGGTCGGCAGGAAAGTGCGGCCGCCGGTGCGTTCGGCCATGAATGTGAGCGCGTGCTCGCCGCCGATGTTGCGTCCGGCGTCGTTGGTGATGGGCATGACGACGAGCGGGTAAATCACGGCGTCGGCCAGTTGCGCGGCTTCGAGCGCCCTTTGAGATCGTACTGGCTGGTGGTATCGCCGCCATCGGTGATGACCACGATGACCTTGCGTCCCTGCGCGATTTTCCAGGCCGCGGGCAGCCGAGATAGATGGCGTCGTAGAGCGACGGTCCCCGCTTCGCCATGGAGGTTCTTCAGCAGCGATTTGAGGCGCGCATCGAGTGCCTGGTGGTCATGGGTGAAGCGGCTGACTGTTCGCGTGATGTCGCAGTTGAAAGTGTAGAGGGCGACGGAGTCCTCGCGGGTTGCCTTCGGCCAGCAGCACGTGCAGGAAGCTGGCGAGGCGGAATCGCGACTCGAACTTCAGGTCTTTGGCGGTGGAGCCGCTGGTATCGATCAGGAGAGCGACGGAAAGCGGCTGGTCGGCCTGGCGCTCGAAGACCGAAATCTCCTGCCGCGCGCCGTTATCGAGATCTCGAAATCGCTCTTGGTGAGGGTCCGACCAGGTCTGGCCGGTCTGATTCTTGACGGTGGCGATGACGTGGACCAGGTTGACGTCGACCTTGAAGCACCGGTCTCGCTGGGCCAGGCAGGCGCAGCCGCAGAAGCGCCACCAGCCAGCGAGAGCTGACGTAATCGCGGCAGACGGAACATGGTCGTCCCACTCTCCTTCCACCCAGACTTCGCCGTCGAGTGAAGTGTTCCTTCTTCCAGATCGGGAACGGTCTTCTTGAGCCGGTTGATGCCCTCCAGGGCGGCTTCGAACGCGGGGCGCGCGGTGCGCCGCGGTCACGATCACGGCCACGCTGGTTTCGCCCACCAGCATGCGTCCCAGGCGATGCACCATGGCGATCGCTGGATACGAGTGCGCGAGCGGCGATTTCGGCGCCGATCTCGGCCATCATCTTGAGCGCCATGGATTCGTAACATCTCGTAATCCAGGCAGAGCGTGGGCGGTGCCTTGGTGTGGTTGCGGACGGTGCCTTCGAAGGTGACGACCGCGCCCTTCGGCGCCGGTGAGCAGGCGCGCGATCAGGGCGCGGTATCGATGGCGTGACGGGTTAGGGCGAAGTAATGGCCGCATCGGTCGAGATTTCCGAGCGGTCGGCGCCCGCGCCGCCGCTGACGGGCGGCAGGAAGGCCACTTCGTCGCCCTCCTGCGAGCCGTCGGTGAGCGGTCGGCAAACTCCTGATTCCGCGCCACAACGATACTGCGCGACAGCTCCCGCAGGCGCGGATAGCGGGTGGCGTAGGCGTCGAAAACCGAGCGCAGATTCGCATCCGGGGGGAATTCGGCTTGATCCTGGCGACGTCCCGACCAGGTCTTTCAGCATTCCGAAAAACAGCACTCGCACGTGCATGGTGGGCGGTAACTTTCAGTCTAACAGACGGTTCCTGAGCGGCCTTGCGTTGCGCCGCGTTACAATGCGAGTTCCACCATGAAGACCACTGACCGAAACCCGAATGCGCGTGCGCTATGCCGAAACCGACCAGATGGGCGTGGTTTATTACGCCAACTACCTGGTGTGGATGGAGGTGGGCCGGGTGGAGCTGTGTAAAGCCTGCGGCTTCAACTACCGGGACATGGAGCGGGAGGACGGGATCTTCCTGGCGGTGGCGGAGGCGCAACTGCCGCTATCGCTCACCCGGCGCGCTTCGACGACGAAGTGGTCATCAAACGTGGATCGAGAAGGCGAGCAGCCGGATGGCGACTTTCGCCTACGAGATGTGCAACGCTTCGGACGGCCGCAAGATTGCCACCGGCTTCACCCGCCATATCTTCCTGACGGCGGATTTTCGGCCGACCAAGCTGCCGGCGAAGTACTTCGAATTCTTCGGCCTTCGCTGAACGAGCTCAGGCGACCGCTTTTTCGCGCAGAAACGGCGCGTATCGCTGGTCCGACCCCTGGATGTGCTTCTGCAGCCAGTCTTTCAGGAATTGAAGGAGCTGGACGGTCATGGTGACCTTTCCCGCGCGAAAGTCCGTCTGGAACTGCAAAACTTGGGCCGTCAGCTTGTCGTGTTCCGTCTTGTGGGCCACGAAATCCGGAAACTCGTGAAGCCGCATGAGCCGCTCTTCGTGAGCGAAATGGCTCGCGGTGTACTGAACCAGCCGGTCGAGCGTGCGACCCACCGCGGCCCTCCCCTGACCGTTTGACATGGCGGTATAAAGGTCCTCGGCGACGTTGAAGAGGTTCCGATGTTGGGCGTCGATGCTATGAATGCCGGTGCTATAGGTGTCCATCCACTCGAACATGCCTCCCTTATCGGCAGGAATTCGGAAATCGACTAGTGGGCGGGAGTACCGGTAAAATGAAGTTATGCGCATCCTTCTTTTCAGCGGCAAAGGAGGCGTGGGAAAGACCAGTCTGGCCGCCGCCACCGGCCTGCACCTGGCGCGCCTGGGGTAGCGGACGCTGGTCATGAGCGTGGACCCGGCGCACAGCCTGGCCGATGCCTTCGATCTGGAAACCAGCCTGTTTCACGCCAAGACGGGCGATCCCTACCCGATCGACGAACGCCTGGCCATCCACGAAGTCAACATTCAGAAGGAGATCAAGCGGCACTGGCGCGAAATTTCCTCCTATGTGATTTCCGTGCTGCGCACCACCGGCATCAGCGACGTCGAGGCCGAGGAGCTGGCGATCCTGCCCGGCATGGAAGAGCTCAGCGCCATGATGTACGTCAACCAGTTCCGGCGGGAGAACCGCTACGACGTCATCGTGCTCGATTGCGCGCCCACAGCCGAATCGATGCGGTTCGTGAGCATGCCGACCACTCTCGAGTGGTACATGAAGCACATCTTTCCGTTCCAGCGCGGGATCCTCAAGGCGGTCCGTCCGATGGCCAACCGGGTTTCGCCCGTCGAACTGCCCACCGATAGCTATTTCGCGAATATTCAGGACCTGTTCGGCAAGCTGGAGGGCATCGCCGAACTGCTTGAAGATCCGCAAGTCGACCAGCGTCCGGCTGGTCACCAATCCCGGAGCGCATGGTGCTGCGCGAAACCCAGCGGGCTTTCGTCTACTTCTCGCTGCACGGCCTCACGGTGGATGGCGTGATCGTCAACCGCGTGCTGCCGGGCGAGGTCACGGACGCCTACTTCCAGGAATGGCGGAACTCGCAGGCCAAAATTCTGGAAGAGATCGATACGTATTTTGCCCCGATCGCGGTGAAGCGTGTGCCTCTGTTCACTCACGAGGTTCTGGGCCGGGAGCGACTGGAGGACCTCTCCCGCGCCCTGTATGCCGAGGATGAAGATCCGGCGGCGGTCACCCGCACCGAGGCGCCGTACACCTTCACGAAACGCGAGAACCATTATGAAGTGCAATTGCGCCTGCCGTTCGCGGTGAAGGGTGAGGTCGGACTCTTCAAGAAGGGTGACGAACTGGTGGTCGAAATCGGGACCCTGCGGCGGCACATCGGGCTGCCGACCTCGATGGCGGGGCTGTCGCCGAGCAAGGCCAAACTGGAGAACAAGGTTCTGACGGTCGAGATGAAGGAGGCTTGATATGGAAGAGAAGACCTCGAAAGAAGAACAGGCTCCGCGTCAACCGGGCTGCTTCGTTTGCACGACGGCCTTGCCGCTTTTGGAGCACCTGTGGTCCGAAGCGACGCGCGATCACTTTCGGAATTCCCGCATCGAGTTTCTGAAAGGCGTGCGGAGCCTGATCGACGATCGGATCGCCCACCTGTCGCGGCAGGAGAGCAAGGGCACGCACGTGACGGTGGAATAAAGAGCGGGCAGGCCCGGAGGCCCGCCCCACTTCGTTTTACCGGCGGTCCCAGTTGAGGCGCAGACGGTCGCGGCCGTCCGTCGCTTCGAGCGTGATGTTGTTGATGTCGTCGCGCCGGCCGGTCGAAATAAACATCGGGCCGCGGAGACGCCCGTCTTCAGAGACAACGTCCGCACGTAAGCGCGCGCCGTCCCGGCTGGTGACCCTGCCGGTGAAGTTCATCCGGCCGCCGCGATCCGTGCGGAAGCTGACGACTACGCGGCCGCTCCGGTCGATGTTCATCGTGCAATCGAGCAGGCGGCGGTCGAAGCTATTGAGAGTCGCGACGCCGCGGCCGTTGCCCTTGAAGTCGATCGTGTTGTTCCACGAGAATCCCGGCATCGGAGGCGCGCCCTGCGGTCTTGCGTCGTAATCGTTTCGCGTGGGCCGATCATTGCCCGCCATCGCCCAGGTCAAACGGAAATGATAGCGGCCCTGGCCGCCCGCGCTGTCGCGGATCGCAACCACAGCGGCAAATCCGTTGCGCGGATTGGGCGGCGACAGCAAACGGATATCGCCGCGCCGGTCCACCACCTCGAAATTGAAGCCCTGAATATCGCGGTCGGGAAGGGGAGCGTTGCACTCCGAGCCATCGTCAAAGGCGCCGCGGCCGGCAATATTGCGGACGAAAACCATGTCGCGGCGGACCGAGACCTCCACTTCCTGATCCACCTGCAGGCGGATGTCGCACTGGCCCTTGCCGGGCGGCACGTCATCGCGAGTCATCTGGCGCACGCGAAACTGCGTGTCGGCCAGCGCGGGCAGCGCGGCGCACAGTCCCAGCACGGCCACCCCGATACGGCAAAAGTTAGAGTGTTTCATTACTCTCAGCATAACTGCTGAGGTCGATGTGCGCCCGGCGAACCGGGTTTCGGCAGGGGCAATTAATTTTCCTTTAAGATGAAAAGAGCCAACCTCTTATGACAACGCCCCAGGAGCGTCAACAGGCGCTCGCCGAACTTCTGAATCAACGTGTCCTCGTACTCGATGGCGCGATGGGCACGATGCTGCAGCAGCGTCACCTCACCGCGCAGGATTTCGGCGGCGCGGCGCTGGAAGGCTGCAACGAGATGCTGCTGGTGCACCGGCCGGATGTCGTGCTCGACATCCACCGGGCGTACCTGGAAGCCGGCTCGGACATGATCGAGACCAATTCGTTCAACGGAGCCAGGGTCTCGCTCGCGGAATACGGCCAGCAGGCAATCGCGTACGAAGTGAACGTGACCGCCGCGCGACTCGCCCGGCAGGCCGCGGCGGAGTTTTCGACCACCGCTCGACCGCGCTTTGTGGCGGGCTCGATGGGGCCGACGACCAAGGCCATCACGGTAGTGGGCGGCATCACCTTTTCGCAATTGATCGACGCTTACTACGAGCAGGCCCGCGGCCTCGTGGATGGCGGCGCGGACGTGCTGCTGGTCGAAACCTGCAACGATACGCGCAGCGTGAAGGCCGCGCTGCTGGCCATCGGACGCCTGCGCCAGGAGATCGGCCGGCCGATCCCGACGATGGTCTCGGGCACGATCGAACTGAGCGGCACCATGCTCGCCGGGCAGACGGCGGACGCCTTTGTCGCGTCGATTGCGCACGCCGACCTGATCTCGATCGGGCTGAATTGCGCCACCGGTCCGGAGCTGATGACCGACCATCTGCGGACGGTCGCGGACATGTCGCCCGTGCGCGTCTCCTGCTATCCGAATGCCGGGCTGCCGAACGAAGAGGGCAAGTATCTGGAGACGCCGACGAGCCTCGCATCGCAGCTCGAGCGGTTCGTCGATAACGGCTGGCTGAACGTGGTGGGCGGTTGCTGCGGCACCACCGACGCGCACATTCGCACCATCGCCCAGATGGTGGAAGGCAAGCGCCCGCGGCCTCTGCGCGAGCCCTCGCATCGCGCGTACTACTCGGGCATCGAGCTCGTGGAGGCCGAAGACAGCAACCGCCCGCTGATCGTCGGCGAGCGCACCAACGTCATCGGCTCGCGCCTGTTCAAGAACCTGGTGGCGGACGAGAAGTGGGAAGAAGCCACCGAGATTGCACGCCGGCAGGTGAAGAACGGCGCGCACATCATCGACGTCTGCCTGCAGAGCGCCGACCGCGACGAGATGCAGGATATCGACCCTTTCTACGACCGCCTGATCCGCAAGATCAAGGCGCCGGTGATGATCGATACCACCGACCCCCAGGCCGTGGAGCTGGCGCTGACGTGGTGCCAGGGCAAGAGCATCATCAACTCGGTCAACCTGGAAGACGGCGAGGAGAAGTTCGAGCGCCTCTGCCCGATCGCACGGCGCTACGGCGCGGCGCTGGTGGTGGGCTCGATCGATGAAGACAAGCTGCAGGCGCAGGCCTTCACGCGCGAGCGCAAAGTAGCGATCGCCGAGCGATCGTTCCAGCTCCTTACCGAAAAGTACGGGATTCCGCCTGAGGACATCATCATCGACCCGCTGGTGTTCCCCTGCGCCACCGGCGATGCCAACTATATTGGGGCAGCGGTCGAGACCATCGAAGGCATCCGCCTGGTGAAGGAACGGCTCCCGCTGGTCAAGACGGTGCTCGGGATTTCGAACGTCTCGTTCGGCCTGCCGGCGGCGGCGCGCGAGGTGGTCAACTCGGTCTTCCTGTACTACTGCACCAAGGCGGGGCTCGATCTCGCCATTGTGAACGCCGAGAAACTGGAGCGCTTCGCCTCGCTTCCGGTAGAGGAGCGGCGCCTTGCCGAGAATCTGCTGTTTAATTCGCCGCCGGTGGATGCGGACGACGAGTCTCTGCGCGGCGCGCCCGAGGATTGGCGCCAGCAGACTCGGGAGCAAAAGGCCGCGATCAACCAGTGGCACATCGCGGCCGTTACCGATCACTTCCGCAAGGCGGGAAAGCGCGAAAAGCAGCGCGCCGCGGACCTGCCGCTCGATCAGCGCCTGGCCAACTACATCATCGAGGGCACTAAGGACGGGCTGATCGCCGATCTGGAACTCAAACGCGCCGAGGGCGCCGCGCCGCTCGATATCATCAACGGCCCGCTGATGGCGGGGATGAACGAGGTCGGCAGGCTATTCAACAACAATGAGCTGATCGTGGCCGAAGTGCTGCAATCGGCCGAGGCCATGAAGGCCGCGGTGAGCCATCTCGAGCAGTTCATGGAAAAGTCGGAATCGTCCGCGCGCGGCAAGGTGATTCTGGCGACCGTGAAGGGCGACGTCCACGATATCGGCAAGAACCTGGTGGAGATCATCCTGTCCAATAACGGCTACCAGGTGGTGAACCTCGGCATCAAGGTGCCGCCGGACATCCTGATCCGCGCGTTCCAGGAGCACAAGCCCGACGTCATCGGGCTTTCCGGCCTGCTGGTGAAGAGCACGCAGCAGATGGTGATCACGGCCACGGATTTGAAGATGGCCGGCATCGCGGTGCCGCTGCTGGTGGGCGGCGCGGCGCTCTCCGATAAATTCACCCGCACCAAGATCGCACCGGCTTACGGGGACGCGGTCTGCTACGCCAAGGATGCGATGACCGGGCTCAACCTGATGAACCGCCTGATGGATCCGGAAGAGCGCGAGGGCGTGCTGGCGGGGCACCGGTCACAAACCGCGGTCGCGCCTGAGGCTCCGGCAGTGGTGGCAGCGGAGCCGCTCGGAACCGAACGCAGCCCCAAGGTCCGCACGGACCTTCCGATTCCGCCGGCGCCGTACCTGGAGCGCAAGGTCCGCGACGTGCCGCATCTGGCCGAAGTCTGGAGCTACATCAATCCGTTCATGCTCTATGGCCGGCACCTCGGCTACAAGGGAAATTTTGAAAAGGCCCTGGCGGACCGCGACGCCAAGGCGCTCGAGCTCTTCCACAATGTGGAGGGCGTCAAGCACGAAGCCGTGGAGTTCCTGAAGGTGAAGGCCGTCTGGCAATTCTTCGAAGCCGAACGCGACCGCAACGCCATTCACCTGTTCCAACCGGGCGGCGCGTCGCCGCTCCACACTTTCCGTTTCGGAAGGCAGCGGCGTCCGGGCGGCCTCTGCCTGAGCGATTACATTTTGGACGCGAACGAAGGCCGCCGCGATCATCTTGCGATGTTCGTGGTGACGGCGGGCGCTTGTGTCCGCGAGCATTCGGAAGAGTGGAAGAAGGCGGGCGAGTTCTTCAAGGCGCACGCGATTCAGGCACTGGCCATCGAGACCGCGGAAGGCGCGGCCGAATGGCTGCACCGGCGCATCCGCGAAGATTGGGGCTTCCCCGATCCGCCGACCCTGACGATGCATGACCGCTTTACTTCGCAGTATCGAGGCAAGCGCTACAGCTTCGGGTATCCGGCATGCCCGAATCTCGACGACCAGCAGGGAATCTGGAAGCTGCTCGATCCCGATCAGATCGGCGTGCAGCTCACCGAGGGCATGATGATGGAGCCGGAGGCCAGCGTGAGCGCGCTCGTCTTCCAGCATCCGGATTGCGCATACTTCACCGCCGACGAGGGCGAGTAGTGAAGCCAGGTAGGGTAGGCCTCCTGGCCTGCCCGCTCTTCCCCGATCGTGCCGTGGCTGGGCAGGCCGGGAGGCCTACCCTACTTTTCCGCTCAGCCGTCCTGTTTCTTCTCTTTGCCTCTTTCGCCTTTGCCGCAGATAGCTTTCGTTTCGTGATCCTGGGCGATCGCACCGGTGAGGCGCAGCCCGGTGTGTGGGAGCAGGTGTGGCGCGAGACCGCGGCCGGGCATCCGGCCTTCGTGGTGTCTGTCGGCGACACGATTCAAGGTACCAGCGACGCTACGGCCGCCGCGCAGTGGCAGGCGGTCATGAGGACGTTGAAGCCCTACGCGAAGATTCCGCTCTACCTCGCGCCCGGCAATCACGACATCTGGTCAGCCCTCTCCGCGCGCCTGTTCGAGAAGTACTCGGGCCACCCCACCCACTACAGCTTCGACTACGCCGCGGCGCACTTCACGATTCTCGACAACAGCCGCAGCGACGAATTGGCGCCTGAGGAGCTCGCCTTCCTGGAGCAGGATCTCAAAGCGCACGCCTCGCAGCCGCTGAAATTCGTCATTTCGCACCGGCCCTCATGGATCGTGCCCGCCGCGCTGCGCAGCACGGATTTTCCGCTGCACCGCCTGGCGAAGAAATACGGCGTGCGCTATGTGATCGCCGGCCACATCCATCAGCTCATCCACATCGACCTCGATGGCGTGACCTATCTCGCGATGCCAAGTGCCGGGGGACACTTGCGGGCTACGAAGCGGTATGAGGACGGCTGGTTCTTCGGCCACACCCTGGTCACCGTGCGCGGCGCGGATGCAAAGTTCGAAATCAAAGAGCTGAAGCCGCCGCGCGGGCAGGGTAGAGTCACCGGACTTGCCGATTGGGGAATGCTCGGGCTAACGCGCTCCCTGGGGCTCCTGATCGGCGGGAATGCCGGCGAGGAAGCGGTAGGAGGCTACCGCGCGATTGATGAGCGAAGCCTCATTCCCTGAGAGGATCAGGCTCACCTGCTTGCCCATGCGGGCGAGTGAGTAGTAGCGCCACACATCTTTCGATTCGCGCTCGAGAAAACAGATGGACTGGAATTCGCCTGGCGAAAAGATGGGCAGCCCGAGGAGTCGCAGGGGCGTGTGGTTTTCGCTTGCGAATACCAGCCGGTGGTCGCCTGACTCGACGATCTGAATGCGATACGTGGCCTTGCCGAGCCGGTTGTCCTCTTCCTCCGCCCAGAGGGTCCGGTTCGCGACGATCTCTTGCGGCTGAAAGTCAGGTCGAGCCTCCGCGTCCGGTCCGGTCAGCGCCGTGGCGGCCAGAATCAGCGGCTGCCACCGCTTTTCGGTCGTGGACCAGTAGAGCAGACCTTTCAACGCCGATATCGCGCCGATGCGGCGGCGTAAGCTCTCCGCGCCTGTGACGTTGCGGAAACGCGCCGCCGTGGCCACGATCGTTGCGGAATCGGATGCTGACCATCCGGTGCATGCGGGCGGCACCCAGTTCGAGCGATTCCAAACCTGCACCACGGGCGCGGCGCCCAACACCGGATAGGTCGGGGAAGGCGGAGCGCCACACGGCGGCTGCTGCGCCAGAAGCGACCCGCAGAAGAGAATGGCAGCAGCGGAGTGAAGCGCGAATCGGGTCATGGAGAGCGACGCAGGGCGGACTTCTTCAGTATCCGCCAGACTGCCATCGTTTGCGCCGGGTCAGAAGGAATCCTAACGCCGCTCCAACCACGAGGAAGGTGCCTGGCTCCGGAATAGGGACGAGAAAGCCACTGATCTCTCCGCCCGGGAACGCGGTCGTGTGAATATTCAGGTAGGCTTCATCGTCGACCAGACCCGCGGCCAAGGCGGCTTCCGCACCGCTCGCGGTTCCCCCGTTGGCGGTCACGAATGCCGGATTCCAACTCGAGAGCAGAGTCGTATCGAACGTATGCATGTAAGTTCCCGACGTCACGCCTAAGGGGAAGCCGGTGAAGGTCGGAACCGTCGTGGCTACCCCGGCAGAGCCGGTTCCGGGACTCGCGGTGCAGCAGTGGATGTGGGATGCGGTAGTGGGCGCCGATAGGCCGGAAAACATAACATCGACCATCAGCGTGTGGGCGACCGTATCGATGGTGACCGTGGCGGTGCCGGTTCCCGGAGACGCGTTCGGCGGAACCTCTCCGGACCCATTCAACGTCGCGAAGTAGGTAATGGGGCCGCCTTGCGCGGTAATCCCGAAGAGCAGTCCGCTAGCCAGAACGAGTGGCAGAGTCTTCATGTTCAGCCTCGATCGTAGGATTGGGAGCTCGCCGCCAATTATCCTTCACAAGGAAGCCGCTAATGTGTGAAATCCCGACGTACGCGCCTCTTGCCACAGGTCGAGTGTCTCCTTCCGCACGTCCGAATGCGCCAGTCGAAGGGCCCTGCTAACTCGCGATAGCATACGACAAACGGTCGGACACGATGCCACGGAGTATCATCGGTGTTTGGGGATTCCGGTGAAACGTGCCTTGCTGGTTCTGACCTGCCTGCTCGCGTCGTGCGGCGCTCGCGATCCGCTGCCCGAATTTCCGCGGCTGATGCTCTGGGCCTGGGAGCGTCCCGAGAATTTTCACTACCTCGATCCCTCGCGTGCCGGGGTGGCATACCTGGCGCGCACGATCTCCTGGCACGACGGGCAGCTCGCTTCCCAGCCGCGCCTGCAGCCGCTCGACGTTCCGCCGCGCACTGTGTTGATGACGGTCATCCGGCTGGAATCCGCCGGAGCGCCTCTGCCGGATGCGGGGGCGGTGGTCGGCGAGATCCTCAAGGATGCAAACGATCCGAGGACCCGCGCGCTGGAGCTGGATTTCGACGCGCGTGGCTCGGAGCGCGACTGGTATCGGGACCTCGTCCGAAAGGTGCGTAGCGGGCTCTATCCCTCAAAGGAATTGACCATCACGGCGCTGGCTTCCTGGTGCCTGGGCGACCCCTGGATCCGCGAGATGCCGGTGGCTGACGCGGTGCCGATGCTTTTTCGCATGGGCGCGGGCCAGCCGCACGAAATCGGCGATTTCCGCATCCCGGTGTGCCGTGCCAGCCTGGGAATTTCGACTGACGAGCTGCCCTACGCCGTGCCACATGGCCGCCGGCTTTTCGTCTTCAACCCGCGGCCGTGGACCGAGCAGGATTATCGCGGTGCGCTCGAACTGTCGCGGCGGTGGCGGTGAGGACACTCCGGCTCCTGGCGGTGGTGACACTTTTCGCCGCCTGGATCGGTTCGCGGAACGGGGAGACTTGCGGGCCGTTCCTGCCGGAGGCCGAATTCGCGCCGGTGCGCCATCCCGTCGACACCGCGGCCTATGCTCGCGGCGCCTTGGGCGTGGTGCGGCCGAGTTTTCGAACGCGCGAACTGTTCGTCGCCTGGCGTACCCTGACGGGCACGCCGCTTAGCGCGGACGAGGCCGCTGCCCTCTATCCGGCGCCGCCGTCCGTCACCGCTCCGTTCATCTTCCCCGCGGCCGATTGGGAGAGTGCGCGAAAGACGGTCCCCGGGTTGCCGGCCGCCAAGCCGATCGACACCTATCGCAGGTCCTCGAATCCGAACGATTACTATTCCTATCCGAATTGCCTGGACGACGCGTTCGATGCCGCCTCGCAAAAGCTGAAGGACCTCACGGCGCGCTTCGGAGCGTCGAGCCCCGCGGTGCGCGACTGGGTGGCGGCGCAGGACCAGGTATTCGAAAACTGCTCGGCCGGTCCCGCGATTCCGGCGCCGCTCGCCGCCGGCGCCGACCCTTCGCTGGCCGCCGACCGCCTCTACCAGATCGCCGCAGCCGAGTTCTACGCCGGGCAGTTGGATGCCGCCGCGCGCGATTTCGGAGCGCTGAAAGGGAATCCGGCCGCGCCGTACCTGGTGGCCCGCGCGCTGATCCGGGAAGGCACGCTGAACAAGGATCTGGCGAAGCTCCGCGCCGCCGCGGATCAACTGAACGCCATCGTCGCGGGCGGCGGCCCCGAGCGCTGGAAGCAGTCGGCGCGCAGCCTGCTGGGCTACGTGCAAACGCGCATCGAACCGGAGGCGCGGATGCGCGAAGTCTCGGCCGGGATCGAGCGGCCCGGGCTGGGCGCGAGCCTCGCGCCGGCGTTCGGCGACTTCCTCTATCTCTGGAACGTGCGCGATCCGAAATCGCCGCCCGGAAGCGATTTCGGAGACTGGCTGGCCGCGTTTTCCGCGAAGGATGGCGTGCATGCCGTGGAGCGCTGGCGCGCCGCGCACAATTCGCCATGGCTTCTTGCCGCGCTGGCGAGCGTCCCGCCCGCGGATGCGGCCTCGGGCGACCTGGTTGCCGCGGCGAAGCAGGTGCGGGCCGACGACCCGGCATGGCAGAGCGCCACTTACTACGGCATCCGGCTCGAGCGTCTTGCCGGGAACATCGATGCGGCGCGCCAGTGGGCGGATACCGCGCTGGGCGCCACGCTGCCAGATTCCACGCGCAACCTTCTGCGGGCCGAACGGCTGGCGATGGCGCGCGATTGGCCGGAGTTCCTGCGGTACGCCCCGCGCAAACCGGTGGCGATCGACTACGGCGACGGCGATCCCGATCAGCCCTTCGGCCCCAACACTCCAGTCAAACCCATGGCCTTTGATGACGATAGCGTGGTGCCGGTCAATCGCATGACGCCGCTTTCGTTGTGGAGCGATGCCGCTTCGAACGCGCTGCTCCCTGCCGATCTTCAGGCCGATATCGCGCAGGCAGGTTGGGTGCGTGCGCTGCTGCTTCGGGATCGCGACGCATCCCGCGCGTTCGCCTCGCGGCTGGCCGATCTGCGTCCGGCTCTTGCGGACGAGATGCATCGGTACCTGGCCGAAGGCGATCCGCAGTCCGCGCGCTTCGCCGCCGTGTTCCTCATGCTGCGCGACCCCGGCTTCTCGCCCGAGCTTCGCGGCGGCCTGGGAAGGCTGGAGCCGGTGACCAAGCTCGATAACTATCGCGACAACTGGTGGGCACTCGGTGCGCCCACAGCGGCAGTCGCGGCGCCGTTCCTTTCGGACCAACAGCGGGCGGAAGGCAGCCGGCAGGCCGAACAGCTCCGCACTGCCTCCGCCAATTCGGTGAACTATCTGGCGGCGGTCACCATCGAGTGGGCCAAAGCGCACCCGCAGGATTCGCGGGTGCCCGAAGCGCTCCACTTGGCCGTGCGTGCCACGCGCTACGGAGCCTCGGCCGACAAATCCAGCACTCCGTACTCGAAAGAGGCATTCGACCTCCTCCACGGGCAATACCCCGATTCCCCGTGGGCCAAACAGACGAAATACTGGTATTGAGATGCCCACCTGGAATCCCGCAAAGTACCTGCAGTTCGCCGAGGAGCGGAGCCGTCCCTGCCACGACCTGGCCGCGCGCGTGAAGATCGCCGCGCCGCGCACCATCATCGATCTGGGATGCGGCCCCGGCAACAGCACGGAAATCCTGGCGGGACGCTGGCCCGACGCCGCGATCACCGGGCTCGACAGCTCGCCCGATATGATCGCCGCGGCGCGCGAGCGGTATCCCGCGTCGGACTGGATGGTTGGCGATATCGCCGCCTGGGCCGGCGGGGAGCCTGCGAGCTTCGACCTGGTCTTCTCGAATGCCGCGCTGCAGTGGGTGCGGCGCCAGGATGAGATTTTGCCGCAATTGTTCCACCGAGTGCGACCCGGAGGCGCGCTCGCCGTGCAGGTGCCTTCGAACTGGAACGCTCCCGCGCACGTGGAGATGCGGGCACTCGCCGAGTCTCCGCTGTGGGCCGATCGGCTGGCGCGGGCACGCGAAGGAGACTGGCGCACTGAAAGCGCGGGCAAATATTACGATATTCTCGCGCCGCTCACGGAGCAGCTCGATCTCTGGGAGACGGAATATGTGCACGTGATGGAGTCGGCTTCCGCGATTGTAGAGTGGTACCGCGGCACCGGACTCCGGCCGTTCCTCGAGGCGCTAACGACCGAAGAGGAGCGCGCCGATTTCGCCGAGGAGTATAAAGACCGGCTAAGCCTGCATTATCTGCCGCGGTCGAACGGCAAGGTGCTGTTCCCATTCCGCCGGACTTTTTTCATTGCCTACGGGTAGACTCGCCGGCTCTACCAACGATTCCTTTAAACACGGTCTGCGTCGTCACTCCCAGCGCAAGGCGATCAGCGGATCGACACGGCTGGCTCGGCGAGCCGGAATGTAAGATGCCGCCAGTGCGACGGCGAACATCAGCGCCGCAACTCCCATATAAATCAGGGGGTCGGACAGGCTCACGTCGAAAACCAGGCTCGCGAGGGACCGGCGCAAAAGATAAGCGCAGATCAGACCGATCCCCAGTCCGACGGCGCTTAGCCTGATTCCGTGGCCAAGCACCTCGCCAACGATTGCCTTCGGTGACGCGCCGAGTGTCATACGTATCCCGATCTCATGCGTGCGCTGGGTTACCGACCAGGACACTACCCCGTAGATACCCACTAGGGCGAGCGCCATCGCCAGAGCGGCAAACGCGGCCAGTAGTGACATGGTCCAGCGTGCGGTGGCGGCCGATTCCTCCACAACCTCATCCATGGTGCGAATTTCCGACACGGGAATCTCGGGGTCGACCGATTGAATTGCCGCCCGCACCGGAGCGATCAGCGATTTCGGATTCCCCGCCGTGTGTACCACAACCGATAGCGGATCGAGCGCCGGATAATACAGGTCGAGACTCGGCTCCGAGTCCAGGCCGAATTGCTTCACATCGCCTGCAACTCCGACGATGGTAGACCAGGTGGGATTCGGCCCCCAAGGTCCGGTGATGAACCTGACGCCGACCGGATCTCTTCCCGGCCAGAAGCGGCGTGCCATGGTCTCATTGATAATGACTACGGGCTGGTTCAAATCCCGCTCGTCGAAAGCCCGGCCGGAACGAATCGGGATGTGCATGATCCTGAAATAGTCAGGGCTGACCCAGCGGAGTTGCCCGGCCGGCAGCGAATCGGGATTAATCAGCGGGCTGCCTGGAACGTTGAAGCGGCCGGCGTTGCCGTGATTGGGAGTTAGCGGCAACGTGTTCGCGGAGGCGAAAGAGTCGACGCCGGGAATCTGACTGATGCGCTCCTGGATACGGTGGAATAGAACATCGGGTTTGCGCGATTTCGTAGCCGCCAGGCGCATCGTGAGCAATCCGCGCGGGCTGAATCCTGGATCGACATGGGACAGCCGCACAAAACTCTTCACGAGAATTCCTGCGCCGGTGACCAGCAGCACCGCTATCGCCAATTCGGCCACCACAAGAGCGGACCGCATCCCGGTGGCGCCGCCGCCGGTCGCCGATCCCATCTTGATGACGGCATTAGTATCGCTACGCACCGCTTGAATTACCGGAGCGGCGCCACAGGCGAGACCCGTAATGAGCGAAACCGCCATCAGGAAAATGAAGACGGACCAATCAAGCGGTGTTTGAACCGGAGAAAGCAGCTTCAATCCGAGTTCCCCTACCGCAAGTCCAGCGGCGCCGCCGGCAGCCGCAAGAAGAATACCCTCGGTGAGCAGTTGGCGGGCGATCCGCCACGTACCCGCGCCGAGCGCGCTACGGATCGCGATCTCCCGCGACCGGCCGCTGGCGCGGGTGAGCAGAAGGCTCGCCACGTTGCTGCACGCGATCAGCAGAACCAGCGCGACGGCGCCTAACAACATGAGCAGGGCGGGGCGAATCTTGGCCGTAAGATCCTCCTGAAGATTCGACACCCGCATGCCCCAACCGGTGCTGGTACTGGGATGCTCGCCGGCAAGGCGTGCGGAGAGCGCACTCAGCCGGGTGGAAGCTTGTCGCGTGGTGACGTTTGGTTTCAGTCGCCCGATGAATCCCATGGCGTGACGGACGGGGTTGGTCAACTCGTCGCCGTAGAGCGTTCCTGGCGGTAACCACAGGTCCGCCCAGTCGGGAAAGCGGAACCCGGGCGGCATCACGCCGATCACGGTATAAACGTCGTCGTTCAGGCGAATCGCCCTGCCGGCAACGCCTGGGTCCGCCGCAAAGTGTGTGCGCCAGAGACGGTCGCTGATCAGCGCTGAATTCGGCGGCTCATCGTCAGCGAAGGTGCGGCCGAGCGCAGGTGGGGCCCCGAGCATTCGGAGAAAATTCACCGAACAGAATCCCGCGTGAACGCTGAGCGCTTCGGCGCCGGGCGCGGTCAACGCCATTTCGTAGGGGACGTAGCGGTACCACGCGGTGTCTTCGAAGATGTCGCGTTGCTGTCGCCAAAGGTCGAGCTCGGGAGGGGCTACTCCGATTTTGGGAAACATCGGGAGCAGTTTGTCTTGGGGAAGGTACGTGTCCCAGGCGACGATGAGGCGTGATGGATCGCGATAAGGCAGCGGCTTGAGCAGAACCGTCTGGACGAGGCTGAAGATTGCCGTATTCGCTCCGATGCCAAGAGCCAGCGTGATGGCCGCGACCGCTACGAACCCGGGCGAGCGGAGAAACGCACGGGCAGCGTAGCGAAAGTCTTGAACCAGAGCATCCATAACTTAATATAGATCGTTGTCCGGCTGACCAACGCGCCAGTTAATCCGCAATGCGAGAAGCGGCGACCTGCTTCACCAATTGCCATGCCCGCTGCACGTGGTCTCTCGTGGTGCCGTGGTTGCCCACCGCCAGATGCAGCGTGAAGCGGCCCTTCAACACCGTGCTCGAAAGGAATACTTCGCCGGTCGCGTTGACCTCTTCCAGAATGCGGCGATTCTCGTCGTCGGTGCCGTTGTAGCGGAAGCACACCACCGAAAACGGAGCCGGCGCCGTGCGCTCGAACGCCGGGTCTTCATCCACCTGTCGCGCGAGTTCCTGCGCCAGCGCTACGTGGTGGCGGATCATCGCGCCAACACCCTCGCGGCCGTACGAACGCAGGATGAACCAGAGCTTGAGCGCGCGGAACCGGCGGCCCAGCGGAACGCCATAATCCATCAGGTTGATGGCGCGCGGGTCGGGCGGAGTTTCCAGATATTCCGGCACCAGCGAGAAGGCGCGGCGCAACACCTCCGGACGGCGCGTATAGAAGACGCTGCAATCCATCGGGGTCAGCAGCCATTTGTGCGGATTGGTGAGGAACGAATCGGCGCGCTCGCAGCCTTCGAAAGCCCAGCGGAGTTCGGGGACCACGGCGGCCGCTCCGGCGTAGGCAGCATCCACGTGCAGCCACAAGCCGCGGCGCTCGCAGATGTCCGCGATCGCCGGTACCGGGTCGACGCTTGTGGTCGAGGTGGTCCCAACGGTTGCGGCCACGCAGCAGGGCGCAGGCCCGCCGCCAGATCGGCCTCGATCAGGGAATCGAGCACGTCGGGCCGCATGCGGAAGGCGTCGTCCACCGGCACCTTGCGGACGTAGTCCTGGCCGATCCCGACGGCGATCGCGCCCTTCTCGATCGAAGAGTGCGCCTGCTCGGAGGTGTAGACCACCAGGCCGCGCGACGTCCCGCGGATGCGCGATTCCGGGTCCGCCGCCTGGCGCGCGGCGGCGATCGCGTGCATGCTTCCCGTCGAGGCCGTGTCGTAGATCAGGCCGAACCAGTCGTCCGGCAGACCGCTCCACTGGCGCAGCCAGCGCAGCGCCACCTGCTCGAGCTCGGTGACGGCGGGCGAGGTCTTCCAGAGCATGCCGTTGCCGTTGAGCGCCGCCGCCAGCAGTTCGCCCAGGATGCCTTCGGGCGTCGAGGAGTTGGCGAAATAGGCCAGGAACCCCGGATGGTTCCACTGCGTCATGGCGGGGACGATCAGCCGCTCGAAATCGGCCAGGATCGCGTCCATCGGCTCGCCCTGCTCGGGGCCGCAGGCCGGCAGGGCGTCGGTCAGTTCGCCCGGCTTGACAGGCGGGAGCACGGGATAGCGCCCGGGGTCGGCGAGGAAATCGGCGATCCAGTCGATCGCCTGGTGGCCATGGCGGCGGAAATCTTCAGGTGTCATATCAGTGGACGGTCACCGTGCCGGCGGCGGTGAGCTTCGGTGCCGCCGAGGCCGGAACCTTCCAGTTTCGATCAAAACGCCCCTCCGCCACCACATGGGCGAGCGAACCCTTGAACAGGACGTAATCGCCGAAGGTCCCGAGCAGGCGGTATTGCGCGGGCGCGAAGGCGTCGCCGCCGCGCGCGGCCTCATCGGCGCCGGTCCAAAACGGCAGCCCGGAATTGACCAGCACGTAGTGCTTCCCTACCGGCGCGACGAAGAGCAGGCCCCAGTCAGCCGCACCGGGGGAGAGCGCGAGCGGCAATTGCGGGGCGAAGCGCGCGATCAGGGAATTCGTCTGCGCATTGCCGAACAGCACCAGGTCGGCATGTTCCAGGTCGGCGGCGGAGACGTCGCGATCGGCCTTCACGGGCAGCACCAGGTCCAGGCGGGAACGGTACGTCGACCATTGCGCGGCGGATTCCGCGAGTTGCTTTCGCGCCGCGAGCTCCGCCTCCGTGGCTGCGCCGAGGGTGCCGTAGACATAGATGTGGCGGCCGGAGACCGCGGCGGCAATCGGACCTTCGGCGCCGGGTCGCTTGCCCACCGGCTGGTACACGCCGAAGCGCCAGCGGCCCGAGGCCCGCGTAAAGGTGAGGGCGTGGCCGCGGAGCACGCGGAAGGGCGTTCCGTCGACGGTTATCGCGGTGGCCGGATGGTCGGGCGTCAGGGTGAAGCCGTCGACGCCCTGGGTGCGGACATCGATCTTCGGGCCGGTGCGGCGCGCATCGATCGAGCTATGTTCCCCCGGAGTCAATCCGTCGATTTGCACCCAGTATGCCGAACGGTAGCGATAGGATTCGGTGGCGAAGTGGACGTGGTCCGGGAAGCGGTCGCGGTGGAACCTGGCGAACCAGTCGAGAATGGCGCCATTGCGGTAGGCGATGTCCCAGGCATCATGGCGAACGCCCGGATACTCCAGGTAGTCGGCCGCCACTCCGGCGTCGAGCAGGCGCCGTTGCCAGGCGCGTGAGTTTTCGACCGGTACGATAGGGTCGTGGTCGCCGTGAAACAGGCGGACCGGCAGGTCGAGCGCGTTGGCCGCGAACGGCTCGGCGTCCGGCGCGGCAGCGGGACACACCGGCGCGACCGCCGCCCAGACGTCCGGCCGTGTCAGCGCCAGCCATAAGGCGCCCGCGCCTCCCATCGACATGCCGGTGAGGTAGACGCGATCCGGATCGATCGGGAATCGTCGCTCCACGTCCGCCAGCGTGTCGTAGACATCCTGTTCCGCGATCCCCCGGTAGCCCATGGTGCCGCGCGCCAGCGGCGCCGCGACAAAGAAGCCCCGGTCGCTGACCGCGGGGAAGTCGCGCAGGTTTTCGGGATTACCCGTCGCCAGGCGCTGGACCGCGCCGAAAACCTGCCGCAAGTTGAGCCGCGGGTTGGACTCCTCCGAATGCAGGCTGATCAGCAGCGGGTATTTTGCACCCGGCGCAAACGCACGGGGAACATAGAGCGCGTATCGCTGGCTGGATTGATCGACCGAGGAAACGAACGTGGCCAGTTGGGCGCCGGTTTGCGCCGAAGCGGTTACCGCGCACGCGAACAGAAGACCCTTGGGCAGGAACGCCACCGCGGTTTCACTCTATCACAGACGCCCGTGCGGCCCCTTCACCGGTTCGGGTGCCGTGACCTCCGCTTCGCGATAGATCGTACACCCGCGTTTCATAGCCAGATGGACCCGATTGGTGCCGAAATGGCGGTCCATCTCCCGGTAGTCCGAGATATCGAGCATGATCAGGTCGGCGGATTTGCCGGGTTCGAAAGAGCCCGTCTGATCGCCGCAGCCGAGTGCATGTGCCGCATTGATGGTGGAGGCGGAGATCGCTTCGGCGATCGAGAGTCCCAGGAACAGGTGCGCCATCCCGACGACGGTTTGCATGCTCAAGGTGCCGGGACGATTGGGGTTGAACGCCGTCGCCAGGGCGATCGCCGCTCCCGCGTCTGTGAGGATGCGTCCGGTATGTGTGCCGCGCTCCCGCAGGGTGGCCGCGATGGTCAGGGTGCCGATGGTCCGCGACGCGGCCAGCAGCCGGGCATCTTCGTCGGTGACCCGCTGCAGGCCGTCCACGCTCATGGCGTGATGCTCGACGGCCAGGGCGATGGCCTCGGAACAGCGCGCGGCGCCGGCGGCGTGCACCTTGCGGGCGAAGCCGAGATCGCGCGCCGCGTCGAGGTACTCGTCGAAGACCTTGGCGGGCGGGCCGCCTTCCTCGAGGGCGAGATCGGCGAACCGCGCCAGGCGGCGCCGGAGAATCTTCGGCAGGAGGTCCGCGATAACGTGCTCCATCGCGGCGCGCGGATCTTGCGGCGGCAGTCGCAGCAGGAAGGTGGGAAGCAGGTCGATGGGGTCTCCGTCGAGGGAGGCCAGGATCCGAAGCAGCTTGATCTCCGCGTCTTCCTCGGGGCAGCAGCCGGTCTTGACCTCTACCGTGGTGGTGCCGTGGCGCGCCATGGCCGCCAGGTGCGCGCGGTTCTGGCTGCGCAGCCGTTTGCCGGTAACCGTCCGGACGATGCGAAGTGCCCGCTCGTGATCGTCGTCGGCTCCGTTCGGAGGAAACGCGAGGTGGGTATGGCTATCGATGAATCCGGGCATCACCACCCGGCCGGCCGCATTGATTTCGACGGCTCCCCGGGCGGATGCCAGGTTTTCGATCCGGCGGGTGGGGCCAACCTCTTTGAGGACGCCGTCGGCAATCAGCAAAGAGCCGTCGGAAATGATCTGCAGGTCGCCGAGTTGCGAGCCCCGGCGGGGACCGGCGCCCCCACGCAAAGTTACCAACTGCCGGGCGCCCCGTATGAGAATGGTGTCTGTAAGCTTCTCCAATCATCAATTTAACATCTGGATATGGCGGATTCGGTAAATCGGCAGCGGCGAAAGCCCGAGAATAAGGGGGAGCGCCCCTTAAAGACTCTGGAACGCGTCTTTTCGAAGGCCGGGTTCGGGTCGCGCACGGACGCCAGGAAGTGGATCGGCGCCGGCCGGGTTCGGGTGAACGGCAAAGTCATCCAGAATCCGGACCACTGGGTGGATCTGGAACTCGACCGCATCACGTTAGACGGTAAGCAGCTACGATCGGCCGCCAAGACCTACATTCTGCTCTATAAACCGAAGGGCTACCTGACCACCTGGCGCGATCCCGAGGGCCGCCCCACCGTCTACGATCTGCTCGCGGACGCCGGAAAGTGGCTTTCCCCGGTGGGACGTCTCGATCTCGACACCAGCGGTCTGCTCATCTTGACCAACGATACGGACTTCGCCGAGCGGGTGACCAATCCGGAACACAAGGTCGCGAAGACCTATCAGATCAAGGCATCTACGCTGCTGAGCGACGAACAACTGGAGCAACTCCGGCGGGGCGTGGAGTTGAGCGACGGCGTCACGAGTCCCGCCGTGGTCAATCGGCTTCGCGACGCCGCGAAATACACATTCCTCGAAGTGATCATCACGGAGGGCCGCAACCGGCAGGTGCGCCGGATGCTGGAGGCGGTGGGCAGTAAAGTACTGAAGCTGGTGCGCACGTCTATCGGCTCCGTGCGCATCGGAGAGTTGCCGGTCGGAAAGTGGCGCGAACTGACCGCGGAGGAAGTGCGGGCGCTCTCGGGAGGGCGCCCGCCATCCGCAAAACGCCGTTAGGCTATTCGGAGTGCCAGCGGATTCCCACGAAGGGGCCGAACAGCGTGGCGTGGTCGTAATACGCCTCGTTCGGCGACGTCTTGAAATGGAAAGCCTTGGCGCCCAACCGGAACTCCAGGTGGCCGGTGCGGATGTTCGCCGTGGCATCCACATCCCAGACGGTATTGTGCCGCGGAATCACGAAGCCGGCGGCATTCGCCTCGAAACGCAAGTGCCTGCCGCTGAAATACGCGACTCCCAGGCCGATTTCGGGCGACACAAACCAATGGTTGCCGGTACCGGTGTAACTGATCAGGTTTCCGCTGCTATCCGTCAACGGATTTCCCGAACTGTCCACCACCGGGAGCAGGGGCGCGTTAAATGTCGACTGCATGCTGGTGTACTGCACCTGCCACAACGTCTTCAAACGGAACTTGCGGCTCTCGACCGGGAATGGCCAGGTCAGGAAGTCGAAGGAGATCTTGGCATTCTGCAATTTGTAGTCGGAGGCGACGTAGGTGCCGGCCGGATAGTCCTGGTCCCAGACCTCGAGTTCGTTAGCGCTGGTAAAATTGCCCGATGACTTGCTGGAGAAGTACTGGAAGCGCAGGGCGTTGTGCAATCCGAGCGCGATTCCCAACTCGGCGCCTGTGGACAGGTTGGTGTTGCTGGGCAACTTGGTCAGGCTGTCCGCGGTAAATGTAGCACCCCGGCCTTTGTTGAAAACCGGATCCCCGCTGGGAAGGAACTCGGTCACAGAAATCCACCATCCGGTTTCACCGGGCTGGCGCACATCGGGAGCTTTCGGGGGCAGGGTGGGGGGCGCCTGAATATGGACATCCAGCGGATTGGCAGGCGGCGGTGCCGTAGGCTGGTCCGGCGGTTTCTGCTGGGCCCCGCCGGTTGCGGCCCAGAAAGTAAGGCAAATCCCCAGACACAAAGGTAAACGTAAAAAGTTCTTCACTCACGCCTCATAGCTGATCGAACATCAATTCAGTACCGGCCCTTGCACATCGTGCACCGCCGGACCGTCGAAATCCGTAAACTCTATTTTGCCAGAGGAAAGAGCGCTAGTGCACACGAAAATAAGGGCTTTTGTTGTCGACGGCTTGCCACAGGTGTAGAATAATCGGCCCGCCGTTACATTGCGGGAAAAGGCACTTTCACCCGGTGAGCGGATCGACTTCCCTTGAGCTAACCTCCTGATTCTGCTATCCTCGGTAAGTTGAATTCATAACAAAAAAGTCCTTCCCGGCCGCGCCTGGCCGGGCCTACCTGCGAGGTTCACATGTCAGGCCATTCCAAATGGGCCACCATTAAGCATAAGAAGGCGGCTTTGGACGCCAAGCGCGGAAAGACCTTCACGCGCATCATCAAGGAAATTACGATCGCCGCGCGCAACGGCGGTGATCCGGACGCCAACCCACGCCTCCGCACCGCGATTCTCGCCGCCAAGGCCGTCAGCATGCCTTCCGACAACATCAAGAAGGCGATCATGCGCGGCACGGGCGAACTCGAAGGCGGCCAGATCGACGAAGTCATGTTCGAAGGCTATGGACCGGGCGGCGCCGCCGTGCTGGTCAACGTGGCGACCGACAACCGCAACCGTACCGTCAGCGATATCCGCCATGTCTTCTCCAAGAACGGCGGAAACATGGGCGAACAGGGCAGCGTCGCCTGGATGTTCGAACGCAAGAGCCAGATCTTCGTCCCCGGTGATAAGGCCAGCGAAGATCAACTCATGAATATCGTGCTCGATGCCGGCGCCGAGGATCTGCGCAGCGATGACGACCGCTGGGAGGTTCTCTCCGCGCCCGAGGCGCATGAAGCGGTGCTCAAGGCGCTCGAAGCCAACCACATTCCGAGCGAGGAGGCCGCCATCGCCATGGTTCCCAAGAACCTGGTCAAGCTCGAGGGCAAGAATGCTTCGGCCATGCTCAGGCTCAACGACGCGCTCGAAGACCACGAGGACGTGCAGAACGTCTACTCCAACTTCGATATCGATGAGAAGGAGCTGGAGGCTCTCACGCAGTAAGTGCGCGTCCTGGGCATCGATTGCGGCTCGGAGAAGACCGGCTACGGCGTCATCGATAGCGACGGAGCAGGCCACCGCATGGTCGCCGCAGGTGTCATCCGGACCAACACCAAGTGGCCGTTCGAAAAACGGCTGCTCGAGATTTCCAACGGCCTTCGCCGCCTCATCCGGGAATACTCTCCCGAATCCGGGGCGGTCGAAGGCGTTTTTTATTCCACGAATGTGAAAACCGCGCTCAAGCTGGCGCACGTCCGCGGTGTCGCCCTCCTGGCGATCGCCGAGGCCGGCATGCAACTGGGCGAGTATTCGCCGCTCGAGGTCAAGACCAGTGTGGTGGGATACGGCAGGGCGGAAAAGTCGCAGGTACAATTGATGGTACGCTCATTGCTCAGGCTGGCAGAGCCAATCGAATCCGAGGACGCTGCCGACGCACTGGCCGTGGCCATCTGTCACGCAACGCATGAATCGACCAGCCGGCGGCTGGCTTGAGCGAGGGAACTGTATGAAGTGGGCGCTGCTTCTTCTTCTGGCTGGGAGCCTTTTCGGAGGGGACGGCCCACGACTGTTTTATTCCAAGAGCTTTCCCGCCAGCACTCCCGCGTATGTCGAGATCACTCTTGACCGCGCCGGCAATGCCGTCTATAAGGAAGATCCGAAAGACGACCTGCCGCTCAAGTTCCACCTCACCCAGGCCGAGGCCGACCAGATCTTCGGTCTTGCCGACAAGCTTGAACATTTCAAGAATCCGCTGGAATCGGGGTTGAAGGTCGCATTCATGGGCACGAAGACCTTCCGCTACGAAGATGGCGCTGCGCACGGCGAGCAGAAGTTCAACTATTCGACCGATCTTTCCGCGCAGGCCCTGCAGGACTGGTTCGAGCGTATGGCCGAATCGGCGCAGATGCGCATCGAACTCGAACGCGCGGCCAAGTACGACCGCCTCGGCGTGGATAAGGCGCTCCGCCTGCTCTGGATCGCGATGGACAACCATCGCCTGGTGGCGCTCGACCAGTACCTGCCGATGCTGGACCGCATTGCCGGCAACGAATCCTACATGCACACCGCCCGCGCCAAGGCGGCGGAGCTGGGCGAGATCATCCGGGCTCCCAAGCCATGAACCACCGTCTGCCGGCAGCGCTGTTCCTGATGCTGGCGACTGCAGCCGCGCAGCAGAAGCCCGCACCGTCCGCCGAGCAGAAGGATCTGGACCGTGCGCTGTCGGGAGCCGGCGCGAGCCCGGTCGAATTCCTGCGGGCGATCGAAAGCCACCTCGCGAAATATCCCAACTCTCCGCGCCGGCCCGAACTGGAGCGCGCCGCGGTGCGGGCCGCCATGGACGCCAACGACGACCGCCGCATCATCGTCTACGGCGAGCGCGTCCTCCAAAAGCAGCCCGACGATCTGCAGATTCTGGAGCGCGTGACGCAATCGCTGTTAGCAGACGATTCCGCGAGCAGTGCCACCGAGGCGCTGAAAGACGCGCGGCACTACACGGAACTGGTCTCGGCGATGCGCAAAGACCGCCCGCACGACACCGAATGGCAGGACCAGGTGGACCGCAGCCTGGCCCGCGCGCTCTCCTATGAGGCGCGCGCCACCGGCAACGTGGGACATCCTAAAGACGCGCTCGCGCTGGCTGAACAGGCCTTCGAGAAATATCCCAATGCCGATGCCGCCCGCGAGATCGCGCGTTGGCAGGAGCGGCTCGGCGACTACGCCGCGGCGGCCGTCGCCATGGCCGATGCCTTCACCATCCAGGACCCGCGCAATACCGACGCCGGGCGTGCCGGCGACCGCGTCCGCATGGGCGAGTTGTATCTCAAAGCGAAGGGCTCCGAAGCCGGCTTGGGCGACCTCGTGCTCGAAGCCTACGACCGCAACCTGGGGCTGGTGCGCGTGCGGGAGATGCGGCTGCGCGCCAACGATCCCAATGCCAGCCTCACCGATCCGATGGCGTTCACGCTGAGCGCTCCGGGCGGTGGAAAACTCCCGCTGGCTTCGCTCGAGAATAAAGTGGTCGTCTTCGACTTCTGGGCAACCTGGTGCAGCCCCTGCCGTGCCCAGCACTCGCTCTACGAACAGGTGATGCGGCGCTTCGAAGGCAATCCCGACGTGGTCTTCCTGTCGATCGATACGGATGAGGACCGCGGCCTGGTGCCGCCTTTCCTCGCGACCATGAAGTGGCCGGAGCCCGTCTACTTCGAGGACGGCCTCTCGCGGGCGTTCGACATTACCACCATCCCCACCACTCTCATCATCGACCGCAAGGGCACGGTCTTCAGCCGGATCACCGGCTTCTCGCCCGAATCGTTCGCCGATACCCTTACGGAGCGGATCCGGTCTGCGCTTGGCCAGTAAATTTCCGGCCGCTACATTTTCACCAGGTGGATCCCGCCGTTCGACGTGCTGAGATCGAGCGTCGCACCGCCGCTGCCGATCTGGGCGTCCACGTGATTCTTGGAGACTTCGCCCTGGGTGCGCATTTCGAAATCGCTGTTGATGCCGCCGTTGCTGGTGCGGGCGATGAGGCGTCCGTTGATTTCGCCCAGCACGTTCAGGGTGATGCTGGAATTGTTCGTGTGGGCGCGCAGATCGCCGCGATACTCGCCGGGGATCGTCAGCTCGATCTTCCCGTTGGATGTCTCCGCGCGGACCCGCCCGTCAGGCCGCCCAACGTCGGCGCGAATGCTGCCGTTCGAACTGCTCAAGTCCACCGCTCCGCTGATGCGATCCACCTCCACCCGTGCGTTCGAGGTATGGGCCGTGACATCGCCCTCGATTTCCGCGAGATCGATCCCGCCGTTCGAGGTCTGGGCGTCGAGATTGCCTTTGAGGCCCCGCACCTGGATCTTGGCGTTGCTGGTCTTCAGCCGTGCCGGCCCCACCCCGTCGGAAGTGATGATATGGCCGTTCGAGGAAACGACGCGGTCGAGCACGACGCCGCGCGGCACGCGGATGATCAGGCTTGCGCCCTGGTGTCCACGTCGGTCGGAGGGCGGCACCACCCGAATGTCGGCCGTGCTCGCGGTGTGGTCGACGTTGACCGGTAAGCTATCGGCGGCCGCCTGGCTCGGGCCATACTTGGTGCCGCTGATATCGATGGTGTTCTGGTCCCATCCCGAGATTTCCACAGAGCCGTTGAACGTCTCCACCGTTAGCCGGGCTCCGGTGTTCAGCGGATAGCTATAGTGAAAATCGCGGTTGAATCGCTCGAAATCACCAAAATCGGCATCGCATGCCGTGAAGCAAAACAGGCCGGCAGCCAGGGCCGGAATCAAAAGCTTCGTTCGCATGAGCATTCCTTGAGCAGTAGATACGGAGTGCCGCCGGCGTTTGTTCCTGATTTCGTCGCTCCCCGCTTTGTATACTGGCATTTCGGACCAAGGAGGAGGATCGCTATATGTTCCGTATCGCATTTTTTCTTTCGGTTTCACTTCTGCTGCTTACGTCATGCTCCCGTCAGGCCGCACCGAGCGCCGCGCCGCATGCCACCGTCACGCTGCGCGATGGCACCACGGTCGCGGGAAAAGTGCTCGAAACTTCGCCCACCGAAATGAAACTCGCGGGCGATGACAGCATCACCCGAACCATTCCGATGGCGCAGGTCAAGTCTGTGGCTTACGACGACGCTGCCTCCCCCGCGGCGAATCCCGAGCCCACCGCCCCGCCCGCGACCGCCGCGGCGCCGGACGCTTCGGCACCGGCTCCGGCAGGCGCCCAGGCGTCCGCGCCGCCGGCCGACGCCGGTCAGGAACCCGCCGGACACTACCATCCGGAAGCCGCCGCCGTCACCACCAAGACCTATGAGATCGCTGCCCGCACGCACGTCTCGGTGCGGACCGAAGAGACCATCGACTCCGCGAGAGCGGTGGAAGGCCAGACCTTCCCGGCCGAAGTCACGAAGGACGTCCGCGACGCCGCGGGCGCGGTCGTGATTCCGCGCGGGGCCAATGCCGCCATCGTGATCCGCTCGGCTTCGAAGGGCGGCCGCTTCCGCGGCGCTTCCGACCTGTCGCTCGATCTCGCCTGGGTCGCCATCGATGGACGCCAGTACTCGCTCGAAACGGTCAATCTCGCTCAGAAGGGCCGGGAGGGCGTTGGCAAGAATAAGCGGACCGCCGCGTTTGCGGGAGGCGGCGCGGCGCTCGGCGCGATCATAGGCGCCATTGCCGGGGGCGGGAAAGGCGCGGCGATCGGCGCGGGATCGGGTGCGGGCGCCGGCGCTCTTACCCAGGTTCTTACGAAAGGCCAGGCGGTCCGCGTGCCGGTCGAAACCGTACTCACTTTCCAGTTAGAACAGCCGCTTCGCGTGGTCGCCCAACAATAGTTAGGGTTGGCATCCACGATAAAGTGGTGTTAAACTCCTGAATGGGTCTACCGACTCGGAATTTTTCGTTGAATCGAACCAACCGGTTCAGGAGATACATCATGGTAAAGAAACTAGCACTGGCGTTTGCGATCCTGGCCCTCACTACCGTATTTGCAGGCGGCGTGTCGGGTGTCAGCTACAAAATCACCCTGCTGCAGCCTTCCGTTGTGAAGGGGAATGTTCTGAAGGCCGGCGACTACCGGCTCCAGGTCTTGAACGACACCGCGACCATCAAGGGTCAGAAGGTGACGATCGATGTCCCCGTCAAAGTCGAAATGAACCAGACAAAGTACGAAAGCACGGCCATCCGCTACGTCGAACAAGACGGGAAGGCGATGATTTCCGAAATCCGGATCGGCGGGACGAAGACCAAACTGCTGATTAACTAAGCAGGACCGATGACAGCCGGGGCTGGAAGCGAAGCCGGCCCCGGCTTACTACCCCTCAGTTATTCCCTACTTACTCCCCTCTAGCAAAAAATCCTGAGATCAGCTTAAGGTTTCGAAGCTGACGGTACCCGAGATTCTCCAGCACCGCGGTGAAGAACAGCTTCTTGATTCGTGCCGGCTCCGGTGTCTTATTGGCGGCCAGCGCGGGTAGCACCACGGCGGCCGTCGATACCACCAGTCCGGCTCCCGCGCTCGAAACCAGGAAGAAGACGGCGGCCGGAAGGTCCAGCCAGTGGAGCAGGAGGCCGGCCGCGGCCAACAGGTAGCCGGCAGTCTCGATCAGGGGCAAGAGCAGTCGGTACCACACGATGCCCAGCCGGATGCGCCATCCCGCGTGCAGGGGCCAGCGGAAGAACAGCTTGCGCAGTTCCGCCTGGTCGCGGGAAATCTGCCGGCGGAGATCCTTCCGGCGGGCGACTTCGGGTGGGAAAACCACCGGGTCGGTCACCAGGGCAATCCGGTAGGGTACTCCGGCTTTCCGCGCCGCGGCATGCAATCGCAGGAACAGGTCCGCCATACCGGAGCGGAAACCGCGCGCAGCCAGCACCGCGTCGCGCCGCACCAGTACGCCGGAGCCCGGTATCGGCATCAAGCGGTTCCACGAGCGGAAGGCGGCGCAGCGGACCAGCCAGTTGCGCAGGAACGCGCAGGTGGCGTGGCGCTCGGCGCGGCTCCCGGATGCGGGCGGCGGAGCGATGCAGCAGGCGGCCACCGTCTCCTCGGGCTCTTCGAGCATCGGGCGGATCAGCCGCAGCAGCACGTTCGGCTGGAACCGGCTGAAGCGCTCCACCCAGCCGATTACCGGGAAGCGCGCTACGTTAACGGCCGCGTTCCAGGCGTCTGCACGCCCGCCCTTTTCCTTGTCGATCAGCACCAGTTGAATGGGATCGAAGGACTCATAGATTCCCCGCAGCTTGGCCGATTTCAGGTCCGCGGAGCCTTTTCGCGGGGCCGGCCCGAGGCGGAATTCGGCCAGCCAGCGGTCGCGCTCCATCGCGTCGGGCCCATCCAGCACGACGACGATTTCATGATCTCCGTAATGCAGGTCGAGCAGCCGGCGGACCCAGGCGCGCGATTCCGCCGAGGCGTCGACGGAGCGGTAATCACCGAGATGCCGGGGGCCATCGGCGATTTCAGAAGGATGGCGTCGTCGTCCCGCTCGTCGCGCGCCAGCCGGCGCAGCACATGATAGCCCTTCACCATGGCGTAAAGCGCACCGGCAGCCGAGATCAGCAGGGCCACTCCCAGCGCGATCAGGATTGCCTCGGGAGCGATCGTGGTCATGGGCGCGCCCCACTTCCGCCGCCAAGCGCGGCCTTCGCGATTTCCGCGGTCAGGCTGTTGGCTGCCGAGCTGAGTTCCGCCAGCGCTTTCGGGCCTTCAGGCGGCATCGCCGCCATGGCAGTCGCGGCGCCGCGCGCCACTTCGGCGCCGGCATCGCGAACCAACGCTGCCAGGTGCGGCAGACTCTCTGCGATCCGCTGGCGTCCGGCGCTGAGGGCCGCGGCCGTGCGGATCTCCGGGTCGGGGTCAGACAGCGCTCTGAGAATCGCCGAGCGTCCCTCGGGCATCAGCGGAATCATCGGCGCCAGCCGGAGTGCGTGAAGCCGTACGGCGCGATCGTCGTCTTCGATCAGCCGGGGCAGGTCGGGCACGATCACCGCCCGCTGCCAGGAGGCGACGACCTGGAGTGCCGCCACCGTCCGGTGGCTGTCGCGAGTCGACAAAGCGAAGGGGATCGCCTGCTGCGAAAGCTCTGCCGCATAGCGTCGCAGGTCCTCCGAAAGCACCGCGCGCGTGAGGAGGTCGCTCTCCAGTGCAAAATCGAAGACCCGCTCCAGCGTTTCGGGCTCGCGCGCTCTGGAGCAGGCCCCGCGCCGCCGAGATGCGCACATCCTGATCCGCATCTTCGAGCGCGGCTAACTGCACCTCGCCGCAAATCCGGCGGCACGGCTCATAGGCCGAGATGAACGCCAGCCGCGAGAACGCTTCGCGCCGCGCCACCACCGACGGGGATCGGGTATCGGCGCACCAGTCGCGTACCAGTCCCAGTGTCAGCGCTAATTCGGAGAGCCGTTCGCGTGCGCCGCCTGCCACCGCGCTGCGAAACGAGAGGATGCCTTCGGTGACGGCGGCCGCGTCCTGATCGAGAAAGGCCCGCACCTCCGCGATCTTGTCGGCGCCGGCCAGGAAGTCCACGAGGACGGTGCGGATCTCGGCGGACAGTGCTGCCACCGCCCGCTCCCCTCGCTTGCGGCGGAGGCTGCGCAAAAACGCGATATCCAGCCCGGCCAAAACGAAGCCTTCGGCGGCGCCGATCGCGGCGGCGACAGCGCCCACGAACACGCCGGTCATCGCACCAGCAGCCGTTTCAGGCGCGCGACCAGTTCGAGAGGGCTGAAGGGCTTGACTACGTAATCGTCGGCGCCCAGGGAAAATGCGCGGATGACGTCGCTTTCCTGCTGCCGCGCCGTCAGCAGCAGAACCCGCGTGGGAATCGTTTCGCTGCGGATGGCGGCGAGCACCTCGTAGCCGTCCATACCAGGCATATTGACGTCGAGAACGGCGGCGTCGGGCCTGACCCGGCGGATGGTTTCGATGCGCGGTGGTACCGTCGGAGGCGGTCACGCATTCCATGCCGAAATTCTCGATGGCGGCCCGCACCAGCACCAGCACCGTGGGGTCGTCGTCCGCAACCACGACTTTCAGCTTTCCCGTGCGGGCGGCGGGTGCCGGCTGCGACGGTGCGGCCGGCTGTTCGGTGGCGGCGGGACGGGAACAGGCCAGACTCAGGCGCACCAGCGCTTCGTCCACGTCCCAGGGATCCATGAGGAACTCAACGCCCGTCGCCTGCGCGGTCTCCATGTCTAGCAATTGTTCCCGCGGGCCGACGAAGACCAGCGGTACGGTTGCATTGTCGCGGCGCAACTGCATCCAGTGCGAATCCTGATTTTCGGGGCGCGCGCTGATCACGATTACATCGCAGCCGCGAATGCCCTTCGAGTTTTCCGGCTCGGAAATGGCGAAGGTGAACGACTGCGCGCGAGCGCGTTCCAGACCCACGGACATGCGCTCCGCCTCATTTGCCGGAAATCCGATCAGCGCCACCTGTTTGCTGCTGAGCGCATCCAGCACCGCGGCCGGAACCGGGGCGTCGCGCGCCTCGCGCGGTGTGCTAAAGGCCAGCACGAGGTTTGCCAGGGATTCCCGAAGCTGGCCGTTATCGAGCGGCCGTTCCCGAAGGACGGCTTCCATTTCGCGGCACAGGCGGCTGATCGCCGTGTAGCCGAGGAGCCCGGCGGTTCCGATCCACTGGTGCACCGCACGCGACGCGTCATCGGCCGGGAAGGAGCCGTCCATGTCGCGCAGCCACTGGCGCACCAGATCGTGGCCTTCATCCAGGAAGCGCCGCCGCAGCGCGAGCATTTCCGATTGGGGCAGCAACACCCCTTCGGCATCGGATTTCGGCGCCGAGGGCGGAGTCTGTCCGCGCTGGTCGAGATAGCCGCGGATGCGCGCTCCCAGGGCGCGGGTGTCGATGGGCTTGGTGATGTAGCCGTCGCAGCCCGCTTCGATGGCCCGTTGTTCGTCGCCCTTCATGGCGAACGCGGTCAGCGCCACCACGGTAATGTCGCGGGTGCTCGCTTCGCTCTTGATGCGCCGCGTCAGCTCCAGACCGTCGATGCCGGGAAGTTGGATATCCGCCAGCACCAGGTCCGGGTGGCAACTCCGGAGCAGTTCGAGCGCCTCCTCGGCGGTGGGGGCCGTCAGAACCTTATAGCCCTCGTTTAGAAGGAGAATGCGCGTGAGCTTTAGGTTAACCGGCGTATCATCGACGATTAAGACTGACTCTCCCGCCATCATCGGTATTTTAGCGTACGGTTACCTGCTTGCAGCATGCAATGGCAAAATTGCGGCAAAAACGCTGCCCCGTCCTGGCGTGCTGCGCGCCTCGACGCTGCCGCCCTGCGCTTCGACAATGTGCCTGGTCAGAGCCAATCCCAATCCGGTTCCCTGGTCAGCCTTCCGGCTGTTCGGAAGTTGTTGGAATTCTCGAAAAAGGAGAGGCATCTCCTCCGGTGGAATCCCGATTCCGGTATCTTCCACTTCGACTCTGAGACAGCCCTGATCGGTCGGAAGCGCTCGCAAGTTGACGCATCCTCCTGGCTTGGTGAATTTCACCGCATTCGACAGATAGTTGTAGAGAACCTGCTTGAACCGTCCCCGATCGATGAAGCCTTCGAGGCCGGCCGGAACTTCGGCCGACACCGTGACGCCCTTCCTTTCCGCCAGGGGGCGAAGCACGTCGCGGACCTCGTAAATCAGGGCGTCGATCTCGCACGGTTCCGGGCGGAACTCCATCTTTCCGGCCTCGACCTTGGATAGATCGAGAATATCGTTGATGAGCTGCAGCAGATGCCGGGCGCTGGTCAGGATATCTCCCAGGATCTCCGTCTGCTCGGACGTGATCTTGCCCAGCTTGCCGTCGAACAGCATCTCGGAAAATCCGATGATGCCGTTGAGCGGTGTGCGCAGTTCGTGGGAAACGGCAGCCAGGAAGCGGCTCTTGGCTTCGGTGGCGGATCGGGCGGCATCGAGCGCATGCGCCAGTTGCTCGTTCTTGGTACTGAGTTCGAGCGCGTACTGGGCTACCTTCCGCGCGGCGACGGCTGCCAGGTTTCGCTCCGTGACGTCCAGCAGCGACCGGCAGATGCCGGCCACGGAGCCGTCGGCACGGCGGATGAGGCTTTCGCGAATCTCGATGGCGATCCGGGAACCGTCGTGTAGCAGATAGTCGCACTCGAAGGGTTCGGTCTCGCGCGCCGAGCTCAGCCGTTCGAGCATAGCGGCGCGGAAGTTTTCCTGCTGATCGGGGGCCACGAAATCCCAGCCTCTGCATCCCAAAACGCGGTCGGGAGTTGTTTTCAGCAGGCGGCAGACCTCCTCGTTGAATCGGGTGATCACCCCTTCGGCATCGGTTTCCTCGTAAGGGATGGGCGCGCGGTCGAACAGGTCGCGGTAGCGGCATTCGCTTTCCCGCAAGGCTCGCTCGCGGCCGCGAAGCAGGTAGGCGGCGTCGTCCAATTGACGCGCCAGATCACCGATTTCGTCGGTGCCGGTGGGGAAGGGCTCGAGCGGAAGTGCGTGCGCCAGCCGCCGGGCATTTTCCTGCACCGCACTGAGCCGCCGCGTGAGCTTATCCGCCAGTATCAAGTGCAGGAACAGGGCCCCGAGGGGTCCCAGAATCCCGCAGAGACCAAGGACCAGCCTGAGCTTGTGGCGTGCGGCATCGCGCTCCGCGCGCAAGGTAGCGAGTCGCGCGCCGGGCAGAGGGCCTGTCTGCACCTGATATTCACGTTCGATCGCCTGTTCCGCGGCCACCGATTCGCCGCCGAGCGAGCGGACCGCGAAAAGCACGACAAACAGCGCAACCACCGGAACAGAGATAACGGCGATGCCTCTGGCGCGAAGCTTGAGACCGGAAAAATCGCTGCCCTGGTGGGTCATGAGCTTCAATTCGATCCCATTTTACGACCCGTTGATGAAAAAACAGGCGAAAAGGTAGGACGGTACTATCGCCGGATAGCGTTTGGGATCGCAGCACATCGTTGCTGTCTCATACACCTCGCTCGCGCTCCGGCGGTCCGGGATGGCAGATCACGTGATGTACCACTCTGCGATGGGCAGACAGCTAGGTAACGTGGTTTATGTGGTGGCGATGGCAGCCGTCATAGTCGGTGTAGATTTCATGTTCTTCAGAAATCGATTCTGGGAGCGGCTGACAGTGAATATCGGCATTGTCCTGGTGTTCGTAGCTTTTTACTTGAGATTCCTCAGACGCCCATGAATAAGGTTCGATAGCGCACTTTCGCTGTCACGCCCCACATTTCCTTTTAGTGAGGGGCGGACTTCCACTCGGCGATCGAGGCGCGCATTTTGGCGGCTTGCGGCCAGTCGGGATGGTGGGCGAGGAAATCTTCGAGGTCGGCGGCGGCGGCTTGCTTGTCACCGCGGCGGAGATGGATCTCGGCGAGGAAAAGTTGCGGGTGCGAGAAGTGGGCGGGGTCGCACTTGCGGGCGATGTCGAAGTGCTTTTCGGCGAGCTCGAAGCGGCCTAACTCGAAGTACACCATGCCGAGCTGGGAGTTCGCCAGGGCGTCCTCCGGCCGCACCAGGACGGCGCGGACGTTATAGTCCCAGGCCTCCTCGATTTTGTTCAGATTGATCAGCACGCCGCCGAGATTGACCAGGGGTTCATAGGCTTGCGGGTCGGCTTCGAGCGCGTGGCGGAAACATTCGGCGGCACGTTCGAAGTGGCGGGTCTGGTAGGCGATGGTGCCGAGGTTGTTCCAGGCGGTGGAGAACTGCGGGGCGAGCTCGACAGCCTGCTCCAGCTTCTGGACGGCGGCGTCGGCGTCGTGGCGGGCGAGGTCCTTCTGGGCGTCGGCGTAGTCGCGGACGGCTTTGTCGGGAATGGCAAGCTGGGTGGTGCTCACGGAGTTGCGGCGGCGCAGGGTGTCTCCGAGGATGAAGTCGGAGTCCTTGAGGACGAGTTCGAGCGAGACGCGGTCGTGGGCATCGGCGCCCGAGGGCCCGACTTCAATGGTGCGGCGCGCTTCGCCGAGCGAAGGTTCGAGGATCGAGACGGTATAGGCGCCGGGCTCGAGCTTCTTGAAAGTGAAACGGCCGTCTTCGCCGGTGAGGGTGGAGACGGTGAACGGGCTGGCGACCCGGTAGAGGGTGATGGCCGCGGTCCGGGCGGGTGTGATGCGGCCGGAGAGTTCGTACTCGGTGCCGGCCGCCAGGGACGGCAGAGCCAGCACCAGGAGTACGAGAAGACGAACCATAGACTGCTTCCTAATGGCTGTGCTGCAGGCGCACCTTTCCTTTGAACAAAGTGTAAATCAGGATGAAGTAGCCGACCGCCATGGCCATCCCGATGCTCCACCAGATGAGGCCGATGGCGAGCGACTGGCTGCCGGCGGCGGCGTTGTAAACAGTGATCGCATTGGCGGGGTTATTGGACGATGGCAGCAGGGTGGGGTAGAGCGCAAAGGCGGCGCCGCAGAGAACCGCGACGATGTAGAGGCACGAGGAAAGAAACGCGTTGCGCTCGTGGCCGGTGCGGGTGAAGTAGAGGACGCCGATGAGGCCCGCGGCGACGACGACCGGGATGATCCAACCTGCGGGGCCGGCGCGGTAGTTATCGAGCAATTGCGGGCGGACCGCGACGGTCGCGACGAGGGCGATCAGGGAAGTGAGCGCGACGAGCGGCCAGAGCCAGCGGACGGACTGGCGGGCGCGGCGGTTCAGGTCGCCTTCAGTCTTGAGAATGATGTACAGGGCGCCGTGCATGGTGATGGCGATCAAGGCGGTGACGGCGCAGAGGACCGTGTACCAATCGAGGATGCCGGGGTTGGGGCCGGGGACGAAATTGGTCCAGAGCGGGACGAAGAAGTAGTGATCGGCGCCGAGGGGAACGCCGCGCATGACATTGCCGAGGGCGGCGCCGAAGAAGATGATCAGCAGGATGCTGGCAAGCGAGAAGGCGCCGTCGAAGAAGTCGCGCCAGATGGGGTCGGCCAGGTGGGCGCGGAATTCGATGCCGATGGCACGGGTGACGAGCAGCCACAGCACCATGTTGAGCGCGAGATAGAAGCCGCTGAAGCTGGAGGCATAAAGCAGGGGGAAGGCATAGAAGAGCGTGCCGCCGGCGGCCAGCAGCCAGACTTCGTTGCCGTCCCAGACGGGGCCGATGGCGCCGAGGATGGCACGGCGCTCTTCGTCGGTGCGGGCAATGATGAGGTGCAGGACGCCGGCGCCGAGGTCGAAGCCGTCGAGCACGACGTAGGCCACCAGCATCAGGGCGACGAGGATAAACCAGACGGTGATCATGTCAGACCTCCCCTCCGGATAGCGAGACGTAGCCGTGGGCCTCGGGACCTTCGGGGCCGCGCTCGATGGTGAGGCGCAGCAGGAAGAGATAGAAGACACTGAGCAGCGCGTACATCCCCATGAAGCCGAGCAGGGTAAAGAGTCCATTGCCGGCGGAGACGTTATTGGAATAGCCGGCGGGGGTACGGAGCAGACCGTAGACGAGCCAAGGCTGGCGTCCGACTTCGGCGGTCAGCCAGCCGGCCATGTTGGCGATGTAGGGGAAGGGCGCGGCGAGCATCAGCACCCAGAGCATCCATTTCGTGTGGAAGAGCCGGCCCTTCCAAAGCAGGAAGGCCGAGGCGGCCATGATGGCGACGAACAGGGTACCGAGGCCGGCCATCACGTGATAGGCGAAATAGAGAAGCGGGATATTGGTGGGCCACTGGTCCTGCGGAAACTGGTCGAGGCCTTTGACGACGGCGGTGGGGGTGCCGTAGATGAGGAAGCTCAAGGCGCTATTGACGATGATGGGGTTATCGATCTTCTGATGCTCCATATCGGGCTGGCCGAGGATGACGAGCGGGGCGCCGGCTTCGGAATGGAAGAGTGCCTCCGCGGCGGCGGTCGTGACGGGCTGATGCTGCGCCATGTATTTGCCGTGAAGGTCGCCGGAGGGGAAGATCTGGAAGATGCAGGCGATGATGCCGGCGACGACGCCGGTGCGGATGAAGATCTGGCCCGCGTCGGAATGCCGCCGGCTCAGCACGTAGAAGGCGCCGATGGCGCACATGACGAAGGCGCCGGTGATGACCGCTCCGCTCATGACATGGGCGTACTGCAGAAGCGCCCAGGGGTTCGCCAGCACGCCCCAGAAGCTGTTCACCTGGAACGAGCCGTCGGGCAGCCGGTTGTAGGCAACGGGATGCTGCATCCAGGCGTTGGCCGCCACGATGAAGAAGCCCGACAGCCAGGATCCGATGAAGACCATGAAGGCGGCCCACCAGTGACCTTTTCGGCCGAGACGGCGCTCGCCGAAGAGAAAGAGGCCTAGAAAGGCCGACTCCAGGAAGAAAGAGAAGACGCCTTCCATGGCCAGCGGCTGCGCGATCACGCCGCCGGTGATCTGCGAGAAGCGTGCCCAGTTCGTGCCGAACTGGAACTCCATGGGGATTCCGGTAACTACTCCCGCAACGAAATTGATGCCGAAGATTTTGGTCCAGAAGCGGGCCGCGTCGTCGTATATGGGGTTGTTGGTGCGCAGGCCCATGGTCTTGAAAGCGACGATGAGCGGAGCGAGCCCCATGGTGAGCTGGGGGAACAGGTAGTGGAAGGTTATTGTGAAGGCGAAGTGGATGCGGTGAATAAAGAGCGCGTCGTCCATCGTACTTCAGTCTAAACCCGCGATACGATCAAAGATATGATGATCCGAATTGCCGGTGCGATTCTACTTCTTGCGGGCGCCGTCGCGCTGCCTGCCGGCACGCTGGATATTCTTCCGGAGCCGACCCTGGCGGGCTGGACGCGAATTCCGATTCCGCCGGTAGATGGTGTCAAGCCCAAGCTGCAATGGCGGGTGGACGCCGAGGCGCACACGCTGGTGTGCACGGGCGACGGTCAGCACGAATGGCTGCGGTACGACAAGGAACTCGGCGACTTTGTGTTCGATGTGGACTGGCGGTTTACGCCTAAAGGCGACGTGAAGTATAACAGCGGCATCGGCATTCGTCTTTCGAAATACGGCGAGATCTGGACGCAGGCGCAGACCGGTCCGACGGGCGGCTATCTGTTCGGCGTGAACCTGGTGGATGGCGCGTTGAAGAGCTTCAATTTGAGCAAACAGATGAAGGAGAACCGGGTCAAGCCGGCGGGAGAGTGGAATCACTACCAGATTCGCGCGGAGGGCGGGACGATTACGCTCTCGGTGAACGGTGAGGTGGTGAGCGAAATTACGGGCTATGCACTCCGCCGCGGGTATGTCGGGCTCGAGGGGGAGGGGCACGAGATCACGTTCCGGAACCTGAAGATAGAGACCCGGGACTAGAGGTACCGCGTGACTTCACAGACAGGACTAGTGTAAGTTTCGGAGCTTCTGGTTTTCACAACGGAGTGGGGGCGCGGCGTTCGAAGCTGGTATACTGAGATTGTCCATTAGGCAGTACCGCGAGATTTCAGACTGCGTCCCCGTTTGCCTGTTTGCTCGGGACGAATTCCAATCAGCTTACGGGAACGGCATGGCGCACGCGTCGGACGGGGTGCGGCGCAACTTTATTTTGAGGAGCCAAGACCTATTCCAAACCGATCACGCACTTCATTTCAAAAACGGCAAAAAGAGCTTGCCCGGATGGAGAAGCAGAAGGATAAAGCCGCGCGACGGGCGCAGCGCAATGCCGAGCGCGAACACTCCGGAGTAGAAGGCATTCCGATCGAACCGTTTGAGGATTATCTCACCGATACCGCGGACGGCTCGGCTTCCCCCTCCGGTTCGACCTCTGGCTCGACCTCTGGCTCCAGTTCCGGCTCCGGCTCCCCCTCCGAATAACGGCGGTCCGCCTCCTTTTGATCGATCGTGCAAGGGAGTATGATCGATCCGGAGGTGGCATGACATCGGATTCGAACCGCCGTAAGTTTTTGGCCACTGCAGCCGGCGCCGCTGCGTTCACCATCGTACCGAGGCACGTCCTGGGCGGACCTGCCTACGTTCCTCCGAGCGATCAGATTACGCTGGCTCACATCGGCACCGGCACCGAGGGCCTGCGGGAAATGCTCAGCCTGCTGCCGGCACCCGAAATCCGCATTGTCGCTGTTTGCGACCCAAATAAAGACGCTACCGGGTATCGCGATTGGTCGCCGCACGGACTGCGCGACGACATTCGCCGCGCACTCGGGCAATCGGATTGGAAGGCGGGCACCGAAGACACCATTCCTGGCGGCCGCGATGCGGCCAAGGATATCGTCGACCGGTACTATTCGACCCACCGGGCTAGTGAAGGCACACGGGGGTGCACGGCTTACGCCGATTTCCGCGAACTCTTCGACAAAGAAAAAGACGTCACTGCGGTGAAAATCATGACGCCCGATCACCTGCACGGGGCGATCAGCATCGCGGCCATGAAGCGGGGCAAGCACGTCATCCTGCACAAGCCGATCGCCAACCGCCTGAAAGAGGCGCGGATGGTGATTGGGACGGCGCGAAAAACGGGCGTTTCCACACATTTCATGCCGTGGGATTCGAACGGCTCGATGGAGCCGGTGATGGCGTGGATCAAGGACGGCGCCATCGGCACTCTGCGGGAAGTCCACAATTGGACCAATCGACCGGTATGGCCGCAGTACGCGACGCTGCCCGTGGAGACGCCGGCGGTGCCCAACGGGTTCGACTGGGACTTGTGGCTGGGGCCGGAGGCGGCGCGGCCGTACTCGCCCGATTACACGCACATGGTGTTCCGCGGCTGGTATGACTTTGGCGGCGGATCGATGGCGGACATGGGGCACTACTCGCTGTGGACGGTGTTCAACGCGCTCGAACTCGACGCGCCCACCAGCGTCGAGCCGATGCTCAGCCACCAATGCACATTCCGCGGCACGGCATCGACGACGATCCGGAACGATTTTTCGTTTCCGACGGCCTCGGTGGTGCGGTTCCGGTATCCGGCGCGCGGATCGCGTCCGGCGATCGATCTGGTATGGCACGAAGGCGGCATGCATCCGACAACCCCGGCGGAACTGGAGGAAGACCACCAGGAGCTTCCGGCGGAAGGGATGATGTTCGTGGGCGATCGAGGCAAGATTCTGGCCGGGTTCCGGGTGGAGAGCCCGCGGCTGATTCCGGCGTCGCGGATGAGCGGACAGCAGGCGCCGCCCGACCGCGAGCGGCATCGTGAGGAACCGCCGCAGCTTTCGCCGGGACTGAAAGCGTGGGCGGATTACGCGCGCGGCAACGGCGCGCCGTCGGCCGGGAATTTTCTGAATGCCGGTCCGATCTCGGAGGCCGTGAATCTGTACGCGATTGCGCTCCGCACGGGAAAGAAACTGATGTGGGACGCGGCCACGAGTTCAATTACGAATCTGCCGGATGCCAACCGGTATCTGGCGCGTGAGTACCGCAAGGGATGGGAGCCCGAAACGATATGACATTGACGCGACGCAGTTTTCTGGGCAGTGCGGCGGCGGTTGCAGCGGCCGGTGCGCTCCAGGCCGATCCGCTGGGTATGCCGATCGGCTGCCAGACCTACCCGGTGCGGGACGCCCTGGGGAAGGATTTCGAAGGCACGCTGAAGCAGATCGCAGCGATCGGGTACAAGAATATCGAGATGTGCTCGCCGCCGGGATATCGCAATGCGGGGTACGGTCCGCTGGTGGACATGAAGCCGGAGGAGATGAAGAAGAAGATCCACGCGGCCGGGCTGCATTGCGAGAGCTGCCACTTTCAGTTCAGCGAGCTGAAGGACCATCTGGACGAGCGCATTGCCTTTGCGCGCGACCTGGGGTTGAAGCAGATGGTGCTCTCGACCTTCGGGGTGCGGAACGACGCGCCGCTCGCGACGTGGACGGAGGCGGCGCAGGAGCTGAACCAGATTGCCAAGCGGGTGCAGCAATCGGGCCTCCTGATGGGTTTCCACAATCACCAGTTCGAGTTCCGCGAGATCGACGGCGTGCTGGTGTATGACCACCTGATGCAGACGCTCGACCCGGCGCTGGTCAGGATGCAGTTCCAGGTTTCGGTGATTGGGATGGGCTATCAGGCCGCTACGTACCTCGATAAGTATCCGGGGCGGTTCCTTTCGCTGCACCTGCAGGACTGGTCGCCGACGGAGAAAAAGGAAGTGGCGGTAGGGCAGGGAATCGTGGACTGGAAGAAGTTGTTCGCAGCGGCGAAGACCGGAGGGATCCGGAATTACTTCGTCGAGCTGGACATGGACATGATGAAGACCAGCTACCCGTACCTGCACGCGCTGAAGGTCTAGAATCTGAATTCTTAGAATTCACTAGAATAGGTGGATGGCTTCAGCGGATTCCGAAATTCTGCATGTTAGCGACACGGCCTTAATGGTGGCCGGGTGCCGCGCTCTCGAAACATCCAGACCGAATGGTGTGGTGCGCGATCCTCACGCGGCGCGGCTGGCCGGTCCGCGAGGGATGGCGATCACCGCGGCGTTTTCCGGGCTGGAACTGATGTGTTTCGGCATTGCCGTACGTACGGTGTTTCTGGATGAACTGGTGCTGCGGGTGGTGCGCGAGCATTCGATCGCCACGGTGCTGAGCGTGGGGTGCGGGCTGGATGCGCGGCCGTGGCGATTGGGGCTGCCGCCGGAGCTGCGCTGGATGGAGTTCGACCTGCCGGCGATGATCGAATATAAATCGAGCGTGCTGGCAGGCGAAACGCCGCCGGTCCGGCTGGAGCGGATGGTGGCGGACGTGACGGATCCCGAGCAGCGCGCGAAGATCTTCGCGGCGGCGGAAGGTCCGACGCTGATGATCACCGAAGGCCTGCTGATGTATCTGCCGGCGGAGTCCGTGGAAGCGCTGGCGGTAGAGGCGAAGCAGGCGGGGGTCGGACACTGGCTGATGGATGCGACCTCGCAGACATTCGCGCGGCGGGTACACATGGATTCGTACCAGTCGATCGAGAACGTGCGGGCGGAAGGGCATCTGAACGGCGAGGAGATCATCGAGCTGGTGGGACGCCTGGGGTGGAAGAGCGTGGCGCGCCGCAGCTATGCGGTGGATGTGCCGGCGCGGATCCCGCAGGTGCGGCTGCAGGAATTGATGGCGTCGATGCCTCAGCGGCCGGATCCGCCTCCGCCGATGACGGACGATCCGAGCGGCGTGCATCTGTTCGGAGCGTAGAGAGCGCGCGCTCCGCGCGCCTCGGCAGGCCAGGAGGCCTACCCTATTTGGCCTCCGGGTGTATTTCCACGTGGTGGTTGATGGGCTTCACGGTGCGGAGGTAGGTGTAGATGGCGCTGAGGTCTTCGGAGGCCATGCCGCTGAAGGTGAGCCAGGGCATTAGCGTGAACTGTTCGGGGCCGGTCATGGGCGGAGTGCCGTTGGCGGCGTACAGTTTGTAGTCGGTGAATTTCTTCAGGAAGAACGCTTCGTCCCATTTGCCGATGCCGGTATCGGGATGCGGGGTGATGTTGGCGGAGAAGACGCGGCCGATGGTGGATCCGAACTCCTGTCCGCCCGAATAATCCATGCGGGGGATCCTCTGGCCGTTTTTCACGGGGGTGTGGCAATCGGCGCAGCCCGCGACCGTGGTCAGGTACTTGCCATACTGCAGGCGATCTGTGCGATTGGGGTTGGGAACGGTGCCCGTCGGCTGCGGCACGCCCTTGATCATGAGGTTGACCGGGAAGGATAGCTGCGTGGCGGGCAGCGGGTTGCGGATGGGCGTCAGGGTATTCAGATAGGCCACCAAAGATTCCACGTCTTCGTCGCTCATCTCGTGGAAGACTCCGTAGGGCATCATGGGGAAGAGCGCGATGCCATTCTTGTCGACGCCGTCGCGGATGGCGCGGATCTTTTCGCCGTCGGTCCAGCCGCCGATGCCGGTTTCGCGATCGGGCGTGATGTTCGGCGCGACTACCGTCCCGGGCAGGCCGGTCATGACCTGCGAGAGGGTATTGCCGCGGCCGCGGCCGGAGGGCACGACGGGTCCATCGATGTGGGTGAAGTCCCGCTGGGAATGGCAGCCGTCGCAGTCGGCGACGTTCTGAAAGAGATAGCGGCCCGCGTTCGATGCGTTCAGGCGTCATCGCGACTTTGATGTCGCGCGGCGGCTGCATGGCCGGCTTCCGCAGGTACAGGTAGCTGAGCCCCGCCGCGGGCACGGCTACGACAATCGACACTACGACCAGTGCGACTTTTTTCCACATGGGAAAAGATTCTACCAGAGGCCCGGGCCTTTGCGTTGAATATCTTCTGATACGCGCTGGCGGTCAAAGGGGAGCACGTGAAGCGTGAAGCGCAGAGGCAGCGTCTCGGGCAGGAAGCACTCTCGATCGTCGCAGGCCTGGTAGCGGAATTTGGCTTCGACGGTCAGATTGCGCTGGGCGTCGAGCAGGGGCTCGAGCGCGCCGGCGTTGGCGAGCGTGAGGGTGGCGACCAGGCGAAACGGCGCGTTGTAGACGGGAACGGATTCGTGGATGGCGGCGAGGTTCAGAGTCTTGGCGGGCGGGTAGACGACCGGGTCGGCCGCGAAGGCCTTCGACGGCTCGAGCGTGAGGGCGATCGGAATGTAATCGCGAACGCCGGGCGCGTAGACGTGGATGCGCGGGCCGGGCGCGACCTCGACGCTCAAGGTGATTCGCTGGCCGGGGCGGACTTCGCGATCACTCGCAGCGGTAGTCACGATGAGATGCTTGCCGGAAGAGGTTTCGTGCGCGGGAGGCTCCAGCCCGAACTGGCGCAGCAGGATGGAGGCGGCGGTGTCGCGCACGCGAAAGTCGTCCTCAAAGTATTTGGAGACCACGGCGCCCGATCGATTCAGGATGTAGGTGCCGGGGTAAGGAATGCCGTAAAAGGGCGTACCCTTGTCGACGGTCTCGTTGAGGATGCCGTAGCGGCGGATGACCGCGGAATCGTGATCGGAGAGCAGAGGAAAAGTGATGCCGGCGCGTGCGGCAAACTGGCGCAATACGGCCGGGCTATCGTAACTGACGGCGGCAATTCCGAGGCCGGCCGCGTGGATTCGCGGCAGAGCCTGTTCCAACTCGACCAGTTGGGCTTTGCAGAACGGTCACCAGTCGGCCGAGCGGTAGAATACCAGCATCAGGCCTTTCCGGCCCATCAGGGAGTGCAGGGTTTGCGCGGCGCCGGTCTGATCGCTGAGGCGGAAGTCCGGGGCAGGCTCGCCGGGCTGGGGACCGGTGGGAATGGCCGCGGCGAGGGCGGCGACGAAAAGGACGATCGGCCACATGCGGCGGCGCACGCCTCAATTGTATCCGCCACGGCCTTTGTAGTACACTAAATGTTTACTCCAGTGGTTCCGACACACCCCGTGTGTTCTGGCTCCCAGACAAGAGGAAATGATGCACGCGATTATTGAAACCGGCGGAAAGCAGTACCGGGTAACTCCGGGCGATGTGCTCCGCGTGGAAAAACTGGCCGGTGATGTTGGCTCTGAAATCGAACTGCCTGCCAAGGCGGCGTTCAAGGATGGCGGCGAACTGGTGACCGGCGGCACGGTGAAGGCGACCATCGTGGGCGAAGGTCGGGGCGACAAGATTCTGGTCTTCAAGTTCAAGCGGAAGAAGCAGTACAAGAAAACCATTGGGCATCGCCAGTCCTTCACCGAAGTGAAGGTGGGCGACATTCTGGTTTAGGTGACGTATGGCGCACAAAAAAGGATTAGGCAGTTCTAAGAACGGGCGCGATTCCAACGCGCAGCGGCTTGGCGTGAAGGTGTTCGGTGGCCAACTGGTGCCGGGCGGATCGATTATCGTGCGGCAGCGCGGCACCAAAATCAAACCGGGCCTGAACGTGGGCTGGGGCAAGGACGATACGTTGTTCGCGAAGGTGACGGGCGTGGTGGAATTCAAAGATCGCGGCCGGATGGGCAAGTTCGTCAGCGTCACCGCCTCCGAGTAATTTTTCCTACCGACTGATTTTCCGAGGCCGCCGGTATCGCGAAAATGCCGGCGGCTTTTCTATGTTATTCCTCGACGAAGCAAGAATTCTGGTGAAGGCCGGCGACGGCGGGAACGGCTGTCTCGCGTTCCGCAGGGAGAAGTACGTCCCGCGGGGCGGTCCGAGCGGCGGCGATGGCGGCCGCGGCGGCGACGTGGAGATGGTGGCGACGGAACACCAGAACACACTGCTGCAATTCAGCTATAACCCCGAGCACAAGGCCGAGCGCGGGCGCCACGGCGAAGGCAGCAATAGGACCGGGGCCGACGGGCGGTCGATCGAGGTGGCGGTGCCGGTGGGAACGGTGGTCTACGATGAGGCGACCGGCGAGAAGCTGATGGATTTCACCGAGGCCGGGCAGCGGTTCGTCGTGGCGCGCGGTGGGCGCGGAGGGCGCGGGAACGCGCGATTCGCGACCTCGACGCACCAGGTTCCGACCGAGCACGAGCCGGGGCATCCGGGCGAGGAAAAGCGCCTGCGCCTGGAGTTGAAGCTACTGGCCGACGTGGGTCTGGTGGGATACCCGAATGCCGGGAAGTCGACGCTGATCTCGCGGATTTCGGCGGCGCGGCCCAAGATCGCAGATTATCCGTTCACAACGCTCGCGCCGAACCTGGGAGTGGTGAAGCTCGAGAACTACCGCAGCTTCGTGGTCGCCGATATCCCGGGACTGATCGAGGGCGCGCACCTGGGGGCCGGGCTGGGAACGCAGTTCCTGCGGCACATCGAACGTACCCGCCTGCTGGCGCACCTGGTGGATGTTTCGGAAGCAAGCGGCCGGGAGCCGGTCCGCGACTTTGAAGTGATTATGGAAGAGTTGGCCGGTTTCAGCGAGGAACTGGCGCAGAAGCCGATGATCGTGGTGGCGACCAAGCTCGACGCCGCGCAGGATCCGGAACGGGTCGCGTCGCTGCGAGCGCTCGCGGCCGAGCGCGGCCTGCCGTTTTTCGAGATTTCGAGTGTCACGGGCCAGGGCATCGAAAATCTGAAATACGCCATGGCCGAACGCGTACTCGCACCCGCCGTACCGGGCGGAGAGCCCGCCTGATCTCTCGCGGCCCCGTCTCGCCGCATCAAAAAGCCGAATCCGCTCAATAAAAGATTTCGGTTTCCCTTTCAGCCCGCCTTTAGCGGAGGATAGGAAACTGGAGAGGCACACCCATGCAGTTCTCCGCATACGACACTCAGGGATTTTACGACGAGATGTTCGATGACGCCGGCCGGCCGCGACCGTATGCGCGACTGCTGCTGGAGACCGTCGAGGGGCTCTCTGACGGTCAGCTTCTGCGGTACAAGCATGCTGCTGAGCGATTGCTGCTGCGGATGGGAATCACCTTTAATGTGTACGGCGACTCAGCGGGGAAGGAGCGGATATTTCCATTCGACCTGATTCCGCGGATCGTGCCCGCGGAGGATTGGGACCATATCGAACGCGGGTTACAGCAACGGGTCCACGCGCTGAATGCGTTCATCGACGACATCTACCATGAGCAGAAGATTCTGAAGGACGGGGTGATCCCGTCGGAAGTGGTGCTCTCGGCGGCGTCGTATCGCCTGCAGTGCCATGGGCTGAAGCCGCCGCGTGGAGTATGGTGCCACATCACCGGCACGGACCTGGTGCGCGATCGCGATGCCAACTACTACGTCCTGGAGGACAACCTGCGCGTGCCTTCGGGCGTTTCGTACGTGCTGGAGAATCGCGAGGTGCTGAAGCGCATCTTCCCGGGCGTATTCGAAGGGCTGCCGGTGCGGCCGGTCAACGAGTATCCGAGCCGGCTGCTCGACATGCTGGAAGCGATCGCGCCGACAGAGGACGCGCGGCCGCGGGTAGTGCTGCTGACTCCGGGGATCCACAATTCGGCCTACTTCGAGCACAGCTTCCTGGCGCAACAGATGGGCGTGCAGTTGGTGGAAGGACGCGACCTGCTGGTGGATTCGAACGGCGTCTTCATGCGGACCACCAAGGGCCTGGAGCGCGTGGACGTGATCTACCGGCGGATCGACGACGACTTCCTCGATCCGGAGGCCTTCCGCGCGGATTCGCTATTGGGTGTGAAGGGGCTGATGCGGGCCTATCGCGACGGGCAGGTGGCGCTGGCAAACGCTCCGGGCAATGGCGTGGCCGACGATAAGGTGATCTACGCCTATGTGCCCGATATGGTTCGCTACTACGAGGGCGCGGATCCGATTCTGCCGAATGTCCCGACGTACCTGTGCTGGCGCGACAGTGACCGCAGCTACGTGCTCGAGCATCTCGATCAACTGGTGGTGAAGGCGGCAAACGAATCGGGCGGATACGGAATGCTGGTGGGTCCGCATTCGACCAAACAGCAGCAGGCGGATTTTGCGGATAAAATTCGCGCGAATCCGCGGAACTACATCGCGCAGCCGACGCTATCGCTATCGCGCGTGCCGACCATCGTGGACGATCACTTCGAGGGTCGGCACGTGGACTTGCGGCCGTACGTTCTTTACGGTAAAGAAATCTACGTGGTGCCGGGCGGACTGACGCGCGTGGCGATGACGAAGGGATCGCTGGTGGTAAATTCCTCGCAGGGCGGGGGCAGCAAGGATACCTGGGTGCTTTCCAAGGGGGATGTGCAGTGATGGTCATGACAGAGCCGGCGCGGCCGTTGCTCAGCCGCGTGGCCGATGCGGTGTATTGGTTGGGGCGGTACATGGAGCGCGCCGAGAACGTGGCGCGGTTCCTGGATGTCCATCAGAACCTGATGCTCGATATGCCGTACGGGTACGGCGACCAGTGGCAGCCGATTATCGACACCACGGGCGACCGGGCGCGCTTCCAGGAACTGTACGACACGGCCACGCAGGAACACGTGGTGCAATTTCTGGCGTTCGACGCGCGGAATGCGAACTCGATCTGGTCTTGCCTGCTATCGGCGCGGGAAAATGCGCGGTCGGTGCGGGAGACGATCTCCTCGGAGATGTGGGAGCAGATCAATTCCTTGTACCTGCTGATCGCAGCGGAAAGCCGCAATTCGAAACACGAGTTGCTGCCGGAGTTCTGCCGCCAGGTGCGCATGGCATGCCATCTGTTTCAGGGAATCTGGCACGGCACCATGAGCCACAATGAGGCGTGGCACTTCATCCGCCTGGGCACGAGCCTGGAGCGCGCCGATAAGGCCACCCGTATCCTGGACGTGAAGTACTTCATCCTGCTGCCCTCGGTGCATGACGTGGGCACGCCGTACGACGACATCCAGTGGTCGGCGGTCTTGAAATCGGTGAGCGGCTTCGAGATGTACCGGAAGCGCTACGGGCGCATTGCGCCGGACCGAATCGTGGAATTCATGGTGCTCGACGGCGAGTTTCCACGCGCGGTGCGGTATTGCGTGGGCGTGGCGGATACGTCGCTGCACGCGATTACGGGAGTAGCCCCGGGGGCGTTTTCGTGTGCGACCGAGCAGCGCCTGGGCCTGCTGCGGTCGGAACTGAACTTCGCGCAGGTGGAGACGATCCTACAAGCCGGCCTGCACGAATTCCTCGACGCGCTGCAGGTGAAAATGAATACAATTGATGAATGTGTTGTGGGCGATTTTTTCGCCCAGCGCCCCTACGCCAGGGGCGCCGCCGGTTAACGGAACCAAGCCAATGACCTTTTGTCTGGGAATTACCGTGGATCAGGGCCTCGTCGCCATTGCCGATACGCGGGTGGTGGCCGGAAACGAGTGCCTGGTGGCGCGCAAGACGGCCAGTTATCAGGGGCCGGGGTTTTCGTTTTTTGTGATGACCTCGGGGCTGCGGTCGCTGCGGGACAAGATTCTGCTGTATTTCGAAGAGGCCTTCGCCAAGGAGACGCAGGCGAGGGAGCGGCTCTATAAACTGGTGAACCTGTATGCGCGCCAGGTGCGCCGCGTGGCAGACGAAGATCGCGAGGCGCTGCACCACGCGGAGTTGAATTTCAACGCCTACTCGCTGATTGGCGGACAGATGGCCGGCGATTCCGCGCACCGGCTGTTTCTGGTCTACCCGGAGGGAAACTGGGTGGAGATCGGTCCGGATACGCCGTACCAGATCATTGGCGCCTCGGGATTCGGGAAGCCGATTCTGGAGCGCTCGCTAACGCGCAGCGATTCAATGCAATACGCGTTTAAAGTGGGGCTGCTGGCATTCGACGCCACACGGCTGTGCGCGGCCGACGTGGATTTCCCCATGGACGTGATCCTCTATTCCGCCAACAGTTTTACGCTGGTGGAGCAGCGGTACGAAAAAGACGATCTCCGCGACATCTCCAACTGGTGGCAGGACCGCATGCGCCGCAGCGTGCAGGACCTTCCTTCGGAGTGGATCGACGCGGCCTTCTCGCGGCTGACCCGCGACGAACTGGTGCTCTGACCGGGTAGCATGCGGATTGCTGTCACGCATTCCACAAGTTACCGGTATGACGCGCCGGTGACCCAGGAGCCGCACACATTTCGTCTGCGGCCGCGGACGGATGCGTCGCAGCGGCTGCTGAGTTTCCAGATGCAGATATCGCCAATGCCCGCGGGGCAGAGTGAGTGTCTCGACCGCGACGGCAACGTGGTGCTCGAGGCGTGGTTCGACGTGCCGATGACGGAGCTGGCGGTGCAAAGTTCGTTCGAGGTGGAAACGCTGCGGGAGAATCCGTTCGACTTCCTGCTGTCGGGCGACGGCAAGCTGCCCCTGGCGCCCGACGCCGCGATGGCGGTTTACCTCGAGCCGGCGAGCGACGTGGTCAGCGATTTTGCGCGGATGGTGGCTGCCCAGGACGGCTACTCACTGCTGCCGTTTCTCACGGCCTTGAACTCCGAACTGTACGGCGGCTTCGGGCACGATGTGCGGGAGCACGGTCCCGCACATCCGCCCGAGCATACGCTTGCCGAACGGACGGGCACCTGCCGCGATCTGGCCGTGCTTTTCTGCGCGGCATGCCGCAGCCTGGGGGTTCCGGCGCGCTTTGTGAGCGGATACGCGCTCGGGGCGGAGTCGGAGGATCAGTCGGACCTGCACGCGTGGGCCGAGGTCTACGTGCCGGGAGGCGGTTGGCGCGCCTACGACCCGGCACAGGGGCTGGCTGTTACGACGTCGCATATAACGGTCGCGGCGGCGGCGGATCCGCTACAGGCGGCGCCGGTCTCGGGCAACTATCGGGGCGCGGCGCGGGCGGCCTTGCAGTTCGCGATTGCTATCGAGGTGCGGTAACTCTCTTCCCCCGGTTGCATGAGTCGATCGTTTGCGCGTCAATATTAGTCATGAAGTCCGGTCGGGCGATCGGGTTACTCGTTCTGGCGGCAGCGGCGGCCTGGAGTTACCAGGCGGAACCGGCTACCGGGAGCATCGAAGGGCAGGTGGTGAATGCGGCCACGGGCGCGCCGCTGCGGAAGGCAACGGTACAGCTGATCGAGATGGTGCGGCGTCCGCCGTCCGCCACGCCTGGGCAGGCGGATGCCACGTGGCAGCAGCCGAACCGTATGACTCGGGAGGTGGACGAGCAAGGGCGGTTTTCGTTTACCGGATTGCAGGCCGGGAGCTATACACTGATGGCGGAGCGGACCGGGTACCTGCGCCAGATGTATGGCGAGCGGCATCCGAATAGCGGGGGCAAACCCGTAACCCTCACCAATGGTCAGCATCTGAACGACGTCCTGTTTAAACTGAACCCGCAATCCGTGATCGTGGGCAAGGTGGTGGATGAAGACGGCGAGGGAATACCGAACATGCAGGTCCGCGTGTTGCAGCGCAGATATGCAATGAGCGGGATGCAATGGATGCAGGTCGGCGGCGGCCAGACATCTGACCTCGGTGAGTTTCGCATCGCGTCGTTGGCACCGGGAAAGTATATCGTCGAAATGGCCGGGATGCCCTCCGTGGGCCGGGTGTCGACCGCGTCGAACGATCCACTCCCTACAAAGCCTGAAGTGAGCTATACCAAGACCTATTACCCTTCGAGTTCCGACTTAGCCAGCGCGGCGCTGGTAGATGTGCCGTCAGGCGGCGAAGTTCGCGGCATCGCCATTCGAGCCAGGAAGACGCAATCGTATTGGGTGCGTGGCCGGGTGCAGGGAGTTCAGCAGGCGCGTCCGGTCACCGTGATCCTGTCGCCGAAGGATGATGCGTTCGGAGGCATGTTGGCGGGAATGGCCGCTCCTCCGGACTACCGCTTCGAAATACACGGAGTGGCGCCGGGGTCGTATGTGGCGCGGGTGACCAGCGGGCCCGCACAGGACTCACAGGCCATAGCGCCGGTCGAGGTTCGCGAAAACCATGTCGATGGAATCGTGCTTACGCCGAGTCCCTCCGGGGAACTGAGCGGCATGGTGACGGTGGAAGATGCCGGCGATCAGCCTGTCTCGACCGACACGCTGATGGTCAGGTTGAGTGCGACGCGAATGTTCGGACCGATCCCGTCCGCGCGGCCTCACGAGGGTGCTTTCGTTCTGGATCACGTCTGGGAAGGCCGGTACACCCTCGTAGTCAACGGCATTCCGGAGGACTGCTACGTGAAATCTCTGCAATACGGCGGCGCGGAGATTCCCAAGGATGGAATCGAGATGGCGCCGGGAGGTGCGATCCGCATCACGTTGAGTGCGACGGCTGGTACGGTCGCCGCGAGCGTGACCGATTCGGAAGGCCATGCGGACGAGGGCGCAACCGCGGTGCTGCTCCCGAATTTCGACGCGGAGCCCCCGGTTCGCACCGTCAGTTCGGGAAATGCCACGTTTCGCAACCTGAAGCCCGGCGACTACCGCGCCATCGCGTTCGAGGACGTGCCGTATGGCATCTGGACCGACCCGGAATTCCTGAAGAAGTTTCTGGATCGTGCGATCGATGTGACGGTCGACCCCAAGGGTTCGCAATCCGTCACACTGAAGGCGATACCGGCGTCAGAGACCGAACAGTAGTTATCATCTATCCAGGAGTCCTTTTTCTTGTCCGACATCACGCGTCGTACGCTCATTCAGACACTGGCCGCCGTGCCTGCTGTTGCCGCGCTGTCCGCGCAGGCGAGCCGCAAGACTCGCAACGTTCTGCTGGTCATGTCCGATGGACTTCGCTGGCAGGAGATCTTCGGAGGCGCCGATGCCGCGCTGATCAATAAGGAAAACGGCGTGTCCGACCCGGACGCCTTGCGCAAGGACTATTGGCGACCGACGGCGGAAGCGCGGCGAGAAGCGCTGATGCCGTTTTTCTGGCAAATGATCGGGAAGCAGGGGCAAGTCTTCGGCAATCGCACCTCCGGATCAGAGATGGCCGTCACCAACGGGATGAACTTCTCGTACCCCGGCTATAACGAGACCTTGTGTGGCTTCCCCGATCCCCGCATCGACGGCAACGATAAGAATCCGAATCCCAATGTCACGGTCTTCGAATGGCTGAATCGCAAGCCGGCTTTTCATGGGAAAGTGGCGGCGTTCGGTGCATGGGATACCTTTCCGTATATCTTCAACGCGCCGCGCTCCGGCATCCTGGTGAATGCGGGCTACGATCCGCTGGTGCTCAAGCCGCAACCGGAGAGGATCGCGTTGATCAACCAGTTGAAGGCCGAAACGAATATCTGGGATGGGGAACCGTTCGATCCGTTCACGCTGCACACGGCGCTCGAATACGTGAAGCTGCGCAAACCGCGGCTCCTCTTTCTTGGGCTCGGGGAGACCGACGAGTGGGCGCATCATGGCGAGTATGCGACTTACCTGGGCTCTATCCGCCGTGTAGACCAGAGCTTGAAAATGCTGTGGGAGACGGTGCAGGCGATTCCCGAATATCGCGGCACTACGACCATGATCGTCACCTGCGACCACGGTCGCGGGGATGCTCCGGTCGAATGGCGGAACCACGGGCAGAAGGTGCCGGATTCGAAGTATATCTGGGCGGCGTTCGTGGGTCCGGACACGCCATCTCTCGGCGAGAGGCGGAACACCGCGGCACTCGGGCAGAATCAGATCGCTGCGACGCTCGCTGAATTCTTGGGAGAGGACTACCACGCGGATGTGCCGAAGGCCGGCCGGGCGATCGAAGAAGTTCTGAGTCACTAGTCGTACGCTACTCTTGTATTTGGATAAACGCATCCGCAATAATAGTTCCGCATTGATTGAGTAAGATGCGGTTAACTTTGGTTATTGCGGCACTTAGCCTGATAGGCGCTCAGGCGCAGCCGCTTCCAGTGCCGGCTGCCTGCGCGAGGTCGGGGCAGACGGCTGAGCGTGCGTTCGACCCGAAGTTGGTGGCGTATGTCGACCCTCCGAAACCACTGGCCGGGTTGTCCGAGATGTTCGGCAATGTGGAACTTGAGGTCATCGCGCGAGTCGCGGGAATCCGGCCGCTGATTCTGGAGATTCTCGACGGCAGATACTATCAGCAGGGCATCACCGACGCCTTTCGTGCTTGCAGCATGATACGGATTTACTCGGTAGAGACCGGCCTGCGCAGCATATTGCCCAGCCTCCGTCACGACGACTTAGTGAAGGCCCGGCTGACGGCAGGCAGCGGCGTCCTGGTGGATCCGATTCTTAGCGGGATCGAGAAGTACTCGGGGCCGTACTTTCACGATACGAATGCGGCTCCCGAGTGTTCCAACCGGAGCGGCGAACTGGCATCGGCATACTATCAGGATTCCGAAGGGCTTACGATCTTTCGCGACGCTTCAGTGGTCTACCGGGATCGTAACGGCAACCGGCTGTCGAATACACGCCTGCGGCCGGAGGAACTTGCGCGTCTTCTCGAGGCGTTCGGCACGGCGGATTTCGAGCATTTCGGCGGTACGCTCCACCCCATCGACACACGGATGCCGACCCGCTCGATCACCCTGGATTGCAGCCGTTACCAGAGGCTGCTGCTGGACGAGCGGGAGAGCCTGATGGCGCCGGTGATCCAGGCTTTCGACGCTGTCAGGAAAATAGTGCTGACGAACGGCCGATACCGTCTCAGGTACCGGGAGAAACACGAGGTAGAAGTGCTGGACTGGCCGTTCGCGCAGTTTCCGCTCGATCGGTGGGAGGCCGCCAAAAGCGAGTCTGGTGGAGCTATGCACCAGGACGTGCCGGCCGCGTTTCTGGCGAAGCTTCCCGCCATGAGCAGTCCGGATCAGAATGTCTACGTGCGCCAGGGAACGAAGATTTTCCAAGTGAATCGGACCTGCACGAAAGAGAGTCCGGAGTGCCGGACCTTTGAGAGCCTGCACGTGTATGAGATCCGCGATGCCGGCGCGCTGATCGCCGCACTGGCGCCATCCACCGTTCTCTCGGGGTACGGCGGCATTCTCTGGCCCTCGAACATGGGCTTCACGCTCGGCAGCCTGGCGCCGGAGGGGAAATCGCTCGACCTGGAAGAATACATGGCACACGAACCGCTCTGCCAACAGTTACTCGCCTCGCAATCCGGGCTGATGTTCATCGAGGGCCGGTACATCTATAAGGGAGTGCGGATGACCCTGGAGGAGCGATAGGTATGGGCATCCGCGCCCTGGCAGTCTTGCTCCTGTACGCCGGCTGTACCTACGCGCAGCCCTCGCCCTGCCGGCTTGCGGCACAGACGAGCGGTCCGCCGTTCGATGCGAAATCGGTCGATTGGATTGCCGCACAGGCGCCGCCGGCCGACGCAGCGGGCTTCACCGCGAAGCTGATCGGCAGGGTGGTCAGGCTGAATCCGTTGACGGTCGAGGTTCTCGACAGCGACCGTATCGATCAGGGAGGGGAAGAACCCTTCGCGCTCAAAGAGTTTCATTCGATCGATTCGAAACTTCGTGATGCGGTGTCGGAGTTGCGTTTTGGGGAGGCGATCGCGGCAACGTTGACGCTTCAATCCGGCAGCAAAGACCCGCTCGTGCTCACGGAGATCCGGAAGATGGAGGACCAGCCAGTCTACTTTCACGAATCGCGGCGGAACCGGTCAGGCGTCCTCGTGGCGTGGCAGCAGGCAGGTGGAGAGGCGCTGGTTGTCTACCGCGATGGTTCGGTGTTCTACCGCGATGTGCATTTCCTGATCTTCGACCGGCTGCATTTGGGACCGGAGGAGGTCGCGCGCCTGACGGAGTCGTTCGGGCGTGCCGGATTCGACAGATTGGCGGACAAGCCCGCGACGGGCGATGCGGAGACGATCAGCCTGGTCTGTAGCCGGTATCAGCAGGTGACGACCGCGGGCCGCCAGACGGTGCTGGCGGACGTTTTGAATCGGCTGCGCGAGGTGAGAGCCCGGGCCGTCACGGCCACTCCGCTCGTGCTCTCGTATGAGGAAAGACGCAAGATCGTGTTTTCGCAGTGGCCCTTTCCGGAGCTGCCCATCACGGTTGCCGGGGCGCGGATCCGTGCGGCCTCCAACGAAGAGTTTCAGGCGCGGTGCAGCCTGCGTCCGGCGCGTGGGGACTACCGGATGTATCACAAGGAACTGCCGGCGGCCTTTCTCGACAAACTTCCGATCATCCCCGCGGGAGGCGCGGGGCTGCCTCTGTATGACGGCTACTTTCGCGCGGGAGCCGCAATCTACCGCGTGAGCAGAACGGCATGCGAGGGCGAGCCGGCGGATTGCCGCACCTTTTACCAGGTGCATCTGGAGCAAGTGAAGCCTCCGGCGATCGCGCCGGCGGAGCCTGGATGTTCACGGCTGGCCGAACTCGCCGCTGTGCTTTGGCCGGCCGATGCCGGGATCCGGCTGGCGGGCGTGTCTCCCACCGGCCAGGCAATTGCTGATGAGGAGTATGCCGCGCATGAAGCGTTCTACAGGGAATTGCTCGCGGCACAGAATTGCGGCGGCGTGAATTTCATCGAAGACGGCTACTGGTATCGGGGAGTGAAGGCGGCGCCGGTTTCAGGACACTAATTCGTAACTGGATACTTTCGCAGATAGGCGCGGATGAGGGCCTGGCGCAACGCGGGTGTGATTTCCGAGCGGCGGGTCAGGTCGGCGGGCAGGTTCGGAGCGCTTCGCTGCGAAGTGATGGTGACGAGATACTGGCCGCTGATCCACACTGCCGTGGCCATGCGTCCGTCGTCCGACATGGCGACGGGCGAGCCGTCGAATAACTCGATGCGCCGGGGTTCGAGCTTCGCGGTGGATGGCGGGTTCAGGAAGGCTGCTAAGCGGCGGCGCCGTTCCGCGGGGTCGCCGATGTAATCGAGCATGGCGTTCGCGTTGGCGAAGCTCCCCTCGGGGCGCTGGTAGTTGACGTGATAGACGGCGGTCTCATCGAAAGGGTCCGGGCGGGAGAGGCCGGGCCGGACCGCGCGCATGCCGGAGATCGGCGCAAGGATGAGGACTTCGTCGACCGGTGCGATCTCCATGCGAACCGGCGACCGGTTTTCGTAATCTTCGGGTCGCAGCGCAAAGGCGTGCAGTTGGTCGCGGCAGAGTTTGGAAATGGAGCCATGGTCGATCTGGTCGCAGTGCGCTTTGCCGGCGCGGACTCCGGCCATGGTATCCACGTGGAGAAACGCCGCTCGATAGGTCTGAAGGCGGCGGCACTCTTCGCGAAGGTTGCGGTCCGCGATGGTGTGACAGGCCGCCGCGTCGCGGCGCACCGGGATCAAAGGAACGCGCACGCCCTGCAGAATGTCCGAACTGAGGCAGTTGGCATTCCACCGCTGTTGGCAATCCTTGAGGAATTGCACGGCCATCGGAAAATAGGCCCGGTTCTGGATCCGGGGACCGGGTAGCCGGAAATTGAAAATCCGCGACGCCCTCGCGGTGAAGAGCGGGTCCCCAAGGAATCCCGAAGCGTCCGATCCCTCATCGGACTGGATCCAATCCTCGTGGTCGGCCTCCCGGATTCGAGCTGCCGGAACGAATGGGATATTCGCCGTAATGGCGATCTGTCCGATGCCCGCCATGAAGCCGCCCGGATGGCTCGAAGGGGAAAAGCGGAAGCGCCCTAGCGCCGAGGTGCGGCAGTTTTCATAGCGGAGGTCTTTGCGATCGCCTTCGACTCGTAGAGTTACATCAATTCCTGGGATGGGGCGACCGGTGACGGCGTCCACGACGGTTCCCGAGATCGCGGGAATCGGGATGTCCGGAAACACAGGCTCGTCTTGCGCGTGCGCCGCGGAGACGCCTGTTATCAGGACAAGCAGGGCGCACCGTACGGCCGAAAGACCAGACAGAAGCACATCCTATTAGGACACGAAGCTCTGTTTCCAGCAATGCTTGCTTCTGTAAGTAGTTATCCGGCGATTTCCAACTCGACCGCGGAGACGGAGCCTGCCGGGAAGCGCCAGGTAGGCGCCGGACCTGCGTGTAGAGGCCTCTCGACGGGCTCGAAGGTGTGGGGCTCGTCCGGATTGACGGCGGCGCGGAGATCTTCGGGCGCGATCTCGAAGACGCGGCCGCCGGTGATGGTGTGGCCCTCCACGGCGAGCGACGCTTCGACGGCCGTGCGGTATTCGAGGTTTGCGACGTGCAGCCAGATGCGGTTGCCGGCGCGGCTGGCGGCGATATCGAGACCCGACGGCGTCCCACGCATCGCCACCCCATGGGTGCCGTTGTGGACCTTGAAAAGGCGGCTGATGACACCGACCGGCATCAGGTAGCTCTTGCCGCGGGGCACGGGGAGCATGACGGCGGTGTTCGTCCAGCGGGTGCCGTTGAAATCGGCCGCGGTGGCGATCTTCACGCGGGCGCCGTGCCGCTGGTAGATGTTCAGCGACCGCGCATGATAGGCCGCCGATAGCCACTCGTGCAGGATGGGTCCGGCATTCGAACTGATGCTGAGGTGACCTTCGGTGATGGCAATGCCCGCGTTCGAACCGGTGCCGGCCACCACCTGCTCGAATTCCGTGACGCGCTTTTCCACGTTGTCGGCGAGTTCCAGCAACTCCTGCCAGGCCTGCTCGGGATTGCTCTGGTAGTGCGTACTCTTGAGCACGGTGTCGCGGCGGCGCGGCGACTGGCCCATCATGTGGATGGCGACGTAATCGAGATACTGGCCGGCCTGCTGGAGGAGATCGGGCGCCCAGTAGCTCTCGCCGCGGCCGTGATCGCCCCAGCCGATCAGGCGGATCGAGGAATCGCGCTCTTTCATCGCCTTGGCGAACTCGATAGTGCGGGCGATCGATTCCTCTTTCGTGAAACAGACGTTGCTGTAGGAGGTCTCGTTGCCGATCTGCCAGAGCTTGAGGTTGAGCGGTTCGGCGGCGCCGTTCGCTTTGCGCTCGCGGCTCTCCGGGTCGTTCGCATAGGTGACCCAGTCGGCGGCCTCGCGCGCATCGCCGGTGCGGTTGCCTTCGCGGGTGGAACGGTAGCGCGCCTCGCCGTCGCTCAGGAAGTTGACGCAATAGAAGGGCTCCGCGCCCACGCGGCGGCAGAGATCGGCGAATTCATGGGTGCCGACGCGGTTCGTCTCCTTGCCGCCCCAGGCGTAGTTGCGCATCCACGGGCGGCGTGCGGCGGGGCCGAGGCCTTCGCGCCAGTGGTAGTAGCGGCTGAAGAGTCCGCCGAAGCGCATGGCGCCGGGCGAGAGGCTGCGGGTGATGTCGACAAAGTCCTGGCGCCAGTCGTCGGTGTCGTAATCCCACGAGGCTTCGACGGCGCTGTCCGTGGCGCCGAGCGGCTCCATGAACTGCATATAGAGGAGCGGGGAGATTTCAAACAGCGGTTGCGGATCGACCACGATGGCGTTCGCCCCTGCGGCTTGCACGGCCGTTTGTGCGGCGGCGGCCAGGGCGGTGTGCTTCAGAAAGTCGCGGCGGTCCATCAGTCACCGATCACTTTTTTCTTGCGGAACCAATCGATCAGGATGTCGCGCATCAGCCCCACATCGTGGGGAAACTGGAGGCCGGTGGTCCGCAGATTCTCCGGCGTGTTCTGGTTGGCGGCGGTGTAATCGCTGACGGCCAGCGTGTACTCCTTATTCGGATCGACGGTGCGGCCGCCGAGGATGTGCGGCGGCAACTGGCTGCCTTTGAAGGTGCCGACGACTACGCGATTATCGAACGGCATGATGTCCCAGATGTGGCGGACTTTGAGTTGGCCCTGGGGGAGAATGTCGCGGACGCCGCCCTGATTCATCCAGGCGAAATCGGCGCCGGTTTCGTCGCGGAGGGCCTGCTCGATGAGGCGTTTGACTTCGGGCTTCGAGAACTGCCGTTGGGAGATGGCGAGCGGCTGATCGACGCGCGCCGAGACCTCGCTCTCCCAATGCTTCACGACTTCGGCGACATCGCCGGCCGGCTCGATTTTGGTGGAGTCGACGGGGATCCGCTTCCAGGTCCAGGAGACGGGCGCCTTCTTTTCGGTATCGACCTGGAGCTCGAGGCGGCCGAGCTCTTCGCCGTAACTCCGGACTCGCACCTGCACGCGGCCCTGGTAGGTGAGCGCTTCGGCCTGTCCGTTGTGGACGTGGCCGCTGACGATGACCGGAATCTCGGGCGCGGATTCGAGCAACTGGCGTTCTTCGGCGCCGGTGATGTGGCCGAGCAGAACGATGAGGTCGGACTGATCCTTGAGCTCCGCGGCGTACTTGCGGGCGGTTTCGATCATGGGGACGGTGTGCCATTCGCCGAGGAGGTTGGGGGTGGTGAGGGACCTCAGAGTGTCCGTCATGGCGCCGATCACGGCGACACGCAGGCCGTTGACCTTCAGGATGACCCACGGCCTGGTGAACGTCTTCCCGCTGGCGTTGACCATGTTGGAGGAGACGATCGGGTAGTTCGCGGTCGCCATGAACTTTTGCGCCTGCTGCCAGCCGTAGTCGAAATCGTGGTTGCCGAGCGTGGCGGCGTCGAAGTGCAGAAGGTTGGCGATTTCAAAGACCGGAAGGCCGTGAAAGATGGTGGAAACAGGCGTGCCCTGGACGAGGTCGCCGGCATTCAGGAGGATGCAATCGTTGCAGCCGCTGCGCTCGTGCCGGATCACCGCGGCGAGGTAGGCGAAACCGCCATTGTGGTTTTCGAGCGGACTGAGGCGCGCGTGTAGGTCATTGGTGTGCAGGATCGTGAGGGAGTGGACTTCGGCTGCGAGCGGCCAGCAGAGGAGAAGTCCGAGCGCCGCCAACCGGCGCGGGATGCGTACCATAGCGTCGATTGTAACAGTGGGGGTTCATGTGGGGCAGGTTTCAACCTGCGCGGAGCTTTAGCTCCGCTCCCCGGCCTCGAAGCTCCAATCGGGCTGAAGCCCGATGCAATGCGTTCTATGCTATTGCAGAGTCTGGTTCAGGACGGTGGCGAGACGGGCGCCGGCTTTTTCGATCTGCTCGCGAATCAGGGAGTCCGCGGTTTTTTCGTAGGCGGCGGTCACGACCACCGGGTTTCCGGCCGGGAGTTTTTTGTAGATTACCTTCTGGGCGGCTTTGTGCGACTGCTCGGCCCACTGCTCTATGGACCCTTTCGACCACTTGCGGGCGTGGCGGGCGGAATCCTGCGACCAGACGGTAACCAACTGGTCCTGGCTGCCCATACGCGCGAGGAGAGCCGAATCCCACAGGCTGTGCAGGTTCAGCTTGCGGCCGTTGAAGTCCACCTGCACGCCGTTGCCGCCATGATCGGCGTTGTCCGAGGAATGCAGCGGCTGGTGCAGATCACTGACAAAGTGCACCAGGAATAGTAGAGCCTCGCGGCGCGCGGCCGGTGCGGTCGCGGCATCGGCGACCACTTTTTCGAACTCTTCGATCTTGGCGATGACGCATTCGCCCTTCGGACAATCGCGGGCCATATCGAGGTGCGGCTGGTTGATGGGGATGTCGATGTAATGCCACTTGCCGGTGTTCGGCCGCGAGCGCCGGATATCGTCCGCCCAACTGGCGATCGAGACCAGGCTGTAGCCGGGGCCGAGGATGGCGGCGACGTGCTCGCGCGCCGCCGGCGTCAACTGCGCCTGGGCGATCCGCGCGATCAGAGCGTGCCCTTCGTTCCCCCAACCGAAGGCCGAGGGACACACAACGAGCAGGGGGATCCAGGCAAATCTGTACATGAAGCCACAGGGTAGCATGGGAGCCTTGATTTTCGCCTTTTCTTCGCTATAATTGGGGCGTGTCACTCAAGCTCTACCTGGTTTCCTGCGATTTGCTAAATGAAGGCGACTACGCGTCGTTCCGCGCGCGTCTCCGCACGTTCGAAGCACGGCAGGTGCTGGACAATCAGTGGGCTCTGCACAGCACGCACACGGCGGGGCAACTGAAAGACATCCTGCGCCAGTTTTTGCATGAAGGCGACCGGATCGTGGTGACCGAAGTGGGGGCCGAGCGGGCCAGCCGCCGCGCGCTCTGCAACTTGTCGGAGCTGTGAGTCGCGGCCCGAGTGCTATGATTGTTGGGCATTCAGGAGCTGGGATCAGTGCTTGGCGGCGGCGAATTGGACGTGATGGATGCTGTCGAACGTGACTTACGTCCGTTGACGGTGCCGCAGTCCGCTTCATGCTGTTGCTGCTCTTGCAAGTCTCGCGCGGACCTTCTGGTTCGCGTGGTCACTTCCGATGGCGATCCGGTCATCGGCGCCACTTTACGGTTGAAGGCCACGGTGGGACGCGGCTTCAGCCGGACCGCTACGCTGAGAGGAACCAACCAGGCGGACTTAGAAAGCGTGACCGTGGGGAATCGGGCCCTGGAGGCGGCGCTGGCGCTGCATTATCCGGCCATCGCCCGGGGCAATACTCGCGTTCGAGTCAATGCGAATAACACCCTCGATCTGGTGCTCGATCCCGTAGTCATGCATCTGCACGTGGATGCAGATCGCGACGAGAGGGTCGATGACGCTCCCCAGGCAGCGTGGCCATGGTCGCGGATATCCGGCGCGGTGATCCTGTGCAATGCAGGGCATCCAGCGCCTCAATTGGCGCCTTTGGAGATCCGGCGAGTGCAGCCTGGCGGATCGCCGCCGCTGGCCGGTTGGAGCCTGGCGCTCTCGGTGGACCATCCCGAAGCCATCCGTATTTTCGACCAGGACCGAACGTCGGTTCTGATCGACGAGCAGCACCCTTCGCACACCTTCGACAGTCCGGATTTCGCTACCCGCCAGCTCTATATGGAGGCCACGAAGTTTCCCGACCGGACGTTCCATGGTCTGGTGACACTCCGGCTGCAACTCACCGACGACCGGGGCAATCCGGCCCCTGCCGAGACGGCCGAGGTGCAGGTCGCGCCATGGTTGATGCTGAATCATTTCCAGCCAGTCGATCGGGTGTACCTCGCGAGTGGTCCAGGAGCCTTTATGAGTGGCGGGCCAAGTTCAGCGGAGCTCCAGTCGGGACTCGCGGCGGCAAACTTTGACCGAGTCGAGATCTGCGCCATTTTTTCAACCGAATTCGCCCAGGATACAGTCAAAGTGGGATGCACCCATATGCCGGGCGGCGCCCGGCACGTGGCGATTCCCTCGCCGGCGGCCTCCCCGGATATGTTGAGAGTTCTCGCGCCGGTGCGGCGGTTGGCAGGATTTTATTCTCCGGCGATTTCTGACGGTAAAGAGTCGGGCCCGAATGGCCTCGGTAACCTGCAGGTGTTTCCGCCTGTGCCTCCTCGGTATCCGTATGGCCGAATCTGCCACGGGACAGACATCAGCGGCGATTTTGTGGCCTTTCTCCAGGCACAGCAGCTCCAACATCCGTTCGGATTGGATGCGACCTGGATGTACACCGGTCATGTCGACGAGTTGTTCATCGCCGTGCCAGGGAGGTCGCCCCGGGCATCGACATCCGATTCGCCGCCGGACCGCAAAGACAAAGGGCGCAAGGACAAGGAGGAGCTGACAGCGCCGCCTCTCCTGCCGGACTCCGAACCTCTCCAGGGTGGCGGCTTCGTGATTCTGATTCCGTCGCCCATGCTGGCTCTAGGGATTCTGGAATCCAATCCGAAAGCTACCTTTGCCAAGCTGCGCGGAAGAAGCGTCGATAACAGGAAGGGCATCGCGCGGGTTCTCGCCGAACACTTTTCTTCGGCCGATGTAGAGATCGCTGTGGATAAGGAAAGCCCGTTCACTCGGGGCAGTGACCTTGCCGATTACAATGCAAAACTCGAGCGAGGATTCGTCGCGGTTGCCCGAGATCTCGCAAGCAATCTCGGGCTCGGCAAAGAGAGTTTCGTGTCGGTACCCGTATTATTCACGCCGAAAGACGGAAAGGCTGCCGCCCTGACTTCGAACCTCGTGAACCTTCTGGTGGTCGCTCCCGATCGATGTCTTTTCCCGAAAGCCTGGGGTCCCGAGCTGGAAGGTCGGGACCTGTTCGACGAAGCGATGATCGGAACACTGGGAAGATGTGGTACGGCGGCAGCGCCGGTCGATGTATGGGAGTATCACCTTTCCTACGGCGAACTGCACTGCGCGACAGCCGCGCTCCGGACTCTGCCGGGTGGCGAGCTACCCTGGTGGAGGGCTTGGAACTAGGATGTTGACGATCCGCCAGGCACAGATGCAGGTCTTTGAGCGAGAGGCACGCTTCCAGTTCGCCGCCCGACTGATTCCGCACCTTCGGAAATTCTGGTGCGAGCAATGTGCCGGCCTGTCCGATGCGCAGATCCAGGAGCGCTCCTATCGCGCCGTGGAGAAAGCCACGGCCCTGGGTTTCGATCTGGAGTTCGACGCCGGGCGGTTCGTGGATCTTTGTTTCCTGTTCGGCGAAGACTTCCCGGCAGGCAGAGCGGTCGGCTGGGCTCCCGCGGAACTGGAAGACCGTTCCGGCTCGCCAACCGAACGGATGGACCGTCTATGGAAACGGGCACGCCTGGCGCTGGCCGAACCGGATGCCTCATCCGCCGGCAGCGGCGGAAATCGGAAGTGATCGGGCCGTCTGGACCAGTTGCTGCCCATCTTGCCGGTATTCCAATAAGGTTCCGGGGCTCTCGTCTTCCAGGGAGAAGGCCTCGATAGGGCCGAACACCGCGTCCAATTCGTTCGACGTGCAGGTCGGAAGGTAGATCCTCAAGACCCGGGGGTCGTAGTACCGAAACACTAGCCGGCTGCCCTTTTGGTCGCGCACGATCAGGAGCCCGCGAAGGTGCGCCCGGATCCTGCGAAGGCTCGCATCGGATTTGAGAAAGACGCCCCAGCTATTGCCCCACGCCGCCCGGATGAACCGGTGCGTATCCTTATAGTCATAGTCCAGTTGGACCAGGTAAGGAGCCGCGACTTCCATTGCGGGATGCAGCGGTCCCGCGTAAAGGCAGGAATATTCCAGGTGGCACTCCAGTAGCATCGGGAAAATACGCGGGTCCCGCGCGCCATCCAGAATCATCCAAATATCGCGGCTCTGCCCTTCGGGCCAGAGGTGACGCTCGATCTCGTTGACAAGTCCAAGACTCATAGCAATCGATCAGGCGGCGACCGCCGCCCTCAGGCTTTGCTTCATTCGGGGCAGAACGGCACTCCGGACCGCGCCGCCTGCACTAAGACGGCGGCCTGCATGGGAAAGTCAATATCGTCAGAAAAAGTCGCATCTTCCGGCGGCGGTGATGCCTGAATCGGAGCCGGCGCCGGCCGCCTGCGTTCAGGCAGGGGGAACGCCACGGACGTAGCCTGCTGCGGGGCGGCCGACTGACCGGAACCCCGTGGCTGGGGTTGGTCGAGACGGACTACGAGGAGGCGCCGGGAATATATTAGCCCGGCCGCCTGCCCAAACACCTCCTGGTCACTTCGAGGGTAGGACACCGCGCAAGTATAGCTGTAGATGAGAGACCGAACCTGGACCAGGAAATCCGAATGCCGCAGGTGAAGGCTGGTCAACCACTCAAAGGCGTGTTCGCGACTCCCGAAGGAATGCACCGCTTCCTCGCTCCGGCCTTCATGGGGCCAGCAAAATCGATAGGACTGAAAGCCATCGCGAATGACCACCCTCGCCCTCCCAGTGCATGTAACAGACGACCTGAAGAGAGAGTACGACAGCAATCCCTGAGATCGCAATCCGGAGAATCCAATGCGGAGCACGAGTGCTTTGTGGGGCAGGATTCATCCTGCGCGGAGCTTCAGCTCCGCAGAGTTCAGAGCGTCTGCTTACCTCGCATGGCACTCAGGTCAGATCCGTTCCAGACACACTCGTGGGTGCGGATGACCATGGAGGTCACGGTGTCGTCCTGATCGTCCTGGTCGTCTTCCCCATAAACATGGAAGTAGTAGCTGGCGAGGCCGCAGCCGAGCAGGAGCGCGAGCAGGATGCCGAACCATTTCAGCGTGCCGCCGTTCCAGGCGTGGGGTTTTTCCACGGCGGCGACGGTGGCCTTGACCACAGCGAAGGCCGCTCCTCCGCCCAGACCGAGCTTGAGGTACCAGGGCATCAGGTCCAGATGGCCCTGGCCGCCGACTTCGCTCCACAGCACGAAAACCGCTAACACGGCGATCAGGAACTGCGTCACATAAGCAAGTCGAAGGATAGGCATTGATATGCGCTTCTCCATATTACGTTATCCTGGAAAAAAGTAATGTCGGAATCCGGCGCCGGTATGGCGCGTTCCTGGTATCAATTCAAAAACGCTTTCTGCCTGGCGATGGATTCGATCCGCTCCCACAAGCTGCGGAGTTTTCTGACGCTGCTGGGCGTGATCATCGGGGTGGCCAGCGTCATCATGGTCGGCGCGGCGATCGCGGGGCTGGGCGTGTATGCGGAGCAGAGCACGGCCAAGGCGTTCGGCTCGGAATCGTTCCTGGTGGCGCAGATCGCCGCCACCGGCCGCCTGAGCCGCCGCGAATACTTCGAGAAGATCAAGCGCAACAAGCCGATCCGGAACGACGACGCGCGCTTTCTGGAAGCGGTCAACGGCGACAGCGTGCTCTACAGCCCGTACCGCCAGCACACCTCCGACGTGAAGCGCGAAAACCAGATCTGCGAGGACACCTCGGTCCTCGGCGTCTCGGCGGACATGGCGACCATCCGCGATATCGGCGTGGTGGACGGCCGCTTCTTCACGGGCAGGAAGACCGCTCGCGGACGATGGTGGCGGTGATCGGCGAGACCGTGCTCTCGACGCTTTTTCCGCCGGATACTTCGCCGCTCGACCAGATCATCCGCATCGAGGGCGTGCGAGTTCACCGTGATCGGGGTGCAGGAGCGGCTCGGGTCGGCCTTCGGGCGCGACCAGGACAACTCGATCTACATTCCGGCGTCGGCGTTCGACCGCCTGTACGGTCCGGGCAACGGCTTCGCGCTCTTCGGCCGGCCCAGACCCGCGAGCGGCCTCGACCTCAATGGCGCGCTGGATGAAACGCGCGTGGCGCTGCGCACGCGCTTTCACAGCGACCCGGCCAGCCGGACAATTTCGACACGCTGACGCCGGACGCCATCCGCGGCTTCATCGACCAGGTGCTGGGGATGATCGCCGCGGTCGTGGTGCCGGTGACCTGCATTTCGCTGGTGGTGGGCGGCATCGTGATCATGAACATCATGCTGGTGAGCGTCACCGAGCGCACGCGCGAGATCGGCATCCGCAAATCGCTGGGCGCGCGGCACGGCGACGTGATGATGCAGATCCTGATCGAAGCCGTGGTGCTGGCGATGATGGGCGGCGCGATGGGCGTGGCGGACTGGGGGCGATGCTCACGGTGGTGCTCGGGCAGATTTTCGGCCTCACGCTGCACATCACGCTCGGCTACGTGGTGCTGGCGCTGGGGGTTTCGAGCGTGGTGGGCGTCGTTTCCGGGCTGGTATCCGGCTTCGCGCGCGGCGCGGCTCGATCCGGTGGTGGCGCTGCGTGCGGAGTAAACGATGAATATCAGCGCAACCGAAAACATGCAGATGGCGGTGCAGGCGGTGTGGGCACACCGCTTCCGCTCGCTGCTGACGATCCTCGGGATCGTCATCGGCATCACCACGGTGGTGACGGTGGCCTCGCTGCTGACCGGCCTGCGGCAGGGCGTGGTGGTGTTCTTCCAGGAACTGGGCCCGGACAACATCTTCCTCTACAAGACCTCGGGCGACCCCAGCATGGAGCCGCCCAAGGAGCGGAAGCGGCGCGCGCTGCAAGCCCGAGTACGCGGACTGCGATCAAGCGCTGGTGCGGCGATCGGTGGAGGACATGGGCCTGGAGCTTGTACATCCCGCCGGTGGTGGACGGCAACCCGATTACGGCCCGCGTGCCGGGCTTCGAAATCGGAACCATCAATCTCTCCGGGTATTCCGCCAACATGGCGGACATCTCGCCGCGCGATTTCGACTCGGGCCGCTTCTTCACGCCCGAGGAGGAACAGCGCGGCGCGCACGTGGCGATGATCGGCTCGAACGTGGCGGAGTCGCTGTTTCCCGATGGGCGCGCGGTGGACCGCACCATGATGATGGATGGCGCGGAGTACACCGTCATCGGCGTGTATGCCAAGGCCAAGGGCGGATTCTTCGGCGAGAACGGCATGGACAACGCCGTCGTGATCCCGCTGACAGACCGCGCAGATCCGCTATCCGCAGGTCGACCGCTACATGATCATCGCCCAGGCGCTGCCCGGCAAGCGGCAGGACGCGTACGACGAAGTGGAGGGCGCCATGCGCCGCCTGCGGCGCCTGGCCACCGGCGCCCCGGACGATTTTGCCATCTCCACGCCCGACCAGATCATCCAGCAGTTCGACAGCATCACCGGGCTGATCGGGCTGGTGGCCATCGCGATCTCCGGCCTGGGACTGCTGGTGGGCGGCATCGGCGTGATGAACATCATGCTGGTGAGCGTCACCGAGCGGACGCGCGAGATCGGCGTGCGCAAAGCGCTGGGCGCGCGGCGGCGCGACATCATCGGGCAGTTCCTGGTGGAGGCCATGACCCTGACCGGCGCGGGCGGCGTGCTGGGCATCGTGATCGCGGTGCTGATCACGATGCTGGTGGGCGCGCTGGTGCCCTCGCTGCCCTCGAAGGTGCCGGCCTGGGCGCTGATCACCGGCTTCAGCGTTTCGGTGGCGGTGGGGGTGTTCTTCGGCGTCTGGCCCGCGGTGAAGGCTGCGCGGCTGGACCCGGTGGAAGCCCTGCGATACGAATAATGGCGCTCCTCGAAAGCTGCAGTGGGCTCGGCAAGAGCTTCGGACCACGGGTCCTGTTTGAGAACATTTCGTTAGGCATCTCGGAAGGCGAGCGGCTGGGACTGATCGGGCCGAACGGCGCGGGCAAGTCCACCCTGCTGAAGATTCTGGCGGGGAAGCTGGAGGCCGACGCGGGGTCGGTCTCGATGCGGCGCAATACGCGGATCGGCTACGTGCCGCAGCAGGTGAGCTTCGCGCCGGCGGTGACCGCGGGCGAGGTGATCGCGGAGGCGATCGCGACGGAGCATCTGGACGAACTGGAGCACGCCGCGCGCATGAGCCTGACGCTCGGGCGGGCGGGCTTCACGGATGCCTCGGTGGCGGTGGAGACGCTTTCCGGCGGATGGAAGCGGCGGCTGGCCATCGCGCGCGAAATGGCGGCCAATCCCGACCTGTTGTTTCTCGATGAGCCGACCAATCACCTGGATCTCGAAGGCATTCTCTGGCTCGAACGGCTGCTGGCCTCGGCGCCGTTTGCGAGCGTGGTGGTGAGCCACGACCGCTACTTCCTCGACAACGTGGTGAACGATATGGCCGAGATCAACCGGGCATATCCGGAAGGCCTCTTCCGCGTGGAGGGCGGCTACAGCCAGTTTCTGGAGAAGAAAGAGGAGTTCCTGCTGGCGCAATCGGGCCGGCAGGAGTCGCTCGCCAACAAGGTGCGGCGCGAGGTGGAGTGGCTGCGGCGCGGGCCCAAGGCGCGGACGGGCAAATCGCGCGCGCGGATCGACCAGGCCGGACGCCTGATGCGCGAGCTATCCGACCTGGAATCGCGGACGCCGCGCGGCGCCGCGCAGATCGATTTTACAGCTACGGACCGGCGCACTAAGCGGCTCGTCTGGACGGAAGGAATCTCCAAGGAACTCGGCGGGCGCACGCTGTTCCGCAATCTGAATCTCACCCTGACGCCCGGCATGCGGCTCGGGCTGCTGGGGCTGAACGGCACGGGCAAGACGACGCTGCTGCGCCTCCTCACGGGCGAGATCGAACCGGACGAGGGCCTCATCGAGCGCGCTACGCTGCTGCGCACGGTCTATTTCGACCAGGCGCGGGAGCAACTCGATCCCAACGCGACGCTGCGGCAGGGGCTCGGCGCGGAGGGCGACAGCGTGATCTTCCGCGACCGGCCGATCCATGTCGCGGGATGGGCGAAGCGGTTCCTGTTCGATTCGGGGCAGCTCGACCGGCCGCTCGGCAGCCTCTCGGGCGGCGAGCAGGCGCGCGTGCTGATCGCGCGGCTGATGCTGCAACCGGCCGATCTGCTGCTGATGGACGAGCCGACGAACGATCTCGACATCCCGACGCTCGAAGTGCTGGAGGAAAGCCTCACGGAGTTTCCGGGCGCGCTGGTACTGGTGACGCACGACCGGTTCCTGCTCGATCGCGTGTCGACCGCGGTGCTCGGACTGGACGGGCGCGGCGGCGCGCAGCTTTACGCCGATTACTGGCAGTGGGAGCAGGCGCAGATCGCGGAGAAGCCGAAGGCCGAGAAGCCCAAGGCCGCCGCACCGTCGACTGTCGCGTCGCCGGCTGCGAAGAAGAAGCTGGGGTATCTGGAAGCGCGCGAGTGGGAGCAGATGGAATCCCGGATTCTGGAAGCCGAGCAGGCCGTCGCCGCGATTCAGGCCGAGATGCACGCGCCCGATACGGTGTCGGACGCCGCCCGCCTGCAGGAGTGCTACGAGAAGCTGCAAACTGTCGAAGCGCAGGTGGAATCGCTCTACGCGCGGTGGGCCGAGCTCGAAGCGAAGCAGAAGTAGAAGTGGCGCAGGCCTCCTGACCCTGCGAAAATAGACTTCCCCCCATGAGACAGCCGCCGCGCGACCGTGCAGGAAAGCTGCGGCCCAGGCGATCTCTATGGATTACTGCTGCTCAGCCGTGACTTGCCCCTTCGCGGCTGCCAATGCTTCCGTCGCCTGACTTTGGATTTCAGGATGTTGCGTGCCGAGTCGCTTGATCGCAGGAAGCAAGTCTAGTGGAGCTTCGCGCTTCTTCGCCTCCGAGGTGAAGATCTCCATGCCGAGGGACCGGCTGGATGGGTCCTGGCTGGTCAGCAGCGGAATCAGTGCCGTTAGGTTTCCATACCGCACCTGCTGGAGGTCTCGCCGTTGCTCCCGCTTTTGAGTGAACTCGTCGTTCCGGTCCTTTTCAAATGTGTACAGACCGCCTACCAGAGCTATGATCAGCGGCAATAGAATGCCAGCTATGGTTGAGAGTCGATCGAGTCTGCTAGTGAGGTTGGGTTGTGCTGAATCTGACATAGGTAGAAGCTTACCAAAGTGGCATGAAGTTGCCGATGAAAGGGCGGTACAGGAAAGGAGGGGGGAAATCCAGGGACGTGCGGAGCCGTCGCTGAGCAAAAGTCCCATTTCATTCGCCCGAAAAGTCCCGTTCTCATGAGAAAGTTTCAGGACGGGCATTACCTTCGGCCGAATTCGGTACGCCCGCAGTACGCCTAAGTCTTTCCAATTCAAAGGGCTCCGGCTGACAATCAGATCCATGAGCGACACGTCATCGGGATGTTCGGGCCAAACGATTCTGGTAGTCGATGACGCGCCGGTCAACCTCAAGCTGATGCGGCTGCTGCTGACGCACGAGGGATACAAGGTACGCGCTACCGAACACGCCGAAGATGCCTTGCGAATGCTCTCCGAGTTCCGGCCTGAGTTGGTGCTCACCGACATCCGGATGCCGGGTATGGATGGGCTCGAATTGACGCGGCGGATCAAGGCCGATCCCCGGACCCGGGATGTGCGAGTGGTGGCGCTGACGGCTTGCGCCATGGAAGACGACCGCGCGCGGGCGCTCGAGGCGGGCTGCGAGGATTACATCGCCAAGCCGGTGGATTCGGCGACCCTGGCGGCACGGGTCCGCGAGTTGCTGGCGCGGCCGCCGGCGGAGAACGACGAGGTGGAACCGGCCGGCGGCTCGGGTTTTTCGGAATCGGAGATGGATACCTTGCGGCGGCGCTTCGCGCGGTCGGGTGCGGAGGCGAGCCGGCAGATCTTCGAAAGCCTGGGAGCGGCGCTCGACCCGGTACAGGCGGGCCTGCAATTGCACCAGTGGTCCGGCAGCGCGGCCCTGCTGGGCTACCCGGAGATTTCGCGGCTGGCGGCGCGGGCCGACCAGATGCTGCGCGAAGGGCACCAGGAGAGCACCGGGTTCTACGAACTGCTTGCGGAACTGCGGGGAGCGTTTGCGAAGGCGGAATCGGGCGATGCGCCGCCGCTGCCTTCCGATCTGGCGGAGGCGCTCGACGGGAAGCGAGTGGCGCTCGCCGGGCTGGACGCGAAACAGGCATTGCGCATGGGGACGCTGCTTGCACGAGTCAACGCGGAGGGTGTGGCCGCCGATGCTGCCGCGCCGGTGGATGCGGCGGGTTTCGCGCTGGCGGTGCTCCAGGTGGCCGGCGAGTGGCCGGAGGAGCGCTGGGCGGCCTGGGAAGATGCTCCCGCGCGAAAGCTGGTGCTGATGGGCAGCCGGCGCGATTTGCTGGCGCTGCCCCCGCGCGCACGGCTGCTGGCGTCGGAATTCCTGGTGGACGATTGGGACGAGGAAGAGGCGCTGCTGCGGCTGGCCTCGGTCTGCCAGCGGTCGAAGGTAGCGGGGCGGACGCCGCTGCCGAAGCCAACGGTGGCGCGGCCCAACGTGCTGATCGCGGACGACGACAGTTTCATCCTGGCGCTGATCGGGTCGACGCTCGAAAACTACGGCATGTCGTGCCGCGCGGTGGGAAACGGCATCGACGCGCTTCGCGCCATCCGCGAAGAGCAGCCGCACATCGCGGTGCTCGATGTGAACATGCCGGGACTCGATGGCTACGAGGTGCTGGCCGCGGTGCGCGCGGAGGAACTGCCGACCCGGGTGGTGATGCTGACCGCGCGGCAGCAGGAAAAAGAGATTGTGCGCGGCTTCGAGCTCGGGGCTGACGACTATTTGACGAAGCCGTTCAACCCGTTTGAACTGGCGGCGCGCCTGAAAAGGTTGTTGCGGCGATGATGCTCACGCTATGCCATTGGCTACTGGCGATCGAGAGCCTTTGGGCCGCGGCGCTGGTTCCGTTGCTCGCCGGCGGGATGATCCTGCGACGCGCGAGGCTCAATTGCGCGCGAGCGGCCGCCAGGCATCGCGACGCAATTTACAGGGCACTCGCGATCTACGTGGGCGGCAACCGGGATCTCGAGCCGCTGCGCGCTCTGGCGGCTGCCTCGCCGGAGGAGTTTCAGCAGGCGCTCCAGGATTTTCAGACGGCAGTGGCTGGGCGCTGCGACGAAATCGGCGAGCTGGCTCTGCGAATGCGGCTGGTTTCGCGATGGTGCGATGCGGCGCAGACCGGGAACCTCGAGGAGCGGAGGACGGCACTGCGGCGGATCGCGTCAGTCGCGCAGTTCGGGCCGGTGTATCCGCTGGCGCGGGACGTGGCGGCGGAAGCAATCGGCGATAGCGACGAGCAGGTGCGGCTGGCTGCGGCGCGAGTGCTGGTGCATTCGCGCGACCGGATGCAGATCGCGCAATTGTTCAATCGGCTGTTGGGGGATACCCGGCTGGTGCGCGCGATGGTGGGGCCGGAACTGCGGGTACACGCGGCGGAGCTCTGCGGCGGTGTGGTCTTGGAGGCTCTGCGGCACGGAAGCGCGCGGGAGATCGTGTGTACGCTCGAGATCCTGCATTCCTGGGAGCGGGCGGTGCCGCTCGACGGTTTTGGATATTTTGCGGCCCATCCGGATGCGGTGGTGCGGCGCGAATTTCTGCGGCTGCTCCCGATATTACCGGCGACTCGCGAGCATCGCCAGGCGCTGGCCGATGGGCTGGCGGATGCGCACCCGGGGGTGCGTGCCGCGGCCGCGATTGCGGCCAGGCGCATGAATTTTTCCGGCATTCCGGGCGTGGTACCCGGGATTCTGGCCTGTGCCGGAGGTGCGGCGTGATGGTGGCGCCGGCGGTTGCAGGGTCCGTACTGATCGTTCTTCTCTGTCTGCTTCTCGTGATGAGAGAGGCCGTGGATTTTGCGTTGCTTCTTCGGGGCGCCGCCGGCGCTCGCCGGTATCGCTCCACCGGTTTCGCCGGCGACGCCCTGCTGAAGTCACCGCTGATCCCCGGTGTGGCTGTGATCGCGGTTCCGCCGGATGCTTCGGAGGAATCGCGATTGCAGATCCGCAGCCTGCTCGAGATGCGATCGGGCGATGCGGAGGTGATCGCAGTACTGAATAGTGCCACGGACGCGGAACGGGCGCTGTGGATGGACGAATTTCAATTGGAATGCGAGGCACCGGGCATTTACCGGCCGCGCAATCCGGCTCCCCTGCGGGTGATCGATCGCCAACGGGGCACGTTCGCCGAGTGTTTGAATACGGCCGCGGCATTGACTGAGAAGGCGGTGATCGCGATAGCGGACCGCGATGTCGAGGTCTCGGAAGAGTGCCTGCTGGTGGCGATGGAGCACTTCCTGGCGGGAGACGGGCGGATGATCGCTCTCTGCGTGGGCGGCCCGGCGCAGGCTGTTTCGGGATGGCCGGCGCTCTCGTTCCGGCTCGAATACCTGCGGAACTGGCTGGTGCATTGCGCGCTGGCCTCGGGGAATTGCGCGCTGGCGCTGCCCGGCTCGCTGACCTTGTTCGATCGGGAAACGGTCTTGCGGCTTGGAGGGTTTCGCGGCGGTCCGGTCGAGATGGTGGTGCGGCTGCACCGGATGCTGCGCGCGGCGCGATCAGGCGAAGAGATCGGGTTTCTGCCGCTGGCTGTGGCGCACCCGCGGGTTCCGCGATCGCGGCGGGAGTCGCGCGAAGCAAGAGCGCGGCTGCGTGCGGGCGAACGGCGTGCGATCGCGGTATCGGGGATGGTGCAGTACTACCTGTGGCCGTACGGTTCGATTGCGCTGGCGATTCTGGCCGGCGCCGCGTTCGCGTTCGGCTGGATGGAGCCGCGGCTTCTGGCGATGATTCTGGGAGCGACGGTTTCGATGCGGATTCTGACTTCCATGACTACGGCGATGCTGGCGGAGTATGCGGCACCGGCCGGCGCGCAGCCGCTCGACCTGGCCGCGTTGTTTCTGGCCGCCTTATGTTCCTGGGTGAATTGAGAGGGGATAACGATGCAACGAACTAAGCGCGAATTCTATCGTACGCCGGTGGATTACGACGTAGTCCTCTATTGGGAGGATGCTGCGGGACAGGTCTCCCACGCGCGTCCGAAAGCGCGCGATCTCTCCGAAGCGGGAATGCGCGTCCATTGTCCGGTGCGCATTGAGCCGGGGACGCATGTGTGCATGGAGACGCAGCGATACACTTTCCCGATTGAGGCGACGGTGCAATATTGTGTGACCGAGGAAGAGGGGTTCCGCATCGGGTTCGAGTTTTCGGACGCCACGCGCGAGTCGATGCGCGCGGCGACGCACGATGCCGACTATTACGAAGTCCTGCAGTTGAGCCCGAAGGCCGATATGGAGACGGTGCATCGCGTGTATCGCATCATGGCGGCGCGCTTTCATCCGGACAATCCGGAGAGCGGCAACCAGGAGCGGTTCCTGCTGATGACGGAAGCATACAAGGTCCTGGGCGATGCGGAGCGGCGTACGCAGTATGACGCCATGCGCGGCGCGGAGCGTCCGAAGCCGCTGCCGCTGTTTCAATCGCGCGCGTTCGTGGATGAAAAGGAAGGCGAGGTCAACCGGCGGCTGGGCGTGCTGTGCCTGTTGTACGCACAGCGGCGGCGCGATCCGGAGCATCCGGCCGTTTCGCTGCTGGAATTGGAAGAGGTGATGGCCATTCCGCGGGAGTACCTGGAGTTTACTCTCTGGTATCTGAAACAGAAGCGGTACATCGAGATGAACCAGGGAGCCGACTACAGCCTGACGGCCGGCGGGGTGGATTTTGTGGAGGAGCATACGCCGGCACACGCCATTCTGCGGAAGCTGATTGGCGCGGCGGCGTGGGAAGCGGCCGGGCGCGAAGCGTTCGCGGCGGCCAGCGTGCAGTAGGCACTACGTCACCGGGCCGGGATTGAAGGGCGAGAGAGCGTTGGCGAGCTGCCAGTGCTCGGCCCAGGTCTTCTTGCGCCCGCCGGCGGTTTCGAGCAGGAAGCGGAAGATCTCCCAGCCGACCTCTTCGATGGTGGCGCGGCCGGTGGCGATGCGGCCGGCGTCGATATCGATGAGGTCGTGCCACTTCTCTGCCAGCGCCGTTCGCGAGGACACTTTCACGACCGGCACCAGGGCGAGCCCATAAGGACTGCCTTCGCCGGTGGTGAAGACATGCAGGTTCATGGACGCCAACTGCTGGGTGCCGCAGATGAAATCGCTGGCGGGGGTAGCGGCGAAGACCAGGCCCTTGGCGGTGACCTTTTCGCCGTGGCTGGCGACCGCGCGGATGGCGGTGCTGCCGGCCTTGGCGACACTGCCGAGCGCTTTTTCGACGATGTTGGCGAGGCCGCCGCGCTTGTTGCCGGGCGTGGTGTTGGCACTGCGGTCGGCGCGGCCGAGCGCGAGGTAATCGTCATACCACTGCATTTCGCGGATCAGGGCGCGGGCGATCTCGGGGGTTTCGGCGCGGGGAGTCAGCAGGTGGATGGCGTCGCGCACTTCGGTGACTTCGGAGAAGAGGACGGTGGCGCCGGCGCGGACGAGCAGGTCAGCCGCGTAGCCCACGGCGGGATTGCAGGTGACTCCGGAGAAGGCGTCGCTACCGCCGCATTGCAAGCCGACGACGAGGTCCGAGGCGGGGCAGGGGACGCGGCGGCGGCGGTCGAGCCTCTGTAGCCGCTTTTCCGCGCCTTCCATGATGGCGCTCACAATTTCCGCAAAGCCGCGGTGATCCTGCAGGCGAATGACGTTGGGCTCGGCGAGGATGGGGAGCTGATCTCCGAGGAGGCGCGCGGGCTGGAGTTTCTCACAACCGAGGCTGACGACGAGGGGCTCGGCGGCGAGGTTGGCATGCAGCGCGATGTGGCGGAGGGTGCGGATCGGAATCGCGGCGGCGGGGGCATCGATGGCGACTCCGCAGCCGTAGGAATGGGTGACGCCGACGACGTCGTCGACATTCGGGTAGCGGGGCAGGATCTCGGCGCGGATGCGGCGCACAGCGTAGTCCACCGTGGGGGCGACGCATTGCACGGTGGTGGCGAGGCCGAGGATATTGCGGGTGCCTGCGCTGCCATCGGGATTGCGAAAGCCCTCGAAGGTGTAGCCCTCGAGCGGCGCGGGCGGCGCGGGGACGGCGGTCGCGAGCGACATGGCGTCGAGCGGGGGCGCGTCGGGCATCGCGATCATCTCTTCGCGCACCCAGGATCCGCGGGCGATGGCGCGGTTGGCGAAACCGATGGTGTGGCCGTAGCGGAGAATGGGCGCGCCGGGCTCGAAATCGGCGAGCGCGATCTTGTGGCCCTGCGGTATGGGCTCGCGGGCCGCGGGCGGGCCAATGCCTTCGGGCTCGACGACGATGGCGACGTTGTCGCGATCGTTCACGCGGATGAACATTACTTCGATTCTACGGATATTTTACTTGTGCATCGCGGCCGGAGTGACGGCGGGTACCAGGTCGGCAGGGCGGCCGACTACGCCGGTCTTCGCGTCGTCGATGCTCACGTTATATTCCTGCAGGAGGTCGCCCAAAGCGTTCTGCAGGTTCAGGCGTGCGTGCATGTACTGGTTGAGCGCCTGCACTTCGGCCAGCTCCCGGGTGGTGGTGTCGCGCTGCGTAATCACCACGTCCATCATGGTGGCGGAGCCGAGCTCGTATTTGCGGCGGGTGCCGTTGGACGTCTGCTCCTGCAGCTTCCGCGCTTCCACGCTGGTGTCATAGGCCGAGTGCGCCTGCGAGAGCGCTACCCGCGAGTTGATCACGTTCTGCCGGATGCTGTTGCGGAGCTGCCGGTCCTGGATCTGCTGCTGCCGGTAGTTGAGCTGGTCGGTGATGTAATCGGCCTGCGCGGCGCGGTTGCGAATGTTCATGGTGAGGCTGATGCCCGCGGTGTAATTCGGGAAGTTCCGGCCGAAGATCTGGCTGAGAGCCGTGCCGAAGCCGCCGAGGAAGTAGCCGTTGACGTCCGCCGGAGTGCGGCTGACAAACTGCGTCGTGCCGTCGGGCAGGGCGGTCGGGACGGGAAGCGAGTTGACCTGTCCGGCGAGACCGCCGTTCGACATCGTGGCGAACGCGGTGAGCTGGGGCAGCATCGCATCCTTCACGCCGAGCGTGGTGATACGCGCGTCTTCGAGGCCGATCGAGCTCTGCTCGATATCCGGCCGCGTGGAGATGGCCTGCTGCACCATGTCCTGAATCGGCTGGATGGCTTCCTGCGGCGGCACGTCGAACTGGTCGGTCGGAATGATGCGGGCGTTGACGATTTCCAGGCTCTCGAGGCCGCTGCGCGTCAGGACGTTCTTCAGGATGGTCTCCTGCTGGAGCACCTGCGTTTCGGCGGTGGTCACGTCCTGCAGGGCGGATTTCATTTCGGCTTCGGCCTGGATGATATCGATCGGGGCGATGGCTCCGAGGTCGGAGCGCTTCTTGTTGTCTTCGTAGAGCTTCTTGTCGAGCTCGAAAGTCTGCTGCTTCACCTTGAGGCTCTGGTTGAATGAGACCAGGTCCCAGTAGAGGCTGATGACGTTGCCGACAGTCGCCATCACCTGGTTCTTGAAGGTAAGGTCGGAGATGCGGAGCTGGTTCTTGGCGACGCGGATGGCGCGGTTATTGATCGATGGCCGGAAGCCCTGCAAAAGGTTCTGCTGGATGGAGAGCGAGAGGCTCGACTGGCTGTAGGGGCTGAACATGTTGTAAGGCGAGTTCTGGGAGACGCCAAGGGAGTTGCCCATCCCGAGTTGGAGGGTGGTTCCGGTGAGCAGGCCTTCCTGCACCCCATAGTTGAACCCCTTGTACTGCGAAACCAGAAAATTCGTTCCGGTGATGTTGGTCGCGGTCTCGATAGTGGTATTGTGAACGAACTGGCTGTTTACAAAGAAGACCGGGTCGAGGTTGGGGATACTCGATCCGGCCAACTGAACATTCAGTCCGCTGAGAACCCCTCCCTGGCCGCTTCCCGTGCTGACGCCTGTACCGCCGGAACCGAGCGCCGTCGATGCCAGCACTCCCAGGCTCGCCGACGAAGGTCCGGAGGAGATGTTGTTCGAAACGTTGCGCAGCAGCGACCCCGATTTGGCGCGAAACAGGTTGGCTTCGGAAAGTTTCGGATTATAGCGGGCGTACTCTAGGTCGAGGTTGTTTTCGAGCGCCAGCGCGATGGCGTCGCGCAGGGATAGGTAGATGTTTCCGGCGCGCATCAGCTTTTCCAGGCGGAGGGAATCGGCGTAGTTGGTCTGCGCGATGGGATGCGCCTGGTAATTGTTGGCAAACCACCCGATAATCCCGTGGTTCTCTCCGGTGTAGAGACTTTCCTTCTGCGCGAAGCCCGGGAGGGCCAACGCAAAACAGAGCAGGAGTGAAAGTTTCGATCTGGCGAATGACATAATCTCCTAAGACCTCGAAAGTTCCATTATGGATGCAAAGCGGGGTCCTCCGCTCGCCCAGGTGCGAGGGAGTCCTTCCGGGTATACGTGAAATGGGTAACGGCAGTTCGGGATTTGTTTTGGCTCCGGGAACGGCTCCATTCCTTTCTTAGACGCCGGAAAACGGGAAAACTTAACCCTTTCGAGCAATTTCGCCGCGAAACCGCCCAGGCGCTACAGTAGTCACTAGAGTTATGCGCAGGTTTCTGCCGGTTTTCCTGGCACTGGCCGCGGTGGTCTGGGCCGCCAACGTCAAACTGTACCTCAAGGACGGGAGCTTTCAAGTCGCCCGGGAATACAAAGTGGAGTCCGACCGCGTTCGCTTCTATAGCATCGAGCGCAGCGACTGGGAGGAAATCCCCCTGGCGATGGTGGACCTGAAGCGGACCGAATCCGAGGCGGCGGCGCACGAGGCGGAGATCGAGAAGGACGCCAAAGTCCTGACTGAAGAAGAGAATGCGCGGCGGGAGACGGAAAAAGAGGTTCACCGGATCCCGCAGGATCCGGGAGTGTACTGGCTGGACGGGGATAAAGCGAAGGTCATGACGACCGCCGAGGCCAGCGTCAAGACCAACAAGGGACGGTCGATCCTGAAGGCGATTTCCCCGGTTCCGGTAGTGAGCGGCAAGGGCACGCTGGAGATTCCGGGCGCCCACGCCGAGACCGTGTTCCACAATCCCGACCAGGAGTTCTACATCCAGCTCTCCCAGCCGGAGCGGTTCGGGCTCGCCCGGCTGCAGACCAAGGGGGCGTTCCGGATAGTCGAAAACCTCACGTTCCTGCCGGTGGTGAAGGAGACGCAGGAAGAACTGGATCTGGTGCCGATCTTCAATAAACAGCTCACCGACGACAATCTGTACAAGATCTGGCCGCGGGATCCCCTGCCGCCAGGGGAATATGCCGTGGTGCAGTACACCGAAGGCAAAATGAACGCCCAGATCTGGGACTTTTCGGTGGCCAAAAAGTAACAAAAGCGGGCAGGCCGGGAGGGCCTGCCCCACCTCAGGGTTACAGCGTGCCCATGCGGCCGGAGCGGAAGTCTTCGGCGGCCTGGACGATCTCTTCGCGGGAGTTCATTACGAAGGGGCCGTAGCGGGAGACCGGTTCGCCGATCGGCTCGCCGGCGATCAGCAGGAAGCTGAGCGGGGAGGCGCCGGTATTGGTGACCGTCACCGAGCCGGCCGAGCGGTCGAAAACAGCGACCTGATACTTGCCGGCGGCGGTGCCCGCGAAACTGCCCTCTCCCTTGATCACGAAGGCGAAGGCGTTCTCGGTCTTCGGGACCTCCTGGGTGAACGTGGCCCCGGGATCGAGCGTCGCGTGGAGGTAGAGGATCGGGATGCGCGTCTCGATCACGCCCTTTACGCCCAGGCTCTCGCCGGCGACGACCTTCACCGAAACTCCGTTCGCCGTGGCGACCGGAATGCGGGCCGCAGGCGTGTCCTGGTAGCGCGGAGCGATCATCTTGTCGCGGCGCGGCAGGTTGATCCACAACTGGAAGCCGTGGAGGCGTCCGCCCTCCTTGACGAAGCGGTCGCTGGGCATTTCGGAGTGCACCAGGCCGGAGCCGGCGGTCATCCACTGCACGTCACCGGGCCCCAGCAGTCCGTGGTTACCCCACGAGTCGCGGTGCTGCATTTCGCCGCTCAGCAGGTAGGTCACGGTCTCGAAGCCGCGATGCGGGTGGGGCGGGAATCCGCGAGCCTTGCCGGGCGCGGAATCCGTGGGGCCCATCTGGTCGAGCAGCAGGAAGGGGTCGATGTCCATGAGCGCGGCCCCTGGAAAGGCGCGGCGGAGATCGACGCCGTCGCCATCCTGGGCGCGCGGGGCGGTGAAGACCCGCGAAACGGATCGGGATTTCGTGGTTTCGGCTGTCATTTGGTCTCTCCTAAAGAGGCGGCGGCTGCGATAATACGTCGTTAGATTGCTCGCCTCTTCATAATCTTGTTATCAAGATTATTGATGTCGAGAAACATAAAAGGATTCAGGCATGACGTCTAGCGGGGTTCATCTTTGGCTGATCCTCATGAAGGCGCACGAAAGTTTGCGCCGTCATGCGGAGCGGCATATTCATTCGCTGGGAATCGGATTCTCGGATTTTGCGGTGCTCGAAGTCGTTTTTCATAAGGGGCCGACGCCGGTCAACGAAATCGGGTCGCTGGTCCGGCTGACCAGCGGATCGATCACGGCCGCGGTGGACCGCCTGGAAAAGAAGGGGTTAGTCGAGCGGCGCAACGATCCGGAAGACCGCAGGGCGCGGGTGGTGCACCTGACGGAGGCCGGGCGGAAGCTGATCTCGTGCGCCTTTGCGGACCACGAGGCGGCGATGGAGCGGGCGACCGCGGCGCTGACGCCCGAGGAGCGCTGGCAGGCGGCGGACCTGCTGAAAAAGCTCGGGTTAGGTGCGGCGGCCCTCCTATAGCAGGGATGCTGCAATCGTTGTAGGCTTAAACCAATGCTCCATGGCCGGCTGGTTGCGTTGCTCGTCGTGTGCGCGGCGTCGGCGGCTGCACAAAGGTATGCCGGCCTCTACGGACGCGTGCTCGATATCTCGCAGGGCGGGATCGGGCTGGCCTCGGTGACGGTGGTCGATCAGGATACCGGGTTCCGCCGCAATACGGAATCGGAAACGGACGGTAGCTACACGATTAACGGCCTGCTTCCAGGGGTTTACAAGGTTACGGTCCGGCGGGAAGGCTTCGTCACGGTGGTGCGGTTCGACGTGGCCCTCAAGGCTCAGTCGGCGACGAGGGCCGATTTCATCCTGCCGGTGGGGAGCGTCGAGGAGAGCATCACGGTGGTGGGAACGCCCACCGATGTCGAGCACGAGGACGCTTCGACTTCCACGTTTGCGGGGCGTGACGAGATCGAGCGACTGCCGCTCAACGGGCGCGGGCTGCTGACCCTGATCGAACTCGATCCGGGGACGATCGTGACGCCGGCGACCCGTGGGGAGGCCGGCCAGTTTATTGCGACCGGGCAGCGGCCCAACACGAACTCCTTCACCGTGGACGGGGTGAGCGCCAATACCGGTGTGACGGCCGGCGGACTTCCAGCGCAGCCTTCGGGCGGGGTGCTGCCGGCGCTGAGCGCGTACGGCAGCATGGATTCGCTGATCTCGCTCGATGCGGTAGAGGACTTCCGGGTGACGACCTCCACTTCGATTGCCGAGTTCGGCAGGCTGCCGGGCGCGCATGTCGCGCTGACCAGCCGGGCGGGGACGAACGAATTCCACGGGGCGACCACGTACCGCGTTCGCAATGAGCTGTTCAGTGCCAACGACTGGTTTGCGAACGGGGCAGGTTATGGCCGGCTGCCGCTGCGGTATCAGGATGTCGCGCAGAGTTTGGGCGGACCGGTCCGTCGCAATCGCACCTATTTTTTTGCCTCCTACGAGCATGCCGCGCTGGTGCAGCCGGCAGTCTGGCTGCAGGCGGTTCCTTCCGCCGCGGTGCGGCGGGGGGCAGCCGACTGGGCACAGCCCTTACTCAATCTCTTTCCGCTTCCAGCCGGGCCGACCTCGGCCGATGGTGTTGGGGAGGTGGTGGGGCGCGCGGCGCGGCCGGCTGGACTGCAGACGGGCGGTTTGCGGATCGACCAGGTGGTGACGCCACGGGTGACGTTCTTCGGCCGGTATAACGATTCGCCATCGGAGAATCGTTTCGGCACGCTGGTGGTCAACGACCTGGATCTGCGGTCGAGGAGCCTGACGATGGGGCTTTCGGTCCGTCCGTCGGCGTCGGTGGCGCTGAGCCTGCGGGCCAACGAATCGCAATCGGAAGCCACATCGAGCTGGATCCAGGGCGATGGCTGCACGCTCGAGCCGCTGACGCAAACTTTTCTCGGAGTGCCGGAGCCGTGCACGTACCTGGTGCGGTTTTCGATCGGGGGCATCGGGCAATTGATCTCGGGGAAGGAAGGCACGCGGCGGCAGCGGCAGTTCCAGTTGATTCCATCGGGCACCTGGCGCTACGGGCCGCATTCGCTCAGCATCGGCGCGGATTACCGGAAGACTACGGCGGTGCGGCGCGATCCGAACGGGACGATGGGGGTGATGGCCGATAGCCTGGCCTCAATGACCGATCAGCGCAGCTTGTGGATTTCGAAATCGGCGGCGCAGAACGCGTCGACCGCGCTCGATGAGGTTTCGATGTGGGTGGAGGGCACCTGGCAGGCGGCGCCGCGGCTGACGATCGCGGCGGGGATGCGATGGGAGTACTCGCCGGCGCCTCCAGCCGACAGCCCGGTCAATTTCTACGACCCCGGTTCCACGTCGATCCTTACTCTCACGCGGAAACTATGGATCGACGATTACCGGGATTTCGCCCCGCGGCTGGGAGCGGCATGGCGACTGACGGCCGACGGGCGCACGGTGCTGCGCGCGGGCGGAGGGCTCTACTATAATTCCGCGCTGAGTATCGCGACCGACATTCTGAACGGTGGTCCGTTGAGCGTTTCGCAATTCACGAGCGGGATGCACGCGCCGTTTTCGACGCTGCTCACTTACGGCTTCGTGCCGTGGCTGAAGGTGCCGCGGGTGCTGCAGTGGAACGTGTCGCTGGAGCGCTCGCTGGGGGCATCGGATGCGATCACGCTGGGGTACGTGGGGTCGGCGGGCGGACGGCTGATGCGGCGGGAGGTGGGCGGCCCGGGCAGCACTCCTACGTCGCTAGTGGCGCTGACCATGGACGACGGTTCTTCGGAGTACTCGGCGCTTCAGGCGCAATACCGGCGGCGGTTGGCGCATGGGCTGCAGACGACGGTTTCCTACGCGTGGTCGCACTCGCTCGATAACGATTCGAGCGATGCCTACCTGTTGTGGGCCGGAGGAGGATCGAGCGATCACGGATCGAGCGATTTCGACCTGCGGCAGACGTTCACGGCGGCGGCGAGCTGGGAACCGGCATTTCTCCACGGCTGGGGTACGGACCTGGTGTTCCACGCGCGCAGCGGATTCCCGATCACGCTGCTGGCGGCGGAGGAATACCAGGGCATCGGCTACATTAATGCATTCCGGCCGAACCTGGTATGGGGGCAGCCGGAGTGGATCGACGCAAGCGGCGTGCCGGGCGGAAGGCAGCTCAATCCCGCGGCGTTCACCGCAGCGGCCGCGGGCACGCAGGGGTCGCTCGGACGGAACGTACTGACGGGCTTCGGGATGTGGCAGGCGGACCTGGCGGCGCGGCGCGAGTTTCGCGTTCACGACCGGATGCGGCTCGAACTCCGCCTGGAAGCGTTCAACGTTTTTAACCACGCCAACTTTGCGGACCCGGTGCGATTCCTGAACAGCCCGATATTCGGCCAGTCCGCGTCGATGTTGAATCTGATGTTGGGAACCGGCAGTCCGGGCAGCGGGCTTTCTCCCGCGCTGCAGACGGGCGGGCCGCGCTCGCTGCAGGGGACTATTCGATTTCTGTTCTGACAACCTTATGATACTGGCGATCGATATCGGTGGGACGAAGTTCTCCATGGCGGTCTTCGACGGCGACCGCATGGTGCGGCGCGAGTCGCGCGCGACGGACGCGGCGGGCGGCCGCGAATGGATGACGGGCCAACTCGCGGAGATGATTCCGGCGTGGCGCAAGGAATTCGGATTTACCCGGTGCGGGATCGGCTTCGGCGGCCCGGTGAATTTCCCGGCACAGCGCGTGGTGCTATCGACCCACGTGGGAGGATGGCAGGATTTCGACCTGTGCGGCTTCGTCGGCGATCTGGTCGGCGGGCCGGTGCTGATGGATAACGACGCCAACGTCGGGGCACTCGGGGAGGCCGAGTTCGGGGCGGGAAGAGGCTGCTCGCCGCTGTTCTATATGACGCTTTCGACGGGGATCGGGGGCGGCATCTACGAGGACGGGCGCATCTGCCGCGGGGCCGATTCCTATGGCGGGGAGATCGGGCACCTGACGATTCGCCCGGATGGTCCGGACTGCCTGTGCGGGGCGAAGGGCTGCTTCGAACGGATGTGCTGCGGGCTGTGGCTTGAGCGGGATTTCGGGCGCGCGGCGAAGGAGTTAATGCAGGATGCGGCCTTCGTGGAGCGATACGTGGTCAATCTCGCGCTCGGCCTGAAGGCTGCGATCATGCTGCTGAATCCGGCGCGGATCGTGATTGGCGGCGGCATTGCGAAGGCGGGCGATCGTCTGTTCGTACCCCTGCGCAGTGAACTGCGGCGGCAGATCACGTGGTGGTCGGGAGCACGCATCGACGTCGTCCCCGCTAGGTTGCTGGACGATAGCGTACTGTTCGGCTGTGTTGCTCTGTGCCGCGCCGAACAATGGTCCAGCCGCGACCATTGAAACTGCGTAATTTCTCTCGTTAAGCTTAACTCGTGGGGTTATATCAAGACCAAGGGGGTGGTCTGTATCGACGGGCACAATATAGGAAAGATTGGACCGGCGAGACCAACGCCGAAGAGTGTGCAAGTGCACAGTTGGGTCATCAACTGGCGTTTGCGCCGTTGTACACTGTTCGCTTACCCATTACAGGAAGCACTCACGGCGCGGCTAAGCCGCTTAGAACCTCCCCCAGTTTGGTTCGAGATGTATGCCGCTAAAATCGCTGTTGAGAGATAGAGACAAGAAATTCCGATTTTTGTTCGAAGAAAACCCCCAGCCGATGTGGGTCGTGGACCCAGTCACCCAACAATTCCTTGAAACCAACCGGGCGGCTTCCAATCTTTACGGATATTCCGCCGAGGAGTTTCGGGGGCTGGCGCTGGGCGACGTGGACATAGAGAGTCCACCCGCGATCGAGCTTCTGGCCGAGCAGGGGCATCCGGCGGCCAGACGGCACCGCACGAAGAGCGGGCGCATGATCGACGTGGAGGTGGCCGCGTATGAGATCGATTACACCGGCCGCCCGGTGGTGCTGTCGGTGCTGATGGATATCACCGGGCGGCGCCAGCTGGAAGAACAACTGCGGCAGGCGCAGAAGATGGAAGCGGTGGGGATGCTGGCGGGCGGCGTGGCTCACGACTTCAATAATCTTCTGACGATCATTACGGGCTACAGCCAGCTGATCCTGAATAATCTGAAAGAGAACGACCCGAACCGCCATTCGGCCGAACAGATCATGAAGGCCGGCGAACGCGCGGCCGCGCTCACCAAGCAGTTGCTGGCGTTCAGCCGGCGGCAGGTGCTGCAGCTTCGGGTGGTCGATCTCAACAAGCTGGTCACCAGTATGGGGGCGATGCTGCAGAGGCTGATCGGCGAAGACATCGACCTGCGGCTTTCGCTGAAGCCGGACTTGGGACGCGTGAGCGCCGACCCCAGCCAGATCGAACAGGTGATCATGAACCTGGTCGTGAATGCCCGGGACGCGATGCCGAAGGGTGGAGTGCTGACGCTCGACACATCGAACACGCAGCTCGATTCGAGCTATGCGCATCGCCACCTCGCGGTGAAACCCGGGCCCTACGTGATGCTGGCTGTGAGCGACAACGGGTCGGGCATGGATTCCGCGACCAGGGCGAGGCTGTTCGAGCCGTTCTTCACGACGAAGGGTTCAGGGAAGGGAACCGGCCTGGGGCTTTCCACGGTGTTCGGAATCGTCAAGCAGAGCGGCGGCAGCGTGGATGTCTACAGCGAACTGGGGAAGGGGACATCATTCAAGATCTACCTTCCGCGCATCGACCAGCCGGCCGCGGTGGAGCCGCAAAGATTACGCAAAGTGGTGCGGCGCGGCTGGGAGACCGTCCTGCTGGTGGAAGACGACGAGATGGTGCGGAACCTGGTGCGGGAAACGCTCGAGGGTCAGGGCTACAAGATTCTCGACGCAGGCGGTCCGCTCGAGGCGCGCCGCATGGCGGAGCATTTCCCGGGGCCGATCCATCTGATCATCACCGACGTGGTCATGCCAAAGGTAAACGGCCGCGAACTGGCGCAGCAGATCATGCGGCGGCGCGGAGACATGCGCGTGCTGTACATGTCGGGCTACACGGACAATGCCGTGCTGAACAGCGGCATTCTGGCCGGGGACGTGGCCTTCCTGCAGAAGCCATTCACGCCGGGCGCGCTCATCGAGAAGGTACGCGAGGTGCTCGAGAGCGACGGGCGGAGCCGCAGCGCCAGCGAGTGAACGACGCCGTTCTGCGTTATACTCGATAGCCATTATGAACCGTATCGCCGCCACCCGCGTGGTTCTCGCGGCCGCAGCCTGTGCCGGGTTGTGGGCTGCATGGTCTCAGAATCAGCCACCCGCCCAGCTCACAATGCAGAAGGTCACGGACAACCTCTACGTCATCATGGGGAGCGGCGGCAATGTCGCGGTGATGCCGACGAGCGAAGGCGTAATCCTGGTGGACGATAAGTTCGCGCAGGACGGGCCGCAGATTCTGGCGAAGGTGAAGTCGGTGAGCGACCAGCCGATTCGCTACGTACTGAATACGCACCAGCACGGCGACCACACCGGCGGCAACCAGGCGCTGCTGGCGGCACACGCCGAAATCGTCATCCAGAAGAACGCGCGCGCCAACATGCTGGCGGGCGATCAGCCGGGCCTGCCGCATATTACGTTCAGCGACGAGGCGCAGGTGTTTCTGGGCGGCAAAGAAGTGCTGGCTCGTTACCTGGGCCGCGGCCATACGAACGGCGATGCCGTGATCTACTTCCCCGGCGAGCGTGTGCTGCACACAGGCGACCTGATGGTGAGCGGCGCTCCTTACTGCGATACGTCGGCCGGCGGCAGCATCAAGGACTGGGATCAGACGCTGCGGAAGGCGCTACAGTACGATTTCGACACGGTGATTCCCGGCCACGGGCCCGTCATGAAACGCGCCGATCTCGAGAAGTATGTCCAGACGGTGGCATCCGTGCGGGAGCATGTGCGAAAGGCCTGCCAAGCGGGCACGCCGGAGACCGCCGCGTCGCGGTTCGACCTCGCCGACATCGGACTGACGATGAGCGGAGCGGCGGCCCGCGGGGTTCCGGGTATGTGCAAGGAACTCGCGCAGTAGGCCGGTAGGATAGGCCTCCTGGAGGAGAAACAGGGAGAGAAACAGGGGGAGAGAAACAGGGGAGAAACAGGGGGACGGACGGAACGTTACCGCGCACCCGTCAGGCGTCTGCGAATCGGAAAGTCTGCTGCTCGATGTTGTTCTGCTTCCTCCGAGTGCGGCCGCCCTTTGCAGGCGCCAGGCGTCGATGCAAGGTTGTCTCTAAACTGGCAACGAAATCCGCTTGACCGAGAGGACGTCCGGTGTGGGTATTCCGCCGGATGACATCGGCATCCGCATCGGCACTTGCGTCACTCAGGTATTCACGCCACGTCTCCGGGGTCCACGAGTCGCCCCACGGCTTCATCTCCAACCGGACATCCGGATGCTGCCCGCAATGGGCCGCGGCGCTGGACCAGGCGTAGGTGTCGGGCTGCGTCACCATTCCGGCGCGAACCGGGTTCAATTCGGTGTAGCGCAGAGCAGCCCAGCAGTGGTAGGGATCGAGCGGGCATGAGTAGTAGCGGCCTTGCCAGACATGACCGGAGGCGGCAGATCGGGCATTGAAGTAGCTGGCATAGCGTCCGTGAGTTTGTTTCAGAGCGAGGGGTAGAGACTCTGCGCGCGCCGGTATGACGATCAGATGCACGTGGTTGGTCATGAGACAATAACCGACCAGGGCGAGTCGATGGAGCATGCAGTTTTTGTGGAGGATGTCGAGGTAGACGAGGCGGTCAAGGTCGGAGTGGAAGACAGGTTGCCGGGCATTGCCGCGTTGGGTCACGTGATGGGGAGTATCGACAGCAACGACGCGGGAGAGACGAGCCATGAAAAAGAAAGGTGGCCGAGATGCGAAGATCCTCTCAGGAAACCGTTCCGTCTCCCGAAATACCGCGAAATGCCGAAATACCCCTTACCTTTACCGGGTAGATGGGCCCCCAAGCTCGCGTTGTAGCCAGTGCCGGGCGAAATTCCAATCGCGAGTCACGGTCGCGGGTGAGCATTTCAGGCGATTGGCCACTTCTTCGAGGGTCATGCCCTCAAAGACCTTCAGTTCGACGATCGCGCGCAGCCGCGGGCGCAGGGCTTCCAGACGGGAGAGCGCTACTTCAATTTCAGAGATTGCCTCAGTGCCGGAGCCAATCGCGGATGGGTCGAGTTCCACCTTTACAGCCTTCGCGGCCAACGGACGGGAGTGGTGGATCAGCAAGCGTCTCATCAGATGGGCCGCGAGGCCGAAAAACGCTGCTCGTTCGTCCGGGTCCGCCGCTTCCCGAGCCGGTAGCGCCTTGATCTTGATCAACTCCAAATACAGTTCGTTGACCAGGAGCGTGGGCTGCCAGGAATGGCCGGGACCTTCGCGTTGCAGGTGCGAGTTGGCTAGCCGGCGAAGCTGTGGATAGAGGATCTCCACCAATTCATCAGCGGCCCGCTTGTCGCCTTGCCGGAGGGCGGACATGAGCCGGCTAATGGTTTGACTCGAGACCACCGGCACCATGGGAATAGTCTAGCAACGGCCTGCCAATGCGGCGTTCAATGAAAGTTCCTGACCACCATCAGGTTCGACGTTGCGACATCCGCCTGCATATAGAGGAAGCTCCTACCGTCACGGGAAATCGACAATCCACCACCTACGGCCGCGGGTTGCACCGGCAGACTCATCACCCGTGATACGTCGCCGCCTGAGAAGTGAAACAGCTCCAGCGCCGGCACCTCGGAGGGCGCAACGAAGTAGATGCCCTGCGGAGTACCTTGCCAGTAGCGATTGGCGACCACCGCCAGTTCGGGCAGGAAGGTCTCTTCACCTCCGGCCAGAGGCATCCGCCAAAAACCGGTCTTCCGGCCGCGCTTCGTGTAGTACAAATAGCGCCCATCGGGAGACTCGAAGCTTTCAAGTCCGCCGTTCCGTGTGACTTGTAGCGGCGCTCCTCCGGCTGCCGGCACCTTCCAGATTTGCAGAGGGCCCCCTCCGCGGTCCGAGCTGAAATAGACCCAACGGCCATCGCGCGACCAGGTGGGAATGATATCGGTCGGCCCGGGACCGGTCAGGCGCTTCGGCGTGCCTCCCAATGCGCCCACGATAAAGATACTGCTTGCGCTCCGGTCGGAGCGCGCATCGAATGCGATCCACTTTCCGTCCGGCGACCAGCTTGGGCTGCCTGCCGTGTAACCATTGGACTCGAGCGATGTCAATTGCCGGAGATCCGAGCCGTCGCTCGAGCAAAGCCAAATATTCGATTGCCCGGAGCGGGTTGAGGCAAATCCAATCCGAGCACCGTCCGGCGAATAGCGTGCGTCTCCGTCATAAGCCGCCGATGCAATGATCGCCTTGGGAGCGTCAGTTGACGGTGGCAGCGGGTATCTCCAGACATTGAAATCATCCTCCGTGCTGGAGCCGTATACCAGCAGGTCTCCTTTTCGAGTGATCGATAGCTCCTTCACCTGGTCATCCAGGCCGGCCACTCGCGCCGCCTTGCCTCCATGGATCGGTTTTCGCCACAAATAAGTCCGCCCCGATATCCGGTAAGAGATCAGGAGGTTCTTGCCATCGCCGGCCCATGTCCAGCAGAAGAACACGTCGTTGGTATCGGTGAGGCGCTGCGCGGGTCCTCCCTCAACCGGCATCGCCCAAACGTCGCCCCGTCCGTTCTCGGCCACGCGGGCGTACCCAAGCCTGCGCCTATCGGGCGAAATCGCCGGCATCCAGTCGCTCGCCCCCGGCGGTGGGAAAGTGATCTGCCGGCGGGCTCCGGTCTCGACAGAAATCTGAAAGAGCGCCACTTCCGACCGGGACCCGCTGATGCGATCGGCCAGCAGGAGGTGTTGGCCTTGGGGATCCCAAGTCATCATGGAGTATTCCCGCAGAATATCGGCGATTTCGCCGATCTGATGCTCGGCACCGCCCCCCGACGGGATCACCATGACACGGAGCCGTCCTCCCCCCTGTCGCAAGAAAGCCACTCGCTTTCCGTCCGGAGAAAAAGCGGGACGGAAATCCGCTAACGCATCCGATGTCAGCCGCACCGACCCGGTATTCGACACGTTCTTCATATAGATGTGGGAAGTCGAATCCTGCTCCCCACGAAACGCGAAGGCTACGCGGGCGCCGTCGGCCGATACGGATGGCTGCCTTTCGGCGCCGAGCCAGCTTGCGAGCGGCGAAATCTGGGCCTCTGGGGAAGCATTCGTTCGCCGGGGCGGCAAGCGGGACAACCAACCGGCAATCAGAATGGTCACCGTCGCGCATGCCAGCGCAAGCATTCCCCGCCGGTATCTGCGTGCTGTGCGAGCCGGGGATGACGGGACGTCGCCATTGCCGCCGGCGGCCAACGCCTCGGCTGCTGCCGCTGCGGATGGTCGCGACGGGGCGTCTTTGGCCAGCAGATTCGCGACCAGCGAGTCCATCCACGGCGGGACATCGGAACGAAACTTATTTAAAGGTCGGGGAGCCGACCATGCGATCCCATGCGCCGTATCGAGCGGGGAATCGGCGTGGAAAGGGTGCCGGCCCGCGATCATCTCGTACAGGACGATGCCGGCTGCGAATACGTCACTTGCGGCTACCGCCGGCTCGCCGCGGCACTGTTCCGGCGACATGTAACGTAGCGTCCCCACCGGCAACCCAGCGGTCAATGACAGATTCTGCCGGCTCGATTCAGCGATAGTCCGGCGGGCGAGCCCGAGATCCAAGATCTTGACGAGGCCGTCCGGCCGCACCATCACATTCTCCGGCTTGAGGTCACGATGGACAATCCCGGCCGAATGGGCAACCGCAAGCCCCTGCATGACTTGTGAACCGATGGAGATCACTTGCGACAGAGGCATCGGCGATCCGCAAACAGACCGCAGGGGCCGCCCCTCGATCAACTCCATGACGATGACCGGCGAAGATTTCCAATTGATGACTTCGTGGACGGTCACAAAGTTCGGATGATTCAGCGCCGACGCAGCTCGTGCTTCGTGGATAAAACGCTCAGCGGCAGCCGCCGCACTACCGGATTCCAGCGACATGAACTTCAAAGCAACCGGGCGGGCCAGTTCGCGGTCGTGGCCGGCGTAGACGTCTCCCGAACTGCCATAGCCGATCAGGTTGATGACGTCGTAGCGGCCAATGGAACAGCCGGCGTATTGCGTATGCGATCCCTCGATATCCGGCGAGGCGCCGGATTCACCATCGTCGACCAACGCGAGCATTGCGGTAACCTGTTGCACCACATCGCAATCTTCGGCCGAGGAATGGAGTAGCGTAAGAGCAGCGTCCCTGGGCAGGTTCTCCACGGAATCGTAGAGTTCCAAAGCCCGCTTCCACTGCGAATCGGTCATTAGGCTTAGAATAACGGAACCCCACGAAAAAAAATTGCGGTGGGATGACCGAATTCGGCCCTCCGCTCTCCCTCTAAAGAATGTCGGCCGTCCGAGGCCGGCTGCGAGACCAACTTTGAGGATCCGACTGGAGGGAATGAGAGTATGGAAGTGAACTGCGAGTTTCTTGACGTGCGAACCGCCGACAGTACCAAGACGATTGCCGAACGCACGATTAACGCCAGCGGCGCCGGCAACTTCAAGCGGAAGATCCAGACACACGTCACCGCGGGGAATTTAATTCTCTTGGATGACGATGAGGAAATGATCGTCGTTGGCGGACGCCAGTCGATTTGCGAGGCGTTTGGGCAAACTCCGGTGGCAAGCTATATCTTTGCGGCTATGCGCGGCAAGGTGATCTACGCATCGCATGCAGCCAGTTCGAGAAAGCGCTGGGCGTACACCGCGGCAGGAATGAGAATGATGCAAGTGATTTCCGGTCCCGCTTCCGCCCTCGTGCCGGCTACCGCGGCAGCATTCAGGAACCCGAGCCCACGAGGTTTTGCGGCGAATTACGCCGGTTACATGCGTCAAACCTACAGCACTAAAGTGAATCGAGCTGTTGCCGGAGTAGTGAATCAGGCTGCGAAAACGAGGACAGTCTTGCACCTCTTCGCGGAATCGGCTGATTTCGGGGGATTTCCGATTGGTCCGCAAGTGACGGGCGCGAGCCTGTCGCTCCAACTGGCGCAATTCTTCGCCTGACGATCCAGAGTTCCTGTACGCAGTTCTAGCTGTCGACGCGCGGCGAGGCTCGCCTCCAGCCCGGCGTTGTGGATCTCCGAAAACACGGGGAACGAACGCAGAGACTTCGCCGTGGTGACAGGATGAAAATCATTCTATTAGGAGGGGGAAACAGGGGGAAACACGGGGACGGGGGAAACACGGGGAAACACGGGGACGGACGGAACGTTACCGCGCCCCCGTCAGGCGTCTGCGAATCGGAAAGTCCGCTGCTCGATGTCGTTCTGCTTCTTCCGAGGCCGGCCGCCCTTTGCAGGCGCCAGGCGTCGATGCAAGGTTGTCTCCAAACTGGTAACGAAATCCGCTTGACCGAGAGGACGTCCGGTGTGGGTATCCCGGCGGATGACATCGGCATCCGCATCTCCAGCCGGGCATCCGGATTCTGCCCGCAATGGGCCGCGGCGCTGGACCAGGCGTAGGTGTCGGGCTGCGTCACCATTCCGGCGCGAACGGGGTTCAATTCGGTGTAGCGCAGAGCAGCCCAGCAGTGGTAGGGATCGAGCGGGCATGAGTAGTAGCGGCCCTGCCAGACATGACCGGAGGCGGCTGATCGGGCATTGAAGTCGTCCCCGGTTTGAAAATCCCGGTTTGAAAATCATTGACACCGGGTTCCCGGTTTGATATGAAGTGCGGGCATCGGGAACCTCTTGTGAACAAGAAAGACCTCATCGGAAAGATTGCCTCGGATGCGAGCCTGACCAGGACACAAGCGACGCGAGCCCTGGATGCGATTCTCGAAGGAATCCAGTCGAGCCTGGAGAAAGGAGACCGTGTGACGATCTCCGGCTTCGGTACTTTCGGCGTCTCTCATCGTAAGGCGCGGCGGGTACGCAACCCGCAGAACGGCTGCTCGATGGAAGTGGCCGCGCGCCGGGTGCCGCGGTTCGCGGCGGGAGCGGACCTGAAGTCCGCGCTCGACCGGGCGTACTCCGGCTGAGCGTGCTCGGGCACACAACGGACACCATCTTGCAGCAGGATAAGAAGGTGCCAAATGACGACTCTCACAAAGTGTAAGTTTGCCTGGAAATACCGGAAGCCTCTTTGGAATTATCGGAACCTGATCCGGCGGCGGCGTGAACTCGCGGCAGCCGCATTGATGGCAGGAATTGGCGCGGGCGTTTATTGGAATCGTCACCGCATAGAATGGTTGAGTGGCCTCAGAGGATAAGCGAAAGACGGAGTACCTAGCCGGAAGCGTCGGCACGGTGAAGATATTCGGAGTTCCGGTCCGGCTACACTTCACCTTCGTGCTGCTGCTGGTGTTCCTGCTGTTCATCGGGATCGGCGGCAAGCAGTCCGGCGCTACCACGGCCTTATATATCCTGGCGCTGTTCGCCTCGGTGTTGCTCCACGAGGTGGGACACACTCTGGTGGCGAAGCATTACGGAATCCGCACGATCGAGATTGTGATGTTTCCGATCGGCGGTGTCTCACGGCCCGAGCGTGCACCCAAAGCGCGCGAAGAGTTGTGGATCGCACTGGCAGGTCCGCTGGTCAATTTCCTCATCGCGGCGGGCCTGCTGGCCTGGATGTGGACGCGCACCGGATGGATCGCGCTGGAGCAACTGCGCGAGCCTACGGACGCCAATCTGGCAGAGCGGATCGCTCTCGGCAACCTGCTGCTTTTCGTCTTTAATCTGCTGCCGGCCTATCCGATGGATGGCGGAAGGATTCTGCGATCGTTTCTTGCGCTCCGGCGCCCCGAGGAAGAGGCCACGCGCATCGCGGCGGGGGCGGGGCAGTCTCTGGCGATTCTGCTCGGGTTGCTCGGACTGCTCGGCGGCAACTTCATGCTGGTGTTCGTGGCGCTGTTCGTGTATCTGGGCGCCTCGCAGGAGGGCGCGGCGGCGCGGGGCCGGATTCTGACCTCCGGATTCCCGGTGGAGGCCGCGATGATCACGGATTTTCGCACCCTGCAGCACGGACAGACGATTCGCGAGGCGGGGGAACTGCTGCTGGCAACGTCGCAGCACGATTTTCCGGTGATGCACGGCGATTCGGTGATCGGCCTGCTTACGCGGTCGGCGCTGGTGAAAGCGATGATCACGCAAGGTCCGGAGGGCTACGTGGCGAGCGCAATGGACCGGGAGTTCCCGCGGATCGCGCCGGCCACAGCGTTGAGCGAGGCGCTGCCGCAACTCTCGGGACCGGGAGCCTGCACGCTGGTCATGGATGCCGAAGACCAGTTGCGCGGCATGCTGACCTCCGAGAATGTCTCGGAGTTTCTGCTGCTGCGGCAGGCGGAAACCACACAGGCGAAGATTCACGCCGGCTAGGTTCGGATCTTAGAGTACAGCGCGCACTCGATCCGCGGTGCTAAGCATGGGGTATGTGCCGAACATTATCGGTGGTTGCGGCTCTCCTTGCACTGGCAGCGTGTAACCGCACAGGTTTTTCGTCCCGCGAGGGATCTTCTTCCCAGCCCAGGCAGTTGCCCTCCTCCAGCGCCTCGGTGAACGGCCCGATTCTTTCCTATGCGGATGTGGTATCGCACGTGATTCCGGCTGTGGTCACGGTGCATTCCGCGCGCAGAATGCGGGCGCCACAACAATTTCCGTTTTTCGACGATCCGTTCTTCCGCCAGTTCTTCGGCGGCTCCGCGCCGCGGCGGCAAGGCGGGGGTGGCGGCTCGACGGTGCAGCACGCACTGGGCTCGGGCGTCATCGTCCGGTCGGATGGATACATCCTGACCAACTTCCACGTGATCGACGGCGCCGAGGATATCAAAGTCGACTTGAGCAACCGGTCGACCTATCCGGCAAAGGTCATCGGGTCAGACGCTCCGAGCGACCTGGCTGTGCTGAAGATCAACGCCAGCGGCCTGGCGGATCTGAAACTCGGCGACTCCGACCAGGTGCGGGTGGGCGATATCTGCCTGGCGGTAGGGAACCCGCTGGCGATCGGGGAATCGGTGACGGCCGGCATCATCAGCGGCAAAGGACGATCGACCGAGGCCGGCTCGGGCAGCTTCCAGGACTTCCTGCAGACCGACGCGCCAATCAACCAGGGCAACTCGGGCGGCGCGCTGGTCAATACGCGGGCCGACCTGATCGGCATCAACTCGCAGATCCTTTCGTCGAACGGCGGGAACATCGGGATCGGCTTCGCGATTCCTTCCAACATGGCGCGGCGCGTGATGGACCAATTGATCGGCAAGGGCAAGGTGCAGCGCGGAATGCTGGGCGTGGGGATCCAGGAGATGACGAACGACCTGGCCTCCAGCATGGGGATGAAGGAAGTGCGCGGCGTGCTGGTGCGGTCGGTGACCTCGGGCGGTCCCGCGGATAAGGCGGGGATCAAGGCGGGAGACATCATTCTGGCGCTCAACGGCCACGCGGTGAACGACGATAACGAGCTGCGCAACGCGGTGGCGGCGATGTCGCCGGGGACCGCGATTACGCTGACGATCTGGCGGAACGGCCACCAGCAGGATGTCCACGCCACGCTTGCCGAGTTGTCGCCGGAAGCTGCGCAGAATGGCGGACAGCAGAACGGAGGAGCAGGTAGTTCGAAGCTCGGTATCGGAGTGTCTCCGCTGACGCCGGAGTTGGCCCAGCAGGCGGGAGTGCCGGCGAATACGCAAGGCGTGATCGTGACCGAAGTGGATCCCTCGGGACCGGCGGCGGAGGCGGGAATCCAGGAGGGCGATGTGATCCAGCAGGTGAATCGCCAGCCCGTGAAGACGCCGGAGGACATGCAGAAAGCATTAGCGAACTCGGGTGGCCGCCCGCCATTGCTGTTGATCAATCGGCAGGGGCAGCAGATTTTCGTGCCGGTGCCGCAGCAATAGGAAGAGCGCATTCACTGCCGGGACGCCGAGGTGAGAAAGAATGTTAACCTCAAATTTAATCCCAATTTGAGGCCTGATATGTCCTATCTCTCCATACGCGATCTCGATCTGAACGGAAAGCGGGTGTTCATCCGCGTCGATTTCAACGTCCCGCTGCAAAAGAATGAGCAGGGGCAGATGGAAATCACCAGCGATAAGCGCATCAAGGCGTCGCTGCCAACGATTCAGTACGCGCTCGAACACGGGGCGGCGGTGTCATTCTGGCTTCGCACCTCGGGCCGGCCGAAGGGCAAGCCGAACGCCGGAAATGAGCCTGAAGCCGGCGGCGGCGCGGCTTGCGCGAATTGCTGGGCCGTCCGGTGAAGATGGCGCCGGATTGCGTGGGTCCGGAAGTGGAAGCGATGATGCCGGCGCCGGGCGAAGTGCTGCTGCTCGAGAACCTGCGCTTCCACTGCGGAAGAAGAGAAGAACGATCCGGAGTTCGCCAAAAAGCTGGCCGCGCTGTGCGACGTTTACGTGAACGACGCGTTCGGCTCGGCGCACCGCGCGCACGCGTCCACCGAGGGCATGATCCAGCTTCGTGCCGAAGGCCGCGGCGGGACTGCTGATGGAGCAGGAGCTGAAATATCTCGGGATGGCGACGACCAATCCGGACGCGGCCGTGCGTCGCGATTCTGGGCGGCGCCAAGGTGTCGGACAAGATCGAAGTCATCGAGAACCTGGGGAAGGTCGTGGACAAGCTGCTGATCGGCGGCGCGATGGCCTACACGTTCCTGAAGGCGCAGGGACTGCCGACCGGCAAGTCGCTGGTGGAAGAGGATAAGGTGGAACTGGCGAAGAAGCTGCTGCGCGGAGCTCGGCGACAAGCTGATGTTGCCGGTGGATCACGTGGTGGTTTCGGAGATTGCCGCCGGGGCGCGCGAATGAAGTGGTGGAGACGATTCCCGGCCGATAAGATCGGCGTGGACATCGGGCCGAAGACGATCGACGCCTATGCGAAAGTCATCGGTGCGGCGAAGACGGTGATCTGGAACGGGCCGATGGGGATCTTCGAGAAGCCGCCATTCGATAAGGGCACGGTCGCGCTGGCGAAGGCAGTGGCCGATTCGGGCGCGACGTCGCGTGGTGGGCGGCGGCGATTCGGAGAAGGCGATCAAGGCGGCCGGGTGTCACCAGCAAGATCTCGCACGTTTCCACGGGCGGCGGGGCGTCGCTGGAATTTCTGGCGGGGATCCAGTTGCCGGGTGTTGCCGCACTCGAGCAGTAGTCCTCACTCTGTGTGAGATCGCACGCCGCGGTGGATCGGGTTCGGCCGGTTCGTAGATGATGGAGTTATGGCCGAACCCGTCAACGCGGCGGACGAACTGCGCCGCATCGATGCCTACTGGCGCGCTGCGAACTATCTGTCGGTCGGACAGATTTACCTTCTCGACAATCCGCTGCTGAAAGAGCCGCTCACCCTCGAACACATCAAGCCCCGGCTGCTCGGACACTGGGGCACTACTCCCGGGCTCAACTTCATATACGCCCACGCTAATCGCGTCATCAAGAAGTACGATCTCGACATGATCTACGTCGCCGGACCGGGCCATGGCGGGCCGGGAGTGGTGGCAAACGTCTATCTCGAAGGGACTTATAGCGAAGTCTATCCCAACATTCCGCAGAACGCGGAAGGCATGAAGCGCCTGTTCCGGCAGTTCTCATTCCCGGGCGGCATTCCGAGCCACGTGGCGCCGGAAACGCCGGGCTCGATCCACGAAGGAGGCGAACTGGGATATTCGCTGCTGCACGCCTACGGCGCGGCGTTCGACAATCCGGATTTGATTGTGTGCTGCGTGGTAGGCGACGGCGAGGCCGAAACCGGACCGCTGGCGGCCAGTTGGCACTCGAACAAGTTTCTGAACCCGGCGCGCGACGGCGCGGTGCTGCCGATCCTGCATCTGAACGGGTACAAGATCGCCGGGCCGACAGTGCTGGCGCGCATTCCACAAAAGGAGCTGCAGGAGCTGCTCGAGGGCTACGGATATTATCCGTACTACGTGGAAGGCGACGATCCGCCCACGGTGCACGAAGAGATGGCGCGCACGCTCGATAGCGTGATCGAAGAGATCCGCTCGATTCAGCGCGAGGCACGCCTGCACGGGTTTTCGCACCGGCAGCCGTGGCCGATGATCGTGCTGCGGACGCCGAAGGGCTGGACGGGGCCAAAGGTGGTGGACGGCCTGAAGGTCGAAGGCACGTTCCGTGCGCACCAGGTGCCGCTGACGGAGATGGCGACCCGGCCCGAGCACATCAAGATGCTCGAAGAGTGGATGAAGAGCTACCATCCGGAGGAGCTTTTCGACGAGACCGGCAAGTTGATTCCCGAGCTGGCCGAACTCGCTCCGCGGGGCATGCGGCGGATGGGCGCGAATCCGCACGCCAATGGAGGGCTGCTATTGAAGGACCTGGAGCTGCCCGATTTCCGCGGCTACCAGGTAAAGGTAGAGCAGCCCGGCAACACGGAGGCGGAAGCCACGCGCGTGATGGGGCAGTTCCTGCGCGACATCATGCGGATGAGCCTGGATTCCCGAAATTTCCGCATCGTGGGGCCGGATGAGACGGCATCAAACCGGTTGACCGCGCTGTTCGAAGTGACCGACCGCATGTCCACCGAAGCAATCCTGCCGAGCGACGATCACATCTCGCACGACGGCCGCGTGATGGAAGTGCTGAGCGAGCACATGTGCCAGGGGTGGCTGGAAGGCTATCTGCTCACCGGGCGGCACGGCTTCTTTTCCTGCTATGAAGCGTTCATCCACATCGTGGATTCGATGTTCAACCAGCACGCCAAGTGGCTGAAGGTGACGCGGACAGATCCGCTGGCGGCGGCCGATCGCGTCGCTGAATTACCTGCTGACTTCGCACGTCTGGCGGCAGGATCACAACGGCTTCAGCCACCAGGATCCGGGCTTCATCGACCACGTGGTGAACAAGAAGGCGGACGTGGTGCGGGTCTACCTGCCGCCGGATACGAACTGCCTGCTTTCGGTGACGGACCACTGCCTGCGCAGCCGGAACTACATCAACGTGATCGTCGCCGGCAAGCAGCCCGCGCTGCAGTGGCTGGATATGGATGCCGCGATTCTGCACTGCACGGAAGGGATCGGCATCTGGCGGTGGGCCAGCAACGATGCGGGGTTGGAGCCGGACGTGGTGATGGCGTGCTGCGGCGACATCCCGACCCTCGAGACTCTGGCGGCGGTGGATCTGCTGCGGCAGTAGCGTGCCGGACCTGAAGATCCGGGTGGTGAACGTGGTGGACCTGATGACGCTGCAGCCGCCGACGGAGCATCCGCACGGGCTTTCCGATCGCGATTTCGACTCGATGTTCACCATGGATAAGCCCGTCGTGTTTGCGTTCCACGGTTACCCGTGGCTGATTCACCGGCTGACCTACCGCCGCGCGAATCACGAAAACCTGCACGTGCGCGGCTACAAGGAAGAGGGCACGACCACCACGCCGTTCGACATGACCGTGCTGAACGACCTGGACCGGTTCCACCTGGCGGGAGACGTGATCGACCGGGTGCCGCGGCTGCACGACGTGGCGGCGCATTTCCGGCAGACGCTGCGGGACAAGCTGATCGAGCACAAGCAGTACGTGAGCGAACACGGCCAGGACATGCCGGAGATCCGCGACTGGAAGTGGCCCTATTGAGCGGCCGCTGAAGGGAAGCCGCATACAGCGGAACTTTACGTGCTCCGCCTTCGGAGGACTGGCTGGCGCGGATGGTTCGCACGATCACGATCAGCAGGGAATACGGCAGCGGGGGCGGGGTCATCGCGCGGATGTTGGCGGAACGGCTCGGCTGGCGTCTGGTGGACGACCGCCTGGTGTTGAAACTGGCTGAATTGCCGGCGAGGAAGGTGGAAGAGGGTTCGCCGGAGCAATCGGCGGACCCGTGGCTCCATGGGCTGTTCAAGGCGCTTTGGCGAGGCGGCTTTGTGGGGGCGGCCACGCGCGTCGACCGTGAAGCGTGGGATGCCGAGTCTTTGGCGCGCCTGTGGAACGCTTTGATCCTCAGGGCGGCCGAGGCCGGAGAGTGCGTGGTTATGGGGCGAGGCGGGCAGTGCGTGCTGCAGAAGCACGAGGATGCATTTCACGTGCACATCTACGCTCCGGCGGCCGATCGGGTGCGGCGGATTCGCGAGCAGATGCCCGAAGGATGCGACGCCGCGGAATTGATTCGTGAGCGCGACCAGCGGCGCTCCGAATACGTCCGTCATTACTTCGGGCAAAACTGGAACAATCCCCACCTCTATCACATGATGCTGTGCTCGAGCATCGGGTTCGACCGCGCGGCCGCCGCGGTGCTGTGCGCGTCGGGGCTTGCCGGAGCGGCATTGTGACTGCGGCGAACCCGGGGTCGCATCCGGAAGTGAATCCGTGGATCGTCGCCGTTTCGGTGATGCTGGCCACGTTCATGGAGGTGCTGGATACCACCGTAGTCAACGTCTCGCTGCCGCACATCGCCGGCAGCCTTTCGGCGAGTATCACCGAGGCCACATGGACGCTCACGTCATACCTGGTGGCCAACGCGATCATTCTGCCGATCACCGGATGGCTGGCGCAGACGTTCGGCCGGAAGCGCCTGCTGATGATGGCGGTGACGGGCTTCACGACCGCCTCGGTGATGTGCGGCTTCGCGACCAGCCTGGGGATGCTGATTGCGTTCCGCGTGGTGCAGGGAGCGACCGGCGGCGTGCTGCAGCCGGTTTCGCAGGCGGTGATGCTCGAAGCGTTTCCGCCGCAGGATCGGGGCAAGGCAATGGCGTTCTGGGGCATCGGCATCGTGGTGGCGCCGATGCTGGGGCCGGTGCTGGGCGGCTGGATCACGGACAACTACAGCTGGCGCTGGATCTTCTATATCAACCTGCCGGTCGGGCTGGCGGCGGTTCTGATGGCCCGCATGTTCATCTTCGACCCGCCCTATCTGCGGCGGGAATCGCAAGGCATCGATATGTGGGGCATCGGTTTCCTGGCGCTGGGCATCGGATCGCTGCAGATCATGCTCGACAAGGGGCAGGAGGACGACTGGTTCGGGTCGCGGTTCATCACGTGGCTGGCGATTCTGACGGCGGTGGGGCTCGGCGTCATTCATCATCCGCGAACTGATGGCGCAGAACCCGGTGGTGCACCTCAGGGTTTTCAAGGACCGCACCTACGCGGCGGGCACGGGCCTGATGACGATGCTCGGGTTCGTGCTCTACGGCAGCCTGGTGGCGCTGCCGATTTTCATCCAGACGCTGTTGGGCTACCCACCGGCGAAAGCGGGCATGGCGCTCGCGCCGCGCGGCCTCGGGTCGTTCTGCGGGATGCCGCTGGTGGGCGTGATCATCGGCAAGATCGATGCGCGCAAGCTTCTGGCGGTGGGGCTGCTCGGTTCCACCATCGCGCTGGTAAAGCTGTCGCACCTGAATCTGAACGCGGGCTACTGGGACCTGTTCTGGCCGCAGTTTTTCCAGGGGCTTTTTCTGTCGATGCTGTTCGTGCCGCTGACGACGGTGACGATGGACCCGATTCGGCGCGAGGAGATGGGCAACGCCACCAGCCTGTTCAACCTGATGCGCAATATCGGGGGCAGCATCGGGATTGCGACGGCCACCACGATGGTCGCGCGGACCAGCCAGACCTTTCAGAACGCGTTTGTGCGGCACATCAATCCGAACAATCCGGTGGCGATGGCGCAGATTCATCACTTCCAGTCGTACTTCATGTCGAGGGGCGCCGACCCGGTGACGGCGCTGAAGAAGGCTTACGCCGCCATCTACGGAATCGTGCAGCAACAGGCTGCGCTCCTTTCCTATCTGAATATCTTCAAGTTCTTCGGGTATGTGTTTTTGATCATGCTGCCGCTGATATTTCTGATGAAGCGGCCGGCGCGGGCGGACCGGCCGACGGCCATGCATTAGCCGGCGGCGAAGTCTCGATGTGGAGAGCGATACTTTTTGTCCGATTGGCCCCCGCAAAGTCTGCTACCCTTGGGGCACATGTCAGCCCTCAATGGAGATAAGGCACGATTCAACCGCGAGCGCAGGGCCAAGTTGGCGCGGCGCGAGCGCAGCCAGGCCATACGGCGAAAGCTGAAGGATCGCACGCCTTCGCGTGCAACCGGAACCCAATTATAGGGACGGTTCGGAGACCACACAGGCCGAATGCATTTTTGGGTAACGCGCGGAAATTACCCGGGGGATGAACTTTGTTAAAGTAAACCATGCAGCCCGAAATCGAAGCTCGCCAGCAGCATCGTACCCTTCAGAAGGAATACGGCAGCTTCTATCGCGCCGTGAGTGATATCCTCTTCCGGCACAACCCGATCGACCTTGAAGGCAAGCGCAATACCGGTGCGTACGATCCGGAGGTAGACGCGTTGCTCTCGCGCATCCAGGAGGCTGAACACCTGACTGCGCTACACGGTCTGTTGTTTGAAGTGTTCCGGACTGATTTCGGTGATGAGAATTGCGGCGATAAAGAACGCTACGAGGCAGCAGCCTCGGAGATCTGGAAGGCGTACGAGCGCCACCGCGGATCTAAATGATCCGCGCCATAGACGTTGTATCGGGCCTGATTCCCGCTGGATCTATAAAAGGTTATGATTGGGTCGTGATAGGCCCCTTCTTGGTTGCCATCATGATGAGGTGATCTCGATGCAGAGGTTCATCGCGGAGCTCAGTACGGCAATCGGCGAGGAAGATTTTGAGAGATCCTGGCGGAGCGATCCGTCTCTCAACGTCGAGCAACTCAACGTAAAATTCACCTTTGCCGGCCGGAGGGTGTCGGCGGTGATCGATTCGGATTCACCGGTACGATGGGCTTCGCCCAGCTTTTACCGGACCTTCAGCGCCGCAGTCCGCCGCATTGATCACTCCTGCAATATCCGGTGGCTCTGAGAATCCGCCTGGCGGACGGCTCGCCAGCCGTCTAAAATGCGCTGGGTTTTTTGCGCTAGAATGTAGTTCGGAGACGTCCGAACAGGCGGAGAACGGTAGAGTCTCGGATTCGCCGAAGGGCGGGAGTAATTCAGTGGTAGAATGCCAGCTTCCCAAGCTGGACGTCGCGGGTTCGAACCCCGTCTCCCGCTCCATTTTCAAAACGCTCAGAGTCTTTTGCAGATCGTGAGTTCCCTCCCTTCGTTTCCTCTGGGATTACTGAACGACGCGGGAAGCACCGTGAGGCGCGTTCGTGGCGTCTGACCTCTATAATCCCACCGGGAGGGACAGCGGCACCTCACGTGCTGCCCGAAGATTACCCGATCAGGAGAGAGGAGCGAAATGCCGAACCGATCCGAGGTGATTCTCCCACAGAATAGCCCTGAAGCTCGTCCTTTGGGGGAAATCGTACAAAGCATTTCCGACGATGTCAGCCGCATCGTCCGAGCCGAAGTTCAGGTGGCGCGCGCGGAACTCGGCGAACTGGTGCGCAAAGTCGCCAAGACCGGCGGTGTACTGGCCAGCGCGGCCTTAGCCGGCCTCCTGGCTGCCGCCTGCTTCGTCACCACTTGCATAGCGGCGATGTCCCTGGTCATGCCGGTCTGGCTCGCGTCCTTGCTGATGGGAATTCTGCTCGCATTCGCGGCAGCCGGCGCCTACGTGATAGGCCGCCTCAGGCTCAGCGAGATAGATCCTACGCCGCCGCAGATTGCCCGAAGGCTGGTAGACGACGTCCGGTTGCCGGAATAGGCGGCCGCTGATCGATGGAGCGGCGTTCTCTTCGAGGGCCGGCACCCGCCGCGCCTAGCTCCCGGCGGCTGAGATCCAACCTCGTGTGATGTAGTCACCCATCGTGAGCGTAACCAGAATCAGGAACCACATCAGCGCACCGGCAATGACCAGCCATACCAGCTTCTTCTCTACCAGAGCATGCATGAAGAACAACGCAATCAGACTCGCCTTGATGGTTGCAATGGTCACTGCAATGAACATGCTGCCCCAGCCCAGATCGATATAGCCGATCAACGTGGTCGAGAGCGTCAGGACCAGCAGGGCGACGTAAGTCAGCAGATACGTTTTCGCGGAAACGGCAGGCTGTGACATATCAACGATGCAACCCCGGAATATAAAAGAGGGCGAACAGAAATACCCAGATGATGTCCACAAAGTGCCAATACAAACCCAGAGCTTCGATCGGCGTGTGATACTCCGCATTGAACGATCCGCCGGCCGTGCGTAACGCGAAGATCACGACCAGGATGATACCGATAGTCATGTGGACGGCATGCAGCCCGGTCATTGCGAAATAGAACACATAGAACAGCTGCACGGCTCCCGCTTCAGGTGAGTGCGACTCGAACCAGACGCCCGGAACCTTGTGCATCTGGTAATGCTGATAGTATTCGGTGAACTTGATCGCCAGGAACACCACTCCGATGGCCGCGGTAGTGAGCAGGAGGAAGTAAGTCCGCACCATCTTGCCGAGCGCCGCGCTGTAGATGGCCAGGGCCATGGTGAGGCTGCTGGTGATCAGAACCGCCGTATTGATGGCGCCGAGCACAATGGTCATTTCGGCGCTGCCTTCGTCGAAGCCGCGCGTGTAGTAGCATCCGGTATACGGAGAATGCCGTGAACAGTGCGCCGAAGAGCATGACCTCGGTCGCCAGAAAGATCCACATTCCGAAGGTGGCGGTTTCGCGCTGCTGCTCCGGCGTGCCTATACTGGTCGCGCAGCATCAATTGGGTCGGACTAGACAAGGCCAAGTTCCTCCTTCATCCCCTCGTAGTCATAGGCCTTGCGGGTCACCACGGGAGTGGTCTCGAAGTTGTGGCTGGGGGGCGGCGAGGGAGTCTGCCATTCCAACCCCGTGGCCCGCCAGGGATTGGGCGGCGCGACCGGCCCGTAGTGCCAGGACCAGAAGAAGTAGATCAGGGGCATCAGGTAGCCGACGCCCAGGATGGTGGCGCCCGCCGTCGAGAGGATGTGCAGGTATTGGAATTCGGGTGGATAGGCGGCATACCGCCGTGGCATCCCCAGGTAACCCAAGAACGAATTGCGGGAAAAACGTCAGGTTGAAGCCGAGGAACACGGTGAGGGCCGAGAGTTTCGCAGATGCCCTCCGGGTACATCTTGCCGCTGATCTTGGGCCACCAGTAGTGCATACCGCCCGAGGAAGGCCATGACCGTGCCGCCCACCATGATGTAGTGAAAGTGCGCGACCACGAAATAAGTGTCGGTAACATGGACGTCGATGCCCGAGCGCCGCCAGAAACAGGCCGGTCATGCCGCCGATGGTGAACAGGCCGATGAATCCGATGGCATAGAGCATCGGCGTGTCCCAGGAGATGGAGCCTTTGTAGATGGTCGCCGTCCAGTTGAATACCTTGATTGCGGAGGGAACGGCGACCACGTAGCTGAGGATGGAGAAGTACATGGCCGAATAGATGCTCTGTCCGGCGACGAACATGTGATGGCCCCAGACCAGGAAGCCGATGACGGCGATCGAGACGCTGGCGAATGCGACGAAGGTGTAACCGAATACCGGCTTGCGCGAGAAGGCGGCGACCAGTTCGCTGACCACCGCCATGCCGGGCAGGACCATGATGTAGACCGCCGGGTGCGAGTAGAACCAGAACATGTGCTGGAAGAGCACCGGATCGCCGCCCAGGGCAGGGGAGAAGATGCCGACGTGAAAGATGCGCTCCACCGCGACCATCAGCAGGGTTACCGCCAGAACCGGGGTGGCGAGCACGAGGATCACGCTGGTGGCGTAATGCGACCAGATGAAGAGCGGCAGGCGGAACCACGTCATTCCCGGCGCGCGCAGCCGGTGGATGGTGGCGATGAAGTTGAGGCCGGTCATGATGGAGGCAAAGCCCGAAATGAAGATTCCCGAGCGCGGCTCCCACCACGTAGGTATGCGAGTAGATCGGTGCTGAACGGCGTATAGAAGGTCCAGCCGGTATCGACGCCGCCGCGAAACATCGAGTAGAGCGTTACGCATCGCGCCCGAGCATGAACACGTACCAACTGGCGAGATTCAGCTTCGGGAAAGGCGACATCCTTGGCGCCGATCATCATCGGAATCAGAAAATTGCCCAACGTGTTTGGGATCGAGGGAATCAGGAAGAACCAGACCATGATGATTCCGTGCATCGAGAACAGCTCGTTGTAAGTGTGGGCCGAGACCAGGTCGGTTTCCGGCGTCAGAAGCTCCAGACGCATCAGGAACGCGAAGACGCCGCCGATCGAGAAGAAGAGTCGTGACCGAGGCGACGTAGAGCAGCGCGATGCGCTTGTGGTCGGTAGTCAGGAGCCAGGAGCGGATGCCGCGTGCGCTCGGTGAGGTAGTTGGGCGGTCTCCGTGGCTGGAATTCTCGCGGGTGTGCTCATCGATCCCCCGGTTTGGATCCAGCGATGGACGTCGCGCCCGGGCCGCCGATGCCCTTCTGTCTGTCCATAGCTTTGGGTCGCCGTTCCGGGACTGCTCGGCTGTCTCCGTCCCCGGCTGCGGACCGATAGACTTGATGTAGGCGATCAGAGCGACCACTTGTTCCTCCGTAAGCTGGCCCTGAAAGGTCGGCATGATCGGGTCGAAGCCTTCGATCAACTGGTCGCGCGGATTCAGAATCTTGCGCCGGAGATAGGTCTCGTCGGCGACGATCGTCTGGCCACCTCTCAGCCGGACCGGCTCGGCCGTAAAGACCGCGCAGCATGGGGCAGCGGCCCTGGGTTTCGAAATGATGGCAGTTGGAACAGCCGAACTGGTGGAACAGCTTTTCGCCCGTGGATGCCAGCGAGCCCTCCGCGCCGCCCTGTTCGAGCCAGTGCTTGAAATCGTGCGGCTCCATGGCGTAAACCCATCCGATCATGCCGGAATGTTTGGTGCCGCAGTATTCGGCGCAAAACAGGTGGTACTTGCCCGGCTTGGTCGCTTGGAACCAGAGGTGGTGTAGCGCCGCGGGCAGCACGTCCTGCTTGACTCGGAACGCCGGCACAAAGAAGCTGTGAATGACATCCTGAGAGGTCATGATGAGCTTGACTGGCTCGCCGACCGGCACATGCAGTGTGTTGATCTCCCGCTGCCCGTTGGTGTATTGCAGCTTCCACATCCATTGTTTGGCGACCACATAGACAGTTCGAGCGCATTGTCCGGAGGCTGCTCGATGTTGAAATAGAGTTTGGCGCCCCAGCCGAAGATTCCCATGAAGATGAAGAAGGGAATCACCGTCCAGGCCGTTTCGATCTTGATGTTCCCTTCGATCTGCGGCGGCAGCTCGTTTTCGCTCTTGCGGTGATAGCGGATCGTCCAATAGATCAACGTGACCGCGATGCCGCTTGCCACCAGCCCGCAGACGGCGACCAGCATCCAGAAGAGCCAGTTCCACTGGAGTTGGCGAAGGTGGATGCCGACTCAGGTAGTAGCTGCAGGGAGTTCATAGTCCGGTGGACCTCATCTGCGGTAAGCGCGGGCTTACGAAGATCCCGCCGCCACAGGATGATGAGGGCACCACCAGCAAGTGCGAGCAGCGTCGCACCGGCTGAGACCCGGAGCAGGTTCATCACGGCGGCGCCGTACTTCCCGGTGGCCGGGTCGTAGTGGTAGCAGAACAGCAGGATCTGGTCCACCGGCGATCCGATGCGGTTGGCGGAAGCTTCGACCAGGCCGAGTTCCAGATCCTTGGGCGCGTACTCGACGCCATAGAAGTAGCGCGCGACGTGGCCTTGCGGCGTGAGCACCATGATGCCGCTGGCATGGAGGAACACTTTCGTCTTGGGATCGTAGCGGTAGTGAAAGCCGACTGCGTCGGCCACGGCATGAATGTTCTTCTCGTCGCCGGTCAGGAAGTGCCAGCCCTGCGTGCCGTAGCGTCTTGGAGTACGACCGGGAATAGTTGTCGCCGTTTCTCGGCGGCCAGGGCCGGATCCTTCCGAGGGATCGATACTGATGGCAATCACGTCGAAATCGCGGCCTGGCCTGAGCGAAAGGGGACGGAGGCCGGATACGATTCCGTTAAGGATGTAGCTGCACAGCATGGTGCAGCGATAGTAGACGAGCGCGAGGATGGCGGGCCGGCGGCCGAGATAGTCGCCGAGCCGGACCTGGCGGCCGGATTCATCCGTGAAGCGTGCGTCCAGCGGCGTCTGGGCGTTCAAGAGCTGCTCGATCCCGATGCCCTGCAGATCTTTCGGCAGTGGCGGCTTGTCCGGTGGAGTGGCGGCAAAGGCGGCTGCCGCCAACACGGGAATCATCGCAATGGTCGACGATAGTTTCATCTTGGTTCGACTTTCCCTTCGAAACCCGTTTCGCGGGTTCCGGCTTCCGGGGTGAAGTAAGTCATCCCGGGAGGCGCCGGCTGGGGCGGAATTCCCCGCGCCGCAATCGTGCCGATGGCCTGGTCGATCGGTATGGAGACGATCCCCGCCGCGCGGTTTACCCAGTGGTATCCATTCAACTCGCCGTATTCGTAGGCGCTCACGTCTTGCAGATCGCTGATGCGGATCGGCCTGCAACCGAGGCTCAGGCGGTAGCGGAGGGGCATGGACTGATCGGCGGCCCGCTCGCCGATCGAAAGTACACAAAGAGCGGGTAAGTCAATAGGACGACCAACCATAGTCCGAGAAGACGCCTGCGCCGGTAATCAGGACTGCGCGGATGTTGACATCGCCGACTCGAAGCCGGTCTCCTGATGGATCGGATCGGCTCCTCGCCTCCGGATACTTCCTGGATGGCGGGTGCAATCCCCCGGGCCGCACCGAGCAGGATTGCGACACGGGCCACTAACCTCGCCAGCCGGTCATTCAGTCTCATGAACCAATGTCTCCTCCAGTTGCGGCGTCGTGTAGAGGCAACAGCGGCCGTTTCATCCATTCGCCGAAGAACGCCCACAGCCAGATGCAGCCCAAGCCCAGCGGTACTGCCACGGTCAGCCAGGACATATGAAACCCGGCTTTGTGATAGCCGGGAAGGACGAACCAGACCAGTCCCATGTACCGCATCACCAGTACGATGGCCACGACTCCGCTGAGAAGCGCGGCGTTCCGCTTTAACGGCATGTTCAAAAGCAGAAGAAACGGAATCAGAAACTGGACCACGATGAGCGCTACGCCGAGCCAGCCCCAGGAGGTGGCGAAACGCGGAAGGTAATAGGAGATCTCGTGGGGAAGGTTCCGGCCCACACGATCAGCAATTGCGAGAAAGAGAAATACGCCCAGAGCATGACCATCATCAGCAGGAGCTTGCCGAGATCGTGAAAATGCGACGGCCTGCAGGACCTGGGACATCGGCTCGCGCTTGCCGAGCAGCCACATGGCGAGAATGGCGAAGCCGATCGCCGTGAGACCCTGGCTGGCAACGAACAGGAATCCCCAGATGGTCGAGTACCACTGCGTTTGCAGGGACTCGGCCCAGTCCACCGCTGCAAAGGTCGTGGTAAATACGTAGACGATCAGGCCGGGTGCGCTGAGTTGGGCCAGTTTTCGGGGCTGGTCCGCGGGTTCGGTGTCGTGCTGAGTGGACCAGCGGTTTAGAAAGTGGACTGAAGACCATCCAGACGGCAAAATAGAACACCGTTCGAAGGAGAAACATCGCGGGATTCAGGTAGACTTGCCGGTGCTGGAGCAAATGACTGCGCCGCACGCAGTTCGGGCCTTGCCCATTCGTATAACTGGGGCAGTCCGAACGCCAGGGGGATAAAGAAGAGTGCAATCAGCGGGCAGTGTACGGGTCGCCGCTTCGAAGGTCCGCCGCGTCACCACGGCCCACGCGCCGCCAGTAAGGTACTGCAGCATCAGAAAGGCCATCGAGCCGAGCACCAGCCCTTGCCAGAACAGAAAGCCAATCAGCCAGGCGCGAAAGAAATCGCCTGGGGCGAAGAAGGCGCCGATGACGGATGCGACCAGCAGCACCGCTCCGCCGATGAGAGCAGGCGCCCGCCAGCGCTGCAAGGTCTCTACCAGTTCGGGGGAGGGCGCGTAGGAGGGACTCATCGGGCGTTCTCCAACTTCTGCCGTTCCGCGACCGGCACGTCGGCCAACGGTCGCGTGGCGGCTCAATTCCAGCGCGCGGATATAGGCGACCACCGCCCACCGGTCTTCGACCTTCAACTGATCGCCATAGTCCGGCATCGCGCCGTAGCCGTTGGCGATCACCGCGTACAGGTATCCGGGAGGCGCGTTGCGGACCCGCGAACGCTTTGAGGTCCGCGGGCTGGAGGAAGCCGCGCTTTGGCGATCATGCCTCTGCCGTCGCCCAGGCGGCCATGGCACGGACTGCAGTAGATGTCGAAGCGCTCCTGCCCACGCTGGAGGAACTGTTCATTCACGGGCAGAGGGATGGTGGCGACGAAGGTGCCGTTGGTAGTTCCGCTGCTCGACGGCTTCGCCTGGTTCGGTTCCGCCGAAGGTGAGCGTTCCCGGAGGAACGGGCCGCGCCGAACGGCCGTCGGCAAAGAAGCTGCTCGGCATCAGCGGCTTGTATCTGGGCTGCTCGAACATGTCCTGCCGGCATCCGGCAGCCAGGAGCAAGAGCGGCAGGAAGAGCGACGAATCTATTCATCGTCGACCTCCCACACCCGGACTGGCTCGAGCGATTGCAGGAAGCGCGCCGTGCCATCCGGGTCGGTATCTCGGGTCGCGCGCTTCGATGCACAGAAAGAATCCGTCATCCGAAGCTTTGCGGAATTCCGGGATACGGAACATCGGGTGGTAGGGCGCGGGAAAACCGGAGAAGAAGAGCACCGAGAAGAAGGCCGCGCAGGAGGCGAATAAGATAGTTAGTTCGAAGGTAATCACGATGAACGGCGGCCAGCTATTCAACGGACGTCCGCCGACATTCACCGGGTAAACGATCGCGGCGATGAAGTATTGCATGTAGAAGGCGGTGAAGGCGCCAATTACACCCGCGATAAACACGACCACCGGGAGCAGATTCCACATCGGCAGGATTTCATCGAGCTCCTTGATCGGGTAAGGCGAGTAGGCTTCCATGCGCCGGTAGCCGCGTTCACGCGCCGCGCGCGCCGCCTCAACCAGGTCGCCGGGATCGTCGAACTCGGCCACCATGCCGTACGTGGTCACGACGCGGCTCATTTTTCGGACCCTCCACCCGGTTTGGAGAACGGCAGCAGTTCGCGAACCTCGAACATGGAGATCATCGGGAAGAAGCGAATAAACAGGAAGAACAGCACGATGAACAGGCCGACGGAACCATACAGGACCGCGTTATCCCAGCCGGTAGCCGCGTAGTTGTTCCAGGAAGATGGCATGAAATCGCGATGCAGACTGGTGACGATGATCATGTAGCGCTCCACCCACATCCCCACCAGCACGTCGAGCGAGATGAGAAACAGAATGGTCGTGTTGGTGCGGATTGCGCTTCCACCAGAGCAGCTGCGGAATTGCCACGTTTAGGGCAATCACCGACCAGAAAGTCCAGGCAAACGGGCCGGTGGCGCGATTGTGGACCACGTACATTTCGAACTTGTCGCCGCTGTACCAGGACGTGAACGGCTCGATGACGTAGGTGTACGCCAGCACCAGTCCGGTTGCCAGCATCAGCTTGCCGCAGTTTTCCAGGTGCCGTTCGGTCAGCAGGTTTTCGCAGGTGGTACCACTTGCGGAGCGGAATCGCGAGCACCAGCACCATGGCAAAGCCCGAGAAGATCGCGCCCGCCACAAAGTACGGGCGGAAAGATCGTGGAGTGCCAGCCCGGCAGGATGGCGATGGTGAAATCGAAGCTGACCACCGTGTGGACCGAAAGCACCAGCGGCGTCGCCAGGCCGGCGAGCAGCTTCGAGGCCGTCTTGTGCCAGCGCCAGTGCCGCGACGCCCCCGCCAGCCAAGCGCCAGCAGGCCGTAGACGAAGTACTCAGTCCGGCTTGTGGCGCGGTCGCGCACCGAAGCCAGGTCGGGGATCATGCCCCAGATACCAGAACAGGATCGAGACGGTGGCATAGGTCGAGACGGCGAAGACATCCCACACCAGCGGGCTGCGGAACTGCGGCTGGATGGTGAGAGTGTTCGGGTAGGGCAGAATCCAGTAAAAGATCCACGGGCGGCCCAGATGGAGCAGCGGGAAACATGCCGGCGCAGGCCACGGCGAAGATCGTCATGGCTTCCGCAAAGCGGTTGATGGAGTTTCGCCAGCTCTGATTCAGCAGGAGCAGGATCGCCGAGATCAGCGTGCCGGCGTGGCCGATTCCGATCCACCAGACGAAGTTCGTAATGGGAAAGGCCCACGCCACCGGAATGTTGTTGCCGAAGATCCCGACGCCCGTACTGATCAGGGCGGTCACGCCGATCGAGGAACATCAGCAGCGACCGTCAAGCCGACTATAAAAATCCAGAACCACGGCTCGGGGACATCGGCCGGAGAGCACGACGGAGGTGATCTGTTCGGTGACGTCGTGGAAAGTGGTTCCGGGCGCGACGATCACTGCCGTGGTGCCGGGTTCCGGGCGGCGCGCGGAAGCAGCGCTGCTTCTCGTCGACCGTCATGCCTTCGTCCTCCTTCAGGTCGGGGTTTGGATTCCGCAGTTCGGCCAGGTAGGTGGTTCGCGGCCGCGTGTTGAGGTCCGCCGAGCAGCGGATAGTCCAGCTTCTCGGCCTTCAGGCGTGCCACGTGATTGGCCGGGTTATTGATGTCGCCGAAGGTGATGGCGCTGCGTGGGGCAGGCCTGCTGGCAGGCGGTCTGGATTTCGCCGTCGCGGATATAGCGGTTCTCGTCGGTGGAGCGGATCTCCGCCTCGCGGATGCGCTGCACGCAGTAGCTGCACTTCTCCATGACGCCGCGGCTGCGTACCGTCACGTCCGGGATTCCGCTGCATCTTGAGCTGTTCGGTGACCCAGTCGTTGAACAGCAGGAAATTGAAGCGGCGCACTTTATAAGGGCAGTTGTTGGAGCAGTAGCGAGTGCCGATGCAGCGGTTGTAAATCATGTCATTGAGGCCGTCCGGAACTGTGGTCGGTGGCGGCCACCGGACACACAGTTCGCAGGGCGCGTCTTCGCAATGCATGCAGGGCACCGGCTGGTAACGCATGGCGGGAGTGTTCGTCGGCGACCCTCGTAGTAGGCGTCCACGCGCAGCCAGTACATTTCGCGGTGGAACAGGCACTGCTCTTTTCCGACCACGGGAATGTTGTTTTCTGCCTGGCAGGCCACCACGCAGGCCATGCAGTCCACGCAGGCGCGTGAGATCGATGCTCATTCCCCAGGCGTAGCCCGTGTACTCCCACGTCGGATACAGCGTCTCTTCCTTCTCCGGAATTTCGATTCGCTTTTTTGCGAATTCGGGATCTTCGATGTAAGTGGCGACGGGCTCGGAGATCACCATGTCGCGGTCCTCCATGCGCTGGTTCATCTGCATGGTGGCCAGCGGGTAGGATCCGGAAATCGCATGCACCTCCGCGCCTGTTCCGGCCCAGAGCGCATCGGAGAAGCGCAACGGGTAGGCGTCGAACCCAGGACCATTGCCTACTCTGCCGGCGTGCGTGCGGCCGTAGCCAAGTTGCACGATCGACGGTCTCATCCGCCTGCCCGGGAGAGATCCAAACCGAGCCACGTCACCGAGCGCCCGCGGTATTTCAACTCCACGTGATGCTGGTTGTCGAGTTCGAGCCGTTTGGCGGTACGCGGGCTCAGGTGAATGGCGTTATCCCACATCAGTTTCGTAATCGGCTTGGGAAGCTCCTGAAGCCACGCATTGTTCGCGTAGCGGCCGTCCAGCAGGATACGGATCGGGCCGGAAGAGCAGGTCGAGCCCGTTGCCGGCGGCAGCTGTGGCGGCCGGGGGAGGTGCGTTTGCGAGCGGCGGCGTGATCGGCGGCAGGGCCGAATCGGCAACCACGCCCGAACGGACCGACTGCCGCCACGACGTTTCGAAGTCCGCCGCACCGCCTTGCCCTGCCAGTACGATCGCACGATATCATATGCGGCTCTGGGTGGTTGGCGAAGCATCGCGTCCAGCAGTTCCGCGCGGGACTGGCCGGAATAGAGAGGCAGAATCAGGGGCTGAAGAATCGTCACCGTGCCGTCGATGGCGCGGGCATCGCCCCAATCTTCGAGAAAGTGGTGTCTCGGGCACCACCCAGTGCGACAGCGCCGAGGTCTCATTGCGGTGCAGAGACAGGTGAACCGAAGATGTTGGCCTTGGCCAGATTTGAGCCAAAATCGAAGTCCGCTGGAGCGTCATACACAGGATTCCCGCCCAGCATGACCAGTAACTGCACTCTGCCGGCATCCAGTGCGTCCGCCAGTTCGCGCAGCGAGGAGACGGGATCGGAGTGGGCGGGACCGATCGTAATGGGGTCCGTGTAAATGACCGTCTTACCGGTATTCCCGAGAGCATTGTTCATCCAGTGCGTCAGACGCATGGACGGCTGGTGGCTGTGTATCGCCGCAAACGACCGCGCAGGCTCCGCGGTGGGCAAGCAAATCCTCGAGCGGCGGTGTCGATCCAAGCTGCATGACCGGTCGCCGTTGGCGCGCTCCCACCACCGGATATGGCCGCCGAGAGATCCCGCGCAAAGGATTCGATCTCGCCATAACGTAGCGGCAAGCGATGCTCGGCCTTGCCGCCGGTGGATGTCATCGCCGTTTCCACCACATACAGGCGGTTCATCGCCGTATTCGAACCGCGGACGCGCCGCCGGAATGCGTAATCATGGGCATAGCGCGTGCTTCCCGGCCCGCACGCCAGGAAGTCGGAATCGAGGCTCAGAATTACCTCGGCCTGGTCGAGTCGATAGTAGGAATGTGCCGGACGCCCGAACGCAAGCTGGGCACCGGCGCGAGCCGACTCGGATCCGGCCGGGTCGTAATGATGCACGCTGGCCTTCGGAAATGCGGCCATCACGGCCGCTAACTGGCTTGCCAAGGTCGGCGATGTGACGGTGTCGGTCAGAATGAATAGTCCGTCGCCGCCGCGCGCCCCCGGAGCCCCTCGAGCAGCCCGCCGGAACCGGACCAGGAACGCGTCCCACTCGCGGAACTCCCCCTGTTCGGTGATCTCTTTGGCGCGATCGGGGTCGTAGAGATCGAACACGCAGGCCTGGCCGTGAACGCTGGTTGCGCCCAGGCTGGCGGGGTGGTTCGGATTTCCCTCGACTTTGGTTGGCCTGCCGAGATGACTCTCGACGATTACGCCCTCCGCCACGCCATTGACGATGCAGGCCGTAGCGTAGTAGGAAGGCACTCCCGGGACCGCATTCTCGGGCGGATCGACGTACGGCATGATGAATTGCGTCGGCATCCGCGTGCATCCGGCCGCTCCCGCCATTGCCAGGGAAGCGCCCATCAGTTCCAGGAAGCGCCGGCGTGAAGGCGCGATTGGATCCGGGGGTGTTCCGGCAAGCGAATCCAAAGGTACGAAGCTCTCGTCTCTCGAATTTATCGATGGCATGTGGAACAACTCGTTAGTCTTCGAATTCCGTACTCTTTGACCAGGCGCCGGCCCATCTCCGCCTGGTTGTCCGGCGGCCTATAGCTCATATCGAAGACTTTGTCCCGCGGCCTGACTTGCATCTCCGGGTTGCGGTGGCAATCCAAGCACCACGCCATCGTCAGCGGCTCCGCCTGCAGTGTCAGGGGCATCTGATCGACCCTCCCGTGGCAACTGGAACAGCCGATCCCCTGATGGATGTGAATGCTGTGGTCGAAATAGACGAACTGCGGAAGGTCGTTTACCCGCGTCCATTGGATAGACTTCCCGGTTCGATAACTCTCCCGCACCGGTTCCAACGCCGGCGCGACCGCCCACATTTGGGAATGGCAATTCATGCAGATCTTGGTCGGGGGGATGCCTGCAAAACTCGAAACATCCACGGTCAGGTGGCAGTAGCGGCAATCAAGTCCCAAACCGCCAACGTGATGCTTGTGGCTGAAAGGGACCGGCTGCTCCCGCGGTACATTCTGCCGCGTTTCATATGGCGAGCGCACGATCAGGGCGCCACCCCAGACGAACGCCGTCACGAAAATCAACGCACCAACTAGAACCAGCCTGGTAAGAGTATTCGCCCACGGCTGAAAGTGCCAATGCATCTGTAAGGGAGGTCCGGCTCTCATGATGGGGCGCAGAGAAGCAAATGTCCACGAGTGCGGACCTTGGTGCGTGGGAGAGAGAACCTTCCAGGAGGGGCGCCCGCGCGCTAGCACACATTGGTGCGGCTAATCGTGCAAGGATGCTTGCATATAGAAGTAGACAGCCGTCAAAAGGGCCACCGCGAGTAAGGCAACTGCCGTAGCAATCCCTAAGGCGTATGATTTCGGGAACCGCACGCTCCCAATCCTACTACCGGGCTGTTCGCATGCGGATCGCTGATGACCGCGAGGATGTGACGCGGGACGCTCTACCACCCGCTGGTTCGTGCTCCTGGAAACCGTCGTCCCGCGATTCCTGCGCGGGATTTGCGATCTGCGAGGCGGCCGGTGCGTTCGAAGTAACATATATATCCACCCACTGGCCGCGCTGCTCAAAATGCCTGGTACGCGGGAACGGGATGATCGCGGCTGCCTGTTGGCGGGTTGCCGGCAGCTTCTCGTAGTGGTTCTCCCAAAGAGAACGCACCGGAGCGAACTGCATTAGGTTGGGCCGGGATTGCCATGTCTTCGAGAAAATAACTAATACCTGCACGTGCTTCCAGTCGACTCTCTTTAGGGATGCCGGTGTAAGATCGGTAATCGAACTTACAAACAGTGGCCTGGATATATAGCCGAGTGTCGGGTCGGTGAGCTCCAGAGTCAGAGGCCAGGCTGTATCGATCCGCGCAGCCGGATAGCGGCGCGCCAGATACTGCGCGGCCTTCATTTGGAGCCCCGTGAAATCCGCCAGCGCCAGATTGTTTTCGTACGGGAAAGGGTAGGGAGGGTTCATCCAGTTGCCTGCGGCCACGCCCGTCACCAGGGCAGCGGAAACCGCTGTCCGCAGAAGCGCCGGCTCAATCGCTGCGATCGCCATTGCCATCGCCGCGTAAACGATCGGCATGATCGGCAGCAAATAACGCTCAAGATTCGCTCCTCCCAGTATGACGACCGCGGCCACATGCACCGCGGCAAGCAAAGAGGCGACACGCCATCGCGGCGAGCGGAAACCGCCGATTTTCTTCCAGGCGCAGACGATCGCCGCTGCTCCGATCCAATGGAAGTTCGCGAACGCCAGGTAGTAGCAACGGCGCAGGAGCGACACGGTCATGCGAAACGGGTCCAGAAGGTATTGAAGATTGTAGCGGGCGAACTCCGCGCTGCCCGCCCAATGACCGGTTCGATAGTCGAGTACCCCGACCCAGACAGCCAGGATCAGGGCCGGCAAACCGAACCACCGGGCCTCGCGGCCGCGGCGCTGCCATATCAGGTCGGCAGCGAAGACGATTGGGACAATGACGCCGGTCTCCTTGACGACGGTCAAAATCACACAGAGTGCCGCCGAAGTAGCGATCCGCCCGCGTAAATAGAAAAGGAGCGCGAGCGTAGTGAACAGCATGGCGGGAGCATCCAGTTGCGCCAGCATCGACTGTGCAAAGAAGAGCGGCGAAACGAGAAGCAGCAGCGCCGTGAGATAGGACGGCACGTGGTCCCGGCACAACTCTTCCGCGAGCAGCAGTGCCGCCGCCAGGCTCAAGCCGCCGAGCAAGAGCATCGCCAGCCGTGTCACTACGGGAGTGAATCCCGCCACTCGCCAGGCGATCGCGAGGTACGCCATTAAGCCGGGAGGGTGAATGTTCGGTGGAGTGGATGTGGGGATCCAGCGTCCGGACTGCAGGATGTCCCGCGCAGCCGGTATGAAGTGACCAGCCTCGTCCCAAAAGTAAGCCAGCCGCAAGAACGGGATGTGGATCGCAAGGACCAGCAGGATGAGGACGCCGCACGAGAGCGCGGGCCCGCTGTATTTACTCGATGAGCAAGGTCCACTGCCCTCTATAGACTTGTCCCTCCCGGTGTCGGAGCGTCGTGCCGTGGGATTGCCAAGCTTCATTGGATCAATTCGAGCCCGGGATTGTGTAGGCGCTTTGTCACATTCGAATCGGAGTGCGTGTGCATCTTCACACCAGGCGGCATGGCCCTCACGCAGAGGACTACAAGGTATTAAACTATGATGTGGCCAACATCTCACAGGACTTCGTCTTCATCGACGAAGTGATCGCCCGGCACCGCGGCCGGCCCGGTGCGCTGCTCGGGATTCTTGAAGCCGTTCAGGAGCACAATCCCCGTAAATTTCTTTGCGCCGAGGACCTGCGTTATATCGCAGCCAAGACGAACGTGCCCGTGACCCAGATTTTCAGCGTGGTCACGTTCTATGCGCTGTTCAACCTGGCGCCCCAGGGAGATCACACCATCCGCATCTGCCGCGGGACGGCCTGCCACGCGCGCGGCTCGCGCAGCCTGCTGGAGAGCACGCGTCTGGAACTGGGCCTGGAAGAAAACTCAAACGGCGCGGACAAGCTGGTGGTGACCACACCGGATGGCAAATTCACCGTCCGCACCGTGGCCTGCTTCGGACAGTGCGCACTGGCGCCGGTGGTCGAGTTGGATCACCGTATCTGCGGCCACATGAACGAGGGCGCGCTGGCGCGCGAGGTGTCCGCGCTGGCGGAGGAGAACCCGCAATGAGCCACATCGAGGATATCGGTACCTTCAGCGCGGTTCGCGAAGCGGGCATGGCCAAGCTCCAGCCGGCGGCACCGCGGATCACGGTGGGCATGGGGACGTGCGGACGCGGCAACGGGGCTGAGGCCGTGTACCAGGCTCTGCACGACACCATCGAGCGCGATGGCATGGATATCCGGTTGGTCCCGACCGGCTGCTTTGGCGCGTGCTCGCACGAGGCGATGGTCAGCGCATGGATGCCCGGCCGTCCCATCGTTCTCATGCGGCAGGTGCAGGCCTCCGATGCCCGGCGTATTGTGGCCGCGATCAGTCAGGGTACCGTGCCGCCCGACCTCGCCTGGTGCCGTATCGACGAATGGGACCACCTGACCGCCCACATTCGCTACGGGACGGGGTTTCCGGAACTGCCGCTGTGGTCCGAAATTCCGTTCTTCAGCGGCCAGAAACGCATCGTGCTGCGCAACTGCGGCCTCATCTCGCCGGAAGACATCGATGAGTACATCGCGGTGGGCGGCTACCAGGCCTTATATAAGGTTCTGATCGATGGCAAGCCGGATGTGGTAATTGAACAGATCAAAGCGGCTAAACTGCGCGGGCGTGGCGGCGCCGGCTACGCCACGGGCCTCAAGTGGGAATTTCTGGCGAAGGCCAGCGGCAGTCCGAAGTACATCATCTGCAACGCGGATGAAGGCGATCCCGGCGCGTTCATGAACCGCAACGAGATCGAAAGCGATCCGCACTCGCTGCTCGAAGGCATGCTGATCGCCGGATACGTCACCGGTGCGTCGCACGGCATCATCTATGTGCGCGCGGAATATCCGCTGGCCGTGCATCGCTTGACGTCCGCCATCGAGCAGGCGCGCGACTACGGCGTGGTTGGCTCGAACATTCTCGGCCGGCCGTTCCACTTCGATATCGAGCTGGTGGAAGGTGCCGGCGCTTTCGTCTGCGGCGAGGAGACGGCGCTGATCGCTTCGCTCGAAGGCCAGGCCGGGCGGCCTCGCCCGCGTCCGCCCTTCCCGGCAAACAAGGGCCTGTTCGGCAAACCGACCAACATCAACAACGTCGAAACCTGGTACAACATCGCGCCCATTGTGATCAAGGGGCCGGCGTGGTTTACGGAAACCGGCAGCACCAAGAGCGCGGGCACCAAGGTCTTCTCGCTGGTCGGCAAAGTAGTCAACACCGGGCTGGTGGAGATGCCGCTGGGCACGCCACTCTCACACTTCGTCTACGATGTCGGAGGCGGAGCCCTCAAGGACCGCACCATCAAGGCCGTGCAGACCGGCGGCCCGTCGGGCGGCTGCATCCCGCACGAGATGTTCGATACGCCCGTCGATTACGAAACGTTGGCGCAGCTCGGTTCCATCATGGGCTCCGGCGGCATGGTGGTAATGGATGAAGACAACTGCATGGTGGATATCGCACGCTTCTTCATCGAATTTACGCACTCGGAATCATGCGGCAAATGCGTGCCCTGCCGCGCCGGGCTCGACCAGGCCCTCCAAATCCTGAATGGTCTGTCGCGCGGCGTGGGGACCGCGGCGCAGCTCGACCTGCTCGACGAACTGGGCCGGATGATTCGCGACACCTCGCTCTGCGGGCTGGGCCAGAGCGCGCCCAACCCGGTGCTCACCACCATGCGGCACTTCCGGCACGAGTTCGACGACCACATCATCGCCAGGCGCTGCCGGGCGGGCGTGTGCGACAGCCTGGCGCTCTCGTCGTGCGAGAACAGCTGCCCACTGCACATGAATATTCCGCGCTTCCTCGACCTCCTGATGCAAGGCCGGACGAATGACGCGTTCGACTCCGTGATTCTGGATAATCCGCTGCCGGCTTCCACCGGCCGCGTCTGCCAGCACCCTTGCGACAACCGCTGCCGCCGGCAAGGACTGGATGCGGCGGTCAACATGCGCGAGGTGCACCGTTTCATCGCCGATTCGGTGCTGCTTTCGGATGAATTCGAAAACGCTGCCGACCGCCTGGTAAAGCGCAAAATGGCGTCCACTTCCAAACGCATCGCGGTGGTGGGTGCGGGGCCTTCCGGTCTGACCTGCGCATTTTACCTGGCGCTGCTCGGACATCAGGTGACGGTACTCGAGAGCCAGGCGGAAGCCGGCGGCATGCTGCGCTATGCGATTCCGGAATACCGCCTGCCGAAGCGGGTGCTGGCGCGTGAAGTGGAGCTGATCCGCCGGCTGGGAGTGGAGTTCCGCTTCGGCGCGGCGGTCGGTTTGCCGATCGCGCTGAACGAGCTGGACGAGCAGTTCGACGCCGTCTATCTTTCCATCGGCACATGGAAGGAATCGTGGGTCTACCTGCCCGGAACCGAGCTGAAAGGAGTGATTCCGGCCCTGCCGTTCCTCCAGCGCGTGGTTTCCGGCGAGCCCTCCGGCGCCGGCGCGCGGGTGGCGGTGATCGGCGGCGGCAACGCGGCCGTCGATTCCGCGCGCACGGCCGTACGGATGGGCGGAGAGGCGTCGATCTTCTACCGCCGCGAGCGTAAGGACATGCCCGCCATTAGAGAGGAAGTGGCGGCGGCGGAAAAGGAGGGCGTGCGCTTTCAATTTCTGGCGGCGCCGCATCGCATCCTTGGCGACGCCCAGGGCAATGTGAAGGGCATCGAAATCGAAAAGACGCGCCTGGGCGAATACGACCACTCCGGCCGCCGCAAGCCGGTGCCCACCGGCGAGATTGTGCGCTTCGATTGCGACACCGTCATTCTGGCAGTCGGCGAAACGGTGGACATGGATTTTGCGCGAGCCTCCGGGCTGATTCTGGCCGAGTCCGGCACATTCGTCGTGGACCGCTACACGCTCGAAACCAGCCGGCCGAAATTCTACGCCGGCGGCGACGTGATTACCGGCGCCTCCAATGTCTCCAACGCCATGGGCTATGGGAAGAAGGCGGCGCGCGAAATCGACGAGCGGCTGATGGGAACGAAGCGCTTCCGGCAGCTCTCCGGACACTTCGAATACAGCCAGGAACGCCGGCACAGCCCGGCGCCTGCCCGCGCCACACCTCGGCGGAACTGCCGCCCGAGCAGCGTGTCCGGAGCGACGCGGAAGTCGTCCTCGGGTTGACCGCGGATCAGGCGCGCGAGGAAGCGTGCCGCTGCCTGCGATGTGACGTGAAGGGGTAACGCGCATGATACAGAAAACCAAAGCAATCTCGATTCGAATCGAAGGTGAGCTGGTCCCCACGCGCGAAGGCAAGACCATTCTCGAAGCGGCGCGCGAAGCCGGCCGCGCCATCCCCACCCTGTGCCATCTGGACGGCCTGCCGGATGTGGGCGCCTGCCGCCTGTGCATCGTCGAAGTGGGCAGCGGCGGGCGGCTGGCGCCCGCCTGCACCACGCCGGTGCAGGAAGGCCTTTCGGTGGTGATCAACTCGCCGCGGCTGGCGGCCTACCGCCGCATGATCGTCGAGCTGCTGCTGGCCGAGCGCAATCACTTCTGCGCGGTGTGCGTCTCCAACGGCCACTGCGAACTTCAGGCGCTGGCCGTCTCGCTCGGCGTCACCAGCGTGCGCTTCCCCTATCGCTACCCCACGCTGACGGTGGACCTCTCGCAGGAGCGGTACGTGCTCGACCACAACCGCTGCATCCTTTGCTCGCGCTGCGTGCGGGTTTGCAGCGAGGTAGAAGGCGTCGCACGTCTGGGACATCATGGGACGGGGCATCCACTCGCGCCTGGTTTCGGAGCTGGATCAGCCCTGGGTCGACGCCGAAAGCTGCACCCGTTGCGGCAAATGCGTGCAGGCCTGTCCCACCGGGGCGCTGGCGGAAAAGGGCAAGGCGGTCGAAGAGATGGTCAAGCGAACGGAAGCCGTGGCGCTGGCCGCGGCCCGGAAAGGAGCTCAAATATGAGCAAGCGGAAGCTGGCGACCATCTGGTTGGACGGCTGCTCGGGATGTCACATGTCGCTGCTCGATATGGATGAGGGCATCCTGGCGCTTGCCGCGCGGGCCGATCTCGTCTTTTCGCCGCTGGTGGACTGCGACGGAGTTTCCCGAAGACGTGGACGTGACGCTGGTGGAGGGCGCGGTCTCCTCGCAGGAGGACGTCGCCAGGCTGCGGACGGTGCGCGCGCGCAGCCGTGTGCTGGTAGCGCTCGGCGATTGCGCCAACACCGGCAACGTCCCCGCCATGCGGAACGTAATTCCGGTCCAGCGGTTGTTGCAGCGGATCTACATCGAAGGTGCCGATGTGGGCCGGGTGGTCCGCAAGGTCGGCGTTCCGCCGCTGCTTCCGCAGGCCCGGCCGGTGCACGAATTTGTCAAAGTCGATGCGCACCTTCCCGGGTGTCCGCCGCCTCCGCAGGCGATTCTGGCCGTCATTGCCGAGCTGCTCGAACCTGCAGGGGACGGACACGCGCGACCCGCGATCAAGTTCGGATAGGAGATGCCGCCATGCGAAAAATCACCATCGACCCCGTAACCCGCATCGAAGGCCACGCCCGCATCACGATCCATCTGGCGGAAGACGGCCAAGTCGAACGCGCCCAATTTCATGTCACGCAGGTGCGCGGCTTCGAGAAATTCACGGAAGGCCGGCCGTATTACGAGATGCCGGGCATCACCGCGCGCATCTGCGGCATCTGTCCCGTCAGTCATCTGCTGGCTTCGGCCAAGGCGTGCGACGCCATCATGGCGGTGCGCATTCCGCCGGCGGCGGCGCTGCTGCGCGAAGCGATTCACTGCGCCCAGATGGTGCAATCGCACGCGCTCAGCTTCTTCCATCTTTCCGCGCCGGACCTGCTGCTCGGCATGGATGCCGATCCGGCCAAGCGCAACGTGCTGGGCCTGGCGGCGGAGCACCCGGAGGTGGTACGCGAGGGCATCGCATTGCGCAAATTCGGGCAGCGCGTGATCGAGCGCCTGGCCGGCGAGCGCATCCATCCGCCGGGAATCGTGCCTGGCGGAGTGGCCACGCCGCTTGCCCCCGCCGCCCGCGAGGCCATCCTGAAGGAGATTCCGGAGGCGCGGGCCATCGCCTGGCGCACGCTGGACTTGTTCAAATGTATCCTCGACGGGTTTCGCGCCGAGATCGATCACTTCGGCAAGATGCCGACCATGTACGCCGGCCTGGTGGGGCCGGCGGGCGAGCTGCGCCTGTATGACGGCCGGATCCGTTTCCGCACGCCCACCGGGGCGACCGCGGCTGAAATCGACTCCGCGGAATATGCCGATTCGATCGGCGAAGCCTCGCTAGCCGATTCGTACCTGAAGGCGCCATACTATAAGCCCCTCGGCTATCCGAATGGCATTTATCGCGTAGGGCCGCTGGCACGGCTGAATGTCGCGGAATCCTGCGGCACTCCGGATGCCGACGGCGAGCTGCGCGAGTTCCGCGAGCGCTACGGGCCGGTGGTGGAGAGCTCGTTCCATTATCATTACGCCCGTCTGATTGAAGCGATCTATTGCCTGGAACGGCTTCAGGTGCTGCTCGAAAACCCCGCGATCCTCGACCGTCACGTGCGCGCACGCGCCGAAGTGAACGCCCTCGAAGGCATCGGCGTGATCGAAGCGCCGCGCGGCATTCTGATCCATCACTACAAGGTCGATGAGTGCGGCGCGATGAAGTGGGCCAACCTGATCGTCGCCACCGGCCATAACAACCTCGCCATGAGCCGCAGCGTGGAGCAGGTGAGCCGCCATTTTGTGAACGGCAGCCGCCTGGAGGAAGGCATGCTCAACCGCGTCTCGGCCGTGATTCGCGCCTACGATCCGTGTTTGAGCTGTTCGACGCACGCCGGCGGCGTTATGCCGCTGCGCATCGTGCTGCTCGGGCCGCGCGGCGAAAAGCTCGACGAGGTGGCGAGTGACGCATGAGGGCCTACTGATTATCGGCTATGGGAACGAACTGCGCGGCGACGATGCGGCGGGACCGCTGGCGGCCCGCGAGCTTGCCGATCGCGGTTTTGACGCGCTGGCGGTGCATCAACTCATGCCAGAGTTGGCGGAGCGGATTGCGGCGGCGCGGGTTGTCGTTTTCCTGGATGCCGATGCGTCCGTGACGCCTGGGGAAGTGCTGGTGGAGCCGCTGGCATTGACCGGCGAGCATCCGCCATTGGGGCACTATGCCAGCTCCGCGGGCCTGCTGTCCCTGGTGCGCCTGGTTTACGGAGCCTCGCCGGACGCGTGGCTGGTCCGGATCGGCGTCGAAACGTTTGATTTCGGCGAGGCGCTGTCGGCTGCAGCGGAGCAGGCCGTTCGCCACGCCGTCGACGAAGCCGCGGGCCTCAGCGCGCGGCTATAGCGGCTGTATCGATCTCCATTAACAATTGCCGGCAGCAGGCCTGTAATGTCAGAATGCCGGCACGTGGACTGAAACGCCCAATCTGCTGCTCCAGGAAAATCGAAACGCATCGGTCCTTCCTTAAGACCCCGGCGTCCGCCGCGTGGGCTCATTTCACCTGAGATTCGCCGGAAATGCCGTCCAGGCTTTCGACCGCTCCATCCAGCCTAGTGGATCGGGCAGGCGAGTTGGACTGGCGCCCGCCCGCTGACGTTCCGTTGACGATCATGCGGCCAGCTAATGTTGAGTCCGACACCATAGCGGAAAAAGAGATTTGCCGTTTTGCCTCGGTTGCCGGTTCCAGTGAGGAAGTGTGCGGCACCCTCGCTACGGCGCCGCGGCGCTTACATCACTTTTTCGAAAGGTACCCGGAGAGCGTACCGTCCGGGCCTGCTGTGGTTTCGGAGTTCGAGCAGCTAACATACGCCGATCTCGAATCTCATGCCAACCGTCTGGCGCATCTGCTCATCGCCCGTGGTTATGGGCTTGGGCGCAGTGTTGGAATCCTGCTGAATCGTTCCGTACAGACGTACGTCGCGATCTTGGCCGTATTGAAGGCAGGGTCGGCATTTGTTCCGCTGGACCCGGCGTATCCCGCTGAACGTATCACGTTCATGGCTGATGATGCCGGCCTGGCGGTGATTTTGTCCGATTCAGAACTTGCCGACTTGCATCCGGCCCGGCCCTGCCAGGCGCTGTGTCTCGACCGTGAAGGTGCCGCGTTAAGCGGCATGCCCTCCACTCGCCCGGTGCTTGCAGATGAGGGCGACCCGATCGCCTATGTGATGTACACCTCCGGAACCACCGGGCGGCCCAAGGGCGTAGCGGTCACGCATGCGAACATCTGTCACTTTCTTAGTGTTTGCAGCCCCATTTACGGTGTTGGAAGCCACGACCGTGTCTACCAGGGCATGAGCATTGCCTTCGATTTCTCAATCGAAGAGATCTGGCCCACGTTCATCGCCGGCGGCACTCTAATCATCGGCCCCACCGACGGGAGGAAGGTCGGTCCGGCTCTTGCCGAATTTCTGATCGAGCAGCAAGTCAGCGTCTTCTGCTGCGTGCCCACTCTGCTGGCTACACTCGATCGTGAGGTGCCCTCCATCCACACGCTCCTTGTAGGAGGTGAGCCCTGCCCGCTCGATCTCGTGGAGCGCTGGAGCCGGCCCGGCCGCCGACTGCTGAACACTTATGGACCCACCGAGACCACCGTGACGGCGACGTGGTGCGAACTCAAGCCCGGCTGTGCCGTCACGATTGGCCGGCCCATGCCGGGCTACCGAGTGCACTTGCTCGATGAGGCGCTTCGGGCCGTTCCGCATGGCGAAGCTGGCGAGATCTGCATCGGCGGTCCGGCCGTTGCGCAGGGGTATGTGAACTCACCCGAACTGACGAGGGCCAAATTTGTTGCCGACCCGTTCGAACCCAGTCAACGCCTCTATCGTTCCGGCGACCTGGGGCGATTGACGGCGGAGGGCGAAATCGAATTCCTGGGCCGCATCGACGACCAGGTCAAAGTCCGAGGCTATCGAATCGAGTTGAACGGAATCGAAGCCGTTCTGCTCGAAGATCCAGAGGTGGCGGGCGCCATCGTCACGGTCTATCCGGCAAACTCTCCCGCGGAAGACTTGGCCGCCTACATTACCGTTCGCGGACCGTGCGCGATCGACTCCGTGCGGGAACGGCTGGCTGCCCAACTGCGCTCTCGGCTGCCCGCATATATGCGGCCGGCGTACATCGAGGTGCTGGATGTCATTCCTGCTCTACCCAATGGCAAGGCTGACAGAAGGTCGCTGCCGTCCCCCGTGCTACCGCGCGTGACCTTTCCGGCCGGCGATTACGCGCCACCGTCGACGCCCCTGGAAGAGAAGATCGCAGATGTCTGGCAGAAGCTCTTCGGCCTGGAACGAATCTCCATCGATGCCGACTTCTTCCTGGAACTGGGGGGCCACTCTCTGCTGGCAGCGCAACTGGTGACGCGCTTGCGGCAAGAGCCTGAAGCGGCGGCGCTCAGCATAGCAGATGCTTATGCCCACCCCACCATCCGCGCACTCGCCGCCCGTGTAGGCCGGCACAGCGATACGGCAGCGTCCTCCCCCAGTCGCGCCGCGCGACGTCACTCCAGCAGCCGTGTCTGGACCGCCGGACTGGTGCAGCTTGGCTTGCTGTACGCTCTGCTGACGGCTTTCGGGGCACCGGTCTCGCTCTTCCTGACGGAGCACTCGAGTTCTGGCGCCTTTCATATGACGAAGCGCGACCTCCTGACGCCGCTACTCGTCGTTTTGGTGTCGCTTGTCGTTCCTCTGGCCCTGAAGTGGTTACTGATTGGTCGGTTCCGGCCAGGGGAGCACCCCTTGTGGGGCTGGTACTTCTGTCGCTGGTGGATTGTGCGCAAAGCTCTCGAGTTTTCGCCTTTGCACTTTCTTGCCGGCTCGCCGCTCATGCCCGTTTACGCCCGCCTATTGGGCGCACGCGTGAAGAATGGCTGCCAAATCAGCACCGCTCAGTTACACCTCCCGGACCTTATCGAAATCGATGAAGGCGCCAGCATCGGCTATGAAGTGGAAATCCAGCCTTTCGTAATTGAAGGTGGTTGGCTTCGCCTGGCCCCGATCCGCATCGGCGCCGGAGCCTTCATCGGCGCGAAAGCCGTGATTCTCGCCGGTGCCGAGATTGGATCGGGCGCACGAGTCGCAGAACAAACGCTGGTTGCGAGCGGACAAAGGATCCCCGATTTCGAAACCTGGATGGGTTCGCCGGCGCAGCGCACCAAGCGTTGTAACGATCCGCTCGCCGGTATCGAGGCGCTGGGCCAGGCGCCGCGAAGGATGAGTACGGCGCTCTGGGCCGCCTTTGTGATCATAGCGGTCCTGCTCGAGGCCCTTCCGCTCGCGTTGGCTATTCCCGGCGTGCTGCTCATCGCCTGGGCGGGCGAAATCAGAGGGCTCGCGGGCGCATTGATGGCGACACCGGTTGCCGGGCTGACCTTCGTGCTCGTCACCTGCCTCTTCATACTCGGGGCCAAACGAGCTGTGATGCCGAATGCCCGGCCCGGTATTTATTCGCAATACTCCTGGTTCGGCCTGCAGAAGTGGACATCCGACCAACTCATATCTCTGAGCCTCGCGCTCACTAACTCACTCTATGCCACGCTCTATGTGGTTCCCTGGCTGCGTGCCCTGGGTGCGCGCATCGGTCCTCGCTCGGAAGTATCGACCGTTTCCCATATCGATCCCGACCTGCTGACTCTGGGCTCGGAAACATTCGTGGCAGATATCGCCTCCCTTGGGCCGGCCACTTTCCATAACGGCTGGATCGCCCTGGCGCGAACCGAAGTGGGCGACCGGACTTTTCTCGGAAATGCCTCAGTGATCCGCAGCGGCTCTCTACCGGATCGCTGCCTGATCGGCGTGCAGTCGGTGGTGCCCCGAGAAGGCGTGCCGCCCGGTTCCTCGTGGCTCGGCTGCCCGGCGATTTTTCTTCCCCGCCGAGAGGCCGCCCAATCTTTTGCGGAGAGCCTGACCTACAGACCGCCCATCCGGCTATTCGCGTATCGTCTGTTCATCGAGTTCTTCCGTTTGATACTCCCGGCCTCTCTGTTCTATGCATTAGGCGCCACGGTGACCACTCTGAGCTTTCGTCTGCCACTACACACGACTGCGGCGGTCGTGTTCGCCATGCCGTGGCTATACCTGGCGTCCGCTGCCGCCTTGACTCTGGCCGTAGCGGTGCTCAAGTGGGCTATCGTGGGTCGCTATCGTCCGCGGGTCGAGCCCCTCTGGGCTCCGTTTGTCCGGCATTCCGAGTTGATCACCGGACTCTATGAAGCGTTCGTTGTGCCCGCACTCGCCATGCTGGTCACGGGGACGCCGTGGCTTGGGGCGATTCTGCGTCTCTTTGGCGTCGATATGGGCAAGCGGGTTTACTGCGAGACCACTTTCACCACTGAGTTTGACCTCCTGCGCGTGGGCGATGATGCGGCAATCGGCCGAGCCGCGTCGCTCCAGACGCACCTCTTCGAGGACCGCGTCATGAAAATGTCTACGGTAACCATCGGCCGCGGCGCCGAGATCGGCGCACGGTCCGTCGTGCTCTACGACGCGACGGTGGGCGAGTACGCCAACCTGGATGCCCTCTCCCTGGCCATGAAAGGGGAAGAGATCCCTGCGGGCACAAACTGGCGAGGCATTCCGGCTCGCTCCGCGACGTCCTGCGGGAGCGCCAGCGTTTCGCTGTAGCCACCATTTGCAGTCCGAAGAGATTACGATACAGGGGTAGATCATGAGATCGAACCTCTTCATTGCGCCTGCATTGCTGATTGCGCTCATCCCGGCTGCGAAAGCCGAGACCCTTATCTATCACGAGATCCGTACCGATGCGTCGGGCAAGATTGTTCCCTGGTACGGGACCGGTCCTTCGCAGGCCTATGATCACGATATCCGCCTGCTCTTCCAGTTTTGGGTGAACATGCGCAAGTGCCCCAACGGCGTGCCCATGTACCTGCAACACCAGGTTTGGAAGGAGCCGGACGAAGATCCCCGCGGCCTCGGCGGCGACCAGATCAGCATGGCGCTCTCGTCTTGGCGGCTGCTGTACGGCTATCTCGGAGATGGCGCCGTGCGCGACAACATGGTGCTCATGGCGGATTATTGGCTTGACCACGGAATCTCGCCGGCCAATGCTTTGTGGGCCAATCTGCCATTCCCGTACAACACCGATCTCCACTCGGGCGTCTACGATGGCGACATGCGGGCCGGCAAGGGCTTTCTGCAACCCGATAAAGCCGCCAGTTTCGGTGCGGAGCTGGTGGCGCTGTATAAGATGACGGGCAATCGCCGGTACCTCGATGCGGCCGTGCGCATCGCGGACACTTTGGCGCTCCGCGTCCAACCGGGCGATGGCGACAACTCCCCCTGGCCGTTCCGCGTTCACGCCCAAACCGGGGAGGTCCACACCGTTGCCAAGAACGGCACGGTGTTCCGGGCGTCCTACACCACCAACTACACGGGGGCGCTCACGCTGTTCGACGAGCTGATCGCTCTTAAGCAAGGCGACGCGGCGAAGTACACGCACGCCAGGGACCTGGTCTCCGCCTGGCTCAAGGCTTACCCGTTGCGTACGAACCGGTGGGGCCCCTTTTTCGAAGACGTCAGCACCGAATCGGTGTCCGATACCGAAATCAATGCGGATACGCTGGCCGGCTACCTCCTCGAACATCCGGCATGGGACTCGGATTGGAAAGCGCACGCCGCCGCCATCCTCGACTGGAGCTATCGCACCTTCGCCAACCACGAGTGGGAGAAGTTCGGCGTCACCCCCATCAACGAGCAGACAGCCTACCGCGTCCCGGGCAACAGCCACACTTCACGGCACGCTTCGGTAGAGCTGCTTTATAGCGAGAAGACCGGTGACGTGAGCCTGAAAGAGGCGGCCATCCGCCGTTTGAATTGGGCCACCTACATGGTGGATACAGACGGCAAGAACCGCTACCCGCGCGACGCGAACTGGCTCACCGACGGTTACGGCGATTACGTGCGGCATTTCCTCCGGGCGATGGCATCCTTTCCCGAGTTGGCGCCCGATGACCAGAACCACCTGCTGCGAACCACTTCCGTGATTCGAAGCATTACCTACGGCGAGGCGGTCATCACCTACACGAAATTCGACCGCACTTCCACGGAGCGCCTGAAATTGGGTGGATGGCGCCCGAAGTCGGTCAGCGGCGGCCGCATGGAATGGGATGCCAAGGCCAAAGTTCTGACGGTGCATGCCATTGAGCAGACCGTCCGCATTACGCGTTAAAGCGCGCGCGGACCAGGGGCAGAAGTAGGGGGGGTCGATTTGCGCCACAAATTGATATAATAAGGTTCGAAAATCGTGACCAGGTGACCGGGCAGGGGATTAAGGAGTGGACCGCATGGCTGAGTCAACTTCGGCAATCCTGGAAGCAGGGCAACTCTCGCAACTGATCGATGCGCTGGTGCGCCGCGGTTTTCAGATCGTCGGCCCGACCGTACGCGACGGAGCCATTGTCTACGATCCGATCGAATCTGCTGACGATCTACCCACAGGCTGGACCGACGCACAGAAACCCGGATCCTATCGACTGCGGAAGCGCGACGATGAGGCGGTGTTCGGTTACAATGTGGGGCCGCAGAGTTGGAAGAGGTACCTGCATCCACCGGATGTTTCCCTGTGGACTGCCGAGCGGCAAGAGTGCGTCTTCCGCATTCTGAACAACCAGGTACCGGGTGATCGCCCTTACGCTTTCCTCGGAGTTCACGCCTGCGATTTGGAGGCGATCCGGAGGCAAGACCGCGTATTGCTTGGCGGCGCATATCGAGACACCATTTATGAGGCCCGCCGCGAAGGGACCTTCCTGGTCGCGGTCCAATGTACGCAAGCGGCCGATACTTGCTTTTGCGCCTCGATGGGAACCGGCCCGCGATGCGGCGAGGGCAGCGACCTCGTGCTCACCGAGTTAACGGACGCGTCACGGCATTGCTTTTTGGTCGAGACGGGTAGCGACCGCGGACGCGAAGTCCTGGCAGAGTTGCAGACAGGGCCTGCATCGGAAGACGATCGCGGGGCCGCGCAAGACGCGGTGGACCGGGCGGCAAAACACCAGGTGAGGGGCATCCAAACCAACGGCTTGAAGGACACGCTGCAGCGGAATTTCGATCACCCGCATTGGGATCGGATTGCCGAACGGTGTCTGAGCTGTGCGAATTGCACCATGGTTTGTCCCACCTGCTTCTGCACCACCGTGGAGGATTCTACGGACGTTGGCGGCGAGCGCGCCGAGCGCCGCCGCCTCTGGGATTCGTGCTTCACGCTCAGTTTCTCCTATATCCACGGAGGCAGTGTCCGGGCCTCGAGCAAGGCCCGTTTCCGGCAGTGGATGACCCACAAGCTGGCATCGTGGATCGACCAGTTCGGAACCTCCGGCTGCGTCGGCTGCGGACGCTGCATCACGTGGTGTCCGGTGGGAATCGATATCACCGAGGAAGTCGCTGCAATCAGAAAGGGGACCTCCAATGGAAACGCTTGAGCGCATCATCGCTGACCACCCCTTCTTCGGTGGTCTGGACAAGCAGTACACCGAACTGCTGGTCGGCTGCGCCTCAAATGTGAGGTTCAATGCCGGTCAATATATCTTTCGGGAGGGCGGGGAAGCCAACCACTTCTATTTGATTCGGGAAGGCAGGGTGACTCTGGAGATCTTCGCGCCGCATCGCAAACCGATCATCGTCGAGACACTGGACGGCGGCGATATTGTCGGCTGGTCCTGGCTTATGCCGCCGTATGTCTGGAAGTTCCATGCCCATGCCATTGACGCTACGCGCGCCATCGCGCTGGATGGAAAGTGCCTGCGCACGAAATGCGAGGAGAACCACGACCTGGGTTACGAGATCTTCAAGCGCTTCTCGCAGATTGTGGGCCGCCGGCTGGAGGCTACCTGCTATCAGCTGTTGGACATTTATGCCAACCGGTGAATCGATGAGTGATGTCTTTGTGCCCGCTACTTACGTGGTTCGGCAGGTGATCAAAGAGACACCGGATACCTTCACACTGGCGGCCGAGCCGCGAGAGGGCGAACAAAGCGACGGTTTTCAGCCCGGCCAGTTCAGCATGTTGTCGGTGTTCGGTGTCGGCGAATTGCCTATTTCCATCAGCGGCGATTGCGGGGAGCGAGAACGGCTTGTTTATACGGTGCGGTCGGTCGGGCAGGCGACGCAAGCGCTGGTGAGCCAGCGGGTGGGTGACGGCATCGGTGTGCGCGGGCCGTATGGCACAAACTGGCCGGTCGATCTGGCGCGGGGCAGGGACGTCATTGTCATTGCCGGTGGCATCGGTCTGGCGCCGCTCCGTCCGGTGATCTATAGCATCCTACGCAATCGGGCCGATTACGGGCGCCTGGTGCTGCTCTACGGCGCGCGCAGCCCGCGCGATCTGCTCTACCGCAAGGAACTGGCCACCTGGGCCCGTAATCGTGAGGTTCAGGTTTTGGTCACGGTCGACTACGGCGGATTGAGTTGGCGCGGCCATGTCGGCGTGGTCACGACGTTATTCAAGTACGCGCGTTTTCAGCCCGCGAAATCCGTGGCGATGGTTTGCGGGCCCGAAATCATGATGCGCTTCGTCACCCGCGAATTGGAGGCACGCGGCCTTTCGCGCGACGACATCTACTTATCCATGGAACGAAACATGAAATGCGGCGTGGGCCTTTGTGGTCATTGCCAGTACGGGCCGCACTTCATCTGCCGCGACGGACCGGTTTTCCGCTACGAGACCATTCGTCCCTTGCTGGAGAAATATGAGCTCTAGGACCAGGCCGCGGGTCGCCGTGTTTAAGTTTGCCTCCTGCGACGGCTGCCAGTTGAGCCTACTGGATGCGGAGGATGAACTGCTGAGTTTGGCGGGAGCGATCGAGATCGCCTGCTTTCCCGAAGCGTCGCGCGCCACCCGTAAGGGTCCGTACGATATCGCCATTGTGGAAGGGTCGGTGACGACGCATCACGACGCGGAGCGCATTCAGGAGGTCCGGCGGCAGTCCAAGACTCTGATCACGATTGGAGCGTGTGCCACCGCTGGTGGCATTCAAGCGTTGCGCAACTGGAAGGATACCGACGAATTCATCCGCTTGGTGTATGCCACGCCGCAATACATCAGCACCCTCAAGCTCTCGACTCCGATCGCGGAACACGTGCCGGTAGACTTCGAACTGCGCGGCTGCCCTATCAACAAATATCAGTTGATCGAACTGATCGCCGCCAAACTGGCCGGCCGCAAACCGAATATTCCGACCTATAGCGTGTGTCTGGAGTGCAAGCGCAAGACGAACGTGTGCATCGCTGTCACGCGCGGAGCGGCATGCCTCGGACCCGTGACCCAGGCGGGTTGCGGAGCTCTCTGCCCCCGCTATAACCGTGCCTGTTACGGTTGCTATGGCCCCATGGAGAGCCCCAATACCGCCTCCTTGACCAGCCAGTTCCGAATTTTCGGACAGACCGACGAGCAGATTGCCCGCAGCTTCCGCAGTTTTAACGCATGGGCCTGGCAGTTCCGAAAAGCGAGCGAGGAGTGTGAGCGGTCATGAAGGGGCGTACCATCCGTGTCGAAACGCTGGCCAGGGTGGAAGGCGAGGGGGAACTGTTCATTAAAATGGCGGGAGACCGCGTCGCGGACGTGAAGCTGAAGATTTACGAGCCGCCCCGATTCTTCGAAGCCTTCCTGCGCGGCAGGCACTTCTCCGAAGCGCCCGATATTACGGCTCGGATCTGCGGCATCTGCCCCGTTGCGTACCAGATGAGCGCGATTCACGCCATCGAGCGCGCGCTCGGTCTGCGAATCGACCCCGCCGTTCGCTTGCTGCGGCGCCTCTTCTATTGCGGCGAGTGGATTGAGAGCCACGCCTTGCATGTCTACATGCTGCATGCGCCCGACTTCCTCGGCTACCCCGACGCGATCGCCATGGCGAAGGATCACAAAAGCACGGTGGAGCGCGCACTGCGCCTCAAGAAGATTGGCAACCGCATCGTAACCCTGCTCGGAGGGCGCGAGATTCATCCCATTTCCGCGGCGGTGGGGGGATTCTACAAGGTGCCGGCCAAACGGGATCTGCAGGAGTTGAACGAAGACCTGAATTGGGCGCTCGGAGCTTCGCTCGAGACCGTACGCTGGACCGCCGGCCTGGAATTTCCGGATTTCGAGCAGGACTATGAGTTTGTGGCGCTGCGCCATCCCGACGAGTATGCGCTTTGCGAGGGCAGGTTGGTATCGAACCGGGGCTTGGATATCGACGCCGCCGAATATGAGGATCATTTCGTCGAATCGGAAGTGAGGCATTCCAACGCCCTGCATTCGGTGATGCGTGGCAGGAGTTCCTACCTGGTGGGGCCGCTCGCCAGGTTCAATCTGAACTTTGACAGACTTCCGGAGGTGGCGCGTCATGCCGCGGCGGACGCCGGATTGCGGCCGCCCGTGAAGAATCCGTTCCGCAGCATCATCGTGCGCGCCGTGGAACTGGTCTTCGCCTGTGCCGAAGCGCTACGCGCGATATGCGAATACGAGCCGCCGGAGGCGCCGCGTGTCGATGCACCGGCGCGGGCCGGAGCGGGCCAGGCCATCACGGAAGCGCCGCGGGGCATTCTGTACCATCGGTACGCGCTCTCCGATAAAGGGCTGATCCTGGCGGCTAAGATCGTGCCGCCCACCTCCCAAAACCTGAAGCGAATTGAGGACGATCTCCGCGAATATGCGGCGCATGTGGTGGCCTGGCCTCTGGAAGATGCTACCTGGAAGTGCGAGCAGGCCGTGCGCAACTACGATCCATGCATCTCCTGCGCTACGCATTTTCTGAAACTTAAAGTGGAGCGGAAGTGACCGCGGATGCGAATCATTGGTTGTGGCAATCGCGATCGCGGGGACGACGGGGCTGGTATTCTCGTAGCTGAGCGGCTATGCGATCTCGGCATCGAAGCCGTCAAGCATAGCGGCGAAGCTCTGAGCTTGGTGGAAGCTTGGGAAGATGCCGGCGATGTGGTGGTGGTCGATGCGGTGATGACCGGCCGGCCCGCCGGAACCGTTCAGATGTGGGAAGACGAGATTCCAGCACTCGGCATTCGATCGTCATCGACGCATGGTTTTGGTATCGGCGAAGCGATTCGGCTCGCGAGTGCGTTGGGTCGTCTTCCCGCACGATTGCGGATCTTCGGAATCGAAGGAACCAGATTCGACGTAGGGACCGAGCCGTCGCTCGAGGTCCTGCAAGCGGTAGAACAAGTCACCGGTCAAATAGCCGCCGAATCCGATAGGGAGGAGCGGAAAGATGTGTTTAGCGGTGCCAGGTAAAGTGGTGGCGATCACGGAAAGTGCGGTCCCTGACCTGCGGACCGGTACGGCCGATTTTGGCGGCATCCGCAAAGAGGTCTCGCTGGCTTTCACGCCGGAGGCTGCCATTGGCGATTACGTGCTGGTGCACGTCGGCTTCGCCCTCAGCGTCGTCAATGCGGCCGAGGCCGAGCGGATCTTCACCACACTCAAAGAGCTCGAGGAGACAGACTTTGAAGTACCTGGATGAGTATCGCGATCCGGCCGCCATCGCGCGCCTGGCGCGGGCCATCCGGGGCGTCGTGCGCCAGCCATGGAACATCATGGAAGTATGCGGCGGCCAGACACATACCATCCTGAAGAGCGGGCTGGAAGATCTGCTGCCGCCGGAGATTACGCTGCTGCATGGTCCCGGCTGCCCCGTGTGTGTCACTCCGGCCGCGACGATTGACCAGGCTCTCGCCATCGCCGCCCGACCGGAAGTGATCTTTTGTTCCTTCGGCGACATGCTGCGTGTTCCGGGTTCTTCGAGGAGCCTTTTCGAGGCGAAAGCGTCGGGCGCTGACGTTCGCGTGGTCTACTCCCCATTGGATGCCGTCAAGATCGCACGAGCTAACCCGCAGTGCCAGGTCGTCTTCTTCGCGGTGGGGTTCGAGACCACGGCGCCGGCCAATGCCTCGGCTGTTTGCGTGGCGGCACACGAGGGGCTGGAGAACTTTTCGATTCTGGTGGCGCATGTGCTGGTGCCAGCGGCGATGGAGGCCATCCTGCAGTCACCCGCTTGCCCTGTTCACGCTTTCCTGGCGGCGGGCCACGTATGTACCGTGACGGGGTATCGCGAATACGAGCCGCTCGCGGCGCGATATGGAGTGCCGATCGTGGTCACCGGATTCGAGCCGCTGGACTTGCTGGAAGGGATCTATATGGCCGCGACTCAGTTGGCGGCCGGGCGCGCCGAAGTCGAGAACCAATACGCGCGAGCGGTGCGGCGCGATGGCAATCAGCCCTCGAAAGAGCGCGTCGCGGAGGTATTCGAAATCGTGCCCAGGGAATGGCGTGGCATCGGCGAAATACCGGCAAGTGGATTGCGGCTCCGGGATCCCTACCGTCGCTTTGACGCCGCCGCACGGTTTGGCTGTCCCCTGCGCTCAGCGCGCGAAAATGACGCGTGCAAGGCCGGATCGGTCTTGCAGGGACGCCTCAAGCCGTTCGAGTGCCCGGCTTTCGGGAACCGCTGCACTCCCGAAGCGCCGCTCGGAGCGCCCATGGTTTCGTCCGAGGGAGCTTGTGCGGCCTATTACCGGTACGGGAGTCGCCAGCATGTCTGAAGTGAGGCTGATTTGTCCGACGCCACAGGTTGCGGGAGACCGCATCCTGCTGGCCCATGGCGGTGGCGGAAGGATGACTCAGCAACTCATTGAGAATCTGTTTCTGCCGGCGTTTGCGAACCCCCTACTCTCACAACGCCACGACGGGGCCACTTTCCGCCTGAACGGCGCCCGGCTTGCCTTTACTACCGACAGCTTCGTGGTGCGCCCGCTCCTCTTTCCCGGAGGCAACATCGGAGATCTGGCAGTCAACGGCACGGTGAACGATCTCGCCATGTGCGGCGCCAAACCGCAGTACCTGAGCGCCGGTTTCATCCTGGAAGAAGGCCTTCCGATGGATACGCTGCGAATTGTGGTGGATTCGATGGCCGCGGCGGCGCGGCAGGCCGATGTCCAGTTAGTGACCGGAGACACGAAGGTCGTCGATCGCGGCAAGGCGGACGGCATGTTTATTACCACGGCCGGGGTCGGAGCCGTGATCGGCGATGCGGACATCGGTCCGGCGGCGGTACAGCCGGATGACGTGGTCATCGTCTCCGGGGCTCTTGGAGCCCATGGCATCGCCGTACTGTCCGTTCGAGAAGGCCTGGAATTTGAGGGACCGATCGTCAGTGATACGGCGCCATTATGGCCGGCGGTGGAGGCGCTATTCCGGGAAGGCATCGAAGTGCATTGCCTGCGGGACCTGACGCGGGGCGGCCTGGCATCGGCTCTGAACGAAATTGCCGCAGCCCGCGGCCTGGGTATTCAACTGGACGAGGGCGCGATTCCGGTGGACGAAGCAGTGCGAGGAGCCTGCGAGCTCCTGGGACTGGACCCGCTTTACGTCGCAAATGAAGGGCGGTTCGCGGTATTCGTCCCGGAGTCCCAGCAAGATCGTGCATTGAAGACGCTTCGTGGGATCCCGATAGCGGCGCAAGCGTCCCGGATAGGCAAAGCGATTGACCTGCATGCCGGCATGGTCTCGATGCGGACGATGATCGGCGGTACCCGCGTGCTGGATATGCTGAGCGGCGAACAACTCCCCCGCATCTGCTAAGAGCTTTTGCGCCACCAAGTGCCGGAATTTCCGGCAGGAGTGTCGGCATTTCAAACATTTTTGCGGCCTGGAAGGTGAAAGTGTGGGATTATTAGTATTTCGATATTAGGGCTCGTTTATCTGAAAGGAAAATTCCTTATGAGGAAACGTCTCGCAAGATCGAGCGTTATGTTGCTTCTACCGCTCGTGGTATTGGTCAACTCTGCGGTGGCGGACCATCAACCGCTCCCCAAAAAGCCAGTCGATTTCAATGCAAAGTTGAATGGCTCCACGACCGCTCTGGGTAAAACCGGCGTGGTGGTGAAGATTCAAAGTGCTGCCATCGCTCAGGATGGCACGATTACCGTTCGGGCCACGATCACGGATTCCGATGGTAAGCCCCTGGATCGTCTGGGAGCTGCCTCCGCGGGTCCGGTGTCGATGAGCTTCATCGCTGCCTTTATTCCGGCAGGGCAATCCCAATATGTCTCATATACGACCTCGACCGCCAAGGCCACGTTGAATACGAACCCGCCGCAGGTGCAGGCGGCGAACGATTCCGGCGGGACCTTCACCACGAATGCCATCGGCGATTACACCTATACGTTCAAGACGAAGGCGCCAACGACATTCGATGCGACGGTCACTCACTCGATCGGGGTATCCGCCCAGCGCGACCTCTCCGAATACGGCACGTTCGACGAGTGGAGCGAGACTTCAAATGACGTTTTCAGTTTTGTGCCGAACGGAACGCCCGTGAAGACGAGCCGTTCCGTGGTCACCACCGACGCCTGCAACCAGTGCCACAATCCGCTGTATGGTCATGGCGGCTCGCGCCTCAAGGTCGAGCTCTGCATCATGTGCCACACGCCGCAGACGATCAATCCGGATACACAGCTGACGCAGGACATGAAGGTCCTGATCCACAAGATTCATATGGGCTCGAGCCTGCCGAGTGTCAAGGCGGGGACCCCGTACCGCATCTGGCATCGCGGCCAGTGGTCCGATTTCTCGACCGTGGTGTTCCCGCAGGACATCCGCAACTGCACCACGTGTCATTCAAGCGCGGCGACGCAGGCAGATGCATGGAAGACCAATCCCAGCGCCGCGGTGTGCGGATCCTGCCACGATGACGTGAACTTCGCCAGCGGTCAGAACCACGTGAACCTGCCGCAGCCGAACGACAACGAGTGCAAGAACTGCCATACCCCGCAGGCCACGATGGATTTTGACGCGTCCATCCCCGGCGCTCACCTGATTCCGGAAAATTCGACGAGCCTGCCAGGCCTGGTCGCTAAGGTCCTGGGCGTCGCTAACGCGACACCGGGCACCGCGCCCACAGTCACTTTCACGGTGACCGACAAGACGGGCAACTTCGTGGATATCAGCAAGATCACGCAAGTCCGCGTAATCCTCGGCGGACCCAATACCGACTATGGGACGGGAGCGGCCGGTATTCGCGTTTCGGAAGACCCCAGCAAGACGCCCGCGAGTTCCAGCGGTACGTATGTCTACACGATGACCAATAAGATTCCGGCAGGGGCGGCGGGTTCGTACACCGTTTCGATCGAAGCCCGGAACTCAGTGACGCTGCTTCCCGGCACGACCAAGGCTACTACGGCGAACGACACCGCCGTTCCGGTGGAATACTACTTCAGCGTGGACGGGAGCCCGACGGCGCCGCGGCGCCAGGTTGTGGCGACGGCGAAATGCGACAACTGCCATATGAACCTGGGCTTCGTTCATAGCGGCGTCCGCAACAACGTTCAGGAATGCGTGATCTGCCATAACCCGACCTTGACGGACGGCACGTCCAAACAGAGCGTCAATCTCGCATGGCAGATTCATAGCATCCATCGCGGCGAGAACCTGGCAAATCCGTACGTTCTGGGGACGACCAATTACCAGGATGTCCGTTTCCCGGGCGACCTCCGCGATTGCACCAGCTGCCACGCAGCCGGCACGTACCTGGTCGAAAATGTGGGAGCGCAGGCGCTAGTGGCCAGCCCAGGCGGTTTCACCGCCACGACAGCGCCGATTTCGGCCGCCTGCCAGGGTTGCCACGATGATAAGGCGACCGCATCGCATGCGTTGGCCAATACGACGGTGCTGGGTGAGAGCTGCGCAGCTTGCCACAGCGCGGGCGAAGAGTTCTCTGTGGACCGCGTCCACCAGCGAATCTTCTAGTTGTCGCGGCGACTGGGGCGGATCTTGTCCGCCCCAGTTGCCGCACGCTTGCAGGCTCAGGCGGCAGGCAGTACTTCCTGCTCCTCAGGCGGCGTCACCAGTGGATTGTGCCAGCCGCCGGCGGGAGCCACTTTCTGCTCCACCTCTTTAGGTCCCCAGGTTCCGGGTTCGTATTGATAGGCGGGAGTCTTCGCCTTCAGTACGGGATCCACAATGCGCCACGCCTCTTCTACGTAGTCCTCACGGGCAAATAGTGTCGAATCTCCAGCCATAGCGTCTGTCAGGATGCGCTCGTAAGCCATTTCGCCTGCAAGGGAGGAGCTGCAGGCAACCATCTCGGCCGACTGGCCGGCTACCTGCGATCCTGGCGCGAGCACCATCATGCCGAGCGCGATGGTGGTGTCGGGGCTAACGCGCATTCGAACGTGGTTGGGCACCAGAGAAGCGGCGGCGTACATGGAGGGCGGCTTACGCAGGCGGATCAGGACCTCTGTCGATGTCACCGGCAGCCGCTTTCCCGCGCGAAGGAAGAACGGCACGCCTTGCCAACGCCAGGAATCGACCCGCAAGCGCAACGCGGCGAAGGTCTCCACCGCGGAATCTGGCGCCACCCCTTCCTCTGTTCGATAGCCGCGAAACTGGCCTCGCACGATGTCGCTCTCAGCCAGAGGCGGAATGGCCTTCAGAACTTTAACCTTTTCGTCGCGAAGGGAGTCGCTGTCGGCCCGTACGGGCGGCTCCATCGCAAGGTTGGTCAGAATCTGAAGCAGGTGATTCTGCACTACATCGCGGATCGCGCCGGTACGATCGTAGAACGAGCCGCGGCCCTGCACGCCGAACTCTTCCGCCATCGTCAACTGGACGCTCTCGACATAATTGCGATTCCATAGCGGTTCCAGGAACGTGTTCGCAAAGTGGAAGTACACCATGTTATTCACGGCCTGCTTGCCGAGGTAGTGGTCGATGCGGAAAATGTCGGACTCCTGAAAGATGCCGAGCAGAATCCGGTTCAGTTCCCGCGCAGAGGCCAGGTCGGTTCCGAAAGGCTTCTCCACGATGACCCGGGCGTTCGTGGCACAACCCGATTTGCCCAGGTGTTCGACAACCCCTCCAAAGAGCGTCGGAGGAATGGCCAGGTAATGGGCCGGCCTCTGCGCGGGGCCCAGTTCCTTTCTCAGGGAGCGGAAGGTCTCCGGGTCGTTGTAGTCGCCTCCCACGTAGCGAAGGAGCTTACAGAGCGGATCGAACGCTTGTTTGTCGAAATCGCCATGCTTCTCCAGGCTCTCGCGGGCACGGGCGCGAAGCTGGTCGAGATTCCAGCCGGATCTGGCAACCCCGATGACCGGCACATTCAGATGGCCGTGCTTGACCATCGCCTGCAATGCCGGGAAGATTTTCTTGTACGCCAGGTCGCCGGTGGCCCCGAAGAAGACCAGAGCGTCGGAATGGGTCTTGTCCATGGCGCCTACCCTCCTGCTTTTAATGCGGGACCTTTGAGGCTGTCACACTTCGATCGGATCACGTTCATCAGGTCATCCCAGGATTTGACGAACGCCTTCGCGCCCTCGTCCTGCAGCCGGGCGGCGAGTGCATCGATGTCGATACCGGCTTTCGCGAACTTTGCGAGCACCTCCTCCGAATCGCCGCCGTCGACCGGGAGCGATTGCCCGAGACTGGTGTGTTCGGCAAGAGCCGTCAAGGTGCTCTCAGGCATCGTATTCACCGTGAACGGTGCGGCCAGAGCGGTCACATAGAGGACGTCGGAAGCCTTGGGATCCTTGGTCCCTGTGCTGGCCCAGAGGAGGCGCTGTGGCCGCGCGCCTTCGTTGTAGATGCGTTGCCAGCGCGGCGATCCGAGGAGCTCGCGGTACCTCGCGTAGATCCGCTTGGCGACCGCGATTCCAAGCTGGTCGCGGAGCGCCTCGGGGGCTTTATCCATCACGGCAACGTCCCAACGGCTGATGAATACCGACGCCACCGACGCCACATTGGGGTTCAGCCCGGCATCGATCCGGCGCTCGATGCCGCGCAGATAGGCCTCGGCGGCCGCCGCATACTGCTCGCGCGAGAACAACAGCGTCACGTTAATGGGGACTCCGGCGAAGATCGACTCTTCGATGGCCGGCAGACCCTCCTTGGTCCCGGGGATCTTGATGAACAGATTCGGCCGCGCAGCCCGAGCGTGTAGACCTTTTGCCTCCCTGATGGTGCCTGACGTATCGTGAGCCAGGGAGGGCGGGACTTCGAGGGAGACCCACCCGTCCGTTGTATTAGTCCGGTCATAGATCGGCCGGAACAGATCTGCCGCCTGAGTCAAATCCGCCAGTGCCAAACCGAAGAAGAGCGATTCCCCGGATTTTCCCCGGGCCAGTTCTTCGCGAATCGCGGAATCGTAGGCGGGACTGTTCTTGATCGCGTGGTCGAAGATCGTGGGGTTGGAGGTAAGTCCGGTAACCGAAAACTGGTCGATATAGCGACGGAGCGTACCGCTGGTTACCAGGTCCCGTGTAATGTTATCGATCCAGATACTCTGGCCAAGATTGTGAAGCAGTTGCGTTGCTCTCATTGTCACCTCAGTCCGGTCCCCTGCCTATGCAGGAAGATCGATCGGCTCATGCTCTGTGATGCTCTCCGCGGATGTTTGCGGCACGCCCGCGAACAAAGACTTCAGCCCTTCCGTCATCGTCGGGTGAGCGTAAATGGCGTCCTTTAAGATCGAATACGGCAGCTCTCCAAGCATCGCCGTCTGTACCGTGCCCATGAGTTCTCCAGCGTCGGGTCCAAATGAAGCGAATCCGAGGATCCGGTCGCTGTGCTCGTCAATAAGAGCCTTCATAAATCCACGCTTCTCGGAAAGCGTCCATGGCCGCCAGACGGCGCTCATCGGCAGCGTCGCCGTCCGATAGGCGATCCCTTTCGCGCGTGCCTCCGATTCGCTCAGGCCAACACGCGCGAGGGGCGGATCCAGAAAGATACAGTACGGAACCAGCCGATCTCGTGTGCTGCGCCGCTCGCCATTCAGATTTGCGTGAATGATGTTGAAATCGTCCTCCGACACGTGCGTAAAATACGGGCTCCCCGCACACTCGCCGATGGCCCAGACATTCGGCGCGGTGGTTTCGAGTCGATCGTTCACGCGGATGTGGCCCTTTTCGGTAACTTCAATTCCGGCACGATCCAGGCCGATCCCCGAGGTGTTTGGCGTACGCCCAAGCGCGGCCAGGAGGTCCGTGCCCTGCAGAGTTTGCTTGGCCCGCGGATTTCTTAGCTGCAACGTAACGCGATCTCCCGACTGGCCCTCCACGCCCACGACCTCGGTCTTAAGCAGCACCTCGATACCTTCGTCACGGAAGAGCTCCAGAATCGCTTGCGCAAAATCCGGATCCTCGCGCGAAGCGAGCTGGGGGCCTCGCTCGATCAACGTGACGCGGGCGCCCAGTCTGCGCATCGCCTGGGCCAACTCGAGGCCGACATAGCCGCCTCCCAGCACGATGAGATGTTCGGGAAGATGCTGCAATTCCAGTGCCTCGACATGCGTCATCGGGTTCGAGGCTCGTAGCCCTGGTATGTCGGGTACGGTTGCGTGAGTGCCGACATTCACGAAGACTCGTTCGGCAGTCAGGGTGCGGGCGCCGCCGTCGCGGAGTGCCACCTGAAGTGTGCGCGGTCCGGCAAATCGTCCCTCGCCGAAAATCAACTCGCTGCCGGATGCGTGATATCGCTCCAAATGTACCTTGACGATCTCGTCCACCATGGTCTGCTTGCGTTTGTAGACACCCGCCATGCTGACCGAGATCGTTCCGGTTTCGATCCCAAATTCTCTATGTCTCTTGACGAGGGCGGCCACTTCGGCCGTATGGATGACGTTCTTCGTGGGCAGGCACGCGATGTTCGGACAGGATCCGCCGATCAGCTTCCGTTCGACCACCGCCGTGCGGTTTCCTTCTTTCGCCATGGTCCACCCGACGAGTTTGCCGCCAGTGCCACTGCCGAGGACCAGTACATCGAACTTGTCTATTTCGCCCATGACCTTGTCTCCTTTCGGTTGTTGCCTGGCAGGTCGGATAGCTGCGGCGATCGATGGATGTGACCGGGTACGTCCGCATCCTACCCAGAGCGGCGGCCTTGTGCAAGCTCGCGGTAGTTCGATTCGCACAGGTTCGATCGGTCAGAGGTGAGCGATCGCCCACAGCCCGGCGGGGGACTCTCTCGATGAGCTATTGTCTCGGCTGGAATGAGTCTGGGATTCTGTAGAGAGATCTCCTGCCGGTCGCTCATGTCGACTCCACACCTGTTTCCGGTAACCGCGCTTCCTCCTTCTGCCACTCTTTCGGACGCACTTCGCGCGCATTGGCGGGAATACCTCATGGAGGGAGCGGAAATCGGAGTTCTGATGCTCGGCACGTGTATCTCCGGCACTCTTCTATACAGCCGCGATTCCCCTCTGAGCAGTTTGGCCCTCTCGCGTACGATCCGGTCGTTGCTGATGGGGGCAGGTGTCGCCCTTACGGCGTTGGTGATCATCACATCGCCGATCGGCCGCCGGTCGGGCGCACATATGAACCCCTCGGTTACGGCGACGTTTTTTTGGTTGGGCCGGGTACATCGCTGGGATGCCGCTGGTTACGTCGCGGCCCATTTTGCCGGCGCGATCGCCGGGGTCTTGGTGGCGCGTGAGCTGTTAGGTGTGCGGTTGGCTGCTCCGCCGGTGCAGTATCTCGTCACCGTCCCGGGCGCGTACGGAAGCCCCGCCGCTCTAATTGCGGAATTCGCGCTGTCGGCTCTGCTGATGGGAGTAGTGCTCTACGCGTCGAACCATCGCTTTCTCAGCCGCTTTACCCCGCTTTTCGTGGCCCTTCTGACGGTGTTCTATTATGGCGGCGCTTCCTCGATCGCCGGCTACAGCATCAATCCTGCCAGGAGCTTCGCGTCCGCCCTATTTGCCTGGATCTGGCGGGGAATCTGGATCTACTTTGTGGCTCCGGCCCTCGGAATGCTGACGGCAGCAACGATTTACGTCAAAATCATGGGGCCGAATCGAGTCTATTGCGCGAAGATCTTTCACGACCTGCGTTCGACCTGTCCGTTCCCTTGCCGTTTCGTGCAGTTGTACGAAGCAGGGGACCGGCGCCGCTCGTGAATCCTCAGCCCGGGAGAGGCTCGAGCTCCCCCAGCATGGTTGGGATGAGCTCGGAAACCGTCGGGTGGATGTGAACCGCGCGTTGAATCACCGTATAGGGGGCCTTCGCATACATGATGTCGAGAATCGAGTGGATGGCCTCATCGCCGCCGACGCCGAGAATCGCCGCTCCCAGGACCGCTTTTGTCTCGGCATCCACCAGGATCTTCATGAATCCCTCGGTCTCGCCTTTCTCCACGGCTCGTCCGACTTTGGTCATCGGACGTTTGCCGATCAGAGCGCGGCGGCCGCTTTTCCGGACTTCCGATTCGGTTAACCCGGCGCGCCCCAGCGGAGGGTCGATGTACAGCGCGTATGCGACGATGCGGTCGCTGAGCCGGCGCGGGTCGTTATCCAAGAGGTTGGCCGCCACGATTTCCGAGTCATTGTAGGACGTGTGCGTAAAAGCGCCCTTGCCATTGCAATCGCCCAGCGCCCAAACTCCCGGAGCGGTGGTCCGCAGTTGGTCATCGACGGCGATGTATCCGTGAGAGTCCGTCTGGATCCCGGCATTCTCCAGCCCGAGGTCGTCCGTGTTCGGCCGCCGTCCGATGGCGAGCAGCACGTCGGTCCCGCTGACTTCGCGGGCGCCCTCCGCACAGTCCAAATGCGCTACCTTGTCCTCGCCCTTTTTCGAAAAGGCGATGCATTTTGCTGCCACATGGACCTCGATGCCTTCCTTCTCCAGAATCTGTTGGATGGCTTCGGATGTGTCCGCGTCCTCCCGGGGAATGAGGCGCGGACCCATTTCGATCACGCTCACCCGGCTGCCGAACCGGCGAAACATCTGGGCGAACTCGAGGCCCACGTAGCCGCCTCCCACCACGATCAGGTGTTGGGGCAGATAATCGACGCCCATCATCGAGCTGTTGGTTAGGTACTCAACCTGATCGAGCCCCGGCATATCTGGCACCCTCGCGCGGCCGCCGACGTTGATGAAGATCCGGTCGGCCGTGAGCCGATCCGTACCCACCGCGATTTCGTGCGGAGATTCGAAGCGCGCATGGCTTTCGAAGACCGTGCAATTCTTCATGCTCTTGAGATAGGTTTCGAGTCCGGTCCGCGATTCTCCGGAGACGGCGTCCTTCCGGGCTTTGACGCGGGGCATGTCGGCGCGGATAGCGCCCTCGATCTGAATTCCGAAGTCCGCCGCGCGGCGCGCCAGGTGAATTGCGTGCGCACTCGCCACCATCGTCTTGGTTGGGATGCAGCCGGTATTCACACAGGTGCCGCCGAACAATTTGCGCTCGATGATCGCTACTTTCATGCCGGCCGAAGTGAGGCGGGCGGTCAGATGCGGTCCGGCCTGGCCAGTCCCGATTACGATCGCGTCGAAGGTGTGTGTCATGGAATCGGTTGACGCAGTTCGCGGAGCGAAGCGCCACGGCCAATTGTACAAGCCGGATACCCTCGGCAGTGAGAGTAGCAACTTACCGAACGTAGATAACCTCACAAGCTGCAACGACCGGAACATGGAATGCTGGTTCTTCCGGCAAGATGCATTCAAGAGGTAGACCGGGTATCTGGTTAGGCGCAGGGATCGGATTGATTCTGACGGCCCCGCTGGCTGCGATTTTCTACTGCGCCTATAGATTGGCGAACCTTCCGTTCGTACCGTTCAACATTTTCGACTGGCAGACAAGGATCCTTCCCGGCTCGGTAGTAACCGCCGGCATCGATGCGATGGTCCGCACGATTCATGCTCTGGGTCTGTCGGGAACATCCACCACGGCCAAGTTGGCCGAACAGACGATCGCGGTCGCCGGCTTTCTGATCGCCGGTGCGATTGCCGGCGCAATCTTTTTCGCTCTCATGCGGCTGGCCGACCGGGCCTTCTCCTTGCCGGCAGGGCTGATCGCGGGCGGCCTCCTCGGAGCGGCGGCGGCGTGCATCAGCAACAGTGTCACGCCGATCGGAGCCCACCATGCAGTGGTTCGAGGGGCCTGGATCGTCATAGCATTTCTCGTGTGGGGCGCCGCTCTCGGCTGGGCCTATCGCCGCACGTGTCGTCCGGTAGCAGAGCGCGAGGGTGTGGTTGTCTCCCCAGTGGGCGCCGAGGCGCCGGACCGCCGCCGGTTCGTGGTCCAGTTAGGAGGAGCCGCGGCGGTCATCACGCTGGTAGGAGCATCCATCGGCAAAGCGATGCATCCTCATGAGGAGGAGGGAGCCGCCAGCAGGTTGCAGGCAGGGCCATGGTCCGCTAGCCATCCACTGCCGAACGCCGACGCGGCGGTCAAGCCGGCGCCAGGAACGCGCCCGGAATTCACTGCCCTCAGCGACCACTACCGGATCGATATCAACACTACGCCTCCCGCGATCTCCGAGGAATCGTGGCGACTACAGATCGGCGGGCTGGTTGACCGGCCGCTGACACTTACGCTGGCCGATCTCCGCGGCCGGCCGGCCATGCACCAGTTCATCACGCTCTCCTGCATCTCGAATACGGTGGGAGGCGACTTGATCGGTACGACGCGCTGGACGGGTGTCAGCTTGAAACAGATGCTACCCGGCCTTGGCTTGCGCCCCAACGCGACCCATCTGAAGATCCGTTCGGCGGACGGGTTCTACGAAGTGGTGGCGCTCGACACCATCAAAGGGGACGAGCGCGTGATGCTGACCTACGCGTGGGATGGCCTTCCTCTCGCTCAGGACCATGGCTTTCCGCTGCGAATCTATATCCCTGATCGATATGGTATGAAGCAGCCCAAGTGGATCGAATCGATCGAGGCGACCGATCACTGGGAGCCCGGCTATTGGGTCGTGCGCGGATGGGACCGGAATGCCATCATGAAGGCGACGTCGGTGATCGATACCATCGCGACCAACATGATGATCGGGTCGGACCATGCGGGAACGCGCGTGCCGATCGGCGGGATCGCTCACGCCGGGGTCCGCGGCATTTCGAAGGTCGAGATTCGGGTGGATAATGGCCCGTGGACGCCGGCTCAATTGCGAACTCCCCTTTCGGGTCAGACGTGGGTCATCTGGCGTTACGACTGGCCATTTCAGGCGGGCAAGCATACGTTTACCGTGCGCTGTTACGACGGGAACGGTGCCGCGCAGATCGAACAGGAAGCGCCTCCGCACCCGAGCGGTGCAACCGGCCTGAATTCGCGCTCGGTGATGCTCTGAGAATCGAGGGGAATTTATGGGACTGTCCTGGCAACAAGGTCCGCTTTCACCGGGAGCCATCGGCCGGTTCCTTACACCCGAACCGCTCCCTCCACGGCTGCTGTATGTCGAGCCGCTGCGCCGGCGCATGAGGGTGCGGTTCGGCGTAACCTGGATCGCCGACAGCGAGCGTGTTCTCCTGCTCTTTGAACCCGGCCACTATCCCATGGCCTACTTCCCGGAGGCAGATGTCTCTCCGGACGCCCTGGAGCGCACCGAGCACGCCACGCGGCATCCGGACTTCGGGCCCACGTCCTGGTACACGGTTCGAGCGGGCGACAAGAGCGCGCCGCGAGGGGCCTGGCAGCACAGGGAACTGCCCGCCTATGCGAGCGACCTGCAGGGGCGGATCGCTTTCGCCTGGCCGGCCATGGAGGCCTTCTACGAAGAAGACGAGCGGATCCTGGGCCATGCCGCCGACAGTTATCACCGCATCGACATCCGTCAGGCGTCGCGCAACCTCATGGTTCGCCATCATGATCGCGTTGTCGCCGATACCAAACGGCCGCTCGTTCTCTACGAGTCCGGCTTCGCTCCGCGCTGGTATGTTCCACGCGCTGACATCGATGAATCCGCGCTGACTCTCGCGGAAGACCAGACCTTCTGCCCGTACAAAGGGATGTGCAGCTACTACGACATCGGCGACGCACGCCGCGCGGCATGGTCGTACCCCGATGCCTACCGCGAGGTCGGCCGCATCTCCAACCTCGTGTCGTTCGAACCGGACATCGTCTCGGTACATCTCGATGGCGCCAAACTCCGTCTGGAGCCGGGTCAGGCGGTGATTCCGCACGGCCCCGACCGCGACCTCACCGTGGCCGAAGCGCTCCCGGCGCGCGATCGTACGTGAGCGAGCGCCTGGCAGTGAGTCCCCAACAGATTGGAGCGACATGGCTCGATTACTCTCGGTGAACGTCGGACTTCCGCGTGACATTCAGTGGAAAGGCCGGACCGTGCATACCGGGATCTGGAAGGATCCCGTAAACGGCCGCTGTAAGGTTGGCCGGTTGGACCTGGAGGGAGATGGCCAGGGCGACCTCGCCGGACACGGCGGTGAGCAGCGCGCCGTCTTCGTCTACCAAATCGAATCGTATCGTTATTGGCAGCACCAGTTGCAGCGTGAGGATTTCCCCTACGGCCAGTTTGGGGAGAACTTCACGATCGAAGGATTGCCCGATGATGCCGTCTGCATCGGCGATCGTTATCGCATCGGCAGTGCGCTGTTCGAGGTCACGCAGCCTCGCGTTACCTGCTACCGCGTCGGGATTCGGATGAATGAGCCACGGATGCCGGCGCTGCTGACCTCCAGCGGCCGGCCCGGATTCTATTTCCGCGTCCTCGAAGAAGGTGAGGTGGGCGCCGGCGACGAAATCGTGAAGGTGGGCGAGGCCAGGGAGCGGATGACTGTCGCGGAGATCAACGCACTGCTCTATTCTCCCCACCATGTGCGCGAGCAACTGGAGCGAGCCTTGCGGATCGAGGCGCTTTCGCCCGGATGGCGAGGGTCGTTTGAGGCATTATTGGCCGCCGCGGGGAGTGGGAACGCGGGACTCGCGCCCGTAGAAGCTTCGCATCCGGCCGCTCCCGGATTTCGGCCGTTGCGGGTGGCGGCGATCAACGAAGAGTCCGCGGACGTCCTCTCATTGACGATGCAGAGCGTGGACAGCCAGCCGCTGGGGACAGCTCTGCCCGGCCAGTACGTCGTTCTGCGCCTTCAGACATCCGCCGGTAGGTCGCCGCTCTTTCGCAGTTACTCGCTCTCGGGGCCCCTCTCGACCGAGCGCTATCGAATCAGCGTGAAGATCGAGCCGAATGGATTGGCGGGAATCTACCTGCGGGAGCATGTCCGGGTAGGCGACGTCCTGCTCGTCAGCTCGCCGCGCGGAAGCTTCGTTCTGCAGGCCAACGAACGGCCGGTGGTGCTGCTCAGTGCGGGAATCGGAGCGACCCCAGTACTGGCGATCTTGTACGCATTGGTGGCGGCCCACCCGGCCCGCCAGGTCTTGTGGCTCCACGCGGCTCGCGACCGGCAGCATCACCCGTTCGCAGCCGAAGTCCGCCGCCTGATGGCTGCGCTTGCGAACGGCCGCAGTTATGTTTGCTACAGCCGGCCGGCATCGGACGATCGGTTGGGCGAGGATTTCAATGCAGCCGGCCATCTGTCGCGAGCCGTCTTCGATGATATCGGCCTCTCGCGAGAGGCGGATGTCTATCTCTGCGGACCGACTCGTTTCATGGCGGAGATGAAAGAGACGCTCACCGCTTTCGGTGTGGCGCCGGAGCGGATTTACGTCGAAATCTTCAATGGCAGCGAGTCGATGACGCCCGGCGTGGTGGGCGCGACCGCCGAAGCGCCGCATCTTCCCGCCGGCGATGCCAACATAGGTCCACTGGTATCGTTCGCGCGCAGCGGCATCGCCGTACACTGGAAGCCCTCGGCGTACGATAGCATTCTGGAACTGGCCGAGGCGTGCGATGTTCCGGTCCGCTGGTCGTGCCGGACCGGGGTTTGTCACAGCTGCGAGTGCGGCTTGATTTCGGGGGAAGTCGTCTACGCTCCGGAGCCGCTCGATCCACCCGCGGAAGGCAATGTACTCATTTGTTGCTCCCAGCCGGTTGGCGATGTCGTCATCGATTTGTAGTTGCCGTTCGTGTGCACACGAACTGACCCGGCTCGGACGTTGATGCTAATATCCGAATTCCCATGGCGACAGTAACGTACCGAAAAGTCGATGTCGATGGCACCGGGGTATTCTATCGCGAAGCCGGTTCGAAGGACGCCCCGGCGATCCTTCTCTTGCATGGCTTTCCCACCGCCGGCCATATGTTTCGCGATCTCATCCCGCAGCTCGCGGACCGGTTTCGCCTGGTCGCGCCTGACCTGCCGGGCTTCGGGCAGGCCGACATGCCGTCGCGGAGCACCTTCACCTACACGTTCGAGAACCTCGCGAAAGCCATCGGCCGCTTCACCGAGGTGATCGGCCTCCAGCGCTTCGCGATCTATGTCTTCGATTACGGCGCGCCGGTAGGTTTTCGCCTCGCGGTGCGGCATCCGGACCGCATCACCGCAATCATCTCGCAGAACGGCAATGCCTATGAGGAGGGCTTGAGCGAAGGCTGGAGCCCCATTCGAGCCTACTGGCAGGATTCGTCGTCGGCCAACCGGGACGCATTGCGCAAATTTCTGGCTCCCGAGACGACCGTCTGGCAATACACCCACGGTGTGCCTGATGCGACGGCGGTCTCACCGGACGGCTATTCCCTCGATAACTTCTATCTGGCCCGTCCTGGCGCCGACGAGATTCAATTGGACCTGTTCGGCGACTACAAAAGTAACGTCGCGCTCTACCCGGACTTCCAGAATTACTTCCGCACTCGCAAACCGCGTTTGCTGGCGGCGTGGGGAAAGAATGATCCTTTCTTCCTGCCGGCGGGCGCCGAGGCATTCAAGCGCGATATTCCCGGCGCCTCCGTCCACTTTTTCGATACGGGTCACTTTGCGCTCGAGACTCATGCGAACGAGATTGCGGCATTGATCCGCGAATTCGCCCCACGCTGAGACGGCAAGCTCCTCTAGTATTTCCGTGTTTCAGATCACCTTGGCGGCCCACCAGTAGTTGCCGCACGGATCTTCGAAACCGGCGCTGCGTTCGCCGTAATCGTGGTCCTGCGGTTCCGCCAGCGATTTGGCCCCGGCTTCGAGCGCCTGGCGGTACGTGGCGTCGGGGTCTTCCACGTAGATGTAAATTGTGGAAGGGCGTGGATGCCACTGGTCCCGCGCCTGTCCTACCATCACCATGGAGTTCCCGATCCGCAGTTCGGCATGTTGGATGTTTCCGTCGGGGCGGCGGGTCAGAAAGGTCTGCTCCGCGCCGAAGATGCGGCCCAGGAAGTCGAGCTGTTTGGCGGCATCGACTACCGTCAGGTACGGCGTAATCGTCGAAAATCCCTCGCGAGTCTTGGGTTGAGTGCTCATGCGCCGATTGTGCCAGAATACCGGCCGCGGTGGATTGTAAAAAACTGACCTCAGCGGATCGGCACGTGGTTCGGATGCCGCGGGTAAATGGGACCGTAGGCGGTAGGGTTAAGCCCGGAGAATTGCCGGAAATCGTGGATGAAGTGCGGCTGGTCGAAATAGCCGCAGTCTTGTGCGACGCGGGCCCAGTCCACCGGACGGCCCGATTGCAGACAGCGAAGTACCCGCTGGAACCGGACCACGCGGCAATAGCGTTTCGGCGCGAGCCCCACCTGACCGCGGAAGAGTTCGATAAAGCGGCGCTCGCTGAGGCCGATCTGGCTCACCAGGTCGCGCACCGGCCGCGATGCTTGGGCGAATTCTCCGACGGCCCAGGCGACGGCCGGATGCCGTTCCGCCGGCTCTCGGAGCCGAATCAGCAGCACCTGTTCCAGGATCGCTAAGCGCATGTCCGGATCGGGTGCAGCCAGCAGGCGCTCGCGCAGTTCCCGGGCAAACCCGCCCCAGAGCAATTCGAGCGATACGTGCCGGTCCTGCAATTCGCCGGCCGGCACTCCGAGAAAAGGGAAGGCGCCGCCGGGTAGGAAGTGGACACCGGCCACCGATGTCTGCTCGGCCGTATCGATCACGAAGTAGCTCGAATGCGCCCCGGCCACGATGGCGCCGGAATAAGTGTGGCAGCGGTCCAGGTCTTCGCGGTCGTAGGTGCGGGTCTGGTCCTCCCGCAAATTCACCACCAGTTGCAGGGAGCCATCGGGCAGCAGGCGCTCTTTGGCATGCGGTTGTGCGAAGCCGTCCCACGTCCAGAGGGTCCGGATATAGCGATCGAGCGGTGGACACGGCCTCCGGGTGCGGTGCGTCACTTTCCACTCATGGTACACCGGCGTCCCGGAAGCGGACAGCGCCGTGTGCTAAATCCTTACTGCCCAGCCGATTGGTTTGGCAAAGCGGCTGCATGGCTGGCCCCTATGGACTTTCGGTTCGCGCTTCGCTCATTGCGGAAGAGCCCGGGGTTTACCCTCCTGGCGTTAGTGGTGATGGGGCTGGGGATCGGCGCCAACACGGCGGTCTTCAGCGTGGTGAACTCGGTGCTGCTGAAGCCGCTCGATCTGCACCAGCCGGACCGCATCGTGCGGCTGTCCTCGCTGTGGAAGAAGAGCGGCCATCACGGTACGGTATCGGCGCCCGATTACCATGACTGGCACGACCAGAGCACCAGCTTTTCCGCCATGGCCTATTACTACAACTACGAAGATGTCGTGACGGCCGGGTCGCGCGCGGAATACGGCCACGTGGCGTGGGTCGGGCCCGAATTCCTGAAGGTTTTCGATGAACAGCCGGTGATCGGGCGCTTTTTCACTGACGCTGAGGAGAAATTCGGCAGCGGCGGCGCGGCGATGATCGGGTACGCATTCTGGCAGAGTCACTTCGCGGGCGATCCCGCGGTGCTCGGGCAGAAACTGCGGGTGGGCGACGTTGCCCTGACCATCGTCGGAGTGATGCGTCCGGGCTTTTCGTTCCCGGAGAAGTCACAGGTGTGGCTGCCGCTGACGGGTCTCGAACAGGACACGCCCTCACGCTCGGCGCACAATTACCGCGTGGTGGGACGCCTGAAGCCGGGGGTGACAGTCGCGCAGGCGCAGGGCGAGATGACCGGGATCGCGGCGCGGCTCGAGAAACTCTATCCCCCGAGCAACACGGGCAAAGGCTCGGCCGTCACGCTGCTTGCCGAGGATGGCGTGGGTAGCGTCCGTCCTACCCTCTACCTGATGTTGGGCGCGGTGGCGCTGGTGCTGCTGATCGCTTGCGCCAACGTCTCCAACCTGTTGTTGGCGAAAGCCACGGCCCGTACGCGCGAGATCGCGATTCGCGCGGCCGTAGGCGCGAGCCGCGCGCGGATCGTCCGGCAGTTGACGGCCGAAAGCCTGGTGCTGGCGATCGGAGCGGGCGCGCTCGGATTGCTGCTGGCGCTGTGGGGATCGGGTGCGCTGGTCGCGCTTGCCCCGCGCGACGTTCCGCGCATCGACGAAGTTCGGATCGATGGCTGGGTGCTGGTATTCACGCTGGCGGTATCGGCGGCTGCGAGCCTGCTTTTCGGGCTGGCTCCAGCGCTCCAGGCTTCCCGAGTCGACCTGAACGAAGCGCTCAAACTGGGGGGCGCGCGGTCGACCTCCGGGGGCGCGGCCGGCCGGCTGCGCAGCGTCCTGGTGGTGGGCGAGATCGCGCTTTCGGTTGTGCTGCTCTGCGGAGCGGGGTTGCTGATCCGCAGCTTTGTGGCGCTGCACAACGTGGCACTGGGCTTCCGTCCGGAAAGCGTGCTGGTGATGGAGTCGAGCTATCCGTCGTCCAACGAGGAATCGGCCCGGCACGCCGTGCAGTTCTACAAAGACCTGCTGGTGCAGGCCGCTACCGTTCCCGGAGTGGCGGCCGTGGGAGGCACTCGTATGCCGCCCGGCGACACGTTTTCGAACGGATCCTATTGGATCGACCGGATGCCGCCGCGCTCGGAGCTTTCGGTGACCGCGCCGTGGGCGATCTTCTCCGTGGTGACACCGGGAGCGTTCCGCGCGCTCGGCATCCCCCTGCGCCGGGGGCGTGACTTCGATGAACACGATTCGCCAGACGGGGTTCACACAGCGATCATCAACGAAGCTCTGGCGCGGAAGTCTTTCGCCGGCCAGGACCCGATCGGCCGGGCGATCATCTGTGGCTTCGACAGCATGACGCCGATGCGCATCGTCGGAGTAGTGGGCGACATACACCAGGAAGGTCCGGCTTCGCCTGCCCAGCCGGAACTCTACATGCCATTCGAGCAGCACGCCCAGGCATCCACGTCGTTGTATCTGGTGGCGCGGACCACTTCCGAGCCTCTGGCGCTGGCCGAAACGATGCGGCGGAAAGCGCGCGCTTTATCGACGGACGTGCCGGCGCGCTTTACGACGCTCGAAGCCGAGTTGGCGCAGACGGTGGCGGCGCCGCGGTTCCGCACGCTGTTGCTCGGCGCTTTCGCCGGGCTCGCGGTGCTGCTGGCGATGGCCGGCGTCTATGGCGTGATGGCCTATGTGGTGGGTCAGCGGACGGGCGAGATCGGGCTGCGGGTGGCGCTCGGAGCGAGCACCGGCCAGGTGATGCGGATGGTGCTCGGGCACGGGTTGAAACTGGCCGCCCTCGGAATTGCGATCGGGCTTGCGGCTGCCGTGGCGGCATCCACGATGCTCACCAAACTGCTCTTCGAGGTGAAGCCGACCGATCCGGCGACGTACGCCGCGGTGGCCCTGCTGCTCGGAGCGGTTGCGGTCGCGGCCTGCTACCTGCCGGCGCGCCGGGCCACGCGGGTGGATCCGCTATCTGCCCTGCGCCAGGAGTAGCCGGGCGGCTACAATCAGTACTACATGCGTAAGGCGATCCTCTTTTTGCTTGCGGCTTCGGCGTTGTTGGCGCAGAAGAAGCCCATCACCCTCGAAACGTTGAACCAGGCGGGACGCGGAGGCGGCGGTCGCGGAGCCGGGATGGCCGTCTGGGCCCCCGACGGCAAGACGTTCGTCACCCGCAACGGTCGCGGTCTCGCGATCTACGATCCCGCTACGAAGAGCTCGAAGGAACTGGTTTCGACAGCGGACATCGACGCGGCAGCGGTGAAGGCTCCGGAAGAAGCGGAGCCGATGGATTGGATCAACCGGCGCTCCCGGCTGGGCGGCATGGAGTGGTCGGACGACGGCAAGTCGCTGCTCTATACCTCGGGCGGCGACATCTTCGTGATCCACGTCGATTCCGGAAAATGGGACCAGGTGACGAAGACTCCGGAAGCGGAAGTGGATGCGAAGCTTTCGCCCGATGGGCGCGCGGTGGCGTTCCGGCGCGGGGCGGACCTCTATACGGCCGACGTGGCGACCAGGAAGGAGACACGCCTCACGAAGACCGGTACCGCCACGCTCCGCAACGGCGGCACGGACTGGGTCTACCCGGAAGAGCTTTACCTGGGGACGGCGTTCTGGTGGTCGCCCGATTCGAAATCGATCGCCTATTTCCAGTTCGACATGAGCCGCGAGCCGGAGTTTCCGCACGGGGACCTGCTGCCGGTGCGCGCGGTCTACGAGCCGGAGCGCTACCCGCAGGCGGGCGAGAACAACGCGACCATCCACCTGGGCGTTGTGCCGGCGGCGGGCGGAGTGACGCGATGGTTCGATATCGGCAACACGCGCGACACGTATCTCGCGGCGCGGGCCGGTTGGATGCCGGATTCGCGCAGCCTGTACGTACTGCGGATGAACCGCGTGCAGAACCACGACGAGCTGTTTTCAATCGACGCGGAGTCGGGCGCCGCGAAGACGATTTTCCGGGAGTCCGATCCGTATTGGATTAACCTCTCGGACGACGTACGGTTCCTGAAGGACGGCCGGCATTTCCTGTGGACCAGCGAGCGTGACGGCGGCTTCCGGCACATTTTTCTGTACTCGAACGATGGCAAGGACGTCCGGCAGTTGACTAATGGCGCATGGGAGATTTCGGCCATCAATGGCGTCGATGGCAGCCGCATCTGGTACACCTCCGACGAAGGGTCGTCGCTCGAGCGGCACCTTTTCTCGATCGATTTCAACGGCGGCGACAAGCGCAAGCTGACTAAAGAGGCCGGTACCCACATGATCTCGATGGGGCCGACGGGCGCGTACTACCTCGATAGCTGGTCGAGCCTGACGTCGCCGCCCGAGACCGTGCTGCATGCGGGCGACGGCACGCAGCTTGGCGTGTATCGTGCGGCGAACCGCTCGCAGGCTGAAGAATACGACATCCTGCCGACCGAGATCGTGCAGTTTCCGGGCGCCGATGGCACGATGCTCTACGGCCGCTTGATCAAGCCCGCGGGCTTCCAGCAGGGCAAGAAGTACCCGGTGATCGTGGCCGTTTACGGCGGTCCCGGCGTCGGATTGCCGGTCCACAATTCGTGGCAGGGCGTCAATATCGACCAGGTCCTGGCGCACCAAGGCTACGTGATCTGGCAATGCGAAAATCGCGGCGGCCTGGGGCGCGGGCACGCCTTCGAAACCGCGATCTATCACAAGCTGGGCGTCAATGAACTGGCCGACCAGGTGGCCGGGGTGAAGTATCTGATCTCGCTCGGATTCGCCGACGCCGCGCGCATCGGCATCCACGGCTGGAGCTACGGCGGGTTCATGACATCGAATGCCATGCTGAATGCGCCGGACGTCTTCCGCGCGGGCTTCGCCGGTGCGCCGGTGACCAGTTGGATCAACTACGACACCATCTACACCGAGCGCTATATGGGCCTTCCGGGCGAAAATGCGGATGGTTATCGCGATACCGCCCTGCCGCCCAAGGCGAAGAACCTGAAAGGCCGACTGATGGTGGTGCACAATATCGAAGACGATAACGTGCTGTTTCAGAACTCGCTGCAACTGATCAACGCGCTGCAGTTGGCCGGCAAGCAGTTCGACTTCATGCTGTACCCGCAGAAGTCGCACGGCGTGAGCGGTCCGGCGACGAGGCAGATGAACGAGATGATGATCGAGTTTTTCGACCGCAACTTGAAGTAGCGCTATTCATACCGCAGCGCGCGGACCGGGTCGATCGCGGCTGCGCGGCGGGCGGGCAGCCACGCTGCGACCAGCGCGACCGCCAGCATGGCGACGCAACCCGTGGCGATCGACGCGATTGGTGGAGCGTCGGTCAGCCATGCCGTGGCGAAGCGTCTGCCCCACAGCGCCAGAGGCGCTCCCGCCAATAGTCCGCCGAAGACCATCGCGAGCGCGTCAATCAGCACCATCCGGATCACCGAAGATCGAGTCGCGCCGAGCGCCATGCGGATGCCGATTTCATTCCTTCGGCACGCCACCGTGTAGGCCAGCAGCCCGTACAGTCCGATGGCTGCGAGCATCGCGCCCAGGCCGCCGAATACGCCGGAGAGCGCGGCCAGCAGCCGTTCCGGCACAATGGTGGCGTCCACTTGTTCGGAAAGCGTGGTGATTCGGGAAATGGGAATCGGCTGGAGCGATTTGCGCACATCGCGGGCGACGGCTTCCGGCCGGATCGCGGTGCGCAGGATCAGGGTTCGTCCATTGACGCGTCCGTCGTGAAAGGCCGGCAGGTAGACGGTGCGTCTGACTGGCTCGTGAATCTCGTAGTAGTTCGCGTCGGCCGCCACTCCGATGATTTCGTAGGTCCGGGGCTCCGGACTACCGGTCATGTGGTCGAGCGTGAGGTGCTGTCCGAGAGGGTTGCGCCCGGCAAAGTAGGTTCGCGCCAGAGTCTGGCTGATGATCGCCACGTTCGGCCCCGCCTCGTCGCTGAACTGGAAGTCGCGGCCCGCGAGGACGGCGATGCCGAGCGTCTCGAAATAGCGAGGGGCGGCCCACGCGATCGCATTGTAGCGTCGATCTTCGGGCCTTTCGAGATAGCCTTCCGCCGTCGCGAAGGCGGCCGCGCCCGCGCCCGAGAGCGGCGTTGGACCGGCGATGGTGGCCGTGCGCACGCCAGGCACGGATTGCAGCCGGTCGAGCAGTTGGCGGCACGCGGCCGGGTCCATGGCCCGGTCGAGCGACACCAGTAGAACGTGGTCGCGGTGAAAGCCGAGGTCGACGTGCTCCAGGTTCGAAAGATGGCGGAGGAAGAGGGCCGCCGCACTGAGCAGCACGACGGAAAGGGCCACCTGCGCGACCACAAGGCTCCTTCCGAAAAGCCGCCGCGATCTTGTCTCGGCGCCGCGCAGAAAAAGGACCGGTGACGACCGGAACGCCTGTAATGCCGGCGCCGCGCCGAACAAGAGTCCCGTGAACAGCGCGATCCCCACGGTAAAGAGGAGTACGTGCCCTTCCGGGCGCAGAGGGATGTCGAGCTTCTGGGGCATGCCTGGCACGGGACGTCCGGAAGTGAGGATGTGGAGGAGTGCGCCTGCGCCGAAGTAGGCCAGTAGCAGGCCGAACAGGCTCCCCACCGCGGCGAGCAGCAGTGATTCGGTCAATGCCTGACGCACCAGGCGAAGGTGAGTGGCCCCCAGCGCGATGCGGAATGCCATCTCGTGCCGCCGGGCAGCGGCTCGGGCCAGCAGCAGGCTGGCGAGGTTCGTACACGCGATGAGTAGGAGCAGGCCGACCACGCCCATCAGGAGGACCAATGGGCGCGCAAACAGATCACGGAGCCGGGCGAGGCCGCGGCCCGCAGGCTCCACTTCGATCTTCAACTGGTGGACGAGCGGATCGCGGCTCGATTGCGCCCTCCGCTCGATGGTGAAGCGATAGAGCACCGACATTTCGGCGCGTGCCTGAGCGATCGAAACACCCTGCCGCAGGCGCCCCAACAGCGCGAGACCCGCGCGCGAAGTCACGGAGCGGCCCAGCCAGAGGTCGGTGGGGACGCCGGTTTCTAGGCCGCGGAAATCTCTCGGCGCCACCCCGACGATAGTTACCGGTTGGTTGCCAACCACCAGTGTCCTGCCAAGAATCGATGGGGTCCGGTCGAAGCGGTCGGCCCACATCGCCCAACTGATGACGGCGGTGCCTTCGGCACTGGCGGTGCGGCCCATCTCTGGCATGACACCGAGAGCCGCAAAGTAGTTCGGCGCCACATACACGGCATTAACGGTTCCCACATCGCGCACCGGCACAGCCGCCGGACCCGAGTAGGCAATCAGCTCGGAAAAGACGTGGTTGTGATCGCGATAGTGCTCATAATCCGCCGGCGTGAAATAGCCGTTGCCGCGCGGCTCGCCGGGATAATGCTGTAGCAGTTCGACTAGCTGTTCGGGCGCCCGCACCGCCAGTGTGCGCAGCATCACGGCGTCGATCAGGGTGAAGATCGCGGTGTTCGCGCCGATGCCCAGCCCCAACGAGAGCAGCGCCACGGCGGTGAATCCGGGAGTCCGCCCCAGCAGCCGCAGGGCATAGCGGAGGTCTTGCAGGAGCGTCCCCAACAGAGTCCCGAACTGCATGCCCGATTGTATTAATCAAATAGTACACTAGTCAAGTAAAATTTGGCCTGCGCGGACTACAGCCCGCGCAGGACCATCATGGGATCGATGCGAGAGGCGCGCCGCGCGGGAACCTGTGCCGCCAGAATTGCGACCGCAGCCAGCAGCAGGCTCATACCGGCGAAGACCAGGGGATCTCCGGGTTCCGTGCCGAAAAGCAGCGCCGAGATGGCCCGCGCGACCGCAATCGATCCGACTCCGCCGATCACGATGCCGGCCACCGTCAGCCGCAGGGTCTTAGTGACCACGCCGAGGCGGACGCGCCCGGCGCTCGCTCCCAATGCCATACGGATGCCGATCTCCTGCGACTGCCGGGAGACCGAGTAGGAGATCACGCCGTAGATGCCGAGCGAAGCCAGCAGCAGGCCGAAGAGGGCGAACCCGGCCACCAGCAGCACCAGGAATCGCCGCGGCGAGACTGCGTGGTCGACAATCGTCTGGATGCTGCGGAACTGCGCACGAGGTTGGCCGGGATTGATGCTTCGCAGCGTAGAGAGCACCTCGGGCTCGATCGAGGAGATCGGCAGCCTGGTGCGGACCACGAGTTCCGCGCCTTCCGGGTTGAATTGCGCCATGGAGAGATATAACTGGACGCCGGCGTGTTCTTCGAGGCTGGACTCGCGAACATCGGCGATGACCCCGACGACGCGCGCCTCACCGCGGCCGGCGCCATAGGCGGGCTGTCCGACGGGGTCCCGCCCTGGCCATTCGCGGCGGGCGGCAGCCTCGTTAATCACGTACGTGTCCTGCGTCTTGGGGCCATCATGCCACGAAAGGTCGCGGCCCTTGAGCAGTCTCATTCCCATGGCTTCCAGATATCCGGGTGTGACCACGTAAACGAACGTCGTGTGGGGGTTCTTGTCGCCGCGGTTCTCCTTGGAGACGAGCCCCCAACTCCGGTTGCGGTCGAGCGGCAGCATGTCCGTCATTCCCGCGGCTTCGATGCCCGGGATGGCTCGGACGCGGCGCAGAGTTTCCTGGAGGGCCGTGCTCCGCTGTTCGGCGTTACCGCCGCTGTTGATTTCCACCTTGATGGCGGCAGTGTGGGCGGGTGCGAACCCCAGATCGACATCGAGAACTCGCACGAAGCTGCGCAGAAGCAGGCCGGAGCCAATTAGCAGTACACACGCCAGGGCGACCTCGGAGACCACGAGGATCGATCGCAGACGCTCATGCCGGCGGCCGTGGCTTATCCCGGCGCCGCTGTCTTTCAAGACTTCCTGCAGGTTGCCCCCCGAGATGCGAATGGCGGGCAGCAAGCCGAAGAGTATGCCGGCAGCGGTGGCGATCAGCGCGGTCCATGCGAAGGCCGCGCCATCCACCCGAACCGAGGAGAGCAGCGGCAGCGCGAGTTGGCTTTGCCGCGACAGGTACGAGGTGAGGGCCAACGCGATCCCCAGGCCGAGGATGGCGCCGACGGACGAGAGCAGCAGGCTTTCGGTAAGTAACTGGCGGACCAGGCGGCCCCGTCCGGCGCCGAGCGCCGTTCGCAGAGCGAACTCCTTGCCGCGGGCCAGGGCGCGCGACAGCAGCAGATTCGACACATTAATGCACACGATTAGCAGGATCAGCCCGACCGCGCACCACAGGACGAAGAGTGAGCGCCGCAGGTGGCCGCTGACGCGGTCATTGAGGCTCGAGAGGCGGGAAAGGTAATCCGAGTACCAGTCACTGTGCGCGGCGTGTAACTGCGGAAACAGAATGCTCGTTTCTGCTTGCGCCTGTCCGAGTGAGACTCCGGGTTTGAGCCGGCCGACGATCGCCAGCGTGTTTCCCCAGCTGCGCCAAAAGTCCATGTAGGCAGGCACGTAGAAATCGACCTGCATTCCGGGAGAGAAGACCGAGCCGAAATCGAAAGAGGCGGGCAGCACTCCGACGATGGTGACCGGCCCGTGGATATCCGCGGGCGAGGCGTCGATGGTGACGGTACGGCCGACGATCGACGGGTCGCCGGCGAATTGTCGCTCCCAGAAATCGTGGCTCAATAGCGCCGCGGCGCGTCCGCCTTTGCGGCATTCGTCCGGCGTGAACAGGCGTCCGAGAGCAGGCTGAACGCCCAGCAGCGGCAAGAAGTTTTCAGCCACTTGAATGCCCACGATCGGTAGCGGCTCGCCCCGGCCGGTCAGCTTGTACTGGACGGAATTGAAGAAAGTCTGGTAGCTGGTAACGTCGGCGAAGGACCGGTTATGGCGCCGGAACTCTTCGAATGCGGCGACAGTGTAGGTCTGCTCCGACAGTCCGCCTTTGCCCTCGTTGCCGGCGAACCAGACCAGCGCACTGGGGTCGCGGAAGGGAAGTGGTCGCAGCAGGATGGTGTTGACGACACTGAAGACCGCCACGTTGGCGCCGATTCCGAGAGCCAGCACGAGAACGACGATCGCAGCCAGCGAGCGGTCGCGGCGCAGCGTACGGAAACTGAAGCGGAGATCCTGGCGGAGGATGTCGAGCGCGGGCAGGCCGCGGGCTTCGCGATGCTCTTCCATGGCCCGGGAGACGCCGCCGAAGCGGACCAGCGCCTGGCGGCGTGCCTCTTCGGGCTTCATGCCGCGCGCGAGATTCTCCTCGATGGCAGCCTCCACGTGCGAGGCGATTTCAGCGTCGAGGTCCGCATCGAGCGAAGCGGGGCGGAATACGGCAAGCAGCCGGTTCCAAGCCTGGCGTAGGTTGTCGATCATGACTCATTCCCTTCGGCCGGCAGATCGAGCATGCGGCCCATGAGGCCGGAAAGCCTCTGCCAATATGCCGTATCCTTGGCCAACTGCTTGCGGCCGCGCGCCGTGAGGGCGTAGAACTTGGCCTTCCGATTGTTGCCCGAGACTCCCCAGCCGGCCGAAATCCAGCCGCGCTGCTGCAGGCGGACCAGCGCAGCGTAGATGGTGCCCTGGTTCAGCAGTACTTCATCGCCGGAAACCTGCTCGATGCGGCGCGCGATTCCGTAGCCATGCAGCGGGCCCATTCCGGCGAGCGTTTTAAGGACCATGAGATCCAGTGTTCCCTGGAGGAGTTCGAGTCTGTCTTTGCCCATGTCGCTCTCTATTCTCTCATGTGGCGATACCACACGAAAGCTTAGACGGACGAACGGGCAAAGGGTTAGATCGGCCGGAGGAGGCTCCCCTGCCGGGGTATGATGGATCTGTCTCCCATGCACGACAGCGTTTCTTTTGCGCGATATAGTCTGATCCTCGTGGCGGCGGCTTGTGCGCTGGCGCAAACGGTACCGGCTCCGGCCGTGCTGGCGGTGGCGGGCGACGTCCCCGCGCCGCTGCAACTCAAGGCCGAAGATCTGGCCAAAATGCCGCGCGAAACCGTCTCCGTCCAGGAGCAGGACGGCAGCAGGATTCAATACGAAGGTGTTCCGTTACGCGAGGTGCTGGCGAAGGCCGGTGCGCCGCTCGGCAAGGAACTGCGTGGCAAGGCGCTGGCCTCCTACGTTCTCGCCAAGGCTCGCGACGGGTATGAGGTCGTGTTCACGCTGGGCGAAATCGATGCCAGCTTCGGCAACCAGACCATCCTGATTGCCGATAAACGCGACGGCAAGGCGCTCTTCGGTTACCAGGGGCCGTTCCGGCTGGTCTGCCCGAACGACAAGGCGGGCGCTCGTTCCGTGCGGATGCTCGAAAGCCTGGAACTGGTGCGGCTAAAGAAGTAGGGCACAATGCGGAAGGTCCTGCTCCTGCCGGCGGCCGTGTTCCTGCTATGGAATAGCGTGCCGGCGGCCGAGACCTGGGTATGGAACCTGCCCAAGGGCTTCCCGCAACCTTATGTCCCGTCCGATAACCCGATGACGGCCGCCAAGGTCGAACTCGGGCGATACCTCTTTTACGACCGGCGAATGTCGGTGAACGGAAAGTCCTCCTGCGCCACCTGCCACCAGCAGGCTCTGGCCTTCACCGACGGCCGCAACGTCAGCGTGGGTACCACCGGCGAACTGCATCCGCGGAACTCCATGAGCCTGGTCAATGTGGCCTACGCCGGCGCCCTGACCTGGAGCAATCCGCGGCTGAAGTTGCTCGAGGACCAGGCACTGGTGCCGATGTTTGGCGAGCATCCCTTCGAACTCGGACTTCGCGAAGGCGACGGCTTCCTGCCCATGCTGCGCGCCGACGCCGCCTACCGCCGCCTTTTCGCCGCGGCGTTTCCGGATGAGTCCGATCCGTTTTCAGTAAAAAATGTCACCCGGGCCGTCGCCTGTTTCGAGCGCTGCATCATCTCGGCGCGCTCGCCCTACGATCGCTACCACTACGGCGGTGACGATGCGGCCGTCAGCGAATCCGCCAAGCGTGGCGAGATCCTCTACTTCAGCCAGCAGGTCTCCTGCTTCCGCTGCCACGGCGGATTTAACTTCAGCGACGCCACTGTGTCCGCGAATGCGCCCGATCGCGAGATCGAGTTCCACAACACGGGTCTCTACAATCTGCGCGGCATCCTTTCCTATCCGGCACCGAACCTTGGCATCTACGAATACACCAAAGCGCCCGCGGATGTCGGTAAGTTCAAGGCCCCCACCCTGCGGAACATCGCGGTCACCGGGCCCTACATGCACGATGGCAGCATCGCCACGCTCGAAGAGGTGCTCGATCATTACGCCATGGGCGGCCGCACTGTCTTCTCCGGCCCGAATGCCGGCATGGGCCACAACAATCCGAACAAGGACCCGCTGATCGGCGGCTTTCACATGTCCGCGCAGGATCGTGCGGATTTAGTGGCGTTCCTGCAGACGCTCACCGATACCGCCGTGCTCCACGATCCGCAGTTCGCCAATCCCTGGTAGGCATGGTGGGGCAGGCTTCAGCCCAATGCCACTTAGTTTTTCTCTCTTCGGGTAGGAAAATGGAAGCCACGCCCCCAGACTTCTCGCGGGTACGATCGCCGTTTGAGGCGCCGTGGGAGCCGACATCGTGCGACCAGTTCGATCATGCGATCCAGTTTTTGTTCTCTCTGCTTGGCGGTGCGTGCTGCCAGAATATCGGGATAGCTGTCGAGCACAATCTGGCTGGCATAGGTAAAGCTCAATTGCCGAGGGTCGATGGCGGCCCGTTGTGCCGCCTGAAACATGATGGCTCGGACCAGGTTATAGGCCATCACAGCAACCAGTAGTTCCTTCTCCATCATGTCCACGGAGTGCGCGTTGATGCGCGACAGATGCACCGTCTGTTTCAGACAACGTAAATCTGTCTCAATGCGCCACCGACGACCATAGAGCGCGACTACCTCCTCGGCTGGCAAGGTAGTGGTGGTGAATAGATAGAGCCACTGTTTGTGTCTGCCGCGCCCCACCCGGACGGCGATCAGCCGGCCCTCGATGCTGGCACCATCCGGCCAGGGAGGTGCTTGCTTCTGCCCCTTCTTCCTCCCGTCCCACCGGCTCGCGCGCCAACACACCGCATACTCGCCAGGCTCTGCGATCTCCCCACCCGCCAAGCGTTTCGCCCGCACCGCCGTCAAACGCACGATCGTTTGATGCCCTGCTTGCCCTGCTCCGTAGGCAGTGAAGAAGATCCCAAAATTGCGGTCCCCCACGATCACCGCACCGGCGGGAACTTGGGCCATGGCCTGTTTCGCCAAGCCCTGTTCACTCACCGCCTTTGGCCCGTACATCGCTCCCCAGTAGGGTCGCTCTGCCAAGCCCGTCCGCAAATCATGCAGCACCACGATGCGCAGCACTGGCCAATGCGAGCGACCGTGCTGGTTGCGATTGGGCGGGTAGGGCCTCACCAACTCTGCTTCGTGCTCCAATTGCAGGCTCGAGCCGTCCAACAAATACACCCGCGGGCTCCCTTCCGGTTCCGATTCCAGCAGTCGCTGCCGCAGTCTTTCCATCGACTCGTTCATCACGCTACTCACCAACAGTTTGGGCAAGTGTTGGCGAGCTTGGCAATACCCGCCGGTCGACGACGCGATGTTCCTCTCCTGTACCCGCTTGCAGGCGCTCAGGATCGGGTCGAATCGCCCCTCCACTAACTGGGCTACGCTGCTGGCCAGCGAACCCCTGGGCTGCAGACGCTGCATCATCATCATCCACAGCACCACGCGGGCGGTGAAGATCCCAGCCCGTACCTTCCAACCGAGATCCCGCTGTAGCAAGCGGAACAACGTGGCAGGCGCCACCTGCTCATACCACTGAAGAATTGACTCCGAATTACAAAGCGCCACACCAGAACATAACTCCAATCAAATGTTCTGGTTGCCATTGGCGCGGAAAACTAAGTGGCATTGGGCTTCAGCCGGCTTCAGCCTGCGGCGGGCTTGAGCCCGCCTTTCCGGCAAATCGGGCAGAAGCCCGATGCAAGCTAAAGCTTGCCCCATGGTGCGCGGTACGGCCGCGAGAGCATTCCGTTCGCGACGGCGTCTCCTACCACCTGTTCCCTTTCGGCGTCCCACCGCAGCGAGCGGCCCAGGCGCGTCGAAATATTGCCGAGGTGGCACATCACGGCCGAACGGTAGCCCTCTTCGATATCGGCGTTCGGACGATGGCGGCTCTTCACGCAGTCGAGGAAGTTACGGGCGTGCGCCAGGTCGAGGTCGTTGCCTTTCATCGCCAACGGTTCCATGGCGGGCGTCCTGTCTTTGCCCAGTATCTCCGGCGTCACCTGATATCCCGAACGCGTAAGCGACATCATGCCCCTGGTGCCGTAGATATCGAGCGTGAAGCCTTTACCTTCGCCGATCTCGCTGGTGGTCCATTCGACTACCAGGTTCGGAAATTGATACGTCACCTGTTGGACGTCGGGAGTTTCGCCGCCATCGGTCAGGGCATAGCGCCCGCCGAAGCCGGAGACCTCGGTGGGAGCGTCGGCGCCCGCGATCCAGCGTGCGATATCCAGGTGGTGCGCGCCCCAATTGGTCATCTGGCCGCCCGAATAATCCCAGAACCAGCGGAAATTGTAGATACAGTGGAACGGGTCGAATGGGCGGTCCGGTGCGGGACCGAGCCACATCTGGTAATCGAACTCCGGGCTGATCCCGGAGGCCATCTCGGTGGGCTTGAGGCCCGGAAAAATGTTGCGCTGCATGCCGGCGCGGATGCGATGCACCCGACCCAGGCCGCCATCGCGAATCAGTTTTACAGCTGCGGCATACTGCGTGCCGGAGCGCTGCTGGCTGCCGGTCTGCACCACGCGATTAGCGCGGCGCGCGGCATCGAGCATGCGCCGCCCTTCGGCCACGGTGAGCGAAAGCGGCTTCTCGCAATAGACGTCCTTGCCGGCCTGGCAGGCAGCGATGGTGATGAGCGCATGCCAGTGGTCGGGCGTGGCCACGATCACGGCATCGACATCCTTCCGGTCGAGCACCTCGCGAAAATCTTTATACGGTTTGGCGCGGCCTGCGCTCATGGCGACGCCCTTTTCGCGGAACGGGCCGTAGACATCGCACACGGCTACGGGCTCGAAATCGGGCTGCTTCAGGAAGCTCTCCCAATCCTGACGCCCGCGTCCGCCGCTGCCGATCAGGCCTACGCGCACACGGTCATTGGCGCCGAAGAGGTTGGCCGCACTCAGAGCGGAGGCGGCGGTGAGGGCGAAAGTTCGGCGGTTCATACGGGCTCTCCTGTGCATAGGCCGGGGCCGTCGAGCCCAGCGGTATCCATGTAGCCGTTGCGGACGTTGAAGATTCCGGGGAAGCGACGCTCCCAGCCGCGGCTGGCGGAGGGCACGTACTCGCGCGCGTTGGCCTCCACGGTTCCCGCGCCGGGAATATGGGCCGCGATCCCCACCGAATGCACCAGCGCAGCGCCGGGGCAGGTGAGATCCTGCACGCAGCGGAACATCTTGTACTTCTGCGCGGCTGCGGCCAGCAGCAGCGTTTGCGACTGCCCCTTGCACGCCTTGAGCGCGACGCCGGTGTAGCCCATTTCGCGGGCCAGCAGCAGTCTATCAAGCCCGGTGAGCGATTCGTCGATCACTACCGGCCGCAGTTTCGCCGCCTCGAACATGGTGTTGCGGCGATCGGCCTCCAGGTCGCGCGCCGTGGGCTGCTCGATGTATTGCACCAGTCCGAACGCAGTCGGCGACTTGGATTTCAAGTGTTGCTCGAACTCCAGCAGGTACTCGACGTTGGGGCAGCGCTCGTTGAAATCGAGCGAGTAAATCCAATCGCGGACGCCGCGTTTGGCCTGCGCCGTGGTGGCCACCGCGTGGATGGCGGCCACGCGCTCGACGTCCCAGCCGAGATCGTTGCCGTTGAGCTTGATCTTGATGGCGGTCACACCGCTATAAGGGATCCACTCTTCGAGTGTTTCGGGAAGGCCATCGCCGATCGGCTTGCGGATGTCGGCGGCGGTCAGCGGGTCGGACGCTCCCGCCGAGTGGTACATGCGGACGCGCGGAACGCATTTCGGCAGCACGTAGGGGTCGAGGTATTCGCCGCGGAATTCGGCGCGGCCCAGGTAATGTTCGAGGTCGTGCCGGACGAACTCGCGGCCGCAGGCGGTGAACGCATTGCGCTGGTGCAGCCGGCCGAAAGCATCGTGAATCGCCGCGTCGATCGGGCTCGCAGTGACCAGCGTGCAGAGCTTCGGAATCGGTAGTGGGAGCCCGAGTTCGCGCGAAGTTTCGGCCGCCGCCCGCAGGTATTGGGGTTCGAGCGCCCGGTTTATATCGAGCGGGTGCGCGTATTCGGTGAACCCGCCGGTGATTCGCGCGAGCGCCGCGGCCAGCGCCTTCATGGCGCCCAGCGTCGTCTCGTATGGCACCCCCGGGGCGGGGAACGACCAGACGTTGCCGAGCGGCATCGAGGCGAATCCCGCGGCCGATTTGCCGTTCTTCAAGCCGAGGCGGCAATGGACGTTGAGCATCGTGACGCGGTCCACTTCTTTGCCGCCGAACTTGTAGGGCGCACGATAGCGGAAATCTTCGAAGGCGATGCCCATCTCTTCGATGCGTGCATCAGTGGCCGGCGGGATCGCGAAGAACGGCATGGCGAGCAGTTCGCGGCGCCGCAACCTCATAGCGATGCCTGCGCGAGATACTTGCGGAGCACTCCGAGATCGCGCTTCATGGCGGAGAAGACTTCGCTCTGCGGAATCGTGAGGGTCCGGGTGCCGTTATTGGCGCCGCCGAGCGGGTATTCGAAGTGAAGCTGCAGCGGCCCGGAGAAGTCCGCGGCCGCCACCATCTGGAAGAACTTCGGGAAGTTCACCATGCCGGTGCCGAGCGGCTGGAACGTGGGCTCCCAACGTCCGCGGCGGTCCTTCTCCCAAATGAAGTCTTTCACCGCGATGCCGTGCAGGTTGGCGCCGCAGATATGGAAGCTGTTGATCCAACCTCCTACTCCGCCCTCGATGGTGGCGTGCGAAACGTCGTAGTTCATGCCGATGCGCGCGGGGTCCAGGCCGTTCATGATCTCGTGCAGGTCCCAGATGGAGGAGCCCACCAGGCCTACGCCGGAATGCGTGTGGTACATGGCACGCGACTCGTACCGCTGGTTGAGCGCGGCGAGCCGGGCAAGCCGCGGCTTGAACGCGTCCAACTGCCGCGGGTAGGGCTGGTCTTCGCGGTACTTGAAGCCGCCGAATCGATAGTGGCGGATGCCGAGTTCCGCTGTGGTGCGGACGATGTCTTCGGCGAACGGCGTCTCGGCGTCGGCGATCTCGGTGCTGACCATGGGGACGTCGAGCCCATGTTTCCGGATGATCGCGACAAGCGGTGGAAGATCCTGCCGGACGCGTTCCGGCTCGATATGTCCACCCTTGCGGACCGTGAGGTCGAGCCCGTCGAAGCCCAGATCCGCGGCGGCTTTCGCCAGCGCATCGCCCTGGAGGAATTGCAAATGTTTCGAGAAGACCGCGACTTTCAGCTTTGCCGCGGCCTGCGCGCGGGGCCGGGCGAATAGCGCCGCGCCGCCCGCCAGCAGCATCCTTCGGGATAAGTCCATGACTACCCCGATATATCACATTTCTAGGGATGCGGCGCGCCGGTGGCGGCCTCCGGCTGTGATTAGAGTAGGCGTAGGGCGGGGGTCAAGCAGTGCGATCGCAATCCGGAGCTGAATTTAAGAGCATTAGTCCTGAATGGACAGAGCGCAATTGTCGTTGCGACAGCTACCGTAGAGATACCAGCGTCGATCCAGGGCGGGGAATTCTATCAATACTTCGTCGGGACACTTGACAATGGAAGAATTACGGATATGATGATCCTAATAAGTTCTAGTGACGCATCCAAGGCACGGGAGCGTCGCCTGAGTGGTGGTTACGCGCCCTCGCGATTGTGGCGAGACTGGCGCTAGATTGTGGGTTTGACCGGTTTGCTGCGGGGCGATGATGAACGAACCTAAGTGCTTGTGCGTGGCCCTGTGGCCGGGAATTTTCGACCACTATACTTTCCATGCCGGTGAGCGAGTCGTCTCTCAATTCCAGCCTATACAAAATAGTCAATACGGGACTCAGCGTCTTGCGCCTACCCGCCGGGCAACTCCGACGCTACGTGCTTCTCGTGACGCAAAACGCCGCTGTAGAGACAAGAAGAGCTGCACCGGCAACAAACTGAGACAATGTTCCCTTGAAAAGGTAAGGACCTCGAATGAATCAGCGATTCAAGGAACGCCCGAAATCTGAAGAAGCCGATCAGTTGCAATGGCGCTTCAGGCCTGCCATCGGCCTTTCCAGCATCCTCATTCTGATATTGCTGTGCGTGTGCCTAGTACTGAATTGGGAGCTCTATCGTGTGCGGAAAGATCTTGCCGCGGCTAAAGCAGCCAATGAAACACCAACTGGAATGGCACTTCCTCGCCTGGAGGGCCACCGAATAACAGGTGAGCCTGTAGGCCAAGCCGACATTCACGGCAACAGTGAGAGCGCTCTCCTATTCGTCTTCGGTTCCGCCTGCCCAGTATGCGCACGAAATTGGCCCCAGTGGCACACGCTAATGACTCGGCTGCCCAGAGCGATCAAACCAATTGGTGTCGACTTGTGGGACACGGTGTCACCGGAATATCTGAATCGCGTCCGATTTCCCCAAGCGGATACCTTGACGCGATTAACCGGCCGGTCGCTCTTGGCATACAGGTTCCATCTGGTGCCTCAAACGATTCTCCTTAACAGAAATAATCAGGTGGTGTTTTCTCATATTGGTGTACTCGACGAAGAGGCACTGCAATACATCATTCACGCCGCGTCGTTGACCGTGGCGGAACGCGCTAAGGACGCAAACGACCGGAGCGAATGAGTGTGGGGACAATCCGGGCCGTCCCCTTCAGCATGCGCCCGGCAGAGAAGTAGGAGGTAATCTGAATGTTGAAGACGTTGAGAGCTGTAGTGTTATCCACAGTAACATTAATGGTATTGCTCGTCAGTGGTGCCCAGGTACTCCAACTACGAGCCAGTGTCGCCAAGTGTTCTGGCCTCTGCGGAACCGGCGGCGCGTGTTCGGACGGTTGCACCTGCTCATGGGATCCGCCCACTATTAACACATGCGTGGCCAAGTAGTATCGTGGAAAGCGGTGCGGGCGCTCAAGAGCGCCCGCACCGCAAATGGAGCCCTCCTGGTCGGAGAAGCCGTTGGATTCGCGGTATTCGGAGCACTTCTTTCGCTGTACTTGATCACGGCATACCGGCCGTTCGGTGCGACCGACGTTAAACGCCTCGTTGTCCTTCAGCAGGCGCGCGCCGGCATCGCGGCTGAGGGGATCTCGGTGAGCAATTCTGTGTTGATCGAGGAGAGATCGCGGGCCTTTCGATCTGTTGCACGCCTCCAGTTGAGTGACCTGTATTTGAAATCTTCTGAAGGTACGGAACTCCTGAGTGCGGCTCTTGTCTCGCCTGGATTTCTCGACGTCTTCCACGGCGAGATGGTCTTGGGGCGCTCGTTTCAGAAAAGTGATGAGGCGTGGAATCCCAACCCGGTATGCCTCCTTACGGAATCGTATTGGCGAAGGGCAACAGGAGGCAATCCATCCATCGTGGGCCGAACCTTGCAGGTTCGTGATCCGGGCTTTTCGGATCTCAGAGTGGTTGGTGTTCTGAAACGTGAGTTCAAGGGTTTCGGATTCTTCTCGGATCGGGGTGTTGATATTGTCCTTCCACAACCGGTGCGAGCCTTTGAGAGGATGGGCCGCAACGGAAGCCTGTGCAGGGCAATGGGTCTGCTGGCTGCGGGTTGGACCTTGTCTGCGGCGAATGCCGAAGTTCGCTCGATTGGCCGTAACTTGGCTCGGGCCAGCACACGAGATCGGAATCTGACGCTCTTTGCCGTGCCGCCTGCTAAGTTATTCCTTCCCATTCGGCGGAAACTGCTGCTGAGTACGCTTGCGACATCGATTTCTTTCTTGCTGATCTTCGTCTGTGCGGCTGGTGTCCTTCAAGTCCAAGCGGTGGATCGGATGGGAGAGATATTCATCCGACGAGCTCTCGGCGCCGAATGGCATCACATAGTGTCCATGCTGATCCGGGAGAATTTCGTCCACATCCTCTGCGCAGCCGTACCTGGTGTCTTCGTGGCAATGTGCCTTCTTGAGTGGCTCGGTCCTGTGGTTGGAACCGGCGTGGGGCTCCCTCCCGCGCTCGACCCCAGAGAGGTCTGGTGGTTGCCCATCTCCGTACTGGTAATGGTCCCCGTGATGGCAATATTGGTAGCGGCTGCCCAGATGAGCGTGCTCGTTCCAAGTTTCCGGAACGGAGCGGCCATCGTGCGCTTTCGGTGGACGCCCGGCAGGGTCGCGTTACGGCGGCTGCTGGTTGTGGTGCAGGGTGCGATGGCAGCGACACTAGCGTTCGGCGCTCTAGCGTCGCTCCACGGGTTGATCGCGACCGAAAGCCGCAGTTTAGGGTTTGATGTGAAGCACACGCTCACGGCGCGGGTCACCCTGCGGCAATCCTGGACGGACGATCCCCGGCGATGGTCGGAAGTTTTTGAGTCGTTGGTCTCCGAACTCAAACGGATACCTAATGTACTGTCCGTGGGGGTTATTCGGGATGCTCCGGGACATAGTGGAAGTGCCGGCGTGTGGCATCCGGTAGAACCTTTGCCAGTTGCCGCTGGTCTCGGGCCGGTGACGGCGCGGGGAGAGACAGTTGCAACTACCTACTTTCGCGAAATGGGCCTGTCTGCACTCTCCGGTAAAGTATGCGATTCATCGCCTACCGGCGGTGAACCGGGCGTCGTCATCAACAAGGCGATGGCGGATCGTTATTGGCCCGATGCCGATCCAATAGGCAGTCATTTCCAGACTGCAAATGGGCCGTTCACGATCGTTGGCGTGGTCCCCTCGGTGAGGCGTTCGCTTCTCGAAATCGAACCCCAGCCTGAGGTGTTCCTATGTGCCCCACTTTCTCAGATGTATCTGGTCATTCGTCAGTCCGGAAGCGGTGAGGGTTTGGCGAGTATTCTCCAACCGTTGGCGCGGCGCTTGGATAGAGAAGCGGTGGTAGACCATATCATTCCGCTCGAAGATCTCTTGGAGTCGTCGACCAGGCCCTCAAAGGTCTTGGCTGGGTTCCTGGCCACCCTCGGGTTCATCGGTATGATCGTCGCTGGGCTCGGACAGTTTGCAATCGCGGCCACTCTCGTCCGTCAGCGTAGAGGGGAATTGGCGATACGAATTGCGGTTGGTGCGGATCCACGGAGACTTGGGCTCAGGATTGAGCTGGAGGGAATTGCCCTCGGCCTGCTTAGCATTCTCGGAGGTCTTGCCGGGTATGAAATCAGCCAGCGGTATGCTGCTTCAGGCGGCTTGTATCTTCTGCTGCCCGCCAGGGTAGCCTGTATGGGAGCCACTGTGTTCCTCGTCCTGGCGTGGGCCGCGGTGAAGTGGCCCGCGCGACGCTTGCGGGATATCGATCTGATGAGCGAACTCAAACAGGAGTAGCTTGCGCCGAC
>CAWCMS010000007.1:0-189917 GCA_963796675.1 Terriglobia bacterium
CGGAGGCGGGTCGGTCGTCACCGTGGCCGCGCTGGTGGCTGCGGATATCACCGGCAAACTCACCTCCGGCACTCTCGCTCTCCGCGCGTGGCGGCGCGGGCGCGGATCTCTCCGAGACCGGTCCTGGCTTCCTCAAGCAGGCCGGTGGAGGGGATGGGCTTGCGCCCGTAGCTGCCGCTGGCCGTTCCGGAGACCTACCCTCCCACACGCATACGTCCGCGCAGATCAGCGATGCGACTGCCGCCGCGACCGCCAGCACGGTGGTCCTGCGCGATGGATCGGCCGGCGCGAACTTCGCGTACATCGCGGCCAACAACCTGTGGGCGTACCTCGACTCGCATCTCCAGTCCGTCGAGAGCGGGCCGTACGGGACGGTCGGCGGTCCCTACGAGAACATGGTGAAGTACTCCGAAGACTTCAGCGTTGCGACATGGGACAAGAACGGCGGCACCTGCACCGTGGTCGCCAATTCGATTGTGGCGCCTGACGGCAACTCGACCGCAGACGCGGTAACTGCGAGTGGCGCGGCGGGATTGATCCGGCAGAACATCTCCGGCCTGGCGGCGAACGGCCAGTACACGTTTTACGTCTGGCTGAAGGTCGCCTCCGGCACGATGACCGTGTCGCTGGCATCCTCGACAACGGCTGGACCACGTGGCTGACCGGTCCGACCGCAGTGACGCTCACGACGTCGTGGCAGCGGTTCAAGGTGACCGCAACGATGACCGGCGGCGCGACCGCGCTCTGGGTAGCGATCGGCCATTACACGCGATGGCTGGACGGCGGGCCTCGCGTTCCATGCATGGGGCGCGTGCCTCCAGCAGGGCAACGATCCGAAGCGCGGTTACGCCAGGACGTGGGGCTACCAGACGGCGCAAGTATTGGCGGGCGTCGCCTGCGGGCCGACCGTCGTCTCCGCAGTCAACAGCACCGACTCCCCGCTCAAGGTGCGCGGTCCCGGTTCGAATCTCGCGGACCACACGCTCCTCGAAGTGACGGCGGGCGGCGAGTTGATCATCGCGGGCAGTACCGGCAACGGATACAGGTTCGCGGAACTGATGGGCGCCACGAATCCATCCGGATGGTCCGGCGTGCTCAAGGTCAAGAACCCGGCTGGCGCGACCGCGGGTTACATTTTGCTCTATTCGAATCCGTAAATCCAAAGGACAAAACAATGAAGCTGACGATGGACCATACCCAGCGATTGAACCTTCATGCCCTGCTGGGCGCGCAACGGACGGACGTTGGTTCTATCCGCGCGATCTGGAACGTGCAGGATCGCATTGCCCTCGATGTAGACGAGGAGGAAGCCGTCGAGTTGAAGCGCGAACTCGTGGCGGGCAAGAGCGGGTGGCGTGGAATCCGTCGCTCTCGATCCCGTGAAAGATTTCGGGTTCTCGGAACGCGAAATTGCCCGGATCAAAGCTGCGGTCCAGACGTGGGACTCTTATGGCGCGAACGCCGATCGGCGCTGGTTGCAGCCGCTCATCGAGGTTCTTGCGCCTGAACCCAAAGGCGAACAAAACCTGAGGTCATCGAACTTGACGGACGGTGGTCTACGTGCAAATCGCGAAGCAACGGTCTATCTGGAGGAGTCGCGCGATCATGACACCATCGACGAACTTCGAGCCCTGTTCTGGGAGTTATGGGAATCATCGAGAGTCCTGACGAACGAGACGCTGAAGAAGTTCAGCGTGGCCCACGGACAATTCAAACGCGCAGATATAGACGGCTTCATTGAATCGGCAGTTGGAAAGGCTCCGCCTCCAAACATAAAGGTTGGCAGCGAAAAGAAAGCGTCCGATCTGATCTTCCGGGAGCAGCTTTTCCGCCAGGTCTACGAACAATACCGACCCTCGTTCAATGAGGTGACGTCGATTCTAAACGAGAATCACTTTCGAAGGCCGGAGTTGGTAACCGCTGGTGCTGCGCAAGAGACGAACCGGTTCCTCAACTGGGTCAAGCTCACGTACGCAGTAGGCGAGGAAGGGTGGGACTCTGACAGCACTTCGTAACCCAGAGCAACGCAGGGCCGAAATTACGAATCTTGGCGGCGATTGGACCACCACAGATAACAACAAAATCCCCGGCGACTACCTGGATTGGCTTCAAAAGGTACGAAAAAGGGCGCGTTCGGTTCGGCCGACCGAATCGAGGCAGCCTCCAAAGTGGACCTGATCGAAGGTCTGATGTCACTTCACGCCTTTTCCGAACAGACCAGGTTCGTAAAGAAGGGGAACTTGCCCGATGCCTTCTGGAAAGAGAATGACGGCAACGTCGAGAAGGTGAAGCAGACACTGCGCTATCTGGTCCATGGCGGCGGAGAATTCATCGATCGCCTCCACGATGTCCTCTATGACCCCACACGGAAGCTGGGCTACTTCGGTCTCTTCTGCGCGCTCGAATTATATGGCACGATCCGCCCGGAAGATTGTCCGCCGATCAATGGAAGGATGGCGAAGGCTCTGCGCTACCTGGGGTTCGATGTCCGCGGGAACATAGTCACTAATCCGATCCGGCTCGGGTCGCCGGCAAAGCAACCAGCTCACATCTGAACTGAGCCGAAGCGAGCATGCTGTGATTCGGAACCCAATTGCGCCGGCGTACCAAACAAAGTTCCTGGTGCGATGCCCTTCTGAAACGTCCCCTTCTGGGGTGCCGAAATCCACCCATCGTTGAAGGGTGTCCAGTTTCCCTTTCGCGTTTTCCCGCCGAGATTGCCGACGCCAGAACGGGCCGCAATCAGAGGCGCCCCCCTGGCCTTACGTGCCGCGCCGCGTCGCGAACCGCCGAGACGGTCTTCAATTCGTCGGCAGCACGTTCACCACGAACACCAGCGTGACGAGATCGTGCAGGCCCTTTTTGCGCCGGTCCATCCGAACCTCGGTTCGATGTCGAAGCCATCAGCCTCGTAGCCCTTTGAAAGATAGAACTGCACGTCCGCTCCGTAGCCGCAGCCGAAATCCAGAATCGATCGACGCCCAAGTCACTCAGGAGGCCTGCTGGTCCAGTTTACGTGCGATCTGAGAAGGACTCTGCCGATTGATCGCGGTCTTGTGTGATGCAGACGCGGTGAATTGCACTGGTCGATAAGCCCGCGCCCGGCATCTGGTTCGACTATTCTCGTCCGCGCCACAACCTGCTCTCGGTACAGCCTGTCGGCGCCGTTGTTCCTGCACGTCCACGATCAGAGCGCTGTGATCCGTGAAGGCGCCCGGCGACGTCTTCATGGAATGGTCGAGCATCACAGCCGCGGCTTCGGCGATGTGGCTCGAGATGAGCGCCAGGTCGCATCGAAAGCGGTTGGGGCGTCCTTGCTGCACTCTTTCGAAAGTGAATTCCAGGTTCCCGCCAGGCAACGGACATGTAGCATCGACGAGACTTGCGGACGCAAGCAGGTCTTCGAACGCCCGCCGTTCCGGTGGCTTTGTGAAAGTGCTCGGCTGATTGCCGAACAAGCCGTCTTGAAGTCGAGGTGCCAGATTGAAATCGCCGGTGATGACAATCGCGTTGGCTTCCGCTTCACGGATCGCCCTGGCGAGATCCTTCAGCAACGCCCGCCGCTCAGCCGACGAACTCGGCGACAGATATACGTTGTGCGCGCACACGCCGTCATGCCTGATTTCTTGTGCCAGCGCTCGCTGTGTTCCACGACCTTGGGGCAGGGGTGTCTTTGCGCAATCCAGCATGAGATTAGAGGCGAGGTGCTGACCAGTCGGTATCCACCGATTGCGGGCCGTTCCTGCTGGCTGGGCTTAAACGGCTCCTGCGATAGGAGCAGGTCGGGTGCCTTCGTTCCCAACCAGAGCTCAACGCGCGATCTGGCGGCGGTATTGCTGAGCCGCTGGTTGAGGTTTGCTGAGACGATCCTCATTTGAATGTCCAGCATAACCCGCTCGGCGGATCGTCTCTCGCTGCCACCCAGAATGGGCTTTAGTTTCCTCATCTCGTGCCCTTTTTGCCGATCTCGTGTTTTGTGGAGGTTACAGAGGGTCGATTCTGCGGCTAACGCCGAAGGCCAAGATGGGTTGATAGAACCCGAGAAAACTCATCTTCGGATTAGGCAAAACAAGGCAACGATCCGGATTTTGCCCTACGGAGCCAACTCCTCGGCCGTACGCCGGCAGGCGGCTATATTCGCTTGTGACCTGGCGCTCGGAATTCAGATTTGCCTCCTGCCACGCGAATGTCGCAGTCCTGTTTACGACAAGCGTGAAGGCTTTATCTGAGACAATTATGTCTGACCGAATCTAAACGCAAACGTCAACCATGCCATCGATATTCGATCCCCTTGTGGAGATCATTCATTCTGGAACGCTGGACTCCTGGAAGGAGCGGAACGAACTGGCCCTCGCTGGCCTTTTCGGTAGCAGGTACGCCAAGCGTGCAGAAAAGGCGGTCACGCTCCGTGCCCCAGACATGCGCGGTAGCGACTCGAATGTCCCTTACGCGGCGTACATCCATCCTTCCAACGCGGACGCCGGCGCTTATGGTGGCATGAGCTTCGTGATTTTTCCCGTCGAGGGCGAGTCGTGCCTCGTCGCAATGGTGATCGGGACACAGGGGCTTGCGCCGGACGAGGCTATTCTCGGACGGCCCGGTCATTCGAGGAAGATGCAGGCGATTTCCACCTGGCTGAACCATCAGTTTGGAGGTGGCGATCAGGTGGCATGGGCCAAGCAGGATCCCACCCGCGTGGACATCGACGTTCCTGAATCAATTCAGCGGGCGTGGTCGGCTTACGAGCGGGTCTTTAAACGCTATGGACGGGTCCTCTACGCTTTGTACAAGCCCACGGCCGATCGTACTGGCACGATTGCCGCACTCACGGCGATGCTCGACCTAATGTTCGAGGAGCGCGGCCAGGCTGCGCTCAAAGAATTCCAGGATGAATCGGTGGGCACGCGGTCCGCTTGGTTTTCGCACCTGATGCCGAAGACCGACAACCATCACGTTGTGGAACTGTTAAAGAACCGCCGCTTCGTTGTTCTCCAAGGACCGCCCGGAACGGGGAAGACGAGAATGGCGCGGCAGATTCTTGCTGGTGAATACGGCGGCTTCGGCCGCTCCGTGCAATTCCATCCAAGCACGACCTACGAGAACTTCGTTGGCGGCCTTGCGCCAGTGCTCGGCGGCGGGAGTGGAGAAAGTGGGCTCGGCTTCCGATTTGCTCCGAAGCCGGGCTTCCTTCTCGAAGCCGCCGCTCAAGCCGCGGATGCCACGAAGCCGTACCTTCTCCACATCGACGAGATCAATCGGGCAGATCTAGGGAAGATCCTGGGCGAAGCCATCTACTTGTTCGAGGCAAGTCCGGAATCGCGGCGCGAAATTGATCTCCCTTACGACTTCGGTCCACCGTTTCACCAACAGCTCTTCCTTCCCGATAATCTCTATGTACTCGGAACCATGAACAGTGCCGATCGGAGCATCGCCATTGTTGATGTAGCGGTGCGGCGGCGGTTTGCATTCCTGTCACTCTGGCCGAGTCTTGACGTCGTACAGGAGCATGGCTGCCCGCTGACCCAACGCGCGTTTAAGGAACTCGTTTCGATTTTTGTCGAACACGCGCCGGATGAGGCACTGGCGCTGGTGCCGGGCCATTCGTACTTCCTGGGGAAGGATGAGGCGCAGGCGCGGGTGAATCTGCGGACGAGCCTGGCGCCGCTGCTGTCGGAGTACCTTGCTCAAGGGTATGTGAGCGGATTTGCCGAGTCTGTTCGAGGTTACATGCAGTGGTTGGAAAGCTTGTAGCCTCCAGAGCACGCGCTGCAGCACGCCGTCGCCGGACGCCGGAGGGACCACCCCTAAACGCGATCAGACCGACACAGAAGATCTGTCTCGAACTTCAGGATCACAGCCGAGCTATCAGGTCGGCGGTTGAGTTCTTCGGCAGTAAGAACTCCGCCGACCCACAGGCCCAAGCGGCACGCCTGGCTGACCAGTTTATCAAGCAAAACTCGCCGATCTTCCGACTGCTTCAGGTTGATATCCATCGAGACTACGATGGCACCGACGTTCTACTGAACATCGAATCCCACAGCGCAGTGGGGGCCGTCCCTCTTCTATCTCCGCTCACTGCTCGCCACGACCTTGGCCTGGTCGTGCAGCCGAGATTCCCCTGGGCAGGCATCGGACCGATGCTGGCCGAAATGGGATGGCTGATCAGCCCCACGCCGCTGAAGCTGCCACTTTTGAAGAGATCAGAAAGACGGGTGCCGCTCTGGGTCCTGTCGTTCATGGTTCTCGCCAGGTTCAAGGCCCTGCTCGACCGGCTCGATCGCCGTTTTGAGGTCACAACGGAAACCCGATCCGCACCGAAGGGTAGGATCGAATGGACGCAATATGCCACTCGGCAAATGCCGCGCGGCGACTTCCTTTCTGTGCCATGCACCTTCCCCGATTTGCGAGATGACCGTCACTTAAAAGGTGCGATCCGCTTCGCCGTCGAAAAGCAACTCCAATCGCTGGAGACCCAGTGTGAGCAAGGCGCCTTCGTCCACCGTCTGATCGCTTTTGCGGAATCTCTGCTTCAGCAGGTCCGCGGTGTCTCCGCCCGCCGGCCGGGCATGGGGGAGGTGCGGACCTGGCTACGGCAACCATTGCGGAGCACAGTTTTCATGGAAGGCATGCAGGCGATCGACTGGACAGTTGAGGAACGGGGTTTGGCCGGTCTCAGTGATCTCGAGGGCATCCCTTGGACGATGCCGATGGAGCAGTTCTTCGAGGCATGGGTAGAGACGATCATTCGTAACGTGGCACAGAGAACAGGCGGGTTCCTCAAGACCGGCCGGCGTCGGGAAACGGTTTCACCGCTTGCGTGGGAACCGCCATATCTCGGGTCGCAACGGTCGCTGGTCCCTGATCTGATCCTGGAAATGGAGAACGTCACCGTCATCGTCGACGCAAAGTACAAGAGGCACTGGGAGGAACTGCAGGATGGAGGTTGGAGCGGCCAAACCGACGAACTACGCGAAAGGCATCGCGCCGACCTATTGCAAGTGCTCGCCTACGCAAATCTTGTCGGCGCGCGGGATGTCGTATGCTGCCTGGTTTATCCATGCTCTATGACAACCTGGGAATCACTCGTAAGGCGGGGGCGCCTGTTCCACCAGTCCGAACTTCCGAATCGTGGCCGTCGCGTGCGTGTTTGGCTGACTGCGATGCCAATGTGCGTGGCGGCGGAGCGGGTCGCATCACCTTTTCAGAATCAACTCCGTTCGATTCAATCTTAATAACGATTCCCGGATGTCACGAAGGCGAGGGTGGTGGGTGGTCCGCACGTGCCGAAATCGATGAAGAAGTTCGTATTGACACCAGCTGCGGGCGAGTGGCCACGGTGGCGACCGGCGGTAAGGTATGTGAGGATCTTCCGTAATGGACCTCGTTGAAACTGGCATACTCGAGAGCGACCGTCAAATTATGGAACTGGCGGAACGCTACGGAACCGTGGTGATCCCTTCGGAGAACGATGACCTCGACCTTACCCACTGGTGGGTCATCCGCGACAATGGCGCCGAGATCCTGTACGTCGGCACGCCCGAGACGTTCGCCGGCTATGTTCGGGAGCGGAACGGCGGGTTGCAGTGACGAGGTGGCCCGGGGCGCTATCCCTGTTCCGACGGATCACTCCAGGTCGCCTTGGCGCGGACCTGGTCGATGAGGAATCGCACGCCCTGGTTGCTCGCGGAAGCCCATGCGCTGACTCCCCAATGTGCATCGTGCGTTGCGAAACTCCGTTGCGCTGGTGTCCCTCCGTGCTCTGGCGCCGACTGCGGTTGTGACGATAGGCATCATCCGGCGGGCGGACGAAGGGATCACCCACTTGGCGGCCGTGGCGGCCGCTCCAGGTGCCCGGTATTTCGAACGACGGGAATGCTGCAATTCCCTCGGGGTGGATTCGGGTTCGCGAGTTCGGTATCGTAAGGTTATGGAATCACTACGAACCGAAACACCTGCCGTCGTCACGCTGTCAGACGACGACATCTCCGTGGAGACGACGAAGCAATCGGCACCGTTATCCGCGAACCATGCGGCGCAGTTGGGCACGATCGGGACTGAATTATCCGGGCAGAACCAGCAGAACTACCAAAACAATTGAGGTTCTCGCCGCGCGTCGGGACTGCGGGGCCTCGATCAGTGTTTTGCCATGGGCATGACGCCTTCCACGCTCGAACGACTTCTTGCGCCAATAACACCGGCTCAGTTCTTCCAGAGGTACTGGAAGAAGGGTACGTGTGTGCAGCGCCCGGGCGGGGCCGTCTATGACTAACGTGCTCACAGAGAGCGATCTTGACGAGTTGCTCGCGCGCAATGATCTCCGTTACCCAACGATCAGCATCGTCAAGGACGGACGGAGTGTGCCGATGAGCCAATTCTCCAGCGTCCTACGGTACGGGCCGTACGCTGCAGAAGGGCTGATCGATGCCGATTGCGTCTTCCGGGAGTTGCATGCTGGGGCGACCGTAGTGTGTCAGTTGCTGCAACAGAGCGTGCACCGCACGGCCAGATTCACTGCCGCATTGGCGGGGGAGTTGGGATTTCGCGTCGATGCCCACGCCTTCATCACGCCAAAGAACTCTGTGGGGCTGTCCACGCACTACGACACGACAAGCTCCCTTATCCTCCAAATCAGCGGGAAGAAGGTATGGCGTCTCTACGAGCCTCTGGTTGACCTTCCGAGTGTAGATCAAGTCTTTCATGAATCAGCAGGTGCCTCCTTCACCCAGACGGATGAGATCGTTCTGGAGCGGGGAGACCTACTGTACGTGCCACGTGGGGTCCCTCACTACCCCTACACGCTCGACACGCATTCCGTGCATGTCACGCTGGTACTGTTCTCAACTTCTTGGATTGATGTCCTTAAACGGGCGCTCACAGCATGCAGTGCGGAAGATCTTTTTCGGCGCGCCCCGCGCGTCGAAGACGATTGGTCCCCGGTGGTACAAGAGCACTTGTTTAGGAAACTGGAAGCCGCCGCAATGGGGATCATCGAGACACCTGAGGGCAGGGACGAATAGTGGCGTCGGCCTGCGATTCACTGGCCGGGCTTATCGCGCCTGTTACCGAGGACGAGTTCTTTCGCCAGTATTGGGACCGTGAACCGCTTTACCTTGCGCGTCGAGCGGCCGATGCATTCGCCGGCGTGTTACGAGCGGAAGACGTCGATTCTTTCTTGTCGCGCGGCGACATTCGTTATCCTGCCCTGCGCATGGCAAGGAATGGTCCCACCATACTGCCGTCGAGCTACACGGACATTCTCACTTTTGGCTCTTATTCCTCCGAAGGGCTGGTCGATGTTGAACGGGTGCATCAGTATTACGCCGCGGGGAGCATCGGTTATCTTACAGATGACGCGTTCGAGCATCCCACGGCTCTCCCAGTTCGCGAACAGGCTCCAAGCGAACCTCGGTTTCAATGTGGAAACGACCGTCTATTTGACGCCCGAGAACGCTCAGGGGTTTACGACCCACTATGACACGCACGGCGTCTTTGTCCTCCAGATCGAGGGGAAGAAACGGTGGCGCTTATACGACTTCATGCTTCAATTGCCGACGCTTGCACAGACCTTCGATACGTGCGAGGCCGTTCCTGGCCCAGTGCGGCGAGAAGTGGTCCTGGAACCGGGAGATTTCTTATACGTTCCTCGTGGACTCGCGCATGATGCCGTTGCGGAGAGCGAGGGATCGTCATTGCACGTGTCTGTTGGTCTTTTCCCGCCGCTGTGGTTAGATCTGTTCGGGTTGCTTTTGGAAGAAGCTAAAGGTGACGTGCGGTTTCGTCGGTCGCCGATGGGCGAGCTCTCGATGGGCACCAGCCACGGCGTGCGAGCGGCGCAAGGTGAGCTTCGATTACTGCTCCAAGTCCTGCAAGACCGTTTCGACGTTGGTCAGTTTCTAGCGAAGCACTCCACTCGGGCATTTGCGGAGATGACACAGAGTAATACTGGGCGATTGTTCGACTACCTCTTGGGTGATAGACTCACGCTTGCAACCATCGTTGCACGGAGGCGAGAGATTTGCTGTGTCCGGGAGCACGGGGAGGAGCGGACCACCCTGAAGTTTTACGAGAAGGAACTCCGCTTCCCCAATGCCGTTGCGCCCGCAATCGATTGCGTTTTCGCGCGCGACCAATTCGCGGTGAGCGAAGTACAGAACAACCTAGACGACCCGAGTAAAATCACCTTCATTCGAAGACTGATTAAGGAAGGCCTGGTTTGCATCGTGACTCCGGGGTGACGCCGTTACTCCCTGGCGTTGTCTGAACAACCGTGGACACGGCATACGCTTTGGGCACGATCCTTCTGTTGAGACGCGACCCTTTGTTTCCTGAGTCGCTCTTGGCGGGTGATCGGCTTTAGTCTTTCTTGTCGTGGAACTCGATGGGGCGGCCGGTGACGTCACGCTTGAGGCGTCCCCACCAGCTGAGCTTTCGCGCGGTGTTCCCGGTCTCTTCTCCCGAGCGACTGCGTTGGACGGCGATTGGCTGTCCGGTCTCATCTTTCGTCACTTGGCCGGTCCAGTTTCGTTCGTGGCTGGTTTCGCTGGTGCGGAGATCCTGCTTCGTATAGTGGCCTTGCACGGGTCTGCCGGTTTCGTCCTTGCGAGTGTTGCCCCAAAAGGTCTTCTCGGTCTTGGAGTACCCTGCGTTACTCCCGTCTGCCTTGCGATGGACGCGGATCGGTTGTCCGTTCTCATCGACCTTGGTGTTGCCGAAAAGGCTCTTTTCGGTACGGGTCTCGCCGACGAGCGTGCCGTCCTTGTCGTAGTGGAACTTGATGGGTCGTCCGTTCTCATCGACCTTGAGGCGTCCGAGGATGTCGGTCTCCACGCGTGTTTCTGCGATGCTTGCGACGCGCTTGACTTCCGCTTTACACTCGGCGCACCGCGTTGGAAGGTCCCAGTGGTTCTCGGCGCAATGCAGTAGTGTTGATGATTGAATGGTGAACGACTTGTGGCAGTCTCGGCAGCGCTCCTGTTTCTCGGGATGCGCGTTCTTGCACGCCTTGCAGTAGCGAGGAGGGTTCGGGGCATCGGTGCGCGCCTTAAAGGATGACCCGCAAATCTTGCACGAGAACAGTTCGCACTTCGCATCCCATGCTGCCTTGCACCCTTTGCAGAACCTGGGCGTATCCCAGTCGGTCATCACGTGAACTTCGTGGCCGCATTGGTGGCGCGTACGGTGCACCATTTCGCATCGTGCTCCGCTTTGCACGCTTTGCAGAACCTGGGTGTGTCCCAGTCGGTCATCACGTGAACTTCGTGGCCGCATTCGGTAGCCCTTACCGTGCGCCATTTTGCATCGTGCTCCGCCTTGCATGCCTTGCAGAACCTGGGTGCGTCCCAGTCGGTCATCACGTGAACTTCGTGGCGGCATTCGGTGGCTCTTACGGTGCGCCATTTCGCATCGTGCTCCGCCTTGCATGCCTTACAGAACTGGGCGTGTCCCAGTCGTCAAGGAGGTGCACCTCGTGGCCGCATTCGCTGGCGTGGGCCGATCTCCACTTTCCCATGGCCAAAACCTCGGCCCGATTTTAGCACGCCAATTCCAGCGACAACTGGGTTCTTAGGTCCTACAGATCGCCATCAGTTTTCCACGCGCTTGGGGCTAGCCTGGCATTGGCTGGGAGGGAATCCGGGCGCTGCTATGCGTTTGCGGCATTCTCACGAATGGAACGCCGCGAGTTCGCTCCAGATCGAAAAGCCATTTGGAGTGTGCTTGTTAGACGCAATTCCCCGTTTGCGTGAGGCCTAAAGTCATCTAGGGCTGGGAAGCCAATTTCTGGCTGTTACCCGAAAAGCCGGGCAAACCCCAATCCCACACTCGTTTTCGCGTTTTTCTCTCCCATCCGCTGCTATTTTCTCCATCCGTCGGCTGCCGGGAACGCGATGACCATGATAAGTATGACGATGACCCTCGGCGACTCTGAGGAGCATGCAGCTGAGGAGCATACTGGTGTTGCAAAACGTCGGTAAATATGAGAAACTACCGACGTTAAGAAACATGCGCGGCGGACCCACCAAACGAATCCTTGATCTCGCGGCGCACCAGCCTCTGGTCCGGTCGCGTGACGTCGAAGCTCTTGGAATACCCCGAGAGTCTCTGCTCCGCCTTTACCGGCAGGGTGCCCTTGTCCGGCCCGCTCGCGGAGTGTATGCCCTCGCCGATTCCTCTGTCACGGAGCATCACACCCTTGCCGTTGCCGTCAAACTGGTTCCCCGAGGCGTGGTTTGCCTGCTTTCGGCGCTTCGCTTCCACACGCTGACGACGCAGGATCCTCATGAGATCTGGATGGCGATCGATTTCAAAGCGCGCAAGCCATCGATCGAATACCCCAGGCTTCGCGTGGTGCGGTTCTCTGGACGCGCTCTCGTCGAAGGCAATCGAGACACACGTTATTGAGGGCATAGAAGTCCGGGTGTATTCCGCGGCTAAGACCGTGGCGGACTGCTTCAAGTACCGGAACAAGATCGGCGTTGATGTCGCGATCGAAGCTCTGCGAAATGCTCTGCGCACCCGGAAAGCTACCGTGGATGAAATCCACCGATTCGCAAAGCTCTGCCGCGTTGCTAACGTCATGCGCCCATACCTAGAGTCCGCAGTATGAAGACGATCCGGAATATCGCCGCATCGCACCGCGCCAAACTGCTCACGCTCGCGCGAAGCCGAGGGGATGATTTCCAGTTCCTCCTCGGCCGATGGATCATTGAGCGCTTCCTCTACCGTCTAGCGGGATCCAAACACAAGAACGACTTTGTGCTGAAGGGAGCGATGCTGTTCCTGGCGTGGGATGGCGAACTTTATCGGCCGACGAAGGATCTCGACCTGCTCGGATTCGGCAGTGCGGATCGACAGAAGTGACGGGCCGCATTCGCGAGATATGCTGCAGCAGCAACGGATGACGGCATCGAGTTCAACCTCACTGGCATTGAAGCGGAGCGCATCAAAGAGGATGCCGAGTACGAAGGCGTAAGGGTCTGGTGCCGGCAAGCCTGGATGGCGCGCGCGTCATGATGCAGATCGACGTTGGATTTGGTGACAAGAGTTGACCCACCGCCGGCGGAACTGGCTTTCCCGACTCTTCTGCCGCTCGATGCTCCGGTTATCCGCGCGTATCCGCCCGAAGCCGTGATCGCCGAGAAGTTCCATGCGATGGTCGTGCTTGGAATTGCCAACAGCCGGATGAAAGACTTCTTTGACATCTGGACGTTCGCCTCAACTCAACACTTCGATATCTCCCGCGTTGCGAACTCCATTCGCAGCACTTTCGAACGGAGGCGGACGCCCTGCCCGAGGTGGCGCCGATTGCGCTTACCGATGAGTTTCTTGCTGGATCGCCCGAAGCAGACGCAGTGGACCGCATTTTCGCGAAGGCTCGGCCCGCGCTGCGCCGACTCTCGATGTGGTTGGACCGCTGCTCATCCGTTTCCTGATGCCGGCGGTCGAACAGGCGCGCCAGCCAGAAACCGATGCGATAATTTGGGTGCCGCCTGGCCCATGGCAAAAAGCAGAGAGCACTGCGCCGTAGAATCAACTGGGACGAACGGCTGGCGGGCGGCTCAATCACCTGCAAGAAAAACCATTGAGTTTTTCTTGCGACCGGAGGCATTCGGACCGTCTGTTTTGACGGAAAACCACTGGTTCTCTTAGCCTCGATGCCTGTCAACTGTCCCCCTCGTATCGCCCCATCATTCGCCTTTTATTTTCAATAACTTGAAATTACGCGAGAGCGTTGTATTTCGGGTTTTCTGGGGAGCCAATTCTCAAATTGGCCGTTTTTCTCGTTTCCCTCTCCCACCCGCTGCTGTTCCGACGCGACCGCAACTGCCAACACGTCAAAGGGTTGCCGATATTTCGCGACGAGTTCGCCGCCTTTCCAAGTGCAGTTCGAGAGTACGAAATTCAGGAGTTTGCGTTTCTCCGCTGGCGGCTGACTCTCGAACAGGACGGGCGCGCGCGTGCGCCAATTCGCAGTAACTGGACGCCTTCCTCGATGTAGCTGTCGGTTGGCGGTCTGGTGGCGCCTCCAGGTCGCGCATGATGGCCGCCTGCTCGGCACGCATCTCCGCGGCCTTGGTGTCGAAGTAGCTCGTTGGCGATCCTGCCGTCCAGCTTGTCCTCGTACATGGCGTCGATCCGTCCCTGAAGGCGCTGGTGCTCCCGTTGGAGCTTCGCGATGGCGTCGTCGTGGAACTGCCGTTCGTCGCGGTGGCTTTCACGAAGCGCCTGCCGTACCCAGCCCAGTACTTCATCACTGAATGAGATCCCCTTCAAAATGCCGGTGAACTTCTCCTCCAGCACCTCCTCTCGCGTGTACGGCTCCGGGCATTTTCCCTTGAAGCCGGTGCAGTGATAGTAGACGTAGCGGCCTTTCTTGATTTCGCCTACCATGGCGCAGCCGCAGTGTCCGCACGTGATCAAGCCGCTGAAGGCGAACGTCTCCCTCATCTTGCGGGTCTTCTTTGCGCCGCGGCCGTCGAGGATCGCCTGGACCTGCTCCCACAGCTCACGGGAGACCAAAGGCTCGTACGTGCCCTGATACGTCGTGCCGTCGAAATCGAAGTCGCCGGAGTAGATGCGGTTCCGCAGGATCTTGTGGATGGTCGAGGTCGGCACGTCGTCGCCGCTTTTCCGGTAAGCCAGACCGTCGGCGCGGGCTGTCCTGGCCATCTGCTTCAGAGAGTACTTGCCGGTTGCGTACTGCTCGAACATTCTCGTGATGGCCGGCGCCAGATTGGCGTCGGGAGCGATGGTCCGCTTGCCGTTGGCGCCGTCCACATTGAGATACCCCAGCGGAGCGTAAGACGGCCAGATTCCCTGCCGCGCCTTTTCCAGCATTCCCTTCCTGGTCTCCTCCGAGAGGTTGTCGATGTAGTTCTTCGCCATCAGCACCTTGATGCCGTGCATGAACTTCTCCGAGGAGCGGGAGTCCGGCGACAGCACCACGTTCTCCTTGACGAAGTGGATTTCGAGACCAAGCCCATCAATCGTCACCCAGTCCTTCAGATTGCGGTAAAGGCGGTCAGTCTTCTCCACCAGCAGGGTGCGGCAGGTCTTGGTCTTCTGCAACAACGCGATCATCTCGCCGAAACCGGTGCGGCCGGCCGCCTTCGCCGTTTCCACATCGACGAACTCCTGCAGACGTTGTGAACCCGTGGGCACCGGCATATGCCGCGCAGCAACTCCAGTTGCGCCGGGATTGAGTAGCCCTCCTTCTCCTGGTCCTTGCTGCTGACGCGCGCGTAAATGACGGCAAGGTGGCGCACGGTTCCGGCCGATCCGGCATCGCCCTGGTTCGCTGCTCTCTTCTTCATTTCACCTCCCCACGTTTCCGCTGCTTCTTTCCCGTTGGGCTTTCCTTGCCCAACCATTTCCTGATCCGCGACAGCGGCGTGCCGAGTTTTTGCGCGATCTCATCGGCGGATGCGCCCGCGGCGGCGAGCCGGAGCGTCTCCGCTTTCTTTTCGCGGTAAGCATCGACGGCGCGCCGTTGGGCGACTCCTTTCTCGCTGCACTTCGGGCAATAGTTCGCCGTCCCGGGCTTCGGCCGCTTCAGTTCCCGAACGTATGGGAAGCCGCACCCGGAACACGTGTAGAGGCTTTCGGATCCCGCGAGGCTTAGCGCGAGTTGCAGGCCCAACGCGGCGAATAAGAAGCCGTGATAATCAACCTGCAATTCCCATCGTGCGCTGCCCGGATTCCATTGCACCGCGAAATCCGAGATGCCCTGCATACGTCCGGCCCTCCACGAACTCAACCACGAGGCAACTTCGGTAGCAATCATCTGCCTGCCCTGTTCGATCGGGTTGCGATTGGGGGCGGGCTTTGGAAACAGATACCAGCCCAAGCCGTACTTGTGTTTCTCGTACGCGGTGTTGAACGACTCCTCTGTGTCATCGATGGAAGCGATAATTCCCCAGTCGGCCAGGTCGCCAAGCTTATCCTGCCTCAGCGCGGCGGCGATGTTGAGGACCGCGCACACCCGGCGGGAGAAGTATTTCCAGGCAGCAATCGGATCCGACCCTTCTGTCTGGGATTCGCCGCATGGCCGGTAGAGCTCCTTGCCCTTCACTTTGGCCGGCTGCATCGCCAGGACGCCCCACTTCTTCGCGAACCTCAGGATGGCCGCCGAATCCGACTCCCAAAGTTTTACGAACTCGTTCAAGGTGGATCGAGAAACTTCTTGCCATCGGGCCGGCCCCTGCCAATTTCCACTGAATGGCGTCGCCCTCGAGGTCGATCTTGCCCGGCACAAGAACCTGACCGGAGGGCACGGGTTTGCCCAGGTTACCGTTGATATCGGTCAATCCACCCAAGTCCCAATCTCTTGTTGACATCTCAATCCATAGTCTACACGTTTTGAAGTTAGAGTCAATAGCCCACACTGAAGGTCAGTATGGAGCGGTTGCCGCTGCTCGAAGAGACGATTCAGTTCTGGCAGCCGCGCACCTCGCGGCCGTTAACGCCCGAGGATGCGCGCCAGATGGTGGAGAACGTCACCGGCTTCTTCACCACGCTCCAACGGTGGTCCACAGCGGCAGATGCCCGCCGGTCGGAACCCGAAGCAGACAGGGAGGCTGCATGAAACCGAGGTTTCTCGTGGAAGTCGTCCCGACCATCCCCAGCGATTTGGTCAGCGTGAAGGAGGCGCGAAATCGCCAGGGAAGACCGAGCGCACCATCTGGCGCGACATTCGCAGCGGCAAGCTCCGCGCCTGGGGCGCCCGCCGTTGTTATCGGATTTCACTTTCGGAATTGCTGGCTCCGGTGGTTATCAGCGGGTGAATCCCTTGGCTGATGCCAGCGAAATGATCGCAGCCACCGCGCCCGGACACGGTTCCTCTCGACCTCACCGGCATGGCTGGATTTCCATGCCGCGAGCAGCTTTCTCCGCAGCCTATTTAATGGCCAGGAGCGTGGCGTCCTGCCGTTCTTCTGCAAACCGATCGAACGTCTCGCACTTTGCGAATCTGGACCGCGACGGTTGGACTGACGATGCCGCCGATACCGCGATGCGGCTCCGCGATCACTTCAACATTTACTTCGCGATGGGACTGCAAGGCGGATCGACCGGAAAAGGGCCGTGGCAAAGAGGCCGGGGTGATCTCGCTGCCCGGGTTGTGGGCCGACATCGACGTGCTCGGCCCCAACCACGCTGCCCTCGCCCTGCCGCCCACCATCGAGGACGCCATGCGCATCGTGCAGGCGGTGCCGTTCAAGCCCACCGTTATCGTCTACACCGGCGGCGGCATCCAGGCGTACTGGCTGTTTAGGGAGCCGTGGGAGTTCGATAGCGATAAGGAGCGCAAGAAGGCGAAGGCTCTCTCCAAGGCGTTTCAGAAATATTTGCAGAACGCCGCGATCACGTGCGGCTGGATCATGGACGGCACCGCCGATCTCTGCAGAGTGCTCCGGCTGCCAGGGACGTACAACAGGAAACAGGCCGAGCCGGTACTGGTGCGCTACGAGGTCGTCGAGGATGCCCGCCGCTACAATCCGTCGGACTTCGAAGACTTCCTCAATATCGAAGCCGATCCGGAATTGAAGGCGCATCTTCAGGGCCCGGCGCCCGAGCAGCCATCCGCTGAGTTCCTGCGGGTGCTCGCGGGCTGCACCTGGATTCGCCACTGCAAAGATGATGCGGCTTCGCTGCCGGAACCGGAATGGTACCGGATGCTCTCCATCGTGGGCCGGTGCAAAGATGGAGTCCACCTCGCCCACGATCTCAGCCGTCCCTATCCGAAGTACTCCGAGAGTGAGACCGCGGAGAAACTGAAGCAGGCGATGGGCGCCGCCGGGCCGGCCACCTGCGCGTTCATCGGTGGCGACCTGGGCTGCGGCCGCTACTGCGCAGAGTGTAACCACCGTGGCAAGATCGCCAGCCCCGTGGTGCTGGGCATCCCGAAGCGTTCCAAACGCGGAAAGGATGAGGCCACTGATGGCGGCCATCCCCGTCGTTCCGGTCTCCCCAACATCCAAGCCAACGACCGGCAGCTTCGCGAAGTAACGGGCGAGAGCCTGGCGGCTTTGCAGGCGTTCAACATTCCGCCCTCCATCTTCGTCCGCGCCGGTAAGCCGGTCTGCATTCACAAGGAGGAGAATGGCCGCCACATCATTACCGAGGCCACCGACCGCATCCTCAGAAACCGGCTGACGCGCGCCGCCGACTTCTACGAAATCACCGCCGAGGGCTTCACCAACTGCGCGCCGCCGATGGACATGGTGAAGGACATCCTGGCCATGCCGCCCACGGAGTGGGGGTTCCCGGTGCTCCAGGGGATCATCGAAGCACCGGCATTCCGCGAGGACGGCACCATCATCATGGACGCCCGGCTACGACGAGCAGAGCCGCCTGTTCTATGCGCGAGCAGGACGGCCTGAACATGCCGGAACTCGCCGAGCATCCTACCGCCGACCACATCGACGTAGCCGTCGAGATGGTTGCACGACATCATTTCTGATTTTCCCTTTGTAGATGTAGCCAGCCGGACGAACGCCATCGCGGCGATCCTCACGCCCGTGGTGCGGCCCGCCATCAAGGGGCCGACGCCCTTGGCGCTGTTCGACGCCACTACACAGGGCACGGGCAAATCATTGCTGTCCGAGGTGGTGTCGCTCATCACCACCGGTCGCGAAGCTCCCATGTTTTCGGCCGCCCGCGATGCGGAGGAATGGCGGAAGGTGCTGACCTCAGTCTTGCTCGAGGGGTCCGCGGTGGTGGTGATCGACAACGTCAACTACCGGCTGGATAACGGGGATTTCTGTAAAGCGTTGACGGAGACCACCCACGGTGATCGCGTCCTGGGCAAATCGCAGACGATCAACTTGCCCGTCCGGTGCGCCTGGATCGCCACCGGAAACAACATCCAGTTGGGCGGCGACATGCCGCGGCGCTGCTACTGGATTCGGATGGACGCGAATGTTCGAAGCCGTTTCAACGCACCGGATTCAAGCACAAGCACCTGAAAGAATATGTCCTGAAGCATCGTGGGGAACTGCTGGCCGCGCTGCTCACGCTGGCGCGCGCCTGGTTCGTCGCCGGGCGGCCGGAGCCGAGGCTCACTCCCGTCGGCAGCTTCGAGGATTGGTCGGTAATCATTGGCGGCATCCTCCAGCACGCCGGCATCGAGGGCTTCCTGGGCAATTCCAACCAGCTATACGACCAGGCCGACATGGAATCTGTCCAGTGGGAAGCGTTCCTGAAGATCCTGGACACCGTTTTCTACAGCGAGCCGTTCACGGTCGCGCAGGTGTGGGACCGGATGAACGACAAAACGTGGAACGATTCCACCAGGCAGTCGGCGTTGACGGACCGCGCCGAAGCCCTGAGGACCTCGCTGCCCGACTTCATCGCTCAGGCCATGGACCGCGAGGGCTTCTTCAAACAGCGTTTGGGCTTTGCGTTTCGCGAACGCCTCGGCCGCCGCTACGGCGATTCCCAGGTGCGGGTTGAGCGCGATGCTCAAGACCTCCATGACAAAGTGGCGCGGTGGAAAGTGGTGCGGAATGCCTGAAACCGACAAGGCTATCCCCGCCATCCCCGCCGATTTGCGGGGAAAGGAAATGTCTATCCCCGCAGGTCATCTCCATGAAAACAAACAGACTGCGGGGAAAGCGGGGATAGAAACCAACCCCTATATGTGCGCAGGAAATAGATTCATGTGTCACACGCGATTGCACGCGTTGGAATTCGAGGGTGTTGGCAGCTATCCCCGCTTTCCCCGCAGAGCCCATGTTTTCAAGCTATTTAAGTTGCGGGGATAGGCCGAGGCGGCTGCGGCTGGCAGGAGGGCGAAAACCCCAGAAGGATCGAGAGGAGCAAAGACGATGAGCACTTACAAATACGCCGACGGCGCACTCGAATCCATCGAGACGCCGGAATTACTACCGGAATTGAAGTGGGGGCCCGTGGGCCACCCTTGTCCCCGTGACGGCGAAGATTACGCCTGGTATTGCGGCCTTCCCTCCGAGGGGCTGTCCGCTGGACTGGCGGAGGGCTTCACCATCAGCCTTTATCGCGCCGTGACCGACAGGCCTCCGTATCCCTACATGGCATTCGTCGATCTCGGCGGCGACTGTCCTGACGAGATCCATTTCCCGGAACTTCGGGATGTGATCGCTTACGCGCGAGAGCACGCCCAACTGCTCCAACTGACGGTGCTGGCGGGGATCGCGGATCGGATCGACGAGGCCATGAAATGGCTGTTCGACTCCGAGAGTGGCCTGTTTCGCGACCACGTCCACGAGGTCAACTACCGCGCGCGGAAGGCGGCGGAAGCGCGCCGCCGGGCCCGGAACGCGGTGCCGGCCGCCGCAGCCGGGAGGACGCCGGCAGCATGATTCCCCGAGCCGCTGTTGGCCGAAGGCGCAGAGAGGCGGCGCAGGCTGCCGCCGGACGGATTCTCGGGTCCTCCAACGCAACTGTCGCCAGCCGGTAGAAAGTCGGCACAAAGTCTTTACTTAGAGGCACTTAATTGGGTGGTCGGCGGCGGTGGTCACCATGGTGGACGCCGTCGCCACAACGTTTGAAAAAAGGAGCAACGCATGTTCAACAACGTTCAGGAACCGTCGCCCGTCGAGGCGGCCAAATTGGAAGTCACGAAACTCTTCGAAGCCGAGCGCGGCCTTGAGGACCGGCGGCGTCAGGCATACGTGGCGCTGGCCAGCATCGAAGCCGGCGCGGGCCAGGAGGTGGCTGATGGGGGATCAATCGAAAGCGCATCGCGGCAGATCGTCCAGGGACAGGCCGAGATCCGCGTCGTGGAACAGGGCATCCAAATCACACGGCAGCGCCGCCTGAGTGCGATCCGGCGTCGATTAGAAATCGAAGGCCGCGAACTGTGTGCCGGGGCGGAAGCGAAGCGTAAAGAAGCCGGCGAGATTCTGCGGAAGTGCGAACCTTTGCTGGCGAAACTCGGCGCACTTCAGTTCGTAAAGTACGGTCCGGCGATTCTGCTCGCGGAGCGGACCGGAACCTGGGCCGATAGCATTATCAGCGGAAAGCCGCTCGACCGCTGCAACCCCCTCGAAGCGATGCGGGATCTTGACGGCCGCTTCGTCGTGCCCCGGAGCGAGGAATTGCTCAGCCAAGCCGATGCACTGGAACAGGCGGCCGTGCAGGTGGAAAATCGCGAGGTCTTAGTGGACGGCCTGGTGGAGCGGCCGACGTTGGAAGAGGTGCTGTCTCAGGAGCACTTCATCAACGCCGAAATCCTTGCGCCGGCCCGGCATGTCGTTGAAGGGTTGGGCCGCCGCGGTCGAGGCTCGCATCAAGCGTGAGCGTCCCGATCTCGCGTCGGGGAAACTCCGCCGCAGGTACCGGCTCTCGTGGCGCAACGGAAATCTGGATTTTTCTAACTGCTCGGTCACCTTCGTCGGCGCCAACTATTCCTGTGGCGATCCAGTGTTCACGGTGGGGGCCGCGGCGTGACGCCGGAAGGTGAAAAACTGCGGGCCACGATCATCTCTAACAGCGAGCGGGAAATCCGGATCTGTTTGGCCGGCCCGCTCGCGGAGCGGCGAAAGCGCAGGGAGATGGCGGCGGCGAAGACGGATGCGGCGGGGTGGTCGCGTCACTACGACCCGATGACCCCCGTGGCGATTCATGAGAGCGGGCACCTCGCTGGTCTGTGCGCTGACGGGCCAGCCGTTTCAGCGGGTATCGATCCGTCCGCTGCCAAACTCAGGCGGGCGCCTGATGCGCGGGGATACGCCAGTGGCACCCGACACTGACGTCGTGGCAGGTAGTTCCGACCGCAAGATAATCGTGGGCCGACTTCACTGGCTCTGGCTGGCGTATGATTCTCCGAATTGGAAAGGCATGCTCGCGATCCTTCGGCGCCTTCGTGGGGAGACCGATGACCTGCTGAATCGCCATTGGCACTTTGTCGAGAGGGTGGCGAACCGGTTGCTGGTCCGGATGGAAATGGACCGCGACGAGGCGGCCGAACTCCTTGTGGGCCTTCGGCCAGAAGGCACGTTAACCGATGACGGCATTTGAGCGACGCGGACCTTCTGTGTTTCGGAGGCTAGAGAATAAGGCCGCATGGACGCAGAATAGCCGCCACCGTTACAGGTGGCGGCGCGCTGTACCGGAGCTACTTGGCAATCCGATAGCTATGCTCTCCAGCCTCGTTCCTGCTGGACTCGACCTTCAGGCCCATCTTCTTGCCGAGGGTTCCGCTGATGAAGCCCCTGATGCTATGGTGCTGCCAGCCAGTTGCCTTGGCGATGTCGCCCGTGTCGCGCCTTCCTTCCGGCGCAAGAGGTCCAGGACGATTGCCTTCTTGGAGAACTCGCGCGGCACCGTGATGGCCCGTTTGGTGGCGGCCTGCTTCCTCGCCTTCGCCCTCGGCGGTGTGGCGCATTTTTTTGCGCCGACGGTAACTTTGGGGGCGCGCTTGGCCTTGCTCTGGCCTTCCGGTCGAGGAGGCCTTCTTCGGCGCTTCGTGCGCGCCCGGTTCCGCAACGGCGGCGGGTGTGGTGGTGGCTTCGGTATTCGTCATGGTCTTCATCCCTTCGGCGCGGTTGATTCGCGCATGACGATTCATCACTCTGATCGCGCTGAAGCTCAAGCGCAGCAGCCCTCGCGACCCTGATCCACTATGGAGGCAGGCTGGCGGCCACCCACACTCTCGCCAGAACGCTGTGCGAACTTGGCGGCCCGCTTCGGAGATGGCTGGAGTGAACGCGGCGGATGCAAAAGATCCGAAACGCCTTGCGCGATTGGAACGAGGCGTCCTTTCGCAAATGCAAGACAACCCCGCGGTTTGAATCAGGATAGAATCAGATTTCAAATCGAATCCTGGATCGTCGTTTTCGGGAGTTGATTCCCAATTACCTCTTTGGGCGAGCGCTTCTGGGGGATACCCCGCATCCATGACGGAAGACCCACGTAACACGGCGACCGGCAGCCAGCCGAGCGGATTCAAAGTCGACGGTGACAAGGTTCGAGCTCAGATTCGCCGGTGGCAGGATCGCGTCCTTGACATAACCAAGTCGAATCCTCTGATTGGTCTGAATCGCTCTCGGGTGGCCAAACTCCGAGTAAGCGCGCCCGACCCAATGACACTGTTCTCCCGGCTCGTAGTACAGCAGGACAGCTCAGGCTGCCGTTTGTTCGTAAAAGGCGATCAACAGACATCCAATCGGAGCTATTCGACAGCGAGGCATTACCGGAGTTCGTTGTCGACGCCGGCGACCTGGAATTCGATGTGCCTCCGGAAGACATCATGCGTCGCGTGCGTCGAATCTCTGATAACGCGGAAACGACGGTAAGAGAGCGAGGCGTCACGACGCTGTTCCTGACATTCGGAGCCCTTCGCTGGCGGGACGACCAGTTCGGCGATTCGGTCAGTCCACTCTGGATGGTTCCATGCGAGATCGTGCGCAAAGGACCGGACGCACCGCTCCATGTTCGACTGGCCGATGAGGAGGTGCAGGTCAATCCCGCCCTCGAATACTATCTTCGAGAAAAACACCGGCTCCAGCTTCCCGACATACCTGACGAACCGGACGCTGCGGCCATGCGGAAGTACGGGAGGGATGTCGCAAACCTGGTCCGGACCCTCAAATGGACGACTGAAAACGAAACGTGGCTGAGCACGTTTTCGTTCGAGTCTTTGGTAATCTACCAGGATTTGAAGGCGCTTGCGACCCCGGCAATGTCGAACCGTATCGTGGCATCCCTCGCTCGAGCCACGGCGACGACCGCTCGTTCTGAGTCGTTGCCTAACGACCTGGACACACTCCCGTCGCCAAACGCTGTTCCGATTCCCGTCCTCCCTGCGGATTCGAGCCAACTTGAGGGTCTTGCCCATGCCGGGGCTGGACGGCACGTCGTAATGCACGGGCCGCCGGGAACTGGCAAGAGCCAGACCATTGCCAATCTCATCAGCGATGCTCTTGGGCGAAAGCAAAAGGTTTTGTTCGTTAGCGCCAAAATGGCTGCACTCAACGTCGTTCATGATCGGCTGAAAGATCTTGGGCTGGATCTCTTCTGCTTAGAAGCACACAGTACTAAGGCGGGAAAGGCCAAGATCATCGATGAGCTTCGAAGGACAATCGAATCGGAGATAGGAAGCGATGGAAGCCAGCTTGAAGAGGAATTGACGCGCCTGCTGCACGTAAGAGATTCATTGAACTGTTACATCCGCGCCGTCCATCGAAGGGTGGAGCCTTTTGGTATTACGGCATACCAGGCAATCGGCCGGCTCGAAAAGCTACTGGCAGCCCCGGTCATCCGTGCTCCGATACCATGGCCAGACCCTCTACAGACAACCCGCCGGAACTTTGATGAGTGCTGTGATCTGCTCGAAGGGATCGCGGCGATGGCAGACGTCTTTGACCGACGCGATCTGAGTCCTTGGAGGGGCTTTTCTCCACCGGCCCTTGGCGTTCAAGAGCAGGAGCAGACAGAAGACGCCCTTGCCGTTCTGCGTAAATCAGCGATGGCGATGGGAGAGGTAGTCTGCGCTCTTAGTGGTGTGCTCGGTGCCTCGCCCGAAATTACGTTCGAGCAGTTCGATGTACTGACTGAAGGCGTTACTGCCATTGCTGAGGCAGAGTCTCTGCCCGCGCTCTGGTGGCGGGAACAAGCGAACCAACTCGATCACCGTACAAACGTGATTCGGCAAGCTGCGGCTAACCGAGAGGAAGCCGACGCATTGCGCATTGAGATGAAGTCGACCGTTATAGTCGAGGCTGAAGCGGCCGTAACTCTATTCGGGCCGATCGAAACAATCTACGCTGGGTGGCATTGCATCTTGAGGCCATCGTACTGGCGTTGGAGGGTCGAAGCCCGGCGTTCGCTGGCCCCAGGCTCGGCCTTCGGCCGCGGATTAGTTGTCTCAACGCTACGGCGAGCTCAGCGGATTCGGCAACTTGACGATTGGTTCGCGGCAAATAGCGATGTTCTCGGGGAGTTGACCTCGGCTACAGCGCCGGCTCTCTTGTCGGCTGCCTTGAGTTATCGGTGTGCCGCCATTATTCGCCGGTCCTGCGACCGTGCTGGTCTGAGTCCACAGGATTCCTGTGACTGCATCACACCCCAAGTAAAGCAGGTTGCGAAGCGATTCCTTGAGTTGAGCCCTTCCGCCAATTCAACCCTGGGAGCGGCGCTGAGTCTCATCGAGCAGCTTTGGCCGAGAGGGCTCGTTGATGGCGGCCCAATCCGGCAAACAAGATTAACAACAATAATCGAAAAGATCGATCTTCTGCTGGGTGATCTGCGGGGCATGGCAGAGTGGGCTCGACTGTCGCGGCTGCTTGTCAAGTGCAATCATGCTGGACTCGATAAGTTTCTGAGTGCGCTGAACTCAATAAGCGCAAAGGATCTACGGCACGCTTTCGAGCGTAGGTTCTTTTCACTCTGGATAAGTGCTCTTGCACAACGTCATCCGGAGATAGCTGAGTTCAACGTATCCCGGCATGAGGAACTGATCGACCGTTTTCGCAATTTCGACGAATCGGTCCGACGGCTCGCTACAGGACGCGCTCGCACGGTGGCCTCCTTGGACTCGCAGAGGATCCGATCCGCAAACGACCAGCCTGGCATTGCTGGGCAGGTCGGGATTCTCCGATACGAACTACAAAAGAAAAAGCGAATCAAACCGCTGCGGCGACTGTTTGCCGAGATCCCCCAAGTGCTTCAAGCTTTGAAGCCGTGTATGTTGATGAGCCCAATCTCGGTATCAACATACCTGAAGCCAGACAGTTTCCATTTCGACCTGGTGGTCTTCGACGAAGCGTCGCAATTGCCAACCGCGGAGGCTGTTCCGTCCATATTGCGAGGTGCCCAAGTCGTCGTGGCCGGCGATAGCATGCAGTCGCCCCCCACATCGTTCTTCGAATCCTCATTGGTTTGCGAGGATGATGACGAGGAGGACGAGCCTGGCGAGGGGCAAGTTCCACTGGAGTCACTGCTCGACGATTGCGTCGCGATTGTGCCTGTCTTTCAGGAATCTCATCTGCACTGGCATTACCGCAGTCGCGACGAGCGGTTGATCCGATTCTCGAATCATTTCTTTTACGACAATCATTTGCTCACCTTTCCGGCTCCCGAAGCCGGAACCGACGACCGCGGCGTCCGACTGGTCTATGTACAAGGTGGCGTATGGGACCGGGGCAGGAGCAAGACAAATCGCGTTGAGGCTCGAGTGGTGGCCCGATTGGCATTGGAACATTTTGAGCAGCATCCGGACAGATCTCTTGGGGTTGTAGCGCTGAACTCAAGCCAAAAAGAGGCGATTGAAGAGGCGCTGGAAGAAGAATTGGCAAGCCGACCCGATCTGGCCCCGATGCTCGATTGCTCAAACACAGAATCGATGTTCGTTAAGTCCCTGGAAAATGTGCAAGGCGACGAACGTGACACGATGATCATCAGCGTAGGGTACGGACGTGACGCCGATGGTGGCTTGTCAATGAACTTCGGACCGATCAACCGAGACGGAGGGTGGCGTCGTCTGAATGTTTTGGTTACGCGGGCAAAATGGCAATGCATCCTCGTTACAAGCCTCCGCTCACGCGAATTGTCCGGCATAAACCCAAACAATAGAGGTGCGGTTTCTCTCCGAAACTACCTGGAATATGCCGAGCAGGGAGGGCGCGCTGCCCACCGATCTTCCGACGAACACTCGCGGGGAAACGAACGATTTCGAGGACGCTGTGCGAACGGCGCTGCTCGACCGCGGATTCTCCGTAGATGCACAGGTAGGAGCCAGCAAGTACCGCATCGATCTTGCAATACGTGACAGATCCCAGCCAAATCGGTATCTTCTCGGTATCGAATGCGACGGGGCCGCCTATCACAGTTCGCGCACCGCGAGGGACCGCGACATCCTTCGTCAAGAAGTCCTTGAGCGAATGGGTTGGCGGATACATCGCGTCTGGTCGACGGATTGGTTTCATGACCGAGAGCATGCACTGGCCGCCGTATTACGGAGCATTGACCAAGCCGAGAAGAGTCCCCCAACTCGCCCGGTCTATTCGCCTACTTCCACGAACGCCCCGACTTCAAGCGGTCGGTCAAATCTCGAAAGTGGCCGAATGCCGGCCGGCGCAACCCGGCCTGTTGAGCCAGAGCGTATGTATGCCAGCGGAATTCAGTACGTCGAAATCGGGAGATTGTCCACGGGCGGCCGGGAATACCTCATGGAGGCGGCATACTCGTACGTCCTGTCGAAGTCGATTGTCGAGATCGTGTCAGCAGAAGGACCCGTGAGTCGGAGTGTTCTGCTCGAGCGATTGAAGCAACTCAATGGTGTTGGGCGAGCAGGCTCAAACGTGCAAATGAACATAGAAGCTGCTATCCGTGAGGCCGAACGGAACAAGTCAGTCGAACTTTCTGAAGGAGGGGCGTTCCTCCGAGTTCCCGGCAAGAAGCTAGAGCGCTTTCGAATGCCGGCTGAGACGTGGAAAAGGTCTATCGACCAAATTGCGGTCGAGGAGATAGCTTTAGCACTGCTTCATCTAATCGAGGACCAGTTTGGCGTGGCTGAAGAGCATATACCGCAGGCCGTCTCAAGACTATTTGGGATTGACAGGCTACGAGAGGACGGCTGGGAGCGTATCCATGGTGTCACCAGTTCGCTTCTGAGCGGTGGAAGGCTTCGGAAAAGTGGGACACAGATTTACCTTGCGTGAAAACAGCGCAGTGCGGCGCATTCACGCGCGGACCCGGTAGGGCCTGCGGTGGTACAGGGAGTGATCTATGATCGTGAACCGGCTGATCCTCAATGATGGCAGTGCACGCCGCCATATTTCGTTGGAAGAAGTGAGGCGCCTCTACAACGAGAAAGCTCTCGGGAAAAACAATCTGCTTCAGCAGGAAGCTGATGGGAAGTGGGTGCCGCTGCACACGGCATTCGACACACTGCAGTGGGACCTTGACGCACACAGGTTCCGGGTGATCCGGGCTGATGGCAGCGAAGAACTTGGTGCGGATGTGCTAACCATAAGGGGGCTTTACGAGCGCCATGATCTTGCTCTGGATTCGATGGTCTTTGACAACGCCGACCAAAAGTGGCTACCTCTTCGAGAGCGCTTCGATATTCAAACGTGGGGGGAACCAGACATTGCCGAGCCTCGCGGCGAGCAGCAAGGGACTCCGGATCAAGCAACCCTTGCCATGCCGGAGGTTGGAGGAGACAGCGAAGGTGCTGAACAGTCAGTCGTAGGAGGCGTGACGACATCGGAGGCCACCGAAGGTGCGGATATGGCCCCCCAAACCGCTGGCGGGGCGATCAACGAGCCATCGGTTCGAACCACACTCCAAGTACTCGACGAAGACAGGAGAAGGAAGGTCTGGGCGGCGTGGCTGTTATTCCTCTGCACTCTGGTCAACATCGCCTGGACGGCATTCCTGGAGTCGGACGGATTCGTGATACAGAACGACTCAATGGCTGCTGGGATGGCAGCGTGGAACCTGATAGTCGCAGTGGGATTGGTGAGAGGCGGGGACGGGTGGAGAACTTTTGCGTGCTTTCGAGCATGGATCGGAATTCTGTATGGCCTGAGCTTCGTCCTCGACTTAACGAGCTATTCCAGGATTTGGTACGGCTGTTTCAACTCTCTGTGGTGTATTGGATGTCTGGTTCTGTTGATGGGCACCCACGCCAGCCATAGGCGGAGGAAGATAGGGGCATGGATGATGGCGGGCGCGCAGTTTCTGATTCTGGCAGTTTCCATGATGACGACCGTGTTGCCTGAGTACCGTATGCGAGCAGCGATCCGAAGCTACTCGGTGCCAGACCGCAGCGTTTCAGACTCGAAACTGGGATATACGATCACGATTCCGGCCGGCTGGACTGTGCTCAAAAAGGAGAACCCCATAGTGAAGTTGGTGGACGCAAAGGTGATCGCGGTCAATGTTCGGAGCGGGGCGTTTGCCGCGTTCTTAACCGAACCGGCTTTCGCAGGAATTCGATCTGCGGACGAGTATCTCGATCAGGTGGAGCAGGGCATGCGCCAGCAACAATCGCTTGGGTTTGCAGAACTCGGACGTTCTGACATCGCCGTCGATGGGCGCCGGGGGCGGAAGGCTAATGTGACGTGGCGCGAATCGGGCGAAGAGTTTCAAGGGAGTTTCGCAGTTGTGAGGCAGGGCTGGTTCTTCTATTCTCTGCGCGGGTGGTGCACTACGGCTTTCAAGCAGCGCGGAACGGACGCGGTCAAGGATCTCCAGGAAGGCATCCGCATTTCTACTGAAGCTTCCGAACAGTTCGCAGTAGAAGTTGTCAAAGGGATGCAGGCCAAAAACTCTCTGATTTCCGACCATGCTGGTGCGGAAGTCCTCCGGATTGCGCTGGCGCGAACTTCCACAATATTGGAGATTCGGCAATTGCTTGAGAAGGCAGTGGAACAAGGCCGGCCTGCGATGAGCAAGGCGGAGCAGTCAGAACTGGACGATCTTTATTCCCGTGCGTTTTCGGCGTTGCCTCCAGATGACAATCGCACTCTTCTCGCATACTACGCCAAAGTTGAAGCAGGAACCAAGCCCAACCAAACAGAGGCTGAGAACGCCGACGCCCTGGTCATGAAGGGAGTGAACGCATTGCCTTCTCCTACGCGCTTGCGATTCCGGGCAGTCTTCAGCAGGATGATTGAGGCAGGCTTGAATCGGCTTGAGTAGTCCCGGAGTCGCCTCGATCAACCGGAGAGGGTCAACTAGCGTACGTCAACGTTGGGACCGCCAGCACGGCCTTCGCCACCAGAGTTCGGTGTCCTTCCGGTGAGCCTGCGTGACGCCCTTCGGCAGTAGCTGCTACTGTTGGTCGTATCGTGGCACAACGGACAGTGAAGCTGGATAATGCCCCGGAAGTTCCGCCAGAGATGCGGCAGACGCTGGGCCGGTTTGAGCGTTGGCGTAAATCCCACCGCGGACGACTTCCGATCCCTGCTGCCCTCTGGAAAGCGGCTGCTGAGTTAGCCAAAGAGCACGGCGTATTCCGCACCGCGAAGGTATTGCGCCTCGATTACACTAAGCTGAAGGGGATGACCAGCGGCACCGGTAGCAAGCGGAAGGCCAGCGCGCCGCCGGGGTTTGTGGAGTTCTTTCCCGTAAGTCCCGGTACTCGCGAGTGTGTCATCGAGCTGGACGGGCTCCGCGGCAAAATACGTATTCAATGGAAAGACGTGAGCGCCGCCGAGCTTGCTGACCTGACCCGCATGCTGGCGGAGTCGAAGTGATCCAGCTTGCGCCGCAGATGCGCATCCTGGTGGCCATCGAGCCAGTCGATCTACGAAAAGGTATCGACGGGCTGGCGCAGTTGTGTCGAGAAAAGTTGGGTGCCGATCCATTTTCCGGTTACTTGTTCATCTTTCGCGGCCGTAGGGCTACCGCGATCAAACTATTAGCCTATGATGGCCAGGGGTTCTGGATTGCGCAGAAGCGCCTGTCTAAAGGACGCTTCCGCTGGTGGCCCACCGGCGAGGAGACGACGCGCCGGCTGCAGGTGCACCAGGCGCAACTGTTGCTGGCGGCCGGCGATCCGGAGGCGAAAGCCGCGCCCCTGTGGCGTGCGGTGAGTTGAAAAGCTCTTGCGTTCCAAGAAATTCTCCCGTACAATGCGGCTAAGTGGCAAGCACCTGGAAATACCGCGGCCGCGTCGTAACCCCGGCGGATATCGCGTTCATCCGGGAACTCATCGCTGCGCATCCAAGCGCCAGCCGACGCACGCTATCCACCAGATTGTGCGAAGCCTGGGAGTGGCGGCAGCCGAACGGCGCGCTCCGAGATATGGTCTGTCGCGGGCTGTTACTGATGTTGCACCGCGGCGGACAAATCGAACTGCCGCCGGTGGCCTACCAACGGCACAACCCGCTGGCCCATCGTGCGCGCCCTGAGCCGGTGTTGCTCGACCAGACACCGATCGAAGTGCCCCTGAAAGAACTGGATGCCATTGAGTTCGCACAGGTGCGGCGCAGTTGCGATGAGCCGTTGTTCAATAGCCTGGTCGAGCATCATCATTACCTCGGTTACGAGCAGCCGGTGGGCGAGCATCTCAAATACTTGGTATGGGCGGCAGGACGGCCGCTGGCCTGCCTGGCGTGGAGTTCGTCGCCACGGCACATCGGCAGCCGCGACCGCTATATTGGCTGGAGTGCGGAAGCGCGGCGACAGAACATCCGCTACGTGGCTTACAACACCCGATTCCTGATCTTGCCGTGGGTGCGGATACCGCATCTGGCGTCGCACCTGTTGAGCCGCATGACGGCGCGGCTGAGCAACGACTGGGAACGGATCTACGGCCACCCGATCTATCTGGCGGAGACCTTCGTGGATCCGGAGCGGTTCCGCGGCACCTGCTACCGGGCGGCCAACTGGGTGTTGGTGGGGCGTACCACCGGCCGTGGCAAAGACGATCAAACCCACCGCGTGAACCGCTCCATCAAAGAGGTGTTGGCGCTGCCGCTCCACCGCCGTTTTCGAGATCTGCTCGGCGAGTGGGACCGATGAAGCCACCGATCGAGCGGCTGGAGATTCCAGCCGAGGAACTCAACCAGTTGCTGGAGCGGGCGCGGGAGGCATTGCCGGAAGCGGACTACCGCAAGCTGAAAGCCGCGCTGGAGACGCTGGAGTATCTGACCGAACTGGTAGCGGACAAGGACACCACCATCCGGCATCTGCGGCAACTGCTATTGCCGGCGGCCTCGGAGAAGACCAAGGCGGTGCTGGAGAAGGTGGGGATTACGCCATCGCCGGCATCCGAAACAGAAACCGCGGCCGGAGAGGAACTCAAAACCCGGAGTCTACGGCGCGGACACGGCCGCAATGGCGCCGACGAGTTCACCGGAGCCGAACGTGTGGCGGTCTCTCACCGCCAACTACACCATGGGGACCGCTGCCCGGCGTGTGGCAAGGGCAATGTCTACAACCAGAAAGAGCCGAAGGTGCTGGTGCGAGTGGTCGGCCAGGCGCCGCTGGCGGCCACGGTGTATTCGCTGGAGCGGTTGCGTTGCAACGGCTGCGGGCAGGTATTCACGGCGGAGGAGCCGGAAGGTGTAGGGCCGGACAAGTACGATGAAACGGCCGGGGCGATGATCGCGCAACTGAAGTACGGCAGCGGGACGCCGTTCTACCGACTGGCGCAACTGGAGCAGCAGTTAGGGATTCCGCTGCCGCCGGCGACGCAATGGGAAATCGTCGAGGAAATGGCCGAGATGATCAAACCGGCGCGCGATGAACTGATCCGGCAGGCGGCACAGGGCGAGGTGCTGCATAACGACGACACCGCCATGAAGGTGCTGAAACTGAAGCGGGAACCGGGCGATGCGCGCACCGGGGTCTTCACCAGCGGTATCGCATCGACGGCGCAGGGGTGGAAGATTGCGCTGTACTTCACCGGACGACAGCACGCAGGCGAAAACATGGCCGATGTGCTGAAACAGCGGAGTCGAGAGCTGGGGCCGGCCATCCAGATGTGCGATGCGCTGAGCTGGAATGCGCCCAAGCTGCAGGCGGGTGTCGAACTAATAATAGCCCATTGTTTGGCGCATGGAAGACGACAGATCGTGGAAGTGGCGCCGAACTTTCCGGCGGAGTGTCGCTACGTGCTGGAGGAACTCGGCGAGGTGTACCGGAACGACGCCAAGACACGGGACATGGGAATGACACCGGAGGAGCGGCTGCAGTATCACCAGGAGCAAAGTAAGCCGCTAATGGATAATTTACACACCTGGTTGGAGGCGCAGTTTGCGGAGCGGAAGGTCGAGCCGAACTCGAGTCTGGGGAAGGCGATCACCTATCTGCTACGGCATTGGCAGCCACTCACGCTGTTTTTACGGCAAGCCGGGGCCCCCCTGGATAACAACCTGTGCGAAAGAATTTTGAAACGGGCGGTGTTACACCGGAAGAATGCACTGTTTTATAGGACGCTGAACGGGGCCCAGGTCGGAGACCTGTTCATGAGCCTGATTCATACGTGCCAACTGTGCGAGGTCAACTCCTTCGACTACTTGACCGAGTTGCAGCGACATGCTCAGGAACTGGCAGCCAACCCGGCCGCGTGGATGCCCTGGAACTACTGCGAGAATATCGAACGGGCTAGCAATGACTGAAGGCATAAAGGACCTGACTCCGTTTTTCGAAGACCGATGTTGGATGTTCGTCTACTTGGCCCGGCAGGCCACTGTGGGTGTGATCCTTCGGCGAGGGCCAACCGAGTGGTGGCGAGTCACGCTTTGGGACACGAAGAGCGATAGCTTTGAAAGCGGACAGTGGTTCAGGGGCCGTCTTTACCCTGAGAAATGCGACGTGTCTCCAGACGGGAAATTATTCGTCTATTTCGGGGGTAAGTTCAACCGTCGAACGGAAGCCGGAGGATACAGAAGCACCTGGACCGCCGTGAGCCGGCCCCCATATCTGACGGCATTAGCGCTCTGGCCCATGGGTGGCACATGGGGTGGCAGTGGGATCTTTCTTGATAACAACACCGTACTCCTTGGCAGTTCCGACCCCGACTGGCCTAAGCATCATCCGAACCACCCGCCAGGCAACTTGCAAGTTTTGACCCACGGCAATCTGTCAAAGGACGATGCCCGCCACAATGCAATACCCGGATGGCTAAGTGGCTGGAATAAAGCCGAGGAATACCATGACAGCATGGGGCGCGATGAGATTCGCAAGAGTTCCGGCGACCTGGCTCTCGCACGATATGCTCCCCTGCACCTGAGCCCGTCGAGGCAGCCAACCTGTATTCGGTCTATACAGCGGATAATAGAGCAGTTGCTCTCTTCGAGGCACACTGGGCCGACTGGGACCAACAGGGCCGACTGGTGGCTACGGTGGGGGGCAGAGTCCTTGCCGGTAAACTCACCAAAGAGAATGAACTGCAGTGGGACCAACTAGCTTCAATGCATGACGACCGACCCGTGCCCGTAGTGGCACCCGCCTGGGCCCAACACTGGTAGCCAGAGGTGCATGCTTACCGAAAGCACACAGAGTTCGAAACGTGTCCACGACGGGGAGCCGTAAGCGTTTGGTCAGCACCGTCTTCCTTCGCCAAGGCGGCCCTGTGATGCTGGAGGAATGGGAGCTGCCCGAAGCGCAGAAGTCGTAATTGTCGAACCGCCCGCAAAACGGCGACATCGCTCCAAGCAGGAACGGCGCCAAGTAGTGGAAGAGACGCTCCAACCAGGAGCATCTGTTGCTGTCATCGCTCGCCGGCATGGCGTCAATGCCAACCAGGTGTTTCATTGGCGAAAGCTTTATCGCGAAGGGCGGCTCGAAGCGACGCCGCAACTGGTGTCGGTGAGGGTCGCCGAGGTAGTGAGTGAGCAACCGCCCGCAAAGCTATACGGGGGCGTGATCCTGGTGGAGGTAGGCCGAGCGCGTATCCGCATCGAAGGATCGGTAGACACCGAGAACCTGCGCCTCATTCTGGAGCGCGTGGCTCGATGATTTCGTTGCCAACCGGCACGAACATCTGGATTGCCGCGGGTGTCACTGATTTGCGGCGGGGCTTCACGGGATTAAGCGCAGTGGCGCAGACTGTGTTGGAGCAAGACCCGTACTCGGGGCACGTCTTCGTCTTTCGTGGGCGGCGCGGCGATCTGATCAAGGTGCTCTGGTGGGACGGTGATGGACTGTGTCTGTTCGCCAAGCGGCTGGAACGTGGCCGCTTCATCTGGCCGAAGGCCGAGAAAGGCACGGTATCATTGAGCCGCGCGCAGCTATCGATGCTGCTGGAGGGCATCGACTGGCGACATCCGGTCCGCACCAATCCACCGTCGGTAGCCGTATAAAACATTTCTTTCTGAAAATGTCCACAAACGTTCATGCCACTGATAAGTGGATGTGACATAGTTGCGGTATGAACGCGGCGGACAGCCCGAGCAAGCGCGAGAAGCAACTCCCCGATCTCGACACGCTCGATGTGCAGTCCTTGAAGGCGCTGGTGCTGGCCAAGCAGGCCGAGATCGATTCGCATGCGACCGAGATCGAAAATCTGAAACTGCTCATCCTGAAGCTGAAGCGCATGCACTTCGGACCGCGTTCGGAGAAGTACGACCGCGACATTAAGCAGCTCGAACTGCGTCTGGAAGATCTGGAGACCAACCAGGCCGCTGTGGAGCCACCGCCTCTGATGCCGGCTACGGTCGTGCTGAAACAGGAGGCTCGGCGCAAGCCCGCACGTCGTCCGTTGCCAGCCGAGTTGCCGCGTGAGACGGAAACGATCGCGCCCGCGCAGGAAGCGTGCCCCGACTGCGGTGGCAAGTTGCGCCGGCTCGGTGAAGATGTGTCGGAGACGCTGGAATATGTACCGGCACGGTTTAAAGTGATCCGCACGGTAAGACCGAAGTTGAGTTGCGCGGACTGTTCGCAGATCGTGCAGGCGCCGGCGCCGAATCGAGTGATCGACCGCGGGCTGGCCGGACCTGGGTTGTTGGCTCACGTTCTGGTTTCGAAATATGCCGACCATCTGCCGCTCTACCGCCAGGCGGAGATTTATCAACGCGAAGGTGTCGAGTTGGATCGCTCGACGCTGGCCGACTGGGTGGGCGGTGTGAGCCGGACGGTGCAGCCGCTGGTAGATGCGGTGAAGAAGTATGTGCTGGCCAGCAAAAAGCTCCATGGCGACGATGTGCCGGTACCAGTGTTGGAGCCCGGCAACGGCAAGACGAAGACGGGGCGCCTGTGGACGTATGTGCGCGATGACCGTCCGGCGGGCAGCGAAGAGCCGGCGGCAGTGTGGTTTGCATACTCGCCGGACCGGAAGGGGGAGCGTCCAGCGAAACACCTGGAGACCTACGCCGGCATCCTGCAGGCGGATGGTTACGCGGGATTCAACAAACTCTATGAGACAGGTCGCATCGTGGAGGCGGCGTGTTGGGCACACGTGAGACGAAAGTTCCACGATCTTTATCAGGCGCATCGATCTCCGATCGCGAAAGAGGCGCTGGAGCGCATCGCCCAGCTATACGGTATTGAGCAGGAAATCCGCGGCCGATCACCGTCGGAGAGGAAAGAAGCCCGGCTTGCCCGATCGCGCCCGCTGCTGGAGGCGATGCACGCCTGGTGGAAAGCGACGCTAGCGAAGCTATCGCAGAAGTCTGACGTGGCAGTGGCGATCCGCTACGCGTTGGAACGCTGGAGTGCCTTGCTGCGGTATTGCGAGGACGGACGCATCGAGATGGACAACAATGCTGCCGAGCGGGCGTTGCGCGCCGTCGCGCTGGGACGCAAGAACTACCTGTTTGCCGGATCGGATGCAGGCGGCGAACGTGCCGCTGCCTTTTATAGCTTGCTGGGATCGGCCAAGCTGAACGGGATCGATCCGGAAGCGTACCTGACTTCGGTGCTACGCCGAATCGCTGACCATCCTATCAATCGGATCACGGAACTGCTGCCGTGGAATCTGTTCCCAAGCAAACCCGCGGCGGTGGAGGCAGCATGACATTTCCACCCTCTCAAACAAATCGTGCCCACAATCTTCGGATCGTGGGCACATTTCGGGATGAGACTGAGCCGCCGAATCTGGACTGGCAGCCACTCGAATCGAAGCTCTTGGCTGCCGCAGCCTATGATAGACCGAGGCGGCGACTTTACCTGCGCTTCCATAGTGGTGAGGTTTACTGCTACTTCACCTTTCCCGCTGACCAATATCGAGAATTCCTCGACGCCGAATCCCAGGGCAAGTACTTCCTCACCCACATTCGGAATCAATTCCCCTACGAACGGCTCCCTCGTCGTTAACCTTCCCTTGGCCGGATCAAGACGGTATCCGCCGGACGCTTACGGGGAGCCAAACTACCGCGGTCATTAACTGCCGACTCCGCCTTGCTTGACAGGAGCGGTTTCCGCCGTCGCTGATATCAAAAACATTTCAAAGGTATTTGGCCTGCTGACCCCTCGGGTTGGACATTCTGATCGGGCGGGCAGACCGCGCTCTGGATTTTCGCGCGCCAGTTTGCGTGCAAGGCGACGATTGGACCTCCGGCAACATCCTGCTGTGGGCGCGTGCCTCCAGCAGGGCAACGATCCGAAGAAGACGTACGCGCCTGCGTGGGGATAACCAGGCCGGTCCGGTGCGGCCGGAGTCGCTTGTGGGGCGCTCCTGGTGGTCGCCAAAGAACAACGCTGGGATGCCGTTCCGGGGCGCCGGCCCCGGCTCTCCGCTCGCAGAGTTGGGGAGCACCGGGCGCCCCCGCAGACCAGCAATGGCTCGAACCGTTGATTCAGATTTCTTTAAGATTGATACCCACGTTTCGGCACGGCTCGCTTCCCATTCGTGGCAAGTCACTGCGGAAATACAGAGGCCGCCACGGGGGTCGAACTTAGGCTGTCCCTCCAACGGGAACTTGCCATCGGAACAGAAAAAAGTGGTGACCGCAAAGAGAGCACCAACAGGGGCGAAGTGGCCATTGGAAAGCGATCTCCAAAACATTTCTGGCGCCCGCGCTTCTGAAATCGATGGATCTGCAATGCGGGCAGCGTGTGGCGAAGAGCCCTACGGGAGCACGAATCATGATCCCACGTCTGCTTTCACCGCAGCGGCCGCGGCAGGGACGGCGCGCTTTGCGACTGGCGTCGAGTAATGTGGGCGGGGATCAGTTCGCGGGCCGGCCACCGCGCGGCTCGTTTCGCGCGCCGCTGCCAGTTGTTCCGGCGTTCGCACGTCAGGCTCCGACAGTTTCACCCGCTCTTTCGCGCGTGCAACCTGGCGCTTGTGTCGCTTCGCTAGTCTTTTGTTCATCCCTGGCCTATTCGCCTGACTCTTCCGCAACCCCGCAGATCATGGCCTCCGTAGTGAGCATGAGTGAGGCGATGGAGGCCGCATTCTGCAGAGCCGTGCGAGTCACCTTGGTAGGGTCGATGACGCCGGCTTTCACCAGATCTTCGTATTCTTCAGTTGAGGCGTTGAAACCGAAATTAGGATCCTGGTGGTTCCTGATCTTCTCGACCACGACCGCTCCCTCGGTACCGCAGTTCAGCACAATCTGCCGCACGGGCTCCTCGCATGCACGACGCACGATGGTGACTCCGAACTGTTCGTCATTCTGGAGTTTGAGGGCCTGGAGGGCGACCGAAGCTCGCAGCAGTGCGACGCCTCCGCCCGGTACGATGCCTTCCTCGACCGCGGCGCGAGTGGCATGTAGAGCGTCCTCGACCCGGGCCTTCTTCTCTTTCATCTCGGTCTCGGTTGCGGCGCCGACCTTGATGATTGCCACGCCGCCGGCCAACTTCGCCAGCCGCTCCTGCAGTTTCTCGCGGTCGTAGTCCGAAGTTGTTTCTTCGATCTGGGCCCGGAGTTGCTTGATCCGTCCCTCGATATCCTTCTGCGCTCCGGCACCGTCGATGATGGTGGTCGTGTCCTTGTCCACCGTGATGCGCTTCGCGCGGCCGAGGTCCTCCAGCTTGACGCCTTCCAGCTTGATGCCGGTCTCTTCCATGATGGCCTTGCCGCCGGTCAGGATTGAGATATCTTCCAGCATCGCTTTGCGCCGGTCGCCGAAGCCCGGGGCCTTCACGGCGCAAGCGTTGAGCGTGCCGCGCAACTTGTTGACTACGAGCGTGGCCAGTGCTTCGCCTTCCACCTCTTCGGCAACTACCAGCAGCGGCTTACCGGCGCGCGCGATTTGCTCGAGAATCGGCAGAAGGTCCTTCATGTTGCTGATCTTTTTGTCGTGAATCAGGATGTAGGGATCCTCGAAGACGCACTCCATGCGTTCGGCATCGCTCACGAAGTAGGGTGAGAGGTACCCGCGATCGAATTGCATCCCGTCCACGGTCTGTAATTCAGTGGTCATGGTCTTGGATTCCTCGACCGTGATCACCCCGTCCTTGCCCACCTTCTTCATCGCCTCTGCGATGATGTTGCCGATCGTGTCGTCGCTGTTGGCGGAAATGCTGCCCACCTGGGCGATCATGTCGCCGGAGACGGGCTTGGAGAGCTTCTTCACTTCCTCGACGGCCACTTCCACGGCCTTGTCGATGCCGCGCTTGATGGCCATCGGGTTCGCTCCCGCCGTGACCGCTTTGACGCCTTCGCGGTAAATTGCCTGGGCCAAGATCGTGGCTGTGGTCGTGCCGTCTCCGGCAACGTCAGAGGTTTTTGACGCGACTTCACGCACCATCTGGGCGCCCATGTTTTCGAGCGGGTCCTTCAACTCGATTTCCTTGGCGACCGTGACGCCATCTTTGGTGATCGTCGGTCCGCCGTATTTCTTTTCGAGAATGACATTTCGCCCTCGCGGACCGAGGGTCACTTTCACCGCGTCGGCCAGTTGGTTGACGCCTCGCAGTATCGCCTGCCGCGAATGATCGCTATATGTAATCTGTTTTGCCATGGTTGTTTCCTCGTGATTCGGATTGGAACTAGCTGGCTTTCGAAAGCGCCTGAGGAGCCGAGTCCAGGACTCCGAGGACATCATCCTCACGCATGATGATGTACTCAGTGCCCTCCAGCTTGATCTCGTTACCGGAATACTTGCCGAACAGGATGCGGTCACCGACCTTGACGTCGAGCGCAACCATCGTTCCGTCGTCGAGACGCTTGCCTTTCCCGATGGCCATCACTTCACCCTCCTGAGGCTTCTCTTTAGCCGAATCCGGGATGACGATGCCGTTACGCGTGGTTTCCTGTTCCTCGATCCGCTTCACCACGATGCGGTCGTACAGGGGTCGAAGTTTCATGATATGAATAGCCTCCATTTAAATCAAATATTACTAGCTGGAAAAGAGCGGGCCTTTCTGCAGATGCCGCGCATGGGCGAAGACGCTCACATATGGCACCTTCAGAAACGTTCTACCGACTACCTGTGTGATCTCGATGCTATTGCAGTGCTGCGACTTTACATTAGCTATGAGCCGCCTCAAAGCGGTGCGGATCGCCTTCTCTTTGTCGAATCCGAACGCATTTGCCTTGATCTCCCCAGCCATAAAGAAGAAAGTCCATCCTGCTTCTCGAACTGTCCTCTCGAATGCGGGGCGAGCATCTTCGATCGCCGACCATCCATTCTCGTCGGTCACGTCCTGGAGCAGAATGGAAGCTGGCCGATACGTGCCCCCGGCAACCAGAATCTTCCCCGCTGTGATTGTGTCCGTCATAGCGTGTCAGTTCTTGGAACCGAGGGTTGCCTTCGCAGAATGAGCCAGCCATATGACCGGATGGCTGCGGATGTCGCCATTGCGCTCCCGAATTTCCGCCCAGTTGGCGTCTTTCTTGAGCCGCAGGAAAACGCCCAGGGTACCCGGGTAAGTACCGCTGGCCAGCACCACCTCATCGCCTTCCCGGAATGTAGAACGAACTGCTCCGATATTCGTCATGTTCCTTTACCTCGACGGGCTACGGTCGAAACTTCGCCCTGTTCACAAGCCTCGCATCGTCCAACTTGGCCTTTGCGGCTCCGGCTTCGCTCGCCATTCGGGCCGCGTCCCTCTGGGGCGCTTCCTGGTTATCGAGCCGCTTCGCTTCCAGGTCCGCGGCCTGGGCCGGCGCCTCCAGCTTTTTGCTGATCCCCACCAGCTTGAAGGTTGACCCGTAGGAATAACGGACCAATTCGAAGCGGTACTGCGGATCTTGCCATTGCGCAAGAATCTCATCGGAATCGCCAAAGCTTTCCACCACCTTGGCGGAAGCGTCCGGCTTGCTGGCAGGTCCGTACTTGGCGGAGAGGGCTGCAACGAAGTCGTCCGGCGTCATCCCCTCGGTTTCGTAGCGATCGTAATCGACTTCGATGCGAAACAGTTCGCCGGCGTAGAAGCTGAAGATCACACTCTTGACCGCTTCCGTCTGGGAAGCCACGCCACGATCCTGAGGGCGCCACTCAAGGTCTTGCATCAGGGCCGGGCGGCTGTGGACCACCTTCACCTGGGAGAGGTCCACCTCGGCCTGTTTTGCCACCGTCGGTAGGCCTGTGCCGAACTGGAAGCCGCGGTATTGCGAAAGATCGTTCACCGGGCTGGCAGCCTGGAGACGGAAGAAGAACCCCATCCCGAGTAGCAACCCGACCACCCCAGCCCACTTTAAGACGCTTAGTATCAGTACCTTGTGGCGCTTATCCCGCTCCCGGCCCTTGGCTAGCCAAGCTTGCCACACCGCTAAATCGAGCGGCTTTGCGGGCGGGGCTGCCCATACCTGCTCAGGTCCCAATAATTCAATCGAAGGCGACATGCCTGATCCTCTTTCTCGATCCGCCCGACGTCAGGAGACATCACAACCGGTGGGTTGGCGGTGATCTAAGGGAGTGGGATCAGATCTTCTGACTTAGTTCAGACGATCTGCGAATGGGCAGAAGCGCTCAGGCATTAACTATTATTGGTTAAGTTTGATTGAATGTCAAGCCAGATTGTGCCAAGATTAGGATTGCTAGCTTGACCAAATTTGGTTAACCGGGCACAGGTCGCTCAATGGATGTTTCGCTATTAATTCGACAGCGTTTAGAGGAACTCGGACTTGGGCAGAAGGATCTGGCGGCTGCCGCTCAAGTGACGGAATCCTACATCTCGCAGCTGCTGGCCCGGAAGAAGGCTCCTCCCTCGCCGGAACGCAGCGACATCTACCAGAAGATCGGTAAAGCTCTGAAACTCTCGAGCGGCGAACTTTCCAGACTGGCAAAACTGCAGCGCAAGGAAGAGTTGCGGAAGAAAGTGGCGGAGGGCCTGCCGCCCCTGCTCAAAGAGTGTCGCGACCTGATTCTGCGTAAATGCGATCCTGCCCGCGAGGAAGAAGTGCGCAGGATCATCGAGAAACAGCCATTCGGCGAACTCGAGCGCCTGGTCACTCAAAAACTCCTGGATGTGGCTCAGGGAGTCGCCCGCGAGGAACTGAAGAATGAAGAGTGGCTGCGCCGGATGGCCAAGCTCAGCAACCGTAGCTACGAGCAAGGTGCGCGTTGCCATTCTCGAGTTTCTCGACACAGACGTCTTCAACGTCTCGGTGGAAAATTGTGTTTCCTTCCTCGATCCGATCATCGATTCCTGGGATATCGACCTCAAGACCTTTGGCATGACTGTCGTCCCTAACCGCCGGCTCACTGCGGCGAACTTGAAGCGATTCGAGTTCGTCGAGCAGGAACCGCCACAACCAACTTCACTGGAACCGGGGCTGGAGCAATTTCTGAAGGATAGGTCGCTGAGTGGCGATGTCACCGAAGAGGAAATCGCGTTTCTGAAGGCTCTGAAGTTGAGAGGAAAGCGACCTTCCCCCATCTATTACTACCGGGAGCTGCAGAATCTGAGGGATCCCCTTCATTTCCCCTCTGCAGCGCAACCCGGAGAACCGGATTGATCGAAGCAGCCTCGGGCCACCAGGCAGCAAAGGAATGCCTTCATGAACAGCGCTTCGAAAGTCCGCAAGATCGCTTTTGTCGGCGACCACTTGCCGCGCAAGTGCGGCATTGCCACGTTCACTTCCGACCTGCTGGCCGCCGTCGCGAGCGCGCACCCGCAGAGCCAGTGCCTCGCCGTATCGGTCAACGACATTCCGGGCGGCTACGAGTACCCGGAGGTGGTTCGCTTCGAAATTGAGGAGCAGGACCTGTCGTCCTATCTGCGCGCCGCGGACTTCCTCAACATCAGCAACGTGGACATCGTCTGCCTGCAGCACGAGTTCGGCATTTTTGGCGGGCCGGCCGGCGGTCACGTCCTGGCGCTTGCTGCGCGAATTGAGAATGCCCGTCGTCACCACGCTGCACACGGTTCTGCGCGAGCCGAAAGCCGACCAGCGGCGCGTGATGGAGGGGTTGATCTCACTTTCTACCCGGCTTGTGGTCATGGCCGAGCGCGGACGGCAGATGCTGCAGGAGATTTACCAGGCGCCGCCCGCAAAGATCGATCTCATTCCGCACGGCATTCCCGATGTCGGCTTCGTCGATCCGACGTATTTCAAGGACCAGTTCGGGGTGGAAGGAAGAGTGGTGCTGTTGACGTTCGGCCTGCTTTCGCCGAACAAAGGCATCGAGAATGTGCTGAATGCGCTGCCGCAGATTCTGGCCGAGTTCCCCGAGGTGGTGTACATCGTGCTCGGCGCCACCCATCCCAACGAACTGCGGGAGCACGGCGAAGCGTACCGGCTCAGCCTCGAGATTCTCGCCAAGAAGAACAGAGTCGACAAGAACGTCATCTTCTACAACCAGTTCGTGGACCTCGAGAACCTCAAGGAGTTCATCGGCGCGGCGGACCTCTACATCACGCCTTACCTGAATGAAGCGCAGATCACGTCGGGCACGCTGGCCTACGCGTTCGGCGCGGGGAAAGCAGTGGTCTCTACGCCCTACTGGCACGCCGCGGAATTGCTGGCGGAAGACCGCGGTACGTTGGTGCCATTCGGCGACGCCGCCGCCATCGCGCGCGAAGTGACGGGGTTGCTGCGGGACGACACCCGCCGCCACGCCATTCGCAAGAACGCCTATAAGATCGGCCGCGACATGGTTTGGAGCAACGTAGCGCAGATGTATATGCGCTCCTTCGAGTGTTCCCGGCTGGAAGGCGCCGCTCGGACGCGTAAGTTTCTTGCCACCAAGACGCTCGACCAGAAGCCGCGGGTACTACCGCCGATGAAGCTGAGTCACCTTTCGCGCATGACCGATTCCACCGGCGTCTTCCAACACGCTGTCTTCAGCGTTCCGAATTTTTCCGAAGGCTACTGCACCGACGATAACGCTCGTGCCTTCGTCCTCGCGGTACTGCTCGGTGAATTGGGCGAGGACCCGGAGCCGGTGCGGGCGCTGGCCACCACCTCCGCGGCTTTCCTCCATCACGCTTTCGACCTCCAGACGAAACGCTTCCACAACCACCTGAGTTTCGACCGGCGCTGGCTGGACAACCCGGGATCGGAGGACTGTCAGGGAAGGGCGCTCTGGGCGCTCGGAATCGGCGTGGGACGTTCGCCATTCCGGAGCTTCCAGATGATGGCGGGACAACTCTTCGCGCTGGCGCTGCCCGCCCTCACCGGGTTCACTTCCCCGCGCGCGTGGGCGTTCGGCCTGATCGGCATCCATGAATATCTGCGCCGGCTGAGCGGCGACAGCCTGGTGAACCAAACCCGCGAGACGCTGATCTGCCGGCTCATGGAACGCTTCGAAGCGAGTGCGCACGAGGACTGGCGATGGTTCGAAGAGGAACTGTCGTACGACAACGCGAAGCTCGCGCACGCCTTGATTGTGAGCGGACAAGCGACCGGACAACCGGCGGTGCTTCAGCGAGGGCTCGAGGCCCTGCGCTGGCTGACGGAATTGCAGATGTCCGAGAAGGGTCACTTTCGCCCCATTGGCAGCAATGGGTTCTACCGCCGCGGCGGCGTGCGCGCCAATTTCGACCAGCAGCCCATTGAGGCGCAGGCAACGGTCTCCGCCTGCCTGGAAGCGTATCGCGCCACATCGGACGTCTGGTGGTATGAACATGCGCAGCGCGCCTTTGACTGGTTCATCGGCTGGAACGATCTCGGACTCGAACTCTATTCCCCCGAGACAGGCGGCTGCCGCGATGGGTTGCATGTAGATCGCGTCAACGGGAACCAGGGAGCGGAATCCACCCTGGCCTTCCTGCTTTCCTTGGCGGAAATGCAATTAGCGCAGAACATAGTGACGAGTTTTAGAGAACCGATCGCCATCACCGAATAGCCGCCGGCCCAATATCCATGCATCTCAAACGTACCGCCACCATACTCCATCCGGACCAGTCCCGGGTTCTCCTCCGGCCTTTAGTCCGGGTGGTCCCGAGCGGATAGCCGGGAATCGTCGCCAGGATCATGGCGCTTCCGGAAGACCGTGCCGGCCAACTGCTGGACGAAGTATCCGCCGAGTTTTCCCAGCGCCACCAGCAGATCCGCAAGCGCTTCCTCGAACGCTTCGAACAGGTGCGCGAGTCTCTGCCGGCGATGGAAGAGATATCCGAACCAAGGCGGCTCCTGATCGGCTCCTATTTCCTCGCCGAATACTCTTTGGAATCCGCTGCCCTGTTCAATCCTTCCATCGTGCCGCACCCTGACCAGACTGGTCTATGCCGCCCGGCGCGCTGCGGTTTATTCTCAGCTTGCGCGCCACCGGGGAAGGGCACATTTCCTCCATCACGTTTCGAACCGGCATCATTCATCCCGACCTGCGAATCGAGGTATTGCCCGCCACCGGCTTTCTTACCGAGCCGCGTCAGATGCCCAACCCCCGGTACGAGAAGGCCCTGTTCGGCCGAAAACTCTCTGAACTGGGATTGAGCTGCGAATTCACGCGCCGGGTCATGAACAGACTGGGCGAGTCATTTGCGCTGGAAGATCTTCGCACCGCGCTCCAGGCGGAGCAGTTCCGTCTGCCGGATGGAATGTCGCCAGGAGGACCAGGAGGCATCCCAGGGGATCTGGATGCTGGCCCGGTCCAACTACGAGGTCCAGTTCCAGCCGGAGCAAGCAGTTGAACGAGCGCATATTGTTCCCGGCTACGCCCTCCCAGACGCAATGGCATCGAGGACGCCCGCTTCGTTCGCTTCCGGAACGACGACGGCGCCCACATCTACTACGCGACGTTCACCGCCTACGATGGCAGGGTCGTGGTGCCGGAACTGGTGGAGACTTCCGACTTCCTCCACTTTCGGTTCATCACCCTGAATGGTCCGGCCGCGGAAAACAAGGGCATGGCGATCTTCCCGCGGAAGATCGGCGGCCGCTATGCCATGCTCTCCCGCCAGGACAACGAGAACATCTACCTGATGTTCTCCGACAACGTGCACTTCTGGAATGAACGCAGCGTGCTCCTTAAACCGGCCTTTCCCTGGGAACTGGTCCAGACTCGGGAATTGCGGATCTCCCATCGAGACCGATGCCGGATGGCTGGTGCTCAGCCACGGCGTCGGCCCAATGCGGCAGTACTCGATCGGCGCGTTCCTCCTGGATCGCGACGACCCATCGAAGGTGATTGGACGCCTCCGCGAACCCTTGCTCAAGCCGAATCCAGAACGAGCGTGAAGGTTACGTGCCCAACGTCGTCTATACCTGCGGCGCCCTGGTCCACAGCGGCGAGCTGATCATCCCTTACGGCTTGGCCGATCACGCCACCGGCTTCGCAACCGTCCCGCTCGCCGAGGTGCTGGCGGCCATGGAGCAGGAAGGGCCCGTTGCCAGTATGACCATCCCCAACAAACGGGTGGCCGTCCTCTCGCCCGTAGCCTGGCGAACGCCTCCCCGGCAATACGGCGCGTGGGAGACGGTAGCCGAGCAACATCACCGAAGGCCTGGTCTCGCGTGGCTGGGATGTGACGTTGTTCGCCACTCGGGATTCCGTGACTCGAGCTCACCTGCATGCCGTGGTGGACCGGGGATACGAAGAGGATCCGGCCATCGATCCCAAAGTAGCCGAGTACCTTCACATCTCCGAAGCGTTTGAGCACGCCGCCGAGTTCGACCTCATCCACAGCCACTACGACTTCATGGCGCTCTCCTACACGCGGCTGGTGAAGACGCCGGTCCTCACCACCATCCACGGGTTTTCGTCTCCCCAAATCATGCCCGTCTATGAGAAGTATCGGGACGGATACTTCGTTTCCATCAGCGACTCCGATCGCGCGCCGGGGCTAAACTATCTCGCGACGGTCTATAACGGAATCGACCTCTCGCTGTACCCGCTACAGGAACATAGCGGCGACGACCTGATTTTCCTCGGCCGGATTCACCCGGACAAGGGTGTCCATCTGGCCATCGAGGTTGCGCGCCAGAGCGGTTGCCGCTGCTCATCGCCGGCATTATCCAGGATCGGACCTACTTCCGCGAGCAGGTGGAGCCCCACCTCGATCAGACGATCCGCTACATCGGGCCAGTGGACGTGCCGGGCAAGAACAGGTTGTTCGCGCGCGCCCGAGCGCTGCTGCACCTGAACACCATCCCGGAACGATTCGGACTGGTCCTGGCGGAAGCCAATGCCGCCGGCGTGCCCGTGATCGCCATGGACCTCGGCTCGTGCCGTGAAGTGATCAAAGACGGGCAGACCGGTTTCCTGGTCAACAACGTCGACGAGGCGGTGCGGGCCCTGGGACGCGTCGGTGAGATCGACCGCACCGCGTGCCGCCAACGAGTCCAGGAGCGCTTCTCTATCGAAACCATGGTGGAGGCTACGAACGGGTCTATCGGACGATTTTCGAACGGGAAGAGGAACCGATGATCAGACGATACGCTCACAACCCGATCCTTACCAAAGCCGATATCCCTTACCCGGTGGAAACGGTGCACAACGCCGCGGTGGTGAAGCATGGGAGCGAGTACATCATGCTGTTCCGCTCCCATCTCCGCACGGGACGGTCCATCATTGGTTTGGCGCGCAGCGCCGACGGATTCCACTTCGCCGCCGATCCGGAGCCCTTTCTGATTCCCGGCGCCGTGAAGAGTTCGGCGTCGAAGATCCACGCGTGACACACATGGAGGGGGAGTACCTCATCACGTACAGCGCCTACTCGCGAAATGGCGTGCGGATCGCCCTGGCCAAGACGAAGGACTTCAGTCACGTGGAAAGGATCTCCCTCATCACGGAGGCGGACTACCGGAACGTGGTGATCTTCCCCGAGAAATTCGACGGCCTCTATGCCCGGCTTGACCGTCCCCATTCGGAAATCGCTCCGTGGTCCATCTGGATTTCCTATTCTCCAGATCTGCGCTTTTGGGGCGAGTCGCAGCTCATCATGAAGCCGGAGCCATATCACTGGGACGAAATGAAGATCGGTCCGGGCGCTCCGCCGATCAAGACGGACCAGGGCTGGCTTTCCATCTATCACGGCGTTTTCCAGACGATGGACGGATCGGTCTACCGGTTGGGGGTCGCTCTTCATGACCTGCAGAACCCGGCAAAGATCATCGGCGTGGGCGACTCATGGATCTTGCAGCCGGAAGATCCATGGGAAATCACGGGATATGTCCACAACGTCGTGTTCACTTGCGGCGCGGTTGCGGAGTCCGATGGAACCGTGAAGATCTATTGGGGCGGCGCAGACACGGTCATGTGTGTGGGTGAAGCGAACGTCTCCGATTTGGTCGCGATTTGCTTGGATCACGGCAGACCGGCAAAATGAGTTCCATCTTCGGATGGTATTGACGCGGAAACCATGTCGACCATCTTGAGGTCGAGCGCGAGCGGAACACGCCAGCACCAGCCGTTTGTGGATGCTCTTCCCGTGCACCTGCTAGCGATTGCGGAGCATCTTCACCGGAGAAGAAATTCCCTTCTGATGCCAGCAGCCCGCGTGCGCTGACTTTGCGGAGTCATGCTACGCCGGAAATCTTCGAAAATAGGTCTGTCTCGCCAGCACCCGACAATCTTAATCCGTTCGCACATTTGTCGGCCACGTCGGACGGTGCCGTCAAGAAGCATAACCGGTAAATCGGAGAGCCTCGGAGTTGGAATCTGCGGCTGTGGGCGGCGCCCCCCGGACCTCACAGAAGTGAGCGCGGGATGTGTATGCTGCGTACGAATTGTGACCTCGTGTTGATAGGCTGCAAACGACCCGGCCACAGTCCGAAAACGTTGACGCGGCCGGAGTCGACGTCCAATCCAAGCATCTCGGTTGGCTTGACCGCCTTCGCATCGCCATCGTCGACTATGACCGCCTGCTCTTCGTGAGCTCGTACCAATACTGAACGGTGTGCGGTTTCTGAAGCGATGGAATGGCTGTCAATTGCCCCTCTTTCATCACTTTCCATTCGCCTTTTATTTTCAACAACTTGCATTTCTGCGAGAACTCTGGGGAGCCACGCCTTTAAAATCCAAGACATTTACAGACGACACCTCCAAAGGATCCATGTGAGCATTTCTCCCCTCGCTGCCGATATATATGATGTGAAGATATCCTGTCTTTCCGGATGCGCCATGCTGGTCATGCTGTGCGCACCCTTCCTGGCTGCGCAACGCCCGGATACTACGACCCTCAAGCAAGTCATTATTTTCGGCCGTCATGCGGTGCGGACACCCGTAGCTCCGAACACCTTTCTGAATGATCTTTCGACGCTTCAGTATCCGGCTTTCGCCGCTTCCGGCCCAGCCGTCATCACACCGAACGGCCAGACGAATGAAACCCTGCTCGGCAGTTACTTCCGCCTCTGGCTTACGCAAGAAGGACTGTTGACAGGCAACGACGCCTCGGATGCCGCCTTTGTTTACGTCCGCGCCAATAACACGCCCCTCATTGTGGACACCGCACACGCATTTGCCGCCGGGCTGCTTCCCGCGGCTGCCGTCGCCATTGACACCAAATCCACTGCTGACCCGCTGTTCGATCCCATCGATGCCGGCGTTGCGGACCTGGACACTAACATGGCGCTCGCTGCCGTCAACGGCCGCCTTGGCGGAAATCCGCAGGCGCTGGCCACGACATATTCGGCCGAATTCGCCCTCGCGCGCTCGGTTCTATTCAACTACCCTGTGGGCACTTCACCGGCGCCCGCCGCTCCCGCCGGCAAGACCGACGTCACTACCGTCCCCATCACCTTCACGGCCGGCAACTCAACCATGCCGGTCACGCCGGGCAGTCTGGCGGACTTTTATTACGCAATCGATCCCTTCATGATGGAATACACCGACGGCATGTCTCTTTCCGACGTTGGTTGGGGTCAATTGAACGCCGCCGGCATCAGCCAGATCTTTCGGGTGTACGACGCTCTCCTCGATCTCGAATTCCGCACCCCCTATCTGGCTCAGGTACAAAGCTCCAATCTGGCTTCGCACATCGTCCGTTCCCTGGTGCAGGCAGCCACCGGGAATCCCATGACCGGCGCGCTGGCCAGCCCTGCGGATAAGATCGTCGTGCTGACCGCTTCCAACACCAATGTTGCCGGTCTCGCGGGCCTCTTTAATCTCGATTGGCTGGTCACCGGTTACCAGCGCGACGTCGCCTCTCTCGGCGGCGCTCTGGTGTTCGAGCTTCGCCAATCCCAGAGGACCGGCGAATTCATTGTCCGCGTTGCCTATGTCGCCCAGACCATGGACCAGCTTCGCAACCGCACGCGTCTGACGCTCACCGCCCCGCCGGCCAATGTCCCCGTGTTCATTCCCGGGTGCAGTATCGACAATGCCACCTTTGATTGCCCCCTCGACACCTTCGTCCGGGTGACCCACCAAGAGATCAATCCGAGGTATGCCGATCTCAACAATTAGCCGAAGCGCTTTCTGTAGTTCGAAACGCGACCACGCTGGGGACGCTCGCGACGCGGCAAATTAACCTTGCTCCGCCCGGAGCCGCACAGCACCTGGGCGCCGAAGCCTTTCGTCGCTTGCCTGACGCTTGCTAATCCTCAGTCTCCGGCCGGAACGTCCGGTCTTCGTACCCTATACGGAGCCTATAAACATGGCAAAGAGAGTTCACGCGCATTTTCTGACGATGCTGCTGACGATATCCGCGGCATGGGTCCATGCACAATCCGCGCCCCAGCAAGTGCCTAATATGGGCCAGCAGATCACTCCGCTGGCGCTCCCGGGTTGGCAGTTCGTGGGGTTGAATCCAGGCCTGCCCGCGCCGGCTCAGAACTGGCTTGTCTCCAACGCGGTTTCGAGCGTGGTGAGTCCGGATCACAGGACCATGCTGGTTCTCACCAGCGGATACAATCGCTTCTTCATTAACAATATCCAACCGCCGACCGGCGTCAATGCTTGGTACGCCCCGGATTCGAACGAGTACGTGTTCGTCTACGACATTTCGAATCCGACGCCGGTCCAGAAGCAGGTGGTGCAGGTGCCGGCCGCCTACAACGGGATTGCATTCGATCCATCCGGCGCGGCCTTCTATTTGGGCGGCTGTGCTGGCTGACCTGATCCTTGTCGTTGCCCGGAATGCCGCCACTGGAAATTGGCCTGCGGGTCCGACTGGAGCAATTTCCCTCGGTCATAAGATGGGCCTCGGACTGAACTTAACGCCCAATGGCGCAACGGCCATCAACAACGCGGTAGGCGTTTATCCCTGCGCCGCCGGCGTGGCGGTTTCAAATGACGGTCAGACGCTGGCCGTCGCGAATTATTACAACGATTCCATCTCGGTGTTCACCGGCGGCCTCGGCCGCTGGGCTCCGCTTCCTGGAACAGATCCGAATCTCCCGGGGAATATCGACCTGCGTCCCGGCAAGAGCGACGCTTCGAAGGTAGGCACGCCGGGCGGCGAATACCCGTTTTGGGTGGTCGTGAAAGGAAACGGATCGGGCGCGACGGCGTATGTGTCCAGTGTTCGCGACCGCGAGATCGTCGTAGTGGCGATTGGCGATGCGCCGGCCGTCAAGGCTCGGATCCCTGTGGTCGGCCAACCCAACAAGATGACGCTGAACACGGCCCAGACGCTGTTGTATGTCGCCGACGACCAGGCGGATACAGTTGACGTAATCAGCACCGCCACCAATACGATCCTGGAGCACATCCCGGTGGTCTCAGCGCTGCTGCCTTCTTCGCTGACACCGCCGCCTGGTTCACCCGAAAAGAGTGGCTATAAAGGCGCAAATCCCAACAGCGTTGCGCTCTCGCCCGACGAGACCCAACTCTACGTCACGGACGGCAATCTGAATTCGATTTCGGTGATTGCGCTGAACGGAACGAACACCGGCGATCATCTCATCGGCCTGGTGCCGACCGGCTGGTATCCCAACTCGGTGAGCTTCAGCGGTGATGGAAATACGGTTTACACGATCAACGGGAAGTCCCCGACGGGCGCGAATCCTACCTGGTGCTATGGCGGCTACGGGCCGCCCGGAGAGCCCACTTGTTATGCGGCGAATACCTACAATCCTCAGTTGATCAAGGCCGGCCTTCAGACCTTCCCGCGCCCGGCCGGGGCGCAACTCGCGCTCCTGACGCAGCAGGTGGCCACGAATAACCGGTTCTCATACACCGAGAGCGACGACGACAAGGCAGTGATGGCCGCGGTGCGCCGGGGCGTTCAGCACGTCATCTTCATCCTCAAGGAAAATCGAACCTACGATCAGATTCTGGGCGATCTGCCGGTCGGCAACGGGCAGCCGGGTCTGGCCTTGTTCGGGAAGGCGGTCACGCCGAATCAGCACAACCTGGCGCTGCAGTTTGTCACCCTCGACAATTTCCTCGACACGGCCGAGGTTAGCTACGACGGCTGGCTCTGGAGCACTGCGGCGCAGGCGCCGGACATGGTGCAGAAGGAATGGCCCGTCGCCTACGCATACCGTGCCTTGGGAATTGAGAACGAGTTAAATCGCAATGTGAACATTGGCATCCCGGCTGTTTCCACAGGCACTCCACAAGGGGATGTGGCTGCGCGCCAGGCCGCCGATCCCTTTACGTCGAACGATCCCGACGCGTTGCCGGGTCAAGCTGATATTGGTGCGCCGGATGGCCCGAACAATACCGTGAACTCCGGCTACTTATGGGATGCGGCTTTCCGTGCGCAACTCACGGTTCGCAACTACGGCTTCTTCATCGACACGACGCTCTACAATACGACCGCCGACACTATTCCCGTAGTGCGCAATCCGTTCTCCACGGGTACGGTGGTGGCTCACCCGTCCAATGTTGCCCTCAGTTCGTTCACCGATCCGTACTTCCGCGGCTTCGACAACTCACTTCCGGATTACTGGCGCTACACCGAGTGGGCGCGGGATTTCGAGGCCAACGAGCGCCGGGCGAGACCCATCGTGGGCGGACCTGAGTTCCCACCGGGGCTTGCCTCCCTGACGCTGGTTCGCTTCATGCACGATCACACCGGAAACTTCGATGTGGCGATTGACGGTGTGAATACGCCGGACCTGATGGTGGCCGACAACGACTACGCCGTTGGCTTGCTCGTCCAGAAGATCGCCCACAGCAAGTACGCGAATAATACGTTGATCTTCGTGGTGGAAGATGACGCGCAGGATGGTGGCGACCACGTGGATTCGCATCGCAGCACCGCTTACGTGGTGGGCGCTTACGTCAAGCAAGGCGCGGTGATTTCGACGCAGTACAACACCATCGACTTCATTCGCACGATGGAAGAAGTGCTGGGCCTTCCACCGATGAACCTGAACGACGCATTGGGCCGGCCCATGACCGATATCTTCAACACGACGCCGAGCCCGTGGAGTTTTACCGCTACGCCCTCCGCTCTGCTTTACAACACGCAACTGCCGCTCCCGCCCCGGGCGGCCGGCCTGAAGGTGCCGAAGCCGTCGCACGACGCCCGATACTGGGCGAAGGCCACTAAGGGAATGGACTTCACGGACGCGGATCGCGTCGATTCCGATGACTTCAACCAGATTCTGTGGAAAGGAATCATGGGCAAGAAGCCCTATCCCGAAAAGGCTGACCAGAGTTCTGCGGAGCGGGCGCATTCGCCGGCTGCTACGGCGCCGAAATCGCGGAAAGAGGACGAAGAATGAGCACGGCAAAGCTTTGCGCGACGGCGATCCTCGCAGCGGCAATCGCAGGCGGGCAATCCTACGATTTCGACAGCAGTGCCAACGCATTGCTGAAGGGCCAGTATTTCGTGCGCGAAGTGTCCCTCGGAAACGTGAGCGCGCAGGGCGCGATCGGAGAAGCCGTTGGTGTGGTCGGAATCGCCACTTTCGATGGTGCTGGAAACTATAGTTTCAGCGGCCAACTTACCGACTCTGCATCGAAGACGGGGCCGGCCAGCGTGTCCTCGAGCGGCGCCTATACGGTCGCGGCAAACGGCTTCCTGCGGATCGCCAGTTTCGGCGGCAAAGGAGCTGTTGCGTTTGGCGGTGTGGGGAGCGTGGGGCCGTCCGCGTTCACTGCGAGCGCGACAGAGAACCCCAGTCCGGTGTTCGATCTGATTGTTGGGATTCCCATGGGTCCCGGTGTTTCCAATGCAAGTCTCAAGGGTTCCTGGAACGCCGTATACCTCAATTTCCCGCAGGCGGCGGTGGGCCAGGCCCGGCAGGCCTACATGCCGCTCGCAGCGGACGGGTCGGGTGGATTCGGTGCGGTTACCGCGACCGGTAGCGCAACGGAGAATGCCAACCTGACCACGCAGACGATTCCGAGCGTAACCTATTCTCTTTCGGGAACTGCCGGAACCATCAGTTTCAGCACTACGGCTGCCAATCCGTTAATCGGCGGGAGCCAGTCGTTCTTTGTCTCGGCGGATGGCAACCTGCTCGTCGGCGGATCGCCCGGCGGATACGATCTGCTGCTGGCCGCGCCTGCCGGCTCATCAGTCTCGAACGCGGCCTTCAAAGGTTTCTACTATCTGGGAGGTCTGGATGCCGATAATCTGGCCTGGGCCAGCCAGGGCGGCAGCCTGCCGGACGCCTACTACGGCTCCGCGAACTCAACTGGGCAAAGCTCTTACGCAAGCCACCTTCGGCTCAATTCGAACGGATACCCGGTGGAAGATCTGACCTCCGGGTGGCGCCCCAGCGTGCAGAGTAATGGCAGCTTCACACCGGGAGACGGCGATCGGTACTGGCTGAGCGGAAATGGAACCGTGCTGCTGGGCGTGGGTCAGGGAAACTTCTACTCCATATCGGTCGGTTTACAGGTGGCCGCCTACACTCCCGCCAATCCGGCCACAGATGTCTTTCTGAATCCGCTCGGCATCGTGAATGCAGCCAGTTTCGCGCCGGCCACGAATCCCGTGGCGCCGCAGGAAATGGTCGCGCTGTTCGGGTCGAACATGTCGACCGGATCGGCTGTGGCCCCGGCGGGATTGCCGCTGCCCACCACGCTCGGGAATACGCGCGTTCTGGTAAACGGTATCGCCGCTCCTTTGGTGGCGGTGAGTCCGACGCAGATTGTCATGCTGGTGCCGAGTCACGCCGGCCCGGATTTCACCGCCTATGCCGCATTCGAAGTCCAAAACACCCTCGCCAACTGCACGACGGCTCCCGCCGGGTCGCCGTGCCCGAACTCGAAACTTGTGACCATGTACACGAACTACACGGCACCCGGCATTTTCGCCCTCGCTGAAAATGGCATGGGGCCGGCTGCGGCCGAGAACTCCACCTACAGCGTGATCGGCGCGGCCAACCCAGCCAAACCAGGAGGTTTTCCGATGCTGTTCGCCACAGGACTGGGTGCGGTTACGCCTTCGCTGGTGGATGGAACGCTGTCCGGCACCACCCCGCCATGGAACCTGGTGGATATCTACAACAGCAGTTCGCTCAATGTCTATTTCGACGGTCTCGCGTCGCCGAATATCTCGTTCGCGGGCGTGGCGCCCGGGTACGCCGCAGGACTGTATCAGATCAACGCGCAGATTCCCGCCGGTGTCTCGAACGGAGACGATTATCTGGACATCCTCACACCGGACGCGGAAGCCGAGCAGGTAACGCTGCGCATCGCAAGCGCTTCCGGCGCAGTCAGAAAACTATCTGGCCGGCGGGGACGCGCGCGGACCAGTCCGGTCGTTGCGCGGCCGGCCGCGCAACTATCCCGGTAAGGAGCCATCGGCATATCCGTAAAACCGACTTTCTTTCTTGACTTTTCTCGCCGGCAGAACCCGGATGCGATGATTTGGGAGCAGCCTGGACCATGGCAACAGGTTGCACGGGCAACGCTGTAACCGGAGCCTCTCGCGGCTGTCAACCGGATTTCCGGTACCACCTCCTATAGCGACTTCTTCGCCCTTTCCTTTCGAACAACTTCCATTTGGAAGAGGTCGGTGAGACCGGGTTTCGTGGGGAGCCAACTCAGTTGATAGATTGTTGAAACGGGAGAACCGCCCGTCGCTTTCATCGAACCAGCGGATTGCGCCAGCGGAGCCGGTTAAACCTGCCGAAATCGTTGTCCGTTGAGCAAAGCTCGGCTCCGTGCTCAATCGCAAGGGCCGCGATATGGGCGTCCGAGGTGAGGTTGCCACCGGTGCCGAGCGGCGCAATCAAATCACGCATCGTTTGGAGGTGTCGCGCGGTTGGTTCTGCGACAGTCACCGATGCCTGTTGCAGCCAGGCATCGACCGTGTCGAACGCCGCGTCGACGCTCAACGGCTTCTGGAAGAGTCCTGGCCTCGTGGTCAACCGGAGAAAGGCCAGAAGAACGATCCAAGGTAGCCCAACGGTTTCCGTCCCGGAAATAACGGCTTCAAGCCATGACTTTGCCTTGTGATGGTCTGGAGAATCCTGGTTGACCGCATAAATCAGTAGATTGACATCAACGACGATCATTTGCGCAAAGAGAACTTCCTGCTCAACTCTTCATCTTCTATTGCGGCTGCGGCTTCCAGAGCCTTGTCCCACCTGAAGTTTTGATCGCTACCGAGAGAAAAGGATTTCTGCACGAAGTTGCGCCGCTTGGGCTTCCCCTGAGTCAGCCCGGTTCGCACCGCCGAATTGAGCGCATCCTTAAAAGAGATCCCCCGCTCCTTCATCGCCGTTCGTATCAAAGCCTCGACATCCGGCTCTAACGTGATGGTCGTCCTCATGCCTACATCATAACATCACCTTGCATGCTGTCATGATGCCAGCGGAGAACCGGTTCGAAACGCACTGTCCCGGGGAGCCAAATTGCATGTCATTCGTTCTTGAGCCCTCGGCGGTAGTGGCCCTTCGCACAATACTCCGTGCCGAGCACGAGCACCAGCCGTTTGCGGATGCTCTTCCCGTGCACCCGCTAGCGATTGCGGAGCATCTTCACCGCCCGCTCCCCTTGATTTGGGAACAGGTCAGGAGGCACCGACATACCCGCGGTGGAGACTCGATGCCTGGCGCATTCTGCCGGTGTGCCAAGACAGTAGTGGCGCTTCATCATCTCCGCCACCGCCTTTACCTCACTCATGCGATCTCCGAAAAAGGGACACGTCTTTAGCCTTGAGCAGTCAGCCATAGCATCCTCCATACCTTCACCGAACTTATCGGCCGCGAACGACCGGAACCTAAGATCCGCGTCAACCGGGCGTTCCATTCGCTCAGCGGGGCGAAATCGAATACAATTCAGGCGAATGCCCCAATGGAATCGCCGCCAGTTCCTCTCGCGCTCGGGAGCGGGACTCGGCGTCGCGCTAGCCGGGCCTGCCGCGGCCACGCAATCCGCCACTCCGGTCGACTTCCGGTACGCGCCTCTCTCTGGACAAACCGCCTTTTGCTTTCCAGACGACCCAGCTAAGAGCCTCGTCGGCGAACGAGGCGAATTGCGCTACGGGTTCGCCCGCGGCCGCTTCGAAACCGTGGTCGGATTCTCCCTGACCGGGGTCGAGCCTGACGCGGTGGCGCGGCAGGAATTGGAGTCGCCCGGCGTCCCGATCATTCGTACTCGGATCGAACGCGCCGAAGCGTTTTTGTCCCTGATCGCATTCGCCACCAACCGGGCATCGGAGGGACGGGTCGATAACGTCATTATCGAGATTCGTCCCCGCACACGCCGCACCATTCGCGCGGCGCCCGTAGTGACGGTGAGTTCGCGGCGCGCCATGAGCCGTAAAGGCAATGCGGTCTATCTGGACGGCGATAGCGGAGCGCTGCTCTTCGCCAGCGACCGCGCGTTTACCGGGCTCTCCGATGCGGGCGTCGAATGGGTGCTGCGGGGGACTCTGGCCCCGGCCCGCGCGAATGAGCCGATCCGGCAGTTCCTCCGCTTTCCGCAAGAAGGGCAGCCTCTCGAGAAGATTGCCGCCGGGCTTACCGAGCCCGATACGCTGCTGGCCGAAGCCAGGGAGTTCTGGCGCGCGCGGCAGCCGTTCGGCGGACCTGTGTCATGGCGCGTGCCGGGCCGCCACGGCGAGTTTCTGAGCGCCTGCGCGCGCAACATATTGCAGGCCCGCGAGAAGAAGAACGGCCGGCTCACGTTCCAGGTGGGGCCCACGGTTTACCGCGGCCTCTGGGTTGTGGACGGCAACTTCATCCTGGAAGCCGCGCGGTACTTGGGCTATGACCAGGAGGCGCAGCAGGGGCTCGAGACGACCTGGGCTCTCCAGGAGAAGGACGGCGGCATCTTCGCGAACGCGGGCCGGGAGCACTGGAAAGATACCGGAATCGCCATGTTCACCCTGGTGCGGCAGGCCGAGTTGAGCCAGGATTGGACGTACTTCCGCGCCATGCAGCCGAACATGTTGCGCGCAGTCGAGTTCCTGCGAGGGCTGTGCGCGAAAGCCGTGGCGGAGGGCAGCGCGTCCGGGCGCTACGGCCTGTTTCCAAAGGGCCAGGGCGATGGCGGACTCGGCGGCTTGCGGGACGAGTTCACGAACACGATCTGGGTGCTGGCGGGGCTCCAAGCCGTCGAACAGGCAGCCGCCAGGCTAAACCTTACGGGGTTCGAGCCCGTGACCCGCTTCCACCGCGAGTTGCATGCCGCTTTTACGGCCGCGGCCCGGCAGGAGATGCGCCGCCACTCCGCGGGCTTCGATTATCTGCCCATGCTGATGAAGAACGACCCGCAATGGAACGCGGCCGACCCATGGGACCGCCCTCAGCCACAGGTGGCGCAGTGGGCGATGTCTCATGCCATCTATCCCGGCTTGGTATTTGGGAAAGACGATCCCCTGGTGAAGGGGCACATCGCGCTGATGCAGGCGTGCACCCAGGAAGACATACCGGCCGAATCCGGATGGCTGCCGCACGAGGGCGCGTGGAACTACGCTGCCGCGTTCGTCGCCCATGTATATCTATGGGCGGGGCTGGAGGACTGGGCGCGGACGACCTTCACCGGCTTCCTGAACCATGCCACGCCGCTCTACTGCTGGCGCGAGGAGCAACCGCTGCGAGGCTCGCTCGCGGCGGATTACGTGGGCGACATGCCGCACAACTGGGCGAGCGCGGAGTGCGTGCTCTATCTGCGGCACATGCTGGCGCTCGAAGATGGCGAATCGCTGCGGTTACTGGCGGGCATCGGCGGGCCGGAACTCGCGGCGGGCGAGCCGTTCGCGATTTCGGGATCGCCCACTCGATTCGGCCGTATCTCGATGCGGCTGGAGCCGCTCGGCCGGCAGCGCGGATGGCGGCTCGATTTCGAACGGGAGCCCGGCCCGGCCCCGGCTTCCGTCGTTCTGCCGCCCGGATTCACGCCAGTCGACCCGGCAGCGCGCAAGTGGAGCGCCAACTGGGCTGTCTAATGGCCACCGGGTTTTGTGGGGCAGGCGGCGTTTTACCAGAAATAGGTCGCGACTACAGTGGGCGTGGTGGCTTCGCCGGAGATGACCTTGGTGTGAAGCACGAACTGGAGATTCTTGCTCTGCCAGCCGCGAGGGGCCAGCTTGAGGGCTTCGGCAACCAGATCGTTTGAGGTCACCAGCTCCGCCGCAGCCTCAGTCCCGTATTGCGTAATGCCCGCGATTTCAACGAGCATCATGTGAGTGTCCGGAAGAAAGACACGGCTCACGATCGCGTAGTCTTCGTTGGTCTGGCGGTTGGGCGGCAGGTTGGGCAGCGTCCAACTGGTAAGTTTGCCGTTGTCCGTGATGCCGACCGGATTCTTCGTGCTGTCGATGAAGTACCGCATCTCGCTGCTGATTTCGCGCCACCGCGTATACGAGTAGCCAATCAGGATGGCGGGCGATGCCTGCAAATCGTGAAAAGACACGGCATTGCCAATCCGCACCTGATACGGCCGCCGCATGCGGGTCAGCATCGACGAAATCCGCGATACCGCCAACAGGTCGCCGCCGCCAACGAACTGGTCTGAAAGAAGGAGAAAATCTGTCGCTTTGGGCGGTGTCTTCTCGGTGGGGAGACGGTCGCCCAAAGAGTAGACCGGGACGTAAGCGGCACAGATGGAGGAGGGCACGGAAGTGCTCCCCACTTGTTCCCAGAATTGCTCGAGCGGCGAGCGCCGCTGGCTCGCCCGCCAGGTGAGCGTCGCCGCACTCGCCGCGATGACCACCAGCAGAGCGGCTATCCCACCGGCAAACATCCGGCTTGACCGCCGGCCAACAGCCGGAGAGGGTAGCTCAAGGACCGGCGTGGCGCCACCGGCTTCGGGCAAAGGCTCGGTTGCCGTCCCCGGGAGGTGAAAGACGAACTCGGGCACGTAAGTTCCGCCGGGCAGGTCGATCCGGACCGCGTCGCGCGCCCCCTCGGTGGCGTAATACAAGGAGAGCCTCCTGCGGACTTCCCCGGCCTTCACCCGCACCGTGGCGTCGTCGCTGGGATCGTAGCTCGACGGCCGGCCGAAGACGTCGGTGCCGATGTTGCGTTCCTTGAGCCTGGAGGCTTCCCCGCTCAGGGTGCGCTCTACGACATAGCGCAAGAACTCCTGGGAGCGCTTGCTCGCCCGAAACTCGTGACTGTTGAGGACACGAGCCAGTTCGCCGCGGATCGCCTCTTCCGATGGTGGACCCAAATTGCGATCTCCAACCTGGAGGGGATTCTACCACGCCGCGTTCCGCTTTGGACCCGGGCCGTTCGGGCCTAGCCATTTGAATCGGGGGACGTTCCATCGCGTAACGAACGTGTTCCGGCGGCTGCAGCAACCGTTACGAACTGGACGCCTGCCGCCGGTTGGCGCAATGTGTCGAATCGGTTAGCTACAGGTACCGTCGCGGCAGGGGCGGCGACCGGGCAAAGGAGAAACGCGAGTGAGAGTGGGCGCATGGGTAGTGGTCCTGTTGGCGGGCAGTGGAGTTGCGCCGGCCTTGCGTTCCGCGGAACCGGCGCTCATGCCATGGCCAGCCAGGCTGACCATGGAGCCTGGCGAACTCCCGATCACTCCCGCGTTCGGCGTCCACGCGACCCGCTTCCGCGACGCCCGCCTGGAAGCCGCGATGCGGCGGTTCACGAGCCGGCTATCCTTATCCACCGGCACCCCGCTGATCACGCCGCCGACCGGCGCGCCTGGTCTGCTGATCGAGTGTTCCGCGCCCGGACCGGCGATTCCTTCGTTGCAGGAAGACGAATCCTACCGGTTGGACGTGGCGCCGTCCGGGGCCAAACTGACAGCCGCAACGGTCACGGGCGCGTTGCGCGGACTCGAAACGCTCCTGCAACTGGCGAGCCCGGACGCACGTGGATATCATTTCCCGGCGGTGCACATCGAGGATCGCCCACGCTTTGCCTGGCGGGGCTTGATGCTCGACGTCTCTCGCCACTGGATGCCCCTCCCTGTGGTTTTCCGGAACCTGGACGCCATGGCGGCGGTGAAGCTCAACGTGCTGCACTGGCATCTTTCCGACGACCAGGGATTCCGGGTGGAGAGCAAGCGTTACCCGAAACTCCAGCAATTGGGCTCGGACGGGCACTACTACACCCAGGATGAGGTAAGGCAAGTGGTCGCCTATGCCGCCGAGCGCGGCATCCGCGTCGTGCCCGAATTCGACATGCCCGGACACACCACTGCCTGGTTCACCGGCTATCCCGAGCTCGCCAGCGCTCCGGGCCCCTACGTCATTGAGCGCGCTTGGGGCATCTTCAAGCCTACGCTGGACCCTTCGCGCGAGGCAACCTATCGATTCGTCGACGGCCTGATCGGAGAGTTGACCGCGCTGTTTCCCGACCGGTTCTTCCACATCGGAGGCGACGAAGTCGACCCGGAGCAATGGAACAACTCTCCGGCCGTGCAGGCATTTGCGAGGGAGCATGGGCTGGCGACGCCCTCGGCCATCCAGGAGTCCTTCAACCGGCGCCTGCAGGCGATCCTGAAAACGCAGGGCAAGACGATGACAGGCTGGGACGAGATTCTCTCGCCCGAACTGCCGCATGACGCGGTGATCCAATCCTGGCGCGGGCAGTCCTCCCTAGCCGAGGCGGCGCGTAAGGGCTACCGGTCGGTCCTTTCTTTCGGTTACTACCTCAACTATCTGCAGCCGGCGAGTCAACTCTACGCGAACGATCCGCTCGATGGCGACGCCGCGGCGCTGGACACCACGCAGGCCACGAAGATCCTGGGTGGGGAAACCTGCATGTGGTCGGAGTATGTGAGCGAAGGCACGGTCGATTCGGTCATTTGGCCGCGTGCGGCCGCCATCGCCGAGCGGCTCTGGTCGCCGCGGGAGACGCGCGACGCCGATTCCATGTACCGCCGCATGGAAGCCGTCAGCCGGACACTCGAATATACCGGATTGACCCACCGTTCCGGCCCCGCGCGCGAGCTCGACCGGCTTGCCAATGGCAGTGACTCGGAGCCATTGCGCGTGCTTGTCCGGGCGATCGAGGCGCAGGGCCACGACCCACGTGCGGCGGCGCGCCACTATACGAGCCTTGTTCCGCTGAACCGGCTGGTGGATGCCGCCGGCGCGGAGAGCGAGTTCATTCGCGCACTGGAGAAATCCGCGCGGCGCGCCGCGAGTGGCAACGCCGACGACCGCGAACTTCTCCGCCGCAGTTTCGCGCTGTGGGAATCGAATCGCAAGCCGCTCGATGCATACATCGCGGCTAACCCGGCACTCCGGGAAATCGGGCCGGTGGCCGATGCAGTGGCACAGGCGGGGGCGCTCGGGCTCGAGGCTTTGGATTATCTCCAGGCCGGCCGTCCCGCTCCGGCAGACTGGATCGCCAAGCGTAAGTCGGAATTGGATCGATGCGCCCAACCACGCGCCGAAGTGGTGATCGCGGCGGCGCGTCCTGTACGGTTGTTGCTCGATGCAATCGAACTTCGGGCGCGAGGAGCCACGAAGTCGGCGGAAGGCGCGAATGCCCTCCGCGGAAATTGATGGCAACGAACATTCGTTCACAAATGAACGGCTGGTCGCACGTCTTGAGAGGAGCACGCGACCAGATCTCACCAGGGGTCGGAAAGGAGTCTCAATGAGGGAAAGAGCGATATTTGGATCTCTACGCTGGATAGTGGGTCTGGCGGCGGTATGTATGCTCGCGCCGCAGGCAGGATTCAGCCAACAGGTTACAGCAGCGATTAGCGGCCAGGTCACGGATGCGACGGGCGGGGTGATTGTCCGGGCAACCGTCCTGGCAACCGAACTGGATCGAGGCACCAAGTGGAAGACCGAAACCAACGCGGAAGGTTTCTACACCCTGCCGCGGGTCTCGGTCGGCCGATATGAGGTCCGGGTGGAAGCCACGGGGTTTCAGGCGGCCGTTCGACCGGCCTTTCAGTTGGAAATGAATCAGTCGGCAAGGCTCGACTTCACGCTGAAGGTGGGCGCGGTCGCCGAGGCGGTGGAAGTTAGTGGCGGCGCTCCCTTGCTGCAAACGGAGACCACACAAATCAGTACGATCATCAGCGCGAATACGAATGAGAACCTGCCGCTGGCATCCCGCAACTACGTTCAGTTAACGCTGCTGGCGCCAGGCGCGGTCACGGTATCGCCGGCGGGTTTCGTGAACGGCGTCACTACCGGCTTCGGCCCGGGTGGCGGCGATTCTTCGCGCCCGTACATCAATGGCAACCGCGAACAGGCGAATAACTTTCTGCTCGATGGGATCGACAACAACCAGGTGTCGGACAACCTGGTTGGCTACGCGCCCGCCTCGGACGCCATTCAGGAGTTCAACCTCATCACTCAGAACGCCTCGGCCGAGTTCGGCAACTACCAGGGCGGCATCATCAACGCGACCATCAAATCGGGCACGAATGAATTCCACGGAACCGCCTTCGAGTTCTTCCGCAACGACAAACTGAACGCGACTCCGTGGGAGGACAATTGGCTCGGCGTCGCCAAGCCCACGATGCGCTGGAACCAGTTCGGCGGCACGGCGGGCGGCCCGATCATCAAGAACAAGCTGTTCTTCTTCGCCGATTATCAGGGCTTCCGCTACGACATTCCCGCCACCACTTCGGCCACTACCGTGTTCACGCCCGCGGAGCGCACCGGCAACTTCTCGGCGCTGCTGACCGCGCCGACGCCGTACGCGCTGACGAACCCGTTCGCCAACGGCGCGCCGTTCCCGGGCAATGTGATTCCGCAAAGCCTGATGAGCCCGGTAGTGGCGAAGCTGTTCGCCTCTTCGCTCTACCCGGCGGCGCAGAACTCCGATCTCATCAACAACTACTACAGCGCCAACGCCACCATTACGAACCAGAAACAGGGCGACGTAAAGATCGACTACAACATTTCGGAGAAGGACCGACTGTTCGGCCGGTATTCACGCCTGTTCGCCGATGACCCTTCGACGAATTCGTTCCCCTTGTCCTCGGATGCATTTGTCAACGACAACGCCCATAACGGCGTACTGAACTGGACGCACACCATCAGCCCGTCGATCGTCAACGAGGCGCGCGGCGGCGTCAACTACCTGCTGGTAGAGAACGGCAACACGCCCCACAGCGGCGTCGGCGATTTTGGCCAAACCCTGGGAATCGCGAACGCCAATGCGGGCGGCCCCGGGCTGCTCGCTCTCAACTTCAGCAACGGCTACGTGAGCGGCGTCGGCAACTCGATTTCCGGGCCTCAACAGTTATTCGCCTCGACCGTTGCCCAGTTCGACGACTCGGTGATCATCAGCAAGGGACGACACGTAATCCACACGGGCTTCCAGTTCTATCGCGAGCGGATCAACATCTACTACGCGTCGAATTCCGGCAACCTCGGCAACATCGGGTTCAACGGGCAGTACTCGGGATCGGGGGAAAGCGACTTTTTCCTCGGTCTGCCTTACACCTTCGGAAAGGGCGGTGGCATGAACGGAACCTGGGGCCAGCGCTCCAATATCATCGCAGGCTTCGTCAATGACGACTTCCGCGTTAATTCAAGCCTCACGCTGAACCTCGGCCTGCGCTATGAGAACCATACGCCGTGGACAGAGGTAGATAACCGCCAGGTCAACTTCGGCCTCTACAGCGGCACGATGTACACCGCCGGCCAATCCTGCCCATATTCCAACTGCAACGCCCTATACAACTCGTACAACGGCGGATATGACTTCCAGCCGCGTATCGGCTTCGCTTTCTCCCCGAAGCGCCTGGGCGGCAACACCGTCATCCGCGGGTCCTACTCGACCTCGACCTATATGGAAGGCACGGGCACCAACCTGCGCCTGACCATGAACCCGCCACTCAATCAGCCGGAGACGCTGGTGAACTACAACGTGTCCGCCGGCACACCGCTGCCGGCCACTAACCTCTCGCAGGGGCTGATTCTGCCGCCTCCGGGCGACCCATTCTACGGAGCCAGCCTTCGCGTCTGGTCGCCTGATCTGAAGCCGGCGCTGGTTCAGCAGTGGAACATCACCATTCAGCATCAGTTCCGATCCGACCTGACCCTCCAGGCAGGCTATGTTGGACAGCACGGTACGCACCTGGTGGTACCGCTCCAACTTTCACAGTCGGAACTCCAGTCCGATGGCTCGTTCGCTCCTTCGCCCTACCTGTCGGGCAACCAGGCGCTCTACCACGATGTACTCGACCACGGCGGCAACTTCAAGGACACCGCATCCATCGGCAAGCAGCGCTATGACGCGTTGCAGGTGGTGCTCCAGAAGCGCACGGGCCACGGCCTGGAAGGCCAGGTGTCTTACACCTTCTCGAAGTGCATGACGGACTCGAGCGGGTACTACGGCACGTGGGGCTCGTCCGTGTCCGGCTTCGGCGCGGCCACCTACTGGCAGAATGTCTACGACCAACGGTCGGAGTGGGGACCCTGCTTCTTCGACCAGAAACACACTCTGTCGGCAAACGCCATCTACAACATTCCGTTCGGCAAGAGCCGGATGCATGGTGCGAACCTGAATCCGGTGGTCAACGCGGTAGCAGGTGACTGGAACGTGTCGGCCATCCTCAGCGCGCGTACCGGCATGCCGACTACGGCCTACACGTGGGACACGCCTAACGGCTTCTGGCTCACTCGCGCAGACTGCGTCGGGCCCGTCCAATACGGCTTGCAACCTTACAGCGGCGGCGGGCTCCAGTGGTTCAATCCCTCGGCGTTCGCGGCGCCGGCCGCGGGCAAGTTCGGAAACTGCGCCAACTCCACAATCTACGATCCCGGCTCGAGGGACCTGGACTTGAGCCTCATGAAAGACTTCCCCATCACGGAGAAGCGAAAGGTCCAGCTCCGCGGCGACTTCATCAATGCCACTAATTCGAAGTTACTGAACGCCGCCAGTTCCGGCCTTGGAGGGGGCATGGGCGTCATCACCGGCACGCAGTTCCCACGCCTGGTCCAGCTTGCGTTGAAGTTCTACTTCTGATCCGGACAGATTGAAGCAAGGGCGGGGTCCCGCGGGGCTCCGCCTTTGTTTATGCCAATATGATTCAAGAAATGAATGCAGCGCGCACTTTCCGGTTGCTCTCGTTAGGACTTGCGCTGACTGCCGGGGCCCACGCTCAAAGCACGGCACCGGCGAAGACAGCGCCACCGGACGCCACCCTGGCCATCACCCTGGCGCAAAACGGGCATTGCGCCGAGGCACTGCCCCGCTTGCGCGCAGCCTATCCGCGGATTGCCGGGCGCGACCAGCGGCGCGCGGCCGGAGCCGCTACGGTCCGTTGCGCGATGCAAATGGAGCACATCGACGAAGCGGTAAGCGTCCTGCGGACCTTGAACCGCGAGTTTCCCGGCGACCCCGATGTCCTGTACCTGGCCGCCCACGTCTACTCCGATCTCTCCCTGCGCGCCTCGCACGAACTGATGCGGACGGCGCCGGCGTCGCCCCAACTGCGCGAACTGACTGCCGAGACATTCGAAGCCCAGGGCCGATGGGAAGACGCCGCACGCGAGTATCGCGCCGCGCTCGCACGCGACCCTCAGCGGCCGGGACTCCACTTCCGCATTGGGCGCCTGCTCTTGTCGCGTCCAGGTGGCGAACAGCACCGCGACGAAGCGCGTGCCGAATTCGAGGCTGAGCTCAAGATCAATCCGGGGGACGCAACCTGCGAATTCGTCCTCGGCGAACTGGACCGCCAGGCCAACAACGACACCGCGGCGCTCCAGCACTTCGAGCGCGCAACGAAGCTCGACGCAGCATTCACCGAGGCCTGGGTTGGGCTTGGAAGGACCCTGGTCAGACTGGGCCGGGGCACCGATGCGATTGCTCCGCTGGTCACCGCCGCAAAGCTCCAACCCGGCGATCCGCAAACACATTTTCAGCTCGCGCAGGCCTACCGCCTGGCAGGCCGCAGCGAAGACGCCGCCAGAGAATTGCGGCTCCACCAGGAAAACACGGAGCGCATCGAGAAGATGGACGACCAGGTCCGGCGCGGAATCCAAGGGATCCCGAACAAGCAGCCCTAAGACGATATTCTCTCCCGCGTCGAAGCCCTAGCGCGCCGCTTTCCGCCGCGCGATTTCGAGATTGCGGCGGGCCGCCGCATGCGCGGGTTGAAGCTGCAGCGCCTCTTCGAACTGACTGATTGCAGCCGCCATATCGCCCGAGCGGGCCAGCAGGATGCCGAAGTTGTTGTGCAGGTCGGCGTCGCCGTTATTCAGGCTGACCAGTTCCCGATAGCCCGCCAGCGCGTCGGCCAACCGCTTCTCCGCCGCCGCGCCATCGGCCAGGTTCTTGACCACCTGAATCAGCCGCCCTCGCGCCGCCGCATCTTCCGGAGCCACCGCCAGGACCATTCGCAACTGTGCCGCGGCCTCTTCCAGCCGGCCCCCATCCGCCAGCACTCCAGCCAGGTTATATCGCGCGCTGGTGTCGTCCGGCCGGATCTGGATCGTGCGGCGGAACTGTTCGGCTGCCTCGTCCGCGCGGCCGCTCAAGACCAGGGCGGCGCCGAGGGTGTTCAGCGCTGCCGGCTGGTCGGGCTCGGCCACAAGCGCGGCGCGCAGGTGCTCGAGAGCAGACGCTGTATCGTGGCGGCTGAGCAGGAGCGCACCGAGGTTGAAATGCGCCAGAAAATCGGCCGGATACTTGTCCAACCGGTGCCGCATCAGTGCCTCTTGCAGGACGGGCCGCTGGTCGCCCTCTCCGCGCGGCAACACCTGCAGCCAAAAGTGCGCCATCTCGTCGGTGGATTGGTTGCCGCCGCGCACGCGCTTCGGCGGGGAGTTCGGATTGCGAGGGTTGTCGCTCGAGTTGTCGTAGTGGAAGCGCATCGAAATGACGGCTCCCCGGGGCAGAAACAGGGGATGCTGGAGGCGGTATACGGCCTGCCAGTTCAGGTCCCAGTCGGGGATGCGGATCAGCCACTCGCGCCGGCCATCGGGCAGCGTCGCGTAGGCTTCCAGTAGCTTGCCCAGATAGTGGGCATGCGGATAGACGGCCAGCAGATCCACGTCGAGCGGCAGCCGGAAATCGTCCGTCACGACGAAATCGCGCGCGCCTGCCGGGATGTCGAGCGCGCCATCGCCCTCCAGTTGGAGCAGCATGGGAAACTTCGCGGGCGCCACATGCGTGAAGTAGAGCCCCACCGACGGCCGCACCGATTCCGCCTTACCGGTTGGGTGCAGGTGCACGTTGAGAACCAGATCATTGCCGGGGTCGAGCCACCACGCCATACCAGGAGGTTCCTTCCAGGGCGTGCCCCCCGGTTTCCAGAACAGAAAGTGGCTGTCGGGATCGAAGCTTTCGGATTCGAGCGTCACATCCATCCCCGGGAACCCCTGGCCGGGGGAACTCTCGCGTCGACGCGCCGAGCGCGAACGGTCGATCAATGCATTGGCGTGGTGCACGGCGCGGGAATCGCCCGGGCGGATCTCGATCGCCTCGATGTAGCGGGTCGCGCGGAGCCCGGTGGGCAGCACGAAATTCCAGAAGACATCCGGGCCGCCGGCAGGAACAGCGAGCGGCCGAGCAGCGGTGATCACCAGGTCCGGCGGGCCAAGCTGCCACCCGGAGCGGAACGAAGGAGGCACGGAGGTGCCCGAGCCTTCCGGCATGCCCGCACGCACCCATTGCTCGATGCTCGCGATCTGCGCATCGCTCAGTCGTGCTGCGCCCTCGAACTCACCGAACCCAGGCTCGGGCAGCCACGGCGGCATATAACGGCGGCGGGTGACGGCCGCGATTTCGCGCGCGTGGCGGCGCGCATCGGCGTAGGTCAGCAACGAAAACGGACCCGGCCCGCCTGGCCGGTGGCACGACGAGCAATAGGAGTGGAGAATCGGCGCGATCTGCTGGTGAAAGGTGGGGCCCTGGGCGGCGGAAGCGGAGGCGCAGACGGCGCCGGCCAGTAGCACAATGCTCGCGAGATTTTCCACTGTCGTCTGCCCCGGTTTCACGCGATTGAAAGTATATCCGCTTCCGCGCGCGAAGAGGGCAGGTAAAGTAATGCAAACACGCATGTAACCGAATATTGTTTTGACATCGACAGTGCGTTATGGGATCCAAAGATTCAGGAAGGTCCACCAATGCAACGCACCCGCCTGGTCATTCTTCTGCTCGCAGTCACCATCATCGGCCTCGGATTCGCAGCGGCAGTTCGCCATCCCAACCGGTTGCCGAACGTGACGGACTCAACCGGCGCTGTGACTCTGCCCAATGGCTGGCGGATCACACCGGCCGGCACGCACATCGCTCTGCCGGGAGATCTGCCCATGAAGATGCAGAATGTGGGATCCCGGCTGCTGGTCCTGACAGCCGGCTATCACGACCACAGCTTGAGCGTCATCGACCCGAGCCGGGCTCAAAGCGTCGCGACCCTCGACGTGGTGAAGGCCTGGGACGGCATGGCATTCGACGCGGCCAGGGGGACCGTGTTCCTCTCGGGCGGCGGGCACGCCAAACGCGGTTTCGCCGAGTTGATCGCGCGCCTCGGAATTCGCTCTGCGATGAAGGAGTCGATCGACACACCGATCCTGCGGGTGCATTACGCGGACGGAAAACTCTCGCCGGAGCCGCCGATCGGCATTCGGGGACTGAACGAGGACGAGCGCTACATTTCGGGTCTGGCTGTTGGTCCCGATCACGCCCTTTATGCTCTGAACATCCAGACCGATACGCTCTACCGCCTCGGCGGGGCGGACTTCACGGAGCAAAGCGCTGCGAAAACCGGCTATAGACCCTACGGGATCATTTTCTCGCCCAACGGCAAGGCGCTCGCGGTTTCGAACTGGGGCGACCGGTCCATCAGCTTCTTCAACCCTGAATCTCTACGGGAAACCGGCAGGGTCGCGGTGGGGAGCCATCCCAACGAAATGGTCTGGTCCGAAGATGGCCGCCTGTTCGTTGCCGATTCGGGATCGAATGAAGTCAGCGTGATTTCAGATGGAAGCATTATCGAGACCATCCGCACATCGCTCGATCCGAAAGCGCCGGTGGGATCGACCCCGGATGCGCTGGCTCTTTCGCCGGACGGACGGCGTCTCTATGTGGCGAACGCAGACAACAACAACGTAGCCGTGATCGATGTTTCCGACCGGAAAGAGTCGCGGGTCCTTGGGTTCATCCCCACCGGTTGGTATCCCACGGCGCTGGCCATGGCCCCAGACGGCAAACAGATTTACGTGGGAACCGGCAAGGGCATGGGGTTCCGCAATAATTATCCTGCCTCCACGATCTATCAGCAGAAGGCGCCCAATCCAAAGACGCCGTTCGATTACATCGCGGGAGTACTGAGCGGTCACGTTTCGATCGTGGATATCCCGAACGCTTCGCAGTTAGCGAACTACACGAAGCAAGCCCGGTCAAATGTGCCGACGCCGGCGGCCTTCGTCGATGCGGCATGGTCAGCGAAGATCCAAAAAGACGTGTTTCCGAAGATCCGCCACGTGCTCTACATCATCCGGGAGAATCGTACGTATGACCAGGTTTTCGGCGACCTGAGCGCCGGCAACGGCGATCCGAACCTGGTACTGTTCGGACAACAGGTGACCCCGAATGCTCACGCCATCGCGCGCAAACTGGTGACCCTGGATAACCTGTATTGCGACGGCGAGGTCTCCGAGGATGGCCACCAGTGGTCAGACGCCGCGTACGCCACGGATTTCAACCAGAAGGCGTGGACCAACAGCTACAGCCGGCGGAATGAACCCGAGGCCGACGAACGGCTGATGTCGTCGCCGGCGGGCTATCTCTGGGATGCCTGTGCGCGCAAAGGCCTGAGCTTTCGGAGTTACGGAGAGATGTCCAGCTTCGTCTCCTCGCCCGACACGGAACCGGAGGTCAAGGCAATCGGCTCGCTGAAGGGGCACGTCTCACTGGAGTGGCTCAAGGTAAAATCCAGGGGCGGACGGGACACGGACAAGGCCGCTGTCTTCGTCAACGAACTGCGCGAAGCGGAAAACGGCGGCCACTGGCCGAATTTCATGGTGATGTCACTCGGCGAGGACCACACTCACGGATTGACGCCGCGTGCTTTCACCCCGGTTGCCGAGGTGGCCAGTAATGATCAGGCTTTAGCCCAGATCGTGGACGCCGTCACCCACTCGCGCTTCTGGAACGAAACTGCGATCTTCGTGATCGAGGACGACGCGCAGAACGGGCCGGATCACGTGGACGCGCACCGTACTGTGGGGTTAGTAATTTCGCCCTGGGTAAAGCGCGCCACGGTCGACAGCACCATGTATACGACCTCTTCGTTCGTACGCACAATGGAACTGATTCTCGGATTGCAGCCGATGACGCAGTTCGATGCGGCCGCGACTCCGATGTTCGCCTCGTTCACGACGGAGCCCGCGTTCGAAGCGTTCACCGCGATCCCCCCGCAAGTGGACCTGATGAGCCGGAACCCCGCAACCGGCCAGGGGGCGCTGGCGTCGTTGAAGCTCGATTTTTCGGATTACGACCTGGCCGATCCGGATGAGTTGAACCGGATTCTCTGGGCCGCCCTCAAACCGGGCACGACGATGCCGGCGCCGGTCCGCAGCGCCCATTTCCGTTAGAAACAGGCCATAAATTCCGTGGCTAGCAGGAATGTTTTCACCTATTCGTTATCCGGTTGAAACGGAGACGAGTACAAGCTGAGATGTGACGCGTTGGGTGGACGTACCTCTTCTGTCCCTGCTTGTACTGATGGCGGCACCGTGCGCCTTCTCGCAGGAACCCAGCCCGGCGGCGCTGATTGAACGAGGCCACTGGAAGCGTGCGCGAACTCTTGTTGACGAGCAACTCCGGAAAACTCCCAACGATCCCGAGTATCTCTTCTTCCAGTCGCAGATTCGCAATGCTTTTGGCGACCGCTCGACGCCATTGCCGCTCGCCGAAAAGGCGGTTTCGCTCGCGCCAAATGTCGCCAAATACCACCGGCAACTCGCCGAAGTGGTGGGGGTGATGGCGCAATATGCGAATCCTTTCCGGCAGCTCTTCCTGGCGAGACGCTTCCGAAAAGAGATCGATGCCGCCATCGCCCTCGACCCTAAGGACGTCCAGGCACACCGCGACCTCCTGGAGTTCTACCTGCTGGCCCCTGGCATCGCTGGAGGCGACCGCCAGCAGGCCGAAGTGGTAGCCAGGCAAATCGGAAAGATCGATGCCATGGAAGGTCACCTGGCCGAGGCCCGAATCGCGAGCTCTGAGAAACGGATAGCCGATGCTCACGCGTCGCTACGGCGCGCAGTGGAGACCAATCCCCGAAACTATCGCGCCCGAATGGCGCTGGCCCAATTCGACACGCAACTCGAGCATCGGTATACGGATGAAGCCGAAACACAGGCGAAGGCGGCGTTAGAGATCGACAGCGGGAGGGCCGAAGCGTACGCCATTCTGGCAGACGTCCTCGCGCGCCAGACCCGCTGGAGTGCTTTGGATGCGCTCTTGTCCGATTCGGCGAGAGAAGTGCCGGACGATCGCATCACCTACTTCAGCGCCGCGCATCGAATCATCGACACTGGCCGCGATCTGTCGAAAGCCGAACAGTATCTCCGAATGTACCTGGCACAGGAGCCGGAAGGGAACGAACCGGCGGCCAGTGAGTCGAAAAGGGAGTTGACTCGCGTAGCCGCTCTGGAACAGAAGGTCCCGGGCCGGCCCTCGCCGGCGGAAAGGATCACGCAATGAATCCGAAAGTGACGCTGATCTACATCGACTCGGGCGGAGGGCACCGCGCGGCGGCCACGGCGCTTTGCGAGGTCATCCGCGAACAACAGCGCGGCTGGGACGTCGAGATGCTGTGCATTCAGGATCTGCTGAATTCGATCGACTTCATCCGCAAGACCACGGGCATCCCTTTCCAGGAGATTTACAACATTATGCTGCGGCGGGGCTGGACCATCGGCTCGGCCCAATTGATCCCGTTGATGCACCTGGTGATCCGGATGTTCCACCGGGAGCAGGTACGAGTACTGAAAGATCACTGGTCCCGCACCCGGCCCGACCTGGTGGTCTCGATGATTCCGCACTACAACCGCGCGCTGAAAGAATCTCTCGAGAACGCCTGCCCGGGCACTCCGTTTGTTACTCTGCTGACCGATATTGCCGATTATCCTCCGCACTTCTGGATCGAACGGCAGGATCAATATGTGATCTGCGGGTCGAATCGCGCGGTGAAACAGGCCCGGAGAATCGGGATCCCGGTGGAGCGAGCCTTGCGGGTCTCCGGGATGATTCTGAATCCACGGTTCCACGCTGCCTCGGATTCCAACCGGTGGGCCGGGCGGTCGAGCCTGGGACTTCGCCCGGAGCTGCCGACCGGACTCGTGCTTTTCGGCGGGGAAGGGTCGAACGAGATGGTGAGGATCGCCGAGGCACTAAACCGCCCCGATAGCGGTCTGCAACTGATCCTGATCTGCGGAAGGAATCAGTCCGTCATTCGTGAACTGCGGGCCATGAGCCCGCGCATTCCGATGTTCATCGAAGGTTTCACACGCGAGATTCCGCACTATATGGACCTGGCGGATTTCTTCATCGGAAAGCCAGGCCCCGGCAGCATCAGCGAGGCACTGGCCAAACGGCTGCCCGTGATCGTACAGTGCAATGCGTGGACGATGGCGCACGAAAGGTATAACGCGGACTGGATCCTGGAGCAAGGCGCGGGACTCGTCGTGCGAGACTTCTCCTCCGAGATTGAAGACGCCGTCAAACACTTACTGGCGCCCGATAACTATCGACGATTCCGTGAGCGGGCGTCGGCGGTTCGTAATCGCGCTGTTTACGAGATTCCCGACCTGTTGGATGACATTCTGGCCGGCCACCCGCCGGGCTGGACCCGCGTCTCAGGTAACTCTGGACACGTCACCGAGAAAGCAGTAGGCTAGGGTTGGAAGCAGGGGGGCAAGGCTTATGAAGGCCTCATGGCAAAAGGACGCCGACCATCTGGTCTGCCGCTGGTCTGAAACCGGGAAGCCGGTAGCGTATAACCCGCCTTGGATGCGGACCGCCGAGGCAGCCGCTTACCCGAAGAGTGTTCCGCCCGCGTTTTTGGACTTCACGCGGCTCAGCCCATTTGCGGCGAGAAGGTGGTACTCTCCGCGCGGTCTTCGATAGCCTCGGGACTCCCGCTGCCGCGCCGGGTAGACCGGATCGCGTACAAGATACCCACATATAGCAGTGCTCCTGCCGGGATGCAGGTCACGAGCCAACCTGCGACGGCCTGCAATCCAAGGATACCCACGTTGCACGGCGCCGGATTTCCGGGGAAGAGAGCTACATGCCGCCCGATTCTGGTGAAAGGCACCCACAGCGCGAACTGCAGCGGGGACGAGATCTGGTTGACCACTTGAAGCGCCGCTACATTCAGCCGGAGCACCATAGCCGTAACGAGACACAGGAGTGTCGGAAGCCCGAAGATCGGGAAGGTCCCGAGGACGAACCCAATGGCGATCAGCAGCGCTAGCCTCTCGGCCGAGCACTTTCCTGCCAGCAACTCCACCCGACTAATCATCTTTTTCATTTTTTTCATTGCAGAGCCTCGGCCTGCCGTGAGAGCAGGTAGCGGAGGGTAAACCGTACGCCGGGCGTCGCGGCAAATTGTACGAGACCGGCGGCAGGTGGGATCACCCAAGGGAGCCGTCCGCCCCAGATGTCCGCGAGCGGCCGAGGAATGTTGTCCTTGCCCCGATAAAACACCCGATCGATCCATCGCTCCCTGCCGGGATACTCCGGGTAGGGGCGCAGAATATCCCAGACCGCCTCCAGTAAGCGCACCGGCATCGGCTCGCGGTAGTGCGGCATAAAGAGAACAGCGCTCAAGCCGGATCGGATCTCCGCCACGAAATCAGCGAATGTAGAGGCATTGGTGAGATTGAGACAGGCAGAGGGTTCGCCGGCGTGGCGGTCGCCCCCCGAAATCACGGGACGCGACCATTCGCGCGCCAGATCGAGCACCCGCCGGTTCTCTGCCCAGCGCCGCGTGCCATTCAGTTCGAAGGCGTGAAACCAGCGGTTACATTCCTGCAGGACCTGCGGCAGGGCACGCGCATGGTCGGACTCAGAAATCCCTTCCTCCAGCCAGAATGGATGATTCAAGACGATCAGGACATCCGGAATCTCCGCCAGGCCTTCGAGAATCTGCGGGAGGAGCCGCTCGTCCGGCGACGCAGTATATGAGGCCAGAACCGACATCCAGAGCCGGACCGCATTCCGCGGCAGGTTGTGGATTCCGAGGTGCAGAATCGTCCTCTGATACGGGACAGTCCACTCTGTCGAGATCGGAACGCCATCGGGGGAAGAGACCTGCAGCGCTATGCCGGCTTCGATATTGTCGTGATCGGTGAGCGAGACCAGCGGCTGCATACCAAGACGCCGAATCTGGCCTTGTTCCAGATTCAGGGCGCCCGCCGGGGTGAGCGGCGGTGTCCAATATGCCCGCGAAAAATCAACTGCCGGCTCGGGGCCTTGTTGATAGCGGCGAACGAGTTGCGATACTCCCGGGACGTGGTGCAGATGCCGCGGGAGGAACGACAGGCACTCCTCGGAGTGCATCGTGTGGCCGTGAAGGCACACACCCGTCTGGAAATGCCTGGCAATTTCCGGCTCACGCCAAAGTAACGATACGGTAGAAGCGTTCATGAGCGACCCAGCGGCAAGGCGCCTTTCTCGCTTCCATGTTGGTATGCCGGTGGTTACAACTTGGTCGCGATCTCATGCTCCTTTCGCGAAACATTTTCTGCAAAATATGGTTGGAGTTAACATCCGCAAATAGCGTATGACAGCAGACTTTTGCCTGGTTGTCATTGAGGATTAATAAGTCCCGGGCAGAACCTCATCGCTGAGCCTGGACCTTCCGCAAGGCGTCTTCGGCGGCCCATTGGACGCGAGGCATTTTCTGCAAATCCTCCAGCAGAGGCACGGCCGACCGCGCGCCCGGTCCGGCGGAGCCCAACGCTTTGGCGATGCTGCGCAGGACGTGGACCTGTTCGCCCTCGACCCGGCCCGCCGCGATCAGCGCTGGGACGGCCGGCATTGCGGCAGTCTGCAGCGAAGCGATCGCTTCGGCCGACATCAGCCGCACGTTCGCGTCCGGATCCTTGAGGCCGGAGATCAGGTCGGGCAGCGCCGAAGTTGCCGGCTGCGGCGCGTCGCGCAGTGCCAGGGCGGCGAGTCCGCGAACCACAGGGTCCGGATCGTGCAGCGCCTGTACGATGTCGCGCCGGGCCGTGGCCGCCAGCGCCGGCACTTGCGTGAAGCGCCAGGCCGCCGCCTCCCTCACCCAGGCATCGGAATCCGTCAAGGCGCTGGTCAGCACCGCCACGTCCGAACTTCCCCGCACTCGGGCCGCGTGCTCTCCGCCTGTCACCTCAATCTTGCCCAAACGCGCCAGAATCAGCGTGTCCACGCCCAGATCGTAGCCTTGTGACTGCACGTTTTTGCCCGTGCAAACGAACGTGAGCACGTGCCGCCCCTGTTTCAGCCTCTTCCATCCCAGCGGATGATCTTCCGCGACATAGATCTCGTGATACCAGCTATCGATGCCGGAAGCGACTCCCAGGTTGGCGCCGGGTTCATGCTCCAGGCGTACGTCGGACGTGATCGGCTGGCCATCGAGCAGCACGTCATAGATGCCGTAGTCCGGGGCTTGCGCGATCTGCGCCAGCAATTCGTAATCCCCATCGCCGGAGGCGTCGAAAGGAACCTGCATCCGCGAGCCGGGCCCCTCCGCGTGGAACGCCAGGAGGTCCCGTGACCAGAAGACTTCCTTCTGGACCTCTGCCCTGCCCCGTTCGGTCCGGACGTCCGCGATAGCCCGCTCCACTTCGATCTGCTGTGCGTTACCGTGCGGCAACCGCGCGGGACCATAAGGCAGTTCCGGCTGGCCGGCGGCGATCCCCTGCTGATACCAGAAGGCCACGGAACTGAACAGGTCCGCCCGTTCTTCGAATGCCGACCGCACGGTTCCATCCGCCCGATAAGTCCAGCCCGCATGTTCGATCTCGAAACGCAGGGAACGCTTGAAAGGTATCGGGTCGAGCACGTGCCATCGATACGCGCTCATTCGCGAGCCAAGACCGGTGCCCTGCGCCAGAGTGACCCCGAAGTACGGAGCGCTGGATTCGCGGAGCGACCACGCGTCGTTGAAGTAGTCTTCCGTTCCGGTGCCCTCGATACTGGGCTTGGCCGCGCCATCGACGTAGAACGATTCATCGCCTTCCCCGAACCAGCCGGGTTCATTCTGGATCACGCTCAAAACCGTCCCGACGTAGTGCCCGCTGCCCTTTACGTTCAGGAACTCGTAATGCCGGCCCTTGACGGCGGGTAACTCCTGCCGGTAGCGTGCGTGGAAGTAGTTCGTCCCCGGAGGTAGGCTTTTCATCTTGCGCCAGTCCACGTGGTAGTAGAGGTTCGAGACGCGCTGCCGGCCTTCATTGGTGATCACGATCCTGCACGACTTCCGGAACGGCATCGGCCAGTAGGAATTGCGAGCGCGTCCGCTCGACGCGTTTCGCACCATTTGCGAGTTGACGTCGTGCTCCTGTCCCAGGCCGACCGCGAAGAAATCGCCCAGGGGAGCGTCGACGCTAGCCGTAGAACTGCCGTCATAGAAGACTTGAAAGCGCAGCAGGCGGGGCCAGCCATATTCGTTCGCGGCTACCGTCAGCCAGATATGAGTGACCATTCCGGGGCCCTGGAGATCCGCCAGCACGATCGATTCTCCTGGAATGGGCCGTTTGCTGTCGTCGTTGCTGCGCGGGTCTTCGTTATTGCTCGATGAACGGAACGCCTGGTAGTCCTGCGGTGCCGTGAGATGCAGAGGGTCGATGTCCTGCGCGAACGCGGCCCAGACGAGGCAAGCGGAAAGTAGAAGCTTCAAGGTAGCCATCCTCCCTCTAACGCCAGAATTAATATCTCACCGCGGCGCTTTCCGTGGGAGCCTGGAATGTCACCTGTTCAATCCGGCCGATTCCGAGCACCAGGAATCCCGCGCCGGCGAGCGCGACGATAGCCGCCAGCAGAAACGCCAGGTAAAACTGTCCCGTCGTCTGGACAATCCATCCCGTGAACAGTGGCGCGGCGACGCCGGCCAGATTGGCAAAGCCGTTCTGCAGGCCGGTCCACTTCCCGGCGGCCAGCGGCCCGGCCAGCGTCTGTGTGATAGCGAAAATGGTCGGCGTATAGATGCCGAAAGCTACGCAGGCGAGAAATAGCAGCGCCATCGCGGCGTTCTCGTTGCGCAGGAGCGCAACCGGCAGAATGATGGTGGATAGCGCCAGTCCGGTGCCGGCGAAGGTCTTGCGCACCAGCGTCGGACTACCGCCGCCGCGAATCCAGCGGTCGGCCAGCCATCCGCTCGTGACTGAGATAACACCAATCAGTAAGAAGGAAAGCGAGCCGAAAACGGCCATCTTATCCTTCGGGAAATGACGCTCTTTTTCGAGATAGCCCGGCAACCAGGTAATCAGGAAATACCAGAAGTAGTTCGCGCAGAATTGGCCGAGTGAGGTAGACCAGGCGGCGCGCTGGCGCAGGATATCGGCCACCCCGGGCGTCCCCGCCGGATGGGGCTGTGCCGCCACGCTATCGCCGCGCGGCGCCCAGAGCGACCAGGGGATGAGCCACGCCATCCCCGCGAAACCCAGCACGATGAAAAACGGCCGCCAGCCGTATTGGAGAATCAGCAGGCCGCCCAGCAGCGTCCCCAATGAGGTGCCTGCCTTCGTCGAAGCGTCGATCAAGGCGTTCGCCAGCCCGCGATGGTCCTCCTGGTAATGACTCGCCAGAATCCGGGCATAAGCCGGATACGCGACCGACTCGCCGACGCCCAGCAGCAGGCGGAGGGCAAAGATGCGGGCGAACGTGTGGGCCACGCCGGAGAGCATCGTGGCGGCCGACCATACAAGCAAACCGGCGCCCAGAACCCAGCACACGTTGAACCGGTCGGCCAGCCACCCCGCGATCGAGAGCAATTGAAACGCTGCGTAAGTGAAGAAGAACCCGGACAGCAACAGGCCCAGTTGGGCATTGCTGAGGTCCAGACTACGCTGGATGTCGGTGGCGGCTACCGAGAGATTGGTACGGTCCACCAGGCAGATGAAACTGCAGGCCATCAGCAGCGCGAGGATCCGCCGCTGATGCGAGGACATACCGGACCGCGCCGTGCCGGCGGTAGTCATGCAGCCACCGTAGCATAAGTGTCGCGGCCGGGGATCAGTTCGGGAAACGTCGTGCCGGCGGCATCTGCTGCTGGAGCAGATCGTCCACTTCCCGGCGCGTCGGCACGCCCGCGCGCCCGCCGAAGCGCGTCACTTTGATCGCCGCCGCGGCGTTGGCGAACGCCACCGCATCGCCCAGGCGCCGACCTTCGGCCAGGGCCAATGCAAGCGCACCGTGAAACACATCTCCCGCTCCCAGCGTATCGACCGCGTCTACGCGACAGGCGTCCTGGTGCCACAACTCGTCGCCTTCCAGCCACCAGACACCCTGGGCGCCGTCGGTTGCCAGCATGATGCCATCACCCATCCGCGCCGCCACGCGCAAGCCCTCGGCGACTCCCTCGATTCCGGTGGCGCCAGCCAGGCCGGGAGCGGAGAACGCGGCCACGCTGGACGCGCCGATCATGCTGGCATCGCACTGCGGCATATCGGCATCCAGGATGGTCGGAATGCGCGCGGCCTTCGCACGACGGAACATCTCGATGACACCGGCCGGCCACTGCGCATCCGCCAGCATCGCCCCGACGCCGGCGGGAATCGGCGGCAGCCAATCCGGCTCGTGCGAGATCCTGGGGTCGAAGTAACTGACGATCAGACGCTCGCCCGAGTCGTCCACCAAAATCGAAGCGATCAATGAGGCGCAGCCGGGGTACCGATGCACCAGCCGGGTGTCCACGCCATAGCCTTCGAGCTCGCGCACGATCGCGTCGCCGGTCGGATCGTCGCCGAGCCGCGCGATCAGGCGGGCGTGTCCGCCGAGACGGGCAATCGTCACGGCTGCGGTGGCAGCGTTGCCTCCGCCGATGGCCTTGAAATCGCGGGCGCGGTATTTCAGAGGCTGGCGCGGAATCTCGCCCACGCTGAAGATGTGGTCCATCGACGCGCAGCCCATGCAAAGTACGCTGGCAGGGCGGGTGCCTGAACCATTCACAAGAGGGATCGATGCGCTCAAGCGGTCATTGTATCCGCATTACGGCAGCGGAAATCCTACGCCGCAGAAGCGTAGTAGGATAGCCCCATGCGCCTTGCGAAACCCGTCATACTTTTTGCCTTCGTGACAGCCACCGGAACGACCCTTCTGCCTTCAGCCTTTGCCCAATCTGAACTGCCCCCTGGTCCGGGCCGGGAGCAAGTCGAAAAGATCTGCTCGGGCTGCCATGATTTCAGCACCTTTACGGAGAGCCGCTTCACCAAAGAGAAGTGGGGAAAGACCGTGGAGAAAATGGTCGCGCGCGGCGCGGAGGGAACCGACGAAGAACTCGAGCAGGTGGTCAACTACCTCGCGGCCCACTTCGGACCGGATGCTCCCCGCCCGAAACTCAATGCAAACAGCGCCACCGCCGCGGACTTGGTAAAGACTCTCGCCCTCACCGAGGCGGACGCGGCAGCCATCGTCGCTTACCGGACCAAACACGGTAAATTTCAAAACCTGGAAGAACTCGAAAGCGTTCCCGGGATCGATCGCAAACGCATTGAGGCCGAGAAGGATTCGATCGCCTTCTGATATCCACCGCCATAAGGAGTTACAGTACTCACGGCCGCTTGACTCGTTGAGCTTCCCAGGCCCGGACCTTCTGCCGTGCCTGGTCGAAGATCCGCTCGTAGTTCGTCAAGCGAACCTTCCGGCGCGATCCGGAGTCGGCGGCGTATGCCACGGCGCGGCGGGCTAGTCCGGTAGATCCGATGACGGCACTTCGATTGAATCGATCCGGACATATCGGACCGTAGCTTTTGAATCCCCAATCTGCCATTTGCTATCAGACCCGTTCAGAAGGAGGAAGGGTGAAATCCGAGACAACCTGCCGTCTTGCATGGGTTTGTATGTTCGCTGCCACGGTCGCATCGGCCCAAAGTCCAAGCCTACAGGATCTCCAGGAGCAGCTTCTTCGTTTTGAAGAGTCCACCCAGAAAACGATTCAGCAGTTGAAAGCACAGATTGCAGCAATGCAACAGGCACAGGGGCACAAGCCTCCGGCTCCGGTGGTTGCGCCCCGACCCGCGCCCGGATCGTCCCAGGCCCCGGTCGTGCACACTCCGGGACAATACTATGGCACCGAAACCCGGACCCGGGAAACAGCCGCAGAAAACGAAGTGGGCGCGCCCCGTATCGAGAATGAGCCGCTGCGATCCGGAACTGCTCGGGTTCTTCCATCATTCCCGGCACGCAAACCTATATGAAGTTCGGCGGCTTTGTCAAGACCGACCTCTTCTATGATTTGAACTTATGCTGGAACCTATTACGGCGCATATGTTCCCTCCAGCTTTCCGTCAACACCCACCCCGCATTCCGAGAATTCGACGGTTTCGATGCGCCCGACCAGATTCAGCGTGGGAGACGCGACAAGGAACTCTCGATAACAGTGGCAAAGAGGTAAAGATCTATTTCGAGTTCGATTTTTTGAGCAACTACGACCGGAACTCGATACGACTCCGGCAGTTTTATGGGCAGTATGAGAAACTTTCTAGCCGGGCAGGCGTGGAGCGCCTTCGCCGATCCGGACGCCTTCCCCGATACGCTCGAGTTTGAAGGTCCGCCGGGCATGATCGCGGCGCGGTTTCCTCAGTTCCGCTACACTCAGCCTCTGAACAAACACCATTCGGTCGGCGTCTCCGTGGAGAAGTCCGGCACCGATATTCCGTTCAGCACCCAGTTCGGCGTGCCGCATCGGCACCTCGAAATTTCCGGACCTGATCGCCTTCTACCGCTACGAGAACAATACGGGTCACATTCACGCGGCCACGCTCTTTCGAAATGTCGGCGGCATCATTCCTAACGAGCAGGTCTTCAACCTAGCCACGGCATACGGGTGCATTCGGCGAGTCGCTTTCCGGCGTATGGGGCCTTCCGTTCCTCAAGAAGGGCGGCAACAGAGACAACGTCGTTCTTCAACTCGTGTTCGGCAAGGGAATTTCCAATTACTATAACGACAACTTCGGATTGGGAACGGATGTCGGTTTCAACGGCGAAGGACACCTGGTAGCGACGCCCACCGGTTCCGCAACAGTTCGGATATACGCACTACTGGACCCGGATCCTGCGCAGCTCCATCAGTTATGGATACGTGTAAGGATCAACAGTCCCGCAGCCGACCCCGGGACCACATACCACGTGAGCAATTACGCGACCGTGAACCTGATCGTTCAGCCTACGGTCCGGCTTCTGTTCGGCGCGGAATATATCTATGGATCGTTGGAGCGAAAGGATGATTTCAAGTGGGTTGCGCCCCGGATTCAGGCAAGTATGACTTACTACATCAATAAGTACCGCGCGAGTGATGCGCACGGGTGTGAGGCAGCAACCTTAGCCATCGACGGCGGCACCGCCCGCCGTCCGAGTCAATGAATTCAAAAGGAGAGAACCCGTGTCTGAAGATAACCTCAAATCCAAGGATAAAGTTCAAGAGGTCGACGCCTTGGAATCGCCAAAGGAGTGGGCGGCACAGGAAATCCCTTCGGGAGTGGACCGTCGAAAGTTTCTGATGCGAAGCGTTCTGATCGGCGCGACCGCCGTGCTCACGGGCCGGGCCGTGTCCGCTCAGGATCGAGCCGACCGGTTGAAGGAGGGCTATCCCCCGACACCACCGTTATCACCAACGTTGTATGTCGTGAAGGAGGAAAAAGGCCCGGTGATGACGGAACGGTGGACGAGTTCTACAAAGTGGGGCCGGGCCCCTCGAGTTCGCACACGATCGGCCCAATGCGCATCACCTACGATTTCTACCAGCGCTGCACGAAGCTACCGGCGGTCCAAGCTTTCGAAGGCGACCGGCTTCGAGGTCCACCTGTTCGGCAGCCTGAGCGCCACCGGAAAAGGACACGGCACGGAGCGCGCCTCGCTGGCGGGGCTGGTAGGAAACGAACCAGCGACCGTCGATCCTGCATTTCTCGATAGCTTGCGCGACAAGCCGGATCAGTCGTTCAATGTGAAACTCGGTAACAAAGACATTGAAGGTCACGCTGAAGGACGTGATTTTCGACGCGACCGACGGCGACTTTCCCGCACCCCAACACGATGATCTGCAAGCTGATGGCTGGGCAGAAGGCGATACTCGAGGAGCAGGAGTATTACTCGGTGGGGGGCGGCTTCATCGAGTGGAAGGGATACACGCCTCCCAAGAAGAACCCGCCGAAGTATCCGTTCGCTACGATGAAGCAGCTCCGGCAGCACGCGGAACAGAACAACATTTCGATCGCTGAAGTCATCCTGGCCAATGAAATGGCGATCCCGGGCAGGAGCGAAGATGAGGTCTATGCCTTCATCGATAAGATCACCAAAGCGATGGTGGGCATTGTGAAATCGGGGCTCAACTGCTCCGGAAGACGTATTGCCGGGACCGATCAAGCTGCCACTCTAAAGCCGCCACCGTTTACAAACGGGCACAGGACGATCCATTCCAGTCGGACCGCGGAATCGGCGTGCTGTCGGCGTACGCTCTGGCTGGAGGTCGGAGGAAAACGCGCGCGGTCACCTGGTAGTCACTGCACCGACAGGAGGCTCAGCGGGAGTCATGCCGTCGCTGGTCTATGGACTCGGGCGAGGGCGGACGTAAGCTGTCGCAGGATAAGATCCGCAAAGGCATGCTGGCGGCGGCGGCCATCGGCTACCTCTGCAAGCACAATGCGACGCTATCGGCGGCCGAGGGCGGATGCCAGGCCGAGATCGGCGTCGCCTCCGCGATGGCAGCGGCTCTGATCGCTGCAGCGTACGACGCACCGCCCCCGCGTTCTCGAGAACGCCGCCGAATCGGCACTCGAACATCATCTGGGGATGACCTGCGATCCGGTCGCCGGATATGTGCAGGTGCCCTGCATCGAGCGCTGTGCGTTCGGCGCCGTGAAGGCCTGGACCGCCTGGGCCATCGCCAGCAACGAAATTGCGTCCCGGCATCGAGTAAACCTCGACGCCACTATCACCGCGATGGCGCAGACCGCCAAGGATATGAACAGCAAGTACAAGGAGACCAGCCAGGCCGGTCTCGCTCAATCCGTGACGCTCTGCTGACGGAGGGACGGCTCGATGGAACTGGAGGTCACAGCAACATTTCCGACCCTCATCGGCCGCCTTCTGATACCCGACGCCGAGGCCATGAACCAGGACCTGCAGGCGCTCATCATCGCGGAGGAACCGGAGTACGCGAGCCTGGGCCACAGCAACATTGGAGGGTGGCACTCGCGTACCGATTTCCTGAATCGCACGGAACCTGCGGTGTCCGCTCTGAATGCGTGGCTCACCTGGGCCCTGCGCCGGATGGTCGCCTCCACCGCCGGGGCGAATGCATTCTCGGGTGCGCTTTCCCTTTCGGGATGGGCATCCATCTGCCGGGCCGGGGCGTACCATGCGCCCCACTCGCACCCCGATAGCGCGTGGTCCGGCGTGTATTACGTGGATCCTGGAACGGACCGGCCGGACTGGCCCCTTAGTGGTGTGCTGGAGTTTCTTGACCCGCGGGCGGGTGTGGAGGCGGTAACCGCTCCGGGAGATCCGTATGGCGAGCCTTTTCGGATTCGACCGCTGGCCGGTCTGCTCGTGGTCTTTCCCAGTTGGCTCTATCACTGGGTCCACCCCTACGCTGGGCAGGCCCCGCGAATCGCCATCTCCTTTAACGCATCACTAGCGCCGGCAGCAACGGCCAGGGACGACAGCAGCCATGTGGACCAACCCGCGATCGCGTAGGACATCCATTGTACTGGCCCCAATTCTGTTGGCTGCTTCGGCGCGGGGACAAACACCGCCACCGCCGCCCTCCACTGTGGAAAGCGAGCTCTTGCAGATGCGCACCGAGAACGGGGTAATCCGGGAGCAGCTCAAGCAACTCGAGGAGCAGCAAAAAACGCTGCTCCGGTTGATCGACCAACTGCAGCGGCGCCTCGACGGGACGCCTGCTCCGATCGCATACCTTCCACCACCACCTCCTCCTCCCACTCCCGAACCGAAGCCGCCCGCTCAGACGCCGGCGCCCGCCAAGGTCCCGCCGGCGCAGACGGCTTCGGACCGGAATATCGCGGCGGAAGATCCTTACAACGACAGCATCGTACTGGTGAAGACGCGCGACGATGCCAGAATTCCGATCCTGCTCCGGCTCTGGGATGTCACTCAAATCCGATATACCAACACGGAGTTCGGAAACGACGACTATACCGATCACTTGGGGGCCGTCCGCCCGGTCATACGACGCAGCGACTTCAGTCTCAACCGGAACCTGCTCCAATTCGTTGGCTATATCTTCGACAAGAGGCTACAGTTCAATCTCATCGGCTGGGCATCCAACTCATCCGCGGCATATGTCGAGGGCGGATATATCTCCTGGAAATTCAACAAGGCTATCACCATATACGCGGGATATTGGGGCGCCCCCGGCACGCGCTCGCTTACAGGAACGTTCCCGTATTTCGTGCAACTCGACCGCAGCATGGCCGACCAGTTCTTCCGGCCCGGCTTCACTCAGGGAACCTGGATCGATGGGGAGTTCTGGAAAGGCCTTCACTACGAGCTATTCGTCGGCAATGGCCTTAACACGCTGACGGTCCCAACGACCAAGATCGACCGTCACCTCGTGTATTCCGGCAGTGTGTGGTGGGAACCTCTCGGAATCTACGGAATTCCCGGACGCGCCCGCGGCATGTACGACGATTTTCAGTGGCACGACAAGCCGGTAATTCGGGTAGGCACCAGTTACACGACGTCGAAAGAGAATCGCTTTTCTAACACACGAAGACGTGGCCACGAACCCGGAGAATGTGGGGTTATTCAACTCGGACGGCGTGAATACGTTCGCCACTGGAGCGTTCGCGCCGGGCGTGACCGTGACTGACGCTACGTATCGCATGTTGGCGGCGGACGCCGGCGTGAAGTGGCGAGGGTTCGCCTTCAATACGCAGTATTTCTTTCGTTGGCTGAATCGCTTTCGCGCAGACGGCCCGATCCCAGTCACGGAGACGTTCGACCACGGATTCGAGGCGGAGATCAGCCAGTTTGCCGTGCCGAAAAGGCTGGAATTGTATGGGCGCACGTCGTTCGTCTTTGGCCAATTCCGGAACTCCTATGAATATGCGCCCGGCATCAAGTGGTATCTCATCCCGAATAACCATCGCATCTGGCTCATGGCGGAAGGCCTGCGAATCGTGAACAGCCCGGTCGCCTCGGTTATCACTCCTTATAACTCCGGGTTCACCGGGTGGGCGCCAATGCTGCAATGGATGTTTAACTTTTGAACTTGGGTACTTAAGAAAGAAGATGCATTATGTGTTCCATCATTCGCGATCCTTGACAAACGGGCCTCGCCTTCCCGTGACCGCCGTCACCCAGCGGGGACAGGGTCAGGCTGCGTGCCTCCGCCAGCCGGTCCTGCTCCAGGGCGATCGCGGCCAGCGAGGCCAGAAGCTGGGCGACGTTATTCTTGTCGTGCTCCTGGCGGCGAATCGCGAACCGCCTCCTCGAACACGGCGCGGATTTGCGCCGTAATTTGATGCTGAGAACACACCCAATCATCCCAGGCCGTCCATATTCCAGGTGCGGACCTGACAATCAAGGGACATGCCCCCCGCTCGAAGGGCCGCTCTGCGAATGACGTGGCCAGGAACTGCTCGGACCGCCCTGCGGGACAGGTCACGAGCAGCCCAGCCGGACGCTGCTTGAGAAGGACACAGCTAGAACGAAAACTTCAACGCTAGCTGAAGCTGTCGCGGGATGTTCGCAATACTGCTCACGACGCCGGCGCTCCCGTAGCTGATGGAGCCGTTCGAGTAGGATGGTGCGATCGAGGTACCGGGCACTCCCAGGACCATGTGGTTGAAGACGTTGAATGCTTCCGCGCGAAACTGTAGCTTCTTCGTTTCGGTGAGCGACAGTTCCTTCGCCAGGACGACATCCAGGTTGATCCACCGCATGGATCGCAGGCCGCCGATGGCAGCGTCTCCAAAGCCATACCCGGGACCGACGGAGAGCGAGGCCGGGCTGACGAAGCACGACGGGTTGTACCACTGACCCACCGTCTGCTTCGAGGGAACGAGATTGCATCCAGGTAGATTGCTGGGGCGGCTGTAGCCGGTGATGGACCCACCCGCATTCGAGAGGTTGGCGGGGTCGTTGGCCGATGGGGCTACCCCGGCAATCGAAGTAGGCACGCAACCTGTGGCGGACGGCGACGAGCAGATGTTGCTTGCGCCGCCCCAACTCGGGTTGAATGCCTGGCCGGTACGCGCCAGGAATGCGTAATTGGTCTCCCAGTTACCCAGGATTTTGGAGATCACTCCGTGCTTCAGCCAGCGCTTTCCACTGCCGAACGGAAGCTGATAAACGGCGCTCAGCGTAAGCACCTTCGGTATGTCGAACGAGCAAACTCCCTTCGAGAGGCGGGAGTTGAAGTAGTACTCGTAAGGCGCGCTCTCCGAGCCGTTTTCGGCATTGAATCCGCCATTCGAATCACCCAGACACTTTTCCCATGTGAACGCCGCGAGGGCCTGCAATCCATGAGAAAAGCGCTGCTGGTACTGCGCTTCCAGGGCATTGAAAGTGGAAAAGCCCGTCGACATCGAGTAGTTCCAGCCCTGCGCGGCGAAGGGTATGTACTGCTTCTGATTGATCTGGGCCGACGTCAAGGGCGTCGTAGAACACGTGAACCCCTGTGCCGCGTTGTTTTCGCAGAACGGACCGCCCTGCGGATAATTGGCTTTACAACACCATTCCAGACGCTGCGTGTGGCTCCCCACGTAGGCGATCGAAGCCATACTATTCGCCGTCAACTGGCGCTCTATCTGAAAATTCCACTGCTGCGAACGAGGGTCGCTATAGTTCGGGTCATTGGTGTAGCCTCCGAAGGTGGACCCCCATGGCGTCGGAGCAACCACGATGGGGTTGCTACCCGCAAGGCCGGTGAGTTGCGACGTGCCATAGCCTCCGTACGGCCCACAACTCGTGAGGCTATTACAGATCGGCGCAACTGTCGGCGTCGCGGCGGTTCCGATCGGCGCGGTATTCAGCGTGTCCGAGACGCCGCGCGTCCACGGCCAGATGGATCCCTGCAGCGTGTTCTCCGCATACTGGCTGCGATAGGCAATCGGATCGTAAAAGATCCCATACCCTGCACGGATCACAGTCTTCGGAGCGAGCCCCCAGGCGATACCGATCCGCGGCCCGATGTTGTCTCTGATCGCCCTCAGGGCCGGCTGGCTGTTAGGAGAAAACACGATGTTGTTCAGAGTGTTGTAGGTCACGCCGCCCACGGTAACCGTGAATGCCGCGTTCGCCGAGTTCAAGCCTCCGGGAACGCACGGCGGCGATTGTGGCGAGCCGCACCCCGTGGTGTATGCGTCGGTCTTGGCTGCTCCGATGATGAATTGCCCGGCGGGTAGGTTCAGCGCGTTGACGGTCTCTCCATTGGCGCCATTCAGTAGCGTGACCGCCGGATCGTAGTCGTACCGCAGACCCAGATCGATGGTCAGGTTGGGGCGCACGTGCCATTCGTCCTGAACGAAGAACCCGAAAGGCTCCATCTTGGCGTGTACTTCCTCGTATTTCGGAACGTTGACGGTCAGGCCGCTCGGCAGGTCAAGCAGCATCGAGGCCAGGCCGTTGCCTTGATTGCTGCCGCAGGCGAAAAGGCCAGAGGAGTTCGTAGGACAGGTCTGGGTCGCACTGGAGGTGAAGTTCTCGTAAGTATTGATCTCCAACCGATTCTCGTAGAGGTATTCGCCTCCCCATCGGATGGTGTGGGTACCATGGCTCCACGTCATCGAGGTACTGAAATTGTGTTCGGGATTGGCACGGTGTTGCGGCCCTACGTTGCCGATTCCGTTGTTGGCCGACCCGATGTAGTTACCCACATTCAGAAAGAAACCCGCGGTCTGCTCGAGATTCGAGTAGCCGGCCGCGGTCTCGGGAGTAAAGCCCTGAGAATTCGTCGGATTCACCAGAACCGGCCGCGCGTTGATTCCTCCGCGCATCGACAGGATCAGGTTCGGAGTGAAGATATGGTCCCACGCGCCGCCTATATTCCAGGTATGGAAGGGACTCGGCGTGATGGAATTGGTGCCGGCGACAATGCCATTATTCGTGTCCCACATCATGTACGCACGCGCAAATATGCTGTCCTTGTCGCTGAAATGATGGTCCACTCGAAAATCGTAGTTATTCGCGTTGTTGACGCTGTTGCGTTGGTCCAGGCAGTTATCTACGGCAAAGCTGTAGTTCGGCGAAAACTGGCACTTCGAGAAAGTCGATGCCGTGTATGCCTTGATAATGCTCACCAGTTTGGCGTCGATTAGCCCGGAGGGGATCCGATTGCATGGGCTGCCGCCGGCCGACTGAATTCCGTATCCCGCTTCTCCGAAGCTCAAGCCGGGTGTCAAGAGCGGCATGGGGTTGCCTGTGGGATCGCAGCGGAAGGGCACCGCGGAATTCGCTCCCGACTCGGCGAACGGATTGTAGATCGTGTTCGGCGTCACGCCGGTCTTCGACGCGTTTACAGCGCCGATCAGGCTCTGAGTGAAGTCACCGGAAAGTTCCGCCGTGGTGGGTACGTTGACATAGCTCCCATTGGGTTGCGAATAACGCCACCCCTCGTACGCGACGAAGAAAAACGTCTTATTGCGGATGATGGGACCGCCGAAGGTTGCCCCGAATTCGTGCTGCGAATAGGAGTTCGGCGAAACCGGCGTTCCGGACAGGATCGCGGAGGCTCCGGCCGCCGTTTGGCTGCCGGCCGTGACGTCGCTCTGCAGCTTATTAGCTAAGGTGGGGCAGGTCGCCGACGTGCAGAAACCAGTAAAGGGATTCCGGGCGTCGAAGATCGCGCTACGAGCGAATTCCCAGGCCGAACCATGGAAGCTATTTGTCCCGGTCTTGGTCACAATGTTGACCACCGAGCCCAGTACATTGCCGTACTGCGCATCGTTGTTGTGCGACTGCACCTTCATCTCCTGGATCGTATCGGCGATGGGGGGGATCGCCCAGCCGCCCCCGCGGTCGTCGGTATTGATGATTCCGTCCATGTAGAACGCGTTTGACCGGTTTCCCGCCCCGTTGACCGATGGCTTATAGACGATCGAACCGGGAATCGAAATGTTGCCGCCGTCCGGATTTCCTCCGGCGCCGGTTTTGCCCGCGCTGTTCCCCTGGGAGGTGTCCACCGGATTCACGCCCGGCTGCAGCACCATCAATTGCGTGAAGTTGCGGCCGTTCAGGGGCAGCTCATGCATCATCTGCTCGTCCATGGTCGTCCCCAGTTCGGTCGTCGAGCGCTGTACCATCACTTCCATCGAACTGGCGTTGACCTCGACGGTCTCGCTGGTAGTTCCCACTTCGAGCGTGATCTTCTGGGTGAGAGTTTGATTCACATCGAGTTTAAAGGCCGGCAATGCGGACTTCTTGAAGCCGGGCTTCTCTACTGTGAGGACATAATTCCCCGGCAGCAGGTTGATGATCGTGAACACCCCCTCCCCGTTGGTGCTCCGGGCAGACACCACGTTTGTGGCCTGGTTCGTAACGACAACCCTGGCATCGGGCACGGAGGCTCCCGTGCTGTCCACTACGGTCCCGTTGATCACCGCGGTTGGCGTTTGCGCCATCAGCGCGCCGGTGAAAGCCAGACACACCAGAAGTAACTTGGTAACTGCGATACGTGGCAGGTTCATATCATCTCCTGTGACCTTTGCGGTGCGGCAACAGTTCGCGCCTCAAGATAAGCGTCCTGATAAATGCCTGGGTAACCCGTGCGCGTGAGAAGCCAGGCGCCGGCGGCAGCCGTCTTCCCGAAAGACTCGCCTCAAATTGCCGTATTTAGCGATAACGAGATCATGCCCTACGGCGCCGCGGGTTGTCAATAACAATTTTGGATTCGCCCGTCATAATTTCTTAGGATGAATGCCGATCCACTTAGTTAATAAGTGCAGCAGTTCCGGACGGTATCTCTGACCGGGCGCGACAGAAGCTGGTCATGTTCCGGCTCGCCGGCCGGGGCGACGATCTGGGCGCCAAGCTGCCCGATCCGGAGCGGCCGCGGCCGGCCGTCAAGTGGATTCACGTGCATTGAACCTCTGTAACTTGCGTATAAAACAGTTTTTAACGTAAGATGAGTTCGAAAAACGTCTCGGGGTCCGAAATGCTTAGCCACGTACAAGATGGGTCGGTTTCTGCCGGTTCGGTACGCGATCAGATTCGCCGGATCCTGGAAAGTCCTACGTTCAGGGGCTCGGAAGTTCTCCGCAGCCTGCTTTCGTTTCTGGCGGAGCATTCCCTCAGCAGCCCGGGCGAGGCGCTCAAGGAATACCAGGTCGCGGTCGGCGTGCTCAGCAAGCCCGAGGGGTTCGATCCACGTCTGAATTCGGCCGTGCGCGTCCATACAACACGGTTGCGCGCCAAGCTGGCGGAGTACTACATGTCGGAGGGCGCGTCGGACCAAATCCTGATCGAGGTTCCCAAGGGAGCCTATCAGCTTTTCTGGCACCAGCGAAAAGAGCCGGCCGCCAGCGCCCCGGAAGCTCCGCTAGCGACCGCACCGCCCGGGCCGGCGCCTCTCCCCCAGTCGCGTCAATGGAAGGGATTTGCGGCCGGGTTGGCCATGGCGTTGATCCTGACTACGTCGGCATTCGGAATCTGGATCATTACGCGGCCTGGTTCCGCGCCATCCAAAGTACAAGCCTTCTGGAAGCCGTTCTTGCAGTCCCCGCAATCGCCGCTGATCGTGTTTTCGAATCACCGCTTTATCGGCTCCTCTGCTACCACTCTGCACAGCTTCCGGGAAGGCGTCGATTCCCCGCTGGACATCAACGACACTTATTCCGGCACGGGGACCGTCATGGCCGTTGGCGAACTGACCCGCCTGTTTTCGCAGTTCGGCAGTTCTCCCCGGCTCAAGCGAGCGGAACTGCTGACCTGGGACGAAGCGATGGATGCCAATGTGGTCTTCGTGGGCGCGCCGGAGGCCAACTCCCGGCTGCGTGAATTGGCTCCCCTCCAGCACTTCAAGTTCAAATCGTCCATCGAGGAACCGAATCTCGGAATCGGCGGCATCGTCAACTTGCATCCGGCTGCCGGAGAGCAAGCGGTCTATTTTGGCCCGGGCCGCCCCTTCACCTTTGATTACGCGGTCATTGCCCTGCTCCCCAGCCTGCGACAAGAGCGGAAAGTCCTGATTCTGGCAGGCACAAATACCTACGGATGCCAGGCTGCGGCGGAGTTTCTGGCCAGGCCGGACACGCTGCAGGAACTCTACAGCCGTCTACACGCCGGCGGATCGCATGGACTCCCCGACTTCGAGGCCCTGATCAAGGTCAATGTCAGCGGCGGAGTGCCCATCGAGCCGAGGCTTGTCATCGCACGCAGGCATTAGCCTCCTTCTGCGCGCCCGGAATGCCCCGCATGCCACCGCCTGCAGCAGTTGGCCCGGATGCCGGTCTGTCCGGAAGGCATGCCGCAAAGCTGCTTGACACATGCCGTCGGTTGTCTGTAATCTTACCTATCGTAATCGAATGTCGGAATCGAAACCCGTTAAGCCTCGCATACCCATGGACGATCGGGATCTGTACTCAGGCCTGATCCGCCTCCACGTCCTACACCACGCCGTTGAAGGCCCGGTCTTTGGATTGGGCATGATCGAAGAATTGGCGCACCATGGCTACCGGATCAGTCCAGGCAGCCTCTATCCACTACTTCAGGGGCTGGAAAAGAAAGGCTACCTGCGATCCAGTGAACAGCGCAACGGAAAATCGCTCCGGCGGGTGTACCGGGCCACGCCCCTGGGACGCAGGGCTCTGGCGGCCGCAAAGAACAAAGTTCGAGAGCTTTTTCATGAATTGGTAGAGGGTGATTAGCGCAAGTGCCCATCAACCGAATGCTGAAACCGGCAGCACCTTGTGCAAGGGTCTTTGCCGCGCTCGCTGTTTTCGCGGCTCCCATCCATGGCCAACAGCTCGCAGCTCAGAGCGGGCTCACGATCCAACAAGCTGTCCAGGACGCGCTCAGGAACTATCCCTCCATTCGCGTCTCTCAGGAACAGATCAACGCCGCGGCGGCGGGAATCCGACTCGCCCGAACCGCTTACCTGCCTCGAGTCGACATCCTGGCGCAAGCGAATCGCGCCACCCGGAATAACGTGTTCGGAATGCTCCTGCCGCAGAGCGTGATCCCCACCATGTCGGGGCCGGTCCTGGGCACCAATAATCTCGGCACGGCTTGGGGAAGCGCGGTGGGGACCCTGGTCAGCTGGCAGCCTTTCGACTTCGGGTTTCGACAGGCGAATGTCGCCGCAGCCACTGCGGCGCGGACACGCCAGGAGGCGACTCTCAAAAGGACTCAATTCGACGTCAGTGCAGCGGCCGCCGATGCTTACTTGACGCTCATCGCCGCGCAGGAGACTGTGCGGGCAGCGCAGGCTGGCGTCGATCGTGCCGAGGTGGTTGGCCGGATCATTAGCGCCCTGGTGAATGCTCAGTTGCGGCCTGGTGCGGACGCATCCCGGGCTCAGGCGGAACTGGCCGCAGCGCGAACCCAAAGGATCCAAGCGCAGCAAGCGGCAGATGTCGCCAGGGCAAACCTGTCGCAGTTTGTGGGGATTGACCCGGCTCAGATCACAGCCACGGCATCCAAACTGCGTCAGTTGCCGCCAGAGCATTCGGCGCCACCGCCGGCTACCAGCACCAACCCCCTGGCGGTGGAACAGGCCGCAGCCGTGGATCAATTAAAGGCCCAACTGAAAATCCTCGAACGGTCATACTTCCCCAAATTCGCGCTTCAGGCTGCCGCATATTCCCGCGGAACCGGATCAGAGACGAACGGAGCCGAGCTAGGCGGACTAAACGGCCTGGCGCCGAACTTTCAAAACTACGGACTCGGCTTCACCGTGACTTTCCCTGTTTCCGATCTGGCCTCGATACGAGCCAGAGAAGCCGGACAGGCCGCCACCATACGCGCCGAGACCGCCCGGTCTCAACAGATCGCGGTCGACCTGAGGGCGAAATGGTATGCGGCCATCGCTACACTGACGGGAGCGCACGGCGTGGCCGCCAATACGCCCATCCAAGTCGCCGCGGCGCGAGCAGCGAGCGATCAGGCCACCGCGCGCTATCGATCGGGATTGGGCAACATCGATGACGTTGCCGAAGCACAGCGGCTTCTGACGCAAGCTGAAATCGATGACGCGCTGGCACGTCTCGGCGTTTGGCGGGCGCTGCTTGGCGTCGCGACTGCCGCCGGCGATCTGCAGCCGTTCCTTACCGAGGCGAGCCAGTGATTTTCCAAGGTGAACTATGCGTCTTGTTTTAGCCGCCCTCAGCCGGCCCATCACCGTGGTTGTTGTCCTGCTGGCGATCGCACTCTGTGCCACGCTGGCGATTCAACGAATGCCGGTCGATATCTTCCCGAAGGTCGGGGAACCGGCGATTTACGTGGCCCAGCCATATGGCGGCATGGACCCGGCACAGATGGAAGGGTATCTCACTTATTACTACGAGTATCACTTCCTCTACATCACCGGCATCAGCCGCGTAGAGAGCAAGAGCATTCAGGGCGCCGCTCTGATGAAGCTGGTGTTCCACGAGGGCACCGATATGGCCCAGGCGATGGCGGAGACCGTCGGATACGTCAACCGCGCGCGGTCCTTCATGCCGCCTGGAACCGTACCGCCCTTCATCACGCGCTTCGATGCCGGAAGCGTCTCGGTCGGTCAATTGGTTTTCAGCAGCGCGTCGCATACGCAAGGTGAACTCCAGGACTTCGCACTGAACCGCGTGAGACCGTTATTCGCCACTCTACCGGGAGTGTCCGCCCCGCCGCCCTTCGGGGGAAACCAGCGGACCATCGTGATCACGCTCGACCCGGATAAGCTGCAGCAGTATCGGATCTCGCCCCAGGAAGCGATTGCCGCAGTCTCCAAGGCGACGCTGGTGATGCCATCCGGAAACATGTGGACGGGCAAGATCAACCGGATCGCCCGCACGAACGCGGCGCTCGGCGGAAACCTCTCCGACCTGTTGAGCACGCCGATACGCCCGGTCTCGGGCGCCACCGTCTACTTACGCGATATCGGAACAATCGATAATGGCACGGATATCATCACGGCCTACGCGCACGTCAATGGCAAGCGCACGGTATACATCCCGGTCACCAAGCGTGCGGATGCCTCGACGCTCGCGGTGATCAACGCCGTCAAAGCAGCGATACCCGACTTTAGAAAAGTAGTCCCCGACGATGTCGATGTGAGCCTTCAGTTCGACCAGTCGCCCGTTCGTCACGAACTCCCTGCGTGGATTGATCACAGAAGGCCTGCTGGGTGCTGTGCTGACTGGACTGATGGTGCTGCTCTTTCTCCGCGACTGGCGAAGTGCGCTCATCGTCATCATTAACATCCCGTTCGCCTGTTGAGCGCCGTCATCCTGCTCTGGCTGACCGGACAGACGATCAACATCATGACTCTGGGCGGCCTTGCCCTGGCCGTGGGCGTCCTGGTCGATGAGGCCACCGTCGAGATCGAGAATATTCATACCCAGATGCTCCCGGGGACCTCGCGGGCACGTGCCGTTGTGGAAGCATGCAGACGGACCGCTATCGCCCGCCTGCTCTCCATGGTTTGCATCCTGGCTGTGTTCGTTCCGTCGTTCTTTATGGTGGGAGTGAGCCGGCAGCTCTTCGTCCCGCTCTCGCTCGCGGTCGCGTTTTCGATGATTGCCTCTTACCTTCTCTCGAGCAGCCTGGTGCCGGTCTTTTCGACCTGGCTGATGCGAGAGGCACATCGCGGCGAAAAGGACGAAGGGATTTACGGGCGCCTTCGCTCGTTTTATCGACACTACCTGAACGCCGCATTGCGGCTTCGCTGGCCGCTTGGTGTTCGCCTACCTGGCGGGGGCATTTCTTATCCTCGGAATGCTGCTGCCGCGAATGGGAACGGAACTCTTTCCTGATGCCGATGCGCCGCTCCTGCGCGTGCGCCTTCGAGCGCCGGCGGGCACGCGCATCGAAGAGACGGAGCGCATCGTGCTTCACGCCCTCCAACTCATCCGGCACGATGCCGGCGACAATCACGTCGAACTCACCAGCGACTTTATGGGCGTCGTGCCCTCCAGCTATCCAGTCGATCTGATCCACCTGTTTACCAGCGGGCCGCAAGAGGCGATCATTCAGATTGCCCTTCAACCGGACACCCCTCGCGGCGAAGCGCTCCGGGAGCGCATCCGGACCGATTTCCAACGGGAGCTGCCGGATTGCCAGCTGTCCTTTGAACCGGCGGACATCGTGTCGCAAGTGATGAGCTTCGGTTCGCCGACACCCATAGAAGTAGCCATCCAGGGGCCGAGTCTGGGAGATGATTACCGATATGCCCAGAAGGTCCGGGCCCAACTGGCAAAGCTCGGCTTTCTTCGCGATTTGCAGTTCGCCCAGGAGTACAACTATCCGACCCTGGATATCAACATTAATCGGGAACGCGCAGGTCAATTCGGGCTCACCATGTCAGACGTGGTGCGCTCGGTCGTTCCGGCGACCTCTTCGTCCCGGTTCACCGAGCCCAACTACTGGCGCGACCCAAATTCCGGAAACGCGTTTCAGATCCAGGTGGAGTTACCGCAGAACCGGATGCAGAGCGCCGATGAGCTGGGGGCGCTCCCAGTCATGCCCAGTGGACGCTCCGAACCGCGGCTCGACAATATCGCGGTCCTGAAACCGGGCACGATGCCGGGCTTGATCGAGCGCTACAACGGGCAGCACATTGTCAGTCTCACCGCGAACATTCATGGAATCACGCTGGGAGAAGCAGCGCCCCGCCTCCAAAAGGCCCTAGGCGTCGCGGGTGCGCCCCCGCGAAGCGCCAAGATCGTCATGAAAGGCGAGATTCCGGCTTTGGTGCAGACGATCTCGGGGCTGCGAACCGGCCTGTTACTGGCAGTCGTAGTCATCTTCCTGCTGCTCTCCGCCAACTTCCAGTCGATGCGACTGGCGCTGGCCATCGTCCTGACTGTCCCGGCCGTGCTTTGCGGAGTAGTGCTGATGCTGTGGATCACCCACACCACCCTCAACATTCAATCGTTCATGGGCGCGATCATGGCGACCGGCATCTCCGTCGCAAACTCGATTCTGGTGGTAACCTTCGCCGAGCGCTTCCGGCACGACAACCTGCCTGTAGCGGATGCCGCTCTCGAGGGAGCGTCGAGCCGCCTCCGAGCGATCCTGATGACCGCCGCCGCGATGATCTGCGGCATGGTCCCAATGGCTATCGGATTTCTGGAAGGTGGATCTCAGTCCGCACCCTTGGGCCGGGCCGTGATCGGTGGCTTGCTGTTGTCGACGTTTGCCACTTTGACCATCCTCCCTTCGATCTACGCGATTTTGCAGGGACGAGCCTCACTTACGTCCCCTTCCTTGAATCCACTGGACCCAGCGAGCCGATACTATGATGCCCAATAGAGCGATTCTCTTTTCCGTTTGCTTTCTGGAACTGGCCGTTCAGTTTGGGCGGACGCAGCCGGGCGATCTGGCGCCGGTAGTCGCCAAACCAATATCACGGACCGTCGATTTACCAGGCGAATTTCTGCCATTTCTCACGGTCTCCCTGCACGCGAAAGTGCCGGGCTACGTGGAGCGCGTTCTAGTGGATCGCGGGAGCGTCGTCAAACCAGGGGATTTGCTGGTCGAGTTGAGCGCCCCCGAGATGAACGCCCAGACTGCAGAAGCAGAGTCCAAGGTGCAAGCGGCGGAAGCGGACCGCTTACAGGCCGAAGCCCAGGTGGCCGCGGCCCAGAGCACCTATGACCGTCTGAAACAGGCCGCCGAAACTCCGGGAGCCGTAGCCGGAATCGAAGTGATCCAGGCCGAAAAGCAACTTGAGGCCGCGAAAGCCCTGCTGAACGCCCGCCACCAGGCCAGCAAGGCTGCGGAGGCGTCCGTCCGATCTTTGAAGGACCTGCAAGCCTACCTGAGAATCGCCGCGCCGTTCGAAGGGGTGGTGACGGAACGGTTGGTCCATCCGGGCGCTCTCGTGGGGCCGGGCAACGACAACCCGCTGCTGATCATTCAACAGGTGTCGCATCTTCGGCTGGTCGTCCCGGTGCCTGAGGAGGATGTCAGCGGCATTGCCAGAGGGGCAACCGTCCCATTCCAGGTCCCTGCCTGGCCCGGGCGAACTTACTCGGGAACGATTGCGCGAATCTCCCGCGCGCTGGACCCGAAGACGCGGACGATGCCGGTCGAACTCGACGTGATGAATCGCGATGGATCGTTGGCTCCGGGAATGTTTCCGGATGTGAAGTGGCCGGTTCGCCACACGCGCCCGGCGCTGTTTGTGCCGAAGACCAGTGTGGTCACGACGACAGAGCGCACTTTCGTGATCCGGAATCAGGATGGTCGCGCCGAGTGGGTCGATGTGAAGAAAGGCGTCGCGGAAGGCGATCTGGTCGAAGTTCTGGGCAATCTGGAAGCCGGAGATCGAGTGGTCCGCAGGGCCACCGATGAGATCCGCGACGGAACTCCCATCCAAGCCGCCTCAAAATAGACTATTTCAAGCTACCGATGCGCGCAGGGAAGACCGGCGGACGCGACGATTCCACCTTCCATCCGAGAAGGAAGCCGGCCGCGGCGCCGCACACGCGGCCCTGGCAGGCGCCCATTCCGCAGCGTGTGTGCAGCTTTGCCTCGCGCCATCCGGAATACTGGCGGAGGCGGCCGAGCGTCACATCTTCGCAGCGGCAGACGAACGTTGCATCCGTGGCGAGCGCTTTCAGTTCGTCGCGCAAAGCGAAAGTTCGCTCCAGCGCTTCGGCGAAACGGCGTGCCGAGGCGCGAGCGCGGCGAGAAAGGCCGGCGGCCTCCGGCTTTCCAGCCGCCGCGTATCCCGCAATCTCGCCTTCGGCGAGCGATAACTCCAGGCCACCGATACCGGTGACTTCGCCTGCGGCATAGATGCCGGGCTCGGAGGTCCGCTGGTCGTCATCGACTGCCACACCGGAGTCGCCGAGGCGGCACCCGAGCAACGCGGCGAGTTCCGTATTCGGAATCAGGCCGAACCCGCAGGCGAGGTAGTCACATGGCTCGGTCCACATCTTCGTGCCGCGGCGCAACGTGACGCTACCCGCTTCGGCTGCGACCGGCCAGCAACCGGTGAGGTACGGAACGCCCCGTAGGCCAGCGCGCAGGCCCACCGCCTGCAGCAACTTGCCCGGATGCGCGGCGAGCCCCGCGGCGAAGCGACGCAAACTCGACCGATCGGCCTGTTCGGCAATCGCAGAAACGCGCGCGCCGTGATCCTTGAGATACTTCGCCACCGCCAGCAGCAGCGGCCCGCTGCCCGCGATGACCACGCGCTTCCCCGCCACTGGCAGTCCGGATTTCGCGAGAGCCTGCAAGCCACCCGCTCCGGCCACGTGGGGCAGCGTCCAACCGGGGAACGGCAGGAATCGCTCGCGCGCGCCGGCCGCCAGCACCAGACTGCGCCAGGTTACGTCGAAGGCATCGTCCGCTGTTTCGACTGCCAGGCAATTCGGGCGCGGAGCGGCCACTACCCTGGCGCCGGCGAAGTGCGTCAGGCCCGAAAGCCTGCTCCACGCCGGCAGTTCCATGCTTCGCCAGATCTGGCCGCCAGGGGCCGGATTGTCATCGATGATCGCAACCGTCTTCCCGCACTCCCCCGCCCTGCGAGCGGCGGCGAGTCCGGCCGGCCCGGCGCCCACGATCAGCACGTCAAATGGACGGCTATTCATCGGTGCGGATCTCCATGCCGGGCTTGCACGGCGTCTGGCAGCCGCGTACGTGCAGGCGCCCGTTCACCGTCACGCGGCACTCGAAGCAGATGCCCATGCCGCACAGCGGCGCGCGCGGTTCGCCCGATATCGAACGGCGGAAAAACGGCGCTCCGGCGATCGCCACCGCGGCCGACACCATCGCGCCATCCGCAACCTCCACCGGGCGGCCGTTGACCGTAACCGTCAATGTGCCTCCACTTTGCGGCCAGTCAGATACGGCGCGGCCGGAATCGCTGTCGTGCAGCCCGTGATCTGCGCCGCCACCAGCTTCGCTGTCCCGAGCGATGTCGTGATGCCGAGCCCTTCATGCCCGGTCGCCAGATACAGCCGCTCGTCTTCGGGACACGGACCAATCAGTGGAAGATTGTCCGGTGTGGCAGCGCGAAAGCCGGTCCACGTGCGGATGCCGTTCATCTCCGCGAGTGCCGGCATGTACTCTTCGCAGCGGCGCAGCATGCGGGTGAGCATGTGATGCTCCACCTGCCGGCCCTCCGAGCCGAACTGCCGCGACGATCCGAGCAGCACCTGGCCAGACCGGCGCGGCTGCGCATTGAAAGCCACCGAATCCGCTCCCACCGAATGCGCGCTCTTGAGGTATCCGAGCTCCAGCAGAATGTGGCGAAGGAAGCCGGGGTATCGATCCGTAATCAGCAGGTGCCCCTTACGCTTGCGTACAGGAATCGACGGCGCGAGCTCCGGGGCCCACGCGCCCGTGGCGTTCACCGTAATGCCTGCTGTGATCGCGGTGCCGTCCGCGAGCCGGATCTCTCCGCCGCGAATCGCCGCGGCGCGCTGGCGGATTACCGCGGCCCCGGATTTCTCCAGGAAGTAGCGCGCGGCGCATGGGGGATAGGTGGTGGCATCGTCCGGCACTAGCAAACCACCCGCCAGGCCACCGCGCAGATGCGGCTCGAGCCCGGCCAGCTCGCCGCCGTCGAGCGCTTCGCTGCGAATTCCCAGCTCGTCGTATAGCCGCTTCTTGCGCCGGACCTCCGCCATTTCTTCTTCATCGGCGGCCACCCAGATGGCGCCGCACGCCAGATATTCCACATCGGCGGGAAGCTCCGGGATCATCGCGATCCACAGTTCGCGCGAATACCGCGTGAGCGCGATCTGCGCGGGCGAATCGTCCATCAGGGCGATGTGCCCCATGCCGGCCGCGGTCGCGCCGCCGCCAATCGGACCGGGCTCCACCACCGCCACCTTCAGCCCGGCTGCCGCGCACTCCATCGCGCAGGCCGCGCCGACGATGCCGCCGCCCGCGATCGCTACGTCGTAGCTGCCCATGCGCCGCGGATTCCGTAGCAGAAGGGGTCGCGCTCGTCGAGAATCAACTCGGCCTCGGCGTTGACGTATGCCGAGCCGGTGATTTCGGGAATGACCTGGCCATCCACCAGGCTCACCCGTCCTTCGAACACGCTGCCCACGATGCTCTCCTGCCGCCACACCTCGCCCGCCTTCAGCTTGCCGTCGGCGTAGAGGCACGCCAGCTTGGCGCTGGTGCCGGTGCCGCACGGCGAACGGTCGTAGGCCTTGCCCGGGCAGAGTACGAAATTCCGGCTGTCGGCGGCCGGGACCGTGGGTGGTCCGAAGAGTTCGATGTGGTCGATCTCGCGGCCGTCGCCGCCCTTGATTCCGGCAGCCTCCAGGCCCTGCCGGACACGCCAGGTGTACTCGGTGAGCTGCTCCAGGCGGTCGAGCCGCAGTTCCTGTCCGTGGTCGGCGATGAGGAAGAACCAGTTGCCGCCCCACGCGATATCGCCGTACACAGTGCCGATTCCCGGCACCTCGACCGGCACGCGCGTGGCACTGCGATAGCTCGGCACGTTGCGCAACGAGACGCGGTTCGCCTCCAGCAGCCGCGCCTCCACCGGCCCGCAGACCGTCTCCAGGCGGCAGACGCCTTCGCGGACGCGGCCCAGGTGCGCCAGCGTCACCACCAACCCGATGGTGCCGTGGCCGCACATATTGAGGTAGCCGACGTTATTAAAGAAGATAACGCCCGCATCATACGCGGGGTCGGAAGGCGCGCACAGCAGCGCTCCCACGATCGCATCATTGCCGCGCGGCTCGTTCACTACAGCCGAGCGGATGTGGTCGTAGTCGCGCCGGAACCTTTCAAGCCGCTTCGTCATCGGCCCACTGCCGAGATCGGGCATGCCGTCCACGATGACGCGGGTCGGCTCGCCGCCGGTGTGGGAGTCGATGATGCGGATCCGCATGCTCATCGCGCCGCCGCCGTCAGCGAGGGCCGCGTCGCGATTGCCTGCGTCACGATCGCAAGGATCTCCTCGCGCTCGGCGCCTTCCACCGGCAGCCGCGGCGGCCGTACCATTTCGGAGCCGAGCCCCACCTGCGCCATCGCGAGCTTGATGTACTGCACCAGCTTCACCTTAGTGTCGAGGTGCAACAGCGGGGTATACCAGCGGTACAACGCGCGCGCCTCTTCCCAACGGCCCGCACTGGCGAGATCCCACAGCGCGCGGTTCTCGTGGGGGAAGGCATTGACGAGTCCGGAGATCCAGCCCTGCGCGCCGAGCAGCACGCTCTCCAGGACCAGATCATCGACACCCGCAAACAGAATGTAGCGCGAGCCCACGATGTTCACCAGGTCTGTGATGCGCCGGACGTTCTCCGATGATTCCTTGATGGCGACGATGTTGGCGACATCGGCCAGCCGTGCGAAGGCCTCGGGCGGAACGTCCACGCCGTACGACACCGGGTTGTTGTAAATCATGATGGGGAGTCCGGTGGAGCCGGCGATCGTGCGGAAGTGCCGCAGGCTCTCCCGCTCGTCGGACTTGTAGACCATGCCCGGCAGGACCATCAGGCCGTCGATCCCGATCTTTTCCATGTCGCGCGCATAGCGGCAGCCGAGGGCCGTCGTATACTCGGCGACTCCGCTCAGCACCGGAATGCGTCCCGCGGCCGCGCGCTTCATCTCGCGGACCACCGCAAGCTTCTCTTCGTATTCAAGCGCCGTATTCTCGCCCACCGTGCCGAGCAGGACCACGCCGTGGATCCCGGCCGCGATCATCGTTTCCAGATGCCGCGCCGTGGCGTCGAGATCGAGCGAGCAGTCCGCGCGGAACTGCGTCGTAATGGCCGGGAAAACCCCCTTCCAGTTGACCGTCATGCTCTTCACTATACCGCCAGTGCAGAACGCTCCCGGATACCCCGCCTCAGTTCGAGTGGAATACGTGGACGCCCGGCCGGAAGACCTTCGTTCCATCCAGCGCTACGCCTGGTAAGCCATCGAAATGTATTTCGCGGAGCTTCGGCAAGCGCGCCAGGAAGGGCAGCCCTGCATCCGTAACCTTCAGGCACTCGTAGAACTCGACCTGTTCGAGCGATTCCATGCGGCCGAGAATCTCCAGGCTGCGATCGGTGATCTGCGTAAGCCCAGCGTAGTAGTAGCGGATCTCGAGTTCCTGAATCAACTCCGTGGCTGCATCCCCGGTCTCGCGGCAGTACATGCAGGTCAGCCGCTCCAGGTTCCGGCAGCGGCCAATGTGGCGGAAGCCCTCGTCGCGAAAACCGATCGGTGTCAGTTCGCGTAGCGCCGGGAAGTCGGGCAGCGTCGCCAGAGCAGCGTCATCCACCTTCGCGCAACCGATCCCCAGGCTCCGCAGCGCCGGCATCTGCGAAAACGCCAGGAAGCTCCGGCTGCCGAAGTTCTCGCAGACGCGGCCCCAGATGCCTTCGAGGGTCCGCGATTTCGCCAGTGCCACGAAGCCATCCTCGGTCGCGACGGATTCCTGAATCCGCAGCTTCTTCAATTGCGGGATCGCGGCGATATGCCGCATGGCCTCGTCGTCGCTTAGCTTGCCATCGCATCCGAGCGCCTGCAGGTTCGCGAGACCAGATGCACGTACCCGTCCGTGGTGATGCGGTCGACGTGCCAGAAGAGGTCGAGATCGAAAACGCCGTCCAGACCCGCCAGCTCAGCAAGAGCGGCATTGGTGAACGGCCCGTCGATCATCACGCGCGCTCCCTCGGCATCGGCGGTCTTGAGTAGCGGAAAATCGTGCAGCAGCGGAATGCCCGCGTCCGTCACCAGGCGGCCGGTTTGAAAACGCCGGAGTGCCGGCTTGCCCCGAAGCGCTTCGATGGCGCCATCCCCGGTGGGCGTGCCCATCAGACCCACTTCCTCGATGCGCTCGCAAAAACGCAGATCCGCGACGCCCTTGTCGTCGAACCCCGACTGCCACGCCGCCTTGAACTTGCGCAGGTTGGGGAGATGGCGAAGCATTTCGAGTCCGCGTCCGGTGAGCCGGCCGCCGGGGTATTCGCTCAGTTCCAGCCGCTCGAGTTGCGGCATGCCCGCCAGATGCAACAGGCCATCGTCGGTCAGTTCGCGCGAGCCTCCCAGGTCCAGGCTGGTCACGAAGTCGAGCGCGGCGACCTTTTCCAGCGCGTCATCGGTCATCAGGCCGTTGGCAGCGAGCGCCGGAATGCGCCGCTCTTTCATGATGCCGATCAGTTCATCCCAATCGGCGGGGGAGAGGCGTCGGCGCGGTCCGATGCGGTGGTCTTTGGTATCGATCGCGTAAGGGGCGCCTTCGGGCGGCCGGCCGGCCGGCGGCGACGGCGCTCATGAGTTTGTCCCAGCTGCCGAAGCCGGCATCCTGCGCCAGGATGACCTGCGCCTCTTCGATGGGGAAGTAATTTTGCGGGATTCGGGAGGAGCGCTGCCGGTAGGCGTAATCCCGGCGCCAGATCTCCGCCTTCAGATCGGCCGCACTGTACGAGCGTTCGTAGTGGCGATTCAGCCGCTCGAGCGCCGCGGCGTCGCCATGATAGGCGTCGACATAATCGCGCGCGGCCTGCTCGTAGGCCGCGACAGTCCGCGATCTCGCCGTCTCCTGCACGGCAACCTTCAGGCTCTTCCAATCGTCGAAGCCGTACTCGCGCGCAAGGGCGTACTGCACGTCGCGCAGGACGGGTGTTCCGGTGTGTTTCGGATAGGCGCGCTCGAACCGCTCTCGCGCTTCCGGTTTCTCTTCGCGCAGGGCTTTGAGCCAGCGCCGGGCCTCTCGTTTCAGATTGTCGAGCGTGGCGGCAGAGGTGAGCTTTCGCTGCATGGTACCTTCCTTCCGTCGTTGCCCAGGTCCGCTGAGCTCAGGGCCGGATGAAAGGTCCGTGCGAAAACTCGTGGTGAAGATGGGTGGGAGCATGCTCCCTTGCCGCGGACAGGAGGCGCCCCAGAGCGCGCTGAGGTTAGAGTGTCATAACGCCGGAGCGCCTGTCAATCGCGGGTGTGGCGGATCGCGCAGAGCCCGCGTCAGGCCGAACCCTTGCGAGGATCGTCGTTGGTCAGAACCTTCGCCGCGGCATCCTTCAGCGCGGCGCTGAATTCGGCAATCGAGTACTGGCGTCCGGCGGTCAGTTCGGAACGCACAGGGGCCACCGGCACCAGGAGGTCGGCCGCTTTTCCGGACGGATCGTGCAGCCATACCGCGCGCACGCCCAGCGCCGGAACCTGGAGTACCGAGACTTCATAGGAAGCGGCGGCGATCGCGGGATCCTTACTCAGTGCCGCAATCTGATCCTGCACTCCGGAGGCCGCGGGGTTCGAGTTCAGCGCGGCGAACCGGTGGTTGCCGCCACCGGCATCGACGGCGATGTCGGCAGTGACCACTTCGCCGTTCGACACCAGCAGGTGCCTCCAGGCGGAGAGTGCCGCAGCGTGCAAGGCAGTGGCCGGCGCCGAAGCGAGGTCGGTGAGGCCGAGCGTGTACACCTTGTAGGACAACGCGGGCGAAAGCGCGGCGGCAGCGGAAGTGGTGGCGAGCGAGGCAGCCAGCTTGGGCGCGATTCGGGTGAAGCCGGGCCGTTGAGCAATCGAGGGAACTACCGTGCGCAGCGCCTCGATCGATTGTGCGGGCGCGGCGGGAATGACGAGTGGCATATGGATTGATCCTTCCCTTCCGGTGCGTTAAGCCTTGGTGAAGTACGTGTTGGTCCACGTACCGCTGCCTTCATACTTGCCCGTGGTCAGCGTTTCGTAAGTCACGATCGAATCGCCGTAGATCGGGTCCGTAACCATAATGTAGTCGTTCGGCTGGCAGCCGTTGACGCCGATGAAGTGTCCGCCGCCGCCGGCCCAACCGATCCGGATGCAGGGCGGCGTCGCGGTATTGAGCGCGCCGACCAGATCCTGGTAAGTGCCCTGACCTTTGTCGGAAGCGAGATGTCCGACAAATTGGAGGGCCTGATCGAGATATCCGGGCTGGTTGCAGTTCGTCGAGCCGGGATTGCTGCAGCAGTCGGTCCGGCCCACCTGCTGATTCACCACCTGGCACTGCGTGACCGTGCTCGACGGCTGGTAATAGTGGGCGACGCTGGTCGAAACCGCGGCCCAGCACCATTCGGATTCGAGCTGCTTCTGCACCTCAAAGGGAACCAGGACTTCGAGGGGTTGCACCGCCTCGTAGCCGGCCACGAAGCTCGGCCGGTAGCCTTTCGCCTGCAGTTGATTGAATAGGCTCTGATAGGTGGACGAGGGCATGCCGGCGTAAGAGGTCCAGGGCCCGGAAGTGGGCTGCTGCCAGAGCGCCGCATAGTAATCGCGTCCGCCGAATGAATAGCCGCTCACGCAGACCGTTTGATATCCCTGCGCGGCGAAAGTGGCCGCCTGAGTGACGTAGTCGGACGCCGTCATGCGGTGCCGCGCCTGCCACGCGCCGCCCGAGGATTTGTCCCAGATCGCCGCATAGTAATCGGTGCCGTTGACGACGTAACCGGAAACCCAGCGCAAGCGATACCCCTGCGAGACGAGGTTGTTGAACGTGCTCTGATAGGTGGCCGCGTTCATGCCGTGGTGCGCCTGCCATGCCGGACCGGCAGCCTTGTCCCAGCAGGCGGCGTAGAGGTCCTGGCCAGCCACGCCGTAGCCGCTGACGAATTGCAACCGGTAGCCTTTTGAAACCAGATCGTTGAACGTGGATTGATATTGAGCGGCGGTCAGACCGTGATGCGCTTCCCAGGCCGGACCGCTCGATTGATCCCAGATGGCGGCGTATCGCGCCTGGCCGCTCGATTCGTAACCGCTTACGCAGCGCAGCCGGTAGCCCTGGCCCACCAGCGTGTTGAACGTGGACTGATAGTCGGCCGCAGTCAAGCCGTGGCGTGCCTGCCAAGCCGGGCCTCCGGAGTGTTCCCAAATGGCAGCATACAGATCTTCAGACATTTTCGCCTCTCTGAGTGGGTCCCGCCCCCGGATTTGTCCTTAAGGGTTTGGCGGGCCGGAAGCTAGTCTACCCCGAAAACTCTATCGGTACGATGAAGGCAGTACCAGACTGTGAGAATCCTCACGAGTACGGCTCTTTCACAAGTTATTGAATTTACGTGAAATTTTCCTCTTGATTTCGATTGCATATTGCAATAGCATGATTGCAGATTGCGATATGAGACTTGGTGAAAAGATCAAATACCTTCGGGAGGTCGAGGGCGCGCTGCGCGGGTTGGACCGCGAACTTTCGCAGCAGGAGCTGGCGCGGCTGATTCAGAAAGAGCTCGGCAAATCGATCAGCCAGAGCTACCTTTCGCAGATCGAAAGCGGCGCCCGGCCGCACCTGACGAACTCCACCCGGATGTTGCTGGCGCGGTTCTTCAAGGTCCACCCGGGATACCTGGTGGACGACCCGGAAGGATACCAGAACGAACTGGTTTCGGATATCGGGGCGCTCGAAGATAAGCTCGACCTCTGGCTGATCAGCGGGGCAGAGCGCTTTGCGCGCGACCCGGATCTGCATCACGCGCTGTTGGCCACGGCGCGGCACGCCGATTCGCGGATGTGCCTGGTGCTGCTGGGGACGATTCTGGAGAATCCGGGGCTGGCGGAGCGGCTGATCGAGGTGCTGAAAGCGCCGGCGGCCGCGAACGGTAAGTCGAGGAGGCGTTCATGAACTGGTCGGATTTCTACCTCGTCTGTTTTCTGGTTGGATTTGGCCTGAGCGTGCTGGCATTGTTGGCCGGAAGCGTGCATCTGCACCTGCCGCACCTCGATTTCCACCATGGCATCCATGTTCCCCACGCCGGCGGCGCCCACGGCTCGGAGCTCCCCTGGTTGAACTTCGGCACGATTGCCGCGTTCCTCTCCTGGTTTGGCGGGGTGGGATATCTGCTGCAGCACTACTACGGCGTGTGGTTCGTGGTGACGCTCGCGGTAGCGACGGTCAGCGGAATCGGCGCGGCGTCGGTGGTCTTCTGGTTCCTGGCGAAGGTTCTGATGGCGCACGAGCAGGCGCTCGATCCGGTGGATTACGAGATGGTCGGCGTGCTGGGAAAGCTGAGTTTGCCGATCCGCCAGGGCGGCACGGGAGAGCTGATCTATTCGCAAGAGGGTACGCGGCGAGTCACGGCCGCGCGGAGCGAGGATGGCGCCGCCATCACTAAGGGCTCCGAGGTATTGGTGACACGCTACGAGAAAGGTATCGCCTACGTGCGCCCATGGGAAGATCCCACGGGCGATCTGGAGTTCAAGTAAATGGAAACGTCTATGAGTAATCCGACTATAGTGATCGCGTTCTTGTTGATTCTGGTCATCGTGTTCCTGATGGCCATGTTCGCCAGGCTGTTCCGGAAGGCGGGGCCGCATGAGGCGATCATTGTTTATGGCTTCCGCGGCACGCGCGTCGTCAAGGGCCGCGGTACGGTGATCTTTCCGATGGTGGAGAGCTGCCGCGGGCTTTCGCTCGAGCTGATGTCGTTCGACGTGGCGCCGAAGCAGGACCTCTACACCCGCCAGGGTGTGGCAGTGACGGTGGAAGCGGTGGCGCAGATCAAAGTGAAGAGCGACCCCGAGTCGATCCTCACCGCCGCCGAGCAGTTCCTGACCAAGCCACCCGAGGAGCGGGAGGGCCTGATCCGCCTGGTGATGGAAGGCCATCTGCGCGGCATCATCGGGCAGCTCACCGTGGAAGAGATCGTCAAGCAGCCCGAAATGGTGGGAGAGCGGATGCGCTCCACCTGCGCCGACGACATGAACAAGATGGGGCTCGCAGTAATTTCGTTCACCATCAAAGAAGTCCGCGACAAAAACGAGTACATCAGCAATATGGGCCGGCCGGACGTGGCGCGAATCAAGCGCGATGCGGACGTAGCGGCGGCGGAAGCGGATCGCGATACGGCGATCAAGCGCGCCGTAGCCGCGCGGGAGGCCGCGGTGGCGAAGGCGCAGGCCGACCAGGAGCGCGTGCTGGCCGAGACGCTCTCGCAGGCCAAGCAGGCCGAGGCGCAGCGCGATCTTGAAGTGAAGAAGGCAGAGTACCTGGAGTTGGTGAAGCGGCAGCAGGCGCAGGCGGACAAAGCGTACGATATCCAGACCAACATCATGCAGCAGAGGGTGCGGGCCGAGGAAGTCACCATTCACCAGGTGGAAAAAGAGCACGAAGTGCTGGTGCAGGAGGCGGAAATCAACCGCCGCGAGCGCGAGTTGATCGCCACGGTACTGAAACAGGCCGAGTACGAACGCAAGCGCATCGAAACGCTGGCCGAGGCAGAAAAACTGCGGCTGATTACGGAAGCCGATGGTAAAGCGTCTGCCATCCGGGCGCAGGGCGATGCCGAAGCCGAGGTCATCTTCAAGAAGGGCGAGGCGGAAGCCAAGGCCATGAATGTGAAGGCCGCGGCGTACCAGGAGTTCAACCAGGCCGCGATCGTGGACAAGCTGATCACCAACATGCCGGAAGTGGTGCGGGCGCTGGCCGCGCCGCTGGCGAACGTCGACAAAATCACTATCGTTTCGACAGGCAACGGCGATACGGCCGGGATGAGCAAAATCACCGGCGATTTGACCAAAATGGCGGCACAGATCCCGGCGCTCTTCGAAACGCTTTCGGGAATGCCGTTCAACGAACTGTTTTCGAAGGTCCGGTTAATCGGCGATAAAAGCCCCAAGCCGGACACGCAAGCAAAAGGGGCCGCGCAGTAAGGCACGAAAGGAGTAATGACCATGGCACTTTTAGAGAGAGTCGCAACACTGGTCCGGGCGAACCTCAACGACCTGATCGATAAGGCCGAAGATCCGGAAAAGATGATCAAGCAGGTAATTCTGGACATGCAGAACCAGTTGCTCCAGGTGAAGACGCAGGTCGCGATTTCGATCGCCGATCAGCATGTTTTAGAAAAAAAGCTGAGAGAGAACGAAGAAAGCGACCAGCAGTGGGTCCGCCGCGCCGAGATGGCTGTGGACAAGAAGGACGAGGGACTGGCGCGCGCGGCAGTGGAGCGGGCCATGAGCCACCGGTCGATGTCCGAAAGCCTGAGGCAGCAGGTGGAAGACCAGAAGACGCAGGTGGACAATCTCAAAACGGCCCTGCTGAAGCTGCAGCAGAAGCTGCTTGAAGCACAATCGAAGAGCGACATGCTCATCGCGCAGCACCGGCGTACGCGGGCCATGGGGAAGGCAAACGAAGCCGGTCTCGCGATGGGCGACGATTCGAAATCGGCCGCCTTCGACCGCATGAGAGACAAGGTGCAGCATACCGAAGCGGCCACGCAGGCGAAATCCGAACTGCTGTCGGACGACGTGGAGGGCCGCTTCGCCGCCATGGAGAAGGAAAAGGAGATCGACCGTCTCCTGGCGGAGATCAAAACCAAGCGGCAGTAACCTGAACCGGGGCGGGCCTTTGCGGCCTGCCCCACCCTTCCTGACGGACGCAATCCAATGGCTCATAAGTCACGAATCGATTGGTGTATCCTGGCGTCGATCGCTCTGGCCATCGCCGCCACGGTCATGCGGGCTACGTGCTGGATCGCCGGGCCCGTGCTGTTGATCCTGCTTTTGTGCGCCTATCCGCAAACGTACAAAACCACGAACCAGGGACTGGTCGTGCGCGACGCGCTGGCGAGCCGCCTGATTCCCTACGAGAAGATTACGTGGGCCGGGCCCGGAACGCCGAGTATTTTCTGGCCGAAGCGGCTGCGCGTAGAGTACGGAATGGGCTCGAACCTCGAATTGACGCCGGCGGACCGGGACGCGCTGCTGGCCGACCTGGCTGCGCATGCGACGCACCTGGCTCGCCGCGGCAACCAACTCCTGCCGAAAGACCGTCAGGTCGAGTACTGTTTCCGCCGTGCCGGTGGATTTAGAATCGGCATGGGCAGGGAATAGATTCTTCTGGAACACGAAGAGCCACACTTACGGGAGGCCGAGCAGCGGCAGGTCGAAAAGCGGGCCTCGATCGGCGTCCACATCGTCCACGCCGCGATTTACCAGGAGGGACTCGAAGAGCTGAAGCGGACCCCTTCGGCTCTGGCATGGTCGGCGCTGGCCGCCGGCCTCTCGATGGGGTTCTCGCTGCTCGCCGAGGCCCTGTTGCTGGCGCACCTGCCCAACACCTTTTGGACGCCGCTGGTCTCGAAGATGGGCTACGCGGTTGGCTTCCTGATCGTGATCCTCGGCCGGCAACAGCTATTTACGGAAAACACGCTGATCGTGGTGCTGCCGATCTTTCAGAAGCGGGATCTGGCGACGCTGTTGGGGGTGCTGCGGCTATGGGGCGTGGTGCTGGCAGCCAATCTGGCGGGGACGGTGTTGTTCGCGCTGCTGCTGAGTAAAGCGCTGGCGTTCCCGCCCGAGGTCGAGTCGGCACTTGGGCAAGCCTGCGTTGGCTCGGTTCCCGCTTCGTTCGGCTCGGGCTTTGCGGGGGCGGTGGTGGCAGGATGGCTGATCGCTCTGACGATCTGGCTGATGCCCGCGGCCGCCACGGCGCGCGTGACGATCATCTTCATCCTGACTTACCTGATCGGCCTCGGCGGCTTCTACCACTGCATCGCAGGATCGGTCAAAGTGGTGTACGCGGTCATGAACGGCAGCGCCGATTGGAGCGATTTCCTCTTCCGCTTCCTGCCTCCGGTGCTCCTGGGGAATATCGTGGGCGGCGTGGCCTTGGTGGCGGCGCTGGGGCATGCGCAAGTGTCAGCCGGAGAGGCCTGAGATCAGACCCTCTTGCTTCCCTAGGTAAACTATAGTAGTTTAGCTATGGAAGCCATGAGAACGACGCGCACCGAAATCCCCCCGGGCACACTCTACATGCTGATTCTGAAGGCACTCGCCCGCCTGGGGCCGATGCACGGCTACGGCATCGCCCAGTACATTCAGCAGACCACCGAAGATGTCCTTCAGGTGGAAGAAGGCTCTCTCTACCCGGCGTTGCAGAGGATGCTGACGAAGGGCTGGGTGAAGGCCGAGTGGCGGCAATCGGAAAAGAACCGGCGCGCGCGCTATTACACGCTGACACCGGCCGGCCGGAAGCAACTCGGCGCGGAAGTCGAGGAGTTCGAGCGGGTGATGGCTGCAATCCAGCGGGTGATTCAGCCGGCGTAGGAGATCGCGATGACGGAATGGGGGCGGAAGTTCAGGGCGGTTTTTCACCGCGATTCCATGGATGCCGACTTGCGTGAGGAGATGGAGACGCACCTCCGGATGAAGGTGGCGGCTTCAGGCGACCCGTATGCAGCGAAACAGCAATTCGGAAATACAACACTGCTTCTTGAGGATTCCCGCGCCGCTTGGGGATGGCCAGGAGTGGAAAGATGGCTTCGCGATTTCCGTTACGCGACTCGCGTCCTGGCGCGGAACCCGGGATTTGCCGCCACTGTCATCCTGACGCTGGCACTGGGGATCGCGGCGAGCAGCACGATTTTCTCGCTGATCGACGCGGTGCTGATCCGCCCGCTGCCCTATCCGGACTCCGACCGGCTCGTGGCGCTCCACGAGGCCAAACCGGATGACCCGGCCGCGCGGACACCCGTGGCGCCGGGGCGGCTGGAGGACTGGCAACAACATGCGTCCGCCTTCGAAGCAGTCGCCGGCCAGAACCAGGATTCGCTCACCGATACCACGGGTCTGGCGCCGGAACGGTTATCGGGGGCCTTCGTATCGCCTCGGCTTTTTTCGGTCCTCGGCATGGCGCCCGAAGTGGGCCGGGTATTTACGCCGGCCGAGGAAGGCTTCGGCGGGCCTTTGGCCGTCGTAATCAGCGACGCCTTCTGGCGGAAGCGCTTCTCGTCCGATCCGGCGGCGCTCGGGCGCACTATGGAACTGGCGAAGCGACGCTTCGTGATTGTCGGAGTGATGCCGCGCCGCTTTCAGTATCCGTCCCCGGCCACGGATCTCTGGGTGCCGCGGCAGGATCCGCCTGGCGTCCTGCGGCTGCGCGAGGCGCGCCTCTATAGCGCGATCGGCAGGCTCAAGCCGGGTGTGACGCTGGCACAGGCACACTCGGACCTCGCGGGAGTCCAGAGAAGGCTGGGAGAGCAATATCCGAAGACCGATGCCGGATGGAGCGTGTCGATCGACCCGCTGAAGGAGGAACTGGTCGGGCGGGTCCGGTTGGCGCTGTGGCTCCTCTTCGGCTCGGCCTGCCTGCTCCTGATGATTGCGTGCGCCAACGCCGCCTGTCTGCTGCTCGCACGGATGAACAGCCGCGCGGCGGAGATCGCCACCCGGACCTCTCTCGGAGCGGGACGCGGCGACATCGCCCGCCAGCTTTTCGCGGAAGGGCTGATCTACGCTTTTACGGCCGGCCTGTTGGGACTCCTCGCGACGGCCGCGGGAATCGATTTTCTGCGGAAACAGCTTCCCGATATCCCACGGATCAGCGAAGTCGCGGTCGATGGAAGAATGGCCGCGGCACTGGTGGGAATTAGCGCACTGGCAGCAGTCATCTTCTCGCTGGCGCCGATTCTGCAGACCGTGCGGCAGGACCTCGCGGCGACGTTGCGACTGGCGGGCCGGGGTCTCGCGGGCGGCAGGCAACGGCTTTCGCGAGTTCTGGTGTCGGGGCAGATCGCGCTGGCAACGGCGCTGGTGATCGGAGCCGGGCTGTTTCTGCAGAGCCTGCTGCGATTGCAGGACGCGCCGCTCGGCTTCCATCCGGAGCACATCCTGACGCTGCACGTGGCGGCCACTCCGGGCGAGGCACCCGATGCAACGGTACAACGGCACGCCCGGATTCTGCGCGCCCTCGCGTCACTTCCGGGCGTGGCGGCGGTGTCGATGTCCACCGGCCTGCCCGGCGTGGATCCAAGCTGGCCCCGGGAGTTCGAAATCGCGGGAGAGCCGGCGCCCGGCGGGACGCTGCGCTTCACCTCGTGGCGCATGGTGACGTCGGACTATTTTCGAACCGTGGGCATTCCGATCCTGGCCGGCCGGACCTGCCGCATGAACACCGACGCGAAAAACCCTTTCGAGATGGTGGTGAACCAGAGTTTTGCCGACCGCTATTTCCGGGGACGCGAGGTAATCGGACGAACCGTGCTGCAAGGGCCGCAGGGCGATGCGGCCACCCGGGTGGTGGGCGTAGTGGCCGATGCGCGCGAGGATGGGGGCAACGCGAAACCGCACCCGCTGATCTATGGCTGCGGCTACCTGCGCTACTGGCCCGACTCCGACATCCTGTTGCAAACGCAGAACCCGCTTGCATTGGCCGGTGCAGCGCGCGCGGCGGTGCAGGAGATCGAACCGGGGCAGCCCGTTTACGGCGTCAGGCCCTTACCTGCCGCCCTCACCGGCACGCTGGCCCAAACGCGATTTCGTACGCTGCTTATCGGGTTGTTTTCAGTCATGGCCCTGACGCTCGCCGCGATCGGGCTTTACGGAGTCATGGCGTATATGGTCTCTCAAAGAAAACGGGAGATCGGCATCCGCCTGGCACTCGGCGCACGGCCCAGTCAGATCGCCCGAGAGATCCTGCGTTCAGGTATCCTGCTCACGGGTGCCGGCGTCGCGGCAGGGATCGGCATCGCCGCGTGTGCCTCGAAGCTGATGGGAAATCTACTTTACGGAATCGGCCCTTCGGACCTGGCCACCTATCTCCTGGCGAGCGGCGTTCTCCTGGCAGTAGCGCTCGTGGCGTGCTGGATTCCGGGAAGGCGCGCGACCTCGATCGATCCGAACCAGGCCCTCAGGGGCTGATTACAGGCGTGTCGCAGTCCACTGCGCAAACTCTTGGCATTCGGGCGAGGCGCCGGCGGTCACCACCAGGGCGCTGAAATGGCCGGTTTCGAATGCCGCGAGGCGCTCGGAGCCGAGCGTCACCATGCGAACCCCTGCTGCGGAGGCCGCATGGGGGCTCACGTAAACCGACACCTTGCTGGCGCCATTGGTGAAGACCAGATGCAGCGTCCGTCTGCGATCGAGCCCGCAGAACTTCGCGCACTCCAGCGTGTAGCCCGCGGGCGCCAGGGACGCAGCCTGGTAGAAGGAAAGCCCCACCTGCGACGTCAGAGCGGCGATTTCGGCGGAGTTGGTTCGCCAGTGCCGCGGCTGCTTTTCGACCACCTCAGCCTGGTGATCTCGCACAGCATCCGCATAGGCGCGAGGAACGTGCGTGAATAGAAGGAATCCGCCAAGCACGACGGCCGCGGCCATCGCGCCGGCGGCGGACATCCATCGGGGCGCCGGCCGTTTCGAAGAGATCTGCCGGAGGATCGCCTGCTCCACCCGGGTCGAATCCGGCAAGTCTTGCGCCAACGCCTGGGCCAGCCGCGCGTCGAGCAGTTCCTGCTCGCGGATCTCGCGAGCGCACGCCGCGCATTCCAAAAGGTGCGACGCGAACTCGCGACGCGATTCGCCTTCGAGCTCGCCCGAGAGGTAGAGGGGCGCCAGGTTCCGCAATTCGCCGCAGTTCATCGAGCCACTCTTTCGCCGCATCGTCCGCCGCGGGGCGCCAGGGCTTCGCGCATCGCCTCGCGGGCCCGGCTCAATCGCGACATCACGGTGCCCATGGGAACCGAGAGAATCTCCGCCATTTCACGGCACGTAAAGCCTTCCACTACGGCGAGCAGCAATGCCTCGCGATGGTCCGCGCCCAGACGCTCGAGCGCCTGGAGCACTTCGACCGAGTCGTCAATCGACCCCGATACGGCGCGCATCTCGGGCCTGAGCACAACCACCTGCGCCGACGTCCGCGCCTTCCGGTGCTCTCCACGAAAGCAATTCATAAGGATGCGGAAGAGCCAGGCGCGCGCATTGGTGCCTTCGGCGAACCGGCCGAAGCTGCGCCAGGCCAGCAGCAGAGTCTCCTGCACCAGGTCCTCAGCCGAAAACCGGTCGCGCGTCAGGCGGACGGCGAACCGCAGCAGCCCCGGCGTGTGCACCAGCGCGACCCGCTCGAACTCCTCCGCGTTTCGCCTCATCCGAGCCGATTATAGTCCGCGCCGCCCGGACCTCTTACTCCGCTTTCTTCTGCAACTCGCCGAGATCGGCCAGTACGTCCTGGCTATGCGGATTCGGATTCACCTTGGTGTAAACCTTGCGGATCACGCCCTGCGGATCGATCAGGAACGTATTGCGCGAGGCCACCATGCCGTTGGGCGAGAGCGAGCCGTAGCTCGAAATCACCTGCTTGCCGGGATCGGCCAGAAGGCGGAACGTCAGGCTTTCCTTGGTGCAGAACTGCTGGTGCGAATCGACGTTATCCGCGCTCACCCCGAGGATCGCCGCTTTCTTCGCGGAGTATTGATCCAGGTCGCGCTGGAAGTTGTGGGCTTCGATGGTGCAGCCCAGGGTCATGTCCTTGGGATAAAAGTAGAGGACCACCCACTGGCCGCGAAAATCCTTCAGGCTGACGGTCTTGCCCTCCTGAGAAGGCAGCGTGAAGTCGGGCGCCGGCGATCCGACGGCCGGCATCTCCGCGGCCCGGAGGGCGGAGATACCCGACATCAGGGAAAGTGCCAGCACGGGCAACGAAAGAGCGAGCATTCGAATCATACCCTCTAAAATGCATCCGGCATCCGATTTCATCCATGCCACCGGAACCTCCCGGGGCGCGGTAGAATCGATCCTAACCCCTATGAGACCTTTACTGGCTTGTTTCTTATGTACCTGCCTATTCGGTGCGGAGTCGGGACCCCTGCGCGGCTACTCGAACGAAGCGGCGCAAACACAGCATGAGTGGGAGACGAAGTTCCGGGAGATTCCGAAGCCCGATAACATGCGGGCTTATATGCAGCGGCTCTCCGCGCGACCCCACCATGTAGGCTCGGCCTACGACAAGGAGAACGCCGAGTGGATCCTGGCGCAGTTCAAGGAGTGGGGCCTGGACGCGCATATCGAAAGCTTCGACGTCCTCTTCCCTACCCCGAAGGAGCGTTCGCTCGAACTGGTGGAACCCTCGCATTTCACGGCCAAGCTGATGGAGCCGACCGAGGCTAAGGATCCCACCTCTTCGCAGCACGAGGAACAACTGCCGGTCTATAACGCGTACTCGGCCGATGGCGATGTGACCGCGCCGCTGGTCTACGTAAATTACGGGGTTCCCGCCGATTACGAAGCGCTCGAGCGGCTGGGGATTTCGGTGAAGGGAGCGATCGTGATCGCGCGCTACGGCGGGTCCTGGCGCGGCATTAAGCCGAAGGTGGCGGCCGAGCACGGCGCTATCGGCTGCCTCATCTATTCCGATCCGCACGACGACGGTTACGCGCAAGGCGACGTCTTTCCCAACGGACCGTTCCGCAATTCGAACGGCGCGCAGCGCGGCAGCGTGATGGACATGCCGGTGTACCCTGGCGATCCGCTGACGCCCGGTGTGGGAGCGACGAAGGACGCCAAGCGCCTGCCTCTGAAGGATGCCATCACCCTGATGAAGATTCCGGTGATGCCGATCTCCTACGGCGACGCGCAACCGCTGCTGGCCGCGATGACCGGTCCGGTGGCTCCGGCCGCGTGGCGGGGGTCGCTGCCCATCACTTATCACATCGGACCCGGGCCCGCCAAGGTGCATCTGAAGCTCGCCTTCAACTGGGACCTCAAGCCGCTCTACGATGTGATCGCCACCATCCCCGGCTCGACCTATCCCGATGAATGGGTGATCCGCGGCAACCACCACGACGCCTGGGTCAACGGCGCCGAAGATCCGATATCCGGCGCCGTGGCGCTGATGGAAGAGGCGCGCGGCCTGGCGTCGCTCGTCAAGCAGGGATGGAAGCCGAAGCGCACCATCGTCTACTGCGTGTGGGACGGCGAAGAGCCGGGACTGCTCGGCTCGACCGAGTGGGCGGAAACACATGCCGAGGAGCTGACGAAGAAGGCGGCCGTTTATCTGAACTCGGATGGCAATGGCCGCGGTTACCTGGGGGTCGAAGGGTCGCACACACTCGAGCGGTTCCTGAACTCGGTGGCAAAGGACATCCAGGATCCGGAGACGGGCGTAACGGTGTGGAAGCGGATGCAGGCGCGGCGCCTGACTGCGACGATGGGAACGCCGCAGGACCGCCAGGAGGCGCGCACCCGTCCTGACCTGCGGATCGCCGCGCTGGGCTCGGGCTCCGATTACTCGCCGTTCCTCGATCACCTGGGCATCGCCTCGGTCAATTTCGGCTTCGGCGGTGAAGGCGGCAGCGGCATCTACCACTCCATCTACGACGATTTCTACTGGTACACGCACTTCTCCGACGGCGATTTCGTCTATGGGCGCGCACTGGCACAGACGGCCGGAACCGCGGCCATGCGGCTTGCCGACGCGGAGTTGCTGCCCTTCGATTTCGACGATTTCACCGATACCGTGAAGCGCTACGTGGCGGAAGTCGAGAAGCTGGCGCGCGACCGCCGCGACCAGGCCATCGAACGCAACCGCATGCTCGATGACGGCACCTACAAGCTGGTCGAAGATCCGCGGAACAAGACCGTCCTGCCCACGAAAGAGACCGTGCCGCCGTTCCTGAATTTCGCGCCGCTCGAAAACGGCGTGGCGGCACTCGAACGGGTGAGCCGCGATTACGACGAGGCCCTTGCTCGCGCAAACCAGAATGGAGGCTCGGCGCTGGCGCGGGCCGCCTTGCGGGAGGCCAACACGAAGCTGATCGAAGTGGAACGTGCGTTGACCTCAGACCAGGGACTGCCGAATCGCCCCTGGTTCAAGCACCAGATCTACGCGCCCGGCTACTACACCGGCTACGGCGTGAAGACTCTGCCGGCTGTGCGGGAGAGCATCGAACAGAACGAGTGGAAGCAGGCCGATGAAGAGATCGTCAAGGTCGGCAAGGTGCTGGAGAACGCCGGCGAAGTGATTCAGGGGGCGGCAAACGACCTGGCGCGCGCGGCCCACTAGAATTGTGGGGCGGGTTTCAACCCGCGGCGGGCTTCAGCCTGCCTGCCATCAAATCGGGCTGAAGCCCGATGCAGGCTGAAGCCGGCTGAATGCCTGCCCCACAATCATGGCTTGCGACGCTGCTTAAGCTGATGGTTCACGTGGCCGAGCGACGCGAACTGCCCGGCAAATCGGGCGGTTCGCGGAGGCTTAGTTTTGCCCCGCGGATCGAAGTCGCGGCGTCGGAACAGGTCGGTCGCGGCGATGACGGCCGTGCCCATAGGGCGGTATTCGTAGGTGCCCTGCGCCCAGGCAAGTTCGTCGTCGAACCAGAGGTAGAAGCCCACTTCCCGATGGTAGCAACGCCGTGACGCGTTTTCACAGCGTTGCAATGCACGCCCACTGGTGTGGCCCGTTACAATCAGAAGAGTGCCAGGAGTCTATATTTCCTATCCCTTCTGCGCGCAGAAGTGCACGTACTGCAATTTTGCATCGGGCGTGCACCCGCGTGCGCTCGAAACGCGGTATCTCGCCGCGCTCGCGGAAGAGATTCGTCTGCACCAGTGGGAATGGACTCCGGAGACCGTCTATCTGGGCGGCGGCACTCCCGCCAAGATGAACGCCGAGGAACTGCGGCCCATCCTGGACCTCATCCCCGGGCGGCCCTGGGCCGAGGCCACCATGGAAGCCGCGCCGGGCGGCATCACCGCGGACCTGGCGCGGGCGTGGGCGGATGCAGGCATCAACCGCGTGAGCTTGGGGGTGCAGTCGTTCGTCGATATCGAGATCCGGCGGACGGGCCGCAAGCACGACGCGGAGACCGTACGCAGGGAAGTCGAAACGCTGCGCGCGGCCGGCATTGGCAACTTCAATATCGACCTGATCGCGGGCCTTTCCGGCCAGACTGAGGCCGGGTGGCGGGAATCGCTCGATTGGATCGAGCGCCTCGCTCCGGAGCACGTTTCGGTCTACATGCTGGAAGTGGATGAGGACAGCCGCCTCGGGCGCGAGATGCTGCTCGGCGGGGTGCGCTACGGAGCCGCGGACACACCTTCCGACGCGGAGACCGCCCGGTTCTACGAAATCGCCGTGGAGCGACTGGAGGCGCTGGGGATCCGGCGCTACGAGATCTCCAATTTCGCCACACCAGGGCGGGAATCGCGACACAATCTGAAGTACTGGAAGCTGGAGCCGTACGTCGGCTTCGGCGCGGACGCCCACTCTTTCGACGGCCGCATCCGCCGGCAAAATGCGGAGTCCGTGGAGGAGTACCTCGCAGGACGAACGGAAGAGCCCGCTCCGGCGCACGCCGATGAGCGGTTCTTCGTCGGGCTGCGCTTGATGGAAGGGATTCGGCCGACCGGCGAGGAGTGGCAACGCTATGAGGAGCCGATCCGCCGCTTTGTGGATGCAGGATTGCTGGAATCCGCGGACGGAACGATTCGCCTGACCGGCCGCGGAGTGCTTCTCTCGAACGAAGTGTTTCAGGAGTTCCTTTCGGAATGATCGATCTGCGCAGCGATACAGTGACTAAGCCGACCCCCGAGATGCGGCGGGCCATGATGGAAGCCGAAGTCGGCGACGACGTGTACGGCGAGGATCCGACCGTCAACCGCCTGGAACGGCGGGCAGCCGAGATCGCGGGCAAGGAGGCGGCGCTGTTCGTCCCCACCGGCACGATGGGCAACACCATCGGCATCAAGCTGCTGACCGAGCACGGGCAGGAAGTGATCTGCGAGTCCCGCGCCCACATTCTGGATTACGAGCTTTCGATGGTGGCCTGGTTTTCGGGCTGCCTGGTGCGCGCGATCCCGACGAGCGACGGGATTCTGACGCTGGGACGAAGTGCGCCGCGTCATCAAACCCCTGGGACCCCATGCGGCGCCCACCGGCGCCATCGCATCGAAAATACCCACAACATGCACGGCGGCACGGTCTATCCGCCTGCGGTGATACGCGAAATCTGCGAGGGCGCGCATGAGCGCGGCATCCGCGTTCATATGGATGGCGCTCGCGTATTCAATGCGTCGGCGGCCACGGGCCTGCCGGTGAGCGAAATTGTCGCCCCGGTGGACACGGTGATGTTCTGCCTTTCGAAGGCGCTCGGCGCGCCGGTTGGCTCGATGCTGGCCGGACCGGCGGACCTGATTGCGAAAGGCCGCCTCTATCGCAAGCGGCTGGGCGGCGGCATGCGGCAGGTGGGCGTGCTGGCGGCGGCGGGCCTGATCGCGCTCGAAGAGACTCCCAAGCGGCTCGCGGAAGACCACTGCAATGCGAAGTTTCTGGCGGAAGGCCTGAGCCGCGTTCCCGGCATCGCGGTAGATCCGGCGAAGGTCGCCACCAATATCACGATTTTTGATGTAAGCGGGACCGGAGTCGCTCCGGCCGAAATCAGCGCGCGCCTCCGGCAGCGCGGGGTGTTGATCAATTCCATCAACGAGCGCCAGATGCGCGCGGTGACGCATTACGATGTGGACCGCGCGGCGTGCGCACAGGCCCTTGCGGCGGTCGAGGACGCTTTAGCTTCATGAGTTATCGGAAAGGACTTGACGTTTCCATGGTGAAATTTTCCCTGCTGCTGGCGACCGGAACACTCGCGCTGGCGCAGCAATACACGATCTCCACGGTCGCTGGGGGCGCGCCGCCGGCCACTCCGGTCGCGGCCACCGGCATCTCGATCGGACAGCCCGCGCGCGTGGCCACCGATTCCGCGGGCAACGTGTACTTCAGCGCGTCGAATGCTGTCTTTAAGATCAGCGCCGGGGGTACACTGACGCTGGTGGCGGGCACCTCGCGCGCGGGATATTCGGGCGACGGCGGACTCGCAATCAAGGCGCAGTTGAACAGCCCACAGGGCATGGCGGTGGACCCTTCGGGCAACATCTACATCGCCGATTCGGTAACAACCGCGTCCGCATCGTCACCACCGACGGCGTCATCAACACCTTTGCCGGCACCGGTCTCACCAGCAACGGCGGACCCCGCACCTACAACGACGGCAGTCCGGCAAACACCGCGCTGCTGAAACTGCCTAAGGGCGTGGCCCTGGACAAGAACGGCAACGTCTACATCGCCGATACCGGCGATAACAGCATCCGGATCGTGACTACCGACGGCATCATCAACAGCTTCGCGGGCGACAGCTACCCGAACTTCGCGGGCGATACCGCGGCTGCCGTGGACGCGGAACTCCACAGCCCCTCCGGACGTGGCGGTGGACTCGTCGGGCAACGTCTACATCGCCGACACCGGCAACGCCGCCATCCGTAAGGTGACGACCGACGGCCTCATCAATACCGTGGCGGGCGACCTGGCCATCGGATCGACCGGCGACGGCGCCGTGGCGACCAAAGCGGCATTGCTCACCCCGATCTCGCGTGGTGGTCGATTCCTCCGGCAACATGTATATTCTCGAAAACGGCGACGGCAAGATTCGCAAGGTCGATATCACCTCGGGCAATATCAGCACGATCGCCGGAACCGGCGCGGCGGGCTTCGGCGGGGACGGCGGGGCGGCCACCAGCGCGGTCATGGATTATCCGACCGGCCTTGCCATCGACGGCTCCGGCAACTTCTACATCGCGGACGCATTGAATCAGCGGATTCGCAAGATTGCCGGCACCACCATCAGCACCATCGCCGGCAACGGCGTGAGCAGCTATTCCGGTAACGGTGGACCCGCCCGCAATGCGCAGATGAACTCGCCGCAAGGCGTCGCTGTCGACACCGCGGGCAATCTTTACATCGCCGACACGGGCAACAATGTGGTGCGCAAGGTCGGCAAGGACGGCAATATCGTCACCTTCGCCGGCAACGGCGCGGCCGGCAACGGCGGCGATGGCGGCTCGGCGACCAGCGCGCAATTGAAGACGCCGCAGGGCATCGCGGTGGATTCCGCGGGCAACGTCTACATCGCCGACAGCGGCAATGCGCGCGTGCGCAAGGTCGACTCCGGCGGCAACATTTCGACTGTCGCCGGCAACGGCACGGCGGGTTACGGCGGCGATGGCGGCGCGGCCGGCACCGCTCAGTTCAACACACCGACCGCGGTGGCGGTGGATGCCGCGGGCAATGTGTATATCGCGGACTTCAATAACAACCGGATCCGCAAGGTCTCCAGCGGCGGCACCATCACCACGATTGCGGGCAACGGCTACGCGGGCTATCGCGGCGACGGCGGCCCCGCCACCAGCGCGCAGCTCAACGGCCCGCAGGGCGTGGCCGTGGACTCCGCGGGCAACATCTACATCGCCGATACCGGTAACAACGTGATCCGGCTGGTGAACACCACCGGCCTCATCAGCACGATCGCGGGCAACGGCCTCGCCGGCTACTCCGGCGATGGCGGCACCGCCACGCAGGCGCAGATCGGCAATCCGAGCTCGGTATCGGTGGACACGCCGGGCAACCTCTACATGGCCGACGGCAGCACGCGCGTCCGCAAGATCTTTCCGAACGGCTTGATCGCAACCGTCGCGGGACAACGGCACGGTCGGCTATCGGGGGACGGCGGCCTGGCGACCACGGCCAGCCTGAACGTTCCCTCGGCCTCGCGCTGGATGCCGCCGGCAACGTCTACATCGCGGATACCGCCAACAACGCCATCCGCATGCTGACCTCTTCCGGCTATGGACTGAAGGTGGCGGCGGTGACGAATGGCGCCACGCAACCAGACGGGCTCGCTCGCACCGGGTGAGGTGGTCGTGCTGTACGGAGCGGGTCTGGGGCCGTCGCTGCTGACCACGTTCCAACTGAACCCGGCTGGACAGGTGCCCGACATCACTGGCGGCACCAGCGTCTACTTCAACAACATTCCGGGACCCGTGCTGTATGCTTCGGCGAACCAGGTGGCAGCGATCGTGCCTTTCGGCGTCACCGGGATCGACGGTGCAGGTGACCACGCAATACAACGGGAACGTCGCCGCCCCGGCAAGCGTGGCCCTGGCGCCGGTGGCGCCCGCGCTGTTCACGCTGAACGACTGCGGAAGCGGGCAGGCGGCCGCGATCAACCAGAATTCCGACGTGAACGGAGCGGCCAACCCGGCCAATGCCGGCAGCTATGTTTCGCTTTATGCCACCGGCTTGGGCCAGACCAATCCGGGCGGACAGGACGGCGTACCCACCGGGTACGACCCTGCCGCTTCCCCTGCAGACGGTGACTGCACGGTCGGCGGAAAACCCGCGACGGTGCAGTATGCGGGCGGCGCGCCGGGCCTGGTGGCCGGCGTGATCCAGGTCAATGTTCAGATTCCTTCGGGCCTCACGGCCGGCGCGGCCGAGGTGATCCTGAAGGTGGGCAGCGTAACCAGCCCTCACGGCGTTACGATTGCAGTATCCGGAAATTGAGCATGCGCTATCGAAAACTCGGCAGGACCAACTTCGAAGTCAGTGAAATCGGATACGGCGCCTGGGGCATTGGCGGAAAGCAATGGCTCGGCGGCACGGACGATGAGTCGTGGTCGGCCCTCAGCGCGCCATCGAACTGGGCGTCAACCTGATCGATACGGCGTCTGGCTTACGGCGACGGGCACAGCGAGCAACTGGTGGGCACAGATAGTTCGCGAGACCGGCCACAAGATCTATGTGGCGACCAAGGTGCCGCCGAAGAATCGCATGTGGCCGGCGCGGCCGGGCACGCCGATCAGCCAGGTCTTCCCGTACTCCGTACATCATGGAGTGCGCCGAAGAGAGCCTGCGCAATCTCGGGCTGGACACCATCGACCTGCTGCAACTTCACGTCTGGCAACCGGAATTCTGGACCGATGCCGACGACTGGCGCCGCGCTTTCGAAGAGCTGAAGCGTCGGGCAAAGTGCGGCGCGGTGGGCATCTCCGATCAACGGAGCACGATCCCGGATTCGGTGCTGGACGCTGATCCGCACCGGCCTGATCGATGCCGTGCAGGTGATCTACAACATCTTCGACCAGACGCCCGAAACGCGAACTTGTTGCCGCTCTGCCTGGAAGAGAATATCGGGGTGCTGGCGCGGGTGCCGCTGGACGAAGGCGCGCTGAGCGGCACGATGACGAGAGCAGACACGATTCCCGCCGGGCGATTTCCGCGAATATTATTTCCGCGGCGACCGCAAGAAGCAGGTGGTGGAGCACGTGAGCGGCCTGCTGGAGGATCTGGCGCGGAGCCGGCGGAGCTGCCCGACACCGCGCTCCGATTCTGCCTGTCGACATCCGGCGGTGTCCACCGTCATACCGGGCATGCGCACGGTGAGCACGCCGAAAGAACAGCCGCGCTGTCCGATCTTCGGCCGCCTTGCCGAGGAAACGCTGCCAGCCTCAAGCGGCACGCCTGGGACCGGAACTTCTATAATTGATCGCCTGTGAAATCCGCCAAGCTTTGCGCAGTTCTGTCTATTGGCCGCCGCGCTCTTCGCGCAGGGCCGCTTTATGCCGGGCACTGCAGCCGTTTCTGTGACGGTGAATGCCCCGGTGATGGTGCTGCGAGCACGTCCGGGTAATCGACGGCACGGGCGCCGCGCCGCTGGAAGAACCAGACGGTGGTCATCGACCACGGGAAAATCGCGGCCGTCGGCGCCGCCGGCGTCGATCGCCGTTCCCGCGGGAGCGCAGGACGATGGATCTTACCGGCAGCACGGTGATTCCCGGCCTGGTCGGCATGCACGAGCACCTGTTCTACCCCTCGGGCGGCGGCATCCCGATGTATACGGAGCAGGCCTTCAGTTTTCCGCGGCTGTATCTGGCGAGCGGAGTCACCACGGCGCGCACGGCCGGCAGCCTGGAGCCGTACACGGACCTCAATATCAAGCGGCTGATCGATGCGGGCCGCATGCCGGGTCCGCAGTTGTTTATTACCGGGCCGTACCTGGAAGGCTCCGGCCACTCGATCGCCGGTCCGCAGATGCACGAACTCAGCGGCCCGGATGACGCCGTCGCGCACCGTCGATTATTGGGCGTACGAGGGCGTGACCTCGTTCAAGGCCTACATGAACATTACGCGCGCGGAACTCAAGGCGGCGGTGCGATGCGGCGCACGGCACGGCATCAAAGTCACCGGGCACCTGTGCTCCGATCGGCTTCCGCGAGGCGGCCGCCATCGGCATCGACAACCTGGAGCATGGCCTGCTGGTCGATACCGAGTTCCATCCCGGTAAGCAGCCCGACCAGTGCCCGCCGCAAGGCGTCACGCGCGGGCGAAATCGGCCAGGCTCGACATCGGCGGACAGCCCGTCAGGGACATGATCGCCGACCTGGTGACGGCATCACGTGGCGATCACCTCGCACGCTTGCGGTGTTCGAGGCCTTCGACGGCGCAGAGCCGCCGCTGGAACAGCGCTTTCTGGACGCGCTTTCGCCGGAGGCCGCTGTCAGCTATCTGGGTGCGCGCGCCCGTTCGGAGCCGGCGAAGCTCACTTCATCGCCCAGGCTGAAGAAGGAGCTGGAGTTCGAACGAGCGTTTGTGAAGGCCGGCGGCCTGCTGATGTTCGGGGCGGACCCCACCGGCAATGGCGGCGCGCTCGCCGGATTTGCGGATCAGCGCAATCTCGAACTGCTGGTGGAAGGCGGCTTCACGCCGGTGGAAGCCATCCAGATCGCGACTTACAACGGCGCCGAGTTCCTGGGGCAACTCGACCACATCGGCACGGTGCCGAAGGCAAGCGGCCGACCTGGTGGTGATCGACGGCAATCCGGCGGCGCAAATTGCGGACATCCGGAAGATCCGCATCGTCTTCAAGGACGGTGCGGGTTACCACCCCGCTAAGCTGCTCGAATCCGTTCGCGGCTCGGTTTCCCTGCACTAATTGTGGCGGCGCACTCCGCGGCCCGGAAACACGCCCTCGACCAACTGGCCGTGATTCACGACGAGCGTTCCTCCGACCAGTACATACTGCACGCCTTCGGAATACTGCGCGGGATGGTCAAACGTGGCTTTGTCGATCACGGTCGCCGGGTTGAACATCGTGACGTCGGCATCCGCCCCGACCGCGATCCTTCCCTTGTTTTTCAAGCCCAGGCGATCCGCCGGCATCACCGTCATCTTGCGCAGGGCCTGCATCAGCGTCAGTGCGTGCTCTTCTCGCACGTAATGGCCGAGGATGCGGCAGTACGTCCCCGCGGCCCGCGGATGGCCCTTGCCATGGTCCAGGATCCCGTCGCTGCCGATCATCACGGTCGGTTCTGCCATGGCAAGTTTGACGATCTCCTCGGGAATGGAGTGGATCGCGACCATTCCGCCCTGCTTACGGTAGCGGGCGAAGCTCTGGGCCGTCAGCCGCTCGCCTGTGGCAGCCCATTGCAGATCGTGATAGGTGATGCCGCCCTGGCGCTCCTCCCACCCCGGCTCGAAGATCGCTGAGCCCAGATCGGTCATGCCGGCGGTGTAGGGATAAGCTTCGGTGGTGATGTCGAGGCCACGGCTCCGCGCTCCGGCGATCATCTTGAGGCAGAGCGGCGTCTCTCGCAGCGCCATGCTGGTGATATGGACGACGTGCACGCTGGCGCCGGTGACGGCGGCATCGGCGATGACCTCCTGCAGGGCGTCGACCACGCCGGGCTCCAGGGGGCCGCCGTTGCGAATGTGGACGTAGATCACGGCGTGGCGTTCGGCGGCAAGGCGGAAGAGGTCGAGAATCTCCTCGCGGCCCACCAGCGGAATATAGGCGATACCCATGCCGATCCCCAGGGCGCCCTCGTCGAGACCCTTCGCTACAAGCGCGCGGATCTCGCGCTGCTCGTCCGGAGTGGCCGCGCGGGTCACTGCGTTGTCGCGCGGCAGCAGGGTGCCGGTGTCATGCATCACGGCCATGCGCGCCGGCAGGTGGCCCGACGTGGCGCCGAAATTGATCAACGATTTCCCTTCCCTGGCCTGGTACCAGGGCGAAACCGGCGATACCCCGACCTCCATTTCAAGCGCCGTAGTCACGCCGTCGCGCGCCTTGAATGCGTAGTTCTCCGGGGTCTGGCCATGGGAATGCGGATCGATGAAGCCCGGCGCGACGATCAGTCCGCGAGCATCCAACATGTTCCGGCCTCGCAGCGGGGCCTCGGAAATCGCCGCGATCTTTCCGGCGCGGATGCCAATAAACCGGATGGCATCCAGATTGGTTGCCGGATCCATGACCCGGCCGTTGGCAATCACCACGTCGAAGCCCTGAGCGGCTAACACACCGGCGCAAAACAGTAAAGCAGTTGCCGTACGAAACATCACCCATCCAGGTTCGCATATCGCCGTGTCCATTGTGTCGCCGGTATCCTGAAAGTCATGAAGATTGCCTTTATCGGACTGGGAAAGATGGGAAGCGGGATGGCGCGCAATCTGCTGCGGGCCGGGCATGCGGTCACCTTGTACAATCGGACTCGCGAGAAGGCCGAAGCGCTCGCGGCCGACGGCGCGAGCGTCGCGTCAACTCCCGCCGAGGCCTGCCGGGATGCCGAGGCGGCCATCACGATGCTAGGCGACGATCACGCCGTCGAACAGGCGGTCCTGGGCGAACAAGGAATCGCCGCCGGACTCCCACGGGGCGCGGTACACATTTCTTCGAGCACGATCAGCACGGCGCTGGCGCGGCGCCTGGACGCGGAACACGGCAAGCGCGGCCAAGGCTTCGTCAGTGCCATCGTCTTTGGACGCCCCGAAGCCGCGGCCGTTAAAAAACTGTTGGTCGTGGCCGCCGGAACCAGAGAGCAGGTGGACCGCTTCCGGCCGGTTTTCGACGCCGTCGGGCGCGCGACCTACGTTGCCGGGACGGAACCCTGGCAGGCGAACGCCCTGAAGTTGTGCGGCAATTTCATGCTCGCGAGCCTGCTGGAGACGTTTTCCGAAGCCTTCGCCATGGTGCGAAAGGCGGGAGTGGACCGTCATCTGTTCCTCGAAGTCATGAATGCGCTCTTCGCATCACCGGTCTACGCAAATTACGGCGGGATCATCGCGGACGAGCGCTTCGAACCGGCCGGCTTCGGATTGCGGCTCGGGTTGAAGGATGTACGGCTGGTGCTGGACACGGCGCTCGAATGCGAATCGCCCATGCCGCTCGCCAGTGCAATCCGCGAGCGGTTCATCGATGCCCTGGCGCACGGGCAGGCCGACCAGGATTGGGCAAGCCTCGCGCGAGTCTCGGCTCGCGCCGCCGGATTGGAGTAGGGTAGACCTCCGGCCTGCCCAAGGCGCGCGGCAGCACGCCTGCGCTCGTCTGGACAGCCTACCAGGGCTCCGCGGTGACTTTCGGCTGTACCCCCGCCAACTCATGCGGATCGTAGGTCGCGGTGACCTGGCGAGTCTCGCCGGGCAGAAGAGCGAAGTAATTGTCTTCCCAAAGCACCGGCAGAATCTCTTCACCGGACGGATTGGCCAGCTTCAGGTGGACGCCGAACGCCAGCGTGCGGCCAGGGTTCATCACCGTAACGGTCGTCGCGCCCGGCTTCGATTCGAACGAGACGTTCAGCTTCACCGGCGGCAGTTGATTCAGCGCGGTAAAGTCCGCGTACGTTTTGGTTGGCGTGTAGTACCAGTTCGAGCGATCCCAGTCGAGCGTCTCGGGCTTCGTCGAGAGCCAATAGAAGTTGCGATCCACCACCTGGTTCCGTGCGTCGCGCAACTGTAGCGCGACGAAATAAGTCTCGCTCAGCCCTGATATCTCGGGGACCGTCAGCACCCGGCTGTTGGCATCCTCCGGAACCTCGACCTTCACTTCCCTGTGGAACTTCTGCGTCATATCGAGGTCGTAGACCGTGGCCTCTACGGTCATCGCCGGGAAAGAACGGTAGTAAGAGCTGACCACGACCACCGAGCGATCGTCGTACGAGTACTGCACGTGCAGGGGCTTGTTGGCCTCTTTGGCGCCGAAGTAACTGCCACCTGGGCGAAGATACCAGTCATACAGGTGCCAGATCAGTCCGGGCCACGCATTGTTGAGCATCCATTGAATAACGCCGGTGGAGGTGTACTTATTCCGTGCAAATGCTTCGAACATGGCGCGGTGTCCTTCATAGGCCATCATCTGCGCCTTGCGGGCGTACTCTTCCGCCGAATGCGATGGGCCATAGCGGGCATTGAGAGCCTCGGTGAATACACGAATGTTCTTGAAGGCGCCGCCGCCCGCGTGGTAATCCCAGGTCGAATTGATGGGCCAAAGGCTCTCTTCGGGAAACATGCGCCGCAGCGTTTCGATGGGAGGAGGCGCGGGACCCGGACTCGTCTCGGTATTGAAACCGTGGGCGCCGCCGCGCGAGGTATCGAGCAGCCAGTAAGAAGGCGCCACGTATTCATACGGACCCGTCATCTTCACACCGGTCGGACCGGCCGGCGTGCGCTTCGCCGTGGCCGAGGAATGATACGGATTCGGCCATTCGGTCTCCCGGATGACCTTGAGGTACATCTGCTCCACATCGGGCGGAGGCGGGTTGTCGCTGCCATACATCCAGTCAATCACCGCAGGGTGGCGCTCCAGCCGCTGCAGTTGATCGCGCAGGGATGCTTCCGCCACAACATGATCTTCGGCATCCCAATCGCGCCAGTGCTCCCAGTGGTCGCAGCAGCACCAGCCGGCCAGCACCATGATGCCCATACGGTCGCAGAGTTCCAGGAAATGGTCGTCTTCGAGCTTGCCCTCGAAGCGCAGGGCATTCAGATGCATGTCGCGGACATAGTTCAACTCAGCCTGCTGGCGCTCGGGGGAGGAATGCAGCAGCATGTCGAAGCTGTATCCGCCGCCGCGGATCAGAATCCTGCGGCCATTCACGCTGAACACGCGATGGCCCTTGGCATCGATCTCGGAGGTGGCCTCTCGCACGCCGAATTCGAGATGACGCGTGTCGGACGGCTGGCCTCCGGCCTCCACGGCCAGGTCGAGCGGATAGAGATTCTGCGGCAGGCCGGTCTCGGCAGGCCACCACAACCGGGGATTCGCGAGTTTCACCCGGGCGTGCGCGATACGGGTCTCCTTCGCCGCGAGCCGCACGGTCTCCGAAAACTCCGCATTCTCGATCTTGCCTTTCAGCACCGCATCGACCGGTTGGCCGGTGGCGTTCGTCAACTCCGCCCGGATCGTCAACTCGGCGGCGCCCGGCAGCAGCTTCGTCGCGACGCTCGGATTCCGCAAAGCGACGGGTCCGGTCGCGGCGATCCAAACGTCGCGCCAGAGTCCCATGCCTTTGTCAGGCGGCGACGGATTCCAATCGACAAAGGTGATGGCAAGATCATCCGTGGCCGGCGGCGTGATCTCGATCGCCAACGCATTTCGTGCACCGGGGAGGACGTCGCGCGTGATGTCGTAGCGGAACAGGCGGAACGCACCGGCCATGCTCTTCGAATCAACAATCTGCCGGCCGTTCAGCCACACGTTGGCGCGGTAGTTGACGCCGTCGAAGCCGAGCCAGATCGTCTTGCCTTGCCAGGCCGCGTCGACGGGAAACTCCGTGCGGAACCACCAGGAGCGGTGAAACGGGCTTTCGGGCGGCATCGGCAGATTCGAGAAGTTCATCCCGATTGGGTAGGTGGTGCCGCCGATGTTCCGCAGATTCATGCCGAAGGCCGGGTCGGCATACACGTGATCCTCGACCAGCGCATGTACCACGGTGGAAGGCATCGTAGCCGGATACCAGCCGGAGGGCCGGTACCCGACCGTCGAAAGCGTCGAGCCGGAATCGCGAACCTCGGCCGAAGACTGGATTGTCCAACCCTGCCGGAGCGGCGTGGCGGACCAGGCGGCCGAGGCCACCAGGAGCGAGAGAATCGCGCGAAGCATAGAAGAATACGCTAACGCGTTTTAAACTGGCGTGGGAGGGTTCGATGCGCACGATTCTGATTTGTTGGATGGGGCTATGCCTCGCCGCGCCCGCAATGGCGCAGAAGGCCGGCGACGATGCCGCGATTCGCGCGGTCGTCCAGAAATACCTCGACGCCCGCCAGGAGCGCGATCCCCAGGCTGTGACAGCGTTGTTCACCGAGGATGCCGATCAACTGGTCTCTTCCGGTGAGTGGCGGAGAGGACGCGAGGCGCTGGTGAAAGGCGCGATGGCCAGTTCCGAGAGAACGGGCGGCAAGCGGACCATCACGGTGGAATCCGTCCGCTATGTCACCCCGGACGTAGCGATCGCGGACGGCCGATATGAGTTGACCGGGCTCGCCGGCGGCCAGACGCGCAAAATGTGGAGCAGCTTCGTCATGCACCGGACCAGGAGCGGCTGGAAGATCGCGGCGATCCGGAACATGCTTCCGGCCCCTCCTGCGTAGTCGGCCTTATGTGGTCGACATTCTACTACCTTGTGTGGTAGACTCCCTACCACATGAGCTCCGAGGAAAAGCTCGAGGTCCTGCAAGGCACCCTGGACCTCCTCATTCTCCAGACGCTTCAATGGGGCCCGCAACATGGGCACGGCATCGGGCAGGCCATCCGCTCGCGATCCGGCGATCTGCTGCAGGTGGAACACGGCAGTCTCTATCCGGCGCTCCACCGTCTGCGTCGGCAGGGGTGGATCGAAGCCGAATGGGGCACCACCGCCAACAACCAGCGTGCCAGGTTCTACCGCCTCACCGCCGCCGGCAAACAACAACTGGTCCGCGAGGAGGCCCGCTGGAAACTCTTCGTCAAAGCCATGGCCCGGGCCATGCGCCCCCAGGAGTGAATCATGCTGCGATGGATCAGCGGTTGGATTTCGCGCCACCAGGAAGAGAACGACCTCGATGAGGAACTGCGCGCGCACCTGGCCATCGAGATCCAGCAGCGAATCGATAGTGGTGAAACTCCCGCAGAGGCCGCTCGCGCCGCCCGGCGGGCCTTCGGCAATTTCACACATTTCGAGGAAGAGACTCGCGAAACGTGGGGCTGGTCCGCCCTGGAGGGCCTCGGCGCCGACCTCCGGTTCGGCCTCCGCATGCTCCGTAAGACTCCGGTTTGGACCACCGTCATCGCGCTGACCCTGGCCATGGGCGTCGGGCTGAGCACCGCCATCTTCAGCGTCGTCTATGGGGTGCTTCTCCAACCCCTGCCATACCCTGACGCGGGCCGCCTGGTTGCCTTGTGGCCTTCGGCACCCAAGTACGGCTACCCGCGATTCAATGTCGGCGCGGCCATGTGGCTGGCCTGGCAAAAGGACTCCACGGTGACCGAAGAGATCGCCCTCACCCGCCCTATCGCCAACTTCAACCTCACCGGCGACGGGGAACCCGAACGTCTCCAGGGCGCGCGGACCTCTTCGAATCTGGCGCAGGCGCTGCGAGTCCGTCCGCAACTCGGCCGTTACTTCACGGAAGAGGAGCAGAATGGCGATGCCCGCGTTGCCGTCCTCAGCGACGCATTCTGGAGACGCCGCTTCGGAGGCGATCCGGCGATCGTCGGCCGCCGTATTCAACTCAACGGAGGGCCATTCGAAGTCATCGGCGTCATGCCGCCAGATTTTCACTATCCCTCCGCGGATTTTGAGTTGTGGACACCCCTCTACATTCCGCCCGCGGAAGTGGTCCACGGCGCGAACTATCAATACGTCAGCGTGGCCCGGCTTAAACAGGGGGTAAGCCTGCAACAGGCCCGCGCGGTGTTCAACGCGATAATGCACAGGCTGTCGGAAGAGCACCCTGCCGCCTACCGGCTTCCCAACGGCTGGCTAGGAATTCTTGTCGAGCCTCTGGCCGAAAGCGATGCCTTCCAGGTCCGCGACCCTCTGTACGTTCTTCTCGGCGCCGTCGCCTGCCTCCTGGCGATCGGTTGCCTGAATCTCGCCGTGCTCCTGATTGCAAGGGCCGGTGCGCGAGCACGAGAAATGGCGGTGCGCGTGGCACTCGGTGCCGGCAGCGGCCGCCTCCGCCGCCAGTTGGCCGCCGAGGTCGTCCCTCTTGCCATGGCCGGAATCGGCGGAGGCCTACTGATGGCCCGAGGTCTCCTGGTCGTCCTGGTGCCATACCTCCCGGCCGGTATGCCGCGAGTCGGGTCGATCGGATTTTCGCTTCCCGTCCTCGGCTTCGCCGCCGGAGCGTCGCTGGCGGTCATCCTGCTCGCCAGCCTGATACCGGCGCGAATGGCGGCGCGCAGCCATCCCGGTTACGCCCTGCAACAAAGCACCCGGTCGATCACCGGCAGCGTACGCACTCGCAATCTGCTGGTCGTCGCCCAAGTCGCCGTCGCCCTGATCCTACTATTCGGAGGCTCGCTCTTCGCCCGAAGCTTCTCCGCCCTGCTACGCGTGAAACCGGGTTTCCGCAGCCAGGGCGTCCTCACGATGCATCTCGCTGTCACCCGCGCGAAATACCCCACGGACGATCGCGTTGCCGCCTACTACGACCGCATCCTCGGGCGCGTCCGTTCGATCCCCGGAGTCGTCGCGGCGGGCGTGGTCAACCGCCTTCCCTTTAGCGGCATTGCGCAGACCGGCAGCGTGGAGTTCGCAGGCGTCCCCGGAAACTACGATTCCGACTGGCGTTCCGCCACGCCCGGTTACTTCGAAGCGATCGGCATTCCGCTGCATCAGGGCCGTGCATTTCTGGAGACGGACGCCACCAGCTCACACGCCGTCGGCATCATCGACGAGCGCTTAGCCCGCCGCGTATTCGGGTCGGCCAATCCGATCGGCAGGCGCTTCAGCCGCTATCTGCCAGGCCTCGGAGAGCAGGATCCGTGGTCCGAAATCGGCGTCGCCGGCCACATCCATAACGACAGTCTGGAGCGCGACATTCGTCCGCAAGTCTACTGGCCGGAGACCCAACACACGCAGGATCGCGGCGCGCTCGCCGTGAGAACGGCCGGGCGCCCGGAATCCTTTGCCCCAGCCGTAATCGAACAGATCCGCCAAGAGAACCCGGACCAGCCTGTCTACGATGTGCGCACGATGGAGGAATGGGTTGGCCGCACTCTGGAAACCCGCACCTGGTTGACCGCGATGGTCGCCTTATTCGGCGCCGCCTCGCTGCTGCTCGCCTGCCTGGGCCTCTACGGCGTGGTCTCCTATTCGGCCAATCTCCGTATTCGGGAATTCGGGATTCGCATGGCGCTCGGCGCGCGCTCCTCGGAGATCTGCAGCCTGGTGCTCCGGCACGCCGGAAGGCTCGCAGTCTGTGGATGTGGCGCCGGCATCCTGATCTGCTGGCCCGTAAGCCATGCGCTTCAGAGCCTTCTGTTCGGAATCACCGGGCGCGATTTGCTGTCGTGGCTGATGGCGCCAGCAGTCTTGATGGCGGTGGCGCTTCTCTCCGCTCTCGGGCCGGCAAGGAAAGCCGCCGGTGCGGATCCAGCGGTTACCCTTCGGGGTGAGTAGGCGCCGGATGGCCGCCCGCCCCCGTCAGGACCTCTTTCACTTTCTGCGCCAGCGCCGTTGCCGCGAACGGCTTCTGCAGAAACGCCGAGCCGATTTCCAGGATGCGGCTTCCGGCCAGGTGATGGTCCGCGTAGCCCGACATGTACATGACTCTCAATTCCGGCCGGAGCTTTTGCATCTCATCGGCCAGGTCGAATCCATTCCCGTGCGGCATCACGACATCGGTAAGCAGCAGGTCGATCTTCAGCTCGCTGTTTTGGGCCAGCCGTATCGCCTCCCGCGGGTCGCCGGATGTCAGCACCCTATATCCCAGCCGCTCGAGCACAGTCTGAATCAGGCGGCGAATGCGCTCCTCGTCTTCGCAAACCAATACCGTTTCGCTGCCGCGCAATTCCCATGCCGGACGCCGCGCCGGTTCCGCTTCCGCTACCGAAGCGGCAACCGGCAGATAGACCTTGAAAGTCGTGCCTTTCCCCGGCTCGCTATACACACCGATCTCTCCACGGCTCTGCTTGACGATTCCATACACGATCGAAAGCCCCAGACCAGTGCCCTTCCCCACGGGCTTGGTAGTGAAGAAAGGCTCGAACAGCCGGCTTTTCACTTCGGCCGTCATGCCGGCACCCGAATCGCTGATCGCCAGCAGGCAGTAGCTTCCGGGTTCAACTCCGATGTGACGCTCCGCGTAATGCTCGTCCAGTTCGGTTCGCGCCGTCTCGATGGTTAGCCTTCCCCCATTGGCCATAGCGTCGCGCGCGTTCACCACCAGATTCATGATCACCTGGTCGATATGGCCGGGATCCACCATCACCCGGCACGCGGCGGGATCGAGCTTGGTCACCACTTCCACGTCTTCGCCGATCACACGCTGGACGAGTTGGATCGAACGCCTCACTACGTCATTCAGATCCACCAGGCGGGGTTGGGTGACCTGGCGGCGCCCGAAAGTCAGCAACTGAGAGGTCAGGGAGGCCGCCCGGTTGCCGGCATATTGAATCTCCCGCGCGTACTCGATCAATTGCGGATACTCGGTCGCCTCGTCGATCAAGGTCTCACAGTAGCCGTTAATCACGGTCAGCAGATTGTTGAAGTCGTGCGCCACGCCGCCGGCGAGCCGTCCCACCGCCTCCAGCCCCTGCGACCGGCGGAATTGTTCCTCGAGCAGTTTGCGTTCGGTGACATCGCTATCGATCGCGATCGTGCCGTTGAACTCGCCGCTTGCGTCCCGCAACGGCGCCGTCCAGATCTCCACCTGGATCCGCCGTCCGTCCTTCCGAACGCGCTCCCGCTCCAAACCCGCGATCGCCTCTCCGCGCCGGAACCGCTCGAGCCATTCGACATACTCGGCGCGTAGATCTTCCGGCACGACCGGCAAAGGATGCCCGATGACCTCCTCCTCGGTCCATCCGAAGATTCGCGCCGCGGCCGGATTCCAGAACGTCACCTGGCCGTTCAGGTCCACCGCCCAGATCGCCAGCGGGCTGGAGCGGATGATCGCGGTGCGCACTTGCTCCGCCTCCCGCAGTTCCTCGTTGGCGCGCTGCAACTGGGAGGTTCGGCGCTGCACCTTGGCCTCCAGCTCGGTCTGCGCCTGACGCAACTGCTCGCTCTGTTCACTCAGCAGCCGCGCGCTCTCGACGAGTGTCGATTCAAGGTTCGCGATCTCGTCCCTACCGGCCACCTCGGCTTCGATCTTTCGCCCTTCGACAAGCGACCGCGCTTTCTTTCCAAGCAGGTGGATTCGCCTCTCGATTGCCATGGAGAAAAACAGAGCCGCCAGAATACCTCCCAGGAGCCCAATGACGCCCCCGCTGATCAGAGTCTCGCGAAGCCGCCTTTCCAACCGCTCCGCCTGGGCGGTTCGCTCCATCAGCAGGCGGTGCTCATGCGTCTGCATTCCCTCGAGCGCCGTGCGCAGACGCACGATCGCCTCACTCGATGTCTCCAGCTCCGCGGCGGCGGTATCGGATTGGATTCGGGGCGGAACGTTTCTCAGCCGGTCCAGAAGCTCCAGATTCGTCCGCACCAGCCTCTCGATGCTGGACACCTCCGCTGTCGCTCCGGCGCTGTCGTGGACCAGCGCTTTCAGATTGGCCAGATGCGCCGGCATATCATGCCGGGATTCCTCGTAGGAATGCAGATATTCGCGATTGCCGGTCAGCAGGTATCCGCTCACCCCCGCCTCGGCGTCTGCGAGCAGGTTGATTAGGGAACGGATCTGGGAGCCGACTTCGTAGCTGTGATTCACCCAGTCTTCTGCGGCGTCCACTCCCCGGCTGTACTGATAGAAGGTAACCAGCACCACCACAACCGCGGCAAGAGGAATGATGACTACCAGCAGTCCTTTGGACCGCAGGGACAAGTTATCGAAGAATGTCGCTTTGCGCCCGGCCATGTGACCTTCCGCCCGATCTAACTGGTCGATTCACGAATCTCGACTAACCCGTCCTTACCAACCGCACCGATTCTCACCGGGACCAGGCGGTTCGGCACACGCACCTGAGCCAACTGCACCGTGAGATAGTTTCCCGTCAGCGCTTTGCCCTCCTCGTGAAGAGTGACCGCGTCGAGGGTGCGCCCTATCATACCGCGCCGGAACTCCAGGTGCTTCGCCGCCGCCAGTTCGCGCAGGACGCGGTTCCGCTCCTTGCGCACCGCCATCGGAACGCTGCCCGAAGCCTCCGCGGCCGGGGTTCCCGGGCGCTCCGAGTAAGTGAACACGTGGAGATAGGTGAACGGCATCTCTTCGATAAACTGACGGCTATCTTCGAAATCCTGTTCGGTTTCACCTGGAAACCCGACCATCACGTCCGCCCCGATCGCGGCATCCGGCATCAGCTCCCGCGCGCGCCGCACGCGGTCGGCGTAGTGCCGCGGACGGTACTTCCGGTGCATCAGCCGCAGGATGCGGTCGGAGCCGGTCTGCAGAGGCGCGTGGACGTGCGGAGCGATCCGCGGCGATTCCGCCATCAGCCCCAGCAGGTCATCCGAGAAATCCATCGGCTCCACCGAACTGAGACGCAACCGCTCCACCGCAGTTTCGGCCAGCAGCAGCCGGACCAGGTCCGCCAACCGCATTCGGCTGCCCGGTTCCCGGCCCCAGCGCCCCAGGTTGATTCCGCTCAGCACCACCTCGCGGTACTTCACCGCCAGGTTACGCACCTGATCGATGACCTGCGCCGCCGGCGCGCTGCGGCTACGCCCCCGGACAAATGGGATGATGCAAAACGAGCAGCGATTGTTACACCCGTCCTGGATCTTGAGGTTGGGCCGCGTACGGTCGCCCGCGGCGTCCTCGACCGGCGCCGAAAGGAAGTCATGCTGCGCGAAGATGTCGCCCACGTGAATATTGCCGTGATAGGGCGTACCTTCGGTCCCTCCGATCGTCACCAGGGTCGCGATCTCGGTTTTGTGCGAGTTCCCGACCACCCAGCCGACGCCCGGCATCGCGGCGAGTTCCTGCGGCGCCCTCTGCGCGTAACATCCCGTCACCAGGATGCGCGCATCGGGGTTTTCGCGATGGACCCGGCGGATGGTCTGCCGCACGTCGTCATCCGCCGCGGCGGTGACGGTACAGGTATTCAAAATCACCAGGTCCGCGGCGCTACGTTCTCCAACGGCTTCCAGCCCTTTTGCCGCAAGAAGGGACTCCAGCGCGGCCCCATCCGCCTGCGTCGCACGGCAACCGAAGTTTTGGACGTAGTACTTTGCCACCACTTCCCATTTTGAGGGCTGGCGCTTGGACCTGTCCACACAGAACCCGTTCTTCAGCGGACGGCTTCCGCATTCTTCATCTGAGCGATTCGCTCCTCCATGTGACGCGTCAGATGCGGCGTGGTGCCGAGCATTCGTTCAATCAGCATCAACTGCCCGCGATGATGCATCTCGTGCTCCTTCGGCGAGATCATCATTTCGAAGCGCGATTTGCTTGGCGGCACCATGCCTTCCGGATATTGCACTCTCTCCGCCAGCAGGTCCTCGCTGGCCCCTTCCAGGACCGCCGCGTACTTCTCGCCTTCCTCGCGCAGCAATTCCAGAATCTGCGCCTTGGAGCGCGGTACCGCCTCTTCGGCATGAATCTTCCCGAGATAACCGAAGAAGTCGAACCCTACCAGCGTGGACAGGTGCTGGTGGATATGGGCCTCCGTCTGAAGCCGGGGGGCCAACGCAATATGCACCAGGATTTCGGCAACCGACCGGACGCCGGGGGCCGCCCGGTAGCCGTAGTGCTCTTCCGAAATCTCCTCAGCAATCTGGATGGTATTCTTCCGAACCGTCCGAAAGGACGCAGTAAGTTCCTTGGAGCCGTAATAAGTCATTGTTAAGTCCTCGTTTGTGTTCCGACCAGTTTACCAAGCCGCTCAATACAGCAGGAATGCCCAAAGCTCCTGGCCGGTGGCCGCGGTCAGGTATTGATGGCCGCCGAGCATGAAGGTCTGGGGAGCGTTGGTCACCCCGCCGATCCGCGTGCTCCAGAGCGATTTGCCGGTGGCCACGTCGTGCGCCACCAGGTTGCCGGAGCCGTCGGCGGCGAAGAGCAATTTGCCGGCTGTCGTCAGCAATCCTCCGCCTCCGCCAACGCCGTAATAAGGATGCCGCCAGACCGCCTTGCCGGTCTTGTAGTCGATCGCGGTCAGATAGTTCCCGCCCGTCCCGATAATATATTCCTCATTGCCACCCAGGCCCATGGAACCCCGGGGATCGATATCGGTGAGATAGAAGATCGAATAACCGTTATCCTCCGCGACATAGAATAACCCGGTATCCGGCGAGTAAGCCGGAGGCTGCCAGTTGATTGTCCCTCCTGCAGTTGGAGATACCAGCGATCCTCCCACGGTCGCATCCTTGCCGGGGTCGCGTTTCGGACCGCCGAATTGGTTGAGGCCCTTCGCCCAGTTGGTCCGCGTCCCGTATCTGGCGGTAATCAAATGCTCGCCGGTCACGCGATCGAGCACGAAGAAATAGCCGTTCCGCGCCGCCGTCAGCACCAACTTTCGCATCTTCCCCTGAAAGAGGGCATCGACCAGAATCGGCGTCTGCGCCGAATCGTAGTCATGCATGTCGTGCGGGGACGTCTGGTAATACCACGCCATCTTGCCGGTATCCACGTTCAGCGCGATCAACGAGCAGGTGAAGAGATTGTCTCCGTCCCCGCGCGTCCCCGTGGTGTATGCCGGCGTCGGATTGCCGGTGCCGAAGATATACAAGTTGGTCGCCGGATCGTAGGCCCCCGGAATCCACGTCTGCGCGCCTCCGTGCCGGGCAGCATCGAGACTCGCCCACGTGTCGAGCCCCGGATCGCCGGCTTTCATCGGCACCGTGTAGAACTTCCACTGCAGGTCGCCGGTCTCCGGATCGAAGGAGAGCAGGAAGCCCGGCGCGTCGATATCGTTGCCGGTCCCCACCAGCACATGGTTTCCGACAACCACCGGCGCCGGCGTCGAGAAGTATCCCTCCTCCAGATCCGCGATCGGCTTATGCCAGCGCTCCTTGCCGGTCTTCGCGTCGAGCGACACCAGGTAGTTGTCCGGCGTCTCCATGAAGAGGTAGCTATGCCACATCGCCATCCCGCGGTTGCCGATGTGCGTGCCGCCCTTGGTCTTCCAGAAGTAGTGCCACAACTCCCGCCCGTCGATCGCGTCCATGGCCCAGGCGTTATCCGGCATCGTCACATACAGGATGCCGTCCACCTCGAGCACGGAACCCTTGATGGATCCGCCGCCCGCAGGAATGTTTCCCGGCCCCTCGCCGCCCGTGATGACTTCGGCGGCGCCACGGCCGCGGCCGCCTCCGCCTCCACCCGCGCCCGGCGTGAGCCGCGTCATCCACGCCAGCGTCAGGTTCTTGACGTTCGATTGATTGATCTGCGAGAGCGTGCTGTAGCGCTTCCCGGTGTAATCTCCGTTGTAAGTCGGCCAGGAATCTTTGAGCGGCTGGAGTATGTCGGCCGGATCGACGCCTTTCCCCTGCCCCATCAATAGCGCCGGCGCGAGCGCCGCAATCAGAGTGAGGTTTCTCATTTCAGTGTCACCAGGTATGCGGTCACGTCGTGCATTTCTTGGTCGGTATAGGCCACCAGCAGGTCCTGGTGGGCTTTCATCGGGTCGTGGACCTCAACCTTCGGCACGTCGCCCTCTCTGCGGAAGCTGCGCATGGTGCCGTCCGACAGCTTCAGGGAGACGGCGAACTCGTCGACTCTCACCAGCAAGCCTTCGAGCTTCTCGCCCGAAGCGAGCGTCACCACTACCGTGGGCGTGCGCCGATCATCGCCGGCCGCCGCTGGAGCCCCGCCGCGCCGCCGCCGCTGCTCCTCGCCCGCCACCCAGGCATTCTGCAGCATCTTGGGATCGGGAATCCGCGTCGCGATTCCGGCCAGGTCGCCCGTGCTCGAGTGGCAGGCCGCGCATTTCGAATCGAAGTACACCTTGCCCGCGGCGGCATCGCCCACCACGGTGGTTGGCGGCGCCTGTCCCGCTTCCGGCGGTTTGCCCTGTCCGCCAATGGTTGCGATCACGCTGCGGACATAGGCCGCCACTGCCTTCGCATCGTCGTTGTTCAGGCCGATCGCCGGCATGCCCGAGTTCTGGCGGCTGCCCTGAATGATCGGAACGATCAACTCGCCGTCCCTATCGGTCAGAGCCACCTGCGAACGCAGCAGGTTCGGACCGCCCATATCGCCGCCGCGCAAATCGGCGCCGTGGCATCCGCGGCAGCTCACACCGTACAACGTCTTGCCGTGAGCCACTTTTACCGGGTCTTCCGCCGGCCGTTCCTGCCCCGGAATGAACCCGCCGCGCCGTTGCTGCGCCGCGGCGCCGGCCGCCAGCGCGATCGCCAGCCCACACCATGCCGCAGCTCTCCAACCGTTTCCCACCCGCATGTTCCCTCTCGCCCTCTTGAGTGTGTCGAGCCAAGCCCGTAAAGGCTCGTTCTCGCATTGTACGTGGTTTAACCCCGGCCGCGCATTTTCCGCGGTACGATCCAGACATGCTAGAACCTCATCCTCTGCTCCTCGGCATCTGCGCACCGATCCTGCGGGTGGAAGATATGGAGGCCAGCCTGCGCTTCTACGTGAACCTCCTGGGATTCCGCAACGCCGAGTGGGGCAATGACGAATTCACGAGCATCTCCAACGGCCAGACCAGCATCTATCTGTGCCGGGGCAGCCAGGGCCGCGGCGGCGCCTGGATCTGGATCGGCGTCGACGATGCCAACGCCCTTTACGAAGAGTACAAGGTTCTCGGCGTGCCCATCCTCATGCCGCCCACTCCGTTTTCGTGGGCGCTCGAAATGCGCATCGTCGACCCAGACGGCAACGTCCTCCGCATCGGTTCGGAGCCGGTAGCCTGAGCCCGATGCCCGGCCTTCAGACGCAGTTTGGCGCGATTGACATCTACTTGTTCGATCAGCTTCTTCGCGGCCGCATCGCGCCCGGCATGCGGATTGTCGACGCCGGATGCGGCTCCGGCCGCAATCTGGTGTACTTTCTCCGCGAGGGCTACGAGGTCTTCGCCGCCGATGCCGACCCCCGGGCAGTCGCCGCAACCCGGCAACTGGCGCAATCGCTCAACCCCGCGCTCCCGCCGGACCACTTCCGCGCCGAGCCCCTCGAGTCGCTATCGTTTCCCGACGCCTTCGCCGACGTGCTCCTGAGCAGCGCCGTCCTACACTTCGCGCGCGACGACGCGCAGTTTCTGGCCATGCTTCACGGCTCCTGGAGAGTCCTCAAGCGGGGCGGCCTCTTCTTTTGCCGGCTCGCCTCTACCATCGGAATCGAAAGTCAGGTACGCCGCATCGAGGGCCGCCGCTTCCTGCTTCCGGACGGCTCCGAGCGTTATCTGGTCGACGAGCCTTTGCTCCTCGAGCTCACGGAACAACTGGGCGGCCAACTGGCCGACCCGCTCAAAAGCACCGTGGTACAAAACCAGCGCTCCATGACAACATGGGTTTTGCGCCGCCTCACCCAAACACCATGACACCCAGCCTGACCGAAATTCTCGAGTTTGCTCTGGAACTTTCCCGCGAAGCCGGCGAACTGATCCTCCCGCTCTGGAAGAACGTCGCCGTCGATCTCAAATCGGACGGCTCGGAAGTGACCGAAGCCGACCGTGGCGCCGAAAAACTTCTACGCCGCCGCATCGCGGAGCGCTATCCGGACCACGCCATCCTCGGCGAAGAGTTCGGCGGAGCCCGCAAGCGCGATGCCGAGCACCTGTGGCTGGTCGACCCCATCGACGGCACGGCATCTTTCTCGGTCGGCCTGCCGCTGTTCGGCACCCTGATCGGCTATATGCGCCGGGGCGAGCCTTCCGTCGGGGTGATTGGAGCGCACGCGCTCGGCGAGACCGTCTACGCTGCCAAGGGTCAGGGCTGTTGGTGCGTAGGTAAGCAGGCCGAACCGGTCCGCATCCACACTTCAGGTGTCTCGAAGCTCTCGAGCGCCTACGTGATCTCCACCGCGATCGAGCGCACCGACCTCGACCCTCGCGAATCCAACCCGGACCTGCGGCTTTCCCGCGTCTACCAGGGGGCGAGGCGCTTTCGCTGGTCGGGCGATTGCATCAACTACGCCCTGCTCTGCCAGGGCCGCATCGATGTCGCGCTCGACCCGCGCATGAATCCGTGGGACGTGGCCGCTCTCGCACCCTGTGTACACGAAGCGGGCGGCGTCCTCACTTCAGCGAACGGCAACACCGATGTCGTCTGGCAGAGCAACCTGGTGGCCTCCGCGACCCCGGAACTTCACGCCGAAGTGATCGAGGCATTGAAACACATATAGCCGCAGATGAACACAGATGAAGAATCTGTGCTATCTGCGTTCATCTGCGTTCATCTGCGTTGATCTGTGGCCAATTTGGTCTGCCTAATTAGTGCTTCGAGAACATCTCCTGCACGTCTTTCCGCAGCGCGGACTGGCTATCCGTGCGGGTGTAGAACATGTGGCCGCCCGGATACTCGTGAACGCCCACGCGCGTGGCGTCGCCCATCACCGGCATCTGATCCACCGTCAGCACCGACCCCATAAACGGGCAGGATAGGTCGTTCCAGCCATGCACGATCAGCACCCGGATCTTCGGATCCGCCGCCACCGCTTGCCGCAGGTCGCCGACTGCGCCCGCACGCAGCGCGCGGCTGTCGTGATCCCACTGCGAATTCACTTCGTAGCTCAGCGTGTTGTACCGTCCCTCGGCCTTCCAGCCCACCACACGCGTCATGAAATCCACCATCGCGGTGGTGCAGGGAGCGATGATGCTTTCGAGCAGGGGGTCGTTGGTGCGCTGCTCCGGCGCATACGGAAACGGGTCAAATGACGTAACATTCGAATCGTAGACGCTGCCGATCTTCCCCTGTTCGCGGAAGACCTCGCGCAGGTACGCGCCGATCTCCAGCCGTCCACCCGACCGCCGCACGAACTCCAGCGGGAGCCCCGTCATCTCCGTCACCTGCTTTACGATGCGCGCCGTCGCTTCCGGGTCCGACCGGCCCTTCAGCAGGTCTGTGGCATACTCGCCACGCGTATACGCGATCACCTTGGCCATCGCCGCCGGTGTCAGCTTATGCTCGCGCTCGAGATGCGCCGCCGAGATCGAAGGCAGCGAGAGCAGCCACTCCATCGGCGACACGTCCGCATTCTCGCCGAGCGCCGGATTGAGGTAGGGCGAAACCAGCACTACGCCGTTCATTGCCACGCCGAGTTGCGACTGCAGATAGTGCGTAATTCGCGGGCCGCGATAGCCGCCGTAGCTTTCACCCACGAAATACTTCCGCGAGGTCAAACGGCCGTTATTCAGCAGCCAGTCGTAAATCGCGCGCGACAGGTACTGGATATCCGACTCCGTGCTGTAAAACTGCTTCTTGGTCTCGTCCGGCGAAACCAGCGACCGGCTGAAGCCTGTACCGATCGGGTCGATGAAAACCAGATCGGTGAAGTCGAGCCACGTCCCCGGATTGTCCTTCAGGGTGGCGGGGTCCGACGGGCTGTTGCCCTGGTCGCCAAATTCGATGTGCTTCGGGCCGATCGCGCCCAGGTTCAGAAAGACCGACGAAGCGCCCGGACCGCCGTTCAGCGCGAACGTCACCGGGCGATCCTTGCCCTCCACCGTATAAGCGGTGAACACCACTTCGCCGCTCTTCTTGCCGTCTTTTTCGTACACCGGCAGCGTCCCGACCGTGACCTTATAATTCAACGTCTTACCGTCAAGCGTGATGCTTTGCGTGGTATGAGCATCGGGAGGCAGAGGCGGCTCTTTGTCGGCCGGCTTGTCTTTCGATGCAGAGGCCGGGGGCGAAGCCGGAGCCGCGGGCTTCGCCTCCTGAGCCGGGGCCGCGAAAGTCCCCGCCACAAAGAACGCAAGGGCAGCCATAGTGGTGCCGTGAGATTTCAGGGAAACAAAGGTCATTGGTAACAAACTCGTATACCTAATTGTACAAGCCGCGTGCGAATGGCTTCAGAGGGCGTGGTCGGCCGGCGCATCCTCGCCGCGCCACAGCCGCTGCGATGTCCAGTCTTCCGCAGGGCCACTCCAGAAGCCATCCGAGGGTTTTAACCCCAAAGGCAGCATCGCTGCCGAGCAAAGATACAAACTGCCGGTCGAGATGTACGACTCGCCCAAGTGCGGCTGATGTCCGCACAACCCGACGGTCAGCCAGCCCTCGCGGTCGAAGGTGCCCGGCGCGTCGAGCGTCCTCCGCATCACGGCAGTCAGCGCCGAACGTACCCGCGGACCTGTCAGCGGCGGCGGCAATTCACCCAGCAGGGCCGTCTGCGCCAGCACCTGGAACGCACCGCAGCGGTAAGCGATCGAGCGGCCGACCGCGGGATAGCTACCGTCCGGCGCGATCAGCCTCTCCTGGATCGCCGCATACCGCTTCGCCCGCGCCATCGCATCGGGTACCACGCGCGCCCAGCGATTGGTGTGTGCGGCCGTAGTCCGCAGCACGTCCAGCAGCATCGGCTGGATCACGAAGCTGTTGTAGTAGTCCCAGTGAAACTGCGGGCCGTCACCGTAGACGCCGTCGCCCACGTACCATTGCTGGTGCTCGCGGACAGCGTAATCGACCCGCATCGCGTCCCAGGATCTTCCCATCTGTGCCAGCGCAGCCTCCACCGTTGCCGAAAAGAGCAGCCAATTGTTGAACCCCGGCGTGATCGCCCGCGACGATTCGAGCGCCTCCGCCAGCTGGCGCCGCGTCGTTTCGTCCAGCGCCGTCCAAAGCTGCTGCGGTGCGCGTAACACCGCCTGCGCCAGGAAACCGCAATCCACCACCGGCTGGCTGCCCTCGTGGAAATTCAGAAAGTCCGGCGATTGCCGATCCGTCCCTTGCCGGATCGCTTCGCGGGCCAGGGTGCGATATCGCGCCTGCAAGTCGCGCTCGGCACCGGCGGGAAGTTCCGCCTCGAGCCATGGCGCGATTCCCGCCAGCAGCCTTCCGATCGCTTCCAGATGCGTGTACTTGCGACGGTCCGCCGGGTCGCCGGTCATGCACTCCACCGGCATGTTGCGTTTCAGCGTGCCCACCGCCAGATTCTGAAGCACCGGCTCGGCTACCCGGTGAAGCGTCCGCAGCCAATACTGCCGGTCGTCTTCCTCGGGCGCCGGAGTAGCCTCAGCCGTTACCGCCGCCACTCCCAACCCGGTCACCACTCGAAAAAAGTCGCGCCGATCTCCCATACAGAGAACAGTCTAGCCCCGAACTACCCCGCATGAAGCCCGCGTCACCCCCGCCTATGTGGGGAATGCCGTTCCGATATCCCGCGATATACTAGTGATTTAAGACTCCGAGTTACCGGATCGCCCCATGGCTGAAATGAGCGTCATCTGGCTGCGCGTGGCCGCCGCGTTATATTCTCTCGGCCTGCTGCATGCCATCCTAACCCTGGTCCGACGCCGCGAGCACCTCTTTCGAGTGGCTCTCGGAGCTTTTGGACTGGGGTCGGTCTTCCACTTCGTTTCGATTGTCGAAGAAGGCCTTCTGAACAATCGCTGCCCGATTACCAATTTCTACGAAACGCTCTCCATGTGCGCCTTCTTCATCGTCATCCTCTATCTGTTCGTGCACTGGAAGTACAAGATGGAGAGCCTCAGCGTCTTCATCTTCCCGCTGGTCTTCGTGATGGCCCTGGTGGCCACCCTCGGTAACCCGGTCAGCACCTGGTCGAGCCCGGTGGTCCGCGATACCTGGCTCACGGTGCATATCGTGCTGGTCCTGCTCGGCTATGCGGCCCTGCTCCTTGCCATGGGCGCCTCGGTGCTCTATCTCTTTCAGGAGCGCGAGCTCAAAACCAAGAAACCGCGCAACTTTTACTACCGGCTGCCCGCTCTGGGCACCCTGGAGGACCTGATCTCAAAGTCCATGGCCATCGGTTTCGTGCTCATCACCCTGGCTGTCATCGCCGGCAGCACCTGGGCCTTCATCGAACTGAAGACGGACTGGATCGGCCAGCCCAAGATCGCGATCTCGTTCTTCACCTGGGGCGTCTACCTGGCGCTGGTGTTTTCTGCAGACTACCGCCGGATGGCGCGGCCGCAAGGCCGCCATCATGACGGTCACCGTGGTCTGCTTCTCTGCGCCTGACCTGGGCCGCGCACGCCGGCTTGGCGCGATGCTCTTGAAACAATGAAGCTGCTGATCACCGGAGTGAGCCACAAGACCGCGCCCGTCGAAGTGCGCGAGCGGCTCGCATTCCGCGAAGAGACGCTGCCCGACGCCCTGGCCGATCTCAAAGCTCGCGACGGCGTGGCCGAAGCCGTGATCCTCTCCACCTGCAACCGCGTTGAGATCACCGTCACCACCGACGATCGCGTCGATCCCCAGAGCATCGTGGACAGCTTTCTCGCCGATCAGAAACCAGTCGATCCAGCCGACCTCGACGCCGCATCTCTACCGGCACGAAGGCCGCGACGCCATCCACCATCTCTTCCGCGTCGCCTCCAGCCTCGATTCCATGGTGGTGGGCGAGCCGCAGATTCTCGGACAGCTGAAAGCCGCTTACGCCGCGGCCAAAGACTGCGGCACCATCTGCGGCTGGCTCGACGGGCTGATGACCCGCTCCTTCAGCGTGGCCAAGCGCGTGCGCTCGGAAACCGGCATCGGCCAGATGGCCGTCTCGGTCAGCTACGCCGCGGTCGAACTGGCGCGCAAGATCTTCGGCACCCTGAACAACCGCACCATCATGATCGTGGGCGCGGGCAAGATGTCGCGAACTGGCCGCCCGCCACCTGCGCCGCTCGGGCGCGTCGCACGTCTTCGTCACCAACCGGACGCACGAACGCGCCGTCGAAATGGCGCAGCTGTTCCAGGGCACGCCGGTGGAATACACCCGCTTCATCAGCATGCTGCCCGAGGTCGATATCGTGATCGCATCCTCGGGCGCGCCGCACTACATCCTGCGCAAGGAAGACATGCAGCGCGTCATCTCCGCGCGCCGCAACAAGCCGATGTTCCTGATCGATATCGCGGTGCCGCGCAACATCGAGCCCGCCGTCAACGACCTGGCCAACATCTTCCTCTACGACATCGACGACCTGCAGGAAGTAGTCAACGCCAACCTCCGCGAGCGCTTGAAAGAGGCGGGACACGCCGAGGACCTGGTCGACCGAAGAGGTGGACCGCATGATGGCGCGGCTCAAAGTCGCCGAGGTCACCCCCACCATCGTCGGACTTCAGGAACAGCTCGAGCTGATCCGCGCCGGCGAAATCGACAAGGCCCGGCGCCGCCACGGCCCCTTCAGCCCGGAGCAGGAGCAGGCCATCGAAGCCATCACGCGCGGCATCGTCAACAAGATCGCGCACGGGCCGATTTCGGAGTTGCGCAACCACGCCGGGCACCCCGACGGGGCGCACGTGGTCGCCGCCATCAGAAAGGCGTTTCACCTTCAGGATTAATTCATGCTGGTTATCGCATCGCGCGGTTCGCAGCTCGCCTTGTGGCAGGCCCACTGGGTCGAAGCGCAGCTCACCGCCCGCGGCCACGAGTGCCGCATCGAAATCATCAAGACCACGGGCGACAAAATCACCGACGTGCCGCTGGCCAAAGTCGGCACCAAGGGCCTGTTCACCAAGGAGATCGAGGAGGCCCTGCTCGAAAGCCGCGCCGATCTCGCCGTCCACAGCCTGAAAGATCTGCCCACCGAACTGCCCGACGGCCTCGTGCTGGCCGCCGTCCCCCCGCGCGAAGACCCGCGCGACGCCATCGTCGGCCGCCGCCTCGCCGACCTGCCCCACGGCGCCAAAGTCGGCACCAGTTCTCTGCGCCGCTCCGCGCAACTGCGCAAGCTGCGGCCGGATCTCGACATCGAATCCGTGCGCGGCAACCTCGATACGCGCCTGCGCAAACTCGACGAAGGCCAATACGACGCCATCGTGCTGGCCGCCGCCGGCTTGAAACGCCTCGGCTGGGCCGCGCGCATCGCCGAAATCCTCGCGCCTTCGCGTCATGTGCAGCGCCGTCGGCCAGGGCGCGCTGGCCATCGAAACGAGGGCCAGTGGAGCAGGCCTCCAAGCCTGCTCGCGCTCTGAACGATCCCGGCCACCCGCACCGCCGTCACCGCCGAACGCGGCGTGCTCGCCGCTCTCGGCGGCGGCTGCCAGGTCCCCATCGGTGCGCACGCCCGCGTCGAGAAGGGCCGCCTGCATTTGCACGGCGATCGTCGCCTCTCCCGATGGCTCCGAGCTGATCCGCGCCGAATCCGAAGGCGAGCCTGCCGACGCCGAGGCCCTCGGCCGCGAGATCGGCGATGAACTGCTCGCCCGCGGCGCCCGCCGCATCCTCGAAGCGGTCTACAGCGCATGAGCCGCGCGGGCACCGTCTATCTGGTTGGCGCAGGCCCCGGCGATCCCGAGCTTCTCACGCTCAAAGGCCGCCGCCTCCTCGAACGGGCCGACTCCGTCCTGTTCGATCACCTCGCGCCCGCCGCCCTGCTCGATCTCGCACCGGCCGCCGCCGAGCGCCTCTACGTCGGCAAGAAAAAGTCCGACCACGCCTACTCCCAGGAAGAGATCGGCGCCATGCTCGTCGAACGCGCGCGCCGCGGCCTCACCGTAGTCCGGCTCAAGGGCGGCGACCCCTACCTGTTCGGGCGCGGCGGCGAAGAGGCCGAGGCCCTGGCCGCCGCCGGCATTCCCTTCGAAGTCGTCCCCGGCGTCACAACGCCTGTGGGCATCGCCGCGTACACCGGCGTCCCTCTGACGCATCGCGAGCACACCTCGGCCGTCACCTTCGTGACCGGCCACGCCGTCGATTCCATCGATTGGGACCGCGTCGGCCACGCCGAAACTCTGGTCATTTTCATGGGGCTCACCACCTTCCCGCAGATCGCCCACGAGCTGATCGCGCGCGGCCGCTCGCCCGAGACTCCCGCGATGGCGGTCCGCTGGGCCACCCGCCCCGACCAGGAAACGCTGGCAGGTACCCTTGCCACATTGCCCGCTCTTCTTGCCGAACGCGGCATGAGGCCGCCCGCCACCATCGTGGTGGGCGAAGTCGTGCGGCTTCGCGAGAAGCTCGACTGGTTCGAGCATCTGCCGCTGTTCGGCCGCCGCATCGTGGTGACGCGCGCCCGCGGGCAGGCCAGCGCCTTTTCGCAGCAACTGAGCGACCTCGGCGCCGACCCCCTCGACGTGCCGACCATCGAGATCCGCCCGGCCGCCGATTCCGCGCCGCTCGACCGCGCCCTAGCCGGGCTGAATACCTACGACTGGCTGATCTTCACCTCCGCCAACGGCGTCCGCTATTTCGTCGAACGCCTCGACTGTTCCACCACCGACTTGCGCGCGCTCCGGGCGAAGATCTGCGCCATCGGCCCCGCCACCCGCGCCGCCGTCGAAGCACTCCACCTGAAAGTCGACCTCATGGGCAAGGAGTACGTCGCCGAGGGACTGCTCGACGCCTTCGCCCCCTTCGATCTGGCGGGCAAGCGCGTTCTGCTTCCGCGCGCCGCCATCGCCCGGGACCTCGTGCCCACCGAACTGGCGCGCCGCGGCGCAACTGTCGACGTCGTCGAAGCCTATCGCACCGTGCTTCCGGAAGACGCCGGTACGCGCATCCGCGACGCCTTCCGCCGCCGGCCCGATTGCGTGACCTTCACCAGTTCCTCCACCGTGCGCCATTTCGTCGAAGCGGCCGGTGCCGAAATGCTCCGCGGTGTCCCGGTCGCCACCATCGGTCCGGTGACCACCGCAACCGCGCGCGAACTGGGCGTCGAGGTCGCCGCACAGGCGGATGTTTTCACGATCGATGGATTGCTACAAGCGGTCCTCAAGGTGTGTGGGCGGTGACGGCGATGCCACGATAGGTTGTGGCTTCACACACGATTGGGTATAATCGAAACTTAGCGGAGGTGGGTCTTCTCGAGTAGTAGACGAGCCGCAGTCGCGAGTTACGGTCCTTCGGCAGTTCAAGCAGTCTCCCGCGCCCTTTTTTCCCTTTTCTACCCCGACGATTGCCGGCTTTGCGGACGCCCTTTGGCCGAAATTTCGCGAATTCCGGTGTGCCGCTCCTGCCTTCTCTCGCCACAGCCTTTGAGTGCGGAGTATTTCTGCATAAGTTGTAGGACGCCATTTCAAAATGGCTTCCCCCTGGATGAACAAGGCCGTTGCGCGCTCTGCCGCAACGGCCTTCGTCGTTTTGACGCAGCGTATTCGTTCGGCGCATACGAGGGGAATCTGAGGAAGTTGATTCACCTCTTCAAGTACACAGGGGTACGCCCCCTGGCGAAGCCTTTGAGCGGCTTCCTGGCCGACGCCCTGCCCCGGGATCAGCGTTTCGACGCGATCGTACCGGTGCCCTTGCACTGGCGGCGCCGCTGGCAGCGCGGTTTCAACCAGTCCGAACTCCTCGCCCGCGCTCTCGCAAGGCGCACCGGCGTTCCGGTGCTCCCGGCTCTGTGGCGTACGCGCGCCACCCCGGCGCAGGCGGGATTGAGCAATACCCGGCGCCGCCAGAACATGGCCGCGGCCTTCGACTGCCGCCGGCCGGAACGCGTCCAGGGGAAACGTCTGCTGCTGATTGACGACGTGATGACAACAGGCTCTACCGCAACCGCGTGTGCCGGCGCCCTCAAGCGCGCGGGCGCGGCCGGTGTTTCGTTACTTACTTTGGCGCGGGTCGACCGGCGGATGGAGCCGGCATTGGCCACAGCCGCTTCTGGAACCGTGGAAAGGGGAATCTGATCATGGCAAGCGATCGACTGCAGAAACCCGTGCTGGTACTCAACGCGAGCTACGAGCCGATCAATATCTGCGCCGCCCGGCGGGCACTGGTCCTGGTGCTGAAGGGCGTCGCTTCCGCCGAGGAGGAATCGGTGACGGCGGTGCACTCGCCGCGCAACTGCGTGCGGCTGCCCTCGGTGATCCGTCTTCTCGAATACCGGCGGATTCCCCATCAGACGCGAGCCCTCTCGCGCAAAAACATCCTGATGCGCGACCGCTACACCTGCCAGTATTGCCACCGCATCATGCCCTCGGGCGAACTGACGCTCGACCACGTCATTCCACGCTCCCGCGCCGGCGAATCCGCGTGGGAAAACCTGGTCGCCTGTTGCCACCCCTGCAACAATCGCAAGGGCAACCGAACCCCCGAGGAAGCCGGAATGAAGCTCGCCCGGCAGCCCAAGCCGTTCAGCCTCCATACCAGCCGCCACCTCATACGAATGCTCGGAAAGAGCGACGCCCAGTGGCGGAAATACCTGTTCTATTGAGCACGTCTCCCGGTAAACCCAAGCAGTACAGAAATATACTGACATTGCAGGATGTCTAATTCTGGGGTATATTCATACCAATCGCAGCATTACTCAGAGAGGAGCACTTGGAATGAAAAAACTGATTGCCGTGTTTGCGTTGAGCACCGGATTCTGCCTGGCGGCGGAGTTCACCGGTTACATCGTGGATTCGAACTGCGCAAGCAAGAAGGCGATGCTGGGCAACGAAGCCTGCGCGAAGAGCTGCATTGGAAGGGGCGCCGCGGCGGTCCTCGCGACCGAAGACGGCAAAGTTTACAAGATCGCCGACCAGGACAAAGTGAAACCTGAGGCCGGCAAGAAAGTCACCATCAGCGGCACCGTGGATGGGGACACCATTAAAGTCGAAAGCATCAAAGCTCTGTAGTGATTCTGGTGAGGCGTGCATGCGCGCGCCTCGCCACTCCCTATTGCTTCCCAATTTCCCCGCCTCCTTGACAGCACAGGAGAAGCGTCGTACTCTCTCCTAAGAAGCTAAGGAGAGCATACATGGGCGAGCCTGCCGAACTGCTGCCGGGGACTCTCGACCTCCTCATCCTCAAAGCCGTCTCCCTCGGACCCTTGCACGGATATGGCGTCCTGCTGCGCATCGAGCAGATCTCGGGCGGCGGGTTCGCCATCGAACAGGGCGCGCTCTACCCGGCCCTCTACCGCCTGGAGCACCGCGGCCTGCTCGATACCGAATGGGGCACCTCCGAAAACAACCGCCGCGCCAAGTATTACAGCCTGACGACCGCCGGCCGGAAGCGGCTGCGCGAGGAAACCGAAGGCTGGAGCCGCACTGCCGCCGCCATGGCCGCCGCGCTCGCCGCCCGCCCCGAGGAAGTCTGACATGTGGCGCCGCCGAGATGCCTGGGAGCGCGAGATGGAGGACGAACTCCGCGCTCACATCGAACTGCGGGCGGACGACCTGATGCGCCGCGGACTGAACCAGGCCGAGGCGGTCCGCCGGGCCCGGCTGGAACTCGGAAATCCCGAAGGCTACAAGGAGCAGTGCCGCGACGCGTTCGGGTTCCGGTGGGCGGACGAATTGCGCCAGGACCTCCGCTACACGATACGCACGCTCCGCCGGAGCCCGGCATTCGCCCTTACGGCGGTGCTTTCGCTCGCCCTGGGGATCGGGGCCAATACAGCCGTCTTCAGCCTGCTCTACTCCACCTGCCTCGCACCCCTCCCCTACAGACAGCCGGACCGCCTTATCGACGTGAGTATGCTCGAAGAGAGCGGGCACCGCTTCGACGCCGGGACCTCCCTCCCGAACCTCGCCGACTGGCGGGCGCAAAGCCAGTCTTTTGACGGCTTCGCCGCGCATCGTCCCGAGCGCTTCGTCAGCCTCACTGGCGCCGGTGAAGCAGAAGAGGTCCAGGCTTGGCGGCTCTCCGCGGACCTCCTCCCCTTGCTCGGTGTTCAGCCCATCGTTGGCCGCGGCTTCGTTGCCGCTGAGGACCGGAGTGGAGGTCCGCGTTCAGCTCTTCTCTCCTACGGCCTATGGCAGAGCCGCTTTGGCGGCAGCCCGGACGTACTCGGGAAGAACGTTTTTGTGGACGGTGAGGCTTACCAGATAGCCGGGGTGATGCCGCGGCAATTCGCTTTTCCGCCGCGGATGGGAGCCATGAACCCCGTCATCTGGCTGACGCTCAACCTGCCGGCCGTGGGCAGCCTGCGGGAGTCGCACCTCTTGACGGTGACCGCCCGTCTTCGGGATGGCGTCTCGGCCGACCGCGCGCGCGTCGAGATGAATGCGCTAGCGCACCGGCTGGCGGTGGTCTTTCCCAAGGAGAACGCCGCTTGGCCCGCCATCAAGATCACCATGCTGAATGACCTGTTCATTCGCGAGGTCCGCTCCGTCTTGTGGCTCCTCCTAGGCGCCGCGGGCGTGGTGCTGCTGATCGCTTGCGCGAATGTGGCCGGCCTGCTGCTGGCGCGCGGCATGGCACGCGAGCGGGAATTCGCCATCCGCCGCGCGCTCGGTGTCCCGCAATCCCGCCTCATTCGGCAATTGCTGACCGAGTCCTTCGTGCTGGCCGCCGCCGGCGCGGGCGCCGGAGTTCTAGCGGCATACTGGAGCCTGCCGCTGCTTCAGCCGCTGCTCCAGGGTGGCCCCGCGGAGCAGAAACTCACGATCGATCCTGCCGTCTTTGCCTTCGCTGCGGGTCTCGCCGTAATCACTGGCCTCATTTTCGGGTTGGCGCCGGCCTTCGGCTCTACTATGAGCCTCCGTGCCGCGTCCTCTCGTCCCCGGCTCCGCAGAATCTTCGTCGCCGCCGAACTCGCTCTTGCGCTGCTGCTGGTCTCTGGGGCGGGGCTTCTGCTGGAAAGCTTCTGGCGCGCATCACATACCGAACTCGGATTCCGCGCGGAGCACGTGCTGACGATGCGGGTGAACCTGCCGCAGCGGAGGTACGACACCGGCCGTAAAGTCGAAGCCTTTCGCGAAGAGTGGCTGCGCCGGGTTTCCACTCTGCCCGGCGTTCAGTTCGCGGGCACCAACACATCGCCGCCGATGAGCCGCCTTTCCGCCAGCACAGATATCGAAGTGGAAGGTGTGCCCACCGCCTCAAACGATCTCGGCGCCGATTTCGCCAACGTGAACGCGGACTACTTGCCGGCGATGGGCATTCCGCTGCTGCGAGGCCGCAAGTTCCAGGAGACGGACCGGCCTGCCTCGCCTCGGGTCGCGATTGTCAGTCAGGCAGTGGCACACCGCTACTTCGGCGGTGGGGAAGCACTCGGCCAACGCATCCGGCTGAACCGCTTCGAAGATCCTGCGTGGTTCACCGTGGTCGGGATCGTCGGCGACATCCGCCACGACCGGCCGGAGAACGCACCTAGAGGCACCGTCTATGTGCTCTCCAGCCAACTACCGGTATCAGCGCAAGGCAACCGTGCCGGTCGCTTCATCGTGCTGGTGATGCGTACCGCGGCGGATCCCCGCTCGCTCGCTGCCGCTGCACGAGCCGCCGTCGCCGCCATCGACAAAGACCAGCCGGTGGCAGACGTTTTGACCATGACGGAGTTGGTTGACAGGACACTGGCCAGCCGCCGCCTCAACGCACTGTTCGTCGGGCTCTTCGCCGTGCTGGCCTTGCTGCTGGCCGCGGTCGGCGTGTTCGGCTTGGTTGCTTACGCGGTCGCCCGGCGAACCCACGAAATCGGTATTCGCATGGCCCTTGGCGCACGCCGATCTACCATCCTCGCGATGTTCACTCGCGAAAGCCTGCGGCTGGGCGCGGTAGGAGTGATCGCAGGAACGGCCGGCTCCCTGGCCGCATCGCAACTGCTGGCGAAGCTGCTCTACCAGGTGAAACCAGCCGCTCCTCACATCCTGATCGCGGCGGCAGGATTTCTGATTGCCGCCTTGTTGCTGGCGACCCTGCTCGCCGCCCGCCGCGCTCTGCGGGTCGACCCCGTCATCGCGCTGCGCCACGACTGACCACGGGCTCCGCCTCAACCCACGGTGCCCACCATGAGCCGCATGTCCTGAACCAACGTGCGGAGTTGCGCCGCATGTCCGTTCAGTTCTACGCCGGCCGACGCGCTTTCCTCGGCGCCCGCCGCTGTCTCCTGAGTCACCTTCTCCATCTGCAACACCGTATGGGAGATCTGATTCATGCCGCGAGCCTGCTCCTGATTCCCCAGGTTGACTTCATCCACCAGGGCTTTGACGCGTGAAGCGCTTTCGGTCATGCTGCGGACCGCCGACACCATGCTGTCGAGCCGCGTATTGCCGTCGCGCGAGGTCTCGATCGATTCCTCGATCAACCCCGCGGTATCCCGTGCAGCCTGCGCACAGCGCTGTGCGAGGTTCCGGACCTCGTCCGCGACCACGGCAAACCCCAGACCCGCCTCTCCCGCGCGCGCTGCTTCTACCGCCGCGTTGAGCGCCAGGATATTGGTCTGAAACGCGATTTCGTCGATGACCTTGATGATGCGAGCGATCTTATTGCTCGATGCATCGATCTCTTTCATCTTTTCGATCATCCGGTCCAGAGTGTCATTCACTTCCTGGGCATTATCGGCGGATTGCTTCATCAGTCCGGCCACCTCCTGCGCCGCATCGGCATTTTTGCGGGTGATGGAGGCGATCTCCTCGGTGGAAGCCGAGGTCTCCTCGAGCGAGGCCGCCTGTTCCGATGCGCCTCGCGCCAGAGTCTGGCCTGACCCGGAAACCTGCGATGCCGCCGCCGCCACCTGACCCGTGCTATCCGATAACTGAGCCGCCAGGCGCTGCAACGAGCGGTTCGCCGCGTGGACCACCCACAGCATCGCCGCTCCGATGATCGTAGCTCCGAGACCGAGCAGGATCGTGAACCAGCTCGCGGCACTCGCCGAGGTGGCGGATGCCCGCGCAAACTGATTCAAATCGTCGTTCTCCCGATCCTCCAGGCTCTGCGATTGCCGGCCGATCTCTTCCAGTTGCGGTTGGACCTTCTGGCCGAAGATCGCCAAGGCGGCATCCATCTGCTGCTTGGCCATGGCCTGCTCCAGTTCGGACTGCGCTTCCCCGACGAGCCGGTCACTATCCGCCAGCTTGCGCAAGAGCGCACTCATATCGCTACCGGCGACGATCCTCTGCAATTCGTCAAGTGAACCCCGGAGCTTCTGCTGCGGATTGTGGAATTCCTGCTGGTAGGAATCCGAATGGGCTTTATCCCCCACCACCGCGGCAAGCACGCTGCCCCTTTCCAGGCTCATCATCTGGGTGGAGGAGGCATTGATCTGGTTGGCCAGCAGCCGCTTGCGTCCAATCACATTGATGGATTGATCCAGGTCGTTCTGCGAGCTCCGGATCATCACGAAGGAAGCCACACTGCAGACCACCTGCGTGACCAGCATGAGGCCGAATCCGCCCAGCAATTTCTTCGTCAACGTCATGGGATCCGCCTCTCCTAGGGCCTATAGTCGATCGAGATCTGCGTTTGCGCCTTCACCGGCTCGCCGTTTGCGGTGAACGGTTTGAACTTCCACTTCTTCAAAGTGTCCATAGCCGGCCTGGTCAGCACAGGGTTGCCCGAAACGGCACTGACGTTCTCCACGCTGCCGCTCTCCGCGATTGTCAGTTCGATCAACACGCTTCCGGAAATGTGCAATTGCCGCGCGATCTGCGGATACTCCGGAGTGACCTTGCTCACCACGGCACTGAGTGCCTCGGCTTGCGAAACTTTCTTCGGTGGCCCGTCGCAAACTCCGCAGGCGGCGAAGATCAGCAACAAGCCAAGTGATTGAGATAGATTTCTCAGCATTCCTGTTTGGGACCTCGCAGTACTATATCGGCCGGAAATCAGGTTTCCTTAGACGGAGGAGCTTTTTGCAAAACTACGGGGGATACGTCTGCGTCCGCCGCCTTTTATAATCAAGAGGAAGCATGAAGAAACGACTGATGCTCGGTGGGGGCGCGGTGCTGCTGGCGATTTCGGCACTGCTGGTTGCCTGGCTTGGCTCGTTCAACAGCGGCCAATTCGCTCCGGCCGACTCGCACCAGACGGTCGTTTTCTGGGCCACCTCCGCCCTGATCTTCGTCCTCATGGTGACCCTGGGCTTCATCCTCTTTCGCGAACTGGTGAAGCTCTATGTCGCCCGGCAGAGCAACCAGCAAGGCTCGCGCATCCGCACGAAGCTGGTGCTCTGGGCGCTGGCTTTGAGCTGCGTGCCGGTGGTCTTCCTGGTGCTGTTCAGCTTCGAAGTCTTGAGCCACAGTGTGGATCGCTGGTTCACCAACCCGGTGGACCAGACCATCGCCCGCTTCGTACGGGTCGCGGACTTGCTGCAGGGCGAGATGCGCGACGAAGTGAACGCGCAGGCGGCGCTGCTCGCCGCACAGACCGAAGTCCGCCGGATGCTCGACGGCAAGCCGGACCAGGCCTTTCTCGCCCGCTTCGTCGCCAGTTACCAGGCGGAGTCCGCCACCATCTACGGCCCCGAAGGCATCACGCCGGTGGCATGGTTCGGTCCGTCGCACAGCGGGGATTCCAACCTGATCCGCGCGCGCGCTCCGGTCACCGCCGACGGCCGCGTCATTGGTTACGCGGAGCTGGTGGCGCGTCTGCCCCTCGATGTCGCCGACCAGCTGGCAGCCATCGAAAAGTTTAACGGACAGGCGATCGAGCTCAAGGCCTATCAGAAGAACGCCAAGCTGCTCTACAACATGGTGATGGGCCTGATCACCGTGTTCGTCCTGTTCTTCGCCATGTGGGTAGCGTTCTTTCTCGCTAAACAGATCAGCGTGCCCATCAGCGCCCTGCTCGAAGCGGCCAGCGAGGTCAGCAAGGGCAACTTCAAACACCGCGTCGAAGTGCAGGCCTCCGATGAGGTGGGCTCCCTGGTGCGCGCCTTCAATCGCATGATGGAGGATCTCGATTCGGGGAACCGCGAGCTCGACCGCCGCCGCCGGCTCATCGAAGCGATCCTCGAAAGCATTCCGACCGGCGTGATTTCGATCGGTGCGGACGGCTCGGTCCACCATGTCAACCGGGCCCTCTCGAAAATCCTGGACGCCCAGGAAGTGGCGCGGGCGGCGCGCCTGGAAGACCTGTTTTCGCGGGAAGACACGGCCGAAATCAAGTACCTCATGAAGCGTGCACGGCGCACCGGCACCGCCTCCCGGCCGCTCGAACTGGTCACCGGGACGCGCAAGCTGCAGCTGGCCGTGACCGTCTCGGCCCTCGAGGAGAAGCTCACTTCGGGCTTCGTGGTCGTCCTCGAAGACACCACCGAACTGCTGCGGGCGCAGAAATCGGCGGCATGGCACGAGGTGGCGCGGCGCGTGGCGCACGAGATCAAAAACCCGCTGACACCCATCGCTCTTTCGGCCGAGCGGATCGCCCGCCAGATGGAACGCGTGGACCTTCCCTCGCCGGCCGACCGCATCGTGCGCGAGTGTACGGCGATGATTTCGAAATCGGTGGAATCGGTGAAGACGCTGGTGGACGAGTTCTCGCAGTTCGCCCGCTTCCCTTCCGCGCAGCCGGTTCGCTCCGACCTCAATGCCCTTGTGGAGGAGGCCCTGACCGTCTTTCATGGGCGCCTGGACGGGATCGAAATGCAGACCAGCTTCACGCCCAACCTGCCGGCCGTGAACCTCGACCCCGATCAGTTCCGCCGCGTCGTCGTGAACCTGGTGGATAACGCCGCCGAAGCCATGCAGGATTCACTGGTACGGCGGCTGTTGATCGCCACCCGCGCGGGAGCTGCCGAGACAGTCGAACTGGTGGTGGCGGATTCGGGTCCCGGGGTGAGCCGGGACGACAAGGAAAAGCTATTTCTGCCCTATTTCTCAACCAAGAATCGTGGCACGGGATTAGGGTTGGCGATCGTGAGTCATATCGTGGCGGAACACAACGCGCAGATCCGCGTCGAAGATAATCAGCCCTCGGGCGCGCGGTTCACTGTGGAAATCCCGGCACTACTCGACACGGACGCAGTCGAGCCGGCCGGCCGCGCGGCGGCTAATCTATGAAGCAGCACAGAATCCTGGTAGTGGACGACGAGCCGGCGATCCGGCAATCGCTCGGCGGAGTACTCGAAGACGAAGGCTATACCGTCGCCGCGGTGGAGAGCGGCGAAAGCTGTCTGGCGGCCCTGCCGGGGGCCGGTTTTGAGCTGGTCCTCCTGGACATCTGGCTACCGGGCATGGACGGGCTCGAAGCGCTGGCGCGGATTCAGGAGCTGCCGTTCGCCGACCGGCCGCAGGTGGTGATCATCTCCGGACACGGCAGCATCGAGGCGGCGGTCAAAGCCACCAAGCTGGGCGCATTCGACTTCCTCGAAAAGCCGCTTTCGGTCGACAAGGTGCTTCTGGTAGTGAAGAACGCACTCGCGAACCGCTCGCTGGCGCTCGAGAACGTCCGTTTGAAGGGCGATAGCGTCTCACGCTGGAAAATCATCGGGGAAAGCGTGCCGATGAAGGCCTTGCGGCAGCAGCTTTCTCTGATGGCCGCCACGAATGGGCGCGTCCTGATCTTCGGGGAAAGCGGCACCGGCAAAGAACTCGTGGCGCACGCCATCCACGCCATGAGCCCGCGGCTGCCGGAGGCGTTCGTCGAGGTCAACTGCGCGGCGATTCCGGAAGAGCTGATCGAAAGCGAGCTGTTCGGGCATCGCAAGGGCAGCCTGGCCAGCGCCCTCGAAGACAAGGCCGGTAAATTCCAGAAGGCCGATGGCGGCACGCTCTTCCTGGATGAGGTCGGCGACATGAGTCTGCGGACCCAGGCCAAGGTGCTGCGCGCGCTCGAGGAGCAGCGCTTTGAGCCGGTGGGCGCGGCCGAATCGCTCCAGGTCGACGTGCGGGTGGTGGCGGCGACCAACAAGAATCTGGAAGAAGAGATCGAACACGGCAATTTTCGGGAAGACCTCTTCTATCGACTGAACGTGATTCCGTTTTTCGTGCCGCCTCTGCGCGACCGCCGCGAAGACATCCCCCTCCTGGCCGAACACTTTCTGGCCGAGTTCACCACCGCCTACGGCCGCAAGCCCAAAGAACTCACCGGGGAGGCCTACCGCGTGCTGACGGAGTACCACTGGCCGGGGAATATACGGGAACTGAAGAACCTGATTGAGCGGATCGTGATTCTAAACCCCCAGATCCGGGTGGATGCGCGCCATATTCCGCTGAATGCCTCACGGCGGCAGCAGGACCGTTCGCTCGATCGCTTCAGCAGCCTGCAGGAAGTCCGCGAGGCGGCCGAGCGCGAGTACATTCTCAAGAAACTCGAAGAGACCAACGGAAATGTGACGCGGACCGCGGAACTGCTCGGTTTGGAACGGAGCAACCTCTACCGCAAGATGCGCACTCTCGGCATCGGACCGAAAGAATAGTAAGGTGGGGCAGGTTTCAACCTGCGGCGGGCTTTAGCCCGCTTCCGCATCTCCACGCCGACCAGGCTGAAGTCCGCCCCACCAGATTACTCGGTCAGGCCACGGCGCTTTACCGTCGGCGGCTCGTCTTCCCGCACCGTTGGGGTCGTCCGCGGAGCAGTCTTCAGCTTCGGACCGCCATTGCCGGGTACCGACTTCCTCCCCGCCTGCATGTCGATCAGCCGCTCCCGCATGTCGCGGTACTCGGAAGTGGTCACCACGTATTCGCCCCTGGAGGGCAGAATCTCGTCGATTTCCTTTTCGGTGCGCTTGATGCGATCCGCATCGAGCGGATGGCTCGAGAGCATGCGGTCCACAAACCCCGGAGACTTCCGCTGCAGCGATTCCAGCTTCTCGAAGATGCTGATCGCACCGGTCGGGTCGTAGCCCGCCGCATACATGTACTGCACGCCCAGGTAGTCCGCTTCGCTTTCGTCGCCGCGGCTGAACTTCATGAACATGGTGGGCATGGCGAGTCCCATGGCCTGGCGCCCCGCGTACCCGCCCAAACCGCCGCCGAGAAGCACGGACGCCGGCACGTTTAGCATCGAGGCGAGTTGCGCTTTGGTCGCCTGGCGCGTCATGTGGCGCGCCGCCACGTGCGCAATCTCGTGGGCCACCGCCGCGGCGAATTCGTCCTCTTCGTCGGCGATCTTGATTAGCCCGGTGTTCACGAAGATAAACCCGCCCGGCAGTGCAAACGCGTTCGCTGTGTCGTCGTCGATCACCTGGAACTGGAACGAGAAACGGGCGTCGGAATTCCGCACCAGGTTCTGCCCCACCCGGTTTACATATTCGCCGATGATCGGATCGTCGAGGAGTTTGGCCTGGCGCGCGACTTCCTGCGCGAGCTGCTTGCCGAGCGCGATCTCCTTCTCGATGGAGTAGAAGTTCACGCCCTTGCCCACGTCACGATTCCCGATCTGGCTGGGATCGTTCTTCTTGTCGGCGGCCAACCCCGCAACGGCCGTCAACACTACAGACAGAACCAGGGCTACCGATGATTTCATCTTCCTCGTTCCGCCTCCACTCCCGTATTGTAAAGGGAATGGCCCTCGAAAATAGCAAAAGTTCTGTTAAGGAATCTTCCCTTTCGGAGCGCTTCGCACACTGCTTCCCCGTCCGGGAAAACCTGGTGTACTTGAATCATGCTGCGGTATCTCCCCTATGCAAGCCCGCCGCCGACGCCATGAAGCACCTGGCGGACGACTGCCTGCACTTCGGGAGTCTGCATTACGCCGAGTGGCTCGCCACCTATGAAGGTCTCCGCCAGGCCGCCGCGCGGCTGGTCCACTCCGACCCGTCCGAAATCGCCCTGATGAAAAACACCTCGGAAGGGATCGCTACCATCGCGATGGGCCTCGACTGGCGATCGGGCGACCGCATCGTCGCCTTCCGCGAGGAATTCCCAGCCAACTTCTACCCCTGGAAGCGACTCGAACAGAAAGGCATCGAGGTCACCTGGCTTTCCGTCAACGACCCGCTCGACCGCATCGACGCGGCTTGCCGCGGGGCCCGCCTGCTTTCGATCAGCTTCGTCCAATTCCTCAGCGGTTACCGCGCCCCAATTCAAGCAATCGGTGAGATTTGCCATCGTAACCAATGTATTTATATAGTAGATGCGATTCAGGGACTGGGCGCCTTCCCGATCGATGTCCAAGCATCCCACATCGACGCCCTGGCGGCCGACGGCCATAAGTGGTTGACCGGGCCCGAAGGCTGCGCCCTCCTCTATGTCAGCCGCGAACTGCAGGAGCACGTCGAGCCGGTGGAGTTCGGCTGGACCAACGTCGCCGGATATGCCGACTACGCCTCCCGCGACATGGCTCTCCGACAGGATGCCGGCCGGTATGAGCCTGGAACCTTAAATACCATCGGTTGCTTCGGATTACGCGCGGCAATTGAGTTTTTACTTGAAGTAGGGATCAGTACTATTGGCCCGACCGTACAGGGCCTGGCCGACCGGATCGCAGCCGGGGTCACAGCGCGCGGTTACGAGGTTCTGGGCGATCGCACTCCGGAAAATGGCGCCGGGATCGTGAGTTTTCGGAAGACCGGATGGGATGAGCGGCAGATCGTCTCCCGCCTGAAGGCCGCTAAAATAGCCGCCGCCCCTCGCGCCGGATGGGTCCGGACTTCTCCCCATTTCTACATCAGCCCCGATGACATCGACCACATGCTGGAGGCGCTGCCCTAAAATCTTTTTAGGGAAGATAGCGCGGAGTTTGATCGTCCAAGCGAGGTAGCCAATATCCGGATGGTGCTCGAAGGTTCAGAACGCGAGGTCATCGAAGCCTGCCAACGTGGCGATCGCGAGGCCTTCCGCGTCCTGTTCGAAACCTACAGAGACCGTGTCTACTCGGTCGCATTCCGTTACTTCGGAGACCACGCCTCGGCACTCGATATTGCCCAGGAGACCTTCCTGAAGCTCTTCGCCGTCATCGGCGATTTTCGCGGCGATTCGAGTTTCGACACGTGGATCTACCGGATGGTAGTGAACTGCTGCCTCGACCATAAGCGCCGCTGCCGCCGCCTGGTGCCATTCGCCGACGGTCTGCTGGCCGGACTGCGTGCGCCGGGCGACAGCCTCAAGGAGATTCTGCGATCGGAGCGCGACGGACGCGTGCGCGCCGCCATCGACCGCCTGTCTCCTGATCTGCGGATGGCCGTAGTGCTGCGCTATACCGAAGGGCTGTCTTATGAACAGATTGCCGAGGTTCTCGGCTGCTCACCGGGGACCGTGGGCTCCCGCCTGAACCGCGCTTACAAGGCGTTGGAACGCCGGCTTTCGCACTTGAGGGAAGGAGATGGCCGTGTCTGACCGGCTGGAACTGGAATTATCGGAGCGCCTTGCCAGGGTCGAAGCTCCCGGTGAATTGTGGGAACTGGTGAGGCCTCCCGCACGCCCGGAACCTCGACCGCGCCGCGCATGGACCGCCTGGCCCATCGCCGCCGGCGTCATGATCCTGATCGCCGCGGGTACCTTCTTTCTCGCCGCGAAAGGCGCGCCGCCGGCCCCTCGCCCGCACGAATCCGCCTGCCTGTCCTGCCACATCAGCCTTTAGCACCACCATCAGGAGGTTGTCGGTTGTGATATCCTGGGGGCAGCGAGGAGGGAGCATGGCGGAAGCACTCGCCGCTACCGGATTGACCACAGGCCACGCACCTTTTGTGGAGCAGGCCCGCGACCGCGGAGACCTTTACATCACACAAGCTTACGAGCTCTATTCGGAAGAAAACCATGAAGCCTGGCGGAAACTCTACGCCCGCATGCAGCCCCGGTGGGAACGCTACGCCAACGACCATTTCCTGCGCGGCGTCAACGCCCTCGAGCTGCCCTGCGACCGGGTGCCGCGCCTGTCCGAGGTCAACCGCCGGCTGAAGCCTCTGACCGGATTCCAAACCAGGCCGGTAAGCGGCTACGTCCCTGGCTTCCTGTTTTTCGACTGCCTGCGGCGTCGCGAGTTCCCCACCACCATCACCATCCGTCCCATCGACCGCATGGACTATCTCCCCGAGCCCGACATCTTCCACGATGTCGCCGGCCACGTCCCGATGCACACCGAGAGGGCGTTTGCCGATACCCTGGTTCGGTTCGGCGATTGTGCTCATACCGCGGTCGAACTCACCGGGGGGATCGCCGATCAGCAGGAACGCTCGCGGCGCCTCACCAATATCATCAAGGCTCTATCGCGCTTCTTCTGGTTTACCGTGGAGTTCGGGCTCATGCGCGGTCCCCGCGGCATCTGCGCTTACGGCAGCGGGCTGCTCAGCTCGTACGGCGAACTGGAACACGCCATCGAGTCCGATCAAGTGCAGCGCTACCCGGTGCAGATCGAGTGGCTGATCAACCAGGTGGCAGAGATCGATCACTACCAGCCGCTGCTGTTTGTTGTCGATTCCTTCGACCACCTGTTCGAGCTGGTCGACCGCCTGGAGCGCTGGATGCGGGAAGGCAAGCTCGACAATGTCGCGCCCGGGCTGCCGGACGTCGCCGAAAGCGACCTGCGCAGCTTCATGGATGCCGCACACTCAATCTGAGTAGTTGCGGACGAACGTATCCCGCGGCAGTCCCTTGGCTCGCGCCACGTGCCGTAAGTTGAGCGCTTCGGCGCGAGTCATCCGTCCACCGAGCGCCACGAAGTATGGCGGCCGGTCCTTCGCTTTCGGCGCAAATACCGTTGCGTGAAGCCCGGGCCACTTGGCATTGATGGAGTGCGCCTTCTTTTCGGCGTCCTTGTAGTGGTTATAAGTGTAGGCCACCACGCGCCAGACCGCGTCGGTATGCGACGCCCGGGACGGTGGTTCTTCCGCCGCGGGGATGGGACGAGCCGTAGCCGGCTGCCGGGGAGCCTCCTCAGGCGTCTGTGTGGCGGGCGAGGGAGAAGGTACCGCAGGCTTGGATGGCTTCAGCACGAACGCGATTCCGAAAGCGATGACCAGTCCGGCCACCGCACCGTAGGCCCAGGTCGGTACGGTACGCTCCGCGGGCTCATCGTCTTCCTTCCGCACCACCGGTGGCGGAAGCACCGGTACCGGCGCCACGAGCTTAACGGGCTTAGCCGGCTCGGGATAAGGAAGCCCGACCAATTTGTACAACGCGCGCCGATCGTCTTCGGGCGTAATCCCGGAGCCGGCGGCCTCACGCAGTGTGTCGCTTGCCAGTTTCACGCGGTCGCCGACAGCCACCACATGCTGGCCATCGACGGCGCCGTGCACCATGCCATGCGCATGCACGTAATCGAGAGCCGCCAGGCATGCCGTCAGAGTCTCCCGCGCGTCTGCTTCATCGAGTTGCTTGTCGCCCATGGCAGACGCCAGGTTGTCGTCCGGATATTCGAAGACGGCGAAGATGACCGGGCCGCTGTCCGTCAGCGCGTGGCCGCAATCGAACATCGGCAGCAGATTGGAATGAGAAAGCAGACGCGTGGCCTGCCACGCATCCAGGCAGCGGGATGCCGCCGGCATCAGCTTGAGCGCGGCGCGCTCGCCAGACCGCGATGCGCTGAGATACCACGCAGCCGCATCGTCTCCGCCTAAATACTGTTCCAGCCTGTACTGGCCGGCGAGAGTTACTCCCGCGAGATGGTTCCAGAGTCGAATCATAGGCAATTCCGGATTCGGGTGGCGCGATTATCTTTCATGGTAAAGCAAGATGCGAAAAATAGAACACGTAAAAGTTACGCGAGCGCGGCGCGCGTTCGCGCCCGAACATTTGTATTTCCGTACTGTTTGACATGGCCCTTCACATGCACGCTATGTTGTCTTTTATACCGAGACCAATTTAAGGAGAAACGCCCTTGTGGAATAAACAGCGCACCGACGAAACGCCCGGCCTGAGGCCGCAGCCCGCACCCGAGCCGCCAAGGACTTCCCCGCAGCCGGTGGTCTCCACACCACCACGGCATGAGCCTCCTACATCGCGGCAGACCGCCACCATCGGCGCTTCCATGCAGATCAAAGGCGAGATTCGCACCCACGAGGAGCTGCTGGTGGATGGTGAGGTCGAAGGGTCGCTTGAATCGCACAGCCTCCTGACCGTGGGGCCGAATGGCAAAGTGAAGGCAAATATCAGGGCTCGCGAAGTGGTCATCTACGGATCCGTGCGCGGCAACGTAGAGGTCATCGAGAAGATCGCGATCCGCGAAAAAGGCAGCCTGGTAGGCGATATCAAGACCGCCGGCATCAGCATCGACGACGGCGCCTACTTCAAGGGGAGCATCGATATTGTGCGGCCCGAGCCGAAAGTCACCACCAAGCCCGTGAAGACCGAGGCGCAGGCCGAAGCGCGGGTCGGGTAAGAAACGCCTAAAGGTCCTATCGACGCATCCGATAAGCGTAACGTGAGGACCTAAAGGATTGATCGCCAGCGATCCGGACGTGCGGCCGAGTCTTGAGGATCGGCCCGCTACGCTCACGTGTCCCTATTGCATCGGGCGGCAGCCGATTTACGACGGGGCGCGACAGATCAGGGGATACGAACTTCTGTATAGGCGGCTGGCGTCCGACCAGCAAGCGGTCATTTCGAATCCCGACCGGGCCAGCGCCGACGTCATTCTCAAAGCGTTTCTGTCGCTCTGTCTGCCCCACATCACCACCGGGCAACCGGTATACGTGAATTGCACCAAGGCGTTATTGGGGCTGCACCCGCTTCTGCCTCCGGAATCCTGTGTGCTCGAGGTGCTGGAGGATGTTCCGGCCGATGCGGAAACTTTCGGCTCCCTCCGGCGCCTGAAATCGCTCGGCTACCGGATCGCGCTCGATGACTTCGCGGCGGACGATCCGCGCTGGCCGCTGGTCCAACTGGCCGATCACGTCAAGGTGGACGTGCGCCTCGGCACTCCGGCGGAGGTGCGCGAACTCGTCGCCAAGCTGCGCGCCCGTCAGATTCCGGTGTTGGCGGAGAAGATCGAAACGGCCGAGGAATTCGATGATTTTCGCGCCCAGGGATGCGAACTCTTCCAGGGGTACTACCTGCAGAAGCCGGAAACCCTCTGTGGCCAGCGCGTTCCCTCGAATCGCCTTTCCGTATTGTCTCTGGTGGCGGAATGCGCCAGCCCCGATTGGTCCGTCCACGCCGTAGCAGCGGCGATCGGCCGCGATCCATCGCTTACGTTCAGCCTGCTCCGGCTCGCAAACTCCGCGCTGTTTGGCAGCCGCGGCGTGCGGACGCTCGAAGGGGCGGTGACGGCGCTCGGAATCGACCGCGTCTACCGCTTGTCGATCCTGATCGTCCTGGCCGACCTGAACGACGGACCCATCGGCTACCTGGAGTTCGCCCTACAGCGCGCCCGCGCCTGTGAATTGATCGCCGAGACGTGCGGAGCCTCACGTTACGAGGCCTACATGGTGGGGATGCTGTCCGCTCTCGACTCCATTTTAGGAATTCCGCTGGAGACCGTGGTCAGTTCGCTCCCCGTGGATTCGAGCATCAAAGAGGCTATTGTGGCGCGCAGTGGTCCGCTTGGTGCGATCCTGGATGCCGTTCTTGCGTTCGAAGCGGCAGACTTCGCCGGCGCCGCGCGCCTCGGCCGTCCGCTACCCGAAATCGAGCACAGCTTCTGGGAGGCCGCGGAATATTCTGTGACGACGCTCGCAGGTCTGGCTATATCCCAGACCGAAGACCAGTAATTGTACACCGTATTCAGTTATCATCCGTTGTGTGAGCACCCCTCCTACGAACCGCCGCCGTTTCATCGGCGCCGCCATCGCCACCGCCGCGTCCTACGGCCGGATCCTGGGCGCCAATGACCGAATCCGCGTCGGCGAGATCGGTACCGGCAGCCGCGGCCAATACCTGCTTTCGAACGTCAAGCAGATCGAGGGCACCGAAATCGTGGCTCTGTGCGATGTCTATGAGCCGCACAGCGAGCGCGCCAAGTCGCGTTACGCTCCCGCGGCCACCACCACCACGGACCATCGCGTGCTGCTCGAACGCAACGATATCGACGCCGTCGTAATCGCTACGCCCGATCACTGGCACGTCCCCATCACCATCGACGCCGTGCGCGCCGGCAAAGACGTGTACTGCGAAAAGCCCGTCACCCACACCATCGCGGAAGGCGCGCCGCTCATCGCCGCCGTCCACGACAGCAAACGAGTGGTGCAGACCGGAACGCAGCAGCGAAGCTGGCCGCACTACCTGCATGCCAAACAACTGATCGACGCCGGCGAACTGGGACAGGTCACCTTCATCCGCACCTATTGGTATCAGAACCACATCGCCAACCAGGACGCCGGTCCGGACATCGACACCTCCAAACTCGATTGGAAGCGCTTCCTGGGTTCGGCCTCCGACCGCCCGTTCGATGCCGACCAGTATGCCCACTGGCGCTGGTATTGGGACTTCGGCGGCGGCGCCATGACCGACCTTTTCATTCACTGGGTGGATGTGGCGCAGTGGTATCTCGGAGACGATATGCCCGAAGGCGCAACCGCCACCGGCGTCAAGGCTCTCCTGCAGCAGAGGCAGACGCCCGACACCATGTCCGCGGCCTTGCGATACCGCCGCGCCGTAGTGGAGTTCGATAGCGCGCTACTTGGCTATATCGAAGGCGGCGGCCTGATGATTCGCGGCACCAAGGCTGCGATGCGGCTGCACCGCAGCGGTTACGAGGTTTACGCCGAAGTCCCGCACTACACCGAAGACTTCACCACACCGCCGGCGGTTAAGAAGGAGAAGTCGCCGCGCGATGGCGGGCTAGACCACATGCAGAACTTCCTGGACTGCGTCCGTTCTCGGAATACTCCGACGGCCCCCGTCGAAATCGGGGTGGCCGCGGCACGTGCCGGCCACATCGCCAACCTCGCCATGCGCGGCAACGGAGTCTGGACTCCGGCATAACTCTATGGATGGGCCAGCGGTCTCCGGCACCCTGCTTGTCCTGTTCTGTTACGACCTGAGCGACGCCATCCACCTCGAGGAGATGCGGCGCATCGTCGGGGCGCCGCCGCGCGGCAGGGAGCCCTCTTTCCGGCATGTTGTCCCGCAGTACGTTCAGTTTGCGCAGCCGCCCGTCATCGAGGCGCTGCCGCCGCAGGAGATCGCCGGGCAGAGTGCCCGCGGCCGGCTGAGCTACTACGATTACGGCGTGGTCACCGCGCTCTTCGAGATCCCTTTCGAAGGCTCGTGGGACGACCTGATCGCGCTTTCAACCCGCTCGATCAACGCACCCGAACTGGAGCAGCATGCCGCCGCCATCGTCCGCGAACGGTTGCCGAAGATGGCGCCCGCGCTCGCGGCCCCTAATCAGCGCCAGCTCAAGGAAGACTACTACATCTTCTACATCCGCGGGTGGCAGGAGCCGGACGTCGACGCCCCCGCGACCGGCGCCGCGCTGATCGAGCGCCGCGGCCATGAAATCGCCCAGATCATTCGCGGCGAGCGCGCCCGCTTCGCGGCTTCCGAGATCGCCGAGATCCTGGAATCGCACATTTCGTATTACGAGAACGACCTGCTCGTGGTCGGCTGGTCGGCCGCCCTGATTTATGACACACCCGAAGGCGCGGTCCCGACCATCCAACTGCTCGAATTCGCCAACACGCAGCTTCTCGAATTCCGCTACTACGACGAGGTCCTGAGCGACCTTCTTTCGCAGTCTCATCGCAATCTGCAGCGCGGCGTCGGCGCGCTGGCCCGCTGGAGGATGGCGCACGAAGCCGAACGCCTGAACACCATCCGGCTCGAGATCCGCGACCTGACCGAGCGCGTCGATAATTCGATCAAGTTCCTCAGCGACATGTTCTCGGCGCGCCTCTACCGCATGGCCGCGACGCGCATCGGCGTGCCCGATTACCGCACCCTGGTCGACCAGAAACTGCAGAGCGCCGGAGAGCTATACGGCTTCATGATGGACCGTTTCTACCAGGGCCGCGCCTTCATCCTGGAGCTGATGGTGGTCATCATCCTGATCGTCGAGCTCTTTTATTTCTTCCGCGGGAGGTGAGCAACGGGACACCCGACGCTGCCGCCGCGCGAGCCCGCTCGAACCCCTCAAACCCTCTGGGTGGAACTGACCTCGAAGTGTCCCTTCGATTGCGTCTTCTGTTCGCGGAAGAGCCGCCGGGGCGCGGGGGAGCATATGCCGTACCCGCTGTTCGAATCGCTGGTACGCCAGGTCCGCGGTCCGCGGAAATTCCTGCTGAACTACTCCGGCGAGTCCACGGTCTACCCCGAACTGGTCCCGGCGATCCGGCTCGCGCGATCCACCGGCGCAGCCGTGGAACTGGTTTCCGTGCTTGCTTCCGCGAGCGAGAGCCTGATCGGCGAGCTGGCCACCAGCGGCCTGACGCGTCTGACGGTCTCGATCCATGCGGCCGATGCCGAAGGCTACGCCGCGATCTACCGGCACGGCTCCTTCGAGACGCTCCGCGCCCGCCTGGAGCGCTTCCTGGAGCTTTCCCGTGCGGCGCCGGATGCGCCGGCGGTCGACTTCGCTTTCGTCGCCATGCAGCGCAACGCCGCCTCTCTGGAGGCCGTTGCGGCAATGGCGCACTCGATGGGGATCCGCGGGATCTCGATATTTCCCGTGATCCGGCGCGATGAGATTCCGGTCGTCTTCCCGGTGGAACTGACGCCGCTCGGCACCCATCGCGACTCGTTTCGCGAGAGCCTCACTCGCGCCGTGGATGACGCACACGAACGGTTCCCGGAGATCGATTTCACCATCTGTAATCCGCATTTCAGCGGCGCCGCCGGGGCCCTGGGCGAGGTGCCGTCTCCCTGGCCCGGCGACCTGCCCGCGGGCGCGCGCATTCATTCCTGCGAGCAGAACCCCTGGGAAACGGCACACGTTCTTTCGAATGGCGACGTGGTGGCGTGCGAAGTCCACGACCGGGCGCCGCTCGGAAACCTGTCCGAACAGAGTCTCGAAGAGATCTGGCACGGCGAAGCCTACCGCCGTTTCCGCGCCGGTTACGAATCCGGGGCGCTGGCGGAGTGCCGTGCCTGCCCCTGGAAGACCGCGTATCTGCCCGGTCCGCTCCGCGCCGAGATTCTGAGTGCGCGCGGCCGCAACGCACAACTCTGGCACGGCTGGCACGATTCGGCAGGCGAGCCGCACATCTGGGCCAGCCGCGAGGCTCAAGCGGTTCTCGATCCGCGTCCCGGCTCCGCTACCCTGCGGGTGAGCGGCATACTGCCTCCCGGCGAGGGCGGCGAACCTAATGAGCTCGCGGTATTCTGCAATCGGACTCTGGCCGGCCACATCCTCAACGAGTCACCCGAGATGCTGGCGTTCGAGCGCGATTTCGCGATCCCCGCCGATGCGGGACGCCCCTGGCGCATCGCGTTTCAAACTCGCCGCGCCTACGTCCCGGCCGACTGTGGAGCAGGCGCCGACCGTCGGGACCTCGGCTTCGCCCTGACTCTGCTCGCCTCGCTGCGGACGATCGACACAGAGGCGGTGGAGCGCCGGAAGGACGCGGTCGCGCCCCTGATTGAAACCGTGCATTCGATCGATCGCCTGGGACACTTCGCCGGGCGCCATTTCCTCAGGCCGCACGGTGCCGGCGCGCTGCGCCGCTTCGCGCCGGGGCTTTCCGTCATCATCCCGGAGCGGGAGAACCTGTTGGAACTTGGCGCCTGCCTCGCCGCACTGCGTGAAGCCCTCGCACGTTGGAACGAACCGTCCGAGATCCTGCTGGTGGTCAACGGCTGCGACGCCGGACCGTACCGCAAGCTGCGAGCTGAGTACCCGGAAATCCGCTGGCAGTTTCATCCGCGGCCCCTTTCCTTCAGCGCCGCCATCCTCGCGGGGCTGCGAAAGGCGCGCCACGACTGGGTCTATCTGCTCAATAGCGACGTGGCGCTTGCGCTCGACGCGCTGGCCGCCGCCGCACCACACCGCGGGCCGCACGTATTTTCCATCGCCTCGCAGATCCTGCTGAAAGACGCGACTCGCTTCCGTGAGGAGACCAACCGCACCACGCTGTTCCTGGAGGATGGTCTCGCGACCATTCACGACCTGATCCCCGAATCCGCCGACACCGTCGAGCATTTTTATTCGGGCGGGGGCGCGTCGTTCTTCGAGCGCCGTCTGCTACTGCGCGTGCTCGACCCGTGGGCCTACCGGCCGTTCTATTGGGAGGACGTGGAATGGGGCTGGAGAGCGCGGAAACTGGGCTTCCACTCGCTCTTCTGCGCGGCGTCAGTGGCCCATCACGCGCAGCATTCCACCATCGCGAAGTTTTACCCGTCCGAAGAGGTCGAGCGGATCGTGGAGCGCAACCGCTTCCTGTTCCAACTCCGCAACTTCACCACCGCCGGAAAACTGGAGGAACTCGCGCTGGCCATCGCCCGCAGCGACGACGGCGTGTCGACCTACTTCCTGACGCCCGCCGCCCGCCTGCTCATCGCCCGCGGCCGCCTGTGGAACCACCGGGCCCCGGTACCGGATGAAGAACTGCTTTCATCGGCCCGCTCCGTGGAAACAGAGGCGCGACCGTAAGGGAGCGCGTGCGAAAGGGCAAGAGACCTCACGGTCCGAGACCTAGTGGGTCATCGAGTAGACGATGTAGTTCACGCCCAGCCGGATCGCCATGTCGGAGAAGCGCTCGGGGTAGTACGGATCGTCGGCCCATTCCCAAGCATCGCCGATGTCCGAGTTGTACGAGATCGCGATGATGATGCGGCCTTTGTCGTCATAGATGCCGCGCCAATGCGCGCCCTGGCCGCCATCCCAGCCGTTCTTGTAACCCTGTCGCAAGTGCGCCTGTCCGGGCACCTGGTACTTCTCTTTCAGGTTGTAGACGGTGTGAAAGATCGGGTCGTCATCCGGAATCTCTTTGATCTGCTTTTCCGGAAATGCCTTGAGGATGCGCGATTCAAATTCACGCCACTCGGAGTTCCCGTGGAAATCGTCGGCCATGAAGAAGCCGCCGCGTTCCAGATACTCGCGGAGCGCTTTGCCCTGCTGGTCCGTCAGGCCCCATTCGCCGACCTGTACGGCATAGAGCCATGGCCAGTCATACTGGTCGCCCTCATCGAGGTTGACGATCTGCTCGACCGAGCGGACGTCGATCCGGCTGAGCCTCCGCACCGCGAGCGAGAAGTGCCGGTCGGCGCGCGGAAAATCCTGGCTCCACAACGATACACCGGTGTGCCAGTCCAGATCGCGGCCGCGGTAGCCATTGAGCGGTCCGGGCGGAAACATCAGGCGGGCGAACGCCCACTCGGCCTTTTTCTGGTAATCGGGCGGAAGAGGGATGTCGCCCATGCTGTACTCGATGCCGTTCAATTCGCGGAAGGGGCGTTGGAACGCAAACAGCACGCCCATGAGGAAAAGGCCGCACGCAATGCCCCAGCCGATCTTCCGCATCCCGCAGATCTCTTTGCACCAGGATACCAGCAAGAGATCACGGCGGATGGCGGCCTATGCCTGCGCCGCCAGCCGGAGGTCGTCTTCGAGTTCGTAGAGGCGGTCTTCGATGGCGCGCGTAGGCGTGCCTGCCGCCTTGGCGTCTTCGAGCTTCTTCTTCGCGGTGGCGATCTTCTTCTGCAACGCCGCCGTCTTCGGATCAGCCTTGGCGGGAGGGACCACGGGCGGTTCCTCCTTCGCCTTCGCCCCCTTCTTCGGCTTGGGACGCGCCGACGCCTTGTATCGGAATGCCGTCACCGGCGCCGGAGGCTTGAGCGACCCTCCGAAATCCGCGCGATACTCTTCGGAGATCCGCACGGCCTCCGTCAACAACTCTTTAAACCGCGACTCCATCGCATGTTTGGCCTGCGCGCGCAGACCTTCGCCCTGCTGCTTCCATCGCTGATATTCGGAAATCACGTCGCTCATTTCGTCCTCAGTTCTTCGGCAGCGAGATGCTGATATTGCGGTACGCCATGCCGCCGTCATGGTCGCCCTGCAGAAAAATCGGCCCCGGTTCGGCTTCGTTGCTGTCGAGCGCGCCGCCAGTGATGCCCGGAATCTCCTGGTTCTCGTGCAGCACCACGCCGTTGCGCACCACGGTGACGTGGCGGCCCACCAGCGTGATATCGAACGTCTGCCAGTTGCCGGAATCGAGCGGCATCGCCACCTTCGGTGCGAAGAACCCGTAGATCGCGCCCATCTCATGGCTCGGCAGCTTACCACCCTCCGTGCCGACCTGGATCTCGTCGCGTCCGCGCAGATAGATGCCGCTATTGCAGTGCTCCGGACAGATCACTTCGATGTGCAGCTTGAAATCGTTGAAGGTGCGGGCGGTACGGATATTCGAGCCGCGTGCTTCGTTGAGCAGCGTGCCGTCCTTCACCACCCAATGGCTGTTCTCCGGGCGGTTTACAGGTTCCCAACCGGTCAGGTCCTTGCCGTCAAATAACGGCTCCGGCTTGCTCCACGCCGCCGGCATGTTCCGGTCGAGCTTCGGAGCGCGCACGCCGGCGATCTTCGTTTCGGCATTCTCGCCCTGCTTCTGGAGCCCCGATAGCTGGTCGCCGTTGACGGTCAGGTCCCAATCCACCTCCGGGCCCCGCCCGGCTGCCTGCACCGTGATCAGCAGGTGCCCGCCTTCCACCTTGGCCGCGACGATCGGACGCACGGCGCCGCCGCGCGGCTGGATCCGGCCGTCGACCTTGCCGGCGTTGTCCACCACTTCCATCCACTGCGGCCACGAGCCGTTCGCGTTCGTCAGAGTCAGATCCCACCGGCCTAGGAAAGGATTGCCGGACTGGGCTAGCGCGGGCAGCGTCAGGGCTGCGGCCGCGGCGAGAAGAGTCCCGAGTATTTTCATCAGCCACAGTGTAACCGACGGCGCTCAGGCCTTGGGCTTCAGCTTCGCCGCGAACTTCTTGCGGAACTTCGCCACCTTCGGCGACACCACGAACGAACAATATGGCTGATTGGGATTGTGCTCGAAGTATTCCTGATGGTAGTCCTCAGCGATGTAGAACGGCGCCGCCGGACGCAGTTCGGTCACAATCGGCGAACTCCAGATCTCTTCGGCGTCGAGTTCGCGAATGACTTCCTCGGCCGTCTGGCGCTGGCTTTCGCTGTGATAGAAGATCACCGAGCGGTACTGCTCGCCGACATCGTTGCCCTGGCGATCGAGCGAAGACGGGTCATGGATCGCGAAAAAAACCTCGAGGATTTCGCGATACGAGACGATCTCCGGATCGAATGTCACCTTGGCCACTTCGATATGCCCGCTCGTTCCGGTGCAGACCTCGCGATAGGTCGGCTTCTCGCTCCGGCCGCCCATATAGCCGGACTCCACCGAGATCACGCCTTGCAACTCGTCATAAACCGCCTCGAGGCACCAAAAGCATCCGCCGCCGAGCGTGGCCGTCTCCGTTGTGCTCATTCTTCTATTGAACCAGTTGTGCCGTCACCGTGACAGTCGCGGAAACGGTCACCGTTTTCGCCTCGACCGGCGTACCGCCGCCCGCCTCGGCTGCAAAGGCGCGCGCCATCGGCACTACCCCGGACGACTCCTCCGCCGAAACGATCGCGCCCGTCCGGCCGCCTAGCCCGCGGGCGATCGCAGCCGCGTGCTCCATCGCCTGCTTAGCGGCGAGGGCCAATGCCTGCGCCATCAGCGGCTCCGGATTCTTGAGGCCGAAGGAGAGTCCGCCGACGCTGTTCGCCCCCGCCTGGTTGGCCGCATCGATGAGCGGTCCGACGAGGTCGAGATCGTTGGTCGTGACCGACACCGCATTGCTCGCGGTATACCCGACGATCTTCTGGGCATCCGCATTCGACGTCGCATAGCGCGGCATCACTGTGTAAGAGGAGGTCTGCACCGTGCCGCTCCCACCGAGTTTGAGCGCGCAGCGCACCGATCACAGCTGTAGTCAGCGAGGCGTTGAGCTTCGAGGCCTCCTGTGCCGTAGCTCCCTGCGTGACAACCGTCGCCGTCAAGTGCGCCTGATCGGGCTGCACGCTGACGGTCCCGGTACCGTGCGCCTTCACCGTGGGCACGGCCGCCGGCTGCGCCGCGAGACGCCCGGCACAGAGCATGGCGGCAAAGATCCAGTACTCGATTCGCGACATTTCGTTCCGCTCCCCGCTGCGCCTTCCCTACGAGTCTAATCGCCGGGGCCGGGATGGGGATGGGCGATCGATCACGAACTTCAAAGACGCCGGATAATCGCGAAGCGCATCTGCGGCCCTTCCTTCGGAAACTGGTCGGGAGACCGCTCGGTGAACGCAGGGTTCAGCTGGCCGCGGACGGTCTCGACCGATTCGATCGCCCATCCTTCCGCGAAGCTGCTCCGGATGTCTTCGAGAGAAAGTCCGCCACGCGGCGCCTTCGGTTCCTCATTGCTGAAGCCGAAGAGGTACAAACGGCCGCCGGGCTCCAGGACGTGAGCCAGCCCCGCAACATACGGCCGGCGCTCCTCGGTGTTGTTGAAAACGTGGAAGAGGCCGCTATCGATGGCGGTCGCAAAACGCCGGTCCCAGTCCACCAGCGTCATCGCGTCCTTCACCAGGAACTCCACGTTCAGGCGGCGGTCGGCGGCCTTCGCGCGCGCCCGCCGGATGGCCTCTTCCACGAAATCGATTCCCGTGACGGCCAACCCACGGGCCGCAAAAAAGAGCGACGTATTGCCGGTGCCGCATCCGGCGTCGAGCAGTGGACCCTTCACGTCGCCGGCCACCGTCACGAACGGCGGTTGCGGCCGGCCAATCTCCCAGGGCGGATCGCCTGCGTAGCTCGAAGTAAAGCGCTCCAGCGCCGATTGCGGTTCATTTGGCATCGTCGGTCTCCTCCTAGATTTCATCGATCGCCTTGGCCGCACTGTTGATGATATCGGTGATTTTGGCGATCTGCCCCGGCGTCACGGTCTCGCGCGAAACGCGCGCGACGACGGCGCGGCGCAGATTCATAAAGGCCTTCATGATCTCGGGCGAACGGCCGCGCTCGAAACCCCTGCCGGCCTCTTCGAGGCGCTCGAACAGGTGCTCCACGCGGCGGCCGTTCCCCTTCAGGTACTCCAGCCCCTCGGGAGTCACGGAGTATACCTTCTTGTTGTTCTCGGTGGACGAAGTAGCGAAGCCCTCTTCCTCGAGCAGCGTGAGCGTCGGATAGATGACGCCGGCGCTCGGCGTGTAGCCGCCGGCCAGACGCTCCTCCATCCGCTTGATGAGCTGATATCCATAGCTCGGCTCCTCGGAGAGCAGCTTCAAGACCACCAGCCGGACCTCGCCGGAATCGAACAGACGCTCGCGTCCGCCGCCAAAACCGCGCCCGAACCACTCGCGCGGACCACCGTGGTGCCTGCGCTCTTCCTGACCATGGTGCTCGCCGTGCTCCGGTCGGCGTGCGAAGCATCGCTCGGCGCCGCGGCGATCGGGGTCCATTCGAAAAATATGTTCAAACATTCTGTTTTCTCGCTTTCTTCTTAAAACATATCTCACGATATATCTTGTGTCAAGATATATCTCACAGTCCGATCGCCGCCATTGGACACTCCACCGCAACCAATTGGACCGGCTCGGTTTTACTAGCTACAGAGGCTCACGATGCGCACCAGAATCTTCCTTGGAATCGTATGTGCCGCGGCGCTGGCGTTCTGGCCCGGTATCGACGCCTACGCCAAGAAGAAAGAAGCCAGCGAGGCGCGGCTCTTCTCCAGGCAACTACCGAAAGATCAGAAGATCCCGCAGGCGCTGAACCGCCTCACGTTCGGCCCACGACCGGGCGATGCCGATCGCATCCGCGTGATGGGGCTGAAAAAGTGGATCGATCTGCAGCTGCATCCTTCGCGCATCGCGGAGAATCCCGTCCTCGAGCAGAAACTGCGAACCCTCGATTCGCTGCGTCTCTCGTCGGAGGAACTGGTGCGGAGCTATCCGACTCCGCAAATGGTCAAGCAGATGGTGGACGGCCGCCTGCCGTTCCCGTCCGACCCGGAGCGCCGCCGGATGATCCAGAGGCTGGTGGCCCGCGCGCGGAGTAAGCAGGGGGAAAATGCCGCCAACGTTCCCGAAATCACCCCGATTCGGGATCTGCTGACGCCCCAACAGATTCGCGGCCTCCGCACCGGTACTCCGCAGGAGCGGCTGGCCGCCTTCGAAGCACTCCCGGCCGAGCGCCAGGACGACATCATCGCAGCCCTGCCCGCCGGCATGCGGCAGGAGCTTTTCGTGGCCGCCCCGCCGGAACTGCGGCGCAAGATCGAACTCACCGCCGGCCCGCAGCAGGTGCTGGTGCGCGACCTCGAGGAGGGCAAACTCCTGCGCGCCGTCTATAGCAACCGGCAGCTCGAAGAGTTGCTGACCGATTTCTGGTACAACCACTTCAACGTCTACCTGGATAAAGGCGCCGACCGCTACCTGGTTACCGCCTACGAGCGCGACGTGATCCGGCCGCACGTTCTCGGGCATTTCCGCGACCTTCTGGGGGCCACCGCGAAGAGCCCCGCCATGCTCTTCTATCTCGACAACTGGCAATCGGTCGGCGAGAGCGTCTCCGCCGCACGCCCCAAGGCCAAGCGCCGCGGCCTCAACGAGAACTACGGCCGCGAGCTGATGGAGCTGCACACGCTCGGCGTGGACGGCGGATATACGCAGAAGGACGTCACCGAAGTCGCGCGCTGCTTCACGGGATGGACGATCCGCCAACCGCAGCAGGGCGGCGAATTCTTCTTCAACCGCCGCATGCATGACGACGGCGAAAAGGTGGTGCTCGGCGTCCGCATTCCCGCAGGCGGCGGCATCGAAGACGGCGAGAGGGTGCTCGATCTACTGGCGCGGAGCCCCTCCACCGCGCATTTTCTTTCGAAGGAGCTGGCACAGCGTTTCGTTGCCGACAATCCGCCGGAATCGCTCGTCGCCCGCATGGCGCAAAGCTATATGAAGACCGATGGCGACCTTCGCGCCGTCATGAAGACCATGTTCGATTCGAAAGAGTTCTGGTCCGCAGGCGCTTATCGCGGGAAGATCAAATCGCCGCTCGAACTGGTTGCCAGCGCCGTCCGGGCCGTCGATGGCGACGTGGATTTCGCCTTCCCGCTGGCCAACCAGGTGGCACAGCTCGGCGAGCCCCTCTACCGGAAGGTCGAGCCGACCGGCTACTCGAATTCGAGCCGCGAATGGCTGAACACGGCGGGCCTGTTAGCACGGATGAACTTCGCGCTGCAGCTCGCCAATAACAAAATGCAGGGCGTCAAGATCGTGACCACCGCCCAAGCTCCCGCGGAACTGGCGGCGTCACTCGGCTCGCCGGAGTTCCAGAAGCACTGAGGCAAACGCATGACGAATCGTCGAATCTTCGTACGGAACTCGGCCCTGGCCATGTTCGGCGCCGGCGCCGCTCCCCTCTGGCTCGAACGCGCGCTCTACGCTTCCGACGCGCCTGCTCCCCGTAAGAAGATCCTCGTCGCCATCTTCCAGCGGGGCGCCGCCGATGGTCTCAACATCGTGGTCCCGCACGGGGAGAAGGCCTACTACAACCTTCGCCCGACGATTGCCGTGCCCCGGCCCTCCGCGAGCGCGAGGGAGGACGCCGCCATCGACCTCGACGGCTTTTTCGGACTTCACCCCTCGCTCGCGCCCCTCAAGCCGCTATACGACAAGGGCCACCTGGCGATCGTCGACGCCGCGGGGTCGCCCGACCCCACGCGCTCCCACTTCGACGCCCAGGACTACATGGAGTCCGGCACGCCGGGGCTGAAGGCCACTCCCGGGGGCTGGATGAATCGAGCCATCCCGCCCGAGCGCGGCAAGGTCTCCCCCGTGCGCGCCGTCGCGTTAGGGCCGGTCTTGCCCCGGACACTCGCCGGACCGAATCCCGCCGTTGCGCTTCAGACGATTGCCGGCTTCCAGGTGCGCAACGCCGCCGCCGCGCAGCAGTTCGAGGAGATGTATGCCGACTCTCGCGACCCCTTGCTCGCTGCCGCCGGACGCGAGACCTTCGAAGCCGTCTCAGTGCTGCAAAGCATTCAGAAGCAGCCGTACATACCCGCAGCGGGCGTGTCCTATCCACGCGGACGGCTCGGCAACAGCCTGATGCAGATCGCGCAACTGATCAAGGCGGATGTTGGGCTGGAGATGGCGTTCGCCGATGTCGGAGGCTGGGACCACCACGTCAACGAACTCGGCCAGCGTGCCTCCGAAGGCCAGCTGGCGAATCTGCTGCGCGACTTCGGCCAGTCCCTGGGCGCCTTCTGGCAGGACCTCGGCGACCGCATGTCGGATGTCGCCATCGTCACTATGTCCGAGTTCGGCCGCACCGCACGGGAGAACGGTAATCGCGGCACGGATCACGGCCATGCGAACTGCATGTTCGTCATGGGCGCCGACATCCGCGGAGGCAGGGTCTACGGTAAATGGCCCGGCCTCGAACCCGAGCAACTCAACGACGGCCGCGACCTCGCTCTGACCACCGACTTCCGCGACGTCCTGGGAGAACTCGTCGCGAAACACCTGGGAAATCCGACCCTCAGTAGCGTTTTTCCTGGTTACACTCCGAGATTTCCGGGCCTCGCGTAGCAGCGACGGCGGTCGCGGATACAGTCTCCATCGTTCGATGCGGCACGACCAAACCCCAGTCTCAACCGGGGTGAAATGGTCAATTCGCTAGAATAGAGGAGTAGGGGTAAACGGCCAGGGATGCAAACCACGCTGGATGATCCCCTGATTGTCCTCGATACGATCCCCGAGGCTTACATCCGGCTTGATCGGGATCTCCACGTCACGTTCCTCAATCAGGCGGCACAAAGATTTTTCGGCAAAAGCTCCGTGGAGATGGTGGGTCAACCGCTGACCAACTCTTTTCCGGACGCGGTGGGAAAGGTTCTCCGTCAGGGGCTGCTCCCTGCCTTGGCCTGCCGCTCGACGGCGACCTTCAATCTGTTCGACGAAAGCCGGCACACTTGCTTTTGCATTCTGGCTACCCCGGACCCATGCGGAGGCCTGGTCATTCGCCTCACCGACGGCGATGTCGCGCAACTCCACGAGATTCCCGGTAACCTGGCCGCGTTCGTTTTCCAATCCTATGTGCACGATGACGGCCGGTGGGGCCTGAGCTATGTTCACGGCCGCTGTGCGGAGGTCTTCGGAATCGACCCGCAGCCGCTCGAGACCGCGTTCCGCCGATTTGCCGAACGCGTGGCGCCGGAGGATAGGGACCGCTTCTATTCGACAGTCAGTGAATCCGCCCGCACCGCCACGGATTGGGACTTCGAAGGCAAGTTCATCAAACCCGATGGGCGCGAGCGCTACTTCCACGGCATCGCGCGGCCACGCGGCCCCAGCAAAGTAACCCTCTTCGACGGCATCGTTCTCGACATCACCGAGCAGATGCGCGCCCAAGAGCAGCTTCGCGAAAGCGAGAAGCTCTATCGCCAACTCTTCGAGGTCGAGTCGGACGCGTTGGTCCTGGTGGATGGCGATTCGGGCCGCATCCTGGCGGCGAACGCCGCTGCCTCGGCACTCTATGGCCATAGCCGCGAAGAGTTCCTCTCGCTATTCAGCACCGACCTCTCGGCCGAGCCCGCGAAGACTCTTCAGGCCACCCGCTCCCGGCAGGCCTTCATTCCCCTGCGCTGGCATCGCAAGAAGGACGGCACCGTCTTCCCCGTCGAAATCTCCGGCCGTTACTTCCATCTCAAAGGCCGCGACGTTTTCGTTTCGGCGATCCGCGATATCTCCGAGCGCCGCCTCATGCAGGAGGCGCTGGTCGAATCCGAACAGAAATTCTCCAAGGCATTTCACGCCAACCCGACGGCCATCACCCTGGTGGACCTGCGTAACGAGCAATACCTCGAGGTCAACGATACCTTCGAGCAGTTCACCGGCTACACACGCCACGAGGTGGTAGGCCATCGCTGGGACGAGTTTTCGATCTGGACCGATCCGGAAGTGCGGGAGTCTGCGCTCGAAGAATTGCGCAACACCGGCCGCATCCGCAACCGGGAATTCCGATTCCGCCGGAAGAACGGCGAGGTGGCCTCCGCGTTGATCTCGGCGGAGATGATCGAAATCGGCGGCAGGTCATGTGCGATTACCGCGAGCCTCGATATCACGGACCGGGTCCGCCTGGAGAACGACCTCCGGCAGGCGCAGAAACTGGAAAGCGTTGGCCGGCTGGCCGGCGGCGTGGCACACGACTTCAACAACCTGCTGACGGTGATCAACGGCTACTCCGAATTCCTGCTGGGAGCGATCAATCCGCAGGACCCGCTCTACTCCCCGGCGCGCGAGATCTACAAAGCCGGCGAGCGGGCCGCCGGCCTCACACGCCAGCTGCTGGCGTTCAGCCGCAAGCAGATCATCGAGCCGCAAACGCTCGACATCAACACCGTGGTCCAGGAAGCGGGAAACATGCTACAGCGCCTGATCGGCGAGGATATCGAACTGGTCACGTCGCTCGACGCTGCTTTGGGGCTGGTGCTGGCGGATCCGGACCAGGTCCATCAGGTGGTGGTCAACCTGGTGGTGAATGCGCGCGACGCCATGCCGGATGGCGGCACCCTCGAGATCGCCACGGCGAATGTCGATGTCGATGAACGGACCGCCGCGCTCCATCCGGACGCGGTGGCCGGGCGCTATGTGCAGTTGAAGGTAACCGACAGCGGCGTGGGGATCTCGGAAGATGTTCTGCCCAGCATCTTCGACCCGTTCTTCACCACCAGCGAACACGGCAAGGGTACCGGACTCGGCCTTGCCACGGTATACGGGATTGTCCGCCAAAGCGGCGGCTGGATCCAGGTTTCCACGATGGTGGGACACGGCGCATCCTTTGCGATCCATCTTCCGCGCATCGAGGGCGCCGCCCCTGTTACCTCGGAACCACCCGCGTCGCATTCGGATCTGCAGGGCCGCGAGACGGTGCTGGTCGTGGAGGATCAGGAAGAGGTGCGCAACCTGACTATCGCGATCCTCAAGGCCTACGGCTACCGTGTGCTGGACGCCGCCAACGGCACCGATGCGCTGGCGCTGATTGCGGATCATCCGGCCGATATCGATTTGCTGCTGACCGACGTAATCCTGCCCGGAATGAATGGCCGCGAACTGGCAAGTCGTGTGCAGGCCCTGAACCCGGTCGTGAAGGTACTCTTCACGTCGGGCTATACGGACGACGTGCTGGCGAGCCGCGGCGCACTGGAAGCGGACGTCGCCTACCTGCCGAAGCCGTTCACCGCCGAATCGCTGGCCGCCAAAGTCCGCGAGGTGCTGAGCTGAGTGGGCCGCCGCACGCTATAATTCGGTGAGACTGTGCGGATGTGGCGAAATTGGCAGACGCGCTGGATTTAGGTTCCAGTTCCCGCGAGGGAGTGAAGGTTCAAGTCCTTTCATCCGCACCAATAACTTACGGGGATTTGGCGAAAAGTGAATGGGCTCTACGCCAATTCCGGGGCACCCCCAATCCCAGACCTTTCTAAGAACATAACACCTGCACTCGCTGACGGTAGTTTTCGAAGTTGCGGAACCCGTACGCCTGCCTGCTGATCGTTTCCATTTTGTTGTGAAACCCTTCGGTGATTCCGTTGGACCGCGTGAAGCGCCACATGCGCACGATCTCCTCCGACCAGGAATGGAGCGTTTCGCCCAGGGCGACGAGTGGCAGCAGTCCGGATTGGCGCAATTCGACGACCGCGCGCAGAAACCGGGGAATCAGCTTTTGGCACTGCCGTTTACTTTTGTGTTTCTTCAGCAGCAGATAGCAGAGCCGCTGTTTGAAGCGGTAGATCACGTCAAGCGCCGGCCGCTCGGCCAGGTAGGCCATGAGCCGGAGTTTCTGTTCCGGTTTGAGGTTGTGGCGATGGCGCCGCATCAGCGAGAGCAATCCGCGGTTCTTGGCGCCCGCCGGATCGATCTCTCTCCAGCAAGCCAGGAAGTGATGATTGACCAGCCGGATCACGTGAAAACGGTCGGCCACGATGACCGCCTTGGGAAAATGCTTTCTGACGATCGAGCGATAGACCACAGCCAGGTCCATGCACACGATCCGCACCTGCTCTTTGCCCTCAAGCCGAAGGAAATAGGACTCCAGGGCCGCTTCGGAACGGCCGAGCACGACATCGTAGATACGGTGATTCTTCAGGTCGCAGATGGTGGTGGCGAAGCCTTTGCGGCGGGTGAAGAAATGCTCGTCGATGCCCAGGACCTTGGGGCATACCGGCGCATGGTCCTGGCGGGCTCGTCGTTGCAGCCGGCGGAGGGAATAGCGCTGCACCGTCGCCGCTCCTATGCCCTTCTGTCTTCCCCAGCAACTTCGATTGATTCCATCCAGGTGCTGCTGAAAGACCATCTCCTGGAAGCTCTCGCTGGCTCGCTGGAACGGTTGGATACCTGGGGTCTGCTGGCGAAACGAGCGGCCGCAATCCAGACAGCGGCTCTTGCGCACTTCCAGGTCCAGGATCCCACGGCGGAAACCCCAGTCATCGTGCCGCACGGTTCTCCGGCACCAGCCCTTGTTTCGCAGACGCGATCCCCCGCACTGCGGGCACGACATCGGCCCCGTATACCGGGCCGATATCGTAATCGTGCCGCCGTTTCGAGTCTTCGCGGTAATCTCGTATTGGGCAGGCCCAAATCGATCTCAGAGTCGGACAAAACATTATCTCCCAAGATAGTTTTACCAATCTGGGATCATGGTCTGCCCCCGCAATTGATCAAGAGCCAGTGAATGGGGCTAATGTGGGGCTTCACTTGACCCTCCGCAGCTTCGCCTGTCCGGCTTCAGTACGCGCGTCGATCCGTGAACTGTTGGCAGGGGGAGATGATCCGAATCCGCCTGGGCGAGGAGCCGAAGAGGGCGAACCTACGAGGCAAGGTCGAGCCAATTACGTTCGACGAGGATGAAGGATTAGGCGAAGAGACCGCCTTCGTTTACGATCCGGAGTTGCAGATGGTGGCGTACCATGAGCACCGCGGCGGAGTGAGTCTGACGAACACCGCAAGATATTTCAAGGCGGTCGGAAAAGTGCGCTCGATCGATATCAAGCCGGTGCTTCGACCGGACGTGATTGAGCGGGTCGATCGGATGGGGACTGTCCGCGAGTTTATCGTCCATTTGGCCGGGATGCATGATGGACATCGGCTCCGGGGCTTCGGTAGGCCGGCGCTGTCATTGTTCGAAGCGAAAGATGCGTTTCAGGCCCCCAAGGCAAAGTTCCACATGAGCGTGGGCCGCGAGGGCTCGCTACAGCACGTGCGAGAGGCGATCGCGGAATTCATGCAGGCCGACGATGCGACAAAAGAGCAGGTAAAGAAACTGGTCGTCATTGGAAGCGAGGCTGAGGGCGACGACCACCAGGAAGTCATCGATCTGATCCAAGACCGTCTCGTGGTCCCGATGGAAGTGGACTTGCGCGGTGGTAGGCTATCCGATACCAGGCGTCGCGGTGCGGTTTACGACGCATGGCTTGCGCAGCGGGACGGACTCAGGGCCGCTTATGGCCAAAGACAGTAAATTGACGCTATTTGTCGAACGGTATTGCGCTCTGATCGCCGCGACCGGCTCGGCCGCAGCTTGCTGGTGGCAGTGGGGACGTTTCCCTTTTCCAGCCAGTTGGAAGGAACTAGTGGGTGCTGTGTTCACTGCGTCGGCAACGAGCGCCGGGTTCCTATTCACAGCGGCGTCGATCCTCATTGCGATGGAGGCGCGACCGATCATGAATGGGGCCGCGAGACAGGCGGATACGCCTTGTTTGTGGGATACCTGACTCGCGGCGTGTGGTGGTGTTTGCTCGCCGCCCTCACCACGCTCTTGATGTTCCTGCCGGACTTCACGAAGGCCGCACAATGGCATCGGAGTCTCTTCTGTTTTTGGTGGGCATCATTAGCGGGAGCGAGTATCGCGGTCGTGCGGGTCCTGCTGATCTTTGGAGTAATCCTCCATCAGGCAGCGGCGGATGACTCGGATCGCTAGAGTTTAGGCCCAGGTGTCGACGCACCGGGCCGCTCATGTTCCGAGAAGTATGTCCGACCAGCCGCTGAAAGAGGCGCGCGACTTCGAAGAGCGCCAATTCATAAAGCGCCTACACCGTCTGCTTGATGAGCAGAGGAGACGAGAGGCGACGATCAACGCCGACATGGCCCAGCGCGGCTACTCGAGCTCTGGAGCCAGGGGGAAGGCGATCCTTGCCAGCCGAGTCCAGACGACGCGAGAGATAATCGATGGGGCGATCATGGCAGGAGAGACCTGGCTGTTCGTTTTCCGGCCCTCGGATCATCTTCAGAGCTGGATTCCCTGCGCATTAAGGTGGAGAAATGGGTGGACGGCTTCGCGAAGCCCTGGGTCCCGCCGGGTGTCGACGAAGATCCAATCCTGCGCGCGCTGGCGCCACATAAGGCAGAGGAGGCCCACCGGCTGAAGGCACACTTGCAGTCCGAGATCGAACTCCTAAAGCTGGAGCTCGTGCTGAACTTGCGCAGAAAGCCCGACCCTGCTCCGGCGGTATCGGTGAACACAGGTGGTGGGCCGGCTATCGTTAACGTCGGCGAGATCCGGGGAGATGTGCAGCAGGTGGTCGGAACGCTCAACGCGGGCGGCCATGCGGAACTCGCGGGCCTGCTCGATCGGCTGGCGGCCGGGATCGAAGCTCTCTCCGAGTTGGGCGAAGGGCGCGCGGTCTATCTCGATCAGGTTCGGTTCATCGCGCAGCAGGCAGTCGAGCCCGAGGAGAAGCGTCAGGCCAGCGTGGTGCGGGCGGTTTTCGAATCGCTCCGTGGGCGCCTCCAGGACACAGCGAACCTCGCCCAGGTGCTCGCGCTCGCGGGGCCAGCCATCGCCCGGCACTTCGGGATTCACTGGCCCTTCTAAATCCGCGCGGCGGCAAGGTCCCGACGCGGCCAGCGGAGTAGGCTATTGACTCTGCTGCTTATAGAGCCTCTGGATTGTCTCGAGCGGTGGGAACCATGAGTTGCCCGGACAGAGGACGGATTTCGTTAGGTCGTCCAGGCCGGATAGAGTGACAAACTCGAGGTGGGAAATGGTTAAGTTCGAGCCTCTCACCCTGTCCCCCGCCTCATAGTCGCGCCCGATGAAGAAGCTACATCGATCGACCTGCACGGGGTCACTGTCTCGCGCTCCATCTTCACAATAATCGACTTTCCAGAGTGCCCCATCGGGAACCACGAGGATTGGCAGGACCAGCGAAATGAAGCGCACTCGTGTGTCTCGCCATCGCACGCTGCTTCGTCCGCGAGGTCGCTTGCCGAGGCTAAAGCCTGAGACCATTTCTCGAATACCTCGGCGTCATTTGTGATCAACGTTCCGTCGCTGCCTCGCCCGATCTGCGCCAGGCTCTTGCCTACGGATGACCGGGATCGGTATTCGGAAAGATTGTGGTCGACGCGAATTGCCTGACAGATCTTGCGAAAAGCGGGTACACCGAACCGACCGGTCCGCGGCATGTGCTCGGGATCGAACGAAAAGACGAGTTCGTGGAAGCTCTCGTCCAGTGTGCGGGGCACGCACATGACCAGGAGCGGAAAAGCCTCTGTGAGGTACTTGCATTCTATAGCGCATCGGACGCGGAACAATTCCCGATCATCATCCTTCCTGGCGCGGATATCGAACTGCCGGGCCTTTTTTGTGACGGGATCGACGTAGGAGCCTCCGTGCTGACAGCAGTATCCAAGTTCCGATAAGCGCTTGACGCAGGCGAGCTCGAACGCAAAGTCAGATGACGTATCCAGGAACTCGACCAGGTCGGGCGAATCGATTGGATCGTTCTTGAGCTTCCCACGCGCGCCCCGTTCCCAATTGTAATCGGATTTGGCCTAGATCCCGGCCGCCGGCTCGCCGATTTCACTTGATTGTGTGCCCTGACGGAGTGATGAATGGTCGTGCAAGGAGATAAGCAGATGCGAAAAGCAACGAAGAAGGAAAAGAAGACGGCGCCGGCATCCGGTCGGAATAGGCGGCTCCGGGAAAAGAAGACCGCCAAGCCCGTGGCGCCGGTTGCGCGCCGACCGAAGCGAAGGCGCCGCGGGAGGGTACTGCCAAGGCGAAAGTGCTCGCGATGATCCAGCGGGCGGGTGGCGCGACTATCGCCGAGATTATGGCGCACCGGATGGCAAAAGCACACTGTGCGCGGTTTCATCAGCGTGGTCTCCGAAGCGGGCCGGCCTGACGGTCGCAGCACGCGGCGGGAGAGAGAAAGGCCCGGGTGTACGAAGCCGGCTCAAGCCGCTAAGGGGAGAAGCAGAGGAGGGCAGGGGGTATGATGGACGCATCTCACACCATCAGTGATCTGGGCCATTTCACGGATACGGAGACTTGTAGAGGTGCGCGACGGCCGCGAGCCCTTAAAACCCATGCCTCAGGTTCGGCGCGACGCCCTGCGAAGGAGAGTACTCGGACTGGCCGCACGGCTTTAGAGACTCGCCAAGCAAGCCGGCCCCACCACGGAGGACCCCACACACCAATGAGCTTTTCCTGGTCGGCAGGTATTACCACTACAATTTCATCCTCGACGGGCGCCGGTACAAGGCGACCACGGGCAAGACCTCGAAGCAGGCTGCCGAGAAGGTCGAGCGCAACGTCCGGATGCGCCTGGAGTCGGGATACACCGAGGTGGTCGCGCAGGAGGAGCGCCCCCAGGGCCGAAAGGCGATCCAGGTCCGTCTTTGTCGAACTCAGGACGTTGATGACCGAAGTCCGGGTAGCGCCGTATGCGCCGCAGACTACCGAGCCTCGATCAGCCTCGCTCGTTCCGCCGCGGATAAAGTAGATCTTTCGACAAGCTCAACGCATTCGGGTTCCAGCGATATGGAGCGCCCCACTCCAATTACGTCATCCATGTCGAATTCGGGACGCCCTGTGCTCGTCAACGTAGATGACCCTGGCCCTCTTGCCGCACGCTGGCACGCCAGTGTTCGTAA
>CAWCMS010000008.1:0-689720 GCA_963796675.1 Terriglobia bacterium
GACCTCATCGTTTTCCAGGTTGCCTTCCAGGGCGGCGCCGTGGATTTTGAAACGATCCACCGTCACGGGTTTCGCGTCCGGCACAACCGGCGGCACTTCGGTCTTGACCTGCGCCGCTGCCCAAGCTGTCAATCCGAGCGCTAATGTGATCGCTCCGAGAATCTCGAATTTCATATTCAACCCTGCCTCCTTCTTGTACGGCGCGCTATTTCCAGTCGAGTTCCAGTACCTGAATCGAGTAGCCCGGCATCACGTACTGGATGCGCTCCCCCTTGACGGTTAGGGCCGACCTTACCGGCACGATCCAGTCAGGATGCTCGATGGTATTCGTCGCCCATGTAGTGCTGGCCTTGAGCGTCTCGATATGCGCCGTATGGGATGCGGCTCCAATCCCGTTGAGCGTAATCGTGAGCGGCTGTTCGGCGGAGCTTGCGTTCACCAGCTTCACGCACATCTTCTTGGTCTTGGATGATCCGGTTACGGAATAGAAGAATCGGTCGCCGCCTCCTGAGACCGATGACTCGAGCGTCTGATCGCCCAGGCAGGAAGAGAACATCACTTGGGCGTAGTAACTCGGTGACCCGTAACTGTTCAGCGCGTCGTAGCCAATCAGGTCGGACTCCCACTGCATCCCTCCGGGATTCACATTCACCAACAACGGCGCGTAGCTGGCCATGATGACAATGTCACTATTCCGTTCCATACCGGTCATCACGCGGCGTCCCCCAGCGCGCACCGAAATTGGGGTAGGAGTGCCTTCCCGGGTAGCCCATTCGCCTACGAAGATCTTCGGTCCCCCGCGGTCGGGTCGTCGTAGTGCTGCGCCTCCTCGAACATTCCTGTTCCCGCTTATAGTAGTGATCATCGACGACGTCGGGAGTGACGCTCTGTCATCGGGAATGGTCGCGATCACCTGAAGATTGTCCGGATGTTCCCCTTGATCGCTTTGTAGAATTGCGCGAAGCGGCCGTCATAGGTCCTGGCTTTGTCGAACGAATCTTCGTTGCCGACTTCCACGTAACGCAACGCGAAGGGCGCTGGGTGGCCGTCGTCGCGCGCGCAACGCGCCCCATTTGGTTTCCGCTCCACCGGTTACATATTCGATCTCGTCCAGAGCTTCCTGCACATAGGGATCGAGAGCGGGACCGGGCTTCACCACCTGTCCGCCCAACGAATAGCCTGCGAATACCGCGAGAACGGGCTGCATGTGGAGGTCTTCGCACCACTCCAGGAACTCCAGCAGCCCCATGCCGTCGGTGGAATGGTATCCCCAAGTGCGGGGTGTGTCGGACGATCGACCAGGGGCCCGATCATCTTCCTCCAATCGAAATGCTCTTCGATCCGCCCGCCCTCCAGGTAGTTGCCTCCGGGAAAGCGCAGGAACGCGGGATGCATGGCTGCCAGCTTTTCCATGATGTCCGTGCGGTTCCCGTTGCGGCGGCCATGATACGTAGGCGGAAAGAGCGAGACGAGTTGGAGCCAAAGCGTTGCCGGCCGGTCGATCGTCAGCTCGAGGTGGTTCTCGGAATCAGTGGTGACACTCCCGGACCGCATTTCGAACGGGTACTCCTTCCAATTCGATCCGGCGATCGAAGCGGAGGTAGTCGCCAGCACTTGGCCGGACTGGTTCGACACCAATGCGATCTTCAGTGGTAGCAGGCCAGGAGCGTCGCTCTTCGCAAAGAGGGACCCGGTGTAGCGGGTATTCGGCCGCACCGCGATCCCCCAATAACCCTCATTGAGCAGACCCGCCGGATCTCTGCCCGGCTTTCGCGACCTCGAGTTTCGCACTATAAGGAAGCGCGGCGGACGGCCCGTCGTCTTTGTCCACCGTGACCTTGGCAGATGCTGCCCCTTTCTCGACCAGGAACCAGTTGAGAACTCCTGTCCAGTCGGAGCGGAACGTGCGGTTGCGAATCAACTCCGCGTATATCCCTCCGTCGTACGAGTAGTTGATCTCTTCCGTCATCAGGCCGTACAGCGTCGGACTGACAGCAGCTTTGGGTTGGTGCACATCCACGTTAAGCGCCGCCGGCGATTGTCCATAGAGCGCGGAGGCCGCAAATGCAGCTACCAGGATAGGGGTAGAGATTCCCGGGCAACGATAGTACATGATGTCCTTTCACGCGAGGGAGGCCGGTTCACTGATGCGCCCGCCCGGGCAGGCGAATGAGCGGCGCGGTGGCTCCTCGGCCGCCAACTCTTTCACCTTGTCGAATTCTTTCTGCGCTTCCTGCGTTCGGCCGAAAGAGAAGCCCAGAGGCGGCCCAAGCGGTAATGCGCGTCGGGCTTCGAGGGATCCATCCGGATTGCCTCGCGAAAACGGCGGGCAGCCTCGTCGGAATCGTTCCGTTCGGTTAGAAGGATGCCGAGGTCCAGGTGCGCGATCCGAATGTTCGAATCCGATAGTAGCGCCTGTCGCAGATGCGCCTCCGCTTGCTTTGCCCGGTTCACATGCATTTCTGCATCGCCGAGGTAGGCTAAGGCCTGTGCGTGCTGGGGGACGCTCGCCAGCTCTGCTTCGAATTCGCGGCAGGCCTCCTCATAGCGCCGCTGTTTCCAGTAAAGATAGCCCAGGCCGAAATGAGCGTCGGGCGGAGCCGGAGATATCTTCACTGCAGCTTCGAATTCCGCGGTGGCCGCGGCCGCCCGGTTGGAGGCATCCAACACCTCGCCCAGGAGGACATGAACCGGTGCGGAATCCGGGTTCTTCGAAAGCAGAAACTGGAATTCAGCTAATGCCTCCGCGAATTGGTCCGATGCCAGGTAACTCTGCGCCAGAGTGTACCGGAGTTCCAGGTTATCGGGCTCTGCCTTGGAGGCCACTTTCAGTTGCGCCGCAGCGTCCGTATAACGCTTGCACCCGTAGTAGCTCATTCCGAGCAGAGCGCGCGCCTGGAAGCTGCCGCTGTCGGCTCGCACCGCTTGTTCGAATGCCGAGGCCGCCTCGGGGAGACGGTTGGACTTGAAGTACGCGAGCCCCAGGTTGAGATACAGTCCGGGCAGGTGGGAGTCCAGGCGGAGGGCCGCTCTGTAATGTTGGATCGCAGGCTCATACTTGCCCTCGTGGGCAAGAGCCGTGCCGCGCGCTGCTTCGGCGACGGCTTCCGGAACCGCCGCCCATAACGGGCACGCGGCCAACAGGAAACCCAAGACCCGAATGGAACCCGTGACCATAGCCGATTTCTACCAAGGGCCCGGGATCGTATCAACGCGGGCGCCTTCCTAAAAGCATACTCGCTTACCGGGCCGGTAAACCCGGTAAGCGAGTGGTTTGTATATTTACCGGTTATCCGGCTAGAACTGCATCTTCCCGCCAAACTGGAAGACGCGCTGGGTGTAGGTACCGGTGAGTTGTCCGAAGTTGCCTGCCGTCACGCTCGTGCTGAGACCGTTGAACTGGGTATGGTTAAAGGTATTGAAGGTCTCCACCCGGAACTCGAACCGGGCGTGCTCCTTGATCTGAAACGCTTTGAACATCGCCAGGTTCCAGTTGTTGCGTCCCGGAGTGACGACGTCGTTCCTGGCCGCCGAGCCCCACTGCAGCGGACCCGGCTGCGCGAAAGACGAGCCGCTGAACCACTGGAACCGGGTTCCTGGATACGTGACGGGCCCGACCACGTTCGCCCGGTTGGAGGTACCGCCGCCGTACCCGAGGTTATCGGGGCCGGCGCCGATGCTAACCGGGGTTCCGGACTCGAAGAGGGCGATGCCCGAGAGCTCCCATCCGCCCGCCAGCGACTTAACAGCCCGGTTGGCGGAGTCGCGGAAGAATGGGAATCGGTAAATAAAGCTCGTGACCGACATCTGCCGTCTGTCAAAGCCCGCCGGACCGTAGTCCCAATGGGCATTGAACGGATTGCTCACGTTGGAGAAGATCTCGCCATCGATAATGTCGAAGGCGTGCGACCACGTGTATGCAGTGTTGAACGTCAGGTTCTTCCACGCCGTGGCCCGCACCGTGACCTGCAACGAATTGTAGTTGGAGTTCGCCGACATTTCCATGGGAGCGATGCTTGACCAACCCAGATATTGCCGGTAGAGATTGGGATTCAAGGCAGCCCCGGTGTAACCGCAAGTGCCGCCGCAAACGCCCAGGCGGTTTGGATCATTCTGTGCCAGGGTATTGATGTTGACCCCTTCCGACTGGTGATAATTCGAGTTGCCCACGTAGGTCACCGTCAGGACAGAATTTTCTCGCAACTGCTGCTGGATGCCGATGCTCCACTGGGCCGAGGTAGGTACCTTGTACAGCCGGTCTACCGTCGTCATAGTCGCGGGAAAGTACGGCACTGATGCGGTAAGTCCACTGGTGTAGCTCGTCGCTGGATTGTCAAGGTAGACATTAGTCGGGGCGGAGGTATAGGCAAACGGAGTGTTGCTTTGGCCCATGTTGTACTCTTCGTTGCCTCCGATGCGTTCATAGAAAATCCCGCCTCCAGCCCGCAGAACGGTCTTCTGACGTCCGGTCAAATCATACGCAAACCCGATGCGCGGGGCGAACGTGTCCCAGTGGTTATCCACCAGGCTCTTCGGAATCCCGTTCCGTCCGGCGATGCCCACTCCATTCATGTAGAACTTCACACTGGAGAGCGGAATGCCGGAAACCGTGGTGAATCCGGGACCGTTCGGGTCCAGAGCGCCGCTCGCCAGGAAGGTCGGAGCCTGCTTGGGGTCGTAAAGGTTCGGATAGAAGTTGGACGCTGTACCTTCGGAATCGTATGCATGGGGAATGCCTTCCCAGCGGATACCCAGATTGAGCGTCAACCGGCTGCTGACTCGCCAGTCGTCCATAGCGTAAAGATTGTAGTTGTCGGGGTTGATGTGGACGAAATCCACACTGGCCGGTTCGCTATACCCGGAGGCGAAACCCATCAGGAAGTCCGCCATCCCGTTGCCCGTGGCCGATCCGCTGAAAGTGAATTGCCCGCCGGCGTTTAGCTGGAACTGCTGCCACTTATGGGTATGCATCCAGGACGCGCCAAACTTCATGTTGTGTTTGCCGTGAGTCCAGAGGATATCGTCCTTTCCCTGCCAGCTACGCCAGGTGTTATACCAAGGCCACCAACCAGGGGAGTAACTGATATTGTAGGGAGATCCGATGCTAACCCCAGGCAGCTTGTTGTCTTTGTTGGCCTGGAAAAAGTTCGACACGGTATATCCGGTCGGCTTCTGGTACAGGCCTACGTCAGTGATGTTGAGGTCGTTGCCGTTGAAATTGAACGCCGCCTCATTCAGCAGGGTCGGGCTGATGGTATAGGTGGCGTGCACGACTCCGGCCCAGGAGGGAACGGCCATAATCGATCCGGCCGTCGCATACGTGCCGCCCGCCCACAGTGGAGGCGCTTGCTGCTGACTGCCGTTGTCATAGATCAGGGAGCCCATCAAGTTCAATTTGCTGTTGACTTGTTGATCGATGCGGAGGGTTTCCTCGCGGTAGAAAGTCAACTGATTAACCACCGCATAGTACTGATTGTTGGCTGCGTTGGCCGCGGGGAAAAGGCCGGCCTTCAACAGCGCGGTAGCGTTGGAATCGAGAAGACCGCTCGGAATTACGTTGTTTGGGATAATCCCGCCGGGGGTGAGCCCGTATTGACCCAGCTTGGCGATCTCGGCCGGATCCGTGGTAACCGGTACTTTGAGCTGCCCGCAACTACCACCCGTGCAACCGTTGGCCGGCAAGAGGTAACCGAAGTCACCGCCCCTCGCCGCAGTGGGCACCGAGGACGCGTTGATTGCATTCCCGTTTACCTCCCTGCGCCATTCCTGGTTGTAGAAGAAGAAGGTCTTCCTCGGATGGCCGATCGGGACCGGCCCGCCCATGTTGAACCCGAACGTATTGTAACGGAGTTCCGGTTTGCGCTGGCCATTCAAATTCGAAAAGAAGGTGTTTGCGTCAAAAGAGTCGTTGCGGACGTACTCCCAGGCAGAGCCGTGGTACTCCTTCGTGCCGCTCTTGGTGACCATGGTGATCATGCCGCCTGAGGACTGGCCCAGGTCAGCCGCGAAATTGCTCGTCTCCACCTTAAATTCCTGAAGGGCATCCTGGGATGGCGAGACGATGAGAATGCCGCCGCCGCCCCGGTCATAAGCTTCTCCGCCATTGATCAGCCAATTGTTGTGGTCGGACCGCTGGCCATTGAACTCGATAGCCCGGTTTTGGGTTTGCGCCATCGGCGTATCAAAATCCGGGATGCCGGCGGCAGCGCCGGGCACCAAAGCTGCAAGCTGGATGACGTTGCGGCCGTTAGTCGCCAGATCCGCGACTTGGGCCCCGGTAATGGTCTGGCTGACCTCATTAGTGTCCGCCTGAACCTGAACCGCGTTGGCTTTGACGGTGATACTCTCTTGCGCCTGGCCGACCTGAAGAGCCGCGTCGACCCGGACGGTATCGTTCACGCTGAGCGTGATGCCGGTCAGTTCATGCGACTTAAATCCCGGCGCTTCCACCCGGACGCTGTAGAGTCCGATCGCGAGTTCGCGGGCAGCATAACTGCCGGTGGCATTCGTTGTCGTGGAACGGACGAGGCCCGTCCCTGCGTTCGTAATGGCTACCTTGGCGTCCGGGACAGCGGCGCCGCTTGGATCAGTCACCGTGCCTACAATGCTGGCCGTTTCCTGACCGTACGCGATTGTACTGAGCAGAGCGAAGCCGAGCACCAATATCAGACGGCTCGACAACCTCCCTGGACCATTTAGATATCGCTTGCCCTTGTGCACATTTACCTCCTCACCAAACCCATTCGGGGTTTCGTATTCACTTGACAGACCGGTGGTGGTCTTCGCCGGAGAGTATGCGTGTTTGAGATGGGTGTGAAGGCTGTTACGGCACGATACAATCTTTCTCGTGTTAATTGAAGCGCTTGCAAGCGATTACAGCAGGCGCCAAAATATGTATGGCACATAATATTTTCTGTGCTAGCATTGCAATGAAATCGAAGGGCCATGTCTCGCAAGCCTGATTTGCAATTGCCGGCGCCGGGTCTGCCGCCGGATAAAGCCGAAGTGGTTCTGGCGGAGCTGGAGCGCGTGCTTGGCAGCCCTCACTTCCGCGGTAGCCGGCGCTGCCAGACGCTATTGCGGCGGATCACCGAACAGACGGTTGCCGGCCACGCCGATTGCCTAAAGGAACGCTCTCTTGGGATGGAGGTATTCGGTCGTCCTTCGGATTACGATACGAGCCAGGACCCGGTAGTACGCGCCAGTGCGGCAGAGATTCGTAAGAAACTGGCCCAGTATTATCAGGAAACCGGGCGCGACTCGCACACCCGCATCGAACTGCCTTCCGGCTCCTATCTCGCCGACTTTCACTTCACCTCGGAAAAGCCCGCGACACCGGTCTCCCCGGCCAAGCCGCACAATCGAGCGACCCTCGTGGTCGGAGCCGCAGTCACCGCCGCTTTGCTGATCCTGGCCGCGATCCTGACGGTACCGAATCTGCATCACTCCGACCTCGATGATTTGTGGGGGCCGGTTCTGAAGACACCCGGAACGGTGCTGGTCTGCGTTGGCCTGCAGGCAGCGTACAATTGGCGCTCAGCCCAAGCCCAGGACGAGATTCAGGGCATCATCCAGGCCCCGGCCAGTGCGGCGGCAAAAGGCCGCCCGATGCGCGATGAGGATCTCGTTCTACTTCGCGATCGCTACGTGGCCGTGGACGATGCGCTTTGCCTGGTCCGCCTCACGTCACTGCTCGAAAGGCACCGTAAGCCATACCGAATCCGCGGCGAGCGGTCCACCTCTTTTGCCGACCTTCGAGACACCCCGGCGGTGCTGATCGGCGCCTTTGACAATCCATGGACGCTCCGCACCGGCGGCCAGCTACGCTTCACGTTCACCAAGGACAGCGAACATGATACCGGGATGGTGCACGACAGCCAGCATCCCGACAAGTCCGACTGGAGGCTCTCCCAATACTGGCCGAACTGGGATATTCCGGTCGATTATGCCATCGTCACGCGCATGGTGGATACCACTTCCGACCGCCCCGTCGTGATCGCAGCCGGCCTGACACAATACGGCACGATGGGGGCAGGCGAGTTCTTGAGCAACGAAGAGTACTTCTCCGAAGCCGCCCGGCAGTTGCCCAAGAACTGGCCGAAGAAAAATTTGCAGATCGTCCTGAGCGTCCCGGTCGTGAACCGGATTTCCGGCCGCCCCCGGGTTCTGGCGACTCACGTCTGGTGACGGACAGCGCGAGTCCCGCCACTCCCTCAAACCGTCGCGAACTTCTTCCGGCGCTCCGCCAACTCATCCTGAATCTGTAAATTTAATCTCCGGCTGATCGGATAAATAATCAGGCAGGCCACCACCACCAGGAACAGGATCGCCGGGAAGATGCTGATGGTCATGCGAATTCCCTGGAGCGCTCCGGTGGTCTGTACGGCGTTTGCACGATAACCGAATGCGGAAAGCAGCCAACCGGCCGCGGCCCCGCCCAGGCTCAGCCCGGTCTTCAAGCCGAACAGAATGGTCGCATAGATGATCCCTGTCGTCCGGCGGCCCGTCTTCCACTCGGAGTAGTCCGCCACGTCCGCGAACATGGCCCACAGCAGGGGAATCGTCGGCGCGTACGTTAGCGTGCGCATCCACTCCAGCAGGAATATAGTCCCGACCGATTCCCCCGGGACCAGCGCGAACAGTGCCATGAACACGGTGGTGACCCCGAAGCCGGCCAGCGCCACAGCCTTTTTCCCGAATCGCGCACAGAGAGCGGTGGAAAACACCACCCCCACGACGGTGACGAGTTGGCCGGAAATATTCAACAGGCTGAATCCCACCGACGCGATGTTGCTCCGGTTGGCGTCCACGATCAGGCCGAACGTGTTCAAGAGCCTGTACCATGAGCCGGCATGGGCTCCGCCACCGGAGGCAGCTGTCAGACCGATCCCTTGCAAAACTTCGAAGAGCCTGCCGGGGCTGACGTAATACTGGAAGTAATAGAAGAGCGTTCCCCCGCGCATCGCCAGGACCGCGAAGTGTGCCAGGGTGAGGATGAACATGGCCTTCCACGGCCGGTTATGCAACAGCGCGCCGAAATCCCGCCGCGCCGCGGATTCCTGCCTGGGATCCGGCTGGATGCGCTCCCTGGTGGTCACGAAGGTGATGGAGAACATGACCACGCACACCGCGGCCCATAGCCCCATCGTCATTTGCCAGCCCTTGGCATTGTTGCCTTGTCCGAACTTGGCCACCAGCGGCAACGTAAAGCCACCGACGATCAACTGCGCAATCATGGCGGCCACGAAGCGGTAAGACGAAAGGCTCGTGCGCTCATTGATGTCGCCGGTCATCACGCCGGTCATGGCGGAATAGGGCGTATTGTTCGCCGAGTAGAGCGTCATGAGCAGGATGTTCGTGCCGCAGGCCCATAGCAGGTTTCCCGAGACTCCCCAGCCGGGGTTGGTGTAGGCCAGGACCATGGCGATTCCGAAAGGCGCGGCGGTCCAGAGGACCCAAGGTCGAAACTTGCCCCAGCGGGTATTCGTCCGGTCGGCGACCACCCCCATCATGGGATCGAAAACGGCATCCCAGAGCCTTCCCGCCAGCAGCAGGGTGCCTGCTGCTGCGGCGGCGACCCCCATCGTGTCGGTATAGAAACTGAGCTGGAACAGAATCATCGTCTGGAAGACGAAGTTGGCAGCGCCGTCTCCCAGGCTGTAGCCCGCCTTCTCGGCAAATGAGAGCTTCTGCGATTTTGCTGGCATATCGATTCCGTCAACCTACGGTGAGAATCACGGTCTGGAGATCCGCATCGCCGGACGAGTTTCCGATCATGATTTCGAACTCGCCCGCCTCCACCACGCGCTCCATCCGGATGTCATAGAAGGACAACTGCGCCGGCCCGATCTCGAACTCCACTGCCGCGGTCTCGTCGGGATCGAGGAATACCCGCCGGAATCCCTTCAGTTCCTTGATCGGCCGAGTGACGGTACTGAATCGGTCGCGGATATACATCTGCACGACTTCGCTGCCCGACCGCTTGCCCGTGTTGGTGACGTGGGCCCGGACGCGAGTGGTCTCGTCAGCCTGTATGGTCTCCTTCACCAGTTGCACCTCGCGGATTTCGAAGGTGGAATAGCTCAGGCCGTAACCGAATGGGTATAGGGGTGAGATGTCGTCGAACAAGTAACCCCGCCGCGCCGTGGGCTTGTAGTTGTAGAAGCACGGCAAATGACCGGCGGACCGGGGGAAGCTCATCGGCAGCTTACCGCCCGGATTGAAGTCTCCGAACAGAACGTCCGCCACCGCGCGTCCGGTCTCCTGGCCCAGGTACCAGCACTCGAAGATCACAGGCACTTTCCGCGCGAGGGACTCGATCGCCAGCGGCCGCCCGTTGAACAGGAAGACAACCACCGGCTTTCCTGTGGCCATGATCGCGTCGACTAACTCTTCTTGTCTGCCGACCAGGTCCAAGCTGGCCCGATCGCCGAGATGCTGGAACGACCATGCCTCGCGTGAGGTCTGCTCGTTACCGCCGAGCGCCAACACCACGATATCGGCCTGGCTGGCGACCTCGACCGCCGCGGCGATCTGCCGCCGGTCCTCTTCCGGATCGCTGAGCTTCACCGCGTCTTCATTCCAGGAGCCTGCGGCCGTGATCTTGCAGCCTTCGCTATACAGCACCCGCGCCTGGTCGCCTAGTTTGGCCTGGATGCCTTCCCGTACCGTAACGTTGTGTTTGGGAACGCTGCTGTAGCCGCCGAGCAGCATTCGATCCGCGTTGGGACCGATCACCGCCACGCACTGTAGAGCGCCCGGATCGAGCGGCGCCAGTCCGTCCTCGTTTTTGAGCAGCGTAATGGTCTCATGCGCAGCCCGCAACGCCAGTGCGCGATGCTCCTCGGAGCCGACAATCCGTTCCGCTTCTTCCGGGTCCACGTAGGGATCGTCGAAAAGGCCCATGCGGAATTTCCACAGCAGCATCGGCTCAATGAGTGCATCGAGTTGCGATTCCTTCAGGGTCCCCTTACGTACCAGATCGGCGAGGTGCAAATAGCAGTCCGGCTCAGGAAACTCGATGTTGACTCCCGCGGCAACCGCCAACCTGCAGGCGTCCTCTCTGCTCCGGGCTACCGCATGGCCGCGAACCTCGGGGCGACAGTACAGTTCTGTGATGGCGTAATAGTCGGAGACCACGAAGCCCTCGAATCCCCACTCCCCACGCAGAACGTCGCGCAGCAGCCAGCCGTTGGCATGCGAGGGCACGCCGTCGATCTCGTTGTAGGACGCCATGACGCTGATCACTCCGGCTTCCCTGACAGCCGCTTCAAAAGGGTAAAGGAACGTTTCGCGCAGAGTTCTTTCGCCGACGTTGGCGGGAGCGCAGTTGGTTCCCGATTCCGGCTGGCCGTGCGCCGCGAAGTGCTTGAGCGTGGCCATGATCCGCGATTTGTCGCCAAACGTGCGGTCGCCCTGAAATCCTCGCACCGCCGCAACTCCCATCCGGGAAACCAGGTAGGGGTCCTCGCCGTACGTCTCCTCGACGCGCCCCCAGCGCGGGTCGCGTGCCACGTCCACGACCGGAGTCAGAGCCTGCTGGGCGCCCCGGGCGCGAGCCTCGCGAGCCGTCATCGCGAAGAGTTGCTCCACCAGGTCCGGATCGAACGTGGCGCCCAGGCCGATCGGCTGGGAAAAACTCGTGCTGCCGATCGCGGCCTGCCCGTGGAGGCACTCCTCGTGGAAGAGGACAGGAATTCCCAGGCGGGAATTCTCGATAAAGAACCGCTGGATGGCGTTCGTGAGTTCCGCTGAAGACCGCGCGTCCTTTCCCGGGCCGGCGTCACTGGGGCGTCCGACCTGTCCGATGCCGTGCCCGTGCCCAAAGGCTGCCTGGGCCTTCGTGGCGTCAAAATTGCCCTCGGAGTCCACCAGAGTGTCGCCCTTCTTTTGCCAGACGCAGATCATCTGCGCGGCCTTCTCTTCGAGCGTCATCCGGGACAGCAGGTCTTCTACGCGTTCGCCGGGGGTCAGTGAGGGATCTCGATAGCGAGCGCTAGTTACATCAGGGATAGTCTGCATGAATTCCGTTGAAAGGCTAAGGGGGCGCGGCCCTGGCGGGCAAGGCCGCTACGGCACGCTACGGCGGCTCCCCCTTAGCTATCAATGGCTTAATCGGGGCGAACGGCACGTTTCGAAATAAGTAAGGTACGTCGCGGCAGGTCATCGGAACAGCCGCGGAGCGAAGTCATCCAGACACCGGCGCCATGTCAGCCACTCGTGGGCCGTCCCGGGTGACTCGAAATAGACATTCTTGATCCCGGCGTTCGTTAATTGCCCGCTGAAGGTTTTGGTCCCGGGGCCCTCTGTCGAACCGATTCCCAGGAAGAGGACCTTGACCTTCTTGTTAAAGGCCACCGGATCGGCGAACGCGCCGTTGCAGGCGGTCTTGGGATCGAACGCACCTCCCCTGCCGCCGCAGCTTCCGCTGAATCCTCCCAGATACGCAAACTTGTCGAGGTTATGGAGGGCAGTCATGAACGTCTGCGCGCCGCCCATCGACAGTCCCGCCATAGCGCGGTTCTCGCGGCCCGGCAGGACACGATACGTCCTCTCGACCATGGGAATGAGGTCGGTGAACATCATTTCCGTGAAGGCCGCGCCCCAGTTCGCCGGAAATCCGCCGCGGCCTGCGCCAGTCGGAGCAACATCCGCGATCGAGGGCCTGGCGATGATGCCTCGGGCCGAATACAGGCTCGCATCTTCGCCCGGTTTGACCGCGTTGAGGTTGTCCATGACGATAATCATCGGCTTGGCTTTCTTACCGGCGATCAGATTATCCATGATGAAATCGACATGCCCTTGAGTATGCCAGCCTTGCTCGTTCTCGCCCCAGCCGTGGAGCAAGTAGAGAACCGGGTAGCGGGCGCGCGAACTGTCATAATCCGGCGGCGTGTAGACGAAGCAGCGGCGCCATTCGCCCGTAACCTTCGAAAAATACCACTGTTCGCGTACTCCGCCGTGCGGCACGTCTTTGGCGGCATAGAAATCCGCATCCGGTGCCGGGATTTCGACGCCGCTGTTGCCCCACCCCGAGCCGAAGAAGGTCCGGGTCGCGGGATCCGCGACCACCGTGCCGTCCACCACGATGCTGTAGTAGTGGAACCCGACTGGCTGCGGCGGTATCGTGACCGTCCACAGGCCGTCCGCCCCGCGGAGCATATCGTGGGCTCCACCTAAGCGCACCTGTACCTTCTGCGCATCCGGGGCCGACACGCGGAAGGCCACACGGCCATCCGGGTAAACGCAGGGGAATGGAGCTCCGGGAATGTTGAGCGAGGAGGGCTTGCAGCCCTTCGGCACCTGTCCCCAACAGAAGCTCCAGCCCAGGAGCAGCAATGTAAGGGTTCTCATCGTGTTCTCCTTCCAATAAGGCGCGAGGCCGTTCGGTCGCCCTTCCGCGCCATCGAACTCAGTGCGACATCTGGTTCTATTGGATTCTGGTATAGTTCAAAGCTCAAATTTATGCAAGTAGCCGATTAGAAAATGGCTCGGGCCGCGACGTTCGTAGGGTCCGCTGGTATCTTTCCCAACGCTTCCGGCTGCAATCGCTGTCATGAGCGCGGCGCGGACCTTTTCGGTTAGCAGCTCTTGATCATATTTGCTGGGTGCCCGGGCGTTCGGTGCTACCTGAAGCGGGTCTGATGGCAGCGGCGACTCGCCCTATCTGGCGGCGCGCCGCAGGTGCGGGTAATTGGTGCAGGAGCTTTGTATCTAATTGTTCCTGGGATCGGGCCAAGAGAGGATGGAGCCACCCGCGAGAGTCGAACTTGCGACCTGCTGATTACGAAACAATCCGGTCATTGCAAATAGCTGAAAATACATTCCACCGTCCCTCCTTTGCACCAGCAATTGTGACGATTGTGGCGCAAGTTGAACAGGTTTCTGAACAGGTCGCTGCGCCTCAATGGTTCCCAATTACGACCACGGCAGAAGCTGAACAGGACCGCCGCTTGCGCGCTCGGGAGGGTATCCAGCTCAAGGGCACTGCAGTTTCGATGGTCTCTTCGATCCAGCCTCGGGCGCATCGAGGTGAATCGTGAGTTCCGGCGCCACTTCCCAGGTGAACGGAAATCGCCGTCGCACCGGACTTGAACGCGCGGACTCAATTCTGCAGGACCGTTTCGCTGAGTTTCACATCTCGCGGCGGCGATTGCGCCAGGCCGATAGCATCCAGTTGGTCCGAGACCGGCGCAACGCAGCCAACCAGCAGCTCGGGTTTGCCTCCCGACCGTTTGTCTTGTGCGGCCTGCCCGTGAGGTGCCCTCCCCGTTCCACGCTCGTTTATGAACGGCGCAACGGTCTTTTCACACTCCAGCTCACCGGTCACCCTGAATTCGGTTTACCCTGTGGCCAGGATCGCCTCGTTCCGATTTTCTTGGCGACGCTAGCTGTACGTCAGCAGAGTCAGACCATTCGTTTCAGGTCGGCCGCGCAAATGCTAGACATTTTCGGTATGGCGAAGGGCGGGAAGGAGTATCGGCGACTGGTTGCGGCCTTTGAACGGATCTTCGGAGCGACCATCTTCTTCGGCACCGAGTCCACCCGAAAACACGCTCGCGTCATCCAACGCTCCAGGTTTAATTTCCTCCGTGAGGCCCAAATCTGGTACAGCCGTGACCCGGCTCAGGAAGTGCTCTCGGGCGGCTTTGAAAACGTCATCGTCTTGAGTGACGAATTCTACAAAGAGGTAATTACGCATCCTATTCCTGCAGATATAGAGGCCGTAAAGGCGTTCGGTTCTGCTCCAGCGGTACTCGATCTGTTCATGTGGCTAACGTATCGCTGCTTCACAGCGAAATCGGAAGAGCGGATTCCGCTTTTTGGGGATTTCGGCCTCACGGCACAATTGGGATCAGTCGAATATAGCCGGCCACGACGATTTCGCGCCATGCTTGAACAGTGGCTGGGCCAAGTTCGTGCAGTCTGGCCGAAATGTCCAGCGCAGATCTGCTCGGATGGCCGATATCTGCGACTCAGTCCGGCGAAAGCGGTACTGCCGACCACGGCTTAGAAGCACGGGACTTTACGTGCGCAGCGACCGCTGATGCGCACGAAGATGGCCCGTCTATTGTCGCAGAGGCCGCGCCAGAGACATCTTCGGAATCACCGCTCCGGACGGCTATGGCGCCGTGTGATGCTTCGGCGAATGACCTAACCTCCTCCCAACCCACCGACATCCTCTCTCGAAATCTCTAATGCGGGCTGTCTGTAGCACCCTCGATGTGGAGTGGTGCACTTCGAAGCCTCTTGGATACGCTCACCGCTCACGTCTCGTTGCCCAATTCTCTCCGCCAACATCGGTCCGCCCAGAACGGCGAGCTACGCGCACCGACCGCACGGGACTTTACGTGCGCTGTTCAAAACTCCTGAGGAAAACAGAGATTTCCACGGGACTGTACGTGCTCATGAATCGCCGTTTATCGGGATTTTGCGTGCGTTTCGACGGGATTTTACGTGCGCCCTTCTTATATATTCCTGTAGTGCAGGTAGAGAACCTGTAATAGGGCCTTCCGACCGTGTGAACTTGTGAAAATGATCCGCGCGCCGCAGGCGGAGAAAAGCCAGGCCATACCTAGAGCGGAGTACTCGGCGCGAAGGCGAACCGCCCGACAGACAGCACTGCCGCTCGCCCGAATCCACCGGCTAGCGGGCAGACCGTCCTGAGTAAGAAAGGTTCTGTTGCAAACGCGGCTCAACCTGATTTGGTACGGTGTAGCGTGACCCGAAGACGGCCAATTGTTCCGCGGGCGGCATTTCGAAGACGTGATCATCCTCCTGTGCGTCCGGTGGTACCTACGATGTCTAGTTATTGGTGGGGGCGCCGGCGACGATGCGATCTTAGTCTTCCGGGAAACGCTGAGGCTCCATCAGCCCCTGCCGTCCACGGGTGGAGCAGCCCTACCAATAGGAGAAGCGCGCGGCCGTAGTGAGCGCGCACTTCGAAGAGGATGCCAGGGACATTTTCCCTTCCGGGCATTGACAGTCGGATTCGAATTGACTATATAAGAGTGTCATGACCGTTAGCAGAAGGCGATTGTTCCAGTCTCTTGCAGTGGCCGGTGGATGCAGCGTGGCTGAGGGGGCCGAGCCCCCTTTGGCCCTGGAGGCTCTTCGCAATGTGTCCGCCGCGCACGGAACCAATTTGACCGACGACCGCTTGCGGGTCGTCAAGCCGGTCCTCGAAAACCGCCGCCCACAAGTACGCGCACTTCGAGAGTTTGCTTTCGACGACACGGTCGAGCTGCCCCAAGGAATCTTCGAATATTGATCCGCGGATACCTGCCTGGGGCTCTGAACGATGGCGGCTTCTGACATTACCCTTAACTCGGTTGATGAACTGGCACCGCTCCTCAAGGGACGGAAGCTTTCACCGGTAGAGGTCGTGCGCGCCTTTCTGGATCGAATCGAAGTCGTTAATCCTAAGGTGAATGCCTTCATAACTGTAACGGGCAAGCGCGCGCTTGAAGAAGCGCGCAAAGCGGAACGGGATATAGCCGCCGGACGGTATCGCGGACCGCTTCACGGGGTGCCTTATGCCGCCAAGGACCTGATCGCTACCAAGGATATCCGCACCACCAACGGCTCGAAGGTGACATCCGCCTGGATTCCGGACCATGAATCCACCGTTACCGCGCGGCTCAACCAGGCAGGTGCGATCATGCTGGGCAAGCTCAATTTGCTCGAGTTCGCGATGGGCAGCGGCCAAAAGGGACTGATTGGGCCCGCCCGCAACCCTTGGAATCTTGCCTATTCTCCGTCGGGCTCTTCGAGCGGTTCCGGCGCGGCCGTTGCCGCCGGCATGGTTCCTCTGGCGATTGGAAGCGATACCGGCGGGTCAATTCGGGGTCCCGCCAAGAGTTGCGGCATTGTAGGTCTGAAGCCAACCTATGGTCGAGTCAGTCGCTTTGGCGTGACAGCGCTTAGTTGGACACTTGACCATGTGGGGCCTATGGCTAGAACCGTTGCCGACGTTGCACGCATGCTCCAGGTCATGGCCGGTCCGGACCCATTGGATCGCACTGCGGCGGCGGTCCCGGTTCCGGACTATACCAAAGCGCTGACCGGAAGTATTGAAGGTTTGCGCATCGGCGTCCCCACCGAATATTTCTTCAACTGGGTCCAACCTGAGACAGAGGACGCCCTCCGTCGCGCCCTCTCCCTGCTGAAGGGACTGGGGGCGGTGACGGTGGATGTCAAAGTGCGTAACGCCGCCCTGTGCGGAGCCGCCTCGTCGATCATTCTCAATTCCGAGGGCGCCGTGTACCATGAGAAGCTGTTGAAGGAGAACGCGAATCTCGTCGAGCCGCTCGTTCGCGAACGTCTCGAAGTGGCCACATTTAACTCCGCCGTGGACTACATCAAGGCCCAGCGTTTCCGAACTGTCCTGATGGAGGAGATGCGGCAGGTCTTCCGAGCGTGCGACGTACTGATGCTGCCGGCAGGTAATGCCGCTCCCAAATTGGACGCCGAAACCGTTGGTACGGACGCCCCTTCCGATCCGCCGTCACCGCCGCGCCCGGACGTGTTCAACCTTGCCAACATGACTGGAATTCCAGCTCTTGTGCTGCCTTGTGGTTTCACTGCCGGTCCTCCGTCTCTTCCGCTCGGCATCCAGTTCTGTGCCAAGCCTTTCGATGAGGCAGCACTTTTCCGGATCGGCTACGCCTATCAATCGGCAACAGACTGGCACAAGCGGAGACCTCCTTTCAATGGTTGACGCCTCCATACATCGTGCGCCGCTAGTGTCCTGAGTCAGAAATACGTTGAATAAGCTGTCGTGCTGGTGCATACTTTGGTATGGCCATCGGACGTCCAACCAGACCACTCAGTGTGACCCCTGATGAGAAGCTGAAACTCGCGCTTCTGGCGCGGCGGCCGAAAACCAGTCAAGCCCTAGCGATGCGCGCCCGCATTGTACTCGGCTGCAGCGAGGGGCTCAACAACAGTGAGGTGGCCAAGCGGCTTCGCATCACCGGAGCAACCGTCTGCAAGTGGCGCGAGCGATTTCGGGTCAACCGTCTGGAAGGCTTGCTCGATGAGCCACGGCCGGGCACGCCGCGTTCTATAACGGACGTGCAGGTCGAGGAAGTAGTCACAAAAACCCTGGAGTCGATGCCGACGAATAGCACTCACTGGAGCACGCGCCTGATGGCCCAGAAGTCAGGACTGTCTCAGACTGCCATCGTGCGGATTTGGCGGACTTTCGGATTGCAGCCTCATCGGGTGGAAAACTTTAAGTTCTCCAAGGACCCGCAGTTCGTTGAGAAAGTGCGGGATATCGTCGGCTTATACCTGAATCCGCCAGATCGCGCGATTGTCCTCTGCGTAGATGAAAAGAGCCAAGTACAGGCGCTCAATCGCACGCAGCCAATTCTGCCGCTGGCACCCGGTGTACCGACGCGCCAATCACACGACTATGAACGGCACGGAGTCACTTCCTTGTTTGCGGCCATGGATGTGGCCAGCGGCGTAACGATCAGCAATTGCTACCGACGGCACCGCCATCAAGAGTTCCTGCGGTTTCTCAACGACATCGATGCGAATCTCCCCGGCGGGGTGGACGTCCACCTGGTCATGGACAACTACGGAACCCACAAGGTCACCAAAGTACGAACATGGCTGGCGCGCCACCCTCGATATCGCGTCCACTTTACCCCAACCAGCGGCAGTTGGTTGAACCTCGTGGAACGATTGTTTGCCGAACTCACCCAACGCTGTGTGCGGCGCGGAAGCCATACGGCCGTACGATCTTTGGAGAAGGCGATGCTCGATTATCTGGATCAGCGCAACAAAGATCCCAAGGCATTTGTGTGGACGGCAGATGCCGATCTGATCTTGGGCAAGGTCGCCAGACTTTCTAAACGTATTTCTGACTCAGGACACTAGTGTCCCGAGTCAGAAATAACCCAGCTCGCACGTGAGGCCGGCGCGTACGTCATCGGCACCGGGCGCGCTGCCGGCCGTCAGACGGCTCTCGACTTCGGCGCACAGGAGTTCGTCGATCTCGATAACGACACCCTAGAAGATGTCGGTGGGGTCGATCTGGTTTTCGATGTCCTCGGCGGCGACATCGCGAAGCGGTCTGCGGGTGTGATTCGCGCCGGAGGAACGCTGGTGACCATCGCCGGCCCGACTGAGGCACGGCCCGCTGGCGGCCTGACTATCGACTTCGTTGTCGTGCCCGATCGCGCCAAATTGAGTGAGGTCGTCCAGCGGGTCCGGTATGGTCGGCTGCGGACGAACATCGGCAAGGTGGCTGCCCTCGACGATGCCGTCGCCGCCTTCAACCCGACCGAGCGGATCAAGGGAAAGACGATCATCCGCGGATCGGAGAGAGTGACAAGACGATTAGCTGCTTAGAGCCTTAGCGTGCCGCGCAAGATTCTTACAGCGACACCTCTCGAACTACTGGCCGCGCTATAGCGCCACGAAGCGCCGGCGGGCGTCGGCGCGGTCCCCTCAGCGGCTAGAGGTTGGTGGTCAGGTAGTCGGTCGGCACGACGTAGTTACCTTCGACCGCCTGCGCCCACACCTTGTACTCGTAGGGGCACATCGGAGCACCGCTGCAATTCAGATCGTAACGGCCGCTCGCGCCGGCCGGACGTGCCGTCGTCTCGTGTTCCGATAATTTGAATCGATTCATAGAAAGTTCGCGTTGACTTGGGCGGGGAGCAGTATAATAATATGGAGTCGCTATGAATGGATTCAAGCACATTCGGGAGCACCGACTCCGATGACCCCAAGTGGCCCGATCGTGGTGGTGGGCAGCGTCAACATGGACATCGTCGTTCCGGTACCCCGTCTGCCAGGCAGGGGTGAGACGATTAGCGGCGGAGATTCTGCGTTTTACGGTGGGGGAAAGGGGGCCAACCAGGCGTGTGCCGCACGCAAGCTTGGCGCACTGGTCACGATGATCGGCGAGGTTGGAAGCGACCCCTTCGGGACGGCGCTGGTCAGCGGCCTCAAACAGGTCGGCGTCGACGTGACCAAGATCGGAACCGCAGAGCGACCCTCGGGATGTGCCTCCATCTATGCGCTTCCGGATGGGCAGAATGCGATCGCCATCTCTCCGGGCGCCAACGCGATGCTCGATCCGGAGACCGCCCTTGCCAGACTGAACGCCCTTCCACATCCTGCTGCCGTTCTACTACAACTGGAAATCCCGCTCGAAACGGTGGAAGCCACTCTGGATTGGTGCCGGGAGCACGGAGTGCGGACCATCCTGGACCCCGCGCCCGCACCGGCGGCCTCCTCCAACTTCCTCGAAAAAGCCAGCATCCTGACTCCCAACCAAACGGAAGCGGCCTATCTGATCGGCGAGTCGTCACCAATTGCCGATTTCGCGGAAGCGGAAAAGGCAGCCGCCATCCTCTTTCAGCCGACGCTCGAAGCTGTGGTGATCAAGTTGGGCCCTCTCGGCTGTCTCGTCCGCACGGCCGATGGAACCGAGCGCGTCAATGGATACTCTGTCACGGCGGTCGATACCACGGCAGCCGGAGATGCCTTCAATGGCGGGCTGGCCGTTGCTTTGGCCGAGGGTAGGTCGATCGTGGAAGCGGCGGCCTTCGCCAACGCGGTCGCCGCAATTTCAGTCACGCGGCACGGCGCCCAAGCCTCGTTGCCCGACCGCGGCGAAGCGGATCGTTTTATGGAGCGTGATCGTTCTGTTGTGATCGCGGGAGCTGGAGCAATCTGATGTCGCGATGGAGGTCCGGTGTTCGTTGTCAGTGACGTTTGGCTAGCCACGCTGTTCTGCGTGGTGACCATGCTCGGCTGGGGTTCGTGGGCCAACACGCAGAAACTCGCCGGCAAGGACAAGTGGCCATTCCCGCTCTATTACTGGGACTATGCCCTGGGTGTATTCGGATTCGGCGTCGTCTTTATGCTGACTCTGGGATGTTGGGGCAGCACAGGGATGAATGCCATCGAGAACTTGTTCTCCGCAAGTCCCACGGCGGTCGCCCATGCCTTCTTCAGCGGGGTTCTATTTAACTTGTCCAACATCCTCCTGGTGGTTGCTATCGATATCGCCGGAATGGCGGTGGCATTTCCGATCGGTGTCGGTTTGGCGCTGGTCATCGGCACCATCGGTTCGTTTCTGCATTCGCCCAAAGGAAACCCGGCGCTCCTCTTTCCCGGTATTGCGCTGGTCGTCGTGGCGATGGTCCTGTCGGCGATGGCCTACCGCAAGCTGCCGCAGCGGACGGAGACGAGTTGGGCCAAAGGGGTTGTGTTCTCGGTGCTGGCCGGATGTCTGATGGGCTTCTTCTATCCGGAGCTCGTCCAGTCACTTTCTCCTGCATTCGACAAGGCACCGATTCAGGCCGGATATCTGACGCCGTACACCGCGCTCGCGATTTTCGGTGTGGGACTCCTGGTGAGCAACGTCGTCCTCAACACGGTCTTTATGCGCGTGGAATCCGTGCGCTATGCCGACTACTTTAGGGGCACCGGGCGGGCCCACCTCATTGGTCTACTCGGCGGCATGATCTGGATGGGGGCTCTCGGTTTCAACCTGATCGCATCTGGTGCGGTCGGTCCCGCTGTGTCGTATGCCCTCGGACAAGGCGCCACGCTGGTGGCTGCGATCTGGGGAGTACTCATCTGGCGCGAGTTCCGGCATTCTCCACCAGGCACCTATCGTTTGATCTCGTTCATGTTTTTCGCCTATGCCGGAGGCCTCGCACTCGTCGGTATGAGCAGCTTTTGAGCCGCAGAAAGGAGCGCTCGAGCAGAGAAGAAGCCGCTGAATCCCTTCTAGTACAGTTTCCCTTCGATATGCCGCACTATTCTTGTGTCTGACCGCTCGCTGCGCGTCGCCCAAAGCTCCCGCTGCTGAAGAGAAGGCATCTTCCGGGCCGCCCTTCGCCCGGTCCATCTCCTTGACATCGTATAAGATATTAGATACCATTCTCCTCGAACTATCCGTAACGGTGAATGCGGTGACAGAATGGCTCCTTTACATGCAGACGCGAAGCCGCTTTTCCACCGGCAAGATCCTCGTCCATATGACGATTTGTACTGCAACCAAGCTCCAGCAGGTCAAACAGGTCCCGGCTCCAGTGGTACCCATCGGGCACATTCATGACAATTGACACGCAAAGAGTGGTCGAACAATTCGTTGAATTTGATCCAGCCACCTTATATGAAGCGGCTGGCCGCGAGGGCATGGTCGATCCGTCGATCCGGCCTGCCTGGCCTGGAGCGCGCGTCTGCGGCGTTGCGTTCACGGTGGAATGTCCACCCGCCGACAACCTGATGTTGCATCACGCGGTCGCCGCCGCCAAACCCGGGGTCGTCATCGTGGCGACCTTGGGCGGCTATCTGCTGAAGGGCGCCTGGGGAGAGATCCTCACGGTAGCCGCTCAAGTCCGTGGCGTCGTGGGGCTTGCGGTGGATGGTGCTGTCCGGGACATTAAGGCCATCGCGGAGCGCCGGTTTTCGACCTTCAGCCGCGGATTGGCGATCGGCTCATGTACGAAAGAGCGCGTCGGAACCCTGGGTTGCCCGATCCAGTTCGGCGGCGTCACGGTGTGTTCCGGTGATCTCATCGTCGGCGACGAGGACGGGATGGTCGTGATCCCCAGGGGCCGCGCCGAACAGGTGTTGGAGGCGGCGAGGCGGCGGAGCCAGTACGAGGACAAAATCAAGGAAGGGCTCATCCAGGGCAAGACCACCATTGAGCTGCTCAGCCTGGCACCTCTTCCGCAGTCGGGGGCTACAGGTAAGTGAACGGCTCTCAGGGTGGGACTTCGTCGCGCGTCCGCGCGGGCAACTGTATCGACCCGGGTACGAAGCGGTGACCCAACTCGACGATCTAGAGAGCCAAGTGGAGGTCGAATTCCCGGCATTCATCACCTAGGAATTCCGTCAGACATGAACATCGATTTCGGCCAGTCCTTCAATTTCTTTCCGGTCCCGACGGATATTCATTTCGGCTTCGGGATTCTGCGGACCTTCCCGGAGCGGATCCGATCCGCAGGCGGTACGCGTGCATTTGTGGTCACCGACCCGGGCCTTCGGGCTGCTGGGATTCTTGACCAGGTCACCGGCCTTCTGCAGTCAGCAGCCATTGAATTCGACGTCTGCGACCGCGTGAAACCGGACTCGGGAGCCGCCCTGATCGACGAGACGACCGCCGAGCTCAAACAACGGGGTTCCGATATCGTCATCGGGATCGGAGGCGGCAGTTCGCTCGACACCGCCAAGGCCGTGGCCGCCCTCGCCACGAATCCGGGACCGGCGCTTTCGTATATCGGCTTGCACAAAATCCGCAACCGGCCGCTTCCCATGATTGCGATTCCGACCACGGCGGGCACCGGTAGCGAGGTCACCTTGTGGGCGGTCTTCACGAACGAGACCAACGGCCTGAAGGTGGCGATCGGGAGCACGCTGATTTATCCGACCGTGGCGCTGTGCGACCCAGACCTGACGCTGGGCCTCCCGCCACTGCTCACGGCAGCCACCGGCATGGATGCACTCGCCCACGCGATCGAGTGCTATACCAACAACGCCTGCCAGCCGATCTCGGCATCGCTCGCGCTCACTGCCATCGAACTGCTCGGCCAGCATCTGCGCAGCGCCGTCCTGAACGGCCGCAATCGGCAGGCTCGCTACGGCGTCATGTTGGCTGCTACCATGGCGGGAATCGCGATGAACCCGACGCGCCTCGGGCTGGCACACGCTCTCGCGATGCCGCTCGGAAGCTGGGACCTGCGCGTACCACACGGCATCGTGCTCGCCGTCACCTTGCCCCCCGTAATGGAATTCAACTATGTGGCGGAGCCCGACCGTTTTGTGGATGTGGCTCGAGCCCTTGGCGAAGAAGTAGGTGGGCTACCGCGCTTGGAAGCGGCCGAACGAGCGGTAAGCGCAGTTCGCAAACTGGCACGGGATATCGGTATTCCGAAGAGCCTTTCGGATTACGGAGTTCGCGAAGAGCACATCCGTCCGGTGGTGGAAGAGGCCATGAAGAGTGGGAATGTACCGGTGAACCCACGCCGCGCTTGCGCGGAGGACATGATGCGAATTCTGAGGCAGACGCTCGCTTAGGACAAGCCATGGAGAGTTACTGCAATTTCATCGACGGCAAGTGGGTCCCCGCGGAATCCGGTGAGTCCTATGTGACGCACAATCCGGCACATCCGGAACAGGAACTGGGCGCGTTTCCTGCTTCTGGAGCTGCCGATGCCGGCATGGCGGTGGCGGCGGCCGATACCGCGTTCCAAGACTGGGCGCAAGTTCCGGGACCCCAGCGGGGAGCGATGCTCTATCGTTTCGCGCAACTCCTCGAAGAGGCCAAAGGCGAACTCGCCACGATCATCACGCAGGAGCAAGGCAAGGCCCTGGCGGAATCGACAGGCGAGGTGCAGCGCGCCGCGGTCGAAGCGCGTTATATGGCCGGCGAAGCGAGCCGGCCGGTGGGACTGACGTTCCCCAGCGAACGCGCCGGCTTCTCCTGCCACACCGTTCTCGAACCGCTTGGTGTTGTCGCGGCCATCAGCCCCTGGAATTTTCCGGTGGTGACGCCAGTCCGCAAGATTGCCCCTGCGATTGCCTACGGGAACACAGTCGTCTTCAAACCAGCATCCCTAACGCCTCGTTCCGCGGTATTCGTAACCGAGTTACTGGCGCGATCCGGTGTACCGAACGGCGTAGTGAACCTCGTAATCGGACCGGGATCGGCCGTGGGTAGCAGCCTCGTAGCCGACCGCCGAGTTCGCGGAATCAGCTTCACCGGATCGAGCGACATCGGGACCAGGGTTTCGGAAGGAGCGGCGCACCGGTTTGCCAGCGTCCAACTGGAGTTGGGTGGCAAGAATCCGGCGATCGTCATTCATTGCGACGACCTGGAGAGTGCGGCTCGGGAGATCACTTCCGCGGCATTTCTCTGCAGTGGGCAGCGTTGCACGGCGTTGAGCCGGGTGATCGTGCTCGAAACGCAGGCCGACGCTTTGGTAGAACAGATTCTATGCCAGGTCGATCGCATCAAAGTGGGCGACGGGATGGCCCCTGCCACCACGATGGGGCCGCTGGTGAGTAATGCCCAACTCGATACCGTGGGTCGCTATGTCAGCCAGGGTGTCGAGTCGGGATGCACTCTGCTCGCCGGTGGCAGAGCGCTGGTCGAGGATCCGGACCGTGAGGGATACTACTATGCACCAACGGTTTTCGACCACGTCCCTCCGCAGTCTCCGTTGGCCCGCGAAGAGATCTTCGGCCCCGTGCTGCCGGTAATCCGGGTGCGCGACGCGGATGAGGCGATCGCGGTCGCGAACGATACCCGCTACGGGCTCGCCGCCGCGGTATTCAGCTCACAGCCGGAGATCACGCGCAAAGTGGCCACCCAAATCCAAAGCGGGATGGTCCATATCAACCACGGCACGGCCAGTCAGGCGCATGTGCCTTTCGGCGGTTGGAAAGACTCCGGGAGCGGGGCATTTTCCATCGGCCCGACAGCTAGAGAATTTTTCACACACGTAAAGGCGGTTTATGCCAAGTGGTAAAGATACCAGGAGCGCCGGCCCTACATTCGAGCCTTTATCGAATGGCCTGCAATTAGGGGCGCGAGTCTACCAGATACTGTTGAAGAGCATCGTCAGCGGGCAGGTCGCCCCGGGCGCTCAACTCCGGCCGGACGGCATTGCACGGCAACTCGAGGTCAGCACCACACCAGTGCGCGAAGCCATGCAACGGCTGGAGAGCGAGGGGCTCGCCGTAAAGCACTCCTACCAGGGGTGGTACGTCCGAGAGCACACCAAGGATGAGATCCACGAGCTCTACGAACTCCGGGTGGCGCTCGAGAAGGTCAGTGTCGAACTGGCGTGCCAGCGAATCACCGACGACGAGATCGAATGGCTTCGGCGGCACCAAGAGACCGGTGAGACGGCTCTGGCCGACAGCGACATGGACGCCTACCGAACCTACAACCGCGACCTGCATGTTGCCATTATCCGCGCGGCGCGGAACTCGTACCTGTCGGGAATCATGGCCCAACTACAGTCTCAAAGCGAGATGCTGATCGCCCGCACCATCCGGATCATCGGCCGCCCACTGCGCGCCATCAAGGAACATGAGCGCCTCATCGAACTGATCGCGGCACGCAACGCCGTCGAGGCCGGCTGCCTGATGAGCCAGCACATCTCCAGCGCGCTCGAGGACATCATCTCGCTGCGCGAGGATGCAGCCGAACGGTAATAGCCCGAGACCGGGGTCTGGGAGACGACACGATGAAAGTGGCAGTCCTTTTCCTCCTGATGGCGGCCATCGTCTGTGGACAGACGGTGCCGATCATCTTCGATACGGACATCGGCGACGATGTCGATGATGCGCTGGCGCTCGCGCTGGCGCTTCAATCTCCGGAGTTGGAGGTGAAGGCGATCACCACCGTGGCCGATGCCGCGGAGATGCGGTCTCGCTTGGCGTGGAAGGAACTCGGCATCTATGGGCGGCGCGACATCCCGATCGGCGTCGGCGTGGACGAACCCCTTCTGGATCCCGTCCACGTGCGTCGCCACGCACAATTCGATGCAGTGACCGCGGCAGACGTGATTCCCGGTCGTCCGCAGCGAGCGGTAGATCTGATCATCCGTACCCTGCTCGAATCGCCGCGGAAGATCACGATCGTGCCTATCGGCCCCCTCACCAACATCGCGCTGGCGCTGAAGATGGAGCCGCGGATCAAGAGCAAAATCGAGCGCATCGTCCTCATGGGCGGCGCGTATTACATCCCGAAGCTCGAATACAACGTCTACCGTGACCGCATCGCCTCGGAGATCGTTTTCAATTCCGGCGTCCCGGTCACCGGCGTCGGGCTCGACGTGACCACGCGATGCAAATTGACCGCCGCGGATATTGACCGGATCAAGGCGGCGGGACATCCGGCGGCGGAGTTCTTGATTCGCTCCATCCAGTTGTGGCGGGAACTCCCAATGAACTCCATGCCGACGCTGCATGATCCGCTCGCCGTGGGTGTCGCCATGATGCCTGATCTGGTAGAGACCGAACTCGGAACCGTCCAGGTCGAGACCGCGAGTCCGATGCTCTATGGGTTGACGCTCTTCACGCCGGCGAACCAGCTGGCTAAGGACGTCCCGTTGCCCAAGGTATCGGTGGCGCGGAACGTGGACGCGCAACGGTTCTTAAAATTGTTTATGGAGCGGGTCACCGCCCCACCGAGGTCCGCCGGTTCAACGGAAAGCGGACACCGTCAGTAGCCAGACAACGATCGAATGGAGACGGTTCGACGGCGCCTGCGCGCGCCGGGCGGGATCCTTTTGTCAAAAATCGGGAAGGAGATTCAAATGCAGCGAAGGACTTTTTTCAAAACGGCCGCGCTCGCCGGCTTCGCCAGTCCTGGCCTTCGGCAAGCGTCTGCTTACGTGCCGACTCACAACTGGGATAAGTACGATTTCGGTTCCGGACCCTCGGTGAAGAACCGCCTGAACCAGGGGCCGTTTCCCCATCAGCCGCCGGAACGGGTCTACCCAACCTGCACCGTGATGATGGCCACCACCCCATCCGAAGACGTCGTGCCGAATTTCGGAAAGGGGCCGGTCACCTATATAACCGGCAACATGGGCCTGGCGGAGATCCTCGGCGATGACAAACTTCGGGCGATCGAAGACCTGGTTCGCATGCCGCTTGGTCAGAAATTGTACTTGCGCCCCACGTGGCGCGAGGTTCAGCCGCGCCGGGGCCGCCTGGATCTGCCGGAGTACTTCAAGGTGACACTCGATCTTGCCAAGAAGTACAACAAGCGTCTGGCATTCCGGGTCCAGTTGCGAGCTCCGGATTACCGCGACGAGGCGCTGCCCCAGTACATTCTCGACAACGTGCCAATGGTCCGGCTGCAGGGCGTTTGGAAACCGGTGAGGAAGGCGGCGGTCCCCGAGCCCCGCTACGATCACGAGTATTACGAAGAGCCGCGTTACGATCACCCGTATTTCCAGGAGGCCTTCGCGGAACTGAATGCGCTGCTGGCCGCCGAGTTCAACGGAAATCCGCTGATCGAATTCTTCGATACCTTCATGTACGGATTCTGGGGCGAAGCCCATACCGCGCCCTTCCACAACAATCCGTTTCCCGACTACCGAACCGCGGAGCGGACTTGGGTCCGAATGATGGAGGTGCAGTTGGAGAACTGGACCAAGACGCCTCTACTCACCAATGTGCAGCCCGATTTCAGCCAGGTCGGCAACTCCGAAATGGTGGATATGACCGTGCGCTCGCACAACTGGCTGCGGGTGGATACGATCTATGTCTCCAACGAGCAGATCGAGATGATCAGCAACCGTCCGCCCTGGATCGGGGCGGCGGTGGAAACCGGCGGAGCACAGGGGATCATCGAAGAGCCGGCGGAATCCATCCTCCATAACGAAGGCGTAACCTCGACCGACAATGGGGTCCAGCACGTGATGGATATCGGCACGAACTACTGGTCTCTGTGGCATCGTCACTCCATCAGCGTGGCGGGAATCATGAATTACTACCAGCAGTATCCAAAGATGATCGACCAGATGTGCCGGAAGATCGGCTACAACGTGCGTCCCTCGTTCGTCTGGGTGTCCGGGCCACAGGACCCGCGTCTGTTCATCGGCTTTGCCAACGATGGCATCGCCGGAGTGCCCGGCGTGCTCTATGTCTCCGTTGTCAGCGATGACGGCAAGGTGAACGTCGGGGGAGGGCTGGATCCAGGCTATCCGCTGCCCGGCAAGATCCGCCAGGCCGAATTCATCCTGCCGCCCGGAACGAACTGGGAAGGGCTCAAGCTGAAGGCGGAACTCGAAGTGAAGGGCGTCCGCTATCCGGTACGTTGGGGAACCCGCCAGCAGACCAATCCCGATGGTTCGCTGACCCTGCGCATCAATCGGCCCGTTGGCCCCAACGGATACTGACGCGATTCGGCCCCGGCAACATCAGGAAGTACTTGTCCATTCGAAGGGCATCGGCTGGCTGTCGCCGGCTCCGGTGAATTGTTCGATCGCCTCCCGGATCTGCTGCGGCGAGGCCGGAGGGGCGCCCGGAACATCGCGGCGCCCCAGCATACTGATCCAACACTCGATCTGATGCAGCCAGCAGGCATGCGTAGGTGCGAAATGCAGAGATACGTTGCCGTGGCGGGCCAGCCAGCGGTCGAGACGGGGCTGGCGTGGCACGTTGTCGAGGATTACGTGCAATTCCTGGTGAGGATAGGCTGTTGCAACCTTACTTAAGAAGCTCAGAATGTCGCTGCGCCGGCGGCGAGGCCCCAAGTCCGTTACCGTGCGGCTGAAGAGTTCGAGGGCCGCCATGAGCGTCGCGATCCTCGGCGCTCTCCCATCTCGTTGCACCTCCTGCGCAACCTTTCCGTACGGTAGCTTCAAACAACGATCAGGCTGCCGCGCTGCCGGAGGTCCGGGGTTCCCGGCCATGGCCAGGACCATCGCATTTTCGGGCGGGTCCAGATGCAGTCCAGCCACCTCCACTGTCCTCGCCGCGAACAGCGGTTCCGTCCGTACGTGCCAACTCCGCCTGCGCCGCAAATGACGGCCCTTTTCCCGAAGCACCCGCCATACCTGGTGCTTGGAGACGTCCCCCAGCGCCTCGGCGACCAGTGAGCCTGTCCAGGTCGGATGACCACGTGGCGGAGCCTCGTTCGACTTGGCAAGAATGCGCCGTTCGGAGCCGTCATAACGGGGACGAGCTCCGGGCCTCGGCGCATCCTGCAATCCCCGGAGTCCCGCGTGGGAGAAACGCACGCGCCACTTGCTCACCGTCGCCGTGCGCATCTGCTGAGTCCGTGCGATCTGAAGGGTACTCTGGCCTTCGGCTGCGGCCAGAATGATGCGGGCTCGGTCGGCAAGGCGGGGTTCGTCCTCGGCATGAAGCCAGGATTCGAGGGCGCGGCGATCCTCCGGCGTGAGCGTCACCGACGTGGGTCTCTTGCTCATATACCGATCGTCTGATAGATCGTTTTCTAATGCAACTATGATCGAATCTGATCCGAAAAAAGTCTTGACTCCTATACCGCCCCAGACTAGTATTGTGCAAGATACAGGAAATATGATGTCACAAGTCTCGTGTTATCTCCTCCGTCTGGTGTTGCCCATGGTGGCAATACCCTCCCTGCTCGTCGCGCAGGTAACAGGGACAATCAGCGGCACCGTCGTCGACAGTAGTGGAGCCGTCGTACCGGACGCGAAAGTCGTCGCGACCAACGTCGGCACTAGCCTGTCCCGGAGCGCCATAACCGATGCCGCCGGACAATATGTATTGCCGCTCCTCACGGTCGGTACTTACGAAGTCCGTATAGAAAAGGATGGCTTCTCCCCGTTCCTGCAAACCGATGTCCTGCTGCAGGCGAACACTCAGGTCACTGTCCAGGCCACGCTCAAAATTCGTTCGGCGAGCGAACAGGTGACGGTCAGCGCATCCTCCAACCTGATTCAAACCAACTCGTCGACCTTGGTACAGGTGGTCGATCAACGCCGCGTCGCGGATCTGCCGCTCAACGGCCGGAATGTGCTGCAATTGATCTCACTCGACGCTGGAGTGACCACGCGCAACGTCCCATCGAGCGTGGGCCAGAGCTATGTACTGGGCAAGGGCCTTTACTATACGCCTGTAGCCATGGCCGGGGCTCGCGGCGGCGCGGGCAACTACCTGCTGGACAACGCAGATAATAATGATGCGCAGACCGCGATGCCGCGGCCGTTCCCCAACGTCGATGCGGTCGAAGAGTTTAGCGTTCAGACCAATTCCTTTGACGCTCAATACGGACGCAGCGTCGGAGGCGTGGTCAACGTGGTGACCAAGTCCGGAACGAATGAGATCCACGGCACCGTCTTCGAATTCCTTCGAAACTTCGATCTCAACGCCGCCAATCTCTTTTCCGGCAGAGACAGACTGAAGCGCAACCAGTTTGGTGGAGCGATGGGCGGACCGATCAAGAAGGACCGCACCTTCATCTTCGCCTCCTACCAGGGCACGCGGATCAGTAATTCGACCCCTGCAGCCACGGTCACCGCACCGAGCGCGGCGATGATCGCGGGCGACTTCTCCTCCTGGCTGGGAGCGGGTGGCGCCGGAGCAATTCATGATCCTTTGAGCCCAGGCACGTATTTCCCCAACAACCAGATTCCTGTCTCCCGCTTTGATCCGACCGCGGTCAAACTCCTGCAGTTCATTCCCGACTCCAACAACTCCGCCTACCAGCTCAAGTTCGGCACACCGGTCCAGAGGACGTCCGACGATCAGGGAGTACTCCGCGTCGACCACGCCCTCACCGATCGGCAGCGGATTTCGGGACGCTATTTCGTCTTCCACTACGACCTGCCGCCCGATATCATGCAGACGAACGCGCTCTACGGCTGGCAAGGGCAGTTGGGCTACTCGCAGTCGCTGGCATTCAACCATACTTACAGCATCTCGGCGCGCTGGGTTCACACGACGACTGTCTCCTATTCGTTTTCGCAACCCACGACATACAACGCGCTCTCACCCGATTTCAAGCTTTCGGACCTGGGCGCCAGCGTCAAGACGGTGCCCGGTACCAACATCCTGAATCTCGCGATTACCGGCTGGTCCGGCATCTCGTTCAACGGCGGGGCCGCAACCTATACTCGTTCCCTGCATATCGCCGACGGCTTCAATTATGCGACCGGCCGTCACAACCTCCGGTTTGGAGGCGAAATCCTGCGGTACAAGACCGGCGCGACGGGATACTATCGGAGCGGCGGAGACGTCAGCTTCACCGGAAACCTCCTCAGCGACGCGGGCAAGCAGAATGCCGGTAATGCGTATGCCGAATTTCTGCTGGGTGATGCAACTACCTTCCAGCAGGCCGGCGCCACTTGCATCGCACAGCCCTGCCCGACCCAACACTTTTACTTCCCCCTATTCGTGCAGGACGATATCCGTCTGACGAGCAAGCTGACGATTAACGCGGGGCTGCGCTGGGAGCCTCGTTCCGGCATGAGCAATCGCGCCGACGAAACGTACATGGCAGGGCAGCAGTCCACCGCTTATCCCAACGCACCCATGGGGCTGATCTTTAAGGGCGATTCCGCCCTTGGTGGGGGCACCATTCCATATAGCTGGAAGAATTTTGCGCCCCGTCTCGGTCTGGCCTACGAAATAGCGCCCAGGACGGTAATCCGCGCGGCTTATGGTATCTTCGTCGATGACTTCCCGAGCAACGTCTTCAATACGGTAATTCAAGGGATGCCGTGGACCACGCAGGCGACTCTGCAAGGCCCCCTCCAACTCTCGAACCCTTACGGCTCGGCAGCCCCGCTCGATCCAGTCGGCTATACGCCCAGTTCGAGCGTGGTGTTCCCCAATTACCTCGCCTACCAGGTACCGACCCGCGGTATGCGTCCAGGCTACGTGCAGAGCTGGAATGCGATTGTCGAGCGCCAGTTACGCGGCGACCTCCTGGTGCGTGTCGGTTACGTCGCATCGAAAGGCACGGATCTGTTGAATGAATTGCAAGCGAACCCGGCCATTTACGGACCCGGCGCCACTACCGGCAATATCAACTCCCGGCGTCCCATTCCGCGTATCGGCTCGCTCTATCTGTTCGAATCGATGTCGAACTCGAGCTATCAGTCGGGCCAGCTCACAGTTCAGAAGCGTTACGCTCATGGCTTCAGTGTTCTCGGCAACTACACCTGGAGCAAGTCCATCGACGACAGCTCGGATCCGACCGGCTACACCCCGGGACCTAACCCCTGGAACCACAGTACGAATCGGGCGCCATCGGACTACGACATCACGAACCGCGTCGTGATCTCCGCGGTTTGGCAGTTGCCCGCCTTCCATCATTCGGCGGCACCAGTCCGCTGGGTGGCCGGCGGCTGGCAGGCCAACGGCATCTATACGGCTGAGACTGGCGTACCGGTGAACATCATCAGCGGAGGCAATAACGCACTCGACGGGGAATCCGGCGACTTTGCGGACTACTACGGAGGAACCTGGCAGCTGAGCGCCGATCGTGCCAGGAAAGACCAGATCGCGCAATGGTTCAACACGAGCGCCTTCACGACCAACGCTGTCGGCACGATCGGTACCGGGCGCCGGAATCAACTGCGCGCGCCCGGCGACAGCAACCTGGATTTCTCGCTGTTCAAGAACTTCCCCATCCGGGAGCATCAATTCGTGCAGCTTCGGAGCGAGTTCTTCAACATCCTGAATCACCCGAATCTCGGACCTCCGGGAAATACGGTCACGAGCCCAACATTCGGCCGCATTACTACTGCGCTCGACCCTCGGATCTTGCAGTTCGCGCTCAAGGTCGTCTTCTAGGTCTATGGCCGTCAGGTTTCTTGGCCTTTTGCACGTTCTCCCTGACGGTTGCGCCTCTGTGTTCACGGAGCCGCGATCGTTAGGGAGCGGGTTTGGCGGCCTCATGAGCTCCATCGCGCAAGCATTCCAGGAAAGGCATATCCTGAGCGGGTGGCAGGAGATGGTTGTTCATGGCCCTAGTTGATTGTGGTGGACGGGAGGCGGAGTCCGTGGCAGTCGCGCCCGCGAGTCTGGCGTTTTCGCGGAAACGGCACATGGTGGTCGCCGCGGTCTTCGTCCTCTCGTTTATCACGTATATCGATCGGGCCGTTATTTCGACCGCCAAATCGCCGATGGCGGCGGACCTCTCACTGTCCGACCAGGCGATGGGCTTGGTGTTCAGTGCATTCGCGATAGGCTATGCACTCGCGCAGATTCCTGCCGGATGGTTCGCGGACCGCTTCGGTCCACGTGTCGCCCTGGCGATGCTTGTCGGGCTCTGGAGCATTTTTACAGCGCTTACCGGAACGGTTTCCGGAATCGCTTCTCTTCTGCTGGTCCGGCTCCTTTTTGGAATGTCGGAGGCAGGCGCATTTCCCGGTTCTGCGCGGGCGTTCTACCACTGGCTGCCGGCGAGCGAGCGCGGATTGGCCAACGGCATTCTCTTCTCGGGCGCACTGCTGGGAGGAGCGATCGCGTTCCCAGTCTGTGCCTGGCTGGGCACCGTCTTTGGATGGCGTCAGACATTCTACCTGCTTGCCCTCCCCGGCGCCGTGTGGGCCGTCTTGTGGTTGATCTTTTTCCGCGATCGCGCCCCGCTGCCGGTAGACCGGGACTTGCAACCGGCCGCGCCGCCCATCTCGGTGGCGTCGATGTTCCGGAAACCAGTGCTGATCCTGGCGATGTTGCAGTATTTTGCGGGTAACTTCACTTTCTTTATCTGCATCACGTGGATGTTTCCGTATCTCGCTCAGCGGTTTGGCCTCTCTCAAACCGAGGCAGCTCACTACGCGATGGTGCCGCTCTTATTTGGATCGTTAGCCAATTGGATGTCCGGCAGCTTCGTGGACTTCCTCTATCGCTCGGGCCATGGCGCCTGGTCGCGCCGTCTTCCCGGCGTCGCCGGATTTCTTCTCGCCGCCGTCGGAATTGCCGCGGTAACTGTTGCCGGAGACCCACTGGCTGCTATCGCCGGATTTGCCATCGCGACCTTTGGCGTTGAAGTCACGATCAGTCCGAGTTGGGCTTTTTGCATGGATATTGGCGGCGAGAACTCAGGAAGTATCTCGGGTGCCATGAATATGGTCGGCAACATCGGAGCGTTTGCGAGTGCTAACGCGTTCCCCTACCTACACGCAACGACCGGTAGTACCGTGGCTTTCTTCTCGATCGCGGCCCTCCTGAACCTGGGCGCCGCGTTTTGCTGGCTCAAAATGCGGCCATCGTCCGCTGTTCCGGGAGCCGAGTTTCGATGAGAGCCGGAGTAACCAGGATATGGTTCAAGCTCGATTTCGCATATCTCAAAAAACATTGAAGGAGATTTTTACATGAATCGCCGCAGTTTTGTAAGCAACGCCCTCATGCTTCCGGCTGTCGCTGCCGCTGCGCAGGTGGATGCGACGCACACATCCGGCTCAGTCAGCCTCCGGGAGAAATTCTATGGCTGCATGGTCGGCGTTTACGCCGGCTCCGCGCTCAAGGGCCCGACCGAAGGGCTACCGTGGCCGGAGATTCAGAAGCGGTATGGCACCGTCGACCACATGATGGGCTACCAGGATTATCACAACGGCTGGAATCGCGAGCCCGGAACAACCGAAGACGGCGCCGAGCGCGAGAAGTTCATGATCACGGCGATCATCGAAAAGAAAGATCGCGTGACCGCCGAGGATGTCCGCGCCAAGTGGCTGCGGGACATGAAACCCGAAGCCGCGGGCATGATCTCGGAACCTTTTGAACGCATTCTCCTGGACATTGCGAAGTCGGGCATTCCCGCCAGTGATATCGGACGCTATTGCGATTATGCGGGTCTCGTCTCGATGTCGCGGTCCTGTCACGTCCTCGGGCTTATCAACGCGGGCGATATCGAGAACTCCGTTCAGGACGTCTTCGAAGTAGGCCAGCTGTATCAGACCACCAACAGCAGGGGTCTGCAGTGGGCGGCGATCACGGGCATCGCGATTGCCTCGGCGACTAAACCGGGCGCGACCGTCGACAGCGTTCTCGCCGACGTCTTGAAAGGGCATCCCCGCATCTTCACCCGCGGACCGGCCGAAACGGTCTATACGGAGAGCTTCACCCACTCGAACGTGCTCACCGAAATCGAGCATGCGCTCGAAGCAACCAAAAAGTGCCAGGATTTTCATGAGATGCGAGTCGCCTTCGATTCCATCTACAACGGAATTGGCATCCCTTACGCCCAGGCGTACGCGAGCGAAGTGGTCACCAAAGGTATTTGCATCTTCAACATGGTCAAAGGGAATACGAAGGAAGCCATGGTATCCGCCGTGAACCTGGGTCGCGACACCGATTGCCTGGCCGCGGTATCCGCGGGCATTTCCGGCGCTCTGACCGGCGCTGGTTCAGTACCGGAAGAATGGGTCAAGCAAGTCGATTACGCAACCACCAAGATGCCAGTCACGTGCAGCCGAAGAACGGTCCGCGAGAGTGCTGACGGAGTGTATAACGCCTTCCACGCGCGGCTGGCTCGTCTGCGCACCTACGCCGAGCGGATGGAAAACGCCTGATCGGCGATCCGGCAGCACTCCGATTCTTCCGGGGTGCCGCCGGAACCACTGGTTAGCGTGATGCCGGAGCCGCGTGCGCGGGTGTTTCGCGCAATGGACTATCACTCTGATAGAGAGCGATCCGGGACTTAAGCGCTAGGGTAAGTCGTTGGTTGTTGCTCTTCTCCGCAATCTCCAGAGCAGCCTGTGCCGTCTGCAATGCTTCGGAGTAACGTCGAGCCTCCGCGTAGGCGGCCGCCAGAGTGTCCAGAATTGCGGGATTGGTTCCACCGCTCAGCCGGTTAGCCCGCTCCGCAAACTCCACTGCCTGATTGGCATCGCGCAGGGAAGCCTCCGGCGTCGTGGCTAGTACCCGTGCCGTCTGGTTCAAGATGGGAACGGCGTCGGGAGCGGCGCGAAGGGCACTCCGCCACTGCGCAATCGCTTGGGGAACCTGCCCGCGCGTGTAGTACAGCAGGTTCCCCAGATTGTAGTGCGCCTCGGCGAAATCGGGAGCGGCGGCCACGGCTTTCTCGAAGTGGACGATTGCCTGGTCGAAGTCCCCGGTGCGCCAGTAGGCAAATCCCAGGTTGTTGTGGATCTCAGCCGAGTCGGGCGCGGTCGCAAGAGCCTTCTGGTAGTGTCCAATCGCATCGGCGAAGCGCCCCTTCCGCACCAGCGCGACACCGAGGTTGTACTCGGCTTCGCCGAAGTCGGGTTCTGCCTTTAGGGCCATCTCTAGATGTTCGATGGCCTCATCGACGTTGCCTTTTCGGAGCAAGGCAAACCCGAGGTTGTTATGAACTTCCGCTGAGTCGGGTGCACCAGCCAGCGCGATCCGGTAATGATTGATGGCTTCGTCGGTTTGATTCTTCGCCATGAAGGCGCGGCCCAGATTGTTCTGCATGTCCGCCGAGTTCGGCCGCGCCTGAAGAGCCCTCTCATAGTACGGGATAGCTTCGTCGAATTTCCCGACTCCCGCCAGCGCAACACCGAGGTTGTTGTTGGCTTCCGCGTCCCCCGGATCCAGCGCCAAAGCCCTCTTCCACTCGACAATCGCCTTCTCATACTGGCCGTCGCGAGTCAGGTTCAGCGCCGTCTCCGTGGCCCGGTAGAAATTCAGTGCCGGTAGTTCCATCGAAAGCAGCCCATCGGGCTTGATGTTCACAAATTCCGGAATATTCACCGCCCGATTGGCGGCGGTCGCATTCTCGATCAGAATCGCGGGACTGTCGTGCCCCTCCGCGTCCAGGTGGGTCAGAAACATCTGCGTGTAAGGAGAACGGCTCTTCGACGAAAACACAAGCCAATGACCGTTGGGCGAAAAGCTGTGCCACGAATTCATCAAGGGCGTGTTGCTGCTCATTCGTCGCGGCTCACCGCCGCCGAACGGCACGATGTACAGTTTGCTGTCCGGACGCATCAATTGACCGTTGCGGCACTGCACGTAGACGATCCAGCGGCCATCCGGCGAGACCTTGGGAAACGAGTTGCTCATTCCATTCTGCGAGGCCCCGATGATCCGCTCCGGACGGCCCCCTGCACCACCGTTGAACGGTATGCGGTAGAGGTCATATTGGATCCGAGTCTCCTTCGGATCGTTCGCAAACTCGGCGAGTTGCTCTCCTTCCGGATACGGCTCGCGAGCCTCCGCGCGGGCGAACACAATGTATTTGCCGTCGGGACTCCAGACGGCGTTGGTGTGCACATATCGCGGATCGTCCGCGCCGGGCAGAGGCAGCAGACGCTTCGCCGTCCGGCTGTACCAGGCCAGGATGCCGCGCGTCGGATAGAAGACTTGAAGGAAACGGTAGTTCTTGAAGTTGGCGACGTAGTAATTGCTCTTGGAGGGCTTGTGCCTCTCGACCGTCCGCCTGCCTGATCCTGACTTGTTGACAGGCAGGTTCGTCGCCGAGCTGGAGGCGCCCACGGCCGCGGCATCGATCGTGGTCACCACATACTGGCCTTCGGGAGACACCTGTGACATAAAGCCGACCCGCTCGCCGGCCGTCTTCTTCTCGAAAGACGTCCACGAGATCACGTCCTTGTCCTCAATGGACATGCGAGGCTGGATCGTCGCGAGCGTGTACAAGCCCTTGTCGTTATTCGGTCCGTCCAGGTCCATTCCCAGCGTCTTGCCATCGCGCGAAAACGAGTGGCAGTTGGCGCAGGTCGGCAGGCCGGTCACCAGAAGCCGGCTCTTTTGTTCGCTGACATTGCGCAACCTCCAGGCAATCAGCGGAATCATGTTCGCCGCCAGGGGCTTGATGACTCCTTTTTCCGTCTCGGATGGCATCAGGGGAACATCGCGGAAGAAAATCGGCGCCCCTACCGGATCCTTCGACGTCCGTATCCGGACCGACCCGCGCGAGACGGTAGCGCCGGCCTCGAGGCCCGTGATCGTCACCGTAGCGTTGTGGACGCTCGATCGCTGCTTCATGACCGACCAAAACTCAGGGGTTGGCTGCCATGTTCGCGTTTCGGTCTGGCGCGGAGAAAGTTCCGGCAGTTTGTTCGTGGCACCGACGCACCTCGGGTCGATCTCACCGATACGCATCTTCTCGCCTAAGGAGTCCGTCTTCATCGACGGTGAGCCGTCATCGAAGGTCACTTCGATCTGCCAGGACGTAACTTTCGGCGAGGAATCGACCCAGAGAAATGTCGGCGCCGCTATGTCTGGCGGAAAGATCGAGCCTTCTGCCGGATAATCGATCGTGAGAGGTCCGGGCGGGGGAGTGGCCGACAGAAAAGCAAGTCCGGTCGCTGAAATCGCAGCCGCTAACAGCCAACGTCTCATCTTCCCTCTCCCTGACTCGAATTTCCGGGTCAGACGCTAGGTAGTGCCGCGCCCCGGAGGCAACCCATTTCGTGCACGATGTAGAAAATATCTTATCACCAGATTGTTGAATCGGTATCAAAAATTCATTCGGCTGGCTTCAAGTTATGGGAAAATAAGGCTTACCGACGCTCATCCCGGCGTTTGTCCCTACCATGGCTACCATCAAAGACGTTGCCCGGAAAGCCGGAGTCTCGGTTGGTACGGTGTCTAACGTCCTCTCCGGAATGGCATCCGTCCGGCCGGCGCTTCGGGACCGAGTTTATGCCGCCATCCAGGAATTGGACTTCCATCCCAACTATGTAGCTCGTAGTCTTAAGGCGAACCGAACCAAGACCCTCGGGATGGTGATCTCGGACATTACCAACCCCTTTTTCCCCCTGGTGGTCAGAGGCGCGGAAGATTACGCATTGCAGCATGGGTACCTCCTCATTACGTTCAACACGGACGACCAGGTGGTGCGCGAAAAGCAGGTGCTCTCTCTGCTTCGCTCGCGGCGCGTGGATGGTGTGTTGCTCGTAGTTGCCCCGAATCCGGGACGCGATGTGGGACACATCCGGAACATGGTAGATGTCGGCATCCCGGTGGTGTGCCTGGACCGGATTCCGAAGGGCATCGCGCTCGATTCCGTTTCGGTGGACAACGTCAAGGGTGCGGAGATGTGCGTACGGCACCTCGTCAAACAAGGTCACCGGCGCATCGGTATCATCACCGGTTCCCTCAGTCTGCAGACAGCCACAGAGCGTCTGGACGGCTACCGAAACGCGCTGGGTGAGGCATCGATCAAGCCTGAGCCGGGCCTGATCGTCGAAGGAGACTTCCGCGAGGGATCGGGGTATCGTCTGGGGAAGGAACTGTTGCTGCGGCACCGGCCGCCCACGGCGATCTTTGTTTCGAACGGCATGATGGCGGCGGGTGTGGTGCGGGCTCTCGAGGAGACCGGCTTGCAGTGTCCGGACGATGTGGCGATCGCGGCCTTCGACGACTTTCCTTTGACGGCAGCCTTCCGTCCACACCTCACGGCGGTTGCTCTGCCGGCGTATGAACTCGGGCGTCAAGGCACGGAATTGCTGATTCGGCGCGTTCTTGGCGAGTTGCCTGTCCGCAAGCGTGTCAACGTCAAACTGGATCCGGAATTGAGAATCCGCGAATCGTCGAGCACTCCGGCGCCATCGGGACGGCGCGACCTCGCCATCTGAAGCGGCCGTGTCGCTTCAGGTCCTCCCACACAAAGACGTGGTTTGACGACCGATCGCTTTGTGAGTAGAATGAAACGGTTCATTCTCCGAAATCGCGGTTACCTTCCGCGCAAGAGGAAAGCTTATGGCAAGCGAAATCCGACGGCGCACATTAGTCGCTGGGGCTCTCCTGATGGCGAGTACAGCGGAAACGCAAACTGCAGCAGCCACTAAACAGCCTATGAAACTTGCGATCGGTTCGGACCACGCCGGTTTTCCCATGAAGGGTCCCATCATCGAGACCCTCAAGTCGTGGGGACACAGCGTCAAGGATTGCGGCTCGTTTACGCCAGACCCCGTCGACTTTCCGGATATCGCGGCGGCTCTCTGCCGCGAGTTGAATGCCGGCGCGGCGCAACGCGGGATTATGATCTGCGGAACCGGCGTCGGCGCGAGTATCGCGGCGAACAAGGTAAAAAACATCCGGGCTGCGCTATGCCACGATGTCTATTCGGCGCACCAGTGCGTCGAGCACGACAACGTAAACGTGATCTGTATGGGTGCCTGGATCATTGGCCCCAAGTTGGCCGAGGAGATTCTGGCCACTTACCTCAAGGCCGAGTTCAGCACTTCAGAAGAGTTCCGCCGTCGCGTCCGCAAACTCGGTGAGATGGAAAAATGACGGTACTTGGGCTCCAACAGAGTTGTCAGACGTACGCAACTCCGGCCGGCCAATGACGACAATTGATCTGATCGCACAAATCGCAAGCGCGGTAGAAGTGAAGAAGCGCGCGGTCACCGCGCCCTCGGTTCTTAACGAAGCATCCGATTATCCGAAGCCTAGCTCCTTTTCGCGCGGAGTACGTGTCGAATTAGGCGCTGTCGCGATCATCCTGATTTCCGGTACTGCGAGTATCGACGAGAGGGGCGAGACGGTTCACGTCGGAGATTTTCGCGGACAGCTACGACGCACGTATTCCAACATTACGGGCCTGCTTACTGCAGAGGGAGCAACTTGGAAAGACGTGGTTCGCACGACGTGCTATTTGCGGGATATGGAGCGCGATTACGCGGCGTTCAACGAAGAGCGCACGAGCTTCTTCGAGCAACAGGGATTGGACCCACTGCCCGCCTCGACTGGAATCCAGGCAATTCTCTGCCGGTCCGAACTATTGGTCGAGATCGAAGCTATCGCAATTCTGGCTACACCTCGGGAAAGACTCCGTGATGCCCAACAGCGAGACTGCGGAAGTACATCTGAGAGAGTGCTGTAGTGGTTCTGGGACAACTCCGAGCTGACTGAATGAGAATCGATCCTCATCCGTTTTGTTAGCCACGCTTTTTCGTTGCGCGTCGTATTTGGTGGCCGAGTAGCCCAGCCCGGGAACCTTCTTCTCCAGGCACTGTTAGCCGATGGCGTTGCCGCGACAGGTCTTGCATCGGGAGCGATCTCAATCTGGAAAATGTCTCGCTCGGCGGCTCGACCTGAACATCGAAATGGACAAACGAGCCCTGCAGGGACTCTCTTCGGTAGCGGCAGAAATTTTGCCGAGGTAGTTCTCGAATCAATTGCTTACAGGGTTCTGTTGCAAACGCGGCTCAAGCTGATTTGGTACGGTGTAGCGTGACCCGAAGACGGAGCACTGTTCCGCGGGCGGCATTTCGAAGACGTGATCATCCTCCTGTGCGTCCGGTGGTACCTACGATATTCCCTGACGTACCGCGACCTGGAGGAGATCATGGCGGAGCGGGGCCTCTCCATCGATCATGTCACGATCTGGCGCTGGGTTCAGCGCTATGCGCCGGTCTTGAATCAGTGGATTCGCCGTGAAACGGCACCCTATTTGAACAACATCCTTGAGCAGGACCATCGGTTCATCAAGAAGCGGATTACCGCGAGCCTCGGATTCCGATCGGTGGAGGGTGCATGCCGAACGATCGCGGGCTACGAGGCGATGCATGCAATCCGCAAAGGTCAGGTCCGCTGGGTCGCCAAGGGCGATGCGGTCGCGCAACGCCAATTCATCCACACGATCTTCGACATCGCCGCATAGCTCACATCGAGCACGCACGCATCACCCCTGCACTCTCGCTGTTTGCAACAGAGCCACGTGTTCGGGTGATCCTCAGCGGGTTCGGTTGAACCGGAACGAGGGCGTTTCGGGAGGCAATTCGAAGAAAACGGAGTAATCGGAGTAACGCGTGAGGCTCAGAATTCCTAAGTTATTGAAAAGATGGAGCGGGAGACGGGGCTCGAACCCGCGACGTCCAGCTTGGGAAACTGGCATTCCAAAAGGTAGCGGGAGCTCATTCATTTCATTACAGTTTTTGCTCGGTGCGATGCTTGTCCAGCTCCCGCGTCCATTGACCACTAAGTTCAGGAGAACAATCAGGTGACAAAGAATATAGACGAACTGTGCAACTCTGGTTATCACCAGCAACTCGGACAAAAGATGTGCGCCGCGTTCATCGCCCAGCAACAGGGAATCAGCTTGAACACCGCGCTTGGGAAGGTCCCCGAACCCATCGGCGACGTGTGGCTGATCGTCGCGGAGTTCGCCCGGCGTTCGGTGATGGAGACAATCGATGTGGATTGTCTCTCCAAGTCCTTCGGAAATCTACCGGGCCGATCATGTAACCGAGAGTTCAGACTCACGCTAGGAGAACCACCGGGCGGGCTGTTCGCATTACCAGAGCTACTTATCGAAGGACTACGTTCAGAGCCCAGCACGGACGGGCTTTGAGACACGACGTGAATCAGGAGTCAATCAGAATTCAGGAGTTCATAACGTGACCAAGCTTCTCACAGTAACGGAGGTGGCCCGCTGGCTCTCGGTTTCGCCATCGTGGGTCCGTGATCACGCGGCAGGCCGGCGACGACCCGCCCTCCCTTCCGTCAGGTTAGGGAAAGCGCTCCGATTTGAAGTAGATGTTGTCGCGAAGTGGCTCGAAGCCCTGCGGCAAGAAGGAAGAGCCGCATGACGCAGAGTGCTCCAGAGTTCGACCTAAGGGGAATTGGCAAACATATGTCACGCCAACGCTATCAACGAGGCGCGCTCAAAACTTTCGTTCCCGCCCGGAAGGGCAAACCGCAACGGCAGTTACCGCGCGGGACTTACTGGGCACGATGGTATCGATACGTTAGGACGGCTGCAGTTCGTGAAAAGAGAAGCCCGCGCGAGAAGATCATCACCAAGGACCTCGCGAGGAGCTTCCGAGTCGGAACGGAATACGAAGGGCCTCTAACCAAGGCCGACGCACAGCGGGTTCTCGATTTGCTGATCGCGCGGGATGCCGGGACCTATGTTCCGCCTGACACGAGTGCAACGCTGGCTCAAGTGGCACGAGAATATCTTGCGATGGTCGAACCAGGTTGGGGACCTCATACTATCCGAACATCGAAGGGGTTGATCGAGTTTGCGTTGATCGGCGGCAAACTCGGATCGCGTCCCGTTGCCGAGATCACCGAGATCGAATTGCAGCAATTCCTCAACGAGCATGTCCTCGCTGGCGCCAGCCGCTCGAAACTTTCAAAGCTCGTCCTGTACTTGCGAAATGTTCTCGATCACGCCGTTATGAAGAAGCTCATTCCAGCAAACCCAGCGCGGAATCCCGGGTACCGACTGAAGGCCAAGTCTCGAAAAGCGGTGTCGGGCAGGTACCTGAACATGGAAGAGTGCCAGCGCCTCCTGTCCGTCGTCTCGGGCGCGGATCACCTGGCCCTGCGCATTCTGATCCAACTCGGCCTTCGCTCCGAAGAACTCTTCGCTCTCCGCCGCAATGATGTCGTTGGAGATACGCTAAGGATCGACGAAGCCATTGTCGAAGGAGCATCAGCAACCGTCAAGACCGAAGCGTCTGAGGCAACGGTTTACATTCCGCCAAACCTGCGAATGGAATTGAGCTGCCGGCTTGAAGGTCTCAGCTCCGGCCCGCGGGCGTGGCTCTTTCCCTCGCCGCAAGGGCGACCTTGGGGAGCACAGAACTACCTGAATCGCGTACTGAAGCCGGCGGCGATTCGGGCGCGTGTCGGTCTCTTCAAGAGGAAGACTCGCAGAGAGGACGAGGTCGACTCAACGGATGTGAACTTCCAGGTCCTGCGACGTACATGCGCAACGCTGTTCGGGGCGAAGGCGAAGGATCCCAGGGACACGCAAGCCCAACTCCGGCATGCGGACCCATCCGGTCACCCTGAGGCATTATCAAAAATCCATTCCAGCGACGTCAGAGCTGCGGCAATGGCCCTCGAATCCGAACTGGTCAGCGAATCAAGCGATTCGATTTGAACGGGTTTTGAACAGGTCGAAAACGCAGGAGAGAGAGTAAATATATGAAAACATGGAGCCACCCGCGAGAGTCGAACTCGCGACCTGCTGATTACGAATCAGCCGCTCTACCAACTGAGCTAGGGTGGCCCGCGACCTTAATCCTAACAATCTGCGCCGCGTCCCCGCAACTTCGCGGCCTCCTCACCGGGCCACGACGTTTGCGATCATAATTCTTGGTGCCCTTCCGCCGCCTCCTGCAATCGCCTGCCCTCGCCGCGCTCGCACTCCTATCGGTCTCCTGCGGCCACGCACCTCCCGCCGACCCGGCCGCGGCGGCCATACCCGCCGGCACCATCGCCCTCGCCGGAATCGACGTCGCCGCCCTCCAACACTCACCACTATCCGCCGAACTCCCGCCGTCCGCTCGTTCCTTCCTGAACGCCGCGCCTGGTGCGTCGAGCCTCCTCCTCGCCTGGAACGGCCGCGACCTGCTCACGCTCGCCAAAGGCGATTTCGCCGCACCACCTTCCGGCTTCACCGCGATCGGCCCGCACCTCGCGGCCTCCGGTTCCGCGGAGATCGTCCGCGCATCGCGCGCGCAATTCGGGACCGGCCGCACCGGCGCGCCCGGCCTCGTCGCCACGGCGTCCGCCGCCGCGCCGGGTCACGCCATCTGGATCGTCACGGCCGGCGACGCCCAACTTCCCTTCTCCGGCAATCTCGCGATGCTCGCCCGCCTCCTCCGCTACGCGCGCTACACCACCGCCGCGGTGCAAGTCGGTGAATCGCTCACGGTCGACGCCACTGGCGACTGCCCGTCTCCCGCCAACGCGCGCGAACTCGAAGAGAAACTTCGCGCCCTGGTCTCGCTCCTCTCCGCCGTGTCCCGGCGTCCCGGCCTCGAAACCATCTGGAATTCCGTCGCCATCGAGCGCCAGGACCACATCGTCCGCGCCCATGTCACGCTTTCCCGCGAAGCGTTCGGAAAGGCGCTGGCTCTTCTCGGCCCCTAATCCAGCGTCTTGTGGAAGCGCGCCGCACTCAGCCATAGGATCGCGGAACCGTACACCGTCAGCGCCAGCATTTGCGGCCACAGCACCGAGATTCCCGCGCCTTTCAGGAATAGTCCACGCACAATCTCGATGAAGTAGCGCAGCGGATTGAGATAGGTCAGGTATTGCACCACTACCGGCATGTTCTGGATCGGAAACGCAAACCCGCTCAGCATGAAGGCCGGCATGGAGAAGAAGAAGTTCGCCATCATCGCCTGCTGCTGCGTATGGGAAATCGTCGAGAGAAATAGCCCCGCTCCCAGCGACGTCATCAGGAACAGCGCCGCGCACAGCACCAGCAGGAGCACGCTCCCGCGAAACGGAATGTGGAACACCAGCAGCGCCACCGAGGTAATCAGCGTCAACTCGATCATGCCGACCAGCGCAAACGGCAGCGTCTTCCCCAGCATCAGCTCGATCGGCCGCACCGGCGTCACCATCAACTGCTCCATCGTGCCGATCTCTTTCTCCCGTACGATCGCCAGCGCCGTCAGCATCAGGGTCACCATCATGATGATGTTCGCCACCACGCCGGGCACGAAGTAGTTGCGGCTGTACAGGTCGGGGTTGAACCACACGCGGCTGCGCGCGCTCACCTCGGGCAGCGACGCATTCACCGGCGCCGGTGAGCCTCTCTGCATCGCACGGGAGTTCTGCAGCTCCGTCATTTGGAGACTCGAGAAATCCGCCAGCACTTCGGTCGAGTAGGCCGAAATCAGCGACGCCGTATTCGAGTTTGTCCCGTCTACCAGCACCTGTACCTGCGCCGTCGAGCCGCGGCGCACATCGCGCTCGAATCGGGGCAGCACCCGGACCACGGCCTGCGCCTCGCCGCGGTCGAGCACATCCTGCACCTGTTGTTCGTTTTCGGGCGTCGCCACAACGTCGAACCGGCCTGAGCCTTCGAAGCGCGCGCGAAGGTCGCGGCTCATCGGTGTGCGGTCCAGGTCCATCCACGCGATGCGGGCGTGGTCCACGTCCAGGTTCACCGCGAAGCCGAACACTACCAGTTGCACCAACGGCGGAACGATCAGCACCACCCGCATCCGTGGGTCGCGCAGCGCCTGGATCAGCTCCTTCTTCAAGATGACGAGAATTCGTTCCCACATGGCTTCACACCAGCTTCTGGTTCATCTTGCGGGTTGCCAGCGCGAACACGATCACGGCATAGGCCGCCAGAAAACCGAGCTCGCCCCACAGCAATCTCCACCCGATGCCTTTGAGAAACACGCCTTTCATGATCGTCACCACGTACCGCGCCGGAATGATATGCGTGATCACCTGGATCACGCGCGGCATCGTCTCGATCGAATACACGAATCCCGATAGCAGGAAGGCCGGCAGGAACGAGCTCACGATCCCCATCTGATAAGCCAGCACCTGCGTTTTCGCCACCGCCGAAATCAGGATGCCCCAGCACAACGCTCCGAACAGAAAGATGCAGATCGAAACCGCCAGCAGCCCCATGCTGCCGCGCATCGGTACCCGGAAGATGAACAGCCCCACCAGCACCGCGATCACCGCGTCCGCCAGCCCCACCGCGAAATAGGCCAGCATCTTTCCCAGTACGATCTCCATCGGCCGCAGCGGCGTGGAGAGCAGTTGCTCCATGGTGCCCATCTCCCACTCGCGCGCGATCGTCAGCGAAGTCAGCAGCGCCGCGATGATCTGCAGGATCACGGCGATCAGCCCCGGCACTACGTAATTCTTCGATTCGAGCGAGCTGTTGTACCAGACCCGCAGCCGCGCATCTACCGGCGACGCCAGCCGCTCACCCGCACGTTGATTCATCACCTCATTGCGCAGCGTGAGCGAATAAAGGCGCACCACGTTCTCCGCGTATCCGAGCGCGATGGAGGCCGTATTCGAATCGCTTCCGTCGAGCAGCAATTGCACCGGCGCCTTTTGTCCCAGGCCGATATTGCGCGAATAGTCGCGCGGAATCACCACTCCCATCAGCACGCGGCTCCGATCGATGGCCCGCTCGATCTCGCCATATCCCGCCACGTAGCCGCGGATGTCGAAATATTTCGATCCTTCGAACTGCCGGATCAGCTCGCGGCTCGCCGCCGTCTGGTCCTGGTCGTAAATCAGCGTCGGGATGTGGTCTACGTCCAGGCTCAGCGCGTACCCGTAAAGCAGCAGCATCATTACCGGGACCGCCAGCGCCATCACCAGGCTGCGGCTGTCGCGGGTAATGTGGTGCAGCTCTTTGATGAAGACCGCGCGTAGTCTCCGGTAGCTCATGCCGCCTTGCGCTCCTCCGCTTCGATCATCGCCACAAAGACGTCTTCCATCGAGGGCGGGATCTCCTCCAGGCGCTTCACCCGGATGGCGTGCGATTCAAGGACCCGGCGGATGCGCACCGCGGCCTCCTCAGCCCCATCCACGGTCACATGCAGGCCGCCGCCGAATACCGCCACGTCGCGCACGCCCTCCAGACCCTCGAGCGTCCGCATCGTTTCGAGCGGATCGTCCGTATCCAGCCGCAGCAGGCCGTGCTCCTTCAGTCCGCCTTTCAATTCCGCCGGCGTACCGAGCGCGATCACCTTGCCGCGATACATCAGCGCCAGACGGTGGCAATACTCGGCCTCATCCATGTAGTGCGTGCTGACGAAGATCGTGTGGCCCGCCTGCGAGAGGCCGTGGATCAGCTTCCAGAAAGCGCCGCGCGCGATGGGGTCCACGCCCGAAGTCGGCTCGTCCAGAAACAGCACCGGCGGCTCGTGCAGGATGGCGCAGCCGAGCGCCAGCCGCTGTTTCCAGCCTCCCGAAAGCGTCCGTGTCAGCGCGCCGCGCCGTTCTTCCAGACCGGCCATTTCGAGCACGAAGCTCTTCCGCGCTGGCCGCCGCTCCTTCGCCACGCCGTAGATGCCGGTGAAGAAATCGATGTTCTCCTCTACCGTCAAATCGTCGTACAGCGAAAACTTCTGCGACATGTAGCCGATACTCTTGCGGATCTCTTCGGGCTGTTCGGCCACATCGAAACCGTTTACCGATCCGCGTCCCGACGTCGGCGTGAGCAATCCGCAAAGCATCCGGATGGTGGTCGATTTGCCCGCTCCGTTCGGCCCCAGGAATCCGAAGATCTCGCCCTTCGCCACTTCGAGTGAGACATGATCCACCGCCACGAACGAGCCGAAGCGCTTGACCATATCGTCGATCTCGACCGCCCGCGCGCCCGTGTTCATGGCCGTGCCCCTTCCGCCACTCGGATCATTTGGATGAACGCGCCCTCCAGGCTCGCCGCACCCGCTTCCTGCTTCAACGCATCCGGCGTCTCGCAGCGGATGAGGCTTCCTTTGTGCATCAGCCCCACGCGATTGCAGCGCTCGGCCTCGTCCAGGTATGCGGTGGTCATGAAGATCGTGATCCCGTCCTTCAAGAGCTGGTAGAGGATCGCCCAAAAGTCGCGCCGCGACACGGGGTCCACACCATTCGTCGGCTCGTCGAGAAACAGGATCTGCGGACGGTGCAGCAGGGTGCACATCAGCGCCAGCTTCTGTTTCATGCCGCCGGAGAGCCGCCCCGCCTGGCGGCCGCGAAACGGTTCCATCCGGGTCATGCGCAGCAGTTCGGCCGTCAGCCGCTCGCGCTCCGCGCCCACGATCCCGAACAGATCGGCGTAGAAGACCATGTTCTCTTCCACCGTCAGGTCCCCATACAGGCCGAACCTCTGCGCCATGTAGCCGATCTGGTCCTTCACCGCCTGCGGCTCGCGCATCACGTCATGCCCCGCCACGCTCGCCGTGCCTTCGCTCGGGTCCATCAAGGCGCAGAGCATCCGCAGCGTGGTGGTCTTCCCCGCCCCGTCCGGCCCCACCAGTCCGAAAATCTCCCCGGCCCCCACCGTTAGATCGAGATGATCTACGGCGGTCACGTGTCCGAACCGCTTCGTCAGCCCGCGAGTCTCGATTACCGGTCTTCCCGGCGTCTCCGCGTCTCGGCGGTGAATCTGCTCGCTCACTGCAACACGATCTCCGCATCGGCCGGCATGTTCGACTTGAGCTCGTGCTGGGGATTCGCCACCTCGATCTTGATGCGGTACACCAGCTTCACGCGTTCCTGCGCGGTCTGGATCTGCTTCGGCGTGAACTCCGCCTCCGAAGAGATGAAGGAGACGCGCCCGTCGTAGACCTTGCCCGGGTACGAATCGGTGGTAATCTTTGCGCGCGATCCCAGCTTCACCTTGCCCAGGTCCGATTCGTCCACATAGCCGCGGAGCCAGGGATGATCGATGTCCCCAACCGTCACCACGGTCGTCCCCGGCGCCAACACCTCCCCGACGTCCGCCGCCTTCACCAGCACCACGCCATCCACGGGCGACGACGCCAGCGTGTCGGACAGTTGGCTGTCGATCAGCACCAGGCTCGCCTTCGACCGTTCGATATCCGCCAGCCGCGCGGTAATCTCCTGCTCCCGCCGCTTGGTTTCGAGCGTGTTGGCCTGCGAGGTCTTCAGCGCCGCCCGCGCGCGTTCCACCTGCGCCGCCTGCGCCTTCATCTGCTCCGCCCGGGGCCCGGCCAGCACCAGCGACAGGCGCTCCTGGGCCGACTTCAACATCGCCGCCGCGCTCTCCCAACGGTTGCGATACTGATCGTGTTGCGCGGCGGAGATGTCATCGTTCTTAAACAGCACCTGCGACCGGTCCCAGTCTTTCTTAGCGCGGTCCAACTCGGCCTGTGCGTTGTCCACCGCCGCCCTCGCATCGGCCTTCTCCTGCGGACGCGAGCCGTTCTCCAGTTCCGCCAAGCGTTGCAGGCTGGCTTCCAGATCGGCGCGCCGCTGATCGAGATCGCCCGCCAGCGTCTCTTTTTGCAACTGGAGCGAGGTGTGCGCCTGCGCCAGTTGCGCCTCCGCCAAATTCAGCGCCGCCGATTCCCGGTCCCTCTGCGCCACCAACTGGTCGCGGTCGAGCCGCGCGATCAGTTCGCCCCTCTTCACCAGGTCGCCTTCGTCCACCGTGCGATCGATCAGCTTCCCTGCCGTCTTGAACCCGATATTGACCTCGGTCAGCTCGATGTTCCCCGAAATCACAATCCGGTTGTCCGGCTTCCGGGTCAAACTCCGGTACAGATAGAATGCGCCGGCCGCCGCGGCGAGTAGGATGATTACCGGAACGATTCGCTTCTTCATCACTGCACCATGCTCCTGATCCTTCCCATCGATTGCGCCAGGTCCACCCGCGCCACGTTGTACTTGTAGAGCGCCGCCGTCAGGTTGTCCTGCGCCCGCGCAAGCCGCGTCTGCGAGTCCGTCACTTCCAGGCTGACCGCTACTCCCGCCTCGTACCGGCGCCGCGCCTGCGTCATTTCGTCGTGCGCCAGCGTCAGCCCGTCCTGCGCCACCTTCACCTGTTCCTCGGCCGAATGCAGCTCATCGAGCGCTAGCCGCACATCGAGTTCGATCTGTTGCTTCAGGTCCTTGGTCCGTGTCTGTTCGGTGCGAAATTGCGAGGCCGATTCGGCGCGCCGCGCATCCCGCCTTCCGCCATCGAAGATCGGCACCCTGATCGAAACCCCTACAGTGCGCGTCGGCAGCAGGCTGCTCGCCCCGGTGCCGATCGTGCCGTAGTCGCCGAAGGCCGCCACCGAAGGCAGCCGCTCCATCTTGGTCGCGCTGGCCGAAAGCCGCGCGACGTCTTCCCGCTCCCGCTGCGCCGCGAAATCCGGCCGCTCCTTCAACGCCGCCGCCCGCGCGTCGTCGAGCGTCACGGCATCCACCGGCGTGTACCGCAGCGGATCGGTCAACTGCAGATCCGCATCGAGCCGCATCCCCATCGCGCGCAGCAGCCGCAGGTGTGCGCTGCGTCGATTGTTCTCCGTATCGAGCAGCCTCTGCCGGTCGTCCGCCAGTTGCACCCGCGCCCGCGTGACTTCGATTCCCGTTCCCGTCCCGGCCGCCTTCAAGTGCTGTGCCTGCTCCAGCAGCGCCTGCGAGAGTTGGACGTTCGCCTGCGCCGATTCCATATCGGCATCGGCCCGGACCGCCGCCAGGTACGCCCGCGCCACCTGCCCCGCTACCTGCTCCGCCGTGCTTTCCACGTCCGACTTCGCTGCCGTGACCCCGGCCTTCGAAGACTGGTAGCGGCGAATCGAGCTGAAATCGAAAACGCTCTGCGAGGCCGTCGCCCGGAAATCCAGCGTCTGGAAAGGTCCGACGAAGGTCGGGATGTCCAGCCCCGGAATGGCAATCGGCAGCTTCAGTGAGAATCCCATCGCCGCCAGGTTGCGAGTCAGGTCCTGGTAATTGATCGAGCTGTCCACATTCGGCAGCAGCGCCGACCGCGCCTCGAGCGATTTATCGCGCGTCTGCACCAGCGCCTCACCTGCCAGCCGCACATTTGTATTGCCTTCGTCCGAGGTGGCGATCGCCACCGCCTGCTTCAGGCTCAGCGGCAGCGGCCCGCTGCCCTGTGGATCCGCGGCGAAGGCCGCCGCCGTACAACATAGGAGTGCCACCAACCTCATCTATTCCACCTCGACCCGTTCTCCCTGCCCGGTCCGCACCCGGAAACCCGCGGCTAGAAACGTGACCATCCGCTCGATCAACTCCTCCGTGCTCGGATTGCCCGTGTACAGCCCGTCCGGAGGCCCGAACATCGCCTGCACCATCACACCGATCATGAAATGGATCCGCCAGCCCAGTTCCGGCTCACTCAGGTCCGGAAGCGTGCGCCGCAAAGCTGCCTCAAAACGCTCCACCATCGGGTGAAAGTGCTTTCGGACGATCCAGTTCATCATTCCCTCGCCATACAACCGTCCCATCAGTTTCACGAAACGCGGGTTACTGACCCTGGTGAAAAAGGCCGGCGCCAGGAACGCCTCCAGAATCCGTTCGAGCGTCGCGCCTCCCTGTCCACCTTCCGCCTCCGCCCGGTCGAGCATCGCCACCCGCTCCTCGTTTACCGGCCTGGCCCTTCGCATCACCAGTTCGTCCAGCAGTTCCTCCTTCGAGCCGAAATGATAATGCACCGACGCCAGGTTGACGCCCGCTTCCGCGATGATCTGCCGCAGGGAGGTCGCGGAGTACCCGTGCTGGCTGATCAACAGTTCCGCGGCGTCCAGTAGCTTTTGTTTCGTTTCAGTCATCTGATTCAAACAGACGATTTAATTATACGTTTGTATGTGCTTTTGTCAACCTTCGAAATGCAACATCCTTCCCCGGCTTCCTCACTATCCAGAAAGCCCGGCGGCGGCATCAGAATTGCTCCTACCGAGGTGGGCATAGTTTCGGGGCTGTATCTTGGAGGCGATGAAAAGCTTATGTGGAACAGGTTTTCCCAACTCTGGTGCAAACGGATGCATTCCAAAGCAATGTGGCCGATCCACGGGCGCTATATCTGCCCTCGTTGCCTTCGCGAACACCCTGTCGATTGGGAGGGCTCTCCCAAGCCTGCCGAATACGCGGATCCCGCGTTGCGCAACACCGCCCCTATGCAGAATACCGTCACCGCTTTACAGTAAGTGTCCAAATAGTAGACAGCGTTGGCCGCGGATCGTAACCTGAAGTCGGCGTTGCGGCTTGGAATTCACACATCGATTGCCGGTTCCCTGGAAAAGGCGGCCCTCAAGGCTGCGGAACTGGGCGCGAACACTTTCCAGATCTTTTCCACCAGTCCGCCCATGTGGCGAGGTTCCGCCCCCTCTGTGGCGGATATCCACAGGCTTCAGGCCGCGCGCGAACGTTGCGGCCTCCATCCCCTGGTCATTCACGCCGGCTACCTGATCAACCTGGCGTCCGACGACCCCCTGGTCCGCTCGCGATCGATCGCCGCCTTTCACGGTGAATTGGAGCGCGCGGCGGCGATCGGAGCCGAGTACCTCGTCGTGCATCCCGGCAGCGCCAAGGGACGTTCGCGCGAGGAAGCCGTCGCCGGGTTCGCGCTTGGCCTGCGCGAGGCCGCTCAGGACCTCCACTCCCATCCGGTGACCGTCCTCCTCGAGAACACCGCCGGATCGGGCGATTGCCTCGGTGCCCGCTTCGAAGAGTTGCAGTCCCTCCGCGAACTCGCCCAGGACCTCACCAGCCTCCCGGTCGGCTTCTGCCTCGATACCTGCCACCTGCTGGCAGCGGGCTTCGACATCGCCGCCAAGACCGGGCTCGATCGCACCCTCCGCGAGGCCGGAGAAATCCTCGGCTGGAGCCACATTCAAATCATCCACGCCAACGATTCCAAGGCGCCCCGCGGCTCTCGTGTCGATCGGCACGCCCATATCGGCGAAGGCCATATCGGTTTAGACGGTTTTCAGCGCATCCTTCGCCACCCCCGGCTACGGCACATCCCCTTCATTCTGGAGACGCCGGTCACAAATCCGGGCGACGACCGTCGGAATCTCGACACTCTCAAGCGCCTCTCCGCCCGCCCCCGCACATAGGCATCGCGCGTGTAGTTCCGGCGATAGCGCCAGTTCGACACAGACACGAAGATGCGCACTCTACCAGCCGCCCTTTGCCTTTTGGCAGCGATCGCAATATCCAGCGCCGCGGGAGATGGACCCCGGCTTCTGGAAAATCGGGCGCCCAGGAAAACGCCCCGCGCCCAAACCAATATCCGGGTCGACGTCTCCATGACCCTCGTCCCGGTCGCCGTTCAGGACACTTCCGGACACAACATTCTCGGCTTGGAACGCGACAACTTTCGCGTTTTCGACGGCAGCGAGCCCCGCCCTATCGTCTCCTTCGGGCGCCAGGATGCTCCCGTCAGCGTTGGAATCGTCTTCGACTGCAGTCGCAGTATGTCGAGCAAGTTCAAAGTGGCGCGCGACGCCCCGCGCCAGCTCTTCGAGCAGCTCAATCCCGAAGACGAAGCCTTTCTGGTCACTGTATCGAGCCAGGCGGAACTCCAGAAAGACTTCACGTTTGATTTCGACGGACTGCGAAACGCCCTGCTGTTTACCCAACCCAAGGGCGAAACTGCTCTGATCGATGGCGCCTACCTCGCGCTCGCGCACCTGGCGAAAGCCCACAATCCCCGCAAGGTCCTGATCATCGTCTCCGATGGCGGCGACAACAACAGCCGCTATACCCTGCATGAGCTCGAAGAATTAGCCCGCGAGGCCGACACCCAGATCTTTGCCATCTGCCTTTATCAGGATCCCAACACACCGGAAGAGTTCTCCGGACCTGAGCTGCTGGGCAAACTGGCCGGCGATACCGGAGGCATCCGCTACCTGATCTCCGACCCTCACGACATGCAGACTTCCTTCGCGCAGATCGGCGTTACGGTCCACAACGAATATGTTCTGGGCTACTATCCGCCCACCGATCTGCCGGCCGGCAAGTACCGCAAAATCAAGGTGCAGCTCAATCTTCCGGAGGGTCATCCGCGCTGCCAGATCTATGCGCGCGCCGGCTACTACACGCCCGAACGGTAAGCGGCTCCGGCGAACTTGCTACGATGGAATTTAGCCCCCATCTTAAGCTATGCCGGAAAAGCCGTACGACCATAACCATATCGAACTGAAGTGGCACGACCAGTGGCGCGATCAGGAACTTTACAAGGCCGGGGAGGATTCCTCGAAGCCGAAGTTCTACGTGCTGGAAATGCTGCCCTACCCGAGCGGCACGCTCCACATCGGGCACATCCGCAACTATTCGATCGGCGACGCTCTCGCCCGGTATAAGTGGATGCGCGGTTTCAACGTCCTGCACCCCATGGGCTGGGACGCTTTCGGCCTTCCGGCGGAGAATGCCGCCATCGCCAACAAACGCCCGCCGCGCGAATGGACCCTGCAGAATATCGCGGCGATGAAAAAGACGCACCGCCGCTTCGCCTTCAGCTACGACTGGGGCCGCGAGGTCTCCACCTGCGAACCCGAATACTACCGCTGGAACCAGTGGTTCTTCCTCAAGATGCTCGAGCGCGGCCTGGCCTATCGCAAGAAGGCGCTGCTCAACTGGTGCCCCAAGTGCGCCACCGTGCTGGCCAACGAACAGGTGGTGGAAGGCTGCTGCTGGCGGCATGAAGATACGCCCGTCGAGCAGCGCGCGCTCGAACAGTGGTTCCTCAAGATCACCGCTTATGCCGACCAGTTGCTCGATGACATGAAGCAGCTCGAAGGCGGCTGGCCGGAGCGCGTGCTCACCATGCAGCGCAACTGGATCGGCCGCTCCGAAGGCGCGGAGATCGATTTCACCTTGGCCGATGACGGCCGGCCCATCCGCGTCTTCACTACGCGCGTCGATACCATCTACGGCGCCACCTGCGTCATCCTCGCGCCCGAGCACCCGCTCAACGAGGACCTGCTCGACACCGAAGGCAAGGCGCGAGCCAAGGCTATGGTCGACGAGCGCGCTAATCGCGACCCCGGCGACATCGTCAAGGAAGGCTTCTTCACCGGCCACTACGCCGTCAATCCGTTCAACGGCGAAAAGGTGCCGATCTGGATCGCCAACTTCGTTCTCATGGGCTACGGCACGGGCGCCATCATGGCCGTCCCCGCGCACGACGAGCGCGATTTCGAATTCTGCCGCAAGTACGATATCCCGGTCCGCCCGGTGATCCGGCCGGTCGATGGCGAACTCGCCGTCGAGCCGGGCATGCAAATGCCCTTCTGCGACTATGGCATCGTCGAAAACTCCGGCCAGTGGTCAGGACTCCCCAGCGAAGAGGCGCGCCCGAAGATGGCCGCGTATGCCAGGGAGAAGGGCTTCGGCGAATCCGCCGTCACCTACCGCATCAAGGATTGGGGCATCTCGCGCCAGCGCTATTGGGGTACGCCGATCCCGGTCATCCACTGCCCGTCCTGCGGCGTGGTGCCGGTGCCCGAAGACCAGCTTCCGGTCGTCCTCCCGAACAAGATCGAAATCACCGGGACCGGCCGCTCGCCGCTCGAAAATGTCCCCGAGTTCGTGAACGTGGCCTGCCCGAAGTGCGGCGGAGCGGCCCGGCGCGAGACCGATACCATGGACACCTTCATCGATTCGTCCTGGTATTTCTACCGCTATTGCGATTCGAAAAACGACCGAATGCCGTTCGATCCGGCGAAAATCGCCTATTGGTTCGAAATCGATCAGTATATCGGCGGCGTGGAACACGCGATATTGCACCTGATTTATTCGCGCTTTTTCACGAAAATGATGCGCGATATCGGCCTCATCAAGAACAGCGAACCGGCCCGCCGCCTCTTTACCCAGGGGATGGTCATAGCCGAGGGCGCCAAGATGTCGAAGTCGAAAGGCAACGTGGTGGGCGCGGACATGCTCGCTGAGCGTTTCGGCGCCGATACCGCCCGCATGTTCGTCCTGTTCGCCGCGCCTCCGGAAAAGGAAGTCGACTGGCGTTTCGAAGGCGCCGAAGGGATCTACCGCTTCCTCGGCCGCGTCTACCGCTTCGTGACCCGCAATGCCGGACAGGGCTCGCAGGAAGGCGCCTCCGACCGCAAGGTCCTCCGGAAGCTTCACCAGACTCTCCGGAAAATCACCGAGGATTTCGAGACTCGCTGGCACTTCAACACCTGCATCGCCTCGATCATGGAGCTCGTCAACGTGCTCTATGCCGAAGAGGGCAACCTCTCCGCTACGGCCCTCGGGGAAGTTTCGGAGAAGCTGGCGCTCATGCTGGCACCCTTCGCCCCTTACCTTTCCCAGGAGATCTGGGCCGAAATCGGGCGCGAAGGCCTCGTGTTTCGCCAGTGCTGGCCGTCGTTCGACGCCGAGCTCGCCAAGGAAGACCTGGCCGAAATCGTCATCCAGGTGAACGGCAAGCTCCGCACCCGCATCTACGCACCCTTCGGTACGACCAAGGACCAGCTCGCCGCCTTGGCTACCGACGACGAGAAGGTAAAGCCCCTTCTCGAAGGGAAAGCGGTCGTGAAGACGATCGCCGTCCCTGACAAACTCGTCAATTTCGTCGTGCGCTAAGATAATTCCGAACGGAATCTCCGCAAGAACTCCTATTTTCCTCGGATATTTCCACAACTTATTACCGGAAATGTCGAAAAATTCATCGTGTTCGCGTTGACACGAGTATTTTGACCAAATTAGTATTAGTAGTACTAGAAACATCAAGTACGTACCTTAGTACTTTGATTGCGAAAGCACTTGGAATTTCAAGTTCAAGGAGGAAAATGAAGACCATTCTCAGGAGTTCCCTGCTGTCTGCCACTGTTCTACTGGCCTTCTCGGCCGGCAGTGCGCTGGCAGCTACTGCCAACGCGACCTTCACCTTCAACATGAACGGAACCATATCGTATACCCCGTCGGACGGAGCATTGTCGGGAGCGACCGACATTCTGCTCCCTTCCAACCTGACGATCAGTTCCCTCCCGTTGACCTATCTGCTCAATCAGAACGACTTTGCGACCGGCGGCACCACCCCGCTGGCAACCGGCGATCACGTAACGTTCTCCGACTACGACCTGGATCTGTTGTTCGTTTCGCTGCCCGTCTTGACCTTCACGACCGAAGACGGGAACCGGTTCACTTTCACCGCAACCAGCGGGCAAAAGAGTTCCGGGACTCTCGGATTTGGGAGCTTCGTGAACATCTATTATTCGGGCGATTTCTCCGACTCCATCGGGGACTACGAAACGTCGGCCGCTTCGCTCTCCTTCAGCTTTAACCAGACCGGCGGCCGGACGGGCGCCATCGGCGGATCGGCTACCTTCGCCACTCCTCCGGAACCCCCCACCGCCGCGCCGGAGCCGACTACCATGCTTCTGCTGGGTTCGGCTCTCACTGGCCTGGGCATCTTACGTCGCAAGAAACGCGCTTAATCACTTCCTAGGGTTCGTCATTTCACAGGCCGGGGTAACCCGGCCTTTTTTTATTGCAGGCTCAGCCGAACTACGGTTTCCAGGTGGAAGGTCTGCGGAAACAGATCGATCATCGCCATGCCGTCGATCGCATAGCCGGCCCCGATCAGTCCCGCCAGGTCCCGCGCCAGTGTGGAAGGGTCGCACGCTACGATCGTCACCCGCCGCGGACGCAACTCCACCAACCGAGCCACTACGGTGCTTCCCAGCCCGGAACGCGGCGGGTCCATCAGCAGGAAATCCGGCGCGCGGTCGATCGATGCCAGATATTCTTCGGTGCTCTTCTTCTCCGCGCGGATGTTGGATAGCCCCGCCCGCTCGGCATTGAATTCCAGATCTCGCACGGCTCCCGAACCGGACTCCACGGCCGTCACCTCGCCAAAGGTCCGTCCGAGCGCGACGGCAAAGAGCCCCGCACCTGCATAGAGATCGGCAGCCGTCTCGCCGGCGGCGCCCTCCACTGCCAATTCCACCAGACGGTCGATCAGGAAGCGATTCACCTGAAAGAAGGAGTTCCGGCTGACGCGAAAGCGCCCCTCGTAGTCGAGCGGCCCGTCGACCAGGCCGGGGATCGTCTCGCCCGCCCAGTCGAAGAACCGCCGGGCGATCGGACGGTCCGTCTCCGTTACGTTAAACTGCACGTGCCGCTCGTCGGTAAAGAGTTCGAGGGAGTGCAGGAAGCGCGGCCACCGCGGGTCGCGAACCATTCCATTCAGCGCCCCGATGGCTTCATTGATCTTAGGCGATGAGATCGGACATCGTTCGATGGGGCACAGGCGATGCGAACGGCCCTCGAGGTACCCGATGCGGCCGTCACGCACCTGTAACTGCACGCGGTTGCGATAGCCGTAGGGATCGGCCGAAACGACGTCGACCTCGGCAGGCGGCTCGATCTTGCCCAGGCGCCGCAACTCCTCTTCCAGGATGGCTCGCTTGGCCGCCAGTTGCAGTTCGTACCGCGCGTGCTGATAGTGGCAGCCGCCGCAGCGCGTGTAGTACGGGCATTCGGCCGTGACCCGGTCCGGCGCCGACTCGAGTACGCTCACCGTGCGGGCACGCACCAGTCGCGGCTTCTCCTGTTCCACGGCAGCGCGAATCCGCTCGCCCGGCAACACAAAGGGCGCAAGCACGACCCTGCCGTCCAGCCGCGCCAGCCCGTCGCCGCCATACACGAGCTTCTCCACCGTGACTTCGAATTGACTTGCGATCAGTTTGACCTCCGAACCTCTATGAGAACACGACGGCGTCATGCCCCGCTGTTCGGCGGGAGGCGAGCAGTGGCCTTTGCCGCACGACGCGCGGTAGTACCGTATACCGCCTGGAGAGCAGAATTTCGCCGCTGTCGGTGATATTGTAGACACCTAGGGGGGCTGGTCTCGGAAGGACCGGAACTGCATGATAAGAAAAACCTCAGCACTACTCATCCCAGCACTCGCCGGCCTGGTTGCAGTTGCCGGCGCACAGCAGGCGCCCAAGGTGGAATTGACGGCTCGGGAGCTCTTCTACGCCGCTGTGGAATCGTCGAAGCCAAAGGCCCCGGCCAAGGCCCAGGTAAAGAAAGCGCCGCCCAAAACCGTGGCGAAAACCGATGCGCACCAGGCTCCCGCTCCAGCGGCTCCGCCCGTCCAGCACAGCCCCGCCACCGCCGGCGGCGGCTTCATCCAACTGGCCTCGGAGCGGACCAGCGCACCCGCGCCCTCGAACGGAGCGCCGCTCGGCTTGAAGTGCACGATCCTCAAACTGGTGGGCGGCGAGATGACGCCGGTGGCGGCCGATTCGGTATTCCACGCGGGCGACAAGATCCAACTGCAGATTCAGGCGAACAGCCCCGGGTACCTTTACATCATCGCCAAAGGTTCGAGCGGCACCTGGCAGCCGCTGTTCCCCTCGCGCGACATCGAAAATGCCAACAACCACGTGGATGGCTGGCACACCTACACGCTACCTCCGCGGCGCATGGTGTTTGACGAGCAGACCGGCACCGAGCGGCTCTTCATCGTGTTTTCCCGCGCGCCGGAGACCGATCTCGAGAGCACCATCTATTCGCTGCAGGGCGCAAAACCGCAGCCCACCTCCGCACCCGCCCCGGCCGCGCATCCGAAACAAATGCTGTTGACCGCCAGCGTGGACGATTCCACCGTCGGCCGCCTGCGCAATACGTTTTCCCGCGACCTGGTGATTGAAAAGGTCGATGAGAGCACTCCCGCGGCCACGGGCGAACAGAAAGAGACGGCGGTCTACGTCGTCAACCCGTCCGGCAGCTCGGATTCGCGCGTGGTGGCCGACCTCTCCCTGGTGCATCAATGATCCGCGCGCTCGCAGTGACCGCTTTCGCCGCGGCGTGGTTGGCGGCTCCCGCCCTGGCGCAGAGTCGTACCCTGCAGCAGGGCGCACACCGCATGGAGATCACGCTCGAGCGCATGGAAAAGGGCGGGTGGCACGTCATCGATCCCGGCCTGGTGCTCGCACAGGGCGACCGCGTGCGCTTCCGCTTCCACACCAACTTCGACGGCTTTCTGTATGTGACCAACTTCAGCAGTTCGGGCAAGTACGGGCAGCTTTTTCCGCGTGAAGAGACCGGGCGGAACAACCAGGTCGCCGCGGGGCAGTCATACCAGGTGCCGGAGACGGCCACGGTGTTCCGCATTGCCGGTCCGGCGGGATACGAAACGGTCTATTGGCTGGTGAGCCCCACGCGCCTGTCGACGCCTCCAGCAACCCCGACCATCAAGCCGCTCACGCTTTCGCCGCGATGCGACGATTCGATCCTGAAGGCGCGCGGCGATTGCGTCGATTCTTCCGCCGGGCCGAAGCTGATCCCGCGCGAAGTCGAACTCCCGCAGGACCTGGCGCAGGCCGCGGGTGACAGCCGCCGCGAGCTTTTATTCATGCGGCAGGAGAACAAGGCGGTGATCTCCTCGCCGGAGCCTCTGACCGGCCCGGTGGTCTACGAATTCCGCCTGGCGCACCGGTGATCGTCATGCGGAAGATCTTGCCGTTTTTGCTGGCCTGTGCCGCCCTTGGCGCACAGCAGCAGCCTCCTCCCAAGCAGCCCCAACAACGCCAGCGCGACCTGAAGCTCGAAACACCCGAGACTCCGGAACCGCCCAAAATTCCTTCGATCCCGCGCAGCTACGCCGTGATCGTCGGCATTTCGCACTACAAGAATCTGCCCGCTAACCTGCAGCTGCAATATTCCGGAACGCGACGCGCAGTCGATCTACACTATCCTGATCAGCCCCGAAGGCGGCAATTTCAAAGCCGAGAACGTTCACCTGCTGACCGGCGACAAGGCCACTCTCGCAGGCGTGCGGCGCGAAATCGACACCTGGCTGCCTGGCGTAGCCAAGCCCGGCGACCGCGTCCTGGTCTATTTCGCGGGCCACGGCTTCATGTTCCAGGGCAAAGGATACCTGGCGCCATACGACATCGATACCAACCGCATCTCCGCCACCGGCTACCCGATGGAGGAGCTCGGCACGGTGATGGGCGGCAAGATCCAGGCCACCTCGAAAGTGCTGTTGACCGACGCCTGCCACAGCGGCGCGATTTCGCCCGAAGATACGGCCAGCCTGAACAAGACGCTCTCTTCGCTGAATACGTCGCTGTTTTCGCTGACCGCCAGCCGCGACCGCGAACGGTCGTTCGAAAGTCCGGAACTGGAAGGCGGCCACGGCGTCTTCACCTACTACGTGGTGAAGGGTCTCGAAGGCGCGGCGGACACCAATCACGACGGCATCGTGACGGCCGACGAGCTCGCCGAGTACGTCCACACGCAGGTCCGTGAAGCCACCGGCGCGCAGCAGAATCCGACTTCGGACCGCGGCAGCTTCGACCCCAACATGCTGCTTTCCTACGTTCCCTCGAACGCGGCGCCTGCCACTCCCCCCGCCCCCAAGTTCGGCACCTTGATTTTCGAGGCCAACAAGGACGGCGTGGAGGTGTTTGTCGACGATAAATCGGTTGGGGTGATTCCGGAAGGAAAGACGATCACGGTGCCCGGTCTGCAGCCCGGCGAACACACCATCAAGGGCGTGAAGATGGGCTACGAGCCCGACGGTCCCCGGCAGGAAACGGTCTATCCCGGACAGGAGTCTACCGTCACCATTAAAATCCTGATTCCGCGGCGGCGTTCCAAGGCCGCCGTCGATTCGCTCGACGACGGGATCAAGTATTACCTGAAGGGCTACCAGCAAAATTACAAGAAGGCCGCGGAGTCTTTCGAGAAGGCGCTCGCCGCCGACCCGACCTACAGTCAGGCCGCCTATTACCTGGGCCTGACTTACAACGCGATGTTCGACGAGGAGAAGGCGCAGCAGTATTTCAAGAAGGCCATCGAGATCGACCCGGACTATCTCGAGGCGCATGCCAACTATGCCGGCATGCTTCTCGATATCGGCGACGTGGACGAGGCCATCCGGCAGATCAACACCGTCCTGACGCGGCAGCCCAGTCACGTCATGGCGCTGACCATGCTGGCGCAGGCATACCGGCTGAAGGGCCTCTATCCGCAATCGGTGGAAGCCGCGCAAAAGGCCGTGCAACTGGCTCCCAAAAGCGCCGAGCCTCATCTCTGGATGGCGGACAGCCTGCGCCTGAGCAACAAGTTCGCGGATGCCAAAACGGAATACGGCCGGTACCTCGCCCTGAGCGACTTCGACAGCAAGCTGGCCGGACAGCTCAATTATTATGTGCTCGGCTCGTTATTCGGCCTGGGGAAGAAGAAGCGCGCCGGCACGCACGATATCTGGAGCGACCTGCGCAGCCTGGCCTACTTCGGCCTGTGCGACTGCGAGCGCAAGATGTCGAACTTCGACCTGGCGATCGGCTATTGCCAGCGCTCGCTCACGTATGATCCGCAGGATCCCTACGCCCATTTCGCGCTGGGCGTATCGTATATGCGGAAAGCGAACGAGACGAACAGCGTGGCCGAACTGGCCCCGGCGCTGAAACATCTGCAGGAAGTGGTAGCCATCAACCCGGATCTGGACGAAGCGCAATACGCGAAGAAGAACATCGCGGCCATCCAGCAGGCGATCAAGCAAACGGCGGAAACCGCACACTAGCTCCCCGAACCGTACCTATCTCGTGAATACGGATTATACTTGCAACCTGAGGAGGTGCTCCGGTGCAAGCTGCGCTCCAACCGACCGGAATTCGTAAGGAATCGTCCGCGATTCCTCAAGCAACCGCTCGAAATCTGGCGATCGATTCTTATCGCGGCCTGGTCATGCTGCTCATGATGGCCGAGGTGCTGGAGCTTTCCCAAGTCTCCCGCGCGTTTCCCGGCAACTGGTTCTGGAGCTTCCTGGCTTACAACCAGACCCACGTCTCGTGGGCCGGCTGCTCGCTCCATGACACCATTCAGCCCGGCTTCTCTTTCCTGGTCGGGGTCGCTCTCCCCTACTCGGTCGCGCGTCGCATCGCGCAAGGCGGCAGTTTCTCCAAGCTCTTCGCCCATGCCCTGTGGAGATCGCTGCTCCTGGTCGCCCTCGGCGTTTTCCTGCGTTCCACGTCGAGCCAGCAGACGTACTTCACCTTCGAGGACACCCTCTCTCAGATCGGGCTCGGCTACCCCATCCTCTTTTTGCTGGCCTGGAGGCCTCCCCGCTGGCAGTGGATCGCGCTCGGTGCGATCTTATGCGGCTACTGGCTCGCCTGGGCGCTCTATCCGGGCATCGGACCGGGTGCGTACACCGGCTTCGCCGCTCACTGGAACAAGCAATTCAATTTCGGCAACGCCTTCGACCAATGGTTCCTCAACCTGTTCCCGCGCACTTCGCCTTATGTCGCCAATAGCGGCGGCTATCTGACCCTCAGCTTCATCCCGACACTCGGAACGATGATCCTGGGATTGATCGGCGGCGAGTGGCTGCGCTCGTCCGCTCCGAAGATTCCCATGAAGCGTTTGCTGATCGCAGCCGCGGCCGGGATTTCCGCCGGACTGCTGCTGCACTTCACCGGCATCTGCCCCGTCGTGAAGCGCATCTGGACCCCCAGTTGGACGCTCTTCAGCGGCGGCACTCTGCTTCCTCTTCCTGGCCGCCTTCTGCTGGCTGACCGAAGTCAAAGGCTGGCGCCGATGGACCTTCCCGCTGGTAGTGATCGGTATGAACTCGATTGCCGCCTACCTGATCGCCCATCTCTGGGAGCGCTTCATCATCGATTCGTTCCGCATCAACCTCGGAGCGAGCTTCTTTCAATTCCTCGGCGCCGGCCTCGAACCCCTGCTGCGCGGCACCGCCGTGCTCCTGGTCTACTGGCTGGCTCTCTATTGGATGTACCGGCGCAAGCTGTTCCTGAGGATTTGACGGTTCACGCCATAAACTCGCTCAACAGCCCGTGAAAATGGTGGACGCCGTTCTCGCGCTTTACTGAATACCGCCCCTGGGTGTAATGGAGCGACGCGAGCCCGCGCTGGACCGATTCGCAGATGCGGATGTCCTCCTGCTGGATCTGGTCGCTGAAGTCGATGGTCGCCTGCTCCACTTCGCCCTGCCATGCGAACCACTCGAAGATCGTCAGGGTGCGGTCCGGCCCCAGCGGCACGATGAGGTTGCTGCTCAGATTATCGGGGTAGACGTTGAGCATGAAATTGGGAAACAGCCAGTAATAAAGCGCGCTGCGCCCGCCCTCGGAGAACTCGTACCGCCGGTCCTCCGCGCCGCCTTCCTTCCGCGGCCGGATCGGCGCGATCTGGGACGAATAGTAGCGGAAGGTCTCAACCTTGTAATTCTGATAATCGAGCTCGCGGAACAGGCTGGGGTGAGCCGCGGGAAGGTGGTAGCCCTCCAGGTAGTTATCGATATAGACCTTCCAGTTGCATTCGATCACGTAATCGCGGCGCCGCGAAAATCGCAGCTGATCGATCGGGCAGCCGATCTTCGCGATCTCGCCGGGTATCGCACCCAGCACCTCGGAGAGCGGCGGCGCCGACACGTCCTGGTTGACGAACACGAACGGCCCCCAGACCTCGGCGCGAAACGGCGGCAGGCATACGGAGGACCGGTCCCACTCTTCCACTCCCTCGAACTCCGGCTGCGCCAGCAGTTTCCCTTCGAGCGAGTAGGTCCACGCATGGTACGGGCAGCGGATGGCCGCGGCATCGCCCGTGCCCTCCGCCAGCACCGCCGCGCGATGCCGGCAGACGTTCGAGAACGCATGCAACTGGCCGTCTTTCGTTCGCGTGACCAGCACAGGCTCGCCCGCAATATCGGCTGCCAGGTATCTTCCCGGCGCCGCTACGTCGGCGGCGTGCCCTACCGCCTGCCACGTCCGGCCGAATACCTTGGAGCGCTCGGACGCCAGCATGGCCGGGTCAGTGTACCAACGGGCCGGTACGGTGGTTGCGCGGGCTAGTACCGGTTGAAACCAGTAATCGCTGGTGCTCATGCATACTATATTAGCCATGGACCCCCTGCTGGCATGGCGCGGCGAGTTCCCGATTCTCAGCCGCACCACCTACATGATCAGCCATTCCCTCGGCGCTATGCCGCGGCGCGCCGCCCGCCGCCTCGCCGAATTCGCCGACACTTGGGAAACCCGCGGTGTGCGGGCCTGGGAGGAGGGCTGGTGGGAGATGCCCGTCACCATCGGCAACCTGGTCGGCTCGATTATCGGCGCCGGCGAGGGCGAGGTCAGTATGCAGCCCAATGTCTCGGTCTGCCAGTGGATCGTGGCCTCGTGTTTTTCCTGGTCGGGGCGCCGCAATAAGCTGGTCACCGATTCCTTGAACTTCCCCTCGAACCAGTATGTCCATCACGGCCTCGAGCGGCAGGGGGCCCGCTGCATCACCGTGGAGGGACCGCTCGACGAATCCCTCGACGCCATCGACGAAGAGACCCTGCTGGTCTCGGTCTCGCATGTGGCGTTCCGCAATTCGTACCTCCAGGATCTCGGCGCCATCGTGAAACGCGCCCATGAGGCGGGAGCGCTGGTGGTTGCCGATCTCTATCAATCCGCCGGTACGCTTCCGCTCGATGTGCGGGAACTCGGCGTGGACTTCGCCACCGGCGGTTCCGTCAAATGGCTGTGCGCCGGGCCCGGAACCGCCTATCTTTACGTGCGTGCCGGCCTGCGCGCCGAGCTCCAGCCGGCCGCCACCGGCTGGGTTGCGCACGAAGATCCCTTCGCCTTCGAGAGCGGCCCGATCCGCTACGCCGCGGACGGTTTTCGCTTCCTGAATGGCACGCCCAACATCCCGGCGCTCTACTCGGCGCGGTCGGGGCTGGAGATTATCCGGGAGATCGGCGTCGGGGCGATCCACGAAAAATCGGTCCGCCAGACCACGCGCCTGATCGAACTGGCCCGCGAGGCCGGCCTGCGGGTCGACACACCCCTCGACTCCGCGCGGCGCGGCGGCGTGGTCACGATCGATATTCCCAGCGGTATGGAAATCACCCGAGAGCTCGAGCGGCAGGAAATCCTGGTGGATTACCGGCCCGGCGCCGGGATCCGCATCTCGCCGCATTTCTACACCGCCGACGAAGAGGTGGATCGGACCATGGCGGAGATCGTCCGCCTTCGCCGGGCCGTATAGGCGTGAATCGCGGCCGTTATTTGCCGGGCGACACTTCGGTCGAAAAAGTCACGTAGGGGAACACCTCCGGAATGTGCGAATCGTAGTGCCCGTGGCGGTTCCACGTCCAGCCGACGCACGGGTCCAGGACCTCGCCATTCCTGCCGAGCTTCTCGAATCGCGAGCAGTCGATGCGCCAGATGTCGCCGTTCTTCGGCGGCAGCGACCGGCCGTTGGCCAGCAACTCCAGCCCCTTCCACGGAAAGGCGAGTTCCGCCGTCCAGCCGCGATCGGTCTTCGTCCGGCTATTGACGACGCCCTCCACGTGCACGGCGGTCTGCAGGCCCGGATAATCCCAATCGAGAAAGCCCCACCGTTCGCCGCGCGGATGCACGTGGCCGCCCACGCCGTCGAGTACCATGGTGCGCTGCGTGGTGGGGTCGAACTCCGGTCGGCCGTAGTAGCGCGACCCGGGCTTGAGCGCGTCTTTCCAGATCCAGAACACTTCGTAGACCGTATTGAGCGCGTTCATCTCGAATTCGTAATAGGCGTCCGTGCCGCCGATGAACACTTCGAGATCGTTCTCTTCCCAGATCTTCGAATCGCGCCCGGTGAGCGTGCCCCAGACGTCGTTTTCTTCGGCCCAGAAGCCGAAGTAGAGATACTGATCGTCCCAGAGCATGGCCACACGGGTGTCGAACCACGCGGGCTCGCCGGTCACGATGTCGACGAACGGCGTCGATTTCGGAGCGAGGGTCCACGCGGGCTCATCGAGCACTCCGTCTATACGGATCGGGCCGGCGGCGCGGTAGCAGGTGTACCGGGCGGGCTGCAAAGAGTAAGGCGCTAGCGGATCGTACATTCACTCATAGCGTAGCGCGATCATGGGGTCCACCTTGGTGGCTCGCCGGGCCGGAATATACCCGGCAACGGCTGTGATCCCGAGGAGCACCGCCGTGGATGCCGCGATGGCGAGGGGATCCTGCGGAGTCAACCCGAAGAGGAAGCTCGCGACCAGCCGCGTCAGGACAAACGCCACCGGCAGGCCAATCAGGGCCCCGATCCCCACCACGATCACGGTCTCTCGCAGCACCAGCCACAGCACCTCGCCGCGCTGCGCCCCGAGCGCCATGCGGATGCCGATCTCGCGGACGCGCCGGGCCACCGAGTGCGCCATGACGCCATAGAGCCCGATCGCCGCCAGCAGCAGTGCCAGCCCACCGAAAAAGCCGCACAGCGTAGTGACCATGCGCTCCTGGGAAATGTTCCCCTCGAACTGCTCTTCGAGCGTCAGGGTCTGGGTGAGCGGAATGGCCGCGTCGAGCGCCGCCGCCTCCTTCCGGATGGCCGGAATCAGCCGCTCCGGCGGCGTGGCCGAGCGGACGCACAGCGTCATGGGACCCGCTCCGTTGCGCCACTCCGGAAAATAGGCCATCGGCTCGACTGCCTCGCGCGGCCCGAAATAGCGGGTATTCTTCACCACCCCAACGATCTCGTAGGAATCCTCCATCTTGAAGGAATCGTCGGTGCTGAACCGCTTGCCGAGCGGCGATTCGCGCGCGAAATACTTCTTCGCCATGGCCTCATTAATGATTGCCACGGGGGGCGGCGGACCCATCTTGCGATCGCCCGGCTGGGGATCGGGCGTGACCGCCGGATTGTCTTCCGAGCGGAAATCGCGGCCCAGGAGGATCGGGATGCCGAGCGTATCGAAGTATCCGGGGCTGACTCCGTTAAAATCCACCGTGGGATCTTCGTCGGCCCTCCGCTGATATCCCTGGACGGAAACGTCGCTGTTCCACCGCGACCCGGCCAGCGGTGTGATGGCCGCGAGACTGACGGACCGCGCCTCGGGATTGCGGGCCGTACGATCGCGCAGACGCTCGTAATAGTCGCGCAAGCGCTGGCCTTTGTATCCACTGGCCTGTGGATTGACGTTCACCAGCAGCACGCTCTCCCGCCGGAAGCCGAAATCGAGCGTCCGGAGATTCCGCAGGCTGCGCACGAACAGTCCCGCGCCGATCAGCAGCAGCAGCGACACCGCCACCTGCATGACCACCAGCAGCCGCCGCAGGTCGAAGCGATGCCTTCCCACGGTGCGCAGCTCGCTTTTGAGCGCGGAGACCAGGTTCGGCCGCGTAGCCTGGAGCGCCGGCACCAGGCCGCATGCGATTCCCGCCACGAGCGAAACGCCGAACGCGAAGCCCATCAGCCGCCAATCGGGCGTCAGGTCGAGCTTCAGTGGGAGGTATCGCTGGGGCATCATCCCCACCAGGAGCCGGACGCCCCACCATGCAAAGAGCAGGCCCGCGAGTCCTCCCGCGAGCGAAACGAGGAGCGTCTCGACCACCAGTTGGGTCACCAGCCGCATCCGCGACGCGCCGATGGCGAGGCGAATCGCGATCTCCTTCTGCCGCGCCGCCGCCCGCGCCAGCAGCAAGCCGGCCACGTTGGCGCAGGCGATGAGGAGCACTAACGCCGCTGTAATCATGAGAACCGTCAGCGGCTTCGCGATCTGCCTGCGAAGGTAGGAAAAGCCGTTGCCCGCAGGGAGAACCGTCATCCGTTCCCACTTGGCCCGGCCCTTATCGTAGGCCGGCGCGGGACGCCGCTCGGGATCGCTCTTGAGAATCTGCTGGTAAAGGACATTGACTTCCGGAATTGCCGACTGCGCGGTCACGCCCGGTTTCAGCCGCGCGATGGTGGTGAGCCACCAGTAGTGCCGGGTGTTCCAGCCGCGCACGCCGCGGTTGACGCTCGGCATCATCATGATCGGCAGGTACAAATCGGCCTGAGTTCCCACGGCCGTTCCCGAAAAGCCCTCCCGCGCCACGCCGACGATCTGAAACGGCGAACCATTCAGAGTGATCGCGCGCCCGATCGCTCCCGGATCGCGTCCGAAGCGCCGCTGCCAGAAATCGTAACTGAGGACGACATAGGGGCCGGAGCCTTCGGCCTCGTTATCCGAAGGCCGCAGGAGGCGTCCGGCGGCGGGCGTCACGCCGAGAACGTCGAAATAGTTGCCGGAGACGATCGACGCCACCGTGTTCTCGGCCCGAGAGCCGCCTTCGCCCGGCACCTGGAATGCCAGCGGCGAGCCGCCGTTCGCCGCCAGGATTCCCGTAAATGACCGGTTGTGGTCGCGAAAGTAGCGGTAGTCCGGGTAGTTGAACGAGGCGCTCGGCTCGGACGGATTGCGCGCCAGCACCACCAGCTCCTGGGGATCGCGTACCGGCAGCGACCGCAGGATCACGGCGTTGATGAGCGTAAAGATCGCGGTATTGGCGCCCAGTCCCAGCGCCAGCGAGAGGATCGCGATGGCCGCAAACCCGCGGTCGCGGCGCAGAATCCGCAAGGCGTGCCGAAGTTCTCGAAGCATCGACTCTTAGACGGCGCAGTAGCCCCAAACGTTGGCCCGAAAAATATCGCGATTCATCCGGATCGCCGCACTCCCCGGTGTTGCAAATAAAGGGGCCCTTGGGTTCGTTTCGCACGGACGTCTTGTGCGGAAGCGGCGAATTGGCCGGTGGAGCCGGATGACCACAAGGAGCCCCCATCGTCAACAGTCACAGGATACTGCACGGAACCGGGCAAGGATTTCGAGCGACCTCTGTTTTTAGCGAGTTAGGCTGGCTGACCGGGCGTGAATGCCCGCCACTTCCGATCATCGGGCGTGCTGAACTATTACGGAACTCTTACGCACTTAAAGGCCCGTACCTCTGAAATACTGCTACGCTGGACAATTGACAGCGTCTTCCGCATTCACATCCACCCCTATCCGCCATCCGAAGAGAACCGGCGCGCGCGTTCTGTTGTCGTCCGTTTTCGGACCCTACGCGCAAGATGACGAGTTCGGCAGCCGGGCGATCAACCCGATGGAGCTCTATCACAACCAGGTGACCAAGGCCCAGGGCGCCTTCTCGATCCGCCGGTTCCACCGCTCCTGGGGGATTCTGATGATTCAGGAGAACATTTCGGCGCCCTGCACAGTCGTGGACTTTCCGGCTCGCGAGGACTTTGTGCGCGAGTTGCGGGCGCACCCCTACGATATCGTCGGCATCTCCTCGATTGTCGTCAACGTGGGCAAAGTGCGCGAGATGTGCCGCATCGTGCGGAAGATCTCGCCCCACTCGACGATCGTGGTGGGCGGTCACGTGTCGGCCATCCCAGGGATTGAGGACATGGTGGATGCCGACCACATCGTGAAGGGCGACGGCATCGCGTGGATGCGGGAGTACCTGGGAGAGGACTCGAAAGCGCCGGTGCGGCATCCGGCTCTCGATTCAGGATTCGATCTCAGGATCATGGGCCTGCGGATTCCCGATAGGGCGGATGCGTCGGCCACGATTATCGCGTCGATGGGGTGCCCGCTCGGATGCAACTTCTGTACCACGTCCGCGTTCTTTGGCGGCAAGGGCAAGATGTTGAATCTGTACTCCACGGGTAGCGAGCTGTTCCGCATCATGGAGGAAGCAGAGCGTACGAGGGGCGTGCAGTCGTTCTTCATCATGGACGAAAATTTTCTCCTGCAAAAGCGCCGGGCCATGGAGTTGCTGGCATTGATGCGCGCGCAGGAGAAGAGTTGGACGCTGCACATCTTTTCTTCGGCCAACGCGATCGCGATGTACCGGCATGAAGAACTGGTCGAGCTGGGGATCTCGTCGATCTGGATCGGGCTCGAATCGCCCCGATCCGGCTACGCGAAACTGGCGGGAGCGGACACGATGCGGCTGGCCGTGGAGTTGAGGGAGCACGGGATCGTGCTGTTGGGGTCCACCATTCTGGGGCTGGAGCACCATACGCCGGAAAACCTGGCGAGCGAGATCGAGCACGCGGTGGCGCACGAAACGGACCTGCACCAGTTTATGCTCTACACCCCCGTGCCCGGGACACCGTTGTACCGGGAGATGCAGGAACAGGGGCGGCTGCTCGACGTGGACCTGGCGGATATTCACGGGCAGGACGCATTCAATTTTCGACATCGTGCGATTTCCACGGAGGAATCCCGAAAGTTCCTGCAGTGGGCGTTCGAGCGCGATTTCGAGCGCAACGGTCCGAGCCTGTTTCGGATCTGCCGGACGACCTTCGCGGGATGGAAGCGGCATAAGAACCACCCGGACCCGAGGGTGCGGAAGCGGTTCCGGCGCGAGGCGCGGATGCTGCGGCACGCCTATCCAGCCAGCCTGTGGGCGATGGAGCGCCAGTTGGCCGATCCGGAAATGGCCGGGCGGGTGCGGACGCTTCGCAAGGAACTCCAACGGGAATTTGGCCCGGTGGCGTGGATGGCGAGCCGGGCGCTCGGGCCGGTGCTCTGGTGGACCAGCCGGAGAGAAGAAAGACGCTCCCCGGAAGCCAAGAGCTACGATCCCGCCGTGATTATCGGCCGCAAGAATTGGGGCAGAACTTAGCGATCGGCCGGCCTGCCGCATCGGGATGCTCCGGGGGCGGCCGTTGAATTTCCCAACCTTTCACGCGATTCCGGCGTCCAAGCCTCATGCTGAACGACCTCCGCTACGCCATCCGGACGCTGAGCGCAAATCGTCTGTTCGCCTCCATGGCGATGCTCTCGCTTGCCCTCGGGATCGGCGCGAATACCGCCATCTACAGCTTGATGGATGCGGTGCTGGTCAAAACGCTGCCGGTGCAGGACCCCGGGTCGCTCGTCGTGCTCCAGTGGCACGCGAACGACCGTGTGCCGATCATCGAGAGCATCAACGGGTCGATGTGGAACGATCCCAAATTCAACCGGGTCAGCCCTAACTTGCCGTGGAAGGTCTACGAGCGGCTGAGGACGGACAACCCGGTGCTCTCATCCGTGGCCGCTTTTAACGACAGCGGAAGCACCACGGTCCTGGTCCAGGGCCAAGGCTACTCGACTCCGGTCCTGTACGTCTCCGGTGCCTTCTTCGGAACACTGGGCGTGCCGCCGGCCGCGGGGCGCATGATCGGCCTCGACGACGACCGTGAGGATGCACCTCCGGTCGCCGTGGTCAGCTATCGGTTTGCGGAGCGACGGTTCGGCGATCCAGCACGAGCTATCGGACAGAGCGCCACGGTCAACCAGGTCCCGCTCACAATTGTCGGAGTCGCGCCTCCCGCCTTTCACGGAATCCATCCCGGTCAGGAGCGCGAGGTTTATCTGCCCCAGCAGGCGCAAATCCAGGTAAACCGGATCAACCCGGGCGACCCACGCGAGAAATTCAACGACCCGCGCTTCTACTGGGTCGAAATCCTGGGACGGCGGAAACCGGGCGTCACCATCGCGCAGGCCCAGGATGCGCTGGGGCGGAGCTTCGACCAGTTCACCACGGCGGAGGCCAGAACCGACGCCGAGCGCGCCAACCTGCCGAAGCTCCTGGTGAAGGACGCTTCGCGTGGACTGGATGGCCTGCAACGGCAGTACTCGAGGCCTCTCTACATCCTCATGACGCTGGTCGCGCTGATCCTGTCGATCGCCTGCGCCAACCTGGCCAATCTACTGCTCGCGCGCGCCGCCGGCCGGCGGCGCGAGATGGCGGTACGGCTCAGCCTGGGTGCCGGACGGGCTCGGATCATCCGCCAGCTTCTGACCGAATCGCTCCTGCTGGCAGGCCTGGGGGCGGCGCTCGGGCTGCTGTTCGCGAAGTGGGGCGTTCGCGGCCTACTCTTCCTGATGGCCAATGGACGCCAGACCTTCCTTCTTGACGCGGGACTGAACTGGCGGGTGCTTGCCATCACGACGGGACTCGCGCTGGTGACGGGAGTGATGTTCGGGCTCGCGCCTGCACTGCAATCGATCCGAGTCGATCTTGTCAGCGCGCTCAAGCAGACCCGCGCAGGCGAAGCCCGTAAACGGATCGGCGCCTGGTTCCGGGTCAGCCTGTCGCAGTGGCTGGTGGTGACACAAATCGCGGTGTCGCTACTCCTGCTGGTGGCCGCCGGGCTGTTCGTCCGGACGCTGAACAAGCTGAACTCGGTCGAACTCGGTTTCAATCGCGAGCATGTGCTGGTGTTCGGGGTCAACGCGCGCCAAGCCGGGTATCGCGACCAGGCCCTCCAGAGCTTTTTCCAGAATCTGTACGCCAATCTGGCGGCGATCCCGGACGTCCGCTCGGCCACGGCGACCAACTTCCCGATGGTCGCCCAGAGCATGAGCACCTCGGGGGTCCGGATTCCCGGTTCCACCTTCAAAGACGCAGAGACGGCGTTCCTCAACGTCGCTTCGAATTTCTTCGAGACGATGCAGATTCCGGTGCTCGCCGGCCGTGCGATCGATGCACGCGATATCGCAAGCGGCGCAAAAGTCGCGGTGGTCAATGAGGTTTTCGTCAAGAAGTACCTGAATGGAGGGAACCCGATCGGCCGGCACTTCATCCGCGGGAGGAGCGACCACGAGATGCAGTTCGAGATCGTGGGTCTGGCGAAGAACGCCCGCTATCACTCGTTGAAAGAGGAGCTTCCCGCGGTCGCATACATGCCCTATACGTATGACTCGCGGCAGATAGGCTCGCTCACGTTCGAGCTGCGCGTGGCGGGCGATCCGATGGCGTTTGCCAATGCCGCGCGCGAGGTGGTGCGGCGGGCCGATTCGCGCATCCCGGTCACGAACATGAAGACGCAGGACGATGTGATCGAGCAGACGATCGGGCAGGAGCGGACCTTCGCCATGCTGTGCACGGCGTTCGCCCTGCTGGCGGTGGCGATCGCCTGCGTCGGACTCTACGGCACGATGGCCTACAGCGTGGCGCGACGGACCAATGAGATCGGGCTGCGGATGGCACTTGGCGCGCAGAGGCGCCGGCTGATCTGGATGGTGCTGCGCGATGTATTCGCGATGGCCGCGGTCGGCCTGGCGATCGGCGTGCCGGTTGCGCTTGCGACTACAAAATTCGTCAAATCGTTCCTGTTCGACCTGCAGCCGAACGATCCGATGGCGATTGGCGGTGCGGCAATCGTGCTCGTGCTGGCCGCGCTCGCGGCCGGATACGGCCCGGCCTGGAGAGCTTCGCGCATCGATCCGTGGATCGCGCTCCGGGATGAGTAGAGGCCTCGGGCGGTCCGGCGACCGTCAATAGTCGATGCGGTAGACCTTGACGCCTTGAGCGGGCACCTCGGTGCGGATCCGAAGCGTGGTTCCGGCGACGGGGACACGCTCTCCGCCGGTGATTTCGCGGACCAGCCGGGCGGGCTGGTCGAGCGGCAGGGAAAGCTCCACGTTCGCATCGCTCGTCTCCCAATTCATCAGGAAGACCATGCGGCCGGTGTCCGCCACCAGTTGCTGCAAGTCTAGCGGTTCGCTGCTTTTGAGATCGGGAACGGACAGCTTCGCCCAGGCCGCCAGGAAGCCGCCGAGCGGATGCAGCGCCGTCTTCGCCGGGCCGGTCCCCGGCATGTTGCCGACAATGATGTTGGCGCGCTGCCGCGCGAGGGCCTCCGGGGTTTCGTTGGCCTGACCCAGGAAAGTGCCGGCGATGATCGCGGCACCCTTGCCCGTAGTTCCGTTCGTAGGCCGCCGGAGAGCCGTCTTCGAAAGTCGCGAGCGGCTTCGCATCGGCATCGAGCACGGTGAAGCGCTCTTCGAAGATCGCCCCGGCCATCCGCTGATCGCCCCAGCGAATCTGCAGGTCCGGCTTGGGCGTGGTGGATTTTTCGCGGACGCCGAACATCTTGTCCCAGCCGAAGCCCGGGAATCGCACCCTGCGCGTAGCCGCGATCATCCACCCAGCCGGCGCGGGCTTCCGTGAACAGGCGGCCACCCTCGCGAACATACTGCTCGATCGCGACCGCTTCGCTCGAGAGCATCATGATCGGGTAGGGCACGACGACCAGCTTGTACGGCTTCAGTCCGCGCGGCGGTGAGGTCCACGGCATTGACGAAATCGACGGTGATGTTGCGCTCGGTGAACATCCGGTAGTAGCCGGAAAGCGAGCGCGATACGGCTCCGCGATTGTAGAGATGGCTCTCGCCGCCGATCAGGTTGGTGAGCTGATTTACCACAATCGCCACTTCGGCCGGCTTGGGATGGGCGCGCAGCAGCAGGTCCGCATTGAGCGTCGATCTGGCGGGCGGCATCGCCCGCGGCTTTGCTGCGCTCGGTGGGCGTGCCGTCGAGGTTGATCAAGCCGTAGCCGCCCGATTCGTAGCCGGAGTTCATCGGGTAGTAGGCGTAAATATTGACGCCGCGCGCGCCGCGGGAAACGGCGGTCCACATGTACCGGACCAGGTCGAGCGGCGTGATTTCCTGGCTCACTACGTCGCCGCGCACTCCGAAGCCGGCCTGCAATTCGCCGATGTAAAAACCGTGGTTCACGCCCGCCGAGCGCGTGAGGTCGACGGCGAGCATGACGCGCGTCGGGCGACATGTGCGGCGGCAGCGAGTGCTTGGGATAGAGGCTGGTGCCGTAGTAGTCCACGGCTCTGTACATGAGGTAATCGTCGGGATTGCCGTCGCCCCCGGCGAGGCTGCCCAACGCGCTGGGACCGGCGGCGTGGCTGGTGGTCACGTGCGCCGGGCAGGATCTGCTTCACGGTTTCGCTGCGAGTGTCGCAGGTCGGCGGCGATCTTCTGCGTGATGAAGACGCGCCAGTCCATGTAATCGGTGTAGGAGAGGATGGTATCGAAGCGCGGCGGCTCCACCTGCTTCCAATCGGCAAATTGCCGGTACCAGGCCTTGTTCAACTCCGGCAGCGATCCGTACTTCTGCTTGAGCCACTCGCGGAAGCGCGCCATGGTGTAGGGGCAATAGCAGAAGGTCGCATTGGGAATGTAATTGATCTCGGCCCAATTGATGATGTGCGGTTCGCTCCACAGGTCCCATCCGAAGAAGGCGGGGCTGCGCCCGGCGTGGCGCGCGACCTCGCGGAGAAAGGCGAGCGTGGCCTGGCGGACGCCGGGATGGTCGAAGCAGAAGCCGGGCGCCGCCTGCGAGGGGATGGCCTGGCCGTTCTGCGCCACCAGCAATCCGTCCGGGATACTTCACACCCAGCCAGTCAGGCGCGGAATCCACATAGGTCTGGACGATGACTTTCAGTCCGACCTCTTGGGCCAATTTGAGCAAGAGGTCGAGCTGCTCGAGGTGATATTCGCCCTGGCGCGGTTCCCCGGCAGTCCATTCCACCCAGGTGCGGACGGTGTTGAAGCCGAGCGCTTTGATTCGCTGCAGGTCCTGGCGCCAGATAGCGGCCGAGGCCGGAGTGACCGGCTCCAGCATGGGCGCCCGCGCCTTGCCGCCGGCGTACCAGACGGACACCGGCAGGAATGCCGGGGAGGGCGCAGCGGCCCGCGACAGGCCGGAGACGAGGGACAAAACGAGGACCAGCAATCCGAATCTCATGGATGTTTCCCACTGCAAAGTCCAGCGCCCCATCCGGCTACTGCCTGGTGACGCGCCGGCACGGTATCAACTGTAACGCGATTTGCGATTCGGGGACCGCGCGCGGGCGGGACTCATCGGGCGTGGCGGCTGAGCGGGTAGGCGATGATACGGCGCCCACACCAAGCCACGTATTATCCTGTAGCTATGCTCCGCTACCATGTCGCGTTCTACCTTCCGAAGCTGCCCGGCGAAATGGTCGTGGCGGAGGCGCTCGATTTTCCCGGTGCGGTGACGCAAGGCTTCGACTTGCCGGACGCGCGCTTAATGATTGCAAGCGCTCTCGAAGACCTCGCTCAGGCGTTGCTCGAAGAGGGGAAGCCGCTCCCTGTACCGTCGGAAGACGCGTACAATCCCGAGGCGGATCTCATTGAGCTGGTGCCGCTATCGGTTCACGCAGGGACCGCTCCGAAGTGAAACGGCACGAATTGCTGGAGCACCTCCGCCGGCACGGATGCACTCTTTCCCGAGAAGGCGGCCGCCATTCGATCTTTTCCAACCTGGCGACGGGCGCGAAAGCTCCGGTGCCGCGGCATGCCGAAATTGACAATCGCCTCGCTCGAAAGATCTGCGATCAACTCGGCATTCCGTCGATACACTGATCCGAAGGCGTTTCTCCTTCCCGATGTCTAACCCGACATTTCGGCGATTCGCGCCTGGAAACGTCGCGACGGCGGTTTGGCTCTGGTTGCAGCGGCCGGCGCCACTTCAGAAGCCGCAGCGCTCCGGAGTCACGACGAGTGTGCCCACAGGCCGGCCGTCTTTGCCCGCATACACGTAGTGCACGGATACGCCGTTCTCCCAGAAGGTCCGCAATCCCTGGTTACTGCACGCCGCGCTCTCGACGCGTTCCCTGACGGCGGCAACAAATTTCTCGCCATCCAACTCCTCGGCGGCGTAGTTGACCAAGGCATAGTGATAGATGATGGCGCGCTCGCCGGCAGTCACGCTTCGCAGTTCGGTGCCGCTATCCACCATCTTCGGCGCCGACTTGCTCGCCTCGGCAGCGACTTTCGAGAGGAATTCAATAGACTGAAACTCCTCCTTCGAAGGCGTGGATTCCGCGGCTGCGGGAGCGGGTGGCTCGGCCGTCGCAGCCGCCGGCGACGGGGTCTCGTAAGAGTAGGACGCCCTACGATCGCCGGTCACGATAGAAGCCCCGATCGCGAATAGGATGAACCCCCCGATCAGTCCCATTATCGAGACTGCCGCAACAATCAGGGGCGAGACGGGAGGGGATTTCCATGGAACGCTCAGGCTCTCGAAAACCGGCCGGAGAGCGCATTGGAAGGAACGGCGCAGGGGCTTGAATCCCCTCCGGAAGAATGGCACGCGGAGGCGGAGAAAACCGGGACTCCAGTCCGGCGCGAAGCACATGAAGCCCGAGACTCGCCGGAAACGGCGCACGCCCATGGGGTCCGGGAGACGCAGGCCCAACGTCCCTGCCACCGTGGTCCGGAACGCTACGTAGTCCTTCACCTTCATGTTCAGGAACAGGATCAGCAGTTTCTGGGGAGGGACCGTGGAGGCCGCCTCTCTGACCTCCCAGAGCAGGTTTTCCCCAAGCCCGGCGCGGATCACCACCAGCCTGGCGGCTTCCAACTGCCGCCGGACGACATCCTGCCATTCCCGGTCCGTGGCATACATGCGCGCCGCTCCGGGCTTTGGCAGACCCTCGCCCGGTTGGCCGATGGCTACCAGGTCGCCGATGGGGCGGACTACGTCCGCAAGTTGCTCCTCCTCCGTCGCGAAGCCCGACATTATTTGAGGCGTCAGGAAGGACGAGAATACCTGCCAGGCGGTTGACGGGTCGGTTCGAAACGCTCGCAGGTAGAGCACGTCGGGCTTGGCGTCGCCGATGATCTCCTTCGCCTGCACCCGGGCGGCGTATTGCCTGCCGCGCCAGTACCAAAAGGCTCCTGTGAGCAAGATGATCGGTTGCACGACGAACGCCGCCACGTACAGCGTCCCGTTCCAATCGTCGTCCGGTATGAATCGCAGGATGAGCGCGAGAATCAGAGCGACGGCGAGCAAGGCGACCCCCGCTGCCTTCCGGGCCGATCCGGTGCTTCCTAGGCGCGTCATGATGAACCGCCCGTTATCCCCGCTGCACGACCGATCTTGTTCTAGCTGGATCATAATCCAAACCGGACGGCCGCTCAATGGGTTTGTCGAGATGATTGGGGATGCCCCAGGGGATGATCCAGCCGGGTTCCGGTGGCAGGAGATCGGTGTGCGCTGATTTCCGGCCGTTGGATCGCCTGATACTGGTGAGTTTTATCGTTACTGATCCTTGCGGACTACAGGACGAGGCCCATCTTCTATGCTGGAAGGTGGAGGAAAGATGGAACTCAAGCAGTACGAGATCGCTGCGAATGGCATCTCTTTGCACGTAACTGAGGTTGGGGCCGGGCCGGTCGTTCTTTTCTGTCATGGGTTTCCGGACACCTCTTATACGTGGCGACAACAGATGGCGGCCGTCGCGTCAGCCGGCTTTCGCTCGATTGCTCCAGACATGCGCGGATACGGGCGCAGTTCAGCTCCATCCGACTCAACCTTGTATACGCCGCTGCAGACGGCGGGAGACCTGGTCGGACTCCTCGATGCGCTGAATATTCCCAGCGCCGTGATCGTGGGTCACGACTGGGGTGCAACCCATGCATGGAATGCCGCTATGATGCGTCCGGATCGATTCACAGCGGTGTTCTGCCTGAGCGTGCCTTACTTTCCGCGCGGTGATGTCAGCGTCTTCGAGCGCATGCGCGCTTCTGGACATGAAAACGATTTCTATATGTTCGAACAGATCAAACCGAAAGCCGATCAGATTTGGGCCGATGCTGCAGTAACAATTCCGGGGGTTTTGTATTGGGCATCAGGTTCTGCTCCGGCCGACACCCGATGGGGCCCCCTGGACCCTGCACGAAGTCTTCATCGTCCCGCTCCCGGGCCGTTGCCGTCATGGGCGGAGCCAGATTACGTCGCTCACAACGTAGCGGAGTTTACGCGCACCGGTTTCCACGGCGCCTTAAATTACTATCGCGCCGCCGAACCGTATTTCTATCTGTCCGCCGCCTGGAAGGGTGCGAAGATCACTCAACCTTCGTTTTACATCTCGGGTAAAGCGGATGGCCTGGGGGCGCTTTATCCCCCTCTTGAGAAGCTTCGCACCGGTCTTCCCGGTCTCGTGGGGAATCTCGAACTCGACAATGTGGGCCACTGGATACAACACGAAGCCTCTGCCGAAGTCAGCGAACAGCTTGTGAAGTTCCTGCGCACGGTAAACCCTGCCTAAAGGAGCGCGCGATGGCAACAGCTTTGGCACTAACCGACGCCACTTTCCACTCGCCACGCCACACGACGCACTACTGGGAGGCCGGACCTGCAGGCGGCCCATTGATGATCTTCCTTCACGGCTGGCCCGAGATTGGTCTAGTGTGGCGCGCGCAGGTCGAGGCCTTCGCGACCGAGGGCTGGCACTGCATTGCGCCGGACATGCGTGGCTATGGCGGTTCCTCTGCGCCTTCCGCGTCGGAGGCCTATGCCCTAAAAGAGATCGTTGACGACATGGTCGAGCTGCATGACCATCTCGGCGCCAGCCCGGCAATCTGGGTCGGGCATGACCTCGGAAGTCCCGTTGTCGGGGCGCTGGCCGCGCATCACGCGAAGCGAAGCCGCGGCGTCGTGTTTATCTCTGTCCCCTATGCGCCGCAGGCCTTCGCGCTGCCCGGTCTCCTGCCGCTCATCGACCGCAAGCTCTATCCGGCCGAGCAGTATCCGGACGGACAATGGGACTACTACCGTTTCTACCTGACCCACTTCGACCAGACGGTCAACGACTTCAATGCTGACATCCCGGCGAGCCTCGCGGCGATATACCGCAGCGGTAACCCCGAATCAGTAGGCAAAGTGTACCGGTCTGCGATGATCACCCGCAATGGCGGTTGGTTCGGTTCGGCGCATCATGCTCCCGCGGTAGAGCCTGATACCGCACTCTGGCCGCCCACCGACTTTGACGCCCTTGTCGAAGCGTTCCGCGTCACCGGATTCCAGCCGGGCAATTCCTGGTACCTGAACGACAACGCCAATCTCGCCTACGCTCATGGGGCGCCCGATGGCGGGCAACTGCGCCAGCCCGTGCTGTTTATGAACGGCGACTTCGATGGGCTCTGCGATATGACCCACAACCGCTCCGGTGAGCCCATGCGCAGCGCGTGCCACGACCTTAGCGTGACGAATCTTCCTGCGGGCCACTGGTTGCCTCTCGAACGCAAGGCAGAAGTTATCCAAGCTGTGCGTTCCTGGCTGAAAACGAAGGCGCTGTAATTTGGCGAGATCTGCAGCAATACTCAAGGAAAACAATGACTGCACTAACTACACCCCATGCCTCCAGCCCACTGGCCTCCCTGAAGATCAATCACGTAGCCATTCGCGTGCCGGACTTTGATCTCGCGGTTGCCTGGTATGCCGACAAGCTCGATTTTCGGCTGAAGCAATCGGTTCCCGTTGCCGGACTTAGCTTCGGGTTTCTTTATCCCGCTGGAGACGATAGTTTCCATTTCGAGCTGATGGCCGGGCCGGGCGCAGCAAAACGCCCGCCCTTTGAGGATTTGCATGACAGCTACAACATGTCTGGCTGGCACCACCCGGGTTTCAGCGTCGATAGTGTTGACGAGGTCATCGACGAATTGAAGCGCCGCGGCGTGACGATCGCCAGCGAGCCACACGATGTACCCGCAATGGGCCTTCGCGTGGCCTTCTTTTCAGATCCCTGGGGGAATCTTTTCGAGGTTATCCAGACCATTACCCAACAACGCTAACGGACATTGCCCCGAATCCTTTGATTTGAAGTATGAAGGGGCATGCACCGCTCATGGCTACAACATCGACCCGTTGGGCCTTTGGTCGTGCAAAGGACATTTCGTGGCATTGATGCGTCCTCACTGGATGTTGTCGACTTCCGCCACGACGAAATTGCTACTGTTGTTTTCACGGTCGCCTCGCCTCGCGTAGCGGTGACGCCTTCTTCAGCGACAGTTGCCCCGCCACTTCTCTGAACAGGGTCTATAGATTCCATTTCCTAAAGACCCTGCCAAAATCGCGGCGCGAACTCCGTCGCCAAAAACGGCTTGAAGCAGCGATTAGAAGAGCAGCGGAGGCGAACAACCAAATGGTGGCGGGTTCGGGGACGGTGGATTGGGCCGGACCGCCGAGAAAGCCAGGGAGCATCTGCCCGTCTACCGGAACGATCGACAGGCCATCTGAAAGTTGCACCGACATGGTGGCAGGGTCGATGCCGTCGAAGATGCCGTAGCTGCTCTCGTCGCCCCACTCGGCGGCGCTCAACGTGTAGACGTGACCGGGGAGAACGTCGAGCGTCGCGACGAAATCCTGATTCACCGAGAGTGGCGTGGCGCACTGAATCCCGTAGACGCCATTGAGGCGGCTGATGCAGAGCAAAGCGCCCGCACTGGACCGGCCCGTGTTGTTGACGGCGCTGTTGTCCACGATGGCAACGGAAGTCTGCATCTTGGCGAAGGCATAATCGCTGGGCGGGTTGATCGCCACGGCGCCGACAGAGCCCAATTCGTGCATGGAGAAGGACACGGTTCCGGCCTGACTGAATTGGACGGCGATTGAGAAGTCCGCCTCGGCGATTGAGGCGTAGTCGTTGGCCAGACCCAGGGGAGACGAGCCGGAGACTCCCAGGTTGCCGGTGCTCAGGTCCACGAAAGCAGCGGTCGTTGGGAAGAAGCCTCCGGGCACAGCGGAGCCAAAGTTGGTATCGGAGATGGGGAGGGCGCCATAGTTGTTGGCGTAGCCCTGATAGGTGGTGGTTGTGGATTGGGTTTGGATGGACGCGGTCACTTGGGCCAGGTAGTGGCCGGCTACGTTGTCGAACGCAATCGTGGATGCTGCCGTCTGCCTTGCCGCGCCACTCAGCAATAGGGCGCACAAAAGATACATGCCTGTACGATTCATGGTTAACGACTCCGCTTGCGGATCTCCCGTCACCCCATATGCGTATTCGGGAGAAAAAACGGTCAAAATTGTCAGACCGCTGACTACCCCTGTCCGCTCAGCAGCGTGCGCAACCGTGCCAGCGCGTACCGCAGATCGCGGCGTACCTTGGTTACCGATTCCCGGCGCACCTCGGCCACCTCTTCCGCCGTCATGCCAGCCAGAAAGCGCATCTCCACAAGGGATACCAGATCCAATTCCTCCCGGCCTAACACCTCGAGGGCGTCGTTCAATTCCAGGAACGAGACCGCGCTCGTCTCGGCCTTCCAACCTGTCGCTCAGGGCGACGGTGAACTGGGCGCCTCGTTTCTGGGCATGGCGCGCGCGCCCGTGGTCCACCAAGATCTGGCGCATCACTCGCGCCGCGAGCCCCAGGAAATGCGCCCGGTCAACGAACTCGGGCCCTCTTTCGCTCCCGATCAGGCGAAGAAGCGCCTCATGAACAAGGATCGTGGGCTGCAGCGTGTGCCCGGGATTTTCCTGCTGAAAGACGATCTCCGCCCGCCGATGGAGTTCGCCGTAGAGCGCGTTCATGACCGCATCGCGCGCTGTGGCGTCGCCGTCGCGCGCTTGGTGAAGCAAGGCGGTAATCGAGGGACCATTCATTCGCCGAACAGGAGACTACATCCAGGGTATTCGGACTCGCCGCTTTGTTCGGCGGGAGTTCTGGAGCACCTATTCTATCGAGCCACTCGCAGTTTCTCCAACCGGCCGGCCAGTCCAGCCAAATGCCCCGACGCGGGCGAACGCGCCCGTAAGGCGTCGAGGGCTGCGCGGGCTAGTTCGACCGACCGTCCAGCGTCAGCGGCCTGGCCCAAGGTGCGTTGCGCCTCGGCCTGGTTAACCAACATGGCCGCTCGATCCGCCAGCGCTTGCGCATCCCGGGGTGATTCCTTCAGCACTGTATCGTCGTATTGCAGCGCGCCTCCAGCCGCCTCCACGGCGCGCCGCGGATCGGACCGCAGCCAGGCGTCGCTCAGGCTCGCGTCCACGATGTTTAGCAAATGTCCCCGTTCACCGTCACCGGCTTGGCTGGAGCTGTTCTCGACTTCGCGCTTGGCTTCGAGCAGGAGGTGGATTCCCCCGGCGTCTCCATGAGCCGCCAACGCTGCGCCTGAGTGCTGCTTTTCATAGATGTAGTGTCCGAACGCCAGCCGATTGGCAGTATCGCCATGGTAGAGCTGGGTCGCCAGGTCCAGGCCTCGACGGAGTTGTTTCTGCGCCTCCGGCCACTCGGCCATCCCAAGTTCGGCGAGCGCCTTTCCGTACTGGCCAACCAACAGGACTCTGAGATTGATCAACTGCGGCGTGCTCTTGACCGCAATCAACTCGTCGGCGAGGTCCACGCCGCGCTTGGCGGAAGCCGCCGCGCCGGTCGAGTCGCCGAAAAGGTCCTGCACTTCGGAGAGGTTGAACATGGCGTCGGCGATTAGGCCTTGGCTGGTCCGGTCGCCCGGGTGCGCGCTTAACCACGACTCAGCCACGCGAATGGCGCGGTGGAAGTAATCGTACGAGGCATTTGCCTCGCCGACCGCGGCGAGGATGCTGGCGTGAGTGCGCAGGCTGTTGTAGCCCCCAATCAACGCGTCCTGCGATTGCGAAACTCTGACGAATTCCTCGCCCAGGTTCGCGCCTGCCAGGCTGGTCTCGCGGGCCTCTTCGTCGCGCCCCGCAGCGAGGCATGCTACCGCCATCGAAGCGTGCAGCCGGCACAGATTGCGGCGAAGCGAGGTATCGCTGGAGTTCCCGTCGCCCAAGCGCTCAAATAATTGGATTGCGAGACGAAAGTCTTCGAGCGATTCTCTGTATTCGCCCGTACTCGTGGAGTACGTCCCGCCTTCTAAGATGGCAAGCTTGGCGTAGCCCTGCGCTACCTCGCGCATGAGCTTGGGATCGCCAGGCGCCTCCGCGTAGAGGTTTGCCAGATATTTCTGCGCCGTCTTGATCACTTTGTCGCGCGCTTTGGTTGCGCCGGGGAGATCGTGAATTTCGTTCTCGAAATCGAACAGGAACTGGTTGGCGAGTGCGCGAACCTCCTGAAAGTGACGGCGCGCGACCGTCGCCTGATAGGCGGTAGCGGCGGCTCCGCCCGCCAATGCCAGAAAGCAGAACACGGCGGTCGCGACCGCCACCCGATGGCGCGCCACGAAGCGGCGCACACGGTAGCCGAGCGAACTCGGCGTGGCGCTTACAGACAGCCCGTCAAGATACCGGCGCAGGTCGAGCGAAAACAGCGTGATCGAGGCGTAGCGGCGCTCGGGCTCTCGCCGGAGCGCCATCATCACGATGTTTTCAAGATCTCGGTCAAGCTTGGAGTTCAATTGGCGCGGCGGCGTCACGTCACGTTCGCAGATGACCTGCTCGGCCTGGGCGGCCGTGGCGCCGGCAAGACTGTGCGGATTGGCCCCAGTGAGCAGCTTATAAAGCACCCCTCCCGCGAGGAAGGTATCGGTGGCGGTTGTAAGAGTCTTGCCTCGCACCTGCTCGGGGGCGGCAAACTCAGGAGTGAGAGTGCGCGTGGCGGTGGTCGTCGCGTTTCTTTCCCCGAGCATTGTGGCGATTCCGAAATCGAGTAGTTTGGGATTGCCTTCCGCGTCCACTAGAATGTTCGTGGGCTTCAAGTCGCGATGGATCACGAGGTGGCCGTGCGCGTGTTCGACCGCGTCCAGAACCTTTAGTAACAGCCCGATTCGCTCGCGCACGCCGAGCTTGCCGGCATCGGCGAAAATGTCGATCGGCTCTCCGTCCACATATTCCATGGCGAACCACGGGCGCTCATCGTCCGACGTACCCGCATCGTAAAGAGCGGCGATGCCTGGGTGGGAAAGATTCGCCAGAATCTGCCGCTCCGCGTAGAAGCGATCGAGCACTCTGGCAGACGCGAGGCCCGGGTGAACCACCTTGATCGCAACTTGCCTATCGACCACGCCATCGGCGCGTACCGCCAGATAAACCGCGCCCATGCCGCCGCGCCCCAGCAGACGGACGGTCCGATACGGCCCCAGCCGCAACTCGCCCGGCTCGGCTAGCAAGTCGCGCGCAGCTTGCCCCACGGCCCTCACAACCAGGGATTCACCACAATCAGCAGCCAGCAACGCTTCCACTTGGCGGCGCACCGGCTCATCGGGCGCGTTCTCGGCAAGGTACCGCGCCCGCGCCTGTGGCGGTAGCTCGACTGCTGCGTCAAACAGTTCACGAACGCTGTACCGCATGTTTCTCGCTATTGTACGCGGTTCGCGCCGGGGCTCCCGGGCCCCGTGATCTGCCGTCTGTTGTGATTCGTATTGTCGGAATTGCCCGGAGTGTCGCCAAGTGGAGCAGGTTGCCCTCCCCAACACGGCGTTCCGGGAAGCATGGCATGAGCCTCCGAGTGGATGGTCCCCAACTCGTACAGGGCCTCGGATTAAGGACGACAAGTCCGCATTGCGACTGGAACGCTACGCACGAATAATCCGCCTCGTGTGGGCCGAAGTCCGGTAAGGCGTCAGGCCCGCCCTGCGAACTGGCCCGTCTCGGTAGAGACCTTCACTAACTCGCCTTCCTTAATGAAAAGGGGCACCCGGATCTCCAGCCCCGTTTCCAGTCGTGCCGGCTTAGTGACGCTGCCGCTGGACGAATCGCCGCGCACCCCCGGTTCTGTGAACGTGACTTTCAGTGTGACGTTGGCGGGCAGTTCCACGCCGATCGGGTTGCCGTTATACTTGAGCAACTCGATGATGAGGCCTTCAGTCAGAAAGTCGACTGCATTGCCCATGACCGTGCCGTCGAGGCCGTGGGTTTCAAATGTCTCCTGATCCAGGAAGTGAAACGTCGTGCCGTCGTTATAGAGATACGACGCCGGAACGTTCTGAAGGTCCGGTTCCTTGAACTTTTCGCCGGCCTTGAATGTTCTGTCGAAGACCGCGCCTGTGAGCAGGTTTCGAATTTTCAGGCGCACCAGCGTTTGCCCGCCGCGCGCGGTGGGCGTGTTCACCTCGGCTTCCAGGCAGGCATACGGAGTGCTGTCCAGCTCAAAACGGGTCCTTCGCTTTACATCGATCGCGTCAATCAGGGCTGCCATAAAAGACAAGTATGACATTCTCAACTCAGGCGGCGCGGAGACGCCGGCACGCTGACCGCGAAGTTTCGCTCCAACACCGGCCCGCTCCCTTAACCGTGAGGTCTCTTGCCCTTTCGCACGCGCTCCCTTACGGTCGCGCCTCTGTGTCCACAGCGCCGCGCCACCTCCCCGGGCAAAATCACCGGTAAGCGTGTACTCTTAGGAGAAAGGGTAGCCTGTCACCTCCCTCCAGAGAAATGGTCGTCCTGTACACGAATATTGGGCTTTGCCGGCGGACCGGCACCGAAGTCTTTCTCGCTGATTTGACCAAGGCAGTAAAAGAGGAAGGTCACCAGCCGCTCGTTTACACTCCGTCGGCGGGCGAGGTGGCCGCCGAAATCGCGGCGGCCGGCATTCCCGTGGTCACCGACCTCGCCCGTCTTCCCGCACAGCCCGATGTGATCCACGGGCACCACCACCTGGAAACGGTCGCGGCCCTCGAACGGTTTTCGCAGACCCCGGCGCTGTTCGTCTGCCACGACATGAACGCCTGGCACGACCAGGTGCCGCACCACCCCAACATCCGCCGTTTCGTTGCCGTGGGTCTCAACGCGCGCCGACGGCTGCTTCGCGATTGGCCGCAAACGCGCGGCCGCATCGAAGTCATCGGCAACGGCGTGGATCTGTCGCGTTTCCGCCCTCGGACGCGTCTGCCGGCGACTCCGCGGCGGGCCCTGGTCTTCAGTAACGATGCCGGCGAAAATTCGCATTGGGAGCCGATCGCGAAAGCCTGCGCCCAGCTCGGTCTTGCGGTGGATCGGGTGGGCGCGGCGGCGGGCCGCCAGGTCGAGGTCCCCGAACGAATTCTGGGGAATTACGATCTGGTCTTTGCCAAGGGCCGCTGCGCGCTGGAGGCCGCGGCCGTCGGCGTGGCGGTGATTCTCTGCGATGTTCAGGGGCTCGGCCGGATGATCACCGCGCGAACCGTCGCCCGACTCTATGCCTGGAATTTCGGCATGCGGACTCTCTTCCGCCCGGTCACTCCGCAGGCGATCGTGGAGGAAATCCGGCGCTACGACGCTCGCGATGCGGCGAAGGTGCGCCGTTTGATTCGCCGCTCCGCCAGCCTGCCGCGTAAGGTGAAAGATTACCTCAAGCTCTACCGCGTGGTCCGCGCCGAAGGCGTTCCCTCCGCCGCGCCCGAACAGCCGTTCGATCTCTATCCGGAAACCAGGCGCCTGCAGGCGAGCGATCAGACGGGTTTGAAGCTCGAGATTCAGGACTGTCCGGCTGAGGTCAGCGCCGGTGCCTGGTTCCACGTGAGGGTAATGGTTCAGAATCAGACCGATGCTCCCGTGGCCACTTCCCCGCCTTTTCCAACCCTGTTCTTCGAGCGGTGGTATGAAAACGGTTCCGACCAGCCGTTGCCGGTGGAGGCGCGGCGCGGAATCGTCCAGCCGCCGGTCTATCCGGGTCAGGCGCACTTGTTTACCATCCGCGCGGCGGCGCCTCGCAAGGCCGGTCACTTTCGCCTCAGAATCACCTTGATTCAGGAAGGCTGGCGTTGGCTGGATGAGTTGGAACCGAAGGTCTTCGCCGAATCCCGCATCGCGGTTTGTCCCGGGCCTGCGGAATCACCACTCGCCGACGAGTGATCACCGCGTACGACCCGGTGCGGACCAAATAGCGGTCTTTCGGAAGAGCTGCCGGATATAATCGAAGACGGCGTAGGAGCAGAAAAGGACCCTTTGGTTCATGAATTCAATCCGGACTATTTCCATTCGAACCACACTGTTCGCCGGATTCCTGGCGATTGCGGGAATTTCGACGGCACAAGAGCAGCACGCGGTGGAGATCTCCACGGGCTGGTTGATGCAGGATGTGAGGCACGTGACGAAAACGGGCGAGGCGATATCGAAGGTCGGATTTGCGCCGCGCATCTACGCCGTGAAGCCGTACACGCCGCCGCCGACGGCTACGGCCAATCCGCCCACTCCAACGAAGGTTCCCGACGACGTGCGCTATCACAACGCTCCACGAGTGGAGGGCATCGTATCGTGGCCGGTGAACCCGGAGAAGAACCGGCCGAGCCACTCATCCGAGTGGCAGCAGGCGCCCGGCCCCTCGTCTCCCGACTGGTACCGGGCAACCGTTCCCGGCACGGTGCTGACCACGCTGGTGAACAACCACATCTACCCGGAACCGACCTACGGGGAAAACAACCGGCCCAATCTCATTCCCGAAAGCCTGTGCCGCACCTCCTATTGGTATCGAACCGAGTTCACCGTGCCGGCGGACTATGCCGGGCGGCAAGTCTGGCTGAACTTCGACGGCATTAACTATGTCGCCGATGTCTGGGTGAACGGGAGCCGGGTGGGGACGATCCAAGGGGCGTTCCTCCGCGGAAACTTCAACGTAACGGCCCTGGTGAAACCCGGGAAGAAGGCGGCGCTGGCGGTGCTGGTCGCGCCGCCGCCGCACCCCGGCGATCCATGGGAAAAGACGATCGCCAACCAGCGCGGACCCAATGGGGGAGGGCCGAATGGACCGCTTGGACAGGATGGGCCAACGTTTGTCGCCTCGATTGGCTGGGACTGGGTCGGCGGTGTTCGCGATCGCCAGATCGGCATCTGGCAGAAAGTGACGCTCTCGTCTACCGGCCCGGTGATCCTCAAGAATCCCCGCGTCACGACCGACCTGCCGCTGCCGCGCACGGATTCGGCCGATGTTTCCATCGAAGTAACGGTCACTAACACGTCCAACACGCCCCAGACCGGAATCGCATCCGGAAGGTTGGGCGAGATCGCTTTCCAATCTTCCCGGCTTACCTTGGCACCCAACTCCTCTGAGCTGGTCAGACTGAATCCGCAGAACACGCCGCAGTTGCGCGTTGCCAATCCGAGGCTCTGGTGGCCAAACGGATTCGGCGCGCCGAATCTATACCCGCTGCGCCTGAGTTTCCAGATGAATGGCGCCGCATCGGATACGGTCGAGCTGAATGTCGGAATCCGCAAGGTGACGTATTTCGTCGACGGCTCACGCGACCTCACGCTCTCCGTCAACGGCGTGCGCATCTTCGCAAAGGGCGGCAACTGGGGCATGGACGAGGTTCTGAAACGCCTTCCGCGGCGGCGCCTGGAGGCGCAGATCAAACTGCATCAACTCGCCAACTACACGATCCTGCGAAACTGGGTGGGCCAGAGCACCACGGAAGACTTGTACGATCTGTGCGACCGGTACGGAATCATGGTGTGGGATGAGTTCTTCCTGGCCAATCCGGCGAACGGTTTGGACCCGGCGGATGCGCCACTGTACCTATCGAACGTTCGCGACAAGGTATTGCGGTTCCGGAACCATCCGTCGATCGTGATCTGGTGCGGGCGAAACGAAGGCCCGCCGCCGCCCGAGATCGATCGGGGAATCCGTGACCTCGTCAGCGAACTCGACGCCGGCCGCTACTATCAATCCAGCTCGACGGCGGGCAATGGTGTGGTATCGGGAGTCAGTTATAGCTGGCGCGAGCCGCGGCTATTCTATGGGAGCTACCCGGCGTTCAACACAGAAATCGGAAGCGCCTCGATTCCCACACTGGAAGCCATTCAAGCCTGGATGCCTCAGAAGGACCTCTTCGATCTCAATTTTCCCAACGACGATTGGGCGGGGCACTTTCTGGTCAGCGGCAATGGGAACCCCGTCGATAAGCCGTTCCAGGCAGTCATCGCCAGGCGCTACGGTCCTTACGGCTCGCTGGCCGATTTCGTGCGCAAAGCGCAGCTTGCCGATTATGAGGCATTCCGCGCGATGTACGAAGCTCGCATGTCGCGCCTCTTTCATCCCACCACCGGGATCATGACCTGGATGAGCAATCCCGCCTGTCCAAGCCTGATCTGGCAGATTTACGACTATTCGCTGGAGCCGTTCGGGTCGTTCTTCGGCGTGCAAAAGGCGAGCGAGCAGGTTCACATCATGATGACTCAGGACGATTTCAAGATCATGCTGGTCAACCATACGCCCGTGCCGCTCGAAGACATGAAGTACCGCCTGAGAATTCTGAATCTGGGTGGGGGTGTCCAGTTCGACGAAACGTCCGCCATTCCAGCGGCGCCCGCGTCCGCCGCCTTGGAACTGAGGACACTGCCAGCCCCCGCCGGATTGTCGGCGGTTCACTTTGTCAAGCTGGAGCTGATGGATTCGAAGGGCAAGGCGGTCTCAGACAATTTCTATTGGCAGGAAACGGTAGAGGACGATCTGCGGGCGCTCGATACGATCCCCGATGTGGAGTTAGAGGGGCGAGTGGCCCGCCGCGACACTGGCGGCGACTGCCGGCTCGACGTCACGCTATCCAATTCCACGCCCCGTATCGCGGTGATGGCGCACGTGCAACTTCGGAACCAGCGGACCAATCAGCGCGTGCTGCCGGTTTACTATTCCGAGAACTATGTTTCGCTGCTTCCCGGAGAGCGCCGCACCATCACGATCGACGCGGCGCTCGAAGATCTCGACGGGGCGCCGCCTCTAGTGGTGGTGGACGGGTGGAACGTTACGGTTCAGGCGATGGACTTCCCGAACGCCGGCGGCGCCCGGATCGCGACGAATGACAACGCTCACGTGTTGCGTCCGCCGGCGCGAAACTGACCGGCAGCCGGGCGGCCGAGACAATCGAGCCGATTCCGCCAGACGATGCTCGCGGTATACTCTCCGAAGCTGGGTTTTTGAATCGAAATGGTCTGTTGGAGGGAACAGATTGGCTAATATTATTTACATTCCTTGGTCGTTGCCGCTAGCAGCGGAGTTCTACGAAAAGTCAGTACAGTGGTACACCACCGAGGGGAATCAGAAGCACACGCGGAATTGGATCATCAAGCTTTACGGCAATGGTGGTTTAGGATCACTTTCCGCCGGAAGCACGATTTATGTCCGGGGCCATGGCGGAGCTGGTATGCACGAACTCCAGGCAACCGGGGACGGCCAAGGCGGCATTTCCCACGAGACCGTTTGCGACCGGATGATTGAAGATGGTCTGAAACGCTCGTTCGTCGGGACCATCAAATTCAGCAACTGCAACAGCGGAGTGCCCACGTTCGGCCATCAGGCCTTCGCGGCCAAGGCTAGCCAGTACTTCCGCTTTAAGAAGGGCTATTTGCTGATCTCATTCGTAGGTTACATGGGGCCAATAACGAGCAATTACCTTGATTTGGGCGATGACGATGCGGCCGTGTTTTCGACGAAAGGCGAAAATCTTCATCGGGGTGTACGCCCCTTTGGCGGCAGCGTTCGGGTCAAGTCCAAGTGGGCGCAGTTCCGATTTTGACAGCGTTGGAACGGCTGCGTCAGGCGAGTTTCGGCGCTGTGGAGTCTTGGGGGAACGACTAGAGCTTGGGGATCACGAGTACCTTGCCGGGGGCGCCAGACTCCAGTGCCCGATAGGCGTCCGCGGCGCGATCGAGCGGGAATCGGCCGGCGATCTCGCTGATGACTGCGGGGCGCTTCACCGCCAGGGACAGCGCATCCGCAACGAGACTGGGGAACTCTTGAAATCCGGAGACCCAACGCATGCCGTTGTACCTGGTAACGAAGACGGACGCGGGAAATAACTGGTGGAGGTTGACGGCGGGTACGGGGCCCGACAACTCACCGTAGCTGATCAGGCAGCCGCGAGGTGCGAGGAGTTGCAGGCTGGTCTCGTAAGTGGGAGCGCCTATCGGGTCAAATACGGCTGCTACACCGTGAGCGTCTGTGTAGGCAAGAACTGAATTCCGCACGTCCTCCGAAATCCGGTCGATTGCATGGTTGGCGCCGGCGGCACGCACGGCGTCCACCCGCTTGCCGCTGGCGATTCCGATGACATCGACACCGCGGCCGGCCAGAATCGCCACGAGCATTCGACCCACCGCGCCCGCAGCGCCCCACACGACGGCCGACTGTCCCTCGAGCGGCCAGACGCGCGCGAGGCCACTTGCGGTGAGCCCCGCGACTGGCAAACTCGCACCGTCTTCGAAGCTGAGGCCCTCGGGAATCGGCACCAACATGGAAGAGTGCGCCACCACATAGGTCGCACAGGATCCGAGAACCGCGCCCCAACATACGCGAGTGCCCACGGAAACAGCCACCTCTGGTCCAGTCTTTATGACGGTGCCCGATCCCTCCCCGCCAACCGCGTGCGGGAAAGGCAGGCGCACGGTGTAATTGCCTGAACGGATCAGCGTCTCGGCATGATTGAGGCCGGCGGCCTCGACCTGTACGAGCGCCTCGCCTGGGCGGAGAGGAGCGATTTCCTCGAGTTCCACCTCGATGACCTCTGGACCGCCCGCGCGAAGAGCGCGAGCTACACGGCGCGTGACTGGAAACATGGCTGACACGTTCATGATATACATGCGCCGGCGATGGCGGAAGAATGTTCTGTTCCGTCTGACCAGTACGGCAGCACCAGTCCGCTGCTGCCGTACCGCTCAGTTCTGTGCGGCCGCCAGACTATTCCGCTGCTCTCGCCGGGTCCGGCACGAAGAAAATCTCTCGCACCTCGATCGCTGAACGGCACGCTTTTGCGCCCTTGCGCGCCCACGCCACCGCCTCGTCCATATCGGCGGTTTCCAGTATCCAAATACCGCCCACGTGCTCCTTGGCCTCCAGGTACGGCCCGTCGGTGAGCAGCAGTTCGCCATTGGGCTGCGCTCGCAGTGTGCGGGCCGGACCCAGGCCGCAGGCGAACTTCCTGACACCAGCAGCGATCATTTCGCGATTGAGTGCGTGAATCTCCTCCACCATCTCTTCGCCCACGGTGGAGGGGTCGAAGTTGTCAGGGAGGAAACCAGAAACCAGATATTGCGGCATGTTGTCTCCTAAAATGGTCTTCAGCCGGGCTAGCTGCCCTGCCTTCACTATAACGACGAACGGCGAGACCGGAATTCTACGAAGTGTCCGAAAAAACTTTTAGTTCGTATGTTTGAGCGGCGGTGTTGCCCGGCTATTTTCAAGGCCGGGCAGCGATCCCATCGCGGGGCTGCGCGGCTGGGGCACATCGACAGGTGCACGAGGTTACACTATGACCGCGTACCAGTAAGTGCTTCCTCCAAGGTTCAGCGAAAGGACGGAATAGCCATGAGCTCTTTACAAGATTCATCCAGCCGCCGCGAATTCATCAAAACCAGTGGGGCGTCGGCTGCATTATCGGTTTTGGCCAACGTTGCGATGCCTCCCGTCCACGCGGCGGGCAGCGACCTGATCCAGGTAGCGCTGGTCGGCTGTGGGGGCCGCGGCGGCGGCGCGGCGGCGAACGCGCTAGCTGTCAAGCGCAGCCCTGTCAAACTGGTCGCGATGGCGGACCTGTTCCCGGAACGCCTGGCGAGCGACCTGAACAAATTACAAAGCCGCTTCCCGAGTCAGGTGGATGTACCGCCGGATCGCCAGTTTCTCGGCTTCGACGCTTACCAGCATGCGATGGACTGTTTGAAGCCGGGGGATATCGCCATCTGCGCAACACCCCCGGCGTTTCGCTGGGTACACTTCACCTACGCGATCCAGAAGCGCCTGAATATCTTTATGGAAAAGCCGCTGACGGCCGATGGACCGACCAGCAAGCGCATGTTCGCGCTCGGCCAGGAGGCTTCAGCCAAGAACCTCAAGGTGGGTGTAGGTCTCATGTCGCGTCACAGCCGCGCTCTGCAGGAACTGGCCGACCGTGTCCATAACGGGGAGATCGGCGAGATCATTCTGCAGCGTGGTTACCGCATGCATGGCCCCGGTGGATATTTCCTCTCGCCGCCGAAACCGGCCGATATCACCGACCTGCTCTACCAGGTGAAGCGCTTCCACAGCTTTATTTGGGCGAGCGGAGGCTGCTTCAATGACTTCTATATCCACATCATCGATCATCTGGGGTGGATGAAGAACGAATGGCCGGTAAAGGCGCAGGCGTTGGGCGGCCGGCATTACAAGGTCAGTCCCGAAGGCGTTGCCTACGTCGATCAGAATTTTGATGTCTATTCGGTGGAATACACGTATTCGGACGGCACCAAGTTCTTATTTGACGGGCGCTGCATGAACGGATGCGAGGAGATCTACATCAGCTGTCTGCACGGGGCCAAGGGCATGGCGGTCGCCTCCAAGAGCGGCGATTGCGGGCAGCCATCCAGCCTATACAAGAGTCAGACGGCGACCCCGGCAAACCTGATTTGGGAATCCAAGGTGAGCCCGGACGAGCTGGATCCATATCAAAACGAGTGGAACGATCTGGTGGACGCCATCCGAGACGACCGACCTTATAACGAGGTCAAACGCGGTGTGGAGGCGAGCCTGGTGGCGAGCATGGGCCGCATGGCCGCCAACACGGGCCGGGAAATCACGTTTGACCAGATGCTCGGATGCGAGCACGAAATGGCGCCGGGCATAGAAACGTTCACCATGGAATCCCCGGCTCCGTCTACGTTATCCCGTCGCGCTTCTCGCCCGGGAGTCGCCGGCGAGGCGGGCCGCACGTCGGCGTGCAGGGTGATCGGCTTCTCATCCACACAGATCACCGGCTCCTGCCTGTTATACGGCCGTTCGTACACTTCCAAGACGTCTTCCATCTTGGCGATGTACTCATCATCCAGGTCCGCCACTACCCACATTTTTTTCCCGCCACGGCTTCAGGTCGTGGCTCAACAGGAGAATCCGAACCGTTTCCCTTCCGACGCGCGGAACTAACTTGCGTTTCACGGCTTCCTCCGCCACGAGGCGCACTGTCCAACGGGCGCGCCCTTCCGGCGGACTACTACATACCATCGCATCAAACGTTGCTTCTCGCTTGCATCGAGTACTTCCGCTGCACCAGGCCTCGGTCTTTCATACAGTGCCCGATCCAAACCGCCTCGCTGGTAACGACGGCCGATATTTCGTATGGCTTGGGCCGTCAGCGGGACCACTTGGCGATCTGCGGAGCGCTGGCGCCCTTCGACAATCGCAGCAGCGCTGGCGCGCAGGACAACCCGAACCTGCTGGACGCCGCCGCTCAGCAACTTTACAAGCTCTTTTTGATCCCTTGACGCGATGTCGATACTCAGAGGTGGACGACCCATACCTTGAGTACGCCAAAACAATTCTACATAAAAATGGTGCCAACAAGCGGGAAACTAGTTGCAAACGCCGCGGGCAGATATCCGGTACCGCAGCCCGGCATCGTAACTACGAGGGAATACTGACGCGCCGTCCTGAGTGACGCGCTGCGAGCGTGGGCGGGCGGAGTCGAAGGCAGAACGTGGATGAAGCCGCTGCGCGGTATATAATTCAAGGCCGTGCAGAGCCGATCTCTCATCGTCTTCGTCGCCGTCCTTTGCCCGTTCCTGCTCCGCGCGGCTGACCCGATCATCGCTCGATATAGCGGCGTCGCTCTTAACGGGGGTAAGTTCGGATACCTCGCAGAGGTGCAGAATAAGCTAAATCAGCTGCCCCCGGATTGCAGGCCGGCACCGGCTTTGGTGGTTAACGGCCTGTTCGGGTCGAAAATGCGCGATGCGATCAAGAAGGCTGCTTCCTGTCCCGGTTTGCAGAACTCACTGCCGCCTGCCTCCGAAGCGCGTAACGGGGCTCTTACGGATGGGCTTTGGACGATTCTGTTTCCCGGCCGTTCCAAGCCATCCGTTTACGAACGAGCCATGGTTATCGTTCTAACCCAGGAGGCAACCGACTACGATCGTGCCGAGTGGAATTTCTGCCAGAGCCGCCCGCTTTACGATCCTGCGCACGGGCAGACTACCTGCCACTCGAACGATCCGACTTCCTTTCTAACCTGGGGACCACGAGGCGCGACCGCGGGAGGGGGCGGCGAGGTCCAGAGAATTCTGTTTGCTGTCGATAGCGACCCAAGCATGAAAGCGGTAGTCGATGGCTCATTCGGTTCGACTTCTGGGGACGTCCGTCGCCTGTCGCGCCTCGACGCGAAGGACGTGGGGCCATTTCTGTGCAAGATATGGATCGATCCGCAGCTTCGCCAGCAGTGGAAGGACGGGTTCGCCCGATTCGGGGCATCTCCGCAAGTGCAACGGGTCTACGATGCGCTTTACGCGTCCTCCACAGCCGACGGTGGAAAGATCGCGCAATACTATCGCCTCTATGCGAGCGCAGGGATTGTACCCACGGAGGTGGATTACGCATTCATGATCGATCGGGCCACGCAGTTCAGCGGACCCGGTGCGCAGACAATCGCGGCGGCGACCGCGGCGATGAAATCGAGCGGCGCCCGTTCCACACCGGCCGGGCTACGCCGGTGGATCTCCTTGAACTTTCGTCCATCGAACCAGAGGACGGACCGACTCGGCCGCGACGTCGTCTTTTATGTCGAGGCGCTGGAAGCGTCGGGCCAGAGCCTTACTCCCGAAGAGAAAACCGCCTGGAACGGCCGGAACCCTCTCCGGTCGAGTGACGCCGGTCTGAGTGAGTCGGTGCAACTCGCGGAGTTTCATGCGCCGGAGTTTGAATACCAACGGCTGCCGCGCGGAACCGAGCACCTCGACGGTACTGAGCGCGGTTCATGCCCAGCCGCGATACTTCAGACCTTCGAACCTCCCGCTGTACACAGGTAGCGCCCTGATCCGCTCCGATCCGCCACGAAAACCGAGTCCTTGGCTTTTTGAACTCAGTGTCGAGGCACGCTCACCGCGGCCAGCTTACAATCGGAGCTATGCGACTGATCACGTTGGAAGAGCACTATCGCAGCGAGCGTGTGAACCAGGAGATCGGCGAGGCGGGTGATTATTTCCGCACGGCCAACTCCGCGGGCGAGCGGATAGCGGGGGACCGGCTGGCGAATCTGAGCGAGTTGGGCGCGCGGCGACTGGCCGACATGGACAAGGCCGGCATCGACATCCAGGTGCTGTCGCACACGCATCCGTCGCCCGAAATTCTGCCGGCGGCGCGCGCGATTCCGCTGTGCCGGATCGTGAACGAGGAACTCGGCGAAGCGGTCGCACGCCACCCGAGGCGGTTCGCGGCGTTCGCCACGCTGCCGGTCGCCGACCCGCAGGCCGCGGCGGCGGAGTTGGAATGGGCGGTCGGGGCCGGGTTCAAAGGCGCATTGATCAACGGCGTCACGCAGGGGCGATTTCTCGATGACCCGTTCTTTACGCCCCTGCTGGAACGCGCGGAAGCGCTCGGCGTGCCGATCTATATTCATCCCGCGCCGCCGCCGGAACCGGTACGCCAGGCCTATTTCTCGGGGCTCGAACCGGGGTTGGCGCGCATGCTCTCGATCGCCGGATGGGGATGGCACGCCGAAGTCGGGCTGCACACCATCCGCCTGATCGCCAATGGCGTCTTCGACCGGCATCCCAACCTGCAAATCCTCATCGGGCATATGGGTGAGATGATTCCGTTCTTCCTGGCGCGCATCAACGCTGTGGTGACGCCGTTCGCCAACCTGCAGAAGGAATTCGCGGACTACTTCCACTCCAACATCCACATCACGACCAGCGGAATTTTCACTCCGCCGCCCTTCAATCTGTGTCTCGAGGTGGTGGGCATCGACCGCATGCTGTTCTCAGTGGACTATCCGTACGCCCCGAACGAAGCGGGCCGCGAGTTTCTCGAAAAGATAACGCTCGCTCCGGTGGATCGCGAAAAGTTCACGCATGGGAATGCGGAGAAGCTGCTGAAGATCGCGTGAGGCGGCGGCGACCGGGTAGTGTGATGCAATTAAGTAATGCCAGCTTCACCGGACGCCTCGCCGTTCGCCGGCACGGTGCCGTATTATGACCGTTTTCGTGCGCCATACGCGCGGGCGGCAATCGATTTCATCGTCGAGCGTTACCAACTCAGCAAGGGCGTCCGCGCCCTGGATTTGGGATGCGGTCCAGGCACCATCGCAATCCCGCTTTCCTACGCCGTCGGGGAGGTTGTCGCCGTCGATCCAGATGCAGATATGATCGCCGAGGGGCGACGTTTAGCCGCATTACGGGGTGGACAGAACATCCAGTGGCTGTGGTCCAGAGCCGAGGACGTTTCGCTCGAGGCGGACGCGTTTCGAGTCACCACAATCGGTCACGCCTTTCACTGGATGGATCGTGATGAAGTGCTCCGGAAACTCGCGACTCTCATAACAGACAGAGGAGGACTTGCGCTGGTGAACGCAGGCAAGCGACGTCCACAAGAGAGCTGGGAACCGGTGGCCGATCAGATCGTTCCAAAATTCCTTGGCCCGCGAACCCGGCATCCGAGATCCAATCCGCAAGAACCTGAACACGAACCAGCGCTGGTCCGGTCAGAATACTTCTCCAATTTCACAGCTCATGAGTTCCCGAGCACTATCACGCGAGACATAAATTCGATCATCGGATGCATCTATTCAATATCAAGTTCCGCCAGGCCATTATTCGGCGACGATGCTATGGCTTTTGAGGCGGAACTGACCAAAACACTGCTCAGCCTGAATCCGACTGGGGTCTTTAACGAGCAGACCGAGACCGAAGTCGTCATCGCGCCCAAGAGAGCCCGGTAGTACCAGGACCGCGGCGATGTTGACACGATTTTCTATGTAGGCATGCCAGTTTTCATCCCCGAAATACGCAATAGGGGACGAAGGCAGACTGCGACGGTGGCAGGCGCTAAGGGGCTGTCGCAAGATTCCTTGCCAGGACGCCGACGCCACATGTATACTCCGCTTCACGCCCCGGTGTACACACCCGGCAAATTCCCTGACAGAGAGGATCCGATGCTTTTCCAGAACCACGCGCTCACTTCCTACGCAGCACGCCCGGCGACCCGAATGGGAGCCGGCGGAGCTGCTTGCTGCATCACTTTGTTGATGTTCTCGATCGCGCGGCCCGCCGCCGCAGCCGTCCTCTGCGTCGATCCAGCCGGCAGGACCGGTTGCCAGACAACGATCGCCGCCGCCGTAGCCGCCGCAAACTCGGGCGATATCATCAATGTCGCTCCGGGAACCTACGCGGAAACCGTGACCATCGGGAAACAGCTGACGCTGAACGGCGCCAGCGCGGCCACAACGATCATCGATGCGACCGGCCTCTCCTGGGGCGTCTACGTAGACGGCATCGACAATCCGGGCCTCGCCAGCGTCCTGATCTCCGGACTCACCATTCAGAACGCAAAATTCGAAGGGATTCTCGTGGCCAACGCGAGTTACGTCACGATCGCGGACAACGTTGTGACCGGCAATAACACGGGCCTGACGACCGACGCCACAGGCATTAACTCCTGCCCCGGCATCCCCGCTTTCGAGACCAATGAAGGTGATGACTGCGGCGAGGGCATTCACCTCGAAGGCGCGGATCACACCCGCGTCCTGAACAACACAGTGCGGAACAATGCCGGCGGTATCCTGATCACCGACGATTCGGGCGCGAACTTCGAGAACGTGATCGCGGGAAACAAGGTGATCAACAACGTGCTCGACTGCGGCATCACGCTCGCCTCTCACGTTCAAGCGGCGATGACGGGTTCCGCGACGCCGCTGGGGGTTTACCACAATACGATCAGCGGCAATGTTTCGTCCGGTAATGGCACCAAGACCGGGGAGGTCGGCATCTTCGCCAGCGCGCCGGGCACGGCCAACTACGGCAACGTCGTCATCAACAATCAACTTACGGGCAATGGAATTCCGGGCGTTGCGATCCACGGCCACGCGCCGGGCCAGAACCTGAATAATAACGTGGTCGTCGGGAACCAGATCAGCGGGAATGGACCAGACGCGGGCGACCCGGGACCTACCGGCATTCACGTTTCGAGCGTTGTGCCGATCACCGGCCTGGTGATTTCCGATAACACGATTACCGGTGAGACGGTCTCGATCGCCATCGCCGCGGGGGGCGAGGTGCGAATCCAGCGAAACAGCCTCGGCGGCAGACTCGGCGTGGACAACATGGGGACAGCCACCGTTTACGCCGATTCCAACTGGTGGGGCTGCAATGGTAATCCCGTGTATGGCATAACCGCATTCGCAGGCTGCTCACTTGCATCCGGCAAGGTCATCGTAGACAACTGGCTGCCGGCGGCACCGAACCAGTAACTCCCGATCATTCCGGCGGGCCGCCCGGCCCGCCGATGATCCAAACGACGAAGAAAATAGCGATCGATGAGCATTTCCGGTTTATGGGTGTGAAGTTAAGCAATCGCTGGCGGATCGTACTTGCGTCCGTGCTGGGTCTCCTGGTCGGAAACGGTCCGGTCATGCAGTTCACGATTGGGACACTGCTGCCGCCCATCACACGACAATTCGGGTGGAGTCGCGGCATGGTCTCTTCCGCCATGGTCGTAGGGCTCTGGATGACGGGAATCGCAACGCCGGTGGTGGGCCGCCTGGTAGATCGATTCGGGATTCGCTCGGTGGCGCTTCCCGCGATCGTGGTGTTTTCTTTTGCTACCGCGTCGGTCGCGTGGGTCCCTGCATCTCCCGCGGCCTTCATCGCACTCTACGCACTCATGGGGCTTGGGGCGACCGGCCAAACGCCGCTGATCTATGCCAAGGCGATCTCGGCACGATTCGATCATCAACGCGGGCTGGCGCTCGGCATCGCCATGGCGGGAGTCGGCCTGGGCGCTGCTCTGGTTCCCCAGTTTGCGCAAATGATGATCGGGATTGCCGGCTGGCGGGGCGCATACGCCGGGCTCGGGGTGCTGACCTTCGCTCTCGCCTTTCCCGCGGTAGCGTTGTTCGTTGGCAGGCCGGCCACGGACCAGCAGATCGCTGTGCAGAGGACCTCAATCGCGGCGATGCCGGGTCTCACCGGCATGGAAGCGTTGCGAACCGCTCGATTCTGGTCTCTTGCCTTCAGCTTCTTCATCGTCTCCGGAACAACCGGAGGCGTCATCTCTCACCTGGTCCCGCTGATGGCGGACCGCGGAGTCTCCCCGCAAGGCGCCACCGCCATGATAGGCCTCGCGGGCATTGCCTTAATCGGAGGCCGTTTGCTCTCCGGCTTTTTGCTGGATCGCATCCACGCACCTTACGTCGCCGCGGTGTTCTTTCTGGCTCCCCTGGTGGGAATCGTCGTACTGTTGACGACGCTGCGACCGGAACGGGCAGCACTCGGTGCGGTGTTGGTCGGGATCGGCGTCGGCGCCGAGGTGGATCTGATCGCCTTCCTGTTGTCCCGCTATTTGGGTATGCGGTGCTTCGGCGAGATCTATGGCTATTTCTTCTCGATCTTCATGCTGGGAGCAGGGCTCGGTCCCTTCGCCATGGGCGTTTCGTACGACAGGACAGGCTCTTACCACCTGATGCTGGTTTGTTTCGCGGCGGCCCTGGCGCTGGCCGGCGTGCCCATGCTGCGATTGGGGCCTTATGCTTATCCGAGCCCACGCGGAGCCGGCCAGCGGAGTGCTCTCGCCCGGACACCAGCCGCCGGCGATGGCGAATTCCGCGGAAAGCGGCTGGGTGTATACTGAGCACGGCCTGGAGCCCCAAATGGAAATTCAGACACGCAGGTCCCAATGCATGCCTGCCGACAGCGGCCGCCGCAGCCGGCGCGCGTTCGTCTACCTGGCCGGGGCCATCGCGGCTGGAGCCACTTGCGGTCAAGATCGGGCAGAGGCAAGGGAGACTGAATCTCCGCAGATCGGCATCCTGCTCGCGACTACATTCACGACGGGGACGCTCGAAGCGCGACTGGATGCGGCGAGAGCTTGTGGGCTCGCCTGTGTGCAGATGAGCATGGCATGCGCCAATCTGCCGGAGATGCCCGATCAGATTCCCGCGGAACTGCCCGGGAGAATCCGCCGCGAAGCTTCGAGCCGCGGGATCGCCGTAGCCAGCGTGACCGGCACCTTCAATATGACTCATCCGGATGTGGAACACCGGCGGATGGGGTTGCGGCGGCTACGCGTGCTGGCCGAGGCATGCCCGCAGATGGGCACCTCCTTCGTTCATATCTGCACCGGCACGCGAGACCCGAACAGCATGTGGCGGCCTCATCCGGACAACGACTCTCCGGAAGCGTGGCGGGATATGGCCGCCTGCGTCCGCGAGGCGACCGATATCGCGCGGCAGGCGAACGTCGTCCTGGCCTTCGAGCCCGAGATGAGCAACGTGGTGGGCTCCGCCCGGAAGGCCCGCCGCCTTCTGGATGAGATCGGCTCGCCGCACCTGAAAGTCACGATGGATCCGGCTAATCTCTTCCACGCGGGTGAACTACCGCGCATGAAGGAGATTCTCGACGAGGCTTTCGCACTGGTGGGCAAGGACGTCGTCCTGGCTCACGCCAAGGATCTGGACCATGATGGAGAAGCGGGGCACAAGGCCGCCGGCGAAGGAGTGCTCGACTACGAGCGGTACCTGCGCTTATTACGCAAGTATCATTTCCAAGGCCCGCTCCTGCTCCACGGATTGACCCCCACACAGGTGCCGGGCTGCATGGCATTCGTGCGCGCGAAGATGGCCGCATCGCTCCGTCCAACCGCCTGACCGCCCTCTTCTCTCTATTTGCCGGCCCGGCGCGCCAAGGCCACCAGGTCGGCATTCTCCAAGACACGCTTGGGGCCGCTTTCGCGGGCCGCGACGATCATCGCGCGGCCTAGTTCCTCGGTTGTGATGATGCCCTTCGGCCAGAGCCATTGGAGGATCGGCCAGAGAGGCGACAGCAGGGTAAGCAGTATGCCGGCGCCGGGCGCCTTCGAGCGTTCGCCATGCATGGGGCGCAGGGCGGCGAGGCGGATCATGGTCGCCGCGGGAAAGAGCGCGAGGAGATCGTTCTCCGTGCGGACCTTCACCTGTGCCCACATCGACTTGCCCCCGGTGCCCATACCGGAGACGTAGAGGAATCGCATCGCTGGATTCACTCGCGCCAACGCGTGAGCCCACCCGAGCGTGAGGTCGTACGTGAGGCGGGTATATTCGGCCTCGTGCATGCGGACGGAGGAGACGCCGAGGCAGAAGAAGCACGTGTCGTAGCCATTCAACTCGGCCGCGTTGAGGTGGAAGTCGAACATGTCCGCCCGGACGAGATCCAGCAGCTTCGGATGCGAGACGCCGGAGGGACTGCGGCCAATCGAGAGCACGGAATCAACACCGGGATCGAGGAGGCACTGGCGAAGGACGCCCTTTCCCACCATGCCCGTCGCGCCAAATAGAATGACCTTCATTCAAACCTCCGCCTGTTTCCGCTACGTTGTTCCATGGTGTATTTTCTCAGATCCCTATCGTGGCTCCGCTATCGATGCGCCAAGTCGCGGCTCACCGGTATGGCGACAGGGGCTTGCCAGGAGCGCCCTAAGTACGACCCAACTACGAAAATCGTATCAACCAATATAGTGTTGACTCAAACAGTTAGGTCCGTAACGGATGGCAGGCGGCAGCCAGGCGATCATGGACGTATATGAGGCAGTCACAAGGCGGCGGGCGATGGTGAGGACCATTCCGCCGGAAGGAGTCCGATCTTCGACCTCGCCGCGCGGCACGACGGAGGGACCACTGATGCGTCGTGTTGCGGTGATCACAGGAGCCAGTCGGGGAATCGGTGCGGCGACCGCACTGGTCCTCGCGGAGCGGGGGGATCGGGTGGTCGTCAATTATCACGCCAGTGCCCAGCAGGCTGAGGAGGTGGTGGCAGCCATCGGCGCAGCCGGCGGCGAGGCCGTGGCGATTCACGCCGATGTCACGGCGCCCGATGATGTCGCCGCGATGGTCAACGAAACCGAACAGCGGTGGGGCCGGGTCGACGTGCTCGTGCACAACGCATTGATCCCTTTTGACGTCACCTCGTTCGGCGATTTGAGCTGGGAGCAACTGGGCGGCAAGCTGGACCGGGAGCTGCGCGCCGCATTCCTGATCACCAAAGCGGTTGTGCCGGGGATGATTTCCCGCCGTTATGGCCGGCTGGTGTATCTCAGCACGGGGTTGTCCCGCCAGCCCCGCGACGGGATGATTACGCTGGGCACCGCCAAGGCTGCACTAGACCAGTTTGTCCGGTACATCGCACTCGAACTGGCGCCCGACGGGATAACGGCGAACCTCGTCGCGCCCGCCACGGTGGGCGAAACAAAGGTGACCAAGCAGTTGACGGCCGAGCAGGTACATGAACTCGGCGCCGCCAATCCGATGGGGCGCCTCGTCCGCCCCGAGGAGGTGGCCGGGACCGTGGCGTTCCTGGCAAGTGAGGATGCCGGTTTCACCACCGGCCACTACCTCCCAGTCAACGGCGGCCTTGCCATGGATTGAAGCCGGCTACGGAAGTCACCAGATCAGGAAGGGGCTCTTGGCAGTGCACACAATCGACCTGGCCTATGTCGGGCGCGGTATCCACGAGGAACTGGTCGCCTATGTTGCCGACCAGGAGGGCTATTACGAGGACGAAGGTGTCCACGTCGCCATCCGCGACGGAGTCGGCTGGCAAACGGAGCGACTGCGCCGCGGGGCGACGATCGGTCTGGGCCGGGCTCTGTTGTCGCGACTGACCGACGGCATCGGTTGGAAAGTGCTCAGCGTCAATACCCATCGTCCGCTGTTCTGGTTCCTCGGCAGCGCCGATGTAAAATCCATGGCGGATCTTCGTGGGCGCCGCCTGGCGGTCCACGCCGCCCATACGGCCCCCGGTTGTTTCGCCCGGATCGTGCTGCGCAGGAACGGTCTCGACCCCGATCGCGACCTGCAATGCGTCGTGCGAGCCCCGGGTGACTACCAGATGGATCTGCGGCGCCTTCGCGACGGTTCGATCGATGCGGCCTACGTGGGCAGCACATTAGCGCCCGAAGAGGTCGCCGGCGAGGAGGGATTTTCGGTCCTCTCCTGGGTCGGCGACCACTTCCAGATCCCCACCGTGGGAATCGCCGTGGACCCCGCTCGTATCCCGCTCGACAACCCGGCGCTGCAGGCGCTGGTACGGGCCAACCAGCGAGCCCTTCTCACGATCGCCGAACAACCCCAGTTGGCCGTCGACTACATCGCGAAGTTCCTTGGCCGGCTGACCCGTGATGAAGTTCAGCGATACTACGAGCGCTATATTGGCCCATACTTCACCTCCGACGGCCGGGTAGACCTGAACATCGCCCAGCACGCAGTCGACGCCGTCGCCACCGAACTAGGCATCGCCGCGGCATCGGCTGACCAGATGTACCAGCCCGCTCTGTGACCGAGGGAAGCTTGCAGAGAGAGAGCTCCGGGCAAGAGCACGCGGACCAGTTCAGCGACTCCGCATCGAGATCGAGAATGGACGTTCACTTAGCGACGTTGCCCAGGACTTATTGGGATGATCGCTCATTACGAACTTCAACTCGCCACCGGCCAGGATCTCTTCATGGCGGATATAGGCTCGCGTGAGTGGCTTGCCGTTGAGCAGCACAGTGCCGACATACGGGTTGGCATCGCGCAGGCCCTCGGCAGTTACGCGGAATTGCTTGCCGTTGGGGAGGTGGATGACCGCCTGCTCTACGAAGGGGCGGCCGATGATGTATTCGTTCGACCCCGGCGCCACCGGATAGAAACCGAGTGACGTGAATACGAGCCATGCCGACATCTGTCCCAGATCGTCATTGCCCACGAGGCCGTTGGGCGACGGCCGGTATTGGCTCTCGACAATCTGCTTCAGCCGTTCCTGGGTGCGCCAGGGCTGGCCCGCATAGTTATAGAGATAGGCGAGATGGTGGCTCGGCTCATTGCCGTGAATGTACTGGCCGATCATCCCGGAGATATCTTCGACGTCAGCGTATTGTTTCGGATCGACCTTGGCGTTGAACATCGCGTCGAGCTTGGCGACCAGCTTCTCGTCGCCTCCGAGGAGTTGAATCAGACCCGCTTCGTCCTGGGGCTGATACCACGAGTATTGCCAGGCGTTGCCTTCGGTAAATCCGCTGTTGGCGCCGGCGCGGGCGGGATCGAACGGTTCGGCGAAGGCGCCGCTCGAAAGCCGCGGCCGCACAAACCCTAGTGCGGGGTCGAAGGAGTTGCGCCAATAACCGGCGCGCTTCGTAAACTCAGCGGCTACCCCGGCGCGCCCCATGGCTTTCGCCATGCGCGCGATGGTCCAATCGTCGAAGGCATATTCGACGGTCTTCGAAGCGCCCTCCGGGTCCCTGTCGGTGGGGACATAGCCGAGCTTCATGTAATCGTCCAAGTGTCCGTAAGGACCATAGGTCGCGCTCGCGATCATCGCTTTCAGCGCCGCATCGGCATCGTATCCCCGAATGCCCTTCATATAGGCATCGGCGATGACTGGCACGGCGTGATAGCCGATCATGCACCACGTCTCGATCCCCTGGAATTGCCAGACCGGCAGAATGCCGAAGGGACTCTTTTGCTGCGAATCGACGAGCGACCGCACCACGTCGTTGGTCCGTTTTTCGGGTTGGATCAGCGTCATCAGGGGCTGCTCGGCACGGTACGTATCCCAGAGGGAAAACGTCGAGACAAACGTGAATCCGCCGGCCTTATGGACCTGGTTATCCGGCCCGCGATAGCTGCCATCCACGTCCATGGCGACGCTGGGCGCCAGCAGAGCGTGGTAAAGGCCCGTGTAGAAATTCTTGAGCGTGTTTTCCGGCGCTTTCACTTCTACGGCTGCGAGCGCCGCCTCCCAGGCCATCCGAGCGGCTGCCTGCACCCGATCGAAATCGAAACCCGGCGCCTCGGCTTCGAGATTGGCAAGCGCCCCCTCTTCACTCACCGTGGAGAGAGCCAACTTCACGACCAGGGGCGCGTCGAGCTCGCCGAAGTCGAAGACGCCGAGCAGGCCGCGGCCTTCGATCGACGCGGTATCGGCGGGATTGGTGCCCGGGCTCTTGAAGCCGCGGTATTCCACGGCCGGCTCCCGATCCATCAGTTCCGTCTTGACGGGCTTCCTGGAAAAGCGCATGGCGAAATAGAGCTGCCGGCCCGGCGCCCAACCGCGGGTCTCGCGCATGCCGGTGATGGCGCCGTCTTCGCGCATGCGAACCCGCGACCACAATACCTTTCCGGAGTAGTTGTAGATCGACGAGCGGAGGTCGAGCAGAACGCGCGCCGGCGCGCCCGCGGGAAACGTGTAGCGGTGCAGGCCGACGCGCGTGGTGGCGGTCAACTCGGCGCGTACGCGGTAATCGTCGAGGGTGACGGCGTAGTAGCCGGGGCGCGCGACTTCCGAGGAGTGGCTGAACCGCGAGCCGTAGCCTGAGCCGGGCTGGCCGGCTTGCTGAGGCTCGAGCTTCACGTCGCCGGAGATGGGCGTCAGCAGGAAGTCGCCGAGGTCGGAATGTCCCGCGCCGGAAAAATGCGTGTGCGAAAAGCCGAGCAGCGTGGTGTCTTCGTAGCGGTAGCCGGCCGCCCACTTGTAGCTCTGCTTGAAGTGACGAATCTGCGTATCGGGACTCAATTGCACCATGCCGAACGGCACGGTAGCGCCGGGGAAGGTATGGCCGTCCTCGCCGGTTCCGATGAACGGGTCGACGGAGCGGTAGGCAAGGCTCGGTTCGGCGGCCACGGCAACGGCGGCGAAGATGAAAGGAAGGACGAATGTTTTGACGACCATTTCCTCCCAAAGTATCGCATTTCGAACCTTTCGCTCCGGTTCGACGCGTTATACCTTTAGCTCCCGGGGCCACTACAGCAGCGGCTATTCGATCGAGGTTCCCCGGATCAGGGGCTGCCGCAAACGCTCCGCCCTTAAATAGGCGTTGGGATCGTGATGCAGCGCTCCTTCCGGAAGCCACTCCCACAACGTCCCCAAGTCTTTTCGCACGAGATCAAGGTAGAATCGAGGGATCTCGGTGGTTGCCTGTTCAAAATAGGGGAGGAATTGCGGGTCCTTGTCTAGTCGCCGGCGAACGTCTCTATAGTACCTGAGCCTTCCAAACCCTTCCGTTGAAATCGCCCGCACGACATTCATGCCGCGAGCGGTCAGCCCGACCGTCGCGCGGAAGCGGCGGACAATCGCTTTCCAGGAGAATGAATACCGGGTGAGATCAATGACATGGTCATAGAAGTCACGCCAGGAATAATGCCTGGGCCTGACGTTCATGGCCTGGTTGTTGTTCAAGAAATGGAACGGAAAGGGCAGTACACGGTTCGCCCGCTGGTAATCCAGGTTGAGCGGCGCGGCGCGGCCGAACGCCGTGAGCAGCGAATAACCAGGGAATGCCCCCGGCGTCAGGTCCAGAAATCGTTTCGTGAGTTCAAAGGGTTCCGCCCCTTCGTCGGTATCGAGTCCCAGCACGAAGTTCGTCTGTACGTACGGTATGTAGCTCAGGATCAAATTTACGTGCTCGGCCACCTGACGTACTTTATCCATCCCCAGTTGTGCGCCGGTCTTCGACTTGTTGCCCAGATCGAACCACGACTCAATGCCTGGCAGGAGGGCTTTGAAGCCATTGTGCTTGAGCCGCTTCAGGTGTGCTTCCGAAAGAAGAGACAGACTGCTTTCGGCGAGGAAGTCGATACGGCCAGGCGGCACCGCTCGCTCAATTACGTCCAGGCAATCATTAAACCGGACACCGAAATTGGGATCGTGCCAGGCTACCATAGGTCTCCTGAACTTCTTCAGCAGGAACCGGAGGTCGTCTTGAACCCCGTCGAAGTCCATCGGCTGGTAGGGGACCGCGGCATCGATGCAGAAGCTGCAGGTATACGGACACCCCAGGCTACCGAGCATCGGAATGATTTTGATGAGAGGCGCTTTCTTGAGAGTAGGTTCGATAAATGGCCAGCGCTCGCGCACGCCCGGGAGTGTTCTCGGCTGCTGCGTGGCTGCGACGTGGACGCCGACCGGCCGATGTTCGGAGCAATCCCACAAGATGCCGCGGAGCGTCTCCCTGTCGGTAAACCCCAAGACGTAATCGAAGTACCGCAGGGCGTCTTCCGGATAGCAGCGAGCGTGAGGCCCACCAATCGCGGTGATGGCTCCCTTCGAGCGGAACAGGTTACTCAAGGCATATGCCGTATGCGCTGCCTCAGTGAACGCACAGATGAAGATCAGATCGGCCTTGGAGGGTAGTTCGCCGATCAGATCTTCAAGACCGGTATAGCAGACGAAGGTAACATCATGCCCCTCTTGCCTGCACCATGCACCAATCACCTGAGGCATGATGCTGGCGAGATTGGGATTCATTACGCGAGCATACAACGCTCGCGTGGGGCCCCTCGAAACAATATCTATGATTCCGATATGAAGTTTTCTCATGCAAAGACCGACTTAACCGGTCCCAAGGGGTACTCCTTCGAGTCTAGGCTATTTGGGCATCACATAAATCCGGGACCGGGCGAATTCTCACGAAGAGCGGCCGAGACGATCACTCGCGTGATGTCCCGATTACGAAACCGGAAGTTGGCCTGTGGGCGTACGGCGCAGTACAACATGATCACGCCCACCCACTGCGCTCCGTGATGTCTGTGGTCATTGTGGCTGCTGGCGCGGTGGCGTTCAGAATCCGTCCGAAGTGAGAAAGCCGCGGTACCGCCGATACTATCCGGGCCATCAACTTACACGGACCCCGCCAGGCATAGAATGACGGAATGCCACAGACAGTAGCGATCCTGGGCGGCGGCGTGGCGGGCCTGAGCGCCGCGCATGAACTGGCGGAGCGCGGCTTCCACGTGCGCGTCTTCGAGAAGAAGCCGGTGATGGGCGGCAAGGCGCGCAGCATCCCTGTGCCCGGCTCGGCCCTCCCGGACCGCATGCCGCTTCCCGGTGAACACGGCTTCCGGTTCTTCCCCGGATTCTACAAGCACGTCACCGATACGATGCGGCGCATTCCCTACGGCGCCCACAGGAACACGTTCGACAATCTTACGGTGGCAACCCGCATCCTGCTGGCGAGATGCGGCCAGTCCGAGATTACCTGGGTTGCGCGCTGCCCACAGACGCTGGCGGATCTACAGGTATTTCTCACGGAGCTTTTCTACTCCTTTCGGTGTCCCAGCCGATGAGTTAGCTTACTTCGTGAGCCGCCTGCTGATTGTGGCCACCAGCTGCCCCGAGCGGCGGCTGGCGGAATTCGAAAAGATCGCCTGGTGGGAATTTATCGCGGCGCCGCGCATGTCGAAGGCGTACCAGGCGTACCTGGGGCAGGGCCTAACCCGTTCCCTGGTGGCGATGCGGGCGGAGGAGAGCAGCGCGCGTACGGTCGGCGCCACGCAATTGCAGTTGCTGTATGGCTTGATTTCGCCGGACCGGGTGTTCGATCGTCTGCTTTCGGGTCCGACGAACGATGTCTGGATCGATCCGTGGACGCAATACCTTCAGAAACTCCGGCGTGGAATTCCATCCGGGAGCCTGTGTGACCGGGGTCGAAACGGATGGCGCCCATGTCACCGGAGTCGCCGTGGATGCGGGTCCACGGATCGAAGCCGATTTTTATGTCGCGGCCCTGCCGGTGGAGCGAATGGCGTCGCTGCTCACGCGATGACCTGCGGCGTGCGGCGCCATCCATCGCGCACCTGGACAAATTGCAGACCCGATGGATGAACGGCATTCAGTTCTACCTGTCGCAGGATATTCCGGTAGTGAACGGGCATGCGATCTATCTGGACTCTCCGTGGGCGCTCACATCGATTTCCCAGCGGCAATTCTGGAAAAATGTCGATTTTCTGCAATTGGGCAACGGCAGCGGTTCGGGGAATCCTCTCGGTGGACATATCGGAATGGCAGGCGCCCGGAGTGGTTTATGGAAAACCGGCACAGGACTGCACTGCCGAGCAGATCAAGGACGAGGTCTGGGCACAACTCAAGCAGCACCTGAATGACGGCGGAGCGGTGACCCTGGACGATGGAAACCTGCTGGCGTGGTTCCTCGATCCCGATATCGAGTTTCCGAATCCCAGCGAGGCGGCCAATGCGGAGCCTCTGCTGATCAATACGGCGGGATCGCTCCAGTACCGGCCCGAGGCGCAGATCGAGTTGGACAATCTATTCCTGGCTTCCGATTACGTGCGCACCTACACCGACATCGCGTGCATGGAAGCGGCCAATGAGGCTGCACGGCGCGCCGTCAACTGTGTATTGGCGGCCTCCGGATCCTCGGCTCCGCCGGCACAACTTTGGCCCCTGGAGGAGCCCGAGTTCCTGAGACCTTTGCAGGAGGTCGATCGCATCCGGTTCGGGCTCGGGCTCCGGCATCACCTGGAGACCAGTTGATCGGACGAGGAATGCCCGCGTGGGCGGCAGTTGCGTCTCCGCCGATGCCGAAGGTAGCGCGGGGATATAATGACGTCTTTCAATGAAGGGACATCCGCATATGAAACGGAAGGTATTGGGAATCGGTGTGGTGACGATGGTCGTGGCGTGGATCGGCTCCGCGGGCTTCGCGCAGCAGCCGGCTACGGACGCGAAACCGGCGAACTGCTCGCCGGAAGGATTCAGCGGGGGCTTCACGCGCGGCTGTCCGCAGAGACAGTTTGCGAACCCCGCCGACATCTCGGCCATGATGGCCGCGCTGCCGGACAAGCCCTACGCCACGCCTCAGAGCCTGCGCCGGGTGCTGGTTCTGGCTCGCGCGACCGGTTGGGTCCACACTTCCATTCCTCTGGCGGCGAAGATGGTGGAATACCTGGGAGACAGGACCGGCGCCTGGATGACCACCATCACCTACGACGCGGCAGCCATCACGCCGGAGAACCTGAAGCAGTATGACGCCATCTTCCTGGACAGCACCACCGGAGCGTTCCTGGACGACCCGAACGACAAGGCGGCCACGGACCTTCGCAAGCAGGCGCTCCTGGACTTTGTTAAAGGCGGCAAGGGTCTGGCCGGAATCCATGCCGCGACCGACAGCTACCATACCGGTGGTCCCGCGCCGGACGGCACGTGGTCCGAGTTTAACCAGATGATCGGCGGATTCTTCAAATTCCACTGGAGCTATCCGACGCTGATCCCCGTGAAGGTCGACGATCCGCATAGTCCGCTGACCGTCATGTACCCGCCCCGCGGCTTCGAGATGGTGGATGAGACCTACACGTTTGCGCAGGACTCTTTCAGCCGAAAGCGGGTTCACGTTTTGACGAGCATCAACTACGCCAAGATGAGCGCGGAAGATAAGGCCAAAGAGCCGGCAGCCACCAGGCGAACCGATGGCGACTACGCGTTGAGCTACATTCAGCACGTGGGCAATGGCCGCGTATTTTACGAGGCCCACGGCCACGATGAGAAGATCTACTACCAGCGCCCCTTTGTCGCTCATATGCTGGCGGGGATTCAATACGCTCTCGGAGATCTGAAGGCCGACGACAGTCCGAGCGAGAAGTAGAGGGCGACGGAGACTCGAGGTGGGCGCGGCAGGGGACGCGGGCGAATGCTTGCCGCGCCGCAGGTTGCAAGTGTCGTAATCCGTTGACCATGATCACCCCGGTGGTGGGAGGCAGACGCGTGTTCCACGTTGCTGATCCAGCAGCTTCCCACATCGGGACTTCGGGCCTCTAATCTGGGCTTCGTACGAGTGGCGCGTAAACCGGGCCCAGCTCCCGCGAGGGACACCGCCAAGACTTCACAGAACCCGATCAGCCTTCACGATACAACCGCGGAGCTCTCCCGGCGCCCACGTATCATGGGTTGATAACTTCGCCCTTCTCATTGAAGTAGGGGAGGAATTCCTGCGGGAAATCGCTCTTGAGCATGTGGCGCGCGATGCACTTCATAAGGGAGAGCCATTTGTAAATCTCGCGTATATCAAGGTCCTCGTCGGCTGATAGCGTCAACTCCCCACTATCGAGAACGGCGTGAGCGATGCGATCCCGAACGGGCCGCAGGTAGTCAACGATAATCTGGGTGAACTTCTTGCCGCGTGCTTCTAGCACGAAAATACTCTCCAGCATGATGAAGTCCCAAGGGCGGCCCATGCCGTAAACGGCGTTAAGCCAAGGGATGAACTCCGTCTTGTTGGGCGGAACGACTTGCCGCGGCGCCTTCGGAATCTCGCCGCCGGCGGCTTTTGCCTCGGCAATGAGTCGCTCCCGGCGTTGGCGTATCCCTTCAAGGATTTTGTAATAGCAGAGAAATTGGAATGGAGCCGTGTTGCTGTTGAGCGCCTCCCGATATAGCGCAATCAGGCTGCGGAACTCTCTCGACATCGTTGCCGTCGGCGCGATCTGCATCGGCCGCTCAAGGTGCGGGCTCACGATGCTGATGAATCGGTTTCCTGTCGCGAGTTCGACCATGTCCGACTGATACACGGAAATCGGCATGTCGAGTTGTGCTGCAATGTTGCTCAGCGAAGACGCCAGTGCGCGATAGACCTTCGTGCGTGCATCCTGTGCGTCAGCCGCTTGTATCGACTCCGCAATCACGTGCCCAAGAAACCCGCGCGCATTTGGCTTTCCGATGAGGTTGAACGCGCCGTCTTCGGTGACGGCTTGCAGCAGAATCTGCTCGACGGCATCGTCTTTGGCTACGCCCGGCGGATGATAGGCAGGGTCGGCAATTGCTAAGTGCGAATCGCCTTGCATGTTCTCGAAGGAAGTCACCTGGCCCTCGCGCATTAGGGGCTGGCCGGGACGCGAGAGGGTGAGGACCACTTTGTAAAAGCCCGGACCTCCGCCTTGAACCAGTGCATACGGTTTCTTCGGAGCGGGCATGGCGACAAACCCAAGATATTGAAGCATCCCAGGCATGCCGGCCGGAATCTTCGCGGACATCGTGTTCTGCTTTGGCGGTTCTGACATCGGTGCACCGTGGCACTTTTTGAACTTCTTCCCGCTGCCGCAATGGCATGGGTCATTGCGACCGATTTTGATCTGTTGGTTCAGCTTGTCCACATTTTCCTACGCACACCCAAGCAGCATCCGAACGCGATGATGCTTGATGATGGCGGCGGATCCTTCTTTGAATATCGGTTCAGAGACTTGAGCACCTGCTGCAGCCGCGGCGGCAAAACCAATGGAAGAGTCGCGCGTGACACGACCGGAAGGCGGCATGCCCGCGGGGCTGCACAAGGCCGGCGGCTCATTTCGAACAGGCGGACATGAAGGTCACGCGCTACAGTCGTTTGATCAACTCTTCCGTGCTCTCTTGGTACACTCTATACAGTCGATCATAGTGCTTGTCGCTCCACTGGCCGGGCAGCGCACCATTGTGGGCCATCTCCGTAATACCCGAGATGAGGCCATAGACGAATTTGAGAACCTCAGCCAGATCGGCCACTGTCGCAGCCGAAAACAGAGCAGTTATCGCTTCGCTAGAGCTTTTCGCGCGATGGGCGAAATACTGATGTCGGATCGGCTCATAGATCTGGCGAAACGTCTCGATATGCGGCTTAAGCTCCGTCCGCAACAATTCCAAATCCTTCCTTGATGGTTCGCGCACACTCGCTAGATATTCAGCCATCCACTCCGGGTCTGGGGCATCACCGAAGACCTGACTGTCCTCGCGCTTGCGCTTTCGCAACTCCTCTTTGGTAAAAAAGCCCGGATACTCAATCGTGCAATCGACGACATCTTCAATCGTGTATGTACCCTTTGTCTTGTCGAAGAATCGGCCCAGTGCGATGAAAAACGATGACTGCAAACTGTAGGTGGTTGCTCGCCAAAAATCTGCGTGGCGGTTCAACTTCTGCGCCGTATCATAATCCGCAGCAGATATCCTATTGATGGTGAGGTACGTAGCGCTGCATCCGATTGCCGCTTCGACATCGCCCCGGACAAGATGGAACATGCGCCAGTATTCTTCTTGGTTCATGAATGATTTTACCCCTAGCTGAACCGCTCCGAGAGATTGCCGGGAAATCGCATTCATAGCAGAACTAAGCGAGGGCCGCTTGAAGTGCGTGCGCGTGGCTTCCGGTGTGCGTCGGTTTCTTGAAGGCTCGGGATTCGCGTTTTGATTGGATCGTCGGCCATCCGGACGCGATCCCGGAGGCTGGGCTCTCTCCGGATGGCGCATCATCCGACCCGAGGCTGAGACAAAATGCATTGCGTGGGATTTCGCCTCGCCGGGCCCATCTCCAAAGATTGCGTAGTAAGCGCAAAGCCCGCAAAGGCCACCGCAGCCTAAAAGAAGAAATGGCGGGTCAAACACGGAAAGCAGAGGGTGAAAAGTCAATGCCTGTACTGGAGTGAACCCCAAAACTGAGACGCGAAGTTAAGGGACCAAATACCGCGAAGCTGCCCGGCGATCGGGAATTGTGCGGCATTCCGGGCCGCCGGGCCCAAACAGGCAATTAAGCATATATACCTTCACTCATAAGCGGAAGGTATAACGCTCGCCTCGACGTCCTCCCTCTACGTGTACGCTTTGTCTCCGCCGAACTGCGAATCCCAATACGTCGTAGGATCGGTGAAGAACTCACCCTGCCTGCAGAGGGGGCGCATCGCTTCTTCATTGACTTTGATGCCCAGTCCCGGCCCCGTCGGCACTGGGATGTGACCCTGCACCACCAGGTCCCCTTTGTCGGTCAGGTCTTTGTGCCAGGCCGGCTGCGGCTGGTGCCATTCCATGGCGAGGAAGTTCTGGCTGGCGGCGATCGCGTGCACGCCGGCTGCGTATCCGATCGGGGTAGCGTTACTGTGGACCATCATCCCCACCGAATATTTAGCCGCCATATCGGAGGTCTTCTTCAATTCGAGACAGCCGCCGATAACCAGGTGATCCGGGTGGATATAGTCGACTGCACGCGCCTGGCAAAGCGGCTCGAGCGATTCCACCAGGTAGGCGTCTTCGCCGGTCAAGGTGGGCACATTGATCGAGCCGTTGATTTGCTTCCACTCCTCCACCCGGAACCACGGGACCATGTCTTCCAACATAGAGGGGGTGACCCTTTCCATCGCCTTGGCCAGTTTGATGCAACTTTTCACGGTGAGGTGCCCGAAATGGTCGTGCGCCATCGGAATGTCGGCGGCGTCGCCCATGGCCTCCTTGATGGCAGCGACGTGGTCGGCTACGAGTTCCGCTCCCTTGTCGCTGATCTCGAATCCCTGATAATAGTTCTCAGGGTTCTCTCCCGGTTCCCCGTTATAGCCTGACGGCGCAAACATCGTGCCCCGTTTGCCTCGAAGAATGGGAGCTACGCCCAGGTCATACTTGAGCATCGTAAACCCGGCGGCGACGCGCTCCTTATAATCGGCGGCGATGTCTGCGATGGAGTTCGAGCGCGGGTCGCCCTCGCTGTACATGCGGACCTTGTCGCGAAATTTTCCGCCAAGCATTTGATAGATCGGCACGCCATAAGCTTTGCCGGCCAGATCCCACAACGCGTTCTCAATCGCGTTGACGCCGCTCCCCCGACGGTTGTACCCGCCATGCATCTTGATCTTGCGGAAGATCTTGTCCACGTTGCAGGGATTCTCGCCGAGCAATCGGGTCTTATGCGTCAGCACGTAGTTCGGCTGGGGGCCGTCCCCAATCGTCTGGCCGTAACCCGAAATTCCCTGATTGGTATCGATTCGGACGATGATCGTGCCGCCCGATGCCGCTCCCGCGCCGGGAGTCGCGGGAGGCAGCGGTCCCCTAGGGCCGCCGCGTCCGCCCATCCGACCCGCGCCCGCCTGGCCTCCCGGGCCTCTCAGAACGGCGATGCGCACGTCAGTGATTTTCAAGTCCGACGGAATCGAACTCCGGTTGACATTCTGGGGATACGCTTCGAGGTCAGCCAAGAGGCCGAGTCCCGCGACTGCCGCGCCTGTGCCCAGCAGCGCACGCCGCCCAAGTGCGTTTTCGTTTGTAGACATTTACTCTCCTTTTCGCCACCAAAACTTACCGGCGTCTGGACCCGGTCCATTCGCTCATCACATAAGGTATCCGAAATTGAGTCTCGAAGCAGATGCCCCCCGCCCCGAGGTTCAACCTGGCGGATTTAGACTGGAGGTCTCGATCCGGCAAAACATCGCGCGAGCCAGTCACTCGGTTCCTTCCAACAGGTCGATGAACTGAACCGACCACGGCGACTTCCGCAGATCCAGACGAGCAACGGTGATCGGCAATCGGAAGCGCCTGGGGCCGGCGCTCCCCGGGTTCAGGTACAGGACGCCGTTGCGCTCGGTGTGGACCGGTTTGTGCGAGTGTCCGCTGACGACCGCGTGGAAGCCGGCCGCGGCAGGATCGAGATCCAGTTGTCCGATGTCATGGAGGACATAGATCCGGCTTGTACCCGCTTCCGCGACGGCCGTCACCGGCAGGAGCGACGCCCATGCGCCCGTATCGACGTTCCCCCTCACGGCGACCACCGGCGCGATGGCACGTAGATCATCGAGAATCTCGGGCGTGCCGACGTCGCCGGCATGGATGATGAGATCGGAGCCTTGCAGCGCGGCCAGAGCCTGCGGCCGCAGCAGGCCGTGCGTGTCGGAAATCAACCCGACAATTGCGACGGCAGCCATTCCTGATGTTAACCAAAGCGCGGGGAGCTCCGATAGAATCTTAGGGCATGAAGCGTCGGGATTTCTTCAAGGCGAGTGCCGGCAGTGCTCTTCTGACAGGTGCGGCCGGACGCGTGTGGGCCGCTTCCGATATGGGGGCGGAGATCCTGGAATACAAGAAGCCGGTTTTCGACCTGCATCGCTTCTTCAATGCCCCGGTCCGGATCGTCTCCATCGAACTGCTGCGGGCGCACGGCCAATTCTTCCTCCGCACGCGGTCGGCAGACGGCGCGGAAGGGATCATTCAGACCAAGGACGTCGCGGACTACGTCCAGATCCTGGCGCACCGCGTCATGCCGCACTTCCTGGGCAAAGACGCTCGCGATCTGGAACAACTGGTCGATCAAGTCTATGCGGCGAACTCCAACTACAAGCTGGCGGGGCAGGAATTCTGGTGTCCGGTGGCGTACGTTGAGCAGAGCCTGTTCGACCTACTGGGGAAGGCGCTGAAGAAGCCGGTAAGCGAGCTTATGGGCGGAGCGCTCCGCAAGGAGATTCCGGTTTATCTTTCCGGCTCGGGCCGCGATACGACGGCCGAGGAAGAGGTCGATGTATATGTGCGGGGAGTGGCCAGGACCGGAGCGAAAGCGGTGAAATTCAAAATCGGCGGCCGCATGAGCGATAACCGCGACGCCTACCCGGAGCGTACGGATCGGATCCTGGAGTTGGCGCAGAAGAGGCTCGCGGATCGAGTGACGTTGATGGCCGACGCGAATGGATCATACGACGCGAAGAACGCGATCGAAATCGGCAAACGGCTGCAGGAGATGAAATACCTGTGGTTTGAGGAGCCATGCCCATGGGAGGAACTGAGCGAGACCAAGAAAGTCGCCGATGCGCTGGATATGAAAGTGGCGTTCGGCGAGCAGGATTCGAGTCTGTGGCGCTTCCAGTGGATGATCGATAACCGGGTGATGGACGTCGTGCAGCCCGATCTGAACTATAACGGAGGTTTCATACGCGCTGCGAAGGTGGCGCGGATGGCGCGCAAGGCGGGGATGTGGATCTGCCCGCATGACACGCAGACCGGCGCGGCTTCGGTGAACATTCTGCAATTTGCCGCGACCACCCCCAATATCGGGCCCTGGATGGAATATGTTTCCCGCAAGGCGCCGAAGAAAGAATCGTGGTACTCGCCCAATTTCGATATTCAGAACGGCGTCATTCCGGTTCCGACCGGACCGGGCATGGGTTTGGAATTCGATCCCGATTTCCTGAAGAACGCCACGCCGGTAAAGCTTGCCTGAGCCGGGCTACCGGCTACTTCGCGTTGGTGATGGCCAAGACCGCGTAAGCCGTGGCTGCATCGCTCATGAAACGGCCCGCGTCGGAGTCCAGTTCGCGTTCCTTATTGAGCGAGTACGCCGGCCATCGGCCGTCCTCGGCGTTTTGATTGCGGCGGAGCCAGGCAACCGCCCGGTCGAGGTTCCCTTTCGTCTCCGGCGTTCCCAGTTGTTCGAGCGCGAAGGCGATGAGACCGGTGGCGTAGCCATCGCTTTCGGCATGCAGCGGCGTGTTGTCCCTCCGCTTCCAGGAGCCGACCAGATCCGCCGTGCCGAAGCCGCCGTCCTCACGCTGCTTCGCCAGCGTTTCCGCGAGGATCGCCTTCTGCTGGTCGCTGCTCAATAACTCTGGCAGCTTCGCCGAGGCCCACAACAGCGCCACGCGGTCCAGGGGAGTTTGCGCGCTCATCCCCTTTTGGAGCCAATTCCGCATCCGTTTGATCCCCGCCTGGATCGCGGGCTCGGATTGGTACCCGCCGGGAGCGGAACCGATCGCGATCGCGGCCAGGGTGGTGCCCCAGAACTGCGAGTCGCCCTCCCACGGCGCATTGTGGAACTGAAGCCATGCCCAGGCTCCATTCATTTCGCCGCTCCGGAGCTGCAACGTCCACATATTGTCGAGCGCCTGGCGCGCATCCGCGCTCAATTTACCCGACGGAAGGTCGCGCCAGACCAGGATTAACGCGTTGAGAATCGATTCCGTACCACGCGACTCGGAGGTTTTCGGCAGACCGGTAGTCTGGTCCGGGTAGAACGGCTCCACGTCCTTCCACATGCGAACGCGCTTCAGCACGTTGTCGAGAACCTTTTGCTCGACCGTCGGAGGAAGCGTTTCTCCCAGGGGCGCGTGTAACGCCGAGCGGCTCAACGCGTACGGCAGTGCCGTATGGCATGAAATACAGAATGTCTCATGGTCGCGGGCGGCCTTGGGCCAAGACATCCACCACGACATCCGTTGATCCAAATAGGAGGCCGCGCTGTGGGGATTCCAGTCCTGACCGGAAACATCCGCTCCGGAGAGCGTACTCAGCGTGACTCCTGCCAGTAGAATCGCGCTCAAAAATCCTGGGCGTCCGGATACCTGCATCCTTGTGCTCCTTTATCGGACTTTATCGGGCGCTCACACGATACGGGGTAGTGGGCGTGAACAGGGGGAATCGACCCTCGTATCGTATCACGGGCAGTCGCCGAAACGGGGACGATCAGGCGGTACTTTCCGAGACCTTCAGGAGACTGCCCTTCCTTGTACCAGGCCAATCCGGAAGTCGATAATTGGACTGGATCTTCGGATAGAAACTCAGAGGCGAATCGGTAATTAACGAGGCTCTCCAGAGGGCTCCGTACCGGCAAATCGACTGCCGATGAAATATCTTGCTCGCATTTCCTTCCTGCCGGTCCGGATTGGCTATGACCACGCGCTCGTTGACCATCTGGAAGAACTGACACGTCCAGCCGGCAATTTAGAATTGCCACGGTTCCGTACGAAAGGACAATCATGAAAATCGTAGTAATTGGCGGTACCGGACTCATCGGATCGAAGCTTGTCAAAGAGCTTCGTGAGCAGGGGCAGGAAGCAGTAGCCGCATCACCCAGTTCGGGCGTCAATACCCTGACGGGCGAGGGACTCGCGAATGTGCTGAAGGGCGCTCCGGTGGTCGTCGACGTAACGAACTCCCCTTCCTGGGAGGATGCGGCAGTGATGAAGTTCTTCGAGACATCGACCCGCAACCTCCTCGACTATGAACAAGCGGCGGGCGTGGGACATCACGTTGCGTTGTCGGTGGTAGGAACGGAACGTCTGCTCGAAAGCGGCTTCTTCCGCGCAAAAAGTGTACAGGAAAACCTGATCAAAGCCTCGCCAATCCCGTACTCCATCGTCCGCGCGACGCAGTTTTTTGAATTCGTAAAGAGCGTCGCCGACTTTTCGACGGAGGGCAACCAGGTTCGCCTGCCTCCTGTGCTCTTCCAACCTATGGCAGCCGATGATGTCGCCAGTGCGCTAAGCGGAATAGCAAGGAACTCACCTGTGAATGGCACCATCGAAATAGGCGGGCCCGAACGGTTTCATCTGGACGAACTCATCCGACTTGACCTGGCCGCGCGCAAGGATCCACGCGAAGTCATCTCCGACCCGAAAGCACGCTACTTCGGAATCGTAGTGAGCGAGAGGACGCTGATTCCTAACGATGACGCGCGCCGCGGCCGGACGCGCTTCGAGGACTGGCTGCACACTACGAAACCAGTCCAGGAGACTCATCCGCAGCGGGCGTAAGTCGAGCGAAGGCAAACGATCGTGAAGATCTCACGACGGATGCCGGCGTTGGCATTTTTCAAGGCATTACTTCTCGAGAGAAGGTATCGCAACGGGCCCCTGCTTCCCCCGGTTCCTCTGTGACCGATCGATCGACCGGCGATGTCGTAGAATGGGTCACCCATGGCGAATGGCGTCTCCGGTCGCACTTTGGGGGAGGAATGGGAAGCATGCGGATTCTGTTGCGGACGAGCCTGGCCGGTATCCTGCTGTTTTCGCCGGCCATCTGCCAGGTCCCCATGCAGCCGAAGGCAGGGCCGGCTAAGGCGCCAGCCCGGCTCGACCCTGCCGCGGGAAAAGCCATCTTTCAGGCACACTGCGCGCTGTGCCATGGTCTGGATGGCGGAGGCGGCCGCGGGCCGGACCTGCGACGTCCGAAACTCGATCGCGCCGCCGATGACGAGGCCCTGAGGTCCCTCATCGAGAACGGGATTCCGCCAGAGATGCCGGACGGTTGGTATCTCAGCAAGGACGACATCGCAAACATCGCCGCCTTTGTCCGAAGCCTGGGAAATGTGCCAACGGAAAAGCTGCCAGGCAACGCAGTGCGCGGCAAAGCGTTGTATGACCGGAGCGGATGCGACCGGTGCCATATTCTCGCCAGCCGAGGCGTGGGATTCGGTCCGGCATTGACGGACATTGGAGCAAAGCGCGGCGCGGCGCGGCTGCGAGAAACACTGCGGAACCCCGCAAAGACCATCCCGGATGGATTTCTCCTGGTGGAGGCGACGACATCGGGCCGCGAGACACTGCGCGGCATCCGTTTGAACGAGGACACGTTCACGATTCAGTTGAAAGACATGCAGGGTCGCATTGATAGTCTTCGAAAGAGTGGGCTCCGCTCGTTGAAGAAGCTTCGGAATGAGACGCCGATGCCTTCCTATGCATCGGTCTTTTCGGCCGACGAGTTGGAGGATCTGGTGGCATTTCTGGCATCGCAACGGGGGCTCCGATGAAACTGCTGGTGATTTTCGTGCTGGCGTGCTCCTCAATTGAAGCGCAGGTTCCGTTCCAGCGCATCGTGAATGCCGACCAGGAGCCGGGCAACTGGCTGACCTATTCCCGCAATCTGGAGGGCCAGCGGTTTTCACCGCTTACCGAAATCAACAGCGAAAACGTTTCGCGCCTCAAAGTGAAGTGGGCTTATCAGTTTGCGGATCCCCAGAACGAAGTATCGCCGATTGTGGTGGACGGGATCGTTTACATTACCGGGCCGAATTCCGCCGCCGCGCTGGATGGACGGACTGGGCGCACGTTGTGGACATGGAAGCGGGCGCTGCCCGCGGACTTTCGCAGCATCGGGTTCGGGCATACGAGCCGGGGGCCGGCGGTGCTCGACGATCAGTTATATGTGGCCACTCTTGACGGCTTTCTGGTCGCGTTGGATCTGAAGAGCGGGGCCGAGCGCTGGTCCAGCAAGGTGCTGGATTACAAGAGCGGATACAGCATGACGCTGGCTCCCCTGGCCATCGACGGCAAAGTGATTGTTGGCGTGAGCGGCGGAGAAGCCGGAATTCGCGGATTCATCGATGCCTACGACGCGAAAACGGGAAAGCAGGCGTGGCGTTTCTGGACGATTCCCGGGCCCGGTGAACCCGGCCACGACACCTGGGCGGGCAACAGTTGGAAAACAGGCGGCGCACCGACCTGGGTGACCGGCGCCTACGATCCGCAACTGAAATTAGTGTACTGGGGCGTGGGCAATCCCGGTCCGGACTGGAACGGGGACGGCCGGCAGGGCGACAATCTGTACTCCTGCTCGTTGGTCGCGCTGGATGCGGATAGCGGAAGGCTGCGGTGGTACTTCCAGTTCACGCCGCACGACACCCACGACTGGGATGCGACGCACGTGCCGATTCTTTTCGACGCCGAGGTGGGTGGCGTGAAGCGCAAACTGGTCGCCGTGGCGAACCGCAACGCGTTTTACTACGTGCTGGACCGGATCACGGGCGAATTCCTGGCCGGGAGGCCGTACGCGAAGCAGACCTGGGCGAAAGGACTGGACGCGAAGGGGCGCCCCATTCCTGCGGGCAACGCCGAACCTACCAAGGAGGGTTTGCTGGTCTGGCCGAACGCCAACGGAGCAACGGTATGGTTCAGCCCCTCATTCAGCCCGGCGACCGGCTATTTCTACGTAGCGGTGCGCGAAATAGGCTCCAAATACTTCAAGCGCGAAACGTCCTATAAAGCCGGAACGGAGTTCATGGGCGGCGGAGAAGAAGAATTGCCCATGGACGATGCGTGGGGTGCGATCCGCGCGTTGCAGGCGGAGACCGGTGAGATCCGCTGGGAGTTCAAGCTGCATTCGCCACCATGGGCGGGCGTGATGTCGACGGCTGGCGGCCTCGTGTTTTCCGGTTCCGACGAAGGCAACTTTTATGCTCTCGATGCACAAACAGGAAAACCACTGTGGGACTTTCAGACCGGCAGTGCGATTGCGGCAAACCCCATCAGCTTCACGGTGGACCGACATCAATACATCGCGATAGCAGCCGATCGCGTCTTGTACGTCTTCGGCCTGTGAGGGATCCAGTCGCGTTGGCTGCCGCGCAGGCACGACTGCGGGATCTTCCCGATCCCCAGGTGAGGATGGGCCGGCTGTGGTGGAAGAGGCCTCTCCTCCGCGGCAGCCTTTGCAAAAATAATGCAAACTCGACGGCCGAATCTTCGTACTTACGGATAAGGAGATGCCAGTGAATCTCGCGTCCGATGTCCGCCTGGCCCTGCGTAGTCTGAGAAAAGCCCCGGTGTTCAGCGCCGTCGCCATATTGTCATTGGCGCTGGGGATTGGCGCGAACACGGCCATATTCACGCTGATCGATCAACTCATGCTGCGCCTGCTCCCGGTGAAGAATCCCTCCGAGTTGGTTCTGCTGGACAGCAAGGGCAACCACTATGGGAATAACCGCGGCCCCAATTCGTTCTCCTACCCCATGTACAAGGATTTCGAGGCGCGCAACCAGGTCTTCGGCGGAATTCTGGCCCGCGTGGCCTCGCCGGTCAGCATGAGCTTCCATGGCCAGACCGAACGGACCGCGGGCGAGCTGGTCTCGGGCTCCTACTTCAACCTGCTGGGGGTGCCGGCGGCCATTGGCCGTACCATCGCTCCCGATGACGACACCACGGTGCTGGGCCGTCCCGTGGTTGTCCTTAGCTACCGCTACTGGCAGAGCCGATTCGCTGGCGATCCGGCGGTGCTGAACAAAACCATGATCCTCAACGGCCACAACTTCACCGTGATCGGCGTCTCCGGACGAGGCTTCGACGGCATCGAGCCCGGCTCGGTCACCCAACTCTTCATGCCCATCAAGATGAAGGCCTGGATCACGCAGAACGCTCCAGGTATGGAGCAGATGACCGACCGGCGGGCCTCCTGGCTGCAGATTGTCGGCAGGCTGAAGCCGGGCATGACCCAGGCGCAGGCGAAGGCATCGATGCAGGTCCTGTTCCATCAGATCATCGTCCAGGAAGCGAAAGAACCGATGATCGCCAAAGCTTCCGAATACGATCGACAGAGCTTCCTGAAGTCCACCATCGATCTGCTCCCCGCCGCTACCGGCCGCTCCTTCCTGCGCTACCAGATGTCGCGCCCGCTGGAGGTGCTGATGGCCATCGTAGCGCTGGTGCTCCTGATCGCCTGCGGCAACGTCGCGAACCTGCTGCTGGTGCGCGCCGCAGGACGCCAGAAGGAAATCGCGGTGCGTCTGGCTCTGGGGGCAGCGCGCGTGCAGATCGTGCGTCAATTGTTGGTGGAAAGCCTCATCTTGTCACTGGCCGGCGGAATGGTCGGGGTGGGGCTGGCCTGGTCGGGCGCCAAAGTGTTGCTCGGATTCCTCCCGCATGGCAGCACGCCGCTCGGTCTCTCGGCCGCGCCCGACACCCGTATTCTGCTGTTCAATTTCGCCGTGGCGCTCATTACCGGTCTGCTGTTCGGGCTGGTCCCCGCACTCCAGGCCACCAGGCCCAACATCGGGCGCACGCTGAAGGAACAGGCCAGATCCGTGGCCGGCACCGGTCACGCGCGGCTGCGCAAGTCGCTCGTCGTGGCGCAGGTGACGCTCTCCCTGTTGCTGCTGATCGCTGCCGGATTGTTCATCCGGAGTCTTCGGAACCTGCGCGAATCGGGCGCCGGAATCCAGGCGAGCAACCTGATTTCGTTCACCGTCGATCCTTCGCTGAATGGCTACAGTGGGGCGCGCTCGATGGCCTTCTTCCGTGAACTGAATCGCAACCTCGGCGCCACCGCGGGCGTGCAGTCGGCCGCTCTGGCGACCAACGCTGTTCTCGCCAACGAGGAGTGGGACAGCACGGTGAACGTGGAAGGCTATACATCGAAACCCGGAGAAGATATGAACCCCAACTTCAACTGCGTGAGCCCCGGGTACTTCGCCACTCTCGGTGTACCGTTGGTTGAGGGCCGTGATTTCAGCGAACGCGACACCGGTACCGTCATGCACAAGGGCATTCCGTTCCCGGTTCCTAACGTGATCATCATCAACCAGAAGATGGCGAAATACTATTTCGGTGATCGCAGCGCCATCGGGCGTCATATTGGATTTGGGAACGAGCCTGGTGCGATGGCGGACATGGAGATCATCGGCGTGGTGAGGGATTTCAAATACCTCGGGGTGCGTGATCGGATCACTCGTCAGGCGCTGGTACCTTACCTCGCCCTTCCGTTCGCGATGAATATGACTTCGTATGTGCGCACATCCATGCCGTCCGAGCAGGCCTTCAGCCTGATTCGTCGCGCGGTCGCGAACCTCGACCCCACTCTGCCCGTGTATAACATCCGCACGCTCGAAGACACCATCGACGCATCTCTACTGAACGAGCGGCTGGTAGCCGGTCTCTCCGCTTTGTTTGGCGGGCTCGCTACGCTCCTGGCGGTAATCGGGCTTTACGGCGTGATGGCCTACACGGTCGAGCAGAGGACTCACGAGATCGGAATTCGCGTGGCTCTGGGCGCACAGCGCGGCAACGTGGTCTGGCTGGTGATGCATGAAGTGATGGTGATGGTCGGCATCGGTTTCGGTATCGGTCTGCCGGCGGCGTGGTTCGCGTCGAAACTGGTGGCGAGTCTGTTATACGGCATTCAGCCCGGCGATCCCCTGTCGATTGCAGCCGCCATAGCCGCTCTGGGCAGCGTCGCGCTGGTAGCCGGTTACGTTCCGGCGGTCCGTGCTTCACGCCTGGATCCCTTGCGGGCGTTGCGATATGAGTGAGCGATCACCGCGAGCGCGATTTCGATGTGATCGGGTTCCTGCGCTTAACTGGTCCCCTCCAGCCGAGCCTCACAGCCGCAGAGCAGTGACGGGATCCAGCCGCGTGGCCCGCCGCGCCGGCACATAGCTGGCGGCAAGCGCCACGGCGAGGAACAGCAGCGCAGCTCCCGCAAACGTCCACGGATCGGTCGCGCGCACGCCGTACAGCATCGTCGCGATCATTCGCGTCGCGAACGCGGCAGCGGCGGCTCCGGCGGCGATTCCCGCCGTGCTGAGCCAGAGGCTCTGCCGCAACACCATCACGAGAATGTCGCGCCGGGTCGCGCCAATCGCCTGCCGGATCGCGAATTCGGACGTCCTTTGCGTAACGGCGTAGGCCATCAACCCGTACACGCCGATCACCCCCAGGATCAGCGCCAACGCGGCGAAGCTGCCCACGAGGTACAGCAAGTCGCGCCGCTGCCCCAGCGATTGTGCCACGTAGTCCTGCATGGTTTGAACCCCCGTCGCGGGCATGTCGCGGTCCATCTCGAACACCTGCCGCCGTGCGGCGTTCGCCACGCTGTTCGGTTCACCCGCCGTACGGATGGCAAGCGCGACGTTCGGCCACGTGAACTGCGGATAGGACGTGTAGAAGACGGTCCCCATATCGGAGTCGAGCGCGCGCTCTTTGACATCGCCGGCCACTCCAACCACCTCCGCCACGATTTGCCGCCTGGCATACGTAACGTGTTTCCCGATCGGATCCTCGTTCGGCCAGTACTTGCGCGCCAGGGATTGACTGACGATGCAACGTGGCGGAGCGGCCTGATCGTCGCTCCACTCGAACGCCCGTCCGCGCAGTATCGGAACGCCGGTGGCCTTGAAGTAATCGGGTGTGATGGGGTTCCACTCCGCGATCGGGCGCTGCCCGTATGGAATCACCTGCTGCCCTTCTGCCAGGATGGGCACGAACAGGCCTGCCGACATGGGCAGCCCGGTGGAGGCCGATACTGCCTGGATCCCCGGAACGCTCGCGAGCCGCTCCATCAGCCCGCGCATGAACTGCGTGCGGGCGAGATCCCCGTGATACCGGCTGTCCGGCAGGGTCAAGTGCATGGTCAGGGCATGATTCGGATCGAAGCCCGGATTCACTTCTCGCAATCGAAGCAAGCTTTCCAGCAGCAGCGCCGCGCCGATCAGCAGCACCATGGAGAGCGCGATCTGTGCCGCTACCAGAAAGCTTCGCGTCCGGTGCCTGCGCCCACCGGGAGTCGAACGCGAGCCACCCTCGCGCAGCGCCGAATTCAGATCGGGCCGCGAAGCCTGCAATGCCGGCAGTAGCCCGAAGACCGTTGCCGTCGCGATCGCGATGCCCATCGTGAATGCCAAAACGGCGGCATCGATCCGGATCGGCCGCACCACGGCGCCATCGAATCCCGGCGCGGCCACAAGGATTGGTACGAGCCATTGTGCCAGCGCAATCCCGCCGATCGCCCCCGCCGCCGAAAGCATCAGGCTCTCCGCCATCAATTGCCGGACAATGGCGCCGCGGCTTGCTCCCAGGGCGGCGCGCAGCGCGATCTCTTTCGCCCTGCTGCTGGCCCGTGCCACCATCAGTCCCGCGACATTCGCCGACGCGATCAACAAGACCAGTGCTACCGCCCCCATCAATATCAGGAGGATCCGCCGGATGTCGCTGACGAAATTCTCCTGGAGCCACAACACATTGATCCGCGCGCGCGGGTCGGCATCGGGATTGCCAGGGTGTTCCTGGATGTATTGCTTGAACAGGGCCGTGGCTTCCGTTGCCGCCGTAGATAGCGTCGTTTGTGGCCGCAATCGCGCCACAAGCAACAGATATCCTCCACCGTTCTGGACCGAGGAGGCGGGAAGCCCTGTATAACTGAGGAGCCGCGTTACCCATATATCGATACCGGGAAATGGAAACCCGTACTCGGGAGGCATCACGCCGATGACCATGTGGGGTTCCCCCGCGACCGTAATCGATTTCCCTACCAGGAGTGGATCCGACCGGAACCGTTTCTCCCAGAGCCGGTGACTGATGATCGCCACAGGGGCTGCCCCGGCCTTCCCCTCGTTGCCGTCAAACGTGCGACCGCGCATGGGCTGGGAACCCAGGACGGAGAAGAAGTTGGGGGAGACGCGGGCGCCTTGTAGCTCCTCCGGTTCCCCGGCACCCGTCAGCGCCATCCGTTCCCCGGCGTACGCGGCCACGCCGGCGAACGATCGGTTGCGGTCGCGCAGGATCTCATATGACGCGTTCGATAGTGGACCGTTGCCTAGCCCGCGGTCCGGGCTCGCCATAGCCGCGAATACCAACCGGTCAGGATGTTCCACCGGTAGCGCGCGGACGAGCAGCTCGTTCACGACGCTGAAGATGGCGGTGTTTGCCCCGATTCCGAGCGCAAGCGTCGCCACCGCGATGGCCGTAAATCCCGGCGAGTTCAGGAGCGTCCTGATGGTGTGCCGAAACATGGATCGGGCGGAAAAACCGCTATTGATCCGGATCGTCGGAATCCGCGCCGCCGCCGAAGCGCCCGGCCGCGCGCGGCGGCGGCAGCGGAGCGCCCGTCGTCTGCAGCGGCTTGAGGCCGCTGTTGGCGATCTCGCGATTGTACGCCGGGACGTCCCGCTCCATCAGGCTCTTGTATTCCGCCTGTACGGCCGCCAACTGCCTTTCGAGATCGAATACCAGGCCGGTCCCCGTTTCCGTGGGCCCCCAGTCGCCCGTGCCGGCCACGTCACCCGCGCCCGTCCCGATCTCGCCGTTCAGCCAGATGAAGTTCTGGTAGAGCTTGTAGGCGGTCTGGAAGTATTTGTCGTCGCTCAGCGCGTCGGCGCGCGTGATCATCTTGTATTCCACGTCCTGCAGCCTGACGTCGATCGCGGCCATCGCTGTGAGCAGCGCATCCTTGCCCGCCACCGTCTTCCGCTGATCCTCCAGTTGCCGGCGCATCCACTCGATCTGGTTGGTCATGTCGGAGACGGTGTTGATGTCGTCGCGCACTTTGAGCTGCAGGCGCACGGCGGACTGCAGGTCCGCATCCGACCCATGGCTATCCGGCATCCGCAGGATCTCGAGCGGCTGCGTGAAGCTCTGGCCGTTCACCGTCATCGTCACCGTGTAGGCACCCGGCGCGGCGATCGGCCCCACTTCGGCCTCCGCCAGGCCCCAATGCGTAATCGCGCGGGTATCGGAGTGCTCGAAGCGCGGCTCTTCCCAGATGTGCGGATTCTCGGGCGGCGTGGTTCGCAGCGCCACCGGCCGCGGAGCTTCATAGCGCATATCCCAGGTCAAGCGGTTGAGCCCCACATGCGCGCCGTTAACCGAGAGCGTCTTTACCAGACCGCCCTTGGCATCCGAGAATCTCGAACTGAATTGCGCCCCGAGCCGGCTCCTTCAGCCAGTAGTGCAGGAGCGCCCGCGGACTCTGCACCACACGGTACGCCGGACGCGGCGCGACCAGCTTCGCCACCGCGGTATCCGCCGGCGTCTCCATCACGCCCTGCTCGAGCGGCGTCAGATCTTCCATGATGTAGAAGCCGCGGCCATAGGTGGAAAGCACCAGGTCGTGGGCCTGCTTCTGCACCACCACCCAGGAGACCGGCGCGTGCGGCAGTCCGGACTGCAGCGGCTTCCACGTGCCGCCATCATTCATCGTGTAGTACAAAGCGTTGCCGGTGCCGACGAAGAGCATGCCCTTGCGGTTGGGATTCTCGGCCAGAACCCGCGCGTACGCGAGCGGCCCTTTCGGCAGGCCGTCGCTGATCCGGGTCCAGGTCTTTCCGAAGTCGGTAGTCTTGAAAATGTAGGGGTCGCGGTCGTCCATCAGGTGGTAATCCACGCAGATGTAGGCCGTTCCCGGGTCGAAGTGCGAGGGCTCGATCTTCGAGATGACGCCCCAATCCTTCATGCCCTTGACGTTCGCCGAGACATCCACCCAGTTCTTGCCCGCGTCACGTGTGTACCAGATCTTGCCATCGTTCGTGCCCGCCCAGATCAGCCCCTTTTGCGCTTCCGACGGCGCGATCGCGAAGACGACTTCGCCGTAGAACTGCCCGAGGTTGTCGCCCACTATGCCACCCGATGAAACGATGCGGCTGGGATCTTTGTGCGAAAGGTCCGGACTGAGCTCGCTCCAACTCACGCCGCCGTTGCTGGTGCGAAGGATCATCTGGCAGCCGTAATACACGGTGTTGTGGTCGAAGGGGTCGAGCGCCAGCGGCGCCGTCCAGTGGCAGCGGTACTTCGCTTTGTCCGGCTCCGAATCGAGCGTATGGAGCCAGGGGCTGACCGAGCGCGCCATCTTGGTCTTCGCGTCGTAGCGTGTGACCTCGTTGCCGTAGCACGATGCCCACACGATATCCGTATTGGTGACGTCCGGCAGCGTGAAGCCCGATTCGCATCCACCGAGGCGGTGCTCCCACTCGCCGCCGCCGCCGCGGCCGAAGCCCCCGCGGCCTCCGAGGCCCGGCACGTTCGGCCCGAACTCCACTACGTTATTCGGCCCGCGCATCGTGCCGTCATCCTGCATGTTGCCGTAGATCTTGTAGGGAACGTCGTGATCCACCGCCACGTGGTACATCTGCCCGATCGGCAGCGTCACCCGCATGGCCGATGCGGGATTGCGCCCGTGATCGGCAGTAATGTACATGCCGCCGTCGTGGGTCACGATGATCCGCTGACCGTCCGGATCGATCCAGATATCGTGCGTGTCTCCGCCCCACGGGACGGCGCGGAACGATTTCGCACCATCGGTCGAAAGCCAGAAGCTGCTATCGGCCACCAGCACTTCGTCCGGATTCACCGGGTTCACGGCGATCCGGATGTAGTAGCCGGCGCGCCCGATCAGCTCGCGCTGCCAGTTGACCACCGACCAGTTTTCGCCGCCATCATTCGAGCGCCACACCGACCCCTGGTCGGCCGTTTGAATCAGCGCGTAAATCCGCTTCGAATCCTTGGGCGCGATCGCCACGTCGATTTTGCCCACCGGCGATTTCGGCATCCCGTGGGCTTCCACGCGCTTCCACGTGGCGCCTCCGTCATGGGTCAGGAAAACGCCGCTGCCCGCTCCGCCGCTGAACATCGCCCAGGTGTGCATCACCACCTCCCAGGTGCCCGCCACCAGCGTGTTCGGATCGTGCGCGTCCATCGCAAGGCCCGAGCAGCCGGTGTCCGAATTCACGAAGAGGACCCGCTGCCAGTTCCGGCCGCCGTCGGTAGTCTTGAAGACTCCGCGCTCTTCCTGCGGCCCGGTGAGCCGGCCCTCGGCGCAGGCGTAGACAATGTCGGGATTCGTCGGGTGGATCAGAATGCGGCCGATGCGCCCGGTCTCGTCCAACCCCATGTGGGACCAGGTGCGCCCGGCGTCGGTCGATTTGTAGACGCCGTTGCCCATCATGTCGCTGTCGCGAATGGCCCAGGCCTCGCCGGTGCCCGCCCAGACGATCTGATGGTTGGAATCGGATACCGCGAGAGAGCCGATCGCCTGCACCGGCTCTTTATCGAAGATGGGGACAAAGGTGTGCCCGCTATCGGTCGATTTCCAGACGCCGCCCGACGCAGCACCCGCGTAATAAGTGGTGGGATCGCCCGGTACGCCCGCGGCCGAGGCTATGCGGTTGCCTACCGCGGGACCCATGAATCGGAATTGGAGTGGTTCAGCGGGAGGACCGCCACCGCGCCTTTGCGCGAGAACCGGAGACGCGATGAGTGCAATGCAAGCCGCAAACGGAATTAGACTTCCGCACCGGCGGTCGACGATGGACATGCCTGTTCTTTCCCCCCTGCTGGGATTGTTTCTGAAGTGTAAACGAGGGGAGCAGGCCAGTCAATCCGACGATCGGTCTAGCTCTTCGCTTCGTCCTTCTTGGAATTCCGATATTTCCGAAATGCCTTATAGCCGAGGAGGAAGGTCGCCGCGCCGACCAGCGCTCCAGCGCCGATCACCACACCGGCGGTCAACGCCGTGGCCGCACCCTGGGCCGCCAGTTCGAGCACTCCGACGGTAGCGCCGCCCGCGCCGCCGACTCCCGCGCCAACGCCCGCAACTGCCGCCGCTTCAGCCTTTTCCTTATCGAACTGACTCATGCCCATCCTCCGTTTTTGTATGAATTGAATAAGAAAACCCGCATATTAAAATGGCCCACTACCTTCTATTCTACTGCCCTGCTCGAAACGCCGCTGCCGAACGCTCCGTCCAGGCCGCCCGCATACTCGCGGGCGCGCCGTCACTTCAACGCAAGTAGAGAGGCGTGATAGCATCAGGCCAGAATGGCATTAGGCGAATTCACCAAACAGATTGCGCAGCAGGCGATCCTCAGCGCCACCTCCAAAGACCCGGCGCCGGCGGCCGCCGCGGCGCAAGCCGAGAACCTCACGGCCGTCTTTCTCGGTCAGGTCAACGCCATGCAGAAGGCACTCAAGGAAGACGAGGAACTCGCCGTCTGGTATCAAAACGGCCCCGACCGTTTGCGCGTCATGGAGATCTTCGCGCCCTCGCGCAGCATGGCCGTCCTTACCGGGCTCGATGCCGACCGCGCCCTGACCCGCGTCATCGCCGCCGCGGACTCGCTGCAACTGGTCTGCAAAGTGGTGAAGGTGCAGCCCGGAGCCAAGCCCGCGCGCGTCGCGCTGGTCACTCCGAAGCCGAAAGATTCCAACTCCTGATCACGCGCGTTTCCCGCTCGTAGCCGAGGCTGCTGATCGACGCCGTCCCCAGCGCGAACAACCGCGCCGCCCCCGGATCGAGCCCCAGCCAGACCGCCGTCAGGATGCGCAGCAGGTGGCCGTGCGAAAACAGCACCACATCGCCCGGCGCGTCTTCCACTCGGGAAATCACCGCTCGAGCCCGGTCCGCCACCTGGCCGATCGTCTCGCCGTGCGGCACGCCGTCGGTCCACAGGTTCCAGTCCGGTCTGTGGCGACGGATCTCCGCCGTCGTGTGGCCTTCGTAGTCGCCATAGTCCCACTCGCGCAGCTCCGCGTCGATTTGCGCGAGAGGACCGAACCCTGCCAGCCGGCACGTCTCGAGTGCGCGCTGGAGCGGGCTCGTCAGCACCATCGCGAAGCGCCGCCCCGCGAGGCGAAGGCCCACCTCTTCCGCGACTCGGCGGCCGTTTTCGGTCAAAGGAATGTCGGTGCGTCCAGTGTGTGCGCCCGAAAGGCTCCACTCGGTTTCGCCGTGACGGATCAGCCAGATTTCACCGGGCATCGGCAACGCAAGCATAACACGGCCTCCGCGTTTGATTCCCGATTACACTGAAGGAAAGTGTTCCGGAAATCGCTTCTTCTGTCCGCGATTGCCGCGCAGGCCGCCTTCGCTACCGCGCCCGCGCTCATGCCGCTACCTGTTAAGGTCGTGCCCGGCCAGGGCAAATTCGCTATCGATTCGAACTTCTCCGTCGCCGCCACGGGCTACACCGGCGATCGTCTGGACGCCGTTCTGCACCGCTTCGTCGACGGACTGGTGCGCCAGACCGGAATCCCCATCCTCGACGTGGCGCCGGCCGACCCGTCGAAAGCCGGGCTCACGGTGGAGTGCGCCTCGGCGGGCCCCGGCTATCCGCAACTCAGCGAAGACGAGTCCTACACCTTGGATATCAGTGCGTCCGGCGCCGCTGTCAAATCCGCCACGATCGCGGGAGCACGGCGCGGGCTCGAGACTTTCGCCCAATTGGTGACGCCCGACGCCTCCGGCTTTTCCGCCCCCGCCATGCACATCGAAGACCGCCCCCGCTTCCCCTGGCGCGGCCTGATGATCGACGTCTCCCGCCACTGGATGCCGGTCCCCGTGATCAAGCGCAACCTCGACGCCATGGCGGCCGTGAAGCTCAACGTCTTCCACTGGCACCTCTCCGACGACCAGGGCTTTCGCGCCGAGAGCAAGCTCTATCCCAAGCTTCAGCAAATGGGTTCCGACGGCCACTATTACACTCAGGACGAGATGCGGGACGTGGTAGCGTATGCGCGCGACCGCGGCATCCGCGTGGTCCCCGAGTTCGATATCCCCGGCCACACGCTGAGCTGGCTGGTGGGCTACCCCGACCTCTCAAACTCTCAGGGTCCCTTCACCATCGGCCGCACCTGGGGCATCTTCGACCCGGTCCTGGACCCCACCAGCGAGTATGTCTACCAGTTCCTCGACGGCTTCATCGGCGAGATGGTCCAGATCTTCCCGGACCCGTACTTCCACATCGGCGGCGATGAAGTGAACGGCAAGGCGTGGCAATCGTCGCCTCGCATTCAGGCGTTCGAGAGGGAGCACCACCTCAACGGCGCAGAGGGCCTACAAGCCTACTTCAACCAGCGCGTCGTCACGATTCTCGACAAGTACGGCAAGACGATGGTCGGCTGGGACGAGATTCTGCACGCTGGCGTCCCCAAGTCTGCCGTCATTCAGTCGTGGCGCGGCGCCAGGTCGCTGGCCGACGCCGCCATTCAGGGCCATCGCGGCATCCTCTCCTCCGGCTACTATCTCGACCACCTCAGCACCGCCGCCTTCCATTACAAGAACGACCCGCTTTCCGGACCCGCCGCGCAACTCACTCCCGAGCAGGCGGCGCGGATCCTGGGCGGGGAAGCGTGCATCTGGGCCGAGTACGTCAGCCAGGAGACGATCGATTCGCGGATCTGGCCGCGCATGGCCGCGATCGCCGAACGGCTCTGGTCTCCCCAGAGCGTCACCGATATCGATTCCATGTACGCGCGTATGGAACAGATTAGCCGCTTCCTCAACTGGACCGGCGTGGAGCACCGCACCGGCTATCAGCCGATGCTCGACCGCATGGCGGACGGTCAGCCGGATGCAGCGCTGCGGGTGCTAGCCGATGCCTCCGAGGCACTCGGTCTCGGGCCGCGTGCCCGCGCCCGCAAGTACACCAGCCTGGTGCCGCTCAATCGCTTCGTGGATGCCGTGCGGCCGGAAAGCGAGAGCGTGCGCGCAGTGGAGCAGGCAGCCGCCAAGGTCGCGGCCGGCGGCGGGGATACCGCCGCGTTGCGCGAACAGTTTTCCGTCTGGGCCGCCAATGATGCGAAGTTCGTGAAACTGGCGGATGGCAATGCGCTTCTCGACGAAGTGAAGCCACTCTCGAAGAATCTCTCGGCACTCGGAACCATGGGGCTCGAAGCGCTCGACTACCTGTCGCGCGGAGCGGCGCCCACGGCCTGGCTCACCGCACAGCGGGCCGAGCTCGCGCGCATTGCGCCCGAAATCATGGGCGCGCGACGCCCGAATGGAGAAGTCGTCATGGCCGCGGCCCGCCCGGTGAAGATCCTGATCGACGCCTTGACCGGCCGCGGTAAATAGCGATTACGCCGGCCGCGCGAAGTCGCCCGGGCTCTTCGACGTGGCCCGCCATTCCGCTGTGCGGCTCGGCCTGGCATCCAGGAGCGCCTTCTTCACGCCGCGCGCATCCAGGTCGGTCGCATAGACCGGAGTGCCCGGCTGCTGCCGCCACGATTCGTCGACGTTGCCGGCGTCCACCGGGTCGAACCCGATCTGGTCCACCAGGCGCAGCACGACGGCCTTGGCCTTCGGATCGTCTCCCGCCACCGGAAGAGCGATGCGGCCCGGCATTCCCGCCGGCCTGCCGCGATCCCGCAGGTGCTCGGCGTAGATGTTATTGAACGCTTTCACGACCGGCCGCCCGAGTTGCTGCGAGACCCACCGGCTTTCGGTGAGACCGCCTTCAATACCGTCGATGCGGCCGTCCCTCTGCTGCGGATAGTAGTTGCCGGTATCGATGACGACCACGTTCGGGCCCACGCCCTCGAACAGGCCGCGCGGCAACTGAGTAATGTTCTTCTGTGGAATGGTGACCACCACCACTTCGCCGGCGTGAGCCGCATCCTCAACCGTAACGGGCTTCGCGCCCGTCTCCTTCGCCAGTGCGATCAGCGCATCCGACTGCGGACCGCGCGAATTCGCCACGAACACTTCGTGTCCCAATTCCCGGAAGCGGTGCGTCAACGCGCCTCCGATATTTCCAGCGCCAATAATTCCGATCTTCATGGATCCGTAATCCTCCCTCAGAGCCCGTTTACAATTTCGCCAAGGAACCAGGCGCGCCGCTCACTCTGGTCGATCCACGTTTCGATCAGGCTGGTGGTCGCGACATCGCAGTACTCGTCGCAGACCTCGTGCGTCTTGCGCAGGAAGCGCGTCAGTTCCCGATTATCGTGCCGGAGTTCGTTCAGCATCTCCTCCGGCGTGAGTTCCTTCCGATCGTTGTCGTGAATTCTCTGATGGCGCGTGATATCGGCGATGGACCGTAGTGTGGTTCCGCCCAACTTGCGCGCGCGCTCCGCCACGTCGTCGGACATGGCAAAAATCTGTGCGGCCTGCTCGTCGAGCAACAGGTGGTAATCGCGGAAGTGCCGCCCGGTCATATGCCAGTGGAAATTCTTGGTCTTCATGTATAGTGCGAAAACGTCCGCCAGCATATGACGGAGTTCCACGCAGATCTTTTCCACACCCTCGCGGCCCAAGTCCGCAGTCGGTTCCGCATTCATGATTTCCGGTTTTTCTAAGGTTTTCGGCATTTTCTTCCTCCGTGCTTCTCTCTGTTGGATGCGCCGCGCCTTCGGGCGGCAACAAGCGTTTGCCGCGGGTCGCCGCGATTTGTCCTGCGCCGTACGTCTGATTCGGCGCGGCCGGGGCCTGTGACATAATTGGAGCGATCTCAGTTGCGGGCAGGGGGCGCAAGGATGCAGAGCGCGGCGCGGTTCCTTCTTCTCGGAGCGATCGCAATTCTTTCCCTGGCGGCCCAGACGGGCGGAGGAATCGGGGACTCGACCCCGACCACCGGCGGCGGGATCCGCGGACCCGATACATCGCGGTCCACCTATATCTCGGGCAAGGTCGTCATGCAGGACGGTTCGGCGGTCCTGCCCAACATTGCCATTCAGCGAGTCTGCGGCGGGATCTCGAAAACCATGGCCTTCACCGGCTCCGATGGACGTTTCAGTTTTCAATGGAGCGACAGCAACCGCGTCGTTACGGATACTGCCGACGCCGGCTCCGGTTCCAGCCGCAACGGCGATTCCGACGGATTCGGCAACGCGCAATCCGCCGGTGGCGCCAACGCCCTCGCGAGCGATCCGTTCGGCAGCCGCATGATGAATTGCGAACTGCGCGCAAGCCAGGCGGGATTCACTTCCGACGCCGTCAAGCTGTTTAACCACGGCGCCGATAGCCCGGATATCGGCATCATCGTCCTCAGCCGCGTCGCGGGTGTCGCAGGGTCTTCCATTAGCGTCACCTCGATGAGAGCGCCGGAAAAAGCGCGGAAGGCCTACGAGGACGGCTTGCGTGCCCTTTTAAAAAACAGACCCGCCGACGCCTCGAAAGACTTCGAAAAGGCGGTGGACCTGTACCCCCAATACGCCGACGCGTGGGTGCAGTTGGGTAAATTGCAACATCGGAAGGCAATCCATCGCGTCCGCCCGAGCCGCGCTGCGGAAGGCCATGGAATCCGATCCGAACCTGGTCGCGCCTTACATGGAGTTGGGTCTCCTGGCCGCGAAAGATGCGAACTGGCAGGAATCCGCCAGATATCTCGATCGCGCCGTGGAACTGGACCCCGCTTATTTTCCGCAGGCCTGGTACGCCGATGCGGTGGCCAATTACAACCTCCAGAAATACGACGCGGCCGAAAGGGCCGCGCGCGTGGCGGTGAGGCTCGACCCGCGACATGCCAACCCGCGATCGGCATATCTGCTGGGTCTCGTATTGGCCGAGAAGCACGATTACGCCGGGGCGGCCGCGGAGCTGAGAACCTACATGACACTCGCGCCGAATGCGCCGGATCTGTCCCAGGCGAAGGAGCAACTCGGGCGATTCGAGAAGCTGGCGGGCGACGGGAAGTAGCAGCACGCGTGGGAAACGGGATAGGTCTGACTGCCCGCGAGTGCCGTGAATACCACATACATCAATCTGACTGCCGGGATCGGCCGATCGAATTAATAGTGGTCGAGTTAAAGGGAGAACGGTAGATCAGGGCTGCCATCGTCGCGTGGATTCGTATGCGCTGCTCTAGTCGAGGTCCATCCGGCCACGGGTCACTTCTCATCGTCGCGCGTTTTACGTCGGCTGACACTGTGGAATATTTCGACGCTAACGCCCGGAACTTCAGGGATGCAGTTCACGTACTACAATAACGGGCAGCCTACTTCTGCCCCGGAGCCGATGCTATGAGAACCCTTAAAGCATCCCTGTTGGCAAGCGCGATTGGAACTGGAGCGTGGCTGACTGGCCTGACACGGATAATGCGGCCCGCACATCCCCAATGGGCTGCGTTCTTCTTGACGATCGGCGCCACTGTCGCGCTGATGTACGTTTTGCCTGTGCCACGGAGAGAGTTGCCGTGAAGCCTCAACAGCGGGTCTGGTGTTGGGACTTTCGAAATCGATGCATGCCTCAGAGGGCACCCGTAAAGCCGGTACGACCCCATCGATGATTCCGGCCAAGAAATGCCATGCGAAAGCCAACCTTCAATCCCGGGACTTCCATCCACCCTGTCGGAGAGCCGTGATCGCCACCATCAATGGGACCAATAAGAATACCGATTGTCGCCGATACTTGGCCATCGCGCGGCGCTGATCGGTCAGTTCGTCACCCATCTCGGCGAGAGCGCTTCCGCGCTTGCTGATTGCCACGGCATACACGAGCATCGGAACGTAGTTGATCCCGAGCAGAATGAGATACACCCCTAGGACGAGTTGCCAACCGGAACCTCCGCGCAGCAGCGTCAGAATGCCCAGAGCGACCGACAAGAGCACCCCACTTGCGTACTCGGCAATAATCAACCTTGCACCGAAATACGCGATATCGATGGCGGCGAGCTTTCGGGGGTTCAGCATCACCGAAGCGCCGTATTATACGCCCGATGCCGATTCACCGGATCACGTAAATCCATGTTGACGCTTTGTCCCCATCCCGGACCTCGCGGCGCGGGGCAGGCGTTAACTACTATTATCGGTGGCTATTTCGGCCTAGGACGGGCAGGTCATCACTGTGGTGCTCTTTGCCAGGCGCCCGAGTCGGATGTGCTTCAGATGGCGAGATGGGCGTGATACGTCAAGTTGACGGGTGACTTTGGCTGTTTGGTGTTACACTTGTGCCGTCGAAAAACAACCCGATTACTGCTCGAAAGAGGACGACCGCCATGGCGCTCCGCAAGCATGCTGCCTCCGTCTTCTCGACGCTTTTCGTCCTCTGGGCCGTCTTTGTGTGCGTTGAGAAGTTCCCAAGATCGGGCAAACAGTCTTCGCCCATTTCCCGCGTCACTGTTTCCGTGGCCCGGCTCCCTCTCACATCACCCACTCCGCGGGCGCAAATCCAGCATCATGGCTGGACCGCCGCCGAATTCGCCGATCTCCACCGCGATCAGTCCCGCTCCTCCGCACTCGAGGTTCAGAAGACCTTCGCCGGCGCCGCATCCACGGTCAACTTCAACTGGATCAATCCCGGTCCCGTGAACCCCACCGTGCAGATCGGCGGCCAATACACAGGGGTGTCTGGCAAACTCCAGGCCTTTGCCTTGGATCCTTCGAATGCAAAAGTGATGTATGCGGGTGGCGGAGGCGGTTCCGGCAACGAAGGACCTGCCACCGAAGCCGGTGTCTTCAAATCCATCGACGGAGGCAGTTCCTGGGCCGCCGCAAACCAGGGCCTCCTCGACACCTTCGTGAATGTCCTGTGGGTCGATCCCTCGAATCCGAGTGTGCTGCTCGCCGGCACAGAATTCGGAGGCCTATACCGCAGCAACGACGCCGCTGCGACCTGGGCCCCCGTGCTCTCGGATGCCTCCGTGAGCGCGATTGTCAGCGTGACGGGCGGCATCATTGCGGGGACCGCTGCCGGCTTCGAGTTCTCCAGCAACGACGGGCTTACCTGGACGCTCCTCCAACACACCGCTTCCGGAGTACGCTGCATGGCCGTGAATGGCAGCGACATCATCGCCGGCCTTGACGGCGGCGATATCCTCTGGAGAGCGCCGTCCGACACCTCCTGGCGCACTGTTGCTTCCAACCCTAACCTCACGATTTGGGACATCGCCATCGATCCCGTCGATCCCACCGTTTCCTATTATGCGCGGGGCTACGGCGGTACGCCCAATGCGGTTTTCCGAACTATGGACCGCGGTGTCTCCTGGCATAACATCAACGCACCTACCAGCACTAACGGAGGCTTCTCCCAAACACTTGCCGTGCGCGCCTCCGATCGCGCGATCCTAGTCTCCGGCCAGAGCATGCTCTATCAGAGCCTCGATTTCGGATCGACTTGGGAACAGCTCAATTGCCCTTGGGACAGCCGCAAAATTTTCCTGTTTCCCGCGTCTTCCTCCATGGTCATGGGAAGCGACCATGGCCTCCACTGGTCCGACGACGGCGGCAAAACCTGGCGCGACCTCACTCCCACGATCTCCGCGAATATTCTATTCAGCGTGGCCGTTAGCGGCCCGACCATCCTCACCTCGTCTCAGGACTTTGGCCCCTTCGTCTCCCTAGACGGCGGCAAAACTTGGACTAGCCCCTCCGGCCCCCTTGCCGAAAGCGGAGGGGTCGCTATCAACCCCGCCGATTCCACCCATTGCTATGCGTTCACCAACTCAAATCTCGCCGTCTCCGTCGATGGATGCCAGACCTTTCACTCGGTTACCGGACCCACCTGGCAGAACTATGTTCCCGCGTCCAATCAGAATCTGATTGCCATCGATCCGCACGCCCCGTCCAACGTCTATGTGGGAGCCTCCGACGGTGTCTGGCTCAGCAGCGATTGGGGTTCGAACTTCAATCACCTGAGCTGGCCGATCACGCAGGTCTCCCAGATAGCCTTCGACCAGTTAGCCTCTGGCGTAATCTACGTCTGCTCCACCGGCGGCTTTTACCAATCGATAAACGGCGGTGCTACCTGGAATAAGCTGTCCCTACCCACTTCGTCCTCACCATACGCGGCAGCAGTGTCCCCCACGAACAGCAACGTGATCCTGGTCGCATTGAGCAACGGCGCGGGCCGGCAGCAAGGCGGCGTGCTGCGCAGCGTCGATGGAGGGGTGACCTTCAACTTCGCGAATCAAGGTCTCTCCACCGTCAACTTCAACCTCGGAGCCGATCAGCAGGCCATTGCTTTCAATCCCGCGCCGCCAGCCGGAACCGTTCCGGTGGTTGCCCTCGCCACTACCGGCGGTATCTATGCTTCTACGGATCTCGGCAGCACGTGGCAGAACATCGGCGCCAACGCCACCCCTCACGTGTTCTCAGATGTCCATTGGGATCGTGGCTATCTCTGGGCCTCTACTTACGGTCAGGGAGTCCTCCGCTCCGATCAGCCCATATCGAGCGCCACCTTCTCGTCGGCCCTCAAAGTAACCGGCGGTCCCATCTGGTTCACCAACATCATGGGCTTCTCCACCTCCGGCTCGCAGACACTTCAGGTCACCACCGTCGGATCCACCCAGAATCTTGCTGTTTCCACTGCCCAAAGCCCTGGCTCGTGCGGTAACTGGCTCTCGGCGGATCCCCCTTCCGGAGCCACCACCGGCACGACAACCGGCTTCCCGGTTACGGTCTCTTACATCGTGGCCGGCCTCCCCGCGAATACCACCGCAACCTGCACCGGCACCGTTACGGTGACGAGCAGCAGTGCCACCGTAACCATCCCGGTGACGCTTCAAATCGTCCAGGTCTCTCAGAGCAGAGTGCAAAAATGGAATCTGGCCTTCACCCAGTCATCTCTGGGTGTCGAAAGCATGAACATGGTGTTCGATTCCAGACGCCAGATTACGGTAATGTTCGGCGGCCGCAACTGGCCTGCGAATACCACGGTTTATTCCAATACTTATCAGTACACGCCCACTGGCTGGGATCAAATCGCCACTCCCAATTCCCCGCCGGGGAGATTCTGGTCCGCCATGGCGTACGACGACCACCGGCAGCGGATAGTTCTTTTCGGCGGCCAGACCCTCTCCAGCAAGTTCGGCGACACCTGGGAATTCGACGGCACCAACTGGAATCCCGTATCCTCCGTCCACAGCCCCGGTGCCCAGAGCGGCATGTCCATGACCTACGACTCCTGCAGGCAGAAGACAGTTCTCTTCGATACTCAGGGCAAGACCTGGGAATACGACGGCGCCGACTGGACGAACTTGACCACCGCCGCTTCGCCCCCAGGCCGCAACCTTGCTGCCATGGTCTTTGACCCTGGCCACTGCCGCGCCCTCTTGTTTGGCGGGGCGCCGAGTTCCGGGCCTTCCAACGCGCTCTCCGATACCTGGTCCTATGATGGCGCCAACTGGACGCAGATCAACACCGCCACAGCGCCCCCCGGCCGATGGGCCCATGCGATGGCGTTCGACACCAGTCGCGGGCGGATCGTCCTGTTCGGAGGATATGGTCCCTCATATCCTGCCGGAACTGACACTAATGACACCTGGGAGTTCGATGGAACCACGTGGGTCCAGGTGCTTCCGCAAAACTCGCCGGCGTCAGCTTCGCAAGCTGCCATGGTGTACGACCAAAGCCGCGCCCGCATAGTGATGTTTGGCGGATCGGGAAGTCCCGCTCAAGCCTGGGAGTACACGCCCGGACCGGTCTGGGCCGTTGCCACAACACACGCGGGGACTTTTTCGCAAGGGCAGACTGGCGCCACCTACACCGTGACCGTGGCGAACACCGTTTGGACCGATCAAACGAGCAGCACTGTGACGGTGCGCGAGACCATGCCGCCAGGCCTTGCTCTGGTCTCCATGTCGGGAACTGGTTGGACCTGCACGCCGGGCGCACCCACGTGCACCCGCACCGATCCTGTCGCAGCCGGCGCGAGCTACCCGCTCATCACCGTGACGGTCAACGTCGCCGCCGACGCGCCGCCTTGGGTCACCAACTCTGTCACAGTCTCAGGTGGCGGTCTGGCTACAGCCACAGCCACCGACCTGACGGCCATTACCGCGGCCGCCTCTATGGGGCCGCAAATCTCGTCCGGCGGCATTGGCAATGCCGCCACATCCCAGTCAGGCGGGATCGCGCCGAACGAGTTCATCTCCCTGAAGGGCACGGGGCTCGGTGCGGCGACTGGAGTAGTATCCACGATGACTACGCAGCTTGCGGGAACCAGCGTCTCGATCGGCGGAACGCCGGCTTATCTGACTTATGCGCAGGACGGGCAGATCAACGTGCTGGTTCCCTTCAATGTGTCCGGCTTGCGGAGCACCACCATTCAAGTCCAGTACAACGGGATGGCCGGAAACAGCGTTACGGTTCCGGTTGTGCCGTCGTCGCCGGGGATCTTTACCCAGCAGTATGGGCCCGGCCAGGTATGGATGGTGAACCAGGATGGAACGTTCAATTCAAGTTCGAATCCGGCCGCGCGGAACAGCTACGTGACGTTCTGGGTGACCGGGCAGGGCGCAGTCAATGCGTCGCTGCCGGATGGAATACAGCCTTCGGGGACGCCGTATCCGACTCCAATACTTCCAGTGAGCGTGAGCCTCGGAGGCGTTGCGATTCCCACCGCGAATATAGCATTTGATGGCTTGGTGTATTCCGGGGAAATGCAAATCAACCTGCTCATCCCGGCCAACGCTCCCACTGGCAGTGCGCTCCCGCTGGTAGTCACCATCGGTGCAGCATCTTCCCGGTCCGATGCAACCATCGCCATCCGGTAGGTTTGCACGTAAGGTCGACCGCACTTTGCGTGCGTTGGAAAAGGGGATGACCCTGTCGAAAACTCCAAGCGATTGATTTGAACGTCTTGCCAGCGTTTCAATGCTGCAGTTCACCAAATTGGCCGACACTTCGCGCTCTGCTCAGATTGCAGTTGAAACCTGCACGGGGGCACTCAGCTTTCACGTACCCCCAGACTCTCTCAGTCTCGGCCGAAATCACGTCCTCGCGCGTATAAGTGCTTGTGTTTACAACGTGAGGCGGCTACAACCGGGTGGGCTCTTATCCGAGGGATTGTACGCCGAGAAGCCCATTGGCTGGTTTGTCGCCTACGCTGAGGACTGCCGTCCGGATACAGAACGCCTAGTTGCCAAGTGGCGGCCTATAGGCGGCATCACTGCCAAGCAGCCGCATCATTCCGGTTCAAATGGCCATTTGGTCGTTGACGTCAGAGTGCAATTTCTGCTTGCAGCCGAGGTAGCGATCCGTCGTTTGGATCGAGGAGAGCCTCGGACAGCTCCGGCGGCGATCATAGGGCGTGACGGCACGCATGGCCGCGGATCGGAACAGCACGATGTGCCCGGCCATGCCAAGCGTCTCTCCTGTCTTTTCGCCGCACGTCTTGCAAGTGGAAAAGAACCGGCATATCATGTTCTCGGTTACCGAGAGCATGAGCAAGCCTTCCGATTTCGTACAGGGAACGCTGGATCTGTTGATCCTGAAAATTCTCGCTCTGCAAGCGATGCATGGCTGGGCAATCGGCCAGCGGCTCAAGCAGGTTTCGTCGAATGAGCTCCGGGTGAGTGACGGTTCGCTGTATCCGGCGCTGCACAAGCTCGAGCAGCAGGGCTGGATCGCCGCAGAGTGGAAGACCAGCGAACTCGGGCGCCGCGCCAAATATTACCGGCTGACGCGCCCGGGCCGCAAACAACTCGAAAGGCAGGCAGCCGACTGGGAGCGCCTGTCGGCCGCGATCAGCCATGTGATCCGGTTGGAGGAGGCGTAACCATGCTGAATCGGCTGCGACTCATCTTGCTCCTACGCCTTCGCTCGCTCTTCCGAGGCGACCGCGTCGAGGCGGAACTCGACGAGGAACTCCGCTTCCACCTGGAGTGCCAGGTTCGCCAGAACCTGACGCGCGGCCTGCCGCCTGAAGAAGCGTACCGCCAGGCACGGCTCGCCATCGGCGGTATCGAACATCGCAAGGAAGAATGCCGGGACACGCGCGGCATCGGTGCCCTGAGCGACCTGCACAAAGACTTTGCCTTCGCCGCGCGGACCCTCTTTCGAAGCCCGGTCTTCGCCCTGACCGCCGCCATCACGATCGCCCTGGGCATAGGAGCCGGCACCACGGTCTTCAGCGTGATGAATGCCGTGCTCTTGCGTCCGCTGCCTTACCGCGACGCGAACCGGCTGGCGCTGATCCTTCGCGAAACTCCGTCGAGCGCTCCCGGGGCGCTGGGATCTCACAATTTCCTGTACTCGAACGCCGATTTCCTCGATCTCCGCCGGGGCGTTCGCGAGGTTTTCGAGGACGTCGGCGGAATCGCGCCGTTTCGAGCATACGTGCCTCGCGGCGACGGCAGCATCGAGCAGGTCAGTAAGGGACTGGTCACCGTCAACTTCTTCCGGCTGATGGGCGCGCGCATCGCGATGGGACGCGACTTCACGGAAGAAGACGCCGCTCCCGAACGGTCGCACGCTCTGATCCCAACGGGCACTGCCGCCATTCTCAGTTACAGCTACTGGCAGCGACGCTTCGGCGCCGACCCCGGCGTGATCGGCCGCGCACTGCCTGGCTCCGCACCGGGCGGTCCGCGAATCGACGGCGTGCTCGCGCCCAATTTCCGTCTCTATTTCGGCTCTCCTGCCTGGGTCGATGCCGAGCCCGATTTTTTCGTCGCCAACAACGCAGGCTATGACGTGGCCCATCGCAACCTGCTTATGGCCGGTGCGATCGGCCGTCTCAAACCGGGGATCACGTTCGAACAGGCACGCCGCCGGTTACAGGTCCTGTCGCCGGAGATTCTGAAATCGACCTTCGAGCCGAAGGCGGTTCTCCATCTGGAATCGATGGGCGACCGGCTGGTGCGGCAGGTGCGTCCAGCCATACTTGCCCTGATGGGCTCGGTTCTCTTTCTCCTGCTGATCGCCTGCGGAAATGTCGCGAACCTTCTGCTGGTGCGGGCGGGGCGGAGACGGCGGGAACTGGCGGTGCGCGCCGCGCTCGGTGGCGGCGTGTGGCGTCTGCTGCGGCAGCTTCTGGCCGAGGCGCTTCTACTCTCGGCGGCGGGCAGCCTCGCGGGCCTCGCGTTGGCATGGGCGGGCATTCGCGCCGCGATCCATCTGGCGCCAGCCAACCTTCCGAGGATCGAATCCACAGCGATCGACTGGCACGTGCTGGCATTCGTCGCGGCATGCGGACTGATCGCGGCCGCGGTATTCGGATGCCTGCCCGCGTGGCACGCGGTGCGTCCGGACATCGCGGGCGTCCTTCGAGGCAGCAGCCGGTCGCTCGGACTCGATCCCGGTAAATGGCTGCGCAACGCCGTTGTCGTCGTGGAGGTTTCCCTCTCGTTCGTGCTGCTGACCGGATCGGGCCTGTTGTTTCGGAGCTTCGTGCAACTCGAGCGCGTGGATCCCGGCTTCGACCCCCACCACCTGCTCACGTTCTCCGCAACGCGGGCCTGGCCGCTCGACCGGCAGGCGGGGCGGCTCGAACTCCTGCGTAAGATCCAGGGCGCCCTGCGCACGCTCCCGGGAGTCCAGGCCTCGAGCGCCGGGCTCTTTCTTCCTTTGACCAGGGGCGCGCGGGCCGAACGCCCGCCGGTTCAGCAATCGACACCGGAGCCGGCCAATTCCGCGGGCGCGGACTTCCAGCAGGTGTTGCCGGACTATTTCGAAACGTTGCGCACTCCGCTCGTCGCCGGGCGCGCCTTCACCGAACCAGACAACGCTCCCGGCCGCCTGGTGGTCATCATCGACCGGACCCTGGAAGAGAAGGCCTTCCCCAACCAGTCGGCCATCGGGAAGCGCATCCGGGTGACGTTTCCCGACATGCCGTGGGCCGAAGTGGTCGGCGTCGCCGAGCCGCAGCGTGTGGACTCGCTTGCGGATCCTCCGCGCGCAACCATCTACTTTCCCGAAGGCGCGGTCGGCATCGGCGTCTCGCGCACGTGGGCCGTACGCACCGCCGGCGATCCCGCCCGGTTGGCACCGGCGATCCGCGCGGCTCTCGCCAAGATCGACCCGGCCGTGGTGATCTCGAAAGTGCAGACGATGGATGCTCTGATCGAGGCGGACCGCGTCGCGCCGCGTTTCTCTCTCGTGCTGCTGGCCTTCTTCGCGTTCATCGCCGCGACTCTGGCGGCCATCGGCATCTACGGGGTGCTGGCGAGTACGGTCCGCCAGAGAACCGCGGAGATCGGCATCCGCATCGCCATGGGAGCCGCGCCCGGGAACATCTTTCGCATCGTGATTGGCCGCGGTCTGGCTCTGGCCGCCTGTGGCATTGCGATTGGCCTGGCCGCTGCCTTGGGGCTGACGCACGCGCTCGGCAGCCTTCTGGTCGACGTCCAGCCCACCGACCCCGCGACCTTCGCCGGGGTCGCCGTCCTGTTCGTGGCGATCGCCGCGCTGGCGTCGTGGCTGCCGGCGCGCCACGCGGCTTCGCTCGACCCCTCGCAGGCTTTGCGCTCCGAATGACGGGCATTTGAAACGGCCCATCGGCACGTGCTACCCTCGGCCAAATGCGAAAATCGCTAGTTGGGATCGGCGCGGCGCTAGCCGTCTGCCTTTTGCTCGAAGCCTCCGGACCGGAGAAGATCGACCTCGGCATCCTCCACCGTATCAAGGCCGAAGCTTTCGGAACGAATTCGCGCGTCATGGACACCGCCTTCTATCTGACCGATGTCTACGGACCGCGGCTGACGTTCTCGCCCGCCGCCAAAACGGCCGCCGATTGGGCCATGAAGAAGATGACCGAGTGGGGCCTCTCCAACGTCAAGACTGGAAGCCTGGGGACCTGCCGGCCGCGGCTGGAGCTGCACGCACTTCACGGCCGAAATGAAGGAGCCCGAATTCCAGCCGATCATCGGCTTCGCCCAGCCCTGGTCGCCCGGGACGAACGGCGCCGTCAGCGGACAGGCCGAGCTCGTCACCATCACGAACGCCGACGATTTCGAAAAGTACAAGGGCAAGCTCAAGGGCAAGATCGTTCTGACGGCAACGCCGCACCCTTCCGAAATGATCGAGAACCCGATGGCGCACCGCCTCACCGACGCCGAACTGGCGGATGCCGCCGAAGCTCCCGATCCGACGTCCGGCAATCCCTCGTCGCTGCCCCTCGGCTTCTTCCGGCCCACCGCCGGCGCTCTCCCCGCGGGCGGGCGTGGCGGTCGCGGCGGCCCCGGGCCGCGGCGGTTTCGCGGGACGCGGCTTCCGCAACCAGCTCAATCAATTCCTCGACCTCCGAAGGCGTGCTGGTCGTGCTTACCCCCGGCAACGGCGCCGATGGCGGCACCGTGATGGGCTCGGCCGCCGGATCGCAGAATCCCAGCGATCCCCTGCCGCCGCCTTCCGTCATCATCACCAACGAGCACTACAACCGCATTGCGCGGCTGATCGAAAAGAAGATTCCGGTGACGCTCGCGTTCGATATCGGCGCTAAGTTCACCGAGCCCGCCGAGTCGTTCAATATCACCGCCGAGATTCCGGGCACCGATCCGAGCGCCGGCGAGGTTATGCTGGGCGGCCACTTCGATTCGTGGACCGGCGGCACCGGCGCCACCGACAACGCTGCCGGATCCGCCGTGGCCATGGAGGCGGTTCGAATCCTCAAGACCCTCGACCTGAAAATGAAGCGCACGGTCCGCGTGGCGCTCTGGACCGGCGAAGAGGAGGGACTGCTCGGCTCCCGCGCCTACGTGAAGCAGCATTTCGCCGACCCCGCCGATATGCAGCTCAAGCCCGAACACGCCAAGCTCTCGGGCTACTTCAACCTGGATAACGGCAGCGGCAAAATTCGCGGCGTCTACGTGCAGGATAACGACGAGATGCAGCCGATCTTCGCGGAGTGGCTCGCGCCGCTGAAGGACCTTGGCGTCACGACACTCACCATCCGCAATACGGGCAGCACCGACCACGTTTCGTTCGACGCCGTCGGCCTTCCAGGTTTCCAGTTCATTCAGGACCCGCTCGAATACGGCACGCGCTCGCACCATTCCAACATGGATCTCTACGACCGTCTGCAGGCCAACGACCTCGAGCAGGCCTCGGCCGTGATGGCCTGGTGCGTGTACAACACCGCCGTGCGTCCCGACATGCTGCCGCGCAAACCGCTGCCCAAGGCCCGCCCCGCCGGCGGACGCGGCGAAGGCCGCGGCGGCGAGTAGCTACTTCAAATACCCCAGGTGCTGCGGGTCGGCCGCGATCAAGCGGTCGAGGAGCCGGCCCGCCAGCTCCCACTCGCCGATAATCGGATTCTGCATCAGTGCCATGCGCGCCAACGCACGCGAACCCTTATTGACGGCCTGAATCAGCAGCCGCTCGTACTCCTTCACCGCTTCCACCAGCCCCCGAGTGGCCGACGGCAGCCGCCCGATGTGCCGCGGGCGCGCGCCCGAGCCATCCACATCGCACGGCACCTCCACCACATCGCTCGCGGCGAGATCGTCCAGCACTCCGCGATTCGGCACGTTGAGCACGACTTCTCTCGGAGTATCGGTAGCCAACGCCGTCATCACCTCGAGCGCGATCCGGTGGTATCCCGTCGCCGTCTCGAACGGATCGTACATGGGAGGCTTCGCCTCAAATGCCGATTCCGCGAGGGCCTCGAGCTTGAAATACGACGCGTTGCGCCTCACCAGGTAGGCGCGATACGTCTCGAGCGCCGCCGCCGGATCCTCCGCTGCCAACCGCCGGAAGAGATCGTCGTTCATGCGCGCCAGTTCCTCGCCGCGGCTCGCACCCGCCCGCAATTGATTCCGGTAGGCCCGCTCCTGGCTGTAATAGAAGAACAGGTACTCGGTAGGAATCAGCCCCATGGTGCGGATCATGGCCGGGTCGAACAGGTCGGCTGGATAAAGGCGCCGCAGGAGCACGTCATCTTCGAGGATCTCGGCAGTGATCGCCTCTCCGCGTTGCCGCACGCTGTAGACCCACCCTAGGTGGTTCAAGCCCGCGTAATCGAATTCGAAATCGGAGAGCGGCGCGCCCCTCGCCTCCGCGATCTGAAAAAACAGCTCCGCCGGTGTATCGCAGATGCCGATCACCCGCAGCCCGGTCTGGTAGCTGAGCGCCTGCGTCATCACGCCCGCCGGGTTGCTGAAGTTGATGAACCACGCTTCCGGCGCGACCCGCTCGATGACCCGCGCCTGCGTGAGGCTGACCGGGATGCTGCGCAGCGCCATGGCCGCGCCGCCCGGCCCGGTGGTCTCCTGCCCCGCGAGGCCGCACTCGATCGCGATCCGCTCATCCCGCGCGCGCGCCGACATGCCGCCGACCCGCACGCTGTTCAGCACGATGTCCGCACCTTCCGCCGCCCGTTCCAGTTTCGGCTCCACGCGGATCTCGAATCCGCCATCGAGTTGCCTGACGATCTCACGCCCTACCCGCGCAATGATCTCCGCGCGCTCGCCGGAGAGGTCGAACAGGGTCAACTCGCGGGTGCCCAATACGCTCCGTGCGCGCGCCAGTCCGTGCACAACCAGCAGCGTGCGGACGCCGCCTCCGCCCAGAATCAGGACCTTGTTCATACGCGTTCCAACTCCCGCCACAGTCGCGACGGCGCCGGAAATCCTTCGATGCCGCCGAACTCCTCCGTCGAAAGTCCGCCGCACACGTTGCCGATCCGCAGGCAGTTCTCGACGGACTCTCCATTCAGCCAGCCGTACAGGAACCCTGCGTTGAAACAGTCACCGGCTCCCGTTGTGTCCACCGGATCCACTTCGATCGCCGGCACGAACGCCATCTCATCGCCGCAGAGCGAGGCGGAACCGCGCGCCCCGAGTTTCAGTGCTACGCACCGCAGCCCCGCGTCCAGGAAACGGCGCAGCATCTCTTCCGGGTCGCGGGTGCCCGTCATCCGGGCGGCTTCCATCTCGTTTGGGAAAAAGATATCGACCAGCGGCAACAGGTCGGGCGCGCGGGGGTCGGTGAGCCAGTCCTCGTGCCACCCGGCATCGAGCGAAAGGGTGCAGCCGATCTCGCGAATATCGATGAAGAGTTCCTCCGCCATATCCCAGGAAGGTGCGTACGCCAGGTGGATATGCCGTGTGCGCGCCAGGTGGCCTGCTCGCACCGCATCCAACAGGGCGCGCGGAAACCGCCGGTTGGAGCCCATATAGGTGAAGAACGCCCGGTCTTCCGGACCGGAGACCGCCACGGTGAACGCCGTAGGCTCGATCGGGTCGACAAGCAACTCCGAGGTATCGACGCCGCGTTCGATCAGCCGCGCCGACATCCAGTCGTGATGATCGGCACCCGCTACCGCAAAGAGGCCTGCGTTCATCCCCAGGGCCGCCAGGCCGCTGGCCGTGATCGCCGCCCCGCCGCCGATATCGCGGCGGAAATCCTTGGCGTAGGCCTCTTGCCCGGGTTCCGGCCAGAAGTCGAATCCGCTGAGAATCAGGTCCACATACAACTCGCCGGCCACCAGTGCATCCAGGCGGTTCATGCCGCCTCAGATTAGCACAGCCCAGCCTCTATCTTTCTGCGGATCTGTCGGAAAACAAACGATTTCAGGGTTTGGTGCGGGGCGCATCGGCATGCGCTTTCGCGATAGGGGAAGTAATATGGCCCCAATACCGGCCGCGCCTTCCATAGGTCAATGTGTGGGCAGTAACGATTGCAAGCGCACCCAACGCCAAAGCTCCCATTCCCAAGGTCAGCATGTATTTTTGCCTTTAGGTCCCAGCTTAGCATCTGGCGCGGGGAAAAGCTGGAGAGAGATGACTCCCCCCTCGTAATATATTGAAAAAACAGAGGAAGAGGCGCGCTCTACTGCGCGCCGTCCGCCGCCGAAGTTTTGGGTGCCGCCGGGGGCTCGGCACTGAAAAGAAGGGCCATTGTCGCCCAACTGGAGCCCGCCGACGAGATCGATTGGTTCACCCCGTGCGGATAGCCAGTCTCGAAATAAGGCTGAAATCCCAGGGCCCGGGTGGGAACGTACCAGGTCCCATCGGCTAACTGGTGCTTCAGAAGATACGCGGTCCCGCGCTGATACCCGGCATCGGAGACGGACAGGCCGGCCATCTGCAACGCCACCAGCGCCTTCCCGGTGGCATACGCGCTGCTGCCCATCGTCGGAAGGTCTCCCCAACTGCCGTCGGCGCGCTGCAGGGCAAGCAATTCGCGGCGCTCGCGTGCGATGGCCTCCTGATCGCGATTCGCCCAGGCCAGCCCCAGGAGCTTCCACAGGTGATCCTCGGTGCTCTTCGCCTGGGTTCTGGCCAGCCATGCGGCGGCCATCGAGACGCTCTTTTCGTACTCGGCCTGGAATGCCTTGGGGGCGTAGAGCTGGAGTCCACGCATGGCCAGCGTGGTTTGCCCGATGTAATCGGAACACAACGGCGGCCGCCTGTCCGCTTCCGGATAGGGCCAGCTTCCGTCGGGCATCTGCCGGTTCTTGATGTACATCGCCGCCGCGTCCGTATCCAGATCGGCCGCGCGGCCTTCGGCATGGAAGCCCACTAGCATATAGCCCAAAATGTGGGCATTGAACACATCGACGAACGGTCCGCCTCCGGCAACGCCCTGATGCAGCAGGTCGCGACTATGCTCCAGGTTGGCGCCGTTGACCTTGGCTTGCTGGCGCGCCACAGCCTCGTCCACTTTGAAACCGCGCTGCCGCGCCAGGCCGACGGTCATCGCCACCAGGCTGTTGTTGTGACAGGAAACGCAGCCGGATTTCGCCGTGAAGCCGGCATCTCCGCGTTGCAGCATCGGGATACTCCGCCGAATGGCCTCCGCGGCAGACCTGGCGGCCGCCGGTTGCGGCGGGGCCGGCAGTACAACCGCGCTCTTCGCGCCAGCTTTCAGCAGTATGTCGACCACAGGAGTCTCTCCACGCAGCCGCGCGATATCGAGCACCGTCATCCCGGAATCGACGGAGTTCTGATGAGGACTCTTCGAATTGACGTCGGCGCCGTGCTCGATCAGCACTTTCACCACGTCTGCCGGAATCCGATCGCTTCCGGCGGCGTACGCGAGCGCGGTGTGCCCCAGCGGATCGGGCTCGTCCACCTTGGCTCCGCGATCGAGCATCAACTTGACGGTGGCCGCATCCCCGAAGTTCGCTACGATCTGCAGCACCATCGTGTACGCTTCCTTCGGCAGATCCTGCTTCAGCAGCAGGTCGACACAGGCGCGGCAATTCTGCTCATAGGCGATAGCCAGCGCCATGCCGGCCGACGCTTTAATATTGGTGCCGCGAGCCATCAGCAGTTGCATCGTATCCGCATCGTTCGCCAAGGTAGCCTGTACCAGGGGCGACGACTCCGCATCCGGCCGTCTGGTCGGATTCACCTTCGCCCCGTGATCGAGCAGCAGCGTCACGACGGGCTTTCCGCCGCGGATTCCGGCCGCAACCATCAGGGGTGTGCGCAAATCGTCGCTGACGGCGTTGACGTCCGCGCCGTGTGCCACCAGCACGCGCGTCTTCGCGAGGTCGGTGGCCGCCCACATCAGCGCCGTGGCGCCGGCATCGTTCTTGAGATTGGGATTGCCGCCCTTCTTCAGAAGGGCTTCGAGCATCGCGGCATCGCCGTAGAGCGCGGCGTACATCAGGGGCGTCGACCCCTCGGGTCCGCGCGCATCGATCAACCGCGAATCGAGGTTCATGGCTTTGAGGAATCCCCGCGTGTCGCCGCTCCGGAGCCTCTCCACGGCCGCGATCGCCCTGGGGTCGAACGGCGGGCGCTCCGCTTCGTTCGAAAGCGCGTCCGGCCACTCGGCGCCCTGTTCGATCCACGCCTTGATGGTCGCGATCTGTGCAGGCTTTAGCGGGCCCGTCGGCGGCATCTGGATTCCATATTCCGTGCCCACCAGGCGGTGATACAGGAAGCTGTTCCGGCTGCTGCCGGGGACCACGCGCCGGAAGCCGTCTTTGAAGACCGAGCTCTTGCGGTCCATGCGCAGGCCGTTGTTTGCCAGGGAAGGGCCATGGCAGCCCACGCAATTCTGACGGAAGATCGGCAGCACATCGCGGCCGAAATCGACCTTCGCCGGCTGCGCAAAAACGGTTCCTCCGAGCGATAGATACACCACGGAGCACAAGGTAAGCTTTCTCACAGTCGGGTCCCCTCCGGCTTAAAAGTGTACACCAGCGCGTTCTCCACGCTACAGCAAAATCGATCCGGTTTGTCGTCAAAATTCCAAACGCATCTGCGCGGCGATCATCCGCGGGGAGTTGTCGCCTCCCAGACCTACTCCAAGCAGACCAGTCGGAGGAGACGTCGTACTGGTAAGTGCGCCAAAGCCTGTTTGCGTTTCAGGCCGTCCGGGAATTCCCGCAACCGCCGTAGGCAATCCGAAGTTCGGGTGGTTGAAAACGTTGAAGAACTGTCCTTCGATCCTTAGCGTCACACGCTCGGAGACCAATAACTTTTTCGTCAGATACAAATCGCTCCAGACGAACCGCGGCCCGCGTAGAACATTGCGGCCGAGATTGCCGAACTGGCAGGAGACGGGCGAGTCTCCGCCATTGCAGGCTCCCGTGCTCGGATCGACGGTGGAAACGAAAGCGTCCGGATTGAGCCATTGGATGGTGCCGGGTTGAGTCACGCCGGGAATCGCGTCGTGCTGGTAGAGCGGCACGCCGGGCCGGACGCTTGCGAATTGAGGGCCGCCACCCTGGACGATCCCGTTCCCGTTGGCGGAATAGGGCGCGCTTTGCACGGAAAACGGCACACCCGAGTGATAGAAGACGGTTCCGGAGACCTGCCAGCCGCCGATCAGTTTGCCGAGAAGGGCCTTGCGGCTTCGAAACGGCAATTCGTAGGTATAACTCGCGTTGAAGTTGTGCCGGATATCGTAGTCGCAATCACCGTATTGGCGCGCGAGTTCGCCCGGCAGCGGCGTGATGATGCCCAAAGCCGAAAACGAAAGGAAGCCCCCGTTGGACACGGTATCCAGGCAATGGCTCCAGGTATAGTTGGCGCGGACTTGCAGGCCACGGGCCAGGCGCTGTTCGACGGTCAACTGAAGTCCGTTGTAGTGGCTATTGGCACCCGTGGTGAACTGAGTCACGGCGGCGAAGCGCGGATCGGCGGGCTGCCCATAGGGAAACGGCTGGAAGCATCCGGGGCAGACCGTCTGGTAGCCGTTCGCCTGCACCAGGTAGGGCTGATTCACCGCGCGCGTCCCCACATACTGCGCCCTCACGCTGCGGGTACTGCCGAACTGATGTTCGATGGCGAAGCTCCATTGGAGGAAATAGGGTGCCCGTAACTGGCCGTCCGGCACGGCTGTGAGCGCGACGGGAGGGAGACCCGTACTGCCACTGTGAAAGCCTGCCAGGAAGGACTGGTCGGCGACAACGGTTGCATCGACGGCGCTATCCGCGACTCCCGGTGCAATTCGTGTGCCGCCCGCCTGTCCGAGCAGTCCGCCTTGAAAGATATTCACGTATGGCGGGTTGGAAGCGATCAGGTCCACGATACTTCCCGGTAACAGGTCGCTAAAGACGCCGAAGCCGGCACGAAGGACAGTCTTCGGCTGGAGTTGCCAGGCTAATGCGGTCCTGGGCTGCCACAGGAACAACGGCGTCGATGCGAATAGACGATTGAGGCCGCTAAGCAAGGCCTGGTTCAGAGGCTGGTTTGGATCGTGCGGAGCCGCTGCAAACGAGCCGGGGAGCCGCGCGATCAATTGATGCGGGCTGAGCGGATTCGAATTGTGCGCGCCGCGAACGCCGAATGTCCACGTGAGAGATCGCGCTAACTTCACCGTATCCTGCGCAAACACATCGACATTCAAGTAGTTGAAGGGCTGCGAGGCCGCCAGGGGGAACGCTTTGGTGGCGGTCGAAGCAACACCGTAGATGAATTGCGGGAGGGTCGCATAGGTGACGAGCGGTGTCGTGTAGGTAGAGAAGTCGTAGTCGTTGAGCCGGAGCCGCCGGGCATTGACACCAGCCTTGAACTGGTGCCGGCCGGCTGTCCAGGCGAGACTATCGTTGAGCTGAAAACGCGCGGCGCGCCGGCCCTGGAGCCAGTTATAGTCCAAGCCGCCCAGAGTGGTGAACGGAGCATTCGAACCGACACCCTGGAGCACAATCGGGAAGGCCGCCAGAGTTCTGCCCGGATCATTCGGCCCGAAGAGACTTTCGTACCACGAAAATGCCGGGTTGAAGTAGTTCACCAGGTTCTGGCTGAAGATATGGGTATAACCCGCGGCAAAGGAATAGAGAGGCTGCGACGAGACGGCGTTGAACAACGGATTGACCGGATCGGTATAGGCGGCCTGAAGCCCGGTATCCGATTGGAACCGGTACCAGGCCATGTTGCCGGTATCGATGTTGTGGTCGATGCGGGCGGTGACGACCTGTTCGTGATCCGCGCTGGATTGCGAGATCGTCCGACGGTTCGCGCATCCATTCCCATTCGGAGGGTCGCCCGGTCCGGCGTTGATCGGGCAGCCCAGTACGGGCAAAGGCGTGCCGTCCGTTCGCGGGTAGAGCGCGAACAGCTTGCGGTAGAAAGGCACCAGGTCCGGCGCGGGGGCGTATCTGGCGCCAGTGACGGCATCGACGCCGCCGCGAGGCAGTTGAGCGAGAACGTAATCCTGAAACTCGGGTGAGGGCACCACTATGTTGCTGACAATCGGCAGCGCGATGCGCATTTGCTCGAAGTCGAAAAAGAAGAAAAGCCGGTTGCGCCGGATAGGGCCGCCGAGGCTGCCCCCAAAGTGGTTCACGGTCGAGCGCGGCTTCCGTCCGCCGGTCGCATTCGTGAAATAGTTTGCCGCATTCAGCTTCGACCCGTTCCATAACTCGTACAGGTTGCCGTGCAGGCGATTCGTTCCGGACTTGGTCACATAGTTGATTTGGGAAGCCCCGTAACGTCCCTGGTCGACTGCATACGATGTGGTATTGACGGTGACCTCTTCGATGGAGTTCAAGCCGAGAACGAGATTCGTCGCCAGGCCGCTATTCAGATTCGTGAGAGGGTCGTTGGTCTCCAGGCCATCTACGATGTAGGCGTTCGAGAGCGCGGGTAGTCCGTTGAATTGCACGTTACCGTACCCGTTCTGGCCGCCGACGAAATCGTTGGAAGACCCGGCGGTATTGATGAGGGCACCGGGCGCGAATTGCGCCGGGTAGGTCAGGTCGCCGCCAGGATTCGGGAGGTCCTCGATGGCGCGGGCTGTCAGCGTGCTGGTCGTATTCGGGTTCTCGGTATTGATAAGCGGGGCTTCGCTGATGACGGTGAGATCCTGCTGCAAGTCGGAGAGCTTCAGGGTGAAGTCGACGGTAGCGATCTCGCCGAGCGATGCCACGATCGGTTTGCTGACCTGCTGTTGGAATCCGTCCGCCGCTACCGTCAAGCGGTATGGACCGGGCTTGATTTGTGGAAAGGCATATCGCCCCGCTGTATCGGTTCGGGTCTGGCGCTTCAGTCCTGTCTGATCGCTCCTGACGGTGACGCTCGCGCCTTCGAGGGCGGCGCCGCTTCGGTCCGTGACCTGGCCAGTGATCGCAGCCGTAGTCTCTCCCTGGGCGTGGATCCGGACAGGCAGGAAGAGCAGAGCCAATACAGCGGCAAAGCACAATTTAGCCTTGCCTAAATTTACCCTCATGGGGCGATTCTACGCGAGGCCGTCCCCAAAAGCAATGTAAAATTTAGTTGTGGCTAAATCCACTGAATCGATTGACGATTACCTCAAGGCGATTCTCGAACTGGGTGGCGATGACGAAACGCGTGCCACCAGCAACGCCCTTGCAAGCCGGCTGGGCATCTCCGCGGCCTCGGTTACGGGCATGCTGCGGAAACTCGCGATCCGGAAGCCGCCCCTGATTGACTACCAGAAGCATCATGGCGCGCGCCTCACCGAGGAAGGGCGGCGGCGCGCCATGCACGTAGTGCGGCGTCACCGGCTGATGGAACTGTTCCTTTGCGAAGTGCTCGGCTTTTCCTGGGACGAGGTACACGAAGAGGCGGAACGGCTCGAGCATGTGATGTCACAGAGACTGGAAGACCGGATCGCGGAGAAGCTTGGAGATCCGGAGTTCGATCCCCATGGGCAATCGATTCCGCGGAAGGACGGGACGCTCTCCGGAGTGAAGGCGATCCCTTTGAACGAGCTCGAGGCGGGTGAGAAGGCCGTCATCAGCTCCGTCTCCGACCGTGAGCCTGAGATCCTGCGACACCTCGCCGACCAGGGCCTGATGCCGGGCCGGAGATTGACCCTGCTGGAGCGGACACCCTCTGAATGCCGGATCGCCTTGCGCGCCGGCGGCAAGAAGGGGAAGCGCAGTCTGAGCCTCAGTCCGAAGCTGGCCGGAGCGGTTCTGGTGCGGAGCCTGTAAAGGGCGAGTCATTACCCGGGCTTAGCCCGATGACTCTTCTATCTTTTGGCCACAGAACGAACGTCTGACAAAGGAATCGCGTCTACTTCCTGTTATCCGTTTGCATGGCGAACATCCCAGCAGAATTGGAGAACCATATGAACGCGCTCGGCCGGGAGTGGGCCGTGCCCGTCCCGCTGTCGATGCAGGGCGGCAAACGCCGATAGGACCAATCCCGCAACTGCTACCCGGCACGATTGCATGTCGCAAGATTCACGTAACGGAGAAGAGAATGATGATCCAAAGACGTAATGTAGCCGCGCTGATTCTCGCGGCAGTGTTCGCCTTTCCAGCTTTCACGGAGGACCCCGGACAATGGGCGAACCTCAGCGAACTTCGGCGGGGCCAACGGATCGGTGTCGTGCAAACCGATCAGAAACGGGTGGAAGGGCGATTCGAAGCTTTCACCGGCTCCACCATCTCCCTCAACGCCGGTGGGGAAATCGTGGTGCCGAAGGAGAAGGTAGTCCGCGTCTATCGCCGGCCGCGCGCCAACCGCGGGGTCCGCGCGCTGATCGGCGGCGCCATCGGAGCGACCGCCGGGATCCTGCTGACGAATACCGCGGGAGACCGGTTCCGGAACGAGGGTCAGGATGTGCCGACCGGCCTTTGGGTCGCAGGCGGAGCCGGAATCGGAGCCGGAATCGGAGCCGGAATCGGCGCGCTCACAGGCGGTGGTTACAAAACGATCTACCAGCAACCCACACGGCCATAGGTCGGGCTATCTCGTCTTTGCATGTGCCGCAGAACGAGGGATACTGTAAGTCTGAACGGGAGAGCATCGGTCATGAACGAGCCCGTGCCTTCACTCTCGGAACTGTTGCAGCCTATTCCAGGGCCCGACCCAAGCGGCGAGGATACCCGCTATACGGGCCTATACGACAGCATCCGGGAAGCGCGGCGCGAAGAGCCTGACCTGCCTCAAGGTGATTGGCGGAGGGAGCGCAAGACCGCGGACTGGTCCGCCGTCACGCGGTTGTGCACCGAGGCTCTGACATACAGGACTAAAGACCTTCAGGTAGCGGCCTGGCTCACCGAAGCTTTGGTACACCAGAATGGCTTTCCCGGGTTGTTATCAGGTCTGTTGCTGCTTCGGGGCCTCGTCGATCAATTCTGGCCGACGGTGTACCCTCGTTCCGAAGAGGACGAACTGGAGTTCCGTGCCGCACCGCTCGAGTGGGTAGGGTCGCGGCTTGACGACGCTGTCAGGAGTGTTCCTTTGCCATTGGGTGCAACGGACTGGATCGGACTAGCTGGAAGATGTCTTCGAGAGGTGGAAGGCTCTCTGGCGGCCCTCTCCCAATTGGACACGATTTGCGCGCTCCGTTTTGAAGGAGCGCCCCCTAAATTCGATTGGTTGCGGGCCGCACTGAAGGCGATCGAGTCCAGACTCCGCCCGTTTGTCACCCGGATGGAAGAAGCAGATGACTTTTGTGCGCCGTCGATGATCGCCGCGCGGCGATCAGTCCCCACCGTAGACAGAGTCCATTTTACAGTCACCGCGCCTGCAGCACTCAGGCCTGCCCACGCCGCTTTAGTGACGCTATGGGCACATCTCGAATCACAGCGGGCCGAGGTTATGGCAAGAGCCCGCCAACAGCGTGAAGCGGACTCGTTGGGCATGATGTCGGCTTCCAAAGGGCCGCTTCGAGTTGCTCGAGGAGCGATGCTTACGGTACGCCTCGAAGTCGCCGGAGCTCGCATCGAGGATCCCGAAGACTCAGTCTTGTGGGATGGGGAGATTGGCTGCGCGAATTTTCTTGTCACGGCTTCAGCCAATTCGGAGAACCAGGGACTGTGTGCCAGGGCCCTCCTCTACCTGAGTGGAGTGCAGATCGCAAAAGTACAATTTGTTCTGCAGGTCGGAGCCGCTTCACCAGACGGCATCGTCCCAACGACGGAGACGAGAGTGCGGAAAGCATTTGCCTCGTACTCGTCTGCCGATCGGGATGAAGTGCTCGGACGTCTTCAAGGAATCCGGAAAGCGGCACCGTACCTCGACATTTTCTTCGATGTACTGACTCTGCGATCCGGACAACAGTGGGAAACGGAAATCGAAAGAATGATTCCGGCCAGCGACATTTTCTACCTCTTCTGGTCCCTGAACGCGCGCAATTCAAGTTGGGTCGAGCGGGAGTGGCGTACCGCACTTGGCGCCGGTAAACCGAACTTCATCGATCCCGTGCCCCTTCAACCTCCGGACGAGGCTCCTCCGCCGCCGGAGCTGGCCAGCCTGCACTTTAACGACTGGATGCTGGCATTTCAGCGGCGCCGGCGGTCCTTGAAGGAGATCGAATCCGGCAACACCGGTAACCCAGTGTGATTGCTGCCGGTCTTGCCGTAAGGCTAAGATCGAAGCAACAGTGACCGACACCAGCACCGGCTTTTTCTCCCCTTCCGGCAAGGCCTACCGCTTTACCGTCCTGCTGTTTGCCTCGGTAATGGCATTCGGCAGCTATTTTGCCTATGACAGTGTGGGCGCCATCGAAACCACGCTGATCCAGGTCTTCCACACCAACCGCGCGGCCATCGGCAGCATGTACTCGATGTACAGCCTTGCGGCGGTGTTCGCCGTGCTGGGCGGCGGGGTTCTTATCGATCGCGCGGGCGTGCGCCGCGCGAGCATGGTCTTCTCGTTTCTGGTGGTGGTGGGCGCGGCCATCGTCGCATGGGCGCCCAGTCTGCCGATGATGTACTTCGGACGCATCGTGTTCGGCATGGGGTCCGAGTCGATGATCGTGGCCCAGAGCGCGATCGTGGCGCGCTGGTTTACCGGCAAGGAGCTGGCGTTGGCTTTCGGCATCACGCTGACGGTGAGCCGCCTGGGCACGCTGTTCTCGTTCAATACCGAGGAACTGCTGGCCAGAATGCTGGGATTCCGCGGCGCGCTATGGGTGGCTGCGATTCTGTGTGTGGTCAGCCTGGTGGCCAACTGGATCTTTACCCAGATGGACCGCCACGCCGAACCAATTCTCAATCTTCCCAGGCCGGGCGCGGGAGACCAGATCCGCTGGGCCGACATCGGAAAGTTCACCTCCTCCTACTGGTTCGCGGTAGGAATCTGCGTGGCGTTCTACTCCGCGATTTTCCCGTTTACCGCCCTCTCCACCGACTTCTTCCATGACAAATGGGGACTGCCCATGGCGAGCGGAGAGGGGCTGGGCTTCCTGTCGGGGGTGTTCTACAACCTCACCCACATGTTCTCGACGGCGCAGGGCACTACTTCGATCATCATTACCGCTTCGATGTTTCTGGCGCCCTTTGCCGGGCGGCTGGCCGACCGCATCGGCAAGCGCGCCAGCCTGATGATTCTGGGTTCGTTGCTGATGATCCCCGCGCATGTGGTCCTGGGGACTACGCGCATCGATCCGGTCTACCCGATGATCGCGCTGGGAGCGGCGTTCGTGCTGGTCCCGGCCTGCATCTGGCCCTCGGTGCCGCTGATTGTCGAGGAGTCACGCGTGGGAACCGCCTTTGGGCTGATGACCGCTTTCCAGAACATCGGCCTGCTTGCCTTCCCGTACTTCAACGGAGCCCTGCGCGATGCCACCCACGGCTACACGGCGAGCCAGATCATGTTCGCGGGGTTAGGAGCGCTCGGTCTGATCTTCGCGGTGCTCCTGCTACGGGCCGATCGCCGTGCCGGCGGACGCCTGGAGCGCGCTGGGTAACGGACACCGTCTGTCGCGGCCGTTCCCTTCCCGCGTCTAATTGGATCGCAAGGCGGACATCGGATCGATTCTGGACGCTCTCCAGGCGGGAATGTACCCGGCGAGCGCCGCGACCGCGAGGAGCAGCCCTCCCATGGCGATAAACGTAATTGGATCGCCGGACGTGACTCCAAACAACAGGCTCCCGAGCGCGCTCGACAAAACCCGAGCCGCGGCCATGCCCAAGGCGAGCCCCACGGTGGCCAGTCCAAGCGTACGGAGGACGATGCGGCGCTGCACGTCAACGGCGGACGCTCCCAGCGCCATGCGGATCCCGATTTCCTGCACCCGTTGACTGACCGAGTACGAAATCACCGCGTAGATCCCCAGCGAAGCGAGCACCAGGGCGAAAGCCGCGAAACCGGCCAGCAAGCAGCACCAGAAACCGCCGCGGCGAAACCGCTTTGTCGACCAGATTCTGGAACGTCTGAAACTCGCGTACCGGCAGGTTGGGGTCGACCGGCCGCAGCACGGTTCGAAGCTCCGCCGCCAGGTTCTCCGGCGGAAGCGTGGTTCTGACGACCAGCTGCATGGTTGCGTAGTCGCCCGTTTGCCGCATAGGCAAATACATTTCCATTCCGCCCGCCGATTCCAGCGAGGCATGGCGGACGTCGGCCACTACGCCGACCACCCGCCGGCCTCCATCCGTCGTGATCATCTGTCCCAGGGGGTCCTGTCCCGGCCAGAGCGTCCTCGCCATCGTCTCATTCACGACCACAACGCGCTCGCTGGACGCGCGATCCCTCTCCGTGAATTCCCGCCCCGATCGCAGCGGAATCCCGGCCGCCTCGAAATAGCCGTCGGTCACGACGCGAACGAATGCCTCCGGCTGGTGACGGGCTTCGTAAATCTGTCCTCCACCGGCGACGCCCCAGGCCCGGTCGTCGCGCAGGGGCAGCACGTCGGTAATTCCTGCCGCGGCAATGCCAGGGACGGACCGGACGCGGCCCAGCATATCGTCGATGAAGACATTCTGCTGCGCGAGACTCGAGATCCGAAAACTCGGGTCGACCCTCAGCGCCGCCGCTCGCTCCGGCTGAAATCCCAGATTCACGTCGAGGACGCGCAGAAAACTTCGAACCAGCAGCCCCGCGCCGACCAGCAGGATGCAGGCGAAGGCGAGCTCGGAAACCACCAGGCCGTCGCGGACCCAGGCATGGCGCTTGCCGCCGCTCGATCCGCGGCTGGCATCCTGCAGGTCCTCACAAAGAGAGAGCGACGAAACCCGCAATGCCGGCAGCAGGCCGAAGAGCAGGCCGGAACCAACCGCGGCCAATAAGAGTGAAGAGGAGCGCGTTCCCATCGATCCGAACGCTTTCGAGCAGGGGAAGGTTGAATGCGTGGAGGTGTGCCAGTTCGCGCGTGCCGGCCGAGGCGAGCGCCAGCCCCAACACCGCGCCGCAGCAGGAGAGCGCGATGCTCTCGGTAAGCATCTGGCGCAGCAGGCGGGAACGTCCGGCGCCCAACGCGGCCCGCATCGCCATTTCCTTTTGCCGCGCGCCCAACCTCGCCAATTGCAGATTCGAGAGATTCGCGCACACCAGCAACATGACCAAGCCGACGGCGCAGGCCAGCACGAACAGAGCCGGAGTCACGCGTCCGCTGACACGCTGCGCCAGCGGCGCCACCAACGGCGCAATATTGTTCCGCTCCGGATGCTGGCGCTCCATTTGTTTCCCCAGCACCGCCAATTCGGCCTGTGCACCCTGCAGGGTTGCGCCCGGCTTCAGTCTTCCGATGACCTTCAACGTGTTTCCCTTGGGCTTAGCGTGTCGTCATTCAGCGGCCAGGGAATGAAGATATCGACGGGCACGCCGGGAGCAAGGACGCTCGCGAAGTCGAAGGATGCGGGCAGCACGCCCACGATCGTCACCGGCCGATTGCCCAGAATCAGCTTTCGGCCCAGCACGTTGGGGTCTGAATTAAACCGCCGCCGCCAAAAGCTGTAGCTCAGCAGCATGGCCGGCGGAGCGGCATACTTCCCCTCGCACTCCTGCGTGGTGAACGATCTTCCGATGGCGGGTTGTACACCGAGCAGCGGAAAAAAGTTCCCGGTTACCGGAACGCTCGTAAGACGCTCGGGCTCGCCGGCTCCCGTCAGTTCGCGGTCGCCCGGGACATAGAACCCGGACCAGCCTGCCATGTCGGAAAATGACTGGTTCATCTCTCGAAGGTCCGAATAGTGTTCCGTCTGGATCGAGGTGAATTCGTCGCCGTTGGAAATGAATGCCAGCCGTCCAGGATCGCGGAACGGCAGGGGGCGCAGCAGCATGGCATTGACCACGCTGAAGACCGTAGAACTGGCTCCAATGCCCAGGCCGGCAATGAGAATCGTGAAGGCCGTAAATCCGGCGTCGCGCCGCATGCCGCGAAATGAGTGGCGCAAATCCTGCGCCATGTCGCTCATCCAGCGGGCGATCCAGGTGGAGCGCGATTCTTCCGATTTTTGCGTCATATTGCCGAACCTCCGATGGGCCGCCGCGCGAGCTTCGGGCTCGGACAGGCCTTGCGCAATCAACTCCTCGGTCATGGACTCGATGTGGAATTCCATCTCCTCCCACAGCAAGCGATTCCTTTCACTGTGGCGCAGCCAATACCTCAGACGGCGTCGCAAACGCCTCCATTTCAAACCTGGTTGCATGCGCACTCCATTCGATCAGGCGAACCCCATAATTCGGGCCACGGCTCCGGTGACCTGGCGGTAGCGGGCGGACTCTTCCGCCAGATGTTTCGGCCATCGGGCGTCAGCTTATAGAAACGGGCCCGCCTGATTATTCGACGACAGGCCCCACGTGCCTTCGATCATGCCGTCGAGTTCCAGCCTCTGAAGGGCCGGATAAAGAGATCCCTCTTCGACACGCAACAGGTCATCCGACAGTTGCTGAATGAGTTGGGCGATGGCGTATCCATGCAGATGGCCTCGCGTCAGTGTCTTGAGCACGAGCATATCCAGCGTACCCGGCAGAAGATCGGCTTTCGGTTTCTCTCTTCCCATAGACCGTCTGATTATAGGACGACTTTCCGGGATGATGGATAGCAAGAAAATTTGGCAGGCGCTTGCCGAGGCCGGGTGTGTCATGGAAGCGCCGGCTTCCAGCGCCGTGACATCTGTAGATCTTTGTGGCGGGGAGTAGACTTGAAGGCATGAAGGCGATGCTGCTTTGACTCACCGCCGTTAGCCTGTTCGGTGCCAAAGCGGACCTCTTTCACCGGCAGCCAGGTTTGATCTGAACGCAGGGTCGAAGCACGGCGTCCCACGTCACGCGCGCTCGTTTCTCGGGGTAACTCGAAACGGACTGACGTTAGTCACCTTAGGGGAATATACCTCGATTGTCTCCGCCGACCGGAACGGTCGCATCCTGCACACCACTTCGGATATCGTGTCGACTGACGCACAGATCTATCGCGCGTTGCCGGTTCCCGACGGTAGCGTGTGGATCGTGGCCCAGGGACCTTACGACCCCTCGTCGGACGACTGGCGCCTGGCTGATCCAATGCCCCGCCCAGTGGAAGCAGGCGGACAGCCTTCCACGCGCCACTACAATCAGCTCGATCTTTACGGTGCGGATGGAAGGCACTTGTCGTCCGCGCGTATACTGGCAACTCAACCGGGGCCACTCGACTTTCCCATCGCGGCTGCTGCGGACATGCTGGTCGTACTCGGATGGCTGGGTTACGGCACGCCCCAAACGGAACTGATCCGGTTCGGAACGGTGTCCGACAAAGCCTTCCACCAGAGCAGGTCGGTTGAGTTCAGAGCGCCTTTCCGCCGCATCGTCCCGGTGCTGGCGGCAGATCGCAAGCTCTTCCTGATCGACAAAGTTGCCGGTAATATATTGGCAATCGATCCCCAATCCGGAAGCCGGCAACTCTTGCGTCCGAGCCGTCCACATCCCGTACAGGCTGCGGCCGCGGATTCCGATTTCCTCTACCTGCTCTCGGCGGACCAGGTGCTCAAAACCAACTTGGCGGGCACCGTCCTGGCCACTTACAGGCTCCGGTTCGACCGCGGCTTCCGCCCGACCACACTCGGGGCGGCAGGGGACGATTTGTACCTCATGGACGATGCCGGCCGAGTGGAAGAATTCCGGACCCAATAGAGGCGCTATTTTCGCATCCTATCCGTACTCCCCTTGCCAACCTAGGAGAGTTTGGCTATACTCCTAGCTAGCCTAGGAGGAAAACGACCGTGGGTAAAACCGCCGACCTGCTGCCAGGTACTCTCGACATGCTGATTCTGAAGGCAGTATCGTTGAAACCGCTGCATGGATACGGCGTATTGCAGCGCATCCAGCAGATTTCAGGCGATGCGCTCGAGATCCCCCAGGGGTCCTTGTATCCGGCACTCTACCGGTTAGAGCACCAGGAACTGATCGCTGCCGAATGGGGAGTAAGCGAGAATAATCGCCGGGCGAAGTATTACACGTTGACCGTCGCCGGGCGGCGTCGCCTGCGCGAGGAGACGGCGGGCTGGAATCGGCTGGCATCGGCGATTGCCGCGGCCTTGAGCACTACCTCGGAGGAGGTGTGACGTGTTGAGACACCTTCGCTCCCTTTGGCGCGTAATCAAATCCCGGCGCGATTTCGAACAGGGAATGACCGAGGAGTTGCGGTTTCACATCGAGCAATTCACGGACGAGCTGGTGCGCTCGGGAGTGCCGCCGCAAGAGGCGGTGCGACGAGCCCGGATCGAGTTCGGCAGCCTGAACAGTACACAGGAAGAGTGTCGCGAAGCGCGCGGGCTCCGGCCATTCGACGAGGCGGTCAGGCAGCTGCGTCACGCGGTCCGATTGCTGCGCAAGACACCCAGATTTACAGCGACGGCCCTCGTGACTTTGGCCGTCTGCCTCGGCGCGAACCTGACGATATTCGCGGTAGTCGACTCCATCCTGCTTCGCCCCCTGCCATTCCCCGAGGCCGGCCGGCTGATGACCATCTTTAATACCTATCCCAAAGCCGGCGTCGATCGTGACGGCTCCTCGATAGCCAACTATTACGAACGCCGGGGAAGGATTCCCGCCTTCGCCGGAGTCGCCATCTATTCCTACGGCACGGCGGTCGTCGGCGAGGCCGGCTCAACGGAACGCGAGCAGATCGCGCGAGTGTCCCCGGACTTTTTCACGACGCTTGGGACGGGTCCCTCGATGGGGCGCAGTTTCACGGAAGAGGAAACCTCGCTTCAAACCGACAGAGTGGTGATTCTCACCGATACCTACTGGCGGCAGCATTTCGGTGCCGACCCCCACGTAATTGGCAAGCAGCTTCCCGTGAACGGACTCAGGAATATGGTGGTCGGTGTCCTGCCGCCCGGCTTCCGATTCCTCTCATCCGAGGCACGCCTGTATTTTCCTTTCTCGTCGAGTCCTGAAGATCGCGCTTCCGGGCAGCGGCATTCGGGCGGGAATTCCAAGCATATGATTGCCCGCCTCAAGCCAGGCGCGACACTGCAGCAGGCACAGGCTCAAATCGACGCGCAGAATGCCACGCTGGAAGTGGACGATCCGGAAGCCAAAATGATGGCCGATGCCGGCTTTCGTTCCGTGGTGGCGCCCCTTCACGCAGACCACGTGCGAAGCATCCGCCCCGTCCTGTTGTGGATGCAGGCGGGCGCGTTCGCCCTGTTACTGATCGGCGCGGTCAATCTGACGAACCTGCTTTTGATCCGGGCGAGCAGTCGTTCGAAGGAAATCGCTGTCCGGAGGGCATTGGGTGCGAGCCGCTGGCACGTGGTAAGCGAAACGATCGTCGAGACCACTCTGCTCACGCTGGCCGGTGGCCTGCTCGGGTTCGCGGCCGGGGCCGGAGGAATCCGCTTGCTGAGTGTATTGGCTGTCGATCGTTTACCTTTGGGAAGTCATATCGCGGCCGACTCCCGCATGGCAACCATAGCGGTTCTCGGAGCGGTTGCCCTGGGCTTCGCGCTCTCGCTGCCCATCGCGTGGTTCCACTTGCGAAGTAATCTGATGAACGCGGTCCAATCGGAGACTCGCGGCGGGACGGTCGGCCGCGCCGCTCAACGCCTGCGTCATGGCTTCATCGTGGCGCAGATCGCGTTGGCGACGGTTCTACTGAGCGGTGCGGGTCTGCTGGGCCTCAGCCTGGAGCGGGCGATGGCGGTATCCCCGGGCTTTCGGTCCGACCATGTTCTGTCCGGAGAAATCTCGGTACCGTCGAACCGATATCCGGACTGGCCGGCTCGCCTGGCGTTCAACGAGAGGTTGTTGAAGGACATCGCGCGCCAGCCGGGGGTTTTGGCAGCCGGCGTAGTCAACAATGTGCCCTTGAGCGGCAACAGCGGAAAGAGCGGCGCCACGGTAGTGGGCCACGTTCGCCTGCCGGGCGAATCGCCTCGGGGGAATTACTCCTACGGCGTCGATGGCGACTACTTCGCCGCGATGGGCTTTTCGCTGCGGGAAGGACGTTTCCTCACGGCGGAAGATTCGCGCCGGTCAATGCAGGTCTGCGTGGTGGACCAGGACTTCGCGCGGTATTACTGGCCGCACTCCAGCGCGCTCGGACGACACCTCTTCAGGGGCAGCGAAGCGACAAGCGCCGCGCAAGCGTTCACAGTGGTAGGTGTGGTCGGAGCTGTGAAGCAAGCGGGACTGACTGACCAGACGGCCCAAGGAGCGATCTATTATCCTTACGCCCTAAATACCGACGACAGACTCTTTATTGTCGTCCGCACCAGCCTTCGACCGGAGTCTCTCGGGCTGACACTGCAAAGAGTCGTTCGGCAAATCGACCCGGAGATGCCGGTGAACGACCTCCGATCGATGGATACCCGGATCGCAGACAGCCTTGTGGCGGAACGCTCAACGGCATTGATTGCGGGCATCTTTTCGCTGATTGCCATACTCCTTGTCGGGGTCGGCGTCTACGGTGTCTTGAGCTACGCCGTGGCGCAGCGACGCCGCGAGATCGGCGTGAGAATGGCCTTGGGGGCGCGGCCGGGCCAGATACGCACTCAGTTTCTTGCTCTCGCCCTACGTCTCCTGCTTGCCGGCGCGACCTTCGGCGCCGTCGGGGCGTGGCTGAGCGGCCGGGCGATGCGAACACTACTCTTTCAAGTACCTCCCCTTCACGTTGCGACCCTTGCCTCAGCCGCGGGCATCATCGGCGCGGTATCCCTAGTCGCGTGCCTACTGCCATCTCAACGCGCCACCCGAATCTCCCCAGTGGAGGCCCTAGCCGACTTGTAGTAAATCGGCGGGGCCCCAGGGGCATTGAGGAATTCTTCGCTACTCGGTCCGTAGTGCCACCATAGGCTGAACGCTCGCGGCACGCCATGCGGGAAGCACGGAAGCCGCCAGAGCAGCCAGGCCGAGCAGCAACATAGCAAGCGCCAGCATGACGGGATCCCACGGCTGCACGCCGAATAGCTGACTCGTCATCAGCATGCCGGCGCCGATCGCAGCGGGAACGCCCAGCGCAAGTCCGGCACCTACCTGCCGGAACGCGCTGCCGAGCACCATGGCCAGAACCCGTCCGCGATCCGCGCCAAGCGCCATCCGCAGACCGATTTCGCCGGTACGCCGCTCCACCGTGTAGGCCAGAACGCCGTACAATCCTACGGCCGCCAGCACGAGCCCGAGCGCACCGAAGAGCGTTGTCAACGTCGCAATCATGTTCTCCTGCTGGAAATTGCCGCTCACCACCTTGGGATAGGGATCGACTCCATACAGCACCAGGTTTGGATCTACGTTTGCCAGCGCCTTACGGACAGACTCCTCCATGCCCGGCGGACTGCCCGGAGCCCAAAGCACAATGTTGTACAGATAGTGGGACCAGATGTCACCACTGTTGAAGGCCGGGTCGTCGTACACCGCGGTCTGCGCTTCCGGTAACCAGAACATGGGCCGCACCGGGCTCTTGTAGCCGTAGGTCATATACCGCAAGTCATTGGTAACTCCAACGATTTCGAACGTTGCGGAATACTTGATCTTGTCGGGGCCGAAGTGCTGCCCTATGGGATTCTGACCCTTGAAGAATTTCCTGACAAAGGCCTGGTTGACGACGGCCACATTACGCGTCGCGGCAGTGTCCTGGTCCGTGATGGGCCTCCCCAGCATGATCTTCGCGCCGACAGTTTCGAAGAAGCCAGGCATCACTCGCGCCCAACCCGCGCCAGTGTCTGCTTTCGCGGGTGGTTCCGGCCTGCCCTCGATGCGGACGCCATCGTTCCAGCTATCGCCCGTCATCGGTGCGTAGAGTGCGGGAGCTACCATGCGCATACCGGGAATCCGCAGCAGGCTGTCGTTGATTTCCCGGAACAGAGGCCCCAGCCGCTCGGGTTTGTAATTGCCGAGCATTGGATTGATCCACGCGATATACCGGTCCTGCGTCTCGAACCCGAAATTCTGGTGCTCCAGGTTGCGCAGACTCCGGCCCAGGAGGGCTGCCGCGGACAGCAATACAAGCGACACCGCGATTTGCGCGATCACAAGCGACTTCTGTGCCCACGAGCGTCCGGCGCCAATCGAACGGCCGGCGCCTCGTAGCGCCTCGGCCGGGTCGGCACGCGAAGTCATCCACGCCGGAGCGATTCCGAAGAGGATTCCGGTAAGCACCGAGACGGCCAGCGTGAAGAGCAGGATCGGCCAGGACGGCGTCGCATGGATCGGAACGTAGTTATTGGAGCCGCCGTTTTGGAAAGCCAGGCGCAGGATCAGGCTGGTGGCGGCATAAGCGACCCCGACGCCCAATACTCCTCCGATCACTGCCAGCAGCATGGACTCGACCAGGACTTTACGTACCAGGCGCCCTCGGGAAGCACCCAGCGCGACCCGAATGGACATTTGCGCACGATTCTTCAGGCCGCGCGCGAGCATCAGATTCGCCAGGTTCGCGCAGGCTACGAGAAGCACGCATCCCGCCGCGATTAGGAGCAACCTCAGCCCGTCCTGGTATTGCTCCCGCATATCGGCCACCCCTGCTCCGCCTGGGACCAGGTGCAAAGTCTGCTGGCGCCAGAGCTGCTTTTCACCGGGCTCCATATCCGGTACGTGGCTGGCCAGCCAGTCATGGAGTTCGACCTTCAGTTTCGCTTCGAGCGACTTCGGATTGACCTCCGGCCGAACCCGCCCGATCAGGTCGAGGAAATTGCCATTCGGCCGTTTCAACCGGGCCGTGGCTCCGTCGATCAATAGCTCAGCCGTCAAGGGCAGCCAAAAATCCGGCATGCCCCAACCTGCCAGCTTGGCGCCATAGAATCCCGGCGGCGCCACGCCAATCACCGTGAACGGGTGGCCGTTGATCTGGTACGCAGCGCCAACCACGGAGGGGTCGGCGCCGTACTTCTCCTGCCAGATTCGGTAACTCATGACGGCGACCGATGGCGCACCCTCCCGGTCGTCGTTGTCGCTCATCAGGCGGCCGATCCAGGGCTGTACACCGAGAGTCCTGAAGAAATTGCCGGATACGTACTCGCCATTGCGCGTGTCCGCCTGGGCCGGCGATCCCGCCTTGCGGACCCCGAGCGGTGCATTGCCCGCCTGCAGCGCAGACAGATCGATGAATTCGGGGGTTTGGGCGCGAAAGTTCTTGTATGCCTCCCAGGAGAAGAGCGAAAAATCTCCGTCATCGCCCTGGGTATACCCGCCCCAATTGCAACAGCGAACCTTGTCCCCAATCCTCCACAGCTCCTCCGGCTTCGTCACCGGCAAGGATTTCAACATCACCTGGTGCACCAGAGTGAAGATGGCCGTGGTCGCGCCGATCCCCAGAGTCAGAGTGATGACCGCGGTCGTGGTGACCCCCGGCGTCTTGCGCAGTTGCCGAAACGCCTCGCGCAAATCACCTAGCACTGGCGACTCCTGTTGTTTCCGTTGTGCGGATAGCCCATCACTGTCTAATACTGATCAAATCCGGAAAAGTTACGTGGGGGGGGGTATTGAAAGAAAATTTGTCTAGGGCTGGCGGCTATTGCCCCATCGGGAGCAGCCGGCTTTTCGACCGGCTTCGGTTCCATCAGTTCGACACGAGTCAGGTTCGGGTCGTAGAGATTGAGTTGCCACTTTCCGTCGCGGCCGATTTTTGGCCCTTGAGCCGGGTTGAGGCCGCGATCCTTTACCGTCTGGTAGCCCTGTGCCACGCTTGGAACTCCCAAGGCCATGTGGTTCATGACGCCCAGGGTGTTCTGGCTCGGACTCTTCACGTTGAGCATATACTCGAACCAATCGGTTCCGTCCGGCACCCGCATGTCGATCCAGTCGGTCTGGTCGTCGGTCCGGCCGCCATGCCAGAATTCGCGAAAGCCAAGGATGTCGCGGTAGAGCGAATCGAACTTCTCCCGGTCTGACACGGTCGTGCCCACATGGATGATCCGGTTCGAAATACGAGTCTCCGGCAGAGATCTGCCGAAGTTCCGTGAGTGCAGGGAACCGGGCATGTATTGCACAAATTCGATATCGTGGCCATCCGGGTCTTTGATCATGAAGCTGAGGTTCCCGTCCAGACCCGGCCGCAGCGAATCCGGAACCTTGACCCCCTTAGCGGAAAGGTAGTCCCGCAACTGCCGGGCGTCATCGGTCTCGAACGCGATGTGGGAAAGCACGAGCTGTTCCGGGCCCTTCCAACCCGGAAACACCTCTATGTACTGGTGATCGTTCACCTTGAAATACACCAGCATCAGACCACCTTCCGGGCGGTCCAGCCGGAACGCTTCGGCGAATCCCAGTTCCTGGCTATAGAATTTCTTCGCGGCCTCCAGGTTGTCGGTTCGGATTCCGATGTGTGCGACGCCCAGGATCCGGGGTCGCTTTACGGCCGTTTGGGCGGATACGGTGAACACCACCGCCGGCAAAATCGCGGCGAATACCAAATCGCGAAATTTCATGGCGGAACCAGTATAGATCGCGGCGGTCGCACCGGGTGCGGGCCGTGAATCCGGAATTGCCAGCCCAGCGCGAGCCGGCCCGCTTGTTGCCCGTTCGCCGGAGCTTCGGCTTGCTCCTGGCCTTGAGATTCAGCGCAACCGCGGCGCGGATGAGATCCTTCAAGGCCGCCTCATCGACCTTGTCGCCTTCGTGGATGTCGATCGCGCGCCTGACATTCCCGTCAAGGCTGGAGTTGAACAGACCGGACAGGGTCCTTCAACGCAGCCCCCTTGGCAAATGTCATCTTGACGACGTTCTTGTACGTCTCTCCGGTGCAGACGATACCGCCGTGGAGACCAGACGGGAGTCCCCCTCCACTTCCACTCTTCGACGATCTCAGGGTCCGCCTCGTGTATGATTTCGCGGACTTTCGCGAGCATCTTCCCGCGCCAGTCCCCAAGTTCCTTGATCCTCTCGTCGATCAATGCTGAGGCAGATTCCACCGGGATGGTGTTTTTCATGAACGCTCCAAGTCTCGCTATTCTAGCTTGCAGTCAGCCGCTGTCCGCGCGGTCTGCAGGCGGCGCCAGAAGAAATACGAGAGCCCCCAGAGCACAGCCGGTGGCCGCCGCCCAGCCCCACGCCTCCGGGCCATCGCCCACCGCGAGGTGGGCGATGAGCGCCGAGGCGAGATTGATGGCGAAGCCGGCGTAGGCCCACTCCTTGAGCCGCGCCGGCACGCGGCGCCAGGATCAGCACCACGCCGAGGAGCTTGGCCCACGAGAGCTCCACCCGGAAGTAGGCGGGGAAGCCGAGGTGGGTGAACGCCTCCGCCACCTGCGGCAGGCGCAGTTGCGCGTAGGCGGTGAAGCTCATCTGCAGGCAGAAGAGCGCGGTGACGATCCAATAGACGATGGTCCGCGGCTTTGGGTGTAGTCCTGGCGGCGACGAGGCCGGCTTCTGCAGGGTCGATTCCATGGCTGTTCTTCCTTCCACGCTTTATTGCTTCGGAGCGTTGGGCGGCCAACTGGGAGGTTCCACGCCGAACTGCTTGGCGTACTCCGCGTTCAAGCCGCTGCCAGCCGTCGAACTTCATCGCCTCGCCACCGGCGATGCGGCCGATGGGACTTCCGCTGAGAAAATGATCCAGAACATCGAAACAAATGTGCCAGCCGGCAGCGCCCCATGGAGATGAAGCGGCGATCGATGTTGTGCCACAGCGTCAGGCGCGTGCCGCCGCCAAGGGCTTCGAGTTCCCACCGGATATCGTCGTACTCAAGCAGCTCGGGAGCGTCGGCCTCGGTCACTGTTGTATCGAGCGGTGCGGGCGCTCCCATCCAGGTGAGCTTCACCGTGGTTCCCGCCGTACCCAGGCTCCCATCGACCTCGAAGGGAGCCCACTCGCGCAGGTGCGCAGGGTCGGTGAGCGCCTGCCAGACTTTTTCCGGCGAGTGGCGCAGTTCCCTGACGAGAATGAGCGTCCACTTGTCTCCGTCCTTCCGCACCTCCGCCCCGCTGGCCGGACCCGGTGTGTACTGATCGCGATCGGTCACTTTTTCCTCCTTGTCTTCCTTTTCGTTGGTATTGGCTGATCCATGCGGTCGAGGTGGCGTTCGAGAGCATCTACGTGAGCGGACCAGAACCGGCGGAACGGAGCCAGCCAGGCATCCACTTCCTGAAATGGTTCCGGTTTCAGTCGGTAGAGACGGCGCTGTGCGTCCACCGTGGATTCCACGAAACCGGCCTCGCGCAGCACGCGCAGGTGCTTCGACACGGTCGGCTGCGGCATACGAAGTTGACGCTCGATCTCTCCCACCGACTGTTGGGACGAGACCAGCAGGCTCAATATCGCGCGGCGGTTCGGCTCCGCAATGATTTCGAACACAGATTCCACTCTCTTGAAATACTCCACGGAGCATATACTTGTCAAGGCATATAATGGAAGAGCTCAAATTCGTCTCGAACTTTTTTGGCCGCAACTGCGTAAACCCCAGCAAATCTCGTTTCGGGATCGTTTTCGACCCTCCCCGGAGCAATGTGAGTTTGTGAACAAGGAGTGTTTCGCGTGACCAGAAGACTCTCTTTCCTGTTACTCGGTTTGGCTGCCGTTCCAGTCGCAGTCCTCGCGCAAGGGTCGGCATCCGCACCCGCACAACGGCCGGCCACCGCGCCGGCCAACCCGATTTCCACCAGCCAAAACAAGATGTACACCATGCTGAGCGGCGTCGTGGTCGCCGCGGCTGAGAAGATGCCCGAAGAGAACTACTCATACAGGCCGACTCCGGAGGTTCGGAGTTTCGGGCAATTGGTCGGTCACCTCGCCGATTCGCAGAATTACTTTTGCTCGCAAGTCGCCGGCGAAAACCAGCCGGGCGGCAGCAACGAAAAGACCAAAACCGGCAAGGCCGAGCTGGTCGCCGCGCTGAAGGAGGCGATAGCCTATTGCAGCAAGACATACGGCGCCATGACCGACGCCAAGGGCAGCGAGATGATGAAAATGATGAACCTTGATTTCGCCAAGCTCACCGTGCTCTCGGCCAACACGGCGCATGATTACGAGCACTACGGAAATATGGTCACCTACATGCGGCTGAAGGGCATAGTCCCACCCACAAGCGAGAAAAGCGCGGAGAAGTAGGCCGGCGGAGAACTGCTGGATGAATCTGGGGCGGCGATCGCTTCCCTTGCCGAGCCGGGAGCTAGAATCAGGTTCGTGACTAGACTCGCACTGTTGCTACTCGCTGCATATTGTGTTTCCGGACAGCAACTAACGAACGGACTCTACGCCATCTTCCATACCCCAATGGGGGATATCACCGCCCGGCTTTACGAGAAGGACACGCCGAACACGGTGGAAAACTTTGTAGCGCTGGCCCAAGGCACCAAGGCGACATTCCTTCCAAAGACCGGCAAGAAGGCGAGTGTTCGCTTGTACGATAACATCACCTTCCATCGTGTGTTGCCTGGTGTGATGATCCAATCGGGCGACCCAACGGGCACCGGCATGCACAACTGCGGCGTCACCATCCGCGACGAGTTTCTGCCGGGCCTGCGCTTCGACGGCTCCGGCAAACTCGCCATGGCGAACACGGGCGCGCCGGATTCGGGCGGCTGCCAATTCTTCATCACGGCCAGTCCGATTCCCCAATGGAACGGTAAGTACACGATATTCGGCGCCGTGGTGGAAGGGAAAGACGTAGTCTGGGAGATCGCCCACGGACGCCTGCGCGGCGAAAAGCCGGTAGATCCGGTAAGACTGCTCAGCGTGACGATTGAACGAGTGGGGCCGGAGCCCGCGGGGAAAAGGCGGAAATAGGCCGCGAAAGTAGGGAACGGACTTGTCGGACCGGATGCCAAAGGCGATCCTTCCATATTTGCAAGACATCCTCGATCGCGTGGAAACCGGCAACGGCTAGAATTGCTCCGGAACTTAGAGATCAAAAAAGCGGTGTATTTCTTCGCGGTCGCGGAGAGCGAAGGGGTGGTTGGGGGCGAGAGTCAGGGCGCGGTTGATGAGATCGAGAGCCGGCGCGCCTTCGCCCCTGAGCATGGGGATCGCGGCTGCGCCGGTATAGGCGTTGGCCAAGTGGAGTTCGGCTTCGTGTCGGATGGTTTTAAACGCTCGGGCGGCGAGCCCCAGATTGGTCTCGAAACCGGTGGCGTCGCCTGAGTCGCGAAGGGCCATGGCGAGGTTCTTCAGGAAGAAGCCACGAAACAGTTGCAGGGTCTGGTCGTGAGCGTAGTTGGGCATCTGGTCGTCCAGCAGCCGGAGCGCTTTCCGAGCGATCGTGGCGGCCATCAGGGAGTCATTCCCGGCTAACTGCTCGAAGTAGCCGGCTTGGAACTGGTCGAGCTGGTTGAGGATGTCGGGCAGTGCTGGAATGTCGACGGTTTCGGTGGTGCGGGCGGCGCGGGCCAGATCTTGGAGCCTCTCGAAGAGAAGCTGCATGGCGCGCGACCAATCGGCATCGAGGATCGCGATGCCGTTACGTTTCACCAGGGGTGCAAGAGAGCGTGGCAGATCGCTCGCCTTGGGCATCCGGGCACCACCGACCAGCGTCGGGATCACCCCGGCGGCCTTCTTCAGTGCGTGCTGAATTTCGAGACGGAGAACGTCTTTGAGGTCGCGGAGACGAGCCTTGCCGCCGGTAGGCCCCTCGTCGAGCCAATGCGGACCGATAACGATGAGGACGGCATCGGCCCTGGTGATATTCTCGAGGATTTGCGGCAGGAAGTCGCCCCCGAGAGGGAGGTCGTCGACATCCTGCCAAACGCGATCGGGGCCGAAACGGAGAACGAGGTGGTCTCTCAGCCGGCCGGCCCAGCCTCCTGCATCCGAGCGGCGGTACGAGAGGAAGACGCCAGGCATGGTTATTTGTGAGTTTACAACGCTGGTACCGCCGCTACCAGTATTCGCGCCAGATCAGATCGCGGGCTAAAGTATCCGGCTCGTGTCTTCCGGCGGCGCCGCCGGCGATCAGCGCAAATTCCGCTACCGCAACTTTTGCTGCTGCCAGGCTGCACCGGCGCACCGAGTATAGACTCTCGCCATTCTTGTTCACCCGGGCGTCCCATCCATCAGAATCGACTTCCGCCGATAACCGCAAGTCGCGGTATTGTGCCGCATATCCGCGGCGGATTTGGATCAAGGGCTCGGGTGGTGTCGTCAATGGTTGCATGCAGGCTGGCATCGGGGCTCCTGACTCTACGAGGCTTTCGGTAAACGCGGGGAATCCATGGCTTCGAACCGGCATTTGCCGACACAGCCCTTCAGCTGGCACGTCAGGCACGTGACTTTGCGCTTTGGGCTGGTACGGGCCGGTGCGGGACGGGCAAGGATCTGCAACATCACGCGGCCTCCGGTATATCGAGTTCGCTGGCCGGCTGGTCCACCCAAGCGTTGGGCGAACCCGGAATCCCGGCTCCGAATGCCAGTTTGGCCGGAACTTCGCGTACGTCAATCGGATCAATGCCTCGGGCTAGTTGTCGTTTCGCCCAGCCATCAGCAGCGTTCGGGAACATCACCCAACCCGTCGACGCGCTGTATGCATACCATCGCTCGGGATAATTTTTGCTTCGGTAAAGTCTCATCGAAAACCCTCCAGTTCCTACCTGTTGCAACACTATCGCGGCACTGTAGGGGTTTGCTACCGAAACAGTAGGGTGATCGCCGCACCCTTTTGCGGGTATCGGCAATTAGGAGTCCCCCGTCAACCCCCAGGCCAGCGCCTCTGACCTCCTTTGGAGAACCGTACGGATCGTCGCCACGGACGGCAGGAATAGCGACAACTGGTCAGGGTCCGCAAACACGGCGTCGTAATCGGCGGGCGTAAACGCGCACGCCAGCCGGGACGCGAACGTCTGACGAAGCTGCCGCGCATAGTGGTCGACATCGTAGTCCCGGTTATCGGCCGTGCCCGCGCCGGCTGGAACGTCTTCCGGCTCCTCCAACAAGCCGCAGCCCCCGTTCCTTTTTCGGTACACGTGAATCCGATCGCCGGCACGCCATGAAGTACGGCCACTCGCCAGCATCGCTTCATACGGCAGCTCCCGCCGGCTGTCCCGGACAGCGAAGTACTCGGCCGGCGTTTTGGTGAGCCTGACTCGAGACGAGACATCCCGCGTCGGCGACTCGCGCCGCCGCAGGCGGTCCAACGCGACCAGATACGCCTCACGAACGCTTCCAACATCGCCCGCGAGCAAATGAGTGACGGCGTTGCGGAGAAAGGCCTCACCGAAGGGCTCAGCCCGGCTGGAACGGAACGCGACACCGTGCAGGATCAGCGACCCGTCGTACCGCAGCAACGCGTAATTCTTTGGCTCATGGGACAGCATTGCGGCGTAACGGCCTTCGAATTCCAATTGCACGAGCGGAGGAAGCATGGCGGCGACTTCAGACACGACGCGCCGTTCGTCCGCTTCCGTCCACCCCTCCGGCACGGCGAAGTAGACGCCATCCGTATCGGCCTCGAGTAGTGTCACTCCGCGGCCCGCTAACTCGCGGCACATTAGTGCCAGTGTCTCCCGGCCGCGCCGGGTAACCTCGTTAGCCGCATGGACGTCGGCGAACCGTGTCAGACCGCCCGCAGCCAGATAGCCGTACGCTGAATTCACCACAAGCTTCATGGCGGCCGACATTGCCTCGTGTCCGTAACGTTCCTCCGAGTCCGGCGCCGCCCGCCGTGCTCTTGCCTTTGCAGTAAGTCGTAACTCGACCAATCGGTCCACCAAGGCAAGCAAGGCACCGAGATGATCACGGGACGGCCCGATCCGGTATGCCCGCATCAACGACGGATATAGACTGGCGACATCGGCCTTCACAACCTGGTGCGCGACTCCGGCTGCGAATAAGTGCAGCGCGGCGCCGCTGTGAGGCGTTCCATCGCCCGGCTGGTGCGCCGGTAGCGCCATTCCTGCGCGTAGATATGCCCGTACCAGCAATGGATCGATCACTCCGGTAGCGGCTCCCGCGTCCGCGAGCCGCTCATATCGCCGGGGCGCAATTTGTGCCAGCGCGAATGCGGCGCCGCCCAGCATCCGGGCAATGCCGGCGACCTCACTTACATCCGCGGACGCGTAGCGGCGCACTCGCGCGGAGTCGCGCCGGTACACCGTATAGATTTGGCTGCCCTGGATCTGTTCGCGGTCGGGCCCGGCGAGTCCCAGGTGCCGTGCGACCGCCTTGAGGCCGTGGCTTGGCAACTCCCGCGTCGCAAAATCGTAGCGGAGTACCGCATCCATGGTGTCGATCAATTCGCGTCCGGGCGCCACATACCGGACGCGTCGATTTTCCGATGCCTCCGCATGTCCACGCCTGGCCGCTCGCACTCGCAAGCCCGGCGGGCCGATCCGTCCGAGCGCAAGCGGAACGCCAAGGATCTGCGCGCGCCTTGCGAGAAACGGCAAATCAAACCCGTGCAAATTGTGGTTCTCGATTACGTCCGGATCGACCGCTCTTACTCTCGCGACCAACTCCCGAATCAAGGCCGCCTCGCCCGCATTTCCCTCGGAGGGCGCTTCCAGGGTATCCGTTGCGCCCGATGGGTCCCGCACCGCGACCATGAAGATCCGATCCCGGTCGGGATTTAAACCGGTCGTCTCCAGATCGAACTGCATCCGGCACAGGTCGTCGAACGAGAGGTCCCTGAAGTAAGTCCGGCCTGTCGCCACAAGGTACTGTTCTTCGGGCGGCAGTGCGAGGAAGGTCTCTTTTCCGAGGTCGCGCAGATATGCGACGCGCCGGCCGAGCCGCCGTGCCGCTCCCTCGAGGACAGCGGAAATCAACGATCTTCCGTCCTGGGCGGAGATCAGATACCGCAGTGTACCCGGACCATTTAGTTCGCGATAGGTAATGGTCGCCCGCTCGCAGCCATCGGGACCGAGGCGATCGTCGAGATGTCGAAGGTCATCCAGTCGATCAAGCAGCAGCCACGGCCGGAATCGCGTTTCTTCCCGGACCAGTCCACCGGACCCTGGGATTCGGCGCCATACTGTGGCTCGTCCATCGAGATCCGCCCAGACGGAGACGATCCCAGGTGTTGTATCCCAACCCCAGACCCACTCGTCTTCGCGCCGCGAGACCATTCGAATCCCACTGTGCCATAATCCGCGCGGCAAGGGCACGGCACCGGTTCCTGGCCTCATACATCCAGTGCTGTGCGCTATGCTGACTACGGGTTCATGGGCACTCCGACGGTGCCCGGGGCCCGGCAGTCGGATGACTAACGCGCGAGCCGTGAATTCGCGAATCGGCGTTTTCGGTATCGGGCTGGCAGCTTACTGGCCGCAGTTTGCGGGCCTGAAAGAGAGACTGCAAAGCTACCAGCGCCAGGTGGAGAGCCGGATTGCCGCCTTTGGTGCGGAAGTGATTTCCGCCGGCCTTGTGGATAGCGCGGCCTCCGCGCGCGAAGCCGGCTCTTTCTTCACGCGAGCCGGTCCGGATCTACTGGTCTGCTACGTAGGCACTTATGCCACGTCATCGCAGGTTCTCCCCATCGTGCAGCAGGCGCGAGTTCCGGTGCTGGTGCTGAATCTGCAACCCGTGCCGGCACTGGATTACGAGGCTACCGACACGGGAGAGTGGCTCGCCAACTGTTGCACCTGCGCTGTGCCCGAGATCTCGAACGCATTCACTCGGGCGCGCATCGATTTCCGCGTGGTCTCCGGCGTCCTGACGGGTGACGAAGAAGCCTGGAACGAAATACGCCAGTGGTGCCAGGCGGCCGGCGTGGCGCGGGCAGTGGCTACTGCGCGCATCGGCTTTCTCGGCCATACCTATCCGGGCATGCTCGATCTCTACTCGGATTTCACCGCCGTTCACGCCCAACTCGGCGCCCATGTGGAGGTGCTGGAGATGGACGCGTTGGCCAAACTGGTTAACGCGGCGACGGCAGCCGATGTGCGGACCAAGATTGAAGAAACACGCGGCGTCTTCGACCTCGCCGATAACGTGAGCGATGAAAATCTGGAGTGGGCTGCGCGCGTCGCTGCAGGTCTGGACCGTCTGGTGTCCGAATTCGAGCTGAACGGCATGGCGTATTACTATCGCGGCCTCGACGGCAATGAGTTCGAGCGGCTGGGTGCCGGACTGATCCTGGGCAACTCGCTGCTGACTGCACGAGGCATCCCGACCAGCGGCGAAGGCGATCTGAAGACCTGCCTCGCCATGATGATGATGGACCGCTTCGGCGCGGGCGGCTCCTATACCGAATTCTACGCCATGGATTTCAACGAAGGCTTCGTGCTGATGGGCCACGACGGCCCGGGGCACGTCGGCATTAGTGACGGGCGGCCGGTACTGCGGCGACTGGATCTGTATCACGGCAAGCGTGGAGACGGGGTCTCCGTGGAGTTCAAAGTAAAAACCGGCCCGGTCACGATCCTCGGCGTCACGCAGGATGCCGACGGGCGGTTGAAGATGGTGGGCGCGGAGGCCGAGTCACTGCCCGGACCGATCCTGAAGATCGGGAACACCAATTCCCGTTTGCGTTTCAAGCTGCCGCCGGCTCCCTTCGTCAATGAATGGTGCCAACTGGGCCCGACCCACCATTGCGCGCTCGGCATCGGTCATCGGCTGGCGGCCTTCCGAAAACTTTCCCATCTGCTCCGCCTTCCCTTGGAGACCGTAGGAGAGACGCTATGAAACTCGCTGTCCTGATATTGTGCAGTACCGGATTGTTGGCCCAGACTGTGACGGTCGATTGGAACCGGGTGGTGCGTGAGTCCAGGACTACCGCCACTCTGCAAGTGGTAGTGAATCCCCCGCTGCGCCGCGGATCGCCGATCCACGACCGCACGTTCGCCGAGCTGCGCAATCTCGGTGCGGATTACGTCCGGTACGTGCCATGGCTGCCCTATCCGCGGCTGGGTGTGGCGGAACTGGAGCCGCCATCCGGCAACCAGACGTCCTGGGACTTCTCCTCAATCGACCCGCTGACCGTGGACTTTCTCGAAGCGACCAAGGGGCACCCGGTGATGCTCAATTTCAGCGTCATCCCCCAGTGGATGTTCAAAACCGAGAAGCCCGTCGTCTATCCGAAGGATCCGGACCAGGCAGTGTGGAATTATCAGCAAGGGAGCGAACTGCGGGATTCTACGCTCAAGGAACTGGGTGACTATTACGCCCGGCTGGTTTCTTGGTACACCCAGGGCGGGTTCCAGGACGAACTCGGCAAGGAGCACCACTCCGGCCACCATTACCGGGTCGATTATTGGGAAGTGCTCAACGAAATCGACTTCGAGCACGATACCACGCCGGAACAGTACGTGGCTCGCTACGACGCGATCGTGGCTGCCATTCTCAAGGTCGCTCCACACATGAAGTTCGTGGCCCTGGCCCTGGCGAATCCCTCTGGCGGCTCGCGCTATTTCGAGTACTTCCTCGATCCCCGAAACCATAAGTCCGGCATTCCACTGGACATGATCTCGTATCATTTCTATGCGGTGCCGCAGTCGGACGAGACATTGGAAGTCCAGCAACATACATTCTTCACGCAGGCGGACGCCTTTCTGAACATCGCGGGTTACGTGGAGTCCATCCGGCGGAGGCTGTCGCCCACGACGGAGACAACGGTGAACGAGATTGGCTCCATCGCCGCCGAAGATGGCGGCCAGGGCAAACCCGATTACGCATACAAACCGATCGACAACGCCTACTGGAACCTGTCCGCCGCGACTTATGCCTACGTATTTGCGCGGCTCGCGGCCATGGGCGTCGAGGTCGCCGGCGAGAGCCAGTTAGTAGGGTACCCCACGCAATTCCCCAGCGTCAGCATGGTGGACTGGAATACGGGCGCGCCCAATGCCCGCTTCCGCGTCCTGGAGCTGCTCAAGAACAACTTCGCTCCCGGCGACCGGCTGCTGGCCACCAACAGCCATAGCCCGTTCGTCTATGCTCAGGCGTTTCAGACGCCCGGCGGCAAACGAAAACTTCTGCTGGTCAGCAAGCGTAATCGGGATATCGAACTGAAGCTGCCAGGTGCCTCTGGCGCCACCGCGGCGGTTGTGGATCAGGCCACACAGGGAGAAGCGCCGCGCACGCAGACGCTCGCCGGCGAATCTTTCCACCTGCCGGGCCTTGCGGTCGCCGTGGTCACGCTGGCTGGGCCCGAGTAAACTGGATCAGACGGGCGCCGCCGCGCCTACGGAACACGCTCTTGAGCACCATGGAGTTCCCATTCACGGAATCCAGCTACCAGACCGCGCCACTGGCGGACTATAGCCGGGCCTTGCGGGAACGAGCCGCCGCCCTGTTCCGGCTTGTGGCCGAGCGGGTGGGTGCGGCGCGCGCCAGGGAACACAAGGGCAGCTTCAGCATTATCGCCGCGACCTGCGATGCCACGGCCGCGAAGATCATCATCTACGAAGCGGGCAGGGGCAAGATCAACGGTGACGACCCGCAGCTTGCGGACGGCATCTACGTACTCATTCGCGTCCACGGTACGGCCGGACGCACCATCGGCGTTGCGCCAATGCACCATGAGCGGTTCGCGTACTTTCGGCTGCAAGAAGATCAGGGCCTGGCAGAGATGGCCGACTTCATCGCGGCCTGTGCAGGGGCGCGGTGACCGATCACTACGGCAGCGCATCCGGTAGTCGCGCCGTATCCCCCACGCACGCCGCGAGCAGCATCATAATAGCCGCTGGTAAGTAAAACAGGCCAATAGACATCGCGATTAGAGAGAGCCCGCCCATGAGGATCGCGGCGATGACGCGAACCGCCTGCTTTCGGATCACGAGGGCCGCCGCTGCTACCATTACGGGGAACATCACGGGAACCACGGCCCACGCGCCGTTCACTTCGATCAGCACAAATCGGTTCCCTGCAGGCTGAAGCCGAAAAAGCAAACTTTCGGATGGCGCGAATCCGCTCACACGCTGATTATTTGATCGATCGTTGTTTCATGGCAGCTTTCGCGGCTAACACTATTTTTGCGATGCGGCTGATCGGGCCTCGAAGCAGAACATAGGGAACGATTGCCAGGGCCACCGCCGTAATCAGCAATTCCGGGATGTAGACTCGCCGGTGAACGATGAGTTGATAGACCAAGTCCAGAATCGTGGCGAGAATGAAGACCTTTCCGACGTCCTTCCATCCCTGTCGCAACAATTCGCGCCGATGGGCTGGGTTCTGGAGAACCGCCCAAAAGAAAGCCGGTCGATCTTGACGCGCGTCCCGCAGCCCGGCACGAATCGCGAGGATGGTTGCGACGGTCGGTTGTATGATCAACCGCAGATTCATCGGCCCTGTCAATCGGGCGTAGAGGTTCTGCCCTACCCTCGCAAAGATCTGGTTCATGAGCCGACTCCGTTTGCTTCTCCCGAGAACGGGACCCACTGCATATCCGCCGCGCAGACGCAATACGTCTAAGATCCCGATCGAGACAAATTCTAAGGATGCCGGCGGCAGGCAGCCAGACGGAGCATATGTTCATGCCAGTTCCGTTTCGTGTCCGGCCGGGTGTCATAACTCACCTGCGTGCGTTTGGAAGGTAAATTACGTGAGTCACCGCTGGAGGCTCCGGTAACGAACCGTGCCCGGCCAAAACGGTAAGCCCGCTGGACTCCGGAAGCATCACTTCCATGGAGGACTTCCGCAGTGGCCGAGTCAGGAAAGAATGATTGGACCAGACCGCAGGCGCTGGCGATCCCGAAAGAGGGATATTTCAAGTTGGAACAGGGTAAGTATGGGCCGGTGTTTCCGAGAACACCCGCATGTCATGGCTTTACGATCATTGCCAGGATCAAGCCGGGCAGGGAGCAGATCATCCGCGAATACGGAAAGACGCTCGAGAAGGCCCTGGGGACGGATCCCTACATCCTTGCGCCGCTCAAACTTCACTATCTGCGGTGGGTGCTATTCGACATCGGCAAAGATACGTACTTCATGTACCAGGGTATCTTCGATACCGATTTCGACAAGTATACCGACGACGCGGTGGCGCTATTCAGCGAGAGCGGCATCTCGACCACATTCGAGAACCTGGAAGGCTTTCCGGAAGACTGGAAGACCAATGTGCCGGCATTCATCCAGTTCGTTCGTGAGCATCAGTGTCCCAGTTTCCTGGAATACGGGGAGTATCCGTACGTTACGGCCGACGAGATCAAGAAGGCCCTGAGGCTCAAGAAAGCCTTTTCAGAAGCGCTGGACCAGATGCAGTGAAGTTTGGGAGGGCCAGGGAGGCGATGACCGATCTGTATGAATTCGTAGCCATCGGCTCCGGTCCCGCCGGCGAAAGCGCGGCCGAATTGGCCTCCTTCTTTGGCCACCGCTCGGCTGTGATTGAGAAGGCGCAGCCAGGTGGAACCGTGACCACGACCGGCGGAGTGCCGACTAAGACACTTCGGGAGGCAGCGCTCTACTTTTCCGGGCTTTGTGAAGGCGGTATCTACGGTTTGCGGACCACCGCGCCGGCGGAGGTTGCAATCGACATCATCCGCAAGCGGACCTGGGAAGTTTGCAGTCTTCTGCAAAGAGTAACGGCTGACAATATCGCCGGGAATCGCGTCGACTATATTGCAGGCGAGGCGTCCCTGGAGCGGGACGGCACCGTCCGGGTCGCCGGCAGCGACGGACGCGGACGCAAGCTCCGCGCGAAAACGATCCTGATCGCAACAGGCTCGCGACCTCGCCGGCCGGCGAATATATCATTCGATATCCCGGGTGTCTGCGATACGGATACAATCCTGCATCGCGGGCGCCCTCCTCGAGACATTCTCATCGTGGGTGGTGGCCCGGTCGGCGTGGAGTTCGCTACGATTTGCCATGCCATCGGCGCAAAAGTCGCCATCGCCGATCTCGGAAGCCGGTTGATTCCGGCAATGGATGGCGAACTCTCAGGTTGGATGGGAGACCTGTTTCACAAATGGGGAGTCATCGTCTATTTCGGATCCACTGTAGAGAGCATTGAAGCAAGAGACGATGCGCTGGAGGTGGAGCTATCCACACGGCAAATGCTTTACCCGGACACAGTTCTGTTCGCGGCGGGACGGATTGCCAATACGGAAGGCCTGGGTCTGGAAGCCCTCGGAATCGGCCGCGACTCCCGCGGGCGAATCACCGTCGACAGGAATTTTCGCACCACCGTGGACGGCATCTACGCTGCCGGCGACGTTTTGGGACCCACTCTCGCTTCCATAGCCATGGAGCAGGGGCGAGCCGCGGTCTGTCATGCTTTCGGTATTCCTTTCGAAGGAACCGTCGATCCGGCTCCGGTCTCAGCGGTGTATGGGATGCCGGAAGCTTCGGGTGCGGGTCTGACCGAAGAGCAATGCCGGGAGCAGGGCCTCGACTATGAAGTCGGCCGGGCGGATCTCGGGCGCACGCCGCGAGGCGCCATAGCAGGCAGGGGCGGGCTGCTGAAGTTGATCTTTCAAAGAAAGCACCGAACGCTGCTTGGAGTCCATTGCATCGGCGACATCGCCTCGGAACTCGTCGGCATCGGCCAGATGGTCATCCGCTGCGGTGGCACGCTGAACACGATTGCCAATATGTCCATGAATACGCCGACTTATGCGTATGCATACAAATACGCGGCGTTCGATGGTTTGCGCCGGATCGCAGCAGCCGGAAAGGAGTCGATTGATGAGTCAGCCAAACGGCTCAGCCAGAACTTATAACCATCTGCACACGCCACGAAGCTACAGCTTGGGCAAGCGGCGTTTTAGCGTCTATTGGGCCTGGAGCTATCCTTGGGAAGCCAACCGGGATCCGACGGAGCTGGACAATCGCTTCTCGACGATGACGGAGGTTCGCCGGGTAGTGTGGCCTGCTTACGAAACGGTGGAGTTTTCGGAAAAGATGTTTCTCCAGGGCATCGCTGGAACACTGGAGCTGTTCCATCTGTCGATCGTGAGATTCCAGGAGGTCGTCGGGGCTGTCACCGGATCTCCGGTCGCAGTCTTTCAGCGGATCGATCAGGCCGGCCAGAAACTGCCACTCGACGAGCGGATCCTCGGCGACACCGACACGCTCATGGTCTTCGGGTTGGATCACATGGTCACCGAACAGGAGGCGTCGCCGGAAGAGATCGAGGCGGTCCGGAATTTTCTACGCCGTGAAGGAACCTGTCTCATCATTGGGCCCCACCACGATGTCGGCCATTCCGACGATCTGAAACAGCGCGCCATGGAGTACGCGCATCATGGCGATCCCCTGGTTCCCCGGCAACAGCGCTTCGGGAAGTACACGCGATCGCTGATGCAGGGACTCGGAGTGCCGGTCGAAAACCGCTGGGGCCTCCGCCCCGCCACGGTTCAGGGAACGAACCAGCCCTTTCCGCTCAACACGGCCAAGGATCTGGATACCCGCGGCTGGCTCACCGGCGTTCCCACCTTCAACTTCCATATGCATTTGCCGCATTATGCGGTCACCACCGAGGATCCAAAGGCGATCCACGTGTTGGCCCGTCAACCGGTGGATGTCTCCAGGCCCCATCCGTTCGTGGAGGCGGGAAACAAAGAATTCAATATGTTTCTTTGGATGCCGCCCTCCGGAGACCGGGCCGGGGACATTCTTCTGGCCGACTCCACCATCTTCACCACCCTGTTCGGGGGCGACGAAAGCCTGGAGAACTTCTGGAAGAACATCGCTACCAAGTGACCGGCAGAACCATCCAGCGCGGCCGCCTGCTGCCGGTTCTCGTGGCGGCCTGCCTGTGGATGGCGATCCCATCGCATGCTCAGAATCGGGGCGTCTATCCCCTCGGCATGAGCGTCATAAACTCCGGCCTCATGCCGGAATCCACCTTCACCTACTCCAACCAATTGCTGATATACACACGCGATGAGGCCAAGGACAACGAAGGCCGGACTTTGCCGGTCACGGGAAGTAACTCTGTAATTCTGGATATGAACACGATCACCTGGGTCAGCAAAGCGAGAATTCTAGGCGCCCGCTACTCCGCGTCCGCCTCCCTCCCTTTCTCCAGCAACGATCTGACTTCAGACTTGAACGGCAACATCAGTGGCGGCCGTGGATTTGCGGATTCGTATTATCTGCCCGTGATCCTGGGCTGGCGTTGGGACAGGGCCGCGGTTCGCGTGATGTATGGCTTTCTGGCGCCGACCGGACGATTCCGCGCGGGCGCGAACGATAATGTCGGTTCGGGTTATTGGACCCATGCCCTGTCTACCGGGCAGACCTTCTACCTGACGGGGAACAAGCGCCTTTCGCTGTCCGCGTTTGAGATGTACGAATTCCACACCGTACAGGAGGGCACCCGCGTTCATCCGGGCGAGACCTTTGACCTGGATTATTCGCTCCTGTATTCGCTGGCCCGCACCCGGCGCTTCCAGTTGCAAGGAGGCCTCGCCGGTTATGAGGGGCGGCAGACAACCGCGAGGACCGGACCCGGCATCACCCTGGCGGAGACTCAGGAGCGGTACGCGATCAATGGCCTGGGATTCGGAGCGCTCGCTGTCCTGCCGAAGCGGTCAAGCGTCGGGCTCAAGTATTTCAAAGAATTCGCGGACCGTGCGACGTTTCAGGGAAACTCGCTACAGGTCTTCGCGTCGATCGGCTTTTAGGAGTCGGAACATTCGTGGTGGGAAAGGAGAAGGATCGGAGCAATGCTCGAACTGGATGACATTCAAAGCGGCGTGTTACGCCCCCGGCCCACTCCCTATGCGGCGGCGTACGTTCTGTTTCGAATCGACGAAGCCGAGGGAGGGCGGGAATTGATGCGCCGCATCCGCCCGGTGGTAGCATCCGCTGCACACCCGGAAAGCGCGGCGGGTGACACCTGGGTGAGCGTCGCAGTCAGTTTCCAGGGTCTCAAAGCATTGGGTGTGCCGCAAGCATCTCTGGATAGCTTTTCTCCAGAGTTTCAGCAGGGCATGGCTGCCCGTGCGAAAATTTTGGGCGACACCGGCGAAAGCAGCCCCGAACATTGGGAGAAGCCTCTCGGATCCGCTGACGTCCACGTCGTACTCACTGCGCTCGCTCCAGATACCGAGCGGCTCGAATCGGCGCTCACACGGGCCCGCCAGGCGTACCACCAAGTCTCCGGCATCACCGCGATCTGGAGGCAGAACTGTCATGTCCCGCCGAATGAGAGAGAGGCTTTTGGATTCAAGGACGGGATCAGTCATCCCGCGGTTCAAGGATCAGGCATTCCGGGCTCCAATCCCCACGAACCGCCGCTAAGACCCGGCGAGTTCGTCCTCGGCTATCCCGACGAGATGGGGGACGTGCCGGCGATACCGAAGCCGGATGTCTTGGGGCGTAATGGAAGTTACGTGGTCTTTCGCAAATTGCACCAGCGGGTGGCTGCGTTCCGCCAATATCTGAAGGCGAACTCCTCCGGACCGGAGGACGAAGAACTCGTGGCCGCGAAGATGATGGGACGTTGGCGCAGCGGCGCACCCCTCGCCCTATGCCCGCTTCACGACGATCTGGAACTCGGCGTAGACCCGCGGCGAAACAACGCCTTTCTGTTTAAGGAAGACGACGCGATCGGCTACCACACACCTTGCGGCTCGCACATTCGCCGCATGAACCCACGCGACGCGGATGTGGCGGGTGTGGTGCGCATTCACCGGATGATCCGTCGTGGAACCTCGTATGGACCGCCGCTTCCGGATGGAGTTCTCGAGGACGATGGCGTGGAGCGGGGACTCATCTTCGCCTTTGTCGGAGCCAATCTTGGGCGGCAGTTCGAGTTCGTCCAATCGGAGTGGATGAACGATGGCAGCTTCTTCGGAGGGGGCACGGCGAAAGATCCCGTCTCCGGGTCGAACAGCGATGGAGACGCCTACAGTTTTCCGCGGCGTCCTCTTGCCAGGCGCCTGACGGGATTGTCTCGGTTTGTGGTCACGAGGGGAGGCGAGTATTGCTTTCTCCCCGGCCTCCGGGCCTTGGGATGGCTCGGAGAGCGTCAGGCCTAAACACAGAAGACCGGCCTTAGCACTGATAGACGGCCGTGGCTCGCCCAGAGACCTCAGCTTCTTGGGAAGCATGCATTCTGGACGGTCACCCGGCGGCAATCCAATTGGATAAGTCGGGTAAATTTTTGAAAACCAAGAGGATAGGGTGGTGGCCGAGGACGGAATCGAACCGCCGACGCAAGCCTTTTCAGGCTAGAGGGCACAAAAGTATCATTTGACGTTTCAAACATTTACGACCAGATTCAGGTCAACGTCAGGTCAATGATCCCCCTATTTCGGTGTCAGCACCCCAATCCGGTCATTCGCTGGCACACACGTACCTGTTTCTGTCGGTAGGCATCTTGGCCACGATTGCCATGATCTCTTGGACGGTGCGGATTCAGTTCAACTGTGAGCATGAAAAACAATTGAACGAAACGAAATCGGGCACCCCCCTATATAGAACGAACGAATTCGGATCGTGGTGGGCCGCAACTCCCGGAACGATTATGCCTCGGGGTCCGGATGGCTCCCAGGCCCAGCAGAATATTGGTTTCGGCGAGAAAGAGCACCCGACGTCTCAGTTGTGGTCCTGCTAAATGCTTTCAAGGCTGAAGGCCGACGAGGCTAAGGGGGGAGGCTCTTCCCCATCTCGGCCAATCTATCCAGCGCTGGTCGAAAAGCCGAGTGCCATCGGGCGCGATCATGGCAATGCCGTCCGCCGACGGGAAAGCGATCCAATCGCCGGTGGGGGACCATTGAATCATGGAATAACTGTTGGCGGCGGGAGCGGCATTAGCGAGGACTTCCGGACTCGCGCCCGCGAAAGGCCTCATCTTTGCCAGTTGCACTTTGCCGGTTTGGCTCCGCAGAAAGGCAACCCATTGGCCGTCGGGGGACCAGGCCCCAGCCCTTGGGCCACCCACATCGGCCAGGGTAATCCGGCGTCCGCCGGATAATGTTCGCAGTAGCCTCCCGCATAATGCCAAGGTGCAAGTTCGCGATTGCGCTTTCACCCCGTCCGCGCCAGGTCATCGACGTAACGCGCGAGGAACTCCGCGAGGAACGGCGCGGTGCGGCTGCGCCGGGCGCGGGCCACGACCTCGGGCGTCCCCTGCGCGACTATCGTTCCGCCGTCTTCTCCCGCCCCCGGGCCGACGTCGATCACCCAATCGCTGCCCGCGACGACCCGCATGTCGTGCTCGACCACGATGACCGTGTTCCCGGCCTCGACGAGCGCGTCCAATTGCGTCATGAGCCGGTCCACGTCGGCGGGATGAAGGCCGGTGGTGGGCTCGTCGAGGACATACAGCGCGTTCCCGCGCTGGGCGCGCTGGAGCTCGGTCGCGAGCTTGATGCGCTGCGCTTCGCCGCCGGATAGCTCCGTCGCCGGCTGGCCGAGGCGCAAGTACCCGAGACCCACCTGCCGCAGGACGGTCAACGGCCGAAAGACCGGCTCCTGGTCGCGGAAAAACTCCCAGGCGGTGTCGACATTCATCGCCAGGACGTCCGCGATGGAACGGCCGCAGTAGCGGATCTCGAGCGTGTCGGGGTTGTAGCGCGCGCCGTGACACGCCGGACACGGCGTATAGACGCTCGGCAGGAACAGCAGCTCGACCATGACGAAGCCTTCGCCCTCGCACGTTTCGCAGCGTCCCTTCGCGACGTTGAATGAGAAGCGGCCGGCGTCGTAGCGGCGCCGGCGCGCCTCGGGGGTCGCGGCGAAGAGCTTGCGGACCGGGTCGAAGAGGCCGGTGTACGTGGCGAGGTTCGAGCGGGGCGTGCGTCCGATCGGCCGCTGGTCGACGACCACCAACCGGTCGAGCCGCTCCATTCCCGCGACGATGCGGCCGCTAGTGGACGCGGCCGGCGCATCCTCGATCGACAACTCCTCGGGTTCGTCGGCGGGGGGCGCCGCACCCAAGCGTTCGGAGGCCAGCTCGACGAGCGCCTGGCTGACAAGGCTCGACTTCCCCGAGCCCGAAACGCCGGTGACGGTCGTCAGGACGCCGAGCGGGAAGCGGACGTCGAGGCCGCGCAGGTTATTGCGCGTGACGCCTTGCAGTTCGAGCCAGCCGCGCGAGGTCCGCGGCGTCCGGGCCGGGATGCGCTGCTCGCCGAAGAGGTAGCGCCGGGTCTGCGATTCCTCCACCGATTGCAGCCCGGCGGGACGGCCGGTGTAGAGGACGCGGCCGCCGTGCTCGCCCGCGCCGGGCCCGATCTCCACGATCCAATCGGCGGCGCGCATCACGTCCATCTCGTGCTCGATCACGAAGAGGGAGTTGCCGGCGGCCCGAAGTTGCCCGAAGGCGCGGAGGAGCGCCTGCGTGTCGGCGGGATGCAGCCCGGCCGACGGTTCGTCGAGGACATAGACGACGCCGAAGAGATTGGAGCGGACCTGCGTCGCGAGGCGGAGCCGCTGGAGCTCGCCGGGCGAAAGAGTCGGCGTGCTTCGATCGGGCGAGAGGTAGCCGAGACCGAGGTCGAGCAGCACCTGGATGCGCGAGAGCAGGTCCTCGACGATGCGCTGCGCTACGATGGCTCGTTCGGGATGCTGCTTCGCGATCTTCGTCCTCTCGGGCGCGTCGCGGAGGAGGGGCACCAACCGCAGCAGCGGGAGGCGCGACAGATCGGCGATGTCCAGTCCGGCAAAGGTCACCGCCAGCGCTTCCGGGCGCAGGCGTTTGCCGTGGCAGAGCGGGCATTCGGCGCTGATCAGGTAGCGCTGGACCCGCTTCTTGATCGTCGGGCTCTCGGTGGTGGCGAAGGTTTGCAGCAGGTACTGGCGCGCGCCGGTGAAGGTGCCCTGATAGCTCGGCGGCTCTTTGCGTTTCAACGCGCGCCGGGTCTCCGCCGGGGTGAAGCCGGCGTAGACGGGCACGGTCGGGTGCTCTTCGGTGAAGAGGATCCAGTCGCGGTCCTTCTTCGGCAGGTCGCGCCAAGGGCGATCGACGTCGTAGCCGAGACTCACGAGGATGTCGCGGAGGTTCTGGCCATGCCACGCGGGAGGCCAGGCGGCTATAGCGCGCTGCCGGATGGTCAAGGAGTCGTCGGGGACCATCGAACGCTCGGTGGCGTCGTAGATGCGGCCGATCCCATGGCACTTCGGGCAGGCGCCCTGCGGCGTATTCGGCGAGAACTCGTCGGCGTGCACTTGGGACTGCCCCGGCAGGTAGGTCCCCGCACGGGAATAGAGCATCCGCAAGAGATTGGACAGGGTGGTGACGGTGCCCACGGAGGAACGTGCGGTCGGCCCGCCGCGCTGCTGCTGGAGAGCGACGGCGGGAGGGATGCCCTCGATCTCATCGACCTCGGGGACGCTCATCTGATGGAACAGGCGGCGCGCATACGGCGAGACGGATTCCAGATACCGCCGCTGTGCCTCAGCGTAGAGCGTGCCGAAGGCCAGCGACGACTTGCCGGAGCCCGACACTCCGGTGAAGACGACGAGCGCGTCGCGCGGGATCTCCACGTCGACGTTCTTCAGGTTGTGTTCGCGGGCGCCTCGAACTCGAACGAATCCAGACATTGCCCAGTGAGGTGCAAGCGGAGGGCCGGGCGGAAATCTGTGGGGATGCGCACGCCAGGGGCGCGGCGCGGCGTCAAACGTGGACGCCCCGCGCGCTGTGCGCCGCCTACGTCTTGCGCCGCCGCGCCCAGCGGTGATGAACGTTGCTGCGAACACCGCTCCGGGCGGGGACTTACAGAGCATCCTTCTGTACTCGTTGACGCGCTAACGCCGATTCACCTGCGCCTTCTAAAGCACTTTGAACGCCGCGCGCCCGTCCCCATCGGCACTGCGCCTGAGTGGATGAAGTCCGATGTCTGCGCACAGGTGGCTAAAGACTCTCTTGATCGTGGGCTAATAACCGCGCCAGGTCATAAAACGCTTGATCGAAATCAGGTGATGATGGGGAGAGATGGCCGCTACGAGTTCCATGCCAAGTTGACGCTGCTTGGTAAAAGTTTTTGGCATCCATCACAGCACCACCACCGCTAAAGTGAAGGTTACGGGAGTCGGCCTTTCCACAACCTTCACGTTCTGGCCGCGCACTTCGAGCGGTGACTGGCGACCCGATTCAAGTTTGTTTCCCGGGCTCACCGCGGAACCTTTGTGGAAAGTGGCCGTACGGAAATCTGATGGTTTTCGTTCGCCCCGTCGATTCCTTCAAATACATACGCGCACGGTTGGATGTGGCGCATGATTTCCGTACGCGCCCGATTCCTGACCAGACCGTCTTTAGGTAGGCGAATCAGAGCACCGATCTGGGCAACGACGCGGGCCATTCTGGCGAGGCTACAAATGCCGGATCGGGCGTTGGGCGGTGTGGACAACGGGAATGGGAGAGCTGGTTTGGAAGGGGCTTGCCTGCTTCTCAACTCTGTTGGCGGTATTGAAGCCAGAATTGGGATGTCTGTAAGTATTTGAGGCTCTTGATCAATTGCGGGGGCAGACCATGATCCCAGATTGGTAAAACAATCTTGGGAGATAATGTTTTGTCCGACTCTGAGATCGATTTGGGCCTGCCCCAATAATGAGATTACCGCGAAGCATCAAAGAGGCGGCACGATTATCATATCGGCCCGGTATACTGGGCCGATATCGTGCCCGCGTTGCGGGGGATCGCGTCTGCGAAACAAGGGCTGGTGCCGGAGAACCGTGCGGCACGATGACTGGGGTTTCCGCCGTGGGATCCTGGACCTGCAAGTGCGCAAGAGCCGCTGTCTGGATTGCGGCCGCTCGTTTCGCCAGCAGACCCCAGGCATCCAACCGTTCCAGCGAGCCAGCGAGAGCTTCCAGGAGATGGTCTTTCAGCAGCGCCTGGATGGAATTAACCGGAGCTGCCTGGGAAGACAGAAGGGCATTGGAGCGGCGACGGTGCAGCGCTATTTCCTCCGCCGGCTGCAACGACGGGCCCGCCAGGACCATGCGCCGGTATGCCCCAAGGTCCTGGGCATCGACGAGCATTTCTTCACCCGCCGCAAAGGCTACGCCACCACCATCTGCGACCTGAAGAATCACCGTATCTACGATGTCGTACTCGGTCGTTCCGAAGCGGCCCTGGAGTCCTATTTCCTTCGGATGGAGGGCAAAGAGCAGGTGCGGATCGTGTGCATGGACCTGGCTGCAGTCTACCGCTCGATCGTCAGAAAGCATTTTCCCAAGGCGGTCATCGTGGCCGACCGTTTTCACGTGATCCGGCTGGTCAATCATCACTTCCTGGCCTGCTGGAGAGAAATCGATCCGGCGGGCGCCAAGAACCGCGGCTTGCTATCGCTGATGCGGCGCCATCGCCACAACCTCAAACCGGAACAGAAACTCCGGCTCATGGCCTACCTGGCCGAGCGGCCGGCTCTTGACGTGATCTACCGTTTCAAACAGCGGCTCTGCTATCTGCTGCTGAAGAAACACAAAAGCAAACGGCAGTGCCAAAAGCTGATTCCCCGGTTTCTGCGCGCGGTCGTCGAATTGCGCCAATCCGGACTGATACCACTCGTCGCCCTGGGCGAAACGCTCCACTCCTGGTCCGAGGAGATCGTGCGCATGTGGCGGTTCACGCGATCCAACGGAATCACGGAAGGGTTTCACAACAAGATGGAGACCATCAGCAGGCAGGCGTACGGCTTCCGCAACTTCGAAAACTACCGGCAACGAGTGCAGGTGTTATGTTCTTAGAAAGGTCTGGGATTGGGGTTTGCCCCCGGAATTGGCGTAGAGCCGATTGAAAACATGGTGGCCAGGGACGGAATCGAACCGCCGACGCCAGCCTTTTCAGGGCTGCGCTCTACCAGCTGAGCTACCTGGCCGGGGAAACTTCAGTGTAGCAGACGCGCGTCACACCTTCTGCAACGCTGCGAGCTGCCTCGCCCGTCGCCTTCTCCACGTCGGCGTGCAGACTGTTGCCGTGCGCATCCATCGTCACGATCGCCGCGAAGCCGTTCACCCGCAGGTGCCACATCGCTTCCGGAATCCCGAACTCCAGCAGGTGCACGCCCAGCACCTTCTCCACCGTCCGCGCGTAATACTGCGCCGCGCCGCCGATCGCCGTTCAGGTACACCGCGCCGCATTCCTTCAGCGCGGCCAGCGTCTTCGGCCCCATGCCGCCCTTGCCGATCACCGCGCGCACGCCGTAGCGCTGGATCACGTCCGCCTGATACGGCTCCTCGCGGATGCTGGTGGTCGGACCGGCCGCCTTCACCGTCCACTCGCTCGCCTTCCTTCAGCATCACCGGACCGCAGTGATAGAGCACCGCGCCGTGCAGATCCACCGGCGGCGGATTCTTCATCAGGTACGCGTGCACGTTGTCGCGGCCCGTGAACATCTCGCCGTTGATCAGCACCACGTCGCCCACCTTCAGCGCGCGCATCTGCGCTTCGGTCAGCGGCGGCGTCAGCACCACTTCGCGGCCCGTCAGCGGGAAACCCTCGCCGCGCGCCATCCGCTCCACCGGCCGCTCCGGATCGCGATACAGCCACTGCGTGATCGCGCCCGTTCGCCGCATCCAGCCGCACGCCCAGCCGGCGGAACGCCCAGCAATCGTAGGCCACCGAGACGAAGAAGCTCGCCGGCAGCCGGTTCGCCGCGGTGATCTTGCAGCCGATCAGCGACGCCTTCCCGCCGAAGCCCATCGCGCCCACGCCCAGCCGGTTGGCCTCCTCCATGATTTCGGCTTCCAGCTTGGCCAGCACCGGATTCGGATTCACGTCGTCCAGCGTGCGGAAGAGCTGCCCCTTGGCCAGCTCGTAGCCGTGCGCGCGATCGCTGCCGATGCACACGCCCAGCGCGCCCGGCGCGCAGCCCTGCCCCTGCGCCTGCCACACGGCGTGCAGGATGCACTTGCGCACGCCTTCCAGATTGCGGTCGGCGCGGCCCAGGTGATCCAGGTTGCAGGGCACCGAATATTGAATGTTCTTGTTCTCGCAGCCGCCGCCCTTGAGGATCAGCTTCACTTCGATCTCGTCCTGCTCCCACTGCTCGAAGTGGATCACCGGCGTTTCGTCGCCCAGGTTGTCGCCGCTGTTCTTGCCGGTGATCGAATCCACCGAATTCGGCCGCAGCTTGCCCCGCCGCGTGGCCTCGGCCACCGCTGCCCGGATGCCGCCTTGCGAATCTGGATCTGGTTCACGCCCACCGGCGTGTGCACGACGAACGTCGGCATGCCCGTGTCCTGGCAGATCGGCGCCTTCATCCTCGTCCGCCATGTCGATGTTCGAGAGGATGATGTCGAGCGCCTGCGAGGATTGCGTCCCGGGCGTCTCGGCGCCGGCCGCGAGCGACATGGCCGCGCGCACGTCGGGCGGCAGGTTCGTGGAGGTCTGGGTGATCAGTTCCAGCAGGCTGCTGGCGAGAAATTCCATAATGGTGTCCGAAATGCCATTTTAACGCCGCGCGGCCCGCGCCACTAATCGAGCTTCAAGTGTACGTCGGCGCGCATTCCGGGCCGGATCGCCGAAGTCGTGCTGCTGAATTCGACAATCGCCTGCTCCCCCTCGATCGCCTTCACCTGCCCCGGAATTCCGCCGCTTTGCAGATCGAGCACGAATACCGTCGCGGAGCCGCCGGGATGCAGCCGCTTCAACAAGGCCGGCGCGGCATCGAGCGGCACTTCGAGCGCGTAGAGATCGGTGGCGATCGTGAACATCGCGTCGCCCGCCTCTTGGGCCGGTTTGCCCACTTCGCCCTTGCGGCCGACCACGGTCCCGTCTACAGGCGAACGCACCTCGGCATTCTGGAATGCCTGGTCGGCTTCCTGCAGTTCCTGGCTGCGTTGTGCCAGCGCGGTCTTCGCCGCCGCGAGTTGATTCAGCGCCATCTGCGTCTGCTCGCGCGCCGAACGGGCCGCGTTGTCCATCACATCCGAATTCGTGACGGCCGCCTGATACTCCTTCCGCGACTTCTCGAAGACGATCGGCGGAGTGGCGCCCGCTTCGTGCAGGGTCGTTTGCCGCTCGAACACGCGCCGGGCGCGCTCCAGGTCCAGCCGCGCGCGCTGCGCTTCGGCATCGGCGCGCGACGCTTCGAGGCGCGTGGCATTGACCTGCACCTCGGCCTTACTCACATCGGTTTGCGCGTGTTCGGCCGCGGTATTCGCCGCCTCGCGATTGTTTTCCAGCCCGGCTGACCCGATCCTCGCCAGGGCCTGCCCCTGGTACACGTCTTCGCCGGAGTCCGCCAGAAAGGCTTCGATGTTCCCCTCGATTCCGGCGCCCACCGTGACCACGTGCTGTGGGCGGATCAACCCGCTCAACGTCACCTCGGAGGTCGTCACTACGGCCGCCGCCGGATTCCGCGCGGGAACCGCCGGCGCCGGACGCCGCCGCATCGAGAGCACTCCGCCCACGACTCCGGCCGCCAGCGCGAGCACTGCGAACAGCAACCACCGGCCGCGCATCCGGGCCCTACCGGTTGTATTTCGGAGTCACGCCGCGCAGGTTCTGCCACACGCGGTCGCAGGCGGCCACGGTTTCGGCGTCGAGCGGCCCCCGCTCGAAGACTTCCAGGTTTTGTTCGAGCTGCGGGATCTTCGACGCTCCCAACAGAACGCAATCGGTGGCCGTGTGGAAGAGCAGCCAGTTGAGTGCCATATCGATCACGGACCGGCCTGCCTTCTCCGCAATCGCCGCCAACTCGTCCACCGCGTTGAAGTACGCCGGATGCCAGTAGCGGTCCAGGTACATCTGGTTGGCGTCGAACCGCGTGCCCGCGAGCGGACGCTCGCGGTTCTGCTTCCCGGTGAGCAGGCCGCCGGCCAGCGGGTTGTAGACGATCATCGGAATGTCGAAAGCCTTGCAGAAGGGAACCCACTCCTGCTCAATGCCGCGCGCCAGCAGGTTGTACATCGGCTGCGAAATATACGGCGCCGCGTAGCCCTTCTTCTCGGAAATCCAGAGCGCCTGCTCGGCCTGCCACGCGGCGAAGTTCGAGGTGCCGGGGTACCGCACCTTGCCGGCCTTCACCACCTGGTGCATCGCCTCCAGGCTCTCATCGAGCGGCGCTTCGTAATCGGGCATGTGGAAGTAATAGATGTCGAGGTAGTCGGTCTGCAGCCGCGCCAGTGTCGCATCGATGTTGGCCAGGATCGACTTCGACGAAAGCGGCGAGACGCCGGCCGGCTCGCCGGTCTTCATCCCCACTTTGCTCGCCACGATCAGCCCGCTGCGCCGACCCTTGAGAATCTTTCCGAGAATCACTTCCGACTGGCCTTTGTTGTACGCGTTGGCCGTGTCGAAGAAATTGATGCCGTGATCGAGGCAAATGTCGATCATCCGGGCGGCCGCCGGCTCGTCGGTCTGCCCTCCGAACGTCATGGCGCCGAAGCACGCCCGGGAGACGGTGAGATCGGTGTGCGGAAGTTTGCGGGTTTGCATGGAAACCGCTAGTTTATCGCACGCCTACAGGGCGATGGCGTGAGCCGGCGGAACCAGCCGCGCCTGGCGCGCCCATGCCTCGAGATCGTCGCGGAACCGCGGATCGGCGATGCGGATCAGCGCCTCCGCGCGCTGCCGCAGGTTCTTGCCGTGCAGGTACGCGACCCCGTGCTCGGTGATGACATAGTGGACGTCGCCGCGCGAAGTCACTACACCGGCTCCGGCGCGCAGATGCGGCACGATGCGGGAAACGGCTCCGTCCTTTGCGGTCGAAGGCAGCGTGATGATAGGCAGCCCGCCCTTGGAGCGGGCCGCGCCGCGCAGAAAATCCACCTGCCCGCCGATGCCGCTGTACGGGAGTGCTCCCCATGGAATCGGCGCACACCTGGCCGGTCAGATCCACTTCGATGGCGGAGTTCAGCGCCACCATGCGGTCGTTCTGCGCGATCACGAAGGGATCGTTGGCATACGCGGTGCGATGGAACTCGAAGATCGGGTTGTTGTCGATGAAATCGAACAGCAGCTTCGTGCCGAGTACGAACCCCGCAATCACTTTGCGCGGATGCAGCGTCTTTCGCTCGTTATTGATCACGCCCGCCTCGGATCAGGTCCACCACACTATCCGGCACCATTTCGGAGTGGATCCCCAGGTCTTTGTGATCGCGCAGCAGCCCCAGCACCGCTTCCGGAATGCCGCCGATGCCGGTCTGAATGGTGGCGCCATCGGGGATCAGCGGCGCCACGTGGCGTGCGATCGCGCGATGCAGGTCGGTCACGCGTGCTTCGGATATTCCGAAAGCGGGTGCGAGGTCTCGATGAACGCGTCCGCGCGGCTCACATGGAGGAACGTGTCGCCCAGGGTGCGCGGCATCCGGTCGTTGATTTCGACAATCAGATATTTGGCGCACTGCGCGGCGGTGAGCGAGGCGTCCACGCTCGGTCCGACGCTCATGTAGCCATACGCATCAGGCGGCGTGCACTGCAGCAGGCACACGTCCACGGGCAGCGCGCCCGAAGGAAGAGACTCTCGATTTCGCTGAGAAAGATCGGGAGTATAGTCGGCGCGGCCTTCCTGCACCGCCGCCCGCACGTTGCCGCCGATGAACAGCGCGTTGTGGCGGAAGTGCCCCTCGTATTCGGGCAGGCTGTAATCGGCGATCCCCATGGTGGCCATGTGGATCACGGTCACGTCGCTCAGTTCCGGGCCGCGGCGCGTCAGGGCCTTCACCAGTTCCACCGGCTCGGCGCAGCCGTTGTGGATGTAGACCGATTGTCCGGATCGCACCACCGAAAGCGCATCGTCGGGCGTCGTAATTCGGGAACGATAGTTGCTGCTCACGGGCGCCTCCCGCGCAGCGAGTAGACGCCACGCTTCAGATCCGGACACTGCTCGATCGCTTCCTCCACACCGTATTTCGCAATGGAAAGAAGATACGGCAGCACGGCCTGGGCAATCGCGATACTCGAAGTGCGGCCGAGATCGGCAGTGAAGTTGGGCACGCAGAAATGCGTTACGCCCTTGTAGACGAAAGTGGGCTCCGCCAGCGTCGTGAGCCGGCTGGTTTCGACGCAGCCGCCCTGGTCGATCGCGACATCGATGATGGCAGAGCCCGGCTTCATGCGCTCCACCATCGAACGCGTGACGATGTGGGGCGTACGGCTGCCGGCCTCCAGGATGGCGCCGATTACGATGTCGGCGGAGGCCACCGCTTCGGTAATCGCGTCCACGTCGGACAGACTCGTCTCGACACCTGGGACGTGGTCCATCACATGCCGCAATTTGGCCGGGTCGCGGTCGAACGCGATCACCCTCGCACCCGCTGCGGCGGCTCTCCGTACGGCCGCGAAACCGACCGCCCCGGCGCCGAGCACCACCACACGCGCCGGAGGAACGCCCGGCGTCCCGCCCAGCAGAATTCCCCGTCCGCCGGAGCTCGAACGCAGCAGGTGAGCGGAGATCGTCGCGGTCATCTGCCCGGCCACCTCGCTTACCGCCGCCAACACGGGCAGCCGGCCGTCGTCCTGCTGAATGATCTCGCACCCGATGGCGGTGAGGCAGCCCTCGGCGATGCGATCGAGCAGTGCGCGGTCCGCTACCGCCATGTGATAGAACGCCAGAATCGCGGTGGCCGGCCGCGCCCAGCCGAGCTCATCCTGCGTCGGCCGCCCGATCTTCGATACCAGATCGGCCCTCTGGATCACCTCGGCCGGCGAGTAGGCGATCTGGGCGCCGGCACGAATGTACTCGTCGTCGGAGTACATGGCGCCAAGTCCCGCGCCCGCTTCGACCCATACCGTGTTCCCCGCCCCGGCAAGTCGCCGTACCACCGGAGGCGTCAGCCCGACCCGCCGGTCGAAAACCCCGCGCTCGCGAATGACTCCGAAATTCATACCGCCCCACTCCCCATACACACCTCCGCGGTGGTGCTTCTCTAAATTCTATATTCGGATCTTTTATATGGAAACGCAACCTGGGATAGAATCAGGCGATGGAATCTTCTCGCCGCCAGTTTCTGTTCACCGCCGCCGCCGGATCGCTGGCTGCCGCCGCCGCATCCGCCGCCGAGCGCCTGCCGATCCGTAAGGCTGTGGAATTCAGCATGTTGCCGACGTCCATCGGCGTACTGGAACGCTTCCAACTCGCACGCGAGGCCAGCTTCGAAGCCATCGAGTGCCCAACCACGCCCGAAAAGGACAAAGCTGAGGAGATTCTGGAGGCCTCGCACAAGGCGAACCTGCCGATCCACTCCGTGATGAATCAGGAGCATTGGCGCAGTCCGCTCTCCTCACCCGACCCGGCGGTGGTCGAAAAGAGCATGGAGGGCATGCGGACCAGCCTGCACAACGCGAAGCTGTGGGGCGCCGACACCGTGCTGCTGGTACCCGCCGTGGTGACCCCGGAGGTGAGCTATGCGCAGGCCTGGGAGCGCAGCCAGAAACAGATCCGCCAACTCATTCCGCTGGCGGAGCAACTGAAGATCATAATCGGGATCGAAGAGGTATGGAACAAGTTCCTGCTGAGTCCGCTCGAAATGGCGCGCTACATCGACGAGTTCCAGAGCCCCTGGATCCGCGCCTACTTCGACGTCGGCAACGTGGCGATCAGCGGCTACCCGCAGGATTGGATCCGCACCTTGAATAAGCGGATCATCAAGCTGCACATCAAGGATTTCTCGTTCCGCAAGCGCGTGGCCGAATTCACGCCGCTGCTCGAAGGCGATATCGACTTCAAAGCTGTGCACGCCGCACTCGCCGAGATCGGCTATAAAGGCACCGCCACCGTGGAATTGAACGGCGGCGACGGCGCCTATCTGAAAGAAGTCAACAACCGCTTCGAGAAGATCTTAGTAGGGTAGGCCTCCCTGGGCCTGCCCACGCGCCGAAGGCGCACTCTTTCGCGAGCGATCGGCGGGCGCGTTCCGCGCCTGGGCAGGCCTACCCTACACGAACTTATACTGCCCCGGCACCGGCAGCGGAGTCGGCTCCGTCTTCAAGTCGTAGCCGAACCGTCCGGGCATCAGATCCTGCTTCGAATTGAGGATCTGCTCCCAGGTGATCTCGATGCCCGAATAGGCCGATTCCCGCGCCATGATGCAGGTCAGCGTGCTCTCCGCGATCGGCACCGACTGGTTCACGTACGGTCCGCGCCCCAGGATGCTGTCGACCATGTTGATGTGCTCCTGCACATAGGGGTTGATCCCTTTCGTCCCGAGGTCGAGCCCCGTGCTGCGGCCCTTCGCCCCCACGATCAGGTCGCTTACCTTGTTGTAGGACCCGCGCGGATACTGGCGGCAGTGGCTGCTCAGGTGCACCCCATTGGCGTAGGTGAAGTCGGAGTGCATGTGGTCGTAGATGTTGCCGTAGAGCGCCGCCCGCGGGCGCCACGCGGCCCCGCCTGAAGCGATCACGCTCACCGGATGAGTGCCCATCACCCAGTTCATGAAGTCGATGTTGTGGAAGTGCTGCTCGACGATCTGGTCGCCGCACAGCCAGAGGAAGCTGTACCAGTTGCGGTGCTCCCACTCCATGTCGCCCCACTTGGCATCGCGCGCCTGCGCGTGGAATACCGGCCCGCTGAGATACTGCGATTGCAACGCGACAATCTCGCCGATCTCCCCGTCGTGCACCCGCTTGACGGTCTCCGCGTATGGCCGGTCTTCATGCCGCTGCGCACCCGACATCACCGTCAGTTTCTTCGCGGCGGCCTTCTGCCCGGCGGCCAGGAAGCGGCGCGCACCGGTGGCATCGGTGGCGATGGGCTTCTCGGTGAACACGTGTTTCCCTGCTTCCACGGCCGCCTCGAAATGGATCGGCCGGTAGCCAGGAGGCGTGGTCAGCATCACGATATCGATATCGGAGCCGATTAACTTGCGGTACGCATCGAAGCCCACGAAATGATGTTCTGGGTCCACCTGGATGCGCGGCACAATCGACGCCGCCAGGTCTTCCGCGCTCATCTCCTTCGGCTGCCCGTTCCGCTCTACCGTGATGCCTTTGTGGAGGCTCACGAACTTGGGGTCGCGCAGATTCTTCAGCGCATCTTCCAGGTGATCTTCGAACACATCGGCCATCGCCACCAGTTCGACGTTCTCGTTTCCGGTGAGCAAATCTACCACGGCCTGCGTGCCGCGGCCGCCGCATCCGACGATGCCGGCGCGCAGTTTCTCTTTACCCGCGCCACGTACCAGGTGCGGGCTCACAATGGTGAAAGCGGACCCGGCGGCAGCCACGTTGCGCAGCAGCGCGCGCCGGGTGATCTCGGTTGATTGATCGGCCATCTTGCACAGGATCTTAACCCCGTGCGCGGCCGGATTCAATCCTGCCCGGCGGTTTGCGGCGGCTCCTGCAGCCGGGGAGGCTCGGCCTTCGGCAGATCGTTGAAGTTCAGGATCGAGTTCACCAGCATGTTGAACTCGCCGAGATTCTGCCAGCGGTAACACGGGTTGGTGGCGAACATGACCACGTGTCCGTCGCCCACCGGCTCGTCCACGATTGCCGGACGATTGCGCGTTTCCGCAAAGCCGCGCATCAATCCGCTCAGCACGGCCTTTTCGGTGCCCTCGAACTGCATCAGCACGCTGCGGCGGTCTTCCATCGGAACCGTCAGCAGCGGTCCGCCGGCCCAGCGCACCGGCAGGTTCTTTTCGGTATAGCCGTAGAAGATCGGATGCTCGGGCCGCAGCACTTGCGCCTCCACGATCGGGCCCGGTGCATAAAATTGCGCCGACGTCCGCGCCGCGTTGATCTCGCGCGTAATGCCGAAATCGGCCGGCAGGAAACTCGAAACGCCGAGGGTGATCAAGACGCCGCCATCCCTCACGAACTTATCGAGCTCCGCCACGCCCTCGATTCCCATGCCGCCGGAAATGTCGTCGGACTGCCCGTACGCCCCCAGCGAGGGAAACTCCGCAGTCTTCGTGTAGGCATAAGTCTTGCCCGCCCGCGGTTCGATATCGAAGACCACGCCTTTGGACCCGCCGCGGCCCTGGTTCGGAATCACGATCACGTCGTAATCGGCGCGCAGGTTGCCCTTGCGGATGCGCTCTTTATAGATCAGGTCGTAGGGCACTTCGAAATGGTCGAAGGCGTACCGCACCCAGCCCACATCCTGCGTGCTGCCCCAGGTGCTGAACATGGCAGTGCGCGGCAGATCCAGCAGGTGCTTGGGAACGTCCGGCGCCTTCGCCAGCTCCACCGCCTGCAGGCCGAGCTTCTCGATCTCGCTCTTCAGCCGCAGGCTCGATTCCACCAGGAACGATCCGGCCGGCAGATCCACTCCACCCGCCTTCACCGCTTTTTCGATCGCCTCGAACTTCACGTCTTTCAGGCGGTACCGCAGCGTCACCAACGAGTTCGATCCGTTATCGATCACCGCCGTCACCGGCCCGCTGTCCTTCACCGAGCCCTCGACCTCGAGCGTCTCCACCGGCGTCACCTTCACGTCGAGGATCGCTTTATCGGCGGTTTCGCGTACTTCCGCTTGGCTCATCAGGCCCATCGTCCAGGCCGTGTCGTCGTAAGTCGTGAGACTCGGATCCGGGTAATCCTGCTTCTCGAGCAGGATCTTCGCCAGCCGCCCGTACGGCTGGTTGCGTTTCACGATCAAGGAGCCCGCCGGATAGGTGCCGTCACTGAGCTTCACCTCGGCGGTAGCTTTGCCGACTTCGATGCCCTGCAGCCGCAGGATGTTGACGATGAACGCCACTCGCGTCATGTCGCGCTGGCTCGAGGGCAGAACGTAGCCATAGGGCGCCTCGGTCTCGCCCGAAGTCACCGAGTGGCGGCTCTTCTCGTAGAAGTTTTGCAGGATGACTTTGGGGAAGCCCGCAGTCAGCTCGAGCGCCGAGAGCACGCCGGTCTCCATGTAGTTCGTGTTGTTCCGCATCGACCAGGTCAGGCGCCGTGGAGGAGGCAGCGGACGATACCACTCCCGCGCCGTCATGCCACCGCCACGCCCGCCGCGGCCCGCCGCCGGCTCCGGAGCCCCTCGACCGCCGCCGCCGATATTCCGCACCATCGTGTTCGCCCCGCCGTTGCCGAAGGTCTCGTACATCCGCAGCATGCCGTTGTGGTTCGACGACATGAAGCCCAGGTATCCCGGCGACCACATATCGACGAACGCATGCGTCCACACGCCCGGCATCCCATAGGCGATCATCTTCGTCATCTCGAAGTTCGAGAACCACGGCAGCTCGGCGTACAGGATCGGGTCAAGCGTCGGATTCTGCGGAGCCTGTCCGCTGAAGGTGTACATCAGCGGTTCCGATTCATGCAGGTCGTGCATGATCGGCGGGTGCCACTGGAGGTAGAACTTCAGCCAGTTCCGCATGGTGACCTGGGAGTAATTGATGTCCCGGTTGTTGTCGTGGTAGATGTACTTGCCCCAGTAGGGAGGCGCGGGAATGCGGTCCTGCTCGGAAGTCTGCTCGATCAGGTAGCGGTTGTACCAATCCACGTAGCGGTCGCGGCCGTCGGGCTCGCTCGCGGCGTTCATCATCACGATGACGTTCTTGCGGATCGAGTCGTAGACCGGTGACTCTTCCACCGCCAGCCGGTAGGCCAATTCCATCAGCATCTCGGGAGGCCCGGTCTCGGCGCTGTGCAGGCCGCCGGTGAACATGTAGATCGGCTTGGCCTCGCCGATAATGCGCTTGGCCTCCGCGTCGCTAAGGCCGCGCGGATCGGCCAGCCGCGCCAGATACTGCTTGTAGGTATCGAGATGCGCGATGGTATCTTCGTCGGCGATCGCGATCACCAGGCATTCGCGCCCTTCATCCGTGGTGCCGGCCGGCAGGAGCTTCACGCGCTTCGATGCCGCGGCCAGCGCGCGGTAGTAGCGGCCGAGATCGGCCACGTGGGTCAGGTGCTTCGGCGCCCCCACGTAGTATCCGAGCACATCCTTCGGCGAGGGCACGCCCGCCACCTTGGGCAGGTGGTCGACCAGCGGGCTCATAAACTCGGGGCCTGTGGTCCATTCCTTGACCAGCTTGGCGTACTCCTCATCCTGCGGCTGCTGGGGTTGGGCAATCAGGGCCGCGGCTGCGGCCAATACGGCGGGCGCAAGGATGCGCGTAAGTCTCATAGATCCCTCTTGGATGCTGGCTAAATAGTATAGCGCGCCGATTTCGCCCAAAGGTTCGGGATTCGTTTGACCGACACCCAACGTTTCCGCGGCGCGCGCCGTCTTGCGGTCCGGACTGGCTCGACTCGCGAACCTCGAATCTCGCGGGCGGTCTGTGGGAGCCTGCGTCGCTCTTCGACGCTCCCAAGGTCACACCGGAGTTCCGTAAGCAATTCGGAGATGCCGCCCGCTACGCGTTCCGGCGCTACCAGTCAATGGCAAGCGACGTCTACGGCGTGCGGAGGAACTCACACCGATCCGCGGACAGCTCGTCTTCCTGGTGCCGCAGCCTGAGGTAGCGTACATGACGATCGGGCCCGGCTCCGCCTACATGTTTCCACCGGAAAGACGGAATCCTGCTAGGAGGCAGCTTTGAACGGGGCGTGTCGGACACGGCGGTGAGCGCGGAGACGACACAACGGATCCTGCGGGAAAACGGCGCGCTCTTAAGAAGTGTCATCTCCAGCAATGCCCGCTCCCTTACGGTCGCGGCTCCGCGTCCACAGAGGCGCGACCGTGAGGGAGCGCGCCCGCAAGGGCAAAAACGTTCGTGACCTAGCGCGGAATGCCGAGATCGTTCGCCACGCGCTCGAGCGTGGTCACCAGGCGATCGACATGCTTTTCGGTGTGCGCCGCCGTGCAGGAGATGCGCAGCAGATTCTGCGCCGCCGCCGGACGGAGCACCGGATTGATGTAGATGCCTTCTTCGAGCAGGGCCTTGCACAACCGGCAGAGGTCCAACTCCTCCTGAATCACCACCGGCACAATTGCGGTCTCGCCCGGCAGTACGTTGAAGCCGCGCGCGCGCAACTCCTCGCGCAACGCCCGGGCGATGCGCAGCACATGCAGGCGCCGCTCCGGCTCCTTCTTCATGATCTGCAAAGAGGCTGCCACCGCGGCCACCGAGGCCGCCGGCAAACTCGCCGAAAAGACGAACGGCCGCGCCGTGTGCTTCAGATAGTCGACCACCGCGCGCTCGCCGGCGATGAAGCCGCCGACCGAAGCCAGGGACTTACTGAACGTCCCCATCACGATATCCATTTCGTCGAGCACGCCCAGGTGTTCGGCCGCGCCCGCGCCGGTGGGGCCAAGCACTCCGATGCCGTGCGCTTCATCCACGTAGGTCCTGGCGCCGTAAGGTTTGGCGACGCGCAGAATGCCGCGCAGGTCGGCAATATCGCCTTCCATGCTGAAGACGCCTTCGGAAACCAGCAGAATCTTGTCCTCGGGCGGGCAGTTCTCCATGCACCGCTCGAGATGTTCCATATCGTTGTGGCGGAACCGCATGGTCCGCGCCGGCGACCGCAGCGCGCCTTCCACCAGGCTGGCGTGGAGGTTGTGGTCGCAGATCATCACGTCGCCCTTCTCAGTGAGGGCTGAGAGCGTAGCGTAATTGGCCTGGAAACCGGTGCCGAAGATGAGGGCCGATTCCTTGTGCACAAATGCGGCCAGTTCCGCCTCCAGAGTGACGTGCAGATCGAGGGTGCCGTTGAGGAGCCGGGAACCGCTGCATCCGCTACCGTACTTCTTCACCGCGTGCGCCGCCGCTTCCTTCACTTTGGGGTGCGTGATGAGATCCAGGTAGTCGTTCGAACCGAACATCAGCACTTTCCGCCGCCCCATGCGGATTTCGCCCGGCCCACAGCCTTCCCGATCGCCAAAGACTTCGAAATACATATACAGGCCGGCGGCCTGTAAATCACTCGGGCGAGTGAAATTCCGGCACTTCTCGAAGATGTCGTTCGAGCTGTTTCCCTTCTTCCTGCCGGTGATGTCGCTAGTCGATACGCGCATTAGTCCTCAATTCCATTCGTAAATTCGGTAGGTCTTGTATCGGGACGCTCCCATCACTTCGATCGAGCGATTCATCAGAACGTTGTCTTCCAGGATCCAAGACATTTCGCAATCGCCGTATCCCATCCTCCGGGCGTTGCGGACCAGCGTGGCATAAAATGCCGCGGCGACCCCCGAGGTGCGGTATTCCTCCACCACCCCGAGCGCCAGAACCCGCACAGTTTTGATCAATCGCTGATGATACAGGATTTTAAGTAGCCCCGTCGGAAACAGGCTGCCTCCAGCGGGTTTGAGGGCCTGGTTTACATCGGGCAGGGCCAGCGCAAATCCCACAACATTCCCACGTACCTCCCCCAAGAGTACGAGGTCCGGCTTGAGGATCTGCTTCATCTCCTTCGCCATTGCGAAGAATTCCTCACGCGACATCGGGATATAACCCCAATTGCGGCTCCAGGCCTTTTCGTAAACTTCCCAGACCCGCTCCACGTCGGTTGCGAAATTCTTCATATTGATAGGACGCACCTGGACGCCGTTCTTCTTAAGCACACGGTCCGCAATGCGGCCGATTTTTTCCAGGTCGATTGTATTGGCGTTGCCGAGATACGCCAGCAGGTCCTTCGCTTTTCGCAGGCCCGCGCGTTCCATCAGGTCGGGATAATAACGGGGATTGTACGGCATCATGATCATCGGGCTCGAGTCGAAGCCCTCAACCAGCATGCCGCACTCGTAATTCGTGGAAGGGCTGACCGGCCCGCGTAGAAACTGCGCCCCCCGGTCGGAGGTCCACCGGCGCGCCTGCGTCAGCAGAGATTCCGCAACTTCACTTTCGTTCACGGCTTCAAAAAATCCGAAAAATCCGGCGTTCTCTTCGTGAACCCGGTTATGTGCTTTATCAATGATCGCCGCGATCCGGCCCACCGCTGAGCCGTTCCGGCGCGCGAGAAACAGTTCCACTTCGGCATTGGCGTAATAGGGATGCTTACGCCGGTCGAGCAATTCCTTCACGGCGATTCGCAGCGGCGGAACCCAATGGGGATCACCGCGATATAGCCGATATGGCAACTCGATGAATTCGTTTAGCGCTTTCTGACTATCGACCGCAATGACCTCAATCCCTGCCAATTGCACTGCCCCCTTCGGAGAGTTTCTTGTAAAACACCGGGGCGGTCAGAATCAGAACGGCCGCGACAACGGCCCCCGCCATCACGTCCACCGTATAGTGGTATCGAAGATAAACTGTAGCAAAAATGATGGAAAGAGTGTAGGCAAAATAGAGGCCACACAATTTCCCCGATACCCGGCGACTGCCCCACCACGCCAGGATGGTGAGTTCCGTATGACCGCTGGGGAAGCAGTCATAATGGGCCGATTCCAGACGGTCGAGCGTCGACTGCATGCCTCGAAACAGCCATAAGCCTTGTAATGGAACATGTTGCAGGTGCTTCAGCAAAAACCGTGGGCCCCTTGCCGGAACGATGAGATATCCAATGTAAGAGGCCAGGAATCCTAAAGCGATTAAAAAAGCTAAATATTGGAAATCCGCATACCGCCGGCGCTTCCAGAGCAGGAACGGAATCAGCAGTACTGCCGGTACAAATAGGGTGTACACGATCTGCAAAAATTCCGTTAGTGGGGGTACTTGAATCCGCTCCAGCCAGACGGTCGGATACGCATGCCAGACCCGATAATCCAGATTCGACAGCCATTGGTCGGCGTCGGTACTGCGCACAGCCGGAATGAACAGCGCCATTTCCTTATAACAGGAAGCAACGTAAATCAGCGGATACCAGTTCCGGAATAACCAGGTCGACTGGTTCGGAAATCTAACCTGATAGACAAGCAGCGCTCCGCCTAGCACGTGAGCCGCCAGCAGCCATGGTGCGTAACGAATCCCGCTCCACCAGCCCGCCAGAATTACCGCGGCAAACGCAAAGTAAGCCAGAATGACTTTATCGACTGCCCAGAAATAACGACCCGAAGGATCGTTCAATACTTGAGCCAACCGGCCTCCTTGTACCAGGCAAGCGTGCGCGCGAGGCCTTCCTGAATCGACGTCCGCGCTTCATAGCCGAGTTCGGCAGCGGCGCGCGAAGGGTCGCAAGTCCAATCCGTGCATTCCGCTTCAAGCACCTTCTCCCGCGAGATGATCCCCGGCTTGCCCCGAACCTTCGACCATAATTCCGCCACGGTTCCCACCGCGCGCGCTGCCGCGACTGGCACGCGCAGGACGCGCGGCCGGCGCTTCATAATCGCTGCCGCAGTTTCGCTGAAGCGAGTCCAGGTCAACGGTTCACGATGCGCCATGTAGTAAGTGCGGCCGGCACCCCGGCTCGTACCCGATGCGGCGATCAAGCCGTCCACGAGGTCCTCCACGTAGATGGCACTGAAACGGCGTTCGCCGCCCGCGATTTCGAGAACCAAACCGCGGGAAATCGATTTGAGGAGCTGAAATACATCGGTATCGCGCGGCCCATAGACGACCGGGGGCCGAACGATTATCGCATCCGGCGAATGGCGGCGCACCAGCCGCTCGGCTTCGAGCTTCGATTTCCCGTAGTGCGTCACCGGACGCTCGGGAGCGTCCTCACGAAGCGGTATGCCGTCCGGACTCGGCCCAGCCGCTGCGAGCGAGCTGACGTGCACCAGGCGCGCCGCGCTTCCCGCCATGGCACGCAGCAGCGTCTCGGTCGCACGAACGTTCCCCGCGTAGTAATCAGCCGTGGATAGCGCTTTGGTGACACCGGCCAGATGGATGACCGTGCCGGCGTCCGCGAGCGCCTGGGGGAGACCCTCGCCGCTCGTCAGGTCTCCCGGAACGATCTCGACTCCCGCGGGCAGTTTGCGGGGACCGGACTTCTGCCGCACCAAGGCGCGGACCGGTTCGCCGGAAGCCCTCAACCGCTCCAGCAGGTGTTTGCCGATGAAGCCGGTCCCGCCCGTGACCAGTATCATTTACGGCGTGGTGGTGCTGCGGAAGGCGACGTCTCCGAAATAACTCTCGGCAACCGTGCCGGTATGCTGAGAGTTGATCTGAATGCGCAAGCCTTTGACGTGAGGAGGAGTTCGGCCATAAGCCCGCTCGTAGTCGCTTTTCAGGTTGCGGAGCTCGTCCACCCAGCGGTTGGCGTCGTTCGCCCCCGAGCGGCAGACGATGGCGAAAATGTGGACCAGGGGAACGGAACTGGCCGGCTGAGCCGTATCCTTCGGCGCCGACGTATCCCAAAGGTAGGTGATTACCCGGCGATCGGCGAAGAGAACGAGAAGCTGGGCAGCTTGATCGTCAGTCGAGGAATGCCGAAAATCGCCGCCCTTCGGGAGCTGAGTGACTTTCCAGCGCCAGGAGAGATAGGGCATCTGCGCCGGATCGACGTCGACGCCGCGCTCCAGGGCGAACGAGGAGCTGACACTTTTCAGCCGGACACACGATGCTTCCTGCCCGGAACATACTGAAAAGTCCGGCTTTCCACGATTGACCTTAATCTGCCAGTCGGAGGGCAGACGGCCAGTCCCCAGACTGGCCGTATTTAAAACAATAAGAGCCAGTTGCGAAGAATGAGCAAGGAACAAAACGCTCCCAAGAGCGCTGAGAACAAGGAGCTTCTTCAAGTGACCTTCCAACGCGAGGCTAATGACTTTTCCTTACTAATATCGCACGCTTCCGCGGTTTTCCACCACAGTGATTCCCAGGAAAACCGCTGCGCGGGGAAGGCCTCAGGTACGTTTACTGCTTGGTCTTTTGCTTCACCTGAGCGGCGCCTTCCTGGGTCTCACTAGCGGACTTGTGAACCGTCTTTTTAGTATCCTTTTTCACCGTGCTGCCGGTCTTTTCGGCGGCGTGTCCGACCGCTTTGCCTGCATTCTTGGTGCCCTGGGCTACGTCATGCCCCGCCTTCTTCATCTCCTGTCCAACCCCCTGGGCCATCAGGACCGGGGAGACTGCCAGGAAAAGACCGAGGGAGACCTTGAGAACTCTCGATTTCATGCACATCGATAGAGCAACCCTCCTGCCACGGGGCTGCTTCTAACAGTAAAAAGCGGGCTGCCGCTCTCGCGACAGCCCGCCGATACTACGAAACCGCCCGCTTATTCCGCCAGCGATTCCTCGCCCGTATCCTCCGGGAGGCCGCCGGCATACTGCAGCCGCGTCTCCTCGTCGTACCCGGGGATGGCGTCGAGCGCCGGCTCGGCCACCGGCTCCTCCACCACGTCCTCGCCCGCGATCTTCACCTGGCGGTAGTACTCCATGCCGGTTCCGGCAGGCACCAGCCGCCCCATGATGACGTTTTCCTTCAGGCCGCGCAGGTTGTCCACCTTGCCGTTGATGGCGGCTTCGGTGAGCACGCGCGTGGTCTCCTGGAACGATGCCGCGGAGATGAACGAATCGGTCGAAAGCGAAGCCTTAGTGATTCCGAGCAGCTGGGCCTTGCCCTGCGCCGGACGCCCGCCCGCCTCGATGACCCGCTGGTTCTCCGACCGGAACTTGAACTTGTCGACAATTTCCTCCGGCAGGAATTCGGTATCGCCGATGTCGTCGATCTTCACCCACCGCATCATCTGGCGGGAGATCGTCTCCAGGTGCTTGTCGTTGATGTTGACGCCCTGCAACCGGTAGACTTCCTGAATCTCGTTGACCAGGTACTTCTGCAGTTCCTTCTCACCGAGCACCTTCAGGATGTCATGCGGGTCACGCGGACCGTCCATGAGCGGCTCGCCGGCCTTCACCCGCTCGCCCTCCTGGACGTTGATGTGGACGCCGCGCGGCAGCGAGTATTCCCGCTGCTCGCCGTCGTCGGCGATGACGAAGATCTTGCGCTGTCCCTTAGTCACTTCGCCGTACTTCACCACGCCGTTGATCTCCGCGATGATGGCCGTCTCGCGCGGCTTGCGCGCTTCGAACAGTTCCACCACGCGCGGCAGACCGCCGGTGATGTCCTTGGTCTTGGTGGTTTCACGCGGGATCTTCGCCAACACATCGCCCGAGTGAACTTCTTCGCCGTCCCGCACCATGAGGTGAGCGTGCGTCGGCATCAGGTACTTCTTGCGATCGCCGCGCGCCCCGCCCGTGCCTTCCGGCCGGACTTCGATCGTCGGCTGCCGCTTTTCGTCCGGCGAATCCGTCACCACCAACTGCGACATACCGGTGACTTCGTCCACCTGCTCCTGCAGCGTCATGCCGTCGATCAGGTCTTTGAAGTGCACCACGCCGCTGACTTCGGTGAGGATCGAGAACGTGTACGGATCCCACTCGAGCAGGATCTGGTTGCTCTTCACCGGAGCGCCGTCCGCCACCGTGATCTTGGCGCCGTATACGACGTCATACCGCTCGCGTTCGCGGCCCTTTTCGTCGACCACCACGATCTTGCCGTTGCGGTTCATCGCGATGATCTCGCCCGCCTTGCTGCGCACCGTCTGGATGCCCAGGTAGCGGACGAAGCCGTCGGACTTGGCATCCTGCGTGGATTGCTCGCTGATGCGCGTCGCGGTTCCACCGATGTGGAACGTACGCATCGTCAACTGCGTGCCAGGCTCGCCGATGGACTGCGCCGCGATCACGCCGACCGCCTCGCCGCGTTCCACCAGCCGGCCCGTTGCCAGGTTACGGCCATAGCACGCCACGCAAACACCGCGCTTCGACTCGCAGGTCAGCACCGAGCGGATCTTGACGCGCTCGATACCGGCCGATTGAATCGCCTGCGCCAGGTCTTCCGTGATCTCCTGGTTGACCCCGACGATCACGTTGCCTTCGTAATCCTTCTGGTCTTCGAGCGCCACGCGGCCCACAATGCGGTCGCGCAATGGTTCGATGATCTCGCCGGATTCCACAATCGGCTCTACGTAGATGCCTTCGGTCGTGCCGCAATCGTTCTCGGTCACGATCACGTCCTGCGCCACGTCCACCAGCCGGCGGGTCAGGTAGCCCGAATCCGCCGTCTTCAACGCGGTATCGGCCAGACCCTTACGGGCGCCGTGCGTCGAGATGAAGTATTGCAGCACGTTCAGGCCTTCGCGGAAGTTGGCCGTAATCGGGGTCTCGATAATTTCGCCCGAGGGCTTGGCCATCAGTCCGCGCATACCGGAAAGCTGGCGGATCTGCTGTTTCGATCCGCGCGCGCCGGAATCGGCCATGATGTAAATCGGGTTGAGGTAGCGGCCCGTACGGTCGTCCTCTTCCATCGCCTGGAACATCTCATCGGAAACCCGCTCGGTAACCTTCGACCAGATTTCGATGATCTTGTTGTAGCGTTCGCCGTGGGTGATGGCGCCGTCCTGATACTGGGTTTCGACCTCCACCACGTCCCTTTCGGCTTTGCGGACCAAGCCGGCCTTCTCGCCCGGCACGACCATGTCGTCGATGCCGATCGAGATGCCCGCGCGCGTCGCATACAGGAAGCCGAGCGCCTTCACTTCGTCGAGCATCTGCACTGTAATATGCAGCCCGAACTTCAGGTAGCAGTACTGCACGAGCTGTCCGAGGCCCTTCTTCTTCAACAGGCCGTTGACGTACGGCATATCCTGCGGCAGCGCGTCGTTGAGGATCACGCGGCCTACCGTCGTCTCCATGTACTGCTTGGTGAACTCGATCGGCTCGGTATGCAGCACGTTCTGGTTGTCGAAAGCGTGGACCAGGTCGATCACGCGGCCGGTGTAGCGCAGCTTGATCGGGGTCAGCGTTTCCACTTCGCCCATCTCGAGCGCGATCAGCACGTCGTCGGTCGACGCGAAGGTGCGGCCCTCGCCCTTGGCGCCCGGACGCGCCTTGGTCAGGTAGTAGCAGCCGAGCACCATGTCCTGCGTCGGAATGGCGATCGGGCCGCCGTGCGCCGGCGACAGAATATTGTTCGCCGAAAGCATCAGGGTCGCCGCTTCGATCTGCGCTTCGGGCGACAGCGGAATGTGGACCGCCATCTGGTCGCCGTCGAAGTCCGCGTTGAACGCGGTGCAAACCAGCGGATGGATCTTGATGGCCTTGCCTTCCACCAGCACCGGCTCAAATGCCTGGATGCCGAGGCGGTGCAGCGTGGGAGCGCGGTTCAGCAGAATCGGATGGTCTTTAATGACCTCTTCGAGAATGTCCCACACCACCGGGTCCTGCTGCTCCACCAGTTCCTTGGCCTGCTTGATGGTGGTGCAGTGGCCGCGCTGCTCGAGGCGATGGTAGATGAACGGCTTGAACAGCTCCAGCGCCATCTTCTTGGGAAGACCGCACTGGTGCAGCTTCAGGTCCGGACCGACCACGATGACCGAACGGCCCGAGTAGTCGACGCGCTTACCGAGCAGGTTCTGGCGGAAGCGGCCCTGCTTGCCTTTGAGGGTATCGGAGAGCGACTTGAGCGGGCGGTTGTTGGCGCCGCGCAGCACACGGCCGCGGCGGCCGTTATCGAACAGCGCGTCCACCGCTTCCTGCAGCATGCGCTTTTCGTTGCGCACGATCACGTCCGGCGCGTGCAGCTCGATCAGTTTCTTCAACCGGTTGTTGCGGTTGATCACGCGGCGATACAGGTCGTTCAGATCCGAGGTGGCGAAGCGGCCGCCATCGAGCGGCACCAGCGGGCGCAACTCCGGCGGAATCACCGGGATCACGTCCAGAATCATCCACTCCGGCTTGTTACCGGACTTGCGGAACGATTCCACCACGCGCAGCCGCTTGGCGAACTTCAGCTTCTTCTGGACCGAGGTCTCGGTCTTCATCTTCTCGCGAATCTCTTCGCTGAGTTGCTCGACGTCGACCTTCTTGAGGAGTTCCTTGATTCCCTCGGCGCCCATCATCGCGATGAACTTGCCCGGGAATTCCTGGTCCAACTGCCGCTTACGCTCATCGGTGATGACGTCGCCCTGGCTGATGCCTTCCACTTCGCCCGGCTCCACCACCACGTAAGCTTCGAAATACAACACGCGCTCGAGTTCACGCAGCGTGATATCGAGCAGGTGGCCGATGCGGCTCGGCAGACCCTTGAAAAACCACACGTGCGAGCAGGGGCTCGCCAGCTCGATGTGGCCCAGGCGTTCGCGGCGCACCCTGGCCAGCGTCACTTCCACGCCGCACTTGTCGCAGATCACGCCGCGGTGCTTCATGCGCTTGTACTTGCCGCACAAGCACTCCCAATCCTGCGTGGGACCGAAGATCCGCGCGCAGAACAGACCGTCGCGCTCCGGCTTGAAAGTCCGGTAATTGATGGTCTCGGGCTTAGTGACTTCGCCGTGGGACCAGCTCCGGATCTTTTCCGGAGAAGCCAGAGAAATGCGGATCGAATCAAAATCCGCGATCAAATTCGCTCGATCGTACGGAGAGGATCTCAAATTAGCCTCCAGTTTCTAAAAACCTTGACCCCGGAGACGCCGAGGCGCCGAGAAATCATTTGTGTTCTCGGCGTCTCCGCGTCTCGGCGGTGAATCATTAATCAGCCGCCAGAGCCGTATCCGGCACTTCCCGCGGCTTCTTCATCAACTCCACATCGAGGCAAAGCGATTGCAACTCGCGAATGAGCACGTTGAACGATTCCGGTACGCCCGGCTCGATGGCGGCTTCGCCCTTGACGATGGCTTCGTAAATCTTGGCGCGGCCATATACGTCGTCCGACTTCGCCGTCAGCAGTTCCTGCAGAATGTAAGCGGCGCCGTAAGCTTCGAGCGCCCAGACTTCCATTTCGCCGAAGCGCTGTCCGCCGAACTGCGCCTTGCCGCCCAGAGGCTGCTGCGTAATCAGCGAGTACGGCCCGATCGAGCGCGCGTGGATCTTGTCGTCGACCAGGTGCGAGAGCTTCAGCATGTAGATGTAGCCCACCGTCACCGGCTGCTCGAACTGCGTCCCGGTCATGCCGTCGTACAGCTTGGTCTTTCCGGAACTGGGCAGATTGGCTTCCGCGAGCGACTTCTTGATTTCGCGCTCGGTGGCGCCGTCGAACACGGGGGTTGCGAAGTGTACGCCCAATGCCTTGGCCGCCCATCCCAGGTGGGTTTCGAGGATCTGTCCCACGTTCATACGGGAGGGAACGCCCAGAGGATTGAGGACGATTTCGACCGGCGTGCCGTCCGGCAGGTACGGCATATCTTCTTCCGGCAGAATCCGCGCGATCACGCCCTTGTTCCCGTGGCGGCCGGCCATCTTATCGCCCACCGACAGCTTGCGCTTCATGGCGATATAGACCTTCACCAGCTTGATCACGCCCGGAGGCAGTTCGTCGCCCTTGCGCAGCTTGCCGATCTTCTCGTCGGTGATCTTTTCGAGCACCGCGATCTGCCGCGACGTCATCTCTTCGATTTCGTCGATCTGCTCGTTGAGCCGCGGATCCTTGTTGGCAAGGCGCATGCGCTTCAGGTCGCGCGACTTCATCTTCTCGATGAGCTCGCGCGTCAGGTCGGTATCCTTCGACAGCAGGCGCTTGTTGGTCTTTTCGTCGTGCAGGTCGGCCAGCAGTTTCTTGCCTTCCAGCAGTCCTCCGAGGCGCTTGGCGCGCTCGTCGGTCAGGATTCGGATTTCATCCTGCAGGTTACGCTGCAGCCGGGCGATCTGCGACTCTTCGATGGCCTTCGAACGCTCGTCTTTTTCCTGCCCCTTGCGCGAGAAAATCTTGCAATCGACGATGGTGCCCTCGATTCCGGGCGGGCAGTAGAGCGAAGCGTCCTTCACGTCTCCGGCCTTTTCGCCGAAGATGGCGCGCAGCAGCTTTTCTTCCGGGGTGAGCTGAGTTTCGCCCTTGGGCGTCACCTTGCCCACCAGGATGTCGCCCGGTTTGACCGTGGCGCCGATCCGGATGATGCCGCTTTCGTCCAGGTTCCTGAGGAACGAATCCGCGATGTTCGGAATGTCGCGGGTGATTTCCTCCGGCCCCAGCTTCGTGTCGCGCGCTTCGATTTCGAACTCCTCGATGTGGATCGAAGTGTAGTAGTCTTCCTTGACCAGCTTCTCGCTGACCAGGATCGCGTCTTCGAAGTTGTAGCCGCGCCAGGGCATGAACGCCACCAGCACGTTGCGTCCCAGGGCCAGCTCGCCGAAATCGGTGCAGGGTCCGTCGGCCAGAACCTCGCCTTTCATGACCCGCTGTCCGACAAAAACGATCGGCTTCTGGTTGATGCAGGTGTTCTGGTTCGACCGCTTGAACTTAGTGAGCTGGTAGATGTCGGCGCCCACCTCGCGGGAGAGCTGCCCTTCGTGGCTCGCTCCCTCCACGCGAACGATGATGCGCTCGGAGTCCACCGAGTCCACCACGCCCGAGCGTTTGCAGAGCACCACCGCGCCCGAATCCCGCGCCGTGACCCGCTCCATGCCGGTGCCCACGTAGGGAGCATCGGCGCGCAGCAGCGGCACCGCCTGGCGCTGCATGTTCGATCCCATCAGCGCGCGGTTGGCGTCGTCGTTCTCGAGGAACGGAATCAGGCTCGCCGCCACCGAGACCAACTGCTTCGGGCTGACATCGATGTACTCGATCTCTTCCTTCGGCTTCAGCACGAAGTTGCCGGCCTGGCGGGCATTCGAAAGATCCGGCACGATCTTGCCGGTCTCGTCGAGTTCCACGTTGGCCTGCGCGACGACGTACTTGTCTTCCTCCCACGCCGACAGGTACTCGCAGTGGGCTTCGAATTCGGCCGGCTGCGGCTGCTGCTTCTTGCCGCCGGCCAGCTTGCGGTTGGCCGCCTCCGACTCGGCGCGCGGAACAATGTCGCCGACCTTGAAATCGGTGTCGCCCGGGTTCAGGATGCGCACTTCATCGATCACCACGCCCTTGATTACCTTGCGGTAGGGACTCTCGATGAAGCCGTACTCGTTGATGCGGGCAAAGCACGACAAAGACGAGATCAACCCGATGTTCGGACCTTCCGGCGTTTCGATCGGGCAGATGCGGCCGTAGTGCGTCGGATGGACGTCGCGAACTTCGAACCCGGCGCGCTCACGAGACAGACCGCCTGGTCCAAGGGCCGAGAGACGCCGCTTGTGCGTGATCTCGGAGAGCGGGTTGGTCTGATCCATGAACTGCGAAAGCTGGCTCGATCCGAAGAATTCGCGGATCGCCGCCATCACCGGCTTGGCGTTCACCAGGTCGTGCGGCATGGCCGTCGACATTTCCTGGTAGACCGACATCTTCTCTTTAATGGCGCGCTCCATGCGCACCAGGCCGATGCGGAACTGGTTCTCGAGCAGTTCGCCCACCGCGCGCACGCGGCGGTTGCCCAGGTGGTCGATATCGTCCACCGCGCCGATGCCGCGACGCAGCTTCAGCAGGTACCGGATGGTGGCCTTGAAATCTTCCGAATCGAGCGTCCGTTTATCGAGCGAGGTGGCGTCGGAGCGGTCGAACAGCTTGATGTTGAACTTCATGCGGCCCACGCGCGAGAAGTCGTACTTGCGCGGGTCGAAGAACATGCCCTGGAACAACTGGGTGGCGGTATCGAGCGTGGGCGGGTCGCCGGGACGCAGCTTGCGGTAGATCTCGATGAGCGCTTCGTGCTGTGTTTTGACGGTGTCCTTACGGATGGTCGACGAAATCACCGTGCCGACTTCATCGCGCTCGGGGAAGAAAATTTCGAACTCTTCGATGCCCGCGTCCATCAGCTTGGTGAGGGCCGTCGTGGTGAGTTCGCTATTCGCGTCAATCAGCACTTCGCCGGTCGACATGTCCACAACGTCGGCCACCACGTGGGCGCCTTCCAGATCGTTCGAAGCGACTTCGACCTGCGGAATCTTGTGCTTTTGAATTTCTTTGAACAGCGAGGACGTGATCTTCTTGCCCTGCGCGACCACCGTCTCGCCAGCCTTATTGCTGATGGCGTAGGAAAGCTTGAGCCCGGTGAGGCCTTCATCCACATTCCACAGCAGCTTCTTATCTTTGATGTTGATCTTGCTGATGCGGTAGAACGCGCGCAGGATCTGCTCGTCGGTCTTCAGGCCCAGGGCCCGCAGAAATACCGAGCCGTAGAACTTGCGTTTACGGTCGATACGAACGTACAGGAGGTTCTTGTTGTCGTATTCGAATTCGACCCAGCTTCCCCGATAAGGAATGATCTTGCCGAGGAAATAGCCCTGCGCGGGAACGCGCTCGAAGAACACGCCAGGGGAACGGTGCAACTGGGAAACGATGACGCGCTCGGTACCGTTGATGATGAAGGTACCGTTGTCGGTCATCAGCGGAATTTCACCGAAGAAGACTTCCTGCTCTTTGATGTCGCGGACGCTCTTCTTCTGCGTCTCGGGGTCTTTCGAATAGACCGTGAGGCGGATCGTGACCTTGAGGGGCGCCGCGTAGGTCATGCCGCGCTCCTGGCACTCCTGCATGTCGTACTTCAATTGCAGGCCAACCGGGTCGCCGCACTTGTTACAGAACGTGACCACGTTCTTGTTGAACGTGCCGCAATGATGGCAGAGGATGTCCCCCGCCTGGAACGGGTCGGTGCGGATGGTGGCGCCGCAATTCCGGCAGGTCGACCGGAGATGGTGCAGCCCTTTCAGGTTGCCGCACTTGCATTCCCAATTGCCGATCGAGTAGTCGACGAACTCGAGATCGCTGACACCGCGAAAGTCCGAAATTGGAAACACCGAATTGAAAACGGTTTGCAGGCCGATGTCTTCGCGCTCATTGGGCAGCAAATCCATCTGCAGGAACCGCTCGTAGGAATTCTTCTGGACCTCGATCAGGTTCGGGATCGGGATCGAAGTCTTGATTTTGGAAAAATCAACTCGCTCGGTAGCGGCGCCGTTATTTTGAATATCCATTCTTTTACTCCTGACGGCCGAAGAGCCAAAGCACAGAAACTGCGCTTAACAGCACAAAACCAACGGCGCCCAGAGACGAGAGAGCGTCACGGGCGCCGAATGATGAAGAAACAGGGGCAGGAATCGAAATACCGGAGTGGTGCGCGCGATGAAAACAGAATTTGTGGATCTGTAGGCGTACGAATCCTGTACGATGTGCGAGGGTGCGCAGATGCGCAGAGATCCCCTCTCCGCAGCTCCGGCCGAACTGCAATTAATATACCAGGATTCGGGAATCACAGTCACCAATTGGGATCGAATCCGGCTGAACTCAAAACCCAACTAACTATCGTAACAGGACAAACGCCCTGCGTCAAACCCACAAACAAGAGACAACCGGAACAAAGAGCCTGATCGCGGCCAGGCGCTCGAGCAGCGGAGGCGCCGGCCGCGACTTTCGCGTCCCGTTTACTTTACTTCGACGCTCGCGCCAGCGTCGACGAACTTCTTCTTGATGGACTCGGCTTCTTCCTTGCTCACGCCTTCCTTGACGGGCTTCGGAGCGCCATCCACCAGGTCCTTGGCTTCCTTCAGGCCGAGGCTGGTCACTTCGCGAACAGCCTTGATAACGTTGATTTTATTGGCACCGGCAGCCATCAGGACCACCGTGAACTCGGTCTTTTCTTCAGCCGCAGGAGCCGCAGCCGCAGCGCCCGCGCCGGCGCCCGCCATCATCATCGGAGCCGCCGCCGCCGCCGAAACTCCCAGCTTTTCTTCGAGCAACTTGACCAGCTGAGAGGCCTCCAGCAGCGTCAAGCCTTGAATCTGATCCGCAATTGCGTTAATGTCCGCCATTTCTGAACTCCAAACTCCTTAAGTATTGAAAATCCTCGCGTTCGTCCGGGCAGGCCCGGCCGCTACGCTTGAAACTTGTTCTCTTTGACGCCCTGATCCACCACCACCGCTAGATTGCGGCCGACCGCGTTCATGGCCGTCACCAGCCGCTGTGCCGGGGCGTTGATCAGGTACAGCAACCTGGAGAAGATCTCTTCCTTCGACGGCATGGTCGCCAGGTCGTTGATCTCCTTTACATCGATCACACGGCCTTCGACAATGCCCGCCTTGAACGTGAAACTGGGATTCGCCTTGGCGTACGTCGTGAGCGCTTTTGCCAGAGCCACCGGATCGCTGCTGGTATAGGCCATCGAGGTCATCCCGCGCAACCCTTTGAGCACCTGTTCGGCAGCCGTGCCTTCCGAGGCCTTTTCCGCGAGGTTGTTCTTCACCACACGATACTTGCCGCCCACGCCGCGGATCACCTTGCGGAGTTCGAAGTCCTGGTCCACCCGCAGCTTTTCATAGCCGGTGACAAACAGGTTCTGCAAAGCCGCCAGATCCTGGCGCAGAGATTCGACGTCTTTCTGCTTATCTTCTTTCTTTTTCATGAAAGCACCTGTCCGGCGTCAGACCGCCGCCTTCACACTGAACGGAGCCGTATCGACGGCGACCCCCGGGCTCATGGTCGAGCAGATGGTCGTGCTCTTCACATACTTGCCCTTGGCTACCGCCGGTTTGGCCTTGATGACCGCCGTGATGAGCGTGGAAGCGTTCTCCACCAGTTTCTCGGTCGAGAAGCTCAGCTTACCCACCGGAGCGTGGATGATCCCGGTCTTGTCGACGCGGAATTCCACCTTACCGGCCTTCACTTCCTTCACTGCCTTGGCCACATCCACCGTCACCGTACCGGTCTTGGGGTTGGGCATCAGGCCGCGAGGACCGAGAATCTTGCCGAGTTTGCCGACCGAACGCATCATGTCGGGGGTGGCGATCACGGCATCGAAGGCAGTCCAGCCTTCGGACTGGATCTTGTTCACCATGTCGTCGCCGCCGACGAAATCAGCCCCCGCCTCGGTAGCCTCCCGCTGCTTGTCGCCGCTGGCAATCACAAGAACGGATTTCGACCTCCCAAGTCCGTTCGGCATCACCACCGTGCCGCGGACCATCTGGTCGGCATGCTTGGGGTCGACACCGAGACGCATGTGGATCTCCACGGTCTCATCGAACTTGGCGAATTTGATCTTTTGGAGAAGCGGTACGGCGTCTTCCAGCTGGTACTCTTTGGATTCGACCTGCTTCAACGCGGTTTGATACTGTTTGCCTGGTTTACGAGCCATATTTCCTCATTGGTGCAAGCGGTCCGTCGCATAGACAAACGAACCTCCCACTGAGCGTTAAAGGGACATCGGTCAGTGTACCAGAACGTGCCTCGGGATGTCTACTGTGCCGGGAAATAGTTGATTCCCATGGCCTCCCGCACTCTGGAGAGGGTCTGCGCGGCAGTTTCCCGTGCGACTTCCGTACCCTTTTCCGCGACCCGCAGCACTTCCGCCGGATCCTTGGCGAACTCCTCGCGGCGGGCCCGGATCGGATCGAGTACCGCCAGCAACACTTCGAGCAGCCGCTTCTTTACCGTGGTATCGCCCAAACCGCCGCGCTCGTAGTGCGCCTTCATTTCCGCCAGCGCCACCTTGTCCTCATCGAAGGCATCCAGATACGAAAATACCGGATTGCCCTCCACTGTGCCCGGATCCGAGACGCGTAGGTGCTTCGGATCCGTATACATCGTTTTCACCTTCTGGCGCACCGTATCGGCGCTGTCGCACAGGGAAATGACGTTCCCGAGCGACTTGCTCATCTTGCCCTTGCCGTCGGTTCCAGGCAGCCGTGGCACGCTCGAAAGCAGCCCCTTCGGCTCCACCAGCACGTCGCAGTTGTAAATCCGGTTGAAACTGCGGACGATCTCTGTCGTCTGCTCGATCATTGGGAGCTGGTCCTGCCCGACCGGCACCACATCCGCCAGAAATGCCGTGATGTCCGCCGCCTGGCTGACCGGGTAGCAGAAGAATCCAGCCGGAATACTAGCCCCAAAGCCCCGTTGCTGGATCTCGTCCTTGACGGTAGGATTCCTTTGTAACCTCGCGACCGTTACCAAATTGAGGTAGTACGCCGTCAATTCGTACAGCTGTGGGACGAGAGATTGTACAAAAATAGTGGTAACCGAGGGGTCGAGTCCCACCGCCAGATAATCAAGGACTACTTCCAGAAGATTGCGCCGGATTTTTCCCGGGTCTTCCGCGTTGTCCGTGAGAGCCTGGGCATCCGCAATAATGATGAAAGTCCGGTATTCACGCTGCAACTCGACCCGCTGGCGAAGCGAGCCGACATAATGACCAAGATGAAGAGGACCGGTTGGGCGATCGCCGGTCAGAATGATCTTTTGAGGCGCCACTCGTTTAGTGTAACAAAGCACGCGATTTGCGCCGCTCTGCTGCTGTGCGCCGGACTGCTTCGCGCCCAGGATTCGGCACAGCCTGCCGCCCCGGCGCCGCCGGTTAATCCGAATCCGCGCGCCTTCGGCGTCTTCCCCAACTACCGGCTGGTCGATTCCAACGGCCCTGCGCAGCCCATCAGCGCCAGGCAGAAGCTGACCATCGCGGTGAAAGACTCCTTCGACTGGCCGATCTTTCCCACCGCGGCCGTATTTTCACTCGTCTATCAGGCAACCAACCAGAACCCCACTTACGGCCAGGGCATGGAGGGCTACGGGAAGCGGCTCGCCGGCGCCTTGGCGGACCAGACGATCGGGAACCTGATGACGGAGGGCGTGATGCCCGCGCTGCTGCACGAAGACCCGCGCTATTTCCGCCTGGGCCCGAGCGGCGGTAGCTTCGGACACCGCCTTTTTTACTCCGCCACCCGGGTTTTCGTCAACCGCACGGACTCCGGCCGCGACAGCTTCAATTTCGCCGAGATCCTGGGGAACTCCACCGAGGCAGGGATCTCCGCCGCCTGGAATCCGGATTCACGGACCGCCGGCGGAGCCGCCCAACATATGATGATACAGGTCGGCTCCGACGCGCTTTCGAACGTGCTCAAGGAGTTCTGGCCCGACGTCAAGCGCAAGCTCTCCCACAAGAAGGAGACGGCTATATTGCCAGCTTCCCCCGGTATTTCATCTCTTTCGCAATGAATTTGGCTTTGACGGTGAGCGAACCGAGGCGGCTTGAGAAATCGAACTCCTTATCGTCCGCCGAAAGGTCCAGCGAGTCTTTCGAGAAGCCGAACAGATAAGTGCCGCCCTGCTGTTCGACGACTCCCGGCTGGGCGATCGCCTTGCCTTTCGGCTGGAGAGTCGTGAACTGTTTGAGACGGTCGTACTGATCCTGTTGATTCGATTGGGAATCGTCGCCGCCCTCGGAACCCGTCGAACGCCTGCCTCCGTTCATTAGGGGGATTCCGCTGATGCTGATCACGTAGTGGCCCTTAAAGGAATCCGGCAGCTTCGACTTGTCCGCTTCGCGGATCGGCTGGGCGCTCTCCCATCGGATAACACCTTTATAGTTAGAGGTCTGGCCGCCGCTGCGTCCCCGGCCGCCGCCTCGCCCCATGCGGCCTCCGCCGGGAAAGCCGATTCCGCCGATCCCGATCCGCGGACCGCCCATCCCACCGCCGCCGGGGTAACCGCCGCCGCCGCCCGGATATCCGCCGCGGCTCGGCCCTTCGCCAGGGGCGAACTGAGCGTTAACTTCTTTGGCCCACGGGGATTTATTCAATAGCTTCCCTTGTTCCTCCGGAGTCCACTCCGAAGGCTGTTTCTTGTTCCAGAATTCGCTTTCCGAGGCAAATAGAGGCGCGGAACCAATCCAAAGGCAGCCCGCCAGACGGAGGGCATCGCGCCGTGTGAATTTCTCCATGCACCGTTGGATTGCCGCCAACACCAGCGGGTTCCGCTAAACCTTGCCCAAGTGGAGTCTTGACGTTCTTAACAATCGGGCCGCAAGGGAAGCGTCAGGAGCAGCCCGTCTCCGCCGTCTTCGTAGTAGCCGCGGACGATCCGTACCCGGCGGAAGGCGTATTTCTCGTAGAAAGCGCGCGCCGCCTCGTTCGACACCCGTACCATCAGGTTCAGCCTCGCGACGTCCCGGCGGCGGAGACGGCGCAGGATGCTGTCGAGCAGGAGGGAAGCGGCTCCCCGCCCGCGGCATTGCGGGTCGACCGCGATCGAAATCAGCTCCGCCGTGCGGATGGTATCTTTCCCGGCCGCGCGAACGCCTGCCACGGCGTATCCCCGGATCTGTCCTTCGCTTTCCGCCACCAGAAACAGGCTCCCGCATTTGTGGTGAAACTCTGCAAACAAGTTGCGATCATACGCATCCTTACCAAAACTATCCAGTTCGATAACGAGAATACGGTCGAGATCCCTTTCGCGAAGCTGCCGCACCTTCATAGGCCGATTCATCTGTTATTCTCTTATTTTGGACTAGTTGGAGGCCGTCTGAAACCTGAGAAGAAAAAGCCGCGCCGTCCCCCGGTTGCGGGTATTGACAACAATTTCAGACTTCCTCATACTGAAACCAAGGTGCAACTCAGTAGCAAGAGCGGTTTTAGCGGAAGCCTTCATGGGAACACTATGACGTCCGCAACACTGGTAGATCTTCGCCGCGGCGATGCGGCAATCCTGGACCATATCGATCTTCCTGGTGACGATGCCCGCCGGTTGATGGAACTCGGATTCCTGCCCGGCGCCCGGGTCACCGCGGGGCTGAGCGCCCCTGGCGGCGATCCGAGGGTGTTCCAGGTGGATGGGTCGGAGATTGCCTTGCGCCGTGAGACCGCCAAACTACTGAAAATTCGCTGCGAGCGGAACGGGAAAACGGGGGGCTGATGAGCCAGTGCAGCGATTGCCACGGATGCGGCTCCGCTGCTGTTCTGCCGTTCCCGGCATCGTCCAGCAAGCCGAAGACCGTCGCCCTGATCGGACCTCCCAACTGCGGGAAGACCACGCTCTTCAACCGCCTCACCGGCCTGCGCCAAAAGGTGGCGAATTTCCCCGGAGTTACGGTCGAGCAGCACACCGGAGTCGCGGAACTGCCCGACGGCACTGCGGTCCAAATCATCGATCTGCCAGGGGTTTACAGCCTTTCTCCCCGCTCCGAAGACGAACAGGTCGCGCATGACGTTCTCCGGGGAGAGCGGGCGGATACGCCGAAGCCCGACGCCATCCTCCTCCTTCTCGATTCCACCAATCTGGGCCGCCACCTGATGCTGGCCGCGCCGATTCTGGCGCTCGGCGTCCCGACTCTGGTCATCCTGAATTTCGCCGACGACCTGCGCAATCGCAGCGGCAAGATCGATCCCGCCGCCCTTTCCGGGGAACTGGGAGCGCCAGTGGCGCTGGTCAGCGCGCGGCAGGGCGAAGGCATCGAACGCGTCTACGAGTTTCTCACCGGCGTGATGGCGAAACCGGCGCCGCGCGAACTGCCGGTCCTGCAAGACGTTCCGAAGTGCCGCGAGTGGGCCGGCCGCGTCAGTGGAGGGGCCGCCTACCGCGCACCGATTCCACCGCGCTGGACCCGGAGACTGGACGCCGTCTTTCTGCACCCGATTTTCGGCCCCGTGATCTTCGTGATGGTCGTGCTGGCGGTATTCCAGGCAATCTTCAGCGTGGCCGATCCATCCAAAGACGCGGTGAACTGGCTGATTCAGGGCTCCGGCAAATGGATTGCAGCCGTGCTCCCGAACGGGCTGCTGAAATCGCTGCTTCTCGAAGGCGTGTGGAACGGCGTGGGCTCGGTGGTAGTCTTCCTGCCGCAGGTGCTGCTGCTGTTCCTTTTTATTGGAATTCTCGAAGACTCGGGCTACCTGGCGCGCGCCGCGCTGATTGCCGACCGCACCATGGCCAAAGTCGGACTGCAGGGGAAATCGTTCATCCCGCTCCTTTCGGCGCATGCCTGCGCGGTCCCGGCGATCATGTCCACGCGCACTATCGAGAACAAGCGCGACCGCATCGCCACCATCCTGATCGCACCGCTGATGACCTGTTCGGCGCGGCTGCCGGTTTATGCCCTGGTGATCGCCGCGTTCATTCCCAACCACCACATCCTGGGCGCCTTCCTGACGGCGCGGACCGCGGCGATGGTGGGGCTCTACGCGCTGGGCTTCTTCGCCGCCGTAATTACGGCCCGGGTGCTGAAGTCGTCGATTCTGAAAAGCGGTCGCACGCCGTTCCTGCTCGAGATGCCCTCGTACCGCTGGCCGACCGTGCAGTCGCTGGCACTGCGGCTTTATGATCGCGCGAAAGTCTTCCTCTATCGCGCCGGCACGGTAATCCTGCTGGTCACCGTGGTGCTCTGGGCGTTGGCCAATGTGCCGGCGCACAGCGGACATCCTCCGCAGATTGCCGACAGCCTGGCCGGAACGATCGGGCGGACGATCGAGCCGGTGATCAAGCCCCTGGGATTCAACTGGAAGATCGGGATCGGCTTGATTACGTCGCTTGCGGCACGGGAGACGATCATCGCGACGCTCGGCACCATCTACGGAATGGATCCGGAAGCCAACCGGATGGGGCTGGAGCAGGCGCTGCGTCACGATCTTTCCCCTGGCGGCGCATTTGCCCTGCTGATCTTCTTCGCCTTCGCGATGCAGTGCATTTCGACCATTGCCGTAGTCCGCCGGGAGACCGGCGGCTGGAAGTGGCCGGCGTTCCAGTTTGCCTACATGACCGTGCTGGCGTACGCCGGCGCATTCGTCGCGGCACACCTGTTCGGATAACCATAACAGGCAGGTTTCCTACCCTTCCGCACGCGCTCCCTCACGGTCGCGCCTCTGTGTAGTCCAGGTCAGAGAGCTACCGAAATACCCCCGTATGGCCCAGCGAGTAGCGGCCGGGCTGCGGATAGACACAGAGACCGTGCGGGCCGTGGCCTACAGGGATCCGCGCCAACAACTTGCCATCGCGCGTATCGATCGCGTAGACCTCGGAGTTGTACCGCCCCGATAGCCACAGCACATTGCCGTCGGCCGAAACGCCGCCCATGTCCGGACTCCCGCCTCCAGGAAGCTCCCACTTCCGCGCCACCTTCCGGGTTCCGAGATCGATCAGCGAGATCGAGCCTTCGCCGCGGTTGGTCACGTAGAGGACTTTGGAATCCCGGCTGACATACAGGCCGTGCGCGCCTTTGCCGGTCGGAATGAAGCCGATCTCCCGGAACGATTCGCCGTCGATTTCATGCACGCCATTGGCTTCCATATCGGCGATGTAGAAGACCGCGCCGTCGGGCGAGAGCTTGACGTCCTGCGGCATACCTTGAGGATTGAGCGGCAGCCGGCCCATCACGGCCTGCTTCGCCACATCGACCTTGATCACGGCATTGCCGAACTCGCAGCTCGCGATCAGGTACCGGCCGTTGGCCGAAAAATCCATGTGGTCGACGCCCTTGCAGGGGACCCACAACTGGTGCTCGAGCTTCATGGTGCCGGCGTCGTAGAATTCGAGCCGCTCGCGCTGCTCGGCCACCACGATCGCGTACTTGCCGTCCGGCGTGTAGTACATGTTGTACGGGTCGAGCACCCGGATGGTATTGAGCATCTTGCCGGTGGAGGGGTCGATGCGGGTGAGAGTGCTGCTCTTGTCGTTCAGCACCCAGAGAGTTTTCATGTCGTACGACGGGGTCACGTGCTGCGGCAGCCGCCCGACGCGGAAATGATCGATCACCTTGTATGTAGCCGGGTCGATCACATCCACCGAGTTGCTCTCGGTGTTCGGGACATAGATTCGCGCCGGATAGCTCTCGACCACAGGGCTCAGAGCACCGGCGCGATCCGCCGAGTAAATGTCGTGAGTATCGGTCACCGGCGCCATTCCGGGAAGTGGATCCCGGAAGAGGCGCGTGGTGTCGGGAAGCGATGCCTTGCCATCGGCTGGTGTACCGGCCCTGCTTCCGGAGGTGCAGCCGGCGAAAGCCGCGGCCAGAAGGGCTACGGCGAGTTGCCACTTCATACTTTTATTTTTGCGAAGCTGCGATGGCCTGGTCCAGGTCCCATAGGATGTCATCGACGTCTTCGATACCTACTGAGATCCGTACCAGATCTTTCGAAACGCCGGCCGCGAGTTGTTGCTCATCGGAGAGTTGCTGATGAGTGGTTGAGGCGGGGTGAATGATCAGGCTCTTGGCGTCGCCGAGGTTGGCGAGGTGCGAGAAGAGCTGAACCGAATCAATCAGTTTGCTTCCAGCCTCGAGCCCGCCCTTGATGCCGAAGGTGACGATGGAACCTTGCCCCTTGGGGAGATACTTCTGCGCGAGGGCGTGATACGCGCTCGATTGCAGGCCGGGATACTTCACCCAGGAAATAGCGGGGTGGCGCTCGAGCCACTGGGCTACCGCGAGGGCGTTACCGCTGTGCGCCTGCATACGCAAGGGGAGCGTTTCGATGCCTTGCAGGAAGAGGAACGAGTTGAACGGGCTCACGCACGGGCCGAGATCGCGCAGGCCTTCGACGCGCGTCTTGATGATGAAGGCCATGTTGCCGAACACCTCGGCGAACTTCATGCCGTGGTAGCCGGGGCTCGGCTGCGTGATCGCCGGATACTTGTCGGTCCACTGGAAGCGGCCGCTATCGACGATGATGCCGCCGATCGAAGTGCCGTGGCCGCCGAGAAACTTGGTGGCCGAATGCAGCACGATATCGGCGCCCCACTCGATGGGCCGGCAGAGATACGGCGAGGCCATGGTGTTGTCGATGATCAGGGGCACGCCGGCTTCGTGCGCCACGGCCGCCACCTTCTCGATATCGAGCACGTTCATCCGCGGATTCGCGATGGTCTCGCCGTAGACGGCCTTGGTTTTGGGTGTGATGGCCTTGCGGAAGTTTTCCGGATCGTCGGGCTCCACGAACTTCACGTCGATGCCCATGCGGCGGAAGGTCACGTCGAATTGCGTGTAGGTGCCGCCGTAGAGGGTGCTGGCGGCCACGAGCTCGTCGCCCGGCCCCATCAAAGAGTTGATCGCCAGGAACTGCGCCGCCTGGCCGCTGGCCGTGGCAAGCGCCCCCACACCGCCTTCGAGCGCCGCGACCCGCTGCTCGAAGACATCGGTGGTGGGGTTCATGATGCGGCTGTAGATGTTGCCGAACTTCTGGAGCGCGAAAAGTTGCGCCGCGTGAGTGGAATCCTCGAAGGTGAACGAGGTGCTCTGATAGATCGGCACGGCACGCGCCCGGCTGGCGGCATCGGGAGTGTGTCCCGCGTGCAGCGACTTGGTGGCGAAGCCCAGCTGGCGGGCTGGGGCGGTTTGATCAGACATAAGCAATAGGATACAACCGAAGGCTAGTCGTACCGGAGAGCCGCCGCCGGATCGATGCGGCTGGCTCGCAGCGCCGGCGGCAGGCGGGCGGCGAGTGGCCGTCGCTCAGAAAAGCATTTCTCCATCGCAAACGGGACCTCAGGTTCGCCTGACGGCCTTTTTGCGTTTGGCGGGCAACCGACTACTTCTCCGATAACGTCACTTTTTGTCCATTTATCGGGCCGTGCGTTAACATTGGGCTTCTCAGATGACCTCTACCTTCGAGATGCTTCGCGCCTGCCTGTTGGCAGTAGTGATTCTGCTTGCCATCGCAGGACCACCGGTATGGTGGTTTTGGCACGGCAAGAAGCCTGGCGAGCGGCGGGAGAAGAGGTGGGGCGCGATCTTCTTCGGCATCTCTTGATCATCTCCATGAGCTACGTCAGGCCCACCGCCGAGTAGCTCGGATGGCTGGCTAATGTCGGGCGTCTGGTCGCCGCATGTTGGATTATTGCGCGGGGGGCCAAGGGGTCGCCCGCATGAGCTACTTCGCGACGGCGATCACGCCAAGACCGCTACCCCACCGTAGACGGTCATGTTACTCACACGCGAAGAGAGGCCGACCCCGATGAGCCGATCATGCTCGCGACGTGGAGCTGAACAAGGCGATAACGGAATCCGGAGCGTTTCGAGATGCGCCGTTGGGCTGCGGTAGTCCCATTCGTGGTTCCCGCATATCGTTCAAGACGTGGGTCGGGTGCTAGCTTTCAGCGCGGGGACTTTACTCGTATTGTCGGAGTGCAGCCCGTTTTCTGATTCATGAATGTCTTAGGGGAAATGTGGTCGAATCGCGCGTAAAATGCAGAGGATGACTCTGGCGATCACGCGGGCGGTGAGTCCGGCGATGGAGCGGTGCGAACTGAGCCACCTGGAGCGGGCGCCGATCGACCTGGCGCTCGCGGACCGGCAGCACCATGAGTACGAAGCGTGCCTGGCGGAACTGGGGCTGCAAGTGATCTCGCTCGCGGCCGAGCCCGACCTTCCCGACTCGGTCTTCGTGGAGGACCCGGTGGTGGTCGTGGACGAAGTGGCGGTGATCGCACGGACCGGCGCGGTCTCGCGACGGCGGGAGGCCGAGTCCCTGGCAGAGGCGCTTCGGCCCCATCGGCCGCTGCACTTCATGCAAGCGCCCGCGACACTCGATGGCGGCGATGTGCTGCACGTGGGCCGGACGATCTACGCAGGTCTCTCGCACCGCACCAATCGCGAAGGGATCCGGCAGTTGGAGGAGGCGACGACGCCGTTCGGGTATTCTGTCGTCCCGGTCGAGGTGCGGGGCTGTCTGCATCTGAAGAGCGGCGTTTCGAGCCTGGGCGACGGGGCGGCATTGGTCAATCGTGCCTGGGTGGACACGAGCGCTTTGCACGGATTGGGGCTGATCGACGTGCCGGAAACCTGGGGCGCCAATGTGCTCGCGATCCACGGCACGGTCGTGATGCCAGCGAGCTTTCCCGAAACCGCCGCGATGCTCGAAGGCCTCGGCTACCGGGTGCGAACCGTCGACGTCTCCGAGATGCAGAAGGCCGAGGGCGCCGTTACGTGCATGAGCGTCCTGCTATAACTGCCGGCCGTAGACGGGGATGGCCGCGCCGGTGACCTGCGAGGCGAGCGGACTCGCCAGGTGGACCAGGAGCGCCGCCACTTGTGCGGGGTCGACCCAGCCGCTGGTGTCGCCGCCGAACGCGCGGTTGCCGGGAGTGTCCATGGTGCCTGGAAGAACGGCATTCGCGGTGATGCCCCGGTCTTTGTTTTCGAGCGCCAAAGTGCGGATGAGAGAAACGAGCGCGGCCTTCGAGACGTTGTAGGCGCCGGTGCCGGACATCGGGTCGACAGCCTGGCGGCTGGCGACCGCCAGAATGCGGCCGCTGCCCTGCTTCCGCAGGTGCGGAACGATGGCGCGGGTGAGATAAAAGGCCGAACGCAGATTGAGGTCGAGCATCTGCTCGAGCGTGGCATCGTCGGTTTCAGCAAGGCCCTTGCCGCCCGCGAATCCACCGGCCACGTGGACCAGGGCGTCGATGCGGCCGAAACGGGCAATGGCGTCGGCGATCATCGCGTTGACGGCGGCGGGGTCGGTCAGGTTGGCAGGCAGAGGCGTGAAGGCGGGGTGAGCGAAGTCGGAGGCTTGGATGGAACGGGAGACGCCGATGACCTGGGCGCCGGCGTCGAGAAAGGCGCGCGTAACGGAAGTGCCCAGGCCGCCCTTGGCGCCAGTGATCAGAGCAGTGGTGCCGTCGAGGATTGGCATAGGCTGTTCGCGAAGTCGCGCGCCTTCGGCGCGGGGCAGGCCGGGAGGCCTACCCTACTTTACGCAAGGATCTTCTTGCAGTATTCGTAGCACTTGCCGACTTCGGCCACGGGGTCGCCTTCGCCTTTATATTCGTACTCGATGTTGCCGGGGAACGGGTAGCGATTCTCCTTCAACAGCAGCAGCACGTCCTTGAGCGGTGTGTCGCCTTCGCCCCAGATCGTATTCGGACCGTGATTCTTCTTCCGGTCTTTCAGGTGGAGATTGGTGATGCGCGCGTGATGCTCCTTGATGAAGGCCACGGCATCGTAGTTCGACGCGGTGAAGTGGCCGATATCCAGGTTCACGCCGTTGTATTTGCCATAGCTGAACGCAGTGGCGTAGCTTTCGAGCGTGGCGAACTGGTTCGGGTCCGACGTCTGGTCGTGGCCATGATAACCGACCATCATCTTGTGCTTTTCGGCCAGCGGCGCGATGCGCTTCGACATCGTAATGGTGGTGCTGGTGCTGATCGCCTTGGCGCCCAGCACTTTTGCCATCTGGAAGCCGTACTCAATCTCGTCGTCGGTCATGCGATCCTGCATGTTGTAGCAGAGCAGGTGCAGTTCGATTCCGGCTTCGTCGAACTTTTTGCGGACGTCCTTGAACTTGTCCATCGAGAGCGAGGAACGCCACTTGCGCAGTTCCTCATTGTGCGCCTGCATGGCGGCCCGCATCTGCTCCCGGGTGGCGCCGGCCGCCGGGCGGGGCTGTTCCGGAGCGCCGGCGCCGGTTTCGGCGTGGTTGGACATGAGCTCGATTTCGCTCAGCCCGATCTGCGTCATGTATTTGATGATGTCGTCGATCCCCTGCTCGGGCATCTGGCGGAAGCTGTATGATATGGCGCCTATCTGGACGCCGCCGATCTTCGAATTCGGCTTGGCCGCAAGCACCTTTGCCAGCGGCAGTGAGGCGAGCGCAATTTTCGCTACATCTCTTCGTGTATAGACCATAGGAAACCTCTTCGCGGAGTCAACGCGAGCATATCAGAATTCACTGGCGGGTGCTGACTTGATCGGCCGTCGGGAAGTCCTTGGGCACCTTCTGGGTGACCTTGCCGGTGGCGGCCCATTCGGCGCCGCGCGCGAACGTAACGATGAAGCCGACGCACTGCATGGCGGCGGGGTCGTGCCCCAGGGTGGTGTGGAAAATCCGGCCTTTGCCATACGTCAGGGTCATCAGCATCGGCTCGTCGTGGCCGGTTCCGCGATTGGCCGGATCCGACCAGGCGGTGCCGAGCACGTGCATATTCTCGCCCGGGCCGCGCATCTTGCTATAGAGTTCATCGGAGGCGTGCATCCACTTCGGCGGCAAGCCCCTGGTGATGGGATGTTTCGTGTCCCGCATGACGACGACGAACGGCGTCCGGGCGCCGTGGTTGCCGGCGGGACCGGGCGTCGGATCCGACACCAGCTTGTCATCCTTGAAATACCAGTACGGTCCGGACTTTTCGTTCCGGCCCATCCAGCCGCCGATTCCGATCATGAGATTATAGGCCGGCCAGTCGGGGAAAGCGTTGTCGGCGGCGTGGTAGGAGACGAAACCGCCTCCGGCTTTCATGTATTGCTCGAAAGACGCCTTGACGTCGTCGGGCCACTTGCTGCCGTGCGGGAATTCGTTGTAGTTGGAAATGACCACACGGTACTTCGAAAACTCGGGCTTAAATCCGCTGAAATCGCCGCCGACCGGAGGGGTGGTCAGGACGTCGACCTGGAACAGCCCGGTGTCTTCGAGGATCTTCTTGAGGACCGGGGTGGTGTGCTTCCAGTCGTGGTTGTTCTGGCCATCGATGATCAGGGCGTGGATCGGCTGCGCGGCGAGCGCTGCCTGGGCGAAAATCGCTAGTCCGGCGAACAAAACGGCGTATTTCATGGTGGATACCAGACGAATTGTACCGCCGCGCGAAAGGCGGCTCCAGGGACTTTGCGATTCCTGGGGAACTTTCCTGGCATTCCGGGTGTCTATTGCTTTGCAAGGCAGGATATTTTTGGTAGCTTTGAAGTCAAAGGCTGAATGTGAGGCTGCCGTGGCGACTTCAATTCTAGACTTAAGCCCTGATCGGGCGGCGGAAACGGGCGCTGATCCCGATGATCTACGACTCGTCGCTTCTCTGCGCGAAGGGTGCGAACGGGGATACGAAGAGCTGATCAGCCGGTTCCAGCAGCCGGTATACACACTCGCATTGCGGCTGCTGAGCGATCAATCTGAAGCGTGCGACGTGGTTCAGGAAGTGTTCCTGAAGGTCTTCCGGAATATCGGCAGCTTTCGGGGCCAGAGCACTTTAAAGACCTGGATCTACCGGATCACGGTGAACGAAGCGCACAACGCGCGGCGTTGGTTTTTCCGCCATCGCCGGCGCGAAGTGGAGCTGGATTCGGACCCGGAAGAGTCGCGCAACTGGAAGGAGATGATAGCGGACGGCGGCCGTTCGCCGTTCGATGCCGCTTGCGATCGCGAACAACACATAATGATCGAGGCGGCACTTGGAAAGATCAACCCGATTTTCCGCGAGGCGGTCGTCCTCAGGGATATTACGGACCTGAGCTACGAAGAGATCGCGGAGATTCTGGGCGTTTCTCTGGGAACGGTAAAGTCCCGTATCCTGCGGGGCCGCGAAGCCTTGCGGGACGAACTCGCGGGGAGCCTGAAAAACAGGCCTGCCCTGCGGTTGGTGCCAAAGACGGCAGAGTGAATTATGAGCTGTGACCACGTGCATGATTTGATCTCTTCATTCCTGGACGGAGCGGTTCCGGCCGGGGAGCGGGAGATGATATCGGCGCATATCGAGTCCTGCAGAGAGTGCGGTACCCGCGTGGAGTTGGAACAGAACCTGCGGTCCGCGCTCGGCACGATGAACCATGCTCCGGTTCCCGCGGCCCTGTCCGCGAACCTGCGCGTACTGGCATCTCATGAACGCGCTCGCCAACTGGCGCGGGTGAGCTTCCCTGCCCGCGTAAGATCCTGGCGCAGCCGCGCCCAACTGGCCTTCGATAACTTGATGCGTCCCTTCGCCCTGCCGTTCGCGGGCGGACTGCTCTCGGCGCTCATCGCATTCGGCACCCTGGTGCCAACCCTGACGTTCCAACACGCCTTTGCCGATCAATCGCTGTTCACCTCTCCGGACGGTGAAGTGGTGGCGCTCGGCTCGAACGGCTACCTGTCGCAAGCGATCAGCGACATTCCCCGGATCGTGCGGGGGGATGACGCCGATATTCCGGAAGACGCCAACGTGGTGGACCTGGTGATCGACGAAAACGGCCGCGTCAGCGACTGGTCGCTGGCCCGCGGCCAATTGACGCCGGATCTGCAGAGCATCATCATGTTCTCGCAGTTCAAGCCGGCCACGTACCTGGGCCTTCCGACCTGGGGACGGGTCAAGGCGGTGCAGGCTTCGGCGACCCCTTCGCCCCGCCGGCTTCGCAGCTAGTCGGGCTGAAGCCCTCCGCAGTCTAAAGACTGCCCCACAGTTTGGAACAAGGCACTGGTAGGAGGCTATTGAAAAAGCAAGAGTGGGGCAGGTTTGAGCCTGCATCGGGCTCCAGCCCGATCGGACTGCGCAGACGTTTTCTTTCAACGGAGCGGGTGTGGCCCGCCAGAAGCTAGGGCAGCATTTTCTAATCAAAGGCTCCGTGCTCGAGCGCATCGCCGCGGCAGTGTGCCCGAAGCCGTGCGAGCTGGTGGTGGAGATCGGTCCCGGCCGGGGCGCGCTCACCGCGAAACTGCTGGAACGGGCGAAGCGGGTGGTGGCGATCGAGATCGACCCCTACCTGGTGGAGCATCTGCGAGCTAAGTTCGGCGAAAGCGGGCGGCTGGAAGTGGTTCACGCCGATGTGCTCAAAGCCGGCCTGGCGCAATGGAGCGGCGCCCCCATCGCCGGCAACCTGCCCTACTACATCACCTCGCCGATTCTGGAGAAAGTGACGCGCCTGCGGCCCCCGCGCGCGGTCTTTCTGGTTCAGAAAGAGGTGGCGGACCGGCTGGCGGCGCAACCCGGAAGCCGCGCCTATGGGTTCCTGACCGTGCAGACCGCCGTCTATGCCAAGGCCCGGGTGTTATTCGACGTAAAGCCCGGCGCGTTCCATCCGCCGCCCAAGGTGGATTCCGCCGTGGTGCTGCTCGAGCCGCGGGAATCGGAAGCCCAAATTACCGGTGTGGAAGATTTTCTACGGTTCGTGGGGGCGGCGTTCCGGCAGAAACGGAAGACCATCCGGAACAACCTGGAACCACTCTATCCGGCCGGATCGTGGCCGGAGGCCGGGCTGCGCGCGGAACAGCTTTCGCTCGAACAGTTTCAGGAGATGTATCGAAGAGTGCAGAGCAGCACTACGGTGCGGCACGACGATTGCACCCCTACCTTGCATGAGGATATTCCACGTGGTGATGGCAGTGGCCGCGGCCACCGCCTTCGGAAGTAATTCCAGCAATTTCGGCAGCACCAGCACCCGTCTCGGTGTCTCGGAAGCCTCGCTATTGCGACTCCCGCAACCGTACAGCGGCACGCTGATCGATGCGGGCTGTTCGAACCGCACCTCGTTCAACCTCTCTGTTCCTCCGGAGCGCCTTGCCCCCGCTGAGGCGGCAGCCCCAAGCAATGCCCCGGCGTCCGGAGTCTCGGTTTCGCCCGAGACACTCGCCGCCGAGCGCGCCGATATCATCCCTCACCAGGTGCCGGACATCCTGACCCGCCAGACCGATCCGACCTGCTCGGTCATGGCGAATACGGCGGCGTTCGCACTGCTTCTCGCCAATGGGCAGTTGGTCAATCTGGATCCGGGCGGGAATACTTTCGCGTGGCAGGCGATTCAATCTTCAGAAGGCGGCCGCGCGCTGTTGAACGGAACAGGGCCCGGGTTGAAGCCCTCTGCGGAAATGGTCGGCTTCCTGTCGGGTAGCACGCTGGTGGTCCAAGGCCCGATCACGGTCGAACGCGGGACCACCTAAAAAGCGCGCAAAGCGGGAAGCTCGCGCCCCACCCGGTGTAGAATGGGCGGGTCATGCCGTCTCATGGGACCTACCTGATCCTGCTCACGGTGGCCTCGATCGCTCTTCTGCTGGTCCTCATCCTCGTGGTGAAGCTGCACGCGTTCCTCTCCCTGCTGCTTACCTCGATGGCGATGGGGCTGGCGGCCGGCATGGCGCCGGATAGGGTTCTCAAATCGATTCAGGGCGGCTTCGGCGATTCGCTGGGCTTCATCGCGGTAGTGGTGGGGCTGGGCGCGATGATCGGGCGATTCATCGAGCAGTCGGGCGGCGGGATTGCGCTCGCCGATTGGCTGCTGGCCCGCTTCGGCAAAGACCGCGCGGCGTGGGCCATGCTGGTGGCGGCCTTTCTGGTCGGGCTGCCGATTTTCTTCGAAGTGGGCTTCATCATCCTGGTGCCGCTGGTCTGGAGCCTGGCGCGGGAGACCAAGCGCTCGCTGCTGTTCTACGGCATCCCGATGGCGGCGGCCCTCACCATCACGCACTCGCTGGTGCCACCGCATCCGGCGCCCGCGGCGGCATCGCAACTGCTCGGCGGCGACCTGGCACACACCATTCTCTACGGCATCGCGATGTCGATCCCGATGGCGGTGGTCTCGGGCATCTTCTACGGCGGTTGGATCGCGCGGCGGATTCACGTGCCCGTGCCGGAGATCGCCGCGGCGTCCTTCGCGCGCAAGGAGGATGGCCAACCCGCGCCGCCGCTGCTGATGGTGGTGCTGTTGCTTCTGCTGCCGGTGCTGCTGATCTTCGGCGCCACGATGGCGAACCTGTGGCACGTGCCCCTGCATGGCGCGGCAGTGTTCCTCGGGCACCCCTTCACGGCGCTGGCGGTCACCGCCCTGGTGACGTTCTACTGCCTGGGATACCGGCGCGGCGTCTCGCGGGAGAGCGCCTTCCGGATGACCACCGAATCGCTCGCGCCGATGGGCGCGCTGTTGTGCATCATCGGGGGCGGCGGAGCGTTCAAACAGATCATCGTCGATTCGGGCGCGGGCACCCATATCGGCAAGATGCTGATCACGTCCTCGCTTTCGCCGCTGCTGGTGGTCTTCGTAATCGCCATTGCGATGCGGATCGCGCAGGGCTCGGCGACGGTCGCGATCATCACGGCGGCGGGAATCGCCGCGCCGATCGTCAAAGGCATCCCCGGCTACAATCCCGACCTGATCGTGCTGGCGCTGTGCTGCGGCGGAATGGGCTTCTCGCACGTGAACGATTCGGGCTTTTGGGTAGTCAACCAATATTTCGGAATGACCGTGCCGCAGACGTTGCGCTCCTGGACCGCCATGAAGATTGTGGCCTCGATTGTCGGAATCGTCATCGTGATGACCGCCCAGGCGCTGATACGATAACTAGTAGATGCGACTGTACGACATCGATCCGGGTCCGGACTGCCCCGAAATCGTCCGGATGATTGTGGAGATCCCGAAAAACTCCAGCAATAAGTACGAGTACGACGGAGAACTCGGAGTCTTTCGCCTCGACCGTGCTCTCTATTCGCCGCTGCACTACCCGGGCGATTACGGCTTCATTCCCGGCACACTGGCCGAAGACGGGGACCCGCTCGACGTCATTACGATGGTCGACGAACCCAGTTACCCCGGCGTGCTGATTGCGGTGCGCCCGGTGGGTTACCTGGAGATGATGGACCAGGACGAACCCGACCAGAAGATCCTGGCGGTGCCGAATCGCAATCCGAGATTCGACCAGATCCACACCATCGACCAGGTCTTTCCGCACAAGCTGCGGGAGATCGAACACTTCTTCGCGATCTATAAGGAGCTCGAAGGAAAGCGGACGGAGATGCGCGGCTGGCGCGGGCCCCGCGAAGCGCGCGACCTGATCCGCCGTTTCCGCGATTCGTACCTGGAGGCACATCAGCAGGTGACCAGCGACGGGCTATCATAAGAGCGTGCTGCCCAGCTGGCGAATTCCCTCGTGGCTGGTCCAGTTTTTTGGATACGGCATATCGGCCGTATGCCTGATCTGGGTGCTGCACGGCTACCCGATCCACGACCTGATTCCCACGATCCGCTCCCTCGACTGGCGGTGGGTGCTTCTGGCCGTGGCGGCCGATCTTTCCGTCTACCTGGCACACGCCTGGCGCTGGAACACGCTGCTGGGGCCTGTAGCGCGCCTCGGATACTGGCGCACGGTGCAGGCGATCTACATCGGCCTTTTCGCCAATGAAGTGCTGCCGCTGCGCACGGGAGAACTGATCCGGTGCTACCTGCTGGCGCACTGGAACAACCTGCGCATCTCGCTCAGCTTCGCTTCCGCCGCGGTGGAGCGGCTGATCGACGGCTTCTTCATGCTGGGGACTTTTCTGTTGACCGCGAGCTTCGTGAGAGGCATTCCGGAGAAGCTCATGATCCTGGTGCAGGTTCTGGGCGCCCTGCTGATGATCGGGGCCGTCGCGTTGATCTGGGTGATCCGGGAGAGGCACGACGCTCATGCGGTGATCCGGCAGAGCAAGTGGGCGTCGACACTGCGGCACGTCATCGAGGGCCTGCATCTGATGGGCAACCGTCGAACGCTCGGCATTACTTCGGCAATCAGTCTCCTGTATCTGTTTCTTCAGGTGCTTTCGGTGTGGGCGCTGATGAAGGCCTACGGGCTCGACCTTTCGTTCTGGGTAGCGGGCGGAGTCCTGAGCATCGTGCGCTTCGGGACGGTGGTGCCGAACGCTCCGGGCAACCTGGGGCTGTTTCAGCTTGCCACGGTGCTGGCGCTGGGCCTGTTCGACGTGGAAAAGAACGACGCGAAATCATTCTCGTTCATCATGTTCTTCGCGATGACGCTGCCGCTGCTGATCGGCGGCGCGATCGCCACCGCGTTGACCGGCCTGAAGCTGGATGAGTTGCGCGACCGCGCCCGCCGCATCACGGAAACACCGGACTAGTTATAATTAACGCATGTTGACGCCCACTGAAAAAATTTGGCATAACGGCCGCTTCATCAAATGGGAGGAAGCGACTATTCATGTACTTTCCCACGTGGTGAACTATGGCAGCTCGGTGTTCGAAGGCATCCGCTGCTATCACACACCCTCGGGACCAGCGGTGTTCCGGCTTCCAGAACACGTCCGCCGCATGGTGGATTCGGCCAAGATTTACCGCATGGAGCTTGGCTTTCCGGCAGACGCCCTGGGCGAGGCGATGCTGGAGCTGGTACGCGTCAACAAGATGGATTCCTGCTACATCCGGCCGGTCGCGTTCCGCGGATACGGCGAGATCGGCGTCAACGGAATGAAGAACCCGATTGACGTGTACATCGCCTGCTGGAACTGGGGCAAGTATCTCGGCGAGGATGCTCTGGCGGAAGGTGTGGACGTGTGCGTGTCAAGCTGGACGCGCATTGCGCCCAACACGCTGCCTACGCTCGCGAAGGCTGGAGCCAACTACATGAACTCGCAGCTCATGAAGATGGAGGCGGTGATCAACGGCTATAGCGAAGGCATCGCGCTCGACTCCAACGGCTACGTCAGCGAAGGCTCGGGCGAAAACATCTTCCTGGTGCGCGACGGCAAGATTCTCACACCGCCGCTCGGCGCTTCGGTACTGCCGGGGATTACGCGCGATACGATTCTGACACTGGCGAAGGCCGCGGGCATCCCGATGGTCGAGACGATCATCCCGCGGGAACTGCTGTACATCGCCGACGAAGTGTTCTTCTCCGGAACCGCTGCGGAGATCACGCCCATCCGCTCCATCGACCGCATTCAAATCGGCAAAGGACGGCGCGGACCGGTAGCCGAAGCGCTGCAACACGAGTTTTTTGGGATCATCAACGGTACCAGGCCGGATGAGCACGGCTGGCTATCGTACGTGCACGCTGGACAGATCGCTGGAGTGAAATAGCAACTCTGAAGGAGGACTGCGCGACTTCGGACGGCCACCTCCCCCGAGATTCGCCTCCCTTGCCGCGCAGCCACCTAATGGACTCTCCATTTTTAGCGCGAGCCCGCGCTCGAATGCCACTTCGAAGTTCAGCGTTCCACCCCTTTTCAACAAGTTTTTTGCTCCATAGGATTCGACACTTACCGGCGTTGACGTGTGGCAAACTTGTGAATAAATCAGAGCTCTCATGAAATGTTCAGGTACTGATGCGCTGACCGGGCGAAACGTGGCTGTGGAGTTCGACTCTGAGATCCGCGATGTGCGTGCGGCCGAGGGAAACTCCGGGGCCTGGCTGGCACCCGGATGGATCGACTTACAGGTGAACGGATTTGCGGGCGTCGATTACAACGATCCGGAGATCTCGCCGGACCAGATCGAGCGTTCCCTCTGCGCTCTCTTCTCGTGCGGCGTAACGCGCTTCTATCCCACGGTGATTACCGGCCCCCCGCGGCGCATGGAGGCCGCGTTGCGACGACTGTCGCAGGTAGCAAGCCCGGCGATCGGCGGATTCCACGTAGAGGGTCCTCACATCTCAGCGGAAGACGGTCCGCGCGGCGCGCATCCCCGCGAGTGGGTGCGTCCACCCGATTTCGACGAGTTCGCGCGCTGGCAGGATGCGGCCGGTGGGCGCGTCCGCATCGTGACACTCTCGCCCGCGTGGCCCGAAGCCTCGCGCTACATCGAGCGGATCGTGGATCGAGGCGTGGTGGCGTCGATCGGTCACACGGATGCGAACGCCTCGCAGATCGCGGATGCCGTGCAAGCAGGCGCCACGCTATCGACTCACCTCGGCAACGGCGCACACGCGATGTTGCCGCGCCATCCGAACTATCTCTGGGAGCAGCTTGCGGAAGACCGTTTGATGGCCGGCTTTATCGTGGACGGCATCCACCTGGACGCCGCGTTCCTGAAGGTGGCGCTGCGAGCCAAGGGGGTCGACCGCGCCGTGCTGGTGACGGATGCGGCAATTCCGGCGGGCGCGGAACCGGGACACTACCGGTTCGCCGGTTTGGATGTCGATCTCACGGCTGACGGCCGCGTAGTCCTCGCAGGCACTTCGCGGCTCGCGGGAAGCGCGCTGCGCATGGATCGCGGAGTAGAGAACCTGATGCGGCTGGCCGGCCTTTCGCTGGCCGATGCCGTGAGGATGGCGACGGTGAACGCAGCGCGTGCGGGGCGAGTGCCCGGTCGAACGCAAGGATTGGTAGCCGGAGAGCGCGGGGACCTGGTGGAATTCCGATTGATGGATGGAAGAATCGAAGTTACCGGGACGTGGGTAGAAGGAGTCAGGGTTTGGTAGGATAGGCCTCCCGGCCTGTCCAGGCGCGCGGCAGCACGCCTGTCCCGCTAACCTTCGCGAAATCGGACGAGCTGCCGCTCGCCGTGGGCAGTCCAGGAGGACTACCCTACTTACGCTTCTTATGCGTGCACAGCTTCGCCGGCGTAGACCTTGGCCATCTCTTCCAGCGAGATCGGCGTGTAGTCGCCGGCATGGCCGGCCTGGCCGAACTGCGTCATGCGCAGCGCCACAACCTTCTTCATGGCCTCGCGCGCGGGCTTCATGTAATCGCGCGGATCGAACTTCTCCGGCGTCTCCATGAACACCTTGCGGATCGCGCCGGTGATCGCCAGGCGATTGTCGGTATCGACGTTGATCTTGCGGACGCCGTTCTTGATGCCGAGCTGGATCTCTTCGACCGGCACGCCCCAGGTCGGCTTCAGCTTGCCGCCGTACTGGTTGATGATGTCCTGCAAATCCTTCGGCACGCTGGAGGAGCCGTGCATCACCAGGTGGACGTTCGGCAGCCGCTTGTGGATCTCGATCAGGCGATCCATCTTCAGCGTTTCGCCGGTGGGCTTGCTGGTGAACTTGTACGCGCCGTGGCTGGTGCCGATGGCGATCGCCAGAGCATCGAGGCCGGTCTGCTTCACGAACTCCTCCGCCTGCGCCGGATCGGTGAGGTGGCTCAGGCCATCGAGGCCCGCGCCATGGCCGTCTTCGATACCGCCGAGGCAGCCGATTTCGCCTTCCACCGTCACGCCCTTGGCGTGCGCCATCTCGACCACTTCGCGCGTGGCCTTCACGTTGTAATCGAAGCTGGAGGGCGTCTTGCCGTCTGCCATCAGCGAGCCATCCATCATCACGCTGGTAAAGCCCATGTCGATGGCGCTCTTGCAAGTCTCGACGCTGTTGCCGTGATCGAGGTGCAGCACCGTGGGGATCTCGGGATAGAGCTCGGTGGCCGCGAGCATCAGGTGATAAAGGAACCGATCCTGCGAATATGAGCGCGCACCGCGGCTGGCCTGGATGATGACCGGCGACTTGGTTTCCCGCGCCGCTTCCATGATGGCCTGGATCTGCTCCATATTATTGACGTTGAACGCGCCAACGCCGTAACCGCCCTTGGCGGCTTCGTCGAGGAGCTGTCGCATCGAGACAAGAGGCATATGAGTCTTCCTTCTATTACGTGGATTGAGAGGCCGAAATCTTTAATCAATACGGTAACATGCTGCGGAGCGGAGGGACAACCCGATCAGACCGCCAGCAGCAGGTTTTCGGCGAAAGGCCACTCGTCGTCCATCCACTGCGCGGCGAGCCGGAAGCCGCTCCGGCGTGCCATCCGGCATACCTGTTCGGGAAGGAATTTGTGGCAGGTCTCGGTGAGGATCGTCTCGTGGGGAGCGAAATCGACCGTCAGGTCCGCACCAGTAATATGGACGGTCTGGCGTTCGCGCGAGCGGAGATGCATCTCGACGCGCTGCTCCGACTTCTGATAGCGGGCCACGTGCTGGAACCGGCGCAGATCGAAATCGGCGCCGAGTTCGCGATTGATGCGCGCGAGCAGGTTGAGATTGAACGCCGCGGTGACGCCCGCCGGATCGTCATACGCGGCGACGAGCGTTTGTTCCGCTTTCACCAGGTCGGTGCCGAGCAGCAGGGCATCGCCTGGCGAGAGTGCAGTCCGCAGATCGCTGAGAAATTCGAACGCGTCCTCGCGGCCGAAATTGCCGATAGTGCTTCCGAGGAACAGTAGCAGCAGAGTCTGTCCGCGCTCGCGCCGCCCGGCGGCCACACGCACGCCATCCAGATAATTGGCTTCGATCGGCTGCACTTCGCCTAACGGTCCGAGTTCCTGCGCACACCTCGCGAGCGCGCTGGCCGAGACGTCGATGGGGTAGTAGACTACGGGCTCGCGTCGCGCGATCTGTTCCAGAACCGGCCGCGTCTTGATCCCACTGCCGCTGCCCAACTCGGCCGTAATCAGCCCTCCCGGCAGTAACTGGACGAGGTCCGCGGCGCGCGACTGCAGGATGCGCGCATCGGCGCGAGTCAGGCCGTACTCCGGCAGGCACGTGATGGCTTCAAACAGCGCCGAGCCCAGTTCGTCATAGAAATAGCGGCAGGGCAGGGTCTTCTGGCCGGTACTCGTGAGTCCCAGGTGGACTTCGCGAGCGAACTCATAATCCAAAGCGCGCGCAAACATCAGGAATCCGCCACTCGAAATGTCGCATACATATAGGGGTAAGCTACCCGGAACCAGTTACGGAAGGAAGGCCGCAGGAAACACGCGGCCGTCCGGGGAGACGCTCCTTTCAGGACGTGGTGTTGGCCGTCGAAGAACGGCTCGGAATAGTTTTGGTAGAACGGAAACGGCGTAAAGCCCGCAAAGGGTGCGAACGGCGTCGAGGTCCACTCCCAGCCGTTGCCCGTCAGTTGCTGCGGGCCATGCCATGCGCCTTCATCGGCGGTCACAGGGGCCGGGTCCCAGCGGCGGAAGTCCACGTTTCGCGATACAGGCGCCGCGCAGGATGCGCGATGGAACTGCGGCTCGCTCGCAATCGACTTGCCGCGCCAGCGGGCATACGCTTCGGCCTCGCGGAAGGTCACGTAGACGGGCCAGTCGAGCGGTAGTGGAATTTCGGAAAACATCCCTCGGTAATACCACTCGCCGCCGCGCTCCACCCAGAAGAACGGCGGCGCCGCGCCTTCGCGGACGAACTCCAGGTACTCGCCGTTGGTGACTTTGTACTGGCCGATGGCGAAGGCCGGAACCTCCACCTCGTGGGCCGCGAATTCGTTGTCCCACCCGAAGCCCTCGTCGGGAGTACGCCCGAGCCGCGCCGTTCCCGCGGGAATATCGACCATGCGTTGCGCCGGCTTCGCACTGGGCCGCGGCACGGCCTCTTCGACTTTCGCCTTATGTCCGTAGTCGAGGTGATGCAGGATGTAGGCAAACGTCTCCGCGTGCATAAGACGGTGCTCGATGGCGACGTGCAGATATTGCTCCGGCACCTTGTCGATGAGGCGATCCAGTTCGCTGCGGACGCGGCGGTTGTATTCGTCGACTTCCGCCAGGCGCGGCCAATCGGAGGGCTGATCGGACGGAAGCTGCCCGGGCGGCGGATCGATCCCGAACGCGAACAGGCGGTCGAATTCCGCATGAAACGCGGGCCGGTCGAGCGCGTACCGCGCGATCAGATTCCAGTCGAAAGCTTCAAGATGGCCGAGATAAAAGAGGATCCGGTGCCGCTCGGGAATTGGCCGTTCATAAAGGGCATCCGGATGGACGAGTTGGAATAGCTCGTCCGTATTCTCACGAGCCTCTGCCAACCGGCGGATCAGATCAGGGTGTGCGAGCATGGCAGTCGATCTCCCTGCGGTCTTTCCAGTCTAGCGAAAGCCGGGGCGAAGATTCTGTATGCATCACCACTCATCGCAGCCAGGTCCACGCGGAGGCGCTCAGGATGGCCGCGCCGGCCACACTCCAGGCTACATAGTCGGGCAGGATACCGCTGTGCAGATGACGGAGAAAATGCAGCGGCCGCGCAAAGACCGGCGAATCACCAAAGAGGCGTCGCGTTCGCCGAGAGCAGAGAGCCGCACCCGAGATCGCGACGGCAAGCAGGACGAGACCGAAAGCGCCGAAAATATCGACAAGTGTCGCAGGCGCCGTCGGCGCCACCGGCGTAGACAACCGGATTCCGTCGAGCACATGAGCCGCATAGCCCGCGCGATCGGTAAAGCGGAGCGCCCCTGCTCCGGCGGAGGATGCGAGTCCGGGCCACAGGCCGGCTACTGCTCCGAGTCCGAGTAGCCCGAAGGCCGGCGCGTACATCCCCAGCGGAATGCGGCCGTGTCCGCCCGAAGTGTCGGGAGTCTCCGGCAGGCGGGGTCCCGCGACACCCGACTCTTCCCTGGCCGGTCCGAGCCCGAGGAAGACGCGGCCGGCGAAGCGGAACACGGCGGCGCCGGTCGCGACCGCCGCGGCCATCGTCACCCATCGCATCCATCCGCAGCCGATCGACACGGCGGAGGCGCTCATCATCGATTCGCCGCGGAACAGCGGAAAGGGCGGAACGCCGGTCAGCGCCGCCGCGCCGACGATCACCAGCACCGCCGCTCCTCGCATTCTGCCGCAACTGGAGGCCAGATCGATCTCATCGACACTGCGCCGCCGGTGCAGCAGAATACCCGCGCCGAGAAACAGCGAGCCCTTCGCAAACGCATGGCCGAGCGCGTAGACGAACACTCCGGCCAGGCCAAGCGGCGTGAGTTGCGCCACGCCCAGCAACATCACGCCCATGTGGCTGATGGTGGAAAAGGCCAGCAGCCGCTTGAAATTGCGCTGCGCAAAACAAAGCAGCGCGGCGATCATCGCAGTGGCCGCGCCGAACGATGCCAGCAGCAACCGCACGGCCTCCTGGCGCGGCGCGAACACTCCCGAAAAGACGGTCCAGTAGGTGCGCGCCACAGCGTAGAGGCCGAGTTCCACCATGATCCCGGAGAGCAGCACGCACACAGGTGCGGGAGCCACGGCGTGGGCATCGGCCAGCCAGAAATGGAACGGCACGATGGCCGCCTTGATGAAGAATCCCGACACGATCAGCGCCAGCGCCACGGCGGGTAGCGCGCTCGTATCGTGTGCCAGCAGGCGCCCGATCTGCGCCATGTTCAGCGCGCCGGTGCGTCCGTAGAGCAGGGCGATTCCCATCATCACGAGGAACGCGCCCACCGTGTTGGTGACGGCGAAGTTGAGCGCGCCCTCGATGGGGCCGGGCTCTTCGGACTTGTAGCCGCACAAGGGGTACGCCGCGGCGCCCATCGAGTTCGAAGAAGACGAAGAGATTGAACAGGTCACCCGTTTCACTGAAGCCGCTCATCGCGCCGAGGAACACCAGGATCAGCACGTGATACAAGTTGCCGACCGTGTCGAAGTAGACCGAGGCGAAAACCAGCGAGGCGGCACAAAGAACTGAGGCGAGCAGCACCAGCGCCGCGCCGGCACGGTCGATCACGAAGGCGACGCCTATGGGTAAGCCTCCGCGCGGTGTCCAGGCGCCGAACCAGTAAACCAGCGGCTGCCCGGCGGTCTGCGAAAGGAGCGCGATCGCCGCGGCGGCCACCGCCGCCACGGTCACGATCGAAATCGCAAACGCGACTCCCCGGGAGATGTGGCGATTGAGCGACGCCAGTAGCGCAGCCGCCAGCAGCGGCAGCACGACGGGAAGAGGCGGGATCACGAGCGGCGCGGTCACGTTTCAGCCTCGCAGCACCCGGAGTGCGTTCGGGTCGCTCCGCCCGGTGCGGTCGTACGCCTGTATGGCGAGCGCGAGCAGCAGCGCCGTCACCGTGACCTCGACCACGATATCGGTCAGCATCAGGGCCTGCACGATCGGGTCGACCGCCGGCGTGCCCGCGGGAACATCGACGAAGATCGGCGGCCCGGCGCCGGCTCGATAGCCGATCGCGAGAAGCACGACGTACGTCGCCGATTGCATCACCGAAAGGCAGATGACCATGTGGACGAAGTGCCGGCTGGTCACCACTCCGTACAGGCCCACGGCAAACAGCCAGGCCGCCACGAAGTACGGAAGGTGGCTCAATGCGTCTCCTTCTCGAGCACGGTCCGATCGAGGAACGCCTTGATCAGCATGACGAACCCGCCTGCGACCGCGAGCCCCACGGCGAGATCGATCACGGCCACGGTGCCGCTCGAAAAGACTTTGCCGGGCCGGCCGAGCGGTAGAAAGTTGTAGAGGAACGGTTCGCCATGCAGAAGGGCCGCGGCGCCGATGATGGCGTAGCCGCCTGCACCCATCGCTTCGGCTGTTTCCACCAGAACGTGCGGGACCAGCTTTCGCAGCCAGCGGAACTGTCCGGCAAGATAGATGAGGAGCGGCGCCGTGGCAAGAACGACGCCGCCCTGGAAGCCGCCGCCGGGCGAAATCTGGCCGTGGGTGACGAGGTAGAGTCCGAATATCACGAGCGGGCCTGCGAGCGACACGGCGAAGATGCGGACTGCGTCGCTCGGACGCGGAACACGGCGGCCGGGGGCCTTGTCGGACTCTTGCGCATGCTGCTCATCGGGGTGGTGCCGCAGCAGCAGCAGAATGCCCATCACGGCGCCAAACAGGATGAACTCTTCGCCCAGCGTGTCAAAGCCGCGGAGATCGAAATTGACGGCGGTGACCGCGTCGGTGATGTGGCGCTCGTGGAGCGAGATCGAATTGGCCGCGTCTCCATAGGACGAGGCCGGCGGCTGCGCACTGCCAACAGGATGAAGCGCCGAGAGGCCCGAGACGAAGACCGCGGTGAACACGGCGCACGCGGCGAGGAACAACACGAGGCGCGCGTGCTTCACCGGCCGCGCTCCCGGCGGCGCCGCATCTTGGCCAGCGCCAGCAGAATCATCAGCGGCAGCGCCACGGTGCCGATGGCGATCTGCGAGAGTGCCACATCCGGCGCCTGATACACAAAGAACATCAGAGCCAGCAGAATTCCATAGAAGCTGACGACGATCGCCTGGTGCAGCGGCTCCCGCGTGAGCACCACCGCGAGCCCTCCGGCCGCGATCATCGCCAACACTACCGCCTGGATTACGATCATCGGCGCGCCCCTCTCCGGCGGATGCGCGCCGCGCGAGCCGTGGCGTGAGTCAGCACCGGATTCGTCACGAACAGCAGCGCCGCCGTCATCACGCTCTTCACGCCGATCTGGCTGACCGATTCGCGAAGCAGGATGGCGAGCGCCACAGCGACCGTGCCGATGGTGGCCGCGGGCGCGAGAAAATGCATCCGCACAAACGTATCGCGGGAGATCCACACGCCGATTGCAGTCAGCGCGGCCGAAGCCGCGGCCGCAACCAGCAGAACGGCGATCACGACGTTCACATCCACCTCTCGAGAAAACGTGCGAACACCAGTCCGCCTGCGAAGCTGAGCAGGGCCATCATGAGCGCCAGGTCGACGAACGACTGCCGGCCCATCGCCTCGGCGATCAGCAGCAGAATGAGGACCATGATGAGGGTGGCCGCCTCGAGGGCCACCAGACGGTCGACACTATCGCCGCGCAGGCATCCCAAGGCGCACGGAATCAGGCAGATCATCATCGCCAGCGCGGCCATCCACCAGCAATTCATGCTTTCCTTTCGAGGCGGCGTAGAATTTCGGGCACGCGGCCTCCCGTCAACAGATGCAGGAGCGCGCGGTCATGCGCCCGGTCGATGCCGATGACGATCGAGTCCGGGGAGATGCTGGCCGCGGTGACCGCGAACACGCGGCGCGCGACCGAGCGTCCGTCGCTGCCACCGGCGCGAAACGGAACGGCGACGGTTCTTCCCGTCTCGGTATCGCCGCGAAAGATCATGCGAAATAGCTTGCGGACCAGCGCGATGGTGTCGCGTACAATCTGCCCAGGCACGAGACGAAGTTCGAGGATCCACGAAGGGCGCGGCAGAAAATGCGGATGTCCGGCTGCCCGCACCGCTTTTGTGGCGCAGGCACCCAGCGCGGCGGCGACGGTTCCCACTAGCAATTCCTGCCATCCGGCGCTGAAAACAAAGGCTAGCCACAGTGCGAGCAGCAGGGCGAAATCGGTGAGCCAGAAGAGGACCCCGCGCCACATGGCCTGCCGTGATGCACGTGCGCAGCCACGGTGCACCGTGTCACCCCTGGTTCAGGATTTTTCGGGTTTGTGTTCGTGCGGAGTGTAGCCGTTTGAGCGCAGCAGTTCGTTCGCAGTGGCCACGGCTTCGGGAAGGACGTAGAAAAACGCTCCTGTGCGCGTGGTGTGAAAGACGATACCCCCGCTGTACTCGTCTGCCTCCACGCCGAAATCGAGACACGCGTGCGTGAAGAGGTCCTCCAGCCGCAACGCTTCTTTCAAGCGCTTGGCAATGTAGACCAGGACCGCTTCCCGGCCCTCGAAAAACGATGCGTCCTGCTTCATACGCGACCAGTACCAGTCTAGCGGGATTGCCCTAACGCCGGGCCGGGTCTCCGCCGATTGTGTGTTACGGTGGAAATCGAAACGTCCCGCTCCATGTCAACGCCCGTCCTCAGCCGGGAAGAAGAACTTCACTGGCTGGCTCTCAAACTGGTTCCCGGCCTCGGTACCCGCAACTCGGCTAAGCTGCTGGAGAGGTTTCGCACACCGCAAGCAATCTTTCGCGCGTCGCGGACCGAACTCGAAGCGGCGGGAGCGAGCGGCGCCGTCGCGCAGTCGATTGCGAGCGGCTGCACCTTCGAAGACGCGGTGACGCAGCAGCAGCGCATGGCGGAGTCCGGCGCGGCGTTGGTGACGCTCGGCGATCCGCGCTACCCACAGGCCCTGCGCGACATCTTCGACCCGCCGCCGGTGCTGTTTGCCCGGGGACGCGTGGAGCTGCTCCAATCGCTTTCGTTAGGTGTTGTGGGGACGCGCCGGCCTACGCCTTACGGCGTGGCGGTGGCGGAGCGGCTCTCGGCAGACCTGGCACACGCGGGCCTGGTCATCGTTAGCGGCATGGCGCGCGGCATCGATACGGCGGCGCACAAAGGCGCGCTGAAGGCCGGGGGAGAAACGGTGGCCGTGCTGGGCTGCGGGGTGGATGTGGTGTACCCCTCGGAAAACCGCAAACTGGTGGCGGAAATCGCAGCCAAAGGCTTGATCATTTCGGAATTTCCCATGGGTTCCACTGCTTTCCCCCAGAACTTCCCGATTCGCAACCGGATCATCAGCGGCATCAGCCTGGGAGTCCTGGTGGTGGAGGGGGCGCAGTACAGCGGCTCGGCGATTACCGCCAAGCTCGCAATGGATCAGGGCCGTGAGGTGTTCGCGGTTCCGGGCAACATCACGTCGAAACCGAGCTGGGGGCCTAATCTGTTGATAAAGCAGGGGGCGCACCTCGTGCAGGATTGGAACGATGTGGTTCTCGAGCTGCCTCCGGAATCCCGCCGGGCACTGATTGAGAAGACCCGGAAACTGCTGCTTGGAGACGGCGGCGAAACTCTGGGGGAGGGTTCGGCATCATTATTAAGTGCCCGGACCGGAGACGGTGGAGGCGCCGCCTCGCAATTGAACGAAGTCTCACGGAAGGCGCTGGAGATTCTGCCGGTGGACGCGGCCATACATTTGGACGATCTACTTGAAAAACTGGCAGATATCTCCACTTCCGAATTAATTGCCGCACTATTCGAGCTGGAAATGCTCGGGCTGGTCAAACAGTTGCCGGGCAAGAACTTTGTTAAAGTGTGGTAACGTCGTCTGGGTGCAATGCATCATTTCGAGCGTACGAGAGGACGCTCGACTCTGAAAGTCTCATATGGCAAAGGCTCTGGTAATCGTGGAATCGCCTGCAAAGGCGAAAACCATCAATAAATACCTAGGCAAACAATACGTTGTAAAGGCCTCGCTCGGTCACATTAAAGACCTTCCGAAGCGCGATCTTGCGGTGGATGTCGAACACGGCTTCGAGCCGCGGTATGAAGTCATTGAAGGTAAACGTAAGCTCATCAGCGAACTGAAGCAGGCCGCCAAAAAGGTGGAAGATGTGTACCTCGCGGCTGACCCGGATCGCGAAGGCGAGGCTATCTGTTATCACCTGCAGGAAGAGCTGACCGACGGTAAGAAGCCCGGTCCCCGCATTTACCGGGTGATGTTCAACGAGATCACCAAGCGCGCGATTGAGAAGGCTTTCGAAAAGCCCGGCCAGGTGGATATCAACCTGGTGGACGCGCAACAGGCGCGCCGCGTGCTGGACCGGCTCGTGGGTTACAAGATTTCACCGCTGCTTTGGGACAAGGTCCGCCGCGGATTATCGGCCGGACGTGTGCAGACGGTGGCGCTGCGATTGATCGTGGAGCGAGAGCGCGAAGTCCGCGCCTTCGTGCCGAAGGAATACTGGACGATCGACGCGGACCTGAACGCCAAGAAACCGCCGCTGCTTTCGGCGCGGCTGATCAGGAGCGGCGATACCGCGGCGGAGATCGGCAACAAGGAATCTTCCGACGTGGTGTTGGCGGCTCTCGAAGGCGCCGAGTACGTGGTCAAGTCGGTGGGTACGCGCGAAAAAAAGCGCAACCCGGTGGCGCCGTTCATCACTTCGACCCTGCAGCAGGAAGCATCGCGCAAACTGCGTTTCAGCGTGAAGCGCACCATGATGCTGGCGCAGCGGTTGTACGAAGGTGTCGAGATCGGCAAGGAAGGCGCGGTGGGTCTGATCACCTACATGCGTACCGATTCGACGCGCATTTCCGAAGACGCCATCCGCGACGTGCGCGATTACGTGCGCGAACGCTACGGCAAACCCTTCCTTCCCGAATCTCCGAACATTTACAAGTCGAAGAAGGAAGCGCAGGACGCTCACGAAGGCATCCGCCCCACTTCGATGGCCTTCACCCCGGAATTGGTGGAGAAGTACCTGGCCGAAGATGAGATGAAGCTGTACCGTCTGATCTGGAACCGCTTCGTGGCGTCGCAGATGCTGCCGGCGCTCTACGACCAGACCACCATCGACGTCACTGCCAAAGGCAATAACGGCGTGGAGTACACCTTCCGCGCTACCGGCTCTGTGCTGAAGTTCGAAGGCTTCCTGAAGGTCTACCAGGAAGGCAAAGACCAGACGGACGAAGAAGACGAAGAGTTGAAGCATCGTCTGCCCCTGGTCACCGAAGGCGAGCACCTGCGATTCAAAGGGCTGCGAGCCGACCAGCACTTTACCGAACCGCCGCCGCGCTACAACGAAGCCACGCTGGTGAAGCGCCTCGAAGCGGACGGCGTCGGCCGGCCATCGACCTACGCGTCGATTCTCTCGACGATTCAGGAACGCGAGTACGTCAAGAAAGAGGGCGGCCGCTTCATCCCCACCGAGCTCGGCATGGTGGTGACGGACCTTCTGATCGAAAGCTTCGACGACATCTTCGACGTCAAATACACCGCGCGGATGGAAGAGGATCTCGACGAGATCGGTGACGGCAAGCTCGACTGGCGCGCCGCGATGTCCGATTTCTACGATCGCTTCGATCGCGACCTGAAGCACGCCGAAGAGCACATGACCGACATCAAGCGGATGGAGAAGCCCACCGACTTGACGTGCGAGAAGTGCGGCAAACCGCTGGTGATCAAGTGGGGCAAGCATGGCAGCTTCATCGCCTGCACCGGCTACCCGGACTGCACCTACACGCGCGAGCTGACGGTGGATCTGCCGGACGTCGACAAGGCGGATCTTTCCGAACAGGGCGACGAGGAATACTGCGAGAACTGCGGCCGTCCGATGGTGCTCAAGAAGGGACGCTTCGGCACCTTCTATGCCTGTACCGGGTATCCGGACTGCAAGACCACCAAGCCGATCGGCGGGCAGCAGAAAAAGTCCGACCAGCCGCTCGACGAAAAATGCCCGCAATGCGGCAACCATCTGGTGGTGAAGAGCGGCCGCTACGGCGAATTCACCGCCTGCAGCAACTATCCCACCTGCAAGTACGTGAAGCAGAAGACCATCGGCGTGAAGTGCCCGGAATGCTCCGAAGGCGAAGTGGTGGAGCGCCGTTCGAAACGCGGCAAGACGTTCTACGGCTGCAGCCGCTGGCCTGACTGCAACTTCGTCGCCTGGGGCAAGCCCGTATCGGAGAAGTGCTCCGAGTGCGGCAGCCCATACATGATCGAAAAGTGGCTGAAGGCCGGGCCGATATGGCAGTGTCCGAATCCCGAGTGTAAACATAAGCAGGACGCTCCGCAGACGGCAGAGACTGTTAGCCAGTAGCGCAATTCGGTGTTTACAGTCCGAATTGCGCTAATATGGCTCTATGCAGGCCATCAGGTGGAATAAGAAGCACGAGGTGTTTCTTCCGGAACTGGATGCCGAACACCGCGAGATCTTCCGCGTCGCCGAGGCGTTGCGCGTGGCAGCCGCGGACGGATCGCTGGAACGTATTCGCAGCCTACTGGACGAGCTCAAAGCGGAAATCGAAGGCCACCTGCGTCACGAAGAACGGCTCATGCGCGAGACCGGGTACCCCTCGTTCGAATGGCACAAGAAGCAGCACGAGGCAGCCCGCAAGCGCGTCCGCAACCATTCGAAGCAGGCCGCGGCGGGAGATATCGAAGCGGTCGGAGTCATCCTGGATTTCCTGGGAAGCTGGCTCGCCGATCACACGGCTACCGCGGACCGCATGATGACATCGTTCGTGCGCAACCGTCGCCTCCAGAAGTCGGCGGCTGCGGCTGCGGCTACCGCGTAACTTACTGCCGCACCGCGAGGAAGAACGTCCGCCCCAAGCCGAGTTCGCCGCCCATTCCCATATCGCCGGCGTCGTAGCAGGAGATTGCGCCGAAGCCTGCCGCGCACAACGCGGATTCGATCTCGGCCGGCGTGTAACAGCGCTCGCGTACGGTTGCATCGGACCGCCGCCACACACCTTTGATCCGCCGGAACATGGTGAGGGTACACTGCGCCATCCGCGAGCGGAAGTCATAGGAAGCATCCGTGATGGTGAGGACGTGGTCGTCGCGCACGATGGCAAACGCTTCGCCCCAATGGGTCTGGTAAGCCTCTTCGAGCAGCATGTCGAAGACGAAGGGGGCTCCCGGCTTCAGGACCGAAGCGGCATTGCGAAATGCGGCCTGGAGTGCACCCGGCTCGATGATGTGGTTGAGACTGTCGAACGTGCTGACGGCCGCGTCGAACCGGCCTGGCAGTCGCACCGCTGCCACATCGCCCACCAGGAACCTCGCGCCGGGAACGTGCTTGCGCGCATAGCGGATCATGCCTGCCGATAGGTCGACGCCGGCGACATGGAAGCCGTGGTCGGTGAGCAACCCCGCAAGGTAGCCGGTACCGCAGCACACATCGAGCACACGCGCCCCGGCGGGCACGTGCGGAAGCCAGATCCGCTCCAGAATCGGGAACGCTACGCTGTGGAACTCTTCGTTCCAGTAGCGGTCGTAAAACCAGGCAAACTCGTCATAGGCAGCCATTCACGGGACCGATTCCAGCATGCCATACTGGAAATTCATGATGCAGAAACGCTGGAGTGTGTGGCTGGCGGCGGCTGCGTGCGCCGCGATGCTCGGCTGTTCTTCGGCGCCCGGACCGAAGCCCGAGCCCAGGAAAGAGGCGAAGCAGGAGCAGGCGCCCGCAGTCTTCCAGGTCAACCTGGATACCTCGAAGGGCCCGGTGGTCATCGAGGTACACCGCGACTGGGCGCCGCGCGGAGCCGACCAATTCTACACGTTGGTAAAGACCGGCTTCTTCGACGGCGCGCGCTTCTTTCGCGTGCTGCCGCGGTTCGTCGTGCAGTTCGGTATCAACGGCGACCCCAAGACCAACCGGTTATGGTCGAACGCGAACATCCCGGACGATCCGGTGACGGAGCACAACGCTCGCGGAACGGTAACTTTTGCCACCGCCGGCCCGAATACGCGCTCCACGCAACTGTTCATCAACATGCGGGACAATGCCGCGCTCGATTCGCAAGGCTTCGCGCCGCTCGGCAAGGTGACCTCCGGAATGGATGTGGTGGAGAGTTTTTACAGCGGCTACGGCGAGATGTCGCCGGCCGGCGGGGAGGGACCAGACCCGTCGATGATCGAGAGCCAGGGGAACGATTACCTGACGAGCCGCTTCCCTCGTCTGGACTACATCAAGAAAGCTACTATTCAGTAGGAACTCTGGTATATTAGTGATTCCCCGATTCGAAGGGGACCAGGAAGTTACCAATACAGGGTCAATTTCGAACGACGCGGCCCGGCGGAACGTAAAATTCCGCCGGGTTTTTTATTGGTGCCCATTAACTCGCAAGTTGCCGTAGCACATACGGCAGAATGCCGCCATTCCGGTAATACTCCACTTCCTGCGGCGTATCCACGCGGACGTCCACAGTGAAGGTGGTCTCCGTACCGTCCTCCGCGACAGCCCGCACGGTAGCGACGCGCGGCCCGGCGCCGAGCGCCTGCGGCACGCCTTCGATGTGGAAGACCTCGCGGCCCTTCAGCTTCAGACCGGCCGCATTCTGACCGTCGCGGAACTGCAGCGGAAGCACGCCCATGCCCACCAGGTTGGTACGGTGGATGCGCTCGAAGCTTTCGGCGATCACCGCACGCACGCCGAGCAGTAAAACGCCCTTGGCCGCCCAATCGCGCGACGATCCGGAGCCGTATTCTTTGCCGGCCAGGATCACGAGCGGCACCTCTTCGCGCTGGTAGAGCACGGCTGCGTCGTAGATGCTCATCTGCGCGCCGTCGGGCAGGTGCAGCGTCCAGCCGCCCTCGGTGCCGGGTGCGAGTTGGTTACGCAGGCGGATGTTGGCGAGGGTGCCGCGCACCATTACTTCATGGTTGCCGCGGCGCGCGCCGTAGGAGTTGAAATCCTTTGGCGACACGCCCTGGTCGATGAGGTACTTGCCGGCCGGCGAATCCTTGGGGATCGAACCGGCAGGCGAAATGTGGTCAGTCGTGACGGAGTCTCCGAGCAGCGCCAGAACGCGCATGCCGGCGAAGTCGTGCACGGACGTTTCGGGATCCACCATCTGGTCGAAGTAAGGAGGCCGCTTGATGTAAGTCGATTGCTCGTCCCACTGGTAGGTGCCGCCGCTCGGCACCGGCATGGTCTGCCAGTTCTCGTCGCCATCGAAGGCGTGGGCGTATTCGTGTTCGAACATGCCGCGATTGATGGCGGCGCGCACGGTGTTCTGCACTTCTTCGTTGGTGGGCCAGATGTCGCGCAGGTACACCGGGTTGCCGGCCGTATCATTGCCGAGCGGGTCGTGGGCAAGATCCACATCCATGCTGCCCGCGAGCGCGTAGGCCACCACCAGCGGCGGCGAAGCAAGATAGTTCGCCTTAACTTGAGGATTGATGCGGCCTTCGAAGTTGCGGTTGCCGCTGAGGACCGCGGCCACCACGAGGTTCTCCTGCTGCACGGCCTGCGCTACCGGTTCGGGCAGCGGACCGCTATTGCCGATGCATGTAGTGCAGCCGAAACCAACCAGGTTGAACTTGAGCTGCTCAAGATACGGCAGCAGGCCGGACTCGCGGTAGTAATCCATCACCACCTTGGAACCAGGTGCGAGACTGGTCTTCACCCACGGCTTGACGCTAAGGCCGCGCTCGGCGGCTTTCTTCGCGACCAGGCCGGCGGCGAGCATCACCGAGGGATTCGACGTGTTCGTGCAACTGGTAATCGCGGCGATCACCACGGCGCCGTCCGAGATCTCCGCGGAGGAGCCGTTCGATTGAATCGTGGCGTGCTTCTCGGGCCCCGGAAACGCGTCGTGGAAATTCTTACGGACCGCATGGAGTTCCACGCGATCCTGCGGCCGCTTGGGCCCAGCCATGGAAGGAGTCACCTTGCCGAGATCGAGCTCGAGCGATTCGGTGTAGAGCGGGTCGGGCGTCTCGTCGGTCCGGAAGATGCCCTGCGCCTTGGTATAGGCTTCGACCAGTGCTACCTGGTCGGGGTCGCGGTTGGTGAACTTGAGATATTCGAGCGTCTCCTGGTCCACGGGGAAGAAGCCCATGGTGGCGCCATACTCGGGGGCCATGTTGGCCACGGTGGCGCGGTCCGCCAGGCTGAGCGCGCTGAGACCGGTCCCATAGAACTCGACGAACTTGCCGACCACGCCCTTCTTGCGCAGCATCTGGGTGATGGTCAGGACCAGATCGGTCGCAGTGCAGCCTTCAGGGAGGCGGCCATAAAGTTTGAAGCCGACCACCGGAGGCAGCAGCATCGAAATCGGCTGGCCCAGCATGCAGGCCTCGGCCTCGATGCCGCCCACGCCCCAGCCGAGCACGCCCAGGCCGTTGATCATGGTGGTGTGGGAATCCGTACCCACTACGGAATCGGGATAGACTGTCTGGCCGGAACGGAAGACCACCTGCGCGAGATACTCCAGGTTCACCTGGTGCACGATGCCGGTGTCGGGCGGCACCACGCGGAAATTGCGGAACGCTGTCTGGCCCCAGCGGAGCAGCATGTAGCGCTCGCGGTTACGCTGGAATTCGAGCAGTGCATTGACGCTGAAAGCGTCATTGGTGCCGAAGGTATCGACCTGGACTGAGTGGTCGATCACGAGGTCGGCCGGCATCAGCGGATTCGCGCGCTGCGGATCGGCGCCCAGGGCGGCCAGCGCATCGCGCATGGCGGCAAGGTCCACCACGCAAGGGACTCCGGTGAAGTCCTGCAAGAGGACGCGCGCCGGCATGAAGCTGATCTCTTTGCCGTTGGGACCGCCGACGCCGCGGGAAACATAGTCGATATCGGCCGGGCTCACGCGCCGGCCGTCTTCGGCGCGCAGTAAATTTTCGAGAAGAATCCGGGTGGAAACCGGTAGCCTCCCGATGTGGCCGATTCCTTTTTCCTCCAGAGTGGCGAGACGATAGTAGTCGAATTCGGTGTTGCCTACGCGCAGCTTCGCCGCCGCGCCAAAACTGTTGTTGGACATCAGTTTAATTATAGTGGCGCACCCCCGGCACGGCTAAAGATTTCCGCAACTTGACCGATCTACCTTCCATGGCGTCACCAGTACCCGGAGTGGCATTTACAAAAGGGCCGGGCGAGATACTCACGAGCTTAGTGCGCAATATGGAGTCAGACCCCTCCGAGTGCCGCAAGCAGATCCGGCAGTTACTAGACGAGAACCCGCGGTCGTTTCTATCGGCGGCGATTGAAGTTATGAAAGAGCAGGCGGATGCTCGAGGCGCACAATTCGTGGCCAGACTGTTGGTCACCAGCGGCCTGCTGCTGCCGGCGCTGTGCGATCCGTCCCTCTCTTACGAACAGGCTCTCGCCATCGCCCGTCTTGCGGTACGCGCCGATTCCATGAAGGAAGTGATGCTGGGACGCGCTTCGGCGGACCGCGTGGCCTCCTCGCAAGTCATCCGTATTCTCGAACGGACCGCCGGCGGACGTGACTCCCTTCCGCTCCTGTTGCGATTGTTGCGCCAGCCCAACCCGTACCTGCGATCGAAGGCGGTGCTGATGCTCGGCCGCGACACTCGCAATGTGACCTGGGTGAAAAAGATCCTGGCGGATGCCGACCCGCGCATCCGCGCCAATGCCGTGGAGGCGCTTTGGGGCGTCGATACGCCGGAAGCGCGCGAGTTGTTAGGGTCGCTGAGGGAGGATGTCGACAACCGCGTGGCCGGTAACGCGTTGCTGGGGCTCTACCGTCTCGGAGACGCCACCGTAATTCCGGAGATCGCCGCCATGATGGGGCATGAGGAGCCGAAGTTCCGCGCCACCTCCGCGTGGGTGATGGGGGAGACTGGACATCCGCGATTCGAACGCATGCTTTCGGATCTGCTTAAGGATCCGCACACCATGGCGCGGAGGACCGCGATCGCCGCGATAAGCCGCGTCCATCGCGCAGTGGCGCGGGCCCGGCAACTTCCGATCCGCCGGCTGGCGGCGCACTTCCGGAACCCGCCAAGCAAAGGTGAGCGCAGAATCACTCTGGCGATCTCGGCGCTGGCGGGCACGGACATCTCACCGATTCTGCCCACCCACGTCGCTCTGGCCGAAGACAGCAAGGCGGTTTTGCAGTACCGGCTGGAGCAACCGCAGGACGCGGAGCGGTCCGCCGTGGCGTTCCTGCTGCCGAGTGCGGAATCGGGAACGGCGTCCTCCTGGAGCTCCTATACGCTGGCCTGTCTCACCTTGAAGCGGCCGCCGGATACCTGGTCGTGCGTGCCATACGCTTCGGGCGTGCTGCAGTCGGGGGATGCGCCTGCCGAAGAAACGCCTCCGCACTTTGACTCCGACGAAGCCGCCATTCGCGAGAATTTCAGCAAACTGCCGCTCCGTCCTACCCGGAACGACATCTGGCACACCATCTTCCGCGCGGTACGTCCGGAAACGGCCTGCCGCCATCTGATCATTTGCAACGATTCGCCCTCGGACCGGGCACCGGGACCGGGCTTGATCGCAAGCGTGCAGGAAGCCGGCACGTTGGTACAGGTGATCTCCTCGGTACCCAACGGCGCCCTCGAAAGCCTCTGCACGCAGGTTCACGGCGTGTTTCAGGTCGGCCACACACCAGGCGCGTTGGCGGCCCTGGTCGAACAGGCCTACCTGAATCTGCAGGTCCACTATGAGATCGCTTATCAGCCGATGGTCGAGAGGCCGAAGAAGCTGAAGGTCATGCTCTGCCATCCGGCTGGATGGGGCGAAACGGTGCTGGCGGTCCCGCAGCCGCAGTAACGCCTATTTCAAGTACTTTTCCGGGAGCGAGAGGCCAGGCCGCTCGGCATCCCAGAGAACCGTCATGACTTTCCATTTACCGTCCTCGTTCACCAGCTGGATGCTGTTGATGCCCCGAGCGAACGGCTTCTCATCCGGAGCATGCCGCGATTCGTAGGTGCTGAAGACATGCGCGATATTCCCGAAGGTCTCGACGCGGCGCGCGACTTCCGACTCGTAGAATGCCGACTTCTGAAAACTAGCACCAGCCCGGGTGACGTAGTCCTCGACGGTGAGCACGGCCGGACAGATGGCTGAAGCGGTCACGCGGATCGGAATCAGGCGGGCGCCATCGGCAAACAGCGCGCGAAACCGCGTCCAGTCGCGAGTTCCCGCGGGACCGGAAATCACCTGATAGAGAGCGTGCGTGACCGATTCGATCGATCCGTTATCCGCCGGTGGCGCAGCTTGGGCCACCAAGGCCACAAGGACCAGCAGGATCTTCATCAGGCACCCGCCTTCCAATCGGCGGCCAGGCGGACCAGCGTCCTCACTGCGACGCCCGAGGGGCCCTTGGCGAGGTGCGGCTTTTCGTCGTCGAGCCACGCGGTTCCGGCGATATCCAGGTGCACCCACGGAGTGTCTTCCGCGAACTCCTTCAGGAACATGGCGGCGGTCACTGCCCCGCCCCACCGTCCGCCGACGTTAGCGAGATCGGCGAAGGCACTCTTCAGATAATCCTTGTAGTCGGGTTCGAGCGGCATGTTCCACATCCGCTCGCCTTCGGCCTTCGCGGCGGCGAGTACACGATCGCGCATGTTGTCGTTATTGGCGAAGAGGCCGACATTCAAGTGCCCCAGCGCCACCACGATCGCGCCGGTCAGCGTGGCCGCATCTACCAGGTGAGTGCAGCCCTGCCGCCGCGCGTAGACAAGAGCGTCGGCGAGGATCAGACGTCCTTCGGCATCGGTGTTGATGACTTCGATGGTCTTCCCCGACATGGCCGTGACGATGTCGCCGGGACGCTGCGCGCGGCTCCCCGGCATATTCTCCACGCACGGGACGAAGGCCGTGACTGGAATGGCGGGCCGGATCTCCGCGATGGCCCGCATGGCGCCGAGCATGGCCGCGCCGCCGGCCATGTCGTATTTCATCTTCTCCATGCCATCGGCGGGCTTGATGGAAATACCGCCCGTATCGAAGGTCACGCCCTTGCCGACCAGCCCGAGGTGTGGCCCACCGTCCGATGCGCCTTCCGGCTTATAGCGGACGACGATCAGGGCGGGAGGCTCGGCGCTGCCCTGCGCCACTCCGAGCAGTGCTCCCATGCCCAACTGTTCCATGCGGGCGCGGTCGAGGATCTCGCATTCCAGGTGGAACTCGGCGGCCATGGCGCGGGCCGCCTCGGCCATCGCCAAAGGAGTGAGCCGGTTGGCCGGCTCGTTGACCAGCACGCGCGTGAAGTTCTGCGCCTCGCCGATGATCCGGCCATGCTCGACCGCCCGGGCGATATCAGCCCCCGGGGGTGCCACGACGGCCGCCGATTCAATCGACTTCTTCTCGTTGCCGGTGCGATAGCGGTCCGGCTCGAAGTTCGCCAGGATCGTGCCCTCGACGGCGGCGGAGGCATAGTCGGCTCCGGAATATTCCGGATCGAGAGCAATGGCGATCTGCTTGATCGATCTCGCCTTCAGGTGGCGAACCGCTGCGCCTACCAGCTTGCGCCATGCCGCCGCGGTAAACTCCTGAGCCTTGCCGGCTCCCGCCAGCAGCACCCGGGCGGCAGCCGTGCCTTCGGGATGATGGATGAGGGTCAGCTCGAGCATCTTGCCCGAAATCTCTCCCGATTCGCAAAGAGGAGCGGCGCCGAACCGTTCCTCCTTCCGCCCTTCGAACACTGGAACGATGAGGGCGCCCGCCGGGACGTGATCGAGCGGCTTGGTTTCGATCGTGATTCGCATCAATCCGATTGTGACCAAGTCGCGCGAAGGGCTGCAAATGAAATCGTCCATTCACAATCGATTCCATTTTTGGAATCTCCGCGGCAACACTGTGGTATAAACCGCCCGGAGTAACCTATGTCATTGTTTTTACAAGCCACTTCTACGATGGATGTGCTACACTGCGGCATGAGCCGTTGGGGTAGAGATTTTCCAAAACCTGTAACGGCTGAAGAGCCGAGAGCGTCCAATACCCTGAAGACAGCGGTTCTCCCCGGAGAACTGGTGGTTCAACATGGCTGACCTGTCGCAACCCAACAACCCGTTTTTCAATGCCGACGATCATCTGTCGCGGCTCCTTGTGTCAGAAGTAGAAGAGCCTTGGTACCGCTCTTTCATTCGCAACATCAAGGAAACCATCAACCCCCCGAAGCTTCCACCGCTCGAAGTTACATCCAAGCCTGTCGCCGTGAAGGATATCTGGGGTCTTTATGGACGCCAGAAGAAGTCCTTCATGATGTCGACCGGTTTCCAGGTCGGGGTCGTAGTTCTTTTGTTCACGGTTTTCTCCGCCAAGATTGTGCAGGAGCAGGTGAAGCAGGCGACCACACTGATCATGCCGGTAGATGTGGATCCTTTTGTCCCGAAGATGGCGCCGAAAAAACAGACGATGGGCGGCGGTGGCGGTGGTGGAGACCGGTCTCCCCTGCCTGCCAGCAAAGGCCGGTTGCCGAAAGTTTCGCTCAAACAATTCACCCCGCCAATGGCGGTCGTAAACAATCCAAATCCGAAGCTCACCATGGAGCCGAGCATCATCGCTCCTCCGGATATTAATCTGCCCCAGGTGAATATGGCGCAGTATGGCGATCCGCTGGCGAAGCTGGGGCCACCCTCGAACGGACCAGGTTCCGGCGCGGGTATCGGTTCCGGTTCCGGCGGCGGCGTCGGCTCGGGTAAAGGCGGCGGTTTCGGCCCTGGTGAAGGCGGCGGCGCGGGCGGCGGTGTATTCCGCGTGGGCGGTGGCGTAACAGCTCCGGCCCTGCTCTACAAAGTCGAGCCCGAGTACTCCGAGGAAGCCCGCAAAGCGAAGTATCAGGGCACTGTGCTTCTCTACATCGAAGTCGACCCCAGCGGCCATGCCACCAACATCCGCGTGGCACGGAGCCTGGGTCTGGGACTGGACGAGAAGGCGATCGAAGCCGTGAGGAAGTGGAAGTTCAAGCCCGGCTATAAAGACGGGCATCCGGTCACCGTGGCGGCGACCATCGAAGTGAACTTCCGTCTGCTCTAGAATCAAAAGTGCGCAGGCAGGAATGCCTGCGCCACTTGTTTACACGAGATGTTGCGTAACTGCCTTGCACTCGGCGCACGGGCAGATTTCGCGGAAGTGCTCCCACGAATAAATCCCCGAATTGTGGCCGTCGCTCCAGTTGATGCGGATGGCGTAATTGCCTACCGGCTCTACAGCCAGCATCTTCAGCGTGGGCTTGAACATGGGAAACGGCGAACTGGATTCCGGCTCGCGCGGAGGCGTGCCGTGCGCGCCGGTACAGGTGGCGCAGGGGCACTTATCCCGCAGGTAAACCAGGCCGTATTCGCTATGGTGCCCATCCTTCCAATCGATTTTGATCCCGTTCGATTTGGAGATGGCAATGTGTTCCGGATCGGTCCAAAGAGGCATTTTTAATTGAACTGGCGCTCGACGTCGCGGACACCCGAGATCCGCCGCATCGCCGAAACCAGCTTCTCGAGCTGTTTCTTGTCGCGCACATCCACCGTCATCTCCACCACGCCGCCGTCGTGATCGAGCTCGGTCTTGGCCTCGAGGCTACGGATGTTCGTATTTTCGCTGGAGAGCACGGAGGTGAGCTGGTTCAGCATGCCGGGCCGGTCGTCGGTGTGGATAATGATGCGGACGGGGAAGGCGTCTTCGGCGGCACGCGCCCATTCCACCTCGATCTTCCGCTCCACGTCGTACATCAGGCTTTGCACGTTGGGGCACATCCTCGCGTGCACCGCGACGCCCTTGCCGCGCGTGACATAACCGACGATCGCTTCGCCGCGGATCGGGTTGCAGCACTTGGCGCGATACACCAGCAGGTCATCCACGCCTCGCACTTTGATGATGGCGTCGCCGTCTCGCGGCTTACCGGGAGCGCCCGCTGGAGCGGTAGCCTCGGGCGCCGGCTTGGCTTCGGGCGCCTCTTCCTTCACCTGCCCGGGCGCCACCTTGCTCAGCACCTGCCGCGCGGAAAACTTGCCGTACCCGAGCGCGGCGTACAGATCCTCCATCTTGCTGTATCCGTACTCGGACGCCACCCTCTCGAGATCGGCCTTGGTCACCTTCCCGAGTTGAACCCCCAGACGCCGCGCTTCCTTTTCCAGGTACTTCTGGCCGATTTCGATGGCCTTGGTGCGCTCGCTGGTGTTGATGACGTGCTTGATCTTATTGCGCGCGCGCGAAGTCTTGACGAAAGCCAGCCAGTCTTTGCTCGGATCATGGCCGGGCTGCGTCATGATCTCGACGATGTCACCGTTGCGCAGCGAAGACCGCAGCGGCACGATGCGGCCGTTGACCTTGGCGCCGACGCAGGTATGGCCGACGTCGGAGTGAATCGCGTAGGCGAAGTCGATGGGGGTCGCGTCGCGCGGCAGCACAATCACTTTGCCGCGGGGCGTGAAGGTGTAGGCCTCTTCCGGATACAGATCCACCTTGAGGGTGGACATGAACTCGGTCGGGTCCTGCATGTCGCGCTGCCACTCCACCAGGTGGCGGAGCCAGGCGATGCGCTGATCGTCGGCGGCCGGGCCTTTGCGGCCTTCCTTGTACTTCCAGTGCGCGGCAATGCCTTCCTCGGCGATGCGGTGCATCTCCTCGGTGCGGATCTGGACCTCGAAGGTCTGGCCGTGCGGACCGACTACGGAAGTGTGCAGCGATTGATAGAGGTTGGGCCGCGGAATCGCAATGAAGTCCTTGATGCGGCCGGGAATCGGGCGCCACCGGTTGTGGATGACGCCGAGGGCCGCGTAGCAGTTCTTGACCGAGTCCGTGATGATGCGCAGGGCCATCAGGTCGTAGACCTGATCTACCGTGATTTTCTGGCGCCGCAGCTTCTGGAATACCGAAAAGGGGCGCTTGACGCGGCCGTCGATACGCGCCGGAATGCCATCGCGGCGGAGCTCGGATTCCACCGTCGCGCGAATTTCGTTGAGGAATTCCTCGTTCGAATGGCGGCGGGACTCGATAGCCCGCAGGATCTCTTCGTAGGATTCCGGCTCGAGGTACTGGAACGCCAGATCTTCGAGCTCCCCGCGGATCTTCCCCATTCCGAGGCGATGGGCGATGGGCGCGTAAATCTCGATGGTCTCGCGCGCGATGCGCTCGCGGCGTTCCGGGCTGAGATATCCCAACGTCCGCATGTTATGCATGCGGTCGGCGAGCTTCACCATGATGACGCGGATATCCTCCACCATGGCGAGCAGCATCTTCCGGAAGCTCTCGGCCTGCCGGTCTTCGGCGGAAAAAACATCGAGCTTGCTGAGTTTGGTGAGGCCGTCCACGCAGCGCGCGACCTCTTCGCCGAACTCCTTGCGCACCTGCTCGACCGTGACGCTGGTATCCTCGACCACGTCGTGCAGCAGACCTGTCACCATGGCGACGACGTCCATCCGCATGTCGGCCAGAATATGGGCCACCATCACGGGATGCACCATGTAGGGCTCGCCCGAATTACGGGTCTGTCCTTCGTGATACTTGCTGGCGAAGTGGAAGGCTTTCTGGAGGGTGCTGAGATCTTCCTTGGGGCGGTATTCGCGGATCTTCGATTCCAGTTCGCGATAGAGCTGTTCCGCCGGATCAGGCAGAGGGTCTTGGGGTACTGACTCCGAAACGCTGGGGGACTCGAAAGCCACTCTGATTCGATTGTAGCAGGGGGAGAGGAGCGGGCAGGCCGGTATGGCGCCGGCCCGCCCATGGGAGATGACTATTTCGGCGTATCCGCTACGATACCGCCGGCGCTCTGGTTCGCTTTCTTCTCGGCCTTGGCCTTCTTGGTGGCCAGTGCCTTTTGGACCCAGTCGTCAGCGATCTTTACTTGCTGCTCGTATTCCTGCTTCGAGTCCATCAGGTCCGCACGTTCGCGGATCAGAAGGTTCTCATAAGCCATGGCGTCGTCGTCCTCAGGATCGATCTGGAGCGCCTTGTCGAGCGACTGCAAACCGTAATCGATCACCGGACCGTACTTGGCCTTCAGCTCTTCCCTGACCTTCTTGTCCTTGATCGGACCTGGGTCTTCCTGCTTCATGCCGAGGTTGGCGCGGGCGGTGCCGTAAGCCGGATACCACCTGGACCAGGCGATGAAGCCGACGCTATAGAACGCGTCTTTATCGTTGGGATTGACCGCGGTCAGCTTCTCGTACCACTTCTGGGAATCGTCCCACTTCTTCTGGTTGAGATACAAAGAAGCGATGGAAGCGATCGCCACCTTGTCATTCGGGTTCTGTTCGAGAACCTTCATGAACTGGTCGTGAGCGGCCTGCGCCATCTGATTATTCTCGGGCGAATCTGCGCCCGGGATGTACTGCTGCATATACGCAGTGGCCAGGTAGAGGCGGGCGGTCGGGAAATTCGGATCGTATTCCACGGCCTTCTTGAAGCTCTCGACGGCATCGGAATACTGCGCCGACTTGAACGCCTGCACCCCTTTGTTCAGCTCGTTGCGCGCCTGGAGCTGCGTGCAGCCCGTCGCCAGAAGCGCCGCTCCGGCGACGAAGAGAACGAGGATCGATTTACGCATGGCTATTGTCCGGCCTCCACTTTGGCGGTCATCAGCCCCACCTTATCGATACCCGCGCCGTGCGCCATGTCGATCGCCTTTGCCACCCACTGGAATTCGATCGAGGGATCGCCTTTGACGAACACCACGCGTTCCGCGCGCGTCTTGAAGATCTGCTCCAGCCGGTCTCCCAACTGGTCTTCAGCGACCGGATCGCTATTGATCGAATACTTGTGGTCTTTGTCAATGACGATGACGACGGTGCGCTGGTCCGACTGGTTGGGGGGCTGATTGGGCGGAGGCGGCTGCGGTACCAGGGCCTCCAACCCTTTCGGCGTCAAGGGCGTGATCACCATGAAGATGATGATCAGCACCAGCAGGACGTCGATCATCGGCGTCATGTTGATATCAGCTTTCGGACCGCCACCGGGTCCGCCGACTGCCATTCCCATAGAATTGCTCCTTTATGAAAGCCTATTGTCCGGCGGGCGCACCGGCAGGAGCCGAAGCGCTCGAAGGTTTGATTTTGTCCTGAACCTGCTCGGTAAGGAGACCGAGGTGATCCACACCGGCGGCGCGCAGATTGTCGACGACGTCCACGACCTTCTCATATCGGGCGCGAGAGTCGGCCTTCACGAAGACCTCTTTATCGACGCGGTTGGTCAGAAGATCCTTCACCTTTGCGGGGAGGTCTTCCGGGGGCATCTGCGTGGTGCTGAGGTAGGTCTTTCCGTCACGCGTGATCGCGACAAACGATCGCGTCGCTCTTATCGGCCGCCTGCATCGGGATTGGATTCTTGGTCTTCGCCAGATCCACGCTGACGCCCTTCGACAACATCGGCGTGATGACCATGAAGATGATCAGCATCACCAGCATCACGTCCACCATGGGCGTGACGTTGATGTCGGCGACTGGCGGCGGAGCTTTGTACTTCTTCCCGTTACTATCCTTCTTATTCGCCATCGTGTTCTCCACGGAACTCGGCAGGGGCGGGAGCTCCGCAGGGGAGCTCCCCCTTTTCAACTCGCCGGATCCTGTATTTTGCCACGGCCCGACACGGCCGAGGTTCACAACACCAATTACTTGCGGGCGCCGGCGCCACGCTGCGACCGCTTCAGGAAGTAGTCGATCAGCTCGGAACTGGAGTTGCCCATCTCCACGTCGAACGCTTCGATCCTGTTCGTGAAGTAGTTGAACATCCAGACCGCGGGAATAGCCACGAACAAACCGATAGCGGTGGTCACGAGGGCTTCCGAAATACCACCGGCCACCGCGCCGAGACCGGTGGACTTTTCGGTCGAAATTCCCTTGAACGCGTTGATGATGCCGACGACCGTTCCGAACAGTCCGACGAACGGAGCCGTGGAACCGATGGTCGCCAGGCCGCTGACGCCGCGCTTCAGTTCGGCGTGAACGATGGCTTCGGCGCGTTCGAGAGCGCGCTTGGAAGCTTCGATTTCCTCACCGGGAATTTCGGAGCTGATCTGGTGCGCCTGGAATTCCTGCAGACCGGCCACCACAACCTTCGCCAGGTGGCTCTTCTTGTAGCGATCGGCGATCTTGATGGCTTCATCCAGCTTGCCTTCGCGCAGCGCGCCGGCAACCGCCGGGGCGAACGCCCGGGACTGCTTACGAGCGGCATTGTAAGCCATGAGGCGGTCGATCATGACGCCGATGGAATAGGCCGACATGATGAACAGGCCAATGACGACTGCCTTGGCCAGAGCGCCCATCTGAGTCCAGAGGTGGATGGGGTCCCAGCTGACTCCGCTGCTGTCCTGGAGCAAATAAAGCGCCCATACATGCAATTGCAAAAGCATTTTCGTTTCTCTCTCCTGCGAGTTGATTTGTTACTGCTTCTCTTCTAACGTTCCCAGGGAACTTCCGGTTACTGGCTCAACGTGAAGTTCACGTCGATTTGAGTGACCACCTCGACCGGCTCCCCGTTCAGGAGGGTCGGCTGGTATACCCACTGTTTCACCGCTTCGATAGCGGCCTGGACCAGCAGCGGGTGGCCGCTGATCACCTGGAGTTCTGAATCGTGCCGTTTTTCGAAATACGGCGCTTAGCCGCACAACGCCCGAAATGCGCGCCTGCTTGGCCAGCGGAGGATAGACAGGATGCGGCTGCCGGATCAGCTTCGCCTGCTGGACGTTGCCGCCTACGCGAATACGCTGCGGCGGTGGCGGCGCCTTCTTCTCGGGCGGAGGAGGAGGCGGAGCCGCGGAGGGAACCGCACCGATAATGCCGCCGAGGACGCCGCCGGCAGCACCGCCGGCCACGCCACCAGGCACGCCGCCAACGACACCACCAACACCGGCCGACGGAGGCGGAAGCTCTTCCTCTCTAATGACCGCTATTTCTTTCGGGACAACCTTCGGCGCCATGAGCTTTCCAGCGTCGAACTGACGCGGGATCACTTTCACGACCTTGACGGGAGGAGCGGCCGCGGGCGGAGGAGGCGGAGGAGGTGGCGGCGGCGGCGCCACGAGAAAACTGGTCAACTGCGCGGTGGGAAGCACGTCGAAGTAAATCATCGGGATGATGACTGCTACGACGATCAGCACGATCTGGCCGATAAATGCCACCAGGACCGTCCAGGTCTTCTTTGTCTTCCCGCCGCCTACGAATGTCTGCTCAAACATAAGAAGCTTCCTTTCCTTGTCGACCGCGTGCGCCCGTGCCCAGCAGCGCCGCGGGCCGTTCTACTTAACCGCCTTCGTCGGACTTCTTCGGACTGCGTCGGTCCTCGGCGACGGCGCTACCGCCGGCGCGGTCCGCCGCCGCTTATCGGTGTAGTTATGCCAGAACAGCACGATCGGACTGGCGATGAACACCGAGGAATACGTCCCGACAATAATTCCACAAACCAGCGCAAAAGAGAAGCCGTGCAACACCGGACCACCGAACAGGAACAGCGCAATCACTGTCAGGAAAGTCAGGCCGGATGTCATGACGGTTCGGCTCAAGGTCTGGTTGACCGAGCGGTTCATGACTTGTTCGAGCGGCTCGCGCCGCGAGATTTTCAGATTCTCGCGGATCCGGTCGAAGATGACGATCGTATCATTCATCGAGTAGCCGACCAGGGTCAGCAGGGCCGCGATCACCGTCATCGAAATCTCTTCTTTGAAAATGGAGAACAGGCCGATCGTGATGATCGTGTCGTGGAACACCGCGATCACCGCGCCCAGGCCGTAGATCCACTCGAAGCGGAACGCGATGTAGATCAGCATCCCGCCAAGTGCATACAGGGTGGCCAGAAATGCCTTGTTCCGAAGATCCGCGCCGACCTTCGGCCCAACCATCTGCACTTGCATTACGTGAAACGGTGCCAGATACGTCTCCTTTTTGAGAGTGTTCATGATACCAGCATTCAGGCCCGGTACGGACGAAAGTTCACTGTAATTGGTGATCAGGCCGGAGTGCTCGGAATCGCGGACTTTCAGAATGTCGCGGGCGAGCTGCTGCAGCTGCTGCTGGCTCATCGGAATGCCCGCGTTTGCCAGGGGGTCCTGCAGGCGCTGCGCCAGCGCCTCCTGGCTCGCGTTGTTCAGGTCCAGCTTGCCCGATGAGGCACCGCCGAAGGTTTGGGTCAGCACCTGCTCCATCGCTTGGCGGTTGATGTTCAACTGCGCTTCGCTCTGCAGCTCCGTGCCGATCTCCACTTCGTTCTGAGCAGTGGCACCGGTGAAGTTCTGGACGGAAACTTCGCCCTTGATCTGGTTCGAATGGGACATCGCAGTCCGGATCTTATCGAGCGGGGGCGCGCCGGCAAACTTGACAGTCATCAGGGCGCCACCCTTGAAATCGATCCCGTACTTGAGCCCACCGCTAATGACGATACTTGCCAATCCGGCCACCGTCAGCACCAGCGAGGCAATAATGAACGGCCATTTCTTCCCGAGGAAGTCGAAATTCGTGTTCTTGAATAATTCCATCGAAACTTGCCGTGCTGGTGTCCTACAGTACCTTGGACACCAGCCTTTTCAAATTTGTTCCCGAACGGATCTCGTTATCGAAAAAACCGCTCAGATGCTCAAAGCTTCCGCCTGCCGGCGTCCGGATAGCTCCCAATCGAAGATCGTGCGGGAGACGAACACGGCGGTGAAAATGTTTGCGATCAAACCGATTGTTAATGTTACCGCAAATCCCTTTACCGGTCCTTCCCCAAAAAGGAACAGGAAGGCGCAGGAGACTACGGTGGTAACGTGCGTATCGACAATGGTCCACCAGGCTTTATTGAAGCCGGTGTCGACTGCGGCGATCACGCCCTTACCCGCGCGCAACTCTTCACGGATGCGCTCGAAGATCAGGACGTTGGAGTCCACCGCCATACCGATGGTTAGAATCACGCCGGCGATACCGGGCAGCGTCAGGACCGCGTGGAAATACGAAATCGCGGCCAAGAGGATCACGGTGTTCAACACCAGGGCCAGAACCGCATTCACGCCGGAGCGCTTGTAATAGAGCAGCATCACGAGGATGACGGCCAACAGGCCGACGAGGCCGGCCACGAAGCCCTCGTGAATCGAATCGGCGCCGAGCGACGGGCCGATCGAGCGCTCTTCATCGTAGCGGACACTGGCCGGCAGGGAGCCGGACCTCAGGTAGCGCGACAGGTCTTCCGCTTCCTGCTGGCTGCCGAGGTTGGTGATGCGGCCGGAATCTTCGATCCGGGCCTGAATCGTGGCGACGCTTACGGTCTGATTATCGAGAACCACGGCGAGGCGATTGCCGATATTGTCACCGGTGTAGCGGCCGAAGCGCTTTCCGGCATCGGGCGAGAGAGTGAAATCCGTTTCCCATTTACGGAGCTCGTCCTGCCCGGCGTGCGCGTTGCGCATTTCGCGGCCGGAGATCACCGGCACCTTGCTGACCAGGTACCACTGTTCGCCTTCCGATCCGCCGCGCGCAATCGCCTTCACCGGCTTGGTGCCGAGAGGCAGAACCCCGCCGTGCTGTGCCAGCAGCGCATCACGGCTCGAGAAGGGACCATCCTTCACGTCGTCGATTTCGAGAACCGCGGCCGTGCCGATCAGTTCCTTCACGCGCGCGGGATCGTCGACGCCCGGCAGTTGGACCAGGATCTGATCATCCGATCCGCCACCATACTGCTGTACCGCCTTTTCCGCCAGTCCGAGCTGGTCGATGCGGTTGCCGATGGTATCCATCGTGCGCTGCACCGTGTCCTTCTCGAGGCTGCTCAGGTCGGTGGGTCTCAACCGCATCGTGTAATCGGTGGAGTTGACCGCGGTCAGAATATAGGTGGGATAGCGCTCGCTCACCACGCTGCGGAACGCCGCGGTCTGGGTGATCGGCACGCCTTTAATCGTCAGATCGACCTTGTTCGCATCCGCGACGCTCTGCGGTTCGTTGACATCCATGCTGGCCCAGGTGATGTTCTGCTTCTTGAGATCTTCCTTGAGCCGCTCCATGCTCTGCTCGGCGTCCGCCTTCACCGCGTCCTGCACCTGCACGGTCATGACGAGATGGCTGCCGCCCTTAAGGTCGAGACCGAGCCGGATGTTGTCCGAGAAATTCTGTTTCAGCTCCGCCATCGACTTGGGGAATCCGATGATGCCGAAAACACACAGCAGAATTGTCGCAACGATGACTACGCTACGGACTTTCACATTCTTCTTCATGGGAGTTTAGAGCCTGCTTTTGATAATCCTACTTCTTCGCGTCGCCGGTGACCAGACTCGACACCGAACTCCGGGATACCTGGATCTTAATGTTATCCGGCTTGACGCGTATGACCAGAGTGTCGTCCGCTTCGACGGCGACGATGGTTCCGATGATCCCGCCACTGGTCACTACCGTATTGCCGTTTTCCAGGCCGGCGAGCATCTTCTGCTGCTGCTTCCGCTGGCGCTGCATCGGAAGGAACAATAAGAAATAGAAGATTCCGAATATCAGTAGGATGGGCAACATCATGCCCAGTTGGGAGCCGCCTGACGACGGCGTTTGCAGAAAAAGAAGATTCAGAATCACGTTGTGACCAAACGGAGAGATCACTCCGCGCTTTCACACGCGGAATGAACACACCTCAAGTATTCTGGAAACTGACCCGCTATTATAGCGCACCTGATCTCGCGCATGATGTCAAGATACCGCTTGATATTGTGACGGGTGGCCAGCGCGGCGTATAAAATCTCCCCGGACTGGAACAGATGGCGAAGGTATGCTCGGGAGTATCTGGAACAAGTATAACATTGGCAATTCTCGTCCAGAGGCCGCTCGTCATCCTTGTAACGTGCGTGTTTGATGATGACGCGCCCCTGAGAGGTGAACAGGCATCCGTTGCGGGCGTTGCGCGAGGGCAGTACGCAATCCATCATGTCGATCCCGCGTGCCACGTATTCGGGGAGTTCGGCCGGCATCCCCACGCCCATCGCATAGCGGGGCCGCGAGCGTGGCAGAATCTCCTCGGTGGCTTCCACCATTTCGAGGCTCAACGGACGCGGCTCGCCTACAGAGAGGCCGCCAATCGCATAGCCATCGGCATCGAGATCGACGAGCGCCGTGGCGCATTCCCGGCGGAGATCCGGGAACATCGAACCCTGGACGATCGGAAACAGTGCATGGCGTGTAGGGCTCTGCGCGATCCGCCCCAGGAAATGCGTATTGGCCTGGCGGGCCCATCGGACCGTCCGGTGCATGCTTTCCCGCGCGTATTCGTGGCTGACGGGGTATTCCGGGCACTCGTCGAGCACCATCAGGATGTCGCTGCCGAACGCCAGTTGCACATCCACGGTGGATTCCGGCGTGAAGGTGTGGAGATCGCCGTTCAGATGCGATTGGAAAACCACGCCGCGGTCGGTGATCTTGCGCAGTCCGCTGAGGCTGAAGACCTGGAAGCCGCCGGAATCGGTAAGGATCGCGTTGGGCCAGGACATGAAGCGGTGAAGGCCGCCGAGTTTACGGATCAATTCATGGCCCGGGCGCAGATAAAGATGATAGGTATTGGCCAGCAGGATGCGGACGTCGAGATCCTCAGCCAGGTCGCGCTGGGTCAGGCCTTTGACCGTGGCCTGGGTGCCCACCGGCATGAAGATCGGGGTTTCGATGGTGCCGTGCGGCGTGTGCAGCAGGCCCGCGCGGGCTCGGGTGTGGGGACACTCGGCCACCACTTCAAAAGAGATCTGCCTCAATCCTAAATTGTAATGGGAAACGCGCTTCCACCCCTTCTCCCCCGGTGTTTCCTCCGAAATTACTGAGGTTACAGTATGTCCCCGCGTTCGACCGGGGCGTATGTTCGGAATAGCCGCAGGAAAACACTGCCTGGAGGGTTCCGTGAAAGCTCGTTATGTTCGGAACGCCGCCCGTCTGGCCCTGGCTGTCTGCCTGATCACCACCGCCGGCGTCGCGAAAAACAAGAAGGACAAAAAGGATGACCCGGACGAAATCGGCAATCGCGATGTCGGCAAAGGGGTCAACTTCTATTCGCTCGAGAAAGAGATTGCGCTCGGCAAGCAGATGGCTCAAGAGGTCGAACGGCAGGCCAAAATTGTCGATGACCCGGTGATTGCCGAGTACGTAAACCGTCTGGGCCAGAACCTGGTGCGCAATTCCGACGCGAAGGTGCCCTTCACCATCAAGGTCGTCGACTCCGATGAAGTGAATGCCTTCGCACTGCCTGGGGGCTTCTTCTTCGTCAACACCGGTCTGATTCTCAAGGCCGATAATGAGGCCGAGCTGGCCGGTGTGATGTCGCACGAAATCGCGCATGTGGCCGCGCGCCACGGCACCCGCCAGGCGACCCGCGGAGAACTGGCCAACTACGCCACCCTGCCCCTGATCTTCATGGGTGGATGGGCCGGCTACGCGATCTATCAGGGCGCTGGAGCCATTGTGCCCCTGGGGTTCCTTAGATTCTCCCGGGCCTTCGAAGCAGAGGCGGACCACCTGGGGCTGCAATACATGTATAAGACGGGCTACGACCCCACCGCCTTCGTGGATTTCTTCGAAAAACTGGAGACACTCGAAAAGCGGAAACCCGGAGCTCTGTCGAAAGTGTTTTCAACCCATCCGATGACGGAGGACCGGATCGCGGCCGCGCAAAAGGAGATCCAGGAGGACTTCGCGCCCAAAGAGGAATACGTCCTCAACACTTCGGAATTCATGGACGTGAAGGCACGATTGGCCGCGCTCGAAAATCGCCGCAAACCCGAAGGCCACGACGACGGGCAGCCGACCTTACGTCATCGCGAAGGAACCGGCTCCGAGGATGCCGACGGCAATCCTCAGAAAACCGACCAGGACGAACGCCCCACCTTGAAGCGGAGGGACTAGGCCCACCCGGATAGGGGCAGGCCCGGAGGCTGCCCCTATTTCTTGGTTTCCTGCGCCAGGCGGACACGCGCGGCGTCGAGCTTCTTGTTGACCTTCGACATCTCTTCGGGGTCGCGGTCGCTGGCGGCAGCGGTCTGGTATTCCTTGATGGAAGCCTGCCACTGGCCGATCGCTTCCCGCGTCTTGCCGAGCTTGAAGTAGACGTCGCCGAGGTGCTCGTGAACCGTCGGGTCCTGGCCGATGCGGTCGAGAGCGCGGATGAGTATGCCCTCGGCCTGGTCCAGCTTGCCCTCGCGGAAGTACACCCAGCCGAGGCTGTCGAGATACGCGCCGTTGTCGGGGTCGATTTCGAGCGCCTTCGCGATCAGCTTCTCCGCTTCATCCAGGCGGACGTTGCGGTCGGCCAGCATATAACCGAGGTAGTTCAACGCGCCGGCGTTCTGCGGATCGAGCTCGATCACCTTGCGGAAGGCGGCCTCGGAAGCATCGATCTTCTTGGTGCGCTCGTACATGGCGCCGCGCAGGAAATAGACACCAGCCTGGTCGTCCGTCGATTTTGAGAGCTTCTCGGCTTCGTCCAGGACCTTGGCCTCGTCGTTATAGCGGCGGCCGCGATCGTAAATCTGAGCAATGGTAAGGAGCGTGTCGCGGTCGTGATCGCCCTTCAGCAGCGTCCGCATCTCGGCGACGGCTTCATCCACCTTGCCCAGGTCGCCCAGAACGGTGGCGTGCTCGACCTTCACCATGCGCTCATCAGGAAATTTCTTCAACGCGGCATCGGCTTCCTTCAGCGCCGACGCATAATCTTTCTGCTGGCGGTAGGTGTCAATCACCTGAACCGCGGCGCGCGGCGCGCGATCGCCGCCCAGGGCGGCCAACTGGTGGAAAGCGTCGACGGCCTGCGGGTACTGCTCCTGGCTGCGGAGCAGAATGCCGTATTCCTCCAGCATGGTGGCGCGAACGCCGGCTTCCGCATCGGAGTAAGTTTTGCGCGATGTATCCTCGATCATCGACTTCAGCGCGGCAATCGCCTGGTCGGTCTTGTTCTCGGTCTCGAGCAGCTTTACCTCTTCATAGCGCACCTGAAGGTTGCTCGGATTCATCGCCTTGGCTTTATCCAGGTACTCGTGGGCCTTCGCGAAATCGCGCTTGGCACGATAGATCTCGGCGATATTTGCCGGGATTTCCTGGTCGCGCGGCTCGTCGGCGGCCAGCTGCAGGTACAGCTTCAGAGCTTCGTCGAACTGATCGGAATAAAGCAGATCCTTCGCCAGTCCGTGCGCAATGCGGCCATTGTCTGGCGCGATCTCATAAGCCTTGCGCAGGGCCTCCGCAGCATCTTTATAGTCGTGAGCCTGTTCGTACTGATCGGCCAGAATCGCCAGCAGGCGGTCGTTCGGCGACTTTTCGGTGACTGCCTTCAGCTTTTCGATGGCGGCCTTGGTATCGCCGAGGTCGGCATACAGCATGGCGATGCCGGTGAGCGCGTCTTCGTTATCCGGGTCCGCTTTCAGCGCCTGGTTGAACGCCTTTTCCGATTCGGGAGACTTGTTGGAGGCGCGATACAGCCGGCCCAGCATCACCCAGCTTTCCGCGTCCTTGGGATCGGCCACGGTGATCTTTTCGTACTGGTCGATAGCCTTACGCAGGTACTCCTCGGGAACACGCCCGGGCTGGCTGTCGCCTACCATCCGCGTGTAAATACGACCGAGCATCCGCCTCGCATCGAGGTTGTTCGGATCCTGCTTCAGCATGTCCTCGGCCTGAGACACGGCGTCGCGCAGACGGTTAGTCTGGATGTAGAGGTCCGTCAGCTCTTCAAAGACGATGCTTGCGGAGGGATCGAGCTTCAGTGCTTCCTGGTAGTATCCGATCGCTTTGGATACGTAGTCGGTCTTGCCTCCGTCCGATGCCGCCAGCTCCGCGTAAAGGCGGCCCATGGCAAAGTTATAATAGGCTCCGGCTTTGTTGTCCGGGGCTGTGGTGGTTGCGGGCGGTGTCTGAGCGGATTGAGCGTAGACCGACCCGACTATAGGAGCGAGGCAAAGAAGCGCTTTGGCTATCCGGGACATGAAGTCTTTACTTTCTTTCGACCGCCGGGGGGCCCCTCGTGAAGGTCGAAGATCACTTTTTTATTGTATACCGAGGTTGCGACATAAGGCCCGATGACATCTGTGCCCCCGAGAACCTTATTGAACGAATCTGCGAGGCCTGATGCCGGAGACGCGCGGGCCCATCCCCTGGTTGCAATCTTGGGGCCGACCGGTTCCGGAAAGTCCGAACTGGCACTACGGATCGCCGAGGAATTCCACGGCGAGATCGTGAACTGCGACTCGCTCCAGGTCTTCCGCCACTTCGATATCGGAACCGCCAAGCTGGCGCCCTCCGAGCGGCGGGGGATTCCGCACCACCTCATGGACATCGCAGACCCGGATGAGCTATTCACCGCCGGGGAGTATGCCCGCCTGGCGCGGACGGCCGTAGCGGAGATCACCAGTCGCGGCCGGCTTCCGGTGGTCGCGGGCGGCACGGGATTTTACCTGCGCGCCCTGGTGGACGGCCTGTTCGAGGGGCCGTCGCGCGACCAGGCGGTCCGCGATCGCCTGGCGGCTCGCGAGATGCGCCGACCGGGATCGCTCCATCGCATCCTGCGGCGGCTGGACCGCGATGCAGCCGCGCGCATCCACGCCAACGACGTGCCCAAGGTGACTCGCGCGCTCGAAGTCTGCCTGCTGACCCGGCGCCCGGTGACCGAGCTTTTCCGCCAGGGGCGCGACGCGCTCGAGGGCTATCGCACACTGAAACTCGGCCTGCTGCCTGACCGCGACGAGCTTTACCGGCGGCTCGACCTGCGCTGCGCCCAGATGTTCGAGGGTGGCCTGGTGGAGGAGATCCAGGGAATTCTGGCGCTGGGCTTCCCGGCTTCCTCGAAGCCCTTCGAGTCGCATGGCTATACCCAGGCGCTACAGATGCTACGGGGTGAATTGAGCCCCCGCGACGCGGTTTTTTACGCGCAACGAAACACGCGGCAGTATGCCAAACGTCAAATCACTTGGTTCCGAAGAGAACAAGGGCTCATATGGCTGAAGGGTTTCGGCGCGGATCCGGCGGTCCAGCAGGATGCGTTGGAGCGTGTGCGGCAGTTTACCTCCTGATGGTTTCGGCGGCGCATGCCGCCGGAGCTCCCACTTTCGCGCATGATATTGCGCCGATCGTCTACCGCTCCTGCGCCGCCTGCCACCGGCCGGGCGAGGCCGGGCCGTTCTCCCTGCTGAGTTATGCCGATGTGAAGCGGCGGGCCACCTTGATCGAGGCGGTCACCGAGCGCCGCTACATGCCGCCATGGCTCCCGGAGAAGGGATACGGCGATTTCCAGGGCGAACGCCGGCTGAGCGCGTCCGAAATCCAGACCATCGCAGCGTGGGTAAAGGCCGGAGCGCCGGAGGGCCCCGCCGCGGAGACACCGGCGCCGCCGCATTTCGAACAGGGCTGGCAGCTCGGGAAGCCGGACCTGGTGCTGGAAGCGGGCGGATCGTTCGCGCTTCCGGCATCCGGCCCCGACGTCTACTGGAATTTCATTTTCGCGCCGCGTTTGACGAAGCGGCGGTACGTGCGCGCCATCGAGATCCGGCCGGGCGAGCGGCGGCTGGTGCACCATGCGAACCTGCTGATCGACCGCATGGGTATGGCGCATCTCGAGGAAGTCGCGCCGGGCAAGGGCTTCGGCGGAATGGATCTCGCGATCATGCGCAGCCCGTTCGACCCCGACGGGCACTTCCTGTTCTGGAAACCGGGCGGGATGCCGTACCAGGAGCCCCCGGGCTTTGCCTGGCGGCTCGACCCCGGCAATGAGTTGGTGCTGAACACGCACCTGCAGCCCTCGGGAAAGCCGGAGGAGGTGCGGCCCAGGATCGGGCTGTACTTCACCGATGACCCGCCCACGCGCTTTCCGCTGCTGGTCCAGCTCGAAAACGACGCGGCGCTCGACATTCCAGCCGGCGCGAAGGACTTCCTGGTCTCCGACGATTTCACCCTGCCGATGGATGCGGACGTACTCGCCGTCTACCCGCACGCGCATTACCTGGGCAAGCTGCTCGAAGGATACGCCACGCTGCCTTCGGGGGAGCGGAAGTGGCTGATCCGCATCCCGGATTGGGATTCCAACTGGCAGGCCGTTTACCATTACCGCGAGCCGGTGTTCCTCCCCAAGGGGTCGGTGATTTCGATGCGGTATCACTATGACAATTCGGCCGCGAATGTGCGCAATCCGAACCAGCCGCCGCGCCGCGTTCGCGCGGGGAACCAGGCCACCGACGAGATGTCGCATCTTTGGCTTCAGGTGCTGCCGAGGGGAGACGATGACCGTCGGCGCGAATTGCAGGAAGCCGTCTTCCGGCACCGCCTGGAGCGCAACCCTGACGATTTCGAGGCTCGCTTCAACCTCGGGGCGGTGCTACTCAGCCGGCTGGAGACGGCCGACGCTGTGAGCATGCTGGAGGAGGCGGTACGGCTGCGGCCACGGAGCGCGGAGAGCCACAACATGCTCGGCGCGGGGCTCGAAGGCTTGGGCTTGACGGCGGAAGCGATCCGCCAGTACGAAGCGGCGGTGCGACTGGGGCCGGAGTTCACAGCCGCGCGGCTGAACCTGGCGAGGGCGCAGGTGAAATCGGCGCAGTATGGGGAGGCGGTGGAGAATTTCCGCACGGTGGATAAGGTTTATCCCCTCGACGAGCACAGCCGCCAGGGGTTGGCCGCGGCGCTGGGCGGGCAGGGCGACCAACTGGCCGAGGCCGGGCGCCGCCGGGAAGCGATCGATTGCCTGCGCGAGGCGGTATCGCTCGAGCCGAAATCGGCGCCCCTGCGGACCCGGCTGGGCACTCAGCTGATGCTCCAAAGCCGCTTTCCCGAAGCGCTCGAACAGTTCGAGCAGTCGCTGACGCTCGACCCCACCGACGACGAGGCGAGGGATAAAGCGGAGATGGTGAAGAGCGTGCTCAAGCGGTCAGGCCCTTCCCCGCTGTTACACTAAAATTTCATGCTGCGGTTTTTTCTTCTGGCCGTGCTGTGCGGCGGGGTCCTGCGCGCCGAAACGGTTTTGGCGCTCCCGTTCTTCAATCACACCAGCGAGGCCAACCTGGACTGGATCGGCGAGAGCATCGCGGAATCGGTCCGCGACTCGCTGGCCTCCGAGGGACTGCTGGTGCTCGACCGGGAGGACCGGATGGAGGCCTACCGGCGGCTCTCGCTGCGCCCGGGCGCGGAACTCACGCACGCTTCGGTGATCAAGCTGGGAGAAGCACTCGATGCCTCGCTGGTGATCTACGGAGAGTACGAACTGCTGCAGCCAGCCGCGCCGGCTCCCGGGGCGCCGCCGACGCGCGGGTCGATCCGTATTACGGCGCACATTCTGGACCTGAAGCAGCTCCACCTGGGCGCACCGTTCAGCCAGACGGGCGCGCTCGAAGACCTGGCGGCGATCGAAGCGCGAATGGGCTGGCAGGCGCTCGAAACACTGCGGCCGAAGACCGCGCCCAGCGAGGAAGAATTCCTGAAGGCCCGGCCGCCGGTGCGTATCGATGCCGTGGAAAGCTATATTCGCGGCCTGCTGAGCGCCTCTCCGGAACAGCGGCATCGCCTGTTCACACAGGCAGCCCGGCTCGACGGGCACTATTCGCAGCCATGCTTCCAACTGGCGCGGACCTCGTGGGAGAAGAAAGATTACAAGACTGCGGAGAACTGGTTCGTACGGGTGGGCCAGAAGGATCCGCACTACCTGGAATCGCAGTTCTTTCTCGGGCTCTCACGCTTCCACACCGGGGATTTCGAGGGCGCCGAAAAGAGCTTCGAACTGGTGGCGGCCTCTATGCCCCTGAACGAGGTGTACAACAACCTGGGAGCGGTGCAGGACCGGCGCGGAAACTTCACGGCGGCCATTGCGAATTTCCGAAAAGCCCTGGAAGGGGACGATTCCGATCCGGACTTCTACTTCAACCTGGGATACTCACAATGGCACGCCGGGCAGTTCGACGAAGCGGCTGCCAGCTTCCGGGACGCGCTGGCGCGCAATCCGAATGACGCCGATGCTACCTCCCTGCTGGGATTCGCCCTCCAGAAGCGGGGACCCCGCCCCGGAGATCCGAAGACCGAGGGGCGGATGCGGTTGAAAAACAATTACGACGAAGCGGCCTACCGGCAGCTACAGATGGAACTGACTAAATAGGGCTACTTGTCCTTTTGTAAAGTGACCTTGCCGGAAACGTTGCCAACGTCCACCGCTCCTTTCATCTCTCCTTCGATACGATCGTCAGCTACCAGCACGAGTTGAAACTTCATGGCGCTCGTCGCCTCGGGCGGCTGCACATCGAAGGTTAGTTTATTGCCATCCAGCTTACCGTTGCGGATATCCTCGGTCTGATCGTCTTCGGTCCTGCCGATCTTACCGGAAACCGTCCCGTTCTTTTGATCGAATATAACTTTGACGGGAGTGTTAATTTTGTCACCGGTCGAAGGATCGGAGACTTCGATACTCCCCGACCACTTGCCGGAAACGTCGGCGCCAAACATCGTCAGCGCAAACAGCGGGACCAGCCACAGCGCTTTCATTCGATACCTCGCTGAAGTGCCGCCTGGTGGCGGATTCTGGAGACTATTGTGTCAGGTTCGCCGATGCAGACACTGTACGCACAGTTACACAGAAACCGGCCGGAATTCGGGATAGAATGCGTATTCACGGAGAACTAAATGAAACTGCTTCCTGTAGCTCTGGCCTTCACGTGCGCCTTGTGGGCACAGACTCCGCCTCCTCCGGCCCAGGCCCCTGCCGGTACGAGCGCCGCTCCCGCCCTGGAGCCCGGCTTGTACGCGATCTTCAGGACTTCGATGGGTACCATCACTGCCCGTCTCTTTGAAAAAGAGACTCCGATGACGGTGCGGAACTTTTCCGCCCTGGCAAGAGGACTGAAGGCGTGGAAAGATCCGAAGACCGGCCAGATGGTAAGGCGTCCGCTTTACAACAACATCACGTTTCATCGTGTCATTCCGAATTTCATGATCCAGACCGGCGATCCCACCGGATCCGGGTCGGCCGATTGCGGCTTCACCATCAAGGACGAGATCGTCCCCGCCCTCAAGTTCGATCAGCCGGGCAGGCTCGCCATGGCGAACATTGGCTCGCGCAATACCGGCGCCTGCCAGTTCTTCATTACCGAGACCGCATATCCCTCGCTGAACGGCCAGTACACGCTGTTCGGGCAGGTGGTGCAAGGCCAGGACGTGGTGGACAAAATCGCTCACGTGCCGACCGGCGCCAACGACAAACCGCGAACCCCGGTGAAACTGATCACGGTGACGATCAAGCGGGTAGGTCCACCGCCGGCAGCCGCCGCACCGAAGAAGGCTCCGACCGCGGCAAAAAAGTCCGCGGCACCGGCCAAGAAGTAGCGCATTCCGTCTGCGGCCACCCAATTGCACCTTCTTGAGGTGAGAAATGGGGTAGTCGTATGGCGCAAAAAGATGCCTTCCTCTATATCGCCGCGATCATCCTTGGCGCAGCGGTCGGCGGGACTTTGGGAGCACTGCTGCTTTCCGGCCTGATGCCGAATGTAATAAAGGGGGCGATTACCGGAGTTGTGCTGGGCGCAACTCTGGGAATCGTAATTGCCGGCTGCTTGCTCTATCTGGAAAAGCGGTGGCACGACCAGGAACTGCGCACGGACGCGGAAGATCGCATGCTCGACGCCGAAGTGCCGCGGTCGGTCCGCCTCGAGGTGAAGAACCGCCGGTTGATCCTGGAGGGAGAAGTCGATGACCCGGTTGTGCGGAGCTCCGCCGAGCGGGCGTTATCCACGGTGCCGGGCGCGGCCGGAATTGAGAACCGGATCAGCATAGAGACGCCGGCGGGTGCTTCTTCCACCGAAGTCGCGCGGCAGGTTCGGCAGAACCTGGTGCAACTGGCCGCGAAAGATGCGGAAGGGATCCGCGTGTTAGTCAACAACGGATCCCGCGTGGTCCTCGAAGGCAAGGTGCGCTCATGGCCGGCCGCGTCCGAAGCCGAAGAGATTGCCTGGCGGATTCCGGGCGTCGAAGCTGTGGACAATCGCCTGGATATTGAGGATATCGCCGCTTGATCGCCTGCTAAGAGCGGGCAGCGAGAAGGGCCGGGACGCTTTCTGCCGTGGTCACCTCGCCGATCCGGGGAAAGAGCTTTTCGACGCTGTGACGGTGCATCGCGGCGTCACTGTCGGCTATAGCATCGCTGACGAACACGACGTTGTAGCCGAAGTCATACGCACTGCGGCCCGTCGATTCCACTCCGATGCTGGTCGCAACTCCCGTGAGAAAAATTTGTGTGACGCCGCGCCGGCGCAGGATTCCATCCAGCTCCGTGCCGATGAAGGCGCCAAATCTCTCCTTGGTGACCGTGTAATCGTCCGGCTGCCGGTCGAGTTCCGGAAGCAGTTCCGTCCAGTCCGGTGGAAGCTCGAACTTCATAGGTCCCGCGTCGGTACGGCCGGGGGCCCTTCCGGCAGTGTTCACCAGGACTACCGGCAAGTTGCGCTCGCGAAAGGCACGCGCGAGTTGCGCCGAACGTTGGATGATCTCCTGAAGAGGCAGGCCGGCGACAACTTTTTGCAGGTCGATGACAACCAGAGCCGGAACCGCGTCAAGCTGCGTTAGAGACATTGAGAATCTTCCTTTCCATTCAACTCAAGCCACGAGCCCTCTCTGCCGGTAGAGCGGGTGAACGAGTTCGTTCAACCGTCGCAGATGGAGCGCAAACCAGAGTGCTCCGGCCAGGCAGAAGACGCCCGTAACAATCACCGTGGCGGGTGCGCCGATACGGTGGGCGAGCACTCCGGCAAGCAGGCTGCCCAGCGGCGCCGCGCCGAAGAAGGCCATCGTGTAATAGCTCATGACGCGGGCGCGCTTATCTTCCGTCACCAGCGACTGGATGATGGTGTTGCTCACGGCCGCGCACTGCATCAGTCCGAATCCGGCGAAGACCATCAGCACCAGCGAGAGCCACAAGGAATGCGAGAGGCCGAACAGGATCAGCGCGCACGCCCAGCAACGCCGCGGCGATCTGAAGCATGCCTGTGAGACCCGCGACCGACTTGCGGAGCGGCGAGCGAAATCGCCGACGCAGCGCGCCGACGCCGGAGGCTCCCGTCAGCCAGCCGAGAGTGGTGCGCGTCTGCCGTGCAGCACCTCGGCGGCGAAAACGGGCATCAGCACGATATACGGATAGCCCATCAGGCTGATGAGCGCGAAGAGCAAGAGGATCGTGCGGATGGGCTGAGAGCCGCGGACGTAGTCCCAGCCTTCGCGCATCTGCTCGAACATGCCGGCCGAGTGCGACGGATCACGTCGGGGCGGATGCGCATCATCAGCAGGGAGGCGATCACGGCAAAGTAGCTGATGCCATCGATCAGAAAGCACCAGCCTTCGCCGAACGCCGCGATCAGAAGGCCGGCGATGGCCGGGCCGATCAGCCGCGCGCCATTGGCCATCGAGGAGTTGATGGCGATGGCGTTGCCGAGGTCGGTCCGATCGTCCACCATCCGCACGAGAAAGGATTGGCGGGCCGGCATGTCGAAGGCGTTGATGAAGCCCTGCACCACGGCCAGCGCGATGATTTCGCCGAAGGTGATGATGTGCGCCAGCGTGAGCGCGGCCAAGGCAAGCGACTGCAGCGGCAGCGGCGGCCTGGGTCCAGACCAGCAGGCGGCGGCGATGGAGCCGCTCGACCCAGACGCCGGCGAACGGCCCCAGAAGAAAAGCGACGATCTGCCCGGCGAAGCTGACCACGCCGAGCAGCAGCGCCGAGTGGGTCAGGCGGTAGACCAGCCAGCTCGTGGCCAGCCGCGTCATCCAGGTGCCGATCAGCGAGATGCCTTGCCCGGCGAAGTAGAGCCGGAAGTTGCGGTGCCGCAGTGCCCGCCAGGCATGCGAGAACGAGAGCTCGACTCCTTCTCCGCCAGGCGCTGGATGATCCCGGCCGCCGCCAACAGGGTTTCCTGTTCCTTCCTGTCGAGCTGAGCGATGGCCTGCGTGAGCCAGGAATGTTTCGCGTTCTTCATGCTCTTGCCGCACGGCCAGCGCCCTTGGCGGTCAGAGCAACGTTCATCTGGCGGCGATCGGTGGGGTGCGGCGTGCGCTCGACTAGGTCGCGCTCTTCGAGCGCCGCGATGGTCGCGGCCATGGATTGGGGCTTGATGCTTTCCGCGCGCGCCAGCTCGGCGGCTGTCGCGGGTCCATGTTTCGCGAGGCGCGCCATGACCCCGGACTCGGTCAAGGAGAGCTCGTGCGATGCGGCGGCGGCTCGAACCCGGCGCACCAGCAGGCCGATCGCCTGAATCAGGCCGGCCACATCCATCTCGGCAGTCTTCGGCGGCATCTATCGTCAGGATACCATAACGACAGGCAAACTGCGCAGTTTAGCTGATGAGTTCGGGATGATATCCCTTGAACTTTACGCAACACTACCCTGCCGCACCGGCCGTCAGTTCGCCCTTCTCCAGGTGATGCACGCGGCTGGCGAAACGGGCGGCGTGCGGATCGTGGGTCACCATCACGATCGTCTTGCCGTAGTCGCGATTCAGCTTCGAGAGAATCGTCAGCACCTCCTCCGCCGAAGCGGCGTCGAGATTGCCGGTAGGCTCGTCGGCCAGAATCAGGGCCGGGATCGGTGACGATGGCGCGGGCGATGGCGACGCGCTGCTCCTGTCCGCCGGAGAGTTGCCGCGGATAGTGGCCCATGCGGTCGCCGAGACCCACCAGTTTGAGAGCGGTCGTGGCGTGCTCGAGCGCGCGCGGCCTTCTTGAGGTTGGTGAGCTTGAGCGGCAGTTCCACGTTTTCCATGCGCGGTGAGCACGGGGATCAGGTTGAACTGCTGGAAGATGAAGCCGACGTGCTCATTCCGCCAGTGGGCGATCTGGCGCTCGCTCAGTTCGCGCAGATTGTGGCCGAGCACGCGGATTTCGCCGCCGGTCGGCCGGTCCATCGCCGCGATCAGGTGCAGCAGCGTGGACTTGCCGGAGCCCGACGGCCCCATCAGGGCCACGAACTCTCCCTTTTGAATCTCGAGGTCCACGTCTTTGAGGGCCACGACGTGAAATTCGTCGCGCACGAATTCCTTGGTGAGACCGCGTGTCTGGATGACGGTTTCGCTCATAGTTCAAACCTTCCGGCGCACCTGGTCGCCGTCTTTCAAGTCGGCGGGAGGGTCGAGAATCAGGTCCTCGCCGCCGTTCAAGCCGCTTTCGATCTGGATGCCCTGGCTGCTGGTCATGCCCGATTTCACGGCGCGCCGCACGGCCTTGCCGTCGAAAAACACGAAGACGGCGCCATCGCGCACGGCCGAAGCCGGAACCAGAATCACGCGCTTGGCGGAGGCCTCGGACGGGTCCGGCTTCGCGTCCGAAAGAAACGCGACGCTCGCGTTCATCTCGGGACGGAGGTAATCGTCCGGCTGCGCGACCTTCACTTTGATCTGCACGGTGGCCTTCTGCCGATTGGCTTCGGGCGAGATCTCCTTGATGAAGCCGTCGTATTTCCGGTCCGGAAACGCGTCCGTGGTGATGACGCCGTGCTGGCCGGAGTGCAGCTTGGCGAAATCGTTCTGGCTGATATCGAGCTCGACTTCGAGATCGTTCAGGTCCGCCAGCGAGACCACGTAGCCTTTGGCGCCGCGGTCGCCCACGAAGCTGGTGGTGACGAACTCGCCCTTTTCGACCGCGCGCTCCAGAATGGTGCCGGTGACGGGCGCGCGGATCACGGTATTGGTCAGTGAGGTTTCGGCATACGCCACGGCGCCTTTGGCCTGCTCCACCTGGCCGCGCAGGGCATCGATCTCCTCCTGGCGCGGGCCGAGCTTCACCAGTTCGTAAGTCTTCTGCAGCGCGTTGAGCTTGTGCATCGCCTGGTCGTAGCGCGACTGCGCATCGTCGAGCGTCTGCACCGCGGCCACGCCGTCCCGCACCAGGCCTTTGCTGCGGACGAGCGAGACGCGCGCGTTTTCCAGATCCGCTTTGCCCGACCTCCACATTGGCCTGCGCCTGCGAGATCTCTTCCGGACGCGACCCGTGCAGGGCCTCGTCGAGCTTGGCCTGGAGCATCGCCAACTGTCCCTTGGCCTGCTGAAGCTGCGCCTGGTATTCGTCGTCTTCCAGGCGCACCATGCACCTGGCCTTCCTTCACACGGTCGCCCTTATCCACGCCGATCCATTTCACCTTGCCGACCACCTTGGCGGCCACTTCGATCTTGTGGGCGGCCACGATGTAGCCGGTGGCGTTGAGCACGACGCCCTGCGGCGCCGCGCCCGCGCTGACCGCCGTGACGACCTGCGTGCGGACCTCCGGTGCGGAGTTCAACCGGGCGGCGGTGAATCGCCAGGCGCCGAGCAGCAGGAACAGGATGACGCCGACGATGATCCAGCGAATGGCCCATCGCGAAGGCTCCGCGCTGCGCCGGCTCGATGCGGTCGATTTGCAGGTTCTTCAGTTCCGCGTCCATATCGGTTCCCCGTTATGTCTCCCGCAAGGCCGTGAGGATTTCCTTCCTGGCGGCCATGCGCGCGGGAAACAGTCCCCCGACGCTCCCCAGCACCACCGCGAACACAATGCCGCCCAGCATGATCGCGGGCGATACGTGGAAATTGAAGGCCGTCTCGGCGAAATTGACGTTGCCGATTCCCGTGGTGATGCCGTTCAGCGGCAGCACCAGCAGGCATCCGAGAACGCCCGCCCAAGCCGGAGAGCAGCACCGATTCCACGAAGAAGCTGATCAGGATGCTGCCGCGGGAAAAGCCCAGCACCCGCAGCGTGCCGATCTCGCGCGCGCGCCGCGACACCGCCGCATACATCGTATTCATGGCGGCGAAACTGCTGCCCACCGCCATGATGATGGCGACGAAGATGCCGACGAATTCGATCGGCGCGGCGGTGGTGGTCTGCTAAGTCGTAATACTCTTTCTCGGATTGGCCGTGCATGTTCAGCCGCTGGTCGTTATTGATGTCGTTGATCAGCGCCGCGGCGGCCACCGGGTCGGTGGCTTCGCACCAGCGCGGAGCTGAGCACGTCGAGGCGCTGCAGGTCGGCGCTGATCTGGTTGAGATCGCCCCAGATTTCGCTATCCTGCGCGCCGTGCCCAGCGTCGATGACGCCCACCACGTCCCAATCGCCGCGTCCGAAGCGGATCTTCTTGCCGATGCCGCGCTCCGGGATAGCGCTCGGCGACGGCTTGCCGACGACCAGTTCGCGACGGCCATCCTGGAATCGAACCACCGGCCGCTGACGACTGGACGTTGCGCCGCATTTCGATGCCCGCGGGCGGCAGGCCGCGCACCGTGACGTTCGTGCCCTCCGGCCCTTCGGCGGCCGCGAGATTGATGACGGTGACCACTTCCAGCGAAGCCAGCGGCTGGCCGTCCTTGCCGCGTGGCGATGCCGGGCTTGAACTTCAGGTCCTGATAGCTGCGTGCGCAGGAAATTGCTGACCAGCTCGGAGGTCGAGCCCTTGCGCAGCACCAGCACGTGCAGCGGATCGCCGGAGGTGGAGAGCGTGGCGCGCAGGCCGTTGACCAGCGCCAGAATCGCCAGCAGCACCGCCACGGTGAGCGCGATGCCGAGCGCCGTCATGATGCGTGGTGGTCTTGCGCACCACCAGGTTCCGCAGGTTGTAGGCGATTGGGATCGCCATGGCTAATCCGTGCTCCGCAGTGCTTCCACGATCGGCGTGCGGGACGCGCTCAACGCCGGGATCAGCGAACTCACCAGGCCGATCGTCGCGGCGGTCAGAATGCAGACCAGCGGCCACCGCCGGATGGAACGGCTGGATCGGCGGCAGGAAGCCGCCGGCCGGACTGTTCTGCACGCCGGTGATCAGCAACGTCGAAAGCAGGAAGCCGATGGCGCCGCCGGCCAGCGAGATCGCGCAGGCTTCGCCCAGAATCAACCCCAGGATGGTGCCGGGCGTGAAGCCGAGCGTCTTGAGCACGCCGACTTCGCGCACGCGCTCGCGCACCGACATCGCCATGGTGTTGGCCGAGACCAGCAGGATCGTGAACATGACCGCCGCCGAGATCGCGATCAGGAACATCTTCACATTGCCCAGCATGGAGACGAAGCCGAGCAGGAAGGCCTGCTCGGATTCGGTCTTGGTCTGCGCGGTGGAATTGTGGAACTGGCTGTCGACGGCCTCGGCGATGCCGCCGGCGTTGCGGGATCGTCGATCAGGATCACGAACGTTCCCACCTGGCCGCGGCGGCGCTTCGGCGAGCGACTGCTCCAGGTATTCGCGGTTGAAGTACATGATTTCGCTGTTGCCGCGGGCTGTCGAAGATTCCGCGAATGGTGAACTCGTAATCGCCCGGATAGATATCGCCGACCAGATGGATGTGGTCGCCGACTTTGAAGTGGAACTTGTTGGCCAGGTCGCGGCCGACGACGCAGCCGGTGCGGTCGTGCACGAAGGCCGCGCTTCTGGTCGTCAGGGATGCGGTATTCGCCGATAAACCGTGGAACAGCTTCTCCGGCTCCACGGCGAAGCGGGCGAAGAAGTTCTTGGGATCGCGGGCATCTTTGTACGTTCCGCCGAACCAGTTCGAGTCATCACCTCGCGAACGCCGGGGATATGCTGGATGTCGCGGGCGATAGGCCAGCGGGAGTGGCACCGTCAGGGAGATCTTGTTGCGCGTCACCAGCCGCAGCGCCTGCTCCGGCGTGGGATCGCTCAGATAGAGGGCGTGGTACATCGCGATCATCACGCCCAGCAGGCACATGGAGACGCCGACACTGAGAATGGTCAGGATGGTCCGGCGGCGATTGCGCCAGCAATTCTTCAGAATCAGCGGAAGGTAGCGGAGCATGTAGAGAGTTTACGCTACCGGCCGTGCGGGAGTTCAATGAGGCACCGACGAACGCCGTGATTTTACCGGCGAAACCGGGAAGGGGTAGGGTAGACCTCCGGTCTGCCCGAGGCGAGCTGGGAGCTCGCCTTGCATTTTCAGTAATTATCGGGTGCCTTCAGCTCCCACGCGACTGCCGTTGTGGATCTCCTGCAGGCTCCAGACGCGGATGGGGTCGCGCAGGCGGGCGGCCACGGCTTCGGCGGCGGCGCGGGCGCCGCTCATGGTGGTGATGCAGGGCACGCGATAGGTGACGGCGGTGCGGCGGATGGCTTTCTCGTCGTGGAACGCCGGCGCGCCGGTGGTGGTGTAGATGGCCAGCTGGATCTGCGCCGCCTTTCAGCAGGTCGACGGCGTTGGGCCGGCCTTCGTTCACCTTGAACACCGTCTTGCATTGCAGGCCGGCGGCGCGCAGCGCGGCGGCGGTGCCGCGCGTGGCCACCAGCTTGAAGCCCAGATCGGCGAAACGTGCGCGCCACGTCCACCGCTTCCGGCTTGTCGGCGGTCGTTGACGCTGATGAAGACCGTGCCCTTTTCCGGCAGTGGCGTGCCGGCGCTGATCTGCGCCTTCAGAAACGCCTCGCCGAAGTTGATCGCCCACGCCCATCACTTCGCCGGTGGAGCGCATTTCCGGGCCGAGCGCCGGGTCCACGCCGGGGAATTTGTTGAACGGGAAGACCGGCGACTTGACGAAGACCTGCGGCACCGGCAGAGCCGGCCGCGATGCCGTAGCCGTAATCTCTTCAGCTTGCGGCCCCACATCAGCCCGACCGCGATCTTGGGCAGCGGCACGCCGGTCGCCTTGCTGACGTACGGCACCGTGCGCGAGGCGCGCGGGTTCACTTCGAGCACGTAGACCGTGCCGTTCTGAATGGCGTACTGCACGTTCATCAGGCCGATGACGTTCAGCGCCTTGGCCAGCCGCACGGTGTAATCTTCGATGGTGCGCGAGCGGTCTCCGGCGCGAGCGATTGCGGCGGCAGCACGCAGGAGCTGTCGCCGGAGTGCACGCCGGCTTCTTCGATGTGCTCCATGATGCCGGCGATCAGCACGTCGTCGCCGTCGCCGAGCGCGTCCACGTCCACTTCGGTGGCGTCTTCGAGGAAGCGGTCGACCAGCACCGGCCGCTCCTGCGAGAAGGTGACGGCCTCGCGCATGTACTGGCGGACCATCTCCTCGTCGTAGGCGATCACCATGGCGCGGCCGCCCAGCACGTAGCTGGGCCGCACCAGCACCGGGTAGCCGATGCGGCGCGCGACCTCGCAGGCCTCTTCCACGCTGGTGGCGGTGCCGTTGGCGGGGCAGGGAATGCGCGAGGTCTTCGAGCAGCTTGCCGAACAGCTTGCGGTCCTCGGCCAGGTCGATATTCGGCGGGGTCGGTGCCGATGATGGGCACGCCCAGCGCGCTTCAGCGGCAGCGCCAGGTTGAGCGGCGTCTGCCCGCCGAACTGCACGATGACGCCGTCGGGCTTTTCGGTGTCGCAGATGTTGAGGACGTTTTCGAGCGTGAGCGGCTCGAAGTAGAGGCGGTCGCTGGTGTCGTAGTCGGTGGAGACGGTCTCCGGGTTGCAGTTGACCATGATCGACTCGACGCCCATCTCCTGCAGCGCGAACGAGGCGTGGCAGCAGCAGTAATCGAACTCGATGCCCTGCCCGATGCGGTTGGGGCCGCTGCCCAGGATCATGACCTTCTTGCGGTCCGCCGGGTCGGCTTCGCACGACGCCTTCGTAATTGGAATAGAGATACGGCGTGAAGCTTTCGAATTCGGCCGCGCAGGTATCGACGCGGCTGAAGACGGCGCGCACGCCCAGCTCCTTGCGGCGGTCGCGCACGGCAGATCTCGTCGATGCCCCAGGTGCTGCGCGAGCTGCGACGTCGGAGATGCCGTAGCGCTTGGCGCGGCGGAACAGGCTCGCGTGTGGCCTGCCTCGGGCCGACCGCAGGCCTGCGGCCAGCCTCGCGTTCGAAATCCACGACTTCCTTCATCTGCTCGAGGAACCAGGGGTCGATCGCGGTCATCTCGTGGATCTCCTCCACGCTGTAGCCGCTGCGACAGCGCGAAGCGGATGTAGCTCGAGGCGGTCGGGCGTGGGCGTGATCAGCTTCTTGCGCGATCAGCGCCGGGTCGTATTTTTCCGAGCCGAAGGCCTTGCCGGTTTCGAGGCTGCGCATGCCCTTCCAGAGCGCTTCCTTGAAGGTGCGGCCGATGGCCATCACTTCGCCCACCGATTTCATCTGCGTGCCCGAGCGTGGGGTCGGCGCCGGGGAATTTCTCGAACGCCCACTTGGGAATCTTGGCGACCACGTAATCGATGGTCGGCTCGAAGCAGGCCGGCGTCTTGCGCGTGATGTCGTTGCGGATCTCGTCGAGCCGGTAGCCCACCGCCAGCTTGGCGGCGATCTTGGCGATGGGGAAGCCGGTGGCCTTGGAGGCCAGCGCCGAGCTGCGCGAAACGCGCGGGTTCATCTCGATGATCACCATGCGGCCGTTCGCCGGGTTGATGGCGAACTGCACGTTGGAGCCGCCGGTATCCACGCCGATCTCGCGCAGGCAGCGGAGGGCGCCGTCGCGCATCATCTGGTATTCGCGGTCGGTGAGGGTCTGGGCCGGCGCGACGGTGATGGAATCGCCGGTGTGCACGCCCATGGGGTCGAAGTTTTCGATGGAGCAGATGATGATGCAGTTGTCGGCCAGGTCGCGCATCACCTCCAGCTCGAATTCCTTCCAGCCGAGCGCGCTCTCTTCGATCAGCACTTCGTGGACCGGCGAAAGGTCGAGGCCGCGCTCCAGGATCTCGGCCAGGTCTTCCTGGTTGTAGGCGATGCCGCCGCCGGTGCCGCCCAGCGTGAAGCTGGGGCGCAGGATGCACGGATAGCCGATGCGCTCGGCGAACTCCAGGCCGCCCTTGATGGTGTTGACCAGCTGCGACTGCGGCGTCTCCAGGCCGATCTTGCGCATCGCGTCCTTGAACAGCAGGCGGTCTTCGGCCTTCTTGATGGCGTCGATTTTGGCGCCGATCAGCTCCACGCCGTATTTCTCGAGCACGCCGCGCTCGGCCAGTTCCACCGAGAGGTTCAGGCCGGTCTGGCCGCCGACGGTGGAGAGCAGCGCGTCGGGCCGCTCGCGGCGGATGATCTCTTCGAGGTATGGCGCGGTGAGCGGCTCGACGTAGGTGCGGTCGGCCAGGTCCGGATCGGTCATGATGGTGGCCGGGTTGGAGTTGACCAGCACCACTTCGTAGCCGTCGGCGCGCAGGGCCTTGGCGGCCTGGGTGCCGGAGTAATCGAACTCGCAGGCCTGGCCGATGACGATGGGGCCGGAGCCGATGATCAGGATGCGGTGGAGATCGTTGCGGCGGGGCATTAGCGGCGCTCCTCGCTCATGAGTTTCACGAAATCGTCGAACAGGTAGTGCGAATCGTGCGGGCCGGGCGCGGCCTCCGGGTGGTACTGCACGCAGAAGACCGGATGGTTGCGGTGGCGGAAGCCTTCCAGCGTCTGGTCGTTCAGGTTCACGTGCGTGATTTCGATGTCGTTGAGGTTGAGCGAATCGGGATCCACCGCGAAGCCGTGGTTGTGGGAGGTGATCTCCACCCGCCTGGTCAGCTCGTTGCGCACCGGATGGTTGGCGCCGCGATGGCCGAACTTCAGCTTGTAGGTCTTGCCGCCCACCGCCAGGCCGAGCAACTGGTGGCCCAGGCAGATGCCGAAGATCGGCTTCTTGCCGATGAGCTTGCGGATGTTGGCGACCTGCGTTTGCGAGCGGCTCGGGATCGCCCGGGCCGTTGGAGAGGAAGATGCCGTCGGGGTTCGAGCGCCAGCACATCTTCGGCGGAGGTCAGCGCAGGGACCACCGTGACGCGGCAGCCCGCCTGCACCAGGCGGCGCAGAATGTTGTGCTTGATGCCGAAATCGTAGGCCACCACGTGGTACCGCGGCTCGGGCGGCGCGGCCGACGAGGTCGGAGGGCGAGCAGGGCTCCACCGGCTTCGATCCACTCGTAGCGCTTGGGGGTGGTGACGCGGCTGGCCAGGTCGAGGCCGGCCATGGTGGGGATGGCGCGCGCCTTTTCGACCAGCGCCGCGGCGTCCTTTTCGATGGCGAGAAGCACGCCGCGCATCACGCCGCGGGTAGCGCAGGTGGCGGACCAGCGCGCGGGTATCGAGATCGTCGATGACCGGAATGCCGGCGCTGGCCAGGAAATCGTCGGCCTCGGCGTCGGAGCGCCAGTTGCTGGCGATGGCCGAGAACTCGCGCACCACCAGACCTTCGATGTAGGGGCGGGCGGCTTCGTTATCGTCGGCGCTGGTGCCGTAGTTGCCGATCTGCGGGTTGGTGAGGATGACGATCTGGCCGGAATAGGAAGGGTCGGTGAAAACTTCCTGATAGCCGGTGAGGGCGGTATTGAAGACCACCTCGCCGGACCGTTCGGCGGGCGCACCAAAACTCCTGCCCTCGAAGACCGTGCCGTCTTCCAGGGCGAGGATTGCAGAATTCAAGTTAGGCTGTTCCTCCCAGGGAGTGGATAACCTTCATTCTAGCAGGCCCGGAGGCTTCCGGCATGCCGAAGGCCCGTGTTTGGGAGCGGCCCGAGGCAAGTCCATGATAAACTACACTTTCGCCCTTACAGAATGCTGCTTGCCAGAGAATTCGTAGCCTATATTTCGCGACAACTCGTGAAGAAGCTGAGTCCCGGTGTGATTGAGACGCGCACGCCCGATGCTCGTGACTGAGCGGATCGACGACGTGATCACCGAAGAGCTGGCGGTGGAAGACCGCCTGAACGACGAAGTCCGCGACATCCTCAGCCAGTACAGCGAGTACATGCGTCGCGAAGGCGTGAGCTATCAGGAAATGTTCCGCCGCGCCAAAAACACGCTGATCTCGCAGCGCAAGGTGGTGCGCGCTGCGGGGCGCGATACCGGCGATGCAATGAAGCTTTCGCGCGACAAGGTCACGGAAATCTCGCACAAGCTGGTGGAGATGCTCCGCAAGAGCCGCGACCTCCGGCTGAAGAACAAGGACACCAACGCCGTACGGCTCGAAATCGTCCGCGTGATGACCGAGCTTCTAACCGCCGAAGATAAGGTGGATCGCGCGGCGCGGCAGAAAATCCGCAGCCAGAAGCGCGAGATCCCCGAGGGCACCGAAGAGTGGGACCTGCTCCACAGGCGGTACTACTCGGAGGAGCTCAAGAAGCTCGGGATCGATCTCGGGAAGTAGCGGCTATCGCTTGTAGCCGATCATCCGCAGGAACCCGCGCCGCTTTTCGGCATCCTCGGGAGTTTCGACGCCCTTGGGACTTTCGCCGTCGATCACGCCCAGCACGCCGCGACCCTGTTCGCTCTCCGCCACCACTGCCTGCACCGGGTTGGCCGTGGCGCATAAGATTGAGCAGACTTCCGGAACATCCTTAATGCGGCCCAGCACGTTGATCGGATAGCCTTCGCGCATCACCACGACGAAGATATGGCCGGCGGCCAGGGCCGAGGCGTTGCGGATCGCCAGCGCTATGAGCGAATCGTCGTTGCCATCGGCGCGAGTCAGACACGGTCCGGAAGCCTCGTTGAAGGCCACGCCAAACTTCATCTGCGGCACGGTGTTGACGATGGCTTCGTAGATGTCCTCCACCGACTTGATGAAGTGAGTCTGCCCGAGAATCAGGTTCCCGCCCTCGGGAATTTCGAGCGGTACGAGCTTGAGGTCCATAGAAGGATCAGGATAGCGCCCTCTGCCCCATCGGCGCGAGGCGCCCTGTGACGCGGTATTCTATGTCTCAATGCGCACAATCCAACGTCTCGCTGCTGTTGCCGCGTGTCTCTGTCTCTCGGCCCCATTTACGGTCGCCGACGAGTACGCGGTAAATCCGAAAATCGCCAAAATCGTCGACGAAGTTTCCGAAGCCCGCATCAAGGCCACCATCGAGAAGCTGGTCAGTTTCGGCACGCGCAACACCATGTCCGCACAGGACGACCCGGAGCACGGAGTGGGTGCGGCGCGCCAGTGGATCTTCAACGAGATGAAGAGCTACAGCCCGAGGCTGCAAGTGACGCTTCGACAAGTACCGCGTGAAAAAGCAGGGCCAGCGCATTTTCAAAGATGTAGACCTGTGGAACGTGGTGGCGGTGCTGCCGGGCACGAAGTATCCGGAGACTCAGGTACTGGTGACCGGCCACTACGATTCGCTGAATCTGGGGACCCGCCCGCCGAACGGCACGCTCGAAGCAACCGCCCAGATGACGGTGGCGGATTTCGAGAAGAATGCCGCCCTTCCCGCTCCCGGAGCCTGCGATGACGGCAGCGGCACTGCGGCCGTGATGGAACTTGCGCGCGTGATGAGCCAGTACGAGTTCGACAAGACGCTGGTGTTCGTCACCTTCGCCGGCGAGGAGCAGGGCCTCATTGGCAGCACCCTGATGTCTGCCAAGGCGAAGAAGGAGAACCGCGTCATCGAAGCCGTGTTCAATAACGACATCATCGGCACCGACACCGCCGGCAACGGCCGCTTCAGCAACTCTTCGGTGGAGGTCTATAGCAACTCGTCGATCGATTCGCCTTCACAGGAGCTCTCGCGCTACATGCACGACGTGGTGCAGCGCTACATTCCTTCGATGCGGGTCGATACCGTGTTCATGCAGGACCGCCTGGGCCGCGGCGGCGACCACACGCCGTTCCAGCTCGAAGGTTACGCGGCCGTCCGGATTTCGACGCCGAACGAGATCTATGCCAACCAGCATCATGCGACCGACCTGCTGGAAAATATGTCGGTGCCGTATACCGCGAAGGTCGCGAAGGTGAACGCCGTCGCGGCCGCGAGTTTGGCACTGGCGCCGAAGGCCCCCGAGATCATGCGGATCCCCGGCGCTGGCCGCGGTGCACAGCCGGAAGCGAACGCTGCCGGCGCCGGCGCAACCCCAGCCGGACGGAGCGGCGCCGCCCCGCCTCGCCGTCCCACCCCGATGATCGCGCGCGGATCCGGCTACGATGCTGTGCTGAGCTGGCGTCCGGCGGGGTCGGAAGACAACATCAAAGGCTACGCCATCGTAATCCGCTCGACGATCGCGCCTTACTGGGAGCAGCAGATCTATGTGGGCAAGGTGACCACGTACACGCTGAAAGACGTCTCGATCGACGATGCGAGATTCGGCGTGAAAGCCATCGGCCTGGACGGCTCCGAGAGCCTGGTCTCGGTCTACGATTATCCGCCGCGCGCGAAAACCGTGATCGAAACAGTGGAGCCGTAGTAACGACGGTTACCTGGTTACCGGGCGTCCCAGATATAGGTTCCGGCGGCGCCCGAATTCAGTCTCAGGTTGGCGGCCTGGCCGCGATACTGCACCGCAAAGCCGCTCGGAGCCTGCGTGTTGTTGACCACCACCAGCACGATCTTGCCGTCGGGCGTCTGGAAAGCCACATTCGGTAAGACCTGCGTGTTCTCGATGAGCGTGGCGCGGTAGACGCCGGGACGCTCCTCGTCTTCGGTGAGGCTCACGGATGGGTCGCCGCGATTCGTCGACCCGATCCGAATCGAACCGGGGCGGATGAATTTCGATGCGTGCGCCACGGTGTAGTATGCGATGTTGAACGTCACCGCGTCCTTATCGATTGTGATCGCGCCCTGACACATCCCGCAGCCGCCGTTGTCCGTGTGAGGCTTGTTCTCGGGGTCGGCCGCCAGGTTCCACAGGATCGCGTTGCGGCTCCAGTTGCGCGTGGTGTCGATGATCATCCGCTTCACGGTGTTGGCGATATCCAACGTCGGACTGCCGGGACGCTCGGTAATCATCTGCTCGGTGAAATAGAGGTTCTTGTCCGGCCGTGCCATGTGGACCTTGGTCATCGCTCCCATGTCGCCGCCGTAGTGGTGGAAGCCCGAACCGTCGGCAAGGGCCGAAATCACGGGGTCGCTCAGCAGGAACAGCGGATAGTCGGGGCGGTCGCAGTTGTGGTCGAACAGAATCAGCTTGGTCTTGATCCCTGCCCTGGTGAATGCCGGCGCGAGAGCGTTCTTGAGAAACGCCGCCTGCTGGGTCGCCGTCCACTGCATGCTCGGGGTGTTCTTGGAATTCAGGGGCTCGTTCTGAATGGTGATCGCGTCGATGCGGATTCCCTGCTTCTGCATCTCCTGGATGTACTTCACCAGGTACGCCGCGTACACCGGATAGCACTCTTCCTTGAGCGCTCCGCCGCGGACATTGTCATTCGTCTTCATCCAGGCCGGCGCGGACCACGGCGATCCCAGGATTTTGATGCCGGGGTCGATCTCCAGGATCTGCTTCAGAACGGGAATCACGTCTTTCTTGTCCTGCGCGAGGTCGAACTTCTGCAACTCGTTGTCGGTTTGCCCCGCCGCCAGGTCGTCATAGGAAAAGACGAAGCTGTTCATGTCCGATGACCCGATGCTGACTCGCAGGTAGCTGATGCCGATATTGTTTTCGTCGCGCGCGAACAGTTGTTTCAGGATCCGCGAGCGAGCCTCCGGGCTCATCTTCATGAGGAGTTCGGCGCTCCCACCCGTCAACGCGAAGCCGAAACCATCCACCGATTGCATCTGCTGCGCTTCATCGATGACGATTGCCGGCCCTCTGGCCCTACCGCCGCGGGTTTGAAAAGCGACGCTGCCGGGCTGCTTCTGGAATAGGGCCGAGCGGTCCGCGTTGGTCACCCAGGCCTCAATCTGGCCGGATCCGGCGGTCTGCGCAAACATGCAGGTACCGCCAAACAAGACGACCAGTAAAGTGCTCACCAATTCTCGTTTCCTCATCGGGTTCTCCGGATCCACGTTGTGTCTATGTTTAAGGAATGCGGATGGAATAAAGCGACGTACGCCCGGCGATGAACAACGTCTTGCGGTCGCTTCCCCCGAACACGATCTGCAGCGGGCGTTCGGGAACCTCTATGGTACTGATTCGCTTCCCCGCCGGGTTGTAGACGAAGATCTGTCCGGCGGCGATGTAGACGTTGCCCTGCGCATCGACGGCCAGCCCTTCCCCGCCCGCATCGGCAAACAGCGTCAGGTCTGGTGAGCGTGCCCGAAGCATCGACCGTAGCACGCCAGGTCCGAAGTTCCTCTTCGTCGGTCACGTAGAAAGGCTTACCGGGCGCGACAGGAGCCAGGCCGAAAGCCCGGATGACGTCGTGCAACTTCGAGCCGTAGTACAGCCGGCCGGTGACGAAATCTTCGCCCGCGGGCAGGAACGTCGTGCCATCGGGTGAGACGTACTGATAGGGCTTGGCGACCGGCACCTCATCGACGAAGTCGTTTTCGAGCCGCCAGTGGTCCACCGGAAGCACCGGGGTCAGGCCCGGACGCGGCGTGGAAGCTTGAGGCTTGAGCAGCGCGATCTCGTCCGGCGACGCTCCCGGTCGGAACGTGTAAACCGTCCCTCGCCCGGCATAGGAGATCACCATCAGGTTTCCAGCTTTGTCGAAGAACAGGTTCACGGGATCGAGCGGGCTGTCGGCGACCGTCGAGAGTCGCCGCGCGGCCGCATCCCAGCGATAAATCTTCTGCCAGTGCGCATCCACAAAGTAGTAGTTACCGGCGGGATCGACGGCGCCGCCCGAGATATTGTAGAAGCCGCCAGTCAGCTTCTCAACGCGTGGACCGGTCTTCGCCGCCGGCCGCGGTGCTGCGCTCGAATCAGTCAGCCAGGCAAATTCGCGCTGCCGCAATTCGACGTTCGCCGTCTGATCGTAAAGCACGCTGTCGAACGAAACCTTGCTGTCGCTATAGCAGTGGATGTTGCGCAGCTTGATGTTTTTCGAATTCGCCACGCGAATGGCATACGGGAACGGCTGGAAGCTGCTGACCACGCGATAGCTGTGAAAGTTGGCGACGGTGATATTGCTCGAGTCTTCGATTTCGATGGGCAGCGCAAAACCGCCTTCGCCGCGCTCCTCTTCGGTCTGCAGCGCGTAGAGGTTCCAGTTGGCGGCGTTCCGGAGCACGATCTCGTTGCGGACGTGGTGTTCGCTCGAAAGCTCATAGACGCGCCCTTCGGTCTGGGTATCGGAAACGTAGAGGCCGGCCTGCGCGAAGGTGCTGGGAGTCCAGATGTTGACGAAACGCCCGCCGCCGCCCTCGGTTACCCAGAGGCTGGGATATTGGCCATCCCAGCGGCGATTGAGGTCGGGGTCGGCCGTATGCGTGTTGTTGTACGGATTCTCGCGGCTCCCGTCGGCACGATTGGTGCCGTGTCCGCCGAGGAAGCGGACATCGTTCACCATCGAATCCTTGCCCGCCATCCATCGAAGACCGACCGCGCGCGGGTTGATGCCGTTGGTGTAGATGCCGATCCCGGAGAGGATATTCTTTCCGCCGCGCGGCGCTTCGACCACAGGTTTAGGAGCGCCTACGCCCTGGAATGCGGCGGTGCCGTCGTTCAGGAGGATCGCCGAAGCGCTCGGATCGAGCGCCACCAGCACGGTGTCGGGCTTGAGCGCGATGGTGTCGGTCACCCGGTACCTGCCCATCGGGAAATAGAGGACGGGATGCGTCTCGATCGCCTTGCGGATGGCCTCGGTATCGTCGGTGTCGCCATCGCCCTTGACGCCAAGGGTCCGGATATTCACCCACGCGTCGCGGGCGGGCAGGTCGGGCAGGTCGGCGTGATCGGCCGGCATCGCGGAGAGCGGAACCGCATCGAGCGCGGTGCGGATCTCGCCCTCGGCGCCCAGGCGTGCGAAGTGCATTCCGTGGGAAAACGTCTTCACTTCGTAGATCGCCGCGGGCCCGGCCACTTTCTTGCCGCTCTCGCGGAACGTGGCGAACTGCGGCACGCGGTCGCAGATCACGTTCTCCATGTTGATCTCGGTGCGCGCGCTGTTTTCGCGGCTGATGACCACGGCGGAGCCGGAGATATTCTCGAAGCGGCCATCCTTCACCCAGAGTTCCTCCGCGTAGCCCTCATCGATCGAAATCGCCGTGGGCACATCGCGGAACGTCGGATGGATCAGCGTCAGTCCCGCTTCGTGCTCGCGGATCGCCGCCAGTTTCTGACCTTCGAACGAGGTGTCGACCAGAGTGAACTGCCAGCCGGGCGAAGGCTTGCGCGTCATGATGCCGTACTGGCCGCCGATGAAATGCAAGTCCTCCGCCTCATTGCCGCCATCGTGAATTCCGGCCAGGCCCGAGCCGATCCGGAACTCCATGTGAGCCATGTAGCAATGCTGCGCGTAGCGCGCGCGGACGCCGACCGCACCGGCGTTGCCTTGGCCGATCTCGATATCGACGTTGCTCATCGCCGAATAGAAGGTGCCCGGAGTCGCGTCGCGCGGCATGCTGAGGTTGAGATTGCCATGACCGCTCCGGCGCGGCTGTTGGTTCGCGCCTCCGCCGAAGCCGCCGCGCCCGGCTCCAGGACGCCCGCCCGCGAAGAAGATCATGAAGCCTTCCTGGCTCGGATCCTCGAAGCCCGGCGTGTTCGCTCCCAGCACGATTACCGGGCGCGACGCGCCGAAGCCGATCACGCGCACCGCGGGCCAAATGTAGATCGTCCTGGTGATGCGATAGCGACCCTCGGGCACGAACAGAATTCCGCCGCCCGCGGGCACTTTGTCGATCGCCTGCTGCAGGGCGTCGCTATCGTCTGCAACGCCGTCGCCATGTACAGGGAAGGCATCGCGAGTCAGGTAGACAGCTTTTGGATCATCCAGCCGGACGGGGTAATAGGACGCGGCCCACAGCGGAGCGGCGGCCATCACTGCAACGGGCAGCCAACAAAGTTTCATCGCTACACAGTCTTCCAGCTCAACGTGGTTACCGAGTCCGGCGGCAGAAGAAGTTCGGCTTCGGAGCCGCCTAGCTTCAGTAAGATGGTTCGTTCGGCGGCCGTATTGGCCACTACCGCGGCAGTGGTCCCGTCGGGATTCACACACGCTGCGTGTGAGATCCCCTCGAACTCGCCGTATGATTCGATGCGGCGCGCACCGCGGCGGAAAGCGCGCGAAAAATGAGCGAGCGCCCAGTACTGGCCGCTGCGTACCGCCTCGCCTGTCTTCGAATCGAGCGTGACCATTCCGCCGCAATCGAACGGACCGATATTCGGCTTGCCCTTTTCATCCAGCACGAGATTCCACGCGATCACACACCGGCCCCAGTTCCGCAGGATGGCGTTGAAGTCCGAGGCCCACTTCGCCCAGTCGGTCAGATAGCCGTGGTCGGTATACATCGGGCCGCCCTCGGTCCAGTACATATGCTTGTGCGGATAGGCTTCGTGGACGCTCGTCATGGCAGAAGGCTCGCCGACATATCCGTGCCACGCCACGCCGTCCACGTACTGGTTGACCTTGGGATCGTCGAGCTCGGCGATGGCGCGGCCGGCCAGGTTGTAGTTATGGTCGAGGATCCAGATCTTTGCGTCGATCCGGTTCTCCGCCAACTGCGGGCCGAGGTGGGCAGCCACGAATTCCATCTCGTACTCCTGGCCCCATAGGCACGCCGGCATCTTACCGTCCTGGTCTGTATCCACCTCGTTCTGCACCGAAATTGCATTGAGCGGAGCGCCGGCCGCGGCGTACCCCTGCAACGTCTTCACGAAGTAGCGAGCGTAGGCGGGGAAGCTCGACTTGCGCATCGAGCCGCCAAGCATGGTGCCGCCTGCCTTCATCCACCCCGGCGGGCTCCACGGCGAACCGAGCAGAAAGAGCCCCGGATTCACGGCGCGCGCCTGCCGCAGCACCGGCAGAATGCACTCGCGATCGTGTTCGATCGAGAATCGTTTCATTTCCGGATCGGGCTCGCCCTCATTGTAGCCGTACACCTTCGTCGAATAGTCACTTGCGCCGAGGCAGACGCGGCTCACGCTGAAGTTCGCCTCCGCGGGGTCGAAAAATTCCCGCATCAGCTTTTCGCGGACAGCCGGTGCCAGACGGTGGAGCAGATAGCAGGACGACTCCGTGAGCGCGGCGCCGAATCCGAGGAGCTCCTGGTATTTCCGCGCCGGGTCGAGAACAATCGACTGCCCTGCCGACCCTCGGGCATTTCTCCATTCGAGCGGAGCTCCCGGTGCCAGCCGCCGGGAGCCGGCCGTCTGCCGCACCTCGATCGCACCGGCGGTCTGCGCCGTGGCACTTTTCGCTCCGATCAGGGCAGCAGCACCCGCCGCTGTCAGCTTCTGCATCACCTCGCGACGACTCTGGATCTGGGACATGGTTTACCGCTATCGAGCGTAGAGAAGGGCCAGCGCGATTGACAAGAGTGATACCGTAACAACTATCTCTTCGCCGGATTAGACCCGTAATTTCAACCAATTACCGAGATACTCCTATGTTCGGCCGGGCCCCGGTATCTGACGTATCATTACGTCGGATCTGGTGATACAATCCGCATTAGACTGGGGGTCGGTTCTACGCAGAACGGGAAAATTTCGGATTTGCCTGCCGGGAGGTCCGGTGTGGCAGGAGTGTACGAGCCGGATCTGGACCGAGCCGCGATCGTCGCCCAGCTCGAAAAAATCCTGGCGCATCCGCTTTTCAAGAACAGCAAACGGTACCCCAATCTTCTGAGATACGTGGTCGAGGGAACGCTGGGAGGGCGGCCCGGAGAGTTAAAGGAACGGACCCTCGGGATCGAGGTCTTCGGACGCGAACCCGATTACGACACCAACCTCGACCCCGTCGTACGCACCACCGCTGCCGAGATTCGGAAACGGCTCGCGCAGTACTATCAGGATCCCGCACACGAATTCGAACTCCGCATCGATCTGCCGCTTGGATCTTACGGTGCTCGTTTTCAGGCGCATCCGGAACGGCCCCTGCCGGTCATGCCGGCGCCGGTGCTTCCGATAATGGCGGCGGTGGCGCTTGCTCCGCCCCGGCCTCGCTGGCGATGGCGGGTTGGCGCTCTCGTGGCCATCGTGGCGGCTGTCGGCGTGATCATGTGGGCCGGGACGCGGAGTTCCCGTCCCGCGCTCGACCGGCTCTGGAGCCCCGTCCTCGAATCGCCCAGCCCTGCCCTGCTTTGCGTAGGACAGCGGCCCTTCGTAGGATCCTGGATGTCGGAACCAAAGGCTGCGCTCCCGCCGGGCACACGCTCCGCGCAGGCCGATACCACACTATTCCAGCTTTATTACCTGGGCAGCCAGAACGCCGCGATGCCCGACGTGATGACCATGGGGATGCTGGCCGGCCTGCTGCAATCGAAGGGCAAAGCGTTCCACATTCGCGGCGAAAGCTCCACCACTTACGAAGACGTGCGCAACGGACCGATCGTGCTGATCGGCGCCTTCAACAACGATTGGAGCTTGCGGCTGATGGGGCCGCAGCGATTTAGCTTCGAACGTGACGGCGATACGTTCTGGATTCGCGATCAGCAGCACCCGTCCGACAAGAAGCTGACAGTCAACTATGCCACACCATACCTTCAGCTTACCGAGGACTATGCGCTGATCTCGCGTGTTCTCGACCCGGTCACGGAGCGCATGGTGGTGCTGGCCGGCGGACTGACCGGCTACGGCACTGAGGCGGCCGGCGAGTTCCTCACACAGCCCGCGTACATGGAGGCGATGGCAGCCGCGGCGCCCCGCAACTGGGAACGCAAGAACGTGCAGATCGTGATTTCCACTCGCGTAATCAACGGCAAATCGGGCCCGCCGAAACTGGTGAAGGTCCACTTCTGGTAGAGATCTACCGCCCCGGCCAGGGCGCGCGCTCCGGGGTTTCGGAACCCTCGCGAATCACATAAAGCCGATTGGCTTCCAGCTTGGCGAGGCTCTGCTTTAAGCCGCTGGGCCAGCGGATCTCCAGGTCGGCGGTCTCGGCTGCGCCCAACCCGAAATGCAGCCTCCGATCGTTCGACGAAAGGTAGCTCGACTGGCTGCAAACCTCCTGCGCCTGCTGTTTGCCTCCGTAGTGGGCGATTACCCGTGCGCCGATCGCGCTGCGGTTCGATTTCGTTCCGATCAGCTTCACCTTGATCCATCGCGAATCGCCGGTGACGTCGTTGCGCAGCAGCGATGGCGGCTCGTTGAGATTCACGATGAGGATGTCGAGGTCGCCGTCGTTGTCGAAATCGCCGAACGCGCAGCCGCGGCTGGAATGCAGCTCCTCCACGCCGGGGCCGCCCATCCCCAATAATTCCTCGAACTTCCCGTTGCCCAGATTGCGGAAGATGACGCGCGGCGTCTTGTACGGATAGCCGGGAACCTTGCCGTCGATCTCGGGATAGACGTTGCCGGTCACCAGGAAGAGATCGGGGTAGCCATCGTTGTCCAGGTCCACGATGCCCGCGCCCCAGCCGGTGAATCGCGTCTCCACTCCCAGCCCGGCGCTCAACGTGACGTCATTGAAATTCCCCTTTCCGTCATTGCGATAGAGGGCGACGGTGTCATCGGTGAAGTGGCCTTTAAAGAGATCCAGGTGGCCGTCCAGGTTGTAGTCGCCGACGCCAACCCCCATGCCGGCCTGTTCGACGCCATCGTCGTTCAGCGCGGCACCGCGTTCCACGCCTTCTTCGCTGAACGTGCCGTCGTGTTTGTTCATCAGCAACAGGCTGGCGCTGGTATCGCAGGCGACGAAGATGTCGGGCCAGCCGTCCTCGTCGAAATCGGCGGCCACCGGAGTCAGGCCGTAGCGCCCCTTGATCTTGCCGATTCCCGAGGCGTCGGTCACATCGGTGAAGGTGCCGTCGCCGTTGTTGTGGTACAGCGAGTGGAGACCGGTGGGCAGTCCGCGAGGCCCGCAATTCACCCGGATATTGCGGAACATGCAGTTCTCGTTCTGTCCCGGCTTGGGAATGCGGGCAGTATCGAAGTCGACGTAGTTGGAGACAAACAGATCCAGGCGGCCGTCCCGATCGTAGTCGATCCAGGTGCAGCCTGACCCCCAATGAGTGCGGTTGTGGCCGACCCCCGCCTTGGCGGTGACATCAGTAAAGGTGCCGTCGCCGTTGTTGTGATAGAGGACGTTCTGATCCCAATAAGTGAGGAACAGGTCCTCAAATCCGTCGTTATCGTAGTCGCCAACGCAAATCCCGGTGGGCCAGCCGGTGCGGAGCAGGCCTGCCTTTTCCGTGACATCGGTGAAGGTGCCGTCGCGATTATTCTTGTACAGCCGGTTAGTCGCGCCTTCGGGTGCTCCTTCGAGGCGCGTGCCGCACAAGAGAAAAATGTCGAGCCATCCGTCGTTATCGTAATCGAGAAAGGCGCAGCCGCAGCCCATCGTCTCGATGATGAAGTCCTTCTTCTCGATGCCGCCGTAGATCGTCGGTTGGCGCAGTCCCGCGGCGTGCGCAACATCGGTAAACCGCGCGTGGAATGGCAGTCCGGAGAATTTGGCACGTGGAGCCGGCTTCACGCCGCGTGAAGCCATACCTTGCGCGGCCAGGCGGACGGCAGCCAGTTGAAGCAGACTACGACGAGACAGTTTCACAGGCAGGATGATTTCCCGCACAGAATAACCGCTGGCAAATATCCTGTCAATTGTTCGACGCCGGATTGGGGAGAAGCGACCGTCCGGAGATGTTGGCAAACCGTTTGGAACGTCGCTGGCGGGCCTCGCCCGGGCTAGTGTTACGGCGTATTAACGGTCTTGCTACGTTCCCGCTCCAAACCGTTAACGGGTCATGTAACCAAATGAAATTACAGACTATTCACCCCGTAATTCCCCTCGCTGCCGTATGGATCTTGTTCAGGCTCTGTACGCGTGTCACCATCGCGTCACCTATCGTAATGGATTTCTACTATAGGGGAGTTGCGTTTGCGGCGGGGGGATTCGGGTCATGTTCACTCGGGTCCACTCCTAATTAAGGAGAGTAAATGAGAAAGACGCCAATCAGTAATTGTTCGCCGGGGCGTCCGGCGGCAGCGTCGCGAGCCCTGAAGGTCGCGGCACTATCCCTGTTCATGGCGGTCGCGGCGTTCGCACAAAGCTCCAACTCGGCCGACCTTCGGGGCACGGTAACCGATCCGACCGGGGCGGTGATGCCAGGTGTGAAGGTCACGATTCTCAATGTCGAGACAGGCGTGACGATGGATCTGACCACGAACGACGCCGGAATCTACGACTCGGTTTCGATTCGTCCCGGCATGTACCGGGTCACGTTTTCCAAAGAGGGCTTCGGCCGGCTGGTTCGCGATGGAATCACGCTGGATGTCGGCGTGCTCAGCATCGACGCGCAATTGAACGTCGGTACCGCTCAGCAGCAGGTCGAGGTGACCGCCGAGGCCACGCTCCTCAAGACGGATACGGGCGAGCAATCGTCCACGCTCCGTACGGACCTGATGGCTCAGTTGCCCAATATCGGCCAGGACTGGCAGAATTTCGAGAAAGTCCTCCCGGGCTTCCAGGGAGCCAACAACGCCAACGGCGCCTACTCGATCAACGGGACGATGCCGAACTACTCGAACATCATGGCGGACGGCGGTTCGGTCATCCTGCCGCATAGCGACAATTTTGACGTCGCCATTTTCGAGACGGTCCAGGAAGTGCAGATCCAGACCTCTACCTTCTCCGCGCAATATGGCATCGGCGGCGCGGTCTTCAACCAGATCAGCAAGGGTGGCACCAACCAGTTCCACGGAGCCGCGTACGAGTACCTGCGGAACAACTTCTTCAATTCCCGGAACACGTTCAGCCCGTCGGTGGCCTTGGCCCGGTGGGACAACTTCGGCGGTTCGATCGGCGGCCCCGTCCTCAAGAACAAGATGTTCTTCTACTTCAACGTAGACAAGGTCATCAACAATGGCGGCTCCTATCCGATTTCAAGTTTCCCGACCGCTTTGGCGCGCGCCGGAAACTTCGCGGATACCGGCAGCAACAAGCTGACGTCGTATCAGAACCTTATCTACGACCCGCTGAGCACGGTCTCGACCGGCCCCAGCCAGTTCACCCGAAGCCCGTTCCCGGGCAACGTCATTCCGACGAGCCGGTTCTCGCCGGTGGCGGTGGCGGCGATGGCCCTCTGGCCGACCCCCAATATGGGCGTGGCCAACCAGGTCTCCAACAACTACCAGACGTTCGTTCCCAGCGTCAGCCCGTTCATTAAGTACTTCGGACGCCTGGACTACAACATCTCGGATTCCAATCGCCTGACGTTCTCGATCACGCAGCGCGATAACAAGGGCGTCGGCTACTCCTCCAACTGCCCGTCCGGCTGCAACCCGTTCGATATCGACAGCCACAACATCCAACTCTCCGATGTGTGGACGGTCAACCCCAGCATGGTCAACGAATTCCGCATGGCCTACACACGCCAGGGCAACTGGTATACGCCGATGTCTTACGGCCAGGGCTACCCGCAGAAACTCGGACTCCCTTATGCAGTCGCGGACGTTCTGCCCACCCTTACCGTCAACGGGCCGGTCGGCTCGACGAGCATCGGGCCGGGAACCAATGCGATCTATGCCGAAGATTCCCTGCAGCCGTCGGACGTCGTAACGCTGATCCGCGGCAAGCACATCCTCCACTTCGGCGGCGAACTGCTCGATTTCCGGGACAACTCCACGCCTTGGGGCAATATCAACGCGGCATCAATGACCTTCTCCGGCGCGTTCACGCGTTCCGCCTACAACGTCACCACCACGGGTCTCGGCTATGCCGACTTTCTGCTGGGCGCCGTGGCCAGTTGGAGCGCCGGGTACACGCCGATCACCGGCGCCCGCCAGTTGGACCCGCAAGTCTTCATCCAGGACGACTTCAAAGTGCTGCCGAACCTGACCGTCAACCTGGGACTCCGCTTCGAGCGCCAGGCCGGCTGGAGCGAAGTCGCCAACCGCCTGGGGACCTTCGATCCGAATCTGGCGAACTCGCTCTCCGGCAATACGGGCGCCATGTGGATCGCTCCCGCCGGCGGCCGTTCGTCCCTGATGGACGGCCAGAACGTCTGGCTGCCGCGCGTCAGCTTTGCCTGGTCGCCGAAGAGCCAGTGGTCGATACGCGGCGGCTTTGGCGTCTACAGCCTGCCGTGGAGTATCGATACCTATTCGGGTGGCGCCATGGGATTCGGCACGGCCAGTTCCGGGTCGATCTCCAACACCGACCAGACGACGCCGCTGTTCTATGCCCAGAACCCGAATCCGCCCGTCTTCACCCAGAACGGATGTGTCCCTGGTACGGGCTGCTACGTCCAGGCTTCGCATGACCCCGCCGGCTACAACGGCCAGAGCGTGAACTTCACGCCGCGGAACGTTCCCGTCGGCCGCAACTACGAGTGGAACTTCAGCGTGCAGCGCGAGATCCGCAGCATGGTAGTGGAAGCCGCCTACGTCGGCAATCACGGCGATAATTTGCCGTACCCGGTGAATATTAACCAGGTGCCCGAGTCCAGTCTCGGGCTGCTGCCGGTGCAAAACTACCGGCCTTACCCGCAGTACAGCGCTATCAACGGCAACTATTTCGACGCCTACTCGAACTACAACGCGCTGCAGCTTTCCTTCCGGAAGCGCTTCGCGCACGGGTTTAGCGTCGATACGAACTATACCTGGTCAAAGATGATGTCCACTTACGACTCCTCCGGTTGGGGCAGCCGTAACGGCACCAACACCATTCAGAATTCGTTCGCCCGCAACTCCACGTACTCGCTTTCGAACTTCGACATCCCGCAGGCCTGGAAGGGGTCGGTGGTCTACGCACTACCTTTCGGCAAGGGTCAGAAGATCCTCGACCGGGGCGGCGTAGTCAACGCGATCGTCGGCGGCTGGCAGGTTTCCACGCTGTACTCTTACCAGTCCGGCAACACGTTTACGGTGTCGATGAACTCGAACAGCACCAACTCGCAAGCGAACTCCCAGTACCCGAACGTGGTTCCCGGCGTTTCGCTCTATCCGGCCAGCCAGACGGCTGCCCAATGGTTCAATCCCGCCGCTTTTGTGTCGCCCGGACAGTACAAGTACGGCAATGCCGGCAGAAACATCCTGCGCGGGCCGGACTTCTCCGACGTGGACTTCTCGGCCAGCAAGACGCTGTTGCTGCCGAAACTGGAGCGCGGTCAGCTTCAATTCCGGTTTGATGCGACCAACGCTCTCAACCATACCAGCCTCGGCATTCCGAACTCGAGCATCGGAAACTCGGCGGTTGGGCAGATCACCGGCGCGGCGCTTTCCGGCCGTACGCTGCAGCTCGGAGCGCGCCTGTCGTTCTGACGCGTCCGGTGTGGGAAGGGCGGCCGTCTCCCTAACGGCCGTCCTTCCGTTACCCTATGGTGATGAGCGGTACCCGCAGTTACGCAGCAGTCTCCACAGGCCTACTGATTTTGCTGGCGGCAGTTTCCCCAGGCTTTCCGCAGACGGCTCCTTCGACCTCTTCCTCCCGGCAGCAGCAGATTGAAACCCACGCTCGTCAGGCCCAGGAGTTCCTGCGGGCCAACCGGTCCGACGATGCCGTGCGGGAATTCCGCGCGGTCCTGCAACTCGATCCCAATAACGTCGATGCGCACGGCAATCTCGGTGTGACCTTTTATTTCCGCGGCAACTATGCGGATGCGGTTCCTCAGCTGCGGTCGGCACTCAAGCTGCGGCCGAATCTTTGGAAGATCCAGGCACTGCTCGGCATGTCGGAGAGGCGGACCGGCCAGATTCAAGCCGCGTTGACGGACCTCGAAAAGTCCTTCCCTCAGGTACAGGAACAGAAGCTGCGCATTCAAACGGGGATGGAGCTGATCGAGATCTACTACGGCGCGAGCCAGCTCGAACGTGCGGCCGCCGTGGTTGCCGCGCTGCGGCAGATCGCGCCCGAAAACACCGACGTCCTCTATACCGCTTTCCGCATCTATTCCGATCTGGCTGGAGAGAGCATGCTGACCATGGCGATGGTCGCGCCGCAATCCGCCCGCATGCACCAGATGATGGCGCAGGAACTGGCGCGCGAAGGCAATACCGCGGGCGCCATCGCGCACTATCGCGAGGCGGTAAAGCTCGACCCGCACGTTCCCGGCCTGCATTTCGAGCTGGCCGAAGCGCTCAACCTTTCGACCAATGCGAGCGACCAGGAACAGGTGGAGAAGGAATACCAGGCGGCGCTCGTCGAGAATCCGTTCGATGAAAAGGCGGAGACCCGTCTCGGTGACCTCGCGCTTCGCGCTTCGGACATGGAATCCGCCCTCAAGCATTACAAACGGGCGCTCGAGCTGCAGCCCTTCGATGCAGAGGCCTGCCTCGGCATCGGCCGCACCCTGATTCAGCTGCACCGCTCCGCGGAAGCCGAATCGTATCTCAAGCGGTCGATCGAGCTCGAGCCCTTCACCGCGGCGGCGCACTATCGGCTGGCGCTGGTCTATCGTGCCGCGGGGCACACGCCGGAAGCGCAGAAGGAGCTCGCGGAGTTCGAGCGGCTGAAACAAATGAAAGAGCGGCTGAAGCAGGTCTACGAAGACATGCGCTTGCAGCCGCTCAAGCAGGAAAGGCCGGACGCGGAAAAGTAGCTTCACCTCCAGCTCAGGTTCGTCAGCGAATTCGCGGGCAAGGAGACTTCCGTAGCTGTGCCGCCCATCCGCAATTGGACCTTCCGCGCGTCACCGGTGTTGCTCAACACAGCGCTCATGTGGCCGTCCGGATGGACAAACGCCACGTGCCCGACCCTGGCGATCTCGCCCGCTGAATCGACCACCCGCGCACCTTTGCGGGCCGCATGCGTGAAGTGTTTCAATACCCAGTAATTCGGGCTGCGCGTGATCTCCTTCGTCCGGGACTGAATAGTGATCATGCCGCTGCCATGGAACGGCCCGATATTGGGATTGCCCTTCTCGTCGAGAACCACGTTCCAGTTGATAACCGCGCGCGTCCAGTTGCGCAGCGCGTTCACGCCGCCCTGTCCACCGGTGGCGATGGCTACGTTGGGGTCGGGATTGCGCCGCGGACGGTTCGCGTTCTGCCCCGCGGCGCCCTCGGTCATGGGACCGGGAGTAGCAGCGAAGCGGATGGGGCCAACCACGTTCGCCATCGCGCCAAATCCACCTTCGGTGACGTATTGATGTGTGGTGGGATAGGCGTCGTGAATGCGCGACATCGCGGTCACGGAGCCTACATAGGGATGCCACGCCACGCCCTCCACGTACTTGAGAACGTCCGGATCTTCGAGGCAGTTGTAGACGCGGCCCCAGAGATTGAAATTATGATCGAGCAGCCAGATCTTCGTGCCGATCCCTGCCTCAGCCAGCGCCGGCCCGAGATGCTTGCCCACGAATACCACTTCGTGCTCCTGGGCCCACGCACATGCCGGCATGCGGCCGGCCTGGTCGGTATCGGTTTCGTTCTGTGACGTGATGGCATCGATCTTCACGCCCGCCGCTTCGTAAGTCTGCAGGAATTTCACCAGGTATCGCGCATAAACCGCAAAGTTGGCCGGCTTCAGGTTGCCGCCCAACATCGTGCCGCCGTTTTTCATCCAGCCCGGAGGACTCCAGGGCGAGGCCAGAATGAAAAGATCGGGATTGTACTTGCGGGCGGCCAGCAGTTCGGGGATGACGTAAGCCCGGTCGTGATCGATCGAGAAGCGCGCGAGTTCGGGATCGGGATCGCCCTCGTCGTAACTGTACATCCCGGTTGCATAGTCGCTCGACCCCACACAGATGCGGGTCGTGCTGATGCCGAGTTCAGAGGGGCTGAACAGCTCGTGGAGGAAGCGCTCGCGTACGGGCGGATCGAGCTGTTGAATCATGTAGGCCGAAGCCTCGGTGAGGGCGGCGCCGAATCCGAGGACTTCCTGATAAGTGTGGGACGGGTCGATCGAGATCGCATCGGCCGAAACTTCCGATGCAGGCTTCCAACTCAACCCGGGCTCTTCGGCGAAGCGCCTTTCGCCCGCGGACTGCCGCACCGCGACGGGGCCGGGAGTTTGCGCCGAAGCCGGGCCGGCTTCTGCCAGCGCGGCCAACGTAGCCGCACCGAGTCCTACGAATTCGCGACGGGTGGCGAAATCAGACATGTCGCTCCTTTTAACTGTAGCTGGGGGCCGGGAGCGCCGGGGGGCGGTTCCTACGGAAACGCCGTGACCTTGGGGCGCGCGTTGCCGGTGGCGGCGCCACCGCTGTTGTTGATGACGTTCGTGATCTCGCCGTTGTTACCCAAACGCACCGTGATGATGCTATGAAACCGGACGTTCGGATTCTGCGGCACCTCGATGGCGCGAGTCAGAGTCACGGCGGGCCGCCGGAAGACGCTATAGATGCCGAGTCCCCACGCTTCATGGCTGGTAACTCGATCGGCCACCTTGTAAGACGCCCAGCCGTTAGTGCCCGGACCGCTCGTGTAACTCGGCTGATCGGGCGGATCGTACGGAATCTCCGATTGATAGAAGTAGACGCGTCCGCCGTTGCCGTTCCACAGCACCTGGTATTCCTGGTAGTGCTCGACGAACAGGCCATAAGCCGTCACATCGGCGCCATTCACGATCAGACCGTTGGCGCCGGTATTGCTCTTCCAGCCCACGCCGGTGCCGTGATCGGCGCGCCAGATCCAGGTGTGGTCGATGATCGTGTCGTTGCTGTTGACTTCGAGGCTGACGGCGGCCCGGCCGACCGACAGCGCCGCCGACGCGGAAGAATACATCGTGCAGCGAGATCGGATTCTTCGCGTGGCGGGCCTTGCTCCCGGCCGGCCCGACCTCGAGCAGCACGGGCGAGCTTTCCGCGCCCGCATCGAAGAGCAGGCCGGCGAGAATCACGCCATCCACATCGGCGACGGTCATGGCCTTCACGCCGTTGACCGGCCGGAGCGTCGCAAACCCCAGGCCCAGCACGACCGTGTTGGCGCGGGTCACCTGGATGCTGTCGGTCAGGTCGTAAATGCCGGGAGTGAAGATCAGGTTCCTGCCCTTCGCCAGCTGGGCATTGATCGTCGAGGCCGAATCGGCATCCGGCCGGGCGATGTAGAAGCGGTCGAGCGGGATGTTGCGCCCGGGCGTCGTACCGCCATGCCAGGTGATGCCCGAACTATCCTTGCGCAGTTCCGGCACGCGGACGCTGTAGGCGCCTGCCGCATCCACCTGGAGAAATGGCTTCTCGCGAACCACGGGCACGCGCTCGATCTTGGTATACGGCGGCTTCGGCCATTCGCCCTGCGGCGGGTTCACCACGCCGACGAAGACCATGTTCCAGTTCGACCCGGTCCAACTACGCCATTCCGTATTGCGCGAGATCCATTGCTGCTGTGACCCGGAATCCACATTGCCGTCGATGAGGGCGTCGGACATCCAGCCGCCGCTCGCCCAGCCGCGATTCTGGTGCAGTACGATGTCGCCGCGAATGTGCATCCGGCGGAACGGTACCGCCTGCGAGACCGCCCACTGCATCGTGCCGCCGGCCGGCGTGACGGAGAAGCCCTCCACGCCTTTCCAGAAAACGCATGTGGCATTGTTGCGCGGCAGGGTGGCATCGGACCTTACGTCGCCCGCGATGTGGACGGCATCGGGAGACGCGCCTAATCCAAGCACCTGCGTGTAGTAGCCGACCGGCACGTTCACCTTGTACTCGCCCGGCGCAAACACCAGTGCGTAGCGCGCGGAACCGAACTGGCTGTCCTTCTGGATGCCGTAGACCCGGTCGATGGACTGCTGCATCGCGGCGGCGTCCATCGATGGGTTAAACAGGAGAACGTTAGGACCGAAGTCTGGTTTGGCCGGGCCGGCCGCGCGCGCGGAGCCCGCGAGCAGCATCGCCAATAGCGTCAGATTCGCAAGCACTCTGGAGTGAATCCGCATATCTATCTCGATTGCAGCACCTATAGTAACTGCATGCCACCAGGTATGCCAGCGTCGTGAATCGAGACCAACGTGAAACTGCAACCGGTGGCAATAGTGGGCATCCAGTCTGGCGAGGAAGACCGCAATGAATGTATCGCTCCGACCACTTCGCCGGCTGCCGGCCCTCTGTGCCCTGGCCTTGATCACCGGCTTCACGACTTATACACCTCCCGCCGCGAAAGCCACGGTCCCCACGGCTTCGTGCATGCGCAAAGTGACGGTCACCTCCAAGCCGTGCGGCGCCACCATCTACGTCGACGGCATCGAGGTGGGCCGGACGCCGATGAGCTTCCCGATGCCCATGGGCCGGTACACGTTGGTTGTACTCGCAGCCGGGCATCAGGGATATGCGCAGCGCATTCTGGTGCCCGATGGACCTCTGGCAATCGAAGCCCATTTGGTGCCTCTGAAATAGCTCGGACAAGCTGAGGGAGCGGACCGCGATTCTCCGGCGCAACCATGTAAAATGGAGCGGCCAAAGAGAATCCGATGCGCTCCCTCGTCCTTCTTCCGCTCTTTGCGGCCACGCTCGCCGCGCAAGGCGGCGGCTCCGTACAATTTCGCGACTGGAATCCGCCCGCCTCCACCGCCAAAGCAGTTACCGGCTGTAGCCAACTCCTCAGCCTGACTGGCTTCGACCTTTCCGTGATCAGCGCAACCCTGGTCGCCGCCACCACGACGGCTCCCGAGCACTGCCACGTAATGCTGATGGCGCAGCCCGAACTCAACATGGAAGTCAATCTGCCCACCAGCTGGAACGGCCGCTTCTACATGTTCGGCAATGGCGGATGGGCGGGCGAGTCATTCGATTCGCCGGGCCGCGTGGCCAACCACGCGCGAGCCATGCGGGCGGGCTTCGCCACCGCGTCCACCGATACGGGCCACTCCGCGGCGCTCGACGCGGGCGCCAGCTTCGCGAGGACCCCTCAGAAGCTGCTCGATTACGGATTCCGCTCATTGCACGTGACGGCCGAGACCGCCAAGCGGTTGATCCACGTCTACTACGGAACGAATCCTTCGAAGGCTTTTTTCGATGGTTGCTCGCAAGGCGGCCGGCAGGCCCTTACGCTCGCGCAACGCTTTCCCGCGGACTTCGACGGCATCCTCTCCGGCTCACCGGCGCTGTACAACACCGGCAACATGGTCGCGCGCGCCTACTGGATGCAAGGCCTCGAAGCCAATCCTTTCCCCGCCGCGAAACTCGGGCTGCTGGCCGATCGCGTCTATGCGAAGTGCGACGCCAGGGACGGGCTGAAGGACGGCTTGATCGAAGACCCTCTGCGCTGCGGCTTCCAGGCAGCCACGGACCTCCCCCGGTGCGCCGATGGAAAGGACCAGCCCGATTGCTTCACTGGCCCCGAGATCGCGGCGGCCGGCCGCATCTATAGCGACGTCTTCCGGCAGGGCAAGCGATTCTTCCCCGGCTGGCCGGTGGGAGCTGAGATAGCCGGGCCGAACGGCCAGAGCGGATGGCTGGGCCAGGAGATCGCCGTGCCGGGCCGCGGCAGCGTGTGGGCCGGTTACGCGCGGAACTTCCTGCAATACATGGCGATGCCCGACGCCGATCCGGCGAATGCGATCTCCGCGTTCGACATCAACAAAGACATCCCGCGCCTCGAATTCCTTCATCATGTCATCGACGCCACCGATCCCGATCTCTCGGCTTTCCAACAGCGCGGCGGCAAGCTCATCATGTATTACGGCTGGGCGGATCCGCAGCTCAATCCGCGCGTGGCCGTGGAGTATTTCGAAGACGTGGAGAAGCAGATGGGCGATAGGACCGGAAACTTTCTCCGCCTCTTCATGGTGCCCGGCATGTTCCACTGCGGCGGCGGAATCGGCACCAGTACCTTCGATGCCATGACGCCGCTCCTGAGGTGGGTGGAATCCGGCGAGACTCCGCAAACCATCCCCGCAAGCCGGGTGTCGCAAGGCAAGGTCGTCCGCACGCGGCCGCTCTGCCCGTATCCGCAATTCGCGCGGTACCAGGGCAGCGGCAGCATCGACGACGCGGCTAACTTCCGCTGCGCGGCGCAATAGCGCGGCTAGATCCCGCCTTCGATCATGCGGATCTGGGAGACGGAAGTCTCTATCGTGGAGTAGTACAACCGCGTGCCGTCCGGCGATTCGACGGGCTCGAACGCGTCGTCCACCACCAACTGCCGCTGATTGGCATCGAAGGCCGAGGCTTTCCACACTTCGTGCCGCCCCTTGGCGTCCTGCTGCTGATAGTAGATCGAGCGGCCGTCCGTCGACCATGAGGGTCGACCGAAGATTCCGCGCGGCGTCCACTGGCGCGGCGCTCCCCCTGCCGCATCGAGAATGAAGACGGCCCGGCCGGCGTTAGTGGTAGCGTCGAAGGCCAGCCGGGCAGACGGTGCCGATCGTGATCACGAATCTCGGGCCCGGACCCGCGGGCGATGCGGCGCCGGAGGATGCGAATGGAGTAAAAAGGAGGGGATGGCCACACCGAAAAGACGGGACATCCTCAAATTCTTTTCCGCCGGCGCGGCCGCTTCGGCCGCCCGCTCGCAAGCGACGCCGCAGTCCGGCGCCCAGCCCAACATCCTGGTCATCATGGCCGACCAGCATCGCGCCGGGCTGACCCGCGCGGGGGGCTTCCCGCTCGACACGATGCCCGCGCTGGACGGCATGGCCGCGCGCGGCATCTCCTTCGATCGCGCCTACACTACGGCGCCATTGTGCGTGCCGGCCCGCATCAGCATGCTGACCGGACGCTGGCCTCATGCGCACCGCGTACGCCAGAACAGCGCGCCGAATGCCGCGGTGTTTCAATCCGACCTGTTCCAGATCACTCGCGGCCACGGCTATCGCACCGCGCTGATCGGCAAAAATCACACTTATCTGAAACCCGAGAATGTCGACGTGTGGCGGCCGTACAGCCACCTGGAAGGCTGGATACCCGACGGTGCGCCGCGCGAATATGCGGAGTTCGACCGCTGGATGGGCCATCTCAATCACGGGACCGGCCTATCGGCCACACCGTTCCCTCCCGAAATCCAGTTTCCCTACCGCATTGCGTCGAACTCCATCGACTTCATCAGGGAGTCGGCCGACCGGCCTTTCGCCTTGTGGATGAGCTTTGCGGAGCCACACAATCCGTACCAGGTGTCGAAGCCCTACTTCGACCTGTTTCCTCCCGAGGCGATTCCGCCGCACGGCGCGGGCCCCGAGACGTTCCGCCAGAAGGGCTACAAATGGCAGTGGTTGCAGGGCCTCGAAGAGCGGACCTACCCCGGTTATCGAGACCACTGGCGGCGCACGCGCTCGAACTATCTGGGGATGCTCCGATTGATTGACGACCAGGTGGCGCGAGTGATGCGGCAGCTCGAGACGAGCGGCAAAGCGAAGAATACGATCGTGCTCTACCTGGCCGATCACGGCGACTACTTCTGCGACTACGGCCTGGAACGCAAGGGCGCGGGGCTGCCGGAAGCGCTGACGCGCATCCCGATGATATGGTCCGGCTGGAATATCCGGCCGCAGAAACTGGACGCTTTCGTCTCGACCGCCGACGTGCTGCCGACGCTGTGCGAAGCCATCGGGGCAGGGATCCCGGCAGGTGCGCAGGGCCGAAGTCTGTGGCCGATGCTGCAGGGGAAGCCATATCCGCGCGCCGAGTTCGAATCCATTTATTCCGAGGTAGGCTTCGGAGGCATGTACTACGGCGCGAACGACAACATTCCGGATAACTGGGGCCGGGGCCGCTTGGATCCCAATGCGATTCCGACTTATGACGAGCTGAATCCAGTGACGCAGAGCGGCTCGATAAAGATGGTTCGCCGCGGCGAATGGAAGCTGACCTTCGACATGATGGGCAACGGCGAACTATACAATATCGCCCGCGACCCGTACGAACTCGCGAATCTTTACGGCAGGAAGGAGAGCCTGGAGATGCAGCACCAGTTGATGGCAGACCTGCTGCGCTGGACCATCCGAACGCAAGATGATTTGCCGGTGGCGGCGTATCGTCCGAAATGGGCCTCGCGAAACTGGTACTCGGAGTATCGCCAATGACACTTACTCGCAGATCGTTTCTCACAGCAACCGGCGCCGCCGCGGCCGCGAGCCTCCTGGGTGCCGAGGCGCCAAAGCCGCTGCGACGTCCGAACATCGTGCTGATTCTGGCGGACGATATGGGCTTCTCCGATATCGGCTGCTACGGCTCGGAGATCGACACGCCCAACTTCGAACCGACTCGCCGGCGCAAGGTGTGCGGTTCACGCAGTTCTATAACTGCGCCCGCTGCTGCCCGTCGCGCGCCTCGCTGCTGACCGGACTCTATCCGCATCAGGCCGGCATCGGCCACATGGTGGATAAACGCGGGCCCGGCGCCGGGCTACACGGACGATCTGAGTCCGCAACAGCCGCACCATCGCGGAGGTGCTGAAAGCGTCCGGCTACGCACGGCGATGGCGGGCAAGTGGCACGTTACGCCGGTCAACGAATCGAAGCACAACTGGCCGCTTGCAGCGCGGCTTCGACCGTTACTACGGCATCATCCACGGCGCCGCCGATTACTTCAATCCGGTAACGCTGACCGCGGACAACGAACGCGTCGGCCCGGAGGCAAAGATTACTATTTCACCGATGCCATCGGCGACAACGCCGTGCGCTTACATCGACGAGTTCGCCACGCGGCGAGCAGCCGTTCTTCCTGTACGCCGCGTTTACCGCGCCGCACTGGCCGCTGCACGCCCGGCCCGACGATATTCGCAAATACGAGAATCGCTATCGCAACGGCTGGGACGCGCTGCGCGAGGAGCGCCACGAACGACAGCTCCGCATCGGGCCTGCTCGCGAAACGCTGGGACCTGTCCGCGCGCGATGCGCGGTGCCGGCATGGAAAGATGCGGATGACCGCGAGTGGCAGGCGCGCCGGATGCAGGTCTACGCCGCGATGGTCGACCGCCTGGACCAGAACATCGGCACGGATTCTCACGCAAGCTGCGGGAGACCGGCCAGGAAGAGAACACGCTGGTGCTGTTCATGTCGGATAACGGCGGCTGCGCCGAAGAGGTGCGGCGCCGGGTGGACCGGGCGGCACATTCCCAAAGCCACGCGCGACGGCCGGCCGGTGCGCGTCGGGCAAAATCCGCCGGTGATGCCGGGCGCCGAGGATACCTATCAGAGCTACGGCATGCCGTGGGCGAACGCCAGCAACACGCCGTTCCGCCTCTACAAGCACTGGGTGCACGAAGGCGGCATCTCGACGCCCGCTGATCGCGCGCTGGCCGGCGGCGTTTGCGCCCTCCCAAGCCCTGATCGAAGAGCCCGCGCACTTCATCGATATGATGGCCACCTGTGTCGATGCCGGCGCGGCCGAAATATCCGGCGCGCGGGAATTCCGAGGCGCCTACCCATGCAAGGCGGAGCCTGCTGCCCCTCATTGCCGGGCGGGCAAAAGCAGCTTCGCACCGGCAGATCTTCTGGGAGCACGAAGGGAACCGCGCGCATCCGCAGAGGACCTGGAAGCTGGTCCGCAAGTATCCCGGCGAGTGGGAACTCTACGACATGGTGGGGGACCGGACCGAACTCCGCAATGTCGCGAGCGCCCAGCCCAAGCTCGTGCGCGAAATGGCGGGCGACTGGGAAAAATGGGCCTCCGCGAATGGAGTGCTGCCGTGGGCCGAAGTATCAAAAGAGTTGGTAGACCGCTGAGCGCTGACGACCGCAAGACCGCGGATCCGGCTGTATAATCAGTCGTCGTGCCGAAGCGGATCGTCGTAGGGCTGGTCATCGTATTTCTGTCGATTGCCTGGGGCCAGGTGCTCGAAGAGGGGAAGCGGGCGTTCGATGCGGGCAATTACGAGTTGGCGGCACGCAAGTTTCAGCAGGCCTACGAAGCCTCCCATCGTTGCGAAATTCTCTTTTATTTAGGGATGGCGCGGTATCGCAATCAGCAGCGGGATGAAGCGCTGATCGCGTTTCAATCCGCGGCGCAGTGCGACCCCGGGATGGCCCCTGCTCACCTGGCGCTGGGTGAAGCCTACGCGGAGAAAGGGAATTCCGGCGAAGCGCTTCTTGCGTTCAACCGGGTGCTGAAGATCGAACCGCTAAACCCCGATGCTCTGCGGGAGGCATCGGCCGTTTATCTCAAGCAGGGCGACAACGCCAAGGCGGCGGATCTGCTCAAGACGCTGATCCGGCTGGAGCCCGGCAACGCCGATGCGCACGCGGAGTTAGGCGCGGCGCTCTATGGCACAGGAGATCCGGACGCGGCCGAACAACAGTTCGAGCGTGCGGTTGCCCTGAAGCCCGATCATCCCGCGGCGCTGCTCGGGCTTGCCAACATCTGGATGCGGAAGGGACAGGAAGCGTCGGCCATCACCGCCTTGCAGAAAGTGATTGCGAGCAACCCGAAGGCGTTCGAGCCGCGCTTCCTCCTCGGTTCCGCGTACAACCGCATGGGGCGCTACCAGGATGCGGTCGATCAATTGCAGGCCGCGCTTCGCCTCGGTGGCGAACAGTCGGAGGTGTACTATCATCTGGCGCGCGCCTATGGCGGACTGGGAAACACCGAACAACGCCGCGATGCGCTCGCCCGTTTCGCCGCGCTCTCCCGCAAGACGAAGGAAGACACCGAAGGGCGCCGCAATTCTCTCAAGCTGATGTCGGAGGCGAAGGGCCTGGTCGACTCCGGAGATCTCTCGGGCGCCGCGGCCCGCATGGAGCAGGCCCGCGAATTGCAGCCTTCCGACGATCGCATCCTGTTTCGCCTGGCCGGCGTGAGCTACGACCTCAAGCGCTACCGCCAGGCTCGCGAGTATGCCGAAGAAGCCATCGCGCTTGGCCCGTCCGAATGGGTCTACCACTATCTGTTAGGGCTGAGCGAAATGCGGGAGCAACACTGGCAGGCCGCGCGGAAAAGCCTCGACGTGGCAGCGCAACTCAATCCGAAAGCGGCCGAGGTACAGAACGCGATCGGCGAGGCCGCGCTCAATCAGGGCGACCGGAAGGCCGCCCTGGCTGCGTTTGAGCGCGCGGTGCAACTGGATCCCAAGGATTCGGCGTACCGCCTGAACCTGAAATCCGTGCAACGAACTACGAAATGATTTCCTTGATCGGCCCGTCGCCTTCTTCGACCAGCCGCATGGTCCGGCCAAAGACGTTGGATTCCATCTTCTTGTAGTCGAGCCCAACTGGTGCAGGATGGTGGCGTGCAGGTCGCTGTAGTAGTGCGGGTGCTCGACCGCCTTGTAGCCGACTTCGTCGGTGGCGCCGTGGACCACGCCGCCCTTGACGCCGCCGCCGGCCAGCCAGGCGGTGTAGCCCTTGCGGGTTGTGATCGCGGCCGGTGGTGTTCTGCGACCACGGGCTGCGGCCGAATTCGCTGGTCCAGACGACCAGCGTCGAATCGAGCATGCCGCGCTGCTTCAGGTCGCGGATCAGGCCGGCGATCGGCTTGTCGATGGCCCGGCAGAGGGGCTCGTGGGTCTTGATGTCGCCGTGCGCGTCCCAGGCGCCGTTGCCGCCGCCGGCGTGGCAGATCTGGATGAAGCGGACGCCGTGCTCCGCCAGGCGGCGCGCCAGCAGGAGCTGCCGGCCGAAGTCGTCGGTCTCCTTCTCGCCGATGCCGTAGAGGTCCTGCACGTGCTCCGGCTCCTTGGAGAAATCGACGACGTCCGGCGCGGGCAACTGCATGCGGGCGGCCAGCTCGTAGGCCTGCGTACGCGCGGCGATGTCGGAGTTGATGGCGTAGTGCTCGCGGAACTCCTGGTTCAGCTCCTGCGAGCGCCTGCATCTGCCGCTCGCGCTCTGCGGCGCTGCTGCTCTTGGGCGGATACAGGTTCGGGATCGGCGTCTCGCCCGGCTGGAACGGCGTGGCCGCGACGCTGGCGCCGAGATAGCCGCCGGTCAACTGCACGGGCGAGGACGGCCGGCCGATGTTGACGAACGTCGGCAGATTCTTGTTGGCGGATCCGAGCGCGATACGAGACCCAGCTGCCCAGAGTCGGATGATCGAACTGCGCGGCCGCGGTGTCCGGTGCAGGTTTCGATCACCGCCGGGAAGTGGTTCCCTCGTTGCACCACATCGAGCGGACCACGGCGATCTCGTCGATCACGCCGCCGACGTTGGGGAACCAGTCGGAGACCGGGAATGCCCGATTTGCCGTAGCCGCGTGAACGTGCGGAGGCAGGGGATGACCGGCCGCCTCATCTCGGCGACGTTGTCGCCGAACCCGACGGCGTCGATCAGCTTGCCGGCCCACTTGTTGTCCTTCGGGTCGAAGGTGTCGATGTGGCTGACGCCGCCGCACATGAACAGGAAGATGACGGACTTCGCCTTGGGCTGGGAAATGCGGGCCGTAGATCGCATCCTGGATCGTCGCCGTCCTCGGCCCAGAGAGCGCCCATGGCGACGCCGAAGAATCCGCCGCCCGCCTGGTGGAGGAACCCGCGCCGGTTCAGACCCGGCCGCAGGGGTAGATGTTCCTGAGATCCATGTCGGATCACCTCACGTAAATGAATTCGTCCAGATTGAACAGCAGCCAGGCGAAGCCCTTCAGCCGGGCCGGATCGTTTTCGATGTAAGTCAGCGCCCGATCCTTCTCCGCTGGCGAAGGCGGACGGTCGAGGGTCAGGCGGTAGCCGAGGTCGACCGCCGCATTCGGAGATCGCCGCCGGACTCCTTCTGCAGCCGCGTCGGCGAGTTTCGCGGAGGCGTTCTCGATCTCGTCGCTGTTCATCAGGAACAGGGCCTGGGGCGCGGTGACGGTCTGGGTCCGCACGGGGCAGGGCGCGCGGCCGTCGTCCACGTCGAAGGCCTGGAGGAAGTTCGGCATGACATCGGGGCTGGTCGAAAAGCCGCGGATCATGTAAGCGCCGCGCCGGTTCGGTTGCGGATCGGCCGGCCATTCCGGCCCGTCCTCCGCGGCGGCCCGTCGCGCCGACGCTGAACGACGGGCCGCCGACCGTCAGGTCCAGGTTGCCGGCCGCCGCCAGGATCGAATCCCAGATCGGCTCGGCTTCGAGACCGCTGCAGGCGGAAGTGCCAGAGATAGGTGTTCTCGCGGGTCGGCTTTCGATGTTCGGCGGCCTGCACGTCGGGTCGACCTCCGAGGCACAGCTTGTAGGTGTCCGAGGTGACGATCAGGCGGTGCATCTCCTTCATGCTGAATTGCGCGCGACGAACTCCGCGGCCAGCCAGTCGAGCAGTTGCGGATTGGAGGGCAGACCGCCCAGCTTGCCGAAGTCGCTGGGGGTCTTCTGCAAGCCCTCGCCGAAGTGCCATTGCCAGAGCCGGTTGACGGCCACGCGGGCGAACATCGGGTTCTCGGGCGCGGTCAGCCAGTCGGAGAAGGCCTCGATCCGGCCGTCGCGGAAATCGATCTTCGCCGGGGCGAACGGCCAGCCGGGCTGCGACGGCTTGATTCTTCTCGGGCCGGTCGGGATCGCCGCTGGTCAGGATGTAGCTCTTCTCCAGTTCCTTCGCCGCGGTCCACCTCCACGGTCCAGAAGGCCGGCAGCGTGCCCGCTCCGCGACGGCCGTCCGCCGCCGGCGGCATTCACGCTCTGGAGCTCCTGGTATTTCGCCTGATCGTCCGGCAGGCATGATCTCCTGGATCTTGTCGGCGTCGATCCGGAGCACCGGGAAGTAGTCGTCGGCATCTTCTGTTCCGCGACCGTGCGGTCCTTCTCGGGCTTGCGGATGATGGCCTGGACGTCCGGCGGCAGCATCGCGACGCGCTCGTCGTAGAGCTTCTTCTGGTAAGGCGCGATCAGCGCTTCGAGCGGCCCCTCGTGCTGCAGCGCGCTTTCTTGGCCGATCGTCCAGCGCCTTGGCCTGCGCGAAGATCTGCTCGGGCGTGGCCAGGGTCACTTCGTGAGCACCAGCGGGTCGAACAGCGCCTTCATGGCGTAGAAGTCGCGCTGCGTGATCGGATCGTACATGTGGTCGTGGCACTTGGCGCAGCCGACGGTCAGACCCATGAAGGCGGTGGAGACGGTCTCGACGGCCGCGATCGGCAATTCCTGCGCGTCCTTGTCGTCGCGGACGACGTCGCCGCGCGCCAGGAACCCGAGCGCGAACATGTCGTCGGGCCGGGGTTCCACTGCGCGAGCGGAAGCCGGTGGCCGACATCTGGGTGCGCTCCGCGGTGCGGTAGCCGGTCAGCTGGGCGCGCACGAACTGGTCGTAGGGCATGTCGTCGTTCAGGGCGTAGATCACCCAGTCGCGCCAGAGTGGATGCCGGGCGGCGGCGGTCATCCGCTCGTCGACATCGGCATAGCGCAGCACGTCCAGCCAGTGGCGCGCGTAGCGGACGCCGTGCTGCTCGCTGGCGAGAAGCCGGTCGACCACCTTCTCGTAGGCGTCGGGCGACTCGTCCTGGAGGAAGGCGTCCTGTTCGTCGGGCGTCGGCGGGAGGCCGATCAGGTCGAGGTATACGCGGCGCAGGAGCGTCAGCTGGTCGGCCGGGCCGGCGGGGTGCAGACCCAGGGTCTTGTACTTCGCGGCGATGAAAGAGTCGATCGGGTTCACCGACTTCGTGAATCCGGCCGGGACAGCCGGCCGCACCACGGGCTTCAATACCCAGAGATCCGCTTTCTTTTTCGAAGTCGGACCTTGCCCGAAAAGTGCGATCGACGAGAGAAGGATAGTGCCCCAGACCCAGAGCCGATTCGTAGACAAGTTACAACCCTCCAGATACTCCCAATCGTAGGATTCGCCGAAAAGCGAGTCAACCCTAGCGATGTCAATTAATTGTCAAGTTTCAGGGCGGGCCGGAAAGGTGCTTTTTCAGTCGTTAAAACGGTACCCGATCCGGTGTACGGTCTGAATATAAACGGGATCGGAAGGTACATCTTCCAGTTTTTGCCGGAGATTCCCGATATGGGTGTCGATGGTCCGGGTATGAAGGTCGCCGCCGTAGCCCCAGATGCGGCTCAGCATTTCGGCCCGGCTGATGACGCGGCCGCGATTTTCGATGAGGTACCGCAGTACGTCGTATTCACGGGGCGAAAGGTCCACGGCGAGCCCGCCCTTCAGTGCGGTAAAGTTGCCAAACTCGACCACTACGCTGCCGAAGCGGTAGCTGTCCAGGCGCTGGCGGTCCGAGCGGCGGAGTAGCGCCTCGGTGCGGGCCAGAAACTCCGCCACGCTGAACGGCTTCGTCATGTAATCGTCGGCACCCACCTTCAGGCCGGTAATTTTGTCCTGCTCCAGGTTACGGGCGGTCAGCATCATGATCCGGAAATCGAGCTGGCATTCCCGCAGCAGCCGGCAAACGCTCAAGCCGTCGAGCTCGGGCAGCATGATATCGAGCACGATCAGGTCGGGGCGCGCGGCCAGCGCCGTCTTCATGGCCTCTTCGCCGTCCCGCGCCACCAGGACGTCGTAGCCCTCGTAGCAAAGATTGTCGCTGAGCAGGCGGGCCATGGCCGGCTCGTCTTCCACCACCAGCACGACTTTCTTCGGACTAACAGCAGTCGGGTTCATGCTGACCTCACGTGTGGAGCGGTAAGAGAATCGCGAAATGGCTGCCGGTCCCGGGCGCGCTGGTGACCACCACGTCGCCGCCGTGGGCTTTGGCGAAATGCTTCACCAGGGTGAGCCCCAGGCCGGCGCCCGAAGTTCGTGCGGCCGTGTTGCGCCCGCGATAGAACCGGTCGAAAATGCGCGTTTGCTCACTCTTCGGGATGCCGACACCATAGTCGCGCACCGAGATCTGAAGGCGATCGTCCAGGCGGTCGGCGGAGACCTCGATGCGCCGCTCGGCCCCCGAATACTTCACGGCATTACTGAGCAGGTTCAGCAGCGCCTGGGAAAACGCGTTCGGGTCCACACTCGCCGCGGGCAGGTTCGGGTCGATCCGGCGTACCAGGGTAAACGAGCCGCGCTCGAGTTCACTCGAGAAGTTGGCGAGCGTATCTTCGATCAGTTCCGCCACGTCGACCGTCTCGGTCTGGTATTGCTTGATCCCCACTTCGATCTTCGACATATCGAGGATGCGATCGATCAGCGTGGAAAGGCGCAGAATCTGCGTCTGGATGATCCCGAAGTATTCCTCGCGCTGCGACTGCTCACCGAGGCGGTTGAGTTGCAGGGTCTCGGCGAAGCCGCGGATGAGCGAAAGCGGCGTCTTCAACTCATGGGAAACGATCGCGACAAACTCCGTCTTGGCTCGAGACAGTTCCTTTTCGCGCGCCGCGGCTATGCCAAGCACGAGAATGGAGCCCGCCAGCAGGGCGGCGATCACCACCACCAGGCTGATCGTCTTGACGAACTGGCGGCGGTCGAAGTCGTGTAAGGCCCCATAAGGGAATCCGGCGCGGAGCGTCCATCCGGGAAGCATGCCGGTCTGCGATCCGATCGATTCCTGGATGGTGACAAAGCGGCCCGATTCCAGCGACGAACGGCCCAGCGGCTTTCCCGATCCGTCGTACACGCCGCCCTTGGCCCGGCTGATGAGCGTTCCATTGGAAGGGCCGGCGACGCGCGCCAGGTGCTTCTCGAGAAGCGGCGCGAAATACTCGGTGGCCAACTCCCGTGCGGGAGCGGCGAAGCCGTAATACCCGATCAGGCCCTGATGGATTGGCTCCTTCGGCTCCACGAGTTCGTCGTCCACCAGGTGGAAAAAGATCTGCTGGCGCTGCCCGTCGAGATCGGCGTAGACGGAGTAGAAGTGCGCCGTGGTGACTTCGAGCGAGGTCACCAGTTGGCGGATCTCACCGGCCGCGGCATCCGAGGGGCTGTAGTCCATGCTGCGCCGCGCCTCGCCCGGGCGGAAGACGAAAATCTCCGGTTCGCCTCCGGGGTGGATCAAATACCCGAACAGGATGCTGATCTGCGGGCAGATGCGGCGAGTGCCCAGGGCCACATCGTGCATCCGTTCCACATCGCGGTGGCGCAGCCAGCCATGCATCTCCGCACCGACTAACGCCCGATGCGGCCAGCGGTAAAAATCGTTCTCCGCTTCCACCCGCGCGCCGATCAGGGCCTGCTGGAGATTGCCCATCATGGCCCGGTGCATTTGCTCCTGGATCTGGGAAAGCGACCGGAATTGCAGATACACCAGGGCGGCGGCAGGCAGGAAGGCAAAGATCAGCAACAAACTGAGCGCATAACGCGATCCCCAGAGCTTTCCCAAACTGCTACCCTCTTCCCGGGGCAATCGTATTGCACTGACGGGCTTCACGTCAAGCCGGATGCCGCCTCCCCTACAAGGTGGCGGCCACTACCATTTCAATGACGCGCCGCAGGCCGTCGTCCGTTCCGATTGAGCCATCGCTGAACTGGCTCCGCGGCGCGGGCTTCCAGTTGTCCCGCGAACCATCATACGGATAGTTTTGCGGGATACCGGTCAGCGCGGGATCGTATTGCTGGTCGTCGCCCGCCATCTTGTAGATGACCAGATCGAGCGACGGAATCACCACGATGCCATAGCCGCCGCCACCCGATTTGAAAAAGGTGTCGCGCGGCGCGCCGGCAACGTGTCCATCGGCATTGACCTCGAACATCAGGCTGAACGGCGCGTGCTTCTGGTAGGGAGAGGGATGGCCGCCATTTCGATATACTGCCGCGGGCACAAGTTGCCGGTTGCCCCACTTGCCCTTGTGCAGCATCAGATAGCCGAAGCGAGCCACATCGGTCGACCGGATGGCCGTATCGGCTCCGCCCGGCGTGTGCGGGAGCGTGTTATCGCCGCGTTTCAGCGCGTAGCCCCAATGTCCCCATCCCATCGGCTTCGCAAGCTTCTCATCGATGTACTGCTGCATCTCCATGCCCACCAGATGGCGCAGCACGATTGAAGCAATGTGCGGAGATTGCGAGGTGTATGAATAGCCCTCGCCCGGATTGTCCAGAGCGGCGTACTGCAGACGGCGGTGAGATCCTGCCCGAGCGTTCGGCGGGACGCGGCACCGGCACCAGCTTCACGGACGGCATGAAATCGACAAGCCCGGGATTCCCGCCTTCCCCGTGCAGGCCCGACGCCATGCTGAGCAAATGGCCGAGCTTGATCTCCGCTTTGCGCGGATCGTCGAGAGGCAGCGCTTCCGGCAGAAACTTATCGTTGAAGACCTTGGTCTCGAGGCCATCGGGAATCTGATCGTGCTTCTCCCGCAGCATGATCGCGCAGGCGATGCTGGTATAGGCCTTCCCGACGGAGGCCATGGCGGGCGTAGCTTCGCGATTGCCCCGGCCATAATACTTCTCGTAGACCAGATATCCGTGCCTGATCACCACCAGCCCGCCGTGCTGGCTGCTGCGCGACGCATACTCGAAGGCGTAATCCAGCTTCACCGGATCCATGCCCCCGATGCGGCGGATGGCGGCGGCATCCTTGAGAGTCCGCCAACCTCCGGCGCTATCGGGCGGGGGGAAATAGTCGCCCGCCACCAGGACGGCGGACGACGCAAAAAGTAGAAGAGCGGCTATTCGGCGCACGAGTAATCCTTAAGGGCGGACCTTCCGCGGTCCGCCCCCAATACTAGAATGTAAACCGGAGGCTGCCCTCCACGTTGCGCGGCTGGTTCGACTGCGGATTCTGGAACTGGCCGAACGTCGAACTGGTGATGCTGGTAGTCGGGCTGCCGAGCAGATGCCGGTTGGCAATGTTGAACGCGGACCCGCGGAATTCCAGCGTTCTTCTTCTCGGTGAACTTGAAGACCTTGCTCACCGCCACGTCCTCATCCAACTGCCTCGGGTTGCGAAGGCTCGGGAATCAGGGCGCCGGCATTTCCGTATACACCGTTCGCCGGCTGCGCGAGCCGCCGGGTTGATGAAGGAGCTATGCGGATCGGAGGGTCGAAGCTGGGTTGTACAACGCCTCCCCGCCACGTAGAGGCACCGGGCGGAGCCGGCGCCGTAGAGGTTCTGGCCGCAGCTGACGCTCAGACGGCGATCCGCTTTGATAATGCTGTACGGCCGAGACCCGCCAGCCTCCGAGAAATGCGTCTAGACCGCCGGATGCACGTTGGTGCCGAACTGCTTCCACGTCCAAGCGGCATGTCGTAGATATAGCTCAAGGTCAACACGTTCGGCCGGTCGCGCCGAATTGATGTCTTTCTCGCGGTTCTCCTGTAAACATTATGCGACGTATTGTCCGAGATCCACTTCGACCACGTGTAGGACATCTGCGCGTAGAACCCGTTCGAGAAACTGTGCTGCACGGTGAGCTCAAGCGAGTTGAAGGTACTGTGCCCGCCATTCGTGGTGCCATTGATCCTAAGAGTACTGGGGGAATGGGTCGAGCGCCTGCGCCAGCGTGTTATTCAGCGGATACGTCGCGTACGGCAACTGGAATCCGCTGGACGCCAGGATGGCAGACTGCGCCGGGTTGTTCATGATGCTGGTCAGAGACGACGACAGCATGCTTCCGTAAATCCCGATGAATCTCGGGTCGAGCTGATTAAACGCCTGGCTCGATTGCAGTTCGTTCCCGTAGGCGGCGTGGAAGCTGGCGCGGGCAAGCGTGGTCTGCGTGAAACTGTGCTCGAGCGTGATGTTGTAGTCGTACATCTGGGCCGCCTTGCCGTCCGAGAAATAGCTGGGGCTGCCGAAGTTCACGATCGAAGGGCTCACCACCGGCGGCGCCCCGGCCTGAACGGCCGCCGCGAAGGGCAGGAAGCCGGCGATGCTGTTATTGCTTCCGTTCGCGAACTGCATCGCGATACCGGTCGTAAAGTAATTGGCAGGCGCGTTGTAATTGCCGCCGAAACCCTGCACGCCGCCGTCCGCGTTACCATCCTCGCGGTTGCTGTCGTACATGATGGCGCCGCCGCCGCGCAGCACGGTGTTCGAATTGATCTGGTAGGCGAAGCCGAAGCGGGGTCCAAAAGCCGTGGTGCGATGCTGAAGGATCGATTCAAGCCCCGTGCGGCCCGCACCGGACCCGGCGAAGATGAGGGCTCCGGGTAAGTTTCCGGCGCCCGGATTCGGCGTGGTCATGCTGAAGTTACTGCTCTGTCCGTGCGGCTCGCGCCGTGCCAGGGGGAGGTCGTAGCGGAGTCCGATATTCAGGGTCAGGCGGCTCGAGACTTTGAAGTCGTCCTGCACATACCCGGCGTAGTACGGATACACGTAGTTGATGTGGCCGTTGTAGTTGAAGAACCCGCTATTGACGTAGCCGAGCATGAACGAGGCATAATCCAGGCCGCTGGTCGATACGCTGGGGTTCCCGCTGGCCGCGTTGGTGAAGCTGAGTTCGCCGCCGCAGCCATTGCAATCGGACCGCGCGTAATTCTGACGGATGAACTCGAACCCGAACTTCAGGGTGTGACGGCCACGCAGCCAGGTCAGGCTGTCCTTGAAGTCGTAGGTGCGGCCGGGCGAGGTCGTCCCTACGAAGCTGCTGGTGTTCGGATAATTCTGGAAACCGTACCACGTATAGTTCGGAGCTTTGGAGTAGCTGGGATTGCCCGGCACCTCGGTCGCCGCGCCGTAGCCGGTATTGTTCGGGCCTAGCCGCTCGTTCCCCGCCTCGCCGCCGTTGCGCTCGTTGTAGCCGAAGCTGAAGTGGTTCAGCAGCGTGGGCTTGATGATGTAGTCGCCGTTGAAGCGCACGTACTTGTTATCGAAGAATTCCTGAAAGCCTTCTCCGAGCGGGCCCGGCATCGGCCCCATGCAGATATTGCAGCCATTGAAATACTGGCGGCTGAAGGTCGTGTTGAAGCGCAGTTTTTCGTTGGCGTTGTAGTCCAGCTTGAGCGCGTAGACACCCTGGTTTTCACCCGGATCGCGTTGGCCGGTGTTGACGATGGGGTTGTTGCTGAAGAACGAATTCGGATTCTGGGGCAGCGGGATATAGTTTTGAATCAGCATCGCGATCGGATTGAACCGGCTCCCCGGAATCACATTGCCCGGAAACACCTGGCGCGTGTTGGGGTCGCCCTGCAGTCCGCCGCTGGCGCTTAGCGGATCGTAGATCGGGATCATCTTTCCGTTCGACCCGGTATAGCCGCTGAAATCGCCGTTGCGCACCGCTGACGTGGGCAAACTGATCAAGCTGTTCGAGGAGATGTCTTTGGCTCGCGACCGCTCGCCCGAGAAGAAGAAGAATGCCTTGTTCTTCCCGTTGACTACCTTGGGTATCCAGATCGGCCCGCCGATGCCCAACGCCTCCAGGTTCTGGTTGTGAATCGTCTGCGACCCCGGCGGCGGGAACGTGTAAAAGAACCCGTTGGCGTTCAGATCCTGGTTGCGGATCGTGACGAACGCCGAGCCGTGAAACTCGTTGGTGCCGGACTTGGTGGTGTAGTTCAGGATTCCGTTCGAGCTGCGCCCGAACTCGGCGGAATAGGCGCTGGTCTGCACCTTGAACTCCTCGATGCCTTCGGCGCTGACCACGCGCATCTGCGGATCGTTGCGGCGTTCGCTATTTGATTCCGATCCATCCAGCAGCAGACTCGTATTCGAGCCCGACGTTCCTCCCGCAATGCGCGGCGCGCCGCCTGTCGTATCCGGATCCGACGTCAGGTTGGTGAAGACTCCGGGCGTCAGCGTCGCGAAGGCCAGGTTGCTGCGGAGTCCGCCATTGGCGAACAGAGGGAGCGCCTGAATCGCCTGCTTGTCGATGACATTGCCGATGTCGCTCTTCTCGGTCTGGAGCAGTGTGGCGGCACCCGTTACCTGCACGGTTTCCTGCACGGTTCCGACTTCGAGTTTGAAATTGACGCGCGTGGTCGTGTTCACCTGAACGGCGACACCGCTCGTCTGCGCTTTGCGAAAGCCCTCTCTTTCCACGGCCAGCGAGAACCGGCCGACCGGCAAGAGCGCGAAGGTATATCCGCCTTCCGCAGTCGAAACCACGCTTTGAGACAATCCCGTGTCGGGATTGATGATGGTCACCTTGGCGCCCGGCACCGCAGCGCCGGTGGTATCAGTGATCGTTCCAGTCACGCTGCCACGATCCTGAGCAAGGGCAGCCGTTGCCAGCAACGCGAGACAACACATGAAACGGCAAAGTTTCAACACCGCTAGTCCCCTCCTAACTGCCTGAAGATTCGTCAATAATACACTGAACGGTTTGGAAAACCGGTCAATTTGGTGTCAAGAATATGTCAAGAAACCTTCAAGAAGAACGGGAACCCACAGATTCGGCTGGGCGCGCCTTTTCCGGCCGCCGATGCTATATGCTGAAGGCTTTCCGATGTGGAGCCGCCGGAGTTTCAATCGCCTTTTCGCCCTCCCTGCCCTGAGCCTGTACGGACAAGGCATCTCCTCACGAAACGTTCACCCGGCGCCTCGCAGCAAGCCGTCTGGCCTGCCTTTTCAGGCCCGCTTCACAGACGTCGCCGAGGCCGCCGGACTTCGCGCCCCGGTGATCTATGGTCCGGCCGACCACAAGTCTTACATCGTCGAAACGGTAGGCTGCGGCGCCGCATTTTTCGATTACGACAATGACGGCTGGCTCGATGTTTTCGTACTCGGCGGGACCAGAGTCGACGGCGCTCCCGGCGCCACCAATCGCCTCTACCGGAATAATCGCGATGGCACCTTTACCGACGTCACGGAAAAGGCCGGTCTGCACCGAACGGGCTGGGCCTCCGCAGTGGCCGTGGGCGACTACAACAACGACGGGCACGACGACTTGTTCGTCACGTATTGGGGACATAACGTCCTCTATCGGAATAACGGAGACGGCACTTTCACCGACGTCACGCGTGAGGCGGGCCTGATGCAGGAGGCCGTCCGCTGGGGCGCCGGGTGCACTTTCCTCGACTACGACCGCGACGGCCACCTCGATCTGTTCGTGGCCAATTACCTGGAGTTCAGCTTCGAAGCCACGCCGAAACCGGGCAGCAGCGGGTTTTGCAACTGGAAGGGCGTGCCGGTCAACTGCGGTCCCCGCGGACTGCCGCCCGGCTCCGGCCGCCTGTATCACAACAACGGCGATGGCACGTTCATGGACGTCACCGTTCCCTCAGGTATCGCCAAGGCCACCGGCAGTTACATGATGACGGCAGTCTCGGCGGATTTCGATAACGACGGTTGGCCCGATATTTACGTAGCCTGCGATTCGACTCCCAGCTTCCTGCTGCGCAATAACCACGATGGAACGTTCACCGACATCGGGCTCGAGGCCGGAGTGTCGCTCAATGAGGACGGCAACGAACAGGCCGGCATGGGCGTGGGCGTCGGCGACTTCGACCTCGACGGCAACCTGGATATCCTGAAGACCCATTTTTCCGACGACACGAGCGTCCTCTACCGCAATAACGGCAAGAACTTCTTCGAGGACGTCACCGTGAATAGCGGCCTGGCCGTGGAGACGCGCTTTGTCAGTTGGGGCGCCGGCATCGTGGATCTGGACAACGATGGCAACCCCGACCTGTTCATCGCCACCGGCAGCGTCTACCCGGAGGTTGCCGCAGCGCTGCCGAATTACCCGCTCAAGACGCCCCGCGTCATCTTCCGCAATCTCGGGAACGGCAAGTTCGAGGAGCTGATCGACACGGCGGGTCCGGGCATCGCCGCCGCCCACTGCAGCCGTGGATGCGCCTTCGGAGATTTCGACAACGACGGCGACGTCGATATCCTCGTGGTGAACCTGAACGAGCCGCCCTCGCTGTTACGCAACGACGTGAGCGGCGGCCATCACTGGCTGAAGGTTAAACTGGCCGGGGTCAAGTCGAACCGCGGCGCCATTGGCGCACGTGTCACGGCGCACTACGGCGCCAAAGTGCAGGCGCAGGAAGTGCTGAGCCAGTCGAGCTTCTATTCGGCCAGCGATTCGCGGCTCCATTTCGGATTGGGGTCGGCCTCCACGGCCGATCTCGAAGTCCGCTGGCCCAACGGAAATATCGAGAAGATCGCCGGTGTCGCCGCCGATCAGTTGGTGACCGTCAGGGAAGGTTCCGGCGTCGTGAAACACGAACGCTTCGGAAACCGGCCCTGACGGCCGGACATTTACATCGCCTTCGACATCGAGGGCGGCGCCGCATCCTCCGCCGTGCCCCAGGATTTATTCGGCGACGGGCCCATTCGCAGGACTAACTTCCCGCCGCCCGCGATATCGGCATGCGAGAACCACGGCTTGTTCCAGGGCTTGCCATTGAGCGTCGCGGACTGGATGTAGAGGTTCTTCTCCGAGTTGTTGACCGCCGTAACGCTGAAGTCCTTGCCGTTGCCCATGTGGAGGGTCACTTCGTCGAAGAGAGGGCTGCCGATCTCGTAGTTCGGCGTCGCCGGGTCTACCGGGAAGAAGCCCATGGCGCTCAGCACATACCACGACGAAGTCGACCCCTGGTCATCCATGCCCGGAAAGCCGAGGCCGTATTTGTCGCTGCCGTACAGGCGGGTCAGGATCTTGCGCACCACTTCCTGGGTCTTCCACGGCTGGCCGCCCCAATCGTAGTAATACGCGCTCTGCTGATCCGGCTGGTTGCCCTGCACGTACATCCCGATCATGCCGGTGCAATCGCGGCAGATACCCTTCGGATGGTAAGGCGTATTGAAGAACTCGTCCAGTTTGGCGTCGAACTTCTCGCGGCCGCCGAGCAGTTGAATCAAGCCCTCCACATCGTGCGGCACCAGCCAGAGCGTCGACCAGCCGGACGCCTCTTTCATCATGAAGTTGTAGTAGGGCTCGCGCGGATCGAAAGGCGAAATCCAGTTGCCGTCCGCCGTCTTGCCGCGCATGAAGCCGATCGACGCATCGAAGACGTTCTTGTAGTTGTGCGCGCGCTTCAGGAACATCTCGTAATCGGCCTGTTTGCCGAGCTTTTTGGCATAAGTGGCCAGCGAGAAATCGTCCCAGCTATATTCCAGCGTCTTCGCGACTCCCGCATTTCCGGCGGCATACGGCGGACTCGGATTGTGATTCGGCACGATATCCGAGACCCACCCCTTCTCGAGGTATTCGGCCAGATTACGCCGGGGCCCCTTGGTGTCGGTGGCGTTCTTGTACAAATACTCGTATGCAGCCTCGTAGTTGAACGAGACGCCGCGCTGCCAATCCCCCAGGTACATCCACACCGCGTGATCGCCATGGAACGACGTCTGCATGTAGCCCGTCTCCTGCGCCATCTCCAGGGTGGAGGCCAGGATATCCCGCTTCACGTCGGGTTCCACCAACGTCAATAACACCACCTGGTCGCGGCCTGTATCCCAGAAGGGCACCGGGCCGTAGCGGTCGTGATCCGCCACTTTCATGGTTCCGTTCAGCGCGCGGAACTGCTCGCCCTTGCGCGCTACCAGCCGTGGACTGGCGAAGGAGTGGAACAGGTTCGAGTAGAACAGCATCCGCTCGTGCTCGGTCCCGCCTTTTACCTCGATCGCGTTCAGCTTGCGCGCCCACGCCTCTTCGGCCCGCCGGTGGACACCATCGAAGTCCCAGCCCGGGTCCTCCGCGGCCAGCGCCTTCTGAGCGTCCTCTTCGGTGTCGGACGAAGCGATCTTCACCAGCACCGGTTCCCCCTCGGTGGTCGCGAAGTCCAGATAGGCGCCCGCGTACCGGCCATCCTCCGACTGGCCTCCGGGAGTGACCTCGCTCGACCCCAGCATGCCGCCACGTCCGCCGGTCTGCTGCGGCGGATTTTGCCGGAAGGTTCCGAAGGATCGAAACGGCTTCGAGAATTCGGCTACGAACACGGTGCGCGCCGTGCCCCGCCCGGAGGTGCCGGCGATCGCGCCGCGCATGCCTCGCTCGGCGTATCCCTTGATCGTGTGATCATTCGCAATCTCCAGGTGTCCGCCGCCACGGCCCAGGTCCATCAGGATGTGCGCCCGCTCCGTTTTCGGAAACGTGAAGCGATAGATTCCGGTGAGATAGGTGGCGGTCATCTCCGCTTTCACTTGGAAATCGTCGAGGTAGACGGAATAGTACCCGGGCGACGCCTTCTCCTTCGACTTGTCGTATAGCGAAGACGTGCGTTCGGGCGGCACCGTCCAGTCGCCCACAGCCGGCATGACCACCATGCCTTGCATGCCAGTCGAGAATCCCAGAATGCTGTGGTGGGTGTAGTTATAGGACATCCCGACGCCCGCCGGGTACGACACGTCCAGGTTCTTGTTGATCGGGCTCAGGTTGGTGATGCCATGCGGCAGCACCGCACCCGGTGATGTCATTCCCGTGTACAACTCCTCACCCGGAGGAGGCGCATTGCCAATCAATTCCGTTTGATCGAGAGGCGCGGTACCCACCAGTGCGTTGACATAATCGACCGGACGCTTGCCTCTTTGAAACGCCGGAGCAAGAAGACACGCCAGAAACAGGGACGCTGCCAGGCATCCCGCGGCTGCGAGTTTCATTTCGGAGGACCTCGTGCGAATTATGTCCGCCGATCCCGGCGTGTGTCAAGAATTCGGCTCGGAAATCGTCAACACCTGGTCCGCATTCACGTGTTCCACGCGTTGAACGATCCCGCTCGGCCACGTCACTTCGATCAATCGCACGAGGGCGTCGGCGCCCAATCCGAAATGAACTCGCTTGTCGCTGGCGGATGCGTAGCTTCCCGCCGTGCTCACAAAACCGTGCTGTTCCATACCGGATTGCGAGACCACGCGGATGCGGGCCCCGATGCCATCGCGATTGCTGCGTTTGCCGATCGTGTTCACCAGGAGCCAGTGGTTGCCGTTTCCGCCCCGGTTGAGCAGGATGAGCGCGGGGCTATCGTTGCAATTGATCGCCACATCGATCCAGCCGTCATTGTTCAGATCGCCGAATGCAGCGCCGCGAGCGGCCATGGGCGTTCGAAAAACCGCGCCGCTTTGTGCCGAGATGTCTTCGAACTTCCCCTTGCGGTTGCGCAGCAGCAGCAAAGGCTCGCGATAGCGATAGGATGGCTGCGTCAACTCGATGTTGTCCATGACGTGGCCCTGCACCACCAGCAGGTCCTTCCAGCCGTCGTTGTCGTAGTCGAAGAATTTGCCGCCCCATCCCGAGTGTGCGAGCGTGGCCGCCGCGATCCCGGCCGGCCCCGGCACATAATCGAACGACTTGCCCCTATTGTTGTGGAACAAGGCGTACCGCTGGCCGGCCAGAGCGTCGATCCAGATATCGGGGAATCCGTCGTTATCGTAGTCCGCGAAATCGACGCCCATGCCGGCAAACGTCTTTCCATCCTCGTCGTAGGCCATCCCCAGCTCGGCCGCCACCTCGGTAAACGTTCCGTCGCGATTGTTGCGGAAGAGTTGTTCGGGGAACGAATCGTTGGCCACTACGAGGTCGGGCCAACCGTCGTTGTCGAAGTCGTTGACGGCGATTCCCAAGCCTTTGGAAGGCACGGCGCCGATCCCGCACTTCTTCGAAACGTCGGTAAACGTGCCGTCGCCGTTGTTGTGGTAGACCAGGTGCGTAGTGGGCGGAAACTCGTCGGGATGGCAGTACGATCGCGATCGTGTCCGCGGATCACCGCAAAAGATGTTTTTCGAAAAGTCCCAATCCAGGTAGCGCGTGACAATCAGGTCGAGGTAGCCGTCGCGATCGTAATCGACGAAGCAGGCGCTTACGGACCATCCGCCGCCCGCGACACCTGCGCGATCCGTGATATCGGTGAAGGTGCCGTCACCGTTGTTGCGATAGAGCGCGTTCCGGCCGAGTCCGGTGACGTAAAGATCCGGTAGTCCATCGTTGTTGAAATCGCCCGCCGCGACACCGGTCCCGTAACCGTGTCCGGTCAATCCGGCCGCTTGTGTGACGTCGGTGAACGTGCCGTCGCCACGATTCCGATAGAGCCTGTTCCAGAAGCGCGGATCGGACTTGTCGGGCGCCTTGCCGGCGGGCATCGGATCGGACAACGCGGCGCCGTTCACAAAATACAGGTCCAGGTATCCATCGCCGTTGTAATCGAGCATCGCCACGCCCCCACCCATCGATTCGGGCAGGTACTTCTGCGAAGTCTTGCCTGCGATGTGCCGAAACGTCACTCCGGACCGCGCGGTCGCATCGGCAAACCCGCCGTGTGAGGCCGCTCCCACAGCAGGTCCCAGCGCGCCGAACCCGGCCACCATCGTCAAGAATTCTCTTCTGCGCAGAATCTGCAGCTCCCTGGTCCCCGCATTCTATCGAATTCCCCCTCTACTCCACGGCGAGCCGAATCGTCACCAGATCCGCAGAGACATTCGAGGTCTTTTCTTGGAATTAGCATATTTCGCTAATAAGTAATCAGTTTTTGGAATGTTTATATCGTCTGCTACGCAATGATCCCGCCAATCGCAATGAACTTCTCCGCTGCCGGTGCTACAATAATTTCCAATCACCCAGGCCGGCACAGGGGCCGGCCCATGAACCTCTTTTAGGGATACTCCGACGTTTCCAAAGTGCCCAGGCTTTGCAGCCGCATCCGCCGGGCGCGTTATGTGTGCACGAAGGCGCGCCATCCACATCGGGAGTTGCATGCATATGAAGACACGAATCGTAAAATTCCTCCGGGGAGGAACCGCTTTAGCGGCGTTCTTTCTCCTGACACAAGCACTGCAAGCACAGACCGGCACCATCTCGGGTCAGGTGCTGGACGCATCACAGGCCGTTGTCCCGGGGGCCAGTGTGTCCCTCGAGAACCCGGCCAACGGTAGCCACCGTTCGGTGGTGAGCGACAACACGGGGCGATACACTTTCCCCAATTTGCCGATCGGCCAGTACAATCTCACAGCCTCGAAGCCCGGATTTCAAACCGAGGTCAAACAGGGAGTCGGGATCAACGTAGGCGCCGCGATTACCATCGACTTTTCGTTGAAGACCGGCCAGGTTAGCGAGAAGGTGGAGGTGACCGCCGACGCCACTACGCTGCAAACGGAAGGTTCGAATACTGGAGGCGTCATCGAAAACCGCCAACTGGTCGACCTGCCGATCAACGGCCGCGATTATGCCCGCTTCAGCCTGCTGATGCCGGGCGCCATCGCGCGCAGCAACTACATCGCGGACCTCGCATTTAACGGCCTGCATACCGTCCACAATCAGTTCGCCATCGACGGCGTGGACGCTACCCGCGTCGACCAGCCTTACATGTCAAACGGTTATGAACGCGGCGCACGCCTGCTCACCGGAAGTCTCGACACCATCGCCGAGTTCCGCGTGCAAACCAGTAACTACCAGGCGCAATACGGACGCTCGGCGGGCACGAACATCAACATCGTCAGCAAGTCGGGAAGCAACGATTTGCACGGAACCCTGTTCGAATTTTTCCGTAACAGCGCCTTGGACGCGGAGAACTTCTTCGCTCCGAAGACCCAGAAACCGCCGTTCCGGTTCAATGATTTGGGAGGCAATCTCGGCGGTCCGATCAAGAAGGACAAGACGTTCTTCTTCGTCAATTACGAAGGCTCTCGGCAGCGCATCGGCATCACCGGTGCCGGAACCGTGCCCAGCGCTCTGCTCAAGCAGGAGGTGATGGCAACATCGCCGGTGCTGGCTCCCATCCTGGCGTTGTATCCGGTTGGGACCGCCTCGACGACGAACCCGCTGGTGGACAACTACGTCACCGCACAGACCTCCCACGTGCGCGAAGATACGGGCAGCGTGAAGCTCGACGAGCGCTTCTCCGACAGCGATTCGATGTTCCTCCGCGTGAACGTCAACGACACCCACACGTTCGGACCGCTTTTCGGCGTCACGCCCTCGGCGCTCGGAGCGCTGGATTTTCAGAACGTTCCGATCCGCACCAGCAACGTCGCGCTCCATGAGCAGCACATCTGGTCTTCCAGCATCATCAGCGAGGTTCTGTTTGGAGCGCAGCGCTGGGGCAGCCATATCATCTCCAACGAGCCTTATCCGCTCATCAGCATTACCGGCATCACGACTTCCACCGGTGACCGCGGCCGCAGCATCCAGAACGCCACCAGCTACCAATTGGGCGGCAGCACCACCATCGTCCACGGTGCCCATACCATCAAATTCGGCACCCAGGAGTACTTCATCCGCGTCGCACGCCTGAGCAAGAACACGTCTAGCATGACGTACACTTCGCTGCAGGATTTCATCAACAACTCGGTCTACAGCGCGTCATTCACGGCCGGAGACCCGGGCCACCTCACGCAGGCGACCCAGTTCGGCTTCTTCCTTCAGGACACTTACAAGGTTCGGCCGAATCTGACCATCGACTACGGTCTGCGGTACGACTACGAAACGGTTGTCCACGACAGCCGTAACGCGACACAAACGTACGATGAGCGTCTCGGAACGCTGGGGCCGGTGGGAGACCAATACTACCGTCCCAACAAGAACGACTGGGGTCCGCGGCTCGGCATCGCCTGGCAGCCCACGTCCAAAATCGTGGTCCGCGCCGGCGGGGGCTTGTTCTGGCAGGCATATCCGGTCGGCTTCGGATCGTACTCCATCCCGACCAACAATCTGACCGGCAACGCCTCGATTCTGCGGGCGACGGTTCCCACGCTCAATTACCCGATCATCAACTTCCTTTCGCAAGGCACCGCGCCGGTTCCTTCGGTGGCCGGCTTCGATTGGATTCGCCGGGACATCGTCACGGAGCAGTGGGACCTCAGCGTGGCACGCGATCTCGGCCACGGCGCCTCCCTCCAGGCCGCCTATGTCGGCAATCGCGGCTTGAACCTGCGCCGGGGCTATACGATCAACTTCATCGACCCGACGCTTGGCCGCCGTCCGAACACGGCTTACAGCAACATCTCGATTGAAGGCAACACCGGCCAGTCGACTTACAACGCGCTGCAGGTCAGCTACCAACAGCACCTGGCGCGCAACCTGGTGACCAAGCTCGAATACGGCTACTCGCACGCGATCGACGACGTCCAGGACCAGGGCCTGTTCTCGAGCCAGCCGCAGGACGACAATAACTTCCGCGCGGAACGGGGGAACAGCTCGGGAGACATCCGGCACAATGTCGCCTATAGCCTTCTCTACACGCTTCCCATGGGCAAGGGCCACCGCTTCCTGGGCTCGGCCACGGGCGTGCCCGGCTTTTTGGCGAGCGGGTGGAACCTTTCGTCGCTCGGCCTGATTCATACCGGAATCCCCTTCACCGTTTTCATCGGAACCAACACCTATGGAAACGGAAACCTGACCAACCAGCGGCCCAACGCCGTAGCGGGAGTCGATCCCTACGCGGCGAACATGTCCGTCAACGGCTGGCTCAATCCCGCTGCGTTTGCCATGCCGGCCGCGGGCACGTTCGGCAATCTGGGCCGTAACACGGTCTTCGGGCCGGGCTTCGCCAACATCGATTTCTCGCTGCTCAAAGATACCCAGCTCAGTGAATCGAAGAAGCTGGAATTCCGGGCGGAGTTCTTCAATATCCCCAATCATCCGAATTTCGGGCAGCCGAGCTCGACTTATAACACGTCCAGCTTCGGCCAGATCTTCTCGACCTTCGGAGCGACACTGGGGCTGGGCACCTCCCGCCAGATCCAGATGGCGCTGAAGTTGACGTTCTGATCGCTAAGCCGGCCTGCCGTCTCGCGCGGGCCGGCTCCAGCAGCTCGGGTCGATGCTACAGTGGTGCGGCATACGGAGTCAATCATGCCAAACATCAAGCTGGATGAGTTCGACCTGAAGATCATCGACCGGCTGCAAACCCAAGGTAAGCTCACCAACGTGGAATTGGCCGAACAGATCGGCCTATCGCCTTCGCCCTGCTTCCGCAGAGTCCGCCTGCTCGAATCGGCAGGCATCATTCAAGGATATGCCGCGCAGATCGATCGCGCGAAAGTCGGCCTCTCCTTAACCGTGTATGTGGAGATCAAGATGGCCGGGCACTCGGCGAAGCACATGGAAGGCTTCAACAACTGGGTGCAGCAGACTCCGGAGGTCATCTCCTGCCAGCTGGTCTCGGGCGATGCCGACTATCTGCTGGAAGTGGTGGTCCCCGATCTCGAAGAATACACCCGATCGGTCGTGTTGAAGTTACGCAAGATCGAGGGACTGCAGTCCATGCAAAGCCACTTTGTGCTGGAGAGCGTCAAGCGATCGGCGCGGCTCCCGCTGGAGCTGCGAGGCAGGAACGAAGCGCGTCCTTTGGCGCGATCGCGGCCGGGTCCCGCCCGGCGTTCGAGAAAGTGAGAATCCGAATGTTCCGTAGAAACCTGCTTGGTAAGTTTGCCATTGCTCTGATTTTCACAGCGATAGTCGCGGTACCGATCGTGGCGCAGTCCGATGAGGCTGCCGCCAGGGGCGGCGCGGCGAAAGGGCTGCCCCTGACGCCTGCCCGCCACATGGAGGCCACCCTTTCCGAAGGCACCTGGATGTCCGTCGATGTGTCTCCCGATGGCAAGACGATCCTCTTCGATCTTCTGGGACATCTCTACACGATGCCGGCAACAGGCGGAGAGGCACGCGCCATTACCGAAGGTCTCTCCTTCAACGCTGCTCCGCGCTATTCTCCCGACGGCCGCCACATCGCGTTTCTGAGCGACCGCTCGGGCGATGACAATCTCTGGATCGCCGACGCGGATGGCTCCAACGCGCGCGCCATCACGTCGGACGAGAATGCGCTGTTTTCCTCGCCGTTCTGGAGCGCCGACAGCCGCGCGATATTCGTTTCGAAGAAGAAGCCCCACTTCTTCAGTTCCGCTTTCGAAGTCTGGCGCTACGAGATCGATGGCGGCAGCGGTACGCCGATCGTCAAGAGCCGTGCCACGCCCGCGCAAAATCCCAATCACGCCGCGGTCGGCGCCGTTTTGTCTCCCGATCAGCGCTATCTCTACTACGCGAAGAAGACGATCGGCGGCGCCGGCGGAGGCGGCAAGCTCGTCCCCTGGCAGATTGCCCGCAGGGACCTCCAGAGCGGCGACGAGGACATCCTTACCGCCCTGCAAGGCGGCGGCTTCCGGCCCTTGCTGACGCCGGACGGCCGCCAGATGATCTACGGCACGCGCTACCGTTCCCAAACGGCACTTCGGATCCGTGACCTCGCAACCGGTGAGGAGCGCTGGCTCAAGTATCCGATCCAGCCTGACGATCAGGAATCCGCCACGGCGCACGATGTCCTACCCGGTTACGCATTCTTTCCGGATGGCAAAGAGATCGCCTATTCCACCGGCGGCAAGATTCACCGCCTCGATATCGAAACCGGCAAGGACCGCGTGATCGAGTTTCAGGCGAAGGTCACGCGCGATCTCGGCCCGAAGCTCAATTTCCAAACCCGCGTAGAGGAAGGACCGATCCACGCCCGCGTGATCCAGGGCATTACCCTTTCTCCCGATGGATCGCAGGCCGCCTTCTCCGCGTTGACCCACCTCTACGTGTCGCCGGTCGCGGGCGGCGTTCCGCGGCGGCTGGTGAGCGGCGAGGGCACACAGTTCGGCCCCGCCTGGTCTCCCGACGGCGAGTGGATCGCCTATGTGAGTTGGGCAAACGGTAGCGGCGCAATCTGGAAGACGAAGGCGGATGGCTCCGGAACTCCGCAGAAGCTCACCAGTGTGTCCGCACACTACCGGTATCTGGCCTGGTCGCGGGATGGCAGCCGCCTGGCCGCCGTGCGAACCGGCGCGCACCAGGCGCTGAGCCAGGAAAGCGAATGGGGCCACGAGCTCGCGACCTCGGAGTTGATATGGCTGCCCGCAGCGGGTGGTGATGCGCACGTCGTCCTGATCGGCGATGAAATTCGGAATCTCCACTTCACCAACGACCCTGACCGCATCTTCCTCACGAATACGTCCATTCCCACGTTTCTCACCGCGAGTACCGATCTGATCTCCGTGCGGCTGGACGGCACCGAACGGCGCACTTACATGAAGATCCGCGGCAGAGACGCCTGGGGTGCCGACTATTCGCCCGAGCTCGACCTGCAGCCCAGTCCGGACGGCAAACAGGCGCTGATCGTCTACCGCAATCAGGTGTATTTATCGAGCCTCCCGCTGCCGAATGGAGAGGTGCCCGTAGTCAACGTGAGCGCTCCCTTGAACGCCGTGGCGCGCTTGACCACCGTGGGCGCCGATGAAGCCACGTGGGCCGCCGGCGGGAAACTCATCGCCTGGACGCTGGCCTCTACCTTATTCACACTTCCCACCGCGGACGCCACGAGCGGCCCCATCGAGCGCCGCAACTCCTACGCCTGGGCCAAACACCTGCAGCCGAAAGAGCGGCTGTTCGATATCGAGGTGGCGCGCCACACGCCACAAGGCACCATCGTATTGCGGGGCGCGCGAGTCATCTCCATGCGCGGCGACGAAGTTCTACCTTCCGCCGATATCGTAGTCAAGGATAATCGCATCGTCTCCATCACGGCGAAGGGCACTGGCACTCCCGCCGGGGCCCGCGTGCTCGATCTCACCGGGCGCACGATCATTCCCGGCATGGTGGATACTCACGCGCACTGGTTCGAGATCCGGCACGGCGTGCTCGAAACCCAGAATTGGGACTTCCTGGCGAATCTCGCTTACGGCGTCACGACCGGCCGCGATCCGCAGTCGGGAACCAACGATATCTTCGCTTATCGCGACTTAGTCGATTCCGGCCGGATCCTCGGGCCCCGCGCCTACTCGACCGGCCAGGGCATCTTCTATGTCGCCGATATCCAGACGCTCGATGAAGCCATCGATGCAGTCACCCGCTATAAGAAGTACTACCGCACAAACCTGCTGAAAGCGTACATGACGGGAGGCCGCAGGCAGCGCGAACTCATCATCGAAGCGTGCCGGCGGCTGCAGGTCATCCCCACCACGGAAGGCGCGGCTGACCTGGCGCTCGACCTGACCCACTTCATCGACGGATTCCAAAACGAGCACCAGCTTCCCATCAATCCCGTATACAAAGACGTAGCCGAGTTAATTGGCCAGGCAGGAAGCTTCTACACGCCGACTTACATCATCGGCGGCTACGGCGGCCCGGGAACGGAGAATTACTTCTACCAGACGACCGGCATCTATAAGGACCCGAAGGTACGGCGCTTCATCCCCTACGACGTGATTGCAACCAAGGCGGCGCGCACGCCCTGGTCGAGCCCCGAGGAGTATCCGCTCGAACTGGCGGCCGAGGGCAACGAGAAGATCATCCAGGCGGGCGGGAAGATCTGCGTCGGCGGCCACGGCCAGTTCCAGGGCCTCAGCTTCCACTGGGAGATGTGGTCGCTGCGCCAGGGCAACGTGACGAACCTGGATGCCCTGCGCATGGCGACGATCAACGGCGCCGAGGCAATCGGGCTGGCGCAGGACCTGGGCAGTATCGAGCCCGGCAAACTGGCCGACCTCGTGATTCTGCGGAAGAATCCGCTCGACGACATTCACAATACGGCGGACATCGAGTACGTCATGAAGAACGGAGAGCTTTTCCAGGCGGACACGCTCGATCAGGTCTGGCCCGTCGAGAAACCGCTGCCTGCGTTATGGTTCTGGAGCGATCGGCCGGACGCCGCTTCCGCGAAGTGAGCCGGAGTTGTAGCCTATGACGCGAATTGGCCTGATACTTCTTGCTGCCTCGACTTGCGCAGCTCAAACCTTCGGACTCGGGGACTATGGCAAAATAGCCCGCCTGGCCGACCCGCAAATCTCACCCGACGGCCGCAGCGCCGTGGTGGTGGTGAGCTATCCGAACTACGTCGAGGATCATTACGATGCCGAGCTGGTCCGCGTTGCCCTGCCTTCGGGCGCGGCGCGCGAACTGACTCACCAGCGCAAGACCGTGCATTCTCCGCGATGGTCGCCCGCCGGAGACCGTCTGGCGTTTCTCGCCGAAACAGGCGGCCAGAGCCAGATCTTCGTGCTCGCGAGCGACGGCGGCGAGGCGGCCCAAATTACGCGCACCGCCACCGGCGTCCAGGCCTTCGAATGGAGTCCGGATGGCAAGACGTTGGCCTACATCTCACCCGACGAAGCTCCCAAGCGGGAGAAGTATGACGATGCGTTCGAGGTCGACGCTAACGACTACCTGATGCGGGCCGGAACCCAGCCCAGCCATCTTTGGACCGTCCCCTCCGCCGGTGGCGCCGCCACTCGTCTCACTTCCGGCCATTGGTCGGTGTCTGGAACGAACTTCGCATGGAGTCCCGCCGGCGATCGAATCATTTTCAATTCCCAGCCTTCCTCCGGTACGCGCGACTCCGACAAGCGCACCATGATGAGAATCCGGGTTGCCGGCGGCGAGCCCGAGCCGGTCGCGGGTATCGACGGCCGCCGCTGCTGGCAGGCATCGTTTTCACCCGACGGCAAGTGGCTCGAAATCGTCTGCCCCATCGACGGCCACGTCAAGAACCAGATGGAGCTGCTCCTGATGCCCGCCGCGGGCGGTGAGTTCAAACACCTCAGCACGGCCATCGATCGCAATTTCTTCCGGGGCATGTGGACCGCCGATTCGAAGTCGCTGCTCGCCAGCGCGCCCGACGGCACGGCCAGCGGACTCTGGACCATCGCCCTCGACGGCACGTCGAAACGCTGGCAACTCGGCAAGGTATCGATCAGTGGGCAGGTAGATCTGGCGAGAGGCGGGCAAGTTGTGTTTGTGGGAAGCGAGGCCCAGCGCCCTCCCGAGCTCTATCTGCTCAAGAGCCGCGAGGACGCTCCCGTTCGCCTCACCAACTTTCAGTCTGAAATCGCCGCGATCAAGCTGGGGAAGATGGAATCGCTCTTCTGGAAGAGCGACGACGGACTGCCGCTGAGCGGCGTCCTCACCTTTCCGCCGGATTTCGACCCGGGCCGGAAGTATCCGCTGGTGCTCGATATCCATGGCGGCCCCTGGGGATCCTCGCGTGAGGCCTTTTCCGCTCGCCCCCAAATGTTTGCCGCGCGCGGCTGGATCGTCTTCGAGCCGAACTACCGCGGCAGCGACAACGCCGGAAACGCACTCTTTGCCGCCGTGTACCGTGATCATGGCGCTGGTCCCGGTCGCGATGTCATGGCGGGGCTCGCGGAGGTGAAGAAGCGTCCCTACGTCGACGTCTCCCGAATCGGCGTATCGGGATGGTCTTATGGCGGATACATGACCACCTGGCTGATCGGCCATTACCAGGGCTGGAAGGCTGCGATGGCCGGTGCCGCCGTTATCGACCTGGTTGACGATTACAACCTCAATGACCTCCGCCTCTTCACCCGCGCGTTCTCGGACACGCTCACCAGCCCCGAGGATCTCGCGCTGATGAAAGAGCAATCGCCCATCACGTACGTGGACCAGATGAAGACGCCGCTGCTGATGCTTTCCGACACCGCCGATATGCGCGTGCCCGTCACGCAATCCTACAAGCTTCTCCACGCCCTGCGCGAGCGCGGGCAGGAAGTGAAAATGGTGCTTTACCCGGTCCCTGGGCACTTTCCGGCCGACCCATACCGGATCCGTGACATCGACCGCCGTTGGGCGGAGTGGTTCTCGGAGCGTCTCCAATGAACCGCTTGCCAATACGAATGGCCTCCTGGTGCCTATTCATGTCCCTCTCCGCTCAAGCACAGTCGTTCGCCGACCTCGTCCTGGTAAATGGAAAGATCTGGACCGTGAATCCGTCGCAGCCCGTAGTGGAGGCCGTCGCGTGCCTGGGCTCGAAGATCGTCGCGGCCGGCTCATCGGCGGAGATTCGAAAATGGGCGGGCGGCCGCACGAAGGTCATCGATCTCGGCGGCAAACTGGTCGTCCCTGGCTTCAACGACGCGCACGTGCACCTGGTCGATGGCGGACGCCATATCGGCAGCGTGCAACTGCATGACGTGCACAGTCAGGACGAATTTCGCGGCCGCATCCGCGACTACGCGGCGAACCTGCCCGCTGGCCGCTGGATCACCGGGGGCGATTGGGATCAGGAAAACTGGTCGCCGGCTCGCTTGCCGGAGCACTCGCTGATCGATGCGGTTGCGGGGGACCATCCGGTCTTCGTCAACCGGCACGACGGTCACATGGTGCTGGTCAATGCCATGGTGCTGCGCATGGCGCACATTACTCGCGAGACGCCCGATCCTCCCGGCGGCACCATCGTTCGCGATAGCCGCGGTGAACCGACGGGAATCCTCAGAGACGCGGCAAAAGAACTCGTCGGCAACCTGATTCCCCCGATCACTGACGCGGAAATCGAAGACGGCCTCCGTGCCGCGATGCGGGAGGCGCGCGAGAACGGCGTGACCAGCGTGCAGGATGTCGGGACCACTCCCGAGTATCTTCGCGTCTATCAAAAGCTGGCGCATAGCGGCGAACTCACCCTCCGCATCTCCACGCACCAGCCCCTATCCGCCTGGCATCGCCTGGGCGACGCGGGAATCGCGGCGGCATTCGGCAATGCGCTCCTGCAGGCCGGCGCCTTGAAAGCATTCGCCGATGGATCGCTCGGTTCCAGCACGGCGTTATTCTTCGACCCGTTCTCCGACGCTCCGGACAACCGCGGAATTCCGAATCCGGACATGATTCCGGAAAGCAAAATGAAGCAGAACATCCTCGGTGCCGACCACGCCGGTTTGCAAGTGGCGGTCCACGCGATCGGCGACCGCGCCAACGCTACGGTGCTGCGCCTGTTCGAAGAAGTGGAGAACGAGAATGGGCCGCGCGACCGTCGCTTCCGCATCGAACACGCCCAGCATCTGCGCGCGGCCGACGTTCCACGGTTCGCCAGGCTCGGAGTGATTGCCTCCATGCAGCCTTACCATGCAATCGACGACGGCAATTGGGCGGAGAAGCGCATTGGACCCGAGCGAGCGAAGCTGACGTACGCCTTCCGATCGCTGCTCGATGCCGGCGCCGTGCTGGCATTCGGTTCCGATTGGTACGTGGCGCCGCTGCAGCCGATCGGCGGGATCTACGCGGCAGTCACGCGGCGAACGCTCGACGGGCAACACCCCGATGGCTGGATTCCCGAACAGAAGATCACGGTGGCCGAAGCCGTGCGGGCCTACACCTGGGGCTCCGCCTACGCCAGTTTCACCGAAAAATTCAAAGGCACGATCGCTCCCGGAATGCTGGCCGACCTTGTGGTGCTCTCGGACGATCTGTTCACCATGGAGCCCGCGCAAATCGCGAACGCCAAGGTGATGATGACCGTCTTCGACGGCCAAGTCATCTACGAACGCAAGCTCTGATTGAGCCAAGCTGGCTCCTGCCCGGAGCTATAATGCGGTTCCAGACCGCAATCAGGCTCCTCTATGAACCGGCACTGCACGGGATTCTTTCTTTTATTCTGTCTGCTGTCTCTTCAGAGTCCGGCGCAGACCCCCGATCCGGCGCGCGAATCTCTCGCCCACGCAGCCCTCGGGCTGCAAACGCTCCAGGGATGGTACGCGCAAGAGACAGGCCTCTGGCGAACCACCAACTGGTGGAATGCCGCCAACGCCGTAACCGTAATCGCGAACTACTCCCGATTGAGCGGCGATTCGCAATATCTGCCGGCCCTCGAGAACACCTACGAACACAACGCCGCCAAGGACTTCCGGAACGAATATTACGACGACGAAGGCTGGTGGGCCCTGGCGTGGGTGCGCGCTTACGAAGTCTCTCACGACACCCGCTATCTGGCTGCCGCCGAGCGCATCTTTGCCGATATGGCCGGCGGCTGGGACAACACCTGCGGCGGCGGAATCTGGTGGCGGAAAGACAAGCACTACAAGAACGCGATTGCCAACGAATTATTTCTTTCCGTGGCAGCCAATCTGGCGAACTTGACCCAGGGCGATGAGCGGCGGACGAGGTACCGGTCGTGGGCGGAACGCGAATGGCAGTGGTTCGCCGCCACCGGAATGATTAATTCCGACGGACTAATTAACGACGGGCTGGACTCCGCCTGCCATAACAACCGGCGCAATCCGTGGTCTTACAACCAGGGCGTCATTCTGGGCGGCCTGACGAGGCTTGCCGGCGAGACCGGCGACCACGCCCTGCTCGACCGCGCAGCCTCGATTGCATCGGCGGCAATCTCGAAGCTAACGGACGCCAACGGCATCCTCCACGATCGCTGCGAGCCGCGGTGCGGAGCCGATGCCGTGCAGTTCAAAGGCATCTTCGCCCGCAATCTGGCGATCCTGAACACGGCGCTGCCGGATACGCGTTTCCTAACGTTTCTTGAAGTGAACGCCGCGAGTATCTGGCAGAATCGCGACCCCGAAAACCGGTTCGGCGTTGTCTGGTCCGCCGCCGCCAGCCCGGCGGACGCCGCGACGCAAGTTTCCGCCCTCGATGCAATCCTCGCCGCCGCGGAAGCAGCACGAGGGCACTGAATCCTACTTGACGCCCACTACCATCGAATCGGGGCCGGCGAGGTGTTCGACGCGCGTCTCACGGAACCCGGATTCCCGCATCCAGCCCTGGCAGTCCGCGCCGGTGTAGTCGAATCCTCCCGGCGTTTCGATGAGCATATTCAAACTCATCATCAATCCGAATGCGTTCACCGAGCGGTCATCATCGATGATCGCTTCGAATACGACCAGCGACCCGCCCTGGGGAAGAGCGTCATATGCTTTGCGGAGGAGCATCTTCTTGGTGGCCAGATCCCAATCGTGCAGGATGTGGCCCATCATGATCACATCGGCGTTCGGCAACGGATCTTCGAAGAAATTCCCCGAGACGAAACGGAGCCGAGGGGAAAGACCCAGGCCGCCTACATACTCGTCGAAAATAGGACCCACCTCCGGCAGGTCGAAGCCCGTCCCGGCGACATGGGAGTGAGCCAGGGCAATTTGAGCCGCGGTATCGCCCTGAGCGGTGCCGACGTCCACGAACGTGCGATAGCCGCTCCAGGGGAACTTCGCGGCAATACCCATGGCGGCGCCGCGGCTGACTCCGCTCATCGCCGACAGAAACTGCTTCAGGCGAGCTGGATCGGCGTACAGAGTTTCGAACAACGGCTCGCCGCCGTTGCGAATCTCGTTTTGCGGCTTGCCGGTGCGCACTGCCTCCGTCAGGTGCGACCAGTGTCCGTACAACCGATGGTTCGCCATCTCCAGCATCCCTCCGATGTACGATGGCTTCCGCCGATCCAGGAACAGATCCGTAGAGGGCGTATTGGAGTATCGCCCGTCGCAGCGTTCGAGGAAACCGAGCGCGACCAGCGTGTCCAAGAAGTCGCGGCCCGCCCGCGGATGCAGCCCCATTCTTCCTTGCAGCGTCTCCAGGTCTTCGGATCCGTGCGCCAACTCCGTAAAGAGGCCCATTTCAACGGCGCTCAGAAGGACTTTGGCGGGCCAAAATCCGAGGCCAATTTTCAAGATGTGTTCCGGTGTCGGCTGTTCGCTCACGATCTCTCCTTTAGGGACAAGTGAGCGAGTATATCATTGCCGCCCTCACCGGCTGGGTGCATGATATCGTTGTCATCTATGAAGACCCACTCTCGCATCCGCGCACTCTGGTTGCTCGCGACCTTGTTGGCGCCCTCTGTCCTGTGCGCCGCGGAAGCATTCGGTTTACACGCCGGCGACCGGGTAGTGTTCTACGGCGACAGCATCACGGATCAGCGCCGCTACACCTCTTTGGTCGAGACCTACGTCCTGACACGATTCCCCCAACTCGACGTGCATTTCGTGCATTCCGGATGGGGTGGCGACCGCGTTACCGGCGGAGGCGGCGGCCCGATCGACGTGCGGCTGTACCGTGATGTCCTGCCGTACAATCCTACCGTCGTGACGATCATGCTGGGCATGAACGACGGCAGCTACCGCGCGTACGACCAGAACATCTTCGATACCTACGCCAACGGGTACAAGCACATCGTCGAGGTCCTGCGGCGCCAGTTGCCCGGTGTGAGGATCGTGGCCATTCGGCCTTCGCCCTACGACGATGTGACGCGCGCGCCCTTGTTCGAAGGCGGATACAACGGCGTCCTCGTGCGGTATGGCAACTTCCTCGCCGAGTTAGCATCCTCGCAGAAGCTGGAGTTGGCCGATCTGAATCAGCCCCTGGTGGACGCGCTGGCCAAAGCGAAGGCGGCGGATGCGGCGCTGGCGGTTAAGCTCATCCCCGACCGCGTTCACCCCGGCGAACAGGCCACGCTGGTGATGGCCGAAGGCCTGCTGAAATCGTGGCATGCGCCGGCGATCGTCACGGAGGTCGAAATCGATGCGGCCCGCCATTCCGACCTTAAGCAGGTGAACACGCGGGTTTCCGACGCGAGTTATGGAAAGTCCGTCTCGTGGACGCAACTCGACCAGGCCCTCCCGATGCCGCTCAACCGGCAGGATCCGCAGATGGCACTCGTGCTGAAATCGTGCGACTTCGACGAGGCGTTGAACCGGGAGCCGCTGCGAGTGAAGGGTCTTGCCGCCGGCAACTACCGCCTCGAGATCGACGGCGACAACATCGGCGCGTTCACGGCAGCCCAACTGGCGGCAGGCATCGACCTGGCCGAACTGGCGACGCCGATGACCCGGCAGGCAGCGGCGGTACACAATCTGACGGTCGAGCACACCGGCGTTCACAACGCCCGCTGGCGCCAATTGCAGGTACCGCTGCAGACCAATGAGACTCCAGAGCTATTGAAGGCCCTGCAGGCGATGGACGAACTGGAGACGCAACTGGTGAAGGAACAGCGTGCTGCCGCGCAGCCCCATGCGCATCGCTACCAGATCATTCCGGAGTAACATGGCCGCGCTCAATGACTCGAAGAAGCAGCCTGCCAGGCATCGATCTGTCTGACGGCAGCGGCGGGGCCGTGCTCGAGCACGATCCAGACCGCGGCAAACGGGCGCGTCACCAGTCCGGCCCCCGCCGCGCGCGTCAGGGGATTGTCGCGAACGTCCCAGAGGCGAGCGGGGGCCGCATCGACGTCGGCTGGAGTTAGGTCCCAGGTACCCATGGGATAGGAGTAGACGCCGGAGGCCTGCACCAGAATCGAAGCTGCCAGCGCTACCGCAAAGGCCCACCGTGCAGACCCTCGCATCGACTGCCAGCCGAGGGCCAGGAGTACCGCCACCGTCGGTATGATTTCCGTGAGCAGTCGCGGGCCGAAACAATGGCCGCCCCACCACATCGGCCACGCCGCGATGGTCGCGATCTGCAGAATCGCCATGATGCACGACGCCACCAGCAGTGGATTGTGCGCCGCCCGCGATTTGCGCGCGGCGGGCAGGAACGCACACACCGCAAACGCTGCGATCGGTGTATAGACGAGGAGTCCCCGGCCGGGGCTTACGAACACTCCGGCCAGTCCGGTCCAAAAGTTGACTGTGAACGATGCCGTGTAACCGCCTGTCACGCGTCCGAACACCGACCAGTTGTACGCCGCCACGGCGCTGCCTGCGAGCACCGTCGGCAACATAGTCCGGATCCACACGCCTGCCTTCGCACGCCCGGCGAGTAAAGCAGCCGCGGTCGCCACCAGCAGGACAGCGTTCACCGGGCGGATTGCCAGGGCGATTCCCGACGCTGCGCCGGCTACCCACTGCCAGCGGACCCCGGCGCCCACCTCGGTCAAGCGATCGATAGCGTACAGCCAGGTCACAATCGCAAGCATTCCGAAGCTGTGCTGCCACAACGCCTGGCTGGCCGTGGACCACAATCCCGTGCCCAGCGCCATCGCCATCGCGAGCCAGAAGGCGGTCGCCCCATTGAGAATCCTTTCGAGCAAAAGCAGAAGCATCAGGACAGCGGCCACCGTGAGGAACGTCGCCGTGAACTTCTCGACGATTCGCGCGAAAAGGACGAGACTGCCGATCGGGAGGCTACGGAGCCTGTGGATGAAGGCAGCCGGCGCATACAATGGCGAAACCAGAAGCGGCCCTGCAATCGGATAGACGCTGTACCAGTGGCCGGCGCGCTGGGTGAAGGCGTACTGCAGTTCGTGGTGCGCCTCGATCCACGGGGCGAACCGGTCGAGGGTCACCTGGTGGTCGAAGATGACCGAGAACGGCAGGAGCGCGGCCGGCACCGTATCGCCGGAGGCGATCGGCCGCAAGTTCGAATGATAGATGACGGTCAGCGTCACGGCCAGCAGCGCAAACCGCCGCACTCTCGAGTTGGGCAAGGAGGGCACCGCGATTACCGTATGAGTGCGGAAGTCGTCTTGAAGTGTTCGTGGCGCGCGTCCCCCAGCCACTCGAACAGCACGCTCTCGACCAGTGTCACCGCCACTCCCGCCGCCCGCAGGCGATTCATGGCGGAAGCATGGCTGCGCTCCGCGCGCGAACAACATGCATCTTCCGCGACAAAGGGCGAGAACCCGTGCCCGGCCAGTTCCATCACGGTCTGCATCACACAGACGTGCGACTCCATGCCGGCAACCACGACTTCCTTCCGGCCGGTGGCTTCGAGCGCGGTTCGAAATTCGTTCGTCCCCATCGCCGAGAAAGTCGTCTTGGCGATCCGCGGCGCTCCTTCGGGCAAGTGCCGGACGAGTTCGGCCTCGGTGGGTCCAAGGCCCTTCGGATACTGCTCGGTCACGATCACAGGGATCGACAGCGTGGAGGCTCGTTCAATGAGGATGCGCGCGCCCCGGACCACACGGTCGCGGTCCGCGCGCTCCATGGCGGCGGTTCGACGCTCCTGGATATCGACCACGACCAGCACGGAGCGGTCGCTGGATACAAGACCGTTCGCCATTACAAAACCTCAGTTGACCAGGGCCTGATACACGACGTTCGAAAACTTCTGCTGGATATCGGTCTGGTTCGGCATCAGTTGGATCATCAGCACAACCACCATGTGGCTCGCCCGATCCACTTCGTAGGTCGTGCCGTAGGCGCCGCCCCACCCGAACGTGCCGACCTCCGCCATTCCCTTGGCGCCGTAGCGGTCCACCGTCTCGAAGCCGAAGCCGAAGCCCAGCCCGCTCGCGGAGTGCAGCCTCCCGCTCTGGTTGGTCGTCATCAATTCGACGGTGCGCGGCGAAAGGATGCGCACGCCATCCAATTCTCCGCCGCGGCGGATCATTTCGAGGAAGCGCGCATAGTCGTGCGCGGTGGACAGCAGACCGGCGCCTCCCGCGAAGCTCTTCTTCGGACCGTCGACGTAGTTGCCTTGACCCTTGGGGCCGTCGGGCGCGCGAACGTACTTCCCGTCGGCGCCGCTGGCATAGACGGCGGCCAGGCGGTTACGCTGCTCAGCGGGCAGGTAGAACCGCGTATCCCGCAGGCCGAGCGGACCGGTGATGCGCGTCCGGACAAACTCGTCGAGAGGCATGCCCGAGGCCTTCTCTACCACGCAACCGAGAATATCGGTGTTGTAGCCGTAAACGAACGCTTCGCCGGGCTGCGAGACGAACGGCAGGGTGCCGAGCCGCTCCATCGTTGTGCAGATCGGTTCGGATTTATCGGCGGTATACCAGCCGTTGCCCGCCGCCGGGCCGAGGCCCTTGGCTTCGTAGAGCGCGGCGACCTTGGGTTCGGTGCCATAGGAAATGCCGGCAGTATGAGTCAGCAGGTCCTGGATCGTGATCGCTCGCTTCGCCGGAACGATCGTGACCTTGCCGTTCTCTTCCACGGCCACCGTGGTCCTGGCAAAAGTCGGAATGAAGTGGTTGACCGGCTCGGTGATGCCGATCTTGCCTTCCTCCATCAGGGCCAGGATCGCGGTACTGGTGATGGCCTTGGTTTGCGACGCGATGCGGAAGATGGTGTCTGGCGCCATTTTCCGGCCGGCTTCCTTGTCGCTCCAACCGGCGGCGTGTTCGTACACCGGCTTGCCGTCGCGGAGCACCAGCGCCACCACGCCAGCGACCTGGTTGTCGTCGACGTATTTCTGGAGTACACGGTCGACCCGCTGCAACCGTTCCGGAGAGAGGGTCAGAGGACCGGGCGCCGGCGATTGGGCGAACACCAATGCCGTCGAAGCGAGAATCAGAAGAGGCGATCTCATGGTAAATGAATCCGACCCAACATTTTACTCGCAGTTCACGTTCGACTTGGATGCCTACGCCGCCAGCACCTTTCGCACGACTTCGCCCGCCACATCGGTGAGGCGGAAATCGCGGCCCTGGTAGCGATACGTCAGCCGCTTGTGATCGATGCCCAGGCAATAGAGGATCGTCGCCTGCAGATCGTGCACATGCACCGGGTCCTTGACCACGTTGTAGCAGTAGTCGTCCGTCTCGCCGAGTGTGATTCCGGGCTTCATGCCGCCGCCCGCCATCCAGACCGTGAAGCAGCGGCCGTGATGATCGCGGCCGTAATTCGTCGCGGTCAGGTGCCCCTGGCAGTAGACCGTGCGGCCGAATTCGCCGCCCCAGATCACCAGCGTGTCGTCGAGCATTCCCCGCTGCGCAAGATCGGTGATCAGGCCCGCCGACGCCTGGTCCACGTCCTTGCAGCGCTTCGGCAGGTTGGCGGGCAACTGGTCGTGATGGTCCCAGTCGCGATGATAAAGCTGGATGAATCTCACGCCGCGCTCGGCTAGACGCCGCGCCAGCAGACAGTTGGCCGCGAAAGTGCCAGGCTTCTTCGCGTCTTCTCCATAGAGCTCGAACGTATGCGCGGGCTCCTTCGAAACGTCGGTCAGTTCGGGTACCGAAGCCTGCATCCGGAACGCCATTTCGTATTGCTCGGTGCGAGCGTTGATCTCGGGGTCGCCGAACTCCTCGAACGTCATCTCGTTCAATTGGCCGAGCGCGTCCAGAAAGCTGCGCCGCTTTTCCGTAGCGAAGCCCTGCGGATTCGAAAGGTAAAGCACCGGGTCGCTCGCGGAGCGGAACTTCACGCCCTGGTAGCGGCTCGGCAGGAAGGCGCTTCCCCATAGCCGGTCATAAAGAGGCTGGCCGCCGCCGGAGCTCGAAATCATGACGCAGAAGGCGGGCAGATCCTCGGTCTCGCAGCCGATTCCATACGAGATCCACGCCCCCATACTCGGCCGTCCGCCCAGCCGGAAGCCGGTCTGGCACATGGTGACCGCCGGATCGTGATTGATCTCTTCCGTGTTGACCGTTTTAATGAAGGTCAGCCGGTCGGCGATGCGCGCCGTATACGGCAGCAGGTCGCTGACCCACGCGCCCGATTGGCCCCGCTGCTCGAAGGCGAACTTCGAAGGCACCACGGGAAACGTGGATTGCGACGCCGACATACCCGTCAGCCGCTGGCCGTTCCGCACCGAGGGCGGAAGGTCCGTGCCCTGGTATTTCACGAGCTGCGGCTTGTAGTCAAACAGTTCGAGCTGCGAGGGGCCGCCCGATTGAAACAGGTAGATGACACGCTTCGCCCGGGGCGCGAAGTGGGGCAGTCCGGGCAGCCCCGGCTGGCCGCGTCCGGCGGCGCGTAACACAGACGTCAAAGCAAGCCCGGCGAAGAAGCGCCTGGTCATCGATCACTCCTTGGTGATGGTCTCATCCATGTTGAGGATGAGGCTGGCTACGGTGCTGTATGCCGCCAGGTCCGCGGGGTCGAGGCCCGGCGTCGCGGGCGACTCGCCCTGGCGGAGAAAGGCCTCCGCGGATTTCGGATCCGCCCGATATGCGGAGTCCATCTTGCGAAAGACATTCAACAGGACCTGCTCCTTACGATCCGCAGGCGTGCGCAGCAATGCCAGGTTGTAGCCGTAGACAATGCGTGCCTCGGGGGTCGCGCCGCCCTCGGTCATCATCCGCTCTGCCAGTTTGCGCGACGCTTCGAGGAACGTCACATCATTCATCAGGTTGAGCGCCTGAAGCGGAGAGTTCGTACGATTCTCATACACGGCGCACTGTTCGCGGTTCGGCGAATCGAAATTCATCATATACGGCGAAGGGACCGTGCGCTTCCAATAGGTGTAGAGGCTGCGGCGATAGAGGTCGCCGCCCTTCGATTGCACATAGCCTTTATCGCCCGATAGCTCCTGCCAAAGACCCTCGGGCTGGTATGGTTTGACCGAGGGTCCGCCGAGCTTTCGCACAAGAAGTCCCGAGACGGCGAGCGCCTGGTCGCGGATCATCTCCGGCCCCAGTCGCATACGCGGCCCGCGTGCCAGCAGACGATTGTCGGGATCGCGTTCGAGCAGCGCGGGCGTGGCCACGGACGACTGGCGATAGGCTGCGCTCATCACGATCAGCTTCTGCATCGCCTTCACGTTCCAGCCGCTCTCCATGAACTCCACCGCCAGCCAGTCCAGCAGTTCGGGATTCACGGGCCATTCCCCTTGTGAGCCGAAATCGTCCACCGTCTTGACGATGCCGAAGCCAAAGTAGGATTGCCAGAAGCGGTTCACCGTCACACGAGCAGTGAGCGGGTTCGAGCGGCTCACCAGCCATCGCGCGAGGCAAAGGCGATCCGCGCAATCGGGGTCGCCCAATACAGAGGGAATGCCCGCGGTGACCTTTTCGCCGGGTGCGTCGTAGGCGCCTCGCTTGAGGACAAACGTATCGCGATGCGCGCCATCCGCCATCACCATGACGGTGGGGATGCTCTCGTAAAATGCGTCGCGTTCGCGCCGCGCGTCGAGTAGCGCGGCTCGCGCCGTCCGCACTTTCTCCGGCGCGGCCGTTTCGAGGAAGCAGACGTCGAGCTTCGCCTGCTCGCTCCGGGTGCGGCGAGCGGCCGGAATCGCGGCGATGCGGTCGGGCGGCGCGTCCACGGAAAGCGCCGCCGCCTCTTCGGCGGTCAGCGCGCGATTGTAGATGCGGGCATCCCGGATCGAACCCTCGAACTTCATGCCGCCGCCGGAGCCCACCCGCACAGGCGTGTGCTCTTTGCGGAACGGTTCGTTGTTCTGGTCGAACAGGATCTTCGTTTCCACGGGCTCGCCGTTCAGATACATCTTGACGCCGGAGGCGAGACGCTTGCCGTCGTAAGTCACCAGCACATGCTGCCATTCGCCCCGCTTCACGGGCTGCACGGTTTCGACGCGGAGGCCGAGATCGGTGAACCGGTGAGTCAGATGCAGGCGAAGCTTTCCCTGGATCAGGAACAGGCCGTGCCCCTGGCTTTCCATGTAGTCATCGAGCCGCGTGAGGATCGCACCGTCTCCCGACTCGGGCTGGATCCAAGCGGAAAACGTAAAGGGCTGCATATAGCCGAACGCGGTGGCATCGCCATCGAACGTGCCCTCGATCTCCGAGCGGAACACCATCCCCTCGGTCGGGCTCCAGTCGGCGAGCGATCGTTTCAGCCCCTTCTCCCAGCCGTTCTGCGCGGCGCGCCGTTCCGTCTGCAGCGCCTTGTATGCGCTACCGGCTGCTTCCACTTTCCGATCCAGTTCTGCCAGCCGCTGCTTCTGTTCCGGCAGCGGCGCCTTCACATAAGGCTCCTCGGGGCCGTAGTTCCACACGAAGCCCCGCTCGTTCGGCACCTGGTTAAAGTATGCGAAGAGCCTGTAGAAATCCTTCTGGGAGACCGGGTCGTACTTGTGGTCGTGGCATCGTGCGCAGCCGACGGTCAGCCCCATCCAGACGATCGACGTGGTCTGGACGCGGTCGGCCACGTATTCCACGCGGTACTCTTCGGGAATGATGCCGCCCTCACCGGTGGTGCGGTGATTGCGATTGAAGCCCGAGGCAATGCGCTGATCGAGCGTGGCATTCGGCAGCAGGTCGCCCGCTAACTGCTCGATGGTGAACTCGTCGTACGGCATGTTGCGATTGAAGGCCACGATGACCCAGTCCCGCCAGCGCCACATGTCACGATTGCCGTCGGTCTGATAGCCGTTGCTGTCGCCGTAGCGGGCCGCTTCCATCCAACGGAATGCCATACGCTCGCCGTAAGCGCTCGACGCCAGCAGCCGGTCGACCACCTTCTCATAAGCGTTGGGCGACGAGTCGGCGAGGAACGCCTGGACTTCCCCCGGAGTGGGCGGCAGGCCCGTCAGATCGAAATAGACGCGCCGGATCAGGATTCGCCTGTCGGCCTCCGGAGACGGGTGCAGCCCTTCGCGCTCCAACCGCGCGAGGATGAAGTTGTCGATCGGGTTCCTCGCCCATCCGGACTGCTTGACCATGGGCAATGCAGGACGCTTGGGCGGCTGGAACGACCAGAAAGGCTCCCACGGCGCACCGGTCCGGAACCATTCGCGCAGTAACTCCACCTGGTGCGCGGTGAGCCGCGCTTTTCCGGAATCGGGAGGCGGCATCTGTTCGGCTGGCTCGGACGACGTGATGCGGCGCACAATTTCGTCCTGAAGCTTCCGCGCGTCCCCATCGAGATCGAAACGGAGTCCGGCTTGCCGGTGTGCAGCATCGGGTCCGTGGCAGGTAAAGCAATGGTCGGAAAAGATGGGGCGGATATCGCGATTGAACTCCACGGTGGCCGCCGGCGCCGCCCGGAGACAGAACAGCACGGCAACACAGCGCAACAGACAGCGCGTCCTCATTCCGATTGCTATTCAGTTTACTCGCAAATGGCGGTGGATAGGCGTCCGGCCTTTATCCTCCCAGCACTAGGCGCTCGCCCGCCGCAATCTCGACCGGCTCGCGCAACGTGAAGATCGTGCGATTCCCCCGCTTCGCGACATCATGCCCCAGCCGTTTCCCGGCGAGCGACGCCCCTGCGGGGAGCACCGCTGCCACCTCCACGGAGCGGCACGGCAGCCTGCCCTCGGTCACCGCCAGCGTGAACCTGCCCGCGGACTGCGTGAACGTGCCCCAGCCGGTCGCCGTCGACCAGAACGAGGAAAACGCCGCCGCGGCCTGCACTCGGGGAGCCGCGATCACGGCCTGATCCTGGCCGCGGTAGCGGAAGCCGCTCAGCGCCACGATGCCCGACCATGCCGACATTGCCCGAGCGTAGTGGTGGCCGCATTCCGGCTCGTCCCAGGGATTGCGGCGCTCACCGTCGAACCGGCGGCGGACGTCTTCGAAGGACCGTACGCCCTCGGTCACCATACCGCCGAATATCAGTTGCGTGGCGTAGAGGTACTCGATTCCTGTCCAGGATTCGGAGGAATACGGGAACGGAATGCGCGGCCGCTTGCCCTCCGCGTAGTCGCAGACCAGCACCGCCGCTTCGTCATTCAGCGTATAAACGCGCTCCACCGAATCGTGATGCACCAGGGTCGCCCGGTGGTTGTACTTGTAGATCGTGGCGAGCGTTTTGCGGATATGCGCCGGGTCGACGAGCGGCCCGAGGCCGGCAATATCCGCCAGATATTGGCCGATCAGTTGATCGGTCAGGCAGCCTTCGCCCAATTGGAAGTCGGGGTGTTCGGGATCTTCGGCGCCGCCGCGCGAACGCAGCGGCTTGGCGATCTGGTCCACCGGAATGCCGCGGACCTTCTGCACGTAATGCTCGCCGTTGAACAGATTGGTGTCGATCCACTTGTTGCCGCTCGTGAACAGGCGCCGGCATTCGTCGGCGAACGCCGCGTCGCCCATAGTCCGCGCCATCTCCTCCGCGGCGCGCAGCGCGCCCAGATAGTAGACGCCGCACATGGGGTTCGGGCCGTAAAACTCCACGTCGTAGGTATTGTGCTGAACCCCTTCCATCACACCGTCGCGGTCGCCATCCCATCCGCCTTCGACCCAGGCGAACTCCAGCGCCTTCTTCACCCGCGGCCAGATCGCGCCAAGCCACTCGCGATCACCCGACATCTGCCAGTCCGAGTAAGTCTTGATGATCTGCCCCATGGTGCCGTCGGCAGCCGTGGTGCCGCCGGTCTGCTTACCCTCCGGCAGGGCAAGACGGATCGGCAGCACTCCATCGAGGTGGTCCGCCAGTTCAAACGCGGATTCCCGCATGGAGCGCGCGAGCGAGGGGAAAAGGTGCTGCGTGGTGGTCTCGTAGTTCCATACGTGGGTGCAGTTGCCGTGGCAGCAACCGCTGTTGTCGTTGATGCCTTCGAAGCCGCGGAACTTTCCATCCGCGGTCCGAAAACAGGTGGGGGTGGCGAGCGTGGAGGCATTCGCCATGGCCGCCTCCTTCACCGCCGCGGGCAGAGTGGTTTCCCGCATCGCGGCGAGGAACTGGCGCGTGCGCTTTTCAAGGGAGGCCAGGTTAGCTGCCGTGTAGGCGGCGGATTCCCAGGCGCTGCCAAAGCGCTTGGAGTAGTGGTTCCCGATGATGGCGTTGCGGTCCGCATCGCTGGAGGCCTGCCAGCCGCACCATCCCGGCGTTCGGTTGGGAAAGTGCCACGCCAGAATAAATGTAAACTCGGCTTTGGCTCCGGGACGGATCTCGCGCTCGAGACAGAGCGAACCCACGGAGTTGCGTTCGCCGGTTTCCGGCCCGAGCTGGCCGTCGGACGTGAAGTCGTCCCAGAACAGCAGCGGGCTCGCCCACCACTTGGCGCGAGGCCAGCCCGTCAGGTGCGTGACCTTGCCGTCGCCCGCCCCGATCAGACCCACCGTGAACGACCCCGCGAGCGGATCTTCCGGCAGGGGTGCCGGAGTTCGTCATCTCGAGCCCTGCCAGGCTCTCCTCGGAACGGTACGCGTTCTTGCGATGCGCCAGCATCTCGCCGCGGCCATTCGAGCCGCGCAAGTCGAGACCCACCGGGTTCTCCATCGAAAATGCAATCGCGGTTTTGGCTGGCTCTTTGCCTGGATTCGTCACCGTGTAGCGGAGAATGGCTACCGGCAGACCGGAGGCTTCGGCATCCAGCGGAATGATCGGCGTAAACGCCTCCAGCGCCACCTGCACCGGCAGATCGCGGTCGTGAAAGCGGATCTTCGCCAGCGGATATTCGCCCGTGAAGGTGGCGCTTTCGAGCCTGGTCAGTCCGGATACCTGGTTGGGGCTCAAGCCGCCCGCCGATTCGTATGGCGGCATGAGCCGTGCTTCGAGCACTCGCGCCACCGGCATGGCCTTGCCCGCCTGCGCCCAGATACTCGGGAAAGCATAGCTCACGGACTTGCCCTTGTCCGGCCGATTGAAGATTTCCCAATCGCGCAACTGGCCGCGTCCGCCAAGCGCCAGGCTGCCGGCGGCCACGCCACCCAAAGGAAACGCGATCATCGCCAGTTGCCGCCCGCTGAATGTGCGCGGGTATTCCACCCCCGCATGGGCCACCGCGGTCTGCGGAGCGGCGTCCGCCTTGTGGCCGTCAGGCAAAGCGGTCTGCGCCTCGACCTCGCTAGCGGCTGTCGCGAGAGCGACGGTTTTCAGAAAATCGCGGCGCGCCGGGGATGACTGGTGCGTATCGCTCATCATATCCTCCTGCTGAGTGACTAGAATATCAGTCACCGCGGTCGGATACGCTTCCCCGGTCGGGCCCTGTAACCCGAACTTCGCGTGCCGCGTAGATCGTATCAGCGAGGGCCCAATGCAGAGACTGCTTCAGCCCGGTATGATGAGGGGCCGGTTCGCCGACAGAGCGGCGCAAGCGTTACTTTTCGGTCTGCTCGGAGTCCTATTCGCGTCGTTCATCCATGGTGTATTGACGCTCGGCTCCTAAAGGCTCGTCCTGGTATTGCTGCAGGATTCTGCCCAACTCCGCCAGGCCGGAGAGCACCTGTTCCAGGGCGACACCCACAAAGTAGGCCGATTCGTCCCTTCGGCAGAATACTGCCTCGGCGAGGTACAGATCATCCGCCACCTCGATCTTTAAGGCCGTTCCGGCCGGAATCGCTTCGGCCACCTCCAGCCCGAGGCCCCGCCCCGAGGCATTCCTGACGCGTGCCTGGACACGTTTCTCACCGGTCCCCAAAATGCTCAGATGGATAGGCTGGTCTATCTGGAATCGCGGTTCGCGGCGTTGCTCCATACCAGTTTTATCGGCCCGACTGGCGGAAACTGTAGAGATTCCGTTGCGTTCGCTACCAGGTGTGGGTAAAGACCAGGGCGATTACGGCCAGCGCTCCCACCAGCACCAGCGTCAGCATGGCTCGCCGGCGCCCCGGAGTCATCCATTCCGGCAGCCCCGGAGCCGTTCCTCCGCTCAGAATCGAGCGCATCAGCCGCCGTTGCGAAGGCACCGGAAGGTTGCGCATCGCACGCGCGATCTCCTGCCGTCCGCGCCGGTCCGCTATCAGGATCGTCGCCGAATTGCTCGAGTTCGTGGATTTCAGCAGCCGGCTCCGCAAACTCTGAGGTACCTCATCCACCGACCGGTAAATCGTGCGCGTGCTGCCCGCAGCAATCAGGACGCTCGAGGTCTGGTACAACTCCCACGCCTCCGCATTCGGCTCGCCGCAGTAGGGGCAGCGGGTGATTTCCGGGTCGATATTCTTGCGGCAGCGATGGCAGGTCATTGTGCAACGGCCCGGGGCGCCCGGGGCTGTTTACCATCCCCGGTGTCATCTCCTACGTTGTCCAAAACCACCTGGATAAATCCAAGCGCAGCCTTGGACAGGGCTTTATCCTTCCGATAGATTAACCCAAGCCGGCGCACCATTGGTTCAGGCGCGAGCGAAATGGCCCTTAATTTCCCGCCAGCGACCTCTTCCTGGCAGTTCGATGCGGCCAGGAAGCTGATTCCCATCCCCGCCATCACGAAGCGCTTGATCATCTCGGTGGAATCCAGTTCCATCGAGATCTGCAGCTCGTCTTCAACCGGCTCCAGCCAGGCGTTCAGACGCGAACGTGTCTTGCCCTGCTGCGGAAGCACCAGGAAAAACCCCAGAAGATTCGCCGGCGTTACGGAAGTACAGCCGGCCAGCGGATGGCTGGCGGGGACGATCAGCTTGATCTCGTCCTCGTGGACGTTCACCACCTGGAGCCGCTTTTCGGCCACAGGAAGCTGGGTCAGGCCGAAATCCGCGGAATTATCCAGCACCGCCTCCACGACGTGCGCGCCGTAGGACCGGTTGACCTGCAGTTGCACGGCCGGAAACAACTGGCGGAATTGCGAGAAAACCGTCGGCAGCACATAGATGCAAGTGGCTTCATTGGCCGCGATCACCAGTTCTCCCCGCGGGTTGTTTTCGAGCTCGGCGATGGCGTCCTGCGCGCGCCGGCGGAGGTCCAGCATTTGTTCGGCATACTCGGCGAAGATCTTGCCCGCCGTGGTCAAAGAAATCCGGCTGCCGAACCGTTCGAACAACTCCGCGCGCAACTCCTGCTCGAGCTGCCGGACCTGCGCGCTGATCGCAGGCTGCGTGCGATAGCAGGTCTGGGCGGCCTTCGAAAAACTCTTGAGCCGCACGATTTCCAGAAACGTATGGAGCTGGTCGAAATCCATAAGCTGCCCGGATTCAGTCCCGCCCCGGCAACTTGGGAGGAGACGACCCGGCTGTCCCGTACAACGTTGTTCGCCCGTATTGTAACAGAGCGGACAATTGTACCCCGCTCGACCCTTGATACCATCGGGCTGTGCGGCTGCTGCTGTTCCTGCTTCTTCTTTGTCCGCTCGGCGCGCAAACCAGCGAGAATATCCTGCTGGTCGTGAACCGGCCAGATGCCGCCTCACGGGAGATCGGGGACTACTACCGGCTCAGGCGCTCTATCCCTCAGGCTAACATTTGTTACCTCGAAACCGCTTCAAATGAGGAGATTAACTGGCAGACGTATGAGCGGGAGATCGAGGCTCCGGTCGCCGCCTGTCTGCGGAGGGCGCACCTCACCGAAAAGGTTCTCTACATCGTGACCACGGCGGGGGTGCCGCTCAAGGTCTCGGGTGGCGGGTCGAAACTGGAGGCCGAATATGCCGCGGTCGACTCCGAGTTAACCCTGCTTTACGGCAAACTCCATGGGGTGAAATATCCCCGCGCGGGCGGAATCGCCAACCCGTTCTTCCGCAACCGCGACGTGCCCTTCCAGCACCCGCGGTTCCCGGAATACCTGGTCACCCGGCTGCAAGCCTATGACGCCGCCGGTGCGAAGGCCATGATCGACCGCGCACTACATGCCGAAAATCGCGGGAAATTCGTGATCGACCTGAGAGACGAAACCGATGAACCCGGCAACGACTGGCTGCGGACCGCGGCGATCCTGATGCCCGCCGCCCGCGTGGTGCTGGATGAGAGCAAGCAAGTGCCCTACGGACAGAGGAATGTGATTGGCTATGCCGGGTGGGGCTCGAACGATCCGAACCGCAAGCGGCGGCGGCTCGGCTTCGAATGGCTGCCGGGCGCCATCTCGCTGGAATTCGTTTCCACCAGCGCCAGGACGATGAAGCGTCCCCCGGCCGATTGGACCTACACTTCCTGGGCGGACCGGGCTCACCTCTTCGCGGGTTCGCCGCAGGGTTTAAGCGGCGACGCACTCGACGAGGGCGCCACGGGAACCTACGGGAACGTCTACGAACCGTATCTGCAGGCGTGCGCGAGACCGGATCTCGTGCTGCCGGCGTACCTGCACGGCCGCAACCTGGCCGAAAGCTTCTACCTGGGGCTGCCCTACCTGAGCTGGCAGGAGGTCGTGTTCGGCGACCCGCTCTGCTCGCTCCACAGCGAAAAGAAATAGTCCCCGACGGCGGCAGACGCGCCGCCGTCAGGGAAAGGACGACTGTTATTCACCGCTCTGGCTGTTTGGTGCTTCGTGCTGCCGCCGCATCTGATTGAACCGTTCCTGCATCCGCGATTGCGCGCGGGCATGCATTGCGTCGGCCTTGGTCCGCTGTTCCGGAGTCAGGATCTGGTAGAACTTCGCCATCGCCGTCTGATGGTTGGCCATCAGTTGGCCGCGCAGGTTGCCCTGGGTGACCGAGAGGGCCTTGATTTTGGCCGTATCGTTGGCCCGGACGGCCGACTGCATAGCTTGGTCGTTTTGCTTGAGTTGCTCGAAGATGGGCTTGGAATTCTGCCAGGAATCGCCGAAGATCGTCTTGGCTTTCGCCTGCTGATCCGCGGTCAGGTTCAATTCCTGCATCATCTTCTCGCGCATTTCGCCGCGACGAGCTTCCCGTTGGGCATAGCCGGGCCGATGGGTACGCGGTGCCGGCGCCGGCGCCGCTGTCTGGGCTACGGCTAGACCTCCTGCCATCAGGGCTGCGGTCGCGATCTGAATCATTTTGGTTTTCATGGGTGTTGCTTACCTCAATCTCGACTCTAAGGTCTTCGATTCAATTCAATTTGTAGGAGCGGTAAATCTCTGTAAAATCCGCCGCTTCACTCTTCGAAACCCCGCCGTGGCGCCCGCGTTTTGGAGGAGCGCCACGCTTTTTACAAAGCCTTACGAATCCCATAGAAAGGCTTACAACCATCTATTCCCGGGCGTGGTAAATTCGAGCCGTGAAGATCTTACTGGTGGACGATGATGCTGAACTTTGCTCGCTCATGAGCGAGTTTCTCACCCGGGAGGGCTTCACTATTGAATGTGAGCACGAAGGGTACCACGGGCTGGAAAAGGCCAGTCAGAGCGGTATCGACCTGGTGGTGCTCGACGTGATGCTTCCCGGCCTCGATGGATTCGAGATCTTACGCCGGCTGCGGCAACAGAGCCGTGTCCCGGTAATCATGCTGACCGCTCGCGGCGAGGACGTGGACCGCATCGTGGGTCTGGAGCTCGGAGCGGACGATTACCTGCCGAAGCCGTTTAACCCTCGCGAGCTGGCTGCGCGTATCCGAGCGATTCTACGTCGGTACCAGGATCGGCCGGCGGCCGGAACCCCGGGCCGGGTGGAGGTGAACGGCATCGCGCTCGACACCGGCAGCCGCGAAGTCTTCAGCAACGGCAAACACGTCGAACTGACGACTTTCGAGTTCGATATTCTGGAGATGCTGATGCGCTCCGCCGGACGAGTACTTTCCCGCGATGCGCTCATGGAAAACTTCTATAATCGCAAAGCTACGCCGTTCGACCGGTCGATCGACATGCACATCAGCCATCTGCGCAAAAAACTGGATAACGGCGAAGCCCTGATCAAGACGATACGCGGCGTGGGGTATCAGTTCTGCCGGACGCCGGAGGACGCGCGGTCCGAATGAGGACCATTTTCGCGAAGATCCTGCTGTGGTTCTGGTGCACCGTGGCCATCACGGTGATCGGATCGGCGTTCATTTCCGCGCTCAGCGTGAACGACGTTTCGAGCGACCAGTCGCCGGGGGCTCGGCTGGTGCGCTTCCAACTGGAAGAGGCCCGCGCGACTTACGAAATCGGCGGCCGGCCGGCGTTGCTCGGCTTTCTCGACAATCTTCGGCAAATCTATGGTGCTCGCGGCATCCTCACCGACTCCAAGGGTCGCGATCTGATCACCGGCCGGGATCGCTCCGACCTGATCCGCCGCGCACGCGCCCAGACTCCGTTCCGCATGCTCCGCATGGACGACAACATGATGGCGCGGAAGTCGGAAGACGGACGCTACTGGTTTTTCTTCATCGTGCCGCGGCAGAGCCCCGGCCCCTGGTTCATCAGACCGGACCACCTGTTCATTCTCCTGGTGGCGATCCTGCTCTGCTACTGGCTGGCGCTCCACCTGACCCAGCCGTTGCGCAAGCTGCAGCGGGCGGTGGAACGCTTCGGCCGTGGGGATTTTTCGGCGCGAGTGGCCTCGAACCGCCGCGACGAGTTCGGCCAGCTCGCCAACACCTTCGACCGCATGGCTGGTCGCATCGAGACTCTGCTTACAGCCGAGCGCCGCCTGCTGCTCGATATTTCACACGAGCTGCGGTCCCCCCTGGCGCGCCTCGGCGTGGCAGTGGAACTCGCACGCTCCGGCGAAAACCTCGATTCGCATTTGAACCGCATCCAGAAGGAGTCCGACCGCTTGAATTCGCTGGTGGGCCAGTTGCTTCAGGTGACGCGGGCCGAAGGCGATCCCAGCCTTTTGCGGCGCGAACCCGTCCACCTCGACGAACTCCTGCAGCAACTGATGGAGGATTCGCAGATCGAAGCTCGGGCCCACGGGTCGGTCTTGAAGCTGGAGGCTCCCGAGCCTGCCACCGTGCAGGGAGACCCCGAACTGCTCCGGCGTGCCATCGAAAATGTCATCCGCAACGCCATCCGCTACGCGCCTCGGGATTCGTCGATCGAAATCTCGCTGGCGCGCCGCGGCGAGGGCATCGTGTTGAGCGTGCGGGACCACGGTCCCGGCGTGCCCGAAGAAGCGCTGCCGCGCCTGTTTGACGCCTTTTACCGCGTCGAGACGGACCGCAACCGCACCAGCGGCGGCACCGGGCTCGGCCTTTCGATCGCCCGCCGCTCCGTGGAACTGCACAAGGGCACGATCCGCGCGCGCAACGCGCAGCCGGGCTTGGAGGTCGAAATCGAGCTGCCGGCCGCCTGAGCGCGGTCCGTGCCGCCTGTTATACTCGACATTCTCTATGGCGAACCCGAAATATTCGGTGTCCGACAAGCCTGTCCCGGTGGCGGAACTGGTGGACACCTTGAGCGACGGCACCAAGGTCAAGCGTCGCTTCCCACGCATGCGGGCATGCAACGAGAAAGATGCAAAGGGCAAGCTCTGCGCCGGACATCTGAAGCGGTGGTATTTCTTCGGAGAGGAAGTAGCCAATAAGTTCGGCAAGGATGCCGAGATCTACCGTTGCGAGCACTGTAAGACGCTGTATCTGCCAACTCCGGAGGAGCAGCCCCGGACCGGAACGCTGGCCTATTAGCGCCGAAGCAATCGGCGGAGCATACCCTGCCCCTCATTGACTCCGAGCACCAGAGTCGCGCCCAGGTAGACCACACCGAACGCACCCAGAATGGCCATCGCGTTGACGATCGGGTGATGATGCCCGACCGTAAGTTTTACAGCCCAACCGGCCGCCGCAGCGGCGACCGCGGAACCCCACAATTTCGCAACTAGAGGCGCCGGCAAGCCTGTCTGCCCGATGCGGCGATTCAGTGCGCGGCGCAGCAGCGTGAACTCCACCCAGGCGGCCACTCCGGCGGACGCCGTGAGTCCCGCTACGCCCCATCGCTGCTCGATGCCGATCCATCGGGGCAGCGGCATCGCACAAAGATAGCCGAGCCCAGTGGTGAGGGCCACGCGGATGACTGCGAATCGCAGCGGGGTTCGCGTATCCCGCAGCGCGTAGTAGGTGGAAGAATAGAGGCGCCCCAGCGTGTTGGCCAACACTCCGATCGAGGACCCCACCAGAATGCCCCAGACGTAGACGGTATCGCCATGGTTGAAGCGCCCGGTCTGAAACAGCGCGGCCGTCACCACATCGCCGAGCGCCAGAAACGCCATGGCGGAAGGCACCACGAAAAACGCGATCTGCCGCAGCCCCGAGTTCAGCCTTCCGCGCAGATAGCCTGCGACCTCCGCTTCGGCGCCGAGCGCGCTCGACATGGCCGGCAGTTCGGCCGCCGAAACCGCCATCCCGAACAGGCTTACCGGCAGCGTGTAGAGCAACTGCGCCCCTGCCAGGCCCGCCACCGCGCCCTGCCCCAGCCAGCTCGCCAGCCAGGCGTCCACATAGGCGCTGATCTGCACTACCCCGCGGCTCACGAACACCGGTCCGAAATTGTGGATCACCTCCCGCACATTGGGGGCGCGAAAATCGAGCCGCGGCCGCAGACGCCGCGAGAGGCGCAACACTACCGGCAGTTGCACGCCGAATTGCAGTCCGCTGCCCACAACCGACCCCCAGGCGAGAGTGACGGCCAGTTGATTGAGCTCCATATGGCCGAACCACAGCATCGTGGCGATCATTGCCAGGCTCCAGAGCACCGGAGCGGTGTAAGAGAGGAAGAACTTGCGGTGGCTGTTCAGGATCCCCAGGCACCAGGCCGAAGGCACCAGCAGCCCCACCCCGGGAAACAGCACCTGCACGATGCGGATGGTCAGGTCGCGCTTGGCGCCGTGAAAACCAGGCGCGATCAGATCGATCAGGTACGGCGTCGCGAGCACGCCCACCAGCACCAGGACCGAGGTGGTCAGAACCAGAATGGTGCCGACCGCTCCCGCGACCTCGTCGGCTTCATCCTGATCGCCTGACGCAAGCAGCCGCGAATAGACCGGTATAAATGATGCCGAGAGCGCGCCTTCACCGAACAGATTCTGCAGAAAATTGGGGATGCGGAAAGCCGCGTTGAAGGCGTCGGCCGCGTCGGTCAGGCCGAAGTAGTGGGAGAAAACGCGCTGGCGCACCAGCCCCACCAGGCGGCTGAGCAGGATACCTGCGGCCACCAGGAACGCGTGGCGTCCGGTTCGTTCACGCTGCGGCTTCGCCACCTAGGACAGCTTCTCCAGAACCGCGGCGGTTACTTCTTGGGTGCTGCTGGTGCCCCCGAGATCGCGCGTGCGGACGCTACCTTCGGCCAGCACCGCCGCCACCGCTGCCTCCACTTCGCGAGCGGCCTGCGGCATTTCGAGATGATCGAGCATCATCGCGGCGCTGAGAATCATCGCCAGCGGATTGACGATTCCCTTCCCCGCGATGTCTGGCGCGGAGCCGTGCACGGGCTCGAACATCGAAGGAAAGCGGCGCAGGGGATCGAGATTCGCGCTGGCAGCGAGCCCCATGCTGCCGATGAGGATCGCCGAGATGTCGCTCAGGATGTCGGCAAAGAGGTTGGAGCCCACTACCACGTCGAAACTCTCGGGGCGGCGGATGAAATTCATCGCGGCGGCATCCACCAGCAGCGATTCGGTTTCGATCTGCGGAAATTCCGAAGCCACGTCGCGAAAAACGCGGTCCCACAGCACCATGCTGTAGCCCTGTGCGTTCGACTTGGTGATCGACGTGACCCGCTTCTTCTGATCGCGCTTCACCGCGAGTTCGAAAGCGAAGCGCACGATGCGCTCGATCCCGCGGCGAGTGAATACCGAAGTCTGGATGGCGACTTCTTCCGGCTGCTCGTGATACACGAAGCCGCCCACCTGTGCGTACTCGCCTTCGGTATTTTCGCGCACCACCACGAAATTGATATCGCCGCCCTGTTTGCCCGCCAGCGGCGAGCGCACGCCCGGGTACAAATACGCGGGGCGCACGTTGGCGTACTGATCAAAGGCGCGGCGGATCGGTAGCAGCAAGCCGTTCAGCGTAGTGTGGTCGGGGATATCGGGATGCCCCACGGCTCCGAGCAGAATTGCATCGCATGGCTCGAGCAGGTCGATGGCCCCCGCCGGCATCATGCGGCCCCACCGGAAGAAGTGGTCCGCGCCCCACTCGAAATCCTGGAATGCGAAAGTGACGTCGTGCTTCCTGGCGACGCGCTCCAGCACGGCCTTCGCTGGCGGAAGGACCTCCTTACCGGCGCCGTCGCCGGCGATCACCGCGATCGTAAGTGTCTTCATCGCTCTTCCTGATTTTAGCGGGTTGCGGCCGCTTACCAGGCATCGCGATTGCTGATCGTGACGCGGAAAAACGGCTTCAGCCGTTCGGCGGGGTCCATCTGATACTCCTGGCCGGTTTTGGCTGGATCATAATCGCGCCACAGCCAGGCCAGCGACTCGGGCAGGTCGAGAGCCACCTGCGAGCCGCCGTGAGCGGCCGTACCGAAGCGGAAATGGAAATCGTATTCGCGCAGTTTCAGCGAATTCGCCATCTGGATGTTCTGCATGGGCCAGGAGCCGTGCGTGTTCTCGAGATCGTCCGAGCCGTCGCTCATCCACATCCGGATATTGCGCTTGGGCTGCTTGCGCACCATGAAGGGGAAGACATTGCCGCCGTCGAGCTTCTCTTCGGGGTGCCATTGGATGGAAGTGAAGCTGCCCACACCCGACTGAACGCGGCTGAATTTGTCGGGCATCCGCCAAGCGACGTTGAAGGCACAGATGCCGCCCGACGACTCGCCGGCGATCGCGCGGCTGTAGCCATCCGGGCGCAGTTTGTAACTCTTCACGACCTCGGGCAGGACTTCTTCCATCAGGAAGCGGGCATAGCGATCGCTCATGGTGTCGTACTCGATCGAGCGCATGGCCCTCCCGTCGGGCGAAGTTCCAGGCGCGATCATCACGTGGACCATCGGCGGGATCAGCTTCTGCGCGACCAGGTTCTCGGTGACGGTGAAGAGGCGTGCGCGGGAGTAGTCGCCGATCAGGCCCTGGCCGTCCTGCCACACCATTAGTGGCGCGGGCACATTGGGATCGACACCGGGCGAGGCGTAGATCCAGTAATCCGCCTTCATGCCGTCATAGATCCGGCTGACGATCGTCCGCTTCTCGCTGACCTTGCCGTGAGGAACGCCCGGCTTCTGGTACGAATCCGGATTGTAGCCGACTGCGTCGCCGCGCGCGCCGAGCGGCTTGTCAGCGGCGTAGAACTGATAGGAGTGCGTCACGCCGGTGCGCATTTTGGTCAGCAGCATCCAGAAAGTCGAGCCGGGGATCGCGGACATCGGCTCGGGCGGGAGGTTGTCGATCGAGACGGTGGCAGGCGATGGGGAATCGGCTACAAACAGGTAGTCCTGGCCCCAGATGGCGACACCGCCGTGCGCGGAAAGCGTGCTGGTGATCCGATCTTTGAGGCCAGCGGCCGAGGGTCCACCGCGGGCAGCGTCGATTAATTCTTCGAGGGGCGGTTTTTGAGCGAAGCAGACGGCCGTAGCCGCAAGGATGAGGAAAAAACGTCGCATCGAGGTATCAGTATATACCTCAAAAAGCAAAAGGCCCGCTCCTGGAGGGGCGGGCCTATGATTGAAATAAACCGGGCGACTTCCTACTCTCCCACACAGTTGCCCATGCAGTACCATCGGGGCTGAGGAGCTTAACTGCCGTGTTCGGGATGGGAACGGGTGGGTCCTCCTCGCTAAGGTCACCCAGAAGGGTGATTGATTTTCTGAATATTGACGGGGCTTGAGAGCGGAAGAAGATGGTGCAGATTCAAAATGTTGTGTGTGCAGTAGTATTTTATGGTCAAGCCGAACGGGCAATTAGTAACGGTAAGCTCCACGTGTCGCCACGCTTCCACATCCGTCCTATCAAACTGGTAGTCTACCAGTGCCCTTCAAAGCTTACGCTTGGGAGATCTCATCTTGGGGAAGGTTTCACGCTTATATGCATTCAGCGTTTATCCTGACCGAACTTCGCTACCCAGCGATGCCCCTGGCGGGACAACTGGATCACAAGAGGTTCGTCCACCCCGGTCCTCTCGTACTAAGGGCAGGCCCCCTCAAATCTCCTACGCCCACCACAGATAGGGACCGAACTGTCTCGCGACGTTCTGAACCCAGCTCACGTACCGCTTTAATAGGCGAACAGCCTAACCCTTGGGAGCTTCTACACCCCCAGGATGCGATGAGCCGACATCGAGGTGCCAAACCGGAGCGTCGATGTGAACTCTTGACTCCGATCAGCCTGTTATCCCCGGCGTACCTTTTATCCGTTGAGCGATGGCCCTTCCATGCAGAACCACCGGATCACTAAAGCCTACTTTCGTATCTGCTCGACTTGTTGGTCTCGCAGTTAACCTGGTTTATGCTTTTGCACTCGTCGGCGGATTTCCAAGCCGCCTGAACCAAGCTTCGCGCGCCTCCGTTACCGTTTAGGAGGCGACCGCCCCAGTCAAACTACCCGCCTTCCACTGTCCCTCACCCGGATTACGGGTGGAGGTTAGAACCACAGAACGATCAGGGTGGTATCTCACCGTTGGCTCAGCCGAATCCGAGAATCCGGCTTCGAAGCCTCCCACCTATCCTGCGCAGATCGCCCCATAGTTCCATGAAAGGGTATAGTAAAGGTGCACGGGGTCTTTCCGTCTAGTGGCGGGCACCCGGCGTCTTCACCGGGACCACAAGTTCGCCGGGCGGCAGGTTAAGACAGTTCTCAGATCGTTACGCCATTCGTGCAGGTCGGAACTTACCCGACAAGGAATTTCGCTACCTTAGGACCGTTATAGTTACGGCCGCCGTTCACCGGGGCTTCAGTTCAAAGCTTCGCCTTGCGGCTGACCTCTCCCTTTAACCTTCCGGCACCGGGCAGGCGTCAGCCCCTATACGTCGTTTTCGACTTTGCAGAGACCTGTGTTTTTGTTAAACAGTCGCCTGAGACGATTCACTGCGGCTCCAGTTGCCTGGAGCACTCCTTCTCCCGAAGTTACGGAGCTAATGTGCCTAGTTCCTGAACCTACCATCACCCGAGCGCCTTAGAATATTCTTCTCGTCCACCTGTGTCGGTTTGTGGTACGGATACCTTGCTTCTCCTTAGAGGCTTTTCCTGGCGGACGACCCGGCGGATTTGCCTTTCCGGATCTCCCTTCACTCTGGATTGAAACCATTGCGCACCAGAGCTTACGGTCCGCGTCCCCCCTTCGGTCTTGATCGAAACAAGGTAGTGCAGGAATATTAACCTGCTGTCCATCCGCTACGCCTTTCGGCCTCGCGTTAGGCTCCGACTAACCCTGAGCGGATTAACCTTTCTCAGGAATCCTTAGACTTACGGCGACCAGGGTTCGCACCTGGTTTCTCGCTACTTATGCTGGCAGAGTCACTTCTCAACGCTCCAACCCTTCTTTCGATAGATCTTCACAGCTGTTGAGAACGCTCTCCTACCATCTGTTTTTCCGAAGAAAAACAAATCCGTAACTTCGGTACCATGCTTAAGCCCCGTTATATTGTCGGCACCGAGCCGCTCGACCAGTGAGCTGTTACGCTTTCTTTAAAGGATGGCTGCTTCTAAGCCAACCTCCTGGCTGTCTGAGCGTCCCGACTTCCTTTCCCACTGAGCATGGATTTGGGGACCTTAGTTGACGGTCTGGGCTGTTTCCCTTTCGACAATGAAGCTTAGCCCCCACTGTCTGACTCCCTCGCTACACATTCACGGCATTCGCAGTTTGGTTGGATTCGGTAACCTGGGAAGGCCCCTAGTCCAATCAGTTCTCTACCACCGCGACGGACCACGAGAGGCTAGCCCTAAAGCTATTTCGGAGAGAACGAGCTATCACGGAATTTGATTAGCCTTTCACCCCTACCCTCAGCTCATCCAAGCTGTTTTCAACCAACACTGGTTCGGACCTCCAGCCGCTGTTACACGGCCTTCATCCTGGCCAAGGGTAGATCATCCCGCTTCGCGTCTATTCCCAGCGACTCCATCGCCCTGTTCAGACTCGCTTTCGCTTCGGCTCGCTTTCGCTTAACCTTGCCACTGAGAATAACTAGCCAGCTCATTATGCAATAGGCACGAGGTCAGGCATTCGCCTTGCGGCGCATAGCCCTCCCACTGCTTGTAAGCGTGTGGTTTCAGGTACTATTTCACTCCCCTCGCAGGGGTTCTTTTCACCTTTCCCTCACGGTACTGGTTCACTATCGGTCGCAAGTGAGTATTTAGCCTTGCCGGATGGTCCCGGCGGATTCAAGCAGGGTTTCTCGTGCCCCGCCCTACTTAGGAACCACTGGAAAGAGGATTGCATTTTCACCTACGCGGCTGTCACGCTCTTTGGCCGGCCTTTCCAGACCGTTCGATTAACACTTTCCTTCTCTCGTTTAACCGGATGATCCCTGAAGTCTCCCTCAGAGGCCATCTGATTATTGTGGCCCTGCAACCCCAGACTCTCCTTGCGAATCGCCTGGTTTAGGCTCTTCCGATTTCGCTCGCCACTACTTTCGGAATCACGGTTGTTTTCTCTTCCTCGGGGTACTGAGATGGTTCACTTCCCCCGGTTCGCTCCGCCACCCTATGGATTCAGATGACGGTAACGGGTGTTCGCACCCGTTGGGTTTCCCCATTCGGACATCTCCGGATCACAGCCTGTGAGCGGCTCCCCGAAGCTTATCGCAGCTGACCACGTCCTTCTTCGCCTACTTGCGCCTAGGCATCCACACACACGCCCTTAGTAGCTTGACCATAAAATCTACTTCACACACAACACTTGTGCACGCTACTTCTTTGCGCTTACATTCTTGTGTTTTATAATGCCCGTCAAATATTCAGTTGTCAAAGATCGAGATTGCCTCGGCAATCAGTTCAACTCACCGTTGAACAAACCGCCGACTGTTTCTTTTGGTGGGCCTGGGTGGAATTGAACCACCGACCTCACCCTTATCAGGGGTGCGCTCTAGCCATCTGAGCTACAGGCCCAGGCTCGAACACGACTTCCATCATGTCCAACGCTGGTGGAGCTGGTCGGGATCGAACCGGCGACCTCCTGAATGCAAATCAGGCGCTCTCCCAGCTGAGCTACAGCCCCAGAAACTTCGAGGGGCTCTTTTGAAGCCCCCCGTTTCTCAATCGAGGCCAGTTGGATGCAGGGACCAGGGAGTCCAGCTCCCCAGCCACCTTGGAATTACTCGCTTGATCTCCAAGTGGAGATCCGGAACGGGCTCACCACCAAAACCGAAGTCTCGATGGCGGTTTGGAGTGGAACGGCTGTTTCCTACTTTCGCTCCCGTGTACACTCAACAGGAAGCTTTTTTCGGAAACTCCACCCACGTTCTCTCTTAGAAAGGAGGTGATCCAGCCGCAGGTTCTCCTACGGCTACCTTGTTACGACTTCACCCCAATCATGAATCATACCTTGGGCCGCTGCTCCCCTTGCGGGTCAGCCTGCAGACTTCTAGTACAATCCACTTTCGTGATGTGACGGGCGGTGTGTACAAGGCCCGGGAACGTATTCACGGCAGCGTGCTGATCTGCCATTACTAGCGATTCCAGCTTCATGCAGGCGGGTTGCAGCCTGCAATCCGAACTGAGAACGGTTTTTTGCGATTGGCTCCCCCTCGCGGGTTAGCTGCGCATTGTACCGCCCATTGTAGCACGTGTGTAGCCCTGGACATAAAGGCCATGAGGACTTGACGTCATCCCCACCTTCCTCCAGGTTATCCCTGGCGGTCTCCTGCGAGTTCCCAACTGAATGATGGCAACACAGGACAAGGGTTGCGCTCGTTGCGGGACTTAACCCAACATCTCACGACACGAGCTGACGACAGCCATGCAGCACCTCGACCGGACCCCCTTGCGGGGTAGCGATGTTTCCACCGCCGTTGACCAGCCGTTCGAGCCCAGGTAAGGTTCTTCGCGTTGCGTCGAATTAAACCACATGCTCCACCGCTTGTGCGGGCCCCCGTCAATTCCTTTGAGTTTCAGCCTTGCGACTGTACTCCCCAGGCGGCATATTTAACGCGTTAGCTCCGGCACGGACAGAATGAACTGCCCACACCAAATATGCATCGTTTAGGGCGTGGACTACCAGGGTATCTAATCCTGTTTGCTACCCACGCTTTCGTGTCTCAGCGTCAGTTACGGTCCAGAAAGCCGTCTACACCACCGGTGTTCCTCCTGATATCTACGCATTTCACCGCTACACCAGGAATTCCACTTTCCTCTCCCGCACTCGAAGTCATTCAGTATTCGGCGCACCCTCCCAGTTAAGCCGGGAGATTTCACACCAAACTTAAACGACCGCCTACACACCCTTTACGCCCAGTAACTCCGAACAACGCTCGCTGCCTACGTATTACCGCGGCTGCTGGCACGTAGTTAGCCGCAGCTGCTTCTGCAGGTACCGTCATTATCGTCCCTGCCGAAAGAGCTTTACACCCCGAAGGGCTTCATCGCTCACGCGGCGTCGCTGCATCAGGGTTGCCCCCATTGTGCAAGATTCCCCACTGCTGCCTCCCGTAGGAGTCTGGCCCGTGTTTCAGTGCCAGTGTGGCCGTGTGCCCTCTCAGGCCGGCTACCGATCTCTGCCTTGGTGGGCTCTTACCTCACCAACTAGCTAATCGGCCGCGGGCTCCTCTCTCAGCGCATTGCTGCTTTCCCTTCTCAGGATTATGCGGTATTAGCCCCGGTTTCCCAGGGTTATTCCTCACTAAGAGGTAGATTACCCACGTGTTACTCACCCGTACGCCACTTTACTCATGGATTGCTCCACTTTCTCGTTCGACTTGCATGTGTTAAGCGCGCCGCCAGCGTTGATTCTGAGCCGGGATCAAACTCTCATGTGAACATGTAGAGTTACATATCGTTCCGGTTTACTCAGAGTTCTGACGAGTTCTTCTTTACTGCATCCAACCAGATTGTCAATGATCTGCGCAAACCTATCCCGGCATCATCTAAATACCAGAATCGCTTGCAGGCCTCGAAACTTGGCCCGGCATTTTTCGCCCATGCGCCTTTTACAGGCAGTGTGCGAAAGCCGGAAAATTTCGTTGAGTTTCGACCAGAAGTTCGGTCGGAATCGGCTGACTTGTTCAGGTTAACAAACGAATTCGAAGTGCGCAAGTGCAGAACGCAAAAAGGGGTGAAGCAGGAGCTCGGGGAGAAGGAGGAAGAATTTCACCGCGGAGACGCAGAGACGCGGAAGAAAACAATAAGAACGACCTTGGGAGATCAGAAGGGCCCCGCGTCTTTCCCTGAGAAGGGCGCAGAGGAAGCAGAGAGAACGGAGGGATCGGGGGCTGCGGGGGCAGTTCTGGAGGGGCGGCGCTGCAAACATTGGGGGCGTTGGGTTCGTTTCGCACGGACGTGTACCCCGCCGATGTCGTACTGGGTGTTCCGGATGGCGCCGGGCGTGACGGACTTGGTGTTGCCCCGCGTGGTCCAGGAGGTCTTCGCTCCGACGGTGATCGCCGAGGATGAAGACGTTGATCGTTGCGACCGTCATCCTCGCGAGTGGAGCATGATCGGGTTGGAGAACGTTACGTCTGCCCCTGCTTTTGCTCCCTGCTTTTGCTCCCTGCTTTTGCTCTCGTCTGCATGCGCTCGCTGCTCGGCGGCCCACCATTGGCCGTAGCCCAACGGCGTGGCGGTTGCGCCATAGGCTACTCCGGTCATCTACCTGTATTTCGTTGTACCTGTCAGATGCGACGGCCACGCGCCAGGCCGGGTGGGGATGTGAGTTGAGTGACTCCCAACCTGGATCCGCGCAGCGACGCGGCGGCCGGGTCATGGCTGGATGCCAGCTTGGGCAGGCCAGGAGGCCTACCCTACTTAAGTGCGCACGAAAGGAGACGTGATCTGGAGATGCAAATTCCTCGGATTTCAGCCCGCGTTTTCTGATTTCTCTTTCGCCAAGTACACCGTGCGTGTTGGAAACGGCATCGAGATGCCTTCCTCTCGGAAGCGCCGCAGAATGCGCTTGCGTAACTCATGCCGCACACGATACTGATTCGAGAATTCCGCCACCTGGAAGCCTAGCGTGAAGCCGAGCGCCGAATCGCCAAAGCCCGGATCGAACGTGACCGCGGCCGGCGGATCGGCCAACAGCCCCGGAATGTCGGTCGCGCCCTTCTTCGCCACCTCGAGCAGCACGCGCTCCACCTGGTCCGCATCCGATGAATAGTCGACACCCACCTGCAGGCTCGTGCCCATGCGTTTTTCGGGCAGATGAAAATTGGTGACGATCGCCTGCGCCAGCTTCGAATTCGGGATCACGATCAGGTTGTTCGCCAGGGCCCGCACCGAGGTGCTCCGCCATCCGATATCGGTGACATAGCCCTCTTCCCCCGTATTCAGTCGAATGTAATCGCCCAGCCGGACCTGTCCCGCCACCGCCACGTAGAATCCGCTGAACAGATTCGACAGCGTATCCTGCAGCGCCAGTGCGACGGCTAAACCGCCGACGCCCAAGGCCGTCAGGATCGGCGTGATCTTCACATCGAGCGCGCCCAGAATCAGCACCAGCCCGAGAATGAAGACCGCGAGTTCTGCCAGGTTCTGCGTCAGTGTGGTCACCGGCAGAGCGCCGGGCGCTTCTGACCCGTAATAGCGCACCAGGTTCCCAGCGATCCGCATCGACATCAGGGTCAGCGAGAGGAACCACAGGATGAGCAACCCCTTCGCCGTCCACTCGGCGTAGCGTGCCGGGAGTGCCGAGCCCTGGATCGCCAGATGCGCCCCGAGGATCAGCACCCACATCAGGGTCGGCCCCCGCAGAGCGTCGGTGAGGATCCGCCCCGGCTTGCTCTCCGTTCGGGAAGTCCAGGCGTGAATGGTCCTCAGAATCACGCGGCGCGCGATCCACCCGGCGAGCAGCGTGACGCCAAAGATGATCAGAGGCCCCACCACCTGCATCGGGTCGTTCCACAGCCGCCGGATGATCGGCAGAATCATTCGCGCTCTCCTCCCCAAAATTCTTGCACGAATCGCGCCGCCTGCTATCGTGGATACTTATGTCGAGGATGTTGGAAGAGATCCGGCAGCAGCCGGAGGCCCTCGCGCGGACACTCTCCGCCGAAATGCGCAGCTTGGAGCGGTTCCGGCGCAGGCTCGAAAAACAGCGCCCGCGATGGATCGTGCTGGTGGCGCGCGGCACCTCGGACAATGCCGCGACCTTCGGCCGTTATTTGCTCGAAATCACCACCGGGATCCCGGTGTCTCTGGCCGCGCCCTCGGTGACGACGCTCTACGACGCGCACGTCGATTACCGCGACACGCTGGTCATCGCGATCTCGCAATCGGGCGAATCGACCGACACCAATATGGTGCTCGAACGGGCGCGTGCCCGCGGCGCCCTCACGCTCGGCATCACCAACGAGCGTGCCAGTTCGCTTGCCTCGCTGGCCGAACACACGTTCCTGGTCCGCGCTGGAAGGGAAAAGAGCGTCGCCGCCACCAAGACCTACACCGGGCAGATGATGGTCTTCTATCTGCTTGCCCATGCGCTGGGAGGCGGTGTGAAACTGTCGGATCTGGAGCGCGTGCCGGAAGCGGTCGAAGCGGCGCTCGGGTTAGAGGCCGAAGTCACCGCGCTTTCCGAGCGTTACACCTACATGCGCAACGCCGTCGTGGTCGGCCGCGGCTTGAACTATGCCAATGCCCTGGAGTTCGCGCTGAAACTGATGGAAACCTGCTACGTGGTGGCCGAGCGCTTCTCATCGGCCGATTTCCTACACGGCCCGATCGCCTTTGTGGAAGCGCGGTTCCCGGTCTTCGCGTTCGCGCCTCCGGGACCCACGTGGACCTCGATCAGCCAGACGCTCGAAAAACTGCACAGCCTGAGCGCGGAAATCATCACCATCACGGATGCGGGCAATCCGGAAGCCGCGACCAGAGCCACGCGCGTGATCCGGCTGCCCCGCCGCGTGAAGGAAGTCCTGACACCGATCCCGTATATTGTGCCGGCGCAGTTATTCGCAGCCAGCCTGGCGGCACAAAAGGGCCTCGACCCAGACCGCCCGCGCACGTTGAGTAAAGTGACGCAGACGATCTGATCGCGGACGCTACTACCTGTTTTCCTTGGGCGAATACTTATTCAGCACCGCGATCAGCTTGCCGGCGGCCTCGGGGGGTTTCGCGCCGCTACCGAGAATCTGTTTGCTGGTCCAGTCCTGACCGTACATCGCCTTGTTCTCGTCGAGGTCATTGCGAAGCGTCGCTCCATCGAGCGAGACTCCCGCAAACGCACCGCGCGAGCGCGACCAGGAAAGGATCTCGGCGGTCATCAGCACATCGGTTTGAGCCGTCGCATTGCGGCCGACCGGGCCAGCCGCCGCCGTGGCATCCGCGCCGATGGTGAACTTGCTGGTGGTGAGCTTCTTCATGCCGCGTTCGTTCATCACCAGAAGGATGACGTCGCTCGAAGAGACACCGATCTGGAATCCGACGCTGCCACCCTCGATGCGGATGGCCGCTGGCGGACCCCAACCCTGACCGCCCGAGTTGCGGCAGACGGCAAAACCGCGGCCAAATTTGCCGCCGATCACGAACGCGCCTTTTTTGAGCCCCGGGACCAGCACGATGCACGCGGCTTTATCGAGCAGGTCCTGCGGGACGGATTTGTCTGGCGCACCCATGATTTCGGTAAACAGGTCCGCCGAATCCGCCAGCCGCTCGTTGGTTTTGCTCTTATCAGTCGCGGCGAAAAGCGGTACTATTCCCATCGCTAGCGCCAGTGTGAGGGTGAGGAAACGCATGCCTCTATGTTAGCGCGAGCGGCGTACCGTGCTATTTCGCCCGGTGCAGATCCTGCGGACGGCCCCGGCCCGCGACTGTGAGTTCCGCAACATTTGGGCCGGTGACCCTCAATGCGAACTGCCCCTCTTCTCCATGCGGGCCGTGAATCGAAAATCGGAGCATGCGGCCGTCCCACACGGGATCGGTGAAGGGAAGCTCTCCGGATGCGCTTCCGTTGTGCGCTCCCGAGCCCTCATCGTCGATGATGTAAAACTCGGCCGTGCCCTCCACCCGATTTCCTTTGTCGAGGACCCGCAGGGTGACGGCCTTGGCTCCCCTCTCCTCGCCCTCCCAGACGCCCGCCACCGGCAATGCCGCGCCCAACATCAACACAAGCGCCAGAATACCGGCCGGGATAAGGAACGGCAGCATTCGCATCGCCATACCTCCCGAGTTTTGGAACGCTTCTGGTTATTGCGCCTTCGCCCCGCCCAGCGAAGCGGTGGCCAGCATGCCCCCGAGGCCCATGGTCTCGACTGCCGACGAGGGCACGATTACCATCGAGCCCCGCTCCTTGATGGCTTCGTACAGCATGTTCATGGCGCGCAGATGCAGCGCCACCGGATTGTCCTGATAGGTCAGGGCCGCTTTCGAGAACTTCTCGGCGATCTCGGTCTCCGCCTGCCCCAGGATGATCCGCGCCTGCCGCTCGCGCTCCGCCTGCGCCTGGCGCGACATCGCGTCCTGCAGCGCCAGCGGGATCTGCACGTCGCGGATCTCCACCGAGTGCACCGTGATGCCCCACGGGGTCGTCTTCTCGTCCAAAATCCGCTGCAGCTCCTGACCGAGCATTTCGCGCTCCGCCACCATCTGGTGCAGTTCGTGCCGCCCGATCGATTCCCGCAGGGCGGTCTGCGCACTCAGCGTGATCGCCTGCGAGAAATCCTGCACCTCGAGAATCGACTTCTCGGGATTCCAGATCATCCAGAAGACGATGGCATCCACGTTCACCGGCACCGTATCGCGCGTCAGCGTCGATTCGGCGGAGACACTCTCCACCCGCACCCGCTGGTCGACGTAGCGGCTGAGCGAATCGACCACCGGGATCATGTGGAACAGCCCCGGCCCGCGCAGCCCGAGATAGCGGCCGAAGCGCAGCACCGCCACCTTCTCCCACTGGTCGGCCACGCGGATCGCGAACAGAAAGTACAGGCCGGCGACGATGCCCGCCAGCGCCGCGGCCGGGTACCCGGTGAGCGCGAAGGCACCGGCTCCGCAGCCCACACAAACCAGCAGCAGGGCTACCCCCACGCTGCTCAGGCGCATCTGGGAAAAATCGGGTTTCATGGCGTTATTTCCTCGCTTTCATCGATTCGTTTTGCAGGTCATGCAACTGGTCGAGCAGGTCCTTCACGCTGAAGCCCGCGGCTCCGGCGCGTGCCACCAGCTCCATCACCAACTGGCTGAGCTGCCGACGCCGTTCGACGTCATCGCGCTTCACCTTTTGATTGCTGACGAAGGTCCCGGTGCCCTGCTCGGTTTCGAGCGCGCCCCGGATTTCCAACTCCCGGTACGCGCGCACCACGGTGTTCGGGTTGATCTGCAGATCGACCGCGACCTGCCGGACGGTGGGAAGCTGGTCTCCGCCGCGCAGCACGCCGGCGGCGACTCCGCCCAGTACCTGGTCGATCAATTGGCGGTAAACCGGCACACCGCTGTGCAGATCCAACCGGAAGCCGAACTTTCCGGACTGGCTTGTAGTGCTCATCTGGAATAATAATGTACTAGTTGATTGATACAGTCAAGAAAAAAAAAGAACCGCCCGAACGCCGGCGCCGGCAGCGATTCCGCCTGGTACAAACGGTGGGGCCGGCTTCAGCCGGCGGCGGGCTTCAGCCCGTCCGGCTGCCGCCTCCGCGACATTCGCCACGGAAAGCGGGCTGAAGCCCGCCGCAGTCTGAAGACTGCCCCACAAGGTCAACTGGAAAATTTCAGCCCAGATAGCGCGTGAGGTCGTCGTTGCGGTAGCAGTGCGCGGAGGCGGTCTCGCGCGCGATGCGGCCCATCCGCACCAATTCGGCCAGCGATTGCTCCATGGTCATCATGCCTTCCGCCTTGCCCACCGAAATCTGCGAACGCAGTTGATGGTCTTCGCCTTTGCGGATGAGGGCGCGGACGGCGTCGGTCGCCACCATGATCTCGGTGGCCGGCCAGCGCGAGTTGCCGTCGAGCCCGGGCACCAACTGCTGCGCGATCACCGCCCCGAGCGCGAGGGAAAGCTGCTGCCGGATCTGCGGCTGGTTGGCCGCCGGGAACGAATCGAGAATCCGCCCCACCGCCTGGATGGCGTCATTGGTATGCAGCGTCGAAAGCACCAGGTGGCCGGTCTCGGCGGCGGTTAGCGCGGTGGCCATGGTCTCGGCATCGCGCATCTCGCCCACCAGGATCACGTCCGGCGTCTGCCGCATGATGCTGCGCAGCGTGACGCCGAAATCCGGGGTATCGCGCCCTACTTCGATCTGCTCGATGATCGAGCTGCGGTTCGCATGCTGGTACTCGATCGGATCTTCGATCGTCACCACGTGCGCGGCGCGGCGCGTATTCACCAGGTCGATCAGCGCGGCCAGGGTCGACGACTTGCCGCAGCCGGTGGGCCCGGTCACCAGCACAAAGCCCTGCCGCCGCTCGGCAAGCTTCGCGAGCGACATCGGCAGATGGAGCGATTCCAGGCTGGGGATACGCGAGGGCAGGAGCCGGATGCTCGCGGCCAGCGTCCCCCGCTGGTGGTGAATATTGATACGGAACCGGCCCAGCGCCTCGCGCTCGAAGCTCAGATCCACCGAGCGCTTCTTCTGCAATTCGTCCGCCTGCCAGGCTTCGAGCAGCGGCAGCAGCAGGGCGCGGACATCCTCGGCATCGAGCGCGGGCCCGGAACTCGCCACCAGCGCGCCGTTAACCCGCAGCATGGCGGGAGCCCCCACGATCAGCACCACGTCGGAGGCGCCGCGCGAGGCAGCACCGTGAAGCAGTTGGTCAAGCGACGCCGTGGAGACCGGCCCGCGGGGCGCGGCGGTCTTCTGGCTCGGGGCCGCCCGGTTCAGCTCGGCCACAATCTTCGACAGCTCGTTATCGTATTCGCTCATCCGGCTTCCTGCGATACCATTTTCTCTTGAAGCTGCTGATCTTTTCCGACATCCATAATGATTGGAAGACGCTCGAAGCCCTGCTTGGCGTGGATGCGGATTATTATTTCTCCGCCGGCGACCAGGTGAGTTGGGGCCGCGGGCTGGAGCGTTGCGGCGAAATCCTGGCCACCCGCGGCGACAAAGTCTACGTGCTCCCCGGCAATCACGAATCCGCCGCGCAGGTGTCGGAAATGTGCGCACTCCACGGGCTCCACGATTTTCACCAGCGTCACATGGAAATCGGCAAGTGGAAAGTCGCCGGCCTGGGCTACTCCAGCCCCACGCCGTTCGACACCCCCGGCGAGTATAGCGAAGTTCAGTTGGCCGAACGCCTGGAGCGTTTCGCCGAGCTATCGCCGCTGGCCCTGATTTGCCACGCTCCGCCTTACGGCACCCTCCTCGACCAGATTCGTCCCGGCCTGCACGCCGGTTCCCACGCGGTCCGCGAGTTCATCGAAAAGCACCAGCCCGAGTACTTCTTCTGCGGCCACATCCACGAGGCCGAGGGCCGTTGCTGCGAAATCGGGCGGACCCGCGCCTGGAATGTCGGAAAAAAGGGGCATTTGTTAGAATTAGAGTGATCCCATGACTTTCGAAGAACTGGAACGCGAATACACCGCTCCGCGAACAGGCAACTGCCGTGCGGAGTTATCTTTGACGCGCCCAAAAAGCGAAAAGAAATAGCTAAGACCGACGGAACAGATCGCCGCGCCGGATTTCTGGTCGCAGCCGGAACGCAGCCAGAAGGTGATGCAGGATCGCAAGCGCCTGGAAGAGGCCGATCGCAATCCGACAAGCAGATCGCGCGGCTGACCGACGATATCGATACGCTGTTCGAACTCGCGCGCGAAGGCGAGAACGTCGCCGCCGATATTGCGCGCGAAATGAAGGGCGTTCGCGAAGTTGCTGACAAAGCTGGAAACGCAGATGCTGCTCTCCGGCGAGAACGACGCCGCGCGCGCCATCGTCACGATCCATCCCGGCGCGGGCGGCACCGAAAGCAGGACTGGGCCGAGATGCTGATGCGCATGTACCTGCGCTGGGCGAGCGCAACAAGCTTCGGGACGGTGATCACGGACCGGCAGGAGGGCGAAGGCGCGGGCATCAAGTCGGTCACGTTCGAAGTGAACGGCGTGAATGCTTACGGGCTGCTGCAGTCGGAGATCGGCGTGCACCGGCTGGTGCGAATTTCGCCGTTCGATGCGAATGCGCGGCGGCATACTTCGTTTGCGTCGGTGTTCGTGTTTCCGCAGATCGACGACGAAATCAAGATCGATATCCGCGCCGAAGATCTGCGCATCGATACGTTCCGCGCCGTCGGCGCGGGCGGGCAGCACGTCAACATGACGGACTCGGCGGTGCGCATCACGCACTTTCCGACGGGGATCGTGGTGCAGTGCCAGAACGAGCGCTCGCAGCACAAGAATCGCGACAGCGCCATGAAGCAGCTGCGCGCGCGGCTGTACGAGTTCGAGCTGGAGAAGAAGCGCGAAGAGACGCGCAAGATCGAAGACGTCGAAGCTCGAGATCAATTTCGGCAGCCAGATTCGCAGCTACGTGCTGGCGCCCTACCGCATGATCAAGGACCACCGCACGCAAGCTTTCCATCGGCGATGTGGACAGCGTGCTGGATGGCGATCTGGAAGCGCTGAAGCACGCCTATCTGGTGTGGCGCAAGACCGGCAGGACGTGCCGGCGCCGACGATACGGAGGAGTAGCCCCGAGTGAGCGTGGAACGCGCGGCCGCGCTGATGCTGCGCCGGCCGGCTGGTGGCCATTCCCACCGAGACTGTCTACGGCCTGGGGGCGAATGCGCTCGATGCAGAGGCGGTGCGAGCGGATCTTTGCGGCCAAGGGGCGCCCGCATACCAGCCCGCTGATCGTGCATGTCCGATTCCGAAGAGATGGCGCGCGGCCTGGTTGCGCGCTGGCCCGAGGAGGCATCGATTCTCGCGCGGCACTATTGGCCCGGCCCGTTGACCCTGGTGCTGCCCAAGATCCCCGCGATTCCGGATATCGTCACCGCCGGTCTTCCCACGGTCGGCATCCGCGTACCGTCACACCCCGTGGCGCTTGCGCTGATCCGCGCCGCCGGAGTTCCTATCGCGGCGCCCAGCGCCAACCGCTTCACCGAACTCTCCGCTACCACCGCCGAAGACGTCCCGGCCGAACTCGCCGACTACGTGCTCGAGGGTTCGCCCGCCACCGTGGGGATCGAATCCACCGTACTGTCGCTGGCGGATGAGCCGGTCCTGTTGCGGCCCGGCGTGATTCCCCTACCGGAACTCGAAAGTCTGATCGGCCCGATCGCCGCTGCCGCCACGCCCGCCGGGGGCGCTCATGCTTCGCCCGGAATGCACCTCCGTCACTATCGGCCCGCGACACCGCTCTACCTCCTCGGAATCAACGAGCGCCCGCCCGAGGGCTCCGGCGTCTGGCTCCGCATCGGCAAAGAGATGCCCGCGGACCCGCTCGAATATGCCGCGGTGCTCTACGAGACACTCCATCGCTTGGATGCCCGGCACCTCGATTGGATCGCCGTCGAGCCTCCGCCCGACACGCCCGAGTGGGCCGGTGTTCTCGACCGCCTGCGGCGTGCAGCAGAGTGACAGAACGCACCAAATTTTAGCTTGGGAGCGAGGATGTTAGGCAGCTAATCGATTTGTCCGCTGCGCCGGGTATATACTATTGCAAATTCCAGCAATATGCAGACCCACCTGGAGTACGCCCTACAGGCGTCGCGACTTGCGGAAACAGAATTGCGACAGCGCGAACACCGGCTGCAGATCAGCCTGGATGCCGCCAACGTAGGCTACTGGGATTGGGACATTCAGAGCGGTGAAGTGCGCTGGTCCGACAACCTCGAGCGCATTCACGGCCGTGAGCCCGACAGCTTCCAGGGAACGTTCGACAGTTTTCTCGAAGGCGTGCATCCGGATGATCGCCAACGCGTGCTCGACGTGGTCCGCCACGCTCTGCAGGGCAGCGGGATTTACGAAATCGAGTACCGTACATTCGACTCGGAAGGCCGCATTAAGTGGCTGGAAGCCCGCGGTCATGTGATCCGCGATCATTCCGGAGAACCGAAATGGATGTCCGGACTCTGCATGGATGCCACCGAGCGGCATTGCCTCCAGGACCAACTCCGCCGCACCCAGCGGCTCGAGAGCCTCGGACTTCTGGCGGGCGGCATCGCTCACGACTTCAACAATCTGCTCGCGACGATTCTCGGCAACGCCAGCCTCGCGCTGAACGCCGTGCCGCCGGTTTCACGCGCGGCACCCATGCTCCGCGACGTCATCTCGGCCAGCGAACGGGCTGCCCAACTCACCCGCCGGCTGCTGGCATACGCCGGAAAAGACCAGCCCTGTACCACGCCGACGGACCTTACACAATTCGTCCGTGAGATGGCCTCGCTGTTGCGAACCAGCATCCCCAAGCTGGTGAATCTCACGCTTGACCTGGCCGACGATCTGCCCCTGGTATGCGCCGATCAGGCTCAGCTTCAACAGGTCCTCATGAACCTGGTGATCAATGGCGCGGAAGCGATCCCGGAGCGAACGCCGGGTGAGGTTACGGTCACCATCCGCCGCCGTCCGCTGCTTCCCGACGACGTCCGCGTTGCCGTCATCCGCGTGGAATCCCCCGCCCCGGAATACGTGGAACTGAACGTTTGCGATAGCGGCCGCGGCATGGATTCCGCCACCCAGGCGCGGATCTTCGACCCATTCTTCACCACCAAGTTCACGGGGCGCGGCCTCGGCTTGTCCGCCGTTGTCGGAATCATCGGCGGCCACGGCGGCACCATCAAGGTACAGAGCACTCCGGCATCGGCACCTGCTTCACTGTGCTGTTGCCGGCCGGCCCCTCGGCGGAGCGCCGCGATGTCTCCAACTGGGCTCCCAAGATCGCGCGCGGCAGCGGCACGATCCTGGTTGTGGACGATGAGCCCGACATTTGCGAGATGGCCCGGCGAACGCTGGAGAGCAACGGCTACAACGTGCTCGTGGCGGCCGATGGGGTGGAGGCGGTCCGCCGGGTTTCGGAGCACCCCGGCATCCGCGCGGCGGTTCTCGATTTCGCCATGCCCGAAATGGGCGGCGATGCAGCAGCCTCACTCATACGCGAGATACGGCCCGACCTGCCGATCCTCTTTTCGAGCGGGTACGCACAGCACGATGCCGAGCCGTCCTGTTTAGAAGGTGGCCGCTCGGCCTTCCTGCAGAAGCCATACGATGTGCGGCGCCTGCTCGACGCAGTGGGCCGCCTGCTCGATCCCTAACGCACCGGAAGGAGCGTTACGGCCGGAGCCTGGCATTCCCCCGCGCTCGGACCGCACGGCCTCGGCGAGAGGTCCTTGTTCAGACAGATCCGAATTTCTTCTAACTCTCGGTCCGGATAGCACGAGGTCCGGAACCCAGTCGCGGGAAACGATGGATTCGCGGCCGAGACCTGCGATTCCACCTGGGTAGGGCTGAACTGCTCCTGCTGCGCAGGCTGGTTCAGGGCCGCCGGCAGTTTCACCGAATCGCGCGCCTTGCGCAGTGCCGCGAAGTAATCGGCGGCGCTCAGACCGCTGCAGGTCCCGTGCGATGCCCATTCGTGCTGAATCAGCGACTCGGTCGGAATGTAGTTCAGAGTCGCCTGAATGATCGCGTTCGAAACCGGGCTGGCCGGTCCGCAGTTTTCCGGGCCGCGCGAGGTTTCCCCTTGCGGCCACAGTCCGTGCACCACGAAGCCGATATGCCGTCCCGTGCCGCATTCCCTCGGGTCTTTCTTACCCTGCGGCTGCGCGCAGAAATCGGGCGCGTAGGAAAGCACCAGCATGTAGTACGAGAAGTCCCCTTGGGTCGAGGCTTTCTTCTTCCTGGATTTGCCGTGGGCTGCGCACAGAGGCAGCAGGCACAGCGCAAGCGAGGCTGCAACACACCGGCCTGGTGTTTTCATAGGGAACATTCTCCCGCAATTCGGCTCGCGGCAGTTGGTAAAATCCAATTCACCATGATTGGAGCCTCTATGCGAAACTTGCTGCTTACTTTCCTTCTGTGCGCCGCGGCGCAGCCGCTGCTCGCTCAGGGCGCCCCGACGCAGGGCGGCGCCGACCAACCCTACGCCATGGAGTACTACTACAAGGTCAAGTGGGGCCATCAGCAGGAGTTTCTGCAGCTCTTCCTGAAAAACCACTATCCCCTGCTACAGAAGTTCGTGGCGAGCGGCCGGATGCTCTCCGTCAAAATCGAGCAGCCCGCCAACCATATGACCGAAGACGGGCGGTGGGACTATCGCGTCACCATCCGCTTCAGGAATTCGACCGCGGCCACCACCGCCAATCCCGATGAGGAGCGCGTCATCAAGGAACTCTGGCCCGACCAGGCGACCTATCAGCGCGAGGAGCAGCGCCGCTTCGAAATCCTCGACGCGCATTGGGACATTCCCGTCACCGACATCACACCGCTGAAAAAGTAAACGGTGGATCAACGTTATCGCCGAATGCCGAACCGTCCATGGAATCCCCGAGGACGGTTCCGGCACTCTCAGGCCTCCCAGCACCACCGCAGTACAACTGGGCCTTTCCACATTACCCGGTGCCACCCGAAGATGGATCAGAAAGAAATCAGGAGCAGCCGTGCGAGTGAGAAATTCCGGCTGATCTGGAGGAGGCTAGGCGCATGGCGCTCGGTGTTTTCATTCCATTGATCGTCGGGGCCGCCATCATCGCCGGGGCGATAAGAGGCTACTGCCGGCACCAACAGATCGAGGAGAGAGTTTGCCGCGATGTGCGGCGCGTACTTTTCAGGATTGCACCGCTGGCCGGGCCTGAAATCGCGGATGGCGCCGATCCGGCACCGTCCGCCTCACCCAGGGCAGCGCAAAGCTGATGCGGTGGCGATACCGCCGTCAGCCGTAGAGCCTGATGAAGAGGGCGGACGAACCGGAGCGATCCGTCCGCCCCTCCGGGCTCAGAAGCTCAACCGCAGCGCGAACTCCATGGTCCGCGGATCCGTTGCGCCGGTAATCTGGCCGAACGTCGAACTCGCAACCGTGCTCGAAATCGACGTATAGGACAGGTGGTTCGGGAAGTTGAAGCACTCGGCGCGAAACGCCGTCTGCACGCGTTCCGTGAGGCGGAAGGTCTTCTGCAGCCGCCACATCCCAATTGTTGAAGAACGGGTAGAAGATCGCGTAGGCGCCCAGATTGCCGAAGGTGCCGGCCGCAGGTGTCGCGAACGCCGCCGGGTTGAGAACTGGGTGCGGCTGGAGCCGGTCCAGTCACCGGTCAGGTTCGGCCGCTGGCTGCTGTGCCGGTGCCGGCCGCGTCGGTCGGGATGGTGATGTTGAAGGGCAGCCCGGTTTGCAGCGTGGTCACGCCAGAAACCTGCCAGCCACCGAAGGCAACCTTGTACCACTCCCGTCCGTTCAGCCAGAAGGGCAGTGGATAGACGTAGCTCAGCACCAGGATAGTGATTGCGGTTGTAACTGGATGGGCCCCAATCGCCGCGCAGGTTGTAACTGTCCATTGGCTGATAGTTATAACCGTTGGCGTCGGTGCGCGCCTTGGACCACGTATACGCCACGTTGAACAGTCCGCCGTTGACCAACTGCTTCTTGAATTGCACCTGCAGCGAGTTATAGATGAAATTGGCGCCGGTCATGTACTCGTAGATATCGGCGTAGCCCAGATAGGGCCGCAGAGCGTTGGCATTGACGCCGGGGTTCGCCTGCAGCGTTCCGGGCAGCAACTGGTTGATGTCCTGCTGGTAGGAGAGGTTGGCCGCGCTCGATCCCACATAGGCCACGTCGAGCATCATGTCTTCGCGTCAGTTTCTGCTGCACGCCCAGGCTCCAATTCATAGTGCGCGGCACCTTCATATCGAGATAATGCGAGTTGTTGATGGCGGCCGGGAAAGGTCTGCAGCGGCGCCGCCCGACGGATTCTCCACATTGCCGTTGTAGATGGTGGATTGCTGGATGAACGGCGGGTTATTGACCGCGCTGAACAGGAAGTTCCCTTCGATGCGCTCGTAGAACAGTCCGAAGCCGCCGCGGATCACGGTATTCTGGTGCCCGGTGACATCGTAGGCGAAGCCAATGCGTGGCGCCCAAGTCGTCCAATAGGTATTCGCCGTGCCCGCGGGAAGACCATGAAACAGGCTCAGACCGGCTGGTCAATCGTCACCGGCACACGTCCGATGAGCAGGAGGACGGGAAGGCGCTGCCGCCCAGCACCAGGCCGTTGTAGGGATTGCCTGTATTCGCCACGATGGCCCCGCTGGACCGCACGATCTGCGGCGCCTGCGCCGGGTTGAAATACTGCGGCAGGAACGCCGAGGTGTTCTTCAGCGCGCTGTACTGCGGCTGCATGTAGGCCCAGCGCAGCCCGAGATTGACGGTCAGACGCGAGGTGACCTTCCAGTCGTCCTGCACATAGGGTTCGACCTGCGTGAACCGGTACCAGCCCTGGCGGAAGCTGCTGGCTTCGGTGTACGTGTAGAAGTTGCCGATCACCGCATCGGCGAGCGCGTTCCCGGTAGTATTCGCGGCGGACGTGCTGAAAGAGAAGTTGCCGTTGATCGCCGGGACGTTGTCCTGGTTCTTGCGGCTCCGCATGACCATGATGCCGGCCTTCAGGTTGTGGTTGCCCAGCAACTTCGAAAAGTCATCCTTCCATTGAAAGATACGATTGAAATTGTCGAAGTTGAGCGGAGTTACGCTCAGTCCGTTGTATCCGGAAACCGAAATCGTCGGAATGAAGTTGGCGGCGTTATAGATGAGCGGATAGTTGATCCCTTCGCCCGCCCGCGTAAAGTCGGTTACGAAGATCGGATTCGCTCGAATCCCCACCTTTTCCCTAATTACGTTGCCGGTGAACGAGAACTGCACGGTGTTACGGTGGTCGCGTTGGCGACGTGGGTCCAGTGCGCCGACATGTTGGTGCCTGGAATGTGCCGCTCGTAGAGCGCCAGATTGGTCAGGTTCTGCAGCGAAGAATAATAATCGCGCATCCAGTGCACCGAAATCTGGTTCTTCGAGTCGAGGTTGTAATCGCCCTTGAGGATGTACTGATTGGTGGAAAGCGGCGAGACCGTCGGAAACACGAAGTTACCGCCCGACCCGTTGAAATTCGGGGCCGGGTAGTTCTGCAGCAGCCGGTCGGAGTTCGCGCTGAACTGGCTCTTCGGGATGATTCCATCCGGAAACACCGCGCCGGTCGACGGGTCCTTCGGCCACTTGGAGGATGCCAGGCTCGAAAAGTCGCCGCCGATCTGGGCGGGCAGCGGCACCGTCCAGGTGTTGATGGCCCCCTGGCGCAAGCGTTTGAAATCGGTTCCGAAGAAGAAGAACAGCTTGTCTTTGCTGGTGTTGAACTTCTTCGGTATGAAGATCGGGCCGCCGATGTTCACTCCGAAATTGTTGTAGCGCAGTTCGGGCTTGGCAGTGGCATTGAACGCCCGCGCCTGAATATCGTCATTGCGCAGGTATTCGTAGGCGCCGCCGTGGAACTCTTTCGTGCCGCTGCGAATCGCGATATTCACCACCGCTCCCGCGCTATACCCGTACTCCGCGCTGTAATTGGTGGTCAACACCTTGAACTCCGCGATGGCGTCAGGGTTGATATTGACGAAGTTGTTGCCTCCGCCGCCGTTGTCCTTGTTATCGGCCCCATCCACGTTCCACGAGAACGTATCGGTACGGCTCCCGTTGATCGACTGGCCGCTGTTATTGACGCCGTAGCCGCCGAACAGCCCGAAGCCGCTGCTGAAGGTCGTCGAAACACCGGGCAGCAGTTGCAGAAGCTGTGGGAAGTTCCGGCCGTTCAACTGAATATTGGTTGCCTGCTCGCCGGTCACCAGGCGCCCGACCTCTCCGGTCGCGGTCTCCACCTGCGCCGCGTCCGCCGCCACGGTCACTGAATCCGTGACATTGCCGACTTCGAGTTTAATGTTGACCGACAGCTTGGCATTGACGTTGAGCACGACCCCGGTGGTGGTGTACTTCTTGAAGCCCTTGGCTTCCGCCGCCACCGAGTAAGTCCCGATGGGCAGGCTCGAGACCAGATAGTACCCGTTCTCATTAGTCACCGAAGTGCGTGTGAACCCCGTTTCGGGGTTACTCACGCTCACCAGCGCATTTGGCACCACAGACCCCGTGGCGTCATCGACAACACCCGAAATTTCCTGGCTGGTGACTGTCTGGCACCAAACCAGCATTGGCGCGAACAACAGCGCGCCCGCGAGAATCAGCTTCATGGCTTCTAACCTCGTGGTTGGTTTTTGGAAACTCCCGGCAAAGTATGCCGTCTCTCCCTGCCGCCTGATCGCGGATGGCATATTCTCGTCCGACCACTCCCTGCCAGCCTAGGGAGACGACAGTCGAGGACGTCCGATCCCGGCGTAAATACCCTTTCTTCAACAACGTTACTCGTGCGATCGGTCACCGTTAACCACGACGTCCGCGACGTCGATACGCGTTAGATGTAGAATGAGTTCCAATGCGGGGGCCAATGGTAGCGCCGGATCCTCACCTGAGAGACCAGGTTAGGGTGCACGTCGAGCAGGTCCTCCTAAGCCAGCACTTCCGCAACAGCCGTCGATGCCAGACGCTGCTGCGCTATGCCGTGGAGAGCGCCCTGGAGGGAAACTTCGACGGGCTCAAAGAGCGGGTCATCGGCCAGGTCGTCTTCGACCGCGATGCCGGCTACGACACCAACCAGGACGCCGTCGTTCGCAACGCCGCCGCCGAAGTCCGCAAGCGCCTTGCCCAGTACTACCTCGAATCCGGAGCGAATGCCGCCGTACGCATCGACCTGCCGAGCGGTACCTACGTCCCCGAGTTTCATTGCCGGCCAGTTAGCGCTCCTCCGGAACCCGCCCCGCCCGCAGCCAGGCCGCGGCGAATCGGTTGGCCCAGCGCGGCTCTCGCGCTCGTAGCTCTCGTCGCCATCTCCGGCTGGCTAACCACTGCCCGCGACAACGCCGCCCCGGCCCCGACCGAACTGGACCGTTTCTGGGCTCCCCTGCTGGCTTCCGCCGCGCCCGTCCAGATCTGCGTGGGCCAAAGCCGCATGTACTACTCGCCGCGGCGACTGCCCGAGAATCAGCCGGATTACTCCATCCCGGTCAGCAAGCTCGAACCGATGCGCGATCGCTTCCTTTGGTTCGGGGACTCCGTCACGATGGCCGAGATCAGCGGCTACCTGGCCACCCATCGAAAACCGTATCGGATCCGCGGCGCCCTGGTCACGCCCTATGGCGAACTGCTCGGCAACCCGATCGTCCTGATTGGCGCGTTCAATAACGAGTGGACCATCCGCCTCACCCAGGGCCTCCGTTTTTCCCTGCTGGACGGCGACACCCCCGACGTCCGCGGAGTCCGCGACCGGGAAAAGGGCCCCGGCCTCGCCTGGCACGTCTCCCGCAACCTGCAAGGCTGGAATCCCAACGAGGATTACGCCCTGGTCACCCGCTTCTTCGACCCGCAGACGCAGCAGATCGTCGTCACCGCCGCCGGAATCACCCATTTCGGCACGATGGCCGCCGGCGACTTCCTCTCGAACCCCGCCTACTTCCGCGAAACTCTCCGCAAGGCGCCTTCGGACTGGTACAAGAAGAACATCCAAATTGTCCTCGAAACCAAAGTGGTCCAGGGAACGCCCGGCCCTCCTACGATCCTGGCAACCTACTTCTGGTAGCCGAATTGCTTTGCATCTCGTAACGTGGCAATTTTCAACAACTTGATAGGCATAGGCTGCGTGATTTTCATCAGAGGGAGGGAGATTTGACTCTAAGAGTGGGGGATGCTCTGAATCGCCACGCGTTCTGCCGGGGGTTGTCCGAGGGCCAAGTGGGGGCGCTGGCGCGGCTGGCGAGCGAAGTAACCTTTCCCGAAAACGAGGTCATTTTGGAGGAGGGCCAGCGGTCGGCCTCCTTCTACCTGCTGCTGTCAGGCAGCGTCACCGTGGAACTACGGACCCCGCAGTACGCCATTTCCGTCCAGGCGCTCGAACCCGGGAGCGTCTTTGGCTGGTCCGCCCTTCTCAACGATCAGGACACTCTCTTTCGAGTCCGTGCCCGGGAAGCGACGACGGCCTTGCGGATAGACGGCGCTGCGTTCCAAGCGTTATGCCGCCAAGATCCGCCCCTCGGCTTCGAGATCCTCTACAGGGTTCTGAGGGTGGTGGCCGGAAGGGTACGCTCTACCGAAGCACGGTTCGCCGAGATGTGCGGCGTCCGCATCTAGCATCCACAACGGAACAAAAGAGTCAGCACCGGCGTATGGCCTTATCGATATGACCTGCCGAGCCTTGCCCTTGTCAGCCGCGCTTCTGTGCCTGAGCGGCTGTGTCGTCGAAACCAGCGGCCCCGTTCATTACGAGCACAACTCCTTTGACCGCGCCCAGGTCGAAACCCTGCGGCTCAACCTGGTGATGGGCGCCGGAAAACTGCGGATCGGCAGCGGAACGGAAAAACTGCTCCGCGCGGACTTCGGCTACAACGTCCCTGCCTGGAAACCCGTCATCGATTTCCAGAACAACAACGGGCACGCCAGCATGACCATCAGCCAGCCCGAAACCCACCACGTCCGGGTTGGCCGCAGTGAGTACACCTGGGACCTGGCGCTCAACCGCGAAGTGCCTCTCGATCTCTCCCTGCGATTCGGCGCCGGCGAAGCCAAGCTCGATCTGAGCGGCCTGCCACTGCGCGGCGTCCGAGTGGACATGGGAGTTGGCCAGGTCGATATGGATCTGCGAGGCGTTCCGAAGCAGGATTACGACGTCAGCATCAACGGCGGAGTCGGGCAGGCTACCGTGCGCCTCCCGGACGACGTCGGACTCGTCGCCGACGCTCACGGCGGCATCGGCGAAATCCACGCCAGCGGCCTCCATAAGGACGAGAGCGGCCGCTATGTGAACGACGCCTATGGTACGTCGAAGGTCACGATCCATGTGACCGTCAACGGTGGCATCGGTGAGATCCGCCTGATCGCCGACTGAGGACGGCACTCAGCGCCGCAGCAGGCACGTCGCCACATAGCCGGCGGCGAACGCGGCCAACGCCGCCAATGCAGCAGTGCGCATATCGCCGATCGGAAGGAAGCGAGTGCCCTCCGGCGTGATCTCCACCACGCCGATCGGTCGCGCGACCAGCCCGCCGCCACCACCGCCGCCATTCTTCCCGGCGTCCTTCTCGCCCCCGCCCACGCCGAAACCATACCGGATCGACGCCACGGGGATTACGGTTCGATCTCCCGAGGTGACCGGCTCGCCGAAAACACTCTTGGCGCTTCCACCGGCGCCGAAAACCTCGCCCAACGTCTTCGCCAGATCTGTGAAAGGCATGCTTCTATTAATGCCACGATGCCCGCACCTCTGCCGGCGGGTTGCCTTCCGCCGCCGTGACCGTCTAAGATCGCTCTATCCCTTTTTGTCGAAGTTTGAGAGGTTAGAGATGATCCGTAACGTCCTGCTCCTCGCCGCCGCTCTACTGGTGCCCGCGATTTCGCAAGCCCAAGTCAAACTCCTTCGCCATCCAACTTATTCCAAGGGCAAGGTCGCTTTCAGCTACCTCGGCGACATCTGGACCGCCAATGAGAACGGCAGCGACGTGCGCCGGCTGACCGACAACACCGCTCGCGACGTCTATCCGCGCTTCTCGCCGGACGGCGAATGGATCGCCTTCTCCTCCAACCGCGACGGTAACGACGATGTCTTCGTCATTCCCGCGGCCGGCGGCAAGCCGAGGCAACTCACCTTTCATAGCGCCAACGACACCGTAGTCGGCTGGACGCCCGACGGCAAGAAGATCCTATTCTCTTCCGTACGCGGCAAGGGCGCCTTCCCGACCGTCGCCACGCTGTTCGAAGTGCCGCTCGAAGGCGGCATCGAAGAGCCGGTCCCCACCGATTGGGGCGCCTCCGGCAGCTACTCCCCGGACGGAGGCAAGCTCGCTTTCATGCGCCATCCCTCCGTGTGGTCGCGCAAGCACTATCGCGGCGCCTATGCCGCCGACCTCTGGGTGATGGACGTCGCTGCCAAGACCTATACGAAGCTGAGCGGCCAGGACGATTACAAGGGTAACTGGCTGTGGCCGATGTACGCGGCCAACCACGAGATCTACTTCGTCTCCGACCGCACCGCGAACGAGAAGAACATCCAGTTCGGAGGGCCCGAGGTGATGAAGAGTATCAACAACATCTGGAAGATCTCGGATAAGGGCGGCAAGCCCGTCCAGGTGACTCATCACGAAGACGGCAACCTCTACTTCCCCAGCATCTCGGCCGATGGCAAGACGATCGTCTACGAAGACAACTTCGGACTCTGGAAGCTCGAGACCGCGAGCGGCAAGAGCACCGAGATCCGCATCGATATCCGCTCCGATGTAAAGGAGAACGATACCGAGCTCGTCACCATCAACAACGAGACCGAAGGCTTCCACCTTTCGCCCTCGAACCGGCGCGTGGCCATCGTGGCGCACGGCGAGATCTTCACCATCGCCACCGATCGCGGCGAGCCGCAGCGCGTTTCGGAAACGCCCTGGCGCGAGCAGGACCCGCGCTGGTCGCCAGACGGCAAATGGATCGCCTTCGTTTCCGACCGCACCGGCCGGCAGGAAGTCTGGATCGGCGATGAGCTCGGCAAAAAGCAGAAGCAGTTGAGCGACGTCGATTGCGACAAGTCCGGCCTCGTCTGGTCGCCCGATTCGAAATCACTGCTGTGGAGCGGCTCCGACCACAAACTGCGCCGCGTGGAGATCGAAAGCGGCAAGACCGACGTGGTGGCCTCCGCGGCCGCCGGCAACGTGGCCGGCGCGCAGTTCTCGCCCGACGGAAAGTGGATCTCCTACGCCCGGCCCGATGAGCTGCTGCGGTCCCACATCTACATCAGGAATCTGGCGGATGGCCAGGAGCACCAGATCTCCTCCGATCAGTTCCAGGTGGCGCAAGGCGCCAGGTGGACGCCCGACGGCAAGAAGCTCGTCTTCGTTGCCGGTGTCAGTCTCCCCGCCATGGCCTCGCAGGGCTTCCGCGGCACCCCCAGCCAGATCTACACGCTCGCGCTCACCCGCATCGAGAAGGCGCCCGACGATCACGAGATCAATACCGAGGCGGATGCCATGGCGGCGCTCGCCGAAGAGAGCGGTGGACGTGGCGCGCGCGGCGCCGGAATGGGCGCCCGGGCTCCGCAGAATGTCACCGTGAAGATCGAATGGGACGATATGGAGCGCCGGATTCAGAAGCTCACCAGCCTGCCTTCCGCCGTCAACGTGGTGGTTCCCTCGCCGGACGCCAAGACCTACGCGTTCATGGCGATGAACCCCGCAGCAGCGGCGGCGGAGGGCCCCGCCGGCGGACCCGCGCTCTACCTCATCGGCGAAGATGGCGCCCATCTGCAGCGCTTGAACACCACCATTCCCATGGAAGCCGGGCGTGGAGGACGCGGTCGCGGCGGATTTTTCGGAGGCTTCAACGAGCCGCAGTGGTCGCGCGATGGCCGCACCATCTACATGCTCGAAGGCGGCGGCATCTACGCGATCTCCGTGCCGGCCTCGAACCAGACGGAGAGTGCGCCGGCCGCTGCTGCGGGACGCGGTGGACGAGCCGGTACGGCCGCCGGTGCCGCCGCATCCGCCTCGCAGGGCGCCGCTCCGCGGCGCATCACGTTCACGGTCCGTATGGTGATCGACCGTCCCGCCGAGCGCCGGGAGGTATTCGAAGAAGCCTGGCGCGTCATGAAATTCCGCTTCTACGACCCGAAAATGCACGGCGTGAACTGGGCGGCGGCCAAAGACAAGTATGAGTCGCTACTGCCGCACATCGCCGATACCGAAGAGCTCCACAACGTGGTGATGGAAATGATCGGCGAGCTCGACGCGTCGCACACCGGTATCTCCGGCGGCGGCCAGTTACCCGGCCAGCCGCCCCCTGAGGAGCGCATCCAGACGCGCTACCCCGGCTTCGAAATGCAGCCGGACGCGTCGGGCTACTACAAGCTGTCCTCGATCACCCGGAACGGTCCGGCCGACAAGCAGTTCATCAAGCTCGCGCCCGGCAACTTCATTCTGGCAGTCAATGGCAACGCGCTGAAGACCACACAGAACTACTGGCAGGTTTTCAACGTTCTGCCCGGACGCAAGCTGGAGTTCCTGGTGAATTCCACGCCTTCCACCGATGGCGCCTGGACTGTCGAACTCGAGCCGCTCTCCACCCAGGCCGAGAGCAACCTCGAATATGCGAACTGGGTTCACGCCCACGAGCAGATGGTCGAGAAGCTGACCAACGGTCAGGTCGGCTACCTGCACATCCGCGCCATGGACGCGCCCTCGCTGCTGAAATTCCAGGAGGACCTGATCGATAACCGCGACAAGAAAGCGCTGATCATCGACGAGCGCTTCAACGGCGGCGGCGGCATCGACCAGGAGCTGCTGCAGATCCTCAACCAGCGCAAGCAATACCAGATGACGCGCGGCCGCGATTCGGTCGAAGTCCCGCGCCCGGTGGAAACGTTCTACGGCAAGATGGTGGTACTGCAGAACGAGCGCTCGGCAAGCGACGCCGAAATGTTCCCGGATGGCTTCCGCACGCTCGGGCTGGGCAAGATCGTGGGCACGCCGACGATGGGCGCAGTGATCGGCACCGGCGCTTTCGGCCTGCTCGACGGTTCGCAGATCCGCACCCCCGGCGCCGGCGTCTACACGTCACGCGGGGAGAACATGGAAAACTACGGCGTGCAGCCCGATATCTGGGCCGATAACGGTCCTGCCGATTTCCTGGGGGGCCATGACCGCCAGATCGAGAAAGCGATCGAAGTCTTGAAGCAGTAGCCCTTACCGGTCGATCACGACGGGCACGTGATTGCTGTCCTGGCCGTCGGCGCTGATATACAGCTCCGACGTGCCGGCGTTCAGCACCAGCGGAAGCTGCACCTCGATCAGATAGAACCCGACATATCCCGGCACCAGCGTGGCGCGGGTCACTTCGACCGGCGAGCCGTCCAGATATGCCTTGATCGACGCCACCACGGTAGGCGGATTGTCGAGCGGCGCCGCCAGACCGGTCGGCCAGTCGGGCTTCACGCGGCCCAGGCCGGTGGCCCATACCTGGATCTTGCCGTTCGAATGCGCGCCGTTGCGGACATCGAGCGGCAGCCCGCTATCCGAGTCCCACAGCATCGGAGCGCCGTCGCGGCCCACGATGATCGCCGGAGAAACCGGCTGCACCGCAAGCTGCTCGGTGACTGTGCCGGTGGCTGTCTGCAGGGCGAGCGCGACGCTCGGCCCGGTGGCTTCGAAGGGCACCTGAATCTGCGATTCCGTATCCGAAGCGGCCAGCACCGGATAATCCAGTTCGCCGCCGCGCGCGGAACTCACGCGCCCGCCGATCACGCTGAGCAGAGAGCCCGGAGCCGCCGGACGGCCGCTGAAATCGCCGGAGCTCACCACCCGCAGGTTGTTCAGCCGGTGCGGCGCCGCCGTGGCGTAGACACCATAGCCCTCGAGCGCCGCGTAAAGCTGCAGCCCGGTCGCGTCGAGCGCTACATCCATTGCGCGGGCAGCGGGCAGCGAGCCGGAGAGTTCCTTCCAGCTCACGGGCGCCGTGCTGGCAGTTCTCGAGGTCGGCATGCGCCCAGAAAATCCCGCTGTCGGTCGCCACATAGACCGCCCCGGCGGCACGATCCGCCGTCACCGCATGAGCGGAGGTATCGGGAAGGTTGCCGTCGAGTTTATCCCAAAAGTTGCCGGAGTTGGTCGTGCGGACCACGTGCGGCCCCTTGCCGCTCAATGCCGCCAGCGCGACCCACGGCTGCGCCGGGTCGACGAAAATCCGCTCCACGCGCCCAACTGTATCGACCGGCATCACGTTCGCGCGGAAGGTGACGCCGCCGTCCGAGGAAGCCCACATCCGGCCATCGCTTGACCCGGCATATACCGTGCTGCCCGATTGCGCCACGGCCGTCAGGTCCGCGCCGACTATCGGCGCGTACTTCAGCCGCAGAGCGGCCTCGGTGTCGGAAACGTTGATTGCGGGCGACCAGACCGGAGCGCCCGGCGCCAGTTCGAGCGAGCCGAAGTGATCCGCCAGGATACGCGTTCCGCTGGTACCCGAAGGCGTCGAGAGAATGCGCCGCACCGCCAGGTTGGGGAGAAACTGATTGAGCCCGCTCCAGGAAAGGCCGCCATCCACCGACCGCCAGACGCCGAAATCGTTCGCAACCACCAGCTGGTCCTGGTCGCCGGGGTCGATCGCCAGGCTATTCTGATTGCCGCCGACCACCGGCTCCGATTTGTAGGCCGTCAGGTTCGCCCAGGTATGTCCGCCATCCTCGGAGCGGAAGAGGTCCCGCCCCAACGCATAGCTGCGGAAGCGGTTAGCCGCGATCACCCGGGCTCCGGTCTCGGGCAGTCTCGCCGCCGTAGCAGTTGTCGGCGCGGGCGCCGCGGGAGGGTTCTGGCTGAGCGACCAGGTTTCGAAATCAGTAGTCTGGAAGGTGCTGCCGGAGCGTGCTCCTGGCATAGAGTGTCGAGCCATCCGCCGAGAACCAGACCTGATCCACGGGTCCGGTTGCGGGGGCGGCCAGAAACAATTCCACTGCCGAGCCGCCCACCTTGCGCCAGTCCGTAGAGGTCTGGCCGAAGGCGGAAGCCCCCAGAGCCGCGAGCAGACAGACTGCGCCGCGAACTGTTCCTTTATGCCACACGACTGAGTCCCATTTTACCGCACGTACCATCCCGCCGAGTCCACCAAACCGCTGAATTTCCACGATTTGTAGCCATAAGTTAATCTCGGACCTCTGTTTGCGTAGCAAGTTTGGTGCTAGACTCGTAGGGGTCTGGCATCGGCCCCAGTTTCGGACCTACGGGTTTGAAATCGGCAGGTGTAAATTGCGAAGCTCGATGTTCACATGGACGAAGCGCGCGCTATCGCTGGTGATCGGGCTGGTCGTGTGCCTTTCGCCGATTCGGGCGCAGAGCGAGGCCGCCGCCAGGGTCATCGACCGGGTCGGGCAGGTATCGATCTTCGAATCCGGCGGCAATTTTACGGCATTGAGCATCGGCAACACCGTCCGGGCGCAGCAGATGATCGTGACCGGCCCCGATAGCTTCGCCCGCTTCCAGGTTCTCTCGGACGGCAGCACGTTCGAGGTTTACGCGAATTCGAAGGTCGTCTTCCGCGAAACCATGGGCGACTGGAGGCATCTGCTCAACCTCTGGATCGGCCGCGTCAAAGTCTTTATCCAGCACGCTCCCGGCGTCCCCAACCCCAATAATGTCACCACGCCCACGGCGGTCATTTCCGTCCGCGGCACGGTCTTCGACGTGGTGGTGAAGGACGACGACGGCACCACCGATGTTTCGGTGGACGAGGGCGCAGTTTCGGTCCGTAACGTGACGGCCCCGGGCGCACCGGTGCTTCTCGGTCCAGGCGACACGATCACCGTTTTCAAGGGTCAGCCATTGCTCGGACGGCAGATCGATAAGGGCAACCTGATGCGCAACGCGCTCAAGGTGGTCCGCGACACCGTGTACCAGGTGCTGATCAACCGCCAGGCGGGTCCGATTCCCGGTCCGAGCGGCGGCGGCACGGGTTCGACCGGCGGCGCACAGGGCGATAAAGGAAAGACCGGCACCGGCACAGGCACGAGCGGTGGAACCACCACTGCGCCGGGCGCGCCTCCCGCACCTCCGGGCGGCGGCGGAGACTAACTCCGCAGCAACCGCCTGCCACCGAGCGCGGTCCGCAGCGCCCAAATCGCCAGCGCGGCAATCACCGCAATCAAGAACCAGTAGTTGCCGAAATACCATTCCGCCGAGTCCGTGGTCACGCGCGCTTCGCCCAGGATGCCGACGGTCACGATCATGATCGTCAAGCTGAGCAGGCCCCACCGGAGCACCAGGAAGGCAAATGCCCCGAGGATCAACAGTGCGACGGTGCCATCCATGATCGGGTGGTCGCCGGAAACGAAGTTCAACGACGAAAAGAGCAGCGCGAAAGCCGCCGCTCCGAGCCACTGATTTCGCAACAACACGCGAAACAGAAAGATCAGGAAAAAGAACATCAGGGCTTCGCGGATGCCGTGAGACAGCGAGGCCGTGCAGTACGCCAGCGTGCCGCGCAACCCCTCCAGAATCTCGGCCGCCGGAGTCGATGGAGCGCTGCCGCCATACTGCCAGCCCCAGTACTCCACGCCGGCCCCCACGAGAGACACGGCCGCCCCCGCGGTGACGCCGACCAGTACGTCGCGGCCCACGATCGGATCGCGGAACTTCCCGATCAGCAGGCTCGACCACGAGATCAGCGTCTGCGGCCACCGGCGGCGCACATACGGCTCGAGAGCGATATACAGAGTCCAGATCACCACGCCGTAGAAGACGGAAGTGCACAGCGCCACCAGGAACATTCCGAACGTACCGAACGAGGCCGGGAAGTGACCCCGAGCCAGCCACAGAGCCATCTGCACGCACGCGAAGAAGAGACCGAGGCGCCAGGCGCCGCGGCGGTCGCCACGGCCCTCGGAAAGATTGCGCCTCGCCAGAATTCCGCCGCCCAGACCTACGGTGATCGCAATAAAGGCAAAGATCGTGAGGGTGATGGCATCGCTCGACGAACTGGATGCCGAAGGGCTGCGGTCGGGCTTGGTCCAGCTTTCCACGACCGAGAAAAATACCGGCCGGTTCCGCAGGGAAGCCGCCTCTACACGCAGCGGGCGCGTCGTGCCGGGCCACACGCCCGTCCACGCTTTCCGGGTGTCCGAGGATGCCAGCGAATTCCAGAGCGGCTCAGCAGGCTGGAACTGAGCGATATCGAGCCCGGCCAAATTGAAGAGTGCTCCCCAGTCCGGCGCCGGCGGCAGATCCTTCAACGGCTCCTGCTGCTGTTCGGGAAGCCTTTCAAAATAGGCCAGTCTCCCATAGGAATCCAGCTTCATCCCCACCATGCCGGATTCGATCGGCGGCGGATCGTCCCACTGCAGAATCCCTGGAGTGAGGAGATCGTCGTGGAAGGTGATGCCGGTCATCGAGGACTCGGCCTGCCGGTACCAGAACATCAGAGCTTCCGGCTTCTGGGCGAAGAAGCGGTCCCACCGCAGGCCCGGCTTGGAGTGTTTGCGAAAATCCTCGAGCGAGGCGCTGTTCCAGCGAAAACCGTGGCCGTAATCGGCGCGCCGCAGGCTGGAAACGCCCAGTGCCGGCAGCATGTCCCGCGCCTTCTGCTGGAGCACTTCGGGCGGATACTCGGGCTTGAGCATCTCGAGCGCGCTCGACCGGTTGAAGAGCACCGCTCCGGCGATCATCAGCACCACGACGGCGGCAAACATCCCGACGGCCGCCCACAGGCGTAACGCCCTCCCCTTCCCCGGCGGCCGCCACCATTTCGGGCGATGGCGTTTCCCCCGCGGCCAGCGCCGCGGCCAGCGGATCGCCGCCCGGGAGCGCCGCTGCTACCGCCAGCGCCGAGGCCGGCCGCAGTGCGGCCCGCGCCTGCAGGCAGCGCAGAATCACGCGCTCCACCATCGGGTCGAGATCGCGCACCAGGGTGGTCGGGCTCGGCGGCTGGCTCTCCTTCTGGGCACGCATCAACCCGGCCAGCGTGGTCGATTCGTACGGAAGCTTGCCGGTGAAGATCTCGTAGAGCACCAGTCCCAGCGAATAAAGATCGCTCTTGACGGTGACTTCCTCGCCCGCCAGTTGCTCCGGCGCCATATAAGCGGGCGTGCCGTTGCGCACTTCGTCGCCTTCGATCTCGCCCGCCAGGCCCGCGAGGCCGAAATCCGTCAGCAGCACGTGCCCGCGGGAGTCGAGCATGATGTTCGAGGGCTTGAGGTCGCGGTGCAGTACGCCCTTCTCATGAGCCGCGGCCAGTCCCGGCGCACAGCTTGCGCGCGATCTCGAGCGCCTTATCGGTGGGGAGGCGGCCGATGCGGCGCAGCAGCGAGCCCAGGTCCTCGCCATCCACGTACTCCATGGAGAGGAAGTAGAGGCCCTCCATTTCGCCGAGGTCGTAGACGCGGCACACGTTCGGATGCGAAACCTGCCGCGCGATGCGAACCTCATTGCGGAAGCGCGCGAGCGCCTCTTCGTGATGGGTCAGCGCTTCCGGCAGGAACTTCAGCGCCACCGGCTGATCGAGGCTGAGATCGTCGGCGCGATAGACCTCGCCCATCCCGCCTTTGCCCAGCATCGCGATGATACGGTACCGTCCGCCGAGCAATTGCCCCGGCGCAAATCGCCCCTGCCGCGTCGCTGAAGACGTGCGGACACTCGAGGAGCGGGAAGACGGAGTGGCCGCGGCCAGGGTGCGCGTCGCACCCGCGCAGGCGCCGCACAGGGTGCTGCCCGCCGCGGCCTCGGCTCCACAGGAAGTGCATTGACCCATCTTGGTAGTCTACGCCGCTGTGAGCAGGATCGGCTCGCGCGCCGTAATCACCACGGTATGTTCATAGTGCGCCGCCAGGCTGCGGTCCGCGGTGCGGACGGTCCAGCCATCGCTCGCGAGGACGCCTGTGCCATGGCCGGCCGCGATAATCGGCTCGATCGTGATCACCAGTCCCTCGGTCAGTCTCTGGCGGAAACGCGGGCTGTGATAGTTGGGGACGGTCGGCTCTTCATGGATCGTGCGGCCCACGCCGTGCCCGCAGAGTTCGCGGATCACGTGATAGCCGCAGCGCCGCGTCTCCTGCTCCACCGCGCGGCCGATGTCGTAGACGCGATTTCCCGCGCGCGCGGCCCGCGCCCCCAGGTGGAACGCGCTCTCCGCGCAGCGCATCAGCGCCGCCGCCTCGGGCGATGCATCTCCCGCCGCCAGCGTAACGGCCGCGTCGGCGAAGTAGCCGTCCTTTTCCGCGACCAGATCGAGTTTCACCAGATCTCCCGCACGGATGACGCGCGGTCCGGGGATCCCGTGAATGGCCTCGTCGTTGATGCTGATGCACAACGCGCCTGGAAAGCCGTACACCTTGGGAGGCGCGGATTCCGCGCCATGCTCCCCCAATACGCGCGCGCCGATTTCATCGAGCTCGGCGGTAGTGATGCCTGGCCGCACCGATGCCGCCGTGCGATCGAGCGCGAGCCGCACGACTCTGCCGATCGCACGCAGTTTTTCTAATTGCGCCTGGCTGCGAATGGACATGCTGCTCATTATGTCACGCCTTTCACGCACAAGCGGATCGTAGTTTCACCCCTTAGTGAATGTGTGGTATTCTAATTATGAACCTCGCAGTTCTCATAACTCCACAGAAAGAATAAGCACACTAACATGTCCAAACGACTTACGTTTGCTGCGCTATTACTGTGTCTCGTGGCAACTCTCGCGAGCGCAAAGAACTATACGGTTTCATTTAAAGCGGTCACGCAGGTAGGCAGCGTGAAACTGGCACCGGGGATGTACACGCTGAAAGTAAATGGCTCGAACGCGGTATTTACTCCGGTTAACGGCAAGGAAGGCGCCACTGCCGAAGTGAAGTCCGAGAAACTGCCCAAGAAAGCCTCGTATACCGCCGTCGAAAGCAAGTCCGAAGAAGGCTTCGACAAAGTGGAAGCAATCAGCCTCGAGGGCACCGATACTCGTCTCGTGTTCTAAGAGCCACTTACCGGGACCTATTCTCGCGGTCCGGACACCTGTGCCGGACCGCGATTTATTTTACGCAGCCGTGCCATGACATATAATCTGGCGTGAGGCCAGGCACGGTATGAGCAATTCCACCTCCCGCCGCAATTTTCTACATTCCGGCGCCGCCACCGGCGCATTTCTGATCGTGGCACCCGAGGCCGTTCGGGGCAGCCAGGCGAATTCGCAACTGTCCGTAGGCCTGATCGGCTGCGGCGGGCGCGGATCTTACGATGCCAGTATCGTCAATGCGGACCCGCGCGCCCGCATCACCGCGATGTGCGACAAGTTTCCCGATCAGTTCGATCGTTCGGAAACCATCATCAAAACTTCCTCCACCAAGAAGTTCACCGATTTCGAAAAGCTGCTCGCCGCTCCGGATATCGACGCCGTCTTCATCGCCACTCCGCCCTTCGAACATCCCCGCATGCTCGAAGCCGCCATTCAGGCGAAGAAGAATGTCTATTGCGAAAAGCCCGCAGGCGTCGACGTGCCGGCTGTCAAGCGCGTATTGGCGGCGGCGAAGAAGGCCGACCCTTCGAAGACCATCGCCTTCGGTTATCAGCAACGCTACGGCCCCGAGTATCTTGAAGCGTATAAGCGGATTCAGGCCGGCGAGATCGGCGAACTGGCCAATGCCCGCGCCTACTGGATCGCCAATGACCCGTTCACCCGCCGCCCGTTCTCCGACCCGCAGATCGAGAAGCTGCGGAACTGGTTCTGTTACAAAGAGTACTCCGGCGATATCATCGTCGAGCAGGATTGCCACAATCTGGACGTGCTGCACTGGTTCCTCGGCGGACTGCCGCTGAGCGCCATCGGCCGCGGCAACAAGAAAGTCCGCAAGGACATGGACATCCTGGACAACCTCAGCGTGGTCTACCAGTGGCCGAACGGCTACTACGTAAACTTCGAGGCAAACCAGTTGACGCCACGCGGCTACAACAAGATCGGCGAAGAGTTCACCGGCACGAAAGGCACCATCACCACTTCCCGCGCCCGCATGATGCACTACAAGGAGCCCGGCAAAGTGGAAACCATCCCCGCCAAGCGCGACATCACGATGGATGCGATTGATAACTTCCTGACCCGCATCCTGACCAACCAGCCGGAGAACGCCGCGGAACGCTCCGCGCTCAGCACGTGCGTCGCGATTCTCGGCCGCCAGGCAATTTACACCGGCCGCGAAACCACCTGGAAGGGCGATATCGGAATCGCGGTGAGCTTAAAGCCCTTCAGTCCGCCCGAGGCCGCAAGGCGGACTGAAGTCCGCCGCAAGTTGAAAACTTGCCCCACGGGAGCTACGACTCTTTCTTCAAAAACGTGCCCTGTTCGAGTTCCTGGAAGGCTTCGCGCAGTTGTGCCTGCGTGTTCATGACGATCGGCCCGTACCAGGCCACCGGCTCCTGAAGCGGCTGTCCGGAAACGAGCAGAAAACGGATGCCGTCATCGCCCGCCTGGACGGTCAACTCATCGCCGCGGTCGAACAAAACGAGCGACCGGTTATCGGCGTCCGAGGGCGGCGTGGTATCCGCCCAGTTCACGGCCTCCGTCGGCACGGCCAGCGGGCCGGAAGCGTTGCAGAACTTGCCGTGCCCGGCGAAGACGTACGCGAAGGCGTGCCGCGTGGTCTCGATCGGCAGCGTCTTGCGGCGTCCCGGCGCCACCGAAACGTCGAGATAGATCGGGTCCGCGGCGATGCCGTCCACCGGGCCCTTCCTGCCCCAGAAACTGCCGCACACAACGCGGACGTGCGTGCCGTCGTCATCGGTGATCTGCGGAATGTCGCCGGTCTTCACTTCCTGGTAGCGCGGCTTCGTCATCTTGAGCGCCGAGGGAAGATTGGCCCAAAGCTGGAAGCCGTGCATGCGGCCCGCTGCGTCGCCTTTCGGCATCTCCTGATGGATGATCCCGCTGCCCGCGGTCATCCATTGGACGTCTCCAGCGCCGATCGTTCCGCGGTTGCCCATACTGTCGCCGTGATCCACCATTCCGGCCAGCACGTAGGTGATCGTTTCGATCCCGCGGTGTGGGTGCCAGGGAAAACCGGCCAGGTAGTCCTCCGGAACGTCGTTGCGAAAATCGTCGAGCAGGAGGAAGGGATCGAACTCGGAGGTCTCGCCGAACCCGAATGCGCGCCGCAGGTGAACGCCCGCACCCTCGAGCGTTGGTTTGGACTTGATGAGCCGTTTGACTGGACGTATCGACATGATTCCCTCCTGTTCTTGCAGTCTACCGTGCCTTGGCCCGGTCCCAACCGGCCCGCAGTATAATCCCTCTCATGATCAACCGCCGCCAGTTCGCCAAGACGCTCGGACTCGCGCTTCCCGCCGCGTGCCTGCGCGCACAAGAGAGCAACCCCTGGGGAGGCTCCGTCGTCGATTGCCACCATCATCTGCGCCGCGATCCGCACGCGAATATCAACTCATCTCGATGGCTGCGGCGTATCGAACGCGCTACTCCTCGCCCATGTCAGTTCAGCCGCGATGATCAAAGACATGCAGGCGCAGTACCCCGGGCGCTTTCCCGGATGGTTCGCCAGCACGGACATCACGCGGCCCGATGCCGAAACTCTGCTGACCAACGCCATCCACCAGGGCGCCAAAGGATTCGGCGAACTGAAATTCCACGTGGAGGCGGCGGCCCCGAATTGCGGCGCGTCTACGCGCTGGCAGCCGATCTGGACGTGCCCGTCCTGATCCATTTTCAGGAGGTTCCGCATACGCCCACGGAAGGCGTCTTCAGCACCGGCTTCAAAAATTTCGAAGTCATGCTCAAGGCCTACCCGAAGACGAAGTTCATCGGTCACGCCGACGCGTTCTGGGCGAACGTGAGTGCGGACTATGCCAATCAGGACGGCCTATCCCTCGGGCCCCATCAAACGGGGCGGGGTCACCGACAAATTGCTCTCCGACTATCCCAACCTGTATGGCGATCTTTCCGCCAACTCGGGCAACAACGCACTTTCGCGTGACCCCGAATTCACGGCCGGATTCCTGGCACGGCACAAAGAGAAACTGATCTTCGGCAGCGATTGCGGCTGCACGGACGGCAAAGGCGGAGGCATTTCGCAAGCCGGCAATCCCGCCGCGGCCGCCTGTCCGGCAAATGCGTGGCCCACGAAACTTTGGCATTACTCAAACGAACAGTTTCCCCCGCCGAATTCCATCGGCTGACCTGGGAAAACGCGCACCGCATTTACAAACTATCGTAGGGTCAGCTCATCCGAACGGCAGTATCATCTGGTCGTCGCATTCGGAGGCGCGCCGGTAATCTAAGTTCCGCGCTTCCTCCGTGCGGCCCCAGCCTTCCAGGATCCACACGATCTCCCGCGCCGATTCCTCGAATGCCGCGCGATCTTCGAACTCCTCAGCCGCAATCTGCCACTGCCGCATCAACTCGTAGCACTCGGCGATGCGACCCTGCTCGCGCGTTAGGCGCCGGCCGAGCCGTGCGTGGCGGCAGATATCGTCCCACTCGCCGTCCATCCGCGACACCGCTGCCTGCGCCTCGCGCAACGGGTCGGATGCTCCGAGCGGCCATTTGCCGGAAGAGATCAAGGTCGACGAGCGCCCGCCGAAGCTCAGTTCCTCGGGAGCCTCGCCCGCCACATCATCCAGAATGATCAGAAAGCGCCGGGTAACGCAGAAGTCCCGCAGCCGCGCGAGACTCTCGTCCAGTTCGCCTTCGAGCCGCAAGCCCGCCTGTGCCGCGAGGTCGCCCGCCAGACCGGCAAGACTGCGAGTGCCACACTCCAACACGAAGACCTCGTCGAAGTCGCCACGATACGCGCGCACGAATTCATACGCCAAGGCCGTATCGTCCACGTACTCGACGCCGGCGCGATCGGCCAGCGCGACGCCGAGCCATTCGAGGTCGGCATCCGGATAGCGAGCCGCAGCGGGAGGCTCGAACTTGGCCGCGCGGCCTCGCACCCAGCGCTTCAGCTCGCGGACCTGCCGGCGGTCGAACACATTCTCCAGCACCTTGGGCGGCACGCAGTCGTCGCACTTCAGGAAGGCGATGCGGATGCCCTCGGCGCGGGGCTCACTCACCAGGGCGCCTTCCCACTGGGCGCGAGGCCACCGCGATGGCAGCGATTTGCGGGAGAACAGCGCGATCACGATATCCGCCATGCGCCCCTGCCGCGCCTTTTCCGCCAGGTCCTCGTCCGGCCGTAGTTCGCCCTCGTCGCGGAGCACCTGGACATCCGCGCCGCGCTCGAGGAAATCGGCAAGCTCGATCGCGATTTTCCGATCGGCGGCGGCGTAGCAGAGATAGACGGAGTGGGTCTCTAGAGTTTGCACGCGAGCGTCAGCCCATCTCCCATGGTGGCCATGCTCAGCTTGATGCGCGGGTCGTCGTGCAGCTTACGGTTGAAGAGGCGGATGGCCTCGGTGTCTTCGCTATGGTCGTTTGCGTTCACCACGTTGCCGTGCCAAAGCACGTTGTCCACCAGGATCACTCCACCCTTGCGCACCAGCGCCAGCGCCCGCTCGTAGTAATTCTCGTAGTTCGATTTGTCGGCATCGATGAAGGCGAAGTCGAAGGCGCCGGCCTGGCCTTCGGCGATCAGCGCGTCGAGCGTTCCGAGCGCCGGCCCGAGCCGCAGGTCGATGCGATCCTCGACCCCGGCCTCGCGCCAGGTCTGCCGGGCGCGCGTTGTGTATTCCGCGCTGCGGTCGCAGGCGATTACCTTTCCCTCCGGCGGCAGCGCCAGGGCGACCCAAGTGGAGCTATAGCCCATGAAAACGCCGACTTCGAGAGTCTTGCGCGCGCCCGAGATGAGCGCCATCAGGTGGAGAAACTGTCCCTGTTCGGGAGAAGTCTGCATGGAAGCCTGCGGATGATTTTCAGTCTCTTCACGCAGCCGGCGCAGGGCTTCCGGTTCGCGCAGCGTGACCTGGCGGATATAGGCAGCCAGTTCTTCGGTAATGGGCGTATGCACTCGGGACATGGGGCAGAAAGGTCAATTCTACCCCGCCCGGCGGAGCCGGCGCTTACTTGGTCTCTTTCGGTTGCGGATGGCTCCAGTTATATAGGGCCCATACCAGGCAGCCAATGAGTCCGAGGGCGATCAGGATTTCCGGAATGTCCATACAACCCTCCCGATTCAGAGTATATTCTCCGGATTTCCTAGGCGCAACCAGATTTTCCTTCCCCTCTCGCCAGGTTGTGTTACGTTATTCGGTCAGAAGGGAGGATGGCATGCGATACGTTACGGGGTGTCTGGGGCTCTTGGCTTCGGGTGTCCTCTTTCTGTCCGCGATGCCGGCGTTTGCCGACACCGCCGCTGGCCTGGAAGCCTTCAAAAACAAGGATTATCAACGGGCCTACCGGGAGTGGAAAGCCGCGGCCGAGGCCGGACAGGCCGAAGCTCAGTTCGATCTGGGGGTTCTCTACGCACAGGGCCTGGGGGTGGCTCGCGACCTTACCGTCGCGGCATCCTGGTACCGCAAATCGGCCCAACAGGGCAACGCCGAAGCGGAGTTCGCCCTCGGACAGATGTACTCTCGCGGCTGGGGCGTGCCCCGGGATGAGTCCGACGCACTCCGCTGGTTCCAGATGGCGAACTCGGTCGATTCGGACGGGCCTCCCACCGACTGGGCGCGGCTCGACGGCTACGGCATGCAGCAGGATCCCCGCCAGGCAGCCTACTGGTACAAGCAGGCGGCCGATAACGGCCATCCCGAGGCTCAATTCAACCTGGCCGGACTCTATTCGAGCGGCCGTGGCGTGAAGCGGGATCAGGAACAGGCCGCGCGATGGGTCAGCGCCTCGGCCGCTCAAGGGTATGCTCCCGCCCAGGCCAATCTCGGCGAGCGCTATGCCACGGGCAATGGAGTCACCAAGGACAACCGGCGCGCCTATTTCTGGCTGAGTCTCGCCCTGCTCCACGGTGACAAGAGCGTGGAGAAGCTGCGCCATGCGGAGGCGGCGGCTCTCACTCCCGACGTGGTGGCCGCCCAGGACCGCGCCGCGCAGAACTGGAAACCGAGGATTGCGCACGCGCAGGCTAAACAATAGCGCCGGCATTCTGCTCCTTCTGGCGGCGGCTGCCGCGGGTCAGGCCGGGACGGATCCCAATGCCGTCCTGGAACAGGCCCGCGCCCGGCTCCGCCAGATGGCAGAGAGTCTGGAAAAGTACGTCTGCATCGAGACGGTCGACCGCGCTTCCTACCAGCGGATTCCGCCGGCGGATGCCCCTGCCTCGCCTGGAGGCCAGCCCGCCTGTAGCCCCGCCTCCATGGCAGGAGCACTGCGGCTCGCCTCTACGGACCGCGTCCGCTTCGAGGTGACTGTCTCGCAGGGCCGCGAGTTGCATTCCTGGCCCGGCGCCACGCGCTTCGACGCCCGCGACGTGGATGAACTCGTCCGCGACGGCCCGGTATCGACCGGAGCGTTCGGCGCCTATCTCGCCAGCATTTTCGATCGCCCGGGAGTAACATTCCAATTCATCGGCGAGCACCAGGCAAACGGCAAGGCAATGCTCGAATATGGATACAGCACGCCTCTTGAGGCCAGCCGCCTCGAAATCCGCGTAGGAACCGCCTGGCTCCCGGCGGCCTACGAGGGCGAATTCCAGATCGACCCGGCGACGCTCGAACTCGAGGGTCTGACCGTCCGCACGACCCGGCTACCCGAGGGCGCCGCCTTCTGCCAGGCTGCCGCCACCCTTTCGACTTCGCGCGTGTCCCGATCGGCGGCAGCGACGTTCTGTTGCCGGCTCGAAGCCAGTTGGATATCATGCTTCCAGAACGGCAAGGAAGCGCAGAACGTCACCACCTTCGCCAATTGCCGCGAGTATCAGGCGGAATCGGAAATTCTCTTCGGCGACCCGGTCGATCCCGAGGCCGCGGCCGCCCGTCCGGCTCTCGCGGACGCCTGCAGGTGCCGCTCGGCCTGCCCGTGACACTGGCGCTCGACACCCCCATCGACACGGCGACCGCTGCCGCGGGCGACGCCATCACCGCGAAGCTGGTCAAGCCGGTCCGCCGCCCCGGATCGTCCGAAGACCTGGTTCCTGCCGGCGCGGTGGTCCACGGCCACATCCGCCGCGTGGAGCACCACCTTTCGCCACGCCATACTTTCTGGTCTCGATCGCCTTCAACCGCGTGGACGTGCCGGGCGCCGTCTCCCCGTTCATGGTCCGCGGCGAAGTCAATGAGTCGCTGGTCAAACAGTTGGGCGCGGAGCTGGTGATGCGTCAGACCGGCATCCGCTTCTGGGGGGTCGGCACGTTCCTGTTCCCCTCGAAAAAAGACCACCTGGTGATCCCCGCCGGATTTCAGTCGAAGTGGTTCACGCTGGCCACCGGATCGCGGTGACACGGGCGGCGGATCCAAGGGGGTGGGCAGACCAGGACATGGGCGGTAAAACATCCTACGCTTCCTGCCCGCCTTGGCATCATCTGCACCGCCAAAGGGATCACCAAGTACGTCGCTACAGGCAGGCTATCGCTGGAACGTCCGAGATGGCGACAACTCGCTCATGTGGACCCATTCCGGGTTGCCGACGGTTCCAGAGCCCGTGGCCGCGGGCCTCGGGCGAGCCTAAAATAGAGTCTTCTAAGAATGCCCTCTCGTTTTCCACTTGCCATCCTGTTCGACATCGACGGGACGTTAATGGACGATGACCGTGCCGTATCCCTCGCCTTAGGCTCCTTCCACGCCAGCCATGGTCATGAGCTCGGCCTGTCGCCGGAATGCTTGGCGGCCCGGTGGAAGGACCTGCTGAATCTCCATTTCACACGTTACCTGGCAGGTGAAATCTCGATGGAGGAGCAAAGAAGAGCGCGCGTTCTGGACCTGTTCGCGCCCACGAAACGGAGATTAACGCCTGCCGAGGCCGATCGTCTCTTCGCGACTTACTTAGTAGACTATCGCGCTTCATGGTGCGCCTATCCCGACGCTCGACCTACCTTGGCGGCGCTCGGCGGGTTCTGCCTCGCGGTACTGAGCAACGGCGATCTGTCGCAACAAGCCCAAAAACTGCAGGACTGCACTCTGGATTCTTACTTTTCTGACATCGTTACTTCGAGCGAAATAGGTTGGGCGAAGCCGGCTCCTGAGGCCTTTCTCAGCGCCAGCCGGCGGCTGGGTTTTCCCCCTGGACGTTGTGTCTACGTGGGCGACAACTTGGAGGCCGATGCTCGCGCCAGTGCCTCGGCCGGGATGATCAGCCTATGGCTGGATCGAGCCAGCTCGGGGACCGATCCTGGCCCCGGTATTCGGGTAATCCATGGCCTCGCCGAGGTTTTGGCTCTTTTTCGGCACACGGACTGAGACGGGTTCGTGACCATGTCAACCCGCCTCGGCCTTGGATGACGACACACCCGGAGCCTGACCGCGACTCAAGTTGACGGGAAACGCCCGCTGCTCACAATGTCCAACCCGCCCGATACATCTCCCCAAACGCGCAGTATTTGGAATCACCTGGTCCCATGATCGGTTCCGCTCCGCGAGATCCTGCCTCGTCTGAGTTACTAGAAAGCGGGTCTTATCTTAACGCCTACGAGCGGCCCAGGGGGTCTGCCCCACAAATCTCATCAGTCTTCCGGACTGGGGTGGCCGTGCGTTTCGGGCTCCGGGAGGATGTCGCGGTCGGAGGCCACCCACACATACAGCGTCGGCAGCAGGAAGATTCCGAGGACCAGCGCCGCCATCAGTCCGCCCACGATCACGATGGCGAACGGCCGCTGCGAATCCGAACCGATGCCGCGCGAGAGCGCCGCCGGCAGCAGGCCGACGCTCGCCACCAGCATCGTCATCATGATCGGCCGCAGCCGCTGCACCGAGCCGATCGACCGCGGCCTCGCGGATCGATTCGCCCGCGCGCGCGCAACTGGTTGATGTATTCCAGCATGATCACGCCCGTCTGCACCGACACGCCGAACAGCGCCAGGAATCCGACGCCCGACGATACGCTGAAATGCGTGCCCGTCACCAGCAGCGCGAGCAGACCGCCGATCGGCGCCATCGCCACATTGGCCAGAATCAACGATACCCACTTGAAGGAACGGAACATCGTGTAGAGGATCATGCAGATCACCAGCAGCGTGATCGGCACCACGATCATGAGCCGCTTTTGCGAGCGCTTGGCGCTTTCGTACTCGCCGGCCCACTCCAGGTGGTAGCCGGGCGGCAGCTTCACCTGCTGGTTGACCTTCCGCATGGCCTCTTCCACCGTGCTGCCCAGGTCGCGCACCGGCACGCTGTACTTGATGGCCACGTAGCGCGAGTTGCCCTCGCGATAAATCTCCGAAGCGCCGTCGAGCGTCTCCACTTTGCACAGTTGCCCCAGCGAAACGCGCTCGCCCGAGGGCGCCACCAGGCGGATATTTTCGATCGCTTCCTTGGTGTTGCGCGATCCTGGCGGTAGCGCACCACCAGGTCGTAGCGCTGCTCGCCCTGCAGCACCTGGCTCACCGCCTTGCCGCCCACCGCCGTTTCGATGGCGTCCTGCACATCGGCCACGTTGATGCCGTAGCGCGCGGCCGCGGCCCGATCCACCACGAACTCCAGGTTCGGCTGCCCGATCACGCGGAACAGGCCCAGGTCCGCCACGCCATGCACCTTGCGCATCACGTTGACGATCTCCTCGCCTTTTTCTTCGAGCGTGCGCAGATCGTCGCCATAAATCTTGATGGCGAGCTGGCCCTTGACGCCGCTGACCGCTTCTTCCATGTTGTCGGCAATCGGCTGGGAGAAGTTCCACAGCGCGCCGGGAATCGTCGAGAGTAGCGGTCCATGGCGGAGATCAGCTCTTCCTTGTTCTGGTGGAAGACGGGCCGCCACTGCTCCTTGGGCTTCAGATCGACGAAATATTCGGTGTTGAAGAAGCCGGTCGTATCGGTGCCGTCGTCCGGCCGGCCGACCTGGCTGACCACCTGGGTCACTTCGGGAAACGAGGCCAGGATCACGCGCGCCTTGTCCATCACACCGGTGCCGTCGCGTCGGTCCGGTGCTGGGCGCCAGCGTGGCGCGCGCCCAGATGGCGCCTTCGTCCAGATGCGGCAGGAATTCCGAACCGATCAGCCCGCTGCCCATCAGGTATGCGGAAGCCAGCACCGCCGCCAGCGCCACGCCCACCGTCACCATCCGGAAGCGGATCGCCTGATGCAGCATTTTGCGGTACCCGATCGTGATCCACGTCATGACCGGGTTGTGCCATTCCCTGACGCTGCCGCGAAACACGAAGCTGGCAAGCACCGGCGCAATCAGCATGGAAAACAGCAGCGAACCGAGCAGCGCGAACGACACCGTCCACGCCATGGGCTTGAACAGGCGGCCCTCCACGCGCTGCAGCGTGAAGATCGGCAGGTACGCGGTGATGATGATGCCGATCGAATAGAAGACCGGCCGCTGCACTTCGTGCGCCGCGTCGCGGATCGGCCCGAGAGACGATCCGACCGATTGTCTCCGCCCCAGGTAGCGCACGATGTTTTCCACCATCACCACCGCGCCTTCCACTACCATGCCGAAATCGAGCGCGCCGAGCGAAAGCAGGTTCGCGGGAATCTTATTGAGGCTCAGGCAAATGGATGCGAACAGCAGCGAGAACGGGATGGTCAGCGCCACGATCAGCGCGCCGCGCGCATTGCCGAGAAACAGAAACAGGATCAGCGCCACCAGCACGATGCCTTCGGTCAGGTTGTGCAGCACCGTGTGGGTGGTGAAGTGGACCAGGTCGCTGCGGTCCAGGAACGGCACGATCTCTCACGCCCGGCGGCAGAATCTGCTCGTTCAGCTCCTTGACTTTGTCGTGGATGGCGTCGAGCGTGGCGTCCGCATCCGCGCCTTTGCGCAGCAGCACGATGCCCTCCACCACGTCGCCGTTATCCACTATCTTGCCGTCCTGGCGGTGGATCGCCTTGCCGATCTGCCCCAGCCGGATCTTCGGACCCTGCACCACGGTTCCGATATCGCTGACGCGGATCGGCGTGCCGTTCTGCGTCTTGAGTACCGTCTGTTCGATGTCCTTGCATGTTGCGCACCAATCCCACCGCGCGCACGTTGATCTGCTGCAGGCCGGCCTCGACGAAGCTGCCGCCGGCATTGACGTTGTTGTTGGTCAGTTGCTGCTCCACCTGGCCGATATTCAGCCCGTAGGAAACCAGCTTGTCCGGATCCACGCGCACCTGGTATTCGCGCGTGATGCCGCCGAAACTCGCCACGTCCACCACGTTCGGCACGCACTTGAACTGCTTTTCGAGAGTCCAATCCTCGAGCGACTTCAGATCCATCAGGTCGTAATTCGGATTGGTGCTCTTCAGCGTGTACCAGTAGATCTGGCCGACCGGGCTGTAGTCCGGCCCCAACTGCGGCTGCAGACCCGCGGGCAGGTCCACCTGCGAAAGCCGCTCCAGCACCTTCTGGCGGTTCCAGTCGTTGCTCGATTCGTCGTCGAAGATCAGCATCACGCTGGACAGTCCGAATAGCGACGTCGAACGCAAATGGTCCAGGTGCGGAATTCCGTTCATCACGATCTCGAGCGGAATCGTCACCTGCTGCTCCACCTCTTCGGCGGCGCGCCCCGGCCACTGCGTAATCACCTGGACGTAGTTATTGGCTACGTCCGGATATGCTTCCACCGGAAGGTTGTGGAACGAGATCGCGCCCCACAACAGCAGCAGCACAGCTAGCGCCGTCATCAGGAAGCGGTTATTGAGTGCGAAATCGACTAGCCCGCGAATCATGGTGGCCCTGGTTTACTGTCGGCGGTGTTCTGCATCACGAGCGCGTTCGAAACCACGCGATCGCCCGGCCGGATCCCCGCCAGAATCTCCTGCTGATCCGGCGGCACCATCGAGCCCGCCGTTACTTCCACGCGCCGGAAGCTCTTCTCGCCATCCGGCACATAGACCCAGTCGCGATCGTGCAGATGCAGCACGGCGGATGCCGGAACCACCGCGCGCACCACTTCCTGCTGTCCGTGGAAGGTCGCGGTCACGAACATGCCCGGACGCAGAATGCCTCCGTTGGCAACTTCGAGCCTTACCTTGGCGGTACGCAGGTTCGGATCGAGAATCGGCCCGATATTGGCGATCCGCGCCGCAAGAACGCGTCCCGGATAGGCCTTCAGCCGGATCTCCGCGTTCTCGCCGACATGTACATTGGCGAGATCGTTTTCGTAGACGTCGCACAAGACCCACACGCGGGAAAGGTCGGAGATGGTGAACAGATTCGGCGAATTGTCGAGCGTCTTCACGCCCGCCGCCGGCGTTACGTTCTGCTCCGTGATGACCCCCGAGGCCGGCGCCTTGATATCGATGACGGAGCTCGGATGATTCACGTCCGCACCCAGAACGCGCAGGTGCTCGAGCGCGGTTTCTACGTCCACCTTGGCCTTGTCTTCGGTGTCTTGCGCCACTTCGAGATCCTTCTGCGCCACCGCGCCGTGCTCGAAGAGCAGCTTGGTCCGGTCGAGTTGCGCCCGCGCAAGCACCTCGTCCGCCATCGCCTTGCGGTAATCCGAAATCGCCGAAGAAATGTCGGAGCTCTGCACGCGCAGCAGCAGTTGGCCCTTCGTCACTTTGTCGCCCAGACGCGCATGAATCTCCACCACTCGCCCGGACGCCAGCGAGATCACCGGAATGTTGCGCGACACGTCCACACTGACAACGCCGTTCACGTTCAATTGCGGCGCAGAGCGCCGCGCCACGGCCGTCGCCAATGGAAATTGGTCGGGACGGTCTACGGTCACCTGTCCAGGATCCGGATCCTTTACCACCTTCGTGGGCGGCGGCGCTTCCGAGCCCGGATCCGGCGTATCTCCCTTCGCCCCACAACCCGCCGTCAGCAGCGCCCCGACAAAAATCAGGAGGACGCCGGCGCACCATCGGGTATGGATCGACTTCATGGAATGACCTCACGTCCCACCGCCAGGTTCAACTGGCTGGCTGCCATCATGTATGCCCCGACCAGGTTCAAGTAACTCAGGCGCACGCTGCGATAGTCGTTCTCGGCCTGCAGAAAATCGAGAAGCGACGCTCCGCCATGCTGGTAAGAGAACGACACGGTGTCCCGCACCTGGGCTGCCAGATCGAGATAGGTTGATTTGTAAGGGCGCAACAACACCAAGTTACTGTTCAGCATAGCGTAGGCCGAGTCTACGTCGCTAAACACCTGGGTGGTCGCGGCAGTCTGCAGTTGCTGGCTGCGCCGGATGTCGATCTCGGTCCGCGCCTTCTCGCCCTGGTTGCGGTCGAAGATACGGAGCGGGATGGTGACGCTCATCCCCATATATGCCGGAATCGGAGGATTGCGGCCCAAATCTACGCCGATCACCGGGTCGGTCGAACCGTTCGCGATCGCCAGCCGGTGGTCCGTCCTGGCCTTGTCCACTGTTTGTACGGCAGCGCGCAGATCGGGGCGCGCGGCCAGCGCGATATCGTGAAACTCGTCGAGCGCCGAAAGGTTCTCCGAGAAGTCGAATGCTCCGGCGATATCGAACTGGTCAACCGGTGTGTGGTCGTTCAGCAGCGCCAGAAGCTGGATCTTCGAGGTCCTCAGGTTGACCTGCGCGGTATTGATGTCCGAGAGATACTGCACGCGCTGCAACTGCAGCCGCTGATAATCCATCTTCGAAATGTCGCCCGCCCGGAAGCGCTGGTTGCTGACGGAGAGCACCTGGTCGTATTGAGCCAGGTTTTCCCGGGTCACTTCCAGCACCGCCTTGGCCTGGAGTGTGCCGACAAATGCGTTCCGCAGGTTGAAGAGTAGACTGCGTTCGAGGTCGGCCTCCTGGGAAGCGGTAATCGCGGTCCCCTTCTGGGCGCTTTCGAGGCGCAACTCCCGCTTGTGCTCCCGCTCGTGGAGATAGTTCGCCGAAATCAGAGGCAGCGCGTAACCCAGGGGACGATACGGATCGGGCGTGAACGGGTTGATCTGGTCCATCGCCCCCGTCACTTCCGGATTGGGACGCAGATACGCCGTCACTTCCTGCGCCTTCGATTCATCGATTGCGAGGCGGGCAGCCCGTAGCGAAGGGTTGAATGTCTCAAACTGAGTGCGTACCTGCTGCCAGGTGCGCGCGGTTTGGGCGGAGGAACAAGTCGCCCAGAAGAAGAGGGCCACTCCCCACAGTCTGTGGCACATCCATCTTCCCGGATCCGCCACCTCACGGCCACGGCTCCGTGTGGGGTGGAGAGCCGCAACCGTGGGGTACGCGGATACCATACTTCGACGGTAACCAACCGTACCGGCGGGAAACCACCTATCTTTCAGTGTGCGTAGCCTATCTTTTAGTGGCGGCCTTGGCGTCGGCCCGAAGTTTCTCTAAAATCAGTATTTAGGGGGTACCGACGATGAAATTGCGCCTGCTCAGCGCGAGTCCGCGCGGCACCCTCATCCAGGCAGCCGTCCTGGTTGCGGCAATCGCACTGCTCGATTGGCGCATCGATCTGAATATCTCCTTCGGTTTCCTCTACTTGTTCCCGATCCTGTTGATCGGCAGCATCCTGCCCCGTTGGCAGATTATCCTGACCGCGATCCTGTGCACCCTGCTCTCGGACCTGCTGGATCCGTTCCGCTTCACGTTGGCAGTCGGGCTCCCTCAGGACATCCTGGTTTTCACCTCTCTCGCCGGCACCGGTTTGTTCGCCTATGAGGTGACGCGCAGCCGGCACCGCATCCAGGAGGAAGCCGCCGCGCGCCGAGAGGCCGAACGGCAACTGGAATTTCTCATCGAAAGCAGCCCCGCCGCCATCCTCACCGCTTCGCCAGATTGCACCGTGATCCGCGCGAATTCGGCGGCACACCGCCTGCTCGGCATCGACCCCGGCCAACTACCGGGAAGAAACATCCGCCGGTACGTCCCCGCGCTCGGTCGCGTGCCGTTCACCGGCGGCGAGACCCATCAGACTTTCCGCACCGAGATGCAATGCCGCGGCGAACGCGAAGACGGCGACGTGTTCCTGGCCAACGTTTTCTTTTCGACCTACCAGACCGCCAGCGGACCGCGCCTGGCCGCGCTCATCGTGGACGCCTCCGAAGAACTCCGCGAGCGCGAAGAGGCCGGCCTGGAGCAACTCATGAGCGGCTCGCGCATCCTGGTAGGGGCGGTATCGCACGAAGTCCGCAACGTGTGCGGCGCCATCGCGGTGATTTACGAAAATCTGGTGCGGCGCGGCGGGCTCAAAGGAAATCAGGATTTCGAGGCGCTCGGCGCCCTGGTCGAAACGCTCAGCCGGATCGCCTCGCTCGAGCTCAAGCAGAGTTCCGGCGAGCAGCCCACGGAAGCCGTCGATCTGGCCGAGGTTCTGGAAGACCTGCGCATCGTGCTCGAGCCCTACTGCAAGGATTCCGACATCGTGCTGCACTGGAAGGTGGCGCCCGGACTGCCGCTGGTCTGGGCGGACCGGCACCGCCTCCTCCAGGTGATGCTGAACCTCGCCAAGAACAGCGAGCGGGCTCTTCGGGACTCGGAATCGAAGACCATCGATATCGAAGTGACACCGGGAGCCCCGGCCGTCTCCATCCGCTTCACCGACAGCGGACCGGGGGTGCAATCCCCCGGCAAGCTTTTTCAACCGTTTCAGAAAGGAGCCGAATCGACCGGCCTGGGCCTCTATCTTTCGCGTGCCCTGCTCCGGTCGTTCCGCGGAGAACTGCGCTACGACGCAGCCGCGCCGGGCTGCTCCTTCGTAATCGACCTGGCGGTCGCAGGGGGTCCACGGGAGACTCAGGATGCAGCGAATACGACTCTTATTGCTCGATGACCATATCCTCTTTCGGGAGGGCCTGAGCCGCCTTCTGGCCTCGGAGGAGGATTTTGAAATGGCCGGCCATTGCGGAGCCGCCGCCGAAGCTCTGGAGCTGCTGACTCAGGCTCCCGTCGACCTCGTGCTACTCGATTTCGACCTCGGCGAAGACCACGGCAGCGAATTCATCTCCGCTGCGCGCAAGGGCGGCTTTACCGGCAAGTTTCTCATGATCACCGCGGGGATGTCGGCCACCGAGTCGTCGATCGCCCTGCAATTGGGAGCCTCCGGCATCTTTTTGAAGCACAACTCGCCGACCGTGCTCGCGCAGGCGATCCGCAGCGTGGCGGAAGGCGGAATGTGGGTGGATCCGAAGATCATCCACCTGATGGCGGATGGTGTCCATCAAACCGTGGAGAGAGGCATCCGGAAGCACCTCACCGAGCGGGAGCAGGAGGTGCTTCGCGGAATTTTCGAAGGGCTCAGCAATAAAGAGATCGCGTCGCAATTGAACGTGACTGAAGGCGCCATCAAGGCCACGCTGCAACAGTTGTTCCAGAAAACGGGCGTCCGGACCCGCAGCCAGCTGGTCCGGATCGCTCTCGAAGCGTCGCTGGTGAAATAACTAAGCGAAGGCCGGGGTCGGAATCTCCCGCTCGATTTCCTGCGTGACCTTGTCCGGTCTTTGAGTGCCGTCAATCGTCACGACATGGTCTTTGAACCATTCGAGCACCGGGCCGGTAAGATCCTTGTAACCCTTGAGCCGCTGGCGAATGACTTCCTCGCGGTCGTCTTCGCGTGTCATGAGTTCGGCGCCGTCCGCATCGCAGATTCCCGCCACGCGCGGCGGCTGGAACTGCAAATTATAGATATGATGGCATTTGGGACATTGACGCCGGGCCGTGAGCCGGCCCACCAAGGCTTCGTCAGCTACGTCCAGGTGAACCACCACCGGTTCGGGCAGACCCCGCCCACGCAGAAGCCCGCTGAAATACCTCGCTTGCGGGACCGTCCTTGGATATCCGTCGAGCAGGAAACCGTTGGCGCAATCTGACCGGCTGATCCGGCTGGCTACGATTCCGTTAACGATTTCGTCACCCACCAGCCCGCCCTTGGAAATGATGGTGCAGGCGGCTTTGCCTAAATCCGTACCCGCTTTGCACTCGGCGCGGAACATCTCGCCGGTGGATATTGCCGGTATCTGAAGTCTCTCCGCAAGGAAGGCAGCTTGCGTACCTTTTCCGCACCCGGGCGGTCCAAATAGAAGGATTATCAACACTTCCTCCGTCCCCGCACTTCCCCGTGGTGCAGGGGCCTGAATGCCAGACTAGCTGGCTTGCGCCGGGGCCGTCAATCACAACAAATTGGATCTTTAGGGTAGGGATTAGGATTTCGCACAAATCCGGCCGTCGCGGTCCAGCCGCAGGCGGCTACCCCGCCACTCCACGTGCCGGCCGAATCCGCCGGCCAGCCAGACGGCGAAGCCCAGCAGATCGCGGATCGGAATCAGCCAGAAATCGCGTAACACTTTTCGATCCTTGAGGATTCCGGCTCCCACGACCACCCCGGAGACCATCCGGATGGCCAGCGTGAAGGTTCCCGCCCACCACTGGTGCGCCCAGAACGCCACGAGTGCCCAAACGGTTGCCTGCGTGATGACGTAGCCGTAATACCCCGCCGGGCGGGAGACCCGGATGGTCCTCGACCAGCGCAGCTGGTGCCGCCAGGTCTGGCGCCAGCTTTCCGCTCCCAGGTCGGTCTCGACCACCACTGGGGCAAACACCACGCGAAACCCCAGGCCGGTGATGCTGCGGCCCAGCTGATAATCGTCGGCCAGGTAGCTCGAGATCGCCTCAAAACCGCCGATTTGCCGAAGCGCGCTCGCACGGAAGACCATGGTCGAACCCAGGGCGAACTCCGCCACGCCCAGCAGCCGCGCCACCAGCACGCTGGGCATGAATTCGGTGGCGATCCCCAGGGCTTCGATGCGCGACGCCGGCGATTGGGCCGCGGCGCGGTACAGACAGGTGACCAGCCCGATCTCCGGATCGAGCAGCGGAGCCGTTACCGACTCCAGGTAGCCGGGCTCGACGACGATGTCGCTATCGTTCACCAGCAGCACCGGATGGCGCGCATGGCGGGCCAGTTCTGCCAGCACCCCGACCTTCGCATTCGGCGCCTCGGTGGCGACCAGATGCACGAAAATCGGCGCTCCGGGATATTCCCGCTTCAGGCGGGCGATATCTTCGAGCGCCGGATCGGCCGGATCGCTGACGCCGAACAGGATTTCGAACTCGGGGTACTTCTGGCGCACGTGCGAGACGATCGCTTCGTAAAAGCGAGGGTCGCGGCCGCGGATCGGCTTCAGAATCGATACCGCGGGCAGGTCGGCACGCACCGCTTTACGCTGCTCTCCCCTGCCCCAGCGGAGCGCCGCTACCAGAGCGAGCAGGTAGTAGCAGGCCGCCGCCAATGCCGGAAGTGCGAGCCAGATCACAAAGATAACCAGCGCCACTCCGCAGATCACCAGCATCGCGCCCACCCAGCGCAGCCAGGTAACCCGCTCCTTGAGAATGTACTTCGCCAGCACCGTTTCGAGCGCGTAGGTGATGGCCGTGGCCGGCACCGCGAAACTCAGGTCGCTGACGGTAAGTAGCCCCAGGTAGGCGAAGAAGGAAACCGCCATAGCCGCCACCGAGCCGATGACGAAGCGGTTCCGCGCCAGCAGCGCCATGGCGCGCCCTATCGCCCCGGGCCGAAAGTCGCGGATCTCTCCGTGCCGCCGCATCCCCATGGCCTGCAGCACCTCGCCGACCGTGGTCGCCGCGACGATCAAGCCGATCAGCAGCCACTTCATCGGCTCGCTCCGATGGTCTCTGATTTCGATGGCGCGGTCTGCGGCGCGCTACAGGCGCTCACCAGGGCAACCCCGGCCATGATCAGCAGGATCCCGGTCCAGCGCTGAGCCGTGATCCTCTCATGAAGGAGCACTTTTCCAGCCAGAGCCACCAGCACGTAACCCACCGAGGTCACCGGCAGCACGTAGCTGAGGTCCGCCCAACTGAGCAGCGCCATCCGGGAAAGCAGCCACAGAATCAGCAAGAGCACTCCCGCCGACACCCACGGCCGGAACAGGACCGTGATGTATTCCGCGGGAGCGTTGAGCGAAGGCGGCATGCCGCGCTTCAGGAAGAAATTTCCGAAAACGTTACTGAGCACCACGACGGTGGCGCAAAGCCAGGTCTTGAGACGCAGCCGCGCGGATTCGGCGGTCATGCGAGTATCAGTCGCCGCTGCCGGCGGCGGCGGGGGCAGCCTTGGCCGCGCTCTTATGCTCGGCGACGAAGCGCTTGCGCTTGGCCCGCAGCGCCATGTACTCGCGCGCTTCTTTCATGAGCCGGCGCCGGTCGTCGCCATCGAACATGGCCTTGCGAACGATCCGCCACACCACCCGCGGGCGGAAGAAGTACTCGCCGTAGAAACGCTCCACCCACTCCACCAGCTCACCGCGGTCCAGGCCCGGATAGATGATATTCGGAAGCTGATGCCCGGTTTCGTCGGTCATCGAGTCGATCGTGATCAGGTTGTTCTTCTTCACGTACTCGTAGAACTCGGTGCCGGGGTAGGGGTGTGCGATCGATACCTGGATCGTCTCGGTATCCATGCGCTTGGCAAAGTCGATGGTCTTGCGGATGCTCTCGCGGGTCTCTCCCGGCAGCCCGATGATGTAGTCGCCGTGGACTGTCAGCCCCAGCTTCTTGCAGTTGTCCGTGAAGCGCTGCGCCATATCCACGGTGGCGCCCTTCTTGATGTTCTTCAGGATCTGCGGATCGCCCGATTCATACCCCACGATCAGCAGCCGGCAGCCGGCCTCCTTCATCGCCTTGAGCGTGTCGTAATCGGTGGTGACGCGCGACGTGCAGGACCAAGTGAACTTCAGCGGCTTGAGCTTCTTGCACAGCTCGATGGTGCGCTCTTTGCGGTAATTGAACGTGTCGTCGTCGAAAAAGATCTCCTTGATATTGGGGAACGCTTCGAGCGCGTAGCGCACTTCATTGGCCACGTCGTCACCCGAACGCAGCCGCCAGCGGTGGCCCGAGTGCGTCTGCGGCCACAGGCAGAAGGTGCACATCGCCGGGCATCCGCGCGAGGTGTAAAGCGAGATAAACGGATTGAGCAGGAACGGAACGTTGTAGCGCGTGACATCCAGATCGCGCTTGTAAACCTTGGTGACCCAGGGCAGCTCGTCCAGGTTTTCGATCGCCGGCCCTTCGGGGTTGTTGATCACCTGGCCGTTCTTGCGGAAGCTCACTCCGGGCAGTTCTTCGAGCGGCTTGCCCTTGGCGTAGTCAACAATCTGGTAATCGAACTCGCGGCGCACCACGAAATCGATGGCGCTGTTACCGAGCAGCGTCTTCTCGGGCTCAACGGTCACCGGCGGGCCGACAAACGCCACCTTCAGCTTGGGGTTCGAATCCTTCATCATCTCCGCCATCTTCACGTCGACGTGGAAGCCGGGAGTGGAGGTAAAGAGTACGAGCAGTTCGAAATCCTTGGCCATCGCCACGGTCTGCTCGATGGAAATCTTATGTGGCGGCGCGTCCACGACCTTGCTGTCGGGCAACATGCCGGCCGGGTAGCAGAGCCATACCGGATACCAGTACGACTCAATTTCTCGAGAGGCGGGCCAGCGCGAACTCGCGCCGCCGTCGAAACCCTCGAAGGATGGGGGATTCAGAAACAGCGTTCTCATGTGCTCTCCGTTGGCGCGAACCTCTCCCACCAGAGGTCCGGGTCGCTACTGGCTTTCGCTATCTCCGAGCGCGTCGCGCTTCGGGCTGTCCATGGAAAAATTACTGAAATCGATGGTCAATTCCGCCTTGCCGACCAATCGCGTATCAACCACGCTTTGTACCTGCAGGGGGACCGAGATTCCGTCGCGAATCTCATACTTCCGGATGAACGCCACCTTCTTGATGAGGATCGAGGGGCTCTTTACCAGCTTGCCGGATTCCTGCAGACGCAAGTACGTCGCCGCATCGATCCATAGCTGGCCTTTAAAATATCCGGGCGCTTTCTTCTTGGGGGAAACTTCGAAAAGATATGCCGGGCGGCCTTCCAATTCCTGCTCGCCCTTAAACTTGAACTTATAATTCTCCGGGGTAACTGCCAGAGAAACGGCCTGATTTCTCTGCGATTCTGCCTCGGCTGTAAGATACCGCGCAATGACTTCCCGCTTCACCGTGGTATCGCCGTCGAAGCGAAGTGCCTCATAGGTGATTCTTCCGAGGGAAGAAATGCGTCGCAGTGCGTGCAAACGCCCTTGCTTCTTGAGGCTGGGAAGCGCACCTTCGATTTCCACTTCCATCGAAGCGCCCTTCAAGGCCTCCTCCTGCGTCTGCGAAGCCACGCAATAATGCTGAACGATGGCGTCCGGCGCCTCGAACGGAGTTGCGGCAATAAGCGGCAGAGAAACTAAGGTTATGAACAAGAAAACGCGCAAGTTCAAGATCACCGACCCGGCGAAAAAAGAATTACCTTTGAATCTTTCAGTTTAGCAACAAGGTAGAGTTTCGGCAATTCGGAGTTCGTTCGGATGAATCCCTAAACTACGGGTTTCCCCCTAATTGTAAGCTGCAATTACCGCAGCCCGGCTCTTCAGCCGCTCCGCTTCTTCGAACCGGCGCTGCTGGCGGCGTACCTGCGCCAGAGCTTCGAGGGCCGCAACCATCATCGGACCTGGCGTCTGCATGGACTTCTCCTGGAAAGCGATGGCTTTGGTCAGAATCCGGTCGGCTTCCTGGTAGCGCTCCTGGTGCAGCCGCAGCAGTCCCAGATTGCTCAGGATCATCGACTGTTCAAAGCCACAATTCGCACAGTGCTTATCCACCATCTTCTGCGCGCGCTCCATCGCCTGCTCCGCCAGGGCGTACTTGCGATCGGCCATCAGCACCAGTCCTTCTTCGCTCAAGATGCAGGCAACGCGGGGATGTTCGGGGCCGGCCGTCTTTGTATAAATCTCCTCCGACTTACGATAGAGCGGCAGCGCCCGATCGGTCCGCCCGGCGAGGCGATGAATTTCGGCGACGTTGCTGTATTCGAGGGCCGCATCCACGGAATTCTCGCCCTCGGCATCCAGGCTCAACCGCAGCGCCTCCTCAGCCAGAGGCAGCGCCTCGTCGATCCTCGCCTGCTTGCACCGCAGCGAGGCGAGCGAGCCCAGGGTGCGGGCCAGCTGAATATCATGAGGCAGGATCTCCCGCTCGACCGGCAAGGCTTCGGAAAGGAGCTTCTCCGCGGAGGCAAGGTCTTCCCGCATTAGCTCCACACCTGCAAGGAGATTGAGGGTCGTCAAAGTATGAATACTCCGCAGACCGACGGTGCGGCGCAAAATGGCGAGGGCATCTTCCAGACTCTTCTGGCATTCCCCCCGGCGGCCCTGGGCGCATTGCGCCTGCGCCAGGTTCGCCTCCGTGATGGCGAAGTGAGGGTCATGGCTCGGCCCCAACGAACGCCACCGGTCCATTGCCTTATGAAAAAAGTGCTTCCGCTTCGTGGTTCGCACCACGTGCCGAGGCGGCGAGCCCCTGGTCGTTCCACACGTAAGCCGGATCGACCTGCGCACAGGCGGTGCACGCGAGTGCGAATACCGCCAACTGCCTGAGCGACTTCATCGCTTGAATCACCTCTCCTAAGGCAAAGACGACAAAGTGGCCGCGCGGTTTTTTCATTTACGGTAAACGAAGGGCTGGTACGCACCACAACAGGGCAGCCCTGGTATGGGAAGACCCGACCGGGCAGCGCCGGCAGCCTAGTGATACGCTTGGGGCATGGAACCGTATAAGATCGACCGCGGCCATCAGCGGCGCGTCCCCGTCGGACGCGTGATTGTGATCGCCGCGATCGTGGCGCTGCTGCTCAGCGCCCGTTCGATCTCGTCGCTCGCTATCGACATCGCCTGGTGGCGGGAACTCGGCCAGTTCCGCACCTGGCTGAGCATGTTGTATTACGGAGTGGCCCCCGTGGCCGCTGCTACGCTCCTCGCCTTCGCGGCCCTCTGGCTGGCGCACGCGCGAGCACTGAAGTTCGCCGGCACCAGTCTGGGAGAGCATCGGCTTTACACTTGGATCTCCACCCTGGCCTTATTGGCGCTCGGCTACCTGATCGCCGCCGCGGCCATCGACACCTGGACCGTCGTGCGCTTCGCCGGATCGCGCGGCCTTCCCGCGGCAACCAGTTCCTGGCACGACGCGGTGTTTCTGAAGCCGCTCTCGTTTTACCTCTTCGACCTGCCGTTTTACCTGATGTTGCGCAGCTATGTGCTCGCGCTGGTGATCTTCTGCATCCTGGTCTACTGGATCGCCGCGCGCGCCTGGCAGATCCGCTATCGCTTTCCCGACCTGCGGCAGGCCCACGAGATCGACCCCGGTATCTTCCGGCTGGAGGGCGGACTGGAATCGAAGTTCCTGCGCGGCGCCGGAGTCGTGCTCCTGCTGGCCCTGGCGGCCCGCTTCTTTCTCGGCCGGTTCGAAATGGTTTACAACCAGCACGGCTCGTTCCTGGTCGGGATCGACTGGGTGGATCTGAACGTCGGGCTGCCGCTCCAATGGCTGATGATTGTCGCCTGCCTGGCGGCGGCGGCGTTCGTCTGGGCCGGACGCTGGCTGCTGGCCGGATCCATGGCGATCGCCCTGGTAGTCGCCTTCCTGGTGCCGCCTGCCGTCAGCGCCCTCTACGTGCGGCCCAACGAGATTTCGCTCGAGCGGCCCTACATCAGCACCCACATTCACGCGACGCTGAGCGCCTTCGGCCTGGAGCAGAACATGCAACAGATCGACTTCAAGGCCCAGCCCAACGCTCCCATCGACGTGGCACAGAACCGCCCGATGCTCGACAACGTCCGGCTCTGGGACGACAAGCCGTACCACGACACCATCACGCAACTGCAGGCACTTCGCACCTACTACGCGTTCCACGATAGCGACATCGACCGCTACACCATCGACGGCCAATACAAACAGGTACTGCTCTCGCCGCGCGAACTCGATATCAGCCAATTGCCTGACGCCCGCGCGAATTGGATCAACCCGGCGTTCATCTACACCCACGGCTACGGGCTGGTTCTTTCGGAAGTGAGCAAGATGACCAACGACGGGCTGCCCGTCCTGACCATCGAGAATGCACCGCCCGAGGTAAAGACGCAACAGCCTGAAAATCACGCGCCCGGAAGTCTACTACGGCGAAATCACGCACGAGCCGGTGTTCGTCAATACTGCGCAGAAGGAGTTCAACTACCCTTCGGGCGAGCAGAATGCCTATTCGAAATACGAAGGCCAGGGAGGCTTCCCGATCTCTTCGGTGTTGATGCGGACCGCGGCTGCCATTAACGAAGGCGAAGCCAACATCATGCTGACCGACTACCTCACGCCGAACAGCCGCATGATGATTCACCGCAAGGTGACCGACCGCCTGGAAACGCTCGCGGGCTTCCTCTCGTGGGATCCCGACCCGTACCTGGTGATCACCGATGCCGGCCGCCTGGTCTGGATGGTGGATGGCTACACGACTTCCGACGCCCATCCCTACTCGCGCGCCGTCGATGCGGCCGACATGGGCAGCGTGAACTATATTCGCAATGCGGTGAAAGCCACGATAGACGCCTACGACGGCGAGACCCACCTCTACGTGTTCGCGCCGAACGACCCCATTATCGCCGTCCTACCAGAAGCTGTTCCCCGATCTCTTCCGGCCCGAATCGGAGATGCCCGCCGATCTGCGCAGACACGCGCGCTATCCGGAAACGCTCTTCCGTATTCAGGCAGAGATCTACCGCACCTACCACATGCTCGACCCGCAGTCCTTCTACAACAAGGAGGATGTTTGGGACGTGGCGCTGCACTCCTCCGACCAGGAAAACGGCACGGCTCCCGTGACCCCGACCTACCTGATGTCCACACTGCCCGGCGAGAGCCAGCCCGAGTTTCTGTTGATGATCCCTTATACGCCGCACAACAAGAACAATTTGATCGGTCTGATGGCGGCGCGCTGCGACGGCACGAAACTGGGGGAGATGTCGGTCTGGCTGCTCTCGAAGCAGGAACTGATTCCCGGCCCGATGAACATATCGGCGTTCATCAACCAGGATCAGAATATTTCGAAAGACCTGACGCTGTGGAATCAGCAAGGTTCGCACGTGATTCGCGGCAAGATCCTGGTGCTGCCGGTGGGCAATACGTTCCTTTACGTGCAGCCGATCTACATCCAGTCGAACGAGGCCAGTATGCCGCAGCTCAAGAAAGTGGTGCTGGCGACGGCCAACCGGTTGATCTACGCGGATACCTACGATGCGGCGCTAGCACAGCTTTCCTCGGGCGGACCGGCCGCGGTGACGCAGGCCGCGCCGCCTCCGGGAGCCCCGGCTCCAGTCGCGGCTCTTGCCGCTTCCGGATCCGGCGCGCAGGGACATCTCGATCGCATCCGCGACCATCTGCGGCGCTACCAGCAATTCGCTTCGCAGGGACGTTGGGCGGAAGCCGGGAAGGAACTCGAAGCCATCGAAGGGGAAGTGAAGCAGTAGGGTGGGAAGTGGTGGCGGCGGGGCGACTCGAACGCCCGACCTACGGATTATGAGACCGTCGCTCTAGCCAGCTGAGCTACGCCGCCATCAAGAACCAAGTGTAGCAAAACAAGCCGGAAAGCGCGAAATCCAACATCCGGCCGTGACGTCGGCCTGTCTACCAGGACATCGAACTGTGGAAAAACGGCATTCGTTACACTACGAAAACAGGGGAAGCACCCGATTGCGCCGCCGCTCTCGCGATATCGAGCTAACTCACGGCGGATCAAGCGGCTGCCCGGAATGCTGCGCTTTGGTTCAAAGTGTTGTAAGTAGCTTTCTTAACAGTACTTTCATAATTCGGGAAGCGCTTTTCCCACAGAGTTTTCCACAAAAACTGTGAGTATCTCGGATCTAGCGAGCGTCGAGGCGGCGCTGTAGCGATTCCGGGACTTCGGCTTCCACCTCGCACGTGCCGTCGTCGCGATAGCGGGTCGAAAGCACGCGGCCGAACTCGTGGAGCATCGCGAGCGTCGCGCCATCGCCCGGCGCCAACACCAGGCTCGCGTGAATGATGGGGTCGAGCGGGAGCAGTTCGTCGATTATCGCCAGCAGCCGGTCCAGGCCGTCCCCATGGACTGCCGAGACGGCGACGGCATGGGTGTCGTGATGGCCGGCGGAGTCGCGCAACAGCCGTAGCTTGACCGCGGCGAAATCGCCATCGGCATCCGGGAGCAGATCCATCTTGTTCATCACCAGGATCTGCGGCACTCCCTCCGCGCCGATCTCCGACAGCACTTTCCACACGTGCGCCGTATGTTCCGGCGCGGAGGGCGCGCTCACATCCACCACGTGGAGGATCAGCGCGGCCTCGGTCACCTCTTCGAGGGTGGCGCGAAAGGCCTTCACCAGTGTTGTCGGGAGATTGCGGATGAAGCCGACGGTGTCGCTCAACAGCACGCGGCGGCGGGAAGGAAGATCGAGCGGCCGTACGGTAGGGTCGAGCGTCGCGAACATGCGCGCGTCGGCGAGCACACCGGCGCGCGTCAGGCGATTGAACAGCGTGGACTTGCCGGCATTCGTATACCCGGCCAGCGCGAGCGTGGCCAATGGCACCGCTCCTCGCCGCCGGCGGTGCAACGCGCGGCCTGCACGGACGCTTTCGAGGTCGTCTTCGATCTTCTTGATGCGGCGGGCGATTCGGCGGCGGTCGGTTTCGAGCTGGGTTTCGCCGGGACCGCGGGTGCCGATGCCGCCGCCGAGCCGCGACATTTCCACACCCCTGCCGGTGAGCCGCGGCAGCATGTAGTTTAACTGTGCCAGTTCCACCTGCAGACGGCCCTCACGAGTTCGTGCGCGGGACGCGAAGATATCCAGAATCAACTGGGTACGGTCCAGGATCTTGGCGCCAAGCGCCTTTTCCAGGTTGCGCTGCTGAGTGGGGGTCAGATCCTGATCGAAGATGACCGCGTCGATCGATTCCGCCTTGACGGCCGTGGCGAGCTCTTCGACCTTGCCGCTTCCGACAAGAGTAGCGGCCTCGGCGGAAGCCCGGGATTGCAGGACCCTGCCGGCGACTTCGGCGCCGGCACTGGCTGCCAGTTCGGCCAACTCGTCCAGTGATTCTTCCGCGTCCTTCAGGGCGGAAGCGGCGGGCGCCCCTCGGCCTTTCCATTCCACGCCGACGAGAATGGCCCGTTCCCTGGGCGGCTTCAGCTGCCTCGTGAGCTATCCCTCCACGGAGTCCGCGTGAACGGGAACGCCGGGCGCGGACGGGGCGGTGCTGCTCTGCGCAGCCGCCTGCGAACTCGAGGAGCCATAGGAATGAGTAGACTTAGGCGTCACCACCGTGGAGATGGCATGCTTGAAAATCAACTGCTCCTGGTTATTCGTTTCGAGCACCAAGGAGTACTTATCGAAGCTCTTGATGCGCCCGGAGAGCTTGACGCCGCTCATCAGGTAAATCGTCAGGACAATCTTATCCTTGCGAGCGTTGTTTAGAAAACTGTCTTGAATGTTTTGCGCCGGTTTTTCCATGCCAGCCCCCAAAACCCTTTCGGGAAGTAATACAGTATGCGAACGGCCCTTGTATTTTACAATAATCACCCTACCGGCGTGGGGCGGCGATGCGGCGCGAGAGGATTCCTACTCTTCTTCGTGCTCGACGGGCGCCGCTGCCGTGGGGGCGGCGGCAAGAGCAGCGAGTTGTTCGCGGCTCAGAACTTGCAGCTTGGGGGCGGTCTTCTGGCCCGGCAAAGCCACAACTTCCAAATGGAACTCTCCCGCTGCCGCCAGTTCCTCTTCGAGATTGAAGTCCGGGATGCGGCTCAATCCGGGCACCTGTGCGATTCCGTGCTCGGTAATGATGCACTCCATCCCGCCGCGGATCGGGAAACGGATCCGCGATTGCTGGCGGATCGAAAGCTTGCGCAGTTCCGCGAGCCTCATCGGTCGGCTTCCTGAAACTCCGCGTAGTCGCCTTGCGCGATGCGGGCCGCAATCTCTTCCTGGCAGCGGACGCAATAGCGGGCCCACGGCAGGGCATCCAGGCGCTTGACCGAAATCGGCTCTTCACATTCCAGGCAGATTCCGTAAGTGCCCTGTTCGATGCGGTGCAGGGCGTCGGAAATTTCGCGCAACAGCTTCATGTCGATGGTGTTGCGATTGAGGAAGATCCATTCCTCGTGATGCTGCTGGCTGAGGTCTCCTTCGTCGGAAGGAACATCCAGGCGCGACACGACTTGGGCCGCCTTCTGGGCTGACATGCTGCGGCGGACTTCTTCCGCCTTATTCTCGAGGACCTTCTGATAGTGGGCCGGCTTGGGCTTGGGTCCGTTTTTCATGGCTTAACTCATTTCTCTTTTATTTTTTCCGCCAGCTTTCTCTGAAGCCGGTCGCCGCATGCCGGCAGCATGAGTAATGCCGGCAGACTGATAAGACGCGAACCCGTGGAAAAAAGTTGCAAACTCCAATGGGGGCCAAACGGCGCGGATTGAGAAGTATAACCGTCCGAGAGCGCTAAAGTCAATTTGCCCGTTGATGACTGTTGATGACTTCGGTTAGTTCTCCTACGAATATCGGAGGGCGTCGGAGGGCGCGATGGCAGCGGCGCGGCGCGCCGGCACCACGGTCGCAATCAACGCTACCGCCGCCAGAATCGCGGGAACTACCGCGAATGTCAGCGGATCGTCGGCCTTCACGCCGAACAGCAGCGAGGCAAGCACCCGCGTTAGCGCGTAGGCCAGGGCGGCCCCGAGAGCGAGTCCGGCGACCACCAGTTTCATGCCGGTCTTCAACACCATCGCCATCATGTCGCTTTGGGCCGCGCCGAGGGCCATGCGGATGCCGATCTCCTGGGTGCGCTGCTCCACCGAATAGGCCATCAGACCGTAAACTCCGATGGCGGCCAGCACGAGCGCGATTCCGGCAAAGATCGAAAGCAGCAGCATGTTGAAATTCTGCCGTGCCAAAGTCTCCGAAATCGCATCCTCCATGGAGCGCTCCTGGGAAAGCGCGAGCATGCGGTCGACCGTGCCGAATTCGCGCTCAATCGCCACACGCAGGGTGGCCGGGGGCGCGGCTGTACGCACCGCCCAGGAAAGCGGGAGCACCGAATTGGCGAGCGCGGTAAGCCCGTCCGGCGATTGGCCTTGCGGGATGTACATCACGCCGTCGTTCTCGCTGCTGAGGCCTGATTCCCGCACCGTCCCGACAATGCCAACGACCTGCCGCGGGGGGTCGACAAACTGAGGGCCGAGGCCCTTGCCGATGGTGATGACCTGCCCGATCGGATCTTCCTTCGGCCAGTATCTTTTTGCCATCGCCTCATTGATGATCACCACCGGCGCACTGGAGGCCGTATCGGTATCGCGGAAGGTGCGTCCCCGCAGCACCGGAATCGGAAATACCTGGAAATAATGCGCCGAAACCGAGCGCCACTGCTCGTCCCCGTTATAGACTTGCCCTCCGGCGGGCGGCTTGCCGGCGATATTGAATGGAAGGTCCACTTCGCCCTGCACGGGCAGCAGGATTGCCGAAGCGGCCGCCTCGACGCCTGGAAGAGACTCGAGCCGTCGAGTGGTTTCGGTAGCCAATGCATCCAGACGGGCGCTCGTATCGTAATTGCCTCCGGATAACGAGGTCTGCATTGTCCAGATATGGTGCGGGTCGAAGCCGGGATTGACCGAGCGCAGTCCGACGAAAGTACGGATGAGCAGGGCCGCGCCGGTAAGCAACACGACGGCCAGGGCGATTTCGGAAACTACCAGCACCGCACGCGCCCGGTTCTGGCGGCGCCCCGTGCCGGAGCGGCTGCTCGCTTCCTTCAGCGTGGAAGCGAGATCCGGATTCGAAGTCTGCATCGCGGGGAAGATGCCAAAGAGAATCCCCGTCACGAGCGCAACCGCGAGGGTGAAGGCCGCGACGCGCCAATCGAGCAGGGGAATGCCGGACTGCAGGCTGCCGGCATCGGTCAGCCGCGGAATATTGCCGGGGGCGAGGAGCAGCAGGCCTCGCACTCCCCAGGCTCCCAGGGCGAACCCCAGTATGCCGCCGACGCCCGCGAGCATCACGCTTTCCGTGAGCAGTTGACGGATGACATGCCACCGCCGGGCGCCCATCGCCGCGCGGACCGCCAGTTCCCTTTGCCGGACCGCGGCCCGCGCCAGCAGCAGATTGGCCACATTGGCGCAGGCAATCAGCAGCACGAACCCGACCGCGCCCAGCAGCACGAGCAGCGCCGTGCGCACCTGCCCGCCAACCACCGCCTCGCTCATCGGGACCATTCCCACCGACTCGTTCTTATCCATCCACTTCGGATAGGCCGCGCGGAAGCGCTCCCCGGCGATTTTCAGCTCCGCCTGAGCCCGTTCCAGGCTCACGCCGGGCTTCAACCGCCCCGCGACACCGAGGTAGTGGCCCTGGTTGACACTGTTCGGATCCGCCTGCATCGGCAGCCAGATCTCGGCCGGCGGATTCACCCGAAACCACTTCGGCAGGACTCCGACCACGGTGTAGGGCCTGCCGTTCAGCCGGATCGTGCTGCCGACCGCGCCTGGCGAGCCGCCCAACTGCGACTGCCAGAGGCCGTATCCAATCACGGCCACCGGCGGCCCGCCGGGGAGGTCTTCCGCCTCCGTGTAGGTGCGTCCGAGGATCGGGAAGACGCCGAAAACGGAGAAGTAGCCCGCCGAGACATGCTGCGCCTTGACCTGCGGCGGACGGTCGCTCATGCCGAAGGCCATACCGCTGCTGTCGGAGTACAGCGTCATGCTCTGGAATGCCTGATTTTGCCGCCAGACCATGTACTTCGGAATCGAATTCGACCATCCCAGACCACCGCCGCGGTAGCTGCGCCCCACTCGCATGATGCGATCGGCTTGTGGATACGGTAGCGGCTCGAGAAGCACTGCGTTGACCACAGTGAAGATCGCCGTATTGGCGCCTATCCCGAGAGCCAGCGCGGCCACAGCCACGGTCGTAAACGCGGGATTGCTCCGCAGAATGCGGGCGGCGTACCGGATATCGGCGGCGAAGGTTGCCATGTCAACAATAACGATGCAAGCGGGAAATAAGTTTGCAAATTTATCTTTTTATCAAGTTTTCCTCTTGACAGATATCCTTTGCACGCGTAATATCGAAGATGTGAGCGGCAAACTGGCTAACGAGATCCGGCAGACCAAGCCTTTCCGTTGTTTAGAAGAGGAAGTCTTCCTGAATCTCGGACGGACCTATCAGGTGATTCAGGAGAAGGTGGCCGCGCTTCTGAAGGAGCACCAGCTCACGCCGCAGCAGTACAACATCCTGCGGATCCTGCGCGGCGCTCAGCCGCAGGGCCTGACGTGCACGGAGACCTCGGAGCGCATGTTGTCGCCGGATCCGGACATGACGCGTTTGTTCGACCGGATGGAGACGCGGCAGTGGATCGTGCGGGAGCGAAGCCGGGAAGACCGGCGCGCGATCGTCACCCGCATTACCCCGGCCGGATTGGAACTCGTCGGGCAGATCGACCAACCGATCGATGAACTGCTGCACGGCTTACTTGCTTCGCTCGGCCGCGGCCGATTGAAAGAGCTGATCGAAACGCTGGAATTTTTACGAGAAACCGCCGCCCGGTGAGGGCCGGCACGGGAGGGAAAAATGTCGCAGATCACTTATCAGATTGATTCGAGCCACTCGGCGGCGCACTTCAGCGTACGCCACATGATGATCGCCAACGTGCGGGGAGAATTCAGCAAGGTCTCCGGTACGATCGCCTTCGATCCGGACAACCCGGCGAATTCCAAGGTCGATGCCACGATCGATGCTGCCTCCATCGTCACGCGCGATGCGCAGCGCGACGCACACCTGCGCAGCGCGGACTTCCTGGACGCGGAGAAGTTCCCGGTCCTGACGTTCCGCAGCAAGTCGGTCAGCGGCGAGCGGGGCGACTGGAAGATGACCGGCGACCTGACGATCCGCGGGATCACGCGGGAAGTCACGCTGGATGTGGAGGGGCCCACTCCGGAGGCCCGCGATCCGTGGGGTGGAGCGAGAATCGGCGCCACCGCCACCGGCAAGCTGAACCGCAAGGATTTCGGACTCACCTGGAACACGGCGCTCGAAACCGGCGGCGTGCTGGTGGGCGACGAAGTGAAGCTCACGCTGGACGTGGAAGGCGTCCGTCAGTAAGTTCGACGGCTACGGGATTTCGACCGTAAACTCACCCGGCGTGACGAATGAGATGACGCCGGCCCAGTTGCACATCAACTTGGACACGTTGTCGAGCGCGGGCATGTTGGCGATCAGGTCGGTGACCGCGCCCGGCACCCAGGGTGCGGGTGTGACCGGAATGCACGGCATCGGGGTGAGGACTCCGAGAGCCGCCGCAGTGGCTGCGGCCACCATGGGGTTCGCGGGCGATATGCACAGTCCGAACGGCATGATGTTGACCATCGGAATGTGATCCATGATGTTGGCGTCCGGCATCATGTTGGTGAACACCTTGTTCGTCGGCAGTACCACCAGGGAACTGGGCGCCATTCCCATAGTGCACATGCATCGAGCGCTCCCATGCAGACCTGATTCGGCATCGCTTCGCCCCCTCCTCGGGCGATGCAATATATTCTAACCGAGTCTCACAATCTGAGATAATAGCTAACCCGGTAAAGCGAGGTGTAAACATGCGAACTCCGATGACTTGGGTACTAGTCGCGGCAGCCGCCTGCGCCCAGGCGCAGCCACAGCAGCAGCCAAACGAGACGGGCGCGCGCCAGCTTTACTATTTCGCCGTCACGAAGAAAGATCCGCTACCGCCGATCCGCAAGGAAGCGCCCGCGACTCCAGCCAACGGCGTGGTGCACCTGGGATTCCGCTATACCGTGGTCCTGGTCACCCCCGACACGAACCGGGCGCAGTCCGTCGATCCGGACCGCATCTTTCACAAAGGGGAATGCTTCGCGCTGCAGGTGGAGGCGAACCGTTCGGGGTACCTCTACGTGCTCGCCCGGCAATCGAGCGGCGCCTGGAAGGCGATGTTACCGGCGCCGGAAATGAGTACCGAGAGCAACATCCTCGATCCGGGCCGCAAGATCCGTGTCCCCGCCGATTATTGCTTCGAGGTCTCGGATCCGCCCGGCTCGGAGGTCCTGACGGTCATCCTTTCGCGCGACCCGCACGACATCTACCAGTTGAACCAGGGCATTCACAACTCCGACGCTCCGTCCTCGGAACCGCGGCGCCAGCCGGCCACGATGGAGTTGGCCAGCGCCCGCCTGGTCAACAGCGAAGTGGAGCGGATGGCGCGCCAGTACGGCACCCGCGACCTGCTGTTCCACAAGATCGAGAAGCCGCAAGACCCGGACGAACCTCCCTTTTCGGTCTACGTGGTGAACTCTTCGGACAGGCCCTCGGCGATGGTGATGACGAAGATCACGATCCGCCACCAGTAATGGTTACCGGGCCCGGCGCGGCCAGCCTTCGACTTTGTCCCGATCCACGGTGATCGACATCGTGAACGGGCTCTTTGTAAATGCGTCCGGCACACCTTCGAAGGCGACCTCGGTCCCCGGGTCGGCCTCATTCGGAAACGGCGCGCTGAGTTTGAGCGTGATCTCTTCGGTGTTGGGCGCACCGATCCAGACCACCAGTTCCTGCGGCCGCCTCGCGGGAGAGGATCGGATGAGTGTCCCTTTGAGCTTAGGAAGCGGTGTGTTGTGGACCGATTCCGCGAAATAGGCCTCCCCGTCCGCTGCTTCCAGGCGCTTTCGGAGCTTCTTCCACGCCGCCAGTTCGGGGTTCGTCCGCTCCAATTCCTGTTCCGCCTTGCGGTCGGCAATCGTCTGGGCGGATTCCACGTTGAAGCCGGCGGGCGGCTCCGGTGCGGCGGCCGCGTCCACTTGAAGCTTTTCCAGCCCTTCGGGTTCGCCGTGATAGGAAACGTAGAGCTTCTCGAGCAGCATGTCCACCTGCCGGCGCTGCCCTTCCGCCAGTGCACCGTCGTCGCGCTGGGCGGCGGCCCGCGCCAGATACCAGAACGCCGGCACCAGCTTCTCGGGAGTGTTTTGAAGCGCCATCACCATCCCGAGCCACGCGGAAATCTCGCCATCCTTCGGATTTTGGTGCAGGACTCCCGCAAACTCCTTTTCGGCCGCGGTGTAATCCCCTCGCTGCCACGCGACCCAGCCCAGCGCGCGGTGCGCCAGCAAGCCCGCGTGAGCCTTCTCGGCGCCGGCGGACGCTGGGAAATAGCCGTTGATTCCGGCGAGCAACTGCCGCGCCGCGGTCTCGCCGATCTTGAGCCGGTCGGGCGCCGCATCCTTGCCCGCGGGAATCAGCACGGTGCACCAGTACAGGCCCACGAAATTGTTCGGCTGCTCGCCGATCATCTCTTCGGCCATCGCCAGCATGCGGTCGCTGTTTCCCTGCGACTGGTATGCCTGCAGGTACAGCTCGCGCCGTTCCTGGCGCAGTTCCGATTGCGGATATTTCTGCTTCCACTGGTCGAGCAGCGCCAGCCGTTTCTGCGGCGCGGCTTCCGCACGGATCGACAGCACCAGGTCATATTCGCCGCGGTCCGTCCAATTGGCCCCGTGAAGCGTCGCCAGCAACACCAGGCCGCAAGCCGCCCTGCGTAGGATCTTCATTGGACCTGCCTGCTCACTTTCATCCCCACCGTACTCAGGGGCTTTACTTCGACGTCCTGCTTGGCCAGCACCTTTCCGTCTTCGACCGTGCGGATCTCGTACTTGCCCGCAGGGACTTCCAGCTTGACCGGCACCTGGTTCGCCATCACCTTTCCATCCACCACCACCGCCGTCTCCCCCGTGCCGCCGTCGAACTGAAGAAAACCCGTCTCCGCGTCCAGGTGCAGTTGCAGTTCGTCGCCGCTGGGCTTGACCTCGAGAGTGCCGGAGGCCGGTCGAAATCCTTCGAGGCCGGCATGGATCGTCTGCTTCGTCGCATTCAGAATCAGGATGCAAGGCGACAGACAGTGCTGCTCCGGATCGCCATCCACCGTCAGGTTCGCTCCCGGCGGGTCGGTCGTGACCTTGACCGGAACGCCGGTGGGCCGCCGCACGTTGCTGGTATTCACGGTGCCGCCCGCCTTGCGAATCAACAGGTCGCGGGAATTGGACGACGTGATCACTTCCACGTGAAAGAAATTCGGAACCGCGCCAGCCGGGGCAGTCGCAGACGGCGTGGCCCCAGGCGATGCGACGGGAGTTGCGGAGGCCGCAACGACTGGCGGAGGAGTAGCCGCCGCGCTCAGATCCTTGACCCAACGCGACAGATCGACTGGAGTCGCCGCCAGAAAGCGCTTTCCGGCTTCGAAATCGGGCGCTCCGAAGCGCACACTGTGAAAGATCTCGGAGATCGGCGGCGGCTGCGGCGGCGGACTCTGCAATTCCTTCCCCGCCTCCGGATAGACCGCGGCCAGCTCTTTCAGCATGGCATCGGCTTTGCGGATCTGAGCGGTTGTACCGCGGACGCGAATCGCTTTGAGCAGGCGGACCGCCTCGTCCAGCCGGTCGTCGAGCAGATCGGCCGCAACGCCCCGAAATGCCGCATCGATCGCGAACAGGTCGAGCCCGTAGGCCTTGTCGTAGAGCCCCGCCGCGGCCTTGTAATCCGCAGCCTCGAAGTGAACCTGGGCATCTTTGCGGGCTTCCAGGTAGGGCAGTTTGGCGTTGGCGGTCTCTTCCAGGCTGCCGCCCGGTTTCTTCTTGAGAACCTGGTTCACCAGATCGATCGCCTGCTGCCAGTCCTCGTGCTGTTCGCGCAGTTTGGCGTCTTCCATCCACTTTTCCACCAGGGTGGGATCGGTCTCGGTGTCCAGATTGGATGGCGGATGGAAATAAAAGCGGCTGGTGGGGCTGCCGAAAATCGTCGGGTTCTGGCGGTTGTCGGTCTCCTGCAGGACGCGCTTGGTCACGCGCGCCACCACATCGCTGATGGGCAGGCCGGGTTGCGCCACCAGGTCGGCCAGGGCCTCGGTGAAGTAGCTGTTGCGTCCGCCGGGATTATCCGCCGCCACATTGTTGGCATTGGTGGAGTAGATCACCAGCGAATCGCCGCCCGCGTCCGGTGGAATCGCGAGGCCGGACTGCAGCGATTGCGCTTCCGTCATCGGATTACTGCGGCAGGCATCCAGGATAAAAATGCTGCGCTTGTGCCGGACGCGTTTCAAAGAGTCGATCACCAGGTTGAACGGGAAGCAGCGGAACTTGGAAAGCGTGATCGTATTTCCGGGCTCGAAATCGACGGGGACCAGCAGGTTCTCGTTTTCGATCTGCACGCCGTGTCCGGCGTAGTAAAACAGCGCCGTATCGTCGGGTCCCAACTGACCCAGGAACTGCGCCAGGGCCTCTTCCATCTCGGCCTTCTTGGCGTTCTCCTTGAGAATCGTCTGGAAGCCGGACGCCTTGAGCACCTTATCCATCAGCCGCGCATCGTTGATGGCGTTCTGCAGAGGACGAGTCAGGTACGCGTCATTGCCGATGATGAGCGCGATGCGCTTGCCTTCTTCCTGCGGAGCGGCCGCCGCGTTCACGGCCAGGATGGAAAGCAGGGCACCCGAGAGCAGTAGGGAAACTCGCATCGTCTCTCCTTAGCGGAACGCCACTTGCCTGGAGCGTCCGTCGAGCGTCAGGTCCTTTTCGCAGTTGGCCGAGACCAGCCGGCCGTTGTTGTAGGTGTACTTGATCTTCGACGCTTTGCCGCCGCTCTCGATGGTTTCGCCCATCAGGCGGCCGCCCTGGTACTCCATGGTTCGTTCGTAGAATTTGGCGCCGCGCCGCTCGCCGGCCATCTGGTAGGCCTCGATCGCCTGAAGTTGCAAGCCGTCCCATTGGAACTCGAGGAGCGTATCGCCCGGAGTTCCATGCGGGTTCGAAATCTCCCGGGCTGCGCGGACGCGGCCCGCGTCGTCATAAGAAACCTGGAAATAGTGGATGCGGTCCCAGACAAACGGCAGGAAGAATTTGTTGCCCGCCACCGCCACCGAGAGGTTCTTGCCGGTCAGTTTTGCGACCGCCAGCGGGTCGGCATAGGGACTGTTCGACAGCACCAGCGATGCTCTCTTGAGCGCCTCGTCCGGGTCGATGCCCGTGGCGGGCCTGGCGTCGTCGTAGGCTATGGTCGTCACTTGCGGAACTTTCTCCTCGTAGGCGAACGAGATCTTACGCTCATCCGTCACGTGTTCATTCTTGTCGAAGGCCGGGGTGATCGAGCGGAGCCGGTCGCCCGCCCATTCGAAGGTCACCTTGAGCTTATTCGAAGCGTCGATGTGGTCGATTTTCGGCTGAAAGGCGAGACTGATCGGGCAGTAGTACACATTCTCCGGCAGCCGCGCGCCCGACATCCAGTTCGGCGCGCCCTGCGTTGCCTTCACCGGAGCCGCGGCCGCCGCCAGCACGCGCCGGACCGCTACCCGCTGATCGGCGTTGGCGTCGAGCGTGTTCGAAACGTCGAGGTAGCGCCCCAGATATTTGCGTCCGTTCTCGGCGTCGCGCGTCACCAGCGAAGACATGCCGGCGTAGTAGAGCAGGTCCGCGTCGTCATCTTTGGAGCGCAGGCCCTGCAAAGCGAGGTTGTGCACTTTATTGAAGCTCGCATCTGTCCAGGATTTCTGCATCTCGACCTTCAGGTCCTTCAAACTACTGGTGACTTGAAAGAGCAATTCGCTTCGCAGCTGGTTCGCCGGTTTTCGCTCCTCTTCAATCGCGCGAAGGTCGTACTGATCCAGCACCGCCAGGGCGCTCGAGATCTCGCGCATGGAGCCCAGAATTTCGGCCTTCTTGAGCAGGACCTTCAAATTTTCCGGGTCCACCAATTCCGCCAGGTTGACGCTCTTGAGTGCATCGTCGAGCTTGTTCTGCTCTTTGTACCGGGTGGCGAAGAGCAAATCCTTTTCGATCTCGGTGACCTGCCCCGGACTGAGCTGTTTGCGCTGCGATTGCCGGTCGATGGCAACACGCCGCGAGTATTCCGCCCACGCCAGCGAGACTTTCGTCTGCAGTTCGGAGTTGGCCGGCTGGCGGAAGCTGGCCAGCCGGTATTCGCGAAAAGCCGCACCGAATTCGTTTTCCGCGAAGCGCTCGTTCCCAAAACGGGTGTGCAATTGGAGGCTATCCTTGAGCGCCTGGTTCTGCTTCGCCGCCATCTCCGGGAAGGCCTGCTGATACTTCTCGAAATCGCGGTCCGCCAGCAGAAAAGCGTCCCATTCGTCGGCCGCGCCGAAGGCCCGCAGCACGGCCATCTTGCGATCCACCCATTCCCGCTGGTGTTTGAGCGCGGCACGCAGTTTCTGCTGCTCCGGATCCTCGGGATAGACGCCGGCCGAAAGAGCCGCGTACTTCAGCCCGCGGTCCAGCACGTCGACCCCGACCGTGCCGCTCTCGAACTGGTCATAGGGCTGACGCAAGGCCTGTTCCAGGTACTTCTGGAGAGGCGCGATCGCCGCGTTTCCGCGGAACGCCTTCACGGTGGCCGCGAACAGCTCCACCTGTGCCGGAAACGCCTTGCCTTTGCCACCGATCACCGCGAGAGCCGCCGAATCGGTGCACAGGCGGGCCAGTTCCTCGGCGCCGCCCGGCAGGAATGCTACAAACGAGGCGACCGGTACCTCAACTGGAACCTTATCCTTCTCGGTCTTCTTGTAAGCGATCCGCGCAGCCTGCCAGATGGGTCCGGCGGCACCGGAGGGATTCTTCAGGCCATCGGGAATCAGGAAGGCCATGGCGCCCTCTTCCCAAGCGCCGACCGCGCCGGAATCCGCGTCCTTCAGCAGCGTGCCTCCCAGCTTCAGGGAAGGCAGCTTACCGGGCGCGATTCGCGGCTGGGCGCCAATACCGAGGGCCTTATCCTTTCCATTGATGGAAACAGCGGAGGCCTCCGCGAACTGAAGACCCTGGCCCGTTCGCGAAACAAGAATCCCCGCATGAACGCTGGTGGCAACCAGCAAGGCAGACAGAAAGCGGCGCATACGGTGGTCCCCAATCCCCTTGACAGATCAGGGTCAAGTCTACCTGGATCGCAGCCCTAATTCAATCGGAACTAGTCCCGAAGTTGACGGGTACGGGTACCCGTACCCTTCTTGAAAGAAAAGAGATTCGCCTCTACCAGCCCACATCTGGTACTGTGATTCGAGATGAAGCGATTGCAACAGGTGATCTGGACGAAGGGGACGTTTCTGACGCCCCAGCATCTCCAGATCCAGGACCGGTTCCTGGAGAACCTCCTGCAATTTCAGATCGAAAGCCTGTCGTTCCGGCCCTGGGGATTCCGCACGATGCAGATCAGCCAGGAAGGGCTGGCCGCCGGGACGTTCGGTGTTTCGGGCGCATCCGGGATCATGCCGGACGGCCTGCTGTTCGATATCCCGGCTTCGGACGATACCCCGCCGCCAAAGCGCCTGTCGGAGTGCTTCGAGCCGGACCAGAAAACGCTCGACCTCTACCTGGCGGTCCCCCAGTACCGCGAGCGCGGGTTGAATGTGGCCACCTCGACGCGCGACGCGGGGTCGCGCTTCAGCGCCGAGATCGAAATGTTCCGCGACGAGAACTCCGGCATGGCCGAAAAGCCAGTGCAGGTGGCGCGCAAGAACTTCCGCTTCCTGAGCGAAGGGGAGAGCCGCGAAGGGTACTCCACCTTGCGGGTGGCGCGGATTCTGCGCACCGAGGCAGGCACGTTCCAATTGGACCCGCTTTTCGTGCCGCCCCTGCTCGATTTCTACGCCAGCGAGCACCTGTCGACCATCGCGCGGCGGCTGGTGGAGATCCTGAGCGCGCGCTCGGGAGCAATTTCCGGGATGCGGCGGCAGAAGAACCAGAGCCTGGCCGACTTCACCGCGGCCGATATCGCCAGCTTCTGGCTGCTCTACACGATCAACACGTCGTTCCCGATCTTCCGGCATCTCTTCGAGACGCGCGGCGGCCATCCGGAGACGCTGTATTCGGCGATGCTGGCGCTGGCCGGCGCACTCACCACGTTTTCACCGACGCTCCGCCCGCGGGACCTGCCGCTCTACGATCATGACGACCTGGGCGGCTGCTTCACGGATCTCGACGAAAAGCTGCGGCTGCTGCTCGAGACGGTGGTGCCGGCGAACTTCGTCTCGCTGCCGCTGAAGCTGGTGCAGCCTTCGATCTACGCCACCTCGATCGACAACGACAAGTACCTAGTAAATACGAAGATGTACCTGGCGATCACCGCCGAAACCAGCCAGGCCGAGGTGGTCGGCAAGACACCGCAGCTCGTGAAGGTCAGCTCGGTAGGCCAGGTGGACCACCTGGTCCGTCAGGCATTGGCGGGCGTGACGCTCAACTACGTGGCATCGCCGCCGGGCGCGATCCCGGTGAAGATGAACCACCAATACTTCAGTCTGAGCCAGGCAGGGCCATCCTGGGAAGCGATCCAGCGCGGGCGGAACCTGGCGGCCTACGTTCCGTCGGACCTCCCCAATCCGCAGTTGGAACTGATCATTCTGCTGCCGCAGACTTAGCCAAAACAAAATTGGCCGCAGATAAACGCAGATGAAGACGGCTTGAAAAGGCAGTTTTCTTATCTGCGTTCATCCGTGTTCATCGATGGCCTAAATTTGGTTTCCGTCTCAATGCCGCAGCATCAGGAATAGCACCAGCCCGATCGCGGCCACGGCCAGTACGCCAATCAGGACGATCAGCATGGTGGTGCTGATCGGCCCCTTGGGAACCTGGGCCTGAGGCAGTTGCGGCGCGCCGGGAATTTGCGGAGCGGCCGGCATCTGCGGCTTGGGAGGCATTTGCGGCGCCTGCGGCATATGCGGCATGCCGGCGACCTGGGGCATGGGCGGGGCCTGAAATCCGGGCATCGCCATGCCGGCGGGCCCACCGCCGGGTCCGGCAGGTCCGGCGCCCGGCAGTCCCTGGGGCCTCGCCATCATGCGGGTATATTCGCTGGGACCTTGCGGCGCCTCCATACCGGTGGATTGCGGCGCGGCAAAGACGTTGGTCGCACCCGAAGAGGGGCTCCGGGAAGGCGGCGGAGGCGTGGGCGCCGAGGAGAAGAGCTGCGTATAGCCGCCTGGCTGCGCCTGCTGTTGTTGAGGAGGCGCCTGCTGCGGAGTTCCGTAGAACTGCGAGAACTCGCTCTGTGGCTGGCGTTCCGGCGTTCGCGGCGTCTCCGCGGGGCTCTGAAACATCTGCGTGAACGCTCCCTTTTGCGGAGGGGGCGGAGGTGGGACCGGCCAATCGTTCTGACCCGGCTCGGGCGGCGCCGGAGACGCGAACATCCGCGTAAACTCACCGGGCGCTGTTTTTCTGGGCGGCGGCTGCACCGGAGGCGGAGGCGGTGCTGCCGGCATTTGCGCGGTCGGCACTTCCTGACTGGGCGGCGCCCCCGCCTGGAACATCCTCGTAAACTCGCCGGGAGCCTGCGGCGGAGCGCTCGACGGCGGTGCGGAGGTCTGGAACATCCGCGTGAACTCACCGGGGGCCGATGCAGCCGGAGCCTGAGCGGGAGGCGGCGGCGGAGGTGTTTGCGGCATTTGCACGGTGGGCGCCGCCTGGGGAACCGGTGCCGGTGCCTCGAACATCCGCGTGAATTCACCGGGGGCCGACGCTGGCGGCGCGGGAGTTGGAGGCGACGGGGGCGGCTGCGGAATCTGTACCGTGGGCGCCGCTTGGGGGGCCGGAGCCGGGGCCTCGAACATCCGCGTGAATTCGCCGGGGGCCGATGCGGCCGGCGGCGCGGGAGTTGGAGGCGACGGGGGCGGCTGCGGAATCTGTACCGTGGGCGCCGCTTGGGGGGCCGGAGCCGGTGCCTCAAACATCCGCGTGAACTCGCCGGGCCCCGACGCTGGCGGCGCGGGAGCTGGAGGCAGCGGAGGCGGCTGCGGAATCTGTACGGTAGATGCGGTCGCCTCAGGAGCGGGTGCGGATGCCTGGAACATCCGCGTGAACTCACCGGGTCCTGATTGCGCCGGAGCCTGGGGTGGCGGCGTGGGAGGTACTTGCGGAATCTGCACGGTCGGCGCTTGAGCCGTGGACGCCTGCGGAACCGGCACCGCAGCCGCCGCCACTTCCGGAGCGGGCGCCGACGCCTGGAACATGCGCGTGAACTCGCCAGGTCCCGACGGAGCTTGCGCGGGAGGTGCCCCCGCGCCGGGCTGGTACACCAAGGTAATGTCGCTCGGCTGAGGAGGCGGTGGCGGCTCCGGAGCCTTCGCCGCGGGCGCCTGCGCCGGCGAAAAATCCGGCACCTTCCACATGCCGACGCGCGTGAACTTCTGCGGACCCTTATCCTGATGCGGCTCCTGGTCCTTGATCCACGCCGCCAGGTGCTGGTACGGCGGCGCAACGGTCACGACGAACTGATTTCCCTCGTATTCCCCGTACTCCACGATGTTCGCCTGCGCCGCCGGCGGGATCGCCCGCAGCCGCGCCAGGAGCGCTTCATTCTCCGGCGTCCGGCCACCCACCAGGAAGTGGACGGACACCTCGCGACCTGCCGCCGTTCGCGCGCGAAAACTCTGTGTCACGCCGCCGGGAATTTCATCGAATAGTTCGTACCGCTGCGAACCCGCCATAGAAGTAGACCCGCCTGTCTGTCACATAGTACCGCGACCGCCGGGAGATGAGCCCGATCCTTTCGCCTATGCTACAGTATGCCCACGGGACTATGAAGTTGCTTTCGCGCGTCGTCTGGTCGGAAGGCATGCACCTGGGGCCTCATCACTTCCAGGTGCAGAACCGCTATTTTGAGGATTCCATCCAGTTCGCGACGTCTTCACTGTGGTTTGCCGCGTATGGCCTGACGGGACTCGACCTCGATATAGAGGCGCTTCAGAACGGCACCGTCGCTCTGCTCCACGCGCGCGGGGTATTCCGCGACGGGCTGGCCTTCAATATGCCCGAAAGCGACGCGCTCCCCGGGCCGAGGGCGGTGGCCGACCTGTTCCCTCCCACTCGCGACGGCGTCACGGTTCTGCTCGGCATCCCGCCGCGCAAGCCGAACGGGTTCAACTGCGCACTCGAGAACGGCGTCGATGCCCGCTATACCGCCGAAGCCCGCACGCTGCATGACGAAAATACCGGCGGCGACGAGCGTCCGGTGCGGATCGGACGGAAGAACCTGCGGCTGCTGTTCGATACCGAGCCCACAGGCGACCTGACGACCCTGCCGCTCGCGCGCGTCATCCGCGACGGCGCCGGCCACTTCGTCTACGACCACACTTTCGTGCCCCCGGTCCTGAGCATCTCCGCCAGCCAGCGGCTGATGAGCATGGTGCAGCGGCTGATCGAGATTCTGGACGAAAAGAGCATCAATATCAATCGCGGCGCCGGCAGCGGACGGGCCGAATTCGCAACGCGCGAAATCGCCAACTTCTGGCTGCTGCACGCCGTCAATGCCGCGCTTCCCATGCTGCGACACCAGTTGGTAGCCAAGCGCGGGCATCCGGAAGACTTGTTTGCGGAACTCTCGCGGCTGGCGGGCGCGCTCTGCACCTTCGCGCTCGATTCGCACCCCCGCGACCTGCCTCTCTACGATCACGAAAACCTCAGCGAAGCGTTCGAGAAACTCGACCGCCACATCCGCGCGCACCTGGAGACCATCGTCCCTACCAATTGCATCTCCATCGCGCTCGAACCGGCGGGCGATTATTTCTACGAAGGCGAGATCACGGACGCCCGCGTGATGGGGCGCGCGCGCTGGGTGTTCGCGATTCATTCCGAAATCGGCGAGGCCGAGCTCATGACCCGGACCCCACAGCTCGTCAAAGTCTGCACGCCGCCGTTTGTGCGGGAGCTGGTGAAGCGCGCACTCCCCGGCATGGGCCTGACCCACCTGCCGGTGCCGCCGCAAGCGATCGCCGTCCGCCCGGAGGTGCAGTACTTCGGTATCAGCCGCAGCGGCCCGTGCTGGGACCACATGTCGAAAACGCGCCGCGTCGGCGTTTATGTTCCGGGTGAGTTTCCCAACCCCGAGGTGGAAATTCTGGTTGTGCTGGAAAGCTGATCATGTCTCCTCAAGGTAATGTGCGACGGGCCGACAACTTGGCCCTCATCTATCAGGAAGTTCTCACCGCTATCGAAAGGCTGCGCGGCAACCGCCAAGGCGTGACCAACGCGGAGTCCTTTCGGCATCACACGCGCGAGGCGCTCAAGACGGCCGCCAACCAGGCGCTGGCCGCGGGCTATAACGCCGATTACGTCAAGTACGCAACGTTTGTAGCCGTAGCGTTCCTCGACGAATCGGTATTGAATTCCCAGAATCCGATCTTCGGCGACTGGCTGCGCAAGCCGCTGCAGGAAGAACTCTTCGGGACTCACATCGCGGGCGAAGTGGTCTTTCAGAACCTCGACCAGTTGATGAGCGCGAGCGATTCGCAGGACCTGGCCGATCTCCTCGAGGTCTATCACCTGTGCCTGCTGCTCGGCTTCGGCGGGCGCTATAGCGTGGGCAACCGCGGCGAACTGGCACACCGTGTCGACCAGATATCGGAGAAGATCCGCCGAATCCGCGGCGTCGTCGGACCGCTTTCGCCCGCCTGGCAACTTCCCCAGGAGACGGTCCGCACCATGACCGACCCGTGGGTCAAGCGATTCGGAATCCTGGCGATCGTCGCGGCGGTGCTGATGATCATTCTGTTCGTGGGTTATAAAGTGAGCCTGAATTCCGGCGTGTCCGACGTCAGGGCCGTCGGCGGTGCTTTGAAGGGTTAGGTGGGGGCGATGACGATCTACATCATTCTTGCAGTGGTAGTGCTCGCGCTCATCGGCCTCATCGTGCTGCTGGTGGTGCGCCAGAAGAAGGCCAAGGCGGCAGCCGCGGCGGCTTCGTCGGAGCCGGTGGGCAGCGATGAAATCTCCATGCTGATCCGCGGCGCCGAGGCGAAGCTCGCGGCTGCGAAGATCGAAAACGGAGCCCGGGTGGGCAACCTGCCGGCGCTGCTGCTGGTGGGCGAACCGGGCAGCACCAAGACCAGCGTAATGCTCCACTCCGGCATCGAAGCCGAACTGCTGGCCGGGCAGGTCTATCAGAACAACGACGTCGCTCCGACGCGCAGCGCCAACATTTGGTTTGCACGGCGGACGCTGTTCATCGAAGCGGGCGGCGCCCTGCTGACCGATCCCGGCCAGTGGCACACGTTGGTGAAGCGGCTGCAGCCGCGCGGCTCGGTGGTATCGCGCGGGGAGCTGGCGCCTCGCGCCGCGGTGGTCTTCTACGATTGCGAAAACTTCGCACGCCAGGGCGCGCAGGAGGCCGCTTCCGCTTCCGCGCGAAATCTGCGCGCGCGGCTGGGCGAGATCTCGCAGGCGCTCGGCATCAATCTGCCGGTCTACGTGCTGTTCACCCGCATCGACCGGCTGCCGTTCTGCCTGGAGTACATACGCAACCTGGGCAATGAAGAGGCGATGCAGGTGCTCGGCGTGACGCTGCCGATGGTGGCGCAGCGCGCGGAGGGCGTCTATGGCGAGCAGGAGACGGCGCGGCTTTCCGACAATTTCGAGCGGCTCTTCCGCTCTCTGGCCGATTCGCGCCCCCCGTTTCTGGCGCGCGAAACCGATGCGTCGAAGCTGCCCGCGGCCTACGAGTTTCCCCGCGAATTCCGCAAGCTGCGTCCGGTGGTGGTGCAGTTCCTGGTGGACCTGTGCCGGCCGAGCCAGTTGAGCACCGGCCCGTTCCTGCGCGGCTTCTACTTCACCGGCGTGCGGCCCGTGATCGTCAACGAAAGCGCTCCGGTGGCCGCGGCCGCCGCCCAGCCGCAGTCGGCGTACGACGCGCCCCCGGGGGCGACCGGTATCTTCACCGCCGGAGCGCGCGCGCAGGCGCAGCGGCAGGCGCCCATGCCGGCATCGACAGGCGGCCGCAAGATGCCGCAGTGGGTCTTCCTCACGCACCTGTTCAACGACATCCTGCTGGCCGATAAATCCGCCATGGGTGCGAGCGGCGCGAGCGTCAAGACCAGTTCGGCGCGGCGCATTCTGTTCCTCGCGCTGGCCTCGCTGTGCCTGGTGGCCTCGGTGCTGTTCACGGTATCGTTCTTCAAGAACCGCGGCCTCGAAGCGCAGGTGCGCGATGCCGCGCAGAGCATTTCCACGGCGCCGCCGCCAGCCGCAGACGTGGCCTCGATCGGCGATTTGCAGAAGCTCGAGACCTTGCGCCAGGCCTATGAGCGGCTGGCCAGCTACCACCGCAACGGCGGTCCGCTCGGCTATCGCTGGGGCCTGTTCACCGGCGAAGATCTCTATCCCGAAGCGCGGCGCATCTACTTCGCGCGTTTCCAGCAGTTGCTGTTGCTGCCGACGCAGCGGGCCATGGTGCCATTCCTCAATGGTCTGCCGGCCAAGCCCGGTCCCGACTACGGCCCGACTTACGACACCCTGAAAGCCTACCTGATCACCACCGCGAACCACGACAAGAGCACGCGCGAATTTCTGCCGCCGGTGCTGATGAAATGGTGGAAGAACGACCGCACGGTGGACGATCCGCGCTCGCTGTTGGCCCAGAAGCAGTTCGATTTCTACGCCGGTGAGTTGAAGGACGAAAATCCATTCTCGAGCGTGAACGACGGCGCCGCGATCGTACACGCCCGCGTGTATCTCTCACAGTTCGCGGGTGTCGACCGCGTCTACGCCTTCATGCTTTCGGAAGCCGCGAAGAACAATCCGCCGATCGATTTCAACCGGCAGTTCGTGGATTCCGCGAAGATCGTGCTGGAGCCGCACGTCGTCCCCGGCGCATTTTCGAAGGGCGGATGGGCGTTCATGAAGGACGCGATCCCGCATGCCGACCGTTATTTCAGCGGCGAAGAGTGGGTGCTCGGCAAGCAGCAGGGCGCCGATCTGGATCGCGCAGCGCTGGCCCAGGAGATCCGCACCCGCTACAACAAGGATTTCACGGACCAGTGGCGGACCTACATCAAGCAGGCCTCCGTGCAGCGCTATACCGGAATCCCGGACGCCGCCGCGAAGCTGAGCGTGACCGCTTCGGCGCAATCGCCTCTGCTGGCCCTGCTGTGCGTGGCTTCGGAGAACACCGCGGTAGATGATCCGACGGTGGCGGCCGTGTTCCAGCCGGAGCAGACCGTGGTTCCCGCCGGGTGCTCGGCCAAGTACAACGCGCCTTCGAACCAGGCTTATATGGCGTCGCTGCTCGGGCTGCAGGCATCGCTCGAAAGCGTGGCGCAGTTGCCGAACCCCGACGATAACGCCACCGCTCCGACCCGCACCCAGGCCATGCAGGCGCATCTCGCCGCCCGCCAGATGGCGCAGGCCTTCCGCGCCGATTCGGACCTGGGAGCGCCCACGCAGAAGCTGCTCGAAGACCCCATCACGAACGCCGAGGGCGTGCTGAAGGGCCTGGGCCCGGCCGATCTCAACAAGAAGGGCAAGGACGCCTGCTCGCAGCTGCGGCCCATCCTGAGCAAGTTCCCCTTCAATCCGAAGTCGCAGACCGACGCCACCGTGCAGGACGTCAACATGATCTTCGCGCCCAAGCAGGGCGCCATCTGGCAGTTCTGGGAGACCAACCTGCAAAAGCTGGCGTCGCGGCAGGGCGTGCCCGTACCCGGCGCGCCGATTCAGATCACGGCAGGGTTCCAGAACTACCTGGCCAAGGCGGCGGCATTCACCGACGCGGCCTATCCCAACGGAGCCGCCAATCCGCAGTTCAAGTACACGGTGCGCGGCGTGATCGGGCCGGACACCGAGCGCATCAGCGGCAACATCGACGGCCAGAATGTCGATTTTTCGGGCGCCAGCGCTCCAGCCAAGACGTTTACGTGGCCCGGAGCCAACCCCGGCACTCAGCTTTCGATCCGGCTCAAGGGCGGCAACGAGACTCTCTATCCTTCGTACCAGGGCCTGTGGTCGATCTTCCGCTTCGTGGGTGACGCGGACCGCCACACGGGATCCTCGGTCGAGATGGATGCGCGCGCCGGCAAGGCCAACCAACTGGTGAGGAACCCGGCCAACAACCAGCCCGTGACCATCAAGCTCGAAATTAATGCCAATCCGCCGGTGTTCGATAAGAGCTACTTTGCGGGTATGGGCTGCGTGGCGGAGGTCGCAAAACAGTGACCCAGCTTCCCGCGCGGATCGGCAAGTACGAACTGGAGGAATTTCTCGGCGGCGGCATGTCGGAGGTCTACCGCGCGCGCGACTTGGTCATCGGCCGCACCGTGGCGGTGAAGATCCTGACCGCCCAGGGCTGCGAGGATCAGGACGTGCGCGAGCGCTTCCTGGCAGAGGCCCGGATGGCCGGCAACGTCAGCCACGAGAATATTCTTTCGATCTACGATTTCGGCGAAGACGAGCAGAAGCGCCCGTTCATGGTGATGGAGTTCCTGCGTGGCGAGGACCTCCGGCACGCCATCGATAACAAACACCTGGGCGACCTGGCCTCGAAGCTGAAGGTCGCGCTGCAGGTGGCGCGCGCACTCGAATACATCCACACGCAGAAGATCGTTCATCGCGATATCAAGCCCGAGAACGTCCACATCAACTCGGCGGGCGTGGCGAAGCTGATGGATTTTGGCATTGCCAAGACGGAAGGGCTCTCGATGACGCGGGCGGGGTACGTGCTCGGCACGCCGTTTTACATGGCGCCCGAGCAGGTGACCGGCCGCAACATCACTCCGCAGGTGGACGTTTACGCGTTCGGCATCCTGTTATTCGAGATGCTTTCCGGCACGAAACCGATTACCGGCGATACGGTGGAGCGCATCTTCTACTCCATCCTGAACGAGCCGCTAAACCTGGAGCCGCTGGCGAACGTCGGCGTGCCGCAGGGAGTTTGCGACCTGATCGCGCAGTGCACCGCCAAGGAACCCGAACAGCGGCCACAGGGCTTCAGCCCGATCTGCGCCGATCTCGAACGCCTGCTTGCACTGCAGACCGCGCCGACCATGGCGGTTCCCGCGCCTGCGTTGGCAGCGCCTCCGCCCTCCGCGGGAATTCCCAAGTGGATGCTCGCGGCCGGCGTTTTGGTGCTGCTGTTGCTGGTAGCGGGTGGTGCCTTCCTCGCGCTGCGGCCAAATGAAGGCCACGCGGCCGGCGGTAACCCGGCTCCGAAAGGTCCGGAACTGGCTCGCACCATGCACACCACGACGGGCGATATGGTGCTGGTGCCGGCAGGCAATTTCCTATACGGAGAAAAGAAGGTAGAAGCGTCGTTGCCGGCGTTTTATATCGACCGCACCGAGGTCACGAACGCCGAGTACGCCTCCTTCTGCAAGGCCACCGGCTACAAGCTGCCCACGGACTTCCCGGCCGGTAAGCCGGGTTATCCCGTGGTGAATGTAACGATCGTCGACGCTCACGGCTACGCGAATTGGGCGGGCAAGCGGCTGCCGACTGCCAAGGAGTGGGAGAAGGCGGCGCGCGGCGAGGATGGCCGGATGTTTCCGTGGGGCGATGCGGCGGACGCGTCGAAAGCGAATGTCAATTCGGCCAATCCACTACCAGTCGGCGAGATGGCCGCCGGGGCGAGCCCTTACGGAGCGCTGCAAATGGTCGGCAACGTCTGGGAGTTTGTGGAGCAACTCAGCTCGCCCAGCCCGGAAGCTCTCCGTTACTTCCGGGAGAAACTGCGGCCGCCGCCCGGGGCAAACGAGCCGTGGTACTACATTCGCGGCGAATCGTTCAACGAAAAAGAGCTCTTTCCGAGTGTGATTTGGGATTCGAGCGTTGTGCCCAGCCGCTGGAAAAACGCGAACATCGGATTCCGCTGCGTCATCGACGCGCATTAGACAAGAAGCCAGTTGAATCGGGCTGAAGCCCGATGCAGGCTGAAGGCCCGCCCCACTATTTATGCAGAGGCGGCCCAAACTGTTTCAAATCGCTCGGCAGTCACAAATGACGATTGCGTTCCTACCGCGAGAGTCGAAAGCGCCGCGTACACATTCGCGCGGCGGATGGCTTCTGCCTCCTCGCAGCCTCCTGCCAGGAAGCACGCAAAGCTGCCAATAAAGGCGTCGCCCGCGCCCGTGGTATCGACAGGCTGCACCGGATGCGCGGAAATGTGCCGCATGCCCTCCGGCCATGCGAGCAGCGCGCCGTTACCGCCGAGGGTCACGATCACGCGCCCGAGCCCGTGGGCGAGCAGCCAGCGGGCGCAGTCGCGCGCTTCATCCAGGCTCGATACCGTCATTCCGCTGAGCGCTTCCGCCTCAGTTTCGTTGGGGATTACGTAATCGGCATTGCCCGCGGCTTCGAGATCGAGCGGCTGGCCGGGCGCCGGATTGAGAATCGTGCGGACGCCCAGGCGGCGCGCGAGCCGCAGCGTGTGGTACACGGTTTCGAGCGGGATTTCGAGTTGCAGGACCACGCAGCCGGCACCGCGCAGCACATCCTCCGCCGCGTCGATATCGGCGGGCAGGAGCCGGTCATTGGCGCCCTTCACCACCAGAATACGATTCTGCCCGGAGCTATCGACAAAGATCGGCGCGACGCCGCTCGATACACCCGGGGTCGTCGTCACGTGCGAGGCATCGATGCCGCGCTTGCTGAAGTTTTCAATGGTAGCGGTTCCGAACAGGTCGTCGCCCACGCGGGCGATCATGGAGACGTGCGCGCCGCACAGGCACGCCGCCACCGCCTGGTTGGCGCCTTTGCCGCCGAAGCCGAGGTGAAATTCGCGTCCGAAGATAGTCTCCCCCGGACGGGGGAAACGATCGGTGAAGGTGGTGAGGTCGACGTTCGCGCTACCCACCACAACAATCTGAGGTTGCGGCATGTTCCGGACGTCTAGTGTATCGAACGTCAGGCGTGAACGGCTGACGCATGCCGGCTAAGGAGCCAGCGTAAGAGCGGAACCAGGACCATGTAGGCCACGACGGCGGACACGAGTCCGCAGAACGCCCAGGCAACCAAGGCGTGCAGCGTCGCCGCTCCGAGCGTGGCCATCGCTTTACCCAGGTTCGTGTGAACCAGAGACACGATGCCGTGGACGCTCCAGGCCGAGTGGTGTGCCCGGAAGAGCCACTCTCCCATCCGCAGAAACGGAATCAGGAGCGCCAGTTGCACCGGGGTGACCAGGCCATTCACCAGTTGGATCACCGGCAGATTCAGCCGGAGCATGGCCGCTGCTCCGGTGCACAACAGGGTGGTGAAACCGAGAACCGGAATGATCCCGAGGAGGGCGCCCACAATAATGGAGAGCGCGATCTTTTCCGGGGTCAAGCTCTTGCCAAGCAGATGAATAATCTTCCTACGGATCATTTCGGGTCCTACCTTTTGGATGGGCAGGCATCGCAACGAGATGCAATTGCGTTTCCACGAAGGGGTGAAAAGCAACAGGCTTCATCGCCTGCCGCTTCCGAGGCCGCTATTCGCCGGTAGACTCGGCACGTTCACCGATTCGAGCGGGGCTTTTTCCGGCCCGTGGATTAGCCTGTGAGCATGGAACCTTACCAATACAATTACCGTTACCGCTGCCAGGCCGGATCGGCCGACCGGTTCCTTCCCGCTATCCTACTCATCGGCCTGGGCGCGATGTTCCTGCTGAACAATCTGCACCTGGTCTACTTTCACGATGTCGCACGCTACTGGCCGGCGATCCTGATCGCGGTGGGTCTGGTCAAACTGGTGGATTCGGCGGCCAACGAGGGGCGGATCGCGGGCGGCATCCTGGCGGCAGTGGGCGCCATCTTCATGGCGCAGTCGCTCGGATACCTGACGGTGGGGATCTTCGACCTCTGGCCGCTGATCCTGATCGCCGTCGGCGTGTGGATGGTGGTACAGCGTTCCTTCCCCTGGCCCTCGATGGGCAACAGCTCGAACGATTTGAAAAACGGCAGGATCCAGGAAGCCGCGGTATTCGGCGGCGGCAAACGCAATATCGCCGATCCCGACTTTCATGGCGGCAAGATCGATGCCGTCTTCGGCGGCTTCGAGATCGACCTGCGGCGCTCAGCCATCGTTGGCGAATCGGCGGAAATGGAGATCAACGCGGTGTTCGGGGGCGTCGAAATCCGGGTGCCGGAGCACTGGCGCGTGGAAATGAAAGGCGCGGGCGTTTTCGGCGGCTACTCGGACGAGACGAGGCAGCCCAGCCCCGCGGAATTCCCGGTGATCAAGCGGCTGATTTTGAAGGGTGCGGCGGTATTCGGCGGCGTGGTGGTCAAGAATTGAGCCATGCACCCGCTGCTGGTCCGCCGGCGCCGGCTGGTTGCCTACCTGCTGGCCTGGATACCGATCCTGGCACTGCTGGCCTATGTCGATTGGTCGGCGGGCGGCCTGCCGTGGAGGGAGGGCGCGGAAATCCTGGCTCCCGCGGTGCTGCTCTATGCGTTTGTCTGCCTCACACCGTGGTACGTGTGCCGCTCCCGGCCGCTGCGGCCTTCGAGCATCGGCGCCACCGCATTCACTCATGCGGGAGCGGCAGCCGCAGCCAGCCTGATCCTGGTGGGCAGCGCGTGGCTCTCGGCCAGCCTCTTCAATAAGGCGCTACCCCTGCTGCCAGTGCTCTATGGCATCGGAGTGCTGCTCTACCTGTTGTCGGTGGGACTGCACTATGCGGCGCTGGCTGCGGCGGCGTCGAGCGAGGCCGAAAAGCATGCCGCCGAGGCGCGCATGCTGGCTCGCGAGGCGGAGCTCGAGGTGCTGCGCATCCAGATCAATCCGCATTTCTTATTCAACAGCCTGCATTCTATCAGCGCCCTGACCACGGCCGACGGCGTTCGCGCACGCGAGATGTGTATCCGGCTGGCCGACTTCCTGCGCACCAGCCTGGGACTCGGGAAACGCGAGTCCATTCCGCTGCGGGAGGAACTCGCGCTGGCCCGCAGTTACCTCGAGGTGGAGCGCATCCGCTTCGGCGATCGCCTGCAGTTCGACCAGCAGATCGGCGATACCTGCCTGGACTGCATGGTGCCGCCGCTGCTCCTGCAGCCGCTGGTCGAAAACGCCGTGAAACACGGGATCGCGAGCCTGGTAGAGGGGGGAGCGATCCGCCTGGAGGCCGACCGCAGAGGCCCCGACGTCCGCATCACCCTCGAGAATGCCTTCGACCCCGAAGCGGCTCCGCGGCGCAGTCTGGGAATGGGGCTGCATCATGTCAAGCGGCGGCTGGAAGTTCGTTACGGCAAAGAAGCGCAATTCGAAACCAGCGCGGAGGGCTCGCTCTACCGCGTGGTGTTGCGATTTCCCTGCGAATCGCCCATAGCCTCGAGCAGCCGCGCGTAGCCCGAGCGGCTCACCGGCAGCCGGGTGCCGTCCGTCAGAATCGCCAGCCGGCTTTCCTTGCCGTACGGCTCGATTCGCGCCACCCGTTCCAGGTTGACGATAGCGGAGCGGTGGATGCGCACAAAACGCGCCGGATCGAGGGCCGTTTCCAGAGACGCGATGGGCTGCTGTTTCAGATAGCTTTTGCCGCCGCTGTACAAGGCCACGTAATCGTCCTGCGCCTGCACGTAGTCGAGCTTATCGAGCGGAATCACGTGGACGCGGGTCCCGTCTTTGACCACGATGCGCTGCGGGCGCTCGGCGGCGGGCCGTTCGACCGCTACTTCCCGCGGGAGGGGGCTGCGCTCGCCCAACCGGGCCTTGGCGCGATCGAGCGCCTTCTCGAAGCGTTCGGCGCTGAAGGGCTTCAAGAGATAATCCACCGCGTGGGCGTCGAAAGCCCGCATGGCGTATTGATCGTATGCCGTCACGAAGACCACCGCGGGGCCGGGCTCGATCAGTTCAATCACCTCGAAGCCATCGAGCTTGGGCATCTGGACGTCCAAAAAGAGGATATCCGGGGAGGCTTCGGCTATCGCCTTGACCGCTTCAAATCCGTTGGCGCACTCGGCGGCGATCGCGATTTCCGGATGAGCCGCCAGCAATTCCCGCAGAAAGCCGCGCGCCAGCTCCTCATCGTCGACAATCACCGCTTTGTATTCCCGGGGAGCCATCTTCAGCCAATGTACACCGTTTCACCTTCACGGTTTAACCCGGGTTTCGATTGTGCGACAATGTGGAAACTCGAAAAAAAACAGAGAGGCCACCAACGGAGGGGGCGGTCGGAGAGGCTTGCCGTGAGCGATCGAGCCAGGACGCCGTTTGACAGCATCGAAGGTTCCCACGAGTATGTAGCTCTGCTCGCGGAGGCCATCGAAGAAGCCCGACTGGAGATCGAGTCCGAAATCGCAGCCGCCGAAGGCGAGCACGCGGCCCGCCGCAAAGAGGCGCTGTTCCTGGTTTCCTACAATCTGAGCAAGCTCAAAATTCATATCACCACCAGCCGGCGCATTCTGAACGATTTGCGTACCCTGCGCCGCCTGCTGCTGGCCGAACGGGGCATGGCCGCGGCCGAATAGAGCCGCCAAAACTCGCTCGAAGCAAGTACCACGTCCTGGGGGTGTACTCAGACTTTTCGGGGCGCGGCTAGCGTTCATCCCGCCTAGAGCCGATTCTGTATTTTTTCGTCATGGGCGTCGAAAACCCGCAACTGGCGCGGGTTTTCGCGACAATATCTCTTGACAGTATTCGTTGTGCAGCGTACCATTCAAGAGTTGTCGCGCAAGTTAGCTGCAACACTTGACAGCGGTGGTTGTGGGGGACCCCGTATGACCTTTCAGATTGGCGATAAAGTCGTCTATCCCAACCAGGGTGTTGGGACAATCGAGAATATCAGCACCCGCTCCTTCGGTTCCGCATTCGAAAAGTTTTACCTGCTGCGGTTCGGAACCAACAGCATGACCGTATTGGTCCCATTTTCGAATGTGGGCAATATCGGGCTGAGAAGAGTCACCAAAGACCGCGAAATCTCGCGGGTTCTTTCTTATCTTTCCAACGGCTTATGCATGATCAATCCGGATTGGAAGGTGCGTTTCAAAGAGAACACCGACAAAATGCAGAGCGGCGATCTGCTACGGGCTGCCGAGGTTTTCAAGGCCTTGCTGCAGTTGCACGTCGATAAGCCGCTTTCTTTCCGGGAAAAGAAGATGCTCGATCGCGCCCGCCACATGCTGGTTTCCGAGATCTCGATCGCGCGCGACGTTCCGGAGATTCACGCGACCGCGATGCTGCAGCGCGCGCTCGCCAAAGCCGGTTTGCCCCTGCCCGCAACCGCGTAATCAGGCATAGAATCGAGAAACTCGTAGCGCAGGTCATGCGGCCTGCGCTATGATCCTGCCTGGATCATGTACTGCCATCAGTGTGGAACCCAAGCGTCTCCAGGGGCTGGCTTTTGCACCTCCTGCGGGACCCCGTACGGCGCCGCCGCGCCGTCCGCCATGGTCACCTGGACACCACCCGTCGGCATTCAGAGCTATACCGGCCACTGGATCGGTGAAGGCTGGCGGCTGGTGACGTCCAACCTCGGCGTATTTTTCCTGATGGCGCTGGTCTACTGCTTCCTCACGTCGGCGGTGCCGGTGATTCTGCAGGGGCCCCTCTCGGTAGGCTTCCACCTTTTCTGCATCAGGAAACTGTTCGGACGCCGGGCGGAGTTCGCCGACCTCTTTAAGGGCTTCGATTTCTTTGTCCCCTCGCTCGTGGCATCGCTGCTCATCTCGATCCTGGTTTCGGTGGGCCTGGTATTCCTCATCATCCCCGGCCTGGTGCTGGCGGCGATGTACCAGTTTGCCTACCTCTTCATCTTCGATAAGCGAATGGATTTCTGGCCCGCCATGCAGGCAAGCCACGCGGTGGTGAAGAACGACTACGTGGGTTTCACTCTCTTTGTGCTGGCGCTGATCGGGATCAACGTTCTCGGATTTCTCTGCCTCGTGGTCGGCATTTTTGTCACGATCCCGCTGTCGTTTGCGGCGATTACTGTGGCCTATCGCGACGTCGTCGGCTTCGAGCAGCAGACCCTCGCGGCACTCTAGCCGGCGGATTCGGAGTTGCTCCTCCCGCGACGATTATGATATCGTCCTGATCACCGGTAACTTATAGCAAAATGAGGGGAATTCTGTCGGGCCGAAGAGGAGTCTGGGGATGTTGCTCGCTCCAATAATCTGGGTCCTCGCGGTCGTCATCGTTTACCTTTTCGCTGCCAAGACGTGGTGGTTCCCGCCTCCGATTACCCAGCACGGACACCTCTACGACGCGCAGTTCATGCGGACCCTGGTGGTGGTCGGGATCATCTTTTTCCTCGCCCAGGCCGCGCTCGGCTACGTGATCGTGCGCTTCCGCAATAACGGCGGGCGCGCCGGCTACTCGCACGGTAACAACAAGCTCGAAACTCTCTGGACCATAGCCACCGGGGTACTTTTTCTGGGCCTGGTCATCATGGGCACGAAGATCTGGGCCGGCGTCCATTTCGATGAAGCGCCGCCCGATGCCATCCCGGTCGAAGTGCTCTCCCGCCAGTTCGCCTGGAACTTCCGCTATCCGGGCCCCGACGGCAAGTTCGGCCATACCGATCTCAAGCTCGTCAACGACGCGGCCGGCAACCCGTTCGGAATCGATCCCAACGACCCTGCCGGCAAGGACGATATCGTCAGCGCCTCGCTCAAGGTGCCGGTCAATCGCGATATTAAGCTGATCCTACACTCCCGCGACGTGATCCACAGTTTCTTCGTCCGCGAACTAAGGCTGAAGCAGGATCTGGTCCCCGGCATGGAGATTCCGCTGCATTTCCGCGCGGAGAGCACCGGCATTTTCGAAGTTCCCTGCTCCGAACTTTGCGGCCTGGGCCACTACCAGATGCGCACCACCATGCAAGTGATGACACAATCGCAATTCGACCACTGGAAGGAACAGCAGGCCCAGCAATGACGCCGCTTAGCCCGAGGTAAACCCTATGTCTTCTGCCGCAGCCCATCGAGCCCACGTCGCGCCCCGAGGCTTCGTCCGAAGGTACATCTTCAGCGTCGACCACAAAGTCATCGGCATCCAGTATTACTTCCTCGGTCTGTTTTCGGCCTTCATCGGGATCGCGCTCTCGCTGTTGATGCGGTACCACATGGTCAATCCGAACACGTCGGTATCGTGGTTCGGAAAGCTGTGGCCGAATGAGGCGGCCGGCGGCATCATGACGCCGGAGCTCTACCTTTCGCTCATGACCATGCACGGCACCATCATGGTGTTTTTCGTCCTCACCACGGTGCCGCAAAGCGGGTTCGGCAATTTCTTTTTGCCGCTACAGATCGGCGCCGAGGACATGGCGTTTCCGGTGCTCAACATGCTCTCGTTCTGGAGCACGTTCGCGGCGCTCGTGGTGATGGTGTCTGCATTCTTCGTGCAAGGCGGCGCGCCGCTCTCCGGATGGACCGCATACCCGCCGCTTTCGGCCGCCGGACGCGTCACTGGTCCCGGCGAGGGGTTGGGCCAAACGCTGTGGATCATCAGCATCGCGATCTTCTGCCTGGCGTCGCTGATGGGCGCCATCAACTTCATCGCCACCACCCTCGAACTGCGCGCCAAAGGCATGCGCCTGATGCGAATGCCGCTCACCTGCTGGACCTGGCTGATCACGGCCGTGCTCGGCCTGCTGGGATTCGCGGTGCTGCTGGCGGCCGGCGTCCTGCTCCTCCTCGACCGCACGCTGGGGACCAGCTTCTTTCTGCCGGCCGGCCTGATGATCAACGATCAGATCATCGCCAATCACAAAGGCGGCTCGCCGCTGCTCTGGCAACACCTGTTCTGGTTCTTCGGACATCCCGAGGTCTACATCGCCATCCTGCCCGGCATGGGCGTGACCTCGCAATTGCTCGCCACCTTCGCGCGCAAGCCGATCTTCGGCTACAAGGCGATGGTCTACGCGCTGCTGAGCATCGGCTTCCTGGGCTTCCTGGTGTGGGGCCACCACATGTTCATGAGCGGCATGAACCCGTATTCGGCGCTGGCGTTTGCGACGCTCACGATGTGCATCGGGATCCCCTCCGCCATCAAGACGTTCAACTGGCTGGGGACGCTGTGGAACGGCAAGATCCGGTTCACCACCGCGATGCTGTTCGCGCTCGCCTTCGTTTCGCTGTTCGTCACCGGCGGTGTGAGCGGGATTTTTCTGGCGCAGCCGGCGCTCGACCTCTACTTTCACGACACCTATTTCGTGGTCGGCCACTTCCACATGATCATGGGGGTGGCGGCGATCTTCGGGATGTTCGCGGCGACTTTCTACTGGTTCCCCAAGATGTTCGGCCGCATGATGAACGAGACGCTGGGCAAGATCCACTTCTATCTCACGTTCATCGGGGTCTACTGCATCTTCATTCCGATGCACTTTCTGGGGATCGTCGGCAATCCGCGCCGCTACGCCGATTTCACCAATGTCGAATTCCTGGCGCCCATGATTCCCATGCACCAGTTCATCACCTGGGCGGCGTACATCACAGCAGGCGTGCAGTTGCTCTTCATCCTGAACCTGTTTTGGAGCCTCATGAAGGGGCCGCGCGCGGAGATCAATCCCTGGCAGGCTACTACGCTCGAATGGACGGTGGCCTCGCCGCCGCCGCCCGACAATTTCGGGGGCACGCTCCCGGTGATCCATCACGGTCCCTATGAATACAGCGTGCCGGGGGCCGCGAAAGATTTCATCATGCAAACGGACCCAGCGGGGGTCCATTCCACGGACTAATGCATCTTATCGGTATGGCAGGTTCACTCACTCACGACATCGCGCAAGGGCCGCCGCCTCCACCTCTCGATCGCGGATGGGGCGGTGACGACAGCAACCCAGAAGGCCGCGGATCTTCCCGCCGCGCCTCCTTTATGGGACTATTTGTCCTGCTGGCGGCGACCACCATGGTCTTCGCGGCCTTCACGAGCGCCTTCGTGGTGCGCCGCGGCATGTCGAACGACTGGGGCACGATGCCGAAGCCGCCGATCCTGTTCGTCAACACGGCGCTATTGCTGGCTTCGAGCGTCGTGCTCGATTTTTCGCGCCGCGCGCTGAAGAATCGCAATCGCAGCCGTTTCAACTTCTGGTGGACGGTGGCCACAGCGCTCGGCATTCTGTTTCTGGTGGGTCAGGGCGTGGCCTGGGAGGAATTGAAAGACGCCGGGATCTACGTCGCCACCAATCCGAGCAGCTCCTTCTTCTATGTGCTGACGGCCGCGCATGCCTTCCACCTGCTGGGAGGCGTCGGGGCGCTGGTGTGGGTGGACGTGCAGGCGCTGCGGCTGCGGCTCGGCCCGGCCAAGCGCACCGCCATCGACGTCACCGCGATCTTCTGGCATTTTCTGGACGGGGTCTGGATCTATCTGATGATCCTGTTCTACGTTTGGGGGTAAGGATGCAGACCGAAGCTTCCACCACTGCCGCGTCGCTCTGGGAGGGAGGACGTTCGCCATACGCGACCGGAGCGAAGAAGCTCGGGATGTGGCTGTTCCTGATTTCGGACTCGCTCACGTTTGCGGCCCTGCTGTTCTCATACACCTACAGCCGCATGGCGAACCCGAACTGGCCCACGCCGTTCCACTTCTCCCCCGGCATCGTCTTTTCGAGCATCATGACGCTGTGCCTGCTTTCGAGCAGCCTCACCATGGTGATGGCCGTACAGGCGATGAACCTGGGCAATCGCAAGGCGGCCGGCGGCTGGATCCTGGCGACTATGGCAGGAGGGCTCGCATTCGTCGTGCTGCACTTGAGCGAGTGGCGGAACCTCATCCTGCACGAGCACGTGACGCCGTTCGATAACCCCTGGGGCGTGCCGCTGTTCGGCGGAACGTTCTTCGCGCTGACCGGCCTGCACATGACGCACGTGATCATCGGAATTGTCTATCTCGCGATCATCTGCCAGGCGGTGCTGCGCGGCAAATTCAAGCCCGAGGACGTGGAGGTCGCCGGCCTTTACTGGCACTTCGTCGACCTGGTGTGGATGTTCATCTTCCCGCTGGTCTATCTGATGTCCGCACGCGTGAGCGGGTGAGGAGGAATCGATGAGCGCAACCGCCGCAACCACTACCACCTTCGCCAAAGTCTGGGTCACCCTGCTGGCGCTGACCAGCATGGAAGTCTTCCTGGCCTACGAGCAGGTGCCGGCCGTGATCATGCTGACGGCGCTGCTGGGCCTCTCGATCGTGAAGGCCGCGCTGATCATCGCCTACTTCATGCATCTGAAATTCGAGCGTCTGAGCCTCTTTCTGACGCTGTTCCCGATGCTGGTAGTCTGCATTCTGCTGATGCTCTTCTTCCTCGGCGACGCGAGGCCGCCGGTATGAGGCGACTGCTGCTGCTCCCGCTGTTTGCCATGGCGCTCCAGGCGCAGTGCGTGATGTGCTATCTCACCGCGCATGCGCAGAATGCCGCCCGCGCGCGCCTGCTCGATATCGGGATAGTGATTCTGGGCGCACCGCCCTTCCTCATCCTGACTGGCTTCGTAGTCTACATACACCGCCGCAACGGCCGCGATCGCGACGACCAATGACGACCATCCGACTTGCTTTCTTCTTTCTCCCCGCTCTGGCACTCGCCCAGCCGTATACCGGCTGGAGCGACTACGGCGGCGCCGCGGATTCCGCACAGTACAGCGCGCTCAAGCAGATCAATCGCTCGAACGTGAGCAAGCTCAAGGTCGCGTGGACCTACGCGACCGGCGACCACCGCACCTATTTCTTCAGTCCGCTGGTGGTCGACGGCACCGCTTATGTGCTGGCGCGCGACAACTCGATCGTCGCCCTCGATGCCGCCACCGGCAAAGAGGTCTGGGTGCATCCGGCGGACCCGGGCACCACCATCATCACCAGCCGCGGCATCAACTACTGGGAAAGCGCGGACCGCTCCGACCGCCGCCTGCTCTATGCCAGCAACCATGCACTGCACGCGCTCGACGCGCGCACCGGGAAGTTGATCGGCAGCTTCGGCAAGGATGGCAGCGTCGATCTCAAGGAAGGGCTCGGCCGCGATCCGAAGTCGCTGAAGCTGGTGCAATCCACCACGCCCGGCCGCGTCTTTGAAAACCTGCTGATTCTGGGATCGGCCACCAACGAAGGCTACACCTCCGGGCCCGGCGACCTGCGCGCCTTCGACGTCCGCACCGGCCGCGTGGTCTGGGCGTTCCACACGGTCCCGCATCCCGGCGAGTATGGCTACGAGACCTGGCCGCCGGACGCCTGGAAGACCGTGGGCGGCGCCAACGTGTGGGGCGAGTTCTCGCTCGACGCCAAGCGCGGCATTGTCTACGCGCCGACCGCGAGCCCCAAGTACAACTTCTACGGCGCCGACCGCAAGGGCGCCAACCTCTTCGGCGATTGTCTGCTGGCGCTCGATGCGCGCACCGGCAAGCGCATCTGGCACTTCCAGATGGTCCACCACGATATCTGGGATTACGACGATGCCACCGCTCCAAAACTCCTCACCGTGAGGCATGACGGCAAGATGGTCGACGCCGTGGCGCAGTTGAGCAAGCAGGGCTTCGTCTGGGTCTTCGACCGCGTCACCGGCAAGCCGCTCTGGCCGATCGAGGAGCGCAAGGTGCCGAAGTCCGACGTACCTGGCGAAGAGAGCTGGCCGACGCAGCCATTCCCCACCGCGCCGCCTCCTTACGCGCGGCAAAAGTTCACGGTGGAAGATCTGAATCCGCTGCTCGAAGACTCGAAGGAGCGGGCCTACTGGAAGAATGAGATTCTGACCGCGCGCAACGAAGGACTCTTTACGCCTCCCGCGCTTGGCCGCGGCACGATCGAGATGCCCGGCAATAACGGCGGCGCGAATTGGGGCGGCGCCGCGGTGGTTCCCGATCGCGGACTGTTGTTCGTGGTTTCCAAAGACTACCCGGCGATTTTGAAATTGGGCCCCGATCCGGAACAGAAAGATCGGTACGTCAGCGGCTTCAACCTGGTCACGACTTCGAGCGGCCTCTCGCCGATCGGCCCGCCGTGGGCATCGCTGACAGCCTACGATCTGAACCAGGGAACGATCCGCTGGAAGGTGCCTCTGGGTGAAGTGCCGGATCTGGCTGCCAAAGGCATCAAAGAGACGGGCGTTCAGTATCCGAAGGTGGGGCCGGTAGTGACCGCCAGCGGCCTGATCTTCACCGGCAGCCGCGACCGCAAGGTGCGCGCCTTCGATTCGGACACCGGCAAGGTGCTCTGGGAGGCGGAGGTCCCGTCGGGCCTCGAAGGCATCCCCGCTGTGTATGAGATCGGCGGCCGCGAGTACGTAGTCTTCTGCGCCGCCGCTCAAGCCGGCTTGACGCCGGCGACGCGCAAGCCGGTCTCCGGCGCCTACATCGCGTTCGCACTGGAGTAGGGTGGGCCTCCGGCCTGCCCAGGCGTGCGGCAGCGCGCCCGCCTCATACGCGAGATTCAGGCGAGCACGTTGCCCAATACGAAACGACGCAGCAAAACGGGGACTGGCATGAATTTCGCCGCATTTGCGAAATTCGTTGCCTGTACCCGGTTTGCCCGGAACGCAGGGATACTGCGCAGGACCTGCGACGCACTACGCTAGTCCTCCAAGAATTCCTCTGCGATTCAGGGCCACAGATGACACGTAGAGGCCAGTGCGATCCAAAGGCAGGAGGGAGCGGTTTTACGCCCCGGCGACTACTATTCGGCACAGCAGAATACAGGAACTCTATTGCCGAAACGCCGGCGTGACGCGGTTGCTCAAACGAGGTTTCGGTTTCGGGTTTCCGGGTTTCGGGGACAGGTGATTTTCGAGAGAGGCTACGAAACCCCGAAAGGCATGAATGACGCGGCGCTGGAGCGAATCCGTGAAGCGACTCGCAACCGGAGAAGCGGGGCCCGAAACAAAGAGCCGCCAAAGATGGGAAGCACTGGAGTTCGGGGTTGAGTAGGCTGTCCCCGAAATACGCGGTTACCGGGGACTTTGGCGAGCGTTGGCCCGTCAGGGTCATTCTCCGAAAACGCCACTATATCGTTCCCAACCCGAAAGACACTCGCCAAATCCTCGAATTTTGAATTGATTGTTTCTCTATTGGCTGTACCGGCGCAAGCCATTCTTGCGAATCCGAGTTGTGCTTGCGGAAGTGGCGGGATTGCCGCGCGGGGCCATCTTTTACAGTCTGCCCACCCGCGCGCACCGCAGAAAGGTTGCCGCCTTCTCCCATAGTCCGGGGGAGCGATTGCACATCGAGGCGCAAGGCCGCTGGCACTCCCGGATACCTCGACGTACCGCGCGGGCCCGTTCGCTTCTCCACGCTTCCCGAACGGGACCGTCGTCTACATGCCCGAAGGCCGTGTACTTGACATCGCACATGTATAGGATGCCCGAGGGATCGATCTGCATGTCCGTCTGCCCCAGCATGCAGTGGCCCTGCCTGATTTGAAACGATTCCGGACGGACGAAGTAATCCCGCATCTCCCGCAGCGGGCGCAACGGCATCTCCATGTGCGCCGAGTGCCGGCCCCGTCGATTCAGCGCGTCAATCGAGTGTTCGAGCGTCTCCAGGTCGCGGACGAACAGGTCGCTTTCGCGATGCCAGTCTGACCGTTTTTCCGGCCGGCCCAGATTCTCGGCCAATGGCTGAAACAGAATGCAGTCTACGCCGAGTTCTTCGGCCCACTGCACATATTCAGCCAACTGCGGCACGGTTTCCCGCATCAGAATACAGATCAGCGAGACGCCAATTGCGGGCCGCTCGCGTTTAATCCGGCGAATCACTTCGGTTACCACGTCGTGGAGCCCCGGGGTTCCGCGATTACGATCGTGAATGGCCGCATCCTTGCCGTCCACCGAGAAGGTGATGTGCCTCAGCCCCGTGTTCATCAGGTCGCGATAGTTACGTTCAGACTGAAGGGCCAGACCATTCGAGATGAGGTTGACCGTGAACCCGAGATGAACGGCCCTGCGGATGATGTCGTAGACTCCAGGCTTCAACAGGACCTCTCCGCCGACAAACCGCACGCGGAGCGTTCGCGTCCACGCGTGCAATTCATCGAGCAGTGCCATCCAGCGTTCAGCGGGGAGTTCATTGCCCGCGTCTCTTGTCCGCCAGAGGTCGCACATGACGCAACGGCAGTTACAGCGATGCGTCAGGACCAGGGCTACCTTGTCCGGAGCAGCCAGTCCACGCTGGAGGTGGTAATCGAAATTGTGCAGCAAGTGGCGAAAGCCATAGACGGCAGCCTTCCTGCCTGTGTCGACCAGGGTCGTTCCGGCTCTGCTGATTCCGCGGCCGTCACCCACACGATTGCCGTCACCCGATTCGAAGCCGCGTGCGATTCTCATGAAGCCTCCTATCGAACCGACCGTAACACGGCGCGTTTCGGATCGCGTACGCGCCGGACAAGCTGTCTCAGCGGTCGTGAAACGCGGTTTCTGGACTTTGATCGGGTGTGCACGACCCCAGCAGGGTCATTTTCCCCAAGCGCCACCTTTCAAGACTCGGAATTGTGCCGTCAGTCCTCGTTCGACAAAAAGCTATTGGTTCAGCGTGAATGAGATGTTGGATTGCGACCTTACCTCGATCGGCTCCGACCCGTTCACTCGACACGGAGCAAAACGCCACCCCGTTACCGCTGCAATTGCAGCGGGAACAAGCACTGGGTCACCGGACAAAACGTGCAGGTCTCGTATTTCCCCGGTTTTGGTAATTACGTATTCAACTTTCACGACGCCCTGAATGTGCGCCATCTTAGCTTGTTTCGGGTAGGCGGGACGAACGTCATGGACCATTCCGCAGTTCTCTGGTGATGCAAGAAAATCCCCGGCGTGGATTGTGCCTGGGTTCGACGGCTTCTTTTGGTCCACAGCCGATTTCTGTTGCCGTGGCGGGGTAGGGCCACACGCCGCCAACATCAGGAGCATCGCACTACAAACCGACTGATACACGTTTACATTGTAGTCCTGCTATCATCGCACCTGCCGTGTGTCCGCACATGTGGTCGTGAAACGCTCTTACCGTAGATTGACCGGCTGTCGCGGATTTCAACACAACCATTCCACGGTAACGCCTTATATATGGTTCCCGGCCCCTAAGCAGACGCTCACGGCGGCAGCCGCACTCAGCTAAGGGCAGCTTGTTGTACGCTATACGCAGGCGCATGTGGCGACTGTTATACCTGTTTACCGGCCTCACCACCGCAGTACTTGCAATCTGGGCACTTGGGTGGGCCGTGTGGGGCGCGGGCATCTTCCTGACCGAGTACCTGTCACTGTTTGGCTCCCTCCTTCTTCTAGCTGCTGCGCTAATGCCGAGCCGACGCATCGCAGCTCGGGCAGCGCTGCTAGGCGCGGCCGGTGTTTGGTCTCTGTACCTTCCAGCAATGGCAAACGAAGTGAGAAGCCGGTTGACGGATCAAGAACTCAAGCTTGCGGTGTTGCTCTGGAGCCCCAGTGCTTCGCCGCTCGTGATCGAACAATCGAAACTGATCGGAAGCACTCCCGATATACCCTTATCTTCGGCGGATATTCAGCAAATCAAGGACACGCGCATCTCAGGAACAGTTTCCTTGTACCAGGGCGGCAACGTCGGGAGCGGGAAGCAGAGCCGTGTGATCCTGATTATGCAAGGGCAAGTTGATAGTGCTGTTGAATTGAGAGAGCCCGATGCGACCAGCATCGTCTACCTTCAACAAGGCACGGAGTGGAGGATGTTTCCACCGAAAGCACCCACTTTAGAACGTCAAATCCGCATTCAGCCGGAGTGGGACGACCATAACCAAACCTCTATACTCGTCAGGCGCTCAGACGGTAGGGCAGTGTGGTTCGGAGTTTTCTGGCCGAAACCGAAACTCGAGGGCCGGAACAGATGATCGTAGTTGCCGTGCTCTCACTAGTCCTCCTGCTCGTGACCACCGTGTACGCAGCCGTGACTTCATTTTCAAAGAAGTAACCAGGATGGCTCTAGGAGTCATAGACTGCGGTTCCTTGGTGTAGGGAAATCGGTTCTTACCGGCTGACGAAGGCCCGCGATACAAGATGCCGTTGCAGTTCCTGTTGATATACGCGGTTACCGGAAAGTGGTCGGGGTACGACACTTGGATGCCTTGTTGCCCGGACACGGATCTTCGAATCGGTTGCGCACGAGCGTCAGGCAGGTCTCGAAACACCGAACGCGGTGGATGTCCGATCGATATATCCGTTGCAGGCCGTACGATTAGGCTTGGTGAGTGTCGGTGGATCTTCTAACGCATGACGATCTCCGATGCAGACATCCGCCGCGGTGCCATGCCCTTATTTCAGCCTGAGTGTTCCGGCGCGCCAAGCATACATCGGCTTCGTGCTGGAGTAGGGTGGGCTTCCGGCCTGCCCAGGCGCGCGGCAGCGCGCCCGAGCCATGCGAAAAGATTCAGGCGAGCTGCGCTCGCCATGGGCAGGCCAGGATGGGCCTACCCTACTCGTAGCGCAGCGCCACGATCGGGTCGATTTTCGTGGCCCGGCGCGCGGGAACAAAGATGGCCAGCGTCGCGGCGGCGATCAGCGCCAACGGGATTCATATGAACGTCGCGGGATCGTTTGAGGTCACGCCGAAGATCAGCGACGACATGCAGCCGCGCGAAACCCCATGCGAGGGGGAGCCGCACGACCAGGCCGAGCGCCGATGGTCAGCATGCCGCGCCGGAAGACCATGCCGAGCACGCTCGGCCGCTCCGCGCCGAGCGCCATGCGAATGCCGATCTCGTGCGTCTGCTCCGACACCATGATAGGCCATCACGCCATACACGCCGATCGCGGAAAGCACGAGCGCCAGCACGCCGAAAACGCCCATCAGTACCGCCATGTAGTTGAGGCCGATGGCGCGATCGTGAATCGACCGTTCCATGCGTTTGCATGTCGGTGATGGGCTGCTCGCGGATCCACCTCGCGGATTGCGGCGGTCACCGCCGGGCGCGAGCAGCAGCGGATCGCCCGCGGTTCGCACGCCGATATCCATCCACAGCTGCGGCGACTGCGGAAAGGGCACATAGATGGTGCGGCGGGGTTCGCGGTCGTAGGGGTTGTGCGACGATGTCGCCCACCACGCCCACGATGGTCAGCCACGGCGCTTTGGAATCCGCGATCCGCCCAGGCGGATGTGTTTGCCGATGGGCGATTCGTTTTTCCACCAGCGATCCGCCATGCGCTGGCAGATCACCGCCACCTTGGGCGCGTCCGGGCCGTCGTCTCGGCCAACAGGAACGGCCGGCACACCAGCGGGACGTGCACGTGCTCGAAATAAGTCGGGGCTGGTCACCTGGTACATGGCGTTGGGGAGCGGACCGCAGTTCCACGGGGCGGCCTTCGATGGTAAATCCACGCCCGTTGGAGTGGTCGCTGTATGGCAGGGCCGTGACCGCCGTGGCGGCGCGCACGCCGGGCAGGGCGCGAGATGCGGTCCAGCACGTCGCGGTAGAACGGCAATCCGCTGGTAGGGTTCGTGATACTTGTTGTCGGTGAGCGCCAGCCGCATGGTGAGCAGGGTTGCCGGTTCCAGCCGTTCGCCGTTGTCCACCAGCGTGCGGAATCCGCGAACCATCAGCCCCGCGCCGACTAGCAGGACCACCGCCAGGGCCACTTCGGATGCCACCAGGATGTTGCGCAGCGGTGGCGCGCGCCGCCGGCGAGCCTCCGCGGCCGCCTTCCTTGAGGGCGTCGGTGAGGTTGGGCCGGGAGCACTGCCACGCCGGCGCCAGGCCAGCCAGGATGCCGCTCAGCACTGCCGCCGCCAGCGTGAAGGCCAGCGTGCGCGTATCCATCTGGATGTCTTTCCAGCCGAGGATGTAGCGCTCGATTTCAGGGCGGCATGCCGCCGCGGATCGCGCCCATGCCCCAGAAGCCGATCAGCAGGCCGAAGACCGCGCCGAACAGCGGAGAGCAGCATGCTTTCGGTGACCAGTTGCGCGATCACGCGCCAGCGCGACGCGCCGAGGGCGTGCGCACGGCCATTTCGCGCAGGCGGCCGGTGGCGCGGGCGAATTGCAGGTTGGCCACATTTGCGCAGGCGATGAGCAGCACGAAGAACACCGAGCCGAGCAGCATGATGAGGTACTGCTGGGTGTCGGAGTCCACCATGTAGCGGCGGGCCGGCCAGGACCATGTAGCGGCGGCCCTTGTTGGTATCGGGATAAGATTTTTCCAGGCCGCGCCGCGATGCGGTCCATTTCGGCGCCGGCCTGTTCCAGAGTGTGACCCGGCCGGAGCCGGGCGGCGGCTTCCAGCAACTCGTAGTTGCGGCGATTGGCGCGCGCGGCGGGGGTCAGGGCCATCGGCGTCCAAAGCTCGGTGGCCATCGGGAAATCGAAGCTCGCGGGCATGACGCCGGTCACCAGAAAATTCTGGTCGTCGAGGCGGATGGTTTTGGCCGACGATGGCCGGGTCGGCGGCGAAGCGACGGCGCCACAGGCGGTCGCTCAGGACCACTTCGCGCTCGCGGCCGGGCTGGTCTTCGCCTTCCTGGAAGCCTCGGCCAAGCGCCGGCTGGACGCCGAGCAGGTGAAGAAGTTGGCGCTTACCAGCGTCTGTATGACGCGTTCCGGTTCGCGCTCCGCGCCCACGATATTGGCCAGGCCGCCGTCCCACGTGGCGAGGCTGTCGAGCGTCGTGGTCTCGCGGCGGATGTCGTCGAGATCCGCCGGGGTAACGCTGTTCCAGTCGTTGGGATCATCCGGAATGCGCTGGAGCGACCATCACCAGGCGTGTCCAGATGCGGCAAGCGAGACCGGCTTCCACAGCAAGGCATCGCAGACGCTGAAGACGGCCGTGGTGGCGCCGATTCCGAGCGCCAGCGTGAGCACCGCGGTCGCGGCGTAAAGCTCGGCGACTTGCGCAGCATGCGCTCGCCGTAACGGATATCCTGCCAGAGGCTCATGTAGTCAGATTACGCGAAGAACGGCGCGCCGGTTCAATGAAAGTGCGGCTATGGAATCTGGTCCGGCAACTCGCCGAAATCGTAGAACTTCTGGGTGATCCCGCTGGGTCCGGCTGTGGCGATCCGCATCCCCGACTTGCCACCTTCGAGCGGCATTCCCACGGGGCCCGTCGTGATCATGTCGAGATCGCCGTCGCGCCCTTCGGAATTATGATGCAGGTGCCCGGCGAAAACCCACCGCACACCGTATTGGTGCATCAGCTTGAGATAGCGCGCCCGCGCCACTTTCGGAATGTTGAAGTACTGATCGTCTTCGTCCGGAGTGCTTCAGGAAGAACGGGATGTGCTGGAACACCACCACGTACTTCGCGCCAGACGTGCTCGCCTTCGCCAGTTCCCCGGCGAACCACGCTTCCATTTTGGCGGCTTCGGCGGCCACCTTCTCCGGCGCCTTTTCCAGATTCGAATTGAGCACAATCGCGGCGATCTCGCCCGAGCGGAAAGTGTAATAATCCGGACCGAAGTGCTCGCGATAGCTGCGCCAGTGATTCGGCGGTCGGCTCGTTGCCGACATCGTGGTTGCCCGGCACGCTATAGAGCTTGATCGATGGATCGAGTTTGCTCGCGATCCGATTGATACTCGGCGGTCTGCGCGGCGTCTCCGCCCTTGTTGATCAGGTCGCCTGTGATCACCACGAAGGCCGGCTTCAGACGATTGGCGGTGGCGATGGCGAAATCGAAGTTGGCGGTCTCGTGGACGAACCCCTGGTCCTTTTCGTAACATGCCGAACTGCGGGTCGGACATCTGGATGAAAGTCTGCGCGGCCATGGGGACGGCCAGCGCAGCGGCAAGAAAGCAGTCGTCGGAGAGTCATGGTTTCAATTGATAGTCGCTGGCCAGCGGACCGGCGCCCGCCAGGAATTTGCGCGCGCGCACGAGCTCGGCGACCTGCCGGACATGTCCCAGATCGTGCAGCGCCCATTCATGCAGCATCTGCGACAGCGTAATCTCGCCGGCAGCTTTGTGAAGCGCCACACGTTGGCCGGCCTCTACCGGCAGCGAGCGCAGGAATTCGACGTTGGTCTCCCGCTGGTCTTCGAAATGATCGAAAGCATCCTCGGGGTCGGCGTCGCGATACAGGTCCAGGTACATCTGCGCGTCGTCCGGCTCGAACTCGGGATGGTCTTCCGCCAGAAAGCGGTCGAGCCGCGTCGCGGTAGCAGTGGCCTTCGGAGTGGGAAAGGTGCGCCAGGACCTCGGCGATCGAAAACCGGTCGGGCGCGGGCTTCCAGCGCACGTCATCCTCGGTCAGCTCGCACATCAGGCCGCGCAGCAGGTCGGGCGTGGCTTCGAGCTGATCGATGCAGGGCAGGAATTCTTGATCCATCAGTGCCTATCCTACGATATTCTCGCCGCCATCCACGTGGATGGTGTTGCCGGTCATCCAGTAAGTGGCCGGGTGGCACAGCGCGGCGATGCAGCGCGCCACGTCTTCGGGCGTGGTCAGCCGGCAATGCGGATTGCGCTGTTCGCGCGAACTGCATGAGCTTCTCGTGGCCGGGGATCAGGCGTAGCGCGGGAGTGTCCGTTACGCCGGCGAGGATCGCATTGGCCGTGATGCCGGCGGGCGCCAGTTCCACGGCGAGCTGCCGGATGTGAGCTTCAATGGACCGCCTTGGCTGCGCTCACCGGGCCGTAGTTTGGAATCGCGCGCGTGCCGCCGCTGCTGGTCATGGCGAAGATGCGCCCGCCCCGATCGAACAGCCCGGCCTTCAGGCAATCCTGCACCCAGTAGACCAGCGAATGGCCCATCGTGTCGACGGTGATTTCGATCTGCTTCTTCGTGACCACCTGCTCCGCTCCGGCCAGAGGCTTCAGCGAACCAAACGCCAGCGAATGCATCAGCACGCGCAGCGTGCCCTGCGGCTCGGCCGAGCAGGCGGCGCCGGATCTGCTCCACGCGTCTGTTGGCGCATCTCGTCGTCCGAGGCGTTGCAGTTGAAGAATTCGACCTCGCGGCCGGCTCGCGGATCTTCTGCTTGAATTTCGGCGACGTGCGGCAGCTTGTCGCGCCGGTCCAGGTGTACGCCGAAGATGTTCATGCCGGCGCGCGCCAGTTCGAGCGCGGTGGCCTCGCCGAATCCGCTGCTCGCGCCCAGGATCAGGGCCCACGGTTGTTTGCTCATTTCACGTTCGGTGACTTCAATCTCCCTTTCGTCGTTTTCCGCGGGCCGCAATCCGGATCTCCGGTGCGTTCCGCGCGGCATCAGTTGCGGAAAGCGCTCGCCCCATTCGATCAGCACCAGCGCCTCGCGGTCGAACACGTCTTCCAGCCCCAGCGTGGCCACCTCGCGCGCATCTTCCAGACGGTAGAGATCGATGTGATAGACGCTGCCGTCGCCGTATTCGTGGATCAGGGTGAACGTCGGGCTGGAGACCTCTTCGAGCTCCGCGGCGCCCAGTCCGTTCACGATGCCTTTGGCGAGCGTGGTCTTCCCGGCGCCGAGATTGCCGATCAGCAGCACCACGCCGCGTGGCGGCAACTCGCGCGCCAGTCGTTCGCCCAGCGCGATGGTCTCCGCTTCAGTCGCGGTGCGATACGCCGGCACACGCCTCCATCGCCTGGGGAAGGTATTTCAGGATATCGGTCGCGACGAAGCACTTCTCGCCCAGCTCGCGCGCGCCGATTTCGCCCGCCAGCCCATGCAGGTACACCGCCGCCGCCACCGCCTGATCGGGCTGGTCTGGAAATTGCGCCAGGAAGCCCGGAAATCAGGCCGGTGAGGATGTCGCCGGTGCCGCCGGTGCCCATCGCCGGGCGTGCCGGTGGGATTGATCCAGACGCGGCCGTCGGGGAACGCGATCACGCGTGCGCTCGCCTTTGAGCACCAGGGTCACGCGGTGATGCGTGGCGAAGGTGCGGGCGGTGCCCGACGCGGTCCTTCTGCACTTCTGCGATCGACTTGCCCGTGAGCCGCGCCATTTCGCCGGGATGCGGGGTGAGCACGCGTATGCGGTCGGGCTTGCCGTTCAGTGCGCCCGCCAGTGCGTCGGCATCCAGCACCATCGGCTGCTCGAAGGAGGTCGACAGCGGCATGTACCAGCTCGGCGACGGCGGGTTCGCGCCCCAGTCCGGGGCCCATGGCGACGACGGTCTTACCCTCCGCCACGGCATCCAGGTTGGCCGTAATGGCGAGCGATGCCGTGCGGCGTCTCTTTGCAGCGGCTCGGTCATCAACTCCGGCGCGTGCGAGGCGATCTGCGGAATCGCGCTCTCCGCCGAGGCCACGGTGACCAGGCCCGCGCCCGCGCGCAGGGCCGCACATCCCGCCATCGACGGCGCGCCCGTCTTGCCGCGCGAGCCGCCGATCACCAGCACGTGGCCGAACGTTCCCTTGTGCCCCGCAGGCGGCCGCGGCGCCAGCAGGTCGCGGAACATGGCGGGCTCGACCAGCGAGAGCCAGGCCTCTTCATAGAGCGATTCGGCGGGCTGCCGATCGGGCCGCACGCCGCAGTTCGCCCACGTGATCGCAATTCGGCGGCAGCACCAGCGCGGGCTTGGGCGCGGTAAACGTCACAGTGTAATCCGCGCGGAGCGAATTCGCCCACCGGGTCGCCGCGAATCGCTCGGGCATGCCGGACGGAATATCCACCGCCACGACTTTCGCCAGCGGGAAGCCCTGGTTGATCTCGCGAATGCCATCGAGCATCGGCCCGGTGGCGGGCCCGCTGACGCCCGTGCCCAGCAGCGCGTCGATGCACCAGTGTGGCGAGCCGCGCGTCGGGCGGCAATGTCGCGCAGCACCGGGCAGCCGCAGGCCTTGAGCATCGCGTAGTTGGCCGCGCGCATCGCCCTTCAGATCTTCGGGAGCCGCCAGCAGCACCACGTGCAGCGACTTCGGGCCGCAAGCGCGTGAGCAACTGCCGCGCCACGACCATGCCATCGCCGCCGTTGTTGCCCTTGCCGCACAGCACGACGACGCGCTGCTCTGTCGAGCGGGCCGGCAGCGCTCCGTCAGAAACTCCACCACGCGATGCCCGGCATTCTCCATCAGCACGATGCCGGGGATCCCCAGTTCTATCGGTGCGCCGGTCGACTTCGCGCATCTCCGCCGCGGTCAGGACTTTCATATCCGTCGCGCCACCACCATGGTCATATCGTCCTGCAGTTCGCTGGAGCCGGTCCACTAGATTCACGGCCTCCATGGTGCGCTCGATGATCTCTTCCGAACTCGACTGCGAATACTTGATCAGCAGATCTTTCAAGCCGGTCTTCGCCGAACATTTCGCCGTAAGCGTTTTCCGGCTCCACGATGCCGTCGGTATAGGCCACCAGCATGTCGCCCTGTTCCAAGTGCACGGTCTTTTCCTGGTATCGCGCCACGGGAAACGCGCCCACCACGGTGCCGGTGGAATCCATCAGTTTCAAGATGAGTGCCTCGCACCAGCATCGGCGCCAGGTGTCCGGCATTGGTGTAGGTCAGGTCGCTGGTGGAGTCCTCGAACAGCGCGAAATAGAAGGTGGCGTACTTTTCGGGCGCGGTGGTGGCGTAGAGCTGGCGATTGAGCGTGGCCACCATGCGCGGCGGTCGAGAAGTGGTCGGGATTCGATCCGTTGGTGGCGCTCAATTGCGTCCGCATGGTGGATTGAATGGTCGCCATCAGCAGCGCCGCCGAGATTCCCTTGCCGGCCACGTCGCCGATGGCGAAAGCCAGCGAGTGGTCCGAGATCGGCATGAAGTCGTAATAATCGCCCGAGACCATGCGCGCCGGGTTGCAGACGCCCTTCAGCTCGAGCGAGTGCGTGAACGGCACGTCCTTGGGGAACAACTGGTTCTGCACTTCGCGCGCGATCTGGAGCTCCGATTCCAGGCGCTCCTTTTCCTTCGCCACGATCAGCAGACGGCCCAGGTTCTCCGTCATGGTGTTGAACGAGCCGGCGAGCTCCGCCAACTGGTCGCTGCCCTTGACCGGAATGCGGTAGGAAAAATCGCCATCCTTCACGTGCTGCGTTGCCTCGTAGAGTTCGTGGACCGCGCCGGTGATCGTGCGGCTGAGCGACACGCCCGCCACCAGCGAAAGGATCTCGACGATCAGGAAGAGCACCGAAAGCGCGATGAACCCGGCCAGCACGCCCGCGCCCCAATCCCACTTCTGCTTCTGCCCAAAGACGATGCCGAGCACCGCCGAGAGCCGCGTATCGACAATCAACAGCAGCGGAATTTCGTTCTTCGGCGATTCCCAGGTGGGGATGCTCACCGGGTAGACGCCGCTGAGCGGTAGATCGAACGCGTTCACCGGCGCAGGCACGTGCGAGACGCGGATGTGCCCCATCATGGGTGTGAAGTTGACGTCCCCCAAGCCTGGAATCAGATCGGCCAGCAGTTCGTGGGTGACCGGCGCCATGATGGTGACTTCTTTGCCGCTGTCGTTCGGCACGTGGGCCCAGGCATAGAGATGCGGCCCGTCCTGGTCGCGGCGCGCCACCAGGCCCGTGGCCCTCCGCCACGCGGCGGGCGGAGGCGTGAGCGTATTTTCCGCAGGGTAGCGCAACGGGTCTTTGCCGGTCACCAGCAGTTGCGCATTCGGAAACGCCATCCGCATCGTCATGTTGAAGCGATTGACAGTGCTTTCGGCGTCGGCCATTGGCAGCCGCGCCAGAATCTCCGCCTGCCGCTGCAATGCGCCTTCCCGGTGGCCCAACTCCGTATTGACCAGGTAAACGGCCATCTGCCCGATCACCGCCCAGCCGGCCAGACCAACCAGCGTCAGGATGAGGACGATCGGCACCACCGCAATAAAGAGGTACGCCGCGATCAGGCGATTGCGTAGCCGCCAGATCGCTTTCTTCATGCCACGCCGGGCCGCGCGGAACAGCGCAATCAATCCGAAGAAGAAGGCCGCCAGGCCAACCACTGTCTGCCAGCCGGGCGCGAGGCGGCTGAAATAGAGAAGGATATAAAGGGCGACGAGAACGAGAAAGATCTTCTCGATGCGGCCAAGATTCCGCCACTGTTTCCCGTACCCTTTTGGCATAGTTCCAGAGTAGCGTACCGCAAATCAATGGCATACGCGCGGCCGGCGTATCTCGTACGGGCGCCGTATGTCCGGCAGCGGACCGGCAGGCTCGGCAAGCGACTTAGATACACTAACGCTTAGTGGTGCTATCAAGTATTTAGAAACAATACTGTTATCTTGCAAAATCAAACCGGCTGGTGTATATTGGAATTTCTATGTCGTTCGCTTACGCCAGCTCGTTTAGCGGCCGGTTCTGGTTTTGGCGCCAGATCCGGTAGAGTGGCGTTGGAGATAGCGGCATTGGAAATGTTGGCAACCAACCCACTCGAAAGGGTGGGTTTTTCGTTTTTGGGAGGCTGGTTTTTATGATTATTTCCATGCGGCTGCACGCGACTCGTCAGGAAATCGATCACGTCTGCGAGCGCATCCGCGAGTTCGGATATAAGGTCCACTCGATTGAGGGCGAAGAGCGCGTCGTCATCGGCGTCGTCGGCGTCGGCGACGTCACCGCGTGCCTGGAATCGCTTGAGGCGACGCCCGGCGTGGAGCGCGCCGTGCGCATCTCGGCTCCCTACAAGTTCGTCAGCCGCGAATTCAAGAAGGAGCATTCGGCCATCAAGCTCAACGGCGTCGCCATCGGCGGCGATGAGTTCGTCGTCATGGCCGGCCCGTGCTCGGTCGAGAGCGAAAAGCAGATCATGGAGACGGCCGAAGCGGTGGCGGCGGCCGGCGCGCGAAGTGCTGCGCGGCGGCGCCTTCAAGCCGCGCACCTCGCCCTACGATTTCCAGGGCATGGAACGGGAAGGGCTGAAGCTGCTGCGCAAAGGCCAAGCGAAGCCACCGGCCTCGCCATCATCACCGAAGTCATGAGCGACCGCGACGTGGACCTGGTCGCCGAATACGCCGATTGCATGCAGGTGGGCGCGCGCAACATGCAGAACTTCGCGCTGCTGAAATCGCTCGGCGGCTGCGGACGTCCGGTGCTGCTGAAGCGCGGCATGAGTTCGACCATCAAGGAACTGCTGATGTCGGCCGAGTACATCGTGGCGCACGGCAATCCCAACGTCATCCTCTGCGAGCGCGGCATCCGCACCTTCGAAACCGCCACCCGCAACACCTGCGATATCTCCGCCGTCCCGGTGCTGAACGAACTGACGCACCTGCCGGTGATTCTCGACCCCAGCCACGCCACCGGCAAGCGCAGCCTGGTGCCCGCCGTTTCGCGCGCCGGAGTGGCCATCGGCGCCGACGGACTGATTGTCGAAGTGCATCCGTGCCCGGAGAAGGCCATCAGCGACGGCGCGCAATCCCTGACCCTCCAGGGCTTCCGCGACCTGATGCGCGACCTGCAGCCGTACCTCCGGCTCTGGAAAGAATCCCGCACGCCCGCGCTGGTCGGCTGAGCGACGGCTCCGCCCGCCCTGTGTGATACTTGCAATCGTGAGCTCTCATAAACGCGCGCTGACCGCGGGGGCGCTGTTGCTCGGCATCCTCGCGGTGGCGGGCTTCTGGTGGTTCCGCAGCCGGCCCATCGCACCGTCTTCCCAATATTTGCGTCTTCCCTCGCGCGACGCCGCCATTCTCTTCGTAAATTTCGATGCCCTGCGGCGCGCCGGCCTGCTCGATCTGCTATCCGGTTCCACCGCGGCCCAGGACCCCGAATATCGCCGCTTCGTCGAGGCCACGTCCTTCGATTACACCCGCGATCTCGACAGCGCCATGGTCTCCTTCGCCCCCAGCGGCAAGTATCTTCTCCTGAACGGCCAGTTCAACTGGAGCAGCCTGCGCGCCTACGCGCTCTCGCACGATGGCGACTGCCCCGGCTCCACCTGCCGGATGACCGGCAGCACGCCCGACCGTCGCATCTCCTACACACCGCTCCGCGGCCACACCCTGGCCCTCGCCGTCAGCACCGACGATCTCGCCGTCGAACGCCTCGACCGTACGGCGGAAGGCTCGGCTCCGCCCCTGCCCGCGGCGCCGGTGTGGCTGATGATCCCCGGAGCGCTGCTGAAATCTCCCGGAGATCTGCCGAGCGGCACCCGCATGTTCGCCCACAGCATGGAACAGGCCGACACAGTCACTCTTTCGCTTACGCAGGATGGCACCCGTCTCGCGGCGAAACTCGACGTCCTCTGCCCCGACGCACAAAACGCGGCCGCGATCGCTGCCGACCTCAACCACGTCACCGGACTGCTCAAGGAACTGATCGCGCGCGAGCACCAGACTCCCTCGGCGATGGACCTGAGCGGTGTGCTGACTTCGGGCTCCTTCCGCACCGAAGGCCGCCGCGTGTACGGCTACTGGCCGATCGAGCGGCAGTTTATTGCCAGCCTGCTTTCGGGCGGCGCCGGCTAACGGCTACCGGAACAACATCGGCACGAATTCCGCCAGGTAGTTGCGCCAATTGCGCCAGACGTGTCCCTCTTCGGACGCCACGAAGACGTGCTTGATCTGCTTGCCGTCGAGCGCGTCGCTCAACGCTTTCGACGCCGGAAAGAGGCCGTCTGCCTTACCGCAGGCGATGTAGAAAACCTTCAGCTTCTTGTTGGTGGCCGCCGGATCCTGAAACGCTCCGGAAAACATCGTCACGAAATCGGCATTCGCGCTGCGGCCAATGCCGGCGCTGAACGCTCCGATCGAATGAAACAGCTCCATGTGCGCGAGCCCGACGCGCAGCGTCTGGCCGCCGCCCATCGAGAGCCCGGCGAGCGCGCGCTCGTCCGGCTTCGCGGAGATGCGGTATTGCTTTTCGACGAACGGCATGACGCTCTCCAGCAGATCGGCGCCGAAGGCGTTGGGGTCCGGCCTCGCCGGCGCGCCCGGCGGCAGGTAGACATCCTGCTGCGCGCGCCCGTACGGCATCACCACGATCATCGGCCTGGCTTTTCCGGCCGCGATCAGGTTATCGAGAATCAGGTTGGCGTGTCCGATCGTCGTCCAGCCCTGCTCCGTATCGCCCGATCCGTGCAACAGGTAGAGCACCGGGTAGCGCTGGTTGTTCGATTCGTACCCCGGCGGCGTGTAGACATAGACGCGCCGCGGCACCTCGAGCGATTTCGAGGTGTACCAGTTCACGTGGACCGTTCCATGCGGCACCGGCTGCAGGTCGTAGGGCTGCGGCTGCGCGGCCGGAATTTCGAACATCGATTCCGAGGTGCGCTCGCCCGGCTTGATCATCGGGTTGACGGGGTCGAGCACGCGGACGCCGTTGATCAGGTACGTGTAGTTGTACATGGCCGGATGCAGCGGCCCGAGCGTCACGCTCCACACGCCGTTTTCGCCCTTCGTGAGGGCCTGCGGACCCTGGGCGCAATCACAGGAGAGTTTCACGTCGGTAGCTTCCGGAGCCGTCAGATCGAAGGTGATGGTTCCGTCGGAGTGAACCTGATAGGCGGGCTTGGGAGGAGTCATGTTCCCGCGGCCGGGCCCTCCGGGCGGAGGGCCCTGTGCCAGCAGGATCGCTGCAGGCGAGAGAAGCAGAAGCAGGCATGCTTTACGCGGCATGCCTGCAACTATAAAACATTAGCGCCAGCGGCGATAGCCGCCGCCCCATCCCCAGGGACGTCCCCAGCCGTAGCCGCGGCCGACCACGATCGAAAGTCCGGGACCCCAGTAAGGATATGCATAGCCATACGGATAAGGAGTCGCATACGCCGGGTAGGGCGCAGGGTAGGAACCCGGAGCATAGCTCCGCATCATCGCGGGACGCTGCTGTAACTGCATCCCCGGCTGGCCGTAATCTTCCGGTCCCACGTAGCGGAACGCTTGCGGCGCGCGCTCGGTGGAGATTCCGACCGGGCTCGTGATCTGGAAGGTCAGGGCCGTTTCGGGGTAAACCACCGTGGGATGATTCCGCGTGAGCAGCACGCCGATGATACCGGCTGCCGCGCCCGCACCCGCGCCGATCGCCGCTCCGGTGCCCCACCCGGCGATGGCGCCGATGCCCGCGCCGACAGCGGTGGTGCCCATTACCGTTCCGGCCTGCGCGCCGGCCGGAGTCCGGCCGCCCGTGCGGCCTACCAGTTGCGAGGTGATGGGCGTCTGCGTCCCATCCGCCAGAGTCAGGCTGGTTAACTGCAGCGCGATCTTCGAAGGACGGCTGGAATTCTGCTTTTCGACGCCCGCCACCCGGCCGTAGACCGTTTGGCCGCGATTGGCGACCACGACGCCATCAACGACGATCGGCTGTTCCAGGGTTGCCGAAAAAGGATCGCCCTGCTGGTTGTGGTCCGTCGAGAGCCCCTCGTTCAGCCGCACCGTCACGTACGCGCCGGATTTCATGGTCAGGACGGAGGGTAGCCCGTAGGGCCGGACGCTCCTCGGAGCGGGCGCCTGTGCCTGCGGATACGGTGCCTGCGGATACTCCGCGGGCGGCGGAGCCTGATTCTGGACGGTTTGGTTGTTCGGAACGGCTTGTCCGTAGGAATCGTTCGTGGCGACCGGTTCGGGATCCTGGCCGGTCTGAGCCGTGGCCGGCGGCGGGTCCCCGACGCGCCGCCACCCGCCATTCGACGCGGTGGGGGCCGTCTGGGCAACGATCAGGCCTGAAGTGGTGATGGCAATCAGAGCGATACGCATCATAAATGAGCTGCCTCGTTCTACTGCCCGTTTTCTATGCACCTGATTCGCCACTTGTAACCCCTTGAAAACAGACGTTCGGAGGCATGCAGGCTTGGCCGGAAAGCACCGCCTGTGGTGGTTTTCAGCCAGTAGTTTATGCTTCCATCCCCATCTGCGTGAGGCGGTAGCGGAGGGCGTTCCTTGTCAGGCCGAGCAACCGGGCGGCCTGGCTCTTGTTGCCGTCGGCGCGGCGCAGGGCCTCGCGGATAATCTCCTGCTCGAATTGATCCAGGCTCATGCCCTCCGGCACGAACGGCGTGTCGCTCTGCGCGCGGGAGCGCGGCGCCGATTCCAGGCGAATGTCCGACGCCTCGAGCTGTGTGCCGCCGCACATCACCAGGCTGCGCTCGATCACATTTTCGAGTTCCCGCACGTTGCCGGGCCAGTGGTAGCCCATCAGCTTCTCCATGGCGGCATCGGAGATCGATTCCACCTGGCAGCCCATGTCGGGAGCCAGTTTGCGGATGAAATGGTTTGCCAGAAACGGGATGTCCTCTTTGCGATCGCGCAGTGAGGGGATATTGAGCGGCACCACATTCAGGCGGTAATAGAGATCCTCGCGGAAGGTGCCCTGCTCCAGTGCGGCACGCAAATCCTGGTTGGTGGCCGCCACCAGGCGCACGTCGATGTGACGCGTCACGTTGCTGCCCAGGCGCTCGAACTCGCGCTCCTGCAGGATACGCAGCAGCTTCACCTGGATGGCGGCGGGTACGTCGCCGATTTCATCGAGGAAGACGGTGCCGGTATCGGCTTGCTCGAACTTGCCCGGCTTGCTGGTCTGCGCGCCGGTGAAGGCGCCCTTTTCGTAGCCGAACAGCTCGCTCTCCATCAGGTTTTCGGGGATGGCACTGCAGTTGATCTTCACCATCGGCCGATCGTGCCGCGGTGAGTGGAAGTGGATGGCGCGCGCGATCAGATCTTTGCCGACGCCGCTCTCGCCAGTAAGTAGCACCGTGGCGCGGGTTGGCGCCACGCGCTCGACTGCGGCGAAAATCTCCTGCATCGGTCCGCTGCGTCCGATGATGTTGTCGAATTCGTAGCGCCTCCCGAGCTGCTCCTTCAACTGCCGGTTCTCGTCGCGCAGGGCACGAATCTCGAGCGCTTTGCCGACCACCTGCATCAGATGGTCGAGTGAGAACGGCTTCAGCAGAAAATCCGTGGCGCCCGATTTCATCGCCTCCACCGCGTTTTCGACGCTGCCGAAGGCCGTCATCATGATCACCGGCGTCTGCGAGTTCTGGCGGCGGATGAGCGCCAGAAACTCGAGGCCATCCATGGCAGGCAACTTCAAATCGGTGAGGACGAGATCGGCGCGATCCACCAGTTTCAGGCCTTCCTCGGCGGTGGCGGCCTTATCCACGTCGAAGCCCTTGGAGGTCAATTGCAGCTCGATGACGCGCCGCAGCTTTTCTTCGTCTTCAACGACCAGGATGCGTTTTTTCATGCGGTGATTTCGGAGCGGGTCATGGGAAGCAGCACGCGGAAGACGCTGCCATTGCCGGGTTCGCTCTCGACCGCTATTTTACCGCCGTGTTCATCCACGATTTTGGCGACGATGGCGAGCCCCAGGCCGACGCCGCTCGGCTTGGTGGTGAAGAACGGGTTGAAGATCGAGTCGAGATTCTTTGGGTCGATGCCGGAGCCGCGGTCGATCACCACGACCTCCGCCGTGCCGGAGGCGGCACGCGTTTTCACCGTCACGGTGCCTCCCGGCGGGCTTGCCTGCGCGGCGTTCAGCACCAGGTTGTAGAACACCCGCTCCAGCAGTTCCGCATCGAGCGGGAACGCCGGAATCTCGGGCGAGAAATTCTTATAGATGGTGATGCCGTCCGCCTCGCGCGCGGCCATGGCGATGGCGCGGTCGAGCACGTGCGTGAGATCGGCCTTTTCGAGGCGCACCTGAAGCGGGCGCGCGAATTGCAGAAAGCGTGTAATCAGGGAATTGGCGCGGTCCACCTCGCTCGCGATGAAGCCCGCCATCTCGCGCGCCACTTCGTTTTCCGGAGCCACGGTCGACCCCAGCATCTCCGAGGACGCCTTGATGGTGCCGAGCGGATTGCGCAGCTCGTGCGCGAGGCCGGCCGAAAGCTGCCCGAGCGCGGCCAGCCGGTCGGAGCGCCGCACGGCCTCCTCCGCCTCGCGGATCTGCTCGTTGGCCTCGACCAGTTTTTCCGCGGTGCGCCGGTGTTTGGCCGACTGAACCCGGAGGTCTTCGGCCATGGTATTGGCCAGCGTGCCGGCCATGGCGAAGAACGCCACCCGCAGCACCAGTTCGGTGATCTCGGGCCAATCCATCACATACTGCGTCCAGTCGATGTAAAGGAGGAAGAAGAGATAAGCGCCGGCAGCGATGAAGGAGATGGCGAGCGTCCCCAGCATTCCGAACGTAGTACCCGCCGAAACCACCGGCAGCAGCATGACGATCCAGTACCGGCTGCTGATGCCGTCCGTGTAACCGATCAGCAGGAAACCGAGCAGCAGTTTCAGCGCCGTCCAGAAGATGCGGCCCGACCTCGATTCGAGCGCGGCAATCCGAGGCTCGATCAACTGCACCACCCCCAGCGCGGCCAGCGGCACCCAGGCGTAAATGTCGCGGTTTCGAGTGGTGTATCCGAGCGCCGTGAACAGCAGAATCCAGACGAAATCCCGCGGCCGGACGTACCGGATCCAGCGGACCAGAGAACTCAGGGGCACGCGTGATATCCCAGTCGGGATTATGCCACAATAAGGTAGTACCTCTCATGGCCAACCCAAGCATGCTGGATCAGGATCGGGCTTCTGTGCCCGAATCCGAACCCACCAACGAACCCAACCACGAATCGTTCGGCGACATCCTTTCGCAATACGAACAGTCTCATTCCCACCGCCCCGGAGAAGGCGGCAAGGGTCTGGAAGGCACCGTGATCGCGGTGTCCGGTGAATCTGTTTTCCTGGACATCGGCTTCAAGACCGAAGGCATTATCCCCGCAGCGGATTTCGCCGCCGCAGGTGAAACGGTCAAGCCGGGAGATAAAGTTCAGGTCACCATCAAAGGCCGCGACCCCGAGGGCTACTACGAGCTTTCCCGCATCAAGGTGGAGCGCCCGAGAGATTGGTCGTCGCTCGAAAAGGCGTTCGCCGATAAGGCCGCCATCGCCGGCATGGTCACCGCGGTGGTGAAGGGCGGGTTGAGCGTGGACGTGGGAGTGCGGGCGTTCATGCCGGCTTCCCGCAGCGGCGCGAAAGACGCGGCGGAAATGGAGAAGCTGGTCGGCCAGGAGATCCGCTGCCGCATCATCAAGCTCGACATTGCGGATGAAGACGTGGTGGTGGACCGCCGCGCGGTTCTCGAAGACGAAGAGCGCGCAGCCAAAGAGAAACGCTACGCGGAAGTCAAGGAAGGCGAAACCGTAGAGGGCACCGTTCGCGGACTGACCGACTACGGCGCTTTCGTCGACATCGGCGGCGTAGACGCGCTGCTGCATGTTGCCGATATCTCCTGGGGTCGCGTCAACAAACCGGCCGACGTTCTAACCGCGGGCCAGAAGATCGAGGCGAAAGTCCTCAAGGTCGATCCGGCCAAGCGGCGTATTTCCCTCGGCATGAAGCAGCTTCAGCCGCATCCGTGGGATCTCGCGAGCGAGAAGTACAAAGTCGGCGACCGCATTCAAGGCATGGTCACCCGCGTGGCCGATTTCGGGGCGTTCGTGGAACTCGAGAAGGGCGTGGAAGGCCTGATCCACCTCTCCGAGATGTCGTGGTCGAAGAAAGTTCGCAAGCCGTCCGACGTGGTGAAGCCGGGCGAGCAGGTGGACGTAGTCATCCTGGGAGTGAACCAGGGCGAACGCCGCATTTCGCTGGGCCTCAAGCAGGCACTGGGCGATCCGTGGGCGGAGGTGCCGCAGAAGTTCCCCGTGGGCGCGATCGTGGAAGCGCCGGTGGTGAGCCTGCAGAAATTCGGCGCGTTCGTGCAGCTTTCCGAAGGCGTGGAAGGCATGATCCATGTGGGCGATATCAGCGCCGAAAAGCGGATCAACCATCCGCAGGAAGTGCTGAAGGTCGGGGAATCCGTCAAAGCGCAGGTGCTCGAAGTCGACTTGCCGAAGCGCCGCCTCCGGCTGGGCATGAAGCAGCTGGTCCCCACCAGCCTGGATGAATACATCGCCGAGCACAAAGAAGGCGACATAGTCACCGGCCGCATGGTGGAAGTTTCCGGCAACCGCGCCCGCGTGGAACTCGGCGAGGGCGTAGTAGCGCTGTGCCGCATCACGTCGAGCGAGCCGGCCGCGAAGGAAGAGAAGGCCGCCGAAAGCAAGACCGACCTCTCGTCGCTCAGCTCGATGCTGGCAGCCAAATGGAAGAGCGGGCAGACCGCCGGCGGGGGCCAGCGCGAAGCGCTGCGCTCCGGCCAGATCCGCAGCTTCCGCATCGTAAAGCTCGACGCCGCCGCCAAGAAGATCGAAGTCGAACTGGTTTAAGCCAGGGCCAGCCGCGCTTTAGTGCCGAGATCCTTCCGGACGAGTTTCCTCGACCGGGTCCGCGGGAGTTTCAGGGGGCGCAGCCTCGCTGCCGGTGTCCACCTGGACCTCCGGCGCGGCCGGCGGTACCGGTACCGGCTCGGGACTCTTCGGCAGAAATGCCGGATACCGTCCGACGAAGGCGCCGTACAGCAAATGTCCCAGCACCGTCTGCCGTTCCACATGAAGCAGCGCCACCAGGGGCAGCGCCCTCTCATAAATCAAGTGGAACGACAGGTAATACCACGCCAGCCCGAACAGGATCCCCACCAGCAGCACGCGCAAAGGACGCAGGCGATCGCGCACCACCAGCGCCAGCATCGCGCCCAGCAGGCTGTAAATGAGCAGGTACAGCGCCAGGCCGGCGACGCTCCCGAAGCCGAATCCGCTGCGCACGGCGTCCGATCCCCAGAAGGCGCTGGCCATCAGATTTTCGGCGCTCCAGAAGCTGCGGTTGTGCCACTCCGCGCTGATTCCGAGCCAGGCGAGCATCGCGAGGACCCCCAACATGCCTGCCTGCAGACCCGCCAACCAGGCGGAGATCGCTCCGGTCCCGCGCATCTCCGTAGCAGCGTCCATATGATTCAGCCTATACTGACCTTTAGGCTTAATCAAAGCGAAACCCAATGAGGCGCGTTGTCATTACTGGAATCGGAGCTGTGAGCCCCAATGGAATTGGGCGGGAACCCTTTTGGGAGGCTACCAAGTGCGGCCGGAGCGGAGTGCGCAGAATCAGCCGCTTCGATCCGTCTGGCTACGCAGTCCAGGTCGCGGGACAAATTCCCGATGAATTCGACGAGAAGAAATACGTGGAGGTGAAAGACCGGCCTCACGTATCGCGCGCGGTGCCGCTGGCGATTGCCAGCGTGCAAGAAGCGGTGAGCGATGCGGGGCTCGACCCGTTCGCCATGTCGCGGGACGAACTGCGGCAGATCGGCGTACTGGTTGGCTCCGGCGGGGGCAGCCAGGATTTCACGGAGGAGCAGTACCGCCTCTTCTACACTGGTCACCTGAAACAGTGCAGCGTCTACACGATCCCCACCGGGACCATTGGGACGCTGGCGAGCGAAGTTTCCATGCGGTTCGGCTTCCGCGGCCTGAGCCACATCGTCTCCACCGGTTGCACGTCGTCTACCGATGCCATCGGCTATTCGTTCCGGCATATCCGCTCGGGAGTGCTCAATACGATGATTGCGGGCGGCGTGGATTCGCCGATCGCTCCGCTCATCCTGCGCGGCTTCCAGTTGATGCGGATCATGTCGACCCGCTGGAACCACGAGCCGCAGCGCGCTTCCCGGCCCTTTTCCCGCGATCGCGACGGCTTCGTGATCGCCGAGGGCGCCTGGTTCTTCGTGATGGAGGAAATGGAGCAGGCTCTTGCGCGGGGCGCTCACATCTACGGAGAAGTGGGGGGCTATGGTTCGACGTGCGAGGCCTACCACCGCGTCCGCCTGGAAGAGTGCGGCGAGGAGCCGGCGCGTGCCATCGGGATAGCGCTCGAAGAGGCAGGGATTCCCGGCGACGAGGTGCAGTACATCAACTACCACGGGACCTCGACCGAGCTCAACGACCGCATCGAAACCCGCGCGGTCAAGCTTGCCTTCAACGGCCACGCGTACCGCCTGGCGGGGTCGTCCCTCAAGAGCCTGATCGGGCATCCGCAGGGAGCCTGCGGGGCCGCCGGAGTGGCCGCCACCCTACTCGCCATGCGCGACGGCGTGGTTCCTCCTACCATCAACGTGGATGAACCGGATCCGGATTGCGATCTCGATTATGTCCCGACGCCGGGACGCCGCCTCCTGATCGAGCACGCCGTGGCCAACTGCATTGCCTTCGGCAGCAAGAACTCGGCCCTGGTGCTCAACCGCGTCTGAAAAACAAAACCGGCGGGCGCTCGGAGGAAAACACCCGCCGGATTGGTCCGCGGAACACGAGTTTCCGTGGAACCAGGCGTGAAAAACCTGTCAATCCGTAAGACGTCCGACGAAAGTAGTTGGTTGCGAACCGCCCCGCGACCGGAGGGCTACACAGAAAGTTTGCGCGTGCGCCTGGGCGGTCCTTTCGATCGGTTCGGCATATCCGCCCCCCAAAGTGACCACCAGGGGCGCGCCCAGGCTCGTTGCCCATCCGAACACGGTGGCGTCCCGTTCCCGCAGACCTTCGGCCGAGAGCCGCAGGCGGCCCAGGCGATCACCTTCCAGACCGTCCACACCCGATTGATAGAAAAGGATTTCCGCCCCAAAATCGCGTATAGCCGGAAACAGGCCGCCGAGCCTCTCCAGGTATTCTGCGTCGCCGGTTCCGTCGGCCAGCCCGATATCGATACGGCTGCGCTGCTTGTGAAACGGGAAGTTGTTCTCTCCGTGCATGGAGACGGTCAGGACGCGCGGGTCGTCCTCGAAGATGGCGGCGGTCCCATCGCCCTGGTGGACATCCAGGTCGATGACCGCGGCGCGGCGCCCGGCCGTGCGGATAGCGACCGCCAGATCGTTGAATACGCAGAATCCGGAGCCTTCCGCGCGGAAGGCATGGTGGGTGCCGCCGGCGAGATTGCCGCCGAAGCCGGTCTCCAGAGCGTCGGCGGTCGCGGCGAGCGTGCCTCCCACCGATGCCAGGGTGCGGTGCACCAATTCCCGGGACCACGGAAATCCGATCCGGCGCATGATGCGCGAATCCACCGACCCGTCGAGGAATGCCCGCACGTATTCCGGATCGTGGGCCCGCTCGATCTCCGCGGGATCGGCAAATCTCGCGGGCGTCAATTCGAAGCCGCCGTGCGCCTCGAGCAATCCGCGGAGCAGCGCGTACTTGGCGACCGGAAACTTGTGGCCCGCGGGTAGCGGGAACGAGTAGTGGTCGCAGTAGTACAGCCGCATGGACGAAACTACGAGGCGCCCATCGACCGCCGAATGGTCTCCGCGATGCTTTCGCTGAATGCCTCGACGTCCTTGAGGTCCGGCCCTTCCACCATTACGCGGGCCAGCGGCTCGGTTCCGGAAAACCGCACCAGCACGCGGCCCGATCCGGCGAAGGCTTCCTCCACGCGGCGGATCTCTTCGGCGACCGCGGGGACCTCCGTCAGCGCCTTTTTCTCCTTGACCCGCACGTTCACCAGCTTTTGCGGGAAGACGCGGAGATCGGCGGTGAGTTCGTCGAGGCCGGCGCCCGCGGTATGCGCGATTTCGAGCACCCGCAGCGCCGTCAGCATGCCGTCGCCCGTGGTGGCATAGTCGCGGAAGATGACGTGGCCGGACTGCTCGCCGCCGAGCGCGGCGCCTAACCGCACCATCTCTTCGAGCACGTATTTATCGCCCACCGGCGTTCGCACCATGCGGATGCCTTCGCGCCCCAGCGCCTTTTCGAGACCGAGGTTCGACATCACCGTGGCCACCACCGTATCGCCAGGCAGCCGGCCGGCGGCTTTCAATGCGCGGCCCACGGTCAGCAGCACGGCGTCTCCATCGACGATCTTGCCGCTGCGCGCGACGAAGATGGCGCGGTCCGCGTCGCCATCGAACGCCACTCCGAAATCCTGGCCGCCGGAGACAACTGCTTCCTGCAATTTGCCCAGATGCAGCGCCCCGCATCCCAGGTTGATGTTGCGGCCGTTCGGCTCCACGCAGATCGCCGTGACCGTGGCGCCGAGGCGCCGGAACAGCTCGGGAGCCAGCCGGTAGGCAGCGCCGTTGCCGCAATCGAGCGCCAGTTTCATCCCATCGAACCGCACCGCCGCCGACGATGCCAGGTAATCCGTATACTGCCGCGCCAGACTTTCATCCACCGTGAGGGTGACAGTGTGCGGCTCTTCGTGAGCTTCGCGAAGGCGCAGGATCTCCTGCTCGATCGTGTGCTCCTCCTCGTCGGGCAGTTTGAAGCCGCTATGGCTGAAAACTTTGAGGCCGTTGTCCTGGTAGGGATTGTGCGAGGCCGAAATCATGACCCCGGCCCGGAATGGGCCGGTACGCGTGAGGTATGCCACCCCCGGCGTCGTCACCACGCCGGCGAAGCGCACGCGTATGCCGCAGGTCTCAAGGCCCCCGGCCACGGTCGCGGCAATCCACTCTCCGGATTCGCGGGTGTCCGTGCCGATCAGGATCTCCGCACCCGGCTCGGCCGCCGCCACGTCGCGGCCCAGGGCCACGCCGAATGCGAAGACCGTGCGCGGATCGAGCGGGTACTCTCCGGCCACTCCGCGAATTCCATCCGTTCCAAACAGCTCCTTACCCAAGGTTCTCCTCCGTTATCATTGGTTACTTCTTCTTCATAGTGACCGAAACCGCGACCTGTGGGGACGTGTGAAAGCGCACGTAGGAGTCGCCCACGTATGCATTCACGCGAAACTCCGATGTCCCCAGCACGTTCGACACGTCGATCGGATCCGTCACCACTTGGTGTATCGTCGCGACGTGGTCCTCCGGACCCGAAACCTGCAACTCCGGCGGCACGATCGACCACTTCTCGACCACGTACCCGTTCTTATCTTCGCCTGTGAACCGGGGTATCACGCGAACGTTCTTGACCACGCGCCGGTCGAAGTCCAGCCGGACCTCCGAAGGGATGGCGCGTATCAGCCGCAAGCCGCGTGCCAGTTTCACACCGCTGCTATTGATCGCGAAGGTGTGCTCGCCCGGCCGCACACCCGACATATCGAGGATCACCGCCGGCCGCAGCGCGCCATCGGAGATCCCCCGCAGTTCACCCGAAGAGCCGCGCAGTTCGAGCGAGACCTCGGTCACGGGCTCCGAGCTGATTTCGAGATCGTCGGGCAGGTTCTTGTACTCCACCGGCGCCGTGGCGAAGGCTGCCATCTCCGGCTCCGAGGCCACCAGCGCCCACAGGATGATGGCGATCAACAGGGAAAGCAGCTTCCAGCCGGTATTCTCCACCAGAAACCTGCCGACCCACCGCAGTACTTTCATGGCTGGTTCAACCTTTCGGTGGAGCGCGCCTCCTGGTCGGCGACGTCCGCGGAGGAGAGCGGGATATCGGCCGCGAACTCGTCGATGTGCATGGGTGTGGGCCGCTGCACTTCAAAATGGCGGTTGATGCGTTCCACCAGGTCGGGAATGCTCAGCCCCTGGATCAGGTCGCCGAACGCCGCTACGGAGATTCGGCCGGTCTCTTCGGAGACCACGATCGAAAGGCAGTCCGTCTCTTCGGTGATGCCGATGGCGGCGCGGTGCCGCGTGCCGAGCTTGCGCGAAAGGGCGGGGTTCGTGGTCAACGGCAGGAAGCAGGCCGCCGCGGCGATGCGGTCCTTCTGCACGATGACCGCGCCGTCGTGCAGCGGCAATCCCGGTTGAAAGATGGTGAGCAGCAGGTCGCGCGAGATGCGCGCGTCAAGCATCACGCCGCTTTCAATGAAAGTCCGCAGCCCGATATCGCGCTCCAGCACGATCAGCGCGCCGATCTTCTCTTCGGCCAGGCGCTCCACGGCGAACAGGATTTCGTTGACCGACTCGGGCGCGCGATATCCTCCGGCCAGTCCGAACCATCGTTTGCGGCCAAGGCGGGCGAGCGTGCGGCGGATCTCCGACTGAAACAGGACGATGATCGCCAGCCCGATATACGGGACGATGAACGAGAGCAGCGAACGCAGCGCCTCCAGCCCCGCCCACGACGCCACTCCGTACAGCACCACCATGATGAGGATGCCGATCAGAATGTGGCCGGCGCGCGTGCCCCGCACCACCATTAGAGCTTGATACACCAGGAACGCCACCAGGAGGATGTCGATCACCCCGGTCAGGTGCAGTCCCGGTAAAGAGGGCAGCATGGGCAAAAAAAGGAACATCGACGGATCTCAAAATCCGGAACAACGGTCCAGTTTTCATCTTAGCGTAGCAGCGCTTAGGTGGATACCCAAGACCTAATGGATACAATGAATTATGCCCTTCATTTCCGTTCCGGAGGCAATTGAGGAGATCCGCGGCGGGCGTATTCTGATCGTGGTGGACGACGAGGATCGCGAAAACGAAGGCGACCTCACCATCGCCGCCGAAAAGGTCACGCCCGAGATCATCAATTTCATGGCCACTCACGGCCGCGGCCTGATCTGCCTCGCTCTGAACGCGGAGCGCTGCGACTACCTGCGGCTGCCGCTGATGAGCCCCACCAATACCTCGAACTTCGGAACGGCCTTCTGCGAATCGATCGACGCGCGCGACGGCGTGACCACCGGGATCTCCGCCGGCGATCGTGCCCGCACGATCCTCCAGACCATCGACCCCGATTGCCGGCCGGCCGATCTCGCCCGTCCTGGCCACGTCTTCCCCCTGCGCGCTCGCGAGGGCGGCGTGCTGGTGCGCGCGGGACAGACCGAGGCCGCGGTGGACCTATCCCGCATGGCCGGCATGACACCCGCCGGCGTGATCTGCGAAATCATGAATGAAGACGGCACCATGGCGCGCGTGCCCGAACTCATCGAGTTCTGCACCCGGCATGGGCTGAAGATGATCTCGGTGGCGGAACTGATCCGCTACCGTCTGAAGAACGAGAAGTTCGTCCGCCGCGCCGCCGAAGGCTGCATCGACACCGAATTCGGCGAGTTCCGCACCATCGCTTACACCACCGATCTGAACCCCGAATATCACCTGGCGCTGGTACGGGGAGAAGTCGCGGGCCGGGAAGATGTACTGGTCCGGATGCATTCGCGCTGCCTGTACGGCGACGTTTTCGGCTCGACCGCGTGCGACTGCAACCGCCTGGTCCGCAATTCGCTTCGCGCCATCGCCGAGGAGGGCAGCGGCGTGCTGGTCTACCTGCACGAAAGCGGCCCGGGCTTCCGCATCGAACGGGAAACGGCCGCCGGTCCACGGATGGTTTCGCACGGCCGCGACTTCATGCACTACAAGGGCGAAGCGGGCCAGCGGCAACTCCAGCACGAACATGGCATTGGCGCCCAGATTCTGTCGGATCTGGGGCTCCACACCATACGGCTGCTCACCAACCATCCCCGGAAGATCGTTGCGCTGGAAGGTTTTGGCATCGAAATTGTTGATCAGGTGCCGGTAGGCCATTGAACCCGAACTTTACAGGCCGGCTCTACGTTAATAAAGGGGAAAGGACCTCGTCCTGGATGTTATGAACGCACGAACGCTGCTGACTACCACGACATTCGCCGCGCTGTTGACCGCGGCCCTGCCCGCGAAGGCCGCCGACCCGCAGTTGCTCAACCTGGTTATGCCCGACGCCAAGGTACTGGCGGGCGTCAACGTAGATCAGGCGAAAACCACTCCGTTCGGCCAATATGTGCTGGGCCTCATGCAATCCTCGCAGAATCAGGATCTGCAGCAACTGGCGTCTCAGACCGGCTTCGACCCGACCCGCGACGTTCACGAAGTCCTGGTGGCCACCACCGGCGAACCTAAGAACCATGCGGGCCTGTTGGTGGCCCGGGGCACGTTCGACACCGCCAAAATCCTGACGGCGGCTACGCTGCATGGCGCCAAGACCACGACTTATGGCGGCGTCACCCTCCTCACCGACCCCAAAGGCGAGAATGCTCTCGCATTCCTGAGTTCGACCATCGCGGCCGCGGGCGACCTGGCCAGCGTCGAGGGCGCCATCGACCGGCAGACCACGCCGGCGCCGCTGCCTGCCGCGCTGACGGTGCAGGTGAACCAGTGGAGCGGCTCGCAGGACGCCTGGGCGGTCTCACTGATTCCGACCGCGTCGCTGACGGTCCCCAAGGGCGCGCCGGGATTGCCGGGCGTCGGCACACAGGGCTCGGGCGCGTTCCAAAGCATCCAGCAGGCAGCCGGCGGGGTCAAGTTCGGCGCCAATGTCGTGGTCACCGCGCAGGCGCAAGCCGACACCACACAAAATGCGCAGCAGATGGGCGATGCCCTGAAGCTTCTGGCCAGCCTGGCGCAGATGCAGAGCCAGAACAACGCCGGATTGAAGACGCTGCTGGCAAGTTTGACGATCGCTCCGCAGGGCAATCTACTGAACGTGTCGTTCACGATTCCGGAAGACCAGCTTCAGGAGATCATGAAGCCTCACGCCCGCGTGGCCCGGCACCTCGAACGGAAGATGCAGTAGCGCAGGCGCTACCCCGCGGCAGGGCAGAGGTCTTTATAGAACTGGCAGCGAACGCAATGACTGCCGATGTTCAGCGGAAACTCCAGCCGGTCCTGGGCCTCCTCAAAATCCCGCACGGTCTGCTCGGGAGAGTCGAGCAGCGACGGCCGCAGGTCGATTTCGACGATCGTGTTCGGCCGCAGGAAATGCAGATAGGCGCGGGTCGGCGCACGGCCCGCCACCTGCTCCACCGCCATCGCGTAGAGCTTCAATTGCAGGGCGTAGTCTTCGGCCCGCTGGTGCGCCTGCGGGCCCGAGACGGCGTCGGTCTTGTAGTCCACGATCACTAAGTCCCCGCCCTCTTCGAACCACAGGTCGACCTGGCCGCGAACGACCAGCCCCTCCACCGCGATCAGAAAATCGAACTCCCGCTCCCTTCGCGCCGCCTTCGCCGCGCGGCGCCCGAGGGCGCTTTGCTCGAAGACGGACGCCAGCTTGAGGGCCTCCGGATCGGGCGCGGGCACAGGACGCCCTGCCAGCAACTCGTGGACCTGCGTGCCGAGCTCGCTGGCCGAAAGCTGGCCCTCGGCCGCGGTGCCGCGAGGCCGCGCCTCGAACCCCAGGTAGCGTCCCAGGTAATAGCGGCGCGGACAGCCGGCGAAATTCGCGAGCGCGGTCACCGTGGCGTTGCTATCCTGCTGCTCCGAGATCACCGGCGGGCCGGCGAGTGCGGCCTGCCGCGCGGCCTCCTGAATGTTGGGTCGCGGCAGTAACTCCGGCGCGGCGGTGGCCACGAGCAGCCGCAGATCCCAGCGTTTTCCGTCGGGCGCGCTGCGCTCGAGCGTTTCCTCGCGCGGCACCTCGAGTTCGAGCTCCAGCGCGTCGGCCAGCACGGCTGCCCAGTTCTGCAGGCGTGGCCCCGAAAAACTCAGCACCAGGTGATCCTCGGCGCGCGTCATGGCCACGTAGAGCAGGCGCCGGCTCTCGGCCTCCTCGCGCAGCTTGCGCTCTTCGTGGATTGCACGAAGGAAGCGGTCGTTCTTGTCTTCCCGCTTGGCCGGGTTGCGCCAGCGCGCGCCCAAGCCATACCTGGGCGAAAACGCGATCACCGGCACGCTGCTATCGATGCCCTTGTGGATCGCCGCCACGAATACCACCGGAAACTCGAGTCCCTTGGCCGAGTGCACGGTCATCACCTTGACGGTGTCCGCCGCATCTTCAGGCGGCGCGTCCTGCTCACGCGGATTCTCTTCGCGAACCTGCGCCAGCTCCAGCACGAACTCGTCGAGCGACTGCCGCCGCGCCGCGGTCCGCGCCTGCGCCAGAAACTTGTCGATGGTGGCGTCGCCTCGCGCGGCCGCCGCCGGGCGGTAGCCGCAGTCGTCCAGCGCGGCCGCGAGCAGCCGGTCGAAGGTCACCGATTCGCGCCGCACCCGCCACGTCCGCAAACGCGCGGCAAAACGCCGCAGTGCCGCGAAGTCGGCTGCGTCGAAGCGTTCCGCGTCGGCATCGCCCAGGCGCATCAGCGCCGCCCCCAGGTTGTCGCCCATGGTGCGCAGCGCCAGAAGCGCTTCATCCGAGACGCCCACCAGCGGCGAGCGCAGCACCACCGCCACACTGATCTCGTCACGCGGATTGGCGATCGTTCGCAAGAGGTGGGTGAGGTCGTTCACCTCGCGCGTCTCGTAGAATCCGCGGCCGCTGTTGACGATGTAGGGGATGCCGGCTTCCTCGAATGCTTCGGTGAAGGCGCCGATGACCTCGGTATTCCGCACCAAAATTGCGACGTCGCGGAAGCGGATCTCCGGGCCGGTCAGTTCCAGGATGCGCCGCGCCACCCACCGCGCCTCCTCGGCCTCGCCGGGCGCATAGATCGTCTCGACCGCATATGGCTTTTCGGTTTCGAACTTACGCCCTGCCACCAGGCTGCGCGCTTCGATGCCGGGCTGGCCGTTGAGCACGGTCTCGACAGCGCTCAGGATCTCGGCGCGGCTGCGGAAGTTGTCGATCAGCTCGACCAGGTGCTTTCCGCGGCGTTCTACATCGTCGCGAAATTCGCGGAAGCCCTGCGGTTCGGCATGGCGGAAGCCGAAGATCGATTGGTTGATGTCGCCCACCGCGTAAAAACGGTCGGGCAGGCCGAACCAACTGCAGCAGGCGGGCCTGCTGGCCGTTGGTGTCCTGAAATTCGTCCATCAGGATGTGATCGAACTGCGCGGCCAGGCGCTCTCGCGTCTCCGCGTGATCTTCGAGCAGCCGCACGGTGTACTCTTCCAGGTCCGAGAAATCGAGCATGCCGGCCTGGGCCTTGCCTTCGCGGTACAGGCGGTCGAAACGGCGCAGGATATCGAGCAGCATCTGCCGCTCTGCTGCGTAATGCTCGGTGATCAAGGTATAGCGAAGGTCCTCGATCTGGTCCTTGAGGCGCTTGAGCACTAGGTAAGCGTTGTTGCCGCGCTTGCACTTATTGAGGTTGCAGGAGAACGCTTCGATGGCCTCGAGCCCTTCGAGCGGAGCGGCCGCCGATACGATTCGCCCGGCCCCTTCGAGCGCCGCCCCAAGTTGCAGCTTCTGCGCCGGGTTCCACTGCGTCGACCGGCTCGTTCACCAGCGCGCGCAGCGTATCCTCCACCTCGGCAACGGTCGTGCCCGCGGGAGCGGCGTAGCTCGCCAGTTCCTCCACGCGGACGCCCGCGCCGCGCATCGCGTCATAGGCCGAAAGCACGGCCTCTTCGAATTCCCACGAGGAAAGCCCGCGGATCAGCCGCCGCACGGCCGCCGGATATTCGTGGAACAGTTGGTCGATCGCCACGTGAATGGCTTCATGCTGGAGCCGCGAAGCGTCGCGCACGTCCGCCACCTGAAACTCCGGGTCGACGCCTGCGAAGACCGAGTTCTCGCGCAGCAGCCGCGCGCAGAAGCCGTGCACCGTCGAGACCCAGGCCCGCTCGAGACGGGCGCGGATGGACGGCTGCTCCTGAAACGCCTCGGCCAGTTTCTTCCGCATGTTGCCCGCGGCCTTTTCGGTGAACGTGATGGCGAGAATGCGGAGCGGGTCGACGCCCTCTTCCACCAGGCGGCGGAAGTATTCCACCAGCACCGTGGTCTTGCCGGAACCCGGGCCCGCGACCACGCAGGCATCGAGGTGGCGCTTGGCGATATCGACGGCGTCCAACTGCGCGGCTGTGAATTGCACTTCCCTCATGCGCCCTCCGCCGCGGCTTCTTCGGCGCGCGTCTCCAGGCGGCAGGCGTCGCGGTAGTCGCAGTACCGGCACTTGTCGCGATCGGCCGGATCGGGTGCGATGCGGCCCGCGCGGATCTGCTCCACGTGCCTCGATTGTGCGCGCCTCGGCATTTTCGAAGAAGCCTTCGGGCAGACCATCCTCCCAGCCCGCTGTCTGCACGCCGCCCTTCAGCCCGACATACAACATGCCCGCAGGCTCCACACCGAATACCCGCTCGGCCGCCATCAGATAAAGTGGCGCCTGCAGCAGGCTCGGTGTCTTCGACCTTGGCCTTGATGGCGCGGCTGTATTTGTAATCGGTAACCCAGCCGCGGCCGTCAGGCGATTTGTCGAGCCGGTCGATCTTGCCGGAGATCGTGAGGGAATCGCTCAGGGAGAACTCGAAGGACTGTTCCGTGAGTGCCTCGAGCCCGGGGATCGGCCATCGGCCGTCATTCGCAAAAGCGCGCAGGTCTTCGAGCATCGCATTCCGCAGACGCTCGGTGTGATAGCCCCAGGGAATCCGCTTCTCTTCGAGCACTCGCGCAAACTCCTCGGCGAAGAGCGCTTCGATATCGTGCGGCGCCGGATACCAGCGCGCCAGCACGGCGTGTACGATGTTGCCCTGCGTGAGAAAATCGAGCCGCTTTTCGGGCAGCGGCGGCGGTTCCGAGAGGCGCAGCGTCCGCCCGGCAAAATATTGGAACGGGCAATTCAGATAAGTCTCGAGCTTGGTGGGCGATTGCCGCGCCGATTTTACGCGGAGAAACTCGCGCAGCGCCGGAGCCTCGATCTGCACCGCGCGCTCCGGTGGCAGGGCAAATCTCGGCCGCACACGCACGAGCGGCGCATCCTCCGGCGGCAGGTGCAGGTCTTCGAGAAACAACGAAGGAAGGTTGCGGTCGCCGCGCGCGTCGAACTCCGGATAGGTGAGGACCGTGAGCAGCGTCGCGCGGCTCACCGCCGCGTCGAACAGCGCGCGCTCTTCGCGCTCGAACTCCTCGGCGGTGCGGACGCGAATGCCGGCGGCGTTCAAACGGCAGCGCGCGGCATCGGGGAAGAACGGCTCCTGGCGGTGGAATTGCGGGAACTGCTTCTCCACCATGCCGCACACGAAAACCACGGGCAGTACCCACTGCCGCGCTTCCGGCGCGCTCAGCACGTGCACCACGTTGCGGCGGCGGTCGGGCACGCGCAGCGGCTTGAGCCGCAGCACCGCTTTCACCGCCCGCCAATATTCGGCGAGCCCGATGGCGCGGGCTTCGAGCGCCTCGGCTGCCTCGAGCAGCGCCTCTTCGAACCCCTGCAGCGCCGCCGCCTGCGTGCGCAACTCGATGGCAACGTCATGGCCGGCGCCATCGGCGGGGCGTGCCGGGCGGTAGAGGCTGCCGAGCGTCCGCAGGCGCGCCGCCCAATCCTTCGGAGTGAGCGAGAACGAATTCCACTCCTCGATCGCCGCTAGAGAATCGATCTTGCGCAGAAGGCGTTCGGCGCCGGCATAGCGCGGCTGGCCTTCCTCGCCGATCAGCAGCGACTTCAACTCGCCCAGGCCCGTATTCGGAATCTGCGCGCGGACGTCGAAATCGAAGCGGTCGATGGCATTGGCATCGGCAAAGCGCGGCGCGAGCCGCAGCACGGCGAGCGTCTGCGCGTGGTCCCAGCCGGCCAGCATGGCATCCATCAGGCCGCTCAGGAAACGCACCGCGGGCTGCCGCTCCAGGTCTTCGTCGAAATAGAAGCGCGCCGGAATACCGAAGCGTCCGAGCGTGGTCCGCAGCACCGGCACGTAGGAATCGGCGGCACGCACCACGATTCCGATCTCGCGAAACGGACGCCCTGCCGCGGCCTGTTCGAGAATGCGGCGGGCGATCTCTTCGGCCTCCCGCTCGATGCCCGCGGCCTTCACCAGCGCCAGCGCGGATGATCGCCGCGAATGCCCGGCGCCTTCTTCGTCGAAGCCGATCGAGAGCAGCCGCGCGCGCGATGCCCCGGTCAAGTCGGTGTCGGTAAGGGTCAGGGTGAGTTCGCTGTGACGGCCGAGCGCCGCGATGACCCGCAGTTCCGGATCGGGCAGCGCGTGGAAGCCGTCCATCCAAATCATGCGGATCCCTTTCGCGCCTTCGCGCGCGATGCGTTCGGCCGCGTGTTCCAGGCGCCGTGCGCGCAGCCACAGCCCGCGGCGTTCGAGCTCGCGATCGACCTCGCGATACACCGCGAGGAATGCCGCCGCCAGCGGAGCCTCCGGCAGGTGGCCAGCCAGCTGCGCGCTGTCGCAGCCAGCCGACGCAAACTCTCCGATGGTCCGCGCCACCGACGCCGCGAACCCCGCCAGGTGCGCCACCCGCGCGAATTCGGGACGCCGCGCGCGCTCCACCGCCTGCTCTACCACCAGGTAGAGCACCGCGTCCGGCACCTGCGGCAGGGCCGCCGCCCACTCGTCCACGAACCCCGAGAGAGTCTGCACCAGCGCCGGGCTGAAGACGAACCCTTCGCGGGCCAGACGGTTTTGCAGGTGCTGCGCCATGGTGGCGGTGGGCACCAGCAGGCGGACCGCACGGTCGTTCGCGCGCAGCGCCTCGCGAAGCTGCTCGAGGACGATTGAGGTTTTGCCGGAACCCGCGGGCCCCGTCACCAGTCGCATCGGCTTCAGTTTATCTCAGGCGAAACAAAAGCGAAACAGTCAATCGATTTTCCGGTAATCGCTGAACGTGAAGTGGTACTCGGCACGCATGACCTTAACCAGCAGAATGCGCGCCGAAGCCTCGACCGTCGCATGACTGGGGAGCCACACTTCGTTATTCACGTGCGTCTGGTCGATCACCAGGCGGCTGCCCCGAGCCAGGCGCAGCACGATGGCACCGAACGAGATGGTGTCCATCGCCTCCATATCGATTTTGACCCAGGCGTAATCCCTTTTCGCGATCCAGAGCCGCGCCTTCACTTTGGAAAAAAAGGAGGCCGAAGACAGTTTGGGCTTGTAGCCCTTGCGCGGCGTGGCGTCGATGACCCAGACCGGCACTCCGCCGGGGGCTTCCTGGGCCACGATCTGGAAGTCGAAAGCCTCAGGCAGCTCCTGGAGCGGCTCCCGCTGCTTGTCCTGTTTCTGGTGCCACTCTTTGACGCGGCGTTCGCGCTGCTGCGGACTCTCCTGGCGGCGCTGCTCGGCTCCCAGCTTCAGTTTTTCCTGCTCCGCCTGCTGCTCGGCCGAGCTGATCGGCTGGCCGTTGCGCGCCACCAACCGGCGATAAGGAGAGCCATCGACCACGGTGACGTCGAAGGTGCGGTCGTCGCTCTTCTTGAGTTTGCCGCCGCCGTCGAACTCCTTCACCTGGTTGCGTTGATAGAAAGCGTAATGGCGCCAGGCTTCGGCCGATCGATGGTCGGCCGCGACCGCGCGCCGGACGATCTCGCGCGCGTCCTGCGCGTGCACCAGGCCGAGGAAGACGGCGGCAAGAAACAGCGGACGCACGCGGATCCTACGCGCCCCCGACCAGCTTCTCGAACCGTGAGCCCGGCCGTACGATGGTCTGGTTGCGCTCCGGACCGGTCGACACCGCACCGATCTCGACGCCCGTGAGCCTTTCGAGGTAATTCAGGTAGTTGCGAGCTTTCTCGGGCAGAGTGCCATAGTCCGAAATTCCGAAGGTCGATATTCCCCAGCCCGGCACGCAATCGTAAACCGGCTCGATCTTTTCGATCTCGCGCACAGTGGCCGGCATCTCGTCGATCACCCGGCCGCCCAACTGGTAGCCGGTGCAGACCTTAATCTGTTCGAACTCATCGAGCACGTCGAGCTTGGTAATGATGACGCTGTCGAAACCGTTGATGGCCGCGGTATAACGCAGCAGCGGCACATCGAACCAGCCGCAGCGGCGAGGCCTTCCGGTCACCGCGCCGAACTCCTTGCCGCGCTCGCGGATGCGGTCGCCCGCAACGTCGAGGGCCTCGGTGGGGAACGGTCCGCCGCCGACTCGCGTGATGTAGGCTTTCGAAACGCCGATCACGCCGCCGATGCGCGTGGGCGCGATGCCGGTTCCCGTACACGCGCCGCCCGCGCTGGCGCTCGACGAGGTCACGAAGGGGTACGTCCCGTGGTCGATATCGAGCATGGTGCCCTGCGCGCCCTCGAACAGGATCGACTTGCCCTCGCGGACCGCGCGGTTCAGCAGCGTCGCGGTGTCGCACACCATGGGCCGGATGCGTTCGGCGAAACCTTCGTACTGGTCGCGGATGGCGCGCAGGTCGAGCTCTTCGTAGATCCCCAGGGCCTGGGCGATGGCAGCCTTTTCCTCCATCACCGCGTCGTACTGCTGGCGGAAGAATTCGGTATCGAGCAGGTCGGCGATGCGAATGCCCCGGCGGCCGGTCTTATCCTCGTAGCACGGGCCGATGCCGCGCGAGGTGGTGCCGATCGAGACGCGTCCCGGCCGGCCTTCCGACATCTTTTCCATCATGCGGTGCGCCGGAAACAGCACGTGCGCGCGGTTGCTGATGGCCAGATGGCCGCGCACGTTGACGCCGGCAGCCTCGAGCGTTTCGATCTCGGAGAGCAGCGCCGCCGGATCGATGACCAGGCCGTTACCGATCACGGCCTGCTTGCCGGGCCGAAGAATGCCGCTCGGGATCAGCTTGAGTACGAATTTTTTTTCGCCGATGAAGACCGTATGGCCGGCATTATGGCCGCCCTGATAGCGCGCCACGATGTCGAAGCGCTCGGAGAAAAGGTCGACGATTTTCCCTTTACCTTCATCGCCCCATTGGGAGCCCAGAATAATCAAATTTCCCATTTTTGTCCAAAACCTATCTATTTTACCCCAGCGGACCATCGACGCTGCGTTCGCCCTGTTTGGCCGAGCGTGATAACCTGATCCTTTATGCAGATTTCGGCAGTCTATCTGGCGATGGGTCCAGATGCGTTCCAACAACTCGTGCGCAGCATCTCCATCGGCAAGCTCAGAACTTACCAGATTTATGAGGGCTTCAAGGTGCGCGCCCACCTGCACAAGCTCAATACCGAGATCCTGCGTAAATCCGCCCCGAAGTTCTTCGAGCGAATTTCCGCGGGCGATGAAGATTTCGGAAAAGACCTAGCCCAGTCAGTCCTGGTCTCGCACCTCGATATGATCACGGCCATCCTGGATTTCCTAGGCGTGCCCCATGAGAACGGGTTTTTCGCCAAGGATATGGATCCCAAGCCCTATTTCACGGAGGGCTGGGAAGATCGCGTTTTCGAAAAATTTCGCGGTGTCTACGCCGAGCCGCTGTTGGTTTTCTATGTCAATCACTTGCGGTGGGAACTGCTGGGGGCTACCGAGGTGTACCGCCCGGCTTCCCCGAACGCGGCTTGAATTCGGCGTGTCGCGTGCATGTATACTGTGAGAACCATGACATTGCCAGGACGGACCCGAATATCCGAAACCCCCACTTCGATCCATCAGGCCTGGAACTCCTTGTACCTCAATCTTATGCGGAGGAGTATCGAAATCTTGCCTGAAGCGTGTGTCCATGGCGAGTGTCGGGTTTTTGCGCAGCCGGGAGCGGTGGATGCGTAACTACACCCAACTCGGGTGTCGGGCTTCCGGAGGCGGAAATCTTTTTAGAAACGCGAGGTGCAAGACGTGAATCATTGCGATTTCCATTATTCTCACTTACTACCCAAGAAACCGGGCATCCTCCCGCTCGAGGAGACCATGACGAAGCAGTGTCGCCGTTGCGGCGCCGAGTTTGTGACCCGGTCGAGGATCCGGAAACGCTGTGATGCATGCCAAACCGTGGTGTCGGCCGAAAAACAAAAAAAGGCCAACGAACGGTTGAAGGCACGCCGTGCCGCGCGCCGTATGTGTCTATTGAAGGCCTGCTAGTCAGGCCTTTTCGAGCGTCACGACGGCTTGAGACTCTGCGGAGCGTCCTTCCCCCACCGGTCCCACTTTCTCAGCCGTCTTGAATTTGACCGAGACCCGGTCCAGGTCCAGCCCGAGTTCGGCGGCCAGCCGTTCCCGGATGGGTTGCCGGTAATCTTTTAACTTCGGGCGCTCCAGAATCACGGTCGAATCCACATTCAGCAGCCGGAAACCCCGCTGCTCCGCGAGGGTGCGGGCGTGGCGCAGAAAAACGAGGCTGTCACAGCCTTTCCAGCGGGGGTCCGAATCGGGGAAGTGCATCCCGATATCCCCCAGCGCCGCGGCGCCCAGAATGGCGTCAGTAATGGCGTGAGCCAGGACATCGGCGTCCGAATGCCCTTCCAGCCCGAACTCGCACGGCACCGTCACACCGCCCAGAATTAGCGGGCGTCCTGGGGCGATACGGTGCACATCCCATCCCAGCCCGGTTCGGATCTCGCTCAATGCTTACTCGCCTCGGTCTCTTCCTGGAAGAACAGCCGTGCCAGGTGCATGTCGCCGGGTTTGGTGATCTTAATGTTGCGATCGCTGCCCGGGATCACGCTCACTTCGATATCCATGCGTTCCACCAGGCTCGATTCGTCGGTGCCGGTGAAGCCATCGAGCATGGCGGATTGGAACGCCTTCTGGATGATCTCGTAGCGGAAGACCTGCGGTGTTTGCGCCATCACCAGCTTTTCGCGCGGCAGAGTAGAGCGGACCTTCACATGGTCGGTGCCGCGGGTCACCTGCTTTACCGTATCCACCGCAGGCACGGCGACGATCGCCGCACCGGTTGCCGCAGCCTCGTCGAACACCGCGTGCATGGTCTCCAGGTCGATGAATGGACGAACCGCATCGTGGACGGCCACCAGGTCTGTATCCGGCCGGAGACTCCGCAGGGCGTTCTCGACCGATTGCTGGCGGCTATCGCCACCTTCGACCACGCGCACGCGGTCGGCTGGAAACTCCTCGGCCAGCATGCCGCTCGCCCATTCCAGGTCTTCGGCCCGCAAAGCCACGACAATCTCGGACACGCGCGGCGAGGCGGCAAACTTCCGCACCGTGTGCATCAGGATGGGCGAGCCTTCGAGCAGCATGAACTGCTTTCGGCTGGTGCCCGTTTTTTCCGCCGAGCCTTTCCCCATACGGGTGCCGAGGCCCGCGGCGGGCAATATCACGGCGACTTTCATGTGCTTTACGATTCTATCGTGGTTTTCTCCGGCCCGACGTTCGTCATTGGCTGGGGATCATTCTTGCGGGCCGGCCGTTCGTGCCGCTCCGCGCCGGCGGCGGCGTGCATACGCTCATCGAATTTGCCGAAGATCATCTTGCCGGCGGTGGTCTGTAGGACGCTGGTCACCGAGATATCGATGGTCTTCGAGATCATCTTCTTGGCGTTATCCACCACCACCATAGTGCCGTCATCCAGATAGGCCACGCCCTGGTTGTACTCCTTGCCTTCCTTGAGGATGAAGACCCGCATGGTTTCGCCCGGCAGCACAATCGGCTTCAGGGAATTGGCCAATTCGTTGATATTCAGCACTTCGACCCCGTGGAGTTGCGCTACCTTGTTCAGGTTGAAGTCGTTCGTGATGATTTTACAGTCGTAGACCTTGGCCAGTTCGATCAGCTTCATGTCGACTTCCCGCACCTGCGGAAAATCTTCTTCGACAATCTGCACGTTCAGGTGGGCCATCTTCTGGACACGCTGCAGGATGTCGAGCCCGCGCCGGCCGCGGTTGCGTTTCATGGAATCGGCCGAATCGGCCACCAGCTGCAACTCGCGCAGCACAAATTGCGGAATCACCAGCACCCCGTCGAGAAAGCCGGTCTCGGCAATATCGGCGATGCGGCCGTCGATAATGACGCTGGTATCCAGAATCTTGAAGGACTTCTTCGAACTCTTCTCGCCACCGAATACGCCGCCCAGGGCCGCCAGGTTGAGCAGATCGCCCTTCTTGGCGCCGACGATCAGGCCGACGTAAGTCATCAGCATCAGAAGGCACACTTCGAGAAACGGTTCCGGCGCGGCCTTGCTCAGAACGAGCGTCATGAGTAAAGCGCCGGCCATTCCGAGAAGCGAACCGAAAGCTGCTCCGATGAGCCGCTTCAGACTGATTTTTTCGAGACGCATCTCGAAGAAGATAATGACCAGCCCCAGCACCAGGCCGCCGACCGCGGCTTCGAGCTGTGTGGACTGGAAGGGACGAAGTTCGAATGCTGCAAACGTGAGAACGAGAATGAATATAGCGCGAATGATCACCAGATCGAGCACCGGTACACCCCCTTCAGGGTTAGGACGAGAGCGGTAATTGAGTCGAATCTGCACCTGACCCCGAAACAAGCGCGATTGACATCGCGCCAAGAGTATAGCATTGATTCACGAACGGGCACCGTGATGTAAGCCCTGCTTTGCCGCGGCCGTTATCCGTGATAACTTTCGATACAGTCATGAACCGGCGACAGTTATTACAATCCGCCGTCTTCCCGCTGGCCGGCGCAGGCTTGGGGAAGGCTGCCGAACAGCGCGGCTCCCTCAAGATCACGGGGATCGAAACGGAGGTCCGGAAAAATCCGCCGGGCACCGTCTTTTATGACGCCATTCACCAGTTCGGAACCGAGGGCGGCTCCGTGGTGCTTCGTATTCGCACCGACGGGGGCATCACCGGATGGGCCAGCAGCAGTTTCGGAATGATCGGCGGCGGTCCTGCGGTGGTACAGGCGATTCTGGAGCGCGAGATCAAGCCGGTGCTGGCCGGCAAAGATCCGGCCTACCCCAGGCGGATCCGTGAGGACTTATGGAAGGCGCTCGAATACCAGGGTGTCGGCGGGGTCACGCAGTTTGCGATCGCGGCGGTCGATATCGCGGTCTGGGACATCCTCGGGAAGCAGGCGGGGCTGCCGGTGTACAAGATGCTCGGCGCGTACCGCGACCGGATGCCCGTGTACTCGATGTGCGGCTGGTATTACGACGACGATGCCGATCTCTCCAAGTTCCGGCGCCAGATCTCGAACGCCGTCGAACAGGGCTATCATGCGGTGAAGATCAAAGTCGGGCGCGGTTCGACCGATGAGGATGTCCGCCGCATCCGCGCCGCGCAGGAGATCCTCGGCAAAGACCGCCGCATCATGGTGGACGCCAACCAGGTTTTCAATCGCAACGAAGCGCTGCGGCGGGCGCGCGTCTACCAGGACCTGGGCTGCTTCTGGCTCGAAGAGCCCCTGCCCCCGCAGGATATGGAGGGCTTCGCGCTGCTGGCCGGCGCGCTCGACATGCGGATCGCGACCGGCGAGAACCTGAACACCAAGTACGCCTTCGCCGACTTGATTGCGCGCCGCGGAGCCGACGTGGTGCAACCCGACAATCGCCGGGCCGGCGGTGTCACCGAGTGGATGGAGATCGCGGCGGTGGCCGATGCTTACGGGCTCGAAGTCGCGAGCCATGGCGGCGGGTCGACCAATTTGAACATGCTGCTCGCGATGCCCAACGCCATCTACATGGAGACCAGCGGACCACAGAAAAAGATGGTGAACGGCGAAGTGCCCGGCCCCGAAGAGCCGGGAATGAGTTCAGAAGTTCGCGGCTGACGCGCGCTGCGGAAACACTACTTGGAATCGAGAATGAAGGTCGGGGCGATGCCGGCGGCCGAAGAGAAGCCGGTGCTCCCGGTCGAAAGCCAACTCGAGCAGCCCTGCACCTTGCCGAGATAGGCATGCGGGTGCACATCCACCTGCAGCTCGCGGAATTCGAGCAACCCGAAATTCATTAGCGGGAATACGGAGCGGACGGGTTCGACGCGCTGCTGCACCACGTACGGCGCTCGCATCGCCTGCTTGAGGGCGCGATCCCATTCCGAAGCATCCATTTCCCAGCCGAAGTAAGTGTGGAGATCGCTGTAGTCGTCGTTCGGCTTGAGAGCCAGCCGTTCGCGGTTCTGCGTGATGAACTCCGGCAGGTCGATGGTCTTATCTTCGTAGGTGGTCTTGGTGGCGGCCACCAGGCGGGTCCACGGCACGTGCTCGCGGATGGCCTTGCGTTCGGAGATCGGGAATTTCGCCGTCAGGCTCTCGTCGGTCAGCAGGCCGAACATCGCCTTTTTGTGTGCCAGTTCGGAACGAAAGCTATTTACCACGCACACGGCGCGGTCGCGGTAGGCCTGCACCAGCGGGTGCGCCAGATCGAAGCGGATCAGGAACTCCTGAACTCCCAGCCGGCGGTAGACCACGTCGATTTCGAAGTTGGCCCGGCGAAGCACGCCGTTGCGGTATTCGAGCTGCTCGGGAGCGACGATCTCGACCGAATAGCCCTCCTGCCGGAAGTAATCGCGGAATAACTCGTACTCGCTATGTCCGGAACCGAAGGGCGCGCGGAATTCCACGATCGCGATGTTGGGCTTCTTGGTCCCGCCGAACTGCTTATAAGACTTGAGTAAGGCGTGGAGTAAGTGCTTGCGGCTGCCGACCTTGGTCAGAGAGTACTTCTTACGGAATTCTTTGACCGGCGGAATGTCGTAAAAAAGGTCCGCCAGGGCATCCGAATAGCCTCCGCCCTTTGGAGAATCGGCGTTGTACTGGACAAAGTGCAGGTTCCCGTTATTGAGGTGCGAATCGAGCCGCGCGGCCACTTCGAGAGCCTGGTAGCCGGGGTCGATCGACGCCAGCATCTTTTCGGCCGGAAGCAATTCCAGCCGCGAAAGCAGCACCGGATTGCTCAGCACCAACTGCTCCATGCGGTCGATCGCGCCGATTAAAGACTCGCCGGTCTTAACTAACGATTCATACTGCCGGCGGGATAGAAAATTCGGGCGAAGAAACGGGCAGATCAGTCTTCCGGCGGAAGACAGGTGTGCGGTCTCCATCCGCTCGTGAAGGGCCTCGGCCCAGCCGAGGTCACGATACGGACCGCTCTCCAGCATCTTGTTATATTTGGCGACTGCGTCGTCCAACTGGGACATTCTGGGTTGAAGACCTGTTCTATAATCGAGTATCCCACAGAAGTGCGCAAAACGATAGGTTTCGGCCTGCTAAATTCCTCGCAAGTCATTAAAAACAAATAAGTTGACTCCATTTTAATGGCTTTTTAATTTTCCCGGCGGATACATTAGGCATCGCGGGACTTCACCCTCTGTCCCATTTTTCGGCAGTCCGAATTGTACGACTACAGACGTCTGGCACCGGCTGGCACGAGGCTTGCAGCTTGAGAAGGGGGATACGATTATGAACCTGTCACCAAACCCGGTGATCCGACGCGGGCTGACGACCTGCGGGATTGCCGGCCTGGCGGCCGTGGTTGCGATCGGTTGGGCGCACTACGCCGGTGTACCGGCTGCTTCGGCGCCGGTTCGATACCAGGCGGCCATCGCAGCGGGTAACGCCGCTCCAACTGTCGTACTACCCGCCGCATACCAAAATACGACGCCGGCAAAGGACACGGCCAAAGCGAAGACCAGGCACAAGGCGAAATATACGAAGCACACAGCGAAGAAGCCCAGGCACACTGTCCAGCAGGCGCATTATCACACGCACTATCATCATCACCATCATTACTACGCGCATAATTACGCCCATAACGGGGCCTATTATCGTCAAGGGACCGCGGCGCGGTCGACGTACGTAACGCCGGTTGTTCCTGTGCAACCCGCTCCGCCGCCCGCCGCATATCATCACCACCATAGCCACCGGAAGGCCAAGATCATCGGCGGCAGCGCTCTGGGAGGAGCCGTGATCGGAGGCATTGCCGGCGGAGGCAAGGGAGCTTTAATCGGCGGCGCGCTCGGCGCCGGCGGAGGCTACCTCTACAACAAATTCCACCATCACCATTAATTGTTGATGGCAAACCGGCGGGCTGCCGCAAAGATTCGCCCATATTCGGCAGGAATTCTGCAACAATGTGGGAAATATGATACCGGATCTTCGCGGCAGCAGCCGCCGCACATTTCTGAGGCAGGCAGCCGGGGGTCTGGCTGCACCCTTCTTCATCAAAAATCTGATTTCTGCGCCGCCCAGCGGCACAGTTCGGCTGGCCAGCTTTGGCGCCGACAACATGGCGTTTTTCACGCTGGACGGAATCGGGCGGCATCCGAAAGTCAAGATGGTTTGCGTCGCCGAAGTGGACACCAGCCGTCTCGGAAGGCTCAAGCAGAAATACCCGGGCGCGCGGACCTACCAGGATTGGCGCGAGATGCTCCATAAGGAGAGCAAAAATATCGACGCCGTCTGCGTGGGCACCCCGGATCATATGCACGCACCCACGGCCATGAGCTCGATGGAGCTCGGCCTCCACGTCTACGGGCAGAAGCCGCTGGCGCACGACATCTTCGAGTGCCGCCGCCTGATGGAGATGGCCGCGAAGAAGAAGCTGGTGACCCAGATGGGAATCCAGATCCACTCGAGCAAGGAATATAAGACGGCGGTGGCACTGGTACACTCCGGGGCGATCGGAAAGATCAAAGAGGTGCATTCCTGGAGCGAAAAGAAGTGGGGCGACACGGATCCGGTGCCCGATCGTTCCGACCCCGTGCCTGCCACACTCAACTGGGACCACTGGATCGGCACGGCGGCGCCGCGCCCGTACCTGACCGATTACTATCACCCGGCAAACTGGCGCAAGCGGCAGGATTTCGGTACCGCCACTTTCGGCGACATGGGTTGCCATATCTTCGACCCGGTCTTCGAGGCCGTGCAATTGACTGCCCCGATTTCGGTACGCTCGGAAGGTATCGCGCCGGGACAGCACAATTGGGCGCTGAATTCGATCATCCACTATGTGTTCCCCGCGACGCCGATGACCGAAGGTAAGACCGTCAATGTCTCGTGGTACGACGGCGACGAGCGCCCCCCGCAGGAGATTCAATCGCTGATCGGCACACGCACGCTGCCCGGCCAGGGCTCGATCCTGATCGGAACCAAAGGCGCGATGCTGCTGCCGCACATCGGCATGCCGGTACTGCTCCCGGAGAACCAGTTCCAGGGCTTCGCGATGCCGGCCGAGGAACCGGTCAACCACTACTTCCAGTTCGTGGAAGCAATCCTGGGGAACACGAAGACCACCACCGGCTTCGAGTACTCGGCGCCTCTAACGGAATCGGTGCTGCTAGGGCCAATCGCGACGCGGTTCCCGAAGACGACGCTCCAGTGGAACGCCCACAAGATGAAGTTCACGAACTCCCCGGAAGCCACCGCCTTTGTGAAACGCAAGTACCGCAAGGGCTGGGCGGTAAAGGGGCTGTAGTCGGCTACTCGGCGCGAAGGGTCTCGACGATATCGAGACGTGCGACGGGTCGGGTCGCGATCCAGATTCCCGCAGCGGCAACCGCGGCGATGGCGATGAGGGCGCCGGCGTAGGTCGCGGCATTCGCAGGCCTGGCTCCCTCGATCAGACTTTCGAGGAATCGCCCGGTGAGGACAGCGGCGACGACGCCCGGAACCGCACCGGCCGCAATCGTCACCAGACCCTGACGGATGAAATCGATCCGCAGGCCGGCCGGCGTCGCGCCCAGGGCCATCCGCACTCCCATCTCGTGCGTCCGCTGCGCCACGCTGTACGAGACCACGCCATAGATGCCGATCACCGCCAGCAACAGGGCGAACGCCGCGAAGCAGAGCAGCGCCGTCCGGTAGAACTGCGGACGCGCCAGCGCGTCGTCCAGGCGCTGCTGCATGGTTTTCACTCCGAAGATCGGGACTCGCGGATCGACCGACTGAATCGTCTGGCGGAATTGCGCGAGCCGATCTTCGGCACGGCCGGCGACCCGGATCACCAACGTCGAACCGAGGAATCCGCCGGGCGATCGCGAAGGAAGGTAGACCTGGTTCGAGTTGGCCCCGTCCGCCATATAGTCGATCCCCTTGACAACGCCGACGATGTTCCGTTTCCAGTTTCTGCCGATGGTCACATTGTGGCCGATGGCGTCCGCGGGCGCACCAAACTCGCCGGCGAAATGCTCGTTGACGACGGCGACCTCGGCGCCAGTCCGGATGTCGGCCTCGGTAAATTCGCGGCCGGCGATGAGGCGCCCGCCCATAGTTCGGAAGTAGTCCGCCAGGATCGGGACGGCCATCGAGTTTTCGCTCGCCCGCCGTCCGTCGAGCGCGAGTGGTCCGCCGGAGAAGCCCTTCGCATCGAGAGGAAGGAACTCCGTGGCACTCGCGCTGCGAACACCCGGCAGCCGGCGAATGCGCTCCAGCAGATCTTCAAAATAGGCCAGGCCGCGGCCTTCGCCGGTATGCGTCGTTCCCATCAGGGAGACGCTCACCGTCACGAGGCCCGCGCAGTCGAAGCCGCGGTCGGCATGCATGAGCCGGATGAACGCTCGGCCCACGGAAATCGAGCCGGCCAGAAGAACGATGGTGAGCATGACCTGGGAGGCGACCAGCGCCTCTCGCGCAAAACGCACGCCGTGGGTCTTCCCGGAGCCTCGAAGCGAGAACGAGTGCAGGCGCGTCGCGTAAACCGAGGGCATCAGGCCAAAGAGCAATCCACTGAGCGCAGCGGCGGCCAGCGCAAAAAAGAGCACCTGGCCGTCGAGCAGCGCATAAGCCTGCGAGCTCAGAGGTGCCGGCTGGAATTTCGCCGCGACGGTGGCGGTGGCGGCGGCGACCAGGACCCCGGCGACCGACGACACCAGCGAAAGCAGCAGACATTCGGTCATCAATTGCTGCGCGAGCCGCGCCCGGCTGGCTCCCAGTGCGGACCGAATGGAAAGTTCCGCGGCACGGTCGGCGGTCCGTGCCATCAGGAGGTTCGCGACGTTCGTGCACGCGATCAGCAGGATCAACACCACGCACGCCAGCAGCATCAGCGAGCCCTTCCTGGCGGGACCTGCCAGTTCGTCCCGCAGCGAAGTCATGGTCGACGGATACCTGATCCGCATCATGCGCGGAATATTCGGCGACAAGCGTTCGACTTCGGCGTCGAAGGCTTGACGGGCCTGAGCCCAACTAACGCCCGGCTTGATACGTCCGACGGTTTCCCAACCCTTGTTGCCCGGACTGAACGCCGCCGGCTTCCACATCGCGACCTTGCCGGGATAGTCGAACCCCGGTGGGGCGATGCCGATGACCGTCATCGGATTCCCGTCGAGCAGGATCGTCGCGCCTAGGGCCTTCGGATCGCCGGCGAAGAGTTCCTGCCAGAGTCCGTAACCGATGATCACCACGGCGTTGCGCCCGGGCGTACCCCAACCGGTGCCATCGGCATCATCGCCCGGCGCGAATCCGCGGCCCAGAATCGGCTGCGTCCCCATCATGGTGAAGAAATTGGACGACGCCTGGGCGACCTGCACGCGCCGCCATGCTCCGCCTCCGCCGAGATTGGCGTCCCGCTCTTCGAAGACCGCCGCATCGGTCAGGTAGGAGCTCCCGCCGCGCCACTCGTGAAATTGCTTCGCGCTGTCGGCAGGCACGGGAAACCAGTGGAGATAGGCGAGGCTGGCGGCGTCGTGGAACGGCAGAGAGCGCAGCAGCAACCCGTTCACCACGCTGAAGACCCCGACGTTCGCCCCGATTCCGATGGCCAGCGCGAGAATCGCGAAGCCCGTGTGCCAGGGACGGCTCGCCCAAAGCCGCAGCGCGTGCCGGGTATCCTGAGCGGTCTCGCGGAGGATCTGTTGCACGCCTTTCGAAATCATACCGAGACCTCTAATGCTGCAGCCTCTGTTCGATGGCTTCCACGTCGAAGACACAGCCGCCCCAGGTGCCGCCGCTCGCATCCTGGAGCGCAGCCCAGAGCCGCGTTTCGGGCGGCAGAGCGGGGTCGGGCGCGAGATCGTCGCGCATCGGGCGGGCGGCCAGCTCGCGGGCGCCTTCCTCGGCGCTGCCGTTCACCAGCAGATTGACGGAGCCCTCGAGGTTCACCCGGTCGATCCGTACTTCGACGATGTCACCCTCCCGCAGTTTGCCGATGGGACCGCCGGAGAGCGCTTCCGGCGTCACGTGCCCGATGCAGGCGCCCGTCGAAACGCCGCTGAAGCGCGCGTCCGTGATCACCGCCACGTGCTTGCCGAATTCGAGATAGCGCAGCGCGGAGGTGATCTCGAAAGTCTCCTCCATGCCCGAGCCTTTCGGGCCGCGGCACATCAGCACCAGGACGTCGCCGGAGCGGATGGCGCCGTTCTTGATCGCCTGGATCGCCGTCTTCTCGGTGCGGAAAACGCGCGCGGGGCCCACGTGACGGTAGATGCCGCTCTCATCGACCATCGAGGCGTCGATGGCGGTGCTTTTGATGACCGAGCCGCCGGGCGCCAGGTTGCCCTTGGGGAAGGTCACGGTGGAAGTGAGTCCGCAGCGGCGAGCGCCATCGGGATCCATGATGACGTCGGCGGGGTCGACGCCGTCGCGATCGCAAAGCAGGCGGCGGAGCGCGGCGCGCCTCTCGGATTGCTCCCACCAGTCGAGCACGTCCCCGAGTTTCATGCCGCTCACCGTGCGGGCGGACGTTTCGAGCAGTCCGGCGCGGCGCAGGTGCAGCATGACTTCGGGGACACCGCCCGCGAGGAAGACCTGCACGGTCGGATGTCCTTTGGGGCCGTTGGGAATCGCGTCGACCAGTCGGGGCGTCTGGCGGTTGATACGGGTCCAGTCGTCCACCGTGGGGCGGGCGAGCCCGGCCGCGTGAGCGATGGCGGGCAGGTGCAGCACCAGGTTGGTCGATCCGCCGAAGGCCGCGTGGACCACCAGGGCGTTGCGCACGCTGGCATCGCTGAGGACATCGCCCATGTGGATGCCCGCAGCTTCGAGCGCCAGAGCGGCCACGCGCGGAGCGGCGCGCCATGTCGATCCAGATCGGGTGCCCGGAGGGCGCGAGCGCCGAATGCGGCAGCGACATCCCGAGCGCCTCGCCGACTACCTGCGAAGTGGCGGCCGTTCCGAGAAACTGGCAGCCGCCGCCCGGCGTGGCGCAGGCGCGGCACAATCCTTCGGCCGCGGCCTCGAGCGTGATCTTCCCGTGCGCGAAGCGGGCGCCGGCCGATTGGATCTTGCCCGCGTCTTCGTGATCTTCGGCAAGCAGCGTGACACCGCCGGGGATGAGGATGGCCGGAAGGTCGCGCGTGGCGGCCAACGCCATCATCATGGCGGGGAGGCCCTTGTCGCAGGTCGCGATACCGAGCACGCCGGAACGCGTGGGCAGCGAGCGGATCAGCCGGCGGAAGATCGAAGCCGCGTCGTTGCGGTAGGGCAGCGAATCGAACATTCCGGTGGTGCCCTGGGTGCGGCCGTCGCACGGATCGGTGCAATAGGCCGCGAACGGGACGGCGCCGCGCGACTTCAACTCTTTGGCCGCGGCGTCCATCAGCAGGCCGACTTCCCAATGGCCTGTGTGATAGCCGAGCGCCACGGGCGTACCGTCGGCCGCGCGGATTCCGCCGTGCGTGCTGAGGATCAGGAACTCCTTGCCGCCGAGCGCCGAGGGCTCCCAGCCCATGCCGGCATTCTGGCTCCAGCCAAAGAGGTCGCCCGAGGGACGATGGAGCAGCATCTCCGGAGTAATCGGGAGCGTGCCCGCGGGTCCCGGCGACTTGCTGCGAATATCGTACAGCGCCGGGTCGGCGGTTTCGAGAATGTCGCGGTTCACAGAGGCCACGATATCAGAACGGCGGCGGCTCGGGGCATAATGCAGACTATGCGGGTTCGGAAATCCTGGTGTACCCTTTTGCTGCTGGCGGTGGCGGCCGCGGCGGCCCCCAAGCACGTGGTGCGGGAGAACATCGAGTGGCTGGACGTCTGGCTGCCGGATACCAACAGCCACGACCTTCCGCGCGTCCTGCTGATCGGCGATTCGATCACGCGCGGTTACGGCAAGCAGGTGGAGGCGCTGCTCAAGGGCAAGGCTTACGTGGGGAGGATGGCGACTTCAAAATCGCTAGGCGACCCGGCGCTGCTCGATGAAGTCGCGCTGATTCTGAAGGAACAGAGCTTCGACGTCATTCACTTCAATAACGGCATGCACGGCGACGGCTATAACGAAGCGGAATACGCGGCCGCGCTGCCGGATCTCATTTCGACGCTGCACCGGCACGCGCCCCATGCGAAGCTGATCTGGGCCAGCACAACGGACGTCCGCCGCAAGAACCAACTGGAGCAGGCGGACCCGAAGACCGAGCGTGTCGTGGCCAGAAATCGGGCGGCCGCGGCGATTGTGGCTAAGAGCGGGATACCGGTGGACGATTTGTTTGCGGTGGTCGACGGCCACCCCGAATTTCACGCGCAGGATGGCGTCCACTTCAACGAGCAGGGTTACGCGGCGCTGGCAGCGCGCGTGGCGAAAAGCATCGAGCCATTGCTGGCGCGGTAGGCGTTTGGAAAACCCAATTGGCCGCGGATGAACGCGGATGAACGCCGATAAGAAAACGCTAGTACCAGGTCCTTGTTTTCAGTCGGTGTTCATCGGCGTTCATCCGCGGCCAACTTCTTTGGGGCGAATCGCCGTTATCTCAACACGTGGAAGATTGCGAGAGCCGCGGTGTCGCTCCAGGCATTCAGCATGTAGCCGAGGCGCGTACTCGCCATCGCCACGATCAGCAGCATGAAACCGAAGCGCGAGATCTCCATGTAAACGATTGGGGGAATCCGCGCCGCCAACAGCAGCTTCGACCCGTCGAGCGGCGGCACCGGGAGGAAGTTGAAGAGCGCCAGGTACAGGCTGAGCCGTACGCCCTGGATCGAAAACGCGGCTAGCGCAGGCAGCACGTGCAGCGTGGAGATTGCTACGATCGCCAGGATCACCGCCATAACGACGTTGCTCGCCGGACCCGCCAGCGCGACGAGGGCCAAGCCGTTCAAGCCGCCGCGGAGTTTTGCCGTCTCGGTGTGGACCGGCTTTCCCCACCCCAGAAATCCGGCGCCCAGCAGCGACGTGATGAAGGGAAGGATGGTTGTCCCGATCCAGTCGACATGCGCCAGCGGGGACAGCGTGACCCGCCCCTCGCGGCTAGGGGTATCGTCGCCGAGACGCGTCGCCACCCAGGCATGGGCAAACTCGTGGGGCGCCGTAAGAATCCACAATAATAGGACATCGAGAAGAGCGGTCTGGAAATTGAGATGCATCCTTCGGACTGGCGCGGGCTACACGGTCAAACCCATTGTACGTGGTATGATGAAGCTTAAGCCATCACATCTTTCCTGAGGTAAAACCCATTTGGCTCTAGTAGAAGGTTGCAAGCACGCGCTGGAGCTTTCCATTCCCGTTGAAGAAGTGGAAAGCGAAGCCGGCCGGGTAACCACCGATATCCAGAAGCGCGCCAAACTGCCGGGCTTCCGCCCCGGAAAGGCTCCTGCCTCACTGATCCGCAAACAGTTTTCGGGCGATATCCGGCAGCAAGTGCTGGAGAACCTGATTCCTAAGCATTTGCAGAAGCAGATCGAAGCCGAGAACCTGAACGTGGTGGGCCGCCCCGATATTTCGGACGTCCATTTCCATGATGGCGAACCGTTGCGGTTCAAGGCTCAGTTCGAAGTGGTTCCGACGATCGAACTCCAGGATTATCAGGATGTCGAAGTTCCCTACCACGACCCCGAAGTGACCGACGAGGATGTCGACAAACGCCTCGACGAGATCCGCCAGTCCAAAGCGGAATATGTAAACGTCGATCCCCGCCCGATTGCCGACGGCGATCACGCGGTGGTGGCGCTCGAGAGCGTCGGAGGCGTGGAAGGCGAGCCTGTCAAGCAGGACGAAATGGTCCTCGAGATCGGCGGACAGGATACCTTCGAAGCTTTCAGCACGAATCTCCGCGGCCTCTCGCCGGACGACGAAAAGGAATTCGAAGTCACCTATCCGGAAGATTATGGCGCCGCACGCCTGGCCGGAAAGTCGGTCCGCTTCCGCGCGACAGTCAAGGGTATCCGCCGCAAGGACCTGCCTGAACTGAACGACGAATTCGCACAGGATCTGGGCGATTATCGCAACATGGACGAGGTCCGCGAAGCCATCCGCAAGGCACTGTTTGCGCAGCGGCAGCTCGAAGCGCAGCAGGACGCCAAGAACAAGATCGTCGACCTGCTGGTGGACCGCCACGAATTCCCGGTTCCCGATGTGTTCGTGGAGCGGCAGATCGAAAATCGCGTGGAGCAGAGCCTGCGCGCCATGGCGGGAGAAGGGATCGACCCGCGCCAGATCAAACTGGATTGGAAAAAAGTTAGAGACAGCCAGCGCGAAAAGGCGCTGCGCGAAGTGAAAGCTTCGATGCTGCTCTCGCGGATCGCCGAGCGCGAATCGATCGGCGCCACCCGCGACGAAGTGGATAAAGAAGTCGAGCGCATGGCGCGGCAAAACCGGGAGCCGGTCGCCGCGGTACAGATGCGTTTCGAAAAAGACGGCACACTGGGCCGGATCGCCAACCACATTCAGACGGAGAAAACTCTCAACTTCCTGTTCGAGCACGCCCGGAAGACCGCATAAGCATCCGGGGTTTCCCGGTAACCATTGGTATTGCAGGTACCTCCTGCGACACCTCCAACCTTTGAGTACATTGCTAAGGAAGTCTATTCAGGTGATAATGGGAACGAAATCGATTATTGGTCCCTACCCCGGAGGCAACCGGGTAGTTGTATTTACCCGGATAAAGCCTATGGCGGAAGAGGAGATAACTGCGTGAAGCGTGCCGGATCTGATGATGCTTTGCGGTGTTCCTTTTGCCACAAGAGCCAGGACGTTGTCGGAAAGCTCATCTCCTCCCCGAGCGACTATCCTCGCGCCTACATCTGTGATGAGTGCATCGCGGTATGCAACTCGATTCTCGAAGATGACAAGGTCGAGCCCCCGTCGGGAACCCCCAATAAAATCCCCAAACCTCTGGAAGTAAAGGAGTTTCTGGACCAGTACGTCATTGGCCAGGAAGCTACCAAGAAGAAACTGGCGGTCGCGGTGTACAACCACTGCAAGCGGATCCACATGAACCGCATGCGGAACACCGAGGTCGAACTGCAGAAATCCAATATTTTGCTCATCGGCCCCACAGGGACAGGAAAAACCCTGATGGCGCAGACCCTGGCGAAGATTCTCGATGTTCCTTTTGCCATCGTCGACGCCACCACCTTGACCGAAGCCGGCTATGTGGGCGAGGATGTGGAAAACATCATCCTGAAACTGCTTCAGGCAGCGGACGGGGATGTGCAGAAGTGCCAGCAGGGGATTATCTACATCGACGAGATCGACAAAATCTGCCGCAAGGACGAAAATCCGTCGATCACCCGCGATGTTTCGGGCGAGGGAGTACAGCAGGCACTATTGAAGATCCTGGAAGGTACGGTTGCCAACGTGCCGCCACAGGGTGGCCGTAAGCACCCGCACCAGGAGTTCACGCCGGTTGATACGACCAACATTCTGTTCATCTGCGGCGGGGCGTTCGTGGGCCTGGAAAAGGTCATCGCGCGGCGCACCGGTAAGAAGTCGATGGGCTTCCTGCAGGAAGAAGATAAGGGTGCCAAGGTCGCCGGAATCAGCGGCCGCAGGGATATCGACCTGCTCTCGCAGGCGCAGCCGATCGACCTGATCAAGTTCGGATTCATCCCCGAGTTCATCGGCCGTCTCCCGGTGTCGGCTGTGCTCGAGGATTTGGATCGTTCCGCCCTGATTCAGATTTTGACGCGTCCTAAGAACGCGATTGTCAAGCAGTACCAGAAGTTGTTCGAATTCGAGAACGTACGCCTCAAGTTCAGCGACGACGCCCTGGACGCGATCGCCGACTTGGCCATGGAGCGCAAGGTGGGGGCGCGCGGTTTGCGCATGATTCTCGAAGACCTGATGCTCGATCTGATGTACTATCTGCCTTCCTACAAGAAGGTTCGCGAATTCCAGGTCACCAAAGAGATGGTGCTGGCTCAGAAAATCAGTCTTACAATATTAGAAAAGGCCGGTTAACCTCCCAAACCGAGTCAAGGGCAAAAATCGCCGGTCTTCCTCGAAGCACCGCGCGCCTGGGGACCAAGGGCTGGAAGATCTGCCCTGGGGAGAACAATGCTTACTTCAAAGGAAAAATCCGATACAAAACGTCTGCCGATGATGCCTATCCGCGACGTGGTCATCTTTCCGTACATGATGACGCCGTTTGTGGTGGGCCGTGAATCGAGCGTACGAGCGCTCGAGGAGGCCATGGCAGGGGACAAGAAAATCTTTCTGGCCACCCAGCACGACGCATCGATCGACGAACCCAAACCGAACGAAATCTACGCCGTCGGCACGATTGTTAACATTGTCCAGAACCTCAAACTGCCGGACGGCAACATCAAAGTCCTGGTGGAAGGTGTCGAACGAGCCAAAGTGGTATCGGTGAACGACGACGAAGGGTTCTTCCGCGCGGTGGTCCGCACGGCGTCGTTCAAGGTGGAAACCGGCGCGCAACTCGACGCGCTGATCAGCCGCGTGACGGGTCTGTTCGAACAGTACGTCAAGCTCAGCCAGAACCTGAACTACGAAACCATGATCGCCGCCATCCGGGTGGACGATCCGGGCAAGCTGGCCGATACGGTAGGCGCAAACCTGCAGTTGACCATCGAAGAGAAGCAGGAACTGCTCGAAATCTTCGATCCGATCGACCGCCTGACGCGCGTGGCCGAGATGCTCGACATCGAGATCGAAAAGCTCAATGTCGACCGCACGATCCAGGGCCGCGTGAAGCGGCAGATGGAAAAGGCCCAGAAAGAGTATTACCTCAACGAGAAGATCAAGGCCATCCAGAAAGAACTGGGCCGCGGCGAGAAGAGCGAGATCGATGAGCTGAAGAAGCGCATCGAGAGCGCCGGCATGACGCAGGACGCGCTCGAAAAGGCCATGGCCGAGCTCAAGCGGCTCGAGAACATGCCGCCGATGTCGGCCGAATCGACCGTCTCGCGCAACTATCTCGATTGGCTGCTGGCGGTGCCGTGGAAGAAGAAGTCGAAGGAAATCCGCGACCTCAAGTTTGCCGAGCAGGTGCTCGAAGCGGATCACTACGGCCTCGAAAAGATCAAGGAGCGCATTCTCGAATTCCTGGCGGTGCGCCGCCTGGTAAAGAATCCCAAGGGTTCGATCCTGTGCTTCGTCGGACCTCCGGGCGTGGGCAAAACGTCGCTCGGCATGTCGATCGCGAAGGCTACGGGCCGCAAGTTCGTGCGGATGTCGCTTGGCGGCGTACGCGACGAAGCGGAGATCCGCGGCCATCGTCGGACCTATATCGGAGCCCTGCCCGGCCAGGTGATCCAGATGATGAAGAAGGCGGGCACTCGCAACCCCGTCTTTATGCTGGACGAAGTGGACAAGATGTCGATGGATTTCCGAGGCGATCCGTCGGCCGCGCTGCTCGAAGTTTTGGACCCCGAACAGAATTTCATGTTCGTTGACCATTATCTGGATGTGGAGTATGATCTGAGCCAGGTCTTTTTCATCGCCACGGCCAACGTTCTCCACACCATTCCTCCAGCTCTGCAGGATCGCATGGAGGTGATCCGGCTTTCGGGCTATACCGAGCTCGAAAAGATGGAGATCGCCAAACGCTTCCTGGTGCGCAAGCAGATGGAAGCCACCGGGCTTTCCAAAGACCAGATTGAATTCGAAGACAGCGGTTTGAACGGGCTGATTCAGTATTACACCCGTGAGGCGGGCGTTCGGAACCTGGAGCGCGAAGTCGGCAATGTCTGCCGGAAGGTCGCGCGGCAGGTGGTCAACCGGCAGGGCGAGAAGGAAAAGAAGGCGTTCGCCAAGGCCGTGATCAATGGCGAAAAGCTGCCGGATCTGCTGGGACCCTGGCGGTTCCGCGATCTGGAAGCGGACAAGAAGAACGAAATCGGCGCTGCCACGGGGCTGGCGTGGACGGAAGTCGGCGGCCAGATCCTGACGGTGGAATGCACCCTGATGGAGGGGAAAGGCAAGCTGACCATCACCGGCAAGCTGGGAGAAGTGATGCAGGAATCGGCGCAGGCGGCGATGAGCTATATCCGCTCTCGGGCACATCAGTTCGGTCTGCCGCGCGATTTCTATCGTAACCTCGACGTTCACATCCACATCCCGGAGGGCGCCATCCCCAAGGACGGCCCTTCTGCCGGGATCACCCTGGCCACCACGATTTGCAGCGCGCTGACCAGGATTCCGGTGCGCGGCGATATCGCCATGACCGGCGAAATCACTCTGCGCGGAAAAGTGCTGCCGATCGGCGGCCTGAAAGAAAAATTGATGGCGGCACATCGCCACGGCATCCACGAAGCGATCATGCCCCGGGAAAACGAGAAGGACCTTCCGGACATCCCGGACGCCATCAAGAAGACCATGAAGTTAAACTTCGTCGATTCGATGGACGAAGTGCTGAAGGTTGCGCTCGAGCGTGAACTGGTGGCGATTCCGCTACCGGCCCCGGGCGTAGACGTTCAGCCGGCGGAAGAGACGCGGGCTCATTAGGATCAGAGGCGGGCCGGTTCGTTGAAAGCAGAATTTATAGTCAGCGCCGGCCAGCCCTCGATGTTCCCCGCCGACCGACTGCGCGAAATCGCGTTTTTAGGGAGAAGTAATGTAGGGAAGTCCAGCCTCATTAATGCTCTGACCGGGCAGAAGAAGCTGGCTTTTACCAGCAGTACACCGGGTCGCACACAAACGATCAATTTTTACCGGATCGATGGATCGTTTTACTTCGTCGATCTTCCGGGTTATGGTTATGCCCGGGTGCCGCCCGCGCACCTGCTGGAATGGAAAAAGCTGATAGACCGATATTTGCAGAGTCGGGAGACCCTGGAGCTTTCCTGCCTGATCTTAGATGCCCGCCGCGGATGGATGGAAAAAGACCTCGAACTGAAGCGGTGGCTCGAACATCATGGCAGGGAATATCTGGTGATCGCCACGAAGATCGATAAGTTGAGTCAATCTGAGCAAGAGCGCGGCTTACGAGCCCTCCGCCAGGAGGGAATTGAGCCGTTGCCGTTCTCGGCCGTGACCGGCCGGGGAGTGAGGGAAATTTGGCAAGCAATAACGAAAACACCACGACCACGGTAGGAACTACCCCGCCGCAGGAAAAGAACGAAAAGCCCACCGAAAAGACGACCGCCCGCGACGCCGCCGGAACCCCTGTTTCCGAAACGGAAAAGGCCGAAAAACCGGAAAAGGCGCCGCGCCCGCCGAGAAGCCGCACGTCGAGAAACCGGAGCGCGCGGCGAAGACCGCTGCCGTTGCTGCTCCTCCTCCGCCGCCGCCTCCTCCCTCCGCGCCGCCCGTGGACTGATGCGAAGCCCGTTGAGGCTCCGGTCGTAGCGCCCGGCGAACATCCCGGCTCGGCGCGCCGCAAGTCGCAGGCTGCCCAGAGCGTCAAGAACGGCACCCCGACGCTCGACCTGGTCGAACTGAAGGACATGAGCATTCAAAAGCTCAACCAGGTGGCCAAGGACATGAACATCGCCGGCGCCGCCGGCCTCCGCAAGCAGGAGTTGATCTTCAAGATCCTCCAGACGCAGGCGGAAAAGAGCGGCCTGATCTTCTCCGAAGGCGTGCTCGAGTGCCTGCCGGACGGCTTCGGCTTCCTGCGCGCCCCCGAGTACAACTACCTGCCGGGACCGGACGACGTCTACGTATCGCCCTCGCAGATCCGCCGTTTCGACCTGCGCACCGGCGACACCATCTCCGGCCAGATCCGCCCGCCCAAAGAAGGCGAGCGCTACTTCGCGCTGATCAAGGTCGACGCCATCAACTTCGAGCCGCCCGAGGAAGCGCGCAACAAGATCTTCTTCGACAACCTGACGCCGCTCTATCCCAACCAGCGGCTGAAGCTCGAAACCGTGCGCGACAACTACTCGGGCCGCGTGATGGACCTGCTGACGCCCATCGGCAAGGGACAGCGCGGACTGATCGTATCGCCGCCGCGCACCGGTAAGACGATGCTGCTGCAATCGATCGCCAATTCGATCACGGCCAACCATCCGGAAGTCACGCTGATCGTGCTGCTGATCGATGAGCGTCCGGAAGAAGTCACCGACATGCAGCGCAGCGTCCGCGGCGAAGTCATCAGCTCGACGTTCGACGAACCGGCCACCCGCCACGTACAGGTGGCCGAAATGGTGATCGAGAAGGCCAAGCGGCTGATCGAGCACAAGCGCGACGTGGTGATTCTGCTCGATTCGATCACGCGCCTGGCGCGCGCCTATAACACCATCGTGCCGCCTTCGGGCAAGGTACTCTCGGGCGGCGTGGATTCGAACGCGCTGCAGCGGCCGAAGCGCTTCTTCGGCGCGGCGCGCAACATCGAAGAGGGCGGGTCGCTGACCATCATCGCCACCGCGCTGATCGATACCGGCAGCCGCATGGACGACGTGATCTTCGAAGAGTTCAAAGGCACCGGCAACATGGAAATCCACCTGGAACGCAAACTGGTCGACAAGCGCGTGTTCCCGGCGATCGACATCAACAAGAGCGGCACCCGCAAGGAAGAGCTGCTACTGCCGAAGGAAGAACTCAACCGCGTCTGGATCCTGCGCAAGGTTCTCAATCCGCTGTCGCCGGTCGAGACGATGGAACTACTGCTCGACAAGCTCAGCAAGACGCGCAGTAACGGCGAATTCCTGGCCTCGATGAGCGGGTAAGCTCAAGACGTGGGGCATTGGACTTCAGTCTGCGCCGGGCTTTAGCCCGGCTTTCGGACGCGGAGCTGAAGCTCCGCGCAGGATGAATCCTGCCCCACTTTCTTCACGTAGCGCTGCTTCTCGGTTCCTCTTCGCCATCGCCACACCGCTACGGCGACAACCAGCGCGAAGCATCCTTCCACCAGAACCTTCTCGCCATCCAAAAAGTCCGGAGCGGCTCCCTTCAAATTCTGATCGATCAGCGTCCCATGCACGTACATCAGTACGGCTGCGCCGTATGCCGTGTAATGCAGCTTCTTCCAGGGACGGTGCCGCAGCTTCGGGCGGAAATACGACGTCACCACCACGAACAAGAAGCCGTAAAACGTCAGCGCGCCGAAGTTGTTGTACAACGTCTGGCCGGGCGACCAGATCGGAAACACGAGATCTCTCGCATAGAACTTCGGCTTGTCGACGAATAGAAGCAGTAGCGGATGCAGCGCCGCCACCGAGATCGCGACGTACGCCGTCCAGTTATGAATGCGGAATAAAGGCACAGGGAGCTTTCGATGCGGCCACTCGCGCTCGAAGTTGTAGTTGGTCGCGACCAGCAGGCCGAGCAGCAGGTTCACTGTCAGAAGCATCATCGCGGTCAGGCCCGCGTAGCTGGAAAGGTCGATGGCTGTCATGGCAGGGGATTCGATTTCAACGCTTTGCGAAGCTGCGCGAGGGACGCTTCCACCTCTTCGAGCCTGGACGGGACGGCCTCCGAGATTACCTTCGGCTGTCCGTTGGTGATCAGGACGTCGTCTTCGATCCGCACGCCGATCCCCTTGTACTTCTCGAAGGCCGGCCGTACCGCGGCGATGAACTTCTCGTTCTCCGGCGTCTTCGGCAGGTTGTCGAGCGCGTCGGGCCGGAAGTAGAGGCCCGGCTCCACGGTGACCACCATGCCGGGCTGCAGTTCCCGCCCGCCGGGATCGTGCACGTTCAGGCCGATCCCGTGGCTGATGCCGTGGTTGAACCAGATGCGCATCTGCTGATCGCTGGTGGCGTCGGTGATGAGGCCGAGGCGGAACAGCCCTTGCTTGAAGACTTCGTTGGCCGCGCCCTGAATCGAGGTCGGATTACCCGCCGTGGTGTGGCCAGGGAGCGCCATGCGGATGCCCGCCTGCTGCGCCTCGTAGACCATCCGGTAGATCTCGGCCTGCTCCCTGGAATACTTGCCGCTCACCGGAATGGTGCGGGTCACGTCGACGCTGTAGCCATCGAATTCGGCGGCGTCATCCATCAGCAGCAGGTCACCCGCCTTCATCGTGTCCTTATTGCTTTCGTAGTGCAGGGTGTTGGCGTTGACCCCGGAAGCCACGATGCACGGGTAGCCCCAATGGCCGTTGCGCCGCAGGAAAGTCAGCTCGAACTGCGCCTGAATCTCATACTCCGGCGTGCCCGGCACGGCCAGCGCGTAGGTCCGCTGGAACGCTTCCGCGGTGATCTCTTCGGCGTGCTCCAGTAGATCGAGCTCGCGCTGCGATTTGACGCGCCGCAGACTGCCGAGCATCGCGGTGGCGTCCTTCACAGCAACGGTCGGCGTCGCAGCAGCCAACTTCTTCGCCAGGTCCTGCTCGCGCCGGTATTCCACGGGGCTATTGCCGCGCAGCACCATGTAAATCTCGGGTGAGGGGGTCAGTTGTCCGGCCGGATCTTCGGGAAAGGAGGGAGCCTGCGCGTCCGCAGGGAAGTTGTCTTTCGCTTGCGGCAGCAGCATGGCGAGAAAGCGATTGAGCTGCCGCGCGTCCCAGATTTCGTCGATGCCCGAGATGGCGCGCGCCTCCTCGTGCGTCAGGATGTGGCCGGTCCAGTTCTCGCGTGCCGGGTTCGAAGGCGGCACGAAGAGGACCTCGCGCAGCTTGCCGGCCGCGGGCATCAACACCAGTGCGCTGCCCTCCTGCGGCATACCGGTGAGATAGAAGAAATTGTTCTCCTGTCGGTAGGGCCAATCGACGTCGCCCGCATAATTGCGCGGCTCCGCGGCATACAGGATCAGCACGCCCTTCGGCCCGATCTGCTCCATCACGGCCTTGCGGCGAGCAGCCAGATCGGCGACGCGATCCCTCTGCCACGATGCGGGCGGCGGACCCGCGATCTTCCAGGGACTCGCGGCCCACGCTCCGGCGCAGCACACCAATGCCAGCAGAGCCGTTCTCAGCGACATTCCGGACCCTCCCGAATCTCACCATTATACGGTGGACTCTGCTCGCACGACGCTATTGGTGCGGCTTAATGGATCCGTATGCGCACTTCTCCAGGGGCAGTCCATTCTACGCCGTTATATCCGCTACTCGGTTGCGATTCATCGATCTCATAGGAGTAGGTGACATGGACCATGTTGCCATGCTCTGCGGCATCGAAGTGCCAAGACCTCAGGTCGCGGATGGCGGCGTTCGCGAGACTCTTGGACGCGGACTCTAGAACCCGAATGCTTGCGACGCTGCCATCCGGATCGACCGACCCTGCCAGCACGACTCTCCCCACCGCCCCGGCCCGCCGGGCATCCTGCGGATAGGCCACGTTCCGCATTGCAGAGAGCAGACAGCGGCCCATCATCTCCATCTTGCAATGCAACTGCGGGGTGATCGGGAGATTGACCCGCGTCACGAGAGCCGGCGCAGTGTTGAAGCCCACAGGCGACAGCGTAAGAGTCTCTCCGTCCCTCGCGGGATCGTACGAGTAAACAGCGAGTAGCCTGCGCGCCCATTCCTGCCATTTCCGCGGAAGTGGGCCTTCCGGAGGGACACCCTGGAAACTCCGCGCGGCTTCGAGAGAATCAAAAAACATCACGCCGAAACGGCTGGCCTGTGGATCCCTTGCGCGGAGTGTCCTGGCAAGACAGGTGAGTTTCGCTAGAGTAAAGTCGCGCGTTTGGATGCTGATCGAGACGGACGTGCCCCAATCTTGGCCTATCCGGAACGCTGGAGTCGGACACCGTGCGACGACCGGCGCGACGCAGAAGCCCAACCCAACCGCCATCAGAATCAGTTGCTTCATCCGGGTTTTCCGCGTTCGGTTAGTGTGTTCCCACACAGCCTTATGCTCTCAAGTGTATTATCGCGCCGTGTACAATGGCAGGGCATGGAGCACTACACCTGGGAAGCAATGGAAAAGGAAGTCCTGAGCGAGCACATCGGGCGCAAGATCATCTCCGGCGATAAGGCGATGGTGGCGCAGGTGTTCCTGGCCAAAGGCGCGGTGGTGCCGGAGCACCATCATGAGAGCGAGCAGATCACCTACATCCTCTCCGGCGCGCTGAAGTTCGAGCTCGAAGGCCGCGAGCTGGTGGTGAATGCCGGCGAGGTACTGCGCATCCCTTCGAACGTGCCGCACCGCGCCGTGGCGCTCGAGGACACGCTCGATCTCGACATCTTCAGCCCTATCCGCCACGACTGGCTCAAGAAAGACGACGACTACCTGCGCCGCGGAGAAACCGATGGACCTCGGTCTTAAGGATCGCGTCGCGCTCGTCGCCGCGTCAAGCCAGGGCTTGGGGAAGGCCGTGGCCCTGGGGCTCGCACGCGAAGGCGCCAAGCTCGCGATGTGCGCGCGCACCGAATCGACGCTGTCCGCCGCGGCCGAAGAAATTCGCCGCGAGACCGGCGCGGAGATCCTGACGGGCGCGTTCGACGTCACCGCGTACGAAGACGTGCGCCGCTTCGTCGCCTCCGTGGCCGAACGCTTCGGCCGGCTGGATATCTGCGTGGCGAATGCCGGAGGTCCGCCCTCGAAGGTCTTCTCCGAAATCAGCGTCGAAGAGTGGCACGCGGCCGCGGAGCTCAACCTCATGAGCACCGTCTATCTCGCCAAGGAGACGCTGCCCTTGATGCAACAGCGCCGCTGGGGACGCTTCCTTGCGATCACGTCGATGACCGTGAAGCAGCCGGTGGACGGCCTGATCCTTTCGAACGCCGTCCGCGCGGGCGTTAGCGGACTGGTGAAGTCGCTTTCGAACGAGTACGGGCCGTACAACATCCTCATCAACAATGTGTGCCCGGGCTACACCGCGACCGACCGTCTGCTCTCGCTCGTGAATCGGATGGCCGAGCGCGAAGGTGTGACGCCGAAGGAGATCGAGGATCGCTGGGCGGCACAGACGCCGCTGCGCCGCATCGGCCGCCCCGAGGAGTTCGCCGACCTGGTGGTCTTCCTTGCCTCGGAGCGCGCCAGCTACATTACGGGCGCCTCGATCGCGGTCGATGGCGGCATCATCAAGGGCCTCTACTGAAGATTCTTCGGGGCGCCCGCCGATAGAATGGTGGGTATGCCCCGAGCGATCGTAATCTTCCTTGCTCTCTCCACTCTTCTTTCGGCCGAGTCCCACAAGCTCACGCTCCGCCAGGCGGTGGAGCTCGCGATGAAGCAGAATCCCGATATCCTGCTCGCCCGCCTCGATGCGCAGCGGGCCAGCCAGGCCATACGGCAGGCGAAGGATCCCTTCTTCCCACGCATCGGCGTCGGCAGCGGACTCGCCTATAGCAACGGCTTCCCCTTGAGCATCGAAGGCTCGGCGCCCAGCATCGTGCAGGCGCAGGCGGCGCAGTACCTGTTCAACCGGCCGCAAAGTTACGCGGTGGCTCAGGCGAAGGAGAATGCACGGGGCGCGACCTTCGGGGTCGCCGGGAAGCGCGACGAGGTGGCCTATCGCATCGCCTCACTCTACGTCGATGCCGAGCGCGCCGCTCGCGTGGGAGATCTCGCCCGAAAGGACGCCGAGAGCCAGAACCGGGTACTCGAGACCGTGACCGCCCAGGTGCAGGAAGGCCGCGCACTGCCGCTTGCGCAGAAGACCGCTGCTTACCAGGTCGCCGCCGCACAGGCCTTGGCGGATAGCCTGGATGCCGACGGGGAGACCGCCCAAACCTCCCTGGCGATTGCGCTCGGCTACCCCGCGGAAGACCGCGTAGTGCCGGTGAAGACGGAACGCGCCGCTACAGCGCTCCCCGGATCGGAATCCGAGGCCATCGAGAGCGCATTCACCTCCAACATGGACCTTCGACGGCTCGAATCGCAGATGGCCGCCAAGCAACTGGAGTTGCGCGGCGCTCGCGCGGCGCGGCTTCCCCGCGTCGACCTGGTGGCGCAGTACGGCCTCTTCGCCAAGTACAACCACTATCAGGATTACTATGCCGCTTTCCAGAGGAACAACGGCGAGGTTGGGATCTCTTTTCAGGTCCCGCTGCTGACCGGCCCGGGAGTTTCCGCGCAGACTGCGCAGGCACAAACCGATATCGCGCGGATGAAGGTCGAACTCAGCAATACGCGGAACCGGCTTTCAGCCGATATCCAACAGGCCTACCGGGATACCAGGAAGGCCGAATCGAGCGCCGAAGTGGCGCGACTCGATCTCGAGGTGGCACGCGAGCAGCTTTCGGTTGACCTTGCCCAGATGCAGGAGGGCCGCCTCACCCTCAGCGAGGTCGAACAAGCCCGTATCGTCGAAAACCGGAAGTGGATCGCGTTCTACGACGCCCAGTACTCCATGGAGCGTGCGCGCTGGAACGTGCTGCGCCTGACCGGGGAACTGGTGCCCTCGATCGAAAAATTGCCCTAAGCGTTCGTCACCACGAGCGTTTCGGGCGGATGGTCATCAGGCCAAAAATCAGGCCCAGCCCGAAGGCCGCTCCTACAAACAGGCCCGGCTTCTGACGGAATTGCACGCGCCAGTCCATCCTCTCGCGGATGCGATTTTCGAGGGCGTTCAGGTTGCGCCCCAAACGGTTGCGCGTCACCGCAATCTCCTGTTCTAACTCGATCGTTGTTTTGCCCATTCCAGATCGTCCTTAAGAGTTCTTCCGGTGCGCCCGGCAACCGGATGGATACTCTTCAGCCTGCTCCGTCCCTTGGAGATCAAGACCGCCGCCGCCACCGCGAGCGCGATGGTGATCACCAGCGCCGCTGCCCATAGCGGCATCGCCAGCGTCAGCGCCCCGATGCACGTAGCGACCAGCGCCATGGCGGCCAACAGCCCGACCACTGCGCCCGCGCCCAGCATCGACCCGCCACGGGCCGCCAGAGTAGCCTTCTCGGAAACCTCGGTCCTGGCCAGTTGGATTTCGGAGCGGACCATGTTTCCCAGATCGCGAATCACGTCCTCCACGATCTCCCCAGCCGACCGTTCCCTTGGCTCGATGATGATTTCCTGTGCCATGGTACGTTCCCCTTTTAGCGATGGCGGAGCGCTCGAGCGGCCAGGAAACCTGCTGCAACCGCGATCAGAATGGAGGTCGCCGGCCGCCGGCGAATGATGCGGTTCAGCCTGGAGCCGTAGTCCTTCACCGAGCTGTCTTTGACGTATTGAGCGGCGCGGTTGAAGCCTGACGACGCCTGGCGCAGGATGGGGCCGGAGTGAAGCTTGACTGCCAGGCTCTCCAGCAGACGGGCGGCGGTCTCGCGGGACCGTTCGAGTTCGGCTTCGAGTTTTTCTGGGGTGAAAGCGGAATAATGCTCTTCAGCCACGGTAAACCTCCGTCGCTGAAGCCATCATAGCGCCCGCGCCATAGCCGGCAGCGGGCGCTAACGTACTGTCCCGATGTGTTAGGGGTTTAGCTGCAGCCGCTGGTACCGCCGCAATTTCCGCACTTGTAGCAACTGCCGTTCCGCGTCATGATGGAGCCGCACTCCGCGCACAGGGGCGCATCGGAGGTCGATGGAGAGAACGGCAATTCCTGCTGCGGGCTGGCCTCGGTAGGCCGTAGCGCGGTAGTTTCACCGGCCTCGGTCACCGCGTACTCTTCGCCCAGGAACTTCGCGCCCAGCCAGCGGAAGATATAGTCCATGATGGATTTCGCATATGGAATCTGCTGGTTGCCGGTCCACCCGCTGGGCTCGAAGCGGACGTGCGCGAACTTATCCACCAGGAACTTCAACGGCACGCCGTACTGCAGGTTGAAGCTCACCGCCGTGGCGAACGCATCCATCAGGCCGGAGATGGTGGAGCCCTCCTTGGCCATGGTGATGAAGATCTCGCCCGGCGAACCGTCATCGTACATCCCCACCGTGATGTAACCCTCGTGGCCGCCGATCGAGAACTTGTGGGTGATGGAGCGCCGCTCATCCGGCAGCTTGCGCCGAACCGGCCGGTAGACGACCTTCTCCGCAACGGCGGGAGCTGCCGGCGCAGACGGAGACGCCTTCTTTTCGTTCTTGCCCGAGCCGGAACTGAGCGGCTGCACCTTCTTCGAATTGTCGCGGTAGATCGCTACCGCCTTCAGCCCCAGCTTCCAGCTTTCGGTGTAGGCCGCCATGATGTCCTCCACCGTGGATTCCTCGGGCATGTTGATGGTCTTCGAGATCGCGCCCGAAATGAACGGCTGCACCGCCGCCATCATCCGCACGTGGCCCATGTAGTGGATGGAGCGCACGCCGTTCTGCGGGCGGAAGCTGCAATCGAACACCGCCAGGTGCTCCGGCTTCAAGTTCGGCGCGCCTTCAATCGTCCCCGTGGAATCGATGTGGCTGACGATCTTCTCCACCTGGTCGGGCGAATAGCCCAGCTTGATCAACGCCGCGGGCACGGTGTTGTTGACGATCTTGATCACGCCGCCGCCCACCAGTTTCTTGTACTTGATCAGCGCCAGGTCGGGCTCGATGCCCGTGGTATCGCAATCCATCATGAACCCGATGGTGCCGGTGGGCGCGATCACGGTCACCTGCGCGTTGCGGTAGCCGCTGCGGCGGCCCGATTCATACGCGTCGTTCCAGCACTGCTGCGCGCCATGGTAGAGCGCCGCGGGGATGTTCCGGCTGTTGATCCTGACTACCGAATCGCGATGCATCCGGATGACTTCGAGGAAGGGGCTCTCGTTGGGAGCATACCCGGGGAACGGACCGGTGGATGCGGAAATCCGCGAACTGGTCAGGTAGGCCTGCCCGCACATCACGGCCGTGATGGCGCCGGCAAAGTCGCGGCCCTGGTCGCTGTCATAAGGGATGCCCATCGACATCAGCAGCGCGCCCAGGTTCGCAAACCCGAGGCCCAGCGGCCGGAAGTTGTGGGAGTTCTCGCCGATCCGCAGCGTCGGATAGCTGGCGTTATCGACAATGATTTCCTGCGCCAGGATCATGGTGTCGACCGCGTGGCGGAAGGCCTCCACGTCGAAGTGACCGTCCGGCCCCACGTACTTCATCAGGTTGAGCGACGAAAGGTTGCACGCCGAATCGTCCAGGAACATGTATTCCGAGCACGGATTGGAAGCATTGATGCGCGCCGTGTTCTTGCAAGGGTGCCACCGGTTGACGGTGGTATCGAACTGCATGCCGGGGTCGCCGCATTGGTGGGTGGCTTCGGCAATTTGCAGCATCAGGTCGCGCGCCTTGTAGCGCTTGATCGGCTGGCCCGCGGCGACGCTCTTCGTCCACCAGTCCGCGTCGCTGATCACGGCGTCCATGAAGTCATCGGTGGCCCGGACGGAGTTGTTGGCGTTCTGGAAGAAGATCGAGCCATATGCCTCGCCGTCGAGCGAAGCGTCGTAGCCGGCTTCCACCAGGGTGTAGGCTTTCTTCTCTTCCTTCGCCTTGCACCAGATGAATTTCTCGACGTCCGGATGATCCACGTTCAGGATCACCATCTTGGCCGCGCGCCGCGTCTTGCCCCCGGACTTGATGACACCCGCAAAAGCGTCGAAGCCCTTCATGAAGGATAGCGGCCCGGAGGCCCGCCCGCCGCCCGAAAGCACGGCGTCTTCTTCGCGGATCGCCGAAAGATTGGTGCCGGTGCCGGAGCCCCACTTGAACAGCATGCCCTCGGTCTTGGCGAGGTCGAGGATCGATTCGAGCGAGTCCTTCACCGAAACAATAAAGCAGGCCGAGCACTGCGGGCGCAGAACGCCCGATTCAAGCTTCGTCACATGGTCGGCGACCCTGTCGTAGATCCAGCCGTAACCACGGGTTTCTTTGACCCCGACGTTAAACCATACCGGCGAGTTGAAGCACGCCTTCTGGGTCAGCATCAGGTGCGCCAGTTCGGAGCGGAAGTTTTCCGCGTCTCCCTCGGTGGCGAAGTAGCCGTCTTTCCTGCCCCAGCCGGCGATGGTATCCACCACGCGCTCTACCAGTTGGGCAACGCTGGTCTCGCGCTCGGCCGACCCCAGCTTTCCGTAGAAATACTTGCTGGCGACGATGTTGGTGGCCGTCTGCGACCAGTCCGCAGGCACTTCCACATCGCGCTGCTCGAAAATCACCGAACCTTTATCGTTTCCGATGGAGGCGGTGCGGGTTTCCCATCGCACCTCGTCATACGGGGTCTTACCGGACTCCAGCCGTGCGGTAAAGTAGCGCGGGAACGAAATCCCTTTATTTTTCTGATTGAATTGGCTTTTGGAAGCTTCGAGATTCGCACTCAAGTCCACTGATAGCTCACCCATGACGATTCCTCCTGTTTGTGGGGGGTTCCTCCGTTGGAAACACCTTCGTCATCTTGCCCCAATATATAGTGTACCGTCAAGAAATTTATCTATACCAAGCGTGTTGGGGTTACGGGGGATGTTCAAGAGAACACTGTGGAAAACTGTCCCGGCGGAAGCGGATCACGCAACGCCGGCTGCCAGATTGACCTTGGGATGCCCCTCGCTACGCGGAGGAATGCCGAAATGGCGGCGGGCGGAGGAGATCACCCGCTCCAGTTCCTCCTGGGCAAGAGGCTGCGCCAGCACGTCGAAACCGCCTATATTGAGTACCTCCGACCAGAGGTAGTCGTCCGCCATGCGCGAGGTGACGATGAGCTGTGGGGGGTGCCCCAGATTCCGCAAATCCCGCAGGACTCGCTTCCAGTTCCAATGCGGCAGATCGCTCTCGACTAAAACGACTTGTACCGGATTTAGTTCGAGACAACGCAGAGCCCGGCGGCGGTCCGTAGCCTCGAAAAGCTGCCAGCCGTGGCTGCGGAAAACCTCGTGCACCAGGGGCCGGTCCTGCTGATATCTGCCGATTAGTAACGCGGAAATAGAGTCTTCACACATGAATTGCGTCATCTCAGAACGGGTTCCTTCCTTTTTTTCAGCCCACGGAATGCAACGCAGGTTGGCAGAGCGTGTCGCCGTCGCTCTGGAGTTCAGGGTAGCCGCCGCTGTCGCAAAGTGCCGTGCGTTCCTACACCAACTGGAAATCTGCTGTGCAGTCAGCTACAACTCACCTCCGGCCTGTGTGCCGGCGTGAACCGGGGTAGTCGTCAAAAGGCTTGCCCTAAATCCACTACAGCATTAGAATTCAACCCGTTATGGCTTCTATAAAGATTCAAGACTACCCCCGAGGCACCGAGACGGTCCTGCTGGTGGAACCGGAACCCGGGACTCGCACGCTGGCCGCCTTCATGTTGCGAAAGCAGGGGTACCTCGTTTTCGAAGCCCATAACGCCCTGGAAGCGCTGAAACTCTATGACGAGCAGGAAGGCGCTGTCGACCTCCTCCTGGCCGAGGCGCTCATGTCCCGCGTGAATGGCCACGAACTAGCCGACATGTTGCGCGGCAAGGACCCCAGCCTGCGGCTCCTCTTCCTGGCCGATGTCGACTACGTGCGGGTGGCCGGCCGGGTGGCGGCCCAGAAGGGCCTCAGTTTTGTTCCGCGACCCTTCACCATGGCAGTGCTGGCCCGAAAGATCCGCGAGGCACTCGACGCGCCCTCTCCCGGCCTACGGACATTCGCAGCCGGCGGAATGGCAATGTAGACGGAACATTAGCGGGCGACCTTCGTCTCAAATGGATATGGCGATCGCCCACGACCTCCGGTTTGCCCTGCGCCTGCTGCGCAAGAATCCCGCCTTCACCCTGGTCGTCCTGCTGACCCTGGGGCTCTGCATCGGCGCCAACACCGCAATCTTCAGCGTCCTCGATGCCGTACTGCTGCGGCCGGCTCCCTACCCCGCCCCCGAGAGGCTCGCGCTGGTGGTCACCGCCTGGCAGGAGAACGGCCGCCAGGGCATCGAAGACTCCCTGACCGGCGCAAGCTACGAAGGCATCCGCGACCACGCCGATCAGCTCGACGTGGCGGCGTTCTCCGGAGATAGCGGCGCGAACTTCAACTGGCGGGGACGCTCGGAATTCATCCGCCAGCAGCGTGTTTCCACCGGCTTCTTTCGCGTGTTGGGCGTAGCTCCGCAGTTCGGCCGCGAATTTACGAGCCAGGAGGACGTACGCGGCGGTCCGGCCGTCGCGGTGTTGAGCTACGGATTGTGGCAGCGCATCTTCCAGGGCGACCCTTCGGCCATCGGCCGCGCCATCAACCTCCGTGGCGAGCCTTATACGGTGGTGGGCGTAATGCCGCGCGATTTCCGGAGCACCAGCCCGGTCGACGTCTGGACGCCGCTCCGTCCGGGCCGTACGGGCGAGGGGTCAGGCCAGAACTACGGCGTGGTGGCGCGCGTCCGGCCGGGAGCGACGTGGGCCACGGCCTCCGATCAGCTCAAGGCCCTCAGCCCGGCGCTGCATGACGGCGCGGGCTGGTCGCGGAATACCGTGCTCGAGCAACGGATCGAGCCGCTGGTGCGAGGGCTGGCGAGCGATTCGCGCAGCGAGTTGCTGATCACCTGGGCCGCGGTGCTGGTCGTACTGTTCATCGGCTGCGTCAACGTGGCCGGATTGCTGCTGGCGCGCTCCGCGGCGCGCAGCCGCGAGATCGCCACCCGCATGGCGCTCGGCGGCGGACGCGGCGCCATCATCCGCCAACTGCAGATCGAGAGCCTGCTGCTGGCGCTCGGCGGCGGCGTGCTCGGCGTAGGGATCGGCGCGGGCGTGCTCGGCTGGCTCAAGCGCCTGGGCGCCGAGAATTTCGAAAGCTGGCGGCCGATTACGATCGACGGCCGCGTGCTGGCCGTCATGATGGGGGTCGCGGTTCTGACCAGCCTGGTCTTCGGCCTGCTGCCCGCGGTTTCGACCAGCCGCCTGGATCTCCGCTCGGTGCTGGTGGAAGGTGGACGCGGCGTTTCAGGCGGACGGCGCCATTGGTGGCGGACCGGCCTGGTGGTCGCCGAGGTGGCGCTGACCCTGGTACTGCTGGCGAGCGCCGGACTGCTGGTGCGCACGCTGGCCTATCTGAACGGCCTGAACCCCGGGTTCGACCCCCGCCACGTGCTGACCGCGCAGGTATCGCTACAGGATGCGCGCTACCAGACCGCGGGCGCCGTGAATGGCCTGTTTACACAAAGTCTGGAGCGCGTGCGCCGCATTCCCGGCGTGGAATCCGCCGCGGCGGCACTCACACTGCCCTACGAGCGGCCCCTCAACGACGCCTTCCGGATGCTCGATGGCTCCGACACCCAGGGCCACCCGGCCGAAGTGGTCTACACCACTCCCGGCTATTTCGAAGCGCTGCGGATCCCGATGCTCGGCGGCCGCGACTTCCGCGACTCCGATACACCCGAAAGAGCCAAAGCCGCGATCGTCAGCGCCTCGTTTGCCGCGAAGTACTGCAAGGGCGAGGCGGTCGGGCGGCATCTGCGGTTCGAGAATGCGACCTATGAAGTGGTGGGAGTCGTAGGCGACGTGCAGCAGCACAGCGGCCTCGGCCCTTACGGTCCGATCTCCGTGGAGCCGACCTTATATGTACCCGTGGCGCAGACTTCGAGCGAGTTCCTGCAGGTGGTGCACACGTGGTTTTCGCCGCGCTGGGTGGTCCGTTCCGCCGGCGCGCCCGCCAGCGTCGCCCGGCAATTGCAGGCGGCCGTCGCCGCGGTAGACCCGCTGCTGCCGGTCGCGAAGTTCCAGACCATTGCCGATCTCCAGGCGAACATCACGCGCGACCAGCGCTACCATGCCGCGCTATTTTCGATCCTGGCGGGCCTCGCGCTGCTCCTGGCGGCGATCGGCCTGTACGGCCTGATTTCGCAATCGGTGACGCAGCGGACGCACGAATTCGGCATCCGCATGGCGCTCGGCGCGACGGCCGGGCAGGCGATCGGCGCGGCCATGAAGCCCGGCCTCCTGCTTTCGCTCGGCGGAGTGGCCGCGGGCTACGTCCTCTCGCTCGGCGCCGTGCGGTATCTCGAGCACCTGGTGTGGGGCGTAAGCCCGAACGACCCGTACACGTTCGCGATCACCGCGGGAGTGCTACTGGCCGTCGCGGGGCTGGCAAGCCTGGCGCCCGCGCTGCGGATTCTGAGGCTCGATCCGGCGAGGACGCTGCGGTCGGAGTGAACCCGCAAAGCCCCTTGACAACACTAATTAATTAGTACTACAAACTTCATATGAAGCGCGTACTTGTCGTCCTGCTTTGCGCCGCGGCCTGCGCGGCCCAGGAAGCCGCGCCGGAGGTCCAACCGCTCGTTGCGGCCGGCAACGCCAGTTACCTGAAGGGTGATTACGAGGCAGCACGCCAATCGTTCAACCAGGCTTGGGAACTCGCGCAACAGAGGCCCGCCGACGACCCGGTCCGCCATGACGTCCTCAAGCGCCTGAGCGCCGTTCGGGCCGCGGCGGGCGAGTTCGCCGATGCGGACAATTACCTCCAGATGGCCATCAATTGGCAGGAGCATGCTGTCGGCTCCAACGACCCGAAGGTTGCCGCCGACCTCGTCGTCTCATTCAATCTCTGCCGGGCCATGAAAAACTTCGACCGCGCCGAGGTGGTACTCGGCCGCGCCCGTTTGATTCATATAGCGGCATACGGCTTCGAGAGCACCCAGGTGGCGGACGATTTCAGCCGGCTCGCCCAGATGGAACTCGACCGCAAAGGACTGGAGTCAGCCGTCAAGGATTCGCAAGCCGCCCTGGAGATCCGGGAGAAACTCACGGGGCCGCTCGATCTCTCTCTGCTCCCGGATCTCGACCGCGTCGCGGCTACCAATAACGCCCTGCGGGAATATCAGTTGGCCGAAGCCTTCTATCGCCGCGCGCTCGTGATTCGCGAGACCAACGAAGGCCGCGAAGATCCGGACCTGATCGCGACGGTGGACGGCCTCGCTTATGCCTACTTCGGCGAGAAGAAGTACGATGAGGCCGAACCGATTTATAAACGATTGCTGGCGCTGTGGGTCAAGTCGGTAGGCGGGGACCATCCGATGGTGGCGATGGCCCTCGATAAGGTCGCCGTCTTCTACGCCGAGCAGAAAAAATACGACGAGTCCAAGGCGGCAGTGGAGCAGGCTAACGCCATCCGGACCCACTTTCTGGCACTCGGCCTGTCGTCTGCCGCCGCCGAACAGCTTGCCGAGGGCAACAAGGCGGACGCCCTGGCTCTCTACCGGAGAGCCCTCAAGGTGATGGATCCGCCGGACGCACTCTGCGAGGACTTGAGTGCCGCGGCCGCCAAGGCCGTGAAGAACCTGCAGCCCAAGCCTCGGAAAAAGTGACTACTGCTTGGATCGGTGTGCGCAGGCGCGAAAGGGCAGAAACCTGGCGCTCAACGCGCTATTGCATCCGTCTGGTGTCGGGCTCGATCTTCTTGAAACCCGCGGGCACGGCAAACTGCGAGCCATCCACCGGAGCCGTCGAGAAGTTGGCGTATTCCACGGTCATCTCGAGTAGCGAACCGCCGTTGGCTGCCTGCGCGTTGCCGCTGTTCGATGAAACCTGCTGGTCCTGCGATTGATCTTTCTGCTTTTTGTGGCCCAATCCGAAGTGGCCGCCCAATGCGCCGCCGAGTGCTCCCCCGAGCGAAGGCTTCTCCTGCTGCGACTGCTGCTGCGGCTGGGGCTGCGCGGCCGGCTGACCATCCGCACCCGGCTGGCCCGTCCCTTCCGCGCCCATCGACATCGTCTGGAAGACCGTAGTGCCGTCGAGCTTGGACATTTCCTTATATACCTGGGCCATGCCCTGGGCCACGTCCGGGCGCGACATGAACATGTTGCCGCCCGGCGCCCAGTTCAGCTTCTCGGCCATGCGCTTATAGAAGTCGCGCATTTCCTGCGAACCGGGCACGGAGGCTATCCACGTGTGGGTGGTGATCACCATGGAGCCCTTCTGCCCGCTCTGCTGATCGGTGCCTTCCATCTCCATCTTGATCAGCATCTCTTTCGCGCTATACCCGGAGATCTGCTTGGAGTTGCCGGTGGCGCTGGCGGAGACTTTCCAGTTGACGTCGCCCTTGCCCTGGTCCTTCTGCTGCTGCATCTTCTGCGACATCTGATCCAGCATCTGTTTCATCTGCTCGAAGGTCATGACCGAGTAGGTCTTCTTCTGCAAGTCGACGCTGGTGATGGTCTGCGCACCGAGGTCGACGATCTGGATATGGTTGTTGGAACGATGCGCCATCACATCGCCCTTCACCACGACGGTACTCTGAATGGGTTCGCGAGCCTGCTTCGAAAACACCCCGGCCACCTTCATCAAGCTGGCCATCATGCCGCCGGTGATGGTACTGGTTTCCTGATAGCTGAAATCCGCAAACATCGTGGATGACGCCAAAAGCGCGATCGCCGTTCCCGTAACGAGTTTTCTTACCATAGCTTTTCGATAACCTACCATACAGGAACTAGCGGTACAATCTACAATCCGATAAGGGGGTACTGTGACCGAAATAACGATACGGCCTACTACCAAGTTCCTGAAGGCCGGCGCCATTGGTGCGGCGATCGTAGTGATCGCGCTTAGCGTACTCTGCTACCGGCAGTGGGGCTTCGGCTGGCAGATGGCTTTGCCGCTGGTACTCATGCTCTGGCCGGCGAAGCGGGCGATGCGAAGGCAGCTTACGCGGGTCACGATCACGGGAGACCGCCTGCGCTATGAAGTCGGAGTGGCGTCGAAGTCCACCCGCACCATCCAGCTATCGAAACTCCAGGACGTGCGCGTGGACCAGGGGCTGATGCAGCGCATGTTCAACGTAGGAAACCTGTCGCTCGAAACGTCGGGCGAGACCAGCCGCCTGACGATTCCGAGCGTCGACAATCCGCAGGCCGTCGCCGACGATATTCTGAATCGCGGGCAGGCCGGGCTCAGTTCTCAGACTTCTTCCGGATCTTGATGTCGAGGCGCTTGATCTTCTGATTGAGCGTAGAAAGTGGAACGTGCAGGCTTTCCGCCGCTGCCGTCTGGCTCCAGTTGCTCTGTTCGAGCCGTTCGATGATGGTGCGGCGCTCGAAATCGTTCATGATTTCGAACAGCGAGGCATCGGCCGGCAGAGGAGCGCCCTCCTCACGGTTCACTCGAACGCCATTGGCTTGCAGCAGTGCGTCGGGTAGAACGTGCATGGGGACGGCTTCGTCCGAAGCCAGCACCACCGCGCGTTCGACTACGTTTTCGAGCTCGCGGACATTCCCCGGCCAGTTGTGCTCTTTCAGAATCTGGACCGCGTCGGGCTGAAAATGCAGCGTCGAGACGCCGGAGGAATCCAGAAATTTGTTGTTTTCCCGGCAGTAATAGTTGAAGAAATGGTCGACCAGCAGGGGAATATCCTCTTTGCGGTCGCGCAAAGCGGGCAGGGCGATGTTGATAACGTTCAGACGGTAATAAAGATCCTCGCGGAACTTCCCTTCCTTCACCATCTGGTAAAGGTCCGCGTTGGTGGCGGCCAGAATGCGGACATCCACCTTGAGAGGGTCGGTCGAGCCGAGCGGCGTGAACTCCTTCTCCTGGATCACGCGCAACAGCTTGATCTGCGTCTCGGGACCGATCGTGCCGATCTCGTCGAAGAAGATCGTGCCATGGTCGGCAACTTCGAAATAGCCCTTCTTGGATTGAATCGCGCTGGTGAAGGCGCCCTTGACGTGGCCGAATAGCGTCGATTCCAGCAGCTCCGGCGGTAGGGAGCCGCTGTTCACCGCCACGAACATCTGTTCGGCGCGCGGCGAATTGGCGTGAACTGCCTTGGCAATCAGCTCCTTGCCGGTGCCGGTCTCGCCCGTGATCAGAATGGTCGACCGGCTATTGGCTACTTGACCTACCAGGTCAAGCATCCGCACCATGCGGTCGCTCTTACCGATGATATTGGGGAAGCTGTAGCGCTGCTTCAGAGCGCGGCGGAGCTCGGTGTTTTCCGACTCCTTCCGCCGCAGCGCGATCATCCGGCCGATCTCGATGATCAGCTTTTCGTTGTCCCAGGGCTTTGAAAAATAGTCGTTGGCGCCGAGCTTCAGGGCGTTGACCGCAGCCTCCACCGATCCGTAGGCCGTGATCATAAAGATGGGGGTTTCACGGTCGTGCTGCCGGACCACCTCGAGCACTTCCATGCCGGAAATGTCGGGCATCATCAGGTCGAGCAGCACCAGGTCGTAGCTGCCGTGCTCGAGCTTGCGGACCCCCTCGGTGCCATTCTGCGCCAGGTCTACCGCATAGCCTTCCGAGATCAGGAGCATCTCCAGCCCCTCTCGGATATCGAGCTCGTCGTCGATGACGAGGACCTTGCCTTTATTGTCTTTTCCGGGTTGTGAAGCGGTCATCTCAAGCGGCATTCACCGGCTTCCTCGCGCCTTTCGCGACGGGAAGCTCCAGGCGGAAACTAGCTCCGCCGGTGCGCCGGTTGGACACTTCGATCGAGCCGCCGTGCTCCTGAATGATACCGTACGTCACCGAGAGTCCCAGGCCGGTGCCTTTCCGCGCAGCTTTGGTGGTGAAGAACGGGTCATAAATGCGGTGGATGTGCTCGGGAGCGATGCCGTGGCCCGTATCGAGGACCTCGGCCTTGACGCCCGCTCCTTCCGACCAGGTGCGCACCTCCAGGGTACCACCCCCGGTCATGGCGTCGCGGGCATTCAGGAACAGGTTGAGAAATACCTGCTGGAGCTTGCCGGCGTTCCCCTGGATGTTGGGAACGTCGCTTTCGAACTCGGTCTTGAGCTGGATCCCCGCCTTTTGCAGCTGGTGTTCGAGGAGGGAAAGCGTTTCCTGGATGACCCGGTTCAGGTTCACCTCACCGAACGACGTGGTGGAAGTGCGGGAGAAGTTCAGGAGCGAGTTGACGATCTCACTGGCACGGAAAGTCTGCTTGGCGATCTTGTCGAGAATCAGCGATTTCTGCGAATCGTCCGCCACTTGCTTGGCGAGCATCTGGGCGTAGGTCGAAATCACCGCCAGCGGCGTATTGACCTCATGCGCCACACCCGCGGCGAGTAGTCCAATGCTCGACAGCTTATCGGCCTGCACCAGACGCTGCTCGAGTTCGGCGCGGTCGGTGACGTCATCAAAGATGATCAGGCGTCCGATCCGCTCCTGTTCTTTCGAAACCAGTGGAGCGATCGCGATATTGAGCGTGGCTTCGCGGAAACGGGCCGGTACCACCACCCCGTGAGAGGTGCCGTTTCCATTGTGGCCATTGGCTGCCGCCGTGGCGGCGCCGGCCGGCCTGAGTACGAACTTGTAGATGTGGTGAATGCCGGTCTCAGCGGAGACGCGGTCGAACTGCTCGGCTAGTTCCTGCGGGAACAATTCCGACAACCGGCGCCCCAGGGCGTGCTCGCGGGTAACTCCACTCAATTGCTCGATCTGCGTGTTCCAGCTCTCGACCCGGTCGTCCAGGTCGGCCGCCAGAATTCCCACGTTGATCGATTCGACAATATTTTCGCTGAACTCTTTCAGCCGCTCGTATTCCTGCACCTTGCGTTGGAGCGACCGGTAGAGATTCGCGTTCTCGATCGCGATCCCCACGTATCCGGCCAGCGTCTGCAGCAGTTCCACGTCGACACTAGACAGGTAGTCGCCGGTGGTGGTGCGGCTAATCCCCATGTACGCGATGATCTTCCCTCGAACCGTGCAAGCCAGGTAATAGGTAAGGTCGAGTTCGCCAATCGTCCGCCGCACGCTGGCAGGCCAGGAGCGCGAAACGGCGTCTAACTGATGGCGGGTCCGTTCGAAGAACAGATAGGATTCGGGGAGCTTCCAGTTCAGGAAGCTGAGATCGAGGCTTTCGTAACTGGCGCCGGAGAGCCGCGGGTTCGACCCCATGGCCTTCTTCAGACGAAACGCGGTCTCACCCCCATGCTCCTCCGACAGGAAGAACGCCAGGTGCTTGATGCAGAGGGTATCGCACAACCGCTCACCGACGGAGGAAAGCATCCGGTCGAGATCGGTTTCCGCACTCAGTTCGCGGGCGAATTCCACCAGCGTCCGCCGGTAGTCATACCGGTCGCGATAGAAATAGCGGTCGAGCCGCTCCTGGATCCAGTTGCGGATGGGCTGGAACAGGAATGCCGTGATCAGCATCACGGTGATCAGTCCGGTATTGCCGAGATCCTTGAAATTCTTCTGAACCTGATTGCCCAGTGCGAAGACGATTCCGTAGAAGCCCGCCAGCACGCAGAGCGTTGCCAGGGTGTAGGCGTAGCCGCGGCGGAAGATGATGTCCACGTCCATCAGCCGGTACCGCACGATGGCGTATGCCAGGGTCAGCGGAATCAGCGGTAGGGAAAGCACCGCCATCTTCTGATAAGCGCTGGGAATCTGTCCCAACGAGTAGGGCACCACGTAGAGCAGGGCGAACGGCAGAATGCCGCAAAATGCGCCGTTCCGCAGCCACTTGAGCTGTTGCCGCACAATCGGATCTTCAGCCTTGCCATATTCGGCGTTCAGGACGAACGCACCGACCAGGTAGGGAAGAATACTGAGCAACAGCCACAGACGGTCGAGCATCCAGCGCAGTTCGATGAGCGGGATCGCCGAAGTGAGCGCGCCCGAAGCGGCCCCCAGGTAGATCGCAAACATCAGCATCGCCGGCACATACAGCAGGCTGAGCCGCGCCGGCTTCTGGAACCACTTGCGCGGTTCCGGGAAGGTCACGCAGAAATGCAGGAAGACCACCGGAGCCAGCAACCCGGCGGCGACGTTCCCGAAATACATCACCTTATCGAAGCCGTTGAGTTTACCCGTGTAGTGGAAGGTCAGGAAAATGAACGACGACAGGCAAAGAATGTAGAAATGCTGCGCTTTGTGCGCGCTGCCCCGGCGGAAGTAAACGAACAGTCCAATGATCAGATAAGCAAAGCCGACGGCATATTGGTACAGGACCGCGCGGTCGAGCGGCACTTCGCCGACGATCAGTCCTTTGATGGGAACTTCGACACCATTGCGTACCACGAGGTAGTCGGCCTTTTGCCAGACACCCACGTTGACGAGCGCTTCGGTGACTTCGATGGCTTTATGGATATTGAGGCCGCCGATGCTCCTCAGGAAATCACCCTGGTGAATACCGGATTTGGCTGCGGGACTATCGGCCGGAACGTACAGCGCTTTGACGCCTTCCGCGCGATCCACCCAGACGGCGCCATCCTCGGGCAGATGGAATTTGTACTGTTCCTCAAGGTTGATCACGGCAGACACTCCGGCCGCAAGCGTCAGGATCGTGAGGATCGCGGTCGATAGCTGGAACTTGAGTTCCTGAAACATGGGCGCCGCCGTAACGGATCAGCGAGACAACCTTCGGTCGTTACCCAAGCACGTTTAGTGCCGTGAGAAATCTGAATTTCTATATTGAGAGTACTCTATTTTTCTATCACTTACAAGCCATCCCGGCGCCGTTCTTCGGTTTTTGGGATAAGGACACTACGCGGAAGTGTATCGCTGCGCCGCAGCTTGTCCAAAGTTAGCGCGAATGGGTGAGATCGGTAGCACGAAAAGAGCCACCTCTAGTCCTTTAGTTAGAGTGCCGATGGTACACACAGTACTATCGGCTGTCCCGTTCTGTTCCGGCGGCAAAATGCAGTACACTATAAAACACCAATCGTCGCCTCCGCAGAGGGTTTAACTGCGGGCGCGACTCTGGGCAAGTCTGGACAGGTTTCACGAGAAATGACGAAAACGTCAGTTTTATCCGTTTGGGCTGTGGCGCTCTCGTTAGCGGGTCTGCCTGTAATGGCTCAGACAAAGCCGGACAATAAACAGGAAAAATCCGGCACCTCCTCGGCACAGCAGCAGTCCCCCAAGGCTACGATCCCCACGGCAGCGCCGGAGGCCGGCAGCGGCAAGGGCACCGATCCGGCCAAACTGGCGGAACCGGCTGGGAATGCCGGCGGTGCAGCCCCGGCAGTTCTTGATAAGGTCTACGTCATTGGAGCGGAGGACATTCTGCGAATCCAGGTATGGGGTGAGCTGCGACTTTCCGGCGACTTCATCGTCCGTCCGGACGGCCGCATCTCCATGAACCTCATAAACGAAATACAGGCCTCCGGAAAGACTTGCCAGGGACTGGGTAACGATATCGCCGACCGGCTCAAGGCCGGCGAATTCATGCGCAACCCGTCGGTCAACGTCCAGGTGGTAGAGGTCCGCAGCAAGAAGTACTACATCAACGGCGAAGTGAACAAGCCGGGTCAATACTTTCTGGTCACGCCGACGACGGTGCTGGAGGCCTTGAACAATGCGGGCGGCTTTCGCGATTTCGCGAACAAGAAGAAGATCCGCATCCTGCGCACCAGTGCTGACGGCATCAAGGAGTTCCGCTTCGATTACAACAGCGTGACCAACGGCAAGAAGATCGACCAGAACATCCTGCTGCAGCCGGGCGATCAGATCATCGTTCCCTAAGTCGGAGGAGACCGGAGCAATGACACCCGAACCCAACTCGGTCAGCGTTCAACGGCGCGCTCCCGACATCGAAGATTATATCGACATGCTGCGGCGCTACCGCGCGTGGATCATCGGCCCGATGTTCGTGGGTCTGGTGGTGGCGACCGTGGTGGCCTTCTTCTGGCCCGACAGCTATCCTCTCGACCGCCGTAATGCGGGTCACCCCGCAACAGGTTCCCGAAAACCTCGTGCCGAGCGCAATCAGCTCGCAGATGGGGGAGCGGCTGGAGCAGATGAAGACCGAGATCCTCAGCCGTACCAGTCTGGCCGAAATCATCCAGAAGCCGTCGCTGAACCTCTATGAGCGCGAGCGCCAGCGGCTTCCCATGGAAGATGTCATTCAGAGGATGCTGAATAAAGACATTCGTATTTCCCCGGTGACTAGCGTCAACATGGAACGCAACCGGGTGGCTTCGGCTTTTGCGATCCAGTTCTCCTACACCGACCGTTATAAGGCCCAGGCCGTGGTCCGTGAACTGGTTAACAAGTTCATGGAGCAGAATGTCCGTTTTCAGCAGAATCAGACGAACATTACCAATGACTTCCTGACCAGCGAGTTGAAATTGTCCAAGCAGAAGATGGATGATCTAGCTGCCAAGCTGACCAAATTCAAAATCGAAAACTCCGGCAGCCTGCCCGAACAGGCCCAGGCCAACGCCTCGGCGCTGCAGACGTACCGGCTGCAGATCATGGCTTTGGGACAAAATATCAACAACCTGCAGTCCGACAGGACCATGATGGAGTCGAACCTGCAGAACCTGAGGGCCCGTCTGACGTACGCCAATACGAACCTGGAGCAGACGGTGGTCGGCTCGGCGCCCAACAGTGTGCGCAATGAGCGGCTGATCAACCTGGACAAGGACTTGGCGGACGCTAACGCGAAACTGGCGGCAGCCAGGGAACTCTTCGGCGCCAACCATCCCGACGTCATCGCGCAGCAGGCGATCATCGACGCACTGCAGAAGCAGAGATCGGCAGCGGAACGCCAGGAGACGCTCCGTCCCATCCAGGGCGGCACCACCACGGTCCGGGTCAATCCCGAGGCGCAGCGGGCCATCGAAGAGATCAAGGGCGAGATCAATACCACCCAGACCGCCATCGCCAACAAACAGGTTGCCATCGAAGAGACCGACCCGCCAGCGTGCCCAGTTGGAAAAGGAGGTCGGCGGAGTTCCAGAGGCGTCTCGAGGCGGCTCCGATGAACGAGCAGGAATACACTTCGCTGCTCAACGACTATGCGCTAGCCAAGGCGGATTACGAAGACAAGTCCAAGAAGCAGGAAGTCTCCGCAACGGCGCAGAACCTCGAAGAGCGGCGGGCCGGGCAGAATCTGGAAGTGCTCGACCAGGCTTCGCTCCCCGATCAGCCGACGGAACCGAACCGCCTGGTGTGGGCCGCGGGCGGCACCATCGTCGGCCTGGCGCTCGGCATTATGCTGGCGGCCGCACGCGAGGTCAAAAACGCCTCGCTGAAGAACCTGAAGGATGTTCGCGCCTATACGAATATGCCGATCCTGAGCAGCATTCCGCTGCTCGAGAACGCTCTGCTGGTGAGGAGGAAGCGCCGCCTGGTGTGGTTGGCATGGTCGAGCGTATTCATCGTCGGAGCAATCCTGATAAGCGGCTCGATGTATTACCACTACACGCGCCTTTAGTTCTTGTGGAAGCGAGAGGAACCAGATGAGTCGAGTACACGATGCGCTGCGGCGGGCGGAACTGGCCGGAATTGGAGCCGAAGAATCAGCCCCGGAAGTGCGGGCGTTTGCCGCCCATGCCCCTGAACCGCTGGCCGCCGCCGGCGTTCACACCGCCTTGCCGCCGGTCCGCCTGAATCTGAATGCCGGATTGCTGAGCGAAGTGGCGATGGTCCCCTTTCAGCCGGCGCCGGAATCGCATCTGCTGGACCTGAACAACTCACACGAGACCCCGGCCGAGGAGTTCCGCACGCTCCGCACGCGCCTAAATCATCTGCAAACGCTCCAACCGCTCCACACGGTGATCGTGACCAGCCCTTCGCCGGCCGAGGGGAAGACGTTTTCCGCGGTCAACCTGGCGCTGGCGCAGGCGCACCTCTCCGAAACCGCCGTGCTGCTGGCCGATTTCGACTTGCGGCGGCCGATCATCCACAGCCTCTTTCAACTCGACCGTGCGCCCGGCCTGTCCGATTACCTGAGCGGTCAGTGCACCTTTCCGCAGGCGATTCGCCGCATCGAAGGCATGAACCTGTACGTGCTGCCGGCCGGGATCGCCCGTGAAGAATCCGCTGGAACTGCTCAACATGCGGCAGTGCAAAGCGCTGTTCGAGGAATTGCCGCGCATGTTCAATTGGGCGATCTTCGACACGCCGCCGCTACTGTTTTCGGCCGACGCCAATCTGCTGGCGACGCTCGCCGACGGCACGGTCCTGGTAGTGAAGATCGGCAGCACAACGTTCGACAACGTGACCCGCGCCATGCAGTCGCTGTGCGAGAACAACGTGCTGGGAATCGTGGCCAACGGCGCACGCGCTTCGGAACTCTACAGCAAGTACACGTATTACTACTCCAAGGCGGAGTAGCTTCCTTTACGCTTTCTTCACCCAGACACGAGCCGCGGCTGCGCGATCGATGGTGATGGCGCCGCTTGCCGGAGCGCAGTTCGATCTCCGGCCCGGCGGCGATCATGTGCAGCCGCACGCCCGGCCGGATTCCGCTGCGATCGAGGCGTTCGAGCAGTTCGCGGTCGCGTTCGTAGACGCAGTCGACGGTAACGCGCTGGCCGGCGGGCGCCTCATCGAGCGGCTTCAGTCCGCGGCTTCTCCGGCCGAGCGGCGAATCGGTGCCGACGACGTTGCCGTGCGGGCAAAGGCCGCCGGTCCCCAGCATTTCGACCAGCTTCCGTTCGAAATCGGCCGAAACGGCGTGCTCCAACTGTTCGGCCTCATCGTGGACCTTGTACCATTCCAGACCGAAGATCTCGGTGAGCATGCGCTCGATGAGGTGGTGGCGGAGTAGCAGCCGGCTGGCGATTTCGGTGCCCGCCGGAGTGAGCGTGATCTGACCTTCCTCCCCCACCGAGATGAGCTCATCGCGCTTGAGCCTGCGGATGGCCATGGTGACGGCCGGAGCCGAAACGTTCAGCCAGCGGGTCAGGGTGACGGCCTTGACCGTTTCGCCTTCCGAGGCAGCCTCGGCAATGGCCTTGAGGTAGTTCTCTTTTGAGATGGTGATGCGCACGCGGCTCACTATCGATTGTACAGGAGGTCGCCTGAATGATTGAGGAATCGCTTGTACTCTCACGCGGGGCGGCTCGGGCCTACACTTGGACTGGAGAAGTTGAAGCGTATGATGCGGAATTGGTTGTGCCTGGCGCTTCTTGCAATAGGGAGTGCCGCGGCGGCGGATCGTCCCGACCTGGCCGGCGCCTGGAAGCTCGATCTGGCGCATAGCCAGACAGGCGATGAAAAATTACAGACGGGGACGCTGGTCATCCAGCAGACCGACGACGGAGTGACGATCACCGAGCACCAGGTGGCTCCGGACGGCCATGAGAAGAAGAGCGAAGTTCAGTGCAACACCATGGGAAAGGACTGCAAGCTCAAGCAAGGGGTGTTCTCGCTGTATTACAACGGGCCGGTGCTGGTGATGGTGCAGACACACGGTAACGACCTGGCGGTGAAGCGGCGGCTTTCGATTTCCGCGGACGGCTCCAAGCTCAACATGGAAGTGATTCACCTGGTACCGGCCGGCAGGCCTGCGGAGAATTATACGTACCTGAAGCAGTAGAAGCGCCGCGCCGGCTACTTGCGCGCCACCAGCACCCGGGAGGGATAGAAGATCTGGCGCAACATGCGGTCGTGCAGCAATTCGAAGCGGACCGCCTCGATCAACTGCGGCACGCGCTGCTCCACCTGGCGTCCCCAAAACGCCGGCGCAATCTTCCCGACCAGTTTGTAAGCCGCATTGAACACTTCCGCGTTCTGGCCGATCAGCACCAGCGTCAATCGTTCCCTGGCTGCGCAGGATGCGCCGGAATTCGTGCAGGGTGCGGACGATATCGTCATTCGAAAGCAGCTCCAGCAGGTAGCAGCAGAAGATCGCATCGAAGCTTTCGGTGCGGAACGGCATATGGCGCGCGTCCACCGCCTGGCAGTGGGCACGGGCCTCGGGAAAGTGGTGGCGGGCCGCCTGTTGCGTACGCGCGGCCATGTTCGGGGAAAGGTCGACCCCCAGGGTCGAGCCGGCGCGGTTGGCCCGTACAAGGCGCCGGAACATCTCGCCGCTTCCGGTGGCGACCTCGAGCACGTCCATTCCGTCGCGCAGCCCCGAAACTTCCAGCGCGTAGCGGTGCGCCCGGGAATGGAACAGCATCGTGGAGACCGGATACACCGCGGCCAGGCGGTCATAAACGCGACGCGTTCGTTCGGTCAGGGTAGCGGGCAGGCCGCTGACAGGCCATGCGCCGACGGACTCTTCCGTTCTATTCAAGCCATTCTCCTCGGGGTAAAATCACGAGACAGCCGCCAGTGCCGGTTGCAGCTCGGGCATATCGATCTGGATGCGGGTGCCCGTTCCCGGCTGGCTGTCGATCCACATGCGGTACTGATTTCCGAACAGCACCTTGAGCCGTTCATTGACATTACTGACCCCGATGCCGTGGTCGAGCACGCTCGACAGCTTGGCCTCCGGAATCCCGACGCCGTCGTCCTCCACCACCAGATTCAACTTGGAATCGCTGCGGCGGGTACGAATGCGGATCGTGCCTCCTTCTACCTTGGAGCTCAGCCCGTGCTTGATGCAGTTTTCCACAAGCGGCTGCAGCAGCATGCTCGGGACAAGCATATCCAGCGTATCATCGGCGATCTCCTTTTCGAACCGCAGTTTGTCGCCGAATCGCACGGTTTCAATGGAAAGATAATCGTCGATAAAGCTCAACTCGTCGCGCAGAGTGCTGAAATTCTCATGCTTCCGCAACAGGCGGCGGAGCACCTTGGAGAGCCGCACCACCATGATCCGGGCTTCGTCCGGGTTGATACGGATCAGCGAAGAGACCGAATTCAGCGTATTGAACAGGAAATGAGGATTGATCTGGCTGGTCAGTGCCGCTAACCGCGCCTCAACCAGCAGCCGCTCCTGCTCCTCCAGCTTCTTTTCGTTCCGCGCGCTGTTCCAGATCTTGAGCGGGATAGCCACCGACGAACAGGGTTGTGAGATAGATGGCAGCGAGGGCTACGGGGTGTGGTCCGGTATCGCCCGGCAGCGGGCGAGTGAGATCGAAGACATCTCCCTGCGGCGAAAACCGGATTATCCCGCGGCGGAGCGCTTCCGCGACCAGGATCCCGGCGAAGAGCAGCAGGTGGAACGAGGCGCGGCGGTAGTCCTGGCGCTCTTTGAAGAAGCGGTAAATATTCAGGTCCGGAGAGCGGCGAGAATCGCCAGATCTCTTCCGGGTCGGAAGCCAGGTCGCGCAGGACGCCGCCGAAGACGCCGATTCCCGCCAGCAGAGGCATCGCCATATGTTCGTGGGCAAAGGTAGCGGGGAGCGAAATCAGGACGCCGGAGAGCAGCCCGGTGACGTATCCCCCCAGTATGCCGGCGAGCAGGCTGCCTTCCATGCCGAGGTCCGCCGCCCGGTAGTCCGGCACCAAGACCCGCGTGGCCACGCTGACGGCGAAAATGACGGACAGCCACAGCGACAGCGCCAGCCGCTGATGTAAGCGTGCGGTTCTCCATCATGAGCAACGACTTGAAGCTGTTGGACCGCGCCAACACGCTCGCGATGGACGCCATCACGCCCAGCTTGAGCAACAGCGGGACCAGGTAGTGTTCCAACATGCGCCGTCGCAAGCCATTATAATGGAAGGAGTAAGGTTCCCGAAAACCAAGCATGAAGAATTCCACCGCGCTACGGCTGATCAAGGTGGCCGAAGCGGACTTCCCATCCCAATTCGGTCTGTTCCGGATCTATGGTTTTGAAGGCCGGGACGATGGCAAGGTCGAAGAAGCCGTCGTGCTCAAAATGGGCTCGCTCGAAGAGGGCGGTCCGCCGCTGGTTCGCATTCATTCGCAGTGCCTGACTGGTGATGTTTTCCACAGCCTGCGCTGCGACTGCAGGGCGCAGCTTGAGATTGCCCTGAAGAGTATTGCGGCGGAAGGCCGGGGGCTGCTGATCTACGAACACCAGGAAGGGCGCGGCATCGGACTACTCAACAAACTGCGCGCTTATGAACTCCAGGACCAGGGCGCCGATACGGTGGAAGCCAACGAGCAACTCGGCTTCGACTCCGACCTGCGCAGCTACGAACTGCCCGGCGCCATTCTGCGGTATTTCGGGTTGCGGGCCATCCGGCTGCTCTCGAACAACCCGGAGAAGGTGCAGGCGGTCGAACAGGCCGGGGTGAAAGTGGTAGAGCGGGTTCCCTGCCTGGCAGACGTGCTCGATACGCGCGAAGCCTATCTGCGCACGAAAAAAGAGAAGATGGGCCACATGCTGGAAGGCCTATAGGCCTCGACGTGCTCCCGCACAATTCCCAAGTGCTTTGAAAATACAAAATCGTCCGGAAATGATTCGTCGATTATCGGCCGGGTCTGAGCGGCGTTTGACGTTTGCCGTTCCCGGGCGTATCGCTTCGGCGCGCCGCTACGTCTATCCAATGTGTTCCGCCAATTTGCTCATCAGGCAGTACACTGGATGATTCAGGAATGAAATTAGCGGCACTCTTCCTGCTGGGGCTGCTCCCTTTGGGCGAGGCGGGAGCAGGCGACTATTTTGTCCCGGAGCATCGGATCGCAGGCATAGGACTCTCGCCGGGACGGAATTACTCCCGAGCTACTCCAGGTGCGCACCGATCTGATGATTCAGTCACAGACGTTCGGTATCTTGCGCGACCCCCAGGCTCTTCCCGGTGCACGAAGGATCACTTCCGATCGCCGGTTGCAGGAACTTTTCCAATCCGCCTCGAGATCGAGCGGCATTCCGGCCACATTAATTGAAGCCATCGCGTATCTGGAAAGTTGGGGCCAGGCCAAGGCCGAAAGCCCCACAGGCCCTAGAGGCATCATGCAGATTTCGGCCGCCACGGCGCGCACCATGGGGCTGAAAATCGTGCAGGCCAAACGGTACCAGGTATCGCGCGAGCGCGTTCTGGTCCCCGCCAAAAAGGGCCGCAGAGCGCGATATAAGACAGTGACGCGCCGCGTCCCCTACATGGTGACGGTACGGGACGACCGCCTGACTCCGGCCCGCGCGATTCCCGCCGCGGCCAATTACCTGGCGGGCATGCAGCAGCGGCTGGGCGGCCTGGATTGGGCCATCTTCGCCTACCATTGCGGCCAGGGCTGCGTAAACCAGATGATGGACCTTACGCGGCGGACGGGCGTGGCGCCAAGCCAGTTGACGGTGTCGCGCATGTTTTTTTCCGCGAACCCCGCCTGGAATCGCGATCTGTATGAAGCGATCCAGCAGCAGATGGAGCGCGACTTTTCACCCACTTATTACTTCCGCATCAGGCGCGCCGAGCAGTTATTGGCGCTCTACCGCAGCGACCCAGTGGAATTTACGAGCATTGGCTGCCGATTACCGCAGCGATTTCACCACCGGCATGGAGCGCGCTCCGCACCGGCTCTCCGTCTGGCTGCGCCGCGGCGACATGGTTTTCCATACCTGCGACGACATTAAGGCCGATCAGGGCAAGCGCCTCGTCAAGGCGCTCAACCGGCCCGAGTATTATGGCTACACACTTCGCGTCTCGCCCGATTCTCCCGCCGATCTGGCTTATTTCGAACAGGCATCACCGGCGGCGCTCGGCGCACTAACCTATGTCGCGTTCGAAACACGGAGGCTGTTCGAAGCCCTGGGCGATTCCAGCGTGAAGTTCCGTCCCCTCGATGTCACTTCGCTGGTCGAGCCGGAGAACATGTTGAAGGGCAGCCGCGAGGCCGAAGCGCACTGCTCCGGCCAGGTCTTCGACATCGACTACGGAACGCTGCCCAGCCGCGAAGTGGAGTGCTTGCGGTTCGTCCTCGCCGACCTGGGATGGAACGGCTACCTGGGCTTCGTGGAAGACGGACACGCCACGCTGCACGTGGGCTGCTCACCCACCTCGCGCGATTTCTTCGCCACCGTGTTCCAGGAAGCGACCGGCAAGCCGTCGCTCAGCTCCTCGTCTGTGCCGAGCCAGTAGCGCCGGCTACTCATACCGCAGGGCATTCAGCGGTTCGATACGCGCCGCGCGGCGCGCCGGAATCAGCACGGCCAGTGCTCCTGCCGCGATCATCAGCATCGGGACTGCCGCGAAGGTCGCGGCATCGGTCGCGCTTACGCCATACAGCAGGCTGGCCGTCAGGCGCGCGACCGCGAGCGACAACCCCAGCCCGATGGCGAGCCCGATCGACAATAGCGCCATGCCCTGTAGAGTGATCAGCCGCAGGACGCGCTGCGGTTGCGCGCCCAAGGCCATGCGGATTCCGATCTCACGCGTCCTGGCACGGGTGGAGAAACTCATCACGCCGTACAATCCGACGGTCGCGAGGATGGCGCCCACCAGGCCGAAGATGCCGAGCAGCGTGGCGCTGAGGCGCGGAAGCAGCATCGACTGGTCCACGTGCTTCCGCATGGTCTCGGCATTGAAGACCGGCAGGTTCGGGTCGAGCGAGTGGATGGTGCGGCGCATCGCTTCCAGCAAGGGTCCGGACGCCGAAGCACTCCGCGCCAGCACGGTGATGCCGTAGAAGCTCATCGCCTGCTCGGGTTTGGGCTCGAGGAACAGATAGGCCACCGTGGTGCGCCCTTCGCCGAGTGTCCGCGATTTCGAATTCTTTACGACGCCGATCACCTGGTACGCAACGCGGGCCGTCCCCGGCGCCCCCTCACACTCCACCTGCTGACCGAGAGGATCCTGGCCAGGGAACATGGTCCGGGCCAGTTCTTCGTTCACGATCATCGTTCCGGCCGAATCCCGCCGGATGTCGAAATCGCGGCCGCGTAGCAGCGGAATTCCGAGCGTAGCGAAATAGTTGCTGCCCACGGTGTAGATATCGGCAGAAGTCTCTTTCCCGGCTCGCGGCTTCAGGCCATTATTCGTGCCCCCGATGCTCAGCGGAATGCTATCCACGAAGCTGACCGAAACGACACCGGGGATCGCCGCCACGCGCTCCCGCAGTTGTGCCACGAACTGACGGGACTGTTCGGGCGTGTAGTGATGCAGCTTGGGGTCGACCGCCATCATCACGACGCCGTCCGGACGCATGCCGAGGTCGATCGAAGAAGCGTTCTCGAGGCTGCGCAGGAAGAGGCCGGCTTCCACCAGGAGCACCAGCGAAAGCGAAACCTGCACCAGCACCAGGATGCCGCGGATGCCGAACCGTCGTCCCGGTCCGAGCCCGGGCGATTCGTTCTTGAGCGCGCTCACCAGGTTGGTGCTGGTGGCACGCAAGGCCGGCGCCAGGCCGAAGGCGATGCCCGCCAGCATCGCGATGGCCGCCGTGAAGAGCGCTACCCGCAGGTCGATGCGGAATTCGAAGCCGAGCGGGAACGGCAGCGGCAGGCGGAAACCCTGGATGCCGCGAACCGCCGCGGCAGCCAGCGCGAACCCGAGGCTCGCGCCCATCAGCGCGAGCAGAATGCTTTCGGTCAGCAACTGTCGCACCAGGCGACCGCGCCCCGCGCCGATGGCGAGCCGAATGCCGATCTCACGCTGCCGCGTGGTGGCGCGCGCCAGCATGAGTCCGGCCACATTCACGCAGGCAATCAGCAGGACCAGCCCGACCACCACCATCAGCACAACCGCCACGCCCATCACTTTCGCCGGTCCTCCCGGGAGTCCGCCGGCCTTCGCCAGCGTGATGGGGCGGCTCGGCGTTTCGCCTTTTCGGTATTCGCGATCGAGGCGTTTCTGGATCGTGTTCAGCGCGGTCTCTGCCTGCTGCCGGCTGACACCCGGCTTCAGCCTGGCGACTAACGGCAGCCAGTGGCTGTTCCGCTGCGGCGCGCATTTCCGCCGGATGCAGATCCGGCATCAACTGTTCGGCCATGGCGAGCGGCGCCCAGAATTCGCCGATCAGGCCGCGCTCCATTCCGTGAAAGCCCGGGGCCGTCACTCCAACCACGGTGTAGTGCACGCCGTTCAGCAGGATGGCGTGTCCCAAGATGCCGCGGTCGGCGCCGAAACGGCGGCGCCACAAGCCGTCGCTGAGCACCACCACCTGGCTCGCACCGGCTGCGCGATCCTCATCGGGCGCGATGCCGCGGCCGAGTTCCATGGGGACGCCCGCCAGCGAAAAATAGGTGCCGTCGGCAAGCTGCCCCCAGACACGCTCCGGCTCGCCCGAACCGCCGATGCTCGCCGGAACCAGCGGGAAGTGCGCCGATACGCCTTCGAAGACCGTTTTGGTCTGATCGCGGAAATCGACATAGTCGGGCCAGGAGAAGGAAGAGCCGTCCGATAATACGACCAGCCGCCCGGGATCGTGCACCGGCATGTCTCCCAGCAGCAGCGCATTGATCATGGTAAACACGGTGGTGTTCGCCGCGATTCCGAGGGCGATGGAAACGGTCACTGCCACCGTGAACCCGCGCTGAGCCGCAAAGCTGCGGAGCGCGAAACGGAGATCCCGCCAAATGTTTCCGAGCATCATGGTCCTTACCTATCGAAAACGGAAGACGCCGCCGAAAAGTTCCCTCGGCGTGATAGACTGGCGGCAAATTCGCGGAGAGTGCATTGTGGATACCGGGATTCGCCACGTTTTCGTTCTGATGCTCGAGAACCGCTCGTTCGACCACATGTTGGGGTTCTCATCACTTTCGGGAAGCGATGCCGAAACCGGCGCGGCAACCGACGCCGACGGGCTGACGGGCGGCGAATCGAATAGCTATAACGGCCTGACCTTCACGGTCGCGCCAGGAGCCGATTTCGCGCAGCCGGTGGACCCAGGCCACGAATTCCCGGACACTTCTGATGCAACTCTGCGGCACCGGTGCCACCTATCCCAGGGGCGGACCGTACCCGCCTATCGTCAACACCGGATACGTGGCGTCCTACGTGGCCAATGGAGGCATCGCCGATCCGGGCCAGATTATGCGGGTCTACGGTCCGAGCCAACTGCCGGTGCTGAACGCGCTCGCTGCGGAGTTCGTGGTCTGCGACCGCTGGTTCTCCTCGATGCCCGGGCCTACCTGGCCGAATCGGCTGTTCCTCCACGCCGCATCCTCGGCCGGCCTCGACCACAGCCCGAGCATCGACGAGATCATCCGGTGGGAGACCTTCGATGGCCTGGCCTTCCCCAACGGGACAATCTTCGACGCCTTGAACCGGAAGCACGTCACGCGCCGGCTCTACGCGGGCGACGACTTTCCGATGGTGGCCGCGCTTAAGGGCATCTCGCTCGGCGACATCCGGCCGTATTACCACTTCGCCGCCGACCTCGCCCAGCCGTCGTATCCGTATTCCTATACCTTCATCGAGCCGAGTTACAACGCGCTCGGCCGATTACCGCTGCAGCACATCGCAGCATCCGCTCGATGACGTGACCCGCGGCGAGGCGCTGATCAAATCGGTCTACGAAACCATTCGCAATTCGGCGCTCTGGCAGGACAGTCTGCTGATCCTGATCTGGGATGAGCCCGGCGGCTTCTTCGATCACGCCATTCCGCCAAAAGCCGCGCCCCCCGGCGACATCGGGCTCAGCGCGGAGTCGAACCAATATGGTTTCGCGTTCGACCAATACGGTCTCGCGCGTGCCCGCCGTCATCATCTCGCCGCGCATTCCGCGGAACCTGGTGGACCACAGAATCTACGACCACACTTCGGTACTCGCCACGCTCGAAAAGCTGTTCGGCCTCGATCCGCTCACGGCACGCGACGCGGCGGCTCGCGACCTGCTGCCGCTCGTTACGCTCGACGTTCCGCGGCAGGATTCGCCGCTCCGTCTTCCCGACCCCGCGATCTCGGGCGTTGGAGGCTGTCCGCCGGTATCGCTGTTCGACCCGGTAGCCGCGACCGCCGCTTCAGCCGCGTCGATTGCGGGCAAGGCAGGGCGTGGCGCGTCCGAAGGCGCCCTTGAAGCCAGGTAATCTGGTGGGAACCGTGCACGCCGCGCTGCGTCGGGAACTGGCTGCAGTTCCACCCGAAATGCGCGCGAACGTGCTGGCACAGGCCGGCGCCATCCGGACCCGCGCCGACGCGGCCGGATTTCTCGCGAAAGTGAGTGCGCGGCTCAAAGCCGGGCAAAAGGCCTGAGGCCTACGAGCGGAATTGTAGAAAATCGCCGGCCAGTTCGGCGTTACGACTACAGGGCAGAATCTCCTCGGAGTTGCGCTTGCCGGCAAACCTGGCCACGTAGGGATTGAGCGAGCCGCGCAGCTCCATTTGCGAACCCTTCAAATACCAGCCGGCCTTCCCGCAGGACGATGAAGCGCGTATTAGGAAGATCGTTCTCCGCCGTTCGAAGCTGGCCGCTCACGGAATCATAACGGAAATTCGCAAGGATGTCCCCATCCTGGTGCCGGTGCGTGAGTACGATCGAGGTGGCGCTGCTCTGATCTCTCTGCCGTACGATCATCGTCATGATGCGATAAGCGGTAATCGGATCGAGGCCGGCGGTCGGAGAGTCGTAGAGCATCAGCGCCGGTTCGGCCACCATCGCTCGCGCGATGCCCACACGTCTCCGCATGCCGCCCGAGAGTTCGGCGGGAAACTGCCCGCCCGCCGTTCCCAGTTCCACGAATTCGAGCGCATCCTGTACACGCTTGCGGATCTCGGCTTCCGCCGTCTCCGGCCCGGCGTGGTTCTGCAGAGGGTAGGCGACGTTTTCCGTCACAGTCAGGGAATCGAAGAGGCCGCCTTCCTGAAAGAGTACACCCACGTTCTGGCGCAGCGTATACAACTGCTCATCCTGCCAGTCGGTGATGTCGCGGCCGAACAGGTGCACCCGGCCCGCGCCCGCATGGAGCAAGCCGATCGCCGTCTTCAGAAGCACCGATTTTCCACTGGCTGCCGCCCCGTAGACTACCAAGGTTTCGCCCGGCCTAAGTACCAGTGAAATGTCCCTCAGTACAGGCCTGTCCTCAAAACTGACCCAGACTTCTTCGAACCGCAGGATCTCGCCGCCGCTGATGTTCATGCATGGCTCCGGACCCCCGGCGCGTCGCTACTACGGACGGTGCAATCGGGTTGCCAGGGCGGATTGGCACGCCGATTGCCCGCAGGTGAAGCGTGAAAGTCACGCGGCCGCACAAGATTCTGTTTCCCTGCGACGACATCACGAAGCAGGAGTTTGTCGAGTATTACGAGAAGATCGCGAACACCATGCTGCCGCATCTCCGTGGCCGCCCCATCGTCATGGAGCGCTACCCCGACGGCATCTACGGCAACCGTATCTTTCAGAAAAACGCGCCGCGTCATTTCCCCGCCGGTATCCCCATCGCCACCCTGCCGAAGAAAGGCGGCGTTGTCCGGCACGTCCTCTGCAACGACCGGGAGACTCTCGTATACCTCGCGAACCAGGCGGTGATCACGCCGCACACCTGGCTGAGCCGCTCCGACGAGCCCGCTCGCCCCGACCAGTTGATTTTTGACCTGGACCCTTCCGGCAGCCAGTTCGACGTGGTGCGCGGTGCCGCCAAGGCGCTGCGCGAATTGCTGAACCGTCGCGGCCTCACCTCGTTCGTGAAGACCACCGGCTCGCGCGGGCTGCACGTGCTGGTGCCGCTCGATCGCGGCGCGGAGTTCGACGCCGTGCGGACGTTCGCTCGCGAAGTGGCGGAAGAACTGGCGCACGGCGATCCCGATCGCCTGACAACCGAAGTGCGTAAGGACAAGCGCGAGGGCCGCGTCTTCCTCGATGTCGCACGCAACGCCTACGCGCAGACCGCCGCGCCCGCCTACGCCGTCCGCCCGCGCGACACCGCACCGGTGGCCACTCCTCTTCAATGGGAAGAGCTGGACGACCCCGGCCTGAGGCCCGACCGCTACAACATCCGCAATATCTTCACTCGCCTGGAACGCACCGGCGACCCGTGGAAGAATCTCGCGGATTTCGCTCAGGCTCTGCCATCATGAGGTGATGGCGACACACACGGTTGAGGTCCGGCAGGTAACGGTGGCGGACCTGGAGCTTCTGGTCCCTCTGTTCGATGCCTACCGCTGCTTCTACCAGCAGCCCTCCGACCCAGAGAGCGCGCGCGGCTTTCTACTCGAGCGCTTCCAGCACAATCAGTCGGTGATCTTTCTGGCGTTCGACGGCGGCACAGCGGCCGGATTCACGCAGCTCTACCCGAGCTTCTCTTCCACCGCGATGGCGCGCATCTTCATCCTGAACGATCTGTTCGTGACCCCCGAAGCGCGCGGCCGCGGCGCGGGGGGCGCACTGCTCGACGCCGCAGCCGAATACGGACGCCGCGTGGGCGCCGTGCGGCTTGAGCTTTCCACGGAGCTCACCAACCAAACCGCGCAGGCCGTGTACGAGCGCATGGGGTGGAAGCGCGACACGGTGTATTGCGTCTACCGGCTGATGCTCTGAGCGCGCTACTCCCGCGGGTCGGGCCGCACCACCAGGGGTTGCGTGTAACTGTGACCGTTGACCGTCAGCTTCACGGTATACGTTCCTGCGGGCATCCATTCGCCCTGCGAGCCGGGCGTGTCGTGATAGATGGCGGAGATCGGATATCCCCCGCGTCCGCCGCGGGCGCGCTGCTGCCCGTGCAGGTCCCACACGAAACGATGCATGCCGGCACTGGCCTCGAGCGGCTCGAACGGCCGGATCCAATATGCCGGCACGTTCAAATTGGGGTCGGGCGGAGCGGGCTGGTCGGCGCTTGAGAATTGGCGGACCGCGTTGCCCTGGCTATCCAGAATCTCGAGCGTGACCGGTCCCGCGGCGGCCGACTGCAGATGGTAGTAGAGGATCGCGCCGTCCGGCGGATTCTGTCCGGCCGGCTCTTCGGGCGGAAGCGGCGTATCGGGATTGGTATCGCGCGGATAGCGGTAGGTGACGCGCGGCGCAAACAGGTGAGCGTCGGCCGCAGCGTTCGCGGACGACAGCTGCCGCAGCGGGGTGATGTCGTCGAGAATCCAGAAGCTGCGGCCGTGCGTCCCGGCCACCAGGTCGCCATCGTGGATCACCAGATCGCGGATCGACGTGGCCGGCATGTTCATCCGCAGCGGCTGCCAGTTGTCGCCGTCGTCGATCGAGACCCAGACGGAGGTCTCGGTGCCGGCGAACAACAGCCCTTTGCGGTCGGGGTCGGCGCGGACCGTGTTGACCGGGCTATCCGGCAATCCGTGGACGATCTCCTGCCAGGTGGCACCGCCATCGTGCGTACGGTAGATGTGCGGCTTCATGTCATCGACGCGGATGCGATTGATGGCCGCGTAGACTGTCTGGTCGTCGAACTTCGTGGTGTCGAGTTGGGATACCTTGCTCCAGGGCGTCATCGCCGGCGGGGTCACGTTCTTCCAGGTCTTGCCTCCGTCGCGCGTCACGTGGATCAGACCGTCATCGGTACCCGCCCAGATTACGTCCACGTTGAGGTGCGAGGGTGCGATGGCATAGACCACGCCGCGACGGGTAGCCTGCTTCCTGGCGTCGTCCGGATATGCAGCGACGCTCGAGGGCAGCGCGTAGGTTTCCCGCGAAAGATCGGGGCTGATCTCGGTCCAGTTGCGGCCGCCATCGGTGGTCTTGAGCACCATCTGCGAACCAAGGTAGAGAACATGCGGATCCACATAGGAAAACAGCAGGGGCGCGGTCCGCACGTAACGATAATGGCCGCGCGGCGCGACATTCTCCACCTCGCCGGTCACCTTGTTATAGCGGTGCCCCTTACTGCCGTAAATGATGTTGGGGTTCAGCGGATCGGGGGCGATGTAACCGTACTCGTCGGCGCCTACCGGGTGCCACTCGCGAAAGGTGATCTGGCCGTCGTTGCCGCGGCTGGCGATTCCCACCGAACCGCTCTCCTGCTGGGCGCCATAAACCCAGTAGGGGCGCTGGTTGTCGGTGATCACGTGGTAGAACTGCGCCGTCGGCTGGTTGTACCAGGAGCTCCAGGTGGCGCCGCCGTTCACCGTGAGCGTGGCTCCCTGGTCGACGGCGAGTAGAATGATCTGCGGATTCTTCGGATTGATCCAGATATTGTGATAGTCGTCGCCGCCAGGGGCTCCCTTGATTGCGGTGAAGGTCGCGCCGCCGTCGGAGGTGCGGTAGGTCGACGTGTTGGCGACATACGCGACATCGGGATTCCGCGGATCGACACGCACGCAGGCGAAATCCGAGCCGCGTCCGTAGATGCGCTGCTCGTGGTTGACGCGGCGCCAGCTCTTCCCTGCATCGTCGGAGCGATACAGGCCGCCGTGATCGCGATCGGCCTCCACGAGCGCGTACATACGGCTCGGATCGCTGGGCGCGATGCCGATGCCGATGCGGCCCAGACCCTCAGCGAAGCCCGGAAGGCCGCCGGTGAGCTGCGTCCAGGTATCGCCGCCATCGGTCGATTGAAAAAGGCCGCTGTTGGGGCCGGTGAACTGGCCGTTCTCCCAGGGGCCCTGCTGCGCCTGCCACAGGACGGCGTAAATCTTGCGCGGATTGCGCGGGTCGAAGGCGAGGTCGACCGCGCCCGTGCGATCGTCTTTGTAGAGCACCTTGTGCCAGGTAGCTCCGCCGTCGGTGGAGCGGAAGACGCCCCGCTCCGGATTCGGCCCGTAGGGGTGGCCGAGTGCAGCCACGTAGAGCCGGTTCGGGTCGCGCGGATCCACCAGGATGGAGGCGATCTGCTGGGCATCCTGTAGTCCCCGGCGGCGCCAGGTCTTACCGCCGTCGATCGATTGGTACATGCCGTCGCCTACGGAAAGATCGGGGCGCTGCAAGCCTTCGCCGCTGCCCACGTAGATCACGTTCGGGTTCGACGGAGCCACCGCGATCGTGCCTACCGACCCGGTCGGCTGACTATCGAAGATAGGCTTCCAGGTGACGCCGTAGTCGTCGCTCTTCCACACTCCGCCGTTGTTCACGCCGATGTAGAAGACATTCGGCTGGTCGGGAATGCCGGCGGCGCCCACCGTCCGCCCGCCGCGGAACGGGCCGATCATGCGCCATCGCAAACCGGAATAGAGCGATGGATCGAGTGGTTGAGCAACGGCAGGAAGCAAGGACACGAGGAGCAGCAGAATTGTTCGCAACATAGAGAAGCAGGATACCATCGTGGCAGAATTGAATCTGATGCGAGAGGCGATCGAAGCCGCATACCAGCGCATCCGGCCCTTTGTGAGAGAGACGCCGGTGGAGGAAGCACCGAATCTCACGCCCGCCGGCGGCGCCAACCTGCTGCTCAAACTGGAGCACCTGCAGCGCACCGGCTCGTTCAAGTTTCGCGGGGCGTCGAACCGCATTGCGATGCTCGAACCGGCGCAGGCAGCCGCCGGGGTCGTGACGGCGTCGAACGGCAATCACGGGCTCGGGGTAGCGGCGGCGGCACGCGATCGCGGCATCGCGGCCGAAGTCTTCGTCTCGGCGCAGGTATCGCCCGCCAAGGCGCGGCGGATCGAGGCCCTCGGCGCGCGCATCCGCTGCGCGGGCGACGATCCGCTCGAAGCAGAGCTCGCGGCGCGGCGCGCGGCCTTAGATAGCGGCCGCATCTTTATCTCTCCCTATAACGACCTCGACGTCATGGCCGGCCAGGGGACGATCGCGGTCGAACTCGCTCGCCAGGTGCCGAAGATCGACGCCGTGTTCGCCGCGGTGGGTGGCGGCGGATTGATCGGCGGAATCGGAGCGTACTGCAAAGCCGTTTCGCCGGATACCGAAATGGTCGGCTGCTGGCCGGAGAATTCACCCGTCCTCTATGAGTGCCTGCGCGCCGGCGCCGTCGTCGACGTGCCGGAAGAGCCTACGCTATCGGAAAGCACCGCGGGAGGCCTGGAGCCCGAGTCGGTGACACTGCCTGTCTGCCGGCAGGCGATCGACCGCGGCGTGCTGGTCTCGGAAGACGAAATCCGCGACGCCATGCGGCTGGTCTTCGAAACCGAACACTGGGTGATCGAGGGCGCCGCCGGGGTCGCGCTGGCTGCATTCCGGAAGGAATCCGAACGCTACGCCGGCAAAACGGTGGTGGTGATTCTCTGCGGCCGCAATGTCTCCCCGGAAGTGATGCGGCGCGTCTTCGAAAAATGAGACTGGCAATCGTATTCCTGTCGATGGCCGGACTGGCGCAGGCTGTCGAACTGCATCTGCGGTTCGGCGCTTTGGAGCGGATGTTGTCCGAGCAGGTATTTACACAAGACGGCCGTCGCTACGTCCGCGGGGATAAAGCCAATAAGTGCAACTTCGCATATCTCGAGAAGCCCCAGGTTGCCGGCGAGGACGGCCGCCTGAAGATCCGCGCGCGCTTCAGCGGACGCTCTTCGCTCGACATGCTGGGCCGCTGCGTGGGTTTAGGCGACGCATTCGACGTGGTGATTCTCGCCGTGCCGCAGTACCGCGACGGATCTCTGCGGCTGCAGGAAGTGAAGGTGTCGAGTGGCGGTAAGACCGGCTTCTACATCCGCCGCGTCTGTGCCGCAATGGAAGCGACGCTGGCGCGCGATTTCCGCTATGACATCGAACGCGACGCCCACCGCGTCCTGGAAGATCCGGCTGCGCAGCCCGGGTACGAGCGGCAGGTGACGCGCTTTCGAGTCCCCGAGATTCGCGTGACCGGCGACTCGCTGGTACTCGTGGTGGATTTCGATCTGACGGTGCAGTAACCTCACTCAGGGCCGATAGTAATGAGGTTCTCCACCTTCGTCACGCCAGGCGCGGACCAGGCGGCGCGGCCCGCCTCCTGCTTTTCGGCCCACGAGCGGACCGTGCCGAATAGTCGCACGGCAGTTCCCGACAACGCGACCGTGATCCGCTTGGCATCCACTTCCGCGCTGCGCTTTAGCGCCTCTTCGATCTTGCCCTTGAGATCGCTCGCACTGACCTGCGGCCGCACCTCGATGCTGTCCGTTACGCCCAACACGCCTTTGAGCTTTTTGACAGCGGATTCGGCCAGCGTCTTCTGATACTGCCAGTCGACGGTGCCGTCCAACGCGATCCATCCGTTCTGCACGGCGATATGGATGCGGTCGGCGGGAATGCTGACATGGCTCTGCAGCTCGTTCGCCGCATCGCGGGCGATCTCGGGGTCGGTACGGTTCCACGCCGGCTTGACCTCGATATCATTGGCGACCGCCTTCACCCCATAGACCCGCTTGACGGCTTTTTCCGCCGCGTCCTTCTCCCAAAAGCTGCGGACGAAGCCGGAAAGCGAAACCACGCCGTCCGCTACATTCACCGCGATGTCGTCGGGCGTCTCGAGTTTGGGGTCCCACTGCAGTTCGGCGATCACGGCTTCCCGGATCGCCGAATCCGACTGGATCGACATCTCCTGCAAAATTGCCATACGCTTCTCCTCCCGGCGCAACTACCGCCGTAATCGTGTGGTGCAGCTTACATGCCAAGCCCGGCGCAGCGCAGCGGGACGTCAACCGTCCGCCGGACACAGTCGAAGCACTGACAGTGTTTCACTGACGCACATAGATGGCGATCTTGTTTAGCGGCGCACAGATGAGGGAATGGCACGGAATCAGCCACAGACTTCCGCAATCGGGATAAGCCGCACGTGGCATCTCTAGCGGGTTCGCAGGGGTAGGCGCTAGTGTAAGGGTAGGCGGTCCGTAGAAGCTGGGGGCAAAGGCGGGAAAATGTGTCCAGATTTGGCAGGTCGTCCGGGAACGGAGAACACTTCAACGCCCGGCGAAGGAACGATGATCGGTGAAAGCGCGGAATTGAGGCATGCGATGCAGCAGGCCTCGATAGTCGCACCCACGGACTCCACGGTTCTCATCCTGGGGGAGACCGGAACCGGAAAAGGCCGGCTGGCGGAAAGCATTCACGAACAGAGCCAGCGCCGGGGCCATGCATTCGTCAAAGTCAACTGCGCCGCAATTCCGCTCGGCCTATTGGAGAGCGAGTTGTTCGGACACGAGCGCGGTGCGTTCACTGGCGCGATCAGCCAGCGAGCCGGGCGCTTTGAACTGGCTAACCAGGGGACGCTGTTCCTGGACGAGGTTGGCGATATTCCGCTGGAACTGCAGCCGAAACTGCTCCGCGTTCTGCAGGAGCATGAATTCGAGCGTCTGGGAAGCACCCGCACCATTCACACCGACGTGCGGTTGATCGCGGCCACGCAACACGATTTGCGCAAGATGACCGCGGAGGGCAAGTTTCGAATCGATCTCTTCTACCGGCTAAACGTTTTCCCGATCCGCATGCCGGCGCTACGTGAACGGCGCGAGGATATCCCGTCACTGGTCCGGTATTTTGTCGCGAACTTCTCCCATCAGATGAACCGCAACATCGAAGTGATTCCTCCGGAGACGATCGAGAATCTGGGGAAGTATCCCTGGCCGGGTAACATTCGCGAGCTCGAGAACTTCATGGAGCGCGCCGTAATCCTCTCGCGCGATTCGGTGCTCGCGGCGCCGCTCGGAGAATTGTTACCTTCAGACGAAGCGGAAGAAGACCCCAACGTCCCCGTGACACTCCGCGATGCCGAGCGCGCTCACATCATCCGCATTCTGCGCGAGTCGAACGGCGTGGTTGCGTCGGCGGCGTCGCGGCTGGGTGTACCGCGGTCCACATTGTTCTACAAGATGCGACGGCTGGGGATCACCGTACCTCGCCAACGGGCCACGCGTACCGACGGCGCTGCCGGATGAGCCGCGGCGCACATTCCGGAGTAGCATGAATCAGGGGGATTAATGGCCGACTGCACTCATCTTGACCAGATTCGCAGCGTAACGCCTAAAACGCCGCAGGGATGTGAAGAATGTCTCAAAACCGGAGATAGTTGGGTTCATCTGCGGTTGTGCCTGACCTGTGGCCACGTGGGATGCTGCGACTCTTCACCGAACCGGCACGCCACGAAACACTTTCATCACACCAAGCATCCCATCATCCGGTCGTTCGAGCCGGGTGAAGAGTGGGGTTGGTGTTATATCGACCAAGCCATGCTCGAACTCTCGAAGCCTTAAGCCCGGCGGACCGAGGCCGGTGTTGGCATGGAATCTGCATTGGTAAAAGGGAAAGGCGCTTACCTATGAGATTTTCATTAGCCAGAAACTGGTGGTCACTGGTAATCCGTGGCCTGGCTGGAATCGCTTTCGGTGTCATTACCTTTCTGAATCCTCGCATCACGCTGGCCGCGCTGGTCCTGCTGTTTGCGGCCTACGCGTTGATCTGGGGCGTCATGAGCATCATCGCCGGCGTGCGCGCGGCCGAGCACGGCGAGCGATGGGCCGCCTTGACCATCGAGGGGATTCTGGGCGTCCTGGCCGGTGCGATTGCCATTTTCTCGCCCGGCATCACGATCCTCGCCCTCATCTTCCTGATCGGTATCTGGGCGGTGGTCAGCGGCGCTTTCGAACTCGCTGCGGCAATTCGCTTGAGAAAAGTCATCTCCGGCGAATGGCTACTGGCGCTGGGTGGAATCGCGTCGATTGTTTTCGGCGTGCTGGTGGTGTCCGTACCCGTCGCTGGAGCGCTTGTCATCGCGCTGTGGGTTGGCGCGTACGCGTTCATCCTGGGCATCCTGCAGATCGTTCTCGGCGCTCGCCTGCGCGGAATGCGCGGCCATCTGTGGAGCGGTCCCGCGGTGCCGGCTCCGGCTCACTGATCCACTTCCGAAGCCCTACGCGAGTCAGCGGGCGACGGCCAAGCCGTCGCCCGACCCACCTTTCCGCAAGGAGATTTTCCAATGAAAGATCATGACGTGGTCTCGTTCGCGGACCTGAAGACGCTGGCCGCGGCGGAGGGCCCCTGCGTGACGCTCGCGGCCTCCATCCCGACGCCCGACGAACTCTCGGCACGCCTCAAGAACGGCCTGCGCGCCCTCGAAGGGCAGATCGACGATCGTTCCTTGCTCCGCCCCATCGAAGAACTTAGCGTGGACGTAAACACCGACCCGATATGGGGGAACACGCTGCTGCTCTACCGCTCGCCGGACCTCTTCCTCCATTACTGGATACGCAGTCCGCACCCCGATATGGCGGTGGTCGCTGAACGCTTCCAGGTGCGCCCGCTGCTTTCGCTCTTCACCGCCGAGCAACGCTTCTACATGCTCGCCGTGAGCCGCGGCAACGTGCGCCTTTTCGAATGCACGCCTCATACTTTCGTGCAGATCGATTTGAAGGACTGCCCGCGGAATCTCGAGGAGTGGCAGCACAACCGGCAGCCCGACCACACGCTCGAGAACCGTTCCACCGTCGGACCCTCGCTCGGGGCGCTAAAGGGTGTGCTCTTCGGCAGCGGCAAGGACCGCGAGCGCGAGGCTGATTCCTTCCGGCACTTCTGCAAGGAGGTGGACCGCGGCGTCCAGCGCATTCTGCAGGCCGATCCGGGACCTCTGCTTCTGGCTGGAGTCGAAGAGGAGGTCGCTACGTTTCGCCACTTGAGCACCTATCCTCACCTGCTCGACGAAGCCGTGCGCGGCGCTCCCGACGGGCTCCCCGATCAGGACCTCCGCGACCGCGCCCTGGCGATCGCCGGCCGTTCCGCGCCGGAGCCATTTCGCAAAGCCCTGGAGGAAGCCGGCCTGCACCGCGAGCGCGGCAGCATGGCCACCGACGCAAGCGAAATCATCAAGGCCGCCTTCGAAGGCCGGGTCGCGAATCTGTTCATGAAGGACTCCGCCGAAAGGCTCGGCGTATGGGATGAGGCTGCGTTTGAGCCGCGGCTCGGGCAGGGAGAAGACGATCTGCTGAATGTGGCGGCGATTGAAACCATCCGGCACGGAGGCCGCGCGTTCGAGTTGAGCAACGGTGGCATGCCCGTATCGAATGAAATCGCTGCTGTGCTTCGGTTTTAAGAAGGTTGGGAAAAAGCGGGCAGGCTGGGAAGCCTGCCCACTTTGTTACGTGCGGCTGGGCAGGGGGTGAGGAAGCTCGCGTTCCGCCATTCGCCAGTCGTGCGCGAGCAGAGCGTAGGCCAGCGCGCCAAGCAGCGCACCAACGACGGGCGCCACCCAGAATAACCAGAGCTGATCCATCGCCCATCCACCCGCGAAAACCGCCGGTCCCATACTGCGCGCCGGGTTTACCGAACAGTTCGTCACCGGAATGCCAACGATGTTCGCCAGCGCCAGGCTCCAGCCGATTGCGATTGGTGCGAATCCCTGCGGCGCCCGCCGGTCCGTCGCGCCCAGAATCAGCAGCACGAAGAACCCGGTGAGCACGATCTCCGTGATCGCGCACGCCTCCAGCGAGTAGCCTCCCGGTGAATGGACTCCGTATCCGTTCGAAGCGAAGCCGTTCGCCAGGGTGAAGCCGGCGGCGCCGCTCGCGATCCGGTAGAGCACGGCCGCGGCCGCGATACCGCCGGCAATTTGCGCAATGATGTAGGCCGGCAGGTCGGCAAACGGAAGCCGCCGCGCCACCGCCATACCGACCGAGACGGCGGGGTTAATGTGGCACCCGGAAATATGGCCGATGGTGTATGCCATCGTCAGCAGGCTTAAACCGAAGGCCAGCGAAACCCCGAGAATCCCGACGCCTGTGTTCGGAAAGGTAGCAGCCAAGACGGCGGTTCCGACGCCGGTCAAAACCAGCCAGAAAGTCCCTAGGAACTCCGCAAAAGAGCGCTTCAACAATGAATATTCCATTTCTGCACTCCTCCTCCATGGCTCGCCCTGGGACGCATCTGTCCCAGAGTAGCCGTACGTTATGTGGATACCGGCCGTCGGAGGTTCAGCGCAGGACTTGGGGAGAATTGGAGTGAAGCCGGCGATGGCCTCTCATCCGGCTGATATGATGAACTCCATGCGACTGGCGGTTGCAAGCGATCACGCGGGCTTCTACCTCAAGGGTCGGGCGGTCGAGGAGCTCCGCAAGATGGGACACGAGGTTTTCGACCTGGGCACCGACTCCCCGGCACCAGCGGATTATCCCCTCTACGCAAAGGCCGTGGCGCAGGCCGTTCTCGACGGCAAGGCAGAACGCGCCGTTCTGATCTGCGGTTCGGGCGCCGGCGCCTGCGTGGCTGCCAACAAGTTCAAGGGCATCCGGGCGGCCATCTGTCACGACAGTTTCTCGGCACGTCAGTGTGTGGAAGATGACAATGTCAACGTGCTTTGCCTGGGCTCACGTGTGATTGGCGCCGAACTCGCGATGGACCTGATTCGCGATTATCTGAGCGTCAACTTTTCCGGGGCCGAACGGCATCGCCGCCGCCTGGCGGAGGTCGCCGGCTTCGAGGAATCCTTCGGAAAGTAGTCCTCAGATTCCGTGCGTGCCGTTTTCGAGAAAGGCGCGCAAGCGGTGACTGCGGCTGGGATGGCGCAGCTTGCGCAGCGCCTTGGCTTCGATCTGGCGGATGCGCTCACGGGTGACCGCGAAGTTTTGCCCGACTTCTTCGAGCGTATGCTCGCTGCCGTCTTCGAGCCCGAAACGCATCTTGATGATCTTCTCTTCGCGCGGCGTGAGCGTCTTCAGGACCTGCGCGGTCTGCTCCCGCAGATTCAGGTTAATGACCGCGTCCGAGGGCGAGATGCCATTGTGATCGACGATGAAATCGCCGAGATGGGACTCCTCCTCCTCGCCGATCGGAGTTTCCAGGGAGATAGGCTCCTGCGCCACCCGCAGCACTTTGCGGACCTTCGAGACCGGCAACTGCATCCGCTTGGCGAGTTCCTCGTTGGTGGGCTCGCGCCCGAGTTCCTGCACCATCTGCCGCGAAGTGCGGATCAGCTTGTTGATCGTTTCGATCATGTGGACCGGGATGCGGATGGTGCGCGCCTGATCCGCGATGGCACGGGTGATCGCCTGCCTCACCCACCACGTGGCATAGGTCGAAAACTTGTAGCCCCGGCGGTACTCGAACTTGTCCACCGCCTTCATCAACCCGATATTGCCTTCCTGAATCAGGTCGAGGAACTGTAACCCGCGGTTGGTGTATCTCTTGGCGATACTCACCACCAGGCGAAGGTTGGCTTCGATCAGCTCCTTCTTCGCCGCTTCGGCCTCCAGGTGAGCCCGGGTGATGATTTCGAGCGTACGGCGCAGCTCGGTGGCGGAAGCGCCGAACTGCTCTTCATACTGCTGCATTTGCTGGCCAAAGCTGCGCTGCTCTTTGCGGAGTTCCTTGATGCCTTCCGCGCGCGCGCCCGGCCAGACTTCCAGCCTCTTCTGGATGCGCGAGACTTCCCGCTCGAGCGGCTTCAATTGCTCGACCGCATCGCGCAGGCGATCGATTAGCAGACGAATCACGGGCGTCTGGAACGGGATCGTCCGGACCAGCCGGGAGGTCTTGATCATCTGCCGGCCCAGTTCCCAGAGCTGGCGGCGGTACAGCTTGGGCTTCATTCCGCGAGGAATCGCCTGCAGCTTCTGCCGCAATTGCAGCGCCTTGCGGTAGTGACGTCCGATCTCTTCGGCGCCGCGAATGAACTCCGCGCGCTTCTCTTCCACCAGTTCGTCGGTGAGGATAGGGTCGGAGATCTGGACGATGTCGCGGGCCGGCAGAGTATCCTGCGCCACCTCTTCGCCCATGGCAACGATTTCCTGGATCACCAGCGGTGCGCGGGAGAGCGACTTTAGAACCGTATGCTGGCCGCGTTCGATGCGCCGCGCGATTTCGACTTCACCTTCGCGCGTGAGCAGCGGCACCGTGCCCATCTCGCGGAGATACATACGGACGGGGTCGTTGATCTTGTCGCCAAGCCCCGTGGGCAGGTCGAGATCAAGGACTTCCTCCGCTTCATCGAGCTTCTTCTCGAAATCCTTGGGCTCTTCAAGTATCTCGATACCAGCGGTATCCAGGCCGGCGAGGACGTCCTCGAGTTCGCTGCCGCCGGGCGCATCGCCGGGCAGAACTTCGCTGACTTCGTCGTACAGAACGTAGCCCTTCTCCTTGCCCATCTGTACGAGCCGTTGCAGCCCCTCGTATTTGTCATCTAGCGCCACTGAAGCCCCGATACTCCCAGCGACTGATAATCCAAGACATTGTACACCACGGCGCGCCCGTCAACAGGGGCGAGTCTTATTTGCGTTCCAGGCTGCGCAACTCTTCCATGACCCGGATGGCCTCCTGCCAGTTGCCCGCCCGCTCCAGCTCTTTCACTCGCGACTTCAATTGGGAGCGTCTCTGCTGGCCATCGGTGCGCCGCATGCTCTCCACCGCCGCCAGGACCTCCTCTCGCGAATACTGCATATCTTCGCTCAACACCGCCTGCGCTAAAAGGTTCTGGTCGGATTCTTCCAGACGCGCGTGAACCTCATCGTAACCGAAACGGCCGCCCGAATCCTCCAGCGCGAACATGGCGTGAAAGATGCGCCGCGACAGAAAGGTCGCGATGGTTTCGAGCGATTTCAATTCCTCGATCAGTTCGGGGCGGAGATCCTCTTTGGTGAGCAGCGCGTTAAGCAGCATACGCTCGTCATGCCGCAGAACCGCCTTAGGCACCGCGAATCGGCTCTCCTGCCGCTCGCCCGCGGCTTTCTTGAAGCTATCGAGCACCAGGCCCTGGTCGATCCCCAGGTACGCCGCCACGTCACCGGCGATCATGAGGCGCTCCATCCGGTCGCTGATTATCTGCACCGCGGGCAGCAGCGATTTCAGAGCGGTCACCTGTCCTTCGGTCGTGTGCATATTCACGCGGGAGCGGCCCCGGTCGGCCAGCCAGTAAAAGTAACCTTTGGCGCCTTCGAGCTGCTGCCCATACGCTTCGGAGCCGCGCTCCTTGCAGTATTCATCCGGATCTAAATCCGCATCCAGCTCCAGAATCCGCACCTGCATGCCCTCGGCGAGCAACACCGAAATCGAGCGTTCGGCGGCATTCGAGCCCGCCGGATCGGGGTCGAAGTTGACGATGATGCGCTGCGTCTGGCGTTTGAGCATCTGCACCTGCTGCGAGGTCAGGGCGGTGCCGCAGCTCGCGACCACGGGACCGAAGCCGGCTGCCGTCACGCCGATCGCATCCATATAGCCTTCCACCAGAATCACCCGATCCTCTTTGCGAATCGCGTCCTTGGCGCGGTGAAGGTTGTAGAGCACATGGCTCTTCTTATATATCGGCGTTTCCGGAGAGTTCAGGTACTTCGGATTGTCGTCTGCAGAAAGCGCTCGTCCGCCGAATCCGATAATTCGGCCGGAGCCGTCGTGGATCGGAAACATGAGGCGGTTGCGGAAGCGGTCATAGAAGCTGCCATCGTCACGCCTGCCGACCAGGCCGGACTGCTCCATGTGGGCCGTCGAAAATCCGCGCTGCTCAAACAGCCGCATCAGCGAGCGGCCTCCGCGTTCCGAGTATCCGAGGCCGAATTGCTCGATGGTCTCGCGCGCGAGCCCGCGTTTCGCCAGGTAGGCGCGCGCGGCCTCTCCCCCGGGACCGTTGAGGTTGACGCGAAACTGTTCGGCCGCGATCTCGTGCAGCGCGAGGAGCGCGCCGCGCAGGCGCGAATCCTCGTCGGCATACTGCGAGCGCTTCGGCATGGGGATGCCGTAACGCTCGGCGAGCGATTTCAGGGCCTCGTAGAAGCTGAGGCCCTCGATTTCCATCACGAACTTGAAGACATCGCCGCCCGCGCCGCAGGAAAAACACTTGTAGAACTGATGAGTGGCATGCACCGTGAAAGAGGGGGTCTTCTCGTTGTGAAACGGGCACAGGCCCATGTGGCGGTAGGCTCCGGAACGCCGCAGCTTCACGTGCTCCCCTATCACGGTGACGATGTCGACCGAGCTTTTGACTTGCTCCGCGAAATCCATGGCGCTGAGGTCATTATCCCAGAAGTCCGTAGTGCCGGCCTCCCCATTCCGCGGGCGAAGCTGGAGTGAGTCGCACCGCCACACCGCTATGGCCAAAGGTAACAGGCATAGTTTCATTCAGTTGTACTTACCTGCGCTGTAGTGGAAATGCAGCCCGGCGGGTCTTAGTAGCGGAACCTATCACAAGTGTTATCGGCGAATAACTGAGTGGACTTACGCGAATTAGTAACATCCCCAAGCCGGCAGGACACCCGATTTGGAACGTCTCCGGCGCTGGCTGGAGCCGGCGTCCTGGCCATGGCAATTGTGGCCTGTCGCGCCTGCATTCAGTCGATTACGATCGACGAGGCGGACACCTATCTTGCGTTCGCCGGCCGCCCCGGCCCATCGCACTGGGATGCTTCCTCGAATAACCACGTCCTGAATTCGATATTGATCCGCCTGTTTACGACGGTATTCGGCCTGCATCCCATCACCATGCGCCTGCCGGCGTTGGTGGGAGCCGGATTGTACATTGTGGCGGCCACTTATCTGGTCTGCGCGATCAGTGAGCATCCGGGTCTGCGCCTGATCGTCTTCGGTGCCATGGTGTTCAATCCGTTCGTGATGGACTATCTGGTCGCCGCGCGAGGATACAGTCTGGCGCTCGGCTTCTTACTCTCGGGGATGGCACTGTGTGCCCACGCCGGCGTACGGAGCCCGGTTCGGCCCAAAATGGCTGCGCTCTGCGCCGTGTGTCTTTCGCTGTCATTCTGCAGCAACTTTGCATTCGGTGTCGCCTGCGCGGTCACTTTCGCGGCCGCGGCAGCCTGGTTCTGCTTGCAAGGGCCGAACGTGGCCGGCGTGCGATCCATGCGGAGGCACTGCATTACCGTCGTGGGGACGATGACGGTTTCGAGCGTACTGGTTACCTCATTCTTCGTGGGACCGATGCTTCTGCATTGGCCGAAAGGCGCGCTGATCGCGGGCATACGAACGTTGCGCGAATGCCTGCGCAGCATCGCTGCAGAGTCGGTGCTGCGGCCGAACCCCTACCTCTTGAATCCTCCCCTGGCGAGGGCTCTCGAGTACTTGGGCACGGCGCCGGTATGGATAGCCGTCGCCGTCTTTTTCGTGGCCGCTACCTTGCTGGCGGCGACGCACTGCGTGAAGCCGGCACCTCCCCAGTCGATGCGGCGGCTCTATCGAGCGCTCTGGTTCACCGGTATCGTCGTCTTCACCGTTGCCGGACATGTGGTCCTTCATCGTCTGTTCGGCATTCTGTATCCGGTTGGGCGGACGGCCGTGTTCCTGGCGCCACTGAGCACTCTCGCGATCGGCGCTGTCGTTGCGATACCTCTCGCCTGGCGGCCGGCGGAGATGGTGCGCGGCGTTCTGGTGGCGTCGCTGGGCGCCGTTTCCCTGTACTTCTTGTGCTGCCTGAGGCTGACCTATTTTGGCGAGTGGGCCTATAACGCCGACGCAAATCACCTTTACAGCGTCCTCGACCGTTACCAGCGGAGCTGCGGTCTGCGCAGCGTTTCCGCGAATTGGCGCTATGTGGCAGTTCTGAACTACTATCGCAGCCAGGCGGGTGACGATCGCATTCTGGAGATCCCGAATGGACCTGATGAGCCTGGAAATTACCCCTTGGGGCGCGATGCCTACGTGGTTTATTACCCCCAGGATGAAGATTTCGTCAAACGCCGGAACTTGCGCATCGTGTATTACGGCCACACAACGGACGCCGCGATCGCCTTGGATCTCAAGGTCTTGGCGGGATGTTGGGACCGCCCGCCGGCCTCCAATTGAGCCCCGCGACGGCTCCCGGAATTGGGCAGGTAGCGTCTCCCCTGGGGATGGACCCCCCGCAACGGGGCCGAATCGGCTACAATGAAATGAAAAAGGAGGCCGTATGTTGCCCACTAGCATACAGACCGCAGGATTTGCAGGTCTGGGCGCCCCCGAGATCCTCGTCATCGCCATTGTGGCCGTCGTTCTGTTCGGTGGCAAGAAGGTCGGTGACCTCGGGAAGGGTCTGGGAGAAGGTATTCGTAACTTCAAGACCGCACTGAAGAACGAAGACGACGAGACCAAGAAGCAGGCATAGGGCTTCGTGAACTGACCCGCAAGTTGGGCAAGCTTCACCTCCGCTTCCAAGATCGAAACGGCGATCGCCAGCATACGATCGCCAAACAAAAACCCCGCCGGCCAGTAGTGGCCCGGCGGGGTTTCTATTTACGGTCGAAGCCGATTGATTACTTCTTCTTCGGCGGAACGATCGCGTCCTTCGCGGCTTTGGCAACGCGAAACTTCACGACCTTCTTGGCCGGGATCTTGATGCTCTCGCCGGTTGCCGGGTTGCGGCCCGTGCGGGCCTTCCGATCGACGCGCACCAGCCGGCCGATGCCAGGCATGACGAACACGCCGTTCTTCTTGACTTCCGAGATCGCCATCGCGGACAGGTTGTCCAGCAGGGCCCGAGCCGTTTTGTTGCTGACTTCGCAGTGTTCTGCCAGCGATCTAACCAGTTGCGTCTGGGTCATTCTCTGACTTGCCATAATTCTCCTTCTCGATTCTCCCGTCGAAATTTTCTATTTTGATCCAGCAGCAGCACACGCGTGCGCCGCGGTTCCATCACCATCGAACAAGGTTCTCGACGCGGCATTCGCACAAACGCGCGTCGCAATCGTAACAATCATACGGGAAGGGTGAAATGATGTAAAGGGCAATAAGCCAAAAAACCCTTGTTTTTCGGCCATTTTTGAAGGGTGATGCCCTCAGAAGGGCCATTTTACGGGCATTCTGCTCATCCGCGGTCCGGTTTCCACACTACTTTCCCCTCTGGAGCGCCCGCTGCGAGCCTGTTTCGCATCAGTTTGAGATACATTCCGGCCTGCGAAGGTTCGACGAGAATCCGCACAGCGGTGTGCATCTGGAGGGCTGCGCCTCCGGCGCTGGTTTCGACCTCTTCGCCGGTGCGATTGCGGTGCGAGCGTGCCTGGTTGAGTAACACGACGGCCGTGCCGCACTTCGTGGCGACCGCAGCCAGGCGGCGCAATCCCGAGCCGAGCACGCGGCCGTAGAGGCCCGGACTTTGATCGCCAATCGATGCTTCCAGTTCCAGGCTCGGGACCAGCGCCGCCGCCGAATCGATCACCAGCAAATCGAGTACGCGCGAGGCGGCCAGCCTTTGCGCAATAGCCAGCGCTTCCTCGGCGGAGACTGGTTGCACGACCGGCAAGCCATCGGGCGTAACCCCGAGTTCCACGGCCCATGCGGCGTCGAACGTGTGATCGGCGTCGATCCACGCGACCGTAGCGCCGGAATGCTGCAGGTGCGCGATCGAGGCCAGCAGCAGCGAGGTTTTGCCGGATGAAGGAGGGCCGTAGATCTCGACGATGGCGCCGCGCGGCCAGCCGCCGGTGCCGAGCACGTCATCGAGCGCGGCGAATCCGGTCGGGATGCCCGCGGCTGGACGCAGTTCGCTGCGCGCCAGACGCAGCCGGATCGCTCGCTGCCGTTCCTCCTCTTTCACACGTTAGCGGCGGGAGGGCGCCGGCTTGGGAGGCGCGCTCACAGGCGCTTCCGCCGCGGCGGCGGCCTGCGGCTCCGGCTTGATTAGCCCGAGCGCTTTGCGCAGTTCCTGGTCGATCGTCTGCCGGATATCCTGGTTATCTTTCAGGAACTGGCGCGCGTTCTCGCGGCCCTGCCCGATGCGCTCGCCCTTGTAGCTGTACCACGAGCCGCTCTTCTCGACGATGCTCTGCGCCACGCCGAGATCCAGCAGATCGCCCTCTTTCGAGACACCCTCACCGTAGATGATGTCGAATTCGGCCTCGCGGAACGGCGATGCCACCTTATTCTTTACGACCTTCACCCTGGTGCGGTTGCCCACCACCACTTCGCCGTCTTTGATGGCCGCGATTCTGCGGATGTCGAGTCGCACCGAAGAGTAGAACTTGAGCGCGCGGCCGCCGGTGGTCGTCTCGGGATTGCCGAACATCACGCCGATCTTCTCGCGGATCTGGTTGATGAAGACCAGGCAGGTGCGCGACTTATTTACCGCGCCGGTCAGTTTGCGAAGCGCCTGCGACATCAGGCGCGCCTGCACGCCCATGTGGCTGTCGCCCATCTCACCGTCGAGTTCGGCTTTGGGGACCAGTGCCGCCACCGAATCCACCACCAGCACGTCGATCTGTCCGGAAGCGATCAAATGCGAGGTGATTTCGAGCGCCTGCTCGCCATAATCGGGCTGCGAAACCAGGAGATTATCCACATCGACCCCGAGTTTCCGTGCGTACGTCGGGTCGAGCGCGTGCTCCACGTCGATGAACGCCGCGATTCCGCCCTTCTTCTGTGCTTCCGCCACCACCTGCAGCGCGATGGTGGTTTTACCGGACGACTCCGGTCCAAAAATCTCGCAAATCCGGCCGCGGGGAAGGCCACCGACACCCAGCGCGGAGTCGAGCGAAATCGACCCCGTCGAAACTACCGAAACCGGTACGATGGCGTCTTTCGAGCCAAGGCGCAGGATCGACCCTTTGCCGAACTGCTTCTCGATCTGGCTCAGAGCAAGGTCCAGGGCTCGTGCGCGCTCTTTTTCGTCCATGTGGGGAAAACTCCTGAAAAATCGGGTGTAAGACTCATTGTAGCGTGGAGCCGGTATAATCGTCCCTAGGGGTTCATCAATGCGTTCCCGCCTTCTCTGCCTATTCCTCCTGCCGGCGATGGCACTGTTTGCCGCTAAGAAGACCACCGCCACGGCGAAAGGAGAAAACGAAGACCTGATCCTCACCGTCACGCTTCATACCGACCCGACTGAGATCAAAGAATTGATCGGCAACGATCTAGGTGGACATTATATTGTGGCTGAGACAAAAGTCGAGCCCAAGTACGGAAAAGACGTAATGGTGGACCGCGACGACTTCGTCCTCCGTACCGATAAAGACGGCGATCGAGCGAAACCGTTTGCGGCCAGCCAGGTGGCGGGCGGTGGCGGACTGGTGATCGGGACCGTCAGCAATCGGGAGGGCGTGGGATCGCCCGGCTGGACCGGCGCGACCACCGACGTCATTCTCGGCGGCGGAATGTTGGGTACGGGCAAGGGCAAGGATAATAGCGTCGATCAGTCCAAAGTCACCGGCACCGCGCCGCAGGACACCGGCGCTAACCCTTTAAAGAAGATGCTTGACTCCAAAATTCTTCCTGAGGGGAAGACCGGCAAGCCGGTGAGCGGACTGCTGTATTTTCCGATGGAAAAGCAAAAGATGAAGGACCTGGAGTTGCTCTACGGCGGCAAGGAAAACCGAATCTCGCTACGATTCAAGCCCTGATTCGCGAAATAATAGATACATGTTGAACGGGAACGTGCTGGCTCGCCTGACGATGGCGGCGATATCGGTTATGGCCCTGGCTGCGCAGACGCGACCGGCACAAACCAAGCAGGCGGCGGATCGCTCGTGCTGGCTGCGCGATGTCGCTTCTCCCTCCGATGCGAGGGTTTACGCCCTTTGTGAGCAGGGCACCGTTTGGGTGACCGCCAACGGCGGCGAAAAGTGGTCGTCGCGCGACCTGGGCGCCGACCTCACGCTGCGCGCGCTCGCGTTTCTGGACAACAACGACGGTCTGGCGGTGGGCGACGGCGGGACCATCCTCGCCACCGAAGACGGCGCCAGGACCTGGGCCGCCCGCAAATCCGGCACCACCGAAAAGCTGCTGGATGTGGCGTTCGCCGGCAATTCCGGCTGGGCCGCTGGCTACAACGGAGTGATCGTACATTCGGGCGATGGCGGCAAGACCTGGACGCCGCAATCGACCGGCACCACCCAGACGCTCGAAGCGATTTTCTTTCTCGACGAACAGCACGGCTGGGTCACCGGGTGGGCCGGCACCATTCTAAAGACCACCGACGGTGGCGGGCACTGGTCGCAGATCAAGACCGACGCAGCCTCCTGGTCGCTCAGCTCGATCTACTTCAAAGACGCGAACATCGGCTGGATCGTGGGATTCGCCGGGCAGATCCTGCACAGCACGGATGGCGGCGCGACCTGGAAACTCCAGACCAGCCCGACCAAGGACTGGCTGACCTCGATTACCTTCGACACGCGCGGCCGCGGTTGGATCACCCACGACGATGGCTTTCTGCGCAGCGACGATGGCGGCCAGACCTGGAAGCTGGTCAATACCGACAGCCGCTACTTCCTCAGCCGCCTGGTGCGGGTGAAGGATCGCGTGTGGGCTCTCGGACAGGCGAGCCTCCTGCGCGAGAACGCCGATGGCTCGAAGTGGGTCAGGATCGATTCGCTGGTGACCGACCGCTCGATCCTCTACACGCAGCCCGATTCAGAATCGCCGAAATAAACGCCTCAGGCGCGCGCCACGCTGGCGATCGCCCGCAGGTTGGCGACACCCGCGGTGTAGCGCGCGTCGGTAACGGCGAACGCCACGGCGTCCTCCAGCCAGTCGTGCCAGACGCCGTCGGGATCGTGCGAGGCCACAGTGAGGGTATATTCCTCGGGGCACAGCTCGCAGCGAAAGGCGAAAGTGATCTGCAGAGTATCGCCCGCGGCGCATGGCCCCAACTTGAGATTTTCGAGCTCGGTGTTGGTGCCGTAAACGTTTAGCCCGATGCGGGTGCGGATCATGATGCCGACCACCGGGTCCGCCACCGCCTCGCGGAACCGCACTGTGATCTTCACCGAGACCAGTTCGCCGCTGCGCCAGATCATGGTCGCCTGGCTGTTTTCGCCGAGGATTTCGACGCGCAGGATTTCGGCGCGGCCATCGCCCTGCCGGATGCGCGGGGCAAGCGGCGGAGTCATGCCGGCGCCCCAGGCGCGGATGCGCCCGGCGATGTGGCGGCGATAGCTGGCGAGCATTCCGGCTGGATCGCCGCGACCCGCCAGTTGCCCTTCCTTGAGCCACCAGATTTCGTCCGCAAGCCGCCGCAGCAGGTCGTCTTCGTGCGAGACCAGCAATGTGGTGGCGCCGCCGCGGCGCAGGCGGTCGAGTGCGATGGCCGCGCGTTCCCGCACCAGCAGGTCGTGCCGCGCGAAGGTCTGGTCGATCAGCAGCACCGGCGAGGGCGCCAGGCTGAGCGCGTCGGAGGGTCCAAGCAGCCGCGCGGGGCCGGAGCGTTCCACCGTGCCGGAGTCGGGCTGATCGAGGCCCGCGGCGAGGCGCAGCAACCGCGATTTGCCGGAGCCATCCTCGCCGATGATGCCGATCACCATACCATCCGGCGCGGATGCATCGAAATCGAAGAGCGGCGCGGAGATCACACGGCGAAACGCAAGGGCCATAAAAGTTAGAATATCAACAGCACGATGGATCAATCCGAAATTCAGGCACGAATGCGCGCCGACTGGAACCGGCGGGCCGGCGAGGACGCGCATTACTACGTAGCCTTTGGCCGCCGCGAGCAGGACGAAGCGGAGTTTCTGGCCACCGGCGCCGATGTGGTGAAGAACTTGAGCGCCGAATTGAAGCGACTCTCCTCCAGGGAGGCGGCACTCGAAATCGGCTGCGGGCCGGGCCGGCTGCTGCGTCCCATGAGCCGCCACTTCAGCGAGATCCACGGGGTGGATGTTTCCGACGAAATGATCCGCCTGGCTACCGAACGCCTGCGCGACACCCCCAACGCGCACGCGCACCACAATTCCGGCTCGGACCTCCGCATGTTCCCCGACGACCGGTTCGATTTCGTCTACTCCTACGCCGTCTTCCAGCACATTCCCAGCCGTGAGGTGGTGTTTCAATACCTGCGCGAGGCGCGGCGCGTGCTCAAGCCGGGCGGCGTCCTGCGCTGCCAGATCAACGGCCTTCCGGCGCATGCCAAACAGTACGATACCTGGAGCGGCGTGCGCGTGGCGCCCGAGGAACTCTACGGCTTCACCCGCGCCAACGACTTGCAACTGATGGCGCTCGAGCAGCCCGGCACGCAGTACATGTGGATCACCTGCCGCAAGCGCGAACGCGGCTGGGTGGCTTCGCTCGCTACGCGCGAGCCGGCATCGGGGGTCACGGTGCGCTCGATCAGCAACGCACTTACTGGAGAGGCGGCGTCACCGGCATCCGGCCCGATGGCCGCACTGACCCTGAAGCTCGAGCAGTTCCCGGAAGATTGCGACCTGAACCACCTGACAGTGACGGCCGATGGCCGCGCCTGCCGCGTCTCCTACGTGGGCCCGGCCGAACGCGGCGCCTGGCAGGTGAACGCAATTCTGCCGGAAGGCATCCGCACCGGCCTCATCGAGGTGGCGGTCACGTGGCTGGGTCGCCCACTGTGCCCGCCCGCGTGGCTCCGGGTCATTCCCGCCGGGCCCGCGGTGCCGCGCGTGCAGGCGGTGAGCGATGGCGTCAATCTCCTTTCGGGCAACCGCATTGCGACGCGTCTGGTCAAAGTGACGATGAGCGAGGTGGCGCGCAGCCACGAGTTCTACGCCACGGTAGCGGGCCAGGACGCCGTGGAAATGGAGTCGTTCTGCACGGACCCCGTGATGCAGCGCTACGAGTTCAATTTCAAGCTCCCGCTGACCATCGGGCCGGGCCGCCACGAGCTGAAGATCCGCATGGGCAAGCGCGAATTCGCGCCGCTCGCGATTGAGGTGGTGTAGCCGTGAAGTGCGGGCAGGTTTCAGCGGCCTGCCCGCCATGCAGATCGGTGCTGCCGCCACTGTGCTCCTGCTGGCATTCGCGTCCGTTCTTTCCGCTGAGGGCCACGTGATCCAACTGCCCGCCGGCGTGGTGAACCTCGACTCCGAAATTCGAGCGGGCAGCGACACCGAGGTGCGCGGCGATCCTAAAGGCACCGTGCTCCGCGTCACCGGCCGGGCCGCAATTGTCGCGGAAGGCAGCAACATCCGCATCCACGATCTGACCATCGAAGGCTCCGAGGGTCCCGCCGCCGGACTTCCCGGCTACGACGTGCCCTTTGCGCGCTTCACCCGTGGCAACGGCATCCTGGCGCTCGGAGTCGACGGACTCACGGTGCAGCATGTCCACGTGCGCAAGGTCTCCGGCTTCGCGATCCTGGTGAACGCTTCGCGCCACGTCGAGATCTCCGATTGCGTGGTGGAAGCGTCCGGCGGGCACAACGCCGCGGGCCGCAACAACACCACCGGCGGCATTCTGCTCGAAGAAGGCACGGCCGATTTCAGCGTCAAGCGCTGCCGCCTTTCCGATATCCGCGGCAACGGCATCTGGACGCACTCCCTCTACACCTCTCCGCGGAACGGCGCGGGCTCCATCGCCAACAACTGGTTCCACAATATCGGCCGCGACGCCATCCAGGTGGGCCACGCTTTTTCGATGCAGGTCGAAGGGAACACCGGCGACCGCATCGGCTTCCCCATCGAAGACGTCGATATCGAAAGCCGCGCCATTCCCGTGGCGATCGACACAGCGGGCAACGTGAGCGGCTCCATCTATACCGGCAACCGTTTCCGTGAAATCAACGGCAAGTGCATCGACCTCGACGGCTTCCACGACGGTGAAATCTCGCGCAACACCTGCGCGAACGCCGCTCCGGCCGATGCCTACCCGTTCGGCGGCTACAGCATCGTCATGAACAACACCAACCCGGACATGCGGTCGCAGAATGTTCGCATCACCGGCAACGAGATCGACGGCTCGAAGTTCGGCGGCATCTTCGTGATCGGCACCGGGAACCGCGTGGAAGGCAACCGGCTGCTGCGGCTCAACCTGGCGCACTGCAACGAAGAGGCCGCGCGCTTCGGCTGCTACTATGCGGCGGGGCAGCCGGAACTCCTCGAAAGCGGGATCTATCTCGGCAGCGGCGCGGAGCGGCCGGCACCGGCGCGCGGCAACGTGATCGCCGGCAACCAGATCAGCGGATTCAAGATGGACCGCCGGTGCATCGCGCTCGCGCCGGGCATTGCGAAGGACTGGAACACGGTCCGCGACAACGTCTGCCGCCAGCCCTGACGCTTCTGCCACAATGGAATAGGCTCCATGTATTTGTTTCAGTGGTTCCGCTCGTTCCTTCCCCTGCACAATCCGATCGGCTTCGGCGCGAGCGATTTTCTCGAACTCTTCCTCATCTTCCTGCTGGTGGCGATGGTCATCGCGCGGCCGTGGGTGATCCCGGCGGCGCAGAAACTGGCGCGAAAGCCTCTCTGGTCTGCGGTAGCGCTGTTTGCGCTGGTAATCGTGCTGCGGCTGGCTCTGCTGCCGATGCATCCGGTGCCGACACCAACCGGCGCCGACGATTTCAGTTACCTGCTGCTGGGCGATACGCTCGCGCATTTCCGCCTGGCGAACCCCACGCATGCGATGTACCGGTTCTTCGAGACGACGTTCGTGCTGCAGCATCCCAGCTATAGCTCGATCTATGCGCTGGGGCAGGGCCTGGCACTGGGCTTCGGGCAACTTCTGTTCGGCTCACCGTGGGCCGGAGTGCTGATCTCGATGGCGCTGATCCCGGCGCTCTGCTACTGGATGCTGCGCGGCTGGACGTCGCCCGGCTGGGCGCTGGCCGGCGGCTTGATCGCAGCCTGCCAGTTCGGCCCGCTCAATAGTTGGATGAACACCTACTGGGGCGGCGCCGTCTCCGCCGTCGCGGGCTGCCTGGTGTACGGCGCGCTGCCGCGGCTTCGCGATCGCGGCCTCACACGCGATGCCGTGGTGCTGGGCGCCGGTATCGGACTGCAGATGATCACGCGGCCCTACGAGTCGCTATTCCTCGATGCCAGCGTCGTGCTCTTCTTCCTGCCGGAACTCCTGCGCAAAGATCAATGGCGCATTCTGGCGCGGCGTGCGGCGCCCGCGCTGATTGCTTTCCTGCCGCTGGCGGGGCTCCAGTTGCTGCACAACCACGCCGTCACCGGCGGTTGGACCACCCTGCCCTACGCCCTGAGCCGCTACCAATACGGCGTACCGACCACGTTCACGTTCCAGCCCAATGCCGTGCCGCACAACGAGCTCACGCAGGCGCAGCAACTCTACTACGAAGGCCAGGCGGGGGTACACGGCAGCGGCGATTCGGCCGCCGCCTACTTCGCACGCCTCGGCAGCCGCGCCGGGTTCTACCGATTCTTCTTTCCCACGGTGCTCCTGCCCGCGGTGTTGTTCTTCCTCTTGCGACTGAGGGAATTCCGCTACGCGTGGGTCGCGGTCACCTGCTTGCTCTTTGCCTTGGGCACGAATTTTTATCCCTACTTTTTCCCGCAATATATCGGCGCCCTCACGTGCCTGGTCGTACTGATTTGCATCGCCGGTCTGGAGCGGCTGGAGCGGGTGAAGGGCGGCGCGATCGCCGCGCGTTGGCTCGTAGTGCTCTGTTTCGCGCAGTTCGTATTCTGGTACGGCGTTCACGCCCAGCATGACCAGGGCATCCTGCGCGCGATGTCCGCCTGGGAGACTGGGGACGGCATCAACACCGGCGACCCCGAAAACCGCATCGCCATCAACCGCCAACTGGCGCAGGCGCCCGGAAAGCAGCTGGTCTTCGTGCGCTACTACTCCAACCACGGCTACCACGAGTGGATCCACAACGCGGCCGATATCGACAACGCCCGCGTGGTGTGGGCTCTCGACCGCGGCGGCGAGAACGACAAGCTCAAGGCCTATTTTCCGGACCGCCAGGTGTGGTTGATGCTACCGGACGCCCTGCCTCCCCGGCTGGCTCCGTATCCGGCCACTCATGGGATGTTCGAGGACGTGCAATAAGCGATGAGCGCCGCGCGAAGCGGTACTTCAGCAGCGTCCAGAGGGCCTCGAAGCCGTCGCGGGCGCGGATCTTTTTGCCTTCCTGGATGCCGCGCGCGTTATAGCTGATCGGCACCTCGGCGATGCGGTAACCGAGGCGCCGCACCTTGGCGGTGACTTCCGGGCAGAATCCGAAGCGCCGGCTTTCGAGCCGCAACCCGCGCAGCAACGGCATGCGGAAGGCCTTGTACGCGGTGGCTTCATCGGTGATGCACGCGCCATAGAGCACGTTCGCCACCGCGGTGAGAATGCGATTCGCAACCAGGTTCCGCCACGCCATCCCGGCCGGCCTCCCGTGAAAGCGCGAGCCGTAGACCACGTCCGCATCGCCGCGCAGGATGGGCTCGATCAGCCGTGCATAATCGTTGGGATCGTATTCGAGGTCGCCATCCTGAATCAGCAGAATGTCGCCCGTAGCCAGCGGAATCCCGGCGCGGATGGCATCGGCCTTGCCGCGGTTCGCACCGGTGCGATGCGCGATCACCTGGCCCGCTTCGGCCTTGTTGCGCAGAATCTGGCCGGTACCGTCGGTCGAGCCGTCGTCGATCACGATGATTTCGCGCGTGCATCCGGCCGGCAGCGGGGCCTGCTCGATCCGCGCCAGCACCAGTGGGAATGTGCGGAACTCGTTGTAGACCGGAACGACGATCGAGACCTTCATGGCTTTTCGAGCACCGCCAGCAGCGACTGTCCGAACGGCGGCGGCAGGGCGCCTTCGAGCGCGGCGATCACCGGCACCAGGTAGCGGTCGAACACGTGAATCTGCCCCGCCGATTGCGCATGGCGCTTCAACAGGTGGGCGTTCACCCACCATCCAAAGAATCCGATGCAGTTGGAGTACCGCAATTTACGCACGCGCAGTCCGGTGCGCAACGCAAGGTCTTTGACCGCCGCGCGGCTGTAACGGCGATGGTGGCCGAGATTACGGTCGATGGGCCCGTAGAGCGCCTCGAAAGCGGGCACCAGCAGCACAATGACGCCGCCCGGCGACAGCACATCCGCCATCGCCTGGAGCGCGGAGGCATCATCGGCCACGTGCTCCAGCACGTTCGCGCAGACGCAGGAATCGGGCGCGAACCGGGCGAGATCGCGGAACTCCGGGGCTTCGATACCGCAGACGAAGGCGTACAGATTCACACGGTCCGCGTAGCGTTCGCGCAGGCGGTCGATGCAGGCCGGTTCGATATCGACGGCAATCACCGCATCGCGATCGAGCAGCGTGCCGGTGAAATTGCCGAGGCCGCAGCCGACTTCGAGCACCCTCCGGCCCAGTTCGCGCCGGACCATGCGGCTCTGCCAGGCGAAGTAATTCTCCGCGCGGCTCATCCGCTCCTGGTCCTCCACGGTGTAATCGGCCCGGTTCATGCGGCTCCTGCCTGCCATTCTAGCTTTTAAGCCGGGCTGAAGCCCGGCGCAAGCCGAAGCTTGCCCCACCGGCGGGGTGGGGGCTTCCACACCGCCAGAAGGGGCCGCCCCTCTGCGAAAATAGAGGTTTACATGTTGTGGTCGTACCTGCGGCAGGCCCTTTTTCCGGGATTGAACCCGATCGGATTCGGAGCTGCCGATTTCCTGCTGGGCGGGCTGGCAGTCCTTCTCGTCGTGGCCGCGCTTGCGTGGCGGCCCTGGATCCAGCCGTCCGGCCTGCGGATCGCGAAGCGCACGGCCCTCTCGATGCTGATCCTGGCGGCCTTGCCGGTAGTGCTGCGGCTGCTCCTGCTGCCTAACCATCCGGTTCCCACGCCCGATGTGTACGACGAGTTTTCCCACCTGCTGGTTGCCGATACGCTGCGCCACTTTCGCCTGGCCAATCCGCCGCACGTCCTATCGCAGTTCTTCGAAACGTTCTTCGTACTGCAGCAGCCCACCTACAGCTCCATCTATTCGCTGGGCCAGGGCCTGATGCTGGCAATCGGCTGGACCATTTTCGGGCTCCCCTGGGCCGGGGTGCTGATGGCGATGTCGGCCCTTTGCGCGCTTTGCTACTGGATGTTGCGCGGCTGGACCACTCCCGGCTGGGCGCTGGTGGGCGGCCTGCTCGCGGTCGTCGAATTCGGCCCCATGAACCAGTGGAACAACGGCTACTGGGGCGGATCACTGGCCGCGGCCGCGGGCTGCCTGGTTTTCGGGGCGCTGCCGCGATTGCGCGAATATGCCCGGCCGCGCGACGCCGTACTGCTCGGCGCGGGGCTCGGCATCCACCTTCTGGTGCGGCAATTCGAGTCGCTCTTCCTGTTCCTTGCGGTAGCACTCTACTTTCTGCCCGACCTGCGCCGTGTGAAAACGCTGCGCCCTTACGCGCGGCCGGCCGCGGCCGCAATCCTGGCTCTACTCCCGGCCCTTCTGCTGACCCTCGCGCAGAACCACGCGGTCACCGGCAGTTGGACGACAGTGCCGGAAGCGCTGAGCCAGCGCCAATACGGCGTGCCGGCCGGCCTCACCTTCCAGACAGACCCGGTACCCGAGCGTGAGTTAACCCCGCAACAGGCGGCCGGCTACCGGATGCAGTCGCTCTTCCACAAGGGGCCCGAGACCATCGGCAGTTACCTGGACCGCCTCCAGTACCGCGTCCGCTTCTACCGTTTCTTCTTCCTGCCCGCACTCTATCTGGCCGCGGCGGCGTTCCTCACCGCTCTGCGGCGGTACCGCTTCGCCTGGGTGGCCATGACGCTCGCGATCTTTGCGCTTGGCACCAACTTTTTCCCGGCGTACCAATCGCACTACAGCGCCGCCGCGACATGCCTGTTTATCCTCGCCGCGATCGTCGGGCTTCAGCAGATCGGGCGAATCGAGATCCGCGGCCAGCGTGTGGGAGAAGAGGCCGCCGCCCTGATCGTGCTCTTCTGCTTTGCGCATTTCGCCTTCTGGTACGGCATGCACGCCATCGATACTACCGACCTTTCGCTCTCCGCAAGGCCGTACGAGACCTGGAACGGTCTGAATCACCGCAACCCCGCCAAACGCATCGCCGTGGCCCGCGAGCTCGGGCGCGTTCCCGGAAAGCTGCTGGTCTTCGTGCGCTATCTGCCGCAACACGTCTTTCAGGAAGAATGGGTCTACAACGCGGCCGATATCGACGAAGCCCGCATCGTGTGGGCGCGCGATCTGGGCCCCGAGGAAGACGACAAATTGCTCCACTACTATCCCGACCGCACCGCAATCCTGTTCGAGCCTGACCAGCAACCGCCGCGGCTCGAACCGTATCAGGGTGAGGCTAAAATTTCGAGGCCTTAATCACCCACATCAGCTCGCAGGCGCCTTCGCCTGTGTCCGTGCGGACCAGCGAGCTACGCCAGCGCCAGCCGTCGGGCGCATCCACCTCCACCAGGTAGCCGTTCAGATCGACCAGGTCGCCTCTGCCCATGGCCTTGATCTGTTCCGCGATCCGAGGACTCGCCGGAATCAGGTGCATGTTGGCGCAATGCGTGGTGATGTCGTCTTCGCGAGCGGGCAGCTTGCCGCCGCGCCCGATCCACGTGAAGGCGCGGTGCACGCTGTACAGCCGCAACTGGTCGAGCACGTCCTGGTTGGACATCAGCCGCCAGCCGACGGTCAGATCAACAGGAGAGAGTTCCGATTCGCGTCCGAACCAGTAGTGCTCGGCCAGCAGAACGCGCGCGCGGATGTGGTAGGTTGCCAGCGGAATCAGGTGGTAGTTCCCGACCTTCCAGGCGGTCGGCTGCCAGATCGCTACCTGTTGCGGCTCCTCGGAGACCAGCACGCCGGGAGGACGTCGTCCGCCGGTGCTCGACCAGAACAGCGCAACCAGCACAAAACCTGCAATGGAAATTGCCCCAAGCCAGCGCATGGACCGTTAGCAGTTTCATAATAGCGCACGAGCTACTGGTCGCCGCCCCAGGTAAGCAGCTCGGGATCGCGGCTCGAGAGTTCGTCCACGTCGATTTTGTGGAGGCAAACGCTTTCCGTCGGCAGAATATTGCGCCATTCACCGACCAGTTTCTTGTAGGCACGGCCCACCGGCCGGATCTTGCGGTCGAGGTCGTAGAGCCCCAGAGGATTCACGTTGCCGTTGTTCTCGCGCAGCGCCGTGTCCCAATCCATCTGGTCCGTCAGGCTGTACCAGGTGAAGCCGATGATCGGCACGCCATCGTCTTTCAGCCGGATCATGTTGGCCCACTCTTTCCACAGCCAGCCAGGGGCACGTTCGGAATCGCCCAGATTGGTCTCGGTGTGCATGACGGGCAAGTGGTAGCGCTCGTAATACTGACGCGTAATCACGTAGTAGCCGAAGATCTCTCCGGCCGGCTTCACAGGTCCTTCGTGCGGCACCATGTGTTCGTTGGTCACGTAATAGTCGTTTCCCATGACGGAGTACGGACGCAGGCGCGCCGAATGTTCCAGGAACCAGTGATACTCTTCGCGGGTCATGCCGTGATCCATCAGGTACTCGTACATGATGCCGCGGACGTCGTGGCCGTAGGAGAGGTCGAGCGAGAGGAAGCGCTTGGCGTTCAGCATGGCCGCGCGGCTGTGCGATCCGGGATCGGTCGCGTGAAAGTACTCGGAAGATTCGCTCTGGATGAAGATGGCGCGCGGCTGCGTTTCGAGAATCGCCTCGGCCGCCAGCAGGTTGGCCTGCGCTAGGTGCTTCAGGGCCGTCACGAAGGCCCGGTCGGATCGCAGCCGCTCGTTCCACCAGCCGTACTCGCCGGAGAAAGTGGCGGTGACGAAGATTTCATTGACCGGAGTGTAGAAGCGCACCCACGGGAACCGGCGCGCGAAAGCTCCAGCGTATTCGGCGAACAGGCGCGGCCAGTCCGGATTCTGAAAGCTGCCTACCCAATCCGGCACGCCGAAGTGGCAGAGGTCGGCGATGGGGGTGATATCGAGCCGGCGCAGTTCGGTGAACGTGCGGTCGGCGAAGTTCCAATCGTAGCGGCCGGGACCCTTGTGTTCGCGGTAATAAGGCGGGCCGTAGCGCAGGTACTCCAGGCCGAGTTCGCGAACGAGCCGGAAGTCTTCCTTCCACAGATCGTAGTGGCCACATTTGGCCATCTCGTCCACGCGCAACTCGCCGCCGCCCGGAGTGGATACCACGGGATAACTGTTCTCGATCCCCGTGGCGAACAGAAACTGATGCGGCTTGGGGTGAACCGGGTGCGAGGCTCCGTTGCCGCCTTTGCGCATCATCACGCCTCACCCGAAAGAGTGCAATTCCGGGCGCGATGTACGCTACCTTACGCTACCGGCGAGGGCCGGGAGCGGGCGTCTCGCTTAGAAACGCCGGGCTGGGAAACTCCACCTTCGTAGCCTTGTTTTCGTCCGAGAGCCACTTCGAATAGTGCTGCTGCTTGAGTTGCGTGAAGATCTCGTCGCGAACTTCGGAGAGCGGCCGGTAGGTGACCTGGTCCGCGCGTAGCAGGTAGTAACCGTTCGGCTGACGGACCGGCTCGGAAACGTCACCCTCCTTCAGCGAGAACACCACGGCGCGGATAGCGTCGGGAATATTGTCGGAGGGCCGGAAGACCGCCAGTTCGCCGCCTTTCGCTTTCGATGTCTCGTCCTCGGACTCCTCTTTCACGAGCTTGACGAAATCGGCCCCGCCGCGAATGTCCTTGAGCAGCTTTTCCGTTTTGGTCTTGGCTTCCTCTTCGGTTCGCTTGCCGCCCTCACTGCTGAAGCCGACGTAGATCGCCTTGACCTTGACCTGTTTATACTTGTCCTTGTTGACGTCGTAATACTTGACGATCTCACCCGGTTCCACGGTGGTGGACGCAACCACTTCGTTCACCTTGGCCTGGCTCAAAATCATCATCCGGTAGTATGCCAGGGCTTCCTTGGTCGGGCTCTGGTCGTTAAGCTTCTGCTCTTCCGCCAGGTTCGACAGCTTGCGCATGAAGGCCCACTGCTGCAGGAAATTCTTCCGGTCCCGCAGGGCCATTTGCTGATTCTGCGGCGGCAGAATAGCGTAGATCTTCTTGAAATCGCCCATCGTGAGCTTTCCACCGTCTTCGAACACCGCGATCACGGTGTCATCCGGCAATTGCGGCATGGCGGGTGGGGGCGGCGCCGGAGCGGTCTGGGCCCAGGCGGATGAAAGGCAGAGGAATGCGAATGCGGCTAGGAATTTCATGACTGGATCTGAGAATTTTCCAGTCTAACATGCCGCGTCAGCGGCTCTCCGAACGGGGTTCGCTCCGCTTGACCTGCACTCGCCGTCTGCCTTTTTCGAGATTCGAAGCAGCCCGCTTGCGTGCCGCGTCGCTGATCTGAATCCGGTTATTCACTGCCACGGCGCCCGCGGTCTTCGCCATCCGCGTAGCCGCGCCTTTGTGCTGCACGACATCCGTGCGGCCCTCCCAGGTGGCCACCCCGCCTTGGACCTTCACGGTAAAGCCATCTTTCCCGATCTTGGATTTCGCCAGCTTTACACGAATGGCGGCCTCGATCTGCGAATCCGACAGGTGTACCGCCCCAGCGGGCCGGGCCGCTGCCGGACGCTGATGGGAAACGGCCGTGCGAGGTTCCGCCGCAAGTGCCAGGGCCGCGAAGGCCGCCAACACGGCCATACGATGAATGATTGCCATAAGACTATGGTTCCGCTAACAGGCGTTGGTTCTCAGAATTCTGTGCTAAAGTGAGGGTTTCTCAAGGCTTTTCTGGTTCGATGCCCGAACAGATCCTGCTGCAAGGAAAAATACTGGGCACGGAGGAGTTCCTCCTGGCCGGACCCGCCGAAGGGCGCTCCACGCGATCGGCTGGCGAAGACCTGCTGGCCGGACGGTCACAGTGGATCACTCTACTGTGCGAGGCGCTGCCCCGCGCTCTCCTGGCCGAACTCGGACTCTCCCGCATGCTGCTCGGATCGAGCGGCGGCGGCCAGTTCCTCGTCGTCCTTTCGGGCGAGGTTCGCGAAGCCGCGGAGAACTTTCTCCAAGCCGCGGCCCGGCAGATCGCCGAGCTGAGCGGAGGCATCGTACGGCTCATCTGGGGCGTCACGGACAATCTCGGCGATTGGTCCGTGATCCGCAGGCGCATCAACGAGGAACTGGAGCAGAAACGCAACGCGCCGCTCGCGGGAGTGCCCGCCGCCACGGCTTTCCAGCCATTCACCCGTGCCGATCTTTCGAGTGCCGACGCATACTTTGCCAAGGAACTCGGCGCCAAGGTGCGGGAGGCCTCGAAGATCGGCTGGTCGCCCGAGAATCCGGGCAAGGTCACGCCGGGCGAAGGCAAGCATTCCTGGACGCTGACGTCGAATCTATCGCCCGAGGGCATCATGCTGGCCCGCCACGCGGCGCCGTCGGATGACGGCAAGTCCGCCGCGCCCGTGCAGACGCTGGCGCGCCGCGCGCAGGGCCGCTCGATCTGGGGCGTGCTGCGCGGCGATGTGGACAACTTCAGCCTGCGACTGCGCCGCGTCCACAGCATCGAAGAGCACGTACCGCTGTCGGTGCTTTATAAGCAATTCTTCTCTGGAGAGCTTGAAGTACTGTGCTCCATGCCGGAGTTCTGGCGCAAGGTCAGCATCATTTACTCCGGCGGCGACGACTTCGCGGTGTATGGCTCCTGGGACGTACTGATTGCGCTGGCGCGCGAGGTGCAGCGGCTGTTCCACCGCTTCACGGAAGAGAACCTGAAGGATTATCCGGGGCCTGAGGGCAAGACCATTTCGATGGCCATTGCGCTCGCGCCCGAAACGTATTACCCGCTGGCCTCCGTCTACGAAGAAGCAGGCAGGAACCTGGACCTGGCGAAATCGGCCGACAAGGATTGCATCTACCTGCTGGGCCGGATTCTCGAATGGCGGCACCTGGGCGATGCGGCCGAACTCAAGGACACGGTCACTCGGCTGGTCCACGATTTCCGGATGTCGCGCCAGTTCCTTTATCAACTGCGGAGCTTTTACCGCCGCGAGGCCTACACCGAGGGCATGACCGAAGTGCAGCGCACGTGGCGATTCCACCGGCGGTTCAACCGGATTCTGAGCGGCACCCGCGACCGCGAATTTCAAAAGCTGCGCACCCACCTGATCAGCGAACTGGTGGGGCGCAAAACGGCCGAAGTGAAGCTGCGGCCCGCGGGCTTGGTGGCCCTCGAATGGGCCAGATTGGTGACAGAGGTTTAGCACATGCCACAAGAGCAGGAGCAACGGAAGGAAAACCGTCCGCCGCGGGAAGGCCGGGGTCCGGGCGGACCGCCGCGCGGAGATCGTCCAGGCGGCGAACGTCCAGGCGGCGAACGCGGGGATCGCGGTGAACGCCGTTTCGATCGGGGCCGGCTTGAGGGACCTCCCGAGATCGAGCTCGAAAAGCTGATCAGCGATTCCCTGTATCTGGATAACCAGGCGCATTCCATCGTCAGCCGCATGCGGGACATGGATTCCGGCACCAAGAGCCAATTGCGCCGCCTTTACAGCGCCGTGCGGCGCGCCGTCCGGACGCCCGAAAGCGAGCGGCAGCACGAATTCGTCATGCTGCGCGCGCGTCTGGCTTACACCATTGCCCGCCACGGTTTGCGCAGCCTCGACCAGCTCGAAAAGCTGCTGCTGCAGGTGACGCGCAAAAACGATATCCGCGGTTACGAACGGTTCAAGGACCTTTTTGAGGCCATTGTGGCCTACAACGAGTAAAGCATGAGCGCACACACCTCCCAAACCGAGCTGAAACTGATCGGAAAGCTGATCCTCGAAGGCGAGCTGCACTGCGAAACCGGCCTGCACGTGGGTGCGGGCAAGGGTTCGCTGGAGATCGGCGGTTCCGACAATCCGGTGGTCAAAGACGCGTTCGGCCGGCCCTACGTGCCGGGTAGTTCGCTGCGCGGCAAGATCCGGTCGCTGCTCGAGCAGTCGTCGGGACTCGCCATCCCCGCCGAACTTGTCTACCTTTCGCGCCGCAAGGGGCAGGAGGTGCGCATTCACCAGAGCGATCGGCCGGATGACGAAATCTGCCTGCTGTTCGGGCGGAACCCCGGTCGCATGGAGCGCGTGCAGGGCGAGACGCTCGAAACCAGCCAGGCCACTCCAGCTCGCCTCGCCGTTTTCGACGCGCCGCTCGATCCCGAAAGCATCACCGCGCAGATGCGTGAGAATCTCGACGACGAACTTACCGAGGTGAAGAGCGAAAACGCCATCGACCGCATCACTTCGCAAGCCAATCCCCGGACACTCGAACGCGTGCCGGCGGGAGCGCGCTTCCGCACCCGATTCGTAGTGGACGTGCTGTGCGATGAAGACGCGCCGTTGCTGCTTCGCGTGCTCGAAGGCCTGCGCCTGCTCGAAGACGATTCGCTCGGCGGCGGCGGCTCCCGAGGCAGCGGCCGGGTGAGCTTCTCCGGACTGCGCCTGATATGGCGCGGTAAGAACTACTACGCTTCCGGCGCTCCCGAGAAGGAAGTGGCCGCGGGCGCGACGCTTGGCGAGATCCAAGCCGCTGTCACCGAAGCCGCCTTCTCTTTTCTGAAAGAGGAGTAATGAACCCGGGACTGGTTGTAAAGCTGCGTCCGTCCGGCCCGTGGCGGATTGGCCCCGATTCGGGGTCGCGCAACCGCGTGGACGTCATCTACCATAGCGACTCGCTCTACTCGGCGGTCACTTCGGCCATGGCTCTGCTCGGCTCGCTCGACCCCTGGCTCGATGCCACGGCACGCGCGGGCGAACCCGCGGTCTGCTTCAGTTCCTGCTTCCCGTTTCTCGACGAGATTGGGTTCGTGGTTCCGCCGCGCACCGTCTGGCCGCCTGCCTCTCCTGCCCTGATGTCGGCGCGAGTGCGCTGGAAGAGTGCGCGCTTCGTGCCGCTGGGCATCGTGCAGGCGCTACTTTCGGGCGAGACGCTCAACCCGGACGATTGGTCGGTGGACGGACCGAGTGAATGCCTGGTTCCGGCCGGACGCCTGGGCCCCTTCCGCAGTTCGGTGCGCTGGGCCGCGGGAATCGACCGGCTGACCGGCTTGAGCGAGCGCCACTCCACGGCCTGCACGGAGTTCCGCCCGGGGGCCGGCTTGTGGACCATCGTTTCGTTCGCAAACGACGAGGCGCGCGATCGCTGGCTCGAACCGGTGAAGGCCGCGTTGCGGCTGCTGGCCGATACCGGCTTCGGCGGCGAACGCTCGCGCGGCTGGGGACGGTCCGAATCACCCGAGTTTTTGGAAGGCTCTCTGCCGGAGATGGTTCTCGCTCCGCCGGCTCCAAAGGGCGTGCTGCAACCGGCTCCCGAACCCGAAGCAACGGCGGCGTCCGAAGATCCGCCTGCGGAGCAGAGCGCCGACCCGGTGGCCGAGCCTCCGGCGTCCGTGGCTCCAGCGTCCGCGGCTTCAGCCTCCGCTTCTCCAGCCGGCTCTCACTGGCTGCTTTCGCTCTTCACTCCGGGCGCATCGGACAGCGTCGATTGGGAGCGCGGCGATTACACGATTCTGGCGCGCGGCGGACGGGTCGAGAGCCCCGCGGGCTCCGGCGAACTCAAGAAACAGCTCCATATGGTAGCGGAGGGTTCGGTGCTGGTGGCCGCCTCCGGCCCTCGCGGGAGCGCACCCGACGTGGCGCCCGAAGGCTTCGCCCATCCGGTCTTCCGCAGCGGCTTCGCCTTGGCCATCCCGCTGCCGGAGGTGGAATGATGCGCTATCGGGCTACCGTTCTGACTCCCCTGTTGGTCGGCGACGGCCGCAAGCTCAGTCCCATCGACTACATGGTCTGGAAGGACCACGTCAATGTGCTCGACCAGTGGCGGATCTTCCGACTGCTGGCCAAAGGTCCGCGGCTCGAAGGATACCTCGCCCAGTTGAAGAAGGCCGATAAACTGGATTTCGCTTCCTGGGGCGGCTTCGCGCAGAACTTCGCGGGCAAGCGCGTGCCTTTTGAAAACGCGGCCTCCTCGAACTACTGGAATCGCGCATCGGGCGAGAGCCTGCACATCCCGACCTTTGCCGCCGGCCCCTCCGGCCCGTACCTGCCAGGCACGGCGATCAAGGGCGCGCTGCGCACAGGCATGATGTTCGCGCACTGGCGCGACGGCATGCTGCAGGACGTACGGGCCCGCGTGCAAGGCGAGCGCGTGCCGCGCCGTCCCGCCGAAATAGTCGAAGAGCAGGCGCTTGGCCCCGCTGGATCGAACCGTATGCGCTTCGTGAGCGCGGGCGATTCCAACACGGTGGCTGTGGCGCAATTCAAGATCTACCTGCTGCGGACCTCGACGCTCCAGCCGCGCGGTAACGCGCTGAGCCTTGGATGGAAGCAGAGCCCTCGCGGCGCGGTGGATGGCATGCGCCCCGACGACAGCACTCCCACTTTCGCCGAGATGGCGACGCCCGGCACTTCGTTCGAAGGCGATTGGGACGAGAAGACGTTTTTCCTGCAGCCCGACGTGCGGCGCTCCATCCGCTGGCCGGAGATGAGCCGCGGACGGATCTTCGAGGCGGCGAACGTGTATGCCGCCGGCTTGCTGGCGCTGCAGCGGCAATATGCGGCCATGTCCGGGCTCAATCTGCTCGACGAGAACCTGGCTGCACTCGAGCAACAACTGGCCGAGGCTCGCGAACGCGGCTCCTGCCTGCTGTGCCTCGGCTGGGGCGGCGGACTGCCCGCGAAAACCGCGTGGCTCGACACCACCAACGCCGATTACCGCCAAATCCTGGAAAAGTATACGATCTACAACCGGGCGTTGGCCAGCAGCCTGCCCTTCCCCAAGACGCGGCGCATCGTGTTCCTCAACAACAAACCGGCCTCGCTCGCCGGCTGGGTGGAACTCGCCGTCGAAGAATAGCTCAGCCTACGGCTCTTCCCTCACCTCGAAGCCGCAGGGCGCGATGTTGGCGTAGAGCGTCTCCGATTCGTGCCCATTGAGGTGGAAGATCTGACGCACCAGGTCGCACACGCCTTCGTACCCGCGTTCGAAGAAGACGAGAATCGACGGCCCCGCGCCGCTCAGCGCGCAGCCCAGCAGGCCGGGCGCGCGCAGCTTGAGAATGTCGTGCAGTCCAGGCACCAGCGGCTCGCGGTAAGGCTGATGAAAGCGGTCTTCGAGCGCCGCCGGAAAGGCCGTGGTCGACCCCGCGGCGAGAGCCGCAATCAGTAGAGAGGCGCGCTGCACGTTGAACACGGCGTCGGCCCGGCTGTAGCTATCCGGCAGCACCGAGCGGGCCTTCGAAGTCGGCAGGTCGAAATCCGGCACGACTACCGCCAGCCCGAAACGCTGCGGCAGGTCGAGCCGCACCGCGCGGGTCACCCCGCCCGAATCGATCGCGCTCGCTACAATCGACCCGAGGGTGCACGGCGCCACGTTATCCGGATGGCCCTCGAGGCGCGCCGCTTCGTCGAGAATCCGCAGCGGTTTCCAGCGCAGGTCGAGCACCTGATCGGCGATCACCACGCCCGCCGTCAATGCCGCCGCGCTCGAGCCCATGCCCTTGGCAAGCGGAATGTCGTTGTGGATCTCGAGCTCGATGGGCGGCATCCCCGTGCCGTGGCTCTCCGCCACCGTCACCGCGGTTTGCCAGATCAGGTTGTCGTTCCCAAGCGAGATTTGGCGGGAATCGCGGCCGCTGGCGGATATCGCCAGTTGATCGCTGCGCCGGAAGCGGCAGGTCAGATACACGCCCAGCGCCAGGCCGAGCGCATCGAAACCGGGCCCCAGGTTGGCGCTCGATGCCGGCACCCGCACCGTGTACCAAGACATAAGATTCCTGAATCGAAGCGGAGAATCAGCGGATTTCGAGGATCTCTTTTTCCTTCGACTTGGCCGCCTGATCGATCTTCTGCATGTAGGTGTCGGTCAGCTTCTGGATCTCGTCATGCGCCCGCTTATCGTCGTCTTCCGTGATCTTCTTGTCTTTGAGCAGCTTCTTCACCGCTTCGTTGCCGTCGCGGCGGACGTTGCGCAGCGATACACGGTGGTGCTCGGCGGCTCCATGCAGCTTTTTGACCAGATCCTTGCGGCGCTCTTCGGTCAGCGGAGGAATCGGCAGGCGGATCAGCTTGCCGTCGTTGGCGGGGTTCAACCCCAGGTCCGACGTCCGTATGGCCTTTTCGATCGGGCCGATCTGCGACACGTCCCACGGCTGGATGGTAATCAGGGAAGGTTCCGGCACGTGCAGGTTCGCTAACTGGTTGAGCGGAGTGGGCGTGCCGTAGTAATCCACACGAATGTGATCCAAAATCCCGAGTGACGCGCGTCCGGTCCGGATCGTAGCCATTTCGTGCTGCAGGTCCGTCACGGCTTTATCCATTCGCGTCTTGATATTCGCGTCGACCTCTTTGAGGTTCTGGAAGACCTGGCCGCTGGGTGCGGCTGGCTGTTCAGTTTTCATAGCGCACGTATCCCAAATAACGATTATACGTAGTAACCGGGCTGCCAGCGTACACGCGAAAGCCGTATCGCGTGGATCGCTGTTAGTGAATGATCGTCCCGACGTGCTCGCCCATCGCCATCCGCATGATATTGCCCGGAACCGTGAGGTTGAAAACCAGAATCGGCAGCCGGTTGTCCCGGCACATGGCGATCGAGGTGGCATCCATGACGCCGAGCGCCTTGGCCAGCACATCCAGGTACGAAATCGATTCGTATTTCACGGCGTCCGGAAACTTCAGCGGGTCCTTGTCGTAGACGCCATTCACCCGGGTCGCTTTCGCGATAATATCCGCTTTGATTTCAAGAGCCCGCAGCGTCGCCGCGGTATCGGTCGAAAAGTAGGGATTGGAGGTGCCGGCGGCGAAAATGGCGATGCGCCCCTTCTCCAGGTGCCGGATGGCCCGCCGGCGGATATACGGCTCCGCCACCTGGTGCATCTCGATCGCGCTCATCACGCGAGTCGGAACGCCCATCTGCTCCAGGGCATCGGACAGAGCCAGGGAGTTGATCACGGTAGCCAGCATGCCCATATGGTCCGCCGTGACACGGTCCATATTTTGTGCGGCGGCGGCCACACCCCGAAAGATGTTGCCGCCACCCACGACCACTCCGATTTGGATACCGGTTGCCGCTACGTCCGCCACTTCGCGCCCCAGGCTTTTGACCCGGTCGGCACTGATGCCGAAAGGCGCGCCGCCCGCCAGAACTTCACCACTCAGTTTCAGCAGGATGCGGTTGTAGCGAGCCATTTACTCGGCGGCCGCCTGTTCGCCGCCCGGCTTCCGCTGCCGCGACGTCGCCCACCTTGAAGCGCGTGAAGCGAGCGATCGAGATGTTCTCTCCCAGCTTGGCAATCTTGGTCTTCACGATCTGATCGATGGTGAAGGTGGCTTCCTTGACGAAGGGCTGCTCGAGCAGGCAGACCTCTTCGTAGAACTTGCTGAGCCGGCCTTCGACGATCTTGTCGATCACCTTCTCCGGCTTGCCTTCGTTCACGGCGCGCGCCTTGGCGATCTCGCGTTCTTTTTCCAGCACCTCGTCCGGAACGTCCTCGCGCCGCAGATACCTGGGATCGGCCGCCGCGATGTGCATGGCGACGTCGTGCACCAGTTCCTTGAAATCGTCCGTGCGCGCCACGAAATCGGACTCGCAGTTCACTTCCACCAGCACGCCCAATTGGCCGCCGGCGTGGATATAGCTGCCGATCAGGCCCTGCTTGGTCACGCGGCCCGCCTTCTTGCCCGCCGAGGCGATGCCGCGCTTGCGCAGAACGACTTCGGCTTCCCCGATATCGCCTTTGGCCTCTACCAGGGCCTTCTTGCACTCCATCATGCCCGCGCCGGTGCGCTCGCGGAGATCTTTGACTAATGCCGCGGTAATTTCCGCCATAACTCTGTTTCTTGTTCCTTTTTGTTGCCGCTCCCCGGCCGTTCGGGCCTTCGCCTGCGAGCACCGGGGAACGGTCGAATTCTGTTTAGTGGCCGCCGCCTTCGGTCACCACGGGCTCTGCCGGCGGTTCGGCGGTCTCGGAAGCCGGACCTTTACGCGGCGAGACGGAGCCGGTTCGTCTTCCATGCTCAGGCTCTCCGCCATGATCTTTTCGGCATACTTGGGATCCACGTATTCCGTGTACTCCAGCATGCCTTCCTCGGCCGGGGTTTCTTCTGTCGACGATCTTATCGGCGGTGAAATCCTGCTCGGTCGCCAGCGCGCGGCCTTCCACCACGGCGTCGGCGATCTTGCTGGCGAACAGCCGGATGGCGCGCAGCGCGTCGTCGTTGCCCGGAATCACGTAATCCACTTCGTCGGGATCGCAATTGGTATCGACGATGGCCACCACCGGGATGCCCAGCCGCCGCGCTTCCTTCACCGCGATCGCTTCCTTGTTGGAATCGATCACGAACAGGACGTCGGGCAGGCCGGGCATGTCCTTGATACCCGCCAGGTTCTGGTCCAGGTGCTTGCGCTCGCGCTCCAGGCGGATGATTTCCTTCTTCGGCCGGCCGGCGTAGCCGCCTTCGACCGACGCCATGCCTTCGAGTTCCTTCAGCCGCTTGATGGACTTCTGCACCGTGACCATGTTGGTGAGCAGTCCGCCCAGCCAGCGCTGGTTGACGTAGAACATCTGGCAGCGGGTGGCTTCTTCGGCGATGGCTTCCTGCGCCTGGCGCTTGGTGCCGACGAAGAGCACGTTCTTGCCCTGCGCGGCCATTTCGCCCACAAACCGTGCGGCGTCTTTGAACATCTTCAGGGTCTTCTGAAGATCGATGATGTAGATTCCGTTACGTTCGCCAAAGATGTATTCCTTCATCTTCGGATTCCAGCGCTTGGTCTGGTGCCCGAAGTGAACGCCAGCTTCGAGCAATTCCTTCATGGATATTGCGGGCAAACTACCTCCTAAATGTCTGGAGAGGACAAGGCCTCTCGGTTGTGTCTTCCTATCCCAGTTGCGCCGCCGCCGCGCGGTCCAAAGCGAGATTTGCGCCGGGGCGACGAAACGGAAGACCGCTGTTTATACGCACGTCGGGGCCGGGAGCTGTCCCGGCCCCGCATTGTGGGAACCTTTAACGCTTGGAGAACTGGAACCGCTTGCGCGCGCCTTTTTGGCCGTACTTCTTGCGCTCGTGCGCGCGCGGATCGCGGGTCAGGAAGCCGAGCTTCTTGAGCCGGCCCCGCAATTCCGCGTTGAACTCCACCAAAGCCCGGGAAATGCCCAGACGGGCCGCGCCCGCCTGGCCGGCGACGCCGCCGCCATCGGCGAGAATCAGCAGGTCGAACTTATCCACCGTTTCGGTGGCCGCCAGAGGCTGCCGCACCATCGCGCGCGAGCTTTCGGTTGGGAAATAGTTCTCGAATGCGCGGCCGTTGACCTTGAATCTCGCCCTTGCCGGGCCGAAGAAACACGCGAGCCACCGACTTCTTGCGGCGGCCCGTACCCAAATATTGAACCATCGTCGCTGCCACTAAACTCGTACCTTCCTCAGCTATTTCACGGCCAGCGCGGCGGGCTTCTGCGCCGCGTGCGGATGCTGGTCACCCGCGTAGACCTTCAGTTTCCGGTACATCTGCTTGCCGAGCTTGGTCTTGGGGAGCATGCCACGAATGGCCTCTTCCACGATGCGCGTCGGCCGCGTCTCGCGCACCCGCTTGAAGCTGGTCTCCACCAGTCCGCCGGGATACCCGGTGAAGTGGCGATAGACCTTAGTCTCTTCTTTGCGGCCGGTGAGCCGGACCTTGCTGGCGTTGATGACGATCACGTGATCGCCGGTATCCAGGAACGGCGTATAGATAGGTTTGGTCTTGCCCATCAGCAGCATGGCTGCCTTGCTGGCAAGCTTGCCCAGAACCACGTCCTGGCCATCGATGACATGCCACTGGCGGTTAATGCCGTTCTTGGAGGGGAACTCGGTACTCATTGACACACGTCTCCAGCTATTTTTCGTTCAAACTATTAAGAGTACCGGGAGTGGCGGTTCGTTGTCAAATCGGGTGACACGCGGGAAACTGTTCTCCCGCAGCGGCTTGCTCCTTCCGCACAGGCGGATGTGCCTTCAAATACTCGCGGAGCACCTCATTGACCACTTCCGTTACGGTCCGCCGGCTATCCAGGGCCAGCCGGTTCACCGGCTCGCACACATCCAGATCCAGGCGGACGGACTGAATATTCATGCCCGTACCCTCGTGCGCCCTTCAAAATCGATGGCGCCCACTCCCGGTTTTGTACCTATTATGACAAGGCGACGGCGAACGGCGAAGAGGATCTTTTGGACAGCGGGGAACCGCCTTACTGCCAGAGCACACCCAGATTGGCAGGTGTCGTGAGCTTGTGGTTGCCGTCGCCGCTCAGCGTCGCGTTCCGTCTCGTATGCAGGCTTGCCTGGAACGCATGACGCACCTGTCCGGCCTTGAAGTCCGTCTCCACCTGGACCAGCAGGCAGGCATAACTGAAGTCGCCGAGTTGCACCTGGAGGTTGGCGTAATTTCCGTCGGCCGTATAGTTCTGCAGGTCGACCCGCTTTCGCGAATCGGACCCCTGCTGCGCGAGCCGTTCACCTTGCACATTTCCCTGGCCGTGCCGCGCGATCGAGAAGAGCCCGTCGGTACGTTTGTGCAGGAGGATGTTGATGAGGTCCGTGCACTGTCCCTTTTGCGAATCGTTGGGCGCGGACAGGTCGGTGTTGACAGCATTCTGAAGAGTAAGAACCGGCATGGGAGACAGGATATCAAGACCGGCGGCGTACCGTTCTACGCCGTCGCCATCTGCCGTAGTGCCTTCACCCGGTCGCGCAACTGCGCAGCCTTCTCGAATTCGAACTTCCGCGCGGCCTCGCGCATCCGCTCTTCGAGCTCGCCGATGAAGCGCTCGCGCTGCTCGGGCGTCAGGCTCTCGGACTCTTCGTCCGTCTCGATCGGCACGGTCACGTAGTCGCCTTCCGCCACCGCCACCAGGCTCATGTCGATCGGCTTCACGATCGATTGCGGCACGATGTGGTTCTCCTCGTTGTACGCCACCTGCACCGCGCGCCGCCGCGACGTCTCGTCGAGCGCCCTCCGCATGCTGTCCGTCATCACGTCGGCATAGAGCACCGCGTGGCCTTCCACATGGCGTGCCGCGCGGCCGATGGTCTGAATCAGCGCCCCCCATGACCGCAGGAAGCCTTCCTTATCGGCATCGAGAATCGCCACCAGCGAAACCTCGGGCAGGTCGAGGCCCTCGCGCAGCAGGTTGATTCCGATCAGCACGTCGAATTCGCCGCGGCGCAGGTCGCGCAGGATCCTGATGCGGTCGAGCGTGCTTACTTCCGAGTGCAGATACCGGCAGCGCACGCCCACCTCGGAGTAATATTCCGCCAGATCCTCGGCCATGCGTTTGGTCAAGGTCGTAACCAGAACGCGCTGGTTCACGCTCACGCGCCTTCGGATCTCACCGAGCAGGTCGTCCACCTGCCCCTTTACCGGCCGGATCTCGACGCTTGGATCGAGCAGCCCGGTCGGCCGGATGATCTGCTCCACCACCACGCCCGCGGCCTTCGTGAGTTCGTACGGCCCGGGAGTCGCCGACACGTAGACCAACTGGTTCACGCGATGCTCGAACTCCTCGAACGTCAGCGGCCGGTTATCGAGCGCGCTCGGCAGGCGGAACCCGTGGCCCACCAGCACCTCTTTCCGCGAGCGGTCGCCGTGATACATGCCGTGCAACTGCGGCACTGTCTGGTGGCTCTCATCGAGAAAGAGGATCGAATCGTGCGGCAGATAGTCGAGCAGCGTGGGCGGCGCCTCGCCCGGCAGGCGGCCCGAGAAGTGCCGCGAATAGTTCTCGATGCCGTGGCAGTAGCCGATCTCCTTGATCATTTCGAGATCGAACATGGTCCGCTGGTAGAGCCGCTGCGCCTCGATCTGCTTGCCCTGCTTTTCGAGCTCCTTATGCCACCAGTCCAGCTCCGCGCGGATGCTGTCCATGGCACTGAGGCGCGTCTCCTCGCTCATCACGTAGTGGGTCTTGGGATAAATCGGCAGCCGCGTGTAAGTCTGCTTTACCTGCCCCAGCAGCGGGTCGATCTGTGAGAGGCTCTCGACCTCGTCGCCCCAGAGTTCGATGCGATAGGCATTGTCGTCATACGTGGGATAAACTTCGATGACGTCGCCGCGCACGCGGAAGGTGCCGCGCCGGAAATCCACGTCGTTGCGCTCGTACAGGATGTCCACCAGTTTCGTCAGAATCTGGTTGCGCGAAATCTTCTGACCCTTTTCGAGCATCAGCAGCATGCCGTAATAGGCCTCGGGCGAGCCCAATCCGTAGATGCAGCTCACGCTCGCGACAATCACGCAATCGCGCCGCTCGAACAGCGACTTGGTTGCGGAAAGCCGCAGCTTATCGAGCTCGTCGTTAATCGTCGCTTCCTTCTCGATGTACACATCGCTCGAAGGAATGTAGGCTTCCGGCTGGTAATAGTCGTAGTAGCTGACGAAATACTCCACCGCGTTGTCCGGGAAGAAGGACTTGAACTCGTGGTAGAGCTGCGCGGCCAGAGTCTTGTTGTGCGCCAGGACCAGCGAAGGACGGCCGATCGCTTCGATCACCTTAGCCATCGTGAATGTTTTGCCGGAGCCGGTTACACCAAGCAGGACCTGGTGCTGCTCGCCTTCGCGCACGCCCCGCGTCAGCTCGGCAATGGCATTTTCCTGGTCACCCCGAGGCCGGTAGTTCACGGCCAGACGAAAGCCCATGCTCTCAGGGTAGCAGCGGGGTCAAGTGATCAGCGATTCGTCCGGAACCTCTTCGAAATCGAGCACGACCCGGCTTTCGGCCAGCGCCGCCCGGAACTCGTCTTCTCGCCCTTCGGCAATCGAAAAGACCCACGTCTCGCTGCCCAGCCCCAGGAAGCCGTTGTCGTTGCTCTCCCGCGAGCCTGTCCCTTCGTTCAGGTCTTCGGCAACGCCCAGGCCCGCCGGCTCCAGGATCTCGATGAACTCGGCGTCCTCCACCACGCCGTCAGCGGGTGAAACCAGGGACACCGGGTCATCGGCCGGCTCGCCTTCCGGTGTAAACCGCTTCCGGAATGTGACTTTGTACTTCATCAAACTAAAACTGGCACTTCGGTCGCCACTGTTATTCTATGGACAGTGGCCTTCAACCCATCCTGCGTTTCACGGATCATGGTGCGCGCCACCAACTGGCTGGGCGACGCGGTAATGTCTCTCCCCGCCATCCGGGCCATTCGACAAGTCTTTCCGCGCGCACACCTGGCCGTCGTCGCGCGTCCCTGGGTCGCCGACCTCTACGCACGCGAAACCTCGATCGATCGCGTCATTCCGTATACCGCGGAAAAAGGTCTGGCCGCCAAACGCCTGTTTGCCCGTCGACTGCGCGACGAGCGCTTTGACGCCGCGATTCTCCTGCAGAACGCCTTCGACGCCGCGCTGATGGCGTGGATGGCGCGAATCCCCGAGCGTATCGGCTACAACCGCGATGGGCGCGGCTTCCTGCTCACCCGCGCCATCGCAGTGCCGGAATCGGGCGAGACCCCGCGCCACGAACGCTTTTACTACCTGGAACTCCTGCGCCGCGCCGCTCTGATCGAGCAATTTCCGTCATGCGACGCCATCCGACTCGAGGGCATCGAAGCTGCGCGCGAAGCGGGAAGTGCGCACCTGAGCGCCCTCGGCCTAGAAGGCGCGCCACTCGGCATCAGCCCCGGCGCGGCCTACGGCAACGCCAAGCGCTGGTTCCCGGAGCGGTTCGCCGAAACCGCCGCGCGATTCCCCGGGATGCCGGTGCTGCTCTTCGGATCGGCCTCGGAGCGTCCGCTGTGTGAAACGGTCGCCGCTCAACTCGTGAGCGCGGGCCTCAAGGTGCACAACCTGGCGGGCAAGACGACGCTCCGCGAATTCATCGAGATGGCGGCCGCATGCCGTCTGTTTCTGACGAACGACTCGGGATCGATGCATATCGCCTCCGCACTCGGCGTTCCGACGGTGGCGATTTTCGGCGCCACCGACGATACCACGACAGGCCCTACCGGTCCGCTGGCTCGCGTGGTGCGCCATGATCCTGAATGCAGCCCGTGCCTGCTGCGCGAATGCCCGATCGATCACCGCTGCATGACTGCCGTTACCTCCGGCGACGTCTACGCGGCGGCATCTCTGCTATTGAGCTCCACTCCGCAATGGACACACGAAACAAAATCCTGACCCTCGATGCCCTCCGACGGCTGGACCAGCCCCTGACCGTAGTGGCCACGTCGACCTCCGTGCTGCGCGCCGGATTCGTAAAAGATCTGGAAGGGTTACGCACCCCCGGCCATGCGCTGGTCGTCGCCCTGCTGCCCGCCGGGCCCGAATTGCTGCCGGTCCGCGCGCGCGCCGAAGTGATGGCCGGCCTGCGAGCCGTGGATTACGTGGTCATCGCGACGCCCGGCGATCTCGCGGACATCGAGGTCGTCAGCCTGGAATCTTCCGACCGCGCGCGCACCGCCGACCTGCTTCGGCGAGTCCGCGGGTAGGCACCTTACAACACCACCAGTGGATGGTAGAGGTTCGGCAGCACGATTTCACCGATCGCCACCAGGTCGCCCTGCCGCGCGATCGCCTTCACGTACTTCGAGGCCGGCTGCGAGCGGAACGGCGATGCGGGAAAGTTTCGCCCGTTCCGGATCTGCGTCACCGTCAATTCGTCCACGAACACGCTCGGCATCGCGGCCAGCATCTTCGCCGGAGGCACCAGCGCATCGATCAGCCGCTCCTCCTTTGCCAGCCCCTCCAGCTGTTCGAGCGTCCGCGCCTGCTCGATCTCGAATTCGCCGCTCGCCGTGCGGCGCAGCTCCGTCAAGTGCGCGCCGCAACCGAGCGCCTGCCCGGCATCGTGCGCAATCGAGCGCATATACGTGCCGCCCGAACAGTGTACCCGCAGCCGCACATCGGCGCCTTCGATCTCGAGGATCGTCAGCTCGTAGACATGCACCTTCACCGGCTCGAGTTCCACCGCTATCGATTGCCGGGCCAGTTCGTACGCTCTGCGTCCGTCCACCTTCTTCGCCGAAACCGGCGGCGGCGTTTGCAGAAACTCGCCCCGGTACCGCTCCAGCACGGCCTCGATCGTGTCGCGGTCCACGACCATCTCGGTCTTTTCGCCGATCATCGTGCCGGCGCGGTCGTAGGTATCGGTGGCCCAGCCGAAACGCACCACGCCTTCATAAATCTTGTCGCTGCGGGTGTAAAACTGAGCCAACCGCGTGGCCCGGCCGATCACCAGCGGTAACACGCCGGTGGCGATGGGATCGAGCGTTCCCAGGTGCCCTACCCTCTTGGTATTGGCGATGCGGCGCATCTTGGCCACCACATCGTGCGAGGTCCAGCCTTCCGGCTTATCGACTACGATTACTCCGTCCAATCTGTGTGGTTCGCTTTCTAGCCGTGCAGAGGTATCCGAGTGTGAAATTCCGATCCCGGTCGAGAAAATCCAGCCACGGCAGGATCAGCGCGGGTGGAACCAGCAGCATCGCGGCCGGCACGAAACCAAGCCAGCGCACGCCGCCAGTAAAGAATTGTAACCCGTTCAGCAGGCGTCTTGCGAGCAGCCGGAAATAGCCACCGGCCGCACGCAGATCGACCAGTTCGTAGCCGCTCTTTTCGAGCAGGTAAGCCAGGCCGTAGCGCGTGTAGCGGAAGTAGTCGTGGGGCGCCTGGTGCACCTCCCACTCATGCGGCGCGGCCACCAGCAGCAGGCCTCCCGGACGCAGCGTCCGCGCGATCTCCGCCAGCGCGCAGCCTGGCTCGCGCAAATGCTCGATCGTGACAATGTGCAGCGCCGCATCGAAGGTACCCTCGCGGAACGGCAGCGCGGCCAGATCGGCCACCGCGTCGAGGCGGCTGTAGTCCCAGAGAAGATCGCCCACCGCCAGATCCACACCGCAGTAGCGATGCCGCTCGAAATAGCGCGCGTACCGGCCTTCGCCCGAGCCCGCGTCGAGCACCCGCGCGCCTTCGGGAAGACGCGCCGCGTACGACGCCACCGCCTCTTCAATCATCCACTCGAAGTGCAGCACGTGCCGCCGCAGCGGACGCGGCAGGCGGTACGCGAGCCCGGTATACTTCATCGCGGCCGCGCCTCGATCATGACGGTGGAACCGGCGCGGCAGGCCGCTTCGAGCGCGGTCACCGGCAGTGAGGCAGCCACCAGCGCGAGATACACCAGGTCTTTGGCGAGCCGCGCGCCCGGAGTCTCGGCCACACCGCGGACGCGCCGCGCCATGGGGTCGAGCGAGGGCGCCAGGCTGCTCGCGAGGCCCGCCGGGTTGTCGCGCAGCGAGAAATATTTGCGCCGCAGCACTTCGAACCCGCTGGAGACCAGCAGCATTTCGAGATCGCGGTCGCGATAGTCGAACAGGTGGCGCGGCACGTCCACCCCGTTCCACGATCTGCCCAGCACGCGGAACTGCCAGCAGGCCGCGTTCGGCACCTGGACCACCAGCCGCCCGCCGGGCGCCAGCAGCCGGTGAGCGGCAAGAAGATAGGCTCGCGGATCGTAGAGATGCTCCACCACATGGAACATCGTCAGCCCGGCTACCGTGCCCGCGCGAAACGGCGCCTGTTCGAGCATGGCGCAGACCGCCGGCACCTGCTGCCGCCGCCACGCAATGCCCGCCGCCTCCCGCGAAAAGTCGAGCCCCAGCACCGGGAAGCCGCGCTCCCGCATCATCCCCAGAAACAGGCCTCCTCCGCATCCCACATCGAGCAGCGGCCCCGGGACGCGCGACTCGCGCAGCGCCCGCGCCACGAAGTTCACGTGGTCGCGCAGCACCAGCCGCCGGTAGGCTTCTTCCATTCGGCTCGCGGCGCTCTCGTCCGGCGCGAACCAGTAATGCTCGGGATAGTAGCGGCGCAGTTCTTCCGGGTCGGGGTGCGGATCGAGCCGCACTAGCCCGCACTTGACGCAGCGCACTACGTCGAACTCGCGTTTCGTGGTGTGGTACAGCCGGTCGGACGCGCGGAACAGCCGCGCATACTGCGGCGAGCCGCAAAGCAGGCAACCGCTCATGCCACCTCCCGCAGCGGGAGCCGGTAGGTCCAGATCAACCGCCGCACTTCCCTGGGCGAAAGCCGCCGCAGCTTCCGCAGCCCGCCACGTTTGCGCAGCGTTTGAGGAGCCATCCGCAGCGCGCTCCAGTCGCCCCGCAGCAGCGCCCCGGCCATCGCAAGTTTACCGCCGATGCCGGGAAAATGCGCGGTGTCGCCCGCATTGCGGCCCGCCGCCGCCATTCCTGCCATCAGGCGCGCGGCGAAGAAGACCGGATTGAGACACAGCAGGCTCCACGGAAACAGTTTCAATGCCAGCAGCACGCGATTGCGCTCGATCAGCAGCAGCCGTTCGGCCGAGCCCTTCCCCATGGTCGAACTGCGATGGTGCCGCACCACCGCGCGCGGCGTGTAGATGCAGCGCCAGCCCGCAATGCGCGCCCGCAGCCCGAGTTCGGCATCGTCGCCATACGCAAAAAAATCTTCGTCGAACCCGCCGATTTCATCCAGCATTCGCTTTCGGTACATCGCGGCGCAACCGTCCGGCCATAGAGCTTCCTCTTCGCGATCGAACTGCCCCACGTCTTTTGCGCCGGACCCGCGCCCGCGATTCTGCCCATCCGGAAAAATCAGGTGCGCCGCCTTATCGATCCGCGAGGGATCCTCCCAGACCAGCACTTTGCTCGCCGCCATCCCGACATCGGGGCGCCAGGGTGCAAGCCTGCAGCAGCGCCGCGAGCCAGCCAGGCTCGGCCTCCGCGTCGTTATTGAGCAGGGCGACGAATTCGCCGCGCGCCACCGCGATGCCCTGATTATTGGCGGCGCAAAAGCCGCGATTTTCCCCGTTCCGGATCACCACGGCGCCGAACTCCCGCTCCGCAAGGTCGGCCGAACCGTCCGCCGAACCGTTATCCACAACGATGGTTTCGAACTCCACGTCCGTCTGGCGTCCGAGCGAGTCGAGACAGGCGCGTAGAAGGTTCTTTCGGTTCCAATTCACGATTACGACGGAGATCAACCGAATATGCTAGCAGGCCGGGCCGGTCCCTGCCCGTTCCGGTACCTTTTGCACACTCCGCGGTAGTCCCACGTAGAATTAAAATACCCCGTAGTAAGATAGGTTTAGGGGCAAGGCAAGACCAATTGTATGACTTCCATCGGCGAGACTCTGCGTCAGGAGCGCCTGAGGCGGGACCTCGAACTCGAACAGATCTCGCGCGAGCTGAAGATCTCGTCGCGCTTCCTCGAAGCGATCGAAGGCGAACAGTTCGAAAAGCTGCCTGGCGGTGTCTTTGCCAAGAGCTTTGTCCGGCAATACGCGCGCTACCTCGGGTTGGATGACGACGAGTATGCCGCCGCGATGCAGCAGGCGGTCGAACCGGCCATTCCCGTCGCGCAGGTAGACGTCCCCTCGGTTCCTCCACTAGATATCTCACTGCCGCGCGTGGAAGAGTGGCAGAGCGTTTCCGGACGACGATTCAATTGGTCCTCTTCCCTGCCCGCGCTCGCCCTGGTGGTGATTGCGATGCTGGTCTGCTCCGGTGTTTACACCTGGTGGCAGCGCAGCCGGCACACCGCACAGGTGCGCGACAGCCGGCCGCAGGCGGTACAAACCGCTCGCGCGTCGCAGCCGCAGCCGCAGCAACAGGTCCAGACGCCACCCGCTCAGGCGCCGGCACAAACTCCGCCGGCACAGCCGGAAGCGCAGCAGCAGGCGGCAACTGCGAAACCCGAGCCCGCGCCACCCGCCACGCCCGCGCAGACTCAGGCCCCTACGACGCCGGATAATTCGGCGGCCCGCCCGGCTGCTCCCGAGACGGCCCCTCCCGCGGCGACTGTCGATTCGGTTTCGGGCGCAACCGTGAAGGTGGAAATCACCGCCACCGAACCGGTCTGGGTTTCGGCGAAGTCCGATGGCAAATATCAGTTTTCGGGAACGATCGATGCCAATCAGACCCGTACGATCGAGGCGAAGGGTGCAGTCACGCTGCGATTGGGAAATGCGGGCGGGGCGAACATTACGCTGAACGGCAAGCCGGTCGGGCCGGTGGGCCCTAAAGGGCAGGTGCGGACCGTTCAGTTCACTTCAGGCGGCTTCCAGATCGTCGCGGCCCCCAAACCCTCGCTGCCCGACCCGCTGTGATGCATTGCCTCTCTCTGCCGTCTCCGCTCTAGCGCCAAAAGTTCCCTCCGGCGCCGCTTCTTGATGCGCTCGTCCACTTTCCGCCAGAACTTCAGGAAGTAACTGATCGCGGAAATGATTGCGAAGAACATCACAACCCACATCAATAGGAGTCCGGGAGTGCGTAGCGCCTCATGCCGGACGCTGAGCAGCATGCAGGAAATTGCTACCACCTGCGCAAACATCTTGGTCTTGCCGAGGTCGCTGGCCTTGATGGTGTAGCCTTCGGCCGCCGCGATGCTGCGCAGGCCGCTGACCGCAAACTCCCGGCCGATGATCAGGATGGCCATCCAGCCGGGCAGGACGCGCACCTGCACGAGTGAAATTAAGGCCGCCGAAATCAATAATTTATCGGCAATCGGATCGAGCAGCGTGCCAATCGTGGTCACCTGTTTCCAGCGGCGCGCCAGGTACCCGTCCAGCAGATCGGTCCCGGCGGCGGTCAGAAAAATACCGAGCGCCAGCCACTCATTGGAAACCACGACCGAGCCTGCTGCAAACCCGACTTTCTCCTCCACCAGAACCGCAACCAGCAGCGGTACAAAAAATATACGGAGAATCGTCAACGAATTCGGAAGATTCATCGCCTGACCCAACTATAATTCGGGCCACCTCCCTTGAACAACCCCGGAGGTGCCCAAAGGCTTAACGATTCGGTACTACCCCGGCATTCTATACTTGAGTTTTCGCCATGCTCTCCCGTCGTCATTTCTTTTTGGGCAGCCTTGCTGCAACCGCCTTTGCCGCCAAGAAGCCCGCCGCCGAGCGCCCGAGTGTCCTGCTTCTCACGGTGGACGATCTTCCTGCGTGGGTCCTCGGCAGTTATGGAAACAAGGAGGTAAAGACCCCCAACCTCGACCGCCTGGCTCTCATGGGAGTCCGCTTCGAGCGACACACGGTCTGCTCGCCGGCGCCCGTGCCCGGCCTCGCGACGATGCTGACCGGTCTGACGCCCATGCAGCTGACTGGCGGCGAATCCATCCCGCCCTCGGCCGCAACCCTCGACCGGCTGCTGGCCGGCGCCGGATATACCACCCGGACAGCCGACCCCGCGGCGGCCGTCACATTTCTCGGCGGGCAAACCGCCGCGAAGCCGTTCTTCCTGCGCGTCCACTTCTCCAGCCTCCAGCCGCCGTACGCTAACGTGCCACAAAAGTATCTGGACCTGTACGCTACTGCGAGCCTCGATAGTTTCGGCCGTGAGCCCGCCTCGCCGCACGCCGCCCTGGGGAAAGAGATGCTGGCGAATCGGCTCGCCAACCAGCGCAAGGCAGCCGCCGCAATCACGGCGCTCGACAACCAGGTGCAGCAGGTCTACTCGCAAGTGGCCGCGCACCGTCTCACCGACAAGACGCTGGTGATTCTGACCTCTACCTGCGGAGCCCTGCTGGGCCGCCACGGCCTGTGGGATGCAGGCGAAGCCTCCACGCCCGTGAACATGTACCGCGAAGCGGTGGAGACGCCGCTAATCTGGGTGTGGCCGGGCCAGATCCCGCCCCAGATCTCCCGTCCCGAACTGGTCAACAGCTACGATCTGCTGCCCTCGCTGTGCGAGGTCGTGTCGATCCCGCCGCCCTCGGCAAATTTGTGCGGCCGGAGTTACGCCTTGCTGGCCACCGGAAAGCCGTTGCCAAAAAAGCAGCCCTGGCCCACCACAACCTTCAGCCGGCTGCACGAAACCGCAATGGCGCGCATCGAACGGTACAAAACTGTCGTCAGGGATCAGGGAAAAGGGGAGGGAGAACTTTACGACCTGCAGGCGGACCCGGGAGAATCAGTCAACCAGTTCGAAAACCCGCAGTTTCTAACCATTCGCAATCAGTTGGCGGCAGATCTGGCGGCGTGGCAGCGCCGCTATTCGTCCTGAGCGGAGCCGGCCCGGGAGTTTTTGGAATCCCGGGCCCCTTCCGGCTACTTCTTGCACTTGGCCAACGAGTGGTCGTTCGCCTGGTAACACTTACCGGTTGCGTTCAGGTTCTTCGCCATGTTCGCCGGCGCTTCCATTTTGGAATGGCAGACCGTGCAGGACTTGACGCCTTCCTTCTTCATATACTCCGGCTTGCCGTAAGAGGCCGTGGTGCAAATCATAAAGCCGGCCGTCAACAGCGCTGCGGGAACAATCAGCTTCAATGCGCGCATGCATTTCTCCTTCGACTTTCAGGATATAACACCTGAAAATCTGAAACTTCACAACTAGTATAACTGCCTTTGTCGGAATTCACGACAAATTGTGGAAAAACTTTAATGTAATTTCCCGCCCACCTTAGAGGTTCGCGTTGGGCTCCAGACTGCGCCAAAGATACCAGCTGGCAACCGTACAGTACGGACGCCAGCAGCCGGCAATTTTCTCCATATCGGCCGGTGAGGGGAGATCGGCCAGACCATAAGCCTTGCGGATCGCGTTCCGGATCCCCAGATCGCCCGTGGGCAGCACATCGGGGCGCTGCAGCGCGAAGATCAGGAACATGTGGACGGTCCAGGCGCCAATGCCTTTGACTTGGGTCAGCCGTTCGATCACTTCCTGGTCGCTCAGCGCATGAAGCTCTTCGAAAACCACCCTGCCGTCGCGAGTATGCCGCGCCAGGTCGCGGATATAGGCGGTCTTCTGCGTGGAAAGACCGAGCGTGCGCATACGGGAGGGGCGCAGTTTCAGGATGCTCTCGGGGGTGACTTTCCCTCCCGCCGCCTTCGCCACCCGCTCGAAGATCACGCTTGCCACCCGCCCGCTCAATTGCTGGAACACGATCGATTTGACCAGCGTCTCGAAATCGGGATCGCGGAAACGGATGGCATACTCGCCGACCCGCTCGATAATCTCCGATAAAATGGGGTCGGACCGCTTGAGGTGGTGAATGGCTTGCTGCATAGTGAAACAATCGCCCGCCAGCATACGTCAGCCCTATTGTATCGGGATGCGAATCACGCTTGTTTTTGCTCTGGCTACGGCTCTCTCGGCGCAGGTGCAGCCGTCCAAACCGGCCGATCAGGATCTGCCCGCCCCTATTAGGGTCGACGTCAATGTGGTCAACATTCTGACCTCGGTACGCGACCGCCGCGGCGCTCTCGTCCCCAACCTCGAGGAGAAAGACTTCACCATCCTTGAGGACGGTAAAGCGCAGAATATCAAATACTTCTCGAAGGAAACCGACCTTCCGCTGACGATCGGACTGCTGATCGATGTGAGCGGCAGCCAACGCAATCTGATCGACATCGAGCGGAATGCGGCGTCGCAGTTCTTCTCGCAGGTATTGCGCAAGAAAGACGAGGCGTTCCTCATCAGCTTCGGCGAAGAAAGCGAACTGCTGCAGGATTACACGAGTAGTGCGCGCCTCCTGTCGGAGGGGCTGAACCACCTTCAGGTAAGTTCCGGGGTAGGCGGAATCGGCCCCGGCCCTGTCCCGACCGCCAGCCAGCCGCGAGGAACGGTCCTTTACGAATCGGTCTACCTGGCCGCAAACGACAAGCTCAAATCCGAAGTCGGGCGTAAAGTCATTGTTATCATCACCGACGGGGTGGACGAAGGCAGCCGCACGACCATGAATCAGGCGATTGAAGCGGCCCAGAAGTCGGATGCGGTCATTTATAGCATCGATTACTACGACCCCAGCGCCTATAGCCGCGGCGGCTTCGGTATCAGTCTCGGAGGCGGCGGTGGCGAGGGCGTGCTGAAGAAAATGTCCGATGAGACCGGCGGCCGTATGTACAGAGTCGACCGGAAGCACACGCTCGATGAGGTGTTCCGCGAACTGCAGGAAGAGATGCGCAGCCAATATGCGATCGGCTACACCCCGGCTGACGACACCAAGGACGGCAGCTATCGCAAGATCGACGTCAGGCTGGCCAACAAAGACCTCAAGGCGCAGGCCCGCAAGGGATATTACGCCATCAAGCCGGACGCGCGGTAGCCTTCCGTTCGGCGAAATACGCTTCCAGGGCATCACGCAGGGCCGGCATCGGCTGCACGCCTACCCGCTCCATCTTCCCATTCGATAACGCGGAGTACTTGGGCCGCCGGGCCGCCGTACGATACTCCCGCTCATTGGTCGCGAGTAGCGTCGGCTCGAGACCGGCCACCTCGAAAATCAGCCGCGCAAAGCGGAACCAGGATACAGGGAAGCCTCCGCCGATGTGGAAGACGCCGGATTGGTCCCGTTCGACGAGATCGATCGTGCGCGATGCCAGCGCGGGGGCGAAAGCTGGGGAGGCGACGTGATCTTCCACCACACGGATCGGCTGGCCGCCGCCTGCCAGCCGGAGCATCACTTCGACGAAGTTTCCGCGCGCCGTGCTCCATCCGGCCGGACCGTAAACGCCCGAAGTACGAACGACCAGGGCCCGATCGAGGTATGCCCGTGCGTACAGTTCGCCGGCCAGTTTGGAGACGGCATAGGCACCGAGCGGATGCGGCAGGTCCTCTTCCACGTAGGGCTGGCGCGTCGTCCCGTCGAACACGTAATCAGTGGAGAAATGGACCAGGCGGGCATCGATCTGCCGGCAGGCCAGCGCCAGGTTGCGCACGGCGAGGCCGTTGATCTGGAGAGCCGCCAGCGGCTCCTTCTCGGCAACATCGACCTGGTTGTAGGCTGCCGAGTTGAAGACCACCTCCGCGTCGAATTCGGCAAGCGCCTGTTCGACGGACTGGCTACTCGTGATATCGACCTGACTGCGATCGAACGCGATCACGGAGTAGCGCCTCGCCCGAAGTTCCTGGACCAGTTCGACACCCAATTGTCCGGCGGCCCCGAAAACCACCGCTCTGCGCTTCATAGGAATTCCAGCATACCTCAGGGGCAAGCTGGAGAAGGCTCCTAGAAATAGAGATTGAACTTGAAACCGAACGCATTGGTGTGGGCGGGCGGCGCCTGGCTGGAGTGATCCCGCAGATAGTAAGGCTCCAGCATGACGTGCGAACCGGCCGGAAACTGGGCGCCGAGTTCGTACCGCCAGGGCGTCCAGGCGTTATACCGGCTATCGTAAAAAGCTTCGACGTCGCCGTACGGGATGCATTCGAAGCGGCCGCGTTCGTAATCGTACTCGAGGCGAAGACGGTTGCGGTACCGCGTGGAGAAAGACTGTCCGCGGATGAGGCGGAATTCGCCGCGGTTCCGCGAGGAGATCAACAGGTTCAGCGGCAGGGGATAGCGCGCAGTGAGATCCAGCAGGATGCGGTTCTCGGTCGCGGTGTTTCCGCCCGGCATGGCCACGCGGTAGCGGTAGCCTGCGCCGAAGGTGAGGTAGCGGCGCTTGAAGACATCGGGTTGCGTGCGCAAACGCGGCCGCAGCACGGGCTTCAGCGCCGTTTCCACGAAGAACGTGAAGTTTCCATGCCAATCGCCGGCACCCGGTTCGCCGATCAGGAGATTCTGCAGCTCCAGGCGCAACATGGGCTGCACCTGCACGTAGGTATTCAGTTCCGGACGGAGTTGGAATTCCGAGTCCTGCCCGGCCGACAGGGCGACGAAGGCGAGGAGGCACAGAATCGCCTTAGACGTGCACTCGATTCTGGATGCTGGCCGCGGTACGCCGTCTCAGAACTTTCTTAGAGCCTTGGGAGCCGGGCGGGCATCCTCCCCACGGTGGCTGGTCTTCGCGCGAATACGAAATGGTTTGCAGTCTCGCTCCTGGCGGTGATGGCGATCGGGGCGGGCGCACTCTATCCGCGACGTGGCGCGGAACCACAGCCCTCGCCTTTCGGCCCGACGGTGGCCAACCAGGAGCCCGCACCGGGGGCAGCACCGGCGGGCATGGTCTGGATCCCGGGCGGCGAGTTTTCCATGGGCGCGCAGGAGTCGCAAAACATGGATGCCACCGGCATGAAGGCCACCCTCGATTCGCGGCCCGTGCATCGCGTCTACGTGGACGGCTTCTTCATGGACCGCACGGACGTCACCAATCGAGAGTTTGCGCAGTTTGTGAAGGCCACGAGCTATGTGACAATCGCGGAGCGAACGCCGCGCGCCGAAGACTTTCCGGGCGCGCCGCCGGAGAACCTGGTACCCGGATCGGTCGTTTTTTCGCCGCCCAACCACCCGGTGCCGCTCGAGAATCATTTCGTCTGGTGGAGCTACATCCGCGGCGCGAACTGGCGGCATCCGCAAGGGCCGCACAGCGACATTCGCAACCGGCCCGACTATCCAGTGGTCCACATCGCCTACGCGGATGCCGAGGCGTATGCGAAGTGGGCGGGGGAACGCCTGCCGACCGAGGCCGAATGGGAGTTCGCGGCGCGCGGCGGACTCTCCGGCAAGCTCTACGTTTGGGGCGATGACTTCCGGCCCGACAGCCACTGGATGGCCAACACCTTCCAGGGCCGTTTCCCTTCGACCGACACCGGCGAGGACGGCTACTCCGGCATCGCGCCGGTGGCGCAATTTCCGCCCAACGGTTACGGGCTCTACGATATGGCGGGGAACGTCTGGCAGTGGACCGGTGACTGGTATCGCCCCGATTACTACCGTCAACTGGCCGATGCTGGGGGCGTCGCGCGGAACCCTCTGGGGCCCGATGCCGCTTACGACCCTAGCGAACCCGGCCAGCCCAAAAAGGTGCAGCGCGGCGGCTCTTTCCTCTGCACCGACCAATACTGTTCGCGATATATGGTGGGGACGCGCGGCAAAGGCGAAATCAGCACAGGCACCAACCATCTGGGCTTCCGCTGCGTGATGACCCGGGCACAATATCAGGTCGATCGGCAGCTTCGGTAACCCTTCCGGGCGCGGCGCGCGGTGCGATACAGTTGAGGGCACCACGTATGCTGACCCGCCGCGAATTCGCCGCCTCCGCAGCCGCGCTCTGCCTCGCGAAGGCCAACCCGCAGGATACCGTCTCGGGCCCGATACTTCTCTGGTACAAGCAGCCCGCCGCGCGCTGGACCGATGCTTTACCGATCGGCAACGGACGGCTCGGCGCGATGATTTTCGGCGGCATACTCGATGAGCGCATCCAGATGAATGAGGATACGCTCTGGTCGGGCAGTCCGCGGGAGTGGAACAATCCGGACGCAAAGCAGCACCTGGCCGAGATCCGCCGGCTGGTGCTCGAAGAACAGGATTACGCAGGCGCGGACCGGGGCTGCAAACAGATGCAAGGTCCGTATAACGAATCGTACGAGCCTCTCGGCAATCTGCACATCGCATCCGAGCACTCCGCCGAAGTGGCGGACTACCGGCGCGAGCTCGATCTGGATGCGGCAGTGGCGCGAGTCACCTACCGCATGGGCAAGGCGGAATACACCCGCGAGTATTTTGCGTCGGCCCCGGCGGAGGTGATGGCGGTCCGCTACACGACCACAGACCCCGACGGTTTGGCCCTTACTGTCTCGATCGATAGCCCCCTGCGGTCGACGTCCGAAGCCTCCGCGGATGGCGTGCTGCGGCTCATCGGGAAGGCGCCCGCACATGCCGATCCGAACTACGTGCAATCGTCCGATCCGGTGCAGTATAGCGATGCCGAGGGCAAGGGTATGCGCTTCGAAGCGCGCGTGGAGGCGATCGCCGAAGGCGGCACGGTGACGGCGGAATCGAACGGGCTGAAGATCCGCGGCGCGAAGGCGGTGACGTTGCTGATCGCGACGAAAACCGGCTATCAGGGCTACGATCGCGCCCCCGCCGGGACGGCCGCCGAGATCGCCGCAGCCTGCCACGACACTCTGGCCGCCGCGAAACGGCAGAGCTTCACAGTGTTGCGCGAGGCCCACACCGGCGACCACCGCCGCCTCTTCCGCCGCGTGTCGCTGGCACTGCCGGCGCGGGGCAATACCTTGCTCGATACGGCCGAGTGCCTCGCAGCGTTCGAGGCGAAACCCGACCCGTCGCTCGCCGCGCTCTATTTTCAGTACGGCCGCTACCTGCTGATCTCGAGCTCGCGGCCGGGCACGCAGCCAGCCAACCTGCAGGGCATCTGGAACGAAGAAGTGCGGCCACCCTGGAGTTCCAACTGGACGGTCAACATCAACACCCAGATGAATTACTGGCACGCCGAGACCTGCAATCTGGCGGAGTGCCACGAGCCCCTCTTCGACCTGCTCGACGGTCTGAGCAAGAACGGGGCGCGCACCGCCGCGGTCAATTACGGCTGCCGCGGATGGGTGTCGCACCACAACGTGGATCTCTGGCGGCAAACGGCGCCGGTAGGCGCGTACGGCCAGGGCTCGCCGACGTGGGCGAACTGGCAAATGAGCGGCCCCTGGTTCTGCGGCCACCTGTGGGAGCACTACGCCTTTAGCCGCGACCGCGAATTCCTGAAGACGCGCGCCTACCCCATCATGAAATCGGCCGCCGAGTTTTGCCTGGACTGGCTGGTGGAGCGCAAAGACGGGCGGCTCACCACCTGCCCCTCGTTCTCGACCGAGAATAGCTTCCGCGGTCCCGACGGCCGCAATGCCCAGACCTCCGACGGTTGCACCATGGACCTGGCGCTGATTTCCGAGCTGTTCACCAACTGCATGGAGGCGTCGCGCATTCTGGAGGTGGACGCGGAGTTCGCCGCGAGGCTCAAGGCGGCGCGCGAACGCCTGGTGCCCTACCAGGTGGGCAAGCACGGCCAACTGCAGGAATGGTCGCACGATTTCGACGAGCCGGAACCCGGCCAGCGCCACATGTCCCACATGTATCCGCTGTATCCAGGTAGTGAGATTACGCCGCGCCGTAAGCCGGAGCTGGCGAAGGCCGCGCGGGTTTCGCTCGAGCGGAGGCTGGCCGCGGGCGGCGCTTATACCGGCTGGAGCCGCGCCTGGGCCATCAACTTCTGGGCGAGGCTGCTCGATGGCGAAAAGGCGTGGAAATCGGTACGGATGCTGCTGCTGCATTCGACCGGCCCCAATCTGTTCGATACGCACCCGTCCGGCAAGTCCTGGATCTTTCAGATCGACGGCAACTTCGGCGGCACGGCGGCCATCGCGGAGATGCTGCTGCAAAGCCACGACGACGCCATCGACTTCCTCCCCGCCCTGCCTGCGGCGTGGCCCGAAGGCCAGGTCAGAGGTCTGCGGGCGCGCGGCGGCGTCACGGTCGACCTGGTCTGGGCGGACGGCAGGGCCGTCGCCGCGACGCTCACCGGGAGCGTCCCGGGCGAGCACGTGCTGCGGGCTCCCCGCGGCCAGTCGATTTCGGGCGGCGGCGCGACGATGCGTATGCAGCTTCGCCGCGGCCAAACTTACCACGTAAAGTTCGCCTGACGAGTATCCGGGCTCACCGACAAATTCCGCAGTCTCTGATTAAATTTCAGTAACCGAAGGGTGTGCCGTGAAACCGGGTAGGGATCGCTCCGTCTATCAAAACGACGCGCGAGTGCACGGCGGCAATGCGGACGAGCATTTGGGCCGCAGGGACGAACTACGCTCGCGGGGGTATATGGGGAGCCGCATGGCACAGACGGAGGGCAGGGCACTGCAGCCCAGAGTCAGCGGGCAGACCATCATCGATGAGCTGACCCGCAATATGGAACTGGGACGGCTGGTACAAGCATCCCGCCACGCGCTGGACCGATGCCTTGCCCATCGGCAACGGACGGCTCGGCGCCATGATCTTCGGCGGTGTTCCAATCGAGCGCATCCAAATGAACGACGACACGCTCTGGTCGGGCTGTCCGCCCATATCGACAAGCATTTCACGCTCGGAGCTAACTGGAATGCGATGCAATCCGACAAGTAGGCCAACTTGCCGGCTCCGGTCTTGATCGTATAAGAGATCATCGCGGCGCCGTGTGATGCGCCGCGGTACAAAACACGTCCGGCGGTATGCTTCGGACGGCCAATACGAGGCGTCGTCTTTCGTGGCACAATGCGAATGTTCGCCTTGGGTGGGCCTTAGAACGGCCCACCAGAGACTGCCATCTTCGCTCGGCCTTCGTCTGTCCCTATTGAGTGCCATTGCACGTCGTGAAGTTACCTGGTGCGGAATTCGTAAGAGACACGGATGTGCCCGTATTGATATTGCCGCTGGAATTATCGTGCATACAGGAATTGTTGGTGAACCCCGTCCCTGTGACATAATTCAACTCGATCCCATAGCCAGTCGTGTACTTCACACATACGTCGCTGAACGTTGCAGACGCGGTGCCCGACCCCGTTCCATAGAACCAAATACCTCGCCATCCGGTCGTGGTCATGCACTTATACGGATCCCCACCATTCCATGGATTCGAGCCGCTAAACGTTATGCTTGGAGAGTAGTCGGCATTCACTTCGATACCGACCGCATAATTATTCTGTATCTGGTTGTTATATAGATACACATTACTCGCGCCACCTATTTCAATACCCTCTGCTGATTGGCTAGCAGGAACTGTGCAGCCACGGAACGTATACCCGCCGCCGGTATACAGATTCTCCGAGTCGATCCAGTTGGCTGCTACCTGTGCGGTATCACTAGCAGGATACAGGACCATCGTGCCGCCGCCTGACCCATCGCTCATCTCATACCGGTCATTATCCATCGTATTGCCGTACACATAATTGTGGTACCCACTAACAACCGTGAGGGCTGCCGTACCCTGATATTCAATATCGTTGTAGTAGGCGCCACTACTCTGGCCTTCGAGTAGAATGCCAGTGTATCGTGCACCAGTAGAGGACCCACCTGTTCCGGAGTTGCAATACTCGATGACAGACGCGGCCATACCGCTGGTAGTGCCATCCAACTCCACGCTCTGTGCTGGAGCGTTTTTGAAATCACACATATAGACAGTCACAATAGCGGCTGGCGGGTTGTTGTATTGTGTACCGCTATCTAACATCAGGTCGACATAGTTGCTCTGGCTCTCCGCGCAGAACGTTGAATTGCCAAGGTCACTCTGGACCTGCGCGCGGTTGCCGTCGAAGGTCAGGTATTCGATCGTAATACCTGATGGGCTATTTGCCGTACATCCATGGTAATTACATTCCTGGAGTTGCATGATATATGGTACGTTCGATCCGGTTCGTTGCAGTACCGTCGGCGCGGTCGTGCTTCCCGTAATTGTAAGACCCGGAACGGTGATAAGCAACGGGCTGCTAACAGAAAACGTACCCGATGTGAGAGGACACACGGTAGAGTATCCGACCAGCGTCCCCAGAAGGCAACTCCGGAAATCGGCAATATTCGTGATCGGCGTTTGAGCAAGGAGTATCGACGGCCCAAAAAGGAAACATGATAGATAGAACCACTTTTTCATTGTTGTCCTCCAGTAGACGCTAAATTAACCGGAACAACCTCAGCTGCTTGACGAAGTCGGGCTGCCGTTGCTGAGCTAACTGAGGCGAGGAACTGGCTTGCCATTGTGTCAATCGCCGTCGCTTGTTCAGCGCTTAAAGCGCGAAGAGCGGCGGCGTCAGAGTCCAAGAGAACGGGCTTGTTCTTAACAATAGACGCTGCCGACTGTCGAGTGCTTACGAGGACGCTTTGGAAGGATATGGCGATGGAATGCAAAGCTGCCGCTTCCTGTTCGCTGAGGCCGACTTTCGCCTTAAAGGTGTCTTCGAAGTGGGTCTTATATGTTGCAGCATAGTCTAAGTTCGCGATGGTGCGAAACGCGTATTCGAAGAACATATGCTGTTTTGTAGTGATAGTTTGTGTCGACTGGGCCATTGCAAGGGCCGGGCCGCATATCGCAAGCGTACCTGTTAGAAGTAAGCTACGATATCGAGACGCCTGCAATCTGCGATGGTTCTGCCGCACGGCTGGAGACCGCGCGCGCAGGCGGTCGGAGTTGCTGGATGATGCAATAACACGATGTATGGTAGGCAGCATAGGGTGACGGTACAGACGGCGGAGCCGAAAGTCAATATTGACTGCCGGCTGGTCCGTATCGAACAGCACATGCTTATGAATAACCGCTCTCCAATCAGCATTACGAGAGACTACAATTTCTAACGTCTCGAACATCGTGACTGCGTACTGCGGAAATGTTCGAAAGACCGAACGCTTAATCACCAGTATTGACTGGTTGGCAGTTGTAGGCATGATGGCACGGCATGAGGATCCAACGCGATTCCAGCATCCGTTAGAGTACTGTGATAGACCAGCACTAGGTGGTGCTGTTGTATAAACTGCTCGTCCTGCGGGTAGTAGATTACGTAGCCTTCTTTACCAGCGGGATATTGCGCGGTCTCTGGCGGAGCGTTTGGAATTTCGATTATACTATCGCTCGCCGCAGCTTGGCGTCGGTAATAATTCAATACAGCTACATATCGCCAGTTTGAGGAGACACTCCGCAGGCCGCACTGCTGATTGTAACGGGCGAGCACGGAGTATAGCTTGTCAGCATCTGCGTCGAAGAGCCATTCATTGAAGTAGCTGATTCGAAGACAGCATAGGAAATAGAGCGATGCAAAGACCGCCGCCGCCATGAGACAGCGCCGTACCAACTCTGCCAGCTTCCATGTGAAAGGTATTGCGGCAGCACTACAGATGGTTAAGACAGCTAACGGCGCTAGAAATATTGCGGTTCGGCCAATTGGATAGAGAACGGCGAACACACGCCGAAGAACAATGTGACCCGCGATTGTAAGTGCCAATATTCCAACAAAGAAAGCAAGCAAACCGAGCTGGCGTACAGAGCCCTTAATCATTTTTCGAAGTCGAAGCCCCGCCAACAGTAGTGCGAGATCCACAGCAGACAGGGAGATCAAGGCCCAGATGGGCACTGCTCCAAGCAAGGTGAGAATGTTGACCAGCTGCGGATTTAACAAATAGGGATTTGGTCGCACCACAGATGCATCGATGACGCTCCGCAGTGCCGCCTTTAGTGCGGAGGCACCTGCTACCAATTCGCCTTGTGGCCAGTTGAGAAGTATCGGCCCCACAAAGAACCACGTGATGAAAGCACCGACCAACGTCATGAGACCGAGGGTTCCCAGAATGCAACGGCGGCGCGCGCTTTCGTTGAGGTGATAGGCTCTCTCTAAGGTGACCCAAAGTGTGATTCCCAAGAAAGCCACACCATTTATAACGCCGAAAGCTAAATTACTGCAAAAGGAGAGGGCAAGTAAACCTGCCGCAAGAGCGGGAATGCGATAGGGATGGCCACGTCTCAACTCTTGGCGGTCTCGACAAATACATAGGGCTAGCGCCGATAACAGGAACCCAAGGGCCAGACTATAACCTCTGGCAGCCACAAGGTAGTCCATCACGAACGGATTGAACACCATGAGAACAAAAGTGGTTAGGCGCATTATACCCTGCCTTGTGATGGCGCAAGCAAGGAAGACAGCAGCAACAATATAGAGGCAGGCGCCCGTTAATGCGGGCAGCCGCATGGTGATATTGTGCAATCCGAAGATCATAGTACAAAGGCGAATGAGCATCGAATTCAGAACATGGTTATTCGATGCTGCCTCCCAATGGGATGGGTTTGGGCGACCAACAAAAAACAGATATGTGTCGGCTTCATCTATCGTGATGGACTGGATACATGCTCGACATATGAGTAGGACTAAGGCTAGGACGCTCAAGAAGGCCAACATGTATGACGAGTCTGACAGTTTGATCCTTTGCATTCGTGAACTTGATTGTACATCCGGAAATCGCTGTCTGTATAGGCGGCACCGGCGAAGGCAGAGTTCTGGAGTCCGATACACTTCGTCCTAACCGTGCTGAACCAATCTGGAGATTAGGTAGCTCCAACGTCGAAGCGGGTGCGAGGGATTGTTCTGGCTGACCGAATCGAGGCTTTCAATTCCGCTTCGGGTTGGCCGCCAGAGGAGCCTGCGGCCGGAGCCAGTGCTGTCGAGTGATCTGTTTGCAGGATGGGGCCGTCGGCCTAGAACAAGTGGAAACGGAGTGCCGCGTTTCAGAGGCGAGTGGAACAATCCGGACGCAATACAGCACCTGGCCGAGATCCGCCGGCTGGTGCTCGACGAGCAGGATTACGCAGGCGCGGACCGTGTCTGCAAACAGATGCAAGGTCCGTATAACGAATCGTACGAGCCTCTCGGCAATCTGCACATCGCATCCGAGCACTCCGCCGAAGTGGCGAACTACCGGCGCGAGCTCGATCTGGATGCGGCGGTGGCGCGAGTCACCTACCGCATGGGCAAGGCGGAATACACCCGCGAGTATTTTGCGTCGGCCCCGGCGGAGGTGATGGCGGTCCGCTACACGACCACAGACCCCGACGGTTTGGCCCTTACTGTCTCGATCGATAGCCCCCTGCGGTCGACGTCCGAAGCCTCCGCGGATGGCGTGCTTGGCCGTACGCGCCTACCGGCGCCGTTTGCCGCCAGAGATCCACGTTGTGGTGCGACACCCATCCGCGGCAGCCGTAATTGACTTCGGCGGTGCGCGCCCCGTTCTTGCTCAGACCGTCGAGCAGGTCAAAGAGCGGCTCGTTACGCCTTTAGCCGCAACCGCGAATTCCTGAAGACGCGCGCCTACCCCATCATGAAATCGGCCGCCGAGTTTTGCCTGGACTGGCTGGTGGAGCGCAAAGACGGGCGGCTCACCACCTGCCCCTCGTTCTCGACCGAGAACAGCTTCCGCGGTCCGGATGGCCGCAATGCCCAGACCTCCGACGGTTGCACCATGGACCTGGCGCTGATTTCCGAGCTGTTCACCAACTGCATGGAGGCGTCGCGCATTTTGGAGGTGGACGCGGAGTTCGCCGCGAGGCTCAAGGCGGCGCGCGAACGCCTGGTTCCCTACCAGGTGGGCAAGCACGGCCAACTGCAGGAATGGTCGCACGATTTCGACGAGCCGGAACCCGGCCAGCGCCACATGTCCCACATGTATCCGCTGTATCCAGGTAGTGAGATTACGCCGCGCCGTAAGCCGGAGCTGGCGAAGGCCGCGCGGGTTTCGCTCGAGCGGAGGCTGGCCGCGGGCGGCGCTTATACCGGCTGGAGCCGCGCCTGGGCCATCAACTTCTGGGCGAGGCTGCTCGATGGCGAAAAGGCGTGGGAATCGGTACGGATGCTGCTGCTGCATTCGACCGGCCCCAATCTGTTCGATACGCACCCGTCCGGCAAGTCCTGGATCTTTCAGATCGACGGCAACTTCGGCGGCACGGCGGCGATCGCCGAGATGCTGCTGCAAAGCCACGACGACGCCATCGACTTCCTCCCCGCCCTGCCTGCGGCGTGGCCCGAAGGCCAGGTCAGAGGTCTGCGGGCGCGCGGCGGCGTCACGGTCGACCTGGTCTGGGCGGACGGCAGGGCCGTCGCCGCGACGCTCACCGGGAGCGTCCCGGGCGAGCACGTGCTGCGGGCTCCCCGCGGCCAGTCGATTTCGGGCGGCGGCGCGACGATGCGTGTGCAGCTTCGCCGCGGCCAAACTTACCACGTAAAGTTCGCCTGACGAGTATCCGGGCTCACCGACAAATTCCGCAGTCTCTGATTAAATTTCAGTAACCGAAGGGTGTGCCGTGAAACCGGGTAGGGATCGCTCCGTCTATCAAAACGACGCGCGAGTGCACGGCGGCAATGCGGACGAGCATTTGGGCCGCAGGGACGAACTACGCTCGCGGGGGTCTATGGGGAGCCGCATGGCACAGACGGAGGGCAGGGCACTGCAGCCCAGAGTCAGCGGGCAGACCATCATCGATGAGCTGATCCGCAATATGGAACTGGGACGGTTGGAGATGGGCTACAGCGTGCTCCTGCCGTGTATCTTTAGCGTCTATCTTCATCCCGACGATTATCAGCGCCTGGTGGGTGTGCAGGAGCTGATCCGCGAAGATGCCCGCCGCGCGTTGAATGCGCGGATGGCCGCATGGAACACGCCGAAAGGCTCGCTGTTCCGCCGCAACGGGACCCACAAACAGTGCCGGATCGCACAGAACGACTGGTGGATCGAGTTGTTCGCCGACACGGAAAACTCGGTGCCGCCGGGCGACGTGGAGATCCACTCCGAATTGAACGATATGCAGCAGCCGGGCTATCGCGGGGTCAAGACCACGCTGATCGGCCGGGAGCCCTCGGTCACCTCGGCCCGCGCGGATCGCGACCGCCAGAGCACGCGGCACCAGCCGGCGCGCGTCTTCGCCGAAATCCGCTACCAGGACGATTCCGGGCCGCAGACCTTCTTTGTAACGCAGGACGAAATCTGTGTCGGCCGCGGCGGCGACGATCGCAGCGTGGATCTTCCGCTCTACACGAGCGACGAAGTCTCGCGCGATCACCTGCGGCTGCGGCGCGACCCAATGAGCGGCGGCTTCGTGATTGTCGACAACAGCCGCAACGGAACGTGGCTGAACGGCAAACGTTTGGAGCGCGGCGTGGAGCGTCCGCTGCCGGACCAGGCCGAAATCCGCGTCGCCGAAGTGGTGAAGCTCTCCTTCGAAGCCCGGAGATAGAAGCGTGACTCTCGATCAACTGTACCGGCTGCACACGCCGTTCGTGATTCTATTCCTGGCATTCGTGGTGGTGTTCGTGGCCGGTTCGCTGTGGGCGGAGCGCCGCAAATGATCTACGGCGCCGCCAGCCACACGGGGCTCGTGCGCGAACGCAACGAGGATCGCTACTGGGCCGATCCCGACCGCGGAGCCTACCTGGTGGTGGACGGCCTGGGCGGAGAGGCAGCCGGCGAACTGGCCGCCGAGACCGCGGTGGAGGTGATCCGCGCGTGCCCGCTCGATGATGGAGAAGCCGCCATCCGGCAGGCGATCGCCGATGCCAACAATCGCATCTATGCGCTCGCCGCGGAGGTTCCCGAGCATCACGGGATGGCGTGTGTCCTCACGCTGGCGGTGGTGCGGGAGCAGGAGGTGATGATCGGGCACGTGGGCGATTCGCGGCTCTACCTGTTCTGGCAGGGAGGGGTGCGTAAACTCACACACGACCACTCGCCGGTGGGCGAGTGCGAAGACGCGGGCCTGGTGAGCGAAGCCGAGGCGATGGCGCATGCCCGCCGGCATGAAATCTTCCGCGATGTAGGCTCGCAGCCGCGGCAGCCGCGCGAACCCGGCTTTATCGATTTCCATCAGTGCCGGTTCCGCCCCGATTCGGCTCTCCTGCTCTGCAGCGACGGGCTTACCGATCACCTTCCCACCGCGAAACTGCGGGAAATTGTCGAGCATTATGCGGGCGATCCGGTTCGCGTGGCGGTGGAACTGGTGGATGCTGCCAACGATGCGGGCGGCTCCGACAATATCACGGCAGTCTTTGTGGCCGGCGATACGTTCCGGGGCCGCGCTTCCATCACGCGTCCACTTCCGGTCACCACTCGCCTGCGCCGGCCAAAGCAGATGCTCACCGGGCGGATGGCGTTCCTCACCTACGGGGTGCTGATCGGCATGTTGTTATGGGCGGCGATGAAGTTGAGGGGCTGAAATGACCGCGCCTACGCGAATCGGGCGTTACGAAATCATCCGCCGGATCGGCAAGAGCATGACGGATGTCTACCTTGCGATCGACACGGAGGCCAATCGAAAGGTCGTCATCAAGCTGATCCCGCCGGGCGGAGATGCGCTCAACCAGATGGTGCTGGAGGCCGAACGGCGAGGCGCGGAGTTGCAGAGGCAGCTTCAGGCGCTCGATCCGCGCATGGTCGAGGTGTACGAATACGGCGACAGCGACGGCTTCTTCTTTGTGGCGATGCAGTATGTGGAAGGCCGCAACCTGGCCGAAGTGCTGCACGCCGATCATGCCATCGACCCGATCCGTGCGGCCGCCATCGCGCTCGAAGTGTGCGAGCAACTGGCCAAATTCCACTCCTGCGAAGCGGCGGTAGTCCACGGCGATATCAAGCCTTCGAACATACATTTGGGGCCGAACGATACGGTGCGGCTGCTCGATTTCGGAATCGCCAAGACGCTGCGGGCCAACGGCGACGCTACGGCGCACCACTTCGGCAGCCCCGGCTACTGCTCGCCGGAGCGGCTGAGCCGGTCGCAGGTGGACCAGCAGTCGGACCTGTGGGCGATGGGCGCGACGCTCTACGAAATGCTCGCGGGGGCGCCGCCTTACCAGGCGGAGAGCACGGCCAAGCTGGAGAAGCTGGTGCTTTCGCACCATCCGCCGCGTCCGCTGCCGGGCTCGGTGCCGCGCGGATTGCGATCGATTTGCCTCAAAGCGATGGCGCCCGATCCGCGCAAACGCTATCGCACGGCGCGCGCTTTTCAGGCCGATCTGCAGACATTTCTGGAACACCGGCAGACGGTGGCCGAGGCCGAACAGCGCGCGGGATGGAGCGCCAACGCCACCATCGAAGCGGCGCGCGCGTATCTGCGCAAGGCCACGGTGACGATGCGGCGAGCGAAGCGGCGGCTGCGCGTAATATCCGGCGCGGCGTGGTTCGCGGTTGGCATGGCGCTGTGGATCGGCGGGAACCTCGGCTGGCAGATCTGGCACGCGAGCGCCGCTCCGAAATCGCAGCCACCCAGGCTCGCGGCGGCGCCGCCCCCGCTGCTGACTCCGGCGCTCTACATCGCCGAAGCCGACCGCGTCTTCAACGCCTATGAGAACAGCGCCAATGCTTCGCTCGATGCCTTCGACTGGCAGAAGGCCGAGGTGTGTCTGCTGCGGGCGGTGGATCTGGGCGCCGGCGACAACCGCACGATGGAGCACCTGGAGTTGAGCCGCGGGTACGCGACACTCGGCCGCCTGGGCACCTTGCAGTATTCCGAAGCGGGCATGAGTCAACTGAAGCTCTACGTCCGCGAACAGTTCCAGGATGCCGCGCGCCGCGTGCCGGACGATCCGGCTCCGCACCTGGCGCTGGCGCGGCTCTACACGTACTCGCTGCCCGATGGCGCCCGGGCTCTGGCCGAATTCGCCGCCGCCGAGCGTATGGGCGCGAAATTCGGGCCGCGCGAGATCCGCCAGCGCGAAGATGCCCAGACGCTCGAAAAGCCGAAGCCGGCCCTCCGCACGGTGGCCGGTAAGACCAAGGGGAGGAACCATCGATGGCGGTGACCCGCAGTTGGACCGGTGCCGGCGCAAAGCCCGCTGTGCTCTCGGCCACCGAGAAGCCGCGGCCGCGCGCGGGCTCACTATGGCTCTTGGGCGCGTCCCTGCTGGTGGCGGGTGCGCTGGTGATGGTGTACGCGGCCAAGCAGCAGAGCTTTGCGGGCGCCGCGGAAGCGGTCGACCTGAACGCCATCGTCTCCGCCGACCAGGTGCTGCCGCTACTCGAAGCCTATCCCGACCGCGCCGAGCGCGAGCGCGTCGCGCAAGCGATCTTCGAAACGGTGGAGCGGGCGCGGCCGGTGCGCAATGTCGGCGCGCTGGCGCCGCTGCGGCGCTCCGAGCACCTGCCGCTCGCCAAGCTGAAGCCGCTCATGATCGTGCGCACGCCGCGCGATTTCCAGAAGCAGTTTCTGCTCGCAGCCGGCCTGTATTTCGGCGGCTTTTACCTGGTGGCGCTGGTATGGGCGATCACGGGATTCCGCGGCGACCGCAAACTGCTGCCCGCGCTGCACCTGCTTTCGGGCATCGGCCTGTGCCTGATGGTGAGCCTGCGCGACCCCCTGCGCGATACGCTCGAATTTCACAAGTTCGCGCTCGGCGTGTTTCTCGGATGCCTGCTGCTGGCGCTGCCAGCACTGCGCTTCTTCGACTACCGGCGCCTTTCCGACTGGTGCTACACGCCGCTGTTCGCCGCCATGGGGCTGTTCGGCATGCTGCTGGCGTTCGGACGCGGCCCGGCAGGCAACGATGCCAAGGTGAACCTGGGACCGTTCCAACCGGTGGAGCTGATTAAGATCCTGCTGGTGCTCTTCCTGGCCGGATACTTCGCGCGCAACTGGGACCGCCTGCGCGATCTCCGCGAGCGCCGCCTCTTCCCGCGACTGTTTCAGCGCTTCGGCATGGCTCGGGCGGAGCACGTGCATCCCCGTGGCGCTCGCGGTGGCGGGCTCGGTGGTGCTGTTCTTCGTGCTGAAGGACCTCGGCCCGGCGCTGGTCACCTTCTTCGTCTTCCTGACGATGTTCGGAGCTGCCCGCGGGCGTCCGGGGCTGGCCGTAGCGGGAGTGGTCGCGATGGTGGCGGCGGTCGCCATCGGCTACCACCTCGGCCAGCCGCACACCGTGGTCGAGCGCATCCACATGTGGCTTTCGCCATGGGATAACGAAGTTCACGGCGGCGACCAACTGGCGCACGCGCTGTGGGGCTTTTCGACCGGCGGGCCATTCGGCTCGGGGCCGGGCTGGGGCGACCCGGCGATGATCCCGGCCGGCAATACCGACCTGGTGCTGCCCGCCATCGGCGAAGAGTGGGGCTTCCTCGGTGTGGTCGCGGTCTTCCTGCTGGTTGGCTTTCTGGTGTTCCGTTCGCTGCGCGCGGCGCGCCGGGCGGGGACGCATTACGGCTTCTTCCTCGGGCTGGGGCTCACGAGCCTGATCGCGTTCGAGATGCTGCTGATCAGCTCCGGGGTGCTGGGCCTGCTGCCGCTTTCGGGCGTGGTGTCGCCGTTCCTCAGCTCGGGCAACACCGCGATGCTCGCGAATTTCCTGGTGTTCGCACTGCTCGCCTCCATCTCGGCCGACGACCGCGGCGAAGCGGAGCGACTGCCGCACAGTATCCGCCCCTTGAAGATCGTGCTGGCGGTGGCCGCCACCGTGCTGATCGCTATGGCCGCGCGCTACCAGGTGATCAGCGACCGCGACTACCTGGCGCGCGACGCGCACTCGTTCGAGGCCGACGGCGTCAAGCGTCCGCAGCACAATCCGCGACTCAACTCGATCGCCGCCGAGATTCCGCGCGGCGCCATCTACGACCGCAACGGCATTCCTCTCGCCACCAGCAATTGGGCGGAGCTCGAACGGCACAAGGCGGATTACCAGGCGCTCGGTATCTCGATCGACCAGGCGTGCTCGCGCTTCGACAACCGGCACTATCCCTTCGGCGCGGCTACCGCGCTGGTGCTGGGCGACCTGCGCACGGGCGAGAATTTTCACGCATCGAATTCGTCGCTGGTGGAGCACGACTCCAACCGCAAGCTGCAAGGCTATGATTTCGTGGAGCTGGCCGGCCTGGTGCGCTACCGCCATCAGCCGGGCAATCCGGAACTGGCTCGGGTGCTGGCGCGCGACCGCAACATCCGCTCGACGCTCGATATCCGGCTGCAACTGCGCGCGCAGCAGATTCTGGCCCAGCACCTGCATGGGCAGAAAGGCTCGGTCGTGGTGATGGAAGCGGGCACGGGCGACGTGCTCGCGATGGTCAGCCTGCCCGCACCCGATCCGCCCGGCGTGCGCACGGCGGCGCCCTCGCCCGACGAACTGCTCGACCGCGCGCGCTACGGGACCTATCCGCCGGGATCCACGTTCAAGCTGGTGACCGCGATGGCCGCGCTGCGCGAGGATCCGGAACTGCGTCACCGCACGTTTCTCTGCCGGCGGCTCTCCGACGGCCGTGCGGGCACGTGGATCGCAGGATGGAACCGCCCGATTAAAGACGATATCGGCGACCACGCACATGGCACTCTCGACATGGAGCGCGCCATCGCCGTTTCGTGCAACGCGTACTTCGCACAGCTTGGCGTGAACGATGTGGGATCCAAGGCGCTGGCCGAGACCGCCGCCAAGCATGGGGATTTCGACCGGCGATCCGGCCGAATTGCGCAAGATGCTGCCGTTCGCCGCCTACGGGCAGGGGCCGGTGCTGATCACGCCCTTCAAGATGGCGCGCGTCTCGGCGGCGATCGCCGCGGGCGGCCTGATGCCCGAGGGCCGCTGGCAGACCGATAGCAGCAATACCCGCGCCGATGCACCGGTCAGGATCGTGCCGGAGTCCCAGGCCGCATTCCTGGCGGGCGCGATGCGGCGCGTGGTGACGGAAGGGACGGGGCGGCGTGCGATGGCGGGGTCGGAGATCAGCTTCGCGGGCAAAACGGGGACCGCGCAGATGGATGTAGGGATGCCGCATTCCTGGTTCACCGGCTTCGCGCCGTACGATGGCGACGCTTCGAAGCGCGCTGGCCTTCGCGGTACTGGTGGAGCACGGCGGCTACGGCTCGCTGGCGGCGGCGCCGGTGGCGCGAGAGGTCATGGAGGCGGCAAAGAGTTTGGGGTTGCTATGAATATCAGTGAATTTCTGGAACGGTTCGGACGAACGCTGCTCGAAGCGCCGCTCTCCACCGGCTCAAAGGCCGAGGTACCGGCGGAACTGGCGGAGATCCGCCTGGCAGTGCTCGATTGCCTGCGCGGAAAGACGTATCGCTCCGGCGGACGGAAGGTCTTCCCCTACGACCTGGTGCGCGTGCACATGCAGGGGATCGAAGACGAGCGGCTGGGCGTGTTTTCCGGCCGTTTCTTTCGCCAGTACCTGGAGCAGGAGGTGCACGCATTTCTGCGCGACGATGGCTGCCGCTTTGCCGAGTCGCTGCGGGTGGATGTGCAGGCGATCGGCGGACTGCCGCAGCCCGGCGTGCCCTGGCTGGTCGTGGAAGCGGCCGCGCAGGAGACGGCTGCCGGCCGCCCCGGTGCGCGGCTGGTGGCAACCGGGGGCAACGAGTTTCCGCTGGCGAAGGCCCGGGTCAACATCGGACGCGTGGGCGACGTCTATCGCGCGGGCGGCATGTTTCGCCGGAACGATATCGTGATCGACCACGAGACGGTATCGCGCGAGCACGCGCACATCCTGCACGATCGCACGACAGGCGAATACCGGCTATTCAACGACCGCTGGTACGTGCGCGGCCCGCGTCCGGCAGAGTGTGGAATCTGGATCGTGCGCGACGGTATGAGTCAGGAGGTCCACCGCGACAGCCGGGGCGCGCGTCTGGAACATGGCGACGAGATCCACCTGGGCGAAGCCGTTATGGTGTTTCAGGTAGAGTAGGCGTCCGGAGCCGGCCAGGCTCGGAAGGCGCGTCCCAATACGCGAGCGAGATCCCGATGGTCACCAACTGCACCAGGACGATCAGGCCCACGCACGCCGGCCACCCGCCGCGGGACCAGAAGTACCCCGGGACGGCCGAACCGAACGTGCCTCCGATGTAATAGGACGTCACGTACAACCCCACCGCGGCGGCGCGCGCTTCGTGCGCAAGCAGCCCGACGAAGCTCGATCCGGCGGCATTGGCAATAAATGCCCCGGTGCAGCACAGCGCGAGTCCCGCGAGAACGGCGGTAAAGCTGGGGATCAGCGTCAGCAACGCTCCCGCGATGCCGCCGCCAAATGCGATCGCCAGGGCGAAGCGGTGGCCCAGGCGGTCAATCGTCCGCCCGGCGTAGGGTGTGATCACCGCGCCGACCAGGTAAACCACGAACAGCATCGCGAGCGCCTGGGTACCGAGAGAGAACGGCGGCGCGGCCAGGTAGAAATTGATATACGTAAACGCGGCGATTTGCGTGAACAGCACACAGAACCCCACCGCGTAGGTGGCGATCAGCCGCGGATTCCGCAGGTGCATTAGCGTGGGAGCAAGCACCGGAGCTCCGGCCCGTTTGGCCGCAAAATGGCGGCTACCGGGTAGCCAGCGCCAGATGGCTAATCCGCCGAGCGCGTTGAGCAGGCCGAGAGCGACGAACGACCACCGCCACCCGGCATGCGCGGCCACGATGCCGGCCACCATCCGGCCCGAGAATCCACCCAGCACCGTCCCCGAAACGTAGGCCGCCACCGCGGCGCCCATGCCGGTCTCCCACTCTTCATTGATGTAGGCGATGGTCACGGCGAAGATTCCCGGCGTGAATACGCCCTGCCAAAACCGCCAGAAAATGAGTTGTCCGAGACTGGCCGCGGTGGCCGCGAGCAGCGTCGGCAGCGCCAACAGGAACGCGGCGGCGATCATCACGCGCTTGCGCCCGAAGCGGTCCGAGATCACACCCGCGAAGGGCGCGGCCAACGCCACCGCAAGAGTCGAGGCGGTGATGACGAGGCTTACGGCGGCCGCGGAGGCGTGAAATGACGATGCCAGAAGCGGCAACAGCGGCTGCGGAGCGAACAGCGTAAGAAAGGCGCAGAATCCGGCGCACATCACCGCGGCGGTGCGCGCTCGCGTTCGCCCCGGCAAACAGGACGCCGCCTGTTGCACTGGGCTAAGCATAAGCTCTATTATCCCAGTCCGCGGCGCGGGTATTTCCGCGATAAGGTATGCTCATTAGAATCGTGCCGGAAGAACTGATACGGGCGATCCGGTCCCGCGAAATCGCCACCGTGAGGGCCGCACTCAAAGCCGCTCCGCATGTGGCACGACGCCCCAGGCCGATTGTCGAGGCCGCGCGCGCGGCGTTCCCCCAGGCAATCGATCTGCTGCTCCGAGCCGGCGCCGACCCCAATGCATCCTACCGCAACTACCGCCCGCTGCACGCACTGATTCAGGAGGAGCGGCAAGGCGCACCGCTCGACGAGCGAATCGCTTGCCTCCGCCGGCTGCTCGCACACGGCGCGGACCCCGAGCTGACCGGCGGATGGCCTCCGGGGCGCGCGCTGATTCTGGCCGCGTTTGCCGGGGAGCCGGAGTATGCGAGGCTCCTGATAGGTGCGGGAGCGCACAGGGACGGTTTCACCGGGGCGGCGCTCGGAGACCGCGCGGCCGTGGAGCAGGCGCTTTGCGAGCGGCCAGGGTTTGCCTGCGAACGCGACTGCGGAGGCCTGACCGCGCTGCAGTGCGCGGCCGGCTCGCGGATGCCCGGAGCGCAGACACTCGAAATCGCGCGTCTGTTGATAGAGGCCGGGGCCGACGTGAGGGCGAGGACGGCCGCCTGGGGCCACGAGCCGGACGCCACCTATTTCGCCGCCGGAGCGCAGCAGCCGGAAATGTTCCGCCTGCTATTAGAGCGCAACGCCGACCCGTGCGAAGCTCTTTCGCACGCCGTCTGGGGTGAACATTTCGAACTGGCCGAACTCGCCATGGCCCATGGAGCCGACCCCGACCGGGCTACCGCGAACGGCAAGCCCCTGCTCAATGACCTGATCCGCTGGGGGCAGATGTCGCGCGCGCTCTGGCTGGTTTCCCGCAAGGCCAGCCCCAACATTCCCGATGCGGAGGGCTGGACAGCCGTTCACCAGGCTGCGGCCCGCGGGAACACACGCATGATGCAGGCGCTGATCGCCGCGGGCGGAGATGTGACGCGCCGCGACTATTCGGGAAGGACGCCTTATGACGTCGCCAAAGACGCCAAACGCGAGAAACTCCTGGCGATGATCGCCTCGGCCTGAATCGTGGAGTCGACCAAACCCCGCCGTCAACTCGGCCTCTTCGACGCCACCATGATTGTGATGGGCGGCATCGTGGGCGCCGGCATCTTTGCGAACCCCTCGGAAGTCGCACACCGTGTGCACACTCCGTTCCTCATTCTGGGAGTGTGGGCCGCGGGCGGCGTGCTCGCGCTCTTCGGCGCCTTCATTTGGGCGGAACTCTCCACGCGGCTGCCGGAGGCGGGCGGCCAGTATCTATATCTGCGGGAGGCCTACCATCCGGCGGTGGCGTTCGTTTACGGCTGGGTGCTGCTGCTGGTGACGCAGACGGGCGGAATGGCGGCGGTAGCCATAACCTTCGCGTTCTACTTCCGGAGCATGACCGGCATCGGAGTGAGTGACAGCGCCATCGCCGCGATCGTGCTGCTAGGGCTGACGGCCATCAACTGCCTGGGCGCGCGCGCCGGCAGCAACGTGCAGAGCGCTCTGATGCTCTTGAAGACCGCGGCCATCGCGGCGCTCGTGGTCCTCGGGCTCGCGCTTGGCGGCGGCTCCATCCACTCCACCCCGATGCTCGGCCAGCCGGCTTCGTTCGGATTGCTGAAGGCCATCGGGGCCGCCATGGTGCCGATCGCCTTCGCGTATGGCGGCTGGCAGACCGCGACTTTTGTGGCCGGCGAGATGCGGGACCCGCGCCGCGACCTGTCGCGCGGCCTGGTGGCGGGCGTGGCGGGTGTGGTGGTGCTGTACCTGGCGGTGAACGTCGTCTGCCTGCGGGTGCTGGGGCCGCACGGACTCGACGCCACCACGACGCCGGCTTCCGAAGTCATGCGCATCGCGCTGGGGGATCGCGGCGCCCAGTGGATCGCGATCGGAATTGCGATTTCGACGCTGGGATTTCTCAGCCAGGGCATGCTGACGGCTCCGCGCGTCTATTACGCCATGGCGCGCGACGGACTGTTTTTTCAGCGGGTCGCGCGGCTCTCGCCGGTGACGGGCGCGCCGGTGACGGCGGTCGTGCTGCAGGGGATGGCCTCCACTGTGATTGCATGCTCGGGCAAGTACGGGCAGATTCTGAATTTCACCATCACGGTGGACTTCATTTCGTTCGGCATGACGGCCGCGGCGCTCTTCGTCTTTCGGCGGCGCAAGGCGGGCAAGGGCAGCATCGCGACCTACCGGGCGCCCGGCCACCCTTACACGACCGCCATCTTCGTGTTGGCCTGCGCCGGAATCGTCGCCAGCGCGATCATTGCGTCGCCGGGCAATAGCGCGATTGCGCTGGGCATCCTGCTGGCAGGTATCCCCGTATATTGGTATTGGAGCCGATGAGACACAAACATTCCGAGTACATGCACTGGGCAAAGACTCAGAGTAAGGCGCATTACAACCTGGCCACCAGCGGCGTGGGCGCGTTCCCGCTGCGTGAACTGCCGGTCGATCTGTCCGCGGTCGAGATCAATGGCGACAACAGCTATGGGTATTCGCCGCTCCAGGCCGCGATTGCCGCGCGGTATGGCGTCGATCCGGATTGTGTGGTGGAGGCGGCCGGCACATCGATGGCGAACCACCTGGCGATGGCAGCGCTGATCGAACCGGGCGACGAGGTGTTGATCGAAGAACCGGCTTACGGCCCGTTACTCGATGCCGCACTTTACCTGGGAGCGGACATCCAGCGCTTCGCGCGCCCGGAAGAGAACGGCTTCGCCATCGATCCCGTGGAAGTGCGGCGGAGCATCAGCGCCAAGACGAAGCTGATCGTCATCACCAACCTGCACAATCCGACCAGCGTCCTGACGCCGGAGAGCGTGCTGCGCGACATCGGCGAGATCGCGGCCGAAGCCGGCGCCCGCGTGCTGGTGGACGAGGTCTACCTCGACGCGGTCTACGAGAACACGCCGCGCAGTTCCTGCCACCTGGGGCCGCAATTCATCGTCACCAGCAGCCTCACGAAGATCTACGGCGTGAGCGGACTGCGATGCGGCTGGATCGTGGCGCGGCCGGAAGTGGCCTGGGGGATGCGGCGGTTGAACGATGTGTTTGGCGCCACGCCCGTCCATCCGGGCGAATTGCTGAGCGTGGCGGCGTTCGCGCATCTGAACATTCTGCGCGAGCGTGCCCGGCGAATCGTCGAAGCGGACCGGCGCGCGCTGGGCGAGTTCCTGGCGGTGCATCCCGAGTTGTGCGCTCCGCGGACGCTTTGGGGCACGACCTGCTTTCCGCGGCTCCCCAAGAGCGATGCCGATACGTTCCTCGCCAAGCTGCGCGCTACGTACGAAACGTCGATCGTGCCGGGAAGGTTCTTCGAATTGCCGCATCGTTTCCGGATTGGAATGGGAGTGAATAGCGAGGTATTCGCGGAAGGCCTGCGGCGCGTCGCGATGGCGCTCGAAGATTAGCGCATGTAAAAGAGGCTCAACCTCGGCAGGCCGGCCTTTTCGAGCAGATTGCGTTCCAGGTATTGCTTTTCGAGCATGGCGAGCTGATCGGCGGTCATCTTGCCGCGATACGGACGAAGCTGGCGGTCGAGCTCCTGACGGCCGGCCAGCAACTGCTCATCGGTCTGACGCGTACGCGCGGTGGCGATCATCTTCTCTTCGAGCACCGTCAGCCGCTGCTCCAGCCCTTCCAGGTCCGCGTAGTGCTGTTCGACTTCGGCCGCCAGTTTACGCAGTGACCCCGCGATCTCCTGGTAGCCTTCGCCGAGCGCAGCGGCATTGCCTTCGAGATAGGCGCGCAGGTCGTCCATGGGGAACGGCGGCGCGGCCTCTTTACGCGGCGGAGCGGTGCCTGCCATGATCTGCGCTTCAGTCAGCACGGCCTGCGCGCAGAAGGCCAGCGAATTGACCATCTGCGTTTTCACGCGGCGGCTGCGCCATTTCTCGAAGGCCGCGTCGATGCCGCGCAGCACGGCTTCGAGCGGCACCTCCGAATTCTTCCAGCTTTCCACCAGCGCCCAATCGAGCGGTGAAAGCAGGAACAGGCTGGTGCCGCGGGCCCTTTGGAAGTGCTCTTCGATTTCCGTAAAGTAGTTGAAATAGTTCAGCACGGATGCGTGCGTTCCCAGATCATCTGCAGGCCTTCGAGCGTCAGGTGCTCGTCTACCGTCTTCAGAAATCGCGACCCGTTGACGATGAGCTGCGACTGGCCGCCCGTCGCCACGGTCTTCGTCTCCGGCCCGAGCACTTCGATCATGCGCTCCAGGATGCCGTCGATCATGCCGATGGCGCCGAAATACAGGCCGGACCGCATGCTCGAAACGGTGTTGGTGCCGATCACGTTGCGGGGCGGCCGGAAATCCACCAGCGGCAGCCGCGCCGTCTTGCTGAACAGCGCGTCGATCGAGATGCCGATGCCGACCGCGATGGCGCCGCCCAGGTACTCGGCGTCTTTCGAGACCACGTCGAAATTGATGGTGGTGCCGAGATCGACAATCACGCACGGGCCGCCGTACTTCTGGAAGCCGGCCACGCCGTTCACCAGGCGGTCGGCGCCGACTTCATACGGATTGTCGTAGCGGATGGTCAGCCCGAGATTCGTGTTCGGACCGACGAAGGCGGGCTCGACGTGGAAGTAGCGCTGCGCCATGAACCGCCAGGGTGGAATTGATCGGCGGCACCACGCTCGAAATGATCATGCCGTCGACGGTGGCGATATCGAGGCCGGCGGGCGAGAACAGGTTGTGGCAGCAGGATGCCCCATTCGTCGGCCGTCTGCTCGTGGACGGTGCGCAGCCGCCACTGGCAGAGCAGCTTGCGCCCTTCGAATGCTCCGATCGTGATGTTGCTGTTGCCTGCGTCAAGAGCCAGCAGCACGTACGCCTCCTGCAAGAATCAGGGTATCGGTTCCGTCGTCTTTGCGCACGATGAGGAAGCCGGCGCGATTGAGTCCGGCGGTGGTGCCTTCGATCGACGCCGTCCGGCAGGTCGACCACCACGCGGCGGCCGGAGGCGTAGCTCGAAGCGCGGGTGAAGAGGCGAAGGATGGTGTCGGAATCGAGCGCCACCATCGCGTCCACCGCGGGTACGAGCGCGGCCAGCAGATCGTCGCGCGAGATTTCGCGGCCCGCGTGCAGCCGGAGCGAAGTCGCGATCTCGGCAAGATCCGGCGGAAACGCGGTGTGGTTGACGTTGATGCCGATGCCGGCGACGGCCTTTTCGCCCACCAGCTGCACCAGGATGCCGGCAGTCTTGCGGTCGCCGAGCATCAGGTCATTGGGCCAGCGGAGATCGCAACGCACACCGGTGGCTTCGTCGATGGCCTCGGCGGCGGCAAGCCCCAGCGCCAGGGTCAAGAGCGGCGAGGGCGCAAGCACGATCGAGCAGTAGAGGCCGGTGCCCGGCTCGGAGTGCCAGGTGTGGCCGTGGCGGCCCTGCCCGGCGGTCTGCTCGTCGGCGATCACCACATCGCCGATTTCGAGCTCGGCGGCGGCGCGCATGGTGGAATCGATGGTGGCGAAATGAAGAACGCGGCGGCTCATACCCACTCCAGCCGGAAGCTGATGTCCATGGCGCGCGCCGAATGCGTGATGGCGCCGGCGGAAACAAAATCGGCGCCGCTTTCGGCGTACGCGCGCACGTTTTCGAGCGTGATGCCGCCGGAAAGCTCCACGGTCGCGCGCCCGGCGATCTCGCGCACCCACTCGGCGGCCTCGGCGGGCGTGAGGTTATCGAGCAGCAGGTGGCTGGCGCCGGCATCCAGCGCCTCGCGCAATTCCTCCCGCGTGCGCACCTCGATTTCGATCGGCATCCCCGCCCCGCGCGCCCGCTAGATCGCCTGGCGACCCCGCCGGCCGCCGCGATGTGATTGTTCTTGATCAGAACGGCGTCGTACAGCCCCATGCGGTGGTTGTTGACGCCGCCCGCCGCCGCCGCGGCCTTTTCGAGAGCCCGCAGGCCCGGCGTGGTCTTGCGCGTATCGAGCACGCGGCAGCCGGTGCCGGCCACGGCCTCGGCGAAGCGCCGCGCGAGCGTGGCCACGCCGCTCAGCCGCTGCAGGAAATTCAGCGCCACGCGCTCGCACTCCAGCAGCAAGCGCGCCGGGCCGGAGACGTCGGCGATGATTTCGCCATCCGCGCAGAGGTCGCCATCGTGCTTCTGCAGTCAGCCGGGCCCGTCGTAGAGCTCTGCGAGCAGCCCGAGCCCCGCGATGACCAGCGGCTCGCGCGCCAGAAAGCGTCCGCGCGCCATCTGCCCTTCGGGCACGCAGGCTGGGTGGTGATATCGCCGGGGCCGATGTCTTCTTCGAGCGCGAGGCGCACAATCGGGGTCATAACGCTTCGTCGATCTTGCGCAGCTGCGCTTCGTAATCGGCCAGCTTCTGGCGGATCGTCTCGATCACCTTCGCCGGCGCTTTGCTCAGAAACGTTTCGTCGCCCAACTGGCGGTTCGAGTTGGCGATGTTCTTGACGAGCTGCTCGCGCTCTTTTTCCAGGCGCTTGCGCTGCGCCTCCTCCTGCGCCTGGGGCACTTCGAGCACCAGGTCGAACTGCGGCGTGGAGCGCATGGCCACCGCCTTCGGCGCGGCATCGCTGCGGAATTCCAGCTTCACGTTGGCCAGCTTCCGGATGGCTTCGGCGTGCTGCTGGGCGATCTCGAGCGCCGAATTGCGCGAGTAGAGCACGCCTTCGAGCTGCTGTCTTGGGGTCGAGCTTCGCCTCCGTGCGCAGCGTGCGCGCCATGGTCACGATTTCCTGAAGGACGTCGATTTCGCGCTCCGCTTCGTGGTCGGCCAACTGCTGGCGGTACTGCGGATAGTCGGCCAGCGCGATCGATGGCGGCCGCATGCGGGCGCTCGCCGGCGAGCCGCTGCCACAGCTCCTCGGTGAGGAACGGCATGGCCGGATGCAGCAGGCGCAGCGCCGTTTCGAAGGCCGCCAGCAGTGTTGCGCCAGCCGGCAGTCAGCCCGGAGTTCTCGCGGAAGCGCAGCTTCTTCAGCTCCAGGTACCAGTCGCAGAACTCGTGCCAGAAGAAGTGCCAGAGCACTTGCGCCGCCTCGTGATAGCGGTACGGTCTCGATGGCGCGGTTCACCTGCTCGGCGCAGCTGTTCAGGCGGCTGAAAATCCAGCGGTCCTCAATCGCGGCTCGAGCGATTCCGAATCGGGCTCCGGCCGGAATTGCGCCAGTGCTCCCGGCACCCAGGGCTCCACGCCCGAGCGCTCCATGTTCATGAACAGGAAGCGCGCGGCATTCCAGATCTTGTTGGCGAAGGCGCGCGAGCTTTCCATGCGCTCTTCGGTGAGCACGATATCGGTGCCGGGCGCGGCGCCCTGCAGCAGCGCCATGCGGACGGCGTCGGTGCCGTACTTTTCGGTCACCACCAGCGGATCGATCACGTTGCCCTTGGTCTTCGACATCTTCTGCCGTTCGGCATCGCGCACCAGGCCGTGGATGTAGACCTGGCGGAAGGGCACGTCGCCCATGAATTCGATGCCCATCATGACCATGCGCGCCACCCAGAAGAACAGGATGTCGAAGCCGGTGATCAGCAGCGAGGTCGGGTAGAAGACGTTGCAGATCGTCGGTCTGGTCCGGCCAGCCGAGCGTGGAGAACGGCCACAGCGCGGAGCTGAACCAGGTGTCGAGCACGTCGGTATCCTGCACCAGATGGCTGCGACCGCAGCGCGGGCAGGTCGCCGGGCGCTTCGCGCGCCACGATGATCTCGCTGGCATTCCTCGCAGTGCCACGCGGGAATGCGGTGGCCCCACCAGAGCTGGCGCGAAATGCACCAGTCGCGGATGTTGTACATCCACTCGTAAGTAGGTCTTCGATCCAGTTGCTCGGGATGAACTCGATGCGCGCCGGTCTCCACCGCCTCGATGGCCTTTTCGGCCAGCGGCTTGGTCTTGACGAACCACTGCGTGGAAACCAGCGGCTCCACGACGGTCTTGCAGCGCTGGCACGTGCCCAGGCTGAGGGCGTAGTCCTCGATCTTGACCAGCAGTGCCGCAGCTCTTCCAGATCGGCCACCACGCGGCTTGCGCGCCTCGAAGCGGTCGAGCCCCGCATAGGGGCCGGCGGCGGCGGTCATGCTGCCGTTTTCGTCGATCACCTTGATCTTGCGGCAGGTTGTGGCGGCGGCCCGGCTTCGAAATCGTTGGGGTCGTGCGCGGGCGTCACTTTCACCACGCCGGTGCCGAATTCGGGATCGGCCAGGTCGTCGAGGATGATCGGGATCTCGCGATCCATCAGCGGCAGCTGCACGGTGCTTGCCGTGCAGATCGAAGTAGCGCTCGTCCTTCGGCGTTGATGGCGACCGCGGTATCGCCGAGCATGGTCTCCGGCCGCGTGGTGGCGACCGTCACGATAGCGATCCGGCATGCCGTTCACCGGATAGCGGATGTGCCACAGGTGGCCCTGGCACATCGGTGTGCGCCACTTCGAGGTCGGAGAGCGCGGTGTGGCAGCGCGGGCACCAGTTGACCATGTACTCGCCGCGATAGATCAGGCCTTTTTCGTAGAGCCGGACGAAGACCTCGCGCACGGCGCGCGAGAGGCCGGGGTCGAGCGTGAAGCGCTCGCGGCGTCCAGTCGCAGCTGGCGCCCAGGCGGATCATCTGCCGCTTGATGGTGTCGCCGTATTGCGCCTTCCACTCCCAGACGCGCTTTTCGAATTCCTCGCGGCCCAGGTCGCGGCGAGTTGATGCCCTCTTCGGCGAGTTTGCGCTCCACCACCATCTGCGTGGCGATGCCGGCGTGATCGGTGCCCGGCAGCCAGAGCGTGTTGTCGCCCAGCATGCGGTGCCAGCGGATGGTGACGTCGATCTCGGTGTGTTCGAGCATGTGGCCGATGTGCAGCGATCCGGTCACGTTGGGCGGCGGGATGACCAGCGAAAATACGGGCCCGGCGCCTTGGCGGAGGCGCGGAAGATGCCGGAATCGATCCACCACTGCGCCCAATGCGGTTCGAACCGCTGGGGCTCGTACACTTTCTCAATTTGCATGGGGAACTTACTATGATAGCAAGCTCGCGGGTCTCATTTCGTCCCGTGCATCAGCGCGTCGTGGGCCTTGATGTAGCGTTCCGTCTTGGGGTCGGAGGCGTTCCATTCGGGGACCGCCGGGCTATCCGCCACGCCGTAGACGAACCGGGCGATGGCTCGATCGACCTTCGCCATATTTTCGTAGTCGATTTTGGCCCATTCGTCGCCGGGCTTGTGGTAATCGGGAAAGACATAGCCCGACTGAGAGCGTGTGGGCGGGGACGCCGGCATCGGCGAAGGCCTGGTTGTCGCTGCGGGCGAAGAATGGGTCGCTCGACTGCTCGTCTTTCACCACGTCGATCCCGAAGGCTCTCCCCGGCCTTCTTGAGGCGCCGGTGAGGCTGGTGTAATCGAATCCCGTGACATTGACCACGCCGACGCGCGGGCCGGTGACGTCGTCCGTGCGGCCCATCTGTTCGAGGTTGAGATCGGCCACGGTTTTGGCCAGAGGGAAGATGGGGTGCGCGCCGTAATAGCGCGAGCCGACCAGCCCGAGTTCTTCGCCGAACAGCGCGATGAATACGATGCTGCGCTTCGGCCGACTGGGTAGCGCCGCGAGCGTGTTGGCGATCTCGATCACGGAAGCCGTGCCGCTGGCATCGTCGTTGGCGCCGTTATAGATGTGGTCGCCTTCGCCGGTGCCGCGGACGCCCAGGTGGTCGTAATGGGCGGTAACCAGCACGTAGGTATCTTTGAGCGCCGGGTCGGAGCCGCGGAGCAGGCCCACTACGTTCTTGAGCGTGACCGGGGTCGATGAAGGCGCCGCGATGTGCAGCGAGACGGTTCCGTTCAGCGGCCCGGGAGCGGCCGCCGCGAGCGCATTGCGGATGGCGGAGTCCGACACCGTCACGATCGGCACCGGTTCGATAGATGCCTCCCGGAGCCTGGCGCTCGCGCCGCCCATGCCCGGCATCTCCGGACGCAGCAGAATCACGGCGGCCGGCTTGAGGGTCGCGGCCAGGGCGGGGATGCGCCGCATCACCGCAAAACCTCCGGACAGAAGCGTCCACAATCAGCACTTTGCCGCGAACCTGCTCCGGCGTCAGCGCTTCGAGAGCCGCGGCTTCGAGCGGCGCTTTCATCGCTCCCGCCTGCGCCAGGTCGATCGCCACCGGCTCTTGCAATCCCACGCCCTGTTTGCCGGCCTTCAGCGTTTGGCCGCCGATTTCGAGCGTCAACTCGAGGCCCTCCAGATTCGGCGTCACGTTGACGTAGTGCGCGGTCTGAAAATAGCCGTCGTCACCCGCCGGATCGAGGCCGGCGCGGCGATACTGCGCGGCGACAAACTCGGCGGCGACGTCTAACCCGGGCGATGGCGTCCCGCGCCCCTGCAAGGCGTCTGAAGCCAGAAATGAAACATCGGCCCGCAGGCCGTTGGCCGTCAAACGGCTCGAAATCTCGGCCGGCGAAGGGAGGGTCTGCCCGGCAGCAAACAGGCATGCGGCGCAAAAGGCCGCGGAAAAGCGTGAGAAATTCATTGTTCCTTCAAATTGATGGTGCCGCGGCACTGCGGCGAGCCGCAGCGGCAGCGCACATCTTCGATCTTATCGGAAAACCGGTAATCGACCGTCAACTCCTCGCCAGGCTGGATGACGCGCCGGCTGATGTACAGGATGTGGCCCTTCTGGATACTTGTGCGGAGGTTCGGATCGCAGCAATGGTTGATGATCTCGGCGCCGCTGCCACCCACGGCTCCATCGATGGTCCAGTAATTGTCGAGCGTGAAGAGATAGGTGACGCTGCCCTGCCCGCGGCGCTTGGTTTCCCGGCGGTTAATGCGCTCGCCGGTGTACTCGATTACTTTGCGGTTCCCCGGAATCCGCTCGAGCGCATAAACTCCCCGCCGGTGGATCTTCGATTCACGGATGACCAGGCGGAACGGCGTATGCCTCGGGTCGATAGTTGGAGATTTGACGAGACTGGCCATGAAATGTGGACGCGGCTCTGTGAGTCAGGATCGCACAGAGCCGCGTCCAGCGGGAGTTTACTGGCCGGCGGCGGTCCCGGCGTGCGGCCGGCTCGGCGCGGGCTTGCCGGCATCCAGATGGTCCCAGTTCAGAATGGCGTTGAATGCCAGGAAGAACGTGCCCTGCGTCTGCCAGCGCCAGAAGGGACGCAGGGCGAACATCACGATGTGGCCCTTGCCCAACGGAACGTCGACCGCGGCGGCGCGATTCTCGAGAGCTTCGCCGCCCGCCAGCGTCCCCGACAGCAGCATGTCATTGGGATTGGACGGGAACTTCACGACCACGCGCGGCCGTTCCGGTTGGCGGCAGCCGCTGCCTCCGCGGCCCCCACCAAATCCGCCACGTCCGCCGCGTCCGCCGCGACCTGCGGCTACCGCAGCCGCCCGGCACCGCATCTCCGGGCTCGAGCGGAGCCACGTGGATCGGGACGGCGTTCGGCGTCACGTTCTGGCCGAGCTCACTGCCCGCATTCGCGGCGCCGCCACGGCCGCCGCCGAAGCCGCCACCGAAACCGCCGCCGAATGCCGGTACAGCGGCGACGTTGAGGACCGGATCCTGGTTGAAGTAGATCGGCAGATCGTTACCGTCGTAGCCGTAGGCGATCGGGCTCTTCAGATCGGCGAAGACGCCGCGCAGAATCGAGCCGCGCGCGAACAGCTTCTCCGGATGCTCCACGGTCACGCCGCTATCGAGATCGTATTCGGCCATCAGCGACGACGTCGAGCCTTCGCACGATCAGCGTGCCGCCTTGCTCCACGAACCTGCCGAGCTCCTGCAGGCCTTCGAAGCCCATGCCGCCGCGGATATCGTCGCTTTCGTCGACGCCGCCGAGGTTGGGCGTCTCCGCCGTCTTCTTATATGGCAGCGGTATCTTGCCCGTTTCGGCGATGCCCGCGAGCATGGATCTGCGTGGTGCCGCCGACGTGCGGGAAAATGATCACGTCGTACTTCGCCCGCAGGTTGCCCTCGCGCAGCTTCTTGTCGGCGAAATAGGTGTAGGGAACGCTGTAATGATCGAGCGCCGCCCGCACCCAGCCTTCATCCTGCGTGCGCGGCCACGAGTGGACGTAGCCGATGCGCGGCATGTGGATTCGTGCGTCTTCACCGCGGGCGCCGAGTCGACCGCCCACGCCGAAAGGCCCAGGTCGCTGCAACTGCGGCTCGAGGGCCGCCCGGTCGGCGTTCGGAATGACGAACGCGCCGGCGCGGAAATGATGGCCCGCGAGATCGAAATCCTCTTCCGCGATCTCCATCTTGACGCCCGGTTCTTGAACCGGAACGTCATCAGCGAGTTGTCGCTCGTGTGGTCGACGACCAGCGTCGCGCCGCTGCCCTGAATGCCGCCCGCGGCCTTCGCATCGGCCGTGAGCAGCGTCATCGGCGCGTCGAGAATCGACTTGTCGGTGACCGGCGATCGGTCTTGACGTCGCGCATGTACTGCATGGTCCAGCCGGTGTCGTCATAGGGCCGCGGATTGGCCGGCGGATAGTTCTGCACGCTGAGGTACATATCGACCAGCGTGCGGTAGGGCTGATCGCCGCGGATGATGTAATCGCCCGGCGGCGATCGGCGCCTTGCCGGCCTTGAACGCGGAGGTCGCCACGCTGACCTCGGCGCCCTGGCGGCGCAGTTCGTTCACCATGTCGGCCGCGTCCTCTTTGCGGCGCTGTCCGGCGGGAATCAGCCAGGCGTAATTCGGGCCGTTCTTGCCCTTATCGATAGCGCGGCTGTTCTTGATCCAGTAATTCTCGAGATACAGCTTCGCGGTCGCGCCACCTGATGGAGCGCGAGCAGCAAGCGCCGATTCCTGGATGTTGGTATTGTTCCGCGGGCCCCACTTGATGGAGGGCAGCGGCGGGTTCGGCCGGTACCATTCGCGGCTGGTCTGCGTGGCGCCCAACATCAGATTCTTCTGCACGTCGGGCCCGTAGCTTTGCACTTCGTAGAAGCGGCCGAACGAGTTGTGCGTCAGCGCGATCCAGAACAGATAATTCGGCACCCAGCCGTCGTAGTAGCCGTATGTCCAAACGCCCGGCACGCCGCGCTTGGCCATCTCCATGATTTCGGTTTCGGCCAGCAGCCACCATTCGTCGATCTGCGATGGGGTCGAGCGAGGGATTGTAGGGCCCGGTGCCGGTGGAGACATAAAGATACGACTGCGCTTCGTGCAGATCGTGCAGGACCGTCGGGTGCCAGTCGAGCACGGCCTTCGTGAAATTGCTGCGTGAGCTGCAGATACTGGCCCATGCCGTCGCGATTGTTATCGTGCTGGACGTACTTGCCCCAATACATCAGGGGCAGCCGCGCAGCGCCCGGGCGCTTCTTGTTGTAATAGTAGGTGTCCACCTCGCGGTCGCGCCCGTCGACCTCGATCACCGGCGTGATGAACGTGATGACGTTGTTGCGGATGGACTGAATGAAGGGCGTCTCTTCCACGATCAGCCGGTAGGCCAGCTCGATCAGCATCTCGGGTCCGCCGGTTTCGGGCGAGTGGATGCCGCTGGCCGATCCAGTAGATCGGCTTGCCGATCTTGATGAGCTCGTGCGCCTGCTGGTCGGTGATCTTGCGCGGATCGCCGAGCTTGGCCAGGATGTCCTTGTACTTATCGAGATTCTTGATGGTGGCTTCGTCGGCGATGGCCAGAATGACCTGGTCGCGGCCTTCTTCGGTCTTTCCGATTTTCCAAAATCTGGCGCGCGGCGAGGCCTTCGCCAGTGCTTCGTAATACCGGTAGATGTCCTCCGCGTAAGTCAACTCTCCGGGCTTGCCGGGAATGCGTCCGAGAAACTTGAGCGGCGACGGCACGGTTGCCGAGGCCGGCATGTGATCGACCAGCTCGGTGGTAATGCGCGGGTCCTGCAGGTATTCATGAATCAGGCGAGTATATTCCTCGTCCATCTTCTGCGGTTCGGGCGCAGCGGAGGGCTTTGCCTTTTTGCCTTGGGCCAGAAGAGAACCCGCAGCGAGGGTCACCACTAACAGCACACTTCCGTAGGTACGCAGCTTCATGCGAGACATCCTTGGGTCGGGATTTTAAAAGGGATACCGCTTTTGTAGTGGTGGTGTCAACTAAACGGAGGCGGGGAGGACGTGCGGAGGGGCAAAAATACAAAACCCCGCCGGCCGGGACCCGGGCGGCGGGGCTATCGAAATTTTCCCGAAGCTACTTCTTTTCGGGGGTCTTGGTGGCGGACTTCTTCGCGCCCTTCTTGTGATGCTTCTTCGCCTGGGTTGTCGAAGTGGCCGGTTTCTGCTGTCCGGCAGCGAACGTAAGGCCCGTCGTGGCAAGAGCCAGCGCGATGGTGAGTGCGATCTTCTTCGTCATCTTTCGTTTCTCCTTTTGTCCCGGGCGGGCCAACCGCCCGCTCACAATCTCATCTTGAGGCAGGAGCTTCAAAAGCTCGATAGCCCCCGCAGGCTATTCACCCTCCCGAATTGAGGCCTAAAGCGGTTAACGTTTATTAGCCTTTCCGAATAGCCCCCGCCGGGGATACCCCGTCCGGCCGCCCGGCGCGATACTAAAAGGCAAGTCACGATGTTTCCGCGCCAGATCACCCACCAAAATATCTTTCGCGTACTGCTTGGCGGCTTTGCGCTCGTGTTTCTGCTGCTGGTGGCGGCGGCCATCGTCGGCATCCGGAACATCCAATCGATTCAACAAAACGCAACCGACCTTCTGCGCGAGCAGGCGGTCACCAATGGCCTGATCGATGAGCTGCACGACCAGCAGACCACCCTTGCCGAGGTGTTCTCCGTGCTGGCGCGCGACCCTGATTCGGTGGACTACGACCACATCATGGCGCAGCTCGACCAGGCGGACCGCGACATCCGCCATATCTCCGGCGAAGGCGCCCGAACCGACGAAAGCCACTTGTGGCTTCGCCTGCAGGAGACCTCGACGGATTTCTCGAAGGAGGCGCGGCGGCTCTTAACCTCCGAGAATGTGGAAACTTACGCGACCATCGATCTGTTTCGCGATCATGAAGCCTTCATCTCGATCGTGGCGCGCCTGATCGAAGCCGAATACCACAAGGTCAGCGCTGCGCAGGCGCAGATCGACCGCCGCTCCTCGCGGCTCTCCGACGCCTCGCTGTTTTTCGGTCTTGCCTCCATCCTGATGGCCATTGCGTTTGCGATCGTCACGATCCGGATGGTCACGCAGCTGATCCGCGGCATGGAGTGGCAGACCGCCGAACTCGGCCGGGTTTCCTGGCACATGCTGGAAGACCAGGAGGCCACGGCGCGCCGCTTCTCCCACGAACTCCACGACGAGCTGGGTCAATCGCTCACCGCCGTGAAGACCAATCTCGCCGCACTCGATTCCAGCGGCGCGCTGAACCGCGACCGGCTCGATGAGTGTCTGCGCCTGGTGGACGAATCGATCGGCAATGTACGGCAGATGTCTCAGCTGCTGCGGCCGACCATCCTGGACGATTTCGGCCTGGAGGCCGGCTTGCGCTGGTTGTGCGACGGCTTTGCCGGGCGCACCGGCATCGAGGTCAACATGGTTTCTACCTATTCCGGCCGCATGGCGGATGAGACCGAGACGCACCTCTTCCGGATCGCGCAGGAGGCTCTCACCAATATCGCCCGGCACTCCGGAGCGCGCCACGTCGACGTCCGCCTCGAAGCGATTGGCGACCAGGTCTCCCTGATGATTCAGGATGACGGCCGCGGCCTGCCGGACCCCGCGCCGAGCGGCCCGCGAGGGCTCGGCATGATCGGAATGCGCGCCCGCGCACGCAGCGCCGGCGGAGACTTGACCGTGCGTTCGCGCCCCAACGAGGGCGTTTCGATCGAAGTGCGCGCGCCGATCCGCGAAGAAGGGCACGTACGCGAGGTGGTGTAATGAAAGTAGTAGCCGATCGCAAATGAAACGCATTCGCATCCTGCTCGCCGACGATCACGCGGTCGTGCGCCAGGGCTTCAAAATGATTCTGAGCGCGCAGCCCGACATGGAAATTGTCGGTGAGGCAGGCAACGGGCGGGAGGCCGTAGAACTGGCCGGCCAGCTCCATCCCGATATCATCGTGATGGACGTGGCCATGCCGGAGCTGAATGGAATCGAAGCCACGCGCAGGCTCGCTGCCTCCGAGCCGCACTGCCGCGTGGTGGCTCTCAGCATGCACAAGGACTCCGTTTACGTGCGCGAAATTCTCCGTGCCGGCGCTCGCGGCTATCTACTGAAGGATTCGCCCTCGCCCGATCTCCTCGCCGCCGTGCGGGCAGTGGCCTCCGGAGAAGGCTATCTCAGTCCCGCGGTTTCCGACGCCGTGCTCAACGATTACCGCCGCCACGTCACGAACCCGGTGGACCTGCTGAGCAGCCGCGAGCGCGAGGTACTGCAGATGCTTGCCGAGGGCAAGACGAACAAGGAGATCGCCGGGATCCTCAATCTCAGCGTCTACACCGTGGACGCCCACCGCGGCCGCATCATGGAGAAGCTCAACCTCCACAGCATCAACGAGTTGGTGCGATTTGCGGTGCGCAATGGCCTGATCGATTGATCCGGCCGCAGCGGAAGCAGGATCCGCTCTAGCGGATGGTAATCCTGGCGGCGTTCGCGGTTTTTCCGGCCACCGTCAGGACCAGGGCCACGTTCCCGCGGCCGGCTAAGGACGCAGGCAACTGAATGTTCACCTGGTCCAATCCCTGATAGCTGCCTTGCGCGCCGGAATAGAGCACGGGCGCGTTGACTCCGGCGAGGCTGGCGGTCACCTGCGAGCCGGGCGCACTGCGGAAACCCGTCCCGTATATGGTCAGATACACCTGCCCGTTGGTAACATCCACCGGTGCGGCCACGATACTGCCCGCAGCGTCCACGCTATATACATTCTCGTAGCTCTGGGTTCCATCGGAAGCGACGCGCAAAAGACCGCCCGCGATCAGCAGTTCGCTGTTGAGGGTGAAGAGCCCCGGCTCGACTCCTGCAATCGTCACCTTGCCCTGCTCGGTGGTGCCGTCGCCGGCGTGCACCGCCACGGTGGCCGCTCCCATCGCGACGGTCCCCGGCACAAGGAAGTTGACCTGGCCCGGCGAAACGAAGAAGAGCGCGGCCGAGACCTGTACCCCGGCGGAATCCGTGATCGTGACCGTGGTTCCCGCCAACTGCGTCTGGAGCGAAGCGGAGGCCTCGGCCGTACCGGTCGCCAGGCTGGTCCCGTATGCCGAGGCAATCGAGTCCGGAGCCAGGACGGCCTCCTTATTGCCTGCAAGTACGCAAGCCACCTGGTCGCCCGCCATGGCCCGCTGCTGGGCGGCCAATTGATCGCCCAAAGCCATGACCCGCAGTTCCAGGGTCACGGGGGCCTCAGCCGGATTCGGGCGTTTGGTGTTGAACTTCTCCAGGGCCTGTTCGCTGAGCGTCAGCGCGTCGGAGTAGGCACCGCGCGCGGCCAGCAAGTCGGCCTTTTCGCTATAGGCTTCCAGCACGTCCGGTTGCCGAGTCATGAGGGTATTGAGCGCGGATTCCGCGCCCGCCGAGTCGCCTCGCAGCCGGCTATAGGCGGCCAGAGCCAGGTCTTTGGAAGCCTCATCCTCGGCGGAGAGCGTGGCCGGCTCCGCCCCCAGTTGGACCGTCGCCCCGTTGCTCTGGGCGCCGCCGCTCCAGGTACCGGCTTTGGCGGAGGTCGTTGTGTCCAGTGTGACGGAGAGATTGTACAGGCCCGCCGGAATACCGGAGGTGTCCGCCGGAGCCACCAACCAGACAGCCTCCCCGGTTTGGATCCCACTCAGGGCCAGAGACGGCGTAGGGGGCGCGACCAGCTGCACGGGCCAATTCTGAGCCGAGCCATTCTGGTCGGTGACGGTCAATCGCAGGGCCTGTGTCCACGCGCCGGTGCCCAGGCCGATCACCACGGGGTCGCTGCCGGCCGGAATCACCACGGTTCGGATCAGCAACGGCCAGCCTTTGGCGACCACGGCCTCGCTCTGGCCGTTGACGTCCAGCCCCAATTCCGGAGGTCCCAGCGCCTGCGCCCGCAGGAAGTGGCTCAGGCACGCGAGCAAGAAGAAAAGCCAGGTGGTTCTCATGGGCTATCTCCGGGGCGCCGAGACGCCGTCGTTCACCAGGATCTGGCCGCGGCAGTTGCCCCGGCCCGCGGCCGAATCGCCATAACGGGCCTGCGGCAGCCGGCTGGCATCGTTGATTCCCGTCCCCTGGCTTTGGGCGCAGATTCCCAAGCCCGCCGGCTCCGAATCCACCACGTAGATCGTATTGCCATCGGTCTTGGAGAAGTAGGCGCGCGCGTTGTCGTAGCGCATGACGCAGTTGTCGTCACCGGTGTGAGGATCATTCGCCGCGCCGATGACGTAGCTGACCAGTGTATCGAGCGGCAGCGGAAATGGACTGCCGTTCTCATCCAGGACATTCGCCGGAACTCCCTGGAACAGAGTCGTGTTGGTTGCCGAATCGCGACGTAGAGTGCCGCTCAGCGAGGGGGCATCGCCGTGGTGATAGACGTTGACGCAGTGAAACAGCTCGTGCGCCATCGAAGCGGCAAGGTAGTTGATCCACGTCAGGTCCGCGCTCGGCAGAATCCGGGGTGTGACTACCTGTGTGATCGATTTCGGAGGCCCTGGTCCCCCCTGAGCCTCGGCGTAGCCGGCGTCGGCGGCGATGGGCACAACGATTACGCCGTGCTGGTCCACGTTATGCGCCCCCTGGCTGTAGTTGAAATTGATCACTCGTCCCGCGGACATCTCCGAGCTCTTGAGGGTATAGTGGACCTGCAGACCGCTAAGGCTCTGGAACATGCGGAATGCCGCGAGATAGAAAGCGCCGGCCTTGTTCACCACGAAGAAATCTTTCTTCTTCGGGTTTCCCTCCACGTGATTCCCGTCGATGATGAATCCCCGGTATTCCTCGTATAGGGTCAGTCCGTCCCCGGCATTGCCATCGCCCTGCGGGTCGGTCTCATTATCGGAATTGTCGGCCAGCGACTGAGTCCCGTTGTTCTGCTTCCACACGTCGGCAATGGAACTATTGGCCGAGCGCAGCGGTAAACGGACTTCCGTCTGCGACGGGTCGCCTTCCAGGTAGCCTACGATCTGGGATTGGTCGGGCATCACTGCCGTCACCTTGATGGTGCCGAAGGCCCCCCAGTCGTAGGCACCGAGAGTGACCGTGGACTGCGTGAATTGTCCCGCGATACTCTGCAGACGCTGTCCCTTGGGGTCGGCGATGAGCAACCCCTCGGCAAGGCTTTCCAGCTTCAAGTCGAAATCCTGGCTGGGGCCGCTGGCGGGCGCGTTCATGGCGTATCCCGGTTCCTTCGAGCAGTTCGTCAGTTCCCAGATCCAATACGCTACCTTGGCGTTGGTTGTGCCTCCCCCTTGTCCTTGCAGCTTGGCAACCAGGTCCAGACCGCCGCCCCGGGCCCCGTTGGCTCCCGCGGTGGGACGCCAGTTCTGGAGGGTGGACGTCTTCTGCACCACCACTTCCGCTTGCACCACGGGACCGGGCTCGAGATCCCACGACACGGTAACGTCGACCGTGGCGGGCGACCCGCCGAAGGCCAGCGACTGCGGCTGAAGGGACGAGCTCATCTTGACCTGGTAAGACCCGGTCAAGCTGAATCCCGTCGCCGGCAGCGTCTGCATCTGGTTGGACAGCACCGGGGAAAAAGTCCCCGGACCCGACCCGCCCTGGGTCCCGGGGGCACAATCGAGGGATACCGCACTCACAGCGCCCTGGACGTCGTAGACCGCCGGGTAGAACGCATATTGGTTGGTTCCCCGCAAAATCAGAGTGAATCCTTGGGGCGCCCCCAGAGTTCCGTTAAATGTTTGCGTCTGGGTCTCCGTGCAGCCGGAGAAAGTCGATACGTCACTGGCGCTGATCGCAGTGGTTCCGGTGAACGTACCGGTCCAGCCTTGAATATTCGAATTGTAGGTGTCGAGCTGAACGGAGAGGTTCGTGGTCAGCCCGTATTGCCAGGTGTCTTTGAAAATGCCTCCGGACGTAGAACCCGAGCCGGTGCCGGTGATCTTCACTGTGCCGTGCCATTGCTGGATTCCCAGGAAATCGGTTATGCGGCCTTGTGCAAAGCCGGAAGCGGCCGGCAGAAGCAAGACTGCCAGAAACCGGGTTACTCCGCTTGATCCCATGTGCCCCCTCCCTGCAGCGATAGGTTTAGAGGAATCGTCCCCGCCTGATACGCGTGAAAGACGCACAAATTCTATCAGCGAGTTTTGGACGGTCTGGTACAATCCCCTGACGAGGATCCGCGCATGCCAGAGAGCCCCGTCACAGATCTTCTGATCGACTGGGGAAAAGGAGACCGGAGCGCGCTGGACCGGCTGATGCCGCTCGTTTACGCGGAACTGCATAACGTAGCGCGCCGGCAATTGGGCTACGAACAGCCCGGACATACACTACAGCCGACCGCTTTGGTTCACGAGACCTACCTGCGGCTGGTGGATCAGGAACGCATGGACTGGCGGAACCGCACCCAGTTCTTCGCCATCGCGGCACAGATGATCCGCCGCATTCTGGTGGATCACGCTCGACGGCGGCGGACCTCCAAACGGGGCGGCGGTGCGGAGCGGGTGGAACTGGACACGCAGGCGGTGGCATCAGGGCTTGATACGGTGGACGTGCTGGCTCTCGACGACGCGATGGAGGCCCTGGCGGTGCTCGACGCGCAGCAGGCCAAGGTGATCGAACTGCGGTTCTACACCGGGCTGAGTATCGAGGAGACGGCAGCGGCACTGGGCATTTCCCCGGCCACGGTGAACCGCGATTGGGTCACCGCCAAAGCCTGGCTCTACCGTAAGCTCAAGAGTTCCGCGTCATGACAGCCGGGCGATGGCAACAGGTACGGGCGATTCTCTTCGCGGCTTCCGCGATGGAGAACGAGCGGCGTGCGCAATACGTGGCCGAACAGTGCGGAGATGACGATCCCCTCCGGTGCGAGGTGGAAGAGTTATTGAGGGCGCTCGACGAATCCGGCGGCTTTCTCGAGCCCGCCGCGCATTACATTCCAGGATTGACCGAGGTGCGGATCGGACCGTACCTCATGCTGGAAGAGGCCGGGCACGGCGGAATGGGCGTGGTGTATCGCGCGCGCCGCGACAACGACTACCGCCAGATCGTGGCCATCAAGCTCGTGAGGGTGGAACTGGCGACCCAGGCTCTGATTGAGCGGTTCCGGATCGAACGGCAGGCCCTGGCGAGGCTCAACCATCCGAACATCGCCCGCCTGTTGGACGGCGGGACCACCGCGGATGGGCGCCCCTACCTGGTAATGGACTGGGTAGACGGCAAACCGATCCACGAGTACTGCCGCGCGGCCGGCCTGACAGCTCATCAGCGGCTGCGGCTGTTCCTACAGGTATGCGATGCGGTGGCACACGCGCACCGCAACCTGGTGGTGCATCGCGACCTCAAGCCTTCCAACATCCTGATCACGGCCGACGGCCAGCCCAAGCTTCTGGACTTCGGGATCGCCAAAATCTTCGGAGCGGACCAGGCGGAGCCCGAAGTTACACAGGCTTTCGGCTGCGTTCACCCGCTGACTCCGGATTACGCCAGTCCGGAACAGGTTCGCGGCGAGCCCGTGACGATGGCCACCGACGTCTACTCGCTGGGCGCCGTGCTCTATGAATTGTTGACCGGATGCCGTCCGCACCAGATCGAAAGCTACACTCCGGCGGGAATCGAACGCGCGGTTTGTCTGGATAGTTCGGCGCGGGCCAGCACCGTGACTGCCGAAGGCGGCGTTCCCCGCGAAGAGCTCAAAGGCGACCTGGACGACATTTTGGCGAAAGCCCTGGAGAAGGAACCGGCCCAGCGGTATGCCTATGTCGATGGGCTCGCCTCCGACCTGCAGAGACACCTGGATGGCCTGCCGGTCAGCGCACGACGGGCCTCTTACTGGTATCGGGCTTCAAGGTTCGTCCGGCGCAAGAAGCTGGTCGCGGCGTCCGTGGCGGCGGTGACGCTGTCTTTGCTTGGTGGTCTGACGGCGGCACTCTGGCAGGCACGCGTGGCGCGCCAGGAGCGGCGGTTGGCCGAGCAGCGGTTCGAGATGGCGCGTCAACTCGCCGGTTCGGTCCTTTACGAGTTCCAGGACGGGATCCGCGACCTGCAGGGCTCGCTGCGAGTCCAGCAGTTGATCCTCACCCGCAGCCTGCAATATCTCGATGCACTGGCCGCCGGGGCGCAATCGAATCCCGCGCTGCAACGCGACCTGGCGGCCGGATATGAGCGTGTTGCCACTATAGAGGGGATCCGCGGCGTATCCAACCTCGGACAGCCCAAGGCCGCGATCGAGAGTTTGCGGAAGGCGCTGGTTCTGCGCACACAGGTGCTCGCTACCGAACCGGGTTCGGTGATTTTCCGCCGCGAGCTGGCGCGGACTCACCGGATGTTCAGCGATCTCGATGTCCCGCTCGCCGAGCGTCTGGAACACGTCAGATCGTCCGCGCTGCTGATTGAGCAGCTCCGCCGCGAAGTCCCGGGAAATCCGGAGATTCAAAACGAACTGGCGATTTCCGAATACGGGATGGCCACCAGTCTGCAAGCGCAGTCGCGCTTCCCCGAAGCGATGACCGATTTGCGAAAAGCGCTTGCCGATACCCCGCCGTCCCGGCATGAGAACCTGGCCCTGTACCACAAGCGGCTGGGCGCTCTCCTGGTAGTCACCAAGGATCTTCCGGCCGCCCTCGCGGAGTATCAGTCGGCCGTTGCCATCGATGAACAAAGAGTCGGCTCTCACCCCGATGACGCTCGCGCCCGGATGGACCTTTCGTTTGGCTATTCCGACATCGGGTTGATCTGCCAGCTCATGGGGAAGATGCGCGACGGCTTGGAGCAGTACCGCAAAGCGGAACGGATTCGGGCTGAAGTATCCGCCGCGGATCCCCACGACCAACGAGCCGCATCCAGCCTCGGGATGATCACGCTTCGGATTGGGGAGCTTCTGGAGCTGATGGGGGACCGGCGCGCCAGCGAGGCCGCTTTCGCCCGCGGGATCGAGCTCGGCGAGTTGTATCGAAACCGCTTTCCACAAAGCCGGGACGCGCGCAGCCTGTTGGCCGATGGGTGCCGGGTGTTCGGGCGGGCTTACCAGAGAAGCTGGTCCTCCTGTGACAAGGCACGGCCATGGTTGGAGCGCGCAGCGAAGCTATACAAGGAGGATGGCAACACAAATGGGGTAAACTGGATAGCAGAGATCAGCCAGGCGTGCCGGCAGTGAGCGTTTTCGCGCATTTGCGGCGTGGCGCCCGAGTGCGTTATCCTGGAAGCTCGAATTCTCTGTAAGGATTAGCTTCAGCAAAGATGGCAAATACCTATTCCGCGCTTAAGCGGGTGCGCCAGACTGAACGTCGTACGGCATTCAATCGGAAAAGCAAGAGCCGCCTGCGCCACCAGATTCGCTCCATGCGCCGGGCGATCGTCAGCAAAGACGCCAACGCCGCGGCCCAACTGCTGCCCCAAACGTTTTCGGTGATCGACCGTTCGGCCAAGAACGGCATCATCAAGAAGAATACCGCCGCTCGTTACAAGTCGAAGCTGCACCTGCGCGTCAAGGCGCTCGCGGCCCCCGCGGCGTAAGCCTTTCGAGTTTCGCTCTCCTCAGAAAGGCCCCGGAGACGGCTCCAGGGCCTGAGTTCTAACTACCGGTGGAAGGCGTCGCCCTTCCTCCAATCCGGCAGCCTCTCCTGGTTCGCTACGTCCTTCCCCAGCAGGAGACCATATTGAGCCGCCTGTGCCAGCGCGGTGAAGTCCCAATCCTCCTGAAACTCGTCTGACGGCTGGTGGTAATGCTTGCTGTTGTACTCTTCGTAGGCTGTCTTGCCGAAGTCCGCCGGCTTGCCCGCAAACTGGGTCGCGGCACCCACGGAGAAGGCCGGGATCCCGGCATGGGCGAATGAGAAATGGTCCGAGCGGAAATAGTGGCCGGCTTCGGGAGCGTCGTCCGGCGCGATTGCCAGATTCAGACGCGCGGCGATCTGCTGTGCCAGGGGCCACACCGTCGTGCGCTCGGCCCCGGTCAGCACCACGTCCCTGGCTCGGCCCCACGGATAGAGCGCGTCGTAGTTGAGGTCGAGCGCAGTCTTGGCTGCCGGAATCAGCGGATGCGCCGCGTAATATTCCGAGCCCTTCAACCCGCCTTCCTCAGCCGTAACCGAAAGAAATAGCGCCGAACGCTTCGGCCTCGGCTGCGAGTTGTCCCCACGCGTGCGCCAGTTCCAGAAGAACCGCGCAGCCGGTGGCGTTGTCGACGGCGCCGTTATAAATGGCATCGCCGTTGACCGGCGTCCCGACCCCCAGGTGATCCCAGTGCGCGCTGAAGATCACAGCCTCGTCCTTCAGCTTGGGATCGCTGCCGGGAAAGATCGCCGCCACATTCCTCGTGTTCATCTCGCGGATCTTCGATGGCAGCGAGCCGCGCACGGTGATCCCGAGGTCGACCGGCCGGAAATCCGGCTTGTCCGCTGCCGCCAGCAACTGATCGACAGTCTTGCCCGTCAGCGCCAGCAGGCGATCGCCCGATTCGCGCGTGATCCAGCCCTGAATGGCCAGCGCCCGGGCACCCGGCTCCAGCTTCAGGAACGGCGTCTCGCGGCCCCAGGAACTGCGGACCACGTCCCAGCCGTAGCTTGCGGTGGGCGTCGTGTGGATGATGATGGCGCCCTTGGCGCCGCGGCGGAGAGCTTCCTCGTACTTGTAGGTCCAGCGGCCGTAGTAAGTGAGCGCGCGGCCGTCGAAGAATTTCGGATCGGTGGAGGGCGGCTCGTTGGTGAAAAAGAGCAGGATTTTGCCGCTGACGTCCACGCCTTTGTAGTCGTCCCACTTCCACTCTGGCGCACTGATGCCGTGGCCGACGAAAACGAGGTCGCCCTCGAATTTCTCATCCGTGGTCTGGGAGGGGTTGACGCCCACGAAGTCGTTCAGCCACGCAAAATCGACCTGCTTGCCGCCAAGCTCCGCCGAAAGCGTGGCGGCGGGCTGTGTCTCCACCCCGACCAGCCGGACTTTCTGGAAGTACGTTCCGTTGTCGCCCGCCGGTTCGGCGCCGGCGAGTGCGAACTGGGTGGCGATGTATTCGGTCGCCAGATCGCCGCCGCGCACGCCCACGCCCCTGCCTTCGAGCAGATCGCTCGAAAGGAACTTTGTGTGCGCACGAATGCGGGCCGCGGAAATCCCCGCATCCTGGGCAGTTGCCGCTAGCACGGCAATCACCATTATCCAGATGGACTTAATCATGATTATTTGATATCCTGATACTCACGTTCAGCCTGGGTATTCCGATGTCCGACCGCACCCTTACTCATTTACGCGCCCTGGAAGCCGAAAGCATTCACATCATAAGAGAAGTCGCCGCCGAATTCCAACGGCCAGTGATGCTCTACTCCGTCGGCAAGGACTCCTCGGTGATGGTCCGTCTGGCGCAGAAAGCGTTCTACCCCGGCCCCCTTCCCTTCCCCCTCCTGCATATCGATACCACCTACAAATTCGAGGAGATGATCGAGTTCCGCGACCATTTCTGCGCCTACATCGGCGCACGTCTGATCGTGCACACGAATACGCGGGCGATTCAGGACGGGGCGAGCCCGTTCCGCCTGGGAACGCAGAAGTGCTGCGGCTTGCTCAAGACGCGGGCTCTGCTCGACGCGCTCGAACGAGGGTGGTTTCGACGCGGCATTCGGCGGCGCGCGGCGCGACGAGGAGAAGTCGCGCGCCAAGGAGCGGGTCTACTCGTTCCGCGATTCGTTTGGGCAGTGGGACCCCAAAAACCAGCGGCCGGAGCTGTGGAACCTTTTCAACAGCCGCATCGATAAGGGCGAAAGCATCCGCGTCTTCCCGCTATCCAACTGGACCGAACTGGACGTGTGGCACTACATTCACCTGGAATCGATTCCGGTCGTGCCGCTCTATTTCGCCAAGCCTCGGCCCATGCTGGTTCGCGGCGATTCGCTGCTCCCGGTGGAACACAACATTCCGTTGCTGCCCGGCGAGCAGCCGCAGTTGGTGATGTGCCGGATGCGGTCGCTAGGCTGCACCTATTGCACGGGCGCGATCCGGTCGGAAGCCGACACGGTGCCGAAGATCATCGAGGAGATGATCGGCTTCCGGCGGTCGGAGCGCGAAAACCGAATCATCGATCACGATCAGGACGGCTCCATGGAATTGAAGAAGCGAGAGGGGTATTTCTGATGGCCGCGGTTGCCGAGTGGAATTGCGAGGAATGGCTTCTGGCCTCCGCGGAGACCGAGCTGCTGCGCTTCACGACGGCGGGCAGCGTGGACGATGGGAAGTCCACGCTCATCGGCCGCCTGCTCTACGATTCGAAGGGCGTCTACGAAGATCAACTGGCGTCAATCCGAAAGGCGACGCGCAATCAAACCACCAACGGCCTGGACCTTTCGCTGGTGACCGACGGCCTGCGCGCCGAGCGCGAACAGGGCATCACGATCGATGTCGCCTACCGCTATTTCTCGACGCCGCGCCGCAAATTCATCATCGCCGACACGCCGGGCCACGAGCAGTACACGCGCAACATGGCGACCGGCGCTTCCACCGCCAATCTGGCGATCATCCTGGTGGACGCGCGCCAGGGCGTGCTGCCGCAGTCACGGCGCCATGCGCACATCGCCACGCTCCTGGGCATTCCACACCTGGTGGTGGCGATCAACAAGATGGACCTGGTCGATTTCAGCGAAGAGGTCTTCGAGCAGATCCGGACCGAATTCGCCGGCCTGGCCGAAGAACTCGGGGCCCGAGACGTGCGGTTCATTCCGATCAGCGCGCTCGAAGGCGACAACGTGGTGCACCGCAGCTCCCGGACGCCCTGGTACAGCGGGCCGAGCCTGCTCGAGCACCTGGAAACGGTGCCGATCTCGCACGACCGCAACCTGAAGGATTTTCGCTTCCCGGTGCAGACGGTGATCCGGCCGAACCTGGATTTTCGCGGCTTCGCCGGGCAGATCGCCTCGGGGACGGTGCGCCGCGGGGACGCGATCCGCGTGCTGCCTTCGGGCCGCATCAGCCGGATCCGTTCGATTGTCATCTGGGAGGGCGAACTCGACGAGGCTTTCGCGCCGATGTCGGTGACGCTGTGCCTGGAAGACGAGATCGACATCAGCCGCGGCGACATGCTGGTAGCCGCGGGCCAGGAGCCGCACAGCGGCCGGCGATTCGGGGCCGAGATGGTGTGGATGAACGAGAAGCCGCTCGAGCCGAACCGTCCCTTCCTGCTGAAGCACACCACCCAGGTAGTCAATGCGCGGATTCGCGCCGGCGTGCTGGGGCTCAACGAGATCGGCCCGGTGTCGGTGGAGACGCAGCGGCCCTTGTTCTTCGACGCGTACCGCAAGAACCGCGTGACGGGTGCATTCATCCTGATCGATCCGGTTTCGAACGAGACGATGGGAGCGGGCATGATCACGGCCCAGGAGTTCGACACGGAACGCTCCGGCAGGGTCACGGCGGAAGAGCGACTCCAGGCCAGCGGACATCGCTCGCTTGTTGTGGCGCTGCCGGCCGGCGATCACGCGACGGCTCATCGCCTGGAGCGCGAACTGTTCGATCGCGGCTGCCACGTGTTGCTGATCGAAGGCGCCAGCGATTTGCGCCCTGCGATCCGCACGGCGCTCGCCGCGGGGCTGATTGTGCTGGTGACGGAAGACGCCGCGAAGATCCGCGAGAGTCTGCCGGAAGGCGCCGAGATCCTGGAGGCGGCGGACGCGGATACTGTGTTGCAGGCCGCCCGGAGTTAGCGGGGCCTCTACCCTCTGCCGGCTTGGGCGGGCTCAAGCCCGCCGCCGGCTGAAGCCGGCCCCACAAGCTGCTACTGATTCGAGAGCACGTCGTATTGCCGCGCGGGGTCCGCGTGCATCTCTTTGTACTCCGCCGCGCTGAGCGTGCCCCCGAAGAAATCGATGGCCCGCAGACAGGTCACCCGCTTGAGCGCTTTGACGTGATCGTCTAACGCACGATTCGCTTCCACGAGTGGGATCGCGCGGCGAAAGGCGTCGGCCACCTCGGCAGCGCGCCGCCGGTCGGGATTGCGCACCGTCTGGTCCGCGGGATTGTCGCCCCAGGTCTCGCGACGCAGCCGGCGTGCCGCCCAACCCGGCAGATATTCCGGATAGCCCACCAGCAGCGCGAGATACACCTTCACTTCACCATCGATGCGCTGCGGCCGCCCGGGCATGGCCAGGATCCGGGCTTTCATGGTGTTGGCCTGCTCGGCGCGCGGAAGCGTCATATTGAGCAACGTCTGCAGGTTCCGTGCATCTGCAGGCGACTGGCCGGCCGAGAGCAGGCCGTTGGTCGCGGCACGCAGAGGCTGCGAATCACCCTCGGGGCCGAGCGCCTCGTAAATCGAAACCAGGCCGGGCATCTCCGCGGCAGTGGCACGCTGCACCAGGAAGCTCAGATAGCCCGCGGCGAAGCGCCGGTCGTCGGGCGCGCCCGATCGCGCGATGGTCCGGGTGATGACAATCGACCGTTTCCGCTGCTCGGGCCCGGATTCGCGGCCGTCGAGAAAGCGGCGCAACCACGTCGCCACTTCGTTCAGGTCGTAGAAGTCGACCAGCTTTTCCGCTTGCTGGAAGGCGAGAAGCGGCGAGTTCGCATCCAGGCGAGACACCAGGAAATTGGCGACATCGCCGGGTTGCAGGCGGCGCGGGATGGCCTCCTTGGCGAACTGGTCGGGATGAAAAACAAACTCCTCCAGTTCCGGCAGGCTCGACGGCGGAAGTTGCGAAGACATTGCCGACATCAGTGGATCTCCCCAGCCTGCGAGAGTCGCAAGCAGCAATAAAACGAGTGAGCCAACATTACCATGGCTCGAGAATCCCCGCATTGCCGGCCTCCGTGCGCAGGCGCTTGTTAATGGGAAAGTTCCCGTTGGTGATGTTGTATTGGACGCCGCGGTCCGTCAGGCGCTTGGAGGCACCGACGTCGTTGTTTCCGGTCACCCTTCGTGCATCAGTTCGGTGACGACGCCTTGAGCGTGTCCCACTTCGGCAGCGACGTGCAGCATCTCATGAGACAGCACCAGGGGATCGTCATCCGTGCCGTCGAAGGCGGTCTGCCGCACAAAATGGAGAACTTGATCGCCGACACCCCATGGGTGGTCGGATCCGAGTTTACGGCGTGGCCGGACATCATCGCCTCACCCCGATCAAAATGGCCCGCGCCATCAGAATATTGATCACCGCGAAGACGTCCACCCGATCATCGCCGGTATCGTAGTTGCGGCACATGATCCGCTGGTGCTGGCTGCCTACCAGGAAGTTGAAGCCGTCCCAGGATTGTTGCGGGTCGGCAACGGATTTACACTTGCCACGGCCAAGGTCTGCGCCGTATCTGTGCTGACGAGCTGGTCGATGGTGACAAATTTGCCATCCGTCCGCGTGATGAGGATGTCCGCCGAGCCCTGCGTATCGTTGAACCGCCTCGGATTGGCCGCTGCCACTGCAACGTATGGCGCCGAAACGGCCGCCGCGAGCGCATTGGCGGTCTGGATGGGCGTGAAGCCTGTACCGCTCGCATCTACCGGGACGATCGGAACGATCGTCATCGAAGGCTCACCGGCGCGAGTTCATCCGAAAGCCCATACGGCTGGGATTACCGAGCGAATCAATTCCAGAGGCGCTGGATCCACCGGCATTCGCGCCCGGAGGGGGATTGCTGGACCCGGCATCCGAAACCGTCACCATGTTCTCTACAGGATCGCGCTCTTCTACTCCGAGAATCTTCGGCCCAATGGAACTTTGCGCCAATACCCGGCGGAACCACTTGAGCGCGCGCCGGCGTGCATTGTCCTTGGAAACTACCGGTGCCCCTCCTGGTGTTGTCCGCATAACATGGACAGAACATGCGAAGGCGCTGGCGGTCGTCGCCGATCGGCAATTCGGCCACTACCTTGCATTTGGGGCTGCGCCGGACAGCGCGGTATCTCGTAACCGGCACGCACCTTCTGATCGAGGATTTCAACATCCGGCTCACCCTGATCCACCATGTCGGTTACAAGCAGTGACTGCGCGGGCTTGGGCGACCCGGTTGCCCGGGGGGAAAAGTGCCGGGCGGAATCGGTCCGACAGTGCCGTTCTTATCGGCTTCGTCCACAACCAGCCGCAGATACTTGGATCGATAGGCCACGCCGGAATGAACCTTGGCACACTGCACATCCAGTTTGCGGGCAGCATACGCGGCGCCGGTGAAAAGCTCATGATGATCGACGGTGCCGTCGGCCTTATAGACCGGCTTCAGCGCTTCGAGCGTCACCTGCACCGTCCCACCGGCCGCGGGGTCTACCACCTGCACCTTGAAGGTGGCAATGTCCACATCGGCCTCGGCATGAAACTCGAAGGCGTCGGGAAAAGCCGCCTGGCTCTGGTCGGACCGCCCTTGTCCACCTGGAACTTGCTAATCAGCAAGAAGGTGAGGTGGTCGTCGTCCAAGTAAGTGTTTATCCGGCGAGCCGTGCACGAAGCAGATGCTCACCGGAGGGGCATTCTTCTTCACGAACACGTTGGTAGTGGTGGTGGATTTGCTTTCCTCCCTCGCCTCGATATCGGGCACGGTGACCGCGTCGCCGGCTCGCAGAGGACGGGTGAGAAAATCTGCTCCGGGGTTGGCGTCCCGCACGGGCTGGCAATTGATAAACCCGTTGTCGATGGCAATCCCGCAGAGTGTATCGCCGTCGCTAGCGGTGACTACTTTCGGCACTTGAGCACGCTCCTCCTCGCGAGAATTCCACCTGGGCCGTTTCGATCCTGGGGCTCATTTCGGCTCCCATACGGTCTTATCCATGTTCGGGAAGGTCACCTTGCAACTGCCGGGGTCCACGCCATCGATACGGGCGAAGCCCTTGTCATCGAGCGTTCCCTCGGCAACCGTCTGCCCGTCGGGCAGAGTAACTTTGTAGGACTCGCCGGGGACCGGCTTGTTCTCGGTATCCAGGAGCTTGATTTCGATGTACGTCTTCGGCTGCTGTTGCTGGTCCTGGTTTTGGGAGCCTGCCGGCAGCGCCGGCAGAACCGCCCGCGGGTGCGGGCGCAGGCGGATGGAACGCCACAGGCACCACGGTCCCATAGCGCCCCGTCTTCTGTTGTTTCTGCGCCGCCTGAATCTGCGACGACTGGCCGGGGTCAGCCACGTCGGCGTCATTCGCCGCTTTCGGGTCCGCCGGCGATACGGCGCTTCCGGCATTCCCGCTCATGGCGGGCGAACCGGGGCCGGAGTTGATCCGAGTCATCTGTCCGTCCAGCACGATCATGGTGCCCTTCACCGTGACGCCGCTGGGGTCGATGACGACGCAATTGCCGCCGCATTTCAGCGTGATTCCCGTACTGCCCTCGATGACGATGCCCATGCCGGCATCGAGATAGAGGTTCATGGAAGTCTTCTCCGAATGATTCTGGCTGAAGACTTCGATCACGTCGCCGGTCACTTGCAAGGAGTGCGACCCGGTCACCTTGATGGCCTGTTTGCCGGTGACAGCAAGGTTATGGTCGTTGCCGATTTTGATCACCTGGTTGTTGTCAATGGTCACCTGGTGATCGTTCTTGATGTGCTCGTAGTGATCCTGACCGATGACTAAGTGGACGTTCCGGTCGATGTTCTGGAACTTATCCTGTTTGACCCGGATGTCCATATTGAGTTCGCCATGGACGAAAATCTGCTCGCTGCCCTTCTTGTCCTCGAGGCGAATCTCGTTGAATCCGCCGCCGCCCTTGGAGCTGTAGGACTTCAGCGTGCTCTTGGTCTGCTCGTCGGGCAGCGTATAGGGCACAACCTGATCGGCGTTATATACGGATCCCGCAATCGATCGGCCGGTCCGGGTCGCCCTCGAGGAAGGTGACCAGCACCTCCTGGCCGATGCGCGGAAGCTGAATCCCGCCCCACTGCTTTCCCGCCCAGCTCTGTGCCACTCGGATCCAGCAGGAGCTGTTCTCGTCCTTCGTGCCGTCGCGGTCCCAGTAGAACTGCACCTTGACGCGGCCGTACTTGATCGACCCAGATCTCCTCGCCCGACTTTCCCACCACCTGGGCGGTCTGCGTCCCCTTCATCACCGGCTTGGCGCTGATGCGCGGAGGCCGGTAGACCACCGAGCTGGGGATCGCGGCGAACGAATTCGCGTATTCGAACTTCTGCGTGGAGCCGGAACGATAACTGGTATTCGCGCCTTTGTGTTCGATCCGCGTGAGCACATACTCCTGGTTGCTCTCATCGCGAAAATGTTCCTCGAGCGTGAACTTGTAGCCGGACTCGAACGCCATGCAACTGCTGAGCCCGCCCGCGGTGTTGATCTCGGCCTCGCGCTCTTCCAGGCGGATGCGGGAGTAGCGGTCGCCATCGTCCTTCGACAGATAGCCGCCCGGGTAGTCGTAGAATTCTCCGATCTGGTCGCCGGAAAGCGTCGCTGAACAGGTCGGTGTTCGGCTTGGTGAAGTCGTAGTCGGTCAGGGAGGCGGTACCGGTCGAGGTGCGGTACTCGTATTGGAGCGACGAGATCACACCCTCGGGCTCGGGTGGAACCGGTAGAAGCGTTGTAGACCACCGTAGAGGTATGCGGGCAGGTGGTAAACGCGCTCGAAGTCGTCGCCCGAGGACGAGCGTGTGCTTGTCTTCGTCGATTGCTCGAAGTAATAGAAGATGCCTTCGTCTTCCATCAGCCGCGAGATGAAGTTGAAATCGGTCTCGCGGTACTGCACGCAATATTCGCGGGGGCTGTAAGTGCCTTGTAAGTTGAGCCGGTAGTCGGAATAGCCGCGGGTCGAGAACACTTTCTCGATGATATCCGGCACCGACTGATTCTGAAAGATCCGGCAGTTCGAAAAGTGACTGAGAAAGGCGAGCCACGGCACCAGTTCCAGCTCGTAGACCGAGTAGCCGTCCTCGCCGGATTCGAGCAGCCGTGATGCTGTTGATGAGCGTATGGAAATGCCGGTCCTCCCGTCACCGAGGTGGAACGACAGCACCGCCGGGGTCATCCAGCAGGCTCTTCATGTCGACATTCGGATCCTCGGAGAGCGCCTTCACCATGAAACGGAAGGGCTGCGAGACGCCCTCATGGCCGGTAAAACTGTCGACCAAGAGGGCGTCGTCACCGAGGCTGTTCACCTTCAGGCGAAACGGACGATCGGATTGTGTCGCAGGCACGGTATTTCCACTCAGTCTGGTTTATGCGTAAGTGAAGGACCCGTCTTCGGCGATGCCCACCCGGATCGATCGGGCCGTTCTCCTTCTGCGATCCTGCCCAGAATCTGCCTCGAGATCTCCGGCAGCAGGGTATTGGTCAGGATATTGTCCACGTTGCGGGCGCCGCTCTCCACTTCGGTGCAGCGCTTGGCCACTTCGTCCACCAGCGCGCATCGTAGGACAGCGTGATGCTATGCGTCTCCGTCAGACGCCGCTGGATCTTGCCGAGCTTCAGCATGATGATCTTCTTCAGCGCCTCGTCGCGGATCGGGAAGTACGGAATGATCACCATGCGGCCCAGGAAGGCCGGCTTGAAGATCTTGTCGAGCTCCGGCTTGAGCGCCTTGACCAGGCCCTCGGGCGACGGCGTGGTCTCGGGATCGGCGTACAGCTTCATCAGCGTGTCGGTGCCGGCGTTCGAAGTCAGGATGATGATGGTGTTCTTGAAGTCGATCTCGCGGCCTTCGCCGTCCTCCATCTGGCCCTTGTCGAACACCTGGAAGAACAGCTCCAGCACGTCGGGATGCGCTTTCTCGACCTCATCGAGCAGCACCACCGAATAGGGCCGGCGGCGCACCGCTTCGGTCAGCACGCCGCCCTCGCCGTAGCCCACATATCCCGGAGGCGATCCCTTCAGGGTCGAAACCGTGTGCGCTTCCTGGAACTCCGACATGTTGATGGTGATCAGGTTCCGCTCGCCGCCATAGAGCAGGTCGGAAAGCGCGAGCGCGGTTTCGGTCTTGCCGACGCCGCTCGGTCCCACCAGCAGGAACACGCCGACCGGCTTGCTGGGATCGTCCAGGCTGGCGCGCGACGTGCGAATGCGCTGGCTGATCGCTTCGAGCGCGTGGTTCTGGCCGATCACGCGCCTGCCGAGGTGCTTCTTCGAGCTTGAGCACGGTCGCGATTTCGTCCTTCAGCATCTTGCCGACCGGAATGCCGGTCCAGCCGGAGATCACTTCGCCGACGATCTGCGCGTCCACGCAGACGCGCATCAGCGGCTTCTCGCCCTGCAGCGTTTCGAGCTCGGCGTTCAGCGCGTCGAGTTCGCGCGCGCATGGCTTCGGGATCGGTCGCGGGCTGGGCGGCGGTGCCGTCGTCCGCGGGCTGCGGCACGGTGCCGCTTTCGAGCTGGCCGCGGATTTCGCGAATCCGGCCACCAGGTCGCGCTCCTTCTCCCAGCGCTCATTCAGCGCTTTGAGGCGGGCTTCGGTCTTGGCTGCGGTCTCGGCGATCGCCTGCCAGGCGCTCGGCGTGGTCGGCGCCGACGGCGGCTTCGCGCTCCAGCACACGGCTCTGCACGGCGAGATCGTCGAGCGTGCGCTGTGAGTCTTCGATGGGCGGCGGCATCGAGTTCTGGCCCAGGGCCAGGCGCGCGCAGGCGGTATCGAGCACGCTCACCGCCTTGTCCGGCAAGCTGCCGGTCCGGCAGGTAGCGGTGCGAGAGCTTCACCGCGGCCAGCAGGCCCTCATCCAGAATGCGCACGTTGTGATGCTTTTCGAGCGCCGGCACGACGCCGCGCAGCATCACGCGCACTCGCTTCGGTCGGGCTCCTCCACCTTCACCAGCTGGAAGCGGCGCGCCAGCGCCGGGTCTTTCTCGAAGTACTTCTTGTATTCGGACCAGGTGGTGGCGGCGATGGTGCGCAGTTCGCCGCGCGCCAGGGCCGGCTTCAGCAGGTTGGCGGCGTCGTTCTGTCCGGCCTGCCCGCCGGCGCCGATCATGGTGTGCGCTTCGTCGATGAACAGGATGATCGGCGTGGGCGACGATTTCACTTCGTCGATCAGGCCCTTCAGCCGGTTCTCGAATTCGCCCTTGACGCCCGCGCCGGCCTGCAGCAGCGCCAGGTCGAGCGTGCGGAGCGTGACGTTCTTCAGCACCGGCGGCACGTCGCCCTGCGCGATGCGCAGCGCGAAGCCTTCCACCACGGCGGTCTTGCCGACGCCCGCCTCGCCGACCAGGATCGGGTTGTTCTGGCGGCGCCGCGTGAGGATGTCGACCACCTGGCGGATTTCGAAATCGCGCCCCAGCACCGGATCGATCTTGCCCTGCTTGGCGTTTTCCGTCAGGTTGACGGTGAACTGATCGAGGTTGGGCGTCTTGCCGCCCACCGGACGCGGGCCCTCGGCCGCTCCGGCCGCGGCAGCCGCGGCGGCCAGTTCAGCATTCTCCGCCGAGCCGGCCACGATGTCATGAAATCCTTGCGCAGGGCATCGGCCTGGATCTTCTGCAACTCTTTGCTGACTTCGCGCGAAAGCCGCGCCAGCTCCTCGTCGTGGACCAGGGCCAGGATGGTGAAGCCGGTCCGCACTTTGGCCGCGCCGAAATCGATGGAGCCGATGGTCCAAGCCTTCACCATCATGTCGCGAACCGTCGGGCTGACCGAAGGAGTGCGGGCGTTGCCCGATTTCAGCTTGTCCAGGCTGCGGGTCAGTTCGGCGGCCAGCCGCGACTTGTCGATGCCGAAATGCTTCGCGATGCATGCAAAGTCGCCGTCGCTCGAATCGAGCAGCTTCATCAGGTAGTGCTCGACTTCGACGTCATAATGTGTGCGAGAGAGAGCCAGTCCCAATGCGCCCTCGAGCGCGGCCCTCGCGGAATCGTTCAACTTGCCTATCAGCGATCGATCGTTCAGTCTCATCAAGCCCCCAGAGAAATACTCAATTCAAGAAGAAGTCTATCCCAAAAGGAAAACTGTATCGGAGGGGGCGCGGTCGAAATTCGCCCCCGATTTGACCCATGTAAACCAGCCGAGGCGCGGCCCTGCGACCCCGTCCTCACCCAGATTGCAGGGAGGCACTTCGTCGCGGCTGAGAACAAGCTGTACCTCGATTTCGAGCTCCGGACCGCAGAAGAGACGCACCAGGTCGCGCAAGGGCTCGAACGCCGAACCGCCCGGCAGGAAGCCCAGGTAGTGACCGGCGGTCAGCGGGCCCAGCACCAGCCGCAGCCGCGACTGCTGGTCCCAGATCTCATCTCCCACCACTACTCCCACGCCCAACTGCTCGGAGTAGGAGTCGCCATCTTCGAAGACGCACTGGTTCGAAGGGTCGAGCGACTGCCACGCGCCCACGAACTGCTCCACTTCTGCCGGCACTCCGAAATAATCCTCGAGAATCTGCTGCAGGCTCGCCGCCGATTTCGGCTGCAGGGAGAGCAGGCCGGTATAGTAGAGCAGCGATTCGTCGCGGATCACCAGGCGGTGCTGCAAGCCGCCGGTTCCGATGCCGATCAGGCACATCAGGTACCGCGAAAGCCGGTCTTCGCCATCCCGCTCGTAGGCTACCGCCGACCGGTGCTTCTCCCATGCCTGGTAAAACAGGGAGATCATCCGGTGGTTGAAGATGTCGAAGAACGCCGCCATCGTGCGATCGCGGTTGCGCAGGCGGTCCGCCACCATCTCGGAGTAGCAGTACGGCAGAACGCCCTGGGGTCCGGTGAGCCCCATGAAGTTCACCGTCATGCGAGGCACGGGCCCGTCCCAATCGATGGAGTCGATCTCGGTGGGAGGAAACGCCAGCGAATTGTGGACCTGGAAGCGGAGCCCTTCGTTTTCCGGCTTGGCAAATCCGCCGACCGATTCCTTGCCCTCGGCAATGCGCAGCAGAATGCGCACGGCCTGGAAAAAATCGAACAGGCCGGGGCGTTCGCGCAGCGCCACCGCGACTTCGGTGAGCGGATGAGCTTCGGGAACCGCCGCCGTCATGCCAGAATCCTCAAACCCGCTCTCGGCGGCCATTCTTTCAACGGCTCCCTTCTCTGGCGCGTCTTCGCCACCAGTTGCGTGAAGCTGTTGAGCGAAGCGTAGAGCGCCAGGAAATGTTCGATCACGCTGGCGAACAGATAGACGCCGCCGCCGACAAACTGTTCTTCGTCGAGCTCCATTTCGACGCGGATGCCGCGGGCGAAGGCAATGCCGTTCTCCGAAACCACGCGGGCGAAGTGCGGCTTGCTGTCGAGTCTCGCGATGCCCTCGATCATCCGCTGGGAAAACGGCGACTCCGTGAAATCGTACAGGCGCAGGATCTGCTGCAGCGCGCTCCGCCCGCTCTCGACCAGCGAAAGGTAATTGAGCGAGAGGTGCGAAATGAGCTGCCAGAGCGCCATCCTGGTAGTCGGCGGACGCAGCGGCATGGTGGGCTTCGTCAGGGCGACGATGCGCTTGATGGGCGCGTTGCCTTCGAGCTCGAAATCGCCGTCCTCGTTACCCCAGGGCAGCCGGGCCGGCAGGTTGCGATTGGTGCACGTCGTGTAGATCGTGAGGGTATCGGTCTTCGGCAGGGCCGGACGCATGGAGCGGTCCACCAGCGACAAATAAATGTCCGACCCTTCATCGTTGAGGCGCGAAGCCATCCTCCGGTTGGCGATCCAGAAGCAGTCCTGGCTCACCTCGGTTTCGTGCCGGTACGAGTAGAACGGGCGGTAATTCACGATCTGCCGCGTGGAGGGGTCGATCGTGCCGACCTGATCCACCGAGAATATCTCGACCGCGAGCGGCCGCCGGATGTCGGGCCGTACGGGGTATTCGTATTTCCGCTGGTCGAACAGGATCGGCTCGGCTGTCTGCGGAAAGAGATTGATGATGGGGACGCAGCCCAGGCGGAACACCTTGGAGGTGATCCCGATCTCCAGGCGTTCGCGTCGGTCTTCGTCCACTGCGGTCGAAAAAACGAAGAGGAACTCCGCCTGGTTGGTGAACCCGCCTTCGAAAATCTCGCCGAGCGGCCGTGGTTTGCCGTCTTCGCCGGGAGGTCCCACGATGTCCACGAAAAGGAACTTCGAGGGCATGGCGAAGAACTCCTGCAGGGTACGGTAGCCCGGGAAGGAGCGGTGCGGGTACGGGAGCATCGCGTCGGCCTCCGCAAACCCCGCGGGCCGCAGGCAGGAGGCCGGCAGCGTGACCGCTGGTATTCGCGGGTTGCCCGGATCGCGAACCACGATGCGAGTGAGTTTCGAGCAGAGCTGTTCGTAGAGCGCGTGTACCAGGCTGTTCTCGCCGGTCAGGTGGAAGCGCAGGCTGCCGATTTCGAGCTTGGGCAACGGCGCATCCGGATTGCTCGTGATCGCCAGGCGAATGACGAAGGGCTCGGACGCCTTGATGGTGGGCTTCACGCGGTCCGGCGTGCGCCATTCGGCAGCTGTTACCGCGAGCGGCCAGATCGTGAGATCGGAGCAAGTGCGGAACTTGCAAGGCACGCCGCCGACCGGCCGCGAATACAGCACCGTCTCGCGCGGAATCTCGAGGCCCGTGGTCAGCTTGCCGTGCTCCAGGTCGATACCGAATTCGGCGATCGCCATCGATGGAATCGGCCGGATCAGGTGCGGATAGACGATCCCCAGGATGGCCTCGGTGATTTCCGGAAAATCGTCGTCGAGTTTCAGGTGAATGCGGCCGGCGAGCAACGCAAAGGCCTGCAGCAGGCGCTCTACGTGCGGATCGCCCGCTTCGTTGGCGGCGTCGAACTGGAGGCGCGAAGCGATCTTGGGGTATTTCTCGGCGAACTCCGCGCCCATATCGCGGAGGAAGCTGAGCTCGCGTTCGTAATAGAGCAGCAGCTCATCCCGCATTCTGGACCTCGTACTGCCCGCTGGTGAGCTGCAGAACCGTGTCGAAGGAGACGTGCTCCGGTTCGGGATCCATCAGCAGCAGGCCTTCGATGCGGAAGCGCAGGGTTCGGGTGCCCGCCGATTCCGATTCGAGCGGGACGATCCGCGCCTTGGCGATGCGTGGTTCGAACAGCTTCACGGCGCTCTGAAGCTGCCGGATGAGCTTCGACTTATCGTTCGGTGTGGCGATGCTGAAGCCGGTGAAATCGGGTAGGCCGAACATATAGACGGAGCGGTTCAGCTCCTTGAGTCCCTCGTCGGGCGGGACGGCGATGCGCCGCGTGTTGAGCAGCCATTCGAGGTCGCGGCGTACAGCATCGTGCAGCATGCGTTCGGACTGCGTGCGGGTCGGCGGCACTTCCTTCGAATTGCGCGGATCCAGATCGATCAGCCGGTCCAGGACGGACAGGGTAACCGCCGTGTCTGTGAAGGATTGCGCCATGGGTTCAGATCGTCAGAGCCTGGACCGGGTCGAGACGGCAGATGCGCTCGAACATGGCTTGTTTGGCCTTGGCGTCTCCCTGGATCTTCTTGCTGTTCTGCACCAGGAATGTCAGCGCACCTGCCACCATTTCGCGATCTTCCCAGTCTTCGAGCTTATGGGCTTCGATGGCGGCGGCCAGATCGTCGAGCAGCGGCTGGGCGATGGGTCCTTGCCCGCCGCAATGCAGATCTGCGCGAGTTGCAGCTTACGCTGGAAGCGGCCGCGGCCGCTCAACTGCTTCTCCACCTCGCGTTGCAGAATGGTCACGGCCTTTTGAGCCTGCCCGGCGCGCATGGCTTCGAGCGCCAGCGGGTGGGCGTCCACAAACTTCTTCTGCCAGCCGGGAGCGCGGCCGCTCTCGATCACCGGAGCGCGCGGCGGTTCGGCCAGGGGCGCGGCGCCGGAGGGCTCGGCGAGAATCTCGCGCAGCCACTCCTAAGTCTGCGGATTGGCCGCCGGAGTATCGTCGCTGAGCGTGGCTTCGAGCAGGTTCGGCAGATCGCGCAGCAGCGTGCGCAGCTCCGAGCGAATGGCGATCGCGATGGCGCGATAATCGTCGCCGAGCGCCACACACGCCTCCACCACGAAGCGCTGCAGGTCGAGCCAGGCCCGCCCGCATGGCAATGCCATCATCGATTCGGCCAGTTGCAGCAGTTCCACCCACTTGTTGTGGAGCGCCAGCGCTTTGATCTGCTGGCGGAGATCGCTCGGAGGCGCTTCGAGCACGGTGGGATCGTTCGAGGCCCGCAACTCGCCCCAGCGCAGTCCGCGCAGCATCAGGTAGGGAGCGGGGCTGAATGGCTCGTGCTTACGCAGGTATGCCGCGGCGGCGGCAACACCCATGATCGCTTCGCGGCGTCCCGCCGGCTCGGCAGCCGACCGCAGCGTCATCAGCGCTTCCATGCTGGAGCCCGAAACGAAGCCGTAGGATGCCGGAGCCCCAGCGCCGGCGGGGCCTGAACCACCATCCGCACCGGCGGCCGCGGCCGCAGCCTCTTCGGGCTCGGGCGGAGCCTCCTCCACTGGATCGGGCTCAATCTCACGCTTCTTCTGCAGCAGCGAGTGCGCGACTTGCCGGACTTCCGCGATGGTGTCCTTGAGCGGCGCGAAGCTCGGCCCCTCGCCGGAGAATTTCTCGTCGCAGGTCTTGTCCAGCGCCTTGATGGACTCGAGCGTGGCGTCGAGGTGCTTTTCCAGGTTGGCGTAAAAGGCTTTGGGAGTTTCGGCGAAGGCCTTGTCGAAGACCTCCGGGGGCTGCTTGCCTTCCTTCAGCGCCTTGTCGCGGGCGGTCTTCTCTTCCTTAGTTTTCGCCTGGTCCTCGTACTGCACCGTGCGCGACTGCTTGTACTGAAAATAATCGACTCCAGCGTCGCACAGAGGCAGGTTGCGGATGGCGGCCGGCATCTTCCTGGGGAGAAATTCGAGTACCACCGCCCGATCTTCCAGGTCGCCGTCGTCGATCTCCGGATAGAAATTGTCCCAGAAGTTCGTGATCAGCCCGTTGCAGAGATCGACACCGGCGCGAAATCCGCCGACACCTTCCTTGTTGATCAGCGCCTCGCACAACCACACCGCCAGTTGCAGATCCTTGCTCTGGGTGGCAATGACGTCCTGGGCGAGTTTGATCACCTGGCCATAGTCGGCCAGTTTCCGCTCGTGCTGCCAGGCGCCCTGCGGCAGTTCGTCGTCCTGGCGGCGGGCTTCTTTGATCTTGTCGTAGATCGGAGCGGAGCGGAGGTTCGGGCCGGCGGGATTATCGCCGGCGATCGGATTGAGGATATCGTTCACGAAGCGGCATGGGAAGCGAACTCCAGCGACCGGATTTCCAGCAGCGGCACTTCCTCGCCGTCCACGATGAACGTCTTCTGCCCTACGGGGAAACGGTTCCCCTCGTCGTCCGCCACCCATTCGGTGCCCCGTCCGAGCCAGAGCGTGGGGTCGTCGGACTTCCAGGAAAACGGATAAATCGCGGGAATCATGACCTGGCCGATGTCGGTTCCCTTAAAGGAAGGTCCGGTCAGGACGAAGGCAGGCGTCCACAGCGTATCCCGAAGCATACGGGGCGGATCGATATTGACCGACCCGATGTGCTCGAAAGGGATCCAAAGGTAAGCCCCGGCTGCATAAACTTCCAGACGGGCGCCGATTTCGGGATCGGCGTCGGCTATCGATTCGAAAGGCTTGCCGTTCAGTTTGCCCGGAGGCGATTGCAGCGCGGGAGACTCGGGAAACTCCTGCTTTTGAAACATTTCGTGCCGCAGCTTTTCGGCATGCAGGGCGGAAAAATAGAGTACCGCGCCCATCTCGGCTTCGTGGCCGCCCTGAGCCAGCACGCCGAGTTGCTTTTCGGCACGGCCAAACTGTCCGGAGAAGCAAAGCAACTCGAACAGAAACGTGCGTTTCGCCACGTCGGTGGGGTTGTCGCGGAGAGCAGCCGTTAAGGCGCTCTCCGCTTCCCGGACCTTCCCGGCGTCGAGAAGTTCCTTTGCTGTCATGGGTTGTCTCTATTCGAGGTTGGTATCAGCGGCGAAGTTCGCGGTCAGCAATTCGAGGTCGTAACCCTTGCGGATGGCGGCGTCGAGCGTACCGTCGTCCTTCTCCGGACGATAGGCGATTTCCACGCCCTGGAAGGCGAAGCTAACGGATTCCGTCGGATTCTCGTTGCTGCCGGACAACTGCACGCTAGTGATCAGGGCGTCCTTCAGGTAGATCCGGAAGTAGTCCTGCTGCTTGTCGCCGACCGGCTTGTCGTACAGGATGTACACCTTCTTCAAGATGTCGCCGGTAGCGCAGTGATCGCAAAGCAGGGGCGTCGTTTTGTCGAGCACCTTCATGATGGTGAGGTTCGAAAAATCGGCCCGGCCGGCTTTGGCTTCTTTTCCGGAGGCTCCCGCGCCGTAGACCGCCGTCTGGCTCACGCCCCAGCTAAACGACAGAACGTCGATGGTGCCTGGTCTTGCTGGTGCTCGGCCCCTCGACGCCATCAACATACAGATATGCATTTACAGCCACTTCGTTCTCCTCTCTGTTCTTTCTTTATCTTAAGTGCCTGAGTTGATCTTCACGGGGCACCGCGGGCGACACTTACTTCGCTGGTGCCGGCAAATCCGCCACCAGCCGCAGCGAAACAGTCAGTTCTTCCAACTGGAAGTGCGGCCTGAGAAACGCAACTGCCCGATATACTCCGGGCTTACCTGGGACCTCCGTAACATCCACGCGCGCTTCACGCAAGGGGCAGCGGGCCTTCATTTGAGGCGACGCGGTGTCGTCCGGAATCACGTACGCGCGTAATCCAGCGATTCAGGAAGATCTCCGCTTCGGTACGCGACATGAAGCTGCCGATCTTGTCGCGCATCATGGCCTTCAGATAGTGCGCGAACCGGGATACGGCCATGATGTAGGGGATCTGAGCCGACAGCCGGGCATTGGCATTGGCCGCATCCGTGTCGTACATCTTGGGCTTCTGGCACGATTGCACGCTGAAGAATGCGGCGTAGTCGGTATCCTTGCAATGCACCAGCGGCACGAAGCCGAGGTCCGCCAGTTCTTTCTCGCGGCGGTCGGTGATCGGAACTTCGGTCGGGCACTTCATGGTGACATCGCCTTCATCGGTGTAGAAGTTGTGGACAGGCAGGCCGGTCACCAGACCGCCGCCTTCCACGCCGCGCATCGCCACGCACATGCCGTACTGCGAGAACGAATTGGTCATGCGGGTGGCCAGCGCGTAGGCGGCGTTCATCCACAGGTACTTGGAGTGATCGCTGCCGTCCACATGCTCTTCGTAATTGAAGTCTTCCACCGGCTTGGTGTCTTTGCCGTAGGGCAGGCGTCCCAATACCCGCGGTAAAGCCAGAGGCCACGTAGCGCGAATCTTCCGTCTGGCGGAAGCTCTTCCACTTGGCGTACTCGGTGGTGTCGAAGATCTTGGCCAGGTCGCGCGGAGCATCCAGGTTCGTCTAGCTCGGCAGGTTGAACAGGTCGGGAGCGGCGGCCGACAGGAACGGCGCGTGCGCCGCCGCGGCCACATGCGAAATCTTTTCCAGCAGTTCCATGTCTTCCGGATGCTTGCCGAATTCGTAATCGCCGACCAGGGCGCCGAACGGCGAACCGCCGAATACGCCGTACTCTTCTTCGTAGACCTTCTTGAACAACGCGCTCTGATCGAATTCCGGCGCGCGCTGCAGGTCCTTCAACAGTTCCTTCTTGTTGCAGTTGAGGATCTTGATCTTGAGCTGCGTGCCGGTCTCGCTCTGATCCATCAGATACTTGATGCCTCGCCAGGTGCCTTCCAGCTTCTGGAACGAGGCGTGGTGCATGATTTCGTTCAGCTGGATGGAGATCAGATGATCGATCTGCGCGATGCGCGCATTGATCATCATCTCGGCGTCCCGCGCGATGGTCATGGAACCTTCGAGCACCTGCGCCACGAATTCCTTGACCAGGTTCTTTCCGCGTTCCCGGGCGGCCGGCTCGGTGCCGAAGCGGCCTTCTTCGACGATCTGATCGAGCAGGCCCTTTTCCTGTACTTCGCTCGCCGCGGCCTGCGGTTGAGCCTGTTGTGGATCAGCCATTGGACTATTCTTCCTTTCCCTTGATCTCGCCCTTCAACTTCTCGAGCTTATCGGTATTCCCGACGGCTTCGAGGAGCAGCCTCCTCGAGCTTGTCGTTGCCCTGCAAGGTGCCGCGCAGATCCGAAAGCCGGGTCCGCAGATCGAGCAGCTCTTTCAACGGCTTCACCTGGCGAGCCACGTTCTGCGGCTCGAAGTCGTCCATCTTGGTGAACTTCAGATCCACCTTCAGGTTGGGAGCATCGGGCTCTTCGCTGAGCTTGTTTTCGACCGTGAAGGTCAGGTGCGGCTTCATGCCCTCCAGAACCGTGTCGAAATTGTCGGGGTTGACTTCAACGAACTTGCGCTCCTTGAGTTTGGATAGCGGTTGCTCGGGTTGTCCCGTAAAATCGCCCAAAACACCCACCACGAACGGGAGCTCTTTCAGTTCAATTGCGCCGCCAACTTCGACATCGTAGGTGATCTGAACACGCGGCGAACGAACCCGGTCCAGTTTATGCTGTGTACTTTCTCTTCCCATTCCTATGCCTCCCTCAGAGTTCTCCCGAAAATATATTCCGGCAGAAGACTCTCGTCAAGTTTCCCACTGTCTCCGGTACTGCGCGAAGATGCGCACATTCCGGGTCTCAGCGGATGAAGCCAAGTGTACAAGAAAAAGCAATCGTCTGATAGTCCTTATTTTTGCAAGGATTTGCAGAGTCTAACGAAGCACAGGTAGTAGCGCCCGAGCACGCGGTGGGACCTTTGGGGACCAGTACTAGTCGGACCTTGAAACGGGTACCGTATCGAAAGACAACACTGTTTATTTTTGGTGAAATTCGGAAAGAATTTGGTGGGCGGTCGCAGGCTCGAACTGCGGACCTCCTGCTTGTAAGGCAGGCGCTCTAACCGGCTGAGCTAACCGCCCACGAGTGTGCGGTCCCTCCATTCTAACAGAGGGCCGTACCCATCCCTCGTCCCGTTGGCTCGCCGCAGCCCTGGGCGGGCTTAATTGCGCCTCAGTTACAATGCTTCCTCGACCTCGTCCGGTAGCGGACCGGTCATGTCCCGCAATTTCTCGAAAAGCCGATCGTACAGCGCGGCATAGGCTTCGAGCGACGGATCCGTCTTCCGCGGCTCCGCGAACGTGCGCCGCATCTGGCGCACCGCCACGAGCAACAACTTCAATTCGTCTTCAGTGAAACCGAACGCCTTCGCCATAAGAGAATCCACAGCACGCCGAAAAGCAGTGCGACCACGTTGAGCGTACGGGCCACTGCCATCTCCGCGCCGCCGTCCCATTCCATTTCCACCGTGCAGGGGCCGCTGCAGAGCGGTTCTACCACGATCTGTCCCAGTCTATCGCCCCACACCCGCCGCCACTGTCCGTTCACGCGCGCATGCCATCCCCCATCCCATGTCTCCTGCACGGAGAGCAGATACCGCGGCTCCAGGTCCGTGGCGATCTCGGCGCGGCCGGTCCCCAGCCATCGGAACGAAGCGGGCGGCAGGGCCGGGTCGTGGAGCGCCGCCAGATAGCGGGCAAGCGGGGTCGTATCATAGGCGGGCGGCCTGACCGTCGGGAGATCGGCGGGAAGTACGGCGTGAGCCAGCGATTGCGATGCGTGCGGCACCGCGTAGATGACGTCGCCCGCTTCCCGCCACAACTCCGGCAGTCCCTCCAACTTCTCCGGATGATTGAACGGATGGTACACCTCGCGGCTCTGCGGACCGCCGCCGACCACGGCCTCCACGCCGAAAGCTTTCAGCCAGTCGAGCGCCACCTTCTGCCGGTCGCCGAAGTAGATCTGGTAGATGACGTCCTGCAGGAAGACATTGCGCATGCCGTTGTCGAACCCGCCGGTGAGCATGGGGGTGTCGCTGAAGGCGTTCATCCAGAAGCCGATGGTGCCGGGTGCGAACACGCGCCGGCCCGGCAGATGTTCGCCAAGAT
>CAWCMS010000009.1:0-248374 GCA_963796675.1 Terriglobia bacterium
CCAGCCGCATGGGCGTTGCGTTCGTAACGGGCATGCAGGGCGACGATCCGCATTACCTGAAAGTCGTGGCCACGCCCAAGCACTATGCCGTGCATAGCGGCCCCGAGCCGCTGCGGCACACCTTCGACGCCAAGGCAAGCGAGTACGACCTGGTGAACACTTATCTGCCGGCGTTCAAGGCGGCCATCATGGAAGGCAAAGCCGACTCCATCATGTGCGTTTATAACAGCGTGGATGGAGAGCCCGGATGCGCCAGCACGGACCTGCTGCAAAAGCATCTGCGGGACCAGTGGGGATTCAAAGGCTACGTCGTGAGCGATTGCGGCGCGATCGGCGACATCTACCGGAGCCACAAATATGTCGCCGACGCAGGGCGCGGCGTCGGTGGCGGCGGTGAAGGCGGGCACGGACCTGACCTGCGGCGGCGAGTATCGCAGCCTGGTCGACGAAGTGAAAGCCGGCACACATCACTGAGGCCGAGATCACGCGCGCGGCCGAGCGCCTCTTCGTGGCGCGATTCCGTCTGGGCATGTTCGATCCTCCCGAGCGCGTTCCGTACTACAAGATTCCGTATTCCGAGAACGATTCCGCCGCACACCGGCAACTGGCGCGCGACGCGGAACGCGAAGCCATCGTGCTGCTGAAGAACCAGGGCGGCATTCTGCCTCTGAAATCCTCCGATGGGCAAGATCGCGGTAGTTGGCCCCTCGGCTGACGACCCCATCGCTCTGCTGGGCAACTACAACGGCATTTCGTCCAAGCAGGTGACGCCGCTGGAAGGAATCACCAAGCAGTTCGCCAAGTCCAAAGTGCAGTACGCGCTGGGCGCCACCTACACCGCCAGCACGCCGGCTCTGGTGTCTTCGAGCGTGCTGATTCCGCCGGACGGCAAGGGCGCAGGGCCTTCTGGCCGAGTATTTTGATAACCCCGACTTCCAGGGCCAGCCGAAGCTGAGCCGCAGCGGAGCCCCGCGTCTACTACGACGCCAATATGGAAGAGCCGGCCGTGGTTGCGGCGATCAATGGCAACAAGTACTCCATTCGCTGGACCGGCACGTTCACTCCGCCGGCCACCGGCAACTACGTCGTTACGGCGCGCACCGGCACAGTGGAACCGCGAAGGGAAGATCAAGCTGTTCCTCGACGACAAGGAAGTCAACCCTAGCGGACCCGCCGGCGCGCGGCCCACCGGATTGGGGCCAGGGCAGGGGCAGGGGCCATGCGGCGCGCGCGGCCGCCGCCGCATGCAGTTGGAGGGCGGCCACAAGTACGCCGTGAAGGTGGAGTACACGCAGAACGGCGCCGGCGGCGGCGCAGAATTCAACTGGATTCCGCCGGCGGCCGTCACTGATCGCCGAAGCGGAAAAGGTGGTCAAGGATTCTGATGTGGCGCTGGTCTTTGTCGGCCTGAACGGCTCGCAGGAAGGCGAGGGCCACGACCGCAGCAGCCATCGATCTGCCCGAGCCGCAGGAGAACCTGGTCAAGGCGATGATCGCCACCGGCAAGCCGGTGGTGGTGGTTCTGACCAGCGGAAGCGCCGTGGCCGTCAACTCCGCCGCGCGAGCGCGCCGGCGCGTGCTTTCGGCCTGGTACGGCGGCGAGGAAGCCGGCACGGCCATCGCCGATACCCTGGCGGGCGTCAACAACCCGGCGGGCCGTCTGCCGGTGACGTTCTACAAGAGCATGGACCAGTTGCCGGCGTTCACCGACTACTCCATGAAGGGCCGCACCTACCGCTACTTCAAAGGGGAACCGCTCTATCCGTTCGGGTACGGGCTGAGCTATTCGACCTTTGCGTATTCGGGCCTGAGCGCGAAGCGGACTCCGAGCGGCGCCGAGATCAGCGCAACGGTCAAGAACACTTCGAAGCGCGATGGCGATGAAGTGGTGCAGCTATACATCGCCGGCGGCGCCGGAGACGAAGCTCCGATTCGCAGTCTGCGCGGATTCCAGCGGATTCACCTGAGGGCGGGCGAGAGCCGGCAGGTGAGTTTTCCGGTGCCTTCGGCGGATCTTCCGAACGGCAAGGTGGCGATCAGCGTCGGCGGCGGCGAACCGCTGGCCAACATCCCGCACCTGATCGGCGAGCTGTAAGCTCCATCATCCCCGCGCCATAACGAAATACGGCTGATTGGCAAACACCTCGTTGAAACCGGGGTACAAGGCTGCCGCAGATCCTTGCCGCAGGTGGAAATAGTACTGGAGAGAAAACGGCGACTCGGTATAAGCGGCCGGTATTGCGGCCCGATAAACCTGCCCGTCCGGCTGCATGCCAATCGACTGCCATCGCTCGGCCTGATTGTGAGGTTTCGGCAAGCCTGCGAAGGGTCAGATGCCAACGTCGTGGGCCGGAGCTCACAGCGTTATCGTAGATCAGCAGGGCGCGAAAGGAGCTGCAACAGGTGGCCAAGGTATCAGTGTAATTGGGTGTCACCTTTTCCGGGGTGCGGCTACTTAGGAGGCATGAGACACGCACTTGGAGCCACGCTCATGCTACTGGCCGCCGCGTCCGGCGCGGTCTGCCAAAACCAACTATTCTCCGTAACCGTTATCGGCACGGGAAAGCCGATGATCCTGATCCCCGGCCTGGAGTCCTCCGGCGCCGTATGGGATGGCGCTGTGAGCCACTACAGCAACCGCTACCGCATGCACGTGCTCACTCTTGCCGGGTTCGCCGCCGAGCCGCCGGTGCCAGGCTTGCGGCTTCAGGACGTCCGCGACGGCATCATAGGCTACGTCCGCGATAACAAACTCGATCACCCCGTCCTCGTGGGCCACAGCCTCGGCGGATTCCTGGCCCTCTGGATCGCCGCCACTGCTCCGGACCTCGTGGGTCCCGTCGTTTCGGTGGAAGGCCTGCCGTTCCTGCCGGCCCTATCCGACCCCTCCGCCACCGCCGCCGGGAGCAAAGACAACGCCGATAAGATGCGCAAACTGTACGCATCCTTGAGTCCCCAGCAGATGGACACCATGTCGCGCATGGCATTGACACAGATGATCTCCGAGCCGAAAAATGTGGAGGTGGCGGCAGCGTGGGCGGTGAAATCCGACAGCGCCTTTGTCGGTCAGGCGGTGTACGACCTCATGACCACCGACCTGCGCGACGATCTTGCCAGGATCCGCACTCCGCTACTGCTCGTCGGAGCGGGCAAGACGCTCGGCGATCTCACCCAACAGGCGTACGAAAAGCAAGTCGAAAAAGCCCGCGACCATCGCGTGGTGGTGGCGCCGAAGGCCATGCATTTTGTGATGTTCGACGACCCCGCGTTCTTGTGGAGCACGATCGATGGCTTCCTGGCCGAAGGAGGGACCCATGCTCGCTGACTACGAACGCCTGGTGCTGGCCGCGGCGCAGGGCGATGCCGAGGCCTACGGAGAGTTGGTGAGCGAGACCAGTTCGCTGGTCTCCTCCATCGCCCTGGCCATCGTACGCGACCTCGAAACGAGCCGTGACGTCGCGCAGGACGTCTTTCTGGCGGTGTGGCGCGACCTCAAAACGCTCCGCAATCCCGCAAGTTTCCTCCCCTGGCTCCGCCAGACGACGCGCAACCGAGCCAACGCTTCAATGCGCACCATGATTCGGCGCCGGCAGGTGGCAGATGCCGGGCTTTCGGACGATCTGCTGCTGCGGCTGACCGATCCGCACGCCAGCGCTTCGGAGCAGATGGTCTGGCGCGAGGAAATGCACGCGCTGACAGAGGCGTTGGAGGCTTTGCCGCCGGAAACGCGCGAGATCGTGACCCTGTTCTACCGCGAAGGCCAGTCCGTTGCGCAGGTGGCGTCGTTGCTGGAGTTAAGGCAGGACGCGGTGAAGAAACGGCTCTCCAGGGCGCGCGAGTGCCTGCGGGAGCGCGTGCAGCAGCAGATCGGTCAAACGCTCTGTCGCACCCGCCCTGACGCTGACTTCACCGCTGTGGTGATCGCCGCATTGCCGCCTGCAGCGACCCCGGCTGCGGCTGCCGCGGGCGCAGGCTTGTCAAAGATCGGCGCGGCAGGCATCCTCAAACTCCTGGCGCCGGCGAGTGGCGTGCTGGCGGGCGGAATTGGAGGAGTCCTCGGAGTCGTGCTGGGTTCGCGGAAATGGATCCGCGACGCCCGTGATGGAGACGAACGACGGGCATTGCTACGTCATACCTGGGTGAGCATCGCAGCCGTACTCTTCTGGGCGGCCGCACTGCCGGTAGCGTACAGCCTGACTCACATGCGGTGGGTCGCAATCGTGTGGTTCCTCTGCTTCGTCACCACGCTGGCGGTGCTGCAGCACGTCTGGCTCCCGCGGATCGTCCGCCGCAGGATGGAGGCGGAGATGCACGAAGATCCGCAGCAAGCGACGGCGCGCCGCCGCAGCGAACTCCGTCAGGCGATTTTGGGTTGGACGCTGGGAATCGTGTTCGGGTCGCTGGGGCTGGCGATAGGGCTGTGGTGCGTCAGGTAAAACGGTGCCGGCTGAAGGCTAACAAACGGTATGCCGTCCGGAGTGGCTGGCCCCGCCCGCAACCTTTTTCGCCGCCTGCGTGCATGGCCAAAAACGTGGTCGAACTTTGCTTTCGCTGCGGCTAGGTACTTGCAGGTCGGAAGCCGATCCGGCTTGCTTTTGTCATAGAATTTCAGGAGCTTGCTGAGGTCGGGAGGTCCATGCAGGTGACTATTCTCGCCGTATTCCTTGCAGTCTCGGACACCGCCTTGTCGATGTCCGCCGCCGGTCTTGCGTTGCTCGCGATTGGACTGTTGGCCGCGAAGAACGATATTGCCCAGGCTCGCGGCATCGAGAGGATCGTTAGCCTGACCTATTTGTGCTTCGGCATCCCGTTGGCGGTCTTTGGCGCAGAACACCTTTCCAGTCGACAGTCCCTGCTCGTCCTCGTGCCATCCTACATGCCGTGGCGTATGTTTTGGGTGTATTTCGTCGGCTTTGCCCTGATCGCCGCAGCGCTGAGTATTGCCTCCAAGCGTCAGGTGCGGTGGTCCGGCCTGCTGTTTGGGGCCATGATGTTCCTCTTTGTGGCGATGTTGCATCTGCCGGGAGCGGTTACCACCGGCGGCCGAATCCCCTGGACGATCGTCGTTCGCGAAATGTCGTTTGGTGGTGCCGGCTGGGTTTTGGCGGGAGTTGCGATGGGCGGGGGGCGCGAAGGGCCGGGAAAGGGCCTCATCATTGTGGGCCGCGTGCCAATCGCTGTCGCAGCGATCTTTTTCGGCGTTCAGCATTTTCTACATCCGCTGGGACTCCCGGTTGTTCCGCTCGCGAAGCAGATGCCCCCGTGGCTTCCCGTTCGCACCTTTATCGACTATGCGACGGGCGCGTTTCTCGTAGTCGCCGGCGTTTGCCTTCTGCTGGCGCGGAAGACACGGATGCCGGCCACCTACCTGGGCGCATGGATCGTCCTGCTGGTTGTGGCGATCTATGGGCCTGTCCTGATTGGGGCGCTGGCAGATCCGAATACCGGCGTGCAGGTCGAGGGGATTAACTACTTCGCCGATACGCTTCTGTTTGGAGGGGCGGTTCTTTCGCTGGCCACCGCCAGCCGAAAGTAAACGGCAGTGGTCCGAAATCTTGTGCGGATGGTGCCCCTGCAGGCGGACTGGCGGAGGTCGCTAACGTGGTTATCCAACGCGCTACCTGCTGCGATTTATCTCCGAGTCGCGTCGTTCATGAACCGAATCGTCGTCGCTCTACTTCTCGCGGTAGCGCTAGTCCCGTGCCCCCATGCTCGGCGACAACCGGCATGAGCGCTCGTACCATTCGACGCTCGATCTGCGTGGGGAAGTCCATCCGACGTGACAACCGAGAGCGACAACCGGGACTGACAACCTGGAAAACTTACTCTAAGTGGGCTATTTATGCCATTGGGCAAACGCGCAACCGAAGAATCGCGCGGAAGTACCTTGAAATCAGGACTGCCGCTTGTCATCGGGCCCATGACGGCCCGTATCAACAGAGCGGCCACGGTCATCCGCGATAGCAGCGAGCTGGATGAGACACTGGGGCGCAAGCCGCGCCTGCTTGAATTCAAGGCTGCCTGCGCACGCCCATAGCCGCTGGCCATCACAGCCCTTGCGTCGCCGGAAACGTGTGCCTGCTTGGCGCCCTTTCGCCTGCCCAAGCCGAGCTACACTGCCGGCGAGATCATCGGCAGATTAGCCGAGGCGGTCAAGCTTGCCATACGGGTCGACTCCTCATCAACTGGCATGCCAAGACCGGCTGGCGCAAGCCGACTTGCCAGTAGCAATCTGGCGGTTCACATCCGCGTCGGGCTTATCGAGGCGTTTCTCTGAGCTATGTCGACGTCAACTACTTTTCCCGTTTTCGACACATGCATTGACCGCTTCAGCCTTTCTATGATCTAATCGACGCGAAGGATGGTCGTGGCGATCCCGACGCCGGTGCTATTCCCAAACCTGAAGCTGGAAGTGCGGGCGCCGGAGAGTTGCATGCAAAAGAAGAAGCTGGGTTTCCTTGCTGTCGTATTCCTGGCGCCGGTGATCTTCCCCGGCGCAACCTGCCTGGCACAGACGCAGGCGGAGAAAGCTCCCTATCCAGCCATGGCTCGTCTGGATCAGTATTTGGCGCCGGACGAGAATTCCGAAATCGCGCTGGCTCGCAGTGGTGCCCCAGCATCCATTTCGGACGCGGCCGAAGTGATGGTACTGCGACGGGACGGATACGCAACCGCGGTGAAGGGGAGCAATGGCTTTCTCTGTCTCGTGGAACGATCATGGGGCGCCGCTACCGATGAGCCGGAATTCTGGAATCCCAAAGTGCGCTCGCCTATTTGCTTCAATCCGCCAGCCGCAAGGACCTTCGCGCCCATCTTCCTGATGAAAACCAAACTAGTGCTGGCAGGAAAATCGAAGGCGGAGATGGTTCAGGCGACCGCAACCGCACTGGACAAGAAGGAACTGCCCGCGCTGGAGCCTGGAGCGATGTGCTACATGATGTCGAAGCAGCAGTATTTAAACGACGGCGGCAAGAGCTGGCATCCCCATCTGATGTTTTTTGTTGCGGGCAATGCGGCGAAAAGCTGGGGAGCCGATCTGCCCGGCTCGCCAGTTATTGCGGCGGACGACCCTGAAGAGCGGGCAACTATTTTGATGGTCTGGGTCGCCAAATGGTCCGATGGGACACCGGCTCCGCAGGCTACGCACTGACCTGGGATTCAAAGGATGGCTAACCATGCCCGCCTTCCACGCTCCCATGATCGATACGAGTGATCTCGATTCCAGTTGTGATGCCAACTTGTCGGGAGTGATCCGGCCAAACTTCCTCGAACACCGTTTCCGGCCAATGTGCGAGTGGCCGACAAACCGGGAGTCAAGTGAGGGGATGCACGTTTTGATCGGCATATGGGACGGCGAAATGTCACGTGCCCTGGAAGTTCCCCTCGCTCACCTGCGCAAACACCTTCATCGCCCGGAGGTCCTGAATGCTCTGGTTCTACGGATCTTTCTTTCCCGCGGTCTGGATTTTATTCTTTCTCTACTGGCAGATCAAAGCCGTCCATACCAAAACCACCCAGCGCCTCGAGCCAGCGGCCTCGCGCATCCTGCGCGTCTTCATTTTCCTGATCGCTATCGCCCTCCTCTCGACAACTCGCATCCCGTTGCCCTGGCTTTACCGCCAGCTCTGGCCGGTTGGCCTGTGGCCCTTCTGGGTGGGAACTGCCGTCACCATCGCCGGCCTTCTATTCGCCGTCTGGGCGCGCGAAAACCTCGGCGGCAACTGGAGCCGCTCCGTCACCATTAAGCGGGGCCACGAGCTGATCACCACCGGTCCCTATGCCGTGGTCCGTCACCCCATCTACACTGGCATTCTGACCGGTTTCCTTGGCATGGCGATTGCCATCTCCCAAGTGCGCGGATTTATCGTTTTCGTTCTCGTCTTCCTCGCGCTCTGGATCAAGCTCCGCATGGAGGAACAGTGGATGCGTTCCCAGTTCGGCGAGACGTATGCCGCCTATGCTCATCACACTGCTGCTCTGGTGCCTTACCTCTTCTGATCGCTGAGTCACGATCTCAGCCCCAGCAAGAGCGAGTCGAACCAACCGGAGGAGTTGAATCTCGATATCAATTCGCGGTACCGGTCGAGTGACGCGCCACTCGTAGGATGCGGGGCACGCGTCCAAGCCCGTCGAACTTTGTACGGATAGCCGTCCATGCGGGACCGACAGCAAGGGACCACTGTAACCGTCCTCCGCGTTAGTGTTCCGGGGTGATGACTACCTTTCCGCGAGCGTGGCCTTCTTCCATGTACAGGAAAGCGTCGCGGGTCTCACTTAGCGGGTAACGTCTGTCGATGACGGGCGTCACCTTGCCGGTCGCCATCAACTCGCCTAGGGTGGTCAGATCCTGTTCGTTAACTCTCGCCATGAAAACCACCAGTTTCTGACTCACGAACACGGATTCCACAAGTGCGCCGATCAAACCGAACACAAGTCGCGACAATGGAACGTTGGGCGGCGCTCCGACGCCGACGAAGATCCCTTTGGGATTCAAAACGCGCCGCCATTCCGAAAAGGAGTAGTTCCCAACGCAATCGAGGACGATGTCGTAACGCTGACTGCTCTTGGTGCATTCCTGTTGGGTGTAATCCATGACTTGATCCGCACCGATGGATCGGACCAAGTCCACATTCCGGGTGCTACACACGCCGGTGACATTGGCGCCGAACGACTTGGCGATTTGCACCGCGAACGTGCCCACGCCGCCCGCGGCGCCGTTCACCAAAACCTTCTGCCCGGCGCCGATTCGCGCCTTGTCGCGAAGACCCTGCAATGCGGTGAGCCCGGCCACCGGAGCGGAGCCGGCTTGCTCAAACGTCACGTTATCCGGTTTGACAACCAGTGCGGACTTCATGCCCGTCATTGATCTGGAGATCGCATACTCCGCAAACGCTCCGTAACAAGTGCCGAACACCGGGTCGCCCGGTTTGAACTGCGTTACGTTCTTGCCGACCTCTTCGACCTCGCCGGCCACATCCACGCCGGGCCGTTTGAGCTTCGGCTTGCCCAGCCCGAACAGCAGGCGCATGACAAATGGCCCGCCCTTCATCAATTTCCAGTCCAACGGATTAATGGAAGCCGCGCGGACCTTGATCAGGACCTCATCGGGTCCAGGAACGGGCTTCTCGACTTCTCGACATTCGAGAATGTCAGGTGAACCAAAGTGCTGATAGGCAATAGCTTTCACGGCTTGGTTTGGGGGCTCGTGCCAAATCCATTATTGCCAAAGCGGAGGCGGCATGGCTTGCGAGGTTGCCTCCACACTTCCCATTCCCTGTTACGTGAACGGATGTTCAGACGTTCCATTTGGTCGCCGAGTGCGACCGCCTCGGGGACCTCGCGTGGATTTTTCGACCAACTGGCCGATATGGAGAGACAACTGTGGGGCATACCGTATATCGCCACCGATCCGCGCGTCCCGTGGTAGACCAGAAGCATGAGAGACGTGCAAGACCGCTCGTTCTCAGCCCAGCTAGACTGCCACTACCTGCTCCAAACTCCTGAGGTTGTGGATCCCAAAACCCTGCTCGTCGTAACGCTTCATGGATTCGGGGCAAACCCTGAGGCGATGCTGGGCTTAACGGCGCGGCTGTTCAGTATGCAACCAGTGATCGCCTCGCTCCAAGGGCCATACCAGTTCTTCCAAAATCCAAATCTCGAGGTGGGATACGGCTGGATCACCAACAAGCGCCCGGCCGAGTCCATCCGTCTCCACCAAGATATGGTGTCACACGCGTTGGAGGAAGTCGGCGCGGAATTCGGCATACCGCCCGCACGGCGGTTGTTACTCGGCTTCTCACAGCCGGTGTCGCTGAATTACCGGTTCGCCGCGACGTGTCCCAATGCGATTCGCGGCGTCGTCGCAATTTGTGGCGGGCTGCCGAGCGACTGGGAAATCGCAGCCTACGGCCAGGTCAGTTCGGCGCTGTTGCATATCGCAAGGCGCGAGGACGAGTTTTACCCACCCGAGGTTACAGAGTATTATGCGGATCGGCTGAGAAGACGGGCTGAAGATGTGGAATCCCATTTGATCGACGGTGGCCACCGGATGCCCTCCAGCGGGAATCTCATAGTCGAGCCATGGCTTCGGCGTATTCTCGGGTGAACCATGGCCAATCGCGGTCGCGCGACGTGATTTTCTGAAAGGGAGATCAAGCCTCAGGGACCGTAGCGCCACGCTCATAGCGCCTTCCTCCAAAATCGGGTTGAGCGGATCTGGCCGCAGAGCAGTTCGCAGGATTCGTCACCGCCAAAGGTGCTCGGGAGTTCATTGACAACGGGTAGCACTTGCGGGCGAGCCCGAACTCGGTTCGGCGGGATGCGCGTGATACGTCAATATCGGTACTCAATTGCCTGGCGGCCCATTTCCCCCGCCGACTGGGGCGGTGAGAGAATCAGTTCATGCGAGCGCGGCTACAACGCGGCCAATCGCGCGGCGGGTGGGGGGCTGCTGTTACGTCATCGATTTGCATCCTACTGGTTGCACAGTCATGCGCGGCACAAACTAGCCCTGCGCCCGGAACCATCCGCGGCACCGTCGCGGACTCCTCCGGATCGTTGGTGGAGGCCGCCATCGTCAGATTACAGGCGCCCGGGTCCACTGCCCTGCGCACTACTCTTACCGACCAGACGGGCTCGTTCCACTTCTCCGCGGTCGAGCCCGGGGCCTACACCCTCACCATCACGGCTGGTGGTTTCATGGACGAGAAGACCAATGTTTCCGTGGTTTCCGGGGAGAATCCACCGCTCCCTCCGGTCGTTCTGCAGATCGCACCCGCCATCAGCAAAGTGGATGTGACTCTGCCGCCGCACGAACTGGCCGTCCAGCAGGTGCACGCCGAGGAGAAACAGCGATTGCTCGGGATTGTTCCGAACTTCTACGTCACCTACGATCCGAATGCCGCGCCTTTGACCGCCGCCCAGAAATTTCACCTTGGGTTGCGAACCCTGATCGATCCGGAGACCATCCTGGGCAACGCAGCCGGCGCCGGAATCGAACAATGGCGCAACACCACCGACCGGCAATTCGGCCAGGGGATGGAAGGGTACGGGAAGCGCTTTGGCGTGGACTACGCCGCCAGCGTCACCCACGTCTTGATCGGCCATACCCTCACCCAATCCGTGTTTCACCAGGATCCGCGCTACTTCTATAAAGGAACCGGCAGTCTCCGCTCACGATTTCTTTACGCCGTCGGGACCGCGTTCGTTGCCAAGGGCGATAACGGCCACTGGCAGCCCGACTACTCCGATATGATCGGAGGACTTGCCGCGCGGGAGATCTTATCCCCCCTCCACTCCTACACCTCCCGCCCGGGACTGCGCGCTTTTCATGGTTTTCTGCTGGGTTTCAGCGGCAGGGCAACCGATCATCTGATACAGGAATTCGTCTACCGCTGGCTGACGACCCATGTGCCGAAAACGGTGGCACGGCGGCAGCCCGTTCTGCGCGACGGCACCCCGGTGCCGCTGTTTTCCGTAGAGGACCTGCGTTCCGCCACGACGGGAACCGCGAGGCCGGTTACCTTCGTGCTTTCCAAAGACCTGGAGGCAGGCGGTGTCATCGCCGCCAAAGCCGGGACCAAAGTAGAGGGCCAGGTCACTTCCACAGCCGCGCCGTCCGCCTCAGGCGCGGTCGATTCCATGCACCTTTCGGTGGAAAACGTACACCTCAAGATCGGCGAGACGGAAGTTCCGCTGAGAAGCACGCCGCAGAAAGCGGGCACCGGTGTCCTGGAATATCATTGGCTGGAAGACACCGGCCGCATCGCGTTGGTCCTGTATGTCGCCAGGGATGTAACACTCGCACCGACCCGGTAGCGCCTACCGGCCCTCCTCACGCCTTCAGGCAGAGCTCTGAAATGGCTACGGCCCGCCTTACCCAGTAATCCCAATTGTGTTAGCCAAAGCCGCAGAGGCGAGCGAGGGCGCTCCAACGCAATGAGAATCAGCGAGGAGAGAGCAGAGTTTCCTTCGTCTGTTCGGTCTTAATTCGAGATCGTGCGCTGTTCCGACGTCGCGCAAAACGAGATCGCGGGTGCAGCACGGACGTTCTACCGGGACGGTGTGCGGGGAGCGTATGCGAGGATCGGGGCCGTGAGAAAGGCCTGCCGACGTTGTCCCGAGCGAATGGCTTGAGAACGAGAAGAAGAAGAAACCTGCCGCTGCCTACGTGCCCTCGGCCGATCCCCCATGCCTGCCCGTCTGTCCCGGTTAGCCTCATTCGCCGGGACGGATAGGATAGCCGATACCCACTGGTGCTCAAGTGTCCAGCGGGCAATACCGGGCAATGAGGGTCGGGAACCGGGGTATTTCCGGCATTCCTGGCAACCAAGAATCAGTAACATGCAGCTGATAATAAAGGCTTTACTAAACGAATCCCTCTCTCTCCGCCAGAATCGACCCGCGATATACACCAAGGTCTGTGATCGCTTCTTCCGCGATTCCGAAGCCGGCGTTACCGTTGACACCTTACTTGCGCCTGGCGCGGCACCTCGGGACCTTCGCGACGAATCTCTCTCCTGTTGATCATCACATCTTGACAGTCATAATGTAGGAAGTCTATCCTAAGTACTCACTCTTCCGGGAGCACTCATGAACGAGGCGAACACAGACATCATCCAGGGCACGCTGGACATGCTGATTCTCAACGCACTGAGCCTTGAGCCGATGCATGGCTTCGGAATTGCACGCCGCATTGAGCAGGTATCGCGCGGCGTATTCAAGGCGAATCCCGGCTCCCTGCTTACGGCATTCCAGCGGCTGGAGCGGATGGGGTGGCTCGATTCCGAGTGGCGCCAGACCGATAACGCGCGCCGGGCGAAGTTTTACCGGCTCACACGGTCGGGGCGCAAGCAGCTCGAAATCGAAACCGCCAACTGGAACCGCCGGATCACAGCGATGGCACGTCTCCTGAAGGCGGAGGGATAGCGATGTCGCTGTGGCGTCAGATTACGCGCGGCCTGCGCGTGCTCGGGAAACGGAAAGCCAACGACCGGGACATCTCCGATGAAGTCGATCACTATCTGGAGGAAGCCACTGCTGCGTTGGTCGCCCGAGGCCTCTCCCCCGAAGAGGCGCGACGAGCGGCACGCCTGGAACTGGGCGGCGCGACAGCGGTATGCGAGCAAGTCCGCGGCTATGGATGGGAAAACAGCGTGGAAACTCTGGTTGCCGATCTTCGATACGCCGCTCGCATCCTGGCTCGAAATCCCGGTTTTACGCTGGTGGCCGTCGTCACCCTGGCGCTCGGCATCGGCATCAATACCGCCCTCTTCAGTGCGATCAACACCTTGCTCCTGAAGCCGCTGCCTTATCCTGCTCCTGACCGGTTGGCCGCGTTGTTCGAAGCCGATGCGAAAGATCTCAATTCGAAGAATGATGTGTCCGCGCCGAATTTCCTCGACTGGCGCCGGCTGAACCGTTCTTTCGAAGGGCTCGCGCTCTTTAATCTGTCCGAATACGACCTGTCGTCGAGCGGCCAGACGGCGGAGCGTGTATCCGGGTCGCGCGTTTCGGCTGGATTTTTCCGCGTCTTGGGCGTCCAGCCGTTCCTTGGGCGTGGATTCCTTCCCGAGGAGGAACAGGGAGGCCGCGACCGCGAGGTGGTCATCGATTATGACCTCTGGACTCGCCGCTACCAGGGCGACCCGGGCCTGGTTGGGCGGCTTATCAAGATCAATGGCGAGACCTATACAGTGGTTGGCGTCATGCCCCGCTCATTCCGGTTCCAGTTCTGGAGCCAGCCGCAGCATTTGTGGATTCCCGTGGGCTATACGGCCGGTGATCGGGAGCGAGGCAACCATTCGTTTCTGGTCATCGGCCGCCTGAAGTCCGGAATTGCCATCGAGTCGGCAAGCGTCGAAATGGCACTGATCGGACGCCAACTCGCAGCGGACTATTCGGACGACGACAGTGGACGAACCATTGCGGTCGACCCGCTCGGCGAACTGGGAACAGAAGGGCTGCGGTCGATGCTCGTGTCGCTGTTCGCCGCCTTCGGATTCGTGCTCCTGATTGCCTGCGTCAACGTGGCGAATCTGTTGCTGGTCCGCGCCGCCGGGAGAGAGAAAGAGTTCTCCTTGCGTTGCGCTCTGGGAGCCGGACGCGTCCGCGTGATTCGGCAACTGGTGACCGAAAGCCTGCTGCTCGCTTTGTTGGGCGGCGGCGCCGGAGTCATTCTGGCGTTTGCCACCAGTGGATATCTGATCCACATTCTTCCGGCTGGATTTCGGTTCCTGCCGCTGCGGCCGCTGGATGAGATCGCCGTCGATGGCCGGGTACTGGGCTTCGCCCTGGGCGTATCGTGTTTGTGCGGCTGCCTCTTCGGCCTCGCGCCCGCTCTCAGCGCATTTCGCAGCGGTTTGAGCGACCGGCTTAAGCTGGGAGGCCGCTCGGGCACCAACGCACGCGCGAACCGGCTCCGCTACGCGCTGGTGACCTCGGAAGTGACGCTCACCATGGTAGTGCTGGCGTGCGCCGGATTGATGATCGCCAGCATGGTGCGGCTGCTCGGCGTCAAACCGGGCTTCGATCCGAACCACGTCTTAACAATGAATGTCGTGTCGCCGCAGATTGATCTGTATAACGGCCCTCCGGTCCGGCCACGCTTTTGCCTCGACCTGGCGGGGCAGGTTCAGGCGCTGCCCGGTGTGGTTTCGGCCAGCAGCGTTGCGCAACTCCCACTGCGCGGCGGAGCGGCACGCAGCTTTTACATCGAAGGCCGCGAGGTCCCCGAGGGCAAGAAAGCTCCGGGCGCTTATTATGACGTCGCCTGCCCCGACTACTTCCGCACCATGCGGATTCCGCTGCTCGAAGGCCGCGAATTCTCCGTCAAAGACGCCCTAGCGTCGCAACAGGTCGTGATGATCAATCAGACGATGGCACGGCAATTCTGGCCCAACGAGGGCCCCATCGGCAAGCGGATTCAGATCCTGCCGGTCCATCCGGACACGCCATGGCTTACCGTCGTGGGCGTTTACGGGGATGTACACAAGCGGGGCCTCGACTCCGAGCCGGGGCCCGAGTTCTTCCGGCCCTATACCCAGGCCGCATGGCCGCAGATGACGGTTGTCGTGCGGACCGCGGGAACTCCGCTATCGCTCGCGCATGCGGTTCGGCTGGCGCTGGCGAAGTTAGATCCCGATCGTGCGGCTTCCGAGCCGGAGTCGCTTGCGGAGGTCGTCCAAATGTCGGTGGCGGACCGCCGATTCCTGATGCTGATATTCGGAAGCCTGGCTGCTCTGGCCCTGACTCTGTCGGCCGTCGGGATTGCCGGGGTGATCGGGTACTCGGTCGCGCAGCGCCGCAGCGAAATCGGCATCCGGGTGGCGCTCGGTGCGAGCCGTTTCGACGTCTTGCGGCTGATCGTCGGGCAGGGCTTGCGGTGGTCGATCGCCGGGGTGGTACTCGGACTCGCCGCGTCGCTCGCGGTGAGCCGGTTACTAGCTGGTATGTTGTACGGCGTGCGGCCGGCCGATCCGTCGATTCTCGCGGGCGTAGCAACTCTGCTCACATTGGTCGCGACTCTGGCCAGCTGGTTGCCGGCGCGGCGTGCGGCGAATGCCGATCCGGTAACTGCCTTGCGCTACGAGTAGTCGGCTCGAGCCGGACAGCCCGGGGGACGCGCACGTTATCATTAAAAATGGCATGGCATTGATCCTCGACGGCAATCGTGTCCGCGATGACATCAAGAACGAACTGAAGCCTCGTGTTGCGGCGCTCTCCGCACAGGGGCGGCCTCCGGGACTCGCGGTGGTCCTGGTGGGCAACAACCCGGCATCCGAAATTTACGTCCGCAACAAAATCAAGGCCTGTCACGACCTCGGCATTTATTCGGAATCGATCACTCCCCCCGACAGCATCTCGACCGCCGAACTGCTCGATATTGTCGAGCGCCTCAACGGGCGCCCCGAGATCGACGGCATCCTGGTGCAGCTTCCCCTGCCTGCGCAGGTCGATACCAAGCGCATCCTGCTGGCCGTTTCGCCGGAGAAAGATGTCGATGGCTTCCACCCGATGAACGTCGGCAAGCTGGTCGCCGGACTTCCCGGTCCGCGCGCGTGCACGCCGGCGGGCATCATCGAAATTCTGAAGCGGTATCAGATCCCCATCGCCGGGAAGCGCGCAGTCGTGGTGGGGCGCAGCGACATCGTCGGCAAGCCGGTCGCCATGCTGTTGCTGCACGAGCACGCCACGGTCACGATCTGCCACTCGAAGACGCCGGATCTTGCGGCGGTCTGCCGTGAGGGCGAAATTCTGGTCGCGGCGATGGGACGCCCGGCTGCGATCACCGCGGAGCATATCCGTCCCGGCGCCACCGTGATCGACGTGGGCACCACGCGCATCGAGTCGAGGGACGAGGTCGCCCGGATCTTCCGCAATTCCGAGGAGCGGCTGGCCGCTTTCGACAAGCGTGGCAACGTGCTGGTGGGCGACGTCAACCCGCTCGATATGGCGGAGAAGGCGTCGGCCTATACGCCGGTGCCGGGCGGCGTGGGGCCGCTGACGATCGCCATGCTGATGGTCAATACGGTGGCCTCCGCGGAACGCCGCGCCGCCCAATGCTGAAGGTCGGCCTGACGGGAGGCATCGCCTGCGGGAAGTCATTCGTCGGGGAGGCGTTGGCCCGCTGTGGATGCCTGGTGATTGAGCTGGACGAGCTGGGCCACCAGGTTCTGGCCCGCGACGGAGAGGCTTACCACGCCGTGCTCGAGGAGTTCGGCCCGGAGATTCTCGGACCGGAAGGAGAGATCGACCGGCGCGCACTGGCATCCCGGGTTTTCGGCGACCCCGTTCGGCTGGAGCGGCTCAACAGCCTGGTGCATCCGCCGGTTCACCGGCGTGAAGTGGAGCTGATGGCCGATTATGCCCGGCTCGAACCGAAAGGGATTGTGGTGGTGGAAGCGGCCATTTTGATCGAAACCGGCAGCTACCGCCGCTATGACAAAATTGTCCTGGTGACCTGCCGGGAAGAGCAGCAAATGGAGCGCGCGATGCGGCGCGAGGGCGCCGCCGAGACCGATGTCCGGGCCCGCCTGAGCCGGCAGATGCCCCTGGCCGAGAAACGAAAGTTCGCCGATTTCGTCATAGATACATCGGGAGAAAAAGAGGATACGCTGCGGCAAACCCGTGCCGTCTACGAAGCTTTACGGAGAATTGAATCATGAAAGTTTTGCGACCGTTCGCCCTGGCAGCCGCCCTGGTGGCGGTGTTTTTGTATCTCACTTCCGCCTCGCACTGGGACGTGGGCAAGGTATTGCGGCCGGCGGGCGGGTTTGAGCGGCTCTGGTCCGAGCCGGCGGCTGCCGCGGCGGGCGGATATACGCCCGACGAGCAGAACAATATCGATATCTATCACGGCTCCCGTGACGCAACGGTCAATATCACGTCGATTGTGGTGCAGGAGGATTGGTTCTGGGGCGCCACCCAGGGCAAAGGCGCGGGGTCCGGCTTTATTATTAATCCGGACGGCCAGATTCTGACGAATTACCACGTGGTACGCGGCACAGCCCAGCTGACCGTAACCCTGGCCGACAAAAAAAGCTTCAAAGCGCGCATCCTGGGCACGGACCAGCGCAACGACCTGGCGCTCATCAAGATCGATGCCGGCAGGAAACTGCCTTCCCTCAAGCTGGGAGATTCCGACCACCTGATAGTCGGCCAGAAGGTGCTGGCCATCGGCAATCCGTTCGGTTTCGGCGGCACCCTGACAACCGGTATCGTGAGTTCGCTCGACCGCAGTATCGAAACGGAAGAAGAGCGCCTGGAAGGCATGATCCAAACCGACGCCGCCATCAATCCCGGAAACAGCGGCGGCCCACTGCTCGATTCACACGGAAATGTGATCGCGATTAATACGGCGATTTACGGACCGCAGGGAAATATCGGCCTCGGTTTCGCGCTGCCGATCAATCGCGCGAAGGGGATGCTGGACGAGTTCGCGAAGAGCGGGCACGTCTCGCCGCCGGTGCTGGGCATCAGCGTCTTGCCGGTGTCTGGCGATCTCGCAGACATGCTCGGACTGCCGGAGGAAGGCGGACTGCTGATCCAGTCCATCGATCCGGGCTCGCCGGCCGAAGAAGCGGGATTGCGCGGCCCCACGCGGCGCGTGATTGTTTCCAATTATCCGGTTGGCATCGGAGGCGATTTGATTGTCGCAATCGACGGGCAGCCGGTGGAAGGCACCCGTTCCCTGCAGCGAGTCATGAGCCAGAAACACGGCGGGGACTGGTTGAATCTGACGGTCCTTCGCAATCGCGGCAAGCAGGAGATTAAGGTGAAATTGGGATCGGCGCCGCAGCGTCTCTGACGATTCGCGCGCCAAGACACAAAAAGGGCCGGAGATCCGCACTGATCTCCGGCCCTTTTTGTGATAGGCAGCGGCTTAGGCGACTGCAGAACCCTTGGCAGCGCTCGCCGTGCTGACTTTATTCTTGCTTCCCGGCGGGCGTCCGCGGCGCTTCGTGGTGACTTCCGCCATCCATGCCGGCGGTCTTCCACGGCGGCGTCCCCGGCCCCGCGCGAGACGCTCCAGGCTCAAAATAGCCTCTTCGATCTGCTGACGTTCCTCGCGCAGCTCGGAAAGGATCTTACTGACGTCCATCAAATTGCCCTCCCGGCCGTGAATGCCGCTTCGCGGGTTGCCGCGGCCGAATCTGCACTGTGGTCAGTGTCTGCTCTAATTTTCTACCCAATGCGCGCGAATTTCAATAGAAAGGAAGAAAATGGCAAGGGCGAAATTGCACGCCATAGTACGGAACGTTATGCCTAGTACATCCTTTGCGAACTCTCGCTTCGCCGATTTTTCCAATAAAAATAAAAGGGCAGGCCTAAAATAATCATGGCAATCCCCATGAAAGACTCGCGCGGAGAGTCAATTAAAGTGGAAAGTACTAAAACAAACGCAACGCCGACAAAAACTGCTGGAACCCAGGGATATCCGATGGTGCGATAGGGACGCGGCATATCGGGGCGCTTGTGGCGCAGCACGATCACCGCCGCGGTGGTCATGCCATAAAGAATCCAGCTGGCAAAAATCACATAGGTGAAGAGCTGGTCGTAGCGGCCGGAGAGCACCACCAGCGCGGCCCACGCGCTCATCGCAAGGATAGAGACCGCAGGCGTGCGGTAGTGCGGGTGGACATTTCCCATCGCGCGGAAAAAGTAGCCGTCGCGCGCCGCCGCATAGGGCACCCGCGAGCCGGAGAGAATCGACCCGTTGAGCGCGGCGAAAATGCTGATCATGGCGGCAATCGAAACCGCGCCCGCCCCCGCGCCGCCAAGGATCCGGCGCATCATTTCGGCGGCAACGCGCGGCGACGCGGCGACCTCTCCCGCGCTGAGAACGTGAAAATACGCGCTATTTGCCAATAAATAAATCCCAATTACCGCGATCGTTCCCCAAATCAAAGCGCGCGGCAGATTGCGCTGGGGCTGGCGGATCTCCGAAGCCACCATGCTGACGTTGTTCCATCCGTCGTACGCCCAGAGCGCCGCCACCAGGGCGGCGAAGAATCCGGCCGAGGTCAGCGGAATCGAGGGCGCCGCCTTCACCGCCGCCGGACTCGCGCCGAAGCCCAATCCCGCGATGATAATAAAGGCAATTAGCGCGACCTTCAACACCGTCACCGCCACCTGCACGTCGCCGCCCAGTTTCACGCCGAAGTAGTTGAGCCAGGCCAGCGAAAGGATCAGGGCCATCGCGAACAATTGTCCGTAACGGAACTCGAGCGGGCCGCCGTGAGGTCCGATGGGCAGAGGCAGCCGATAGAAAACCGTGTCGAGCGCGGGAAAGAAATTCGTCAAATAATAGAAAAAACCAGTGGCCAGCGTGGCAATCGAGCCGCTCTTTGCCACCCACATCTGGGTCCAACTGTAAAGGAATCCCCACATCGGGCCGTAGGCTTCGCGCAGATAGACGTACTCGCCTCCGGCCTCGGGCATGGCCGCGGCCAATTCGGCGTAGCTGAGCGCGCCGGCAAGAGAGAGCAAGCCGCCGAAGACCCAGACAAAGAAAACCATGTGCACCGTGCCCACCCGCTGGACCATCGACTGCGGCACCAGAAAGATGCCGCTGCCGATCACAGTGCCGACGACGATCGATGCCGCCGCCCAGGTACCCAGGTCGCGTTTGAGTTCGATTCGGGAAGAAAGCTTTTCCATTTGCACCCTAATGTGATCCGAGATGCGGCCCAGGCTCGACGGGTTCCGAAGCCTTTTCGAACAGGGAGGCGACGAGCGCCGCCAGGAAAGTCACCACCGCGCCGATGAAAACGTACCACGTCCAGGCAACCGGCGTCTTGAAGTGGACCCAAAGAACGGCGGTGAGGCCGCAGATCGTTCCGGCAATCGCCGCCCATTCTCCGGGCTTTTTGGTGAGGATGCCGAGCAAAAAAACGCCCAGCAGCGCTCCGAAGGGGATGGAACCGATGGTCAATCCGGCTTCGAGCACCGACTTCGAATGGCGCGCACCGATGGCGATCCCCAGCAGAACGACGCCCCAGACGATGGTCGAGATGCGGGCGATATAGATGGCGCGGTTCTCGGTAATGGCACTGGTTCGCGCACGCAGGAAATCCACGACCGTGGTCGATGCCAGAGAATTCAGCGCGGCGCTCAGGTTCGCCATGGCGGCGGCCAGAATCGCGGCCGTCACCAATCCGGCCACACCGGTCGGCAAACTGTTCCAGATAAATTCGGGATAAATGCGATCGGTCTGCTGCGGAGCAGGGCGGCCGATATCGCGATAGTGCACGAACAACAGGATGCCGATCAGCAGGAAGAGGGTGAATTGCACGAGGATCACGGCCCAGCTTGAAAACAGCGCGATCCGGCTCTGCCGTTCGTCGCGCGCGCTCAAGAGGCGCTGCACCATAAGCTGATCGGTGCCGTGGCTCGCGGTGGTCAGGAAGCAGCCTCCCAGCAGTCCGGCCCAGAAAGTGTAGGTGCGGGAGAAAAACGCCATGTCCGGCGAGAAGCGAAAATCGAAGATGGTAAATTTGGCGGCCGCGCCCGCGACGGCGGCGACATGGTGCCAACCTCCCGGAATCTGCCCCAGGATGACGAAAAAGCTGACCACCGCGCCGGCCACATAGAGGGTCATCTGGATCACGTCCGTCCAGATCACGGCGGTCATACCACCTTCGAAGGTGTAGAACAGCGTGAGGACGACAATCAGAACAATCGAAGGGATTTCGCCGGTTCCGAGAACGATGGAAATCACCAAAGAAATGGCGAAGACCCGTACCCCTTCGGCAAGTGCCCGCGTCACAAGGAATATCGAGGCGGTGAGTTTGCGGATGCGTTCGCCGAAGCGGCGGCGCATCAGTTCGTACGCAGTAAACATTTCACCCCGAAAGTATTGCGGCAGAAAAAGGAAAGAAATGACGATGCGGGCAAGCAGGTAGCCCAGCACCAGCTGCAGGAAACCCATATTCCCCGTGAATGCCAGTGCCGGAGTACCAACGACCGTAAGGGTACTGGTCTCGGCGGAAACGATCGAGAGGCTGATCGCCCACCAAGGGGCGTTACGGCCGCCTAGAAAATAATCCCGCAGGTTTTTGGTGCCGCTGCGGAAGCGGGCGCCGAACCACGTGATGGCCAACAGGTAGACCAGGATGACCGAAAGATCCAGGTATCGCATCGAGGGCGACTTCCAGCATAGCGTTGATCTGATATGATTTGGGATTCGGAACCAGTCCGCAATAAGCGGAGTCGAATGACTTGCACCACGAAAGTGGTTTGGCTATACTCCGCAAGTGTCCTCGGCGGCCAATGCGAGCCGGGGGCGCCTACGCCAGGTAGCGACAGCGGAATACCAGGTCTTTTCGACAACCAGAGCCGGAAACAGGCAGGAGGCGCACGTGCATAAGTGCTATCGAATCATGGGAAGAATGGCGGCTGTTGCTGCTATCGGCGCAATCGTATTCGCCGGCGCCGCCCGGCAGGCAAGCGCACAGGGTACAGCCAAACCCGAGAAGAAGTATAAGGATCAGGGAGAGTACAACGTATTCAACGATGTCGTGAAAGACGTCAACGGCAACAACTTTACGAAGGCCGTGACCGACCTCGACACGTGGACTCAGAAGTACCCCCAGACTGATTTCGCGAATGAGCGGACGTACTATTACCTCCGCGCCTACAGCGGGTCAAACCAACCCGCCAAGGTGCTCGAAATTGCATCGCAGTTGATGTCGAAGGACATTAAGGCGAGCTATTCGCCGTTCGATGCATTGAACATCTACGCGCTCTCGGCGTACAGCATCCGCCAGCTTCCGAATGCAAGCCCGGATCAACTCGCGATCGGCGAGAAGGCCGCCAAGGAAGGGCTGGAGTTCGTCCCTACCTACTTTGTTGCCGCGAATAAGCCGGCCGCCGCAAGTGACGACCAGTGGAACCAGGCGAAGGCGAAGGTGGAGAGCGACATGCGCGCGGCGCTGCTCTTCGTGGCCATGCTGCCCGGCACGCAGGCACAGAACAAGAAGGATTACGAAGGGGCGGAAGGGGCCTTCACCAAGGCGCTCCAGCAGTACCCGGATTGCCCGCAGATCGCGTTCGCCCTCGGCGGCGCGCAGATCGCACAGAGGAAGCCGGAGAAAGTGCCGGTCGCGATTTACGAAGTCGCCCGCGCGGCGACGGTCGACCCAGGCAAGTGGGGACCCGATGCGGCGGCCACCAACAAAACCGCAGCGACCTACCTGGAGAAGGTCTACACTTCGTACCACGGTCCGGATGCCGAAGGGCTGCAGCAGTTGAAGCAGCTGGCCGTACAGGCGCCCTTCCCGCCCGCCGATTTCAAGATCAAGACGGCCTCCGAAATCGCCGCGGAAAAAGAGAAAGAGTTCATGGAGAAGAATCCGCAGCTGGCGCTGTGGATGGGAATCAAGCGGCAACTGGCCGACACGAATGGCGATCAATATTACGAATCGACCATGAAGGGTACCGAGATCGCCGGTCAGAACGGCTCCAAGGCGCTGAAGGGCACGGTCCTCGAAGGTAAGCCTTCCTGCCGCTCCAAGGAATTGGTGGTCGCCATTTCCGACGCCGAACATGCTGAGGTAACCTTGAAGTTGGAGACCGCTCTGACGGGCAAGCCGCAGGCCGGCAATCAGATTCAATTCGATGGCGCCCCTTCGAGCTTTACTCAAAGATCCTTTCATGTTGACGATGGATACGGACAAGTCGAAAATCGACGGCTTGCAGATGGACCCGTGCGCGCCGGCAAGAACCGGCGTAAGGAAGAGCGTGGGTAAGAAGAAGTAATCAATAGGCACTGAACACCGGCGGCTTTGGCCGCCGGTTCCATTTTTGGGGGGTTTCCTTTCGTGGTTCGCAGAATTCACAACCAGACAATTCATCAAGCACTGAAGACTGTCACGGTTTCGTTCGTGCTCGGTGCGTTCGCACTGACGGGGACTGCGCCCTTCCTGAGCGCTCAGACCCAGGCGGCTGCACCAGCCGCCAAAACCAAGAAGGTGAAGGACCAGGGCGAGTACGACATCTACAACGAGGCGATTAAAGACGCCAACAACTCGCAAAAAGAAATTCAGGACCTCGATACCTGGACCCAGAAATACCCGGATTCCGACTACAAAGACGACCGGCTGTACATGTACATGCTGGCCTACAGCAAGATGAACCCGCCCCAGCCCGCCAAAGTGCTGGAGTACGGAGCGCAGCTCATCAATAAAGGCCTCGACACGGTCTTTCCGGAAAAAGCCGCGGGACTCAGCAAGCTGAACGTACTCTACCAGGTGGCATGGAATGTGGCCGCCACGCCGAACGCCACGGCGGAGCAGATCGCCCTGGGCGAAAAGGCGGCGCGGGACCTGCTCGATTTCGCGCCGAAGTATTTTGTAGAAGAGAACAAGCCGGCGGCGACGAGCGCTGCGCAGTGGGCTGCCGCCCGCGCCGACATCGAGAAGCGCGCCAAGACGGCTCTCGGAGCCATCGCCCTGATCCCCGGGAACCAGGCGATGGCCAAGACTCCCAAGGATTGCGCAGCCGCGGATGCCGACTATACGAAGGCACTCGGCGAGCATCCCGACATTGCGGCGATTTCCTACAATCTCGGTACGGCCCTGGCCTGTGAGGCCCGCAGCCAGCCCGACAAAGCGACCGATTTCGGTCCGCGCGCGATTTACCAGTTCGTCCGCGCCTCGATGATCGATCCGAGCCTGGGCGGGACCACCGATCCGAAGAAGATCACCGATTACGCGACCAGCGCCTACAACACGTACCACGGCAGCACCGACGGCCTCGACCAGTTGAAGGAACAGGCCAAAGCCTCGCCCCTGCCGCCGGCCGGCTTTGCGATCGAGACCGCTTCGGCAGTATCGGCCAGAAAAGAAAAGGAATTCACGCTGAATCATCCACAGTTCGCCCTGTGGATGGGGATTAAGCGGCAGTTGACCGATACCAACGGGACGCAATACTTCGAAGGCCAGCTCAAAGACGCGGATGTCCACGGCGAAAACGGCCGCGCTTTGAAAGGTATGGTCGTGAGTGGAAAGCCGGCCTGCCGCTCGAAAGAGCTGCTGGTGGCGATCAGCGACCCGACCAAGCCCGGAGTGGCCGGAATTCCCGAAATCACTCTGAAGCTCGAGGCCCCCCTGACCGGAAAGCCGGTGGCGGGCGAAATCGAGTTCGACGGAATTCCGCGTACCTTCACACCCGATCCGTTCATGCTCACGATGGAGACGAGCAAGGACAAGATCACAGGGTTGAAGACCGATCCCTGCACGGTAGCTCCCGCCAGGAAGCGCACCGTCACCAAGCGGAAGAAGTAGCCTTTCAGGCGCAGGCCGCAAGGCCTGCGCCGCCCCTAGCTTCGCTGTGGCGGATGCAGCAGGCCCTGCGGCTCCTGGGTGGTCGTCAGGGCAAGGCTGAAGAAGAATCGCTCAATCGTACTGAGCGAATGCCCCGCGCCTCCGAGATCCTCGAAGTGCCGCTGGAATTTCTGGGCAGATGCCAGCAGCCGGTCGTATGCAGACGGCGTCGACGGTGCGATGGCCATTGCGCCTAGCACCAAAAAAGCCGTGATGGCTGCTCTTCGAATCATTCTGTTGGATAGGACGGCGCCAGACTCTACAGGGTTAGCGGATCTAACTTTAAATTTTCCTTAACATTGCGGCAGACTCCCCCGCTACGGGTGAATCGGCGGGCTGGTTGCGGGCATCTGGTAGAATAGAGGCAGTTTGAGCTTGGATCCTCACAAAGAATATGCCGCTTTACGACTATCGCTGTCACAAATGTGGCGAAACGTTCGAGGTTAGACAGAAGTTTGCCGACGAGCCGCTGACAGAACATGAAGGATGTGGCGGCGAACTGGAACGTCTGATTTCCGCGCCCGCTCTGCAGTTCAAAGGAACCGGCTGGTACATTACGGACTACGCAAGGAACGGGAAATCGCCCTCATCCTCTTCCCCCGGCGGCAAATCCGAGTCGAAATCGGATTCCAGCAAGTCCGAGAGCAAGCCCTCGACCACCAAGTCCAACTCGGACTAGCTGGCCGAGGCCTGCACGACGCCGCGCACTCGTTCTCGAAGCAGGCCGTCCGCCCAACGCTGGAATACCGTGTCGGTTCGCGCCGGTAGAGTCTGCATCACTCTCGCTTGCGTGCGGAACTCGTACTTGTCGATCGTACAGGCACAGATGCCGCCCCGGCTCCGAAGCAATCGACCGAAGGCGACCAACCGCACGGGACAGGTGTCGTCCAGCAGCACCGGCCAACTGATCGAAAGCTCCACCAATACGCCCGGTGCGAGGTCGTGATCGACACGGAACGCCACTCCGGCGCTCCCCAAGTTGAGTGTCTTGCCGGTTCCGGCTTCCACCACCCGGCGGTCCCTGAGCACCTTGTACCGCAGTTCGCGCTGAATCGGGAATCGGGACTTGCTCCTCCGGTCTTTCGATTTTTCAAGAACCGGCTTGCTCATCAGAATCATTGGCAGATCTTTCTGTGACATGGCAGCCATGTCAATGCATTTGTGAGCCCAAGACCGTTATCGTTTCAAATGAGGTGTTTGCCGGGATTCTCAACGGTATGTGTCAAGCGCGTGGACACACAGGCCGCGGACCCGGTGTACAGCGGCTTGACACCTCCTCCCCTGGAGGCTGTAATTGCCTCGCCAGCCCCGCATGCTAACCTGGATTTCGAACTCCCATGAAGAAGCTTCTGATTCTGCTCTCTTTGGCGGCGAGCCTGGTTGCCGCCACGCCGAAAAAGCCCAAACTGGTGGTGGCCATCGTCATCGATCAGTTCCGCTATGACTATCTGACCCGGTTCCGCAGCGAGTATCACGCCGGTTTCGACCGCCTCCTGACACAAGGTGCGGTCTTTACGAACGCCCGGTATATCCACTTTCCGACCGTGACTGCTGTCGGGCACAGCACGGTTCTGACCGGTGCGATTCCGTCGATCAGCGGCATCATTGGCAACGAATGGTACGATTTCGGCGAGCACAAGCAGGTCACCAGCGTCAGCGACAGCGGGACCAAACTGCTGGGCGGCTCGGGAGAGGGCTCGTCACCGCACCGACTGCTGGTGAGCACAGTGGGCGACGAACTGAAAATGTCGGACAACCGGAAATCGCGCGTCGTCGGCATATCGCTGAAAGACCGCGCGGCGATTCTGCCGTCCGGCCACATGGCCAACGGCGCCTACTGGTTCGACGCCAAGACAGGCAACTTCGTGAGCAGCACTTACTACTTCTCCGACCTGCCGGGCTGGGTCAAGGACTTCAACAGCGGGGAGCCGGCGGCGAAGTATCGCGGCTCCACCTGGCTGACCCACAAGATGCCGACCGAGCCGGAAAAGTTGTATTCGGCGCTCGAAGCCACGCCGATCGGTAATGAGCTGGTCGAAGCGTTTGCGGAACGCGCGCTGTCGGCCGAGCAACTGGGCAAACACGATGTCACCGATGTCCTGACCGTGAGCTTTTCGTCGAACGACTACGTCGGCCACCGCTACGGCACGTATTCTCCCGAAGCGCACGACGTCTCGGTGCGAACCGACGCCATCCTGGGCAAGCTTCTCCAGGCAATCGACAAGGAAGTCGGCCTGGACAACACCCTGATCGTGCTGACGGCAGACCACGGCGTGTCGCCTTCGACCGAGGAAGCCGCCGCGAACCATATGCCGGGCGGACGCGAACCGGCGAGCCTGGTCCGCAACGCCGTGCAGTCCGCACTGGTGAAGAAGTACGGCGAGGGCGAATGGATGCTCGGAAACGCCGAACTCGCGCTCTTTTTGAACCGCGATCTGATTGCCCAGAAGAATCTGGATCTCGCCGCCGTGGAAGACGTCGCGGCCGAGGCCGTCAGGACGGTACCCCACGTCGCCCGCGTCTACACGAAGCATCAAATCGCCGCTGGCGCGGTACCCAACGACGGTGTCTCCCGCAGCATCGTGAATGGCTATAACCTGGAACGCGGCGCCGATATCGAATTCATTCTCGAACCCTACTGGGTGTTCGGAAGCAGCGGCGCCACCCACGGGTCGCCGTTCAGCTACGACAATCATGTGCCGGTGGTCTTCATGGGCCCGGGCATCCGCGCGGGCCAGTACCATGAAGACATCGCGGTGAACGATATCGCGCCGACGATCGCGACCATCCTCTCGGTGGAAACTCCCGCCGGGTCGGTCGGCCGCGTGCTCGCCGAAATGTTCCAGTAAGCGCGGCGCCTACTGGGTCACGTTCAGGCTTGCGGCGGGGCATGCCACGCCGCCCACCGTCACGACCACCTGCTGCGCGCCCAGGGGCGCGTCGCCCGGTATCGTGAAGTTGACCTGGGTCACGCCCGTCAAACCGGACGGAATTCCATCGAAGAGCACCGTCGCCGTAGCTCCGCCCACGGTGACCGAGAGCGGCAGCCGGGACTTCGGCAGCTTTGAAAGCGCTGTGCTCGAAGAGGGTGTCGCGCCAGTCGCAAGTGTCGGAGTCACGTCGCCATCCCCCGTGATGTACATGGCGATGGTCTGCCCCCGCGCGGCGCTGGCTGTGGGAACCAGGTTGCCGGAGCCGTCGGTGAAGATACCGGGAGCGGCCACGGCGATCGAGATCGGCAGCGAGGCGACGCTGCCGTGGTTGTTGATCGCCAATACCGCCGGCCCGGAACCCGCCTCGTACGGGATCTGCAGATTGATTTGGCCTGGCGACACGTAATAGAGCGGCGCGGTAATTCCATTGACTGTCGCCGATACCCCCGCGAGCGAGAGAGGCAAGGGCAGATAGAGGGCCGCCTCGGTGTCTGGGGCCAGCGTGGTTCCGAATACGCTCGCCAGCATCCCCGGCGCGAAGACGGAGCGGAATGACGCTCCATTGCCCGCGCCTGCAACCGACATCGTGCCGGATTGGGATACCGTCAAGGTCACGGGGATTTCGATCAACTGCGGAACGGCATCGGAAGCCTGGATGGTCACAATCGCTCGATAGGCGCCCGCCGACAACCCGGCTGTCGAGGCCTGTAGGGTGAGCGTTCCCGACCCGCTGCCGGACGCCGGAGAGACGGAAAGCCAAGCGGCGGTACGGTTGGCCGGCGCCACCGATGCCGACCAGTGCGGGGAGTTGCCCGAAAAAGTCAACGCCACCATCGACGAAGCGCCGGTCGACGATCCGGCAACCTGCCACGACACGCCGGTCCGGTCCGCCGAAAACGCGGCAGGCGATGCGGAGGCGTCCGCGAGGCTGATATCCATTGAGGCGCTGATGCTGCTGCCGGTCTCCAGCAGGCCGGTCAATTGCACCGTCTTGGTGCCGGGCGATTGCGTACTGTTCCAGCAGATGGTGCCTTCCAGACTGCCGAAAGGCGCCAGGCGAGTCGTGCCGAAGATGGCTTGAATCTGGCCGGTCAGGTCCGTGGCATTGATCAAGAGCTTGGTCAACTGAACGGTGAAGCCGCTCTGCTCCTGCACCAGGATTTGGTGGACCCACTGGCAGGAAGGATCGGCCTGCGGATTCCGCTGCACCGTCTGCGGTGTGCCGGTCAACGCGATTGAGGGCACGAGCGCCGGACCGGCCGGCCCCAGCAGGCGCACGGTGGCGTCACGCGTCCATATAGCGCCCCCGGCGTCGGTGCCGGTGAAGTGAAAGACGCTGTCGAACGGAGGAGTGATTTCCGTGACCCGGATACTGCCCGTGATCGAACCATGAGCCGGAATGTTCGCCGTCTTGAAGAAGCTCACGATTTGGGAAGTGTAATCGTCGCCATCGATATTGAGGCTGGTCAGGGTCGTGGACACGCCCGCGATCTCTTTCAGGGTGACGGAAATCGACCAGCTCGGATCGCCCGTCGAAGGAGTCTGATAGGCGGGATTCGGAGTGATCGTAGGAACCACTCCAGAGCCGGAAGCGGGCGGCGCCACGGTAATCCTCAGATCGGCGCTCGAGCTGTCGTAGACGCTGTCGCCGCTGTAGACCGCCGAAATCAGTCCGCTCGCGGCGGCAATCCGCACGGCCGGGACAGTCAGCTTCGCCGCACCCGAGACTACGTCTGCCGTTCCCAACAGGGTGTCATTGGTCGTGAACGTCACGGTGCCGGTAGCCGCGGCACTGCCGCCGGCGTGGACCGCGGCCGTAAGAGTGACGCTGTCATCAATGCCCGGCGTTAGGTTATCCGTCGAAAGCGAGAGCGTGGTCGCGGTGCCGGTATTCCATTTCTGGACCAGCATGGCGGCGTCTATCGAGCCGAGGCCGGTGGTCTGGTCGTAAGTACTGCCGGCCGCATATCCGACCACGCCGTCGTGGCAATCGGGGCTGCCCTGCACACAGGGAACGCGGTTGTCGCCCGTGGTCACATCGTGAAACGCTTCGGGCGAGGCTTGCGCCAGCCGGTAGAGCGCCGGATTGAGATTGCCCAGTCCCGGCTGGGACAAAACGCTCTTGGAAGTCAGGTACTGGTTCAGCAGGGCAACGATCCCCGCGAACGCCGGGCTCGAGGCGGAGGTTCCGCCGACGGCCGTCAGTACGCCGCTCGTCGTCAGCAGGTAGGGATCGTGTGCCGGAGAAGCGGCGAACGAGACATCGGGGACGTCGCGCGCGCCGTCGGCCGGTACCCCGGGGCCCGTTTGCCAGGTCGGCTTCGTGTACAACACGCTGGCGCCTCCGCCCGTGGCGAGCAGCTCGGTATAGAGGTCCGAATCGTTCCAGGCGGTTTCGGGAATATACGAGATCACGGAACCCCCGCCGGCGTTCGTAGTCGAGTTCCAATATGTGCCGGTGCCTTCGTTGAAGGTGGTTCCGCCCACGGCGACGATTTCGGGAATTCCCGCCGGCCAGGTGACCGTGGCGCCCTTGGAGGCTTGCGGGGTGGCGGCAGTATAGTCACATGCCGCGGCGCCCTGATCGCCGGACGCAACCATCCAGGTGATGCCCTGCGCCGCCGCTTGTTGCGCCACATAGCGCCAGGCCGGTGTGTAGTATTGCTCGCAGCCGCCGTAACTCAGGGTCATCACCGGCGCCAGGTTCTGATCCACACCGTAGAGCAGCGAAGTCAGGACGCTGCCGGCGTAGACGTAGATCACCTTGGCCTGCGGCGCGATGGCGCCTGCCCATTCCAGGTCGAGGTCGGCTTCGACCATGTCGCCGCTGCGCTTCCCGGGGTCGGGGCCGGTGAGCACGATCTGCGGATCGTTGGGTGGCAACCCGAAGCGCGTGCGAAACAGGCCGATGTCCGATAAGTCGACCGCCGTCTGGCCGATCACCATGATCGATTGGCCCGTACCGTCATATCCCTGGCTATAGAGAGGTTTCAGGTTATAGATGGTGGCGAAATCGTCGGGAGAGAGATAGTGATAACCGCGCGAGGTGTAGCGGGGCCGCACCGACAGGGGCTTCGGGCCGAAATCGTCGAGGCCGGCGAATCCCGCGACGATTCCCGCCAGAACCTCGGGCACCTGGGGGTCCGTGGCGTTGGCAAAGTGGACTTCCTGCCCATCGCTGAACGTGCGGATCTCCGTGTGGAACGCGCGGCTAACCGCGCCCGCGCTGCCGCTGACCGTGATCCAGTGCCGGCCGCGTGCGACCTGCGTAACCCGCAGCCCCTGCGAGGTGAGCCACGCCGTAATCTTGTCGATATCCGGCTGCGTGAGCCCGAAGCGATCGGCAAACTGCTCGGGAGTTAACCAATGGTGGTAACTGGGCGAAGCCGGACTCTGGACGTCGGCGAGAAAGGCCTCGAGCGAGGGGTCGGGCCGGAGCAGTAGCGTGACGGCCTCCATCGGCATTTTCGAATCGGCCGGACCGCGGTCGAAGCTCGCCCGCGCTCGCCCTGCGGCGCTTCCCGGAACGCTCACCAACCTGCCCTGGACAATGCTCCCGGCAATTCGATTCTCAGCCGCCGAAAGGAGTAAGGAAGAGAATAGCCCTATAACTAGAAGGCTGCGCAAGATACGTATCCTCCGATACGAGCTATTAAAGTAACTGATCGCCGATAACTTCACAACCGCGACTTTGGTAATCAGGCGAGAGGGGGAGCGCGCGAGCCGTCGAAAATCGGGCATGCCTGCAGGCCGCCTCCGGCGAAGTAGAATCTTTCTTATGGCCCCCCAAACGCCGCCCTCGATTGCCGAAACGGTCGCGGCAGGCGCCGAGTCTATCTCTTCCATAACCTCTTCAGCGTCGTCGGCCGTCGAAGAGGGACGTTTTGCAGCGGGGACTCTGCTGGGCGGGCGTTACCGCATCCTCGGCCTGCTGGGCCGGGGCGGCATGGGAGAGGTCTACCGCGCTACCGACCTGATGCTGGGCCAGGCGGTCGCGCTGAAGTTCCTGCCGGAGGAGGCTCGACAGAATCCGCGCCTGCTCGAAAGGTTCCACGGGGAAGTGCGGGTGGCGCGGCTGGTCTCGCACCCGAATGTGTGCCGCGTCTACGATATCGGCGAAATCGAGGGCATGCCGTTCCTTTCCATGGAATATGTGGACGGCGAAGATCTGGCATCCCTGCTCACGCGGATCGGCCGTCTGCCGGCCGATAAAGCGATCGAGACGGCCCGCAAGCTGTGCGCCGGCATCGCGGCCGCGCACGACCGCGGCGTGATCCACCGCGACCTCAAACCGCAAAACATCATGATCAACAAGCGGGGCGAGGTGGTCATCATGGATTTCGGACTGGCGGCTATCGCCGACCAGCTTAGCGGCGCCGAGGCGCGCAATGGCACTCCGGCCTACATGTCACCGGAACAGCTTCGCGGAGCGGGTGTCACCTCGCGCAGCGATATCTACGCGCTCGGCCTGGTTCTCTACGAACTGTTTACGGGCAAACGGCCTTACGACGCGAAATCGCTGCGGCAGTTGATGGATCTGCAGGAATCGCTGCAGATCACGAGCATGACGTCGATCGCATCCGAAATCGACCCGGCAGTAGAAAAGGTAATCCGCCGCTGCCTGGACCCGGATCCGGAAAAGCGGCCTCCCACCGCGCTGGCGGTAATGGTGGCGCTGCCGGGCGGGGACCCTCTGGCCGCCGCGCTGGCCGCCGGGGAGACGCCGTCGCCCGAAGTCGTCGCCGCGCACGGGCAGAGCGAAGGCATGTCGCTACGCTACTCGATCCCCTGCCTGGCGCTGATCTGCGCGACGCTGCTGGCAGCGCCGTTCCTGTCTTATAAGACGCGCGCCATGTACCATGCACCGCTCGATTCTTCGCCCGATGTGCTGGCGCACCGATCGCGCGAGGTGGCGGCGAGTTTCGGATACACTCAGCGGCCGGCGGATTCCGACTTGTGGTTGGAGCACAGAACTAATCTGGTCCGGTACCTCCGCGAGTTGAAGGTACCCAAGCGCTGGGAGGAGTGGCTGGCTGCGGAAGCGCCGATCGAGTCCATCTATCGCGAAAGTCCTGCTCCGCTGGTGGCCTCCCCCTACGGCGAAGTCACGACGGACAATCCTGCCCCAACACTCCCCGGCATGGTCCAGGTGGACCTGGATGGCAATGGTAAATTGTTGGCCTTCTCGGGCAGGCCCTATGATTCCGCGCAGAACCTGGCGCCTCCCGTCGCACCGGATGCAGTCTTCAGGGCGGCGGACTTCGACGTTTCCACCTTTCAGGAGGTCGCTCCGACTGGCGCGCCGCTGTTTGCCTCGGACACAATACGCGCCTGGAGGGGGCAGCACCCAAAGATCCCCGATACACCGGTGACAGTACGGATCGCCTGGTGGAAGGGCCGCGTCACCGACGTACTGGTGACCTATCCCTACACCGCCACGGGCGGGGAAACCGGCTCTGCCGCAGTACGGCGAGTGAGCGACCTGGTGGCGTATACCGCTCTGGTGATCGGCATCATCTTTGTCGGGCTGCTGGCTCGACGCAACTGGCGGCTCGACCGCTCCGACCGGAAGGGAGCACTGCGTTTGGCCGTGGCGCAGTTGCTGCTGAGCGCGCTGGGATGGATCGGCTGGGTCCACGCAGTTCCCCGCGATGTCATGATCGATTTTGCGCAAGCGAGCCTGGCTGACTGGCTCTTTTGGGCCGGCCTGGTCTGGCTGGTCTACCTGGCTCTGGAGCCCGCAGTGCGCGCACGATGGCCGCACTCGATCGTCACGTGGAACCGGCTGCTGGCAGGGCGATGGATGGATTCTCAGGTCGGTGCACACATCCTCATCGGCGCAGTGGTGGGCTGTGCGGTTTGGGCCGGCTTTCAGTTCCTGGGCATTTGGCTCTCTCATTCCGACAATCTGAACACCGGAGGCATACTGGAGGCGACCCTGGGAACCCGCCATTGGATCGGAATCGCCGCGAGGATGATCGGCAACGCCCTGCGCGTCAGCATGATCGGCTTCTTCCTGATTTTCGGTTTGCGCCGGTTACTGCACAGGGACTGGGCGGCAGCGGCGGTGGCGGCCGTCGTCTTTACCATGCTGGAAGGAGAAGTCACGCGTTCCAGCGAATGGCAACTGGTGGTCCCGATCTACATCGTGGTCTACGCGCTACTGATCTTCGTGCTGCTGAGATTTGGATTGGTTGCCACAGTGGCAGCCATCGTGTTCACAAACTGCACAGGCGCTATCACGATCGGCGCCGATTGGAGGGCGTGGTACGTGCCCTCCGGGCTCGCGACCATGTTGTTGTTGTTCGGAATCGCGGTGTTCGCGTTCTGGCGATCGCTGGGCTCGCGGGATCTGCTCGGCGGGACATCGGCGGGCTGATCCGCAATTCAAAAATTGAGGAGGAATCATGCTGCGTAGAGGAATTGTTGCCACGCTGTTCGCGGGTGTGTTGGCAGTCAGTGCGATGGCGGCGGATGTGGTGGTGCGGGTAGCGCCGCCGCGAGCCGTCGTCGAGCGGCCGGGTAGGGCGCCGCACCGCGGCTGGGTGTGGACTCCCGGGTACCAGCGGTGGGATGGGCGCGCGTTTGCCTGGGCGCCGGGAGCCTGGGTGGCCCCTCCGCGTCCGCATGCCCGGTGGGTCCCCGCCCACTGGGTGCGCCGCCGCGGCGAGTGGGTGTTCGTCGCCGGCCATTGGCGGTAACCGCGCTTTACTTCACCCTCCGGGATTTCATAATCTCGGAGGGTGTCGTCTTCCGTAGCTTCCCTTCGTTCCCGATTTCGCAGCCAACGGACCCTGCGATTCACTGAATCGGTCATTCGCGAGATGACGCGCCTCGCCTTGCGGCACGGCGCGATCAACCTGGCGCAGGGCTTTCCGGACTTCCCCGCCCCGCAGGCATTGAAGCAGGCCGCGGCCGACGCCATCGCCGCCGACGTCAACCAGTACGCCATCACCTGGGGCGCTAAACCGTTTCGCGATGCCATCGCCGCCAAGTACGCCCGCACGTACGGAATGGAGTTTGACCCCGAGCGCGAAATCACCGTGTGCTGCGGTGCGACCGAAGGGATGATCGCTTCCATGATGGCGGTGCTCGACCCCGGCGACGAGGTGGTGCTCTTCGAGCCCTTCTACGAGAACTACGGACCCGACACACAGCTCTGCGGCGCCGAAGCCCGCTACGTTTCCCTCCATCCGCCGGACTGGCGGTTCGACCCCGATGAATTGCGGCGCGCCTTCACCCCGCGGACCAAGGCGATTATTCTCAATACGCCGAATAACCCGACCGGCAAAGTTTTCACCAGAGAGGAACTCGAATGTATCGCCGGACTCTGCCAGGAATTCGACGCGCTGGCAATCACGGACGAGATCTACGAGCACATCCTCTATGACGGCGCGGTCCATATCCCCATTGCATCGCTGCCCGGGATGCGGGAGCGGTCGATTCTGGTGAACAGCATGAGTAAAACCTACTCGGTGACCGGTTGGCGGGTAGGCTGGGTGCTGGCATCGCCCGACCTGACCGACTCGATTCGGAAGGTCCACGATTTCCTCACGGTAGGCGCTGCCGCACCGCTGCAGCAGGCGGGAGTCACCGCGTTGAGTTGGGGCAACGAGTATTATGCGCACCTATCGGAAGAGTATGACGGGCGCCGGCGTCACATCCTTGAGACCCTGGCGATGGTGGGGCTCCACGTAATTCCTCCGCGCGGCGCATATTATGTGATGGCGGATATTACAGGATCGGAATTCGGCGGTGACCTGAGTTTTGTTCGTAATTTAATTGAAACGTACGGAGTGGCATCCGTGCCCGGGTCGTCGTTTTTCGCACAGCCGGGAAGGGGCTCGCAGCTGGTCCGCTTTTGTTTTTGCAAGAAATATGAGACTCTGGAATTAGCTAGGCGCAATATCCTAAAGCTGAAATTCCAATAGCTGGCCCCAACAGCCGGCGGGGAAGATAGTGATGCTTCCAGAGTTTTTGCTGCCGGAGACTACCGTTCGCGAAGCCGGAACGAGTCCCGAACTTAGCCTTGGCGATCAGCAAGGCGGAACTTTAATCCTGACTCTTGGAATTACCAGGATCATCGAGCAGGAGAGCATCGATATCTCCATTTGGGGTTCTTCCGACGGTACGGATTGGGCGCCCAAGCCGCTCGCCAGTTTCCCTCAGAAGTTTTACTGCGGGACTTATCAATTCATCCTGGATCTTTCCGATCGACCCGAGATCAAATACCTGCGCGCCAAATGGCAGGTAAACCGATGGGGTAAGGGAGATCCGAAACCGCTCTTCACCATTTACCTCTTCTTACAGGAGATGTCGCAAAGGCTGAGCGCCGTAGGAGCCTGACCCGCATAGACGGCGGACACCTGTTATCTTAGAAATATCCGCTGTCTATGATTACTCGCGAAGAAGCTCTCGAACGGTTTCGCTCCGATGATCTGATCGGGATCGGTATGGAGGCGGACTCTATCCGCCGCAAGTGGCATCCCGAAGGCATCGTCTCCTACATCATCGATCGCAACATCAACTACACGAACTTCTGCACGGAGTACTGCAGCTTCTGCGCGTTCTACCGGCCCATGGGCCACGCGGAAGGCTATGTACTACCGAACGAGGTCATCTACGAAAAGATTCAGGAGACGCTCGACCTCGGTGGTACGGGCGTCCTGATGCAAGGCGGCCTCCATCCGGATCTCAAGATCGAGTGGTACGAAGAGCTGTTTCGCGGCATCAAGCAGCGCTTCCCGATCCATCTGCATTGCCTGTCGGCGCCGGAGGTGACGAACATCGCGGACGTCAGCGGGCTCAGCCTGCGGGACACGATCGCGCGCCTGCGGGACTCCGGCCTCGATTCAATTCCCGGCGGCGGCGCGGAGATTCTGGACGACGCGGTGCGGCATCGGATCAGCCGGCTGAAGTGCTCGGTCAACGACTGGATAGACGTCCACCGCACGGCGCACCAGTTGGGCATGCGGACGACGGCCACCATGATGTTCGGCTGCGGGGAGACGATCGAGCAGCGGATGAATCATCTGGAGCTCGTGCGCAATCTGCAGGAAGAGACGGGCGGCTTCACGGCCTTCATCCCGTGGACCTTCCAGCGCGAGAACACTTCGCTCGGGCGGTTCGTAAAGGAAGAAGCGACCGCGGTGGAATATCTGCAGACGCTGGCGATTTCGCGGATTTACCTCGACAACATCGAGAACGTGCAGAGCTCCTGGGTCACACAAGGCTTAAAGACGTGCCAGTTAGGACTGCGGTTCGGCGGCAACGACGTGGGCAGCATCATGATCGAAGAGAACGTGGTGTCGGCTGCCGGCGCCCATCATCGCGCGAGCGAGGAAGAGCTGCGGCGGATCATCCGCGACGCCGGGTTCGTCCCCAAGCAGCGGGACACGCTGTATCGCACGTATTTCTTGCATTGAGCTTCCAGCCCGCCCGGATCGGGCTGAAGCCCGATGCAAGCTGAAGCTTGCCCCACTATACTTTCGCCTCTTTCCACTTTCCCCGGCGGAAGAGCACGATAGCCACTATGGCCAGCAGCGATTCGGCCGTGCAGATCGCGAGGTAGACACCGCGCGGACCGAGATTCACGCCCCTGGCCAGCCACAGCGCCAGCGGAATCTGGAACAGCCAATAACAGAAGAGATTGATCCAGGTGGGCGTTTTCGAATCGCCCGCCCCGTTGAAGGCCTGCTCCATCGTCATTCCCCAGGCGTAGAACGGGTAGCCCAGGCTCACGAGTTGCAGGCAGGAGACGCCCATCGCTACCACCCGCGCATCGTCGGTGAATTGGCTGACGATGGGGCGCGCCAGTATGAAGAAGACGGCTCCGAGGACGGTTAGAAATAGCATGTTGTAGAAGCCCGCCAGCCACACGGCGCGCTCCGAGCGTTCCGGCTTTCCGGCCCCGAGATTCTGGCCGACCAGCGTCGCCGCGGCGCTGCAGATCCCCCAGGAGGGCATCAGCGCAAAGAGAATGACGCGGATCGAGAGCGTGTAACCGGCCACGGCCGCGCTGCCGAACATGGCGTTGATGCGTGCCAGACTGACCCAGCTCGCCGTCGAGATGAAGTACTGGACGATGGTCGTGCCGCCCAGGCGCAGCATCCGGCCGAGCACCGGCCAGTCCACGCGCAGGTGACGGCGTGCGACGGCCACCCGCCCATTGCCGCGGAAGAGCATCCATAGCTGGTAGAGCACTCCGATGCTGCGGCCGGTGGTGGTGGCCACGGCCGCTCCCTCGAGACCCAGCCTGGGGAAGCCGAACCAGCCGTAGATCAGGCACGGATCGAGAACCAGGTTGATCAGATTCGCCAGCCACAGGGTGCGCATGGCAAATACCGGGTCGCCCGCGCCGCGAAATACGCCGTTGATCAAGAACAACAGCAGGATACAGAAGTTTCCGCCCAGGATGATGCGGGTATAGTGGGAGCCGACCGCGATCACACCGGGCGAAGCAGCCATCAGGCCGAGCAACTGCGGAGCAAAGAGAATGCCGCAGATTCCGGTCACCACTGCGACGGCCAGGCCGCAGAGGATACCCTGCACTGCGGCGATCGAGGCTCCTTCCGGGTCCTTTTCCCCGATCCGGCGCGCGACGGTCGCGGTGGCCGCCATGCTCAAACCGGCGGCGATGCTGAAGATCATGACGACGAGCGATTCGGTCAGGCCGACGGCGGCGATCGAGTCGGCCCCCAGTTTCGCGACCCAGAAGGCGTCCACCAGCCCGAAGGTGGACTCCATCGCCATTTCGAGAATTGTGGGGATCGCGAGCAGCGCGATCCCGCGCGTCAGACTGCCTTCCGTAAAATCCTGGCTGCTTCCCGCCAGCGCCTCTCTGAAAATTTGCAGGCGGGACGACCTGGCCGCTTTCGCGGTGCCTTGCATAGAAAGCCTTTCTATTGTGCTTGGGTGGATCGATCGGCTTGCCGGAGACGTTCCCCGACTATTGAATCGAGAGGCGTACGATGACAGAGACGTTGAACATGAGACTACCTACTGGTGAGACGATCCTAGCATAATAGCAACATGGTTTCCAGAAGATCGTTCCTACAGGCCGGCTCCGCCGCCGCCGCATTGTGCGCCCTCGGACGCGCCCGCCAGTTGCAGGCCATCGGAGTTCAGCTCTATACCGTGCGCAATGTGCTGCCGGAGAAGCCCGCCGAGACGCTGCGGGCGATCGACGCGATCGGCTACCGCGAAGCGGAAGCTACTTTCGCCACACTCGATGCCATCTGGCCGTCGCTCAAAGCCACCAGCCTCAAGCCGGTGAGCATGCATCTCGATTCCAAGGACGTGACCAAAGGGTCGGGCGACAATCTGAGCCGGGTGATCGACAAAGTGAAGGAGCACGGCTTCCAATATGCCGTATTCCCCTACCTGCCGCCCGACGAGCGCGGCGGGCTGGACGTCATTCGCAAACTGGCCGCGACGCTGAACGCCGCCGGCGAAAAGTGCCGGGCCGCCGGGCTCCACTTCTGCTATCACAATCACGCCTTCGAGTTCCAGCCGATGGGCGGCACCTTCCCGTTCAAGGTCCTGCTGGAAGAGACCGATCCGAAACTCGTGGGAATCGAGATGGACTGCTTCTGGGTGAGCGTCGCGGGACACGACCCGGTCGAGGTCCTCGAGGCCCATGGCAGCCGCATTCCGCTGCTGCACCTCAAAGATAAGGCGAAGGACACGCCGGTGCGGTACAACGAATCGGTGCCCAAGGCCACTTTCAAAGAGGTCGGTAATGGGGTAATCGACTGGCCGAAAGTACTGCAGGCGGCAGCGGCTGCGAACGTCCAGCACTACTTCGTGGAGCAGGACCAGACTCCCGGGAACCCGTTAGACAGCCTGAGAGCCAGCTACCAGTACCTTTCGAAGCTCAACTACTGAGCCTGGGCGAAGTTGCCGCTGGTAGGTGTACACTGAGTTTACACTGTCCGGTTCCGTGACAAATCCACCAGCGGCTCGTCCAACTACACAGGTAGATCAAATTGGGAGCACGGTAAGCCGAACAGCTCGGAACCGTTTATGGCTCAGGACGCAGCCGGAGCAATCGGCGCTCGAGTGAGTTCCCACGTGGACTCGCTGATACGGGCGGCTCAGCGCGGAGATCAGGACGCCTTTGAGCAACTGGTCCGCGCTTACGACCAAAGTGTGCTTCGGCTGGCTATGAACCTTCTTCGGTCGCCGGAAGACGCAAGGGACGTATACCAGGAGGCTTTCCTGCGGGTATACCGGAACCTCCACACCTTCCGGTTCGATTGCAGTTTCCATACGTGGCTGTACCGGATCGTCACCAACATCTGCCTGGATCAACTGCGGAAACGCAAGGTGCGCAAGGAGGAGTCCTCGGTGGTGGAAACGGCGGACGGTCCCATCGACCGAATGGACGGGTTCGAAGAAGAAGCCGCCGAAGCGGACCCCGAGCGCAGCCTCTGGAACCGCCAGTTAAAGCAGAAGATCGACAGCGCCCTGGGGGACCTCACGCCCCGGGAGCGGATGGTTTTTGAATTGAGGCACTACCAGGGTCTGCGACTGCGCAATATCGGCGAGATGCTGGGGACCACCGAAGAGGCCGCCAAGAACTGCCTGTTCCGCGCTACTCAGAAGATGCGATCCGTTCTGGGAGATTTCGTATGAACTGCGATTCCGTTTCGAAGCTGATACCGCTCTATTTCTACGGCGAACTGACCCCGGAAGAGGAAGATCCCTTCGAGGATCATCTGCACCAGTGCACGCGCTGCACGGCGGAGATGGAGAAGCAGAGGGTGCTGGCGGCGGCTTTGGACCGGCGCCAGACGGAACCGCCGCAGTTTCTGCTGGAGGACTGCCGCACAGACTTGATGGCGGCGATCCAAGGCGGCGCCCCGCACGCCGCGAGCCGGTCGAAGGGGCCGTGGACGCTGTTTCTAGAGGCCATGGGCGCCACTTTCGGCGGCATGGTCCGATTGCGGCAGCCGATGGGCGCCATGGCACTGCTCTCCATCGGGTTCTTCACCGCAAGGTTCCTCGGCTTCGCTCCCATCCCCTCCTCTCCCACCTCCTTCCAGGCTTCTTCTCTTCCCTCCGACGACGTTTTCGCCACAGTTCGGTCCGTGCGGCCCGATCCTTCCGGCCGCGTGCAGATCACATTCGATGAGACGCGGCGTCGCGAAATTTCCGGCCGGATGGACGATCAGAATATCGAAAAGCTGCTGCTGGCGGCTGCGCACGAGAATGATCCGGCGGTCCGCGTGGAGTCGGTGGACCTGCTGAAAAATCGCGGAGATGCGGCCGAAGTGCGCGATGCGCTGTTGAACGCAGTGGCGCACGACACCAATTCCGGAGTGCGGCTCAAGGCGCTCGAGGGGCTGAAGCCGCTGGCCGGCGACCCCGAAGTGCGGAAGACATTGTCGAGTGTGCTGATGGCGGATGACAACCCGGCCATCCGCATGCAGGTGGTGGACCTGCTGGTATCGCAACACGACGATAACGTGGTGGGCGTGCTGCAGGGCCTGGTACAGAAAGAAGACAACCGTTCGGTGCGCCTGAAGCTGGAAAAGGCGCTGAAGGACATGAATGCATCGATCGGGACTTTTTAACGGGGCGGGCCTTTTGGCCGGCCCCTTATTTTTTGCGGTGATGATGCTGCCGGCGGGCGCACAGGGCAACGTCTCCTGCGCCAACGGGCAGTGTGTGCGGATCTTCGAGGGATCGGCACCGGCCGCATCCAGGCTGCGCGTGAATGCTCACGGACCAGTGGCGGTCGAGGGAGCCGTGTCGGACAGGATCGTCTACACGGTCAAGGTCACGGTGAGCACCCATAGCGAGGCGATGGGGCGACGGCTCCTCGAAAACTATCGCGTTCGGGTGGAACCGCGGGACGGGTGGCTGGTGCTGACGGCTCCCGGCGGCCCGGCGCTATCCGCGGTGAGGGTTCGGGCGCCAAGGCTGGCCTCGGCGGTGATCGCGACTTCCGACGGCGCGGTGCAGGCTACCGGGATCGAGGGCAGCGTGGATGTGGATTCGGGCGCGGGCGAGTTGTTCGCGGACCGCATCGGCGGAGACTGCAAGCTTATGACCGGGGCGGGCGATGTGAATGTCGGCCAAGTGGGCGGCGGGCTGCACTGCACGACCGGCGCGGGACGCATCAGCGTGCGCAACGTACGGGGCGAAGCGATTCTCCAGACGCAGGGCGGCGACATCGTGGCCAACGAAGCGGGGGCATCGCTGCGGGCGGAGACGGGCGGCGGCGGCATCCACATCGGCAGCGCGGGCGGCGCGGTGACGGCGGTATCGGGCGGCGGGCAGATTGTGGTGGAGAAGGCCGGCGGAGTGGTCACGCTGCGCAACCTGGCAGGACCTGTGCAGGTCGGTTCGGCCGCGGGCGTGCGCTGCGAATCGGTCAGCGGCGGAGTGCGGATCGCGCAAGTTAGTGGGCCGATACGCGTTTCGACGACAATGGGCAGCATTTTCGCCAGCCTGATCGGCGGCCGCATCGCGGATTCGTTTCTCGCGACCGCCAACGGTGACATCACGGTCTTGATTCCGTCTAATCTGGGTGTAACGATCCAGGCCCAGAACAGCATGGCGGACACGCTGCGGCGCATCGTATCCGACTTTCCGGCGGTTCCGGTGCGGCGGCAAGGTACCCGCATCATCGCGGAAGGCGCGGTGAACGGCGGCGGCCCGCTGCTGCAGATCTCGGGCATGGGCGGGACGATTTTTATTAAACGTCAACCATAGAGGTTTTCCATGAAAGTGTTTTTGGCAATCGGCACGGCTTTGCTGGCGGGGGCCACAGCCATACCGGGCGCTATGGCGCAGGTGCGTGTGGCTCCCCATCCGAGGGTAGCGACCACGGTCTCCGCCGAATCCCCCTACCTGGGAATTGGAGTGCAGGACATCGATTCCCAGCGCGCCGCTGCATTGAAGATGAAAGACGCACGGGGCGCGGAAGTCACCACGGTCAACGAAGACGGACCTGCCGCTAAGGCGGGAATCAAGGACGGCGACGTGGTGCTCGAGTACAACGGCCAGGAGGTGGAGGGCCGCGACCAACTGGCCCGGCTGGTGCGCGAAACTCCGGTCGGCAGACAGGTGAAGATCGGGGTGTGGCGGAACGGCGCGATGCAGACCGTAACTGCCACGATCGAAGCCAAGAAGGGTGTCCAGATGTTCAGCAGCGACGGCACCTGGGAGATGCCCGACGTCCCCATGCCGGACATGCGCAGCTTCCGCATGCCGGATATGGAGATCCCGAAATTCCAGATGCTGTATCCGACGCCGCTGCTCGGGATCCAGGGCGAACCCTTGGGCAACGAGGACCAACTGGCCGAGTTCTTCGGCGTGAAGGACGGCGTGCTGGTCAAGAGCGTCAACCGGAATTCGGCGGCGGAAAAGGCGGGAATCAAGGCCGGCGACGTGATCGTGAAGATCGACGATACCAAGGTCAATACCACGCAGGAAATTACCAGTGTGCTGCGCTCCAACCGGTCGAAGAAGAACTTCACCGTCACGGTAGTCCGCAACCACAAGGAAATGCCGCTCAACGTGGTGATCGAAACGAGCAGTGCGCAAGGCGCCGTGCGGGCGCGCAACTATTTCCTAGAGCTTCCGAGCGATGATCGCGTAATCTAGCGCTCCGAAGAAGGCTTCCCGAAAGTCTTCAGGCAACGAGGCCAGCGAAGGCATCGACTCCACCGCGGGCGATAGCCTTCGTACCTCGATTTTCCCGGCCCCGAACTCTTCCAGATAGAACCCGAGCAACGCGTAAGGCACAGGCCGGACGTGTGTCGGGTCGAGATAGAAATGGGTCGCGAAGATCGCGAGGCACTCAGGGTTGGGAGTCTCGATAGCGATCACACCGCCGCGCTGGAGACGCGAGACGGCGAGTTTGATCATTTCGGGCAGCCGTTCCGGCGGCAGATGTTCGACCACCTGGGAGCACAGGATGCCGTCAAGCGAAGACTCCGGAAGATTGCCGAGATACGCGAAGAGGTCCGCGACTTCTGCGTTGAGTCCTTTCTGACGGCAGAGCGCGACGGACTCTTCGCTCAGATCGATGCCGCGCGCCGGCACGCCGGCAGCGCGCATCATTTCGAGGAACTCGCCGCGGCCGCAGCCGAGGTCGAGCACGTTGCGGCAGTTCTCAAAGTACGGACGGTAGAACTGCTGTCCGGCCTTGACGTATTCCTCGGATCCGCGGAAACGCTCCGCAAAGTGGGCATAGTCGAAAGATGGTAGGGTAGGCCTCCCGGCCTGCCCCGGCGTGGCGCTTGGGCAGGCCGGGAGGCCTACCCTACCGATTTCCGCGCGCTGGCGGATCATTTTCAGCTCGGAGTAGATGAGCCGTTCGTATTCCAGGCGGATTCTTTCCAGGTCAGCCCAGAGGCGCTTTTGGATGTCATTGCCCTGGCGGTCGAGCGCCGCCGTAAACTCCTGGTGCTGGGCGCGGAGGGTGTCGCGGTAGCCGGCATCGACCACGTTGACGCGGTGCTGAAAAGCGCCCTGCAACTCGGCGACGCTGCGCAGGAACTGAATCTCGTTGCGCTCGAGTTTGCGCTCCCATTCGACGCGCCACTGCTCCCAGTGGCCGCGAACGTCGCGGCACTCTTCGCTCGTAGTGGCGAAATCGCGGAGCAGGCGGTTGTTTTCGCCGAGGGCTTCGAGCGCCGCGTCCAGGCAGTCGATCAGCTTGCGATTGAACTCCACCTGTTCGCGCACGTGCCAATCGAGCACGCGCGCCACGAAACGTTTCCAGCCCTGCACCAGCCCGTTGACCAGGCCGCCCGGCCGCGGGTTGACGGTGCCGATGGCGGCCACTTTGCCCATGGCGGCGTCGCGGGCGTGCACGAGCGGCATGAGGTCGGGCAGCGGAACCGGCGACGCGCCGCCGGTGGCTTCCGGATAGCGCGCGCGAACACGCTCCCGCACCTCCCGTACGATGGCCAGCAGTTCAGCGCTTTCCACGTTTCCTTCTCCAGGTGGCGGTTACGATGGTGCCCAGGCCGCCGCGCGGCGCGAAATCGCCAATCACGGTAGCCTCTTTGGGATTGGCGGCCTTGACGACATCCTGAAGCACGCGATTGACCACGTTTTCCTGAAAGATGCCCAGGTTGCGATAGGCCAGCAAATACATTTTGTAGGACTTCAGCTCGAGGCAGCTCCGGTCGGGCACGTAGCGCAGCACCAGCTTGCCGAAGTCGGGCAGGCCGGTCTTGGGACACACCGAGGTGAACTCGGGGATCACGATTTCGATCTCGTAATCGGCGTATTGATTCGGCCAGGTCTCGATTTCGGGCAGTTCGGCGTGGACCCCGGCCCGTGCGTGTTCGTCTGTGTAGGCGCGTTTCATTGGAGAGTCTTCGAAAGGAGATCGAGGAACATGCCCACGTCGGTGACAATGCCGACGGCCTGGCCGGTACCGCGATCGCTGACCTTGGTGGCCACCGCCGGGTTGATGTCCACGCACACGATCTTGACCCAGCTCGGCAGCATGTTGCCGGTGGCGATCGAGTGCAGCATGGAGCCCAGGCAGAGCACGAGGCCCGCGCCCTTGAGCTCGCGGGCGTAGGCATCCTGCGCGGCATTCATGTCGGTGATGGTGTCGGGCAGAGGGCCGTCGTCGCGCAGGCTTCCGGCCAACACGAACGGCACGGCCGCGCGAACGCACTCATAAAGCACACCCGACTTCAGGCGGCCCGAATCCACCGCCTGCTTCACCGATCCGGCGTGGTAAATGGCGTTGATGGCGCGCATGTGATTGCGGTGGCCGTGTTCCTCCTGCCTGCCGTCCGCCAGCCGGATACCGAGCGACGTGCCGAACAGGGCCGCCTCCGCGTCGTGGACTCCCAGCGCGTTCCCGCTGAGCACAGCCTGCACCCAGCCGCCGCGGATCAGCGCGGAGAGGCCGGCGACGCCGCCCGTATGTACGACGACCGGACCGGCCACCACGACGATCTTCTGCCCCAGTTCCCTGGCATGGTGTGCGAGGGCCGCGGTCTGGCGCACGGCAGTCTCCACCTGGCGCTCCGAGGAGATGCCGTTCGACATGAAGGCGAACGCCATGCGGTCGCGCTCCTTCGATTCCGGCACGACGCGAATGCCGCGTAGTCCGACCACGATGCGGTCGCCCTGGCGCAGATCGCGGAGGCGGCGGCACTCGGCGCGGTCGCCGTCGACCACGATCATGGCGTCCATGCGCTGGTTGCCGGCCTCGACCCACTTCTGTCCGGAGCGGATGTAGGTGCGGTGGTTGGTGGTGGAGTAGAAGTTTTCGGGCGCGCAGCGATCGCGCTCGACCTCCCGCAACTCGGCATCGCCCGATTCGGCGGGAGAACAGCCGAGCTCGAGCAGGTCGTTGAGCAGCCGCCGCATACTGTCATCGTCGGGCGCCTCCACCTTGAGCCGCAGGTACGAGGGATCGCTATTGGTGCGGCCGATGCGGAACTGTTCCACCTCGAAGCGGCCGTGGTGTTCCACGACCTTATCGAAGATGTTCTCCATGACATGGGAGTCGATCAGGTGGCCTTCAGCTTCGACCACTTCCTGGATAGGCATACAAACCCCTATTGTAGCGAGGTCGGCAAGCGCGGCCCGCGGTCAGGCGCGAACAGGGGTTTCGGGGGCCGGATGCGTGGCTGCCGCCAGCACGGCTAGCAACTCGTGGACATGCATGGGCTTCGAAATGTAGGCATCCATGCCACACTCCAGACAATGTTCGCGGTCGCCTTTGATGGCGTGGGCCGTCATGGCGATGATCGGGGTGTGCCTGCCGGTGCCGCTTTCGGTCCGGCGGATGGAGGCAGCCGCTTCGAGGCCGTTCATTTCGGGCATCTGGACATCCATCAGGATGACATCGAATGCCTGGGACACCCAGGCTTCGAGCGCCTCCCGGCCGTTGCGGGCCAGGACAACCGAGTGGCCGTTCTTTTCGAGCACCTTCTTCATGAGCTGCTGGTTCACCGGATGGTCCTCGGCAACCAACACATGTAGCGGCCTCATGCTCGAGCCTGGCGGGCTCTCGGGGGCTTCGGGATGGGCCGCCGTGGGATGCGCCGCCTTGAGAAGGATCGTAAAGCGGAAGCAACTGCCTTCGCCGGGCCGGCTCTCGACCTGAATCGAACCGCCCATCATGGCGACCAGGCGGGAGGAGATCGTCAGCCCCAGGCCGGTTCCACCGAAGCGCCGGGTCATCGAGCCATCGGCTTGCGAGAACGGCTGGAAGATGACCTGCTGCTTCGCCTCCGGAATGCCGATGCCGGTGTCGCGCACGAAAAATGCGAGCACGCAGCCTTCGGAATCGGCACTGTGGGCAGACACGTGGATGTCGATCGAGCCTTCCGCCGTGAATTTGACGGCGTTGCCGGCCAGGTTGAGCAGAACCTGGCGCAGGCGGGTCTCATCGCCGATCACCGTCTCGGGGACGTCCGGCGCGATCCGCCACCGAAATTTCAGCCCCTTCTGACGGGCACGCCATGCCAGCGGGCGGAGGGCGTCATCGAGGCAGGCCGATAAACGGAACTCGGCCGGGTCCAGTTCCATCTTGCCGGCTTCGATTTTCGAAAAATCCAGGATGTCGTTGATGATCAGCAGCAGCGATTCAGCAGAATTCTTGACGGTCTGCAGGTACTCCTGCTGCTCGCCGGAGAGGGAGGTTTCGAGCGCCAGCTCGGTCATCCCGAGGATGCCGTTCATGGGGGTGCGGATCTCGTGGCTGACATTAGCGAGAAACTCGCTTTTCGCGCGGTTGGCCTCTTCGGCGCGGTCCTTCGCCTCGCTGAGCTGCGCATTCACGCGGCGCAGTTCGGCGGTACGGATCAACACTTCTTCCTCCAGGCTCTCGCGGTGCTGCTCTAGCTCAAGATCGCGGCTCTGGATGTTGGAGAGCATCTCGTTGAAGCCGTCGATCAGGGTACCTAGCTCGTCTTCGCTCGATTTGTGTGCGCGGATTCCGTAATTCTTGAGGACGCTCACGGCCTTGGCCGTCTGCGCGAGATGAATCACCGGGTCCGAAATCACTCGCTGCAAGCGGGCCGCGATCACAAAAGCGGCAGCACCGGCCAGAAGCATCACTCCCAACAGGATCTGCATCGAGAGATGGATCTTACGGTCCATATCCTGCAAGTCGAGCTCGAGGCGGATCCATCCGAGAAACTGGTCGCGCAGCAGAATGCGGCGGGCAACGATCAGGCGGCCGCCGACGAAGGCGGCTCCCTCTGCGTGCGGAGGCGCTTCGTCGCCATCCGTCTCGCCCCGGCGAAGGTAGGACGCAAAATGCTGGCCGGACGGGGTGTAGATTTCGGCCGAGGCGACCGAGGGCTGCGTCGTCAGGCCCTGCAGCAGCTCGACGGCCGCATTGGCGTCTTCAAAGACCAGTGCCGCGGCACAGTTCTCGGAAATCATGCCGGCAAGCACCTGCGCCTCGGTTCGCGCCGAATTGCGGACGGTCACGACTTCCCATGCCAGCAACACCGAGCACGCGACCAGCAGCGCGGCGGCGACCGTCAACATAATGACGGCTTGTAGTTTCTTCTTGAGACTCAACCGGCGGATCATTGCGACGACCCCATGACGCTTTCACCGCGGATGACGGAGGCCAGGCTGAGCAGCTTGGAGCTGAGTTGCAGGTTCGCCCGTTCGGCCGCCTCCAGATTGATCTGGAGATGGATGTGGTCGCCTACCAGGCACAAGGTGATGACCCCACCCCTCTCGCCGAACTCGGGTACATCGCCGACTGTCAGGACGGGCTCCCGCTTCAACGCATCCAGGATCGAGGGGAGACGCCGCCGCTCCGACGCGCTGATGAAGACGATCTCGCAGCCTCCCACGTTGTCTCCCGCCTTGAAGCGACGGATGCGAAACGGACGGCCGTCGGCGGTCTTATTCTGGACGATCCGGTCGAGACTCTGGCCGAACGGATCCTGGCCGACCACGCCGATGCACACAGGGCCAGGGCGAGATGCCCGGGGCCAAACGACAAAACTGGCAAACTTATACAGGAACGCCGCCTTGAGTTCGTATTCGCCCGCGGCCGGCGTGAACGTCGTCCACAGATTGCAGAGCAGCACGAAGGCGCAGATACGCCGCAGAGAGCGGGCGACGGCGACGGGCGTCTCCGAAGACACGGCTAGAAATTCCACCCGATCTTTCCGTAAAAGCTGCGTTCGGATTCGCTGGCCAGATACCCGGTCAGGTCCGGAAACTGGATGGTTCCGGGACGGAGCAGGTTCTGGCCGCCCACACTGAGCTCGATCGATCGGCCGAAGCGGCGGCCGATACGAAGATCGAGTCGCGCATAACCGGGGACGCCCGTGTCAGGGATCCCGCCGGTCCAGCCCATCCATTGGTCGAACTCCACGCGCCCGGGCAGGTTGAATTGCGATCGCACGCCGGCCGTGTGTACGGGCGCGAGCGGCGCCGAGCCCAACAGCGCGGCGGCCGCGGACGATGCATCTTTCCGGACGTTGAGGTGCAGATACGAATATGTGGGGCTGACCTTCCAGCGCGGTGTGAGATTCCAACTCACGGCCAACTCGCCGCCGTAGCTCAGAGCCGAAGCCAGGTTGTCATAGTACAGCGGTGCGTTCAGGATCGACGGCACGCCGGGTACCAGGCTCGCGGTCCCAGGCTCAAGCGTCGTCAGATGGTGATAGCTGGTCAGGAACGAAGCCAGATCGAGGGCCAGCGATTTCGTCACCTGCGCCCGGTAACCGATTTCGAAATCGTTGGCCGCCTCGGGGTGGAAATGCGGATTGCCGATGAGGCGTACGATCTGCTCCACGCCGGCATACGGCGAGGAAGTGGACAGAATGGCATTGACCGACGTATCCACAGCCGAGGGCTGCCGCAGAGACCGGCTGGCTGCCGCCCAGAGGGTGTGGCGTTCCGATGGCGCCCAGGCAAGCCGCAGTCCGGGCTCTACGTCAAAACCGATGTAGGAGTCGTGCTCCACCCGGAGTCCGGGGGTCAGCCAGACATTTTCGGCAAGAGTGACCTCGTCCTGCAGGAAGGCGCTGGCCAGGTGGTCTTGCCAGGCGGGCATCGCGAGAGAGACCAGCGCTCCATTGAGTATCGACCGGGAGGAGCGATAGCCGGCTCCCCACACCACGTCGTGGCGGGGACCGAATTTCAAGTGGTCCTGGAATTCGATGTCGAGATTCCGGGTGTTGTCGAGCACGCCGAATTCGGTGCGGCGATACTCGTCGTAATAAGCGCGCAGCTCGGTTTCGGAACCTCCGGAAAGGTGGTGAGACCATCGCGCCATCAGGTCCCCGCCCTGGGCAGTCGACCGGCCGGCAATACCTGGGTCGGATTCGCCACCGAGGAACGAACAGCCGGCCATTTCGCCTTCGCGATCGGAGAACCACTCGCCCTCGACCATCAGTCCGTCGTCACTCGAAAGGTTCCAGTCGGAACGGAAGCCTCCATGGACCCGCGTCCACGCATCGGAAGCCGCCCGTCCGCCGGGCAGCCCCGAGCCGCCATCGTGCCCGTACCTGGCAAACGCGCGGTAAGCGCCATGGTCTCCGGCGGCACCACCGTATTGCAGGGTGTCCCCAGCGTAGGTCTCGGTACCGGATGTCGCCGTCACCAGCGCACCGCGCGTATCGGCGGACGTCTTGGTGATGATGTTGATGACCCCGTTGACCGCGTTCGCTCCCCAGGTGGAGGCTCCCGGACCGCGAATGACCTCGATGCGTTCGATATCTTCTAGGGGCAGGTCGAGATGCTCCCAATACACTCCCGAAAACGCGGGAGTGTAGACCGACCGGCCGTCGATCAGCACCAGCACTTTGTTCGAGTAGCGGGAGTTGAAGCCGCGGATACTGATGGCCCAAGTATGGGCGTTGATCTGCGCCACGTTCACTCCGGGCACCATTCGCAGCAGATCCGGTAGGGACAATGCTCCGGAGCGCCGGATGTCGTCCGCGCCGATGACAAAGACAGCCGCCGCAGTCCGAGAAAGAGACTGCTCCTTCTTGGAGACCGTGGTGACGCGAGTTTCGAGGAGTTGCTCCAGGCTGGCGTCCGCCAGCCCTCCCTGCCCAGCCCACAAAGAAGGGGCGGCGAGAAGGAGCATCCAAAGGCACTGCCGCACGCTAGCCTTATCGGCGGGATCGAACGAGATGTTTAGAGGGGCGGCTTCTCGGGGCGGGCGGCAGCTACTTCTCCGCCAGCCAGGCGAGGAACAGGCCGTCCGGCTCGACGTCTTCCCAGTAAGAGATAAACTGGCTCGAGACGCTCCGGCAATGTTGCCGCAGCAGACGCTCCAGTTCTTTTCTGGTGAACCATTTCTCCCACTCGGGAGTCTCCAGGCGGCCCCACTGCTCGGCGTTCTTGTCGATGATCGCGATGCGGCCGCCGGGACGCACCACGCGGCAGATTTCGGCCACGGCCCGGTCGATCTCTACGGCGTGCTCGAGCGACTCGGTGGCGTAGGCGGCGTCAAAGTACGCCTCCTCGAACGGCAACTCCGTCATCGAGCCGGCACGAGTGTGGATTCCGGGAGGGACGAAGCGAAGCATCTCCTCGGAAATGTCGAGGCCCCAGATCTCGGCCTCCGGCTCCTGCTGCTGAAAAACGCGCGCGAAGCGGCCCTTTCCGCAGCCTACATCGAGCACGCGCCGGCCGCGCAGGTCGCCCAGATGGCGGCGGATGAGTTGAACGTGGTAAATCCGCGGATCGATGGTGGAGGGGAAATGCTCCTCGTTGCGGGACGCCTCGTCGAAGGAGGTCCGGATGCGTTCCCGCAATTCGGGGGTGAGGCGGGACGGACCCTCAGGCCCGCCCCGCCGAAAGAGGCGTTTCCAATCCAAGCTATGCCCGTGTCAGGAAGATCGGCAAGCCGAGCTTGTGATCGTAGTAGGGGCGATAGCGCTCGGTGTTGTACATGGTCGCGATCTCCACCTTGCGCGGCCCCAGGTTGGGATCGGGAATCGGAGCCATGGTGTAGCAGCCGTTGCTGATGGCGGTCATCAGGCCGTGCTTGCCTTCCTCGATGGCATCCATCGCCATGCCGGCGAAGGTCGCGGCCACCATGCGGTCCACGAAATCCGGGCTGCCCGAGCGAAGATCGTAGGTCAGGTCGCTGACGATGGTCTCTTCGCCGGTGGCGGACTTGATTTCATTGCTCAGATCTTCGGCCACGCTCATCTTTTTGCGATGGCCGAAAGCGTCCGGCTCGCCGTATTCCTTCACGGTGTAGCCTTCCCATTCGGCGCCTTCGGAGAGCACGCAGAGGGAGTAATTGCTGGGATTATTGTGCTTGTCGGTCACCAGCAGTTCGATCAGCTTCGGCAGGCTTACCTTGTATTCGGGAATGCAGCAGCGAACCGAAGTGACATACGCGGTGTAGAGCGCGGTGTAGCCGGCATCGCGCCCGAACACGCGGAAGACGCCGATGCGCTCGTGCGAGCCGACCGTGGTGCGCTGGCGCTCGATGGCGTCCATGGCGCGGGAAATCGCGGTGGAGAAGCCGATGCAATACTCCGTGTTACGGACGTCGTTGTCCATCGTCTTGGGCACCGCGACGACCTTCATGCCGGCCTTGTCGAGCTCGGCGGCGTAGCTCAGGGTGTCGTCGCCGCCGATAGCGATCAGATAGTCGAGGCCCAGCGTGTCGATGTTCTTCTTGACCGCCGAAGTCACGTCGAAAACGGTGGACGTGACGCCCTTCTTGGTGTTCTCTTTCTTGGGGAATTCCTGCCCCTCGAGAACCGGCGGCAGTTTCTTCATCTTCGACGGGTTGGTGCGCGAGCTATGCAGGTACGTGCCGCCCGTGCGATCGATGGTTCGGGTATTCTCCCGATTCAGCGGCAGAATATAGCGTGAGCGGCTGGCGGGATCGCGCAAGTCGACGTGCGTCAGGCCCTCCCATCCGCGCCGGATGCCGATGACTTCGCAACCGATTTCGCTCCCACGGTATACCACCGTCTTGATTACGCTATTAAGGCCAGGCACATCTCCGCCGCCCGTAAGAATACCGATCCGCTTCGCAGCCATGAATTGCTCCTTGAATCAGGGGTGTGCTTTCAGATTTGGAACTCTCATTATAAAGGATAGCGTCCGGAATGAAGCTTCTCAGAATCTTCCGGCGCAACTTTTTCGTTGCGGGTCCAGGACGTATAATCGATGCATGGACATACGCCCCTTGCATGACCGCGTCCTGGTGAGACGCCTCGAAGCAGCCGAAGAACGCAGCGGCGGGATCATCATTCCCGATACGGCGAAAGAGAAGCCGCAGCAGGCCGAGGTGGTCGCAGTCGGCGCCGGGAAGCTGCTCGATACCGGCGAGCGCGCCGAAGTAGCCGTGGCGCCCGGCCAGCGCATCCTGATTGGTAAGTACTCCGGTTCCGAAATCAAGGTGGACGGACACGAGTACCTGATCCTGCGCGAGGACGAGATTCTCGGCGTGCTCGAATAGGTGTGGTAATCTTGGGATTTACACCACCATTTCAGGAGTACTACTAGATGTTTTCATGGATGGGCCTCAGGCCTTCGCTGGTCTGCCTTGCCCTCATCGCTTTTTCCCAGATCGCCCCGGCACAGTCAAAAGTTGCGGTGATCAACCTTCAGAAGGCCGTGTTCGAGACCGCTGAGATCAACAAGGCCAATACCGAGATGCAGGCCAAGTTCAAGCCTCGTCAGGACGCCATCGACCAGTTGCAGAGGGATATCGCTGCACTATCCCAGCAATTGCAGACTTCGGGGGATAAACTCTCGGCGCAGGCTTATGCCGACCTCACCGCGCAGGGCCAGCAGAAGCAGCGCAGCCTGCAGCGCATGCAGGACGATCTGCAGGCGGATGTGACGGCATACCGGAACGAAATCCTGGCCAAGAGCTCCGAGAAGATGACGACCGTCGTCAAGAAGATTGCCGAGGAAAAGGGTTACGACCTGGTGGTGGACGTTTCGACCACCCTCTACTTCAAACCGGCGATGGAGATTACAGGGGACGCGACGGCGGCCTATAACGCGGCCTATCCGGTGAAGTGATCTAAAATCAGGCACGAGATGTCAGGCTATCTCGACCAATACGGCGCCGGCGACGAAAAACGAATCCGCATCATCAAAACCCTGGTGATCACGGCCGTTGCTCTGATCGTTGTCGGCGGCGCCCTGATGTTCATCTTCCATGATTACCGCCAGGAGCAGCAGGTGAAGCGTTTCTTCGCCCTCCTGGAGGCGCACAACTATCAGTCCGCATACAGCATGTGGGTGCGGAGCGATAGCGACCGGCGTGGCTACCCCTTCGACTCGTTCATGCAGGACTGGGGGCCGCAAAGTACTCACCGCGACGTCACGGACTACAAGATTGCGCGCAGCCGCTCGTGCGGCTCGGGCGTGATTCTGACCGTGGATTTCGGCAAGAGCCAGCAGGAGAAGCTCTGGGTACAGAGGGACGATCTGACGATCGGATTCTCCCCGCTGCCCGGCTGCCCGGCACCCCGCTAGTTCGCGGCGCAATCTCAAACGCGAGGGCCGGCGGCACTCCCGGCCCGGAACAAAACAGGGAGAGATGGGAACACTCGGAGCAGGTCTGGAAGGCGTGATCGCCGGCGAATCGGAAATCTGTTACATCGACGGTTACCAGGGGGTCCTGAGTTACCGCGGCTATAACATCCACACGCTCGCGGAGCACGCCACCTTCGAAGAAGTGATTTTTCTGCTGTGGAACGGCCGGCTGCCGAAACAGGTGGAATACGATCAGCTTCGAAAAGACCTGGCGGCCGCGCGCGCTCTTCCCGCACCGGTGGTCGATTTCCTCCGCTCGGTGCCGGATGGCGTCCCGATGGACGTGCTGCGAACCGCCGTCTCGATGCTGGGGATCCACGATCCCGAGGCGCAGGACATGTCGGCGGAGGCCAACCATCGCAAGGCCGTGCGGCTGATGTCGCAGACGGCCGCGATCGTCTCCACCTTCGACCGGGTCCGCAAGAGCAACCCGATCGTGGAGCCCGACCCGGCTCTTGGGTTTTCCGCCAACTTCCTCTACACCCTCACGGGCAAGCGTCCGGACGACATCATGGAGCACGCGTTCGACGTGGCCATGACCCTGCACGCCGATCACGAACTGAACGCTTCCACGTTCGCGGCGCGCGTGACGGCCGCAACACTCTCCGACATTTACTCCGCGGTGACCAGCGGGATCGGCGCGTTGAAGGGACCGCTGCACGGCGGCGCCAACCAGGATGTGATCCAGTGGCTGCTCGGCCTCGGCGACGAGGAAGAGGCGGTGGAACGCGTGAAGAACACGCTGGCGCGCAAGGTCAAGATTCCGGGCTTCGGCCATCGCGTGTACCGCAGCGAGGATCCACGCGCCACGCACCTGCGGGTGCTTTCCGAGGAGCTCGGCAAGCGCACGGGCTTCGAGAAGCTTTACCAGCTCTCGAAGCGGATGGAAGAGACCGTGAAAGCGGTCAAACAGCTCAACCCGAACGTGGATTTCTACTCGGCCTCCGCATATTATTCGCTGGGGATTCCGATCGATCTCTACACGCCGATCTTCGCGGTGAGCCGCATGTCCGGCTGGACGGCGCATGTGCTCGAGCAGTACCGCAACAACCGGCTGATCCGTCCGCGCGCCGACTATCGCGGCAATCCGGACGGGCAGACCTGGATTCCGATGGCGGAAAGGTGATATGGACGAGCGGTCATTTTATAGCGAGTCGCAGGCGACGAAACCGGCAACGTTGAATTGCCCGTACTGCCGCAGCGCGGAAACCTACGAATTGCACTGGGTCGTGCGGAAGAAGAAAGACCGCCTGCCGGGCGGCGCTGACGAGCGCGACCGCGCCAAGTTCGCCAAGGCGCAAAGCTACATGGTGCTGCTGGACGACAAAGTGGCCTGCAAGAATATGCGCTGCCGCAAGCGGTTCGACATCAGCGGCGTCAAGACCATGGCGTTTTTATAGCAGATGATGGGCGCCTTCGGCGCCTGGACAGGCCGGGAGGCCTACCCTACCGGAACAACATTTCGGCGCCGCGCTGGATGGCGGCGGCTCCGGCAATCCCGCCAAGCGCCGAGAAGAACGCCGGAGCGGGACCGCGGCGCTTCCACTCTTCGTGCACCGCATGGTACCCGAGATAGAACAGCCATCCGGCGGTGATCCCGAGAGGGTACATGATCCACTGCGTGCCGAGATAAGGCCCCATCGCGAGCCCGACGGCGCCGCCGATCAGCGTCGTGCCCTCCGCCAGCACGCACCAGCCGAAGGCGTTCACCTTCTTGGGGACCGAGGCGCGCAGGATTCCGCCCAGCGCCACACCCTCCGGCAGCTTGTGCAGCGCGACGGCCAGAGGGACGGCGACTCGCAGACCCAGCGGGACCGCCAGTTGCGCGGTCGCCACGCTCCAGCCGTCCAGGAAGGCGTGCATCGCGGCGGCGGCGATCAGAGGAGCCGCGAAACCATGAAGCTCGGTCGAGCAGACCTGGTGATCGTGGTCGTGCGAGCAGGTCGGGCAGACCGGGTAGGCGAAGCGGTTGACCAGCAGGAGCAGTCCGTATCCCGCGGCGAAGAGCGCCAGGCTGCGGATCCTGCCGATCTCCACCACCAGTTCCGGCAGCAGACCGAACATCGGCACTCCCAGCAGTACACCGGCGGTGAAAGGTACTACCAGGCGCGCACGGTGGTGGAAGCCGGTCAGCCACACGCCCAGCGCCGCGCCGGCCACACCAACCAAGGTGGCCAATAGGGGCGCAGCAATGCCGGCGGATTCGAACCAGTGGGACAAGTTTCTACTGTAGCATCCGAAATCTGCGCAGTCGGTGCGTTCCCGAGCTATCCCACGCGGTTTGACAAGCTTCGTCCGCTCTCCGTATCATGAAGATTCAAGTAGTATTCCATGTAAGGCGCTGAGTTTAACGCGCGCCCTTCCGCCCAATGGCAACTAAGCACGTCTGTCTGATCTGGGACAAAACAATATGATCAAAGTGGAAGGTCTCACCAAGCGGTACGCCCGTACTGTGGCGGTGGACAATATCTCCTTCGAAGTAGAGAAGGGGCAAATCGTGGGATTCCTGGGACCTAACGGCGCCGGGAAGACCACCACGATGCGCGTCCTGACCTGCTTTCTCCCGCCAACGTCGGGCAAGGCCAATGTGGCCGGGTACGACGTTCTCGAAAACCCCATGGAGGTGAAGAAGCGGATCGGCTACCTTCCCGAAACCCCTCCGGTGTACCCGGAAATGGAAGTGGCCGAGTACCTGAACTTCACCGGGCAGCTGAAAGGCATCTCCTCCGGCGACATCAAACGCCGCGTGGATGAGGTGCTAGGGCGCTGCGCCATCGGCGACGTCCGCTCGAAGCTGATCGGCAAGCTCTCGAAGGGCTACCGGCAGCGCGTGGGACTTGCCCAGGCGATCATCCACAACCCGGATGTTCTGATCCTCGACGAGCCGACCTCCGGCCTCGACCCCAAACAGATTATCGAAATCCGCGAGCTGCTCAAGTCGCTCGCGGGAGACCACACCATCATCCTCAGCACCCACATCCTCTCGGAAGTCGAACACTCCTGCGAGCGGGTCATCATCATCAGCCGCGGAAAGCTGGTGGCGATCGATTCGGTGGCAAACCTGACCAACCGCCTGCGCGGATCCGAAGCCGTAGCGCTCGAAGTCGATATTGCCGAAGGGCGGCCGGCGGCAGGGGAAGTGCAGCAGCGGCTGGAGCAGGTTTCGGGCGTGAGCCGCGTGCTGATGAAGGAATCGAAGAACGGCCGTCTGCAGTTCGAAGTCGAAAGCCTGCAGGGCCGCCAGATCCGCGCCGACCTGGCCCGCACGGTGGTCAACTCCGGCTGGAATCTGAGTGAATTGCGCGCCGTGGGGCTGAGCCTGGAGGACATCTTCCTGCAGTTGACCACGGGCGAGCAGAAAGACCAACCCAAAACAGAAGGAGCGGTGCAGTGAAGAACATACTCCTCATCTGCCAGAAAGAACTCAAAGGCTATTTCGCGTCGCCGATCGCCTACATACTGATGGCGTTTTTCGCCCTGATCTTCGGCTTCGGCTTTTACACGGCCACCCGCGACATGGTGCGGTTCAGTTTCCAGGCCCAGATGTCCGGCCAGCCGATGACGATGAACGTCAACGAGCAGATCATCCGTCCGCTGCTCGGCTTCGCTTCCACGGTGGCGCTCTTCCTGATCCCCATGATCACGATGCGCACCTTCGCCGAGGAGAAAAACCGCGGCACCATCGAATTGCTGCTCACCTCGCCGGTCACCGATACCGAGATCATCCTCGGCAAATGGCTCGGCGCGATGCTGCTCTACTTGTGCGTGCTGGCCATGTCGATGATCAACGTGGCAATGCTGTTCGCCTGGGGCAAGCCCGACCTCCAGCCGGTGCTGGTGGCCTACCTGGGGCTGATCCTGCAGGGCGGCTGCCTGCTGGGCGTCGGCGTGTTCATCTCGACCACCACCAAGAACCAGATCATCGCCGGCGGCGTGACCTTCTTCGTCTGCCTGCTGCTGTGGCTGCTGAGCTGGTTCACGGCGTTCGACAGCAGCATGAGCGCGCAGGTGGTGAATTACCTTTCGATCGTCACCCACTTCGATAACTTCAGCAAGGGCGTGCTCGATTCGAAGGACGTGGTGTTTTATCTTTCCATGATTTTCTTCTCGCTTTTCATTACTTCGAGGGCGATGGAATCGCTGCGGTGGAGGGCGTAACATGTCGCACGAATGGTTGAAAACGCGTCAAACCAAGTACGGTGCGTACGTCACCGTCTACATCCTGGTGATCATCGCGGTGCTCGGCGCCGTGAATTTCCTGGCGAACCGCTACGACAAGTCTTACGACACCACGGCCAATAAGCAGTTCAGCCTCTCCGACCAGACCATCAAAATCGTCAAGAACCTCAAGAACGACGTAAAGCTGTATTACTTCGACGATGCCACGCACTTTCCGCAGGCGCGCGATCTGCTGGATCGCTACTCCTCGCTATCCCCCAAGCTGCACGTGGATTACATCGACCCGGTGAAGAGGCCGCAGCAGGCGAAGGCCGACGGCTACCGGCGCGACGTGCAGATCCTGGTCGATAGCGGCCCGAAGAAGGAAGAGGCCAAGAGCCTGACGGAAGAGGAAGTCACCGGCGCGCTGATCCGCTCGCTCAAGACCGGCGACCGCAACGCCTGCTTCGTGACCGGCAGCGGCGAACGCAGCATCGACGATTCCGACCGCAGCGGCTACTCGGCCGTGAAGGACGCTCTCGAGCACAGCAACTACAAGGTGCGCGCGCTCAACCTGCTCATTCGGGCGCACAGGCGGCGAGCGCCGCTCCGGGCGCCGCACCAGCCTCGGGCAAGATCGAAGTCCCTTCGGATTGCACCCTGCTGGTAGTGGCGGCTCCGCAGCATGAATACATCCAGCCGGAAGTCGACGCCATCAAGAATTACGTGGAGAACGGCGGCAAGGCGCTGTTCATGCTCGACCCCGCTCTGGCCTTCGGCAAGAATCCGATCGACGAGAACAAGACGCTCGATACGATGCTCGCCGGCTGGGGCGTCACTCCGGTGAACGACCTGGCGCTCGATACCAGCGGCATCGGGCAGATCTTCGGCCTCGGTCCCGAAGTGCCCCTGGTGAGCAGCTACGAATCACATGCCATCGTCGATCAGTTGAAGGATGTCGCGACGGCCTTCCCGCTGACCCGCACGCTCGACGTGAAGAACGGCGACAAGACCACGGTCTCGAAGCTGTTCGCCACGGGCGACAACAGCTACGCCACCAGCGACCTCAAATCGGGCAGCATCCGCATCGACCCCAAGAAGGATAAGAAAGGTCCGCTGACCCTGGGCGCGGCCGGCACCTATAACGGCAAGACACCGGGCCGGTTCGTGGTAGTGGGCAGCTCCATGTGGGTGGGTAACGGCTTCATCCGCTTTAACGGAAACCGCGACCTGTTCCTCAACATGGTCAACTGGCTGAACGCGGACGAAGACCTGATCTCGATCCGCCCGAAGGCTCCAGACGACCGGCCGCTGAACATCAGCGCGCAGAAGCTGAACATGGTGTTCTGGCTGAGCGTGGTGATCTTCCCGCTGGGCGTGGTGGGCTTCGGCATGGCCACCTGGTGGAAGAGGAGATAGAACCTTGAAGCCGAACGGCCTCACCATCGCCGTGGTGCTGTTGGCAATATTCGGAGGGCTGGTCTGGTGGTCGAATAGACACCAGGCCGCCTCCGGCAGTACCACCGACAAGACCACCAAGCTACTGACGATCCCCGAAGATCAGTTCCAGTCGATCCACGTGAAGAAGGTCACCGGCGAGGTGATCGATCTCGAGAAGCAGGACGGCAAGTGGAAGATCACCCAGCCCGTACAGCTTCCCGCCGACCAGGACGCGGTCTCCTCGATGGTGACCAACCTGGCGTCGCTCAATGCGGATTCGACCGTGGCTGAAAAGGCCGGCGATTTGAAACCGTACGGCCTCGGCGATCCGACCCTCGATATCCAGATCAAGCTCAAGAACGGCAAGACCGACGAAGTGCTGATCGGTGACGATACGCCGACCGGCTCGGGGGCTTACGCCAAAGTGCCCGGCAGTCCGAAAGTGGTGACTGTCGCGTCATTCGTGAAGTCCTCGCTCGATAAGCGTCCCGACGATCTGCGCGACAAGCGGTTGCTGGCCTTCGACCAGGATAAGCTGACGCGCGTAGAACTGCAGGCCAAGGGCGCGCCGGTAGAGTTCGGCAAGGATTCGCAGAACGAATGGCAGATCGTGAAGCCTCGTCCGCTGCGGGCCGATAGCTCGTCGGTGTTTGCGCTGGTCGACAAGGTCCGCGACGCCAAGATGGATCTGACCGCGGCCGGAGATCCCGCCAAGGAGTGGGGCGGGGCCACGCGCGTCGCGACCGTCACCCTGACCGATCCGGGCGGCAACCAGACCCTCGAAATCCGCAAGGATAAAGACAAGAACTACTACGCCAAGAGCAGCACCGTCGCGGGCATCTTCAAGACGTCGAGCGACGTGGGCGACGCTCTCGATAAGAGCCTCGACGATTTCCGCAATAAGAAACTCTTCGACTTCGGCTTCAGCGATCCCAGCAAAGTCGAGCTGAAGAGCGCGGTCTACACCAAGAGCGGCGACAAGTGGATGTCGAACGGGCAGGCCATGGACAACGCTTCCGTCCAGAGCCTGATCGACAAGCTGCGCGACCTGAGCGCGACCAAGTTTGCCGACCAGGGCGGCGGCGACCCCGTTTTCGAGGCCACCGTGACCTCCAACAACGGCAAGCGGGTCGAAAAGGCCACCATCCGCAAGCAAGGCACCCGGTATTTTGCGCAACGCGAGGGCGAGCCGAGCATCTATGAACTGGACAGCAAGTCCGTCGAAGATTTGCAGAAAGCCGCCGGCGACGTGAAGCAAGCCGCTCCCGCACCGAAGAAATAGGGGCCGGGCATTCCCCGGCCACGTTCGCCGCGAAAACGCTCATGGATGGTCTGCTCACCGACCTATACGAACTGACAATGGCCGCCGGTTACTTTGAAACCGGCAAGGCGGACGAGAAGGCTACCTTCGAGCTCGGCATTCCGGCGGCTGCCTCCCAAACGCAACTTCCTGCTCTTCGCGGGTCTCCCGCAGGCGGTCGATTATCTTCTGAATCTCCGCTTCACGGCGGAAGAGATCGAGTACCTGCGGGGGCTCCCGCAATTCCGCCACATCTCGAACGGCTTCTTCGAATATCTGCGGGCATTCCGCTTCACGGGCGACCTGTTCGCGATGCCCGAAGGCACTCCCGTCTTCCCGGGCGAACCGGTGCTGACGGTGCGCGGTCCGGTGATCGAAGCGCAGATTCCGGAAACGTGGCTGCTCTCGGCGATTGCCTTTCAGACCATGATCGCGACCAAAGCGGCGCGCATCGTGGAGGCGGCGCAAGGCCGCGCCGTCGTCGAGTTCGGAACGCGCCGCGCCCACACCCCCGAAGCGGGCGTGCTCGGCGCAAGGGCGGCATATCTGGCGGGCTGCGCCGGCACCAGCAATACCCTCGCCGGCTTCCGCTTCGGCGTCCCCGTGGCGGGCACGGCGGCGCATTCGTGGGTCATGTCGTTCGCCTGCGAAAACGAAGCCTTCCGGAAACTGCAGAAAGTCCTCGGCGAGAGCACGATCCAGCTCCTGGACACTTACGACACCATCGAAGGCGCGCAGCGCGCGGCGGCCCTCGGGCGACCGCTTTGGGGAGTACGGATCGATAGCGGCGATTTCAACGAGCTCTCCCGCAAAGTCCGCGGGATCCTGGATGCGGCCGGCCTTACGGACGTCAAGATCATGGCCAGCGGCGATCTCGACGAATACCGGGTGCAGGAACTGGTCGCGGCGGGCGCGCCGATCGATTCCTTCGGGGTCGGCACTCAGCTTTCCACCTCGGGCGACGCTCCCGCCATGAGCGCTACTTACAAGATGGTGGAACTCGACATCAGCGGCATCAAGCGATTCACCGCCAAGTACAGCGACGAGAAGCCGTCATTCCCCGGCGCCAAGCAGGTTTTCCGCGCGCCGCACCGCGACGTGATCGCACGATCGGGCGAATGCGGCCAGGGCGAAGCGCTGCTGCGGCCGGTGATCCTGGGCGGCCGGCTCGTCGAACCGCTGCCTTCACTCGAACAGGCGAGAGAGCGCGCGGCGCAGGCGATCTCCCAACTCTCCCCTGCTCTGCGACAATTGGAATCAGTGGAGCCGTGGCCGGTGATCCACAGCCGCGAACTGCGCGAGCTGATCGAACGCACCCGCCACAATTTGCTGGGATGAAGACGGTCTTCTTCGATATCGATTCGCAGTTGGATTTTCTCTATCCCTCCGGAGCGCTGTATGCGCCGGGCGCGGAGAAGATCGTGCCGGCGATCGCGAAACTCAACCACTTCGCAGCGGCCGCAGGAATCCCGGTGATCTCCACCACCGACGCCCATACCGAAAACGATCCGGAGTTTCGCGTCTATCCGCCGCACTGCGTGGCGGGCACCTGGGGACAGCACAAGCCCGAATCGACGCTGCTCCACCGCCGCGTGACGGTGCCCAATCGCGAGTGCCCGCTCCAGATCGAAGGCGCGGCGCAGATCATCCTCGAAAAGCAGACGGTGGACGCGTTCGAGACGCGCAATCTGCCGCGCATCCTCGACGTGCTGGGGGCGGAACGCTGCGTCGTTTACGGCGTGGTGACCGAGATCTGCGTGCTCCACGCCGCTCGCGGTCTGCTTCGCGCGGGCCGCTCCGTCGCACTGGTGACGGACGCGATCGCCGAACTGGACGCGGCGAACGCGCAGAAGGCGATCGACGATGTCCTCGGAGCCGGCGGCACGCTGACCACTGTCAGCGAGGTTTGCGCGCAATAATTTCGAAGTTGCTGCCGAGGCTCCGCAGCCGGCCGACACGCAGGATCGCGTCGTCCACACGCCTCGCCAGGCGGTAGCCACCGCCCCATCCGGGCAGCAGTCCCGCCAGCGGAGAGGAACCGAAATCGTACATCTCGACGCGGCTTTCGAAGCCCACACTGGCGAAGAGTTCACCGGTAGCTTCCGCGACCAGCTCGCGCTCGTCGGGCGTCTGGTATCGCTTCATAAGCCCGGGGATGATCGCGCGGCCGACACGTCCCGAGAGGCGGTTGCGGCTGGGGTCGAGCGAATAGAAGACGCCGCCCGGCGGCAGCAGGTCGCGCACCTTCGCCGGCAGCGCGGCCAGTTCGTCATCGGGAAGATGATGCAGGAAGAAGATGGCGATGACCACGTCGAAGCTGCCCTCCGCCCCCGTGCCCTGCTCGAAGCGGGCGTTGCGGAGTCCCAGCTTTTCGGCGTCGGCGCGCGCCTGCCGGACGGCGGCGGGCGAAAGATCCACACCAACGACCTCCGCCACATGCGGAGCCAGCAGCAGTTCGGTATCGCCGATGCCGCAGCCCAGGCTGAGCACGCGGGAACCCGCTCCCGCGCCGGTGAGGCGCACGATCCGCTCCACCATATGGCGGCGGAGTGCGCGCACGGCCGGACGCGCGAAATGGGCCTGGGCGAAGCCGGAGTAGAGCTTCTCGTGGTATTCGAGCTCGCGCTCGAGAACTCCCATCAGGCCTTTTTCCGCGGCCGCACGAAGGACCACACGGTCAGCGCAATCGATGCCGCCAACAGGCTCCCGTCGCGCAGCAGCGTCTTCCAGGAAATGACGTCATCGGAGCCGCCGAAGCAGCCGCAGTTAATCGCCATGCCCTTCAGGTCGGCGCGAATCATCAGCACGAAGAAGGTCAGCAGCAGCACAGACACGGCCGTCGCGGAGAAGCGCAGCCAGCGGCCCGTCAGCAGCAGGACCCCGAGCAGCAACTCGAACCAGGGCAGCGATCGCGCCACAAACTCCACCATGGTGAGCGGAAGGAGCTGGTATTGACTGATCGAAAGGGCGAACAGCTCCCACGGATCTCTAAGCTTGGTATAGGCGGCGTAGATGAAGATCACGCCCAGGATCACGCGGATGGCAAACGCGGTCCAGTGGAGCTTTTTATTTGAGTAGTCCATCGATGAGGGACCGGAGCAGCAGATAATTCCCAGGGCCGGGGCCGGCAAAAGCATACTGGCGGCTGCCCTTCTTGATTAACAGGGTCGGGGTCTGGTTGAGCCTCTGCGACATCGCCGAATCGTAATCGCGCTGGACTTCCCCCGTGATGGCGGGGTCCTTCGCCAGAACCTGGACGCGCTTCTGCTCGGCGGGGGTCAGCGCGGTCGCGATGGTGTCCCACACCTTCCCGCTTTCCGCCCAGGAAGCCTGGTTCTCGAACAGCGTATCGGAGACCTGCTGGTATTTTCCGACCCGCGCCGCCGCGGTCGCGAGATTGGCGGCCTCCCGGGAGTACTTGTGATCTGGAATATTGAGCGGAAATTCTTTGGGAATGATACAGACTTTGCCGGGAACGACGTAGTCGTGCATGATCGCGGGCAGCAGAGCCTCGTGGAAATTCTTGCAGGCCGGACAGCTGAAATCGCTATAGATTTCGATCTGCACCGGAGCAGTGGGATTGCCGAGGACCTTATCCTGGTCGAACTCCCCAACCGGCGCCGCCAGACAGGAAGCGAGCGCCAACAGAGCAATGGCGGAAGGCTTCATCCTTTCCATTCTAAATGGAACGAGGCTACTTCACCATTCCGCCGATCAGGGATCGGAGGAAGCCGTAGTTGAGATCCTGCGAGGGGATCGGGTAACGCTTGGAGCCTTGCGTGACGATAATCGTCGGAGTCGCATTCACGCCGGCCGCCACACCCTCGTCGTATTCGCGCTGAACTTCGGCCTGCACGGCAGGGGTCTTGACCAGTTCCTGGACCTTTTTTTGTTCGGTCGGAGAGAGGACCGACGCCACGGTCTCCCATACCTTGCCGTCGGTCGCCCACTTGGCCTGCTGGTTGAACAGCGCCTGGGAGACTTCCGTGTACCGTCCAATCCTGGCCGCAGCGGTCGCATAGTTCGCGGCCTCGCGTGCATACGGATGGTACGGTCCGCTCAGCGGGAATGCGCGGCTGACCAGGTATACCTTCCCCGGCAAGACGAAGTCCTTCACCAGTTGGGGAACGACCTCCTCTTCGAACACCCGGCAATGGGGACAATCGAAGGAGGCAAACACCTCGATCTTGACCGGCGCAGTGGGCGAACCCATCGCCTTGCCTTTGTCGACCTCGGGCACGGCCGCAAGACACAAAGCCACAACCGCCAGCGCGAAAACGAAAACCCTCATTTTTCCATTCTACCGGGAATTTCTAAAGAAACGCCTGCACCAATTGCTGCTGCACGGTCTTCAGGCTGGAATTGGCGGAATCGAGTTCATTGGCCTTCTCGCGCAGCGCCCGCAGCAACCGCGCCCGCTCTACGCCGCCCTGCACCACTAGCAGCAACTGCTGGTTGTCCCACGGCTTTTCCAGAAATTGAAACAGCGACGCGCGATCGATCGCCTCGACGGCGCCAGCCTTGTCGGCGTGGCCCGTCAATAGGACACGGCTACACTCCGGCTGCAGTTCCTTGAGACGGATGAGAAGTTCGATACCATTCATGCCGGGCATCAGGTAATCGGAAATCACTACGTCGATGCGATTTTCGGAGGCAAATCGCTCCGCCTCCTCGGGCCGCTCGAAATGATGAATTCGATAATCGGTTTCGAGTTCGAACAGAGTCTGGATCGCATCTGTAACCGATTCTTCGTCATCCACAATCAGAATAGACGGCTGCGAATATGGCTTCACGGCCTAACTCCTTGTGTGGCGCACGGGCTACAGAATCTCGCCGTGCCGTACTGCTACCAATTCTCTGGCAATTGAGTGGCCGATTCGCGCGAAGTTTCACTGTTCCACGAGTTTACGGAATCGCCGCACGAGTGTGGAGAAAATCGCAGACGTGATTTCGGTGTTGTCGGAGAGGAGATCGTAGAAGTCTTCGCGAGCGATGCGAAGCAGGCGGGTGTCCTCGGTCGCGCGGGCTGTAAAGGGCATGGGGTCGTTATCTTCGAACAATGCCCACGCTCCCAGGACCTCGTTCGGGCGCACCGTCGCCAATACCTCGCCCTCGCGGCTCAGCTCCACGGCGCCCTCCACGACGACGAAGAGCGCGTCGAGCGGCTTGCCGGCGTCGAGGACCGCCCTTCCTGGCAGGTAGGACACCTCGTTCGCGATCGAGCCGATGCGCGCAAGTTGCTCGGAGGTCAGGTTGGCCATCAACTCGACCCCTTCGAGCGCAATCACTTTTTCGACAATGTTCAATCCAGGCATACCGATTCCTCAGGCGGCCAGCGCAACCCCGGCCCTCCGGGCGACCTCCGCCACCTCCGACTGTGCTTCGGCCGCAGCCTCGGCAATCTCCGGCGCGAGGCTCTGGAGCCTCAGTTCTCCCGCCGCCGAAATCGCGCACGCCACCAACCACGGATCCCGCGAGCGGATCAGCTCGCGCAAGGCATCCTCGGCGGAGAGCGGCGCCAGGCCGAACAGCTCATGGCCCTGTTCGAGCAGACTCTCCGGCGCATCGAGCAGGGGCAGGAGAAAGCGCTTGATGTCGCGATCCATGGTGTTCTCGAGAAACTCGAGCGCGGCCACGGCCTGCTCCTGCCGTGCGCTGGAAACCGCCAACCACGCGGCGTAGATCTCGTTTGGCGGATAGCGTAGTCCGAGCAATCGGAAAAGGCGCTCGAGGGTGCCCTTCAGACGCTCGTCGATGGTGCGGGCGAGTAGTTGCGTGGCACTTCGTTCGCCGTCGCGCTGGTCGCGAAACGGCAGGAGGGCGGCGTTGAGCTCGTAGTAGTATCGCGCTTCCCCCAGAATGCGGCCGGTGATAAAGGCGCCGTCGAAGTTCAGGCTTTGCGCGGTCTCGCGCAGGTGATTCAGCGCCTTGAGGACGGCCGCGCGGATCGAGAGATCCTGGTGTCCGGCGGCGGTCAACAGCACGTCGACGGAGCGCTGGTGCACGATCCTCTTCAAAACGCGGGGCACTTGCCGGCGTGCGGAGAGCGGCTGGCCCTCGTCGAGCAACATATCCGAGAGCGTGCCGCAGATCGAAGGCCCGTAGCCGGCGAGCGCCTCCACCGCGGCACCGCGGACCTTCGGGTTCGCCAGCGCGTCAATCAGCGGAAAGAGATAGGCACGATTCCCGAGAGAGCCCGCGGAGATACAGGCCGTGCGGGCCACCGCGGGCGAGTCGTCGGCCAGCAGCCGGAAGAGCGCCTCGGTGCCCTGATCGCCGCGAACCCCCACCGCTAATGCGGCCGCTTCCCGCCTCGCGGGATCTTCGGAGTTGGAGGCGAACTCCAGCCACTCTCGCGTGACGAGGGCGGCGGCGAGTTCCGGGTCGGAACGCAGAGCCTCGAGCGCGCCGCGGACGCGCGCGGCATCCGCATCATCGAGCGCGGCCGCCGCGATGCGCGCGCGGTCGGGAGCCATCGCGATCAGGTAGGAAACGGCCGAAACCTCCGCGCCGCCCCGTTGTTCCGATTCGCCGCGAGCCTCCCGCAGCAGGCCCGCATCGCCCCGCAGCGCCGCCAATTCGTACACCTTGGCGCGGACTTCCGGGAGTCCGCTGCGGACAAGGCGCCCAAGCAGCGGGGTTAACGGATAAGCGGGCGTCTCCGCCAGCAGCGAGAGAGCGTAGGTCGCCTGGCGCGGATTCTCGCCGGCGGCAGTCGATTCCAGCAGGTGGACGGTGGCGGAATCGCTGGCGGCGATCCGGGCGCTCTCGAAGTCGAGCCGCCGCGATTCGAAACGCCGGCGGATGGTGGTGATGTACTCGTGGCGCGCTACGTAAGAAAGGTAGATCCAAGGCACGCAGAGGGCCGCCACCACCACCGCGATGCCGCGCACTCCGAGATCGAGGGATGTCGCAGTGAGCAGCAGCAACAGCGCGCCGGCAACGCCGCGGGAAGCGCGGTCCACGCAGATATCGATGAACGCCTTCACGCGATTCCGCAGGGCCTGAGGCAGCGGCATGTAGAGAAGCTCCATGCCGGTGCGGTTGAGGGTGTAGCGCGTCGAGGCCTCGGTCAGGCGGACGGCGCCCGCGCTCAGCGTTCCGGGTGAGGCCATGGTGGCCACGGAGGCCAGCGCCACGGCGCAGGGCGAAACCTGCAGCGTCCCGCCGACGCCGAAGCGTCTCACGATTACCGAGGTGAGAAAGAGCTGGAACAGCAACTCCGCGACGTTCAGATAGAGGCCGTAAAACTGCCCGAAGAAGGCCGTCAGGCGGTCGCCGCGAAAGGCCTGGGCTGCCGTCACCTGGAACTGGTATTCGACCAGCGTATCCACCAGGTACATCGACACCATGATGCCGACGATGATCTGCAGATGCCGGATGCGCACGACGTCGCTGATCATGCCACGAAAGCTGAAATCGGTTTGCTGCTCATCGGCGGCGCGGGCCGCTGCCACCGAGCCTCCGCGCGAAGTCGAGAGCCGGTAGGCGCCATACGCCAGAATGACCATGGCGGCACTGGCCAGTAGCAGGTTCCGCGTGCCCAGCAAGAGCGCGGTCAGGTGCGTAAACTCACCGCCCAATGCGGCGCCCACCACCATTCCGACACCCAGCAGCGGATAGATCCGCTTGGCTTGCCGGGCGTCGAACAAATTGCCGGCCACCAGCCATCCCTGCGAGACCAGCACGATGCTGAAAAGACTCACAAAGATGTTGAGCACGTAGACCATCCACGGCATTCCGATCAGGATCCAGATGCCGCACAGCGCGATGACCGATATGCTCATCGTCCAGAACACGGCGGCGCGCAGCGACGTGCGGGACGCGAGCTTGCTATATAGGTAGGCAAACACACCGCCGAAAGCGGAGATCAGGATATAGAGCCAGGGCAGCCGATCGACATCGAAACGCGTGAGAAACATCGATCGGGAGACGGGCTTCAGTATGTAATAGGCGAATAGCACGAAAAGGAGATAGAGGAACATCGCCCAGGTGCGCAGATATTCGCCCTGCCGGATGTCGAACAGCTTCCTGCGTAGGGAACGAAAGACGTTCATTTTCCGAAGGCAAAATTGTGCAATCTACGAGCCAACAGGCGATGCGGCCTGTGCGTCCGGCCACATTCCGGCCCTACGCCCGGTGAAACGTGATTAAATCTAGTAATCCATTTTGAGGTTTGAAGGCGCGCAACGAAGGGAGTTTCTGGTGTACGGCAAACTTTTGCTGACGTTATTCATGGCGGCCGGCCTGGCGCTTGCCCAGGGCGGCAGGGGTCGGGGCGGCAATACGGACGACATGGAAAACATGTCCACCGTGCGCTCCGCTCCGCCCAGCAGGGATCAACTCCTGGCTGAAAAGCTCAAGCTAGACAAGGAACAGAAGGAGCAATTGCACGAAATCCTGGTGGCCGCGACCCAGGAGACCGCGCCGTTGCGGAGTCAGATCTCCAATGCGCGGGTGCAGCTTGCAACCGTAATTATCGAAAACAAGGGTGAGGATGCCGTAAAACAGGCGCAGGAAGCCTACACCGGCGCGGCGGCTCAACTGGCCGGCATCGAGGAAAAGACCTTCGCCAAGATCTACGCCATGCTCAAACCAAACCAGCAGCCGCACGCGTCACAGGGCTTCGAACTGCTGGCCGGCATGTTCGAGCAGCCGGGAGGCCGCGGCCGTGGAAACGGCGCCGGGCGCGGCGAGCGCGGAAGATAGCGAAAAGCGACAGGAGATCAAGACAATGCGCATCCTATTATTGATCGGCATTTTCGCGACAGTGGCGTTCGCCCAGGGCGGTATGGGCGGCGGCGGGGCGGATGAGGGCATGGGCGGCGGCGGATCGGGTCGAGGCGGCGGCCGCAACGGAAACATGTCGTTGCCCTCGTTGGGCCCGTCGCATACGACCCGGCTCGAGATGATGTCGAACATCCTCAAGCTGAACAAAGACCAGAAGAAGCAGGTCAAGGCCATCATGGACGATGGCCAGAAGCAGGCTGCTCCGCTCCGCGACGAACTCGCCAAGGACCGCGACCGCATCGCCGAGACGGTCGCTTCCGGCGGCGACCAGGCTGCGGTCGACCAGGCGGTCAAAGCTTATGCCGAAGCGGAAGGCCGCATGGCGCGGTTGGAGCTCGAGGCGTTCGCTAAGGTCTACAAGATGCTCGATGGCGACCAGAAGTCCAAAACCGCGCCAGTATTCCAGATGATGGCCGGTATCTTTCTGAACAAAAGCTGGAACGAATCGTAGGGCGGGGTTACACCAGCCTGCCCACCCACTAGACCCAGAGCAGCGGCTGGCGCACCGGATAATTGCGAATCACTTCCTCCACGGAAGGGTCGGGCTCGAGTTTGCGCCACAGCGCCAAATATTCGGGACGGTCGAGCGCCAGCCCGGCGAACAGAAGGCTCGGCTGCCGCACCGGCCACTCCTTGTCGTACATCACATCGGGCGGAAGCGGCCACTTGCCCTTATCCAGAATGTACGGATACATGTAGTTCATCGCCTTCGCCATGCCGCGGCCGTCCGGCATCCGCCACTTCCACAGATCGTCCCGCGGAGTGGAGAGCGTCTGCACCAGGATCGCCATGGCATCCAGGTTGAACAGCGAATAGCCGTACGGCTTGGTGCGTCGTAGTTCCAGCGGGAAACTGCCGTCGGCCGCCTCCTGATCCGGGATGAGCACGGTGCGGTAGCGTTCGCGGCAGTAGTCCATGCGATCACGATCGCCGGTGAGGTGCGAGAAGGCCGCCACCTGGACGGCCCAGCAGGTGCCGTGGTTGTTCCTGGCGTCGCGCTCGGCTATGCCGTAGGGATGCGTGGTCATCCACCGGACGTAATCCGAGAACCATACGCGGACGCCTCGCAGGTCGGCCGGTGCAAGATCGATCTGCGACGCGGCGCGCGCGACTTCCACCAGGTGCAGCGTGTCGATGATGCCGATTCCCCGGCCGGCAAAGCGGCCGTGGATCGCCTGCGCGTATTGCAGATTCGGATTCATGCGCGTGGCCTCGTCGATGAACCAGGCGCGCAGGTGCCGGGCCGCGTGCTCGGCGTACAGGCGGTCGCGCGTAATCCGGTAGGCCGCCGCCAGCGCCGGAACGATCAGGCTCAGCCGGATCATGGCGCGGCGATGCTCCACGAAATTATCGGGATTGCTCATCCCGTCGCGCTGGATATAGGGGCCGCCCGGATTCTTCGGATCGGGCCACCAGTAATCGCCTTCGGAAAAGAAATCGTGGCGCCCTCCGGCGCTCCGAGGCGAGAAGGAGGCGGTTACCGTAACGGGCTTTTCGTTCAGATAGCGAGCCGCCAGCCGCAGAACACGCGGCCGCTCGATCGATACCAGGTCGAAGGATGCCGCGGCGCCGGGCTTCCCCCGCAGGGAAAGCAGCAGCGCGCCACGGAGGAGATCTCTGCGGTCCATCCGGCGGCGCTACCCCGCTCGAGAACTGGTGAGCGTGCGGTATGGCTTGCCGACTTCCTGGGCATCCACCACCGCGACCGCCGCCAGGTAGACGATATCGTTCACTTCCGAACCGCGCTGCAACACGTGTACAGGCTTCGAGAGGCCGGTCAGCAGCGGTCCGATCAACTCGGCGCCGCCGATGCGCTGCAGCAGCTTGTAGGCGATGTTGCCGGCTTCCAGATTGGGAAAGACCAGCACGTTCGCGCCGCCCTTCAGCGTGCTGAACGGGTAGGTTTCCTCGATGATCTGCGGCACCACCGCGGTATCCGCCTGCATTTCTCCATCGATCATCAGGCCGGGAGCGCGCTGCCGCACCAACTCCACCGCGCGTCGCACCTTTTCGGACAGCGGGTGCCGCGTGCTGCCGAAGTTCGAGAACGAGAGCATGGCGACGCGCGGCTCCTGATCGAACCGGCGCGCCTTTTCGGCCGCCATGATAGCGATCTCGGCCAGGTCTTCGGCGTCGGGATTGATATTCACGGTCGCATCGGCCAGGAAATAGATATCGCCCTTGGCCGTGATCAACGCGTAGACGCCGGCCACACGGCGCAGCTCCGGCCGCAGATCGATCACCTGGAGCGCCGGCCGGATCGTGTCGGGATAGTGCGTGGTCAGACCGCCGATGAGCGCATCCGCATCGCCCAGCCGCACCATCATGCTGCCGAAGGTGGTGGGATTGAGGACCAGTTCCGCGGCCTCTTTGCGCGCCACGCCTTTGCGCTGGCGAATACTGTAAAACTCCTCGGTATACTCCTCGAGCCGCGGGTGCTTCGGCGGCTCGACGATCTGGATGCCGTTGAGATGCAGATGCAGTTCGGCGGCCTTCGCCCGAATCTTCGTCTCCCTGCCGAGCAGAATGGGAATCGCGATCTTTTCATCGAGCAGGATCTGGCAGGCGCGGAGAATCTTGCCTTCCTCGCCTTCTGTGAAGACGACGCGCTTGGGCTGGCGCTGCGCCTTATTGATCATGCCGCGCATCATCATGTTGGCCATGCCCAGGCGGCGCTCCAACTCTTCGCGGTACACCTTAATGTCCACAGGCTGCTGCGCCACGCCCGTTTCCATGGCGGCCTGAGCCACCGCGGACGCCTCCCAGATCAGCACGCGCGGGTCGAACGGCTTGGGGATGATGTATTCGCGTCCGAATTCCAGCCGCTCCACGCCGTAGGCGCGCAGTACGGAATCGGGAACGTCTTCTTTCGCCAGGGAGGCCAGCGAGCGGGTGGCGGCGAGTTTCATCTCGTCGTTGATGGTCGTGGCGCGCACGTCGAGCGCTCCACGGAAGATGAACGGGAAGCCGAGAACGTTATTCACTTGGTTCGGGAAGTCCGAACGGCCGGTGGCCACGATGGCGTCGGGACGCGCCTCCAGAGCCACGTCGTAGGCGATCTCCGGATCGGGGTTGGCGAGCGCGAAGATCACCGGATTCGGCGCCATGGTCTTCACCATCTCGGCGGTGACACAACCAGCGCTCGAAAGCCCGAAGAAGACGTCCGCGTCGACCAGGGCGTCGGCCAGAGTGCGGGCGGTGGTCTTCGACGCGTAACGCGCCTTGTAAGGATTCATGCCCGCGGTGCGTCCTTCGTAGATGACGCCTTTGGTGTCGCACATCACGATGTTTTCGACCTTCACGCCGAGCTTCACGTAGTGTGTCGCGCAGGAGATGGCGCTGGCGCCCGCGCCATTGAACACCACTTTGACCTGGTCGATTTTCTTGCCGCTGATTTCGAGGGCGTTCAGCAGGCCGGCGCCGGAGATGATCGCGGTGCCGTGCTGATCGTCGTGGAAGACGGGAATCTTCATCGTGCGCCGCAGTTCTTCTTCGATATAGAAGCACTCCGGCGCCTTGATATCTTCGAGATTGATGCCGCCGAACGTAGGCTCGAGCATCTGGCAGGTGCGGATGATCTCGTCGGCCTTTTCGGTGTTGAGCTCGATATCGAATACATCGATATCGGCAAAGCGTTTGAACAGGACCGCCTTGCCTTCCATGACCGGCTTGCCGGCCAGCGCACCGATATTGCCCAGGCCCAGCACTGCCGTGCCGTTGCTGACTACGCCGACCAGGTTCGCCTTAGCCGTGTATTTGTAAGCCAGGCTCGGATCACGCTCGATTTCGAGGCATGGTACGGCGACGCCCGGCGTGTAAGCGAGACTCAGATCCCGCTGCGTGCGGCAAGGTTTGGTGGGGGTAACCGCCAGCTTACCCGCGGGAGATGTGGAATGGTATTCCAGGGCATCTTCAGGACGGATCTTCATATTCGCTCTCTTTCAGAATCTTCGATACCCCGCATTTCGGAGTCAAGCCCCGTTGTAACATGCGGCACCAGGTCACCGGTATAGCCGGCGGTATAGGTCCGCATTCCGCAGGACCGCCTGTACATAGTCGCGGGTTTCAGTATAAGGGATGGATTCGATAAATTCCGCCGGCTCCCGGTAAGTGTTCCAGGAGAGCCAGGCGGCCGCGCGGTTGGGTCCGGCGTTATATGCGGCCAGCGTCGGCTCCAGCTTTCCGCTGTGCTGGTCAAGCATCGACCGCAGCACCAGGGAGCCGATGTTCAAATTGACCGCCGGCTGGAACAGAGACTGGCCGGTGAAACGGCGGAGGCCGGCCTTGCGGGCGAACAGCTTCCCGGTAGCGGGTTTCACCTGGGTCAGGCCATAGGCATTGGCCCGGGAGACCGCCTTCGGATCGAATTCGGATTCCTGGCGGATCAATCCGGCCAACAGGAATGGATCGATGTTCCGCTCGCGGGCGTAGCGCTCCAGGTCGCGGCGGTACGGCAGGGGGAAAAGCAGTTCCCACATCTTGCGCGGAGCCCGATCGATCGGCATCCGGAGGTAGTCCTGCGCCGTCGATTTCATGATGCGCATGGCGCGGCTCGGCGCGTCGTTTTGAGCCGCCATTTCGAGGCCGAGCAGCAGAGGCTGGCCATCGTTACGCGCGCCGAAGCGCAGTTCGGCATCCGCCAGGTCGGCGAGCCCGGCCGTGCGCAGGATTCGCGACCGCGCGATCCGCAGAGTGGTGGGGCGGGTGGGCGCCGAAGGCACGGGCGCCGGCGCGGGGAACCGAATACCGGCCGCGAACTGTTCGGCTTCCGGCGCCGAAGCGGCCGATGCGACTTCCGGCGTCTTCAGCCGGTCGCGTGCCTGCAGGCCGTAATAGGTATTCGGAAAAGCGGAGTTGAGCCGCCGGTAATATGCCCGGGCCGCACCATACTCGCCGCGGCGCTCCGCCTGGCGGCTCAGGAAGTATAACGCCGCCGGCGCGGTGGCGTGATCCGGGTAGCGCGCCAGATGCTCACGCAGCAAATCTTCCGCATCGCGATCCCCCTGCAGGTAGGCGTGAAACGCGACCTTCCAGTGGTAGAGGCCCGCGGCAGTCGAATCCGGAAAGTTCTCGTAGGCCGCCCGGTAGAGGGGGATGTAATTGTCCGGCTGGTTGACGATCAGAAAATGTCCGGCAGCCGATGCCAGGGCCTTCAGGCGCCAAATGGAATTCGGATAGCGCGTATTGAGCTGCTCGACGGCCGCCTGAATTCCGGCGTCGCTGCCCGAGCGGCCCGCACACTCTCCGAGGTAATACAGCCGCTCCGCGTCGGCCTCCGAGGGCGCGAGTTCCAGGGTGCGCAGGTACTGAGTGGCAACGCTCAACTTGCCGGCGAGCAGGTCGGCGACGCCGATCCGCACCTGCGCCTGAGCTTTTTCAAGGCCGGTCAACTGCTCGGGGAGCGCCTGGTATTCCGCGCGCGCGCTTTCGTAGTCGCGCGCGTCCATCAGGCGTCCGGCACGGCGCAGCAGCTCCGCAGGGTTCGGCGGCGGATAGGCCGCGCCCATGGAGGCCTTCAGCTCCGCCAGGGCGGCATCTGCGCGCGTCGCCGAGGCTCCGCTCAAGTAACGGTAATGGATGCCCTGGTAATACTCCACGGCGTGCGGCAGATCGTTCGCGGCGCGGTAGGAGTCCGCCAGTGCCAGGTCGCCTTCGGGCTGCGGCAGTTCGGCGTAATGGTCGTGCAGGAGGTGGATGGCTTCGGCGGGCTGCGCGGCGAGCGCGCGTGCTTCGAGGATCCAGGAGCGCGCGGCCATCGGCGAAGTCACCTGGGTCGCGCGAACCGGCGCCACGGCCTGCGGCACGTCCGCCGCCTGATTCGACTCCACCAGTGCCGCGCCCAGGTAATAACCGACGTAGTCCGCGACCGCAGGAAGCTTGCCCTGCACCATTTTCAATTGGGCGATCGCCGAAGGGTAGTTTCGCGATTCGTAGTCCGAAACGCCCAGCGCCAGGTGCGCCAGCAGGCCGTTCCGATCTTTGGCGTGTGCGTTGGCATAGGCCGCCACGGCAGCGCGCCTCGCCGGCGCGGGCGATTCCCGCAGTGAGCGCACCAGGGCCGCAAGATTCGCAGGAGCAGGAGACGCCGCAAACGCGCCCACCGAAAATCCGGCTGCCCAGATGCTAAACCAGAGGCCCAGGATATTCTTTGCCAAGCAGTTCCGGATCATCGTTGGCTAAGGTGCGGACCAGTTCCAGGTGAAGGTAGTCGACCATGCTGGGGCAAGTCGCGAAAAAGGTACGGCGGAATTCGCCGCGGGCATCGTCGATCTTCTGGCGTAGGGCGCCGTAGAGATCGCGCGTCACGCGGCCCGATTTCACCGCCTCGGATTCGTACAGCCGCAGCTCCGCGACCTGAACCCGTGCCGACCGTTGCGCCCTCAGATGCAACTGCTGTTCCTCGGGCGAGAGGCTGTCCCAGGAAGGCTTCGCGTTGGGCGCAGGCTCGATCTGCAGCAAAGGCTCCGGCGGTGGAGGAGGGGGTTCCATAGCGGTGCGGATGGCCGAGGCCACCTGCGCCAGAGTTTCGAGCGCGGGCCCTTGCGGGTTCCCCCACGCATACAGCAGCGCCACCGTCTTCTCGCGCGAAACGACCGGAAAGACCGAGACGCGGCCTTCCGCTCCGTGACCCACCAGGTCGACCATCTCCTGCGAGACTTCCCCGGGGATTGCCGCGGCGATGGCGGGCTCGCGGCTCTCCGCGGCTCCAGCCAGCGCCGCCGCCGAAGCGAGCGGCAGGCGGAGGGTTGCGAATTTCTCCGCCGTCTCTTCGTTCACGCCGCGAATCCGCGCACCGGCCGCGGTGTCGCCCTCCACGCGGAACACCGCCGCGCCCGAAGCGAAACAGGCGGCTGTATCCACGAGAGTGGCATCGAGTTCCTCTGCATCCGGAGCCAAACGCATGCGGCGCACGGCCTGATTGAGCTGGTCCGCATACTCCCGGCGTACCCGTTCGCGTGCTTCCGCAAACAGGTTTTCCGCGTCTGTCGAAAGTTGTTGGAAACGATCTTCAAACAGCCGGCGCAGTGTTGTGAAGGGCGCGCTGGATGCCATTCCTGTTGTCATTCTAACAGGTGGCGGGCCTGCTCCTGCCGGGCCGCCGTAGAATTCGAATATGACATTGCTCAAAGACCAGGCCGCCATTGTCACGGGCGGCACCCGCGGCATCGGCCGCGCCATCGCCGAACGGCTCCTTAAGGAAGGGGCGCGCGTGGCCATCTGCGGCCGTTCGGAGGAATCCACTCGCCGCGCCGCGGCGGAACTCACACATCTCGGCCGGGTGTTCGCGCACCCCGCCGATGTCACCAAAGTGGACGATGTCCGACGCTTTTTCGAAGCTGTCGACCATGAGTTCGGCCGCCTGGACATTCTGGTGAACAATGCGGGCGCGGGAATCTTCCGCAAGGTGGCAGAAATGGCTCCGGAAGAGTGGCGGCAGGTGATCGACCTCAATCTGAGTGCGCCCTTTTACTGTTCCCGCGAAGCCCTGGCACGTTTCCTCAAGGGCGGCGGCGGATTCATCGTCAATATCTCAAGCCTCGCCGGCAAGAACGCCTTCAGCGGCGGCGCCGCCTACAATGCGGCAAAGGCCGGGCTCAACGCGTTCAGCGAAGCACTTCTGCTCGACCACCGCAACGATAACGTGCGCGTCGCGTATATCATGCCGGGCAGCGTGGATACCGAGTTCGGCGCGGGCTCAGGGCGGCGGTCGGGCGACACTAGTTGGATGATCGGGGCTGAAGATGTCGCCGAAGCTGTACTCGCTGCGCTGCGGATGCCCGCACGCACCATGGTCAGCCGTATTGAAATGCGCCCCTCGCGGCCTAAAAAGTGAGTGGCGGTACGGAACTCTTCCACGATTGGCCCGAATGGGTCTCCCGCGCGGCTCTGGTATTCGATTTGCAGCATGGGAAGTTGAGATGACCTTGATGGGACTTCGCACCGAGAGGGGGAGAGGGAGTATGGGGCGATTATGTAAGCAGCTGGACCCGACGCAGACCGGCTACGACGCGGAAAAACTCGAGACTGATCTTCGCAAGCGAATCGTCGGACAGGAAGAGGCGGTCCAACAAATCATCAATATCTATCAAACGCACCTTGCAGGTATGTCCAGTCCCGGCAGGCCCATCGGGAACTTCCTGTTCCTCGGTCCCACCGGCTCCGGAAAAACCCGCATCGTCGAAGCCACGGCGGAGAGCCTGGTCGGCGATGGGCGGGCGGTCATCAAAATCGACTGTGCCGAGTTCCAGCACAGTCATGAAATCGCCAAGCTGATCGGCTCGCCTCCGGGATACCTCGGACATCGCGAAACACATCCATTGCTGAGCCAGGAGGTTTTGAACCAATATCATACGGAAAAGATCAAGCTCAGCTTCGTCCTCTTCGACGAGATCGAAAAGGCGAGCGATGCACTGTGGAACCTGCTCCTGGGCATCCTCGATAAGGCGAACCTCACTCTGGGCGATAACCGCCGAGTCGACTTCTCCCGCGCCATGATCTTCATGACCAGCAACCTGGGCGCGGCGGAGATGAGCTCGATCCTGCGTCCGAATCTCGGCTTTGCGGCCTGCGAAGTGGACCGCCAGCGTGCCGCCGGGGTGGTGGACGAAAAGCTGACGGACAAGATTTCGCGCGCGGGCGTGGAAGCCGCGCGGCGCAAATTCACTCCGGAGTTCATGAACCGCATCGATAAGACGGTAGTCTTCCACCCGCTGGGCGAACCGGAACTGCGCAAGATCCTTACGCTCGAATTGAACATCGTGCAGCAGCGCGTGTTCAGCTCGGCGAACGGTGCGCCGTTCGTCTTCTCCCTGACCGATGCCGCGCGCGACTACCTGCTGCGCGAAGGCACCGATCTCAAATACGGTGCGCGGCATTTGAAGCGCGCCATCGACCGCAACCTGGTGCATCCGCTTTCGAACCTGATCGCCACCGAGCAGGTCCGCGGCGGCGACCTCATTCGGATCGATTTCGACGTTGAGGGCGACCGGCTGACTTTCTTCAAAGAGGCCGAAGACATGCCGGCGTACGCGATGGTGCAGATGGTCGATACGTCCATCTCGCCACCGGTCGGCGCATACTCGGCAGGGGCGTCGGCCGAGCAGCCACGCGCCGCGAACGCTCGCAGCACACGGCGTTAACCAGTTAGTGTTAGCCTTCCTTCCTGGCGGCGGGGTGCTTCGGCATCCCGCCGCGCTTGTTTTGGTACAATTCGGCTGCAAGTGAAACCGGCCGAACAACAGGATTCCCTCTTAATGCGGGCGATGTTCCGCACGATTGCCCCGCGTTACGATTTCATCACCAGGGCGTTTTCCTACGGGATGGACAAGCGGTGGAAACGGCTCGGCGTCCAACGCGCCGGCCTGCCGCGAAATCCCTCCGTGCTCGATCTCGCATCGGGCACGGGTGACTTTTCGAACCTGGTGCGGCAACTCTGTCCCGGAGCGCGCACCGTGGCGGTCGACCTGACGCACCGGATGCTGCAATTGGCCCGCCGGCGCGGCGTCGATCGCGCAGTGTGCGGCGATGCCGGTTCGCTGCCGTTCGCCGACGCGTCGTTTGACTGCGTCTTCATCGGGTACGGCCTCCGGAATTTCCCGAACCTGGATGGTGCACTTCGTGAGATTGCCCGGGTGACGCGACCCACAGGCCTGTTGGTCAGCCTCGATTTCTTCCTGCCCCAGAATCCCCTGATACGAAAGTTGTACCTCGGCTACCTGTATGCGCAGGGCACGTTTTGGGGCATCATGCTGCACGGCAGTCCGCGCGTCTACACTTACATTCCCGATTCGCTGAAGTCGTTCGTGACGATTGCGGATTTCTCCGCACGTCTGCAGGCGCTCGGCTATCGGGAAGTGGACGTACGTACTTACATTCTGGGTGGGATCGCCCTGCATTGGGCTGCCAAGACGTCGGAAAACGGCTGTGCGCTTCAATCGCTATGATGGAAAAACTGCGGGCATCGGACTATCGCTTCATCGCGATCTGCGGAGTGCTGCTTGGCGCCACCGTCTGGTTTTCGGTAGGCAACTTCTATCGCGCGTTTCCGGAAGCCTCGATCGATTTCCGCGTCAACCGCGACGAGGGTGAAACCCTAGGCAGCCGCTTCCTCGGCGCGCAGGGATACCGTTTGCAGGACTACCGCGAAGCCTCCAGCTTCACCTACGACGACGACGCCAAGACCTTCCTCGAACGCGAAGCCGGACTCGAACAGGCGAACCGCATCATGGGCAGCCGCGTCCATCTGTGGCGCTGGTCGTGTCGCTGGTTCCGCCCGCTGCAGAAAGAAGAATTCCGCGCCGAGATCACGCCCGGGGGTGCTCTCGCCGCCTTCCGCCACGACATCGCCGAAGATGCCGCGCGTCCCGCTGTGACCAGTGACCAGGCTCGTGCCCTGGCCGAGGACTTCCTGCGGAACCGCGTCCATCGAGATCCCGCGGCGCTCGATTTCGTCGAGGTCTCCGAAGTCGCGCGCCCCCATCGCGTGGATCGCGCCTTCAGCTGGAAAGAGCGCGACTTCAACCTCCACGACGCCACCAACCGGGTGGAAGTCACGATGCTCGGCAACGAGGTCGCCGGTTATAGCGAGTACCTGAAGGTCCCGGACCAGTGGAAGCGCGATTACCAGCGGCTGCGCTCGAAAAACGAGATCGCCTCCACGGTCGATTCGGCCGTGATGGTGCTGCTGCTGGTCGGCCTGATCGTGGTCATCGTGATGCGGGTGCGGCATCACGACGTGCGGTGGCACGTGGCCGCGTACATCGGCGTGATCGGGATGGTGCTTTCGTTCTGCTCGAGCCTCAACCAGATGCCGCTCGAGCAGTTCAACTATCCGACCACCGACTCCTACCCGAGTTTCATGCTGCGCCTCCTGCTGCAGGCCGTGATCTCGGCGCTGGGCGCGGGCGGATTGCTGTTCGTGCTGGCCGCGGGCGCGGAGCCGTTGTATCGTGAAGCCTTCCCCGGGAAAGTATCGCTCGGCAACCTGTTCGTGCGGCGCGGACTGCGCACCAAAAAGTTTCTGCTCGGGTCGATCCTCGGGATCACGCTCACCGGCATCTTCATCGCTTACCAGACCGGGTTCTATATTGTGGCCTACCGGTTCGGCGCATGGTCGCCGGCGGACGTCCCGTATAGTGATCTGCTGAACACGAAATTCCCCTGGGCGTTCGTTCTGTTCGGCGGATTTTTGCCGGCTATCTCCGAAGAGTTTCTCTTCCGTATGTTCGGCGTCCCATTCGTGCGCAAGTTGGTACGATCGACCGCCGTCGCTGTGGTGATCGCGGGCTTCATCTGGGGGTTCGGGCACGCTGCCTATCCGCAGCAGCCGTTCTGGATCCGCGGTGTGGAAGTGGGAATCGGCGGCGTGGTACTCGGACTCGTGATGCTGCGGTGGGGTATTCTCCCGACGCTGGTGTGGCACTACTCGGTCGATGCGATGTACAGCGCAATGCTGCTGCTGCGCTCGCAGAGCATGTATTTCAAAGTCTCGGGCGCGGTGAGCGCCGGGATCGTGCTGCTGCCGGTGCTGGTGGCGCTGATTGCCTACTGGCGTCGCGGCGGCTTCGAACCGGAGACCGGACTGCTGAATGCCGATGACGCCGCGCCCGCCGAAGTTTTCGAGGAGGCCGAACCGGAGGCTCCAGCCGAAGTTTCCGCCTCGCACCCACTGGCGGCTAAGTGGAAGATCGCGGCCGTTGCGCTGGTCGTGCTGGGCCTCCTGGCCTTGGCGATTCCGACGAACCGCTTCGGCGCGAGCCCTCGGTATCGTATCGGAGAGGACCAGGCGCGCGCCGCTGCCGACGCCTTCCTGCGCAGCCGCGGGCTCGATCCGTCAACTTTCCGTCACGTGACTTTCCCCGATACGCATTGGGGTGGCGATGACAGCCTGGCAGGTAAATATTTCCTGGAACATACTTCCGTTCCAGCGGCGTCGGCCTTGTTCGAGGCCAACCGTCCGGTGCAGCATTGGGTCATCCGGTATTTCAAGTCCCTCGATAAGGAAGAAGCCCTAGTATCCGTGCATCCAGAAACAGGTCGCGTGCTCGGCTGGCATCACACACTGCCCGAAGATCGCGTGGGCGCCGACCTCACGGAAGACGCAGCCCGCGCCATCGCGACAGCCTTTGCGACCTCACTCGGACAGAACCCGGCGGCCATGGACCTGAAAGAGAGCCGATCCGAAAAGAAGAAGGCGCGGCGGGACTACACGTTCGTCTGGGAAGCGCGCTCGGGCGACCCGCGTAATCTCAGTGACGCTCACTTCCGCCTGGATGTCGAGGTGGATGGCGACCAGGCCACGTCCCTGCGAAGCTACTGGCACCTGCCCGAAACGTTCACGCGAGCGCGCTCGCAACAGAACCTCATTTCGATCGCGGTCACGACCGTCCGGTTCGGCCTGCTCTCATTCGGGGTCGTGGGCGGCATCTGGCTTTTGCTCCGCAAGGTCCGCAAAGGGCAGATTCCCTGGCGCCCGGTCATGAAGATCGCGATTCCGATCGCGGTGGTTACCGCCGTGGGACCGCTGCTTTCGATGAAACTCCTGCTGCAGGGTTACAATACGGCAATTCCGCTCGAAACGTATGAAGCAACCATGTATCTGGTCGTGGCAATGTCGTTGATCTTCGCGTTTCTGATCTCCGGCGCCGCGGCGGCACTGATCCTGGCCTATTTCCCGGATTCCGCGCTCGCTCTGCGGACGCCGGGACGCCGCGCCGCCGGCCTCGACGCGCTCGTCGCGCTGTTGGCCGCCGCGGGACTCGGATTGCTGGCACACCAGGCACAGGCGCTTCTGCTCGATCGTTTCCACGCTGCCGCACTCTTCGGCATCGGCGCCCCGGACCTGATCGTGAGCGCGGCGCCGCCGCTGGCCGCAATCGCCGGAGCCTTTCGCTCGGTGCTGATCTACGGAGCGGCGCTCGCGGTGGCCGTCCTCATTCTCAAAGGAATGCGCGCCCGCTGGATGGCCGTGGCCGCGCTGCTGCTTCTGCCGTTCCTTTCGCTGAGTCTCGACGTGCGGACGCCCGCGGAATTTGCGCTCCAATACGCCGGCGGCGTTTTGGGCATCGCCGCAATCGCCGTCTTCTGCCGCTACTTCGCTCGCGGCAACTACCTCGCGTATGTATTGGTCTTCTGGCTGCTCGCGCTGCGCGGACCCCTGGGCGATCTGCTCGGAAATCCGTATCCGGCCTACGTGCTGGCAGGCCGCATCGTGGGGGCGGTAGCGCTGGCGGCGATCCTGTGGGCAGTCGCCCCCGCCTTCCTGCCTGGCAAGAAACAGACAGAGGCGGCGGCATGACGCCGGCCACTTCCCCAACTATCACCACCGGCGCCGGCGATCATCGCGCCGCGCTGCTGGCGGGCTACCTCGGCTGGACCCTCGACGCTTTCGACTTCTTCCTGGTGGTCTCGTGCCTCACCGCCATCGGCCGCGAGTTCCACAAGTCGGATTCCGAGATGGCGCTGACGCTGACCGCCACCCTCGCTTTCCGCCCCGTGGGCGCGTTCCTCTTCGGCCTGATGGCCGACCGCTACGGCCGGCGGCTGCCCCTGATGATCGACCTGCTGTTCTACTCGGTGATCGAAGTTCTCTCGGGCCTGGCGCCCAGTTACACCACGTTCCTGATTCTGCGGGCGCTGTTCGGCATCGGAATGGGCGGCGAATGGGGCGTGGGCGCGTCGCTCGCCATGGAGAAGGTGCCTCCGCGGCTGCGCGGCGTGCTCTCGGGCTTCCTGCAGCAGGGCTACGCGATGGGCTTCCTGCTGGCCGCGGTCTGCAACATTCTGCTGTTCGACCGCTTCGGATGGCGTCCGCTGTTCTTCCTCGGCGGCCTGCCCGCGCTGCTTGCCATCTTCGTCCGGCTGCGCGTGAAGGAATCGGAAGTCTGGGAGAAGACGCGGCATGCCACCTGGGGCCAGTTGGGCCGCGCGGTCCTTTCGCACTGGAAGCAGTTCCTCTACATCGTGTTTTTGATGACCGCGATGAATCTCGCCTCGCACGGCACGCAGGATCTCTACCCCACGTTCCTCGAACGCCAGCGCGGATTCCACGTCGCGGGCAAGAACGCGCTCAGTGCAATTTCGATGGTCGGCGCGATTATCGGCGGCACGTTGTGCGGCTACTTTTCGGACCGTTACGGGCGCCGCCGCATCATGGTGATCGCGCTGCTGGCGGCGGTCTTCATCATTCCGCTTTGGGCGTGGTCGCCCACGGTGCCGATGCTGGTGGCGGGCGCGTTTCTGATGCAATTCTTCGTGCAGGGCGCATGGGGCGTGGTGCCGGCGCATCTTTCCGAGCTCTCGCCAGATTCGGTCCGCGGCTTCCTGCCGGGCTTCGGCTACCAGGTGGGCGTGCTGATCACGAGTTTCGTCCCGCTTTTTGAGACCGCGCTTGCCAAGCGCACCAGCTATGCCGCCGCCATGTCGGTTACGGCCGTATCGGTGTTCCTGCTCGCCGCCTTCGCCACCGCGGTGGGTTCGGAGCGGCGCGCGGTCAAGTTCGGAGGCTGAGGGACGTGCCCCAGCGCCCGGCCAGTCCCGAGTCCATTCGCGGCATCATCGAGCAGTTCCTCGGAAACTGCCGCGAACCGGCCCTGCTGGAGCCCGGCGAGGAACTGCTGCCCATCACCGGCGAAAACTACGCCTGGAGATGCGCGGCTCGCGCCTTACCCTTCAGGCCTGGGACCGCACGCGCAACATCACGCGCCGCGTCTCCGGCGTCGCCGAAGCTTCGGCCGCGCGCGTGGAGCTGGCCGTGGAACGCTTCGCCCGCCGCGAGGGCCAGATGTTCCTGCTCGATCTGGGCCGCCGCTCGGGCGCGGACATGGGAAGCCGCAGCGGCCGCCTGGTATTCCGCGAGCGCTTCCGCCTTTTCCTGCGCCGCCAGTTTCCCGAATGGAACCTGGCCGAGGTCAGCGCCGAAGCCGAATCTCGGAATTCAGCCTCTCGCCCGCCTTTCCGCGCGCATTCCTCGGCACGGACAGCACGGCTGGGCCGCCATCGCCTGTCCGCCCGATGGCGATGCCGCGCGCCGTGCTCTCCTTCGGCCTCATCTGGCTCACCTATCTGCGCACGCGCGAACGCCGCGTCGCCGTGGAAGGGCTCGCGCTCTACATTCCCGCCGGCCAGCGAGCGCGCCGCCGCGCTGCGCCTGCTCTGCCTCGAACGCCCGGCGGCGCGCTTCGAACTCTTCACCTACACGCACGAGGATTCCATCGTGCGCGTCGATCCGAGCGATCACGGCAATCTCGATACCCGCCTGGACCCCTGCCGCCGCCCCGCGCCCAACATCGCCGAAGGCCCTGGCCGCAGATCGCCGCCCTCCCGGCGTGGAAGCGCATTCCCAAGCACGATGGACGCACCAGCCTGCGCGTGCGCGGCATCGAGTTCGCCGAACTCGCGGGGCGGCGAACTGCTCTTCGGACTGCAGCGCGCGCGAGCCCGCCGCCGCGACCATCGCGCGCCGGAAATCGCGCGCCTGGTCGAAGAACTCGGCCGCGGCGCGCTCGGCCGAGCGGCGATACCGCGAGCATCCGCTCTACCGCCAGTATCCCGAGGCGTGGCTGGAATCGCAGGCACGCGCCGAAATCGAGACGCTGGACGCCTCGCTGCGCCGCGACCCAATCTACGGGCAGGTGCCCGCTTTTGCCGGCGGCGATCGCGGCGTGCTGGATCTGCTGGCTGTGGACCACAGCGGGCCGGCTGGCGGTGGTGGAACTCAAAGCCTCGCGCCGATCTGCACCTGCCGCTGCAGGCGCTCGACTACTGGATGCGCGTGAAGTGGCACCTGGACCGGCGCGAGTTTACCGCCAACGGCTACTTCCCCGGCATCGAACTGCGGCCCGATCCGCCGCGCCTGCTGCTGGTATCCCCATCGCTCGAGTTTCACCCGACCACGGAGACATTATTGAGTTATTTCGCACCCAGCATCGAGGTGGAGCGGATTGGGCTGGCGGTAGAATGGCGAAAGGGGCTGCATGTCATGTTCCGCCTCACCGGCGCGCAGAGTCCCCGGTCTGTAATCTCTATGATCAAATCCTCAAACAAGCCAAGGCCGCATTTTCCCTGCTGAAGCGCCGACGAAATCCGTAACCAGGCGGAACAGCCGGTCCATATCGGCCTGGTGGCCGACGGCAGCAGCGCGGGCTATGCGGAAATGGAGGAGTTCCTGGCGCCCTCCACCCTGCCGCGCGCGGAGTGGCGCCAGCGGATGATGGAGCGGTGCATCGTGCCAACGATGCCGCCGTGCCGCCTAACGTGGATATCGTACTCTACGAACCCGGACTTCGCCTGCCCGGCGGGCTCCTATTCGGCTTCCACCGCGGCCACCCCCACGACACAGTGCCGCGAGATTCTGCACGACAAGGGAGAGCTGGATCTCGCCCTGGGGCGTCAGTTCCTGCCCTTCCGGCGCCCGGTGGTGGAGCGCATCATCCATATGGTGTCGCGCGAGAATGCCCTGTTCGCGGTCGCCACGGCGCTGCCCAACGTGGTGCCGAGCCTGATCGAGCTCCCCTGGGCATTCGGCGAGTTCGCTTCCGATACCGCCTTCCTCACGGCCAACCAGGTGCGCATGGCGTTCCAGATTGCCGCCGCCTGCGGCAAGGACGTCGGGCTGTGCCAACAGAAGGGCGCGGTGTTGACAATTGCAGCAGGCGCCTTCGGCTGGCGCGCCCTGGCGCGCGAACTGGTGGGCCATATCCCGTTGGGCGGCGGGCTGATCCCCAAAGGCGCCATCGCGTATGCCGGTACCTATGTGGTCGGCAAAGGCATGGAATACCTGCACTGCATGACGGGAACCCAACGCCGCGCAGCGCGAACAGCACTACCAGGAGGGCCTGGAGCACGGCCGCAGCTTCACCAAAACTATTCATCTGGACGCGAATCAGGCGTAAACCTTTCGAGGGCTTCCCGCGTCGTACAATGTAGTCAGAAATCCAAGGGGATGATTATGCGCCTGATTTATGCAGGAATCGCTTTAGCCTGTGCAACTCTCGGGTTTCGCCGACACTATCACGCTGAAGAACGGCCGCGTGATCAATGGCACCTACCTCGGCGGCACCGCCCGCACCGTACGCATCGACGATGGCGTCAACGTGCGGACCGTCGATGTCTCAGACATTATCCGCATCGAGTTTAGCGGCACCTATGTAGATAACTCGAGTCGAAACTCGGGCGGATATTCCAACGGGCCTACCCTGCGAAGGGCCCCCGGGAGTTCGAGCACCGACTCCAACTCCAATAGCGGGCCCACGCTGCGCAGGGCCGATACGAGTTCGAGCAACGACCAGGACTCGGATCCGGACCGCCCGATCTTGCATCGCAATACGGATAACGTGATGCGGCCCGACGCTTCCGCCTCGGTTTCCAGTTCCACTTCGCAGCCGGCGCCCCCGGTGAGCGGCACTTTGCCCGCGGGGACGAATATCACGATCCGCATGATCGAGTCGATGGATTCGGAGACCAACAAGGTCGGGCCAGAGCTTCCGCGCCAGCATGGATCAGCCGGTAATGCTGAACGGCCAGACGGTGATTCCGCGCGGCGCCGACGCGGTGGTCAAACTGGTGGATTCCAAGGATTCGGGCAAGCTCACGGGCAAGGCCGACCTCACGCTCTCGCTGCAATCGGTCAGCATCAACGGGCACTTCGTGGATATCAACACGCAGAGCATCAATAAGGAGAGCGGATCGCAAGGCGAGAAGACGGCGAAGGTGGCAGGCGGCACGGCAGCCGTTGGCGCCATCATCGGCGCTATCGCGGGCGGCGGCAAGGGCGCGGCCATCGGCGCCGGCGCCGGTGCGGCAGCGGGCGCGGGTTCGCAGGTGGTGCTCGGCGGCCAGCGCGTGCGCATTCCGTCGGAGACCCGGCTGACGTTCGTGCTCGACAACCCGACCAGTTTTTGATGATAAAACCCACCGGCGATTGTTACCGGCGGCAGCCGTGGAATCGGCCGCGCCATCGCAACGGAGCTTGCGAAGACCCACCGGGTGATTGCCACTTACCGCGGGCGTAAGGACGCGGCGGATTCGCTGCGCGAGGAGACGGGCTGCGAGATCTTTCAATGCGAAATCGGCAGCCGGGAGGATCGCGCGGCGCTGCTCGCTTTCGCCCGGCAGCGTTTTGAAAAGCTGGACCTGCTGGTCAATAACGCCGGCATGGCGCCGCGCGAACGCCGCGATCTGCTGGAGGCGACCGAAGAGAGCTTCGACGAGCTGATCGCGACGAATCTCAAAGGGCCGCACTTCCTCACGCAGCAGGCGGCGTGCTGGATGGCGCAAAATGGCGATGGCCGCATCGCTTTCATGACCTCGATTTCTGCCTACACCGCGAGCGTGAATCGCGGCGAGTATTGCATCTCTAAGGCCGGCCCTCAGCATGACCGTCGCGCTCTATGCGCAGCGCCTGGCGGAGTTGGGCATCAAGGTGTTCGAGATCCGACCCGGCATCATCCGCACGGACATGATCGCCAAGGTGGAACAGGTGTACGAGGAAAAGATCGCCGCCGGCCTGCTGCCGCAGCGCCGCATGGGCGAAGGCTGCGACGTCGCTAAGGCTGTCCGCGCGATCGCCGATGGGCTGCTCGATTACTCTACCGGCCAGATACTCAACGTGGACGGCGGCTTCAGCTTGCGAAGCTTATAAATTTTGGGCCAATTTAATTAGCGATCAACAGCTCCAGATCCTGCACAACATCGCGTCCGGCCTCCACCTGCACAATCTTCCCCGCCTGCATTTCGTTCCCGTCCGGATCCTGAAAATCGAACGAGCTCAGGATGCGGTAAGTGCCGGGTCCGAGACCCGCAAAGGTAAACTGGCCTCGAGTATCCGTGCGAGTGGTGCGCAGGTCGAGCACCCGTTTGTTTGCGGCTGGATCCCAGGCTTCGAGGAATACAGGCGCGCCGACCGCGCCGTCTCCCCCGGCAACAGAGACGGTGCCGTGGATCGACGCCGGGGTCGCGGCCACCACGAACTTCATCACGGTCCGGCCCGCAATCGGGACCTGGTGCCAGCCCTCCGGCCGCACGGGCTCGTTAGGAGTGCCGCTTGCCACTCCAAAATCGGCTACATAGGAATCGGCCCGCGGAGGCAGCGTAAACTCCCAACGGCCGGGCGCGAGCGGCGAACAATTCTGCGCCGGCTTGATCGTCTGGGGCTTCCCCGCCCCGAACGGCTCGCGCCGCCGCGCCAGAATCGAGAAGCTTCCCGGATCGAGCACCTGGCCCTTAGGATCCTCAAAAGAGAAGCATACGTCGGGAAACCGCCCGAGACTGATGCGAAAGTCACCGTTGTCCACATCGAGTTGCAGTTCCGTCCAGGCGCCGTTGCGGCCTCCCCCGTATCGCTGATTGTTGGGCGCTTCGGCGTAAAGCTCGAAGTGGCCGGGCGCCACGGCTTGAAACTCGAAGTTGCCGTTTTCATCGGAGACCGCATACTCCGGGCCCAGGTCGGACATCAGCGTCAGGGTCACCTGGGCCGGCGGAAAAGTGTAAGGCACGGCCGGCGAACCGCACCAGCTTCCCGGGCGTGGGGCGCACATTGGCATCGTTGGTCTGCTCGTCGAGACGCACGTCAAAGGGCTGCGAATCGTCGCGGCGGGCGGCCTCCTTCGCGAAGGTCGGTAGATAGCCGCCGTCTTCGTACTGCTTGGCGCCGGTGCGGATGAAGTAAGAGCCCGGCTCGAGGCCCCAGATGCGGTACACGCCGCGATCGTCGGTGGTGGCGCGGCCGGCGATCACCGGCGGGTTGACATTGCGAAAGGCGACGACATCGTGCTCCGGCAGCCCGACCTCGTTCTCATCGAGGATGGCGCCCGCAATCGAGCCAAACCGCAGCAGACGGATGTCGAGATAGGTGGTGCCGGTGTCGTCGAGCACGATGGGCGTGCCGGAGCCCTTCCAGCGCTTCTGGCCGTACTGAAACGGCGCGAAGCCCCGCCGCGAGGCCGTGACCAGGTAAGCGCCGCCCGGCACCGCAGAAAACTCGAACGCTCCGCTGGTGCTGGTGCGGACGGTCTGGGGCGTTCCCCGCGACCCGGCAACCGGCGCGATTTCCACCCGCGCCCGGGCCAGAGGACGCCCCGTCTGATTCTCGAGCACGACGCCACGGATGGTCGCCGCGTGAAGCGCCGACGCGGCCAGGAGTGCCGCAAGCCATCTGTTCATAGGAATCTGACGGTATGACGGCTCATCCCCGCAAAGAGTGCAGGAGAAAAAGCTACATGTGGTACAGCATCAGGTAGACCACCACCCCGGTCACGCTGACATACAGCCAGATCGGGAGCGTCCACCGGGCGATGCGGCGATGCTTGTCGTACTTCGCCGCCAGTCCTCGCCGCAGCGTGATGATCGCCAGAAACGGCACCGTCACCGCCAGCACCGTATGGGTGCCCAGAATCGTGAGGTAGACCGTGCGGATCATGCCGGTCTTCGGGAATCGCACCGCCCCGACCTGCGCGTGATACACCAGGTAGCACACCAGGAACAGACAGGACGTGACGAACGCCGTGGTCATCACCTTGCGGTGCGTCTGGATGCGCTTGTGGCGGATCAGCCAGATAGCCCCACACCAGCAGCACGGCGGCCGTGGCATTGAGGGTCGCGTTTACAGTGGGGAGAATGGGGGTCACGAGCGCTCCCCGTGAAGTTGCCGGATATCGTGCATGAGTTTTGGCAGGAACCCGTCTTCCCCGGTGACGTAGTAGCCGCGGATGCGGCCCTTCCCGTCCACCAGCACGAAGCGGGTGCTGTGCGTCAGGCTGCCATCCACCGAATTCAGGTGGAAGCCGTTCATCCCAAGGTCGTTCAGCTTCGGCCTGCTCGCCGGTGAGGAAATACCAGCGGCCGGGAGTGGGCTGGAAGTGCCGCGCGTACTCGGCGAGCACGGGCGGCGTATCGTGTTTGGGATCCACCGTAAAGGAGACGAAACGCAGGTCGGGCATCTCGCCCGCGGTCTGCATTTCGATCCGGTGCATGGTCGAGCTCATCATCGGGCATGGCCCCTGGCAGGTGGTGTAGATGAAATCCGCCACCCAGATGTGGCCGTCGAGCGACTTGCTGTCGAACGGCTGTCCGTCCTGTGCGGTGAGCTGGAACTCCGGCAACTGGCCCAGAACCGGCAGCGGCTTCGGCTGCATACAGGCGGCCAGCAGGCACGCCAATACCGCCACCGCTCCGGCCCGGATCTTCATGCGGCGCTTCGCCTGGACTTGCGCGCGGCCAGCATGCCCGAAACCAGCAGCATCACCAGGCCGAACACGGCAGTCACCAGCAGGCTGACAGCGGCGCCCGGCGCGGCGTTGGGCAGCTCCAGGGTGTGATTGAGCAGGCCGATCGAGTAGGTCAGCGGATTGATCCACATGATCGCCCGCACCCATCCCTGAGCCGTTGACATGGGGAACAACGCCCCCGAAACCATCCACATGGGAACCAGCAGCAGGTTCATAATGGCGTGAAAGCCGGCGCTCGAATCCATTCGCCAGGCGATCACAAAACCGAGGCCCGTCAGAGTGAACGAGACCAGCAGAATGGCCGCTGCCGCGGGAAGGTAGCCCGCAATCGGAATGCGCACTCCGGCCAGCGGAGCGAACGCCAGAAAAATCAGTCCCTGAATCCATGCCAGTGTCGCGGCGCCCAGAATTTTTCCCAACACCATGCTGGTGCGGGGAGCCGGAGACACCAGCATCGAAAGCAGAAAACCCTCGCGACGATCCTCGATGATCGAAATGGTCGAAAAGATCGCCGAGAACATCACGGTCAGCACCAGCGAGCCGGCGTAGAAGCGCGCCAGGTCATTCGAACCGTAGCCGATCAGCAGCCAGAAGATCAGCGGCGAGGCCACCACCCCCAGCACGCGGCTCTTTTGGCGCCAGAAGCGCACCAATTCGCGCTGCCAGAGCGTGGCGGCCGGAAGGACGAAGCTATTCAATGGCAGCCCCCGTTTCGCGCACGAAGACGTCTTCGAGCGTCGGCTTGTGCAGCCCTACGGAATCGATGGTGCCCGGAAAGGCCTCCACCACTTCGGTGATGAAGCGATGGCCGTTCGCCATCTCGACGCGCACCTGCCCGTCGACGATCTTCGGCTTCACTCCGAATCGCTGCTCGATTCCGGAGGCGAGCGCCGGGATATCCGCCGCGTCGAGCACCACCACGTCGCCGCCGATGCGCGACCGCAACTCCGAAGGCTTACCGTGCGCCACGACGCCGCCCTGGTGCAGCAGCACGAGGCGGTCGCAGCGGTCGGCCTCTTCGAGGATGTGGGTGGTCAGCAGGATGGTGACGCCGTCACGCTCGCGCAGGCCATCGATATGCCGCGAGAGGTCGCGGCGCGCGGCCGGGTCGAGCCCCGTCGAGGCTTCATCCATCAGCAGCACCTGCGGCCGGTGCAGCAGAGCTTTGGCGATCTCGACGCGCCGTCGCAAACCGCCCGACAGCGTCTCGACCAGGTCCTTGCGGCGGTCGGCGAGGCCCAGGCTCTTAACGGCGTACTCCATGCGCTCGGCCAGAGTTGCGCCGCTCAGGCCGTGTAGATGCCCCTGCGCCCGCAGATTTTCGTCGACCGTCAGGGCTTTATCGAGGCTTTGCGTCTGAAACACCACGCCGATCGAGCGCCGCACGGCCGAAGCGTCGCGCTCCACGTCATGACCCGCGATCAGGGCGGTCCCCGAAGTGGGAACCATCATGGTGGAAAGGATACGGAAGAGGGTCGACTTGCCGCCACCGTTCGGCCCAAGCAGTCCGAAGACCTCGCCCTGCTTCACTTCGAACGAAACGTTGGAGAGTGCGACTCGATCCCCGTAGCGGTGGGTCAGGTTTTGAACTTCGATCACAGGCCGGGCCTATCTATGAGCATAAGCCCGTAGATCAGCGGCAAGTAGAGCACGGAGGATACCAGAACCCTGCGCGCGCGGGCCGTCGTCCGGTCGAGTGCCACCCGCACACCGGAATAAAGAAACCACAAACCCAGGAAAAGTGCTCCCACGAGGTAGATCCGCCCGGACATCCCCAGGAATGCGGGCGCCAGGCTCACCGGTATCAGCGCGATGCCGTAAAGCACGATCTGGCGCGCGGTCGAGCGGCCGTCCGGCTCCACTACAGGCAGCATACGGATTCCCGCCTTCGCGTAGTCTTCTTTGTACATCCAGGCGATGGAGTAGAAGTGCGGGAACTGCCAGAGGAAGAGAATCGCCGCCAGCACCAGCGACTCCCTGCTGATGGCTCCCGCCGCGGCCGCATAGCCGATCAGCGGCGGCATCGCACCGGGCACCGCGCCCACCGTGGTGGACCACCAGGTCCGCTGCTTCATCGGGGTATAGAGGAAAAGGTAACTCGCGAGCGTGAAGGCGCCGACCAGCGCCGAGATCAGGTTCACCCCCAGCCACAGGGCCACGAATCCGGCGACGGAAAGCGCGATCCCGAACAATAGTGCGCCCCGCGGCGACATCCGGCCCGAAGGCAGCGGACGCATGGCGGTGCGGCGCATCTTGCGGTCGGCCTCGCGTTCGTACCACTGGTTCAAGGCGGCAGTGCCGGATGCCAGCAGTCCGGTTCCGAGCACCGTGAAGAAGAGCGAAAGGAAGGGAACGTTCTTGAGGAAGTCCCACCATTTAGCCTGGCCGGGCAAGCCAAAAAAGTAGCCGATCGCCGTACTCATCAGGATCAGCCAGGTGATCCGCGGCTTGGTCAGTTCGATGTAATCGCGCATCAGGCGACCACCATTCCTCCGTGCGCCAATTCAGTCTCCATAGGGTGTATCTGCCTTGTCACTATTGCCAAAATCACCGCGGCCCCGAACGCCAGCGATCCCGCGGCGACGTGCGCCACCGTGAACCAGACCATCATCGGCATGGGCTGCGGGGAATCGGCCGTGGCCACGCGGGCCATATACGCGCCGATTCCAAGAAAGACCTGCGAAAACGTGAGAGAGAGGAGCGCCAGGGCTGCGCGCCGTTGCGGCGCGTCTTCCATGTGGCGCATGAGAGTGGAAAGCCCGGCCCACATCGCCAGGACGGTAGCCGCGGCCGCACCCGCCAGGTGAGGGACGAGGCCGATCGCGCCGTGCCGCAGCGCAGCGCCCAGCGCCGATTGCGCCAGCAGGCCGGCCGCCGCGATCATCGGAATCCATCCCGAGGAAAGCGCCGGCTTCGGCTCGATCGCCACCGCCACGATCAGCCCGAAGCACAATTGCGCGAGGCAGACATGAGTGATCGCGAGAACCTTGGGGTCTACCAGCCGCACCAGCACTCCGCCGACCACGGCTTGCGCGAGCACCGCCGCCACCGCCAGCCATGCCAGCTTACGCCGCGACCAGACCGCCAGGATGATGGTGAAAATCGCGACAGTCAGGGCCAAGAGACGATGCCCGAATTCGAAGCGAATGCCGCCTTCGAGCGGCGGGATGAGTTTGCCCCAGGCAAGCGGCCAATCCGGAATCGACAAGGCAGCATCGTTACTGGTGACCAACGCGCCGGCGATGACCAGCAGGAAGGCACACACTGCTACCGCGACCGTGAACGAGCGCAGCCCTCGTTTCCCCATAAGCTAAAGATGCATCCCAACCCAGGCAAGCTTCCTCAAACCTGCCCCGGAAATCCCTACCCTTTGAATGAAAAATCAACAGTCTTGCTCTCCCTGGCGCCTACGGTCACCTGCTGATCCCGAGTGCCGTACTTCTCATGCCAGGTTTCCACAGTGTAGGTTCCAGGAGGCAGTCCTTTTATTGTAAACGTTCCGTCGTCGCCCGTCACGGCGAAGAACGGATGCGCGACCACCCCGACATAGGACCGCATCCACGGGTGGATGTTGCACTTGATCGGAATCATGATTTCCGGGTGCGCGAACGACTGTAGTTTCACATCGCTGTGCGGCGGCTGCGACTCGTTCCATTCCGCGTTGCTCTGCGTGGTGGGGTGGATATTGTGATTGGTGGAGTCGCTGTTCTTGAGCGCCACGTTCTGGCCCGCCATCACGCCGATCACATGCGGCTGATACATGCAGCCGGACTGATCGAGTTCCACCGGAGCCGCGGGCACCTTCCATTTCTTGTCCTCCGGCAGCCCGGCCTTGATCCATACGAAGGCGTTCTTCAAAGTGCCGTTCCCGTTGACGATTACTTCTTCCGACTTCACCGGCGCCGCGGAGTGCATCTCCATGCACGCAGGATTGGCCGACATGTCGATGGTCTTCGCGGCGGGAGGCGTTCCTTCGAACACGACCTTGCCCGTGACCGTGCCGCCGTTGATTTCGTCGGGTAGCTCCGTGCCTGCCACCGGCTGAGACGCTCCGGTCTTTGATCCACTGCCGCAGCCCGCCAGCGCCAGCGCGCAGGTCAGCGCCGCCCCGATCCAGATCTTCTTCATATTCTGAGTGTCTCTATAGAAGATACGCCGAAATGCCGCACGGCGCGCAGATGCTATACTCCCTCGATGGTTTTCCCCTTTCGCACGTTGCTCGTGGCGGCGGCCGCCGTCGCAGCCCTGTATGCCCAAGCCCCTGGGCGCCACAAGCGTACGGTGACCGACGCCGAAGTGATGAAGGTCCACCGCTCCGCGATCCTGATCGACACGCATAACGACGTCACCAGCAGCACCGTAGCCGGCATGGACATCGGCAAGCCCAACCCCGATCACATGACCGACCTGCCGCGCATGAAAAAGGGCGGTATGGGAGCGCAATTCTTCGCGGTCTACGTGGCGGCATCCTACGTGGACGGAAACCATTCGGCCAACCGCACCCTGCAGATGATCGACACCGTGCGGCACGACATCATCGAAAAATACCCGAATGATTTCGTGTTCGCCACCACCGCGGCCGATATCCGGCGCGCGCACCGCGAGCACAAGATCGCCGCGCTGCTCGGCATCGAAGGCGGCCATGCCATCGAAGACAGCCTGCGCCTGCTGCGCCGCTACTACGACGAAGGGGTCCGCTACATGACGCTGACGCACACCAACAGCAACCACTGGGCGGATTCTTCGGGCGACCCCAATCAGCCCAACCACGGGCTCTCGCCCTTCGGCAAGGAAGTGGTTGCCGAAATGAACCGGCTGGGCATGATCGTCGATATCTCCCACGTGGCCGACAAGACATTCTGGGATGCGCTCGAGGCCAGCAAAGCGCCGATCTTCGCGTCGCACTCCTCGTGCCGGGCAATCTCGCCCGTGCCGCGCAACATGACGGACGACATGATCCGGGCGCTGGCGAAAAAGGGAGGCGTGATCCAGATCAACTTCTCGTGCGATTTCCTGAATCCCGAAGTAGCCCGCGCGAATGAAGGCACCGCGGACCAGCGGCGCGCCCTCCGCGAGCAACTGGCGCTCAAGTACGCCAACGACCCGAACGGGATGCGCAAAGCCCTCGCCGAAGCGCGCGCCGCCATGGGCGCCGACAATGGTCCGCGCGCCACGCTCGCCGATGTCGTGAAACATATCGATCACGTGGTGGAGATCGCCGGCGTGGACGCCGTAGGCCTGGGCAGTGACTTCGACGGCATCGGCTGCGCGCCCGAGGGCCTCGATAGTGTCGACAAATGGCCCAACCTGACCCGCGCACTGCTTGAAGAAGGATACACGGCCGTCGAGATCCGCAAGATGTACGGCGAGAACACGCTGCGCCTGATGACGGAAGTGGAGCGCGTTTCCCGCACGATGCACTGAGGAAACAGGCGGGCGGGCTTATTCTGAAAGGACATGTCTCCGCGGCCCGAAACCGTGATCCGCTCGCTCTGGCAAGCCGTCACGCGCTTCGACCGCGCGAAAATGCTGCCTCAGATCGCGGTGCGCAATGCCCTGGGAATTGCGCTTCCGCTCGCCATCGGGGTGGCGATCGGCGATCCCGGCGGCGGGCTGATCATGACCACCGGGGCGCTCAACGTCTCGTTTTCCGACGGGCCCGACCCCTACGTGCACCGCGCCCAACGGATGCTGGCCGCGAGCTTCTGTTGCGCGCTCGCGGTGTTGGCGGGCTGCCTGACAGGGCACTCCCCCGCCCTCGTGGTTCTTCTGGCGGCGGGGTGCGCGTGGATTGCGGGTATGATGCCGGCGGTCAGTCAGACCGCGACCGATATCGCCTCGGTCACACTCGTGACACTGGTGGTCTTCTCCTCGCAGGCGACCACCCCCAAGCGAGCAGTGATCGCGGCCGGCCTGGCCCTGGGAGGCGGTCTCTTACAGGCCATTTTCGCGCTAGCGCTCTGGCCAGTTCACCGCTACGCTCCCGAACGAAGGATTCTGGCCGAACTCTACACCGGCCTGGCGCACGCGGCAGCCGCGGACGCCCCAGCCTCGGAAGCTCCGCCGGCCAGCCGGCAAACCACCGACGCACAGTCCGCGCTCTCCTCTCTCTCGGGCGACCATGCGCTGGAGGCCGAGCGCTATCTCGCTCTGCTCAGCCAGGCGGAACGGATCCGCCTCGCGCTGCTGACGCTGTTTCGTTTACGCATCCGGCTGACCCGCGAGGGGTGCCCGCAGGAAGCGGCGACCATTGAACAGGCGACCGAAATCGCCTCGAACGTACTCGCTTCGATCGCGGAAGCGCTGCCCGCGGGCAGGCTGGCGGTTCCCGACCCGGAGCCTCTCACCGGGATGTACCAACTATCCGAGAGCCTGCGCAGTGCCGACCGCAGCGCGATGGCGCGCGACACACGTGCGCAGCTCGATGCGCTCGCCGGACAGCTCCGTTCGGCTGCCGAGTTGGCCTCGCACCTCACCCCGGAAGGAAAAGCGCTCTTCGACCGGCAGGAATCGAAAGCCTCCTGGCGCCTGCGGCTCGAAAGCGTGCGTGACGTGATCCGCGCCAACCTGCATCGGAACTCCGCGGTTTTTCGACACGCGGTACGGCTCGCGGTCTGCGTCGCAATCGGTGAGATGGCGGGCCGCATGGTACGGCCCGGGCGCGGGTATTGGGTGCCGATGACCATCGCGATCATCCTCAAGCCCGACTTCACCTCTACCTTCAGCCGCGGCCTGCTGCGCCTCGGCGGAACCCTGATCGGGCTGGTCGCTGCTACGGCGGTGTTCCACTTCCTACACCCTTCGCTTGCCTGGGAAGTGGCATGGATCGGGGCTTCGGCCCTGGCGCTCCGCTGGCTCGGTCCAGCCAACTACGGAGCCCTGGTGACGGCGCTGACGGGGCTGGTAGTGCTGATGTTCGGGGTGGCGGGTATCGCGCCGGCCTCGGTGATCGCGGCGCGGGGCGTCAGTACGCTGCTGGGCGGCACCATCGCGCTGATCGCCTACACGGTGTGGCCGACATGGGAACGTTCCCAGGTGGCCGACGCGCTCGCCCAATTGATCGAAGCCTATCGAGCATATTTCGCCGCGGTCCGCGATTCGTACGTGGACCCGGCCCATTCCTACGCCAGCGTCCTCGACCAAACCCGTCTGCACGCCCGGCGCGCCCGGTCCAACTTAGAGGCCTCCTTTACCCGCCTGCGGTCGGAACCTGGAGCGGCCATAGGACGCCTGGATTCGCTCGACTCCATCCTGGCCAACTCCCACCGGCTGGTTCATGCCTTCATGTCGCTCGAGGCGGGCCTGATCCGCAGCCGGCCGGCGCCGGCGCGGGCCGCTTTCCGTCCGTTTGCCGAAGACGTGGACCTGACGCTAATGCGTCTGGCGGAGTCTCTACACGGAAGGGATGTGCGCCCCGAGGAACTGCCCGACCTTCGCGAAGACCACCACACGCTGGTCGCCTCGGGCGATCGCGGCGTGGAGCGCTACGCGCTGGTGAACGTGGAAACGGACCGCATCACCAACGGTATGAATACGCTCGCACGGGAAGTGCTGGCGTGGGGCGCTACCGGCCGATCAAAATACTGACCCCGCCCTGCCGGACATTGAGTTGCTCAATGCGGTGGCCCAGTTCGAAGGGTTTGCCCACGGTCGCATCGGGATAGAGCGGGAGCAAGACGTTTTGAATGAGGAAGTCGAGGGCGCTGCCGTCGATCGTCATGCCCGAGATCTCCACCTTCTGGACGTCTACGGTCGCCTGGCCGTTCGCGGAGCGAATCCGCGCCGTAACACTGACAGGGCGTTCGCCGTCGAGCACGGTCGAGAGGAGCCAGCCGGGTTGGGCGCCTTGAGCGCGCCGCAGCTTGCCGAAGTCCACCATGGCGGTGCCGGTAGCCACACCTGGGGAGACCAGTTGCAGCTGCGGGTTTCGAACCCCGTCCGGGACCTCGTGTACTGCGTAGGCGTTGAGCTCGGTCGATGAGAAATCGACCCGGGTGCCGGGCCGGAGTTTCTCGTTTTCAATCTGGTCAAGCTTGCGCTTGGCCGAAAGATAGCTGGTGTCCGCGGCGGCCGGCAGTATGGCCGCTAACAAGACAGCGATAGTCCAATTACGACGTCCCCACACGTAATAGGAGACGGCTTGGGAGCCTCCAGCGTTGCTTTTTCGGGGCATAGCACCCACCGCTGTGTGGAAAGAACCCCAGAAGGGGCCTGCCAAACGGCTAACTCTTCTACAAGAGTTTACACATTCCAAGCCTTTTACCGCACGGCATTGCGTGTGCACTGTGAATTTCGGAGTTGCATATGCCGGTTCGAACGGTGTGGATCCTGGGTACCCTGTTGGTACTCGCCGCCGGCTGGGTCATCGGCAGCGTAGTGCGGTCGTGGTGGAAGTACCGCGGCGAACGAGTCGTACGCTGTCCGGAGAACCAGCGGCCAGCCGGTGTCCATGTGGACGCCGGTCATGCCGGGTTGACCGCGATTGGCAGGTCGGCGGAACTGCGGCTTGCTTCCTGTTCGCGCTGGCCGGAGCGTGCCGGCTGCGGGCAGCAGTGCCTCGCACAAATCGAAGCATCGCCGAACGACTGCCTGGTTCGCAACATCCTTGTGAACTGGTACAAGGGCAAGGCCTGCGTGAGTTGCGGGAGCCCGTTCGGCGAAATCGAATGGTCCGGAGCTAAGCCGGGCCTGCGAACAGCCGATCTATCACTTGTGGAATGGAGCCAAGTCCCCGCGGAACGGTTGGAGGAAACCCTCGCGACCGCCCGGCCCATCTGTTTCGCCTGTTACATGGCGAGCAGGCTCGTGCGGGAACACCCCGATCTGGCTATAGACCGGACCCGGCCGATCCCACGTTAGGAGTCCCCAGAACCATGAAGCTCTGGCTCTTTTGCCTGATGCTGGGAGTACTGCCCAGCTTCGGCAAAGACCGGCCCCAAGAAGCGGTCCCCATTACCCTCTACACGAAGTTCGAAGGCCCGGTCTCCACTGAAGTGCTGGCCGCCATCCGCGAAGAGACGGCAGCCATCATGGAGCCGATCGGTATCGCCTTCGACTGGCGGAATCTTTCCGACGCCACCGGGTCGGAAGTTTCCGTCGAACTGGCCGTCATCACTTTCAAAGGCACCTGCGCCACGGCAAGCCTGAGCCCTCACACCACTCCCAACCCGGGAGCTCTCGGCTGGACCCATGTCAGCGACGGCGTGATTCTGCCGTTCAGCGAAGTGGATTGCGACCGGATCCGCACCTTCATGCAAAAAGAGCTACTCAGCCGCGAGCCTGCGACCCGCAACATGCTATTCGGCCGAGCAGTAGGAAGAGTGTTGGCGCACGAACTCTACCATATCTTCGCCAACACCGGCCACCACGGATCCTGCGGCGTAGGCAAGAGCGCCTACTCGGTGCAGGAGTTACTTTCGAACGACTTTCGATTCGAAGACCGCGAGAGCGAAGCCTTGCGCGCCCGGACCCGTACCGAGACCGGTCCGGCCTTTACGCAGGGCGGTACATATTGAGGTATTTCCGACCACTTTATTCTTGACAAGGAGCGAAAAGCCGCATATATAGTTTGCAGACACAACAAATGCTTCAGTCGTATCGGACCGTGAAGCTCTGCCGTTCATGGTCCGGGAAGGTCGAGGTACCTCTATGACGAATCGCACTACGTTGATCTGCGTTGCCGCCGCGGTTTTCCTGCTTGCGCCATCACCCGAAGTCCTGAAAGCTCAAGTCCTGTATGGATCGCTCACTGGGAACGTGACGGATCCGAGCGACGCCGCCATCCCCGGCGTCAAAGTGGTCGCTTTCGACGCGAACACAGGGATTTCCCGTGACACAGACACCGACCCGAGAGGCGCTTATCTCCTTACCAACCTTCAGTTAGGCACCTATCGAGTCACCATCGAGTCGAAGGGTTTTCGTAAAGTGATTGTGTCCGACGTGGTGGTGAACGCCAACGAGGTGCGCCGTCTCGATTTTCACCTGCAAATCGCCGCCGCCACGGAGGTAGTCGAGGTGGCCGCGAACTCGGCCGTGCTGCAGACGGACAAGTCGGACGTCCACGCGCAGATCTCCTCCCGCGAAGTTACGGAACTGCCGTATAGCGGTGGCGAGGGCAAGAACTTCCAGAGCCTCCTCTATATGATTCCGGGCGCCGGAATCCCGGCCAGCCGCGAAGCCAACTCGGAGGCGGGTAATCCGCAGCGCGCGCAGACCCTCTTCATGAACGGCGTCTCCTCGCAGAGCAACAGCACAAAGCTGGACGGGGCCATGGTGGCTTACCCATGGCTACCGGTCAACATCGCCTATGTGCCCCCGGCCGAAGCGATCGAGACCGTCAACATCACGACCAACTCCTTCGATGCCGAACAGGGAGCGGCGGGCGGGGCAGCCGTCAACGTCATCATCAAATCGGGGACCAATGATTTGCACGGCTCGTTGTTCGAACGCAACCAGAACAACGACATGACGGCGGTGAACTACTTTAGCCATACCAGCCCGATCAACAAGAACATCTTCAATCAATACGGATTCGCCATCGGCGGGCCGGTCTACATTCCGAAGATCGTTCACGGCAAAAACAAACTCTTCTTTTTCGCCGATTACCAGGGGACGAAGCGGCGCCAGTACGCCCAATCCACGAACCTGACGCTGCCGACCGCGGCCATGCGGACCGGCGATTTCAGCGCGACCGGCGTCACGATCTACGATCCGCTGACCGGCAATGCGGACGGTACCGGCCGAACTCCGTTCGCCAACAACGTGATCCCGTCGAACCGCATCGATCCGGCTGCGGTCACCATGACCGGCCTGCTGCCGGGGCTCACCCGTGCCAATGCTTTCACGAATAACTACGATGCCTACGGAGCCGGCATATACAACCGCAGCAATTCGGATTTCAAGGTGAACTACAATCCGACCGACCGGGCGATGATCTGGGGCCGGTACAGCATTTCGCCCATGGATATTCCGGGCGTATTCGTGCTCGGCAAGGCGGAAGGCGACGTCTTCGCCGGAGGCCAGCCGGGTAAGGCCGGCGGACGCGTGCAAACCACGGCGGCGGGCTTCACGTACACGATTTCGCCGTCGCTGCTGGTGGATGGCAACGTGGGCTATACCCGGCAGAACATCGGCGCGACGGGCGACCCCGACAACGGCCAATATGGCCTGGACGTGCTCAAGATCCCCGGCACCAACGGTGTGGGATCGAGCTATAACGGCATGCCGGGCTTCCAGGTGACCGGAGTCGCGAACTTCGGGAATACCAATACCGGCAGCCCTTTTAACTTCCGCGACAACCAGTACACCACGGCTTTCAACGTGGGCAAGACCAGCGGCGCGCACAACCTGCGCTTCGGCTTCGAGTACGACAAGTACGCGCTCAACCACTTCCAACCGCAGGGCGGGACGTTCGGCACGGCGCGCGGCACCTTCGGATTCTACGGCGACCTGACGGCGCTGAAGGGTGGCGCCGCGGTTAACTTCAACGGCGTGCCGGCGAATTCGTGGGCGCAGTTCCTATTGGGATACCCGAGCAGGATGGGCAAGATCACGCAGTTCCAGAATCCCAACTCGCTGCGGTTTTCCAATTGGGCCTTCTACGCCCGCGACCAGTGGCAGGTGACCCGCAATCTGACCCTCAACTACGGGCTGCGGTGGGAATACTACCCGATCTTCTCGCACAACTGGTACGGCGCCAGCCGCTTCGACCTGGCGACCGACAGCGTCCTGATCGGCGGCGAGGGCGGCGTACCGTGGGACAGCGGTGCCAGCGCCAATAAGAAGAACTTCGCCCCGCGTTTCGGATTCGCCTATCGTGTGGGCTCCAAGATGGTCGTGCGAGGCGGCTACGGCATCACAGTCGACCCGGACAACATGCGCAACCAGCGCAATGCCTTCCCCTCCGTCGTCAACCAGGATTACAACCAGGCCGCGACCTATCAGTTCGACACCACGCCCGGAGTGACCCAGGCTTCGCTTCGCACGGGACTGCCGCTGCCGATCTTCCCGGACATTACGGCGGGCAAATTGACCGCATCCACCACGCCCTCGGCCACCACCTATCTGCCGACGACCAACATGCAGGCCTCGTTCCCGCAGGACCTGAACCGCGGCTACATCCAGAGTTGGAACCTGTTTGTGCAGCGCGAACTCACCTCGACGATGACGGCGGAAATCGGCTATACGGGCACCCATGCGGTGCATCAGCAGATGAACGTCAACGTCAACGGGTCCGCACCCAATACGGGTACCGCCGGAAGGCTGCTCTATCCCTACCTGACCACCGACCTGAACTTCGTCGAGCCCTTCGGCGACATGACTTACAACGGGCTGCACAGCCGGGTCCAGAGGCGTTTCGGCAGTTCGGTCATCGGGGTTTCGTACACCTTCTCGAAGGCGATCGACAACTATAACGGCGACAACGGCGACGGTACGCTGTGGCGCGCTTATCCAGTGTCTTATGCGCTCAATAAGGCACTGGCCGGCTTCGACCGCACCCACACCTTCCAGCTTTATCACGTCTACGAACTGCCCTTCGGCAAGGGGCACCGCTGGTTGAATTCCGGTGCGGCTGCGTGGATCTTCGGCGGATTCCAGCTCAGCGGCACGCTCAGCCGGTTCAGCGGATTGCCGTTCACGATCGGCTCCAACAACTCGGTCAACGCCGGGGGACAGGCGCAGTCGGCCAACCAGATCGCCTCTTTGGTGCAGATTCTGGGCGGACACGACGCCAATACCCCGTATTTCGACGGAACGGCGTTCGCCAACCCGGCCGTCGGGACTCTCGGCAGCACCGGCCGGAACCTGCTGCGAGGGCCGGGTTTCTTCAACATGGACCAGAGTGTTTCCCGCACCTTCCGCTTCAAGGAAGGCAAGCTGAAGCTGCAACTGGTGGGGGAGGCGTTCAACCTGACGAACTCGCCCTCGTTCTCGACGCCGAATGCCACCTTCGCCTCGCCAACGCTGAATTCCACTGGCGCAGTAACGAGCTATGGCAACTACAGCGTAATTACCAGCACCGTGTCCAGCGCGCGCCAGTTGCAGGTGGGTGGGTACCTGCGTTTTTGACGGTCCGGCCGGGTGACGCATGATATAGTTTGTGGCTTCTACGAACCATGGCCTCACTCTATCGCTGGCTGCCCGCCCTGGCGCTAGCGGCGACTTGCTCCGCCCAGCCGAAGCCGCTTTATCTCGATCCCGGCGCGCCGGTGGAACGGCGCGCCGACGATCTTCTCTCGCGTATGACCCTCGAGGAGAAGATCTCGCAGATGATGAACGATTCGCCCGCCATCGAGCGCTTGGGCGTTCCGGCCTACAACTGGTGGAACGAGTGCCTGCATGGAGTGGCCCGCGCCGGACGGGCCACGGTCTTTCCTGAAGCAATCGGCCTGGCGGCCACATGGGACACGAACCTGATGTACCGGGTGGCCTCCGTCATCTCCGATGAGGCTCGCGCGAAACACCAGGAGTTCCTGCGGCGCGGCAAGCGCAATATCTATCAAGGCCTGACGTTCTGGACGCCCAACATCAACCTGTTCCGCGACCCGCGCTGGGGCCGCGGCATGGAGACATATGGTGAGGATCCCTACCTCACGGCCCGCATGGCGGTGCAGTTCATCAAGGGCCTGCAGGGCGACGATCCGAAATACCTCAAGACGATCGCCACCGCCAAGCACTACGCCGTCCACAGCGGACCCGAGTCGTCGCGCCACACGTTCGACGCGGCCGCAGACGACCGCGACCTGTTCGACACCTACCTGCCGCAATTCGAAGCCGCGGTCAAAGAAGGCGGCGTCCAATCCGTGATGTGCTCCTATAACCGCGTGGACGGGCTGCCTGCCTGCTCCAACCCCAGGTTGCTCGGCGATATTCTCCGCAAGCAGTGGGGCTTCAGCGGCTACGTCGTTTCCGACTGCGGCGCGATCGGCGATATCTATCTGAACCACAAGACCTCGCCCACGCCCGAAGCAGGTGTGGCGGCGGCAGTGCGGGCCGGCACAGACCTGAACTGTGGCGTGGAGTATGCCAACCTGCTGCCCGCAGTCCGCGATGGGATTCTACCCGAGAGCGCGATTGACCTGGCGGTGCGGCGCCTGCTGCTGGCACGATTCCGGCTGGGAATGTTCGACCCTCCCTCGATGGTCAAGTACGCGCAGATTCCTTACCGCCTCAATGACAATCCGGAGCACCGGCAACTGGCACTCGAAACGGCGCGCGAGTCGATCGTGCTGCTCAAGAACGAGCGGCACACACTGCCTCTCGGCAAATGGCTCCGCAGGGTCGCGGTGATCGGCCCGAACGCCGATGACCCCGAGGTCCTGCCCGGCAACTATAACGGCGACGCGACCGTCATGGTGACGCCGCTGATGGGGATCCGTAACAAGGTGGACGAAGATACCGAGGTGCTCTACGCCCGCGGCAGCCCGCATGCCGCCAACCTTCCGGCATTCAGTCCGATACCGTCTTCCGCTCTGTTTACTTCGAAGAGCGCCGAGGAAGGCAACGGCCTGAAGGGCGAGTATTACGGGACCGCGAATTTCGACGGCAAGCAGCACCGCCCGCGCGAGCTGACCTATCCCGGCTCCGGCCAGATGGTGGGCGACATTCCCGTAGGCGTAAAGCCTCTCTTCACGCGCATCGACCCGCAAGTCGACTTTCGCTGGTGGAACGGCGCGCCGCAGCCGGAGATGAACGACGACGATTTCGGTGTCCGCTGGACTGGATACCTGGAGGCGCCGGCGTCCGGCCGGTACCAGATCGGCGCCGTCGGGATGAACGCCTTCGAGCTGTACTTCGATGGCAAGCAGATCGCCAGCCTCGACAACATCCATGAGCGCAACTACCGCTACGGCGAAGTCGACCTGGTGGGTGGCAAGCGCTATCCCATCCGCCTCGACTACCACGAGTTCGTGGGCGATGCCGATATCCGGCTGGTCTGGTCGCGCGCCGAACCGGACGAACTGCAAGAAGCCGTAAAGGCCGCGAAGCAGGCGGACGCCGTAATTCTGGTGCTGGGGCTCTCGCCGCGGCTCGAGGGCGAGGAGATGAGTGTACCGGTGGAAGGCTTTGCCGGCGGCGACCGCGTGCAGCTAGGTCTGCCGCGCGCGCAGGAAGAGCTCATGGACGCCGTACTCGCGACCGGCAAGCGTGTCGTGCTGGTCCTGCTCAATGGTGGCGCCTTGGCGGTCACCGAAGCGCGCGAGCGGGTGCCGGCGATCGTAGAGGCCTGGTACCCTGGCCAGGCCGGGGGGAGGCCCTGGCCGACGTCCTGTTCGGTGATTACAACCCGGCGGGGCGGCTCCCCGTCACCTTCTACAAATCCGCCGAGCAGCTTCCGCCGTTCACCGACTACGGTATGAAAGGGCGGACCTACCGCTACTTCACGGGCGAACCGCTGTTCCCGTTCGGCTACGGCCTAAGCTACACGACTTTCAACTACAGCGACCTCTCGCTGCCCGCGTCCGCCAAGCCGGGCGACGAGGTACGAGTCTCGGTGCGGGTACGCAATACCGGGAATCGCGCGGGCGAGGAAGTGGTCCAGCTTTATGTGAAGACTCCGGGCGAGGTTGGATCCGTGCCGATTCGATCGCTCGCCGGGTTCGAGCGCGTAGCATTGGAGCCGGGCGAACAGCGGACCGTGGAATTCGTCGCTAAACCGCGGCAGTTCGCGCACTACGCCGCCGTAGATCGCTGGGTCGTAGAACCGGGAACTTTCGAGGTCTCGGTGGGCGGCAAGCAGCCCGGAGGCCTCGCGGCTGAGACCACGGGAGTCCTGACGAAACCTTTACGTTTGGAAGGACCGGCAAAAGACGTGAATTGATCCGGTACGATGGTGATGGCCGGACCCATGATCAATACAAAGCGGATGCAAGGTGCGTCGAGTGAGGTGGTGCGCGATATCAATCGCCGGATCGTGCTCAACCTGATCCGGACGCGGCATCCGATCTCGCGCGCCGACCTGGCACGCGTTTCCGGTTTGCAGCGGAGTACGATCTCCCTGATCGTCGAGCAGTTGATCGAGGAGAACTGGGTGCTCGAAGGGCCCACGGGCCGTTTGCCGCGCGGGCGGCGCCCCACCTTCCTGCGATTGAACGACCAGCGCGCGATTATCGGAGTCGACATCCGTCCGATCCAGACCACGGTCGCGCTGGCGGACGCCAACGGCAAGTTCATTTCGCAGGAGGCGATGCCCACGGACGCGGACCCGGCTCGCGCGCTCGCCGCCATCATCGAGCACATTCAACGCATCAAACGCGGCTGCCTGGGCCGGAAGATCGAAGGCATAGGCGTGAGCCTGCCGGGACGCTACGACGAACACTCGGACCGCCTGGTCTTCGCTCCTAATTTGAAGTGGCGCGACGTGAACATTCGCAACCCCATCGCCAAGGCCACCGGGCTCGAAGTGGAGTTGGAAAACGCCGCCAACGCATGCGTGCTGGCGGCCGTCTGGTTCGACCACATGGAAGAGGTCCGCAATTTCGTGGTGGTCACGGTCTCGGAAGGCATCGGCGTCGGGATTCTGGCCAACGGGCAGTTGGTGCGCGGAGAGCACGGCATGGCAGGCGAATTCGGCCACGTGCCGCTGGTGGCGGACGGCCCCCCGTGCGGATGCGGCAGCCGCGGCTGCTGGGAGGTTTTCGCCTCCAACCGCGCGGCGCTGCGCTACTACCTGGAATCCGGATCGGAGTCGGCCGGCCTGACGTTCCCGGGCTTGTTGAGCCGCGCCGATCAGGGCGACCGCCGCGCGGCGAAGGCGATCGAGACCATGGCGCACTACCTGGGCCGCGGCATGCGGATGATCGTCGCCGGACTGGCGCCCCAGCGCATCCTGGTGGTCGGCGACCTGACGCACTCCTGGCAGCGTTTCGGCAGCGTCATCGAAGCCGAAGTGCAGGACCAGGCGCTACCCGGCGTGCCGCCGCCGCGCGTGATTCCGGCCTACCAGGACGGCATGGCTCGCCTGCGCGGCACGGTAGCCCTGGTACTACAAAAACATTTCAGCGAATAGCCCATGATTGGAAATCGAAGGCCCACGCCGATCCTCTGCTTCCTGTTGGCGGTCGCACCATTGGCGGCCGGATCCCGCTGGATACTGGCGGAGGACGGCGGCATCTCATGGGAGGTGCGGCGCGGCGATGCGCACCAGGACCAGATCGAAATGAGCGGGCTGCGGATTTCCGCCATCGTCACGTATGGCGTTCGCGAAAACGGATCGTTCTCGCTCACGCGGCAGGTGGTATTTCCGTGGTTGCGGACCATTCCTAACGACACGCACGCCAGCCTGAGCTACACGTTCGCCGACGATGCCACGCCGCGCGTCTTCATCAACGGACGTCCGGCGCGGGAGGCGGTCGTGCGGCTGCATCATCGCGGCATGATCACGGTCGAAAGCACGCTGGGCAGCGTCGCGTTGACTCGTACGATCTTTCCTTCGCCCACGAAGCCGTTCCTGATCGAGAGGTACGTATTCATCAATCACGGTACGCAGGATGCCGTGGTCGAACTCGAGGATACCGCGCACACGGTGCGGACGGCCGCGGCGCGCGGCGTGACGGGAGCGTACGTGATTTCGTCGGAGGTCGAGAACGCCGGGCCTCGGACGATCAAGCCCGGGGGAAGCACGGCAGCGGCCGTCGTGCTCACGGCGCGCGAAGCATCGGCCGCGAAGCTGGAGATCGACCCGGCGGCCGAGGAGGCGGCCCGCCGCACGCGCGTCGACGGCTTTCTATCGAAGCTGCGGCTGGAAACTCCCGACCCCGTGCTCAACACAGCCTTCGCATTCGCCAAAATCCGGACTACGGAGAGCATCTACCAGACCAGGGGCGGCCTGATGCACGGACCGGGCGGAGGCGCCTACTACGCGGCCATCTGGGCGAATGACCAGGCCGAGTATGCCAACCCTTTCTTTCCGTTTCTCGGAGACGCCACAGCGAACCAGGCCGCGCTCAACGCTTACCGGCTCTTTGCACGCTACATGAACCCGGACTACAAGCCAATTCCGAGCTCGATCATCGCCGAGGGCACGGGCTTCTGGAACGGCGCGGGCGATCGCGGCGATATGGCGATGATCGCCTATGGCGCGTCGCGGTTCGCCATGGCCTATGGCCGCCAGCCGGAGGCCGAGGAGTTGTGGAAGCTGGTGACGTGGTGCCTGGAATATTGCCGGCGCAAGCTCAACGCGGAGGGAGTGGTCGCGTCCAACAGCGACGAACTGGAGGGCCGCTTCCCTTCGGGCAAGGCCAACCTTTCCACCTCTTCGCTCTACTTCGACGCCTTGCAATCAGCGGCACTGCTGGGCCGCGACCTGGGCCGTCCAGCGGATGAGGTCGCGCGCTACGGGGAGCAGGCCAAGGCTCTGCGGGCAGCGATCGACCGCTACTTCGGCGCGAACGTGCAGGGCTTCGATACCTATCGCTATTACGACGGCAACACCGTCTTGCGCGCCTGGATCTGCGTGCCGCTCACGATGGGGATTTTCGATCGCAAGGCTGGGACGATCGAGGCGCTCTTCTCCCCAGCCCTCTGGACGGCCGATGGCCTGGCCACACAATCCGGCGAGAAGACCTTTTGGGATCGCGCGACGCTCTATGCGCTGCGCGGCGTACTGGCGGCGGGCGAGACCGATCGCGCCATGGACTTTCTGGAGCGCTATTCCACGCGGCGGCTGCTGGGCGAGCACGTACCCTACCCGGTGGAGGCGTGGCCCGAAGGCAACCAGCGGCATCTGGCCGCCGAGAGCGCGCTCTATTGCCGCATCTATACCGAGGGCCTGTTCGGAATCCGCCCGACGGGGCTGCGCTCCTTCACCGCCACGCCGCGGCTGCCGAAGGGCTGGAACACGATGAAGCTCGCGGATATCCACGCGTTCAGCGCCGGGTTCGACCTGGACGTGTCACGCGAGAGCGGCAAGCTTCGCGTAGAGGTGATCCGCGGAGGAAAGACGATTCGCTCGCAGTCGATCGCCGAGGGAGAGTCCGTCTCCGTGAAGTTCGACCGCTAACGGCGATTTGCTTCCCGGCGCGACTTTTGATTGCATCAAAGCATGAGCCAATTGACGCGCCGCCAACTGTTCGCGACTCCGGCAGCGCTCGCGGGAGCCAGCCGTGCCGCCGAGGCATTGGGCGAGCGGCCGAACATCCTGCATATCATGACGGACCAGCAGCAGTGGGCCACGATCCTGGGCCGGTCCGAATGCCGCACGCCGAATCTCGACCGCCTCGCGCGGCAGGGCATGACGTTCGAGCGCAGCTACACGCCCTCGGCGGTATGCTGCCCGGCGCGCGCAGCCATTCTTTCCGGCGCATACCACTGGCACAACGGCGTCTTCAACCAGGTGCACTCGCCGCCCTCGGTGCATCGCGATATGTACCCCGACGTGGTGCTGTACTCGCAGCGCCTGCGCGACGCGGGCTATCGCCTGGGCTACACCGGGAAGTGGCATGCGAGCTTCCTGCGTACGCCGCTCGATTTCGGTTACCACGAAGTGGCCGCCATCAACGGCTGCGACCCTGCCCTGCTGAAGAAGCTCGACCTCAATCCCGATCGCGTGGAGCGCCGCGGGACCCTGCGCACCATCCCGCACAAGAAGATGCAATGGCCAGGCTCGGAGGCATTTGTCATGTGGGGTGCGCAGCAGGGCGACGTGGAGAGCACCAACGAATATCACCTGGCGGAGTGCGCCATCCGCATGCTCAACCGCTTCACCAAAGGCACGCAGCCATGGCACCTCGAAGCCCAGTTCGTCACGCCGCACGATCCGTACCTGCCGCTTCAGCAGTATCTGGATCACTACGACCCGCGCTCCATAAAAGTGCCGGCGAGTTTCCAGGAGACCTTCGCCAACAAGCCCGGACTGCACCGGCGCGAATCCGAAACCTGGGGAACGTTGACGGCCGAAGATGTCCAGCAGGGCCGAGCCCATTACTACGCTTATGCCGAGCAGGTGGACGCGCAGATCGGCCGCATCCTCGACGCGCTCGAAGCCTCCGGACAGGCGGACCGCACGATCGTGACGTTCACTGCCGATCATGGCGACATGGTGGGAGCGCACCGCATGTGGATCAAGGGATGGATTCCCTATGAGGAGTGCTACCGTGTGCCGCTGATCGTACGCTGGCCGGGACGGATCGCGCCGGGCCAGGTGTCGGACCGCCTGGTGCAGACGCACGACCTGGCGCACACGTTTGTCGATGCCGCCGGAGCGCACCCGATGCCTTTCGCGGATGGCCGCTCCCTCACGCCACTCTTCAGCGACCCGCATCACGGCGGCTGGCGCGACCAGATTCTCTGCGCCTACTACGGCGGCGAGTACCTGTACACACAGCGGATCGCGATCACGGAGCGCTTCAAATACGTCTTCAATGGTTTCGATTACGACGAACTGTACGATTTGGGAGACGATCCGGCGGAACTACGCAACATCGTGAGCGCGCCCGCGTATCAGTCGCAGGCCGGCGACATGCGCGCGCGGATGTATGAGCTGATGGCGCAGACCGGCGACCCGTTCGGCGACCAGCCTTATTCGCACGGTCCGGTCATGCACGCTGACCGCTACTGCGCCAATCGCTATCTTCCGCGCGGCAAGCGGATCTGACTACTTCTGGTTCCAGTAGGCGTTCTGCCCGACGTAATCGTCATCCGGGAAGCTGGCCAGGATGATGCGACGCACCTTCAGGATGTCCAGCGAGCCCTGCTCCTTGTAGAGCACGCGGCCATCGGGCCCAATCACCATGGTGTAGGGCACGCCGCCGTCCCACTCGGGTTCGAACGCTCTCATCCCCTCGTAAGGGTCCATCGTGGCAAATAGCAGATTGCGGGTGGAGGCGTGCTGGCCGTCGAGGAACCGGCGCACTCCCTTTTCCTCATCCGGATAATTGATGCTGACCGTGACCATCTCGAGCGGCCGCTTGCGGAACATGCGCCAGGTCTTCTGCAACTCCGGAAATTCGGCTGTGCACGGTCCGCACCAGGTGGCCCAGAAGTTCACCAGCAGGGTCTTGCCGGTGGGATTCTTACGTAGCGCCGCCAGGTCTGCCGGGAGCGCCGGCTGCAGGGGAACGGGCTCCTTCTCGATGGCCCGCATCTCGGATTCCTGGGAAGCCTCTTTGTACATCCACTTGACGGAGCAGCCCACCGCGGGCGTCCTCTCGACCGGCACGGGCCGGCCGCCCAGCACGGCGTCGATGGCGTTGCGTGCGTCGGGAACCTTGGCGTACGGTTCACGCGGGTTGCTGTCTACGCGGCCCTGGTAGCGCAGTTTCCGCTGCTGGTCGAAGACGAATACGTGGGGCGTCGCCACGGGCCCGTAAAGGCGCGACACCTGCTGCGTTTCGCCATCGTACAGGAACGGGAAATTGAAATGGCGATGCTCGGCGCGGATCTTCATCTCGGCGAGCGAATCGCCCACGTCCGTGTACCCCATCTCGTCGAGGCGCAGGCTCTTGGGGCTGTTCGGCTGGATCACGGCGAAGGCCACGCCGCGGTCGCGATAATCGGCAACCAGTTTCTTGATGCGGCCCTCGTAGACTTCAGCAGTCGGACAATGCACCGCCGTGAAGATCACCACCAGCACCTTGGCATCCCGAAAATCTTCCAGTGAGTAGGTCTTGCCGTCGATACCCGGCAGATGAAACTCGGGCGCCGGCGATCCGATTGCCAGGGGCTCCGGATGATCCTGTCCCCAAGCGGGGAACACCGCGGCCAGCGCTACCAGGGCGGCCGCGAGGACTAAGTGCCTCATGCTTCGTTTATACACCTCGCGCGGCTGGCCGATCTAGTTCTCCGTCGGCGCCTTTTCGATGTGATCGATTACCAGGATGTCGACCGGGCCCTTCTTGGGCTCGAGCTTCAGCCCCAGCTGTTCCTGCACGGCAGTGAAGAGATTCGGGGGCGCGGCGGCATCGGACGAGGAATCGCCTCCGCCGGACGGCGGCGGGGGAGGCGGCATGGCGCCCATCGGGCCACGCATCATCGATCCTTCCTCGGGTTGGAACTCCAGAGCGATATCGTATTTGCCCGTGAGGCCGGTCTGGTCGACGACCGGACGGCCCAACTGATTGCTCAGCATGTCGGCGAGGGCGGAGACGGGCTGGTCGTTCGCGGCCAGGCGAAGGCGGCCGTTGTTGATCATCATCATCATGCCGCGTCCGCCCTTAGGCATGACAGGGGCGCCGTCTTTCCCAACCGGCATGCGGCCACCGGGAGGAGGAAGGGGAGGTCCATCGTCCTTCGCGTTCGGATCCTCGGGAGCCGCTTCCTTCAATTTGGAGCCGTTCTTCCCGACCACCAGGGCGTACATCGGAAGTTCCTTCTGATCGTGATGCAGCTTGAGCTGAAAGCGTTCGGCGAGAAGGTTCTGCAGCATCACTTTCAGGTCGTCCTTGGTGGCCCCCTTCGGGACCTTGGCCGTGACATCGAAGCGCTCGCTATCGAGTGTCCCGGGGCCGGTGATCTGGTAGTTCTTCACCCCGTACGCGTTCATGACGAGGTTCCGCAGCGCGACGTTGATGTAGGTGATCTGGCCAGGATCGGGCGTGCCCGGCCCGCCGCGCATCATCACCCGCATGCGGTGCATGTCCTGCGGCGCGGACGGTTTGATCGATGCCACCTCGAACTGCGTCGGGTGATCGCCCGTCTGGGCCGCGGCGCCCTGCAGGACCACCGCCAGCGCCAGGGCGCCCCAAGCTGTTTGTCGCATTCCATCTCCTGTTGGTCAGACGTCGCAAAGCTCGATCGCGTGCAGCAGGGCCTGGTCGGGATCGGCTGTCGGAATGAACTCCTGCCCGACGTAGCCCTGGTAGCCGATTTCGACAAGCGTCCGCATCACGGCAGGGTAGCAGATTTCCTGCGTATCGCCGATCTCCGCACGGCCCGGAACCCCGGCAGTATGGACGTGGCCGATCCAGTTCCGATAGCAGCGCAGCCGGCGGATCACGTCGCCGTTCATGATGGCGGCATGATAGATATCGAACAACAGCTTGGCGTGCGGCGAGTCCACCTTCCGGATAATCTCGGCGCAATAGTCGATATCGTCGCCCTGATAGCCCGGATGGCCCTTCATGGGGTGCGAGTCGTCGCGTGTGTTCAACTGCTCCAGGCACAGCGTGACATTGCGCGCGGAGGCGTACGCCGCCAGTTCGCGCAGCCCGCGGACCGTGTTCTCAGCACCACGGTCGAGCGGAATTTCGGGGCTCGACGGATCGTTGGGGTCCTCCCACTTGTAGCCGGTAAAAGCGAGGACGTTGGGCACGCCGGCATCGGCGCACTGGTCGATGCTGTGGCGTGTGCGCGCAATGATCTCTTCGTGATGGCGCAGGTTGTTCAACCCGCGCACGAAGACGGGGTCGGGCATCCCGTTATGCGCGATGGCGATTTCGAGCCCGTACTTTTGAATCTCGGGCCATAGCTCGGGCGGGGCCAACTCGACGCTGCGGCAGCCCAGCGTGCAGGCCAGGCGGCAGATGCGATCGACGTCCCAGTTCCAGTCCGTGGCGTTGAGACACCAATAGGCAAGCGACTGTTTGATGCGGCCGTTCCTCAACATGCAGTCGAGTATATCGCCGTTACCAAACTCTGCAGGCGTTTTCGCTGACCATCGGCTGGCTGGCTTTGCAGGAAAAGGCCTTCTGGAACTCCGGCATGTTCTGCAGCGTGCCATTGACGCGGTAACGGCCCGGCGAATGCGGATTCGTCAGCGCCTGCTGGCGTTCGGACTGGGGCGAGCTATTCTCGCACCAGATCTGCGCGAAGCCCAGGAAGAAACGCTGGTCGGGCGTAAAGCCGGCGACTTTCTCGTCCCTCCCCTGGAGCACGTCGTGCAGCGCCATCAGGGCGATGCGGGCGCCGCCGTTATCGGCGGTGTTTTCACCGAGCGTCAGCCGTCCGTTCAGCTTCACATCGTCTACCGCCGTGAACCCGCCGTATTCGTTGGCGACGCACGCGGCGCGCTTTTCGAACTCCGCGGCATCCTGAGGGGTCCACCAGTCGCGGAGATTGCCGTCGCCATCGAACTTGCGGCCCTGGTCGTCGAAGCCGTGAGTCATCTCGTGGCCGATTACCACGCCGGCGCCCCCATAGTTCAGGGCGATATCGCGGCGGGGGTCAAAGAACGGCGTCTGCAGAATTCCCGCCGGGAAGTTGATGCTGTTGTTCTGCGGGCTGTAGAAGGCGTTGACCGTGGGGGTGCTCATGCCCCATTCCGTCTTGTCGGTCGCCTTGCCGATCTTGGCGATCATCTCCTGCCGCAGGAACTGCGCGGTCTGCATGCTGTTGCCAAGGTAATCGTCGCGGCTGATCGAAAGCCTGCTGTAGTCGCGCCACTTCTTGGGCGTGCCGACATTGTTGGTGATCGCCTTCAGTTTTTCGAGCGCGGCCTTCTTGGTGGTATCGGTCATCCACGGCAGGTTCTGGATGTCTTTGCCCATGGCCTTGTCCAGGGCTTCCACCAACTGCGCGATCTGCTGCTTCGCATCGGAACCGAAGGCCACCTCGACGTACTTCCGGCCGAGCAAGTCACCGAGTGCGCGGTCGACAGCGCCGACGCAACGCGAGCGCCGCGGGCGCGGCTCCTTCGCTCCGGTCATGTAGCGCTGCCAGAAATCGAACGATTCATTCTCGAACGGCTCGGAAAGCTCGCCGGCCGTGGCGCGCAGCAGGTGGTATTCCAGGTACGCCCGCCAAGGCTCCACGTTATCCTGCGGCAGGTTCGCGGCAATCTGCTTGAAGAAATCCGGATTGCTCACGTTCAGCGTTTCGAACGCCGGCGCGCCGACGCCTTTGAAATAGGCGTCCCAGGGGAAGTTCGGAGCGAGCGCAGCCAGTTCCGCCTTCGTCATGATGTGGTATCGCTTGTTTGGATCGCGCATGGCGACGCGATCGGCCGAAGCTTTCGCCAGCGTCGTCTCGAAATCCATCACCGCCTGCGCCTTCGCCGTTGCGGACTCCGCGGAATCGCCCACCAACTGGAACATTCGGGCCACATGCTGCTGGAAGCGCTGGCGCGTCTCGACGGATTTCGGATCGGTCTTCAAATAGAAATCCCGATCGGGCAGCGAGAGCCCACCCTGCCCAAGCGTGGCAATGGTCCGGGTGGAATCCTTGGCATCCGGCTGCGCACCGAACATAAACAGGACCCCGATCCCCATCCGGTGCAGCCGGACAATTCCGGCGACCACATCCTCTTCGGAGGCCATCTCGCCAATCCTGCCCAACTCCGGCTTGAGCGGCGTAATGCCGCGCCGGTTGATCGCCTCGGTATCCATGCAGCTGGTGAAGTAGTCGCCGATCTTCTGGTCGAGCGTGGGACGGCCGGGGCGCACCACGGCAGCGCCTTGCAGAATGTCCAGAAGCACCTTCTCGTTGTGGTCGCTCAGCTCAGTGAAGCGCCCCCAGCGAGCACGGTCGGCCGGCAGCGGGTTGCTGACAAGCCAGTTGCCGCAGGCATATTGGTAGAAGTCGACGCACGGGTCCACGGACGTGTTCATCGAGGCCGTGTCGATACCCGAGGCCGGGTCCGCCGCCAGTGCGAAGACCGGCAGGGCAAGGAGTACGAGAAGCGATCGTTTCATGATGCGGAAAGCCGATTTTACCGTACGTCGGGGAGCGCCGTTCTATCATCGTCGTATGCCTCGGTTTTGGCGCGGTCTGGTAATTCTGCTGGCGGCACTGCCGGTAGCGGCGCAATCCGCTCCGGAATTTTGGCCGGGAACCGCTTATGATCCGCGGATCCCTACCATCAAGCAGGTCCTGGGATACGAACCCGGTAGCCGCATCAGCACGGACGCGGCCCTGCTGAAATACCTGGACGCCCTGGCGGCGGCCGACCCTACCCGCATGAAACTCTTCGAGTACGGCAAGAGTTGGGAAGGCCGGAGGCTTGTCTATGCGGCGATCGGCTCGGCGGCCTCGATCGGCCGCCTGCCGGAGATTCGCGCGGCCATCGACCGCCTGGCCGACCCGCGGAAGACCAGCGCGGCCGAAGCCCGGCGCCTCATGGACGGGCTCCCGGCCGTGGTCTGGCTCTCCTCGGGCGTCCACGGCAACGAGATCTCGTCCCCTGAAGCAGCCCTGATGACGGCTTACCATCTGCTGGCCGCGCGCGACGACCACATGGTGGACGAGATCCTCTCCAAGGTCGTGGTGCTGATCAACCCTGTGCAGAATCCCGACGGACGGGACCGCTTCGTGGACTACTACGAGGGTACCCGCGGCCTCGAACCGGACCCCAATCCGCTCGCCGCCGAACACCAGGAGCCCTGGCCCGGCGGCCGGCTGAATCACTACCTCTTCGACCTCAACCGCGATTGGATCGCCCTGACGCAGCCCGAAATCCGCAGCCAGGTGAAGGTGCTGCGCGAGTGGTTCCCGCTGGTCACGGTGGACCTCCACGAAATGGACGGCGCGAGCACCTACTTTTTCAGTCCCGAATCAGCCCCCTACAATCCAAACCTCACTGCCGGTCAGAAGCAGACCCTGCAGCTTTTCGGAAAGAATAACGCTCGCTGGTTCGACCACTTCGGCTTTGACTACTTCACGCGCGAGAACTACGACGCCTTCTATCCGGGCTACGGCGCAAGCTGGCCGTCTTATTACGGCGCCGTCGCCATGACCTACGAACAGACCACCGTGCGGGGATTGGTGCTGCGTCAATCCGACGGATCGCTGCTTTCGTTTCAAGACGCGGTGCGCCATCACTTCGTGGCGTTGCTTTCCACGCTCGAAACCACCGCGGCCCATCGCGCCGAATTGCTCGACGGATTCTATCGCTACGGCGTCACCGCAATCGCCGAGGGGCGCTCCGAACCGATCCGGGAATATATTCTGCCGCGCGGGCGCGATGCTTCCGCCACCGATAAACTGGCGGGCATTCTGGTGGAGCACGGGATCGAGGTGAAGCGCGCGGCGGCTCCGTTCCGCAGCGGCGGCCGCGAATACCCGGAGGGCACGTACGTGGTGCCGATGGCGCAACCGGCGAAGCGCCTGATCCGCACACTGCTCGATACGGTCACTCCGATGGACACCGAGTTTGTGGCCGCCGAGGAGGCCCGCCGCAAGCAGCGCCAGCGCAGCGCCATCTACGACGTTACCGCCTGGTCGCTACCGCTGATGTTCAACGTGGAGGCGGTGGCGAGCGAGTCTGTGGCGGATGGCGAGTTCGTCGCGGCTGGAGCGGACCGAATCCGTCCCGGCGTGGTGCATGGGACGAAGGGATCCGTGGCCTATCTCGCGCCCTGGGGCACCGAAGCCTCCGCGCGATTACTGGCCGGTGCGCTTCGCGAGGATCTAAAGGTGAATTCGGCCGAGCGGCCGTTCGCGCAAAACGGAGTCAAATACCCCGCCGGCAGCCTGATCTTCAAAGTCGCCGGCAACCCCGCGGACCTGGCCGAACGCCTGGCGCGCCTGGCACGCTCTACCGGCGCGGAAGTTTGGGCCACCGATTCCGGATGGGTCGAAGACGGCGTCAATTTCGGCAGCCGCCAGGTGGTGCCGCTGCGCAAACCCGCGGTCGCGCTGGCGTGGGACACGCCCGTCTCGGCGCAATCGGCGGGGGCGGCGCGATTTGTTTTGGAGCGCCAGTACGGATACCCGGTGACGCTTTTAAGAACCGCGGCCATCGAGACGAGTGACTTCTCCAATTTCCAGGTGCTGATTCTGCCCGAAGGCGGCGACTATGCGGCCACCCTCGGGGAGGACGGCATCGCGCGCCTGAAGGCGTGGGTGGAATCCGGCGGCACGCTGATCGGCATCGGCAGCGCGGTCAGCTTTCTGACGAGCGCGGACGCCGGACTGCTCGACCTGAAGCAGGAACGGGCGCTGCGTGAAGAAGAGACGATGGAGCCGGCTGCTTCGTCCAAAGGCAGCAAGCCCGCGGAGAGCGCTACCGTTGCCGGCACCCGGATCGCCAACGAGGCCGAACTCGACAGGGTCACGCGCGGACGCGTCGACCCTCCGGACAACGCACCCGGCGTTTTGCTCCGCGCCCGCGTGCGGCCGGATTTCTGGCTGACCGAAGGGCTGCCAGAGACCGTGAACCTGATGGTGGAAGGGCGTGCCATATACTCACCGCCCAAGGCCGATCGCGGGGTGAACGCGGTCTACTTCGACGGGCCGGAAAACCTGTTAGTGAGCGGCCAGCTGTGGAGCGAAAACCGGAAGCAGATCGCCTACAAGCCGGCCGTAGTCGCCGCCTCGCTGGGACGCGGAACGATCGTGGCCTTCACACAGGACCCGAACTTCCGCGGCATGCTCGACGGCGCCAACCTGCTGTTTCTGAATGCCGTATTTCGCGGCCCGGCCCATGTGCGCTCGGGCGGAGGAGACGACTAACAATTTATGCACTATGACGCGGTACTTCTGGTCTCATTCGGTGGCCCCGAGCAGCCTGAAGACGTGATGCCCTTTCTCGAGATCGTTCTGCGCGGGCGGAACATTCCGCGCGAGCGCATGCTCGAAGTGGCCGGGCATTACTACCACTTCGGCGGCCGCAGCCCCATCAACGAGCAGTGCCGCGAACTGCTGGCCGCCCTCCGTCAGGCCACGCCCCTGCCGGTCTACTGGGGAAATCGCAACTGGCATCCGTTCCTGGAAGACACACTCCGCCAGATGGCACGGGAAGGCGTAAAACGCGCGCTGGCAATCGCAACGTCGGCATACTCTTCGTATTCCGCGTGCCGGCAGTACATCGAGAACATCGAAGCGGCACGCGCCGCGATCGGCGAAGGCGCGCCCATCGTCCACAAGCTGCCGCCCTTCTCCGGCCACCCGCTTTTCGTGGAGGCGAATGCCGAGCGCGTGGCGGAGGCACTCGCCAGGCTCCCAGGCGCGCGGCTGGTGTTCACCGCGCATAGCATCCCGAAGTCGATGGCCGATACCTGCCGCTATGAAACGGAGCTCCGCAGCGCCTCTGCCCGAGTGGCGGAACTGTGCGGCGTGGAGGCGTGGGATCTGGCCTGGCAGAGCCGCAGCGGACCGCCGTCGCAGCCATGGCTCGGACCCGATATTCGCGACCATCTGCGCGCGCTCACCGCAGAAGGCGTGCGCCGCGTCGTCGTCTCGCCGATCGGTTTTCTCTCCGACCACATGGAGGTGCTGTACGACCTGGACGTGGAAGCCGCGGCAGTCGCAAACGAACTGGGCATCGAGTTTGTGCGCGCCGGTACCGCCGGCGTACACCCAAAAATCATCGCGATGCTGGCAGAACTGATCGAGCAGCGGCTGGCGTCCGCCGAGCCGCTCGTGTGCGCCGAAGGCTGCTGCCCCGGTCCACCTCGCCGGGCGGCGTAATGTCGAGCTCAGGAAGAGTAGTGCCGGCTCAGTTCGGAGGCGTATCGCGTCCCGAGAGATGCGGCGTTTTGCGTTAGCCAGGCGCTCAGCCGGGTTGATCCGGTGGGCGTAGAGCGCGAGATTAACAAATTCGCCATCAGTCCTTTGAGTTCGTCGCGCGTCAGCACTACGTCGCCGGTCAATGTTCCAAGAACACGTGCCGCGGCGAGTGACAGGCCCGGCGGTGCATGTGCAATCGAGGCATGGCTTCCAACGACACGCGCGAGCAGCCGTACCAGTTCTTCGAAGGAGAAGGTCTCCGGGCCTACCGCGTCTATCACTACATCGCCCGCAGCATTGGCCGCGTCGACCGCGATCCTGGCCAGGTCTTCAACATAGATTGGCTGGAGACGATACTGGCCCGTGCCGGGAATCAGGAACAACGGCAGCCGCCGCAAAAGGAACGCCATGTTATTGATCAGAATATCTTCCGCACCGAATACCACGGTCGGACGCACGATTGCGTAGTGGAAGCGCGCATTCCGGATCGCTTCTTCAACCAGCGCCTTCCCCCGAAAATACGGCAATGGGGAGTCGGCATCTGGATTCGTGATGCTGACGTGGACGATACGCTCGACACCCGCGATTTCAGCGGCGCGAAACAGCGCGAGAGTATTGGCGACGGCCTGTTCGTGCGTCGTCCGGCCGCGATCGAATCGGACCCAGTAGGTGTTATAGAGGACGCGTACGCCGGCTAGCGATGCCGCCATCGCATCCGGGTTGTCGAATCGAAACGGGAAGGCCTTCACCGATTCTCCGAACTCGTTCGCCCGGCGTGGATTTCCCGTCAGCGTGATCACCGGCTCGCCTAGCGCAAGCAGCCGTCGCGTAATGTACTTACCCGTATACCCAAAAGCCCCGGTAACCGCATTCATGGTTCGGAACCGTCTGAGCTTTCCATACAACTAATCCTGTGGCCGAGGCAAGTTCAAAAAATCCCCTTGACACCCAGGCAATTTAGTACTAATTAATTAGTATGCGACGCCGGAGCGCAACACTGACCGAACAGGAACTCGAAATCATGAAGATCGTGTGGGAGCGCGAAAGCACCACCGTCCGCGACGTCTACGAAGCACTGCTCGAGCGCCGGAAAGTGGCCTACACCACCGTCATGACCATGATGAAGATCCTGGAACAGAAGAAATACCTGAAAAAGACACAGGTCGACCGCGCCTATGTTTACCAGCCCACTCAACCCAAGGGGCAGGTGATCGGAGACATGGTGCGGGAGTTCGTGAACCGCGTCTTCAACGGATCGGCCGAGCCCCTGCTGGTCCACCTGGTGGAAGACAACCAGCTTTCGCGCAAGGATCTGGAAGAGATTGCGCGCCTGCGGAGGAAGTCATGAGCGAAGAGTTGATCTGGCGAAACCTTGCCACATACTGCCTGCAAGTGGGGCTGCTGATTGGGCTCGCCGCCTTCGTCCCCACTCTACTGCGTCTCAAAATGCCAAAGGCCAAGCTGGCGTATTGGCACATTCTCCTCGCTGTTTGTCTGCTGTTGCCGCTGCTCCGCCCGTGGCAGCGGGAAGCCGCCGCAGGAGACGTGCAGGTCACCAGCGTCCTCGTCGCCGTACAACCAGCCGGCCCAGGGTCGCAGCCGATCCCCTGGACCGCCGTCGGGCTCGGCTTGTTGGGCGCGGGCATACTGGGCAGGCTCGTCTGGCTCGCCGCTGGTTTCCGGCGTCTGCGTCTCTACCGGCTCCGCTCGCGCGGGCTCGAAGCCGCACCCGTCGACGGCGCGGCCGAATTCCGCATTAGCGACGCCGTCTCCGGCCCTGTGACCTTCGGCTGGCGGAGGCCGGTTGTGCTGCTGCCGGCGCGTTTCCCCGCCCTCGACCGGCGGATGCAGGACGCCATTCTCTGTCACGAACTGCTGCACGTGGAGCGCAACGATTGGCTATTCACGCTTGCCGAAGAACTCGTACGCGCGGTCTTCTGGTTCCACCCGGCGATCTGGTGGCTGCTCGGGGAGATCCAACTGGCGCGCGAGCAGGCTGTCGATCGCGAAGTGATCGATCGCACGCAATCGCGAGATGAGTATCTGGACGCCCTACTCGCGATCGCCGGCCACAGTACGCAGGCAGACCTGGCTCCGGCGCCCCTGTTCCTGAAGAAGCGTCATCTCAAACACAGAGTAGTTTCGATCTTGAAGGAGGCTCGCATGTCTCGGACAAGAGTGATATCGGCGCTGGCCGGAGGCCTGGGAATCCTCGCCACGGCGTGCTGGTTCGTCACCGCAACATTTCCCCTGTCGGCCGCCCCGGAGAACGACGCAGCCGGCGTAACCATCAATCTCGGTGGCGCTGCCGTCCTGCACCGCGCGCCGGTTGCCTACCCTGACTCCGCCCGTGCCAAAGGCGTGCAAGGCGATGTAATTGTCGAGGTCAAGCTCGACTCCGCCGGGAATGTCAGCGACGCCCACGTCGTGAGCGGTCCCGACGAGTTACGCAGGCCGGCGCTCGAATCTGTGCTCGAATGGCATTTCACGAAAGACTCGGCCGGTCAAACAAGGCAGGTGACGATCGGATTCCGCGCAGCCGCGAGCAGCACAGCCACGGCCGCCGTCAACCCGACCGCGAGGACGATCCCGCCGCAAACCGCCGCGATCGGCCACACGGTGAGACTGATCGCCTTCATGGGGATGCCGGAAGACCAGCAAAACGATCTGAAGTCCCGACTGCCGGTTCACGAGAACGATACGCTCACACCCGAACTGCTGGAGCAAACCACGGCCGCGGTCAAGGAATATGATGAGCACTTCCGGGTCACCGCGCTCCCCGGAAAGGACGGAACTGCCATGATCGCGATCATGGGCCCAGGCTCGACGAATGACCGCGGGATCCCCGCCGCCGCAGCCGTCGGATTCGCGACCCCGCCCTACCGCATCCGCATCGGCGGCAACCTGCAGCAGACCAAACTGATTTCGCAGCCGCACCCGATTTACCCACCGGACGCCAAGGCCGCGCGGATTCAAGGCAAGGTCGAACTCCAGGCCGTCATCGCCAAGGATGGCACGGTGAAGTCCCTTGAGGTCATCAGCGGCCACCCGCTGTTGGTTCCGTCCGCTCTGGAGGCGGTGAAGCAGTGGGTCTATCAGACCACGCTTCTGAACGGCAATCCCGTGGAAGTAGTCACACAGATCGACGTCAATTACACCCTCTCCCAATAGCTCGGCCGGGCATGGCCGATTGTATAATGCCGGTCATGCCCAACCACGCGACCTATGACGACGCGAGCCTGATCCTGCGGCTCTACGAACTGCGCCGCGACGAGAAACTGCGGCAGGCCCGCGAGTGGTTCGCCATGAACTGCCATGCGTCGAGCCTCGAAGAGTTGCAGCGGTTAGCCCCTCCCGGCAGCAAAGAAAACACCTACATCCGCATGGTGACCAGCTACTGGGAAATGGCCTGTTCCTTCGTCACGGCGGGGGTCCTGAACCAGGAGCTGTTCCTGGAAAGCAGCGGCGAATTGCTCTTCGTCTGGGAGCGCCTGCGCAACATCGTCCCGGCGCTGCGCGAGTTCACCAGGAATCCGAAGGCCTACCATAATCTCGAAACCGTGGCCAACATTTTCGCCAGGCAGTTCGAGGCGCGGGGACCGGGGGCTTACGAAGCCTTTCAGTCAATGGTCAAAGGCATTCGGGCGCCCGGCGGGCCGTCGGAGAAAGCGGAATGAACCGGCGCCAGTTCGCCGGCCTCGCGGGTGCGGCGCTCACGACCGCGGCAGCCGGACCCTCCGCAGCCGCGGCGCCAGCCCCGCCGGTCCGCATGCGCTTGGGCTGCCAGAGCGCCCCGACCAACGCGGAGCATCTCGGCTACCTCGCACGGTACGGCGTCGAAGGTGTCGGCGGCTATCCGGAAATCGCGGATGGGCGCCTCTACGCCACCGTCGACGAGTTGAAGGCCATGAAGGATCTCGCGGCGAAGTACCACCTCGAGATCGAAGCCGCGGTGCCGCCCTTCCTGGCCTCGAGCCACATTGACCTGGAGAAGCATCCGGCCATCATGCTGGCGCAAAGCCCGGAGCGCGACCGCGACATCGAAGCGTTCCAGAATATGATCCGCAACTGCGCGGCGGCCGGCATTCCCGCGGTGAAGTACAACATGAGCATCCTGGGCGTGCTGCGCATCGGCCGTAAGCCGGGCCGCGGCGACTGCACCTATAGCGCGTGGAGCCTGAAAGACGCGCATCCGAAAACGCCGCTCACCCGGGCCGGTCAGGTAAATGCCGATGCCGCCTGGGAGCGCATCACCTACTTCCTCGACCACGTCGTGCCCGTCGCCAACGAGTACAAGGTGCGGATCGCCTGCCATCCGCACGACCCCGGCGTGCCGCCCGAAGGCTACCAGGGCGTGACCCGTGTGCTCGGCACTGTCGACGGCCTCAAGAAGTTCATCACGATCCGCGAGAGCCCGTATCACGGCCTGAATTTCTGCCAGGGAACAGTCTCGGAGATGCTGCAGGATCCGGGCAGGGAGATCTATGACGTGATCCGCTACTTCGGTTCGCGCGGCAAGATCTTCAACGTGCATTTCCGCAATATCCGCGGCCACCGCGACGAGTTCGTCGAGGTCTACCCGGACGAAGGCGATGTCGATTTCGTGAAGGCGGTCGAGGTGTACCGCGAGGTCGGCTATCCCTATCTGCTAATGCCCGATCACGTGCCGCAGGCGCCCGGCGATCCGCGCGGCCTGCAGTCGTTCGCCTTCTGTTACGGCTATATCCGCGCGCTGATCCAGGCGTCGAACCGGCTGGCGTAGCGCGTCACACTTCGACCACATACACCTGCGTCACGCCAGTACGGTCGCTCGCGAAGGCCACGCGATCTTCCTCGAAGGACCAACTCGGGTGCGGATGGGTCCACTGCGGCCCGTAGACCGTATCGGCGGCGTTCTCCATCCAACTGAGATTGTTCCGCGCGGCGGCGAAATCCGCGGCCACGGCGTAGCACGACTTGCGCCATTGCGTGCCCTGCCCGCTTGCCTCGCTCCGGCATAGCCGCCGGCGCGCGCCCGAGGCGGCATCGATGATCTGCAGCCCGTCGTCGGGATGGTTGGTATCGCACAGGATGCGTTCGCCGCGGCGGTCCGGCGCGATATGCCAGGCGTTGTATTCGCAGATAGTCGAGATGCGGCGAGTGCTCCAATCCATGCGGCGGAGCGCGAACGGCCAGACGGTGAATACCAGGTCGCCGGTCGCGCCGAGGAAGGTCTCGTGCACCACGAATTCATTGTTGCCGTGCTGGTAGAGGCATTCGAGACCCGCGCCGTCACGGCGGACGCGGTGCATGCGCGGCGCCGGATCTCCGGCGAACTCGATCCATTCAGGCTCGGCCGGGTGGAACTGCGGATGGATGACCGTCCGCGGAAACACGATATTGCGCCAGCCCGAGCCGTCAAAGCGCCCTGCCACCAGGCCGGTTTCGGCGCCGCGCTTGTAGGCCGCGGTGAGCCACACGCCGTCGGCGCTGATCGAACACTCCCCTAGCTCCACGCCAGGCTGCTCGACGATCCGGCGTTCGCTGAGTGTCTCGCGGTCGATCTCCCAAAGCCCGCCGCCACGTGTCACCACGAGCGATCGCCGGCCAGGGTGCAACGCGGCGCTAAAGGGATGGATCGCCGCGCCCGCGGTCAATTGCCGCGTCTCGCCAGTCTCGAGCGAGATCTCGAAAAGCTGCGGCGTCCCCGTGCGGTACGAGGTAAAGAACAGGCTGCGCCCGCCCGGAAAAAACGAGCTCTGCAAAAAGTATGTCGGATGATTGATGGCGGCGCCGTCGGTAACTTGAGTGACCCGCGCACCGGTTTCGGAGTCGAGCCAGGTCTTCATACGCCGCGAGTTCCCAAATAAAGGTCGCGACCCTTGGCGAGCGCGGCAATTTTGCGGTCCGCCACGGACCGCTTGAGCATCCAGAAGCCGCAGTCCGGATGGATCCAGCCGACGCGCCCCGGCCCCAGAACCTGCTCGGCGCGCTCCAGCCGGCGGGCGATCTCCTCGGGCGTCTCCACGTGGTTGTCCTTGATGTCGATCACGCCGATCCCGAGTTGGAGCGGCGGCGCCACCTCCTTCAGGCAGTGGAGCTCGTCGGCCGGCCGCCGTGCCATTTCGAGCACTACGTGATCGGCATGCAGGCTGTTGAGGAAGCCGATGAGCGCGCCCCAGGCGCCTTGCTGAATCGTCTGGCCGCCGTAGTTCCCGAAACACAGGTGGACGGCGCGCCGCGACTTCACGCGATCGAGCACGGTGTTGATGGCGGCAGCGGCTAACGGCGCGTCTTCCGGATTGCCGGGAAGGTTGGCCTCGTCGACCTGCACGCATGCGCAATCGAGTTCAGCGGCCTGCGCGGCGAGCACGTTGGCGATCGTCATGGTCAGCTCCGCGAAGTCCCCATAGTGCCGGTCGAGCAGGCTTCTCGAAAGCATGTAGGGGCTGGTGATGGTGAACTTGAACACGCCGCCGCTCACCGAGGCGGCGAGCGCGCAATCCGCCGGCAGATTGAGCGAGCCCTCGCCGAGCGGCCCCTCCACCACGCCCGCCGGTTTCCTGCGGAACCCCATGTGCGGGAGTGCGGCGAAGGCCTCCCAATCGCGGCGTCCCACCTGGCTGCGGATTCCTTCGAGCGGCCGCACGAAATAGTCGATCATGCCATTGGTATCGGGATGGTTGTGGTCGAAGCGGTAGAGTTCGCCTTCGGTCGGGAGGTCGATACCCGCCTGCCGCTGGATGTCGAGCACGACGCGAGTCGCATCGAGCCGAGCCTGTTCGCTTCGGGCCAGCGGCAACCAGTCCGGAACGGGGTAAGAGCCTACGGTCGTGGTCAGAATCGGCGGGGATTGGGCCATGACTTCAGACTCTAACATTCATGGAGCGGTGGTGGGCGCCGGCGAAAAGTAAGTATTCCGTGGCGGATACGTGAATAACGCCCGGTTGGGCGTAGTATGGCGTCCCCAGGGGGATTCGAACCCCCGTTACCGCCGTGAAAGGGCGATGTCCTAGGCCGGGCTAGACGATGGGGACCTTGCTGGCCAAATGCAGGTGAAACTCTTTCTAATTTAGCCTTTAGCACACCCGATCGTCAACTTGGAATGAGTTCCCTCCCCCAAACTCCGGGCGGCCGCACGCATCATTGCCTCGGGAATTTGCGGCAGCGGCAACACCTGCTCCGCCGCTCCTAAACCGATCGCTTCCCGCGGCATCCCGAAGACAACACAGGTGGCTTCGTCCTGCGCGATGGTGTGAGCACCCGCCTGGCGCATCTTGAGAAGACCGTTAGCACCGTCCGACCCCATTCCGGTTAGTAAAATCCCGACCGCATTCGGACCCGCTGCCTCCGCCACCGAAAGAAACAGCACGTCCACCGAGGGGCGCTGGTAGCAGACCCGTGGACCCGACTTGACCTGAACCGTCAACCCGGCTCCGTTCTTGCGGAGCAGCATGTGGAGGTCGCCCGGAGCGACCAAGACGGTACCGGGCGAAAACGCATCGCCATTTTCCGCTTCCTTGACCCGCAGCGGCCCCATGCCGTTCAGCCGCTTGGCGAAGGCCCGCGAAAACAGGGGCGGAATATGCTGCGCGATCAGGATGCCCGGCGCGCCTTCCGGGAGCCGCGACACCACCGCCGCGATAGCTTCAGTACCGCCGGTCGATGCGCCGATCGCGATGACCGTATGCTTGTTACGCAATTCGGGAAGCGCTACTGTCCCGGCCTGGCCAATGGAGCGGTCCGCCTCCCTGGGCCGGACCCGCGCGGCTGCCGCGGCACGGATCTTCGCCGCCAGCGTAGCGCGCAATTCGCCCACCGAATACGGACCGCCGGGTTTCGCCAGCACTTCGACCGCACCATATTCCATCGCCTGAATCGCTGCCAGGCAGGAGGGTTGCGCCAGTGAACTGATCACGACCGCCGGCATCGGGTGGAAATGCATCAGCTTTCGCAGGAAGGTCAGGCCGTCCATGCGCGGCATCTCGATATCCAGCGTGAGGACATCCGGCTGGAGTGCCAGGATCTTATCCCGCGCCACATAAGGATCCGGAGCGGTGCCGAGCACTTCCAAGTCGTCCTCGCCTGCGATTGCCTCGCTAAGGATCCGTCTTACGATCGCGGAATCATCGACAACCAGCACCCCTATTTTGCGGCTCTGATGCATGCGGGTGTCCCCATCGTTAGCGCCACTGTCAGCTCGCCTCCAAACATTTCGACCGTATAGACCGCGGCGCCCTCAGTCTTCGCCGTTGCGTGCGACGCCGGCACGATCCTTGGCGATGCGAGGTGAAAGGTAGCGGCACATTCCACGCGGCTCAGGACCGAGCCGCAGATCATATTGGCGAGTTCGCACACCACCGCGGAGACTTGCTCCTCTTGCAATTCCTGGGGCTCTACGGCAAGAAAGTCCGCTGCAATCGACCGCGCGGCAGGATATGACAACTTCAGCACCAGCTCGCCTTGTGAATCACCCTCGAAGGGCACTTGCGCCGCCAGGTTTTCATCTTCCGGCCCGAAGCGGGCACCCGGCGCTTCCGGCGGCGAGACAAAGAACATCTTCTCCAGCACTTCCTGAACGGACGCGGTCAGTTCTTCCTGCAGCGCCCGATCCAACACCGGAGATCCGAGGATCCGCTCCAGTTCAGCCCTCAGATCTTCAGGGAGGAATGGCTTGGTGACATAGCCCCTCGCCCCCAGAGAGAGCATTTGCGAAATCCGGTGACTGGTGGCATCAGTCGAGATCACCACTACCGGAATGGATTTGAGGAGATCATCCGTCGAGAGACGCCGCAGCAACTCCTCGCCATCGACAACCGGCATGTTGATGTCCGTGAGAATCGCATCAACCCATTGCTGTCTCAAGATTTCGAGCGCTTCTCCTCCATGCGACGCCTCATAGCAGGCCGAGACCTCGAAACCGGACAGGTTTATGATCCGCCGCACGAAAGATCGCATCGCCGGCGAATCGTCCACGATCAGAACGCGGTAGCCCAAGGGAATCCTCCTTCCTGCGCCACAGTCCCGGCGGCTGCGGCACCTTCCGCCGGCGGAAGCACGCTCGGCTTCATACCCGATTCCTGCAGGTGGATCCGGCCGGACCCCACTTCGAGTCGCACAGTTCGTGAAGTCATTCCCCCCACTGCTTCGCCGCTGAGCAGGAGGCCGAATTTCCAAAGGATCTTCCGGGCAGCCAGGTAGTTGCGTTTGCCGATCTCGAAGACCCCCTCCCGATCCATCATCCGCGCCCCGCCGATGACGTGCACTTTCAGATGACGCTTGTCTGCGCCTTGTCCGAGCAGTTGGTTCAGAAAGAGGGGGATGCCCGTATCCGCGAACATAAATGGTTTGCCTTTGGCCTTCACCGGATCGATGCCGGAGTCCGGCAGCATGAAGTGCAACAGTCCTCCGACCGATGCTCGAGGATCGTGAATGACCAGTCCGATACAGGATCCTAACGCGTAGGTCGTCAGCACCTGCCCCGACGAACGCGAAATCCGGCAATCCGCCATCCCTACAACGATCTGCTCCACCTGGTCTCCTTTTCGCCCGGCTTACGATAGACGGCAGGCTGGACATACTCGAGCGAATGGGCAACCCGGGTCAGGCTCTCGGCGTGCCCCACGAACAGGTAGCCCCCGGGTTCCAGACAGGCTGCCAGTTTCCGCACGACCTTTTCCTGGGTTGCACGATCGAAATAGATCATGACGTTGCGGCAGAAGATCAGAGGAAATGGTCTCGGCCAACCGAACTCCTCGATGAGGTTGAGGCGGCGGAACACGGCCTGCTGCCGGATCTTCGGCGATACGATCATCCCGGCCCGCTCGCCGCTCCCGGCGCTGAAATACCGGCGCCGCCATTCCGGCGGTATGGACTGACAGCGCTCTGCGGAATAGAAACCGTCGGACGCAAGCTTCAGGGCTTTGTTGGATATGTCGGTGGCCGCAATCTGGATTCTGCGGGACGGCATGGCGTCATTCAAGATACAGGCCAAGGTCCAGACCTCTTCACCGGTCGAACAAGCGGCACACCACAGGTGAATTAATTCGCGGTCCGCCAGTTGAGGCAGAACCCGTCTTTTTAAGAAGTCAAAATGGTCCGGCTCGCGCAGGAAGGAAGTGTGATTCGTGGCCAGCGCATCGACCATCGCAGCAAGCGATCTGCCTGTCGAATCGTTACGGACGTGGTCGTATAAATCCTGAAATGTCCGGAAGCCGTGCATCAGCACAAGCTTGCGCAACCGGGCGGACACCAGTTCCTCCTTCCCGGATTTCAATTCCAGGCCGAAGGTCCGGTAGGCCAACTGACGGATCTGCTCGAACTCCGCCGGGGTAAGGGGACGGACTCCCTCTTGTTCTCCTCGAAGGCCGGCGGGGCTAGCGGGCCGGCTCAAGCTTACCGTCCTTCATGAGCCTCTCGAGATCGAGAATCAGGCCGACACGCCCGTCGCCGAGGATGGCACCACCCGCCACGCCGGAAACATTTTTGAAGGTCTCGCCCAACGACTTGATCACTACCTCCTGCTTTCCGATCAGTTCATCTACCAACAGGCAAAAGCGGCTGCCCTCCACCTCGGCGACCACCAGGACCCCTTGCTGCGGATCGGTTGACCGCGGCTCAACGCCAAACCTTCGGTAGAGACGCAAAACGGGCAGCAACGTCCCCCTCACCAGCGCCATTTCCGCGCGCTGCTGCACCGTCCAGATCGAGTCGTCGTTCGGACGAAACAGTTCGCGCACGCCGAATAGCGGCACGATGTAACGCTCCTGCCCAACCGCCACCACCAGGCCGTCAATGATCGCCAGCGTCAGCGGCAGCTTGAGATGGAATGAAGTGCCCTCGCCGTCCACAGAACGAATCTCGATTCGTCCGCGAAGCTTCTCGATGTGGCGCCGCACAACGTCCATACCTACACCGCGACCGGAGACATTGGTTACCTGCTGCGCCGTGCTGAAGCCCGGCTCGAAGATCAGGTTCCACACCTCGGCATCGGACCGGCCTTCTCCCGATTCCACCAGCCCGCGTTCCATCGCTTTAGCGAGAATGCGCTCACGGACGAGTCCCCTGCCGTCATCGGCGATCTCGATGACCACCTGGCCCGACTGGTGATAAGCCTTCAACGCGACACGAGCACTCGGAGACTTGCCGGACTTGCGCCTTTGCTCCGGTGTCTCGATCCCATGATCCATGGCGTTGCGGACCATGTGCATCAGCGGATCCGCCAATTCCTCGACGATCGTTCGATCAAGCTCGATCTCGTCGCCGTAGGTCTCCATCTGAACCTGCTTGCCGAATTGCCGGGATAGGTCCCGCACCAGGCGAGCCATCCTCCGGAACAGCGGTCCTACCGGCACCAGCCTCATCGCCATCGCCGTCTTCTGCAGCTCCGCCGTAATGCGGGTCAACTGCACCATCTTGCGTTGTAAGCCGGGACTCTTGACCGCGAGTAAGTCGCCGTCGTGGCGAACCAGAGATTCGGCAATTACCAGTTCCCCTGCCATGTCGACCAGGAAATCGAGCTTGCCTGTGTCTACCTTGACGGCCATCGTCTCGTTGCGATGGACCTGAACTTCAGCCGGCGCTGCCGGGGCGGATGGTGCGGGCTTCCCTGAGGCGTCGACCGCGGTTGCCAGAGCGGCCAACCCGCCTCCAACCGCTTCCGTGCCGGCTCCTTGCTCCAACAACCCGCGGATCCTAGCCAGGAGCCCTTCGTTAGGAGGCGGCGGCTCCGAGGACCGCCCGGCCAAGTCGTCCTCGATGTGAGACAGCCATCGGCGGAGGCAGTCGGCACTCTGCAAAATGACGTCGATGGCGGAGGGGGTAATCGCGAACTGCCCGGTGCGGGCACGATCGAGAACCGCCTCTACTTCGTGGGCGAGTTGCTGCACCTCGCGAAATTCCAGAAATCCCGCCAGACCCTTGATCGTATGGAAGCCACGAAAGGCGGCGTGCAGGGATTCCGCATGAGAAGGATCCCGCTCGAGCGTGAGCAATTGCTGCTCGATCGAAGCAATGTGCTCCCGGCTCTCCAGCACGAAGTCGGACAACAGTTCCGGATCTTCGGCGGGCATGCGGTCGACCCGTGAATCGGACTTCCCGGTGGCCGCCCATGCCTGCTGCAGGCACGCAATCCCTTCCTGCAGCTCCGTAGAGAGGTCTCCCGATCCCCCCGCCGGCGGTCGCGCTTCAAAGGTCTCCATCAGCGCCGCGGCCGCGCTGGCAACAGGTGCGGCATGCTCCCGCTCGGCGGTCGCGTGGATGTCGCGAAGCCCCTCGAGCCAGTTCGCACCGTCCGTATCGGCCTGGCCGACAACCAGCCGGAGGGCCAGGTCCTCGATTTTGCGCTGCAGGTCGTTGGAATGGGACATGATTCTGCCCTTCTATAGCCCGGCTTCCGTTTCGTCGAGCGGGAACGCCACGTGTGCCGTTTCGAGTGGCAGCGGTGCCGGCGTTGCCCTGACCGGAGCGGGCGGACGAACCGGGACGGCGCCCGGGATGCGGCGCCCGGAATCGCAGTGCTCTTGGCCAACCACCTCCCGCAGAACTTCGATGCTTTCGGCGAGGTGCTGTGCATGGCTTGCCAGTTCCTCGCTCGCAGCCGCGCTCTCCTCGGCATTCGCGGCGCTGCGTTGCGTCACTTGCTCCATTTGCTCGATGGCGATCGCGATCTGTTGAATGCCCCGCGATTGCTCGTTACTTCCCGCATCGATTTCGTCGATGAGGGTCTTCACCTGCGCGGTGCTGCCCGTGATTTGCTGAATGGACTTCGCCACGAGGTTCAACTTCCCACCGCCTTCGGTGGTCTTAGCGATCGACTCCTCGATCAGCGCGGCGGTATCCTTGGCCGCCTGTGCGCTGCGATGGGCCAGATTGCGGACTTCATCGGCTACTACCGCAAAGCCCATGCCCGCTTCACCGGCTCGAGCCGCTTCCACGGCGGCGTTGAGCGCCAGAATATTGGTCTGGAAAGCAATTTCATCAATGACCCGGATGATCTTGGAGATCTTCTGGCTCGAAGCATTGATCTCGGTCATCGAGCCGATCATCTGGCTCAGATTGCGGTTCGCATCCTCCACCACGCGCCGCGTCTCGGTCATGTTTCCGACCACCGACACGGTGTTTTGAGTATTCTTGCGGGTGATCGCCGTGATCTCCGCCGCGGAGGAGGAGGTTTCCTCGAGAGTGGCGGCCTGCTGCGACGTGCCCTGCGCCAAAGACTGGCTGGCCGATGCCACTTGCGCGGCCGCGGCAGCCACCTGACGCGACCCTTCGAACATCTCCGAAGCCACGCGCCGGACCTGCCGCAGCGCATCGCGCAGGATCCAAGCCGCCGCCAGGGACGCTCCGGCGCCCAGAACAACCAGCATCAGGGTGATCCAGAGGCTCCACGAGTGCTGCTCGCCGGCGGCGCGCTTCTCGTCCTGAAGGGCCGCCGCTTCGATCTCGATCAGGCGGCCGGCATCGTCGGCCACACTCTGGGAGTGCGGCATGAGTTGGTGCAGCGCCTGGGCGGCTCCATCCGGATTGCCGCCCTCGATCAGCCGCTCCACGTCTGCAAAGCCGGAGACCCAGGCCACGGTATGGGTCTGGATGTCCGCGGCCAGGTCTTTCGATTGCCGATCGTCGAGAACCGGATCCAGTTGCGCGAGTGACTGCTGGAGGCGTGCCGCGTTCTCACGGAACAGTTCCTTGCCGGCAAGCGTGACTCCCGGATCCTTGGAATACAACCCCAGAACCGCACCGCGCTGTCCGGCCAGCATATCGGATTCGGCGGCATCGATTTTCCCCGCCAGGATCAACTGGCGGGACGTCTTGTCCGCCACCGCGTCGAACGAGCGGTGCAAGGTCGAAATGGCATGAAGCCCGGCGGCCGCGAGCAGAACGAGCACCAGGACTAAGGCGCCTGTGGTCATCCCGGCTTTCCAGCCGAGGGTGAGGGATCGTTGTTTCACCGCGGTGTCTCCTAATGGATGATCGAGCTCAAGCTGTGAAGTTCCTGCGTGGAGAGCACTCGATCGATATCCAGCAGAATTTTGACTTTTCCCTTGACCTTGGCCATGCCCAGCAAGTAACTCCCGGCGACCTCTTCGCCGAAGTCCGGCGTATCCTCGATTTCGGTGGAGGTCAGGTTCAGGACTTCGGACACGCCATCGACGACGACTCCCATCAGCATGGCGCCGGCTTCTCCTTGCATCTGAGTCACGATGATGCAGGTTCTCTGGGTGTACTCAGCCGCCGGCAGGCTGAACTTCAGCCGAAGGTCGATCACGGGGATCACCTTCCCGCGGAGATTGATGACCCCTTTGACATGCGGCGGGGTCTGCGGCACAGCGGTAATTTCCTGTAGGCCCATGATCTCTCGGACCTTGAGAACGCGGATCCCGAACTCTTCGTTGGCCAGTTGAAAAGTCAGATACTTACCGGGACGCGTATCGTTTGCTGCGGCGGCCGTGTCGGCGGCGGTGAGTGTGGTTGATAGCATCTGTACTCCCGATGAAAAATGGATCCTCAGACGTCCAGAGCGCAGCTATGCACCCCGGCTACATGCAGGTGCGGGCGTTCGTTCGGAGCCAGGCAGAGCTTGACGTGGAGAGGCTCGCCTTCCCAGATGAAGCGCATCACAATCCACTCGGAGTTGCCCGCGCTCTTGGTGCGAAAGTTCCTTCCGAAGACCACGGTAGGAATGCTCAGACCGAGCGGGCCGAGGTGCTTTTCGAGATCGGTCTTGACGCTGCCGATGATCATGTTAGTGAGTTCGGCCACTGCGTCAAGCACTTCCTCGTTGACCGAAGTGCTGTCGGTCATGAGCATCATTGAACAGATGCGGCAGGCGAGCGACGGGGAGCAAGTGACACTGCCGGTGCCGGCCCAGGCGCCGGCGAGGCCGATGAAGGATACCACTCCGTCGCTTGGCTCCGGCATGGCCGCCTCTAGCGACACCTCTCCTTCGCCTAGTTCGGCTCCCAACATCATCGAAAATACATTCGCTGCCGAGTCACGAATGCACTGGACAATCAGCTCTTTGACGTTCATATCGAAAGCGCCGGCTCGATGATGCCGGCCAGCTTCTCCTTAATCTGATCGGCGGTGAAGGGCTTTCGCACATAGCCGGCGGCACCCAACTTGACTGCCTCCCCGACCTTCATCTCGCCGCCCTCGGTAGTGATCATGACTACAGGCACATCCCGCCACCGGTCCGAAGCCTTCATCGCCGCAAGCAATTGCAGGCCATCCATCTTGGGCATGTTGATATCGGTGAGCACCAATTGGACCTTGTGGGCATTCAGGAGATCCAACGCCTCTTGCCCGTCGCCGGCTTCATGGATCGTACGGATCGCCATCCCGGTCTGACGCAGCACCCGCTGCAGGATCTTGCGGATGGCTGCGGAATCGTCCACAACCAAAACGTCTGATTCCATTCGGCTCCTTACACTCCTATTCATCGGAACGAGCGGGCGTTTTCATTAATCGAAATCGAAGAAAAATCGAGGTGCAAGGATTAGACTCGATTTAAAGTTCCAGGGAATTCCGCCGATAAGCTGGGAGGAGCCTGGATTGTGAGCCGTCAACTTTCGCAACAGGAAATCGATGCGGTCTTTGAGAACATGCAGGACCGCAAGCGCGAAACGCCGGCGGTCCGCTTCGATTTCCGGCGCCCGGACCGGATACCCAAGTCCCAGGTCCGCGCCATCCACCTGCTCCACGACACTTTCGTCCGCAATCTCGTATCGAGCTTGTCGGCCTACCTGCGCTCGTACCTGACGGTCAACCTGGTGAGCGTCGAACAGCTTTCCTATGCGGAGTTTCTCGATGGCCTGCCATCTCCCACCTGCATTGTGTCGCTCGGCCTCAGCCCCTACGACGGCAATGGAGTGCTCGAACTCAATCCGTCCCTGGTATTTCCGATTCTCGAGATGCTTCTTGGCGGCACCGGGAAATCCTCCGGGGCGATCCAGCGCGACATTACAGAGATTGAGCAGAAGCTTCTCGATGGCCTGTTCCGCATCATCCTGCATGACCTGCGGGAGGCCTGGAAAGCGGTGACCTCGGTGGATTTTACGATCGAGGCGATGGAAACAGAACCGCAACTGCTGCACCTGCTGGCGCCGAACGAAGCAGTGGTTGCGATCGGCATCGAAATGCGAATCGGCGAGAGCGTCGGGATGATGAATATCGCGATGCCTTCGATCGTCATCAAGATGATGCGCCAGAAATTCGACCAGCAATGGTCGGTGCGCAAGACCCAAGCCAGCAATGCCGAACAGGCCCGGCTTCTGCGTCTTCTGCGGGAGTCCTCATTCTCGCTCGAAGCACGCCTTCTCGGTCCTACTCTTACGGTTCGCGACCTGCTCCGGCTCGAAGAGGGGCACCTGCTGATCTTCGATTACCCGGTCGAGCGCTCCATCGAGCTACTGGTCAACGGCACGCCGAAGTATACGGCCCAGATGGCAACTACGGGAAAGAAGCGGGCCTGCCTCATCGAGCAGATTCGCCGGACTCTCCATCAGGGCAAGATCAGCGAGGAAGGCGCGGGGCCGCTATCGGGAGCGGCATCGCCGTAAAGGGATCGCAGTGCGTCCAGAAAGGCGCGGCCGCGGCGGCGGCCGTTATTCAGGTCGAACTCCGCTCTTTGCAGAAAGACCACGACGCGTAACACGTCTCCATCGCGAGTGCGGGAAAGGCCCAACTGCTGTTGTTCGGCGCGGCGAAATTCGGCCGCCGAGGCCTGAATGGCATGGTAGAGGTTCGCTGCCAGGGGGTTGGGAGGAATGCTTTCGTAGTACACGCCGCTGTCGAGCGTGCGATACGTACGGACCAGGCTTTCCAACGCCTCCCGCACGTCGAAGTCGATCGTTCCGGCCACATGGAACGCGGCCCCGGCAAGTCCGCTACCCACGGCCATCAGCAGGTGCTCGTGATCCACCAGGAATTCCTCGGAGACGGCGATGTCCTGATTCGGCCACTGAGAGGCGTCCGGGAGCTCTTTCCGCTCATGCCGGCGAGCATCCCTCAGAAACTCGCAGTCGAGCGGGCAATCGACCGTCACCTCGCGCTCAGTCCCGCAACAGATCGAGCAGATATCGCCTCGCACTCCGGGGCAGAAGCGTCTGGGGCGCCGCGTTTCGCAGATCGCGCAAGCCATTCCCTTTTAGTATAGAAGGTAGCCCCATGAGCCGATCCAACCTGTTCTTCAAAGTTGAAGTGGAACACGATGCCGACGAGCAGCCGCAGAAAATCGGAGAGGAGATCTGCCGCCAGCTCCGAAGATTCTACGGCGTCCGCGATGCAGAGCTATCGAACTACAGCACCACCGAGGACTAATCTCCCGCGCCGGCCGCGCCGATCATCTGCTCATGCGTCCGCCGGCAGAAGGCATCGGTCATTCCGGCAATGTAATCGCAGATCACTCGATGCGCCGCAAGTCCTACGGCCTGCTCCCGGTAGCCCTCGGGCAGGCGCTCCGGGTAGGAAAGGAAAAACTGGAAAAGATCGCCGATCATCGCCATCGACCGCCGCCGGTCTTCTCCCAGAGCCGGAGACGCGTAGACGTGTTCGTAGAGGAATCGCTTGAGCCCCCGGCTGGCAGCCGCCGTGTCGGAGGTCATCGCGGCCAGGCGGGAGCCCCACTGCCGCACTTGCTCGGAACTATCGACGCCGGCCGCCTGCGACGCCGCCACCGTGCCCTCGATCAGGCCGGAGACCAGCAGGTCGATCAACTGCCGCAGGCTCTCGTGGAAGCGCTCCCGGGGGTTCGCGCCAGGAAACTGCGTCTCCACGGTCTCGTAAATCTCGCGATAGAGCGGCACCGAATCGGCGATGTCCTCCGCGGTCAGCATCCCCGCCGAGAACGCGTCGTCCAGGTCCGCCGAATTATAGGCGATCTCGTCGGCGAGATCGATCAACTGTGCCTCGAGCGGTGGACGCAGCCCCGGCAGGTAGGCTTCCAGTTCGGGTCCCTCGCCGGATGCGAAGTCCTTTGAATGCTTCACGATGCCTTCACGGACCTCGAACGTGAGATTCAGCCCCGGGAAGCGGGCGTAGCGCTGCTCAAAGCTCTCGACGATCCGCAGTGCATGCAGATTGTGGTCAAACCGCTCGCCGAAACGCCGCATCTGATGGTCCAGGGCTTCTTCGCCGGCGTGGGCGAACGGCGGATGGCCGACGTCGTGGGCCAGCGCGAGGGCCTCGGTAAGGTCCTCGTCCAGTTGCAGGACATTGGCGGCGGTGCGGGCAATCTGCGCCACCTCGATGGTGTGGGTCAGGCGATTGCGAAAGTGATCGGAAAGCCCCGGCGAGAATACCTGAGTCTTCGCTTCCAGGCGCCGGAATGCACGCGAATGAATTACGCGGTCGCGGTCCCGCTGGAAAGCGTTGCGGTAGGAATGTTCCGGCTCCGGATATACGCGGCCGCGGCTGCGTTCCACTGGAAATCGCAGACGCGCCAGCATAAGCGGCGGCAACCTATTGCGGAGGAAGCTGGCCGTAGAGCGCGAGCGCCACCTGGCCGACCCCGCCCGGCTGACCACGCAGCGGTTCGAGGAGCTTTCGCGCTTCAGCCGGCTTCTTGGCAATCAGGTACCTGGCCAGCGAGATGGCGGCCTCATCCTTCGAAACAAAGGCCGTGGGGTGTGCCATCAGGTCGCGAAGGACGCTTTCCCCTTGCGAATCACGGCCGTCAGCGAAATAGATCTGGGCGAGCGACAGGCGGGCCAGGGAGGCATAGCGGGCATCGCCCTTGTCGGCGACTTCCTTATAGCTCTTCTCGGCCTCGGCCAGTTTGCCCTGGTCGGCACGGATCGAACCGAGGTAGTATTCGGCGATCTCGCTCTCGGCGCTCCCTGGGTAGGCCTGCGTCACCTGCGTAAACGCCTGAATGGCCGCCTGATCCTTCGATTCCTGCGTCGGGAAGTTCCGGTTCTGCCCCGGTTGCGGGGGTCCGATCGGCGATTCCTGAACGTCGATCGCCCGCGCCAAGGCCGCTTCGCGGGCCGCGTGCTGATGGCGGGAGTATGCCATCCAGCCCAGCACGAGCGCCACGACTACGAGCGCGATTCCGCCGTAGCGGACGATCTCCTTCCGGTGTTCCTCGAAGAAGGTGACTGTGTGTTCGACTTCCAGGGCGAACTTGTCGGTCTTTAGCTCTTTACGGGTGATTCTTGCCACGAAAACCTCAGAGGTATTGGAATCTTTATCTTAGCATGGCGGGCCCGACTCTGCGGCGGGTCCGCGCCTGATATGCTGTGATCCTATGTTCCTGAAGATTTTGGCACATCCGGTCTTCCCCAGCCTGAATTTTCACATGCCCATGGTGGTGGACCTGTCCCATCCCCTCGTCATGTTGCAGGGGGAAAACGGCTCCGGTAAATCCACCCTCCTGCACTCCATTCACTATGCGCTAAAGGGCGAGAAAGTCGAGGGTTACGTCTACCGCCTCGAGCCCGGCGAAGTCCAGGTCGGGCGTAGCTACCTGTTCGATGCCGAACAGCACAATCCGCGGACCCAGCTCGAACTCTTCAAGAACCAACCGGAGATGCTCGAATTCCTACGGATCGCCAGCCACGGACAGGTCATGCTATCGCTCTTCAGCGAGAGCTTCCCCAAGCTTCCGGACGGAACCATCCTTCTGCTCGACGAGCCCGAAATGGCACTCTCGGTTTCCAACCAGCGGCGCATCCTCAAGATGCTCAAGGAACTGGTGGACCAGAAGCATTTTCGCATCGTCTGCGCCACCCACTCCTCCATCCTGATCGAGGACCCGGAGACCTACGTCATTAACCTGGACCGGCACGTCAACCGCAACGTCATCACCTCCGACATGGGCGCGGAAGGCGCCAGCACCATCCAATGAGCTGCTGCCCGAATCTCGAACGCCTGATGGATCGCGACCTGGTGCGCAACGCCCAGCCCTACCAGCTCTCGAACGGCACCATCATCACCGATATCGACACCGAGTATTTTCTGGTCTTCGGCGAGGAGCGCCACCAGTTTGCCGGAATGCACTACTGCCCGTTCTGCGGCCGGGTGCTCTCGCGCGAACTGTGGAACCTGGAGAAAAAGAAATAGCCCGCACGGCAGTGCGACAATATCTCTCATGCCGCAAATCGCCGCGTCCGTAGAGGCCGTTCCTCATTCGAGGATCCGCGAGCTGGCAGAAATCGCCATGACGATGGACGGTGTGCTGCGCCTGTACTTCGGCGAATCGAACCTGCCGACCCCGGATTACATCAAGCAGGCGGCGATCCGCGCGTTGGCCGAGGGCTACACTTTCTACACCGAAAACGCCGGCCTGCCCTCACTGCGGCGCGCCATTGCGGCCAACTACCAGCGCCTGCACGGAGTGGACCTCGACTCCGGCGCCGAGATCGTGGTCACCGCCTCCGGCGTGCAGGCGCTGAATGTCGGCATCCGCTGCGTGCTCGATCCGGGCGATGAGGCACTGGTGCTGACGCCGGCCTGGCCCAACGGTTCGTCGAATATCCGGATGGCGAACGCGGTGGTCCACCAGATTCCGCATCCGCTGTGCGGAGACCGTTACGGTGTCGATTTCGATGCGCTCGAAGCCGCGGTGACTCCGCGGACGCGCCTGCTGCTCTACACCTCGCCCTCGAACCCGCTGGGATGGGTTGCGAGCGAAGAGGAACAGCGCGGACTGCTCGAGTTCGCGCGCCGCCATAACCTGTGGCTGCTGGCCGACGAGGTCTACGACCGCCTCTACTATGCCGGCGCGCAGCTCGGCGAGCCGGTGCCCTCGATCCTGCGCAAAGCCACCCGCGACGACTCCGTCATGGTGGTGCACTCTTTTTCCAAAAGCTACTGCATGACCGGCTGGCGCGTCGGCTGGCTGGTGGCGCGCCGCGACCTGGTGGCGAAGGCCACACAGATCAACGAATTCATCATTTCTCACGCCCCTACGTTCGCGCAGAAGGCCGGCGAGACCGCTCTGGCCGAAGGGGAGCCCGAACTGGTCCGCATGCTGGAACGTCTCCGGCAAAACCGCGACCTGTGCCTAACCGCGCTCAGTGGCATTCCCGGCGTTACCGTGCCCAAGCCGGACGGGGCATTTTACCTGTTCCCACATATCGACGGCCTGACCGATTCCTTCGGCTTCTGTCGCCGCCTGTTGGAGGAGACCCGTGTAGGACTGGCGCCTGGCGTAGCCTTCGGCGCCGGAGGAGAAGGCTCGATCCGGATCTGCTATGCTGCGGAGCTTTCGATCCTCGAACCCGCTATGGAGCGGCTGACGAAATTTCTGCGCGCCGGCGCCTGACCGGGTGCAGGAAAAGAGGAGCTATGCTGAAAGGCTTTAAAGAATTCATGTTGCGCGGCAACGTGCTGGATCTTGCCGTTGCCGTCGTCATGGGCGCAGCATTTGGCGCCGTGGTGACCGCAATGGTCAAGGATCTTCTCAGTCCTTTGATCGCTGCCATCGCCGGCAAACCCGACTTTTCCGCCATTTCGGTGACGGTCAACGGCAGTAAGCTGTTGCTCGGCTCGTTCCTGAACGACCTGATTTCGTTTCTGATGATCGGAGCCGCCGTTTACTTTTTCATAGTGCTTCCGGTGAACCACCTGACCGCCCGCATGCGGCGCGGGGAAGCGGCTCCCGACCCCACCACCAAGAAGTGCCCCGAGTGCCTGAGCGATGTACCGATCGCCGCAAGGCGGTGCGCGTTCTGCACGAGCGCACTCACTAGTAGCGCGGGCAAATAGGAGTCAGCGGCCGAGCGGCGCGGACTGGTGCGCGTGCAGCACCTTCCATTGCCCGTCTGTGAGCAGGAAGACCAGGGTCTGGGCGAAGGGCCTGGAGAAGGACTCTCCCTGCTCCGTCGTGGCGCGTGCTTCGCCCTCGGCCACCAGCAGTGCGACCGTGGGCGAAACCACCGTCACCTGCCGGCGCTTCCAGCGGTACTCGATCGAGTGGAGACCGCGGAAGCCTTCGCGGGTCCGCTCCAGCGCCTGTTCGCGCGTCTGGAGCACATTTCCGTACTGCACGATCGATCCCCGGTCGTTGGGAAGCATGAAGCTGAAGAGGCGATCGACATCGAGATTCTCCGCCGCCCGAGTCATCTGTGAGCTGACCTCGAGGACCGCTTTCTCGATGGTGGCCCGGTCCTGAGCCTGCGCCAGCGCCGTCGCGGCGAGCGTAAGCACAGCCATTCGTCGAATCAGTAACAGCATAACCATACTATTACTCTATTTCGGATTGACTTATCCGATTGATTCGATGGGGAACTCTGCCGCCCCTACCGGTGTCTAACCGGGCGAAAGGGGAGGGCCCGATGCTGGAGGTCCAGGGACTCACCAAGAAGTACCGCAACCGCGCGGTCGTGGATCATGTCACGTTCACCGTGCCTCCGGGGCAGGTTACGGGCTACCTTGGCCCCAACGGCTCCGGCAAGTCCACCACCGTCAAAATGCTCACCGGCCTGCTCGCGCCAACGGCCGGGCGTATCCTGTGGAACGGCGGCGACATTCGCCAGGACCTCATTGGCTTCAAGCGCCGGCTCGGCTACGTTCCCGAGGAGGCGTATCTTTATCCGCATCTCACCGGGCTCGAATATCTGCAGTTGACCGGCCGGCTGCGCGAACTCCCCGAAGCCGAGGTCGATCGCAAGGCCAACGAGCTGCTTCGGCTGCTCTGGCTGAGCGAACATCGCTACGCGCCGATTTCGGCCTACTCCAAAGGGATGAAGCAGCGGGTCCTGATCGCCTCGGCGCTACTGCACAATCCCGACCTGCTGATCCTCGATGAGCCGCTCTCCGGGCTCGACATCGCCTCCGCCCTGCTGCTGCATGAACTGCTCGCCGAACTGGCGCGGCAGGGCAAGACGATCCTCTATATCTCGCACGTGCTGGAAATCACCGAGAAGGTCTGCGCGCGCGTCATCATGCTCTACCGCGGCCAGGTAGTCGCCGACGACGAAGTGGGCCGCCTGCGCGACCTGATGCAGCTTCCCTCGCTCGAGCAGATCTTCCGCCAACTCGCCCGGCAGGACGATGTAGGAGCCGCGGCGCGGGAGATGGCGGCCGTGATCAAGGAGGCTTGATGAGCTCCGCATTCCGCCTGCTGGCCGGCCATTTCTTCGGCCGGTTCTTCGATAACGACATCGTCTCGCAGGAGAGCGACATGCGCACCAGCGTGGTGCAGGCTCTCGGGCTCCTCGCCGTACCGGGCATGTTCCTCGCCTTCTACATGCTGCCGCAGATGGTGCAGTACGACCGTCTTTTCGATCGCAACTGGCAGCTCGTGGCCGATTACTACTTCTTCGTTCTGTATTCGATGGTGGTGATGGGCTTCGTGATGGTGTTCGAGTGGGATTCCCTGTTTCCCGATCGCAAAGACTACCTGGTGCTCACTCCCCTGCCCCTCGGCGCCGGCGTCATCTTCTATGCCAAGCTCGCCGCGCTAATGGCATTCCTCGGGCTGTTCGTCGTCGATACCAACGCGCTCTCGACTGTGCTCGCTCCGCTGGTCTCCGGCGGCAACAATACAGCCCTCGCGCTACTCTGGCGGTTAGCCGGCATACACGCGCTCGCGGTCTCGTCCGCGGGCCTGTTCGTTGCGCTTTCCTTTGCCGGATTGCAAGGAGTCCTGATCAACTTTCTGCCGGGGCGGGCCTTCCGGCGGATATCGCCGTGGGTGCAGATGGCGTCGATGACGCTGCTGATCCTGCTGCTTTTCCTCACGCCGCTGATCTGTTCGATGATGCAGCCGTTGTTCGAGGCCCGCAGCCCGATGCTGCGATGGTTCCCTCCATTCTGGTTCCTGGCGCTCTACATCGATATGCTTCCGGGCCGTCCCGGCGGACCGCTCTTCCACGAACTGGCGCCACTGGCGACGCGGGCGCTGGCGATCTCGGCCGCGGTCTTCGCCGTCTCGTATCTCGCGGGCTACCGCCGCCACACCCGCCGCGTGATGGAGAGCCTGGAGACCACGGGTGAAGCGCCGGGGCGCCTGCGCATCTGTTTCGAGCGCGCCGTGAATCGCCAGCTGCTGCCGCATCCGCTCGAACGCGCCACGTTTCATTTCATCAATAACACCATGCTGCGCAGCGCCCGCCACCGCCTGTTTCTCGCCACCTATGCCGGGCTCGCCCTGGCGCTCGCGATCCCCAGCGTGCTTCAGGTGAATCCGTCGGGCGGCCCCCTCTTGAAATTTCTGCCTGGGGGGATGTTGGTGGTGCCTCTCACGCTTTCGTTCCTCACGGTGACCGGCCTTCGCGCCGTATTCAACATTCCGGCCGAACTGCGCGCCAACTGGATGTTCCAGGTCTGCGAAAGCGAGCAGCGAGTACTACACATCCGCGCCGCGCGTAAATGGATGATCGTGATGGGCATCGCGCCGCTGTGCGCGCTTCTTGCGCCGTTCGAGATCTACGTGCGGGGCTGGTGGAATGGCCTGATCCATGTTGGATTCGCGCTGCTGCTCTCGCTGGTGCTGATGAACCTGCTGCTGGTGTGGTTCCGCAAGATCCCGTTCACCTGTTCCTACTTCCCCGGCAAGATGGCGATGGCGACCATGGCGCTGCTCTACCTGTTGACCTTCGTGCTGTTCTGCTTCACGATGGCGAATCTGGAGCGGACGCTGATGGAGGCGCCCGCAAAACTCGCGCTCTTCGCGGCAGCGCAGATCGGTGTGCTGTTCGCGATTGCCCGGCTGGAGCGCAGCGAACTTCTGGTGGACGATGTCCTGATCTACGAAGACCAGCCCGAACCCGCCGTCCGGACGCTCGAACTCGGCTGACAACGTCCGGTTTACTCGCCGCACGCCCGGCGATATACTGCCTGCTGCCGGGATGGCCCGCAGGACGCCCGGACATTTTCCCCATAGTTGAGGTTCCGTAACTATGCAATCCAACAGACGTCAGTTCATACAGACACTGGGGACGAGTTCCGCCGGCATTGCCGTCGGTGCGGCGGCCGTAACCACCGCCGCCTGTTCCCGGTCCCCGCAGGACGCAATCGCCGCGACCCAATCCGAACCGGTTCTGCAGTGCGGCGACGACATTGCCGTCGCGAACACCGAATACGGAAAAGTCAGAGGATACGTACTACGCGGCATCAACTACTTCCTCGGTATGCCTTACGGAGCCGACACCTCCGGTGCCAATCGCTTCATGCCTCCGCAGAAGCCCAAACCCTGGACCGACGTATACCCGGCGCTCTTCTGGGGCGATTCCGCACCGCAGGACATGGAGCACCGCTTCGCCAACCACTACGGCGCCTTCCGCGATCACTGGAACTATGGCGATGTTACTGAGGACTGCCTCAAGATCAACGTCCTCACTCCCGCCGTGAACGACGGCAAGAAGCGCCCCGTGCTGTTCTGGATCCACGGCGGCGGATTCGTCAACGGCAACGCGATCGAACACGACGGCTACAACGGGGAGAATCTCGCCCGCTTCGGCGACGTGGTGTTCTGCTCCCTCAATCACCGACTGGGTGCGCTGGGATTCTGCAATCTCGCCGGCGTAGGCGGAGAGAAATTCGCCGCGTCCGGCAACGTAGGCATGCTGGATATCGTGGCCGCGCTCCAATGGGTACACGACAACATCGCCAACTTCGGAGGCGACCCGGCGAACGTCACGGTCATCGGGCAATCGGGCGGCGGCGCCAAGGTCTGTACTCTCACCGCGATGCCTTCCGCCACGGGATTGTTCCATAAGGCTGTCGTTCTGAGCGGCGCCATGCGAAAGGCCGGCGACCAGGAGTATTCGGAGAAGCTTGGCGCCGCAGTGCTGAAAGAAGCCAAGCTGGGCCCCAGCCAGATAGAGAAACTACAGGCCATGCCGTGGAAAGACTTCTATGCCATCGCGACCAAGGCGCAACTGGCGTTAGCCAAGGAAGCGGGACCGGCCAACGGGCTGCGCCGTGGATTCAGCCCGGTGGTGGACGGCAAGTACCTGCCGCAGCATCCTTACGATCCCGAACCCGCACCCACCGCTGCCAACGTCCCGATGATCATCAGCACCGTGGAGAACGAGCAGCCGCCCAGTTGGCAGGATTCTTCCCTGGAAGCCGTGACCATCGAGCAGGTGGTGGAAAAGCTCAAAGCACGCCCGGGCTTCGGCGACCACGCGAAGGAAGCGGTCGACGCCTACGCGAAGGCGTTCCCGGGCCGAAAGCCGGTAGAGATCTGGTCGCTGGTGATCAGTAACCGGCAGGGCGCGATCGCGCTGGCGGATGCGAAGTCCAAGCAGGCGGCCCCGGTGTATGTCGACTGGTTCAACTGGCAGTCGCCGCTGTTCGATCACCGGCTCCGCGCGTTCCACACGATCGACATCTGCTTCTGGTTCCACAACACGGATGTGATGCTGACCCACACGGGCGGCGGCGCCAGACCGAGAGCCTTGTCGACGAAGATGGCCGGCGCCCTCGTTCAATTCATGAAGACCGGCGATCCCAACGGAGGCGGGCTCCCCACCTGGCCCAAGTACACCACCGCCAACGGGGAAACCATGGTCCTGGACGACACCTGCGAGGCAAAGAACGACCCCGACCGGGAGGCCAGAAAAGGGCTCCCGACGTTGACGTAGACGGGCGTTATATGGATGCGCTCCACTCCGTCCCGCCGGAGTGGAGCGTGGAAAATCTGCGCCTTGATAGAATCAAGTTGGATCGGAGAATCATGCGGGTTTCGCTACTCTTGGGTCTGGTCCTCATCGAGGCTGCCGCTCAGAATCCAGTCGTTCAACTCCGCAACACGAGCCATCCCGCTTCCCAGAATTTTCAAATTGGTGACCGCTTCGAAATCTTGATTAGTGGGGCACGCAACCAGCCGATCAGCGTTAGAACGACCAGACAGGGGCGCACCGATTGGGGCCCGATTATTGGCTGGACGAACGCCAGGGGTCGATGGGCCACTACGGGGCAATTCGAGAAAGACGATTTCGGGAGTTGGAGCGAGATCTGGACGGTTGGCGGCAAGTTAGCTGGTCCGGTCATTGATTTCTCGGTGACCGCGCCGTGCCGCGCGGGCAGACAGGGCACAGCGTCCATCAGCGGCCCTAACGAGGCCGTCGCCTGTGAAACAACGGGGGGACCTCAGACATTTGTGACGCCATCCCTCTCCGATCCCTTTCGCGTGCCGGGTGGCAGATTAGTGCCTGGGCGCCCTGCCGAAGAGAGCGCCAGACAGTATCACATGCAAATCATCCAGGACTTCATCACGGGAGGCATGGGGATGAACGGGGCCGGTCTGTCGCTACAATCCTCGCAAGGTGGCCTTGGCGACGAAATGGCAGGTCTGATCGCCGACTTGATCGGCGTCAACGCACTCAGCGACGGCGAAATACGGAATACGGTAGCGGTTTTGCGTGCGGCATTTGCTAAGCCCGAAATCATCCAGCCAGGGGCGAAGGAACCTTCGAAAACATTACTCCTCCTCCGGCATCTGGCAGACATGACCCGCCAGGCGAGCCTACACCGGGAGATCAACAACACCATCACGTACCTTCAGGCTCGGTGAGGCACACCCTCCGGTCGCTACACGCCCGCGAACGGCCGGATTACGCCCACCGCCACGCCCGTCATCACCACTCCGACCACTGTAATGACCGCCGCCGAAGCCACCGGCAGATAACGAAACGCCGCGTGCTTCGACACGCCTTCCGGGTCGGGCAGCAGGTGCTTGGCATAGAGTACCGCGAGGCCGATTCCGCTCAACACGACCGCCAGTCCCGCACTGAAAGCCACCAGCAGGGTCAGCCCGACACCCACGCGTCCCAGAGCCACCGAACTCAGCAGCAGCACCAGGGCCGAAGGACACGGGACCAGACCGCCGCTCGCCCCAAGAGCGATCAGGCCGGAGAGGCTGACCTCTTCCGGCACGTGACTGTGCGAATGCTCGTGGCCGTGGTCGTGATGATGCTCGTGGCCGTGCTCGTGATCGTGATGGTGGTGATGAGCATGCGTGTGCGCGTGCCTCAGGGACCGCCACCGCCGCCAGAATAGGGCCGCGCCGATCCACACAATCGCAAACCCCGAGATCGCGCCCAGCACCGGATAGATCTTCTCGGGCAGGACGAAGCGCGACAGAAACAGGGTTCCGAGCCCCAGTAGGAACACGCTCACCGTGTGGGTGAACGTCACCATCGCTCCCAGGAAGATGGCATGTTTTGGGGTGCCGCGGGTGCCCACCAGATAGGCGGCCACGATGGTTTTGCCGTGCCCCGGCGAAAGCGCGTGGATGGCGCCGAGCCCGAATGCCACCACCAGGCCGGCCAGCAGCATGCCCCAGCCGATTTCACCCTGGTGTAGAAGGCGGGAAAGATAGTCGCCGCGCGGCTGAGCCGCCGCTATCCCCGCCCCTAGAAACATCGCCAGCAGCACCCGTCGTTTCATTACAATGGTCCTTACGAATTGTACAGCGGCAGCCAACCTATGAGACGGGTGATCACCGCCCAGGACGTTCCCGCAGCGGGCGACTTGCGTATTCCCGAAGGTAGTATCGTCACCGCCGTCGCGCGTGAAACCGCCGCGGCCCGCGGGGTCCGCATTCTCGAACTGCCCGAGGATCAGTTGACCGCCCTCGCTCCGCCCGACCGCACCCTCGCAATCGGCGCCGATCACGGGGGCTTCCGCATGAAGGAAGCCCTTAAGCCAGTGGTCGAAAGTCTCGGGCTCCAGGTACGCGACGTCGGCGTGAACGAAGAGAAGCCGGCCGATTATCCCGATATCGCCCTCAAGGTGGCGGAACTGGTGGCATCGGGCGCGGCCGCCCGCGGGGTCATCGTGGATGGCGCGGGCATCGGCTCGGCTATTGCCGCCAACAAGGTACCGGGCATACGGGCGGCCCTGTGCTATGATAAAGCTTCCGCCCGAAATAGCCGCGAACATAATGATTCTAATATACTTACGTTAGGCGGCCGGATGCTCACCGAGAGCCAGGCGGAGGAAGTGCTGCGGACCTGGCTCGCGACGCCCTTCGGCGGTGGACGCCACCAGGGGCGCATCGACAAGATTCTGAAGATCGAACAGCAGTACCTGAAGAAGATACCCTCGTGACCCCCGTTGAACTGGACATCCTGGTAGCACAGATCGGCGAAGAGATCCTCGCCCGCGTCGGCAAGCAGGCGGCTCCGCCCAAGAAGGGCGAAGGCCTCAACCTCCCCGACCAGGTCTGCCCCGGGTGCGTCCAGCGCTGCGTCCAGACCTGCGCCAAGAACACGAGGGAGATCATCGCCGCCGGCGCCGACCGCGTCTCGGCCTCCGAGCGTCTCACGAAGATCGACCCCGCGGTCGCCGCACTGATCGACCACACGATTCTGAAGCCCGAAGCCACGCGCGCGGATGTGATCAAGGTCTGCCGCGAGGCGCGCGAGTACAACTTCGCCAGCGTCTGCGTGAATCCCTATTGGGTGCCGCTGGTGCGCTCGGAACTGGCGGGATCGCCGGTGAAAGTCTGCACCGTGGTGGGCTTCCCGCTGGGTGCTACCAGCACCGAGGCGAAGGTCGCCGAGACCGCCGCCGCATTGCGCGCGGGCGCCCAGGAGATCGACATGGTGATCAACGTGGGCGCGCTGCGCTCGGGAGATCACGAAGCCGTCAAGGTGGATATCCAGGAAGTGGTGAAGGTGGCGCACGCAGCCCGCGCGATCGTCAAGGTGATTCTCGAAACCGCGCTGCTCGATGACAACCAGAAGGCCGTCGCCTGCACCCTTTCGAAACTCGCAGGAGCGGATTTCGTGAAGACTTCGACGGGGTTCTCCTCCGCCGGCGCCACCGCCCACGATATCGCCCTGATGCGCCAGGTGGTGGGACCGGATCTCGGAGTCAAAGCGTCCGGCGGGATTCGTACCCTCGCCGACCTGAAGGCCATGACCGCCGCGGGCGCCACGCGCATCGGCGCCAGCGCCAGTGTCAAAATCGTCGAAGCGACCGCGGCCTGAAGCATGCAAGCCACTCGAAAAGCGACCGTCCGGTTTCGTGAAAGGTCGGAGCTGCTCGACTTTCTGCTGGAAGTCTCTGCCGCCACCACCTCCACGCTCGACCTCGACCAACTTCTGCCGAACGTGGCCGAAATCGTGCAGAAGGTGCTGCCCTACGACCTGTTCGCCATCCTTCTCTATCACGAGAAGCGGCAGGACCTGCGCATCCGCTACGCCGTCGGACACCGCGAAGACGTGATCCGCAATGTGGCCATCGCGCTCGGGGAAGGCATCACCGGAACCGCCGCCGCGCGCCGCGAGCCCGTGCTGGTGGGCGATGTCCGCAGCGACCCGCGTTATCTCAATACGGTGGATGCCGTCCGCACCGAAATGGCCGTGCCGATGAGCGCGCGCGGCAAACTCGTGGGCGTCATCGACCTGCAATCGATCCGCGTCAACGCCTACACCGAATACGACCGCGCCCTGCTGCGGCTGATCGGCGCGCGAATAGGGATCGCCATCGACAACGCCCGCCTTTACCGCCGCGTGGAGCGGCAGAACCGGGCGCTGCGCACACTGGCCAATATCTCGCGCGAGTTCTCCTCGATCCTCGACCTGAACGAACTGCTCGGCAAGATCGCGAGCACCGTGCGCGAGCTCATCAACTACGACGCGTTCAGTATCCTCTATATCGATAACGATGCGCGCGCTCTTCGGCATCTGTTCAGCTTGCGCTACGACCAGCGCGTGAATATCGACAACGTTCCGCTCGGCAAAGGCATCACGGGCGCCGCGGCCGGGTCGCGCGAGGTGGTGCGGGTACACGATACGGCGAAGGATCCGCGATACATCGCCTCGCACCCCGATATCCGCTCGGAGGTGGCTGTGCCGCTGATCTTGCAGGACCGCGTGCTGGGCGTGATCGATTTGGAAAGCAGCCGCATCGGCCACTTCACCGACGACCATGTGCGCATCCTGGCGTTGCTCGCGCCGCAGATCGCCAGCAGTGTCGAAAACGCGCGCCTCTATCAGGAACTGGCCACCCGGGAACGGCGCATGGAAGAGGATCTGCAAGCCGCGCGGGATTTACAGCGCGTGCTGCTGCCGGATGGCTGCCCGGAGATCGAAGGTCTCGACACCGCTGTCCGCCTGCGGCCGGCGCGTGAAATCTCGGGCGATATTTACGACATTTTTGAACTGCCCGACGGCCAGTCGGTCATCGCGTTTGGCGACGTGAGCGGCAAAGGAACCGCCGCCGCACTCTATGGCGGGCTGGTCAGCGGCCTGCTCCGCACGCTGGCTCCACGGCGCCGTCAACCGGCCAAGCTGATGCTCGCGCTTAACGAGGCGCTGGTCGAGCGTAAGGTCGAAGCGCGCTATGTCACGCTGTGCGTGCTGCTGTGGAACCCGGCCAAGGGTGAATTCGTGATGGCCAATGCCGGGGCGCTGCCGCCCATGATCTGCCGCGGCCACGAAATCCTGAAGGTCCGGGTGGAAGGCGTGCCGCTCGGACTGCTCGAAGCGCGCGAGTTCGACGAAGTCACGTTCCAGGCCCGCCGGGGCGACACCCTGGTGCTCTATTCCGACGGCATCACCGACCACATGAGCACGTCCGGCACCGAGTTCGGCCGCGGGCGCCTGGCGCAACTCGTGCGGTCGAACTCCGAACGCCCCCCGAACGAGATCATCAACGAGACCTTCAAGGAACTCGACCGCTTCTCCACCACCGCCTTCGACGATCAGACGATGTTTGTTCTGAAAGTGAAATAGCCGCTCTAGCGGTGGATGGTGCTATTGCTGTTGACCCAACGGTTTTGCTCGACGCCGCCTTCGACCCATTTGAACAGGTATTGACCTTGGTGGCCGTCCTGGGCGGTCCGATCGCTGGCATTCAGGCCCAGTTTCCCGCCACCCTTATTTTTCAGCGTCAGTGCCTGGCAGCAGAGCCAGCGGAAATCGAGTTCGGGGCCGATGTTCTCTACCGACCACGCCATCAGTTGCGCCAGCGTGGCGCTGTGGTTAGGAGGCGCCGCCGGAAGCATCACCAGGGTCTTTCCCGAGCCTGCGGTAGAGTTGATGGCCCATTGCCTCTGTGCGGTCGTCAGAGAGTCCATTCGGAGATTCGGAACCGTGCCGAAACCCTCAATGGTGCGGTCGAAGTCACCCAGATACGAATCGGCGAAAATCTTCTGGACCATAGTTGCATTCAACAGCTTGGCAAAATGCGTGTAGAACGAGACGGAACACTTTTTGGGAACCTGGGTAAAGCCCATGGAGGGGTTCCATCCACCGTGACCATGGAGGTAGACAACTGTCGGCATTTCATCTCCTGAGTGCGATTCAAATAGGCCGCAGAAATGTACGCTGCGACACGTATGGACAGTATAAAACCGGCGGCCGAAAATTGTATAAAAAATCACCAGTGGACAGTACTAGAGGGGCCTTCCCAGCCGCTTGCTATACTCGAATTTTCCCGTGTTCCATTCCATTGAAAAACAAGTAGCCGCGGCCTTTCGCGCGCATATCCTGATTCGCTACGGCGTCGAGTCTGGAGGTTACAGTCGAGCAGCCGAGGCAGAGCGATTTCGGAGACATGGCGCTACCCGCCGCCTTCCAACTGGCGAAACAGTTGAAGCGCGCGCCGCGACAGATCGCGGCCGAAATTGTCGCGGAGATAGGCCCGGTCGCCGGGTGTCTCCTCGATCGAGGTGGCCGGGAACGGCTACCTCAATATCCGGCTCGATCGCGGCGCCTATGGCGAATCGCTGCTCAAGGGCGAGACGCTGAGTGCGCCGCGCCCGCCGGCGAGAAGATCATCGTCGAGCACACCAACATCAATCCCAATAAGGCCGCGCATATCGGGCACCTGCGCAATGCCGCGCTCGGCGACACCTTCGTCCGCATGCTGCGCGCCACCGGACATACAGTCGAAGTGCAGAACTATATCGACAACACCGGCGTGCAGGTGGCGGACGTGGTGGTGGGCTTCCACTACCTCGAACACAAAGGGCCGGCCGATGTGCACGCGCTGCTCGATGACCCGGCCGTCCGCTTCGACTACTACTGCTGGGACCTCTACGCGCGCACCTCCTCCTACTACAAGGAACAGCCCGATTCGCTCAAGTGGCGGACCGAGACGCTGCACTCGATCGAATCGGGCGCGGGCGAGCTCGCCGAACTGGCGCACCTGGTGGCCGATGCGATCGTCGAGGCGCACCTCCGCACCATGCTGCGCCTGGACGTGGAATACGACGTGCTGCCGCGCGAGAGCGAGATTCTCCACCTGCAATTCTGGGCCGCGGCTTTCGAACTGCTCAAGGAGCGCAAGGCCATCTACTTCGAAACCGAGGGCAAGCACGCCGGCTGCTGGGTGATGCCGGGCTCTCGGAAGACGGCAAGGTGATCGTCCGGTCCGACGGCACCGTGGTCTATACGGGCAAGGACATCGCCTACCAGCTCTGGAAATTCGGCCTGCTCGGCAAGGACTTCTACTACCGCCCCTGGACGCGCTACGCAGATGGCCGCGTCCTCTGGGTCACGACCGATCAGCCCGCGCAATCCGGCAAGCAGTTCGGCCACGGCTCGCGCGTCTATAACGTCATCGACACGCGCCAGTCATACTTGCAGGACGTGGTGGTGGCCGGGCTGCGCGGACTCGGCTACAACGAACAGGCCGATCGCTCCACGCACTTCTCTTATGAGATGGTGGCGCTTTCGCCGCGCTGCTGCGCCGATCTCGGCATCCCGCTCTCCGAAGAAGACCGCAAGCGGCCTTACGTGGAGGTCTCGGGACGCAAGGGACTCGGCGTCAAGGCCGACGACCTGATGGATAACCTGATCGAAAAAGCGCTGGAAGAGGTCGTCGTCGCGGCATCCCGAAGATACGCCGGAGCAGAATCGCAAAGTCGCCACGCAGATCGCCATCGCTGCCCTGCGCTATTTCCTGCTCAAGTTCACCCGCAACACGGTCATCGCGTTCGACCTGCAGGAAGCGCTCAGCTTCGAGGGCGAAACCGGCCCGTACGTGCAGTATGCCGCGGTGCGCGCGCACAAGATTCTGCCCAAGCTGCGGGAGTTGGGCGAGCACATCCCAGACTTCGGAGCGGAACTGAATGCGGAATCGGTCGGCGCGACAGCTCCAGTCCGAAGATTTCTGGCAGATGTTGCTGGCGGCTTCGAAGGCCGATTCGGCGGTCGAAAACGCGGTCAACGCGGGCGAGCCGGCGCACGTGGCGAGGTACGCGTTCCAGCTCGCGCAGGCGTTCAGCAACTTCTATCAGAAGTACCCGATCATTCACGAGCAGAATCGCGAAAAGAAAGTTTTCCTCCTGTGGATGACCGACTTCTTCCGTCGCCAACTGGAGCGCACCGCGAGTATCCTCGGCATTCAGATCCCCGAATATATGTAGCAGCTCAGTGCCCCTTGGGTGTCTCGGTTTTCGGGGCGGCGCCCTCCGTGGGCTTCGGCGTCGGTGCAGGCGGCGGGCTGAGCCACTGCACGATCACCGAGATTCGCCGGTTCGATGCCGCCTCCGGATCTTCCTTGCGCCGCAATTGTGTATCCGCATAGCCTCGTACCTGGGCAACCTGCTCCGTCCGCAGGCCGTGAGCCTGCATCAGCCGGCGCGCGGAGTTGGCGCGATCGGTCGAGAGTTCCCAGTTGGTATAGTTCCCATCCCCCGCAAAGGGCTTCGAGTCGGTGTGGCCTTCCATCAGGATTTTGTTCGGCAGTTTCCCCAACTCCGCGGCGAGCCTTGCCAGCAGGTCGGTTCCAACCTCAGTCGGCACGGGCTTACCAGATTCGAAAAACATGCCGGCTTCGGTCTCGAGCAGTTCGATGCGCAGACCGTCCGGTGTGATCGTAAGTTCCACATGGTCCTTCAGGTCGCGGAAATTCGGCGTCTGCATGAGAGCCTGCTGGATCTTCTCGCGCAACTTGTCCATGTCTTCTTTGGGCAATTCGATCGCGTGGCCCGCCCCGGCCACAGACATCGCGACCATCTTGCCCTGCCCGGTCGGATCCCGGAAGTAGCCGGCGACCGCTTCCTGAACTTCTTTGTCCGAACCCATCAGCCAGAGCACGATGAACAGCGCCATCATGGCGGTGACGAAATCGGCATAGGCCACTTTCCAGGCGCCGCCGTGATGGCCTGCGTGATCGCCCCTCTTTTTGCGGATGATGACGATCCGCGGCGGCACGTTTGGAACGGGAACTTGCGCATCCGCCATGTTATGCCGCCTTGGAAGCGGCGCTCGCGCCTCCGCGGCACGCCGCCTCCATCTCCTGGAACGTGGGCCGCACCCCCGAAGGAATCGACCGCCGCGCCAGTTCGATCGCCATCATCGGGCTGAGCCCTTTGACGAAGCCCAGGGCCCCCATCCGCAGAAAACCGAGGTAGTATCCTTCGGCGTCGTTTAGCTTGCCCATCGCGGAGGCCAGAGGTCCGAACACCCCATAACACATCAGGATGCCCAGGAATGTTCCGACCAGCGCCGACGCCACCTTGTGGCCGATCTCCTCCTTCGGCCCGCCCAGCGCACCCATCGTGATGACCACGCCTAATACGGCCGCCACAATGCCCAGGCCGGGCAGTGAATCCGCCATGGTGGAGAGCGCGCTAATCGGATCCTGCGACTCCCGGTGGTGCACTTCTATGTCCGTCTCCATCATCTGGTCGATATCGAGCGGATCCACGCCGCCTGCCACGGCCGTGCGCAGCGTGTCGCAGAGGAAATAGAGCGCATGATGCGCCTTCAGGAACTTCGGATACTTCGAGAAGACCGGACTCTTTTCCGGATGGTCGACGTCTTCTTCGAGCTTGGCGGTTCCCGCTTTGCGGGCGTGGTTGAAGAGCTCGTACAGCATCTTCAGGTTCTCGAGATAGTACGCTTTCGAGAAGGGACTGCCTCCGATAACTCCCGCCATTCCCTTTCCCAACTCGATTAATGTCGGAATCGGATTGGCGGTCACCACCGTGCCGATCGCAGACCCCAGAATGATCACCAGCTCCGCCGGCTGTAGCAGGACCTTGAGGTTCCCGTGCTCCATCAGATATCCCCCGGCGATGGCGCCGAAGACCATGAGTATTCCAATGATCGCAGTCATTTCGCGTTTGAAAGAATCACACACTGCATATCGGCTATCCCGGAGAATTCCCAATCAGAGGAATTCCCCTCGATTCCCGCGATTTCTACTTGCCAGAACCAAAGCTTGCTGGAACAATAGGGCTTTAGCCGAGTCCTATGCGTATACGCGTCCTGGGAATCGTACTTGCCGGAGGCAAAGGCACCCGGCTTTATCCGCTTACCAAAGAACGGGCCAAGCCGGCCGTACCGTTCGGAGGCAAGTATCGGATCATCGACTTTGTCCTCAGTAACTTTATTAATTCCGGAATCTATTCCCTCTATGTGCTGACGCAATTCCGCAGCCAGTCGCTGCTCCAGCACTTGTCCGAGGGCTGGCAGTTCGGCAGCATGTTGAAATCGCAGTTCATCATTCCCGTGCCGGCCCAGATGCGTTCGCAGGGCGAGACCTGGTATCAGGGGACGGCCGATGCGATCTATCAGAACATCAATCTGGTCGAACAGTCGGATCCTCACCTTGTTGCAATTTTCGGCGGCGATCATATTTACCGCATGAACATCGCGAGCATGGCGGAGTTCCACGTGCAAAAAGGCGCCGACGTCACGGTCGCCGCCATCCCCGTCCATAAGAAGCACGCGTTCGAATTCGGCGTGATCGAAGCCGCCGAGGACGGGCATGTTCTGGCGTTCCACGAGAAGAGGGCCGATGCCCCCACGATGCCAGGGGACGGCGAGCGCGTCTATGCCTCGATGGGCAACTACATCTTCTCCACCCGGACGCTGCTGCGCCTGCTTCACGAAGACGCGGCGGAAACCGAGAGCAACCACGATTTCGGCCGCGACATTCTCCCGAAGCTTGCCGGTAAGGCGGAAATTTACGCCTACGATTACCAGACGAACCGCATCCCCGGTGAGCCGCCCGACGACGTGCCTTACTGGCGCGATGTGGGAACCATCGACGCTTATTACGAAGCCAACATGGATCTGCGGTCGGTCAGCCCGGCCCTGAACTTGTACAACCGCGAGTGGCCGGTCCGCACCACCAGCTATCCGGACCCGCCCGCCAAGTTCACGTTCGACGAAGAGAACCGCCGGGGACAAGCCATCGATTCCATCGTCTCGGGAGGCTGTATTCTTTCCGGCGGAACGGTGCGCAATTCCGTAATGGGCCGCGGAGTGAGAGTTCACTCCGGCGCGATTGTGGAGGATTGCGTCATCCTCGATAACTGCGACATCGGCCGCCGCGCGAAGATCCGCCGGGCTGTGCTCGACAAGAACGTGCGGGTCCCCGAGGAGGCCATCATCGGCTACGATCTCGAACGCGACCGCATCAACCATCACGTCACCGAAAGCGGCATCGTAGTCATAGGAGGCAACCGCACGCCGGTCGAGATTACCGGCCTGATGGTCTAAGCGTCCGCAATTCATGGAACAACTGATCCTGGCCTGGATCTCGCAGTATGGGTACCTGGCCATCTTCCTGGGACTGGTATTCGGCATTGTCGGCCTTCCGATCCCGGACGAGACCCTGCTCGCTTTCAGCGGGTACCTGATCTACAAGGGGCACCTGCACTTCGCGTTCGCCATCCCGACGGCGCTGGCGGGCAGCATGAGCGGCATTACCCTCAGCTACTGGCTCGGCCGCAAGTTCGGGATGGGGCTGATTCATCGCTACGGATCCTACATCCGCGTTCGCGAAGAGCACATTCAGCAAGCCCACCGCTGGTTTGACCGCATCGGCCACTGGGCGCTGACGGTCGGCTACTTCATTCCGGGGGTGCGGCACGTGACCGCGTTCGCTGCTGGAATCAGCGGGGTGGAAGCGCCGCGGTTCGCCCTCTTCGCCTATAGCGGCGCCGTCCTCTGGGTAACCACGTTCCTGTCGCTTGGATACATTCTGGGAGAACGCTGGCAAGCCGCGTTGCGGTATATCGATCGCTACGTGCTTCGGCTCACCGTCGCGGCCGCTATTCTGCTAGCCGTGTACCTGCTGTGGCACTTCTGGTGGCGCCGGAGATCGCCAAAGCCGTAGCGATCACGACGCCGGCGCCGATTCCGTTGTACCAGAGCCACGAGATATTGGTGAACCTGGCCGTGGCCAGCACGGCGGATTCTCCCGCCAGCATGCCCACGAACGTAGCAGTTCCGCCCACCCGGCGGAATCCCAGCGCGAGCACGAAACAGCCGAGCAGCGTCCCATAGAAGAGAGAGCCCACGAAATTCACCGCCACGATGAGCGATCCGAGCCGCCCGGCGAAACCCGCGAACAGCACCGCATAGATTCCCCAGAAGAGAGTCGACCAGCGGGATGCCATCAGATAATGATGATCGGTGGCGTTGCGGCGGATATAGCGTCTATAGATATCGACCACCGTCACAGTGGCAAGCGAATTGATCTCGCCCGAACTGGCGGACATGGTGGCCGCGAAGATCACCGCAATCACCAACCCAACAATCCCGGTTGGCAGATAGCGCGTGACAAACGAAAGGAAGATGTAGTTGGTGTCGCTGAAATCTTTCTCGCCGCCCGCCGCTGTCACCAACTTCGAGGCCTTCGTGCGCACCGCGTCCAGATCCTTTTGCGCCGCGCGATACTCGGCCACGCTGCGGGCTTCGCCGTCGCGGTCGCCGGCGCGATGCGCACGGGTCAGCGCAAAGGCGGCATCGCGGCGGTTCGCGAATGCCTGGTTGTACTGCCCTTCGATCGTGCGGTACTGTGCCGTGCCCTCGATGCGCGCCAGTTCCTGCCGCTGGAACAGCACCGGAGGCTGCACAAACAGGTAGAACACGAAGACCATGGCGCCGATGAAGAGAATAAAAAACTGCATCGGGATTTTGGCCAGCGCGTTGAACAGCAGGCTCAGCCGGCTCTCCGATACCGATTTGCCCGTGAGGTAGCGCTGCACCTGCGACTGATCGCAGCCGAAGTAGGAAAGGAACAGAAACGTTCCGCCCAGCAGGCCGCTCCAGATATTGAAGCGATCGGCCCAGTCAAAGTTCGTCGTCACCGCGTTCAGACGGCCAGCCGCGCCCGCCAGAAACACCGCGTCCGGAACCGAAATCGAACCTGGCAGCAGCGCGAATACGGTGATCAGCGAAATCACCAGCCCGAGGAAGATCACGCACATCTGCTGCACGTCCGACCAGGTCACGGCCTTGATGCCGCCTACCGCCGTATACATCACCACCACCGCACCCATCAGGGACGTGGTCAGGCGCTCGGGCCACCCCAGAATCACCGATAGCACGATCGCCGGAGCATAGATCGTGATGCCGGCCGAGAGCCCGCGCTGGCACAGGAACACCACGCTGGCGAGCGCGCGCGTCTTGCCGTCGAAGCGCTTCTCCAGGTACTCGTACGCCGTATACACGTTGGCGTGATGGAAGATCGGCACCACCGTAGCGCAGATGATGATCATCGCGATCGGCAGCCCGAAGTAAAACTGGACGAAGCGCATTCCATCCACGTAGGCCTGCCCGGTGGTGGAGATGAACGTGACCGCGCTCGCCTGCGTCGCCATAATGGAAAGCCCCATGGCATACCAAGGCATGGACTTTCCGGCGAGCAGGTAGCGATCTACCGTGTTGCTCCCGCGGGCGCGGTAGAGGCCGTAGATCACGATGGAGAGCAGAGTGCTGATCAGGACGACCCAATCGAGCGATCTCATCGATAGGCTCGGGTAAACAGGTAAGCCGCCGCGATGATCACGAACAGGTAGACCAGGACTGCCGCATAGACCCTCCCCCAGGTGCCCAGAAACGGCGGTGGGTCATCGGCCACATCGCGAAACTCCGGCATGTCCGGAGTGTATCACGCTCGCTTCAGGCGAGCAGTTCGCCGGTCATCACGGTGACCGACTGCCCGCCGAGGATGATACGGTCGCCGGTGAGCCGCACCTTCACTACTCCTCCGCGCGCCGACGCCTGGTAGGCGGTGAACTCGGTCTTCCCTAACTTCGGCGCCCAGTACGGCCCGAGAGCCGTGTGCGCGGAACCGGTCACCGGGTCTTCGTCGATGCCCGAGCCCGGCGCAAAAAACCGCGACACGAAGTCGTATTCCGCGCTTGCCGAACGCGCCGTCACGATGATGCCGCGGACCGGAATCCGCCGCAGCGTGGAATGATCGGGCGAGAGAGAGCGCAGCGTCTCTTCGGAATCCACCTCCACCAGGTAGTCCCAGGCGTTTCTGCCGACGTACGCGGCGTCGTCCACCCCGAGCGCTTTCAGCATCCCCTCGGGCGGTGCCGCTTCGGCACAGGCCTTCGCCGGAAAATCCAGCTCGATCCAGTCGTCGCGGCGATCGGCCAGCAGCAGGCCGCTGCGGGTATGGAACCGCGCCTGGCAGCCTGCCGGCAGATGTCCGTCCTCCCACAACACGTGCGCGCTCGCAATGGTGGCGTGTCCGCACAGGTCCACCTCCACCGCCGGGGTCAGCCAGCGCAGGCCGTAGCCGTCCGCGATCGGCGTGAGGAAGGCGGTTTCGGAAAGGTTCATCTCGCGCGCCACATTGCACAGCCACTCATCGGGCCGAGGCTCCGCCAGCACACAGACCGCCGCGGGATTGCCCGCGAACGGGATTTGCGTGAACGCGTCCACATGAACGATACGAATGCCCATAATCCGTCAGGTTAGCGCAGTTGCGGGCGAAATCGTCCGGGCACCCCGTCAGGCCCTTGCAACCTTCCGCCAAATGGTGGAGTCTAAGCTATAGCCGATGCTGTTCCGGTTCACCAGGTTCTGGGTCGCGCTCGGACTTGTCGTCGCCATTTGGGCGATCAGCTCGACGCGAGATACTGGCTCGCACGTGTGGATACGGCCAGTGGGGACCCCGCCCGGGCCGGTGCGGATTCTCGAGTTCTATGCCAGCCGGCGCGCCCTGTCTCCGGGAGAGAAAGCCCAGCTCTGTTATGGCGTGGAAAACGCCCGCTCGGTGAGGATTTCTCCCTCGATGCAGGAAGTCTACCCGGCCCTCAGCCACTGCGTCGAGATCGTGCCGGAGCACACCACGCATTACACCATCCTGGCGGTGGGGTTCGATGGCGCGGTCGCCACGAAATCCTTTACCCTGCCCGTGATGACCCTGCCGTCAATCCGGCCGGCCGAGATTCATTACGCGGAAATGTAAGCCCTCGGGCTATTTTCTCAGCCCGCTGGCTACCGGGGCTTCCTGGAGACGTTCGAAGACTCCGCGCGCAGCGCGCTGCGCGGCCACTTTCTTGGTTCGACCTTCGGCCTGCCCGGACCAATCTTTGCCGACCCGCACTTCCACCGTGAAGGTCTTCAAATGCTCCGGCCCGCGTTCGCGCACGACTGCATAGCGAGGCTGCGGCAGACCGCGGGATTGCGCCAGTTCCTGCAGGGCACTTTTGAAATTGGTGATGGCCGGCTGGATATCGGTGCCCGCGTCTTCGTCCCATGCCAGAGGCGCGTCCAACACATGGGTATTTACAAACTCCCGCACGGGCTCCACTCCGCCATCCAGATAGAGAGCCGCGATCACGGCCTCCAGGGCATCTACGAGGAGCGTTTTCTTGGCGCGGCCGCCGCTCATCTCTTCGCCGCGGCCCAACTCGAGATAAGCGCCCAGATCCAACCGGCGTGCGACTCCGTGCAGGTGCGCGGCACTGACCAGATGGGCTTTATGACGGGAAAGCTGCCCCTCGCGGAACTCCGGAAAGCGCCGTACCAGGGCCTCGGCGATCAGGAAGCCGAGCACCGAGTCGCCCAGGAATTCCAGTTGTTCGTTATCGGAGAGGGTGGTTGTTTGTCCCGGGCAGGTTTCGTTGGCCAGAGAACTATGGGTCAGCGCGCGGCGCAGCAACTCGGGATCGGAGAAATGATGCCCGATCCTCTCCTCCAAAGTTGCCAGCGCCGCATGCATGAATGGACGCTTACTTCTTTCCTGCCTGAGCCGCCTTCTTGATGTTTTCGGTGACCGACTTGATGGTCGGGTTCAACTGCGGCGTGGCCAGAATCTTGTCGCAGACCGCGACAGCTTCGTCGTTCTTACCCTGCGACTGCAGCGCCGAGGCCAGGCGCACGCTGTAAGCGGGCTCCTGCGGATCGGTATCCATCGCCGTCTTGAACTCCGTCGCGGCGGTGTCGAACTTCTTGCGGTCGAGCGCCACCATTCCCAGTCCGTTATGAGCTTCGGCGATCAGCATTTTCTTGCCGTCTTCCCACTGCGCGTCGGTGAGCTGCGGATTCGGCTTCTGGGCGGTGTTGAGATTGTCGATCGTGCCGTTGAGGAGCTTCTCGGCCCGGACCAGCTTCTCTTCCTTGTCCAGATCGTTTTCGCGCGTCCGCTGCGCCAGGATCTCTCCGATCAGCAAGGTGGTCTGAAAATTCTTGGGATTCACTTCCAGCACGCGCTCGCCGTAGATGATCGCTTTGTCCGGATCGCCCTTCTGCCGGTAGGCCTGGGCCTCCAGGGTCAACGCGATTTCTTTATAGTAGGTATCCGCGTACTTCGTCAGCAGTTCATCGGCTGCCTTGATTGCTGCGTCGGGATTGCCCTGCGACTGCATCAATGCGATGACCGCCTGCGATTCTCCGGCCGACTTCGTGTTCGGTACCAGCGGAGCCTGGCCGCCCTGCGGCGCCTGTTGCGCCATCAGGCAGGCGATACCGGAGGCCGCTGCCAGGACACCGGTGAGAATTCTTCTTTTCATTCCTAACTCCTTGAATTTTTGCTACTGCTTCGCACTGTGATCTAAGCCCTGCTGCGCCGCCTGACGAGCCTCCTCAGAGGCCCCTCCCAGCGACAGGGCGCTTTGAAAATACTTGCTTGCCTGATCCTGGTCGCCGGACGCCAGGGAAAGCCGGCCCAGGAAGACCAGGGTCCAGCCCTTGACGAACGGCTCGGGATTCAGATCAAGAGTCTTGTGAAACAAACGCTCTCCGGCGTCTGGGTCGTTCTGCCGCACCGCGATTCGTGCCAGACCGTAGTAGGCGGCAGCATGGACACCGTTGTCGTCGGTCTGCTCGAGCGCGGCCAGATACTGCGCTTTGGCCTTGTCGTAGTCCTGCGTTTTGTACAATGCGTCGGCGGCTTCGAGCGTCTTGGCCGCTCCCGTGGCGGGAGCGGGAGCCGGCGCGGGCGCTTGCGTCCGGACGACGCGCGCTTCCGCCGCCTGGTTGTCGAAAACCACCGCCGAAAGCCGTGCATCTTCCTTCACCAGGTCGATCGCACTCACCATCTCGCGGTAGTACAGGACCATGGCCTGATCCTGCGCCTCGAACGCGCGAAGCGCCTCAAAAAAGTAAGGTGTCAGGACATAGCCCTGTTTCAAATCGGCATCGACCAGGTCAGGCTTGTGATCGAGCCGCGCTTCCACGGCCTTGATCAGGCATTCCGTGGTCAGCGACTGAAAGTCGTCCTTGAACGAATCCGGCAGGGCCTGGGCCCGCTGTGCGTGATCCGCCAGCCCCTTCTTGCGGTCGAGAACCTCGTGGTATCGCAGGGCCAGCGGGTCGAGCAGGTAATGCAGGTAGGCGTGACGGACGTCGAACGTCCGCAGTTCGGCGGACGGCGTCACCACAATGGTGTACTCGTCGCCGTAGCTGCGGGTTTGCACCTGGTTCGGCGCCCCCAGCAGTTCGAGAAAAACCTGGAAGTGGCGGCCGGTGAAACCCGAGGTCTGCTGCCGCAAATAGACGTTCACCTGGAACACTGCGTCCGAGACCGGGGCATGGTAGCGCTCGATGTACTGATCGATGGCCCTCTGCGAGCCCTGCCAGAGTTGCCCGATGTCGGCCTGCTTGTAGAACTGCACCAGCAGGGGAGTCAGTCCGCTCAGGGAGGTCACGTCGGGCGGAATGTCCATCTCGCGAAACTTGAATCCGAAGTTAGGCGGAGCATTCGAAGAGAGCGCAAACGAGATGTACTGGCCGAGTTCCGCGGTGTCGGTGCGTTTGCGGTGGGCAGCGAAGAACTCCTTCAGGGCCGGCAGCACCGGAATATTCCGCTTCGCCAGCTCTTCGCGGATCGCCTTACGCAATGGATGGCTGTTCGGGGAGTCGACCTCCGCGTCATAGCCGGCGGCGTTCATGGCTGCCATCACCGTGAACAACGTGGGACTGGCATCCAACTGCCCCAATTGCGCGGGCGCCGCATGCGCCGCCAAAGCAATCGCAAGAATGGGAAAAACAAGCCGAAACAATCAGATCCCGCCTAGAAAACTTAAGTTTAGCGTAGTCCGCACGAATCTGCGGCGTAGGGTCTGGAAATTACGCTTTGCGCCACACCGGACCGGTTACTCGTGCTCCCGCTTGCTTTCCTTGAGCCGGCGGATTTCCTCCAGACGTTCGGAGATTCGTTTCTCCACGCCCCGTTCGGTCGGGAAATAGTAACGGTGGCCGGCCAGGGAAGGCGGCAGGCACTCCATCCCCGGCACGGCATCCGCGAGATTGTGAGCGTGCTCATAGCCTTTACCGTAACCCATTGATTTCATGAGCCTGGTTGACGCATTCCGTAGGTTCATCGGGACCGGTTCGGCAGTCGTCTTGTCCACGTCTTCGCGCACCGCGCCGAGGGCCTTGTAGGCGGCGTCGGATTTCGGAGCCACGCACAGATAGATGGCTGCCTGCGCGAGCGCCAGGTCCCCTTCGGGAATCCCGAGGAAATGCACCGCCTGCATGGCTGCCACGGCCTGTTCGAGCGCCCGCGGATCGGCCAGGCTGATATCTTCGATGGACATGCGGATCAGGCGGCGGGCGATGTACAGGCGGTCCTCACCGGCTTCCAGCATGCGGGTGAGCCAGTACAGCGCAGCGTCCACGTCGCTCGACCGCACCGATTTGTGCAGCGCCGAGATGATGTTGAAGTGCTCTTCGCCGCCCTTGTCGTAGAGCAACACCTTGCGCTGCATGGCGTCCTGCACGGCGGCCTCGCTCAGTTGACCGGTGGATGCCGCCGCGGCCGATTCCAGCGTATTGTAGGCCTGCCGCGCATCGCCGTTGGCGTAGATCGCGATCTGCTCCAGCAGTTCCGCCGCCGCCTGTAATCCGACTGCAGGCAGAGCCCGCTCGAGCAGAGTCACGATCTCGGGCACCGTCAGCAACCGCAAGGCGTATACGCGCGAGCGCGAAAGCAGCGCCGAAATCACCTCGAAGGACGGATTTTCCGTGGTCGCGCCGATTAGAATGATATCCCCGCGCTCCACGTAGGGCAGAAAAGCGTCCTGCTGTGCCTTATTGAAGCGGTGGATCTCGTCGATAAACAGGATGGTGCGCTTCCCCATGCGGCGCATGCGTTCGGCATCCGCCATCACCGCCTTGATCTCTTTGATTCCGCTCAACACCGCGCTGAAGGGAATGAACTCGCAGCGGGTCACGCGCGCGACCAGCGTCGCGAGCGTGGTCTTGCCGACGCCAGGAGGTCCCCAAAGAATGATCGAGGACAGCTCGTCGCGCTCGATCTGCCGGCGGAGGGGCTTGCCCGGCCCCAGGATGTGCTCCTGCCCGATGTAGTCTTCCAGGCGTTCGGGCCGCATCCGTTCGGCCAGGGGGCGTTTGGCGTCGGAGCGCAGCGGCTCCGCAAACGGCGGAGTGTCGTCGAACAGGCTCACGGCTGAAGCGTCCTCTGGCGCCTGGCTTCATACAGCAGGATACCGGCTGCCACAGCCGCATTGAGCGATTCCACCGTCACCGTGGGGATCGAAAGGTCGATGGCGGCCGACCGGAGCTCCTCGCTGACGCCGTGCGCCTCATTGCCGATTACCAGGCCGCAGGACCCGCGCAGATCCACTTCCTCGAGCGTTCGGACCACCACTCCCGGCCGCGCCGGCACACCCGCGTACAACTCCACGCGGTTCTGCTGCAGGGCGGCGCGCGCCAACGCGGGGTCCAGGCCGTGCAGAAACGGCAATCGGAACAGCGACCCGGCGGAAGCCCGCAGGGTCTTGGAGTTGTACGGGCTCACGGAACCCTTCAGGAACAGCGCACCGGTCGCGCCGAACGCCTCCGCCGTACGAACGATGGTTCCGGCGTTGCCAGGGTCCTGCAGGCCGTCGAGCACCACCACCAGCGCTTTGCCACGGAACAACTGCCCCAGGTTCCACGCGGGCGGCCTCACCAACGCCATCACCCCCTGGCTGGCCTCGGTTCCGGAGAGATTCTGAAAGAGGGAGTCGGAGAGCACCACCACCTTGACGCCCGGCAGGCTCCGCACATGGCGCTCGGCCGCGGTCCGCACAGATTCGGCAGCCAGCACGGTTTTCACTTCGCATTCGCTGCGCAGCGCCTCTTCGAGCAGGTGGTAAGTCTCGGCCACGCACAGTCCTTCCGCGGTCAGCGCACCCCGTGCGATCGCGCGGCGCACATCCTTCAGCAGCGGATTCGCGGCGCTGGTAATCGTCTCCGTATGCGGCATCTGATTACAATGAAAGTGACTGAACGATCAGAATACCGCACATGAAACGGATCGTATGGAACGCGGCAGCGATCGGGGCGACGGTGCTGATTGTGTGGATCGCGTCGCTCTCGATGCGGATCGAGCGGCAGTCCACGGTGGATGAGGCGAAACCAGCCGACGTCATCCTGGTACTGGGCGCGGCCGAATACCGCGGCAGGCCCTCGCCGGTCCTGAAGGCACGTCTCGATCACGCGCTGGAACTCTATAAGAGCGGCATGGCCCCGAGTATCCTCACCACGGGAGGCGCCGGCGGAGACCCGCTGTTCACCGAAGGCGGGGTCGGCCGCACCTACCTCATCGCGCATGGTGTGCCGTCGGAGGCGATCATCGTCGAAACGGAAGCCGAGAGCACCGTGGAATCCACCTCGATGGCAGCGGAGATCATGCGGCGGATGGGGCTGCATTCGGTGATCGTGGTAAGCGACGGGTACCACATCTATCGCGTCAAGAAGATGCTGGAATCGTCGGAGATCCTGGTTTACGGCTCGCCTCGCAAGGAACAGCACCCCGGTGCGCTGCGCGAACGCTGGAACTATGTCAGACAGGCCATCGGCTACATTCTCTGGCGCACCGGTCTGGCCGTCTGAATAGTAGATAACGGTTATTGCGGGCTCCTGCCGGACCCGATACGATCCTCCGAGTACGTCTATGCGAAGCCTTCATCCGGGACGAAAATTCCTGCTGCTCTTCCTGCCCTGCTTTCTGGCGGCCCTGGCCCTGCTGATCTACCCGATCTACGTCATCCGGCCGTTCCGCGCACAGGGTCCCCGGGAACTGCTGCTGGCGCTGGCCGTGATGCGCTACCGGCCAGAGGGCATGGTGCTGGTGGTCGCTCTGGCACTCGCGGCGGCGGCCTGGTACTGGCGAAGCGAGCGGCGGCGCTCGCGCCGGTTCGCCGCGGCCGCGGGAGTGCTCGCGGTCGGCGCCGCGGCGCTGCTGGCGAGAGTCAACGTTTACGAACTGATGTTCCACCCCATCGAACGCGCGACGTTTTCGCCGGTTGAGTCTTCCAAGCTGGGCTCCGGCGAGAAGGTGATTTCCATCCGCGTCGGCGACGAAGCTCGCGCCTATCCCATTCGCGGGATGTCCTACCACCACATCGTCAACGACCGACTGGGCGGCGTCCCGATCGCCGCCACGTATTGAACGCTCTGTCACACCGGTCTGGTGTGGAGGGCCGAAATCGATGGTCTGCGGCTGAGTTTTCATCTGGCCGGCATCAACGATCAGAACTTTCTCATGCGCGACGAGCAGACCGGCACCTACTGGCAGCAGATCAGCGGCATCGCAATCTCCGGCCCGCTCGCCGGACGGCGTCTCACGCTGATGCCCTCCGATGAGCTCACCTTTCAGCAATGGCGCGCCGAGAATCCGCGGGGGACCGTGCTCGACGACGTCCCGGGCTTCGTAACCGAATATGCGGGTCCCGATTGGGATGTGCGCATGCGCAAGACTCCGACTGTCATCCGCTATCCCGAACACGGCCTGACCGCGCGCGACCTCATGCTGGGAATCGACGCCTTCGGCGCCAGCCGCGCGTTCCTGGTCGAAGAGATCCGCAAGGCGAAGATTGTGAACGATCACGCCGGTCCCGAGCCGGTGCTACTGGTTACCGGAGCGGACGGCCAATCGATCCGCGCGTTTCGCCGCCGCATCCAGGGCGTCGCCGCTATCCCCGAGTTCTATCGCATCGAAGGCGCCATATCCGACCCTTTGGCCGCTCTCTTCATGGACGATGCCACCGGAAGCCGCTGGAATTTCCAGGGGTGCGCGATTTCGGGCAAGTCGCAGGGAGCCTGCCTGGAGCACGTCGAATCGATTCAGGACTATTGGTTCGACTGGCGCCGCTATCATCCGCAAACCACCGTCTTCCACGCCGTGAAGCGGTAAGCCGGACCACATTCTAAGGCGCGCGCCGTTCCGCCGCATCCAGAGTAACCGGACGCTTTCGTCCGCGAGGAAGTCTCTATGCGTTGGACACCCGGAGGGGTAAGCGGCGACATCGAAGACCGCCGAGGGCAGCCTGGAGGAGGCCCTATCCGGCTCGGCATCGGCGGCCTGCTGTTCCTCCTGCTGTTGAGCATTATTTTCAAGCAGGATTTCGTCGGGCTGTTTTCGGGAGCGCCCGCCACGGCGCCGCAGGGAAACGGGGCTTCACGGAGCGTCGAAGAGAGCCCGGAAGAGGCCCGCCTTGTGCAGTTCGTATCGTTTGTTCTCGACGATACACAAAGCACGTGGGAGAAGATCCTGCCCGAGCAGACCGGCGTTCCCTACCGCCGGGCCAAGCTGGTGCTGTTCCGCGATTCGACCACCTCGTCATGCGGCATGGCCCAAGCGGCCACGGGACCCTTCTACTGTCCGCTGGACGAGAAGGTCTACATCGACCTGGGCTTCTATGACGAGTTGAAGCGCCAATTCGGCGCACCCGGCGAATTCGCGCAGGCCTACGTGCTGGCCCATGAAATCGGCCACCACGTGCAGAACCTGCTGGGGATCGCGAACAAGGTACAGAACCTGCAGCAGCGATACCCGTCGCAGGCGAATCCCCTTTCAGTGCGGCTGGAACTGCAGGCCGATTGCTTCGCGGGGATCTGGGCACACAGCACCGCACAGCGGCACCTGATCGACGAAAACGACATCGAATCCGGCATCAATGCCGCGGCCGCCGTCGGCGATGACCGCATTCAGCGGATGGCGCGGGGCTATGTCAGTCCCGAATCGTTCACCCACGGCTCCGCCGCGCAACGCTCCGAATGGTTCCGCCGCGGTCTCGATGACGGACGGATCTCTCAGTGCGACACGTTTAGCGGAAGATAAAGGAACGGGAGGCAACCTTGAACTGGCTCGGCACGCTCGGGATGGGGATGGGCTCGGCCTGGCTCTCCGGCTTCAACCTGTACGCCACGGTGGTAACGCTCGGACTGCTCTCACGCTTTCACCTGGTCGACCTGCCGGGCGATCTGAACTATTTGAGCAGCGCCTGGGTCATCGGGCTCGCCGGAGTTCTGTACCTGGTGGAGTTCTTCGCCGACAAGATTCCCGTGCTCGATTCTGTCTGGGACGCGATCCACACGTTCATCCGGGTGCCCGCGGGCGCGGTCTTGGCGGCATCGGCGTTCGCTCACTTCGACCCGGCTGTGCGCACCGCGGCACTACTCGCCGGCGGCACGCTCGCGCTGAGCTCTCACGTTACCAAAGCCAGCGTGCGGATGTCCGCCAACACGAGCCCCGAGCCGTTCTCGAACATCGTGCTCAGCATCTTCGAAGACATCTTCACGATAGGGATGGCGGCTGTGGCGGCATTTCACCCCGCCATCATTCTGGTCGCCGTGCTGATTTTCCTGGTTCTACTGATCTGGCTGATGCCCAAGGCTGTGCGCGCGATCCGGCGCATGATGGAGGAAGTCCGGATGCTGCTGGGGCTAACGCGACCCCAGGCAAACACCCGGACATAGTACGCTGACCGGCCCGGCGAAACTAGGGGACTCACACTGTGCGATGGCGATGAGTACCGTGCGTGAAGAGCCGGTATAGCAACAGCAATACGATCGCCCCGATTACCGACATGATGAAGCCGGCGCCTTGCCCTGGTGAGTACAGGCCCACGACCCTTCCGAAAAAGCCCGCCAGGAGCGATCCGGCGACGCCGATGAGCATCGTGACAAAAATCCCACCGGGGTCGCGTCCGGGCATGATGAGCTTGGCCAGGGCGCCGACAATCAACCCGATGAATAGCATCCAAAGAAAATGCATGTTTTCTGCCTCCGCCCCTGCCGCAGTTCCCTGCCGTGCGATTCCACCCCTATAGAAATCGATTGCGGCGGCCCCGGCATGACTCAATTTCGTGAGTTACGGCGCGGGGTAAACCAGGTAGTCGGAGTTTTGGAACAGCGGCGAAACCGGCAGGCGGTTCACCCGCCGCAACACCACATAGGTAACCCCCAGTTGCCGGTAACTGGCCATGTCCTGCGGCCGGAACCCGCTCGACATGGTTCGCTCCCAACGCCACCACCACATCTCGCCGAACCCGCGGGAGTAGTTCAATTGGCCGCCGCTCTTCCAGTCCACATAGACGGCCCTGAGTGCCTCGGCACGGAAGATGCCCGGCGCCAGGCCGCGCCCCGAATCGGGGAAGAGAAACACGGCATCCTTGGGCGTCGAGGATCGCGCCCATGCCGAGAGTTGCGCCAGTTGCGGCGTATGGAGCCGGGGATAATTCACGACACCGCCGAGCATGGGGATGGCGAAGTAGGCGGCCGCCGCGGCTACGAGAGCGTACCGGCGCAGCAGTACGGTCGCCAGCGCCAGGGCCACCACCAGCACAATTTGCGCCCAACGCATCGGCTCCGTGACAATCGGCTGGATCGGGATGAGGTATGCCAGGATAAACCAGGCCGCGCCTTCGAGGGGCAACCGCTTGGCCAAGGCCTTCACCCCAGCCGCCGCACACAGGAATTGGATCCCCACGGTAACGAACAGGAGCATGCGCATGGGTTGGAACTGCGGCACGAAATTCCATCCCAGGTACTCGAGAAGGATCCACGATGCCGGCATACTGGCCATGCCCAGCCCCGCCAGGATCATCCAGATCGCCCGCAGTTCGAACTTCAACTCGCTTCGCAGGCGCAGTATGGCGGTGGCAAAAATCCCGAAGCAGATCAGGTAATGCAGCACCGTCCGGACCGGCCACATCGAGATCCACACGTACGAAGCCCGCTTGATCTGCAGGATGGCCTCGAAGCTGGTGATGCGGGAAAACAGGTCGACATGCGTGCTCCCTTTGAAGTGCGCCATCAGGATCAGGGCCGCCGCCCCCGCGCCGAACACGGCCAGGACTTTCGCCTTACGGCTCGCCACCAGCACGAACCCCAATGCCAACCAGACCGGAAGCGCCGTCGTCGGATGGAACAGGAATGCTGCGACGGCTGCAAACGCGGCGGCCCAATACCGGCTGCGAGCCACAAGCCCGATCGCCAGGAAAAGCAGCGGAAGAGCAAATGCGCGCGGCGTCGGCTCATACTCGATCGAAAGCACCTGCGGACCGTTGACGGTGGCGCCGAGCGAGACGATCGCAGCCACCAGCAGCGAAGGCCACATCGCGAAGCCCAGCGATTCCGCCATCAGATAGAGGCCCCAGATTCCCAGTGCGCGCGCCGCCAGTTGCAGTGCTTCCAGGACCTCGCGAAAACCCAGGCCGGTGAGCCGGTGCAGTCCTACGGCGACGTCGCCATGGATGGTGAACGCGCCCTGCGGATTCGCAACCAGGAGGTCATTTCCGAGGACGGAGGGATCCACGCGGTGCTCGAACGCGGGCAGGTAAATCTGCGTGTCTTGTTGCAGCCAGGTGTGTCCAGGGAACTGGAAGAAGGAGAGGATCGCAAGCGCGGCGACTGCGGCCCCGAGTACGAGCCGGTTCATCGACCCGGCGTTTTCTCCAGCTGCTGTTTTGCCCACACGCGATCCGGATTCAGTTGCAGAGATTTTTCGAAAGCCTGGCGCGCTTCGGGATCTTTGTTCGCTTTGCGCAGGGCGACGCCCAGCCAGAGGTACGCCTCGTCATCCTTGGGATCGAGGGCGATGGCCTTGCGGAAATCGACGATGGCTTTGTCCGGGCCTCCGCCCATGGCCGCGGGCAGGTAGTAGTTGCCGACGCCTCGCGCCACGTACATCGGGGCGCTATTCGGTGCCAGCGCTACCGCCTTATCGACCGCGTCGCGGGCCTTGGCGCCATAGCTCAGGCCGCTCATGATGTCGGTTATGGCCTGGCCGTAGAGGGTGCCCAGCACGCGATAATACTCTGCCTCGTTGGGCTTGAGGGCCACGGCCTTCTCGCCGGCCCGGATCCCCTGTTCCGCGAAATGGCGCGCCTGCTTGCGGTCATGGCGCTCGATCGTGACCTCCGCCAGGTAAGAGCAGGCGAGGGCGACACGATATTGCGCCGCGGCATCACCGGGAGCTTTTGCCGCCGCAGCGTCGTATTCGGAAATACGGGCGGACAGCGCCGCGATATCCTGCCGGTCGCGGGCGGTTTCCAGACCGTTTCCGCCGGCGGCCATCAGGCCGGCCGCCACCAATGCCATCGTGGTTATCATGGAATTACTCACAGGGCCGCTACCCTCCGATGAATCAGCAGAAAGTAAAGGGCCATGAGAATCAGCACCAGCCCATTTACCCCGATTACCACCGGAGCGGTAAATAAGGGGACGAGCCACCCCGTTAACAGGTTTCCCAAAGGCATCCCGCCGCGGAACGCGAAGTTGTACGTGCTCATGACCCGGCCCCGCATTTCGTTGGTCACGATTAGCTGCACCAGGGAATTCACCATAGTGAACACCGCGATCATCGAGGCTCCCCCAAAGAAGAGCAGGACGTAACTCGCGGCGAGCGACGTCGAAAGCGAGAACCCGGAAATGCCGGCCCCAAGGCATATCAACATAGTGAGGGCAACCTTGCCTTTGTTTCGTACGTTGCCCATCCAGGCCACAATCAGCGCGCCGCAAACCGAGCCCACCCCCATCACCGAGATGAACGTGGTGAACGTTTCCGGACCGCGGTGGAAGATGTCCCGCGAGAACACGATCAGGAAGGTCCGCAGCGGCATACTGAGAAAAGTCATCAGGAACGCCAACAGCATCAGCGCTCCCATGGCGCCCTGCTTATTGATAAAGCGGAACCCCTCTTTCATGCTGGTCAGGATACTTTCGGTGGTCGGCTCGGGGATAAACCTCTTCTTCAGCATGAACAAAGAGATGATTGGCGCCAGAAAGGAAAGCCCGTTGAGGCCGAAACACCAGGCATCGTTCAGTTTGACCAGAGCCAACCCGCCCAGCATGGGGCCAATGATCGTAGCGATATTGAACTGGATGGAATTGAGGGCGATGGCGTTCGGCATGTCCTCCTTTTCCACCAGGGTGGGAATCAGCGCCTGGTAGGCGGGCCCGCCGAAGGCCTGCGCAAAGCCGGCGACGAACGAGAGGCAAAGGATTTCCCAGATCTGCACCGAATTCAGAAGAACCAGCCCGGTCAGGGTGAACGCGGTAGCCATCTGCGTCCACTGCGAGGCCAGCAGGAGGCGGCGGCGCTCGATACGATCAGCGGCGACCCCGCCGAACAGCGAGAAAAGGAAGATGGGGATGCCCCCGAGAAAGGTATCTAACCCTAACAGAAAGGCGGAGTTACTGAGCTTGTAAACCAGCCAGCTTTGCGCCACGATCTGCATCCATGTGCCGATGCTCGACATGCATGCGCCGAACCACATGAGGCGGAAGTCGCGGTATTGGAACGCTTTGAGAACCCTGCGAATCACAGTGGTGTAAGGGCGGCCGGTCCCGGGAGATTTATCCCCTCGGGTACTGAAAGACTGAATTGTAGCAGTTTCCCGACCCACGAAGTTGGCAACTGCTCTGTAGTATACTGGCCGCTTCGTGCGCTACAAATCGAAAGCTTCGACTCTATAGGAGAGGCCATGTTGCCAGAATATCTTTCCAAGGCCGTACCCAACCCGAAGGGGAACCGCGCCCCGTGGTATGCCAATACCGCGCCGAGCTACGCGGGCGTCTTTCTGTGGGTGGCATTTTACAAAGCGATCTCCGGAGATACCCTGCAGCATGCCGGACTCGGCCTCTGCCTGGGAGCCCTGCTGATCGCCGGACTGCTCTGCTACTTCCTGTATTACCGGGCTCCGGCCATGCTCGGCATGCAGACCGGCTACCCGCTCTACGTGGTAGGGAGTTCCACCTTCGGCACGGCGGGCGGCTACGTCATGCCCGGCCTCCTCATGGGCCTGCTGCAGATCGGATGGTTCGCGGTCGCGACCTTCGTAGCCAGCGACTTCATCCTGAAAGCCGTGGGCTCAACCGCCGGACCCGGCAGCATGCCGTTTATCATCACCGGCGCGATCTGGGGGCTGGCGCTCTCCTTCGTCGGCGCCAAGGGTATTCAGTATGTCGCCAAGATCGCCACGTTCCTCAATTTCATTCCCCTGCTGATGCTGCTGGCCGTGGTCTTCCAGACCGCGGGCGGCGTGAGCCACTACACGGTTCCGGCCGGACAGGAGAACTCCTACCTGGGGTTCACCAGCATGCTGGCAATCGTGATCGGCTTCTTCGCCACGGCGGGCGCGGCGGGCGCTGACTTCGGCATGAACTCGCGGAATGAGAAGGACGTGAAATGGGGCGGACTGGTGGGCGTTTCACTGGCCGCACTGGTGGCCGCCGGACTGCCGCTGATCGCGGTGGCGGGCGCGCACGGCATCAACCCAAGCCTCGGCTGGGACTACACGGACGTGATCCAGAACATCGGCGGACCGATCGGGTCGGCCATGTTCCTGCTGTTCGCGGTGGCCTCGGTGCCTCCCACGTGCTTCTGCGCCTTCATCGCCGGCAACAGCTTTAACACCATGATCCCGAGAGTGCCTCGCGTGGCCTCCACCATGGCGGGCGCGGTGGTCGGAATCATTCTTGCCGTCTCCGGCGTGGCGGCCAACCTGATCGGCTTCTTCAACATCGTGGGCGCCTCGTTCGGGCCGATCTGCGGCGCCATGGCGGCGGACTACATCCTGTCCGGCAAGCGCTGGTCCGGTCCGCGGCAGGGCGTGAATATCGCGGGTTACGGCGCCTGGGCGGTCGGCTTCCTGGTGGGCATTCTGCCCTTCCTGCCGCTCTCGCCCGAGATCAAGCCGTACACGCAGCCGGCGGTGCTCTACAGCTTCTTCGTAGGGTTCGCGGTCTACATCGTGTTGGCGAAGGCCGGACTGCAGCCGAAAGTCGTAGAGATGCCGAAGGCCGCAAAAGCGTAAACTAGCTCTTAGGGCATGTCTGTCCGTGGAGCAGTTCTTCTTTTTCTTTTAGCGAGCCAGCTATATTGGGCCATACGCGGGTTTGCCGCGCTAGCGCGCGTGCTGCCCGCGCCGGAAAAGCGGGTGCCGGTCTTCACCGTCATCCTGGTCCTGTACGGCTGGCTGCTTTACCATAGCCTCAGTTCCCTCGGGCGCGAGTCTACGCCCGTTCACCTCACCTGGTCCGAAGCTCTGCTGGTAGCGCCAATGATGGTGTGGATTGCCGCATCCATCGTAGGTTTCCTGGTGGCGATCCTGGTAGCGCCGCTGCGCCTGCTCGGTAAGTGGCGGCGGACCCGCAAGGAAGGGCCTAAGCTCCCCGAGCGGCGGCACTTCCTGGAAAAGGCCGCCACGGTGGCGGTGGCAAGTCCCTTCGTCGCCGGGGCCTACGGACTCCTCTATGGCCGCCTGAACCTGGAGACCACCGAACAGCCGATCCGTCTGGCGCACCTGCCGAAAGCCTTCGACGGCTTCCGCATCGCCCAGCTTTCCGATATCCACATCGGGCCGTTTATGCCGGCCGAGGAGATCCGCCGGTACGTCGCCATCGCCAACGCGCTGAAGCCCGACCTCATCGTGCTGACCGGCGATTTCGTCACCTTCGACCCCAAAACGCAATATGCCGTGGTGGAGGCCCTGGCGGGCGCGCATGCGCCCTACGGCGTCTACGGCTGCCTGGGCAATCACGATGCCTGGGCGCGCGTGGAAGATTCGATCACCGCGTTGTTCCAGCAGGCCGGCGTCCGCATTCTGCGCGGCGAGAATGTGCCGATTACCAGCCACGGGGAGAGCATCAACCTGATCGGCGTCGATTTTCAGAGCCCGCACCAATTCGGCCCGTCGCCCGCCGTCACAAACCTGCTCGGCAACATCGCCGGCCTGGTGGAGCGCGACCGGGTGAACATTTTGATGAGCCACAATCCAGACACCTTCGACCGCGCCGCCGAACTGGGTATCGACCTCAGCATGGCAGGCCACACGCACGGCGGACAGGTGGCGCTCGAATTCATCAGCCCCGAGATCGCGCCCAGCCGCCTGGTGACACCCTACGTGGCGGGGATGTTCGAGAAGCCCGGCAGCCGCCTCTACGTGAATCGCGGGATCGGAACCATCTTCGTACCGATCCGTCTCGGCGCACCGCCCGAGATCACGGTCTACAAACTGCTGCGCGCGTGAGTTCTCCATCCACACTTTCGCTCGGTGAAGCGCGGCGGCTGGCGCTGGCCGCGCAGGGCTTCGATCGCGTGCGTCCGAAGCGCGCCACCGTGCGCCACCTGCGCGAGACCATACGCAAGCTCGGCCTGCTGCAGATCGATTGCGTCAACGTGGTGTGCCCGGCGCACCAGATGGTGCCGTTTTCGCGCGTCGGACCGTACGATCGCGACGCCTTCTACCGGCTGGTCTATCACAGCGGCGAATTCGCCGAGCACTGGGCGCACGAAATCTCGATCGTGCCCGTGGAAAGCTGGCCGCTGCTGCGCTACCGCCGCGAGACCGACCGCGTACGGCCCTGGGGCTTCGCCAAGGTGCTCGAAGAGCGCGCCGAATATGCCGCCTGGGTGCTCGAAGAGGTGGGACGCCGCGGACCGCTTGCGGCCGACGACCTGCCGGCTCCGGACAGCACCGACCCTCGCGTCCCAGGCGCGTGGATCGGCACCGTGATGCGCGGCGTGCTGGAAGCGCACTTCCTGCGAGGCGCCCTGGCGGCCGCGGGCCGGCGCACCGACTTCTCGCGCCTCTACGACCTTTCCGAACGCCTGCTTCCGCGTGAGCACCTGTGCCGCCAGGTGACGTATGACGAGGGCCGCCGCACGCTTCTCCTGCAAGCCGCGCGCGCCCACGGCGTGGGCACCGCGAAGGACCTGGCGGATTACTTCCGCATGCCCGTGACCGACGCCAAACCGCGGTTGCGCGAGCTGGTGGCATCGGGTGAGCTCGAAGAGGTCCGGGTGGAAAGCTGGCGCGAGCCTGCGTATCTCGACCCGTGCGCGAAGGCGCCGCGCGAAGTCGATACGGTCGCCCTGCTTTCGCCTTTCGACCCGCTGGTGTGGTGCCGCCCGCGCGTGGCACGCCTCTTTCAATTCGATTACCGCGTGGAGATTTTCGTGCCTCCCGCGAAACGCCGGTACGGCTTCTACGTGCTGCCGTTCCTCTGCGGCGACCGGCTGGCCGCCCGCGTCGATCTGAAGGCCGACCGTACCAAAGGCCGCCTGCGCGTGCTTGGCAAGTGGTTCGAAGGCCGCCGCACGGCGCCGGTCGCGGACGCGCTCTCCACGGAACTGCGGCTGCTCGGCGAATGGCTGGAGCTGAAAGTTTCCTCCTGAGGAGCCGTCAGCCGAGTTTCACCGCCAGCATCGAAATCGAGCCGCCGTCGACGCCTTCCACCGGGAAAGACACGGCGTCCGCCGACTGCCGCGAGGCAAGCACGTAGATGAGCGGCAGAAAGTGATCCGGCGTGGGGATCGCAAGATGCGCATCGCGTCCCAGGGCTTCGTAACGGACGAGCGGGTTGTGCTCCCCCGCGGCGATCATCTGGCGCGCCTGCTGTTCGAAGCGCACTGCCCAATCGTAGGGCTCCACGATGTGCCGCCCCCAGGCATACGCGTGCAGGTTGTGCACCAGGTTGCCGCTGCCCGCGATCAGCACGCCTTCGTCGCGAAGCGGAGCGAGTTTGCGGGCAATCTCGTAGTGAACGCTCGCGGGCTGCGTCTCGTCGATACTGAGCTGCACCACCGGAACATCGGCGTCCGGGTACATGTGGCACAGCACCGACCACGCCCCGTGATCGAGCCCCCACGAATCGTCGAGCGAAACCGGCAGGGGCGCGAGCAACTGTTGCACGCGCCGCGCCAGCGCGGGGTCGCCCGGAGCCGGATATTGCACCTGGTATAGCTCGCGCGGAAAGCCGCCGAAATCGTGGATGGTCCGCGGCGCCGTCGAGACGGTGACGCCCGTCTGCGGAACGAACCAGTGGGCCGAGATGCACAGCACCGCCCGCGGCCTCGGCATATCGCGGGCAAGCGCGGACCAGGCCTCGGTGTACGGATTGCGGTCGAGGGCGTTCATGGGGTTGCCGTGACCCAGGAAGAGAGCGGGCATCAGCTCGGACATGTCTCTATTTTCGCGCGCCGGGCTTTACCTTCGGACACCTCTCCTATAGAATGTCTGTACGACAATGCCGCCGCCATCCAATACCGCACTCCTGCAGGGAACTCTCGACGTACTGATTCTGAAAGTGCTGGCGCTCGACCCGATGCACGGCCTCGGCATCTCTCGGCGGATCGCGCAGGTCACCGGCGGGACGTTCCAGGTGAAGCCGGGGTCGCTGTTTCCGGCGCTCCATCGCATGGAGGAAGCAGGATGGTTGAGTGCGGACTGGGGCGAATCGGAAAACGGCCGGCGGGCTAAATATTACCGGCTCACCAGAGCGGGGCGGCGGCAACTTAAAGAGGAGACCGCGCAGTGGGAGCGCATCGTAGCCGCCATGTCCAGCGCACTTGAAACGACATAATCCAGGCGAGGTACCGCTATGCTGTTGTGGCACCGGGTAAAGATTCTTTGGCGCAATCTGACGCGGAAACAGGCGGTCGAGGACGATCTCGACCGTGAACTCCACGCCTATCGCGAAATGGTGGAGGACGAGAAGCTTCAGGCTGGTTCCGAACCAGCCACCGCGCGCCGCGAAGCCTTGATGGAACTCGACGGCGCCGAACGGATCAAGGAAGAAGTTCGGGATGTCCGGCTCGGCGTGACGCTGGAGTCGATTCTCGCCGATCTCCGGCAATCGATGCGCGGCTTGCGCCGGAATCCCGGCCTCACGATTATGGGCGCGCTCATGCTGGCGCTCGGTATGAGCGCCGCCATCGTGATGTTCAGCATCTTCTATGCGGTGCTCGTACAGCCGCTGCCCTTCCGGGATTCCGGCCGTCTCGTCCAGATCTGGGAGACGCGACTGCAGCGTGGCATCGACCAGGCCTCCTTCGGCGAGGCGAATTTTTGGGACGTGCGGCGTTACAGCCACTCGTTCGAAGAAGTCGCGGCCGGGCACTACAACGAAGCCAACCTGACTGGCAGCGGGCCGGCCGAAAAAGTGACCGCGATGCTCGTGACCGCCGGCTTCTTCCGTACTCTGGGAGTGTCGCCGGTACTCGGCCGCGATTTCACGTACGAAGACGACCGGAACGGCCTCGAAAACCGCGTGGCCATGCTCGGCTACCGGTTCTGGAAAGATCATTTCGGCGGAGATCCCGCCATTGTAGGCCGAACGCTCCGGCTGGACGGGCGCGACTGCACGGTGGTGGGCGTTCTCCCGCCCGGAGAGCCTTGGATCGATAGCCAAATGTACCTGCCGTTCGGATATCGCGCAGACGCCAACCGCGGCAGTTGGGAATACGACGTGATCGGCCGCCTGAAACCCGGCGCGACGATTGAATCTGCTCGCGCCGACCTCGGACGTCTCGCGCCGGTGCTGGCGCAGGACTGGCCGCTCGAGGATCGGGGAATCGGATTCCGCCTGGCGCCTTCGAGCACCTGGGTGGCGGGCGGCAATACACGCCGCGCGCTCTGGGTGCTGCTCGGAGCGGTGACGTTCCTGCTTCTGATCGCCTGTCTCAATATCGCCAATCTGCTACTGGCGCGCGGCACGGCCCGGCAGCGCGAGATCGCGGTCCGTACCGCTCTCGGCGCGGGCCGGACGCGGATCGTCCGCTTTGTGATGATGGAAGCGCTGCTGCTTTCCTCATGTGGCGCGGTGTTGGGCCTGGCTGTCGCGGACCTCGTGCTGCGCGGCGTCCGGACATTGGAAATCGGTGGCGTGCCGCGGCTCGCCGAGGCCGGACTCAATCCGTGGGTTGTCGCATTTGCGGCCTTGATCGCGATGCTGACCGGTGTGTTCTCCGGACTCGCGCCCGCGTTGCAGGCGCCGTCCGCGGGACTAGCGTCAACGCTGCGCGAAGGCGAGCGTCAAACCGGCAGCCGCCGGCAGGGGCGTCTGCGAGCCGTGCTGGTGACTGGTGAGGTCGCGCTTTCGTTCCTGCTGCTGGCCGGCGCGGGTCTATTGCTCCGCAGCTTCACGCAACTGATGAGCGTCGACACCGGGTTTCATACCGCCAACCGCCTGGTCTTTTCCGTAAACATGCCCGGCTCGTATGGGGAGCACCAGGTTGGCAAGCATTTTCTCGACCGCTTCTTTGAGCGCTTAGCCGGTACGCCCGGAATCGTCGCTGCCGGAGCGGTCTATCCGCGGCCAGTCGAAGGGGGCAACCCCGGCATGGGATTTGACGCCGCGGTTCCAGCGGCGGGAGCGGCGCAGCAGGCGGCTCCCTGGGCCGGATGGCGAGTGGTGACGCCCGGCTATTTCCGCGCCGCCGGCCTGACTCTGCTTCGCGGCAGGTTGTTTCGCGAAGACGATCAGCCGGTCTGGGGGCAGCCCGGCCGGCCGAACCCGGCGCCGCGCGTCGTCATCAGCCAGCGGCTGGCCAAGCTGGTCTTCCCGAATCAGGACGCCGTCGGCGCCCACGCGACGCTATGGAAAGGCCAAAGCAACATGGACGCCGAGGTAGTCGGGGTAGTGGCCGACAGCCGCGAGCGCGGACCGGCAAACGACCCGGCGCTGACGGTTTATCTTCCTTACGGCGCCAATGCCTTGCCTTCGGAGTTTGTGATCCAGACACGCGGCAACCCCGTGGCCATGGCCCCGGAGATTCGAGCGATCGTCGCCGGCCTGGACCCGAATCTGCCCGTTTCCGACGTGCGCTCATTCGAAGACGTGGTGCACCGTTCACTGGCGCCGCAGCGCTTTAACGCCATTCTGGCGGCAGTCTTCGGCTGCCTGGCGCTCTTGCTGGCGACGTCGGGAATCTACGGCGTGCTGTCGTACTCCATCAGCCGGCGCACCTCCGAGATCGGTTTGCGTGTAGCCTTGGGAGCCACCAGGAACAGCATCCTGCGGATGGCCGTGGTACAAGGTTTGCGTCCCGTGCTGGCTGGAATTGCATTGGGCGCAATCGGAGCCGCATGGCTTTCGCGCTTCCTCGTCTCGCTGCTCTACGGCGTTCGACCCTTCGACGCGCTCACCTATGCGGCCGTCGCCGCGCTCGTGTTTCTGACGGCGGTGGCTGCGTGCTGCGTACCGGGATGGCGCGCCATGCATACCGATCCGGCGGTGGCGCTTCGCGGCGAATAGCGGCTACGCCGATTTGCAGCGCGCCGCCAGGAGGCCGGTGGCCTGCGCGAGGTCGATGTCCGCGACGAGCAGCCCGGGCTTTCCGTAGGGCTGCCAGCAGAGCAGAGAGCCATCGGGACGGGCGACGGCCGAGGTGATCGCAGCGCCTTCGCTCGCGCAGTTCACCGAGGCGAAGTAGCAGGTGTTCTCCGCGGCGCGGCACAGCACGGCCTTCTCGTGAAACGAGTTTGCCGGGTCGCCGAAGCTAGACGGCCTATAGCCGCCCGGTTCAGCTTCGTGGAAATGCGGATGGAAGACAATCTGCGCGCCGCGACGAGCGGCCCAGCGCACCGTTTCGGGGTAGCGCCATCCTTCGTGACAGATGGCGATGCCGAATTTCAGAGGGCCGCTCTCGAAGACGTGACGCTCGGTGCCCGGCGAGTAGATGCCGTCTTCGGATGGGTCGAGTTGCACTTTCTCCTGGAAGCCCGCAACGGTGCCATCGCGCTGAATGACGATCGCGGCGATCCGCGGTAAGCCATCGACCAGGCGCTCCGTCCCGAGGATCACCGCGACGTTCGCCTTCGCTGCAGCCACCGCGATGCTCGACCACGCCTGATCGAGAAACGCGGCGTCGGGCGGCTCCACACTTCTGCCCAGCGCCCGGTATCCGGGCACGTAGCATTCCGGAAAGCAGACGATGTCGGCGCCCGCCGCGCCGGCCTGTGTGACAGCCTCGACGGCGAGCGCGACCGACTCCTCACGGGTCGAAGGAATCGACACATTGGCAAGTGCGATGCGAATCGTGGGCCTCCTGAGTTCGATTTTATCTTCAGTCGTGCCGCAGAGCCGAGAGCGGATCGAGCCGCGCGGCGCGGAGAGACGGTGCGAGGCAGGCCAGCACGGCCGCCGCGGCCAGGATCAGCACCACTCCGAGAATCGCCAGAGGGTCCGTCGCCGGCACGCGGAACACCTCGCTGCGAATGAGTTTCGTCAGGATGAAACTGCCGGCGAGGCCGGCGGCCAGTCCGCCTGCTGCGAGGCGCGCGCCCATCTGCAGCATCAGGCGGAGCACGTCGGCGCGGCCCGCACCGAGCGCCATGCGGATTCCGATCTCGTGCGTGCGCCGGGCCACCGTGTACGAGAGCACGCTGTAGATGCCGATGGCCGCGATGGCGAGCCCCAGCAACCCAAAAAAGGTGAAGAGCGCCATATTGAACCGCGGCTGCACGGTCTCAAAACCGAGCACCTCTTCCATCGTGATAGGCCGACTGAGAGGCTGGTCCTTATCGATCGCGCGCACCTCGCCGCGCACGGCGTTGAGCAGGAGCATGGGCTGCGCGGACCGGGTCCGCACGGCCAGCGTGCGCCCGGTAGGCGCCACCAGCGTGTAGGGGATGAACGCGGCGGGCAGCGGCGGATTGCTAAGACCGTCGTTCCGTGTATCGGCCAGGATGCCGATCACTTCGACGTCGGGCGATTCACCTGGGGATGCCAGCGCGCCCACCGGCTTCGCCAGCACATCGAGCCGCAAATGGCCGCCGATCGGACTTTCGCCCGCGGGCCACAATTTGGCCGCGGTTTCGTTGATCAGAGCCACGGGCGCGGCGCGTGCGATCTCCGGCTCGCTCATCTGGCGGCCCGCACGCAGAGCGATACCGAGGGTCGGCGCATAGTTCCGGCTGATCAGTCCGAGCAGGATACGCCGTGTATCCGCCTGCGGATGGCCAGCGATCGAGAAACTGGATTGCGGGCCGCCGAACGGGAGGCCGCCGTTACCGATCGCGGCCGATTCCACACCCGGCAAGGCCGAGACCCGCTCGAGGACGTTCCGCGCGAAGCCGATCCGCTGCTCGTAAGTCGCGTACCGTTTGGGTGGCAGTTGCAACCCGACCATCAGCACACGGTCGGGCTGGAAGCCGAGGTCGATGTGCTGGAGATCGACGAAGCCGCGAATCGTCAGACTCGCGCCCACCAGCAGGATGACCGCCAGCGCCACCTCCACCACTACCAGGACACTCCGCGCGCGTCCGCCCGTCGCTCCGGCTCCCGTGCGGCCGGCATCTTTCAAGGTACCGACGAGGTCGGGCCGCGAGCAGCGCAGCGCGGGCACAAGTCCGAACAGAATGCCGGTCAGCACCGAGACTCCGGCGGAAAAGAGCAGCGCGTATGCGTTCACCGTGATCCGCGCCTCGTTCGGAACGAAGAAGGCCGGCATCAAGGCAACGATCGCCCGCGTGATCCCCAGGGCGAACAGCACTCCCAGCACGCCGCCGGCGAGCGAGAGCACGACGCTTTCTGTCAGCAACTGCCGGAAGACGCGGCCGCGCGCCGCACCGATCGACATCCGCACCGCGATCTCGTGCGTACGCGAAGCGGCTCGCGCCATCTGCAAGTTCGCCACGTTCGCGCAGGCGATCAAAAGCAGGAAGCCGACGGCTCCGAACAACAGCGTGAGGCTGGCCTGCATGGCGCCCGAGGCCACCGTGATATCCATGTAGTTAATCAGCGACGTGGCGAAACGCTGTTTGGGAAAGTTCTCCGGATGCGCCTTCGCCAGTTCGAGGTTGAGCGACTGCAGTTGTTCGGCCGCCGCGGTTGCCGCCACGCCGGGCCGCAGCCGCATGATCGGCGCCACCATCAGGTCGTCGCGCAAGGTGAGCGGCATCGGCAGCCAACCGCCGTCGTTAGTCCACCAACCGAAGCGAGGCGGCATGACGCCGATGACGGTGCGCGGGATGTCGTTCAGCACGAGCGTCTTGCCGAGAGCATCGGGGCTCCCGCTGAAGAGGCGCTGCCAGGCGCCGTAGCTGAGCACGATCACGCGTTCCGGTTCTCCTCCCGGCCGCACGTCCGAAGCTTGAATCGTGCGGCCGAGCAGCGGCTTCACACCAAGAAAGTGGAACCCGTTCGGAGTCATCAGGACAGCCGTGAAATTCTCCACGCCGTGCTCGCCCGTGAGCAAGTCGTTCTCGGGACCAGTAGCCATCGAGTCCGAAAACGCGGACAGCTTCTGCACTTCGAGAAAGTCGCGCAAGTGGTAGGGACTGAAGCCGCGGGCCGGTTGGCGGACGTCGTGCACCTGGGGAGCCCAGATCTCGTTCGGCTGCGCATACGGATATGGCGAGATCAGGACGCAGTAGATGACGCTGAACATCGCGGTAGTCGTGCCGATGCCAAGGGCCAGAGAAAGCAGCGCGACCAGTGATGTCCCGGGGCCCTTGCGGAGCATGCGTAAGGCGTAGCGGACGTCGTGGAGCAGCAGTTCCAGCCAGCCGATGCTGTTCATGTGATAGATCTCCTCGCGAATCTGAGTGGTGTTGCCCAGCTTGCGTTGCGCTGCGCGGCGCGCTTCCTCCGCCGTCATGCCGCGAGCGATGTTATCGGCGGTTTCCATGTCCAGATAGTTTTCGATCTCGCTGGCACGTTCCGCGTCCCAGCGTTTGCGGCGAAAGTAGCGGTTCCAACCCATGCCCACTTACTCCTCCGCCGGACGCAGCACGCGGTTGACGGCTTCGACCAACCGCTCCCAACGGTTGGTATGCTCCGCCAGTTGTTTGCGCCCGGCGGCCGTCAGCCGGTAGTAGCGGGCGCGCCGGTTGTTTTCCGAGGTTCCCCAAAAAGAGGCAATCCAGCCGCGATCTTCCAGGCGGTGCAAGGCCGGATACAACGACCCGTGCTCTACCTGTAGAACATCTTCCGAACGCTGCTCGATGACGTGAGCGACCGTATGGCCATGAGCCGGCCCGGGAACGAGCGTCTGCAGGATGAGCAGGTCCAGAGTGCCCTGCAGCATGTCTCCGGAGAGCGGATGGGAGTCGCGGTTCGCCATAAATGAATACCGCAGTATACTCCACTAGACGATCGACCGGGACTAATGGTTAGTCAGAAAGATTACTGCGCGGCGACATGACGGACGGCGGCTTCCATGGTATCGGAGCCGATGCCGTCGGCGGGGAGTTTGATGCTGAATCGGGTGCCCTGGCCGGGCGTGCTGTCTACCGTGATCTTGCCGCGGTGCGCCTTCACGATCCACGCCACGAAACTCAGACCGAGGCCCAAGCCTTGCTCCGGGCTGACTGCCGAACCGGTCTCCGGCACGCGGTAAAAGCGGTCGAATATGTGCGGCAGCGATTCGGTGGGGATGCCGCGGCCCGTGTCTTCCACCACGATCTCCACGTTGTTATGGCCGACCCGCACCGCTACCCGCACTTCGCCGTCGCGCGGCGTGAATTTGATGGCGTTCGAGAGCAGGTTGGTCAACATGCGCTCGATCTGTACCCGGTCCACCAGGGCGGAGCACTGGCCGGGCAGTTCGGCGGTGAGCCGCACGCCCGCCTCTTCGGCCGGGATCTGGAACTGGTCGACCTGGTCGTGCACCACCTGGCAGAGATCCAGGCGCGATTTCTGCAGCACCAGTTGCCCTGATTCCGCCTGCGAGAGCAGCAGCAGCGCGCGCACGATCTGCGACAGCCGGTCGATATCCTGCAGCGCATTGAAGATCGCTTCGCGGTACTGGTCGGTGGTCTCGGCCGTGAACAGCGCGACCTCGAGCTGCCCGCGAATCGCGGTAATCGGCGTGCGCAACTCGTGCGAGACGTCGGCCGAGAACTGCTTCATCTGCTGGAAGGACGCCTCCAGCCGCTCGATCATGCGGTTGAAGGTGACGATCAGGTAGTCCAGCTCGTCGCCCGCCTGGCGCATGGGAATCCGCAGGCTCAGGTTCGACCCGGTGATGCGCTGCGCGGTACGCGTGATCTCGCTTACCGGCGCCAGCGCGCGCCCCGCCATGATCCAGCCGAGCAGCGATCCCAGAATCAAAGCGCCGGGAATGATCGCCACATACACCCACGTGAATTCCCGGAGCACTTTGGTGGTCTGCGCCAGGGGTACGCCGATGGCCACATAAAACGGCGGCCCGTGCCCTTCCCCATACACGACGCCCGAGCGGATCTGGAACCACTCGCCTTTGGAATTCTTCCGCTCCGACCAGAAGGACTTCTGCTTCTTGTCGCCCGCCGCCTGCTGCACCCGCGCGCGGATCGAATTGCGGTTGAGCCCGATGTTCTCGTAAGCCGTCGAGACCTCCGGAACCTTAGTGACGGCGTTGAGAATGATGTTGCCGTCGGCATCCGTGATGACGTAGACCTTCTGGATATCGAGCACGATGGTGGTCTCGTCGGGGTCCTCGTCGTCGTAATACCAGGCGGCGGCGTATTTGCCGAGGTCGGGGTCCTTCTCGATCCGCAGGTAGCCCTTCATGGCTCTCCATTCCTGCTCGAGAGTGTCCTGGACCTCGCGGGTCTGCACGGTATCCAGGCGTTGGCGGAACAGCGTGGCCACGCCGATCAGCAGGATGGCGAACAGGAGCGCGTAACTCGCCGTCAGGCGGAAGCGCAATCCGCGGGAAAGACGAATGAGATCGCGCCTGCGGAACATCTATACCTGCCGTTCGGCCGGGGACTCTCCGGGCCGGTCGAGCGACCTTTCGGGTGCGTCGATCATGTAGCCGATGCCGCGCACGGTCTGGATCAGCTTCTGCGGAAAACGGTCGTCGATTTTGCTTCGCAGATGCCGGATGTAGACGTCCACGATGTTGGTGAGGCCGTCGTAATCCATATCCCAGACGTGCTCGACAATCATGGTGCGGCTGAGCGGGCGTCCGCGGTTCCGCATCATGTACTCGAGAATGCCGAATTCCTTGGGAGCGAGATCGATATTTTCAGCGCCGCGCATCACCCGGCGCCGGATGCAGTCGAGCGTCAGGTCGGAAACCTGCAACCGCTCGGGCGTGGGCTGGCCGCGGCGCAGCAAGGCGCGTACGCGGGCCAGAAATTCCACGAAGGCGAAAGGCTTGACCAGGTAGTCGTCGGCACCCTGCTCGAGTCCCTTGACGCGGTCGTCGAGCGCGCCGCGGGCGCTCAGAATCAGCACAGGCGGCCCCATCTTGCGATTGCGGATCTTCTCCAGAACGCGCAGGCCGTCCATGTCGGGAAGGCCGAGATCGAGCACCACCAGGTCGTAATCGGTCGAGTGGATGTGGTCCACTGCGGCGCCGCCGGTGGGAGCGGCATCGACGGCATACCCCGCTCCTTCCAAGCCGCGGCACAGAAAGTCGGCGATTCGCTTCTCGTCCTCGACGACCAGAATTCGCATTAACTCCAGCTTATCGCACCCGTTTCCACCCGGATGCGGCCCGGAGCTAAACACCCCAGAGGTAATCCTCGTCCCTGCGGACCGCTTCCCGGCCGCGCTCCAGGGCTTCGAGGTCGAGCTGGTACCAGCGGTCGCTCTTCACCAGGCGCCGCAGCGCCGCCGTGACGCGCTCCTGCTCGAGCACGCCGGCCGCTTCGAGCAGCGACCCGAGCATCACGACGTTGGCCACTTTCGAAGCACCCAACCGGTCGGCGATCTCGGTGAATGGCCGCGCCACGATACGGACGTCCGCGCGGGTGCAGCCCTCCGGAGTCGCGCTGTCGTTGTAGAGGACCAGGCCGCCCGGCTCCACCACCGGCAGGAACTTGTGCAGCGAAGGCTCGTTCATGGCCAGCAGCACGTTCGGCCTCGAGACCAGCGGCGAATCGATTGGCACGTTCGAAAGCCGCACCTGGCAGTTCGAAGTGCCCGAGCGCATCTCCGGACCGTAGGAGGGGAGCCACGAGACTTCGTATCCCGATTCAAGCCCTGCTTCGGCCAGCACTTCGCCCAGCATCAACACGCCCTGGCCGCCGAAGCCCGCCACTTTGATCCGCAAATCGAGGGTCTGGGGAGTGGGCGCGGGTTCGTCCCCCGGTGTGCCGTCTTCGATCCCGAGGATGCCGGGCAGACGGTCGAGCGCCGGCGGGTCAGGCGCCGCGGCGCGCGGCTGCGCGTCCCTGGTGCGATCGCGGTAGTTGGCGACGCCGAAAATCGACGCCATTTCCTCGCGGACGAAGGTCTGAGCTTCAAGGGGCTGCAGTTTCCAGATGGTCGGACAGGGAGAGAGTACTTCGACGAACGAGAAGCCCAGCCCCTTCACCTGGTTTTCCACTGCGCGGCGGATGACCTTGGCCGCCTGCATGATCTGCTTATTGTTGCCCAGCGCCACGCGCTCGATATAGACCGGCGCGTCGAGCGAATTCAGCATCTCGCACACGTGGATCGGGAAGCCTTCGTTCTGTGCCGAACGGCCGAAGGGCGACGTGGTGCTCTTCTTGCCAAGCGGAGTAGTGGGCGCCATTTGTCCGCCGGTCATCCCGTAGATGCCGTTGTTCACGAACAGAACCGTCACGCCTTCGCCACGATTGGCGGCGTGAATGATCTCGGCGGTGCCGATGGCCGCCAGGTCGCCATCGCCCTGGTAGGCCAGGACGATGCTTTCCGGCCGGCTGCGCTTCAACGCCGTCGCCACTGCGGGAGCCCGCCCGTGCGCCACCTGCACATTGCCGACATCGAAGTAGTAATACGCGAACACCGAGCAGCCTACGGGGCTGACCAGGATCGTGCGGTCTTTGATCCCCAGCGAGTCGATGGCTTCGGCAAGGAGCTTGTGGACGATGCCGTGCCCGCAGCCCGGACAGTAATGCGTCTGGTGCTGCAGCTCGGCCTTACGCTCGTAGGTCTCGTAGAAGCAGTTCGCCTTTTCGTGCGTCACCGTGTAGCTAGCCATGGATCAACACCTCCTCCGGCCGGAAGCAGCCGGCGAAGCGATTCTCGAGGAACGCCATCACCTCTTCGGCCGAAGGCACGTTGCCTCCGACACGGCTGTAAAACTCCACCGGGCACCGCCCTTCGAGCGCCAGACGCACATCGTCGCGCAGTTGTCCGTTGCTCATCTCGACCACTACGAAAGCCTTGGCGTGCCTTGCCGCGGCGCGGACCTGCCCCGCCGGGAAGGGATACAACGTGACCGGCCGCAGCAGGCCCGCCGCCACTCCACGGGCCCGCGCCTGTTCGACCACCGCCTTGAGAACGCGCGCCATGATTCCGTACCCCACCAGCACGATCTCGGCATCTTCCAGGCGCCGGCATTCGGCGCGCGAAACTTCACGCTCCGCCCTTTGATACTTGGCCTCGAGCTTGCGCACGTGGCGTTCCATTTCGTCCGGCTCGAGGTAAATGGAGCTGATCAGATTTCTGCGTGTTTCGGCGATCCCCGTGACCGCCCAATCCGGCGGCGGCGGAACCGGCCGCGGCCCAGCGAACTCCACCGGCTCCATCATCTGACCGATGTATCCATCGGCCAGCACGACTACGGGGTTGCGATACTCGTCGGCCAGGTCGAAAGCCCAGGCGGTGAGATCGGCCATTTCCTGCACCGAATCGGGCGCCAGCACCAGGTTGCGGTAGTTGCCGTGTCCGCCGCCTTTGACCACCTGGTTGTAATCGCCCTGTTCCGGCGCAATATTGCCGAGTCCGGGACCGGCGCGCATGATGTCCGCCACCACGCAGGGCAGTTCGGCGCCCGCCAGATAGCTGAAGCCTTCCTGCATCAGGCTGATGCCGGGACCGCTCGAGGCGCTCATCGCGCGCACCCCGGCCGCGGCGCCCCCATAAAGCATGTTGACCGCGGCCACCTCGCTTTCCGCCTGCACGAAGACGCCGCCGGCCTGCGGCAAGTACAAGGCGGCTGCCTCGGCGATCTCGCTCGCCGGCGTGATCGGATACCCGTAAAACGCGCGGCACCCCGCCAGCACCGCGGCCTTCACGATGGCCTCGTTTCCCTTGGTGAGCTGTTTCTGCATGGAGGCCTCCTAGGCAGCGAGCCTCAAAACCTTGATGGCACCCGGTTCCGGGCAGGCGAAAAAGCAGATTCCGCATCCGCTGCAGCCCGTTCCCAGGTATTCTGCGGGATGGTAGCCGTAATGGTTCAGGCGGTCCGCCAACCTTATCACTTTGGGCGGGCATGCTTCCACACACAACCCACAGCCCTTGCATTCTTCCGAATTCAGTTCGACCAATCCACGATCGAGCTTCGCGTTGACCGCCATACGCCACCTCCGGAATCCAGCACCACCTGAAGGTTGGTGCTACATACCCATCGACATTATAGTTCTAGGATAACCAGATCTTCAATGCTTTTTCCAGCCGACCCTGCGGACCGCTCCATCCACTCCGCCGGAACTTGCTATACTCGCGTTCTCGTTTGTTGTAATCACGCACTTTATGTCGCACCAGCCAAATTCGCCGGTCCGCCTCAAAGACATCGCCCGCGACCTCAATGTGTCGGTCATGACGGTTTCCAAGGTGGTCCGCGGCTGTGCGGATGTGGGCGCGGAGACTCGCCGGCGGGTCCTCGAACGGGTCAAAGAAGTCAACTATCAGCCGAACTGGGTGGCGCGCAGCCTGGCGGCTCGGCGGACCTTCATGATCGGGTTGATCGTGCCCGACCTGATGCACTCGTTCTTCGCGGAAATCGCCAAGGGCGTCTCGACCGCGCTGCGTCCCTTGGGCTACGACGTCGTGATCTTCAATTCCGAAGAAGACGGCGAGGCGGAAGCGAGCGAGATCGATCGTCTGCTGGGGCGGCAGGTGGACGGCCTCATTCTGGCATCCGCGCAGGGACCGGCTAACCAGGAGCCCTTCAGCCGGATCGAAGCGCGCGGCGTCCCCTACGTGCTGATCGACCGCCGCATTCCCGGCCTTCAGGCCTCTTATGTCGGGGCCGACGACGAAGCGATCGGCCGCCTCGCCACCACGCACTTGATCGAGCGGGGCTGCCGGCGGATTGCCCACATCTCCGGCCGCTCCAATGCACCGGGCGCGGGACGCTATCAGGGCTATCGCGACGCTCTGGCCGCGGCCGGCCTTCCGGCGCCCGAGTGTTACGTGGTCCACGCCGCCGACGATGCCGGTGGCTACGAAGCCGCCCGCAGACTGTTCGCTCTCGATCCGCCGCCCGACGGTGTCTTCGGGTACAACGACCCGACCGCCGCGGGCGCCATGAAGGCCATTCTCGAAATGGGCATCGCCATTCCCGGCGAAGTCAAAGTCATCGGCGTGGGCAACGTTCACTATTCGGACCTGCTGCGCGTGCCGCTTTCCACCATCGACCAGAGCAGCGCTTCGATCGGCCAGCAGGCTGCCGAGATCCTCATGAAGGCCATCACTTCGAAGCGGAAGCGTCAATCGCGGACCGTGGTCATCGAACCCACTTTAATTGCGCGGGAATCCAGCAGATAACCTAATGGGGCCAATCCCCTACAAAAATCCATAGACCTATTTCCCGAAACGCGGATGATAGTAGCGCCGTCCCACGACCTGTAGGGATTCACACTCCGCACTCAAAAGGGATTGGATGTCAGCCATTCGAGCCGTGCCCTCGCTCGACCGTGCCTACGCCGAGCGAGTCAACCCGCAATGGGTTCGTCTCTTAAACCTCCTGGAAATGAACGTGACTTACGACCGGTGCTCCGGCGTGGAACTGTTCACGTCGGACGGCCGCCGCATTCTCGATTTCCTTTCGGGCTATTGCGTTCATAACGTCGGCCACAACCATCCGCAGATCATAGCCGCACTGAAGGATGAACTCGATCTGAGCGGGCCGGCGATGCTGCAGAGCCACGTTCCCGAACTGGCAGGCTATCTGGCACAGAGCCTGACCGAGCGAGCCGGCGGGCGCCTGCGCCGCGCAGTCTTCTGCAGCTCCGGCAGCGAAGGTGTCGAGACCGTGATCAAGTTTTCGCGAGCGTACACACGGCGCGATGGGCTGCTTTACGCGGAAAAAGCATTTCACGGCCTAACCTGCGGAGCGCTCTCTCTGATGAGCGACTCTTTCTGGAGCGAGGGCTTTGGCCCGATGCTGCCGGGCACGGCGAGCGTTCCCTTCGGCTCACTCGAAGCGCTGGAAGAGCGGCTCGCGACCCGCCGCTTCGCCGCCTTCATCGTGGAGCCGATCCAGGCGGAGGCAGGGATCCAGGTGCCCACCGCGGAATACATGCAAACCGCCCAGGCGCTCTGCCGGCGGTACGGCACGCTGTTCGTGCTCGATGAAGTGCAGACCGGGATGTATCGAACCGGACCGTTTCTGGCGGCGCACCGCTATCGGGCTCGATCCGGACATGGTGATCCTGGCCAAGGCCCTTTCCGGAGGCCTGGTGCCGGTGGGGGCCGTGCTCACCACGGAAGCGATCTCCGATACGATTTACAGCTCGTTGAAGCGCGCAATTGTTCACACCTCGACCTACGGCGAAAATGCGTTGGCCATGCGCGCCGGACTCGCCACCCTCGAGGTCATGGACCGCGAGTCGCTCGGAACACGCGGAGAGGCGTTAGGAATGGAACTTCGCCGCCGTCTGCGGGAAGCGCTGTCCCCTTACGAAATGGTGAAGGAAGTTCGCGGCGAGGGCATGCTTTCCGGAATCGAGTTTCGGGCGCCGCGACAGCTTCGCCAGCGGGTGGCGTTCGAAGCCTTCCGCCGCATCCATGCTGGAATGTTCGGCCAGGTGCTGGTGATGCGGATGTTCCGCGATCACAACATCCTGACGCAGATCTGCGGAAACAACTTCATGGTCTTGAAGGTCGCTCCGCCGCTGGTGGTCAACCAGCAGCAACTGGACGATTTTGTTACATCTATCCGGGAAACGGTGGACCAAGCGCACACGTCGCCTTCTTTTTGGAGTGAAGCGCTAGGACTGGCACGAAGGGCTGTCAACATCTAGTCATCTATGAAGCACCGCGTTTCGATTCTCGTCCTCACCGCTTTGATCGCCGCTCCGGCGCTCCTGGCCCAGCCGGCGTCACTGCTCGATGAAGGCTACCGGCAGATGTACAACCTCCAGTTCGCCGAGGCGCACCAGACCTTCCGGACCTGGCAAGACCAGCATCCCGAAGATCCGATGGGGCCGGTTTCGGACGCGGCGGCCTATCTATTCAGCGAGTTCGACCGCCTGCACATCCTGCAATCGGAGTTCTTCACTCACGACCAGCACTTCATCACGGACCACAAGCTTACGCCAGACCCTGTGCTGAAACGCCAGTTCGAAGCGGCGCTCGAAAAGACACGCGGGCTCGCGAGCGCCCGGCCGAACGACAAGAATTCGCAGTTCGCTTTCATCCTGCAGAGCGGCCTGCACTCCGACTGGCTGGCGCTGATCGAGAAGAAGTACACTTCGTCGCTTCAGGAAATGAAAGCCGGCCGCATCGCAGCGGAGAAATTGCTGGCGAGCGATCCACAGTTCTACGACGCCTGGCTGGCAGTCGGTGTCGAGAACTACATGTTGAGCGTCAAGCCGGCGCCGGTCCGTTGGTTCCTTCGCATGACGGGCGCGCAGACGGACAAAGCGACCGGACTCGAAAAGCTCAGGCTCACCGCGGAAAAGGGGCACTATCTGGCTCCATTCGCGCGGCTGCTGCTCGGAGTCGCGGCGCTTCGCGACCACGACGTGACTAAGGCAAAAGCGATTTTGGCCGGCCTGACTCGCGAGTTTCCGCACAATCCTCTGTATCGCGAGGAACTTGCGCGTCTGGACCTCCCCGATGCCGGAGCCGGACAGTAACTAAGTGCTTCGACTGCGAAGTTTCGTTCCAAAACCAACCCGCTCCCCTCACGGTCGCGGCTCTGAGGACACAGAGGCGCGACCGTGAGGGAGCGCGTGCGAAAGGGCAAGAGACCTCACGGTCAGAGACCTATTGACGCAACTACCAGCTTCTACCGACGTCTTCGTAATCGGAGGCGGTCCGGCCGGTTTGGCCGCCGCCATCGCCGCCCGTCAGCGCGGCTTCGATGTGACCCTCGCGGATTGCGCGGTACCGCCGATCGACAAAGCCTGCGGGGAAGGGATCATGCCCGACGGCGTTGCAGCCGCCCGCACTCTCGGGCTGGACGTGACGGCGGCGGGACAACCGTTTCGAGGGATTCGTTTCGCGGATGGCGGCCGCGCGGTCGAGGCCGATTTTCCGAATGGCACGGGCTTTGGCCTGCGGCGCACCGTTCTGCACGAAATGATGGTTGCGCGCGCCGCGGATGCCGGTGTGCGGCTGGCATACGGCACCGCATCACGGGCCTGGACCGGAGCGGCGTCTGGAGCAGGACGGCCTGGTGCGCGCGCGCTGGATTGTGGGCGCGGACGGGGGCCGCTCCGCGGTCCGCCGCTGGGCGGGCCTCGATGCCTGCCGCAGCGACAGCAAACGCTTCGGTTTTCGCCGCCATTACCGGGTGAGCCCCGTGGAGCGAATTCATGGAGATCCACTGGGGCCAGGACTGCCAGCTTTACGTCACGCCGATTTCCGCGGGCGAGGTGTGCGTCGTGCTGATTTCGCGCGACCAGCGACTCCGCCTGGACGAGGCGCTGCCGCGTTTCCCGGAAGTCGCGCGGCGCCTTGGTGCAGCCGGCGCAGCCACCCTGGAGCGCGGCGGCGTTTCCGCATCGCGCCGGCTCAAGGCCGTATACCGGGACAACGTGGCATTGGTCGGGGACGCTTCGGGTTCGGTCGATGCGATCACGGCGAAGGCCTTTGCCTCCTGTTTCAGCACGCGATCTCGGTTGCCGGGGCGCTTGAAGCGGGCGACCTGGCGCAATATCAGGAAGCGCACCGGCGGATCGGCCGCCGTCCGGCGTTCATGGCCGATTTCATGCTGCTGCTCGAGCACCAACGTCTTCGCGGCCGCGCCTTCGGAGCGATGATCGCGCAGCCCCGGCTGTTTTCCGACATGCTGGCGATGCACGTGGGGGCCCTGAGTGTTTCTCGATTCTTCACCAGTACTCTGTCATTCGGATGGGAGATGTTGACGCTATGAAGAAGATGCTGTTGCGCCTGATGATTCCACAGGTAGCTTGCGGTGTTTTGCTGGCCGCCGCGATGGGTTCCCCGCAGCAAGGGGATAGGGAACTCCAGATCGATCCAGCCGCTACGCAGGTCGAATTCACGCTGGGCGATGTGCTTCACACAGTCCACGGAAAGTTTCTGCTCAAGCGGGGCACCATGCGATTCGACCCCGATACCGGGAAGGCCTCGGGCGAGCTGGTAGTGGATGCGTCCAGCGGCAATAGCGGCAGTTCGGCGCGCGATTCCCGCATGCGAAGCAATATCCTCGAAACCGGCAAGTTCCCCGAGATCGTCTTTCGCCCCGACCAGGTGATCGGCAAAGTGCTCGAGGAAGGCACGTCGAAAGTCCAGCTCCACGGCACGTTTTCGATTCACGGCGCGGCCCACGAACTGGTGATGCCGATGGACGTGCAGGCGGGCAACGGTCAATACACGGCGGACGCGCAGTTCGAAGTGCCCTACGTGAAGTGGGGGATGAAGAATCCCAGCACATTCTTCCTGCGGGTGAGCGACCGGGTGCAGATCAGCATTCACACGGTAGCGCATCCTAACAAACCCTCGGTTTCCCAGCTTAAATAGTCGGGGTTCCCGATGCCCGCACTCTCAGGGTCGCGACTCTGTGGCGTGGCGCTCCTGCTATCGAGCGCCGCAGCCTTCGCGGCGGTGACCGTCGAGGTCTCCGTAACCGATGTCTCAAACCAGCCCGTGCCGGGCGCGAAGCTGCAGTTGAATTCGGGAGCAGCCGTGATCGCTTCGGCCGTAACCGACGCTTCCGGACACGCCTCCTTCGCCGCGGTCCCGCCGGGCCATTATGAGATTGCCGGCGAGAAGGAGGGCTTCGAACCGGCGCAGAAGGCGGAAATCGAAGTTTCCGAACAGGGGCCGGCTTCGATCGACTTCCGTATGGTGCCCTCGCTCGCGCGGCAGGAGAGCATTCAGGTGACGGACAAAGCGGCGCCCGTGGAACAGGGTGGGTCGCCGCCCACGGAAGTGCCGGTAGCATTGGCAAAGCAACTGCCGGGCCGGCCTCCGACAGTCGCGGACGCCCTCCCTCTGATACCCGGCGTGGTCCGCGCTCCGAACGGAGGCCTCAGCCTCTCCGCCGCCGGAGAACACCGCAGTGCCATGATCGTCAATTCGGCGGATGTCACCGATCCGGCTACCGGACAATTCGGACTCACCGTTCCAATCGACAGCGTGCAGAAACTGGACGTCTATCAGACTCCGTTTCTGGCCGAGTACGGCCGGTTCACGGCCGGCCTGGTCTCGGTGGAGACGCGCCGCGGCGGAGACAAGTGGAAGTGGGAACTGAACGATCCGTTTCCCGACTTCCGCATCCGCAGCTACCAGTTGCGCGGGCTGGCGGATACGACGCCGCGCCTCAACGTAGAAGGTCCGATCATTCCGGGCAAGCTCTACTTCTCCGAGGGCCTGGAGTATGAGGTTCGCAAGACAGAGGTTTTCGAGCTGCCGTTCCCCTATAACCAGAAGAAGAAGGAAGGCGTGAATTCGTTCGCGCAGTTCGACTGGATTGCCTCGCAGAGGCAGATGGTGACGGCCACGATCCATGTGGCGCCGCAGAAGCTGGAGTATGCGAACCTAAACTACTTCAACCCACTGCCCACCTCTCCCGACGCCAATACCGACAATTACACCGTAACGCTGGCGGACCGGCTGACCCTTTGGGGAGGCCTGCTGGAGAACACGCTTTCGGCGACGCGTTTCGACGCCCGCGTCTGGGGACAGGGCAACCAGGACCTGACCATCGCGCCCGGTGGAAATAGCGGGAACTATTTCGCACAGCAGAACCGCAATGCCTCGCGAATCAGTTGGGCTCCGGTGATGAGCTTTGCCCCGGTAAACTGGCTGGGCGCCCACAACTTCAAAGTGGGCGCGGGATTGGCCGAGAGTTCGGACAACGGCGAAGTCTTCGAGCACCCGATTAATATCGTAGACGCCGGCAACCAACTGCTGGAACGGATCACTTTTGCCGGCGGACAACCGTTTCGCGCGTGGGATACCGAATATACTATCTTCGGGCAGGACCATTGGATGGTCTCGCCACATCTGTCGTTAGACCTGGGGGTCAGAGCGGAATCGCAGGCAGTGACGGAAAGCTTTCGCATTGCGCCGCGCGTCGGAGTGGCATGGAATCCGTTTGCTAACATCGGAACCGTGATTCGCGCCGGCTTCGGCCTCTTCTACGACAGAGTCCCCCTCAACGTCTATTCGTTCGATCATTATCCGAATCCGGTCCTGACGATGTACGGCGCTGACGGAACAATTGGGGGCGGCCCGTTCTTCTACCAGAACGGCCTCGGCACAGTGACCACAACCACGCCGTTTGTCTTCCAGGAGCAGGAGGCGGGCAACTTCACGCCGCGCAGCGCCACGGGCAGCGTGATGATCGAGCAGCCCCTTACCGAGCGCCTGCGACTGAGAGTGGGCTACACGCAGAACGAATCGTCGGGGCTGGTGGTGATGAATGCGATTCCGCCGGCCAGTCCGGCTTCGACCGGCGCCTACTTACTTTCCGGAACCGGCCAATCGCGCTATCACCAATTCGAAGTTACGGCGCGGGTCCACCTGAGCTCCAACCGGCAGTTATTTTTCTCCTATGTCCGCAGCCGCGCGCGCGGCGACCTGAATGATTTCGCAAACTATCTGGGCACCTTTCCGGTTCCCCTCATCCGTCCGAACCAGTTCGGAAATCTTCCTACCGATTTGCCGAACCGATTCCTCGCATGGGGCGTCTTGAAACTCCCCAAGGGGTTTCGTATCGCGCCGATGGTGGAGTATCGCAACGGTTTTCCGTACGTCGTGACGGACGCCGCCCAGCAATACGTGGGGATACCGAATTCCAGCCGGTTCCCCAATTTCTTTTCTCTCGACGCGCGATTTTCGAAAGATATCAAGGTTAGTCCGAAATACACAGTCCGGCTTTCGATCAGCACTTATAACCTGACAGACCATTTCAACCCGGAGGCGTTCCATGGAAACATTGCTGACCCCGCTTACGGCCTCTTCTTCGGCCAGCGGGGCCGCTTCTACACGGGCGACTTCGACGTTCTCTTCTAAGCTTCTCGAAGCCGCAGCATTGCTGCCGATCGCCTTCTTGGCGGTGCTGGTGCACGGGTATCACCTGGGCGCCGACGATGCCGCAATTTACGTTCCCGCAGTGAAAAAGGTAGCCGATCCCTCGCTCTATCCCTTCGGCTCGGAGTTTTTCCTCTCTCACGCGCACCTCTCTTTCTTCTCGAACATTGTCGGCGAATCCGCAAAACTCTCCGGTCTCACACCCGACCTCGCGATCTTTCTTTGGCATTTCGCGGGCATTTTTCTACTACTGGCCGCGTCCTGGCAGTTGGCCGGCGCTTGTTTCGATAGCCGCCGCGCGCGCTGGGGGGCCGTCGCCATCGTGGCGGCCTCTTTGAGCCTGCCTGTGGCGGGAACCGCGCTGGTCGTCATGGATCCTTATTTGACCGCGCGCTCGCTCTCCACACCCGCTACGGTCTTTGCGATCGCCTGCTATCTCTCGGGGCGGCGGAAGCAGGCAGCCGCGTGGATGCTGTTCGCGGGGCTGATCCATATCCAGATGATGGTCTACGCCGCGGCGCTCGTGGTGTGTCTGGAGATGGTGAAGCGCCAACGCTCCGCGGCGCTCCTCGCCGGCGTGCCGTTTGTCTTTCCGTTCCAGCCTTCGAGCGGAGCCGCACGCGAAGCGCTGCTCTCGCGAACGTACTTCTTCCTCTTCAACTGGAAGCTGGTACGAATGGCTCGGCGCAGCGGCTCCCCTGGCTATCCTGGCATGGCTGTCTTCGGTAAATCTGCGGGGAACTACGCCCGCATTCCGCAGCCTGGCACGCACGCTGGTGTGGTTCGGCCTGCTGTTTACCGCCGCCGCCCTGATCCTGTCCAGTTCGCCGCATCTCGAGAACTACGTGCGTCTGCAGCCAATGCGCGCTTTCCAGCTTCTCTACGTCATCTTTCTTCTTCTGCTGGGCGGTCTGCTCGCCGAGTATGTGTTGAAATGTACTCGCTGGCGATGGTTCTCGCTGCTGGCGCCCCTGGCCGTCGGGATGTGGATCGCGCAGAGTGCCGCGTACCCGGCCAGCCCGCACGTGGAGTGGCCGGGCGTCACTTATTCCAACGACTGGGACCAGGCATTTCTCTGGATCCGTGCCAATACTCCCAAGGACGCCGTTTTCGCACTCGATCCGGACTACATGTTGAGCCCCGGCGAGGATTTGCACGGCTTCCGCGCCGTGGCGGAGCGCAGCGTTCTGGCGGATGACGTCAAGGACAGCGGCGCGGTATCGCTCTTTCCCCAATTGGCCGCGGATTGGAAGAGCGAGTCACAGGCCGAACGCGGGTGGGCGCATTTTCAGGCGAAGGATTTCCGGCGCCTCGCGGACGAATACCCCGTCACGTGGGTGGTCGTGCAGAGTCCCGGGCCGCCGGGCCTGATGTGTCCCTATCGGAACCAGGATCTTTCGGTATGCCGCATCGCAGGCGATTCGGCACGCTGACGCTATACTCGAAACAGGGCGGCCGCCCAGGGATTTCTCTCAATGAACACGCCCGACCGAAGCGGACTCGAACTCCTGGCCGAGTTAGCACTCGACCTGCGCTGCTCCTGGAACCACGCCGCGGATGCGCTGTGGGCCAGCCTCGACAGCGAACTCTGGGAACTCACGAATAACCCGTGGGTCGTTATGCAAACCACGTCGCCGCGGAAACTCGAAGCCGCGCTGGCTGACGCCACCTTTCGCGAGACGCTCGACCGGGTCCTGGCGGAGAAGCGTGAGGTCGAAACAGGACCTTCGTGGTTTCAGGGGCGGCATTCCGGCTCGCCGCTGAACTCGGTGGCCTACTTCAGCATGGAGTTCATGCTCAGCGAGGCACTCCCGATCTATTCCGGCGGGCTGGGCAACGTTGCGGGCGATCAACTTAAGGCCGCGAGCGACCTCGGCGTGCCAGTGACCGCGATCGGGCTGCTCTATCAGCAGGGCTACTTCCGGCAGATGATCGACGCGCATGGCCAGCAGCAGGCGCTCTACCCGTTCAACGATCCGGGCCAGCTTCCGGTTACGCCCGTGCGCGATGCCAACGGAGACTGGCTGCGCCTGCCCGTGAACCTGCCAGGCTTCCGGATCTGGATCCGCGCCTGGCAGGTACAGGTCGGGCGGCAGACGCTTTATCTGCTCGACGGCAACGATCCGGCGAATCTTCCCGAATATCGCGGCATCACCAGCGAGCTCTACGGCGGCGGTCCGGAACTGCGGTTGATGCAGGAACTGGTGCTCGGGATCGGCGGATGGCGGCTGCTGCACACGCTCGGGCAGCGGCCCGAGGTCTGCCATTTGAACGAAGGCCACGCCGCGTTCGCCGTTCTCGAGCGGGCCCGCACTTACATGGAGGATTCGGGCGAGCCGTTCGAAGTGGCGCTCGAGGTGACGCGCGCCGGCAATCTGTTCACGACGCACACGCCGGTGGAAGCCGGCTTCGATCGCTTCCCGCCGGAGCTGATCGAAAAATATCTGACGAACTACGCCGAGAACCGGCTGAAGATTTCGATGCGACAGCTCCTGGCGCTCGGCCGTCGCGATCCGGGCGACAGCACCGAGCCGTTCAAGATGGCGTACCTCGCGATGCGCGGCAGCGGCGCGGTGAACGGTGTCAGCCGGCTGCACGGCGAGGTCAGCCGCCGCATTTTTCAGCCGCTGTTTCCGAGGTGGCCCCAGGCGGAAGTGCCGGTCGGATCGGTCACCAATGGTGTCCATACGCCGACGTGGGATTCGGCCGCCGCCGACCGTCTGTGGACCGACGCCTGCGGCAAGGGCCGCTGGGTCGGCACGCTCGAGTGCGCGGCCCCAGGCCTCCGCGCCGTACCCGACGAACGGCTGTGGCAGATGCGCAGCGAAGCACGCGCGGAGTTGGTGGAATATGCCCGCCGCCGGCTCACGCGGCAGCTCGCCACGCAGGGCGCGCCGCCGGCCGCCCTCGAAACCGCTGCCCGCATCTTCGATCCGAATACCCTGACCCTCGGATTCGCGCGCCGCTTCGCCGAATACAAACGCCCCAACCTGCTGCTGCGAGACCGCGAGCGTCTGGTCCGCATCCTGTGCAATCGCGAACGGCCCGTGCAGATCATCGTCGCCGGCAAGGCCCATCCGCAGGACACTACCGGGCAGGAAATGATTCGCGAGTGGACTGAGTTCGTGCATCGCGAAGACGTCCGGCCGCACGCCATGTTCCTGGCCGATTACGACAGCATTCTGGCCGCACACCTGGTGCAGGGCGTGGACGTCTGGATCAACACTCCGCGACGCCCCTGGGAAGCCAGCGGCACGAGCGGCATGAAGACGCTGGTGAACGGCGGCCTGAATCTTTCCGAACTGGACGGCTGGTGGGCCGAAGCCTACACGCCGCAGGTGGGCTGGAGCCTGGGCGACGGACAGGAACACGGCGACGACCCGGCCTGGGACGCCGCCGAAGCCGAGGCGCTTTACCAACTGCTGGAGCACGACGTGGTGCCCGAATTCTACCGCCGCGACGCGCACGGCGTTCCCACTGGATGGGTGTCGCGCATGCGCGAAAGCATGGCACTCCTGACGCCGCAGTTCTCCGCCAACCGCGCCCTGCGCGAATACACCGAGCAGTATTATTTGGGCGCGGCCGCCGCATTCGAGCGGCGCTCCGCACAGCAGAGCGCGATCGGCAAAGACCTGGTGCGTTGGCAGGCCCAGCTTGCCCAACACTGGGAGGCCATCCGCTTCGGCGGCCTGCGGGTGGAGCGGCGCGACGACATGTGGCTATTCGAAGTCCAGGTCTATCTCGACGAACTGGGCCCGGATGCCGTCCGCGTGGAGCTATATGCCGACGCCGGTAAATCGCCGGCCGCGCGCCAGACGATGGAGCGCGGCGCGGAACTGGTTGGAGCGGTTCGCGCCTACCTTTACTCCGCACGCGTACCCGCCAACCGGCCGGCGGGCGACTTCACGCCACGCCTGGTTCCCTATCACCCGGAAGCGTTCGTACCGCTTGAAGCGCGGTACATCCTGTGGCAGCGGTAAAGCCTCAAAGCGTCAGCCCGGCTACCTGGCTTTCGTCGCACACCGCGCAGCCTTTGGCAACGCGGGCGAAGGTGACGGCAAAAGGCTGGAAGCCCGCGTAATCCAAATTGACGATCCAAAGCGAGCGGTCCGGATCGATCGAACCGCGAATCCCGAGCACCGCCAGAATGGCGTGGAACGCGATTCCCGAAACCGCCAGCACCGAGCCCCACAGCCCGGTCTGGCCGGGTACGCGCGTCTCGTCGTAATCGGGATCGGTGTAGCGCTCCCGCGGCGGCGGCGAATCGTCCACATCGCGGAACTGCGCGAAGCATTCCCGGCAGGCGGTCTTTCCGGGGATCGCGATCTGTACTTCACCGGCGCGCACGGCGCCATACGCCGCGGCGTAGACCACGGGAAGGTTGCGCGCGAGCGAGACGCCGTTCACCATCGATTCGCAGCGGCGGGAGTCCGTGCAGCAGACCAAAAGCCCCCGGCCGTCATGAAACCGCTCATGGCGTGCATCGACTTCCAATGCGGGATTGATCTCGCGCAGACGCTCGGCCAGGGCTTCGACCTTCGGCCGCCCGACATCCTTCGGCGTCAGCACATGACGCCCTACATTTTCGATGGAGAATAATTCCGGATCGATCAGCGTCAGCCGCCCGATGCCGGCGCGCGTCAGCATGTCCGCGAGCGCGCTGCCGAAGCTGCCGCAGCCGATGATGGTGGCCTCCGTTCCCGTGAGCGCAGCGCGCTCCCCGGGGTTCCGGGCGTAGAAAGCTGCGTCCGTCACGGTGCCACCTACATGGCGTCCGGCTGGCCGTCATGCTCGTCGAGGTACTTGACGACCACCAGCAGCGTGTTGGCGAAGGTCGATTGGGCGGGGCGCCACGTTCGCGTGACGCACAACGTTCGCTTGCTCGAAACGCCGATCCAGCAGTGCCCCACCATCGGGTCCAGATAGACATTGGGCGGACACTGCGGATAAGTAGTTGGCTCGGCCTCCAGCACCACCCGGTACAAGCGCCTCGATACCGGCCCAATCAGCCGGCCTTCGAATCCGAATGCGGGAGCGGCGCCCAATTCCGCGAGGTTATACGCGGAAGCGGGGTCGACCCGGGTGTCCATCCCTGCAGCCGAACATCGGGCGTAGGGCCGGAACTGGGGAAAGACGCTTCGCATGAGCTCGAGTTCTTTCTGCCAGCGCAATTCGGTTAACATTGTCCACCCGGGAAGCGGACTGTCATTACCCCCAGACGGTCTTGGGGAGTTTCACCTTCCGCTCTTCCACCGCGTTGGTCAGGTTGATGCGGATAACGGCTTCGCCCCCGCGCACGTCCACTTCAGGAACTTCCTGAAATTCTTTTTCGGCGAGATCGAGTTCTTCGTTGATCGTCATACTATCCTCCTGCAAGCTGCCGGCGAGACCGGACGGTTGCGACCGAGCCTCGGATTCCGGGTAGCGGGACCGCTCGCACTTGCGAGCCAGGCGATGGCAATGAGTGCGATTCCAAACAAGATGAGCACCAGCAAAGCCGACCAAACAAGGTTTTTTCGGTTCGCCTGGTTTCGAGGGTCGTCCGCCCAGCAGCGGGCTTCTTCATCGGTGAAGTTCAACTCCTCATCGCCCATTCGCACCCGGTTCCGCCCTCACTGTCCTTGGATGCCACCTGCCGACCGCGGGCTCAGGAAATGTGGAGCAGATCTCCCTGCGGGCGCCGCGGAGACGGGGCGCGTTGCTACCGAGCGTCAAAACGAATACGATTCTCACGTGAGTCCGAATCACGCGGGTGAATGGATGGATCGCCGGGACTTCCTGCGGGCCGCCGCCATCGCGGCAGCGGCCGGTCAGGCGATGGGACAGCCGCAAGCGCGGCCAAACATCCTGTTCCTCATTGCAGACGACCTGACTTTCCGCGGCGTGCGAGCGCTCGGCAATGCCGAGGTGGCAACTCCATCGATCGACCGGCTGATTTCGCGAGGATGCACCTTCACCCACTGCTTCCACCAGGGTTCCTGGTCGGCCGCAGTTTGCATGCCCAGCCGGACGATGCTCAATTCCGGACTCACGGCTTTCCGGGCGCGTCACGAATTCGAAAGCGCCCCCCTGTGGGGCGAAACCTTCGGCCGGGCCGGCTATGACACGTATCTGATCGGCAAGTGGCACCTCAGTGACGCCGCCCTGTCCCGTAGTTTCCAACGCACCGGCCCGGTTTCGCCCGGCATGTTCGAATCCGGTCCCGACGCCTACCGCCGTCCCAGTGCCGGAGACCGTTGGACACCCTGGGACACCACTCGCAAAGGCCAGTGGCTCGAGACGGCGCAGTGGCAAAGAGGCGCCAAGGTGCCGATCAAACATTCGGCCGAAATCTGGGCGGACGGGGCCATCGAGCACCTGCGCGGCGTGGCCCGCGCCGAAAAGCCGTTCTTCGTTTATGTGGGCTTCAACTCGCCGCACGACCCCCGGCAGGCTCCCCGCGCGTTCGTCGATCGCTACCCCAGGGAACGAATCGCCATCCCGCCCAGCTATCTTCCCGAGCATCCCTTCGATAACGGAGAACTGAAGATCCGCGACGAACTGCTGGCGCCGTTTCCCCGCTCGCGCGAAGCCGTGCGACTGCACCGCTCCGAATATTACGCGCATATCACGTACATGGATGAACAGATCGGGCGGATTCTCGATGCGCTCGATGCTTCCGGAAAGGCGGCGAACACCTACGTCGTGCTGACCTCGGACCACGGGCTGGCGGTCGGCGAACACGGCCTGATGGGCAAGCAGAATCTCTACGAACACAGCGTGCGGATGCCCTACGTGATCGCGGGGCCGGGCATTCCTAAAGGCAAGCGAATTGAGGCGATGATCTACCAGCACTCCACCTTCGCCACCACTTGCGAGCTGGCCGGCATCCCCGCACCGGCGACGGTGGAATTCCCGAGCCTGGGGAAGTTGCTGCGTGGCGAATCTTCTTCCGCGCACGACGCCGTCTTCTGCTGGTATCGCGATCTGCAGCGCTCGGTGCGCACCGAAGAGCACAAATTGATCGTGTATCCGAAAGCGGGCGTCACCCAGCTTTTCGATCTGCGGAAAGATCCGTGGGAAACCGCCGACCTTTCGGCCGATCCGAAGTACACAGCGATGGGGAAACAGTTACTGGAGAGACTGCGGCGGTTCCAGCGCGAACTGGGTGACGACCTCTGCCGGCCGGTCTGACGAGCTCATCCGCGGCGCCCCGAGAAGAAGCCACGCAGCAGTTCGACACACTCGGGCGCGAGTACGCCTTCCACCACTTCCATCTGGTGATTCAGAATGTCCGAATCGGCCAGTTGGAACTTGCTGCGGACGCCGCCGAAGCGCAGGTCGCGGACGCCGAAGACCAGGCGGCCGATGCGCGCCGCCACCAGTGCGCCGGCGCACATCACGCACGGCTCGAGCGTGCAGTAGAGCGTCGCGCCGGTGAGCCGGTAGTTTCCTACCTTCGCTGAGGCCTCGCGAATCGCCAGAATCTCGGCGTGGGCCGTGGGATCGTTACGGGAGATGGGAGCATTCCAGGCGGCTCCGGCGATCTCGCCTCCGATTACCACGACGGCGCCGACCGGGACTTCGCCGGCCTCTCCGCCTTCGCGCGCCAGGCGTAGAGCTTCGCGCATAAACTGCTCATCCGGGGCCATGCGCCCATGGTAGACCGAAAGCGGTGCGTTTTGGACCGCGCCACGTCAGAATGAGAAGGAATGTCCCGCCCGGCAGATCGATTGGATTCCTGGAAGGAAATCGCCGCCTACCTGAAGCGCGGTGCGCGCACCGTACAGCGTTGGGAACGGGACGAAAGCCTGCCCGTGCACCGGCTTCGCCACGACAAACTCGGTTCCGTCTTCGCATACAAATCGGAGCTCGACGCGTGGTGGTCGCGACGCGGCGCCGGAGCGGAGCCGCGCACGGAAGCTTCTGTGGCGGTGCTGCCGCTTGCCGATCTGAGCCCCGAACGGGACCAGCAGTATTTCTGCGAAGGGACCGCCGAGGAGATCATTGCCTCCCTGGGACGCATTCCGGGCCTGCGCGTGGCCTCACGCACCGCTTCGTTCCAGGCGGCGGCGGGCGCGGGATTCCGCGAGATCGGCCGCCGGCTGGGCGTCACGAGCCTGCTCGAAGGCAGCGTGCGCAAATCGGGCAACCGGCTGCGCATCGCAGTGCGGCTCACGGAAGCGGAGAGCGGTTTTCAAATGTGGTCGGCGCAGTTCGATCGTGAACTGACGGAGGTTTTCGCGCTACAGGACGAAATCGCGCGCCACGTTTCCGAGGCGCTTGGCCGAACTCTGGTGATGGCCGCCGGCGCCGCCGAAGGGGTGGGCGCCGAGGAGTGCTACCGGCGCGGGCGCGAATACTACTATCAGTACAGTCCCGAATCGGTGGAATGCGCGCTGCAACTGTTCCTGCGGGCGATGGAAATCGACCCGGCATCGTCCCAGGCCTACGCCGGCCTGGCCGACTGCTGGTCGTACCTTTACCTGTATTCCGACCGCAGCGACGCCCTCCGCGAGCAGGCCGAGTGGGCCAGCGAAAAGGCCGTGGAGTTGAACACCGCCGGCGCGCAGGCGCGAGCTTCGCGCGCGCTCGCGCTCTCGCTCGATGGCAGGAACCGTCTGGCCGAGGCAGCCTACGAAGAGGCGCTGCGGCTGGACCCGTGCCTCTTCGAGGCCAACTACTTCTACGCGCGCCACTGCTTCGCCCTCGGCAAATTCACTCGGGCCGCCGAGCTCTATGAACAGGCGATGGCCGCGCGTCCCGAAGACTATCAACCGCCGCTGCTGGTCGCGCAGGTATACGACACGCTGGGCGAGCCCGAGAACGCGCAGGCCGCGCGCCGCAAAGGCGTCGAACTCGCGCGACGCCACCTGAAGCTTCACCCGGACGACGCCCGCGCGCTCTACATGTCCGCGAACGGGCTGGTCGCCCTGGGTGAAAAGGAGAAGGGGCAGGAGGCCGCCGGGCGGGCACTGAAGATCCGGCCCGGCGACCCTATGCTGCTTTACAACGTCGGCTGCATCTTTGCGATGCTGGGGCTGGGTGACACGGCCCTGGAGTGTTTATCCAAGGCCGCAGCGGGCGGGCTCAGGCAGAGAGCCTGGTATGAACACGATGGGAATCTCGATTCCATTCGCTCGCATCCCCGCTTTCAGGAAATGATCGAGTCTCTGGTCTGATCCGCTCAGCGGATCTCGACGGTGCTGTCGGATTCGGAGGTCGAGGACGGCGCAACGCTTCGTGCCAGCGCGACTTCCGTTTTACTACGCACCACCTCGTGCCCTTCCGACGCTCCATCCGCCCAGACGCCATGCAGCACCATCGTGTCGCCGTATTTCGCGAAGGTGAGCAGTCCGCCGTCCCGGGTCTTTCCCGGCCGCCGCGCGAAATCTCCCTTCAACATCACGCGATGAAGACCCGTGCCGGCCGTAGGAGTCAGGTCGACCATATTGAATCGCGGATCGAGCCGCACCAGGTAATTTCCCGCCGGCATACTCTGGTCCCCCGCAACGAACGTAAAGGGCACATTAACCCGGAATAAGTGCCGTTCCTGCGCCTGAGCCGTTGCCGTAAACGTGGCCGCGAAAAGAGCAGCCGCCGCGAAGAGACCAACCTTGGAAGTGAGAAGCTTCATTTGAGTTCCTTTCCGGCGTTGTCGCCACTCGCTCAGACGAAGCAACTAAGGAAACAGAACTCGCAAAGGTCCGCCGCCGGATTCGCGGCGTGGTTTGGCGCGGTTTGGCGCGCGTTTAGTGCCGGAAGTGGCGAACGCCGGTGAAGACCATGGCGACCCCCAGGCGGTCGGCGGCCGCAATGACATCTTCGTCCCGCACCGAGCCTCCCGGCTCAATGAAGGCGGTGGCGCCATTCTTGACGGCCTCTTCCACTCCGTCCGCGAACGGGAAGAAGGCGTCGGAGGCCACCACCGTTCCGGCCAGCGGAAGCACAGCCTTCATGGCGCCGATCTTCACCGAATCCACGCGGCTCATCTGGCCGGCGCCCACGCCGACCAGTTGTCCCGCATTCACGTACACAATGGCGTTGGACTTGACGTGCTTGGTTACCTTCCAGCCGAACTCGAGCGCGGCCCATTCCGCATCCGTCGGGGCGCGCTTCGACTTCACCACGGCTGTGGCGCGGTCGAGCACCGCGCTGTCCGCGGTCTGCGCGAGATATCCGCCGGTGATCGACTTCACGACCAGCGGATCCAGGCCGGGGCTGACCTTCATCAGCCGCAGATTCTTCTTGGAGGTCAGCACCGCAAGCGCTTCGGCCGTGTAGCCGGGAGCGGCGATGGCTTCGATGAAGGTTTTGGCGATCTCGCGGGCGGTCTCTTCGTCCATTTCGCGATTCAGCCCGATGACGCCGCCGTAGGCCGATACCGGATCGCCCGCATAGGCCCGGCGATAGGCCTCGGCGAGCGTCTGGTCTTCCGAACAGCCGCACGGATTGGTGTGCTTGATGACGGCTGCGGCAGGGCTGGAGAATTCGCACACCAGCTGCCAGGCGGCATCCAGATCCACCAGGTTGTTGTAGGAAAGCTCCTTGCCATGCAACTGCTGCGCACCGGCAATTCCCGCGCCCGGTTTGCCGTAGAGCGCGGCGGACTGGTGCGGATTTTCGCCGTAGCGCAGATCCATCAACTTGGGCGCTCGCAAGGCGAGATCGAGCGGCAGGACGCCCGGGCGGCCGACCTGCTCGAGACGGGCACTGATGGCGGAATCGTAGTCGGCGGTAGTGCGGAAGGCCTTCTTGGCGAGCTTCCAGTGGGTCTCCAGGCAAAGGCCGCCCGATGCGCGCAGTTCTTCGAGAACCGTCGTGTAGTCCGCGGGCGAGACCACCACCGCGACGTCCTGGTAATTCTTGGCGGCCGCTCGAATCATCGTGGGCCCGCCGATGTCGATGTTTTCGATCAGTTCGTCGAGATGGGCGTCCGCTTTCGCGGCGACGTCTTCGAAGCGATAGAGATTCACCACCACCATATCGATCGGGGCGATGCCATGTTGGGAGAGAGCCCGCATGTGCTCCTCTGCGCGCGCATGGCGAGGATTCCGCCTGCGACTTTCGGATGCAGCGTCTTCACGCGCCCGTCGAGCATCTCGGGGAAGCCCGTGAGGTCGGAAACATCGCGCACGGGAATGCCGGCTTCACGGATCATGCGGGCGGTGCCACCAGTCGAAACGATCTCGGCGCCAAGCTGGTTCAATCCGCGGGCAAAATCGACGATACCGGTCTTATCGGTGACACTGATGAGAACGCGTTGAATTTTGGGCATCTACCCCGAAGGGTATCATGCAGTGAGGCGGCCTAACCGCGATGGCGCTGACGCAAAATCAGAATGCCCAAGCCGCCGGCAAGCAGCGTCCATATGCCCGGTTCCGGCACCGCCGTATTTGACCACAAGGCGGTATAGGTACGCGGCACAGCGCCGCCGATGCTCGGGTCACCCGCGAAGTTGTACGCCTGCAGGTCTACTTCGGAAAAGTGGGTGCTGCCGTTGGTGGTGGTGTCCGTATAGACCACCACGCCGTTGATCGTATAAACGTAAGACGAGCCTGTGAAGAGGATGCCGAACGACGTCCACGCATCGCTCAGAACGGGCGTGTCGAGATCGATCCAGGCGCCGGTTTCGTCGTCCCACAAGCGGTAGCGCGGAGCACCGCCGTAATTCGTGAATCCGAAGATGGCGTAGTCGGTGACCGACGTGGCATCGCTCAAGACGCCCCAAATGTCGCTCCGGTAGGAGCCATAGTTCGGGTCGTCCGGGTTCGTCCAGGAAGACGGGATGTAGAGATCCGCGGATAGCAAGGAGCCGGGGCCGCCGGCCAGGTAATTACCCATACCCTGCGTGTTGTAGAAGCTGCTCTGGTAGGGCGCAGAGCGGCTCGACAGGCCGTCATCCGTGCTGATCGTGATCCCCAGAACATTGTTCCGGCCATCGACGGTACCGAGGTCCGCAAAGGCCGCCGGGGAGTACCGGTCGATCACCCATCCGGTGGGCGCGGTGGAGAGGTCGGGCATGATGATCGATGCACCCTGCAGGCTGGCACCGAAGGCCGCCATGAGTAGAACGGCCGAATAAAAGTGGGGCTTCATCCATCGACACACTTAGCATGCGTCTTCCAGACCCGAAAATACTAAATAGTACTATTAACCTTCTAGTACCCGAGTCATCCTGGACGGCCGGCGGCAAGCAGCTGACCTACGCGAAGGGCCGGAAGTTGATTTTGCATCCGCTTGTGCTACCCTAGACACCTAGGGGACACCCATGGCGCGCGATCAGTTGCAAGGCGCTCTCGAACTTCTCGTGCTCAAAACCCTCGAGCACGAACCCAACCACGGTTTCGGCATTACCCTCCACGTACAATCCGTTTCCGGCGGCCTGCTCCGCATGGAGGAGGGCTCGCTTTACCCGGCGCTCCATCGCATGGAAAAGCAGAAGCTGATCCGCGGCGAATGGCGCACCACGGAGAACGGGCGCCGGGCGCGCTTCTACAGCCTTACCGAAGCCGGGCAGGAACGGCTCACCGAAGAAGCGACCAACTGGACCGCGCTGGCCAAGGGCATCCAGAAAGTGCTGAGGTTCGCATGAAGTGGCCATTCGGCAAGCGCCGCCACGAGGCGGAATGGCAGGAGGAGATCGAAAGCCACCTCGCTATGCGCGAGGAGTGGAACCGCGAGCATGGCGCGGGGTCCGAGGAGGCTCGCACCACGGCGCGCCGGCAGTTCGGCAGCCCGCTGTACGCCGCCGAAGAGGTGCGAGCGGTTCACTGGAGCCCGTGGCTCGAAGGCGTGGCGCAGGATGTCCGCTACGCCATGCGAGGATTCCGCAAGTCACCGGGCTTCGCGCTGGTGGCCCTCGCTACCATCGCGGCAGGCGTGGGCGCGTCCGCCGCGGTCTTCAGCGTGGTCGACCCGATTCTGTTCCGGCCGCTGCCCTACCCGCACGATCAGCAGCTCGTTTCCATCGGCTACTTCGCGCCGGTGGATAACAACGAATTCAACGTAGTGGCCAGCTACCTCGACTGGCGGCAGCGGCAGACGGCATTCCAGTCGATGACCTCGATGCGACCGAGTTCCCGCTGCGACCTGGTGCAGGGCGGAGCGCCCGAGCAGCTCACCTGCTATTCGGTGGAGGCGAATTTCCTGCGGACGCTCGAGGTCCGGCCCGCCGCCGGCCGCGATTTCACGGCTGAAGACGACCGCCCCGGAGCGCCGCGCATGGTGCTGCTCTCCTACGGCATCTGGCAGCGGCGCTTCGGCGGCAACCCGGCCATCGCCGGGCAGACCGTGACCATCGACGACGGGCCGGTGCGCGTGGCCGGCGTACTGCCTCGCGATTTCGAAATGCCGCAACTGGGCGACGTGGACCTGATGCTGCCGGAACAGCTCAACACTTCCCTGCCCCGCGCCGCGAATTCGAGTTCCTTCCTGCGTACGTTCGCACGTCTCCGGCCCGGCGTATCGATCGATCAGGCTCGCGCACAGATGCGGCCTCTCTTCGAAGAAACACTGCATGCCGACGTTCCGAAGGAGCTGCAATCGGAAGCACACCTGGTGGTGCAGTCGCTGCGCGACCGGCAGATCCACGAAGTGAAGGCGGCGTCGTGGATGCTGATGGGCGCGGTGCTCGGCCTGCTGCTGCTGGCCTGCGCGAACGTCGCGAACCTGCTGCTGGCTCGTGCTGCCGCGCGGCGGCGGGAACTGGCGATGCGCGCGGCGATCGGCGCCGGCCGCGGGCGTTTAATCCGACAGATGATGACCGAAAGCCTGCTGCTCGGCCTGGGTGGCGGCGCGGCCGGATGCGGCGTTGCGTGGGCACTGGTTCGCATGTTCGTGGCCCTGGCTCCCGACGGCATGCTGCGGCTGGAGCAGGCCCGGATCGACCTGCGGGTGCTGGCCTTCGCGCTGGCCGCCGCCTTCGCCGCGGCCCTGCTGTTTGGCCTCGCGCCGATGCTGGAGCGTCCCAACCTGGAATGGCTGGCAGGCGTCCGCGCGACGCCCGCTCGAACTTTCTTCCGCAAGGCACTGGTGGCCGCGCAGGTGGCGATCTCATTAATGCTGCTGACAGGCGCGTCGCTGCTGGCGCGCAGCCTATGGAACCTGGAGAACCGGCCGCTCGGCTTCCACCCCGAGCGCGTGGTCACCGCCACCTTCACGCTGCGCCGCGAACGTTATCGAGCACCCGGCGCCTCCGCAGCTTTCTTCGCCGAAGTGGAGTCGCGGCTGCAGCGGCTTCCCGCCGGCGACTTCGCGCTGAGCGACTCGGTTCCTCCGCGCGGCGCGATGGGCCGGCCTTACTCGAATATCCGGATCGCCGGGCATGCGCCGGTGGCCTCGAACGGCGGCATGGTGCTGTTCCGCTGGGTCACCCCAGGGTATTTCCGCGCCATGGGGATTCCCATCGTGGCCGGCCGCGGTTTCCGCGAGGAAGAGCGCGTTTCGGGCAACTCGCCGCTGATTCTCAGCGCCACGCTTGCACACCGCCTCTTCGGCGACGGGAATCCGATCGGCCAGCATCTCGCCCTGGACGGCGACGAGCATTGGTGCCCAGTGGTGGGAGTGGCTGCCGACGCGGCAAACAATGGCATCGATGGCCATTCGGATCCCGAATACTACCGGCTGCGCATGAGCCGCTCCGCCCAGATGGGGCGGACCGTGGTAGCCATCTTCCGCTCGCCGCTCGCCGAGGGCGCACTCGCTCGATGGATCCGCGGCCAGGTCGCGGCGATCGACCCGTCGCTCCCGGTCGAGATCGGCACCATGCAGCAGCGCATCGCGCGGTATGGCGACCGGCCGCGATTCGTCGCGATGCTGGTGGCGCTGTTCGCCGGCTCCGGACTGCTGCTGGCCGCGGTGGGCCTGTACGGCGTGCTCAGCTTTCTGGTGACGCAGCAGACCCGCGAGATCGGCCTGCGAATGGCGATCGGCGCCCGCCCCCGCGATATCGCGCTGGCGGTGGAGCGGCACGCCGCACTCTGGACGGCAGCGGGCGCAGTGGTGGGAATCGCCGGCTCGCTGCTGCTCGCGCGCGCCGCGAAGTCGCTGCTATTCGAGGTGTCGCCGCAGGATCCACTGGCGCTGACCGTCGCCGTGCTGGTGCTGGCGGGAGTCGCGGCGGCCGCGGCCTGGATCCCCGCGCGTCGTGCGGCCCGCGTGGATCCCGCGGTGGCCTTGCGGTCGGAGTGAGCGATTGTGAACTCCCGGCGAGCCTGCCCTGCCCTAAAATGGCTCTTAGGTCTTAATGCCCAACATCCAGACCCAGAGCTCGAAACCGGGCCTGCTGCGCCAGCTCGGGTTTTTCAGTGCGACGGCACTCGTCATTTCGAACATGGTGGGGACGGGAATTTTCGCCACCACCGGCTTCATGGCGGGCGATCTGGGAAGCGCCTGGCTGATTATGGCGTGTTGGAGCGTGGGCGCACTGTTCGCCTTCGCCGGGGCATTGAGCTACTCCGAGCTGGGGATCAACTTTCCCAGCTCCGGCGGCGAATACGTCTACCTCACCCAGGCATTCGGCCCGGAGTGGGGCTTCATGACCGGTTGGGTCTCCTTCTTCGCGGGCTTTTCCGCGCCGATCGCGGCCACGGCGTTGGCCTTCGCGGACTACCTGGGGCACGTATTCCCGGCACTGAGCGCCGAAAAGGCGGGAACGGTGATCGGCACGGGCGCTTTCTCGCTGCGGCTGGGTGGCGCGCAACTGGCGGCATCGGTGCTGATTGCGGCATTCACCCTGCTGAACTGCTTCGGCGTGGGCCGTGCGGCCAAGGTGCAGAACGTCCTGACCACCACCAAGCTGATCATGATCGCAGTCTTCGTGCTGCTGGGTTTCACCATCGGCAGCGGAAGCTGGGACCACTTCGCGCAGGCGGCCGTGCGGACCTCGAAAGTCAGCCTGCCTACGCAATTCGTCATCAGTCTGCTGTGGGTGATGTTCGGATATAGCGGCTGGAACGCCGCCACCTACGTGGCCGAGGAAGTGCGGCGTCCCAGCCGGACGCTGCCGGCGGCGCTGGCGGCAGGCACCGGAATCGTCGCCACGCTCTATCTGGCGTTGAACGCGGTCTTCATCTATTCGACGCCGCTGGAAAGGATGAAGGGCGAAATTGCCATCGGTTCGCTTTCGGCCGAGAGCCTGTTCGGGCCGCACATCGCGGGCGTCTTTTCGATCCTGATGGCCCTGGCACTGGCCTCCACGGTGAACGCCGAAGTGACCATCGGGCCGCGGGTGTACTACGCGATGGCCAAGAATAAGGCATTTTTCGCCTCGGCTGCCGAGGTGCATCCGCGCTGGCACTCGCCGCTCCTGGCGATCCTGAGCCAGGGCGTGTGCGCGATGCTGATGACGCTCACACCGTTCCGCGAGCTGATCCTTTACATCGGGATGAGCCTCACGCTGTTCACCGTCCTCTCTGTAGCTTCGCTCTTTGTGTTTCGCCGCAAACGCGCAGGATGGCAGAAGTTAAGAGCGCTCGATTTCTGCTGGCCGCTGATTCCCGCTTCATATATTGCGGTGGGAACCTGTATGATGATCTACGGCATCATTCAGCAGCCGCGGGCTTCGTTGACCGCGTTCGCGACGGTCGGCGTGGGGGCGCTGGTGTATCACTTCGGTATCCGGCCGCCGCGGACGTAGCGTAACGAGGAGAGCGCATGGATACCGGACGGGAACCAAGAGAGGCTGCCGCCGCAGCCGGAGCCGACCGCGCCACAAACGGATCGTTTACGACACCGGCTCCGGGTCTGGAACGCGCCACTCGCGTCCGCTACTGGGTGATCGTCTTCGCCGTTACCCTGGCGGTCATCACCTATATCGACCGGGTATCCCTTTCGTTTGCCTCCCTGGTGATCCGCCGCGACCTGGGAATTACTCCCGACGAGATGGGCTGGGCGTTCGGGGCATTCGGCCTGGCTTACTCAATCTTCGAAATGCCGGGCGGATACCTGGGAGACTGGCTGGGGCCCCGCAAGGTGCTGCTGCGCATTGTGCTCTGGTGGTCCGCGTTCACCGCGGGCATGGGATTCACATGGAACCTGACATCCCTCACTACGACGCAATTTCTATTCGGCGCAGGCGAGGCGGGCTGTTTTCCCAACCTGACCAAGGCCTTCACTACCTGGCTGCCGGCGCGAGAAAAGACGCGGGCCCAGGGCATCATGTGGCTGGCGGCTCGCTGGGGCGGAGCCTTTACTCCTCCGCTCATCAAACTGGTGATGGATTTGGTGGGATGGCGGAACGCCTTCCGCCTGTTCGGGCTCATCGGCGTGGTCTGGGCGGTGATTTTCTACCGCTGGTACCGCAACGATCCGCTGGATAATCCTAAGCTCAACCAGGCGGAGCGCGACCTGCTGAAAGGGAGCGCCCGTCTCGCTACCGGTCACGGCGACGTGCCCTGGGCCAAGTTCCTGCGCTCGCGGCAGGTGTGGATGCTGTGCTGGCAGTATTTCGCGCTGAGCTACGGCTGGTATTTCTACATCACCTGGCTCCCCACGTACTTGCGCGAAGCGCGTCACCTGGAACTCGGATCGACCGCGCTTTTCGGCATCCTGCCGCTGTTCTTCGGCGGGTTGGGCAATCCGTTTTCGGTGGTGGTGGGAGGATGGCTGGCGCGAACCACCGGCAGCGTAAAGCTGGCACGGAAGACCATGGCGTATATCGGCTTCACGGGTGCGGCGGGATTCCTGGTGCTCTCGACCAGAATGCACGATCCGCTCATGGCGATTCTCACGATCGCAATGGCAAGTTTCTCGAACGACCTGGTGATGCCGGGCGCCTGGTCATCGGCGATGGACGTTGGCGGCAAGTACGCCGGCACGCTCTCCGGCGCCATGAACATGTGGGGCAATTTCGCCGGATTCGTAGCGCCGGTAGTGATCGGGTACCTGCTGAGGTTCACCCACAGCAACTGGAACCTGACGTTCTACGTCTCGGCCGCGGTCTACCTGACGGGCATCATTTTCTGGCTACTACTCGATCCGGTCACGCCGATCGAGCGGGAACAAGAAGCGTAAACGCCGCAAACCGGGGACTGGCTTCGAAACTCCCGCTATTTGGGAGTTTCGTAGCCTGCCCCCGTTTTGCCTCTATTGCGCGCACTCGCCGCGGCCGAGTTGCACGGAGAACGCGACCTCGTCGCCCCAATCCTGATACAGCTCGGGGAACAGTTCGGCGGGTTTGGCGAGGTCGCGAGGTCAGTGCGCGGAAAGTCTCCACCTTGTGCCGCACCACGTAATCGCGGAACGATTCGCCGGCAAGACGGTTCGCCAGGAAGTGATCGAGCACCCGCGACACGGCCTCGGGCGCCAGCCGCGCCGGAATCGACTGCACGGCGAGACCGAAACGCATGATGCCCGTCTCGTCATAGCCGCCGCCGAGCAGCATCTGGTAATACGGGACTTCTTTGCCCTCGATCTTCCGCGCGTTGCCGTAGAAGCCGATGTCGCCGATCCAGTGATGGCCGCACGCATTCGGGCAGCCGCTCGCTTTGATCGTCAGCGCGCTCGATCTGCGGATCGTCGTACTCGTCGCACTACCTGCTGCAGCGCGGCGCCCAGATTCATCGTTTTGGTCAGCGCCAGATTGCAGGAGTACGCGCCGGGGCACGTCAACACGTCCACGATGCGGCGCGCGCCGGCTTCTGCCAGTCCGATCCTCGCCAGCGCCGCGTACACCTGCGGGAGCCGCGCCAGAGGAACGAACGCCAGCACCAGGTTTTGATCGATTCCCACCCGCACCAGGCCGTCGCCCGCCGTCCGCGGCGAGCTGCGCGATGCCGCGAAGCTGCGGACCAGTGAGATTGCCCTGGTCGATTCGCACGATCACCGCGGAGTAGCCGGTCTGCCGCTGCTCCACCACGTTGCTTTCGAGCCATGCGTCATACGCGGGGTCTTCGCTGTGAGTGGGGCTGCACGACCGGCAGCAGGGCGCCATCGCCCAGCGGCTGCGGCTGCGACTGGTAGCCGCCGAAGCCTTCCGGCACTAACTCCGGCCAGGCGATCCCGCCGTTCGTCAGAATGTCCTGGATACTCTTTCTCGATCTGTTCCTTGAGCCACTCGAAGCCACGCTCGCGCATGACGAATTTCATGCGGGCCTTGTTCTTGTTGTTGCGGTTTCCGTAGCGGTTGAAAACGCGGATCACCGCCTCGCTGCGATTCAGCAGCCGCTCCTCGGGAAGGAATTCATCGAGCAGCTGCGCTTCCGTGGGCAGCGGGCCAAGGCCTCCGCCAATCACCACGCGAAAACCGCGTTTGCCGTCGCGGATCACCGCGCGCAGGCCGACATCGTGGATCGCACCCTGCACGCAATCGCGCGAGGCGCAGCCATCGAACGCGAATTTGAATTTCCGAGGCAGGTTGCCGGTCAGGTCCTTGCGCAGCAAGGCATAGGCCAGCTTCTGCGCGTACGGCCGGACATCGAAGACTTCGTCATGCGCGATCCCCGCCCACGGGCAGGCGGTCACGTTGCGGACGGTGTTATAGCAGGCCTCGCGGTTCGTCAGGCCGGCGTCCGCCAGCAGGTGCATCAGGTCGGCCACACGAGAGAGCGGCACGAAGTGGAACTGCATGTTCTGGCGTGTGGTGAGGTGCCCCTTGCCGCCGCCGAACTCGTCCGCCACGGTGGCCAGTTGGTCGATCTGCTCCGCGGTTGCCAGGCCGCTCGGAATCTTGCAGCGCACCATTTGGACTCCCGGCTGGCGCTGCCCATAAATGCCGTGCTTCAGACGATAGGGGCGGAATTCGTTCTCGGGAATCTCGCCGGCCAGAAATGCCGCCGCTTTCTCGCGGAAAAGCTCGATCTCCTCACGCACCACCCGGTCATGCTGATTTTCAAATTCTTGCTGCAGCGATCCCATGCATCACCTCAATCTCTATCAATATAATAGATATTATCAAATTGCCGCCCGGACGGCATGATATCCACACATTCCGTGGACTCCGCCGCCTGGGGGTGTCGATGCCGAACATATAAAAACGCCCGCGGCCGGAGTCCGGTAGAGCAGCGGAGTGGGCCGCAGAAAAACCTGCTGAAGATTCATCGCGCCGCCGGAGATATCGCCGCCGGCGAGGTTCGGGTTGTACTCTTCGAGAGCCGCCGCCGTCATGGTGTGGCGCGCCAGCACACGAGCCCGGAAACCCGGTGCGAAACGCTCGATCTGGTCTTCGATTGCGCTCGTCATATCTTGCGTGGAGCCAGTCGGTACATGGCAGTACGCCCACACGGTGTGCTTCGACTGAGGAGCGCGCGTGGCATCAAACAGGCTCGTCTGCGCCAACAACACAAACGGCGGGCCCCGATGCTCCGATTCCCACCTGGCGATTTCTTCCAGTGTACCGCCGACGTGCACTGTGCCCGCCAGCGCGCACTCGCGCGCGCGCCAGAGAATGGGGGCATCCAGCGCCCAGTCGGCTTTGAAAACGCCGACGCCGTAGCGGAAGCGGCCGAGCGCGGCGCGGAACCATGCCGGGAACCGCGCGCCTCCGATGGCCGCCAGTTGCCGAGGCCCGATATCGCACATCGCGATTCCGGATTCAGGCAACTCCGTAGCCCGCGAGCCCGTGCGAATCGCGCCTCCGAGCGACCGCAGATAGCCCGCCAGCGAGTCGCTCAACCGCTGCGCCCCTCCGCGCGGGAAAGGCCACCCGGTAGTATGCGCGCAGGCGCCGAGCACCAGCGCGACGCCGGCGCTGGCACTCTGTTCGAGCGGCAGCACCGAGTGCGCGGCCAACCCGGCGAAAAGGGCTCGCGCGCGCACGTCGCAAAAACGGGCCTCCGCCAGACCGCGTGCGGAACGCAGAGCCTGCAGCCCGAAGCTCGCCAGGGCGACCGGATGGCGTGGAACACGAACGGGAGCCAGCACCTCATGCCGCAACCAGCTCCACCGCGCGGCAAGCGGCGCGAACAGCATGTTCCAAGCCGCGCCATCCGCACCGAGGCCCTGGCAGGTGGCCTCGAGCGAGCGATGGAGCAGCACCGCGCTGCCATCATCGAGCGGATGGGCAAGGGGCGCGGAAGGGTGAACCCATTCGAGCCCGTAATCAGCGAGCGGAAACTGCTCGAAGCAGGGAGAGCATGCAGCTACCGGGAGGACGGTCGCGCAAACGTCGTGGACGAAACCGGGCAGCGTCAGTTCGGCCGAACGTGCTCCGCCGCCGACCTGTTCCGCGGCTTCGTGGACCGTGACCGGGTAGCCGCCGCGCGCCAACAGGATCGCCGCCGCCAGGCCGTTCGGGCCTGAGCCGATTACCAGCGCGCAATCTTTCGCCGGATCCGCCAACCTTGGCTATTGTAAAAGAGATGCAGAAGAAACGGCTCGGCAACAGCGACATGGAGTTGACGCCGATCGGCGTCGGTGCGTGGGCGATGGGCGGCGGAGGCTGGGCATTTGCCTGGGGCGCGCAGGACGATTCCCAGTCGATTGCGGCGATTCACGCGGCGCTCGACCACGGCGTGAACTGGATCGATACCGCCGCGGTCTATGGCCTGGGGCATTCCGAGGAAGTGGTGGGGCGCGCGCTTGAAGGCCGCGCGAACAAGCCGTACGTCTTCACGAAGTGCGCGCGTATCTGGAACGAGAAGCGCGAAATCGGCAAGAGCCTGAAGGCGGACTCCGTCCGGCGTGAGTGCGAGAGCAGCCTGCGGCGACTGAAAGTCGACACCATCGACCTGTATCAGATCCACTGGCCCGAACCGGACGAAGACGTCGAAGAAGGCTGGACCGCGCTGGCGAAGCTGCGGGAAGAAGGCAAAGTGCGTTGGATCGGTGTTTCGAACTTCAATGTGCAGCAGATGGAGCGCTGCCGGAAGATCGCGCCGATTACTTCACTGCAGCCGCCGTATTCGGCGATTTCGCCCGAGATCGAAGCCGAGGTGCTGCCGTACTGCCAGAAGCACGGCATCGGCGTGATTGTTTACTCGCCGATGAAGTCGGGCCTGCTGACCGGCACGATGACGCACGAGCGCGTGGCCGCTTTCCCCGAAGACGACTTCCGCAAACGAGCCCTGGCTTTTCAGGAGCCGAACCTCACCCGCAACCTCGAATTGGCGGACCTGATGAAGGCGATCGGCGCGCGGCACGGCCGGTCGGCCGGCGAGGTGGCGATTGCATGGACGCTGTGTCATCCCGCGGTGACCGCGGCAATTGTCGGCATGCGGTCGGCCGAGCAGGCCCAAGGCGTGGTCGGCGCGCTCGACTTCCAGCTGAGCGACGCGGAGGTAGCGGAGATCCAAACCTCCCGGGCAGCGGCGGCGCGTTAATCTCCGGCTTCGCGAAAGCGGATTACAATCCAATTGTGCATTCACTGACTGAGGGGGTTTCAATGGCGGGGAATCTTGTCTGGTCTCAAAGGTAAGAACGTTCTGGTGACCGGCGCCGGCCGCGGTGTCGGCAAGCGCCTGGCGCTCGGCTTCGCCCAGGCGGGCGCCCGAGTCGGACTGCTGGCCCGCAGTCGCGCCGAACTCGACCTGGCCAAGCTTGAAATCGAACAAGCCGCAGGCAATGCCCTGATCCTTCGGGCCGATGTCCGCGACCTCGAAGAGCTCGCCGCTGCGGTGGATCGCATGAAAGTGGTCTTCGGCAGCGTGGATGTTCTGGTGGCGGCGGCAGGCGTACAGGGGCCGATCGGCCCGCTGCTGAGCACCCGGCCCAAAGCTTGGGCCGAGACCATGGAGATCAATCTCATCGGAACGGTGAACTCCTGCCGCACGGTACTGCCTTCGATGGTGGAGCGGCGGTCGGGGAAGATTATCGCGATTGCCGGCGGCGGCTCGAGCAACGTGCGGCCTAACTTCGGCGCCTACGCGGCCTCGAAGGCGGCGGTGGTGCGATTCGCCGAATGCCTGGCGGCGGAGGTTGTGGACGACAACGTCCAGGTGAACGCGATCTCACCGGGCGGGGCCTACACTCACATGACGGACGAAATCCTGCACGCCGGCGAGGAGCGCGCCGGCACCAGGGAGATCGCCGACGCCGAGCAGGTCCGGCTCACCGGCGGAGTAGCCCCAGACAAGCAGATTCAACTGGCCGTGTTTCTGGCATCGGAACGTTCGAATCACATCAGCGGCAAGCTGATTCACGTCAACGACGATTGGAAGCGTTTCGAACGCGAGAACATGAAGCCGGAGCTATATACCCTCCGCCGCGTCCACAAGTTATAGCGCACATGGACGACACTCGCATCCCGCTGCGCACTCTGGCATGGCTGATTCTGGGGACCCTGGCGGTCTCGGCGGGACTCGCAGCGTCGGTGTTGCTTCTGTTTCACTCGAATGACCGCGACCCGCAGGAGGTCGTGGAGGCCGCTCAAAACATCATCCGGCAGCGCTTTCCGCAAGCGGCCGTCATCCGTTTCGCGCCCATGGATGAAACCCACGTGGAATCCACCGGCGACACCAGGTACGTCGTTAGCGGATGGCTGGAGATCGTCACCCAGGATGGCGAACGCGCGACGTTCGATTTCTCATGCGCGATCCTGGTGCTGCCCGGAGGCCAGTGGGTCTCCGAGCGGGTCGACCTCGTGCCGCGGCAGTGAGCGCTCTCAGAGAATCTTGCGGAGCTCGACCGTAACGGCACGGACCTCCTGCGCCCGCTCGATCAGCAGGGTGCAGTTCCGGCCGTCACGCGAGAGTTCGTCCTGCACCATGAGCGGCGAAAGGCGCACCACGGGGACTCCATCCACCGCCACCAGGAAATCGGATTCGCGGATCCCGGCAGCCGCGGCCGGCGTTCCCGGGATCACCTGAAAGATGCGATAGAGGTCGGGGCGCGCGGTCCGCTCCACGCGGATACCCGAGGCGTCGAACAACGACGGGTCTTTCGCATGGCTGTTGGCCGCGAAGGTCGCCTGGTTGCGGCGGAAGTCGAAAAAGATGCGGAAGCGGCGGAGGAATTCGGCGCCGATCATGCCGTCTGGCTCCGCCGTTCCACCGAAGCCGCGCGCCGGAAAGCGGCGAACGACGGCCGAATCGACACTCAGCGGACCCACTGAAAACCGCGCCAGCCGCGTGGCATACAGGCCGACGCTATCGGGCACCCAGTTCAGGCCGCGATCGAGCAGGCCCGAGCGCTCGACGAAGCCGTGGCTCAAATAGAGGATGCTGCCGGCGGCGCCGGTATCGATTACGAACGTGCCTTCGACACGCACACCACCCGGCAGCGTCAGGGCAGCATCGACGTATGGGTTCGTGCCGGCGACCGTGAATGGGAGCGCGGTGCCGCGGCCGCGGGATTCGAAGGCTGCGGCGTCATGCAGCCGGATCGCGGGAGTCTCGTAATCGAACTCGACCACGTAGCGGGCCAGCACGGCGAGCGCGCAGATGCCATCCTTGCCGAGCGGCTTCTGCTTGATTACCAGTTCCTGATTGTCGAGGCGGAGGCCCTGCAGGTCCGCCGAGACGCGGGCGCGACCGTCCGATTCGAGCGCACCGTCGCCAGGGCTCGCGCTCAAGCCCGTCGATGTAGCCTGAATCCCCAACTCCAGCGCCTTGGCGAAATCGATGAACAGCAGCGGACCGCCTCCGCCGCTATCGAGTTCGAACCATTGCGGCACCGAGCCGTTCAGTCGCACAGGAATCTGGATCTGGCCGGAATCGTTCAGACGCGCGGGTAGAACCAGCGGCTCGGGCGCGGCGCTCCACAAGGGGGCCGCGCAAGCCGCGAGCAGCGAACGGCGGGTCAGGAGGAGGCGCGCTTGAGCTGGCCGCATGCAGCGTAAATATCCAGGCCGCGCGGCTTCCGCACGAAACACGGGAGACCACGCCGCACGATCTGCTGAAATGCCGCGACCCGCTCGGGGTCCGGAGTTTCGAAGGGAATCTCGGGGCCGGGGTTCAGGGCGATCAGATTCACCTTGCAATTCAGGTTCGCCAGCAGCTTAAGGACGCGGCGCGCATCGGCATCGGTATCGTTGACGCCCTTGAGCAGCACATATTCGAAGGTCAGCTTTTCCCAGGGACGCAGCGGATAGGCCTTGCAGGCGGCCAGGAGGTCTTTCAGGTGATACTTGCGCGTGATGGGCATGAGCTCGCGCCGCATTTCCTCGGTGGAGGCGTTCAGCGAGATGGCGAGCTTCGGCCGCACCATTTCACGGCCCAGTTCCTCGATCTTGGGGATAATTCCGGCGGTCGAAATGGTGATACGGCGCGGCGAAAGCGCGAACCCCTCGGGATCGAGAAGGATGCGAGTGGCCTTGAGGACGTTGGGAAGGTTGAGCAGGGGCTCTCCCTGACCCATCATCACGATGTTGATACGGCCCGATTCCCGCTGCAGAGCGTTCTCCCGCGCCACCAGAAGCACCTGGCCCACAATCTCTCCGGCCGTGAGGCTGCGCTCCAGGCCTAAGAGCGCGGTCATGCAGAACTTGCAGTCCACCGGGCAACCCACCTGGCTCGAGATGCACAGGGTGTCGCGATCGCCTTCGGGCATCAAAACGGTCTCCACCGTACGCTCGTCCTCCAGGCGAAGCAGGTAACGGCGGGTGCCGTCGCGGGACTCGTAAAGCTGTGCGATTTCGGGCAGTCCCAGGCTGTGGCTACCGGCCAGAGACTTGCGGGCGTCCGCCGGAAGCGCTGTGATTTGAACGAGTTCCGAGACACCAGACTGGTATAACCCCTGATAGAGCTGTTTCGCCCGGTATCCCGGTTGGCCGGGGCCCAGAACTTCGCGAAGGTCCGCGAGGTCCATGCCCACGAGTGGTTGGGACATCCTTTTCCAGTTTAGCGGATTGGCGCGGAAGGCCCGAAGGGTGTTACAAAAAGAACAGGACCTTCCAACGTTTTCCAAGTATGACACTCCCCATTGCCCCGGCACGCGATATTGAAATGACGACGCTCGCAAACGGCGTCCGCATCATCACCGAGACCATGCCGCACGTACGGTCGGTTTCGGTGGGGATCTGGGTGGGCACCGGCTCGCGGCGGGAAACCGGGGAGCAGAACGGCATCTCCCACTTCATCGAGCACATGCTGTTTAAGGGCACGACCCAGCGCTCGGCCGAAGAGATCGCGCGGTCGGTGGATTCGATCGGGGGAAACCTCGACGCGTTCACCGCCAAAGAGCTGGTCTGCTTCAACACCAAGGTGCTCGACGAACATCTCTCGCAAGCCTTCGACGTGCTGGCCGACCTGGTGCTCCACCCGCTCTTCCGCGACGAGGATATCGAGAAGGAAAAGGGCGTCATCCTCGAAGAAATCAAGATGGAGGCGGACAGCCCGGACTACCTGGTGCACGAGATCTTCTCCTCGAATTTCTGGAAGGACCATCCGCTGGGCAAGCCGATCCTGGGGACACCGCAGACCGTGAAGCGGTTCGACCGGGAGATGATCCGCAGCTATTACGACAGCGTATACGAGCCCTCGAATCTGCTGGTGACGGCCGCCGGGAACCTTACGCACGAGCGGCTGGCGGAGCTGGTGGAGCGGTATTTCGTGAGCCTCCAGCCTGGCGCCGCCGCGCCTCTGGACCAGACGCCGAATACGCACGCGAGGATCGCCTTGCGCAACAAGAAGGCTCTCGAACAGGTACACCTCTGTCTGGGGGTGCCCTCGTATCCGCTCCCGCATCACGAGCGGTTCGCCTGCTACGTGCTGAATACACTGCTCGGAGGCGGCATGAGTTCGCGGCTTTTCCAGAATATCCGTGAGCGGCAAGGCCTGGCTTACGCGGTATTCTCCGAGCTGAACCCGTACCGCGATACAGGCTGTCTGGCAATTTACGCGGGCACCTCGATCGAATCGGCGCGGCAGGTGGTGGAGTCGATTACCAAGGAATTCCGACAGCTCAAGGAGCAGCGCGTCACCGATGAGGAACTCCGGCGCGCCAAAGACCACCTGAAGGGCTCGCTGATGCTCAGCCTGGAATCTACCGCCAGCCGCATGTCGAACCTGGCGCGGCAGGAGATGTACTTCAGCCGGTTCTTCACGCTGGATGAACTGATCGAGAGCATCGAGTCGGTCACGAACGACGATGTACAGCGCATCGCCGTGACCTTCTTCGACCCCAAGCAGATCGCCCTCACCGTCCTCGGGAACCTGGAAGAATTCAAGATTACCCGGGACGACCTGGTCTGTTGACCATCCGGGATCTCCCTCCGGCGGTCGTTGATTATCATTACATTTATTAAAATTCCCGCAATGTGTGGCAGTTCACTGCGGACAATTTCTGCACTTTGATCGAATGGCGCCGAAGATGCTAAGGTTGAGCCTTGGCCGGGGTTGCTGATGGATCGGATTGAATACCTTAGATCGGCCGACGGGCGAGTCGTCCCGCGACAAAATCAGACCCAATTTGTCCTGATTTTGGTCGGATTATTGGCAGTCATTTTGATCCTCCTGGGGGCCATGGCGTATCGGGCGATCCATCCCAAGGCGCCGGAAACGCGGATTCCGATCATGGCGGCACAGGTTTTCGTACGGTCGGAGCTTCAGCCGGAGCCTGACGACCGGCTGCATTTTTCCCCAATGGAGGAGACGGAAGTCGACCCCGCGAGTGCCGGCCGGTACGTAATCCGCGGGTGGGTCGATCGGATCTCCTCGGAAGGGGTAAGCGAGCGCTATGATTACACTTGCACCGTCCAGAGCAACGCCAATGGAGACTGGCTGCGAGAGAGCGTTTCCCTTTTCGAGCAATAATTTCCAACGGCAAGTCCCAAAGGTACCAGTACCATTAAACTAATTCCTCCTGGGATCCTCCGGTACTTAGTTGACGCGCCTAGATTCGGTATCGTACGATACCAAGGAACGTTGTAAGTCGTCTGTGGTTTGCCGATTATCGGAGGAATCTTGGTTCAATTTGCGGTGAATTCTTTCAAGAAGGGGTCGATATTCTTAGCCTTAATATTTATTTTGGCTTTGACTCAGTCGGCCTTTGCGACGTCTGTTTGCACAACCGGATCGATGGCGAGCTACGCAAACAGCACCTGCACCATCGGGAATTACGAGTTCACGTTCGGCACGAGCCCGTATATCTGGGGTCCGGGAGATTCTGACGTACCGGCTTCGGCCGTAACGGTCACGCCCTATGGGACGGGGCAGGCTGGCGATCCGACCGGCTTCCTGTTCGCGGCGGAAAGCTGGACCAATACGAATGCCACCGGTGACGGCACGACGCTGGCGGACATCAACATTACCTTCAGCACAGCGCTTCTTGCGGCGCCGGCCTACAAAATCGACAACACCAGTCTGACTCTGGGAGTTTCTATCCAGAACGAGACGGGAAATTCGGGCGTTCTCGCCGGCGAAAACGTGCATGACTCCGACACGTCAGCCTCCCTAGGGGGGATCACTCTGACTGTCCTGGGGAACACGGACGGCAGTTCGATGGGGCTGGGCGGCGATCCGCTCTCCGGCTCAGACTACTTCCAGGCGAAGGACGTGAACATCGACAAAGATATCGCGTTGGTCGCCAATGATCAGAACGTTATCCAGGTGAACAGCATCCTGGAGACGTTCACGTACGGAGATGTACCGGAACCGGGACCGTTTTTCCTGACCGCCGGAGGCATCGGACTGCTGATTCTGGTCCGGAAGCGGAAGCAGCTTTTGAACTTCCTCGGTGCGGTGGCGGTGGTTGCTGTTCTCGCGACCAGCGCTCACGCAACTCCGGTCTGCACGTCGGGCACACTGCAGTCGTATATCACCAATGGCGCCTGCATACTCAACGGCGTCACGTTCACGTTCGACGCAAGCAGCTACACTGCCAGCGGGACCGGTACCGCGCCAGCCACCAGCGCGATCAGCGTGACACCGATCATCTCCAGCAACCAGGCCGGATTTCAGTTCACGTTGAGCTCGCCGGCGGTCACCTCCGGGGGCAAGTCGGAGACCCTGACCCTAGCCTATACTGTTACCGCGACGGCGGCGAAGATCAACTCCTTCGCCGCCCAGGACACGATCTCCCGAGGCGGCACCGGAACCTTCGCAGGCAGCAACACAAAGCTGACCAATGGTGCTTCGACGCTTACGACGGTTACGTATCCTGCGACGCTATCAGGCGGTGGAGTCGGTACGCCGGCTTTCGCGGCCGTGATGCCGCCAACCACCTTGAAAGTCACGAATTCCTTCTTTCTGTCTTCCCCCGGTTCGAGTCTCGCCAACAACGCCCACCTTTCCAATCTCACCAATACGTTCAACGTAACTGAAGTGCCTGAACCCCTCACGTCCGTTTTGTGCGGCGCAGGACTCCTCGTGATCGGCCTCGCGTTCCGCTCCCGCCGGGCAAAAGTCTAGCCCGCAGCCTCCTCTAACACTTCTTCCAATCAACAGCCCATCCGCGGCATCCGTGTGCCCGAAGCACACGCACACAAGAAAAAGGCCGGGGGCGAACCCCCGGCCTTCTGGTTTTAGGTACGTACCGTTTTACGCGGTACGCATCGCTTCGGTCTTGTCGCCGGCGATCGCGGCCTGCGCCGCGGCCAGCCGGGCGATCGGCACACGATACGGGGAGCAGGACACGTAGTTCATGCCGACCCGGTAGCAGAACTGCACCGAGCTCGGCTCGCCGCCGTGCTCGCCGCAGATACCGACTTCCAGTTCGGGCGGGTCTTGCGGCCCTTCTCCACCGCCATCTTCACCAGCTTGCCGACGCCTTCCTGGTCGAGGACGGCAAACGGATCGTTGGCGAAGATCTTGCGATTCTGGTAGTCCTTCTGGAACTTCGTATAGTCGTCGCGGGAGAGGCCCATGGTGGTCTGGGTCAGGTCGTTGGTGCCGAAGCTGAAGAACTCGGCTTCCTTGGCGACCGAATCCGCCGTCAGAGCGGCGCGCGGGATCTCGATCATGGTGCCGACCATGTACTTCAGTTGTTTCATGCCGGCCTTGGCGAGAACTTCTTCGGCCACCTGAACCACGATCTTCTTCTGATTTTCCAGTTCCTTGACGCCGCCGATCAGCGGAATCATGACTTCCGGAATAACCTTCTTGCCCTTCTTGGCCACCTGGACGGCAGCTTCGAAGATGGCGCGCGCCTGCATCTCGGTGATCTCCGGATAGGTGATGCCGAGACGGCAGCCGCGATGGCCGAGCATGGGGTTGAACTCGTGCAGTTCTTCGACGCGACGCAGCAGTTCGGGCAGCACGCGTCTTGAGGGTCTTCACCTCGGCGCCGAAGCGCTGGTACTTGGCGACCAGTTCCTTCTTCTTCTTGAGGTCGGCATACGGCAGCACCGCGACATCGACCATCAGATCTTCGCGCTTGGGCAGGAACTCATGCAGCGGCGGATCGAGCGTGCGGATGACCACCGGGAATCCGTCCATGGCGTCGAACAGACCGGCGAAATCCTTGCGCTGGAAGGGCAGCAGTTTGGCCAGGGCTTTGCGGCGGGTCTTCTCGTCGCGCGCCAGAATCATGGCCTGCATGTGCTCGATGCGGTCCTCGGCGAAGAACATGTGCTCGGTGCGGCACAGCCCGATGCCTTCCGCGCCGAACTTGCGGGCAGCCTTGGCGTCGCGCGGGATATCCGCGTTGGCGCGAACGCCGAACTTGCCGCGGAACTCGTCGGCCCAGTCCATGAAGTCGGCCAGAACGCCCGAGCTCGGATCGGCGTCGATGGTGTTGGCCTTGCCGGCGAACACTTCACCGGTCGAGCCGTCGAGCGAAAGCCAGTCGCCTTCCTTCAGCGTGAGCGTCTTGCCGCTTCACCTGAACAGTGACTTCCTTCTTGTGCTCGTTGACCGTGACCGACTCGGCGCCGGCGACGCAGGGGGTTCCCATACCGCGGCAGACCACCGCCGCGTGGCTGGTCATGCCGCCGCGCGAAGTGAGGATGCCCTTGGCCACTTCCATGCCATGGATGTCGTCCGGCACGGTCTCTTTGCGAACCAGAACCACCGGAGCTTTCTCGGATTTCACCACGGCTTCATCAGCCGTAAACACGATGGTGCCGACGGCAGCGCCCGGAGAGGCGGGCAGGCCCTTGGCGAGGAGGTTCAGCGTCTTCTTGGAAGCCGGATCGAGCACCGGATGCAGAAGCTGATCGAGCTGCTGCGGATCGACGCGCAGGATCGCCTCTTCCTTGCTGATGAGGCCTTGCTGAACCATTTCAACCGCGATGCGAATGGCGGCCGGACCGGTACGCTTTCCGTTGCGGGTCTGCAGCATGTAAAGCTTGCCGTCCTGCACGGTGTACTCGAAATCCTGGATGTCGCGATAGTGGTTCTCGAGCATCGTGGTGATCTCGCGGAGCTGGTTGTAGACCGCGGGGTTCCACTTTTCGAGCTCGGCAATTTCGTGCGGAGTGCGGATACCGGCCACCACGTCTTCGCCCTGCGCATTCTCCAGGAACTCGCCGTAAAAGACATTTTCGCCGGTGGCAGGGTTGCGGGTGAAGCCGACGCCCGTGGCGGATGTTTCGCCAAGGTTGCCGAACACCATGGCCTGCACGTTGACCGCGGTGCCCAGATTGTCGGGAATCTGGTTCATCTTGCGGTAGTAAATGGCGCGATCGTTGAACCAGGAGCGGAACACGGCGTCACGCGCGCCCTGCAGTTGCACCATGGCATCCTGCGGGAACGGCTTGCTGGTCTTTTTCTGCACCAGCTTCTTGTAGCCGGCGATGACTTCCTGCAGGTCCTTGGCGGTGAGCTCGGTATCCAGTTTCGCCTTGGCCTTCTTCTTCTGGCCTTCGAAGATCTCGTCGAAATCGTGCTTGGGGATCTCGAGCACCACGGCGCCGTACATCTGGATGAAGCGACGGTAGCAATCGTGAGCAAAGCGCGGGTTGTTGCTCTTGGCTTCGAGCGCCTTGACGGTCTGGTCGTTCAGGCCGAGGTTGAGGATGGTGTCCATCATGCCCGGCATGGAGAACTTGGCGCCGGAACGGACGCTGACGAGCAGCGGGTTGTTGACGTCGCCGAGCTTCTGGCCCATGCGCTCTTCGAGCAGGTGCAGCGCCTCGATCATCTGATCGTTGATGTCGGCGGGGATCTGGTACTTGTTCTCGAAGTAAATATTGCAAACGTCCGTTGAGATCGTGAAGCCGGGAGGCACCGGCAGCTTCGCCCGGCACATTTCGGCCAACCCGGCGCCTTTGCCACCGAGCGTATCTTTCATTTTTCCGTCACCGTCGGCGGTTCCGTTGCCGAACGAGTAGACATACTTCTTCATGCTTTGCTCCTATGAGTGAGTAACAATTTCAGAAAAGTCCGCTACTTTGGAAAACTCCTGGCGCAACGTGTGAAGCAGCGTCAGACGGTTTTGCCGGACACGAGCATCCGGCGCATTGACCAACACCTTGTCGAAGAACACGTCGACCTTGGGACGCAGCCGCGAGATGACGCTTTCGATCGGCTGGCCGGCGATGCGGCGGTATTCGTCGTACAAATCCTTCTCGGGGCCGGCTTCCAGCAGCGATTCCTCGATCAAACCGCCGCCCGGGAATTTCGCCTGCTCGAGAATGTTGCGGATACGTTTGAAACTGGCTGCCAGCGGCTCGAAGTCCGGCGAGGACCTCAACCCCTGAATGCGCGACAAGCGCGCTTCGAGATCGACCAGGTTGCTCCAGCCGTCGGTAGCGGCCATGGCGGCATTCACTTCGTCGTACTCGAAACCGCGGATATCGCGGAAATAGAAACGGACGCGATCCTCGAAGAACGATTTCAATTCGCGGTCGTCGCCCAGAAGAGCGGCCAGCGGCAGCTCGATCTTTCCTTCCACCAGAATCTTGACTACGCCCTGGGCAGCGCGGCGCAGCGCGAACGGGTCGCGCGAGCCGGAAGGAATCAGACCAATGCGGAAGCAGCCGCGGAGAGTATCGAGCTTATCGGCGAGCGCCACAATCTGGCCGGTGCGATTGCGGGGGATCGAATCCTCCATGCTTTCCGGCTTGTAGTGATCGTAGATGGCCTGCCAGACCGGTTCCGGCTCGCCCTGCACGCGCGCATAGAGGCCGCCGACCACGCCCTGGAGTTCGGTGAACTCCTTGACCAGCTCGGTGGTGAGATCGCACTTGGCGAGTTCGGCCCCGCGTTCCGCATGGGCGTCGCCACCCAGTTCCCTGACTAAAGCGACCATGCGATCGGCCTTCGCAAGGTATGAGCCGAGCTGCGCCTGGAACGTGACATGGGCCAGGTCCCCCTTGCGGGCCGCAAGCGGCTTCCTCTGGTCGGAATCCCAGAAGAAGCGGGCATCATTGAAGCGCGCCCTGAGCACACGTTCGTTGCCGCGCCGGACATAGCCTTGAGGATCCGAAGGGATGTTCATGACGGCGACGAACTGAGGCGCCAGGTTGCCCTCGGCATCCTCCACAGAGAAATATTTCTGGTGGTGCCGCATCACAGTGATCAGGACTTCTTCCGGCAGTTCCAGGAACTCCGGGTCGAAGCTGCCGGTGATGGGAGTGGGGTACTCGGTAAGGTAGACCAGGGTTTCGAGAAGCGCGGCATCGGGCTTGATGCGGACCGCGGCGAGCTCGTTCTGGATTCGCTCGCGGCGCGCGCCGGCCGACAGAATCACGAAATGATCGCGCAGACGCTGTTCGTAGTCGGCCGTGGTGATGGCGACTTCGCGCGCGCCCAGGCGGCGATGGCCCGCGGTCAGCGCGCCGGAGCGGACGCCGGCCAGCTCGAACGGCACGATCTCTTCGCCGAGTAGGGCCGCGATCCAACGGATCGGCCGGATGAAGCGTGGGCCGCCCTTGGCCGTCCAGTACATCGTTTTCGGGAAGTAGATCTGCAGAATCAGACCGGGAAGTGCTTCCGCCAGGATTTCCTTAATGGGACGGCCGGCCACCTTCTTCAGAAAGATGTAATAGTCGCCCTTGGGCGTAGCTTCGACCGAAAGGTCCTCCGGTTTCATCCCGTGCTTGCGGGCGAAGCCGGCAACTGCTTGCGGCGGCGCGGATTTCGCGGGACCAAGGACGCGCTCTTCGCTATCGGCCTGGCGGGCCGGAAGCCCTTCGGCGCGCAGCACGAGGCGGCGCGGAGTGGCGTCGAGCGTGACGGAATCGTGAGCGATTTCCAGCTTTTCAAACAGCAGCCGCAGGTTCTCGAGCGCCGTCGGAATCATCCAATCGGGGACCTCTTCGGTGCCGATCTCGAGCAGAAGGGGCAGACTCACCGGGCCACCTCCTGCACGAAGGGGTTCTGCTGCTGGTCGGCCCATGCCTGAGCGACTCCGACTGCCAGGCGCCGCACGCGCTGAATCACGCCGACGCGCTCGGTGACGCTGATGGCGCCCCGCGCATCGAGCGTGTTAAAGACGTTCGAGCACTTGAGCACGTGGTCATACGCGGGCAGCAGCGGGAAGCGTTTCTTTTCGGGAGATTTCGGATCGTAGGCCTGGAGCAGGCGGCCGGCTTCGGCTTCGTGCAGGTCGAAGAGCTTCCAAAGAAGATCGATATCGGCCATCTCGAAGTTGTAGACCGAATACTGCAGCTCGTCGTTGTAGCGCACGTCGCCGTAGGTGAAGCCGGGCGTCCACTCGATATCGTAAACGCTGTCTTTCACCTGCAGGAACGCGGTGAGGCGTTCCAGGCCGTAGGTGATCTCGGCCGGGACGACCTCCAGATCGATGCCGCCGCACTGCTGGAAGTAGGTGAACTGGGTGATTTCGAGACCGTCGAGCATCACCTGCCACCCGATGCCCCAGGCGCCGAGGGTGGGGGCTTCCCAGTTATCTTCTTCGAGTTTGATATCGTGCGCCGTGAGGTCGATCCCGATGGCTTCCAGACTGCCGAGATACTGCTCGATGACATCGGCGGGGGAAGGCTTTAGAATGACCTGGAGCTGGGAATGCTTGTAGAGGCGGTTGGGGTTATCCCCGTAGCGGCCATCGGCGGGACGGCGGCTGGGCTGCACGTAGGCGACCCGGTAGGGATTGGGGCCGAGGACGCGCAGAAACGTCTCCGGGCACATGGTGCCGGCGCCCACTTCCACATCGTAGGGTTCCTGAATGATACATCCGCGGTCCGCCCAGTACTGCTTCAGCTTGAAGATGATCTCTTGAAAAGACTGCATTCGTTTTTAACTGTACGGACCGGCTTCGACCGATCCCTGTTCCAACAGCGGCGCCGTTACCAGCCGCCGCTCGGCGTGCGATTCAATCTGCTGGATCAGGAATCGCCGTAAATCCGCCGCCGTTCCCGGCCCCCACTCGGCGCCCGAAAGCTCGGCAGGCGGCCTGCGCAGCATTTCGGCAGCGGCAGCGCGGGATTCCGCGCTCAGTTCCCAACTGCTACCTACTCCCAGGGTCCGGCGGCAATGGGCGCAAATCAGCCCTGCCCTGCCGCGGCTGAAATACGCGCGTTCCGGGGCTTCCGGATCGTCCAGCAGGCTGCCGCAGCTCAGGCACACATTCAATTCGGGCAGCCAACCCGAAAGCCGGACCGCCCACAAGGAAAAATACGTGACGGCCCGCCAAACATCACTGCCTCCCGCCGCGCGCAAACGTTCCAACACGGCGAGCAGGAGACGGAAAAACTTCTCGCTCGGCTCCGCGGAAGGCAACAACTGCTCCGATACCTCCGCGAAGTAATCCAGCGCCACGGCCGCCCAGTAATCGGACACCAGGTCGAATTGGGAGCGAATCAATTCGCAGGAATCCAGATTGACCAGCTCGCGATTTTCGCGCTGGGAATACGCCATTCTCACGTACGAGAGCCGCTCGAGCCCAGATCCGAAACCACTCTTGGGACGCCGCGCCCGTTTGGCCACGCCGCGCAGCTTGCCCTGATCCCGGGTAAAAAAACTGACCACGAGATCCGCTTCCTTGAGCGGATAGGTACGCAAAACCAAGGCTTCACTGACACGCGTCGGCACACGTGGAAGTTTCAGAGTATCACAGATGAAAAGACCGGCCGCGGATCCATCGGTCACTCTTCCTGCGGTTCTTCGAAGCTGTCGAGCAGGTTGGGGTCTCGTGCGAAGCGCTTGAGCACGCGGAGAATGTCGCCCGTTCGGAAGCCGGCGCGCAACAGGCGGCGGTAGGCGGAGGCGAGATCTTTATCCTCCTGAAACAGCGACTCCCGAGGCGCGAGCCGGTACTTGCGGCGGACCCACTCTTCGATCAGCGCCTGTTGATCGACATCCTCGTACACCTGGCTGACGGTGCGCTCGGCGAGCGTGGGGGCGACGCGGCGCTCGCGGAGGTCGCGGAGGACGCGCCCGGGTCCAAAGCGGTCATTCGACAGGCGGGAAGCGGCGAAGGTTTCGGCAAAACGGCGGTCGTCGAGGTAGCCGTGGTCTTTGAGGCGGGCGAGGACGTCGTCGATATCGGAGACGCGCTGCGCGCGGCGGCGCAGCTTCTCCCGAAGTTGGCCGGTGGAGTGGGCTCGGCCGCCGAGAGCCTTCAGTGCGTAGGCCAACAATGCATCGGCATCGAGAAGACGGGTCTTGGGCTGATCCATGAATCCCTTATCTATTGGGGAGTATACTGAAAATGGTTGAGTATAGATGGCTTTCGGGTCGATGCGAAAGCCGATTACCAGGAGGATTGAGATGGATAAGAGTGGTCTTTCCAGCTTTTTATTGGGACTGGGCGTAGGAGTGGGCATCGGCATGTTATTTGCGCCGAAGTCCGGGCAGGAGACCCGCGATCTCATCAAGAACAAGGCCGGCGAAAGCTCCGATTTCCTGAAGCAGCGCAGTACGGAAATGAAGCAGAATGCGTCTGAGTGGGTGGATCGAGGCAAGGACGCGATCAACCGGCAGCGGGATAACCTTTCCGATGCGATGGAAGCAGGCCGTCAGGCTTATCGGGACGCAGTGGGGCGCGAAGTGCCTCCAGCGGCGGAAGGTCCCTCGCATTCTTAGTCTTGGTTAGCGGGCACGGGTGACGGGAGAAGCCGTACATGACAGAGGAATGGTTTCGCATCACGGTGGCGGCCGGGGTTGTGTTGGCGGCACTGGCGTTCGTGGTGCAGGCCATCGTGATCCTCGCTCTGTACGTGGGCACGCGCAAAACGCAGCGGAAGCTCGAAGCGCTGGCCGACCGGGCGGATCCCGTCATCCAGAAAGTCGGCCCATGGATCGATCGAGCGGGTCCGGTGGCGGAAAAGGCCGGGCCGATGCTGGAGCGTGCCGGGGCGACCTTGGAGCGGCTGGGGCCGCTGCTCGATAAGACTGGTCCGCTGATCGCGGCCACGGAAAAGCTCACTTTACAGGCGACCTCCCTGATGGCCACGGCCAATCGCGTGGTCGAAGAGAACCGTCCGCGAGTGGCGGAGGTTGCCGAAGAGGCGGCGGCGATGGCGAGGTCCGGCCGTGAGCAAGTCGAGCGTTTAGGCGATTTTCTGGCCGATGCCGGCGAACGCGCGCGCACGCGACTGGAGCAGATCGACGAAACGGTGAGCAGTACGGTGCAGCACGTAGAAGTGGCGAGCGAGGCCGTAAAGAAGGCGGTGACGCGTCCAGTTCGCGAAGTGAACGGCCTGGCCGCCGGAATTTCGGCCGCGTTGGCGGCGCTGGTGAAGGGCCGCAAGTCCAGCGTGGCATCGGCAACGCAGGACGAAGAGATGTTCATCTAGCCTGGCAGCGATTTCTGCCAGAGCGCCACATCCACGTATTGACCAAACTTGTGGCCCACGCCGCGCAGGACTCCGACTTCCTTGAATCCAAGAGCCTTGTGGAGGCCGACGCTCGCCGGATTCGGCAAGGCGATCGCGCCAATCATCTCGCGAAGGCCCTTGTCGGTGGCTGACTGAATAAGCGCAGTGTACAACTTCTTTCCGATGCCGATCCCAGCGCACTCCTCGGTTACATAAACGGTCGCTTCCACAGTGCGGCTGTAGGCTGCGCGAGGTCGAAAGGAACTATAGTACGCGTAAGCAACGACCCGCCGATTCACTTCCGCGACCATCCAGTCGTATTTCGCCAGAGTCCCACCGATTCGCTCTCTCATCTCCGGCACTTCTACGGTGGCCGTTTCAAACGTGACGATCGAGTTGAGGACGTACGGCTTATATATTTCGGCAATCGCCTCCGCATCGGCCTCGGAAACTCGGCGAATGTGGATGTCCTGCTTCATCGGCGTCTCCCTCGAGAGAACTACGCTGACGTAAATCAACGGACCGATTGCCAGGAACGGAAGTAAGCGTCCGGCGGATACCGTCTTGATCCGGCCAAGGGAAGGTTAACGACGAGGGAGCTGTTCGTAGGGGAATTGATTCCGAATGTGGGTGAGGAAGTACTTGCCCTGGGATTCGGCGTCGAGGAATTCTCGATATTGGTCAGCGGGAAAGGTGAAGTAGCAGTAAACCTCACCACTATGGAAGCGCAGGTAAAGTCGCCGCCTCGGTCTATCATAGGCTGCGGCAGCCAAGAGCTTCGATTCGAGTGGCTGCCAGTCCAGATTCGGCGGCTCAGTCTCATCCCGAAATGTGCCCACGATCCGAAGATTGTGGGCACGATTTGTTTGAGAGGGTGGAAATGTCATGCTGCCTCCACCGCCGCGGGTTTGCTTGGGAACAGATTCCACGGCAGCAGTTCCGTGATCCGATTGATAGGATGGTCAGCGATTCGGCGTAGCACCGAAGTCAGGTACGCTTCCGGATCGATCCCGTTCAGCTTGGCCGATCCCAGCAAGCTATAAAAGGCAGCGGCACGTTCGCCGCCTGCATCCGATCCGGCAAACAGGTAGTTCTTGCGTCCCAGCGCGACGGCGCGCAACGCCCGCTCGGCAGCATTGTTGTCCATCTCGATGCGTCCGTCCTCGCAATACCGCAGCAAGGCACTCCAGCGTTCCAACGCGTAGCGGATCGCCACTGCCACGTCAGACTTCTGCGATAGCTTCGCTAGCGTCGCTTTCCACCAGGCGTGCATCGCCTCCAGCAGCGGGCGCGATCGGGCAAGCCGGGCTTCTTTCCTCTCCGACGGTGATCGGCCGCGGATTTCCTGCTCAATACCGTATAGCTGGGCGATGCGCTCCAGCGCCTCTTTCGCGATCGGAGATCGATGCGCCTGATAAAGATCGTGGAACTTTCGTCTCACATGTGCCCAACACGCCGCCTCCACGATGCGACCTGTCTCATAGAGTTTGTTGAATCCCGCGTAACCATCCGCCTGCAGGATGCCGGCGTAGGTCTCCAGGTGTTTCGCTGGACGCTCCCCTTTCCGGTCCGGCGAGTATGCAAACCACACTGCCGCCGGCTCTTCGCTGCCCGCCGGACGGTCATCGCGCACATACGTCCACAGGCGCCCCGTCTTCGTCTTGCCGTTGCCGGGCTCCAACACTGGTACCGGCACATCGTCGCCATGGAGCTTTTTGCTGGCCAGCACATACTTCTTCACCGCATCTACCAGCGGCTGCACCGTCCGGCTCACACCGCCCACCCAGTCGGCCAGCGTCGAGCGATCCAACTCGACACCCTCGCGTTGATAAATCTCCGCCTGGCGGTAGAGCGGCAGATGGTCGGCATATTTCGAAACTAGAACGTGAGCCAACAACCCAGGTCCGGCCAGCCCGCGGTCGATCACTCGATTCGGCGCCGGCGCCTGCACGATCTGCGAACAGTCCGCGCAACTCAACTTCGGTCTTACCGTGCGGATCACTTTAAACCGTGCCGGTACATATTCCAGCGTCTCCGACACATCTTCACCGAGCCGGCGCAACTTGTCACCGCAGTCGGGGCACGCTTCCTGCGCGGGCGCGATCGTTTCCGTCTCACGCGGCAACTCGGCTGGCAACGGACGACGTGCGGGCTTGCACCGAGCCTCCTGTTTCAGCACGACCGTAGCCGGCATCAAAGGCGGTGGCTCCACAGCGGCCTGGTTGGTCTCCAGATCTTCCAGACGCAGTTCGAGCTGCTTAATGTCGCGGTCGTACTTCTCCGAACGCGGTCCGAAATGCATGCGCTTCAGCTTCAGGATGAGCAGTTTCAGATTTTCGATCTCGGTCGCATGCGAATCGATCTCGGCCTGCTTGGCCAGCACCAGCGCCTTCAAGGACTGCACATCGAGCGTGTCGAGATCGGGGAGTTGCTTCTCGCGCTTGCTCGGGCTGTCCGCCGCGTTCATACCGCAACTATGTCACATCCACTTATCAGTGGCATGAACGTTTGTGGACATTTTCAGAAAGAAATGTTTTATACGGCTACCGACGGTGGATTGGTGCGGACCGGATGTCGCCAGTCGATGCCCTCCAGCAGCATCGATAGCTGCGCGCGGCTCAATGATACCGTGCCTTTCTCGGCCTTCGGCCAGATGAAGCGGCCACGTTCCAGCCGCTTGGCGAACAGACACAGTCCATCACCGTCCCACCAGAGCACCTTGATCAGATCGCCGCGCCGCCCACGAAAGACGAAGACGTGCCCCGAGTACGGGTCTTGCTCCAACACAGTCTGCGCCACTGCGCTTAATCCCGTGAAGCCCCGCCGCAAATCAGTGACACCCGCGGCAATCCAGATGTTCGTGCCGGTTGGCAACGAAATCATCGAGCCACGCGCTCCAGAATGAGGCGCAGGTTCTCGGTGTCTACCGATCCTTCGATGCGGATACGCGCTCGGCCTACCTCCACCAGGATCACGCCCCCGTATAGCTTTGCGGGCGGTTGCTCACTCACTACCTCGGCGACCCTCACCGACACCAGTTGCGGCGTCGCTTCGAGCCGCCCTTCGCGATAAAGCTTTCGCCAATGAAACACCTGGTTGGCATTGACGCCATGCCGGCGAGCGATGACAGCAACAGATGCTCCTGGTTGGAGCGTCTCTTCCACTACTTGGCGCCGTTCCTGCTTGGAGCGATGTCGCCGTTTTGCGGGCGGTTCGACAATTACGACTTCTGCGCTTCGGGCAGCTCCCATTCCTCCAGCATCACAGGGCCGCCTTGGCGAAGGAAGACGGTGCTGACCGAACGCTTACGAACGGAATCCCCCACATGACAAGAGATCAGCCTGATTTATGACAAGGTTAATGGCAATCTTGCCGAAGTTCTTCGACTTCGTTGCCCGAACGACCCGGCCAAAGCTAATTACGGCGGTACGGTGGCGTGTTGGCCAACCTGTCCGAAATGGTGCGATCTCGGACTCAGCGGGCTCCCCGAAAAGAGAACCGACGAATTTCATCGTTTGCCCAGAGTGAACGGGACATCGAAGGCGAGCGCTCCCCTATCCTCCCAGACGTCACCCAAGAAAACACGTACAGTCAACTCCTGAACCTTCCGATCGGCGCTGAAGTACACATAGCCCTTCGTCGATCCGCGCGGTCCCAATTCGATCGGACGTAATGCGGTTTCCTGAATATCGCGCGCGAACTGGAAAGCATGATCTACGTCGGTACTGGACCATCGTGTGTTCGGACCGGGCGTGTTTATGATGATCGCCTGCCGTGTTGTTGGATCAATGACCGTACTCTGAATGTTCGGGTTGGGTGGGGACGAGTCCCAGAAATTCGTCATCAGCCTGGTTGAGAGGCGCGAAGGATATTCGAACAGGAATGTTCGTTTGCGTGGCCGGACGCAAATCGCAACGAAGCTCTCCGGCACGACCGAAAGGACGGAAACTGTATGGTTCTCGACTTGGACATAGGCCCGGAGGGGTGTGAATTGTTCAAGCGAGATGCTGACCGTGATCCCCTCGGCGCTTACCGTCTTCACTACATCGCTAGTTTGCGATAGAGCCATGTGGGATTGAGGGTCCTGTAGCCTCCAGACAATGACCTTGCGGGGCACAGGTTTCGGGAAAGAAGACCTTTCGGCCTTGTACAAGCAGGCCATTCTTTTCTCGTAGGAATAGCGCGCGAATGTTGGATCCAATTGTTCCATGATCTTCATGCGCTCAGACATACTCATCCTGGAGAAACTCAGGTCCTCTAGGACTGCTTTCGGATCTGTACCGATCCAGTCTTCTGGGATTCTGATACTAGTTTGAACGTCTTTGGATTCAACCCGTGGCTGTTCTTGCGAGATCGCCCATCCCGCATAAGTCAGCAAGTAGAGTCCTGCTAACAGCCGCAACGCCAAATGAACACGTGGCACTTCACGCCTTCCGTGCGACATTTCCTGGCACCGCCTCGCTGGTCATAACCGTAAAAACAGAGTAGCCCCACGCTTCTCTTGGTGCAAGCCATCCAGAGAGAAGGCTCGGGGCGACAGTCCGTCTGTTTCGGAAGCAGAAAGGCTGGTCAGGATTTGTTTGCCGATGAGACGGGGGTTGCACCGGGCGCACATTGGCGAAAATCGAACGTGGAGAGAGCAACGTCCCGCCCCAAGCGCTCATTATCCTGGAAGGTACAATTAGTCTGAAAATCGTGGATCTTGTAATGGGGCTACATAACGGCGGCAAGAGATCTCTAACTCTCGTTGCGAAAATGTGATGCCAGCGCTCATGGACAACGAAGCCATCGGACAGATTGGGCAGACGGGAAGTCGAAGACCTCAAAGCCTTTTAAAACCCCGAAAGTGCATTTCTCGACCCTGTGCGCTGGAGTGAATGTATGATCCTGGATCGGTTCTGCATATCTTCGCGACCAGACTCGCGGAAAATGGCATTTTGCAGTCAAACAATGCTCGCTGTGATGGGCTATATGAGCTGAGACATGCTGGAACGTTACTCCTACATTCCGGATGTCGGCGAAGCGTGACGCAGTAGCTGGGATCAGACTCCATGAACAGCCCCAAAACTCCGAGGTAGTCCCCGTGAAAGTCCCGGTAGGGGACCCGCCTGGGCAGATCCAAATCCTGTAATTATTTGATTTTTGTGGTGAGCGCGGAAGGAATCGAACCTACAACCTAGTGATTAAGAGTCAGTTGCTCTGCCAATTGAGCTACGCGCCCGCTTCGGGAAGATTGGCTGAAACTGGCGCGCACTCCCGCCGCGCCAAAAATCGATTATAGCATCTCCGCGCGCCGAATGTCACTCCGGCGGCGCGGATTCCGCAGGCAGCGCGGCGGCGCAATCTGCGCGATGTCCAGCAGCTTCGGCGGCGGTCTGCGTCACCGCGCCCAGCGCGTCGCGGAACATGGTCTGGCAGAACGGGCAGGCCGTGCCGATGACTCCGCGCGCCGGTGGCCACCAGTTCCTCGGCGCGCTCCACGTTCACGCGCTTGCCCTTCTCTTCGCCCAGGAACATCTGGCCGCCGCCGGCGCCGCAGCAGAACGAGCGCTCGCGCGTGCGGCGCGGCTCCACCACTCTCGCGGTCAGCGCGACCACCACTCGCGCGGCTCGTCGTACACGTCGCGGTAGCGGCCCAGGTAGCAGGGGTCGTGGAACACCACCGTCTCGCGCGCTCCGCTGCGCCGCGCCGGCAGCCGCGTCTGCAGGCGCGCCAGCAATTCGCTGTGATGCTCGATCTCGAAGGTCGCGCCGGCCTCCCGCCAGTCCGTGCCGATGGTGCGCACGCAATGCGGGCAGATCGAGACCATCTTGCCGACCTTGGCCGCGCGCAGCGTCTCGATGTTCGCCTCGGCCACCTGCGATGAAGGCCAGGTCGTTGCCCAGGCGGCGCGCCGGATCGCCCGTGCACTTCTCCTTGCGCAGCACGCCGAAGGTCACGCCGGCGTGGCGCAGCACGCGCGCCAGCGCCAGCACGATCTCGCGCCCCTGCGGATCGTACGCGCCCATGCAGCCCAGCCACAGGCAGTATTCCTGCGTGCCGTCGTAGATACGGCAGCGCGTTCTTCTCGATGAACTTCTGCCGCTCGCTGGCGGCGAAGCCCAGCGCGTTGCCGTTGCGTTCCAGGTTGAGGAACAGCTTGGTGCCGTAATCGTCTTCCCACTTGCCGGTGTTCACCGCGCCGCGCCGCAGGCCGATGATCATCGGCAGATGCTGGATGCCCACCGGGCACTGGAATTCGCAGCTGCCGCAGGTGGTGCACTGGAACGCCGCCTCCTCGCGAAATGTGCTTGCCCAGCAGCGGCTCCTCGGCCGCCGGGCCGAATTCGCTTCAGGTAGCCGCGCAGCCCCAGGATGATTTCTTTCGGGTTGAGCACCTTGCCGGTGTTGTAGGCCGGGCAGTGCTCGGTGCAGCGGCCGCACTCCACGCAGCGAGAAGGCCTGCAGCGCGTCGATGCGCGTGACGTCTTTGCCGGTGATCGAGGCCGAAATCCTCGTCGCCGGCGAGCGGCGGAATGCGGCTGAAGCCCGTGCCGCTTCAGGAAGACGGTCGACCGGGCTGAGCACCAGGTGCAGATGCTTGGTGTGCGGAATCAGCGGCAGGAAGACCAGCAGCGCCAGCGTGTGCAGCCACCAGGACGGCGTGGCCCGCCGGCGGTTCGCTCGCCGACCACCAGCCCGGCCAGATAGGTGACCATCAGCACGAAAATCAGCACCGCGATGACGCCCGATTCCGGCGAGACCTTGCCCAGCCACTTGGGCCGCACCACGAAGCGGCGCACGAACAGCCCGGCGATCGCGACCGCCACCGCCACCGCCCACACCGCCACGAAGCCGAAGATAGAAACGGCCGAAGCCGCTCTCGGGCGACAGGAAGCGCCAGCCCGAAGCCGGCGGCCAGGTGGTTGATGGTGATCAGCGCGAAGGCGCAGAATCCCCAGAAGACGAAGGCGTGCGCCAGCCCGGGCAGCGGCCGCTGGCGGATCACTTTGCCCTGCAGCATCACTTCCCAGAGGAACTGGCGGATGCGCGGCCCCAGCGGCGAGACTCGAAATCCGGCGTGGCGCGCGAGCGCGGATGACGTCCAGCACCTTGCCGAAACGCCGCCAGAACAGCGCCAGAGAAGCGAGTCAGGACCACCGCGAAGATCGCGCGTTCCACCCAGGATGCGTCGGTCATATACAGTCCGATCTGAATGTAACATGGGCGGACGGCGGCCGGGCTTCCGCGTAGAATGGTGCATGGAGGAAATTTGCGAATTGTCGTTTCCGGCGCCGCCGGGTTCATCGGCGTCGCACTTGTGCGACCGTCTGCTGGCGGAGGGCCACACGGTGGTCGGGCTCGACAATTTTCTGACCGGCGCGCCGCGCAATCTGGCGCACCTGCAGGCAAGCCGCGCTTCACGTTCGTTGGATCGAGCAGGACATCACGCAGCCCTTCACGTGGACGGCCCGGTGGATGCGTGGTCAACATGGCGTCGCCCGCCAGCCCGAAGGACTACCTGGAGCATCCGATCGAGACGCTCGACGTGGGCTCGCCGGCACGCGCCGCATGCTCGAACTGGCGCGCGAGAAGGGCGCGCGCTTCCTGCTCACCTCGACCTCGGAATGCTACGGCGACCCGCTGGTGCATCCGCAGGTGGAAACCTACTGGGGCAACGTGAATCCGGTGGGGCCGCGCTCCTGCTACGACGAAAGCAAGCGCTTCGCCGAGGCGCTGACCATGGCGTACCACCGCAAGCACGGCGTTGCGCACCAACATCGCGCGCATCTTCAATACCTACGGCCCGCGCATGAAGCTGGACGACGGGCGCGTGGTGCCGGCGTTTCTCGATCAGGCCTGCGCGGCGAGCCGATGACGGTCTTCGGCGACGGCTCGCAGACGCGCAGCTTCTGCTACGTCAGCGACCTGGTGGATGGGCTCTACCGCCTGATGCACTCCGACGAGCGCTATCCGGTGAATCTGGGCAATCCGCGCGAGATGACGATTCTGGAATTCGCGGAGCAGATCCGCGGCACTGACCGGGAGCGAATCGGAGATCGTCTTCCAGCCGCTGCCGCGAGGACGATCCGAAGCAGCGCCAGCCCGACATCGCGAAGGCGCGCGCGCTGCTCGGCTGGGAGCCGCGGGTGGCGCTCGAAGAGGGCCTGCGCACACGGTGGATTATTTCCGTCAGGTCCAGCCTGCCACCGCCTGACGAGGGACCAATATCCGCGCATTTTCGCCGTCGTAATTATTGTTACGGAATCCGGCCGGACGACACTAATTAGCAAAGCACACTCTGCTGAACCGGCTTCGAGACCGATCATGGACAACCAAGACGCGCGCAAACTGCTGAAACTCCGTTGGTCCAAACCCGAAGACTTGGAGATCTACCGAACGCAACTCGAGGCATTCCGCAAAAAATTCGGGCGCGATATGGGGCCGGAAGACCCGTTTTTTTTCGACCCTGATGCGGACAGCCCTCAATTTCGCCCTCCGCATGAAATCGATGTCGCGATGGATCTGCTCGCGATGTTGATGGGGCAGGCGGGCATCGACGCCGCAGCCATCTACGCATTCAAGAAGACCGGCGGAATGTTCCCCATCGAAAAGCCGGGACTCTCGCCGGACGAGATTTCCGAGTGGGACGCAGCGATTCAGGAATACAACGAGAAGTTGCGAAAAACGGGAACCAACTGAAGGAGTTTCGCTACACTGGGTAATATGCCCGGGTGGCGAAACTGGCAGACGCAAAGGACTTAAAATCAAATATATTCCTGTCTACCATTGCATCAAACATACCTGTTTTCAGTCAACTTCACTGAAATTCAGCCGCCTGTGATAGACTTACACAAGTGTTGCACAGTTTGGCCGTTTTTCGCGGCCCGAACGCCTATGCCAGAGAAGCACACGATCCTCGGCGGCAAGGTCCACGTCTACAGGCGCGAGAACAGCAGCTCTCTGGCAGTGCTCCACCTACCTCGCCGGCAAGAACCGGCGCGTCAGCACCAAGGAAGACAGCCTCGCCAAGGCCAAGGACTTCGCCGAGGACTGGTATCTGGAGCTGCGCGGCAAGGCCCGCAACGGCGAAATCAAGCAGCGAGAAAACCTTTCGCGAAGCCGCCGCGCAGTTCGAGCGCGAGTACGAGATCATCACCGAGGGCCAGCGCAACGCCGAATACGTCAAGGGCCACAGCACGCGCCTCCGAGCTTCACCTGGTGCCCTTCTTCGGCAACATGGGCCTCTCCGAGATCACGCCCGGCCAGGTGCAGGAATACCGCATCCACCGCCACGAGGAAGCGGTCGAAGAAGCACGGCAAGCCGCCGGCCCGCAGCACCATGCACCAGGAAATCGTTGCTCTGCGCCAGGTGCTCAAAACCGCCATGCGCCACGGCTGGCTGGACCACCTTCCCGACCTGTCCGCGCCCTACCGGGCGTCCGGCAAGATCTCGCACCGCGCCTGGTTTTCGCCGGAGGAATACAAGCAGCTCTACGAGGCCACGCGCGAACGCGCGCAGCATCCGAAGAATCCCCGCTACAAATGGGAATCCGAACAACTCCACGACTATGTGCTGTTCATGGCCAATACCGGCCTGCGGCCGGACGAGGCGAACCGCCTTGAATATCGCGACGTGAAGATCGTCGATGACGACGGCAGCCAGCGAAACCATCCTTGAAATCGAGGTGCGCGGCAAACGCGGCGTCGGCTACTGCAAGAGCACCAGCGGCGCCGTCAGGCCTTTCCAGCGGCTGGTCGAGAGCGGAACAAGCCGCAGCCGACCGACCGGTTTTTCCGAAGACCCACCGCGAACTGTTCAACACGCATCCTGGACGAAGAAGGCCTCAAGAACGACCGCGAAGGCAACCCCGCACGGCCTACAGCCTGCGGCACACCTACATCTGCCTGCGCCTCATGGAAGGCGCGGACATCTACCAGATCGCGAAGAACTGCCGCACCAGCGTCGAGATGATCGAGAAATACTATGCCTCCCACATCAAGAACAGCCTCGATGCCGCGGCGATCAACATCCGCAAGAAGAAGCCGAGCGAACGGCCACAGAAGGCCGGAGGACAACAGGCCGACGTCTGGAGGCAGATTACAGCCGGCCATAGATTGAAACAGCATGCGGGCGTGGCGGAATCGGCAGACGCATCGGACTTAAGCGAAAACTTGAGTGCTCGCCGGGAAACCGGCGATGCAGAACTGCTCAAATTCGGGGAACCCTGTAACATGGCGATCCCGAGCCAAGCCCGGCCCGAAACGGCCGGGAAGGTGTAGAGACTAGACGGGCAGCACCTAACAGCCGGAACGTCCGGGACATGGTGAAGGGATAGTCCAGACCCCAAACGCCTGACAGCAGGCGGCGGCGAAAGCCGTAGATGGGTAAGAAAATCCGTTGGACCGCAAGGTCCGTGAGGGTTCAAGTCCCTCCGCCCGCACCAACATCCTTTTGCCCTCGCTTCGAAGCCGAAAAGATTGCGGGTCACCATGATCCCGCTTCGGCGTAGGGGATGGCACCATCCCGCGAGGGCATTATCAGGCAATCGCCCGGTCACCAAACCTGTCTTCCGTCTGCCGGGAAAAAGATACTGTAATGCGGCTGCGTCAGCCGCGCTGTGTATAGATCATGAGATGAGGCTGTAAAAGAAGCCGTTCCCGGTGTAAAAGCAGTTACCTACAACAACCCCAACACGGAGAACGGCAATGAAATATTACTGCTGGTTTAGATATTTCCCTGAATACCACAGCTATATGTATCGTCAACCATGATGGTGACATGATTCGGGAAAGTGAAGTGCCGACGGAGCCGAATGCGATCAGCGAGTGGCTGAAGGCGACAGGGTTTCCGATGGAACGGGTCGGCCTGGAGGCGGGTGGCCTGACGCCGTGGCTCTGCCACGAACTGCTTGCTGCCGACTGGCCAGCCATCTGCATCGAAACGCGGCATGCCAAGGCAGCCATGAAGGCTCAGCAGGTGAAGACAGACCGCAACGATGCCCGCGGTCTTGCGCATATCATGCGCACCGGCTGGTTCAATGAAGTCCACGTAAAAAGCCATCAGAGCCAGAAGCTCCGGGTTTTGCTCGGCAACCGGCGTTGCCTTCTCGATAAGCGGCTGGATATCGACAGCCAGATCCGCGGCACTCTGAAAGTCTTCGGGCTCAAGACCGGCAAAGTGACGCCGGCAAAGTACGAGCAGCGCATCCGCGAACTGATCGAAGACGATGAAGAGCTGCAGGCATACATTTTCCCGATGCTGGAGGTTCGGCGTCACCTGGTCCAACAGTGCAACGTCCTGGAAAAGATGATTCTGGATGCGTAAAGAAGGATGAGATCTGCAGGCTCTTCATGACGATACCCGGCGTAGGCCCGCTGACTGCCCTTGCCTTCAAGACGTTTGTGGATCGACCGGAGCGTTTCCACATTCGAAGGCGGTGGGCGCCGCCGTAGGCCTGACGCCGCGCAAGTACGCCTCCGGCGAGGTCGACTACGATGGCCATATCACGAAGTGCGGCGACGCCTTCCTGCGCTCGCACCTCTTCGAGGCCGCCAAGGTGATGTTGAGCAGGGCGGGCAAGCCGAACGCGCTGAAGGCCTGGGGCCTTCGCCTGGCCAAGCGCAGCTCGAAGAAGAACGCCTGCGTGGCGGTTGCGCGCAGGCTGGCGGTCACCATGCACGCGATGTGGCGTGATGGAACTGTGTTCGAGATGACAGACGCCGCAGTCGCCGCAACCGGCGCTGATCTCGAGACATACACGAAACAGGAACAAGTAGTCAGATATTCTTCACCGCAAGGTGCGGCCGTCCGGCAGGACGGGAAGGGACAGAGGCGAGAACGTGGTCCCGCCAGCAGGCGACGATACCAGTTGCTATTGCGCCCGTAAGAGCGGTTCCGCCTCGCTCTTCGAATGGACAGTCACTTGGGGCGGCGCCTGAAACAGGCACATCGTGCTGGCGCTGACCCCGGAAAGAAGCATGATCCCTGCCACAGGCCACTCTCGGAAGAATATCCGGAAACAGGAAACAAAAATTATGAGTTGAGCATTTCATCAGCACTCACGGCTTTCGCATTGATCGAACGGTATCTGCTCCGAGGCCCGGCGAAGCAGGGACAAAAATCCCTTGACTTGTACCGCATTAAAGAAGCGGGACACCTGTTCCCGCCCCGGCAGTTGAGGATGGAACCATCCTTTCCTACGGCTTAAGCCGCGTGTGAGCAAACAGGCTTCGCGGCCCTATGGAAAAGATCGCGGCTTAGGTTA
>CAWCMS010000010.1:0-132028 GCA_963796675.1 Terriglobia bacterium
CTGCAAAGCAACCAGCTCACGTCCGAACTGAGCCGAAGTGAGCATTCCGCGATTCGGAACCCAATCGCACCGGCACACCAGGCAAGTTCTTCGGGTGCAATGCCCTTCTGAAACGTCCCCTTCTGGGGTGCCGAGATCCAACCGTCATTGAACCGCGCCCAGTTTCCCTTCCGCGCTTCCGCCGCGATCGCCGACTCAGAACGCGCGGCAATCAGAAGGTGGCCTCCCGGCCTGACGTGCAACGCCGCCTCCCGAACAGCCGAGAGACGGTCTTCGGTTGTCGGCAGCACGTTGACGACGAACACAAGGGTGACGAGGTCGTGCAATCGCTCGCTGCAACCCGTCCAACCAAACCTCGGCTCAATATCGAACCCGTCAGCGTCGTAGCCCCTCGAACGATAGAATTCCACGTCCGCACCGTAGCCGCAGCCGAAATCCAGGATCGATCGAACGCCCAGGCTACTCAGGACGCCTTGCTTGTCGAGCTTGCGTGCGATCTGAGAAGCACTCTGCTGCTTGATCGCCGTCTTGTGTGACGCCGAGGCGGTGATTGGGACGGTCTGAGGAGCCTTGCGGCCGGCATCTGCTGCGACCATCCTCGTCCGCGCCACAACCTGCTCCGACACAGGCTTCTTCGGCCCCGTCTGTCTGCACGTCTACGATCAGAGCGCTGTGATCGGTGAAGGCGCCCGGCAGTGCGCGCACGGAATGGTCATACATCACAGCCGCGGCTTCGGCGATGTGGCTCGAGATGAGCGCCAGGTCGCATCGAAAGCGGTTGGGACGCCCTTGCTGCACTCTCTCGGAAGTGAATTCCACGTTCCGGCCTCGCGGATGGACACGTCGCATCGATGAGGTCCGCGGTTCTAAGCAGATCTTCGAACGCCCGTCGTTGCGGCCCCGGTTTTGTCCACGTGCTCGGCTCATCGCCAAACATCCCATCTTCAGAACGAGGTGCCAGATTGAAATCCCCAGTGATCACAACTCGTTCGTATCCGATCCGCCTTATGGCACTGGCAACCTCTTCCAGCATTGCCCGCCTCTCACCGGACGAGTATGGCGACAAATACACGTTGTGCGCGGACACGCCGTCAAGTCTGATCTCGTGCCAGCGTTCGCTGTGTTCGATGATCTTCTGGGCACGCATGCTTTTGCGCGATCCAGCAGGAAACCAAAGACGAGGTGCTGACCAGCCGGTATCCACCGATGGCGGGCCGTTGCTGCTGGGCGGGCTTAAACGGCTCCTGCGAGAGGAACAGGTCGGGCGCCTTCGTTCCCCAACCAGAGCTCAACGCGCGATCGGGCTGCGGGATTGCCTTGCTCGCCGGTCTAGGTTCGCCGAGACGATCCTCCATCGGAATGTCCAGCATAACCCGCGACGGATCGTCTCTGGCTGCCAACCATTCCCCGGCGTTCGAATCGTCATCTCGCGGCACTTTTTCCCGGTGTCCTGTTTTGGGTGGCTTTACAGGGGGCCCATTTCTCTGGCTAACGTCAAGGGCCAAGATGAGTTGATAGAACCAGAGAAAACTCGTCTTCGGATTAGGCAAAACAAGGCGACCACCCGGATTTTGCCCTACGGAGCCAAAGTTTTTAAGGCCAAATAAAAAAAAAAAAAAAAAAAAAAAAAAAAAAAAAAAAAAAAAAAAAAAAAAGTATCATAATACGTATTCTCCCTCCCCTGTAGTTCACTCCGATGCGGCGCCACGTGCGTCTGCGTGCGAGGCTGCTCCCGAGGGTCGAGACATTAAAAAAAAAAAAAAAAAAAAAAAAAAAAAAAAAAAAAAAAAAAAAAAAAAAAAAAAAAAAAAAAATCTCCCAAAAATAAAACGCCATAGACTTCCGATGAGCGGGCGTTCTCTGCGTCGTCGAGAACACTCCGTGGCCGCGAGCCGTGGCGCCCACTTCCCGTCTCTGTGGCGGTCTTTCTCCCGCGCGTGTCTCTGCTGGCGGGTAGCCGGGTTCACCTCGACCGGAATTCGAACGACCCCTGCCCTGTTTAGCAGACCCTTCCACATCGACCATCACCGAAGCCGCACCAGTGGCGGCTCCCGACCATCCGTTCCCGTCTCCAAACTCCTGCTGCGGGTTTACCGTTTTAGCGCGCCTCGCGTATATTTACTGCGGAGAGCGACACAGCCGCTCTCAGAGATCCGAAGGGCGGCAAGATCCTCATCAATCCGGAGGAGGCAGAACGGGTCCGCGCCATCTACAAGGTCTATCTGAAGCACGGTACGCTCTCGGCGACGTGGGACGAGGTGCAGCACCGGCGGTGGCTCTCAAAGCGCTGGACAACCGAAGCCGGCGGGCGCTCGTCGAGTTCTTCGTGAAGGCGTTCTCGGACGCCGGCGACATCGTCTTCGACCCCTTCCTCGGCAGCGGCACCACCATGGCCGCAGCGCAGGTCCTCGACCGGATCGGCTATGGCGCCGAGATCAGCCCGGCGTACTGCGATGTGATCCTCCGGCGAATGGCAAACCTCGCCGGCGCGGAACCGGTGCTGGCCGAGACCGGAGAGCAGATGGCCACCGTCGCCGCGGCGCGCGGCGTGCCCGGCGAGCAAGTAGACAACCCCAGGCTTCGTGACGCGCGCCGGATCCAGCACCACGGTCCGGCGCCTTTCTACGGGAGCCGCAAGGCTTCTTGATCAGCAGTTTCGCTTCATTCACTCGACAAGGAGAAAAACAGCATGCCCGAAGTAGCCACGCCCAACCAGGCCGAACGCGAGTTCGAGACTGGGACGGACGAATCTTTCAAGAACGCCAACGCCACTGGTAGCGAGGCCCACAACGAGAACCAGCGGGTCACGTACGCCAACATCAAGCGCACCTACGATGTGTACCAGGATCTGGACATCCAGGCGGCGCGCCAGTCGATGGTCGAGCAGACCTGGCTGAACCAGATCGCGTCGCAGGCTCTGCAGAACGCGGTCGAGACCGCCAACATGGTCGGCAAGCAGGCTATCCGGCACGCCGACGTTGCGGCCGATGCGCTCTGGACCGACGAGCTCAACCCGGTGTCGCGTGGCGCCGGTTCCAACCTAACCGCGGGCGCCGTTCCCGCCAATCGCGCGACCGATGTGAGCGCTGCCGGCGTGGGCGTGGATTCCCAGGCCGTAGCCGCCGCCGTCGCCAAGCAGGTGGACGCCACGATCACGCCGGTGCTCGCCACCCTGCAGCAGATCGTCCAGGCGCTGGCCACCGCGACTACCGCGATCGGCAACGTGGTGAACCAGGCGCAGCCGAAGACGACTGCGTAGGTCGTTCCTCCCAAACGGGGCGGCCCTCAGGCCGCCCCATCCTTTCACTGGAGACGAAATCCATGAACAGTCTGCTCATCATTCTCAAACTCTTCCCCCTGATCCTGGCGGCGGTCCAAGCCGTTGAGCAAGCGATTCCGCTGCCCGGCCAGGGAAACAAGAAACTGGAACTCGTGCTCGACGTGCTCAAATCCGCCTATGACGGGAGCACGGACCTAGCGAAGCAGTTCAGTTGGGACAAGCTGGTCGCCGTGGTCGTGCCGATGATCGCCAAGATCGTCGATCTGCACAATGCGTTGGGCCTGTTCCAGAAACCCACTCAACCCAACAACGCATGACGAACCTGCAGGTGGTTACGTGGCCGGTCGAGAAGCTCATTCCCTACGCCCGGAATGCGCGCACGCATAGTGACGACCAGGTAGCCCAGATCGCTGCCTCTATAGCCGAGTTCGGGTGGACCAACCCCATACTTGCCGGCGCCGATGGAATCGTTATCGCCGGCCACGCCCGCCTGCTCGCAGCCCGGAAACTCAGGATGACCGAGGTTCCGGTGATTGTCCTCGACCACCTGACCGAATCCCAACGGCGCGCACTGGTGCTGGCTGACAACCGGCTGGCCCTCAACGCTGGATGGGATGAGGAGATGCTGCGCGTCGAACTGGTCGCGCTCGAGGAGGAGGGCTTCAACCTCGATGTGGTCGGATTCACCGAGGATGTCAGACCCGAGCGGGCTCTTTCGAGATCACAGATTGGTGTAGCGGCCCTCCGCCCGCTGCTTATCCTCGTTGGTGCGCCGCGCTCAGCGACGGACCGCCTTACAATCTGCACCGCTCTATCAAGCTGTCGCGGATCGCGCTCGATAACGCGCTTCAGAAACAGCATCGCACACACGAAGCAGGCGAGCGCCTTGCAGTCAAGGCCATATTCCTCAAGCGTGGCTGAATGAATTGGCCGATGTCGAAGAACGGATCGAGCGCCATAACGTGGCACACGGTCCCCTGATCGAATCCGTACAGGAATGGCGCAGGGCCAAGGTTACCGGAAAGAGGACAGAGTGATGCTTGCCCTATGGCGGCGTCATCTGGCAGGCTGTAAGCCGGGAAAGAAGGCCGAGAAGGAAGGATGAAAGCAATGTCGGTCTATAGGCCGAAGTGCCGCGACAAGCAGACCGGAGAACTGAGGGGCTGAGTCTGTTGTAAACTGACCGGGATGGACGTCGGGAAGATCCTCGCCGACCTGAGGGCGGAGCGTAAAGAAATTTAAGCTGCGATTCGAGCGTCCGAAGCTATGCAACGTGCGCGGCTCAGTCGGCCCTCGAAGTTGATGAGTGAAATAACAGAACGGCGAGAACGCCCGCCAGACGACCCCGAGCCACCGTTCGGAGGCAGCCCAGCACTCCCGGCTAGAAGGCGGCGAAAACGGTGGTGGTGCGTAGCCGGCAAGAAGCCCGAACATGTCGCGTAGTTTGGTAGCAACACCATTCGTCCAGGACCGTCTACAGCGTATTCTGGCGTCCCGGCGCACTCGCAAGTGATTGATAATAGACACCAGCAAAAACGCCGGGCCCGCTCGCGCAAGCGGGGCGAGCGGCTAAACGCTATTCCTCATCGTTCGAGAAGGGATCGAACACTCGGTTCCGGTGACGTCTCCTGATACGTTGATACTCCCATCGCACCAGGATGGTCAGTATCCCGACAATGGCAGCGTACAGGGCGATGGGAACCCAAGTTGGCACGAGGTCAAGCATGGGCCAGATATTCGACGCGCGTAAGTTGACCTTGGTAGACGGCCCGGCGCCGGGCGTGCGGATTGATACATGCCGGGCCGAACCCCAGCATTCACAATACTTTTACATCTCTGGAACGAGAGCGCCGCGTGGGGCTCGCTACGGGGCTTTTCCTGACTGATAGAATGAACCAACCGTTGTACAAGGTTTAGCTGTGCAGACCATCCTGGTAATCGACGACGACGACAGTCTCCGGGACACTGTCGCGCTGATGATGGAAAATGAGGGCTACCGGACGGCGGTCGCGGCCGAGGGGCGGAGCGGTTTCGAGCAGGCCCTGATGCTGCGTCCCGATCTGGTGATCGTAGACCTTCGCCTGCCGGGCATGAGCGGCATCGAGATCTGCAGGCAATTGCGCGCCGCCAATGTGTCCACGCCGATCATCGTCCTTAGCGCGGTGGGAGATGAACTCGACAAGGTCCTGCTCCTTGAAATCGGCGCCGACGACTATGTGGTGAAGCCTTTTGGCGCGCGCGAATTGGTAGCGCGAATCCGCGCCCTGCTGCGTCGTACCTCGGCGGAGTCGTGCCGCGTCTTCCACGTCGGCCAGGTGCAGATCGATCTCGAACGCCGGACCGTCAAACGCGGTGATGAAGAGGTGAAGTTTACACCGGCGGAGTACAACCTGCTGGCCTTCTTCCTTCAGCATCCCGACCGTCCTCTGACGCGCGACATGATCCTGAACCAGGTGTGGGGTTACAGCTTTATGTCCAACACGCGCACGGTTGACGCACACGTCCTCAAGCTGCGCCAGAAGCTGGAGATCGATCCGAACGTCCCGACGCACATTTTGACCGTACACGGTGTTGGATATCGATTTCTTCCGTAGAAAAGCCAGGCCGGGAGGCTTGCCATGAGCCAATTCCAGATGTCCAATTCCGCATCTCCCAACCCGCTGGCGACGATCCTGATTGTCGACGATACGGAAAGCTCGGTCGCTGCGCTCGAGATCGCCCTGGCCCAGATCCCAGGGGTGGAGGTCGCGTTTGTATCGTCGCCGGCCGAGGTGCTCCGCAGCCTGAAGGACGGCCGCAGAGCAGTATCAGCCGTAGTCACGGATATCTGCATGCCTGCCATGAACGGATTCGAGTTGATCCGGCTGATCCGGGCCGACCGGGAGACTTCAGGTATCCCGATCGTGGTCGTCACCGCCGATACGAATCCCGACACGCCCGAGCGAACCTCGCGGTTGGGCGCCAATGCCTTTTTCACCAAACCGTTCTCTCCGGCAGCTGTGCGCAAGACCCTGGAGAAACTTCTTTATGCAGCCAAACCGCAATGAGGCGTCCCGCGTTCTTCGGTGCTGCACGGTCGCCCTCGTCTTTACCGTTTGCGCAGCCGGCCAGACCGGCCCGGAACTGCGCGGAATCCTGGAGCGGCTCGATCGCCTGGAGGCGCAGAACCGCGAACTCGCCGGCGAGGTCGAGAAGCTGAAGACCGAACTCGCCGCCGCGCGCGGCGACGTGCCCGCAAGCGCGCCGACGTTGGCCGAACGTGTGGCGGTGGAAGAGACACGCACGGCCGAGCAGGCCCAATCCAAAGTGGGGGCTTCCGAGCGATTTCCGATCCGCATCACCGGGATGGCCCTGTTCAACACCTATCTGAACTCCGCTAATTCCGGTAGTTCCGCATTCCCAACCGTGGCGGCGAGCGGTCCGGCATCGGGCGGGGCCACCTTCCGGCAGACGACAGTGGGGCTGGAATACAACGGCCCCGTCACGGTATGGGATGGGAAAGTGAGCGGAGCCGTCAGCATGGATTTCTACGGAGGCAGCGGCCGAACCCTCGACCAGATTTTCCGGCTGCGCACGGCCACCATCGGCATCGGTTGGAAGACCCGGAGCGTCATGGCGGGGCTCGACCGGTCCCTGCTATCCCTGAGAGATCCCGAATCGCTCGCGCAGGTCGGAGTTTCTCCTTTGACAGGCGCGGGCAATCTCTGGCTCTGGCTCCCGCAGGTGCGTGTCGAGCAGGATTTCGCACTCGGCGAGAGTTCCGGGATCCGCGTGCAGACGGCGTTGGTCCAGACGAACGAAGCCAACGCACTCTATGGCGGCCCTTACCCTTCCTCCCCTGTGGCGTCCGCGTACGCAACGGCGGTAGCGCCCGCCCGCCCCGGCACGGAGGGCCGAGTCGAGTTTTTCAGCGGAACGGATCGGCGGATCGAGATCGCGCCGGCTTTCCATCACAGTATTTCGCACGTGGCGGGCGGCTCGGCTCCGTCCGACATCTTCTCTGTGGACTGGCTTGCGCGCATCGGAACGCCGCTGGAGTTTTCCGGCTCGATGTTCAGCGGGACGAACACGGCGACGCTCGGCGGGCTGCAGCAGGGGGTGGTGGTGGTTGCACCGGGGAAAGCATATGCTATTCGCGCGACGGGCGGTTGGGGACAACTCACCTGGCATACCCGGCCAAACCTCTGGTTCAATTTGTTCACCGGCCAGGAGGACCCACGCAATTCCCAACTGCGCGCGGGTGCGATCGGCAGGAACTTTGCGTACGGGGCGAACGTGTTTCTCCGCCTCGCTCCCAACGTTCTGACCAGTTTCGAAGCTTACCAATACCGGACCAGCTATATTCCCGGTGGGACGCTACTCAGCAACCATTATGATCTGGGTTTCGCGTATCGTTTTTAGTCTGCTGCTGCTTGCGCCGGCGACGGCGGCGGACGTCTCGGGTGCCGTGCAGTTGCTGCATTCGCGCATTCCCGCGGTGCGCAAGGGCCGGGATTACTCGGGCGTTGTCGTATGGCTGGACCCTCTCGACGGGGAACCGGAAGCGCATCCGCAGCAGCGCCAAATGTCGCTCACGATGGAGCAGAAGAACAAACGCTTCACCCCGCACTTATTGGCGGCGCCAGTCGGGGCGACGGTTCGATTTCCCAACTTCGACCCGATCTTTCACAGCGCGTTCTCCAATTTCAGCGGCCAGATCTTCGACTTCGGACTTTACGCTCCCGGCACGAGCCGCACCGTGAAGTTCACTCGGCCGGGCGTCATCCACATCTTCTGCAATATTCACCCTTCGATGAGCGCCATCATCGTGGTGCTGAAGTTCCCCTGGTTTGCGGTTTCGGAGCAGAGCGGAGCCTTCACGATCCATGACGTACCGGACGGCGAATATCGACTGCGGCTGTTTCACGAGCGCGCCACGCAAGAGGCGCTGGACCAACTCGAACGACGGCTCAAGGTTTCCGGGCATAACATCGCGCTGCCGCCCCTGAGCATCTCGGAGAGCGGTTATCTGGAGCTGCCGCACAAGAATAAGTATGGGCTCGACTATCCGCCCGAATCGAATAGCGGCACTTACTCAGCGGGGCACAAATGAGTAACCCCTTTTCGCGACTTTCGCTGTTGTGGAAGATCGTCCTGTCCTTTTCCGTGGCGATTACGCTTCTGTTCGCCGCGACTTTCTGGATCACGGTCCGAAGCGCTACGCGGGCTACGGCGGAAAGCAATCGCCGCGAGGTTCAGGCGAGCTTTCACGCATATCAGTCGCTTTGGAAATCGCGATCCGATCGCCTCTCTTCGATCAGCGCAGTCCTGAGCGCGATGTCGGACGTGCGGGCTGCCTTCAGCACCGGGGACGAAGCGACCATTCGGGACACAGCCAAAGAGCTGTGGTCCCGTGTCTCGGACGACGATGCCATCTTTCTGGTCACCACTCCCCGTGGACGGGTGATCGCATCTCTGGGAGGAGCTTCCGCCGAGCCTCTTCCGGAAGACATTCCCGCGGTTCGAGATGCCGCAGGGCAATTCCCCGCGCAGGCCTCCGGGTTTCTGGCGTTGGGAAAGCAGCTGTACCACATCACCATCACTCCCGTATATGTTCAGGCGGGCCAGGGGACTGGTCTGCTCAACGTCCTGATGGCGGGATACGCGGTCAGCGGTGCGGTCGCCGCGCACCTGAAGGCGACCACTGGAGGAAGCGAGTTTCTCTTCCTGTCCGGCGATGCCGTAGTAGCCTCGACGCTTTCCGCTACCGATTCAGCTACTATCGCGGGCCAACTCACCGCGTCACCCGCGATTGTACGCACGGGGAACTCTGAATTCGCGCCGCTCCTCACGGAGTTGAAGGACATTCACGGAAGTCCGGTCGGCCAGCTTGCCATCCTGCATTCGGTCGACGCCGCGAACCAGGAGATCACCAACCTCCGGCGAAATATCGGCCTGCTGTGGCTCGTATCTCTCCTCGCCGGCCTGGGGCTTACTTATTTCATGGCACTTCGGATTGTCGAGCCCGTGAAGCGCCTGGACCGTGCCGCCGCGGAGGTGGCGGCGCGCAATTACGATAGCGAAGTGCCGGTGAAGAGCCAGGACGAACTCGGCCGTCTCGCCGGAACATTCAACTCGATGTGCGCTTCGATCCGGCAGGCCCGAGAGGATCTTATCCGCTCAGAGCGTATCGGCGCCGTGGGCCGCCTGGCCGCATCCATCGTTCACGATCTCCGCAATCCGCTAGCTGCCATCTATGGCGGCGCGGAACTGCTGCTGGAGTCGCAGCTTTCCCCGTCGCAGATACAGCGGCTGGCAGCGAATATGTATGACTCGTCGAGGAGGATTCAGCTCATGCTGCAGGACCTTCTCGAGTTGGGACGCGCACCGTCCGGCCGTCAGAATCGGCACAATCTGCGAGAGGTGGTCAGCGCGGTGACCGACTCCTTGTCCCTCGATGCCGAGATGCAGGGCGTCCGCGTGCTAGTGGAAGTCCCGGACCACTTGCAGGCGAACCTGGATCGTCATCGCATCGAACGCGTGGTCGCTAATTTGATCGGAAACGCGCTCGAGGCGATGCCCCAGGGTGGAAGTATCACGATTACCGCGACGGACAAAGAGGGCTTCGTGCTGATCGCGATCAGGGACACCGGGCCGGGAATCGATCCCGAGATACGAGACCGTCTCTTCCAGCCGTTCGTAACCGGCCGGAAGGGCAGCGGGATGGGCCTGGGGCTGGCACTCTCACGGCAGGCTGTGATCGACCACGGCGGCGAGATGTGGGTGGAGTCGAAACCCGGCGAGGGAGCCTGTTTCACCTTCCGGCTCCCTCAGGCATAGTCGTAACTGCCACTTACTGGCTGACGGCAATCGTAACTTTGTCGCTGGTGACTATTCCGCCGACCGCGATCTGCAGAGAGACGGCGTCCCCGGTCGGCGTCCCCGGCGCGATGATGATGTTGATCTGATTCACGCCGACGAATCCGGGGGCGAGACCGGAGAAGACGACCTGGGCCGGAACGCCTCCAACCAGGATAGAAGGACTCGCCACACTTTTGCTGAGGGTGCCGCTCGGCGGGATCGCGCCACTGTCCACAGGCGGATTAACCGCTCCCAATCCGGTGGCCAGGATGACGAGGGTAGTAGGATCGCCAATCCTGGCTGGATGAGAGGTGTATGGCGGGGGCACGGTTCCAGCGGGAGCGGCGAAGGCCGCGTCGGCGTTTCCGTAGGCGATTGCCTGACCGGTACCATCGCCGGAAAGCGTGAAGATGCCGGGGTTGAGCGTACCGACAGGAAAACTCACTGGAGTCGACAGCGACCCGGCGCGGGTAACCTGGACCGATGCGCTGCCGGTAGCAGTGGTCCAGGGCAACTGTGCATTGATCTGTCCGGTGCTGACAAACAGCAGCGGCACGTCCGTGCCGTTGATCTTGACCCCGACGCCACCGAGAGACGTCGAAAGTGGAATCGAATCGGCCTGGGATAGGGAGGACGCCAATTCGGTGCCGAAGATGGAGATGAGAGCCCCGGGCGCGACTGTCTGATTCGCGGCGCAACTCGCCGCGTTACAGATGCCGCCTGGGGTTACCGAAGGAACCTGGGCGTGTGCCAGTGCACAACCGGCCAGGATAGCTGCAATCACTGTTCGCACGATTCAGAGTGTAACCGGATTGATCAGGTATCTCTATAACTCGCACCGAGAATTTACTTTCGCAACGCCGATCGAGGTGATGCTAAGTGCAAGGTTCGCACGAGAGTTAACGCTTGTAACACTTCGGCGTGCTTGCCGTTATCGAGATAGGCCGCGAGAGACGCTTCGTGCTCTGCCTCATCCAATCTCCCATCCACGCAGAGAAGCCTCGCCAGCGTCCAATGAGGCTTGAACCAGTTCGGATGAGCGGCGATTGCCGAGCGGAGAGCCTGTTCCGTCTGGGTCCTGTTGTTCCGGGCGGCCCAGATCATCGCCAGGTTGTACCAGGCATTGAACGGATCTTCAGCGGTCTTGAGGGAGCGCAGCGAGGCCGATCCAGCCAGGATCATCGCCTGGAACCGCGCCGGAGGATTGGACGCGCGCTGTGCAAAATCGAATGCGGCCCGCGAGAACCAAAGGTCGGCAGTCGTCGGCCCCGGTTGCGTCCGCGCATAGAGAGCGTAGGAGGAGGCGGCCGAAGAGAGCGCGCCGGTATCGATCTGACGGCGCGCGACGGCCAACGCGTGATCGGCTGTTGCCATCCGCACTGCGATGTAGAGGAGAGCCACAGAGGCGGGTACGGCGAACGCGGCGAAGGGACCGCGTCGGCAGGAAACCGCGGAACTAGTGGTCGCCACGATCAAGGCAATCGTGGTGTAGAAGATCAGGGCGACCGGCAGGTTGAACACAATTAACTGCTGGCAGACGGCTCCGCCTAGTAAGGCCGCGGTCAACCACGGAACCGGCCGGCGAAGAGCATACCCACAGAGGAGCAGCATGGGGAGCAATCCGGCGAGCCCTTGTGCCACCAGGACGTCCAGGAAGATGTTGTGCGGCGATTCATGCGAAAAATCGGGATAGGCGCGAGCCAATTGCGCGGATTCGTAGTGAGGGAAGTTCGCCTGAAAGGTCTCCGGGCCGCACCCCAAAAGCGGATGATGCATCGCCATCCGGAGGCTGTCTTTCCACAGATACAGCCGGGCGCCGCCCCAGGGATCGTCCTGCGCCCACTTCACTCGGCTGTGTAACAGCCAAGCGGCCGGCGATAACCAAAACGCCACGCTGACGACTGCGACGATGCCCATCCACGCGAGAGTTCGGCGCGTCACGCGGAACGTACCGCGCTGGTACCTCTCGACCGCGAACCCTACCAGGAGCCCTAAGACGGCGGCACGCGTGCCGGTCAAGAGCGTCGCCGCGGCCGAGGTGAATGCAGCGCAAACGGCAAGGCACCGCCACCAGCGGTCCCCTTCGATGCGTGCCAGTGCCAGGCTTAGGAAGACGACACAGACGAGCCACGCAGAAAAGTAACTGACATAGCCGAGTGTGCCGGGAGGACGGACGATGCTCCAGATCCCCTCGCCGATGTGATATCCGGAGGGATTCAGCACCGGATCCCATCCTGCGTATTGGGCGATGCCGTATAGGGCGGTCAGAAAGCCGCCGACCGACACGCCGCGGAGGACGGTCCGTACATAGTCCGGCCGCCCGGCCGCCTGGCCACCGAGCGTCCAGGCGAACACGAGAACGGCACCTTGAGAAATGGCGCCGAACCTTCTCCAGACGGTGCCATATACCGAGAGCTGCGGGTTCGCCGACCCGGCCGTGGACACGGCAAGGGATAGGAGCGAAAGCAAAATGAGAATCGAAAAAGGCCTGGCCGGCATCCGCAACCGGAAGCTCATCCATACCAGCATGACTGCCGTTCCAACGAGGACGACGATGAGCTTCGGCGTAACGTCGAAGTAGAACGAAGAGACAGGTGTAACAATTAGTGCGGTAAGTGCGATGAGAACTGCCTGAAAGAGGGCCACACCGGTTACACTAGCTCAGGCTCGATTATGGTGGAACCGCTCAATGCAATTCGTTACATGAGTTACATTCGGTCGCAGTGGCGATGGATCGCCGGGTCGGCTCTGGCGGCCGTTATATTCGCCGTTGGCGGAAGTCTGCTGCTGCCGAAAGAATATACCGCGAAGGCCCGGATCTTCATCGAGCCTCCGGCGGGCCTGGATCCGAGGTCCGCCATGGCCGTAAGTCCGGTTTACCTGGAGGCGCTCAAGACGTACGAGGAATTCGCATCGAGCGACAGCCTCTTCCTGGACGCGGTCAATCGGTTCCACTTGCGCGCCCGGTTCGGCGCGAGGCCGATCGAAACGCTGAAGCGGCGCATCCTGAAGGTGGAAGTCGTTCGAAACACGCGAATCCTGGAGATTTCGGCAACACTGCCGGACGCCAGCGCCGCGCACGAACTGGCCCGGTTTCTGGCGGAAGCCACCGTGGCGCTCAATCAGGCCGCCGTGCTGGACAACGATCGTGAGCTGACGGACAGCCTCGAGCAGCAGAAGCACGAAGCGAAAGCCAGAGTGGAGGCGGTGGAACGGTCCTGGGCGGAGGTGGTCTCGAATGAGCCGACGGACGACCTGAAGGCAGCGATCGAAAGTGCCGCCGACGAGCGCGAGAGAGTTCAGGAGTCGCTCCATGATGTCGAACTGGAACTGGCAGACGATGCGAATCGCCTGCCGCAGGCTTCGGACGCCCAGGCCGCTGAGATCCGGAAGGAACAGGTCGGAGCCTCCGCCAGGATGAAGGAACTACGCAGACAACTCGAGGAGATCGAAGCTCGAAATGCAGGCCGGGAACGATTGCTTGGCGAACGGTCGGCCAGGCGCAGCCGGTTGGAGGCGGAACGCAAGGCGGCGCAGACCGCACTGGTGGCGGTCGATGAGCGCCTGGGGCAGATGCGTGGGGATATCGGCTACCGCGGAGAACGCTTGAAGATCATCGATCCGGGCGTCGTACCGGAGCGCCCGTCGTCTCCGAACGTGCCGCTCAATGCGGCTGCGGCGCTGCTGCTTGGCCTTTTGCTGCCGACGGTGTACCTGCTGCTGGCGGTCACCTACGAAGATCAGAAGCTAAGCGCCCGCCGGAGCCTGTCGTACAGCCGGAGCTTGTGATGTTTGGGGCGGCGGCAGAACGTCCCCAATTCTTCGGCGCATGGGCAGCCCTATTCAGCGTCTGGGCTGCCGGCACCATACTCGCCCCCGGGATCGCGTTCAAACTCATTCTGCTTTCCCCTCTACTCTTAGTTCCCCTCGTCTGGTGGACGCTGCATCGGCCCGGAACCTGGATCGCCGCATTCTTCGCGACAGCGCTGCTGCTGCCGCCAATGCCCTTTCCGATCGGCGATACGGGAGTACACGCCTGCCTGATCTTCGCAGCGTTTGGATTGTTGGGCGGCGGCCTCCGAATGAATCAGTGGAGAATCGTCCCCTCGGCCGTTTTAGGCTCGCTGGTGCTGCTGCTGACCACGATGCTCGCCAGCGTGGCGATGGCAGCGGTGAATTCGGGGCCGGAGCTGGTGGGCGGAAGTTTTGCACGCGTAGGATTGTTCGGGATTTCGATCTATGTGTTTCTCTACACCAGTCAGGGCCCAGCTGCGGAAACGGAGGAGTGGCTCGGAGTGCGTCGCCTTTATTGGATCGCAGCGGTCTCCGCCTTATTTGCCTGTGTCGACTTCTACTACCAGTTCCCCGCGCCCGCCGGATACGAGCCGCAATTCGTTTGGCTGGATTCGGGAGTATACCGCCGCGCCCAGGGCTTCTTCTACGAAGCGAGCACGCTGGGAAACTTCTGCGCCTTCTTCCTGGTACTGACCGCCGTGGCATTCACTCGACCCCGGCACGAAGTCCCGATTGGGCGAAAGGGCCTGGCACTGGCCGGAGCCGTGTTCTTTGCCGCGCTCATGCTCTCGTATTCGCGCGGCTCCGTGGTCAACCTCCTGGTGGCGCTCCTACTGCTGGCATGGCGGAACAGGAGCCGCTTCCGATGGCGGACTGTAGTAGGATTCGCGGGACTCTTCGCGATGGTTGCCTGGCAGTTGTTTCCCAGGTTTGCGGAGGTCTGGTGGCTGCGGATTGTGGCTTCGGTCGAGTACTTCTCTTCGGCAACGAACGGCGTGCTATCCGGCCGGCTGACTAACTGGCAGGCGCTGGCGGGATGGGCCCAGGAGCATCCCTGGCAGACTTTGCTCGGCATCGGGTACAAGACCTTGCCGTACACGACTTACCTGGGCGCGCCGCTGGTGGCGGATAACATGTACCTGAGTTTGCTCATCGAGACCGGGATCGCGGGGCTCGGCGCATTGCTCCTGTTTCACGCAGCGATCCTGCGATCCACGTATCGAGCCTCACGTTCCTCCAACCCGCGCGCGGCCTTCCTGGGGACGTCCCTGTTTTGCTTCTGGGCCGGCGAGATCGTACAGATGGCCTCGGGCGACCTTCTGACCTATTGGCGCGTCCTGCCGGTTTACTTCTGGGTGCTGGCGATGGCGATCCGGAAATGAGAATCCTGCTGCTGGACCAATTCAGCGATCTGGGTGGAGCGCAGCAGGCTCTCGCCGAACTGCTTCCGGCGATCCTCGAGAAACGCTGGGAGGTGCTGCTGGGCGTACCGGGCGGCGGCGGACTGATCGCGCGCGCCGGCGAAATGGGCGTGCCGCTCCGCCGAATCACGTGCGGGGAATACACTTCCGGCCGGAAATCGCTAAGCGACGCGGCCCGATTTCTCGTCGAGTGTCCGAAGCTCGTTTGCCAGATCCGGCGCATGGCGAAGGAGTTCCAACCGGACCTGCTTTACGTCAACGGACCGCGAATTCTTCCGGCCGTGAACCTCGCGAACCTGCGCATTCCGGTAGTGTTTCATTCTCATAGCGTGGTGGCTTCACTTCGGACGCGGCAAATGGCCGGTGCTTGTTTGCGGCGCCTATCCGCCAGAGTCGTCGCTTGTTGCCAGTTCGTGGAGGCATCCTGGCGTAGTTGGGTCGAACCCTCGGCTGTCAGCGTGATCTACAACGGGGTCGCCGGCCCTCCGAGCGATTTGCGGCCGGAGCCTGGCGGCCGCCGTCCGGTGATCGGGTGCATTGGGCGGATCGACCCTCAGAAAGGTCAACTCGATTTTCTGCAGGCTGTGCGACAAATCCATGCCGCGGTTCCGGATTGCCGCTTCGTAATCCACGGGACGCCGCTGTTCTCCACGGGGGAAGACGTCCGCTACGAGTCCGAACTCCGGAAGGCTGCTGCCGGATTGCCTGTCGAATTCCGAGGATGGACCTCTGATGTCTATCGTGCGCTGGCGGAACTCGATCTTCTGATCGTGCCCTCCAGAGCCAATGAGGCGACCACGCGAGTGATTCTCGAAGCCTTTGCTTCCGGTATACCGGTCGTCGCGCGGCCCTCCGGAGGCATCCCGGAAGTGGTGGAACACGGAGTGGATGGCCTGCTGGCGGAGTCAGTCGAGGATCTGGGCCGTTGGTCGATCGAACTCCTAAAAGGCCCTGCTGCCGTTCTCGCGGCGATGTCCCAGCGCGCTCGTCAAACCTGGAGGCGGCGCTTCACGCTGGATCGCTACCGGCAGGAGGTTCTTTACGCGCTTGCTGCCAGCGCCGAAGGGTCCTGCAGGTACCGTGGTGCATCGTAGGGCTGGAACCGGTAGCCCATTCCGAAGATCGTTTCGATGTACAGGTTGGCGTATTGCCCCAGTTTCCGGCGAAGTCGTCGGACGTGCACGTCCAAGGTGCGGGTGCGGATGCCGGCACGATAGCCCCACACCCGCCCGAGCAACTCCCCCCGCGGAATGATCTCGCCGGCGTGCTGAACGAGAAAAGCAAGCAATTCGTATTCTTTACGTGTCAGGTTCAGGCGGCGCGAGTCCAGCATCACGACTCCGTCGACCCAATGCAATGCGAGGTGTTCGTCGCAGTATCGTTCCTGAAGCGAGTTCATAGCAGCCTCCTCATCCAGGTTCGATACTAGAGGTAAACGCGCGGCGGGTGATTGCCATCTTGTAAACGGCTTGTAAAAACTCGTACCGGACCTGGCGTCTAGTCTGTTTTCACACGGCCGAACAGGAGTGCCGCCGCGGCGGCGAGTGCAGCGGCAGCGGCCAGGACCCGGCCGTAACCGAAATGGGTAAGGAGCCGGCCGCTCGCGATCGAGGCCATGGCCTGCGCCGAAAATCCGACCAGATAGTTCAGTGCCGCGGCCCCACCGCGCTCTCGGTCGGCAACCCGGTTCATCAGGAGAGTCGAGATGCCCGGCTCACTCATCCACTGAACCACCATGTATGAGACGAAGATCAGCGCGAGCGGGCTGCCGTTCGGCTCGACCGCGAGCCCGGCTAAGGCGACGGCCGTCGCCAGCATCATACCCATCACTCCGCCGGTCAGGCCCACCCGCCGGAAGATGGCGGGCGCCAACGCGACTGCGGCCATTTGTGCCAGTTGGGAGACCGAATAGACGGTACCGATCTGGTCGACCGGCATGCCCCGGCGCGCGAAGAATGCGTTTGCGAAGGGATTGAAAGCGCCGGTGGCCGCGCTCCAAACGGCAAATGCGCACAGGTATCGGGCGAAGAATTTACTGCGCGGATAGATTCTGGATTCTACGCGCTCCACCTTCCGCGATGTCAGCCGCCCGGCGGGCCACAGTGCGGCGGCTGCGAGCAAGGCGGCGAGTAACAACGCCGGCTGCTTTCCGTGGAGCAGAGCGGGTAGTTTTCCGCCGATCCAGTTGCCGGCTATGCCCGTGCCGAACATGCAGGCGAAATAGGCGCTGAAGGCAGCTGGTCTGCGTTTCTCCGGCACCGCCGCCGCAATCATCGGGGCGAATGCCACGGCCCACATCGCGAACGCGCCGCCCCACAATGTCGAGAGGACGATCAGGACCGCGCGCCCGGTTGCCAGGGCACGGAGGACTGCCAGGAGCCCGCAAACGGCGAATGTCGTCAAGAGACTGTTGCGTGCCCCGAACCGCCTGAGTAGCCAGGCCGCCGGCAGGGTTCCGGCGACCGTTCCGATCGTGGATGCACCATTGAGCAGGCCCAGGAAGTCTTCGCCATAGCCGATGTCCAGCAGCCGCAGATTATAGAGCAGGACAAAGATGAACAGTCCGAAATTGAAGATGACTCCGGCGGCGAGGAAATTCTCGAACTCCCGTCCGAATGCGGCGCAGCGGTGCCAGAATCGCAATCCCGCCGCCGCGGTTCCCGGCAGCGTCACCAGGTGATGGTGGATCCTGCCGGCGCAATACCGAGCGTAGCGAATCCTGCGTCGCATGCGACGGCGCCAAGTCATCTGAGCCGCCGGAACGTGTACGGCGTCCACGGGTCCCGGGAGGCGTCCCGGCAATAGCCGTCGCCTGAGGACTCTCCAACGGTCGCGCCGGTTGGCGAGCAGGCTCAGGTGCAGCCAGATTTCGTGCTTGTTCGGGTGGAGTTCGGCGCCTGCCGGCGAAAGAGCGTATTCTTCGAACCAGACTACCGTGGAATCGGGCAGTTGCTCCCACTCGTCGATGACGGCTTCCGGTACCGCGCCGCCGAACCATTCCGAAACGAGACGGAAGGCGACCGCCTCCAAACGGCGTAGTTCGGGCGCGTGCAGATTCGTCCACAGGTGCCAGAGAGCATCGTCGTACGCGTGCGAATTGAGAAAGCGCGCCAGCTCCAATGCATGGAACGGGCGCAGGCTTCCGCGCAGCAGGTGCCGCAGTAGGTGCAACCCGGCATATGCCAACGCGTCCGGCATCGACAGAATGGGGAGCGTGAGGCCGTCAAACGCGCGCACGTTTCGCCGGGACCAGAAGCAATCCACCTCGGGCGCGGGAAGGCACTCGACCTCGGGGTTCCAAAACTGAAAATGCAGTTCGACAGCAGTGGGAATTTCGGGATCGAAGTAATCGCCGCGCCACTGCCAACCCGTCTTTCGAATCAGCGCCGGCAGGTGATCGGTCGGCGAGCGGTCCATTCCCGAGATGGACTCGAAGCCCCGGTCCAGTAGCAATTCGCGTGCGGGAAAGATCTGGTCGGGCGGAACATACAGATCGATGTCGTACTGCACACGCGATTCCGGGCGCGGTGAAAACTCCGGGCATTGCGTCAGACCTTTGAGAGCCACGAAGTCAATTCCGGCGCCAGACAACCAGTCCGAAAGATTGCCGTAAAGATCGCGGAGGGCCGCCAGGCGGAGCAGATTCTTCGACGCATCGGCATCGGTTCGCTCCCGCACCCATTCGGGCATCTGCTCGCGATATAACCGGCGCACTTCCAGGGTTAGTTGCGAGCGATCGCAGAACGCCAGGGCTGCCTGCCACTGGCGATCCGTCGCGTGCAACAGACGCTCGGGGCGCGGTTCGGTCAGGTGCAAAGCGGCCAAGACTGCCGCCGCGGGCTCCGGGAGCTTCGCGTAATCCTGCCAGCGGTTCGGGGCCTCAGAAGTCGTAGCGAAGGCCGAACTGCATGCGGCGCGGTTCACCGGAAGTGAAGATCTTTCCGAAGAACGGTCCGAAATCCGGGTTAGGTCCCGGGATGCCCCAGTTGGGGTGGTTGAAGACGTTGAAGCTCTCGGCACGTAACTCCACCGTATGACCCTCTCGAATCCGGAACTGTCTGTGGAGGGCGATATCGAAGATATTGTTGCCGGGGCCCGGAATGATATCCCGGCCGGCGTTTCCGAACGTGTACGGCGCCGGAGTGCTGAACGCGCCCGTATCAAAGAACTGCTCGGCGTTGCGCAAACTGCGCGGCAGCGAAATGCTCTGCCCCGGTACGATGTTGGGCCGGTTGGGCGTGCCGGAGTTGGCGAAGTCCAGGCCGAAGTAGAACGGGTTGAGCGGAGTGCCATCCTGCAAAGTCACCGTCCCGCTCATCGACCACGACCGCAGCAAGGGTCCGGCAAAGCGGACACTCGGGAGATGCCACACGTACCCGGCACTTACACGGCGTCCGGCGTTGAAGAACGAGAGTCCGCGCTCTAACCGCAGATTGCGCTCGTCCTGCGCGCCGACGCTGTCGTACAGGCCGGGGATCACACCATCGGCATCATCGATCGATTTCGACCAGACGAACGACGCCAGAAGCGAGAATCTAGCCGAGAGATTCTTCTCCACCCTGACCTGCATCGACTGATACGACGAGTTAGCAATGTGCTGGCGCTGAATGATCTTACCCAACGAAGGGAAGGTCCGCAGTTCCTGCAGGTCCCCCGGGCGCGGCGGCAGGTCCTCGCCGGTTTCCACGCGTGCCGGAGTGTTGAACTGCCGATAGCGTCCAAGCTTCGTACCCTTGGAGCCCACGTACGCCAACTCGAGGACCAGCGCTCCCGGCAACTCCTGTTGCCACGCGGCGTTCCACTGCTGCACGTAAGGCGTACGAGCCCGCGGATCGAGCCCGTAATAGCTGGGGAAGCCGCTGGCCGAGGTCTTCGGGAATCCATCTCTCGTGGTCAGCACCGGTGCCCGGTCGCCCTGCGTTTCGTTCAGTTCATTGAGGAGGCCATTCAGCACGAGATCGTAAGTTTCTACGGCGATCTCAGGGCTGTAGTAGATGCCGTAGCCTGCACGCAGCACGGAGGGTCCGGCGCGGCGGAACGTACGCGGCAACTGCCAGGCCACGCCGACGCGTGGCGCGATGTTGTTGCGATCCGGCTGCGACCCGGTGGTTACGGGCACGAGTCGCGGCGGATTCGGCAGCGTGGAGTAATCGAGATCCAGCAGGCGTCCGCGTGCTTCAGTGTATGGCGCGGCGTATTCGTATCGCGCACCGAGCGTCAGGGTCAGGCGGGGTGCGATGCGCCAGGCGTCCTGCACAAACGCGGCGTACACATTCTGGCGGAGATAGGCTTGCCCCGAGCCACTGGACCGGTTGGTGAGTTGCGGATAGCCGAGAAGAAAGTCGGCAAACGGGTCGCCCGATCCGGAGCCCGAACCATCCGAACTCGTAAAGACGCCGGTGTAGGTGTATTCGCCGCGCGACTGGTTGCTCTGCAGGTAGTTCATCTGAAAATGAAGCCAGGAGCCGCCGGCCTTCAAACTATGGCGGCCGCGAACGACCGCCACGCTGTTCGAGACTTGCCAGAGATTGTCACGCTGGACTTGGGGCAGGGTCGGCGAATCGGTCACCATGGAATAGTCGGTGGCGTTGAAATAAGGCAGCCCGAAGCTAAAAGGGTCCGTGGGAGGATTCAGGAGTCCCAGGTCTCGGGCGACGTTGTCTCTGAACGCGGTCTCCGGCACGTCGTAGAGCCTCAGCCGGGTAAATGCCAGACGCGATTCATCCATCCACGATGCGCCCGTTGCGATATAGGAGACGGCCGCCTGCTGAGCGCGCACTTGCTCAGAGAACGGTAACAGAGGAAATGATCCAGCGATTCGGTTTCCTTCCTGATTGAAGGTGTATCTGCCGGTGAGGATGCCTCGGCGGCCGAACTGCCGGTCGATTCGACCCGACGCCAGATCGCTGTTGTTCACGTTGGGTGTGGCATCCAGGTAGTTGCCGGACGCACTGCTGCTGTTCGGAAGCGGTTCGTACCGGGAAAGGAACGAGGTGGCGATCGGGTCGATCCGGTCGGCCGGGATCCGATTGCCGGGGAAGGGAGCGCGCGACCCTAAAGGATCATAGATGACGTTCTGTCCCGCGAAGTCCCCGGCTCGCGTCACCGAATCCGGTACGATGGCGGCCGCCGAAGTTCCGGAATGTTGTCTGCTCCCGTCGTAAGCGCCATAAAAGAACGTGTTGCGCAAACCAGGAAGAGGTCCACCGAACGATCCGCCGAACTCATTCTGGCGGTAGATCGGTCTCGGCAGGGACGGGTCGTCGAAATAATTCCGCGCGTCGGTCGCTTCGTTGTGGGCGTATTCGAAAGCGCTGCCGTGAATGTTTTTCGTGCCCGATTTGGTCACGACATCGATAACGCCCCCACCGGCCTCCGGAAATTCGGCGGACGCCAGCGACGATTCGATGTGAAATTCGCGCACCGCCTCCATCGGCGGGTAGACGGCAAGGGCGGACGTGTTCCGGTCGGTGTCGTAAGCGCCGTCCAGCAGAAAGGCGTTCATGGTGGAGCGGCTGCCGTTGATCGGCGGATTCAATGCAACAGATCCGCGCGAACCCTCCTGGACGTCGTTGTTGACGTCGTGAACGAAGCCGCCCAACTGCCGTGGGATCGCGCCCGGGCCGAGAGTCACAAGAGCGGTCACATTGCGGGCGGCCAACGGGAGGTCGACGATCCGGGACTGGTCCATGCGGTACCCGATCGAGGCTTCCTCTGTCTGGACCAGCGACGCGGAGTCGGTGACCGCAATTCGCTCCTGCCCTGCGCCCGCCAACGAAAGGCGAACATCGAACCGACTCGACTGGCCCACTTGGAGAGGAAATTCCCTCGCATGAAAATCGGCGAAGCCCTGCTTTCGAATGACGAGCGTGTACTGTCCGGGCTCCAGCGAGTCAAACCGGTAAATGCCCTGAGCGCTGGTCACAGCGTCCCGCGCGAATCCGGTCGCTGCATCGGAGATGGTCACACTGGCACCTGGCACCAGGCGGGATGCCGGGTCCGTCACGGTTCCCGTCAGCGTCGCGGAGCCGACCTGCGCTCGTACGCTCACCGAGAGTGCGAGCACTAACAAGAAAAGTTTCATCGCTGCACCAGTTCGTTAAGGAGTGCGACGCCTTCGCCAGGATTGCCGTAGCGGATCCGCCACGCGGGAACGTCCAGCAGTTGTTGGACTGTCGATTCGTGGAACTCATTCACCGATGCGTCATACACGGGCATATCGGCAAGCAGGGACTCGACGGCGGCCCTGCTCGAGAGTGCCAACGCATTTGGACCCGAGCCGGTCTGGCGATCCAGAAAGACGACATGGTCGATTCGAGCGCGGGATTCCGTCCGGAGTTTTGGGAAACTGTCTGTGAGCGGCTCTATGGCGAACCGGCCGTTCGGGCGGACGTGCACGGGGTAGCCGCGGAGCTCGGGAAACCAGGCAGGCGCATCTTTACGAAACCGAACCTTGTGTGATTTGCCAATTGCTTCGCGGGCCACCCCAGGCAAGAGAAACGTCGCGTCGTCGCAGAGATAGGTCCAGCCTTCTCGCGCGCAAGCGAAGGCGAGAGTGCTCTTGCCGGCGCCGGACTTGCCGCACAATAGAACGCCGCGACCGTTGTGCGCCACGAATGCGGCATGCACTGGAACGACATACCGCTGACTGAGCACCATATAGACGATGCTTTCGAGGAAGCTCCAGCGGAACCACTCGTGGTCGGCCACCGTCGCATGGCTGACCAAGCAGAAGCCGGAAAAGGTGGCCGCGTCGAACGTGGCGAAATTCTGAGGATCCGAAACGACAGCGAATAGCGGTCCCTGCGCGCGAAACGAGGGCTCCGGTGCGATCTCGCCAGCCTCCTCAACAATGACGCGCAGCCGAATGGGCTCGCAATCAAATGCCGCGGCCATCATGCCCCAGCACTCGGATGCCGCGATCAGAACGTCATGGGAGTTGGTGGTGAGCTTGAGACGAAAACCAAGGGGATAGAAAACTCGCGACAAAGTGAGCGGCACACTTTGCAGCAAAGGGTCAGGCCGGATCTGGCCGAGTACTGCGGGTGCAATCACATTCCCTGGATACCATGCGCCCTCCGTTACAGTGGTAAAACTCTGTTACGCGGCCTTGCGAACCAATGTCGGAAGCGTAAGCTGAGACCATGCGGTCGGCGATTGTCCACTATTGGTTGCTTGGCCGGCGCGGCGGCGAGAAGGTCGTGGATGCTTTGTGTGGGCTGCTGCCGGATGCCGACGTCTTTACGCTGTTCTCCGAGCCGTCCAGCCTGAGCCCCACTCTGAGGGGCCGCCGGATTACAACGTCGTTTCTGAATCCGCTTCGCCGCGGGTACCGATCGCTGCTCCCGTTGATGCCGATGGCTCTCGAAAGCTTCGATCTGCGTGGATACGATTTAGTCGTCAGCAGTGAATCAGGCCCGGCCAAAGGCGTGTTGACCTCGTCTTCGACTACGCACGTCTGCTATTGCCATACCCCGATGCGCTACCTGTGGGATCTGTATCCGGCCTATCGCCTGGAATGGACCGCATCCAGGTGGAAGCGGGCGGCGATGGCGCCCCTCGCGAACTATCTCAGGCTCTGGGATTATGCCTCGGCGGCCCGCGTCGACCGGTTCGTCGCCAACAGTCGCAACGTGCAGTCGCGAATCTGGAAGACATACCGGCGCAGTGCCGAGGTGATCTATCCTCCCGTCGACGTGCAGTCTTTCTACTGGGAACCTGCCGATGACTATTATCTGATCGTTTCCGAATTGGTCGCCTATAAGAGGCTGGATACCGCAGTACGCGTTTTCACCCGCAATGGCAGGCGTCTTCAAATCGTTGGCGATGGACCGGAGTACCGCAAGCTACGCGCCTTGGCAGGCCCGAACATCGAGTTCACCGGCAGGCTGCCGGATGCGGAGCTTCGGGAATCCTATGCCCGCTGTAGGGCATGCCTCTTGCCAGGGGAAGAGGACTTCGGGATGACTGCCGTCGAATCCTTGGCGAGCGGCAAGCCAGTGATCGCCTTGCGGAGGGGCGGAGCCTTGGAAACGGTTCCCACGTTCGCCGGCGTGCTCTACGACGATCCCGCGGATGATTCGCTTGCCCAGGCGGTCCTTCTCCTCGACGATCTGGAAAATGAGATTTGTCCGGAAGAGTTGCAGGCATGGGCGACGCAGTTCGGCGAAGCAGAGTTCACACGCAGGATGGGCCGGCTACTGAGAAGTGCCGCGCTTGGTCCCATGGAAGAGCGGGTCCCGGCGGAACCGAATTGGTCCCTCTATTAGTCGAGCACCATACATAGAAGTAACCCTTGTAAAGTACCCGAGTTTGCAAAATCATTACGACCTCCTCACAACTCCTTCGGGGCAGGCTTCTATCATCAACATAAGAAGACTGGATTATGCCCTTGAAACTCAGCGGAAAGCGCTTTCCCGATCCGAAGTGGATACGGCTGCTGGCCGGAAGTGCTCTCATGGTGTCGAGTGCACTGGCGCAGCATCGGATTGATCCGGCGCGTTCTACTGTGACCGTTCGGGTATATAAGGCCGGCCTGCTTTCCGCCTTTGGACACGAGCATCAGATCTCCGCGCCTATCGATTCAGGGGACGTCGACCCGGCAGCTCACAAAGTGGAGTTGCGCTTTCGAACCGCTGAGCTTCAAGTGGAAGATCCGGGTACGTCCGAGTCGGAGCGGAAGGTGATCCGGCAGACGATGTTGAGCCCGGACGTTCTGGATGCGAGTCGTTACACGGAAATCGGTTTCCGCTCAGCCACAGCGGAGGCAGCAGGCATTCCCGCTGCGTGGAAGGTCCATGGGGAACTGACGCTGCACGGAGAGACACATCCGGTAGTGGTGGATGTGCGGGAAGAAAAGGGCTACTACCAGGGCACCGCGCTGTTCAAGCAGACGACTTTCGGAATCAAGCCCGTGAAAATCGCCGGGGGTGCGGTACGCGTCAAGGACGAGGTACGCATCGAGTTCAAGATTCAATTGATTCACTGAGGACGATTCGGGAGGGACGGAGTAATGACTAAGTGGAATATTACGCGCGTATTGTTCGCTTTCATCGTAGGGTATGTTGCGATCAAAGGTGAGGCTCTGGCTCAGTCGCCTGCCACGGCGTACGATTTTCATCAGAGTTTTCACATCGGCTTCGATTCTCCGGAAGCGTGGGGTCTCAAATACTTCGCATCTACTTCACTGCTGAGCGGCCTGCAGCCGCCGGAAACGCTGGGCGAATCTCGCCGGACGGGCGCTGTGACGATCGGCCTCGAGGCAGGCTGGATTCCAGCACTCGATGCAGGCCAGGAGCTTATCGGATTCGGCGGAAAGACGCCGGAGGATCTAAACAAAGCGCCGGCGTTCGTGAGGCCGGTGGCACGCGTGACGCTGCCATGGAAACTCACCGCCCTGGTCGCTGCACCCCCGCCGATTAGCGCTTTCGGCTTGACGCCGCATCTCCTGGCATTCGGATTGGAGCGTCCCATACGCGAAACACCGCACTGGAGGGTGGGGTGGCGGGGATATGGCCAGGTCGGTTCGGCCCGGGGTGCATTCACCTGTCCCAAGGGAGTTCTGGCATTCGCTCCCGGCTCGGCTGGAAATCCGACAGAGTGTATGGGGGAGTCGGCGGATGTCGCCACTCTGCGATATGCCGGAATGGAGTTCCAGTTAGCCCGTCATCTGGACCGGCTTCCCAAACTCGTTCCACACATTGCCGTGGGCGGCAATTTCATCGACGGCGCGTTCCAGGTGCACGCGCCCATCGTCGAGGGCTTGGACGAAACTCGCCTCTGGACCCGCGGCGGGACCGTTTCCGTTACGGGGGGAGCCAGCTACCTGGTTACGAAGCAGATTGCCTTCACCGTGGATGTCTTCTACAGTCCGTTGTGGGTGCAGCGGAGCCGCGTCGTCAACGACGGACTACTGAACGTGCGCGCTCTAGTCAGTTATCGAATTCGCTAGTACGACTGGCGACGAGACACCGAGAGAAGAAATCGGCCAAAAGTGCTTCCTTAAAAGCGACCATTAGCAACCGAGCCTTAGTGGGGCGGGCTTTCAGCCCAATGCCACTTAGTGTTTCTCTCTACGGGTAGGAAAATGGAAGCCACGCCCCCAGACTTCTCGCGGATACGATCGCCGTTTGAGGCGCCGTGGGAGCCGACATCGTGCGACCAGTTCGATCATGCGATCCAGTTTTTGTTCTCTCTGCTTGGCGGTGCGTGCTGCCAGAATATCGGGATAGCTGTCGAGCACAATCTGGCTGGCATAGGTAAAGCTCAATTGCCGAGGGTCGATGGCGGCCCGTTGTGCCGCCTGAAACAGGATGGCTCGGACCAGGTTATAGGCCATCACAGCAACCAGTAGTTCCTTCTCCATCATGTCCACGGAGTGCGCGTTGATGCGCGACAGATGCACCGTCTGTTTCAGACAACGTAAATCTGTCTCAATGCGCCACCGACGACCATAGAGCGCGACTACCTCCTCGGCTGGCAAGGTAGTGGTGGTGAATAGATAGAGCCACTGTTTGTGTTTGCCGCGCCCCACCCGGACGGCGATCAGCCGGCCCTCGATGCTGGCACCATCCGGCCAGGGAGGTGCTTGCTTCTGCCCCTTCTTCCTCCCGTCCCACCGGCTCGCGCGCCAACACACCGCATACTCGCCAGGCTCTGCGATCTCCCCACCCGCCAAGCGTTTCGCCCGCACCGCCGTCAAACGCACGATCGTTTGATGCCCTGCTTGCCCTGCTCCGTAGGCAGTGAAGAAGATCCCAAAATTGCGGTCCCCCACGATCACCGCACCGGCGGGAACTTGGGCCATGGCCTGTTTCGCCAAGCCCTGTTCACTCACCGCCTTTGGCCCGTACATCGCTCCCCAGTAGGGTCGCTCTGCCAAGCCCGTCCGCAAATCATGCAGCACCACGATGCGCAGCACTGGCCAATGCGAGCGACCGTGCTGGTTGCGATTGGGCGGGTAGGGCCTCACCAACTCTGCTTCGTGCTCCAATTGCAGGCTCGAGCCGTCCAACAAATACACCCGCGGGCTCCCTTCCGGTTCCGATTCCAGCAGTCGCTGCCGCAGTCTTTCCATCGACTCGTTCATCACGCTACTCACCAACAGTTTGGGCAAGTGTTGGCGAGCTTGGCAATACCCGCCGGTCGACGACGCGATGTTCCTCTCCTGTACCCGCTTGCAGGCGCTCAGGATCGGGTCGAATCGCCCCTCCACTAACTGGGCCACGCTGCTGGCCAGCGAACCCCTGGGCTGCAGACGCTGCATCATCATCATCCACAGCACCACGCGGGCGGTGAAGATCCCAGCCCGTACCTTCCAACCGAGATCCCGCTGTAGCAAGCGGAACAACGTGGCAGGCGCCACCTGCTCATACCACTGAAGAATTGACTCCGAATTACAAAGCGCCACACCAGAACATAACTCCAATCAAATGTTCTGGTTGCCATTGGCGCGGAAAACTAAGTGGCATTGGTCTTTCAGCCTGCGGACCCGCTTTCAGCGGGTCCAACCGGCCTGAAGTCCGGTTGCAGGCAGGAATGCCTGCCCCACGTAGGCATTCGGAGATTGCATAGAGTTTCCGACGCCGGGGTGACCGTCCGCCTCGGACTGCAACTCGTATTCTAGGCACGCACGATCGACGGGTAGACTTTGCGGATGGCCGCCACGGCGTCATCCGTGTCGCGTTGGGTGTATTTCGGCCCGATCATTACTCCGGCGAAACGGCCCAGGATGTCGATGGTGCGCGGGCAGCATTCCTTACCGTAGCGAATCGCTTTACCGCGCTCGGTCGCGAAGGACGGCCAGCGAGGCGTGACGGTCACCTTCTGCTCGATTTCCGGAACGGCGGGGAGGATGATCGAGCCGTTTGGGCCGGAGACGGGCACTCCTTCGGCCTTCATGGCTACCGAGTAGCGCTTGCATGGTTCGCTGGAGCGGAAGCCGATAAAAACACCCGTGCCCAGCTCGCCTTCCGGATCGGGAAGGTGGCGCAGGCGGACACCCGGCAGGTCCTCTACTCCGTTGTAGACCCGGCGCGCGTTGCGGCGGACGTCAGCAATGATCGTATCCAGCTTGCGCAGCTGCGCCAGCAGAACTCCGCCGGTGAACTCATTCATCCGGTAATTCAGTCCGGGCATGTAGTGCAACTTGGCTGGGAAGTCACGCCGCACTGTGACGTCGTGAAAGCGAACGGCACGCTCAAAAAGATAAGGATCGTTCGTAACGACGGCCCCGCCTTCCCCGGCGGTGATGCTCTTGCTCTGCTGCAGGCTGTAAATGGCGAGGTCGCCCATCGAACCGAGCGGCCTGCCTTTGTAGCTGGCCCCCACGCTCTGGCTGCAATCCTCCAGCACCTTGAGATTGTGCTTCCGGGCGAGGGCGAGGATCGGATCCATATCGGCCGGATTGCCCTGGAGATGAACTGCCATGATGACGCGTGTCTGCGGAGTGATGTGGCGTTCGATGTCCTTCGGGTCGATATTGAACGACTCATCGATCTCTGCAAATACGGGCAGCGCGCCCACCTGAATCACCGTCGCGTAACATGAATACCACGTCCATGCCGGAATGATCACCTCGTCTCCCGGTCCGACTTCGAGGGCGGCCATGGCGACGTGGAGCGCAGCGGTTCCCGAAGTCACGGCGAGCGCATACCTGGTCTGCATGCGCGCGGCGTACTCGTTTTCGAAAATAGCCACCTTCGATTTGTCCGGGGGGTTCGCGAAGCGGAACGGCTTCCGGCTCTCGAGAACATCCGTAAGCTGCGTCTGTTCCTTATCGTCGTAGTAGAGCGGGCCCCAGTTGGCGGTCCCGAGGGGCTGGGTTCGAACCGGCGTTCCGCCATCGACCGCCAGTTGCGGGGCAGCGCCCGCGGGTGCCAGGCCAGCCGCCGCGGCGGTTGCCAGGAAAGCTCTACGGTTCATGGAAGAGGTCTCCTTTTTGCTCAACTCGGGTCTCTAACGCCCGACGTCTTTCATGACGTGGTGGACGGCCGCCATCACGCGTTCTTCCACGTCCCCGGCGAACGGCCCGGCCTGGCCGTAGTAGACCATACTGTCCACCGGTTCGTACCCGCCTTCGCGGAGCACCCGCGCCGACGGGATATAGCACATCACGTCGTTCGAATACCCGGCCGCGATGAGTGGCTCGCCCGGGAATTCCCGATGGATGCGAAGATCGTACTCCACCGTCACTTCGCCGCCAAGCGCAACTAATGTCAGTCCACGTCCGAAGCGAACAGCCTGCACCGGGTAGTCGATGCGGTCAATGGTTTTGCCCGAATCCATCGCCTTCAGCATCATCTGCGCCCGGCGTGCCTGCGCCGGGACTTTGCTCTGCAATTCCGCCTCGAAATCCTGGCGGGTACGGGGCGATAGTTGGAGAATCGTCAGGCGAAGCGCCGTTCGGATTGGGCCCGAGATCGACGTCATTGGCGCCGAGATCACCCGATCCACTTCCGCCGCCATCGTTTCCCCATACTGGCGCACGAGTTCCACCGTGCCGCGCGGGTTCGGGTTCTGGTCTCCGCCGCAAAGCTCCATAAAGAGGGCTGTCGCACCGGGATGGCGGCGCTCCAGTTCGGCTGCTGCAAACCCGGCGTAGTCGCCGCTCAGTTCATACGTATCCTGGGTCAGCGTTGTGTTGTGGCAGGCATAGCCGAATAACACGGCGCGAAGCTTTCCGTCGGCGCCCGCAATCTTCAGGACTGGCACGGAATGATCCACGGGCCCGTTCGGGTTGACGCCAATCTTCACCCCGTTTGGCGTAGACTGTCGCCGATTCACCGCAAACCCGGCGGAGCCCACGCCGTACTCCACAGTGGCCGGCGCCAGGTCATGGATCGCAGCGCCGACAGCCTGGACCAATGCGTCCGTAAACGTGCGCTGGTAGGCGAGCAACTTCTCCTGTTCGGCGGGCGGAAACACCGTGAGGTTGCTAAGGTTCGACCAGACGACCGGCCCCGTATGTGTGTGGCTGGCATTGATGAGCAGTTGCGAGCGCTCCAGCCCGTACCGTTGCTTGGTACGCGCCGCGACTTCATCGGCAACCTCGCGCGGAAATCCGACCACGTCCGTCGTGACGATCACGATCCGACGTCCCGCCCCGCTCTCGATGGCCAGTGCTTTAGCCCACAGCCGCATGAGCACACCATCCGAAGGGTGGGTGCGCGCGGCATATCCCGACATCCAGATGGGACCGGCAGGCGTGATGTCTACCCGCCCGATTCCAGCCCGTAAGCCCGCGCCCGATAGCCCGGCCGCGGAAAGCAGAAGCCAAATGAGGGTTCTCATCGTCGCTCTGTTGGGTATAAGTTTATATCGTACTTAGCAGAAAGGGGGATTCATGAATCCGACACGGCGACACTTCCTCGCGGCCGTCCCGCTGGCCACCGCGGCGACGGCTGCCGACCTCTCCGACGACCGGCCCGCCATTCTGGGGGGCGCCAAAGCGCACCCCGCGCCCTTTCCTGGTTGGCCGGTGATCGGTCAGGCGGAGGAGCAGGCGATCCTGGATACTCTTCGCAGCGGCAAGTGGTACCGCGGAAACGGCAAGGCAGTGGCGCGCTTCGAAGAAGCCTACGCGCAAGTCACCGGGGCGAAGACGTGCCTTGCCACTGCCAACGGCACCAGTGCGCTGTTCACCAGCTTGAACGCCATGGGGATCGAACCGGGTGACGAGGTGATCGTCCCGCCGTACACCTTCGTCGCCACCGTCAACGCGGTGCTGCGCCAGTACGCGCTTCCGGTGTTCGTCGACACCGACCCGGAGACCTTCCAGATGGACGCACGCAAGCTGGAAGCCGCCATTACGCCTCGCACGCGCGCCATCATCCCGGTACACCTCGGCGGCAACGCATGCGATCTGGATGCGATCCTGGCGATCGCCTCGCGCCACAATGTCCCCGTGCTCGAGGACGCCTGCCAGGCGCACCTCGCGGAATGGCGAGGGCGTAAGGTCGGAACTTATGGCCTCGCCGGCTGCTTCAGCTTTCAGGCCTCCAAGAATCTGAACTCCGGCGAAGGCGGCGCCATCCTCACCAACGACGAGGACCTGCGCGAGCGCTGTTTCGCGTTCCACAACAACGGCAGCGGTTTCCGTTCGATCGGCAGCAACTTTACCTACCACTCCACCGGCTGCAATCTGCGCATGACGGAGTTTCAGGCGGCGCTGCTGACGGCTCAGATGACCCGGATCGAAGCACAGGCGAAGGCCCGCACCGAAAACGCGGTGTACCTGACGTCGATGTTGAAGGAGGTCGCCGGAATTTCGCCGGAACGGATGTATGCCGGTTGCACTCGCAATGCGTACCACCTCTACATGTTCCGGTACGACAGGCGGCAGTTCGCAGGCCTGCCCCGGGCAGCTTTTCTCAAGGCGCTGGCGGCCGAAGGAGTTCCGGCCTCCGGAGGGTACAGTCCGCTGAATACGCAGCCTTTCCTCAAAGAGGCACTGCACTCGCGCGGGTACGGCCGAATCTACTCGGCAAAGGACATCACGGCGTGGGTAGAACGCAATCACTGCCCGGCAAATGACCGGCTCTGCGATGAAGCCGTCTGGTTCGTCCAGACGATGCTGCTCGCCCCGCGCGAATCGATGGACAGAATCGCTGCCGCTATTCGGAAAATTCAGAAGCACGCAGAGGCGGTAGCGAAAGTATAGAAGGATGGAGACCATTCAGCGAAGATGGATTCAGGAAGCTCCATGAAGACCAAATTTCCGCTGGCAGGAATCGTCGTCAGCCTCAATACCCCGTTCGATTGCAGTGGGCGAATTGATTTTGAATCGCTGGACCGCTCGATCGACTATCATCTCCAGTCCGGAGCGGCGGGGTTCCTCTCTCCGGCGCAAGCCGGCGAGGTCGGAACTCTGTCGCTCGAAGATCGGCGTGGCCTCGTCGCGTTCATCCGGAGCCGTGTCGACGGCCGGGCCTTCTATGTGGCCGGCGCCACTGCCGAAGACGAACGGGACAGTTTCCTGGCGGCCGAGGCGGCCCTTGCGGCAGGATGCTCCGCCGTGCTGGTGGAGGTGCCCGCCGCGGTGCGCGCAGACCGCGCGGGGATTATGCGATTCTTTCGCGAATTCGCGAGCGTTGGCATGCCGCTGCTGATGATCCAGGATCTCGATTGGCGCGGTGCGGGGCTCGACATCGACACCATCCGCCAGCTTTTCGAAGAGATCGAGTCGTTCCAGTCTTTAAAAGTCGAGGTAAGTCCGGCCGGCCCGAAATATACGCAAGTCATCGAAGCGACCTCGGGAAACCTTCACGTCTGTGGAGGATGGGCTGCCGCGCAGATGATGGAGGCGCTGGATCGCGGTGTGGACGTCATTATGCCGACCGCGATGACGCGCTTCTATCGGGAGATTTTCGATGCCCACCGTCGCGGAGAACGCCAAACCGCGTCCGCCATCTACCGGAAAATTCTTCCCGTGCTGGCTTTTACCCACCAGCACCTGGACATATCGATCCAATTCTACAAACGGCTGTTTTTCGCCCTCGGTATCTTCTCCACGATGCACGTTCGCAAGGCCTGTCTCCCCTACGATTCCTTCCATGAGGCCTACGGGCAGGAAATGATCCGATACCTGCAGGAGATGGACGCGCAGTAGTCCCGATTCTCGCAGTTTATGAAAATTACCGCATAATACTTTCGGAAACGGTTGCGGGATGTACGTCCCGGTTGTATGCTGGCTGGAGTTCCGAATCTAGCCTATGCGACAAGGCCCCATGCGACAAGCGCTTCTGACCTCTTTCGTGTCCGCAGCCCTGCTCCTCGGTTTCGCTACGTTGATTCGTGGAGCCAAAGAAGAAGAGTATGTAACCAAGTCCGGGATCAGGATGATCCTCATTCATCACGGCAAGTTTCGGATGGGAAACGAACTTCCTACGGACCCCGCAAAGCTGCTGCAACCGAAGATGCTGTTGGACGGAGATTATGATGAGAAGCCCGTCCACGAGGTGACCATTTCGAACGATTTCTATATGTCCGAAACCGAGATCACCTGGCAGCAGTTTGGGCGGTTCCGGATGGACTGGCAGAATCGGGGACCTTATCCCCCTTATGCAACCGGCATGAGTTGGGACGACGCGAATGCGTTCTGCGAATGGTTGAGCAAGACGGAACACAAGAGCTTTCGTCTGCCGACAGAGGCTGAATGGGAGTACGCGGCTCGCGCGGGATCCGACACGCTTTTTCCAGGCGGGGATCAGGTTCCCAAGGATGGGCAGGCAAACGCGTGGGGGCTGAAGGACATGAATGCAGGACCGGTGGAGTGGGTTCGCGACTGGTATGGACCCTATTCACTCGAGCCTCAGACCGATCCTGTCGGTCCCGAGAGAGGCTGGGCGCGCGTGGTTAGAGGCGGCGCGATTATGGGCGAGTATTCGAAGGAAATCGCCGGAGCGGCCCCCTATTACAGGCGAACCGCCAATCGCGCGAGTATCGCTCCCGAGTACCGCGGCAACCATCCGATCGGTTTCCGGATCGTCGAAGCTCCGTTACCCCAAAGCGCCCCCACACCGGTTCGGCCGCCGTTCCCCGAACAATTTGTCAAGCAATCCGCTACCTTCGCGAAGGCCGCGCCTGACCCTAAGACCGCCTGGTTCCGTCAACGCCCCCTGCTGACGATTCCGCCGGAGCATCTTCCCCAGGAAGAGCTTGCCGCCGCCGGGCTCGACCCCGCGCTGTGCGGGCACAATCACTCCGCGGGAGCCACTGTATGTCCGAACGGCGACGTTCTGTGGATCGCATTTTCCTCGGCAATGGGAGAGTCAGAGTACGCGCCGAATACGGCTTTTGTGATCAGCCGCCGCCGCTTCGGCAGCGACCACTGGGACCTGCCGGAGTTGTTCTACGATTTTGCCGACGTCAACGATCAGTCGGTGCTGCTATCCACCGAAGGCAATCGCATCCATCTTTATACCGGCGGAGTGGGGGCGATCGGCATTCCTTTCCGCTTCCAATCGAGCGGCGACAACGGCGCGAATTGGACGCTGGTCCGCTTGCCGTTGCTGGAAGGCCCGATCGGCGGTTACTCCACGCAGCCGATCACCTCTTCCTTCTCCGATGCCAAGGGGACGCTTTATGTGGCGACCGACGCGGTCGATGGCCAATCCATGCTCTGGTCGACTTCGAACCACGGCGAGACCTGGCGCGACACAGGAGGAAGAACCGCGGGGCGGCATACCGCATTTGTCCGGCTGAGGGACGGCAGCATCCTCGCGATGGGCGGCAAGAACACCAATATCGATGGCTTCATGCCGCAAACCATTTCGCATGACGGAGGCAAGACGTGGGATCCGCCGACGAAGACGCAGTTCGCGGCGTTGTCGTCGAACCAGCGGCCGACGCTCATCCGGCTGGCCAGCGGACGCTTGTTCCTGGCGTCCGATTTTCAAAACCGAGAAGGCGTTCAACCGGACGCAATTCATGAGCACGGTTCGTTCGTCGCCCTTTCGAGCGATGACGGCCGCACCTGGCACGTCAAACGGCTGGCCACCGCTTTGCCCCACGAGGCTCACATCCTCGCCAAGGGATCGCGCGGCGACCATCACGGCTACGGGACCCTCGGATACACCGTCGCCACGCAAGGTCCCAATGGCCTGATTCACCTGATCAGCAGCATGAATTACCCTTCTCAGGAATTTGAGATGAACGAGGCGTGGATTCTTTCGGACGCGCCGCCCACTCACGCGGCCGCGACCGGAAATGGGAAGGAGGTCCGCGGCGAACAGCGTTATCCGAATGGTAAATTGCAGGCGCGCTGGTCCGGAAAAATCGATTCCAACGGCAACTATGCTCTTTCCGGACCCGAGACGTGGTTCACGCCGGAAGGGACCGTGCAGTACGGAGCCACGTGGCGCGACGGCAGCAAAATCGGCGCCGAAGTCTATTACTCGGAATCGGGACAGAAAATCTGGGAGTGGATGCACAACTCATCTGATCCGGACATCTGGACTCAGTATTGGCCAAACGGAAAAAAGAAGCACGAGTCCGGTTGGAAGGACGGGAAGTGTGTCGGCGTGGCTCGAGCCTGGGCTCCTTCCGGAGAACTGCTGCATACGTATCAGTTCGCCGACGGCAGGCTGGTGCACTAATTTTCAGTTTTGCTACTGTAAATTCAAAATACGATTGACGGCCCGCCATGAGACGCATATAATTCCGCCATGGCCATGAAGCCGCGGTCCTGCGTTGCGCGCGAGGCGCCCCATCGTTTCCCAAAGGTTCTTCCGGCGGCCGCGGTGCTGGTGGCGATAACCGCTCTTGCGCAGACCGCGGGCAGTCCCTCGGCGCCGGTCCGCTATGTCGGCAACGAGATCGTCTCGGACCAACACGACGGCGGGCTGCGCCTTGCCGTGGGAGCGAAGAACTATCAGATCTTCCGTGCGAACAGGGCACATCCCACGGCGGGAGTGCCGGGTTGGACGTATAACCACGCGCCGATGCTCACATACTGGAAAAATAAGTTCTACCTTGAGTATCTGAGCGACCCGGTTTCTGAAAGTGTCGCGCCCGGGCAGTCCTTACTGATGACCTCCTCCGACGGAGAGCATTGGGAATCGCCGCGAGTCGTATTTCCGGATTACGAGTCCCCTGACCATGCCAAGGTTTTGATGCACCAGCGCATGGGCTTCTACATCGCGCCCAACGGCAAGCTTCTGGTCCTCGGTTTTTACGGATTTCAGCCTGCGCCGAACAATGGAACGGGGATCGGCCGCGTTGTCCGCGAAGTGAGAGAGGATGGATCGTTCGGCCCCGTCTATTTCATCCGCTACAACAGCCACAACGGATTTGGTCCATCCAACACCAGCTTTCCGTTCTGGCAGACGTCGAAAGACGAAGCCTTCAAGTCCGCTTGCGTGGCGCTGCTGGCGGGCCGCCTGATCACCATGCAATGGTGGGAGGAAGACCGCGCCACCGACGGCTTTTACTATCCCATGGACCGCGTCCTGAAAGCGTTCAGCTTTTTCCATCGGCCGGATGGCGCAGTCGTCGGGCTATGGAAAAGCTCGTGGACTTCGCTTTCGTTCGATGAGGGGAAAACATGGTCGCCACCGGTCGAGGCCAGTACGCTGGCGATGGCCGAAGCCAAGGTCTGGGGGCAACAGACGAGTGACGGACGCTACGCTTTGGTTTACAATCCACGCCGCGACAATCGCCATCGCTGGCCGCTTGCAGTGATCACGGGCAGCGACGGAATCCACTTCGACAATATGGTGACGATCCACGGCGAAGTTCCCATGCCGCGCTACAGCGGGAAGGAGAAGGACTTTGGGCCGCAGTATGTTCGCGGCATCGAGAGCTACCGCAAACCGCCGCTTAAGGACCTCTGGCTAGCCTACAGCATGAATAAGGAGGATCTTTGGGTATCGCGCGTACCGGTTCCGATCCGATCGAGCGTCGAGCGACCGGTGTTTGACGATTTCAATCATGGGTCCACGAGCGAACTCGATTGGAATCTTTACTCCCCCATGTGGGCGCCGGTCCGGATCGCCGACGTTCCGAGCGCCAGTGATCGCAGTCTGGAACTGGAGGATCGCGATCCAGCCGATTATGCCCGTGCGATTCGCACCTTCCCCGTATCGAAAAGCGTGGCCGTTTCCTTTAAACTGATGGCGAAGCAGAATGATACCGGCCGCCTCGAAATCGAACTTCTGGATCATGCCGGCTATCGTCCGCCGGTGCGCCTGTTTCTCGACGATAAAGGGCAAATGACCACCTGGACGCTGGATCAGGGGACCCCGGTGCTGGTTTGCCGTTATCAGCCGAATCACTGGTACTCCATCGGCATCCGTGCGGACCGAAAGAGCTTCGATCTGACGGTCGATGGAAGAGTGGTTCTGCAGAACGCGGAAGTGCTGGAACGCGTCGATCCGCTCGAGCGGATTTCCTTCCGCACGGGCGCGTACCGGCAGGCGCCGACGCTTCGCGATCCTATGTGGCCGCTTGCGGACATGCCCGGCGCCGATGTGCCCACTCGTCCTGCCTTCTTTTATGTCGACGACTTCAAGGCGGGCCCTCAGGATTCTAAAGGACAGTGATTGTGGCGCAGGAATCTTCCATCCGGAAGGACGTAGGGCTCATTGGATTAGGCCTCCTGGGAGCGGCAATCGCCGAACGTCTGCATCGCTCCGGAATTTGCGTCCATGGCTTCGATATCGACACGGAGAAGGCGGGCGCCACCGTCCGGGCTCAGACTCCATCTGAAATCGCGGCGGCGTGCGACCGGATCGTTCTCTGTCTTCCCGAATCCGCCGCCGTCGAATCCGTCATCGGACAACTCGAGAATCACTTACGCCCTGGAACGATGGTCGCCGACGCGACTACGGGCACTCCGGGTATCGTCGAGAGCATCGCCTCGCGCCTGGCGCGGCAAAATGTTGAATACGCCGACGCCTGTATCGGCGGGTCGAGCGAGGATGTACGCAAAGGCCGTGCCACGGTGATGTTCGGTGGAAGCGCGGCCGCATTTTCGGCTTGGCGCGCGATCTTCGATACCTACGCGAGATCGGCGTTTCATCTCGGGCCGGCGGGTGCGGGAACTCGCATGAAATTGGCGTTTAACCTCGTGCTGGGCTTGCATCGCGCGGTTCTGGCGGAGGGGCTCGCTTTCGCTCGGGGCGCTGGAATCCCGCTGGAGGACGCGCTTGCGGTTCTTAAAGAAGGGGCCGCCTATTCCCGCGTGATGGATACCAAAGGGCAAAAGATGATCGAAGGGGATTTCGAACCGCAGGCCCGGCTCTCCCAACATCTCAAAGACGTGCGTCTGATTCTCGAAGAGGGAAAGGCCCCGATGCCGTTCTCGGTGTTTCACGAAACGCTTCTTTCGCACCTGGAAGCCGCCGGTCACGGCGCCGAAGACAACAGCGCGATCCTCCGCTGGTTCGAGAATCCTCGCACTTAGGCGACAACGCCTGCGGTCTTCGTGCGGCGCAGTTCCAACCACCGCCACAAGGTCATCTCCGCTTCTGGAGAAGGCGCTGCCGGAAAGACCACGCTTCCCAAGTACCCGAAAACCAGCATGACGATATGCCCCACCGGGCCGATCATCAGATCGTTCCAAGGGAAATGCCACGCACCAAGATTCAGCAGAGGCTTTGCTCCTAAGGTCGCTGTGGCCCACGCGGTAAAGACGGTAGTCGCAATGATGCCGACATAAACCCCTTGGCGGCTCGCGCGCTTGGTGAGGAAGGCCAGCAGGAACAATCCGGCCAGCCCACCGGAGGCGATCGCTGAGACCGAAAACCACATCGAAAGCGCGCTGCCGTTCGAATGCGCGAGCACCAGCGCGATCAAGATGCAAAGCGCTCCGGCGCCGCCCACGATCCCCTTGCCGGCCGCGAGCCGGTCCCGGTCCGTAGTGGTGTGCTTCAGAACGCGGTAGAAATCCTCCACGGCGACTACCGCAAGGGCGTTCAGATCCGACGATAGCCCGGACATCGCCGCCCCCATCAGCGAAGCCATGAAAAAGCCGGCCATCCCGCGCGGCAAATGGATCGTCAGGAAATACGGAAAGACCTGATCGGCTTTCGTAATATATCCGGGCAGCTTCTCGCCGGTAATTTTGAAAAACGACCACGTGCACGTCCCGATCAGCATGAACAGCGTCCATACTGGAAGGCACAGCAAGGCGCCGAGGGCGACGCCTTTGATCGCGGCGCGATCCGTCCTGGCCACCAGATAGCGTTGCACCATGGTCTGATCGGCCGTGTATTTCTGCATATAGAAGAAGAAGCCGTAAATGAGCAGCACCGGAATCGTTTGTTGCGAAAAGCTGCCGGACCACGAGCCCAGGCTGAATTTATGGGCTTCCCATGCCACCTGGAACGGCGCGCTGGGACCGCCCGGCGGCAAGAACAGGAGGAACGACAGCGCCACCAGCACGCCCACCCACAAAACGAATCCCTGAATCACGTCGGCCCATATCACCGCCTCCAGCCCTCCGATGACGGTATAGAAAATCGTGGCGATTCCCACGACGATGATGATCAGGTCCATGTTCCAGCCGGTCATGCTGTTTACCGTGAGCGCCAGCAGGTAGAACACGAACCCCATCTTGGAGAAGTGAATGAGGGAAAACGCGATGGAGCTGTACATCCGCGCCACCAGTCCGAAACGGCGCCCGAAATACTCGTAGGCGCTCATCCCCACCACGTGCCGGTAGAACGGAACCACGATCAGCCCGCAGACCAACAGAGCTCCCGCAACCATGAAACCCGGAACCAGCAGGGACCAGTTCTTACCGTACGACGAGCCCGGATACGCTACGAACGTGACGCTGGTAATCAGCGTCGCCACCAGCGAAAATCCCATCGCCCACGATGGTATCGACCGCTTGGCGACAAAGTACTCTTCCGTGCTCGTTTGCTTGCGGGAGAATCTCAGACCCACAGACACCATGGCGCCCAAGTACGCCAGCATAATGAACAGGTCCAACCACCGCACATTGCCCATCGAGTCCATCCTTCTCGTCGACCGTGTTCAAATATATACCACGTGCAACTCATCTGAAAGTTGTTTTTGCTTTGTGAAAACTGATTTGACTCGGCCCAATACGGATGGCAGAATGGAGCGTGGCGGTGGCCGCCGAATGAAATCGATTTTCGCTCTCGCCGACGATCTGACTGGCGCGCTGGAGGCTGGAGCGAAGTTTGCGAAGCATCGCTTCCGCACGCTGGTAACGACGCGCCAGGGGCGGCGGGCGGATTTTCCCGTTACTGTCGTCGATACGGAGAGCCGGCATCTTTCGCCCCAGGACGCTGCGGAGGCCATCCCCGATTTTCTGCCGGACGGCGCGCAGATCATTTATAAGAAGACCGATTCCGCGCTTCGCGGTAACATCGCCTCGGAGCTCCGCGCGCTGCATCGCGCTCTTCCAGACGCCCGGTTGTCGTACATCCCGGCTTATCCGGAGATCGGACGTACCGCTCGGGCCGGTTCCGTGTTTATCGACGGTATTCCGGCGCATCTTTCGGATTTCGCCCAGGACCGGTTGAATCCCGTTACGACGAGCTGCGTCGCGGAGTTACTGGGCGGCGATCTTCCCTGCACCATTTACGACGGAGAGAATCCCGGCGACGTGCGCACCGCTGTCTCCTCGGTGCTCCTCCACCCCGGCTGCCACATCATCGCTGGACCGGCATCGGTTGCGGCAGCTATCGCCGCTTATTTTGAGCCGGAGGCTTTCCTTCCGAAGTGGCCGAGCTTAGAGAAATGCCTGGTGGTGAATGGCAGCCGGCACGCGGCGTCCGTTGGACAAACCGCCTACGCGTTGGATCGGGGGTGCATTTCGACCGATGCCAACGCTCCATGGCGGCTGGTTTCTTCCGCGCCGTCAGACGGCGTGACGCCTTTTGAGTTTGCGGAAGCGATCGGAAAGGCACTGGTCGGCGAAATCGGCCGCTCGTCGCCGGACGCACTCCTCGTTTTCGGAGGCGATACCGCCTTCGCCATATTGGAATCGATGAAACAACACGACCTGCATCCTATCGGCGAGATTCTTCCCGGCATTCCGATCTCGAGAATCGACGGCGCCGCCCTCTACATGATCAGCAAGGCGGGATCTTTCGGCGAGGCGAATCTCATCTGCCGAGTGAAGGAAATGCTCCATGCGAACGGATAACGTCTACGGGGTCACGATCGGCGACCCCAGCGGTGTTGGCCCCGAAATTCTCCTCAAAGCCGAGGCGCTCGGCGAAATTCAGCAAACCTACGTGGCCTATGGCGATGCTGCGGTCCTTCGCTTTTATAACGAGAGGCTCGGTTTCGGAGTATCCATTCATGCCGTTTCCTCCCCTGCGGACGTACAGGCCGGCTGTCTGAACGTGATCGATCACGGCCTGCTGACGGGGTCCGATGTCAGGCCGGGTGAACTCGATCGGATGGCGGGCGCGGCGGCGCGGGAGTACGTGATCACGGCGACCAAAGCCGCTCTTTCGGGAAAGATTGCCGCCATGATCACGCTGCCGATGAACAAAGAGGCGACACAGATGTCGGATCCGGGCTTTACTGGTCATACCGAACTGATCGGAGCCATCTGTGGCGCTCAGGACGTTACGATCATGCTGGTCTCGGATCAGCTCATCGTCACGCATGTGAGCACGCACATGTCTCTTCGCAATGCCATTGCTGCGGCGAAAAAAGAGCGCATTTCCAAGATCATTCAGTTGACCAGCGATGCGGTCTGCCGCCTCATTCCGAATGCGCGCATTGCCGTCGCCGGGCTCAACCCTCATGCGGGCGAACATGGACTGTTCGGCGACGAGGAGATAAACGAAATTGAGCCTGCGGTTGCATGGGCGAGACAACGGGGAATGCCGGTCGAAGGACCGTTTCCGCCCGACACCCTGTTCTATCTGGCCGTGCGCCGGAACAAGTTTGATGCCATCGTGTGCATGTATCACGACCAGGGGCATGTGCCGTTGAAACTTCTCGATTTCGAGGGAGGCGTAAACGTCGCGCTGGGCCTTCCCATCGTCAGAACATCAGTAGATCACGGGACGGCGTTCGATATCGCCGGGACCGGGGTCGCGTCCACCGCCAGTCTGATCCGCGCCATGAAATTGGCCGTCCGCCTTGCGGAGGGCGTTTGAATCGCATAGGCAGCGCATCTTTGAGGTGTTATCATCAAGTTTCACGAACTATTTTCAGTTGAGCGTTTGAAACGGTTATGCCCAGTCATCGTCGTCCGACCTCGGAGGAAAGCCTAGTGAGCGCGTCGCCAGCGGTGCAACGCCGTCGTCCCAAGAGGAACGAGTCCGGTCTGGACAAGGATGGCTCGGAACGATACCTTTCTAAGGCTATCGGCCGGGCTCTCGACGTGCTTGACCTGTTCCCCGACGAGAATTGTTATCTCAATCTGAAGGAGATCAGCGTTCAGATGAGTCTTCCGGAATCGTCACTATTCCGGATTCTCGTGACACTCCAGGATCGAGCTTACCTTACCCAGGATTCCTCGGGCTGCTACCGGCTCGCACACAAGGTCCTATTCGGAAAAGTTCGGGATCGGGCCAGCGTTTTGAAGGACCGCGCCAACCCGATCCTGCGCGACCTTGCCAGCCGTTTCAATGAAACGGCGAGTATTGCCTATTTGTTCGAGACGCGGATTCAGGTTTTGGATTCGGTCGACACCTTCCACGAGGTGTGCATTATTAACAAGCCAGGGCGCGTTCTTCCGCCGCACTGTAGTTCTTTGGGAAAAGCGATCGCGGCGTTTCAAGATCCGGCGACCTGCGACGAAATCCTGGGCGTCTACGGATTGATCCGCCGTACGCCGCACACGGTCACGGACCGGCAGCAACTGTTCGCCATGTTTGACGAAATCCGGCGTAGCGGCTATGCGGTCGACCGTGAGGAGGCCTCTGAGGGAGGCATTTGCGTCGCCGCACCCATCCGCTCGGGTCAAAAGCGCGTGATCGCCTCCGTGAGCCTGTCCACCCCTGTCGCCCGAATGACTCCGGAGCGGGAGAGAGCCACCGTCGAGGCAGTGATCAAGGCGGCCGGCGAGATCTCCGCCTTTGTTTAAGCCGCCCGACTTCCCGTCGTGAAAAGTGACTTGCTTAATAGCTAGCTGACAACGAACGGGCTGCGGTATGGGTGGCGAGCCAGGTAGGTATTGGCGTCGTTATCGCCCGCGAACCTGGTTCGGCCCTCTTCGAGAGTCAGCTTGCGGCCGGTCCGGTAGCTGGTATTGGCGATGTGCACCAGATCCGCGGAAATGGCGGCATCCCCCACCTCTGCTACCAGATCCTGACGCCGGCGTGAGCGAACCGCTTGGAGGAAGTTGGTGACGTGCGGAAAATTTTCGTCCTTCTTCGGCTCCGCCATCAACATGGCTTCGCCGGGCTCGCGCTTGTCGCCGAGAAATGTCTTGAAGCCGGAGTCTTCCACCACCATGTACCCTTTGCTTCCGTAAAAGAGAACGCCCACAAAATTCTGGCCTCGCAAGTCCATCTCGCTTTCTCCGCCGGTCATGAGTCCTCTGACTTCGAATGTAAGTTCGCAATCGCCATAGCTGTAGATGACGCTGAGGGTATTCGGCGTCTGCTGATCATCGTCGTAGACGAACTTTCCGCCGCCGCTGTATGCCGCTTTCGGATTGCCGGCCTGATTCAGCCCCCACCGCGCGTAGTCCAGCTCGTGGATTCCCTGGTTTCCGATGTCGCCATTCCCGGTGTCCCAAAACCAGTGCCAGTTGTACTTATAGCGATTCTCGTTGAAGGGCCGCGCAGGGGCCGGCCCGAGGAAGATGTCCCAGTTCAATTCGGGAGGCGCCTGGCTGTCGACTTTATGCCCGATCGATGGCCGGCGCTTGTAGCATAGCCCGCGCGCCATATAGACCTTGCCGATATAGCCATCGTGCAGCAACTGAACGGCGCGTTTCTTATGGACCAGACTGCGGCGCTGCATGCCGCCTTGCACCATCCGGTTATAACGCCGCGAGGCAGCTATCATGCGCTCGCCTTCGAACGGATTGTAGCTCACGGGCTTTTCGACATAGACATCCTTACCGGCCTGGCAAGCCCAGATGGTGGCGAGGGAGTGCCAATGATTGGGAGTGGCAATCACCACCGCGTCGACCTCTTTGTCTTCGAAAAGTTTCCGCAGGTCCTGATATTCCTTGGGCTTCACGGTGCGCGCTGCCGAATACTTCTTCACCGCCGCCGCTGTCTGGAGTGTGTTGACGTCGCACACTGCAACCAGATTCAAGTCATCGCGGCGGCAGTAATCGCTCACATGGTTGCTGCCTCTTCCGCCCACTCCAATGATTGCGACATTCACTTTGTCATTAGCAGCCCAGAGACGTGTCTGGGCTGCCGACGCGACAGCGACAGATTCGAGAAATTCGCGGCGATTCATTTATGCTCCTTTGGCGAGACCGTGAAGATATTCACTGGCCAGCCGAGCGACGGTCTCCCCGTCCGGCTTGAAATCGAAGACCTCCACCGAGTACCAGCCGCGATAGCCTAATTCCCGCAGCGTTCGGAGTGCCAGTGGAAACGGGAAGTTTCCCGCGCCCGGACGGCGCCCATCCATTTCATTGAGATGGACGTGGCGGATCCAGGGGAAATACTGCCTGATCAACTCATCGACCGGCAACTTTTCCGCGGCGGTATTGTGGGTGTCGAAAATTGTCTGCACGGCCGGACTATGGACGGCGCGAACGATTGCCATGGCCTCGGCAAGAGTGTTGACCACATTGCAAAGCTGGGGAGCGAGCGGTTCCATCGCGATGCAAACCCCGCGATTCTCGGCATGAGGGGCAAGTTGCTGAAGTCCGTCGGCAATCCGCTCGGCGGCCGCGGCGGGACTCACTCCGCCGACGGCTTGACGTTGTTTGGAGGATCCCAACACCATCACGGGCTTGTCCGCAAGATCCGCCGCGAGGTCGATGAGGCGCGCGAAGTAGGACCACGTCCGTCGCCGCACGGCCTCGTCGGGTGCGGTCAAATGCAATCCAGCCGGCGCCTTTAGGAACGAATGAAGGCCGGTGCACGCCAAGCCTTCGCTGTCCATGATTCGGCGAATCTCACGGCGGGCGGCCGGCGGAAGCGACGCCGGTTCCGGGCTCAACTGCGCCGGTTCGATCTCAATCGCGGAATAGCCCGTGCGCTTCGCAGCGCGGCAAGCCTGCGCGAACGTCATTCCGACAAACGTTTCGCTGCAAATGGCCAGCCGGCTTACTGATTTTCCCAGCAGCGGTGCGGCGCATCCGAGCAAAAAATTGCGGCGCTGAAGCATCATAGCCGGAATAGCTCGCGGGCATTTTGTGAATACAACCTGGTACGGTCGACGGAGGAAAACTTTTGGCTTTCCACCTGGTCAATGATGATCTGCGGGTCTACCCAGGGATGGTCACTTGCGAACAGGAGCTTCTCGGGCCCGGCGAAATCGCGGGCATAGCGGATGGCGAGGCCGATCGGGTTTACCGCATCCAGCCAAACGCGCTTCAGATACTCGCTCGGCGCGCGATGAATATGCTCCGCGCCGCGCTTCAGCACCATGGTCTGATGGTCCATGCGGCCGATCAGGTAAGGCAAGGCGCCGCCTACGTGCGGGCAGACCAGCTTCAAATTGGGATGCTGATCGAGGACACCCGACAGAATCAGACGGCTGAGCGCGATGGTCGTGTCGAACATCAAGCCGAGCATCGCAGTCATCTCATACCCTTTGGTGGCCTCATAGGTCATCGGATACGCCGGATGCAGCAGAATGGGAACACCGCGGCGCTCCGCTTCGGCAAACAGCGGCCGGAACGGTTCTTCGTCCGGAAAATGGCCGTCCAGGTTGGAGTACAGCAAGATGCCCTTCATGCCGAGCTTCCCGGTGGCTCGCTCAAATTCCTTCAGCATGGCGTCCGGGGAGTTGAACGGCAAGGTTGCGAGTCCGAAAAAGCGGCCCGGTTTGCGCCGCACGGAATCGGCAATGAAGTCGTTGAGCATGACGGCCATGGCGGCGGAATCGTTCCCGAAGTATTCGGGGCCGGGGTCGTTGATGCTGAGCGCAGCCATGGCAATTCCCGTGCGGTCCATAGCCGCGACCTTCGCGTCCAGATCGGTGTGCTGCGGCATGATGCGCCGCGTCCACTCCTTGATGACGACGTAGCGGTCTTTGCCCTTTCGATAGACGTATGGAGATTCTTTCCGCTTCTCGAGTAAATTGAGGAACTCTTCTGAAAAGAGATGGCTTTGGCAATCGATGCGTGCCACGGGAGGGGTGGCTCCAACAGGAGCCACTGCGGCTCCTATGGCGGCCATTTTCAGTAGGTCGCGCCGGCTGTTCATACTAGGAATCCATGCCGCTGCACCGCAGCAGCGCTTCCTGGACCATCAGGTCCTCGTCATAGGTGGTCCGCAACTTACCTTCGCCGCGCACCGCGGCAACAAGATCCTTCATGTCGTCTACAAAGCGTTTGTATGGCGGGAATTCGACTGTTTGGGTTCCGGCTTGATACGGGCCGGACGCTTTTTTGAGCTCGACGGTCAAAGACGGCTGCTCGACCGGCTCGACCAGTACGCGGCCAAGGGCGCCCTCGATCTCAAAAGCGCGATGTTTCGAGGAGTCCAGCTCCAGGGTCGAGCTCTGCACCGTTCCCAGGGCCTTGTCCCACTCAAGCACGGCGAGCGTGTTATCGCGAAGCGTATCGGTAAATTTGCCATCGGTGCGAAGAGTAGAGACGACCTTGCGCGGACGCCCCATCAATCGCACCATGGGGTCGATCAAATGGCAGCCAAGTTCGAACATCACACCGCCCGAAAACTCGCCCCACTCCGGACGCCGGTTGGCCGCCAGTTGGTTGCCGATGTTGGCGTGCACCCGATAGATGCTGCCTAACCAACCTTTTCGCGCGGCTTCTATCGCTTTCACGATGCCCGGGTTGTACCGCCACATGTAGCCGACCTGGAGCACCAGTCCCTTGCCGCGCGCCGTGTCGACCACCTCTTGAAACGCGGCCATGTTGTCGGCCGGAGCCTTTTCGAGGTGTAGATGCTTGCCTGCTTCGAGCACCGCCAGGCCATCGGCAGCGTGGCTTCGGACGGGCGATTCCACCGCGATCACTTGAATCTCAGGACTGCTCAGAAGTTCATGGCGCGTCATCAACCGGATGCCCTCGCTGCGCAACTTTTCCGAGATAGTCGGATCGGTTTCGCAGATGCCGGCGAGGCGAAGCTCGGGGGACGCGCGAACCACGGCGAGCTTGCTTTCCGCGTGGGAATGAGTCGCCCCGAGGAAGCCGATTCCCACCGGCGGCTTTTGAAACGCCTCGGCTGCGCCGGCAGCTGCCAGCGACAAGAAGACGCGTCGATCCATAACCACCTTCCGCTAAGGTATTTCCACTCTTCGATCCTGCTACCGCGAGCGCAGTGGCTCCTTACTCCTTCGAACCCGCTCGAAAGGTCCCGACGGTGCTCCCTTCCTTGATCCAGTTTTCGTCGAATCGAACGGCTTTGATGGTGAAGCGCCGGTAGGTGTAGGCCACATAGATCTTGTGGTCCGAGCCTTGAATGATCGACGGATAGGAATACTCTTCGCGACCCGGTTCATTCTTCTTCACCGATTCGGCTGAAAGCTCGCCGGCTCGCAATTTGCCCGTTTCCAGATCTCTGACCCAGGGCCAAGAGTTGCCTCCGTCTGGTGAGATAGCGACAGACAGCGGTTTGCGAGGGCCCGCTTGCGGCTTACCACGGCTCACGACCGACCCGACATTGTTGAATGCGACCACCAGATTCCCGTTGGTCAGCGTCGCGACTTGAATTGACGAGTTGTTGTTCGGCAACGGCGTTTTCTGCGGTGCGGTCCAGGTGCATCCATCCTTGGATACGCTCTTGTAGATGTAGTCCGCAAAGCGGCTGCGGAAGAACATCACGTAGGTGCCGTCCGACCACCGCACCGCATCGGGCTGCACCAGGCCGTTCGACTCCGGGACAGCGCACGTTTTCCATTGCGCCCCCCGATCGCTCGAGATCTTTACCACCGAGTAATTCGATTCCGCGCCCGTGGTGATGCCCTTCGACGGTGTGAAATACATCGGAAGCATCCAATCCTGATTGGGCATCACGAGAAGCCGCTGGCGTACAAAGGCTCCCGCCTGATCGAAAAGCACGCCCGGAGCGGTCCAGTGGTTCCCACCGTCGTCTGATTTGGCAACCAGAACTTTTGCGTTTGCCTGACCCTGGTCCGCGGCCTGCGTAGTGTGGATCACCCAGATCGTACCGTTGGGCGCTTGAAAAAGCACCGGATTCTGATAGGACTCTCCCATATGATGGTCCACGAGCTGTGGTCTGCTCCATTGCTTCGAACCTTTTGGGAGACGAGACACCAGAATGCCGACATCGGACTGGCCCTCCCAAGTGCCGGAGAACCAGACGCACAGCAGATCGCCGGATTTTAGTAGCGATAGGTTGGCGGCATGGGACGATGGGAAGAGCGGAGCGAGGTAGGCCTCCTCCAGTCCCGGCATCGGAGATGGACGAAACCGGCCATCATCTGGCGCCGCCAACTGCTTCGCATAATCGATAGTCTCTCCAGCCCGAAGCGCACCGGCCGGCAGCGCTGTGATCCCCACGCAAAGAATCGAGAGGAGAGTTTTCCGATGGCACATAAGTTTACTCGCTGTACCCCTTTCGTGACCGGGCAAGAGCTTTACTTGCTCTCGGACGACATCAGCTTCGAAATGGCGTCCTGTGCCGCCCCTAATGCGTTTTGCGCGCCCGACCTCATAGCTGCGAGGTCGTTCGTGCAGAACAGGAGGTCCACTCCCAATTGCACCCAGAATGGAATATCCTGCAAGGCAACCCCCGCCGCGGTTTGTTTGCCGTGTGCCTTGGCCGCCTGGATTGTGCGTGCCGCAGCTTCGAACACCCGCCGGTGGCCGGTTTGTCCCGGGACTCCCAGGCTCGCCGAAAGATCGGCGGGACCGACAAAAATGGCGTCGATGCCAGGCACGCTGCAGAGCTCTTCCACTCCGTCGGCGGCCTCTTTTGTTTCCACCTGAATCATCAGACAAAGCTCGTTGTTGAGCTTTCTCTGCTCCTCAGCCACCGGCCCCACCAGCCCATATTTCACCGCGCGAGACACGCCGAAGAATCCGCGGACTCCTTCGGGCGGGAACTTCGCGTGGCGTACGAGCTCTTGGAGGATGCAGGGATCATTGGCCATCGGCAGATCAATAATGTCCGGGCCGCATTCGCCCGCCTGCAGCACGGTCGTGCGTTGCGCATCCGGAATACGAATCATGGTGAGCATCCCGAATCCGGAAGCGATGCGGCACAGGTCTGCCGCCTGCGCAAAGGTAAGGAACGTATGCTCCATTTCGACCCAGGCCGCCTTGAATCCCAACAAGGCGGCGATTTCCAGAAAATCCGGATTATATGTGTACGCGGCCACGCCCAAAATCGGTCCACCGCCATTTGTTCGCAACGCGTGTTGAAGTCGATTCATAATAAGGTCCCCAGGGGTGTTGCCCGGCAGCTGCACCGCACCCCATGGATGTTACTACCGACTATTTCCATACGCAATGATTATTTCCAACTACGGCCAATCTTCTCCAACTTGTTCGTCAATGCAATGAAATCGTGGACTTGAGCGGTTGGCGGTCATTATGAGCTCGAAAGCGCACGAGCTCCGGGACCAGTAGCGGTCGGCCATTGCGACCACGCGTGATCGGTCGATCGCGCGGTAAACACTTGATAAACCGGCTGGTTGGTCCATACGAGGCGCGGAGCGCCAGTGCGGATCCCCCAATACAGTGGAAATTGGCAGACGTTCCAGATTCCTACAACGAGCCCCAAATTTGACTTGACATGTGGAATTTCCTGGAATAACTTTCAATGATGATGGCGCGCTGGTAGCGACAAGGCACGGCGAGCTATCGCGCGGGAAGCGAGGAGACTGATGAATCTTCCACGTAGAATGTCATTTAGCCCCATACCCGGTGTGCTGCTCTGCGCCGTATTGGCATCCGGCGCGCTGCTCGCACAAGTGAATACCGCGACGGTGACCGGCCTGGTAAGCGACCCCAGCGGCGCGGCGGTTCCGGACGCCAAAATCGAAGCGAGGAATGAACAGACCGGCGTGGTTTCCTCGACCACCAGTAACAGTGTCGGCCGGTACGGGATCACTTCATTGGCGATTGGCACTTACGATTTCACCGTGACCGGGAGCGGCTTTCAGAAGTTAACGCGAACCGGCATCGGGCTGACCGCCGGCCAGATTCTGGACCTCGCGTTTCCGCTGCAAGTTGGTACCGCGCAACAATCCATCGATGTTGCCGGTGAAGCGCCCGTCCTAAGTTACGACAGTGCGGAGCAACACGCCGTGCAGGACGACCGGGCGGTACGAAACATGCCCCTGGCCCACCTGGATTGGACCGGCTTGCTGGTAACGACCAACGGCGTCTCCCAAGGAGGGAATTCCGGAGTTACCATGAATGGCTTGCCGCCCGCCGGCTTCAATCTGACGGTGGACGGTACTAGCGCCTCCTCGGACCCGGAAATGCCATCCATCGGTTTTTACCAGGGGTTCAATGTAATCAACACAGTGAACAGTGACGCGGTGGCTGAGGTCAGCATCACCAAAGGAATCGCGCCGGCATCCGTCTCCAACAGTATGTCGGGGAACATCAACATCATCACCCGAAGCGGCACCAACCAGTTCCACGGTTCGTTGTTGGAGTTCAATAGCCTCAATGACTATAACGCACGCAATCAGTTCCTCACTACCAATCCGCGATCGACATCGAACCAGTTCGGCGGATCACTGGGCGGGCCACTGATTAAGAATAAGTTGTTCCTGTTCGCCAACTACGAGGGAGTTCGCATCAGTTCCTTTAGTGCGCTGAACGGAACGGTTCCCACGCCGCTATTCGCCAAGCAGGCGATCGCCGCTCACCCCAATACGCCTCTGAATTCGCCCTCTTCCCCACGCCGAACACACCTTACTCGCCTACCGCACTGACCGCAACCTGGCAGGGCGATGGTGCTCTGGTTCAGAACGACAATAATGCCGTCGGGCGAGTCGACTATTACATGAACGGCAACAACTGGATCACGCTGCGCTACAACGACTCGCATCCTAATAAGCTTGCGCCTCGCGTGATTTCGGCGGACTCGCGCGTCACCAGCGGCATAAGCGACAGCTACAACATACAGTACACTCACACGTCCCCTCACTGGACTGAGACCACGCGTGCCGCCTATATCCGCACCGATATCGCCAGACTGGACAAACTGTACACTCTGGGCGCAGACGAACTGGTCGTAAGCGGGATCGATACCCAGGGCGGCGAAGACTATCAGATCCGCGGCGGAACCTACACTGCCGAGGAGACCGCCACGACCGTTCGCGGCCGCCAGACGATCGAGGTCGGAGGCATCTATCAGCGGTTGCGGACCGGACGGCACGACGATACGACCAATACCTTTTCTTATTCGAATACGACGGACTTCTTCAATGACGTCCCCAATCAGGTGCAGGTCAATTTCTTGTTATTGCCGTTCAATTTGTACACGAATCAGTTCGGGGGCTTTGTTCAGGACGATTTCCGCGTATCGAGCAACCTCACGATCAATTTCGGAATTCGCTACGACTACTGGAGCGTGCCGCGAGAGGCTAAAGACCGGTTATTCAATCGGGATCCCGGGCCGCTTGGTCTGGGTACGGGAGCTCTCCGCAACCCGGAGTCGCTGTACAATTCCGACGCAATCAATTTCGCGCCGCGAATTGGCGTGGCGTATTCGTTAGGGCCAGGTCGCAAGACCGTAATTCGAGGGGGGAGCGGAATTTTCAAGAACCCGCACACCATTTTTGGCGGCCCCGTCGACGATGTGTTGAATAGTCCTTATGTGCCGTTCCGCCTGACACTCTCGAAGGCTCAGGCGAGCGCCCAAGCCTTGAATTACCCGCTGGATAAAAACGCGCTTGAGGCTAAACTGGTGGCGAACCAAACTCCGGTGGCGACCACCGCCATTGGTGCGAACTTCCCGAACCCTTACAGCATCCAGTGGTATGCCGGAGTCCAGCGGGAACTCCCGTTCGGCATGCTGCTCGATACGGCATACGTGGGCAATCGGGCCCTACACCTCAATATGATGCGTATGACGAACCTGCCGGACCGCCTGACGGGCGCTGTCCTCGATCCGGCGTTCGGGTCATTCAAGTACTACGATACGTCCGATGCGAGTTGGTACAACTCCTGGCAGACCTCGCTATCCAAGACGTTCTCGCACGGGTTGAATTTTAGCGCGAACTACAATTGGTCGCATAACGTCTCTTACGGCGATGGCGACCTTGGGTTGCAACTCGTGCCGCAAGACGGAAACAATCTTCGCGCGGAGAAGGGACCGACGCCATACGACATCCGGCAGTCTTTCCGGGCGAACTTCCTCTACACTCCCGAAATTCTGAAGTGGACGGGAATGCAGAGCCGGGCGGCGAAGATGTTGGTCGACGGGTGGCAGTTCTCGGGGATAGTGGTGGCAAATACGGGCGCGGCGGTGAACGTCACCAATGGGAATTCCGCGAACTCTACGGACCGGCCCGATTTGAGTAGCGGCGTGAGCTCGATTTTCGATAACTATTCGAGTACGCTTCAGTATTTCAACCAGGCAGCCTTCGTGGCCGTACCCCTTGCGAGCGCCAGCGGCGAACAAATTCGCGATGGCGGCCTGGGCCGTTACGCTTTGCGCGGACCTGGCATGTGGAACCTGGATTTTTCGGCAGGGAAGAGTTTCGCAATTACCGAGAAGGTTCGCATCCAGTTGCGCGGCGATGCGCTCAACTCCCTGAATCATACCAATCTTGGCGGCTTGGTTTCGGGTACCAACAAGTCCAATTTCGGCCGGCTAACCTCGGCCACTTCGAGGAGCGTTCAAATCGGCGCCAAGGTGATTTTCTAACCGCCACTTCGCTGCGCCCTTGTGCGCTCTTCGTCCTGTCCACGGTTTCCGCGTTGCGACGCCGGACCATCAGGTGGGCAGCGCCGCTATCGGCCGGCCGGGGTCTCGGTTCGGAGAGAATATCGCGCGACTCCAGCCCGAGCGCATGTGCCAGCGGGACCACATCTTCCAGGGTTCTAACGGTCGCAATGGCCCTTGCCTCATTCGGCCATGTTCGTTCACGCGCCTCCTGAACTCATTTCTCTGCCTGATCCGGGAAGCTCCCGGAAAGGGCCAGTTGCACGTCCCGACTGGATTTGTCTTTCCAGAATCGAAAATGATTGTCCTGCGTCGCGAATGACCGCGGATTCATTCTGTCGATGTAGAGAACGCCGTTCAGATGATCGATCTCATGCTGCAGGATTCTGGCGTACCAGCCGGTCGCGTCAATAGCCACTGCCTCCGCGCGTTCATTGAGAGCTTCCACGTGGACCCTGGTGGCCCGCGAGACAATCGCCGTATAGCCTGACAGACTCAAGCATCCTTCGAAAAACTCGGCGGTCGTCCCTTCTGGAATAGTCAGGACCGGATTGATCAAGACCTGGAACGGCACGGGCCGCCGTTCTCGTTCGGCGGCCTGTTCCGGAGAGAGCTTTTGAATGGCCTCGGGAGGATCTTCAACGACAACGAGTTGCAGCGGGACGCCGATTTGCGGCGCTGCCAGACCCACGCCTGGAGCGTCATACATGGTCTCGCGCATCGCCTCAATCAGATCCCGGATGTATTGGCTGCGGCACTCTTCAATCGAGAGTGGAACAGCTCTCTGGCGCAGGACCAACTCCCCGACCTGACGGATTTTCAGGATCATTATCTTCCAGTATCGTTCGGCCAACGCTACCGTGGAAAGCAGCAATTTCCTCGCCCGTAGATGTATCGGAATTCCTTCTTTCCAACGGTTTCGAAACATCTTTCCACAAAAACCCTTTACCCGATAGACAAAGTATAGTATGGTACGAAAATGTATAGCGCCTTCTGGGTGAGTCGCATTCCTCTTCGCAGTTTTGAAATTGTCACGAATTGGCATCATTCGGTATTCAGGTTCAGAAAAGCGGCACGCATTCGAACCATAGCCGACATCCGCCACGTCTCTTCCGCGGCCGCGATGGCGCTTCTCGCGTGCGCGGCAGCGTTCGGCCAAACGGCGGAAGTTACTGGCCGCATCCTGGATCCGTCCGGCTCCGTAGTGCCCGGCGCGGAAATCACTGTGTCGAGCATCGGCACGGGCGCCGATCGTGTTGTGAAGACCAATTCCAGCGGCTACTATACCGTGCCGCTATTACTTCCCGGCGAGTATCGGGTGACTGTCCAGCAGGCCGGCTTCAGGTCTATCGTCCGCTCCGGCATCCTACTAGCCGTCGATCAGCGCGCCGAATTGGATTTCACCCTGGAGGTCGGAGGCGTCTCTGACAAAATCGAGGTCGAGGCCAATGCTCCGCAGTTGAACACCGTAGAAGCAAGCCAAGGGCAGGTGATCGAAAACAAGCGCATCGTCGACCTGCCTCTCAACGGACGGACGTACGACGATCTTGCCCTACTGTCTGCCGGAACGGTGCAACCGCTCAGTAGTGCCCGGTTCGTCGGCTTCTCCTCGGGTGGAATGCGCGATACGCAAAACAACTTCCTTCTCGACGGTGTCGACAACAATCCCGTGGAACTCGCCGGTGCTCAGCGGCGCTCGGAGATGGTGCAACCGTCCATCGACGGCATACAAGAATTTAAGGTGCAGACCAATTCTTACGCCGCAGAGTACGGCAGAGCCTTGGGCGCCGTCGTGAATGTGACCACGAAATCCGGCACGAACGATCTGCACGGTACGGCCTTCGAGTTCGTCCGCAATGAAAAGCTGGATGCGAAAAACTTCTTCACTGCGCCAGGGAGCGCCAAGCCGCCGTTCAAGAGAAACCAGTATGGGTTCTCCGTCGGAGGTCCCGTCGTGGTGCCCCGGATTGTCAACGGCAGGAACAAAGTATTCTTCTTTGGCGACTACGAAGGCACCAAGATCCGCCAGACGGCAACCACGGTCAATACGATTCCGACGCTTGCCATGCGCAACGGCGACTTCAGCGAGTTGTACGCGCAGCGCAAGGTCACCATCGTCGATCCGTCAACCGGAAGTCCCTTCCCCAACAACGTGATCCCCACGGCGCGCCTGGATCCGCTAGCAGCGAAATTGGTGAACCTCTATCCGACCCCGATGACGTCGAGCGTAGGATCGAACTTCACCTATCAGTCGCCGAGCAATCAGGACGTGACCAAGTTCGATCTTCGGGGGGACGCAATCCTGAGCACCAAGGACAACGTCTTCTGGCGGATGAGCCAGCAGCATGCGACTCTTCCAGCGGTGCTGACACTTCCCGCGCCCGCCTACGGAGGAAATCCGTACGACTCGAACATCGACGGGGTCAACACCAGCGGCACCTGGAATCACATCTTTACTCCGGCGCTGATCCTTTCGGCGCGCGGCGGCTGGAACTACGGATATTTCGGGCGAGACAATCCGGCATCCGCCAAGAGCCGTTTCTTCAATCAGGAATATGGAATCACCGCGGGCACCAGTTCGATCCCGGGCTCTTTCTCTAACTTCGCGCCGACCGGCTATGCGTCCCTCGGCCTGGGTCCGAACAACCCCGTGTACCGTGATTCGCAAAACCGGCAGATCACCGCGGATGTTACCTGGACCCATGGCGCGCACACCATCAAGTTCGGCGGAGGGATCATCGGCTCACAGAACAACATTTACAACATTCGAAACGAAGTAGGTGGTCCGTACAATTTCAACGGTCAATACACCAAGGACGGTATGGCGGACCTCCTGCTTGGAATGGTGAGCGGGTTTACCTGGAGCACGAGGTTGCAGGTCAACCTGCGGAGTTGGAATGACTCCGCCTTCATCCAGGACGACTGGAAGATCACTCCCAATCTCACACTGAACCTCGGCTTGCGCTATGAGATCGTGATTCCTTTCGTCGAGAAGCGCAACCGGATGGGCACATTCGATGATTGGACGAATCCTTCGAGCCCGCAGCTCGTCGTCGCCAGCGCCGGCGGAAGCCGGTACGACCGGGCGATGGTCGGCACCGACAAGAACAACTTCGCGCCGCGCCTCGGTCTTGCTTACAAGTTGGGCAAGAAGACAGTCATCCGCAGTGGCTATGGAGTCTTTTACTCCTACATGGAGCCGATGGGCGACGCCGAGTGGCTGATCGGCAACCTGCCATTCGCTTATGGCGTCACCTTAAACGGCAGCACCAGCGCCGCCGCTTTCGTGCTTTCGACGGGATTGCCGTCCGGAGCGCTCGATGTCGCCCACGCGACCGGCATTCAGCTTTCCGCCATCGAGAGACAGGTCATCAGCCCCTACGCCCAGCAGTGGAATTTCAACATTCAGCGCGATTTGGGGCAAAACTGGATGTTGGAGGCGGGGTACTCCGGGAGCAAGGGAACGCACCTGGAGCGAGTGATCGATGAAAACTATTCGCCCCCCGGCCCTGGAGCCATCAATGCCAAGCGCCCGTATCAAACGGTTGCGGTGCCAAACACCGGGATCAATGCTGCCCTTGGCCCGATCTACGGCTACCATTTCAACGGCAATACCAGTTACAACGCGCTGAGCATGCGGCTCGAGAAGCGATTCTCGCAAGGCCTGACGCTGCTGACGTCGTACACATTTTCAAAAGCGATCGGCGACCTCTGCGGAGCCTCGGCTTCGGGCGATACGCCGAATTGCGGCTATCAGGATCCGAGAAACCTGCGGAACGAGCGGTCGGTTGATAACATCGACGTTCCACAACGACTGGTCGTGAGCAGTGTCTACGAACTCCCCTTCGGCAAGGGGCGCCGGTTCGCCTCGCGGATGCCCCGGCTCCTCAACTCCATCGCCGGCGACTGGTCGATCGGCAACATTATTACCGTGGCCGGCGGCATGCCCTTCAACGTGATCTCGTCCGGTAATCCTGCCAACACCGGCACGTTCTCGACTGTGAATCGGCCGAATGTGGTGGGCGATCCGTACTCCGGCGCCCGTACGGTCGACCAGGATTTCAATACCGCGGCCTTCGTCAATAACGCGCAGTACACGATCGGAAATGCCGGCCGCAATATTCTGCGGCAGCGCGGTTTCTTCAACTGGGACTTCTCGGCGAACAAGGAATTTGCCATTCAAGAGCGGCTCAAGCTGCAGTTCCGTTTCGAGTCGTTTCACTTCACGAATACGCCTCGCTTCGGCGCTCCCGGCGCGACCCTCGGCACCGCGACGTTTGGTAAGATCACCAGTGCAGACACGCCTCGTAACCAACAACTCGGCCTCAAGCTCATCTGGTAAGTGCTTGAGCCACCGGTTCGCAAGCCGAAAGGGGAAACAATGCAATCGATATCGCGCCGTGGAATGCTCACCCTGCCGTTGTTGGCATCGCGGCCTCTAGCCAACCTGGCTTTCGGAGCCGCTGGAAAGGCGAGACCGAACATCCTTTTCATCATGTCGGACGACCACGCATCCCAGGCGATGAGCTGCTACGGCAGCCGGGTCAACCAAACGCCAAACCTCGACCGGATCGCCAACGAGGGAATGCGAATGGACCGGGTATTCGCCACGAATTCCATCTGTACGCCGAGCCGCGCGACCATCCTCACCGGCAAATACAGCCACATGAACGGCGTGCCCGTGTTTAACCGTTTTGACGGCTCGCAGCCCACAGTGTCGAAGATGCTCCAGCGGGCCGGATACTACACCGGCCATGATCGGCAAATGGCACTTGGGCAGCGACCCCACGGGATTCGACTACTGGAATATTCTTCCCGGCCAGGGCGTCTACAACGATCCGACGTTTTACGACCGCGAGGGCTCCACTGTTTACAAGGGTTACGTCACGGACATCATCGCGGATCTCACGATCGACAGCTTGAAAAACCGGCCGACGGACAAGCCGTTCTTCATGATGTCGCCACCACAAGGCGCCGCATCGCGAATGGGTCCCGGACGAAAAGCACCGCAAGCAGTTCGAGAGCAGGCACATTCCGGAACCGCCGACATTGCGCGACGATTACTCCGGCCGTACCGACGCGCTTCATGAGCAGAAGCAGTCGGTGTTCCGGGATCTGACCCGCCGCGACCTGAAACTCGTGCCCCCGCCCGGTCTCTCCAGCGCAGACCGGGCGCAGTGGCTCTCTACGAAGCCTGCCGAGGTCGAAATCGAGGTAGACGGTAGTGAAGAAGATCCTGACCGGCAAGGAGCTGGAGGATTGGAAATACCAGCGCTACATGCAGGACTATCTGGCCTGCGTGCAGAGCGTGGATGACAACGTGGGCCGCGTGCTCGATTGGCTGGACTCGAGCGGCCTCGCGGGAAAACACCGTGGTGATCTACACCAGCGACCAGGGCTTCTTCCTCGGCGAACACGGCCTGTTCGACAAGCGCTTCATGTATGAGGACTCGCTGCGTATGCCTTTTCTGGTCGCGCTGGCCGGGAGTGATCAAAGCCCGGCAGCGTCTCGAAGGCGATCGGCATCAACTGCGATTTCGCGCCCACCTTCCTCGACGTGGCCGGACAGGCAACCCCCTCCGACATGCAGGGCCGCAGCTTCCTTCCGGTTTGGAGAGGGCACAAGCCGGCGGACTGGCGCCACGCCATGTATTACCGCTACTATCACGATCCGGGCGACCACAACACGCGCGCCCATTATGGAATTCGCACCGAAACCCACAAGCTGATCTACTTCTGGAAGAAAGACCAGTGGGAATGCTACGACCTGGTGAAAGACCCGCTGGAGATGCACAACATCTACAACGATCCGAAGGCGGAGAAGATTGTGTCGGCGTTGAAACAGCAGCTCCTGGCGCTGAAAAAGGAAGTGCAGGATGATGACCAATTTGCCGACAAACAGCCGGAAGAGTCATCGTATGTGCAAGCTCCCCCGCCGAAGAAGCATTGACTCTGGGGCGGTGGTCTGCCCGTGTTTGTAAGCTAAACCATGCGATGGAGATCAGGTGTGCTTAAAATCACTCCTGATCGCCTTAGACCTTTAAGCATGGGTTCAGAAAACCCCGGATTTTTGCTCTTGAAGTTGGCCCAGCTTTGGTATGGCCGGTTCTGCAGAATCTTGTGGATCCCATCGTCATCAACGTGAAGGACGCGTCGCAGATCCTCTCCAGACGCTACATTAATGTCGACCACATGCGACGACGGCCCATGTGGATGCCCGAAGTAGTCGCCCGGCGTCTGCTCGAAATTCTTCTGACACTCCTTGGAACAGAAATAGTAAACGGCACCGGAGTATCTGGTGCTCCCCGCGGCTTCGGCTTCATCCACTTGCATGCCGCAGACCGGGTCGAGCGAGATCGTGGGCGAATCATCCGAATAGTCTTTTAACCCCCAGTCTTTCACGCTTCCCCAAACCTCATCATGCATCTCGGCACCTCTACTCCCTTTATCGCGCCTTAGTCGCGCCGCCTTCAACGAAACTGGGCGTGAAATCGCACAAATGACGCGATTCCATTGAATCGAGAGGAGAAAAAAACGCCGGAGGCTACGTCGACGATTGCCGGGCTTTTGGCTGGCCAACCCAGAACGCCTGGATCTCCTCCAGGCTCTTCTGCTTGGTCTCCGGCAGAATCAGGGATACGACCACGAACATCACGGCGCAGAGCCCCGCATACAGCCAGAAGGTGCCGGAAGGAGAGAGCAGACGCATCAGGGAAAGAAACGTCAGCGTAACCGCCAGGCACGCGGTCCACAGCGCCAGCGTCGCGATCGACATGGCGCGTCCGCGGATTCGATTCGGAAAGATCTCGGCGATGTAGACCCAGACGCAAGGTCCCAGGGTAAGGGCAAAGCACGCGACGTATAGCAGAATCAGGCCCAGGATCCAGCCACTCGCCGGATGCGTCTGGCGGAAGGCGAAACCCAACGCGAGCAGAGCCAGACCCATCCCGGCCGAGCCCGCCATCATGAGCGCTTTGCGCCCGACACGATCCACCAGAAAGAGCGCGCCAATGGTACAGAGGAAGTTCACCCCGCCGATCGCCACGTTCGCGCCCACGGCATTCGTGGCGTTCTCGCCCACCATCTCCTTAAAGAGAATCGACCCATAATAGAGCACCGTGTTAATGCCGGTGATCTGCTGGAATACGGCGAGAAAGATGGCGATGCCCAACGCGCGCCGCATGCCGGGGCGCAGCAGATCGCGCATGCTCGTGGAGCTCTCTTCTTCCAGGCTCTTCTCGATCTGCCGCAGCTCTTTCCCGGCTTCATTTTCCGGCATGGTGCGAGCGAGTACGGCGTACGCCTCGGTGGTCCTCCGGCTGCGTGCGAGCCAGCGTGGGCTTTCGGGGTTCCACCACATGGCGGCGAAGAAGGCCACCGCGGGTAACGCGGCCACTCCGAACATCCATCGCCAACTGCCTTGCCCTCGTGCCGCGAGTTGCCAGTTGACATAGTAGGCCAGCAGGATGCCGCTGACGATCGCGAGTTGATTCAGCGAAACCAGCCGGCCGCGAATATGTGCCGGGGAGACCTCCGAGATATACATCGGAGCCAGGACGGAGGCTACGCCGATGGCCACTCCGCACCAGAATCGAGCCGCGATCAACTGCCATACGCCAGTCGGAATCGCGCAGCCCAGTGCGGCTACGCCGAACAACACGGCCACAGACAGCAGGGCTTTGCGCCGGCCCCACCAGTCACCCAACATGCCGGCACAGGCGGAACCGAGGATGCAGCCGCACAGGAGGCTTCCGGCCACCAGTTCCGTATGGATCTCCGTCAGTTGGAACTGGTCCCGGATGAAGAGCAGGGCACCATTGATGACGGCCGTATCGAACCCGAACAGCAGCCCGGAAATGGCCGCGGCACATGCGGCCATGTAAACATACGACCGGACCGGCGGCCGGCCTCTTACCGCGGAAAGCTTCGACGATCCCGTCATGGTTCGAACCTCCGCCACAGTGCCTCATGCCGGCCGGGGAACGCTACCCACTCCACCGATTCCGGATCCTCATTCCAATGACGATACAGCGGCGACGCTTCGCGCAATCCCAGCTCCGGATAACTTCGTGCACGCTGAACGCTGATCTCGCCCGGTGCATATCTTCGGATTCGCGCGCCAGGCGAGACCTTCGGCAGTCACTTCAGGGAACCAGGCCAAGCCTCCGTGTGCGCGCACGCCGTCATACACAAAGCCATAATCGCGTTCGCACCAGGCGCCGAATGCCAGCGGCTGTCGCGCATCTCCGCTGATCACCGCGTGCGCCCACCCGGGCGGCACCACCACCTTTTCTCCCGGGTAACGCCTCGATGGCGAAGCATCGTCCAGGGTTGTCTGCTGCGCTCTCCTGCATGTAGATCACGCCCTTCCCTGACCAGATCTCGAATATCTCCGGCGCCGACCAGCCGCTGTGCTGCGCAATTTTGTGGACGTGCCCCTGGCTGCGCACAGGCTCCGAACCGAGACGGCCGGCGGCATACGCGACCACGCCAAACAGCAGGTGACGCCGGCGCAATTCCTCGAGGTGGCCTTGCTCGTACACATCCATCACGATGCCGTAAACCGGGTCGGGACCGTCGCAATCGGGATCTCGCAGGCTGCTCCGGATGTCTCGCAACCGCCGAAACTCGGGCTCGGGGCCGGCAACGCCGGGGCCGTACGTAATGGCGATCGGGTTCCAGCCGATCCGCACGTCGATTCCAGGATCAAAGGAGGGCATGGTCGTCTCTTACGTAAGCCTTCATGGTGGCCAGTTCCGCGCCCGCGCGCGCCGCTCGGGCCGGACGAATCGTGTATGCGCCCACGGCGGCGGGCACAATGAAGGTCTCGGCGTAGTGAACCAGGAACGGCTCGAAGGCGCCGGCCGGACTCTCAACGATGGCTTCCGGCCCTTCCACCAGGTTCAGAACATTCACGGTTCCGCGAGTGTCGTGCGGCACCGCGCCGGTAAACCAATGGCGCCGGGTTTCGATGAACTCGAATGTCGTGCAGGCCGGTCCGTTCCTCGCGCCAGCCGTCGCCCGTGCCCAGCGGGCAGATGCGACTTGATGAGGTTGGCTTCGACCCACCGGGCATCCCGGTCCCATTGAATGTTCGCGGCGCCGTGATCCAGGTGCACGGGCCTGGGGCGGCCATCGAGGCCGAGCCGGCCCCAGTCCCAGAGCTTGAACGTGAAGATGTAGGGCGTGGCGCTGATCTCGAGCACCATGCTGTTCGCTCCCGAGCAATGCACCGTCCCGGCGGGGATCAGGAAATGATCGTGCTTCCTCGCCGGCCAGCGATTGACGTACCGCTCCACCGGGAACGGCTCGCCGCCTTCCTGGGCGCGCTGCAGATCGCGAATCATACCGGCGCGGTCGGCGCGGGTTTGAGCCCCAGGTAGACGCAGGCATCCTCGCCGGCATCGAGCATGTAATAGCTCTCATCCTGCGTGTAGGCCATTCCGAATTTTTCCCGAATGTACTCGCGTCAGCGGATGTACCTGAAGGGAGAGATTGCCGCCGCCCATCGTGTCCAGGAAGTCGAACCGGATGGGGAACTCCGCGCCGAAGCGGGCGTGTACCGCTTCGCCGAGCAATTCGCGCGGATGCTGAAAGACCAGGTCGATCGCGGGCAGTTCCAATCGTATGCCGCCGAAATCGAGCAGCAGGCTGTTTTCCTCCGGCACGCAATCGAAACACCAGGCGTAGTTCGGCGGTCCCTCGGGAAGGTCGCACTCGCGCCGCATCCATTGGCCGCCCCACGGTCCCGGATCGAAGAACGGGACCACGCGGAACGGGCGCCGGGCCGTGTCCCGCAAGTCCCCGGCGGACGGACTCGCCGCTCGCCATCTTCGGCACGCGCGCGTCGTTGGTGTCGAGCAGATAGTCCACGGAATCGAACAAAGAACGCTTGATGCGGTCGGCCACCCGCCAGTCGAAAAAGTAGGCGCGCTTGTATTTGAGCGATGGCCGTTCCGCCTGGTTCTCCGCGCCCAGGTTGCCGATGAGCCCGGCGCGCTGCCGCAGTTGGATCTCCCATCGCGCCATGTCGGCATAGACCAGCAATTGGGGCGACGGCTCGATCAAGCCGGTTCCCGTGCCGAAAACGACCTTCAGGCCATGCGGTGTCGGCATACTGTTCCCGCAACTTCGCGACGCGCGCGGGATCCGGCGAAATCCTCGATCGTCAGGCCGTTCATGCGCCCGAAGACCGGATCGTCGGTGAGGTCGTGGCTCACCATCGCGTCGATCTCCGCGGGGCTTTTCAGGAAGTCTCTCGTCCGCACGACCAGCGCCGGCCGAAGCGCCTGGCGGAACGCATCCAACACTTCCTCTTCGAGGACTCCCGGATAGCACTCGACTGCGATGCGGGATGCCCCGCGCTCTACCTCACCGCTCAGTCGATCGAGGATATCGACCCAGCCCTGCCATGCAGTGCGCTCCGGGCACGGAGACGGCGGGATATTTGTCGTATTTGGATACTCGATTCAAAGGGCGGGGTCCTCCCAGAGCGGCGCTGCCCCGAGCAGGGAGGCGTCATCGCCCAGGACCGCGGCCCGGATGTCGACCTTCCCCCAGGGCGTCCAGGCATGCTCGCTGCACGTATTTGGTGAACTGCGGCAGCAGGAGGTCCGCGGCGCGCATCACACCGCCGCCGACAACTACCACCTCCGGATCGTATGCGTGGATCAGGGAAACGATGCCCGCGGACCAGACCCGCGCACAACCATCCAACACTTGCCGCGAGCAGGCATCGCCCGCTTCCGCGCAGTGGACCAGCGTACCGAAATCGATCGCCGCCTGCCGCGCGAGCAGGCTCTGCTCGAAGCCACTGTGGGCACGGCAGATTTCGGGCAGCGCCCAGGTGGACGCCTCGGCCTCCACGCATCCGAGATTGCCGCACGTACACCGGCGGCCATCGACGCGCGCCAGCAGGTGTCCGCCGAGACAACCTGCTTGAAAATGGCGTCCGCGCACGAGCCGTGAGTTCATCATGGCGGCTCCGCCCACGCCCGTCCCCAGCGTCATCGTTACCACGTCGTCAAAACCCCGCGCCGCGCCGGCGTGCCGTTCCCCCAATAGGGCCATGCGAGCGTCGTTTTCGATCCGCAAACCCAGGCCGAAGGTGGATTTCGCCCAGGCAGGGAGGTCGATGGAAACGGCGTCGTCATACTTGGCGTTGGTCGAGACGATCCGGCGGGCTACCGGGTCCACCAGTCCGCAGAAGGCGAGGGCGATGCCGGTGAAGTCGGGAGCCTGGTGTCCACCTTCCCGCATCATCTCGTGAAGGGCTTCTGTGATGGCGGGCAGCGCCTCAGCAAGTCCGCAGCCCGCGGGGAGTGCAATGCGCCGGCGCCGGCACACGCGGTCGAACTCCACCACGGCGCAAGTGGTATGCGATCCGCCAAGGTCGATCGCGAGAAATCTCATCGCCCCTCTACGAGCGCCGGCCGGCCGTCCGCACAAACAAGGCGTGCGGAGAATCCATGGCGTGCAATGGTGTCGTAGTCGTGGCCCGCGTCGGCCGGCCAGCAGGCGAAAAACGAGAGCGGCTGCCGTCCGGTATTCGCCACGCGGTGAGCGCGTGTGGCCCGGAATGTAGTGGACGCTCCCCGGAGTCATCGGCTCCCAGCGCGTTCGGCGCTCTGTGTCCATCAGGATCAACGCGCCCTCGCCGGAAGCCGTGATGTAGTACTCGGATCGATCGGCCAGCTTGTGAAAGTGGCCCTTGGTCATGAAATACTCGTCGCCGACCAGTCCCGGCTGGATGACCGTCGTACCCCAATACAGCCCGCCGGGTGTGCCATCCGGAACCGGCAGGAACGCCTGGACTCGATAGACCAGCGTATCGGGAGCCAGGCGCGCGCGAGCATCTTCATCGGCAAAGAGGCCGGGCAGATCCACGATCTGTCCGCGAGACTTCTTCGACTGCGTTCCCCGTGAGGAGGCCGGTTGACAGGCTCATGTGCAGCGCAGGTGTGCGTGTTTCCATCCCTTATTTTCCTTTCGGCGGAACGATCCGGACCTTCCGGCGGCTGAGCGTGGGCTCGCCCTTTCCAGCGTCCGCCTTGGCTTCGAGAATAAAATCGCCGGGGCTGTTCGGTACGTCGAGATTGACGTACATGGTCGTCTGCCCCAGGCCGGCAACCCGGAAAGGCGTTTCGGCGCGCGCGGCCTCTTCGCCGCTCGTTCGCTCGCAGCGACAGGGTCAACGTGCCGGCGGCTTCCTCCTCCTGGTCGTTCACCAGCATCACCTGCAAGGTCTGTTTCGACGGAGCCAGCGCCGGCTTCCAGAAACTCAGGTACACCCCGAGCGGTGCGAACGCATTCGAGAGGTAGTCCTGAAAATGCGGGTCCAATTGCAGTTTCTCGACGTCGCGGAAGTGATCGGAGGTGTAGCCCAGAGGATCGCTGCCCGTCAGGTATACGAAATGCAGCACACCGGCGTATTGACGGTAGGCGCGCCAGAACTCGGTGACTCCCGCCAGCAGGTAGGCGTTCAACTCGAACCGGTCTTCCGCGGTGGCGCCGGCCGGCAGCAATCGCGGATACAGATCCTTGGTGAGTTCGGTGGGCGAACCGTCGCGATTCAGCCAGAGCCAGCCGTACTCATTCAGGATCATGGCGTGGCCCGTAGGCGCTCCCGGGGCTTTCCCGTTCGGCCGTTCGAACGTGGTCATGCTGAACTCGGGACCGCCCTTGCTCGCCATGTCGATGAACTCGTACGGATGGTCTTCCACCGGATCATCGGGGCCCGCCGGGGCGTTGTAGCTGTTCTCCCAGGGCCGGTTCGAGAGGTCGAGAGCGCGAACCGCCGGGATGATCTTGTCTCCGAATATCGGGTCCCAGGTTTCGTTGTTGGCATCCCAGATGGCCACGCTCGGATGATTCCAGTTGTCGCGCATCCATTCGCCGTATTCACGGATCATCTCGTCGGCGTCGAAATGGACTTGATTCTCCGCTCCGTGCCATGCCTTTCCGGTCCAGACGAAATATTCGTTCTGGATCAGCAACCCGGCCTCGTCCGCAATGTCCAGCCACCGGTCGGGCACCGGACCGATGCAGAAGCGGAATGCATTCCAGTGCATCTTCTTGGGGATCTCGACCAGCAGCTGTCGAACCCAGTTCTCATCCCACGGCAGCACGCCCGATTTCGGGTCCTCGAAGAAGCGGTGCAGCGTGATGTTGGAGCCGCGCAGGAAATACGGACGCCCGTTGAGATACGCGCGCTTCGTCGCCGTTTCGAAGTGGAACTCCCGCATGCCGAAGCGAGTGCCGGCGCTGTCTCCGCCGCTGCCGGTTTCGAGCACGTAAAGCGCCGGATGTTCGGGCGTCCACAGCTTCGCACCGGGCATTTCGATCTTCTGCGTGACCGTGCGCTCCTCTCCGGCCGCCAGCCGGATGCGCATGGCCGGCGCCCGCTCCGCCACCTGCTCGGATTTCCACTCGTGCACGGCCTGCGTGAGCGCGAAAGAAACCGTTTGTCCCGCGTGATTGCGCAGCCTCGTTTGCACGGTGACGGACTGCAGGTCGCGGCTGGGCGCCACCTGAATCGATTCGATCGCGGGATTGTCGGAGAGCGCCAGCGAGACGCTGTCATAAATGCCGGGAGTCCAGCGGTTCTTCTCGAAATCGGTACCGGCGGAGACGTTCGCCGGCAGCACGCCCGGATGCGCACCTACCCGGATCACGATTTCGTTCGAACCCTGCCGCACGATGCCGGAAACGTCGAAGATCGCGGCGGAGAAGCAAGGCAGATGCTCGCCCACCAGCTTGCCGTTCAGCCAGACCGTCGCGCCGAACTGTGCCTTGTTGATCCGCAGAGTGGCTACGCTGCGGATCGCGGGAATCTCGAACTGGCGCCGGTACCAGAACCAGTTGCGCTGCTGCCGGGAGACTCCGGCATTCGAAACCAGCGCCGAGGCAGGCGCCAGATTTTTCGAAATCCGGTTCTGAATCAGTTGGCGGCTCTCGAATTCGTCTACGTCCGGGAAGGCGGGCACCGCCGAATGGCTCAGGCCCGGGACCGGCGCTTTGTGTGCATAAGCCGCCGGCTGTGTCTCCCCATCGATCGAATCGGTGATTTCCCACTGTCCGTCCAGCGAGACGGTAATGCGTTTCGCGGCCCAGAGCGGGGCGGCGAGAACGGCCAGAAACAACAAGAGATTTCGCACGAAAGCGCGGCTCCTACCGCTTAAGACTAGCAGCCATCATCTGTCTGTGTGACGTGCCCGCGGTCCGCGATGGGACCTTCCAACGGGAGTTAGGATAGGTGATCCGAGAAGAGGACGGACTCTCCAAGATGAAAACCACCAGGCGCCGATTTCTGGAATCCACCGCCGCCGCGGGAGCAGCTTTTGCTGCCCCGTCTCCCCAAGGCGATTTCCCCCGGCTGAACTCGGCGGAGATCGCCCGCCGCCACGGTTTCGTAAGAACTCAGCCGACTCCAAACTTCTTCGAAGGCTTGCTGCTCGGCAATGGCGACATCGGCGTGTGCGTCACGGTGCGCCCGGACGCCATGGGCATACACATCGGCAAGAACGACGTGTGGGATATTCGCGTCAGCGAAGAACACGCCGCCCACATCAAGACGTTCCGCGAAGTGCTCGATCTCTGGAAGCGGGCGGGCGAGGAGGCCAAACGCCGCGGCCAGCCGGAGATGACCTTCCTCGAATCCCGGATCGACTTTTTCCGCGAATACTCCGAACTGATGCAGTCTTCTTACCGCAAACCATGGCCTCGCCCCTGGCCCTGCGGCACCATCTGGCTGCACTGGGATCCGCGCATGATCCGCGTCCTGCGCCAGGACCTCGATATCGCTACCGGTGTCCTCGCAGTGAAACTGGAGCACGACAATCTGCGTGGCGAGACTCACTCCATCCAGGTGGAATGCTTCGTGAGCCGCGAAAACGGACACATCTCCGTCACCAGCGATTCGCCAGTCCCGATTCTCTCCGCGGTCTACCAACCCAACTGGGACGCGGAGGCTAAGCTCCCCGAGCCCGAACTTCGTGCGGAAGACGGTCGATTCTCCGGCTACCAGTATTTCCCCGCGACCGCACCCACCGAAGTGCAGCCGAATCCGCCCCAGACCAAGGACGATCGCAACTTCGCTATCCACGGCATTCTGGCCGGCCGGTGGACCGCCGGAAACGCCGGTCCGCGTCAAGTTCTACTTTTGCCCGCCGCGATTCAGCCACTCCGGCTGGACGTCGCTCTCTTCACGCCTCGCGACGTTGCGGACAACGTCGCGCACGCCCGTGCCGAAGCCGAAAGGCTCGCTTCGCTTCCGTCCGTCGACCTGCGCGGCCAATCGGCTGCGGAATGGGCCCGCTTCTGGTCTGCGTCTTCTATCGAACTCGAAGACCGCGAACTGGAAGAAATCTGGTATCGCAATCAATATTTCCTGGCCTGCTGCATGAAGCCGGGGAAGGTGGCGCCGGGGCTGTTCGGCAACTGGAGCAGCGGGAAGATCGGCACCGCCTGGCACGGCGACTATCACATGAACTACAACACCCAGCAGGTATGGTGGGGCGTGTTCTCCAGCAACCATGCGGAGCAGCATGAGCCCTACACCCGGCTGGTGGAGAGCCTCATGCCGATGGCCGAGTGGAATGCCCGCGTGCAGTTCGGCCTGCCTGGCGCGTACTTCCCGCATTCCGCCTACCCGGTGCCCAGCAGCGTGAATCCTTACCCCGCGCCGCCGTGGGGATACGAAATCTGCGAGACTCCGTGGACCGTGCAAAGCCTGTGGTGGCAGTACCGCTATACACTCGATTTGCGGTACCTGGAGCGCGTCTACCCCATCCTGCGGGCGGCTGCCGAGTTCCTGGTGGCCTTTGTCCAAAAGGGCGAGGACGGCAAGTATCACATCATCCCGACGGTTTCCCCGGAGAACTGGGGCGCCACCGTCGATTTCCGCCTGAACCGCGACTGCATCATCGACCTCGCCCTCACCGCATTCCTTCTGGATGCGGTACTCGAAGGTTCGAGCACCCTCAACCTCGACGCCGGCCGGCGCGCCCGGTGGCAGGAGGTTCGAGAGAATCTTGCGCCCTATCCTGCCGGCGACGGGCCTAACGGCCGCGGTCTGGCTCGACGTCCGCGACGCTCCCTTCGAGTACGTCTACAACGTGCCGGTGACGCTGGCGCCGGTCTTTCCCGGCGAGCAGGCCGGTCTCGGTTCCTCGCGGGAACTGCTCGATGTGGCGCGCCGCACCGCCCGCACCATCCGCCTCGAAGGCGGCAACGATCTCGTCTGGCAGCCTCTCGCCCGCGCCCGGCTCGGCATGCTCGATCTCGACTGGTTCAAGCGCGAAGTGCGGTATTGCATGACGCCCCTGGGAGTCGCCAACGACCGCGTCCGCCAATCCGGCGGCCGCTACAGCGACGGCACCGATTTCGACTTCATGATGCGGATGGGCGTCTGGACCGAAAACCTCTCGCTCCCCGCGGTCCTCAACGAGTGCCTCCTTCAGAGCTATGACGGCGTCATCCGGCTCTTCCCCAATACCATCCACCTCGGAAGTGCACGGTTTCGCGATCTGCGAGCCGCAGGCGCATTTCTCGTTTCCGCTTGGTGGGATGGGAAAACCGTGTCCGATATCGTGCTGAAAAGCGAAAAGGGATCGACTGCGCGCATCGTCAATCCATGGCCATCGAGGAAAGCATCGGTCAGAGAGACACGGTCAGGTAACGACGTCGCTTGTAACGAACGCCAGGGCATTCTCGAATTCCCGACTGTTGCCGGGGCATCGTATATGCTCCGCTAATGCGCGAACGCCTGGAGGAGTTCGGCGCGGGTCGTGGTCGGGCACCAGTATTTCTCGATGTATTCGATGACCAACTGTGTGCCCGCGTAGTGACTGACATGCGGAGGGTCTTGCGGATTGTACATGGCATCCGTCAGGTCACGGACGAGGATGCAATGAATCCCGAGCGCGGTCATTCTCTTGACGGAGAACGTTCGATTGAGGATGCACATGTTCGCGTGGACCCCCATCACCAGCAGGGTGCGGATGTCGCGGGACCGCAAGAAGCTGTAGATTTCGGCGCCGTTATCGGAGATCACGTCCGATGCAGCGATGCGGATCCCCGGATTTTCGCGAGTCCAGGCCTTGAAGAACTTGTCTCCCGTATCGCAGCCGCCGCTCTTGTCGTCGATCGGCAGCGGAGGGTCGGGGAAGACGAGCGGCGTGGGCGGTTCGACTTTGGCAACCGCCAAAATGTTCTTGCGCTGCGGCGCATCCCGATAGAAATCCATCGTCTCGGAGGGCGCGTGAATGATCTGAATCCCTCGTTTGCGCGCCGCTTCGAGGAACGGCTCCATCCGGGTCACCAGGCCGTTGACTCGCTCCGTCGCACCGCGGCACCAGTGTTTGTCCCACATGTCACAGATCAGGACAGCGGTCTTTTCGGCAGCCAGGGATTGTTGCAAGCGCACTTCGCTCCAGTCACCGCTGCCTTTGAATGCCTCCACCCGCGAGCGGAGATTCACCACCATGTCAGCGGCTCCGGCGCTCCCTGCGCCGAGAACCAGAACGAAGAGCAGGTACCAGCGTGACGGCATCATGGGAGAAATGCTATCACGCCGTTTTCCAAAAGAAACGCCCCGGCTTGCCGCATTCCGGAAGCGCATGTTATATTTCGTGTCGATTTGACACGACTCAACGGTAAGACCGCCTTAGTCACTGCAGCCGGAGCAGGCATTGGCCGTGCGACGGCCGAAGCGTTCGCTCGCGAGGGCTGCCACGTCATAGCGACCGATCTCGATCCCTCCAAGCTCGACGGGCTCGCGGGCGAGTGCCTGCAACTCGATGTGCGCTCCACCGAAGCTGTCCGAGCGCTCGCCACGCGCATCGGCCTCATCGACGTCCTCTTCAATTGCGCCGGGTTCGTCCATCATGGCACCGTGCTCGATTGCTCGGAAGCGGATTGGGACCTTTCTTTCGACATCAACGTGAAGTCGATGCATCGGACCATTCGGGCCTTTCTGCCCGGCATGTTGGAACGCCATAAGGGTTCAATTATCAATGTCTCTTCCGGCGCGTCCTCGGTGCGCGGAATTCCCAACCGGTATGCTTACGGCGCGAGTAAGGCCGCCGTCATCGGCCTCACCAAGGCCGTGGCTGCCGACTTCATCCGCGAAGGCATCCGCTGCAACGCCATCTGCCCCGGGACCATCGCGTCTCCGTCACTCGAAGGCCGCATCGCGACGCTTGCCGAGCGCCAGGGCCGCACGGTCGCCGAGGTCCGCCAGGAATTCGCCGCGCGACAGCCGATGGGAAGGCTAGGGCTGCCCGAAGAGATCGCCGCGCTCGCCGTCCACCTGGCATCCGACGAGAGCAGTTTCACCACCGGCGCCATTCACATCGCCGACGGGGGCTTCTCCTTGTGACGGATGTCGCGCCGTCGATCACGCGCAGCGAGATCGAGCGGCTCGGGCTCCTGCGGGCTGGTGATCCGTTCCAGCTTTCGCCCCTCACCGGCGGCGTCTCCTCCGACATCTTCAAGGTGGAATCGGCAAGCCGCATTTTCGTCGTGAAGCGGGCGCTGGCACAATTGCGCGTCAAAGACGATTGGCGGGCCCCCGTATCGCGCAGCCGGCACGAAGCGGATTGGCTGGAAACGGTCGCGCGAATTCTCCCCGGCGCTGCTCCCACGGTGCTCGCTCGCGACGATGAGGCCGGCCTCTTCGCCATGGAGTATTTCGATCCGGCGTTATTCCCGGTCTGGAAAGAGCGGCTCCGTGATGGCGACATCGATCTGCGGCTCGCGGCCGAGGTCGGCCGACGGCTGGTAGCGATCCACGCAAAAACCGCCGGCGATCCCGGGATTGCCGAGCGTTTCGCCACCGGCGCGATCTTCCACGCGATCCGCCTCGAACCCTATTTTGAGGCCGCCGCGCGCCGGCACCCCGACGTGGCCACTTCACTGTTCGCCCTTTCCGCCAGCACCCTACAAACGCACGTCGCACTGGTTCACGGAGATATCAGTCCGAAGAATATCCTGGCGGGCGCGGATGGCCCGATCTTTCTGGACGCGGAGTGCGCCTGGTACGGTGATCCTGCGTTCGACCTGGCTTTCTGTCTCAACCACCTGCTGCTGAAATGCCTGTGGAACCGCCCGTGCGCTGCGCGCCTGCTGGAGGCATTCGAAAGTCTGGCAGGCGTCTATCTCAAGGGCGTAATGTGGGAACCCCGCGACGAGATCGAGAAACGGACCGCACGCCTCCTCGGCGGCCTCCTGCTGGCGCGCGTGGATGGCAAAAGCCCAGTGGAGTACCTCGACGCACCCGGCCGCGACTTCGTGCGGCAGGTCTCGCTCGGCCTCATCGGCGCCCCCGTCGCGTCACCTGGCGACGTCGCGCGAGTCTGGGCAATGCGACTGGGACTCTGATATGCCATCGACCACGATTCGCCAGGTCCGCGGCCGCAGAGTTTGGGATTCGCGCGGCCGTCCGACCGTAGAAGCCGAGGTGGAACTGGAGTCCGGCGCCACGGGACGAGCGATCGCGCCCGCCGGCGCATCCACCGGTTCCGGCGAGGCGCTCGATCTGCGCGACGAGGATGGGTTCGACGTCCGGCGTGCCGTCGCGAACGTGAACGGCATCATCGCGCGAACCCTGACAGGCGCCGATGCGGCGGATCAGCAAGCGGTCGATGCCCGCCTCCTCGCGGCCGATGGAACGCCCGATAAACGGCGGCTCGGCGGGAACGCAATGATCGCCGTCTCGATGGCGGCACTCCACGCCGCGGCGGCAGTCCACGGAGTTCCGCTCTGGCGCTATCTTTCCCCGGACGCGGTCACTCTACCTCTGCCCGAGATACAGATTTTCGGAGGCGGCGCGCATGCCGCCCGCCGCATCGATATCCAGGACCTGATGGTGGTCTGCCCCTCCGCCCGCTCTTTCGCGGAGGCACTCGACCGGACCGCCGCCGTCTACCGGGCCGCGGGCCGCATCATGGCCGAACGGGGAACCCTGCAAGGCGTTGCCGACGAGGGCGGCTACTGGCCGGCCTTCGCGTCTAACGAAGAGGCGCTCGATGCGCTGCTGCGCGCCATCGAATCGGCAGGCCTGGTTCCCGGCGCCGATGCCGCCATTTCGCTCGATATCGCGGCCTCACAGTTCGGATCTTGCGGCAGGTACCGCCTGGCTCGCGACAACCAATCGCTCGACAGTGACGGCTTCATCGAGGTGTTGGGCGGTTGGATCGAACGCTATCCGATCGTCTCGATCGAAGACCCGCTCGCGGAAGACGATCCTGAGGGCTTCCGCCGCTTCACCGCGGCTTTCGGCAGCAAGGTCCAGGTGATCGGCGACGACTTCCTGGTGACCAACGCGGACCGGGTGCGCCATGCCGCGGCCGCGCGAGAGTGCACCGCCGTGCTGATCAAGCCGAACCAGGCAGGCACTATCAGCGAAACCCGGGCCGCCCTGGAGGCCGCACGCGAATCGGGCCTCGATGCCATCGTCTCCGCACGCTCCGGCGAGACGGAGGACGTCACCGTCGTCCACCTGGCTGTGGGCTGGAAGGCTGCTCAACTCAAGGTGGGCTCGTTCTCGCGCTCGGAGCGCATGGCGAAGTGGAATGAAGCGCTCCGCATCGAAGAGGCCCTTGGCTCCGCCGCGGTCCTGGCCCGTCCGTTCGATGCACGGGAGTATCATCGAGGTTCTGATAAGGAGCGGAAATGAGCGGCGAAACCAAAGGACGATATCGCTCGGCGGAGTGGTTCGGCAAGATCGACAAAGACGGGTTCGGGCACCGGAGTTGGATGCGCAACCAGGGGCTCCCGGGAGATGTTTTCGACGGGCGCCCGGTCATCGGCATCTGCAACACGTGGTCGGAACTGACCCCGTGCAACGCGCATTTCCGCGATCTCGCCGAACACGTGAAGCGCGGTGTCTGGCAGGCCGGCGGATTCCCGGTCGAGTTTCCGGTCACCTCGCTCGGCGAGGCCATCATGCGCCCGACCGCGATGTTGTTCCGCAACCTGGCCAGCATGGACGTGGAGGAATCGATCCGCGCCAACCCGATCGACGGCGTGGTACTGCTGTGCGGCTGCGATAAGACGACGCCCTCGCTGGTCATGGGCGCGGCCAGTTGCGACCTCCCGGCGCTGGTGGTCTCCGGCGGCCCAATGCTCAACGGCAAGTATCAGGGACGGGACATCGGCTCCGGCACGGACCTTTGGCGCTTCAGCGAAGACGTCAAAGCAGGAAACATGACCTTGAACCAGTTCATGGACGCCGAGGCGTGTATGTCGCGCTCGCCGGGCCACTGCATGACGATGGGCACGGCATCGACCATGGCATCGATGGTCGAAGCGTTGGGACTGACGCTGCCGGGCAACGCGGCGATTCCTGCGCCGGATTCGCGCCGCTCCGTCATGGCGCACCTGGCCGGTCGCCGCATCGTGGAGATGGTCTGTGAAGACCTGCGGATTTCCCGCATCCTGACTCGCGAGGCATTCGAAAACGCGATCCGCGTCAATGCCGCTCTGGGCGGCTCCACCAACGCCGTCATCCACCTGCTGGCCATCGCCGGCCGTGTCGGCACGCCGCTGACTCTCGAAGACTGGGATTGCCTGGGCCGCGATTGCCCGACCCTGGTGAATCTGATGCCCTCCGGCCAATATCTGATGGAGGACTTCTACTATGCGGGTGGCCTCCCCGCGGTGATTCGTGCGCTGGGAGAGCACGACCTGCTCCGCCGCGATGCCCTTACCGTGAATGGCAAGACGATCTGGGAGAACTGCAGCGAAGCTCCCAACTGGAACACCGAAGTGATCCGGACCTGGGATCGCCCGCTGCTCGAGCGCGGCGGTATCGTCGTCCTGCGCGGCAACCTCGCTCCCGGCGGCGCGGTGATCAAACCGTCGGCTGCCTCGCCGCACCTGATGTGCCATGCCGGGACCGCCATCGTGTTCGAAAACATCGAGCACTATAAGGAACGGATTGCAGACCCCGGGTTGGATGCCGACGAGAACAGCGTTCTGGTGCTCAAGAACTGTGGGCCGAAGGGCTATCCCGGCATGGCCGAGGTCGGCAATATGGGTTTGCCGCCGAAGCTGTTGAAGCGCGGCATCACCGATATCGTCCGTATCTCCGACGCTCGCATGAGCGGCACGGCGTATGGCACGGTGGTGCTCCATGTCTGCCCCGAGGCGGCGATCGGCGGTGCGCTGGCGCTCGTACATGACGGAGATCGGATCGAACTGGATGTGGACAATCGCCGGCTGCACCTTGCGGTTGCCGATGCGGAACTCGAGCGTCGCCGCGCCGGCTGGCGGCCTGTAGCGGCGCCGATGTCCGGCGGGTACCAGCGTTTGTACTTCGAGCACGTGTTGCAGGCCGACACCGGAGCCGATCTGGACTTCCTGGTAGGCTCCCGCGGCCACGAAGTTCCGCGCGAGTCTCATTGAGCGATCTCAGGGCCACCACTGCGAGACGTCGGCGATGGCCTTCGCGATCTCAAGGAACTCGATCGTTAAGCGGTCAGCGGCAAGCGCGGCGAGAATGGGTGCGGTGCGGCACAGGCCGGCGAGCAGACGCGATCGCGAACCTGCGGTAAGTAGTGGCATTGACCAGAGGGCGGCGAGTTCCTGCCCGGTGAGGCCAGCCAGGCGCGGCAGCAGTGCGGCCACGGCGGTGCGTTCGGATTTCTCGCTCTGTTCTTTCAGGGAAAACGCAACGCGGAACGCTTCGGGCAGCAAGGCCGCGGGCAGATGAGGCGCCAGGGCAACGACCATTTCTGCGCACTCGCGCTCGTAATAGCGGTGAGCCTGCGCAGCCGACAAGGTGTCGGCAAGTGCGACCGACCGTTCCGGCTCCGGTAACCGCGGCGCCACGGTTGCCAGCGCCCTCCATCGGTCTTCCTGTTTCGCCAACTTCCGAGCGGCTGCCGCGGCTTCGGGCAGCAACGCCGCCGGCAGATGCGGGCCAAGTGCGACCAGTGCGTCAACCAGCTTCGAATCCCTGCTCGTCCGGATGTCGGCAAGGGCCTCCGTTAGGACAGCGGCGCGCTCCTCGTCGGGCATCCGTGGCGCGAGGGCAGCGATAGCCACTGCGCGATCGGTTGCGTCCTTGATGGTGCGCGCGGCCGTTAACGCCTCGGGAAGCATGTCCGGTGGCAACAAGGGACCGATCGCATCGAGCGCCTTCACACGGTCCGGGCTATATGCGACGCCCCGGGCGGCGCCGAGCGCCTCCTCCAATGCCGTGCGGCGCTTTGGTTCCGGTAAATGCGGCACGAGTGCGGCCAGGGCACGTGCCCGATTTTCTTTCGCACCGGCGCGCGCGGCTTCGAGTGCCGCCGGCAGCACCTTGGCGGACCAGTAGGGCGACAAGCCCACCAGGACATCGGTCCCATACCTCTTGTCTTCGAACGCCCGCGCCGCCGAGAGCGCATCCGCGAGCAAATCCGATGACAGTTGCGGAGCCAGCCGCACAAGCGCATGACGGCGGAACTCCTCGTTGCTGACGGCACGCGCGGCCGCCAGCGCTTCCCGCAGGACCGGCTTCCGTTCCTCTTCCCCTAGGTGCTGTGCGAGCCTACCCAATGCATCCGCACGCGTCTCATGGTGCTCGATCCGACGCGCCGCCTCGAGCGCTTCCTTCAGTAAGTCTGGTGACAATCGCGGTGCCAACACTACGATTGCCGATTGCTGTGCCCAGCCCCCTTCGATGCCAAGCACTGTCGAAAGTGCCCTGCCCAGCGCCTCCTCCGGCAGATATGGTGTCATCGCCTTGACGATATCCGCGCGCTCGGACGGATGTCGAACGGCCTCGGCCAAATCGAGCACCTCGACACTTGCTGCGGGGCGCTCCGCGGCCGGCCGATGAGGCACAAGCGCGGCCAGGGAGCGGCAGCGCACATGCGGATCCTCCATCGCAGTCGCCAGCTTGACGGCGGCCACGACGAGAGTATTCTGTTCCGGTTCGGGCAGATGCTCTGCCAAAGCGGCCAGAGCGGCGCAGCGATCCTCATTGCCGCCAATGGCGGTCGCCGGCCCGAGTGCCTCGGCCAGCACGGCCGCGCGCTCAGACGTAGACAGGTGCGTAGCCAGGGATGTCAAAGCGCGGGCGCGAGTCGCCTTCCACGTAATGGTGCGGGCTGTACACAGCGCCTCGGCGAGCAGCGGAGCGCGTTCAGGCTCCGGTAGCCGGGCAGCCAGCTTCGCGGTGAGTTCGGACCGCTCCAAGGGGGAAGCGACCTCGCGCACAATCGCGAGGAAATCCGGCAACAGATCCGACGGTAGTTCCGGCAGCAAGGCGGTGAGTTTCTCGACCCGTGCCTCCTGGTCAGGGATGTCCTCTGCGGCGCGCAGGGCTTCCGCCATAACGGCGGTACGCTCCGGTTCGGCCAGACGGGCGGCCAGGGCCCTGAGTGCCCGCCAGCGAGTGACGCCGTCGCGGAAGGTGCGCGCCAGGCTGAGAGCCTCCGGGATCAGAGGAGTGGGTAGGCGGGACGCCATCGCCTCCAACATTTCAGACTGATAGCCTTCATGGTTTATTGCGCGGGCCGCGGCCAGCGCCTGAGGCATCAACTCCGGTGGAATCTCTCGTGCGACCTGCACCAGTGCGCTGGCGCGAAAAACGCTAGATCCGCCGCCGTAGTGGTAGGAGCGAGCCGCGATACGAGCGGAGGACAGCGCTTCGGCAAGCAGCGCGGAACGCTCCGGTTCGGGGAAGTACTTCGCCACCGCCGCCAGGGACATGGCCCGGATCTCGTCGCTGCCTTCCGCGCGCAGGACGGGTAACACTTCTGCGCGCACTCGGGCGAACTCCAGTTCGGGTAGCAGGGGCAACAGACACGACAAGGCATAGGCGCGGCGCTGGTCGTCCGAGATCGAGCGAGCGATCGCCATCCCTTCGTCCACCATCGCCGTTCGCGCCGGAGTGGTTGACCGTGCGGCCACCTCGGCAATCAGGCTCACGCGCGATCCATCCCCCACAACCGTGCGTGCCACCGCCAATGCCTCGGGCAGCATCTCTTGCGGGAGGTGGGGCAGTAGCCGGGACAATGCAGTGCCTCGCTGAGCTTCCGGGGGAACGGCGCGGACGGCCTCCAGCGCTTCGGCGAATACGGGATTGCGCTCTGCCGGTGGCAGCCAGGGCGCCAAGGCCGCCAGCGCAAGAGGATCGCGTGCGCGGCTCGCGCATGCCAGCGCCTGCTGTGTCGACCACAAACCGTCCTGGACGAGCGCCACCTGAAGAGATCCCGGAACGTTCTCCCGCAAGCCGTTCAGGGATGCCGTGATCAGTTGATAACGGCACTCTCGGCCCAATGTCTGTCGCAGTCCGGCATCAGATCCCGTCACCTGTGTCAGTTTCAGCGCCTGGCGCACGCTTTCCGAGAAGTTCGCGGGCTCTCCCAGCCGCTCGTTGACCTCGAACCAGGCGTTGCGTCCTTCCGGCGTCTCCTCCCTCAGCAGTGCGTGGAGCCCCTCAATATCGCCCGCGCGCTCCAAATGCCAGCCCAGGCGGCGGTGGATATATCCATCCGATGGTACGGTGTGCCACTGCTTCTGCATTTGCTCCGACGGCGCGGGGGGTAGCCTGTTTCGATATGCCGAAAGCAAACGGCCGTGCAAGGGGGCCGGATCGCCGCTCAGCCGGGAGGCAAAGTCATGGAGAAGGTCGTGGAGCGAAATGCGCCGCCGCACTCCGCCTCCTTCTGGTTCCGGCAAAGTCTCCAGGCGGATCAGCGAGCGCTCGCCGAGGCTTACGAGCAGATCTTCACAAGCGAAATCGTCGATGCCCCCGGTATGCATCCACAGAGTGCGGACGGCCTCCTCCGGGACGCGATCGGCAGCGGGGAAAACGCTCAGCTCGGCGAAGCGTGCCTGTTCCTGGGGCGCCAGCACGTCGAGGCTTACTTTCATGGCTGTCCAGATGTCCCGGTGATGGATGTCTGCCGCGTGGCGGTCGCCGATTCTTTCGAGCGCCGCCCGCTGGAGACGGGCGAGCACACCGCTCCACGGCACCCCGCGCCGCAACATACCGGCGCAGAGCGCCACGGCCAACGGCAGACACCCGCACTCGGATACAATCGGCTTCGCTTCCGATGGCAACTGGCTGGGATCAGTCTCCGCGGCGATCGCCAGGAGCTGAAGACCTTCGGACTCGGTGAGCAGCTCCAGTTGATGTTGCGCACCGCCCAGGCTCCTCACCAACCCGGCATCTCGCGTTGTGATCAGTGTCCGGCATCGTGCGCCAAGCACATCGAAGGCTTCGACGTGTGCCCGCTCCCACACGTCGTCGAGTATTAAGAGAACCGCGCGGGATGCCAGGACCTCACTGAGTTTGGCTCTTCCTTCGGCCACGTTCGCCACGGGTTCGGGATCGGGAAAGGCACTCAGAAGGTTATGCTGGAGCTCCAGCAGATTCGGCCTCGTTCCAAACGAGAGCCAGACAATGCCGTCGGGAAAGGCACGGCGCACCTCAACGTCGCGGGCCACCAGGCTGGCCAACACGGATTTGCCGATTCCGCCCATCCCGTGCAAGTCTACGTGGGCCGCGGCTCCCGTTAATACGACCGGCCTCTGCACCTCGGCCAGCAGCGTCGCTTTGAGCTCGTCCACGCGATCGGAACGAGTGAGCAAATGCAGTGGCAAGCCGGGCAGATTAATCAGCGGCCCCAAGGGAGCAATGGGTTCCAGAAGCTGCCGAACCAGGTTTTCGACGTGGAACGTGTAGGAGTGGTCGTCGCGAAAATCTTCGCTGTGGAATCGCTTCAGTTCCTCGGGTAGAATTCCAAAATCGCCGCCGCGCAGGACTGTGTTGATGGCCTTGCCGAACAGTGCCGCGTGCTGCCATTCCGCCCGCACGTAGTCGGAGGTGGCCGCCTGCGGGCCGGCCACGAGCAGAAAGCGGTCATGAACGTTGATGGCCTCGCGGATCTCATGCAGAAAGGTCAGCCCGCGAGCGGGCATCGATACGCGATCCCACCAGACCCGGAAACCGCGCCGGGTGAGGTCGGCATAGACTCGCGCGACGAATGCCTCATCGTCGCCGCGAGCATAAGAAAGGAAGATGGAGGGAGATATCGCCATCGACGGCCATTCCCGGTTGGAGGCCCTTCGTTTCCAGCAGGAGATCTACGCCAGCAGCGGTTTCACCACTTCGCCCGCGACGTCGGTCAAGCGGAACGGTCTACCCTGGAATTTGTAAGTGAGGCGCGTGTGATCGAACCCGAGCAGGTGGAGCATGGTCGCGTGCAGATCGTGCACGTGGACCCGGTCCTTCGCTACGTTGAAGCCAAGGTCGTCGGTCTCGCCGAGCCGGACGCCGGGCTTGAATTCCGCCGCCCGCCATCCACATGGTGAAGGCATTGGGATGATGGTCGCGGCCGTCGGAGCCGCCCTGCACCATGGGCGTGCGGCCGAATTCCCCGCCCCATATCACCAGCGTTTCGTCCAGCAAGCCGCGCCGCTTCAGGTCCTTGATTAATGCCGCTGCGGCGCGATCGGTATTCAGGCAGTTCTTCCGCAGGTCTTTGACGAGGTTCGAATGCTGGTCCCACGCTTCGTGATACAGCTGCACGAAGCGGACGCCCTTCTCCACCAGACGCCTCGCCAGCAGGCAGTTGTTGGCAAAGGATGCCTTGCCCGGTTCAGCGCCGTAAAGCTCCAGAGTTTCCTTCGGCTCCTTGGAGATGTCCATCAGGTCGGGAGCGACCGCTTGCATGCGAAACGCCATCTCGAAGGAATTGATGCGCGTCGCGATTTCCGGATCGCCGGTGACGTTCGCGCGCATTTGGTTCAACTGCTGCAACGCGTCGAGCGAATCGCGCTGTAATTCGTTATCGACGCCGGGCGGATTCGAGAGGTAAAGCACCGGGTCGCCGCCGCTGCGGAACTCGACGCCCTGGTAGACGGTCGGCAGAAAGCCGCTGCCCCAGCAGCTATCGCCGCCGCTCGGCCCTTTGTTGCCGGAGCTGAAGACCACGAAGCCGGGCAGATCGCGCGTCTCCGAGCCGAGCCCGTACAGCACCCACGCGCCCATGCTGGGACGCCCGAACTGCATGGTGCCCGTGTTCATCAGGAGCTGTCCGGGCGCGTGGTTGAAGGCGTCGGTCACCATCGATTTGACGATGGCGAGATCGTCGACCACTTCGCTGGTGAAGGGCAAGAGTTCGGAGAGCTCCGTCCCGCTCTTGCCGTAGCTGGGGAACTTGAACTTGGGGCCCAACAGCTTCGAATTGGGATTGATGAAAGCGGCGCGATAGCCCTTCAGCAGATCCGCCGGCGGCAGCGTGCCATCAAACTTCGCGAGCTGCGGCTTGTAGTCGAACAGCTCCAGGTGGCTGGGCGCGCCCGCCATGAACAGAAAGATGACGTGCTTGGCTTTGGGCGCGAAGTGCGGGGCCTGCGGCGCCAGCGGGTCGTCGGCCGCGTAGCCGGATTCCGCCAGCAGTTGCGCCAGGGCCGCAGCTCCCAGCCCGACGCCGCACTGTTCGAAGAACCAGCGGCGCGTGACTTGCTTGGGGTGCATGTTGCGATAGAGATGGTCCTGGCAGCTCATGTCCTACTCCTTGGTGATGGTTTCGTCCAGGTTCAGAATCACGCGGGCAACGGCCGTCCAGGCAGCGAGCCTGCCTGGGTGTGACGCCCGACGGCAACGATGGAGCTGGCGCTGCCGGCTCAGTCCGGCCAACTCCCGCGCGCTCGATCCAGCCGTCGGCGATGCGTTGGTCTTCTTTCGCGAGCAGCTTCGAGCAGTACGCCGGCTTCCTGCTGGTGGGGCGGCGGGCGGTGCAGAGGCGGAAGGCGATAGGTCAGCGGTCCGCGATCGCTCGAGCCGCCTTCCTTCAGGGCGCGCAGCGGCGAGCGCCCGCGCCGATTCCACGAAGAGCGGTTCGTTCAGCGTGGTCAGCGCCTGCAGCGGCGTGTTGGAGCGCGCCCGCCGCACGCACGACATTTCGCCGTTTGGCGCATCGAAGGCCTGCAGCATGGGATAGGGCACCGAACGGAAGCGGAACGTGTAAAGCGCGCGGCGGTAGCGGTCCGGACCTTCGGCGGTCGACCCAGGTCTTGGGCGCATAGCTCGCGGGCGGCTGAAAGAGGAACGCCGGCGCGGGAGGAAAGACGCTGGGGCCGCCGACTTTCGGATTCAGCAGGCCGCTGGCGGCGAGCGCAATGTCGCGCACGATTTCCGCGTCCACGCGGAAGCGCGGCCCGCGCGCCAGCAGCCGGTTGTACGGATCCTTGGCCAGCAGCTCCGGCGTCACATCGGAAGACTGCCGGTACGCCGCCGAAGTCACAATCAGGCGGTGCAGCTTCTTCAAGCTCCAGCCGGAATCCATGAACTCCACGGCCAGCCAGTCCAGCAGTTCCTGATGCGAGGGCGGCTCGCACTGCGTCCCGAAATTTTCGCCCGTCGCCACGATGCCGATGCCGAAGTACGCCTGCCAGACGCGATTCACGATCGAGCGCGCGGTGGTGGGCGACCGGCGATCCACCAGCCATTTCGCGAACGTCAGGCGAGTTGCGCGGCGCGTCTTCGGGCAGCGGATGCAGGAACGCCGGGGTGCCGGGTTCCACGGCCTTGCCGGGCTGCAGAAAATCTCCGCGCTTCAGAATGTGCGTCTGGCGATGATCTTCGGTACGGTCCGCCAGAACCAGTTGCAGCGAGCCTTCGGGGTGCTCGTGCCAGAGCGCGGCGATGGCATCGTTTTCCGGCTTCCACTCCGGAACGGTGGTGCGCCAATAGCTGAATATCACGCTGCACCTGCGCCGGCGATCGCTGGTCGCGCGGAATGCTCAGAATCTCGCGGACATTTCGGGCAGCGGGTCGGCGGCCGCGTTGGGAGCGGAGGTAACCGACAGGCGAATGCGGCCAAGGTTGTTGTTCTCGTTGTCGTCGGAGTTCGCGCCGCCGTGATTCTGCTTCAGGCGAATGCGCAGGACCGTGCCCTTCGGGTTCTCGACGGGCTTCTCGAAATCGAATACGGCTTTGCGCGACTGGTTGCGCAGGCCGGGACCGGCATCGATTCCCCAGGCCGTCTCGTCCTTGCCGTCGATCGCAAACTCGACCGGACCGGTAACCCGGCGCTTGCCGCTCTTGTCGTCGAATTTCGGTTCGAGCGGTGTCTCGGGAAGGTTGATGTCGGCGGTCGCGCTGCCAATCTTCACGTTGGTGAATTGGTCGGGAGTGTCGGCGGCGGCGGCGTCCACCGTGAACTCGGTGAGCGCGCCGGTGCCCTTGATCGAGCGGCCCGGACCGCCGCCGGGGAGATTCGGGTCGGTCAGCAGTTCCAGACGCACCGCGGTGATACGCGGCAGGCTCGGTCTTAGCCGTGAACTCCACGGTGTGCTTGGTGGGCGCGTATCCCTGGGCCAGCATGGAGCCGTCCTTCATCGGGAGTTCGCGCTCGCCGCCGGTCGAGATATCGTCCACCGTCAGGCTGGAGCACGTGCCATTCCGGCTGTTCGCGGCGACCTGCTCTTCCCACGCCGCCATGCGGGTCTGCCAATCCGGATTCCGGTGCTGCAGGTCAGCTTCGATCTCTCGCGTGCGGCGGAAAATCTCGGCGCGCTTCTCCTGCTGTGGCGGCGATGTAGACCGCGATGTTCGCCTCGTCCGTGTCGTTGAGGAACGCGAACATGCGGTAGTACTCTTCCTGCTTCAGCGGATCGTACTTGTGATTGTGGCACTGCGCGCACTGGATGGTGACGCCGAGGATGCCCTTGCCGATGGCGTCCATGCGGTCGTACATGGCTTCCATGCGGAACTGCTCGGGATCGATGCCGCCTTCTTCATTGATCATGGAGTTGCGCAGGAAGCCGGTGGCCACATTCTGCTCCTGCGTGGCGTTGGGCAGCAGGTCGCCGGCAATCTGGTCGATGATGAACTGGTTGTACGGCAGGTCGCGATTGAGCGCGTTGATCACCCAGTCGCGATAGAACCAGACGAAGCGCGGCGCGTCCTTTTCATAGCCGTTGGAATCGGCATAGCGCGCCGCGTCCAGCCAGATGCGCCCCCATCGCTCGCCGTAATGCGGGCGAGGCCAGCAGGCGGTCCACCTGCTTCTCGTAGGCATTCGGGCTCCGGTCGGCAAGAAAGGCGTCGAGCTCCGCGGGAGTGGGCGGCAGGCCGATCAGGTCGAGGCTGACGCGGCGCAGCAGCGTCGCGCGATCGGCCTCCGGCGAGGGCTTGAGATCCGCTTTTTCGAGCCCCTTCAGGACAAACGCGTCAATCGCGTTGCGCGTCCACCCGGTCTGCGGGGGAACCGCCGGCCGCACCGGGGCGATAAACGCCCAATGTTTTTTGGAAGACGCGGCTGCCCCGGCGGAGGTCTCCGGCCACGCGGCTCCCGCATCGATCCACTTCCGGATCAGTTCGATCTTTTCCGGCGCGAGCGCCGCGCCGCCGAAGGGCATGCGCGAGCGGGCGTCCGTGGTGACGATTCGTTGGAGGAGGCGGCTGTTTGCCGAATTCCCCGGGCTCAGGACCTTCGCGTCCGGCCGCACGTCGAGCCGCAGCCCCGCCATCTGCACCTTGGGCCCGTGGCAGCTATAGCAGGATTCGGCAAAGACCGGTTGAATCTGCCGGGAAAAATCGATTGCGTCTGCCGGCTGGAGCGCTCGAATTGTAAGAATCAGGACAGAGGCCGAGAGGCCGGCTCGCGACAGCTTTCCCATAATTCTAGTCGAACATCCTATCAGAATCGCGGGTCACGCAAGCGTCGCAATCCGGCACTCGGGCTTCGGCGGCGAGGGCCGGAACGATTCGATGTGCACCACATGGACGCGCCCCGGAAGCGAACTCGCCGCGTGTCCGACGATCTCCCTCAACTGCTCCGGGGCACCAGGGGCCCGCAGGTTCAAGAGCAGTTCGTGCCGCTCGTCCGGCGACGCGGTCAATGCGCCGTCGACGGTGGGCTCATCGCCATTGCGGCAGAGACTGGCCTTGATGTAACCCGTAGACGCCTGATCGAGAACTTTGAGATGCGCGATCGCGATGCCGGCCTGTGTGAGCCGCTGGTCCAGATCGTCCAGGAACGGGCCGACGATCATGGTGGGACTCAGCGGCTCCTCGAGTTGCAGTTCGGCTTGCCAGTTCAGCCAGCCGAGAGCCGCCTCGGCCTCCGCGTAGCGTTGGTAATCGACTTCCAGGAGACGGCTGCCGGCGACCTTGCTCCCCGCGAGCACTTCGGCAAGCCACTCTGGTACGCCCTCGCCGGTCCTCGCGCTCAGGCGTAAAGCGAAGCCTGACGGTAACGTCGGGTAGTCGGTAGAGACGTCGGCCTTGTTGAAGCAGACGAGATCGGCTTCAGCGATTTGATTGAGGAACAGATAAGAGAGATAGGGATCCGTATCCGCGGCGAGCATCTGGCGAGCGCGCTGCGGGTCAACCAGGACAGTGAAGGGTGCGAGGCGGTAGCGATCGCCATAGAAGCGCTTGATCGGCTGGAGCACGGTGGCCGAGATATCGATGCAGCTCCCGACCGGTTCCGCGAGTATGACCTCCGGATCGAACTCGCGAAGGCGGTCGGCGGCGGCCACGAACTCCGACAGATGGCAGCAGAAACAGCCGCCTGTAATCTCTTCGGTGCGGGTGCCCTCGGCTTCCGCCATGCGGGTATCGACCAGAGCGCCGCCCTGGTCGTTGGTGATCAAAGCTACGCGAATGCCGGAATCGCGGAGCCGGGAGGCCGCGTGAATCAACAGCGTGGTCTTACCCGAACCGAGGTAGCCTCCCACCAGGACGATGATCGGATTGGTTTGCGGCATAGTCATTCTGCTCCGCCTCTAATCCTCCCACTATGCAACAACCGGCCCGGACCCCAGCTCTGATACGCGAATGAACCGGACTGCCATGTAGGGCATCCCCGTCAACTGGAGCCGGCTCTTGCCGGAGAACTGCCCAGGCACTGGAGTGATCGTCATGGCCCACGGATCGATCAGGTCGGCGCGGTATTTGTTCTTCTCGGGCAGTGGGAAATCGTAATAGAGCGGCTGATGAAAGTCGAAGTAGAACAGGAACGCTTCCTCCCGGCTGCGCCTCGCGCCTGGATAGTAGAGCGGTTCGAGCTGCGTAAACCCGATCTGACCCTCGCCGGCGGCCGCGGTCTCTTCCACAATCTTTCGTAGGAAGGCCAGCCGCGGAGGGCTCGTTCCCTTCAGCTTTCCGCCGTGGGACCACCAGAGCACGGCCTTATCGTTTTCGATTTCGCCTTCAGAAACGTAGGTCTCGCCATGCCCTCCGTAAACTCCGGCGGCGATGCAGAGCCAGAATCTCCGAGTCATTTCGGGACCCGAGAGATTTCCCCACCGCGAGTTGATGTTGCCCTCATACATCATCTCGTCGAAGATGACGGGCTTTCGGTACTCTTCCCTCCACGAGGCAGCCTTGTCGAAAGCGTAATCCTGTACGCCGGCGTGCGTACACCAAACCCGGCTGTAGTCGTAGGGCGCCTTGCTGTAGTGAATCGACCGCAGGTGGCTGTAAGGATCGTTCTCGGTAACGAGCTGGGCGTAGCGATCCCAGTCGGACGGGTTCTTCTTCCGCATGAGGTCATACTCATTCGCCAGAGACCACCAGACATTGCGGTAGGCGGCAAATCGCGCGATTACGTACTTGAGATAGCGGTCGTCCACATCGGCCGGCATTGCCTGATATCCCCATCGGTCATACGGATGAAAGAGAATTAAATCGGCCTCAACGCCAAGCCTGCGTAAATCGAGGATGCGTCTTTCGATATGGCGGAAGTAATCCGGATTGAAGCGCGAATAATCGTTGCGGTCACCGTCGCGGGGAAATGGAAAGCGGGGCGGATCGCTGCGATTGTACTGGTACCACTTGGGGAAGATACACATGCGGAGTTTGTTGAACGGGCCGGCCTTCAACGAGTCGAGCGTCTCCTGCTGGCGCTCTTCGCTTTGGTGGACCCATGCGTAGCAGGTTGTACCGAAGGGGAAGTACGGAGCTCCGTCCGTGTATCCGAAGTGGTAGACATCGCGGACGCGCACGGGCCCGCGATTTCCGGCGCCGGGAGCGATTGCCTCAAGAGTGCCGGTCTTTCCCCGAAGCGACGCCGCATTGCTGTCGGTTGTGTAACTCCACTGCCCTGGCGAATCCGGCATAAAACGGATCTTGTAAGCGCCGTCGCCGTCGTAGAAGCCTTCGATCGTCAATTCCCGCGCGCCTTTGCGGAAAGTCCCTTTCAGCCAGGTATCGAGAAATGGATTTCCTTCGCTCGGGCCGTTGAGAGTGAGTTCGAAGACGTCCCACGTCTCAATTCGCGCAGGCGACTGCGGGGCCGCCTTCGCTGGCGTTGAAGAAACCCCGGCGAGCAAGGCGGCGCTGCCGGCCTTTAAGAGTTCCCTTCGATTCATGTGGCAATGTTACGCCATTCGAGGCGCGGTGCGCGATTTTAAGGCTTCACCTTGCGGCCGGCGGGGCGGCTCTCCGGCCCGCTTTCCGTCGACAGGACCTTGCGCAGTTTCTCGGCCAGGGCTGCCGGGGTAAACGGCTTCTGAAGATACTCGGTATCCGGCTGCGGCAGTCCATAGACAGAAAGAGTGTCGTCGGCATAACCCGACATGTAGATCACCTTCGTGCGGGGCGCCACGGACTTGACGTGTTTCGCGAGTTCCGGCCCGCCCATCACGGGCATGATCACGTCGGTCAGGAGCACGTCAACCGAACGATTGGGCTCTTCCAGTATGCGCAAGGCTTCACGGCCGTCCGCCGCTTGCAATACCTCATAGCCGAACTGCTCGAGCGTTTCGCAGACCAGTTTCCGTACGCCGGGTTCGTCCTCGGCAACCAGGATGGTCTCGCTCCCGCTAAGCCTTTTGAAAGGCGGCGCGGACGGCTTCACCTCTTCGTCCTCCGGCGCGGCTGGCAGAAGAATGTCGAAGGTGGTGCCTCTTCCGGGACGGCTGCTCACCTGGATCGTGCCGTGATTTTGCTGAATGATGCCGTATACCGTGCTCAGGCCAAGCCCGGTACCCTGTCCCAATCCCTTGGTCGTGAAGAATGGCTCGAAGACGTGCTCCAGGATATTCTCGCTCATTCCGCACCCGGTATCGCTGATTTGAATCCGAACGCACGCCTCCGTCTCTTCTCTGGAGCCTGCCCGCATCTCCCCGTTGCCCAAGGCGGTGCGGATTCGAAATTCCCCGCCTTTGGGCATGGCATCCCGCGCATTGGCCGCGAGGTTCATGAGCACTTGTTCCAGTTGATTGGGGTCGGCCTTCACGCAGGGCAGATCGCGGCCAAGCTCGGTGGTGAGGCGGATGTGTTCGCCCATCACGGGCCGCAGCAGAGCCTCCATGCTGGTCAGCAGATTATTCACATTCACCGGCCTCGGCTGAACCACTTGCTTGCGGCTGAAGGCCAGTAGTTGGCTCGTGAGCGCGCTGGCGCGATTGGACGCGGTCAGGATGTGCTCCAGTTTCTCGTGACGCGGATCGGTGGGCGGCGTGCCGTCGAGGACCATATGGACGTAGCCGCCCACTACCGTCAGCAAATTGTTGAAGTCATGCGCAATGCCGCCTGCCAGTCTTCCGATCGCCTCCATTTTATAAGCCTGGCGGAGTTGCTCTTCCAACTCGCGGTGCGCCGTGACGTCCTCCGCAATTCCGGCCACGCGATACGGCTTTCCGTCTTCGCCGTAAACGAGAAACGCCCGGTCGTGGATCCAGCGCGTAGTCCCATCCGGCCGGACAATTCGATAGGTCTCCTCGGCCGACTCCGATGGCAGCTTGGAGAAGAACTCCTTGCATCGATCCCGATCCTCGGGGTGTACGGTATTAACCAGCCAGCCACGGTCCTGGTACAGGGCGCCAGAACTGACTCCCCACACCTTTTGGAAGGCCGGACTGACGTACAGCACCCGCAGCGTGGCGATGTCCAGCATCCAAAAGACCTGGTCGATGTTTTCCGCCAGCTGGCGGAACCGCTTTTCGCTCTGTAGGTCTGTGATATCGATCTTGGAGCCGATATAACCGGCGAAACTGCCTTCGGGTGTGAACCGCGGGACGCCGGTGCAAAGAACCAGCCGGTATTCTCCGTCTGCCCGGCGCCAGCGCGATTCCACCTGGAACTTCTGGCGCGCGTCAAAGGCCGCCTTGCTGATTTCAAAGTTGCGGTCGCGGTCCTCCGGATGGACGCAGGCCGCCCACCCGAACCCCAACTCCTGCTCCATGGTGCGGCCCGTAAACTCCAGCCACGTGCGGTTGACGAAAATGCAGCCCATATCCCTTCCGGTGACCCAGATCATCACCGGAGCGGTGTCGGCCATGTTGCGGAAGCGCTCTTCGCTTTCGCGCAGCTCGGCCTCGGCATGCTTGCGTTCGCTGATGTCCTGCCCGGTGCCGATCATGTGGACCGCGTGGCTATTCTCGAAAAATACCTTCCCAACGGCGGCCATCCATCGCGTGCTTCCAACGGCGCGGCTGATCACGCGGTATTCGGCGTAGTATTCGCCTGTTCCCGCCGGATCGAGCGCGCGCTCCAGGAGCTTTCGGGTCTTGGCCCGGTCGTCCGGATGCAGACCCTTGAAGAACGTGTCGATCGTAACGGGATCATCGGGACCGACACCCCACATCTCCCTCACGCGTGCGTCCCACAGGATGGTTCCAGTGGCCACGTCATAGTCGTAAATGCCCAGCTTGGCTGCATCCTTGGCGATGCGGAGCCGCTGTTCCGATTCGCTGATCGCCTGCTCGTCACGTTTGCGCTCCGTGATGTCGCGGACGATGGCCCACATCCCAGCCGGCTGTTCCGCCTCGTTCCGAAGAAGGTAGGTTCGTAGTTCGACCGGGAGCAGGCTTCCATCGCGCCGGCGATACTCCTTCTCATACACCGCGGATTGTCCGTTCGGCACGACCTGCTCGGCCAGGATCCTGGCTTCCAACGCATGCCAGCGCTCCGGGGTAATGTCCTGCGAGGCCAGACCTTGCAGTTCCTCCGCGGAGTACCCGAGCATGGTTTTGAATGCCGGGTTGGATTCGAGGATGTGGCCATCCAGATCGAGAGTCAACACGGCATCCGTGATGCTCTCGTGCAAGCGCCGATACTTCGTTTCCGAAACCCGGAGTGCTTCCGCGGACGCGGTCAGTTCGCGATTCGCATCGGCGAATTGCTCGAGACTCGTACGGAGTTCGGCAACGTTGTCTTGCGTGTCCCGCGCGATCCGGCTTCCAATGAGGGCAATGACCAGAAGGTACATCTCCACGAACGACACGGATTCGGCATCGGTGGGAGTGCGTACCCCCGGAATGGCGCGGGTGAAACCAGTTTGATCGGCGATTCCCAGCGCCGCGACCGCCAGCAGTACGATTCCCGCGGTTGTCAGGTAGGAAGCGCGATCCAGCAGCATGACGGTAAGCAACAGCAATCCGGGGAACACCAGCATGGCGTGGCTGCGGAACCCGTCGCGCGCTTCGAATACCAGCAGAACTGCGGTCAGCAATACGGACAGAAAGGCGGTCCGCGCCGCCCACGCGGGCCTGCCCGCGCGGTTCATGATCGCGGCGACGAGCAAGCCCGCCACGGCGAAAACCAATAGCGGTGTTTCGTGTGTCTCTGAATTCAGGACCGCAACCAAACTGACGGCAAACGCTAAAAGAAAACACGCGAACTGGAGCGTTCGGGCATTGCGGTCGCGGCCCCGATCGCCGGTTGGGCTGGGATAAAACCAGGATGGCGATTTTCGGTCGGACATAAGGTTAGTGGTCTCCGGGCTCCGGGCTTCTGGTCGAAGCGGCGTCTCGGAATGATGCGCCGATCATCCGGACGTTTGACACTCTGCTACGTTTACACGATTATACGCAGCCAAAAACCGGACTGTGCAGCCTTGGCGCCGGCGCCGGGCACGGCCCTTGATGGTTCCGCCCAATGCTACAGCTCCAGGAGCACCGCTGCCGATCGCGGAGGAACCGCGAAGGCTCCTGAAACCGGCTCCGTATCCGGCCTCTCCGGAGTGACGATTGCGAGACGGCCTCCATTCGGCAAAGCAACGCTCACCGAGATCGCCTTGGCCTGTTCGAGATTCACGAGCACAACGGCGCGCTTTCCGCTTTTCGCCACGAAGACGGTGTGCCTGTGGTTACCGTCCGCCTTGACGCCGGCTCCGAGCGTGTCGCGAAAATCTGCATCCCAAAGATACTCGCGATATCTGCGGCGCAGTGCGTCGACGCGCTTGCCGTACGCGAGGGTCAGCGGAAAATCCGTGACATGGCCCTTGAAGTTAAAAGGCTCGTAGCTGATGATGTAGCGGTACGCGAGGACGAGATTGATTTCATCGCGCGCGTCGACGCCCCGAACCGCGGCCATGAGCGGGGCCTGGGGATCGATGTAGCGCAATGCGTGGCGAGTGTCTGAGCCGATGCGGTAGTACCCAAGCGTGTAGTACGGCATGAGCCAGTCGCCGGGGCCCTCGCCGGAGAAAAGGAAGTCCGGATTCACCTTGCCGGCCGCGGCGCGGAACTGTCTGACCAAAGGGATGTCGCCGCTGAAGAGGTAGCCGGGCGGCGTGTAGCCATGATCGGGGCTGAAGTTGTAGAGCACGCCATTGTGCTGCATGACTTCATCAAAGAGCCACCCGGCCGCGCCGAGTGCGAGGGTCTTTTCGAACTCCCGGGTGGCAATGTCGCGATAGGCCGGGCTGCAGACGTCCATGATGGCGCGGCGCCGGTTGTTGATCCCTGCGAGTTGCGTGGGAGTGGTGTAGCTGTAGCCGTTCGACTCGTATTTATTGCCCCACATATCGACGGCTTCGTACTTGTGCAGATCCTTTTTGTAATAGTCGGTGGACATGTCGGCAAAGATGGGCTTGCCGAACAGAATCATCCGGACGCCTTTTGCCTGAATTTTCGCGATGGCTTCGTGCAGTTCCTGCCAGGTACCCAGGGCCGGGTCGGTGTCGAGCGAGGGATCGCCGCCGTCCTGACCGCCGCGATTCCATCCGACTAATTGAATGGCTGAGACGCCGTTCTCCGCGCACTCCTCGCCATACTTCACCAGGTCGCGATAGTGGACGCGATAGTCCTGCTCGGCTCCATCGATTTGCAGTTGCAGCCACGAGTGAACGTCGAGAGCCCAGGCAGGAGTTTTGGGTGAGCCGAACCATGTGGCGCGCCACTGCTTGTAAATATCGAGGCCGGCATGCCAGTCGCCGTCGTAGGGATGGAGGACGATCGGGGCGAGTTGGACCTGCATCCCGGGATGCGCGAAGAGGAAATGGCAGGTGCGAAATTCGAGATGAACCGGCATCCCGGAAATCTCGTCCTGCGGGGGCACGCGGTTGGTGACCCAATCCACCGTGCCGGGGTGCTGCTCGAACGTAAAGTGGAGCAGGTACCGGATGGCAGTGTCGTGCATGCCGACATAGAAGCCCTGATCGGGCGTCCGAATGAGGCAGAACTGGCTGACGTTGGACTCGATCGTCTTAGTGGGGTAGAGGACGCCCCAGTAACCCTTCGCGTTGTTGAAGTGCGGATAGATCTCGTCGGCATTCAACGCACCGACCCAGAGGCGCTCGGTGTGCATCGGAGTCTCCGGCGTCGGTGAAGTGAAGTCGCCGAAGTAGGGGTAGTCGATGGTCTCAAGCGTAAGGGAGGAGTTGTTCACGAGAGTGGCGCTGAACGTCAGGACGCCATTCAACAGCGTGGCCGTAGCGGTGAGCGTGAGCGGAACGACGCCGCCGTGCTCGCCGACCGGATCCTTCCAGACGATTTGAACCTCGTTGGGGGACACTTTGTCCACCTTGGCGGCCGTCTGTTTTTGCCCGAGCACAAAATTCGCGCGCTGGTGCGGAAGGGGCACAAGAAGACGGAAGGAAACACCCAGCGCGGGACGGCGTTGGACGACCCAGTGGGTCGACTTCCGTACCATGCGTGTCAGGGCACCGGATTTGCCGTCGAAAGCGACGAGCAGTTCTTTGTCTTCGAGGATGATCTCCGGGTGAGCTGCATCCGTTGCCTCAGCCGATTGCGCCCGAAGATCGCCGCCTTCCGCAATAGCGGCCCATGCCACTGTTCCAGCCAGTTTATTGAATGTTCGTCTGTCCATTGCTCTCTCTCGCTGCCATCAGATAGGCGGGTTCGGCGACGCCAGAATCGCGACGTCGAGCGGACCCAAGGCGATTTGCGTGACGGATCTTCGCTCGCCGGTCAGGTCTTCCATGGGGTGCGGGAGCTCGATCTTTTCGTGGGCAGTTTCGGTCAGGTTCAGCAAAAAATAGTACGTCGAGTTCTCATCCTGACGGCTGGTGACCTCGACGCCGTAGGGCGCCGCGAGCAGCGGTTGGAGCGACGCGGCTTCGCCGGCCATGCGTGCCAGGGCCTCGTAAAAGGCGTCGTCGGTGGAATCGCAGCCTGCATAGAACACCCATCCCTTTCCGTATCGGTTGCGGGTGACGGCAGGTTGGCCGTCCAGAGAGCCGCCGCCCAGCACGGTGGCGATGGCCTCGGATCCATGGAGCGTGAGTGACTCGATAGCGGTTCCCGGCTTGAACACCAATGGTGCGCGATGGAATTGAATGCCGAGGGCGGCTTGCAGACCGGTGTCGAGATTGCCCGCGCTGGAATTGTATTCGAACAGATCGAGTATCGCCTTGGATTCGACGCCGGCGATTTCAGCGAAGGGGCCGGGAGCAAGCGTACGGCGCATGCTGTTATCCATGTTTTGCGTGCCCGCGCGGTAGTTGAGCACGAGCGTGCCGCCGGCGGCTACGAACGTCCGCAGGCGATCGACCGTGGGGTCATCGATGAGGCGCAAATTGGACGCGATCACGAGCCGGTACCGGCCAAGATCGGTGGCGAGCGGGACTACATCGATGTTGCGGCGAAGGACCTTCATCCCTAGATAAAAGCTTTGCGCTTCGCCGTTGTAACGGGGATTTCTGTCACCCACGCCGCCGTAGCCTTGTGCCCACTCATTGCTGAAGTCGTATAGGAGTGCGATGTCGGAGCGGGTTTCAGCGTCTGCCAGCCGGGGACCGATACGGCCGAGTTCTTTACAGATCCGTTCCAGGACCGGCCTGGCCGGATTGAGTTGACCGTCGAAGCCCTTGATGAAGGAAGGACGATGCTCCTCGCCTCCGGCAAGTGGCCTGCGCCACTCGAAGTAGAGTAGTCCGCGGCCGCCATGCGCAAAATCGGTGTATGCCTGCAGGCGGAGACCCTCCGGTGGGGCATTGGGGGGAACGTACGCGTTTTGTTCGGCGCAAAGGAATCGCTGATTCGGCCCCGCGCAGCGGCAGAAGTCGCTGAAGAAGCCCGCGCTGTACTGGCGCTGGAAGCGGCTCAGGCCGGGAGCGCTGACATAGTTGTCCCATGCAGTCGCGTCGAGGAATCGCGAAGCCGCAAACACATCGACCGACCAGGTCGGAGCAGGCCAGTTGGTAAAGACAAACTGATGCTCGGTTTTCGCCCGCAGGATTTCCGCCTGAATGCGGAGGTGGTGGAGAAACGAAGCCGAGAAAAAACGGCGGTAATCGAGGCTGATCGCCGGCTGCCAGCCGCCTTCGGCTGAATTGCTCGGGAAACGAACCTGGGACCAGTCAGAGAACTGGTTGCTCCAGAAGGCGCCATTCCATACGTGGTTCAGTTCGTCGAGCGTGCCGTAGCGTTTTTTGAGCCACGTTTGGAAGGCCTTCTCGGAGACCGGATCGAAACTCTGCGGAGGATGGCCGGGCTCATTATCGAGTTGCCAGCCAATGACGGCTGGATGGCGGCCGTAGTGCCCGGCGAGCGCGGTCGTAATGCGCTCGCTCGCGGCAAGATAGTTTGGGCTGTTTGTGTTATACCCTTTGCGGCCGCCATACGTGAATGGGCCGCTGGAATTGCCGGAGAGCACGTCGGGATGGAGTTCGAAGAGCCACGGAGGAATCGAAGCAGTAGGCGTGGCGAGAATCGCGCGGATTCCGTATCGGGATGCAACGGCGAGGGCGCGGTCCATCCAATCGAATGCGAACTTCCCCGGCTCGGGCTCAAACAGCGCCCAGGCGAACTCGCCCATGCGAACGGTGTTGATGCCGAGGTCGCGCATCTGGCGGAAATCGACTTCCCATTCTTCGGAAGGCCACCACTCGGGGTAATAGGCGGCGCCGAGGAGAAAGCCGTCCCAACCGCCGCGGCCGCTCGAAGGCGGCCCGCTCCGCGAAGAGGACTGGAGGGCAAGGGCAGCGGGCGTGGTCCCGAGCAGGAGATCCAAGCCTGCGAGTCCCGCTAATTTGTGAAATGTCCGGCGCTCCAATCAGCACCTCTTCCTGAAGAAACATCATTCTACCGCCCCGGGAGGCTTCGCTACTTTCAGCGATCGCGGCAGGCAGCGTTGAGCCGCGATACAATGAGACCGCAATTCGTACCTGGTGCTCGGTTGAGAGCCCATACCCACGAACTCGGCTTTCCAGCCCGCAATTCGTCAGGCATTCAGAAACCGCCGATCGGAGGAAGAAGGTCCAATGCAATATTCCCGCCACATACTTCTAGGGCTCGCGTCACAGATGGCCGTTGCCCTAGTGCTCTTTGGCGCCGACCCACAGCCCCGCCTTGAATATTACCGGGTCGCCAAAGGTTTCATGCCGGAAGCGAAGAACTCCTACGGTTGGGCGAAGGGAAGCGGCTTTGCCGGGGAGAATCCATGGGGGCAGTACACAGCGTACCTGATGTTGACGAATGCGCGCGGACAACGCACCTGGCGCATCGAACATTATCTTCCATGGACCCCAGGGCCTTTCGTCTCGATACCAGATCCCGACACCTCCCAGGGTTCGACCATGTACCTGCTGGAGGGCTCCAGCCGCGCGCTTCTGATCGATACAGCCAATCCGGCCAAAGCCGTCGAGGGCGTGAACGACCTTAAGACCGTAGTGCGGTACCTGCTGGGCCACGAGAGCGATGGACGGCAGCGCGCCCACCCGCTCGATTTCGTGGTGGCGATCACTCACAATCACCCCGACCATATCGGCGAAAACAAGCGCATGTCGGATCGGACCATCTATTACCCCGACCTAGATTGGCCGGTGCAGGCACCTCCGAACTATGTTCCGATTCGCGAAGGCGGTGGCCCGACCAACCATGGCAACGGTACAGCCGTGAGTCAAATCGACCTGGGGGACCGGCTTATCAGCGCGGTGGCGATTCCGCCGCACTCGGCCGGCTCGACCGGCTACCTGGATGCGGAGAACCGGTTGCTCATGACCGGCGACGCAATTGGCTCCGCGTGGCCGTACGTCCAAATGGGACCGGTTTCGCGATTCGCCCGCAGCGTTCACCACCTCGAGGAAGTGACGCGCCCCTATCCGGATCTTGCGGTCCTTCCCGCCCACTTCTATCAGATCGGCACATGGGCGCGAGGCCGCGCGCCGCTCAACGGCCGGCCTCCCGACCGCCAGTACATTACCGACATGGCCGCCCTCGCCGATGGTGTGCTGGCCGGAACCATCACGGGGGAGCCGTTCTTCGCGGGCCCCGACACGTACTGGGCTAAGTACGACTCCGCTCAGATGGTCTACTCACCGGCGACTCTTTACTCGCCGGGCGAAAACGGCCGGCCCTATCACGCGGTTCGTATCCCGGGTAATTTCAAAGCGGACACAGGAGTGGCCACCTTCGACCCGCGCATCGACGCCATCTCCAACATTCGCTCGGATTTCTATCTCATCCGGGAGGCTGCCGGCGAGACTCTATACCTGATCCCCGGCTCGAAATCGGCCCTGTTGATCGGAACGGGAGCCGGTGAGCCTGGACTCGCGGCGTTCGTGCATTCGCTCATCGGTAATCTGCCGCTGGACGTAGCCATCCTCGACCGCGATCCGCGTCAATCGGGCGGCCTTGCCCAACTCCATCCGAACCACATCTACGTTGCGGCTTCGAATGTCCTGAATGGCATGCGGGCCACCGTGCTCTCTGACGGCGCGGTCATCGATCTCGGCCTCAATCATGCGGATCGGCCGCTCAAGCTGGAGGTTGCTACGTTTCAGTCCGACGGCGTGGCCAACCTGGCCCTGCTCGACGTCTCGGGACGCGTGCTCTTCGCGGGTAACGCGTTCGAGAAACCGCCCGCTCCGCCATCGCCGATGCGAATGGGGCCGGTGAGCAATCCGGAAGCAGACCAAGCGGCCCGCTCCGCGTGGATCGCCAAGGTGAAGGGCCGTGTCGAGCTTGTGTATCTGGCTTCGAACACGCGGTGGTACAGCACGGTTAAGGATCTGGAGGGACCCGCCGCGCAATAGACGTCATCGTTGGCCTTGATTGCTTGCTGTCGTCTGGTGGCCGAGCATCTCGCGGACTTTCGAAATCAGCGCCGCGATGGTGAAAGGTTTCTGGAGGAAACCGGCGTTTTGCACTCCGGCCGGCCAGGAAAGCACTTCGTTCGAATACCCTGAGATGAAGAGCACTCGGACCTGCGGCTGCAGCGTTCCCAGGCGCGTCGCCAGTTCTGTGCCGCTCACCTTGGGCATCACAACGTCGGTGACCAGCAGGTCGGGCCGCTCGGCGGCGCACTTTGCCAACGCCTCCTCGCCGTCCGCGGCCTCGATCACGCGGTAGCCGCCTTCCTCAAGCACGGTAGCTACGAAGTGCCGGACGTCCGCCTGGTCTTCCACCAGCAGGATGGTCTCGCCCCCACGTAGCGGTCCGACAGCGGCGGCAGGCGGGGCGGTCTCGTGCCTGGTCTGGGCAGCAGGGAGTGCGATGTGGAAGCAGGCGCCCTGTCCGGGTGCCGATTCGACATCGATATGCCCGCCGCTCTGCATCACGATGCCATGAACCGTGGCAAGCCCGAGGCCGGAGCCCTCTCCAACCCTCTTGGTGCTGAAAAAAGGCTCGAAAAGACGCTGGCGGACTTCGTCGCTCATGCCGATACCCGTGTCACTCACGGAGATGCGAATGTACGGACCGGGTTGGACGTCTGCGGCACATTGCGGGCACCTCGCTTGCCAGACACCGCGCGCCGTCTCCACGGTCAACGTGCCGCCATGGGGCATGGCGTCCCGCGCGTTGAGCACCAGGTTGGTCATAACTTGTTCCAACTGGTGGCGATCCGCGAGCACAGGGTCGAGCCCGGGCGCGAGCTTCGTCACCGTCTCGACACTATCCCCGGCCAGCGACCGCAATACCGTCACCATGGAGGTGATCATTTCGTTGAGGTCGATGAGCTCCGGTTTCAATACCTGCTTGCGGCTGAACGCGAGCAACTGCCGCACCACCGAGGCCGCGCGTTCGCCGGCCTGGTAGATCTCGCTGATCCGCCAGCGCATTGGATCGGAGGAACTCAGCTGGTCCAACGTCACGGCCGCATAGCCGTTGATGACGGTGAGAAGGTTATTGAAATCGTGCGCGATACCGCCGGCCAGACGGCCGATGGATTCCATCTTCTGAGCCTGCAGCGCCTGCTCCTGCAATCGCGCCTTCTCGGCCGCCTCGACGCGAGCCGTAATATCGGTAAATAGGCCTAGCAGCCCCACCGGCGCGTCCGCATCGTCGCGTACCATCATGCAGGAGATGGTCACCCAGACGGGGGTCCCATCGACGCGCGAAAGCCGGAAGTCGAACGGCTTTCGGTCGCCGCCGAGGTTCTCTGCAAACCTGCGTTGCGCCTCCTCGAGGTCCCCGGGATACACACAATCGAAACAGGTCCGCTCAGCCATCGATTCGTACGTGGCGCCCAGGATTTCAGCCATCCGCCGGTTGCAGAAAAGGGTTCGCCCCTGGGGATCGACGGTCCAGATTCCCTCTGGAACGGCCTCCACAATCCAGCGGTACATCACGGCATCGGTGATCATCAAAAGTTCCCAACCGGCCTCAGTGTAACAGGAAGTTTTGGTGCCTCAAGGGCAGGTTCCTGCTCCCCCGACCCGCCGGCGCCGTTTAGCCCATAGAATTGGAAAGGCCGGGAACTCACGGTAGCAAGGGAGGGCTTTGCGCGTGCTAGGTATCCTCGATTCGGTCATCATCGTCATCAGCCTCGCGCTCGTGATCGGCGCGGTTTTGCGTGCCGCGGGCAAGAAGCAAACCGACTCCGAGTATTTCCTGGCCGGGCGCGATCTGCGATGGCCGTTTATCGGCATGTCGCTGCTCGCCTCTAATATCTCGGCGGAACACGTGGTCGGCCTGGCGGGCGACGGGTACCGTGTCGGCATGGTCACGGGCGGGTTTGAATGGATGGCCGCCTGGTGCCTGATCATTCTTGCGTCTCTGTTCACTCCTCTCTATCTGCGCAGCAAGATATACACGATTCCTGAATTTCTCGAGCGCCGCTTCGGGTGGGGCCTGCGAGCCTTCCTCTCCGGCAATTTGCTGGTGATGAACGTGCTCACCAAGAACGCCATCGACCTCTGGGCAGGTTCACTGCTCCTGGCACTGCTCTTTGGCTGGAACCAGATGGCGGTCATGATCGGCCTCTCCATTTTCACGGCTCTCTACACGATGAAGGGCGGACTGCGCGCCGTGGTCTACGCCGACATGGTGCAGGGGACGTGGCTCATCCTCAGCAGTATTGTCCTGACGATCGTCGGGCTTGTAGCCGTCGGCGGATGGCACGGTCTGACGGCACGCGTTGATCCTTCGCTGATCCACATGGTGAAGCCGCTCGATTCCGAACTTCCCATCACCGGCTTCTTCATAGGGAACCTGTTTGGCGGAATGTTCTATTGGTGCATGGACCAGACCAACGTGCAGCGCGTACTGGGGGCGCGTTCCGTGGATCAGGGTCAAAAGGGCGCCATTTTCGCGGGCTTTCTGAAACTGCTCATCCCGTTCATCCTCGTGCTGCCGGGCGTCATTTCGCATGCGCTCTACCCCAATTTGTCGAAGGCCGATCTGGCCTATCCGCGCCTGGTCAGCGATTTGCTCCCGGTCGGGCTCAGGGGGCTGGTGCTGGCCGGCCTCGTCGCCATTCTCATGTCCTCGATGAGCGCCTGTTACAACGCCAGCGCCACGCTGGTGGTCCGGGACTTTTTCCTGCGCTGGAAACCCGGACTCTCCGATCGGGATCAGGTCGTCATCGGGCGCAGGATTACGATGCTGATGGCCGTGCTTGGCGTGTGCGCCGCTCCCTTGGTAGGGCTCTCGGTCACCATCTGGCACTACCTGCAGGTGCTCTCGGCGTACCTGGGCGTCCCCTTGGGTGCGGTGATCTTCGTCGGCTTGCTCTGGAAGCGCGGGAACACTGCCGGAGCAATCGCCGGAGGCGCGGCGGGCTTCGGTCTCGGCTTGTTCCTATTCCTGGATGAGACTCTCGGCTGGAGGTTGGTGGCGCACCCCTACCTGACGTCGTTCCTCCACCGTTCGATCCTGGTGTGGTTCTTCGCAGCGATCACGATGGTAGTGGTCAGCCTTCTGACTGCGCCGCCGCCCGAGTACAAAGTGAAGAGCAATGTGTTCGCCTCGGTCCCGGAGCAAAGTCTGGTGCGGACGGATTATCGCATCTGGGCCGGTGTGCTGTTCACTTGTACGCTGATCCTATGGTGGATCTTCCGCTGAGGCCTCGCGGCTTGTAGAGGATTTCGGCGATTCTGCCACATCATGATCCATCGGGGTTAGAATCGTCGTTGCAATGCGATCGCAGTCGCTTTCTCCCGCCGGGCTGGCGCTACTGAGCCTGACCGTGGGAGCCTGGACGCTATCGGCCCAGGACAATATCGTTTGGCAAATCGGCCATTTCGACCATACGTCGGCCGAGTTTGGCGGCTCGGTGGGCAATCAGCCGGTAGTGGTGGACCTGGACTCTCCAGATTCCGCGAAGCGTTGGCCGGCGTCTCAATCCGGGACGCTCAACGCCGCGTCGAGCGCCCAGTCGCACTCACGCGTCATCCGGTTCCGCATGAGCGAGGTTCCACAGGGCTCGTTCGCGTTGGATCTCGCCATCATGGCCGGCAATCCGCGCGTTCCCCGACTCGAATTCGAACTCAACGGCACGCCCGCATCGGCGTATCTCGACCGCCGCCTCAGTTATCATGCCGAAGGGCGCGCCGATTCGCCGATCTGCTCCGAAGCGCGCGAGCGCATCCCCGTCCCGGCAAGTGCGCTGCGCCAGCGGCGACAACGAACTGCGCATCACCACCGTGGACGACGCACCGGACGAAAACGGCGATTCGCAAATCGCCTGGGATGCGCTGGCGCTGCTGCATTCCGCCCGGCCCGCCGCGATCCCGGAATTTCCGTCGAACCGACCTATTTCTTCACCAACCAGAACGGCGTGTTGCGCGAGCTGGTGGCCGTCACCGTCGCCCCTGCGGGGCGGTTCTCCGCGGAACGCTGCACCTGACGCTCGCGGGCGCAAAGTATCGCGCTGCTCTGGCGTCGGCACGCTTCGGCCAGCAGCGATTCGAGTTCCAAGTGCCGGAGTTCTCCGCCGGAACGGCCGCCCACGCTGAGCTCGACCTCAACGGCAAGACCTCGGAAAGCATCGCGCGGCTCACGCCGAAGCGCAAACTCACGGTCGATATCGTGCCGCACACCCACCTCGATATCGGCTTCACCGACTACCAGCCCAAAATCGAGGAATTGCAGAACCGCAATCTCGATCGCCTGCTGGAAGAGATGCGCGCACGATCCCGATATGCGTTTTTCACTCGATGGCGCCTGGCTGGCGGAGCAGTACCTGCGCACGCGCTCTCCTGCTGCGCGGCAGGAGTTTCTGGATGCGGTGCGCGCGGGCCGCATTTCCATTCCGGCGCAGTACGCGAACCTGATGCTGGGCGGCGCCGGACCTGGAGACGCTGATCCGCTCCACTATACGCGGGCCAGCGCTTCAATCGCGCGGCGGGCCGCGCGAACGACTACGCCAATATCACCGACGTGCCGGCCTATCCGTGGAGCTACGCGTCCGTGCTGGCCGCCGCCGGCGTCAAGTATTTCGCCGCGGGCGCCAATGACGACCGCGGTCCGCAGCCGCTCTACGGGCCGGTGGCAGACCCGTTCGCCCTTCTGGTGGCAGGGTCCGGACGGCGCAAAGGTGCTGATGGCGTACACGCGCCAGTATTCGCAACTGTGGTTCGTCTGCGGCCTGCCGCCGCGCGAGGCCGGCTGCCGCGACGGCCTGCCGCATTTCTTTCAGACCTTCGAATCGCCGGGCTACCGGCCCGATGCCGTTCTGATGTTCGGGAGCCAGTTGGAAAATACCGATCTGATTCCCGGCGAGGGGGAGTTCGTTCGCGCCTGGAATGCCAAATACGCCTGGCCGCACCTGCAACTGGCCACCTTCCGCGATTATTTCGAGCCGATCGAGAAGAAGTTCGGGGACCAGCTCGAAACCGTCCGCGGCGATTTCGGACCCTATTGGGAGGACGGCATCGGCACCGATGCGCAATACGCGGCGATCTACCGGCAGACCGAAAGCCGCGCGCTCGGCGGTCGAAGAGCTTCTCCTCGCTCGCCGCGCTCCAGCAGCCCGAATGGGCGCCGCCGCTCGACGGGCTCCGGCGTTTGTGGCGCGATCTGCTGCTTTATGCCGAACACACCTACACGTCCTCGGGCGGCTACTCGCGGCCCGAGAGCGAACAGAGCGTTCGTCAGATCGAGACCAAGCATTTCCACGTGACCGACGCCCGCGAGGAGGCGCATTGGGTCGCGCAGGAATCCATGAGCCGCCTGCTCGACAGCATCCGCATCGAGCCGCCGGCAATTGGTGGTTTTCAATTCGCTGGCTCACGAGCGCAGCGGCCTGGTGGAGACTGGATCTGTCGAACGGGGTGCAGTTGGTGGATAGCGGACGGGCAGCCCGTTGCTTTGGAAACGGTGCGCGACGGAGAAGGGATATCGGCACTGTGCGATTCCTGGCGGAGCGCGTGCCGGCGGTGGGGTATCGCGTGTACCGAATGAAGAGAGAAGCGGCAGCCGTTCCGGCGGCAGAGCGCCAGGCAGGGCAACAGCATCGAGAATGAATTCTTTCGCGTGACCGTAGATCCGGATCGCGGTGGTATTTCCAGCGTCTTCGATAAACAGTCGGGCCGCGAACTGGTGGATCCGCGAAGCCCTTACCTGCTCGACCAGTATTTCTATGTGTCGGGCGGAGAGGGCACCCGCCTGATTCACAGTACGGAACACTTGCCGGAGCCGAAGCTGACGGTAACGCCGTCCGGGGCGTACCGCGTCGATCAATGTGAAGCGCACTCCCTGGGGATCTTCGCTGAACTACCGGGTGAAAGGTCTGCACGCGCCGAGGATCGATATTGAGATCCGTCTGTTCGACCATGAGAAGAAGATCGAGATCGTCAATCGCCTGACGAAGCAACCCGTCACCAACAAAGAGGCCATATACTTCGCCTTTCCCTTCGCCGCGGCCAAGCCGGAATTCGAATACGAGGGTCAAACCGGAACCGTCAATCCGGCCCGGGACGAACTGGCCGGAGGCTGCCGCGAATGGTACACGGTCGGGCGATGGGCCCGGGTCGAGTGATGGGCCGGTCAGTGCCGCCGTCATCCCCCTGGATGCGCCCCTGGTGACCTTCGGGGACATCAATCGCGGCCTGTGGCCGGAGAAGTTTGCGCCCCGTTCTTCAGCGCTCTTCTCTTACGCGCTGAACAATTACTGGCACACGAATTTTCCGCGTGTGCAGAGCGGCGATTTCATGTTCCGGTATGTGGTCACCAGCGGCAACGGCCTCACTCCGGCCTCGCTCGGCCGGCTGGCGCGTGAATCGCTCACGCCGCTCGAGACGGGCGAATTGACGCGCAACGACAAAGTCGGCCTGCGCGGGTCGCTGCCCGCGACGGCTGCCTCGTTGCTGAGCCTGAGCGGCGAGGGCGTTGAGATGGACGCGCTCAAACCGGCTGAGGACGGCAACGGCTATATCGTGAGACTGGTCGAGACCTCGGGCCATTCGGGCGCCGCGCACCTGCATTCGCGACTGCTGCGGTTCGACCGCGCCTGGCTTTGCAATGCCACCGAACAGAATCAACACGAGATCGCCGCGCAGAATGACGGGCTGGAGATCGCAATGCCGCGGTACGCGATCGTTACCTTGCGCCTGCTACTGCACCCGGCCGCGCCCTAAGAGCGTCTCCTTCGACTTATCGGTCAATGTTGCGGGAACGGCCGCGGGGAGGATTGTGCGCAGGTGGCCGGCCAGTTTCAGGGCCATGCTCAACCCTCCGGCGCGTTGAATTCCGGGCACGAAGAAGCGGTCGCGGAAGTCCTGGTCGGAGCCGCCGAAACCGTTCAGATCGGCGACCACTTCGATCGGAGACGGCGCGATGGCAGCCGCGAAGACGCACCACACCCCCGCATCATCCAGGCCGACCAGTTCGACCTTTCCGCCGCCCTGGCCCTTGAGGTACGCAGCCGCCGTAAGGACGTCCTGCACGCGTTCGGCATAAACCGTACGGTGATACGACAGGAAGTAATCATCCGACTGCTCCTTTCTGATGCGCTCGGAGCTGGCGATGAACGGATCGAGGATCAATACGGGCCTGCCGCTGCGCGCCATGCTCGCTCCCGTGGCGGTGCGCAGGGCCGCCTCTGAGCCGGCGGGATCCACGATCAGGATGGGCGTGCCCTTACCGGGCACCCAGTATCCGGTCACTCTCTCGCCCCATCCCGAAGGCCTCAGCACGATCCGATTCCCGCGGATCGCCGAGTTCACCTGCTCGGGCCACCTGGCGCCGATGGCATTACGCAGCGCATTGCGCTCCAGCCCGGTATCGAGGCCGCTCGCTAGCGGCAGCAGCCCGGCGACCTTCCACGCCTGGAACACTTCCTCATAGTCCGCCAGGTCGCGCGATCCGGATTTGGGAAAGGCAAGCAGATCCTCGTCCGAGGGAGGGGAAATGTCCCGGTCCACCGACTCCTCCGAGGTCCGGGTTGCCGGCATGTTTTTCGCCAGAAAACGATAGACCGCTTCCCGGCTTTGCCGGTTGTAGTTGTGCTCGGCGTCGATGTGAGCGTTTTGAACGTTGTGCGCGGCGCCGAACAGGCTGTAGATACGCTGAATCTCCGGGTATTCCTCCGTCGGCGTGTGGCGTGTCCAGTCGTGAGTCGATGAGACCAGCAACATGGGCCGAGGCGCGATCATGGCGGCGATTTCGACGTTAAAGGTGTCCACACGCAGATTGGGCGCCTCCTCACAAGGGTCGCCACCCTGCATGTAGGCGGAGACCATGTTCACCGGGGCCGCCAGCGCGATACGCTCGTCCACGGCGGCCAGCAGGAAAGTCTGCGAGCCTCCTCCGGACGCTCCGGTAGCCGCGATGCGGCGTCCGTCCACGTCGGGAAGCGATTGGAGATAGTCCACCACGCGCATGGAGTTCCAAAGTTGCAGGCCCATCGGACTGAAACTCCACAGTGTCTCCAGCCAACCTCCAAACGAGTGCGGCGTCTGCCTGGTGTCGTTGTACCCGACCATGTCGTAAGCGAATGCGACATAACCCTGGCGCGCCAGGTTGATCCCCAGGGCGGGGACGGAGTACGAGGGCAGGTCCTCGAGACGTCCTTTCTTCCAGTGGCCATGCGGAATGAGTACGGCCGGCGCCGGCGATTTTCGGCCCACCGGCCTATATAGGTTGCCTCCCAGGAAGTAGCCGGGAAGGGTCTCCAGCAGTACCACCTCGATGGTGTAGTCCGGGTACACCAGCCGTCTGACCACCTTCGGGCGAAGAGGAGTTCTGGCCGGCATGGGGAGCAATCCGGCCGCGGAGAGAATCTGTTGCTGCAACTCCTGCCGGCGCGCTACCCATTGCTTGCGGGATTGGTATTCCGGCATCTTGAAGTGGGTCTTGAAGCCGGCGAGGTCGGTGCTGCGCACGTCGGAGTTGGGAACGGCCGCCGCGGCCAGCCACTGCGGGAGGCAACCGTAGATCAACAGGAGGGCCGCCATCCGAGAGATGTCTTGAAATTTCAACGGAACCTCGGTCTGAGAGACGGAAGGGTTCGGCCTTTGGTGTCACCGGTTCTCGGATGATCTGTGAGCCAGACCCCAGCCCTCAAATGCGCGCGAGTTTTCTTCCGTACCTTGACGCTGTGTAAGGCGAGGAAGGGCGGCTCCCGGTAACTAGCTCTAAAAGCCTATGTGGTAAAGCAGTGGCAAGCGCCTGTGCGGGGACGGCCAGAGTGCTTCGGCGCGGTTCCGCCGGTCACCGCAAACGACAGAAAACAATCACCCGATTATGGAGAGAAAGAGCGCCGGGCGTCGTCGCCCGCTCCCTCAGTGTGGCGGAAACTCACTCGCAGTGCCCCGCATCCAAGCTGCAAGATGCTGTTTTCGCGTGAAGTGGTTCTCGCCGTTTTCTGCGCTCTCCCGATAGCCGCTCAGGATGTCAGCCCGCCCCCCGCACCGGCGCTTGCCTCGCCGGTGTCGGCGCCCGCGGCAGCGGGAGCGGTTCCCATTCAGGCTCCAGAGGACAAACGTATTTTCGGCGTCCTGCCCAACAATCGGACCTCCGAGGCTTCCATCCCGTTTCGCCCGATCACGGCGAAGCAGAAGATGACGATTGCGTTCAAGGATTCCTTCGATTGGCCGGTATACATCACCGCCGGTCTGTTCGCGACGCTATACCAGTTGGAGGACCAGAATCCGTCGTTCGGCCAGGGAATGGCGGGATATGGCCGTCGGGCCGCCACTGCTTACGGCGACCAGATGATCGGCAACATGATGACCGAGGGGATCGTGCCCGCGGTGTTCCACCAGGATCCACGGTACTTCCGGCTGGGCGAGGGCTCGAAGGCACATCGCATGTGGTATGCGGTCACGCGCATCGCCGTGGCGCGGATGGACTCGGGACGCGATACCTTCAACTTTTCGGAATGGGGCGGCAATGCCGCGTCCGTCGCTATTTCCAATTTCTACTACCCTGACACCAGGACCGCGTCCGACAATGTCAGCAAACTATTGATCCAGTGCAGTACCGATGCCTTCTCCAACGTGCTGAAGGAATTCTGGCCGGATGTGAAGAACTGGATGCACCGAAAGTCCAACCACGAGCCTCCGTCGCGGGCTTTGCCCTCCAATTAGTAAGCGATCCGCCGCGGATCGAGCACGACAAATTCTTCCGAAGGGGCTGTCGCGAAAGGTGAGGAATTTGCCGTCCGGCGACCACGCGACCTGGAGGTAAGACGGTATAGAGTATGGAGGTGGTTCGATTCGCAGCACTTCTCCTGGCCGCTACGGGGTTCGCACAGACCGATTGGCCCTCTTACGGGAACGATCCCGGCGCCATGCGGTACTCGCTGCTGCGGCAAATTGATGCGGGGAACGTGGCCCGCTTGAAACCGGCGTGGACGTTCCATGCGGGAAAGCCAGGCTCGGAAGCTGTGCCGATTGTCGTTGACGGCACGATGTACGTCACAGCCCCGGATGGCGTTTATGCCTTGCTGCCGGAGACCGGCGAACTGCTGTGGAAATATGGAGCGTCTCCCGTGGCACTACGCGGGTTGGCGTACTGGCCGGGATCCAGCAGGATGCACGCGCGACTCTTCGTGGGAAACGGGCCGTTTCTGCTGGCGCTCGATGCCACGACCGGCAGGCCGGCGCCCGGATTCGGCGACGAAGGCCGCGTGGATTTAAAGAAGGGTGTGGTGGGCGATCTTCCCAACGCGGGTTCGGACGGCACGGGAGTTCCGCGGCCGGGGAACGCGCGTTACGCGCTGACCTCTCCGCCGGCGGTATTCGGCGATATCGTCATCACCGGGTGCAGCAACGGCGAGGGATCGCCGAGCGCGGGCGCTTACGGCGACATTCGCGGTTGGGACGCCAAGACCGGCAAGCTGCTTTGGACCTTCCACACTGTGCCGCGGCCCGGTGAGGAGGGAGCGGAGACGTGGCCGGAAGGAGCCTGGAAGAATCGCTCGGGAACCAACGTGTGGGGATTTTTTACGGTCGATACCCAGCGGGGGATTGTGTATGCGCCGCTCGGATCGCCGACCTCGGATTTTTACGGCGCCGACCGCGTGGGCGACGGCCTTTACGGCAACTCGCTGGTGGCGCTCGACGCGCGGACAGGCGTGCGGAAGTGGCACCGGCAACTGGTGCATCACGACCTCTGGGACTATGACCTGGCCGCACCGCCGGCGCTGTTCGACATCCGCCGCGATGGGCGGACGATTCCGGCGGTGGCGCAGATCACCAAGATGGGTTTACTCTTCGTGTTCGACCGCGTGACCGGCGAACCCGTGTATGGGATCGAAGAGCGGCCCGTGCCGCAATCCACGGTACCGGGGGAAGTGACGGCGAAGACGCAGCCGTTTCCCTTGAAGCCTCCGCCGCTTGCGAGGAACACATTCCGCATGGAGGATCTCTACAACCGCTCGCCCGAGCAGGCGCGGTTCTGCAAAGAGCTGTTCGAAGCGAACCGGATGACGATTGGCGGCCCCTACACCCCGCTGCCGCTCGAGGGCAATGCGCTGTTTTTTCCGAGCACGCTGGGCGGAGGGAACTGGGGCGGAGTGTCGATCGATCCGGCACTCGGCCTGCTGTTCGTCAATGTGATGAACGTGGGGCAGTGGGGCCACATGGAGAAGCGCGGATCGGAGTATGTGCGGACGTCGGCGTATGGGCCGTACGCGCGGTTCTGGAACCGGGAGGCGCGCATTCCGTGCCAGAATCCGCCATTTGGCGAGATGGTCGCGGTGAACCTGGCCACCGGCGAAATTGCCTGGCGTTCGGTGCTGGGGCGGATCGACTCGCTGGAAGCGATCGGGGTCCGCAATACCGGCACGCTGAATCTGGGCGGCAGCATCGCCACAGCCGGCGGCCTCGTATTCATCGGGGCGGCGAACGACTCGCGGTTCCGCGCCTATGACTCGCGGACGGGGAAGCTCCTCTGGGAGATGCCTATCTCGGCGAGCGCGCACAGCAGTCCGATTACGTATCTGGGTCGCGACGGCCGCCAGTACGTAGCGGTCATGGCTTCGGGAGGCGGCGGGTTTTTGGGCAGCGGCGTCAGCGACAGTCTGGCGGCGTTTGCCCTGCCCGATGTGCCCCGGAAGCCGCTGCCGGCGACCGTTCCGCGCGAGAGCCTGGGGACGCCGCAGACCGCCGCCAAGCCCACTGCGGTTCCAGTGGGAGGTGCGAAGGCTCTGGTGGAGAAGACGTGCGGAGCCAGTTGTCATTCGATGGATGTGGTCAGCGGGCAGCGGATGAGCGAGGCGCAGTGGAGCACCGTGGTCCGGAGCATGGTCGCCCGGGGCGCGCAGGCGTCGGACGCCGATGTGCAGGCGATTGCGAAGTATCTGGCGAGGACGCAGGGGCGGTGAGTGCCGCGGGGCCCCTGTGGTTCGCGGAAGTTCGGATCTGGTTCAGCGAGGTTCTTCGATCCGCAGAATGCGGTCGGCGGCCGTGTCTCTCAACATCTGAACCGCTCCGTCCGGCCACCGTATCTCGATGCTTGCAGCCACAGTCTCCCGCCCCAATCCGAAATGCAGCCGGAGGTCGCTGGTGGACATGAAGCCAACCGAGCCGGTCACGTGGTTGTATAGCGTCCGGCCGGATGGAGTCGTGAGCTTGACCTTGGCGCCGATGGCATCGCGATTGGACTTGCGGCCGACCAACTTCAGCAACAGCCAGTGATTCCCGTTATCGGCGGAGTTGATCAGGATTCGTGGCTTCTGATTCAGCGAGGTGACCACCAGGTCCATGAAGCCGTCGTTGTTGAGGTCGGCGAATGCTGAGCCGCGTTGATAGCCGACACGCAGGAAGTCAGCTCCCATGTCTTGAGAGACGTCGATGAAAGCCTTGCCTTCCTGATTCTCGAACATCGTGTCGTGCTGGGCTGAGGAAGGTAGCAGGTTATCGACGTCGCCGTTGGCCGAGAACAGATCCTTCCAGCCGTCGTTGTCGTAATCGATGAAGCCGTTGCTCCAGCCGGAAAGATGCTCGCTCAATTGGAGAATCTTCGCCGAAGGAGAGGTGTAGCGGAAAGACCTGCCGTGCTGGTTATGAAACAGCGCCCAGGTCTGGCCCATCAAGTTGTTATAGAAGATATCGACGAAGCCGTCGTTGTCGTAGTCCTTGGCGTCGGCGCCCATGCCGGAAACGGTAGCGCCCTCGTCGTTGTAGGCGACGCCGAACTCGAGCCCCACCTCCTTGAATGTGCCGTTTCCCTGATTCAGGAACAGGAAATTGGGTTCGGTGTCGTTGGCGACAAACACGTCCATCCAGCCGTCCCCGTTGAAGTCGGCAATGCTGATCCCCATCCCTTTCCCGAGCGACTTGCCAATGCCGGACCGATCGGTCACGTCTTCGAACTTTCCCCCGCCCAGATTGTGATAGAGCCGATCCGGAACGGGAGGGTACGTCTGCGGATGGCAGTAAGCTTCCATGCCTCGAACGGTACAGCGGCGGTCGTCCTCTGGAGTCCACAAAGTATAGTTGGAGACGAATAGGTCGAGGAGTCCATCATTGTCGTAATCGAACCAGGCAGCCTGGACGCTCAGGGTTTTCGTCGGCTTGGTTCCCACCCCGGACCGGTCGGTGACGTCGGTAAAGGTTCCGTCGCCGTTGTTGTGGTACAGCGTATTCTTGCCGGTATTGGCAATGAAGATATCCGGAAAGCCGTCGTTGTCATAGTCGCCCACTGCAACGCCGTAGCTGTAGTCGAGATGTTCGCCCGCGATGCCGGCCTTGGCCGTTACGTCTTCGAAAGTTCCATCGCCCCTGTTACGCAGCAGGCAGTTGTAGAAAGAAGGATTGGTTTTCGTCAATTCCGGTAACTGAGCGCCATTGCTGAAGAAGATATCCATGCGGCCGTCATTGTCGAAATCCAGAATCCCGATGCCGCCGCACATAGGCTGCTGGAAATACTTCCGGCCGTGGTAACTGTTGTTGGTGATGTAGGATGTTGCCGATCGCGAAGTAATGTCGGTGAAGTGCGGACGGCGCACCGCGGTCCGAACGCCGGCTCCAGGAGCCTGCCAGAGCGCAGCGGCGCAGGCAAGCCCGGTGAATGCGGCCAATCCCGCAATGGAACGGTTCACGGCAACCCCAGTGTATAATACGGGCGACGAATGGCCGATAAGATCATGGCCGCCGTTTGGCTTCTGCTCCTGGTGTTCGCGCCCGGCGCAGTAGCGCAAGAGAGCCCGCTGCGCCAGGCTGCACGCCTGGATGCGGAACAAAAATGCGCGGAGGCCGAACGAATCTACGAGCAGGCTCTGGCGCAAGGGCCGCCTTCGGCCCCGCTCTTGAACAACCTGGGCAACCACTATCTGCTGTGCGGAAATGCGGAGAAGGCCCGCGCGTATTTCGAACGCCTGTTGAGAATCAACCCCCATCACTCCAACGCTAACCTGCAACTGGCTCGCCTGGCAGTAGACCGGCATGAGGGTGCCCGGGCAATCGAATACCTGGCCGAAGTGAACGATTCCCAGCCGGGCACCCGCATGCTCCGGGCGGAGGCGCTTCAGTTGGCGGGTAAACCTGCGGCAGCTTTGGCGATGCTGGACGGCGTACAGCGCGAGGCGGCCGCCGATCCACGCCTGGAATATCTCTATGGAATGACCTGCGCCCGGATCGGTGCGTATGATCGGGCGGTCACGGCATTCAACGCCGTGCTGGTTCAGCACCCGGACGATTTCGATGTCCTGTTCAATCTGGGTCGTGCCGCGGCTCGCGCAAAGTTATATGACCGAGCGCTCCACGCCCTCCAAGTGGCCGTGCAACTTCAGCCCCGCAATCCCGACGCGCTGATGGAACTGGCGGGAGTGAGCGGCGCCACCGGCGACTACACCCGCGCGATCTATCTTCTGGCCCAAGCCAGGCAACTGGCCCCGGGGCGTCCCGAGATTTCGCTCGCCATGGCGCACGCTGCCCAAGCTGGTGAATATTACGGGGACGCGGCCCTGGCTTATGACGAATACCTCCGGCTGAAACCCGGCGATGATGCTGCCCGTCGCGACCGCGCGCTGGTCTGCGGGTTCACCGACGCTCGGAAGGCGGAAGGGCTGAAGGATCTGACGCAATACGTCCAGAAGCATCCCGCCGATCCGCTGGGATACCACGACCTGGCCCAGTTGACGTGGCGCGATCATCCGAAACAAGCCCTGGATGACTTGGCGACGGCGGTTCGCCTCGACCCGAGGCTGGCTGCCGCGCAACTCGATCTCGGGTGGCTGCTCAATCGAATGGGCCGGACGGCGGAAGCGATCCCTCATTTTCAGAGGGCCAGCGAGATCAATCCGCGGGATTCCCGTGCGCTCACCCAACTCGGCGCGGCCTATATCTCCCTCGACCGCGCCGCCGACGGCGAGAAGGTTTTGCGCCAGGCGCTGGCGATATCGCCCGACGATCCCGAAATTCTGATGCACCTGGGCCGTGCCTTGATGGATATGGGGCACGAACAGGAGGCGCGTCAGTATCTGGATCAGTTCCAAAAGGTTCAGCCGCGGCGGGTCCGCGGGCCTTGGAGGCAGCCCGCCATGATCGAATCCGCGAGCCTCCCCGCGGCGGAGCGGAGCCGGCATGAAATCGAGCGGCTTCGGAAAGAAGCGGCTGCTCACGAGGACGATCCGGAACTGCAACTGCGCCTGGCCAGCCTGCTGTTGGTCGATGGCCGGGGCGAAGAGGCGGATGCCGAGTTTCGGGTGCTGCTAACGCGGAATGCGGAGACCAGGACGTGGCTACAGGCCGGCAGCTACCTGCTTGGTTTTGAGCGCTATCAGCTGGCGCGGGAATTTCTGGAGCGTGCGGCAGCGTCGAATCCAGCCGCAAACCTGGACTTGGCGATCGCCACGTTCTACCTGGAAGGGCCGGCTAAGGCGCTCGGTACTCTGGAGAAGACGCCCGCCCCGCAGCGCTCGGGCGACTACCTACTGCTGAAGGCCTGGATTCTGGATGCCGCGGGCCAGGCGGCCGAGTCGGAAAGAGTGCTCGAGCAGGGGCTGCAACTAGCCGTTTCGCGCCCGCAAATCGCGAGAGAAGCAGCCCTCCTGCTGATCCGGCACGGCCGCCAGGAGCCGGCGCTCGAATTTCTGGCGAAGGCCGCCGGAAGCGACCCGGACTTGCTGCTCATGCGGGCGATCGTGCTGGCTCTGGCGAAGCGGAACGGCCCCGCGGAGGCAGCACTGAAGGAGATCGAATCCCAGTGGCCTGAATGGGACCGCCCGTACGTGGCTCATGGACTGCTGCTGGAGAAAGTCCGGCCCGGCGAGGCCAGGCAGAAGCTGCGCACCGCCATGGCGCTCGGTTCGCAGGATGCAGCCGCACGCTGCGCCCTGGGAAGGTTGATGTCCGAAGTCTCCTCCGAGCCGCAATGCGCGTGCGCCGGCGGGCTCCGCGAGATGCTGTTCCCCGGGTGCTCCCGTCCCTAAGTCCTGAAGGCTTTGCGGTCGACTCGAGGAACGGCGTCAACGCGTCACACGGTGCGCGATGATCTCCGAGCGGCTGGACTGGTTGTTCATGTGATCTACACGCATCAGGAGTTCGAGCTGCCCCACTCGTGCTGTTGGATCGATCCCCCGGCTTCGCAGCGCGCTCGCCAAACGGGTCAGGTCGGTCACCAGTTCCCCCGCGGCTTCAGTCCCCTCCATGTTGGTCCCGGCAATAATCAGGACGAAGGCATCCCCGGACAGATTCGGAACCAATGAGATGATCGCGTAAGCCACACCGGGATTTGGGGTGTGTGCGGTCCCTACGTAAGTTGCGGATTCGCCGGGGCGCGGCGAAGCATTCTTGCAAACCTGCTTCTCGAGGAGCGGGTCGTATTCAATCCGGAAGTTGAGGTGGTCATTCAGCAAGGCCACCCAGGGATTCGCATAAGCGCTGCCTAGCAGGATCGCTGACCGGTCCGATTTGAAATCGCCTACTTGAACAATCCGGCCGGAACGGACGGAGATCGAACTGCCGGCGCGCTGCAGCACGCTTCCAATTCGCGCCGATATGGATACGTCCGCAATGCTGGTTAAGGTCATCCGGTTCAGATCGGAAATAAAGGGGACACGGCTGGCAATCTCGTCGAGCCATCGCTGGCTCGCGTAAACGGGCAAAGGTTGATCGGAGTGAACGAGCGACTTATAAAAGGAGAAATTGGCATCGGCGGGGACTACCGTAACGGTGCCGCCGGGCGTCGTAATTTGCGACCAGGGCAGAATGGCGGGTTGAGCGGGCTGCGCCGCCTTAGATCGCAGTGCCACGTCTTGAATCGCGAGCAATGCACAAGCCGCGGCTAGCACGCCGGTGACGACCCATTGCATACGGCCGCGCCCCATCCCCGCGCTGTGTCCCGGAACCGCGGAAAACGGCTGGTGCTCCTCAGTTGAACCGGGCAAAGCCTTTTCCGGGGTCTCAAAATCCGGAATGTAAGAGCCGGGAGCCAATGAGATACGAAGCTTCGGGCCGGGGAGCACCGGATCGGTATGCTGGTAATGAGCGGCGAGCCGTTTGCGGACATCGTTGGCGGCCACGCGGACAATCGCATCCTGCCCGGTGTCGTAACTAGCCTCGCGGTGAAACAGTTCGATTCCGATCGTCCGCTCTTTTAAGCGCTCGTCGCCTCCCTTGAGCGCACTCTCAACCAGATAGCGAAGTAGGACCTGGCCACGATGGCTGCCGCGAAACTCGGCACTATCGAGCACCGAATCCAGTTCCCGCCTGATCTCGTCTGGCGACTGCAAGGTGGCTTGGTGCGCCGTGCCTTGCCTGTCTGGATTCGGTACTGGGTCCGTAGCTCTTTCCCTGGGGGGCGGCATAAGAAACCCTGCACGGATACTATCACATAACTGTTAAGCACTAAAGCCAAATTATGATGTTTATTTTCAATAACGTACGAACCTGTTACGAAACCTGATCACTGTGTACGAACCGATTCTAACGATGCAAAATGGCACAGGTTGTTCATATAAATCGGCTTTCAATGATTAGAGATGATAGATCATCCATCCGCCACGCTGAAACCGGCTTCGATGCGTTTGACATTGAAGCAGTAGCACGGGCGCCGTCGTTGCCGGAAACGGTTGCGGCCAGGTTGAGGGAGGCGATCCTTTCAGACCGGCTCAGGCCCGGCCAGCGGCTGGTGGAACAGAAGTTGGCCTCCCACTTTGGAATTGGCCAGCCGACCTTACGCGAGGCGTTGCACGAACTCGAGACCCAGGGCTTCGTTCGCAAGTCCCAGAAGAGGGGAACCTACGTCACCGAACTGAGTGCCGACGAATACCGGCAAACACACGATGTCCGTATGGCTCTCGAGTCGCTCGCGATGGAACGCGCCGCGCCGAACGTTACGGAGGAAGCGCTGCGGGATCTGGAGCAATCCCTGAATCAACTCGCCGCAGCCGCACACCAACCCGATTTGACTCTGTATCACAAGAGCGATATGGAGTTCCATAAACTGATTTGGAAACTGACCGGCAACGACTGCCTGCTGCTAGCCCTGGAGCGCACCACATTTGGGCTATTTGCGTTCGCCCTTTTGGGAGGCCCGTCGTCCGGTATACGTCCTGACCTGGTGGCCGCGATCGAGCAGCACCGGGACATTCTCGAGGGATTGCGTACCCGAGATCCGAAGGTCGCCCGCGAGACGTTCGTCCGCGTCACTTTGCAGTTCTGGAAGGAACAACATTGCGTGGAGATCAGTCCGTCCGTGACGCCATCTCACGATCTTCAATGCAGTTCAACTTAGAGCCGGTGGGCGGGAAACCCGCGAATACCCGGCTTCGCCAATCGAGGGAAATGGCTGCAAGACACCGCGGCTCCCAACGGGCCGCGGCGAAACCATGAGAGGAAAGGCTCTAGAGGCTATGAGGCAAACGAGGCTCAGTCCGCCGTTCACCGAAGGCGCTCCGTTCAAGCCGCTCCCAAACGGGGCTTTGCAGGGCGAATGTACGGTTAGCAATCGACCCGAAGGTCCGGGAGGCGACCATATGAAACAGATCAGATCAGCACACCCGCGTCAAGGCGTGCTTAACAAGGTCATGGGTCGGGTTGGCGCCGCGACCATGGCCGCGATCACAACCTTCTTTCTCCTGACATTGGTTGCAATGGTCTCGATGGCCCAAGACTATCGCGGCAGAGTGCAGGGCACAGTAAGGGACACAACCGATGCCGTAATTCCAGGCGCGAATGTCACGCTGAAGAATGTCAATACGGGCATCTCCACGGTGCGGAGCACCAACGAGTCCGGCCGCTACATCTTTGACCTTGTGGAACCCGGCTCTTACACCATCACCATCGAAAGCACCGGGTTTACCCGGTTCCTTCAGGAGAACGTACCGGTAACAGCCCATGGCGACATCACGGTGGACGCCACACTAAAAACAGGCGACGTCCGCGAAACCGTGACAGTCGCCGCGGGAGCGAGCCAGGTGCAGTTGACGACGAGCAAACTGGAAACAGCGGTTGACTCGAAAATCGCGGAAGGAATACCCCAGCTTTATCGCAGCCCTTTCGTTCTGGCTACCCTCGATCCATCTGTGCTGAAGAACGACAGCAACAGCGAATATAACCCGTTTAACAGTTGGGGTCCCAACAATTTGAGCATCGGAGGCGGCGCCAGCTACTCCAACGACCTGCAAGTGGATGGCAGCCGTGTGGGGATCAGTGTGAAGACCGGATATGTCCCCACTCCCGATATGGTTGAGGAGATCACCATCTCGCAAAACACAGTGGACGCTGAATTCGGGCACGGTTCCGGTTCCTCAGTCTCCATCGTCACCAAATCCGGCACCAACCAGTGGCATGGAAGCGCCTACTATAACGGGCGGTATCCCTGGGCCAGCGCGGTATCGGACCGGATCTTCCGCACGCTCAACGAGGATCGTCAACAGATATACGGAGGAACTGTCGGCAACCCCATTCTGAAGAACCGGCTGTTCAACTTCGTATCCTACGAGGGATGGAAATGGGCGCAGGCAGCCTCTCCGTACACCGCTACCCTTCCGACCACTCTCGAGCGACAGGGCAATTTCTCCCAGTCGATTAACGGAGCCGGCGGCCTCGATGCCATCTATGACCCGTGGAGTACACAGACGTCCGCCAACGGCCAAACCATCACGCGCACCCCGTTCCCCGGCAACACCATCCCCGCTTCGCGGCAGGATCCCATCGCGGCGAAGTACATGGCGGCGCTCTGGCAGCCCAACGGACCGGGCCAAGGATACGATCACCTCTGGAACTACGTCGCCAACTTGCCAATCAACTATCCCTATAAGAATTTTGCCGACCGAGTCGATTTTCACGTCACCAACAATCTCAACGTGAGCTTCCGTGTGCAACTGTTTCGGACTCCCGTTACGTCCTCGAACCCGACCGATTCTCCACTCTTCGATAATGACCGCGGCAGCAATCGCGACGGCAACACGTATTCAGGCACCGTCACCTATACCTTCGGGCCTCGGACAGTGATCAGTGGGAGCGTCGATTATCACAACTTCACGGATCAGTCATCGTTCGGCGCTCAGGCACAGGCCTGGACCTTCGCTTCCCTGTATCCGAACACGAATTTCTATCAGGCGCTGTATACGGATCCAACCATTACCAAGCTGGACGCACGCATGTCCATCAGCGGAGATGGCGGACGATGGGTCGATATGGGACCGGGCGGCGGCTTCTGGAACCAGCTTCCGAGCGGCAACGGCCTCAATGTGAAGATCGCGCGGCAGGTGTCGTCTCACTACCTCAAGGCCGGCTTCGAGACTCTCGGTACCCATGCGCCAAGTCTGCTTCAGTTGTCTAATCCAGGCTTCGGGTTCAACGGCGACATCACCAACTCTACCTATGTCAATCCGAACATAGCGGTTGCGGGAAATCCGTATGCGTCATTCCTGCTGGGCGCGGTCGTCCCCGTAGGAGCCAGCGCCAGCGGCTGGGACAGCAATGAAACCTCAATGCCGAGCCTGGTCACCCCCAATTTCTCCAGCCGATTCTATGGCGTTTACGTCAACGACGACTGGAAACTCTCGAAGAACCTCACCTTGAACCTCGGCTTGCGCTGGGAGTATGAACAGCCCTTCACCGAAGCCCAGAATCGCGCCACAGCGCCGCTCAATCTCACAACCGCCATCCCCGAACTGCAGGGATTACAGATTCCGGCCGCGGTCAAACAGTTCTACAGCGGTTCCTGGAATCTGGACGGCGCGTTTCAGTTCACCAGCAGCAGCCATCCGGGAGCATGGAATTCGGATTCGGGCACATGGTCGCCCCGTGTCGGCTTTGCTTACCGGCTGAGTGACAAAATGTCAGTGCGAGCGGGATACGGCCGGTACGTAACGCCCTGGAGTATGGACGAGAATGCGCAGGATCAGTTCGGGCCGCCCACCACGGGTTATTCCAACTATACGGATACGCCTCCAACCGTGCTGGGCGTGCCACAAATGTCGTTGTCGAATCCGTTCCCGTCCTCGTTTCCCATACAACCGAGCATCGGGAAGACGTATGGTACTTACACGGGGATTGGAGGCGATTTGTCGTTCTTCAACCCGAACCGTCCACACTCTTTCAGCAACCGGCTGAATATCTCCTTCCAAAGGCAATTGCCACAGGGGATCATTGCCGACGTCACTTACTTCTTTAACCGGACGGGTCAGATCAACAACGTCAATTACAACATCAACCAGATCGACCCTCGGATCGCGCTACAGTACGGAGCGGCGACCAACGCAACCATCGCCAACCCGTTCTATAATCTCGCAATCCCCAACCAGTCCCCCGGTCCATTGTGGAACGAAGCTACGATTCCGGTGACTGAACTGGCAAGGCCGTATCCGCAGTACGGCAATTTGACCGAGATTGACGGGATCTCCGGCGGCAGCATGATTTACCACTCGTTGCAGATGAAGGCGACTAAGTCTTTCAGTAGCGGCTACACGTTGCTGGTCGCCTATAATTATCACGTTCAGACCAACCAGACATTCTACGATGGTGTCGCGAATTACCTGAGGGAGTTTGGTTCGGAGGATTCGGGCACCCCCAGGCACCGCCTCGTAGCGTCGGGCACCTGGGCACTGCCTATCGGCAAGGGGCGAACGTATATGGCGAGCGCCCCCCGCTTGTTGGACGCCTTGGTGGGCGGCTGGAACCTGGCCGGCGTAGTGACATGGCATTCAGGCGACCTCCTGCAATTTCCTGGAATGCTGGTGAACGGCAACCCTCAGACCTCGAACCCGGGGCCTGACGCCTGGTTCAATACTGCGGTGTTTTCGCTCCTGCCGGCATATACCCGCGCCACGAACCCATGGTTTTATTCCGGCATCCGCGGGCCTCGGTTTTTCAACATCGACGGCACGCTGAACAAGGACTTCAACGTCACGGAGCGAATGCGCTTCCAGTTGCACATGGACGCCTTCAACGCCCTCAACAACATGAACTGGAACGATCCGAATATGACTGTGGGCAGCAGCCAATTCGGAAAATCCACGGATATCTATGCCCAGGATTACGGGCGTCGACTGCAACTCGGTCTTCGGCTGACGTTCTAGGATTCGACAGGGCAGGCCATCCTTCCAGGAGGCCTGCCCTGCCAGGGGACTTAGCCGGTTCCGGAGACTCAAGGCTTCGGACACTGAACCCTTCGGGAGAAACTATTTGTCATCTGATCATCTCGTGCCATTTCGCTGGCCCGCCACTTGGACCGATCCGGCGTCCTTGCAATTCCTGGCGGGCAGTCCGATTAACTGTCTGCTGTTCGATGACCTGGGCGGCGCGAGCCCGATCGCCGCGCAGGCCCGCGGCGCTGGTCTGACGGTATTGGAATGGAGCGCGTTATCTCCAGCGCCTCTGGCCGAAGTCCGGTGGGATTCCCAGAGTCCCCAAACGGTGATCGTAGGCCTTCCATGGCCGCGGATCAAACTGTCCTCGAGAGGCGGGGCAAATGAAGTCGAAGCGGGCCCCACAGGCGCTCCCTGGATCGATTCTAATTCGTGGGTTGCGAGGTTAGCGGCCGTACGCGCGCCGGGCAAGCCGGTGTGGCTCGGGTTCGAAACGGCCAAAGACGATCCGCTTCCCGGCGCGGATTCATACTCCATCGCGATCGCCGACTCCGCCGCGGCCGGGGCGCACTGGACGGTCAACCTCGATGAGGAACTCCGCAAGGGGGTGCCCGCCGGCAACGCCTCTGCCGCGAAAACCTGGCGTAGCATCGTGGCGGCGCTCACGTTCTTCGAGAAGCACCGCGATTGGGCCGCCTGGGAGCCCTGGGGATCGATTGGCATCCTTTCGACCTTTGCCGGCAAGGACGAGTTTCTCGCGCAGGAAGTGCTCAACCTGGCTTCCCGCCGGAACCTTCTGTATCGCGTTTTGGACAGGTCCAATCCGGCGAGTCAGAAACTGGAAGGTCTTCCGGGCGTCTTGTATGTGGACAGCGATCCGCCGTCCTCCGGGTTAAAGGCGCAGCTCGACTCGTTTGCGAGGGCCGGCGGCCTGGTCATTGTGCCTCGTTCTCTGGCTTCCCTGTTCTCCGGAGGGACCTCGCTCCGGTGCCCGGTTCGCGGATACGATCTTCGCTCGTTCGGGAAGGGCTCGATTGCCATCGCGACACAGGAATGGGACGATCCCTACTTCCTTGCCGCGGACGTGCACAGCCTGGTGAAGCGGCGTAACGATCCGGTCCGGCTGTTTAATGCTGGTTCACTGTGGGAGCATTATTCCGTCACCTCGGACCGGCGCCGGGAACTGCTCCAGTTAGTGAGCTTCACGAGCAGTCCGAACGCGTCGGTAAGTCTGGCGTTAGTGCGGCCCCGGCGTTCCGTCGCCATGCACGTGATCGGAAGCGGAGACCCCACCATGTTGGCGCCAGTAATGGCGGAAGGACGCCTGGAGCTCCATCTGCCTGCTTTCTCGTACTACGCGGCCCTGGAGTTCCAGTCGTGAGCCGCCCGGGAGAAGACATCGTGACTAACAAGCGGATCACCTGTTGCGGGATGACTCGCCGCAGCCTTTTGGGCAATGCCGGACTGGCGGCTGTCGGGACCGGCTTGATGCCGGGATTCGTCCGGGCGTTCGAAGCGCCTGCCGCCTCGGTGGCGCTCGTCCGCTGCCACTCATACGGCCGCGAACTGCTGCCGGCTCTCGAAAAAATGTTCGGCTATCTTGGCGGACTCGAGCGGCTGGTCAAAGGGAAGACCGTCGCGGTGAAGATCAACCTCACCGGCAACCCTGATTCCCGGCTGGGCTATCTGCCGATCGGCCGCACCACCTGGACGCACCCCGCGGTAATTGCGGGCACTATTCATCTAATGGGACGGGCGGGAGCCCGACGGGTCCGATTGCTCGAAAGTCCGTGGAAATCGGCCGAGCCAGTCGAGGAGTTCATGACCGCGGCCGGATGGGACCCGGGAATGTTCACCAGTGCCGCCGCGCGCGTAGAGTTCGAGAATACGAATTTCCTCGGCTCTGGCGGAAAATACATCCGGTTCCCCGTGCCCCACGGAGGCCACCTGTTCCCGGCATTCGATCTCAACCACTCCTACGCTGACTGCGACGTCTTCGTCTCCATCGGGAAGATGAAGGAGCATCTGACGGCCGGCGTCACTTTGTCCATGAAGAACTGTTTCGGGATTACTCCGTGCACGATTTATGGTGACGGGGCTCCCGAAGACGAGCCCGGGAGAGTGCCTCTCGGTGGGCGCTACCCCATCCACACGGGCTCGCGGCAGCCCTCTAGAAGTTCGCCGCCGGAGATCGATCCGAAGAGCCCGCGACAGGGCGGATATCGGGTGCCCCGATGCGTCGCCGACTTAGTCGCTGCCCGGCCGGTGGATCTCGCCATCATTGACGGCATCGAGTCGCAGACCGCTGGGGAAGGCATAGGCCCCGACACAAGGCACGTGAGACCTGCTTTACTGGTGGCCGGAACGAACGTGGTTTGTGTGGATGCCGTGGGCGCGGCCGTCATGGGTTTCGATCCGATGGCGGATCGCGGTACCGCGCCGTTCGAAACTTGCGACAGCACACTGCGCCTGGCGGAGGAACTTGGCGTGGGAACTCGCGATCTGAAGCGGATCGAGGTAATCGGTTCGCGTATTGACGATGTCGTCTTCGATTATCGGAAAGCTGGAGGCCCGCGTCGCCGTGACGCATAGGGCCGGACTGCAACGGAATCAGGATCTCGATAAGTGAGGAAACTATGATCAGCAGACTACGGAAGGCAAAACTGACACGCAGGTCGATATTTCGAAGTGCCGCCGCCGCGGCGATGTTCGGTCCCTTGTTCAAGGCAACCGAGGGCTCGGTGAGCGCGCAGGAGGCCGTGAACCGCAACTCCGCACCCAGCACCCTGAAGATCACCGATATGCGTGCATGCAGGGTAGCCGCCAATTACGATTACCCGCTGATCAAGATCTATACCAATCAGGACGTCTATGGTTTGGGCGAGGTTCGCGACGCAGGAGTCGAAGGCATCGCTCTCATCCTCAAGGCCCACCTGGTAGGGAGAAGCCCTCTGGACATCGAGGGTAATCTGAGAATGATTCGCCAATTCGCCGGCCATGGCCGCATGGGCGGAGGCTATAGCGCTGTCGATATGGCGCTTCACGATCTCGCGGGCAAGGTCTACGGCGTTCCCGCCTACCGGCTGCTCGGCAATAAGAGACAGGATCGTATCCGTATTTACGCCGATACGACCAGCCACCCCGATCCGAAGGTCTACGCCGAGCGCATGCGCAAGCGCAAGGAAATGGGATTGACCTTCTTCAAAATGGACCTGCAGTCCGACATGCTGCGCGACCGCCCCGGCGCGCTCAACGAACGGGGCGTTTGCACCGAAAAGGGTCTGGGGTATCTCTGCGAGTACATCGCTGCCATCCGCGACGTGATCGGCCAGGGCACGCCTCTGGCCGCCGACCATTTCGGCCCGCTCAATATCAACGATTCCATCCGCTATGCCAGGGCATTCGAGCCCTACCAGCTTTCCTGGGCCGAAGACCTACTCCAGATTCCCGAAGGAAGTGAGTATCCGTACCTGAATTGGCGGGCGTACAAGACCATCTCCGACGCCACCATCACTCCCGTCCTGACCGGCGAGGATATCTTCGCGCTCCAGGGCGGTTTCCAGGAACTGCTCGACAACCACGCGGTGGACGGCATCCATCCCGATATCGAAACCTCCGGCGGGCTGCTCGAAACCAAGCGGATTGCCGACTATGCCGAAAGGCGCGGCATTCGCGTGGCCATGCACCATGCGGGGTCGCCCATCGGCGGCTTCGCCGGCTACCACTGCGCCGCCACGTTCGGTAACAACTTCCTGGCCATGGAAAACCACGCGCTCGATATGCCTTGGTGGCAGGACCTGGTGACCGGCGTTCCCAAACCGATTATCGACAAAGGCTACGTGACAGTTCCGGAGAAGCCCGGGCTCGGGTTGGAACTCAACGATGCGGTTGTGAAGGAACATCTGCGCCGGCCGGGATACTTCGAGCCCACGCCGATGTTCGATGATCCGGATCGTCTCCGGTTTCCATACCGGGGGGCCCTGGCCGCATTACGATGAAACCGGCAAGTGGTGCAATTGTGTAACCTTTGAGTAGATCCGCCAGGAGACTTCATGCGCTTCATCAAGTGCATACTGACCGGTCTGGCCGCCGCGTCGCTCGCGCTGGCGGCCGACCCCACATTTCTGAGGCGCTCCCTGCCGGAAGTTCAGCCGGTAGCCGACGAGCTCACGGCTAACTCCTCCGGCGCTTCGTACCGCCCGGCATTCGGCGCCGGCGATTCCCAAGCAAGGCAACTCAAGGGGATCGCCCGCTACGGCGAACTGACCGTGGACCCGGCGGGGACCAGCGCCGTCGTGAGCTATCCCTCCGAAGAGCAGATCTACTACATTCTCGAAGGCAACGGCATTCTGCTGTATGAGGACCAGAAGGGTGCCGGTGAAGAAGAATGACTTCATGTATCTTCCCGTCGGCGTGAGGCACGGAATGGCGAACCAATCGAACCAGGCCGTCCGGTTGCTGGTGATGGGATTCAAGATTCCGCGGCGGAACCAATGTCGCTCCCACGCCCAAGCTGATGCTGGCCAACGCCGATGATGTGCCACTGACGAGGTCTGGGGCACGGGCCCACCGCGCTATTCAAACTGCTGATGGGCACCACCAAAGCAAGCGCGACCGGTTGGCCGCCGCCAGCCAGATGGTGAGCCTGTTCATTATGGATTTCGCTCCGGGCGGGACCAACATCCCGCACCACCACGAAATGGAAGAAGAGATCTACTACATTCTCCGGGGCATGGCGACATGGTGGCCGGCGGCGGTGCGGACGGCAACGAGGGCCGCTACACGGCCCAGAGGGCGATACGTTCTTCATCCGCTTGAATGCGACGGTGGGATTCTACAGTGGCTCCAAAGCGGGTGACCATGACTTGGTCCTCGCCGTGCGTTCTCGCTTCCCGTTCCCGCGAAACAGGGAATAGCCGCTTCGGATGTAGCGCAAACGGCCAGGAAACCTCGCGGCCAGAGACCTAGCGGATACCCGGCTCCTCCGACCCCGATCAGGCGGTCGGCCGCTACATTACGCAGGACCTGCCTCCGGCCACTGGGCCACTCGATATCGAGTTGGCGCGCACGGACTCCGGCCCCAGTCCGAAATGGACTGCCGGGTCGCTTGAAGACGCATAGCCTACGGCCGATGTCGCGTGATTCACCTGCGGCCCGCTGCGTCTTCAGAATCACGCGCGCGCCGATGCCGTCGCGATTGCTCGCACGACCCTTGAGCCGCACATTCAGCCAGTGATTGTGGTGTCCGTCACGTTGCGCAGTAGTACCGCGCGGCTCGTTCAAACGCGTAACTATGGCATCCAGTGGCCATCGCCGTCGAAATCGGCGAACGCGGCTCCACGATACATCGCCGGCGCGCCAACAGGAACGATCGAAAGTTCCATTCCGCTGGTTGAGAAGCAGGAGATTCGGCTCCCGGGGCTTTCGGTCCGAGTATTGGTCCGTGTTGTCTTGAACGTCTCCGCAAGCGACAAAGATGTCCTTCCAGCCGTCGTTATCAAAATCGAAGACACCGGTGCTCCAACCGCTGAAAGTCCGGCTGAGTCGTCCCGATCTGGCTCTTATAAGTGGCATCCATGAACAGGCCGCGTCCCAGGTTACGGAAAAGGAGAAACGTTCGCTGGCCAGCGCGGTAATGAAAAAATCTTCGTTGCCGTCGTTGTCGAGATCGCGAAAATCGACGCCCATGGAGGAAACGGCAATGCCGTCGTCATTCACTCCACCCCCGCGCGCATGGCGACCTCCGTGAATCTGCCGTCGTGTTCGTTGTGAAACAGCGAATTCGGAACGGAATCGTTGGCGACGAAAATATCCATCCAGCCGTCGTGATCGTAGTCCGCCACGGCGACTCCCATGCCTTTGCCGGGCGACGCCGCGATGCCTGATGGCGATGAAACGTCGGTAAAGGTCCCGTCTCCATTGTTGTGATACAGGCGGTTGCGCAAGGGGCTCGTAAAAGCGCGGGTGGCAGTAAGTCCGAACCGTGCCCGTGCCGCACCATGGTTCGTGGGCCGGGTCCCATCCGACATAGTAGACGACAAAGAGGTCGAGCTTCCCGTCATTGTCGTAATCCAGCCAGGCGGCGGATACCGACCAATCGGTCGACCCCAGCCCGGCCTTTCGGGTCACATCTTCAAACGTTCCGTCGCCGCGGTTATGAAACAGCGTATTGTGATTTACTCCTACCACGAATAAATCGACATTTCCGTCATTATCGTAGTCCGCCGCGGCGGCCCCGATATCATAGCCGGCACCGCCGACTCCGGCCTTTTCGGTCACGTCCTCAAATTGGAAATTGCCTTTGTTGCGATAGAGGCGGTTGGAATATGCGGGTCCCGACTTGGTCAACGACGGCTGTGCGGCGCCATTGGTGAAGAAGATATCCGGCAATCCGTCATTGTCGAAATCGAAGACCGCTACACCTCCGGGCATAGTCTCGATCTGGTGCTTTTGCGGACTGGCCGAATTATGCAGAATGAATCGGATTCCGCTCCCGGCGGTGACATCCTCGAAAAGGACTTGGCGGATGCGCCGGCCCGCGATTCCAGTGCCGCCAGGAGCGCCAGCAGCGCGATCGAGGCCGCGGAGAACCAGTTGCGGGATCCGCCGCATCAGTTTTCTCCCGCCGAGCAGTGCCGCAACTCCTGCAACTGGCGATCCGCGGCCGTTGTTTCGCCACATTGGCGCAGGACCTTCGCGAGGAGGTTGTAGATGCGGCAGTCCTGCGTGGGAACACCGGCTTCCAGGACGGTTAAGGCCTCTCGATCCTCGCCTGCTTCATAGAGTGCCCGCCCAAACTCGAACCGCACCTCTGCGGTCGACGGAGAGAGTCGCAAGGCAGCGGCAAAGAACGGCAGGCTTTCCGGCGCCCTACCCTGCTTTACGAGAAAACGGCCGAGCTCAAAAGGCGGACGGTACGCGGAGCCGGCGAGGGAAAGCGCCTCGCGGTAGGCATGTTCGGCCTGACTGAAGCGGCCCAATGCTTCGTAAGCGAGTCCGATACCCTCGTACACGCGGGACTCGTGGGGGACCGATTCGCAGGGCGCTATCGAAGTTGCTCAGCGCCTTCTCGAACAGGTTCGCCTGATAGGCGGCGCGCCCGGCGAAATACCAGGCATCGGGATCTCCAGGTTCGCAGCCTGACAGCGGTATCGAACGAGCGAATGGCGGCTTCCCATTGCTGGCGGCTGGTGAAAACACGGCCTTCCAGCTCGTAAGCCTTTGCCATCTTGTGGTCCAGTCGCAGGGCGCGGGCAGCTTCCGCCAGCGCGTCGTCGAGCTGATTCAAATTCAGCAGGGCGGCGCCCAGGAAGACGTGAACATCTGCGCGCTCGGGATAGACTGCAAGATATTCCCGGTACAGCCGGACAGCATCGGCGGAACGAAGTTGCCGGTAGCTGGAGTTGGCTTCTTCGAGGAGGCCGCGGCGCGCGTCGCCGGGGATTGAGCGGCGAGTACATTGAGCAGAACAATCCGCGATCCATGCTCGGCGCATTTGTCTACCCGACATGCATAGTGTCGAGTTCGCAGCGCAGCGTCCGGATCCCAAACCGGGGCATTGCGAGTCTCACCGCGTAACGCCCGTCAGAGCTCGCGGCGAACAGGCAGTTCACGAACGGGCTTGCCGCTCAGTTCCACCAACTCCACCCGGGATGGCCGCGCGAGGAACGACACGGCGAATTCCGAATCGGGTCCCGCGGCATTGAACAGCCGCACGAGAGCGCGGTCTGTGTCCACCTGGATGGTGGGGATTTCAATGCCGGGTGCTTACGTGAATCAGGGAACGGGAAGCCGCGAGCCGGCCGGCGGCGCGCCTTCCAACAGGAAAGGAAGCAGCGGCTCGTGCCAGCGTGCGACTTCTTCGGCAATAGGCCCGCTTCATCCCAAAGTCCCTGATGCGGAACCAGAGCGTAGCCGATCTGGGTGGTTCCCACCAAAGGCCGCTTGCCCCACCAGAAACCGCCCTCCCATCCCCAGCCGAGCACCAGCGCCAGAGGATGTTGCGGGCCGTGTGTATACGCCGTGGTGTGGTCCGAAAGAACCGCGAGCCCGAGCTTTTCGCGCTCGTCAAAGACGTCGACCCAGTTTACGATGAATGTTGTGCTTGATCTCGTCCCAGCGCTGGAAGAACGTGTCCGTGTTGCGGCTCTTGCAGACGTCGTAGGCAGCATTTTTATAGATGGATTGATTGCGGAGGCGACCGGAAAGAAGGCCTGCAGCTTCTGGCGGCCATCGTTCTGCGAGCGGCGAGGTTCGCTGCGGCGATCTTCCGGCTTGATATCCCACGGGTCGCCGATCCAGGTCTCGTGTTCGTAATTGAAGCGAACCTGAAAATCGATCCGCCGCCGGCCTTCCGCCAGCGTCAACCATAGTCTGGCACGGCACCCCGCCGACCTGGCCCGAGATTCGAACCCGCGCCTGCATCGGACCGTTCTCGATGATGCTTACCGTGGCTGGTTGTTCGGTGCTGCTCCGCCACCGCTTCTGTTCGATGAAGTATCCGCGGTATTCATTCAACGCCTGCTTCGCGGAAGGGTCGCAAAACTCCTTGCCGTATTTCTTCGCCAGCAGGCTGGTGATCACGCCGCCGCGCGCCGGATCGAATGCGAAGACGGTAGAGGTCGCTTTCCAGCAGAATCGAACCGTCTTCGGCGGAGCGGGCGATGGGGAACTCCGGCAGGCTTCTCCGCGTCGGCGGTGCGGGGTTGCAGCCGGTATAGGTTCGAGCCGACTGCCGGCACGCGTGCGCGGAACAGGATGGTGGAGGCATTCAGCGACTCTTCCGGGCAGCGAGTCCGCGCAGCCGGCCTGCCTCTGCCGGCTGTGTCGCCGTGCCCCGCTTGACGAGTACCTTCGGGTGGGAATGGGCTGGGAAGGGATCTCATGGCCCTGAGCGTCGAGGACGCGAACCGAGCGCGTGCCCCGGTCAGTGGAGAAATTGATTTCGACCACTTCGTCGCTTTCGTCTGCCAGCGTGTTCATCACGCGCAGCCACTGCGTCGCCGGCAGGCCTTCGCCTGCGGGCGGCGTTTCCGCCGGCAGCGAAGCCGGAGGCATCGTTGACGATCGGATTGGCGGCCTCTTCGGTCTGCATGGTTCCGGCGGCCACCTGAAATGCCCATGCCTGGCGTCCGGTGCGGGTGGTGGCCGTGATCCAAGGATCGTGGCCCTGGGCCCAGAGCAGGTTGTCCCAGGCTTCCGTGAGTTCGCGCCGCGGGCCACGCGGTACGTCTTCCATCCACGCGATGCGCGGCCATCTTCTCCGCGACCAGAATGCGATTTTCGGCCGACCGTTCCTGCTGCGCGACCAATTGCAGCGTTTTTCGCCCCACGGCAGCGTTGTCAGAATGTCTTCGATACTGAAGTTCCAGTTTTTGGACGGCGGATCGGCGATGTGATGGAAGTATTCCCGCCAGGTGACGTAGCGGATAAAGTCGCGCTGACGATATGCGGCTTGGCGACCCAGCCCAGATCCTGCAGGTAGGTCCCGGCCGGGATGCCGGATGCCGTGCTCCACACATTTGCGCGCGAATTCGGGAGTAGGATTTCCGGATTCCGTCTCGTACACCTTTACGACGTCTTCGCAAGCATATCGGGGGACTGTAGGGATGGCGTGCCGTCCGGGCCGACCCAGTTGACCAGTTCGGCGTCGAAGCCGGCGGCGTAGCCTCCCCACGCGGTTCCCGGGATCCTTCAGCACAGCCGCAGTGAAGCCCAGCGATCGCAGAATCTGCGGCAGGCAACTTGCCCAGCAGGGCTCCTGAACCGCATAGGTTTCGAGAGACGCCGTGGGAAATGGTGCCGGATCATCTCCATGCCCCTGGTGAATTGCCGGATGTTGCTCTCGCCGTTCACCGCCCATCCGTACGGCTGAGAAAACGTCGCGGCCAGACATCTCTATGCGCGGCATCGCGCTCCGTCGCTTTCGAGATAGGCCTTCAACTCGCGATAGGCTTCCGGGTCATCCCGCAGCAGGGCGTCCCACGACTCCGGCTCAATATCGAGGCCCAGTTTCCATGACGGAATCTGCCGCATCGTGTTGAGGATGTCGCGCCAGGCACCGTCGGGCATGTGGCCTTTGGCGCCGCCGTGATAGCCGTCGGCGAAGTAAAGAGCGGCGTTCCGGAGTCGGCCTCCTGGGCCGCGGCCGGCGCCGCCTGCAAGCAGCGCTCCCCCGCCCGAAGAAATTGTCCGAACTGCCGTCTGTTCATTGGTACCTTAGAAATTTACCGACAGTGAAAGCTGAATCACCCGCGCACCCTGCGATCCGCTGATCACGCCAAAACTGGCACTGGTGATGCTGGTGTTCGGATTGCTCCAGCGCACGACATTAAACGGATTCGTTGCATCGGCGCGAAACACCGCCTTGATTCGCTCGGTGAGGTTGAGATTTTTCTGTAGGGAGAGCGCCTCGCTGTTGGCCGCCGGGCCCCGCACCCAACTCAGCACCCGGCCGTCGGTTCCGAATTGGAAAGCGGCGGGATTGAAGAAAGCTCGCGATTCAGGTACCGGTCGGTGGCTGGATTGAAACCTCCCGGAATAGCTTCCGTAGACGTCCTGGCCGAGCACATAACTGGCGCGAACGGTCGGGAAACCGAACTGCGAGAGACTGGTGTTCCCGCTAATCGAGAGCGGCGGTCCGGATTGCCGGAGAACGGAGCCGGAAAGCTCCCAGCCGCCCGCCAGCCAGCTTGCGACGCCACCCTGTTTCAGGAAGCTGCTTGCCGGTTCCAAAGGGCAATTGATAGGTGAAGGTTACGCGAAAGGCATTCGGATAATCGTCCTGACTGACCGAATACTCTCCGCGCGCGGTTCAGCGGATTCTGAATGCTGCCGGCGCCCTCTCCGAGGTCGATTGGCGCGACATCGTCGTTCGTCATGAGCTTCGACCGGGTGTAGAACGCCAGAAGCGTCAGCCCGTTAGACAGGCGCCGCGTGAACTTCAACTGCAGAGCGTTATAGTTCGAGATCCCTTCTGGAGAGTAGGGCATGCTGATGGTGGTGTACTGCGGAAATGGCCGCAATGCCTGTCCGACGGTCTTATTGGGAAGCGAGGTGAAGCTGGCGAACGGAGCAGAAATTCCGGCCGACTGAGCGGCGGCCGAAGTGATGGGCTGATTCAGCAGGCTGCCGAGGGAGAGATAGGTGGGATTCAGCGTGTTCATATATGTCGTCAGATTCCCGCCAAGCTCCAGGTGGGTCGAGTCGCTGCCGATGTAACTTGCCTCCAACGCCATGGACTTGGTGAGTTGGCGCTGGACGCTGAGGGTCCATGTGACGATCTGCGGCGCACGGGCGGCGCCACTGAGAATGGCTGCCACGCCCTGCCCGTTCGCAAAGGAGGGATCCAGAACCGGGGGACGATTCCAGTTCTGGGGCCACTGGCTCGCCCAGTTGTAGACGGGAGTGTAGCTATCGGGCGAGCTGAAACTGGGAGTGGCCGTGAACCCGGTGGCATCCATGCGCTGAGTCATGCCGGGCGCATAAAAGATGCCGGCCGAAGCGCGGATCACGGTTTTGGGATTAACTGCGTACGCAAGTCCCAGACGGGGGGCCAAACCCTGCCACGTGTTGGCGAATGCGCGGTGCCCGTCGCGGCCGGCGCCGGTACCCGCAAAGATGAGGGCGCCGGGAATACCGCCCGCCGCGGGGTTTGGCGTGTTCGGATCGAAGGAAGTAGCGCGATTGTGTTCTTCATAAAGGCCGGGATACCGCTCCCATCGGACGCCGTAGGACAAAGTGAGGCGAGAGTTTGCGCGCCATTCATCCTGCAGGAAGAACGCCTGATAATTGATGCGCCAACCCAAATCGCTGATGGTGGTCGTATTGGTGTTGTTGACGTCTCCCAGAAGGAAGCTGGCAAACGAACTCCCCCACTGGTTGAAACTGCTGGCGTCCGGCTGACTGGTGGTCAGGTTGGTGAATCCGAAAACACCAGCGGCTCCGCCGCCTTCGAAATCCTTATACCTTTCGCGAATGATATTAAAGCCGAACTTCATCGTGTGACGGCCCATGATCCAGGTCAGATTTTCGTTCATGTCCAGGCGCGAGCTGACATTATTCGAATAATTGGACCCGCCGAGACCAAGCGGAGAGGCGGTGCCGCCGCTGAAATTGACTACCGGAAACATTCCCGGGTCATTCGGCAGTCCCGTGATGCCGAGTTGGCTGTCCCAGCCTTGGCCCAGGCCCACGGTAAGGGCCCGATTGTTCATGCCATCGCCGCCGAGAACCAGGTGATTCAGCAGATTCGGGCGGATGATGTAATCGTAATTCACGCGGGCGTCAAAAGATTGAACGTTCTTCGGATCCTGGCTGCCGTCGATCGGCAGATTGATTCCCCACCCCTGGCCGGAATAGTCGCCCGGGCGGGTCTGCAGGGTGGTGGTCAGGGAGAGTTTGTGCTGTGAGTTGAAGTTGTGATCGATCTTGATGGTGGTCACCCGGTTATCGAAGATCGTGCCGCCGCGGGGATAGAAATTAAACTGCTGTCCGGTAAGATCCGCGGGCACCATCAATTTTGCCATTGCAGCGGAAATCGGGCTGATCCTGGACGCCGGAATGACGTTGCCGGGGAACTGCGTGCGGATGTAGCCGCCCTTCCCATCGCTGGCGGTGCTGTCCGGGTCGAAGATCGGGATTACGGCTCCGGAGGCGCTGAGCAGATTGCTGAAATCTCCGGTCCGGAATGCGGCGGTGGGAACGGTGGTCAAGGAACTGCTGCCGGCCGTCCGATAATAGAACAGCTCCTGGCCAAAAAAGAAGAAGGTCTTGTTCCGGCCGTCGTAAACCTTCGGAATGTAGACGGGGCCGCCGATGGTTACACCTCCATCGTTTTGGCGGAGCTTCGATTTCCTCGCCTGGAAGAATGACCGGGAATTCAGCGCATCATTGCCGAACAAATCGTAGACACTGCCGTGGAGCTGGTTGGTGCCGGATTTGATCACCACGTTCATCAGCCAGCTTCCGGTGCGTCCGTACTCGG
>CAWCMS010000011.1:0-280353 GCA_963796675.1 Terriglobia bacterium
TCCACACAAAGGTGCGGCTTGGGATCCTGGTTGCGCTCATCCAGATAAGCGAGCATCGCTTTCTCCAACGATCGAACGGCCGTGTGGCTTCCTCGGCGGCGCATCGTTCGGTGAGCTCCCCGAACAGTCGCTCCACGAGATTCAACCGAACTGCCGCTGATTGGTGCCACATGAACGCGATACCGCGGGTGGCGGGCGAGCCATGCTCGTACCTTGGTGACCTTATGCGTGCCGTAGTTGTCCATGACCAGGTGGACGTCCACCCCGCCAGGGAGATTCGCCTCGATGTCATCGAGAAACCCAGGAACTCCTGATGGCGATGCCATCGGTAGCACGTGCTGATCGTCACCCCGGAGCCACATCCATCGCCGAAAACAACGAAGTGACTCCGTGGCGCTCATAGTCGTGTGATTGGCGGGTCGGCACCCGGGAGCCAGCGGCAGAATCGGCTGAGTCCGATTCAGCGCCTGTACCTGCCTCTTTCGTCTACGCAGAGGACGATCGCACGATCCGGCGGATTCAGGTATAGGCCCACGATATCCCGCACTTTCTCAACGAATTGGGGGGTCCTTGGAGAACTTGAAGTTCTCCACCCGATGCGGTTGCAATCCGAAAGTCCGCCAAATCCGCACGATGGCGGTCTGCGATAGACCTGCCTCTGGGCCATGAGGCGCGTGCTCCAGTGCGTGCTCTCGTCGGCATCGACTCCAGTGTCTTTGTGACGACGTCTTCGATCTGCAGGTCGGTTATCGTACGCGGCGTGCCCGCCCGCGGCTCGTCCAACAAGCCTTCCATCACGAATGACCCTAAATCGCTCCCGCCACTTGCAGACGGTCGCTTCCGGTAATCCGAAGCCGCTTGGCGACCTCAGTGTTGTTCATCCCCTGGCTACAACCGAGTACGATCCGGGCGCGCATGGCCATGGCTTGGCTGGATTTCGGCCGGCGCGGACAAGCTCAATTTCAGCTGGTCCGCAGGGGTCACACTCCAGTGGTCTCGTGGGACGACCATGTCCATACCCAAGTATGCACCATCTCGAAGCTTATTCAACGGATTTCTCGCTCAGGACACTAGCAGGATGCTGAAAAAGTCCCAGTCCGCGTTACTTGTTGAAACAAAAGCGCGTCTTTATGTTTCAGCCTATGCGAGGAACCGATACCCAGCAGAGTTCGATGTTCAGCTACCTGTCACCGGAAGAGCGCGTACCAGCGAACCATCCGTTGCGGCCGATTCGGCTGATGGTCGATGACGCCTTGAAGGCGCTATCGCCAGCATTCAGCCGACTCTACTCAGCCTTCGGCCGGCCATCGATTCCGCCAGAGAAGTTGTTGCGAGCATTGCTTTTGCAGGTGTTGTATACGGTTCGCAGCGAACGGATGTTGATGGAGCAACTGGAATACAACCTGCTCTTTCGATGGTTTGTTGGCCTGAACATGGACGAAACGGTATGGGTGCCGACGGTGTTTACCAAGAACCGGGACCGGCTTTTGGAAGGGGACATCGCCGAGAAGTTCTTCGCACACGTGCTGGCTCAGGCGCGGATCGCGGACTTACTCTCTGACGAGCACTTCAGTGTGGACGGGACCCTCATCGAAGCCTGGGCGAGTCACAAGAGTTTTCAGCGGAAGGATCGGCCCGCGCCGCCGCCAGATGATCCCGGCAATCCGACGGTAGACTTCCACGGCGAAACGCGGAGCAATGAGACGCACCAGTCAACCACGGATCCGGACGCACGACTGGCGCGGAAGAGTGGTGGTCATGAATCGAAGCTGGCGTATTGCGGCAACGTGCTGATTGAGAATCGAAATGGACTCGTGGTGGACACAGCTTTGCTGCAATGCAGCGGTACTGGCCGAGCGGCATGCAGCCATGATCATGGCGGAGCGCGTGGAGGGGGTGGAGCGCATCACACTGGCCGCCGATAAAGGGTACGACACCAAAGACTTCGTGAAGGAAATGCGCGGCATGAATGTCACTCCGCATGTTTCGCAGAACACCAAGCGTCAGGGCGGCAGCGCGATTGATGGCCGCACGACGCGGCATGATGGCTACCAAGTGAGTCAGCGAAAACGGAAGCGAATCGAAGAAGTGTTTGGCTGGGTCAAGACGGTTGGCACGTTGCGGAAGACTCGGCATCGCGGTCTGGAAGCTGTCGCGTGGGTATTCACGTTCACCGCTACTGCTTACAACCTCGTGCGAATGCGGAATCTGATATTCCCGGCAGTTCAATCCGTGTAGGTCCGGGGAGAATTGTGTTTTGAATTTTGGAAAACACGCGTTTGCGGCCAGTATCCCCCTACGTGGGCCCCTCCGCGAATTGACCTCAGCCTCAGGAAGAAGAAATAGGAAGAAGGCCGAATTCCGTCCGAGGCCATTTTTCAGCAGCCTGTTAGATCAGCCGCTCAACAAACTCTGCGCGCGTCATCGGTGCCCCGCCCTGGCCAGCCCTACCGTTCCACCCGCCGCAGCACCAGAGGCGCCGGAGCCATCCCGCGCCGGCCGCCGAAAGATGGGTCGCTGCCGTCGGGCGCGGGACCGATCGCCGGACGCGGCCCATTGGTCGCCGCCGGCATTCCGCGTCCACCGCGGCCCGCCGGCGCGCTCCTTCGCAATTCGATCCGATCGCCGCTGATCGTTCCCGTGTAAGTCGCATTGCCAGCCCGGAACGCGACGTTCGAACCGTCCACCTTGCCGTCTTCGATCGGCACTTCGCCGGCCGGTCCGCCGCCGAACCCCATTCCGCCCGAGGAGTCGAGCGATCCTGCCAGCGCTGCGCCCTCCTGATGGAGCGCTAACACCATATCGGCGTCGGACGGGGCATTCTTCACCGGCCGCCACAGTCCACTGATGCCCGATCCGGCCGGCACCGCGCGCTCCCAGACCGCCGCCTGCGGCCGGAGCTTCACTGCTCTCGTCCGGACCGTCGCGCTTGCAGGCGTCAACCCCGGCGAGGTCGCCTCCACATTCAGACTTCCAACCGACTTTGTCGCCTGCACGATCGCCATGCACAGCCCGGCGAAGGCCTTGCGCGTCGACCCCGTGTCCGGCTCGTGATTCGTCGGATCGCCGTTGCCCGTGCCGAGCAGTTTGCCCGGTCCCGTCACCCGGAAGCTGACTGCATTCTCGGTCACCGGCACAATGCGCCCTTCGCCATCCTGCAACTCGACGGCGCAGACCACCACGTCCTCGCCATTGGCCGAGATCTCCTGCCGGTCGGTCCGCAGCACCAGCCGCGCGGGAGTGCCGGTGGTCTCGCGTTTCGCCACCAGCGTCTGCTGCCCGTTCTTGTAGCCGCGCGCCTCGATCGTGCCCGGCGCGTACTTCACGATCCAGGCCAGGTGCTGGTCCTTCTCGACATCCTTCGCGCCCAGGCTATGGCCGTTGTGGAACAGCTCGACCCGATCCAGGTTCGAGTACACCCAGACCGCGATCTCTTTGCCTTCGTAGCCTGGCCAATTCCAGTGCGGGAATAGGTGCAGCACCGGCTTCCCGGTCCACCAGGACTGGTAGTAGAAGAACGTGTCCTTCGGGAACCCGCAGGTGTCGATGATGCCGTATTGCGAGCTGATATTCGGCCATTGGTACGGCGAGGGCTCGCCGCGATAGTCGAAGCCGGTCCACACGAAGCCGCCGGCGATGTACGGCCGCACGCTGACGAACCGCCACCAGCCCTCGGCCGACGCGCGCCCGGTGGTGGTGTAAGGATCGTACGACGACACGGTCCCCTCCGCAGGGTCTGTGATGTAAGCACCGCGTGTACCCACCGCGCTGACATTCTCGGTGCCGCAGATTGGAGTCGCGGGGTGCGCTTTGTGGAATGCCTCGGCCTGCGGATCGGCATAGTTGCAGCCCATCACGTCGCAGACCACCAGGCCGCCCTTACCCATGGCGTCCCCCGGAGGCGGCGCGATGGTGACCGGCCGCGAGCCGTCGTTCCGCATCGCCACGCGCTTCATCGAGGTCAGCAGCCGCAGGCCGATCTCCGTGGCCGAAATGCCTTCCTCGTTGCCCATGGACCACAGGAAGACGCTCGGATGGTTGCGGTCGCGCCGCACCACGTTTTCGAATTGCGCGAGGCCTTCCGGATTCGACGAAAGCATCCGCGTCTCGTCGAGCACCAGCATACCGAGCTCGTCACAGGCATCGAGCAGCTCGGGCGTCGGCGGATTGTGCGAGGTGCGCAGTGCGTTGCAGCCCATCTCCTGCAGCTTACGGACGCGGAAGTGCTGCATGGCATCGGGCAGTGCCACGCCCAGGCCGGCATGATCCTGGTGATTACACGTGCCCTTGACCTTGACCGCCTTGCCGTTCAGGAAGAAGCCCTTCTCTCCGTCGAATTTGAGGTCGCGGATGCCGAATCGCGTCTCGTAGCGGTCGGTCACGGCGCCTCCCGATTCCACCTCGGTCACCAGGCGATATAGATTGCGCTCCTCGAGCGACCACAACGCGGGCGACTTCAGCACAATCTGCTGGCGGTATGTGCGATCGTCCCATTCCGCGATCCCCGCGGGAGCGCTCACCGCCTTTCCCGCCGTCTTGCCCGAGGGGTCCAGGATGGTCGAGGTCACCCGCACGTTCTGATTGCCGCGGCCTTGGTTTTCGACCTCGGTGCGAATCGAGAGGGTGGCTTGCCCCGTCTGCACTTCGGCGGCGACCAGGGTGCCCCACTTGCGGACGTGGACCGGCGCGGTCTTCACCAGCCAGGTGTGGCGATAGAGGCCCGCTCCTTCGTAGAACCAGCCGTCGCTCAGCGTGGCATCGACGCGCACCAGCAGCACATTCGGTCCGCCGAATGTCGCGAAGTCGGTGAGGTCGAAATGAAACGGGTCGTAGCCCCCGCCGTGCCGGCCGATGTAGAAGCCGTTGAAGACGACCATGGTGTCCCGATAGGCGCCATCGAACTCGATAGAGATGCGCCGGCCGGCATCGGTGGCCGGGAGATCGAAGACCCGGCGATACCAGCCGACGCTGGTTTCCGGGTAGTCGCGGCCGAGCGGATAGAAGCCTTTGCTGGCCAGAGCCGGATCGTCTTTGAACGGGAGACCGATGACCCAGTCGTGCGGCAGGTCGACCGGCGCCCAGTCGCTATCGTCAAAGGCCGTACTGCTGGGGGTCAGGAAGCCGCCGGTCTTCTGGAACCCGCCGGACCGGCCGCCGCCGAAGCCGAAGTCCTTGGCTATGTCGGTGGCATGTCCGAAATGAAACCGCCAGCCGAAATCGAGCAACAGGCGCTCGCGCGGCGACAGCAAGGAGGGCGTTTGCGGCTGCTCCGCCTCGGAAGCGGACAGCGAGGCCTCCACCGGCGTCGCAGCCGTGACCGCCATTCCACTCTTCAGTACATCCCGACGGGACCATTGCTTCATAGCCGTTCCGGCGGCTGCTGGGCCTGCCGGTGGGGATGCGCCGCGTGGGCTCCCCTGGAAATATCATGCTAAATCAAAACTTCGCCGGACGGATATACACTTGGTCTATGCAAATTACCTGGCTCGGCCACGGCACTTTCCAGTTCGAACTTCCTTCCGGCCAAGTCATCGTGATGGACCCGTGGATCGAAGGTAATCCGGCCTATCCGAAAGGCTTCGAGATCCGCCATGTCGATACCCTCTGCATCACGCACGGCCATTTCGATCACATCCACGACGCCGTCCCGCTCGCCAAGCGTTTCTCGCCTGAAGTCGTCGGCATCTTCGAGACCTGCCAGTGGCTCGAAATGAAGGGCGTGGGCAACATCCGCGCGATGAACAAGGGTGGCACACAAAAGGTGGGCAGCGTCGAGATCACCATGACGCACGCCGTGCATAGCTGCGGCATCCTCGACGAAGGCAAGATTATCTACGGCGGAGAGGCCGCGGGCTATGTGCTGCGCTTCGAAGATGGCCGCGCCGCCTATTTCGCGGGCGACACCAACGTCTTCACCGACATGCAACTCATCGAGCAGCTTTACCACCCGGAACTGGCATTCCTGCCCATCGGCGACCACTTCACCATGGGCCCGCGGGAGGCGGCTCTCGCCTGCCGGCTTCTCCAGGCAAAACGCGTGATCCCGATGCACTTCGCCACGTTCCCTCTACTCACCGGGCGGCCCGCAGAATTGCAGCGCCTCACCACCGGCAGCGGCACGGATATCTGGAATTTGCAGCCGGGCGTGCCGGTTACCTGGTAGCCGGGTCCCGCGCCTACTGCTTCACCCACCTCGCGATGGTGTCGATCACCTCCGGCGCCACGTGTCCGGGTTTGCGGTACTCCGCTTCGCTGCTTTTCCCTTCCCCGGCCTCGAACAGGTAGTTCAAGGTCGGGAAGCTCTGGAAGGTCACGTCCTTCTTCCCTGCCAGCCCCGTCTTCCACAGCGAGAAGTCTTTCATCGACGTCTGGAAATCGCGCTCACCCTGCAGCACCAGGATGCGGACGTTCAGTTCCTTCGCGTCGCCCACCGGATTGTAGCCCTTGAGATCGAGCAGGTACGGGGCGGACATCCCCAGCAGCGGCGGTGCGTCGGAATCCGCGTCTTCCAGTGCCTTGATGCGTTTCGCCTGCGCCTGGATGCCCGCCAGATCCTTCGGATCCACACCCACGGCGATCGCCTGGTCCACGATGTCATCTTCGAGCGGCCGCGAATTGGCGCCCAGCAGGATCAGGCCGGCCAGTTTCTCGTCGTCCTGAGCGATCCGTGGAGCCGCGTATCCGCCGAGCCCATGCCCGAGCACGTAGACCTTCGCGGGGTCCACCTCTTTTTGGGTGCGGAGCAGCGCCGCCGCACGCACGGCATCGTCCACCGTTTCGTCATCGAGCGTATAGCCGTGCAGCCCGGCCATCTTGGAGTGGTACTGCCGGGTTCGCTTTTCATACCGCAGCACCACAATGCCCTGCGAAGCCAGCCCCTGCGCCAGGTCTTTGAAGACCTTCGCGCCGCCCACCGATTCGTCTCGGTCGTTGGCGCCCGCGCCGTGCACCAGCACCACCGCCGGAAAGGGCCCGCTGCCGACCGGCACGCTGAGAGTGCCGGGCAGCTTCCACTGATCGTCCCCGACGGTCACCTCGCTCTCGTGAAACGATCCGGGCTTCACATACGCGGGCGCCTTCCAGGGCACACCGCTCGGCAGCGGGAACATGCCGGCTACCAGCCCGTCGCGATTCACGATGTAGCGAAAGTTGTAACTCTTGGCCTCGAACTCCACCGGAAAGATCACGATCGTGTTCATCCCGATCTGTTGTAGCAAGGGTGTGCCGATCTCCTTCACCGGCCCGAACTCGGTCCGGAGTTTGGAGAGCGATTCGGCCGGATAGGCCTTCTGCATATCGGCCGTGAATAGCGGAGCCAGGTCCTTATAATTTCCTGCCAGCAGCAGATCCAGCGCCTTCCTGGCGGTCGCCGCAGGGTCCGCGGCTGTCTGCGCCATCACGATTCCCGTGCAAAGGCAAAGCAAAATACAAAAAGACTTCACGTTTCTATCGTACAGCGGGCGCTATAATTGCCGCAGACCCCCCAAAAAACTCAGAGGAGAAACAAGCATGGCCGAATACGCGCATCCGGAAGCGTTGGTGTCCACGGACTGGGTAGCCCAACACGCCGCCGATCCCGATGTGAAGGTGGTGGAGGTCGATGTCGATACCAAGGCCTACGACGAAGGGCATGTGCCGGGAGCGCTGGCATGGGCCTGGAATACGCAACTGTGCGACACGCTGCGGCGCGACATCCTGTCGAAGGAGCAGTTCGAAGCTCTGATGTCGAGCTCCGGCGTTACTCCCGAGACCACCCTGGTGATCTACGGCGACAACAACAACTGGTTCGCCGCCTGGGCGCTATGGCAGGCCAAAATTTACGGCCACGGCGACGTCCGCCTGATGAACGGCGGCCGCAAGAAGTGGCTCGCCGAAGGCCGAGATCTCAGCACCAGCCAACCTGCCGTCACCCCGACCCATTACTCCGCCAATGGTCCCGACCTTGCGCTGCGCGCCTTTCTGCCGCAGGTGCTGAAGGCCTCCGCGGATCGTGCGGCGTCGATGGTGGACGTCCGCAGCCCGCAGGAGTTCACGGGTGAAATCCTGGCGCCTCCCGGGCTCCCTGAGACCTGCCAGCGCGGCGGCCATGTCCCCGGCGCCCGCAATATTCCGTGGAGCAAGGCCTGCAATGACGACGGCACCTTCAAATCGGCCGGGGAACTGAAGGCACTCTACGGCCTCGAGGGCGTCGACGGCTCGAAGCCGGTGATCGCGTATTGCCGGATCGGCGAGCGTTCCAGCCACACCTGGTTCGTGCTGAAGTATCTGCTCGGCTTTTCGAACGTCACGAATTACGATGGCAGTTGGACCGAGTGGGGCAACCTGGTCGGCGTCCCCGTGGAACGCGGCGCGGCGGAAGCAGCGAAAGGATAAATCGATCGTCGTGAAAGCGGAACACTATCAGGAGCGGCGCCTGGAGCTCGCCGGTTGGCCGGTGAACATCTCCAGCTACCAGTTGGGCGCCGAATGGCACGCCAAAGCCGATAACGTCTCCCCCGGGGCCGGCCTCTGCCGGACCACCGGGGCCACCCGGGAAGAAGCGGAAGAAAAGGCCGTGAAGCGCGCCGAGGAACTGCTCTCGCGCACTCGCCGCCACGCCATATAGGCGCTACCGGACCTCTTCGGGATGGAAGACCAGGTCGCGGTCGAGTACCATTTCGACGTGAGTCCCCGGCTTCAGCACCACGTCCTGGTTGCGCGAAAGCAGCACTCCGGCGAGCGCCCCCGCGGCGCCGCCGACGCCCGCTCCGGGTAAGCCATGGGTGATGGCGCCGATGGTCGCGCCCATGCCGGCGCCCGCCATCACGGCACGCGGATCGGCCGCCTTGCCGTTGCCTTCGACTTTGCCCTCGTCTCCGGGCGGCCGCGCGTGGAAGTCACGCGAAACGCCGTTCGGCAGAATGAGTGAATCGAAGCGGATGAACAGCTCGCCCTTACCGGAGACCTTGCCGGCCTTCTTGACATGCGTGACCGTGCCCGCGACATCGCTGCCGCGCGGGATGACCACGCGGCCCTCCACCGCTACCGGCACCGAGGTACGCAGGTAGACGCGGTCGCCGTCCCTGGCATGCTTGGTGCTGACCTCGTTCACGAGTTCGAGCAGCACGCGCGTGCCCGTCCGCACCGTGAGGTCCGGCGGAACACCGGGCTCGGGGCGCTTAGCCAACGCCGGAGGCGGAGTGTCCCTTGGCGGCAGCGGCGGACGCTGCTCTACTACAGGCCATGCGGTGCCCTCGCGGCGATAGACCAGGCGGCCTTCCACTTCCGATCCGCGCCGCACGATCTGCCGGGTGATCGTCAGCGTGTTGTGATCCCGCGCGAACTGCCAGCGGTCCATGACGGTGAAGCTCTGCGGGCCCGAGACCTGCGTATTGACCAGCAGCGCCGAGCCTTCCCACTTCACCACGGAGTCGCGCGTCTCCTCGCCGAAGCGTTTGCGCGTCTCGCTGCCATCGAGTGCGTACGACCATTCGCCGCCCGGTGAAGAGCAGCGGATTCCCGCCTCGCCCTGCGAGATAGTGAGGGTGGTATCGACCGGTTCCACAGCGGCGGTGTTGCTCGCGGAGCGGTCGAGAGTCCATTTACCGGAGAAGTCGCGGTCGGGATCGGTGGCGGCCAGCAGGACTGCCAGGCAGGAAAAAGCCACCCAAACCAGCTTCGCAGGAAGGAACCTGCTCATGGCCGAAGCTTAGCACATTCCACTGATGAAAAACCGGGCAGGCGCGGTGGCCTGCCCCACTTTACTTCTTTCGAATCAAAATCTTACCGTTGAAAGTACTGAACGATGCCTCGGCGCCGCCGCCGTTGATCGTACCGGTAATCACGCGTTCCACCCGCACCCGGTAACGGCCCTCGGAGGTCCGCTCCGTGAGGTTCGATCCGGGGGTTAGCTTCATGTCGAAATCGCTGTAGATCTCACCCTGATTGGCGCGCAGCTTCAGGTTCGCCTTGAAATCGGCCGGCAGCGTGACGTCGATATCGCCGTTGAACGAGCTGAACGACATCGGCTTGCCGGTGTCCACGCGGTCCATCACCACCACCACCTTGCCATTATGCGAATCCGCCAGCACCGTACCCGAGACGTTGATCAGGTTCACCCGCCCGTTGGTGGTCGAAGCATCGATCTCGCCGTGAACCCCCTCCGCCGAGATGCTTCCGTTGGTCGACTTCAGCCTGAGCGACGTGTTCACCGGAACTGTGATGATCAGGCTGACCCCTGGATTGCTGCGCGCCCGCACGGTCACCGTATTGTCTTCCTCCTCCACTTCGAGGCCGCCCGGCGGCACGTCGATGCGGCGCAGTCCGTCGTAGCTGCGGCCCCGGTCGTGATCTCCGCGGTTGCCGGAGGTCTCGACGATCACCTCGTTGCCACTGTACGTCTTCACCGTGATGGAGCCGTTGGTGAGGGCTGCATCCACCAGACGCGGCCGGGAGCTGTTGCGGGCCGGCACCACCACGCGGTCCACCGAAACTTCCTGGGCGCCTGCCAGAGCGCACACCGTAATTGCCATGCCCGCGAGGGCAAAATATCTCTTCATGGTATGAGTCCTCTATAGAGCCTTCGAGTACAGCAGAATTTCTCCGTTCAAGGTGTCGAACGTCAGTTCCGGACCGCCGCTGCCGATCCGGCCCGAGAGCCGCCTACGGTCCGAGCGGTAGATCCAGCGGCCTTGGCCGTCGCTCCCTCCCGATACCTGGGTGGGGCGCGAAGCCACCTCGAAATCCGTGTAGATGCCGCCGTTCAGCGTGTGGAAGTTGACGTCGGCGTTCAGCCCCGGCTGGAAATGCACCTCCAGCTTTCCGTTCAGCGTGTGGAACTCCGAGGGCTTCGCCGGATTGCGGCTGAACGAAACCTTCACCGGTCCATTGAGCGTTCGCACCGTGCCCGATCCGCCGACTTGGTCCATCTCGATTCCGCCGTTCAGCCCGTGGATGTCGTAATCGCCCGTGGTCTTCGATAGCACGATGTCGCCGTTGTTCACCGTCTTGAGAATCACCTCGGCCGCCGCCGGAACCTGGATGTCGTAGTCGAAGGAGACGCGATAACCGTAATAATCGTCGCCGCGGTAGTTGTTGCCGTTGCCCGAACGGAAAGGACCATCCACGTAGAGGCGGACAAAGTTGCCTTCCTGCGAGATATCGAGCCGCACATCCCGCTTGGCCGATTCCAGCGCCTCCCGCGAATCGGCGCCGGTGCGCCTTTCGACCTTCACCTGAATCTCGTTGCCCGCGTAGCCGGTAACGTGGATATAGCCGTTGACGTTGTCCACGAGCAGCTTTTGCGGGCCCGAGCCCGTGGTGACGTTGAAGGACCGCTGGATGGTCTCTTGCTGCTGCTCCCGCCAGTCCCGGTCGCCGTGCCGTTGGGCCGATACGAGCAGCGGTACCGCGGCTATCGTCAGTAACAGTCGTGCCTTCATTGAGCGCCTCCTAGTTTTTCCGCCGCCGAAACGGCCCGCTGACGTACTTCCGGATCCGCGTTCTTGTCCTGGGCGAGCTTCTGGAGCGCACCCACGGCATTTTTGTCGTTCAACTGCGCGAGTAAATCGATGAGGGCCACCTGCACCAGCGCGGAATCCTGCGTGGCGAGCGAGTCGGCCACGGCGCGCCGCACCGCCGGATCGCCCGCGAATTTCGCCAGCGCATCCACCGCCGAAAGCCGCACGTTCACGTTCGAATCGTGATTGACCGCGTGCAGCAGCGCCTGCTGCACTTGCTGGTCGGGCTGCGCGATCTGGTAGCTGTAGGTGACGCCGCGCAGCCGCGCGCTGGGCGATTGCTGCTGCAGCATCGAAAGCGCTACCAGTTGTCGCAGGTTCTCCACCTGACCCTGCAGCTGCGCCATCTCCTGGCTCGAATCGGGAGCATGCGTGCGGAACACGAGCTTTCCGCCCGCCGTGCCGATCGCCAGCAGCAGTGCCGCCATGGCCGCCTGCCACGCCGGATGCGCCGGCCACCAGCCGCTCCAGAAACTCCGCCGCGTGGGCGCCGTCTGCCTGCGCTGCCCTTCCTGCAGCCCTTCCTGGTACGCGTGCAGCGTCTCCAGGAACCTCGATCGCATCGCCTGGCTCGGCTCCGGTTCCTGCATGGCTTCCATACCTCTCCAAACTGCTCCCAGCTCGGCCATCTCCCCGCGGCAGGCCGAGCAGGTTTCCAAATGCTCGAGAACTTTCTCGCGCGTCACGGGGTCGAGCCGCCCCGCCAGGCACGCCGGAAAATGTTCGCGGATCCGCTCGCAGATCATGCCCGTTCGCCTCCCAGGGCGAAGAACCGGTCGCCCAGTTCGCGCAGCGCGCGGTAGACCCGTACCTTGACCGTCCCGGTCTCGCATTTCAGAACCGAAGCGATCTCGTCATACTTCAGATCCAGATACCGGCTCATCACGAGCACCTCTCTCTTCTCCCGCGGCAGATCGGCCAGAGCCCGGCGGAGCAGCGCGGTTTCCTGCTTGTTTTGATACTGGCGGTCGGGCGCCACGTCGGGCGCAGTCAGTTCCAGTGCCTCCTCGGGAAGCCCCACCTCCGCCTTCCGCTTACCCGCCTGGTCCAGGAACAGGTTTCGCGCAATCTGGTACATCCACGCGCGGAACGAAGTCTCCGGCTGATAACTCTGGCGGTACTTCAGGATGCGGAAGAACACCTCCTGCACCAGGTCCTCGCTGGCCGCGCGGTTGGCGGTCAGATGCATGAAGTAGCGGAAGAGCGCCCGGCTGTGCCGGTCGAAGAGAACTTCAAGTCTCTCGACCTTACCGGAGCGGACCTCCTGCATCGCCTGTTCGTCTTCCACGTTTCTCCGTTTCGTTATGCAATACCGCCGGGAGCGAAAAAGGTTACGAATTCCCCGACCAACGATCGTAAGCCTTTTTTCGAGCGCGGTTTGCCAATGCCATACTGGGAGCGGTGACGTACCAGACCGTGGCAGATAACCTTCGCGAATCCTTCCGGGTGATCGCCGGAAGCCGGCCCTCCGGCGAAGTGCGGGAACTCCAGGGAGTCAGTATCGCGTCCGCCTCGGTCACCTTCCAGATGTTCAACGCGTCCTTCCTGAGTGCGCCGGTTTCGAGCGAGGCCGAACTCGCCCAGCGTATCCTGCTCGCGGCATTGCACTTCCAGACGCGCGGCCAGGAATGGGCCTGCTGGGTTTGCGAAGACTGGATGGACCCGCGGACCCGCCGCCGCTCCCGCGGCCTCTTCTCGAAAAACGGCCTCCGCCACTCCGTCACCCTGCCCGGCATGGTGGCCGAGCGCATCCTGCCGCCTGCGAAGCCCCTGCCGCCCCTCGACGTGCGCCGCGTCTGCGACCCGGCAACACGCGAGGCCTTCTGCTCCATCGGCTCCATCTGCTTCCACGTGCCGCCCTCCTGGTTCCGCGAGGTCTTCAATAGCGAAACGGTCTGGGATCCCTTCGCCGCTTATGTGGGATACGCGGAGGGCCAGCCGGTTTCGACCGCCGCGATCGTGATGGGGAGCGGAGTGGCCGGTGTCTACAACGTGGCAACACTACCCGGCTACCAGCGCAAGGGCTACGGCGAGGTGGTGATGCGTTACGCCCTGGAGGACGCCCGCCGGAATCACGGCATCGAGCGGACCATCCTGCAATCCACGCCCGCCGGGCTCCGGCTCTACGAACGCATGGGGTACCACACGATCACTACCGTGGCGGTCTATTCCACCTGAAGGCCGCCCGCCGCGATCAGCCTCTCAATGGCGGCGATATCGCGGTAGAACGCCCGGTCGCCCTGAATCGCAGGCGAAACCTGGCGGATCCGTGCGCGTACGCCCTCGAGTGCCGGACTGCTTCTGAGCGGCGCCAGCAGGTCGAGCGCGCGGGCCGCCGCCAGTGCTTCGATCGCCAGGACGTTGCGCGTGTTGCGGACCACCCTCTGGAGCTTCACCGCCGAGGTCATCCCCATGCTGACGAAGTCTTCCTTGTTGCCGCTGGTGGTGATCGAGCCGGTCGAGGCCGGGTGCGCCAGCACGCGATTTTCAGCCACCAGGCTCGCGGCCGTGACCTGCGTCATCATCAGGCCCGATTCCAGTCCCGCATGTCCCGCGAGGAACGGCGGCAGCTCTTCGTTCAGCGCCGGATTCACCAGACGGTCCACACGACGCTCCGAAATGCCGGCCAGCGCGGAGAGCGCAATCGCCAGAAAATCCAGTTGGAACGCCAGCGGCTCGCCGTGAAAGTTGCCACCCGAAAGAATCCCGTCGTCAAAGACCAGCGGATTGTCGGTAGCGGAGTTCAGCTCGATTTCGAAGACCCGCCGCGCCTCGCTCAGAGCGTCCCGCACCGCGCCGTGGACCTGCGGGGCGCAGCGAAGCGAATAGGCATCCTGCACGCGGCGGCAGGTGATGTGCGACTGGCGGATTTCGCTGCCTTCGAGCAGGTCGCGCAAGCGTCGCGCGCTTTCGAGTTGCCCCGTTTGCGGGCGCGCCCTGTGGATGCGCTCGTCGAAGGCTCGCGGCGTGCCGCGCAAGGCGTCGAGCGTGAGGGCGCAGACCACCTCGGCGGCATCGGCCAGGCGCGCGGCGGCTTCGAACTCCAGGCAGCCGATTGCCAGCATCGCTTGCGTGCCGTTGATCAGGCTGATGCCTTCCTTGGGATGCAGGTCGATGGCTTCGATGCCCGCGCGGCGGAGCGCTTCCCCGCCCGGCAGCACCGCGCCTTCGAATTCCGCCTCGCCCTCGCCGATCAGCACCAGGGCCATGTGGGCTAGCGGCGCGAGATCGCCCGACGCCCCTACGCTGCCCTGCGACGGCACCACCGGAGTCACGCCGCGGTTGAGCAATTCGCACAGCCTCCCGGCTACCAGCGGCCGTATGCCCGAAAACCCGATGGCCAGCACGTTGGCGCGGATCAGCATCATGGCCCGCACCACCTCGCGCGCCAGCGGTTCCCCGACGCCCGCGGCATGCGAGCGGATCACGTTCCGTTGCAGTTGATCGAGGTCTTCCCGCGGAATGCGGACATCGGCCAGCAGCCCCACTCCGGTATTGACCGCGTAGATCGCCTCTTCGCCCGACGCCAGGCGTTCCACCAATGCCCGCGAAACCTCCATGCGGGCCGCGGCTTCAGGAGCCAGCGAGACCTGCGATGCCGTGGCTCGCGCGACCGCACACGTTTCCTCCACGGAAAGGTGCAGGCCGTCGAGCGAAAGGGTCATCGTTCGCGCTTCTGGCGGGCAGTGATCAATTGCTCAATATTGACGAGTTCAGTCGGATAGTCGCCGGTATAGCAGGCGTAGCAGTATTCGTGCTTCTGATCGTCGTCTACAGCCTTGCGCAACGAGGAAACCGAGAGGTAGCCGATCGAGTCGGCCTCCACGAAGCGGCGGATCTCTTCGGTGGTGTGGCTGGAGGCGATGAGTTCGCCCTTGGTCGGTGTATCTACGCCGTAGAAGCACGGCGAGACCGTGGGCGGGCAGGAGATCCGCAGGTGCACTTCGCGGGCTCCCGCCTGCCGCACCATGCGGACAATCTTGCGGCTGGTCGTGCCGCGCACGATCGAATCGTCCACCAGGATCACGCGTTTGCCCTGCAGCAGGTAGCGCACCGGGTTGAGCTTGAGCTTGACTCCGAAATCGCGGATCGCCTGGGATGGTTCGATGAAGGTGCGGCCCACGTAGTGGTTGCGGATCAGCGCCTGCCGGTATGGGAGGCCCGATTCGTCGGCGTATCCGATGGCCGCGGCGACGCCCGAATCCGGCACCGGCACGACGAGATCGGCATCCGCCGGGCACTCGCGCGCCAGCAGGCGTCCAAGCTTCTCGCGGGATTCTTCCACCGAGCGGCCGAACACGATCGAATCCGGGCGCGCAAAGTAGACGTGTTCGAAGACGCATTGTGCGCGCGACTGTTCGGGCGCCCATCGCTCGCGCGTCATGCCCTCGGGTCCGACGATGACCATCTCCCCGGGATCCACATCGTGCAGGTAAACGGCGCCGAGCAGATCGAAAGCACAGGTTTCCGAAGCGAACGCGAACGCCTTCCGGCCGCCCGAAACTTCCATTTCTCCCACCGCCAGGGGGCGGAAGCCGTGCGGGTCGCGGGCCACGATGATGCGGTCCTGCGCCAGAAATACCAGGGAAAACGCGCCTTCGAGTTGCAGCAGCGCCTCCCTCAGCGCGCCCGCCAGCGTGCGCTCGGAAGAATGTGCCACCAGGTGCAGAATGACCTCGGTATCGCTCGAGGCCTGGAAGATCGCGCCGCGGCGCTCCAGATGCGTGCGGAGTTCCGCGGCATTGGTGATGTTGCCGTTGTGCGCCACCGCCACGCGGCCTTTGTTGCAGGCCACCGAGAAGGGCTGCGCATTGAGCAGCACGGTATCTCCGGCGGTGGAGTAGCGGGTGTGCCCGATGGCCTTATCCCCGGGTAACGTTTTCAGCACGTCGCTGGTGAAGATATCGGCCACGTGGCCCATCGCCTTGTGGGTGAAGATCTCCTCGCCGTTGGTGGTGCACATGCCGGCGCTCTCCTGCCCGCGATGCTGCAGCGCGTATAGCCCCAGGTATGCCAGTTTCGCTGCTTCCGGATGGCCGTATACGGCGACTACGCCGCACTCTTCGTGGAATTTATCGAACATACGTTTCGAGAGCCCCGTCGTAAGCCGATTTGAGTGCCGCTATCTCCCACGAACCCAGCGTGACATTGCGCTGCCGGAGTTCGATCCCCTTCTCAATTGTAACGCCCACCACCGGAGCCTCCACTTCGAACTTCCTGGCAATCGCCGCCACACGCTTCGGGTCGGCCGTGGAAATCAGAATCCGCGAAGGCGCTTCGTGAAACAGCAGCACCTCCGGCCGCAAATTGCTTTCGAGATCGATCTGCGCGCCGATCTCCGCCGGCCCGAACGAGCACTCGGCCACCGTTACTCCCAGTCCGCCGTCACTCAGGTCGTGGGCCGATTCGGCCAGACCTTCCTCGATGATGCGGCGCATGGCGTACTGCACGCGCTGCTCGTATTCCAGGTCAAGCCGCGGCGGCAATCCCCACAACTGTTTGATGATTTCCTTGGCGTATTCGGTGCCGCCGAAATGGATGTCGTCACAGGTGCCCACGCCACCCAGCAGCACGATGCTGCGGCCGGGGTTACGGAACGCGATCGGCACCGGGGCGTCGGTATTCATGAGCCCGACAATCCCCATGACCGGCGTGGGATAAATGCCTTCTCCCAGGGTTTCGTTGTACAGGCTGACGTTGCCGCCGGTGATCGGGGTATCGAAGAAGCGGCAGGCCTCCGACATGCCCTCGATCGCCTCCACGAGCTGCGCCATGATTTCCGGCCGCTCGGGATTACCGAAGTTCAGGCAGTTGGTGGCAGCCACCGGACGCGCGCCGGTCACCGAAAGGTTGCGGCAGCACTCGGCGACCGCCAGCCTGGCTCCTTCCCGCGGCGAAAGGTAGGCGTACCGCCCGTTGCCGTCGAGCGACATCGCCACCGAAGTGCCGGTCTCCTTGATGCGGATGATCGCGGCGTCCGACCCCGGTCCGGCCACCGTATTGGTGCGGACCTGAAAATCGTACTGCTGCCAGATCCACCGCTTGGAACAGAGATCGGGCGCTGCCAGCAACTCGGGCAGCGCTACCTGCACGTCGGCCGGAGGCAGTTCCGGCGCCTCCAACGGCACCTTGCGCATCGGCTCGGTATGCGGGCGGTCGTAAAGCGGCGCTTCGTCGGCCAGTTCGCGATTCGGAATCTCGGCTACGACCTTGCCGTGCTGCTTCACGCGGAGACGGCCATCGCCCGTCACGATCCCGATCTCCACCGCTTCCAGGCCCCACTTGCGGAACACCTCGAAGACTTCTTCCTCGCGGCCTTTATCGGCTACCAGCAGCATGCGCTCCTGGGATTCCGAAAGCATGATCTCGTAGGGCGTCATGCCGGTTGCGCGCTGCGGCACGCGGTCGAGTTCGATCTCGATGCCGACCTCGCCGCGGCTGCCCATCTCGCACGTCGAGCAGGTCAGTCCGGCCGCACCCATGTCCTGAATTCCGACGATCGCGCCGGTCTTCATGGCCTCCAGGCACGCCTCGAGCAGCAACTTCTCCATGAATGGATCGCCCATCTGCACGTTGGGCCGTTTCTGCTTGGATTCCTCGGTGAATTCGGCGCTGGCCATCGAGGCGCCGTGGATGCCGTCGCGCCCGGTTCTCGCGCCCACGTAGATCACCGGGTTGCCGACGCCCGCTGCCTTTGCGTAAAACACATCCTCTTTGCGGCAGATGCCCAGAGCGAAGACGTTGACCAGAGGGTTGCCGTCGTAGCAGCTTTCGAAGATGGTTTCGCCGCCCACGGTCGGCACGCCGAAGCAGTTGCCGTAGTGCGCGATACCGGAGACCACACCTTCCAGAATCCGCCGGTTGCGCGCGCCGTTTTCCGGACTGTCGAGCCGGCCGAAGCGCAGCGAATCGAGCACCGCAATGGGCCGCGCTCCCATCGTGAAGATGTCGCGCAGAATGCCGCCCACACCCGTGGCCGCTCCCTGGAAGGGCTCGATGAAACTCGGGTGGTTGTGCGATTCGATCTTGAAGGCGATGACGTAGCCGCCGCCGATATCGATGATGCCGGCGTTTTCGCCCGGCCCCTGCACCACCAGTTTGCCGCGCGTCGGCAGCTTCTTCAGATGGATGCGGGAGCTCTTATAGGAGCAGTGCTCGCTCCACATTACGCTGAAGATGCCGAGCTCCGTGTAGCTCGGCTCGCGCCCCAGGATCTGGACGATCTTCTGATATTCGTCCGGAGTGAGTTGGTGCTGGGCGATCAGTTCAGGGGTAATGACAGCGGTGCTCATGCGCGCACCGCCGCCCGCAGCACGGATTCGAAAATCGTCAGGCCGTCGCTCGACCCCATCAGCGGCTCGGTGGCCCGCTCGGGATGCGGCATCATCCCCATCACGTTGCGTTCCGGGCTGCAGATGCCCGCGATATCCCGCAGCGACCCGTTGGGGTTATCGAGATAGCGGAACAGCACGCGGTCCTCGCCTTCGAGCTCGTCGAGCGTATGCTCGTCGGCGAAATAGCAGCCCTCGCCATGGGCGATCGGCATGCGCAGGATCTCGCCCTTGTGGGCCGCCGAGGTGAACGGCGAGTTCACGGTTTCGACCCGCAGGTGGACGTCGCGGCAGACGAACTTGAGGCTGCGATTGCGGATCAGCGCGCCCGGCAGCATCCCGCACTCCACCAGGATCTGGAAACCATTGCAGATGCCCATCACGACCCCGCCATCGGCGGCAAACTGCTTCACCGCCTGCATCACCGGGGAGAACTTGGCGATGGCTCCGCAACGCAGATAATCGCCGTAGGAAAAGCCTCCGGGCAGGATCACCGCATCGACGCCGCAGAGGTCGGTGGAGTCGTGCCAGATATACTCCGCCTTCTGTCCGAGGTTGTGGCCGGTCGCATAGAACGCGTCGTGGTCACAATTGCTTCCGGGAAAGACAATGACGCCAAATTTCATGGTTAGAAGTTTTCGGGGGAGCCTAAAGATTATTTTAGCAGTAGCGGGCAATAGCTCGCCCGCCGCACGGCGGCATCCCGCCTTACTCAAATTCCCACGAATCGGGCCGATATGACTGATCTATGCTTGCACTTGCCGGGATGCTCCTGGTGTTTGCCGCGGTGTTCGGCGGCTTCCTCATGGAGCGCGGCAATCCCTGGGTATTACTGCAGCCGGCCGAGTTGCTGATCATCGGCGGCTCCGCCATCGGGATCGTCCTGGTTTCCAATCCCGTACCGCTGATCCGGAAGATGGCTTGCGGGATTATCGCCACGTTGCGCGGACCTGCCCCCGACCGCGGGGTATTCCTGCGGCACCTCCGTATGCTTTACGAGGTGTTCGCATACACGCAGCGGGCCCGCAGCATCGCGGCCATTGAAAACGACGTGGAAGACCCGGAAAAGAGCCCGATCTTTTCGAGCTACCCGGAGTTTCTCGCCGACCGCGGAGTCCGCGATTTCGTCTGCGACACGCTGCGCATGATGGTGATCGGCGCGAGCGAGCCGCGCGAGCTCGACCTGCTGATGGATCTCGATATCGACGTGCGCCGGCGTGGTAATCACGAGCCGGTGCGGGCGCTCACTTTGATGGCCGATTCGCTGCCGGGCCTGGGCATCGTGGCGGCGGTGCTGGGAGTCGTGATCACGATGGGGGCGATCGGCAGCGCGCCGGAGACGATCGGGCAAAAGGTGGCGGCGGCGCTGGTGGGCACGTTTCTCGGCATTCTTCTCTGCTACGGGGTGGTCGGCCCCCTGGCCGCGCGCCTCGAAAACCTGAGCGACAGCCAGTCGCAGTTCCTGCAGGTGCTGCGGATCGCCATCGTGACCTTCTCGCGCGGCGCCTCGCCGGTCCTGGCGGTGGAGTACGCGCGGCGCTCCATCCCCATCGAACTGCGGCCGTCTTTCCTCGATCTCGAAACCGCCATCCGCCGCGACGCTCACGTGCCCCCCGTACCGAATTCCCCCGGACAGGATACCCATGCCACAGCAGCAGCCGGCGCAGCCTGATTCGCCGGTCTCGTTCGAAACCGCCCGGCCGAGGGTGTTTAACCGCAGCAGCCACGGCGGAGCCTGGAAGGTGGCCTATGCCGACTTCGTCACCGCCCTGATGGCGCTGTTCATTGTGCTGTGGCTCATGGGCAGTTCCACCACGCGTAAAGAAATCGGTATCGGGATACTTCCGCGATCCGAGGGGTTACACCCAGCGCCTTGGTGCAGGACCCTCGAATTCGGGCGAAGGGCTGCGTGTCGACACCCGCACCGTCAAGGACGTCCGCGAGCAGTTGGAGCAGGCGCTCCGGCAGATGCCGGAATACCAGCGGATCCGCAGCAATGTTCAGTTCAGTGTGACGGGCGAAGGCCTGCGGCTGGATTTGCTCGAAACCGAACAGGGGCTCTTTTTTGTCACTGGCAGCCCGGAGCCGACCGAAGCCGGCAAACACCTGCTGCAAGTGCTGGCCGTAGAGCTCGCACGCCTGGACAACCACCTGGTGATCGAGGGCCATACCGACGCCCGGCCGTTCCGCAATGCCGCCCCCGCCAGCGGCTACAGCAATTGGGAACTTTCCGCAGACCGCGCCAACGCCGCCCGTCGGCTGCTGCACCAATATGGCGTCCCACCCAACCAGATCGTCGAGATCCGGGGCTATGCCGATCAGAAGCAGATGTACAGCCAGGACCCCACCGACCCGCGCAACCGCCGGATCTCGGTAGTCGTCCGGTTCCAGAACCCCGGATAGCCACCCGTCCCGAGACCTACCGTACCGGGCGTGTGCTATCACTAGACTGAATGGATCGCATCGGGCGATATAAGATCGTCAGAGAGCTCGGACGAGGGGCGATGGGTATCGTTTACCACGCCATCGACCCGAACATCGGCCGCCCGGTCGCCATCAAGACCATCGCTCTCGGAACCGTCCACAAACCCGAAGAACAGGAGCGGCTGCGCGAGCGCCTCTTCCGCGAGGCCCGTTCGGCGGGCATTCTTTCCCATCCGGGCATCGTCACCATCTACGATGTCGAGCAGCAGGGCGACCTCGCTTATATCGCGATGGAGTATGTGGATGGGCCCACGCTCGACCAGATGCTCTCCGAAGCGCACGCGCTGCGCTCCGAGCAGATCTTCAGCATCCTCGCGCAAACCGCGGTCGCGCTCGATTACGCCCACCAGAAGGGCATCGTTCACCGCGACATCAAGCCGGCCAACATCATGATCGCGGCCGACGGCACGGCCAAGATTACCGATTTCGGAATCGCGAAAATTACCGCATCCGAGCAGTTCACGATGACCGGGTCGATTGTGGGGACGCCGCACTACATGTCTCCCGAACAGGTGCAGGGGCAAACGGTCGACGGGCGCTCCGACCAGTTCTCTCTGGCGGTAATCGCCTTCGAGATGCTGACCGGTGAAAAACCGTACACCGGCGAGCACCTGACCACGGTGGTTTACAAGATCGTGGCCGAAGAGCCGGCCGCGCCGCAGCGCATCAACCCCACGCTGAGCCGCGAAATCTCGGGCGTGATCCAGAAAGGGCTGGCCAAAAAACCCGACGACCGCTTCGCCAACTGCCAGGAATTCGTCGCGGCGCTCGAGAAGGCCTGCGTTGCCAGCCGCGGGTGGAAAGCGATGCCGCGCGGCGGCAGCCTCAATGAGCCGACGATGTCGGAGGGGAGCCGCCCGGTGGTGGTGTCGCTGCCGCCCGGCCGCCGTCCGCTCCGCTCCGCGCGCGCCGGAGAGACGGAAACAGCAGAAGTGGATCGCGAGCGCAAAGGCGGATTTCTGACGTTTCTGCTGGCGATGCTGGTGGCCGCCGGTCTGCTGGCGTTGATCGGCTGGCAGGCCTTCCCCTGGCTTTCGCAAAGACAGCACGTGCAGGAGGCCGCGCAACAGCCGACCGGGCCGCCGCAGACCGCATCTCCGCAATCCAACCCGCCGACCGAGCCGGTCAGCCAGCCGCAGACGGCCGCGGCGCAATCGCCGTCCGGGGAGACCAAGCCCAGCCCGATGCCTCCGCCGGACGCCGCCCAATCGGCGCCGGTGCCATCGACGCCCGCGGAAGCGCCGCCGCAGCCCGTTCAGACCGAGGCCGCCAAGCCACAGACCGCCAAGACCCAGACTGCGCCGCCCCAGACGGCAAAATCGGAAGTCCACGTGCAGCCTCCCCGGCAGGACGTGCCCGAAGTTCCGGCGCGAATCCGACAGCAGATCCCACCGCAGCCCCAGCCCGAGCCGATCAGCATCATCAGCAGCCCCGGCGGCGCCACCGCCACTGTGGACGGCCATCCCGAGATGGCCTGCACCACGCCCTGCACGATCAATGTGCTGCCGGGAAAACACACGGTGGCGGTCACTTTGCCTGGCTATGGCATCGAGCACCGGGACATATTTGTGGGGTCCTACCCAATGGAGATGCAGGCCGTGGTGCTGCGTGCCACCGGGGGCACCCTGATGCTGACGAGCGAACCGCAGGGCGCGCAGGTGATGGTGGACGGCCGTGCCACGGGCCAGAACACGCCCGCCGAAGTCACGCTGCGGCCCGGCACCTATCGAATTACGGTCTCGAAGGACGGAAAACAGGCAACACAGACTGTGGAGGTCCGGACGGGGATAAGCTACCTGAAGATTCTGCTGGGGCAGTAATCGCGGGTCCGTCCCAATTCCGCCGTTGCACGATGGTGCGCGGCTCGTAAGTCACACCGGCGGCCTGGCGCCGTTCCTCGCGCCGCGCCGCCAGCAGCAGCACCGGCCCCAAAGCCCGGCTGACCACACGGGTCATCAAACCAAACTCCCGGCCGATCTCCTTACGCAGCACGCGAATCCTTTCGGCCACCGCCTCGTTCGTGCGGCGCAGATGCTTCTCCATGGCCCAGAGCGCCGCCGCGTAGCCATCTTTGAGCGAGCGCGCCTCAAAGGCGAAGCGTGCGCGGACCCGCGGATCGGGATCGTTCTTATAGCGGCGCCAACCTTCCAGCGTGGTCCGGCAGATGCGATAGATACTGGGGCCGTTACGCTCGAAATCGCGGCGGAAGGCCCAGTCCAGGAAGCGCTTCGAATCTTCGCGCGAAATCGCCGCGTGTTCGAAGTTGAACTGGTGCTGGCCGTGGATATCGGCCAGATCCACGTCGGGAAGCAGGCGGCCTTCCTCTGAGATCTGCTGGTAAAGCGGGGTACCCGGCACCGGGGTATACAGCATGAACTGGTGGAAGTCCGTATCGTGCGCCACCGCGTGCTCGATCTCCGCGCGGATGTTTTCGGGTGTATGGTGCTCCAGCCCGACGATGGTGGAACCCAGCAGTTTGATGCCGTGCTTGCGCAGTTCGGCCGTGAGCGTCAGGGTATCCGACCCTTCCAGCTTCTTGTAGCTCGACTTCGGCGATTCCAGGCCCATCCAGATCCAGGAGACGCCCAGTTCCACCAGTTCCCGCATGGTGTACTGCCGGATGGCATTGGCCGATGAGAACACGTAGAGCGACCACGGCTTGTTGTGGCTCTTCATACGGTCGAGCAATTCCATCGCGCGCCGTTTATGCAGCAGGAAATTCTCGTCCATCATGAAGAACGACTGTACGTCCAGCCGTTGCTCCATGTGGCTCATGACGTTGAACAGTTCTTCGCCGTTGTCGTAGAAGTTGAGGTACTTCCCCTTACCGCCGAAAAATGCCGAGGTGGTGCAGAAATTACAACCCATGGGGCACCCCACCGAGGGAATAATCGTCGCCGCGGTCGAACCCTTGACCTGCGGCAGCTTGATTCCCAGAGTGCGGGCATCGAAGCCCGACACGATCTCGGGGTGGCGAACCGGAGCGGAATCATCCTCGCCGAGGAACCGGCGCATCCAGCTGATGCCGTCGCCGCGCACGATGTGGTCGGCATCGATCATGTTCTCGATTCCCGGAATTGCCGCCACATGGCCGCCGATGACGATCATGGAGTGCGGCGAAACGCGGCGCGCGATCCGGCACATCTCCCGGACCTTCCCGACGTTGACGATGATGGACGAGATGCCGACGACGTCGTACTGGTTCGCCTGCAATTCTGCCTCGAACGATTCCCTCGTAGGAAAATCCAGCACCGTGGTGGGCGCCGAGATGTTTTCCTGGATCATGAGGATCCCCCAGGAGCGGTGGAACATGCGCAGGGAGAACGGCCCCTGTTCGCGGGTCACCTGGTTGTGGTACAGCTCCATGGGGTTGATTTTGCGGCTGCCGAAGGAATCGTCTTGGGCGTAGGGGCCGAAGACCGAGCTGAGCAGAATGCGAGCGTGGGTACCTTTGGGATGTGGTTGCATTTTAAGGAGTTCCAGCACCGAATAGCTTAATATAACATCGCCGGCCACGGCCTGTTCGTCATAGTTTTGTCGCCGGGAACGCTATCATCGGTGAATGCGTACATCGGGAATCGTTGTGCTTCTTGCCTCGGTCGCGGCCGGCCAGACGCTGCCCGGGGCACTACGCGCCCGCATCCAGGGTTTCCAGGGCACCGTTTCGCTCTATGCGAAGAACCTGGACACCGGCTCGATCGTGGAGGTGCAAGGCGCCGAGCCGGTCCGCACCGCCAGCACCATCAAGCTGCCGATCCTGTGCGCCGTCTTCGACCAGGTGGCGCAAGGCAAGGCCAAGTGGACCGAGCCGCTCACCGTCACTGAAGCCGAACAAGTGGCAGGGTCGGGCGTCATCGGCTCCGAGTTCTCCCCCGGCGTCCAGCTTCCGCTTCAGGATGTGACACACCTCATGATGGTGCTGAGCGACAACACCGCAACCAACCTGATCCTCGAGCGGTTCACGGCGGATACGGTGAACGCCTATCTGGACCGGATCGGGCTGTCGAAGACGCGCTCGCTGCGCAAGATCCTGAAGGGCGACGGACCGCCGCGCGGCGTCTCGGCAGCCGGCAGCCTGCCGGAAAACCGGAAATACGGCCTGGGAGTCTCGACTCCGCGCGACATGGTGACCATCCTCGAACGCCTGGAAAAGGGCGAGATCGTCAGCCCCGAGGCGTCACGCGAAATTCTGGCGGTAATGAAGCGCTGCCAGGACAACACGGGCATCCGCCGCAAGATGGGCGACACCGTGGTGGCCAACAAGACCGGCGCACTCGACGCCTTGCGTTCGGACGTCGGGATCGTGTACGCAAAAAGTGGCCGCATCGCCATGGCGATCACGGTAGACGGAATGCCGAAGCCGGACTGGAGCCCCGACAACCCCGGCTCGCTGCTGATCGCGGACCTGGCCCGGATGCTGGTTGACCGTCTGTAGGGCGGGCCTCCTGGCCGGCCCACGGCGCGCGCCAGCGCGCCTAAGCTAGCGCTCGCCTGGACAGCCTATCCTACTCTTTCCAGAATAGTTCGGCGTCGGAGCGGCGGACGTAGTTGGCGTCAATGGCGGCGGGGTCGCGCGTCTCGCCGCGCTGCCAGCGGCCGAACGCGATCGCGGCCACCGCGGATGCCAGTGCGCGGGGGGCGGTCACCCGTCCGATCTTCTCGAAGCGCGTTCCGGCAAGTTGCGCTTCCAGCGGACCGAAGTCGGACGAGATGAATTCCAGGCCGCTGTCCGGCAGCGTCTCGAGCCAGTGCTCGAATTTCGTCACCAGCTCCGGCTCGACGGGCCGCAGGGCCGGATCGTACACCGCCGCGTACACTTCCCCGCGGCGCGCATCGATCATTACCGCACGCAATTCCGCGCTTCCGAAATACGCCAGTGCCTCCAGGTTCGACACCGCGACCACGGGCTTGCCAGTCGCCTCCGCAAGTCCCTTCACACATGCCAGCCCAACGCGCACGCCGGTGAACGATCCCGGACCCGAAGCCGCCGCGAAACAATCGATATCACGATTGGCGAGCCCGTGCCGCGCCAGCAGTGCCTCCAGCTCCGGGTAGATCACGTGCGCGAATCCCGAGGGCGACGTCAGCTCCGCTTCTTCGAGAAGTTCGCCACCGCGCGCCAGCGCCAGGCTGCCGGTTTCGTGCGTCGTATCGACCGCCAGGATGAGCGGCTTCATCGCGTGATCCCGCAGGCCGTATCCAGCTCGTACACCTTGCCGTTGGCATTCATGCCGTAAAGCCGGAGGTGCATGACGGCGGGGAAAGTCCTGGCAATATCGGCGGGCAGGGGCGCGGTCGCCTGCTTTCCGGTCGCCAGGATGCGGTAGCCCTGGTGGTCGGCCGAAACCTCGCCTTTCCACAGGAACATCATCCAGCGCGTGGCCCGCGATTGCCGCGTCAATTTAGCTGAGTACATTACCGGCATCGACATCGTGAGGTCGCCCTTGGGCTGCTCGATGGCAAACGGCACCTTCTCGGTATTGGCCTCCACTTCCTGCATCAGGATCTCGCGCGATTCGAACTTGTAGGAGCGGTTCATGCTCTCCACGTGGCCTTCGCGCACCACGTGCAGCACCCAGTCGTGGGCCTTGTCCGGCGGCTCTCCGGTGAAAGATTCTCCCGAGTATTTTTTGGCCTTGATACTTTCCCCGTCCGCCGGGTTCACCCAATAGACGTCGTAGCCGTGCCTCTCGACGGTCAACTCCACCGGCCCCGGATGCTCGACATAGACCACGTACTCGGTGCCTTCGAGCGCCAGTGCGCGGCCGCCGTTCACATCGAAGTAGGGCTCGAGCTCCCAGTGCCGTGTGTCGTCGAAGAACTGGAACCATGCGGACATCGCTTTGACCCCGGCCGCATCGAGGCTCTTGCCGGCATAGGTGACGTATTGCCCGTCCATGGTGGCGTTCCACAGCCGGTGCCGGAAGGTGTTGGCATCGATTTCACCCTCACGTCCGAAATCCAGGTTGACGAAGGGATACGGGAAGATCTGGTGCTCGATCGAAGGGATCGCGTCATCGGCAGTGCGGATCGTGACATAGTCCTGCCAGCCATCGTCGACCAGCGGCGAAGAGGTGATCGCGGCTCCGCTGCTGCGCGGGTGCTGGTAGGGATCGAATTCCTTCAGCGTCGCACCGATCTCCTTGAGCGCCGCGCGTCCGTTCGGATAGTCTTCGAACCGGTCCACACCCTGCCAGGTGACATCCATGGCCGCGTAACGGGCCACCAGGTATCGCACGAAAAGCCGCCGGTCGGCGGCGGTAGGAAACAGCCGCGTGAGCGCGCCTTCGCCGGCCAGTACCAGGTCGGCGATCAGGCCTTTCTGATTCAGGTAGCGGATGCGCGAATCGAGACTGGCGAAGTATTCGAGAGAAGGAGTGCCTCCGCTCGACCAGGCGCCCTCGCCCAGCACCAGCCCGCGCAGGTGATTGAACTTCGCGGCCGCGCGCGCATCCGCCATGGAGCGGAAGGCGGTCTCATTCATGGTCGCGAACTGCATCTCGGTGGCCCCCATCCACAGATGCGGCTGGTAAAGGCCGCCCGAGCGCTCGCTGTAGGACCAGTGGTGAACGTTCTCTGCGTGGATGAACCCCTTGGACTCCGAAGCGGCCGCCGTAAAGGCGCCGGTCTTGTCGTTCCACGCCGCCACGTTGCTGGTCACGTGGTAGTTCCACTCGCCCGCCTCGGTGGGCGCGAACCGGACCACCATACGGCGTCCGCCATCCCAAAATCCCGGAATCGCCAGGGTGTGGAATTGCGGCGAGCGGAACTCCACCCGCACGTCGACGTCGCGATACGGATTCGGATGTTGCGCGGCATCCGCTCCGGTCAATTCAAAGACCATCTCACAGGGAGAATACATGGGGGCCTGGTTGCAGGAGTTTTCAGACGCGGTGACTTGCTGCGCGCCTGCACCCGCTGCGACCGCTAGCACCGCCGCGGCCAGCTTCATGAACATATACCATCCAGTTTAGCGAGGCTGTGGAGCCGGCTGCGGCGAGCGGCGGCTGGTCTGGATCCAACGGACGACCGAAAACACACTGCCCACAATAAACAGAGCCACCATGCACAGGATCACCACCTGCACGGCCTCCTGTTCGCCCCATCGCAAAATGCGCTTACCGAAGAAGAGTGCCAGCACGCCCAATCCGGTGAACCGGATCATGCGGACCGCCCCGACCACGGTAAGCAGCTTTTTCCGGGGATACTGCAGGGCGGCGGCTCCTATAATCACCGGAGTGAACGGAAAGGGGGGCGGCGCAATCGAGGCAACCGCCAAAGCCCAGGCCGCGCTATTCCGCACTTTGCCCTTCACGTAGTCCAGGCGCCGTTTGGAAAGGTACCTTTCCAGGCCCTCCTCACCGGCTTTGCGCACCACCAGGTCCACCAGAAGGCAGCCCAGGACCGAGCCGGCTGTCGCCATCCCCCCGTAGTAGAGCATGAGCGGAACACTATGCCTTTTCGCTGTGAGTGCGATGACCAGCAGGTCATTGCCGAGCGGCATGAACAGGAAGGAGCTGTCCAGAATGCCCACAGCCAAAAGGGTCAAACCGCCGAAACGCGCGACCCAGCCCAGCAGTAAGTGCGTGAGTGCCGCCATGCGACCGTCTACCTCCTTTTCCGGTACACGCTAAACGCCAAACCGCGCCGCCGGGGATGTGAATTACGGGAAGATCCGCACACACGGCCCGAGCAACTCCGGGGGACGATGGTAGTGGGGGTGAGTATGAGCCCGCACCAGACGTTCGCAAGAATTCCATTGCAAGTAGGAAGTGAGTTGCGCATACGGAACAACGGGGAAATCAGCGTGAGCAATCCCACCATCGAAGCCGAGCCGGCGCTGGACGCGGCTGATGCCGTCGTTGACTACCGGTTCGATCCACAGACCGGCGAACACGTTCTGCGGCTGGTAAATCCGCTGGCCCGCAGACCCGGCCCTCGCGGGAAGCGGTAAGGCGGCGTCAGGCCAGGCTCTTAACGAATTCGCGCAATCCCTCGAAAGAAACCGCCCAGGCGGTGCCTTTCGAGTCGTAGCCTTTCAATTCCACTTCGCGGCGCTGGAAAGGCGAGGCGCGCGAGGAGGCGACTTCCGCATAGGTACGTTCGCCCAGCGCGACGCCGAAGCCAATCTGCTTGGTGGCCGCTTCCAGGCGGAATGCGGCATTCACGGTATCGCCGATTGCGGTGATATCGGTGCCGCCGACAATGGCGGTGCCGGTATTGATTCCCGCGCCGATCCGCAACGGCGCGGGCAGCGGCAGGGTACGGCTGATTTCCGACGTGGCCGCGTCGATCTCGATCAGGGCGCGCAGAACGCTGTGCAGATCCGCCTGAACGCGCGACGGCTCGTCGTGAACCCAAACCGCCATCACTGCATCCCCAATATACTTTTGGGCCCAGCTTCCCATCTTCTGCGCCGCCTGCCCGACGCGCAGGAACCAGGTCCCGATGGTTTGCGAAAGCAGTTCCTCGGTCACGGACCGCGCGAGAGGCGTGTAATCCCGGATATCCACCACCATAATCGTCGCCAGGCTGTGGGTGTGGAACGCGGTGGTGGGCGCGTTCCGCGTGTCCGTACCGGGGGACGCCGACAGATTGTTGCGGCCCGCTTCGCGGTGGAAGCGGAGCTGCTGATCGCCGAACGTCAACTGATCGGAATCTCGTAGTAGTACCGGAACGCTGACACGCCGATTGTTAACAAATGACCCATTTCGGCTACCGAGATCCACCAGGGAGAAATCCCCGTCGTCCCGCCGTTGGATCAGGGCATGCAAGCGGGAAACGGAACGGCTCTCCAACACCACGGCACAACCTTCTCCGCGTCCTACGGCCCATGAAAGACCGCTGACCAGCGGGAACTGACGTCCGGATGAGTCCAGCGCCAGGTACGCTTCGGGATGCAACGGATTCACCGTTCACCAGAGTAGCAAAACAATTTTGGCGCGCTGGTGACGATTGCAAGTCCTTTATTATCTGCGGTAAGCGCAAATTGTACCAGAACCTCTGGTACCGTAAACCCCTATTTTCCTGATCAGTAGCTCTTACAATTAACGCGAGAGGGGCCGATAGATCCACTTGGAAGACAAAATGCCCTGGACCCAAATATTCATTTACCTTCAACTACTCGATCTGCTGACGACCCTGGTGGGATTCAAGCTCGGAGCCTCGGAGGCGAGCCCCTTTATTCGCCTCCTGATGCACTTCGGGCCGGCCGCCGGCGTGGCAGCCTCCAAGTTGGTCGCATTAGGACTCGGCGCCCTCTGCGTCTACAAGCGGAAATACAACCTCATCCGCCTGGCTACGTACTGGTATGGCGCGCTGGTGGTATGGAACCTGATGGTGATGCTGGCAGCTCCCGGCCGCCTGGTCGGATAGCGCCACTCGGGCGGCCAGCCCCAGGATTCGCCACGCGATACCGAGGAGCCACTTGGGAAACCACGTACTCCATGCGGTCCTCGAAAGAGTTGAGCGCGCGCTCGTCCACGTAGACGAAGCAGAAGAACACCGCGGCGACTGCTGCCAGTGCCCACCGTTCCAGGAGCTTCGGCTGGACCGTTCCGAGCATGGCGCAAACGCAAATTGCGACCCCCAGCGACATTCGCTCGGCAATATAGCCGAGAGCGTTGATGAAGCCGGGAATCAGCACCGCGTCCGGCAGAATCAACACCGCCGCGGCGCTCAGGATACACAACTGGAACGGCACGCTGCCCACCACCTGCCGCGGTCCCCAGAGGCGCACCAGTCCGAGGAACATCAGCGCCCAAACCACCAGCAGCCCCATCAGCACCACGTAATACTTCGTGTCGAAGACCCACACCTGGTCGAGCCCCGTGGATAGCGTAATCTGAACCGGAGACCAGCGAACGTACATGACGCGCGCGGCAATCGAGTGGATCGTGATCAGAACGATGACGAAGCTTGCGGTCAACAGCGCCCGGTGAAACGGCTTCAACCTCCGAGCTATGCCGACATAAGTCAGAAGTCCGGCGGTCCACAGGACGGGCAAGGCATGGGCGACATAGGCGAGCAGAAAGATCGGGATCGCCAGCAGGATCGCGCGAGGTCTCATCTCCCAGACCAGGGCCATCCCCCAGAAGCACAGACCCAGGCTGAGATAGAAATTAAAGAAACCCATATGAAAAACCCAGCCGTAAGCCAGCATGGCGATGCATGGGAGGAGATGCCAGGGCCTGCGGCCACCGACCGCCCCAATGAACGCGAAGGCGCCCCAGGTGAAGATCAGCACTGCCATGGAGACGCCAATCCGTTGCGCGGCTTCCGCGCCGACCAGCCGGAATAGGCCGCCGAGAATCAGGTCAAACAGTATGTTGGTGGTTTGATTGATGATGGCGAGGCCGTCGGTCCGCCCGCTTTCGATCAATTGCGACAACCAGGAATTGTTGATGTGGCTGGAAAGATCTCCGGCCTGCAGCCGGGGCTGCCAATAACATGGCGCGAGCAGCAGCAGGGAGACCACCGGGAAGACATACCGGCTCCGGCCCAGATTCACGAAATGCTCTTTCGCTCGCATCAGGACACCTTCATTCGTAAGTTCGGAAAATCCGGAGGAAGTTGGAAGGGGGTCGCCAGGCCTGAAATCAATTCTCCAATTTGGCGGACATTGGCCTCCGTGACATGCGCATCCAGGCCGTCCGAGGCGAGCCGAAGATATTCGATCTGGAACGGGTCGATGCGCATTAGCCTGCAGCAGGTGGCATCCACCGCGACCATGTCGCGGCCGGCCACCAGAACGCCCGCGGCTTTCGGAGTTCCCTGGATCGGGCCGTTGCCTTCCATTCCCACGATGCCGTCGACCAGCGCGAATACTCGCGGGTACACGGAGTGGAGGTCAGCAATGCATTCTGAAATGCCGGCCCAATGCAGCGGGTTTTTGGGCCAGCCGTAGACGCCGCCGGGCACCGTGCCGAACAGGTTTTTCATGGAGAGCGTCGCGCCCACCCAGTGATGAGTCTTCATCTTCGGCATGGAGATGAGCAGGTCCGCCCGCAGCACCGTGTTCGGCAAATAGAGCTTCTTCAAGCCGGAGACCTGGCGGGGAATGTGCACACGCGTGACGTCATCCAGGTTTAGATCGACAAAGAGGTCTTCGAAATTCGGGACGGTCGTGAAATAGCCGGCAGCATCGGCGAGATCGTAGGTGTTCCTGCGATGCCCGGGGCCTTCGGCGATGTGGACGCTCGCGGCACCCATGACCCGCGCGGCTTCGAGTGCGGCATGCACCAGCATGGGGTTGGTGTTGATGGTGCTGCCCGGTTCGAATTCGACGAGGTTCGGTTTCAGGACGACATGGCGGCCGCGAAGATCGAGGTTGTGTTCCGCGAAGACTCGTCGCACGGTATCGTACAGCCGCTGGTCGTATGCCGGCGCCTTGACAATCGAGACCGGCGAAGGCACGATCCGGACTTTTCTGCCGCAGCCTACGGCACTTAAAGCCGCAGCCGAAGCCAGCCATTCGCGCCTTGTGATTTGGTGCTTCATCGGATTCTTCATGCCCAGAATGTGGGTGTACCCCCGGCGGTCGCCGCGACCAGCAGGTCCAGCGAACTCTCCGGGACAGTGCGGTAGGCGATCGCCGACGGCGGGCAAAACCCGGCCGGCAACTGTCCGTGCGCCAGCAGCCCCAGGCGGAGCCAGTTGAGCGCGTCGGCGGAACGGCATTGAGAGAGATACTGGTGAGCCAGTTTCAGCGATTGGTCGACCTTTGGAGAACTCACACCACGCAGGGCGGCGAGGGCTATTCCAGTAGTCTCCGGGTACGGGTTCGATTCATACCCTAGCGGCCGTGCGGATCCGTAGTTCCACCCGCCATACACGCAGGCGTGGTCCAGCAAAAATTGGCGGCCGCCGGCGACGCGTTCGCGAATCCCCGCACCGGAAGAGCGGCGGGCCTCCTGCTCCAGCGCCAGAATCGCGACAGAGGTTGGGCCGACCCAGGCGGCGGCGCCCGGAACCCAGGGCCATCCGGCGAACCGCTGTTCCGGAGGCAGTGGAACCCCCAGAAGCCATTGCCGGGCACGATAAAACAGGGTCGACTCTTCTCCGACAGTCGCGACCAGCCAGCGGATGGCCCTCGCATGTCCGGAAACACCAAGGCGTTCCGGCGGCAGCAGTGCGGCGAGCGCGGTCACCCAGGTACTCTGATCGACGCCGACCTGTACCGGCCAACCTCCATCCGGCCGCTGCATCGAAGCGATCCAACGGATACCGCGGTCGGCGTAAGTGTCCTCCCCCGCCGCGAGCAGGGCCATGACGGCGTAGGCCGTCGGCTCCGTACAAGACTTGCCGCGGACGTAGGGCCAGCCACCGTCCGGGTTTTGTTTGTTAATGAGTGCCCCAGTATTCATCGGGATTCACGGGCTGACGAGTTCCGTTCCCCTTACCCACGCCAGCCCCGAGTCTTCATGATCAGCGAACCACCCGCGCGGCCCCTGCGGACCGCCGGCTTGCACGCTGCATTGCCAGGGTCATTGGAGACCTCCGGGATCTTCGAACCTTCGTCCCGGCGCCTCTAGCTCTGGGCGCGGCGAGATTTCCGGCGCTTCAGGAATACCAGTAGAATGCCGCCGGCGCCCAACCAGATTGCCGCTTGAATCAACGTATCGCTCATTTTTTTTGCCTCCTCTTTCTCATTTCTAGCCAATGGATCTCATCATGGGGAACAGATACTTGAAAACCTGCAGCAGGCCCGGGCCGGCTGCGACCACCAACATGGAAGGAAGGATGAAGAAGAAGATCGGAAAGACCAGTTTCACACCGACCGTGCCGGCCCGTTCTTCGGCCTCCTGCCTTCGGCGCGTGCGAAGGAAATCCGAGTGCGTGCGCAGCGATTCGCCCATGCTCGTGCCGAAGCGGTCATTCTGAATCAGAATCGCCACCAGTTTGCGCACCTCGTCCTCTCCGGCGCGTTCGGCGAAGTTCCGCAGAGCGTCGGCACGCCGTTTGCCGGCGCGCATTTCGAGAGTGACGAGCGACATCTCCTCGCTCAACTGCGGATGGCTGACCTGGAGTTCCCTGGCGACATGCTGCAGGGCCTGGTCCAAGCCGAGGCCGGCCTCGATCGAAACCACCAGCAGATCGAGCGCATCGGGGAGAGAGAGGCGGATAATTTCCTCCCGTTTCTTGACCTTCTTTTCGAGCCCCGTCCGGGGGAATACCCAGCCCGCGGCGCAGGCGAAGACGATCAGCGCCACGCTCATCACCGGATTGGGGGGCATCTTCGTCTGGACGGCCAGGCCGACGCCCAGCATGACCAGAACACTCAGAATCCGGATGCCGTAGAAGACCGGGAGAGCCCGATCGGACCGGAAGCCCGCGCGAATGAGATCGGTCCGGAGGGTAGCAACCTCCTCCTGCGAAGACGGCACCTTCGACCCGATGTGCTGTAGCACCGTAACCAGGGTGCTTGGTTCAGAGTCTTTGTCTAAGTCCTGGGGCGATCGCTGGCGCGCCGGGTCGGTGATGACCGGAGTTCCGAGTTGTTTGAGAAAGCGCCCCGGTTTATAGACCACACGGTAGCCGACCCAGGTCAGGCCGGCCATCAGTGTGAGGAACGAAAACAGGGCGAACAAAATTGGCTGGTCCATCTCACACCTTGATATTGATAATCTTCTTGATAAAGAAATTGCCGAGGATCTGCGCGACGATGGCGCCGCCGATGAGCCACCGCCCGTCGGAGTCGGCAGCCATGCCTTGCAGGTAGCCCGGGGCCACCACCAACAGGCCCAACATGGTTGCAACCGGCAGAAGAGTCAGAATGGAGGCGGTCATGCGCCCGTGCGCGCTGGCGGCTTTTACCTGCCCTTTCAGACGGAACCGTTCACGAATCACGTAAGCCAGGCGCGCCAGGATTTCACTCAGGTTGCCGCCGGTCTGCTTCTGCAGCAGCACCGATGATGTGAAGAAACGACAGTCGAGCAAAGGTACACGCTCCGAAAAATTGCGTAGCGCCAGGTCGAGCGGAGCGCCGAGGTTCTGTTCGTTGAACAGCGTCCGGAACTCCTGTCCCAGCGGATCCATCATCTCTTCGCCCACCATTTGCAGGCTGATGGAAAAGGCATGACCGGCACGCATGGAGCGCGCCAGAAAGTCGAGGGCCTCGGGAAATTGCTCTTCGAGAGAGTCCAGACGCTTTTTCCGCTTGTGGCGAACGTAGAGGTACGGCATCGCTCCGCACACGAGAGCCAGCACCACGGCGGTTACCGGACCATTCAGCAGGAACGGCACCATCGTGCCGATACCAAGCCCGGGAATGGTCATCAGCGCCATGGCCCCCAACAGACGCGAGGCGGACCAATTAAGGCCCGCCTGTTGGATCTGTTCCTGCGCGTGCCGTGAAAAGTGCAGGGAGGCGACCATGGCCTTGAAGCCGGAGGGCTTGTCGGCTTCGATTTCCTTGAGCAGGCTGGACATCGCCACGACCGGTTCCCCGGACGCGGTCTGCAACATCTCGCTCACCTGCTTCTTGCGCCGGGCGTCGAAAAACTTCAACGCCAGGCTCACGGCCAGCAGGATAAGCGCGAATACGACAATAAATGCTACAGCAATGCCAGCGGGCATCAGCCGATCTCCACAACCGTTTGAAACATTTGCGGCGGCAAGGTAATACCACAAGCCTTGAGCCGGTCATGAAACTTGGGCCGGATGCCGGTCGCCCGGAAACGGCCTGTCACTTTTCCACCCTCCGAGATTCCGGTCTTTTCGAACAGGAAGATGTCCTGCAGCGTGATCACGTCCTGCTCCATACCGACCACTTCGGTGATGTGCGTGATGCGGCGCGTACCGTCACTGAACCGGGCTACCTGGACGAACAGGTTGACGGCGGATGCGATCTGCTGGCGGATGGAGCGGATACCCATATTGGCGTTCGCCATCCCGACCATGACCTCGAGGCGGCCCAGACCGTCGCGCGGAGTGTTGGCGTGGATGGTGGTCAGGGAGCCGTCGTGACCCGTGTTCATGGCCTGCAGCATGTCGAGGGCCTCGTCCGAGCGGACCTCACCGACGATGATGCGGTCGGGGCGCATACGGAGGGCATTGATGACGAGTTGCCGGATGTGGATGGCGCCGACGCCTTCAACGTTGGGCGGGCGCGTTTCCATACGGGCCACGTGTACCTGCTGCAGCCGGAGTTCGGCCGCATCTTCGATGGTGACGATGCGCTCGTCTTCGGGAATGTAGGAGGAGAGCGCGTTGAGCAGCGTCGTCTTACCGGAACCGGTACCGCCGACGATCAGGATGTTCAGCCGCGCCTTGACGCAGCCTTTGAGCAGTTCCAGCATGCCGTCGGTCATGGCGAGTTTGGCCACCAGGTCCTCGCCCTTCATCGCATGGCGTCCGAAACGGCGGATCGAGAGTAGCGGCCCGTCCACGGCGACCGGCGGGATGGCTGCGTTGACGCGGGATCCGTCGGGCAGGCGTGCGTCTACCAGGGGCGAGGATTCATCGACGCGCCGGCCGACGCGAGACACGACCTTTTCGATGATCCGCAGCAGGTGCGCGTCGTCCTTGAACTCGACCGGGGTGCGATAGAGTTTGCCGCCGCGCTCCACGTACACCAGCTTCGGCGTCGTCACCAGGATGTCCGATATCGAGGGATCCTGGAGGAGGGGCTCCAGCGGGCCGAGACCGAAGACCTCGTCCAGAATCTCTTCGATGACGCGGTCCTTTTCAACCAGGCTGAGGGGAGTCTTCTCTTCCTCCACCAGCTTGGCCACGGCGGAACGGATTTCCGCCCGCACACGCTCCCCGGCCATGGAGGACAAAGCCTCCAGGTTGATCCGGTCGAGCAGTTTCCGGTGGAGCGTGAACTTCAGCTCCTGATACTCCGGCGTATAACCATCGCGGCTGAAGAGGCGGTTGACCCACCCGGTCTCGCGGTTTTCGCCCGGTCTCGGGATAGTATCCAGAATGGCAGGCATGATTCTTATTCGTCCTTTTCGTGCCGGACAGGCCGGCCCCTATCACTTCCGTTGAGCTAACCGAATAACCCGAATCGTTTTTTGGAGTTCGTCTTCTCTTCTTCGATGCCGGAAAGCTTCATCGCCAGCCTGGTCATCTGCCTCCCCAGCTCGCAGCTCCGGTTCAACATGCGTCCTTCCGCGTAAGTCTCGTAGAGCTCCGGATAATCGTTGGGGATCATGAAAAAGATCGGGACTCCGAGCATCTTCTCCAGTTCTCCGGCTGTAATGTCCAGCCGTTTCGGCGCACGGTTTAGAATCAGGCGGATCCTCGCCTTGCCGAAGCCGCTATCGAGCAGCGTTTGAATGATCTGCTTCGATTGGTGTAGAGCAGGCACCTCGAGCGTGGTCACGAGGCATGCCTCGTCGATCTCCTCGAGCGCCGACATGGCGGTACGGCTCAGGCTGCGGCCCAGATCGACCACGGTCCAGTCGTAATGCGGTCTTGCGAACGCCAGAACCTGGCGCATCTGATCGTCGCGCGGCTGCTGCTTGGAGGCCAGCGCGAGAGGCGACGAGACGATCTCAACCCCGGGAATTCCGTTCGAGACCAGCGCCTTCCAGTAGGAAATATCGAGCCGGTGGAGATTGTTGACCGCGTCCAGGATCGAATAGACGGCCTTCGTCTTCGTGATGAAGCCGACCATGCCGGCGTCCAGATCGAGATCCGCCAGCAGGACCTTCTGGTTCTGCCGGCCCAACTCCGCGGCCACATGGCACACAATGGTCGTCGCGCCGCATCCGCCTTTGGCGGACATGAAACCGAATGCCTTGCCCCCGCCCTTCACACCCGCGGCGGCTCGCCGGCTTCGCTCGGCGCTGCGTTTATCGAGCGCGCGCCGCAGAGTATCGCGGAAAGGCGGGTTCAGGTACTCGTTGACACCCGCGCGCATCGCGCTGAGAATCGTCTCGGCGTCGGCCGAGGTGTTGACGGCGATGAGCATGGGATCGCCGATCGCGTTGCGGATCGAAGATACCAGGCCCTCGAGGGGTTCCCGCCATCCACTGATATCGATCAGAACGACATCGGGCCTCATACGCTCGAGGCGATCCAGGAAATTGCCTATGTCGCCAAGATCCTGGTGCTCCACGATGACCCGGAAAGGCAGGTCCGACAGACAGGACTGGACCTGTTCCCAGATCTCGCGGTTTTCAATCGCCAGCCCGATGGTGAGCGGATACATTAGAGTCTCCCGAGCCCAGGTTCACTTGCCGCCGCCTCCGGAGCCCGGAGCGCCGCCCGATCCGGCCGGCAATCCAGGGTTGGCGGGTGCCGGTGGGGCAGCCGGAGCGACCGGTACCATCTGGTAGACCGGCATGACAGGAGCCTGCGCAACCGGCTTCTGCATCAACTCCTCAACCGGCAGCGTATCCACCGTCGGATGGACGGGGACCGGACCCGTCTTGTCGATTCCCGGCTGAGACATGGAGATCGGACTGTTCTTCTTCATGAGCGGACTCGGTAAGTTGAGTTCCGGCACAGGCTGATTCGCCGGGATCGGCCGCACGAGTTCGGGCGTGATGATGACCATCAGCTCGGAGTTACTGCGGCTGACGGACTTCGTCTGGAACAGTTTGCCCAGCACCGGGATGTTGCTGATACCCGGGATCTTCGAGAAGTTTTCGGTGACCTGATTGTCGAGCAGGCCGGCGATTACGAAGCTCTGGCCGCTTTCGAGTTCCACTTCCGTCTGCACGCGGCGGGAAGAGAGGCCGGGAACGGTGAGGCCCTGTACGGATACCGAGTTGGTGTAGTCGAGCGAGCTGACTTCCGGCGCCACCTTCAGGCGGATCGTGCCGCGCGCAGTGACCGTCGGCAGGAAGCTCAAGCGAACACCGTATTCACGCCACATCAGAGTGATCGCGCTGCTGCCGCCGCTGCTCGGCTGCACAACCGGGAACGGGAATTCGCCACCGGCGAGGAAGCTGGCCTGCTGTCCGCTAATCGCCAGCAGGTTCGGTTCGGCCAGCATCTCGAGGAGACGCTTGGTTTCGAGTGCCTGGATTGCCGCCGCAAGATTGATGTCTTTGCGGAACAGCAGGATGTTGACGGCCGAGCTGAAGCCCGTAACGGCGCTATCGGCGAGAGTGAGCGGCGTGCCCGTTCCAATGGCCGACTGCTGATTGAAGGCGCCGGAAGCGAAATTCACTCCAAGATCGGTGCCGACCGAGCGGTCCACGTCGGCGAAGCGCACTTTGAGGACGACCTGCGGCTCGACCTGCGGAATCTGAACGCGCAGGAGGTTGACCGTCTTGCCCAGGGTGGAGGCGATGGCGATGACTCGCTCGGCCGCCGTCACATCCTTGACCGTTCCGCGCACGAAGGCGGTGTCGTTCTCGAAAGTGACGTTGATATCGTCGTTGGGGAAATCGCGCGCGATCTGCTGGCGCACCGCGTCGAGCCTGGCGGTGCTCATGCGCACGGTCAGGTCATAGACAAGGCGGGCTCCATTCTGCTGCCAGACGATCAGGGAAGTATCGCCAGGCGCCTTACCGTTGAGCAGGACTTCCCGCGGGTTGACGGCCACGGCTTCGGCGAGATTGCCGTCCGCCACCGAAAGGCGGCGAATATCGAGCGGGCTGTCGATGATCAGCGACTTGCCGACGGTCACGACCAGTTTACCGAGAGTCCCTCCGGGCCCGGCTGTCTGCGTCTGTTCAGGGGCGGCGGCGGGCGTAGTTCCATCGGTCGCGGCGGCGGAGTCGGCCGGCTGAGCCTGCGCCGAGGGCTGCACTTCAGCTCCGGCATGCGCCGTGCGGAACGTCAGAAATGAGCTGCAGGCGATCAGCAGCAGAAGAATCGGAAATTCGCGAAGTCGTGGCACCTACTTACCCTCCCCGCTGTGATCGAACTTGGTTTCGGCCTTGGTCTTGCCCGAGATGATTTCCATAACGAACGGCGTTTCCTTCTTTACCGGCGGCGCTACCGTTTCACGAATGACCGGCCGCGATGCGCGCGGCCTCGGAGCAGACGCGGCATCCGCTTCGTCCGGTCCCTTCATACGAGTGCCGCTGAATAGAAAAGAGACCGCCGTGCCAGGAGTCTTGGCTACCTCGTGATCCATGGGATTGCGCAGCACAAGCTGAATGTTGGTCTGGCTGCTGGCGAGGCTGAGCTCTTCGGCCTGCTGGGGAGTTACCAGAAGGTTGACGACCTGTACGAGGATCGGTTTGCCTTCCGCATCTTTCTTATAATCCTGTCCGGCCGAGAGAACTTCCAGGTTCTGCAGAAGAGTCTTTGTGACGGTTCCGAGGGTGTTCGGGCTCCCGGGTTTGTTCCCGGAAATCAGCACGTCCACGCGCATCCCCGGCACGACGAACCCCGCCACGCCGACGACTTCGTTGACGCGGATCGCCACGGCCCGCATCCCCGGCGGAATCATTGCCGCGAGCCCTCCGCCGGCGCCCTTCGGCGCGAGCCGCGATTCAATGACCGGCTCCTTGGCGAAGATCGGCGTGATGACGCCTCGGCCCACAATGTCTTCCACTTTCGTGCTGGAACCGCTGGGAACGGCCCCGGGCCAATCCGCCAGATGCACGTCTTCTTCCTTGAGAACGGTTCCTACGTCGATATCCCGCTGCGCGAGGACGATGCGCGCGGCCGCAGGGGCCGCCTTGGCCTGTTGCGGACGGTTGACGAGCAGCCGGTACAGCAGCAAGCTCGCACCCGACGCCACTACAAACGCAAAGATGAGAACACCAATAAATCTTTTATTCATCGCCTCTCCCCGTCAGCTCCGGAGCTCTCGAATCCGCGCCAGGGCGCCCTCTCTGGGGCGCACCGGGAGTTCCGCTTTGCCCGCATGATGCGCGCGCCATCGAACCCTGCCCGTTGGTATTCCTGATTCGGAAATTGAAACCGGTTCATCCGTCCCTTCCTGACTATCCGGAAGCGGCCTTCCGGAGGACGCGCCGGAACTAACCTCCGGTCCCGGCGCGTCCTTGAGGTCTTGACTAGCTGCCGTTGGTCGCGGCGGTCGCGGCCGAACTCAGCTGGTTGTTGGTGGTGGTCCAGATGGACTTGATGCTGCCGCCCGCGCCCAGAAAGAGGGCCGCGGATGCCAGAGCCACGAACGCCATGAGCAACGTGTACTCAATGAGGTCCTGGCCTTGTTCGTCATTCCAGAAATTTCGCAATAGCGTCATTTGTGGGTTCGCTCCTATGTTTTAGACTTGTTTTCTGTGATCACTCGATCACGTGCCTGTGTCTTCGTGACCTCGCGATCACGGCCAATTCCCCCACCCGTTTCGGCGAAGGAAACTCGGGTGCCCTCGGTCCGCGCAGCGCGCCGGAAGACCAGCGCGATACCGTCGTCGTAAACGACTCGCCAGGCGGCGGACTCTTTGAGCGCGCCGGCGAAAGGCGCGTCCGGGGGCAGCAAAATCGTGTCGACACCAAAACTTGCGAGCGTCTTTTCCCAGCCGGACTTCACGCTCATCACGGCCAGGTAGTCCTTGTCCTCGAACGTGTCCCCATAGAAATCGCTCCGGCCGTCGACAAAGACCTGGTGCGAGGGGTAGAGGCTCCAAATGAGATAGTCGCCCCACTCGTCGTGAGTGAAGATTCGCGCGCCGGGCTCGTTGCGCAACGTCGCTAGGGCGCCCGTGGGATACCGGTTCGGGTCAAATTCGGCGTGAAACCGGCGCGGCGGATGCGGGGCCCAGATGACCGAAGCAACCAGCAGAATGCCGATCGCACTCGCCAGATGCCAGCGCGGCGCGATCTCGGTCAGGGTCGTTTCGGACTCGAGCTCGATGACTTTCGTGGCAAGATCGCGCAGCCACCCGGCGACGTTCCAGCGCGGCACCCGCCCGAAGTAGTACGTCAGGGCGGCGGCGGCCGGCGGTGCGGCTATGATCACAAACAGGGGGATGTTGCGCACCGCCAGAAATGCGGCGTGTGCCCACACCACCATCAAAATCGGCTGCGCGAATCGGCCCAGCTTTAATTCCCGGAAGGCGCCGATCGCTCCCAGCGCCAGCATGATCTCGAAGAAAATTGCGGTCGGATGGTGGAACGTGGGCGAGGTGAACTCACCGATGTGCTCGGAATTCCAGGGATCCCGCAGGTAAGCCGCCATGTGCGTGTGCAGGTGGTAGCCGTACGGGTTGATCAGACTTGCGGCGAGGCACCCGAACGCGCTGGCAAAGTAGCCGAAGGCGCTGCGCAACCGCGCCGTACGCTCTTCCGCGGCGGCCGAGTAGGCGGCTTCCAGCAGCGCAGCGACGCCGTAGCATCCGATCAGGATAATTCCTACTAGAAATCCGCCGTGCAAATTGGTCCAAAGCACCGTCGCCACCGGAAGGATCGCCAGGTACGGGATTCCGGCCAGCTTCGTGCGGCCGTCCCGCACATGCTCCAGAGCGCCATAGAAGAGGACCAGGAACAGAAACGTAAAAAGATGCGGGCGCGCCAGCCAGTGGATCGACGCCGCGGCGGCTGCCAGAATCGTCACCGTGATCGAAGTAATGGGGCCCGCCTTGCGCCGCAGCAGCCGGAAGAGCAGCGCGAAGGTCAGGGACAGCATGATGATGGCGAACATCACGACCGTCCGGAGTCCACCGTGGCCGTTCAACCACGCCATGCCCACGTCGGAGAGCCATTCCCACGCGTACCAGGGTTGACCCGGCTTTGAAAAGGAGAAAATATCGTGCAGCGGAATCGCGCGATTGGCGATGATCCATTCGCCGGTCCGGATGTGCCAGCCCGTGTCGCAATCGCTCAGCAGCGTCTTAACGCCGTCCATGCGCCCGAACAGAAATGCCATCGGCACGAGGAACGCGAAGTCCGTGAACGACGGCATCAGTTTGAGCACGAATTGCGAGCGCTGCGTTTCCATATTCGGGAACCCGATCAGGCCATCCAGGAAGTCGCCACCGGCAGAGAGGACTCGGCCGCGCGCAACTGGTCGTGGAAAGAACGGAAATCCATGTAATTGACGCGCATGGCGACTTGCGGGCATTCCTCGCCGTCCTGCCCTACCCGGGTGACGGTGCCCTGGCAATGAATACATTTCTGTCCGAATCCATGATTGGCCGGCAGTTCCACTTCGATCGTGAGAATCTGTCCGAGACCAGGTAAGGGAAGTTGAGTGTCCTCCCCCTTCCAGGCAACCAGAAGCCCGCTCCGACTAATGTTTTCGGTGTGCATGGCGCTCCGCATCCAGAGCGCCGGAGACGTGACGTGGCACCGGAGCTTGACTTCGATTCGCGGGCTTTCTCGCCTGTTGATGGTTTTCATTTCAATGGCTTCGACACTGGCGAATGTAGCGCCGCCATTGCAGCCCGATCAATATCGTAAATGGGCTATACCGGGTTGTTGCCGAAGGTTATTACATTGCAACTGGCTGGCTTTTTCGGCTGCGGGCGCCGTTTGCTATCCGTTTTGGGAGTGCGAGAAAGCTTGCTTTTGGGATACAACGGTAGGGTTAATATTAGATAATTATCTACTACTAACCAGTGATGTAAAAATCTAGACCCGCAAATCGAGACATTTAGAATCAGTCAGATACGGAGGAAATCAGGCGAGGCAGCGAATATTTCTTAGTCAAATCTAACGATATTGCTCCATTTTATGCATTAATTTTTTGTTGACATTGGTCGTATTTCATCAGAGAATCCCTCTAGGAAACCAAGCGAGACGCGCAAACTTGAGGCGATTCACTTGCCGTCAGAAAGTCGCAAGGTCCATAAGGAACAAAGAGAATGATGACGCGAATTCTTCTTTACAGCGACGAACCTATTTTGGCGAAGGGCCTGGAATCGGTACTGCGGCAAATCGAAGGATTCGAGTTGCTGCCGACATGCAATACGATATCCGGCGTGATGGAACAGGTGGCTCATGGAGCACCGGATCTTGTTTTGATGGACCTCACTCCGGAGATCACGTTTGCCGTGCTGAGCGAGATGAAGCACGCGATGATGACCACCAAGATCGTTCTGTGGGTCAACTCGATCTCAACCGAGCTGGCGTTCCAGGCGATGGGCTTGGGAGTCCGCGGGATTCTACGGAAAACGCTGCCGACCGATCTCCAGGTCAAGTGCCTTCAGAAGGTTCAGGCCGGAGAACTCTGGTTTGAAAAGGCGCTTACCGACAGCTTTCTCTGCGCCCGCCGCGTAGCGCTGACGCAGCGCGAGGGTCAACTGGTCAGCTTGCTCTCGCAGGGGCTGAAGAACAAGGAAATCGCCACGACGCTCATGATTTCCGAAGGGACTGTAAAGGTCTACCTTTCGCGGTTGTTCCAGAAGGTCGGCGTGAAGGATCGGTTCGAGCTGGCGCTCTTTGGGCTGAAGAACCTGACGACCGGCCAACTTCCGAGCGGAGAGAAGGGCCTCCGCACCGGGCCGGGAGCGATGCCCGGGCTGCGGTCCCTGGTGCTCGAAAGGCCGGTCGAACGGCACGAGCCTCCGGCGCGGTTCGCCGGGCCGATCCGTCCCGTGATCTCCCGCCAGTATTGATTCACGGGTGTTGATCCGGAAGTAAGAAGCCGGGCGGCCACCAGGCCGCCCGGCTTTTTTGCATTTGTGGGGTGCTTTCCGAAGGCTCGCCGGCGCCCACCCTGGGCAGACCATGGGCAGACCCGGAGGCCGCGCCACTTGCCGGCGCAGACCTCCGGGCTCAAGTTTGTCCACACCCGAGATTACTGAATGGGGAGCGTAACGGTGTTGCTGTCCTGGCCGTTGATGGTGATGTGCAGATTGGCACTGGTCGCTGTAGGAGCGCCGGTGCCCAGGCGGAACTGAACCACGTCCAGACCGACCTTGCCGGGCGCAGCGAACGCCGCGGGCGATACGGCCGTATAGCCGCCGATCGTCACCGTGACTCCGTCCACGACCTTGTAAACGGGCGAGGCCGGAATCGCAAAGCCCTCGGGACGCGCGGGACTGGTCGGACCGAATCCCGTTCCATAGACCGTCAGCAACTCGTTCGGTAACGCCGGAGCGGCCGTAGTAACCGGCGAGCCGTCTTCGTGAAGAGCAGCCGCGTACGCGATTCCGTCCGAGGTCTGCGAGAACAGCCCAGGAGCGTTGCGCACCACCGTGAAGGTCGCTTTCACCGCGGACATTCCCTGCGGGCTGACAACCAGCGTCTGCGTACCCATGTCCAGGTCCGTCGGCAACTGCAGATTGATTTGCGCGGGCGAGACAAAGAACAGGGGGAGCAGGAGATTGTTGACCTGGGCCGTAACCCCGCCCAGCGTCTGCACCAGCGGGCTGTCCTGTCCGACCACGGTCGAAGAAGCCAGACTCGCGCCGAAGATCGAGATGACGGAACCGGGTGCGACTGCACTCGTGGGCGTCGTTCCAGCGGCGTTCGAAACACCGGCCGGGGAGATAAATGGAGTCGTATCCATCACGGCCTGCACGGTACGGGGCGTATTCATCAGTACGGTTCCCGATGAACTCGAACTGTTGAGGTCACCGGTCCAGTAGCGGAATTTGTAGCCGGGCAGTGCGGCCGCATTCACCACCACACTCGTCGTGGAATCGTAGTATCCGTCGGGCGAAGAGGGCGCTACGGTGATGTTCGCCCCGCCGGCGGGCGACGAAGATGTGGTGAGCAGGTTCATGTAGCGGAAGCTCGCATTGAGCGTCACAGCGTCGGACCCGAGCGTTCCCGACCATGTGGGCGAACTCGAGCCGGTTCCCGGCCATCCCGTGAAATCGGCGCGCGAACCGGTGGCCATCGGCACCGAGGCAGGCGCGGTAACGTGCACCGTGGATCCGGCGGGGCGCTGGAGGTCGCACGGAGTCGTGCATTGGGTATCATCAACCTGCATCACGACGCCGGAGATCGGGCTGTTGATCAGCAGGTGTCCAACGGAACTGTAGGTAGCGACCAGGCGGATGCCGCCATTGGCGGCGCCGGCAGGCACGGTGAAGTCCTGCACGGCCGGCGCACCGTTGGACCAATTAGAAAATGCCCAGACGCGGTTCTGGGAATCGGTCGCCTGCAAAGGCGCCTCGATGTGATGCGTTTCGCCGATACCCCATGGGAAATTGTACGTAGTCCAATTGCTGCGGCCGTCGACGAGGATGGGCAGGCCGGTGGGCGAGCTGATGATCTGGGTGACGCCTACCGGGACGAAGGTAGCGGTCAAACTGTCCGGGTTGCTCAGTGGCGCGACTGTATAGGCATGGGTTGCCGCGCCGCCATCGCTCCATGACTGGAAGGCCCACCAGGTGCCGTCAAGCGCCTGTTGAGGCGAGACGGCTCCCACGGAGTGGGTGGTATCCATTCCCCATTGCAACGTCGTCGGCGTAGGCACCGTAGTCCGGTCTGCATATAGCTTCAGGCCTGCGGGGACCGTCGCCAGGCCGATACTACGCGTCGGCTCGAACGACGGCCGGACAATCACCGGCTCCGTCAGCGAGACGGTATCGGTGCTGCCTTGAATCGTCTGATGCGCTCCCGGCGCCCAGCCAGTGAAGATATAGCCGGCATTGGGGACGGCGGTCAAGGTAACCGTGGTATCGGCGGCAAGGTACGTTTCCGTATCGGAAAGGATGGGCGAATTATTCACAAAGATTGTGCCCGAACTCTGGCAATTATTGGGATCGGGACAAGAGAAATAAACGATATCGAGCGCATATGAAACAGTAAACATGGCTTGAAACGAGGTCTGGGCGGGATCGGCAGTGACGGTGACGGTCGCGCCGCCAGGCAGTGTGTTCGAGCCGGCCTGCCAGCCATTGAAAGCGTAGTGGGTCTTATTCTGCAATTCGTCCTGGGTCATCACCACCACGCTCAGAACGTGCTTGCTGCCGACGGGCCAGACGGCGCTGAAGGGCCCGGTGTAGAACTCGCCATCCACGCTGAAGGCCGCGCCGGAAGGGTTGGTGGAGACGGTGACGTTCACACCGGTGCTCTGCGCGCGGGAAACTGGCGCAAGAAAAACCGGCATTCCGACGATAAGAAGAATGTTGACTGCGCACTTCACTAGAAATTGCTTCGTCATGGCCGCTGTTCCAATCATCGGCAGGGGACCGCCGAATCTATAGGAAGTGTATGCACAAATCCACGAAATTGCACGGCTAACTTTGGTAATGAAGGACTTATTAGCTATTTCGATTATTGATTAGCCGTGAATTCGGGCATGTAATCGTAACGTTCGCGAAGACCCAAAATTATGCGCTGGAACGGATTCCTGATTTCGATTGCGCTAGCGGTTGCCGCAAGCACCGCGGCGCCGTTGCTCGCGGCCACTTTCGGGACCGTCGTTCCGATTGCCGGTCACTCTTCAGATATCGCGCTCGACGAGTCGCGGGGCGTGCTGTATATCGCCAATTTCACGGCCAACCGGATCGAAGTAATGTCGACGGCCGACGGGACGATTCGCACCTCGATGAACGTAGCGCCTCAACCGGGAGCCATCTCGCTCTCGCCGGACAACCAATATCTGATCGTCGCCCACTTCGGAAACTTCACTTCCGGACAGTCGGCGCAGAACGCGATGACGCTGATCCACCTCGCCGATAATACGAGGCAGACATTCGCCATGGGCGATACGCCGCTCGGCGTTCAATTCTTAGCCGATGGCCGCGCCTTCATCGTCACCAACAACAGCTTGATCCTGCTTGACCCGGCATCCGGAGCGATGACGGTGGTAGCGACGTTCGCGACGATTGCCAAGTCTCTCCCGGTGAATGCAGCCACCTTCCCTTCGCAGGTGATTCTGGCCTCCCTTGCCACTTCGCCCGACCACCGGTATGTCTACGGGATTGCCGACGACGGAACGTCGCAGGCCTTTTACCGTTTCGACGACTCCACCGGCTCGATCTATGCGATCGGCGTAGTGGCTTCGCCCAAGCCCCTGCCGCGCGTCAGCGTCTCGGCCGACGGCTCCTTTGCCATGATCGGCCAATACAAGCTCGGTCCATTCGCAGACGATCTCGCGCAGTTTCCGAACTCGGTGACCTCCGTCAATGTGGGCGGCAACGCGGTCGATTCCCAGTCCGGAACCATCTACGCCCAGATCCTCACTGCCAGCCCCGCCACGTCCTCCAGCTCATCCTCGACCTCGGCGGCGTCGGCGTCCTCCACCACGCCGCCGGTGCTTTCCATTTTGGATGCGGACAACCTGACGGTGCGGCAGCAGCTCAATCTGCCGGAAAACATCACGGGCCGCGCGGTGCTGACGGCGGCAAACGACGTTCTCTACACGGTGAGCGACAGCGGCGTAATGATTCTGCCGGTGGGCTCCCTGCCGAGGTTTCACCGGGTGACGGCGAACCAGACCGATCTGGTGGCGGCCGGGAGTTTCTGCAGCCGCCAGGTGATTACGCAAACCCTGAACATCACCGATCCGGGCGGCAACAAGACCGACTTTTTCATCTCTTCGAATATGGCCGGCGTCACGATGTCGCCGTCGTCCGGAACCACGCCTGCCACCGTGCAGGTGAGCATCGACCCCAGCGCCTTCCAGAACCAGACGGGCACGGTGACCGGCACGCTGACCATTTCGTCGGCCAGTGCGGTGAATGTCCCGGCCACTGTCCGGCTGCTGGTGAACAACCGCAACCCCGACCAGCGGGGAACCACCGTGACCGTATCGGGCACCCTGACCGACATTCTGGCCGACCCGGTGCGCAGCCGCTTCTACGTGCTGCGGCAGGACCTGAACCAGGTGCTGGTATACGACGGCACGAACTACAGCCTGCTCGCGACGCTGCGAACGTCGACCACCCCGACCCAGATGACCATGACTTTCGACCGTCAGTACCTGATCGTGGGCCACGACAATTCGCAGTATGCTTACGTTTACAATCTCGACACATTCCAGCAGCAGGTTCCGATCAAATTTCCCTCGGGCCACTATCCGAGGCAGATCGCCGAATCGGGCAAAGCCTTGCTGGCGCTCGTCCGCGACGTAACCGGCGATGCTCCCGGCGCTGTGGATCGCATCGATTTCGCTGCGCGCACCGCGACGGAAATGCCGACGCTCGGTATCTATAAGAACAGTGTCAATCCGAGTGCCGTACTGGCGCCGGCGCCCAACGGTGGAGCCATTCTGCTGGCGTCGCCCGACGGCAACGTGATGCTTTATGACGCCAACGCCGACGCATTCACGGTCTCTCGCACAGGATGTCACTACATTATCGGGTCCTTATGCGGCGTCGAGCTACGGATCCTACATCGTCGGGCCCTACCTCCTGAACTCTTCCCTGGTGCCGCAGGCAACGTTGGAAACCGCTTCAGGATCTTCGGCCGGGTTTGCGTTTGTGGATCAGTGGGGACTGCGCACGACCGTACCAGCCGCGAGCAGCCCGGGCGTCATCCAGCACGTCGATCCGACCGTCAGCCTGAGCGAGAACCCCACTCACATGGTGGAGGCTCCTCTGGCCGGCGCGGGCGCGGCGCAACCGCTCATGCGGACGCTCGCTCCGCTCAATGACCGCAGCGCGGTGATCTCGCTTTCGGTATCGGGCTTCACGGTGCTGCCGTGGAACTATGACGCCGCGGTAGCTCCTCCCTCGATCGCCGCCGTGGTAAACGCGGCAGACGGTACGCTGCCGATCGCTCCGGGTGGGCTGATCAGCGTCTACGGCCAGCAGATGAGCCCGGTGAACATGGCGAGCAACCAGATTCCGCTGCCCACCGCGCTCGGCGAATCCTGCCTGAGCGTGAACGGCGTGCCGATTCCGATGATCTTCGTTTCTCCCAATCAGATCAACGGACAGCTTCCGTTCAACGTAGACGGAAGCGCCACCATGACGCTGCATACGCCGGGTGGGACCAGCGACAACTTCTACCTGAACATCCTTCCGGCCGCGCCCAGCATCTTTCGCAGCGGTACGGCGGGACCGGATACGGGCCTCGCGACAGTGGTCCGCGCGGATAACAACGAGCTGGTGACCCCCACCAACCCGATTCACCCGAATGACGTTGTGGTGATCTACGCCACCGGCCTCGGCCGCACATCGCCGTCGGTGGCGACCGGCCAGGCGGCACCTTCCGATCCCCTCTCGTCGGCCACCATCAGCCCGACGGTGACTCTCGGAGGAATGAATCTCACGGTGGACTATGCGGGCCTGGTTCCGGGCGAAGTTGGCGTATATCAGATCAACGCGGTGGTTCCGGGCGGCGTTCCCCAGGGGATGAGCGTTCCACTGGTGATCAGCCAGTCGGGCAGCAGCACCACTTTGAATTTGCGGGTCGTGAAGTAGTCAAGAGGAGTTTGCCATGAAATCACTTGGATTCTCGATTCTGATCCTGGCGGCGGCTTCGGTTGCCTCCGCCCAACAGTGGGAAGTGGGCGGCGGCGCAGGCGTTTCGTTTCTGCCCGGCGTTTCCGCCAGCAACCCGACCGGCAATGCGACCACCGGCTTCAAGACCGGGTTGATGGCGGGGGGATTTGTCGGGCAGAACCTTTATCCGCATATCAGCGGCGAGATTCGCTATGACTTCGCGATGAGCGACCTGCGCCTGTCGAGCGGCGGGACGGATGCGACTTTCTCCGGGATGTCGCACACGGTGCAGTACGACGTGATTCTCCACACCAACCGCCCGGGCACTCACCGGCAATATTACGTGCTGGTCGGCGCCGGCATGCGGATCTTCCAGGCCACCGGGGCCGAACAGGCCTATCAGCCGCTGAGCCAGTTCGCCTATTTCACCAAGACCCATTCGGTCAAACCGATGGCGGCGGTTGGCGCCGGCATCAAGTTTCGAATCGCTCCCAGGCTGTTCCTGCGCACCGAGATTCGCGATTACATTACGCCCTTCCCGGAGGACGTGATTACCCCCGCTCCGGGGACGAAGATCGGCAGCATCCTGCAGAACTTCGTACCCATGGTCGAGGTCAGTTACGACCTTTCCAAGGGCGAACGCTAGAACCGCCAATTCCTCCTGCCAAACCGGCCGCAGCGTGCGAATCGCTGCGGCCGGTTTTTTTGTGCCTGGCTTCGCTTTCCGCAGCGTGTGGCAGGGCACCCCCGGCGCACGCGAAGCGTACTTGCGTTATCGTAGCGGAAGATGGACGAAGCGTACATTCGAGCTCGAGGCCTGACCAAGACCTACCAGTCTGGAGGCGCCGACCTGGTGGTGTTTTCGGGGCTCGACCTGGATGTTCAACGTGGGGAAATGCTGGCCCTGGTAGGGGAGTCGGGCGCCGGCAAATCCACGCTGCTACACCTGTTGGGCGGCCTGGACAGACCTTCGCAAGGTACGATACACTACGGAAGTAGAGAGATCTCAAGTCTCGCTGACTCGGATAATGCGGATTTTCGCAACCGGGAAATAGGATTTGTGTGGCAGATTCACTACCTGCTGCCTGAGTTTACGGCGCTGGAAAATGTGATGATGCCGCTGCTGATCCGGGGTTGGACGCACGCGCGGGCCGCCTCGGTATCGATGGCAGGGTTGGATGAAGTCGGACTTCGCGCGCGTGCCACGCACCGCGCCGGTGAATTATCGGGTGGGGAGCAGCAAAGGATTGTGCTGGCCCGGGCCCTGGTCGGTAAGCCGTCTGTTCTGCTCGCCGATGAACCGACCGGAAACCTGGATTTCCGGACCGGCGAAATGATCTTCGAACTCCTCGAAGGCCTGCATCGTTCTCACCAGCTTACGTCCGTCTTCGTCACGCATAATCTATCATTTGCAAACCGCTGCGATCGGGTTTTGAGTTTGGAAAAGGGGGGCTTGGTACCCGGGGGACCAAACGGTTCGCAACCAGGAGTCAAGCCGGAGTATCTTTAACCTAGGGGGCGTCACATTTTATGTTTGAGCGTTATACGGAGAAGGCGCGAAGAGTGATCTTCTTCGCACGGTACGAGGCCAGCCAGTTCGGCAGCCCCTATATCGAAACGGAGCACCTGCTCCTCGGGCTGCTGCGGGAAGACAAAGCTCTGGCCAACCGCTTTTTGCGCTCGCATGCTGCGGTGGAATCGATCCGCAAGCAAATTGAAGGACATACCACGATCCGGGAGAAGGTTTCGACCTCCGTGGATCTCCCGCTGAGCCACGAATGCAAGCGGGTTTTGGCTTATGGCGCCGAAGAGGCCGAGCGGCTCAATCACAAGCACATAGGGACTGAGCACCTGCTGCTGGGCCTGCTCCGCGAAGAGAAGTGCTTCGCCGCCGAAATTTTGCACGAGCGCGGATTACGCCTCTCCACGATCCGAGAAGAGCTGGCGCGTTCCCAGAGCGAGAAGGTCGCCTCGGCGCGGCCCAAGGAAAGCTCGCTGCTGGCCGAATTCAGCCGCGACCTTACGCAGGCCGCCATGGACAACACGCTCGATCCGCTGATCGGGCGCGACTACGAACTCGAGCGCGTGGTGCAGATCCTGTGCCGCCGCACCAAGAATAACCCGGTGCTGATCGGCGAGCCCGGCGTGGGTAAGACTGCCATCGTGGAAGGGCTGGCGCAGCGCATCGCCGAAGGCGACGTGCCGTCGTTCCTGGCCGATAAGCGCATCCTGGCCCTCGATCTTTCGCTGATCGTGGCCGGCACCAAGTATCGCGGGCAGTTCGAAGAGCGCCTCAAGACGATCATGAAGGAGTTGATGGAGAATCAGAACGCCATCATCTTCATCGATGAGCTGCATACGCTGGTCGGCGCGGGTTCGGCAGAGGGGTCGCTCGACGCGGCCAACATCCTGAAGCCGGCGCTCTCGCGCGGCGAGATCCAGTGCATCGGCGCCACCACGCCTTCCGAGTTCCGCAAGTCGATCGAAAAGGACCGCTCGCTCGAACGGCGCTTCCAGGCGGTGAAGGTCCCGCCGCCGAGCGAGAGCGATGCCGTCAAGATCCTGTTCGGCATCAAGGACCGCTACGAGAAGTTCCACGCGGTGGCTTACACCGACGACGCCATCGAAACCGCGGTCTATACTTCGAGCCGCTACATTCCGGACCGCTACCTGCCGGACAAGGCGATCGACCTGATCGACGAGGCGGGCGCGCGCGTGAAACTGCGGCAGACCACGCTTCCGGCCGATCTGGCCGATATCCAGAAGCGCATCAAGTTCATCGTGCACCGCATGGAAAACGCCATCGCGAACCACGAGTTCGAGAAGGCGCGCTTCTACTCCGATGAAGAGCGCAAAGAGCGCGAGAACATGCGCCAGTTGCGCGAGAAGTACAATCTGGACGACTCTTCCACCGGCTGTGTCACGAAGGACGATATCGAAGAGGTGGTGGCGCGCTGGACCGGCGTCCCCATGACGTCGATCAAGGAAGAAGAGATCGCCAAGCTGCTGCGCATCGAAGAAGAGCTGCACAAGCGCATCATCAGCCAGGAGAAGGCGATTTCGGCGCTGGCGCGGGCCATCCGCCGTTCGCGCGCCGGGTTGAAGGCGAGCAGCCGTCCTGCCGGGTCGTTCCTGTTCCTGGGGCCGACCGGCGTCGGCAAGACGGAAGTGGCGCGGGCCCTGGCGGCGTTCCTGTTCGGCAGCGAAAAGAGCCTGGTGCGCTTCGACATGTCGGAGTACATGGAGAAGCACTCGGTTTCGAAGCTGATCGGCTCGCCCCCGGGATACGTGGGCTACGAAGAGGGCGGCCAGCTCACCGAGCGGGTGAAGCGCAATCCGTATTCGATCATCCTGCTCGACGAAATCGAGAAGGCGCATCCGGACATTTACAACATTCTCCTGCAGGTGTTTGAAGACGGCCAGTTGACCGACGGCCTCGGCAACCAGGTCGATTTCAAGAACACCATCATCATCATGACTTCGAACCTGGGCGCGCGGTTCCTCGAAAAGCGCGGCCACCTGGGCTTCTCTGCCCCGGCCGGCGAAGGGATCCCGTCGAAGATCGAGGACATGGTGCGCAGCGAAGTGAAGAAGGCGTTCAATCCGGAGTTCCTGAACCGGCTGGACGAGATCATTCTGTTCACCTCGCTGGCCGATGACGACCTGATCAAGATCATCGACCTGATGGTGGACCAGGTGAATGTGAACCTGGTGGCCAAGCAGGTAAAGATCCGGCTGGCGCCCGATGCCGCCAAGTACATCCTCGAGAAGACCTGCGCCGACCGCAGCTACGGAGCTCGTCCGTTGCGCCGCGCGCTGCAGAAGTACATCGAGGATCCGCTCTCCGAGGCGTTAATTCAGGGGACGCTGCCGCGCCCGGCCGATCTCGAAGTCTACCTCGGCGATACCGGCATCTACTACCGGCAACTGAGTGCCGAAGGCGATGCCGCCGTTCCGGCCGGCGCGCCCGCGGAAACCGCCCCCGGTACGCTGCTCTACACGTTCTAAGGCAATCCAGGTCAGGCAAGAGAGGCCTCCCCTTCGGGGGAGGCCTTTTCGTTTTCTGGATATCGGGTTTTAGCCCTTGAGGCTGCTTTCGACTACAGCAGGCAGCCGGTGAGAATGATGATAATCGGATCGGTGGACATGCCCGATTGATCGGCGGATTATCCTCCCGCCTTTAGGGGATATCATTCCGATTTTCCGGTGTGGTTTACTCTTGAACATGGTCCGATTCCTGATGTGTATGGCGGTCGCCGCCTCGCTCTCCGCCCAGGTCGCGATTAAGCAGGAGGGAAACGAGAAGATCTCCGTCTCGATCGACGGCAAGCCTTTCACCGATTTCTGGATCGGTCCGAAAACCGTCAAGCCGTTCCTGGCACCGCTGCGCGCCGCCTCCGGAGTGATGGTCACCCGCGGGTATCCCATGGTCACCGACATCCCGGGAGAAGCCCACGATCATCCACACCACACGGGGCTCTGGTTCACCCACGGCGACGTCAACGGCTACAACTTTTGGGCCAACGAGGATTCGCAGCCGGCCACCGGCAAAGGGAAGGGCCGCGTTGTCCTTACCCATGTGGACCGCGCTGCCGGCGGTAAGAAGAAGGGCGTCATCGAAGCCACCTTCGAGTGGCGCACGCCCACCGGCGAGGACCTGCTCCGCGAAGACCGGGTGATGACCTTCTACTCCGACCCGCAGCTCCGCATCATCGACTTCGACATCACGCTCTCTCCCCAGGTGCCCGTGACCTTCGGCGATACCAAAGAGGGGACGTTCGCGTTACGCCTGGCTCCGGCGCTCGAGCAGGACCAGCCAAAGGACATCGCCGAGCCCAAGCGCACCGGCCGCATCCTCAATGCGCAGAACAAGACCGGGGAGAAGAACACCTGGGGCAAGCGATCGGAGTGGGTGGACTACTCAGGCGTCATCGATGGCCAGCCGGTGGGCGTCGCCATCTTCGACCATCCGCACAACCCGCGCTACCCGACCTACTGGCACGTGCGCGGCTACGGCCTGTTCGCCGCCAACATCTTCGGCGTGCACGATTTCGAGCACGACCCCTCTCGCGACGGCAGCCAAACCATGCGGCCCGGCCAGCCGCTGCGGTTCCGGTTTCGGGTGTTGATTCACCCCGGCAATCCCGGGCTGGAGGCAATTCGGGAATCCTATACCCAGTACACGGCGATGAAGTAGTCAGCGGACGAGCAGGGCCACGACCGTGATGTCATCGGCGCGGGTGGGACCGCTGAAGGCGGTCACGGTATCGACCACCCGCCCGGCCAGCGCGTCGGCGGAACCGCCGCGGAACTCGCGCAGCAGGCCGAGGAGCCTTGGTTCGCCGAAATCGCTGCCGCGATCGATGCCCGCTTCGGTCACGCCATCGGAGCAGATGACCAGCGTATCGCCCGGGTGCAGGTCGATCTGCTGCTCACGGCAGGTCCACTGGCGGAACGCCCCGAGCATGAGCGCTGTGGCGTCCAGGCGCTCGATCTCACCCGTGGCGCGCAGCAGGACCGGCGCCACATGCGCGCAATTGACGTAGCGCAGGCGGCGGGTACGGTCGTCATAGGTACCGAAGAACAGGGTAGCGAAGCGTTCGGCAGCGGTCGATTCGTAGAAATGCCGGTTGACGCCTTCAAGTACTCCGGCGGGCCGCAGCAGAGCGCCCGGCTGCTGATTGCGGAAACAGGCCTGCAGGTTGGCCATCAGCAGCGCCGCCGGTATCCCCTTTCCGGAAACGTCCGCCAGCACGATCCCTAGCGTGTGGTCAGTGATTTCGATGAAGTCGTAGTAGTCGCCGCCGACCTCCTTGGCCGCCACGCACTGGCCCGCATAGTCAAGCGTGCGGAACGGCTTCAGGTTGCGCGGGAAGAGCTTCTGCTGCACGTTGGCGGCGATTTCGAGCTCCGACTTGCGCCGCCGTTCGGACTCGGCCTGCTTGCGGATGGCCGCCACCAGGTGCTCGTTGTCCCAAGGCTTCTGGATGAAGTCGCAAGCGCCGCGCCGCATCGCTTCCACGGCGATTTCAAAACTGCTCCAGGCGGTCATCACCATGACGGGCGTGGAATTGCCCTCGGCCTCGAGATCGCCCAACAGGTCGATGCCCTCGGCCCCGGAAGTGGTGTCGCGAGTGTAGTTCAGGTCCACCAGGATCAGGTCGAACGAGCCCGTGTGGACCTGCGCCATCAGCGCCGCCGGGGAATCGGCCGAGACGGTCTGCCAGCCCTGCCCTTTGAGCAGGAGGCGCAAAGCCTCCAACACGTCGGGCTGATCGTCGCAAATGAGCACCCGATAGGGCGCCGTCTGCTCTCGCACCGTGGCCGTTTCCATCACCGACATACCCATGGTTGGATGCTGAGGTTGCACGTTTGGTGCCGCCCCAAGTGAAATGGTCCCACAGACCGGCCGGTGCCGTAGTGTCCGATTTCGGGACGGGATGTTGCGGCGTGGGACTTTCCATCCCTGCTACGATAGTAGTTACCCCCTTAAAATGGACTCGAAACCTGTCGAACTGAAGCAAACCGTCAATTTGCCGAAAACCAGCTTTTCGATGAAGGCCAATCTGCCAACGACTGAGCCTAAAATACTCGAACGCTGGGAGAAAGAGGACCTGTACGGCAAGATTCGCGCCTCGCGCGCCGGCCGCCCCACCTACATCCTCCACGACGGGCCTCCGTACGCCAACGGGCGGATCCACCTCGGCACGGCTTTCAATAAGATTCTGAAGGACTTCGTGGTCAAATCGAAGACCATGGCCGGGTTCGATTCTCCCTATGTACCGGGCTGGGATTGCCATGGCCTCCCGATCGAAATCAAGGTCGATAGCGAGCTCGGCGCGCGCAAGGCGCAGATGCCGGCGGTCGAAATCCGGCGAGCGTGCCGCAAGTATGCCGAGAAATTCATCGACCTGCAGCGCAAGGACTTCAAACGGCTGGGCGTGCTCGGGCAGTGGGACGACCCCTACCTGACGATGAGCGCCGAGTATCAATCGGTGATCGCCGGGGCGTTCGTCGATTTCCTGGACCGGGGATACGTCTACAAGGGGCTGAAGCCGGTTCACTGGTGCACCCACGACCGCACCGCTCTGGCCGAAGCCGAGGTCGAATACAAGGACCACACCAGCCCGTCGATCTGGGTGCGCTTCCGCATGACGTCGGACCCGGCCAAGGTCGACCCGGCACTCGCCGGACGCAACGTTTACGGCCTGATCTGGACCACCACGCCCTGGACCATGCCGGCCAACATGGCCATTGCCTTTCACCCCAAGTTCGAATACTCGGCGGTGGACGTGGCGGGCGACGTGTACCTTGTCGCCACCGACCTGCTGAAGGTCACGGCTGAAAAGTGCGGCTGGAGCAACTATCAGGTGGTCGCAAAATTCGCGGGCGCGGCGCTCGAGCACACCATCTTCCGCCATCCATTCCTCGAGCGCGATTCGCTCGGCATTCTGGCCGATCACGTGACTCTCGAACAGGGCACCGGCGCGGTCCACACCGCACCCGGCCACGGCCAGGAGGACTACGCGGTCGGGCAGCAGTACGGCATCCCGACCTATTGCCCGGTCGATTCGACCGGCCGCTTCTTTCCCGCCGAGGGCGCGCCCGGAAAACTGCCCGAAGAGATCCTGGGCAAGACCATCTGGCAGGCGAACCCCATCGTGCTCGAGATCCTCAAGCGGCACGGCGCGCTGCTCGCCACCGAAAACATCGCGCACTCCTACCCGCACTGCTGGCGCTGCCACCATCCGGTGATCTTCCGCGCGACCGAGCAGTGGTTCATCGGGATGGAGCGCAACAACTTCCGGCAGGACGCGCTCGAAAGCGTGCGTAAGGTGCACTGGATCCCCGGGTGGGGTGAAGAGCGCATCTCGAACATGATCGCGACACGCCCGGACTGGTGCATCTCGCGCCAGCGCATCTGGGGCGTGCCGATCATCGTGTTTTATTGCGAAGGCTGCCGCGAACCCCTCACGGACCGCAAGATCCTGGACGGCATCGTGGCGCTCTTCCGCGAGCACACGGCCGATATCTGGTACGAGAAATCGGCGGCCGAACTGCTGCCCGCAGGCATCTGCTGCGCCAGGTGCGGCGGCACCGAATTCAGCAAGGAACGCGACATTCTGGACGTGTGGTTCGATTCCGGATCGAGCCACCTGGCGGTGCTCAACGACCGCTTCGGCCTGACCTGGCCGGCCGATATGTACCTGGAAGGCGGCGACCAATACCGCGGCTGGTTCCACAGCTCGCTGCTGGTGGGGACCGGGCTCAAGGGCGGCGCGCCCTATCGCGAGTGCGCGCTCAACGGGTGGGTGCTCGATGGCGAGGGCAAGGCGATGCACAAGTCGCTCGGCAACTCGATCGAGCCCGAAGAGGTCATCAAACACCACGGCGCGGAGATTCTACGGCTGTGGTCGGCGTCGGTCGATTTCAACGAAGACGTGCGCATGTCGGAGACCATCCAGACGCGCCTGACGGACGCCTATCGCAAACTGCGCAATACCTTCCGCTACATGCTGGGTAACCTCTCCGATTTCGACCCGGCGGCGGACGCGGTAGCGGGCGGCGACCTGACCGAGCTCGACCAGTGGATCCTGCTGCGCGCCGAAGATCTGGTAACCCGCTGCCGCGCCTGGTACGACAATTTCGAATTTCACCGCGTGTATCACAACGTCTACGCGTTCGCCACGGTAGACCTGAGCGCGGTCTACTTCGATGTGTTGAAGGACCGGCTGTACACTTCGGCTCCGAAATCGACCGGCGAGGCGTGCCGCCCAGACTGCGCTTTACCGGCTGCTCGATGCGCTGATGCGGCTGCTGGCGCCGATCATGAGTTTCACTACGGACGAAGTGTGGCTGGCGATGGGACGCGAAGGCAGCGTCCACACGGCGTTTTTCCCCGAACCGGCCGATCTGACCGCGGGCATCGACGAGGCAGCCCGGAAACGCACCGCCAACTGGGACCGTCTCATGAAAGTGAGGGACGACGTCCTGAAGAGCCTGGAAGCGGCCCGCAACGAGAAGCTGATCGGAGCGCCGCTCGAAGCGCGGGTCCGGCTCTCCGCGGATGGCGATCTGTTCCCGCTGCTGCGCGATTACGCCGCTGACCTTCCCGGACTCTTCATCGTTTCCCAGGTTGGGCTGGATCGCGCGGCGAGCGATACGCCCCTGGTAGTGGCCGTGGAGCGCGCTTCCGGCACCAAGTGCGAGCGCTGCTGGAAATACACCAGCGACGTTGGCTCGAAGGAGAAGTACCCCACGATCTGCGCCTCGTGCGCGGACGCGGTAGACGAGATTTTGAATGGCTGAACTGCGCTGGAGAGCGTACGGCATGGCGGGCCTGGTCCTTCTGCTGGACCGGCTGACGAAGTGGCTGATCGAAACGCGGGTGTCGTTTCTCGATACCTACCGCGTGATTCCGGGCTTCTTCGATATTGTGCATTCGCAAAACCGCGGCGTGGCTTTCGGCGTCTTCAATGATTCCACCTCGGAGTGGCGGTCGGTGTTGCTGGTGGGCGGGTCGATGGTAGCGGTAGCGGTGATCAGCGCCATGTTGTGGAAACCCGGAAAGCTCGACCGCAAGACGATGTGGGGCTGTGCGCTGATTCTGGGAGGCGCGGCCGGAAACCTGGTAGACCGGCTCCTGTTCGGGCAGGTGACCGATTTTCTGCTCTTTCACGTGGGCGAGTACCAGTGGCCCACGTTTAACGTCGCGGATTCCGCGATCGTGATCGGCAGCGGGTTACTGCTGCTCGATCTGCTTCGGCCCAGGCGGCAGGCGGCAAATGTATCCTGAGATTTTCCATCTATCGTTTCTCCATACCTACGGTGTCCTCGTGGCGGCGGCGTTTCTGGCCGCCCTGTGGATGGTGGGGCGGCTGGCCAAAGAGCACAATCTGAATCCCGAGTTGGTGACGAACCTGGGGATCTACTGCGCGCTTTCTGCCATCGCCGGGGCCAAGGTGATGATGTTCATCGTGGACGCGCCGGAGTACGCGGCGAATCCGGGCGAGATCTTTTCGCTTGCCACCCTGCAGGCGGGCGGCGTGTTTTATGGCGGGCTGATCGCGGCGCTCGTGGTGTCGTGGTGGTACATGCGGAAGAACCATCTGCCGCCGCTCAGGACGGCCGACGTCTTCGCACCGGGCATCGCGCTGGGACACGGCATCGGGCGGCTCGGCTGCTTTTCCGCGGGCTGCTGCTGGGGCGTGGAGTGCCACCTGCCCTGGGCGGTAACGTTCCACAGTCCGGTGGCGAAGGAACTGGTGGGCGTGCCCCTGAACACACCGCTCCATCCCACGCAGCTTTACGAATCGATCTCGGAGTTCGTGATCTTCGGGATACTCTTCTGGCGCATGCGGCGCCCGCACCAGGAAGGGTCGACCATCGGGCTTTACCTGGTCCTCTACGGCATCGTGCGGTTCGTGGTGGAGTTCTTCCGCTTTCACGAACAGGGAAATCTCTTCAACGGTCCCTTCGATACCTCGCAGTACATCTCGGTGGCACTATTTGCCCTTGGCGTCTATCTGGTGACGAAGCGCGCGCCGCAGCCCGTGGAAGCACCCGCCCGGTAGCCTCGCGCCGATTCCCCTTCCCTTGCGGATGGGTTTCCATTAGCATCACTCAAAGGAGGATGGGTGTACCAATGGGTTCCTCAACAGCAACACTACAGCCACAGTTGCGCGGCCGTGTGATCGGTCCGGAAGATCCGGGCTACGACGCCGCACGCCAGGTCTACAACGCCATGATTGACCGGCGACCGAAAGCCATCGCCCAGGTCGCCGATGTCGCCGATGTCATCCAGTGCGTCCGCTTCGCGGCCGAAAACCAGTGGCCGCTGGCGATCCGCGGCGGCGGCCACAACGCCGGCGGCCTGGGTATCTGCGACGACGGCCTGGTCATCGACTTCCGCGGTCTGCGGTCGGTGCGGGTCGATCCCAAGACACTGACCGTGCGCGTGGATCCGGGCTGCCAATGGGGAGACGTGGACCACGCGACGCACCCGTTCGGCCTGGCCGTCCCGTGCGGCTTCATCTCCACCACAGGGGTCGCCGGCCTGACGCTCGGCGGCGGGGTCGGCTACCTGACGCGCAAGTACGGTCTGACGATCGATAACCTGCTCGAAGCCGACGTGGTGCTGGCCGACGGCCGCCTGGTGCGCGCCAGCGCGGAGGAGAACACGGACCTTTTCTGGGCGCTGCGCGGCGGCGGTGGGAATTTCGGAGTGGTCACGTCGTTCCTGTTCCGCGGGAACCCGGTCGGGATCGTGACCGGCGGCCCGACGTTCTGGCCGGTCGAAGAAGCCGAAGGCGTGCTGAGTGTGTTCGCGGATTTCATGAAGAGCGCCCCGGAAGAGGCCGGCGGCTTCTTTGCATTCCTGGAGGTGCCTCCGGTCCCGGTCTTTCCCAAGGAGCTTCACGGGCGGACGGTCTGCGGCGTGGTCTGGTGCTATGCGGGGGCTCCCGAAGACGCCGATCGCGTGCTGCGGCCGGTACGGAGCTACGGCCATCCGCTGTTCGAGCACGTGGGGCCTGTTCCCTTCCCCGCCCTGCAGAGCCTTTTCGACCCGCTGCTGCCGAGCGGCCTGCAATGGTATTGGAAGGCCGACTTTATCCGCGACATTACCCCCGAGGCGGCCGCGCTACACGTGCAGCACGGCGCGCAACTGCCTACCACGCTCTCCACGTCGCACTTCTATCCGATCAACGGCGCCGTGCATCGGGTTCGTGCGGAGGAGACCGCATGGGCCTTCCGCGATATCAACTGGGCGCACGTGATCGTGGGCGTGGACCCCGCGCCTTCCAGCCGCGATCGGATCACCGCCTGGGCGAGAGACTACTGGGAGGCGCTGCACCCGCATTCTGCCGGAGCCGCCTATGTCAACTTCATGATGGACGAAGGGCAGGACCGCGTGAAGGCGACCTATGGACCGAACTACGCCCGGCTGTCGGAGGTGAAGGCGCGGTACGACCCGCACAACCTGTTCCGCGTGAACCAGAACATCCAGCCGTGCGTGCATTCGGCAGGAAATTGACTAGACGCGATAGGTGTCGGCGCGCCAGGTCTTGACCGCCTTTTTGATGTCGTCGGGCTTCATGCCTTCGCGCGCCGCGCGTTCCGACAGGGCTGGAAATTCACCGTCGGAGGCAAATCGCAGAGCGACGATCTGCCGAACGTCGAGGGTCTGCGGGAGCAGTTTGCCGGTGAGCACGTAGTGCCGCAGGTTTTCTTCGGCGCGGATGCCGCGGTCCTGCGCCTTCAGCGCGAAGATTCGAGCGAAGAAGGAAAGCATCAACACCGCGGCGGAGAGGACCGCAATCAGCGAAGCGTTATAGAGCCTCTCGTGATCGCCGAACGACTTGAACAGATTCACCAGGGCGCCGATCAGGGTCAGGAAAAGGACGCCGTTCAGGACCACATGATAGAGCGGCACGAACTTCCGGTGGTTGGCGTATGTCTGGGGGGCCATAAAGCTACTATAGACGGCGCGGCGTGCGAAAGGCAGCGGCATTTGCAGCGTCCACGAATGGAAGAGGGTAAGGCGCGTTGCGGCGCGGGTCTTCGCGGTCATAGAGCACGCAGATGGTGCTGCCGATTTCGGGGTAAGTGCGGACCTGTCCGCCACGGATCGGAATGACCGCTCCGCCGGGCAGAGCAAACTCACCGTCGAGCAGCCGGCAGCTTTTGCCCTTGCGATAACCGGTGACGATCGCCGGAGCCGTACGACCCTCGGCCAGCAACCGGCGCTGCTTGACCAGCGGCACGCCGATCAGCGCGGCAACAGCGGCGAGGAAGAGACCAACAAAGGGGGCCAGCCACACGGGAGTCGGCGGATTTTTCCAGGGGGTCGGCTGGCTGACCGCGGGCGACGAGGGCAGGAACCGGACCGGCAGCCGCGTCCCGGCGCGCAGTTCGCGCCAGACGTCACGCGGTGCGCTGGACTCGCCGGGATAAAACAATCCCTGGTAGGGGAACTGGTAGGAAACCTTGTGGGTATGGGACTTATCGCTGGAGACCCACAGCCTGGTGATGACGGCATCGATCGGAACGCCTTCCCGCTGGAGTTGTTCCTGGACCCGCGTTTCCCGGGCGGATTGCATGGTCACAAAAACAGCGGCAAACCCGCCGATCGCGAGGTTGATGGCCATGGCGATTGCGAGCACAGTGCCGCGGGAACTGAGCCGCACCGGACGCGGCAGCGAGCCGGAGAGTTCGGCCGGCGGCTTCCAGTTCCGCAGAAGTTCCGCGAGCTGTTCCGATCGCTCCATGGTTGTGGCCGGGGGGGCAGGCCCTGGCCCGGAGGCCTGCCCCGCCAACGCTACTTAATCGGGATCGCCGCCTGGTAGTTGTCCGAGTAGTTGGTGGCGATCTCCAGGGAATGATCGCCAGTCGACAACCCGCTCGGCACCGTGATGTTGATCTGGTACAGCCCTCCGAAGCCCGGCGCGAGCCCCGAGAAGAGGACCTTCGCGGTTACCCCATCGATATAAACACCGACGGCATTATCCGTATAGCTCAGCGTGGTCGTAGACGCTGCCGCACCCGTGGGCGAGGGCGGGGTGACCGTACCGAGGCCGGTGCAATAGATCTGCAGCGCCTCTCCAGCAACCGCCGGGTTCGATTCCGTCACAATCTGTCCCGTCGAATTGTGGATCATGGCGCCAACCCCGATTCCGCCCGGTGTGGGATAGGTATAGACACCGGGATCCGTGGGACCGCTGTAAACGTACGTGGTATTCGGGATGTTGGACACGGCGACCGCCAGTAGAGAACCGTCAGACGCAGCATCGTAGGGAATAATCGCGTTGATCTGCGTCGGGCTCACGCTGTAAATCGGTGCGAGCTCTCCATTGACCGTCACGGACACGCCTCCGAGGCTGGTCTGGAAGGGCAGGCTGGAGGTCAACGTGCTGTTCGTGAAGCCATTGCCATACAGAGTGATGAATTCCCCAGGGGAGAACGACGTGGTGAACGGAATGCTGCTGGCCGCATTCACGATACCTTGCGGATTCAGATAATTTCCGCTCAGGTTCATCGGAATCGACTTCATGTACAGGACGAGCTGATAATTGGTGCCGCGACCCGCGCCGACAACGAAACCACCCCCTGCCACGTTGGCCCAATAGGAATCGTCCAGCGTCAGGATGCCGGTCGAATCGAAAGTGAACTGGTCGTAAAAGGTGGAGTCGTAAGAATCGAAGCCGTCTTCGTTGATCCGCTGGTGCGCCAGTTCGTCTCCCTGCGCATCTAAAAGATTCGAAGCGCCCTGCGCGCTGTAGATGCCGTCGAAGCTGGTGCCGGCCTGGTAGTTCTCCAGGAAGGAGGTGAAATAGAAGCCCGAAAGCGCGGTGGTGGAGGCCTTGCCGCCCACGATCAGGTCATAGGCGGTGGCGCCGCCGGCCACGAAGAGGCTGCCGTCCGGCGAAACATAGAGCGTCTTGGCGCCGCTGAGCAAGGTATTCGCCGCGGTCACTCCGCTCGGAGCCGGGAAAGTCATGGTGCCGCTGCCATTGGCGGTGACATTGTAGGTCGCGCCGCTGCTGGTCTGGGTGGTATCGACATTGTTCAGATTCTGCGCGGTGCCGGTGATCGTCACGTTGCCCAGACCGCCCTTCCCGTCCGGCGCGATGTTGAAGAAGGTGTCGCGCGTCTGCGAGAAATCGCCGCCCAGGAATTCCAGGCTGGCCACCCGGTAGGTGCCGCTTAACGTGGAGTTCGAGGCACCCGTCCCTGCCTTCACCGCGACAAAAATGTCGGAGTACAACGTATCGGTGCTGCTGGCGGTGACGTAGCCGTTACCGATGCCTCCATAAAGGACTGTCGAGGCGGTGTTCAGCACCGTGGTGCTCAAGGGGTCGAACGGATTGGTCATCTGGAGCATGCCGTTCGAGAGAACCTGATACTGTCCGCTCGTCAGGAAGGCCAGCGTATTGCCGGTCGCCGAGGCGGCGACGCCTGAACCGGCGACGGTGAATCCACCGTTCCCATCGAACGTAATGGTGCCTGAAAAACTGACGGCGCTATCGGCGGGGTCGGTGTTCACACCGAGATAGCGAACGTTATAGGCGCCGGAAAGGGACGCCTGAGTGGGAGGTTGCGCAAGTGAGATGCCCGCGGTGGCAAGTATGCCGGCCGCGACCGCAAAAAATGAAGGCCAATGCCGTACCATGTTCGCATGATAGCAGTACCGGCCGACACACGCTGATGCCCGGTCGGTGAGGGAACGCACGGACACGGGAGAGGTCTCGGGGACTACTCCAGAGTGGCTGCGCAAAATACTGTCTCGACATGGCTGCTCAAGCACCTGCTGTTCACATCCAATCCAGTAGAGGAATTGCAAGAAGAAGAACGAAAGGAGCAGATCAGAATGAATTGGAAACGAATCCTCCTGGGTTGTGCCTGCACGCTCGCAATGGCGGCGCCCGTGGGCTTCGCGGCCGAGCCTTGCAGTTGTGTGGCCGGCAAACCAACCGCCGAATCGTATAACTGGAACTTCCACCGGGAAGCGGACCGGTTATTTCAGCAGATTCAGGATGAGTCGGCGGAGGCCGCGCGCCACGCCACCAAACTACAGAGCTACGCCGACAGTCCCGGGCTGACCTGGCAGGTCCACGCTGAGCAATTGTCGGACTTGAAGGGTGAAATCAACGGCGTGAGCCAGAAGCTGTGCCGGCTGGAGGCGATCCATGCGGCCCTGTTGCCGTGGCAGCGAGCCACCGTCCGGAACATCTCGAAGGACGTCGTCCTGATGGTCAACAGCGCCGACGACGCCATTCGCTTCGTGAACAGCCACCAGGGCGCCCTCTGGAGTCCACAGTACACGCTATATACGAACAACCTGGCCACCCTCTCGAACAACCTGGAGAAGGCCTCCGGCGAAGCGGCCGAATATGCGCACGTAAATCAGAAAGATCGCGAGCTGCGGCAGGAACTGCGCACCGGCGCCCGTTCCTAAGGCGCCGGCAGCGAGATTACGGGAGCCTGGCCGCGCTGGTCAGGTGCAGATCGATGGCGCGCGCGGCCTTGCGGCCTTCCGCGATGGCCCAGACCACCAGCGACTGCCCGCGCCGCATGTCGCCCGCGGCGAAGACGCCGGGGACCGAGGTCATGTGGCGCTCGTCGGTGGCCACGTTGCCGCGCGGATCGAGCTTCACGCCCAGCTGCTCGATCATGCCGTTCCTCACCGGGCCGGTGAAGCCCATGGCGAGCAGCACCAGGTCCGCATCCATCGTGAACTCGCGTGCCCGGCATGGGCTCGAACTTGGGCGGCGGCCCGACGCGCACGCCGTGCAGCTGCTTCACGTTGCCGTCTTCGTCGCCGTGAAACTGCGTGGTGGCGACGCTCCAGTCGCGGATGCCGCCTTCTTCGTGCGAGCTTTCGGTGCGCAGCTGCATCGGCCACAGCGGCCACGGAGTCGAGGGCGACGCGCTCATCGGGCGGCTTGGGCAGCAGTTCGAACTGGTGCACCGAGAGCGCTCTCTGGCGATGGGAGGTGCCCAGGCAATCGGCGCCGGTGTCGCCGCCGCCGATGATCACCACGCGCTTGCCGGTGGCCAGGATCGGCTCTCGCGGCACCGTCGTCGCCTTCGTTGCGGCGGTTCTGCTGCGGCAGAAACTCCATGGCGAAGTGGATGCCCTTCAGCTCGCGGCCGGGCACGCGGAAGATCGCGCGGCTGCTCGGCGCCGCCGGCCAGCAGGATGGCGTCGAACTCGCGGCGCAGATCCTCCACCGGCACGTTCGCGCCGACGTGGGCGTTGGTGCTGAACTCGCACGCCTTCGGCGCGCATCTGCTCCAGGCGGCGGTCGATGAGGTGCTTCTCCATCTTGAAATTGGGAATGCCGTAGCGCAGCAGGCCGCCGATGCGGTCGTTCTTTTCGAAGACCGTGACCTCGTGCCCGGCGCGCGCCAGTTGCTGCGCGGCGGCCAGGCCGGCGGGACCGGAGCCGACCACCGCCACGCGCTTGCCGGTGCGGACCGCGGCCGGCTCGGGCAGGATCCAGCCCTCCTCGAAGGCGTGGTCGATGATGGTCTTCTCGATCTGCTTGATGGTGACCGGCGGCTCGTTGATGCCGAGCACGCAGGCGGCTTCGCACGGGCGCCGGGCAGATGCGGCCGGTGAATTCCGGAAAGTTGTTGGTGGCGTGCAGCAGGCGCACGGCTTCGTGCCAGCGGCCGCGGTAGACCAGGTCGTTCCAGTCGGGAATGATGTTGTTCAGCGGGCAGCCGGTGTGGCAGAAGGGCACGCCGCAATCCATGCAGCGGGCGCCCTGCGTGCGGACCTTGTCTTCGCGGGAACGGCTGGTAGATCTCGAACCAGTCGTTGATGCGCTCGGCGGGCGGCCGGCGCGCCGGCAGCTCGCGCGTGTATTCCATGAAGCCGGTGACCTTACCCATGGGCGGCCTCCACTGCGCAGCTGCCGGCTGCTTCGCGGCTGACCCGGCGGCCGATTCGGCCCCAGCACGCGCTTGTATTCGTGCGGGAAGACTTTTGACGAACTTCGGCAGCATCTGCGTCCCAGTTCTCCAGGATCCATTTGCCGCGCGGGCTGCCGGTCAGTCTCGACATGGCGCGCGATCAAGTCGCGCAGCGCCGACTGTCCTCGTCGTCCGGACGCGGCTTCCAGATCCACCGCCGCCGTGTTGCAGCGCTTCTCGGCGAAGTCGCCGGTCTCGTCGAGCACGTAGGCGATGCCGCCGCTCATGCCGGCGGCGAAGTTGCGGCCGCATCTTGCCCAGCACCACCACCAGGCCGTTGGTCATGTATTCGCAGCCGTGATCGCCCAGGCCCTCGACCACCGCCGTCGCGCCGGAGTTGCGCACCGCGAAGCGCTCGCCGGCCATGCCGTTGAAGAACGCCTCGCCGCTGGTGGCGCCGTAGAGCGCCACGTTGCCGATCAGGATGTTCTCCTCCGGCAGGAAGGTCGGAGCTGCGCGGCGGATAGACGATCAGCCGGCCGCCGGAGAGTCCCTTGCCGACGTAATCGTTGGCGTCGCCTTCGAGTTCGAGCGTCACGCCCTTGGCCAGGAACGCGCCGAAGCTCTGCCCGGCCGAGCCGGTGAACTGGAAGTGGATGGTGTCGTCGGGCAGGCCCGGCCGAGCCGTAGCGCCGCGCGATTTCGCCCGAGAGCATCGCGCCCACCGTGCGGTGGACGTTGCGGATCGGCAGCTTGATCTCGATCGGCGTGCCGCTGTTCGAGCGCCTCGCTGGCATGGTCGATCAGCTTGTAATCGAGCGCCTGGTCCAGGCCGTGATCCTGCGGCTGCACGCAGCGCCGCGCGATGCGCGCCGGCATCTGCGGGTTGTACAGGATCGGCGAAAAGTCCAGGCCCTTGGCCTTCCAGTGGTCGATGGCCGGGCGCGCTGTCGAGCATGTCGACGCGGCCGACCATCTCGTCGAAGGTGCGGAAGCCCAGCTGGGCCATGTAGCTGCGCGCACCTGCTCGGCGATGAAGAAGAAGAAATTGATGACGTGCTCGGGCTGCCCGTGGAACTTGGCGCGCAGCGCCGGATCCTGCGTGGCGATGCCCACCGGGCAGGTATTCAGGTGGCACTTGCGCATCATGATGCAGCCCATCGCGACCAGCGGCGCGGTGGAGAAGCCGAACTCCTCGGCGCCCAGCAGCGCGGCGATCGCCACGTCGCGGCCGGTCTGCAGCTTGCCGTCGGTCTGCACGCGGATGCGGCCGCGCAGGTCGTTCATCACCAGCACCTGCTGCGTTTCGGCCAGGCCGAGTTCCCAGGGAATGCCGGCGTGCTTGATGGAACTGAGCGGCGAAGCGCCGGTGCCGCCGCGTATCGCCCGTGATCAGCACCACGTCGGCATGCGCCTTGGCCACGCCCGCGGCCACCGTGCCGACCCCGACTTCGGCCACCAGCTTCACCGAGATGCGCGCCTGCGGATTGACGTTCTTCAGGTCGTAGATGAGCTGCGCCAGGTCTTCGATGGAGTAGATGTCGTGGTGCGGCGGCGGCGAAATCAGTCCCACGCCGGGGATCGAGTGGCGCACGCGCGCGATGGTCTCGTCCACTTTGTGGCCGGGAAGCTGGCCGCCTTCGCCGGGCTTGGCGCCCTGCGCCATCTTGATCTGCAGCTCGTCGGCGTTGACCAGGTAATTGGTGGTGACGCCGAAGCGCGCCGAGGCCACCTGCTTGATCGGCGCTGCGGCGCGTTCGTCGCGCGAAGCGCGCTTCGTCTTCGCCGCCTTCGCCGGTGTTGGACTTGCCGCCGATGCGGTTCATGGCGATGGCCAGCGTCTCGTGCGCTTCCTTGCAGATCGAGCCGAACGACATGGCGCCGGTGGCGAAGCGCTTGACGATTTCCGTGGCCGGCTCCACTTCTTCGAGCGGCACGGGCTCGGCGGCCGTCTTGAGCTCGAGCAGTCCGCGCAGCGTGCAGAGCTGGCGGTTCTGCTTGTCGATGAGGTCCGTGTATTCCTGGAACGTCTGGAAGCTCTGCTGCTGCACCGCGTGCTGCAGCTTGGAGATGGTCTGCGGATTGAACAGGTGATATTCGCCGCGCACGCGGAACTGATAGTTGCCGCCGACTGCCAGCTCGGTCTCCGATTCGGTGATGCGGCTGGAAGGCGTGGCGGTGCTTCGGATGGCCTCTTCGCGCGAGGACGTCCAGCCCGACGCCTTCGATGCGCGAGGCCGTGCCGGTGAAGTATTCGTCGACCAGCCGTTTGTTCAGCCCGATGGCTTCGAAGACCTGCGCGCCGCGATAGCTCTGCAGCGTCGAAATGCCCATCTTCGAGAAGGTCTTGAGCAGGCCCTTGTTGATGGCCTTGATGTAGTTCTCGACGCCTGTCCGCGCGTCCTTTCGCGACGCCCTTCCAGGTTTCGAGCGCCAGGTACGGATTGACGGCGCTGGCGCCGTAGCCGATCAGCAGCGCGAAGTGCATCACCTCGCGCGGCTCGCCGGATTCGATGATCAGCGCCACCTGCGTGCGGGTCTCTTCGCGCACCAGGTGATTGTGCACCGCGGTCAGCGCCAGCAGGCTGGGGATGGGCGCGTAGTCCTCGTCGAGGCCGCGGTCGGAGAGAATCAGCAGCGTGTAGCCGGATTGAATGGCCAGCGACGCGCGGCGGCAAAGCTGCGTCGAGCGCGCGCTCCAGGCCCTTGGCGCCGTCCTCCACCGGGAACAGCGTGGGCAGCGTGGTGGCCAGAAAATCGCCCTGCGAAACGCGGCGCAGCTTTTCCAGGTCGCGGTTGGTCAGGATCGGCTGCGGCAGCTTCAGCGTGTGGCAGTGCTGCGGCGTCTCCTCCAGGATGTTGCGCTCGGTGCCGATGTAGCTGGTGAGCGACATCACCAGCTCTTCGCGGATCGGATCGATCGGCGGATTGGTGACCTGCGCGAACAGCTGCTTGAAGTAGTTGAACAGCGGCTGCGGCTGGTCGGAGAGACAGGCCAGCGGCGTATCCGTGCCCATCGAGCCGATCGGCTCCTCGCCCTTCTCGGCCATGGGCGCCGAGGATCATCTTGAGGTCTTCGTCGGTGTAGCCGAAGGCGCGCTGCCGCTCGAGGATGGCTGTCGGGATCGGTGCCGTGATCGCGCGGCGGCTCGGCCAGTTGATCGAGCGTGATCTGGTTTTCCTTGAGCCAGAGCTGGTACGGGTTGCGGCCGTCGAGCTGGGCCTTGATCTCCTTGTCGGAGACGATGCGGCCCTTCCACGGTATCCACCAGCAGCATCTTGCCGGGCTGCAGGCGGCCCTTTAGCTTCACGTCTTCGGGCTTGACCGGCAGCACGCCGGTTTCCGACGCCATGATCACCAGGTCGTCCTTGCGTCACCAGGTAGCGCGCCGGGCGCAGGCCGTTGCGGTCGAGCGTGGCGCCGATCGAGCGGCCGTCGGTGAAGGCGATCGCCGCCGGGCCGTCCCACGGCTCCATCAGCGACGCGTGATATTCGTAGAACGCCCGCTTCTGCGGGTTCATGTGCTGGTTCTTCGACCAGGCTTCCGGAATCAGCATGGCCATGGCGTGCGGCAGGGTGCGGCCGGCCAGCACCAGCAGTTCCACCGCGTTATCGAAGGCGGCCGAGTCGCTGCCGCCCGGCTGGATGATCGGGAACAGCTTCTTGATGTCGTCGCCGAACAGCGGCGAGGCCAGCACCGACTGGCGCGCGTGCATCCAGTTGACGTTGCCGCGCAGGGTGTTGATTTCGCCGTTGTGCGCGATGTAGCGGAACGGATGCGCCAGTTGCCAGGTGGGAAACGTGTTGGTGGAGAAGCGCTGGTGCACCAGGCACAGCGCGCTGATCGACTTCCGGATCGCACAGTTCCGGGTAGAACTCGGCGATCTGCGGCGCCAGCAGCAGTCCCTTATAGATGATGGTGCGGCAGGAAAGCGACGGAACGTAGAAGAATCCCTTGTCCGTCGATGTCCGAGGCGGCGACCTCCGCTTCGGCCCGCTTGCGGACCACGTAGAGCTTGCGCTCCAACTGGTCTTCCGTCATGCCCCTGCCGCGGCCCACGAAGATCTGCTCGATATAGGGCTGCGAGGCGCGCGCCACGCGGCCGATGGCGACGCCGTCGATCGGCGTATCGCGCCAGCCGAGCACCGTGAGACCTTCTTCCGGACGATGCGCTCGACGATGCCTTCGCACTGCAGGCGCTGATGCGGCTCCACCGGCAGGAACATCATGCCCACGCCGTACTCGCCGGCCGGCGGCAGCGTGAAGCCGAGCTTGCCGCATTCGCGCGCAAAGAACTCGTGCGGAATCTGAATCAGGACGCCGGCGCCGTCGCCGGTCTCCGGGTCGCAGCCGCAGGCGCCGCGGTGGGTCAGGTTGATGAGGACCTGAATGCCCTTGACGATGATGTCGTGGGATTTCTGACCGTTGATGTGGGACGACGAACCCAATGCCGCAGGCATCGTGCTCGTGACGGGGGTCGTAGAGACCCTGCGCCGGAGGTAAACCGCTACCAACAAGGTATTGATCCATAAGTATCTGCCAGGGAGCCCGCTTCCGGGAGGGTAGTCCTTTGGCGGCTAAGTTCGGTGGTCGCCTTGGAATTCAGTGTATCAACGGCGCTAGTATAAGGCAACAAAAATTCATCGTACTGGATTATCAGTATGTCTTATGCTACCCTGAGGCAAATGGCAGCTTGGGAGCTTAGGCTTTTCAGAGAGATAGCCTCCACCAGAAGCATGAGCAAGGGAGCGATGCACTGCGGGGTTAGCCAGTCGGCAGCTAGCCAGCACGTGCAGGAGGTGGAACGTCGTCTGGGCCTGAGCCTTTTCGATCGGAGCAAGCGTCCGCTGGAGCTGACCGCCGCCGGAAAACTCTACTCGGAATATTGCCGCGACGTTCTGCGGCGCGAAGAGGAGCTGTCCCTCGCGCTCGAATCGCTGAAGGGCGCCGTCGAGAGCTCCGTGCGCGTGGCCTCCATCTATTCGATCGGGCTTTCCGAGATGAGCCGCCTGCGCGAGGAGTTCGCCGCCCGATATCCGGAGGCCCGGCTCGATGTGGATTACATGCGGCCGGAAAAGGTCTACGAGGCAGTCCGCAACGATACGGCCGACCTGGGCCTGGTGAGCTACCCGGAGCCCAGCCGCGAAATCGCCGCCATCCCCTGGCGCCACGAGGAGATGCAGGTGGCCCTTTGCCCCACGCACCCGCTGGCCGCCCGCACGGAACTGGTGCCTGCGGACCTGGCGGCCCAGGATTTCATCGGCTTCGACGAGGATCTTTCCATCCGGCGCGAACTGGACCGCTTCCTGCGCGCGCAGGGCATCGAGATCAAGCTGATGCTTCACTTCGACAATATCCAAATGATCAAGGAGGCGGTGGCGCTCGGCACCGGGATCAGCATCCTGCCCGCCCGCACCATGCAGACCGAGATCGAGCAGGGGCGGCTGGTGGCGGTGCGGCTGAACGCTCCCGGCCTCTCGCGCCCGGTCGGGATCGTCCACCGCCGCCGGAAAAAACTCAACCGCGCGGCACAGTCTCTGCTCGAACTGCTCGAAGAACGGGCAACGATGGCGGAAGCGGAGCCTGCTACGATTTTGAGTTGAGCTCCACGAATTCCGAAAAGCGACGCGCCATCATCATCGGGGCCGGCCCTGCCGGTTTGACCGCCGCCTATGAGCTGCTCACGCGCGCCGAAATTCAGCCCATCGTGCTCGAAAAGGCCGATTGCCTGGGCGGCATCTGCCGCACGGTGAATTACAAGGGCAACCGGATCGATATCGGCGGGCACCGTTTCTTTTCGAAGTCCGACCGCGTCATGAAGTGGTGGCTGGAGATGCTGCCGCTCGATGCCTCGGCGGACGGCGCGGCCGCCATTCGCTATCACGGCATGGAGCGGAAGGTGGACGCGGCGCCGGAAGGCTCGGGCGATCGCGTGATGCTGCTGCGTCCGCGGAAATCGCGGATCTACTATCTGCGGCGCTTTTTCGAATATCCGATTTCGCTCAGCAAAGACACGCTCCTCAAGCTGGGGGCGGCGCGCACAGTGAGGATCGGGCTGAGCTACCTGCGGAGCGCGCTCTTCCCGGTGAAGCCCGAAAAGACGCTCGAGCACTTCCTGATCAACCGCTTCGGGCGCGAGCTGTATCTGCAATTCTTCAAGTCGTACACCGAGAAGGTGTGGGGCGTGCCGTGCGACCAGATCAGCGCGGAATGGGGCGCGCAGCGGATCAAGGGACTTTCGGTGTGGGCGACGCTGCTGCACGCCCTGCGAAAGCCGTTCCGGCAGTCCGACCTGGCGCAGAAGGGCACGGAGACTTCACTCATCGAGCAGTTTCTCTATCCCAAGTTCGGCCCCGGCCAGATGTGGGAGGAAGCGGCGCGCCGCGTCGAGGCGCTCGGCGGCGAGATCCACATGGGCTGGAAGGTCGAACGCATCCTGACTGACGGCTGTCGCGTCACCGGCGTGGAAGCGGTCCACGCAGAGACCGGCGAACGGCAGACATTCTCCGGGGACTACTTCTTTTCGAGCGTGCCGGTGCGAGAGATTCTGCGATCGTTCGATGTGCAGCCGCCGGCGAACGTGCTCGAGGTTTCCGACGGGCTGGTGTACCGCGACTTCCTCACGGTCGGACTGTTGGTGCGGTCGCTGCGGATTGCCGATGCCGTTCGGCTGCCGCGACAACTGGATCTACATCCAGGAGCCCGACGTGCAAGTCGGGCGGCTCCAGATCTTCAACAACTGGAGCCCGTACCTGGTAGCCGATCCGGGAACCGTGTGGCTGGGGCTCGAATACTTCTGCAACGAGACCGATGCGATCTGGAACCTGCCGGACGACCGCCTCACCGCTTTCGCCGCGGAAGAATTGAGCCGGATCGGCATCATCGATGCGCACGAGGTGCTCGACGCTACCGTACTGCGGATGGAGAAGACGTACCCAGCGTACTTCGGCACTTACCACCGGTTTCAGGAGATCCGCGAGTACGTCGACCGCTTCTCCAATCTGTATCTGGTGGGCCGCAACGGCATGCACCGCTACAACAACCAGGACCATTCCATGCTCACCGCGATGATGGCGGTGGACGACATTATCGCCGGCAACACCGATAAATCGCGGCTTTGGGAAGTGAATACCGAAGCCGAATACCACGAGGAAAAGAAATGAAGCCGGGCGCCGGACCGGGCAGCCGAAACATCCTGCTCTGTGTGCTGGCGCTCACGGCGGTGAACCTGGCGATCGCCGGCAAATTGTTCGGCATCGAGTACACGGCGTACAACGGATCGATCGAACCCGCCTTCATTGCGATCGCGCGCGTTCTGGTGAAGTATCCCGGCCAATGGGGCTGGTGGCCGTTCTGGACGGGCGGCGTGCCCTTCGAAAATGCCTACCTGCCCGTGCTGCCCGGGGTGACGGCACTGGTGAGTTGGGCCGCGCATCTTTCGGCTGCGCGCGCCTTCCACATCGTGACCGCAGCCTTCTATGTGGTGGGTGCTCCGGCGCTGTTCTGGATGGCGCTGGAACTCAGCCGCAAGCTGGCCGCCAGTTTCGCCGCGGCGCTGGCTTACTCCTGCGTGTCGCTCTCCGCGATTCTGGTGCCGGCGATCCGCGTGGATGCCGGCGGAGCGCTTGCCTTGCGCCGGTTCCAGGTCCTGGTGACTTACGGGGAGGCGCCGCACACCGTAGCGCTGGTGCTGCTCCCCGTCGCGATCGCCTGCTTTGCTCGCGCGCTCTCCACTGGCGGCCCGAAGTGGAAGATTCTCGCAGGCGTGGCCGCGGCGGCAGTGGCCCTCACGAATGCCTTCGGGATCGTGATGCTGGCCGGGGCGCTGGTCTGCCTCCTGCTCGCGTTTCCCTGGAGGCCCTGGTGGAAGGCCGCGGCGACGGTCGCCGCTATTGGCGCCGTGAGCTACTTCTGGACGGCACCGTGGTTGAGTTTTCGCATGATTCGCGCGATCCGCGCCAACTCCGCGCTCGCCGGCGGAGACTACCGCTACACGCCGGCCTCCTGGATCGCGCTGGCGGCATTCGGCGCGGGCTTCGTGCTCCTCTGGTTCTTATTGCGGCGGCTCCGCGTTCCGCCGGCTCTGCAATTCTTCACGTTGTTCGCTTACCTCCCGACCGGTATTGTGGCGTCCTGGTATGGATTCGGCATCGCGATCGTGCCGCAGCCGCATCGCTATCACCTCGAAATGGATATGGCGCTGGTGACCGCCGCGATCTTTGCTGCCGCCGCGCTGCCGCGGGGTGGGCGCAAAATCGCGGGGATCTGCTTCACGGCCGCGATGGCGGTGTTCATCGCCGTCTCGGTGCGTTACGGCTGGACGCTGGTCCGGGCGGCCACTCCCGCCGGGTTGTCCGAATATCGCATCGCCCAATGGCTGGACCGGAATCGCCCTGGCGAACGCGCCTTTCTACCTGGATCGGCCGCCTTCTGGTACAACGATTTCACCGACAATCCCCAACTTCAGGGCGGCCAACTTCAATTCGCGACCAATGCGTTCCCGGCGATCGTCGAGTACGTCATCTATTTCGATGTCAACGCCGGCGACCGCGGCGCGGCGTATTCGATCTTCTGGCTGAAGGCGTTCGGGACCCGTTCGATCGTGGTCACAGGGCCCAGGAGCACCGAGGCCTACAAGCCATACGTGCATCCGCGCAAATTCGACGGCGTGCTGCCGGTGGCGTGGCGAGAAGGAGACGATACGATCTACGACGTCCCTGTACGCTCCCGCTCGCTGGCGCACGTGATACCGTCCGAGGCCGTGGTGCAGCGGGCGCCGATCCACGGACTCGATACAGCGCCCGCCAAGGCGTATGTCGCGGCGCTCGAAGATCAGCGCTACCCGCCTGCCGAATTACGATGGCATGGATTGAGCGACGCGGAGATCCATGCCGATACCGCTCCGGGGCAGGTGGTCTCGGTGCAGGTGACTTACGATCGCGGGTGGGAAGCGTGGTCGCGAGGACGGCGGCTGGCGATTCGCCGTGACGGTCTGGGGCAGATGATCGTCGAACCGCCCGGCCCGGGGCCTTGTGACATCACTCTGCGTTACACCGGCGGCTGGGAGACGGCCGTACAGCGCGGAATGAGTTTGTTCGCGATGCTGATCGCCGGGGTATACGCGTGGCGCTTCAGGGGCGCCAGAACGGCTCGCGGGCGGGAATAAACTCGACCGGCACCTCGGAAACGAAACCCTTCAGCCAGGAGGCACAAAGCTTCATGCCCGCCTGCTCCGAAACAATGTGCCCGAGCAGGATCAGCCCCTTCTTGCGGCCCGCGGCCACGGTATCGTCGGCGTATTCGACTACTTCCCACTCCCGCGCCTCACCGGCGATGAGCACGTCGACTTCAGGGTGTTCCAGCGCGCGGATGCCGCCCATCTGATTGGCGTAGCCCCAATTCGCGGCCACCGTCCGGACACGCAGCGCCGGGTCGCCGACCACGCGCATGGTGCGAATCTTCAACTTCTCCTGCAGGTCGCGGGCGAGATCCCCGAGTTTCACGTTGTCGAAGCGGAACAGGCGGCCATTCTGCGGATCCTTGCGGCCGGTCCAGCCGAGTTCTTCCGTCATGCCCGTTGCAATGCCATCAGGATGGCGCGCGTGCCAATGGTCGTGGAAGCGCCAGACGGCCATGTCGTTCTTCTTGAGGAAGTCGGCCTTGAACTGGTAGGTGGGATCGTTCACCAAATCGGTGGTGACGTCTTCGTGGCTGTAGAAGGTGGGCTCATGGGTAATGATGAAGTTCCGCCCGGCGGCCGCGGCCCTCTGCACCACGTCGAGCGTCGCCATCATGGTGGTGGCAATCCCCTTCACGCGAGTCTCCGGCCCTCCCGCTTTGAACGTGTCGACCGTCGGGGTGTGCCACTCGACGCCCACGTTGGCCTTGATCCTTTCGACGACGGCGCCGGCCGTCAGCGCCGCGCTTTCCTGCGCCATTGCCGCGGCGGCGGCGCCAGCCATCAGGAACGATCTTCGCGTAGTGGGTTGCATCCAAGCCTCCATGCGAAAGTCTATCAGCAGCCGGTCTATAATCAACCATGCAACTGACCCGAATGGCGGTTCTGGCCCTCGCTGCGGCCGGGACCTTGTGCGCGGCTGATGACGTCCTGACGCGCGTCGCCACCCATGCCGGCCGTTTCGGCGCGCTCTCCCGCGAGATCTGGGAGACGCCCGAAGTGGGCTTCCATGAGACCAGGAGTTCCGCGGCGCTGCAAAAGGAATTGCGGGCCAACGGCTTCGAGGTCGAGGCCGGCGTGGCTGGAATGCCCACGGCTTTCACGGCGAGCTACGGCAGCGGCAAGCCGGTGATCGTGGTGATGGGTGAGTTCGACGCGCTGCCGGGCCTTTCGCAAAAGGACCAGCCCTCGATAGCGCCGGTGATGGCCGGTGCGCCGGGCCATGGCTGCGGGCACAACCTTCTCGGGACGGCCGGCGCGCTCGCCGTGGTCGCGATCAAGGAAGAGATGCAGGCGGCCGGGCTTCACGGCACGCTCCGCTATTACGGAACGCCTGCCGAAGAGGGCGGCGGCGGCAAGATCTACATGCTGCACGCCGGGATGTTCCGCGACGTGGATGCCGTGCTGACCTGGCATCCCGGTGATGTCAACCGCGTCGACCTGCGCTCGGCGCTCGCAAACAACGGCGGCAAGTTCCGCTTCTACGGCATCGCCTCGCACGCCGCGGCGGCGCCCGAACGCGGCCGCTCGGCGCTCGATGGCGCCATGATCATGCTGAACGCAGTCGAGTTTCTGCGCGAGCACGTACCGCAGGAAACGCGCATCCACTACATCATCACCAACGGGGGCAGCGCGGCCAACGTGGTGCCCGCGTTTGCCGAGGTCTCGCTCATCGCACGCAACCCCGACGCCATCGTACTGAACAGCATCTGGGAGCGCATCATGAAGTGCGCGCAGGCAGGGGCGCTCGCCTCGGAGACGCGCATGGAGTTCGAGCAAGGTACCAACTACGCGAACATCCTGCCGAATGACGAACTCAGCGAAGTGCTGGGCCGCGCCATGAAACAAGCCGGCGGCTACGAGTACACCCTCGATGAACGAACATTCGCCACCACGCTGCAGAAGACCTTGGGCGTCACGGTGAATTCGCCCGGCCCCGAAACGGTATCGGCGGACCGCAGTGAGGGTGTGTGGTCGGCCTCGACCGACGTCGGCGATGTGAGCTGGGTGGTGCCCACGGCGCAATTCACTACGGCGACCTTCGTCCCCGGCGTGGCGCCGCACACCTGGCAGGCCGCCGCCTGCGCGGGAACCAGCATCGGCCGCAAGGGCATGGTGGTGGCGGCGCGGACACTGGCGCTGGCAGGCGTGGATCTGCTGCAGCATCCCGCCGAAGTCCAGGCCGCGCACGAAGCGTTCGAGAAGCGACTGGCCGGACGCAAGTGGACCACGCGCATTCCGGCAGACGGCAAACCTCCCTTGAATTACGCCATCAAGGAATAGGAGACCGGCCTCGCAGGTTATCCTGGGACGTGGCCCGAATTTATCCTTTTCAAGCTCTTCGATACACTGCGAAGGCTGGTTCCCTGGCGAACCTCGTCACCCAGCCGTACGACAAGATTTCGCCGGCGATGCGAAGCCGGTACCTGTCGCTCAGTCCGCACAACCTGGTACGGATCATCCTGGGCGAACGGTCGGATTCCGATTCTGAAAACGACAACGTCTACACCCGCGCGGCAGGCTATTTGAACGACTGGATCGCGAGCGGCGTTCTCGCCAAAGACACCGAGCCGGCGCTGTTCGCTTACTTCCAGGAGTTCACCGTGCCGGACACGGGCGAGCGGCTCGTTCGCAAAGGTTTCATCGGCCTGTGCGCCGTGGAGGACTATTCCGCCAACATCGTGCATCGCCACGAGCAGACGCTCTCCGGTCCGAAAAAGGACCGCCTCGAACTGCTCCGCCATACGCGTGCGCACTTCGGCCAGATCTTCATGCTCTATCCGGATCGCGAAGGCGGGATCGATCAGCTTCTGGGCCAGGCGGCCGCCGGCGCACCGCTGGCCGAGATCACCGACGAATACGGAGCAGTCCATCGCATCTGGCGCGTGGCCGATGCCGCGGCAGTGCAGCAACTCATGGCCGATAAGAAGCTGCTGATCGCCGATGGCCATCATCGCTATGAGACCGCGCTGGCCTTCCGCAACGAGAATCCCGATCTTGCCGGAGCCGACCGGGTGATGATGACGTTCGTCAACATGTACTCGCCCGGCCTGCAAATTCTGGCGACCCATCGCCTGGTGAATGGCATTCCCGCCGGCGATCTGCCGGATGGGTTCCTCGCGAAATGCGCGGGAACCTTCGAAGTCGACGAGGTCTCCTCACTCGACGATCTGAAGCGCGCGTGGACGGAATCGGGCGGCCGCACGGTGATCGGCGCGGCGATCGGCAACCGGCTGTTCCGCCTCGAGAAGCGCGGCACGACGGGCGAACTCGACGTCCGCGTGCTGCACCAGGATCTGCTGGGGAACGCGCTCGGGATCGGCGAAGAGGCGGTCCGCGACGAGAAGCACCTGCGCTACGTCCGTGGACTCGACCCGGCCGTGGAAGCAGCCCGCAAGGGCGAAGCGCAGATCGCGTTTCTCCTGAAGCCGACCTCGGTCGAGCAGGTAGCCGATACGTCCTTCGGCGGCGGGGTGATGCCGCAGAAATCGACCGACTTCTATCCCAAGCTGCTTTCGGGACTGACGATCTATAAGCTCGACGCCTGATCCCGCGGCGCGCGGGTACCGGCGACATAGGCGACGGCGGCGCCCACCACCGGCAGCAGCGCTCCGAACCAAAGCGGCTGCCGGCCCTGATCCACGACCGCGGTGATCGCGCCCAGCACCAGAATGGCGAGCGCGACGTAAAGGGGCATCGACGGCGTGTCGGCGATCGAGACCGCCAACCGGCCGCCGAGAATCGCCGCGATCACGGCAAATACCAGCAGCGATACGAAATAGGCGGGCGGAAATTTCACGCCCGCCGCCGACCCCGGCTCGAAAGGCGGAAAGATCATAAAGTACAGGATCCCCTGCGCCAATCTGACACTTCCGGCGGCCACGACGTATCCCGCGATGACACCGAGAATCTGACGCACCATACCGGCTGACAGCATAGCAGCGCACCATCCGCGAGAAAACTTCTCCTCGGTTAACACTCTTCCACTCCCCGGCGTCTATCCGGCAGATCGAACCCAAAGGAGGGGACGACGATGCAAAAACGATTCGCAAACATGCTGGCGGCAGCGGCCGTGGCAGCGTTCGCGGGCCAACTCTGGGCCGGAGGCTTCTGGCTGCAACTGGGCAATCCCGAGGCGAACCCCGAAGCGAAGAAAGCCAATGCGGCGCTGCTGATCAAGGCAGTGGGGTGCCACGATCCTGCAGCGGCACGAGTGACCGCGCGAGCCGTAGGGACGGTGGATGGTAAGAGCCAGGTGATTCCACTCAAGCTGACTGCCCTGAGCGAAGCCGGCACGTTCGCCCTGGCGCGGCAGTGGCCGGACCAGGGAAAGTGGGTGATCGAACTGGTGGGCAAGAACGGAGAAATGTTTACCAATACCCTGGTGAGCGCGGGCCCCTCGGGCCTCGACCGCCTGCACGCCAGGGCCGAAATGAAACCGTTCAGCCCGGGTGACCTGGAGGCCATGCTGCGCTAGAGGCTCCGGCTATGATGATGCTGGTGGAAAGCCTCGCCTCCGAAGACGACGGCCTGATTCGCGCCGCGGTACGGGGAGATCGCGGCGCGTTCGGCGAACTCTACGTCCGCTACGCCAGGATGGTACACGGCATTCTGCTCGCCCGCGTTCCGCCCTCGGATGCCGAAGACCTGGTGCAGGACGTCTTCGTAGCCGCCATGAAGCAACTGCGGGGGCTGCGCAGCACAGGAGCCTTCCGCGGCTGGCTCGCCTCCATCGCCCGCAACCGCGCGATGGACTATTTCCGCGCCGCACGCCGCGAAGAGCCGCTGGATGGACACCGCGACCCCAGCCGTCCCGCGACCGACGATGCACTGGTCGCGCTCGACTTGATCCGCAGCCTTCCGGAGGCGTACCGCGAGACGCTCATCCTGCGGCTGGTGGAGGGCATGACCGGACCGGAAATCGCCGAGCGTACCGGGCTGACGCCCGAATCCGTGCGCGTGAACTTGTGCCGCGGCATGAAGATGCTACGAGAACTTTCGGGAGGCAAGCGATGAATGAGGACTATTTGTGGGACCGCTCGGGACCGCCCGATCCCGAGGTCGAACGGTTGGAGCGCGCCCTCGCTCCCCTGCGCTATCGCCAGCCGCGGCCGGCCTGGCGCAACGCCGCCTGGGCGGCAGCGGCTGCGATCCTGATATCCGCCGTGGCATGGTGGCAATTCCGTGAGCCCGTGGCGCAGGCCACCGCATGGAAGCTCGGCGGCGCCCAGGTGCTGGTCGGCCAGACGGTGCGCACCAGGGAGGCCGGTATCCAGCTGGAATCCGATGCCATCGGACGGGTCGACCTCGGTCCCGGCTCGGAGCTGCGCGCGGCCGGCAAACGGCGGCTGGAATTGAGCCGCGGCCAACTGCACGCCTTCATCTGGGCGCCTCCACGGGAATTCGTGGTCGATACACCGTCTTCGCGCGCGGTGGATCTGGGCTGCGAATACACCCTCGATGTGAACGCTTCCGGCGACGGTGCCCTCAAAGTGTCGTTGGGGTGGGTGGCGTTTGAATTCCACGGACAGGAGTCATTCATTCCGGCGGGCGCCGAGTGCACGACCAGCCGGCGGAAAGGGCTCGGGCTTCCTTTTTACTCGGACGCTTCGGACGCATTGCGCCGGGCGGTTGCGGGGGAAGAGATCGCGGCGATTCTGGCGGCCGCCAGCCCGCGCGACGGCCTCACGCTGTGGCATCTGCTGACGCGGGCCCCGGCCGCCGATCGCGGTGCGGTATATGACCGATTTGCACAACTCGTGACGCTGCCAGTTGAGGTTTCGCGGGAAGGCGTTTTACGCGGCGATCCGAAAATGATCGATCTGTGCTGGGATGCCCTCCACCTCGAAAACACAGGGTGGTGGCGAGGCTGGGAACGCCGCTGGAACGAGTGAGAGCTCGGGCTGTCGTGCCCTTTCGACGCGCTCCCTCACGGTCGCGCCTCGGTGACTGTGAGGGAGCGGGCCGGGTTAGCTATCGCGGAGCAAGTCGGCCGGTGCGGTGCGAGCAGCCCGACGTGCCGGCACGAGTGCCGCGGTGAGCGTCGACGCCAGGATCATCGTCATCACTGCGGCGATGGCGATCGGATCCGCGGCCGCGACGCCGTAGATCTGGCTTCGCAGCAGAGGCAGCACGAGCGCGAACCCGCCAATGCCCAGCGCGGCGCCGATCGCGGCCACGCGCAGCGCATAGCCGAGCACCAGGCCGTGGACCTCGCCGCTGCTCGCGCCCAGGGCCACGCGAATCGCCATCTCGCGGGAACGCTCGGCGGCGCGGAACGATACCATGCCGTAGATCCCCACCGCCGCCAACAGCAGGGCCAGGGCACCGAAGCCGGCTACCAGCCGGATCGTTGCGCGGCGCGGCTCCAGGCTGGTGGTGACGATGCCGGAAAGCGGCGCCACGCGAATCTGCTCGAGCTGAGGATCCAACCGCGCGACCGCCGCCTCAACGGCACGCGGTAAAGCGGAGTCGTCGCTGCGCGAACGGATCGCGTAAACCGCGCCATCCGCCCCGATCTGCGTCAGGGAAAGCAGAATCTCGGGCAGCGGCTCGTGGTCGAGATTCGCCTGCCGCGTATCCGCCGAAACGCCGACGATCTCCCAGGGTACGCCGAGCGGATTCAGATCGCTCACCCAACGGATATCGAGGGTGGTGCCGATCGGGCGGCGTCCCCGAAGATAGGCGCGGACGAACGTCTGGTTGACGATCGCGACGCGATGCCGGCCGGGCTGGTCGTCCTGCCACGAAAACTCGCGGCCCGCGAGCAGGGGAACGCCCATCGCTCGAAAATAGCCCGGCGAAACGACGTTGACCCAGGACCTGGGCCGCCGCGGAATCGGAATGCCCGCCCCGTAGATCTGGAACGATCCGCCGACGCCGACCGGCCCTCCGCGGAGCGGCAACCTCTGCGCCGCGCCCGCAGCCTCCACACCGGAGATCTTTCCGAGCTCTTCGATAAGGCGCCGGTGGAAATCAATCAGCTTGCGTTCGGTGTCATAGCGTTTTTCCGGCAGCCCGATTCCGAACTTGAGGGCGTGCTCCGCCACAAAGCCGGGGCTGGTGGCCGCCACCGCGAAGAAACTGCGCAGCAGGAGTCCCGCGCTCAAGAGCAGCACGGTGCTGAGCGCAATCTGCACCACCACGAGGGTGCCTCGCAGACTGCCGCGCCCGGTAGTCTGGTGCGTGCCCGCCTTGATCAGCGAATGGAGGTCCGTGCGCCGCGCTACCAGTGCGGGGACTCCGGCCAGCATCAGGCCCACTACCGCCGCCAGCATCGCTGCAAACGCGAAGGCCCCGGCATCGAGGCGCAGAGGCGGAGCCGTTGAAGCTCCGGGCACCAGCAGCGCCGCCAGCCGCAAGACCAAAGATGCCGCAGCGAGGCCGCAGAGCGCGCCCGCACTACTCAGCAGCGCCGATTCCACCAGGTACTCCGAGAGCAGCCTCCGGAACGTAGCGCCGAGCGAGATCCGCACCGCGGCTTCCTGGCTTCGCGCCACCGCACGCGCCAGCACCAGTCCGGCCACGTTGGCACATGCGATCGCCAGCAGCAGCAGCGACGCCCCCGCGAGCAGCAGCAATGGTTCGCGGCGCTCTGACTTGACGTGCAGGTCAAGCGGTTCCAACCCCGCCGAACGCCCGGCGTTGGTCAATGGGTACTCGCGCGCGAGCACCACCGCCGTAGCCTTCATCTCCGAGAGTGCCCGCTCGAGCGTCACTCCCGGCGCGAGCCGCGCGATGGCCTCCTGCTGCCCCAGGCGTCCGCAGCAATAATCTCTGCGACTGAGCGGGATGAAGGCGTCGGGCCGCACCTGGCCCATCGGAAAGTCGAAGCCGCGCGGCATGACGCCGATAACGGTGTACGGTTCCTCGTTGAGCGCTACCTTGCGGCCGATCACCGCGGGGTCGGCCGCGAACATCGCCCGCCAGAGACGGTCGGTCAGGACGATGCGGCGAGATTCGGAGACCTCTTCCTCTTCCGTGAAAGCGCGGCCTATCGAGGGCTCGACCGCCAGCACGCGGAAGAAATCGGCCATCGCCATGCCGGTCTGGATCACGGTGACCGCGTCGCCCGATCCACGCGTCAGCCCGAACGAGCGCGGCTGGCAGGCTGCCATCGCCACGAAGCTCTTGGCTCGCGCGCGCCAGTCGAGCAGGTTGGCCTCCGCGACTCCGCGCGGCTTGCCATCGACCGTGGTTTCATAGAGCGCCACCAGCCGCGCCGGTTCAGGATAAGGCAGGGCCCGCAACAGCAGTGCATTCACCGCCGAAAAAGCGCCGGTATTCGCTCCCACTCCGAGCGCCAGAGTAAAAACCGCGGCCGCCGCGAAGCTCGAAGCCCGCCGCAACCGCCGCAATGCGTGGCTAATGTCAGATCTCACGATCCGATTCCCATGCTATTGTCATTTCGGGCGAATATACTGAAACCAATGTATCGGAAACTCGCACTGCTGTTGGCCGGCGTCTGCGGAGCGGCCTGGGCGCAGCAGAGCACGGCGGAAACGGCCGAAACCGTCACCAAAGACGAGCCCGCCACGTTTAAGGCGCGCGTCAACCTGGTGATGGTGCCGGTGGTGGTTCGCGATAAGCGGGGCCAGGCCATAGGCAATCTCACGCGGGAAGACTTCGAGCTTCTCGACCGCGGCAAGCCGCAGATCATCACGCGATTTTCGATGGAGTCTCCTACGGCGGCGGCCGCCGCGGCGAAGAAGGCCGCCGGCATCAAAACCGGGCCCGACGAATCCGGAGTGGCCGCGCCGGAACGCTTCATCGCCTACCTGTTCGACGACATCCACCTCACGTTCGGCGATCTGGCCTTCGTACGCAACGCCGCCCAGCGCCATATGGACACGTCGCTGCTGCCGACGGATCGCGCGGCCATCTACACTACCTCCGGCCAAACCAGCCTGGAATTCACGGACAACCGCGATCAACTCCACGCCACGCTCGCGAAGTTGCTGCCGCGCCCGGTTATGATCCGGGAGGCGAATCCGTGCCCGAACATCTCCTTCTACATGGCCAGCCAGATCCAGGACCACGACGATCCGATGGCCCTGCAGGCGGCGATCATGGACGCCATATCCTGCATGCAACTGGACCAAACCGCGGGGGCGGAGACCATGGTCCGCGCCGAAGTTTCCCGCGTGTACAGCATGGGACTGCACGAGACGCAGGTTTCATTGGCCGCTCTCCGCGATGTGATCCGCCGCATGGCCAGCGCTCCCGGCCAGCGCACCATCGTGCTGGCGTCGCCCGGCTTCCTGAATCCCAACCAAATGCAGGAAGAATCCGAGCTGATCGACCGGGCCATCAAGGCACAGGTCACTCTCAGCGCGCTCGATGCACGTGGGCTCTACGTGAGCCCGGGATACGACGCCTCCCAGCGGAGCCCGAACCTGGCAACCATGCAGACCAAGCAGATGTACGACCGTACGGAGGCCACTTTGCAGGCTGACGTGCTGGCCGGGCTCGCCAACGGTACCGGCGGCACCTTTTTCGAGAACAATAACGATTTCGGAGAAGCCTACCGGCGCCTGGCCTCCGCGCCCGAATATCTCTATTTGCTCGGCTTTTCGCCGCAAAACCTGAAGCTCGACGGCAGTCTTCACCCGTTGAAGGTCACGCTGCGCAACGGCAAGGGCGTGACCGTTCAGGCACGCAAGGGCTACTACGCGCCGCGCCACCTGGCGAGCGCCGAGGAGACGGCGCGCGAAGAGGTCCGCGAAGCGCTCTTTTCGCGTGAGGAGTTGCACGACTTGCCCGCCGAGATGCACACGCAGTTTTTCAAGCCGAGCGAAGACTCGGCGCGCCTGACGGTCCTGGTCCACGTCGGCCTGCGCAGCTTGAAATTCCGCAAGGAAGACGGGCGGAACCGCGACAATGTCTCCGTGATCTCCGCAGTCTTCGACCGCAACGGCAATTTCCTGAACGGCGTAAACAAGGTAGTCGAAATGCGCCTGAAAGACGAAACCGTGGTGCAGCGGATCGATTCGGGCGTTACGGTGCGCTCTACGTTCGATTTAAAACCGGGCCAGTATATTATCCGGCTGGTCGTGAGGGATTCCGAAGGGCAATTGATGACGGCGCAAAACGGCGCCGTGGAGATTCCATAAGTGAGGTGCAGGATGCAGCATTACGGAACGGCCGTGCTGGCGGGTCTCGTACTCGCCGGGGCAGCATGGGCGCAGACGCCACCCTCGGGCTCCACTCAAGCGGAACCGGCCAAGCCGGTGTTCCGTACGGAAACGCGGCTCGTGCCGGTGGACGTTGTGGTCACCGACAAAAAGAACAACTACGTTCACAACCTCGAACTCAAGGACTTCAAAGTCTGGGAAGACAACAAGGAGCAGACCATCACGTCCTTTTCGTTCGAGGCCGATCCGGTTTCGCCCGTGGCTTCGCAGAAGCGCTACATCATCTTGTTTTTCGACCTGACCTCGATGAATTTCGGCGACCAGATGCAAGCGCGCCAGGCCGCGTCCAAGTTCATCGACTCCACGTCCGGGCCGAACCGCCTGATGGCGGTAGTCAATTACGGCGGATGGCTGCAGATCGCGCAGAATTTCACCGATGATAACGAGCGGCTGAAGCAGATCGTCACGGGCGTGCACTCGTCGGCCCTCGTCTCGAATACCGGGATCGGCGGACCCGATTCCGGCGGCGGTGCGTCGATCGGCGGCGGCGCGTCGATCGGCGGTGCCAACGGCAGTTTCGGCGCGCGCTCCGTGCTGTTGGCGCTCGGCAGCCTGGCCAGGCGGCTCGCCGACGTTCCGGGGCGAAAGACCCTCATCTTCTTCAGCGCCGGCTTCCCGTCGATGGATCCGGAGGTTCTGTCGGAGGTCACCGCCGCGGTCTCCGCCTGCAATCACGCGAATGTGGCGGTGTATCCCGTGGATGTCCGGGGCCTGGCGGTTCCCGCGTTCGCCCCGCATGGCAGTTTGCTTCCGCGCGATGCGGCGCAATCGGGCCTGGCGCTGGCAACCCTGCCGGTATTGCGGATGGCGGCGTTCTTCCAGCGTGGCGGCACCAGCACGGGCAGCACAGGAAGCGCGGGCGGCGGCACTTCGGGAGGCAGTTCAGGCGCGGCGCCGCCTTCGCGCGCGGGAGGCACCGGCCTGGGTGGCAGCGGTACGAGTTCGGCAGGCAGCGGGAGTCCGGGTTACGGCACCCGCACCGGCAACCCCGGTTACAGCGGAGGAAATCGGACTGGTATGGGGACAACGGGCGGTGCGCCGCGCGGCGGCGGTTCTTCTGTCCCGGTGGTCCGGGACCCCACCGATCCGCGCAACGCGCGCAACGTCCTGATTCCGCGCATTCCGGATTCGATCGCGACTAATCAGCAGGTGCTCTATGCGCTGGCTTCCGGTACCGGCGGCTTCGTGATCGCCAACACCAACGATCTCCTAGGCGGCCTGGAAAAGATCAACCGCGAACAGAACGAGTATTACCTGCTGGCATACTCCGCGCCCGAATCGGCGGAAGGCAGTTGCCACACCATCCGCGTCAAGGTGGACCGCGGAGGCACGAGTCTACGGGCGCGTAATGGATACTGCAACGTCAAGAGCGCCGACGTTCTCGCCGGCCGTCCAGTCGAAAAGGACCTGGAGAACAGGCTCGCCGCTACGCAGCCGGGCACACTGCCGGCCGCGGCCGTTCAAGCGCCGTTCTTCTATACCTCCGCCAACACCGCGCGCGTCAACGTGGTCCTGGACCTCCCTACCGCCGGCGTGAAATTCCAGAAAGTTAAAGGCAAGCAGCACGCTGAATTGAACGTGCTCGGCATTGCTTACCGCCCCAACGGCAATGTGGCGGCTCGCTTCAGCGACACCGTCAAGCTGGATTTCGATGACAAGAAGGACGTCGAGAAGTTCCAGGAGAATCCCTACCATTACGAAAACCAGTTCGATGCCGGCGCCGGGCAGTACACCCTCAAGGTAGCGTTCAACTCCGGCGGCGAGGGCTTTGGGAAGGTCGAGATCCCGCTGCAGATCGATGCCTACACCGGCAGCCAGTTCGCCATGAGCGGGGTCGCACTGAGCACGGCATTCCACAAAATCTCGGATGTCCAAACGGACCTGGACGCGGAGATGCTGGAAGGGCGCGTGCCGCTGATCGCGCAAGGCATTCAGTTCACGCCCGCCACTACCTATCAGTTCAAGAAAGACCAGGTTGTATTGGTGTACTTCGAAGTCTACGAGCCGATGATGACGGACGAAAAAGTGGCGCCGGTCACCAAGGTCGTGACGGAGCTTCGAGTTGTGGACCGCCAGACCGGCAGCACGAAAGTGGATTCGGGCAACATGGATCTGGGAAAGTTTCTGCGTGTCGGAAATCCGGTAGTTCCGGTGGGCCTCCGCGTCCCGGTAGACCAGCTTTCCGCCGGCGCATACCGTCTGGAGCTGCATTCGATGGATTCGGCCGGACGCCAAACGCAGCGCACCGCCGAGTTCAACGTGCAGTAATTCCGATGGGCCGCGGTCCACGTGATAAGATCGCCGCGTGGACCGTTTCCCGATCGGACTCAACACCTATTGCCTGCGCGCGTTTCGCTGGAATGACTTGAAGCTGCTGGAGTACGCCGCCGGCCTCAAGCTGGATGCCGTCTTCCTGCAGGATTCGGTGGACCCGCGGACCAACGATCCGAATCACTGGCGTGAGGTAAAGGACGCAGCAGCGCGGCTCGGGCTGCACCTCGAAACCGGCACGGGTGCTTCCCTGCCCCGAACGCCCGACGACTTCGACCGTTCGGTGAAACTGCTGCGCGACGCGGTGAAGCGCGCTGCCGCCATGGGATCGCCCATCGTCCGCACGCTGGTGGCGGGCGATCGCGCGCACCTGCCGCCGGGGCCGCCGGCCCAGCACATCGAAACCATGATCCGGGTGCTGCGCGCGGTCGCGGCAGGAAGCCATGGACGCGAACCTCAAGTTCGCCATCGAAAACCACAAGGACCTGCTCTGCTGGGAGACGCGGCAACTGATCGAGGGGGCAGGCAAGGAGTTCGTGGGCTCCTACCTCGATACCGGCAACCCGGTGTTCGTCATGGAAGATCCGCTCGAGACAGTGGAGACGCTCGGACCGCTCGCGGTGACGTTCCACCTGCGCGACTCGGTGGTGTACGAAGCTCGCGGCGGAGTGGCGGTGCAGTGGGTTCCGCTGGGCGAGGGCGTGGTCGATTTCCGGCGCATCGTGGCACGCGCCCGCGAGCTCTGCCCGTCGGTCTACATCTACATCAAGCCGATCACGGGACGCCCGCCTGTGGTGATGCCTTATCTCGACCGCGAGTTCATGCAGACGTTCCGCGATTCCAAGGCGTCGACGCTGGGGCGGTTCCTGGCGCTCGCCAAGGGCGGCCATCCGTACGAGCGCGAAATGGTGATCGAAGATGTCGCCGGCCGGTCGAACATCGAGGCGTACGCGGCGGCGCTGCAATACCAGCAGCGCGACCACATGGAGCGTAGCGTGGAGTACGCCAAGAAGGTGCTGGACCTGGGCGTACGCTGGCGCTCATAGTGCGCTTCCCGTCGCGCGACGAGTGTCTGGCGCGGGTCGATGCCTGCGACGCCGCAATTCAGGCGTGGGTCGACGTGAATCCGCGGCCGGCGCTGGGCGACGGGCCGCTCGACGGCATCCCGTTCGGCGTCAAAGACATTTTCGAAACCGCTCAAATGGCGACGGAGTACGGCTCGCCGATCTACGCCGGAAGGAAGGGCGTTCGCGACGCGGCGCTGGTCGAACACCTCCGCCGGCGCGGCGCCATCCTGCTGGGAAAGACGCACACCGCCGCATTCGCCTCATTCGACCCGGCGCCGACGCAAAATCCCCGCGCTCCCGGGCACACGCCGGGCGGCAGTTCGTCCGGATCGGCGGCGGCAGTGGCGGCGGGGATGGCGGCGTTCAGTCTGGGGACGCAGACGCTCGGCTCGATTCTGCGTCCGGCTGCGTATTGCGGGGTATGCGGATTCAAACCGACCTTCGGCAGACTGCCGATGGAGGGCGTCCTCCCGTTCGCACCCTCACTCGATACAGCGGGGCTGTTCACGCGGACCGCCGCGGACCTGGCGTGGCTCTGGACGCGGGCATTCGACTCGCCACCGGCACGGACGCTGTCGCGGCGCCGCCTGGCTCGCTTCCTGGCGCCGGGCGCGCGGGAGGTGGAGGGCGTAGAGGCCGATTCCATCGAAGCGCCCCCCGGATGGGTGGAACTGACCGAAGCCGCATTCCTCATCAATGAGTACGAAGGCGCGCGAACGCACGAAGCGCGCTACCGTGAGTTCGGCTCGCGAATAGGCGCCAGGCTGGCGGCACTGATCGAACGGGGACTGGGCCTTCCGTCCGCGCGCTACGACGCGGCACTCGCCCATGTGAGCGAGATGCGGGCGGCGATCGCACAAATCTTCGAAGAATACGACGCCATCCTGACACCGGCAGCGCCCGGGCCTCCGCCCCGCGGTCTGGAATCGACAGGCGACCCGGCCCCGAACGCGCCCTGGACGGCGCTCGGCGTGCCCGCGATCTCCATCCCCATTCCGGAGCGCACACTGCCGGAGGGGCTGCAGGTGACTGCGGCCTGGAACCTCGATGACGCGCTGGTGGGGCTCGCAGCGGAGATCGAACGCAGTATGATATGAGGCACACATGGACCCCGCAACTGCTTTACGTACGGAGACCGCGCCGGCCAAGGAGCCGGAACGCCAACCTGGAACCAAACGCCTCGTTTCGCTCGATGCCTTTCGCGGCGCAACGATGGCCCTGATGGTGATCGTCAATTCGCCCGGTGATGGAGCACACGCCTACGGGCCGCTGAATCACTCCGCATGGAACGGCTGGACGATCACGGATGTGGTGTTCCCTTCGTTCCTGTGGATCGTGGGCGTGGCGATGACGCTTTCGTTGGGCAAGCGCGTGGCCGAAGGCGCGGCAAAATCGCAGCTCTATCTGCAGGTGCTCAAGAGGGCGCTGGTCCTGTACTGCCTCGGCCTGGTGCTTTACGGTTTCCCGCGGTACGACCTTTCGACGCTGCGGCTGATGGGCGTGCTGCAGCGCATCGCCATCTGTTATGCGATCGCCGCGGCGATCTACCTGACCAGCTCTCTGCGCGGGCAGATCATGTGGATTCTAGGATTGCTCGGGTCGTACTGGCTCATCATGATGCTTGTGCCGGTGCCTGGATACGGCGCGGGCAATCTCGATGTGGAGCACAACCTGGCGCACTACGTGGATTGGATCGTGCTGGGCGCGCATAACTACGCCTCGACGAAGACGTGGGACCCGGAGGGCATCATCAGTACGCTGCCGGCGATCGCCACCGCGCTATTCGGGATCATGGCGGGCCACATCCTGCGGCTGCGCAAAGACCTGGCCGAGCGCACGACCTGGCTGTTCGTCGCCGGAAATGTGTTGCTCGCGCTCGGACTGATCTGCAATCACTGGCTGCCGATCAACAAGAAGCTGTGGACCAGTTCGTTTTCGCTGTTCATGGCCGGCCTCGATTTCGTGATCTTCGCGATCTGCCTGTGGCTGATCGACGGGCGCGGGTACCAGCGATTCGTGAAGCCCGCGGTGATCATGGGGATGAACGCGATCGTGGTCTACATGGCCTCGGAGCTGGTGGAAGAAATCCTGCATACGCTGCACTGGCGCGGGTGGATCTATCAGACGCTGTTCGCGCCCCTGGCCTCGCCGTACAACGCGTCGCTGATTTACGCGGTGGCGTACATGCTGGCGATGTACCTTATCGCGTATGTGATGTACCGGAAGCGCTGGTTCGTGAAGGTGTAGCTTCCTCTAAAATGTCAGGCCGCCAGCCCGGCAAGAACGCCGCGCAGGTAGGCCAGGCATTTGTTAATGCCGAGCATGCTGTTGCCGCCTGAGACTTCGTATTCCAGGTTGCAGTGGCCCGCGTAGTGCGTCTTCTCCAGATAGCGGAATAGCGGTCCGAGCGGCATGTCTCCTTCGCCGCAATCGACGGAAGCCCACTTGCCGTCGCTCTCTTTGCGGACGTCCTTGGTATGCATGTCGAGCAGCCGTGGGCCCGCGTCCTTCGCCGCGGCGACCGGGTCGACGCCGGCCCGCAGCGTGTGGCCGATATCGATGCAGAGGCCTACCCGCGGGTCCATCGCATGAATCACCTTCAGTGCCGATTCCGGGGTCGGAAAATTTTTGTCCGACGGTCCGTGGTTATGGATCGCGACCTTGATGTTGTATTCCTTGACGTACTTCTCAATGATCGGCATCGTCTCGGCGGTCGGCCCGATGACGATCAGCGGCGACCCGAGCGCCTTGTTGAACTCGAAGCGCTGGCGGATCTCCGCTTCGTCCGGCTTGGTGAGATAGGTGGTGCCTGTGCCGGCGAGCATGATTCCCGCTTCGTCGAGCATGCGGCGCGCTTCGGCGATCTGTGCGGGCGAACTGTCGTAAGGGAGGTGAAACTCCGGCTTGATATTCAAGGAACGGACTCCCATCGACTTACAGGACTGGATCACTTCGGGCAGCTTGATCTTGCCCCCAAACGAATAAGAACAGAGTCCGAGTTTGAGACCGGAGGCTTTCTCCGGAGCGGCTGATGTGATGGCGGGCGCCGCCAATACCGCGGCCGCCCCAAGGAACTCTCGGCGGGAAGTGTGCATAGCGGCCTCAGTATACACCCCGGTCGGCGAGAAATCGCACAGAGGGGTCCAGAATCGGGATGCCGCCTTATGCAGGGCGCGATATGATCCGCACAAGAGTTCAGTATGGTCACGCGCCGCTTTTGCGCCGTCTTGCCGCTTTCGGCAGGCACCCGTGCCTCCCGCACAACCTCCGCCCGAGGTGAACCGTCATGAAGAAAGCCCTATTCGCGCTCGTTCTAGTCTGCTCGGTCCTGCTCAGTGAGTCGGGCAGCGTACATTTCACGGCGCATGACCGTGCCTATTACCTCAGGCCCGACGAGGTCGCGTTCATACGTCCCGGCTTGGTGCTCAAGATCACCGGCGCTGCAATAGCGCCCGACGGAACCATCACCGCCGCCTACACAGTCACGGATCCCGCGGGCCTGCCTCTGGACGCCAGCGGTGTGACCACGCCCGGCCCCATCACCGTGAGCTTTGTCGCCGCGTATATCCCGACCGGCACGAGCAACTGGCTCACCATGACCAGCCGTAAGGCGACGGCGCCCAACGGCAACACCGCCAACCAACCGGCCGCGGACAGCGGTGGAAAGACGACCACGATTTCCACCGGCAGCTACATGTACACCTTCGCCACCAAGGCGCCGGCCAATTTCGGACCCACCCAGACCATGCGCATCGCAGCCTATGCCAGCCGCAACTTGACTGAGTTCGACCTCGGCACCGCGCACGACAACAACGTCTTCACCTTCGTGCCGAACGGCTCTCCGGTCACCAATACCCACGACATGATCGCCACCAAGAGCTGCAACCGCTGCCACGACCCCCTCTCCGCCCACGGCGGCGCGCGGCTCATCGTGCCCCTCTGCGTCACCTGCCATAACCCCGGCGGCGATGGCGTCCAAACGGTGGATCCCGATACCGGCAACAGCCTGGATTTCGGGGTGATGATCCACAAGATCCACATGGGTGCCATGCTGCCCAGCGTGCAGGCTGGCAAGCCTTACCAGATCATCGGATTCAACAACAGCGTGAACGACTTTTCGACGTGGTCTTCCCCGCCGAATATCGAGAACTGCCAGATGTGCCACGAGATCGGCGCCTATCCCCGGAAATCGACCGTCGGCATCGCTTACGCCCAAGCTGGACTCCCGCCCTCGCCGCTCAACGTGGACGCCAACGGAAACATCATCGCCGGCTCCGAGAACTCCGACACACCGGCCTCCCCGCCCTATCCGGGCACTGGCGATTCCACCGCCGGACCCGCCGGCGCCACCATCGTTCCCGTCAGCGCATCGACGTTTTCGATTGCCGGCATCCCACGGAGCCCCCGCCCGTGAACTCCAACTGGTGGCTGACGCGGCCGACTGCCGCCGCCTGCGGCGCCTGCCACGATGACGTGAACTTCATGACCGGCCAGAATCACCCGGGTGGCCCACAGCCAAATGACAACCAATGCGCCATCTGCCATTTTCCGCTGGGCGAGCTGCCGTTCGATGCCTCCATCCTCGGCGCCCATACCATCCCGTTGTGGACGCCCGGTGTTACGCCGGGGGTCGTGTTCCAACTAACGAACGTCACCGGAGGAACTGCCGGCAATTCCCCAACCGTCACTTTCAGCGTCAAGGATTACTCCGGCAACGCGATCGACGCCACCAAGATGGGTTTCCTCAACCTGGTAATGGCCGGTCCTACCGCGGAATACCAGACGAGCATCAGCGAAAGCGCCACCAGTGCGACCGCCACCAGCACTGCTGGCACGTTCACCTACAAATTCAAGGCGGTCGTCCCGGCCAACGCGACGGGAACCTGGGCCGTCGGAATCGAGGGTTACCAGAACTATACGGTCTTACCCGGCACCGTTACGGCGACGACCGTCCGCGACGTCGGATACAACCAGCTCTACCTGTTCTCCGTCGATGGCTCGCCGGTCTCCCCCCATACCTATGCGAACGTCCAGCAGGACTGCAATGCCTGCCACTACCGCATCAACGCGCACGGCGGCATTCGCCAGAATGTGCAGTACTGCCTCGTCTGCCATAACCCGACCGCCACCGATGCCGCCGTGCGGCCAGCCAGCCAGAATCCGGCCCAGACGATCGACTTCCCGGTCATGATCCACCGGCTACATGCCGGCAGCATGGCCCCGACGGTGCCGGGTGGACAGTTGACTCCGTTTGTCATCTATGGCTTCGGTGGCAGTGTCAACGACTTCAGCAACGTTCTTTTTCCCGGTTATCTCGGCGATTGCGGCAAGTGCCACGTGAACCTGACCGACTTCCCGCCGGTCCCGGCGTCGAGCATCGACGTGACCAATCCCAGAGCGTTTATCAATCCCTCGCCGCCGACCACGGCCGCCTGCACCGCGTGCCATACATCGCAATCGGCATCGTCGCATGCCCTTTCGAATACCACGTCGCTCGGCGAAGCCTGCGATGTCTGCCACGGCCAGGGGGCGGCCTTCGGCGTGGACCAGGTGCACGCCCGTACGCTCTGACCTCGGCCGGAATTCGGGAAAGCCACCGCGTTCTCTGTGGACAGCGTGCACGCAAGGACGCTATAAGGGTCGCATGAGGAAAGCGACGATTGCGCTCTTCGCGGTGTCCCTGGCCGCGGCATGGGCGGCCGGAGACGCCAAAGCGGGCAAGCAGGTCTACACTCGCGGCTGCGTGAATTGCCACGGCGCCGCGGGCGAGGGCAACCCGAAGATCGCCAAGATGCTGAACGTTTCCATGCAGCCGCTCGGCTCGGCGGCGGTGCAGGCGATGTCCGACCAGCAACTCCAGGCGGTCGTCCTCAAGGGCATGGGCAAGATGCCGCCGGTCCGGCACGTTTCGGAAGCCCAGGCGGCCGACGTGATCGCCTACATCCGCACCTTTAAGAAGTAACCGTTTTCACGGCAAATCGGCCGCCAGCCTCATGCCTTTTGGGGATGGGGCGGCGCTGTGCCGCGACGATACCATGGGGGTTCAATGGAGCCCGATGCTGTCTCCTGTCCCCGATGGCGGTTTAATAGAAGTAGACCGCATGAAATCGCATCGCTCATGGCCGATTCTGCTGATCGGGTTCGGAACCCTGATCGTGCTGATCGGCCTGACCGGCCTGGGAGCTCTACGCAGGGCGCGGCAGACGTACCGCGAGGTATCGGCGTTGAACGATCGCTACCGGCGCACGGAGCGCATCCTCAACGCGGTGGGCGCGGAGATCTCCGAGGTCGGCCTGGTCACACGGGACTTCCTTCTCGACCCTTCGACGCTATCGGCGGAGTCGTATCGCGCCGAACTGGCGGCCATGCGCAGCAGCATGGAGAACGAACTTCAGGAGCTGAGCACGGTCATGGGCACCGACGACGCTCCGCGGCTCGAACGGCTGCGCAAAGAGGTGGGCGCGTATTGGGACGTGCTCGATCCGCTGTTCGAATGGACCCCGGCGCAGAAATCGGCGCTGAGCTGGATTTTTCTCCGCAAGCAAGTGCTGCCGCGGCGCGAGGCGGCGCTGGCCATCGCGCAGGAGATTCACGACCTGGCGCAGGCCAACCTTCGCAAACAGCGCGATGCGGTGGACACGGAAGAGGCCGAGCTGCCGATCTTCATTGGCCGGATGCTGGGGATCACTGTCTTTCTCGGTCTGCTGATCGCCGGCATCAGTGTGTATCGCATGCACCGTCTCGAACGACACTCCGATGAACAGCGGCAGCGCGCGGAGACGGCCGAGGAGGAACTGCGGCAGCTTTCGCGCCAACTGGTGCGCGCCCAGGAGGAAGAGCGCCGCTCGATTTCCCGCGAGCTGCACGACGAAATCGGCCAGATGCTGACCGCGCTCCGCATGGAACTGCGTAGCCTGCAGGAGCTCCGCTCCGCACCCGAGGAGCAGTTTCAGGAACACGTGGAGGACGCACGGCGGCTCGCCGAGCAATCCCTGCGCGCGGTGCGCGATATGGCGATGGGGCTGCGGCCGTCCATGCTCGACGACCTGGGACTGGGCTCGGCCGTGCAATGGCAGGCGCGGCAATTCTCCAAGCACACCGGCGTGCCGGTGAATGTCGAAATCGAAGGCGCGCTCTCGCACCTGCCGGACCGCCACCGCACGTGCGTCTATCGCCTGGTGCAGGAAGCGCTCACCAACTGCGCGCGTCATGCCAAGGCCCGGACCATCAAGGTGAGCATCTGCTCGCTCGGCGATGCCATGCGGGTGGAAGTGCGCGATGACGGCGTGGGCTTCGATCCGGCTTCCACTCGCGGACGCGGGCTGGGACTACTCGGCATGCAGGAGCGCGTGAAGGAACTGGGAGGCAAGGTCAGTTTGAAATCGCAGCCCGGCAGCGGCACCACGCTCATCGCCTCCATTCCGCTCGAACGCGAGGCTGCCACCGCATGAGCTTGCGAATTCTTCTGGCCGACGACCACGGCGTGGTCCGGAAAGGCCTGCGCTTCATCATCGAGCGCCAGCCCGGCCTGGAAGTAGTGGGCGAGGCAGGCGACGGCCGCGAAGCGGTCAAACTGGCCCAGGAGTTGAACCCGGACCTGGTGGTGATCGATATCGCCATGCCCATGCTGAACGGCATCGAGGCCACCGCGCAGATGGTGAAGCAGAACCCGAAGCTGGGAATCGTGATCCTCAGTATGCACTCGGACGAGGACTACCTGCTTTCGGCATTGAACGCCGGCGCGAAGGGCTATCTGCTCAAAGACTCGGCCGATACCGATCTGATTCGCGCCATCGAGGCCGTGAGCCGCGGTACGCCGTTCTTCAGCCCCGAGATCGCCAAGACGATGCTCGAAGACTACATGCGCTTCCTGCAACAGCGCAACCTGCAGGATTCCTACGACGTGCTCACGGACCGGGAAAAGGAAGTGCTCCAACTACTCGCCGAAGGCAAGTCGAACAAGGAAGTGGCGGGCATCCTGAACGTGAGTATCTATACCATCGATACGCACCGCACGCACCTGATGCAGAAGCTGAACTTGCACAACACGGCAGAAATCGTACTCTACGCGGTGCGTAAGAAAATCATCTCCTAATTGGTGTGAATCCGCACGCCGCGCTCTTTCCGGGCCATGCACTTTTTGCGCGGACCTCGCCTGTTTGTGGGATAGGCGCGGCGGCGCCCACACCGGACAATGAAACTGTAGGGCTGCAAGTTTCGCGAATGCAACCGTTTACGGGCCCTGGGCGGCGCCTGGAGGACGGATTGCAACAATCCACACAACAGCGAGGAAATGATGGATCTCACTACCGGAAGGACCAGCTGGACGAAAGATGCTCTGCACCAACTGGTGCGGAAGCAGCTTCACGGGATGCGGTTCATTGCGGTCTCGAACCGTGAGCCGTATATCCATCGCAAAACTAAGGGAGGGACCGAATGCGTGCGGCCGGCCGGAGGACTGACGATGGCGCTCGACCCCATCCTTCGCGCCACGGGCGGCACGTGGGTGGCATTCGGTGGCGGGGACGCGGACCGCTCGGCGGTGGACGCGCTCGATCACGTGGCCGTGCCTCCCGAGAAGCCTTCGTACACTCTGCGGCGCGTGTGGCTCGATGAATCGATCGAGCGGCAATATTATTGCGGCCTGGCGAATGAAGGCCTGTGGCCGCTCTGCCATGCAGCCTTTCACCAGCCGGTGTTCCGTCTGAGCGATTGGGAAAGCTATCGCCTCGCCAACCAGATCTTCGCCGATGCGGTGCTTGAAGAAGCAGCCGGACAGGCGGCATTCGTGTTCATTCAGGACTATCACTTCGGTCTTCTGCCGCGTATGCTGAAGCGGCAGAATCCCAAGCTGATCGTCGCCCAGTTCTGGCATATTCCGTGGCCCAACCGGGAGAATTTCCGCGTATTCCCCTGGAAGGAAGAATTGCTCGACGGCCTGCTGGGCAACGATCTGCTGGGCTTCCAACTGCCCTACCACTGCACGAACTTTCTCGAAACGGTGGACCAGGGCATCGAGGCGCGAGTGGATCGCGAACACGGCAAGGTCGCGCGCCAGGAGCATGTCACCGAAGTCCAAGCCTTTCCGATCAGCATCGATTTCGACCGGCATAGTCGGGAGGCGCTGGGCCCGGAGGTGGAACGCCACTCGGAATACTGGACTGCGGAACTCGGAAAGCGGCCGGAGTTTCTCGGGGTCGGTATCGACCGGCTCGACTACACCAAAGGCATTCCGCAGCGGCTGATGGCGGTGGACCGTTTCCTCGAGGACAATCCGGAATACTGCGGACGTTTCTGCTTTCTGCAGGTGGGCGTACCGAGCCGCACCGCGATCGAACCATACCGGCGGCTCGACGCCGAAGTGAACGGCCTGGTGCACAGCATCAACAACAAGTGGAGGATGAAAGGCTGGGCGCCGATCTACTACTGCAACCGGCATCTGCCGCAGCAGGAGTTGATGGCGCTGCACCGGCTCGCGGACTTTTGCCTGGTGAGTTCATTACATGACGGAATGAACCTGGTGGCCAAGGAATTTGTCGCGAGCCGCACGGACGAAGACGGCGTACTGATTCTGAGTAGTTTCACAGGCGCGGCGCGCGAACTGAACTCGGCGATCCTGGTGAATCCGTTCTCGCCCGACCAGATGGCGGACGCGATCCGGCAGGCGCTGACCATGGACCAGGCGAAGCGCGAAGCGCGAATGCGCCGGCTGCGCGCCGCGGTTCGCGATAACAACATCTACACCTGGGCGGCGGGCGTGATGAATGCGCTTTCGGGCTTTCGCGCAGTCGAACCGCTGCCGCTCGTGCGCGGCGCGGCGGCCGGGCAGGGACCACGCAGTGAGTGTATCGGCACGTCTGCGCCGGATGAAGATGTCCTGGCCTTCCTGAATCGCGGCGCCATCATGTGAAACCGCTATAGACATTTCACCCCAGCTGCCGGGAGCATGGTAGATAGTGATGAAGTATTGGGGTATCCCTGTTCTCTTTCTTGCTGGAGGTTTGGCCGCAGCCCCTTCCACGCCGACCGAGACCGATTTTGTGCAGCAACTGGTGCGGCGCTCCGTCAAGGCCATGGACCATAACTGGGAGCAGGCGCCGGAATGGGTCTTTCGCGAGCGCGACATCGAATCCGACGGCAAGAACAAGACGCTCAAATCGCAGCGTGTGTGGATGATCGACGGGTCGCCCTACTACGAACTGACAGGCATCAACGGTGAGCCGCTTTCCGAAAAAAAGCGCGTCGAGGAGTATCGCAAGCTGCTGCATGAAGTGCAGAAGCGCAAGTCCGAATCATCCTACACGCGTGAGAAGCGGATCGCGCAATACGTAAAGGAACGGCAGCAGGATCACGCACTGATGCGCGAGATGGCCGATGCATTCGTCTTTAAGATGGTCGGCGAAGAGAAGCTCAACGGGCATGACGTGTACGTGCTCGACGCCTCGCCCCGGCCCGACTATACACCGACCAGCATGGAAACACGCGTTCTGACCGGGATGCGCGGCCGCCTCTGGATCGACCGCCAACATGCGCAATGGGTGAAGGTCGAAGCCGAAGTATTCCGGCCGGTGACGTTCGGCCTGTTTATCGCCAAGGTCCAGCCGGGAACGCGCTTCATGCTGGAGCAGGAGCCCGTGACGAGCGACATCTGGCTGCCGAGCCACTTCCGCATGACGGTCAATTCGACCATCCTGTGGTGGCAGAAGAATTCACTCGATGACGAGACGTACTCAGACTACCAGCCGAAGGACGCGCTGAGCGCCCGCCTGATGCAGTAGTCCCCGGCCTTACGAAGTCGTCCTAGCCCGCTCTCCTATCGCGACAGGATGGGAATACCAGAGGCGAATACGGTATAGGTTGTATGGACGCATATTCCGTCCCTCGACTTTTTCGGCGTCTCAGGCATCTCAATGGTTGTGATTCGCTTCTGGCTGGTCTTGTGTATCGCCGCGCCTCTGTTCTCCGCGGTACCGGTAGGCTGTTCGAGCAGCGCTTCTCTGGGCAACTTCCGCTTGTGGGTCCGCCCGTCCGAAGAGGGTATGCCGCTGCCTATCAAGATGGTGGCTCGGATTCCCGTGGGTGCGCATCTGATCTGGGAACCTGTGCGGCTTTCCACTCAGGCGCCCGCCGACGCGGAGATTACCGCGGTCATGCTGCCCGAAGACGGCGGTGAAGTGACGATGCTCGGGCCGGAAAAGGCCGCGACCCACGCCGAGTGGACGGTGACGAAAAGCCCGTCGGTGGTTGCACTGATCTACGGGCCGCACGGTCTGAGCGAAGGGAAGGTCAAGGATCTCGTCACCCGTAATCACGACCTGCTCTCGCAGCTCGCCAACTACGCGCAGCAGACCTCCGAGGTGGAGGCCCTGGTGCAGCAACTGGCGGATTCCCAGGCGTCCGGCAGCGGCATGAATGCCGCGCTGATGGGCTTCTCGTCGAGGTACGGAGTCGATCTCAGCAAGCTCGATACGAAAGCATCCACCGACCAGCAGGCCGTGGTACTGCTGAAGGCCGTGATGCCGTCGGCCAATAACTACGACCCCCTGGGCTCGCGCTCGGCGCAGATGCAGCAATCCGTGGGCCTCGCCGCCTCCGTGGCCGGGCTGTTCTTCGGGAACTCCGTGGGGCTGGCGGCGGGCGGCGCGGCGTTGTTCCAGAATCTCAGGACCGTCTTCTTCCCCGGCGCGGAGTTCCGCTCGGCGTTCGCACAAACTTCGGCCGACCTGGGCGAGATGGCGCTGTGCACCAAGAATAGCGGCGCACCCAAGACACGCGTGCGGCTCGCTTACCTCTGGGCGTACCGGGTGCCGGATGAAGCCATGCCCTCGGTGGCGATCGAGGGCGAGGCGCACCTGCCGCTCGGCTCGAAATCGCCGCTGAAATTGAAAGTGAAGGAGCCGGGCAACGTCAAACAACTGGCGCTCGCGCGTGCGTGGCAGCTGGTGCCCTCCGCAGGCGGCAACGGAATTACGGTGCCGGTGACTCTGGCGAGCGTCCCCGACTCGCTCGAACTCGACCTCTCGAAGACCAAGCTCGTACCCGGCGACTACACGCTGACCGCCATGTGGGACTGGCAGAAACTCCCGGTCACCGGCACGGTACACCTGCACCGCTATGGCGATTTCAGCAAGGTCCACTTCGCCGCGGGCGTCCACGACCGCCTGATCGAAGGCAGCGGCAAGGTGGCGATCGAGCTCACCGGAACGGATTTCGAATTCGTCGAGAAGGCTGCGGTCGAAAAAGGCGAAGCGCGCACGCCGAATCCGCCCGAGGTGCATTTCAATCTGGCCCGGGGCAAACGCTCGGGCGACCAGCAGAGCATCCGCATCGATGCGGATACCGCGGCGGCCGGACCCTACCGGCTGCTGCTGACACAATCCGACGGAGTGCCGCACGAGATTCCGTTCACGGTGCTGCCGCCGAATCCGAAGCTAACCGGCCTGCCGCTGCGGATCAACGCCGGCGAACCGAGCCGGCCGCTACGCCTCGAGGGTACGGGCACCGATCGCATTCGGGCCGTCTCGACGGTTGCGGGCGCGGTGACCGGCAAAACGGGCGACCACTGTTGGTCCGGCGAAATCAAGCTCGGTGCGTCGGCGGCGGAAGGCAAAGTCTACCCGCTCCAGTTGCGCCTCGAGGGTCACGAAGCTCCGGTCGAGATTGCCGACGCCATCGAAATCATTCCGCCGCGGCCGAAGATCGCGGCGGTGCGAGCCTCGGTGCCGACCGATTTGGGGATCAAGCTCCACGACAAGGAACTGCCGGCTGGCGCGACAGTCGGGCTCTCCCTGCGGGTCGAGAATCTGCCGGCGGGCGGCGGCGCGCCGCAAGTGGAGTTGGGCTGCGCGTCGGGCCAGGTGAAGTCGCCGCTGAAGCTCTCGCCCGGAGGCTCGGATTCCGGGCTCCTGTTTGTTCCGGTGGACCCCGGCCGCATCGGCTACCCTGGCTGCCAGTTGACGGCCTCGGTGGCGGTGGAAGGGCTGGGCACATCCGACCCGCATCCGCTCGGCCGCGTGATCCGCATTCCGCAGCTCGAGGAGTTCACGCTCACCAACGAGAAAGTAGGCGAGGGCGAGTACGCCGGCATTCTCAAGGGACGCAATCTGGACATCGTGGAAAAAGTCGGCTGGGACGCGCACAATGGCGTGCCGGTAGATTCGATTCCCACCCCGGTCCCCGGCGATGCCACGGAGCAGACGCTCAAAGTCGCGCTGCCCTGGCCCGCACCCGCTCCCCACGCGCCGGTCTACGTCTGGCTGCGAAGTGAGAAGGAAGGCCGCGAGACCTCGGTGGCTTACTGAAGGGGGCCTATGCGTGCCTGACGGCGCTACCCCCGGCATAAGGTGATCGTTCGCAAACTGAATGTCGGTGCCAAGCGCCGGATCTCGAAGCCGATCCTCGGAAGCAAGTTCGCGGTAATCACCGTCGAGTGTCGTAGGTTATTCTGCACACACGTGCCATCGCTGATCGATGGCGGCGCCGGTCAGTGTACGACATGGCGACTTTTCGCTCATGTGGATTGCTTCCGAATCGGACCGTCTAATCCGAATTAAAGCCCGTAAGCCAATTTAGGACGAGACACGGCCGCTTGTTACATACCATTAACACTCGGCGTGCCGTGTTTTGGCATAATTTGATAGAGGATTTTAAGGCCATGAAATGCTGGATTTGCGCTCTTCTGTGCTACGTCTACCTCACTCCAGGCTCGGCCGCTTCTGACCGGCCTGTCCAAGTCACCTGGGACGCCTTCGGTGCCTACGTGAATGGCCGTTCTTCTATCAGGATGATGCTTTCGGACGGCACCTTGATCGAAGGCCATCCTGTGCTCTTTCGACCCGAAGCGCTGGAGATTGCGGTGTACAAGACATCCAACCATCAACTGCACTCCAAGAGTAGGATGACGGTCCCGCGTGAGAATGTGTCGGTGGTCGACATTCGCAAAAACCGCAAGCGAGGCCGGTTAATCGGCACGCTCGTTCCTTTCGGGATCGGAGCCGGGCTGTTGGCCGGCGCAACCGCCCGATCCATCGAGTCGCCCATTTATGGCCCGCTGGTAGCCGGAGGACTGACGATGGTAGTTGGCACGCCGGTGGGATACTTGATCGGACGGGCCTCCGACCGGCGATTTGAGCGGTTTATCGTCATACCGAAAGCTGAGCGAGACAATCCACAACCCAGTAGACCGCCGCATTTCTGACCCTTGTACTACCAGGATTTCGGATCCTCTTCGACCAGCAGTGCACTCCAGTGTATTGGGCAAAGCGCGGTCAACTTGACGGGAAACGCCCGACCCACTAATTTCCCCTTTTTCTCGCTTGGCGCCCGTCAAAGAAAGTCGTTCTGAGGCGCGCCGACTCGACCTTTCATCCCCCGGCAGCAAGACCCGGAGTGCGGACACTCTTGATCCCGCCGCGATCGCCCTCGGACGTCTGTAACTGAGCAGGTCACAGCCGTACCGGTACCTCGATTTCCAGATTTATTTTTCTTTTATTATCTTGCGGTTGAAAACCGGCCGGGCGGAGTTGCCGGTGTCTCAGTTGTACTGTGTGGCTGAGAGGGAATTCGGCCGCGAATTCCTCCCCAAGCAGACCTCTTTTTCTTCCTGACATCCCTCCCGCTCGACCGAGCGATCCCTTCCTTTCCGGAGTCCCTCTCAAATTTCCTTTTGACAATTGGCGCGGCATCCGCTACATCCGAATAGTATGCCTGCGGGCTCCCACCGTTTTCCGGTCGGAGCCATCCGCTGCACAGTGTTGAGCGATGGCTACTTCTCGTATCCGATACCGTGGCTGTTTCCGGACGCGGACCCGCAGCAACTCCACCGCGCACTCGAGCGGCACCGGCTTTCACAGGAGCGCGCTCTCACTCCCTTCACCTGCCTGCTGATCGAGACCGGCCGTCACGTCATTCTGGTCGACACCGGCGCGGGCGATTCGTGGCAGACGGCCGGAGCCATCCGGGCCCGCCTCGACATGGAAGGCATACGGCCGGGGGACGTCGACACCGTTATCCTCACGCACGCCCACCCGGACCACATCGGCGGCACACTCGACGCACGCGGACGCCCCGCATTTCCGAATGCCCGGCACGTGCTGGCGGAACCCGAATGGGATTTCTGGATGACCGGGCGGGCCGACGTCTCTTCGCTGCCGCTTCCCAAGGAATTCAAGGCGGGAATCCGCGATACCGCGCAACGGTGCCTCCATGCGATCCGCTTTCAGGTGGAACCGGTCTGTGGCGAATGCGAGATCGTGCCGGGCGTTCGCGTGATTCCAGCGCCGGGCCACACGCCGGGGCACGTGGCCATCCTCATCGAGTCCGAAGGCGAGCGCCTGCTGAACCTGGCGGATGCGGCCACCCATCCACTGCATCTGGAGAAGCCGGGATGGCCGAACGGCTTCGACCTCGCGCCCGGCAATGCCGCGGCTAGCCGCCGCGAACTGGCGGAGCAGGCCGTCGCCGAAGGAATGCACGTGATGGCGTTCCACTTTCCTTTCCCCAGCGTGGGCAGGATCGCACGGCGCCCCGAAGGCGGATGGGAATGGACACCCGGATGGTAGAATGTAGCCGATTTCCATGAGACCTTTCGGCTGCCTCCTTGTCGCGGCGATGTCGCTTTCCGCCGCCACCGGCGTTGCTCCCACGCCTCCCATGGGCTGGAACAGTTGGGACTGTTACGGCACCACCGTTACCGAAGCGGAAGTCAAGGCCAACGCCGAGTACATGGCGTCGAAGCTCAAGCCTTACGGGTGGCAGTACATCGTGGTGGACATCCAGTGGTCCGACCCGAACGCCAGGTCGCACGGCTACCGGCCGAACGCGGAACTGGCGATGGACGAGTATGGGCGGCTGATTCCTGCGGCGAGCCGCTTCCCTTCCTCGGCGAATGGCGCCGGTTTCGCGCCGCTGGCCGCGTCCATCCACAAGCTCGGGCTGAAGTTTGGCATCCACATCATGCGCGGCATTCCGCGGCGCGCGGTGGCGGCGAATCTGCCGGTAGCCGGCAGCAAGGTCCGGGCGGCCGAGATTGCCAACCAGCAGTCGATCTGCCGTTGGAATACGGATATGTACGGCGTCGACATGACCAAGCCCGGCGCACAGGATTACTACGATTCCATCGTGAAGATGTATGCCGCCTGGGGTGTGGACTACATCAAGGCGGACGATATTGCCACGCCGTTCCACATCGACGAGATCGAGGCACTGCACCGCGCCATCGGGAAGAGCGGGCGCGCGATCGTGCTGAGCCTTTCGCCCGGTCCCGCGGACGTCAACCGGGCCGCGCAGTACGCGGCCAACGCGAACTTGTGGCGCATCTCGGACGACTTCTGGGACCAGTGGAAACCGCTTCTCCATGCATTCACACTGCTCGACAACTGGAGTCCCTACGTAAAGCCCGAGGGCTGGCCTGACGCCGACATGCTGCCGCTCGGCCGCATCGGCATCCGCGCCGAACGTGGCGACGACCGCCATACCCGTTTTACGAAAGACGAGCAGCGGACCCTCATGACCTTGTGGTCGATTGCGCGGTCGCCCCTGATGTTCGGCGGCGACCTGCCGAGCAACGACGACTGGACGCTCTCCCTACTGACCCACGGCGAGGTGCTCGCGGCCGATCAGCACGGCGCGAACGCGCACCAGTTGTTTGCGCGCGGTGACCAGGTCGGCTGGATTTCCGACGCTCCGGGCGGAGGCAAATTTCTCGGCGTCTTCAACACCGGCGAGCAGCCCGCGGAGATCCGCGTGGACTGGAAAGACCTCGGCTTGGCGGGAAAACGCGCGGTACGCGACCTGTGGGAGAAAAGAGACCTGGGGACCATCGCGGACGGGCGCACATTTTCGATCCCGCCACATGGCGCGGGCATGTACCGGGTGAAATGATGCTGCGGCGAACCTTCCTCGAAACTCTGGCAGGCGGCGCGGCGGCGTTGGCCGCTCCAGTGCGGCCGCTGAATGTTCTCTTCATCCTGATGGACGATTTGGGCTGGAGCGATACTCAGCCCTACGGAAATCGCTTCATCGATACGCCGAATCTCAACCGGCTGGCGGCGGAGAGTGTGCGATTCACCAACGCCTATGCGGCCTGCCCGGTGTGCTCGCCCACGCGCGCCAGCATCCTGACCGGGCAGTATCCGGCGCGGCTTCATCTGACCGATTGGATTCCGGGCAGAAAGCAGTGGCCCTACGCACGGTTGCTGACACCGGCCTTCGAGCAGCAACTCCCGGCGAACGCACCGACCATCGCGGAGACTCTCCGGCCGGGCGGATACCGCAGCGCGGCAATCGGCAAGTGGCACCTGGGGGGAGTCGGGCACCTGCCGACGGATCGCGGTTTCGACGTCAACATCGGCGGCACCGCGGCCGGTCAGCCGCCGACTTACTTCGGGCCTCTCGAACTGCCGGGGCTGAAGCTCGAGCCGGGCGAATTTCTCACCGAGCGCCTGACCCGCGAAGGCAGCCGGTTCCTCAGCGAGAATCGCACCCGTCCGTGGTTCCTCTACCAGGCGCACTTCACCGTGCACATGCCGCTTCAGGCACGCAACGAAGTGATCGAAAAATACCGGAAGCGCAATATCGGAGACGTGGACCCCATCTACTGCGCGATGGTGGAAAGCGCCGACGATTCAGTGGGACGACTGATGAACGCGCTCGATGACGCAGGCGTCGCGGACCGGACCGTACTCTTCTTTTTCTCGGACAACGGCGGCGTTCGCTACCAGGGCCGGCGCAAGCCCCCGGTGACGAACAATGCGCCTCTGCGTGCGGGAAAGGGCCATCTCTACGAAGGCGGCATCCGCGAGCCGCTGCTGGTGCGATGGCCGGGAGTTACGCGCGGCGGAACGGTTGTCGATCATCCCGTTTCGAGCATCGACTTCTTCCCCACCTTCTGCGACGCTGCCCGCGTGCGCGCCCCGGCGGGCGACGGCGTATCGCTCGCCAACGTGCTGCGCGGCGGTAAAGCGACGGAGCGTCCGCTCTTTTGGCATTACCCGCATTACAGCGACCAGGGGGGCAGTCCGGGTGGAGCCGTGCGGCTGGGTGACTGGAAGCTGATCGAGTTCTACGAGGACGGCCGCCTGGAGCTGTTTCACCTCGCGGACGATCCTGGCGAACAGCGTAATCTTGTACGAAAAGAGACGAGCCGCGCGAAAAAATTACATGGGATACTTCGCGATTGGCGTGAGCAGGTGAAAGCGTCGATGCCGCGGCAAAATCCGGGTTACGATGCTGCGAAGTCGAGCGAGGAACTCACCGGCTACGAGAAGCCCACGGCGGCCGTTTAACCCCTACCAGCGCGGCAGCACTCGAGTCCAATTGGAGTCGACGTGCTTCCGCATTTCGGCTTGATCATCGCGTTTGCGGAAAGGGATGTGCGCGTAACGCTCGCGGCCACGCGCCACCTGGTCGTAATCGAGTTCCACACCGAGGCCGGGCTTGTCAGGAATCCGCACGCAGCCGTTTTCGAACGGAATGCGGCCGCCTTCGACGATTTCATCCGTCGCCGTCTGCCAGGGATAGTGCGTATCGCACGCGTAGGTCAGGTTCGGGCAGGCAGCGGCCACGTGCGTCATCGCCATCAGGCTGACGCCCAGGTGGCTGTTCGAGTGCATCGAAAGGCCCATCCCGAGCACGCCGGTCAGATGCGAGAGATACTGCACGTTGCGCATGCCGCCCCAATAGTGGGGGTCGGAAAGCACGATCTGGACGGCATCGAGATCGCGGGCGCGCGGCACATCGGCAAACGAAGTCACCGCGACATTGCTGGCCTGCGGCGTGTGATTGTCCTCGGCCAGCAGGCGACGCCGCACCTCGCCCATGCCTTCGAGCGTCGCGCACGGATCTTCGAGATACCCGCCGCCCGATAGTTCCTCCTTGAGCTCGCGGCCCACCCGCACGGAGGTGTCGACACTCCAGGCGCAGTTGGGATCGATGCGCAGAGGGTAGGCCGGTCCGAAGGCTTCGCGCACCGCGCGGATGCTGGCGATCTCCACATCGGGATCGAGCACTCCGCCCTTGAGCTTGATCTCACGGAAGCCGTACTGCTCGATCATCTGGCGGCACTCCCGCACGCAAGCCTGGGGATCGAGCACTTCGCCGTATTCATCCTCACGCGCATCGTCGCCGACGCCGCCACCGCCGCCGTGCTTGTAGAACAGGTATGCCGAAAAGCTGACGCCGTCGCGCACCCGGCCGCCGATTACGTCGCAGACGGGCTTGCCGACGGCCTTGCCGATGAGGTCGAGGCAGGCGATTTCGATGGCCGCGAAGGTGCGGGCGTGGCGATCGAGCGGATTCTCCCCGGGCACCAGGTACGTTTGGGAACGGCCGCCGCGCGCTTCCGCCGCTTCGCGCTCTGCTTCCCTGGTGAGGTCGCGATGGAGGCCCGCCAATTGGAACGGGTCCATGCCAACCACGCGGGAACGCACGGCTTCGAGCCCCGCCAGCGGACCGTCGCCGCCATAGGTTTCCGCGATCCCGATGAGGCCCGAATCGGTCTTCAGCTCGACGACCGTGCGCAGCGCAAAAGGTGCGTGCAGCCCGTAAGAACTACGCAGCGGAGGATCCGCGATGGCGATGGGGTGAAGAATCAGCTCGCTAATCCGCATGGCATCCCAATTGCAATCGTAATGAGCAGGAGAGTACGGGATATGGAAGCCGTGGTGATCGCAGGCGCGTTGATCGGTAGTTTCCTCGGAGCACTCGCCATTCAAAAGGCGGCGCTGGAAGGACTCTTCCGGATCATGGATCTCGAGCGCCGCGGGCGCCGCTGACTCCCTTACTTGCGCGAGCCGCGCCGGGGATTCTTCAACTGGCTCTGCCGCACTTTGATCTTCTTGCGTTTGGGCTTGGTGATCACAAAAGTGCCGCTACCGAGATACTCCGCCTGAAACAGTTTTTCGTCCGCCAAAAGATTTCTCCTGGATATCGATGAATTGATCAACCATTGTACCGCGCATTATCCTGTAATGAAGGGATGGCGCCGGGCAAACATTCAGGAGAAGAGGCCGCTCCGGCACCATTGGCCGCCATAGCGGCCCCGGTGGACCCCTCCGGGATCCAGGCCGACCCCTCCGGTATCCGACACACCTTCCGGGCCCTTCGCCACCGCAACTTCCGCCTGTTCATCATCGGCCAGGTGGTCTCTCTGGTCGGCACATGGATGCAGAACGTGGCCGAAAGCTGGCTGGTCTACCGGCTGACGCATTCGGAACTATTACTCGGCACGGCATGGTTCTGCTCACAGATCGCGGTGTTCGCGCTGGGTCCCCTGGGCGGCCTGGCGGCGGACCGATTCTCCCGCCACAAACTGGTCGTGATCACACAAACGGCTGCAATGGTGCAGGCCTTCGTGCTGGCGGCGCTCACGCTTACCGGAACCGTCCGGGTGTGGCACCTGCTGACGCTCGCAGGGCTGCTCGGGGTGATCAACGCCTTCGATATGCCGGGCCGGCAGGCGCTGGTGATCCAGATGACCGGCCGGGAGGACCTGCTCAACGCCATCTCGCTTAACTCCGCCACCTTCAACGCCGCCCGCGTACTGGGACCGGCGATGGCGGGATTGGTGGTAGCGGCAGTCGGCGAGGGCCTCTGCTTTCTACTGAACGGCGTGAGCTTCCTGGCGGTGATCGGATGTCTGCTGGCGATGCGGCTTCCGGCCTTCACACGTCCGGCGCCGCAATCGCCATGGAGCCACCTGGCGGATGGTTTCCGCTATGCCTGGCGACACCGGCCGGTGCGGCGCATGCTCGCCCTGATGGGCGTGGCCTGCCTTTCCGGCACGCCGGTGATGGTGCTGATTCCAGTCTTCGCCGACGCCCTGTTCCACAGAGGCTCGCGCGGGCTCGGCTTCCTGATGGGCGCCATGGGCGCGGGTGCGGTGGTCGGGACCCTGCGGCTGGCGCGGCGCACCAAAGTGAGCGCCCTGCCGCGGGTGATGGTGACGAGCGGCATCGTGGTAGGGTTAGCGTACGTGGCGTTCGCCCTTTCGCCCTCGTTCTGGATTTCGCTCGCGATCATGCCGGCGATCGGCTTCTTCGTGATGCAGCAACTGGCCTCCGCCAACACCACCATCCAGACGCTGATCGAAGACGCGTATCGCGGCCGCGTGATGGCCATTTATGCGATGACGGTGGTGGGCCTGCTGCCATTCGGCAGTCTCGCTTCCGGCGCGCTGGCCGGACATTTCGGACCGCGTCCAACGGTAGCGGCGGGCGGACTGCTCGCGATCGCCGCAGCAGCGGCATTTGGATGGAGTATACAGAGGAGGGCGATTGCGGCCTGATATGACCCGGTGGAAGACACTGGCGGCTGCCCTGTTATTCGCGGAACTGGCATTCGGCCAGTCGGACCCCAAGGCGCGAGCGCTGTGTTCGCAGGCGAACCAGATCGCGCAGGAATTGACGACCTTCACCGGTATGGTGCTGCACCACCCCGTGCCGTGCGATTTCATCACCAAAGACAAGGTCAACGAGTTCCTCAAAAAGCGCGTCGATGAAGTGGCCAAGCCCGAAGAGGTCCGCGCCGAGGAATTGACGCTGAAGCTGTTCGGCCTGGTGCCGGAGAACTTCGACCTCACCAAGAGCACGGTAGACCTGCTCACCGAACAGGCCGCCGCCTTCTACGATTACGATAAGAAGAAGCTATTCATCACCGATTCCACTCCTTCGGAAACGCAGGCGCCGGTGCTGGCACACGAACTTTCGCATGCCCTGGCCGACCAGAATTTCAACCTCGGCAAATACATCCGCAAGGGAAAGAAGAGCGACGATGGCGCCACCGCGCGGCTGGCCGTGATGGAAGGCCAGGCCACGTGGCTCATGTCCGAATATCTGGCCCACCAGATGGGCCAATCGCTGCGTAAGTCCCCGGCGCTGGTGCAATCCATGAGCAACCTGAGCGAGGCGAGCGCGGGCGAGTATCCGATCTTCGACAACGCACCGCTCTATTTGCGGCGGTCCCTGATCTTTCCGTATACCGCGGGCATGTTGTTCCAGAACGCGCTGGTGGAGCATGAAGGCGACCGCGGATTCGCCGAAGCGTTCCGCGAGCCGCCGCTTTCCTCGCAGCAGATCCTGCACCCGGAAATGTACTGGAAGCACATCAAGCCGACCACTCCGGAGCTGCCTGACCCGAAACTGCCGCACGGCTACAAGGGACTGGTCGGCGGATCGCTCGGCGAATTGGAGCACGCCATTCTGCTCGAACAATACCTGGGCAAGGATCGCGCGGCGGCAATCTCCCCCCACTGGCGCGGCTGCACTTTCGAGTTGGATGAGAACAAGAAGGCCGGCCGGGTGGTGCTCCTGTATGCCTCGGAATGGGACAGCGAAGAGGCCGCCCGGCAGTACTTCGCCGCGTATCAGGAGATCTTGCGGAAGAAGTGGAAGAAGATCACCTTCTCGCCGGAGTCGCCCGACGCGGTCACGGGCGAGGGCGACAATGGCCGCTTCGACCTGCGCCGCAAGGGTACCCTGGTGACCAGCGTGGAAGGTCTGGACCCTGCGCTACACTGAGGCTTATGGCAAGACAAGGAATACTCGCGGCTGCAGTGTTGTTGTGCCTGGCGGCCCCTACGGCCGGAGCCACCTTGCCGCGCCCCGCGCCGGACTTCACCATCAACCTGACCAACGGCAAGCAGATTCAATTGAGCCAATACCGCGGGAAGGTGGTGCTGTTGGCCTTTATCCTTACAACCTGTTCGCATTGCCAGCGGACCACCGGCATCCTCGATAAGCTCGCAACCGAACTCGGGCCGCGCGGGCTCCAGGTGATCGAATCGGCGATCGAAGAGAATGCCCGCGCCAACGTGCCCGGCTTCGTGCAACATTTCCAAACGCCCTTCCCGGTGGGCTACAACTCCAACACCGTACAGGTGCTGGATTTCCTGCAGCACCCCTCGATGATGATTCCGCACATGCCGCTGCTGGCCTTCATCGACCGGCAGGGCGTGATCCGCGCGCAGCACGAAGGCAACGAAGAGCCTTTCTTCGGTCCCGATCACGAACAGTATCTGCGGAACCAGATCGAGGCGCTGCTCAAGGAAGGGTCCGCCGAGGGCAAGAAGGGCGCCAGGAAGAGCGCCGCGCCGAAGAAATCGTACTAGACGGCCGGCGCTTCCAGTTTCGCCAACACGGCATCCAACAAATCTGCACGCGGTACGCTGCCCTGCGCGACCCGGGGGGTACCGCCTCCGCGTCCGCCCGCCGAGGTGATCGCTTCCTTCAACAATTTGCCGGCATCGAAGCCCGCATCCGCCGACGCCGCAGCGAGGACCGAAGGCGGCTCGGAGAGCGCGGCGAGGAAGATCGCCCTGGGCTGAGCAGTAAAGCTCTGCGCCAGCGCGCGCAGCCCTTCGAGCGTGCCGGATGCCAGCCGCTGCGTGACACGCCGCAACCCGTCGGCATTGGGCGCGGTGGCCTCATAAAGCTCGCGGCCGCGATAGGCTGCCAGGTCGAGCTCCAGCTTTTGCCGCGCCTTATCGGCGGCACGCGCGGAGTCGAGCTGCGCCGCCACCAGGGCCGGAACGTCATCGAGCGGCGAGCAGAACTGTTGCGACGCCTGGGTGAGCGCCTCGTAGTCGAGCCTGGCCCGGCCGACGGCACGTCCGCCGCACAGGAACTCCACACGCACCGACTGCCGCACCTTCTCCAGCCTCCGCAACAGTAGGACGCCGATCTCGCCGGTGGCGCGGACGTGTGTGCCGCCGCAAGCGCTGCGGTCGAGCCCGTCGATCGATACGATGCGCAGCGTGCCCCCACGGGCAGATGCCTTGCGTAGTCCCTGCGCCTCCGCGGCCTCCTCGAAGCGCACCTCCACCGGCCGGTTTTCATAGATGACCTGGTTGGCGCGGCGTTCGACCTCCTGCACGATGCGCGCGTCGACGGCACCGCCTTCGAGGTCGATGGTGGCGCTTTCGGCGCCCAGATGAAAGCTCACGGTGCGGAGCCCGTAGAGCTCCTCGAAGACCGCCGAGAGCAGGTGCTGGCCGGTGTGCTGCTGCATGTGGTCGAAGCGGCGGCCCCAATCGATCGCGCACTCGACCGCATCAGGTCCGGCCGGAGCTTCCAGCCGGTGCGCGATGCGATCCTCTTCATCGATGACGTCGACGACGCGCACGCCCCCAATAGTCCCTGTGTCGAAGGGCTGCCCGCCGGAAGTGGGGTAGAAGGCCGAGCGGTCGAGGTAGACGGTGAGCCCATCGGCCGAGCGGTCGATGGGGCGCGCAGTGAATTCGCGGAGGTAGGAGTCGGTGTAATAAAGGCGTTCCGTCATGGGAATTCCCATTTTGGCAGAACGGGGCGCTAGAGTTGCACGGAGGGGCCTCGGTTGGGTACATTGGAATAGCTGTTGTCACGCCGATTGCGCCCATAGCTCAGTTGGATAGAGCGTCTGGCTACGAACCAGAAGGTCGGCAGTTCGAATCTGTCTGGGCGCACCACTTAAACCAAATAAAATATACGGGCTCCTGACTTAGCGACGCACGGTGAGGAATGCGTTCGACGAGGTTGCTTGCCCATAGGCCAGCGATATCGGCAGGTCGCCGTCCGCGACAGATTCTGGTATCCGCACATTGATCTGGTACAGTCCCGCGCCCCCTTGCGGGATGCCGGCATACTCCACCACCGCGGGGACGCCGCCAATACTCACCGCGGGCAGGAATGGTAGCGGAAATGTCTGTCGCGCGATTTCCCCGACACCGCTGGGCGGAGCGGTCGCGCCAAAACCCGTGCCATAAAGCAGAATCGTCTCGCCCGGTTTCGCGGGAGTGGTCGTCATCCCTGGAAACAGCCCGGGCGGTCCTACCGCGGAATAGTCGCCGTGCTGTGCCACCGCGTACAGTCCATTCCAAAGAAACAGTCCGGGATTGGCATCGCTCAGGCTGGACGGCGCGCTTCCGGACTCGCCAGGAGCGCTCGTCACGCTCACGCTCACCTCGCCAGATGGAACGCCACTGGGGGCCAGCACGTTGAGCTGCGTGGGGCTGACGTACGCCACGTACGCCGCTTTGCCGCCGATGGTGACACTCACGCCGTCCAACTGGACGGGCAGGTTGTCACCCACAATATCTTCCCCGTCCCACGACCGAGTCGTGCTGGACAGGTTGCTGCCGTAGATCGTAGACCATCCGCCCGCGACCGCTCCTTCGGAAGAATTGGCCGAATTCACAACGGCATCAATTTGCGGGTTGCCGGTCACACTGAGGTCCGTCACGGATTTGATCGCCGGAATCACGTACTGCGTGAGCAGGTTGAAAGCCTGCATGTGGCGGTCGATGGTATCGCCGGTGGTGTCCGCGGTCGATACCATGATCAGGTCAAGGCCTGGGACCACGAAGATGTACTGCCCCCCATAGCCGGCTGCCATGTAGGCCATGTAACCCCATTGCGGCCGCACCCACCAATGGTAGCCATAGTCGCCGATCGTAACGTCGCTCGCGTAGAGTTCGTGTACCGCGGTGGAGTCCTCGATCCAGGAACGCGAGACAAGTTGCCGGCCGTCCCAGAAGCCATGCCGTAGGGCAAGGTATCCGAACTTAGCCAGGTCGCGCGACGTAAAATACATGTGGAAGCCGCCGACATAGTTCCCCCGCGGGTCCGTATCCCAACGGAAGTTAGTGATCCCCAACGGCTCGAAGAGATTCTGAGTGCCGAATGCCAGCGCCGTTTGCCCCGAGGCGCGGCTCAGGACACCCGCCAGCAGGTGGCTTAGTCCGGTGTTGTAGTCAAAGACATCTCCCGGGTTTGCCGCCATGGGAAGGTTGATGACGAACTGATACCAGTCCTTGCTGGCCACCCAGTCGTTGCCGGTCGCAACTTCGTCCCACTTGAATCCCGCGGTCATCGTCAACATCTGGCGGAGCGTGATGAGGCGCTTGCGCGCATCGGTCGAAGGGGAGAAGTACTCCGGAAAGTAATCGACCAGCTTCCGGTCGAGGGTTGCGATCGTGCCACTGTCCAGCGCCTGGCCGATCAGCAGCGAGAGCACGCTTTTGGATACGGACATCACATCGGCGTAGCCGTCTTTGCTCATGCCGTGGTAATACTGTTCCCACACCAGGTAGCCGTTCCGTATCACCAGGAAGCTGTAACGGGTGGGGCACTGAGTTCGCACATAGGCGTCGCCGGCTTGAAGCAGCGCGGGATTCATGCCTTGCTGTTCGGGCGTGGATTGGGCCCAACCGTCAGTGGGCCACGGAGCTACCGCCCCTGACAGAGGCCGTAGCAAGACGGACAAAACAATCAGGCTTAATGAGCGCATCGTCGAAACTCGTTCGAGCCGATATCTTCATTCTGTTGTCTTAGTCCCTCTCAGTGTATACCCCGGCCCACAAATAGATCGCCCGCAGCTACGCACGTGCTGGAGTGCTCGACAAGCTAGTGCGGGCTGCGGATCCCGAAGTGTTAGACGCAATGAGCTGCGGTCAGCTGAGCGGCCAATCCAATCGGGCACCAGCCGTGCTGAAAGAGTGGTACGCTCGTCGCGGTGAGTTCCAGACGGTGCAGTCTGTTTTCACGCTCGGACTCGGCTCTATGGGCCGGGCTCCTCTTGGTTGCGGGGCTGCTATCTCTGCCGGCATGTTCAAGTGGTGGCAGGAACAGAACTGCCCCGGCGAACTCCCCCTGGACTGTGGAAACCAACGAGGCGCTCGATGCACTGGTGCTCGTGAATGCCATCTCGCACGACCCCCACTACAGCTCGCGCTACCCCGGCTTGCGGTCTACATGGACAGACCGCCTGGGCTCCGAGGGCATGGCGAAGGCCGATGCGCTCTTTAGCGCCGTTTCCATGTCCGGCACGGCACGACTGCTTTACACGCTCCGGCCCGAGACGCTTGACGACCTTGACACGGCATTCCAGGAGTTCGAAAAGTCGCGCGCCGTGATCGAAAGCTCGCTTGTCGCCAGGGGCGGCGGGACCGAGTACGAACGTCAGGATCTCGCGGCCCTCGGCAAGTATCGGAATCAGTTTCTGGATTACTTTCAAGCCCTTCGCAAAGCAGGCTATTTGCAGATCTGGGAGCGGGAATGCAAACCGTCAATGGAGAACCAGGCCGACGAACTCAGAATGGGTTTGGCCGAACTACCCAATGCGGATACCGAGCGAGTCCTGACGCGGTTCCTGGGATGCGCGCGCGCGCCGACGCATCATGTGATTCTGCTGTACTACGCCAGCCCGATCGCATTTCAGCTACCTGATGGTGTCATGGCAAGCGAAGCCAGCGAGTCCGGACTCTCCTCGAGGATCCCTTGGCTTGGTAACGCCTTCCGCCCGGGGGCCCGCGAGAAAGCCCGGCGGTTTGGGTCTGTGGCCCTTCACGAATCGTTACATAACATCCCGCGCAGTACGGAAGTTACCGCGATGCAGGACGCCGCGATCGCCGGGCGTCCCGCGCTGGCGCACGAATACGCCGTGCTCAGAGACAAGTGGCACGCGGGACCGGAAGAATACGCGGTCGTAGGCGCCGAGGCGTATCTCTCCGAGGTTCTGGGCCTCCGGAGCCGCGACGAGGCCGCGAAGTACATCGCAGCGGAGAACGGCGGAATGACCCTCTCGATGACGATTTACAGGCGGCTGTCGGCCACGCGGCCGGATACCCGACTGGACTGGCCGGGTTATAGCGAGTGGCTCATGTCGGCAATGCGGGGAGGGCTCATCCCGTAGCAGGTTTCGCGGAGGCGGCGCACCATCGTCCTGATCTTCAATCGAATCGTTCTCTCAGGAATCAGCCTGCCGGCCATCCCGATAGTCTTCGCGCGGCCAGGCACAATCCGCCGCCGCGGCTCTCGAAATCGGAGTGGGATTGCCATTTGCCAGGAGGCACCAGAGGCGATGGTAGCGTTCGTCTCCGATGGTGCGGCGGAGCCCCGCCTTCATCTCGTGCAGAAGACGCGCACGGACCGTCGGGCGCCCTCCGCTGCGCATCCAGCCGGAGAGAGTCGCAGCGGTCGTGCGCCGCAGAATGCCGAGCCGGCCGAACATTCGTAACCCGTCCTGCTCCCAAACGGGCGGCCATGGTTCGGAAGTGAAGGCCCGGAGATAGCCCGAGCGGCGGCAGGCCTCCAGCACACGCGCATCGAAACGCCCTCCGGGAATCGAGAGCGCATCGACGCGACGTCCCAGCCGGTCCTCAATCGTCTCCTTGGGCCGGCGGAGTTCCTCTTCGAGCTCGGCATCGGTACAGTGCGGCAGGAAACGGTGGACCCACCCGTGAGCCTGGACCTCGTGCCCCGCATCCGCCAGTTCACGCAACTGGCTCCACGTCATGTGATGGGCCGAAACGCCGGTGAAGCCCGCGGTCACGAAGAAAATGGCGCGAGTTTTGTGGCGGGTGAGCACCGGGAAAGCCGTTTCATACTGGGTGCGGTGGCCGTCATCGAACGTGATGCGCAGAGCGGCCCGGGCGTCCGGCGCCGGAACGCGCAGCAGGCGAAGATGTGCGTCGAACTCATCAGCCGGAAGGCTGTAGAGATAGGACGACTTTTCTACCCGAATTTCGTGGTAGTTCAGGTAGAGGACCGGCAGGCTCATTTCCGGACGGTCTCCCAAACCGCGAATTGATTTCCCCGCATCGCTTCAAGCTGATTTGCGCTGTGTCCGTGGCCCGTTACCGCCTATCGCCGCCCAGGTACATGCGGACAGCGTTCGCCAGCCCTCTCCAGCATCGCGAAAGTTGCCCCACCGCTGGAAGCGATTTTGATTTTATACCCTGAACTCGGACGAGAAAAGGGAAAATCCCGAGGGAATCGGAAAGAGAGCCAGCGAAGTGCGGAGTTGCACTATTTCGGACCAAGTCGCAGCTACCCGGACTCGCAAGCCAGATAGGCAGCGGCGGTTCACTCTGGCGCACCATTTCGGGACAACCGCGCTATCTCAACTTTTCGACGCCGCTTCCCATGATCGCCCGCACCTTCTCGGCAATCTGCCTCGCCGTGTAGGGTTTCTGCAGGAATCCGGCAACCGGCATGCCCTCGAAACGACGCAAGACGTCGGCTTCCGCATAGCCGCTGGTCACCAGAACGCGCAGATTCGGATTGATCTCGAGCATCCGCGGCAGCGCCTCGGCCCCGCTCATGCCCGGCATACTGAGATCGAGAATCACCATCACGATCCGGCCGGCGCCGGTGCGCAGAATTTCTATGGCGTCTTCGCCCGAACCGGTCGTCTGCACCGCGCATCCGCGACGCTCCAGCGCCAGACGGGCCGTGGTTCGGACGCGCTCTTCATCGTCGACCACCAGCACCGTTCCGCAACCGGAGAAGTTGGGCGCCGGTACCAACGGCCGCAAACGCGATGTGCGGGCCGAGCGGACGTCCATCGCGGGAAACAACAGCAGGAATGCCGTGCCCTGCGAGGGGACGGTCTGCACCCGCAGCGCGCCCTTGTGGGCGCGGACAATCCCCGCCACCGCGGCCAGCCCGAGGCCGCGACCCTGGAACTTAGTCGTGAAGAACGGATCGAAGATCTTCGCTGCCGTCGTTTCGTCCATGCCGGCTCCGTTGTCGCGAACCTCCAGCGTTACGTAGTAGCCGGGAAGCAGGTCGGCACCCTGGAATCCGTGGATCTCCTCGGTGCCCACGTTTCTCATGCCGGTCTGCACGACGATCAGGCCGGGGGCATTGCCGATGGCTTCGGTCGCATTGATCACCAGGTTCATCAGGACCTGGTGAATCTGGCTCCGGTCGCCTTCGATCTCAGGCAGGTCCGGCTCGAGATCGAGTTGAATCGTCACTTTCTTTGGCGCCGTGGACCGCACCAGGCCAGTCACTTCGCGCACCACGTCCGAGAGGTCCACCGGCTGCAGCACGTAGCGGCCCTGCCCCGAGTAAGCGAGCATCTGGCGGGTCAGATGCGCGGCCTGCTCTCCAGCCTTGACTACCCCATCGAGCAGACCCTCGGCCGGGTGCTCCGGCGGCAACAACTCCATCGCCAGGCTCGCGTTGCCGATCACGCCGACCAGCAGGTTATTGAAATCGTGCGCCACTCCGCCAGCCAGCAACGCAATGCTCTCCATCTTCTGCGCCTGCCGCAGCCGCTCCTCCGTGCGCTTGCGATCCGTGACGTCGAGCACTTGGGAAAGCACCGAGGAGAGCCTACCTTCCCGGTCGAAGATGGCGGAGTTGTACCACTCGCATTCCACCACCGAGCCATCGCGGCGATAGTTGCGGTGGACGCTGAGGTAGCGCGAGCGCTTGCCCTCGATCATGTCCCGCCAGGTCCTCTGCACCCGCTCCATATCATCTTCGTGCGTCCATTCCATTTCCGAGGCGGTGCGGCCAAGCACCTCTTCGGCGGTCCAGCCGAAGAGCCTGCGAGCCTCGTCGGACCAGCGGGTCACCCGGATCTCGGGGTCGAATTCGATCACCGCCAGCGGCGAGTTGTCGATGTGCGCATCGAGCCTCTGCATCGCGTCCGAAAGCGCCGTCTCCCACTGCTTGCGTTCCGTGCTGTCGAGATAGACGCCGATCATTCGCGCGGCACGGCGACCGGGCCCTCGTCCTTCGAAATCCACGCGGCCTTTCGTGGCGTGCCAGTGGACGGAACCGTCGGCAAAGAGGATGCGGTATTCCGATTCGAGGTAACCGTCCGATTGGGGATCGAGCGCGGCTTCAAACCGTTCGGCGAACTGCCGCCGGTCCGAGGGGTGCACCCGCCGCAGCGCTTCTTGATAACTCATTTGCGCATCGGGCGGCAGTCCCCAGATTGCCTTGGCGCGTGCATCCAGTTGGACCTCGCCCGAGGCGGGACGGTATTCGAACGTGCCGATCTCCGCGGCAAGCAGGGTCAGACGCAGCCTCTCTTCGCTTTCCCGCAGAGCTTCTTCGGCGCGCTGCCGTTCGGTAATGTCTCGAATGATCGACATGGCCATGGGCCGGTTGCCGTGACGGAACACCTGCGTGGTGAACTCCGCGTGGATGTGGCGGCCGTCCTTGGCGATCAGTGACTTCTCGTGCCGCGAGGTGGGCTCCGCGCCTTCGGCGTCGCGGCGGGCGGCCGGCTGGTCGCCGGATTCGACCAGATCCAGCACGGTGAGCCGGCAAATCTCCTGTTCGGTGTAGCCGAGAAGCCGACAGATTGCGCGATTGGCCTGTGTAATTTTGCCACGGGCGGACTGACTCATTGGCTCGTGGACCAGAATTCCATCGGCCGCCAGGTTGAACAGGTCCTCGTACTGCTGCCGGGCTTCGACCAGGGAGGCGTCCAGCGATACGGTCCAGCGTGAGCTTGGAATCGCGGCGACGGCTGCCACTACCATGAAAATACCCCCGAGATACTGAACGGAGCGGCCCACCCAGCTCGTGATGCTGGTGAGCGTCGGCTCGAGCAGGACACCAAAAAGGCCCGCCGCGATCAGCAGCAAGGCCACGGTGTACCAATGGACAAAAGGCGATAGAGAATGCCGGTTTTTCACGCGGAGGATGACCGCGGCTAGCACGAACATCAGGATCGCCGAGCCGAGCACCGTCTGGCGCAAGGCCGTGCCGCCGACGTATTGAGTGAAGAAGGTGGGGAGATGACCGTGGATCGTCCACAGAGAGATCAGGGCAGTGACAGCCACGGAGCCACCGTAGGCTGCCGCCATCCACGTTCCCCGGCGATTCATCGAGCGCTGCCCACGGTTCGAGAGAATCGCCCCTTCCAGGTGGCACAGCGCCGCCATGGCCGCGCCGGTGTTATGAATGGTGACCAGTGTATTGGCGTCGTTCGGACCGATAACACCACTGGCTACACCCGCCAGCCCCCACAACAGCGCGCCGCAGCCTACCAACAGCAAGTCCGGCGTCCCTCGGAGCAGGAAACTTCTTCCAATCAGCGTGGCGATCAGTAGCGATGCCAAACCGAAAAACACCAGGTTCAGCGTCAGATATGCTAGCGGTGCAATGGTATAGGTTCCGCCATTTAACACCCAGACTGTGATAATCGATACGGTTACCAGCGGGACGAGAGCTAACCCGATGCCTGATATTCCATGGCTGGGCGCGGTCTGAACTCCTTCGACCATGGGTCCCTGAGATATGGATGCGATTGCCGCCGATGGTGTTGCGACATACCGCCCATAGGAATCCTCTTACTTAAGACCGCTTACCCAAGCCCGGAAGTTTCGGGTATTCTTAATGTCCCACACGGTAATTCAGCACATCGGTCCACACGCCGGTGGCTTTCAGAACCCACACCAATACCGCAATCACCACGACAGCGTTGAGGATCGCCTTAATGCTGGAAGCCATCGGAACGTAGTTATTGATCAACCACAAGCCGATTCCGACGACGATGAGCACGAGAACAATGTACAGAAGAGGCATAGGTCTGACTCGCCGGTAAAAGCTGCAATCGGCGTGCCACCTTGGCCATATGTGAGTTTTCCGCCAGTCCGCGGCCGGCTTTCACCCCGCGGGAGGCGGCCTAGCCTACTTGTGCCTTCGCGGACTTCAGCTGGGTAACCGTTTCCTTTGCCTTCTCCAGCAGGAGGGCGTGCTCGGCCGCCGCGCCGACGAACCGCATGCCGCGCTCGGCCCAGAATTTCGCCATCGCTACGCTGCGCGTTTGGATGCCCGGCACCACGCCGTGTTTTTTGCACTTCTCGATCAGCCCATCGACTGTCGAAACCAGTAGAGGATTTTCGAACTGGCCCGGAATGCCCAGCGCGATCGAAAGATCCGCCGGCCCGACCATGATCACGTCGAGGCCCGGAATCGAAAGCAGCTCATCGGCGCGCTCGATCGCCTTCACGGTCTCGAACTGCACTACGCTCAGGGTATTGCGATTCTGGTGCTCGATGATCTCGCCAAAACCGCGCGCTTCGTAGCCGATCATCGTCGGGTTCACGCCGTAACCACGCTTGCCGAGCGGCGGAAAGCGCAGCCAGCTCAACGATTCGGCCAAAACCTTCGGATCTTCCACGCGCGGCAGAATGATTCCCTGTGCGCCGCAATCGAGCAAGCGCGCCACCAGCGAGTAGAGCAGCTCGCATACACGCACGATCGGCGTGATGCCGGCTTCGAGCGAAGCCTTGATCATGTCGTGCACGGTCTCCAGGTTGTAGGAACCGTGTTCCATGTCGATGAAGACATAGTCGAACCCGGCGACCGCAAATGCCCGGGGAATTTCCGCGGAGCGGTACACCTGCAGGCCGCACCCGAAGACCGTTTCGCCGCGGGACAGCCGCTCCCGGGTTTGATTCACGCGCATCGATCGAGACTCCTTTCGTCCGAAACTCTACCATACCGTACTCGCCGGCGAGGGTATAATCCAAAGACGCCCATGACTGTCCGCTAGCCAATCCGGACTCGGTACGCACCTCTCGAGGTGTAGTGTGCCTGTCCGCGCGGCCCTCTCCCGTCCGCCTGGAACCGGAGTTGAGAACAGTCATGTCTTTTCTTGTAGAGTTTGAACCCTTTGCCGCGCGAGGCCTCGTGCTCGCCCGCGTGGCGGTCTCCCACCGCGATCGTTATCGCCTGCTCACCGAAGCCGGCGAACTCGATGCCGAACCCGCCGGCAAGCTCCAGTATGCAGCCCGCGGCCCCCTGGACCTCCCCGTCACCGGCGACTGGGTGGCAGCGCGACCAGTGTCACCCGGCGAGGCGATCGTCGAAGCGGTGCTGCCCCGGCGGACGCTCTTTTCCCGCCGCGCCGCCGGTCGCCGTGAAGAGGAACAACCCGTCGCCGCCAACATCGACCTCGTCTTCCTGGTCTCCGGATTGGATGGCGATTTCAACCTGCGCCGAGTGGAGCGCTATCTCACGCTGGCCGCCGCGAGCGGCGCCGAGGCCGTCATCGTCCTCAATAAGGCGGATTTGTGCAGCGATGTCGCGCGCTGCGTGGCGGAGGCGGAGTCGGTCGCAGGCGGTGTGCCGGTGGTCGCGTGCAGTGCGGCAGCGGGCACGGTCGAAAGCCTCACGGCTTTCCTTGCGCCGGAGCGGACCGTCGCGCTGCTCGGATCGTCGGGCGCCGGCAAATCGACCATCGTCAATCGTCTGCTCGGTGAGGAGCGCTTTCGCACCGGCGCCGTCCGCGACTCCGACAGCCGCGGGCGCCACACCACCACCCACCGCGAACTGGTCGCGCTTCCGCAAGGCGGCGCACTGATCGACACGCCAGGCATGCGCGAACTGCAATTGTGGGCGAGTGACGAGGATGTGGACCAGGTGTTCGACGACGTCGCATCGCTCGCGGCCGGTTGCCGCTTCGGCGATTGTTCGCACAATGGCGAACCGGGCTGCGTGGTCGACGAGGCGCTTGCGCGCGGTGCGCTCGACCCGGCCAGGCTTGCGAGTTACCGCAAGCTCCAAGCCGAGGCGCAGCGGCATGAGCGTCTGGCCGACCCGCTTGCCGCCCTCGAACACAAACGCAAGTGGAAGGCGATCCATAAGGCCGCCCGCCGTTTCTACAAGTCGAAAGGGTGAGCCGCGCACTTACACCGCGACGATTCCACCATCGACCGGCAGATCGATCCCGGTGATCAGGCTGCTTTCGTCCGAAGCCAGGAACAGCACAGCGGCGGCGATCTCCTCGGGACGGCCGATGCGGCCCATGGGCGTGATCTTTTCGAAGTCGCTCCGCGTGATCGCGGGAGTCTTGTCCCCGAACTGCCCATCCAACATCGGCGTCTCCACGGGTCCAGGACTGACCATGTTGATTCGCAGCCCCTTGCCGGCGAATTCCGCCGTCCACGTGCGAACGAACGATCGCAGCGCGGCTTTCGTGCCAGCGTAAGGCGCGTAGATCGGGATGCCTTTTTGCCACACGCCCGAGCCGTTCAGGACGATCGAACCGCCATCCTTCATCAGCGGGAGCGCCTTCTGCACGGTGAAAAACACGCCACGTGCGTTGATGTCGAACGTTCGATCGTAGAGGTCGGGCGTCACCTCGGGCGTGGGCGCCGGCTCCACAATACCAGCGTTCGCAAAAAGAATGTCCAGTTTTCCGTTCTTGGCGGCGACTTCGCGGTAGAGCCTGTCGATATCGTCAAGCTTCGAAGCATCGGCCTGAATCGCGGTCACGTTACCGCCGATCTCCGCCGCGGCCCTATCGAGCTCGGCCCGACGCCTTCCCGTGATAAACACGGTAGCCCCCTCGCGAACGAATCGCTTGGCGGTCGCGAGACCGATTCCGCTGCTTCCCCCCGTGATCACAGCCACCTTTCCCTGCAGTGCCGGCATGACTTCTCTCCTTTGCGGTCCGGATTCAGTTCCGGACCTATCGTTTCAGATGTCGGCGATTGCGGAAGGATGCACTCTTTTGAATCGATCGGTCCACAATGTGTCACAATGAGGTTAAGGGCGATGGAAAACACTGAGATCAGGATGGGACGCCCCCGCGAATTCGATGAAGACGTGGCGCTCGAAGCGGCGATGCGCGTCTTCTGGGAGAAGAGCTACGAGGGGGCTACCATGTCCGACCTGACGGCGGCCATGGGGATCAATCGTTCGAGTATGTACGCGGCCTTCGGTGGTAAGGAAGCGCTCTTCCGCCGTGTGATGGAACGATACCGCGAGGGCCCCATGGGATTCATGCGGCTGGCGCTCGCGAAATCCAAGCTGCGGGAGGCGATTCCGGCGTTGCTCCATGGCACCGTTCAGTTCCTCTCTCAGCCCGGCCATCCGCGCGGATGCCTTTCCCTGCAGAGCGGGCTCGCCTGCGGCAGCGGCGCGCAATCGGTGAGAGAGTCACTGATCGCCTGGCGCCGGGAGGGCGAGGAGGCGATCCGGGCGCGCTTGCAGCAGGCTCGAAAGGCCGGCGAACTGCCGCCGGCAGAGAACCCCGCCGACCTCGCCCGCTATCTCATGGCGGTTATGAACGGCTTGGGAGTCATGGCCTCGAATGGCGCGGGCAGACAGGAAATGAAGAAGATCGCCGAGACTGCCCTGCGCGCGCTGCCGATCTAGGCGCCAACCTACAGAAACAGCACCATGGCCGGCGTGCCCACCGCTGTGTACTCGCCGGTGAACGTCAACGCTCCGGTCTGTTGATCCACGCGGAAGCACGTCACGGCATCGCTACGCTGATTGCATGAGTACAGGAACCGCCCGCTCGGGTCGATCGTGAAACTGCGCGGATAGTCTCCGCGCGTCCACTCTTCGCCCGCCAGAGTCAGTGCGCCATCCGGAGCCACGGCGAACCACGCGATGCTATCGTGGAGCCGGTTCGCCACGTACACGAAGCGGCCGCCGGCCGATACCGCCACTTCGGAGGTGAAATCGGTGCCGGCGAACTGTTTGGGCAGCGTCGAAAGCGTCTGGCGCGCAGTCAATCGGCCCCGTGCCGCATCGAAGTCAAAGACCACCAGGGTCGAAGACTCCTCTCCGAGGCAGTACAGGCGGCGCCCGTTTGGATGAAAGGCGAAGTGCCGCGGACCATCGCCCGAGGGCAGCTTCGTCGTGGCCTCCGGATTCGGCCGCAGCACACCTTTTTGGGTATCGAAATCCCAAATGCGGATTTCGTCCATTCCCAGGTCTGTCGAGATGACCCAGCGCCCCGATGGATCGGTCAGGATCATGTGGGCGTGCGGGCGGTCGTGGCCGCTGATCGCGAAACTGCCGGACGGCGCGCTGGCCGCATGGATCAAGCCGGTGGGTCCGCTGTCCTGCTTGACGTCGGACGGCGGCCCCAATTCGCCGTTCTCGCGGATCGGCAGCACCGCGACCGTCCCACCCGCGTAATTCGCCGTGAAGGCGAACTTGCCCGAGGGATGCACCGAGAGGTAGCACGGTCCCGCCCCTCCCGAACTCTCCGTATTCAAGGGCATCAGCCGCCCGCTTGCCCGATCGACCCGGTAGGCGCTCACCGATCCCGACGCCGCGCCCCGATAAGTCGCGGTCTCATTGGCGGAAAAGAGGTAAGTCCTGGACGGGTCGAAGGCCAGCCACGACGGGTTATTCGGATTGGCAAATACCATCCTCCGGGAGAGGCGTCCGGTCGCGGCGTCCATCGCAAACAAGTAGATGCCTTCTCCGTAGCCCTTGCTGCCCTCCGGCCCCTGGGGCGAACTGTAGGTAGCGATATAAAGGAGCTGCGGCCCCCGTGCGGTCTGGCCTGCTCCCGGCCGAATCATGGCGAGCGCTGCGGCGCTCTTGAAAAAGCCTCTGCGGGACGTGGTCACGGTCGTCTTCATAGCTTTCCTCCTGGATGCCACATGTTATAGTGTTGCCATGCCGAGCGGCTACATCCCCATCCTGATTTTTATGGTGGTGGCGATCCTGTTTCCGGTGGTCACGATCATTGCGGCGAAGCTCATTCGCCCCTCCGCGCCGTTTCTCACAAAACTCGAGGCCTACGAGTGCGGTATCAAGGCCGCATCGGACTCCCGCGGCCGCTATACGGTCCGCTTCTATATCGTTGCAATCTTGTTTGTGATCTTCGACGTGGAGACGATCTTCCTGTTCCCGTGGGCTGTCCGCTATCAGAAGCTCGGCTGGTTTGGGATCTGGGAAATCGGCGTTTTCCTCGCGATCCTCGTGGTAGGCTACATCTGGGCCTACAAGAAGGGTGCTTTTGAGTGGGTCTAGGTTCGCTGCGATTGATCCGTCCTGCCATTCTGTTTGCTTTTACTACCGCCTGCTCCGCCGCGCCGATGCTGCGCCTGGTGCTCGAGCACGGTCGGCCCAATGGCCATCCCGTCGACTTCGGCGTCCGCCAGCCGTACAGTCGAGGCCTATAACTCGGGCGACGGCGCGCTCTCTCTCAAAGCCAGCTCCTCGGTTTCGTGGATCACCGCGACCGTCGGCAGTTCCCGCGCCTGCACGACCACGACCGACGCTGCAAGCTGCATCCCGATCCAGATCGCGGTCACCGCGTCGAGCCTTTCGAACGGCCTCTCCACCGGCATCGTCACGGTGAGCGACCCCAACGCGGTAGACGCTCCCCAAACGATCACCGTGACTGTCCAGTTGGGCGGCGTCGACGTGCACGCGGCACCCGGCGGATCGCGCGACGTTTCGATTTCCACCTCCAGCATGGTGACCGCCAAAGCCACCACGCAGGATGGCGCCTCCTGGTTGAGCCTGGTGCTCGACGGCACCGGCAGTTTCCGCTTCAGCTACCCTTACCGGATCCACCTGCAGCCACCGTCTTCCATGACGGAAGGCGTGTACAACGGCTCGGTTGCTACTACGAGTTCCGTCGCCGGCGACACTTTGACGATTCCGGTCACCATGCGGGTGACCACGCAACCGATCGCCCAGGCCTCTCCCGATCATCTTTCCGTCCGGCTGGCGCAGGGCGCACCGGCGATCTCGCAAGGGATCACCGTCAGCAACCTGGGACAGGGCACCCTTTCGATCGCCAGCGCTTCGGCCACCGGCTCCGGGATTTCGGCCACCGCCACCTCGACCGGCGCTCTGGTCAGCTTCGACCCCGGTTCGCTCTCCCCAGGCGTTTACGCCGGCTCCGTTTCGATCGCCACCAATGCGGCCGAAGGGACTGTAAGCATTCCCGTCTCGTTCGAAGTAGTGGCCAAGGGAGCGCCGCTGATCAACTATCAGGGCGCGGTCGATAACGGAACGTTCGCCCCTGGCGACACCGTAGGCCGCGGGGACGTCATGGCCCTGATGGGTGAGCAGCTTTCCTTCGGCGCACTGACCGTTGGTAAGGCGCCGCCTCTCGATACGACCGTCGGTGGAGCCACCATCCTGGTGAACGGCAAGACCGTTCCGATGTATTACTCGTCGTACGGACAGCTTGCCTTTCAGATGCCCGTGGACGCTCCGCTCGGGACCAACCTGGTCCAGGTGCAGCGCGACGGGCTCACCAGCAATACGGTTTCCGTGAACGTGGCCGAACGCGCGCCGCGCATTCTCCTCATCGGCACCACCGGCTACGGCGCCATCCAAAACGCCGCCGATTACAGCCTGCCGATGCCCGCTGGCGCCATTCCGGGGGTCTCGACACGCCCGGCGCACGCCGGCGACACGCTCATCATCTACGCGATCGGGCTCGGGCCCACCAGCCCGGCGGTCGATACCGGAGCTCCGGCGCCCTCGGCCGAACCGTTCGCCCGGCTCACCACGGTCCCCGACGTCAGCTTCGGGGTCGGCCTGTTCGGCGCCAAGGTCCAGCCGGTGTTCGCGGGCCTCACCCCGACCTTTGCCGGGCTCTATCAACTGAACGTCACGGTGCCGTCAGACACCCCGACCGGCACGGTCAACGTGCGGCTGTCGTTTCCGGATAGCGTGAGTAACTCCGTATTAATCGCCATCCAATAGCGGCGGCACGCGCAATCCACTACCATAAGGATTGAACTCCGTGAAACCGTCTCCTGCCCATTGGCCCCAGGTTTACCTTTGCGTGGCTCTCACGACGCTGGCTACGCTACTGCTGGAACTTTCGCTCACGCGCATCTTCTCGGTGGTGTTTTACTACCACATGGCCTTCCTGGCGATCTCGATCGCCATGTTCGGCATGGGGATCGGCGGAGTCCTTTCCTACGTGGTGGCAGGGTGGAAGGCGCCGTTGATGGTGCGGCTCGGCCGGCTCAGCGCGCTCAATAGCTTCGCCGTGTTGGCAGCCATCTGGGTAGTGCTCTCCCGCGGCAACACGCTCGGCGCCGGGGATTACGCGCTGGTCTACTTCACCACGGCGGTGCCGTTCTTCATTTCCGGCATCATCGTTTCGCTGGCGATTTCGGAGACCATTGAGCGGGTCAACCGGGTTTACTTCTTCGACCTAGTGGGCGCAGCCGGGGGCTGCCTGCTGCTGCTTCCCCTGCTCGACCTCTTCGGCGGCCCGGGCACGGTGATCGCCGCGGCCATCTTTTTCGCGGTGGCGGCGGCCATCTGGCACAGTATGGCCTCCTCGGTGGCCGGACGCGCCGGCAGTGTCGCCTTGGCCCTGGCGCTGGTCGCGCTCCTGACCTTCAATATCCGCCATCACCTGATCGATATCCGGCACGCCAAAGGGCAGACCATCGCCAACGAAATTTTTCAGAAGTGGAACAGCTTCTCGCGCATCGGCATCACCCATAGCCGGGACCCCAACGAAGAACATCCCGATCTCATCGTGATCGATGCCGACGCCTCCACCGGCGTGGCCAATTTCGATTTCGCCAGGCTCACCCCGCACCAGCTTCACGACCTGCTCGAGCAGGGCCCTGCCCTGCCTTATGCGGTCCGCCCGGGCGCCAAGGCACTGATCATCGGACCCGGCGGCGGCTGGGACGTAGCGCGCGCGCTGGCCTCCGGCAGCCGTGACATCACCGGCGTCGAGATCAATCCGATCATCGCCGAAACCATCATGCAGGAGCGGTTCCCCGAGCTCAGCAAGGGACTCTATACGCGGCCCGACGTGCACATCCACGTGGAAGACGGCCGCGGCTTCGTGCGCCGCAGCAGCGACAAGTACCAGGTGATTCAGGCGACGCTGGTGGATACCTGGGCCTCCACCGCGGCCGGGCGCATTCGCGCTTTCGGAAAACAACCTCTACACGACCGACGCTTTCCACGATTACCTGCTGCACCTCACCGATGACGGCTTGGTCGCCTTCACCCGCTGGGGCTTCGAGCCGCCGCGCGAATCGCTGCGCCTGGTCTCGCTCGCCATGGAGGCGCTTCGCCAGATCGGCGAGGACCACCCCGAGGAGCACATCATTGTCGGCCGCGGCGGTTCGGTGCAGGGATGGGGCGCGCAGGATACCGTGCTGATTTCGCGCAAGCCGTTCAGCGCCGCCGACATCGGCCGGGCACGCGCGCTCTTCGCCGCCTCCGGGATGCGGGCCATCTATCTGCCCGGCGCCGAAATCCACAATGCAGTTTTACGACCTGCTGCAGCCGCCGATCCGGCCGTCTACCAGCGCAATTACACGTTCGACATCAGCCCGGTGACCGACAACCGGCCGTTCTTCTTCTACACCGTGCAGCCGCGCGACCTCTGGGACTTCATCAAACACGCCTCCCATGAGAGCGCCGATTACAAGATCAACCGCGCCGTGCCGCTGCTGTTCGGCCTGATGGGCGTCAGCCTGGTGGCCACCGCGCTGATCCTGATCGCTGCCGCCGCTGCTGCTCGGCACGCGCCTGCCGCGCCACTCCGGAGTGCGCGGCTTTCTTGCTCTACTTCCTGTTCATCGGCATCGGCTACATCCTGATCGAGGTCGGCGCTGATTCAGAAATTCGTGCTGTTCCTGGGCCACCCGACCTACGCGCTGACGGTGGTGATCTTCTCGATGCTGGTTTCGAGCGGCATCGGCAGCGCCGCGGCGACCCGCCTGATCGGGCGGGAGGAAGGCCGGCTGATCAAGGTGCTCGGTTGCGTGGCGATCCTGGCCGCCGCGCTGGCGCTGGTGGCGTCGGGCCTCCTCGGCGCGCTGGTCGGGCTTCCGCAGGCGCTGAAACAGTTGATCACGGTGCTGCTGATCTTCCCGCTCGGCTTTGCGATGGGGATGCCGTTCCCGACCGCGCTGCGGCGCCTGGAAGAATGGCACGCGCCTTCGGTGCGCTGGGCCTGGTCGCTCAATGCGGCATCGAGCGTGTTGGGCTCGGTAGGAGCGCTGGTGTGCGCCATCTACCTGGGCCTGGTCCAGACGCTGATCATCGGCGGCCTGTTCTACCTGGCCGCGCTGGCCGTGGTCGCACGCGTCCACTTCACCAACGTCTCGACCCCCGAACCGGGAACCGGCCGGGTCGTACTGGCAAAATAGAGCTCTTCTGCCGCTGATCGGCCAGACACCTCAGGACTGGTTGGACTGGCGTTCGGCCCGTTGCGCGTCCTCCGTGGATGCCAGCGCAGGCCGCAGTTTGAGCAGGTTGCCGAGCACATTGAACCAGAATGGAGCTCCCATACTCAACAGTCCGGCCGTGAGCAGCAGTCCGAAGATGCTCGATTCCGCCATCTCCCGCTTCCAATCGTTCCAGCCGCTCGGCCAGGTAATCAGCGTATCGGTAGCCAGCGATCGCAGCTTCTGAACGTTTTGCGTGGTGGACGCTTCGAGCGCACCGCGATCCGGAGTGCCCTGGGCGGGCGGCGGCTGAACGCCGGCGGCCTGCGCCACCAGGGAAGCCCGCAGCGAATCGTCCATCGCCAGGCGGTTCAGCAGGCGGAAGGAATCGAGTTGCAGGACGAACGCCAACAACAGAGAAACTCCAATGGCCCACAGCCGCGAGTGGTGGGCGAAATTGCGGCTCACCCGTTCCATGGTCTGATCGAACGCTCCGTTCAAACGCGCCACGAACTGGCTCCCGGCATTTTCGATTACCGCGATGGCCTCGCGGACGTGCGTCGCCAACTCCGGCTTGGCGGCCTCCATCCGCATCGATGCCATGCGGATGGCGTCGAGCGCCTTGCCGGGATCGGGGATCCCCGCATTCGAGAGCGCCGTCACCAGCGCCTCTTCCGCCGTCCGGGGCTTCGCGGGCGCGATGGGGACAACCACCCCGCCGCCCTCCGCCCCGGCAGCCACCACCGAAGACTTCGCTTTCGCCGCGGTCGCCGCAATCGAGAGAATTGTCTTGATGAGGTCTTCGCGCTGCACGACCTCCGCCATCTTCCCTTTATCGGTAGCCAGCATCGGGTGAGTCAGAATCTTGCCGGCAAGCTCGGTCGACCATTCGACCGTCAGCACGTCCGGGTCGATATGCCGGAGCAGCACGACCACGCCCTGAAGGAGCTTCTGCCCGCGCGTCCCGAACAGACTCAGAACCCACTGGAGAATGAGCGTGACGCTCATGCTCACCGCCAGCATGATTACCGAGAATCCGATCAGAATGTCGAGCGATTTGAGCATGGCGCAGTCTCCGTCTCGTTAAGGTGCCTGGAGACGGCGCCGATGTCAAGCGGAGAGGTCTACAGCAGGTCGTGGCGGCCGCTCTTTTCGAGCGACTTGACGATCTCGCCGACGTGCTGGGCGCGGTCGCGGGAGGCCACCAGCAGCGCGTCGGGCGTATCCACCACAATCAGGTCCCTCACGCCCAGCAGCGCGACCACCTTGCCGCGGCGCATCCACGAAGTTGTCGCGCGAATCCAGGCACAGCGAATCGTGGACCAGGACGTTGCCGTGCGGATCGCGCGGCAGCAGTTCGTAGACGGCGTTCCAGCTTCCCACGTCGTTCCAGCCGAAATCGCCGGCGGCGATGCCGCTCACCTTGTCCGCCTTTTCCAGCACGGCGTAATCGATCGAGATGTTCTCGCAGCAGCGGGAAGACCTCGGCGAGCTGCGCGGCGAAAGTCCGGTTGCCGAATGGCGGCAGCGCCGCCAGCAGCGTGGCGGTCTTCGGCAGGTGCCTGCGCAAGTTCGTCCAGCAGCACGTCGGCGCGCCAGAAGAACATGCCGGAGTTCCAGTAGATAGTTGCCGGCCGCGACGTACCGCCGCGCTTTGCGCCAGTCCGGCTTCTCGTGGAAGCGCCGCACGGGCACCGGGCGTTCGCTCCCGCGCCTGTGCCGCGTGGGAACTCGATGTAGCCGTAGCCGGTTTCGGGCCAGCGCGGCTGGATCCCCACCACCATCAGGTGGCCCGCCTGCGGCGCCGCGAAACGCCGCCTGCAGCACAGTGCGGTAGGCGCCGGCTTGCCGATCACGTGGTCGGACGGGAAACACGCCCATCACGGCGTCGGGATCGATCGAGTGCAGGATGTGGGCGGCCAGCCCGATGGCGGGCGCGGTGTTGCGCTGCGCCGGTTCGGCCAGAATCTGCGCCTTCGGAATCTCCGGAAGTTGCGCCGATGATCGCCTCGCGCAGATGTCGTTGGTCAGGACCCAGAGGCGCTCGGGCGGAATCAGCGGCGTCAGGCGGTCCACCGTGGCCTGGATCAGGCGACCGTTCGCCCACCACGTTCAGCACCTGCTTGGCGGAGCGCTTGCGGCTGCGCGGCCAGAAGCGCGTGCCGCGCCCGCCGGCCAGAATCAGGCCGTAATGATGTGCGTTCATTTAGTTCAGCGGATAGCCGTGAATCAGGCGGAACGTGCGGTTCCAGCGCGTCTTGGTCGGAAAATGCGTGACCAGGTCGAGCAGGTGTTCGATCGATATAGACGGGTCCACGAGCTGCTCGGTTGGCGCGTCGTACGACCAGTAAATGATCAGCGGTTTGCCGATGATGTTCTCGCGCGGCACGAAGCCCCAGTAGCGGCTGTCGAGCGAGGAATCGCGATTGTCTCCCATGGCGAAAGACATACCCCGGCGGCACCACCACCTCGCCGTTCTTCACGTGGTTGGTGAGCATGTCGAGCGCGCCTTCGGAGACATGCACGTTCGGATCGCTGGGGAAATTGTCGCGATAGCTGTCGATGTATTCGGTCTTGTGGTAAACGTACGGCTCGTTGACCGGCTGGCCGTTCAGGACCAGTTGCTTATTGACCAGCTGGATGTGGTCCCCGGGAACGCCGATGGCCCGTTTGACGAAGGTCTGGCGGATGTCGACCGGGTAGCGGAAGACGATGATGTCGCCGCGCTTCACTTCGCGGTAGGGCAGGATGTGGCTGGAGACCGGACCGCCGGGCGAATAGGCCAGCTTATCCACCAGCAGGTGGTCGCCGATCAGCAGGGTGTCTTCCATCGAGCCGGTGGGGATGACAAAAGCCTGCACCAGGGTGGTGGTGCCGAACAGCAGCAGGATGATGGTGACGGTCCACTCGGCGATGAAGCCGCGCTGCGAAGTATGCCGGTACAGGGGCGGCGACGGAGGCTCTGTAAGCACTTCCGGTGCGGCTACGGTGTTTTGCGGGTCCTGGTCCACAGATACCCATTTTAGCGAATCCCTGGTATTCTGATTGAGACCTTGTCCACCGCGACGATCACCTCTCCCCTGGCACGTTCCGCGGCGCGCCGTCGCTCGGTGCTCCTGGTGTTTGCCTGCACGGTCCTGGGAGCCGCCGCACAGATCCTGATGAAGGTCGGGATGACCCATTTCAAGCTGGATTTCTTCGCCCTGGCCACAAACTATCCGTTGGTCGCCGGCTACGTGCTCTACGGATTAAACACCGTGATGCTGGTGCTGGCTCTCAAGGACGGCGAACTCTCCATGCTCTATCCGATCATCGCGCTGACCTACGTCTGGGTGACGCTGCTTTCCTACTTGCTGCTGCACGAACAGCCGAATCTGTACAAGAACGTGGGCATCGGCATCATCGTAGTCGGGGTGGGCGTCCTGGGACGGGGAGGCAAGAAGTGATCACCTCGATGCTGCTGGTTTTCGTGGCATCGGTGGTGGGCTCGTTCGGAGCCGTGTTCCTCAAGCTCGGCTCGACGCACCTCGATGGCACCATCACCGGCTTCCTCAATCGCGATCTGGCTCTGGGAGTCGGCCTGTTTCTGGGATCGTCGGTGTTCTACGCGTTCGGAATCCGCCACGGGGAGCTTTCCGTGCTCTACCCGATGGTTTCGCTCGGCTATATCTGGACGCTGCTCTGGTCCCGCATCTTCTTTAACGAAAAGCTGACGGGGCAGAAGTTTCTCGGGCTGGCGTTGATTCTGGTCGGCGTTTTCTTCGTCGGGCTCGGCAGCCACTAGGCATTATCGGCCGGCGCCGCGACGCGATCCAGGTTCAGAAACTCGATGATGTGCGGGTGCGTGGACTTCGCCAGGTCGCAAACCGGGCCGAAATAAATCACGCCGCCATCGTAGAGAAACACGACCCGGTCGGCGACCTTATACATTAAATCGAGATCGTGCGTGACCACGATCGAAGTCAGCTTGAGCTGCTTCTTCAGGCGCAGCATGAGGTCGCCCAGGTGGTCGGACATGATCGGATCGACCATCGTGGTGGGCTCGTCATAGAGGATGCATTGCGGTTGCGCGGCGAGCGCGCGGGCGATCGCTACCGCCCGCTTAAAGCCGGTTGAAAGATCCGCGGGATAGGCGTCGCGGTAGGCTTCGATATCCACCATTTCGAGCAGTCCGTTGACTACGTCCTCTTTATTCTGGAGGTTGTAGTCTTCGCGGAGTTCGAGCGAGAACAGCACGTTTTCCGCGACCGTCAGGGAGTCGAAGAGCGCCCCCGACTGGAAGACCATGGTCACCTTGCGGCGGATGCGGCGAAGCTCCGTCTCGCCCATATCGGTGATGTCCTCATGGGCAACGATCACGCGGCCCTGGTCCGGCTTGAGAAAGCCCATCACATGGGAGAGCGTCACCGACTTGCCGACACCGCTGCGTCCGATGATCGCCACCGTCTCGCCCGGATCGACGTAGAAGTTGGAATCGACCAAAACCGGGCGGTCAAACGTCTTATACACGTGGCGAAACTCGATGTAGTGGGGGTAGGGATCAGTGTCCGGCATAATGGGCCCAATCTTCGGGCGTATTGACATTATCGAACACCGCGGCATCGGGTACGGCAATCCGATGGATGGGGACTGTCTCCAGGGCGTCGACGACCTTGCGGATGCCGCGTTCGAAGGCACGCTCCAGCGCTACCCGAGCCGAAATGTGATAGAGCGCACAGAGCGGCTCGGCGCGTCCAGAGGGTCCCACGGGCAGCACAGCACCCGGAACAGCATCTTCCACGGAGGCAAACAAACGGCGAAGAACGTCGCCATTCAGCCCGGGCATGTCGCAGGCAACCACCAGGTTCCAGTCGGAGCGGGAGTGCGCCAGGGCAGTCAGGATCCCACCCAGAGGCCCTTCGCCTGGATAGAGATCGGGAATAGCGGAGTAACCGTAGCCTCCGTAGATCTCCGGAGTCCCCACCAGTACCGCGGCTCCCGCCGCGTCCGCTACGGTAGAGGCCACCGATTCGACCAAGGCGCGGCCCCGATAGGGCAAGAGGGCCTTGTCGCGGCCCATCCTGGAACTGCGTCCCCCCACCAGGACGAAACCCATCCGCGTCACACGGAGATGATACCATTGACGTTCAAGCCCGCTGGCTTACCCGGGAGCAAAACATTTTGAGGCGCTTCTGTTTTAGGCTAATATTGTGCATGGGATCGGCGGCGTTGTGTGTCTCCGCGGCCGACCTGGCCGGGCAGCCTCGCCGGATCGTGACGGTCGTGCGCCCGGATCCGCGTACCGGAAAGCTGGTAAGAAGCGTGCTTGTAACGACCATCCCCCCGGCCGAACACAAAGCCGTACCCCACGCGCTTCCCCAGACGTCCGCCGCCGGCAGTGCTCCATCCAGCCATGCCAGCCTGGATGAAGCCGTGCGAGCCATTGCCCAACAGCACTCGCTACCGCCGCAACTTCTTCATTCCGTCATCAAAGTCGAGAGCAATTACAATCCGCTGGCGGTCTCTTCGAAGGGCGCGCTCGGGCTGATGCAGTTGATTCCCTCGACAGCCCGCCGGTTCGGCGTCGCCGACGTCTTTAACCCGGTGGAGAACATCGAGGGCGGCGCGAAATACCTGCGCTACCTGCTGGATCTTTACGACAACAACTATCCCCTGGCCCTGGCGGCATACAATGCCGGGGAACAGGCCGTGGCGAAATACGGCGGCGTTCCGCCGTTCCCCGAAACACGCAATTATCTGATTCAAGTGGGTAAGCAGTTGGGCACGACGCAAGCCCCTGCCGCTCCCCACCAGGACGCAGCGCCCGCACCTCCGGCTCAGCCGCACATCGTGGAAATTCGTGAACCGGATGGGTCGGTACGATACGTCTCACGATGAAGATTTCCGTATGAAGCTTTTCGCCTGGCTGGCACTTTCGGTTTCGATCCTGGCGGTTCAGCCATGTCACGCGGCCGTAAACTCCATTACCGCGGTACGTCACTGGTCGCTCTCCGACGTCACCCGGATCATCGTGGAGGTCTCCGGGGATTTTGAATACCGCAGCGACCGCCTGCACGAACCGGAGCGCATCTACTTCGACCTGTTGAACGCACGGCCGCACATCCAGGGCCAGAAGTCGTATACCGAGCACCTGTCCGACCCGCTGGTCTCGCGGATTCGCGTCGCGCTGCACACTCCGGAAGTCACCCGCGTCGTGGTGGACCTGAACGGCGAAATCGACGTAACGGCGTCGCGGCTGTCGAACCCGAACAGGCTGATCATCGAACTGCGCAAGCGTACGGCCGCTCCGCAGGCAACGCCCGCAGCGCCGCCCATCGAGAGCGTTTCCAGCGTTCCGGCCGCGCCCCCGGTGATCAAGACTCCGCCACCCGTCGCACCGCCGGTCAGGCCGGTATCAGCGCCGGTGCCGGTGACCGTTGCCAGGGCGGAAATTCCGAAGCCCGAGCCACTGAAGTCCGAGCCGGTGAAGCCCGAGAGCTTAAAAGCGGACCTCCCCAGGCCGGAGGAGAAGAAAACGCTGTCTGCCCCCGTGAGCGCAGAGATCGGCAAGAGCGCGCGGCACACCAGTGACGGGCAGACTTCGCTGGTCAGGGCGCTTGGTCTGAAGCTCGGCCGAGTGGTGATCGATCCGGGCCACGGCGGCCACGATCAGGGCACGGAGGGTGGACACGGCCTGCTCGAAAAGGATCTGGTGCTCGATGTCGCGCAGCGCGTAGGCAAGCTGATCGAAGACAAGATGGGCGCCGAGGTCATCTATACGCGCTCGGACGATACGTACATTCCTCTCGAGGGCCGCACGGCGCTGGCCAACGAGAAGAAGGCCGACCTGTTCCTCTCGATTCACGCCAACTCGTCACCCGTTCCCCGGATTGCCGGCGTCGAAACCTACTACCTGAACTTCACCAATTCGCGGGACTCGCTGGACGTGGCATCACGCGAGAATGCCAGCTCGCAGAAGTCGATCTTCGAGCTGCAGGACATCATTCAGAAGATCACACTCCACGATAAAGCCGAGGAGTCGCGGGAATTCGCTTCGCGGATGCAGTCGTCGCTGTACTCGTTTTCGGCGCGCTACTTCCCCAGCGAGAAGAACCGGGGAGTGAAGAAGGCGCCGTTCGTAGTGCTGATCGGCGCCCACATGCCCTCCATCCTGGCGGAGATCGGTTTCCTCAGCAACTCCCGGGAAGAGGCGCTCCTCAAGCGGCCCGACTACCGGCAGCGGCTGGCCGAGGCTCTGTTCCGCGGCGTTCAGCGGTACGCTGAAACGCTGAGCCACTTCCAGGTCGCACAGGCCAAGGACGAATAGCCCAGACCTATCGCGCGGACAGATCGCGGACGTAGATATCTTTGAAGCGCATGTCGCCTTCGCCACCGGAGTGCAGTTGCAGCGCGATCCAGCCATCGAAGGACTTGGGATGCGGGTCGGTGAAGTCGATGATGGTGACGCCGTTGAGGATGCCGACCATGTGGTTGCCTTCCACCTTCATCAGGAAATCATTCCAATCGGTGGGGCGCAGGACCTGTTCGAATTCGGGAGAGGGCCAGGCGATCCAGCCGCGGTCGTCGCCGTAGAGGCCTCCGGTGTGGTGATCGAGCGTGCGGTCGATTTCGAACTGCATGCCTTTCGAGATGTCGACGGTGCCGGGTTTGAACTCGGTGTGGAAGTAGACGCCGCTATTGCCGTCCTCTTCGCACTTGAAGCGGAGGGAGAGCCAGAAATCCTTGTACGCCTTCTCCGTGCGCAGGTAGCCGTATTCCTTGGTGATCCCTTTGCCGTGGATCGTACCGTCTTCAATGGTCCATTTCTCGTTGCCCACGGGCACCCAGTTGGTGAGATCCTTGCCGTTAAACAGCCGGACCCACTGTTCATTGGGCAGGAGCGGCCGATTGCGCGGCACCTGGGCGGAGGCTGCAAACGGCAGGGCCAGCGCTGCCAGGGGGACGAGAGTCTTCAGTGCGATTCGCATAAAGAAGATTGTCTACGGAAGCGGCGCAAGGCGCAAGGGAATCGGCCGTCACACGTGCTGATCGACCAGAATCTGGTTGCCGTCCGGGTCGAAGACGACGAAGCTCCCGGGACCCTTCGTAGTCTCGTCGGCCGGAACGGCGATCGGCACTCCGGCCGCCTTCAACTGCCGCTGCAACTCGCGCACGTCGGTGAAGGCCGGCTTCTGCTGCGCGCTGCTGTCCCAGCCGGGGTTGAAGGTCAGGATGTTCTTGTCGAACAGGCCCTGAAACAAGCCGATAACGGCGTCGCCATTCTTTAGGATGAGATATCGCTTCCCGTCTCCCGCGAAGGCCTTGAAACCGAGAGTCTGGTAGAACTTCTTCGAAGCTTCCAGATCCTTGACCGAAAGGCTGATCGAAAAGGTACCCAAGTCCATGTTCTTCGCTCCTTGCGGATTCTCTGGTTGAGATTGGCTCAGGCCGGGGACGGCCGCTACCGCGGTGCCCAGGACGGCACGGCGGGTATACCCGTTACGACGTCGAACACTCTCCATCGTGCTTCCTCCGAATTCTGGGATATTACCAGATCCGGCGCGCGAGGGATGCGCCCGCCTTGGCGCCTACCGCCGCATCCCAAGCTGCAACGTGAAGTACGTGGGAGCAATCGCCGCCAGCGGGGCGCGGAGCTTCGCCAGTTCTTCCTCGGGGCCGTGGATTTCGAGCCGCGTGACCGCCGAAATCTTCAGAGCTTCTTTCAATAGCGCGTCGATGTGCTCCACATGGGCGAGCAGTCCCTCCGCGCTCTCGTAGCCTTCCCGGCAAAAGGCCTCATGGCCGTTGAAGCTGAAGCCGTAGTACAGGCACTCGGGCTCGCCGGCCGCGACGGCAAGAAGCCGCTCGCAAACTTCCGCAAACTCCGGCAGCTTTCCATCTTGCACCGCAAAGTAAGGATGGATCGATACGGCACGATCTAATTTGGACATAGCGCCATTCTATGCCGCGGCACTTTTCGGATGCGAGAATGAAAGCGGCTATCCATGGATCCACGTTCGCGTTATTCGGAGCGGCTGCAGCAGCGCCGGGACGAAATTCAGGAACAGGAAAAAAAGCACCGCCTGCTCGGGTACGTGCGGCTCGCCACGGTGGCGGCGGCGGTGGCGATGGTGTGGGCCGCGCTCGCGACGGGCTCGGTCTCGATCGTCTGGGTGCTCGTGCCGCTGGCGATCTTCGCCGCGCTGATCGTGTCGGGCGACCGGCTCACGCATGCGCTCGAGCGGCGGCGGCGGGCTGCCGCGTATTTCGAGCGGGGTATCGCACGGCTCGACGGCGACTGGGCCGGCACCGGGTCGACCGGCGAGGGCTTCGCCGACCTCAGCCATCCCTACGCGCAGGATCTCGATCTCTTCGGCAAAGGGTCCCTCTTCGAATTGCTGTGCACCGCCCGCACGCACATCGGAGAACAGACGCTGGCGCAATGGCTGCTCGCGCCGGCGGCGCCGGAAGTGGTCCGCGAGCGGCAGCAGGCAGTGGAGGAATTGCGCCCGCGCCTCGATTTGCGCGAGGACCTGGCGGTTGTCGCCGAAGAGGCGCGCACCGGCGTCGACCCGGTCTCGCTGGCCGCGTGGGGAGAAGCGCCGCCCCTACTCGAAGGACGCGGCTTTCGAGTGCTCCTGTGGGCGCTGACCGCGCTCGGCATCTGCGGCTTTGTGAGCGTCTGGATATGGATGGGCTACAACGCCGGCCTGGTGAAACTCAGCGAGAACCAGGCCATCCTGTCCCGCGACCTTTTTCTGCTGGCGCTGGTGACCAACGGCCTGTTTCTTTATCTCCATAGGGTGTCCGTGGCGCTGGTGGTGAACGCGGTGGAGTCGGCGGCGCACGAACTGGGGCTGCTCTCCGACGTGCTGGTGCGGCTCGAACGCGAGCACTTCGACAGCCTGCTTCTGGCGCGGCTGCGGGCAGCCCTCGACGTCGATGGCGATCCGCCCTCGCGCAGGCTGCGGCGACTGCGGCGGATCGTGGAAAACATCGATTCGCGCGACAACCTGTTCGTCCGCCTGCTGGAACCTTTTCTCCTGTGGACGCCGCACCAGGCGGTGAAGGCCGAAGACTGGCGGAGGCATTCGGGACCCGCGGTGCGGCGCTGGCTCACTACCGCCGGCCAGTTGGAAGCGCTGTGCTCCCTTTCGAGCCATGCCTTTGACCATCCGGCCGATCCATTCCCGGAGTTCGCGGAGCAGGGACCGCTGCTCGATGCCGTCCAGATCGCGCACCCGCTAATTCCAGAGGCGCGGGCGGTGCGCAACGATCTCCGCATCGGAGGCGACCTGCGGGTACTGGTGGTGAGCGGCTCGAACATGTCGGGCAAGAGCACAATGCTGCGGACGCTGGGGGTCAATACGGTGCTTGCCCAGGCGGGCGCGCCGGTGCGCGCAGGGCGATTGCGAATCTCGCCGCTGGCGGTGGGCGCTTCGATTCGCGTCTCGGATTCGCTGCAAGGCGGCATCTCGCGGTTCTACGCGGAAATTCTGCGGCTGCGCCAGATTCTGGATCAAACCGGCGGGCCGCTGCCGGTGCTCTTCCTGGTGGACGAATTCCTGAACGGCACGAATTCGCACGATCGCCGGATCGGCGCCGAAGCTCTGGTTCGCGGCCTGGTGGAGCGCGGCGCGGTGGGGCTGATCACCACCCACGACCTGGCGCTGGCGGAGATCGCCGAATCGATGGACGGCCGCGCCGCCAACGTGCATTTCGAAGATCAGATCGAAGACGGCCAGATCCTGTTCGATTACCGGATGCGGCCGGGAGTGGTGCGGAAAAGCAACGCCATCGAACTGATGCGCTCGGTAGGGCTGGAGATTTGACGTCAGCGGAGGTTCGCGAACTGGCGGCGCGGTGCGGTTTCGACGCGGCCGGTGTAGCGGCGGCCGAACCGGCGGCGGATCGCTCGCGCTACCACGAGTGGGTCGAAGCGGGCCACGCGGGCGCGATGCGGTACCTGACCGATCGCCGGGCGGATGTGCGGGACGATCCGCGGCGGCTGCTCGAATCGGCACGCTCCGTGATCGCCGTCGCGAAGGTCTACCAGACGCCGTGGCCGCTTTCGACCGAGTTCACCGGAGAAGAGCGGGCGTGGATCTCGCGCTACGCCTGGGGCGGCGACTATCACGACGTAATGCGCGGCGGGCTCGAACGGCTGGACGCAATGCTCCGCGAGCGCGCCGGCGGAGCGATGGAATCGAAGATCTGCGTCGATACGGCTCCGCTGCTCGAACGCAGCTACGCGCGGCTGGCGGGGCTCGGCTGGATCGGCAGAAACACGTGCCTGATCAACCAGAAGCTCGGGTCGTGGCTGTTTTTGGGTGAGCTGCTGGTGTCGCTCGAGATCGCCCCGGACGCTCCACCGCCCGACCGCTGCGGCACCTGCCGGAGGTGCATCGACGCCTGTCCGACAGAAGCCATCGTGCCGGCGGGCGACGGCTGGACGCTCGACGCGCGGCGCTGCATCTCGTACTTCACAATCGAATTGCGCGGCGCCGTGCCGGAAGAACATCGCGCAGGAATGGGCGCGCACATCTTCGGCTGCGATATCTGCCAGGACGTGTGCCCCTGGAATCGCAAGGCCGCGGTCAGCGCGGATGAGGTCTTCGCGCCGCGCGAATTCGCGCCTCCGCTCGAAAAACTGGCGGCGCTGACCGAGGGCGAGTTCCGCGCGATGTTTCGCGGGTCTCCGGTGACGCGCGCGAAGTACTCGGGCTTCCTGCGAAACGTGGCAGTCGCGATGGGGAACCGCGGGCTCGCGCGCTTCCGGACGCCTCTCGAAAAACTGGCGGCATCCGGGGACCCTCTGGTGGCGGAACATGCGCGCTGGGCGCTCGGCCAATTACGATAGAAGTGTGAGGACCCTTGCCGCCCTGCTGGTGTGGACCCTGCCCCTGCTGGCGGCGCCGGAGAGTCTCGTCGAGCAGGGCTACGACCACTTCTACAACCTGGAATACCCGGAAGCGATCTCGTGCTTCGAACAGGCCATCCATCAGAACCCGGACGATCCGGAACTGCACAATCACCTGGCGCAGACCATCGTCTTCCAGGAGATGTTCCGCAACGGCGCGCTCGAAAGCGAGCTGGTCTCGGGGACGAACTCGTTTCTGCGGCGGCCGAAGCTCAATCCGTCGCCTGAGACGGAACAGCGGTTTCTGAGCGAGGTGGCGAAGGCGATTGAGCTCGGGGAGGCGCGGCTCAAGAAGAATCCAAACGACACGGCGGCGATGTACGCGCTGGGGATCTCCTACGGGCTGCGCTCGAACTACTTCTGGGTGGTGAAGAAAGCGTGGCGCGACTCGCTGCGCGATGCCACGGCGGCGCGGCGATACCACAACCGCATCTCCGAACTCGATCCGGGCAACGTGGATGCGCGGCTCGTGCAGGGCCTGCACGATTACATCGTGGGCAGCCTGCCCTGGAGCTACCGCATGCTGGGGTTCCTGATCGGAGTCCACGGCGACAAGGAAAAGGGCATCCAGACGGTGCAGTACGTCGCCACGCACGGGAAGACGGACCGGATCGATGCGCAGATCCTGTTGTGCGCGTTGTACCGAAGGGAAAACCGGACGCGCCTGGCGGTGCCGCTGGTGGAGGACCTGATCCGTCGCTTTCCGCGAAACTACCTGCTGCGGCTGGAGCTTTCGCAGATGTACAGCATGGCCGGAGATAAGGAGCACGCGCTGGCCGCAGTGGAGGAACTGGCGCGGCTCAAGCGCCAACACGTGCCGGGCGCCGACCGCGTACGGTGGGAGAAGATCTGGTTCCAGGAAGGAACCATTCAATTCTGGTACCGCGATTTCGACCAGGCCCTGGAAAACCTGAAGAAAGTAACCGCCGCCGCCGATGAAGTGGACCTGAATACCGGGGTATACGCCTTCCTGCGGCTGGGCCAGCTTTACGACCTGACCCACCATCGCGATCTGGCGTTGGCTGAGTACCGAAAAGCGATTGCCTACGCCCCCGATGCGGAAGCCGCACAGGAAGCTAAGAAATACCTCTCAACGCCTTACCGGCGTTCCTAGCTTCCACTCGCCCGCATCATCACTGTTCTATGGTGACTTTGACCGGTTGCTCGATCAGCTTGGCGTCTTTGCCGACAGTGAGAACCTCGAGCGCCAGCCGTCCGGTTGCCTTCTCAGGAATCTTGAACTTGATGGTTGTGCCGTTCTGTTCGGTGACCACGACCGGGATATCTTTGACGCTGTCGGTCAGGTAGACCTTGGCGACATTGGCCTTGTCCAGGTTTTCTCCCGTAATCACGATGACATCCCCGACCTTGCCATTGGGCGGATCGACCGATACCATGCGCGGCATCGCCGTTTGGCCCCAGCCCGCGAAACTCGCGGCCGCCAGGAGCAGAACCACAAAAGACAGTTTCATCTGAATATCCGATCCTTTGACTCAATGCTATGTCCATTGCGGCCGGAATTCAAGCGGAAGTGTTGAAATAAACTTCAGCCTGGGTTGCTGGTTGGCCCGGTGGCAACCCTGAGCCGGGTGTCGTATGATCTCGCTTATGGCTGCCATCGCGGGAAATCCGCTACTGGTACCGCAACGGGAACCGGGATGGATCTATAAGCCATCCTGGGACTTACCCCTGCTCATCTTCAGCGCCGTGCTGGTTCCGCTGCCCTTCCTGATCGCCTGGTTCGCGCAGGTATCGGGTTGGATGAAGCCGGCACAGGCAATCGACGCGATCAACATTGCCGTGGCGGGATTGGTGGGAGGTCCGCACCTGTTCTCCACGTTCACGTACACGTTTCTGGACGGGAACTTCCGCGCGCGGTACCCGCGATACGCCGCCATCGCGCTGCTTCTGCCGGTGGCGGTGGTGCTGCTGGGGATTTACAACTACCGGTTCCTGATCACCTTTTTCTTTAGCTGGGCCTCGCTCCACGTGCTGCATCAGATCATCTACCTGACCGACTGCTATCGTGCGCGCGGGCGCGCGCCCGATCCGGCGTGGTCCAAGTATGTGGATTACGGGCTAATCCTGACGGGACTTTACCCGATCGGAATTTACAAGATCTCGCTCGGCCAGTTCCATGTCGGCGGAGTACTCCTTCCCTTCCCGGACTTCCTGCGTCCGCTGCATCTGGCGGAAGTGGCCGGGGCGGTGTTCGCAGCGTTCCTGGCAGCATGGATCGGGAAGACCGTCGTGGAATTCCGAGAGGGGCGAGGCAGCGTACCCAAGACCCTGCTGATCGCGATCACGACGGTGGTGTCGTTCCTGCTCCCGATGGGGTCGAACCTGGACGTGCTGTTCCAGGGCTACAACACGTGGCACTCGTTCCAATACCTGTTCCTGCTTTGGCTGATCAACCGTCTGCGCGACCAGCGCGGCGAGATCGGCAGCGCCTTCGTACGCGGCATCGTGCGGCGCAACAATATGGCGGCGTATTACCTGTGCTTCCTGGCAGCCACGGGCGTGATGGTATTGCTCACCCTGGTCGTCAGAGCGTTGACGCCGCTATCCGCCGACCAGAGCTACTTTGTGGTGGTGTTGAGTGTGCTGCTGATCCACTACTACTTCGATCATTTCCTGTTCATGCAGCCGGAGATGATCGAGTAGCCGGCGCTATCTGAATGGCGGCTCGGTGACGCCCAGCGGGCCGGTCAAGGCTTCGCGCTCGGCGGGCGACTCGTCAAAGGCCGAGGCTACGGCATACGTATCGCCGAACAGGTGCACGACGCTGACCTTGTCGCCGCGCAAGGTGTAGACGTGGGCGAACTCCTGCTCGAAATGGCGTCCCGTGGCGCGGACCATGGCGCGCTGCCGCCCCAGAGCCACGACCTTGTCCTTGTCGGCGAGGATTTCGTCGACATCGAACTGGTCGATGCGGACGAGCCGGCGGATTTCATTGAAGCGCTCGAGGACCTGCTCGCGACCCACCCTCCTTCCGGAAAACGGCGCGCCGCCCGGCGCGTGAAAGACCACATCGGGAGTCATCGCCGCGGCTACGGCCTCGAGATCGCCGTTGTCGAAATCCCGATACATCCGCCGGACGATCTCGGCGCTACGGCTTTCCATGGGCACTCCTGACAGCATTGTAGAACTGCTTCGCGTGGCGCGTCTGTAATTACGCTATCGTGTCCGGTATGGCAAACCAGGCGTTCCGCGAGGCGGAGCGGAAACAGGTGAGCATGCTCGCGGCGGCCGAGAAACGTACGCTGATTTGGCTGGCCGAACGCATGCCGGGGTGGGTGAATTCGGACCATTTGACAGCTCTGGGCTTCTGCGCGATGTTCGCCGCGGGTGTTTCGTATTGGGCCGCAAGCTGGGACCGCCGCGCACTGCTCGCGGTGATCGCGGCGCTGTCGGTGAACTGGTTCGGCGACAGTCTGGACGGAACGCTGGCCCGGGTGCGCAACCGGCTGCGTCCGCGATACGGATTTTATGTGGACCATATCACGGATGCGGTGGGCACTTTTTTCCTGCTGGGAGGGCTCGCGCTTTCCAGCTACATGAGCCCGTACATTGCCCTGGGGCTCCTGATCGCATATTTCCTGCTTTCGATCGAGGTGTACCTGACCACCTATACGATCGGGTCGTTTCATCTTTCGTTCTGGGCGTTTGGGCCGACGGAGCTGCGGCTGCTGCTGTGCATCGGCAATATCGCCCTGTTCTACCGGCCGGTAGTGCGGCTGTTCGGAAAGCAGATTCTGCTGTTCGATGTCGGCGGCACGGTTGGGATCGTGGGCATGGGGGCGATGCTGATCTGGTCGGCCGTGCGGCACACGCGCGCGTTGTACAACGCCGAGCGCCTGCCGTGAAGGTGCTGGCGCTGCGGTGGCTGAAGTTCAATCTGGTCGGCGGGCTCGGAATCGGGATCCAGTTGGGAAGCCTGTGGCTGCTGGTGAGCGGTCTGGGGATGAACTACCTGCCGGCGACGGCCCTGGCGGTGGAGGCGGCAGTGCTCCACAACTTCGTGTGGCACGAGCGCTTCACCTGGAAGGACCGGGCTGGCGGTCCGGCGGGCGCGGTGGCCATGCGACTGGTGCGATTTCATGCCGGCAACGGGTTCGTTTCGATCGCCGGGAACCTGGCGCTGATGCGGTTACTGGTGGGCGCACTGCATTGGCGTTACATGGTAGCGAATGTCACGACCATTGCAATCTGCTCGCTGGCAAATTTCGCAGCCAGCGAGTGGTTTGTGTTCCGCAAGAAGGGGGCTGCGGTAAAATAACGATGGAGCGTGTCTGCGATGTTGGTGCCGGTCTTCCTATTTTGATCCGAACATCATCAAAATAGGGGGTCCGACTCGATCACAACGCGCTGGTGTGCAAGCTCCTGGCGGGAAGCCGCAAGGGAGAAGCCTGAAGGCGCTCGGAGGACTCCACCCCGTTTACAAAACGCGGGTCATTTACGGGGGTCGGCACTGCCGGGCGGTACGCTCCAAACCCCACTTTCCGAATTCACCGGGTCCGGCATGTTCACTATTGCTGTCGTTAATGCTAACTTTCGTTAGTACCGGGTATGAGACTGGTACCTACGGAGTGCAGCGTTACTGTGCTAACCCGTTGAAAACAAGTACTGGGAAGACTGATTTTCACTTGATCTCGCGGCACCAGTCAGTTTTAATGAGCATGGAGGCCCCGAATGACAGAATGGGCAATCAACTTCTGGCGTGATCAGTCCGGACAGGATTTGGTCGAGTACACACTGATCATCACAATCTTTGCTCTCATGACCGCTGCGTTGGTCACTGGTGAAGTGCCCTCCCTCAACATCATGTGGACTGCCATGCACAACCACCTCACGGAAGGTTCATCCGTCGCCGCCGGAAGCTAGAGACCGGACCGCGAACCTGTGGTTGCCTCCGAGTTCGGAGCCTTCACGACCGGCCGATATCGCTCGTGCAGTTAGAATAGTCGTTGGTGAACCCCAAAATCGTCCTGGTTCTGTTCCTGCCTGCGTTCGCTGCCGGCGCAGACCTGAATCCCCTCATTAATGCCGCGCGGACAGCGCCCCCGGAATTTGCAGCCGACGCATTGATCCGGATTGCCGGGGTGGAAGCGCTGCCGCCGGCCCGCCGGATGGAACTTCTCGGCGAGGCCTTCGAAGCGGCGCGTCATGCACAGCTTCCCCTGAAGCGTCATGCGGCGCTCGCGCGGCAGGACGGGCCCATCCGCTTCCTAAACCGCGCCTACGATCAGAACCTCGACGCCCTTTCTCTTCAGACTCGAGCAGTCGAGGCGGCGTTATCGCTCGACCCGGTCCAGGCGCGCGCCTGGCTCTCGAAAATCGCGCCACCGGACGTGCCCAAGCTCGCTTGCGACGATTTTCTGGCTTACGATGTGAGCCGGCTTTACGATCTGGTGGGGCGCGCCGCCCAAAGCTTCAGCCAGGCGGAACGCGCCAAGGGCGAGGCGTTCCGGCTGATCCGGCGCTACGTGGCAGCCGTCACGTCGCCGGTGGAGGCCGCGCCGGCGGCACGGCTGGTGGCGCATGCGCCGGTCGGCGACGAAGACTTCGTCGCGTTGATTTCGATTTTCGGAGCGGCGCTCGGGAAGATCGCGGGCGACGACCGCTCGTTCACCTATTCGCGCACTGTCGGCAATGAGATCGACACCCTGGCGGCGGAGTGCAAACGGCGCAACATCGCATCCGTACCGCTGATCGAAAGCTACCGCTTCTACCTGGTTACCAACCTCTCCGGGCCGCGGTGCGCGGACGATGAGCAACTGGCCGGCAACGCGGGCATGGTCGGGTTCGGCCTGGCCTCGGGAGTGACGCTCGATCCGCTCTCCTCCGACTACATCCGGTTCTTCAACGAAAAGCTGCGGACGGGGCAACTGGCGCGAATCGGCGAGGAGGATGCCACTCCCGCGCGGTTGGAGGGAACGGTGACAGGCCTGCACACCTGCGTGGACGAGGCTTGCCAGGCGATTTCCAAGCTCACGCATGATCTGGTGATGACTCCGGAAGGCGTGCCCATGCAGCCGGCGCAGCGGAGCACGGCGCAATGGCGCAAGCAGTTCGACGCCACCCTGGAGGCGCTGGGCAAGTGGAAGGAGAGCGCCCACGAGACACCGATCGACCAGTTCCGCGAAAAGGCCGACGTCTTTAGCCTGCTGGTGAACCTGGCGCCCGGCGCGGATGCGCGCCCAGAGGTTGTGCGCGCGGAGATCGACTTCCTCGCCGGGAATCCGGTAGAGAAGACCAACCGGGAAGAGTGGCTTCTGCCGCTCAATATCCTGCTGGGACGAATGGCGCTCGAACCGGCGGGCTTCGGCAAAGTCGCTGACGAATTGCGGGACTCGAAAGATCCGGCGATCGCACTTTATGCGCGGCTGGAGCAGGCGGCGCCGCGCCGGCCCGACCAGATTCTCCCGCTGCTATAAGACGTCGGCAAAACCGCGCTTCATGTGGCGGAAGAACAGGCCGCCGGCAAGGAATGCGGCGGCAGCGCAGGCGGTAGCCACCACCAGATCCCGCCAGTCGGGCGCCGTGGAACTCAGTAGCACTGTACGGTAGGAGCGCACCACGTAATAGAGCGGGTTGGTGTAAAGCACGATGCGCGCCCAGCGGGGGTAAGACTCCGGCGCAATCATGATGGGGGTCACCCAAAACCAGAGGGTCAGGAGCACGCTGACGAACTGCGCGGTGTCCCGCAGGAAGACATGGAGGCTGGCGACAATCCAACCGAGGCCGACGGCGAACAACCCGACCACCAGGAAGTAGACCGGCAGCAGGAGTAGAAATACGCTGATGCGGTGCAGCCAGACGCCCGCCGCCGCCACCATCAGGACCAGCGCCAGCAGATGGCTGATCAGCGCCGAGAGGAAGACCGAAACCGGAATAATCTCGGCCGGGAAGACAGTCTTCGTGATGAGGTTCGAGTGGTCGAGCAGGCTGGAGGCGGAACGCTGCACGGTGTCGCTGAAGAGCAGCCAGGGCAGCATGCCGGCAAACAGAAATAGCGCGTAATTGCTGGTGGGCTGGCCTGTGAGCTTCATGCCCAGGCAGATCTGGAAGACGAAAACCCAACTCACCAGGAGTACTAGCGGATGGATGAGTCCCCAAATCCAACCGATGGCCGAGCCGACAAAGCGCTGTTCAAAATCGCGCCGCACAAGTTGGAACAGTAAGCCGCGCCGCTCTACCAAATTCCGCAGAAATAAAGTTCCGGGCAGTCTCCGGGTCACGATGAAATTGAACAATACCAATTTTATCAATAACTTGCAACGCCCGTGACGGCTTGACAACGGTGTATCCGGGTTGTTACAGTGCCTATTTCGCCAATCGGTAACCAAATAGCCCCACCGGGACTCGGGGCGAGCACGTGCCTCGAATTTCAGAACCCGGACGGAGAAGACTATGAAGCAAGAATACTTTGTAGTAGTACTGGCCCATTCTCTCCGCGGCAGACTGCGTCGTATTCACATTCCGCATCAGGCTGTCTACATCATTCTGGCTCTTGCTCTGCTCGGTTGCTTCTCGGTATTCGGCTTTGTCGCCAGTTATGCCCGCATGGCCTGGAAAGTGGCCAATTACAACGCGCTGAAGCGCGAGGCGGATGCGCTGCGCACGCGTTACCAGAATTTGCAGAATACGGTCAGCGAGAAGAACCAGCAGCTTGCCAGCTTACAGCTGTACGCCAAGGAAGTGTCGTTGGCTTACGGAATCAAGCAGAAGCTGGAAGGGCCGGCGGACATCACGTCGGAAGGTAAGTTGGTCCCGACATTTGCCGAAAGCGTGAAGGATTACGACTTCCTGCGCAGCGTCAACCTGCTCTCGCTGCAGAACAAGCAATCTCGCGGATTCACGATGGTCGGGTCGCGGCCGAGTATCTGGCCGGTGGATGGGAAGCTGATGCTGAGTCCCTTCGGCAAGCGTACCGACCCGTTCTCGGGGGAGGGCGCGTTCCACAAAGGCGTAGACATCAGTGCGATCTACGGCACGCCTGTACACGTGACCGCGGATGGCATCGTAGTGCAGGCCGGATGGGAAGGCGGCTACGGGCACATAGTCTGCGTGGATCACGGTGCGGGTCTGAATACGTGCTACGCCCATCTCTCGCAGATATTCGTTCACACGGGACAGACGTTACGTCGCGGAGAACTGGTGGGACGCGTCGGAAGTTCGGGACGTGCCACCGCGCCGCACCTGCATTACGAAGTGCGGGTCGGCGGCATTCCGCAGAATCCGTACCGCTACCTGGCGAACTCCGGGATTTATCAGAAGCCGCGTACCCCCACAGAACTCTTCTAAAGCCTCGAAGGCCTTCCCGGTTGTGCCACAATCACGGGGTATGCGATCCCTTATTGTGGCCGCACTGGCGGCCGCCGCAGCGTGCAGCCTGGCTGCCCAAAGTGCGATTCCCGAATATGGCTACCGCGTCGTCCACGTTTATCCGCATGATCCCCACGCCTTCACGCAAGGCCTCCTCTACCTGAACGGTTATCTTTACGAAGGCACCGGCCTCAACGACCATTCCTCCATCCGCAAAGTGAAGCTCGAGACCGGCCAGGTGCTGGAGAAGCGCGACGTACCGGGAGAATACTTCGGCGAAGGCATCATCAATTGGAAGGACCGCCTCCTGGAGCTCACCTGGAAGGCGCAGAAGGGCTTCATTTACGACCTCGGAACGTTCCGCCCGGAAGGAGAATTCACCTATCCGGGCGAAGGCTGGGGCCTGACCCAGGACGGCAGGCGCATCATCATGAGCGACGGCAGCCCGGAGCTGCGCTTCTGGGATCCCGAAACCTTGAAAGAACTCGGACGGGTCACGGTGACGGCGGATGGGCAGCCGGTGCCGGATCTGAATGAGCTCGAGTACGTCAACGGCGAGGTCTACGCGAATGTGTGGCAGACCAACCGGATTGCCCAGATCGACCCGTCGACCGGCAAGGTGGTGGGATGGATCGATTTGACGGGACTGCTCAGCCCGGCGGATCAGACCGAAGAGACCGACGTGCTGAATGGGATCGCCTACGATGCCAAGGGCGGGCGGCTATTTGTGACCGGGAAGAAGTGGCCCAAACTGTTTGAGATCAAGCTGGTGAAGAAGGGACGGTAAGAAGCGGGCAGGCCCGGAGGCCTGCCCTTGTGGTGCGGCCTACCAGTCGAAGCGGAGCGCGGCCTGCAACAACCGCGGGTTGTTGACGACCGAGCTGATCTTACCGAACGTGGACGGAGTGCTGATCGCCAGGCTCGGATTCGCGAAGTCGACGTTGTTGAAGGCGTTGTAAGCCTCGGCTCGGAACGTGACGGCCTTCCGTTCGGTGATGGCAAAGCGCTTCACGACCGAGAGGTCGATGTTCCAGAAATGCGGTCCGCGGAAGGTGTTGCGGCCGGAATTTCCGAAGTCGGCCACACCCGGGAAGCTGAACTGCGAGATCAGCGACGGGTCGACGTAGTAGACGCCATTGCCGGCCCTCTGGACGCTGCCGATGCTGCGGTCCGTGCCGGAATAGTTATCCCAGGAAGTGACGCCGTAGGACATGGAGGTGTAGCGTCCGGAACTGGCAGTCATCGGCGAGCCGCTCTCCCAGATCCAGAGGCCGCCGACATCCCAACCGCCGACCAGGGTGTTCGCCCAGCGCGGCATGTTGTCGCCGAACGTATGGCCGTGGCCGATGGGGAGCGTGTACAGTCCCTGCAGGTTGAACACGTGCGGACGGTCGAAATCGGCCCGCGCCTTGTTCAGTCCGAGATTGTAGTTGTCGATGGTGTCGCTGAAGCCGTTGCCTTCGGCCGACACGTTGTCTTCGGACTTGCTCCACGTATAGTTGGCAGCGACGCGCAGCGTCTTAACCTGCCGCCGCAACGAAACCTGCAGCGAGTTATACCAGGAAAGGCCGGCGTTGGTGCCGTAAATGAGCTGGATGAACTGCGGATAGTTACGCAGCGCGAACTGCGAATAACCCGCCGCGGCGTACTTGGCATAGCCGGTGTCATCCATGTTGTAGATGGCGTTGTTGTACTGCAGGGTCTGCAGGTTGCTGGCGCCCAGCGCGGAGACGGCAGCCGAAGCCGTGCCGTAGATTCTCACAAACGGGTTGGTTGCCGGCACCGTGGCAAGGGCGCTGCTGTTGTAGGCGTTCGCCAGCTCGGAGAAGGCGTTTTGGAAAGTCGGATTCCAGTGCACCTGGTCCAGGTCCTGGTTCATGAACAACTTCAGCGCACGGTTGGCGACGTAACCGACCGAGAGCACGGTGTCGCGCGCCAACTCGCGCTGGATGGTGAGGCCCCAGGACTGAACATAGCCGGTCCGCAGGTTGGGATTGAACACGCTAATCGACGAGATCGAGCGGGTCGCTGCAGGCGTCAACACGATGCCGGAGGGCTGCGCGGGCGGCGTCGGGTTGTCGGCGATGCGTACATCGCTCGAGGCCGTGCTCGTCTGGTTCGGATAGGCCGAAAGCGCGGTCGAGAAACCGGGAGTGCCGCCGTCCACGGCACTGGTAGTTGCGCCGATAATGCGGTCGTAAAAGACCCCATAGTTGGCACGAATCGAGGTCTTGCCGTCACCGGTCACATCCCACGCGAAGCCGATGCGGGGGGCGAAATTATTCCAATCGTTGTTGTACCACTGGCCGCCCTTTTGGATGGTGAAGTTGCTGATCTGGCTGGCGGGGTTAATCGCGCCGACCTGGTCGAGAGTGCCTTGATAGCCGCCGGTCTCCGAGGGAACACCGCTGAAATCGTAGCGGAGGCCGACGTTGAGCGTGAAATTGCGGCGGATCTTCCAGTCGTCCTGCACGAAGAAGCCGTACTCGTGGAAGACAAAGTTACGCACGCGGGGCGTGCCCGCCGCCTGGTACTGGCTCAGGTCGCTGTAGTAGGTCTGGCTGATCTGGCCGACACGGCCGAGCAGGTTGTTGTACAGACCATACAGGATGCTGATCTGGGAAGACGTAAGGCCGGCAGGCGTCGCGAAGCTGGGAGAGTTGCCGACCGACGACGTGCTCAGGCTTTCATTCGGATAGATGCCGGCGGCGTTGTATCCATTTTGGGTGGTGAACCGGAGCTGGCCGCCGAACTTGATGGTATGGTTACCCGCGATCTTGGTCAGGTTGTCGGTGAACTCATTGACCGGTGAATTGCGCCCTTGCGGGAAGGCGTTGTAGATGGGCATGGTCCACTGGTTGAACGTATACATGGGACCGGCCACGCGCGAAGGACGCAGAAAATCGACGCCGGCACTCTGATGACCGTAGCGGAACTGGTTGACGATGCTGGAGCTGATGGTCCAATCCCAACCGCCGGCGATGCCCCAGCGGTGGCCGCCCTGCGTGCCCTGCGGCTGGCCGGGGAAGTAAGCGTCGGCGCTGTTGAGCGAGTCAATGGAAGAGTTGCGCTGCCAGGCTTGGCGATAAAAAATGTGGTGGTTGTCTTTGAGATTGTAATCGCCCTTGATGGTGAACTGATCTTCCATGCTGTTGTTGGGGTTGTTGAATCGGTACCCGGCATAGTTGAGACCGTCGCCGACATCGTTGTTGTTGGGCGAAGGATAGATTTTCAGCAGCGTCGCGATGTTGGGGTCGATACCCTTCCCGCGCGGATCGGCCGAGAGAACGTTGAACTGCTGAACCGCGCCGCCGGCGTTCCACTCGAAGATGCCCTGCTTGGCGGTGTCGGTAGGTACGGTGCGGTTGCGCGAAATCTGCTGGTGCGTACGGCGCATCTGCAGGTTGCCGAAGATGAACAGCTTATTGTGCTTGATGGGTCCGCCGAACGACCCGCCGAACATGTTCTGGTTGAACATGGGTTTGGCGACGCCGGAACTGTTGCTGAAAAAGTCGTTGGCGTTCAGGTCGCTGTTGCGGAAGTACTCGAAAAGATTGCCGTGGTATTCGTTGGTGCCCGAGCGGGTGACCAGTTCCACCTGGCCGCCGGCATTGCGTCCATATTCGGCCTTACCGCCTTCGGTGACCACGCGGAATTCCTCCACCGAGTCGCTATTGTTGGCGGTCATCGAAAGGCCGAGACGGGGTGCGACCGCATCATTCACGTCGATGCCGTCGAGGGTATTGTTATTGCTACCCTGGCGCAGTCCGTTGACGCGCGAATAGCTGTAGTCGGCGCCGGCATTCGAGCCGTTGGTGCCGATCTGGACTCCGGGCTGGAAGTAAACCAGGGAGATCGGCGTGCGGGCGATCTGCGGCAACACATTGATCTCACTCATGGTGACAGCATTACTCACCTGGGCATCGGTGGTTGAGACCGCGACCGCGTTGGCCTGGACCTCGATGACCTCGGCCACCTTGCCGAGTTCCAAGGTCACGTCCTGGGCGATGTTGGCCGAGACGGCGAGGGCGATGCCTTTGACCGTAGTCTTGGAGAACCCCGGGGCTTCCACCGTCAGGGTATACGTACCCGGACGGAGAGCGGGCAGCACGTACAGGCCGCTGGCATTGGAAGTGGCGTCGGTGGAATCCTTCGTTTCGTCCTGGACCGCGACGACTTTGGCGTTAGGAACCACTGCTCCGGTGGCATCGTGAACGACGCCCTGAAGACGGGCGGTCTGCGTTTGAGCGAAGCAGAAAAGCGCCGCCAGAAAGAGAATGAGAAATCGGGTGATCAACTTGAGCATAGTGAACCTCTGAAACCGCGAAATTTACGAAATGCAGAGGCACACGTACACTCGATCGAAGGAGGGGCAACTCGACAAAGAGCATCCCAAAAACGGAGAATCCCAAAGCCCGATTGTTACGAAACCACTCCGCTACGAGAGACTAGGACACCTCTAGCATTTTGTGTTAGTGTACAGAAACTATCAGATCGCTGACAACACAATTTCAGATATTTTTTTCTTATCGCTCGCATCAGCCGGACACCATAGCAAAATACCGCAGGAGGAGATGCCAGGCTCTCGGCTAAGGACGCGGTGTGTTCTTAAGGGCGTTTTGGCAGGGCGGGAGTCCGATTCTAACTACACGCCGGAGTGGCGTTTGAAAATCTGGGGCATATTCTGCGAAAATGCCGAACGCGCCAGGACCATATCGCAGCCGGCTTCCTGCGCCTGCTGCTTGAGTTCGGCCTGGACGTGCGACAGGTAGCCGATGAGGCTGATGCCCTTGGTAGCCGCACTCCCTTTCAGCTTGCCGATCAGATTCAACGCCTGGGCGGATTCGAAATTCAAGTCGAAGATGATCAGGGAGGGCTTATCCTTGGCCTTCTCCAGCACATCTTTCGACTCCTTCACGAACTCCAGGGCGAGGCCCGCCCGCTTGGCTGCCTCGGTGAGCTTGACCGAGAAAAACAGATCGCTGACTACCGCCAGGACTCGCTTCGGTTCCTGTTTCTGCATATAAAGTGTGCTGTTGGGTCTTAATTACCCTGTCTTGAATACTAGAAGGTGGGGACCTTTGAATTCTATCATGAATGGTATGGATGTCCATTCGTGGTCCCGCCCGGACCGGATGCGGGTCCGCCACCTCGATCTCGACCTCGAGGTCCGCTTCGACCGTAAGATGATCGAAGGCACGGCGACGATTCATTTCGATCGCATCTCGGGCGATGAATTGATTCTCGACACTCGGGAGCTGGAGATCCACACGGTGGATCAGGCGAAGCGCTTCGAGTTGGGCGCCGCGGATCCGGTGTTGGGCGCGCCGCTGCGCATCCGGCCCGACGACGGCGCAAGCCGTGTGACCGTTCACTATTCCACCGCGCCCGGCGCGTCGGGCCTGCAGTGGCTGGAGCCGGCGCAGACCGCCGGCAAACGGCATCCGTTCCTCTTTACGCAATCGCAGGCGATCCACGCGCGGAGCTGGATCCCGCTGCAGGATACGCCGGGCGTCCGCGTTACGTTCACGGCGCGGATCGGAACGCCCCAGGGACTGACGGCCGTGATGGGAGCGGAAATGCCCGGCGGGAACCGGTTCCGTATGGAGCAGCCGGTGCCCTCGTACCTGATCGCGCTGGCGGCAGGCGAACTTGCGTTCCGGCCGCTCGGAGCGCGCTCGGGAGTCTATGCCGAGCCTTCGGTGGTCGAGGCGGCGGCACGCGAGTTCGAAGATACCGAGGCGATGATCCGCGCGGTGGAGGATCTCTACGGCCCGTACCGCTGGGGACGCTACGACCTGCTGGTACTGCCGCCCAGCTTCCCGTTCGGCGGCATGGAGAATCCGCGGCTGACGTTCGCCACCCCGACGGTGATCGCGGGCGACAAGAGCCTGGTCTCGCTGGTGGCGCACGAACTGGCGCACTCGTGGTCGGGAAACCTGGTGACGAATGCCACGTGGAGCGATTTCTGGCTGAACGAAGGCTTCACGGTCTATGTAGAGCGGCGCGTGATCGAGCGGCTCTACGGGGCGCGGCGCGAGGGGATGGAAGCGGTGCTAGGACGGCGCGAGCTCGATCGCGAAATGTCTGGGATGCCGTCATCCGACCGCGTCCTGCATATCGACCTCGAAGGCCGCGACCCCGACGCCGGATGCACCCTGGTGCCGTATGAAAAGGGCGCGCTTCTGCTGCGCACCATCGAGCGGGCGGTCGGGCGGGAGCGGTTCGACACCTTCCTGCGGGCCTACTTCGACCATTTCGCCTTCCAGAGCATCACCACCGCGGATTTCCTCGAGTACATCCGGCGTGAGCTGCCGAATGACGTACCGCTCGACCGGTGGATCTTCGAGCCCGGCATTCCGGCGGGCGCCAACGAGCCCCATTCGGACGCCTTCGCCCGGATCGAGGCGGGCGAGACGAGCGACAGCAGCTCATGGAACACCCACCAGTGGCTGCATTTTCTGCGCACTCTCGAGGACGCAGACCTGGCGCAGCTCGATAGCGAATATCACTTTACGCAAAGCGGCAATTCGGAGATCACCGCGCAGTGGCTGCTGATGGCGATCCAGGAACAGTACCGGCCTGCATTTCCGAAGCTGGAGCAGTTTCTGGTCTCGGTGGGGCGGCGGAAATTCCTCAAGCCGCTCTATGCCGAGCTGATGAAGACGCCGGAGGGCTTCGCGTTGGCGCGAACCATCTACGCGAAAGCGCGCGCAGGCTATCATCCCATCGCGCAGGCGACGGTCGACTCCATCGTAGGCTCGTGACGTGCTCGAGTGGCGCCATTCCGGTCTTTACTGCCCGCGGGGAGACTTCTACATCGACCCGTGGGAGCCTGTGGAGCGGGCGGTCCTCACGCACGCGCATCCGGACCGCGCGCGGCCGGGTTCGCGCAGCTACCTGACCAGCGCGGAGGGCGTGGCGCTGGTGCGCGAAGTGTGCGGCGGCGCGGCGGTCGAAAGCTTGGAGTACGGACGCGCGGTGGCGATGGGCGGCGCTTCGGTCTCTCTCCATCCGGCGGGGCACATGCTCGGTTCCGCACAGGTGCGGATCGAGGATCGCGGCGAGGTCTGGGTGGTCGCGGGCGATTACCAGCTTGCTCCGAATCCGACGTGTACAGCGTTTGAACCGCTGCGTTGCCACGCCTTCGTCACCGGCGCGCTATTCGGGCTGCCGGTGTTTCGCTGGCCGGAGCCGAACGCAGTGGCGGCGCAGATCCACCGATGGTGGCAGGGGAATCGCGAGGCCGGCAAGGTGAGCCTGCTCTTCGCGTATCCCCTGGGAAAAGCGCAGCGAGTCCTGGCGATGCTCGACGCTTCGGCGGGCGCGATCCATGCGCATGAAGAAGTGGAGCGCTTCAACCGCATTTACAGCGAGCACGGCATCGCACTCCCGCTGGCGGCGCAGGGCAGGATTGGGCCCGGAGCGTTGGTGATCGCTCCGCCGTCACTGATGGGCACGCCGTGGGCGCGGAGCTTCGGGGCGGCGTCGGACGCGATGGTCTCGGGATGGATGCGGATTCGCGGAACGCGGAGGCGGCGGTCGCTCGACCGCGGCTTCGTGCTGTCGGACCACGCAGGCTGGCCGGACCTGCTCGGGGCAATCGACGCCACCGGCGCCGAGACCGTGTGGGTGACCGGAGGCTTCCGCGCACCGCTCGCGAGGTGGCTCGAAGAGCACGGCCGGCGCGCGGTAGCCTTCGATGTCGGAACCGAAGTGCCGGAAGAGTAGCCGGTCCGCGCCTCAGAACATCGCTTTTAACGCAAATTGAATCTGGCGCGCCGGGTAGGTGCTGCGGATGGTGCCGAACGACGTCGAGGTCGTGGTGGTATTCGGAATCCCGAAATTGGTGTGGTTCAAGACGTTGAAGAATTCCGAGCGGAATTGCAGGCGCACCAGTTCGCGGATGTGGAATGTCTTGTTCGCCGAAAGATCCCACTGCCACAGACCCGGCGTGCGGAACGCATCGCGGCCCAGGTTGCCGAACGGGTTCGTGGCGGCCGGCGTCGTAAAAGTGTAGCCGGCGAAATAGTTGTTGATCATCTGCGAGTTGCTCTGGCTGGCGGCGCTGCCGGACACATTGGGGCGCAGGAACGGCTGCCCGCGATAGTCGTTCGAAAGGCCGCTCACGCCGTTGGCGGTGGAGGGCGTGTAGTAGACGTTGAGCGGCGTGCCGGTATGAGCGGTGTTGATGGTGTTGAACTCCCATCCGCCAAGTACCGCATCGAACACTGGATTCATCCGTGAGCCGAACTTCCGGCCCTTTCCGAACGGCAGATCGTAGACGATGCTGGTCACGTTGTTCAGCTTCACGTCGAAGCTGGTCGGGCCCGCCTCGGCAGCGAGGTTGTGGATGTTTTGCGGATCGGCCACGGAGGCGCCGGCGTACGATTCCAGTGCCTGCTCGGAATCGCCGATCGCTTTCCCCCAGGTGAACGAGTTCAGGAAGTATAGACCGCTGCTGAAACGATGTTCCAGGCGGGCGGAAAGACCGTTGTAGTGATTGTTACCGGCGGGATCGACCCAGGTGATCGGGCCGTAGTTGGAGATCGGCGCGCGCTGCTGGTAAGTCAGGGACTGGCCGGCAAGGTTGGGCGTGGCCTGGTTGTAATCCGCGATGATCGGAAGCCGCAGCGCGTGGTTACCGTTATAAGCCAGTTCGACCACGGTGTTTTCGGTGATCTGGCGCTGCAACGAGACGAACCAGTTCTGGATGTAGGGCCACTTCGAATCGGCCGGAATGTAATCGACGTTCGAGGTCAGGGAATTGAAGTTCGCGGGATTCGCGATGCCGGTGCTGAAGCTGTTGACAGTGGTGAGGAAGCCGGCGGGAACCGGACCTCCCTGCGGCATCGTCTGGCTGAGCACGCCGAAGATCGCCTGCGGTGCATTGATCCCTTCGATGGCGCTGCCGACGCGATTGAAGAACGTGTAGGTAATGCCGTATCCGCCGCGAACCACGGTGCCGGGCGTCACGTTGTAGGCGAGGCCGAGGCGCGGGCCCCAATCCGAGTAATCCGGATTGATGAGCGAGCGATTGTAGAGGCTGCCGCTGGTGGCCCTCACCATGGTGCGGGTGACCGGATCGAAGTTCGACCAGTTGTTGTCACGATCCCAAAGCGGCGTGGCGAATTCCCAGCGCAGACCGAGGTTCAGGGTGAGCTTCGGCGTGACACGCCAGTCGTCCTGGAGATAGAGAGAGTGGACGTGCTGCCGGAGGTTCGACACGAAGTTATTGCCGAGGTTGACGCTGCTCGGCAGGCCGAAGATGAAATCCGCCAGGTTGTAGCTGGTGGAATCGGAGGTGATCGAGCACCCCGCAGCCTGCCCCAGTTGCGCGCAGGTCGGCTTGCTGAACTGGCCGTTGTACGTGTCCTGCCCGTAGAGCGGGTTGACGTCCAGCACTTCGGTGCGGATAATCGCCAGCTCATAGCCGGTCTTCAGGGCATGGCGTCCGATGGTCTTCGAGAAATTCAGCTTCGGGTCGAACGACGTCGGATTCTGAAATTGCGGATTGCTGGTCTGGCGGCCGAGCGAAGTGGCGAACCCGGCGATAGTCTGGGTGTTCAGACCGCCGGCGAGACTCGGCGTGGTGGGCAGGCCCTGCATGCCGAACAGGTCCTGCAGGCTCGTGCCCCCCAGGTAAGGCGGTACCTTGCCGGCCAGGATGTGCGAGAAGCCCAGGCGGGCCTCCAGGATCGACGACGAAGTCAGCGTCCAGGTGTAGCCGGCCGAGGCATTCTGATCGACGGCGTGAATGTGGCCATTGCCGTCGCCGCCGGCGGGACCGGAGAGATCGGGCTGGTAGTATTGCAGATCTTTGCGCTGGCTATAGCGGAGGAAAGCGGACATACGGTTGTTGATCTGGCCATCCAGTTTCACGTCGAACTTGTCGCTGTAGTCGCGGATGAGCAGAAGAGCCTCGTCGTTATTGGAACGGCTGGCGCCGCCGGCATTGGTCGCCGGCAGGTTACTGAGCGCGTAATAGGCAAGCGGGTTCCACTGCGAGGCGGGGATCGGAGTGCCGGCCGGATAGACCGTCTGGGTGCGCGGGTCCACCACGGTGACCGGCAGCATTCCCTGGCGGTCCGTCATGGTCGGAATGGAATCGAAGTTCAGATAGCGCTGCAACTGCCGGTAGCCTTCGTAATCGGCGAACCAGAAGAGCCGGTTCTTGATGAAAGGACCGCCGATGGCCGTGCCGAACTGGTTCCGTTGCAGGGTGGGCTTCAGGAACACGGACGGGCTGAACTGGAAACCGACGGCATTCAACGACGTATTGCGCAGGAACTCATAGACGGCGCCGTGCAGTTGATTGGTGCCCGACTTCATCACGGCGTTGATGACCGCGCCGCCTGTCCGGCCATACTCTGCACTGTAGTTATTGGTGATTACTTTGAACTCCGCGATCGCATCCGGAGAAGGCTGGACTACCTGAGCGGAGTAACCCTGGTTACTCGGGCTATAAGCGTTGTTATCCAAGCCGTCGAGTAAAAAGTTGTTATAAGTGCTGCGCATTCCATTGACATTGAATGCGGCCTCGCGCGGCGTACCGCTGGGCGAAAAGGAAACGGCCATCGGCGACTTGATGGTATTGGTTGCGAGCAGCGCGAGATCGGCATAATTCCGGCCATTCAGCGGCAGTTCGACGACTTGCCGGCTGTTGACCACCTGGCCGTGTTCGCTGGAGTCGGTCTCCACGACGGATGCCGCCCCCACTACATTGACGGACTCCGTGACGGCGCCCACCTGCATCGCGAGATCGACGCGCTGGCGTGCGTTCACGTCCACCACCACGCCGCCGGCGACGGCCTTCGAGAATCCGGTGGCTTCCGCGGCAACGTCGTACCGCCCCACCTTCACGGGAGAGAATAGAAAGTCACCGGAAGCATCGGTCACCGTCTTAGCCTGGATATTCGTCTCCAGATTGGTCAACGTGACAGTCGCTCCGGGGATCGCGGCGCCGCGCGGATCCCGAACCGTGCCCAGCACTTGGGCCGTATCGAACTGGGCGAAGCCAGGAGCTATGGCAAGCGAAAACAGCAGGAGTCGGGCAAGCGATTTCATCCGCAATCTAACCTTTCTCAAGGCAGCTTAGCAGCGCGATGTTTCGGTCAAATGACGAACGCTTTACGGTCCGTCATACGGCGCTGGTCATAATATAAGGAGCCGGCTATGCGGGCTTTCGCCGAACTTTATACCGCTCTGGATGTGACTACCCGGACCAACGAAAAGGTCGCGGCGCTGCGGAACTATTTCAGGAGCGCCGCGCCGGCCGATGCGGTGTGGGCGGTCAGCTTCCTGATCGGGCGTCGGCCAAAGCGGCTGCTCGAATCGCGCAAGCTGGCCGAGTGGGCAATGGCGGAGGCGGAGGTTCCGGACTGGCTGTTCGGCGAGTGCATCCAGGCTGTCGGCGACTTCGCCGAGACCATCGCCCTGCTGCTGCCGGCCGCCGGGCGCTCCACCGATCTGCCCCTGCACTATTGGGTGGAAGAGCGTCTGCTGCCGATGCGCGAGGCGAGCGACGAAAAGCGTCGCGAGTGGCTGGTGTCGGCGTGGCGGGAGATGGACGAAACACAGCGCTTCGCCTGGAACAAGCTGCTGACCGGCGAGTTTCGCGTGGGCGTGTCGCAAAGCCTGGTGGTCCGCGGACTGGCCGAGGCCAGCGGCGTAAATCCCGAGGTGATGGCCCACCGACTGATGGGCGACTGGCAGCCCACCGCGGAATTCTGGGCGGCGCTCACCTCGTCCGACACCGATGGCAGCGATGTCAGCCGCCCTTATCCGTTCTGCCTGGCCTATCCGCTCGAAAGTGCGGTGGAGGAGCTCGGCAACCTCGCCGAGTGGCAGGTCGAGTGGAAGTGGGACGGCATTCGCGCACAATTGATCCGGCGGCGGGGCCAGACGTTTCTGTGGTCGCGCGGTGAAGAACTGATGACGGAGCGGTTTCCGGAGCTCGAAGCGGCGGGTGCGCTGCTGCCCGAAGGCACCGTAATCGATGGAGAGGTGCTGCCGTGGAAGGAGGGCGCGCCGCTGCCGTTCGCGCAAATGCAGCGGCGGATCGGGCGGAAGGTGCTCGGGCCGAAGATACTGTCCGAGGTGCCGGTGGTGCTGACGGCGTTCGACCTGCTCGAACTGGCGGGAGAAGATGTACGGGAGCGGCCGCTCGAATGGCGCCGCGAACGGCTGGAGGCGGTCGTCCCCCCGGCGAGCGCGGTGGTGCTCTCCCCTGTCGTGCGGGTGGACTCCTGGGAACACCTGAGACAACTGCGCGAGGAATCGCGCGAGCGGAAGGTCGAGGGCTTCATGCTCAAGCGGCGGGGATCCCCCTATCGCGTCGGAAGGCGCCGCGGCGATTGGTGGAAATGGAAGATACACCCGTACTCGGTGGATGCCGTGCTGATCTACGCGCAACCGGGGCACGGCCGGCGCGCCAGCCTGTTCACGGACTACACCTTCGGCATCTGGGACCAGGGAAAACTGGTGCCGTTCGCCAAGGCGTACTCGGGATTGAGCGACGAGGAGATCCGTGAGGTGGACGCATTTGTTCGGACGAACACTGTGGAAAAGTTCGGCCCGGTGCACGCGGTCAAGCCGGAACTGGTGTTCGAACTGGCATTCGAGGGGATCCAGCGGTCTTCGCGGCACCGGTCGGGTATTGCGGTTCGATTTCCGAGAATGGCGCGTTGGCGGAAGGATAAGAAGGCGGAAGACGCGGACAGCATCGACACTATCCGGGGCCTGTTAACGTAAAAAGAGGATTTTGCGAACCAATTGACGAATTTTTCGTCTATCAGACTTGCACAGGAACCGGATGATGGCATGGGTAAAGTCTTAATCGCAGGCGGAGGACTGGCCGGCCTATCGGCGGCGGCGGCGCTGGGGAGCGCGGGATTCGAAGTCGACCTCTTCGAGGCTCGTCCGTTCCTGGGCGGCCGGGCGACCTCCTATTCCGTCCCCGGGTCCGAAGGCAGCGAGGAGATCGATAACTGCCAGCACGTGCTGCTCCGCTGCTGCGTGAACCTCCTGGATTTTTACCAGCGATTGGGGGTCCGCGACCGCATCAAGTTCTATCGCGAATTCTATTTTCTGGAACCGGGGGGACGGCTTTCCATCCTGCGACGCGGCCGGCTGCCGGCGCCGTTCCACTTCTCCGGGTCCTTCCTGAAGATGCATTGTCTGAGCGCGGCCGATAAGCGGTCGATCGCGCGCGCGCTGTTGGCACTCCGGCGGGAACGGACGCGGCGGAAGGATCTCGACAAGATCAGTATGCTCGACTGGCTGCTGCAGAAGCGGCAGACGCCTCACGCCATCGACCGCTTCTGGCGGCAGGTGCTGGTGAGCGCGGTCAATGAAGACCTGGAGCGGATGGCCGCCATTCACGGCTTTCAGGTGTTCTGGCTGGGATTTTTAGCGCGTGCCGATTCGTACGAGATGGGCGTGCCCAATGTGCGCCTCGGGCAACTTTACTCGGCTGACCGCTGGAAGCGGATCGGGAATGTCCGGATTCACTTCCGTTCGCCGGTGGAATCGATCCAGGAAGACGGCTTCGTGGTGGGGGGCGAGCTGCGCACGGCAGATCATTATATTTGCGCGCTGCCGTTCGAGCGGCTGGAGGGCCTGGGACTGCCGGCGCCGAAGTTCGAACATTCGCCGATCACGGGTATCCACCTGTGGTTCGACCGGGAAGTGACCAACCTTCCGCATGCGACGCTGCTCGACCGGACCATGCAATGGATGTTCAATAAAGATTCCGGGCGCTATCTTCAATTAGTCGTGAGCGCCTCCCGTGACCTGACCCAGTTATCGCGTAATGAGATTATCGAGATCGCTATAGGAGACTTACGCCTTTATTTCCCTCGGGTAAAGGGCGCCAACCTGATTAAGGCTCATGTAATCAAGGAGCAGCGCGCCACCTTTTCTGCCGCCCCGGAGACCGAGGCACTACGCCCGACGCCGGAAGGCGGGCTTCCCAAGGTGTTCCTGGCGGGAGACTGGACGCGCACCGGCTGGCCGGCCACGATGGAAGGCGCTGTCCGCAGCGGCTATCTGGCTGCCGAAGCGGTGGCGCAAGCCGCCGGCAAGCCGTCAAGATTTCTACTTCCGGATATCGCATAAGCCGGTACTGTCTTTCGGCTACTCTGGTCCGAAACTGTTGCGGGAGTCATCTGATTTCGGTTAAATTGAGTTATTGCTTTCAGTTTTTAGCGTGGTCTTTACATAGGGGTATTCTGTCCTCTAGTACGGCACCCAATACATAGAAAGGTAAAGAATCAGTATGCGGTTGCGCCATCTGGCGTTGTTATTCGTGGTGTGTCTTTTGTGGCTGCCGGCAGTTCAGGCGCAGGTAGCCGGCAAGCTGAGTGGTTCCGTAGTCGATCAGACCGGGGCGGTTGTCCCCGGCGCGACCGTCAATGTTTACGTGCCGGGCGGTAAGACGCCGGTATTGACGGGTTCTACCAATGAAGCAGGTCTGTTTACATTTATGGCGGTTCAGGCCGGCTCCTACGACGTGAGTGTAGAAGCGGCGGGTTTCGCCAAAGTGATGGTGCGGCAGGTGAAAGTGCAGCCGCTGCAGGAAACCGGGCTGCCTCCCCTCAAGATGGAAGTGGAATCGTCCACGCAGACCGTGGAAGTGGCGGCGGACGTCACCTCGGTACAGCTTTCCAACAGTGAGAACACCTCGACGGTCACGGCTACACAGGTACAGAACCTGCCGGTATTGGGCCGCCAGGTCACTTCGCTCTTCCAGACGCAGCCAGGCGTGGTTTCGGGCAGCGGCACGACGTCGGTCAACGGCCTCCGCAGCTCGTTTTCGAACGTGACGCTCGACGGGATCAACATCCAGGACAACTTCATCCGCGTCAACGACCTGGATTACGCGCCGATGCGCACCACGATCGACCAGATTGCCGAGATCACGGTTTCGACCTCCAATGCCAGCGCGGCGATCGGCGGCGGCGCTTCCCAGATGGTGCTCTCGACTAAGTCGGGCTCGAACACCTATCACGGGTCTGTATATTGGTACAACCGCAACAGCGCGCTCGAAGCCAACGACTGGTTCAACAACAAGTCGGGCGTGGGGAAGACCTTCCTCGATCTGAACCAGCCTGGCGCCTCCCTGGGCGGCCACATCATTAAAGACAAGTTGTTCTTTTACGTGAACTACGAACTCTACCGCAACAAGCAGCAGACCAGCACGCTGCGGACCGTACTGACCGATTCGGCACGGAACGGCAATTTTACCTACACGGATACCACCGGGAGCGTCAAGACTGTGAACCTGGCGACGCTCCGCAGCTTCACGATGGACCCCACGGTGAAGGCGATGATCGCCCAGTTGCCAAAGGCGAATTCGACCGATGCGGGCGATGGCGTCACGACTTCGGGCTACCGGTTCAATGCGCGGGACAACGAGTCGCGCGACCAGTTCGTCTACCGTGGCGATTACTACGTCAACGCGAAGAACAACATCACCGGCACGTACAACTACATCAACAATCCCACCGACCGGCCGGATACGGGGGCGTTCTATACCACGATGCCGCCGGTCAGCAACACGATCAAGGATCACCTCCTCTCCCTGTCATGGCGGTGGACCGCATCGCCGACCCTGACCAACGAAGTGCGCGGCGGCTTCATGCGTTCCAACACGTCGTTCCTCGATAGCAATAAGTATCCGTCGACGATCGTCTCCGGGCTGCTTTTCAGCAATCCGGTCAACACGTTTCTGAACCAGGGCCGCGCCGTCAACACCTACAACTACCAGGACAACGCGACCTGGCTGAAGGGCAAGCACGAGGTGTCGTTCGGATTCCAGAGCCAGGTGCTGCACACTGCGCCCTTTAACGATGCGGGAATCGTTCCTACCTACACGCTGGGCATCAGCACGGCCAATCAGCTGGGCTTCACGACGGTCGACCTGCCGGGCGCCCGCTCGAGCGATCTTACGACCGCAAACAACCTGTACGCCAACCTGGCAGGCATCATCAGCAGCGCCAGCCAGACGTTCAACGTGACCAGCGGGAATTCCGGGTTCGTTCCGGGCGCCACGAATCTGCGGCACCTGAACTACAACACGTACGCCGGGTATGTCCAGGACAAATGGAAGGTGCGGCGCAATCTGACGCTCAACGTGGGCGTGCGTTATGAATACTGGACTTCGCTCAACGAGACCGATGGGCTGTACCTGGCGCCGGTCCTCGAAAACGGCAATGTGAAGGCCACGGTACTCGACCCGAACGCCGTGCTCAACTTCATCGGCGGCAACTCGGGCCGGCCGCTCTACAATTCCGACAAGAACAATTTCGCGCCGAACATCGGGTTCGCCTGGGATCCGTTCGGGCAAGGCAAGACGTCCATCCGCGGCGGCTACATGATGTCATTCGTGAACGACAACGTAGTGACCGCGGTGCGCAACAGCGTCGCTACCAGCAGCGGATTGCAGTTCGCCAATACCATGTCGAACTTGAACGCCCTGTTGTCTTCGGCGCCCACGGTTACGCAACCGGCTTACAAGGTACCTCGTACCCTGGCCGATAACTATGCGATCTCGACAACGTCTGCGACCGGTATCCCCGATCCCAACCTGTCGACTCCGTATGTTCATCAGTGGACCCTAGGCATCCAGCACGATCTGAAGGGCACCATCCTCTCCGCCAGCTACATTGGCAACCGCGGCACGGATCTGCTGCGGGCGATCGACTATAACCAGATCCTCTACAACGCCAACGGCTTCCTGCCGGACTTTCTGCGCGCGCAGAACAACGCGGCTCTATCGCAGGCCGCGGGCGGTTCTTACAATGGCAGCTACAATCCGGCCATCACCGGAAGCCAGCCGCTCACCGTGTTTCCGCTGCTTTCGAGCGGCGGTCTGCTGACCAACTCGACGATTCAGAACTATCTGAGGACGGGGCAGGTCGGCGAGCTCGCCAATACCTACATGGTGAACGGTCTGAACGGTGCGGTGAACTTCTATACCAACCCGAACCTGCAGGGCGCCAACGTGCTCTACAACGGCGGCATGTCGATCTACCATTCGCTGCAACTGCAGGCCACCAAGCGCACGCGCTCCGGACTGCAGGCGCAGTTCAGCTATACCTTCGGCAAATCGCTCTCGAACACCAGCGGCGACGGCCAAACCAACTTCGAGCCGCTGCTCGACAATAACAACCCGGGCCTGGAATATGCGCGGTCGCCTTATGACGTCAGGCACTCGCTCAAGGCCAACTACTACTACGAACTGCCGTTCGGTAAAGGCAAGCGCTGGGACGGCGGCAACACTGTCGCCAACGCGCTGATCGGCGGATGGTCGATCTCGGGAATCTGGTCGTACCAGTCGGGTGCGCCTTACTCGATTCTCTCCGGCTACGGTACGCTCAACCGCGCGGCCCGCTCGACCAGCACCAATACCGCTTCGATCTCCGGCGTCACCGGCGGCACGCTCGAACCACTCACCGACGGCGTCTACATGACCGGCAACGGCCCGTACTTCGTCTCACCTTCGATCATCAATACCGACGGACGCGGCACGGCACAGACCGGATCTCCGGCGTTCGCCAGCCAGGTCTTCACGAATCCGACGGCCGGTAACTTGGGGAACCTGCAGCGCCGCATGTTCAGCGGACCGTGGCAATGGTCGTGGGACGCTTCGGTAATCAAGCAGTTCCGCTTCCACGAGCGCCACACGCTCGACATGCACTTCGACTTCTTCAACTTTGCGAATCACCCCACGTTCTATGTACCGCCGACGCAGGGTGATTACGGCTCGCAGACCAACTTCAACATCAACAACACAACCTTCGGGAAGATCACCTCGATGAACTTCAACCCGAGGATCATTCAGATCGGCGCGTACTACCGGTTCTGAGCGCCAGGGGCCGAAAAGGCCCTCGCCGCATCATCCAGAACCAGCACCCAATCACTGCTGAAACCTTCAGAGGGCGGGACAAACTCCCGCCCTCCTTCGTTTTTGTAGGCTCCGATCTCCAGCGCAGCGCCATCACGCGGGTTGTACCACCACGCCTTCACGTCGCTCCCCGAAATCTTCCCCATATTGACCGTAAATTTGCGGCCCTGCGCGCTATAGACGAAGAGATAGCCATCGCCCCGCGTGGCCGCGATGTGGTCCGCACCCTGAAGCGCATCCGCGATCAGCGATTGATCGGGCACGCGCGAAAGGTACGGCCGCGACTCGAACAAGGCTCGCAGGAACTGCAATTCGCCCGCGCCGGGCCGATGGATTGCCTCGAACCAGTACATCAGCGGTCCGTTGATCGGCTTCCTTCCCGGTTTGTAAAACTGCCACACGGCATGATTTCCGTAGGTCTCTCCGCAGCCGCCGGAGAACGTGTCCCAATACGCGTATTGCCGCACGTGAGCGTCGAAGGAGTAGCCGAAATCCTTGGCGCGGAAGGCCAGCGGATGGTCCTCATACAGCGGCTCGCCGTCGAGCACCGGCTTGGTCGGCGTGAGGTTGTAGTCGGCGGCGATTTTTTCCCACGACTTTGCCAGGCCGGGAATGTTATGGCCGTCCTGCTGCATGTTGAAGTCGAGCCAGGGGTCGTTGTGGAACGACGTGGAGGACGTCATGGCGCCGCGCGGGTGGAAACTCATCAGCACCGCGTCGTAATCTTCACGGCCACTCACACCGATGGCGATGCCCTTGGCGAGCGCGCGCCACGTAGACTCGACGCCGGCAGGATTGCGGTCGCCGCCGAGAATCCAGATGATGCCCTTGTGCCCGTAGCGGCGGCCCAGGAACTCGCCATAGCCCTCGGCATTTTGCGGCGTCAGGTAGCTGTGATCGCGTCCGCCGCTATTGACCCAACTTCCCCACGACGGCAGCAGTGCGACGTATATGCCGCGCGCATTCGCCTGGTCGACGACGTAATCGACGTGGTCCCAGTAGTCGTACTGCGCCAGGTCGGAGGGATCGCTGCCGGGCGTGACGGCTGGGCGCGAGGGATCAAAATCGACCAGGGGCAGTTTGCCGTAAGCGTTGGGCACCATGATGCCATCGAACTCCGCCAGGGCCACAGCCTGGATGACTGTGAATTTCTGGGCCGCCCGGACATTGAGGTATTCGACGACCTCCTCCCGGTCGAGGCGATGGAAGATTTCCCAAGCTGTATCGGCGAGATAGAAGAAAGGCTTGCCCTGTTCGGTGACCAGGAAGCGGTGGTTGTCGCTCACCTTGAGACGAGGAAGCAAGGCGGCGGGAAGGAAGCTTCCCAGCGCCAGGAGAAGGGTCAGAGACCGCAACATGCCCCGATTGTTACACACCGACTACAGCGCACGGGGATTCACGCAGGATCGCATAGGAGTTGGCGCGCAGGCGGCCCAGAAGGCCCGGGGCGCCGCGGCCCATCACGACCAGGTCGGCGTGGAAATGGCGGGCCGTGTCGGCCACCACCGCCGCGGGATCGCCCGTCTCCAGGAAAACGGCGCCATGCGTTTCGAGACTCGTCTGCAGCGCGGCGATCGAGTCGCGAGCATGGGCCTTCACCGCGTTCGCCCAGTCCGGATCGAAGTAGATCGGGCCCATACGCGCCGTGGTTAGCGGTACCGCGTAAACGATCCCGAGTTCCGCACGGAATTCGCGCGCCAAGCCGGCGCCCCAGGCGAGGACCTCGCGGCTGTGCGGCGCCAGATCGAGCGCGCACAGAATGCGCCGGAAGTGGATGGCGTCGCGGGCTGGCGCGGTCTCCAGGTGAGGTCCGGTCCAGACGGGGCACTTCGCGTCGTGCAGCACCTTGGCGGTGACGGACCCGAGCAGGAAGCGGCGGAAGGGGCCGTAGCCATGAGTCGCCATAACGATCAGATCGCAATGATGCTCCTCCGACACGGCGACGATCTGACGGGCCGGGTCGCCGCGCAGGACGATCCGCTCGACGGGATAGTCCTTCAGTTCATTCAGAAGGAACGTATCGAGTTGCGCTTTCCGCTCAACCGTCAGTTCTTCGACCAGATCCTGGGCTGTAGAATACGTGAGCGCCTCGGGAGGCGCGTACACGCCGGAGGGCGTGGCCACGACGTGCAACATCAGGATTTCGCTCTTGAAGTGACCTGCCAGGGCCTCCACATAGTGGGCCGCTCCGGCAGACCCCGGAGAGAACTCCACGGGAAGCAGAATTTTCAGTAACGCAGGCATGATCTACCTCGCGATGTAGATTCGGGTCAACCCGCCCGAGGCAGAAAAATTCCGAGAACCAACACGAGAACCGTTAGGATTGTGAAGAAAAGCGCACTCGTCAGGATAAAAGCGCCTGTGAATGCGCCGGGAACGCGGTGGTGCCGAAATACGCCAGACATGTAACCTCCTTAGCCGGCCGGCAACAATGCTCCACCTCTATTTTACTGCGGAAAGGGATGAGAGACTCTGATTTTAGCGGCAGTCGCGGCTGAAACGCGCGAGTGACTCCACCTTGCGGCAAGCGGCGCCGGAATCGATGGAAACGGCGGCGATGGCGGCCCCGTCGAGGAAGGTTTCTACGTGTCCGGCTGCGACCAGTCCCGCGGCGGCGTTGGCGATCACGATGTCGCGATGGGGTCCGCGCTCACCGGCGAGAACGGCACGGGCGATGGCAAGGTTGGCCTCCTTGCCGGCGCCTTTGAGATCCTCCGGGCGGGCGAGGGGGACGGCGAAATCGGCAGGCTCGAACTCGCGGAGCAGCACCTGCCCGCCGGCGACTTCATAGGCTAGCGTAGGGCCGGTGGTGGTGATTTCATCGAGACCGTCGGAGCCATGGACCACGAAGCCATGGCGAAGGCCGAGGGCCGCCAGCGCGGTGGCGATGAGTTCCGCGGCGTGGGGAGACGGCGCTCCGACCACTTGGGCGTTCGCCGCCGCCGGATTGGTCAGCGGGCCAAGCAGGTTGAAGACCGTGCGCATCTTAAGCTCGACCCGAACCGGCTGCGCATGCTTCATGGCGGCATGGACCGCCGGGGCGAACAGAAAGCCAATGCCGATTTCGCGAATGGCCTGCGCGGCGCGCTCGGGCGGCAGTGCGATTTCGATGCCAAAGGATTCCAGCAGGTCGGCGCTGCCGCATCCGGGCCGTCCGCTGGCCGAGCGGTTGCCGTGTTTGGCGACGTGGACGCCCGCGCCCGCCACCACGAACGCCGCGACGGTCGAAATATTGAAGGTCCCGGCTCCGTCGCCGCCCGTGCCGCAGGTATCGAGCAAGGGTGTGCCGTTCAACCCCGGATCGACCTTCGAGGCCATCCGCCGCATGGCGCGCGCGAAGCCCACCAGTTCCTCCACGGTTTCGCCCTTCATCCGCAGGGCCACCAGGAAGGCGGCGATCTGCGGCTGACTGGCCAACCCGTTTAGAATCGTCTGCATAGCGGCTTCCGCTTCGTCCGAAGACAAGTGTTGCCGGTTCGCGAGACGTTCCAGGTACGGGGAAAGGGACATGATATATTAGGGTTTCTGGCTGTTTCCGCCATACTAACACAAGCAGAATTCCATGAAAATTCACGAGTATCAGGCAAAGGCCATCCTTGGCCAGTACCACGTCCCTGTGCCGCGGGGAGAGGTGGCATTCACGGTAGAAGAAGCCGAAGCGGCGGCGAAGAAAATCGGCGGCAGCGTCGTCGTGAAGGCGCAGATTCACGCCGGAGGACGCGGCAAGGGCGGCGGCGTGAAAGTCGCGAAGGACGCCGCGAAGGCAGTCGAGATCGCCCGCCAGATTCTGGGCATGCGGCTGGTGACGCACCAGACCGGACCCGAGGGGCGCATCGTGCAGCGGCTGCTGATCGAGGAGACGCTGCCCATCGAGCGCGAACTGTATCTCGGCATCGTGCTCGATCGCGTGCAGGGCAAGCCGGTGTTCATGGCGTCGGCGGCGGGCGGCATGGAAATCGAGGAAGTCGCCGCAAAGACGCCGGAACTGATCCTCAAGGAGACGCTCGAACCCGGTATTGGGCTGCAGCCGTACCAGGCGCGCAAGCTGGCCTTCGGCATCGGGATCCCACCGGCTAGCGTGAACGCCGCGGCGGCCGCGATGATCGCGCTGGCTCGAGCGTACGTGGCGATGGACGCTTCGCTCGCCGAGATCAACCCGTTCATCCTGACCAAAGACGGCAAAGTCTACGCGCTCGACGCCAAAATCAATTTCGACGACAACGCGCTCTACCGCCACAAGGAACTGCTGGAACTGCGCGACCTGAACGAAGAGGATCCGCTCGAAGTGGAGGCCTCGCGCTTCGGCCTGAACTACATCAAGCTGGACGGCACGGTGGGCTGCATGGTGAACGGCGCCGGCCTCGCCATGGCCACCATGGACATCATCAAGTACGCCGGCGGCAGTCCGGCCAACTTCCTGGATGTGGGCGGCGGCGCCAGCGCCGAGCAGGTGAAGAACGCCTTCCGCATCCTGCTCTCGGATAAGAACGTGAAGGCGGTGCTGATCAACATCTTCGGCGGCATTCTGCGCTGCGACACGCTGGCCACCGGAGTGGTGGCGGCGGCGCGCGATCTCAACATCCGGGTGCCGATCGTAGTGCGGATGGAAGGCACCAACGTGGAACTGGGCCGCCAGATCCTGATGGAATCCGGCCTGAACTTCACGGTGGGCCAGGATATGCGCGACGCCGCGGAAAAAGTGGTCAAGCTGGCTGCGTAAGGGGAAATCGGGATGAGCGTACTCGTAGATAAGAATACTCGACTGATCGTTCAGGGCTTCACCGGGAAAGAAGGCACCTTCCACGCGCAGCAGGCCATCGCTTACGGGACCAACGTAGTGGGCGGCGTGACGCCGGGCAAAGGCGGCACGCGCCACCTGGACCTGCCGGTCTTCGACACCGTGGCCCAGGCGGTGGAGAAAACCGGCGCCAACGCCACGGTGATCTTCGTGCCGCCGCCGTTCGCGGCCGACGCCATTATGGAAGCGGCCGATGCCGGAGTCGCGCTGGCCGTCTGCATCACGGAAGGCATTCCGGCGCTCGACATGGTGAAGGCCTGGCAGTTCCTGCAGGGCAGGAAGACGCGGCTGATCGGCCCCAACTGCCCCGGCATCATTTCGCCCGGTAAGTGCAAGATCGGAATCATGCCCGGCCACATCCATCTGGAAGGCCACGTGGGCGTGGTTTCGCGCTCGGGCACCCTGACTTACGAAGCCGTCGGCCAGTTGACCAAGCTGGGGATCGGGCAATCCACCTGCATCGGCATCGGCGGAGATCCGATCATCGGCACCAATTTCCTGGACGCCTTGAAGCTGTTCAATGAGGACCCGGACACCCACGCCATCGTGATGATCGGCGAGATCGGCGGCAACGCCGAAGAGACCGCCGCGGCCTACGTGAAGGCCAACGTGAAGAAGCCGGTGGTGGGCTTCGTGGCCGGCCAGACCGCGCCGCCGGGACGCCGCATGGGCCACGCCGGCGCGATTATCGCGGGCGGGTCGGGCAAAGCTTCCGACAAGATTGAGGCGATGAAGGACGCGGGCATCACCGTCTGTCCCACGCCGGCAGAAATTGGAGAGACGATTCAGAGCCTTTTATGAGTGTGGAACGCACATTTTCGATTATCAAGCCGGACGCCGTAGCGGCCGGACATGCCGGCGAGATTCTCGCCATGATCGAGCAGGCCGGGTTCAAGATCCTGGCGTTGCGGATGACCCGCCTGAGCGAGGCGCAGGCCCAGGGATTCTACGCCGTGCATCGCGAGAGGCCGTTCTTCGGCGGGCTGGTGAAGTTCATGACCGAGGGGCCGATCGTGGTGATGGCCCTCGAGCGCGAAGACGCAGTGAAAAAACTGCGCGAAGTGATGGGCGCCACCAACCCGGCCAACGCCGCGGAGGGGACCATCCGTAAGAAGTATGCGTCGAATATCGAACGCAACGCGATTCATGGTTCGGATGCGCCCGAAACGGCGGCGGCCGAGCTAGGTTTCTTTTTCAGCACGTCCGAACTGTTGTAAGTTACATAGCGAGGCCCCGCTGTGATGCGGGTGGCAGGTCGAGATGGGAATCAAAGTCGGAGTGGTTTCCGAAACCGCGCCGGGCGAACGCCGCGTGGCGATGATCCCCGGTGCTATCACCGTCTTCAACAAGACCGGCATCGAACTGGTCATGGAGGCCGGGGCCGGAATACCGGCTGGATTCCCAGACTCCGAATACGCGGCCAAAGGCGTCGCGCTGATGAGGCGCGAAGAGGTGTTCGCGGCCGCTGACGTTCTGCTGCAGGTGCGAGGCCTCGGCGCGAACCCGGAAGCGGGAAAGGCCGATCTGCCCCTATTTCGCAGCGGCCAGGCCGCGATCGGGTTCGGCGAGCCGCTCACCGCGATGGAAAGCGCCCGCCTGCTGGCCGAACGAGGCGTCAACTTCCTGGCCATGGAGTTGATGCCGCGCATCACGCGCGCGCAGAGCATGGACGCGCTCTCCTCGATGGCCACCATCGCCGGGTACAAGGCCGTGCTGATCGCGGCCGATTCCCTGCCCCGCATGTTCCCCATGCTGATGACGGCGGCCGGCACGATTACGCCGGCGCGCGTGCTGGTGATCGGCGCCGGAGTGGCCGGACTGCAGGCCATCGCCACGGCGCGGCGGCTGGGCGCGGTGGTCAGCGGCTACGACGTCCGCGCGGCGGTGAAGGAGCAGATCGAGAGCCTGGGCGCGCGCTTCGTCGTGCTCGACGTGGGCGAGACGGCGGCCGAGGACAAGGGCGGCTACGCCAAGGCGATGGGCGAGGAGTTCTACCGCCGCCAGCGCGAGGCCATGGCCGGCGTGCTGGCGAGCAGCACGTGGTGATCACCACCGCCGCCGTCCCCGGCAAGAAGGCGCCGGTGCTGGTGACCACGGAGATGGTGGAGCGCATGGCGCCGGGTTCGGTGATCGTGGATATCGCGGCCGAGCGCGGCGGCAACTGCGAGCTGACGCGGCCGGGCGAAATGGTGGAGCACCGCGGCGTCGCCATCCTCGGGCCGGTCAATCTGCCGTCCTCCGTCCCCTACCACGCCAGCCAGATGTACGCGAAGAATATCGCGACTTTCCTGAAATACCTGGTGAAGGACGGCGCGCTGCAGCTCGACCGCGAAGACGAGATCGTGCGCGAAACTCTGGTGACGCACGGAGGCGCGATCGTGCATCCGCGCGTCCGCGAAGCCATGGGAGCATCGCATGTCCACTGACCTGGCCCTCGGCCTTTACGTCTTCATGCTGGCGACCTTCGTCGGCCTGGAGGTGATCCGCAAGGTCTCGCCGCTGCTGCACACGCCGCTGATGTCGCTGACCAACGCGATTTCGGCGATCTCGGTGGTGGGCGCGATTCTGATCACCGGCGCCGCGGGCGCCACGCTGCTCAGCAAAGTGCTGGGCTTCATCGCGATCACCGCGGCGGTGACCAACATCGTCTCGCGGCTTCCTGATCACCGACCGCATGCTGAAGATGTTCAAGCGGCGCGAGGAGAAGAAGTGATGGAGCACGCCGTCCATTACATCTATATCGTTTCGGCGGCGCTGTTCATCCTGTCGCTGAAGTGGATGAACTCGCCGCCGACCGCGCGGCGCGGCGTCTTCGCCGGCGAGATCGGGATGCTGCTGGCGATCTGCGGCACGCTTGCGGCACAACACGTCTTCAACTGGCAGTGGATGCTGGCGGCGTTCCTGATCGGCACGGCCGTCGGGATCCCGATCGCGTATATCATGCCGATGACGGCGGTGCCGCAGCGGACCGCGCTCTCGCACGCGTGCGGCGCGCTGGCCGCGGCGCTGGTCGGCACGGCGGAGTTTTACCAGCGGCAGCCGAACGCCGCCACCGAACTCCACGGGTTCATGATGGTGGCGCTGGTCGTCGAAACGCTGCTCGGCTTCCTCACCTTCACGGGCAGCCTGATGGCGATGGGCAAACTGCAGGAAGTGCTGCCGCAGCGGCCCATCACGTACCGCAACCAGAACTTCGTCAACCTGGGGCTGTTCGCGATCGCAGCGGCGCTTGGCGTACGGCTGATCCTGGTGCCCACCGACACCTACCTGTTCCCCATCTTCGCCGGCCTGGCGCTGCTGTTCGGCGTGCTGCTGATCATCCCGATCGGCGGCGCCGACATGCCGACGGTGATCGCGCTGCTGAACTCCTACGCGGGCCTTTCGGCGTGCGCCATGGGGTTCGCGCTGAACAACAAGCTGCTGATCATCGCGGGCGCGCTCGACGGATCGTCGGGCCTGATCCTTTCGATCATCATGTGCAAGGCGATGAACCGCTCGTTCACCAACGTGCTGTTCGGCGCGTTCGGACAGATCCAGACCGCAGCCAGGCGCGCACGGAGCAGCGCCCCGTGCGCAGCGCCAGTCCGGAAGAGGCGGCATCGATTCTCGAAGCCGCGGGCAGCGTGATCATCGTGCCGGGCTACGGCCTGGCGGTGGCGCAGGCGCAGCACAAGATCCGCGAGCTGTTCGATGCGCTGACGCGGCGCGGCGTGGACGTGAAGTTCGCCATCCACCCGGTGGCCGGACGCATGCCCGGCCACATGAACGTGCTGCTGGCCGAAGCCGACATCCCCTACGACCGGCTGTTCGAGATGGACGAGATCAACGGCGAGTTCCCGCAATGCGACGTGGCGCTGGTCATCGGCGCCAACGACGTGACCAACCCCGCCGCGCGCACCGACAAGACCAGCCCGATCTACGGCATGCCGATTCTGGACGTGGACCGGGCCCGTACCGTGATGGTGATCAAGCGCTCGATGAATCCCGGCTTCGCGGGCATCGACAACGAGCTCTACTACATGGAAAAGACGCTGATGCTGTTCGGCGACGCCAAGGCGTTCGTCAGCGAGATTCTGAAAGAGCTGCCTGCGAAAGTAGCGGCCTGAGGGCGATCCAACACGGGTGAAGCGCTTCGCTCATCGTGATAGATTCGAACCGTGCGGATGATCCCCGTTTTTCTAATGGCCTCGATTCTCGCGGGCGCCGAATTTCCACAATTTCAAGGGACCACGATCTCGGATTCGCTGAAGATGGGCTACCAGTTGGTGGCTGTCGACCTCAACCGGGACGGGCGGCCGGATCTCATCGCGGTCGATGAGCGAGGGACCGAGCTTGCCTGGTTCGAGAATCCAACCTGGGAGCGCCACGTCATCATCAGAGACGTGCCACGCACCATCAATCTCGACGTGTACGACTATGACGGAGACGGCATTCCGGAAATCGCTATGGGGTACCACTTCGAGACCGCGCCGGAAAAGAGCATCGGGAATGTACTGATTCTCAAGAGCGGCCCCGACCCCCGGCAGCCCTGGACGGCGCGCGAGATCGATCGCATCCCCACGGTCCACCGTCTCCGCTGGATCGATCTCGAAGGGAACGGCAAGAAGGTGCTGCTGGTGGCGCCGATGATCGGGCCGAATGCGCATCCGCCGGACTATGCGGATAACGTGCCGGTTTACCTCTACCGTCCCGGCGAGTGGAAACGCGAGCTCTTCACCGACCAGCCGCGCGGCGTTCTGCACAGCATCCTGCCGATTCACTGGATGGGCAAAGGGGAGCAACTCATGACAGCCGACTTCCAGGGGATCCGCGTGTACGGACCCAAGGGGCCGGTTGAGATCGCCAAGGGCGACCCGCGTCCCTGCCCGCTGTGCGGCACGAGCGAGATCAAGATCGGCCACCTGGGGAAGCGGAGATTCCTGGCGGCCATCGAGCCGTGGCATGGAAACCAGGTGGTGGTCTACACGCAGAACGGGTCACAATGGAAGCGGCACGTGCTGGAAGACGGCATGGTCAACGGCCATGCGCTGGCGGTCGGGGACTTGAACGGAGACGGCCGCGACGAAATCGTGGCGGGCTTCCGCGGGACCGGCTTTCAACTCTACGTTTTCACGGCTGACGACGCCTCCGGCGAGCGCTGGACGCGCCACGTTCTCGACCCCGGCGGGATCGCGGCCGCCGACTGCAAGATCGCCGATTTCGATGGCAATGGCCGCCCGGCGGTGGCCTGTTCCGGTGCTTCCACCGCGAACGTGAAGCTCTACCGGCGGCGCTGAGAGGCTTCGATAACGTTCAGAATCCGGCCAATCGCATGAAGAGCCCGCCCAAGGTGCCGCCGATCAGCGGGCCGAGAAACGGGACCGGCGCGTACGCCCAATCGGAGCCGCCCTTCTTGGCGATGGGCAAAATGGCGTGCGCGAGTCGCGGTCCGAAATCGCGCGCCGGATTGATCGCGTAGCCGGTGGTGCCGCCAAGCGCCAGACCGATGCCCCACACCAGGCTGCCGACCAGGTAGGGACCGAAGCCGGGGGCCGGGCCGGTCGCCGAGACGGCTTTCGAGAAGATGGCGCCGGCCACGACCACGAGAACGAAAGTTCCGATGATCTCGCTCACCAGGTTGGCGGGGAAGTTACGGATCGCGGGCGAGGTGAAGAAGCAGGCCGACTTTCGATCGGCGTCATACGTCTCCCGCCAGTGCGGATAGAAGTGCAGCCAGACCAGCGTGGAGCCGACCATCGCACCGGCCATCTGCGCCACGAAGTAGGGCAGGAACTTACTAAAGTCGCCGGTCTTCACGGCCGATCCCAGGGTGACGGCGGGATTCAGATTCGCATCGGCGCTGCCGCAGGCGATCGAAACCAGCACCCCGAGCAGCACGGCGAGTCCCCATCCCGTGGCGATGACGATCCACCCTGAGTCTTCGGCCTTCGACTTCTTCAACAGCACGTTGGCGACCGTCCCGTTGCCCATCAGGACCAGCACCAGTGTGCCCATGAATTCGCCGAACATCTGTTTCTCCATCCCCGGTCTCCTAATCTTCCAGCCAGTCGAATGAGCGCTCCACTGCCTTCTTCCAGAAGCGGAACATGCGCTCGCGGCGGTCCGTCTCCATGACAGGGTGCCAGGTACGATCCACCGACCACTGGGCGCGCAACTCGTCAACATTGGCGTAAAAGCCGGTTGCGAGTCCGGCGGCATACGCCGCTCCCAGCGCCGTGGTTTCCTTGATGGCAGGACGCACCACCGCGCGATTCAGTATATCTGACTGGAATTGCATCAGGAGGTTGTTCTCGACCATGCCGCCATCGGTGCGCAGGACGTTGACCGGCACGCCCGCGTCCTTCTCCATCGCCTCCACCACTTCCCGCGTCTGGTAGGCCGTGGCTTCGAGGACGGCGCGGGCCAGGTGGCCCTTGTTGGTGTACCGCGTCAGTCCGGCGATGATGCCGCGCGCATTGTGCTTCCAATAGGGCGCGTAGAGGCCGGAGAACGCCGGCACAAAGTAGACGCCGCCGTTGTCTTCCACCGTGCGCGCCAGCATTTCGATCTCGGGACTGCTGGCGATCAGCCCGAAATTGTCGCGCACCCACTGCACCAGCGCGCCGGTGATGGCGACACTGCCTTCGAGTGCGTAGTGCGCAGGAGCGTGCTGCATCCGGAATGCCACGGTGGTGAGCAGGCCGAAGCGCGACTGCACGATCTCGGTCCCGGTGTTCATCAGCAGGAAGCAGCCGGTGCCGTAGGTGTTCTTGGCCTCGCCGGCATTGAAGCAGGTCTGCCCGACCAGCGCCGCCTGCTGGTCGCCCAGGATGCCGGCCACAGGGACGCCGCGGATCGCGTCGAGCGTCGCTTCGCCATAGCATTCGCTGCTCGAGCGGATCGCGGGCAGGAGCTGGCGCGGGATGCCGAAGGCCGAAAGCAGTTCGGGATCCCAATCAAGCGTTTCGAGACTCATCAACTGCGTGCGGCTGGCATTGGTGCAATCGGTAACGTGCAGGCCGGTGAGGCGCCAGAGCAGAAACGTGTCGATGGTGCCGAACAGCAGTTCGCCCGCTTCGGCCCCTTGGCGCGCGCCGGGAACGTGCTCCAGCAGCCAGCGCAGTTTGAGGCCGCTGAAGTACGTGGAGAGCGGCAGCCCCGTCTTGGCGCGGAAGCGGTCGGCGCCGCCGTGGCGCGCGAATTCGGTGACGTCGTCGCCGACTCGGGTATCCTGCCACACGATGGCGTTCGCCAGCGGCCGGCCGGTTTTGCGGTTCCACAGCACGGTGGTCTCGCGCTGATTGGTGATGCCGATTCCGGCGAGGTCCGAAGGCTTGAGGCCGCGCGATTCCATGGCCTCCCGCACCACTTGCTGGGTTCGCAGCCAGATCTCCTCCGCGTCGTGCTCCACCCAGCCCGGCTGCGGATAGATCTGCTGATGCTCTTTTTGCGCGGTGGTCACCAGGCGGCCGGCGCGGTCAAAAACGATGAAGCGCGTGCTGGTGGTCCCCTGGTCGATAGCTCCGATGTATTCCGGCATCAGAGATAGCATAACGGGTTATTTCGGATCGGAGACAATTTTTGATTCGGCCTGAAACTTCCGGTAGTCGCTCCAGGTGATTTCGTCCTCCATGGCGAGCTTTTTGAGCAGACCGATGCGCCCGGAGCCGCGCGTCCACTGGCGTTTCGGCAGCCAGACCTCGTCGTTCACGCGCGTCTGTTCGAAGACCAGACGCGCGCCGGGATTGAGCCGCGCGAGGAAGATGCCCCAGGAGATGACGGCCGTGGTCTCAGCCTCGATCCGCACCCACTGGTACTCCGATTTGTCGATCCAGATGCGCCCGCGGATCTTGAGCAGCGCCTTTGCTTCGCTGCTCTTCGGCTGTGCGCCCGGGCGCGGTGTGCCGGAGATGATCCAGACCGGACGGCCGTCGATGACGGTATCGCCATCCAGGTGGAAGTCGTAGAGGTTGGGGATTTCACGGAAGAGGTCGCGGGCTTTCTTGCGGTCCCGTTCGTATTGATCGAGGCGGCGCTGGCGTTCGGCGGGAGCTTCGCCTTTAATCTTCGCGGTGTACCGGTCGAGCTTTTGCTGCTCCTTGCGCTGTTGGTCGGCCGGCAGCGGCTTGCCGTCGCGCGCGGTGGTGCGGCGGTAGGGCAGACCGTAAAGGATCAGGGTCTCCCAGCCTTCCGAATGCACGGATTGCACGTGGCCGTTCGAATCGAGCCGGCGTTCCACGTCGCGGGCGTTCCAGGTGTAATCCTTGGCGCGGGACCAGTTGACCTGGTCCAGTTCGAGGGAGTGGCGGACGATCTCCCGGGCATCCTGGCCGTGGAGAGGCAGGATCCAGGCCATCGCCGCCAGGGCAACCGGGACCTTCACTGCTTCTATTGTACGAAGCTTACTCGAGCAGCCGTTTCAGGCTCAGGGCGTTCTTCGCCGCATAGCCGGCCTGATCGTTATCGAAATAGACGTAAATCTCGCGCAGGTCGTGCTGCCACTCGCGGATGCGCTTCGCCCAGGCCTTGAGGGTGCGCGGCGGATAGCTGCCCTGGTAGGCGTCCCCCGGACCGTGCAGCCGGATATAGGTGAAGTTCGCCGTAAGTTCGTAGCCGGAGCGGAAGCCCGCAATTTCGAACATGCAGAATGCCGCGCGATGGCGGCGCAGAATCTTGTAGACCTCCGCGGTATGCCACGAGGGATCGCGCAGCTCGAACGCGTAGTGACGCCGGCGAGGCAGGGCTTTCAGGAACGCTTCGAGGCGCTCCGTGTTCACCTCCCAGTGCGGCGGAAGCTGGAACACGATGGGGCCGAGTTTGTTCCCCAGGCCGCCGATCCGGTCGAAGTACTTCTCGATCCCGGCTGCCGGGTCCTTCAACTTCTTCATGTGGGTGAGGTAACGGCTGCCCTTGGCGGCGAAGAGAAAGCCCTTCGGAACGCCGGCACGCCACTCTTTGACGCCATGCTCCGTCGGCAACCGGTAGAACGTGTTGTTCAACTCCACGGTGTCGAAGTGCCGGGTGTAGAACTCAAGCATCTTCGACGCGGGAAACTTCTCCGGGTAGAAAGGTCCGCGCCAGTGCGGATAATGCCATCCCGAGGTGCCGATGCGGATGGCCCTGGCGCGGCTCATATCACGGCCATTTCCTCTAGGACGCGGGCCGCTTCGCCGGCCGGATCGGCGGCGCGCGTCATCTGGCGGCCGATCACCACGTAGTTGGCGCCCGCCTGGATGGCTTCGGCGGGCGTCGCCACACGCTTCTGGTCGCCCTTGGCCGCGCCGGCGGAGCGTACTCCCGGGGTGACGATGATCAGGTCCGGACCGCCGATCGCGCGTACCGCGGAGGCTTCAAGCGGCGAGCAGACCACGCCCTCCACACCGGCGGTCTTCGCCTGGCGCGTGCGCGAGGCCACCAGTTCGGCGGCGCTGCACTCGTGACCCATCTCGCGCAGGTCTTCTGGACCGAAGCTGGTGAGCACGGTCACGCCGAGCAGCTGCAGGCGCGAATCGCCCTTGCCCTCCACCGCCGCGCGCATCACCGAAGGCACCGCGTGGATGGTCAGAAACCGCACGCCCGTGCGCGCCACTTGCGCCACGGCGCGCTTCACGGTCTCGGGGATATCGTAGAACTTCAGATCGAGAAAGACCTCCTTGCCTTCGGCGAGCAGTTCGCGGACCACCGTCATTCCGGCCGCGGCATAGAGTTCCATTCCGACCTTGTAAAAGTTGGCGTTTTTGCCGATGCGGCGCACCAGGGTGCGGGCGTCATCGGCGGATTCCACGTCGAGGGCGACGATGATGGGTTGATCGTTCATAACAGTCGGATCGGCTTCTCTCCCCGTTCCGTGACACGGCCGATGCGCTGCGCGCCGCTCAGGGCGCGTTCGAGCGCCGCGGCGTCCGCTTCGGGGAGCGAGATCAGCAGGCCGCCGGAGGTTTGCGGATCGTAGAGCAGGTCTTCGGTTTCGCGCGGGATTTCGATCTCCGAGGCCACCGCGCAGGAGGCGAACTCGCGATTGTTCTTCAGGCCGCCGGGGATCGCGCCCAGCCGCGCATATTCGAGCGCGCCCGGCAGCAGCGGCACCGCGGCCACGTCGATTTCGATCGTCACGCCGCTCGCCAGCGCCATCTCGCGCGCATGGCCGAGCAGTCCGAAGCCGGTGACATCCGTGCAGCCGTGCACGTCGTAGCGCAGCATCTCCTCGCAGGCGCGGCGGTTGAGCGTCAGCATCGATTCGGTCGCGGCGTCCTCGTGCTCGGCCGCCGCGATGCCGCGCTTCAGCGCGGTGGCGATCACGCCGGTGCCGATCCGCTTGGTGAAGACCAGCGCGTCGCCCGGGCGCGCGCCGGCGTTCGCCTTGACGCCGGTCCGGATGCACCGTGCCGGTCACCGCGTAGCCGAACTTGATCTCGTCATCGGCCACGCTGTGGCCGCCCAGGATGGAGCAGCCGGCCTCGTGCATTTTCTCCGCGCCGCCGCGCAGAATCTGGCGCAGGTCGTCGAGATCGCCCTTGGCGGGCCACGCCAGAATCGAGAGCGACGAGAGGGGCCGTCCGCCCATGGCATAGACATCGCTCAGCGAGTTGGCCGCGGCGATCGCGCCGTAAGTAAAGGGATCGTCGACAATCGGAGTGAAGAAATCCACCGTCTGGACCAGGGCAAGCTCCGCCGTCAGCTTGTACACGCCGGCATCGTCGGCCGTGTCAAACCCGACCAGCACATTCTCATCGGGCCAGCGGGGCAGCGCGGCCAGAACCTGGTCCAACAACTTTGGACTCAGCTTGGACGCTCAACCCGCGGCCTTCACATGTGCTGTGAGCTTTTTTATGCCGCTTCCCTGCGGGCGCGGCTCGGATTCGGCCATTAGCTCTATAATAGCGGGATGCGACGCACCGCCCTGCTGCTCGGCCTGCTCTTGCTTGGCCTCGCCTTCACGCTGATTTCCCGCGAACCGCGATGCGCGACTGAGGCGAGCCACCGCGTTCGGCTCCCCGCGCCGGCTGGATCCAGGTCCACCTGGAAGGCACGCCGCGCGAGATCGGCTTCCAACACGGCTACCTGCTCTCGGCCGAAATCCAGGACAACTTCAAGGCGATCTCCGCCGAGATGGCCCACGACGAGAAGAAGGACTGGAAGTTCTTCCGCAAGGCGGCGCAGGAAGTCCTCTGGCCGCACGTGGACGCGGAGTACCGCGAAGAGCTGAACGGCATCGTGGAAGGGCTCAAGGCGCGCAAGTCGAAGCTCGACCTCTGGGACATCGTGGCGCTGAACGCGTGGCTCGAGCTGCCCTATTACGACAAGATCTACAACCAGCAGCATCCGGGCAGCGAAGCCGGCACGGGCCCCGGCGACCATTGCAGCGCCTTCGTCGCCACCGGCAGCTACACGAAGGACGGCCGCGTGGTGATCGGCCACAACAACTGGACCAGCTACTCTTCCGGGCGAGCGCTGGAACATCGTCTTCGACATCGTGCCCGCGAAGGGCCACCGCATCCTGATGGACGGCGCCGCCGGCCTGATCCACAGCGGCGACGATTTCGGCATGAACTCGGCCGGCATCGTGATCACCGAGACCACCATCACCGGCTTCACCGGCTTCGACCCCAACGGCATGCCGGAATTCGTGCGCGCCCGCAAGGCCATGCAGTATGCCGAATCGATCGACGATTTCGCGCGCATCATGAAAGAAGGCAACAACGGCGGCTACGCCAACAACTGGCTGGTGGCCGACCGCAAGACCAACGAGATCGCGAGCCTGGAACTGGGCCTGAAGAACGTCACCCTGAAGCGCACCAAGGACGGCTACTTCGTCGGCTCCAATTTCCCGGCCGACCCCAAGCTGACCAAGGAGGAGACCGACTTCGACCTCAACGATAAGAGCCGCAGCGAGAACGCCCGGCACATCCGCTGGATCGAGCTGATGGAGGAGAACAAGGGCAAGATCGACGTGGCGCTGGGGCAGAAGTTCCTCTCCGACCACTTCGACACCTTCACGGGCCGCGAGGACCCGGGCGAGCGCACGCTCTGCGGGCATGTCGAAATTTCGCCGCGCGGCATGGGCACCTGGCAGCCGCCCTACGCCCCGGCGGGCGCCGTGCAGAACAAGGTGACGGACACGGCCGGCGTACAGAAGCTGTCGTTGACGGCGGCGCTGGGCCACGCCTGCGGAACGAACTTCAAAGCCGCCGAGCACCTGGCCAAGCATCCGGAATTCGCCTGGATGAAGGACATCCTGGGCGATATGCCGGCGCGCGGCTGGGCGCGATTCACCGCGAAATAACTACTCCTTTGCCGCCGGCGGTAGCCGGCACAAGGCTGAGTGCGATCTTGCGCACGGTCTCGTGGGGAGACCGCCGGCAGGAACACGATGTGGCAACTGCAGGTGCCGCTCTTGGCCGGAACGCTGATGCTGAAGGCATTGGAATCATCGGCGTTGCGGGAAGTCCGGTCCTGGTAGAACGTTCGCTTCTGCGTGTTTTCGAACATCTTCTCTTTGGTGATGCGAAGCATCCGCTGGATGGCTTCCGGCATGGGCTGGAACGCCTGCCCCGGCTGGCTGGTCACGACGGCGATGGCGGTGGTGGCGTCCTTGAAAACGATGGCCCCGGAGGTGTCCGAGAGCGGGATCCAATCGGGCGGCGCCGTGATGCGGCAGAGGCCCTTGGAGTCGTCCACCGGTTTCCCGGCGTCCTGCTGCGCCCGGAGCGGCGGCGACGGCCGAAAGGAATAAGAGAACGAGAGTGGGAACTATGCATTCTCTCATGGCTCGAAGTGTAGCTCCGAGAGGGCCGCGGCACAATGGGGGAGGGGAAGGTGGAGGGGACAAACGGTGACAGCCGAAAAGGAGTTACCGGCGAACGATACCGTGGTTCAGACGCTTTTGGCCAAGAAGTCAGGCGATTCCAACGCCTAAAGACAGCGACAATAGCCCAAAACATCCGCACGAGTCGCAAGACAGGGTAGTCGGCCTATCTGATTCTGTTCAAGGCGGGGCGGAAGGGCAGTTCATCAGCTGCGCATACGTCTCGAAGTGAATCAGGATCGGGTTGTGCCAGGAATCCGCGACAGAACAGGCGACTGTGAGTCGCCGGGCGAGAATCCAGCCGCAGCTGAGTTCCTGGAGGATATGTGAGTATATGCTCGCATTTGGCGCTTGGGATTCGAAATTCATTCCACTGCGGGATGCTTGCAACTGCCCCACCCCGACGCCTGTGGTCGCCTTTCGCGGGCGACTGGAACAGGCCTCGACGTAAGAATCGATGGCCGCGGCCCGCGCGTCCACCTTCCTTCGATAACCAGTTGCGCATTGACTCACCGCGAAGAGACGGTTGCCTCCATTGTGCTTCATCGGAACGTCCAAACGTGGGCGCCGACAATCAAAAACACAGGATGATCGACGTCCGGTACACCGGAGTACTTGCGGATCTAGGCAACCCCGGTTTCACTGGGAAAGAGGCCGGAATGGCGCCACCACCTGTATCTTTCTTGAGCCGGATTACCTGAGAATTCAGTGTTCGGAGGAGGAGCCGGGAGAAACGAGCTACTGATGATCACCCGGCAGGCGCTCTCGTCCCTTTCCCGTTCCCGGCATGTTGTACCGCATCCATGACGTCCTGGACAGAGAGCGTTGCAAAGGCCACAGACGCTTGCGTTAGCTCATGATCATCCGCCGCCACGCTCCCGGCGGCAATCCGGTGAACCGCCGGAAAGCGCTGGTAAACTGGCTCTGTCCGCCAAAGCCCACGGCAGGCTGCAATTTCCGCGACGCTGAGTTTGTTCTGCATCAACAACTTTTGCGACCGTTCGATCCGCCGTCGGATCACGTACTGGTGAAGCGTGTGCCCGGTTGAGATCTTGAACATCCGGCAGAGATGAAAAGAGCTGAGGTAGACGACCGATGCAAGTTTTTCCAGGGAGAGTTCGTTGGACAGATGGACCTGGACAATTCCGTGATCCGCTCGAGACGCAAGTGGTCCAGGCCGCCACACTTCATCGGGGATTTCGGTGGATCGGCGGAAGGCCGTCCCGCTACATAAGCCGAGAGAGCTTTCCCGGGGCTCTCCACCAGAAAGGGCTGGACTTGGCACTGTTGCGCTTCGCCAATCCACAGTCCCTGAAGGAGTTGCTCGGGGCGAATCGATACGTATCCGGGCCCGGAATATGCGGCATTTTCGATTCCGTCTTGTCTCCTCAGCCGAAAATGTGTCGGATTTCTGTCCACCAGGAACCAGTGCCCGCGAAACTCCAGATCGCCCGATTCCCCAGGGAGTACTGTTTGCCGAGCCAAACGAAAACCACGCGTGAAGACGCTGCGTTTACCGACGCAAGGTAACCGCTCCGCACCCACATTTGAGGGAGCCCCATCTCCATATCTCATCACGTCACTCCGGTCGGGTCCTACAGCGTATAGTTAACCCTTCAGGGCGAACATTTCACGTGCAGACTTGAGCACGCGCTGATCTCCGAGGCATTTTGTATCGCGGCTAACATTGTGAGGCCAGTTGCTCAGACCGTAAGCTGAAAGTTCGGACCCAAACTATGAATCCTCACGAAAAACGGCCGGCCTCGCGCCGGGAGTGGTTGTCGCTAGGAGGCGCCGCCACGGGCGCCGACGGCCCTGTTCGAACCGCAGGCAGCGCGCGCGGCAGGAGCCGGCGAAGCCGATTTCCCTGGAGAACGTCCGCAAACACGGCGCCGTGGGAGACGGCGCCACCGATGACACCGCCGCGTTTCAACGGGCGCTCGATGCCGCGTCGAAGGCGGGCGGCGGAACCGTCTACGCCCCCTCCGGCCGCTATCTCTGCCGGGGAACGCTCGCGATGCCGCAGGGCGTCACCCTGCGCGGATCATATAATTGCGTGCCTTCGCATACCGGGCTCCGCAACGGCCGTCCGCCGGCGCAACCCAAGCCGGGCGAGGACGGCACGGCGCTGTTCGTCACCGCGGGCAAGGGCCAGGAGGACGGCAAACCCTTCCTCACCCTGGACACCAACAGCACCGTCGCCGGGCTGACCATCTACTACCCGGAGCAGGTTACCGACGACGTTCCCGCCGCCTATCCGTGGACCTTCGCGATGCGCGGCAAGAATCCGGCGGTCCTCGATGTCGAACTACTCAATCCCTATCAGGGCATCGACGCCAGCCCGCAATGAGCGGCACAACATCCGGAACGTGACAGGCCAGCCGCTGCGCCGCGGCATCCTGGTGGACGCGATCTACGACATCGGCCGCATCGAGAATGTGCACTTCAACCCGTGGTGGAGCGGCCGCAGCAAGGTCTACCAGTGGCAGACGGAAAATGGCGAGGCCTTCATCTTCGGCCGCGCCGATTGGGAGTACGTGCTGAACACCTTCGCTTTCGGCTATCGCGTGGGCTACAAGTTCATCCACACCGCGACCGGCGATTGCAACGGCAACTTCCTCGGCATCGGCGCCGACGATTGCAACCGAGCCGTGCTGGTGGAACAGAGCGCTCCCTACGGCCTGTTGATCGCCAACGCGGAATTCACCTCGTTCCACGGCGACGATCCGACCATGGTGGAGGTCGGGCCGGCGAAAACAAAGGCGTCGTGCGCTTCAGCAATAGCGCCTTCTGGGGGCCGTGCAATCAGATCGCGAAGATCGCCGGCCGCGGGCACGGTCGGCTTCAGCGACTGCACCTTCGTGCAATGGAGCAAAGAGGGCGACCGTGCCGCCATCCAGGCATCCTCCGGCAACGTACTGGTCCGCGGCTGCGAGTTTCGCCAGAAGAAGCGGCACATTGCGCTGGGAGCAGGCGTGACCAGCGCCATCGTCACTGGAAATCTCTTTACAGGGCCCGCGCAGATCGAAAACGCATCGAAAGGCGATGTCCAGATCGGACTGAACGCGGCCGCGCCAAGTTAGACTTGTAGTGCCATTTCATAGAAAGAGAACTTCATGTCCATTTTGCATCGGGCGTTCCTCATCTGCGCCGCGGCGGGACTGGCCTGGACGGCTCAGCCACCGCGCACGAAAGACCCCGTCGAATATGTCAATCCGAATATCGGCACCATCGGCCATTTGCTTACGGCCACGGTTCCTTATGTGCAGTATCCACACGGAATGGCCCGAATCGCGCCGGTCACCACGCCCGGCTTCGGGGACCGGTATCTCGCGGACCGGATTTTCGGATTTCCCGCCGCCTCCGCGGTCCTGACGGCCTACACCGGAGAGTTTTCGTTCGACGCCGCGAAAATGGCCTCGCATTACGACCACGATTTCGAGACCTCCACACCGTATTGGTACAAGGTCCGGCTGGACGATTTCGATGTGACAGCCGAGGCGACTGCCACGCCGCTGGCCGCCTACTACCGGTTCACCTTCCCGGCAGCGGCACACGGACACCTGGCGCTCAACCTGCTGTCGGGCGAACTCGAGGTGGTGGGGCCGAACGCCGTCCTGGGTAGCGGATCCTCCGGACGGAACGAAGGGGCGCGCGGCGTCCGCTTCTATTTCTACGCCGAATTCTCGAAGCCGGTGGCGGGCTATCGCACCTGGAGAGGCAGCAACCTCGGAGAGGAGGCCAAACAATCCGGCGAACACGTCGGGTTCGGCACAGATTTTCCGTCGACTGCGGGACAGCAGGTCGAGGTTCGCGTAGGTATCTCGTATATCAGCGCGGACCAGGCGAGGAAGAACCTCGTTTCCGGGATTCCGGCCTGGGGATTCGAGGCGGTGAAGACGAAGGCGCGGGCCGCATGGAACCAGGCGCTGGGCACGATCGCCATCCAGGGCGGCACCGAGCGGCAACGGACCATCTTCTATACGGCGCTCTATCGCACGCTGTGCCGCATGACCGATATCACCGAAGGCGGCCTTTACTATAGCGGCTACGACCATCAGGTGCACTCGGCCGACGGGCACGATTTCTATGTGGACGACGGACTGTGGGACACCTACCGCAGCGCGCATCCGCTTTCGCTGCTGATCGAACCTTCGCGGCAGATCGATATGGTGCGGTCGTACATCCGGATGTTCCAGCAGAGCGGCTGGCTGCCATCGTTCCCCTCCGTCGGCGGCGAGCAGGGGGTGATGATCGGCCACCATTCCACCGCGCTGATCGCTGACCTGTACACCAAGGGCTATCGCAATTTCGACGTCGAGGCGGCATACGCCGGCATGAAGAAGAATGCCATGGAATCGACCATGCTGCCGTGGCGCCGCGGCCCGGCAACCGCGCTGGACCAGATCTACTTCGACAAGGGATTCTTTCCCGCGCTGGCCAGGGGCGAAGCCGAGACGGTAGCGGAAGTCCATCCTTCCGAGCACCGGCAGTCGGTTTCCGTAACGCTGGAAAACTGCTACGACGATTGGTGTCTCGCGCAGGTAGCGAAAGGACTCGGCAAAGAGGACGACTACGTCTACTTCATGAAGCGCGCGCACAATTACGCCAAGGTGTTCGACGCGCGCACGGGCTTCATGGCGCCGCGCAGCGCCGATGGCGAATGGGTGGAAGGCTTCGATCCGAAACTCGGCGGCGGGCAGGGCGGACGCGCCTGGTTCGCCGAGTGCGACGCCTGGGTCTACACCTGGCACGTGCAGCACGATCCGGCCGGACTGATGGCGCTGATGGGCGGACGCGAGAAATTCGCCGCCAAGCTCGATCAGCTTTTCGAAGAAAGCCCCGGCACCTCTAAGTTCGCCTTCCTCGGACAGTTTCCCGATATGACCGGATTGATCGGCCTCTATCCGCAGGGGAACGAGCCGGCCTTCCACATTCCTTACCTGTTCGACTATTGCGGGCAGCCCTGGAAGACGCAGCGCCGCGTCCGCCAGATCATGGACGTGTGGTACGGCGACGGGCCGCTCGGCATCTGCGGAGATGAAGATGGCGGTGCGATGTCTTCGTGGTACGTATTCAGCGCGATGGGCTTCTATCCGGTTTGCCCTGGCCAGCCGGCGTACGAGATCGGCAGCCCGCTGTTCGAAGAGTCGCGCATCCGGCTGGAGGGCGGCAAGACCTTCACCGTCCGGGCGGAAAGCGTCTCCGCGCAGAACAAATACATTCAATCCGCCAGGCTCAATGGCAAGCCCTTGAACCGGGCATGGTTCCGGCAGGAAGACATCGCAGCGGGAGGCACGCTGGTCCTGGTGATGGGGCCGCGTCCGAATTGTCATGGGGAAGCGCGCCCGCGGACGCGCCGCCCTCGATGACGCAGTAATCCGCCGGCAACTCAGGGGGTCACTACGGTGCCGTCGATCTTACGGTCGGTACCGTAGGCGCCTCCGTTGCGCGGTTCGGTGATCGGAAACTTCGCCGCCATCTCCTCATTGATGTCGATGCCGAGACCGGGGCGGCCACTGCCGTACATGTAGCCTTTGCGGATCTCGGCAATGCCGGGAAACATCTCGTGCACGCGCGGCGGGAAGTGGTTCTCTTCCTGGATACCGAACGCCGTGCTCGAAATGTCCACGTGGTAGGCGGCCAATTGATTGACCGGGTCGTTTTCCCCGCCTTCCTGGAACGCGGTCTTCACGCCGAACACTTCGCACAGTGTCGCGATCTTCTTGGCCTGCGTGATGCCGCCGATCGCGGTCACGCGAGTGCGGATGAAATCGACCAGGCGCTCGGCAATAAGAGGATAGTATTCCGCGGGATTGCTGAAGACTTCGCCCACGGCCTGCGGGGTGGCGCACGCTTTGCGCACTTCGCGGTACCACGCCAGCCGTTCGGGCGAGAGCAGGTCTTCCACGAAATACATGTGGATCGGCTCCATCTTCTTCGAAAACAGAATGGCGTTCGACGCGCTGAGGTGCGAGTGCACGTCGTGAATCAGCTTGGGCTCGAATCCAATCTTGGAGCGGACATATTCGAAAACCGGCGGGATCGTCTCGACATACAGGTCTTCATCGAAGGCGCGCCCCTGGTAGCCGCCCTCGGCGCGGTTGCCCTGGTTGGGCGGGATGAATCCGCCGCCGCCGTAGCCTTCGCCGTATTGCAGGCGGATGTGGCGGAAGCCGGATTCCATGGAGCGGCTGACCGCTTCGACGGCCGAGTCCTTGCTGCGCCCGGAAACGTGGTCGTAGCAGGCAACGGCATCGTGGGCGCGGCCCCCGAGGATTTCGTAGATGGGCATGCCGGCGCGTTTGCCCTTGATGTCCCACAATGCCTCGTCCATGGCGGCGAGCGCCTTGTTATTGATCGGGCCGCCGCGCCAATAGGTGCGGAAGTTCGCGCTCTGCCAGAGATCCTCGATGCGGTCCGGATCCTTGCCGATGAGCCACGGTTTGAGGTTCTTTTCGAGCGCGGAGATCACCGCCGCCGTCTGGTAATTGTCGTTGGCCGACCCGATGCCGTAAAGGCCCGGCTCGCTGGTGAGGATCTTCAGGAACACCCAACGGTAGTTGCCTCCGGCGCTGGTCGTGATTACCTTGACATCTTTGATCGTCAGCGGCGGCAGTCCCTTCTGGCGGTCGCTAACGTCTTGAGCAGCCGCGGCGGAGAGTGCGGGCGCGGCGAGAATCGATTGAAAGAAGGCTCTGCGTTCCATCGGCTGCGAGTATAACGAAGCGTCACCTGCATTCGCAGCAGGGGGCTCACCTTGTTCGCACTCGTGCAGGCAGTTAGACTGTGCTTTACCAGGGCGCCGTCTTCCGCGTCCCTCAAAAATCGCAATGCGACTCACAAGAATTTGGATTGCCCTTCTCGGGCCGGCGATCGTCTTTGCGGCCGGCTCTGCGACGCAGGATCCGACGCGGTCCGTCAACATTTTCATCGGCACCGGTGGCCATGGCCACACCTATCCGGGCGCCACCGTTCCGTTCGGTATGGTGCAGCTCAGCCCCGATACCTTCAACGACGGCTGGGACTGGTGCTCCGGCTACCACTACTCGGACAGCTCGATCATGGGCTTCAGCCATACTCACCTGAGCGGCACCGGCGTCGGCGACATGCTGGACGTGCTGGTGATGCCGGGAACGGGTCCGGACAAGCTGGAGCCAGGCACGCGGGAAGATCCGGGCAGCGGCTACCGGTCGCGATTTTCGCATTCCCAGGAAACGGCCGAACCCGGATACTACTCCGTGATCCTGAGCGACTACGGAATCAAGGCCGAGCTCAGCGCCACCGAACGAGCCGGCATTCACCGCTACACCTTTCCCAAGAGCGACTCCGCCCATTTCATGGTGGACTTCGCCCACATGTACGGAGCCGGAAACCACGTGATGTCCTCGGAGATCCGGATCCTGGACGACCGTACGATCGTCGGAGGCCGCCGGGTGAACGCTTGGGCGCGCGGGCGTCAGATCTTCTTCGTCATGAAGTTTTCGAAGCCGTTCCTGACGCCGGAGATCGTCTCGAACGGAGCGGCACTCGCGGCAGGTGTCCGGCAGGCCGAGGGCACATCGCTCAAGGCGCTGGTCCACTACAACACCGCGGCCGGCGAAATCATCGAAGTGAAGGTCGGGATCTCCGGGGTGAGCATCGAGGGCGCGATGCGCAATCTCGAGCAGGAGATTCCGGCGTGGGATTTCGATGGAGTGCGGAAGGCGGCACACGCCTCGTGGTCGCGCGAGCTTTCCCGCGTGTCTGCGGAAATCTCGAATAAAGCGAACCGCACCATCTTTTACACGGCGCTGTACCACACCATGGTGGCGCCGACTCTGTTCGACGACGTGGACGGCCAGTATCGCGGCATGGACGGCCAGATCCACCACATGGCCGCCGAGCGAGCACAACTACAGCACCTTCTCGCTGTGGGATACCTACCGCGCGTGGAGTCCGCTGAGCACCATCCTCATGCCGGATCGCGTTCCTTCGATGGTGAACTGCCTGATCCGGATGGCGGAGGAGAGCCCCCAGGGCGTGCCGGTGTGGCCGCTCCAGGGCGAAGAAACGCTCTGCATGACCGGATACCATTCGGCTTCGGTCATCGCCGAGGCGTACGTGAAAGGCTTCCAGGGGATCGATTGGAAGCGCGCCTACACAGTAATGCGAAAGCGGGCAATGGACGATGATTATCAGGGCCTCGGCTACTACCGGAAGCTCGGCTACATCCCCAGCGACCGCGAGGCGGAATCCGCCACCAAGACCCTGGAATACTCGTACGACGATTGGGCCGTGGCGCAAATTGCGCGCGCCGCGGGAAACATGGACGACTACAACACGCTGCGGGCGCGCTCGGCGAACTATCGCAACCTCTGGGATAAGAGCGTGGGCTTCATCCGCCCGCGGCTCGAGAGCGGCGCATGGGCGGAGCCGTTCGATCCAACTGCGACCGGAACCTCGAAGAAGTGGCGGGACTTCACCGAATCGAACTCGTGGCAGGGAACCTTCGCTGCACAGCAGGATCCGCGCGGGTACGTAAGCCTGCTAGGCGGGACCGACGCGTTCATTCGCAAACTCGACGAACTGTTCACCGTTAAGACGGAGATCAAGGGCGAGGTCCCCGCGGATATGACGGGGCTGGTGGGCATGTACGCGCACGGCAACGAGCCGAGCCACCACATCGCCTACCTGTACGACTACGCAGGCGCCGCCTACAAGACTCAGGCGAGGGTCCGCGATTTGCTGGACACTCAGTATCACGACGATCCCGATGGCGTCGCGGGTAATGAAGACTGCGGCCAGATGTCGGCCTGGTACGTGATCAGCGCGCTTGGCTTCTACGCCGTGGACCCGGCGAGCGGAAATTATGTGCTCGGCAGCCCACTGGTGGACAAGGCGACCATCACACTCCCAGCGGGGCATAAGCTCGCGATCGAGGCGAAGGGAAATTCCGCGGATGCGAAGTACATCCAATCGGTACGCTGGAACGGCAAACCGCTGAACCGGGTGTGGTTCTCCCATGCCGAGATCGCTCGTGGAGGAACCCTGGTGTTCCAGATGGGGACGAGCCCTAACCCGCAATTCGGCTCAGCTGCGGCCTCGTGGCCTCCGTCACTTAGCGACGCCCAAAAGTAGCTTTTCATAAGCATCCGTCACCGCGTCCCAGGAGTAGCGTTCGCGAACGCGCTCCAGGGCGCGGCGGCGGAGGGACTCATGCTCTTCTTCCGGCATCGCCAGCACCGCACGTAACTTCTCGGCCAATTCGGCAGGCTCGAAGGGAATGCCGGCGTCGCCCGTGACCTCGGCGTTTTCCGGCGTATTGCGATAGAGCACCAGCGCCCCGCGGCCCATGGCTTCGATCAGCGCCGGGTGCGTCCCGCCGACCTCGGTCGCATGGATGTAAGCGAAGCAATGCGACCCCAGCTCACGGTATCCCACGCCGTAGACGCCTCCGGGAATGAGAATGCGCGGGTCGCGGGTATCTTTGACCGCACGAATGTACTCCTCTGCATAAGGAGCGTCGCCGATCAGCGCGAGTTTCATCGGAGTTTCGACCGATTCGAAGGCTTGGCGGACTTCGAGCGGGTGGTTCTCCGGCTCCATGCGGCTGACGTATAAGAAATAGCGTCCGCGCTCGAGCCCCAGCTTCGCGAGTATGTCCGAACTTTCCAACTTACCTAACTCGGCGCCATAAGGAATGAAGATGCTGTCTTTCCCATAGCGGCTCCGATAGTATTCGCGGATGGTTTCGGCATCGGTGACAACGCGAGTGGGGAAGAGGGTCGCGAGCCACTCGGAGACCAGATACCAGCCCTTCGCCAGCCGGTTCCACTTCTTGCGCTTGCGCTCGATGCCGTCCACATTCAGCACTACCGGGACTCCGACGAGGCGCGGCCAAAGCGTGAACAACGCGTTGGCGCCATTGCAGTAGAGAGCGACATCGGTGCGATGCAGAAGCAGATGGATTGTCGAACCGAAGGTGTGGGCGATCGTGTCGAAGTACTTATGGCGGATGGTCGGGATATACTGCAGCCGCACGCCCCAATAGTGGTTGCTCGTCCAGCGCTGCCGGCAATAGACGACCACTTCGTGCCCGCGGGCAGCGAGCCGGGTCGCGATCTCTTCAGCGAAGGTCTCGAACCCTCCATAGTTCGCGGGAATGCCGCGAGTACCAAGCAGTGCAATGCGCATCGGGATTGCGTCAAAGGCGAAACGGGCCGGCGCCGAAGGGACGGCGAGGGCACAGAGAACATCCTAACCCGTTGTGGATGATCTGTCGAACTGAGGCGGCGAGCGCTGCATCATTGACTCCCAGGCACGCCCCGTCAATCCGGGCCCTTCGAGGAGTTCGGTGAGATTCAGCGACACCGCGACGAAGACGAGCCCCGTCGACGTGGGCCACAACGTGGTTAATTTCTTCCGTCACCTGGCTCCCAAGACGCTACGCAGACGGCAGTTCGAAGAATTTGCTGCCGGTGCTCTTTGCACCGGGGTGTTCGAACGATCCCTGCTGAAGGTCTCTCAGAGATCTTCTTTAACGGGTTCGCAATGGACGGTTACATCGGCGCCGGAAAGCTCGGCCTGAACGGCCAACTCCACCTGATCGGCAATGTCGTGAGCACGAGAAAGGGGTAGGCGGCCATCCATCGAAATGTGCGCATCTATAAAGAGTGTCGGACCGGAATAGCGGAAGCGTATGCTATGGCAATCGACGACGCCGGGCACCGACTCCGCGGCCCGGACGATCCGCTCCTCCGTTTCGGAGGGAGCGGCATCCATCAGGAAGTGCACGGCGCGCATGCCAAGCTGCACAGTGACCGTAATTGCAATCCCGGCGACCGCGATGGCCGCCACCGCATCACCGTGACGGAGCCAGGACGCAGCCGGCAGCCAGCTCGCTAGCCGGACACAGATCAATCCGACGATCACCACGCCGGAGCTCCAAAGGTCCGTCGCAAAGTGCAACGCGTCGGCTTCGAGGGCCTGGCTGCGGGTTTCCTTTGCCACCCGGTAGAGCGCGCGGGAACGAAACCAGTCGACTGCGATCGAAGCGAACATCACCGCAAAGGACCAGACCGTGACTTGCACCTCGGCGTTGCCCGACACGAGGCGGTGAGCGGCCGCGTACACAATCCACGCGCACGTTACCAGCAGGAGCACGGCCTCAAACAAGGCTGAAAGGTTCTCAATCTTACCGTGCCCATACCGGTGTCCGCTATCCGGTGGGCGCGCGGCGGTGCGGACGGCGAGATAGGTCGCGCCGGCCGCCACCAGATCGATAGCGGAGTGGGCGGCCTCGGCGATGATGCCGAGGCTCCCCGTAAGCAGGCCGACCGCTGCCTTAAACCCCGTGAGCGCCGCTGCCGCCACGAGCGACGTCAGGGCGACGGTCGTCTTTCGTTCTCCGGCTCCTGCCTGCATGGAGGGTGCCCACCGGCTCCCACACTCCGTTGTACCGCTATTTCCCGACTACCAGGACGTGGAACGAGTCCGGAACCACCGGGGGACGGCTCCGCTTCTGCCCTTCCTTAGGCGGCGGCGCCTGGCCGAATTCGGCGGCAAGGAGGTAGATTTTGTGATTCTTCAGGTCCACCGCCATGGTGCGGGCGCCGCGTTCGGTGGTAACGGTATCGACGGTCTCGTACTTCCCGTTCACCGGCTTGACGATGCTCAGGGTTCCCTCGCCGTTCGAACTGAACGCCAGGCCCGTGCCCGGATCGTACCCGGCGGCGTCCGGCCCATTTCCGATCACTGCCGTCCCCACCACCTTCATGGTCGGAATGTCGGTAATGGCCATCACCTTGTCGCACACCGAGAAGAGCTTCTTATTCTTCACGTCGATCGCCAGGCCGCTCGGTCCTTCACAGGGAAGGGTCGAGGTGCGCCGTGTCACTTCGTTTTTGGCGGCATCGATTTCGAGTACCTCGCTCGAGCCTTCCAGGTTGGCGTAGACCTTGCCGGCTCCATCCACGGCACAGAATTCGGGCGCGGGCCCCAGAGGAAAGCTCTTGAGCACGTCACCGGTCTTCGCGTCGATCGACGTCACTTCGTTGCCGGAGTGGTCGAACGCATAGACGCGCTTGGTCTTGGGCTCGTAACAGATGGAGTCCGGGTTCTTGCCGGTGGCCGGCTCGCCGGTTTTCGCCAGCGTCTTGAGGTCGAAGATGGTGACGCTGTTCGACTGTCCGTTGCTGATGAAACCCTTGCCCAGGTCCTGCGCGATGGCGATGCCGTGCACGCCGTGCAGTTGGTCGATCGTGCCCACTACCTTGCCGGCATCCGGATCGACTACGGCAACCGAGGTGCCATGCGAGACATACAGGCGCCGGTTGGTGCTATCCATCGCCACATAATCCCAGCGGCCTTCGCCGCCGATTTTGATCTTGCCGATCACCTTGTAGCCTTCGGCGGCAAAAGCCGCTACCGCGATCAAACCTAACGTCAGAATTCTCTTCATCACAGCTCCTTTTGCAATCGTTAGTTGCGGCCGCCGATGTAAAAGCGGACCGCGGGTGTCACTACCAGGGAGAGGACCATCGAAGCGACGATGCCGCCGATCACCGCGATGGCCAGGGGTTGCAGCATTTGGGATCCCGCGCCGATGCCGAAGGCCAGGGGCAGCATGCCCGCGACCGTGGCGAGCGCCGTCATCAGAATCGGACGCAGCCGCCGCTCGCCCGCCTGAATCATCGCCTGCTCGGCAGCGACTCCTTCCGCGCGGAAGCGCTGGTCCGCATCGAGTAACAGAATGCCGTTCTTGGCGACGATACCGATGACCATGATCAGCCCCATGAACGACGAAAGGTTGAAGGTCACTCCGGTCACGAGCAGCGCCAGAAACACGCCGCACGTGGAAAGCAGCGCCGAGCACAAGACCGAGATTGGCGCGGCAAAATCGCCGAATTCAAAGAGCAGTACGATAAACACCAGGACGATCGCCAACCCCAGCACGAAGGCGAAATCCTTGAAGGATTTCTGCTGCTCTTCGTAGAGGCCGCCGTATTGCACGCGGATCGCCGGCGGCAAGTGGAGGTCGGCGATGGCCTGCTGCACTTTCGGCATGCCTTCACCGAGGCTCATGCCTTCGAAGCGCGCCGTCACCTGCACGTCACGCTGCAGATTCTCGCGCCGGATTTCGTTCTGGCCCGGGATCTCCACCATGTTGGTCAGCGTGCCGAGCGTGGCGGTCTTGCCGGTGCCGCTGACCAGAAGAGTGTGCTTGATCGAGTCTACGGTTTGGGTACGTTCCTGCGGGAAACGGACTCGGATCGTATAGGCCCGGTCATCCACGACTACCGGCACGGTCGCCGGCTCACCCTGGAGGATGGCGCTCGTATCCACCTCTACCTCCTGTGGCGAAAACCCGGCGCGCGCCGCTGCCACGGGATCCACATTGAACAGGCGCGCCGGGCCGCTGACAGTGTTTTCAATGCCGTTCAGCACATCGACCACGCCGGGGATCTTTCTTGATGGCGTCACCGACCACCGGTCCCCACTGGTTAAGGAGCGCGGGGTCTTGCGCAAACAGCTTGATTACGACAGGCTCGGGGGCGCTGGTGAGGTCGCCGATCATGTCGCTGAGCAACTGCACGACCTCGATATCGACCACGGGCTCGGCCTTCTTGATCTTGTCGCGCACGTCGGCGATCACGTCGTCGGCGCTGCGGCCGCGCCTGGCTTTCAGCTTGACGGAAATATCGCCGGTATTGGCTTCCGTCACCTGCGCCAGACCCAGTTGCAGGCCGGTGCGCCGGGAGGTGTTCTCCACCTCGGGGGTGGCGCGCAGGATCTTCTCCACGTGAGTGATGACCCGGTTCGTCTCTTCGAGCGAAGAGCCGGCCGGCATGATGTAGTCGACGATAAAGCCACCCTCATCCATCGGCGGCAAGAGGTCGGAGCCGATCTGCGCGTAGCAGAAGTACGCCACACCGATCAGGGCCGCCGAAAAGAGCCCCAGCGCCCACTTGCGTTCCAGGACAAAGCGCAGAGTGTGCTCGTAAACGCTCATCAGGCGCGGAGGGACGGTGTGGTGACCTTGCGGCTTCTTCCCGGAACGCGAACGGAGGAAATAATGGCTCAACGTGGGTGTCCAGGTTAGCGCCAGCGCGAGCGAAGTAAAGAGCGCCGTGCCGACCGTGACTGCGAGCGCCCGGAAGAAGACGCCGTTGACACCGGTGATGGCGATCAGCGGCAGGAAGACGACGATCGGCGTGAGGGTCGATCCGACCAGGGGGACCCGGATCTCGCGCAGAGCACTCCGGATCGCGTCCCCTCGCGATTGCCCGGAGTCCCGGTGCATCACGATGTTCTCGACCACCACGATGGCATCGTCGATGACCAGCCCGACGGCTGCCGCCAGGCCGCCCAGCGTCATGAGGTTGAACGTTTCCCCCATGGCCTTGAGAGCCACGAACGTCACCGCGATGGTGGCGGGGATGACCAGGCCGGCAACCAGCGAAGTGCCCCAATCGCGCAGGAACAGCACCATGATCAGCGAGGCCAGAACCAGTCCCAGGAGAATCGCGTCGCGTACGCTCGCAATCGACTCGCTCACCAGCTCCGACTGATCATAAAACGGCTTCAGCTCGATGCCTTTGGGCAGGTCCTTGCGAATTCGGTCGATCTCGGCGTGGATGGCATCCGCCACCCGCACCGTGTTCCCGGTAGGCTGCCGGTTGATGTTCAGCAGCACTGCCGGCCTGGCGTTGGCAGTGACGATCGTGTACACCGGCATCACCGAGGGCGTGACGGATGCGAGGTCTCCAATGCGGACCGGGGTATTCGCAGGCGTGGTCTTGACCACGATATTGGCAATCTCGGGCGGCGTTCGGGTCTGGCCGCTCACCAGGCTGAGGATGAGCTGGTGCTGGTCCTCGATCAGCCCCGGCGAATCGATCATGTTCGTACGGGCGATGGCGTCGAGAATGTTCGGAACCGTCGTCGCCGTTTCGACGAGCTTCGCCGGATCGGGCTGCACCTGGTATTCGGGCACCCTCCCGCCCTGCACCACCACCGTGGATACGCCGGGCTGCCGGTTCAGGCGCGGCTTCAACTCGTAATTCGCCATCTCCCAAAGGGTGGTCTGAGGGATGGAATTCGACGTCATGCTGTAGCCCATGATCGGAAACGCCGCGAACGTCAGGCGGTTGGCGGTGATCCGGGCGGTGGAAGGAAGCGCACTTTGCGCGCGCGCCAGGGCGGCGTTCACCAGCTCGAGCGTGCGGTACATATCGACGTTCCAGTCGAAGAAGAGGTCGATTTCGGCAGTGCCCCGGCTGGTGACGGACCACAGATGATCGAGCCCCTGCACGGAATTAAGTGCTTCTTCAATCGGACGGGTGATCGTGACCAGCATCTGGTCGATCGGCATGACACCGTTGTCTATGCCGACCACGACGCGCGGAAAGTCCGTTTCCGGAAAGACGGCCACCGGGATCGTCACCGCCAGGTAGATGCCCACGGCGACCAGCGTAAGAATAATAAAGATGATGGACTTCCCGAATCGGGCGGTCCAGTGGGGCGCGCCCCCCTCGGATTGAGGTACCGGAGCGCTCATTGCTTTTTCGGCTTCCCTTCTGGCGTTTTCTGGTCGGCGCCACCCTTCTCAGCGGGTGCATCCTGGTCCTCGTCCTCATCCGCCGCAGGGGCGCTGGCTTCGATGATCCTGACCTTCTGTTTGTCGTCCACTCCCATGCCGCCGACTGTCACGACCTGCTCGCCGGGCAAGACACCGTTCAGAATCTGCACCCGGTCTCCCTGGCGCACGCCCGTCTTCACGTTCCGCTTGTGCGCAGTCGAATCGGCCGTAATCACCAGAACCGCCGTGCCGCCTTCCTCACCCGGCAGAATCGCTGCCGCGGGCACCAGGGACGCACTTTTGACAGTCTCGGTAACGATGGAAGCGTGTGCCGTAGCGCCGGGCTTCATGCGCTCGCCGGGATTGGGAAGTTCAATCCAAACCTGGACCGTGGCAGCGTTGGGGTCGGTCGCAGGACTCACCACCGAGACTTTGCCGGTGTATTCCTCACCGTCATTCAGCGACACGGTCGCGGGCTGGCCGACCTTGACGGCGGTCGCTTCGTCGACCGGAACGTTGACGCGCGCCACCACCCGCGAGATATCCATGATGACCATGAGCGGAGTTCCGGTGGCCGCCATGTCGCCCGGATAGAGCGGCCGGTCGGCAACGATTCCGAAACCGGGGCTGCGCACCTCGGAATAGGCGACTTGCGCTTCAGCGGATTGGTAAAGGCCTTGGGCCGCTTCCACCTGCCCGCGGGCCTGGTCGACCTGCGCCTGCCTGCCGGCGTTTTCGAGGACCCGCAGGTGTTCCTTTGCGGTGGACAGTTGCGCATCGGCTTGCGCGTAGGTGACCGCGGCGTCGTCCACCAGTTTGCGCGCCAGAGCGCCCGATTGGTACAGCTTCTGGCGGCTTTCGACGACCTTCTTCGCAGCGTCGGCGGCCTGCTGGGAGCTCTGCACGTCCGTTTGTGCCTTGACGAGGGCCTCCGGTATGGTTGCCCGCTCGGTTGCCTGAAGATTCGCCTGCGCCTGCGTGACCTGACCCTTGTTGGCGGCGACGGTGGCCACCAGATCGCGATTCTCCAGCCTGGCGAGCAGTTGGCCGGCTTTCACATGATCGCCGCGATTGACCAGGAAGGTCTGCACCGGCGCCGTGATCTTGGGCATCACGTTCCACTGGTTCTCCGGAAAGAGCGAGCCATCTCCGCGGGTCACCCGCTGAATGGTGTCCTGCGTGACCACGCTTACCTGGACCGGCGCGGGCGCCTCCACATCCGATTCCGCATCCTTTTTGCCGCAGCCGGAAGCGGCGATGAGGCAGACCGGGATCAACCAAAACAGGGATTTCGACATTGCTAAAACACTCCCGTAAGCGTCTGAAGACTGGCGATGGCGAGACGATACCTGGCCAGGCCGTCGTCATATGCGTTGCGCGCGGTCACGAGTTGGCTCTGCGCGTCGACCACCTCCTGCGCGGCGGACTCTCCCGCCGTGTACCGCAGGCGCGTCGCTTCCAGATTGACGGTGGAAAGCTCGACCGTGCTTTTGAGCGAGTCGAGTTCGGCAGCGGCGGTCTGCGCCTCGACGTAAAAGGCACCCATCTCCGAAAGGAGGGTCCGCTGGGCAAGACTGAGATCGGCCCGGGCCTGCTCCAACTGGATCTGCGCCTGCTTGACCCTACTGCGCATGCCACCCCAGTTCCAAACGGGAACCGTGAGCTGTACCTGGGCCACGGACCCCAGTTGGTTCTGTCCCTCGGCATTATGGAGAGCTACCTGGTTGGCGTTGAGGCCGTAGAAGTAATCGAAGGAAAGGCTGGGCATCAACCCGGCCCGCGCCACGGTCACGCCGTGCGTCTGTTGCTCCACAGCCGCTTTGGCCACCCGGAGGTCCGGGCTGTTTTGCGAGACCATCGACTGGATCTGCGGATAAGGGGGAAGCGGTGGCGCATTTTCCAGGTCATCGGCCAGCGTATAAGCCTGGCCGTAGTCCGGGAACAGCAGGATCGCGAAACCGATGCGCGACTTCTCGTAGTTTGCCTGGGCATCCTGCAGATCGCGCTGCCGCTGCTGCACCTGGATCTGCGCTTTGACGACATCGACGTGCGCCGCTTCCCCGCCCTCTTCCTGTTTGCGGGTGATATCGAGAAACTGCTGCGCCTCGGCCAGGCTGGCCTGCGCGTTCGCGATCTTGCGCCGCGAAACCACAGTCGTGTAATAGTTCTGCGTGACGGTGGCAAAGAGCCCGCGCACAGCGAGATCGACCCTGGCGCGCGCCACGGCCTCGGCAGCGATCAGGCGGTGCCGGTCGGCCAATTTCGCGGGGTTGTAGATTTCGGCGTGGACCAGGGCCTGCTCGTTGTAGACATGCGGGCCGTCGTTGGAGACAAAAATGCCGCTCGGCGATCCATTGGGCTGGGTGTAGATGAACTGGCTGAAGGCGCTGGCCGAAGGAAGAAGGGCGGCCCTGGCCTGCACACTGTCCTCGTGGGCCAGGCGGGCGCCGAACTGCGCGGAATAGACTTGCGGACTGTACTGGCCGGCTCGCTGGAGGGCATCCCGGAGGGTGAGAGTGATGGGCGGGCCGGTGAGAGCTGGAGACTGGACGACCACCTGCTGCGACGCCGAAGGCATGGCTGCCTGGCCCGCGGGCCCTTGTCCGGCCACGACGACGGACTGCGATTGAGCCGAAGCCCCGGCCCACAGGGCCAGGAAAGCGAGGGTCCACTTCATGGAACCATTAGTATACGGATTCACAGATGAACGGACGATGAACCCGGCGATCGGCTCGCACCGCTTACCGGATTCGGACGCTCCTGAAAACGGGGCCGGACCCGTGGTCGTAAGCGGCGGACTAGGTTAAGGACGGAATTGGCCTCCGCCTGTTTCGAGCCGGTCTGAAATGACTTCTGCGCCCCTCGATTGCCGCGCGCGATGGTCTCTGATCGCTCGACTTACTTCTTGCCCGCCTGTCCCATTCGCGAAGCCGTCGAGGGCGGCACGATTCCGTTCGATCGCAGGTACCCCGCGATATTCCCGTAGATTTCGTTATTGTGTACGACAATGTGCAGCAGTGCATATGTCGTCTGCGGCGAGGCCAGAGCCTTTTGGTCGTCGATACCCTCTAATGCCCCAGCGCAGTACGCGAACGAGTCTCGCAGCGCCTGGCTGACCTCTGTTTTGTCCTTCAGGCTGGGTACCTTCTTGGCCGCCTCAGGAGTGCTTTCCCCCTTTAGTGTGGCGCAGTCGGAATAATTCCGCTCGGTCGAATGGTTGATCCATTCGGCAAACGACATTTGGCCGGACGTCAATTTGAAGCCGTACCGGTCGGCAGGCATCGCCTCCGCGGCCGCTTCGAGATTCCTACGAACGCTGGTGAAGTAGCGCTGGGTCACCGTCGTCTTCAGGTTATTCTGGGCGCTCAGCACCAGCGGCAGGCAACCGATGAAGAGCGTCACGATTGGTCGGATAGTCATAGCGCCAGACTACACGAATCCGCGCCCGTCGTGTCAGCCATACGGTCAGGTTGAGTGCACTTCACATCTATTTCGGCTATCCTGTGGTGAGGACTTGCGCCGACGCGCAAGCACCGGGAGGGTTCAGAGTGCCACGGCGCTTTTGTCAACGTCACGGCAAAGACCAGCCTTGCACGTGTGCGATGGGCAACCTTTATCGTTTTGTTGAGCCTGTCGTGCTGCTGCTGCTCAAAAAGAAGGGACGGTCCTACGGCTATGACCTGGCCGCTGATCTGGACCAGTACGCCCTCACGGACGCCGAAATCGAGAGAGGCGCCCTCTACCGTACGCTTCGAGCGCTAGAACTGAACGGGAATCTCAAGTCTGCGTGGGAAACCGACAGGGCGGGTCCGGCTCGCCGGGTCTACCGGCTCACGGCGAAGGGCGAGCGGCACCTGGAAGAGTGGGCCATCGTCCTGGAACACGTTTCGAAATCGATGACGCGGTTTGTCAAGGAAACGAGAGCCACCTTGCAAGCGGGTAGTCCCGTGAAAACCGCGTCCTGAGAACGGCACCTGGGCGCTTGACGGCTCCGGCATTCACTTGGCGGAGCCGGGAGCCGGAATCAGCAGGGACTCTACGGTCTCGACCGCGTCGCGAACCAGCGCCGCGCAGCGGGACCGGTGGACGCCCTGCTTGTGAACAGCGAATCCCTCGGGGGTACTGATGTCGCAACCGAGCAGCTCGGAACACAACGTGGAACCGTTGCGCTCCGCAAATATCCGCATGAATTGCCGGCAGAGTTCGTAGGTCTTCTCTCTCTCGGAACGGTTCGCTTCCGGGTCGATTTCACTTTGCGCAAGGCCGAGAGCCATGATGCCGCCGGTCACACAACCGCAGGTCCCCGCCGACCGCGCGATTCCCCCACCAAGCCCGGCGGAAACTCTCAACGACACATAAGGGCCAATGTTCCACCGCTCGGCCAGTGCCGAAAACACCGATTGGGAACAGGAATATCCGTTCCGGAAACGCGCTTCTGCAATTCCTACAGAGTTCATATTCAGCCTCTTGCCCGCATTCACACGGCCGCACGTCCACAAATAGGGGACCGTCCTTCCAGTCCCAACGTGCGATATTGTTTATGAGTGTAAGAACCACCTATCCTAGCGCGGACCGGTCGATTCGGTCAATGGAAGGATCCCCGACGCGGGAAGCTGCGGGCAAGTGGGCCGCAGAACTGATTCTGGAGCAAAAATGAAAAAGATAGGCATCCTGGGCGGCATGAGCCCTGAGTCGACCGTCCTCTACTACGAACACATCACGAGAGCCTACACAGCGCGGTTCGGCGACTATGGCTACCCGGAGATTTTGATCTATAGCGTCAGTTTTCAGAAGTTCGTCGACTGGCAGCACAATGGCCAGTGGACTGAGGCTATTGGGGAGATGACCGCGGCTCTGGAGCGACTGCGGCTGGCAGGCGCGGATTTCGGACTCATCGCAACCAACACGATGCACATTGTCTTCGACGAAGTCCAAAGTGCCGTGCCCATGCCACTCTTGAGTATCGTGGAGGCAACCGCCGAGGCGATCCACGCTGCGGGACTTCGCACGGTCGGCTTGCTGGGTACGGTATTCACGATGAAGGAACGGTTCTTTCGCGATGGGCTCGAGCGATCGGGAATCGCCGCACTGGTTCCCGAAACTCAGGATCAGCAACGTGTGAACGACGTGATCTACCAGGAATTATGCAGGGGCGAGATCCGGCCCGCTTCCCGGCGGCTGTTCCTGGAGATTATCGAACGCCTCCGTGCCCGTGGCGCGGAGGGGATCGTCCTCGGGTGTACGGAGATACCGCTGCTATTGGAACCGCAGCACTGCGATCTGCCCCTGTTCAACACCGCCGTGTTGCACGCGGCAAAGGCGCTCGACTTCGCTTTGCAGCCCGCGCCTGCAATTTAAACTTCTGGTGGAGATTCACGATGATAGAGCCTCCTTTTTTTGCGCGGACAGGACCGGCAAGTGCGGAAGTGCCGGCGGGGCGGTCCCTTCTCCTCTCATTGCTTCGCGATCAGAGTTATGTAATCATAGGTGCAAGATACATCTAGCGGCCAAACCTCTGGTGAATCCGGGCTTGGATCACGCGGTGCGATTGAGGTAGACAGGAAACGGCTCACCGGCGCGCGGACGCCGGAGGCCGGGAGAGACGGATCATGAAAGTGCTTGGAATCGTCGGCGTAATCTCAGCGTTCGGCTTCTTCGCCGCCACACCGGCGATCGGCCATGACCGCCATCATGACCATCACTGGAGTGATGGTTGGGACTGCGATCATTACTCGCGTCAGAGCCCAACGGCTAATCGCGGAATGGTGTCCGGCGGCACCGTTGCCTTACAGACACTCACAGGCAAGATTGCAGAAGTCGTATACCTCCCCGGGGTGACTGAGGACTCCGGCCTGGTGGAGATTCGAGTTCAGACTTCCACGCAAAGCAGACTCATCCGCCTGGCGCCAACAGGATATCTGAAGGAGCGGGGCCTCCTGTTGAGGGAAGGCGACACGGTCACGGTCAAGGGGTTCGCAGTCAATGGGATGGAAGGGAACCTCGTGGTCGCCACAGAAGTCCTCAAGGGAGACAAGAGCGTGTCCTTGCGGGGCGAGAGCGGCCGGCCGTCCTGGTAGAAACCCGGAAACCAAAGGCAGTCGGCGTTGTCACTTCTCTCCTCCGGCCTGCATCTTCCGCGATGGAGTCTCGCTCATGCAAGCAGGAATATTTCAAACAATCCTGGTACCGGTAGATTTCAGCGACGTTTCCGCTGAAGCTCTCCGCACTGCCTTTCTTCTCAGGGAACACTGTGGAGATGGCAAGGTCGTGGCAGTTTATGCCAACTGGTTTGAGGCGCCGCCTTATTTCACTTCAGGCCGGCTGGATGAGTTGCAGAAACAGTTCCAACGGTCGATACATCTTGCGGAAGAAGCCCTCGGCGCGTTCGTACGCTCCACCTTGGGAAGAATGCCCGAGTCGGTCAAGGTTCGTGTAATCGAGGCGCTTCCCGCGGATGGCATCATGCGGCTGACTGCCCTCGAAAAGCCGGATCTGATTGTGATGGGCACTCATGGCCGAAGCGGGCTGAATCGCTGGATGTTGGGGTCTGTGGCTGAGCGTATATTGCGAGAGTCTACGGTGCCCGTGCTGACCGTGAGGGGCGCGCCTACTGGACCCGTCCGGCGAGTCCTCTGCCCCGTCCACAACACCGACCTGTCCAGGCAGGCTCTGACGCTGGCAGCCGGGATCAGCGCCTGTTTCGACGCGAGCCTTACCGTATTCCACGTGGTCGAGCCATCAGGCGACAACGCCGTATCCGATCTGTGCAGCTGGATTCCCATGGAAGAGAGATCCCGATGTGACATTCGGGAATTGGTCCGCCATGGAGACGCTTCCGAGGAGATCGTCCGCCTGGCCGCGGAAGAGCCGTATGACCTGGTGGTTCTCGGAGCGCCGAGGCGGCGGTTTTTCGAGGGAATGGTGTTGGGGACGACTGCCATACGGACGGTGCGCCACGCACCTTGCCCGGTACTGAGCGTTGGCGCCGACGTCTTGCCGCCAAACTCGGGGCGATCCTCTCACCAGGCCTGAATCGCGGGGCGCGGGTGTTCGATGCACGAAGCCGGTCAAGCCGTTTGATGCGGCTCCGTCACCACAGCTTTCGCACCATTTGCCGGCACGGCAGAGCACGCCGGAACTGCGCCTTTGCCAAACCGCAGAAGGTTCGGAGACAACAGGCTAGTCGATCCCAGAGGCTGGGTTTCGGTGCCGCCAGGAACTCCGGCGACCGTTGGGACGCCGCCTCTGCCAGCGCATCGGCCAGGGGTGAGGCGGTGACAAAGCGGGCACCCTGTGTGGCCAGGCGCCGGAGTAATGCCAGGCCACCGCTGTCGGCAGAGGCATGGTCACCTAGTTCGACCACCAGTCCCCGACCGGCGAGGGTTGATTGCGCGGTTAGCCACGCTTGTTCCAGTTCGACTGTCGTGCTGCCGGTCAACGGCCCGATGATCCGCAAAGTCAGGACCTCAGCGCCGTCGTGCAAGTAGAACGGGCTCATACACGTATCCAGATGCGTTGCGCGCCTGGCGGGTGACAGACATTGCCGCGCTGGACTAGGGTCCTTCGTAGACGGCTGAAATGATCAGCGGGATGCCCGATAGTCGCGCAGAATCGGGGGCGGGGAGCTCTCCGCGAGCAGCTCAAGCGCTGCACGGATAATTTCGGTCTGGAGTGTGGCGTCGCCCGGAGCCCCCAGGGGATAGCCCAGCGGGAAGTCCACAAACAGTGCGCGAGGTGGATTCACGCGCTCGGTCACTTCACGAAGCAAACTGATAGAGACCGTCGGCACGCCTGTTCTCTCGATGACACTCTGGATCAGTCCGACCGACTGATGGCACATCGGTCACACCGGCGTGAGGAGGACGGCGTCCACGCCATCCTCGACCAGCATGCGGGCAACCTCCGGCGCTGTACGGTCGATCAGACGCATGAACACCGGAAAGATCGCGTTCATGATTGCGGCATGCGGGCAACCTCCGGCGCTGTACGGTCGATCAGACGGCCCGGCGCGGAGATAGAACCCATGAAGCTGAAGTGACGAGGCGCGACAGGGCCGATGACGCCCTCTTCGGCCAAAACTTTTAACCGGTCCAAGGGCAAAGCCAGATTCTTGTCCGAAGCAATCCCGCTCCTGTCGAAGGCATCGCTCCGGTGAGCCATGCGCAGTGTGTCCAGGTCGGTATCCAGGGGGAGCACCCGATAGGAAGAATCTCCGCCACGAATCGAGCCATCGAATGGCGCCTGGTCCGGCGTAAAGAAAGCCGCGGTGGTGACCACGGCGATGCGAGCGGTACGCAGCGGCTTGGTCAGGCGCGCTCCCGGGCTCCAATCCACTCTGCGGTAGGGGTAAGCCTTCATGAAGAGCTGGTATGCCAGCTTGAGATCGGAAAGCTTCGCCATAAAATGTCCCTCTTCAGCGTACCGGCCGCGACCGCTCCACAATGTTCATCTCTTTGAGCGCCGCCGCGCCGCGGAGTTCGCCGCGCAATCCGAAGAGGCGCCGCAGCCACCGGACGATCCCCGGCGTGAGCTTGCCCATCATGAACTGATCCGCCGCCCGGCGGTTGCCCAGAACATACGTAGGGTACGGGTGGATCGTCGCGGATACCTTGCTCAACGAAATGCCGTTGCGCATGGCGAGAGCGTACTCGCCGATCATCTCGCCCGCGTGAGAGCCGAGTATCGAGACGCCAAGAATACGCCCCCACCGATTCGCGAAGACCTTGATCATTCCAGTGGTTTCCGAATCGGCGATCGCCCGGTCCAAGCGCGAAAATGGAAAACGGTAGACCGAGTATGCAGTTCGCCTTCGCTGCAGTTCCTCCTCACTTGCCCCCACGTGCGCGAGTTCCGGGTCAGTGAAGGTGGTCCATGTGACGTGGCGCTCATCCATCTTCGAGGGAATGTGCAGGATGGCGTTGGCCACTGCAGTTTTCGCCATATGCTCGGCCATGTGCGTGAACCGATGCCGCCCGGCAACATCGCCACAAGCATAAATATGCTTCGCCGAGGATTGGCAGCGACGGTTCACGACAATGCCTTTATCGCTCGCCTCGACGCCGGCCATCTCGAGGTGCAAGGCCTCCAGGTTGGGCCTGCGCCCAGCGGCCACAAGCATTGCATCGGCAGCCACGCACTCTCCGCTCGCCGTTCGTGCGGCTCCAGACTGAATGCGGACGATCTCCGTGTCCAAAATGAACCGGATACCTTCGCCCCTGAGGTGCTCCAGCAAAATCGCGGCCAGCTCCCGGTCATCACGGCCGAGAATGCCGCCGCCGCGTGTAACCAGCGTGACCGAAGAGCCCAGGCGCTGAAACGCCTGCGCCATCTCGATCCCCACAGGGCCAGCGCCTGACACGAGCAGATGCCTGGGAAGCCGGTCGAGTTCGAAGATGGCCTCATTCGTGAGCACCGGCACTGTTCCGTCGGTGTCGAACGCGGGCATGCGGGGGGAACTCCCCGTGGCCACGACGAAGTAGCGAGAGCTCAGCGTTCTGGTTGCGCCGTTCGCATCGATCTCGACCGCGTGTGGCCCCACGAAGCGGGCGCGTCCCGGGATCACCTCGACGCCGAGCCGTTCGAGGTTCGGAGGAGCGTCCGCATCCGCATAGACGTGATCCCGGATAGAATGCACCCGATCCATCACCCGCGCGAAGTCGTGCTCGACATTCGCCGGCATGAGTCCGAAACGGCCGGCGGTGCGTATCTGGTGCGCAACGGCCGCTGCCCTGAGCAGGCTTTTGCTCGGTATGCAGCCGTACCAGGTGCAATCCCCTCCCAGCCTGCGAGCCTCCACCAGCGCCGTTTTCGCGCCCAGGACGGCAGCCATGCCGGCGGCCGTAAGCCCGGCGGCACCGCCTCCGATCACCAGCATGTCGAAGTCGTGCTTCATACATCTATGCGTGATGGAGCGGCCACAGATCTTACAGTGCCGGCGAAGCGCAGATTACCGGTCCTTGCCGGAGAGTTTGCGGAGAAGGCGCGACTCCAGATCCTCCCCGGCGGAGTCCGTCTCGTCGTGCCCGATGAAAGACGTCCACTTGGACGCCGCTTCTCCCATCATCTTCACCTGCCGCGCGAGCCGTGCGCAGTGGCGGCACATCCAGAGGTGCACCCTGACTTCGAGTCGCGTCGCAAGGCCGGCGTCCCGAAGTCGATCGGAAGACAGCAACTCGGCAACAGTTCTACAGCTGATCATGAATGCACCGCGCGCGCAACCGATTGCGGGAGTGCATCCATGTTGGTGACCGTAACGCCCAGAATCTTACAGATCTCCGCGGTGTCGAGACCTTCGATCTCCCGAAGCACGAATGCTTCCCGCTGCGCGGCAGTGCAGGCCCTCCAGGCAGCCGGCCAGGGCCGCTCCGATCTCTTTGGATTCCAGCGCGCGATACAAATCCTCCGGCGGCCGCACCCAGTTACCCCGAGCGTCGAAGCGGGACACAGCCACGTACGGACCTGCGAGCGCCCTTCGAACCGGTCCAGCAGCTCCAGGAACGTCGTGAACACATCCTGAATCAAGTCGTCGGCTTCAGCTTCCTGAAAGCCCATGCCGCGCGCCGCACGGTACAGAGCGCGTGCGTGGTCCCCGACCGCCGACGCAAGCGCGTCTGGGTCACGGGCACGCAACCGCGCCACCAGGCCGGCGTCGAATTGACTCGCGGCAGACATCGAACGCATTTCATTCTTTCAGAACGCCTGTAAGAAAGTCCATCTCCGCCACGCAGTTATTCGAGCAAAGTCACGGGGTCGGCTTGTACGTGCCGCTGCGGATCTTCGTCTACACGGACGAGAGCGGCAAAACCCACGTCGCCTACGACAAGCCTTCAACGTTGCTGGCGCAGTTCCACAACGATAAGGTCGAAATGATCGCCCAAATGCTGGACCAGAAGCTCAACGGGCTGGCAACGATGGCCGCTCAGTAAGGAACATCATTGCGGGTTGCGGAGCGCCCCCGGGGCCGCCCCTTCCTTGAGGCAAACATGAAGAACGCATCCTTGCGTCTTGGACTGGTCTTGCTGGCTTCCGCCGGGCCGGTGGCGCCGCTCCAGCGGCTTGCCGTGGTTCTGATTTTGCCCTCGGCGGGCCTGTTGCTCGCGATCGCCGCGTACCTGGAATGGCGGGGGCACACGCTCGGGCAGGCGGTTCGACGCGGCCTCATCGCCGGGGCTTTTGCCACGATCGCGCTCGAAGCGGTCCGCTATACCGGCTTCCGCCTCGGCTTCATGCCGGGCAACCTGCCCGAGCTCATGGGCGTGTTGCTGCGGAATCGATTTGCACTAGGGCCCTCCGCCGCATCGACCGTGGCCGGCTTCGCGTACCACTACTGGAACGGCGCCGCCTTCGGCGCTATCTTCACAGCCCTCTTCACGGATCGCGCACGTTGGTGGGCCATTCCGTACGGCATGGCGATCGGCGTCGGGTTTCTGGCCAGCCCGGTGGTCCAGAGCCTTGGCGTGGGACTCTTTGGCATGGATTTCGGCTGGCATTTCGCAGCCACAGCCGCGCTGGGAGTGTCAAAGCGCGCCGAGCCGCGTGAGATCTTCGGGTCTGTCCACGTCAAACCATGCGGGTCCCAGTTCCACGCTGAGGCTGCAATTCCCGATCGCCCTGACGGCATCGCTGAGCGTGGCGCTTGTGGACCAGCGGACACCCGAGAACATGGCCGGGGCGATCCTGCTGCAAGCGATGGCGTAGAATCCGCCATCCTCCACCGGGCCAAAGCATACGTCGGCAGGGGCGGCCAACAGCGCGCGGACGTGCGCCGCCGGCAGACCTGGGGAATCGCTGCCGAGGATCAGCGCTTTGGGCCGCCCCGCCGCGAGCGCCCTTTCCAGAGCAGAGTGGATTCGCTCCCCCAATTGGCCGGCGCACTGGACCGAGCGTGCCACCTGGAGCTCGGTCCACGCCTCCGTCGGCTCATCGGTGGAGAGTTCCACGTCCGCCTCGCCGCGCAGCGATTCGAGCATGAGGAGCGTCTGGCGGACGAACGAGGAGTGAAGCTCGACGGCGCGGGCCGGATCGACCCCCAGCCGCGTCTTCACACGGCCCGGTACCGGAGCCCTCGCGAATACAACGATCAGAGGGAGCAAGTCACGATTTTAGCGGACGTGCCGATAGAGTCGGGCCAAATAGCGCGGCGAAACGCCCAGCGAGTACAATCCCTGAATCAGCAGCCAGCTCCACATCGTCCGAAAGAGGCCGGCTTTGCGCCACCGGCGGTCGGATACCCAGATGGGGCATTCCAGAAAGGCCAGCCGGCCGGCTTTCGACAAACGCCGCGCGAACTCGTAGTCTTCCATGATGGGCCAAAGCCGGTACCCGCCCAGTTGTTCGAATACCGGCCGCCGGCAAAAGATGCCAGAATCGCCATAGAAGACGCCGCATCTGCGGCGCCAGCGGTTGATGCGCGTGAAAGCGGCGGCAGCCCAGTCTTTTCCTTCGTACCGGATATCGAAGTTTCCGCCCACGATGCCGGCATCCGCCATGGCACAGCGGATTTGATCGAGCGCGCCTTTACCAAGGAGAACGTCCGCGTGGAGGAACAACAGGATCTCACCGGAAGCAGCGGCCGCGCCGGCATTCATCTGCGCCGCGCGCCCCATTCCGGTTCGAACGAGACGGCAGCGTTCCGAGGCAAGCTCCGTCGTCCGGTCGGTGGACCCGCCGTCCACCACGATCACCTCCACCAGGCCGTGGGCATCCAGATTGTCCAGCAACTTCCCAATGATTCCCGCTTCGTTGTAAACCGGGATGATGATCGATATGGAGGGCGCAGACGTCATGGGCAGCGAAACAGCTCAGCTTATCAAGCCGCATGAAGAAAGATTTCAATGAACCCGAATACCATCAGACCCCAACACCCCGAGGGACTCGAGCTGGTGAACGCACGCGGCGAGCGCCGCGGATTTGTGGATCCGAAGCGTCTCGCGGGCAAGCCTGTGCTGGAAGACCTCTGGGTGATGCAGGGCTCTCTATGCGATCTCCGCTGTAAGCATTGCTATACGGCCTCGTCGCCGTCGAACCGCAGGCTGGAGCAGATCGCGTTCACCGAACTCGCGCCCCACCTGGAAGACGCCGCGCGCTTCGGCGTACAGAAGATCTACTTCACCGGCGGAGAAGTCTTCGTTAACGAGGACGTCCTGCGCGGCCGGGCCGAGCAAAACCAGGAGCTCCTGCAAAGCCTGGCCCTCGCTCTCGACATCGCGCCTGTCGAGGTCCTCACGAACGGACGCCGGTATATCAGGAACCATTTCGAGGCTCTTCAGCGCCTCAATGAGCGCCACAGCGGCCGCTTGACGCTTCGCATCACCCTGGAGAGCCCCGACCCGCAACAACATGAGGCTATCCGCGGGAGAGGAAGCTTTGTGGAAACCGTGGAAACGATCCGGTCGCTGGCCGGGATGGGTTTCGATGTCGTCATCGCCGCGGAGCGGCCTTTGCTGGAAGGCCGGAGCGATGCGCAGATTCGCGACAGCTACCGCTCGCTGTTTCCCGGTGCGGCCATCGACGTCAGCCTGATCGAGAACATGCTGGAGATGGGCCACCAACTCACCACGCTCTCGCGTCGCGGCCAAGCGGCCCAACCCGAAGTGTTCGTGACCACCAACTGCTTCGAGATCCTCTCCAAACCTGCTGACCAGCTCATGTGCCACTTCAGTCGTTCGATCCAGAAAATCGAAGGCGAACTCCGCTACTACCCCTGTCCGGTCATCTACGATGATCCGCGATTCGAGTTAGGCGGAACCCTGGAAGCATCCCTTCGGCGCGTCTACATCGCGCACAAGAACTGCTACGACTACTGCATGAAAGGCCGCGGGGCAACGTGCCGTACACAACCTATGTGAGCTCCGATTTGACACCGTCTCCACGATGACTGCCCGATATCTCCCTCCCGTTCACGGACGCCACTTCCTATACGCCAATGCTCCAGTCGCCACGATGACCAATGCCATCAGGGAGGACTGCGTCTGCGTCACAAGAGCATCTCCAATGAACCAGATCGACGCCACCACGAATAGCCACAGCGTATACGGGTAACCCCACATCCGGTACGGGCGGCGCGCATCCGGCAGCTTGTGTCGCAGGACCATCACGGCCGCGACACTCATGGTATAGAAGATCCACGCGGCCAGAATCGAGTAGGAATAGAGGGTTTCGTACGACCCGGTCAGGACCAGAATCGCTGTCCAGATTCCGCTGCATAAGATCGCAAAGCCGGGAGTTTCAAAGCGGGGATGCACCTCGCCGAAACGAGCGAAGAACAGCCGGTCACGGGCTTGCGCAAACGGGATACGGGCTCCGGTCAGAATGCAGCCGTTCACGGCACCGAGAATCGAAAGCAGGACAGTCAGCGAAACCAAGGTCCCACCGATCGGCCCCAGGGTGCGTATAGCCAGATCAGCGCCGACTCGATCGCTTGCCGCGATTTGGGCGACGGTCATTACTCTCAGGTAGGCGACGTTGGCGGAAATATACAGGATGCCTACAGCCGCCATGCCGAGCACCAGCGAGCGGAGCAGGTTCTTGTGCGGATCCCGTACCTCGCCGGCCACAAAGCTTACATAGCTCCAGCCGTTGTAGGCCATCAGGCAGGCTGCCATGGCGACTCCGAAATGCAATCCGGCGAGTGGCGGGGCCGGGGCCGGCGCGGCCGTGTGCGGGCTGAGGAGTCCGGCTCCTATCAGTACCAGTAGACCCGCTATCTTCAGACCCGTGAAGGTGCGCTGCACCCATGCACCTTCCTGCACCCCCACGTAATTGATCACGGTCACCGCCGCGATCAGTGCAACCGACAGCATCTTCGCCGTGAGGGCCGTCAGCGGGAAGAAGTAACCCGCATAGATCGAGAACGTGACCGCCAACCAGGCGCTCCCGCCCGCCAGGACCGCCAACATGAACGTCCAGCCGCACACGAACGCGCATGCCGGCCCGTACGCTTCGCGGAGGTAAACATATTGACCGCCGGTAGCCGGGAGCATCGCGCCCAATTCGGCGTAGGCCAATGCCCCAAAAAAGGAGAGTATGCCCGCAGCCACCCACACCGCGAGGATGGCGGAGGCCGAAGGCAGATTCCGGGCAATCAGGTTCGGCAACACGAAGATGCCTGAGCCGATCACGATCCCGATGACAATCGCAGTTGCATCGAGCACCCCGAGCCTGCGGGGCAGATCATGCCCTGCTTTCATCGGAAGCGTTCGCCGGTGTGTTTCTCCACCGCGTCCATATTGAGTGAGATCCCCAATCCAGGGCAGTCCGGCACCGCAAGCATGCCGTCGGCATCCAATTTCCAGCGGATCTCCACCAGGTCATCGATAAACGGAGATCCGGTGAGGTATTCGACAAGCTCCGTATTCCGTGACGCGGACGCAAGGTGCAGATCGGCGGCCAGGCCAAGCGCTGTATTCCAACCGTGCGGGATGAAGCGGACACCGTTTTCCTCGGCCATCCATGCGATGCGCCGCTCCTCGCTGATGCCGCCGACCTTCGTCACATCAGGCTGCACAATGTCGAGCGCCCGCTGCTCGAGCCATGGCTTGAAGGATTGCCTGCGGGTCAGGACTTCGCCCCCGGCAATCGGGACGGACGAGTTTTCCCGCAGCAGCACGTAATCGTGCAGGTTGTCGGGCGGGAGCGGCTCCTCGAACCAATAGACGGCGTAATCGGCCAGCATCCGGGCGGTCCGGGTGGCCCACTTATAGTCCTGCGGCCAGAAAGCATCGCTGGCACCCGCATCCACCATGAGCAGCGAACCCGGCGAGACAGCCTCGCGTGCCGCTCGGACGATGGCTTCGTCCAAGGCCGGGTTCTTCCGGCCAAACGGCCCCCAGCCGATTTTGAAAGCCCGAAAGCCCTCTTCCTGCACCGCCAAAAGCTGCTCCGCCAATGCCTGAGGCTCGCGCATCAGAAGAGACGCATACGGCAGCACCCGATCGCGGTATCGCCCGCCCAGCAACCGCCCGACCGGTTGGCCTGTGACCTTGCCGAGGATATCCCACATCGCGATGTCGATACCGCTGATCGCGTGGGTGACCGATCCGCCGCGGCCCATCCAGAATGTGTGCGCGTGCAGTTTCTCGCTGACGCGCTCCGGCTCCAGGGGATTCTCGCCCAGGTACAGCGGAGCCAGCAAGTGCAAGGCGCCCCGCACCAACTCGTCGTTGGCGAAGACCGAGCCCCAGCCGGTAACGTTTTCGTCAGTGAAAACGGCGAGAAGGGTATGAACGCAGTCGTCCGGCCGGATCTCGTTCGCCCACCCGCCCTCCGGCGTACCGTGACGCAAACCCGCCGGGCGGATTTCCGTAATTCGCAATGTGCGACCCCCACGAGAGTATAATCGGACCCATGTTACGGCGCAAATTCTGCACCACCCTAATGGCTGCCGGTGCGATTAGCCGGTTCGCACGCGCGCAACAGCAAGCTCCGGCAGCGGGGATCGGACGGATCATTCTGGAACATTCCACGCCCGGCCAGCCTCACAAAGGCAAGGTGCTGCTGGCTGTCCAGGCACACTCTGATGACATCCCGCTCTCAGCTTCGGGCACAGTCGCCAAGCTGATCGAAGAGGGATACACGGGATACCTCGTGCGCGCAACCGACGACGACATGGGCGACGCCGTGGGGTTGGGTGTGCCGGGTACCATCGGCGAGAACGTGCTCGGCAATGAGCGAGACAACGCCGAGGTGGCACGGGTCCTCGGCTGCAAAGGCCATTTTGACCTGAACTATAACAACCACCGCATGGGCGATGTCTCACTCAACGAGGTGATCGGCCGGCTCATCTTTCTCATTCGCCTGCTCAGGGTCGATACAGTTGTCGGTTGGGACCCATGGGCACACGACGAGGAGAACCCGGATCACTACACCATCGCCAAGGCGCTCGAAGCGGCGTGCTGGATGGCGGGTCGCGCCCACGACTTCCCGGAGCAGTTCGCCGCCGGTCTTCAGCCCAAGACAGTCGCGGATAAGTATTATTTCGCGCGCCGTCCCGAGGTCACCCGAGTGGTGGACATCAGCAAACAGATCGATAAGAAGATTGACGCAATTCGCGCCAATGTCGCGAAAGGGCCGGGCGGTCACTTGGGATCGCGACTGCGGGCGGACCTGGCCACCCACAATCAGCGACTGCCGCTGCTGGGCGATGACGACCTCACTGCCGATCGCAACTACATTCGCGAGTTCAGCTTGACTCGCAATCGCGAACTCGGAAAACAGTATGGGATGGAGTACGCCGAGGCGTTCCACTATGTGCCCGCGGGCGCGTCCGGCGCGGACCGAAACCCGGAAGTCGATGAGTACATCAAACAACATGCCGTGCCGGGTGGAAGGGCGATACCGAAGGAGCGATGAGTAGAGGATTCCCGGCGCTTCGCAATTCCGTGCTCAGCATCGACTATCGGAACGCCTTGGTCAAGATCGCCGGCTAATCAATGGTTTCGATCCGGCGACGATAGTGGCATGGTGGTTTCAACTCGGACAGCATCATGCGCTGGCGATCGCGCGCATGGCGGGCGTGCCGGTCTGACGAATCAGCGTACGGCCCAGGCCATGCCGTCGGGCCCGCCGCCGGCGTCGAATCGGGCGGCGATTGTGAGGCTCTTGAGGTCGACGACCACCACCGAGTTGTCCGGCGTGCAGGCCACAAAGGCGCGGGAACCATCCGGCTGCATCTCGATGCCCGCGGCGCCGCGTCCGATCTTGAGGCGCTTGACGACCGCGCGAGTGGCGGCGTCGAGAATCACCAGGTCCGGTCCGCCCAGGCAGGAGACCAAGACGAGCCTGCCATCGGGAGTGAACTTGAGCCGGTTGGCGCTGTTGACGTCGACGTTCAACGTCGCGACCACTTTGCGGGCGCCGAGATCGATCACCGAGACAGTGCCGTCCTGCGCGTTGGCTGCCCAGAGTTCGCGGCGATCGGGCGAGACGTCGAAGCCTTCGGCGCCACGGCCAACCGAAACGACCGTAGCCGACCAGTTCGGCATCGGCGGACCGGCGGGACCGCGGCCCGGTCCCCGGCCAGCGCCCATGGTCTTATCGAGGATGCTCATGGTGGCCGCGTTCACGTTCGAGGTGATAATGCGGTTGAGATCCGGGGAGACCCAAACCATGTGGGTGCGGTCCTGGCCCGTGCCCATGATCCAATCGATCTTGCCGGCGGCGGGATCGTAGCTGCCGATTACCTTGTTGGCTTCGGCGGTGAAGTAGAGCTTGCCGCCCGCGTAATCGAGGCCGTGCGGTCCGCGAAGCGCACCGAGGTCGATGGTGTAGACCGTCTTCTGCGCCACCAGGTCGACCACCGTGATGGTGTTGTAAGAGCCGAAGCCGTAATTGGAGATGTAGGCGAAGCGGCCGTCGCTCGATGCGGCCACTTCATGGGGGTCTGGCCCGGAAGGCATGCGCGCAACCACCTTGAGCGTCGCGGGATCGACAATTGCGAGGGTCAGGTTGGTTTTCGAGAGCACGAGCAGCGCCGGCGAAGGCGTCGGTTCGGCGGCGAACGCGGCGGCACAAAGACCGCCGAAAAGCAGGAGCGCAAGAGTCGGAACTCGCATGAATGGCTCCGAGTCTATCATGAGCCGCGCGGTCTATTTCAGCACGATTTTGGCGAGACCGGTATTGTTGGCGCTATCGGCGGCGCGAATCACCAGGAGGTGCTCGCCGGGCGCTAGGCCGGTGAGATCGAGCACGAACTTTTCGCGCAGCGAATCGATCACGCCATCGGCTGCGGCCACCGGAATCCAGCTTGCGGCGTCGAGCGAGTATTCGCAGCGCCGCAGCGGCGAAGCAGCGTCGGCAGCCTCGAATTCCACGTGCGCGGAGCCGGCCGAAGATCGCACGGGGCCGATGGTGACCGCCGGCGGCGTGTTATCGATCATGATCGGCGCGCTGATCATCTGCGCCTCGCGCGCGCTCGACGGGGGGTTGGCCTCGCGGTCGGAAGCCACTACCCGGAAGAAATATTTTCCGTCGGCCAGGATATCGCCATCGAAGGTGAGGGAGTTTTCGTGCAGGCCGCTTTTCAGTGGCATCCACTGGGTTTCGTCTTCGGGGCGGAAATAGAGGCTGAAGACCAGGCGGTCGTTGTCGGGGTCTTCCGCGGTCCAGACTATGGTGATCTGTTGAGTGGCAGCGCGCATCAGGGTCTGCGTTGGCGTCCCTGAGGTTGCGGCAGCGTCCGCGCTATCGCTCACGGTCACGCTGTAACCGGAAGAGGGCATCGCCGTCTTGACTGCTTGCGATGCCTGCGCCGCCTGCATGACCACGTTGATGCTCTTCACCACCGGCGGCGAGTTCTGCGGCAGATAGGCCAGGGTCACGCTGTTCAGCAGCGGAGTAGCGCCATCGGTGCCGGTCATTTCGGCCTTCCACTGGATATAGCGCGCGTTGGGGCTGGCGATCGGAGAGCCGGTGGGATCGGACAGCGGCTGCGACCAGTCGCTCCACGTGCGGTCGGGTTTGGACGAGTTGCCGGCACGCGTCCGGAAGGTCAGGGTGCAGCCGGCGGGCAGTTCGGCGCGCCAGGCGAGGCTACCCCAGCGGGACGCGGTGCCGGAATCGTGCGGCAGCGCTTCGTAGGAGCCCAAGGGGCCGGGCTTTTCGCCGAGCCGGAAAATTCGGCCGAGGTTGCCGGTGGCGGCCAGCACGGAATGCTCGGAGGGCAGCAGGCGTGTGGTTTCGCCCTGATTGGTTTCGGTGACCAGGGTGACGCGGCGGTCGGGCGAGAGGCCGTAGATGCGGCCGTTCTCGTCGGTGGAGAAAAGAATTTGCCGCTCGAGCGCGAGCACGTCGTAGACGTTCTCTTCCTTCGAACTCCACAGCGTCTCGACGGTGTTGTCTGGATTAATGCGATAGACTGCGGACTTGTCGACGCCCGAAACATCCACCACCGGGTTGAACTGCGTGGTGACCTGCGGGGTCGGGGTGACCGGTGGAGGCTGCGGCTTGACCTCGGAAGGTTTAAGATCACCGCCGGGGCCGGTCTGGGCTTCGACCGTAATGGTGGTCGCACTGGTCGCGCCGACCGTACCGGCGAGTCCGGCCTGTGCGGCCTGTGCCGCGCTCGCCGCGCGTTTGGAGATGGAACCGCCAAGCGCCGCCGCATAGACCGTGCCATCGGGCATTGGAACGATCGCGCGGATCTCCGGGAGGTTGGAGTCATAAAGCACGAACGCCCTGCCCTTGGCGGAGACGCGGTAGAGAATACCGTTGGGCTCCGTGCCGGCGAGCAGGCGTCCCTGGGAATCCACGGCAAGCCCGGTGATATGCGACTGGCCCGTATCGTAATACAACTCGCCCTGGCCGGGCGCGGTCACACGGTAGATCTTCCCCTGATCGCCAGTGCCGACGTAGAGCGAGCCATCGGGCGCTCCAGCCAGCGACCAGATATAGCGCGCCTTGGGATTGAAATATTCGATGGCCTTGCCGCCTTCGATCCGGTATACCTTGCCGTCTGGCGAGGTGCCGGCGTAAACGGCGCCCCTGGTATCCACAGTGATGGCGAAGACCTCGGGCTGGTCGGAGGTCCAGAAGAGCGACGCCTTGCCCGATGGATCGATGCGGTAGATGCGGCCGCGATGACCCGTGGCTGCGTAGAGCGAGTGATCGGGGCCCTGGGTGACGGCCCAGATGACCGGCTGGTCGGACGTGAAGACGGTTTCGACCTTGGGTGCGAGTGAAAGGCGGCCCTCGCGGCTGAGCGAAATGCCTTCAAAGTGGCCGCGCACGAAATCCTGATAGGAGTTCATCTCCCAGGATGTGGTGCCACTCGGGAAGACCGCGGGTGCGACCGCGGCGAGAAGAATCGCTACACCCGCCGGGATGCGGGCGAACTGGCGCAGAGAGCCGGTCATTCTTGTATTTCCACCTGAACGGTTTTGACGCCGGAGATGACCATGTCACCTCCGTCGATTTCGATTTCACCGATTTTCGAATTGCGCGTCTGGGTGACGCCGGAGAGGGTCGATTGCGACCCGGCAAGAATCAGAGAGACCGAGGCCGGGGGATCCGGCAGGTCGGCGCCTTCGAGCTGATAGGCTGGGTCGGCGCGCCAGATGCGCACGTAGGCCTTGGTATTCGGATGCAGGCTGTTCACCGTGGTGATGATCTGTGAAGGCGTGCGCGGCGTCGCGGTGAGGATCTGGCGGAAGTCCGAGAGATTGGCGGTGTTGGCGTCCGAAACGGTGAAGTAAAGGGTTCCGGGCTCGGCGCCGGCCGGCACGTCATAGGTGACCTGGCGGGTCACTTCGACGCCGTTGTCGCCGGTCATCAGCACGTCGAGCTGGAGCTTGTCGCCAGGGCGCACCTGCCGGCGGGAGGCGGTCACGCCGTCAATCGAAAGCTGCTTTTTCTCGTCGAAGGCGTCGACGCGAATCTCGACCTTTTTCAGATCGAGCGTCCGGAAGCCGCTCTGCATCACGTAGGCGAGCGGAACCGCGGTCGAGAGCGAGACCTGCATTGCGGAACCGTTATCGCCGGAAAACATGTTATTGAGCTCGATAGGGCTCGCGGAGTTCTGGAATTCGACCTGACCGGTGACCCGCACGGTCGCGGCGCCGACCGTCCGCTCCGTGGCGTCGATGGCGGAGTAGACAGCCATCTGCAGCAGCAGAGGGGAGAGCAGCGGATCCTTCACCATCTGAAGCTGATAGGTTTCGACCGGCTTCGCGCCGCGCCGCACGGCGATCGAGATGGGGACCAGCGAGGCGCGACGGCCGAGTTCACCGGCGATCGCGGTGTCGCGGTCCTGGCTGATGGTACCCATCCATTCGCGCGACGAGGTGAGTTTGAAGGAAGCGTTGAAGTTCGGAATGAGCGTGACGACTTCGGAACGGGCAAACGGCAGGGAAGTCGCGCCAATATCGAGGAAGCGATGTCCGAAGGCGTAGACCCGGCTGCCATCGACGTAGGTGACCGTGCCGTCGGCGGCGACGCTGAAATCGCCGGAGAGAAGCTGGACACTGATCATCGAGCCAGGCTTGATATCGGCCGGGTTGCCCATGACGGAGGGGTCGCTGCGGGACCCGGCGCTGACTGCCTGCCGCGGCTCGAGCCCGAGCGGACGAAGTTGCGGAGCGAAAGCGTCGAGCGTGGCCTGGCTGAAGCCGGAAAACGAGATGGGCGTGGCGATATCGACAAGGCGGGCCTCGCCGGTCATGACAGCGCGGGGCCGGGAGAGCGGGCGCGTGAGATCGGCGGCGGCGAGATCGATAGGGGGTCGGCGCGCGGCAGCGACTAGGGTATTAGCCGGGCGGACCATTTCCTCAATGGGGCGAATACCGGCGATTGGGTCTTTTGCGTACGGGAACGCCATGGCGACTGCCCCGGCAAGTTTACCGTCGATATAAACCGGGCTGCCGCTCATCCCCTGCATGACGCCGGTGTGTTCGAGCGGTCCGCCGGAGAGGCGCGCAAGGATGAGGGACTCTTTGGGGCCGAAGTTGTCGAGGACGCCCAGGATCTCGACCTGGAACTCCTCGATGCGATTGCCCGCGAAGATAGTGCGTCCAACGCCGTGCATTCCTGCGCGGATGTCCTTTAGGGGAAAGAACGACGTCTGCGCCGAGAGGACGGCAGCGAAGGCAAGGAGTCCCGGGACTACAAAGAGGCGCACGTTTCATTGTAACCGGGCGCTACGGGCGCTCGCGTCCTGTGGAAAAACTCGGCGCTAAAGATTTCTGCCGACAGGATTTGACCGGCCGTGATCAGTGCGTTACGATGTGGTTGCGGGGTGGAGCAGTCTGGTAGCTCGTTGGGCTCATAACCCAAAGGTCGAAGGTTCAAATCCTTCCCCCGCAACCAACCCAACTCCCACATTTTCAACGTAACCCACAAGGACTCCTACAGATACGGGCCGACGACTGCCCTCGGCGGGCAATCCTGATTTTAACCCGTTTTCACGGATTTTCACCCGTTTTGAGGAGCGAGTCCCACGAAAGTCCCACGACTTTCCCACGACCTGGCGGGCAACGAAAAGCGCATAAACATTGGGGTTCACGCGGCAGACCCTCCCGCCTTGCGCGGGCGTCCGCGCCGCCGCCGTTGCATTGGCGCGTCCACAGGACCGCCGCCGGCAGGCTGGGCGTCCAGATACGTGCGTAGCGCGCTGATCCGGTATCGGACGGTCGTCCCGTTCAGCTTCAGGAACTGCGGCCCGCGGCCATCCACCCGGTAGTTGCGGATCGTCCCCACCGACTGGCCGAGCACCGCCGCGACCTCGAACTCGTTGAGCAACGCGAACCCGCACTCCCAGGGAATCTTCGCCAGGTCGACGGTGGCGCGCCCTCCCTTGGCATCCGGCGCGAGAACGGTCTGTGGATCGTCAGGCATAATCACCGCCAACGCGAAGTCCAATCCGCCTCCGCTTCCATGTACGCCATAATCACTTGCGCCGCCTGCCACGGGACGATGGCATTGCCGAGGGCGCGCAGTTTAGCCACACGGCATCGTATCCCTGAATCCAGCAAATCAATGCCGGGCTTAAGGCGCCGGTATTTTCCTTTGCGGTCGGGCCCGACGAGCACCCAGTCGTCCCAGAAGCCGCCAGCGCCGCCTCGCGGATCGCGTTCATGTTCCGCGAGTTCCCCGGCTGATGGCTCCCGGCGAACGAGAGGGACGTCGGCGCCGCCCAACCGCGCACCAGATCCATCACGTCGTTCGGGAGTTGCTGCCCGCGTTGCGAGTCCTGGTTCCTTCGCGCCTGCGACTCCGCGCTGTTGGCGAAGCGGTGATCGCGCGCCGTCGGCGCCGGCCAGGCACCCAGGCAGTGCGCGAGCTGGCCCAACCCCATCTCGTCCACCCGCGCGCCGCTGCGACTCCGGAAGCTGTCCGTCTGCGGCGCCGGCCAAGCCGACAGTTCCCTCGTCGCCCCGGTCATGCTGTCCATCGCGCCCGGATGGTTGCCGCAGCTCTCGCCGTCCTCCGCTCGCGGCGCCGGCCACCCGGTCAACTCCCCCGTGATCGCTGCGACGTCCATCCCCGTATTGCTCCGCGTTCTCTTCGCATAGTCCGGGCCCGCCTCGTGAGCCCGTGGCGCGGGCCAGCCCGATATCTCGGCCGCTATGGTGCGAACCCGGATTCCGTTCTTCGTCTGCTCGCGAGCGTTGCGGTCGGGACCGGCTTTGTGATCGCTTACCGTTGGCGCGGGCCACCCAATACAGCCGGCTGCGGATCTCTGGCGCGTTGACGCTGCAAGCCGGGATATCGACCGCCCGGCACTCGTACGCCGTTCCCTCCAGATCAGATCGTACTCCGTCGAACCAATCGCACCCAGCCTTGCTCGCAACCTGTTCTCCCATGACGACAGGGGGCCCGCCTCCGCGAATGATTCGATGAAAGTGGGGCCATAGGTGCCGGGCATCGGCCGCCCCTTTTCGCGCGCCGGCCTGGGAGAACGGTTGGCAGGGGCAGGAGCCGGTCCAGATTTTGCGCTCGTCTGGCCAGCGGGCAAGTCGGAGGGCGCAAGGCCATCCGCCGAGGCCTGCGAAGAAGTGGCATTGGGTGTAGCCGCGGATTTCATCTGGCTTCACCTCCTGAATGGGCCGGTCGTCGATGTCGCCTGGAGGTATCAGGCCCTCTGCCATCAACACGCGCAGCCACTCGCAGCAGTACAGGTCGATTTCGTTGTAGTAAGCCCATGTCATTGCGGCGCCAGCAGGCTCGGCTGCCGCCTGGCGTCCTCCAACAAGGGCAGCGTCACCGAATACATGCTGGCGCTGGTTCCATCGAACGAATCCGCTCCGGCTTCCGCGCAGAGTCGGATGCGCCGCCTGGTGTTCACCCGGCCGACGTGATAGTGGCGATTCCACGCCTTGGCCACCATGCCCCACGCATAGATCTCGCGGAGCTTGAAATCGGTCGAGCCGCCCAGGAACAACCCGACCTGGACGTTCTGCCGAAGCACCATGCCGACATCGTGCGCGCCCATCCCGTCCTGAATCGGCAGCAGCAGGCTGCGGATGCCGCGCAATTTCGGAATCCAGGAGAGTGACAGGCGCAGGCTTTCGTTTCCACCGGCGACGATATCGGGCAGAATGACGAAGTCCGCGGCGCACCCGAAACGATCAATGAGTCTCGCAAACGGCTCGGGTTGGAAGCCGCCACGCGAGAACGCGCCGTTGTCGATGCCGAAGCGCATGCCCTCCCGCGGCGTCGGCTTGTCTGGCGTCAACAGAATCCGCCAACCGGCCTCGCGCAAAGCCGCGAGATTACGGCGCGTCCCGGTGTTCGATGCGTAGCCGATCATCGGGTTCACTCGTCGTACCGGTCGTAACTGCGCAGTGACAGGGGCCGCGCCGCCGGGGTGCCGTCGATGGATGGAAGTAACTGCCGAACGGTCTCCTCGTCGATCGGAGTCACGCTATAGATCGCGGAGATCCCGAAGTAGCGCGTGAATCCCCTCCGCGCGACCTTGCCGTCCTTCAGCAGATCCGGCACGTCGACGCGAAAGAGAACGCCCGTGCCGAAGGTCTGCTGTCGAAAGCAGGCCGACGATCCGCTGGTGGCCGAAGAACTCGACCAGCGCGTGGCCGTTCAATTGCGGCTCCGGGTCGGGCGCGAAGTCCGACTCCGGTGCCATCATGTGCGATTGCCGTCGATCTTTTTCATGCTTCCCTCCATTCGATCTGGACACCCGGGTAACGCACAGCGAAGAGATTCTCGACCTCTCGCCGCGCACGGCCGGCGTCGGTAATCTGGCGGCCCGCCAGCAGGTTCGCGCCGTACTTGCCTCCCTGGCTTACGTACGCGCGCAATGTCCCATAGCCGGCCTGTTCCTTCGTCTGGCGGTGCAGCACCACGACAAGAGTCATGCCGCCACCCCCGCCGCCGAAGCCTTCGCGCAGGCGACGCGCCAGGGCGGCCGTCATACGGACATCGGCCAACGCGTCATGTGCGCCGTCGATGGCAATGCCGAAGAATTGGCAGACCGTGCCGAGTTTCAGGTTCGCCGGCTTCGCGCCGTGGTTTTCATCGAACCAGAACATCACCCGCTGGAGCACGTCGCGGACGTGATACGAACAAGGGAAGAAGCGATCTCCGAACAACGCGCGCAGCCGCGGTAGGTCGAAGGCGAGTGCGTTGTAGCCGGCCAGCTTTGCGACCGAATACGGCTGGCCGGTGCGCTTCGAGATCATCTCGATAGTCGAGTGCGGCCGCACGAACGTTGCGAATTGAGCGGCGGCGTCTGCCGGCGAAACGGCTTCGCTCTTCCAGACCGCCGGATCGTAGTGGTTGATCCGCAGCGCCTCGGGGTCGCAGTCCGCTTCGTCGAACCGGATCTTCACCTGAAATGCGTCGATCTCGCGCCAGGAGGCGTCGTCGATGGCGATGGCGGCCAACTGGATGGTCGGTTGGCTCGGCAGCACACCTCCTGTCTCGACGTCGAATACGATGGTCTTCACAACGCCTCCTCTGTCTCGATGAGTTGCTGGATCGCCGTGACCTCCACGGAGAAGGCCGTAAGCGGCCGATTGGGTTTGCCATCTAGACGGAGGTGATAGGGCGGCGGCGCGCACTCGCGCCATTTCTCCATCGCAGCCGCGGCTGAGGGAAAGACAGCCGCCTTGCCGGGATCGCCGGTGGTCTCCAGGATGCCGCCGTCATAACGTGTGCGGGTTGACGTAGGTCGGGTCGTAAGCCTTCAGCCAGAAGCCCGTCGTGCTCCGTTGCGCCGCCGCCGCACAGGCCGACGATGCGGATGCGGTATCCTGCCGGAGCGGCCGCGCGCTGGGCCCTCATAGGCCACCCTCCGGATCGGCTAGGCGGGCGCGCAACTCGGCGCGGTCCACCTGCGGCTCGCGGTGATTGCACCATCCTGTCTTGCCGCAGATCAGGCAGGCGCGAACCGCGTAGATGCGCTCGAGTTGGTCGCGCAGGCCGATGAGACGGTCCGTCTCGATCCCGCCCAGCATGCCGCGCAGACGTTCTATGTCGATCTTCATTCCGAACCTCCGGCGGCGGTCCTTCCCATCGAATCGCGAGGGTGCGCCGCTCGCTGTCTTGCTGCGGGTCGATCCGTGGCGTTTAGCGGCTGACTTGGCGGCCGCCTTCCGTGCTCGGGAGGCGCGCAGGACGCGGGCGGATTCGTCCATCGCTGCCAGCGCCAACCCGCGCGCACAATTGCATCGCCCCATGCGCCCGGCTATCTGCTGCCAGAGCCCGTCGTTCGGCGCGCATTTGGGACACGGCGGTGGCAGAGCCTCAGGCAAGACCGGCCTCCTTCCTGGCTGCTTCGTTGGCGCGCCTCTCGCGCAGCGCCGCCACCTCCCGGTCGATGTCTGCCTGGGTAATCGGCTTGAAATGCTTCTGTGCCGGCGTCTCCGCGATCTTCGGCGTCGGGATGGGCGCGGGGAATGGTCTGCCTTCCGGCGGCAGCAACTTCGCTGCTCGCCAACTCCGACACCGCCGCCTCGAGTTGCAGGTCGGCGCTGGCCGCGTGGCCGGGCGGGAGCAGAAGGGGCGCGGGCTCCGGCGCCGGAAACTCCGCAGGAATCCCGTCGGGATAAGTTTCGCTGCTTACCAGCGCCGGATAGATACCATCGAGCGGCCGGCGGCGCGCGCAATAAACGAGACGCATGTCCACCACGCCAGGCCAGCGGGTGTAGAGGTGGATCATCCGCTCGACCAGCCACAAGACGTCTTCCTCCGACCTGCAGAGCTTGCGGATTTCGTTGGCGATCATGGCGCGCGGCACCTCGTCGCCGGGAAAGAACGGAATCGCGCCGAGAGCCTCCGTGGCGAACGCCGCGCTCTCTGTGCTCACAACCGGCTGCACGTTGGGATTCGCCGGAGTGTCGCGTTCGTCCTGGACCTCCTTGAGAGCCCGGCCTTTGGCGCAGTGGCAGGGGCCCGCGCCGGAGACCGCGTACCCCAGCCGCCGGCTGAACCGCTCGACGATCTGCATGCCGGTGCCGCCGCAATCTGGGCAGGGTTTATCGGGCATACTTCTTCTCCAATCGCTTCGTGAATTCCGCGACGTTTCGCGTTCTCTGCGATCCAGGCGGCCGCGCGGTGGGCCATTGCCCGTTCCAGTCGCTGGCAGCCTGAGTCTCAATGAATTTCTTGGCCTCCATGCAAACGCCGCGCGCGATCTCATCGGAGGCGTTGTACCGGTCGCGGCACGCAAACGCCGCATCAACAGTCTTCTCTGAGATCACCGAAATCCACGCCTGGCATGCGCGGTCCGGATTTGCCTTGCGCCCGTGATACCCCTCGAACCAGACTGGGAATCGGTCCGCTGCTGGCACGTGCGCGCAGACGCCATTGCTTGGCGTGGCGGACACGGTGTGTGTGTCCGCCGGCTTCGGCCCTGCTACAGGCTCTGGCTCTGGCGTGGCTACGCGCGCGCGCGAAGGCCGCCGCTGTCCCGTCACTTTTTCGCCAACTTCAACAAACGACAAGTGCGCACGCTGTAGCCTTTTCCGGGTTGCCTCGTCGCAGTGGTCAGCCCAGTCATGGATGGTCAGGACCTCCTCGGTAGTTACTCCCGAGTTACTCCGAGTAAGGTCCGACCACTCCCCGGAGGGTGGTGGGTCGATCCACCCCACCCTACGCATCGCCTCGATCAGCTTTCCGTGGGGGCCTTTCCACAGAATCGATGCCTCGATGTACTTCACGTCGTACCGACCTATGTCGCCCTGCGGCGCGTACTCGGCGGTGAAATGCCACAGCAGTTCCAGGTAGCCAACTGCGGTCGGAACCGAAATATTCGCAGCCTTAGCGAGCGCCAAAGTCTTCGGGTGCCGAGGCGTGCCGCGCTTCATCCCACATCTCCAAACCTGGCCCGGTACCAGGGCAAGAAACTGGTCGGCCTGGCGCCGTCGAAATCGTCGAACCAGGCGCACAGGAACCCGCAAGCGGCACGCTGCTCCAGCCAGAACCGCTGCTCTGCCGTCGGCTGCTTCCCACCACCCTTCACTTCGTAGTAGAAGAACTGCGCGTCGGCGCCCGGCCGCAGGACGCGCACCGCGATCCAATCCGCCATGCCCTTCTTGCCGAACCGATGCGGCCGCAACGAAGCGACGTTGACGGTCTCCTTGCCGGCGAACTGATGCCACGGCACCCAAAGCCCGACCTGCTGGCGGATCGTCACCCAATTGCGCGAAGCCAGGAAGCCCCCGATCTGCGACTCCAGAATGTTTTCCGGAAGGCTTTCGCGCGGCTGCTGCTGGCGCGGCCGCCTGGGTGGACTACTTTTGGAGCGGTCGCCAAACAATAGTCCGGCCTGCTTCTCGGTCATGCGCACGGAAATCATCGGGGCGATCTGCCTGCTTATGCGGGGTCCGCGATCTGCTGGCAGACTTCTTGCGGCCCGGCGTGCCGCCCATCGCTGCCGCGGGCGCCACCGCGCCGGTGCGCGCCTGGTGCGCCGCGAGTGCCTCGCCCTGGAGGTTCTCCTCGATAGGCTCCTGCTCGTCGTCATCGCCTGCCGGCGGCTTGTCCTCGAACGCGAGCTCGCCCTGTGCCCGCCAGTCTTTGGGAGGCTTCACGGTCATCTGGAACTGAGCCTTGTTCTGCTCGTCCATCCAGTCCGCGACGCGCACCTGGCGGTCGAAGTGAAGGCTGCAGGTCACCTCGAGGCTCCCGTCGGTTTCGCTCGCGTCCTTCGGCCGTCCGACGCGGAAGCCGTGCGCACTGTTGGCGAGCCATGTGGCGCCGTCGAGCACGACCTCGCAGCCGTCGATCCTTTCGGTCAACTTGAGGCTGTCGAAGCGGCGCGGCATGTTATTCGCGGCGAAGCACAGGTCGTGGCATTTCAATTGTTCCGCCAGCGTCCTGGTGAGCAACGCGCGCACCTTCAGCACCTGCGTGACGCCGTCCTCACCCGGATAGCGACTCAGATGCACGATCTTCGTATCCTTGAACGTCAATTTCATGGTGATTATTCCTTTCCGTCCGCGCCCCGGCGGGCGTCGGACATACCAGATACTCGGCCCGGTCGAACTGCACCGGGATTTCCACAGGCCTCTCGATGGCGACTCACGATCCGGCTCCTTTTCCGTAGATGGCGGCTATGTCTTCGTCCGTGATCCCCAAGGGGTCTTCCACTCGCGGCTTGGGCTTGGGCCGGAAATCGCCGTACTGCTGCTGGAGCGCGGCGCGGGCTTCGAGCAGCCGGTCGATAAACTGCCGCACCGCCACGGAGAGCACGCCGACATACTTCTCGTCGCGCTCGACCGGGATGATGACCGTGGGGAAGCCGGGGCAATAGCTCTGTATATCGACGCCCGCGTAACCCGACACCCACAACTGGCCCTGCAGTTGCGTCATGTACTTCTCGTCCACCGCCCGCGTGAGCATGTAGCCTACGTGGACCTGGGGAGACGGGCATTTGATTTCGAGCAGCCGGTTACGCGCCGGAACGATGCGGTCGGGCGATGCGCCGGCCATGCCGTCGTCCGTCATGAAGAAGCCGGCCGGCTCGGGCTCGCAGTCCATCTCGAAGGCGTAGGACTTCACCGCCTCGTCTTCGAGTTCGCGGCCGCGGATCATCCAGTCGGTCTCGGGGGTATCGAGCGGGCCGTTGAAGATCCATTCGGCCAGCAGATAGTGCATGTAGGTCGCGCTCTGCTCGCTGAGTTTCAGCGTCTTCGGCGTGACGATTTTGTGGAACTCGGAAGCCGTCGGCACGCCGATCCGCAGCATCAGCCAATCGTCGGAGTTCTGCCGCACGTCGTAATGAATCATCGGGGCGGCCTCCGGACGGGCTGGATGTCGTGCCGTCCGCAGGCGCGGCAGTCGTACTCGGCCTCGGTGCGGTATTCCCGCCCGCCATCCGGTGCGACCACGCCGGTGGGGTAGGAGCCCAGGATGTATTCCGAGATCTCGGAGGACCCGCAATACGGACAGATCACCGCCGGCTCCTTTGCACCTGCTGGTATTTCTTGTTGAGCGCCACCATCGCGGCGTCGAAGCGGCTCTGCTGGATCTGCTCGACGCTGGGCGCGTCCATCAACTCCAGAAACTTCCGCTCCGCGTCGCGCGAAAGATCGCACGCCAGGATCAAATCGCGCACCTTGTTCAACTGGTCCTCGGTCAGATACCCCGTGGCGGCCGCGTCGTCGTCCTGTTCCACGGTGACGATATCCAGCGCGTTACAGAGCGCATAACGCTTGGCGTACGCCATCATCGACCCCACCGCCTGGACCGCATTCTTCGAGCCGGTATTGTCCATGGGCAATGGCGGCGTCGATCCGATCTTGCTGTGGCCGTCTCGATGCGAAAGCGTGCAGTGGCAGATGTTGCCTTCGAAGGAGTAACTCACGGAGAAACCCTCTTCCGCGAGCAGCGGACGCACCGCCTTGTTGATGTCTTCGTATTTGGCGTACGGGGTCCTGTGGCCGGTGCGGCCGTCCTTGGCCGGCACCACGATGGTTCCCTGTTTGGTAATCCGCGGCAGGCGCGGCTGCAGGCGCGAGAGCGCCGCCTTAAACTCCCGTTCGGCCTCCCATGCGACAACGCGCTCCCGCATGTCGAGCAATGCCTGCATCTTCGCGACGTCCACCGATGAATCGCGGGACGCGCGCTCGATGACCTGCAGGAATGCGGCACCATCGGAGGTCGCCGGCGCGGGCCGCGCTTCCGCCGCGGATCGGACGATTACTTCCTCGCTCATAACAGCGCCTCCCGGCGAGCGATCGCCAGTTCGATGAAATCCATGGCGCGGCGGAAGTGGTATTCGCTGGCGCCCATCGGCTCGGCGATGCGCCCCCGGTGGATGCTGTCCTCCGCTTCGTACGCGCAGTCCTGCCAGTCCATGCCCTCGCCGAGTTCGCACTCGCGGGAGACGCGGATGTCCGCTATCTCGATCCGATCCGCATGCTGGAAGAACGCCATGACCAGGCCGCGCGGGTCCCGGCCGGCGATGAAGGCGTCGGCGTTCACGTCGAGGTACGTGCCGAGCGCCGTGTGGTGGGCGCTCATGGGTTTACTCCCAGGTACGGGGGCTCCAGGGCGGCCCGGCGTCACGCTCGTGGTCGCCGTTCCACAGATCGCCGGCAGCCGTACCGCCGTCCACGACGTAGGTTTCGAGGTAACGGGCGACCGCGATGGCCTGCAACTCCATCGCCTCGCCGGGCGGGAAACCGAGCGTCGCCAGGATGTGCCTGGCGTGCTCCAGCATGGGGGCGCAAGGGGACGCGGCCTCTCGCGAAACGCTTCTTGGGGGCGTCTCGGGCATGGCGGCGATCCCTTACGATGTCAACCCCTGCTCGTTCAGATCGAGCGCGGGAATCCGCCTCACCTCGGGTTTGGTCTTGCGCCTGCCGCGCTCAATCGCCGCGACGATGGCATTCCGCGCCCAACCTTGCTTGGTCATCCCGAGATCGGCGATCTGCATGCGCATTTCGCGCGCCAACTCGGGAGGCATCTGTACATGCACGGTGACTCTGATTGTTCCCTTGCCTGGTTTAACTGGCATACATTTGGTAACCTTGGCAGAAGTGTATTTGAGCATTATGAAAGAGAAAAAGAGAAATTGTCAAGGAGGGGAATGGAGAAAATGGAAGGAGCCGCGACGATGGCAGACGACAAAGTGATTTTGGCCACGTTCAAGATCTATCCGGAAGATGCGGACTGGGCCGCCGCCGAGCAACGCCGGCTCAAGCGGGAGGAGCGCCGCGCGGTCACACAAGCGGATTTGTTCTCCCGGTTGCGCGCCCGGTACATGGGCGCGGGAGATGGAAGAGGGGCGGGAGGGCGGCCGCCAGGCGGCGGCCGAGGGCGCGGGGTCGATTGTGCTGGAGGCCCTGGGGAGAATCGAAGCCGCACTGAAAGGGCTGAAGGATGAACGAGCACGCAATCCACGAAGTGAGGAGGACGACGCCGGAGCAGAGGCGGTGCTCGCCCTTGTTGGAGAAATTGAGAGGAGCACTCGGGAAACGGCAGAAAGCAACCGACGAACAGCAAAAGCTCTTGAGCTATTGCAGCGACGAACTCACCCTCCTGCAAAGCGCCGAGGCCATGGAACGGCCTGAGCCGGGCCCGGCGGTAGGCGGCGCGGGCCGGTCTAGCCGGGATGCGCCGTTGCGTCGCGGTCGATCTTAGCGAGGACCGCGTCGAACGCCCCGTCCGCGGCCGTGGTCAGATCCGCGACGATGGCCTGGATCTGGGCGGGCGTCATCGCGGGGTAGGCTTTCTGGAGGTCGAGGATTGCCTTGATCAGGCCGGCCACTTCCGGGATCGCGGCCACGGCGATCGATACCCATGGGTTCACGGCTTGCGTGCTCATATGGCCGGTCCTCCGACGCTCGCGGCGATCTGGTTCCATATGGCCACGGAGGCCTGCAGGATGGCAGTGGCGGCCGCCGGCAGCGCCGCCGCGCCCTGGCGCACGCCGGCGCCCACGACAATGGCCAGGATCTTGGCCTGCTGGGTCTGCCAGTCGTCGGCCGACCGCAACTCCGCGCCGATCCGTTTGCCGGCGAGCGCAATCGCAGCCGCGACCTGGTTGGCGGCGGTCAGGTCGGCCTGCGAGAGTTTGCCTTGTTTGCGCGCCTCGATCATGGCGGTAACAGCCAGGTCCAGTGCATTGGCAAGTGCGTTGACGGACGCTGCGACCGTCACCTGGGGAGGCGGCGGGGTCGAGGCCGGGGTTGGGTTGTGCGCGCATGCCGCCAGCGCAAGTAGAATTGCGGCGGCGGGTAGCGCTCTGCGTTTCGATGGCATTCTCTTTTTCTCCTTTTGAACCGTCAGTCGTTGTGAACTTCCATCGCGGCAACCGCCGCCCGCACGCAAGCCTTGAGGGGCATTACCGGTCCTCCACCTTGACCGAGATCGTCCGGTCGTCCGTCCTGCCGCCAACGGTCACGATCCGGTTGGTCACGAGGTACGTGGTTCCCTTCTGCCCGCCACGCAGCCAGACGGTCGCCTTGGTCAGGGTGCTGGCGTCGGTCACCTTCTCGATGAGTGCGCCATCCTCCAGCAGCCACTGGCTGGAGGCAATCTGTGTCGCCGGCCAGCCACGCCGACCAGTCCACCGAATAGTCGAGGATGGCATCCGGGTCTTTCGTAAACGTCATGCGTCGATGCTCCTGTTCTCCCGTTGTGGATGGATGGTCCGGTCCTCTGCGGCGGGCCGGATGGTCCGCGCCTCCGGACGGACGGACATGCACCGGTCTTCGATCGCCGGCCGATAGGTCCGCGCCTCCGGCCGCACACGAACCGTGCGGCTGGCGGGCGTCCCAGGGCGGGAGAGCATGAGGCCAAAGACGCGCGACCAGCCAGTGGCCACGCCCGCCAGCATGCTTACGCAGGACGCGCGCCCGAGGACGGTGGACGTACCGGTCGCCTCGCCAGCCACGGGCGCACGCGGGCCAACTGTGCGCCGACGCCGGCCAATCCTGCGGCCTCTCCGGGGAGTTTCCGGAGGGCCGCCAGGCGCGCGGCCAATATGCCGGAGGCGGCGGCGATCCCGCGCAGGGCGCGAACTACCCGGAGCGCGCCAGAGGCGGTCCCGCCGCCGGCAGCCAAGCCAGCCACGGGGAGGACCCGTGCCAGCCTCCCGGTGGCGGCGGCCTTGGCCGGAGGCGGCGCCGGCCATGCGTCGGAGGACCGCGAGACGAGCAGCCCCGACGCCTTGGCCGGACGCCACGCCGGTGAGCGCGTGGGTCGTCGCGGACGGAGTCCGGAGCAGTAGAAGCAGCGACATGGGTCATGCTTGAGGGCTCTACTGCGGGATCTCTTCCCAGGTGATTGAATATCCACCCAGGAACGTCGTGCCGGCACCCATCCACGTCGGAACCCAGCAGGTGCCCGGAGGCAGAACAATGTCGCCGTCAATGTATTCGGTCAACTTCGGCTCAAACAAATTCGCCGGAACCATCGCGCCGGCGCCAATTCCAAGATCCGCCGCCCGCAAGTATTGCAGGATGCTGTTGCCGGTAAGTGCTGCTCCGGCCGCGGAACTCAGAGCGCGAGCCACGGAAGCAGCCGCCATGCCCACGTTGTTGCAGGCGATCGGCGTCACCACCGAAGTCGCAATCGTCGGCGCTGTGCAGAAGCTATGAATCACCGGAGGGACCGGGGGCGTGCCCGAGATCGCCCACACCTGGAACTTCAGCAGCGACAGGTTCTTGCCGGAGCCATCGGGGTTCCACAGGGCAAACTGCGTGGAGGCCGCGGCGGCCGCGCCCACGATGTTGCCGGCGGCGATGGTGGTGGACCAGGCCGTCAGGATGAGCGAGAAGATGTTCCCCCTCGCGGCCTGTTCGTAGTATCGCCCCTGCCCGTCTCCCACAACGATGCCGCCCATTCGGGTGGCGCGGGCCGGAGCGATGGTTCCGTCTGACAACTGCGTTTGACCTGCGCGAATTTCTGCAAGCATGTTCCTCTCTCCTTATCTGAATTCTTCGATGGCGTAAGCGGACATCCCGCTCGCGCCCATAGCAAAATTGGACCCGTACAGGCCCGACACACCCTGCTCCATCAGGAACAACTGGCGCTCCTGAAACAGCAGACCCAACACTTCCTGCTGCTGCGTTGCCGCCAATAACGATTCCGCCAGCCTGTACTGGTATGCGTCCAGATCGATTTCGACGCGGAGTCTGGCAGCAGCAGGAGGCGAAACGTAACTGCTCGTCACCATGGACTTGTTCTGGCGCTGGTCAACCTGCCAGTAAGTGGCGTTGTTCGGATATGGAGGTGGAGTCACTCCAGTTGTCGGAGCGATGCACTGGTACACCTGCCCGTTCCACGTGACCGCATCGCCGTAGACATAAGCCGCCCATTTGGGATTCCACGGAGTCGGTTCCACAAGAGCGTTCTGCAATTGGACAACTCCGGAATCCGACGTAAGCAACTCAGAGCCAGTGGTTCGTACGGTGAAGCCCGTGACGCCAACCGTTCCATTCACGGTCATCGTGGTTGCAAACCTGCCGTTGACGGACGTCGCAGCCATCGCCTTCACGACGCCCGACGTATACGCGCTGAATCTGGCACGAAATGCACGGAACCCGCCAACGGAGAAGACCCAGACACCGACAGCCGTTGTGTTCACAACCAGCGTCGTCACCACATCGGGACGCTGGCCATACACGGCGTACCAGTTCTGGGAGTCGGGGCTGGCCTCAAACGCAACAGTACCGGCCCAGGTGCCGGTGAGTTGAAGGAGAACCGTGGTTGCCCCATTGAGGACGACGGTCAAATCCGTGTTCAGCGCCGGCAGAAACCCGAAGACGCTGTTATCCGCTACCGGCGCGCCCTCCACCTGCAGTCTCTTGGTGGAAGGGTTCACGAGTAGTTCCTGGCCCAAAACGCGGCCGAGGTAGGTATCTCTCGTGAGAAGCGGATTCACTGTATCGTAATTGGACTGCTCCCGCGAGTCCTGCGTGAGCGGTCCCTGGTTTCCCCACACGGGACTGTCCGTGTCCGTGGTGTTCTGAATCTCCACGGGAAGCGGATTCGGGTCCGTGACGTCGCCGCCGTCTTGCCCGTGAGCGCCAAGCATCAACTTGACGCGTTGTACTTCAACGCCGCCGCCGATATCTTCGGTCGCGACCGGGACCACGGCGTTGGACGAATCCTTGATGTTGATGTTGTCGGCCATCGCCTCAGTCCTCCTTCACCACGAGCGCGCCGACGCCGAACTGGCCATAGTCGTCCTGCTGAACGGTCTTGGGGGTCGGCAATACGTCCCAATACAGGAGCGCGCCCGCCACGGAAGCGAAGACGCCGAACGCTACCGCCTGCGACCAGTCCGCGAGCGCGGGCCCGAATTCGATGGTGTTCTCGTTCGATACCTTCCGGACGTTTCCGGCGTCGGTCACTGGCGCGCCGAACGTGATGGCCTGCCTCTCATAACCCAGGCCCGCCAACTCCGTGCCCGCGGAATTGTCATCGGCGGGCGCCACGGAGAACAGGCCGACGTAAGGCGCGACGCCGGTGACGTCCGTTCCGCGCAGGACGTTGAGCACGGCATCGGTATGAGACTGCGACTTACCAGGCATGGGATTCTCCTCTTCAGAAAATGACAGGGCTTGCCGGGACCTTGGGCAGCGGCAGCGGCCAGCCGAACAGGCCGAGATGGTCGTAGGCCCAGATCTTCAGGACCGGCACCCCCGTGCGCTTCGCCGCCAGATACTCGCGCTGCCAGGGCCACCCCGAGTAATAGAGCCCCATCAGGTAGCGGCAGTGCGCCACGTCCCAACCGAGTTCGGCGAAAGGGTAGGCTGCGCAGCGCGCCGCGCGGTCGAGATCGTGATCGACGCCCCCGTATTCGAATCCCTCCATGAGGATCGTGTCGAACCCCGAACTGGCCCGCGCCTCCCATTCCGATGGCAGGTTCACGTACCGGTTGAGACGCCGGATGTCTGGGTCGTTCACGTCGAGCGGCAGAAGCAACTCGAACTGCGTGGCCGGATAGGATGCCAGGACGAAGGCGCGGATCGCGTCCACGTAGGATTTGAGCCGGGAGCGCAGGAAGTTTGCGTCGGCGTAACCGTTCAACCCAGGGTCGTCATTGACCGTGTAGAAGTGGGCGAGCGACCTGCCGCCGAGCGCCGCCCATGCCGCCGCCTTGGTGTCCGCATCGTAGAACGCCATGCCAGAGGCGTTCGCCTGATACCACCACAACGTCTCGCCAAACTGAAGTCTGGGCGATAACCCCGCGCCGGCCATCAATCCCGCCATGGTGGCGAACGCGCGTTGCATATAACTCAGGACAGGCTCGCCGAACGCGCACTGCGCGCTCTCGAGCGTCCCGAATCCAGTGGCCGTGCTTACCGGTGACTGATCCCACCACCGCTGAATCCAGACGGCGCCAGGCGGAGTGTCTGGCGGCGCGACGAGCTCTTGCGAGAAGGACGCCACTACACCGATCCCGGCGGCCGCGAGCGCGGCGAAGTAGTCGGCGTGCCAATCCCAAAAGGCGCGGTTGAAGACCGGATCGGCCGCGGAGTCGATAATCCAGGCGCCGACCGAGGACCCCGACGCGAGATCGCCCGAATGCGATATCGTGCCCGCCAGCGATCCGGTCTCTGGCAGGAACGTATACGACCAGTTCGGCAGCCACGACCGAATGGTGATCGTCAGGACCGGCCCCACGGCCGCAGCCCAGATTCCGACGAGCGTCGCGTTGATGAAGTATGCCAGATGCGCGGCGATGGTCGAGGTCGTATCGTCTGGGAAAACCGTCTTTCCAATGGCGGTATCGCCGATATGCACCCACACCTCGTCCTGATCGACGAACGTCCCGCCGAAGGTCACCGTAGCGCGTGAGAACGATCCGCCCGAGCGCACGGCCTGCTTCCACCAGAAGACGCCGCAATAGTGGTCGATCTCGCCCACCAAGCCGAGTTTCTGCAAATTCCAGATCAGCCGTTGCGGCGGTAGCTTGTAGGTCGAATCGGTGTCGAAATCGGTCGCCACGCCGACGTCGCTCCGCGTCTCGGACGCTTCCGGCACGTCGGCGGCGACCGCGCATTCGAGAAAATCGAAGTAGAAGTACCACCCCGCGCTCAACTCATTCTTTCCGCCCGTGAGCGCGATCTCGACCGAGTGCGTGCCTGGCGTCACGTTCCCAAACAGCTTCCTGCGTACCTGGGTGGCGGAATAGGTGTCCGTAAAGCAGTCGAGCGGGGCGTCGGCGGGGACGCCATCGAGCTTCGCGGAAACGATGCCGCAGTTGGAGTCCATGCGCGTGCCCACGTAAACGTCGTGGGTATGCTGGCAGTGCGTCTCTATGGTGAGCGACGCGCCGGAGGCCGCCGCGCGGATCGCGCGCCCCCGGCTCCAGAAGGCGAAGCCATCGGTCGGCGCGGCCTCCCAGAAACCCGACCGCACGACCCACGGGTTATCCTCCTCCATCCGCACGCTGCCGGGCCCGGCGACCTTGAGCGCGCGCACGCCGGACTGTCGGTCACCGTCCAATTGGTCACATCCACGCTGAATTCGTGCGGCACATACTCCGCGCCGTTTGCGAGAATGGGCGCGAACGTGAGCCAGAGTTTCCGGATCTCCGTCCACCCCAGGGCCGAAAATCGACGCCGATGTGCCACGAGACGTGATCCGACGAGCCGCCGGCCAATCGGACGTGGTCCGGGGAGAAGTAGAGGTTGGTGTTGTGGTGGAGCTCGTAGAACGTCACGGAGTTGCCGTCGACGCCGGCCTCCGCAGCGATGGTTATGCAGGCGTGCCCGGTTTCCGAATCGGTGCCCGCTACGGCCGAGAGCGCTACGGGGCCATTGGCTGCCCAGTCCGTCTGGTTAATTTGATTCGCGAGAGCGGTGCAGACCATCGCGGCGGTCACGGACTGAGCGTGGCAGGCGCCGAACCGTCCGAACTGGAGACGCTCACTGGCCCCACAATTCCGGCACGGAGCGTAATTGTGATCTCATTACCTCCCGTCCCGCCCGCCGTCGCCGTACAGTTCGTGTCGCCAGCCGCGATCTGCGCGGCGATATTCGACGCGATGGACGCGGAATCTGGTTCCGAACCCTGGTCGCACGAATAGGTAGCGCTTCCAATCGTCACCGAATGCGCCGCGCCGTTCAGCGTCACGCCCGCCGACCCATCCGAACTCGATACATCCACCGGGCCCACTTGCCCCGGACGTAGCGAGATCGTGATCGCGTTATCCGCCGCCACGGCCGTGCATTGGGATCGTTAGCCGCGATCTGCCGGCGATATTCGATGCGATCTCGGCGGCCGTAAGGCTCCCCTGGTCGCAGGAATAGGTGTCGGTTCCCAAGTTCACCCAATGGGTCGCGCCATTTAGCGTTGCCGCGCCAGATCCATCGGAACTCGAAACCGAGATCGGCCCGTTCACGCCGGATCGGAGCGTAATCGTGATGGCGTTGGAGTTGACCGTGGCCGAGCAGTTCGGATCGGCGGCGTTGATCTGGCCCGCGAGGTTCTGGGCGATTTGCGCCGCGGTGAGGCTTCCCTGGCTGCATGTGTAGGTCGTGTTTCCGATCTTGACCCAATGGTTCGCTCCGGCCAGTGTCACCGTGCCGGAGCCGTCGGAACTCGATACAGTCACCGGTCCGAGGACGCCGGTTCTCAAGGAGACGATGATGGCGTTGCTGTTCGCGGTGGCCGTGCAGTTCGTGTCGGATGCCGCAATCTGCGACGCGATATTCGATGCGATCTGTGCGGCGGTCAGGCTGCCCTGCTGGCACGAGTACCGGTTGGCGCCGCACTGCACCCAATGGCTGGCTTCGGAACTCCCCGACAGCGTTACCGGGCCTGAGCCGTCGGAACTGGACACGGCACCGGTCCCACTTGCCCGCTGCGCAGAGATACCGTGATCGCGTTGGCCGACGCCGTCGCCGTGCACGCCGGGTCGCCGGCGGCAATGGCGTTCGCGATGGCGGTGGCGATCTCGGTCGCGGACAGGCCGCCTTGATACTGGCCGTAGCGGTTCGATCCGACCTGCACCCAGTGCTGGTAATCCTGGAGTGTCGTCGGCCCACCGCCATCCGAATCGGTGACGGTGACCGGCCCGCTCTGCCCACTCCTCAACGCGACAATGACGCCGTTGCCCTGGCTTCCCCCGGCGGTCGCAGTGCACGTCGGATCTGAGGCGGTGATCTGGCTGGCGATATTCGATGCGATTTGCGCGCTGGTCAGGGAACCTTGCAAACAGGAATACTGCGCTCGATCCGATCTGCACGGCAATGGAGGTAATCGTTAAGCGTTCCGGGCGCGGAGCCATCGGAACTGCTGATCGCGATCGGGCCGGGGACGTATGGCTTCAATGCGAACGTCAGCACGTTACCGCTCTGGGAGACATTGACGTTGGGTGTCTCGCGCTACGATCTGCTCCCGGATGTTGTTCGTGATCTCATTGGAACTCCAACCGTTCTCGTCGCAGTAATACTCTGTGCCGGCGATCCAGACGCTGTGCCTGTAGGCGGCGTTCCCTTGCCACCAGAAAGCCTGCTGGACGCTCAGCGAAACGGGTTGCCACCAGACATCGTGTTCGGTGGAGAGCGCAACGCTCTGCCACCACACGTCCTGCTCGCACGAGGTTGTCAGTCCAGCCGCCGAAATATCCTGCTCGCAGGAGCCGTTCACCGACGACCAGTAGATGTCCTGTTCGCACGACGGCGATGCCTGCTGCCACCAGATATCCTGCTCGCAGGAACTCTGGCCGCTCGTCGCTCCAGAAAGATGGCCTGGACGCAAAACGCGGTAGTAGGGATGACCGACGGAGTCGAACGCCCGGTTCTGATACCAAAGCGACACGCGGTCGCCGGGCATCAGGTACGCGCCATTGAGGACGAACGTGCCAGTGGCGCCGGTGCGTCCGGTCGGCCCGGTTGCCAGTTCGATCAGGTTCTTCTGGAGGAGTTCGCCGGCGCCGAGGTAAGCGTTCAGCGTCTTCCAGTCGGTCCATGGCCACTTCTTCGATTCAAACGGGTGCACTCCTACAAAGGTGATGTCGAAGTCGAGCGTCATGCCGTCGAACCGCTCGTCGGGAAGATAGCTGAAACGCGGATGGCCGAACTTGTCGTCGCGGTCGAACAGACCAGGACGGCGAAGTCGGCCTGGTCGCGGAAAACGCCCGAGAGGCTGAATCCGCCCTCCGAGCGCCCCACAACGCAGCCGCCGCGCCATAGGCATCGAAGCCCTGGAGATGCATCGTGCGGTGCGGTTGGAGTTTGTAGATCGTCTCCATGGTTCAGGGATAGAGGAACACCGCGAGGTCCGCGCCGGGGAAGATGGTTCCGACGGCGGTGATCGCAAGCCGCACATTGGTATTCGCCGGGATCATGGCGGCGGCCGCGACCTGGGCGTCCGTGGCAATTACCGACGTCGCGCCGGCGGCGATCGAGAGCGACATCCACGCATCCGACCCCGAGTAGATCGTGAACGCGATAGCCGCGCCCACAGGCGCCGATTTCACGTACGCGCGCACCGATCCCGCGACGAAATCCTTGTTGAGATAGAACGCCGGCGCGGCGTCGGCCTGAATCCCCAACGTGAAATTGACCGGCAGGATGATGCCCGCGATTTTCGATTGCCCCTCCTTGCCGAAGATCCAATCCTCCCGGATCGGGCAGTCGCCGTCGGGAGATTCGCGCCCGCCCGCGTCGACAGTGAAGCCGGCGATCACGAGCGGCTGGTTGATCAGGTTGTCGGTCGGGATATTCAGCGTGACGGCGCGCAGCGAGTCGGCGTTCGAGATCGCGGTCGAGTCGCCGGTGTATTCCCACGTTGGCGCTTCGACGATCCAGACCGAGGTTTCGTCGAGCAGCAGCGGCAGGTCCCAGGAGAGCTGCGTCGCCGTATTCGCGGTGATCTTCCGGGTCTGGCCGCGCCCGGTGCCCGCGATCACGCGCAGGACGTTGCCGACCTCGGCGCCGGGCGCCATGCCGTCGGGATAGAGCATGTTCCGGCAGCCCGAGTCCGTGATCTGAGTCGGGCGCGGAGGTGTTCGGCGCGTCGGCCTTGTACCGGATAACAAAGACGTCCTCCTGCTCGATCGACAACTCCGGATGGCCGGAGACGACGACCGGCGACGAGAGCGTGAGCGCGCCGGTCGCGCTGTTGAATGCCGTAATCGTGAAACTCAGGAAAGGCGTGGCGCTCTCCGGGCGCCCGATGATCGAGAGAATGCGCCCCACCGGATTGAACGAGGTCAGATGCGCCGTATCGATCATCCACGAGCACACGATCTGGTTGGGCGCGTTCACCGCCGTCGCGGGCGCGCCGATCACCCCGCTATGGACGCCGCGCTTGGCCTTGATCCGCACCTTCGAAACGTAAGGCGAGGGCATCGCCCACGTGGACCGCGCCAGCGGCCCGTTGATGGTGATCGAACCCGGCGTATACGTGCTGCCCGATCCCGCCATCAACACGCCCGTTGCTGCGCGCAGATCAGGTCGTCCCGGTCGGAGATGAACACGGCGTAACTGGCCAGACCCGAGACCGCCGGCCACACGATGCCCGCCAGCGTGACCTGGTTGGTGTTGGCGCCGGCCGGCGTCTGGACGATAGCAATGGCGGCGGGAGGGGAGGGCAGTCCGTTGGCGTCGAGCGCACACACCGTCACCCGCAACGTGGCGCCGCCGGGAAGTGATCCTCCGGAGGCGCTCTCCGTGATTGAGCCGACGACGGGGGCGCCGCACCCGGAATGAACTGATTGACCGGCAGTCTCCCGGTGATCGAGAGCATCGCGAGCACGCTCCCGTCGCCCAGATCCGTATAGACTTGATTCGAGTCGAACGTCCACTCGCCGGGGAATAGCGCGTCGTTCGACGGCGCCTGAATCTGGTACGGCGCCCACATCGGCCCGAGCGGGATCGCGTAGAACATGCCGGGCAGCGGCGGCGGCGCGACATCCGCGGGCTTGGGGCCGACCGTGAGATCGTACATCGAGGGCGTCACGGTCCTGGCTGTAATATCGATCGACCAGTCCTTATTGAGGCGCCACGACTGGATACGGAAATCCCCATAGCCGCCCGGCACGTCGGGATGCGAGATCGAGACGACCTGGCCGACCTCGGTGCCGAGAGCCAGCATCGTCGTCTTCCAGGAGGCGTTCCGGGCGTTGCGCCATTCCGCGGCGTTGACGCCGCCGATCTCCTCCCGCGTCCGCACGGCCGCCAGCCGCAATGCCTGCGACAACGTGGCGCACCCGACCATGTGCTGCCGGGCCGTGAGCGGCGCGCCCGCGCGACTGTAATAGGCCGCATGGGTCTTGTCCTGGTACTCGGCGGTGTTGGCCTGATACTGATACGCCTGGTCGGCGAAGTCGATGATCAGGTGCTCGAAGGAGGCCTCGGTCGGTTCCAGCCGAAGGCTCTGGAACAGGAAGTTGCCGATGGTGAACGCGTCGGTCGACGATGCGTTGATCCGGCAGCCGAGCTTCAGCTTGCCGAATTCCCAGGTGTAGTAACCGAGGCCGCACGCCAGGATCTCCGTAAGCCAGTCGCGGAACGGCTTCTGCTGCGCCAGCACTCCCTGAAAGCGGAACTGCTTCTCGCACACCACTCCCGAGGATCGGCGTGATCAGATCGTCGGCAATCTCCGCTGTGCCGCTGCCGTCGCCGACGAACAGCGAAGACAGCACGAACCTGCCGAGTTGCAATGGCGAAGTGACGCCGGCGAGGCCCAGTGGCGCGCAGCAGGCTGTTGACCGCGATCCAGAACGGGTTCGTGATGCCCGTGACCGCTGTGCGGTTCCCGTTCTGGTCCCACGTCCAGCCGGTCAGGCCCTGCGAGATCGGCACCTGCATCTGGTGCTGGTCGGTGGTGGTCGGCTGAATTCCCGATTGATCGGTGCGCCGGATCTCGACGAACGCCGTGCCCGCCGCCGTCTCCGGTCCCCACACCTGGGCGTGCCCTGGCCGAGCGAGAAGGAGTTCGATTGCGGATCGTTGCCGGCCACCTCGCGCAAGCCCATCGTCGGGTTGTCCGAGGTCACGTTGAGGCTGCCGTCCACCTTGAAGCCGTGCGGCGGCTGGCCGTCGAGCATCGGCGCGATGATGTAGCGGTAGCCATCGGCATTCTGGTAGACCAGCATGCCGGTGTATGCGCCGATGGGCCCGGCGCCGACGATGCCGAGTCGCATCGTAGATAATCGGACTCGTCGCGCCCGGCCGCGATCATGCAGTTCACCCAGAACGCCTTGCCCGCGTCGCCATCGTCGTTGCACCAGATTTCCTGAAGCGCGTTGCCCCAGATGGTGTCGGAAATGATCGAGGTCGCCGTGACCATGCTGCGCCCGAAGCCCCACAGGCCGGTCGAGTTGTCCTTGATGACCACGCCCTGCGGCTCGGCCGGATGGCCGCCGAAGTAGGACGTCATGCCGTGCGCCTGGCAGCCGTTGGTGGAATCGAAGTAGTAATCGCAGGAGGTCGGGTCGCCGCCGTGGCCGTGCGCAGCGTACGGGCAGTTCACGCCATCGTTGAAGGTCTTCCAGCACTGCCGCGAGATGGCCCGCGCGGGGTACATCTGCGTGATCTGGTACAGACCGTCGCTGGCGCGCACGGTGAATTGCGGCGAGCCGTCGGAGACGAACCCGACGATGAATCCCGACCACAACTGGAGCAGGATGCCGGTGTTCACGTGGTAGAGCGAGAGGTCGATGCTGGCGAACTTCAGGTCCGTGTCGTTCGCGAGCGCGGTCATCACGCGGTCGGCGTTGCCGAACGTGAACTGGACGTTGTCGGCGGTCCCCTTGATGTCCTGGGAAATGATGACGTCGGATCCCGGCTCGCCCAGACCGAGCACGCGCGGGAGGTAGAGCTGGCCACCCACCGTGCAGCGGCGGTCGGAGAGATAGATGTCCGGCACGGCCTGACTCGCGCACGCGGATGTGGACCAGCGGAATGATCTGCTGGACCTGGGAGAGCAGCGCGGTTTGGAGCGTGGTGGAGGGGAATCGCAGGCAGGTGGAATTGACCGGGATAGACTGGGCGCGGCCGCCGGGTTGGGGACTTCGATGAAGTTGAAGCCGACCTGGCAGGCGTTCGCGAGATACTGGATCGCGAGCGGCGCGTACTCCCAGGTGACCTTCATCGCGGTGGTGGTCTGGTCGGCGTTCGGGGCGTTGTAGGTGAACGATTTCCAGGAACCGCCGCACCGATCTCCCAGAAGGCGGCGAGCGTGGCGCGGTCGCGCATACTGAGGTGCTGGCGGCGGAATGTGAACTTGCGCGGGCCGAGGCCGACGTCGAACCGCTGTTCCGCCTTGGCGTCCAGCTCGCCAAACTGGTGCACCACGACCTGCGAGTCCTGGGTGAAGCCGAAGCCGGAATCCGGCTTGAGCGGGAAGGTCAATCCCGAGTCGACCAGGTCGGGAACGGCGATGCGGCCGATCAGATCCACTGCGTATACCCCTTTACTGTATATACGGCTGTCGCGTATACTTTCAGGTGATGGACGGCGTCAGGGGCTTCGATTGGGACGCGGGCAACGTAGGGCATATCCTGCGCCATGGCGTGATGCCCGCGGAGGTTGAAGAAGCCGCCAACGGACAGAACGTAGTGGTTCCCGCAAGAACCACTAGTGGCGAGGCGCGGTGGAGATTGTACGGCAAGACGGCGGCCGGCCGCTACCTGGCGATTGTGTTCACCATCCGCGAGCGCCGTTTTCGGGCGGTTACCGCCCACGATATGAACATTCGGGAGAGGAAACTCTATGCCGCGCAAATCGACTAAAGCTCCGACCTTCAAGTCTGAATCCGAAGAGGCAGATTGGCTCGCCAGTCCGGCCGGAAGACGGAGCGCCCTGCGTGAATTTACCCGCGCGATCAAAGATGGCACTCTCGTGGTCAACCCAACCGGACTGAAGATACAGAGAACCGACCCGAAGGTGCTGGACGGAATAGTAAAGCAGGCCATGGAGAACGCCACCCGCGCGATCTCGATTCGCATCCCGGTCACCGACCTCGCACGCGCCAAACAGATCGCCGCCAAGCAAGGCGTCGGGTACCAGACCGTGCTGAAAGACGCCATCCGCGAAGGCCTGAAGAAGACCGGCTAGGCATGGCTCACGCGACCTCAACGAGCTCGAGCGACTGGACTTCCGTGCGCAGCAGGCCGGTGGTCTGCGACCAATTCGAGCGGAAGACGCACCGTGTACCGGCCAGTGGTGGCCGCTCCGGTTGCGTCGTATGGCCCTTCGGCGAAGTTGTAGAAGACGAACGGCGACCCCTGGTGCGCCGCCCAGAAGGCCTGCAGCGTGGCGAGCGCGGCTGGCGGTCAGCCGGCGTGAGAGCTTGAACGTGCGCCGCGAGGTGAGCGCCAGGCGGGAGCGTTGCGTCGTGCCGTCGTGGTACGTGGCCTGAAGTTGCAGGCAACTCGCGCGACTCCGCGAACGCGGCGCAGAGGCCGTACGGCAGAACTCCGGACGGGGAGGCGGCTTGGATATTTCCGGGCATTGGTGCAGGTCTATTCTTGCGGCTTGGCGTATATACGTCATACTGAACTCACAACTCCCCAGACCCGGAATTGGGCAAATGGCATCCTCGTTGAGCGCAGCCATCCAATCGCAGCTTCGACTTTCTGGAGATCGCTTTTGCTACTGTAACGCTATATGTCTTGGGTGTCCTCATTGCTCTCAAGATCGTCCGATCCAACGCCACAGCCTTGACTTAAGCATGTCCATATTGCTACAGGTCCGAAAGCCACGAGTCATGGTGTCGAGGTCCGGTCCGAAACGCCGTGGACGTATGCAGCTACTGGAACACGCATGTCTTCGCTCGGGCGCTCGACTCCACGGCGCATGGGCGCCTAATGGCCGCTGAAGGAACACGGGCGGAAAGAGTTGGAACTTAAGTGGCAGCATGACATTGAGATTGCTCAACGTGACGGCGCCGAACGGCGCCAACGAACAATTGCGCTGTCGAGCGCTGGCGTTGCCCTTGGCCTCGTTGCCATTCTTGTCATTCAATGGGCGCGGCGGTTTAGCGGGTTGCAGATAGCTATTGGCGTGTTCGTGGTTTTGGTCGCGATTGGGATTATAGGCAAGATCTCAGAATGGTTTGAATGAGTCGTCAGATGCTTGGCTTTGACACCCAGCGCCCTAACCACCCCGCTGCGATTCACGAGCGGCCCAAGAAACCGAGGCAGTGCGAGAATCGGAGCCGCCCGACCGGCTCCCAGAAGGCCGCGAGCGTCGCCCGGTCGGCGCATCTTGGAGGTTCTGCCGGCGGAAGGTGAATTTGCGTGGCCCGAGGCCCACGGCGAACCGCTGCTCCACTGAAACGGCGATAGACGAGTACCGGAAGGAGCTACAATGGCTTACCGGTGGGATGATAACTTACCATCAGTTTCCAGCCGTCGACAAACCGCAACAAGCACGGTCCGTGCGAGGCTCCTCACGATGGCATTCCCTTTTACAACAGCAGCACAAGGAGGTCCAAGTCGATAATATGTTCTCACCAGCGCTCGACCAATAGTCGACTCGCCCAGACAATCGTCGCGCCATTTTCGCAAAATGGCAACCTCCTCCGAGCGTTCGCCAAAAACCACTGTCGCGACGTAGCAGCTACTAACCTCTTTTGTAGAGCGCTTTCCCAGGAACATGTCCACAACGACGGCCGCAAGGCGTTCGTTGTCGTGCGGGCCATGCCACCAAATCGTGGATTCGGCAGTCGAATCGCCAACCGTGATCCGCACTGGAACGGCCATCGGCGTTTGCATGGGTACAATCTGACCGTGTAAATCAAACACGGACCGAAGCTCCTCATCCTGGAATGTCAAGTACGTCCGCGCCTCAATCTTCACTGTACGCTTAGAGGGCGGACCCCTGACGGTCGCTGGAATGAACTCGAAGCGTTCCGAAACATCCGAAAAGAAAAGCCCGCCGCTGGGTACGTGAGTTGCTCGAAGTCCAAGGCTTGCGAATCCATCCACAATCGCAGCGGCCTGTGCGGGCCAACCGTCTCCAAAAATGTCTTCACCAGCACCGTAAACTGCTCCTTATAGGATGAATGAGCCTGCAAGGCCGCCTGGCCGTGCCTTGAGTTTGTCGGGATTCATTTCGGTTCTTATCCTCCCTTTCCAGGGACGGCCAGGTCCTGCATAAGGTCGAACCGGGATAGGGCGGCACGCCGATACCCGTCGGTTCGACGTTGTCCGGTGATCGCGTCTTTGATCCCGTCGACGGTCCTGCTTCCGCTATTATGGATTAAGGTAGACAAGTAATCCACTTGGCCGGATAAACGCGCGCCTCGGAGATCGAGTCGCCCGGCATCACGATACCACCAATCCCGGCTGCTGCATCATCGCCGAATTCTGCAGGCGGCCGTTGCTGCCCGCGCCCGCGCTCGACCACTGCGCCTGTACGAACTGCGGCGTGACCACCTGACCGGCGACGAACTGGGCCGCGCCCTGTCCCGCCACATTGACCTGCAGCATCATCGGCGCCGCAGAGGGATAGCTTCCCGTTTGATATCCGCCGAGCACCGGGAGACCGCTCTGATAGGTATACGGGCGTCCGTTCTGATACGTGGCCTCCTGGTACAGGCGGCCGCCCTGCTCCGCGAGGCTTGCGCTATAGGGAGTCGCGGCGGACATCGGCATCTTCTGGCCGGTAGCTTGGGAATACAGCATCAGCATCTTGCGCACATCCGGGTCGCGCACCGCGATGCTCACGTGGCCGGCGTATTTCTGCTGGGCAACGCCGACGATCTGCTTGGCGGTCGCCGTGTCGATGCTGACTGAGTAGAGTTGCTTTACCAGCCGTTTCGCTTCATTTTCCGGCGACTCGACGCCCGCGATCTTCTCTCCGATGCCGATGAGCGCACCCGCCGCCCCGCCGATCAGAGCCCCGAGCGGACCGCCCTGCTGGGCGCCAATAGCGGCGCCTCCGGCCGCGCCCATACCCACGCCGCCCCAGGTGCCGCGGCTCGATCCCATCAGGCCCTGCTGCGCCAGCATGAATCCGCCAACGTCCATCGCCTCACCGGCCATTCCATGAACGCCGGTGATGTGGCCCTTTTGCACCAACTCGGGATCGCCGCCGATTTCATTGATGCGGTACCGATCAGGCGACTTGGAAAACCCTCCCCAGTCCGTAGCCTTTAGATTCTTCCAGATGCTGCCGAACCCGCCGCCCATGCGCTTGGCGGCCGCCGCACCGGCTGCGGCCGATCCTCCACCCGGCGCGACTCCCCCGCCACCCGGCGCCCCGAAAATGCTGGACCAGATTCTGCGGCTGGAGGCGCCACTGCCGCCCCCGGCCCACGGCGCGAGCGTATATCCGGCCGCAGCCACGGAAGATACACCCGTTGCGCCACCGGGCGCCCCCGTTGCGTCCGCGACCATGGACTGGACGGACGGCGCCAGCCCGCCGCCCGACGCAAAGCCGGGAGTGGAAATACCCATGGCGCCCATCATCAGCATTGCGATACCCGCCGCCATGCGAGCCATCTGCATGGTGCCGGCCTCGGCTGCAGCCGTCTGCTTCTGTGTTGCCGCCGTATTCTGCTCGACGGCCGCCTTGAATGCGCCCGCGCTGGGCACCACACCTTCGCCCTCGTGGACCACCGCCGTACCGGTATGCGCGACTACACCGCCCTCCTGGTAGCCGGGCAGCCCGAGCAGTTTGGCTCCTTTGACCGTCAATTGCATCCAATCGCCCTGGCGCTCAGCGAGGCCCTTGCGGACTAACGCGGCACGCACTTGAGATGATTCTTGTGTAAGCTTCAGGCTTTTGAATGGCTCTTCCCAGTTGATCGGGCCGCGCTTCATCGCCGCCAGATACAGCGCTTGGCCCCAACCTTGACCCCGCAAATCGTCGGGAATGCCGCCGGTCGTGATCCGCTGTTGAGCGGCCGGCAACTCAGGGTTGAATACGTCCCGCACAAGGCCAGCGTTCGTGTTGCGTTCGAAACCGCGGATCGAAAAACGCTGTGACGCGGAGAGCCTGAGCGATCCCAGCGAGTCGCTAATGTCTGTGGGCGGAGCCTCGGTCATCACGATCTGGTCGGCTAAGTCCACAATCCGCCGAACCTTCTGTGCATCCGAGGCCCCCCGGTTGGCGCCGCCTCCGGCGCGCCCGCCCAACCGCCCCAACGCCTTGCGCACTTTGTCTGCATCCGTCTGCTTGAACGCATCCTTCAGATGTGCAAACTCCGCATCGAGAGCCATCGAAGCTTCGTGCGTCGTCTCGCGGCCGATTTCCGGGCCAGTGTACATTCCCTCGTCGGCGAGCTCACCGGCGGCCGCCTTGGCACGGCGCGCGGCCCCGCTCGCCAAGCCGCCCTTGCGGCCGATCCGCACCAGACTCTCCGGGGTCTGGTTGAACAGCAGCCGCATCTCTGCGTCGCCGATCGCCTCGCCGGCCTGCATGCGCTGCAGGCGCGAGCCGCCCGGCCCGAAGGGCATCACGCCCATCATCAGGTTGTCGTGCCGGGGCGGGGTCGCGGCGGCCACGCCTCCCATCAGGACCGACATCAGGGTCTCGCCCACCGAGAAACCGGCAGGCCCGCCCAAGAGCGAAAGACCGGCGGGTATGCCGATGTTGATTCCAGCGAGCGCCAGTTTCTCAAGCGCTGCGTCCGTCTCCGGGCCATATTTTCCGACCAGCATCGAGGGCGACGACCCCAGCCCGAAATTCCGCAGTCTGTCGAGCGGGATCACCAACTCCCGCCCGGATTCGCCGACGATACTGGGGCCGTTAGTGACGCCGCCTTCGGCAAAGCGTGGCAGCGATCCGAGACCTGGAAGCAAAGCGCCGATATCGAGAGCAGACAGCGGGATGCCGGCGGTGCGCGCCCACAGGGCGGCCAGCAGATAGACAGCCTCGGAGTTTTGCCGGGTGGCCAGGGTGTTCTGGTCGGTGGCGGTCTTGACCGGGTCCTGGCGGCCGAAGATCCCGCCCAGCATGCCGGCCATCCCTCCCGCGCCGTCCGCGCCATAGATAAGCGGGTTGAGTGCGCGCGCCGTCATGTTGCCCAACCCTTCGGTGATCGGCCGCAGGACGGCCGCGTGAATCGTGCCGCCGAGTTGCTTGGGGAAGTCGCCGGGTTTGGTTAGCAGCGTATTCCACAGGGATGCGGAGGTCTTCGCGAGCTCGTCGGTACGGTGCTTCTGTAACTCGGCGATCTTGATCTCCTGCTCGACGCTGGCATCGTAGGTGGATTTCAGGAGTTCCGCCCATGCTCTGGCCTGATCGATCTTCTGTTTGCCGGTATCGAGTTCCCTGGCGGCGCGGTCCATCTCGAATGCGTAAAGGTCGCGCGCCAACGTTGTGCGTTCCTGGTAGGTAGATGCGATGCTTTCCATCTCCCCGCCGGGACGGACACGGAGTTGCGCGAGCCGGCCTGCGCGGCTTGATCGCGCGCCGATCATTGCCCGCTGGGACTGGACGCCGATATCCTCGAGGCGCTCTTGGGTGGCGAATGCCTGCTCCCATTCCTTCATCTGCGCGGGCGATGGGAGGAACAGACCCAGCATTTTGCGCGTCTGTTCCGCCGCGCGTTTCTGATCGTAGGCTTCGAACTCATCCTGCGCCTTTTTGAAGAGGACGCCCGCCTGTTTATCGGCGGACTGGCGGATATCCGCGATCTGCGCTTCGACGTCTTTGAGCTTCTCGGCCTGCTTCAGAAGCGCGTCGCGCTCGTAGTAGATTTTCCCGATGGCCGAGAGTTCCGCCTCGTCGCCCTTCTTTGTGAAGGCAGCGGCCTCCGTCATGAACTTCTTGCGCTCGCTTTCCTCCGGAGACGACGCGCGGTCTTTAAGGGCCTGCTCGGTCCTGGTGAGCGTGGCAATTTGCTTCTGGAGTTTGTAAGACTGCTCCAGGAGATTGATCTGCCGTATGGCGGCGTTCAGCGTGTCGATGACTCCGGTCTGGTCGGTCAGCATGTTCTCGAGGCGCAGGCCGGCGGGGAGCTTACCGCGAATATCGCCACCCATTGCCCTGCGGACGTCTTCGTAGCCGACGCCCTCGAACCCCTTCCCCTGCTGATAGGCCTGAGCGAACTCGGCCTGCCGCAATCTCTGGCCCATGTACTGCCGGCCGCGCGCCAGCACCTCGGTGGGATCACCCTTGGCCTCCGTTACCTTGTACAGTTCGGCGCTCAGCCCTCCGAAGCCGGATTTGCCAACCAGGTATTCGGCGATATCCTTGGTGTCCTGCCGCCCCCCGACGATCTGTGCGAACGTTCCGGGCGCGTTCTTGACCACGAGGTCAGCAAACGAATGCATGGCCTTTTCGAGTTTGTCCGCGAGACTCTGCGCCGCGACATCCGCCTCTAAGATCGCCTCCTTGAGCCTGTTCTCCGGTTTGTGCTCCAGCTTGGCGATGGCGTTTTCGAGTCTGGCGTTGGTCAGCGCCAGTTCGGCATTCGCGAGTTTCTGCGCGTCGTTGAACCGCTCAAACTCGCCCGCCGCGCGTTCGGCTGCGAGGTGCATCTGCTCGAAGGCCTCCCGAAGTTCGACGACCTTCTTGACGACCTCGTAGATTACGGCGATCAGCGCGATGACCGCCACGGCCTTGAATGCGGAGTCCAGTGCGTTGCCCACGCCCGGCAGCATGGTGATGAACCCGCGGATGTGGCGCGGAATATGGACGCCGATTTCCTCGCCCATCAACGCAAGGGATGCTCTCGACTTCGTGAGCGGACGCGCCCATCTTGTCGACGCCGCCCGCTCCGGCCGCATCGACGGCCGCCATCTTGGCATAGGCCGCGGTGACGCGGTCGATCATTCCCTGTTCGTCGCCGAGCTTCTTGATGATCCGGTCGCGTTCGGCCATCATCCGTTCCGCGCCCGTCTTACCGTAGGCGGCGGCCTGCTTCTCGATAGATTGCGTGAGCCGCTCCAGGGAACTGCGCGAGCGGTCGTTGACTTTGATCAGAAGGTCCGAGGTCCGCTCGATGGCCTTCTGCATGTTCTCGTTTGCCGAGGCGTTGCCCTTTTCGTACCCCTCCATGGCGGCGTTCATCTGCTTGATGGCCGCCAGCACGGAACGGGGGTCGACGTCGAAGACAACTTCTTCAGCCATGACTCACGCCACCTTCTGAAACGCGGATGGGCCGCGCCTGACGCACGGTCGCAAGCACGAACGTCGCCGAGCGCCTTGCGGTCTTCGGGCGAGACGCCGAACGCCCGCTCGATGTGGTTGTTGATGGCCGCCAGGCGGTCGGAGCGTGGATCGGTGAACCCGATAGTCACGCTGTTGTCGTTGGCCCGTTTCACATTCAGGGATCGCAGGGTCTGGCCGCGCCACGTCCAGTCGCGCAGCGGGCTCAACCCGCGCCGCCCCTTGGACTTCTGGTACGCCGGATTCAGCGGCCTTGCCGGCGCGTCGTTGACGTTCACGCCGCTCTCGATGCGCCGCCGGATGCGGTCGCACATGAACAGACCGATGATGGTCATCTGCTCCGCGCGGAAAGGGCCCGAGCACGAATCGCGACTTGGTGATTTTGGGAGTGAACGCCATACTGTCCTTGTGGCTTCTTCGCTTGCTCGCGCTGATACCGGTCGCGCTCGTCGGCCAGGATGCGCAGGCCGAGAGCCTCTTCCGCCGTCACGTCGGCCCAATCCACCCGGAACTTGCCCACATCGAACTCCAGGTCGAGCAGCCGCCCCAGCAGGCGGCCCGCCGCCGAATGCGACCGCGCATAATCGAGATCGTTGAGCGGGCAATGCCCGCAGCGCTCAACGCGTGCGCCCTTGTGGCCGCAGTTCGGGCATGAGGGAATGCAGTTGGTGTCATCGACCTCATAGGCATGGCCACATTCGACGCACGACGGCATCGTTGGCGTCTGGGCATCCGTGGGGCCCATCCTCCCCGCCGGCGCACAGGTCGGCGCCGCGCACGGAACGGTGGATCAGCAGCCGGAGCGGGACGGGAACGGGCCATTCGCCCGGCGCTAACTGTTTGGGTCCGGAAGTTCCGGATCGAGGTCGCCGATGGCGCTCACGAGCTCCAGCACGACGGTCGATTTGTGGTGCGGCGGGACCGTGGCGGGCTCGATGGTATCGACGTAGCCCGAGATCGAGACCACTGCGGCATCATATAGCCGCGCGGCGGCCTCGGGCGGGTAACGCCGTTCCTCGACGCCATGCGGAAGGTCGATGGCCTTGAAGACGTTGCGCCGATAGACCGCCAGATCCTTCTCGAACGGAATGCTGACCACGTGGACGGTCTCGCCGAAGACGGTCAGCAGCGTAATCCGGTAGGTCTCGCCCTCGCGCTCGCACTTGGTGACGCGCTGCCTGGTGAGCAGGCCGATGGCCTTGGCCGCTTCGGCTTCGTCGAAGTCCGGGCCCTTGTCGATGCGGACGCGGTTGAACAGGTCGAGGTCCGATTTCGGGTTCGGCACCGCCTCGCTCTGGCCCTTCCGGCGGCCAAGATCGCGGTAGAGCGTTTTCTGCTGGTTGAGGTAGTCGGCCATCTCCTGGTTCGAAGGCAACCGGAGCACGGCAGTCTTGGGCGGGCGAAGGATCTGGACTGGGAAGCCATGAATGGTCTCGCCGGCGGACGTTTGGATTTCAGGGAGTTCTCCGTAAAGCGTCATATAGAGGTTACTGCGCGATCCCCGTGACGCCGCACTTCCCCACGAACGTCAGGATGCCGTTGGTCGCGTGGTACTGCGGGGCGATGGTGACGGTGACCGCCACGATGCCGTCGGCTTCGGTATTCTCCGCGACCTGGTAGGAGATCTGCTGCCAGGTCCACTGCGCCGAGTTGTTCGCATCGAAATTGACCGAGAGAACCGCCGTGCCGGTGGTCTGCGCGAGCAGCTTCGTGTACTCGTCCGATCCGTTGATCAGCCGGGCGGTGAACTGCATGGCCGGGTTGCGCGCGCCGATCTCCAGGCGGCCGCGGATGGCATAGCCGTTTTCGAGGCCCGAGCCCGGATAGAACCCCGCGCCCAGCAGGAAATTGTTCTTCCAGGAGATCGAGCCGCTCAGGATGCGCTTGGTCGAGACGTAATCCACGCCGTTGATGGAGAGCGACATGGACTGCGCGAGCAGGTGCTTCTCCGTCTGCAACGCCGGAACGACCACCGCGCTCGGCTGGGTCACGCTGCCCGAACCGACCCAGTTGACCGTGCATTTGCTCGAGGCGCGGCCCGGCCCGTAAGAAAACTGGTAGGTCACATCTTCGATGCCGCACCCCAGGAACAGGCTGTCGATGGCATTGCCGCCGCCTTCCGGAATCTGTTCGACGACCGAGAAGTAGGGCAACTCGAGCGTCGTGCCCGGATCGATGGGCGTAACGGTGTAAATGTAATTGGGACCCGCCCCGCTCTGGACGACGTTGCCCAGAGCATACGACCAGGCCCACGCCAGAAACTCCGCGCTGGCGTACTTCTCGATGCTGTTGCCGGTGTCTTTGCTTACGGGATACACGCCTCCGGGCGAGATAAACTCGTTCCCCTTGCCGATCTCTCCGGCATCGTTTTCGGTGGTCGGATGCGGGCTGGTGATCGAAGCGTTGATCTTTTTGAAGCGCAGAAAACTGGCGCTCGCGGTCGAGATATTGGCCTGCTTGGCTTTCCCCAGGCCCAGGATCAGTCCTTGCACTCTCGCGGACATGGGTTACTCTCCTTTGGCCGGCGGTTCGGCTTCTTTGCCCGGGTGATACTGTTGGTAGCCCTGCGCCATCAACGGGGTCAGGGCCTCGGGCGTGGCATCGACTTCGATGGGCTCGCCCTTGTGCGGGTGCTTCAACCACACCGTTTCTCGCTTCTCTTGCATGTCAGTTGTCTCCAATTTCCGGGATTACGAGCGTCCCACGAAGAAGTCCATTTGTTCTTCATCCTGCTGGTGGGCCACCGAGGGCGGTTCCATAATGTCCACATCCAGCAGCAGTTGAATCTGCCGAATATTGCGCCCGTCCGGCATGGCTCCGTTGCAGATGATGGCCCAGAGCCGCTCCGGCCCGGCGGTGGATGGATCGAGCGCCGCATTGGCGGTGCGGATGTAAACGTCGAAGCGGTGCTTCCACACGGTCTGCCCGTCGAAGTTGCCGCCGAGCGTGCCCTTCCACGCGACCAGGATGCCGGGCGGCGCGATCTGATAGACGTGCTCCTGGAGCCGGTGATCGGCGCCGTAGAGGTAATGGAACGCCGCGATGGCGCCCGGATCGCCGCCCATGGCGATCACGAGGTCCGGTATCGATTGGAGCGCCGCGACGATGGCGTCCGCGATGGGCCCGGCGTCAAGCACGCTTGCGCCTCAGTTTCAGCACCGCGCACCCCGCCCGGTCTGCTTCGATCTCGAACACGTCGTACAGAATGCCATTGAGCAGCAGTTCGTCGCCGTGCGCCGGTTGCGGGTTCATTCCCGCCAACCGGACGAAGAACCGCACCACCGATACGCCGTGCGCGCTGCCGGGAACGTAGTCCTCCGCGAGCGCCGGGTTCTGGATGATCCCGGTGATAGGAACCTCGTCCGCGCCTGGGGGCATGTGCGTGGCGGGTACGCCGAAGGCGGCGAGGCACGCCGAGTCCATGGCGGCAACTTGATCGTCCCAGGGCATTACAGCGTATGGACCCGATAGACGGTGAAGATCTTGGCCGACCCGGTCGCGCCGCCGATGTTCGTGAACGCCGCGGCCGCTTTGAGGTTGACGCCAGTCGCGGGAGCCATCGCGTTACCCGCTGCGGTGAGCGGTTTGAACTGGTAAACCGCGCTCGCGGCGGCGCCGAAGGTGACGTTAGCGGCAGCTATCGCCGAGATGGCCGCGCCGCCTCCGGCCCAGCAGACGCTGATATTGCCGCCAGCGGTGAAGCCCGCCACGCCGAACGTGATCGAGAGGATGACCGAGACGATCTCGATCACCTTCCCCGCGCCCGGCGAGGGCAGCAGGATCAACCGTTGCGCAGTGGCCGAATTTTCCCGCCGCCGTATCGATCACGTCGGCGGTGGCGAGATCCACCTCCGCATATTGCAGGAGGTTCGCCGGGATCGCACCGGCGAAAGATGGAGCGATCAACCCGCGTTTGAACTTAGCTACGCCCATGGTGCTTCTTCTCCTTCGCTGTCTCCGCGGCAGGCGCCGCCGGCTGGCTGGGGCTGCGGCTGCGGCTGGCGCGATGCGGCGCTCATCGAAATACAACGCGGCCCGGATGCGCGCCCGTTTGTCCGCGCCGGGGTTGGGGTATGGATCGCCGACGTGGAGCGCCGGGTTACCGGGAATGGGGCGCACGATGATCATCGGAGGGAAGGGGATCTCCGGTCTTGCGAGACGCGCCCTGGTGAGAGTTACGAGGCGCATGCCGTCCTCCTACTGGATTACGTCCTTGAAGAAGAAGCCGAGATCCGCCGACACCTTCACCATGTCGAAGGCCGCGTCGATCTCGATCCGGTCGGAGGCCAACTGCTCCATGCGGAAGGTTTTGATGCGGAGGCCTGCAGCGCCGCCGACCATGCCGGTCCAGTTGAACGTGTAGCCGGCCGATGGCGTCATGATGCCGGGGTTTTTCGGGCGGTATGCGAGCAGCGCATGGTTGCCGCCGATGAACGCGTTCGATTCGGTCGCTTTCTCGGCCGCCGAATTGTACACGGCGTCCATGATCAGGACCTCTTCGAGCTCCAGGATCTGCGCCAGGATCTGGCGGTTCGACATCGCCGGCTGGCCGGGAGTCTGGCCGTACTTGACGCGGTCGATGATATCCGGGTGGTCGATCAGTTTGTCGAATACCGGGCGGGAGAAAATGCCGATATTGGGCGCGAATCCGCCACTCACCAGGCGCGTCGCAGTCTTGGCCGCGCGCATGTCTTCGATGGGGTTCGACGTGGCGAGGTTCCAGAACTGACGTGGGTGGCGTCGGCGGCCGCCTGGCCCGCCAGTTCCTTCGTCCAGATGCTCGTTCCGAAGAATTTCGTGGCCCAGAGCCGCTCGCGGCGGGTCAGCGCCTGCTGGGTGAGATAGATCGTCGCGTCGCGGTCGGGCGAAAGCGGCGAATCGCTATTGGCGCGGACCTGGTCGTCCACGTCTTTGTGGAGGGCCCACACGTTGCAGTTGTAGGAGCCGGTGTGGTCGAGCCCGTAGCCGCCGCCGGCCGATTCCTGGCTGAGGCCGCGGACCGCCATTTCATCGCGGTTGAAGTCGCCGCGATTGTAGGTGTAGTACAGGTCGGTTTTGTTTTCGACCGGGATTCGCGGGGAAGGCGCGGTCGGCGACGTACTCGACGCCGGCGGCCTCCTGGCTGAACGCCACGGAGATGTTCGTCAACGGCCGGTTGACGTGGGTATCGCTGAGAGTGGGTTGAGGCATGGTGATTATCCTTTCGTGACCGTCAATCGGTCGCTACGCATACACCGCGTTGCTTTTGAGCAGGATCGCGGAACCGATTGCGGCGGCGCCTGCGGTAGTCACCGCTTTCGCCACCACGGTGCCCGCATTCTTCGTCTGAAACGTGCCGTTGGCCGCCACCTCGAGCAGGTCCCCCGCCGAGAAGCCGGTCCCGCCCGAGAGCACCTTCGAGACGCCGAACAATCGCGATCTCGCCGGCCTGTCCGAGCGCGGTCGGCTTGTCCTGCAGCACGCCGTCGCAATTCTTGCCGGCGGTGGCCAGCGCAAGGTTGCCGTTGGCGTCCACGTTGACCGCGCAAAACTGCGACGCGCTCAGGTCGGCGCTGGCCGGGAACCCGTAAGTGATGAGTCTCTGTTCCGTTGCCATCTGCTTTCTCCTTGTTCTCCGGCCTTACTGCGCCAGTTTGTAGCCCGCCGCCTCGAGCGTCGCGACCAGACCCTTGGCGTTGTGCTGCGCGCGGAATGCCGCGTACGCGGCGGGATTGCCCTCGAGCATCTGCGCGGCGGCGCGCTCCTTGGTCATCTTCGTGGAACCGCCGACGACGTACAGATTGGGCGTCTCCTGGTTGGCGTTCTGGCGCGCGAAAGCGACTGCCTCGGCCTCGATGGCCTGCATATTCGCGGTCGCGCCCCGGTTGGGATCGACGGTCGACGTGATCATGGTTCGTTCGCTTTCCGCGACGCGGAGCCGGGTCAGTTCATCGCTGACCTCCGCGACGCTCATGTACCGGCCCTCGGCCGATTTCCTGGTGAGGTATTCGGCGAAGGTCTTCGCGCCGACGCCCGCCATCGCGCACAGCGCCGTGATGGCTTTGATATCCGACTCGGTACGCACGCTGTCCAGCGGCAGACCCTGGACGGTGGCTGGCGCCGCGCTCGCGCCCGCGTCGTCCTGCTCGTCGGGTTGCTCCTGTTCTTCGTCGTCGATCGGCGCGCCGCAGGCGGAACAGAACTTGTCCCCCGTGGCCGCCTGCTTCTGGCACTTGGCGCACCGGCGGATCTCTTCCGCCCGCACTCCGGCTGCGATCTGCTGGTTGGCCGTCTCGGGTATAGCCGCGGCGGCCGCTAACGTCTTTGCCATCTCTGCTTCCTCCTGGTTTGAAATTGCGGCACTCGCCGCCGCTGCCGACACAACTTTCCCGTCGAGCAATGCCGCCGCCGTCGCGGCGTCCGTGGCCACATACGTCTGTCCCCGGCTCGCGGCCACCCGCGTCCGCAGCGCCGCCATGGCATCGGCGACCGACCCGACCTGGTCGGCGAAGCCCACGTCGACGGCGGTCGGGAGGCCGTCCTTCGGTTCGCCGAAGAACAGTCCCGCTTCGGTCGCGCGCACTGCCGCCTCGGGCATGCCGCGGTTGCGCGCCACCCCCGCGACGAACATCTGGTATGCGCCGTCGACCAGATCCTGGAACACCTGCTTCGCCTCGGGCGAGAGCGGCGCGTCGGGATTGCCGTCGAGCTTCCTCGCACCCGCCGACATGTACGTCGGTTTGATGCCCGCCTTTTCGTTCGCGCCGCTCCAGTCGACGTGCATCATCCAGACGCCCACCGATCCGACGCCGCCAGAAGGCGCAAGGAAGATCTCGCTTGCGGCCGACGCCAGGGCGTACCCCGCGCTGAAGGCGTCGCCGTCGACCGCCGCGATCACCGGCTTCGACCCGCGCCGCGAGTAAATCAGCTTCGAGAGCTCGAGCGCGCCAGAAAACTCGCCGCCTGGCGAATCGACCAGCAGCAGAATGCCGCTCACGTTGGCGTCGCTGGCAGCATCGGTGAACTCGGCTTCGATATCGGTGTAGGTCGTGGGCCCGCCCGAGAGGAATTCGCCCGAATTGCGCTTCACCAGCGGGCCGATAATCTCAATTACGGCGATGCCGTCTTCTGTGATGAAATACGGCTTGCGTTCGCGCCCCTTATCGCCAGGACCGTAGGCCGCTGGCGCGGATTCGTCGGCCGCGACTCCCACAAGCGGGCCCGCGTACGCAAGAATGGCCTTCAGCCGGGAAAGCGTGATGAGCAGCGGGACGTCGAACAGCCTGGTAGCCAGTTGCTTATGGCGTTTCACCTGAACCTCGTTCATGCGGGCCGCGCGTCGGCTTGATCTGCCGCCTCCGCGACCTGTTTCGACGACAGGCCCGCGTCCTTGCCGGTGATCACCTTGCGCGGGTCGGAATCGTAGAGGATGCCGTACCCGTCCGCGCGCTTGTTGTCGGCGTCCTGCTGCTGGTCCATGACGACCGAGTCCCGCCCCTGCGCCGCGCACTCGAGCGAGCGCGTCGAAAGGCCGCAGCGAATGGCGTCCTTCGAACTGTTGATGTCCTTCTCCGGATCGACCCATGGCCAGCCAGGTGTGACCCAGGAGACATCGTCGAACAGGCGCGGGTCGGCAGTGTATTGGTTCAGCATTTCGACGCCGAACGCGAGAGCCATCATGGCCTCGAACATCCATCGCCGGAACACCGGGTGGCAGACCTGGAAAATGAACACGGAGTGCTGGAACTGCTCGCACTTACGCCGGAACTCCAGCAGGCCGGCGCGGATCGAAGAGTAGTTCACATGGCTCAGATCCCCGCTTACCTGTTCAAACGTCAACCCGGCGCCCGAGGCGAAGGCGCGCAGGCACATCGTCACCACGGGAGCGAAATCGCCGCTATCGGGCGCGCTCGCAAACTGGATCTCTTCGCCGGGATTGAGGATCGGGAACGAACCCGGCTCGAACTTGGCGATCATCTCGCCCGGTTGCGCCGCCGAATTGCGGCTCGGGTCGGCCGGGACGATGGGGTTGTCGGGACTGATTTGCTTGATGAACCCCGTGATCATCGCCGAGGTTTTCTTGCGGACGATCTCGGCATCCGAGTACTGCTCCAGTTCGTAGAGCTTGGCCATGACCGACGTCAACCACGGCTGGCCGCGCAGTTGGCCCGCCCGGATGGGGCGATAGACATGGAGGATGTCGCGCGCCGGCACGCGCTCGACCTGGAGGCCTTCGAGCGGGAAAAACATCGTCTCGCCCGGATGCGCCCGCCAGAAGTGATATGCCGCCCGCCTGCCATCGGGTTGAAACTCGATCCCCGACCGCACCGCGTTCTTGTCGGGGATGCCCGAGGTGGTCATGCGCCAGATGGGAAGCTGCTCCGACTCGATCAACTGGAGTTGAATGGGGACCTGCATGCCCTCCCGCTTGGGGCGCGGCCGGAACCGCACGAAAGCCTCGCCCGCTTCCATGACCTCGCGGGCGATGATCGCCTGCTGTCCGTAGAAGTCGGTCTGCCCCGATGCCGGGTTCGCCGGGTCGTACTCCTGATCGGACTCCCGAATCCACCGGTTCCACGCGGTCGAGATCATCTCGCGCACCTGGGCGTCGGGATGTAGCGACACCATGCGGATACCGTTGCCGATGGCGTTGGCCACGTAGGAATCGATGGCGCAGGAGGCCCACCCGCTGTTGCGTACGGCGTCACGCGACCGCGCCACCAACTGCAACCCGTGCGAATAGAGCAGCGTGTTCTGCCCGAGGGTCGTCGGATTCCACGCGTACGCCCGGCGCCCGTGGCCGCCCGCGTCGTACGGGTGCGTGCCCATGCCGCGGATCGGACTTCCCCAGTCCCGGCGCAGTACCGGGATCGCCGGCCGCGCCGGGACGACGGCGGCGCCGTTAGACATCGTCGAACCTCTTGATCGTCACGCCCGGTTCCAGGATGAGAAAGTCGAGGCCGTACTTGGCGCGGATTTCCGCGAGATTGGCGGCGAAATCGGCGCGATATTCGGACGACACTTTGAAATCGACATGGACAAGGTAAATCGAACTGGTGCGGGGTCGCTGCTTCGCCCGATGGTCCCGAATCAGCGACATGAGCGTTTCCGGAGGCCTGCGCAACCAGCCCGCCAGCCGCCCCGCCCACATCGACACCGGATTTGCAGCAGCAGCCATCAGAACCCCGAATCCGTAAACGTCCGCACGACCCGCACCTGCTGCTGCGCGCTCTGTTGCGACAGATCGTTGAGGATCAGCATGCGCCGCTTTTGCAGGTCCTCTATCGCCGGGTAGTTCATGCGGCGGTCCTGAAATTCCAGGCTGCTCAACGCGGCTGCGATGGCGGCGTCGATGCGCGCCAGGTCGTCCGAGGTAAAAGGCATGGTCAGATCTCCATTCGGAACCGGGTGCGCCACCTCGAGGGTGGCTCCGGCTGTTGCGATTCCGCGGCGAGGTGGTCCATCGGAACCTTCGGCGCTTCGGTTATCGCCTCGGGCGCGGCGCGCCGTTCGAGTTCCCGCCACTGCGCCTCCTGCCAGGCGTCTATGCCGCAGAGGCTCGCGACGGCCCGGTTGCCGACGTGGGTGTCGAGCGGCTCGTTGCGGATCGCCGCATCCCGCACCCACTCGACCTTGCCGTCCTGCCGCACCACGCGCGATTCGGCGCAGATCTGCCGGTAGAACTCCCGCTCGGGATAGGGGTAATGGCAGTATCCGGGCGGGAACGCGCCGTCCGCGCCCGGCTCCTGGCGCAGACAATCGTAGAACTCCTGCTTGGCGCGGTGCGTGCCGATGTGCCAGATTCGCAGGCCGTGCCGTTTCCTGGCGGCGTCTTCGCGCGACACGCTCGAGATGAGCTTGAATGCGTCGTCGTTGCCCTTGGTCGGCACCACCGTCCGCACGGCATAGATTTTGGCTCCGGTCGCGTCGCTGTGGAACGGCTGCGGGTATCTGCGCGCGAAGTCGTAGATCGGATCGGGGCGGAATCCCGAGTCGATGCCCATGGCCATGATCGGCATCGTGACGCCCGATTCATGAGGCCAGTCGCGCACGAGCAGTTCCTCGAGCGCCGCCCATGGCTCCCGGCTGCTGGTCTTGATGGGATGGCCGTCCTTGGTCTCGCACTGGATGCGTTCGTAATGGACCGACCAGTTCTCCTTGCGGCGCCCCCAAGCCTTGACCTCGATGTAAAGGGATTCGTCCTGCACGTCGACGAACGCGGTGAGAAACAGGCCGCCCGCCGGAACCGTCCCGATGGCATAGTTCTCATGCCGGCGCCAGATCATCTCGTCGTCCGGAGCCTCTCCCCGGTCTTCCCATAGCTCGACCAGGACGTCGTTGACCCAGACCCTGAGTTGATCCGGGTCCTTGCCCGCCTCGGCATGCTGGGTGACGATGTCGCCCAGCTTCTTCCATGGCGAATAGAGGTGCGAGATCCAGAAGCCCGCCGTACCGTAGAACGGCCGCTCCGCGCGGTACTGCGCCTTTTCGCAGGCCGCCCACCGTTCCAGGTCGTTCCACCGGTAGCGGCACTCGCGGTTGATGCATTCGTACCGCGCGCCTGCGACGCGCTCGCCGATGGTGAGGGTGGACCAGTTGCGCCCGGCCACGTCGGTGACCTGCGGCCACTTCAGAATCTGGTACTCGCCGCAGCGCGGGCAGGGTACCCACGGTTTGCGCTGGTCGCTCGCCTCGAAGGCCTTGGCGATGCGGCTCTGGCCCTTGGTGGTGGGCGAGCACGCGAGGATAATCTTCTTCTGAGTCCCGAAATTGGTGGTGCGGCCGCGCGCCAGCCAGATCGGGTCTCCCTGCCCGCCGACCGAACCCGGATACTTGTCGACCTCGTCTCCCAGGTAATAGCGGATCGTGCGTCCGGAGAAGTTCGCGGTCGAAAGCGACCCGACCATCGTCAGCGTGCCGCCGGGAAACCGCTTGTAGTCGATGGTATTGTCCGCGTCGCGCCGGCTGTCGGTCATCTTCCCGGCGAGCGTCGGGCAATCGCGCAGCATGGGCGCGATGCGCTCCTTCGAAAACTTCCGGACGTCGCCGTCCTTGTACGCGGAGAACAGGATCGGGCCGGGCGCCTGGCTGATGAAGTAAGCGATGCTGACCTGCATCAACAGCGTTTTGAGCATCTGAATGCCGCACATCAGGACTATCGTTTCCACCGTGGGGTCGCTAACCGCGTCGAAGGGCTCGCGCTGCCAGCCGTAAAGCACCAACTCGCCGGTGCGCGCCGAATACTCGGGAGACAGAACGAAATTCTTCTCGGCCCACTCGGACATCGGAAGCCGCTCGGGCGGCCTCCAGAGTTCGCTCCAACCCCGGATCAATTGCGCTTCGTTCATGCCGCATCGCGATATTCCGACAACTGCTGGAGCGCGCGAACAATCTCATTCGTCACGAGCGCGCCGCACGCCTGTGGATCGCTCGTTTGGGCCAGCCGGTCCTGGAGCTCCGGGCCGACCCGCAGCAGAATATCCCTGGCGCGCACGATCATGCCGGCCGCCCACGCATTGAGTTTGCCGACGTCGGCCAGGCGGCCCTCGAGGCGCTGCGCGCGCATCGCGGCCTCGGCTGCCTTGGCCTGCTCGTGCATCAGTTGCGCGTGCGCCAGCGTTCCCTTGACCGGCGCCTGCGGTTGAGGGAATTGCAGCGGCGCTCCGTTGGCTCGCGGCGCGGCCGCCGCCGGCTCGTCGCGCGAGGGCGCGTTCTGTCTGGTGTCCAGGTTGGCCGCCAGCGCCGCCTGGACCTTCGCCAGATCGAACTTGCCGTCGCGCTCCCGGCGGATCTTGCCCTCGCGGACCATGGCATAGACCCGCTGGCGGCTGATGCCCAACGCGCCCGCGAGTTCGGTTGCGCCGATGGTCATGCCGCCACCGCGATCCCGCGCGCCTCCGCGACCTGGTCGAACCGGCGACCGTCGGCGCGCAGCCGGAAGGAGTCTTTGGCGAGCGCCTCGATCCGATGCACGATGACGTCGCAGTATACCGGCGAGATCTCGCAACCATAGCAGGACCGCCCGAGCGCATAGGGCGGCCGCCATGGTCGTGCCCGATCCCAGGAACGGATCGAAGACCACGTCGCCCGGATCGGTGAACGCCTTGATGAAGAACTCGACCAGCGCGCGGGGGAACGGCGCCGAGTGCGATCCCTGCGTCGATTCGCTGCGCACCTCGATCACGTTCGACGGGCGCGCCCAGCCTTCGAACCGCCCCTGCTCGTCGCTATGCCTGGTCTGGCGCATGGCCGCGCCGATTACCCCGTCGTTGGCCATGCCACCGCGCGCCTTGTCGCCCCGCTTGCCGGTGCCGAGCAGGCCGCTCCCCGATGTGGACTTCGGGTTGTTCGGCGAATAGGCGAAGCAGTCGTCGGACTCGTGCGACACGGCCCTCGGCCGGAACTTGATCGTCTCGCTTCGCGTGAAGTGAAAGACCGGCTCCCACGCGTTCTTGAAGCGGTTTCCCCAGCCGCCAGGCACGCCGTTATCGGTCTTGCGCCAGCAGAGCTCGTCCACGAACCGCCAACCCCACTGGCGGCGGTGCGCGATCACCAGATCCTTGACGTAGAGGTTGCGCTCGCCTTCGTCGGCATGCTCTTTGATATTCAGGAAATAGGAGCCGTCGGCCGCCAGGATCTGCTCGATGACGCGGGCGACGTCCTTGTACCAGGCGCGTATACCGTTCCGGCTGGATCGGCGTGAAGCCGCTCGCGTGGTCGTAATCGCGCTGCGCGGCGTAGGGCGGTGAGGTGATCACGAGGTTCACCTTGCGCCCGCCCAGCAGCCGTTGGACCGCGCCGGCGTCCCGGCAGTCGCAGCACGCCACGGCGTAATCGCAGGTCACGCCGCCACCCCGAATTTTCCACTTGCTATCCGGCAGGACTGGAGGCACGTATGGTGCGGCAAGGAGAAACCCGAGGATGAATCGAACACTGATTGAGGAATGGGCCGATGGCCGGCGGCTGGAGATGCGCATCCGCGTCTCGACTGACGAGCTCTTTGTGGCCGACTTCAGCATCGACCAACGGGTCCTGGTTACGGTGACCTGGCGCGCGGGCGCAGCACTGCCGCCCTACGACATCGACCGGGAGTTGCCGGTCCACGTGACCATCGCGGCCAAGCGCCTGCCGCCCACCGCCGTCTACACCGCCGCCGATTACGCCATCCTGCTCAACGCCGCCGTCGGGCTGGGCGACCGGCTCGAAACTGATGGCATCGCGGCCGCCACGCGTCCGGACCAACCATGGGGCGTCGGGCCTTACGCCGTCCAGTAAGTGCTTCGCCTTTCCATCGGGTAAATGTTCGCGGGACAAGCAGATTCCTCTTGAGGCGGGGCGCAAGCAGAGTGATGAATGGTTCAGGAAGGAACCACCACGATGGAACGTAGCCAAGTAGAGTTCGACGCCCTGAGCACAGCGAGATACGCCTTCACCAACGGCCACCCGCCCAAGGGATACGGAGCCTGGTCTTTCGGCCTCTGCCGCACCGAGGCGGGCGCCTGGACGGAGTTCCGATATACCGGCCAATACAGCCAAGCCAAGAAGGCCGCGATGCGCGAGGCCCGCAGCCTGGGCTGCAGCCTGGTGGTGGTGAACGCCTAAATGGGAGACATGCATATGGCACGACGAACCGAGCACGCCAGGACGAACCGAACGCCGGGATTCGCGATTGAGATCAAGCCGGACACCGAATTGGGTCTGGCCGTGCTGATCGCGGAATTGGCCGGCGGCGCATACCAGCCCATAGCGGTGGTAGTGAGCATCAACGAGGCGCGCGAGATCGCCGACAGTAATATGGCCGGCAGGATGCGCGACCTCGAAGCGGGCGGGGAGCCCGCCTGCCCCGAAGGGTATGCGGTTTGGGCGCAGGGATTGAATGGCGAGTACCGCATCGCCGAGCGCATCTCGATTACTCGATAAAGGAGCACCAACCATGAAGACGACATTCACCATCAACGCAGAGAACAGCATCACCGCATGGCCGACGCCCGATCACGCCGAGGCGGCCATCGGCGCCGGCGCGCAGGCATTCGCCAGCGCGAAGGAGTTCGGCAAGGTCGCCGCCGAGTGGCCCATCAGCCGGTTCGTAGAGATCTGGAACGGCTTCGCCGGGACGCCGGGCTTCGACAAGCTAAAGGAGGTCAAGAAGTTCGCCAATCGCGCCAAGGCCGTCGAACGCATCTGGGCTGCGATCCAGGTCCTGGAGCCGGTCGCCGCAGTTGCGCCTGACCCGCCCACTCCGTTTGACGATCCCGCGCCGGGTGCGCCCGCCAAAGCGCCGCGCGCCGGCACGAAGAAGGACACCGTGCTGCGCCTGCTCCAGCGCAAGGACGGCGCGAGCAACCAGGAGATCCAGGCGGCCACTGAGTGGCAACCGCACACCGTGAGGGGCTTCATCGCCGGCACGCTCAAGAAGGCGGGCATTGTCGCCGAGTCCTTCAAGCGCGAGAACGGCGACCGCGCGTACCGGGTCGGGTAAGGGTTCTAGATTGGATCCGGCGAGCCGCCCCTGAGTGGGGCGGCTCTCGTCGTTTCGGTGGATCACTCCGCGGCCGGAGTGTTGGCGGTGATCGCGCTCGCCAGGCCGTCCGCGCTGGATTTCAACTGATCCGACAACGTCTGGATCGCGACGGGGTCCGTCTTCGCGGCCGCGAGTTGCGCCGCAATGCCTTGAATCAGCGCAACGGCCGATGCTTCCACCTCGGTGTTGGCTCTCACCTGCTGGGTCAATGTCGTTAGGTCTGCCATGATCGATGTCTCCTTTGCGATTGCTGTTTTGAGTAGGGTTAGGATTTCGTCGAGCCTGGTGCTGATGGACTCGGCGGGATGGAAATACACGTTGACAACTACAGAGCACTGCATAACGATTACGCGGCGTCGGCCACTGCCGGGGCTCGGACGCCCTCGATCTCCTGAAACGTGCGGCCGTCTCCCTCGAGCGTCGCCGCGCGCCCCGTGTGTTGCTGCCACCTGCGGACCGCCACGTCGCAATACCGCGGATCGAGTTCGATCACGCGAGCCCGGCGCCCCATGCGTTCGCATGCGATGATCGTCGTGCCGCTGCCGCCGAACGTGTCGAGCACCAGGTCGCGGGTCTTGCTGTTGTTGCGGATCGCCCGCGCCACGAGCTCGACTGGCTTCATCGTCGGATGCTCGCGGCTGGCGGCCGGCCGGTCGATCATCCACGCGTCGCCCTGGTCGCGGCCGCCCGTCCAGATGTGCGTCTGGCCTTCCCGCCAGCCGTAGAGCAGCGGCTCGTACTGACGGCGGTAATCGCCCCAGCCGAGGGTGAAGTGGTTCTTGACCCAGATGATGAACGTGGACCAGTGGCCGCCCGCCTCGACGAAGGCCTGGTGGAGCGTGTGCAACTCGGACGAAGACATGCAGATGTAAACCGCGCCGTCGCAGAATGCCAGAAGGCTGGCGCAGGCGTCGCGCAGGAAGGCGTAGAAATTCGTCCCCAGTTTGTCGTTCCGGATCTTAAGTTTGTCGGCGGTCCTGCCCTCGTAATCGATGTTGTAAGGCGGGTCGGTGAACGCCATCGCCGCGCGGCCGCCCTCCATGACCTTCCCCACGTCGCCGGCCTCGGTGGCGTCGCCGCATAGCAGCCGGTGCGGGCCGAGCAGCCATACGTCGCCCGCCACCGTGACCGGATTCGACGGAGGCTCGGGCGCGGCGTCCTCTTCGGTCAACCCATCCGCGGGCGGCGGCTCCTCCGCTTCGCCCGCCCGCCCGATGCGGTCGAGCATGTCGGATAGGTCGGGGAAGTCGGTCTGTACGTCGGCCATCAGCGCCGCCAGTTTCTCCGCGTCCGGAACGGCCATGCCGGTAATCTGGTCGAAGGTGGCCAGGATCAGGTTTTCTTCGGCCTCCGACAGCGTCACGTACGCGACCGGTACATCCTGCTCTTCCGCGGCGGCCAGGACCGTGCGGAGGTGGCCATCGACGATGAAGCCGCTCGTCTGGTTGACCACCACGTCCTGGACCCAGCCGACCTTGCCCAGAACCTTTGCGAGCGCCTGCTGCTGCTCGGTCGGATGGACACGCCAGTTTTTCGGGTTGGCCAGCAGGTCCTTTGCGGGCACGACGCCATGGCCGACGATGCGGTTCTGCCAGGCGACCGGCGCCGCGATATTATCCGTCTCGCTCATCCCGTAACTACCGGCTCCTTGCCGTTGAACCAGGCCACCTCGACCGCGCGGCGCGCTTCGAGCTCCGGCACCACCGCGCCGTCGTCGTGGCACCACCGTGGAAACTCGGCCGCCGCACCCGCATAGCGGCCTTCGTTGAGCAGCCGCAGCAGCGTCGATCCGTCGAACGCCCCCGCGCCCACGTTGAACACGAAACTCACGAGCGCGTCGTACTGCTGCTGGTTGAGCGGCGCCACGACCATCCGCCTCACCGCGCTCTCCGCGACCGCCACGTCGGCGCGGAGCAACTCTTCGCCGCGTTCCCTGGTAATCGCCGCAGTGCCGACCGTGACGTCCTTGCCGGTGTGGCCGTAGCCGATCGTCCAGACGCCGCTCCGACCGAGATCGAGGTACGGCTGCGCGCGGAACCGTTCGCGGCCGCGCAGGAACGCCAGGAGCACGTCGCTCGCGCGGAGGTTCCGGTTGGTTTCATGGGCGGTTTTCATGCGAACGCTGGTCGTCTGGGCGACTGGGGATTAAGCCGACAATGTAAACCAGACTGTAAACTCGGTTTTCGCCGTTGAAACCAGAGACTTTGCGCAGTCTTTCCACCCGCGGCTCGCGACCTCCCAGGAAGTACCTATGCGATCCGTTTGGCCCACGGGGCGGCCACCCCTCGCGCACAGGGACCTCACGGTGCGACGGCTGGCTGCGGCCGGAGCCGTTCGCCAAGATGCCTGCGAGGCGTGCCCACAAGGCCACCCACAGACCGGCTCGTCCCCGGCCCGCATAGGCTATGCATCGTCCGCTGCGCCGTTCTTCACGGCCTTTACCATCCGGCGGGTGACTACGACGTTGATACCGGAGACCGCGCCTTGCGCGCCCACCAGGCCGATCACCCACCACAGCATCCTGGTCAGGTTCGCCGTGGCGGTCTCCTGGGCCGCCATGCGTTCGCGCAATTTGGCGGCATGGATGACTGCCATATCGTCGACGTCCCGTTGGAGCGTCACGGGCAGGTTGTGGCACGTCATCACGCACGATTCCGGCATCTGGCGAATGCGTCCCGGTAATTGGGCGCCGGGCGCGGACGCCGCCGCGCACAAGAGCGCAGCCGCCATCAGACGCACGTGCCCCCTCGGGCGGCCGCCTTGGCCGCGCGGTTTGAGCGGACATGCAACGCCGTCTCCGGCCGCCCCGCGATGGGTAGGTTGCGAATTGCCTCGAGCGAAGCGATGCCCTCGCCGGCCGCTACATCGTAAGGCGTCATTGAGATGCGGACAATACGCCTGGCCACCGCCTGGTGACGTGGGTCGTCGCGGAAGAACTCGAAACCACGAGGCCCCAACGTACCCCGCCCTTCCCGTTGATATTGGCGGGCACGCCGCGCCGACGTGCATGTCTTGCCGCCCGGCAGGGGATTGAGAATAGGGACCGGATGGTTCTTGCGGCGGCGGGACATGGTTCGGGCGTGAAATGCTCGCGGTGGAGATCGCCCAGCGTTGGTGCGAGGGTGGTGCTGGGTCTACTTAAGCACAAATAAGGGAAAAATAGCAAATGGAAGATTCACAGGGCGATGCAGACTGGAGAGAAAAAGGGAAAACCGGATGCATCCGGCGGGAACGGACCTCTCAGAGCCCACGCTCTCCCATCCGATATATCTGCTCCGCGGCCGATCCGGGCGGGCAAATCTCCGCGGCGATCAGTCCAATAACGTCGCGAGCGACCGTCTCGGCGTACCCGCTAATACCCGGATGCTGCAACGCGAGCGGCAGCATAGCCAGGATCGCCCAGGCCTCGGCGGGGTCCAGATTGATCACCACGCGCTGCCCGGCGCTTGTTCTGGCCACGAGTTCTTCCTGAAAGCGGTCCAACATTTTGTTTCTGGCGCGTTCGTCCCTGGTGCCTTTTGCTGGAGATCCGCCCCTCATCTCAGTTTCCTTGCTGGCTTCGGTGTGCATCAGGCACCGCCGCAGTTCCCTTGTTTTCCGATCCTGCCACACGGCCGATCGGGCCGCATCAGAAAACGCTCGCAATTCAATAGGTTGCGCCAGCAGGTGGCAATCTGGCGGGTTGCTTCTTCGGCTGCCTTGCGAACAACGAGGTGCTTTGATTTGGATTGCGTCCAGATACCGCATTGATTTCTGCAAAGATTGCGTTAAGATCTTTGTGGGCCAATCCGTATATGGCTCGTGCGCCACGCAACCCTGTTCAATTACGACATTTACGCTTCGATCCAGCGGCCGGAACCCTCGTCGGAGACGGGGTGGAGGTGCGACTTTCGCCCAAGGAAGCGGACCTTCTCAACGTTTTCTGTGCCCATTCTGATCGCTATCTGAGCGCCAAAGAGGCGTACGATCTGGCCTGGGACGAGCCGACTACCGGGTGGCGCACGCGGTTTGATACGGAGCTCACCAACCTTCGAGGGAAGCTCCGCGAACAGTTGCCCGACCTGATCGAGAATGTTCGCGGTCGCGGCTACAGGCTGAAGGTGACGGCCAGCCCCGGCGAGGGCCCGAGCGGGACGCCGGCGGAACTGGAGCCCAAAGAGATCTCCTTTTTGGACCTGCTGAGCCGCCTCGCTCTCAAAGAACACGGAGGCGTCCTCGGACGCCACGCAAAGGTCGTCGTGATATCGGCGCACCCCATAGAGTTGCTCCCCGGATATACCTTTGGCGCGACCACCAACATCCTGGCTGGTAACGTCTCCTATGTCTACCTGATCCCGGCAGACGCCCTCCCAATCGTTGCCGAACTCGTGCGCACGATCGCCGAAGCCACAAACGGCGTTCTTTCGAATGCGCCCCCAGCGACCGAGCCCCTGGCGGATCGTGCGGCGGTGCGCGTGATCACCAAGCGCCTGCGGATCGTGCTCATTCCGCCCCCGCGCTTCGACTCTCTTTACTGCCTGAATGCGGAGAATGAGCATCTCGCCGAGGCGTACTATTGCCTCCACCAGGATCGGCGGGCGTTACGTGTATCTACCCGGTTGGTCGCCCGAGAAAATGCACGCGCATATCTACGGCTCGTATCGGATGAGGACCGCATCATCCAGTTCGACCCCCTTCTGGATCGTCGCGCCATCGAAGAGGCTTTACGGGCTGAACTGCTGGACAGGCTGGCGCCGGATCACCTGGAATGGGCCGCGCTCTTTCTGCCGACTCCCGCTGATGCCGGTGATCGCAAGCCACCGAAATCATCCCGCCGAATCGGGCCACAAAACAACAAAATGCCGGCTGAAGCGGCGCCCTCGTGATCCGCGTCGGCATGCCATCGGATAAAGTAGTCGGGTTGGGTTATGGACCAGGCCACACATAGCAAGATCGTCTCATTCATCTGGGGCATTGAGGGACTACCGGGCGGCATCCAAGGAGCCGCAAAGTGACCGACGAGAACCGGCCCGCCGCGCCGTTACCGCCGGAAGGGACCGGGCAACTGGTGCTCTACCGCACCGAGGACGGGCAGACCCGCATCTCGTGCCGCTTGGAGGGTGATTCCGTCTGGCTGACCCAGGCTGCCATAGCAGACCTTTTTCAAACCACGCCGCAGAACATCACGCTGCATATCGGAGCGATCTACCAGGAGGGCGAACTACAGGAAGACTCAACTTGTAAGGAATACTTACAAGTTCGCCAGGAAGGCTCCCGGCAGGTGAGCCGCCGATTGAAACACTACAACCTAAACGTAGTGCTTGCCGTAGGATATCGCGTACGGTCGCCGCGCGGCACGCAGTTCCGGCAATGGGCCACCGCCCAGTTGGAGCAGTACGTGGTCAAAGGCTTCGCCATGGATGACGAACGCCTGAAACAGGCCGGCGGCGGTCGACTACTTCGACGAACTGCTCGCACGCATCCGCGATATACGTTCCTCGGAGCGGGTTTTCTGGCGGAAAGTCCTCGACATCTATGCCACCAGCGTGGATTACGATCCGCACGCGGAAGCCTCGCAGAAGTTCTTCGCCGTGGTCCAGAATAAGATGCATTGGGCGGCGCACGGCCATACCGCCGCCGAAGTGATCGACCGGCGCGCCGATTCCATCAAGCCCAACATGGGCCTGACCACATGGACCGGTAGCCGGCCCCGCCGTACCGACGTGGGCATCGCCAAGAACTACCTGACCCAGGAGGAGATTGAAACGCTCAATCTCGTGGTCTCCGCCTACCTCGATTTCGCTGAACTCCAGGCGCGCGGCCGCAAACCCATGACCATGCGCGAGTGGATCGCCAAACTCGACAGCTTCCTGAAGCTGAGCGACCGCGACCTCCTGACCCACGCCGGGACGATCTCCCACGACCAGGCGCTGGCCAAGGCGCAATCCGAGTTCGACAAGTTCCGGGCAATCGAGGACGCGAAACCTCGGGCCGTGGATGTGCATTTCGAGAAGGCCATCGAGCAAGCCAAGCAGATCGCTGCAACCAAGCCGAAGGGGAAGCCGAGGAAGCGGGCAGAGTGAGCGGCGGGTTGAAGCCGTATCGGAATACGTTGGTCGGGCACGGGTGTTTGTGAGGTGTTATCGTGAGCGAGAGTTTCTCCATCGCGGTTACCGAACGGGTTGGCCCTGTGGCCGCCAGGAGCAGAGCCAAATATGGACAACCAATTCTTCGAGCAGCCGATTCTCAACTCGCCATATGAGTACCCGGCCGGCATTGGGAACTCGATGAGCAGGGCCAGCCGACGCAGCAGATTATCGAGAGCCGCCGCCGCGCCGAGTTCATCACGCCAATTCCCAAGCCGCGAAAGCGCAAGGCAGAAGGCGGATCAGCAGCAGATCGTTTTCGACGAGGGCAAGGGGCTTTCCACCGAGAAGCAGCAGTACGATCCGACCTCCGATCATCAATGAACTCCGCCATCAGGTGGATCAGTGGCGCAACTTGCCGAATCCGAACGACTGGCAGGTCACGCCCGAAACCGCGCGCCTTCTCCAGCATTGGCGGCACTCACAAATTCAGCGACATCCGGCCGTTCTTCTGTCAGATCGAGGCGGTCGAGACCGCCATCTGGCTGACCGAGGTTGCCCCGAACACGGGCAAGACCGGCAAAGCGATTTCTCGAGCACCTCGCCAATGCCAACCACGACGCGAACCCGGAGCTGATGCGCCTCGCTTTGAAACTGGCCACCGGCGCCGGCAAGACCACCGTCATGGCGATGATCATCGCCTGGCAGACCATCAATGCCGTCCGCCGGCCCGGCAGCACGCAATTCACCCGCGGCTTTCTGGTCGTCACGCCCGGCCTGACCATCCGCGACCGCCTCCGCGTTCTCCAGCCGAACGACCCGGACAGCTACTACGCCAGACCGGGAACTGGTTCCCGGCGACATGCTCGGCGATCTCGAGCGCGCCAAGATCGTCATCACCAACTACCACGCCTTCAAGCTGCGCGAGCGCATGGAGCTCTCGAAAGGCGGCCGCTCGCTGCTCCAGGGCCGCGGCGAAGAGCTGAACACCCTGGAAACCGAAGGGCAGATGATCCAGCGCGTCATGCCGGACCTGATGGGCCTGAAGAACATCCTGGTGCTCAACGACGAGGCGCATCACTGCTACCGCGAAAAGCCCGGCGAAGCGGACGAACGACGATCTGAAGGGCGACGAAAAGCAAGAGGCCGAGAAGAACAACGAGGCCGCCCGGCTTTGGATCTCCGGCCTTGAAGCCGTCAAGCGCAAGCTCGGCATCACGCGCGTCATCGACCTGTCCGCCACGCCATTCTTCCTGCGCGGCTCCGGCTATGCCGAAGGCACGCTGTTCCCGTGGACGATGAGCGACTTCTCGCTGATGGACGCCATCGAATGCGGCATCGTCAAACTTCCGCGCGTGCCGGTGGCCGACAACATCCCCGGCGGGGAAATGCCGATGTTCCGCAATCTGTGGGAGCACATCCGCACGAAGATGCCCAAGAAGGGCCGCGGCAAGGCAGAGGCGCTCGATCCGCTCAGCCTTCCCGTCGCAGCTGCAGACCGCGCTGGAAGCCCTCTACGGCCACTACGAAAAGACCTTCGACGCTGTGGAGCAAGCACGGCATCCGGGTTCCGCCCTGCTTCATCGTCGTCTGCAACAACACGTCCACATCGAAGCTGGTCTACGACTACATCTCCGGCTTTCACCGGGAGAACGAGGACGGCTCGACCACGCTTGAAAATGGCCGCCTGGCGCTGTTCCGCAACTTCGACGAGCACGGCAATCCGCTTGCCCCGCCCGCGCACGCTGCTGATCGACAGCGAACAACTCGAATCCGGCGAAGCGCTGGACGACAAGTTCCGCGACATGGCGGCCGACGAGATCGAACGGTTCCGCCGCGAGATCATCGAGCGCACCGGCGACCGCCAGCAGGCCGAGAACATCACCGATCAGGATCTGCTCCGCGAAGTCATGAACACCGTCGGCAAAGCAAGGCCGGCTTGGGCGAATCGATCCGCTGCGTCGTCTCCGTCTCCATGCTCACCGAAGGCTGGGATGCCAACACCGTCACGCACGTTCTCGGCGTGCGCGCCTTCGGCACGCAGCTTCTCTGCGAACAGGTCATTGGCCGCGCGCTGCGCCGCCAATCTTACGATCTGAATGAAGAAGGCCTCTTCAACGTCGAATACGCCGACGTGCTCGGCATTCCGTTCGACTTCACTGCCAAGCCGGTCATCGCTCCGCCGCAGCCGCCCCGCGAGACCATCCAGGTCAAGGCCGTCCGCCCGGACCGCGACGCGCTGGAAATCCGTTTCCCGCGCGTCGCGGGCTACCGCGTCGAGCTGCCCGAAGAGCGTCTGACCGCCAAGTTCAACGACGACTCGGTCCTGGAACTGACGCCCGACCTGGTCGGCCCGTCCATCACCAAGAACGCCGGCATCATCGGCGAAGGCGTCGAACTCAACCTGGAGCACCTGGGCGACATGCGGCCGTCCACGGTGCTCTACCACCTCACCAAGCGACTTGCTCTACACCAAGTGGCGCGATCCCGGCGAAGAACCCAAGCTGCACCTGTTCGGCCAGCTCAAGCGCATCACCAAGCAGTGGCTCGACACCTGCCTCGTCTGCAAGGGCGGCACCTACCCGGCGCAGCTCATGTACCAGGAACTGGCCGACATGGCCTGCGAACGCATCACCGCCGCCATCACCCGCGACACTGGTCGGGACAAGCGCCGATCAAGGCCGTGCTCGACCCCTACAATCCCACCGGCTCTACCAGCCACGTCAAGTTCAACACATCGAGGACGAGACCGCTGGGAGACCGACGCCGCGCCGCTGCCACATCAACTGGGTGATTCTCGATAGCGATTGGGAGGCTGAGTTC
>CAWCMS010000012.1:0-97187 GCA_963796675.1 Terriglobia bacterium
ATCGATACCTCGGCGGCGCCAACGCCTGCACGCTTCCGGTGCCCTGTATGAACGTCCTGAACGGTGGGAAGCACGCCGACAATACCGTCGATTTCCAGGAGTTCATGATCGCGCCACACCACGCGCCCTCATTTGCCGAGGCAATCCGCATGGGCATGGAGACCTTCCACACGCTCAAGCAGGTGCTGAAAGCCAAAGGATACAGCACGGCGGTGGGTGATGAAGGAGGCTTCGCTCCCGACTTGAAGTCGAATGACGAAGCTGTCGATCTCATTCTGGAAGCGATCACGAAAGCCGGCTACAAGCCGTCGGCCGACATCTCGATCTGCCTCGATCCGGCTGCCAGCGAAATGTGGGACGACGGGAAGTACGTGCTCTTCAAATCCAGCAAGAAGGCAATCACGTCCGACGAACTGATCAAGATCTGGGAGTCGTGGGCGAAGCGGTATCCGATCGTGCTCCTGGAAGACGGCATGGGAGAGAACGATTGGGATGGCTGGCGGAACTTGACGATTGCCCTCGGGCGCCAAGATCGAGCTGGTGGGCGACGACATCTTCTGCACGAATCCGCAGATCCTTCAGCAAGGCATCGACAAGGGAATCGCAAACGCGATTCTTATCAAGTTGAACCAGATCGGTACGGTGACCGAAACGCTGGACACGATGGAGTTGGCGGCACGGAACGGCTACCGGTGCTTCGTCTCCCACCGATCGGGCGAAACGGAGGATACCTTCATTGCGGACCTGACAGTTGCGACCGGCGCCGGCCACATCAAGACCGGTTCGGGCTGCCGAAGCGAGCGGGTAGCGAAATTCAACCAGTTCCTCCGGATCGAGGAGCGGCTGAAAGGGTACTCCCGATTCGCGGGCCGGTCCGCCTTCCAGCGGCCCGCGGCCGCCAGCGCTTCCAGTACCTCGTTGTAGTTGCGCCGTGGACGCAGGGCTTCCTGACGCTGTTCAGAGAGACCAGACCAAACCTGGCGCACGTCGAACCGGCGGCCGATTTGTAATCGGCCTCGGTCTCTAATCTGCAATCCCGCCAAACTCGCGTGCCGGAACAGCAGACCTGAGGCAGTGAACAACGCCACGAAGACACCATGCCCGATGGCCATATTCCGCGCGAGGTAGGGCGGCGCGCCCGAAGGCAGCGTCACGGCAATCAGCGCGAGCGTCGCCGCCATCGCGAACAACGTGAGGGCCAACCCTCGCGCCTTCAGCCGCGCCAGGCAGGCCCCAACGGCGCCCACCCCGAGCACGCTGTAGTACATCAGGTTCGCCGGATTTCCAGAGTCCGCGACATGGACCATGTTGGACCACCCCAAGGCGAACCCGGCCACCAGCGCCACACCAACGCCCGCCTTGTACGACCACGCGCCCATCCTCCTCGCGATCAGCGCAAACACCATCCCCGTCCCGAAGAACAGGACATACACCCACACGAAAGCTCCCGCGGGCCAGTTCCAGTCCCTCCACGAACTGCGATGCCACGAGCGGCACCATCAACACAGCCAGCGCCCCCAGCGCCACACGCAGCATCGTCTTTCCCAGTTGCGGCATATGAGTTGTGTTCTCCCTAACGATTCCCACCAACGTCTCGCAAAAGATCCACAGCGCGAGCCCGAACAGTCCCCGCCTGGCGTCCCTGCTGCTCCCGGCACAAGTCGTGAAATGTCTGCGCCATCCCCTCGCCGAACCGCTCACGGAAAGGCCGCGGATACAGCCGCAGCAGCATCGCATACCACGTCCGGTAGCGCCGGCCCGCGACGTTAGTGGCCATGCGCCAAACGTCCTTCCGCCACCGCCACCACGCCGCGATACCGCTTCAGCTCCGCTTCCAGCGCCGCCCGCCCCGCGCCTGTGAGCTCGTAATAGATCCGCCGCTCGTCGTCCATCTCCGGATCGACCCGCTTATCGCTTTCCCGGATCAGCCCGGCCTCCATCATCCGCCCCATCGAGCCATACAGCGTCCCCGGGCCCATCTTCGCCTTGCCCTGCGAGTCCGCCTGCACCTGTTTCATGATCCCGTACCCGTGCCGCTCCCCCGTCGAAAGCGCCAGCAGGATGTGCAGCACTGCGGGAGTCAGTGGAGCTTGCGCCGTGTTCTTCTTCGCCATGCTCCGATACTATATCCGTTACGGATATATGTCAAGTCCAACGGAGTGGCAGGTGGGGCGGGGTCCACCCCCATTTAATGGCGGAGTAGAGCCCTCCATTTCCAGCTGAACCGGAACAAATGGCGTAGAGCTTAGTTGTGTTTTGTGGGGGTTAGGTCTGGTCGGGCCGCCGAGATTTGAACTCGGGACCTCTTGCACCCCAAGCAAGGAATATCAATCACCTACGAACATGGCTCACTGAAAACAAAAGACTTCTGCCGAGGCGATTTGGGCGCCAAATGGACGCCAAGGGCAGGAATTTGGAGGCTTGGACTCCGCGCGGACTCCGACTTCGCGCAGTCGACAACGGTATTACATTGGCCGTGAGGAGATGACGCCAGAGGATCTTCTAAGCAAGAGGTTGAGAACCGTTACCAATGACCGATCACGTAATCGTCACGTGCCCAGATTGGGAAACGCGGGCGATGAACGGTCCCGGCATGGAACGTAGGACTTTGCAGATCCGTGGCAACGCCGTCAGGAAGACAGCCGCAATTTCGAAGCCCCGAAGATTGCCCCGCGGTCAGGACGAACACCCTGGCTTTGCTGGCCCTCAGCGCGGCGATCTCCAGCGGGCGGTATCGCAATCGCTGATCCTTCGTGAGTACAACCCAACCACTCTCGCCGACTGCCCGCAGCCAGACTCGGTCCTCCTCGTCACGCGCGAAGTGATCGTCGTGCATCTCGACTAGCCAACCCGGCGTTGATGAGTTCCGATCGGATTGGTTCTATGCCCAGCGACCTGTCGATGAAGAAAACAGTTTCATCAGGCGGCTTCGCAGCGGATTGCTTCTTCGACGGCACTGGTGTCCAGACGGAAGTCCTTTGCGAGCTCGGCGACGGAGTCTCCCGCCTTGTATCGCTCGTAGATGGATGAAACAGGTATGCCGGTACCCGCGATCACCGGCCGACCGAAAGAAACGGCCGGATTCATGACGACGACACGGGGGTCGGATTTGGGCGCCGCATCGGACTCGGTATCGCGCGTAAATGGGTAAAGCTTTGATTGGAAGGCCCTTCGCGTCCCTTTCGATGCGGGTTAGGTAAACGCTTATGATGTCCTTCATTGCCTGCTGCCCTTTGCGCGAGGCATTTATCAATTCCCCGTAGCGCTCAACGAATAGGTCCAGGCCATCGGTTTGGAATGCTTGATCGATCAGCGGACGCGCGATCTGGAAGTGCCGCTTTATGTAGTCGAGCGCGGTTCGAACCTTCGGAAGCTTCACCCCATGGCGACGGCGAATGGCGGCCAGCACGTGAGCCTCCACGAGGTTGATGAAGGAGAGATGCTGTCGTTCTGGGTCATCGAGGTGGATGAGCGGCCGAGAGCGCTTCGATTGTCCCCCGACTGGATACCACCTGCCCACAACCCAACTGCGTAAGGTGCCTTCCGGCATCCGCAGGTAGTGGGCCGCTTCAGCGACCGAGTAGGCGGGCGCCAACCGTGGATCGTCCGGGCTGCTCGGTTTCGCGGTGGTTTTGAAAGCCATCCCTTCCCTCAAACATTATCGGTCCAGAGTGTTGCCCACACAAGGCCCCTCTCTTCGAACGAGAGCATCCGGCGTTCGTGCGCCTCACGCCTTTTCCCAAGCTTGGCTTTGCTGACCGGGGTCCGCTTCCCCTCTTCCCATAGCCCGTGTCCCTCGGCGTAGTGGTAAATGCGGTTCATGATCGCACGCACACCGTGCATGGTCCACCAGGAATTAAAAGTAGTGTGAAGCCAGTCCTCGACGGCTTGGGGTTGGATCTGATTGAGCCGCAGGTCGCCCCAGCGGGGCACGATGTACTGGTTGAGGTAGAAGGTTTCCTTCTCGCGGGTTGGTTTCGCGATTTGCGCCGTCCGGCCGAGGTAGCCTTCCTCGTACATAGTCGTGACTTCCCGGAACAACGCAACGCCAGTGGCGGCAACTTGCTGGACCGCTTCCTCCGTGGTCGGTGCGTTCAGCTTCGCCAGGATTTTGTCACGTTCAATCTCAGCCTGCTTCTTGGTTATAGCGCCTTCGCCCTTACTCGGTCCGATCTCCTGGCATTTCCGGAGCGTCTTCACCGTCCCGTCCGGCTGAACCTCCTCAGCCCGGTAGCGGAACACCCACGGCCAGCCCAGGGCGGCTTCGCGGGCGGCGGCGCGGGGCCTGGCGGTAGCGGCGGGATGCTGGGCGGGCTAGGCGGCTTGCTGGGCATCGGCGCAGCGCCGGTGTTCGGCGGGACGACCGGAGGCTGGACTTCTGGCTCCGTGACGCCTCCGAGCGGGATGGCCGACGCACCATCTTGGAACTGAGCAGACCGGAAGAATATGCCTTGCCGCCGGCCGAGGCGGAAAATCGAAGACCGTAGCGTTCCAGCTGCGCGAGTCAGCGCCGAGGGGCGGAGGAACGAACGCCAGTGGATCGCCTATGCGCCTCGAGCATGCCGTGTAAGTGAGCCACGGCGCTGACGATGTCTTCGTGCTTGTACTGTGCCGCCCGGCTCTCGGCCGAGAGAATTCCGCACCGGTGAACGTCCTTGAAGTCTCCGTATGGAAACTCGTACGCGCCCTTTCTGTCGGCGGGCTTTTCATCGTCAATCCCCAAGTACCACTTCGCGTATGCATGGACTCCGTGCGCGCGAATAAAGTCGTTTTCGGCTGCCGCGGAGGGCCGGTGCTCGCTCCAAGCGTCCCGTTCGTCGTAGACGTATTTTCCTTCCAGAATAAGCGCTTTGGCTTGTTCAAAAGCCTTTTGGTTCAGTCTTACTGCCATAAGTCATTTGCCTCCACTCCGGACTCGGGCGAGCCGCGTTCAAGCGATCATCCTCTCCACCTGCCGGAGGATCTCCCCTTTCGGCTGCAAGCCGACGATCCGGCCGGCTTCGCGGCCCCCCTTCAGCACCAGCAGGGACGGAAGGCTCTGGATGTTGTAGCGCGCCGCGGTCACCGGATTCTGGTCAACATTGAGTTTCGCCACTCGCATCCGTCCCGCTAATTCCGACGCCAATTCCTCTACGATCGGGGATAAGAAGCGGCACGGACCGCACCAGGGTGCCCATAGATCCAGCAAGACCGGTAAGGGCGACCGCTCAACTTCCGCGGGGAACGTGGCGTCGGTTACGTCCGCCAGCTTTGCTCCGACAGATAACGCCTTTTTGCAGCGCCCGCAAGTCGGCTCGAGGCCCTGTTCAACCTTTTCGGTTGGCACTCGATTGATCGCGCCACACTCGCTGCAACGGATCAGTTGCGATTCAGCCATAAATCACCTCCGGTGGGTCCGAGCCCCGATCCCAAATGCTGCAGCTAAGACGCCAGTCCACAAAAATCGATTTCTGGATTGATTCGGCCCGTCGACGCCTGGATGGCCGGTGTCGAGCCCTAGACAGAAACGCAGTGCGGGTATTCGCCGGGCTGGGTCAGTTGGTGACAGGCAACTCGTTATGCTTGTTTCCGGCGCTCCAATTGCAGTGGTGCCCCATCTGCACTAAACACCCTTGAGGAACCGGCGTTCAGCGTGACCTACGGGTTCCGATGAGTGGCCGGGGAGAGGAGCTCACAAATGGCAAAAGCCGTAGGAATCGACCTTGGAACCACGAACTCGGTCGTGTCGGTCATGGAGGGCGGCAAGCCGATCGTCATCGTTAACAGCGAGGGCAGCCGCTTGACGCCATCTGTGGTCGCCTTCACTCAGTCAGGCGAGCGGCTGGTTGGCCAACTCGCCAAGCGCCAGGCCGTCCTGAACCCGGAGAACACCATTTATTCGGCCAAGCGCTTCATTGGGCGACGCTACTCCGAAGTTCAATCGGAAATCAAGAACGTACCCTATCGCGTAGTCTCCGGGCCCAACGACGCCGTTCGCTTTCTCATCATGGGGAAGGAGTACTCCGCCGAAGAGATCTCGGCGCTCGTGTTACGGCGTCTTGCCGACGATGCCGCGAAATACCTGGGGGAGAAGGTCACGGATGCTGTAATTACCGTTCCAGCGTATTTTAATGACGCGCAACGGCAGGCTACCAAAGACGCCGGCAAGATCGCGGGTTTAAACGTACTCAGAATCATCAATGAGCCGACCGCCGCGGCACTGGCTTACGGTCTTGACAAAAAGAAGAACGAGACCATTATGGTTTTCGATCTCGGCGGCGGAACCTTTGACGTTTCGATTCTGGACGTGGGTGAAGGTGTCTTCGAAGTCCGCTCCACCTCCGGTGACACTCACCTGGGAGGCGACGACTTCGATAAGCGTTTGGTGGATTGGATGGCCGAGGAGTTCCTGCGGAACCAGGGGATCGATCTCAGAAAAGACCGGCAGGCGCTGCAGCGGCTTACGGAAGCGGCGGAAAAGGCCAAAGTGGAACTCTCGGGAACCGTCGAGACCACCGTCAGCCTACCTTTTATTACGGCGGACGCAACCGGACCGAAGCACCTGGAGATGAAAATAACGCGCGCGAAGTTCGAGCAACTCACGGCCGACCTGGTCGAGCGCTGCGTCGGGCCGGTAAAACAGGCTCTTGCCGACGCGAAAATTACCGAGCGCGACATCGCCGAGGTCATACTGGTTGGCGGCGCAACCCGAATGCCCGCTGTCCAGGCATTGGTGAGAAGGCTCACGGGCGGCAAGGAGCCGAATCAGTCCGTCAATCCGGATGAGGTGGTCGCAGTCGGGGCGGCAATCCAGGCTGGCGTGCTGGCAGGAGAGGTCCAGGGCGTTGTCCTGCTCGATGTGACGCCGCTCTCGCTCGGCCTCGAAACCATGGGTGGGGTCATGACGAAGCTGATCGAGCGAAACACCACGATACCTGTCCGGAAATCCGAGGTCTTCTCCACGGCGGAAGACAACCAGACCGCTGTGGACGTCAAGGTCCTCCAAGGTGAGCGCGAGCTTGCCCGCGAGAACCGGACGCTAGGCACGTTTCGCCTGGAGGGCATCCGGCCCGCTCCACGTGGAGTCCCGAAAATCGAAGTTACGTTCGACACCGATGCGAACGGCATCCTGACCGTTACCGCAAAGGACAAGGACACCGCGAAGGAACAGAAGATCACGATTAGCGGATCGACTCAGCTTTCGAAAGACGAGATCGACCGCATGATCAAGGATGCCGAGGCGCACTCCGATGAGGATAAGCGCCGCCGCGAAGAAATCGAAGTGGCGAACCACGCCGACTCAATCGCATACCAGGTCGAGCGGCAGTTGCGCGAGCTGGGCAGCCGGGCGCCCGCCAATGAAAGAGCGCGCGCCGAGCAATTGATTGCCGAGACTCGATCTTTGGTGAAAAGTAATCCACCGGATGCCGCGCGTCTTCGGCAGCTTTCGAGCGACTTGCAACAGATTGCCTACGGGCTGACTGCCGCCGCGTCCGCGCCGCCGCCTGCCGCGGGCACAGGGGAACAACAGCCGCAAGGCAAGGAGCCGGGCTCGGAAGACGTAATTGACGCGGAGTTCAGGCGAGCGGGGTAGGACATGGAACAAGAAAACAACGTTGCAACTTCAGAGCCGGAGGCGGGGCTCGAGCAGCTGAGAGCGGACGCGCGCCGCGAACACGAGATGTACCTCCGTGCGCTTGCCGATTTCGAAAACTATCGGCGCCGCGTAGAACGCGACCGCGCGCAGACAGCCGCGGCCGACAAGCGTAGTGTCATTCTTCCCCTGCTCGAAGTCCTCGATGGTTTCGAGCGGGCGCTGCCGTATCTTGCGGATGCGCCGTCCTCTGTGCCGAAGGTATTCAGGCGGTCTATCGAAGGCTGTTGGACTTGCTGGACGCGCAAGGCGTGAAGCCAATGAAGACCGTGGGCGAGCCTTTTGATCCCGCGATACACGAAGCAATCGGAGGTGTGGAAGGCAGCGAATTCCCGGCGGGCACGGTAGCCGAGGAGGTGCAACGCGGGTACCGCTCCGGCGGCGAATTGCTCCGGCCTGCGCGGGTCCGGGTGGCGCAGTAACGGATGGTCTGCCGTGGCGGTCAAATTCAAGGACTACTACGAGATGCTGGGCGTCCCGCGAACGGCGACTGAGGACGAGATCCGGAAAGAGTTCCGAAAGCTGGCGCGCAAGCATCATCCGGACGTCAATCAGAACGACAAGGCGGCCGAGGAGAAATTCAAGGAGATCAACGAAGCTTACCAGGTCCTGTCAGACCCCGAAAAGCGTAAGAAGTATGACGAGTTGGGTCCTAACTGGCAAGCCGGTTGCGAGTTCACACCTCCGCCCGGTTGGGAGACCGGCGGGCGAGCCGATTTTCGCGATTTCTGCGATATATTCGGCGCCGGCGGTCAGACGGGTTTCAGCGATTTCTTCGAAAGCATATTCGGCAGGCGCGCCGGCGCCGCGGGCAGGGGTAGCGCCGCGTTGCGGGGCAAGGGCGAGACGATTGATGCCGAAATCGCGCTTACGCTCGAAGAGGCGCATCACGGCGTCACCCGCCGCATCAGCCTCGAAGCGGCCGAACCTTGTCCCAATTGCGGCGGAACCGGCACCAAAGATGGGAGAACGTGTGCCACGTGCCGCGGCTCGGGTGTGGTTCGCCGGCCGAACGCTGGAGGTCACCATCCCGCCAGGCATGCACAATGGCTCGATTATTCGCTTGGCCGGGCAAGGCGAACCCGGCATAAACGGTGGTCCTCCGGGCGATCTGCTGCTTCACGTCCGCCTCGAACCGCATCCTCTTTTCCGCGTAATGGAAGGTGGCGAACTGGAAGTAGAACTTCCGGTGGCTCCCTGGGAGGCTGCACTCGGGGCAAGCGTTCCCGTTCCGACGACTGGACGGGACAGTGGAGATGACCGTTCCGGCGGGAACGCAAGGCGGCCGGAGGCTCCGGCTGCGGGGCCAAGGCTTAAACCGGCGCGGCGGAGGGCGTAGTGACCTTTACGTGAAGATCAAAATCGTGATCCCGCCAAGGTTGACTGTAAAAGAAAGGGAGCTGTTCGAGAAACTCGCAACCGAATCGGGTTTCGACGCCCGGAAGTTACTGCCGGTTCGCCGATAATGCGCCACCCCTCCGCCACATCGGATGCTTGGCAGTGGCTGTGCAGGTGAAATGTCAGGAATGGTGATGACTGCTTTAGTGCGCAGACATCCGGTACAAAGGAAGTATCTGGAATTCACGCAGGATCTGATCGTCTCGGGGCTGTGCCTGCTGTTATTCGTCGTCATGGGTGTCAAGCTGGTCGACCTCGCGCGAGCGGTGTTCGGAGGGAGCAACTTCTCGCTGGTTATCGGTGAGATTCTATTCATCCTCGTGCTCATGGAGTTGTTTCGCCTGTTGCTCATTTTCCTGGACGAGCACCGCGTTTCCGTGGCCACTATGGTGGAGGTCGGAATAGTCAGCACGCTGCGCGAAGTCATTTTGCGGGGCGCCCTTCACGTTGACTGGCAACAGCTGTTGGTGGTGTGCGTATTCATGCTCACGCTCGGCGCCGTGTTGCGCTTCTCCGGAATCCGGCTACACCCGACGGGCGGCGTCATCGGAACGGACGCCGCGCCACAGTCGCCGGAAGGCAGCTCGCCCCAGACATCGTTACCCATGGGCGGCAACGAGGGCAAATAGACAGGGCCACTATACACGTTCTATGCGAGGTGACCATGGCAACTGCCATCGACAACACACTGGTACGGGAGATACGGACGCATGGCCCGAAGCCCGCCGGACCTTGCGCCATGGTGATTTTCGGGATTACCGGCGATCTGTCAAAGCGGCTTTTGCTGCCGGCGCTATACAACCTGGCGGCGCAGGGACTTCTCTCCGAGCACTTTACGCTTGTCGGGTTCGCGCTTTCGGACATCGGCGAGGGGGAGCTGCGTCAAACGCTGGAGAGTGATCTTAGGGATGCCTGCGGCAGCGAGTGCAATTTCGAAACCATACGCTGGCTGGTCACCCGGTTGCGCTACGTATCGTCGGATTTTGAGTCCGCGTCCGGATGGCAGAGACTGCACGCGGTCCTCGATGAGGTGGATCGCACAGAGCACGTGGGCGGGAATTATCTTTTCTACCTCGCTACGGCGCCCGAGTTCTTTTTGCCGTTGGTGAACCATCTGGCAGCCGAAAACCTGCTCGACCAATCGGGGCACTGGCGCCGCATCATTATCGAAAAGCCTTTCGGCCATGACCTGGAGTCGGCGCGCGCATTGAATGCGTCGCTCCTCAGGGTAGTCCGCGACGATCAGATCTACCGGATCGATCACTATTTGGGCAAAGAGACCGTTCAGAATATCCTGGTATTACGCTTCGCGAATGGCATCTTCGAACCGGTCTGGAACCGCCGTTACATCGACCACATTCAGATCACGGTTGCAGAATCGGTGGGTGTAGAGCGGCGCGGCCGGTATTACGACCACACCGGGGCGCTGCGGGATATGGCGCCGAATCACCTGGTCCAGCTATTGGCGTTGACGGCCATGGAGCCGCCGGCTTCTTTCTCTCCTAACGCCCTCCAGAACGAGCAGGTCAAAGTGTTGGAGGCGGTGCCTCCGATCCGGCCCGAGGAGTGCGTTGCCTGCGTGGTACGGGGGCAGTATACGGAGGGGATGGTTAGCGAGGCGATGGTCGCCGCATACCGCGAAGAGCCGTATGTGGACCCGAACTCACAGACGGAGACTTACGTCGCCCTGAAGATGGCGGTGGATAACTGGCGGTGGGCCGGCGTCCCCTTCTACCTCCGGACGGGCAAGCGGCTGCACAGGCGGAATACCCAAATTGTGGTTCAGTTTCGCAATGCTCCGCTGGAATTGTTCCGCCGTACCGGAGCAATGCCCCCGCGGCCGAATTCGCTGGTGCTGGGAATCCAACCTGAGGAGAACATCTGTCTTGAATTTGAAGGCAAGGTGCCCGGCCCAGTGATCGAGACCACGACCGTGCGGATGGACTTCGATTATAGGGAACACTTTCGAGTGGAGCACCGGACCGGGTACGAAACCCTCCTATACGATGCCATGATCGGCGATGCATCCCTATTCAAGCGAGCGGACATGATCGAGGCCGGGTGGGCCGTGATTCAACCAATTCTGGACGCGTGGGCAGCGGGGCGGGGCGGCGAACTTGACCGTTACGCGGCCGGCTCCGAAGGGCCTCGTGCCGCCGACGATATGATCCACACGGGGGGGCGCGCGTGGCGGCCGTTCTGATCCCGGCGATTGCCTGAGGGCGGTGAGGCATTTCGGAACTATCTACCAACACGAAGGTGGTCGTCGCGACAACCGTCATGCTGAGCTTCATCAGCTTCTGGCGCGCCGCGGCGATCGTGTTGAGCGATCTTGCCTCATCGGCCTACTATGCCGGGGGGATTGCCGAAACCACTATGGGGAGGCCCGCCCCCTGGTTCATCCTCGGAGTCATGCTGTTCGGTTTTGCTATCCGGGCGATCTACCTCGAAAGCTCCAGCATGTTTGTCCGGGGAGGTGTGTACCGCGTCGTCCATGACGCTCTCGGGCCAACAGCCGCCAAGCTTTCAGTTTCGGCGCTGATGTTCGACTACGTGCTGACAGGCCCGATCAGCGGCGTCAGCGCGGGCCTCTACCTAGCGGGGTTCCTCAACGATATCGCCGCCTATCTGAACCAGCCCTGGCACGTGCCGGCACGGCTAGTGGCAGTCGTGTTTGCGCTGCTTGCCACAGTCTACTTCTGGTTCGAAAACACCGTCGGAATGCAGGAGGCGAGCGGCAAGGCTCTGCGGATTATGCAGATCACTACCGTGATGGTTGTGATCCTGATCGCCTGGTGCGTGCTGACGATGTGGAAACATGGATTTCAGCCGGTGCCAATACCCACAAGGCAAAACCTGCACTTCGGCCCGGATTCACTAGGTTGGCTCGAAGGCACCGCGGCGGCCAATATCACGGCGATTGCCTGGATCGTCGGACTCGGGCATTCGTTGCTCGCGATGAGCGGCTTCGAAACCATGGCGCAGGTCTACCGTGAACTCGAAGCCCCCAAGCTACAGAACCTCAAGCGCGCGAGCCTGGTCGTGATCCTGTACGCACTCGTGTTTACTACGTCGGTAGCGTTCTTCGCCGTGATGCTGATTCCCGACGCCGACCGCGCCAGGTATCTGGATAACCTGATCGGCGGGCTTTCTATGGTTCTCGTCGGGCCGCCCGCGCTGAAGCTCCTGTTCCACGCCTTCGTGGTCGTTGTGGGGATTCTGATCCTCGCGGGCGCTGTGAATACCGCGATCGTGGGGTCGAACGGCGTCCTCAACCGGGTGGCCGAGGATGGCGTGCTGCCGGATTGGTTCCGGAAACCTCACCCCGTACACGGAACCACGTCGCGGATACTGAACCTTATCGTGCTCCTTCAAATTGCTACGATCCTGTTGAGCCGGGGCAACGTGCTGCTTCTCGGCGAGGCGTACGCGTTCGGAGTCATCTGGAGCTTTACGATGAAGTCGCTGGGTGTATTGGTGCTTCGCTACCAGCGCCCGGAGGCGCGCCCGTGGAGAGTGCCGCTCAACCTCCGTGTGCGTGGCAAGGAACTTCCCGTAGGTCTAATCCTGATTACGCTCTTCCTCTTTACGCTGGCTGTGATCAACCTCCTGACCAAGAAGACCGCGACGATCGCGGGCTCCACATTTACCGCGGCGTTCTTCCTGCTGTTCCTTTACTCGGAGCGCAAAAACCGCGACGGCCGCGAGAAGACGCGGAGTGATTTTGAGAAATTTCGCTTCGAAGAGCCCGCGGAACTGTCGGCGGAGGCGCTGCATGTGCGTGAGGGCAACATTCTCGTCTACGCGTCTGACGCCGGCCGGCTGGAGCACGTGTCCCGCGTGCTCGACGAGACCGATACGGAAAAAGAAGATGTCGTCGTCCTGGTGGTACACCGGTCAGAGCCAACCGCCTCGGCCGAGCATCCGCTCGACGTCAACCAGATCTGCGCCAGCCGCGAGTTGGAACTGTTCACGAGAGTGGTAGCGCTAGCCGAGAAAGCAGGCAAGCCCGTAACGCTCGTCGCGGTCCCGGCGAGGGATCCATATTGTGCCGTCGTGCACACCGCCCAGAAGCTCCGGTCGTCGCGAATCGTCGTGCGGCAGCCCGCGGGTCGCACGCCCGACGAGGTGGCCCTCGGGCTTGGGCGCGCTTGGGAACAACTGCCGCAGCGCGTGCCGCTAATCGTCGAGGTTGTCCCGGACGGGGCAGGTGAGTCCCTGGTGTTCTCACTGGGGCCGCATACACCCCGCTTGCGGTACTCGGATATCGAACTCGTGCACCGCCTTTGGCGTGAGCTTAAGGATCGATACGGAATCGATGCGAACCTGCATCACCGCGACGTTGTAGGGGCGGCTCTCCGTCACTTCCACAAGGAACTCCATTCCCAGCCCGGCGCCGTGCTGGAAGACCTCCGCCGGGAGCTGCAAGCACCGCGAAAGGAATGATCCGCCGGCCGTGTCCAAAGAGCGGGCGGCGGCGTCTGCCGGTAGACGCCGTTTCACGCGGGCGCGATATCCTTGCGCCAAACAGGCGTGCGGCAGCGTCCGGCGAAATCAGGCGACAGGTGAAGAAATGACCTGGAGATTGCAAATCCTGCTGTGGAAGCTGATCTGCAGCCCCTCACTTGACCTGATTGATTTCCAATCAAAGTCACCGAAGGAGATGATATATGGCTACATTGGTCGAGACGCCTCCGCGAACTGATTCATCAATTCGCGAGGCGGTGGTCGCCGAGTTGAAGTGGGATCCACAGATCACCACTCCGGACGAAATTGCCGTAGCAGTGAAGGACGGCATCGTGACACTTTCCGGCTTTGTCCACACCTATTGGGAGAAGGACGCCGCAGAACAAGCGGCAAAGAGAGTATATGGCGTGCGGGCAGTTGCCAACGATATTGAAGTCAAGCCGACATGGACGCGAACCGACCCCGAGATCGCCCAAGAGGTGATGCAGGAGATCAAGAACCACGTCAGCCTGCCGGCCGACAAAATCAAGGCGACGATAAGGAACGGGTGGGTGACCCTCGAAGGAACCGTGGACTGGCAGTACCAAAAGGAGCTGGCTGAAACCTCCGTCAAGAAGCTGAGGGGCGTGATCGGCGTCACTAACAACGTTGCCGTCAAGCCGAGCGCGAGTGCCACCAACATCAGGACCAGAATTGAGGAAGCCCTGCGCCGGAACGCGGAGTTGGACGCGCGACGTATCAACGTCGAGGTGCAAGGCGGTACGGTAAAGCTGTACGGGACTGTCCGATCCTGGGCCGAGAAGCAGGATGCGGAACGGGCCGCATGGGCGGCGCCGGGCGTCTCCGGAGTTGAAAATAATATCACGATCGTTCCCTAGGAGGAGCCTTTGCACGCGGTCCGGAGCCGACTACGCCGGACCGTGCGCTGTGCTTGGCGCTGGCAGCTACGAGTTGCCTCCTAAGCGGCTAGCTGCGGGTCGAAACGGATCCGGTTGATCACTCCAAGCACTCCAGGGATGGTCGACATGACCCGCTCCGCTTCCAGCCTTTGCGCCTCGTTCGCAACCGATCCATCGAGGACGATTCGGCCGTCTTGCACGTGGATCCCAATTGTGTCCGGCAGTCCCACTTCCCTCCGCACCGCAGAGGCGGCACTCTCGATTTCGTGATTGATCGCTGCCTTCTGTTTGTAGACCAGCAGGCTCGCCAGGAGATAGCCCACCACCGCTCCCGCAGCGCACCCGAATGACGCGGCCGCGACTATGGGAACTCCGAGAGGAGTGAAGATCACCGGGCCGAGCACTATGCCGATCGGGATTCCCACCACCAGGCCCGCGGCTCTCTCGAGACGATACTTATTCAGTGCAAGGCTCTTCATGCGAGGTACCCCCACAATCGCAAGTCGCACTTACCTTGCCACCAGGTAACCTCGGCCTGCTTTCGACATCGGTATCGAAACTGCACCACAGAGAATGATGCCGGAGGAAAAGCGAAACTCTGAGCGGGTCAAGATCTTCGGGACCGCTGGATCTCCCCTCGGTTACATGATCAGGGACTTCCTCCATCGGAGCGATGTCCCCTTTCAGTGGATTGAGCTCAGGAACGACGAGCACGCCCGTACTTTGGCGGGCGTATCCGGAGTCAAGGATAGCCGTCTCCCCGTCTGTGTATTCCCGGACGGAACCCGCCTGGAATGTCCGACGATCCGGCAGATTCTCGAGAAACTGGGTTGGTTCCGCGACCCGTCGCGGTCAGAGTACGACCTGGCGATCTATGGCGCCGGCCCAGCCGGCCTGAGCGCCGCTGTCTACGGGGCATCGGAAGGCCTCGCCACTGTGGTGGTGGAGCGGTGGACCGTGGGCGGGCAGGCCGGGAGCACCAGCAGAATCGAGAATTATCTCGGTTTTCCCAGCGGGATCAGCGGGGCGGACCTGGCGGAACGCGCGCGCGAACAGGCTTGCCGTTTCGGAGCTGAACTTCTGATCGGGCGCGAAGGTGTCCGTGGCGAGTTCATGCCCGGAAAGGGAGTCGGCTATCTGGCGGACGGCACCAAGATTGTCGCCAGGGCGACGATCTGTGCGACCGGCGTGGATTACCGGCGGCTTAACCTTCCGGGTGAAGAACGACTACTCGGAGCCGGCGTCTACTACGGCGCTGGAGCCAGCGAAGCAGCGCTTTGCAGGCCAACAGATGAAGTGTTTATTGTCGGCGGCGGCAATTCGGCCGGCCAAGCCGCGATGCACTTTTCGCGTGTGGTGAAGAGTGTGACGATGGTGGTCCGGGGTTCATCCCTGAAGGAGACCATTTCGCAATACCTGGTGGACCGGATCCAAGCATCGCACAAGGTCCGAGTCCTGACTCACAGTGAGGTTACATCGCTCGAAGGAGAATCCATGCTCGGGGCGATCATCGTTAGGAACCGGCTCACCGGCGAGCAGAAGCGCTTTGCCACTCACTGGCTCTTCGTCTGCATCGGAGGAGTTCCGCGTACGGAATGGGCGGAGGAAGTCGGCATCAAGCGCGATGAAGCCGGCTACCTGATCACCGGGCCCGATCTATCCCAGGGGCAAAATTCGCCCGAGAAGTGGCCGCTCGACCGGCCGCCGTATTACCTGGAGACAAGTATGCCCGGAGTCTTCGCGGCCGGGGATGTGCGCCACGGGTCAATCAAGCGGTGCGCGTCCGCGGTTGGCGAAGGCGCGATGGCGGTGGCCTTCGTGCATAGATACCTGGCGGGGGGATAAAACTATGGCTATCAAAACAAAAGAGAAGCCGGGCGCGGCGAAAACCGGCGAGCCGATTCCGGAAACGATGCTGGCAGCGGCGTGCGACCGCTTCGGCGGCCCGGAGGTGCTATCACCTCACAAACTGCCGGTACCGGAACTCGGCAGCGGCGAAGTTCTGATCGAGATCGACACCGCGGGCGTCGGAATCTGGGATGCCGAAATGCGGGCCGGAGAGATCCCGCTGGAAGGCATCCCATTTCCGCTGGTGCCGGGTACCGACGGATCCGGAAGAGTCGTTGCCATGGGTTCGCACATCCGGCGCTTCCAGATTGGAGATTCGGTTTACGCATACAGCTTTGCCAATCCGAAGGGCGGATTCTACGCGCAGTATGTTGCGGCTGATGCCGATAAGACGGCGGTAATTCCCAAGAATCTAGACCTGCACGAAGCTGGCGCAATCGCCACAACGGGCTTGACCGCACTCCAAGGAATCGACGACATCCTCAAGCTCCGCAGAGATGAGAGCATTATCATCCATGGCGGCTCGGGCGGTGTTGGAACTTTGGCGATCCAGTTCGCAAAATTGCGGGGCGCTCGGGTGCTGGCAACCGCATCCGGGGAGGATGGTCATGCTCTCGTGCGGAAGCTTGGTGCGGACGCCGCGGTGGATGGCCATCATAGCGATATCGCCGTTGCTTCACGGTCATTTGCTCCCAACGGGATTGATGCCGTTCTGGCGTTTGCCGGCGGCGACAGCCTGGAGCAATGCCTGAATGCGCTCCGGCCGGGAGGTCGCGCCGCATGGCCGAACGGCGTAGAGCCGGTTCCGGAGAAGCGCAAGGGGATTCACGTGTCGGCCTATGATGCCGTTCCCGGCATTCGCGAGTTCGAAGCTCTGAATGTGGCAGTGGAAGCGTCGCGGCTGCAGGTGCCGATAGGCGCCAAATTCAATCTGGCCGAGGCGGCCAAGGCCCATCTGCGAATCGAACAGGGACACGTGCTCGGCAAGATCGTGCTCCGGGTAGCTTAAACTCGCGAGAACTTCGGCTACTGCTGGGTGGCACGGCTGGCACTGGATATGCACTATACAAAATTGCCGGGCGGGGACTTTCAGTATTGCGGTGGACCCGTGCGCTGAAATTCCGTCGAATGCCGGCCAGGAGGGTGACATCATGGCGAGAGTAAAAAATGATGAGCAGCAGGTGCCAGAACGCGCCGGCGGCTATCCGCTTCGCGTGTCGATCGGACCCGCCGACCTTTTGGGCTTGGGCCCGTATTCGTTAATGCGCCGAATGTCGGAGGAAATGGACCGCATGCTGGCCCGATCCGCCGGAGCGACCGAAGAGGAACGCATCGCTTGGGTGCCAGTAGTTGAGGTTGCGGAGACTGAGGGCGATTTCATCGTCCGGGCGGAACTGCCAGGCGTAAAGCCCGAAGACGTCAAGCTCGAGGTCACAGGTGAAGCGATCGTATTGCAAGGAGAGCGCAAATTCGAGCAGGAAAAGCAAGGTGAAGGCGGCATTCATCTGACCGAGCGTCGTTACGGGCGTTTCTATCGGAGCATCCCGCTTCCGGAGGGAGCAAACGTAGACCAGGCCAAAGCCAAGTTCGACAACGGTGTTCTCGAGATCAGGGTACCCCTGGAAAAGAAAGCGCAGCGGCGCGAGATTCCAATTGAGGGCTCTTCGCCACGCGAATAAAGTGCTGAGACCGGGCAGCGGACGCCGGAAAAGGTGGCGTAGTCGTGGGAGTTGCATAAGCGAGAAACTGGTGGTCCCTGGTAGTTCGCGGGCTGGTAGGGATCGGCCTTCGGCGTAAATGGCATTCGCACATCGTCGAGCCGAAGAATTGTCCGATAAGGGTAGCAATCGCGAAGGGGTGTCCAGCGTCTTCCGGCGTGTTGGCGCCGAACCGGCGTCAGCGCGAGAGACGGGGTTGTGCGTATCTGACGAACCAGCTCATACCCGTCCATCGTGGGCACTAGGATGTGTCCGCAATCACCAAGTCTGGCCGTTCCCCTTTCGCGATGTCGAGAGCTTCCGCGCCATCAGCGGCCTGCTGAAGCCGGTGCCACCATAGCCGAGCAGAGACACCTCCGGTTGACGTCGCCATCGTCCACGACGGACGAGGCGCCGCCCCCCATCGGAGCAACCGTGGCTCGTGAAAATCGCCGGCGCGGTACGCCGGATGTCTATGGCGGAAACGATTCGGAAAGAGTATTTCCACGGGCTGGCCGAGCAACTCCGCGCGCGCGAAGCCGAATAGCCGTTCTACCTGCTAGGCGGGCATGTGAGCCGCGATTCTGACGGGTAAACCCATTGAGAAATACCAGGCGGCATCGATGGTGATAGCTCGCGGCTCGTTCCGCAGTCACTTCTTCGGCCATCCCAATCGATTGGTAGATGATTCACGCCCTACGCCCTGATATTTCCCGACATTCATCCACGGAATTCTAAATGGCGCTCAAAGTGCACTCACGAATTACATGAGGGTCATTCTTGCGAAGAACTGGTGGTCCCTGTTGATTCGCGGTTTCGTCGCCGTCGCTCTCGGTCTGATCGCGGCGATTTGGCGGGGCATTAGCTTCAGGGGTCTTGCCCTGGCATTCTTCGGTTACGCAATGATTGACGGGCTGGTGAGTCTGGCGGGTGCCTTACGAGCAGCCGAGGCCCACGAGCGTTGGGCGTCTCTCCTGATGGAGGCCACGGTCTCGATCGCAGCCGCACTAATCGCGCTGGCCTGGCCTCCAGCACCTTATTTTGGTCTTCTCTACGTCATCGCCGCTTGGGCGCTTACAACCGGCATTTTCGAGATCCTTTCCTCTATCCGCTTGCGAAAACACGTCCATGGAGAGTGGCTGATGCTGCTCAGTGCCGCTTCCTCGCTCATTATCGGCGTACTCATGGTCGCCCTGCCCTTAACAAGTGCATCCGCCATCGCTGTCTGGATCGGCGCGTATGCGTTGGTGTTTGGCGGGTTGCTCATTGCACTAGCACTACGCTTACGAGCCTGGGCGAGATAGGGCTAGGACGGGCATATTCCGCCCTTGACTCAACATCGCACGTCGATCGCGTCGAAGCTCTCAGTCGTAAGAGCTGCATAGATGGAACGGAGCCTGCATATCGCATAGAACATGCCGCAGGAGCGGACAATGAGCGAACACCTAAAACCGAAAAGTATATTTATCGAACTAACCGCGATCATAATCGGCGTGGCAACTGGCGGAATCATAGGACCCTTCCTGTTCCACATCAGCTATCTCGCCGCCGTGATTTTGGGCTGTTTGGCGGGAGGGATCTGCGGCTTCACGGTCGCGTGGGTCAGCCTGACGATCAGGCGGCTCCGTCGCGATGGGGTCGATCATTATTCACAACGGGTGCAAGCAGCGCGAGCCCTCGCTCGACCAGGCTGATATACTTCGGTCGAGGCTGGCGGTCACGATGCTGATCGGGAGCAACATCCTCCGCTTTTCCTGCCGCTCGCGCCTGCGCGCCCTCGATATTTCCGTGCTGACCCACTCGCTGTCCATGCTGGCATCCGACAGGATCAGGAGCAGCTTGTCATACACGCGAATGGCTTCGTCAATCTGCTCGTGGAGTTTCCGGCCGTCCTGGATGCCGTGCGGCGCGAACCAGAGCACCGGACGCCTTTGGCTTGCAGATCGGCGTGAGGGCAGTCGGCGAAGACTTGGCTCATCTGACTGCACCTACACCGCTACGCTCAGTTTAATTCCGTCGTTCGGCGCGTGCACCAGATCCTGCTTCGTGCCCAGATAACGCTCGGTCGTCTGGACTGAAGCGTGACCAAGGAGCAACTGGATCTGCTCCAGCTCCCCTCCCGCAGCGCGGCATAGCTTCGCGCAGGTCCGCCGCAAGTCGTGAGGCGCGATCCCCGGAACACCTGCCGTTGCCGCGTACCCCTGGAGCAACTGCCAGACGACCTTCTCGCTGAGGGCGGCAGCCTGGGGTTTGCCCCCGCGGTTCACAGCCCGGAAGACGTGGTCATCGGCGACACTGGCGGCAGCCGTCCAGGCATCGATCGCAACCTGGACCCAGGTCGGCATCGGCACTGTCCGAACCCGGCCATGCTTGCCGACGAGGTCCACGATACACCAGCGCCCATCCCGCTGCTGAATATGCGACACAGTGAGCGCTGCCACCTCCGACCGCCGGAGTCCGCAGCCCAGGAGGACTCCCAGAATCGCCCGCTCGCGGAGACCTTTGCGTGTGGTCGCGTCCGGGGTGTTCAGCAGCGTCTGGGCTTGCCGCACCGTAAGCCAGTTCCCTAGACGGAAGCCTTTGGACGCGACACCCTTCACGCGAGTGATGCCGCTGGCCAGTTCCGGCGCCAGCAGCCCATTGTCGGCGGCTTCGACAGCCAACTTCCGAACGGCGGTGATCCGGACGTTGATGGAGACGGCGCCGAGGCCGCGCGCTTCGAGCGCCACTCGCCAGGCGCTCACGGTGGCTTTTGTGAACCCCGACCGCGGCTCCTGGCCGTACCAGGCGAAGAATTCATCGAGCCCGAGATTGTAAACGCGGCGCGTGATCGGGGACGAGACGCAGTCCAGCACCAGCGCCTTCAGTTTGTACCATTGGTTCGGCTGCGGAACGACAATCAAATCAGTCATTTAGGTCCTCTTAATGGGCATTATCGGTAGCCATGTGGACCTTAGCTCGGGTCCTTGACGAGATCAAGCAAATCACTCACGAGCGCGGCGAATGGGCAGATTGCCAAGGCGGCTGGCACCATCGACACCCGTAGGCAGCCCGCATGATCGGGCGCCGCCACCAAGTGGGATGATTGAACCATGGCTAAGACACCGATCGCCTCGCCGCACACCGAGGGCCGCACATTCGGAACCGATTGGTCAATCATCAATGTGGCGACACTATTGCGCGCTAACGCGGGCCGTGGCACGTGGCATCCCACTGGGGCAACAGGCGGCACCTTAGCCAAGGTCAATCAGAATTACATTAGGACGGTTTCCGCGAGGCACCTCCCAACGACCGTTTCGTTGATCTTCATGCGCCTTCAGGATGGGAACTGCTGGTACGCCTCGCTCTGCTTCGCGGATGCCGGTGATTATTTGCCATGGAAAGAGGATGTTGCAGAGCGATGGCTGAGCGCGCTGTTTGGCGAGGACCGCCCTCGGATTATCGAAGATGCAGGCACGGCCCCAGGGAAGGTACTCGAATCAAGTGTCCGTCAGTTTAAGTTGTGGAGGTGATTGGGGGTTATGCGGCATTATCGGAACCACTTCGTCACATTAGGACATGGCAACGCCGACCGCCGCAGGGAAGTATGGACCCTGGCACAATCCCGCGCGGGGATTGACTCCTCAAGCGCCCCGCGCGAAGATGGCACGCCATGGATCTTCCAGACCTAATCGCTCACTGTGACTGGGGCACTCCGCATATGAAACGGTGGATTGCGGCAGCCCGGCGTCTGGATAGCCAGTCGTTTGGGATTGGCGAACTCGAGCCCGTCGTAGACGCAGAAAACCTGTTCGACGTCCTCCGGCTTCGGTCGCCAAACGGTCCGATCTTCGTCGGCTTCGATTTCCCGATCGGGTTGCCAAGAAAATACGCCGGCAGAGCAGGGATCGCCGGGTTTCCCGACATGCTGCCGCGCTTTGGGGCCGGGGCATGGGTGGAGTTCTATACGCCGGCCAACACTCGTGAAGAGATCTCGTTGGCCAGACCGTTCTACCCTCGCGTGCCTGGCGGGACGAAGAAGCAGGATTTGGTGGACGGCCTCGGGCTCCAGGATCCTGAAGATTTGCTTCGGCGCTGTGATAGATCTTCTGTGATCTCCGGTGTCGCGTGCGGGCTATTTTGGACGCTAGGCGCCAACCAGTGTGGGAAGGCGGCAATATCGGGTTGGCGCGACGTGCTGGCCCCTGCGATGTGCCGCGACGAGATTAGCCTATGGCCATTTGACGGTGACCTCGAAGAGCTCCTGAGGCCAGGGAAGATCACGGTTGGTGAGGTCTACCCAGCCGCCATTTACCCGCAGCTTGGTATTGCGCACGCCTTCGGCAAGACCGCTCAAGAGGCGCGCCGATTGAAATTGCGATGTTCAGTCGTCAACAGACAAAAGGGGCTCGGTCTACGCCATGGCCGATTCTTGCGCAGGAGGCTCAGACCTCAATTACGAATGCGGTACGCGAGCTGTTTAAAGGCACCTCCACCGGATGGTGTTTCGTCTGTAAGTATTTGTAGGGTATTTGGTCGGGCCGCCGAGATTTGAACTCGGGACCTCTTGCACCCCAAGCAAGCGCGCTAGCCAGGCTGCGCCACGGCCCGAACTTTCTATTGTACACGGTCGCTCAGCCCAATAGATCTAAGGCTGCTTGAATTTCGTCGCGGGTGTGACGATCGCCTTTGCGATCCGCTGCATCGATTCCTTCCCGGTAGATCGTCGCGGCTTCTTCGCTCTGGCCAAGCTTCTCCAGGGTCTGCCCACCGTGGAAATAGGCCGCTGCGTAGGTCGGGTCGCGCTCGATCAGCGCGCGAAATTCGCGGACCGCCGATTCCAGGTCGCCGGTGTTGCGATATTCCATTGCCAGCCCGTACCGGATGAAGCTGTCGCTCGGATTGGCCTCTGCCATGCCCTTCAGGGTTTCCAGACGAGTGCTGCTCATGCTTGTGTTACTATACCTCCGAAATGGCTTGCCCCCATTTTCGTCCGACGGAACCGCGCCTCCAGGATCCCGCTCCTCAACACGCCATGCTCCCTTTGGGCGACGTCTGGGCCGGGACCTGCCACGCCTCTCCGATTCCCGCGGCGCCCGATGAGTCCTCGCTCGTCAGCTTCTGCAATCTCGGCTATGCTCGCGGCGCCTGCACCCGGTTCCAGGACGACGATGGTCCCGATTCCATCCGTTTCTCCATCTCGAGTGACGAGGGCGGCCTGATCTGCCTGTACTACGTCGTGGAACGCGATCACCACCCGTACGCCCATGGGCCGCTCGCCTTCGATACCGCCCGGCGCGATTTCACCGACCCGCCCTCCGACGACAGCCTCCGCCTTCAGGCGCACGCCTACCTTTCGAGCTACCTCCGTCGAAAAGCCGAAGCCTCCGTGCGATAACGTGCATCTGGATAGAGTAACGAATGGAAGGAAAAACCGTAAGCGAATCGATCTCCGAATATTCCGAACTGGCGCTGCCCAATGACGCCAACGGGCTGGGGAATGTCCTGGGCGGAAAGGTGATGCACCTGGTCGATGTCGCGGCTGCCATGGCGGCGATGCGGCATGCCCGCCGGCCCGTCGTGACCGCTTCCGTCGATAGCCTCCACTTCCTCCATCCTGTCCGGATCGGCTACCTGATTATGCTGCGGTCGTCCGTCAACCGGGTCTTTCGCACCTCGATGGAGGTGGGAGTTCAGGTCGAAACCGAGAATCTCATGACCGGCGAGAGACTACACACGTGTTCCGCCTACCTGACTTTTGTGGCGCTGGATGAGACCGGCAGGGCCGCCGCAGTGGCTCCCGTCATCCCTGAGACGGAAGCTGAAAAAAGACGCTATCGCGAAGCGGGCGAAAGAAGAGAATATCGTCTGGCGATGAAGAATCGCCTGAAGCGCTAGCTTCCGTTACCCCTCTTTGTACATGTACTTGATGGCGGGCTTGTAAAGCAGAATGTTCGGCTCGCCGGAACGGTTCACCTTCAGGCAGGTCTTGTCGTACCACTCGATGACGCCGTGCAGGGTCTCCCCATCCCGAAGCACGAACACCATCGGCGTCTTGGCCTGCATCTGCTTCACATAGTAGAAGTTTTCCGCGTTCGTCTGATCCGGAGGAACGGGTTTCTTCTGCTGCGGTTGCTGCGTTCGGCGGGGCGGCGTGATCTGTTCTTTGATCTCGTTAAGAGACGGACGAATGAGTTTACGATTGACAGCTTCCACGCGATGCCATCCTTTGAAGAGAAATATGATTGACCGTCGCTACTCGTTTCAGCGGGGCGGTTTTAGTTGGATCAAATTGTCCGACTTGAACCCATAAATAACACAAAGGGGGGGCCGCTGCAACGCTGCCCCCGCCGCCGCCGCACCTGAGGCCCCCCGCACGGTCGCTAAGCGCTGCCGCCAGCGTTCTTTAGTATGATGACAGTAATGTCTCAGCGGGAATCAGTGGTCGCGCAGCCAGCTGGATTCTCGCCTGTAATCCAGAGGAAGATGGCCGAGCTCGAAGCGGCTCTCGGGCTGGCGATTCGCGGCAAACCGGAGGTCATCCGGCTCTCCGTGGTCTGCCTCCTGGCCCGCGGACATCTGCTCATTGAGGATGTCCCCGGCGTCGGCAAAACCACCCTGGCTCAAGCGCTTGCCCGCTCCGTTTCGTGCCGTTTCCACCGCCTCCAGTTCACCAGCGACATGCTCCCGAGCGACGTCCTGGGGGTCACGATTTACAATGCCCACGCGGAGGCCTTCGAGTTTAAGCCCGGGCCGATCTTCACCAATTTCCTGCTCGCCGACGAGATCAACCGCACTACGCCCAAGACGCAGTCCGCGCTGCTCGAAGCCATGAACGAAGGTCAGGTCACGATCGACGGGCGCCCGCATACGCTCGACCGTCCGTTCATGGTCATCGCCACCCAGAACCCGGTGGAACACCACGGCACCTATCCTCTGCCCGAGTCGCAGCTCGACCGTTTCCTGATGCGGCTGCGGATCGGCTACCCGGACGCCGCAAGCGAACGCGAAATCCTGCGCAATGGCGAGCAAAGCCACATCGCCCCCCTGTCCCCCGGCCTCTCGGCGGAGGACGTCCTGCAGTTTCAGGACGCTGTGAACCAAGTGATGGTCGAAGATTCGCTTGTGGATTACATGCTGGCGATCGTCGAACGCACGCGCAGCCACGAAGCCCTCGCACTAGGCGTCAGCCCGCGCGGATCGCAGGCGCTCTATCGCGCCGTGCAGGCGCTTGCGCTGCTCGAAGGCCGCGACTACGCCATCCCTGACGACATCAAGCGGCTGGCTGCCCCGCTGTTCGCGCACCGCGTGGTGATCAACACCCGCACCACCCTGGTGGAGCGCCGCGCCGATATGGGCGAGCGTATCATCGAAGAGATCCTCACCCAGGTGGAAGTCCCCCTGTAGACATTCGTCCTATGAAGACTGCCATTATCGGCCTGCCCATGGTAGGCAAGACCTCTCTGTTCACGATCCTCACCGGCGTCCACCAGGAGACGCGCATCGGCTCCACCGCCGCCCGTACCGGAGTGGCGCGCGTCCCCGATGATCGCCTCGAAGCGCTCGGCCGGCTGTTCGAACCTCCCAAGGTCACGCACGCCACGGTGGAATATGTCGATATGCCCGCCATCTCGAAGGAGAACCTGCGCGACCCCGGCTATCTCGCCAGCCTCCGCGTGGTCGATGCTTTCGCGCACGTGCTTCGCCTCTTCGAAGACGAGACCATCCCGCATGAAAAAGGTTCGGTCGATCCTCTGCGTGACCTGGAAGACGTCGAGACCGAGCTCATCCTGAGCGACCTCGTGGTGGTCGAAAAACGGCTCGAACGCCTGGAAAAGGATCGCAAGAAGATCAAAAATCCGGAGCTCGACCGCGAATTCGAGCTGCTCGAAAAGTGCAAGACGGCGCTCGAGGCGAACCAGCCGCTGCGCCAGCTCGAACTCGAGCCTGACGACGAAAAGCGCCTGCGCGGCTTCCAGTTTCTTTCGCAGAAGCCCGTGCTCTACGTGCTGAACCTGGGGGAAAACGAGGCTTCGAAGCTCCGCGACCGCGAGCGCGAATTCCGCGAAGGCCAGCCGGCCGGCCGGAGGAACACGGCTTTTTCCGGCGTCTGCGGCAAGATCGAAGCCGAACTCGCCGAGCTTCCGCGCGCAGAGCAGCAGGATTATCTCGCGAGCTACGGGCTTTCCGAATCCGGCCTGGAGCGCCTCATCACCGCCACCTACTCGCTGCTCGGCCTGATGAGCTTCCTCACCGCCGGGGAAGACGAGTGCCGCGCCTGGACGATCCCCATGCAGAGCAACGCCGTGAAGGCGGCCGGAGCGATCCACTCGGATTTCGAAAAGAAGTTCATCCGCGCCGAGGTAGTCAACTGGAAGTCCCTGGTGGATCACGGCGGCTACGCCGGTGTCCGCGAGAAGGGTCTGCTGCGCCTCGAAGGCAAGGAGTACATCGTCAAGGACGGCGACGTGCTGGTGATCCGCCACAGTTAAGCGGCGCGGTCCAACCGGACTGCGGTCAGGCTGATATCATCTTTTTGGGAGATCGGAAATGTCGGAAGAAGTAAATCGACGCAGTTTTATCAAGGCAGCGGCTCTGGCTGCGGGTCCGGCCATCATATCGGCGCGCGGCGCGAATGACAAGATCAATATTGGCTGGATTGGAGTAGGCACTCGCGGCAACGCGGCAATTGATTGGCTGCATACGGCGGCGCCCAACGATGTCCATCTCAAGGCAGTCTGCGACACATACCAGGGCTACATCACACGGGCGGTCGACCGCGTGCAGACTATCTGGGGTAACAAGCCGGATACCTACGTCGATTACACCAAGCTTCTCGCCGACAAGGACATCGATGCGGTCTACATCATGACCCCCGAGCACCTCCACCATGAAATGGCGGTGGCGGCGCTGCGCGCGGGCAAGCATGTGTACTGCGAAAAACCGCTGGCCCACACAATCGAAGAGGGCTTCGACATCGTCAACGTGTGGAAAGAGGTCAACGAGAAGAAAAAGATCATCTGTCAGGTAGGCACGCAGAACCGCAGCTCGTCGCTCTATAAGAAGGCCAAGGAGCTGGTGCAGCAGGGGATGATCGGCGACGTGCATTTCGTGCGTGCCTTCTGGTACCGCAACGGCCTGCCCGATCAGCCTTCGTGGCGCTACGTCATTCCGCCCGAGGCCACCCCGCAGAATACCGATTGGAACCGCTTCCTGGGCCCCGCGCCCAAGCGTCCGTGGGATTCGCACCGCTACTTCCAGTGGCGCCTCTATTGGGACTACTCAGGCGGTATCTCGACCGACCTGCTGGTGCACCAGACCGACATCGTTAATTTCATGCTCGACAAGACCGTGCCGCGCACCTGCACGGCGTCCGGCGGCATTTACCGCTGGAACAGCCCCGGCGACGATCGCGATGTGCCCGATTGCCTGAGCGCCGTGTACGACTATACGGACAAGCTCCAGGTCAACTACAGCTGCTACCTGGGCAACGAATTCTTCGGCTACGGCGAAGAGCTGTGCGGCAATGAAGGCACCATCCGGGTGCTGAACCGCCAGGATCTCTACTTCGAGCACGAGACCTACAACTCGCGGCGTCCGGGCGCGCAGGACCGTGCTCCGGCGAAGATCAAGGCGCGCGCTCCGATCCACCTCAACGGCATGGCGGATTTCAAGGAAGCCGACGGCGCCATCAACCATTTCAAGAACTTCATTCAGTCGATCCTCGGCAACGAGACGCCTATCGCGCCGCCTCCGGTGGGTCAGCAGGCCGCGATCTCCGGCCACATGGCCACGCTGTCGTACAAGAACCAGAAGAAGATCCTCTGGGACGATAACAACAACAAGTACCACTTCGTATAGCGGCCGCGCTCGCACATGGCCGCCGTTGCCCAAGCCGCCGCGCCGCTCTCCGCGCGGCTTTCGATGCGCTGGATCATCAGCCCTGCCGTGGACGGCACCTTCGTCATCGGCAGCGCCCTGGCCGGGTACGTGTATCTGCTGCTCTACGCCGCTTTGCACGTGCCCATCGGCCCGTTGTGGTGGCTGTGGTCCATCGCCTTCGACGGCACCCACATCTTCGCTACTGCCTCCCGCACGTATTTTGACCGCGAAGCGCGCGCGCGGAACCGGCGGCTCTTCTACGGCAGTCTGCTGTTCTTCTTCTCGCTGGGGCCTGTACTGGTGCTGGCCGGGTGGAAAGGCTGGCTGTACCTGCTGGTGGGGGCCTGGGCCTACTACCATGTGATTCGCCAGCATTATGGCTTTCTGGTGCTCTACAAGGTCAAGAATCGCGACCTCGGAAAGTTCGACAACACGCTCGACCGCGTGTTTCTGGGCGCCATGCTGCTGTTTCCTCCGGTGCATCGCTTTCTAATTCACCATCCGCAGGAATTGGGGATCCCGTGGTCGTTCCCCGGGCTCGAGAAGCCCATGTTCACCGCGCTCGCGTTGGTCGGAGTCCTCTATGCGGGCCGCCAGTGGGTGCGGATCCGCCGTGGCGACGCCATCGACCTCCCCAAGTACCTGCTGCTGGCGGCGGTGATCCCGCTGCACTGGCTGACCTTCGCCTATATGAGCTGGCAGGCGGCCGTCCCCACCGTCACCATCGTGCACAATCTGCAGTATCACGCGATCGTCTGGTTCCACAATCGCAACCGCTATGCCGATGGAGCCGCGCAGCATGGACGCCTCCCCGTGGCCGTCAGCCGCAGCCTGCTCGCCTATGCGGCGATCGGCCTGGCGTTCAGCGCGCTCTACCGCGTGCCGGGCTTCGAACTTGGCCAGATATCCGACCTCGCGTTCGGCTTCTTCTGCGGCTTCGGGCTGACGCACTACTACCTCGACAGCCGCATCTGGCGCGTCCGCCACGACCCCGGCCTGCGCGAAGCGCTTCAACTCGCCTGAGCAGGTACGCTAACCTATAATTTGGTTCCCAGTTTTACTGTCCCGCCCCGCCCTGCGTGGTGGTCCCGGTGCCGGCCCACTGCCCACTACCTGATGGAGACTGAGGCCCACGTGTACGCCCTGGCCATTGCGGCGAGCACACTCCTGGCCTTTTATCCCTTCATGATCGTGATGCTCTCGTTCTGCCGGGACATCCTGCACTGGCCGGCGGCGCTTCAGGCCATCTATCTGGCAGTGGGGGATTTCTTCGCGGGCGAGGCTGGAGCCTTTCTGGTCCGCAACCTGCAACCGTACCTCGTGCCTAAGCTGCATATCACCTCCATGCTGCTGCTGCTCTTCACGGCCAACGGCATCTTCGAGCCGCTCGAAGTAGCGCTGAATCGTGCCTGGGGTGTCACGGCAAACCGGTCCTATCTGAAAAACCAGGTCATCAGCCTGGGGCTTGTGTTTGCCTGCGGAGGGCTCTCGCTGCTTTCGCTGATGCTCACCGCGCTTAATCACAACTGGGTCTCGGGCGTGACCGGAGGCCATCAACAGGTGGCCGACTGGATCGGCCTGCTGATCTTCAAGCTAGCCGCGCTGCCGGTCTCCATCTTCGCCCTTTTCCTGGTCTACTGGCTGCTGCCGAACCGCAAGATCGAGCCGCGCCGCGTGGCGCCGGTAGCGATCATCGTCGGCCTCGCGCTCGAAGCGCTGAAATACGTGAACCTGCTGGTCTCCCCCATGCTCACGGAAAAGCTCAAGCACGAGTACGACGTCTTCCGGTTTTCCGTGACGATCCTGCTCACCAGTTTCGTGGCATCCCTGATCGTGCTGGCCGGCGCGCACTGGACGGCACGACAGGATCGCCCCGATCCGCTATCGTAGTAATTCATGAGGGATTGGAAAGCGATCGCGAAAGCCATCACGCCCGAGGTTCCTTCCGAGGAACTGGACCGCCTGCTCCCCCCGCTTGCCGCTCTCGAGGAGGTGTTCCGGCCGCTCGCTCAAGGGCTGAAGCCCGAGATCGAGCCTGCCACCGGCCTCCACCTCGAGAGGGAATCGCAGTGACCATACGGGAAGCAGCGCAGGCACTGCGCGAACGGCAGGTCTCCTCGGTCGAACTGACCACCGCGGCCCTCCGCAGAGTGGAGCGGCTCGATGGCAAGCTTCGCGCCTTCATCACCGTCACCGCCGACCGGGCGCTCGCGCAGGCCGCCGCGTCGGATGCCGCGCTCGCCGCCGGCAAGGCGCGCGGGCCGCTCGAAGGCATCCCCATCGCCGTCAAGGACCTGTTCTCTACGTGCGGTATCCGCACCACGGGAGGGTCGGCGCTCTATCGGGACCACGTCCCGCAATCGAGCGCGACAGTGATCGAACGTCTGGACGCGGCCGGTGCCGTGATGCTGGGAAAGCTCAATCAGCATGAACTGGCGTACGGGATCACTTCCGCCAACCCGCATTTCGGCGCGGTGGCCAACCCCTGGAATCTCGAACACAGCCCCGGCGGATCGAGCGGCGGCTCGGGGGCGGCGGTGGCCGCGGAAATCGTATATGCCGCGATGGGCACCGATACCGGCGGCTCCATCCGGATTCCCGCATCGTTCTGCGGAACCGTCGGGCTCAAGCCCACCTATGGCCGCGTGAGCCGCCACGGCGTGATGCCGCTCGGCTATAGCCTGGACCACATGGGTCCGCTGGCGCGCTCGGTACGTGACGCTGCGGTGGTTTTGAACGCTATCGCCGGTCCCGATGCGCGCGACGAAACCGCGGCGCGTTTCCCGGTGGTCGATTACGTTCCTGATGAAGGCTGCTCGATTCGCGGCCTGCGCATCGGGCTCCCCTCGAACTTCTATTTCGACCGCACCGACCCCGAGGTCGAATCTTCGGTGCGCGGTGCGCTGGCACGGGCGGCCGCCCTCGGAGCGGTGGTGAAGGCCGTGACCGTCCCGGATATTGCTGCGATCAATGCGGTGGCCCGCGTCGTTCTTCTGGCCGAAGCGTCGTCGGCGCTCGAGCCACTGCTGGCGCACCGGGATCGCATCGGACGCGACGTCCTGGCGCTGCTCGACCAGGGGCGCCTGATCCCCGCCACGGATTACGTGAATGCGCAGCGGCTACGCCGCCAGATGTGCGCGGAGTTCGCCCGCATCTGGTCGGAGGTCGACTGTCTGATCACGCCGACTACACCGAACCTCGCTCCGCGCATCGGCGACACTACCGTGCGGCTCGGAGGCGTCGATGAGGATGTGCGTCTGGCCACCACGCGTTTCGTTCGCGCCATCAACCTGTTGGGACTGCCGGCGCTCTCGATGCCATGCGGATTGAGCGCGTCCGGGCTTCCGGTCGGTTTGCAGATCATCGGCCCCGAGTTCCAGGAAGAGCGGATTCTGCGGATCGGCGCGGCACTCGAAGATTCGGGCGTGGCGATCCCGCCGCCGGTCGTGTAGGCCGGGGCCAAAGCGCTCGAACCGAATCCGGGTCGATTGGTGCGCTGCCATCAATGTGCGTGGAGCATGATGATGGTTGCGACCAGGATCGCGATGCCAATCCCGGCAATGCGGCCACCCCATGCTTCACGACGCTTGTGCGCCACGATCCCAGCGATCACATTGATGAGAACGCCAAGGAAGGCCAGCAGTGGTACCAGCAGGAATCCTACGTCAACCGACTTCAGATCGAAACCGGACCGCTCGACCTTCACAATGGTGGCCGCGGCGGCAAGCGTCGTTGCGAGGACGACAGTAGTTCCGATTGGCGCAGGCACATGGTCAGGATTGAGCTCCGGTGCAGAACAATCGCACGTGGCCTGCGAGTCCGGTCGAATCAGCCCGCAACGTTCGCACACAATCATGGTTCCCACGCTACGAACGCAGCATTGTAGCTTAGCGCGGGAGGATAAAGAGCCAGACTTTCCCCAGGATCTGTCGCTCGCGCCGTAAGCGACGTTCCTCACTCTCCGCTGCGGCCACGAGACTGCAGCGCCCTATCGATCGCCGCGGCCAGGGTCTGGATTGTATAGGGCTTCTCGAGAAACGGCACGCCGGCCGGTATTCCCAGATTCTGCACTTCCTCCTGGCTGTATCCACTGACAACCAGGAACACTACCTCCGGCCATCTCCTGCGCATCTCGTAGAACGCTTCCACGCCGCCCAGGACAGGCATTACTACGTCCAGCAAGACTACGTCCACGCCGGCATAACTTCCCAGCACTTCCGACGCCTGCCGCCCATCCTCGGCAAGCAGGACGCGGTATCCAGACATTTCGAGAGCTGCCTGCGTGAAGGCGCGGATCGGCTCCTCGTCGTCGACAACCAGGACCGTCGCGACCCGGACGTCCACGTTGCCGGTGGCTTCGCGGCCCGCCGCGGCCGCCTGGGCATCGCTAGATGGCAGGTAGACCGTAAATGCGCTGCCACCGCCGGCCGTGCTTTCCACCGTTATCGCTCCTTTGTGTGCCTGTAGAATTCCCTGGACGGCCGCCAGTCCCAAGCCTCGGCCTGTAAATTTTGTCGTGAAGAAAGGGTCAAAGATCCTGGATTTCGTCGCGGCGTCCATTCCACATCCGTTATCTCGCACCCGAATCGAAATGTAGCGGCCGGCCGCAATATCGGGGCTGATCCGTGCGGCGGCAGCAGCGTCCAAATCCCGTGCACGGGCGCTGATCGTAACCCGGCCTTCTGGTGTGTCGACCGCCTCGGCGGCATTGATGGCCAGATTCATCACGACCTGCTGGATCTGCGAAGCGTCGCCTTTTACCAGAGGCAGACCCGCCGGCACGTCTAACCGGAAGTCGATATTCCTGGGAATTGACACACGGATCAGGGCTGCTGAGGAGCGCACCAACCGGGACAGATCGAAATCGGTGATCTGAAAGTGGCCTTTTCCGGCGTACGCGAGCAGTTGGCGCGTGAGTGCCGCAGCCCGCTCGCTCGATTCGATGATCGTCATCAGCCGCTGGTTCTCCCCCACAGCGGCATCCATCTTCAGGAGGCTCGCATTGCCGAGGATGCTGGTCAGCAGGTTATTGAAATCGTGCGCGATGCCACCGGCCAGAACGCCAATGCTCTCCAGTTTTTGGACATGCCGTTGGCGCTCCTCGATCCGTTTTTGCTCGGTGATGTCCCGGGCAACGAGGACTGCTCCCAGGATTCCACCGTCTTTATCGCGAAAGGGACCGAAGCTGAGACTCCCGATCCACATTTCTCCCGTATCCTTGCGCCGGTACGTGTATTCGGCGCCCGCGATCGTCTCTCCACGGAAAGCGCGCGGCAGTCCCCACATGTCCTGCGCCGCTGGACTGCCGTCAGGCAGAAGCAGTTCGAGAGTCTCAAAATACCCGGCGAGGGTTCTGGGGCATTCCTCCTTGCTCCGGAACCTGCAGAACTTTGCCAGTGCTTCGTTGAAGTCGATGACGTTCCCGTGGGTATCAGTTATGAGCACAGCATCGGCCATGCTAGCCAACGCCGCTTCCAGCTTGGTGCGGCTTTCCCGTAGCATTTCCTCGGTCTGCTTCCGCTCTGCGATTTCCTCGAGGAGTCGCGCGTTGGCGTCTTTCAGTTGCTGTGCCCGTTCATTCACGAGCCTTTCCAGTTGTTCGCGCATCTGCTGTTGGTTCTGCCGGAGTTCGGTGATGTCGCCGACGATCCCGATGTGCCCGATGTAGACGCCCCCGACAAATCGCGGGACGGCTGTGTCCAGCATCCACCGGTACTCCCCGTCGTGCCGTCGCAACCGAAACTCCGCCTGGAAGCCCCTGCGTTCAGAAATCGCAGAAGTAAGCACGGAATCGAGCGATGCTTTGTCGTCCGGGTGCACGTAATCAGCCCAGTTGGTGCCCAGGAGTTCTTCAGGCTCCTGGCCGGAGAAAATACCGGCCTGCTTGTTCAAGAAACGGATCTGCCGGTCGGTGCCTCCATACCAGATGATCGCCGGGCAGGTATCCGCTATGTTCCGGAAGCGCTCCTCGCTTTCGCGCAAAGCATCCTCGGCACGCTTGCGCTCGGTAAAATCCTCGACGATTCCGTCGTAGTAGAGTACGCTGCCATCCTGTGCCCGTACCGCTTTAGCACTTTCCCGCACGAAAAGGGCTGAGCCGTCCCGCCGCGTCCAGATAACCTCGATGCCCGTGACCGCGCCTTGCGACTTTAGTAGCTCGCGGAACGTGGACCGGGAATAAGCGGGTTCGAACCCTTCCTGTTCCAGATTGCGCTCAGCGAGCTCTTCAAACGAGCTGTAGCCGAGCAGCCCGATCAGGGCGGGATTAGCCATCAAAATACGCCCATCGGGAGTAGTCCGGTACATCCCAACCGTCGCATTCTCGAACAGGCCGCGGAGACGCTCTTCGCTCTCGCGAACGGCCTCCTCACTTGCCGCAAGGGTCTGCTCGGCTCGCTTGAACACCGAAATGTCGCTCAGCACCGCAACCGCGCCTTGCGGATGGCCATTGCTATCGAAAAGGGGCTCGACGTTCCCTAGGAGGTCGACCGAGGTGCCGTCCTCGAACGCCACGGCCAGTTCGTAATTCCGGACCGGTTGCCCGGTCGATGCGGCCTTCTGTATCGGCAACTCCTGAAGGGGAATTTCGACGCCATTCCGCATCCACCAGTAATGTCTCGGCCGCGCGTCGTCCCGAGCGGCCATCGAAAGATTGCTTCCCGGAGGCTGCTGCAGAAGGACGTAAGCCGTCTGGTTGCCGGTGATGTGGCGGCATTCGGCGTCGTGAGCGACCAGGATCATTGCCGGAGCGGCATTCATGGTTGCCTGCAACTCAGCGGCCCGCGCACGTGCCTGACTTGCACTCTCGCGCTGGGATTCCTGCGTCCGGTTCACGGATTCCAGAATCAGCAGCAGGGGCACCGAGAACTGAGCGATGGCTACGATGAACAACAGCAGGACCGTGTGGGGTGGAAGCGGAAAAAAGCGCGGCAGCCTCGATCCCTCGACGCCCACAATGGTCATGACAGCGAGGGCCGTGCAGCTTGTGGCGGCGAGTAGCGCCGCGGCGCGTCGTCCGAGCAGCCATCCTGCGGCCGCGGTCAAGACGATGTAGTAGATCGGAATGATGCCTGCTAATCCACCGGCAAACCAAGTGGCGCCTGTCGCCAAGATCCAGCAGTTCCCCAACAGGATCCACGCACCCAGCTGCGCACGGCCTCGGCGTGCGAGATAGAAGGACACTCCCTCGGTGCAGAGGATGCCGAGAATCAGCATCGTAGGAGCGAATTTCCTGACGAAGACAAAGCTGTCGCCAAGAATCAGCGCAACCAGCCAGGTGGAAAAAGCGACGGCGAGTGCGAACTCCAACTTTGCCTCAAGCTCGTCTCCCGTCGAAATGGTTCGAGCGTTCGTCGGAAGCGGGAACCTCCAGACCCGCTTCCCGAGGGTCAGAGCCGTGGAAGTCATGTTTCTACTCCCTTAGATTCCGTATAAGCGTACCCTACATTATGATTTTCTGTGTACGGTTTTGTGGCTGAGCCCTGGTGATTCGTTCTGGTGGTCACAGGGGAACAGTTCGCTGGAAATGCTTCTCGATCTGACCAGCCGCGACAACAAGTCATAGGGGTTCGACCTCACACCACACGCCGCATTCACTTCCCGGCCGGTTGCGGCTTGTTGGCCTCCTCAAGGTCACGTCTAACGGCGCGTTTCCCTACCTGTGGCCGCCCGCCCGTTTTCAGGTTTTCGGCGCCGCAGTGTATTCTGAACTGATAGCGCCAGGCGCCGACATGGTATCCCGGGCTTCATCCTTCGGGTTCACACTCCTGCTGATCCTCTGCGGCATGGCTCGTGCCGAGACCTTCATCTCCGGCCGCGTGGTCGACGAAACCGGGGCCGCTATCGCGAATGCCCGCGTGGAGTTGCGCTCCGCCTCGGGTGTCACCGCGGTCTCCTCTTCCGACCGTGCGGGCAACTTCAAGATTTCACTTCCGGAGCCCGGCGAGTACAGCATCCGCGCCGAACGCCTCGGCTTCTATGTCTTCCAGGGGAAGCCGCAACACTTCGAGCCCGGCGAAAGCGACCTCTCCATCACGCTCAATCACCAACAGGAGTTCTCCGACCGCGTAGATGTTACCGCCTCGCCGCCCGCAATCGACCCCCAGCAGCCGCAGGAGCGGCGCGAACTCGACAATACGGAGATTCAGTCCATCCCCTACCCGGCGCCGCAGGACTATCGCAATGCGCTGCCGCTGATGGACGGCGTGGTGCAGGACAATTCCGGCCGGCCTCACTTCAATGGCGGGCGCGGCAGCCAGACCAACTACACGCTGAACGGCTTCAACATCTCCAATCCGGTCACGGGCCAGCTCGATGCCCGCCTCAACATCGATACGATTCAGTCGATGGACGTGGCCACCAGCCGCTTCTCGGCGGAGAATGGCCGCGGCTCGGCCGGAGTCCTCGATCTCGAAACGAAGATGGGTGACGACCGCTGGCGATTCGGCGGCACCAACTTCATTCCCGGCCTTTCCACCGACGGCGGCTGGCACATCAACAAGTGGACGCCCCGACTCGAACTATCCGGCCCCATCGACAAGGGCCGCATCTGGTTTCACAACGGCTTCGACGCCTTCTACAGCGACGATGTCGTTCCCGGGCTGCCGAACGGCCAGAATCGCACCAGTGCTTACTCCGGCAGCGACATTACTCGTTTCCAGATCAACCTCACGCCCGGCAACATCCTGACCGGCGGCTTCCTATACAACCTCGATGATTCGCACCGGCAGGGATTGAGCATCCTGAACCCCGTGGAATCGACTCTGAACCAACGCGACACGCTCTACATGAGCACCATCCGCGACCAGTCGTATTTTACGGGTGGCGCTCTACTCGACGTCGGCTTTGCCGATTCGCGTGGCGCCAACTACAGCCTGCCCCAGGGCAATCAGCTCTACCAGATCACGCCCGACGGCAATCGCGGCAATTATTTCTCCGGCCTCGACCGGCACTTCTACCGGCAGCAGTGGATCGCCGACCTGTTCCTGCCGGTGCTGCACGCCGCCGGAACGCACCAGCTCAAGTTCGGCATCGATTTCGAACGGCAGGCGTTCCACCAGACCGTGGACCGCCACGATTACGAAGTGCTGCGCGAAGACGGCTCCCTGGCGCGCTACGTCACGTTCCAGGGCAGTCCGTTCCAATCGCGCAAAAACTTCGAGGCCGCACAGTATGTGCAGGACGCGTGGAATATTCGAGAGGGCCTGGTCTTCGAAGCGGGTCTGCGGACGGAGTGGAACGAGATCGTGCGCGATCTCGAAGTGGCGCCGCGCCTCGCGGTGGCTTGGTCGCCCGGCTGGCTGCGGTCCACGAAATTCTCCGCGGGCTGGGGTGTGTATCATGACGCCATCAGCCTGGAGACCGTCACCCGCCAGCAGGACCAGATCAGCTATTCCACTTTCTATCTTCCCGACGGCACTGTCCGCGGCCCCGTTCCTACTTCATTCATCGCTGACGACCGATTGCTGAGGACTCCGCGCTTCCGTATCGCCAGCCGGGGGTCGACCGGAAGCTGCCGCACGAGTATTACCTGAAGGTCGGGTTCTCGCATCGTACCGGCGACCGCGGTTTCACTTTCCTCCCCACCGTTCCCTTGACGGATACCTCGGTTTACAACGGCGTCAGTCTTCCGCCTGGTGAACGCGCGGCAGGACCGCTATGACGCCTTCGAGGTCTCTCTGCGCCACACCTTTGCGGGCAAGTACGAGTGGTTCGCCGGCTACACGCGTTCGAGCGCGCGCTCCAACGCTGCCGTCGATTACAGTCTGGAAAACCCGATCTTCGCCGCGCAGGCACCCGGCCCGTACTCGTGGGATACCCCCAACCGGTTTCACACCTGGGGCTGGGCGCCGCTGCCGAATCGGGTGCTGCCGGCCCGGCTGCGCTTCATTACCCGCAATACGACCGCTCAATACCTGGTGGAATATCGCACCGGCTTCCCGTTTAACATCGTGGATGAAGACGGCTTCCTGGTGGGAGCTCCCAACTCGGTAAGATTTCCCCACTACTTCAACGTGAACCTGCATCTGGAACGGCAGTTTCGTGCGCTTCACTACCTTTGGGCCTGGCGTTTCGGCTATAACAATCTCACCAACGGCTTGAACCCCAACGTGGTGGAAAACGTCATGGGGAGCCCTAGTTTCATGACTTTCGGCCGGGGTCAAGCGCGCGCTTTCAGCGTCCGGCTTCGATTCCTGGGACGCAAGTAGGTTAAATATCGTACTGCGGGTGCCATCCAGGCGCTGGTTTCGGAACACTCCTTGCAACGGTTTATTCTGAAGGAGGTGCTGGGATGCGAGCACTCGCAATAGCGGCATCATTTATCGTAACGGCAGGATTTTTGGCGGCGGATACGCCGCAGGAGCGGCTGAAAGAATCGGCCGACGTTTTTTCGGAGGTGATGCAGATTCCGGAGAAGGGGATTCCGCAGGATCTGCTGGCGAAGTCACAGTGCGTCGTGGTCATTCCCAATATGAAGAAGGCGGCGTTCGTAGTTGGCGGCGAGTTTGGTCGCGGATTCGCGGAATGCCGCAATCCGAACGGCCGCGGCTGGACGGCTCCAGCGCCGGTCCGTACCGAAGGCGGAAGCGTAGGCTTTCAGCTTGGGGGCTTCCTCCACCGATGTGATTCTCCTGGTGATGAATCAGCATGGCATGAAGGCACTGAACCAGGATAAGTTCACGCTGGGCGCCGATGCCAGCGTAGCGGCGGGCCCCGTGGGCCGCACGGCCGACGCCAAAACCGATGTGCGGTTGGACGCCGAGATCCTCGCCTACTCGCGATCCAAGGGACTGTTCGCGGGCATCGCGTTGAATGGCGCCACTCTTCGTCCCGATCGCGACGAGGCGGCCAAGCTCTACGGCAAAGAAGTGACCAACCATGACATCCTGATGGGTGAAATTCCGGCGCCGCCGTCCGCGCATCGGCTGATCAGCGAACTGGATCGCTACTCTTCCTACTCCGGCGCGTCGCCTAGCCGGTAAGCTTTCGCGGGCACCCGATTCCCACTCGATGGCTTGCGGTACGATGTAGGCAGCGCAATGGCCTCGCCCCCCATACCGCCATCGTTGGAGCATCTGGCTGCCCGCCCCTTCTCCTTCTATCCGGCGATCCTGAATATCGAACCGAACGAGTGGCTCTTCCGTAAAGCCACGTGGTCCGAAATTCTGGTAGTGAATTGCCGGTCGCACGAGGAGATCTGGATTCCCCGGCGCTTCGTGGGGGAGGTTTCGCGCGTGGACGATCCGGTCCTGATCGTCGGCCTGAATCGCGAACTCGAGTTCAAGGGCGGCGCTGTCTGGCCGCACCAGAAGCGGGTGATCCAGATGCCGGTCACAGTGGGGGCTACCGCGCGCGTTCCCGAAGAAGCGCCCGAGCGATTGGAGCCGGCGCCTGTGGTCGGCATCCGCCTCGAGCCGAGCGATAAGCGCATCTTCAAGCTGATCGGCGGGGCGGTGGGGATCGCGGTGCTGCTTTACATCTTCGCGGTCAGCCTGAATCGCGTTGGCGACTTCCGCCAGCGCGACGTCGTCTTTACCGCGAAGGACCAGCAGTTCCTGGATCTTTCGGGTCGCGACGATTACCTCAGCATCGTGCAGAAGCTGGGCCAGCCCTCCTCGGACCGGCAACACGAGGTGGGAACCATTCGCTATCGCGCCCTCAACTATCCCGATCGAAAGTACACGGTGATCCTGATGGGGGACGGCACAACCAGCGAGCGCTACATCGGGGTCCTCGACGAAAACTGGAATCCGATTCACTCTGTCGAGCTTTATAGCGGCGGCACCACTCTTTCCTTGCTGCGCTCCCTGAAACGCTTTTAGTAGACTCTAGGGGGTGAGGGTATTCACCTACCTGGTTTGGGCTGCTGTATCCGTGATGGCCGCGGTATGCCTGGGGGCCATCGCGCTCCAACGCGGCGAGCACATCAATAGCATCTGGCTGGTAATGGCGGCAGCCTGCACCTATGCGCTGGGCTACCGCTTCTACGCCAAGTTCATCGCCGCGCGGGTAATGGCGCTCGACGACAAGCGCGCCACTCCCGCCGAACGTCTCCGCGACGGCCACGATTTCGAGCCGACCAACCGCTGGATCGTCTTCGGCCATCACTTCGCGGCGATCGCCGGACCGGGGCCGCTGGTCGGGCCGGTGCTGGCAGCGCAGTTCGGCTATCTGCCGGGCACCTTGTGGATCATCATCGGAGCGGTGCTGGGCGGGGCCGTGCAGGATTTCGTCATCCTGTTCGCCTCCATGCGGCGCGACGGCAAATCGCTCGGCAAGATGGCGCGCGAAGAGATCGGCAAGATCGGCGGCTTCGTGGCCTTGGTCACGGTGCTGATCATCATGGTGATCCTGCTGGCCGTGGTGGCGTTGGTGGTGGTCAACGCGCTCAAGGGCAGCGCCTGGGGTACGTTCACCATCGCCGCGACCATGCCGATCGCCGTCTTCATGGGCCTCTACCTGCGCTACTGGCGTCCCGGCAAGGTGCTGGAGTGTTCGGCCATCGGCTTCGTGCTGGTGATGGCCTCGATCGTTGCCGGACGGGCCGTGGCCGAATCGTCGAGCCTCGCGCCGGTGTTCACGTTGAGCGCCATGGCGCTCGCCGTCATTATCATCGTGTACGGATTTCTAGCCAGTGCGCTGCCGGTCTGGCTGCTGCTGGCGCCCCGCGACTATCTCAGCACGTTCGTGAAGCTGGGGGTGGTGCTGATGCTGGGAGTGGGGATCCTGTTCGTGCGTCCGGAACTGCAGTTGCCGGCCTTCACGCGGTTTGTCGACGGCACCGGCCCGATCTTCGCGGGCAAGATCTTCCCCTTCTGCTTCATCACCATCGCGTGCGGCGCCATTTCCGGCTTCCACTCCCTGATCTCGTCCGGCACTACACCGAAGATGATCGCGAAGGAGAGCCACGCCACGCCCGTAGGCTACGGCTCGATGCTGCTCGAAAGTTTCGTGGCCATCATGGCGATGATCGCGGCTTGCGTGTTGCAGCCGGGCGTTTACTTCGCGGTGAACTCGCCGGCGGGCGTAGTGGGAACCAGCCCCGCGGCCGCTGTGGCCACGATCTCCGGCTGGGGCTTCCCGGTCACCGTCAACGATATGGCCAGCCTGGCGCGCGAAGTCGGTGAGCAGACGCTTTTCTACCGCACCGGCGGGGCTCCTTCGCTCGCGCTCGGCATGGCCCACATTTTCGCGCGCAGCGGCGGCGGCCGGGCCCTCATCGGCTTCTGGTACCACTTCGCCATCATGTTCGAGGCGCTCTTCATCCTGACGATCATCGATGCCGGGACTCGCGTGGGTCGCTTCATGCTGCAGGACCTGCTCGGGCACGCCTGGAGGCCGCTCGGCCGCGTGAGTTGGATGCCTGGAGTCGTCGGCGCGAGCGCCCTGGTGGTCGCTGCGTGGGGCTATTTCCTGGTGCAAGGCGTGCGCGATCCGCTCGGCGGCATCAACTCCCTGTGGCCGCTCTTCGGAATCGCCAACCAGCTCCTGGCGGGCATCGCGCTGTGCGTCGCGACCACCATTCTGCTCAAGATGCACGGGGCCAGGTACATGTGGATCACCTGCGTACCGCTGGTCTGGCTGATCGTCGTGACCTTCACCGCCGCCTGGCAGAAGATCTTCTCCCCGGTTCCCGCTATCGGATTCCTGGCGCAGGCCGACAAACTGGCAGCAGGATCGCAAACCGCCGCCACCGCGGCGCTGATCTTCAACGCCCGGCTGGACGCCTTCGTCTGCGGCATCCTGCTGTTGCTGGTGGCCGTCATTCTGGCGGATTCCTTGCGCATCTGGACCGGGATCCTGCGCGGCACCCGCGAGGCCGTGGTGCACGAGGCGCCGTTCGTCCACTCCCAGCTGCGCCCGGAGGAGCTATGAAGCGCGCCGCCCGGCTGATCCTGGCGCTGCTCCGCGAATTGGCGGACGAGAACGCTTACGCCCGCCACCTTGCCGCCCATGGCGTGGCCCATTCGGCCCAGGAATGGCGCCGCTTTTCCGAAGAACGCCTGCGCGCGAAGTACGCGCGGGCCAAATGTTGCTGAAATACCCGAGAAAGCGCGCGACGGCCGTCCACTAGCAGTGATACAGCTATGTTTCGCGCATTCTTCCTGCTGGCCGCCGGACTGGTGCTGGCTGCCGACGCCCACGCGGCCGAGCCTGGAGTAAAAACCGAACTGATGGGCGGCACCCTCCCGGGTGTGAAGGCCAAGTCCGCCGCCAGACTCGACGTCACCGGCCCCGATTACCTGGTCGTCTATAGCGGCAAGTCCGTGCTGCGCATCAGTTACGATCGCGTCAACAACCTGGAGTACGGCCAGAGCGTCAGCCGCCGCTACGCCGCTGCCATCCTGATTTCGCCTTTTCTGCTCCTCTCGAAAACGCGCAAGCACTTCCTGACGCTCGGCTACGTGGACGCCGAAGGCAAGCAGCAGGCGCTGGTGTTTCGCGTCCCCAAGGGCGAGATCCGGGTAGTGTTGGGCAGCCTCGAAGCGCGCACCGGCCGCAGAGTCGAATTCCAGGATGAAGAAGCCCGCAAGTCGGGCAAGGGGTAGCGTATGCGCTGGATGGTTCTACTGCTCTTCGCCGCGGCCGGATGGGCCGGCGACACCGTGGAAGAGGCCGGGCTGCGCCAGCTTCTGACGATCCGCCGCGTCTATGTGGACCATCTCACCGGCGGCGAGACCGCCGCGCAGATGCGCGACATCCTGATCAGCAGCCTGGAAAGCTCGAAGCTGTTCATTCTGACCGAGAACCCCGAGCGCGCCGACGTGACTTTGCGCGGCGCCTCCGAAGATCTCGTTTTTACCGAAACCCACAGCTCGTCGAGCGGCCTTAATGCACGCGCGGACGCAGGAACGGGACACACGTCCGGCAACACGAAGGGCGCCTATGCAGGTGCAGGCGCCGGCGATAACGAATCCGAGCACTCCACCGAGCGGCGCCATGAGGCTATCGCCGCCGTCCGCCTGGTGAATAAAGACGGCGACGTCATCTGGTCCACCACCGAGGAAAGCCAGGGCGCCAAGTTTCATGGGGCCAGCGTGGACGTCGCCGATAAGATCGTCTCCCGGTTGAAAGACGATTTCGAAAGGGCGCACAAACTGCCGAGGCCCGGCACGCACTGACGCTACCGCAGCAGGTCTTCGAGTTGGATCTTGGTATCGGTCTTCGAGTCCCTGTACTTTACGATCACCGGGGTATAGACCGAGATCCCCCAGTCTTTGCCCGGCCCGTTGGTGATGGCGCGGGAGCCTGCGACGATCACGGCCTCTTCGGGAATCACTAGCGGCTTGGAATCGGTGGCGCGGTAAATCGTGCCGCGTACCAGGTCGTAGACCGGCGTCGAACGATTGAGAATGGTGCCGGTGCCGAGCACCGCCCGGCGCTTCACCACCGTGCCTTCGTAGATGCCGCAGTTGCCGCCTACCAGCACGTCGTCTTCGACGATCACGGGCGACGCGTTCACCGGCTCCAGCACGCCGCCGATCTGGCTCGCCGCCGAGATGTGGCAGTTGCGGCCGACCTGCGCGCAACTTCCCACCAGCGCGTGCGAATCCACCATCGTCCCGCCATCGACATACGCGCCCACGTTGATGTACATCGGCGGCATGCAGGTGACGCCCTTGGCCAGGTAGGCTCCCTGCCGGACGCTCGATCCGCCGGGCACCATGCGGACGCCGTCTTCCGGGCCGAAGCGCCGGATCGGATAGGTTTCCTTGTCGCGGAACGAAAGGTCGCCCACCGACATATCGACGATGGAGCCCATGCGGAAGCCGAGCAGGATGCCTTTCTTCACCCAGGCGTTCACCTGCCAGCCTGTGGGTGAGTCCGGACAGGGCTCGGCCGCACGTACGCGGCCTTCGTTCAGCGCATTGCGAAATTGTGCGAAGAGTTCGCGGTGAGCCGCCGTGTACTCCGCGGGCGGCTGGTCGAAGAGACGTTCGATCTCAGCCTGCAACCGACACGCTCCCCAGCAATCCCACGCTCTCCAGAACCTTTTCGATCTTCGCCTGGCTGGCTTCCGAAGGCGGGCACATCGGCAGCCGCCACACCGGCAGCATCAAGCCCATGCGTCGCCATCGCGGCCTTCACCGGAATCGGATTCGATTCCACGAAGTTGACGTTCATCAGCGGCAGGAACTTCGCCTGGATCTGGCGCGCGGTGGCGAAGTCGCCCCACAGCGCGGCCTGCGCCAGACGCGTCATCTCGCCGGGGATTTCGTTCGAGGCCACCGAGATGATGCCGCGGCCGCCGAGCGCGATCAGCGGAATCGTGATGGCGTCGTCGCCCGAAAGCACCGCGAAATTCTCCGGCACCTCGTGCATCACGTTGGCCATCTGCGTGATGTTGCCCGAGGCTTCCTTCACTCCCACAATGTTTTCGATCTTCGCGAGCCGCGCCAGCGTCGCGGGCTCCACGTTCACGCCCGTGCGGCCCTGCACGCTGTAGACCACGATCGGCAGCCGGATGGCCGCGGCGATCGCTTTGTAGTGCTGGTAGAGGCCTTCCTGCGTCGGCTTATTGTAATAGGGCGTTACCGAGAGGATGCCGCTTACGCCCATCCGCTCCAGTTCGCGCGCGAGTTCGATCACCTCGTGCGTGTTGTACCCGCCCGCGCCGGCGAGCACGGGAACCTTGCCGTTCGCCTCTTCGAGCGTGATTTCGACCACGCGCAGATGCTCGGCGCGCGTCAGCGTCGGGCTCTCGCCGGTGGTTCCGCAAGGCACCAGAAAGTTGATGCCTGCCACGACCTGCCGCCGCACCAGGCGGCGAAGCGTCGCTTCATCCAGAGAAAGATCTTCGCGAAACGGCGTGACCAGCGCGGTGCCGCATCCAGTGAACATGTCCCACCTCCAGGCTACTGAAATAGAATCTCACTAAATTCGTAAAACCCTTTACGCCCCACCACCCACTGCGCCGCCTTCAGCGCGCCGCGGGCGAACCCTTCCCGGCTGCGTGCCGCATGACGCAGCGTAATCGTATCGGCCGCGGAATCGAACCCGATCTCGTGCGTTCCAGGATGGGCCCCGGCACGATTCGACCCCACATCGATCGTGCGCCCGTAGCCGGCCTTCTTCATTTCCTCGACCAGCTTCAGCAGTGTCCCCGAAGGCGCGTCCTTTTTGGTCGAATGGTGGATCTCCCAGGCCCACGCGCCATACTCCGGCTGGTTCGCCAGTAGCTTCGCGGCTTCTGACACCAGACGAAAGAACACATTCACCCCAACCGAATAGTTGGGGCTCCAAACCAGCCCGATGCCGTCGCGTTCCACCGCCTGGCGCACCGCCTCGAGATGTTCCAGCCATCCGGTGGTGCCCACCACGACGTTGACGCCCAGGGCGGCGACGCCTTCCACGTTCCGCTGCACCGCCGCGGGAATCGAAAAGTCGATCGCCACGTCAATGCCCTGGAAATTTTCGGCGGTCAACCCCTCGTATCGAGCATTGTTGAACTCGTCGAGCTTCAATGCGACCTCGAAGCCGTATTCGGGTGCGAGCTGTTCGATCAGCCGCCCCATCTTGCCGTAGCCGATGATGGCGAGCTTCCGCGTCTCAGGCATGCACCGCCTCGTTGCGCTCGAAGACCGCTGGATCAAGTTCCGCGAAGAACTCGGTGTGCAGCGCATCGACCGCGCGGGCGAGGTCCGTCTCCGCCACCACGAAGCTGATGTTCAGCAGCGAGGCGCCCTGCGAGATCATCCGGATGTTGATGCCGTCGAGCGAGTTGAATACGCGCTTCGCCACGCCTGGGGTGAAGCGGATGTTCTCGCCCACCAGGCAGACGATCACCTGGTCGTGTTCCTCGTCTACCTCGGAGAACTCGCGCAGGTCTTTCAGGATCGCTTCCAGGTTCTTGGTATTGTCGATGGTCAGCGAGACGCTCACCTCTGAGGTCGACACCATGTCCACCGGCGTCTCGTAGCGATCGAAGACCTCGAAGATCCGGTGCAGGAAGCCGTGGGCCATCAACATGCGCGTGGAATGGATGTTCACCAGCGAGATCTTGCGCTTGCAGGCGATCGACTTCACCACGTTCAGGCACGGCACGGTCTCGGCCGTAATGCGGGTGCCCGCCACATCCGGCCGCCGCGAATTCAGGATCAGCACCGCAATGTTGCGCTCGATCGCCGGCACCACGGTCGCCGGATGCAGCACCTTGGCGCCGAAATAAGCGAGCTCGGCCGCCTCGGCGAAGGAGATGCTCTTCACGCGATGCCCGCCGGGCAGGATGGTCGGGTCGGCGGTCAGCATGCCGTCGACGTCCGTCCAGATCTCGATCGCTTCGGCATCGATGCCGGCACCGACAATCGACGCCGTAAAGTCCGACCCGCCCCGCCCGAGCGTGGTCGTCACGCCATCTTCGGTCGAGCCGATAAAGCCTCCCATCACCACCACGCTATCCTTCGCGAGCGGCGGCACCGTCGCCTTCAGACGTGCGTAAGTCTCCGGGAAGTTCGGCGCTGCTTGCGTGTGGCGGCGGTCGGTGATCACCATCTGGCGCGAATCGAGATGCTCGGCCTTCATTCCGAAATGCCGGAATGCCACCGTCACGATGTAGCTCGAGAGCCGTTCGCCGTAGCTCGAAATGGCGTCGATCGAGCGCGGCGTCAGCTCGCCCAGCACCGCCAGCCCCTTCACCAGTTCGGTGAGTTCCTGGAAGTGCTCGTCGAGAAAGCGGTCGAGCTCGGCGCGCTGATCGAGCGGCACCACCAGCCGCGCCTCCCGCGAGTGTAAGTCGCGAAGGTCGTGCAGTTGGGGAATGTACTCTTCGCGGCGGCCTTGAATGGCGGCCGAAGCGATGGCCAGGAGCTTATTGGTGGTCTTGCCCATGGCCGATACCACCACCACCGGACGCTTGGCTTCGCGGCCTTTGACGATCCCGGCGACGCGTTCGATCGCGGCGGCAGACTCAACCGACGTGCCGCCGAACTTCATGACGATCATCAGTCCAGCATCCCTTCCGAATGCATCAGCTCCGCATTCAGTACGGCCGCGCCGGCGGCCCCGCGAATCGTGTTATGGCTCAGCACCACGAACTTGTAATCGAGTACCGGGCACGTGCGCAGCCGGCCGACGAAGGCCGCCATGCCGCGCTCGCGTTCGGCATCCTTGCGCGGCTGCGGCCGGTTCGCCTCGTCCATATAGATGACCGGAACCGGCGGCGCGCTCGGCAGCTTGCGCTCCTGCGGCACGCTGCGGAAATGGTCGAAGGCATGGCGGATCTCTGCTTCCGAAGGCTTGGAGGAAAACTCCACCGAGACCGTTTCGGTGTGGCCATCGACCACCGCCACGCGGTTGCAGTGCGCGCTGACCCTGGCGGCCAACGGCTCGATGTGATCGCCGCGGAATTCGCCCAGGATCTTCTGCGTCTCCTCCTCCATCTTGTTTCTTCGCCGCCGATGAAGGGAATCACGTTGCCGGTAATATCCATCGAAGCGACGCCCGGATAGCCCGCGCCGGAAATCGCCTGCATGGTGGTGACCAGCACCTTGGTGATGCCGAACTGCTTCAGCGGTCCGAGACCCATCGTCAGCCCGACCGTGGAACAGTTCGGGTTGGTCACGATCTGTCCCTTCCAGCCGCGCGCGCGCTGCTGCCCCGGCACCAGCTTGAGGTGGTCCGGGTTGATCTCGGGCACCAGCAGCGGCACGTCTCGCTCCATGCGGTGGTTCTTCGAGTTCGACACCACCACGTGGCCGGCCTCGGCGAACGCACGCTCGATCTCGGTCGCCACCGAGGCGTCCATCGCGGAAAACAGCAGCCGCGGCGCGTTGCCCGGCTTGCATTCCTCCACCTGAAGATCGCCCACCGTGGCGGGAGTGCCGCCCGCCAGGTGCCAGGTCATGGCATCCTTATACTTCTTTCCCGCCGAGCGGTCGCTCGCGCCGAGCCACGTCAGCTCGAACCACGGATGGCCCTGAAGGAACTTAATGAAATGCTGGCCCACCATGCCGGTGGCGCCCAGAATGCCTACTTGGATTCTCGTTTGCATAGATACCTGACAATTCTTTGATAGATTTCGATAGCCTCGGTCAATTGCGCCTTGGGCACGCGCTCTTCCAGCGTGTGCGCCACATGAATCGTGCCGGGCCCGAGCAGAAACGGCTCGCCCCACTTCCCGCCGAATGCCGGAATGTCGGTGGTGATATGCCACCACCGTGGTTCCGATTCCCTCCACCGCGTTCAGGCGCAGCGCCGGAATCTCGATCACTTCCTTTAGCTCGGCGAGCCCTGCGACCGCCTTGGCGAGCGCGGTCTTGGTCTCCGCCGAATCGTTCACCAGCCGGATCATGATGTCGGCTTTGGCTTCGTCGGCCACTACGTTAGGGGCGCGGCCGCCGGAGAGTGTCCCGACGTTCAGCGTGCTTGGCCCGAGAAGTTCGTCGACCGGTAGTGGGATCCGCCGGATGGCCGCCAGGGCGTCGATCAGTTTGTGGATCGCCGAATCGCCGAGTTCCGGGTAGGCCGAGTGCGCCATTTTGCCGGAGGCCACCACCTCGTACCGAAGCGCACCCTTCGACCCCAGCGCGAGACGATTCTCGGTCGGCTCACCATTAATGATGTAACGCGAGCCGCGCGGATCCTGTGCCGCACGGTAAGCACCTGCGCTGTTGCGTTCCTCGCCAACCACGAAGAGGACGCCGAAATTCCGGTCGCCCGCTTCGAGCAGCGCCTCGACCGCCATCAGCATGGAGGCGATGATGCCCTTGGTGTCGCACGCGCCGCGGCCCCAAACGAACGCATCGTCTTCGCGCGAGGCGAAGAACGGCGGCACGGTATCCATGTGGGTCGAGAGCGTGACCGTAAGCTCATCGCCCCATTGGGCGAAGATGTTGAACCGGCGGGGCTCCACTTCCATCCGCTCCACGCGGCCGTCAAACCGGGCAGCCAGCGCCTTTAGGTATTGATAGAGGAACTGGCCGACCCGCTCCTCATTGTTGGTGATCGATTCGATATCGACCATCGCGCGCGTGAGCTCGAATACAGTCATAAGCATTCAATCTTTGGGGAGAGGCACGGAAAGGAAAGTACGCGTGGAACACCAGCGTGTTTTCGCTCCCGATAGCGCTCCACCCGCCGGAGTAGCGAGTGACAGTGAGCCGGTATTAGCCGGGCTCCCCAGCCGGAAGGAATTGTGCTTTCCCTCCCGCTTCGGCGGAATAACGCTCGGCCCCTTTGATCCGGACTTTCGAAGCGCAATCGAAAAGCCAGTCCGGCTACTAATGGCCGCCGCACCTCTACCGCGAAGTTTCAGGATATCACAGTAGGCCAGGCCTACCGATAGAACGCGTTGAAGAAGAATTTGTACGCCGCGTGCGACTGGCCGCGCCATTGCGGTTTGAAGCCGAGCAGGATCACGCGGCCTTTTCCGTACTCCACCGAGAGCGCGGCAGCCTTGCCTTCTAGCTTGTCCGGGCCCGCGAGGTATCCGCTCATCAGCGGCGACCGCTCTTTCGCATACTGCGCCAGCACCGTGCCCTTGAAGCCTGACTTCGGTATTGAACGCCGGACCGCGCTCGAACATCACCACCGTGTTCGATCGAAGCCCCGCGGTCAGCGGATTCTTCGCGTCTTCGATGTGCACCGTGAGCAGGCAGCCCGAGCAGAAGAACTGCGCCGGCGGCAGTCCGGCCAGCGCGTTCTTCACCGGCAGCTTGAACTGGTTCATCGCATAGAGCGACGCGTTGTTGAATGCCACCAGCGTGCCGCCCTCGTTCACGAAATCGCGCAACGCCTCGGTGCCTTCTTCGCCCAGCCCGCCCACGTAGCGATCGGGAATCGTACCCGGGCGATGGCCTTCGAGAATCTGCCGCTCCGCCACGTCCGGAAGCACGATCACGTCGAAATGATCGCGCAGCCGTCCGGCCAGAATATCGGCGTTGTAGAGACTGCGGAAGGGGAATTTGTACTGCTCGAGGATCCAGCGCGTCCAGCCTTCATCGATGCTCGCCACCCACGGGCGATAGAGCCCGATGCGCGCGGCCTTCACGGACTTTTCGCCGGCCTTCGTGCCGGCCGAACGCAGACGGTTCTCCGCCAGAATGCTGTCGAGCTTCGCCTTGTCGATGCTCGAAGCGCTGACTTCGGCGCCGTTGAACGACACCGTGCCCTTCGCTTCGAGAATCTGATTCACCGCGCGATAGCTGGCGTTGGCATCGAGCGTGAACGGCGCTGCCAGGCCCGTGATCTCGTGCACCGGCCGCAACGAATCGCGATAGGCCTTCGTCAGCGGCGATGTCACCGCGTGCACCTCCACGCCCATCTGATAAGGCAGCGTCCAGCCCGTCACATCATAGGGCCGCTGTGTCAGCGCGGGATAGACCTGCGGCTCGAACAACTCCTTTACCATCCCGGCGAACGGCTGGTCCATCAGGATGACCCAGGCATCGGGCTGCGAAGACTGATGCACCTCGATCCCTTGCAGCATCAGCTTCTCGATCAGCACCGCGGCCGTCGGCGCGTCGTGCTGCTGCCGCGGAATCTCGTACGCGAAGGGCGGCTCTTTTTCGAAATGCTCGATGGTGTCGCGTGCGGCGCGGTACTTGTTGTACTGCATCTGCTCGTGATATTTCGAGGCCAGGTCGAGCACCGCCATATCGGCGTCATACATGTACTGGCAGGCATCGGCGAGCCGCCACCATCCGCCCTTCCAGGGGCTCGAATAGAGCATCTCGGTGCCCAGGCTTTGCCGCGCGGCCGGGAACTCGTCCACCGTGTAGAAATGCGGCGTGGCGTAGCGGTAGAGCGCCGTCTCGGTGAAGAACGAAATGGTATGGCGGAAGTTGCCGATGTTGTCGAGATAGCCCGGATACCAGACGTCGAACGTCTCCTGATGCATGGAGCCGGTGAGGCCGTGGTCGTCCAGGTACTGCGCGATGGTCATGCCGATCAGGCTCAGCCAGCGCAGCATCAGCGGATGCATGTTGCTCGAGATCGGGTCGGCGAACGGCGGCAGGTAAATCCGGCCAGGGAACGGCGCGGTCTGGTGCTGCGTGTAGAAGACGATCGGCTCGGTATCGAGCGTGGCCTTGGTCACCACGCGCGATTCCAGCATGTTGAGCATGTAGCCGTCGCGGTTATTGTCGTGCCCCACGTACTTCTGGTAGAGCACCGGCAGCGGGCTCACTTCATAGGGCGTGCCCAGATTCTGGCGATACCAGTTGGCGACAATCGACTGGCCGTCGGGATTGATCGAAAACCACAGCTCCACAATCAGATCGCGGCGGATGGCCTGGTATTCCGGCTCCTCGCGCGCCACCAGGTCGTAGCCGAGCTTGAATGGTGTGCTGGTGGTTGGCGACTTCGGACGCGTGCAGACCGCCATCGATGTGGATGATCGGCTTCATCTCGCGCGCCAGCGCGTGCGCCTGTTCGTCGCTCAGATCGCGAGCCAGCGCCAGGCGGCGCGAGAGTTCTTTATAATGTTCGAGCTGCGCCAGGTTGGCGGGATCGGAGATGAACGCGATGTACCAGTCGCGCCCTTCGCTGGTCTTGCCGACCTCGACCAGCTTGATGCGGTTGGATGACGCCGCGAGCTTCTGGAAATATCCGAGAGAGTCTTCGTATGTCGCCAGTTTGAAATCGTCGCCCGGCTTGTAGCCCAGGACGGACTCCGGCGTTGGCACCTGCGCGGCCGCTCCGCCGGCGAGCAGAAGAAGAGCCAGTAGATTCGATCGCATTACGGCACCACCGCCAGTTTGTATTGTTCCAGAAGGTCGTCGGTCTTGGTCGAGCTGAAATCCTTGGCGCGCATGTCCGTGGCCAGCTTGCGGAGTTGCGCGGCGAAGGCGGCCTCGCTGCGGGATGCCGCGGCATCGTCTACCTGCGCGCGCAGATCGTCAAGCTGCGGAAGGCGGTCGCGCAGGAAAGCATCGAGCGCGGTTTCGAGCTTGCGGCCCTCCTCGGCGGCCGCCGGACCGCGCGCCGCGAAGTAGGCCCGGTTCTGATCGAGCAGCTTGGTCAGCTCGCCGCGAGCGGCTTCCGCTTCGCGATGCCAGGCGCCCTGCGCGACCTCCACCTCCGCCGCCTCTGCCACCCCGTCCGCCCGCGGCGCGTGCCGGAGCTTCGGGAGCCATCGACGGGTTGTAATACAGCGCGTTGAACAGAAACTTGTAGGTGCCGTGCGACTGGCCGCGCCACTGCGGCCGGAAGCCCAGCAGGATGATGTGGCCCTTGCCGTAATCCGCGTCGATGGCGGCAGCCTTGCCCTGGATGCGCGGGGCGCCCAAGAGGAAACCGCTCAGCAGCGGGTTGCGGTCGCTGACATAGGAGGCCAGCACCTTGCCGCGGAAACCCGGCTTGGTGTCGAACACCGGGTTGCGCTCGAACATCAGCGCGGGCTGCTCCGGCAGTCCCGCTACCACGGGATGCGACGGGTCTTTGATCTCCGCGCGCAGCATCGAGCCCGAGCAGAAGAACTGGCTCTGCGGCAGGCTGCCCACCACATTGGTCACCGGCAGGCTGAATTGTTCGATGGCGAAGAGCGTGGCGTTGCCGAGCGCGACCACGGTGCCGCCCGCTCCCACGAAATCGCGCAGCGCCTGTGCGCCGGTCTCGCCGATGCCGCCCGCGTACTGCCCGGGCACGGAACCCGGCGCCATGCCGTCCATGATCTGGCGCGCCGGCATCTCGGCGAACACGATGGTGTCGTAGTGCTCGCGCAGATGGCCGTCCTGAATGTCGGCGTTGTGCACGATGGTGAACGGGAAGCGGAACTGTTCGAGGATCCAGCGCGTCCAGCCCTCGTCGATGTTGCCTGCCCACGGCTCGTAGAGCGCGATCCGCGGTTTGGCGACCGCGAAGGCGGCCGGGGCATCCTTCATCGAAGCGGCATCCACGCCGTCCTTCTCGAGAATCGCGGCGGCATTGCCGGAAGCATAGATGCTGGCGCCGTCTTTCGAGAAGCTCACCTTGTGGCCGGCGGCCAGCAGGTCATTCACCGCGAGCAGTGAAGCATTGGTGTTGTGCGAGAAGGCGAACACCGGCCCGGCGCCCTCCACCTTTCCCTTAAGAGGTTCGACCTGTTCGATCTTCTGCAGAGCCGCACGGCTTTCCGCGCTCAACGGCTCGGCGACCGTCACGACCTCGACGCCCATCTGGAGCGGCAGCGTCCAGCCGGTGACGTCGTAGGGCATCTGTCCGGTCGGCGGCGCCGAGCCCGCAGCTTGCTGGCCGCCACCGGCCGCACCGCGTCCGGCTCCACGACCACCACCGCCGCCCCCGGAAGCCGCCGGAGTGGCCGCGGCCACGGGAGCCGCAGCGGCGCCGCGTCCGCCACCACCGCCGCCTCCCCCCGGACCGGTGGTATTCGATACCGGCGGCGGATGCGGCAACTCCGGATACTTCTGCAGATCGAACAGCTCCTTCACCAGTGCCGCGAACGGCTGATCCATCAGGACCACCCAATCGCCTTCGCTATACGTGGAATCGTTGGCCTGGAAGGACCGTGCGGCGCGATGCACCTCGATGCCGTCGATGAGCAGCTTTTCGACGAGCACGGCTGCGGTGTTCGGATCGCGCTGCTTTCGCGGGATCACGTAGGCGTATGGCGGATTCTTACTGAAGCGATCGATCACGTCGCGGCCCGCGCGATAGCGGTCGATAGAGTAACTGCTCGCGATTCTTGGCCGCCGTGTCGAGTACCGCCATCGATGCGCCGAGCATGTAATGCACGGCGTCGCCCAGCCGCCACCAACCGCCGCGCCAGGGGCTCGAGTAGAAAACCTCGGCGCGCAAGTCCTGTTTTTCGCGGGGGAACTCGTCGACCGTGTAGAAGTGCGGCGTCGCGTAGCGGTAGAGAGCAGTCTCGGTTAGGAACGAGACGGTGTTGCGGAAATTGTTGACGTGGTCGACAAAGCCGGGATACCAGTCGTCGTAACGCCCGCGATGCATTGCGCCGGGCATGCCGTGCTCGTCGAGATACGCCGCCATCGCGGTGCCGAAGACGTTCACCCACCGGTACATGAGCGGGTGCGGGTTGAGCGAGACCGGGTCGCCGAACGGTGGAATCCAGATGCGCGCCGGAAAGGGTGCGGTCTGGTGGTGGTTATAGAAGACGTTGGGATAGAACTCGAGCTCGGCCTTGGTGATCACGCGCGACTCGATCATGTTGTTCATGTAGCCGTCGCGGTTGTTGTCGTGTCCGATGTATTCCTGCCAGAGGCCGGGAAGGTTCGAGACTTCGTAAGGCGTGCCGAGATTCGAGCGGTACCATTGCGCTACCTGATCCTGCCCGTCGGGGTTGATCGAGAACCAGAGCACCAGGATGACGTTATTGAGGATCGCTGTCGTTTCCGGGTCGTTGGCGGTGATCAGGTTGTAAGCGAGTTGAATGGTGTGCTGTGCTCCCGCAACCTCGGTAGCGTGCAGGCCGCCATCGATGTGGACGATCACCTTTCCGTTGCGCGCGAGATCGTGGGCCTGATCGTCAGTCAAGCCTTTGACCAGCGCCAGCCGCCGCGCCGTGTCCTTATAGCGATCGAGATCGGCGAGATTCTGCGGCGAGGAGATGACCGCCACGTACCAGTCGAGGCCGCGCGTGGTCTTACCGACACGCACGAGTTTAAGCTTGTCGGTGGATTGCGCCAGCTTCTGGAAATAGCCGAGTGATTCTGTGTAGCTGGCGAGGAAGAAATCGTCGCCGGGCTTATGCCCGAGTATGGATTCAGGAGTGGGGACTTGGGCCCAGACAGCGAAAACCGGCAGCAGGAGAGCGGCGGCGATCTTCATAAGTAAATTAGGCTAGCACGGCCGCTCCCCTGATGCCCCGAGATTCGAGGCGGACGCCCTAGGCTTCGAGGGCGTCTTTGTTCAGGTCTTCGGCCAGGATGATGGCTTCCGCCAGTTCGCGCATGGGCCGGCGCAGGCGGCGGCTCTGATTGCGAAGGCGGAAGTAGGCGTCTTCCTCGGTGGTGTTGTACTTCTGCTGGATGATGCCCTTGGCGCGCTCCACGAGCTTGCGTTCTTCCAGCTGGCGCTGGATCGCCATCTTCTCCTGCACCAGCTGAGCTTTCTCTTCTTCGAGCAGGGACTTCGAAACCACTCCGCCCATCTGCTCGCCGACGAAAGCCAGCAGCGCGATTTCATCGGTGTTGTGCGAGTGCGCCTCACGATGGTGAACGTTGATGACGCCGATGGTCTCGCCGCCAGTTACGATCGGAACCGAAAGAAATGCTTCGTACGTATCTTCGATCAGGCTCGGGAACCGTTTGAAGCGGGGGTCGGACGAGGCGTTCTCCGCGAGAGCCACCACGGACTTATGCTCGGCCACCCAGCCGGTAACACCCTCGCCGATCTTGATGCGAAGTTCCCCCAGCGCGGCGGCGTGCGGCACCTGCGAGGCGCGCAGCACGATCTCGTTGGCTTCGCGATCCATCAGGTATACAAGGCACGCGTCGCACTCGGTCACCTGCGCCGTCAGTCCCACGATTTCGCCCAACATTTCATCGAGCGAAAGGTCGGAACTAACGATGCTGCTGATTCTGTGCAACAAACTAACGGGAGATTCTGGTACGGGTGTCATGGTAGTCATATTGAAGGGCCTGCTTGATCACAATCCTATCGAAGGGTCGAAGAGAGCGTCCAATCAAATCTTTTGATGGATCGGATTTAGCGGAGACGCCAGCTGTAACCAATAGTTAACGTTAATTTTGGAAAATGAAGGACTTAGGTAATCCGCAAGCGAAGCACGAGATCGTCGCGCGCCTGCGGCTGACGCGCCCGGAAATGGCGCAAGACCAAGGCGGAACCCCTCCCGGCGCTTTCGAGCGGGATCGCGTACTGCTGCTGTCCACCATCGATCGCTTCACTGCCCCCGGCCGCGATTTCGACTGGCATCCGCACCCTCTCTTCGGGTCGATGCGCGAAAGCGATTGGATGCGCTGGGGCTACCTCCACGCCGATCACCACCTCCGCCAGTTCGGCCTGTAGTCCGGACCCGCTTATCCCCACAATTCTTGAACAGATCGGATTGCCCAAGCGTAAGTCTTGGCACTGGAGTACAATCGACCTGATATGAGCCCCCAAAGCGTTCAAACCCCTGAGCCGTCACCCGCGGGAATGGGAGAGTTCGCGCGGATCACCGGCATCTTTTTCGAGCCGTCCAAAACGTTCCAGGACATTGCCGAGAGGCCCCGATGGATCGTCCCGGTGCTTCTGGTAATCGTCGTCTCGCTGGTTTACATGGCCCTCTTCTCTCAGCACGTCGGCTGGGAGCGGATGTTCCGGCACCAGATGGAGCTGAGTTCGCGCGCCGCGCAAATGACACCCGAGCAGCGGGAGAACGCGATCGCGACCCAGGCCAAGTTCGGGCCGGTCTTGGCTTACGTCGGCGCAGTCGTCGGCCCGCTGATCTATTACGTGGTCTGCGCGGCGGTGCTGCTCGCGATTGTCGCAGGTATGATGTCCGCGCAGGTGAAGTTCAAACAGCTTTTTGCTGTGATGAGCTATTCGGGCCTGGTCGGCATTGTATCGGCGGGCCTCGCCATTGCCGTGATGTTTCTGAAGAGTCCCGACGACTTCAATCTCCAGAACCCCCTGGTCTTCAACCCAGGGGCATTCATGGACCCGCTTACCAGTTCCAAGTTCCTCTATTCCCTGGCGAGTTCGCTTGACTTGTTTGTGTTCTGGACGATTTTCCTGATCGCCACCGGGATCAAGGCTGCCGGGGGCAAGAAGTTCTCGTTCGGCAGCGCGTTGACCGCGGTCATCGTGCCCTGGGCGATCTTTGTCCTGGGCAAATCGGCGCTGGCGGGGATGTTCGGATAGACGCCAGGCGCGGTTAGCTTATGCGTTCGGCCCACCGGAGGTAGCGCATCAGCGCGCGCCGGTGGGTCCACGCAAACTGCCAGAACTCGCGGAACGAGATGCGGTCCGCATGCAGGCCGGAGTAGGTCTCGATCCGCCAGAGGAGATAGGGGCTGCGCCAGGGCGCCAGCCGGTAGCCGCGCGTCAGCCTCCAGAGCATTCGCAACACTTACTTATTCTGGAACGACTGGGACGTCCTCGGGGGCGCTGCCTGATCCGGAGTGGCGTAGTAGCCGCTGCGGGTGCGCGCCGTCAGGTGGCCCGGGGCGTTGACCGAGATCTTGATGGCCCGGAACGAGCCGTCCATGGCCTGGTTGGTCGGCGTGTACTGGATGGTGTACTGGCTGCGGATGTCGCGCGCCACCTCGTGGCAGATGCGGTCCACTTCGGCCAGGTCCTTGGGGAAGAACGCTTCGCCGCCGGTGGCCACTGCCAGGTCGTTCAAGGCCCGCTCGGCGCGCTTGGCCTCGCGCCGTTCCTCTTCGCCGAGCAGGCCCACCGAGTAGATCAGCACTTCGCTCTGCTGCGATGCCTTCACCAGGCTTTCCAGGCTGATGATGCTGGAATTGTCGTTGCCGTCGGTGACCACCACCAGGACTTTCTTGTCCTTGTGCGCCTTCTCCTTCAGGTGGTCGATGGACATGCGGATGGCGTCGCGCATGGCGGTGCCGCCGCGGGAATCGATGCGCGTCAGCGCCTCTTCCATCTCCTTGATGTTGCTGGTGAAGTCCTTGCCGTGCGGATTGTCGAGAAACGCCTCGTCGTTGAAGTTGACGACGAAGACTTCGTCCTGCGGGTTGGAAGCCTTGACCAGGGCCAGCGCCGCGGCCTCCACTTTGGCGCGCTTGTCGCGCATGCTGCCGCTGTTGTCGATGATCAGCCCCATCGAGACCGGCACGTCTTCGCGTTTGAATGACCGGATCGGCTGCGGCGCGCCGTTTTCGTAGACCGTGAAAGCGTTCCGCTGAAGGTCCGTGACCAGGTGGCCGTTCTTATCGACCACCGTGGTATGGCAGACCACCAGCCGGGTATCCGAGCGGAAGATCGCGCCGGAATTGTCCTGCGACTCGGCGGGCGGGGGCGGCGAAGCCTGCTGGCCGCGCACCGCCAAGGCGGCAACCGGTAGTGCCACAAGGGCAAGATAACGTTTATTGCGACGGAGCATAGTAGCCCATTCTGAAAAATGCACGGAGCGGGGGAAGCCCGTGCGGCTGCATCAATTTAACCTGCACCCTGCGGTATTTGCCGTCGTGCTCCTGATTCTGCGGCGAATAGCCGAGCAGTATTGGTTGCGCAGTTCGACTCCGATCTTGGCGGCGATGTCGGGCAATTCATTGAGGTTATCCACCGGGTACTGGCGGCCGCCGGTCTGTTCGGCGATTTCCGTCAGCAGCCCCGGCCCGCTGCCTCCTCCGGCGTCCGTGCGCGGGATGCGACCGGTTCGTAGATTCCGATCGCATAGATTTGGACGTCCGCTTCCTTCACCAGGTTTCGAATTTCTCCCTCGGTGTAACGGCTGTTGTTGTCGCCGCCGTCGGAGATGATCAGCAGCGCCTTGCGCGGGTTCCGGGCCTTCTTCATCTCGTGCAGGCCCAGGTAGATGGCGTCGAGCAGGGCGGTCCTTCCCTTTGACTGCGTGAAGGTCAGGCGGTTCTGGATCTCCTCCAGGTTTCGTGTGAAGGGCTGAACCAGATCGGCGCGTGTCGTTGAACTGCACCAGAAAGAACTCGTCCTCCGGGATTGGCGGTCTTGAAGAACTGCGCCACGGCCTGGCGCGATTTTTCCAGCTTGTGGCCCATGCTGCCGCTGCAATCGAAGACCACGCCGACCGAGAGCGGGGCATCCTCGCTCGAAAATTGCGTGATCTTCCTGTTCCTTTTTATCCTCGAAGAGCTTGAAGTTCTCCTTCTCCAGGCCGGTGACGAAGCGGTTCATCGGGTCGGTGACGGTCACCGGGATCAGCACCAGCGTGCTGTCCACCCGGATGTTCGCTCGTGGGCTGGCCTCGACCTTCTCGCCCGGTTTCGGCCGCGGCAACCACCGGATCCGCCTGTGCCCAAGCAGCGCCCCACGAACGCCGCAAGCAAACCTATGGCGCTGAACAGAAACAACTTATGCGAAGGACGGCAGCATCACGGCTGGCCAGCCTTTCTTTTCTCAAGTCTAGCATAGGCGGTTTTGTGGTATGATCGCCTGTGCCGCGTAAAATTCTGGGCGTGATTCCCGCCCGATTTGCCTCCTCCCGTTTCCCCGGCAAAGTCCTCGCCCCCATCGCCTCCAAGACCATGCTGCAGCACGTCTAGGAGACGGGCGTCCCAAGCCCGCTACCTGACTAGCACGATCATTGCCACCGATGACGAGCGCGATGTTCAGCGGTCGCACGAAGTTTCGGCGCGCGCGTGCGCATGACGCGCGCCGATCACCTCTCCGGCACCGACCGCGTGGCGGAAGTGGCCTCCGCCGCAAATGCCGACATTGATCGTCAACATCCAGGGCGACGAGCCGCTGATCGACCCGGCCGCGATCGACGCCGCCATCCTGCCGCTGGCTCACGAACCGAGATGCTCATGGGCACGCTCAAGAAGCGCATCGAAGACCCGCGCGAGATCGCCGATCCCAACGTGGTGAAAGTGGTCACCGACCGCGCCGGCAATGCGCATCTATTTTTCGCGCTGCCCGATCCCGTATCGAGCGGGAACCGCGGCAGCCGACCGGCACGCCGTACTTCAAGCACATCGGGCTGTACGTCTACCGCCGCGATTTTCTGCTGCAGTATCCGGCGCTGCCGGTCGGGCCGCTGGAACAGGCCGAACGGCTGGAACAGTTGCGCGCGCTCGAAAACGGCTTCCGGATCCGCGTGGTGGAAACCGAGTACGAGTCGCTGGGCGTGGATACGCCGGAGGATCTGGAACGGGTGTCGCGTCTTGTTTGAAACTTCAACTTGCGAGGGATGAGCTGAGTGAATGGCGAAATACATCTTCGTAACCGGCGGCGTGGTTTCCTCGCTGGGAAAGGGGATCGCGGCGGCGTCCATCGGCTGCCTGCTGGAAAGCCGCGGCCTGAAGGTCACCTGCCAGAAGTTCGATCCGTACCTGAACGTGGATCCCGGGACCATGAGCCCGTTCCAGCACGGCGAGGTCTTCGTCACCGACGACGGCGCCGAGACCGATCTCGACCTGGGCCACTACGAGCGCTTCACGCACGCCCCGCTGACGCAGAGCAACAATCTGACCTCCGGCCGCATCTACGAGCAGATCATCGCCCGCGAGCGGCGCGGCGATTATCTCGGCAAGACCGTGCAGGTGATTCCGCACGTCACCAATGAAATCAAGGCCGCGCATGAAGCGCGTGGCCGCGCGACGTGGACGTGGTGATCGTCGAAATCGGCGGCACCGTGGGCGATATCGAATCGCTGCCGTTCCTCGAAGCCATCCGCCAGATGCGCCACGAGCAGGGGCGCGACAACTGCCTGTTCGTGCACGTGACGCTGGTGCCGTGGATCGCCGCCGCGCAGGAGCTCAAGACCAAGCCCACGCAGCACAGCGTGAAGGAACTGCGCGCCATCGGTATCCAGCCCGATATTCTGCTGTGCCGCTCGCGAGCGCTTCATCCCGCAGGAGATGAAGGAGAAGATCGCGCTGTTCTGCGACGTGGACGTGGAGGCGGTGATCACGGCGCGCGACGTGAAGTCGGTCTACGAGGTGCCGCTGACGTTCGCCGACGAGGGCGTGGACGAAATCGTGCTGCGGCTGCTGCAGCATCGAACGCCGCCGCCGCGCGACCTGAGCCGCTGGACCGCCATGCTGGAGCGGCTGCAAGAACCCGCGCGACGAGGTCTCCATCGGCGCTGGTCGGCAAGTACGTGGAGTACGAGGATTCCTACAAGAGCCTGAAGGAAGCGCTGCTGCACGGCGGCCTGGCGCACCAGCTGAAGGTCAACATCAACTGGATCGAGGCCGAGGGCGTGGTGGGCGAAGGCTGGGAGACGCAGCTCGAAGGCTACGACGGCATCCTGGTGCCCGGCGGCTTCGGCAAGCGCGGCATCGACGGCATGCTGAACGCCATCCGCTTCGCGCGCGAGCGCAAGGTGCCGTACTTCGGCATCTGCCTGGGCATGCAGACCCTGGTGATCGAGTTCGCGCGCAACGTCTGCGGGCTGGAGGACGCCGATTCCACCGAGTTCGACCCCGGCACGCCGCATCGCGTGATCTTCAAGCTGCGCGAGTTGAAGGGCGTCGACGAACTGGGCGGCACCATGCGGCTGGGAGCTGGCCCTGCCGGCTGGCCGAAGGACAGCTTCGCCTGCCGCGCCTACGGAACGCGCGAGATCAGCGAGCGCCATCGCCACCGCTACGAATTCAATCGCGAATACGAAGAGCGCCTGAAGGCGGCCGGCCTGCGCATCACCGGCGAGACGCCCGACGGCACGTACGTCGAGATCTGCGAGATTGGCCGACCATCCCTGGTTCCTGGGCTGCCAGTTCCATCCCGAGTTCAAGTCGAAGCCGCTGGAGCCGCATCCGCTGTTCACGGCCTTCATCGGCGCGGCGCTACGAGCATCGCGACGCAGCGACGCCTGGCGGCCAGAGGACGCAGCCGGAGCCGCATGTTCTCCCGTGCCGATTGAGTTCGCGGCGTTCGGCCGCGGCAAGCCGCTGGTGCTGATCGCCGGTCCGTGCGTGATCGAAAGCGAGGAGCACGTCCACTGCATGGCGCGCGAGCATCCGCGACGCCGTGGGCGATTTCGTCTTCAAGGCGTCGTTCGACAAGGCCAACCGCACCAGCGTCGGACGCCTATCGCGGGCCCGGGACTGCGGGAAGGGCTGCGCATTCTGGCGGGCGCTGCAAGGCCGAAGGCTATCCCGATGCTCACCGACATCCACGAGCCGGCGCAGGCCGAGCCGGCGGCCGAGGTGGCGGACATCCTGCAGATCCCGGCGTTCCTCTGCCGCCAGACCGACCTGCTGCTGGCCGCCGGCCGCACCGGCCGCATCGTCAACATCAAGAAGGGCCAGTTCGTGGCGCCGCACGATATCCACCGCGCGGCCGAGAAGGTGGCGTCCACCGGCAACACGCCAAGTCGTGCTGACCGAGCGCGGCTCGTCGCTTCGGCTACAACAACCTGGTGGTGGATATGCGCGGCCTGAAGATCATGCGCGACTCCGGCTGGCCGGTGGTCTTCGACGCCACCCACAGCGTGCAACTTGCCGGGCGGCGCCGGAACGGCATCGGGCGGCCAGCCGGAGTTCATCGAGCCGCTGGCGCGCGCCGCGGTCGCCGCTGGGCGTCGACGGCGTGTTCGTGGAAGTGCACGAGCCCCCGGAACAGGCGCTGTCCGACGGCCCGAACGCCCTGCGCCTGGATCTGCTTCCCGAGTTCTGGAAGAGGCTGCAGACGCTTCACTCTCTGGTCAGCGCTTGGGAGTGACTTACAGCAAATGGCTGTATTCGTCTGGATCGAGGCCGAAGCGTTCCATCTGCCGTGGAAGATCGGGGCGCAGCGCTTCGGGAGTTTCGCGAACCCACGCGGCAATCACAGTCTCCACGCCGACGCGGTTCTTGCCGTCCTCTTCGGCCAGGGCTTCGGAAACTCCGCGCAGCCGAGACTCGGTATCCTCGCGGAGAGGCCTAGGCGTTTGCGCTAGAACCTGATTCAGGAAATCTTCCGCAGCGTCGTTCCAGTTCATGCGAGGTTCAGAACCTGCTTCACCGTGCCGCTCTGATCCTGAATCTTCTGCTGCAGCATCATCAGCGCGTAGATTAACTGCTCCGGACGCGGAGGGCAGCCGGGAACGAACACGTCGATCGGGATCACCTGGTTCACTGGAATCAGAGCGTAGTTGTTGAAGACGCCGGTCGAGGTTGCGCAGGCGCCCATCGAGATGGCCCACTTCGGCTCCGGCATCTGCTGGTACAGATGGCGGATCACCGGAGCCATTTTGTTCGACACGCGGCCCGCGATGATCATCAGGTCGGATTGCCGCGGCGATCCGCGGAAGACCTCGGCGCCGAAGCGCGCGATGTCGAACCGCGACGCGCTCATCGACATCATTTCGATCGCGCAACAGGCCAGCCCGAACGTCATTGGCCAGATGGAATTCTTGCGCGCCCAGTTCACTGCTTTATCGAGCGTGGTCAGCACAATCCCTTCGGAAGCGGCGGTCGCCGGGTTGGTAATCGAATACTCGTCGAGACGAGCAAATAACTCGGTAGGACCGCTGGCAAGGGGTTTATCCATACCTTCATTTTCGCATGGCAGGCGGCTGTCCTGTAGAATCGAAAATGATCCGCTCTTGATCCATGCCTTCCGAAACCTTCGAGCAAATGTTGGATCGCGCCGCCTCCGCTCACGGAATCGGCCCGGGCTTCTGGGACATCTGGGGCCGCTATCACACCACGTCCGTAGAGGCGAAGCAGACGATTCTGCGTGCGAAGGGCATCGATGCATCCAGCTACGAAGCACTCGCGGCTTCGCTCGCGGCTGTCGAACAGCGTGAATGGGAGCGGTTGGCGCCGCCCTGCATCGTGGCTCGAGAAAGCGGTGAAATCGCCCTGCCGTTGAATCTTCCGGCGAACCTGGCGGAGTCGAACGTGCGCGTCACGATTCGCGAAGAGGGCGGGCGCGATTCGGAGCGCGAGATCTCTTTGAGCGGCCAGCAGCAGGTCGCCGCGGCCTCATTCGAGGGAAACAACTTCGTGCGGAAGGAGGTGCGAGTACCGTTCTCGCTTCCCCTCGGTTACCACGAGATTACAGTGGCCGCCGGACCTTTCTTCGCCTCCATCCGTTACATCGTGACGCCCGACCGCGCATGGGCGCCGCCGCGTCTCGGCCGCGGAGGCCGCATGGCCGGAGTGACCGTCAGCCTTTATGGCGTGCGCTCGGAGCGGAACTGGGGATGCGGCGATTTCACCGATCTCGACGGCGTTCTGGACTGGGTGGTGAACGACCTCGAAGCCGATTTCGTCGGACTCAATCCGCTGCACGCCATCCATAATCGCCGGCCGTTCAATACCAGCCCCTACCTGCCGAATTGCACCTTCTACCAGAACTTCCTCTATCTCGACGTGGAAGTGATGGAGGATTTCGCTCGCAGCCGGCGCGCACAATGCCTGCGGAAGACGGGCGAAGTTCAGGAGGAGATCCGGCAGTTGCGCGAGGCGCCGTTTGTCGAATATGAGCGCGTCTCGCGGTTGAAGCTGCGGTTTCTCAAGCTGGCGTTCGTTCAGTTTCTGCGGGAGTGGCGTCGCGGCACCGAACGTGCGCGCCAGTTTCAGTCTTTTCTGGAGCGCGAGGGCGCGCTGCTCGAAAACTTCGCGACCTATTGCGCGCTCGACGAGTGGTTGCACCGCAAGGATCCCGACATGTGGATGTGGACTCAGTGGCCCGCCTCCTATCAGGATCCCCGTTCGTCCGACACGCGCGCTTTCCGTAAAAAGCACTGGCGCTCGGTGATGTTCTACGAGTACCTGCAGTGGGAGATCGACCGGCAATTGGGCCGCGCGCAGGAGCGGGCGCGCGAGCGGCGCATGGCGATCGGGCTCTACCACGATCTCGCGCTGGCCACCGACCGTTTCGGTTCCGACCTGTGGGCCAACCGCCCGTTCTTCGTGAACGGCTGCCGCGTGGGCTCTCCGCCCGACGACTTTGCGCCCAAGGGGCAAGACTGGGGCTTCCCGCCGCCCGATTCGCGCCGGCACTACGAAGACGGCTACCGGCTGTACGCCGAATCGATCCGCAAGAACTGCCGTCACGGCGGCGCGCTGCGCATCGATCACGTGATGCGGCTATTCCGCCTCTACTGGATTCCCGACGACCGCGATGCCACCGAGGGCGCCTATGTTCGCGAGGTGAACGAAGATTTCGTTCGTATCCTGGCGCTCGAAAGTGTGCGGAACCAGGTGGTGATCGTGGGCGAGGATCTGGGCACCGTCGAACCGGAAGTGCGTGAGGCGCTGGCACGCTTCGGCATCCTGAGCTATCGCCTGTTTTACTTCGAGAAGAACTCGAGCGGCGGCTTCCGCCGCAGCGACGAATACCCGGTGCAGTCGCTGGTCTCTTCCACCACGCACGACCTGCCGACACTGGCCGGCTTCTGGACCGGCGCCGATCTCGAAGCGCGGCGCGCCGCGGGCGTGCTCGACGAAGGCGGCTTCCGCTCGCAATCGGAAGGCCGCGCGGCCGAGAAGCAGAAGATGCTCGACGTGCTCTTCGCCCAGGGGTTGCTGCCCGGCCACCTTTCGCGGTCGGCGAGCGATTACCCCGAGTTGACCGGCGAACTGCACAACGCCGTGGTGGGATTCCTGGCCGGAACGCCTTGCCAGTTACTGGCGATCAACCAGGAAGATCTCACCAAGGAAATGGCCCAGCAGAACCTGCCCGGCACCACCTGGCAGTATCCGAACTGGGGCCGGAAGATGCGGTTCATGGTCGAGCAATTGCGTTCGAACCCCGAAGCCCGCGCCTATACCGCGATGTTCCGCAACTGGATCGTCCGCTCGGCACGCAGCACCAAAGCCGGCGGCGCCGCCGGAGCCGTCTAGCCACGTCCGTCAGTGCCGCACATCGCGCGGGTCGTCCATGCGCGCGCCCGGCTTGCCACTGGTGGAGATTCGTGCGGTCGCCGGGTCGAACAGCCGCTGGTCGACCTTCCGAAGTTCATAGGGAGCGGGGTCGGGAGTGTCGGTGAAGCAATCCGCCAGACCGGCCGCGGACGCATCGAACAGGTTCAGCGGCGGCAGGTGCAGCAGTTGGAAGATCGTCTTCAGCAGCCCCGGAAAGCTCGTGTTGACGTGTGACACGTAGTTCTTCTTGAACCACGGGCCGGCGCCCAGCAGCACCGTGCGGTGCGCGTCGATATGGTCCACGCCACCCTGAGGGTCGTCTTCGGTGATGAAGACCGCCATCTGGCCCCACCACTTCGTTTTCGACAGGAATTGCAGAATCCGGCCGAGCGCGTAATCGTTATCGGCGACGAACGATACTTCGTAGGGGTAGCCGTCCTCGGGCCGCGCGCCGGTCATGTGGTCATTGGGAAGGTGAATGAAGATGAATTGCGGCAGGTCGGCGCCGGTCTGGATGTAGCGCTCTTCGATTTCGCGGATGAATTGCGAGGCGCGAAACTGGTCCGGAATATTCGTATTGAATCCCGGATACTGGCGGGAGGTGTGCGAATAGAGGGGCTCCGGCATAGGGACATTGGTGAGGAAGCGGCCGCCGGTCGGCTCCAGATTCTTACTCTCGTCGATGCCGGCCAGTTCGAAACCCTCGCCAAAATTTCGGAACGTTACGCCGTGGCGTGCCAGGTGGTGCCAGAGCGTGCCACCTTCTTCCAGGTCCTCCGGATGCACCGAGGAATCCGACCCGGCGAAGATCAGGCGGCCGGGCGCGGAGCCGATGCGGAAATCCTTTTTCTGCTCGCCGTAAGCGGCCATCAGCGAGGATTCCGTCCAGACATTCGGATAGGAGCCCACCAGCCAGTGGTGGCCGTCCACACTGACGTCCGAATCGGCATAGAAATTGTCGCTGATGCTCCACTGCGCCGCGATGGCGTGGTGGTTCGGCGTGACGTTGACGTCCCGCAGATTCAAACGCTTGCCGAGCCCGTCGGCGTAGCCGTAAGAGCCGAGACGGGCCCAGGGCGGACCGCCCATCACCGGACCGTTCGAGGCCTCGAGAATGTCACCGAGCACCTCGTCGTAGGTGCGATTCTCTTTGACGATCAGCACCACGTGGCGTATGCCCTCCGGCAATGGTCGCGCGGGCTGCAGGCTGGGGCGGAAGCCGTTTGCGTCCATGACGAACCCGGTATATGCCGCGAGTTCGGCCGCCTGCGGCATCGGGAAGATCGAGACGCTGCCCTGCCGCGACTGGCTCCGCGGGTAGGCTCCGGAAGCGCCGGGGGCATTAGGGCCGCGGCCCTGCCCGCGCGCATTGGCGACGAGCACGGTGCCGTGATCGATCGCGACCCGGGTGGGGAACCAACCTGCCGGAAGATGCCCTACCACTTGCTTCGAGTGGACGTCGATGATGCCGACCGCGTTGATCCCCGCCTCCGCCACCAGCAGCCAACCGGAGCTTTCGTCGTAGGCGAGGCCAACCGGCAGCACGCCGCGAAGGCTTTCGAGGCCGGGGATCCGGATCGGGATATCGGCCACGATGCTGATTGGATTTCGCATCGATCATGGTCACCGAATCATTCGCGGTGTTCGAGACAAAGACGTAGTCCGCCGTGGCCACCAGGCCCGACGGGCTGCTGCCGCTATGACTTTGCGGCCCAAAGGGCACACCGGTACGAAGGAAAGCCTGGATCTTCGGCGCGTTAGGCTGGCTGACATCCACCACGGCTACCGAGTTCGATTCGCGAACATTCGGATCGCCCAGGCCCGGCACCTTTACGGGGCCGCGAGCGGTCGAACGTTGCGCGCCGGAGACCGCTTCGGCGCTCGGAAATCCGAATGCGGGAAAATCCAAGCCGGTCTGCGCAGGCAGCTTCCTGATTCGCACCGGGAATTACCTGATACTCGAACATCCCGATGTTGGTCACGTAGAGCTTCCGGCGATCCGGCGAAAGAGCCAGGGCAAAAGGCAGGCGGCCGACCTTCAGGGAAGCGATGATCTGGCGGGTGCGGGCGTCGATGGTTACGACTCGAAAATTCGCCTGGTCGACTGCATAAAGGATGCCGCGCTCCTGGTCGAAGGCCAGGTCGCCGGTATAGCTGTCGGCGAAGCCATTGCGATTCAAGTCGATAATACGCCGGTGGCCGGAGTCCCAGTCCACTTCGCTGATTCGGCCGGAGTTGCCCTCGGAGACGAACAGGGTGTGCTCGCTGCGGAAGGCAAGCCCCATGAAGACCCCCTTCCACTCGTTATCGTCATCGTCGTCGCCATTCCCTAAGAGGTCCGCCCCGCGCACCGGGACTTGCCGTGCCTGCCAGACGCCCTGGCGATTTCGATCGAGGAAAGTCAGGGAATTCCCGCCCTCGCCGCCGTTGGCAGTGACGACGGTGCGCCCCTGAGGGCTGATGGCCAGGCCGAAGGCTCCGTCGCCGGTGGGAAGGATTTGCCCGAGCGGAGCGATAATGCGTCCACCGGGGAGTATCGATGGCCCGGCGCGCCGAATCGCCTGCCGGATCCCGGCCGGGGCGGTATATACCTGGGCGCTTGCTGCCGCCAAAGCACTCAGAATCAGCCAGAACGCTGCGGTGGGGCGCACCTTTCCATCATATATCCGGGGCAAATCCTTACACTCCCAGCAGCACTGTTTCACATTGAACAATGGGCGAAGTCACCGGATAACTTTTTCCCGACCGGTAAAGAATTCACTCATCCTAGGGGGTACGATGGGCTATATCCGAAGCGGTACCGACGTACCCTTTATCAGTGAGCTGTGACACTTAACGCGATTCGTAGAAATGTCGAAGCCTTTCCCGAAGCTGGCAAACGACGTGCTTCGGGGAGTGGTCACGGATCCCGAATGAAGCGGCAAACGGGCTTTGGCATTTTGTTCCCCAACGCGGAATTTGCGGTGGGGAAATTGGAGGCGGTTGGCTTTCCCCCGGAAGGCCTCGCCAAATCCCTGGCTAAAAAAGTAACCTTACGCGGGACGTCCACTGCGTGCGATTCCCGCCTCACAATAAAGGTCCGCAGCATTTCGCGAATGAGCGATGTCTGCGCTCCACAGCAGTAATTCGTTTTGGAGGAGATAAATGGCATCCAGTCCCACAGCGTTTGCGCCCCAAAAACCTCTCGAAGATCCCCTGGCCCACTTACCGTGCTCCAGCATTGTTGAGTACCGCAAGGGGCAGATGATCTACAGTCAGGACCAACCTTCCACGAGTATTTACCTGGTCATCGACGGCAAAGTGAAGGTCTCGAGACTGGCGGATGACGGACACCAGGTGGTGGTCGACATTTACCAGCCCGATGAGTTCTTCGGGGAGTCCGCGTTCCTCAACCTGCCGCATCGCTCCGAGCAGGCTACTGCTCTCGAAACCACCAAGCTGATGACCTGGACTACGTCGGAGATCGAGGACATTGTGATGAAGCGGCCTCGACTCGCCGTCGCGCTGCTGCAGATCCTGGTGCAGCGGACGATCGATTTCACGCACCGCATCGAAAGCTTCTCGGTGGACAACATCGCTCGGCGGCTGGCGCGCTCCCTGATCCGGTTTTCGGAGCGCCTGGGCACGCAGGAAGACGATGGGTCGGTGCGCATGGTTCCCTTCACTCACGAACTGCTTTCCCAGTACGTGGGCACTTCGCGTGAGATCGTAACGCACTATATGAACCAATTCCGCCGGCAGGGCTACCTGCGGTATTCCCGCAAAGGCATCATTCTGTATCGCGACGCCTTCCGGGAATGGCTGCGAGTGAACTGCTAGGGATCGGCTCCCGCTGAGAAGTACCAGAGAGGCCCGTCGCCTGCCGGCGTAGCGGGCCTTTCGATTTTCCGGCCGCGTCCGAGCCGAATTACGGGCGAAGAATTACTTTGAAGAGATTTCCTTCGCGACGGTAGAGGCGGTCGAACCAGAGCGGGCCCTCGCCCAGGGGCGCCACGGCGCTGATCAACGCATCCACGCGGATCGCGCCGCGAGACATCAGTTCGATCACCGCGGGATATTCGCCGCTCGATGCGCAGGAGCCCTGCAGGCGGATCTGCCGGGTCACTACCGATTGCAGGGGCAGGTCCACATTGGGCGCCACGTTCCCGACCAGTGTGACCGCGCCGCCCTTCCGCACGCAATCGATCGCCGTGCGAATCGGATCCGTCGCGCCCACGCACTCGATCGCCAGCGCGGCGCCGTGGCCGTCGGTCATGCGGCGGACCTCGGCCGGCACGTCCACAGTCTTCGAATTCAGAGCATCGGTGGCGCCGGACTCCCGGGCCATGGTGAGGCGCGCATCGTCCACGTCCACCGCGATCACCCGCGGGCATCCGGCCGCGCGCAGCGCCTGCACGGTGAGCACGCCGATCATGCCGCTGCCTACCACTACGGCCGTATCTCCCAGTTCGCGCGGAGTGAGGTTGACGGCGTGGACCGCCACGGAAGCCGCCTCGATCAGCGCGGCCTGCTCATAGCTCAGGTTGTCCGGCAAACGGTAGACAATGCGTCGCGGCACCGAGACGAATTCAGCGAACGCACCGTGCCGCCGGTACTCGCCGGGGGAAACGCCGAGCACCTGCCGGTTGTCGCACAGGTTCACCTCGCCGCGGGCGCAATGAAAGCAGTTGCCGCAATAGATGGTGGAATCGAAAGTGACGCGGTCGCCTTCGCGGAGATCGGAAACGGCCGAGCCCGTGCGCACGACTTCGCCGGCCGCCTCATGGCCCATCACTAGCGGCGGAATGCGGCGGCCCGTAGAGCCGTCGAACCCGTGGACGTCGCTGCCGCAAATGCCGCAGGCACGCACCCGCACCAGCACTTCGTCCGGAGCGATCTCCGGCACCGGCATATCCACCATCTCGAGCTGCTTGTAATCGGTCAGTAAGAGCGCATCCATTCCTCGCCCATGTTACGCCATTGCGGGAACCGGCGGTAGCCCTTCGGTGTCGGATAGTTCATGGCGCACGGAGGCTCCGAGTGACCCGGCAGGGCGGACGCCTGAATCTGGTGGTTCAGTTCGCCAGCCTCGCCACCACAGGCGTCCTGTTATGGCTCGGGGCGCCGTCCTTCCGGTCGTGGCGCGTCGCGCTTCCGCTGGTCGTCGCACAAGCCTTTTTGTTCGCCGTCGTCGCGTGGGTGTGGAGCGCGGCGATCGCGTTTCTGCTCTACCTGACGGTTCCGCTGGATGATCGGGAATCCACGCTACCGCAGGCCCTCCGCACCTCGGCGGTGGCCGTCTGGTTTGCGCCGGCAATGATCCTGCTTACTAACTTTTCACCCGCCACAGTGCCCGCCTCTTTGGCACTGGTGGTGACGGCGACGAGGCTGCTGTATTCGGAGTGGCGATCGATCCATCCCGCGGCCGAGCCCGCTCTTACCGCGCCGCCCGGCCTCTTATTCGGCGATTACTTGGCGCCGGCCCCGCTGTTTCGGCGCGAGTTTCTCACCGCTTTGACGGTGTCGCTGGCGCTCCAACTGGCGGCCACCGCGCGCCTGTTCCGCCATCCCCTGGCCGCCGGCGCGCTGCTCGCGATGACGGCCGCCAGCCTGACGCTCTTCGCCATGACGTCGGGCGTCCTGCCCCAGGAGCGCCCTCGCAGCCTTCCGCAAACGCTGCTCGGAATTCTCCTGACGATCTTCCTGGCCGCGGGGCTCACGGTGGGCGGCTTGCGGGTCCGCGGATTCCACGGGTCCGGCGATTCGTCGGGGAGCGCTCCGCAAAGCTCGATTCCCACGAAGACTGTGTCCGGCGGCGCCGCCGCGCCTCTGAGGCCTATTCCGTCAGCCCTGGGCACCTTTCCGGGAGTGATCCTACGGCCAGACCCGAAGCCTTACGCGCGGCTGGTGGAGCCTCCGCCGGTCCGAAAAGGAATCGGAATTTCGCTACCGCGAACCTACGCCATCCCCTTCGACGGCGAGTATTGGATGTACCGCTTCCTGTACCAGCGTCCGCCCGCTTCCTCGCTGCAAGAGCACGGCAGCCCCGATCATCTGTCGTTCAGCACGGTGGATCGCTGGCCGCTGTTAATGGAGGCGCACCAGAAACTCGACCAGCCGCTCGACCTCAGCTGCCGGGCCGTGCGCGTCGATATCTGGAATGCCGACCCGCACTCCGGCACCATGTCGCTCGAGCTCGATGCGCTGGGGAACAAGGGCTGGACGACGATCGGTATCGAACCGGTCCGCTCCGTCCCCGCGCAAGAAGGCGGCCAGGTCGTGGCGGCCCCGGAAACCCTCGAATTTCCGCTGCATTCGCCGGTGCATGACTGCATGGAGCTGAAGGTCGTCTTCGTGCGCGACCCCAGCCGCATGCCGCACAGCGCCATGATCGCGATCGACCGCTTTGTGCTGGTGCCGTAGCGGCCGGTTCGGCTCATTGCGGCGGATATTTCTCGAAGATCTCGTTTACCGCCTTGGCGAGCCGGCGCGTGTTTCTCTCGGGCCGGGAGCTTACGCTGTGCGAGGATACGCCCTGGTAGACCAGTTGCTGATGCCGCGCGTCCGTCATGTTGACGACCAGTTTTCCGGTAACGATGGTCTGCGGAACCGTGGTGGAGATAGCCGATCCGCCGGCCCAGCCGTCCCAGCCCCATCCCCAGCCGCCGAAGCCGTTAGTGATTGTGGTGTACTGCTGTGTCTCGATCACATTGATGTCGTAAGTGACGAGAAGATCTCCGCCCGATTGGACGCGCTTGAGGTGCCGCGCGGCCAGAGCCTCATCGATGAATGAGATCACGCGTTCGCGCATGAGCTGATTCGGAAACACCACGGCGTGCGGCTTAGATACCTGGGGTTGGATCCAACTGTAGGTTTTGTATTGCGAAAAATTGCTTCGATGATCGAAATCGACTCGAACCCTGTGGGCGCTCAGGGGTGAAACGACACAGGCCAGAGCAGCTATCACCATGATTCGATTCATGTCGCCTCCGGACCGATAGAACTCTCACTATCACGGACGACGCCTGCCTGTTGTCCGACTCATTTTCCGCCGCTTCGGAATCCCCCGTGTTACGCTTGGCTCAGCCATGCCCCCGATTACGAGGATTCTGGTTCCGGTCGATTTCTCCGAACGCGTGCGGGGAGTTTTGCCCTGGGCGCGCGCGATCGCGGCGCAGTATCATGCGCGCATTACTTTGATGCACGTGGTGAGTCCGTTTCTCGTGATTCCCCCGACGGGCTTGTCGGGCGAAGTCTGGCTGCCGATTCCCGGATCTGCTGTGGTCGATAAAGCGAAGGAGTTGGACGAGTGGGCCCCCGGCGAACTCGAAGGCGTCGAAGTCCAGCGGCTGGTCTACGAGGGCGACCCGGTCGGGCAGTTGGTCTCCTTCGCCGCCTCAGAAAAGATCGACCTGGTCGTGACCTCCACGCACGGGTACGGAGTGCTGCGGCGCTTCCTGATCGGTTCGGTTGCGGCCAAACTTCTGCATGACCTGGAGTGCCCGGTGCTGACCGGCGTGCACCTGGCGGAATCGGCCAATGGTCCGGTGGAGATTCGGAAAGTTCTTTGTGCGGTCGACCTGGGGCCGGAGACCGGTTCGACCATCGCTTACGCAGCGGACTTTGCCCGCGATTTCGGCGCGACTCTCGAAGTGATCCACGTGGCTCCGGCACTGAGCTCGCGGCTCGAGCCGGAGGCGGCGGCGCGCTGGAAGTCGGACCTGCTTGCGGATCTGTCGTCGGCTGCCGCCGGCGTGCGGGCCGAGAGCGCCGATCTCCGGATCGAAGAAGGCGACGCGGCGGAAACGGTCTGCGCACGCGCTGCCGCGGTGGGAGCGAGCGTCGTCGTGGTCAGCCGGGGCGCCCACGACGAATCGGGCAGACGATTGAGCGGCGAAGCGTACACAATCGTACGGCAGTCGCCGTGTCCGGTGCTCAGCGTATAACCGGTGTCTGATAACAGACACAATGCAATCCCGTTGAGTTACTGGCAATACCAAACCTACTTAGTTAGTTATCGGACAGGTGCTAGGATCTTCGAAGCGTTTCGTGACGGAGGAGATCCACGCCGATGAAGATCTTGGGGATCGCCGCAGCATTCCTCGCGATGGTTTTTTCATGCCACGCCAGCATAATCAGTGGAACGGTGACCGGAGGGACCGCAATGATGGCCGGAGGCACATTCGTGAAACTCACGGTGCCGCTCACCAATCCGTTCGGCACTCCGGATAGCGTAGGAAACGACAACTTTCAAAGCCCGAATCTCTTCGGATTCGACGAAGACCAGAATATCCTGCTGCTGGCACCGCTGGTCCTCGATGTGGGAACCAGCCCGATCCCGGCCGGCACGATCGTCGCGAGCCATTACGTCTTCTTCGATCCGGGGCCCACGGAACACGTCATCGGGACCGTCAACTTCGACTCCGATATTCTCGGGATTATTACCAGTACAACCAATCTGGCGGCTAGCGATTTCCTGGCGAACACCGGGGTGAACTACCTGAACCCCGGGCTTCGCGGTCTCGAGGCGGGAGACTCGGTAACCATTAGCGGCACGCGGCAGATTCTGTTCGATACGACCGCGAGTTCGCCCGGAGACTACGTTCGTGTTCTGACCACCTATTCGCCGGACGCGGCGGCACCGGAGCCCGGTCTCCCGCTGCTGCTCGCGACGGGTCTGGTGGCCATCGTGGTTTTGCGGCGGCGCGGCTATCCCTTCAAATCCTGAAATGCGGCTTCGATCTCCCGCTTGGCCGCCTCTGTTGGAGGGCACAGAGGCAGGCGCGGAGGTCCGCCGTAATAGCCGTTGAGATCCATCGCGTATTTCAGTCCGGGAATGCCGTATTTGGTGGTCACTAACGCCGACGCGCGGCCGATGCGGTTCTGCCAGTCGAGTCCCGCGGCCTCTTCCCGCGTGCGGTAAGCCTCCCAGATGGCGATCACTGAGTACGGCGCTGCGTTGGCGTAGGCCAGGATCGCGCCGCAGGCTCCCATCAGCAGCGAGGGCCAAAGCGTCGGGCGCGGACCCCACCAGCACCTGAAAGCCGTGACGCACCTCGCGGAGCATCTGCATCACCTTCTCCAGATTGCCGGAGCTCTCCTTGATCGCGATCACGTTCGGATGCTCGGAGATCGCCACCACCGCTTCCACCGGGATGTCGACGCCGGTCGTCTGGGGCCAGTTGTAGATGATCAGCGGAATCTTCGATTGATCGGCCACCGCGCGGTAGTAGAGCGTCTGGGCCTCGGCGCGGTTCACCAGGTTCTTGTAGTAGTGCGGAGTCCGCACCATGGCGGCCTTGTAGCCCATCGACGCGGCCTGGTTGGTGAGGCAGACGGTTTCGCGAACGCTTTCCATCCCGGTGCCGGCAATCAGGAGCTTCTCCGGTGCCGCGTGCTTCGCGACCAGGTCCCACATGGTGACCTTTTCATCGGTGGTGAGCATCACGCTCTCGCCCGTGGAGCCCATGACGACGTACCCGGAAAGCGTCGTGCGGTTCCATTTCTCCACGTTGTGCTGCACTTTAGTGGCGTAAATGTTGCCGTTGTGATCGAACGGAGTGGTGAGTGGAGGATAAATGCCTTGGAGTTTCACGCTCATAGCCCTGAACTTCCAGTATGACTCAAGCCGGAAAGGGCCACACGCGCTCGATGGTCTTCGAAAGCATCCAGTGCTTGTCCTCGGCGTTGAGGAAGGCCATGTCGTCGCGGACCACGCGCAGAGCCTTGTCGTACGTCGAGACCGCCTCGATGATCGGCCAGTCGGTGGCCCACATCAAGCGCTCGGGACCGAAGGCCCCATGCAGGCGCTTGACGTGCTCCTGCGCGTCGAGCCACGGGTATGGCTGCTTCGAGAGCGACCAGGTGTGCGACATCTTCACGAACACCTTGGGATAGCGCGCGAGCGCGATCAGCTTTTCGAGTTCCTTCGGCTGATCCACCGGGCAATCGGCCATGTGGTCGATGACGACCGTGAGGTCCGGGCGCTTTTCGATGAGCCGGCCGACGTCCGGCATGCGCGTGATCGGCGCCAGCACGGTCATCGGCACTTTGAGTTCCTCGCACCGCTTCCAAAGCGGCGGCATGAGGGGACCGCGAATCCAGTCGCCGGAGGCGTTCGCGGCGGGGCTGAGGCGGACGCCGCGGAATCCCTGCGCCAGGGTCCGAAAGGTGGTCGGGCGCTGCAGGATCGAGCGGGTCCACCCGGCAGACGCCATGGAAGTAGGCCGGGTAGCGCTTCAGCACGGCAAGCCAGATAGCGGTTGTCATAGCGGTAATGAATCACCTGGATGATCACGGTGCTGGCCACGCCATTGGCTTTCATCAGGCCGAGCAGAGTTTCGGGCGTGGCATCGCGCTCGGGCACATGGGCGCCCTCGGCGAACGGAAACTCGGGATCGTGCTTCCAGACGTGAACGTGAGGATCGATGATGCGATAGTCGGCGGCAAAGCGGACGATGGCCATGGCTCCAAGCAAAATGCGGCGCGAGACCACGCGGTCAGACATAGATCGGTTCCAGTTTCTCGACCACGTAGTCGCCGCAGCGCTCGTAGCTCGCGCGCGGTCCGTGGCGGGCGGTATCGAGGTCCACGCAGATCCAGCCGCGGTAATCGATCGATTTCAGGATGCGATGGCAGCCAGGGAAGTCGATTTCGCCGTCGCCCAGGTCGAAGATATTGTCCTGCAGCTTTGTCCGAGATGCGGCGCGCGTCCTTGTAATCGAGCAGCATCAGGCGGCTCTTGTGCCTGTCGAGGCACTGCACCGGGTCGATGCCGGCCAGATAGAGGTGCGCGGTGTCCGGCGAGAAGGAAAACAGCTTCGGGTCCGTCATGGACATGCAGCGGTCCACTTCTTCTTCGGTCTGCACCAACTGGCCCATGTGGTTGTGCAGGCCGGCGCGGAACGCCCATCTCGCCGGCTACCTCGCCCAGTTGGTTGTAGCACTCGCACATGGTGCGGAAGTGCTCGTCGCTGACTCCAACCGAGCGCGATGGGCGAGAAGACCACCAGGCGATCGGCGCCGAACTCCCGGAGGAAATTCATGGCCGTGCGGGCGTCCGCCATTATCTGCGGCACGCCGTGCGGCATCGTGCGCCGGAGCGTTGAACGAGATCGTGATGACGTGGCAGATCCGCGCCTCGCGACTTCTTTTTCCATCTGCGCCTGCGTGATGTCGTAGGTGGTCAGGATCTGCGGGAACTGCGTCAGCCGGATGCCGATGAAGCCGGTGTCGCGCATGACGTCGAGGATGTCGGTGAAGGGAACCCGCGGGAAGTAGTTCCACAGGTTCGCGCCCAGCGCCCAGCGGACATTGCGGTTGGCCGGAAGGCGTCCGGCGGCCTGCGAAAAAGCGCAGGCTAACGAAGCGAGGGCGGCGCGTCGAGTAACGGTCATGGTCACCCCAAACTACAATACCGCCTGCTTGCGTAAGATGAAACAAGATGTTTTCCCTTGAAATCGAATGCGATCCGTCGGACCGCGATATGCTCATCGCGGAGCTTTGGGAACGGGGGTCGGCCGGCATCGTCGAGCTTTCTCCGGCGCGCGTCCGCGCCTTTTTCGAAGATGGAGCGGGCCGCGCGGGGCTGCTCGCCCTCTATCCCGGAGCTCCCGTGCGCGAAGAGGAGCAGCGCGACTGGGTGCAATCCGCGCGCGACCTGCTGCAGCCGATGGAGGTGGGCCGCCGCTTCTTCCTGGTGCCGGAATGGCGCGACGATCCGGCGCCGGAAGGGCGCTTCCGCATCACCGTCAACCCCGGAATGGCGTTCGGAACGGGCGTCCACGAAACTACGCGGTTATGCATGGAGGCGCTCGAAGATTACCTGCGGCCGGGCATGCGAGTGCTCGACGTGGGCACTGGTTCCGGCATCCTGGCGAAGGCGGCGGAGTTGCTCGGAGCGGTGCGCGTCTATGCCTGCGATATCGATCCGATCGCGGTCGAAATCGCCGGCATCGGTTTCATCGGATCGGTGGATGCGGCCGCCGCGGGATCGGTGGACCTGGTGACGGCCAATATCAGCCCCGAGGCGATCACGGCGCTCGCTGCCGATCTGCTGCGCGTGCTGCGGCCGGGTGGCGTGCTGCTGGCGAGCGGTTTCGAGGTGCCCGAAATCGAGCAGGTCCAGGCCGCGCTCGGCAGTGTACGCGAGGTCCGTACCAAGGGCAACTGGGCGCTTATCGCGTCTGGATCGAGCTCGTAATCGCGGCGCCGATCAGGGCGAGATCCTGGCTGGTGGGGACCTTCTCGAAAAAGGTGCCCTGCAGCGGGCTCATTTTGACCATGTCCTGCAGCAGCATGCTGAGCCGGTTCAGGTCCACGAAATCGGCGTTGGGGCCGGCGAGGTAGAAGCGGCCGGGGCCGTCGAGGTGGACCGCGGTGGCGGTGGCGGCGGCCAGCGCGCGATGCCAGCGTTCCACGAACTCGGGGCGCTTGCGGATCGCCCTGGCGGGCGGCGGCGAAGACTTCTTCCGGCTCCATATCCAGGAAGCGCAGGCGCATGGCGCGGTGGCCCATGATGCCCTCCAGATGGCCCACGCCGCCGCAGCCGCAGAAGCGCTCCTTGGGGTCGAGCGTGACCACCATGTGGCCGGCCTCCCAGACGCCCTCGTTCTGCGGATAACGGCCGAAGCCGATGCCGTCGCCCAGGTACCAGACGCGCACCAGTTGCTCCATTGCGTCGTGAGTGGCGGCGATGCCCGCGGCCAGCGCGTCGGCATCGTTCATCACGGTGACCGGCACGTTCAACCCGGACAGCGCGCAGCGCGGCGCAAAGCTGCGCAGCTGATATCGAGACCCTTGAACTGGCCCAGGTTGGGCGATTCCTCGATGATGCCGTTGCGAACGATGCCGGGGAAGCCGGCGCCCACCGAATCCACCGCGACCCTTTCGAGACCTCGGAGATATCGGTGCGGATGCGGTCGAGGATTTCGTCGGCCGGTAGCGACTTCAGATCGATGTGCCGCTCGCCGGGCTCCGGATACATCCGCACGCTCCCGAGTTTGGTGCCCTCCACCAGTCCCGCCCAGATGTAGCGCGTGGCCAGAACTCCGATGCTGCGCCCCATGTCAGTCCCTCCTAAAACCGCGCCAGCTTATTGATGCCGTTGAACGCCGCCGGCTTTGTAACATTCGGCCAGAGTCGGATAGTTGAAAACCGTGTCGACGAAGTAATCCACCGTGCCTTTGAGAGATCATCACTGCCTGGCCGATGTGCAGCAACTCCGACGCGCCCTCGCCGATGATGTGGACGCCCAGGATCTCGCGGGTTTCCCGGTGGAAGATCAGCTTCAGCCGGCCGGTGGTGTCGCCGCGGATCTGGCCGCGCGCGGTCTCGCGATAATACGCCACGCCGACCTCGTAGGGAACGTCTTCGTCGGTCAACTGCTCTTCGGTCTTGCCGATGAACGAAATTTCGGGGATGGTGTAGATGCCGTACGGGTAGTTGGCGGGGTTGGAATGGATCTTGATACCGCAGGCGTTGGCCGCGGCGATGCGGCCCTGCTCCATGGAGACCGAAGCCAGGCTGGGGAAACCGATCACGTCGCCGACGGCGATAAATATTCGGGACCTTGGTGCGATATTCGGCATCCACCTCGATGCGGCCGCGGTTGTCGGCTTCGAGGCCGGCGGCGGCCAGGTTCAGATCGTCCACGTTGCCCTGGCGGCCCACCGCGTAGAGCAGCGCGTCGCCGGTGATCCGCTTATTGCTTTGCAGGTTCGCGACCACGCTGCCGTCGGGCATTTCTTCCACGCTGGCCACCTCTTCGTTGAGCCGCATGGTGACGCGGTGGTCGCGCAGGTGGTAGGAGAGCGCCTCGACGATTTCTGCGTCGGCGAATTCCAGCAGCCGCGGGCGCTTCTCCACCAGGATCACGCGCACGCCGAGAATCGCGAACATGCAGGCGTACTCGACGCCGATCACGCCGCCGCCCACCACGATGAGCGTCTTGGGAATGTCCGGGATGTTCAGAATCTGGTCGCTGTTGATGATGGTGCGGCCGTTGAGCGGAACGTTGGGGGACACGGCCGGCTTGGTGCCGGTGGCGATGATGATGATGGGCGCTTCGAGATCCGCTCTGCCCGCGCGGGTTTTCCATGCGGACGTGCGTGGCATCGAGGAAACTGGCGCGCGCGTTCATGACTTCCACGCCGTTGCGCGCAAGTTGCGCCTGGGTGACGTCGACTTCGGTCTTGATCACCTGGTTGACGCGGAAGCCCAGGTCCGCCATGGTGATCTTTTCTTTCACGCGGTAATTGATGCCGTAGATTCCCTGGAATTGGAAGCCGGAGAGATGCATCACGGCTTCGCGCATGGTCTTGCTGGGAATGGTGCCGGTGTTGATGCAGGCGCCGCCGACGATCTCGCGCTGTTCCACCACCACCACGCGCTTGCCGCACTTGGCGGCCTGAATGGCGGCCCGCTGGCCGGCCGGGCCGGAGCCGATCACGATCATGTCGTAAGTGCGCATTCGGTGAGTGGGCCGGCCTTGGCGGGCCCGCCCCACTTTCTCAGTTTATTTTCCGCGGTTGAAGCGGTTTTCGATTTCCTCCCAGTTGACCACGTTCCACCAGCGCCGAGGTACTCGGGGCGGCGGTTCTGATACTTCAGGTAGTAGGCGTGCTCCCAGACGTCGAGGCCCATCACCGGGAACTTGCCTTCCATCACCGGGCTGTCCTGGTTGGCGGTGGAAATGATCTCCACGCTGCCGGCGGTCTTCACCAGCCACGCCCAGCCGGAGCCGAAGCGGGTGGCGCCCGCCTGGTTGAACTTCTCCTTGAAGGTGTCGAAGCTGCCGAAGGCGCCGGTGATCGCCTGGGCCACGTTGCCCACCGGCGCTCCGCCGCCGCTCGGCTCCATGATCTTCCAGAACATGGAGTGGTTGATGTGGCCGCCGCCGTTGTTGCGCACGGCGGTGCGGATGTTCTCCGGCACGATGGCGCAATTGTTGGCCAGCAGCTCCTCGACGGTCTTTCCGGCCAGGTCGGGCGCGGATTCCAGAGCTTTGTTCAGATTGGTGACGTAGGCGCCGTGGTGTTTGCCGTGGTGGATTTCCATGGTCATCTTGTCGATGTGGGGCTCCAGCGCGTCGGACGCGTAAGGCAGCGGCGGAAGTGTGAATGGCATATCGAGTCTCCTTTATCTCCTCTGAGCTTTTTCGAGGGCATCGGCGAGCCGGAACATGGTGGTCTCGTCGAAATGCCGGGTCAGAATCTGCATCCCGACCGGCAGTCCCTCGGCGGTGGTGCCGCACGGAACGCTCATGCACGGAATGCCCGCCAGACTTCCGGTGATGGTATAGATGTCGGAGAGGTACATGGCCAGCGGGTCGTCCACTTTCTCGCCCAGCTGGAAAGCCGGGAAGGGCGAAACCGGCGCCACGATGGCATCCACCTCCTCGAACGCGTTCGCGAAATCGCGCGCGATCAGCGCCCGCACTTTCTGCGCCTTCAGGTAATACGCGTCGTAATAGCCCGCGCTGAGCACATAAGTGCCCAGCATGATGCGCCGCTTGCATTCGGCGCCGAAGCCCTCGCCGCGTGTGTTGCGATACATGTCGGAAAGCGTCTCCGAGTTCGGCGAGCGGGACGTGTAGCGCACGCCATCATAGCGCGCCAGGTTGGAACTGGCTTCCGCGGTGGCGATGATGTAGTAGCAGGCGATGGCGTAATCGGTGGCCGGCAGGCTGATTTCGCGGACCTCGCAGCCCAGACTTCCGGAAGTGCTCCACGCCGCGATGAATCAGGCTCGCCGGTTTCGCTCGTCAAGTCTCTTTAGATACTCGCGGGGCAGTCCAAGCTTCAAGCCTTTTACGTTGCCGTCGAGCGCAGCCGCATAATCCGGCACCGGAGCGTCGGCCGAAGTGGCATCGCACGGATCGCGGCCGGCGATCACGCCCAGCAGCGTGGCCGCATCCTTCACCGATGCGCGCGAACGGGCCGATGTGATCGAGCGAACTGGCGAACGCGGTCAGGCCGTAGCGCGAGACGCGGCCGTAAGTCGGCGTGACGCCCACCACGCCGCAGAACGACGCCGGCTGGCGGATGGACCCGCCGGTATCGCGAGCCGAGCGCCACCACCGCCGTGCCCTGCGCCACCGCCGCCGCCGAGCCGCCGCTCGATCCGCCGGGCACGCGGTCCGGCGCCACCGGATTGCGCACCGGTCCGAAGGCCGAGTTCTCGTTGGACGAGCCCATGGCGAACTCGTCGCAATTGGTCTTGCCGAGAATCACGCCGCCGGCCTCTTCCAGGCGCGCGATCGCCGTGGCGTCGTAGGGCGGAATGTAATCGGCCAGCAGGCGCGAGCCGCAGGTGGTGCGCACGCCCTTGGTGACGATCACGTCTTTGACGGCGACGGGCACGCCGGCCAGCGGCCCCGGGTCTTCGCCGCGCGCGATCCGCTCGTCCACGCGCCGGGCGGCGGCCAGCGCGCGCTCCGGCGAGAAATGCAGGTAGGCGTTGGTGTGCGGATTTTCGGCCTCGGCGAAGCGCAGCGCTTCGGCGGCCAGTTCGGCGGCGCTGAAACGGCGCGCGAGCAGGGCCTCCCTCACGCCGATCGATGGTCGAGGGATTCGGATGTCCATGTGATTCTAGCGTTCGATGACTTTGGGCACCTTGAAATACCCGGCGCCGGGCTGCGGCGCGTTGGCGAGCGCCGCCTCGTTGCCAAGCGGCGGCACCGGAACGTCGTCCCGCAGGGTGGCCGTCTCGTCGGCTTCGAACAGCACCTGCGCCATCGGTTCGACGCCTGTGGTATCGATTTCGTTGAGCTTGTCCATGTGTTCCAGAATGCCGTCGAGATCGGCATGCAAGCGTGCCGACTTCGGCGTCGGTGAGCTTCAGATTGGCCAGGTCCGGCCACGTAGCGGACTTCCTTTTCGGTGATTTTCACGCCAGTGCCTTTTTCCGGGAGCTTGTAGAGGCCGCGCAGCACGGGGTCGGCGATGGCGTCGGCTTCGTCGGGGAAGAGCGCCGGCAGCGGCCTCGTTGGCGCGCTGCGGTTCGCGCCGCCGCGGCACGATGCGGAATTCGAGGTCTTCCACGAGGCCGCGCCCCAGATGCTCTTTCCAGGTTGCGGAGATCTGGCCGGTCAGCGCGAACAACTGGCGCTGCCAGACGCGGTCCTCCACTTCCACGACCAGGCGAGTGCGCACCAGTTTGGCGCGCCGCGTGTGCGCGGCGATCTTCTTGCCGACGGCCTCGGGCCACGCGGCGCAGGCAAGCTCTTCGGCGGTGATGGTATCGCCGGGCAGTCTCAATCCCCGGATGAGCTTGCTGGCGCGTTCCATGGGTTGGAAGGATCTGATTTTATCATGGCCGGCTGCCTCACTCGAACTGAATGGAGGAGAGGTCGGCCACCGGCTTCGGAAATTTCAGGTCCATCCCCTCCAGCGTCTGCCGCACGATCTGCGAGACCGCCAGGTTGCGGAACCACTTATTGATTCGCCGGGATCACGTACCAGGGCGCGTGCTTCGGTGCTGCACTTGCGCAGCATGTCCTCATAGGCCTCGATATACTGGTCCCAATATTCCCGCTCCTTCAAGTCGGCCGGCGAGAACTTCCAGTTCTTCTCCTTGTCTTCGATGCGCTCGCGGAAGCGTTCTGCCTGCTCGTCCTTGCTGATATAGAGCAGGAACTTCACGATCTGCACGTCGTTTTCGCTGAGCATGCGCTCGAAATCGTTGATCTGGTCGTAGCGCCGCGACCACGCGGTTTCGGGCACCAGATTATGCACACGCACCACCAGCACGTCCTCGTAGTGCGAGCGATTGAAGATGCCGATCTTGCCGCATTCGGGCACCGCCTCGTGAATGCGCCACAGGTAATCGTGCCGCTTCTCCGCGCCTTCGGGGACTTTGAACGGCGTGACCTTACGCCCTGCGGATTGAGCCCGCTCATCACATGGCGGATGGTGCCGTCCTTGCCGCCGGCGTCGATGCCCTGCAGCACCACCAGCAGCGACCGCTTGCCTTCGGCGTACAGCAGATACTGCAGCACCGAAAGCCGCTCGCAGATTCTTCGTCAGATGATCGTCCGCCGAGTCCTTTTCGTGACGCCGAGCGTGTCGGCCGGGGTCCAGCTCTGCCAGTTTGAACTTCGAACCGGGCTGCACGATCAGTTCATGCGCCAGATTGTTTCATTTCGGCTTCATTCTACACTGGAACGATGCTGGTGCTCGCTCCCAATCGCCGCGCCGCAGCGAAATTCTGCGCCAGGCGGGGATTCCCTTCATAGTTCGCGTGGCCCCGGTGGACGAATCGCCGCTTGTCGGGCGAGAAAGCCCGAGGACTACGTGCGCCGCCTGGCCGAAGGAAAGCGCGCGCCGTTCAGCCGGCGGCCGGGCGAGATCGTCCTGGGCGCCGACACCACCGTGGTGATCAACGGCGAGATACTCGCCAAGCCCGAGGATGCCGCCGATGCGCGCCGCATGCTCGCTCTGCTTTCGGGCCGGCGGCACGAAGTGATGACCGGCATCTGCCTCATGCGCGGCGACGAGTGATGTGCGATCGGGCCGTCACCACCGTCTGGTTCGCGCCAGCATGAGCGCGCGCGAAATTGAAGAGTATGTCGCCAGCGGCGAGCCCATGGACAAGGCCGGAGCATACGCGATCCAGGGCGCGGCGTCGAAGTACATCCGCGCGATCGAAGGCTGCTATTTCAACGTGGTCGGCCTGCCGGTCTCGCTGGTCTACCGCCACCTCAGGGCCGAATAATTTCGCACCGTTCTATTTGCTCTTACTGAGCTTCCGGTAGTACTCGGCGACTTTATCCTGATAGCCGGGTGGGATCACTTCGCCGCCGGGACTGCGGACGTTGCCGCCAGGAGTGGTGTCGTCCACCTTGCGGCGGAGTTCCATCTCCACTTGTTCGATACCCGCCAGCGCGGCTTGAATGCGTTCGTTCAGCATCGGGTCGTTCGACCGCGTGAACGGATCCCAGTCGCGGAGGTCGCGGATCAGGCCCTGAATGTCACGCTGCGTGTTCGGGTCGTCGCGCATCTGCTGCTGCAGCTGCATCAGGCTCTGCATGGTGTCGCGGTAGGTGTTCTGGAACTCCTGCGGGCGCACGGGGCCGTCACTCCACGGGTCTCCGCGGTTGGGGCCGGACCAGGCGCCATTCGACTGGCCGCCGTAGCCGTTGTTATTCGGATTGGTCTGTCCGCCTCCCGCGCTGTTCGGGGAGCCCGTCTGGCCCTGTTGCCTGCCGCCTGGCTTGCTGGCCGCCCTGCTGCTGGCCGCCCTGCTGGCCGCCCTGTTGCTGGCCACCCTGCTGCTGGCCGGCTTGCTGGCCACCCTGCTGTTGACCGGCTTGTTGACCGCCCTGCTGCTGGCCGTTTCGCGAGAGCTGACCCTGTTGTCCCTGCTGCCCTTGCTGGCCCTGTTGACGACCCTGCTGGCCGCGCTGCGCCTGACCGGCGAGTTGCTCCATCTGGCGCCGCATCTGTTCCACCTGCGCGAGCGCCCGCTCGACCGCCTTGTCCTGCTGCGAGCCCCCATTGCCGTCCTTGCCGCCGGGAACCATCGCCTGCTGCACCTGCTTCAACTGGTCGCGCAGATCGTTCATTCCGGCCGTGATCTGCGATTCCGACATCACGGCATACTGGCCCATGCCGCGGCGCATCCACTCTTCATTGCGCTGCATGCCGCGGGCGATTTCCGATTGCTGCATGTCGCCCAAGGCGTCGCGCATCTTGGTGGCGGCCTGCCGCTGCGTCGACTGCAAGTCGCGTACGGCGGACTGCATGCCCTGCTCGAGCTTCTTCAACTGGTTGATCTCGTCTTCGCGCTGGTCGACGATCTGCCCCAACTGGTCGCGCGACGGTCCGCCGCCATTGGTGTACGCGCGCCGCAACTGGCCTTCAAGGTCCTGCTGCTTCCTTGCGAGGTCGTCCGCCTGGCGGGCCAGGTCTTCGACCTGATTGCTGGACTGCGCGGAGCGCAGGCCCGAGAGCATCTGCTGCGCCTCGTTCAAACGGTCCGCAGCGCGGCGGGCCTGCGCCTCGCCCTGCGGAGTGCCGGCCTGCTGCGAAGATGCGGCGGCCCGCATGTCGTCGGTGGCCTGTTTCAACCGGTCGAGCATTTGCTGGAGCTGCCGCGCGTCCGCCTGGTTCAGCCGGCTGTTGGCGCCCTGCATCTGGTTCTGTTGCGAAGACTGCTGACCCGACTGGCTTTGCTGTGCGCTCTGCTGGCCCGATTGACCTTGCTGGCCCGATTGCCCCTGCTGGCCGCTCTGGCCCTGCTGCCCGCTCTGGCCCTGCTGGCCGCTTTGCTGCCCGGACTGGCTTTGCTGCGAGGATTGGTTCTGCTGGCTGCCGCGGCTCAACTGGCCGTTCTGCGCAAGCTGCTGCAACTGCTGCTGAAGCTGCTCGGCCTCACGGCGCAGCATCTCCTGCTCCCAGCGCTGCTGCGGCGTCTGCTGGCCCTTGCGCTGCTGCTCGGCGAGTTCCTGCTGGCGCTTGGCGAGTTGCTTCAGTTTGTCCAGCGCGTCATCGATCTGACGCTGTCGTGCGTCGGAGGATTGGTTCTGCCGCGCGCCTTCGTACTGGTTCTTCTCGGTATCCAGCTCGAGATCGAACAGGCCTTCCATGTCGCGTGTGGCGCCGCCCGCTCCGCCTCCGCCGCCGCCCTGGCGTCCGAAGGCCACCTGGATGTCGCGGAACGTCGCTTCGGCCCGCATCAGGTATTGCAGCGCCTTCTGTTCCGGAGCCAGCGCGGGCTGCCATTTGGCGGACTTCAACTGGTCCGCAGCCGGAACCATGGACTGCGCCGCCTGCTCCATATCGTCCACAAAGCTCTTGAAGGAGTCCCCCGCGCCCTCTAGTTGGCGGGCGCGCATGCGGTCGGCCAGCGACTTGGCCTGTTCCCGCAGCTTCGACTGCACCGAGGAAAGGAACTTCGCGTTCTCCTCATCCGTGCCGGTGGCGCCGTGCCCTTTGATCTGGTTCCAGGTCGCGGTGATGATCTCTTTCTGCCGCTGCGAAATCTGGTCCTGCTGGCCCGCGTCGTCGTCGGAGCTGCCTCCGCCGCCCTGCTGCTGCGACTGCGAGTAGGAGCGCTCTTTCTCTCATGAGGACATCATCGATTTCGATATTGGTGCGCATGGGCCGCCACATCCTGTGTCGTGTGTATCCGTGCATGATATTATACACATTCGGCCGAGGGGCAACCACAGGTTCCAGTAGCGACAGGACATGAGATCGAGCACGCAATTCCAAGGCGCATTGAGACCGGTCAGGCGCGAAGCCCCCGATATGACTGCCTGACTTGATAAATTGGGAATCAATAGCCAAAGAATTATTTTCCGCTGCGATTTTTCGATTTAGCCGCCAGTACAAACTCGATCAAGCGGCGAATTGCCTCTGACCGGGAGGGTCTGTCTCTTTGCTGGTTAGCCCAGGTCTCAATCATGGATGTCAGTGCCAACGGAAGCCGTATCGTAAGGACCGGATCCCGCCCCGTCGCACCCGCGCTTCCAATTCGCCACGCTCTCTTTCGCTGAGAACAATTTTCAACGCGGCAGGCTCGGTTATCGTAGCCTCCAAATCATGATGCTGCGGAGGATCATGATCCGCAATAACGCCTAGAAATTTCAGAGACGTGACACTAGCTCTTTTTCTGTTGTCGCTTTCGCAACCGGACACCCGGGCCGCCGCCGTTCTCATCGATGAACTCGACGCCGGCGTCCAAGGCGCGGCGGATCATGTCGAGAGTTGCGCGGCATGCAGTGGCTTAGAACAGGCCGGGCGTATGCTCGACTTTCTGCTTGCGTCTCGTGAGCCGGGGAAGCTTCTTCACACGTTCTCCAATTTCCGCCCGCGCCAAACGCAGCTCATGGAGCTTTTGGAGGTTCAGCCAAAACTCCGGGCTGATGCCAAACCAGTGGCCAAGACGCAGCGCCGTGTCCGCCGTGATGCCACGCTGGCCATTGATGATTCCGGTGACACGGTTTACCGGCACATCAATCTGCCGCGCCAACTCCGCTGCAGAAATGTCGAGTTCGCTCAGTTCTTCGGCAAGATGCTCGCCCGGGTGAATAAGGGTGCGCGCCATGATATGCTTCCTTTAGTGGTAATCACCGCTCGGCTCGACACGACCTCGATTGCGGTCGGCGTCACTCGGTGGCCCATATACCCGTCTCAGGACGCGATCGGATTAAGCCAACGCAGTCCCTGAAACCGTGCAAAATCACCATCCGTCGAGCAGAGCGTCAGCCCATGCTCCACCGCCAATGCTGCAAGGTGGGCGTCGGGGACGAGGTTGCTGTGAATGCCAGGTAACCCAAGAAATTCGCCTAAGAGATCAGCGTGCCGTTCAGTGGGCTGCGGTATCCAAGCCGTTTCGGCTGTAAGCCAGCTACGCACTTGCTGCCAAGCATCGCGAGTTGGTTCGGGGTGTTCGAACACGCGTGGGTTTGTGACCAAACGCAAAAACGCAAGCATGCTGGTCCACGGCAGACCGACGGGAGCGGAAGCGTTGAGTTGTCGGTCGAGCCAGTCACGCGCGCGATTGTGCTGACTGAATGAGTTCACATGCGCATAAATAAGGATATTGGCGTCGATAAGTATCACTTGAAGCTTTCGCCTTCGGCAATGGCTAGCGCCTCACCAATATTGTCGATACCGGCGATTCGCACGCGACCAAGCGTCACCGCTCGCGTGCGTACCGCCTCCCGCGGTCTACGCCGCCGGCCCATGTCGTCGAGGCCACGGCGCAGCGCTTCATTGACCAGGCGCTTCAGGCTGATACGACGGCTGCGGCGCAATCGTTCGAGCATCGCGGCAACGTCATCGTCAAGGGATAGCGTGGTTCTCATCATCAACGCATACGAAATTTGATGTCTTGATGTCAAGCGTGGGGTGTTCTCATCGGCGCGAAGCGCAATACTGAGCGCTGCTTCGATAGTTGAAGAGATCAAACGGCGTATAAGCGGGCTGACCGTTTATTATTGCGTGACCTTCCACGCCGATGCGGTCCATGACCTCGCTATGGTCTACGCAGCGCGCGGCACATCTATCGCATATCGCGATATATAGCTTGTCGCGATAATAACAATGTGAGATATAACTTCAATGAAAGCGGTTTCCTTCACGCCAGCCGCAACCCGTCAATGGTTTAAGCTCTCGGCGGATATCCGGAAGCGCTTAGATGCCAAATTGACGATCTATGCAACCAGCCGATCGGGAGATGTAAAGCGCCTCAAGGGCACGGAAGGCTGCCGGCTTCGAATTGGCGACTGGCGCGTTATCTTCATAGAGGACGCCAGATCAATCACCGTCATTGCCGTCGGCAACCGCAAAGAGATTTACGACTGAGAGGAAAGCGTTATGACCGTCCGATTCAAAATGACCGAAAAAGGCGAGGTCGCCATCCTTCCCCGCAAGGAGTATGAGGCGCTGGCCGCCAAGGCACAGGAAGCCGACGAAGATTTCGGCACCGCGCGCCTAGTCGCACGCGCGCGGAAAGAGATTGCCGCTGGCATACCACTCATTCCGAAAGAAGTCGTCGACAGAATTGCCAGCGGTGAAAATGCCCTGCGCGTGCTCCGTGAGTGGCGCGGTAAAACGCAGCTCTATATCTCGCAAAAAACTGACATAGGACAGGGCTACATTTCCGACCTGGAGAGCGGGCGGAGAAAGGGCACAACCGCAGCGTTGAAAAAAATCGCCGGCGCACTCAAGGTTCCGCTTGATCTTATTGTATAGAAATTATTGAGCTGCTGCCCTCGCAGATTCACGTCGCGGCGAGCCATCGGTCAGGTTGATCGGTCCGAAGGCGGAGCTTCAGAAGAGCACCTCGAGAAGAGCATCTGGCGCTCGGCGCCTACCGATCGTTTCTTATTGATCCCCTTGACAGTTTTGCCGCGGGTTGCTTTCGGGGTCAACCGCTCGATGAAGCTAGACTAAGAGTAGTCACGGATAATATATAATGAGCTGACGGTTTCGCTCATCTGCGCGATCGACGCAGAGCTCGACCGCGATGGACAGCTCTTCGGAAGATGCATTGTTTGATGAAATCGGGTTCGTTTCGTCAAACTGTGTGGGTCAGACGTCTCGTGACCGAGCTCGTCCATGGCGTCTCGCGCCGGCGCGGGTAAACGCATTGTACTGCGTCCGGGGACATCTCCTGAGTTGATCAATCCCTAGCTATCGCGCGAATGTCTTTAATCAACATGAACAGGTGGCGCGGATCGGTGTCGGACGGCATGAACCCGAAATGCCGGCAGAACGAAGCAGCGTCGTCGTCTTTCGCGTGGACGGCGAGCGCACGAACGCCGACAATATCGGCGACTTGTAACGTGCGCGCGAGCGCATCATGCAGCAGCCCAGCTCCGAGGCGACGGCCTTGCCATTCACTATGCACGGCGAGGCGCGCGAGCACGAGAAGCGGTATCGGATGGCGCGGCATACCCTTGACGACACGCTCCGGCGCGTCAACATGTTGGACTTCACCCACGACGATTGAGTAGAAGCCGACGATTTTCGCGCCGCTGACGCCAACATAGGTTTGAGATGAGTGCGCTTGTTGCGCTTGCAACGCATGGCGAGCGAGAAATCGGTCAAGCTCAGGTTGGCCGCAGGTGAATTCTTCGACCGCATGGGTTCGCTGCAATTTTTCAATGCGCAGCGGGTCCGTCACGGTTTGGCATCAAAAACAGATGGCTCACGAAATAGGCGTTTAAGACGCGGATGACGACGCGGCGGCGCATCGAGTGCGGCAACGAAAGCATCCCAACGCTTAGCGTCGAGCGTGAAAATGCGCCGGTCGGCTAACCGTTCTTCGGCTTCGCTCAACGCGGTTTCGAGAACGAATTCGCTGACAGACTTATGCGCGGCGGCCGCCGCCGCTTGCAGGGTGTGCTTTGCAGACTTGGTGAGCCGTAGATCGAGCTTTTCTGTCCTGTTCGCGCGTTGATTGGCCATGAATAAATGCCTAAATCATTCGCCAGACAATGTCAAGACATTTTTCAATCGGGCCGGGCGGACACCTCGGCGAGTTCTTCCGCTTTCAAAACCTTGTTGGGTGCACCGCCGGTAGTCAGGTCGAACGTTTGAGAGGCTAATTTGCCGCCACTTCACGATGGCGGCAGGACCTCATCGATCAACTGATCGTTTTCTCGTTTGAATGGATTGATGAACTTGACGCCCTGCAACGCGAAGCCATCTTGCAAATCTTCGGTAAGCAGGTGCCTAACGCCCACACGCCGTGCAGAAGCCCATAACATTGCGTCCCAGAACACCAACCGGTGCGCTCTCACAGCCTCAAGGGCCGCCAAAAGATCGCTATCGTCGGCCGCTTGTACCGGCAGCACGGCGCGCCAAGCGTCAATTGTCCTTCGGATATCCGCGACCGGTATTCTCGCTTTGCGGATCGCGACATTGCTGAACTCCGCGAGTGTCTGAAGCAACAGAACGCTCGATGCCGCCCGCATCGAGCGGGCGACGAGGTCACGCGCCCTAAACACCTTCACGTCGGATATCGAAGCAGTCGCATAGACGAGAACGTTCGTGTCGAAGCTGACCATCACCGTTCATGCATCTCATCGCGCTTGAACCTTTGTAAAGTGCCACCCCAGGTCAGGCCCTTCGCCATCACATCGATTGCATGCTGGATGGCCTTTTTGCGCTCAGCAGTCATCAGCGGCGGACGATAGGGACTTAAAACCGCGACCGGCTTGCTCCGTTTGGTGATCAAGATTTCCTCGCCGCGTTCCACACGCGACAGCAAGTCCGAAAATTCATGATTGGCCTGGCGCGCGCTAACCGTCTTCATGACCGTCCCCTATGTAGGACATGTAGGTACATTTAGGCGCTAGAGAACCATTGGTCAAGGTCTCTGCCAAGCATTGTGCGACATACGCGCGGCGCCTCCAGGCAGTCCAAGGCATCCGGGAGAAGTACAGTCTCTCGGGACGTCATGCCTGCCGGATCGTTGGCTAGCCACGCGGGACGCACGATACGCCACCATCGTCCGGGCCGATGAAGATGCGCTGACGAGAGCGATTGTCTCTCTGGCTTCTCAGTACCGACGAATCTGGCACCGTGAGGGGCTTACACCGCGCGACCGTCCTTGAGAATGCTCGCGCTGCGAATGGCTCCCGCGCGTCGGCGTAAATAGGGCTTCGACTGATGAAGGTGAGCACGCCACTGGTGTTGTTTCTATTATTCGACGAATAGCTGATCTTCACACCGGCCGCGAAATTGATGTCAGTGAGATCGATGGATTGGGTCGTGCCCAATCCAGATATGCTTCCGGAGAAGCTGGGCGCCTGATCCAGTACGAGTTCTCCGGTGGATTTGGATAGGAAAGCAACGCTTTCGCTGCTTTTCTGCGCCATTACCACTTCGCCGACTCCGCTAATCTCGGTCGTGCCGCCGGTTAGGGCACCGTTGACATCTCCTTTCGTCCTGAGGTGTCTCGGTTGAGAAATCGGCCGCATTCGCAGCGTAGCGAGATATTCCCGGCACGCTGCATCGCCCACGACCAACCTCGAAACTGCAGCGCCGTCCGTGGATACTTTTCCGTGACCAAGCACAATAGACTTTCCGCTTAAGTAAAGTGCACAGCCCTATTGCGCATTTTCAATCCTTCCGCCCGCGACGCGTAGACGGATGCTGGCGCGGTTTCGTACGCGATGGTGATCGAGGGGCGGCCGGTGGTTTTGACGCGCTGGTCAGGTCGGCGCCGATCAGTTCACGGGACTTACGGAGTCGGATACCGACACCGCCACCATTTTCCGGCACAAAGATGATCCCCGCGTCGGACAGCGTCCTGTAAACAGCTTCGATGTTGGCACCGCGCGCGATTGGGAAGCCTTCATCCTGCTCCATGCGTTTGACGGTGGATTCGGCCACGCCCGCCTTGTCGGCCAATTCCTTGGCGGACCACCGGAGATATCCCCGTGCCATTCTCAACTGAGCGCCCGTAATCATTTGTGACCGTTTTTAGCGCTCTTGTGAACTTATTAGGTTGACATCGACTTTATAGTGAACTATATTAGTTCACATGAGATACATATTCGACCGCAAGAGCCGGTTTATGCTCAAGCCCTGTACTGCACAGCACTCGGTTACAGCACCTGCCGACCCGAAGTCGAGATCGCCCACATCGAAATCTCGAGTAACTTAAAGAGTAAGCTACATGAATTCCACAACGGTAAACGTAGATGATTCGGTAAACAGGCGCTTCTTCATAGGCGGTTCGGATGCGCGCATCATAATAGGCGATGACGAGGGTGCCCTGCTCCGGCTCTGGCGGGAAAAGCGGGGCGAGGTCGAACCCGAGGACCTGTCGGGCAACCTCATCGTCCAGCTCGGCGTCGTGACCGAGCCCCTCAACCGCCACTGGTTCGAACGCAACACCGGCCAAGTCCTCACCGGGGTCCAGCGTCGGGTGCAGCATCCGGTCGTGCGCTGGATGGCCGCTACCCTCGATGGCTTGGTCGAGGCCACCGGCGCGGTGTTCGAGGCAAAATTCATGCTGCCGTGGTCGTTCTCTGAGGAGGGGGCGGCGGAGAAATACATGCCGCAGCTCCAGCACAATATGTGGGTGACTAATGCCAAACTTTCGGTGCTCTCGATCATCACCGGTGGCGGCAAGTGGGTCGAGATCACGATCCCAGCGGACCCGCTCTATCAGCACCTCCTGCTGACCGCGGAGAAGAAGTTCTGGTGCTGTGTAGAGAGCGGCGAGCCCCCTCGCCTCTTCGGCGTTGAGCCCCCGCGTCCGCGGATCGAGGCAGTGCGGATCGTCGACATGAGCGCCTCCAACTCCTGGGCGGAATTCGCCGGGGTGTTCCGCTCGACCCGCTCCGCGTTTCTCGAGCATGAGAGAGCGAAGGTCGAGCTCAAGGGACTGATGCCCGGCGACGCCAAGGAGGCGACCGGCCACGGCGTTCGCGCGAAGCGCTCCAAGTCCGGCGCCGTCAGCTTCGATCTGCTCGAGGTGGAGGGCAGTCATGCAGCACTCCAGTGAATCGATCGGGGCCATTGCGGCAGCGCTCGCCAAGGCACAGGCCGAGATCACCAATCCGGAGAAATCGCTGACGGCAACAATCCGATCGCCGTTCCCGCGCGAAAGCGACCGGACGTTCCGCTACGCTCCGCTATCAACGGGGCTTGATATTGTTCGCAAGGCGCTTGGCCAGCACGAGATCGCCACCGTGCAGACCACCGCGATCGACAATGAGGCCGGACTCATCCGATTGACCACCATTCTCGCCCATTCATCGGGAGAATGGATGTCGTCGGATTGGCCGGTGTGCGCAGTCAGCGAGACTGCGGCGCCGCGTCGGATGGGGGCAGCACTCACCTATGCCCGACGCTATGCGCTTTTCACGCTGGTCGGGATTGCCGGGGAAGATGATCTCGATGCGCCCGATCTCACCGCTCCGACCGTGCCAGATGCAGGACCTGAGAAGCCGGTTTCGTCGAACATTTCCGGAATGAATGGCGGGCGGAGAGCACCAGCCGAGCCGAGCCGGCGAAATGGAAAGTACAATACGACTACCGTAAAACCTGTGCTCGACCGCGACGGATCGGCAGCGTTGCGCGATCAGCTTCTGACCGACGTGGATCGCCTGAGCTCGACCGACGCCGCCGCCACGTGGGCGCACCGGATCATGGCGGCAAAAAACAGCCTAGCGGCAGCCGATGCACGGCACGTCGAGGACGCATTTGCGGCAAAAATCGTGGCCCTCGGAAGCGGCGATGGAGAGGTGATCGACCCGCCCTTATCGTCTCCTGAATCGGACCAACCTCGCTTGCCGCAAAATCCGCGTGCAGCAGAGCCGGGCGAAGTGTCCATTGCCAATCGGGTCGACAAGAGCCTGCTCGCGTTACCAGAGCCGCGTCGGTTTCGGGACAAGACCCACTGCCAATTCGTGTCCAATCAACCCTGCCTAATCTGTGGGCGCCAGCCGGCGGATGCCCATCACCTGCGGTTCGCGCAGCACCGTGCGCTCGGGCGCAAGGTGAGTGACGAATTCATCGTCCCGCTTTGCCGCGGCCATCATCGCGAGGTGCACCGATCCGGTGATGAAGCCTCTTGGTGGAGCAAAGCCGGAATTGACCCCATCGACGCCGCCCGGACGCTTTGGACCGAGACACACCCGCTTCGATCAGTTGCTGAAGCCCCGAACCCTGATCAGTCTATGGCCGCGCGAGCAGCGACCTCAGACTACACCCGTTCCGCGGCTCCCCAACGGCACCCGAAATCGCAAAACGAAGCCAATCACCGCGGCTGACGTTCAATGACTTCCTTCAGGCAGATCGAGGCCAACCGTCGCAACGCGTGCAAAAGCACCGGCCCAATTACTGAAGAAGGCAAGCAGCGCTCCCGCTGCAATGCGGTCCGCCACGGCCTGACCGCTGAAACGGTGATCGGCGCGCTGGAAGATGCGGAAGATTACCAAGCGTTCGAAGCGGCCATCATCGCTGATTATGATGTTCAATCGGCCGTCGAGCGGGAGCTGGTGTTGCGGTTAGCCAGTTTGTTGTGGCGATTGCGGCGCGCCACGACAATGGAAACCGGCCTGCTTGAAATTCAGGCTGACCATCTGCGTGAGTTCAGGCAGGGCCGCCAAACTCAACCAAAGTCGCGGGAAATTATTCATGCAAGGTTCGGGTGGGCTGATTCTGTCGATGCCGACCCCGATCGGGCATCGCACGGCATCACAAACGGAACAGAAGCCCGGCCCGGCTCTGGGCCGAAACCCGTTGATCCCGCAACGACCTCGCACGTTGCTTTTTGCGTCTGGCCAATCTGCCGAGCTACCCGCTCGACCGGCTTAGCCGGTATGAAGCAATCCTTTGGCGCCAGGCCGGCCAGATCCTGTTTGCTCTCGATGCATTGGATCGCCGCAAACCACAAGAGAGGGGCCGCCGTTTCCGTATCCATGGCCGGCAAGACCTGCCGGCTGATGGACGCGACGACTTTTGACCTTGCCGGACCCACCATCTACGCGATCGACGCAGAGCTCGGCCGGGCGAAGCGAGCGATCGGAATAAATTGTGTTACGTCAAACTGCATAGTCAGCCCACTTTCTGCCATGCAGGTATAACGTCGAAGTCCTTTGTCGCGATACGTTGTACGCTTGACGTCGCATCGATGGCGGAATAGTCTTTATAATGGCATGATCAAATCATTTCGCGATCGCGCTTGCCAGCGCCTATGGATGGGCGAGTTCGTAAAGCGATTTAGTGGAATAGAAAAGCAAGCGCAGCGAAAGCTGGACATGCTCCATACTGCGCGCGGTCTCAACGATTTGCGCGCGCCTCCAGCAAACCGGCTCGAAGCGCTGACTGGCAACCGTCGTGGCCAGCACTCCATCCGTGTCAATGACCAGTGGCGCATCTGTTTCACCTGGACTGAGGAAGGACCCGCCGATGTCGAAATCGTCGACTACCACTAAAGCTATTGCGACCCCCAACCGAGTGACCGCCCATCCCGGCGAGGTGCTGAATGAGGAATTTCTGAAGCCCCTAGGAATGTCGATCAATGCGCTGGCGATCGCTTTGCGGGTTCCGGCGACACGTATTGGCACGATCGTGAAGTGCGAACGCTCGGTGACGGCAGACACGGCTTTGCGTCTGGCGCGCTTCTTCGACACCAGCCCCGAATTTTGGATGAACCTGCAGGCCATGCACGATCTGACAAAAACTCGAATGGAAAACGGACAAGCCATCGTGCGCGATGTTCGACCGCGAGCTGCCTGAACCCAGAAGCTTCGTAGGTCGGCTAGAGCTGAGTATGGGTGACATGTTGTGTAATTCTTTTGCGTTCCCCCAAATGAACCCTTGGCGATGAAGCGCGCGATCAGGCCAATCCGCCCAGTTACCCGCCCGACCGGCTTAGCCGGTATGAGGCAACCTATGGCGCCAGGCCGGCCAGATCCTGTTTGCTCTCGATGCATTGGATCGCCGCAAACCACAAGAGAGAGGCCGCCGTTTCCGTATCCATGGCCGGCAAGACCTGCCGGCCGATGAACGCGACGACTATTGAGCTGCCGGACCCACCCATCTACGCGATCGAGCAGAGCTCGGCCGGGACGGGCGAGCGATCGGAATAAATCGTGGTTGACGAAAATTGGGTTTGTTTCGTCAAACCGTGTGGCCAGCCGTTGGGAATCCGCCAACGAGTGATAATTTTTGGGTTTGGGCATAGCTACTAAATTATGGTATATGATTGTTATGAAGCGCGATGAAGCCATAAGCCGATTGACGCAACACGAGGCCGATTTGAAACGGCTCGGTGTCGAACATCTCTACATGTTCGGCTCGACTGCGCGCGGCGAGGCGAAAGAAATTCCGACATTGACTTGTTTTTCGATTACGAAAAGGGAAGGCTCGGCCTCTTTGAACTGATGGATGTGAAGGAGTACGCTGCTAACATACTCGGTCAGAAAACCGACATTATGACGCGTGACAGCTTGCACAAGACCCTGCGGCAGCAGATTGAAGAAACCGCCATACGCGTGTTCTAGTGGCTGCACGTTCGCTCATTCCCCGCCCGACTGACATTATCGAGGCTATCGAACGCATTCATACCGTATTGGTGGATGTGCCTCTCGATGCTTTTGAGACCGATTGGCAACGACAGTGGCTGGTAGAGCGCGGCGTTGAGATTATTTCCGAGGCGAGCCGCCACCTTACGAATGAACTGAAGGCCCGTCATCCACAAATTCCTTGGGAGAAAGTGGCGGGCATCGGCAACGTTCTGCGCCACAACTACGAAAGCATCGCTGCGCCCGTCACATGGAAGCTGGGCAGGCCGATTTGCCGCTTCTGGAAAAAGTCTGCCGTGAGGAATTGGCAACGGAGCTTGTCTGCAAACAACGCGGTTAATCGTGGCCGGGCACCTAAACTCAACCAAAGTCGCAGGAAATTATCCATGCAAGATTCGGGTGGGCCAATTCTGTCGATGCCGGCCCCGATCGAGCATCGCCCGGCATCACAATCGGAACAAAAGCCCGGCCCAGCTCGCCGAAACCGGTAGATCCCACCGCCGACCTCGCGCGTTGCCTTTTGCGCCTGGCCAATCGGCC
>CAWCMS010000013.1:0-769173 GCA_963796675.1 Terriglobia bacterium
CCATGGCTGGTTCACCGGCTGACGTACCGCCGGACCAATCGCAACCTTCACGTCCGGGGCTACAAGGAAGAGGGCACTATCACGACAGCTTTCGACATGAGGGTACAGAACGATCTGGACCGTTTCCACCTGGTGCAGGACGTGATTGACCGGCTCCCGCATCTGGGCTCCCAGGGGGCGTACCTGAAGCAGACGATGCAAGACAAGCTCATCGAGCACAAGCACTACATCGATAAGCACGGCGAAGATTTGCCGGAAATTCGTAACTGGAAATGGAGCCAAATCAAGGCGGCGCAAACCAAAGGAGATCACGATGCCCATTCACCTCAATGAAGAAAACGACGGCAAGGTCGTCGTCATTCACGTCAGCGGAAGACTGGCAAGAACAGATTACCAACAGTTTGTGCCCGAGTTCGAACGGCTTGTCCGTCAGCACGGAAGACTGCGATTACTCTTCGATATGACGGGCTTCCACGGTTGGGAAGGTGACGGGCTGTGGGAAGAAATCAAGTTCGACATAAATCACTTTTCCGACATCGAACGGATCGCGGCGGTCGGGGACAAGAAGTGGCAGCACGGCATGACGGCGTTTTTCGCGCCGTTTACGAAAGCGACGACTCGATACTTCGATCACGCCGACACCGCAGAGGCGCGGAGGTGGTTAGGTGAACCTGGAAATGGAGGAACCACCAAATGAATACGCAAGACCTTAGAGCCACCGCAAAAGCGATGGTCGCCGGTGACAAAGGCCTGCTGGCGATGGATGAAAGCAATCCAACCTGTGACAAACGTTTTGCCAAGCTGGGGATCCCTCAGACAGAGGAGGCCCGGCGCGCCTATCGGGAGCTGATTGTGACGACGCCCCGTTTTGGCGAGTCCATCAGCGGCGCAATTCTGTACGACGAGACGATCCGCCAGCGGACGAAAGATGGCACGCTCTTTATCAAAGCCATCGCCGATGCGGGAATCATCCCCGGCATCAAAGTTGACATGGGCGCAAAGGACCTGGCGGGTCATCCCGCAGAGAAGATCACCGAAGGTCTGGACGGATTGCGCGATCGCCTGGTTGAATACTCTCGAATGGGTGCCCGTTTTGCCAAGTGGCGTGCCGTGGTTGCCGTGGGTGAGGGAATTCCGAGCCGGGGCTGCATCGACGCCAACGCGCACGCGTTGGCTCGCTATGCCGCGCTGTGTCAGGAGGGCGGATTGGTTCCCATCGTTGAACCGGAAGTGCTCATGGATGGGGGGCACACATTGGAGCGGTGCTGCGAGGTTACGGAGGAAGTCCTTCGAACTGTTTTCAATCAGCTTTACACGCAAGGGGTGATGCTGGAAGGCCTGATCCTGAAGCCCAATATGGTCCTTCCAGGATCGACCTGCCCCAAGCAGGAGGCGGTTGAAGAGGTCGCCGACGCCACGGTGCGCTGTCTTTTGCGATCCGTTCCCGCCGCCGTTCCGGGGATCGCCTTTTTGTCGGGCGGCCAATCCACTGAACTGGCGTCGGCCCGCTTGAATGCAATGAATGTCAGATTCCGGTCGCGATTGCCGTGGGCAGTGGCGTTTTCGTTTGGCCGCGCCATCCAGCAACCGGCATTGGAGATTTGGGACGGCCACGAGAGTCAGGTGTTAGCGGCGCAAAAGGCTCTGTTTCATCGAGCCCGCTGCAATCGGGCTGCGCGCCGCGGCGAATACAATGCCGCGATGGAAAGGGCATCGGCAAATATCCCGCAACTTACAAACCCCGCGGCATAGCGAAGACGGAAGGAGTATCCGTTATGAAACCCAATGTCGACCAGTCCAATGGTGCTGGTGCAAAGCCGGGGTCCAAGCCCACGTCCAACGACGATCTCAAAACTCTTCCCATGCCAGAAGTGCAGAAAAGGCTCGAGTCGTCTCCGGACGGCCTCAGCCAAGCTGAGGCGCAGAAGCGGCTGACCCAATATGGACCGAACGAGCTTGAGGAGAAGAAAACCAACCCGTTCCTGAAGTTCCTCACCTATTTCTGGGGACCGATTCCATGGATGATCGAAGTGGCGGTGATTCTGTCAGGCGTAGTCGGGCACTGGCCGGACTTTTTCATCATCCTGCTCTTGTTGGTTTCCAACGCGGTGGTTGGATTCTGGGAAGAGCGCCAGGCGGGCAACGCCATCGCCGCACTGAAAGCAAAACTGGCCGTCAAGGCCAAGGTCAAGCGCGATGGAAAGTGGACCGACCCGGCGGCGCGTGAGGTGGTACCGGGCGACGTGATCCGCCTGCGCCTGGGCGACATTGTTCCGGCGGATGCGCGCTTGCTTGCTGGCGACCCGGTGGAGGTGGATCAGTCCGCCTTGACAGGCGAATCTCTGCCCGCCGAGCGCAAACCCGGCGAGGCGGTTTTTTCGGGGTCGATTGTGCGCCGCGGCGAGATCGAAGCCTTGGTCTATGCCACCGGCGCGAACACTTACTTCGGCAAGACGGCGCAACTGGTACAGGAAGCACATACCGTCAGCCATTTCCAGCGTGCCGTGCTGAAGATTGGCGATTACCTGATCCTCCTCGCTGTGGCTCTGGTGGCAGTGATTATCACCGTCGCACTCTTCCGTGGCGATCCGATCCTCGCGACGTTGCAGTTCGCCCTAGTGCTGACCGTGGCCGCCATTCCGGTGGCGATGCCCACGGTGCTGTCAGTGACTATGGCGGTCGGCGCGCGTCTCCTGGCGAAGAAAGAAGCGATTGTGACCCGACTGGCCGCGATCGAGGAGTTAGCCGGCGTGGACGTGCTTTGCTCGGACAAGACCGGCACTCTGACGCAGAACAAGCTGACGCTGGGCGATCCGTTCACCCTGCACGGCATCCCTGCCGAACAAGTCATACTCTGCGCGGCACTCGCTTCGCGTGCGGAAGATAAGGACACGATCGACCTCGCCGTGATCGGGGGTGTGAAGGACGAGAAGGCCCTGAAGACATGCCAGGTGACCCATTTCCAACCGTTCGACCCGGTGCACAAGCGCACCGAAGCCACCGTCAAAGGCGGGGACGGAAAGCAGTTCTTTGTGACCAAGGGGGCTCCGCAGGTGATTCTGCAGATGGCGACTAACGCCAGCGAGGTCAAGCCCGCCGTCGAGCAAGCGGTCAACGAATTTGCGGGACGAGGCTTCCGTTCCTTGGGGGTAGCCCGCGCGGATGAGGAAGGCCAGTGGCAGTTCATCGGTATCCTGCCATTGTTCGATCCGCCTCGCGAACAAGCCAAAGCCACCATCGCAAGCGCCAGGCAGATGGGCGTGAGCGTCAAGATGGTCACGGGCGATCAAACGGCTATCGCCCGGGAGACGGCGCGGCAACTGGGGATGGGTACGAACATCCTGGATGCCAGCGGGTTGGGAGACACGAAGCATCACGAGTCGGCGCAGTCGGCGGAGGCCATTGAGAAGGCCGACGGTTTCGCTCAGGTGTTCCCCGAACATAAATTCCACATTGTGGACGTCCTGCAGCAGCGCGGCCACATTGTGGGTATGACCGGCGACGGGGTGAACGACGCTCCCGCGCTGAAAAAGGCCGATTGCGGCATCGCCGTTTCCGGCGCGACGGACGCAGCACGCGCGGCGGCGTCCATCGTGCTGCTGGCGCCTGGCCTGTCGGTGATTATCGACGCGATCAAGGAGAGCCGGAAAATCTTCCAGCGGATGAACAGCTACGCCATCTACCGCATCGCCGAGACATTGCGCGTGCTGTTCTTTATGACGCTGGCGATCCTGGTGTTTAACTTCTATCCGGTGACCGCAGTGATGATCGTGATGTTGGCTTTGCTCAACGACGGAGCCATCCTGTCCATCGCCTATGACAACGTTCATTACAAGGACAAGCCGGAGGCCTGGAACATGCGCATGGTGCTGGGGGTTTCCTCGGTGCTGGGCGTCATTGGGGTCGTGGCTGCCTTTGGTCTGTTTTATCTTGGCGAGCGAGTATTTCATCTCGATCGTGCGCACATCCAGACGCTGATGTACTTGAAGCTGTCCGTGGCCGGCCATCTGACGATCTTCCTGACGCGCACGCGTGGCCCATTCTGGTCCATACGCCCTGCGCGGATTCTGTGGTTAGCGGTGCTCGGCACGCAAACGCTGGCGACTCTGATTGCAGTTTACGGGCTGTTCATGACCCCCCTCGGCTGGGGCTGGGCAGCGTTCGTTTGGGGTTATGCGCTGATTTGGTTCCTGGTGAATGACCGGGTGAAACTTCTCGCCTACCGGATTTTCGATCCTAGTAAGCCCCCGCTGCTGGCCAGGAAGCCGCTCGATCGTACACCCGACATCGCCGCCCGGGCCTACGAAATTTACGAGGAGCGAGGCCGGCACGACGGCCAGGCGGATCAAGACTGGCTGCAGGCGGAGCACGAGACCCAGAAAGACCAGGATCGACATGGGAAGGCGGAGCCATCACGATCCTGAGCCCCTATTCAGAATGAATTCGAGAAAACTTCTATGAATGAACTCAAGCGCAGTTCCCACCAGCACGGAAAACCGGCCCGCGAAAGTATTCGTCATGATCAGGATCCGTACTGGAGACGCGCGCATCGTGATTGGCGGGTCTGGGTCGGCCTGTTTTTCATGCTGGCGGCCATAACGATCTATGTCATGAGCAATGACTTGTCGTTCTTCGGTCAGGCACGGCCCCCGCTGGCGGGATCCGCCGGGAAATAGCAAGGCCTAGCCGATGTCTGAACCAAGAAACAGGAGGTAGGAAATGACAGAAATCAGGAATTTACTCACCAAGGAAGCGCTGGCCGAGTTGTTATCGGTGCACCAGCCGCCATGTCTTTCGCTTTACCAGCCGACCCACCGGCGGTATCCCGAGAATCAGCAGGATCCAATCCGGTTTCGCAATCTTGTAAAGGAGTTAGAGGCATCGCTTCGACAGAAGTACTCGGCTGTCGAGACCCGCTCCGTCCTGGAGCCATTTGAAGCTCTCGCTCACGAGCGTGACTTCTGGAACCATACGCTTGATGGTTTGGCTGTGCTGGGTGGCCCGACCCTGTTTCGAGTGTTCCGGCTTCAGCGGCCGGTCGGCGAGTTCGCCGTAGTCGCCGACAGCTATCACACCAAGCCCTTACGACGCCTTCTGCAAACGGTCGACCGCTACCAGGTTCTCGGAATAAGCCTTCAGAAGATCCGGCTCTTCGAAGGGAACCGCGACGCGCTTGACGAGATCGATCCAGCTCCGGAAGTTCCGCGAACCATCGGCGCAGCGCTGGGTGATGAGCTGACTGAGCCGCATATGACCGTCGCCTCCTATGGTGGCGTCGGTCAGGGGAGCGCGCCTATGCATCACGGTGACGGCGGGAGAGAAGACGCCGTACAGGGCGACGCCGAGCGTTTCTTTCGTGCCGTCGACCGCGCAGTGCTCAAGCACCATTCCCGGCCGTCGGGCCTGCCGTTGATCCTGGCGGCGTTGCCGGAACATCATCATCTTTTTCACGAGGTCAGCCATAATCCGTTTCTGATGCCAGAGGGGCTTCCTGTCAACCCCGATACCCTGACAATCGACGACCTTCGGAAACGCACCTGGCAAGTCGTCGAGCCGGGGTATCAAGTGAAGCTCGCAACATTGGCCGAAGAGTTCGCGGCGGCAAAGTCCAAAGGGCTTGGCAGTGACGACTTGGAACAGATCGCAGAGGCGGCCGCCGCCGGGCGGGTCGCGACGTTGCTGATCGAGTCCGACCGCCGCATTGCAGGCCGGCTCGACGGCCCGACTGGCCGAGTCGAAGTTGCCGACCTCACCGATCCGCACGTCGATGACCTGCTCGACGATCTGGGCGAGTTGGTCGGGAGGATGGGCGGCAGAGTGTGGGTCATTCCGGCCGAACGAATGCCCGCGCACACCGGATTGGCTGCCACTTATCGATATTGAGCCGCTTACAACGGGAGAATATGATGCAAATACAAATCAATACGGACCATAACATCGAAGGTCGCGAGGCACTGGCCGCTCAGGTCAGTGGCACAGTCGAGACTGCCCTGAGCCGGGTCAGCGATCACATCACGCGAGTGGAGGTACACCTGAGCAACCAGAACAGTGATAAGAACGGCCGCGACGACAGGCGCTGTATGATGGAAGCCCGCCTGGAAGGCCGCCAGCCCATCGCGGTCACTCACGAGGCTCCAACCCTGGACCAAGCCGTCTCCGGTGCTGCCGATAAGTTGGCCAGATCGATCGAGAACACCCTTGGGAGGCGGCGCGCTCAAGAGAGCCGCAGTTGACCGGCGTGTTCACGCGCCGAACCTAAGCGACCAGTCATGAGCGACACCAAAGTGCAGCCAGCCGCCGTCAGGAGTTACGGAAGAATCACGGAGCCCATAGGGCAAGTACCTTTCTATCCGCTGCGATTCGAGCCAATCTATCAGTATCGGCTCTGGGGTGGCCGGCGTTTGGCCGACCTGCTCACCGCACCGCTGCCAGGTGACGGCCCGATCGGCGAAGCGTGGGTGCTCAGCGACCGCGGTGACCATCAAAGCCGCGTTGCTGATGGACCTCTCGAGGGGCAGACCATCTCTCAACTCCTCACGCAGTTTCCAGAGGAGGTGATGGGAAAACTGGCCGGCCGGTTCTGCCGATTCCCGCTGCTGTTGAAATTCCTCGACGCGCGCCAAATGCTCTCCGTCCAGGTACATCCTGCGGATACGCATACGGACCTGCTGCCGGCGGGCGAGACCGGGAAGACCGAGGCCTGGGTCGTGCTCGAAGTGGGGCCGGACAGCCGCATCTATGCCGGCCTGAAGCCGGGGACCACGGAAGCCGGTTTGCGCCGGGCGCTCACGAACGGAGGAGTGGCGGACTGCCTCGCATGCTTCACTCCGAAGCCCGGGGACGCTGTCTTCCTGCCGGCTGGGACGGTTCATTCTTTGGGCGGCGACGTGGTGGTGTTCGAAGTCCAGCAGAACAGCGATGTAACGTTTCGACTGTACGACTGGGACCATGTGGATGCAAAGACGGGCAAGTCACGCGCCCTCCAGGTGGATCAAGCGCTCGCCTGCATCGACTTTGGGGAGTGTGCTGGCGGTCTGCTGGCGCCCGTGGTGGAGGCCACGAAGCCCGTGAAACGTGAGCGACTCTTTCACTGTGAACAGTTCTGGCTTTCGCGACTCCACGGAGACTCACCATTTACCGTCGGTGCCGCGGGTGCGCCGAGAGTGCTGGTATGCATCGAAGGCACCGGCCAACTCGAGCACGGCGGCGCCATTCATGTTGTCGGAAAAGGCGACGTGTTTCTGTTGCCGGCGGTCATTGGACCGTGTACTTTTCGGCCGTGCAGCGCTGTGAGCGTCCTGGAAATCGAGATACCGGCATGAAAAAGCTGATCGTGTTCGATCTGGACGGCACACTGGCGGAAAGCAAGTCGTCTCTCGATGCCGAAATGTCGCGGCTGCTCGGCGACCTTCTCGGCATTGTCAAAGTGGCCGTGATATCGGGAGGAGGTTGGCCGCAATTTGAAAAACAAGTACTCTCCCGTCTTCCCCATGACGACAGCCTCGTGAATCTGTCCTTGCTACCTACATGTGGGACACAGTTCTTCCGCTACGCATCCGACTGGAAAAAGATCTATTCGGAAGACTTCACCACCAACGAGAAAGAGAAGATCGTCAGTTCTCTTAAGAGGGCGGTCGCGGAGGCGGGATTCCAAGCCGAGAAGGTCTGGGGGGAGGTGATTGAAGACCGCGGCAGCCAGATCACGTTCTCGGCACTCGGCCAGGAGGCGCCCCTAGAAGAAAAGAAGAAATGGGATCCCGATTTTGCCAGGCGGAAGAAGATCAAATCGATTCTCGACAGGCTGATCCCCGAGTCTTCCGTCCGCCTCGGTGGTGCGACGTCCGCCGACGTCACCAAACCGGGAATCGACAAAGCCTATGGAATCCGAAAGCTCAAAGACGTTCTTCGCATTTCATTGAACGAGATGATTTTCATTGGCGATGCCCTATTCGCGGGAGGGAATGACTACCCGGCTGAACGGGCGGGTGTTGTTTCGATTCCGGTGAAGGGTCCCCACGAGACGAAGCGGGTTGTCGAAGCGATCATCTATTGTTTATCGGATCACCGTCAGGAAGCGTTGAAGCTATGAGGAAACTCTGATGGGTGGATTTAAGTTGCAGCGCCTGGGAATGATAATGGAGCCGGAGCCGGGCAATCCCCAGGAGGTTGAAGGTGTCTTGAATCCCGCCGCCGCCCGCGGGCCCGATGGCAAGCTCTACCTTTTCCCGCGGCTGGTGGCGGAGGGGAACTACTCACGCATCGGCATCGCGCGAGTGCGGTTCAATGAAGCCGGCGATCCGTCAGGCGTGGATCGGCTCGGCGTCGCGTTGCAACCCGAAGCCGACTATGAGTTGCAACCCGGCGGCAAGGGCGGCTGCGAGGACCCGCGGATCACGTTTGTGGAACCACTGCGGCGCTACCTGATGACTTACACGGCATTTTCGGTTCGAGGCCCGCGGATCGCCCTGGCCGTATCGGAAGACCTCTTCCACTGGAAGCGCCTGGGGCTCGCGAACTTCGGCTCGTATCAGGGCATCGAATTCGCCGACGTGGATGACAAAGACGCCAGTCTCTTTCCCGTCGCCATTCCCAATCCATCCGGGCACCCGGAAATGGCCATCCTCCACCGGCCGCTTTTCCCCGGCACTCGTCCCGAGGAAACGGCTCGACATCCCGCGTCACGTGAGGTGGATCTGGAGCGGGAGAGCATCTGGATTTCCTACTGCCCGGTGCCTCCAGAAGGCCGTGAACTATGTTGCCTCGGCAAGTTTACTTCCCATCACCGGCTGGCTACTCCCGCGTCTTCCTGGGAGAGGCTCAAAATCGGCGGCGGCACTCCGCCCATCCTGACCCGGCACGGCTGGCTAATCGTCTACCACGGTGTGAGCGAAATGGTGGAACCGGGCAGCACCGCCCACAAACTATGCTACTCGGCCGGGGTGATGGTGCTCTCAAAGGAGCATCCGCGCGTGATCCGCTATCGCTCACCAGAGCCTGTGCTAACTCCGGCGTTGCCGCAAGAACGCAGCGGTATCGTTGCCAACGTCGTGTTTCCCACCGGCATCGACCGCCGCGATGATCTCGGCTCACCGGACCGCTTCGACGTCTATTACGGGATGGCCGACAACCGGATTGGCGTGGGACGCCTTGATGTGCCGGATTTCGTACCGACTGGAGGGGTCGCAGACCCGCCGGAAGCAAAGGTGTAACGCGCTCAGGAGTTAGTCATCGTGAAACCGAATGCAAATAGGCCCGCGGCGAAGGACGATCTGAAAACCCTTCCCCTGCTGGAACTGCAGGCCAAGTTGGGGTCGTCGCCCGACGGCCTCAGTCAAGCCGAAGCTAAAAGACGGCTGACACAATATGGACCGAACGAAATTGAAGAGAAGAAAACCAATCCGTTCCTGAAATTCCTTACCTATTTCTGGGGGCCGTCCCGTGGATGATCGAAGTAGCGGTGATTTTGTCGGGCGCGGTTCGGCACTGGCCGGATTTTTTCATAATCCTTCTTCTCCTGATTTCCAACGCCGTCGTCGGGTTCTGGGAGGAAAGCCAGGCGGGCAATGCCATCGCTGCCCTGAAGGCCAAGCTAGCGATCAAGGCCCGGGTGAGACGTGATGGAAAGTGGATCACCCCGGCAGCGCGTGAGGTGGTGCCGGGCGACGTCATTCGCCTGCGCTTGGGCGACATCGTTCCGGCGGATGCGCGCTTGCTGGACGGCGACCGGGTGGAGGTCGACCAGTCCGCGTTGACCGGCGAATCTCTGACCGCCGAGCGCAAAGCGGGCGAGGCTGTGTTTTCCGGGTCGATCATCCGCCAGGGCGAAATCGGCGCACTGGTCTATGCCACAGGCGCGAACACGTACTTCGGCAAAACGGCGCAATTGGTGCAGGAGGCTCACACCGTCAGCCATTTCCAGCGCGCCGTGCTGAAGATTGGCGATTACCTGATCCTCCTCGCGGTGGCTCTGGTGGCGGTGATCATTATTGTCGCGCTCTTCCGCGGAGACCCTTTCTTCACTACACTGCAGTTCGCCCTGGTGCTGACGGTAGCCGCGATTCCCGTGGCGATGCCGACGGTGTTGTCCGTGACGATGGCGGTCGGGGCGCGTCTGCTAGCGAAGAAAGAAGCGATTGTAACCCGGTTGGCCGCTATCGAAGAATTGGCTGGAGTGGACGTGCTATGCGCGGACAAGACCGGCACCCTGACGCAGAACAAGCTGACGCTTGGAGATCCGTTCGGTGTGAATAGCATTCCCGCCGATCAAGTCATCTTGAACGCCGCGCTGGCGTCGTGTGCCGATAATAACGACACCATTGATCTGGCCGTTTTAGGTGGCATGAGAACCGATCAGGAGTTGAATGGCTATCAGGTGCTCCATTTCCAGCCGTTCGACCCGGTGCATAAACGCACCGAATCGGCTGTCAAAGCCGCTGACGGAACCACGTTCAAGGTGACGAAGGGGGCGCCGCAGGTGATTCTGGATTTGTCGGCGAATGCCGCGCAGGTGAGGCCCGCAGTCGAGAAGGCGGTCAATGGATTCGCAGCGCGAGGCTTTCGTTCATTGGGCGTGGCGCGGGCCGAGGGAGAAGGCCCGTGGCAGTTTCTTGGTGTGTTGCCCCTGTTCGACCCGCCACGGGAAGATGCCGAGGCCACCATCGCGACCGCGGGCCACATGGGCGTGAAGGTCAAGATGGTTACCGGAGATCAACTGGCCATCGCCCAGGAAACAGCCAAAAAATTGGGGATGGGCGCCGCCATTCTCGACGCCAGCGGTCTGGGTGACGTTAAGCATCACGAGACCGCTCAGGCGGCGGAGTCCATCGACAAGGCCGACGGTTTCGCTCAAGTATTTCCCGAACATAAGTTTCATATCGTGGATGTCCTGCAGCAGCACGGCCACATCGTCGGTATGACCGGCGACGGCGTGAACGACGCCCCCGCGTTGAAAAAAGCCGACTGCGGCATTGCCGTCTCCGGCGCGACGGACGCGGCACGCGCAGCGGCGTCCATCGTGCTGTTGACGCCCGGCCTGGCGGTGATTATCGACGCGATCAAGGAGAGCCGGAAAACTTTCCAGCGGATGAACAGCTACGCGATGTACCGCATCGCCGAGACGCTGCGCGTGCTGTTGTTCATGACGCTGGCGATTCTGGTGTTCAACTTCTATCCATTGACAGCCGTGATGATCGTCATACTGGCTTTGCTCAACGACGGAGCCATCCTCTCCATTGCCTACGACAACGTCCATTACAAGGACAAGCCCGAGGCCTGGAACATGCGGCTGGTGCTGGGAATTTCGACTGTGCTGGGCGTAATCGGGGTCGTCTCCGCCTTCGGATTGTTTTATCTCGGTGAGCGCGTCTTTCATTTCGATCGTGCGCACATCCAGACGCTGATGTATTTGAAGCTCTCCGTGGCCGGCCATCTGACCATTTTCCTGACGCGCACGCGCGGCCCGTTCTGGTCCATACGTCCGGCGCGGATTCTATGGGCGGCCGTGGTCGGCACTCAAGCGATAGCGACTCTGATTGCGGTTTATGGGATATACATGACTCCCCTCGGCTGGGGCTGGGCAGCCTTCGTGTGGGGCTATGCTCTAGTGTGGTTCCTCCTGAATGACCGCGTGAAACTGCTAGCGTCTCGGGTTTTTGACCCCACTGTAGCCCCATTGTCGGCCAGAAAGCCGCTTGACCTGACGCAGCGAGTCGCCGCACGGGCCTGTTAGCTCTAAGAGCAGCGAGGGCGCCGCGATGGCGACGCAAAGCAAGACTGGCTTAAGGCGGGCCGCGAGATTCGGAAAGGTTAGACGAAGATGAAAATCAATTCAAACGATTTCCGCGTACGGCCCGGAGAAGGGATCGTACTCGGAGAGCGGCCGACCGTGGTGAAGCCATTTTTTAAGTCGAAAAAGCAGTATCGAAAACTCCTGGAAGAACACGTTGAGGAGTTGAGTTCGCTGCAACAGCTTCATTACGCATCCAGCCGCTATGCGCTGTTGCTGATTTTTCAGGCAATGGACGCCGCCGGCGAGGACGGCGCCATTCGGCACGTCATGTCTGGCATCAATCCGCAAGGCTGCCAGGTTTTCAGCTTTAAACAGCCGAGCGCCGATGAGTTGGGACATGATTTTCTCTGGCGCACCACGTGCCACCTTCCCGAACGCGGTCACATCGGTATATTCAATCGTTCCTATTACGAGGAAGTGCTGGTGGTTCGGGTGCATCCGGAGATTCTTCGCAGCCAGGGGCTTCCGGAAGAGTTGCGCGATGAAAAGACCATCTGGGAGGACCGGTACCGCTCCATCGTGGACCTGGAGAGCCACCTTTTTCGAAACGGAACGCGGACCGTCAAGGTATTTCTCCACCTCTCCAATGAAGAACAGCGAAAGAGATTCCTCGATCGCATCGATGAGCCGGACAAGAACTGGAAGTTCAGCCTCACGGACATTCATGAGCGCAAGTACTGGACGCAATACATGAAGGCTTATGAGGCTTGCCTGCAGGCGACGAGCACCCATCATGCGCCCTGGTACGTTGTTCCCGCCGATGATAAGGAAAACGCCCGATTGATAGTTTCCCAGATTGTCCTGGATGCGTTCCATGAAATGAAAATGGCATATCCCAAAACGATCGCGAAACGACGGCAGGAATTGAAATCCATCCGCAAGGGGCTCGAGTGAAACCAATGACCAAGACTCAACCGCAAGCAGTACTCAATCGGCGAGATTGGGGTGGGCGTTACTTCCTCGTCTCCGCGGATTGGGCGAGCCAGGCCACCGGGTGACTGCGAATGCTGCCATCGCGCTCGGCGATGTCCGCCCAGTTGGCGTACGGAGGGCCTGAAGCATCACGGCGGTTGCGCCCGCAGCAACAACGAACTTGGCCACAACCTCGTAGGGCGCAAGGTGGGACCTAAAGTCCCGCTGCGAGAAGCAACCCCGTAACGGAGACCCACTTCGCGGTCCTCTCCAGCCCGTCGTTAACCCGCCGGTCCCGGGCCCTCCCTCTCGCTACCCACGCTTGCCAAACCGCTTCGTCGCGCGCCTTCGCCGGTGGCGGCTCCCAGCCGCATTGTGATTCCTTGAATCCAGCTAAAGTAGCCACAATCTTGTCCTATTTCTTCAGTCATTCCAATCCATCGCACTCCTGCTAACGCACGAATCGGACCAGGTTGTTTTCTGCTGAGCCGGTTCTCTCGAGGACGAATGAGTGACCCAGTTGAAAAGGAGTGACACGCCCGGGCGTAACGACGAATGGTCAAGTGACTCCGGGCGGTCAGGGCTTTGTCGCAGCGGGACCGCGGAGTATCAGTGGGCTTGCGATGTTCCGACAATGTCCTGCAAAGCATGTGACCACTCGTCGACTTGCCTTTCGGCTTCCTCTTTCGCAAGTCCATATCGCTCCTGGATGCGCTCGATCAGATGCTCCTTCTTGCCGGTGATGGTTCGCCAATCATCGTCGTTGAGTTTGCTCCAGTGCGCGCGCGCCGAGCCTGCAAACTCTTTCCATTCGGCTTCGAGTTGATCCCAAGTCATATCCTTTTTCTCCTTCCTGTTGATTACGACCTTTTCCTTTGGTTCGCACGTCTATTTACTGCACGCGCCTGGCCAATCGCTTTCCGGAAGCGTATCGTGGCTCGAAGGGGTAGGGTTCTCTATAAAGAGATCTGCCTCGGTTGTTTTGTCCTCACCGGTTGGGCCGCAATCGCCTGGGACAACCTCGCAGATATCGGCGCGGACGATCAGCCGGAGCGCGACCCGCAGGGGGACCGGAAGCAGTCCCTCCGAAAGGGTGTCGGGCCAGGACCGTTCTCAAGGTAGTGATGAAGCGCGGATGATGCCGCTCGGGACGAACGCGGCGAACCACGCGGTCGGAAGTGTGGCGGTGGATCGGGAGTTGGTAGTCCAAGATTGGCGACTTGGGCTGAGGGGGGAAAACGGCTCCGTTCGGCCACCAGAAATCCATAGGCCGCGATGCATAAGGTGGCGTGATGATGAAACCATCCGCTGCAACGTGGCTGCGGAGGTCCGCCACCAGCGTGGCGGCCTCCGCACCGAGTCACCCTCCGATCATTTGGCTACGACCGGCGTGCCGATCTCCGCGCCAATTATGTCACCGGAAATCACTAGTTCCACACGCCGATTCTGCTGCCGCCCTTGCGCGGTTTCATTCGATGCCACCGGGGCCGTTTCGCCGAAGCCCTTCGACGTCACCGAAGCCACCGGCATACCTTCCTGTACCAGGTAATCGCGTACACTTGCGCCGCGCCGCTCGGAGAGCTGCTGATTGTACTCGTCTCCGCCAACGCTGTCAGTGTATCCCTCAACGTCCAGCTTCAGGCCTGGATGCCCGGAGACGATGCCGGCCACCTTCGCAAGTTTCTCGCGGGCGATAGGCCGCAACGAGTACTTAGCGGTGTCGAAAAGAACATCCGACATGTTCACGATCAGGCCGCGCGCTGTATCGCGGGTCTGTAGAACGTCGTTGAATTGGCGCAGCAGTTGAGCTCGCAGTTCGGACTTCTCCGCCTCCGCCTGCACCTTGTCCTTCGCAGCCCGATCGAGTTCCGCATGCGCGCTGGCTTGCTGCGCCTCGTTCTCACGTTTCAAGCGATCGGCTTCAGTCTGGGCGGCGGCCGTTGTAGCGTCGTTCTCGCGTTTCAGACGATCGGCTTCAGTCTGGGCGGCAGCCGTTGTAGCATCGTTCTCGCGCTTCAAGCGATCGGCTTCGTCCTGCGCCGCGGCCATATGGGCTGCGTTGGCACGCTTTGCCCGATCCGCCTCATTCTGAGCAGCCTCCATCTTCGCGTCGTTTTCGCGCTTCAAGCGGTCCGCTTCAGCCTGTGCAGCAACCCGCGCCGCCTCTGCGTCCCGGGTAGCAAGCGCGGCGTCGGCCTGTGCAGCTGCGCGTCCGCTTTCGGCGAGCGCCTCACGGTCTGCGCCGGCCTGGCGCTCGTTGGCCAGCCGCTCCTCCTCGATCTTCTTTACGGTAATAATGCGGGCATCCTCAGCCATTTGGACGGCCTCTCGTGAGACCGTAACCACAGACTTCCTCCCCGCATTGCTCTTCAAGTAGCTCTCGCCCTTTTCAAGGCCCTGGACTGACTTGTGGAATGTTTCACCCGCATATTGTTGGGCGCCCGTCCAGCGCGCGATCTGGACGGCGTTGCGAGCCTCGTACAGCTCGAGCGGAGTCTTGTTATCCAGAATCAGAGGCTTAATCTCGGCCGGATTCACGTTTACAGTGTACTGGCCCCTCTTTAGTAGCTCGTATTTCGCGTCTACCGTTTCGACTGCTCCACGGGTATCCGGCCGGACGACATTCTCCATTATCACAACGTCGCTAGGTTGGGTCACGGCAAAGTATGGCTCCGCGGTAACAATCAAACCGAACGACTGCAGTTCGGTAGTAACGTCCAGCTTGCTGTTGGTTCCGTTCAACAGCACTTCGCCCAAGTTGGTCGCCCGGCCTTCCGGGGTAATAGCCCACATCACGTAAGTCAGGTATTCCGCCCCGTAAGCGGTGGCAGGCTGAAGGTTGCGGAATTCCACTTCAATTTCGATATAGCCCTGCTTACTCTCTACTTTCGCTTCGCCGTGGGCCTTGGGCAGCAGAGGCGTGCCGAGAAAATCAATCTTCGTAGCCCCGCCGCGGTGATTGTAATTGACCGCTTTCGTAGTCCGCTCGACCACGGTTATGCGATAGATGGGCATCGAGCCCGCGGCCATCCTAGCCGTATTCTCGGTTGACTGTTGAACCGGGTTCGGAGCTTGTGACGACTGCGCCGCCACAAGCCCACATAAAGTCAAGAAAGTACCGATAAGTTTCATGGTGTCCTCTACTGCTCAGTCCCCGTACGCTCAGAGTTCTCTCGCGGGGAGTACTTGTTCAGGAGGGCGATCAGGCGAGCGGCCGATTTGGGCGCGCGCATCCCGCCGGTTATGATCTCCCGGTTTTCCAGTTTTTTGCCGTAAAGTGTGGCGTTGTCATCGAGATCCTGCCGCAGAGTGGCTCCCTCCAGGGCAAGTCCGGCAAATAGGCCTTGGGAACGCGACCACGAAAGGATCTCAGCGTGCATCTGGGCGTCGGTTTGAGCGGTTGCGGTCCGTCCCACGGGGCCGGCGGCAACTGAGCCTTCGGCGCCGAGCGTGAACTTACTCTCGAGTAGTTTTTCCGCTCCGCGTTGCGACATGACCAGCATAATCAGATCTGTTGTAGAGCCGCCGATCTGAAAGCCTACGCTACCCCCTTCGATGCGAACCGTGGCGGGCGCTGACCAGCCTTCGCCCCCCTTGATACGGCACGAGAGGTAGCCCTTCCCGTACTTTCCTCCAACCAAGAAAGCCGCAGTCTTAAGGCTCGGTACAATGACGATGCAGTGCGCCTTCTCAAGCAGATCCTGGGGAATCCCCTTGTCGGGTGTTGCCATAACCTCCGAGAAGACCGACGCTGCCTCTCCCAACCGTTTGGCTGGCTCCCTATCGATAGCAAGCAATGATGTTGTGAGGGCCAGACCCACCACGACTACTAGTTTCATCTGTTGTGCCTCTTCTGCCGCATGTACTTATCGCGACCCCGCTGTTACTGCACGGTTGGCGCCATCTGCTGCCGGTCTTCGGCATCACTGCGGCAAGCTTGCAGGCAAAGGCCTTGCGGGTACCCGAAGATGCGCGAAAGGCTGGGAGGGCGGCAAAGGGAGGGAAAGAGGCTTTATCAGATGCAGGTTCTGTTACGGCAAGTGCAGGTTTTGCCTTTGGCGCCGCCGGATCCGGTCAACGCCCTGCTTTCATCCCGAACCAGAACCCTTTCAACCAGGTCCCTATCCCGGTAGCCCGCACGGCTTGAAATTCTGTTCCAGGATCCGACCGTCGAAGTCTTCGACATGCGTTATTCGCGATCGTGTTTGCCATCGTAATCCCGGTTGTGATCTCGGGCGTAGTCCCAGCGATGGTCGTGAGCAACCCGGCCGCGGTTACGACCGGGCACCTTCCGCACTACAAGCGAAAGGCCTACCTGACGCTTCCAGCCGCAGGGACACCAGTTCTATCGAGCACAGTCTTTAAGCTATCACAATGGAGAAGGATACTCTGGCGAGAGTAGCTCACATAGCCCTGTTTCCTGAAGCGATTCATATACAGCGTGACGATCTCGCGGGAAGTACCGACATAACGTGACAGCAACACGTGAGTGAGCGGCATCATCCGTACGGATCCATCTTTCTGCGGAGTCCCCAGCCGCTCGGAGAACCTGAGAAGCGACCGAGCGAGCCGCCGTTCGATGGTGTCGATTGAAAAGCTCTCGACCCGGCGCGTGAGCTCAGCGTTGCGCTGCGCGAGAATCTGCAGCAGCGCTACCGCAAGACGCGGGCGCTTCGTCACGAGGTCTTCCATGTCGGAGATTGCCCAATTCATGACCTTGGCGCGTTCGATGGCTGTGGCGCGTTCGGACGGCGCAACGCCGAGAAATGCCGACTCGCCAAAAACCTCATCGGGCCGTATAATTTCCAACAGCACCTCTGTGCCGTTTTCGGCTATCTGCGAGACCCCGACTTTGCCGGTAATGACGAGGTAGATTCTATTCGACACGACGTCCGGACCGTAAATCATCTGTCCTTTTCCGTATTCTGTCGTGTTGGAGATTGGTAAGTGGGCTAACGCATCCTCAAGGTGCGTATTCAAGTCTAACGATGTGGCGGTAGATGCCATTCTCTTCTCCTTTATCGCGTGCTTTCCACGCCGGGTCTCATTGCGTAATCGGGGCTGCCAGACTCGCTTGCTGAATGCCAGCGGCTGTATTCTGTATCAACCGCCTTTCCGCCAACGACAAAAGGAACGCCAGCCTCGATTCCGCTCCCTGGTTTTCGCTGCTTCGGTCCGCGTGCAGCCCATCCCGGCAGCCGCCGCTCTGGAGGGCGCAAAGTTCCGGGCCGAGATCGTTCCAGCCGTGGAACCAGTCGAATGCTTTCTGCGCCTGTTCATACCACCACGGGTCGGCTGTGGCCCGGTACGCTTCCAGGCAGGCCGAGACGGTGGACTGTGCCTCGATGGGTTGCTGGTCGAAGTTCGCGCGTATGCCGCCACGCCTGTAGAATCCGTTACTGCCAATGGGCCGCAGTTTACTCTGCTGTGAGGTCTGTATGCCCACAAGCCAGCGCAACGCTTCAATGCCCCGCTCGTAGACGCTCTTCTGGCCGGTAGCGCTTCCGCTGATTATCAGGGCGTGAGCCAGTTTCGCGTTGTCATAGGTCAAAGCCTCTTCAAACCAGGTCCAACCGGGTTCGGCGACGGTGTCGAAGATCGTCACCAACCTCCCGGTCAGCGTCGCGCGGACGGCCATAGCGAGGCGCTTTCCCTTCATGTGGTGCAGATATTCGTGAATGCCGAGCAGGCTGAATGCCCACGCCCGCGGCGAGGTGAAATCCGTCACGGCCGGCAGCGCCTGCGCGAAGAGTTGTTCGGCCCTCGTCTGCGAACTCCGGTGCGGCGACCGCCCCACGGCGGTGCCCAACGCCCAAATCGCCCGGCCATGACAATCTTCGGCCCCCGCTCATCGAGCCAACAGCGATCACTGCTGAGGAAATTGTGAAAACGTGTCGTCTTTGGATCGAAGGCGGAGGCCAGGAACGCGGCGTAGGTTGTAGCAAGCGCCCTGACACGCTTCGGAGCTTCTTTCAACTGGCGGAGCAATATCGCCAAAATGAGCGCGCGGGCGTTATCGTCTGTGCAGTAGCCCTCCGAACGATTCGGCGTGGTGAAGGTCGCGTGCTGGAAGATGCCCGTCGCATCGGTCATATGGTAAAGATGGTCCAGAATCAGTTCCGGCGATTCATGCGGCCGGTGGCCGGACCCGTTCGCAGCAACAGATTTGCGGGGCCCCGGCGTCCGCTGCCCTCGTGCCAGTTCAAAGGAGCGCATATACGAACCCGCAGTTTTGCTCCACACCATCTCGCGGCCCAACTCGTAGGCGTTATCGCTCATGGAATTTCGGCGCGTTCCATCCCGCAGCAAAGCACTGGCCTCGCGCGCAATCGCCCTCGCGTCTGCGAATGGCACCAGTACGCCACGTTGGTCTCTCAATAATTCGGCAGCGTGCCAATACGGCGTCGAGATCACGGCCTTGCCTGCGCCAACGCATACGCCAATGTTCCCGACGTTATCTGGGCTTCGTCCAGATAAGGAGTAATATAAAGATCTGCCGCACCTATGAATTCGGTCAGTTCCTTCAGCTCCACAAAGCGGTTGTGAAAGATCACGTTGGTAGCGAGCCTGTTTCTCTTTACGATGGCTTCAAGGCTGAGCCGGTAGGCTTCGCCTCGCGCTCGTAGCTCGTTGGGGTGCGTGGCGCCCAGCGCGATATAGACAACGTCGGGAAACTCAGCAAGGATATCCGGGAAAGCATGAAGCACATGTTCGATCCCCTTGTTCGGCGAGAGCAACCCGAATGTGAGTAGCACCATCTTGCCGCCCACGCCAAACTGGCTCTTGTAATATTCCGAGGCGGCGAATGGAACGTCCGGTATTCCATGCGGGATGACATCGATCTTCGCCCGTGGCGCCTGGTAGACCTCCTGCAAGATCGTTCGTCCCCGCTCCGTCATGACCACAAGCCGGGTTGAGTGCGCGGTCAACTCCTGCATTACGCGATGCTGGTCGGCGTTCGGCTTGAGAAGTACGGTGTGGAGAGTGGTGACCACCGGGGCCTTCAAGCCACGGAGCAGCGCCAATAAGTGGCTGCCGGCTGGACCGCCGAAGATCCCGAACTCGTGCTGGACCGAGACAATGTCCACGTTGATCGTGTTTAGGAAATCGGCGGCGCGCCGGTAGGAACCCAGATCCTGCTCCTCAATCTCGAAGCGAACGACCTCCGGATACCGATAGGCCCCATAGATGTCATTGACGGGCACCGCGAAGCACTGGCTGTGAGGATTCCTGGCTGCCACGGCCCCAAGCAGGTCGGATGTAAATGTGGCGATGCCGCATTTGCGCGGCAGATAATCGCCCAGAAACGCGACGGTTCGAATGTTGGAGGTTGTTTTCAACTTGAACCTACTCATTCCTTTTGCGCCACAGCGGGGGAGAGCCGTTATTTACGCGGCATCGTCGAGTGTCTCGCCGAGAGATTCCGTTCTCTCCTGCCCATTACGATCAGCGGTGTCCTGGCACTGGATACAACGCGGCGCCCACGGCACGGCCGCGAGGCGCTTCGCGCTGATCGCCAAATCGCACTCAATACAGGTTCCGAAACTGCCGTCGTGAACCCGGCGCAGTGCGGCTTTCACATCGCGAAGCAGGCCGGACTCGCGGTCCACGTTTCGAATCGCCAGATCTCGTTCCGACGCATATTGAATCTCGTCCATTTGATCGGCGCTCTTCTCGATGGTGATGCCGTCTCGCTTCCGCAACACCCGAACTAATTCGGCCTCTTTTCGCTCAAGGATTTCCTGAGCGCCGCCCATCTCGTTATGTGCTATCTGCATTCGCATCTCCCTCGCCCACGTGGTCCGTCTACCGTCCTTTGCACGAGACGGTCCAGAGCGGATTTCCGCGATTTGCAGGCTTGCGCGCTGAGCCTGCATCTGTGGCTGCGGGAAATCCCCGGAGCCTGGATGCAAATGCTGCACGTCAGATGCGAGATTTTCCGACCCGCGAATGCCGCCTAGCAATCAGGCAGCCGCCGGATGAGCCGCGATCAATAGTGCCGGTCGGACTTGGCGGCCGAATCCAGGGTCTCACGCACTTTTTGCGCGAGTCGACCGGCGTAAAGGGCTTTCGGAGGAATGGTGCCCTCTTCTTGACACCTCTTTCAAGACGACACCGTGAGTCCGTCCGGATATAACCATGACATTCAAGGCCGGCCTGCAGAGCTAGTTTGCGCTCGGTAATGTCATCAAGTGCCAGCAGAATCATCTTCAGATGATTGATGCGGCAGCCTTCGAGTGGCAGGCTTTTAGGACCCACGGTTGGAAGATCCTGCTCGACTTCGAAATCCGGGAACGAGTTGCCGCCCCCGCCCTGGCTGCCCCGTAGTGTTTGGGAGATTCGGGGGTGAAGGCGTTCCTTCCGTCCCCGGCCGGACAACTCCGGGCGCCGGCTTCTCGTCCATAGCAGTATCTTCAGCTTCGGGGTGGCAGAGTAAGCACCAACTGAGCCTCGCGACCCCTTGGACGCTACATGAATCTGGAGGCCTGCCAATCCTGTAATTTCGAGACCATAGAATCCTGGTCATTGCGGATGCGCACTGCAATAGCGAGCGGTTCCGTCGGCTTAGGAGCAAGATGCAGGAATTGCACCTAAAGTGCGGGATTTACCGCGGCATATAGCTTCCAAGCCAAGTAGAACGCCCGCAGTCACTGGTGGTCACGAACGTGCCCTCACGCGCCAACAGGAAGTTATGCGGCAGACGAAAGCAACCATTCTACGAATCGCAGTCTCTGGGTTTCTTAGTGCACAGAGGGATCCGCCGGGCAAGGTGGACAGCTGAATTCCATCTGCGGTCTGGTGTCGTTTCAACACCTGGAGGCCCGCCCGAGGAAGCCATGACACAACATGACGTAATGCGCCGGCTCCGAACACTCCGGCCTTCGGCCGCTCTGGGGCTTTTGCTTCTCTTTCCCATCCCAGCCGCCTACTCCTATTCCGTTCTTACCCACGAAGCGATTATCGATTCGACTTGGGACAGGGCGATCAAACCACTGCTACTCAAGCGATTCCCGGCTGCTACCCCGGACGAGATGACGCAAGCGCACGCATACGCCTACGGAGGATGCATCATTCAGGATCTGGGGTATTATCCGTTCGGCAGCAAGCTCTTCAGCGATTTGACGCATTACGTCCGGAGCGGCGATTTCATCCTCAACCTGATCCGCGACTCCCAAGACCTGAATGAATACGCTTTCGCCCTGGGAGCGTTGTCACACTATGCCGCCGACAACCATGGTCACTCAATGGCCGTTAACCGGGCAGTTCCTTTGTTCTATCCGAAGCTTGGCCTGAAGTTCGGAAAGCTGGTAACCTATGCCGACGATCCGTTCTCGCACAGCAAGACGGAATTCGCATTCGATGTCTTTCAGGCGGCCAAGGGCCGCTACGCGTCCGCCGCATATAAAGATTTCATCGGATTTGAAGTGGCGAAACCGCTGCTCGAGCGGGCGTTCGAGAACACCTACGGAATCAGACTGGATTCCGTATTCATGAATGTCGATCTCGCCATCGGATCGTATCGCCGTGCGGTCGGGACGATTCTTCCGGCTATGACCAGAGTTGCCTGGCAAATCAGGAAACAGGAGATCCGGAAGGACGCTCCCAGCGTCACGCGTAAAACGTTTCTCTACAATTTATCTCGTTCTAGCTATGAGAAGGGCTGGGGCTCGACTTATGAGCGGCCGGGGATCCGGTCGACAATCCTGGCATTTCTGATGCGCATTTTGCCAAAGATAGGTCCGTTCCGGCCCTTGGACTTTAAGAGGCTGACACCCGAAACCGAGAAGATGTACATGGCCAGCTTCAACGCGACGATTGCCCGTTATCGCGAACTTCTCTCCGAACAGGGCACGGGCAGTCTCAAGCTACCGAATGACAATCTCGACGTGGGAGAGTTCACCAAGGCCGGAAAATACAGACTTACGGACACCGCTTACTCGCGGCTGCTGGACAAGTTGCAGGGCCGCTACATTGAAATGCCTCAAGAGCTCCGAAGCGATATTCTTGCTTTCTACCACGACCTTGACGCTCCCATCACAACCAAGGCTAACGGCGACGATTGGGCCAGGGTACTCAAGGAACTCGACCGGTTGCAGGCGGTGGATGTGGACCTACGGCATCCTCCGGTGGCCGCGCTAGGAGTATCACTTTCCAAATGAGCGTAACTTCCGGAACCCGCAACGCGGCTTGGACCAGGCCATTAAAATGCTGGTTTCTACCATATGAGCAACTTCGAGCGTTATCTTCTGACACTGGCTGCCGCCGCTGCTCTGGTTGGGCAGGGAAGCGCCCAGACCGCGGAGCGCCAGGCCACTCTTGCCGGCGGTAGTGGCGGCGACACCGGCAAGTGCACCATCGAGGTTTACGTGGACGGCTCCGCAGATGTTGAAATCCGCAGTGACCGCGGCTTCCTTCGAACGCTATCCGGGCAGCCTGCGCAATGGCGCCGGTTCGAGTGTTCCGGACCGATGCCCACGAATCCGGCTGACTTCCGCTTCACCGGCGTCGATGGGCGCGGAAGACAGGATCTGATCCAGGACCCAAGGAGCGGCCGTGGCGCAGCCGTCGTGAGGGTCCAGGATCCCGATGGTGGCTCCGAAGGCTACACCTTCGACCTGGTGTGGCGCGGAGAAGCCAAGGGCCCCAGCCGCACGGACCAGCCCTTCGACGGTCGAGATCGCCGGGCCCCGCCGAATGGAGTCCTCCAGGCATGCCGGGATGCTGTCCGGGAAAGAGCGAATCAGCAGTTCGGCCTCCGCGACATCGATTTCGGACACCGGAATGCTGACGACAACCCGGGCTGGAACGACACGATCAGGGGCTCCTTTGATGTGCACCGGAGAAACGACCGTGACACGTACCGCTTTTCGTGCGCGATAAATCTGGCTGATGGCAGAGTTCGGGGAGTGGACATCTCTCAGGGACGGGATGCGGCGACGGCCGATCGCTATGCCGGCCGCGACGATGCGACCCCCGCGTGCCGGCGCGCGGTTGAGCAGCGGATTCAGCGAGACGGATACCGGAACGTGCAATTCGGTTCATTGACCGCCGACAACCGCCGGAGCGACTGGATCGCCGGGACCGCCAGCGCGCAACGCGGCAACAATGGGCGCTCGTATGATTTCGACATCGGCTGCTCGGTCGTTTCGGATAGCGGCAACATCAGTTCGGTGCAAGTGAAGCGCAGGTAAGCCACCGGAGGCCAGGTGGTGCGCCCCAAACGGAACGACACTGTACCGAACGCGTCGCCTGGCAGGGCGCGGCGGTATTGGGCGCGAACGACTGGATCCTTTCGACGGCGACGGTGATTCCTTTCGGGGCCGTACGTGGACCCCACGAAAAGCGCGTCCGGTTGTTTCCTGACTACAAGCCTCACCTGGCGCCCTTCTCATCAAGCCGTGGTCTCGCGCCGGCTATGTAGCCGGTGCGCGTGCGCACGAACATTTTGTCGTGGCCTTTTGCCCGGGCGACTACCCGGATCGCCCGATAAGTACCGTCACGACCGGGGTTGTCTGGAACATATCCGATCGTGTATTGATGACGGATGTCCCGGGCGATGCGCTGGCAGATGGCCACCACTTCGCCGAACTGGTCAGGAAGGAAGGTTTCGCCGCCCGTCGCCTCTGCCAGCTGTTTGAGTACGCCCGGGTTCCGGTCTGGATCTTCTTCGTCGAATAGACCCACGGTGTAGATTACGGCGCTGTATTGCTGGGCCAGTTTCATGACCTGGGTCAGGCTGCGCTTACTCGCGTTGTCGCCGCCATCACTGACGACGATCAACACTTTCCGATCCCGGCTGCCTGCCTGCAATTCGCCTAACGCCTCGGCGACCGCGTCGTAAAGAGCCGTCTCGCCCCGGGTAGGTACGGCCGTAATCGCGTTCTCCAGTTCGGCGACGCTATTGGTGAACCGGATCGTGCCGGGCAGGCCCAGCGATACCCTCTCGTTGAAGTTGACGACGAACATTTCGTCTTCCCGATTGCTGGACCGTACGAACGTCCGGGCCGCGGCGGTCACCTCCGCGAGTTTCGGCCGCATTGTTGTGCTGTGGTCGACAACCAGTCCCACGGTGACCGGAATATCTTCATTTCTGAAGAGCCGGATGGGTTGCCGCACACCGTCCTCATAAACCGTAAAATCCTGCTCGCCCATGTTGTGGACAAAGCCACCTTCCCGGTCGGTCACCGTGGCGTGCAACACCACCAGGGCGACGTCCACCGAGATGCGGAAAGATCCAGGGTCGTCATCTTGTCTCGATGGGCGAGCCTGAGGTCTGGCGTAGCCTGCCAGGCAAATCAGGAGAAGGATCAGGAGAACCAACGTTTTCACGGCGCCGCGCTCTCCCGCCAGTGACAGCCACCTTCTCATCGCTGCGCTCCTTCTCGACTTCGCCCATGTACCGAGGCCTGACAATCCAGCTGCGCACGGCGGAACGCACCACACAGGAAGCCGCACTAGCTCTTCATCTTTACGTTTACGGCAAACATCGTGCCGACTCCGGCCAACATCAGCAACGCGCTCACAAGGGGCGGCACCTTTTCCTTGTGCCGGGTTTCAACGCCGACGGACACGCCGCCAGCTTCGAACCCTTCCCGCTCGGAGCGGGGTATCGGCACAACGAGCGAAGCGACACCCAAAATCAGCACCATCATTCCAATCCAAAACAGAGCTTTCATGTACTCCCCTCCGAGTGTGCCGGGCCCCGGCAAGTTGCCCGGCAAAATTTCGTCGGCGACACCACCCCCGGCCGCAGGCGCGCCGGACAAAGACGTGCCGCTGTCGTGGGCTAAGGCCCCTACATAACGCGCAGTTGTACCAGTCGGAGAGTCCAGGCGGCGCCTAGAGCAAGCAACCCGAGCAGCGCGATCAGTCCCAACGGACTCGCCGTTTTCGGGAGTTCTTTTGACGCTGCCGCTACCGCTATCGGCTCGGCCTTCTCCGCCGCCATTTCCTGCGCTGGTGGCGGTGTAACCACGTCGGCGACTTCCACCTCTTCTCCTGTGGGTTTAATCGCCATAATGGGCGCCTGCTTTAGTTCCACGACCACTGGCTCGTCCGCCGTCTTGATCGGCTCCGCGACTTCCACCGGGATTTCGGCGGCCACGAAGAGGACGGGCGTGTTGGTCACTTTGGCCAGTTCTATTGCCTTCGCCTTCGGGTAAACGAACTCTTCACCCCAGTTTCTGCCCGGATAGAACCATGCGCGCAGCGCCTCCGGTTGGCCCGCCGGCCGCTCCCGGAAAGTGACTACCGTCTTGCCGGTCGCCCTGAGGCGATAGTTCGGGATCGCCAAGATGGTGGCGTAGCATTGCGTCTCATCAGCGTTGAAGATCTGGACAATGTGGCGGTCAGACTGTGAGTCCAGGATCTTGAACACATAGGTACCGGCTGGCAACACCCCCCACCCCTTGAGGTGGACTCCCGGAATCTCCACTGGTCCACTGAAAGTCATCACGGTCTTTCTGTTCCACGCATCCGCCTTTGCGGTTGGTGCGAATGCCATGCCCATTAGCGTGAGGCAAAACGCCGTCGCTGTTACTGTTCTCAAAACACTCATTTGCTTTTTCTCCTCTGTTCTCGAATGTTTGCGGCCGGCTCTCCGCTTTGTCGGGCGCCATACCTGCAGCAATGGCTGGCCGGTCGCAAACGAAAGAGGGAAAGCATTCCAAGGTCCATCGGAACGGAACGGTGCGAAAAACAGGTCTGTCATCTCGCTCCAGGGCTGTGCTTGCTGGGACTTGAGAAACAAGCCTCGCCCAACAACACTGAATAGCTCCCCCAACTAACCTACCCAATTGTGCTAGGTCTTCGACCGCTTGAAGAATTGGCAAAAACCATTTTTATGTAGAATTGTTTTGGCGCATACTCGAGGTATGGGTCGTCCACCTCTGAGTATCGACATCGCGTCAAGGGATCAAAAAGAGCTTGTAAAGTTGCTGAGCGGCGGCGTCCAGCAGGTTCGGGTTGTCCTGCGCGCATTGGCGCTGCTGCAATTGTCGAAGGGCGCCAGCGCTCCGCAGATCGCCAACTTGGTCCCGCTGACGGCCCAAGCCATACGAAATATCGGCCGTCGTTACCAGCGAGGCGGTTTGGATCGGGCACTGTATGAAAGACCGAGGCCTGGTGCAGCGGAAGTACTCGATGCAAGCGAGAAGCAACGTTTGATTGCGATGGTATGTAGTAGTCCGCCGGAAGGGCGCGCCCGTTGGACGGTGCGCCTCGTGGCGGAGGAAGCCGTGAAACGCAAGTTAGTTCCGCGCGTCGGAAGGGAAACGGTTCGGATTCTCCTGTTGAGCCACGACCTGAAGCCGTGGCGGGAAAAAAATGTGGGTAGTGGCGGACCTGGATGATGAGTACATCGCCAAGATGGAAGACGTCTTGGAAGTGTACGAACGGCCGTATAACAGGCAGGAGCCGGTGATCTGTGTGGATGAGAAGCCGATCACCCTGCACGCCGACGTGCGGCCCGCCTCGCCGGCGACTCCCGGGCGAGAAGCGCGACGGGATAACGAATATGAGCGCCGAGGAACCGCCAATGTTTTCTGCGCCGTAGAGCCGAAGGCGGGCCGCCATTTCACCTTCGCGACGCCGGACCGCTCGGGCTTCGAGTTCGCTCAGATCGCGGTCACCCTGGCGATGGAATATCCGGAAGCGGAGACGATCCATCTGGTAATGGACAACCTCAACATCCATCGCCGCAAAGCGTTGGCGGATGCCTTTGGCGCCGATATGGCCGCCGAAGTCTGGGATCGGTTCACCGTCCATTACACGCCAACTCACGGCAGTTGGCTGAATCAGGCGGAGATCGAGATCGGGATCTTTTCGCGGCAATGCCTGGGACATCGACGCATCCCTGATCTGAAGACTCTACGCCAAGAAACGAAAGCCTGGAACCGGCGGGTGAACCGGGATCGGGTCAAGATCGACTGGAAGTTCAATCGCAAGGCCGCTCGTCGAAAGTTCGGCTACAAACCCAAACCTTTTAAGCGGTCACAGACCTAGAGGCTCATGCAGTTATTACTTCTCAGGATGCAGGAAGTGCTGCGAATGACACAATCCATTGAAAGACCATAATGAGAACATCCCAAACAAAGATCCCTCTGCTGCAACAAACAAGGGAGAGGCAAGTGAGCGGTGATAATTAATCGAAACACCGGCTCCCGCAAGCACGCTGTTGCGATAGCCCACTCTTCTTTCTGCCTGCCGGTTGCAACAGAGGTGGAAGGTTGAAGGGATGCTTCGCCAGTTCAAGAACTCCTAAGCAACCTGGCGGCCACATCTCACTCTTAGACCGTACCCCGTGTTTGCCTGGCGCTCATGGGCGATTGGGAGGAGAGGTATCTCGCCGACTCATTCCGGTTCGGTTTCGTCTGTAAATCCGATCTTTCGTGCCTCCTGCCGGACCGCAGCCGAAAACTGGTTCGCAACAACGATGGCCAAGACTTGGCTCCACGGAACCAGGAGGCGTGACCGCTCCACGGTAGAATCCTGCTTTCGCTTGTCCGCATTCAATTCGATCCATAGGCCCCTGGGGTCGTCGGAATCGAGGACTCTGACGAATAGTATGTGACTTTCGTCAACCCCGCGAATTTCCGGTTGTGGATTCTCGTGCGGGCGGAGAAACATTTTTACGCCATGCAGATTTGCCCAAGCTCGATTGACCACGACCGCAATGCTGGCATCTTCATCAATCTGCATTGAATTGACCTCTCAGTTCCATCCGGGCAAGCGGCCGAACAATGGCCCCCGATAGTGGTTGGATCTGCGTTTCGCACGGCAATCCCGTCACGCCCATCGTAGCCGGTGAACGCTGTTCCCAGCAGACCCGCTGCCGCCGTCCGCACGTCCGGCATTCGTACTGGCCGTGCGAGGGCCACATGGGCTCTGTGTGCATCAACCTGCACCAGAAATCCGCGATCCGTGCTCGGGTCGGTTTCATCGATCCACATCCCTTGCCAGGCGCATGGTTTCTAAATGGCGGCGCCGCGGCTTTCGCGCTCGGGTTCCTTCAGGTCTTTCCTTTACGTTCTCAGGCTATCCTTCCGTGGCACGTTTGCCGCCGTGTTAGCCGTGTGTGTGATGTAGGGACGTTCTGTCGGGAGCCACGCTGTCCGACCTTCCTGTTCAGCGAAATGTGCATGTGGAGAGGCAACTTCTGCACGCGGGCACGGCCGCCTTATTCCATGCCCCCCACCGCGCCGGTCTCCACCACTTGGCCCGCCTCGTGCTTAGACAGAACTAAGGTACTTCCATAAGGAGGAATGCTAAATGGAACGAAATACATCGGTCATGGGAATCTATGCGGATCGGGCAACCGTTTCGGCTGCTATCGACGTCCTGCATAAGGCGGGGTATAGGGCGCCCGACATCTCGGTCTTGTCGTCTGACAACCTAGGCTCAAAGGATTTCGCGCACGAGAAACACAACAAGGCGCTCAAAGGCGCGGCCACGGGAGCAGCGGCGGGCGCGGTGGTGGGATCGGCGTTGGCTTGGTTCGTTTCCACTCAGACTGTCTCCACCACGGTCTTAGCGCCACTCATCGCGGCTGGACCGCTGCTGGCTGCTTTGGCTGGCGCCGGTGCCGGCGGGGCACTGGGTTGGATCGTGGGATTGCTGGCAGGACTGGGTCTTACCGAATATGTTGCCAAGCGGTACGCAGGCAGAAACCGAAGCGGCGGCATTCTCTTGTCCGTTCACTGCGACAGCCCGGAGTGGCGTGACCGGGCGAAGAGAACCCTGAAAGACACAGGCGCCCGCGACGTCTCGTCCGGCTCTGAGGCTGCCGCCGACTACGGGACGACGGACAAGCCGACGGAGAGGGCGCCGGCGGTCCCGGTGCATCGTGGCGAAGTGCCTGCCGAACAGACGGTCGAATACACCGGCGACGACATTAGGAAGTGATCAAATCACAGCCGGATTGACGATTAGAAGAGAGGAAATGGGAAATGCTATTACTGCTTATCGTTCTGTTGTTGGTTTTAGGCGCTGGCGGAGGATACTATGGGCATACCCGGTGGGGTTATGGCGGGGGTGCGGGCGTGGGACTGGGCACCATACTATTGGTTCTCCTCGTAGTCTACCTATCGGGCATCCTACACTGAGGCCGGTCCTGCACTCACTAATCATTCGGATCGGACGGTGCACACAACGAGGGCCGAGGCCGAGAGGGCAGCGTTGAAGCCCGGTTAGGTGGTCTGGTCGGCTGCGTGCATGTCCCGTAGCGACCTTAACGGAGGTAATGATTATGCAGTTCGTTCGAGTTACTAGTACCGTGGCCCTCTATCTGCTATTCGCGACGATGGTACCCGCGTACGCGCAGGCCGACAAGCAGGACGAAAAAGGGGGCAAGCCGCAGGAACACGGACAACCCGCTCGACAACAGCAGGAGCAGCAGCGGGCCCAACAGCCTCAGCAACAGCAACATGCCCAACCCTCTCGACAACAGCAGGAGCATCAGCGGACCCAACAGCCTCAGCAACAGCAATATGCCCAACCCGCTCGACAACAGGAGCAGCAGCGGGCGCAGCAGCCTCAGCAACAGCAACATGCCCAACCCGCTCGACAACAGCAGGAGCATCAGCGGGCCCAACAGCCTCAGCAACAGCAATATGCCCAACCCGCTCGACAACAGGAGCAGCAGCGGGCGCAGCAGCCCCAGCAACAGCAACATGCCCAACCCGCTCGGCAACAGCAGCAGGCACTACGCCCCCAGCAGGCCCGGCAACAACAGCAGCCGCAGCGTACCGAGCAGCAGGCAGTCGCGTGGCAGCAGCAGCTCGGATGGCATCAGCAGGGCGCGTGGCAGGGGCAAGCCACGTGGCAGCAGGATCGTGCTCAACGGTGGTCAAGCGATCATCGCACTTGGGCACAGCGTGGAGGCTACGGCGGTTACTACATTCCTCAGGCACAGTTCAATCTCAGTTTCGGAAGTCAACACTGGTTCCGGATCAACAGCCGCCCCATCATATACATGGGTTATCCTCGTTTTCAGTACGGCGGCTTCTCGTTCCTGCTCGTGGATCCCTGGCCGGAATACTGGGCGGAAAACTGGTACCAGGCTGATGAGGTTTACATCGGTTACGACGATGGATACTACTTGTACAACCGCAGCTATCCGAGCGTTAGACTTGCGATCACGGTCATCATGTAGCCGGCATACCGTGTGTTCCCCGGGCCGCCGGCCCACGTGTCAAAGCATCGCATGGCGGCGATAAAACCAGGTCTTGACGCCCTGTACCAAGAGGAGGTAGGTCAAGGCAAGCAGCGAAATCGCACCTAGCAGCGATAGCGGCAATGGCGTAAACGCAAGGACGGCGCCGAGGCGGGTGTACGGCAGCACGGCTCCGGCAACAGTGATGGCAATTACCCCGATCAGTAACCGCCCACTCGGACGGCTGTGGAAGGGGTTGCCGGCGGTCCGGATTACAAACACGACCAGCGTCTGAGTAGCGAGGGATTCCACGAACCATCCGGTCCGGAACAGCGGCGCATGGGTGGAAGCGTGGAACAACCAGAGGAGAACCCCGAAGGTGAGGAAATCGTAGATGGAACTGATGGGGCCGATGATCATCATGAACTGACGAACGAACGAAATTTGCCATCGCTTGGGTTTGTGCAGCAGGGCTGGATCGACGTTGTCGCCGGGCACGGCGACCTGCGACGTGTCGTACAGGAAGTTGTTCAGCAGGATTTGAGTCGGCAACATGGGAAGGAACGGCAGGAAAAGCGATGCCGCGGCCATGCTGAACATATTGCCGAAGTTTAAGCTGGTGCTCATGATGATGTACTTCATGATGTTGGCGAAGCATCGCCGTCCCTCAACAACTCCCTCGTTCAAAACCGCCAGGTCCTTCTCCAGCAGGATGATCTTCGCGGCATCTTTTGCCACATCCACGCCATTCATTACGGAAATGCCGACGTCCGCAGTGTGCAGTGACGGCGCGTCGTTGATGCCGTCGCCAATGTACCCGACTACGTGCCCGCGCGCCTTCAGGCCGAGGATGACCCGGTTCTTCTGTTCCGGAGACACGCGGGCGAAAATGGCGCCGTGCTCCGTCTGGTAAGCCAGGGCAGCATCGTCCATCGTGTCGACCTGACTGCCGGTGACAATGCGGTCGGTAGGCAGCCCGACGTCGTGGGCTACCTTTTGCGTCACGTACTGGTTGTCGCCGGTCATGATCACTACGGCAACACCGTTCTGGTTCAGCGCCTTGAGAATGGCAACAATCCCGTCCTTGGGCGGGTCCAGGAAAGCCGCGAACCCAGCCAGTGTCATCTCCTGCTCGGCCGCCTGCGAATAGGTGCCCTGCTTCCCCACTGTCAGGACTGCCACCCCAAGGGTGCGATACCCGTCTGCGCTCAACTTCTTGTAGGTCTCTGCCGCTTGGGCTCGCCGGCCTTCGTCGAACGGTTGGGGTTCCCCGTCGATGATGACGCTCTCACAGACGGCAAAGACACTCTCCGCCTCGCCCTTGGTAATGAGGAGGTGCTCGCCGCCGCGGCTCACCACCACGGATAGGCGCTTGCGATTGAAATCGAAAGGGATCTCATCCACCTTGGCATATTCCGCAATGGCGGGGTGCTCATGCTTCAAGATGGCGGTGTCGAGTGGACTTTTGATGCCGGCCTGAAAGTAACTGTTCAGGTAGACGAACCGGAGGACGTTTTCGTTGTCCTGGCCATGAACGTCCACGTGCCGGTCGAGCACGATCTCGCCTTCGGTCAGGGTCCCGGTCTTATCGCTGCAGAGAATCTCCACGCTGCCGAAGTCTTCGATGGCCGAAAGTTGCTTGACAAGAACCTTTTTTCTGGCCATCCGGCGCGCGCCTTGCGCCAACGTAATCGTGATGATCATCGGCATCATCTCCGGCGTCATCCCGACGGCCAGGGCGACCGAGAACAAGAACGATTCCAGCAGCGGACGATGTAAGAGGATGTTCACCAGCAAGACGAAGAGCACCAGCAGCATGATCACGCGCGTGATCATCAGGCCGAAGTGCCGTATTCCGCGGCCGAATTCGGTCTCGGGCGGGCGCATGGCCAGCCGTTGGGCAATCTCGCCGAAGGCGGTGTCTGTGCCGGTACGAACGATGACTGCGGTGCCGATTCCGGTCTGAACGGCCGTTCCCAGGAAAACGCTATTGCTGGCGTCGGCAATGTTGTGTTGCCCTTCCGGAAGGTCGGCCGCCGCCTTGTCGACGGGCAAAGACTCCCCAGTAAGCGCGGACTCGCGCACGTGCAGGTCCCTGGAGTCCAATAACCGGGCATCGGCCGGCGCCAGATCCCCCGCATAAAGCCGGACGATATCCCCCGGGACCAGTTGGGCGACAGGCAACTCCAGTTCGTGTCCGTCGCGTAACGCCGCGGCAGTTCTGGCAACCTGCTTCCGAATATCCTCCACTGCATGTCGAGCCTGAAACTCCACGTAAAAGTTCACCATCACGCTGAGCAGGACAATGGCGATGATGATTGTGCCGCCGACCGGATCGCGCAGTACGATCGAGATCGCGCTGGCCGCCAGGAGAATAAGGACGAGGGGATTGGCGAAAAAGCGGAGGAAGTTTATCAGGGCGGCGAAGCGAGGCTCTCCTACCAGGCTGTTTGGGCCATGGAGGCCCAGTCTTTGTTCCGCCTCGGTGGAAGTCAGGCCGGCAGGAGTCGCTTGAAGCTGGTCAAGCAGGCCTCGCAGGGGCATATCCCAGAAGCGGTCCAGCGTCTTGTCTGGTTTCCTCATGCGTAGCCTCTCCCTGAATTCTACCTGCCGTCCGGGCTTGGTACCCCGCCTATCGGGTGGTCTCGGGCCAGATTGCACGGCTGGTGCCAAGTGAAGTGGAATTGGGGGGACAACTCGCGGCCGCCGCGTTCGGAATGCAGCAACTGCCGGGTTCGGTGCAGATTTTGCACCTTGCGGCAGTGGAGTCCCGTGGGCCGGCAGCGCCGGTCGGCCGCCAGTCCTCATCTAACTCCAACTTGCCGCTTTGGACCCGCACCTGCAGCTCTGCAACGTGAAGGAATCAAGAAGATGCTTTGGACAATCTGTGTAATCCTGCTGGTTCTGTGGGCGTTGGGAATGCTAGCCTCCTACACCGCGGGCGGGCTGATTCATATCCTGTTGATCGTTGGTCTGGTGGTACTGGTAATCCGCCTGGTTCAAGGGCGCAGGATTCTTGGTTAGCACGTTCATCAAGCCGGCGATCGGATAGCGGATTGCTACGTTAGTATTTCAGGAGAGTAAATGAATATGCCTTTGATAACCATCGTCATTGCGCTGATCGTCGTCGGCGTGGGCTTGTGGCTCATCAATACGTTCATCCCCATGGCCTCCAGCATCAAGACCATTCTGAATGTGGTGGTGGTGGTTGCGGTTGCAATTTGGGTCCTTCAGGCGGTCGGAATGTGGGGGCGTATAACCAGCTATAGGTTTACGCAATGAGACGGCACTGTTTGCTTGGTGCCTAAATGACTAGATTCGGCATGGTCCGGCTGTGTGCGATTCCGGTTGTAGCAATGGCTCAGCCTGCGGATTCGCTCGATCTGACGGAAAAACTGAGCTTTCATGCCGAAGACGTTTATAGCCCGCTATCAATGGCGGGATCCGCGGCATACGCGGGAATACTCCAGGCGATTGGCACGCCCGAAGAGTGGGGAACACGGAGCCGGCGCCTACGGCAAGCGTTTTGCCAGCAATTTCGGCTCTGAGTTCTGGCCGGATCTCAAACGGAAGATCCTGCGCCAAAAGCCCTGAACCATGCAAATCGCGCCAGAGTTTGACCATGAGTCTGCACATTGAACAGCGGGAGAGCGAAGGCATCATCATTCTTGACCTGAAAGGCCCACTCACTTTGGGTCATGGAGATCTGGAACTGCGCGACAGACTATCTGTGCTGCACCAAGGCGGCAAGGTCAATATCATACTGAATCTTAAAGACGTCACCGACATTGACAGCACCGGACGGGGGACCCTGGTATTTGGACTCGCCAGGCTGCGCAAAGCCGGCGGTAGGCTCGCGCTGGTGAACCTCAATCGGGCGCATCTGGAACTCTTCTTGTTGACCAAGCTGGCCATCGCCCTTGAATTCTTTGATGATGAGCAGGATGCGGTGAACAGCTTCTTCCCGGATCGTGCGCTAAAGCGCTTTGACGTGCTCAGCTTCGTACAGGACGAAGCCGGCCGCCCGGATCGCTGAACCTGTTTTCCCGAGGGCCGGTAAACGCTAGAATAGAACCTGATGCGCCAACTGCCGCGGTTTCTGGCCGGATCCTCATTGTCGATGACGACCAAAGCCAGTGTACGGCCTTGGCTGGCATGCTGTCCGAGTCTGACTTCGGGACGCAGGTCGCAGCCGACGGACAAGAAGCGATGGAACGGCTGACGGCCTTCAACCCGGACGTCATCCTTGTGGATTTCGTGATGCCGCAAATGGACGGCTTTGAACTGCTCCGTCACCTGAAGGAACGTGGCGACCTCACTCCGGCGATCGTGCTCACCGGTTTCGGCAGTTTGGAAAAGGCACTGTCGGCTGTTCATGACCTCAAGGCATTCTGGTTCCTGGAAAAGCCCGTAGAGCCGCGCGCCTTCAATGCTCTTCTGGAACGCGCGATCCACTACAAAAGAAGGCCGCCAATATCATCGGACTGTACTTGAACCCGCCGCAGCTATGCGGCGGTATTTTGCGTGGATGAGAAGGCCGCCTTAACACAATCACCGGGACAGCTTACTAGAGGCTTTGCGAGTGCGGCGGCTTGGCGGCAGACGAGAAATCCCCGTAGACGCTCGAGTTCTTGCCGCGACCAGTCAGGAATTGGGAACACATCTGCGCGAAGAACTTTACTATCGCTTGAGTGTATTCCGATCGTAATTCCGCCGCTGCGCGAACATAAAGAAGATATCCCGCCGATCGCTCATGTCATGCTGCAGAATCTGAACAAGAAACACGGCACGCGGGTAACAGGGGTCGATGCCGAAGTGCTGGATCTGATGCATCGGTATGACTGGCCCGCTAATGTGCGGGAGCTGCGCAATGTTCTAAGGCGGTCGACCATCATTGCGAGCGAGGGCTTGATCCGACTGACGCACCTTCCTTCCCCTACGTTCGGTGCATGCCCGAATCCGTACACCCAGCCATCATCCGACTATGAGGGCCCTATTATGCTCCGGCCCGGCCAGCCACTCACGAAGATCGAGGACGCTTACATCCAACTTACCCTTGAGCACGTGCACGGCAATCGCAAACGCGCCGCCGAGATGTTGGGGATCAGCCTGCGGACACTGCAGAACCGGATCGCCGCGCTGCGCGAAGGGGCAGGGGCGACAACTCCAGGCTCCTGACTGCTTGCCTCGGTGCAATCCAGATTGAAATGGACGGAGAGTTAAAGCCAGCACCGCCAAACAGTCAGAGGTTCGAGATCCTTGAGTATGAAGCCAGTCAGAACCGCTCGGGATCGAAGATGCGAGACCCCGATTATCCATCTCTCGCGGAAGATGAGCCAGGGCTGTGACCTGCGGCTGCCAGAAACCTGCGCAACCGGGAAGCTTTTTGGGAGTTTTTCTAGACCGACAAGGAGACGGGGAATCAAAAGGGATCATTGGCTTGAATCTTCGCGAGGTGGAATTGTGATCAAGAATGAGAGGCAATATCGAATCACGCAGGCTCGTGCTGCGAAGTTCCAAACAACGCTCAACGATCTGTCTGCGAGGCCCCGACCCAAGGATATGTCCCCTGGATTGAGGGCATTGGAGTTCTTAGGAGGTAGTGCCGATGTGCCGATATTACTTTCCATGGTGTGTGCCTTTTCGTTCTTCGCCTGAACAGCAGAGCTAAAGCACGCCCCACGGCTGAAGGAATCAGCCTGCTTAGTGGGGTGTGCTTTAGCTTGCCCGCTTTTTGTGAAGTTTCGCCTTAGCGGTTGCCGCTTTCATGGTTTGAGGGGTAGCTGTCGAGTTCCGCAATCAGGTGGTGAGCCGACTCAGGGACTGCCATTCTCCCGCCGAGAATCTCCTCGTGGGTGACCTCGTGGCCGTACATGGCCCGGTCTCCGCTATGGTCGGCCTGCACCACCGCGCCATCCAGACTGATCCCGGCGAAAAGGCCCTTGCTGCGCGAATAGCTCAGGATTTCCGCATCGAGTCTTACATCAGTATTGGCGGATGCCTGTCTCCCGACCGGCCCGGCCGCCACGGTCACGTCGCCGCCGACCTTGAACTTATCGCCAAGCAGACTATGCAAAGCGTGGTCATTCATGAAAAGCATCACCGAGTCGGTGAAAGAGCCGCCAATCTGGAAGCCGAGGCTTCCGCCTCCGACGGCGATAAACATCGGAGCGCTCCAGCCGGTGGCAGTCCGGCAGGATGCGACACCTTTACCGTAGTTGCCGCCGAATATGAAGGCTGCCTTCTCCTCACCTGGAATAATGACAATGCACTTCGCCTTTTCCATCAGGTCACGAGGAATGGCCTTATCGGGTGTCGCCATAATCTCGTGGAAGACGTGGCCCGCTTTTTCGACACGTCCAATGTCATCTTCTCGATCCGACGCGAAAACGGGCAGGAGCATAACCAGGCTTGCTACCGATGCGATCAACACCTTTTTATACATAATGTTCTTCCTTTTAACTGTTCTTGTCTTTCAAGATTGTTGGTTACGAGTCTGTATGTGGCATCTGGCGATAATCAATGCTCGTCAGGGAGCCAAACTCGCAACAGGCCGAACGGAACCATGGGTAACCGGCCCACCGGTCCCCTGGGCCACACTGAGATGCTACTCAGGGAACGTTATCTCCCCTGGCGCTTAGAGATCTTAGCGATGCTGCCAGTGCACGCGCAGCGCCAATACTGATCATGAGGATGTTCCCTGCCGACGCTAGGCCAGGCGCGACGTATCCGTCGGGGAAAGTGCAGGATCTGCTGCAGCGCGTGCGGAGTTCGCACGAGACGTGGCCGTTCCCGAAAAGGGGTGAGGCGCGCGCTCATACAACGAGGAGTTACCAAGATTGACGAATAGTGAGCTCATCACTGCCTAAACGTTATAACCCGGATCGCATTACGATAATCACCCACCGCTGCGCAGCGGAGGCCCATGCGAAACAGGATCATCAAACCGGACAGGAGCACTCCCGGCAGGCTCTTGAACACTCTGAGCGGGCTATCGGCATGCCGCACGGATCGCGCGGTGAACGAACACGGCATCGCGTTCTTTGGGCACGCCGAAATCGCGGCACTGGCGCATGAACTATGGGAAGCACGGGGCTTTCCGCAGGGATCGCCGGCAGAGGACTGGCTCCAGGCCACGCACCTGCTGCGGGCTCGCGCCGAAGGACTCGAAAAGTAAGAACGAAGTCGGCGGCTCGTTTTGGTCCTGTACGTGCAGATACAGCGCGAGTGCTGACCGAAGTGACAGCGTGCCCGCCACAACCTCAGAGACGCTCAGAAACTATTCTGGTTGTCGATGATAACGCCTCGGTTCTCAGCGTTGTGGTGGAAATCCTGAACGACGCGCATTTCAAGGTGCTATCGGCGGCCGATGGAGCCGGCGCTGTAGAACTCGCGAACAAGACGGAGGGACGAATCGACCTGCTTCTTTCCGACGTGGACATGCCCTTGGTGTCAGGCCCGGACCTGGGATTAGAGCTGAAGAAAACCAGACCGGACCTGCACGTGATGTTGATGTCGGGGGGAGAGAACGGCAATCTGCTGGTTCTCAACTACGGTTGGGCCTTTATCCAGAAGCCCTTCGTGTCGGCGAAGCTCGTTCAAATGATTAACGAGGTTTTGGATTCACCAGACCGGTCGCAACTGGGCGGGCAGGAATTCGATAGCCGCAAGGACACTCGCTGACGTGGTCGAAGCTGGACTGAACCGCCGGACGGCGGTCCGTTGGGGCCGTGGGCTTGCGGCGAACCCGGAGCTACGCCGCAGATCACGGGGGATCGATGGTTTCCGCCGTACACGTGCGAGAAGCTTCCCCGATGGCGCCAACACTGGCGGGGAGATGCCAGTGGTGCACCGGGGGTTGCGTTGCTCGACTGGCCAAGTTGCATGTGCAGCGTCGGGTTAATCGTTATTCAGATATTCGGAGGGCACATCATCCTCCGGGATTTGTTTGGTATGCACTTCAGCCACGTCCGGGTCGGAGGAGTCCTCCACTCCGCTGATCGCGTCGGCCTCAAAGAATTGCCCCTCCTCAACCAACTCCGCCACGCTCTCTGAACCTGCGGCCGCGACATCCGATAATCCTTGCGTGTCCCCGGACTGGCCGGCAGAATCCGCCGGTCTCTCTTGTTCTTCGGTCGAAACCGCTGCGTAGGTGCGGATTTCTCTGTCGGCTTGCTGTTTCATGCTCCTATCTCCGCACGCGGCATGCCACAGTCTCCTTCAGTCTTGGGCGCCACCGCGAGTGCGCACTGGTGGCAAACGTGCATTAGTTCTCCGTGAAGCCCCCAAAGCGGGCGATCGAAGGAGTAATAGCTTGACTTCATTAAAGACAGTAGCGGACGCAGTAGCGGAGCTTGGTAAAGACACCAAGGGTTCAGTGGAGGAATTCAGCAGGAAGCTGGATGATGCGAAAGATCAAACCGCCGGCGCCTTCCATACGGCTGCCTCGTCCGTTCGCAGGACCGGGCGTCAGACCTCCGCGGCAATCGAGAACCTCGCGACTGACACTGCGGACCGCGTGGATGCGACCGCATCCTATATCGACGACCATGAACTTAGCGACGTATTCAACGGCTTGCGGAAAGTTGGCCGTCGGCACCTGGCAGGGTCTCTGGTATTCGCCGCCGCAATCGGCTTTGCTGCGGGCGTGGCTCTATACCGCGCCGCCCACACGTGCGAAAGCGCCTCCGCGGTGGCTTAAGTAAGGTTCCCACACCCTTGGGAGCCCATCGTCTTCGTGTACACTTTGGTGAATTCGGCGCCCCAAAAGAACAGTTGCGCCGAGTAGTAGACCCAGAGCAGCACGACAATCGGCGAGCCGGCGGCGCTATACGTCGCCCCGAAGCTGGCATGCGCGAAATAGAGCCTTACCAACTCTCTGCCGACCATGAAGAGCACTGAGGTGCCCGCGGCTCCAACGGCAACGTCACTCCATTTCACCTCAACGTCCGGGACGGTTCTGTAGAGGACCGCAAACAGCGCCGCAATGAGCAGACAGGAAATGATCCACATGGCGGCCCGCGACACTATAATGTTCATGGCTGCCATCCAGGCGTTCAACACCAGGGAAACCAGCAGCAGGAAGCCTGTGCCCAGCACCGTCATAAACGAATAAAAACGCTCCCTGACGAGGCGCAACATCGTTGCCGTATCGCTTCGATGAGCGGGAAGCGATACATGCCAGATGGTGTTCATCGAGTCGCGTAACTCCACGAAGACCGAAGATGCGCCGAATGCCAGGATCGCCAGGCCAAGCACTGTCGCGACTGCGCCGATGCGAGACTGATTGCCGCCTTTGATGATTTCCTGAATTGTCTTCGCCGCTGCGGGACCAGCCACTCCGGCAATCTCCGATGCGAGGCGGCCTTCGGCAGCGTCCCGCCCATAGACCACGGTGGACAGGGCGACCGCAATTACGATGACGGGAGCCAACGATAGCAGGGTATAGAAGGCGACGGCCGCGCTCAGTCGCGGGGCATTATCGTTCACCCAATCGCTGGACGCCTGCCGGCACATGCGTGGCAGGGCGCGAAGCAAAGACCCGGGCCGACGCTCAGCTTCCAACCGACTTTCCCTCTTCGCGCAGTCCGGCGATGCGGTTCTGAAGCGTTCGGAGGCTGATCCCCAACATCTCGGCCGCCTGTTTGCGATTGCCGCCAACGTGATTGAGGGTCAACAGAATGTAGGCCTCCTCGAGTCTTTCAAGCTGCTGGCCCGGCTTGGGCATGATGGGAGTATCGGATCCCGCCGGCTGCTTGGAATAGGGGCCGGGGCTGACACCGAGCCCTGGGGAAGGCATGTCCTTCACACGGACTAACCCTCCGCCCGCCATGATGGCCGCCCGCTCCAGAACATTGCGTAGCTCCCGCACATTGCCGGGCCAATCGTGGTGCTGAAAAAGCTCCAGCACTTCGCCATCGACCCCGGTAACGCGTGTGCCATGTTTCCTGTTGAGATTTTGCAGCATGACATCGACGATCACCGGGATATCCTCTTTGTGCTCCCGCAGCGGCGGAACTACTATCTGAAAGACACTCAGCCGATAGTAAAGTTCCTCGCGCACGTGCGTTTCGAGTGGCTGACTGGTCGCCGCAAGGATGCGGGCGTCTACCGGAATCTCGTGCTTACCGCCGAGCCGGCGCACCTTCAAGTCTTCCAGAACGCGCAGCAGCTTGGGCTGGGTAGATTGCGGCATCTCGCCGATCTCGTCGAGGAACAACGTGCCGCCGTGGGCCTGCTCGAAGCACCCGGCGGAGCGCTCCATTGCGCCGGTGAACGCGCCTTTCTCGTGGCCGAACAACTCGCTCTCAATGAGGGTCTCGGGCAAAGCGGCCGCGTTGATGGCAACGAAGGGCCCATCGCCACGGCGACTGTACTTATGGATTTCACGGGCAACCAGCTCTTTTCCGGTGCCGCTTTCGCCGCGGATCAATACCGGCGCGGAAGTGGGAGCCACCTGCCGGATGATGGCGAAGATCCGCTGCATCGCCGGCGACGTGCCCACCATATCCCCCAGTGCACCGCGCAGGGTCAGGTCACGCTTCAGTTCTTCGGTCTTCTGTAGACTTCTTTTATAGGCAATCGCCCGCTCCAGAAGAGTCTTGAAAGCGCTCGGGTCCACCGGCTTTTCCAGGTACCAGAACGCTCTGAGGTCGCGAACTGCCGACAGCGCTTTTTCCATACTGCCGAAGCCGGTCAGCGCGATTGCCGGGGTGAGATCGCCACGTTCGTTCAGTTGCCGCAGCAGTTCGAAGCCGTCCATGCGCGGCATACTCAGATCCGCGATGATGACATCCGCGTTGAAGGCGGCGAGCCGCTCCAACGCTTCTAGGCCGTCGCCGGCCATCTGAATTTCAAAGTCGGAGTCGGCCAACATCGCGGCCAATGAGGCGCGCTGGTGCTGGTCATCGTCAACGATGAGGATCCGGCCCGAAACTGCGGAAAGTCGGGGCACCATATTATATTCTAGCAAGCAGTCTCCTTCGGAGTACCATCTTGCGACTTCCCGAACCTCTTCGTGCGTTATGAAGGCTTACGGGTGTTGACGCAATATCTTCCGTCTGACGTCAGGCCAAAACTCAACACCGAGATTGCTGACGAAATCGAAGCCGAGGTGGAGAGAACCCTGTAGCGCGCCGAGGCGGACGGTATTTACGCGGTCCGGATACCACTCGTTGGACAGGAAGGCCGCACCGTAGTCGCTGCCCAGACGCCAGGTGGAGAGTGTTTCGCTGCCGCTGTCGGTGCGGGTGAGAATCGTCTCACGAAATGCGTGGGCCGTTCGGCGCAAGAAACCAATGTCTCGCGAGCGAAAGTATCGTGGGTCCTGGTGTAGTGCCGAATCCAGGCCGAATGCCAGAGCTCCATGGATCGCGGAACCGCCAAGGGAGGAGGCGAGACGTTTACCGTAGGCGCCGCCACCCTGTCCCCACTCCCGCGGAGAGTTGAGCCCTTGTAGGATTCCCGCGTATGCGGCAGTCTCCGCCAGGGACATCGGACTGCCGACGCTCTGCGCATGAAATTTCAGTTTGCTCATCACGTTGAGCGGTTCGACCGGCTGAGCCATGGCCGCAGCCGGGAGCACGCACAGCAGGAGGGCGCCAACTATTGTCATTTGGACACGATCAGTTCACAAACCGATAACTGGTGACGCGGCCCCACAGTCCGACGGCCCGCAAGACCCAAATTGCAACCGCAACTACCACCACGATATTCAGAATGGTCTTGATGCTGCCGGCCATCGGGATGAAGTTGTGGATTAACCACAAAGCGACGCCGACAACGATCAGCGCGAGAACGATGTTTATCAGAGGCATTTGCTTTACTCTCCTAAGGTTGGGCGGAACTAAACAACCCTGCGTCCCTGAATCAGTCGGAATACCATTACCACCACGGCTACGAGCAGCAGGAGGTGAATCAGTCCGCCGCCGGTGTAGGCGGTAGCCATTCCCAACGCCCACAATACCAGCAGAATTATGCAGATTGTCCAGAGCGTCTTTTTTGTTCCTTCGCAATGTGTAATGGCATGCGCGGGTCCACAGCGGTTTTGCGCGCCTGCCGAGTCGCGCTCGTAAGCGCGCTGCCGCCAGGTGCAGGATCTGCACTTGGTGTGGCGCTTTGCTGCACGTCAAAGGGCATTTGCAAAGGAGCGGGCTGGCCGGAATCGGTTTGGCCACGCTCGTGCGAATGTAATCGATCATGAAGAATGACCAGGGGCCGTTGCATTTTTCGTTAGAGACGCTGGGAGAGCACCGGCGACATAAGAGATCCAGTTGGAAGCACCTGCGAAGCACGCGACTACTGGTCATCCTGTCATCGCCGCTCATTTATGCTTGCGTAATCCCCTTTTTGCTGGTCGACGCTTTTGTTGAGCTCTATCAGATGGTCTGCTTTCCGATCTACGGTATCCCCAAAGTTCACAGGAAGGACTACCTGGTCTTCGATCGCGGGCGGCTCGCATACCTGAACACCATTGAGAAGGTCGGCTGCATCTATTGCTCATACGTGAACGGCCTGCTCGCCATGATTACCGAAACCGCAGCGCGAACCGAACAATACTTCTGTCCCATCAAGCATGCGCATCGCTTGGCGCAAACCCACTCCCGATACGGAAAGTTTCTGCCGTACGGCGATGCCCGGGGTTACCGGGAGCAATCGGACGCGGTGGCGCAGGCCTTTGACGACCTCTCGAAACGAGCCAAATAGACATGGAGAATCACATGGCCAAGGGAACGGCGTTCGCGACAACCGCCGAGGTGCGCCGCGAAGAGGCTCTGCTGAAGACGGGGGCGTTGCAGAACGCGATTTTCAACAGCGCCAACTTCTCGAGCATCGCCACCGACGAGAAAGGCGTCATTCAGATCTTCAACGTCGGCGCCGAGCGCATGCTGGGCTACGCGGCCGCCGACGTGGTGAACAAGATCACGCCGGCCGATATTTCCGATCCGCAGGAAGTGATCGCGCGCGCCAAGGCGTTGAGCGCCGAACTCGGCACCCCGATCACGCCGGGCTTCGAGGCGCTGGTGTTCAAGGCCTCGCGCGGCATCGAGGACATCTACGAGCTGACCTACATCCGCAAGGATGGCAGCCGCTTTCCGGCGGTCGTGTCGGTCACGGCGCTGCGCGACGATCAAGGCGCGATCATCGGCTATCTGCTGATCGGCACCGACAATACCGCGCGCAAGCAGGTGGAAGCGGAACAGATGAAGCTCGATCAGCGCCTGCGCGACCAGCAGTTCTACACGCGCTCCCTGATCGAATCCAACATCGACGCGCTGATGACCACCGATCCGCGCCGGCATCATCACCGACGTCAACAAGCAGATGGAGGCGCTCACCGGCTGCACGCGCGACGAGCTGATCGGCGCGCCGTTCAAGAACTACTTCACCGATCCGGAGCGGGCCGAGGCGGGCATCAAGCAGGTGCTGAGCGAGAAGAAGGTCACCGACTACGAGCTCACCGCGCGCGCCCGGGACGGCAAGGAAACGGTGGTGTCCTACAACGCGACCACCTTCTACGACCGCGACCGGAAGCTGCAGGGCGTCTTCGCCGCCGCGCGCGACGTCACCGAGCGCAAGCGCCTCGACCAGGCGCTGCAGGAGAAGAACGTCGAGCTGGAGAGAGCCAGGAGCCGCGGCGGAAAAGGCCAACCTCGCGAAATCGGATTTCCTTTCCAGCATGAGCCATGAGCTGCGCTCGCCGCTCAATGCCATCCTCGGCTTCGCCCAGCTCATGAATTCCGATTCCCCGCCGCCGACGGCCTCCCAGGCGGCCAGCATCGACCAGATTCTCCACGCCGGATGGTATCTGCTGGAGCTGATCAACGAAATTCTGGATCTCGCGCAGATCGAATCCGGCAAGCTGGCGCTGTCGCCGGAACCGACGTCGCTGGCCGAGGTGATGCTCGAATGCCAGGCCATGATCGAGCCGCAGGCGCAAAAGCGCGGCATCAGCATGACCTTTCCCGCAGTTCGACATCCCCTGCTTCGTGGATGCCGACCGGACCCGGCTTGAAGCAGGTTCTCATCAATCTTCTTTCCAACGCCATCAAATACAACCAGGCGAACGGAACGGTCGTGGTGGACGTGCGCGGCGAGCACGCCCGGAACGCATCCGCATCAGCGTCAGGGACACCGGCGCGGGGCTGCCTCCGGAGATGCTGGCGCAGCTTTTCCAGCCGTTCAACCGCCTCGGACAGGAGCGCGAGCGCCGAGGAAGGCACCGGCATCGGCCTGGTGATGAGCAAGCGGCTGGTGGAACTGATGGGCGGCGAGATCGGCGTGGAAAGCACGGTCGGCGAGGGCAGCGTATTCTGGTTCGAGCTGAACTCGGCCACGGCGCCACAACTGATGGCGGACATAGCGGGAGCCGCGGCAAGTCCGCAAGCTCAGGCGCAGCACGGCGCGCTGCTGCGGACGCTGCTCTATGTGGAGGACAATCCGGCCAATCTGAAGCTGATCGAGCAACTCATCGCGCGCCGCCCGGATATGCGCCTGCTCAGTGCGACGCGACGGCAACTCGCGGTATCCAGCTGGCGCGCGCCAACCAGCCGGAGGTGATCCTGATGGACATCAATCTGCCCGGCATCAGCGGCATCGAAGCCTTGAAAATCCTGCGCGAAGACCCGGCAACGGCGCACATTCCGGTGGTCGCCCTCAGCGCCAATGCCATGCCGCGCGATATCGAGAAGGGCCTGCAGGCGGGATTCTTCCGCTATCTCACCAAACCGATCAAGGTCAATGAGTTCATGGAGACGCTGGATGCGGCGCTGGAATTCGCGCAGCATCAGCCAGGCATGGTCACGCCATGATCGCAGCCGACATTCTGAACGCCAGAATCCTGGTCGTGGACGATCAGGAGGCCAACGTCCGTCTGCTGGAGGGCATGCTGCGCGATCGCCGGCTACACTTCCGTCGACTCGACGACCGATCCGAACGAGGTCTGCGAACTGCACCGGCAGAACCGCTATGCCCTGATCCTGCTCGATCTCCAGATGCCCGGCATGGACGGATTCCAGGTGATGGAAGGTCTGAAGGAAATCGAACAGGACGGCTATCTTCCGGTCCTGGTGATCACTGCCCAGCCGGCACACAAGCTGCGCGCGCTGGAAGCCGGCGCCAAGGATTTCGTCAGCAAGCCGTTCGATCTGGCCGAACTGCGCGCGCGCGTCCACAACATTCTGGAAGTGCGCCTGCTGCATCGGGGACTGGAGGAGACGGTCCGGGAACTGCGAGCGCACCCGCGAGGTGATTCGTCTCAAGACGCTGGAGGAACGCGAGAGAAGCGAGCAGGAATTAGCTTTGGCGCAGGAGACGCAGAAGAGCCTGCTGCCCGCTGTGCTGCCCCAGTTCGAGAATTTTCGCATCCACGCCTATCAACGCGCCCACGCGCTATGTGGGAGGCGATTTCTACGACTTCCTGCAACTGAATTCGGAAGATTGGATGGGGGTTCTGGCCGACGTTTCCGGCAAAGGAATGTCCGCCGCTTTGTTGAGTTCCATGGTGCTGGGTGCGCTCAGCATGGAGTTCCATTCCGGCACAGAGCCGCAGGAGGTGCTGGAGCGCGTGAACCGGCTGCTTTGCGAAAAATCGCTACCTGGCCAGTTCGTCACTCTCTTTCTATTTCTGCAGAACCCGCGGGGCACGGGGCAGTTCATCAGCGCGGGACATAATCCAGCCTATCTGTTCCGTACCGCTACCGGGAAGATCGAAAAGCTGTTCTCCGAAGCCTTTGTTCTGGGAATGTTCGAGGAGGCGACTTTCGAATCGCGCACGTTCCGCCTCGGTAAAGGAGACATCCTGGTGGTGATCTCCGACGGTGTTACAGACGCGCAAAACCCGAAACAGGAAATGTTCGGAGAGCAGAGACTTCTGCAGGTCATCCGGCAAGAGGCGCCCTCGGGAAGCGAGGCAATCGAGAAGCAACTCCTGAAGACCATCGCGGAATTCACTCAGGGGACGGCGCAAAACGACGACATCACCTTCGTTGTGGTTGAAAAGTATCAGTGAACCGCGACGGTTCCGAACAATACTCCGACGCCCGCCGTTGCCGCCATGGCTAGAGAGCACCCGAAAGACGGAGACACCTGAGACACGAGCGAAGTTCCGGCGACCCCGCGGGTACCAGACCCCAGTCCGGGCGATGGCGGTGACCGCGAGAGGCATCGCCGCTCCGGCGGCGAAGCTGGCGGCCGAGGCCAACGCAGCTTAATTGTACGGTTTGGCGAGCTTGGGATCGAACCCGCGAGCCACGTAGATTGCGGCCGCCCTCGACCTCGCCCCGGCAACCAGGCCGGCGACGCCGCGACCATCACGCTGCCGTGAGTGGCATGCGCCGCACCCACACCCCGCATCGGGCTCGCGGTCGAAATTCCGTCATGCGCGTCCAAAGCACCGAGGCGCGCAAGCCAGTCTACGCGCGCGCTGCGGTGCCGCTTTATTGGGAGCAAGGGCATCGGTCAAAGTACAACCGTGATCGCCAGTCCAATGCCCGGATACCTGGTGTCGTAAAGGTAGTACTCACCGTCCGCGCTCCCTATCGCCAGCGGCCCTCTATTTCTTGATCTCGACTGGAACGTCTTGCCCCGTGACCAGGGCCGGGCCTTCGACACGAACCGGCGTCAGCACCGCCGGCGCTTCGGCGCGAACCGCAACCAATACGGGCGGTCGCTCAGTCGGCTTATCCGTCGTGCCATAGTCGGCCGTACTCTCCGCGGCGGCGGAAATGTCAATGGCGCCGGTATCCTTTAGAGTCTTCCTCGCCCGGTCGCACCACTCCGCTGTGTCGCAGTGAACGGATAGTAGAATCCCGCCCTGTAGCATTCGCCCGGCATACCGCTTCGCAACATAATCAGTGAGTCGCATGCCCATGAGCAGGCCTACGATCCAGCCCAACGAACCGCCGGCGCCTGCGCCGGCAATCGCCGCAAGGACTGGCCCTGCCGTTACCAGGGACGCTAACGCGGTGACGGTCACCATTTGAGTGGACACGAGCCAAGCCAATGCGGCGCCAACCACCGCACCGATTGCCGCGCCGATAGCCGCTTCGTACAATCCCCTGTTTTGCTTCACGTGCGCGAAATCCTTGGTGCCGACGTTGTCAGACGCCAGGACAGAGATGTCCGCTGGCCGATACCCAGCCTTATTCAGAGTGTTAAGGGCCTCTGAAACAGTTGCGCGATCCCGATATATACCTATTACCGATATGTTCTTTGCCAATTGGCGCTCTCCTTTTGGAAGTGTCGTCTCTGCGCTGGTGCACGAGCGGGGCCAACTCGTCAGCCCGTCGCGTTGCGAAGATGCGGCCATGACGGCACACTGAAGATGCAGGATCTGCTGTCGGAGGTGCACCTTTCGCCGGCCGGCGTCGCGGCAACGCAGGCTCGCACTATGAGGCGCGAATTCAAATCGGGGGGAAACGTCGGCCATGCATCACCGGGTTTGCTGGAAAAGCCCGTTATTCCCCGCACGCAGACCGCTCCCTTCGGTCATGGCTCGGAAACGCCGTGCCCCACAAAATACCCGCGAAACTGGCTTTGACCCTCGCCGCGATCTGCGGATTCTGCACTTCGTCCAGCGATAACTGCACTTACGGCGATTGCTGCACGTCCCTCGGGGCGGCAGGCATGGCGCTCAAGCGAATAGTGTGCGATGGACCTCGGAGTGCTCCCCTTCCCCACGTGTGACCGGCTGGCGGAGGGCCGCAAAGGCACGGTGTCCGATACAGGACGAGCCGGTCGCACAGACTTTCGGGAGTAGAAGGAGAAGTAACCGATGAATATTATGAGAGCGGTAACAACGACGGCATTTGGCTTCGCGCTGATGAGCGTCGTATTCTCACCAGGCGCAAAGGCGGACAATTGGAACCGGAAAACCAAGATCACGTTCAGCGGACCGGTGGAGATTCCGGGAGTTCACCTCAAGGGATGGTCGGTATTACCGGCCGGCACCTATGTATTCAAGATTCTGGACTCACAGTCCGACCGGCACATCGTGCAGATCTTCAGCCAAGACGAGAAGACCGTCTACGCCACGATTCTGGCGATTCCGAATTATCGCCTCAGGGCAACCAACAAGACCGTGATCACTTTCCGCGAACGACCGGCCGGCGAGCCGGAAGCGCTGCGGGCATGGTTCTATCCGGGCAGAAACTGGGGCGAGGAATTTGTTTATCCTAAGGCTCTGGCAATCGCGTTGGCCAAAACAACCAACACGCCGGTCCTCTTTATGCCGGCGGAGATTCCGGTGGAAGTCCAACAGCCGATCGTAGCGGCGGACGAGCCGGTGGTCGTACAACTGAAGCAGGCACCCATCATGGCAATCGAACCCTCCGGTGAAGAAGTGGAACTCACTGCCGTGGTCACCGCTCCGCCGGCACCGGAACTTACACCGGACGCGGCGCCGGCAACGGTAGCGGCCGCGCTCCCCGCCACTTCGAGTCCCCTGCCGCTGATCGCGCTTTTCGGACTGCTGGCTTTGGGCGGCGCCCTGAGCCTCAGCCTCCTGCAGAAGCGCATCGTGTAACTGGTCAGCCCCTCAGAGGGGGCGTGTCGCCGCCGAGGCAATTCAGCCTGGCGGCCCGAGGACGGAGGCGAGGAGCTATGACGCACGAAGCGCTACATCTCGAAAGCCACCCGTCTCGTGGCACTCCTCTTTATGGTCCTGATTGTCCATGCCGGACGCCAGGCAACACCTACGGCTCAAGACCCTGCCGCAGGTCCGTTCCGGATCTCCGTGGATGTTCCCCTGGTGGTATTGCACGCTACCGTGACCGACCGGCAAGGCAGCCTGGTCAGCAACCTGGGCGAGCAGGATTTTCAGGTTTACGAGAACGGGGTACCGCAGCACATCCAGCTCTTCAAGAATGAAGACATCCCGGTCGCCGTGGGACTGGTCATCGACCACAGCACCAGCATGGTGCCAAAACTCCCCGAGGTGACGGCCGCTGCCCGGGCCTTCGTGAGATCGAGCAATCGGGAAGACCAGATATTCGTCGTCAACTTCAACGAGATTGCATCGCTGGGATTACCCCCCTCGATCCGGTTCACCGATAGCAGCGCCCAACTGGAATACGCGATCTCGGACGAATCGGCCAGAGGCCAGACGGCTCTATATGACGCCGTCGCCAAAGCGCTGGAGCAACTCGAGACAGCCAGCCGGCGACAAGAAGGTGCTGATCGTGGTCAGCGATGGCGGTGACAACGCGAGCCGGCGCAGCCTGGATCAAGTCATGAAGCTTGCCGAGCAGTCCAGCGCTGTCATCTATACCGTGGGTGTATTCGACCCGGACGATCCGGACAAGAATCCGGGTGTGCTCAATCGCCTGGCACGGACGACGGGTGGCGAAGCCTTCCTTCCCGGCCAACTCAACGAAGTAGTGGCTCTCTGCGAGCGAATCGCTCGCGATATTCGCCATCAATACGTTATCGGATATATTCCCAGCAACCCGGCTGGCGACGGTTCGTTACGTGCGATTCGGGTTGTTGTTCGTGCTAAGGGCCAAGGCAAACTCTCCGTGCGGACACGAACCGGCTACATCGCCGGCGGCGCACGCGGGCTTGGTGGCGGGTTGGGCGTCAAGTGAAAGTGTTCGTTCGCAAGGAACCGCTCAGGCAGATCCTGAAATGGACCCAAAGGGCGTTTTTTGCCGGCGGCATTTTGCTAGTCGGCTATTGCGCATTCGTCCTGACGGATGCCTGGCTTTTCCAGAGGCGCGCCGCCTGGGATCTCGACCGGTTGCAGCGCGATACGCGCACAACGGCCCATGTCACTCCGCAACCCGTATCCGTTACCTTGCCGAAGGCCGCGCCTGTCGTTGAGGGTAGTTCGATCGGCCGGATTGAGATTCCGCGTCTCGCCCTTTCCGTGATGGTGGTCGAAGGAGACGACAAGACCAGTCTCCGGCGCGCCGTGGGACATATTCCGGGCACGGCGCTGCCGGGTGAGGACGGTAATGTTGGCCTCGCCGGGCATCGCGACACCTTCTTCCTGCCGCTGAAAGATCTGAAGGTCAATGATGAGATTCAAATCTCCACGCCTGACAGGCAATTTCCAGTACCAGGTTGTATCGCTGAGAATTGTGGACCCGGAGAATGTACGGCGTACTCGCTCCGTCAGGCGAGAACGTGCTGACGCTGGTAACCTGTTACCCTTTCTACTTCATCGGAGCAGCGCCCAAGCGATGGATCGTGAGGGCGAGGCAGGTGTCGTCGCAAGCGGTTACGCCAGCAAGTGTGAAATGATGAAGACGGCTGGCTAAGGCCAGTCCGCCGGGGAGTAAGCTTGAAACACGCGCCGGTTATGATCGCCGCCCGCATCCTCGTCGATTGATGACAGCGAGTCGGACGTCTTCCTGCTCGATAGGGCGCTGAAGAAGCAGGATTTTGCATTTCAACTGGTCCACTTGATCAATGGGGCAGAAGCGCTGGCTTTCATCCGCAGGGAAGGAGCCTACGCAGATGCGGCCATCCCGAATCTGATCCTGCTGGATCTGAACCTGTCCAAATACACCGGCGAAGACATCCTGCGCGAAATCCGAAGCGCCCCCCACCTGGCAGGCGTTCCGGTATGCGTGTGGAGTTCCTCGCGGTCCCGGCGGGACGAATCGCTGCTCAAAGACCTGGGAGTCTCTCAGTTCATCCCTAAGCCTTCCGGCCTGCCTCAATTCATGGAAATCGGCAAAATCATCAAGGATCTGCTGGCGGTCGCCATGACCGGCTGACAGGGTTACAACGCAGCGCTCCCTCGCGGTGCCGCTTGAAAGATTGGCCTTCGGAGTGCTTTGTGTTTTCATTCAAGGAAAGGTAATGGTGGCGAGTGGCAAAGAAGACCGTCAGTAGTCGGTCGCGTTCCTCCGTTTCCGCGGCGGCGATAGCACCAGCCCTTGAAGAGCGCGCCGAAAGTACTTGCCCCACCATTGTCGGGATAGGCGCCTCCGCCGGCGGGCTGGAGGCATTCACGGAGCTCATCAGCCATCTGCCGGACGATACCGGCATGGCATTCGTGCTGATTCAGCACCTCGATCCGAAACACGACAGCCATCTCACCGAGCTGCTTTCCAAGGAAAGCAAAATGCCCGTCGCCGAAGTAACCGGCGAGACCCGCGTGGAAGCGAATCACATTTACGTAATCGCGCCGCGACGGAATCTGGGGATTTCGGCCGGCGTTCTGCGCACTCCGCCGCGGCCGGCGAATGGTTGCAACATGCCGGTGGACGCTTTTTTCCGTGAACTGGCGGCGGACCGGGGCAGCAAGGCCCTGGGCGTCGTTCTATCGGGAACCGCATCCGATGGCACGCTGGGCCTGCAGGCAATTAAAGCCGCGGGCGGTATTACCTTCGCCCAGGATGTGCGGACCGCGAAGTTCGACGGCATGCCGAAAAGCGCCATTGCCGCGGGTGTGGCGGATTATGTCCTGCCGCCGGCCGGAATCGCGCTGCAACTGGTGGCCTTGGCGCGCGATGCTCAAGTCCCGGTCGAATCTCCGGATGACCTTGAGCCGCCGGAGGACGCGGAATTAGCCAGGATTCTCCGGCTGGTGCGGAGCGCGACCGGCGTGGACTTTACACACTATAAGCACGGCACTCTTGCCAGGCGAATCAAGCGCCGCATGACCCTTCGCGGATTCGAAACGCTGGAAGACTACAGCCGGGATCTCGAGCAGAACCGCGACGAAGCCAACGCGTTGTGCGAGAACTGTTTCATTACCGTGACGGCGTTTTTTCGGGAACCAGCGGTCTTCGACGAACTGAAAAGGCTGGTATTCCCCGCGCTGGCGGAGAATCGTGCGCCTGAGGATCCCATTAGGATCTGGGTGCCTGGGTGCGCCTCGGGCGAGGAGGCTTATTCCATTGCCATCTGCTTAACGGAATTCTTCGACGAGGCGAAGGTGCCACTTTCCGATCGAGATTTTCGCTACCGATCTGAGCGAAACCGCCATCGAAAGGGCCCGCGCCGGCACATACGTAGGCGGCTGCCCTGGCGCATGTTTCGCCGCAGCGCCTGGCGCGCTTCTTCGTGCGATCGGAACGGGGATATCAGGTCGGTAAGGATATCCGCGACATGTGCGTCTTTGCCAGGCACAATCTGGCGCAGGACCCGCCTTTCTCCAAGCTGGACCTGATCAGTTGCTGCAATGTGCTGATCTACCTGGGAGACCTGTTGCAGCGCAAGGTCTGGTCAACCCTGCAGTACGCCCTCAAGCCGAAGGGCTTCCTGGTGCTCGGCCCTTCGGAAAGTATCGGCACGCTCTCCGAGTCATTTCATCAAGTGGAAAAGAGCCACAAGATTTATTGCTTGCGGCCGGCCGCGAGCACGCCATCCCTGCCGCTAAGAGAGGGCCGCGTGACGGAAAACCGGGTGGATCTCCGCGAGCGAGTCGCCGGCAGCGGAACCGCCCTTGACGTACAGAGGGAAGCCGACCGGCTGGCGCTGGCCGAATATGCTCCCCCGGGCGTCATCGTCGACGACAAGCTGAACATCGTCGAGGTACGGGGCCGGACCGCTCCCTACCTGGAGCTTTCGCCCGGCGAGCCGACTCAGAATCTATTAAAACTGGCGCGCGAAGGCTTGATTGCAGGCCTGGGTAAGGCGATCCGCACCGCCCGGCGAACCAACGCCGTGGCCCACGAAAGCGGCTTCCGGATCGAGGAAGGCGGCCAGCTGCAAGACGTCACCATCAAGGTCATCCCTTTCCGGGCCACGCCCTCTTCCGGCGAACGCTATTTCCTGATCAAGTTCGAGGAGGCGCGGCCGGACGCCCGGAAGGCCAGGCGCATGCCGACGAAGCGGAGCGGCGGAGACAGCGGCCGGCTGCATCGCGAACTGGTAGCGACCAAAGAGTACCTGCAATCCATCGTCGAAGATAATGCCGGCACTCTGGAAGAGCTGCGGGCGGCTAACGAAGAGGCGCAAGCGGCGAATGAGGAACTGGAAACCGCACAGGAAGAGTTGGAATCGGCCAACGAAGAGCTGAACACCCTGAACGAAGAGCTGAAGACCAGCAACGTGGAATTCAGCAAGGTCAACCGGGACTTGGCCAATCTTCTGGAGAGCATCAGCATACCGTTGGTAATGGTTGGCCGGGATCTTCGCATTCGCCGCTTTACGCGCGCCATTGAGCCCATGTTGAACCTGGTCCCCTCGGATGTCGGACGTCTCGATCACCGATTTTCAGCCTCAGGTGGAACTGCCCGACTTGCGCCGGTTACTGCTGGACGCGATGGAGGGCGGCAATCGCACTCCGCGCGATATCCGCGATTCCCACGGCGGCTGGTATTCGCTGCGCATTCTCCCCGCCGCGGGGCCTGATGGCAAAACCGACGGCGCCGTGATGGTGTTGATCGATATCGATGCCGCAAAACGCGGTCAGGAATTCGCCGAAGCGATCGTAGAGACCGTGCGTGAGCCACTGGTGATCCTGAACCAGAACCTGCAGGTTGTGAAGGCCAATAAGAAATTCTACGAAACGTTCCAATCTGTGCACGAGGAGACCGAAGGGCGCCTGATCTACGACCTGGGCAATGGACAATGGAACATTCCGAAATTGCGCGAGTTGCTGGAGAACATTCTCCCGGCGCATTCGACATTCCGCGATTTTGAGGTGACCCACGAATTTGACCGCGTCGGACGGAAAGTCATGCTGCTCAATGCCAGCGAGATTTTCAACCCGAACGCCCAGGCGCGGACTATCCTGCTGGCGATTGAAGACGCCACCGACCGCAAGCACGCCGAGGAAGCGCTCCGGACAACCAACGCCGAATTGCAGCATTTTGCCTACGCGCTCACGCACGACCTGCAGGAACCCCTGCGGATGGTCGTGAACTTTACGCAACTCCTGGCCGAGGAATATGACGGCAAGCTGGGCAAAGACGCCGACAAATTCATTTCCTATTCAGTGCAGGGGGCCCTGAGGATCGAGGCGTTGCTGAAGGCTCTGCTGGCCTACTGGGAGGTCAGCGAGCGGGAACGGGGAAGGCTCGGCCCGATTGATTGCGGCGCTGTTCTTGCTAAAACCCTATTCAATCTACAGGCTGCCATTGTGGAAAGCGGCGCTGTGGTAACTTCAGATTCACTACCGACTGTGGCAGCCGAAGAGGTCTTGCTGATGCAGCTTTTTCAGAACCTCATCTCCAATTCGATTAAGTACCGAGGGAAGGAAACACCGAGAATCCACGTCTCGGCGGAACGGTACGGGTATGGCTGGCTGTTTGCAGTTCGAGACAACGGTATCGGCGTCGATCCGCAAGATGCCGAGCGAGTATTCGGTATGTTCAAACGCCTGCACGGAAGCGACATTCCCGGTACGGGAATCGGTTTGGCGATTTGCAAGAAAGTGGTCGAGCGCCAGGGTGGACGAATCTGGGTGGAATCAGAGGCAGGCCAGGGTTCCACTTTCAAGTTCACAATTCCCTCTCCCGCTACGCGAAGTAACAATGGGTAACATTGACCAAAGCCGGGCGGAAGACGAGATCGAGCGCTTGCGCCGGAAGTTGGACCGGGCGAACGCGGACTTCGAAGAGTTCGTTTCGATGGCCGCTCACAATCTGCGCCAGTCTCTCCGCGATATCGCCTCTTACAGTCAATTGATGTCCGAAACATACGCCAGCCGGCTCGATTCCGACGCCGGCGTATTCCTCGGACGCATTCAGGAAGGCACGGCAAACATGCAGTCCTTGCTCGCCGACGTGGTGGACTACTGGGCTACGGGCGATGGCGACCCGCTGTCCTCCCGGACTGATATGGAAGCGGCCCTGTGCCAGGCGCTGCTCCGCGCCGACAGGCAGATAGTCAAACGAAGCGCAGTAGTTACTCATGACCCATTGCCGATAGTGACTGGGGACTTCGCAGTACTGACCAAGGTGCTACATCATCTGATCGCGAACGCTATCGAATATTGCGTGGCGCCTCCGCAGGTTCACGTTTCATCCAAACGGGTAGATCTCGATTGGGTGTTCTCGGTGGCGGACAACGGTCCCGGTATCGAGCCCGCATTTCAAGGCAGAATCTTCGAGGCTTTCAAGCGCCTGCACGGGAAAGACTACCCCGGGAACGGACTGGGGCTGACATTCTGCAAGAAAGCGATCGAAGGGCAGGGCGGGCGAATCTGGGTCGAGTCGACCTCCGGAGCGGGATCGACATTCTATTTCGCTCTGCCAGCGGCCGACTAATCACTGACGGACGTTGCTTACGCAGACAGCGGCGTCGCCTCCGGTTTGGGAAGCACCAATTCCTGAACTTGCGCCACGGCCTCCGCGAGGCTGGTGGAGAGTCGATCAGGCTGGGTTCGCTCGAAGCGAGCCATTGCCTTCTGCGTATCGCCGCTGAATCCCCAGACGCAAACCACCACTTTCAGTTTCGGGGCAAGCTCCCTGATTTGTTTGCACATGGCGCGCGCCGGTGCAAACGCGTAGGGCGGCAATGCCGAAATGCAAACCACGTCGCCGGGGCTGGATGCAAGCGACGCGAGGCATTCCTGGAGAGAAGATCCCGAGAGGAAAGGACAACGTGGCGAACCCTTTTTGATCCAGAATTTGAGCCAGCATTGCGCTGGTAGTCTCATCGGCCCGGTCATGAGCCGGAAAACAGACGATTCTATGGTTTGGATGGTCACCGGGGTCCGCGATCGCCGTGGTGTCCGCCAGTCGATACTCGGAAAGCTCGACGACCATTTCGTTTAAACTCAGAAAGAACAATTCTTCCCTGGCCGCGTCGATGGCCCCTTTGTGGCGATCCTGCTCAGCCATGCTCAAAGCCGGGACCAGCACCAGGTCGTACAACTCCACCAGCGGCCTCCCTTTCAGAAATTCGTCGACAACGGCCTGCGCCTCGGCTTGATCCATTGCCAGCAACCGCTGGTAGATCTGGGCTTCGGGCGCCAGGACAGCGTCATCTCCCAGCATGGTATGCAGGAATGAAAGTTGTGGGAAATAGCGCCCCAGGACCACCACACACACCGTTAGAGGAGTGGATAGGATCAAGCCCGCGGGCCCCCACAGGACGGTCCAAAAAACGGCTGTCACCAGCAGCGCCAGGGAAGAGATCCCCACGCGAGTGCCGTAGAGCCAGGGTTCGATGAAGTTGGCTATGGTCAGTTCGAGGCTCGCCACCAGTATGAACACCATGCAGCGGCCTGAGCCAGCCGTCGAAGACGGCCAGCGAAAGAGCCAGCGGCAGCGTCGCCGAGATCAACGTTCCCAGGTACGGCACATACCGGAGGATGCCGCCGACCACTCCCCATAGCGGCGCATATGGCACGCCGATGCAGTAGAGACCGAGACCAAACAGCGCTCCGAAGCCGGCATTCACGAGGAATTGCATCAGCAGATAGCGGCTGACGCGGCCGGATGCGTCGTCGAGCGCCTGGGTCATGAGGTTCAGTTGACTGAGGCCGGCCAGCCGCAGAAGACGGTTTCTCAGGTCTTCTCTCTTCAGCAGCATGAACACGGTAAAGATGAGGACCATTCCAGCCCGTCCCAGGGGAGAAAGGACGGGCGTGCCCATATCGCGAAGTTCTGCCCATCCGGTAGCTGAGGGCTGAACGATTCGAACGGGGATAGGATCCACGGGCGGAGGCGGTACGCTCGGCTTGTTCTGCTCCCGGCCGTGGGCTGCGGCCGGGATTGGCACGCTCGGAGGGTTGAACACGTCTTCAATCTTTTGCACGCTCTTGGCGGCCTGACCTATCTGTCCGGTCGACGGTAGGTGAAAAGCGGTAATCCTGGCCCGAATGTTCTCGCTGTAAAGAGGGACTTGATTAGCGACGCCAACCAGTTGTGTCGCGATGATCCAGCTAACGTCGCCAGCCACGCCAACCGAAACCACCACGGCAGTGATTACGGAAACTACGCGGCCGGCGTGCAGTTTCTGGAGACGAGTAACGACTGGGGTCAACAGGAACGTGAGCGTAAAAGCAAATGCCAAGGGGATGAGGATTTCGCGGGCAAAGTAGAGCGCCGCGATAGTTCCAAGCAGGACGATGGCCCCCGCATCCCCCCGGAGCCTGGGCGGTGCGGCGGATTCCTCGCGTAGCCGTTTCATAGGTTACGAAGGATCTTTTCCACGAGTGGCCTGGACGCCCTTCAATATCGCAAGGCCAAGGAGCACGATGGCGCCCACTGCGATCCAATGAGCGGCCATGTGCAGGATTATGGCTCCGTAGATCAGGCCGCCGATCAGAATCAGGAATCCGAAAAGGTAAATTCCGAATGACACGCCCGTCCTCTTTCCCCGCCGGCGCCTAGTGGAACATGCCAAGCATGTAGCATACGAGCACGATGACCAGTATTGTGCCAAGCCCGACGCCGGCGCCACCTCCATAACCCCAGCGACTATGGCCGTAATATCCGCCACCGCCGCCGATAAGCAGCAGCAACAGTATCAGTAGTATTAGCATCGTCGACTTCCTTTTCTTTCGAGACTCTACTTCTCGAAGACCTTTTCTACCTGGCCCACTTTTTGCTGGAGCTTGCCGCCGAGCTTTTCGACCTGGCCTTCAGACTCCAGGTCGGGGTTGTTGGTGACTTGGCCGACAGTCTCCTTGATTTTTCCCTTCACTTCATGAAACTTGCCTTCGATTTGATCGTTCGTGCTTGGGTTCATTCGTATTCTCCAATCTTCACTCTGAGGAACTTGCCTTTTGATTCTTGACTTGCAGTTCGTTCACCACCTGTTGAACGTTCGGAACGGAACCGGCCACTTTTGCCACCCCGCGGCGCTCCGATTGGGAGTCAACCTCGCCGGTCAACGTGACGACGCCGCTTTTTACCGCATAGTTGACGCCCTTGCGCAACTTGTTCTGGATCAGCGCGGCATCGAGGTTTTGCTCGATGCCCTTGTCCAGATCCGAGTTCATGGTTCGGGCATCGCTTTCGGCGCCTAGGGGGAGCACGGCGATCTGGTCGGCTACCACTTCCTGGCCGGCGAGCGACCTTGCCAGAGCTTCAGCCTGTGCCTTGTCGGCATCCGCACCGACGTTTCCGCCCAAGGTCACGACGCCCTTGGCGCGATCCTGGTCAACGGAAACTTTCTTGAAGCCGGCCTGATCCAGTGCGGTGCGGATACTGGCGGCAACGTCTGGTGGTTTCGCGGTTTGTGAGCACGCGGCAAGTATTCCGGCCGCAGCGAGGGTCATGAATGCAGACCAATTTGCGAGAGTCTTCATATTCCAAGGTCCTTCTTCTTCCGGCTGCTCATAGAGCAGATTGGGGGCCAACCGGCCGGGCTGCTAACCGGGCTCGGCCAGTCTTGCGTTCGAGACCCATAAGCGCTGTAAGTGCACTCTCGAGTGCAGCTTTTAGCTGCTATCAAATGGACACGCGCCAAAGAAGCAGCGCGGCTTATAGGCGGCCACATAAGTGCTTTGCCAATAGTCGGGAGAGAAGAGTTATAGTTCTAAAAAGATTGATCGGATTGGTTTTTGCAGGCGCGATGGTCTGTACGGCATCGGCCGATGTTCTCATACGCATTGCGCCGCCTCGCATTGTAGTCGAAAGGCGAGGGCCGCCGCCGAGCCGTACCCATGTTTGGATATCCGGGTACCAGCGTTGGAATGGCAACGCGTACGTTTGGACCGCGGGACATTGGGAACAGCCGCCGCGGCCGCATGCTCATTGGGTAGCTCATCGCTGGGTTCACCAGAGGGGCGGCTATGTCCTGGTAGAGGGACACTGGCGGTAAATTCGGACAGCGCTTCGCGGGACTGACCCGCTTTGCTATTCCTTTTCTTGTGCTGGCCCGTGCCGTGCAAAGTGGGTCACGACCGGCATTGTCTGAGTAGCTCACCGGCCCGATTTCTCCGGAAGGACGACCAACATGGATGTGGAAGGAATACTCGCTGAATTGCGCAAGGAACTGGACGGGATTGAAGCGGCCATTCTGAGTTTGGAGCGCCTGTATCGCACTGCCAACCTACGCCCGGACCGCCGACTCGATTGTTTCAAGAGGAGCCGCACAGAGGGCGCAAATGGATTCGACAAGAACCCGGAACCGGAACAGATTAGCTAACACTATTCCCCGGACTCGAATGGGGACTGGCAAATCTCGCATTTTCAGGTGCAGATGCTGCACTTTGGAGATGGTGAATTCCCGCTAACTCTATAGGTCTTAGCCGCGCCGTCGCCAAAGGCAAGGGCTAGGTTATGGATTATCCCGTGCCTAGCGATAGTAGAAATCCCACGAAAGAGGAGCGTCGTGAACGATATACCTGCAAGTAGCGGGATCCAGGAGATCCTCGAAAGAAAACAGGCAGAATCGATGGGTGGATTGCGGAACCACGACGGCATTACGATCGAAAAAAGCGCCGACCAGATGGACGAGATTCAGTATGCAACGGAGCGCTATCTGGCGATTCGCAATGTTAACCGCGAGTCCACTCTGTTGCGCCAGATAAAGGCTGCGCTAAGGCGGATTCACAACGGCACTTTCGGAACGTGCACCGACTGCGAAGAGACCATCAGTCCGAAGCGCATCACCGCCGTGCCCTGGGCGACGCGCTGTATTCGATGCCAGGAAACTGCCGACCGCGAAGGACAGGAGACAGAGGATGCTAGCGAGACTCTCACCAATGCTGCGTAGACCAATCGTAGAAATTCCGGCAGGAGTTCGAACGGTCGCGTTTCTCGGCAATTACCTGCCACGCAAATGCGGCATCGCCGCCTTTACGTCCGTCTGTTGGGAGCGGTGGCAGCGCGCCATCGCGAAAGCCGTTGCTTTGCGGCGTCAGTCAATGACATCGAGGGCTGCTATCGGTATCCGGACGTGGTTCGCTGCGAGATCGCAGAGCAGGATCTCGCATCTTACCGGCGCGCAGCTGACTTCCTGAACTCCAGCAACGTGGGTGTGGTGTCGCTCCAGCACGAGTTCGGCATTTTTGGCGGACCGGCCGGCAGCCACTTGTTGACTTTATTGCGCGAATCGAAAGCGCCGGTCGTCACCACGCTGCACACCGTTCTTCTTCAACCGAACGCCGACCAGCTTCGCGTGATGCGGGAATTGATCGCCCGGTCTGCCCGCTTGGTGGTGATGACGAAGCGCGGCAGAACCAACCGTTCGAGGTAGCGGCCAGATTCCTGGTCGCGGCCGGCGCCACCATCGTGATGGCTCGATCCCTCCTGGTGAGGCGCGACGCCGTGGTACCCGTCGCTGGAGCTTTTGTTTTGCTCTACAACCCACTGGCTCCGTTGTTCGAGCTTTCCGGAGACTGGCAGCGCTCTCTGTTTGTGGCTGCTGCCGTCCGTTTCTCTCCGCACTGATCTGGCGCGATATGAGCGGAGCCGAATTTAACCGTCGGACTCTGCGCGGTACGCTGAATGCCTGCGTGGTGAAAAGCCCCGGCTTCGGCGACCGCCGCAAGGCCATGCTGGAAGATATAGCGATCCTGACCGGCGGCAAGGCCATCATGGAAGAGACCAGCATCAAGCTGGAAAGACTCAACTGGAGGATCTCGGCTACGCCAAACGCATCACCGTGGATAAGGACACCACAACCATCATCGATGGCGGCGGATCGCAGAAGGATATTGAGGGACGGATCAAGCAACTCCGCGCGCAGATCGAAGATACCACCTCCGACTACGACCGCGAGAAATTGCAGGAACGCCTCGCCAAGTTGGCCGGCGGCGTCTCGATCATCAAGGTCGGCGCGGCCACGGAAACCGAAATGAAAGAGAAAAAGCCCGAGTCGAGGACGCTCTGCACGCCACCCGTGCGGCGGTCGAGGAAGGCATCGTGCCGGGCGGCGGCGTCGCATTTGTTGCGAGCTTCGGCCGCGCTACAGAATCTCAAGCTCGATGGCGACGAACAGTTCGGAGTCACCGTGGTGAGGCGTGCTTGCGAAGAGCCCGTCCGGCAGATTGTGCTCAACTGCGAGACGGAGGGCGCGGTAGTGGTCGAGAACATCAAGAGCCACACGTCTCCCAACTACGGCTTTAACGCGTCGACGGAACAGTACGAAGATCTGGTGATCGCCGGCGTGACCGGTGCTGACAACCATCCATGGATTCTCGTCGCCCAAAATCATGCCCGTGTATGAGAAGTATCGTGACGGGTACTTTGTCGCCATCAGCGACTCCGATCGCGCCTCGAGGCTCAATTATCTGGCGACAGTCTATAACGGTATCGACCTGTCTTTGTTTCCGCTCCAAAAACACTGCGGCGATCATCTGGTTTTTCTCGGCAGGGTTCATCCGGACAAGAGTGTCCATCTGGCCATAGAAGTTGCGCACCTGAGCGGGTTGCCTCTGCTCATCGCGGGCATTATCCAGGACCGAACCTACTTCGGCGAGCAGGTGGAGCCTCACCTGGACCAGACGATCCTGTACGTGGGGCCGGTGGAAGTTCCGGTAAGAACGAGCTGTTCGCAACTGCCCGGGCCCTGCTGCACCTGAACACCATCCCCGAAAAGATTCGGCCTTGTTCTGGCGGAAGCCAACGCTGCCGGAGTGCCGGTGGTCGCCCTGGACCTCGGCTCGTGTCGCGAAGTGATCGTAGACGGGCAGACAGGATTTCTCGTCAACACTGTCCCCGAGGCGGTGCAGGCCCTCAATCGGTTGGGGGAAATCGACCACACTGCGTGCCGTCGGGGCGTCCAACACTGCTTTTCGATTGAAACGATGGTTGAGGGTTACCAACTTACGAACGGGTTTGCCGGACAATTTTCGGGCTGGAAGCGAAGAGACAATCATGACGCAGGATATCGTCAGGCGGTATGCTCACAATCCCATCCTCACCAAAACCGACATTCCATACTCGGTAGAAATTGTCCACAACGCGGCCGTTACTAAACATGGGAACGAATACATCATGTTATTCCGGTCCCATTTGCGAATTGGACGATCCGTCACCGGCCTGGCGCGCAGCAACGACGGATTTCACTTTACCGCCAGCCCGAAACCCTTTCTGACTCCCGCCAGGGACGGACCCTTCGCTGCTTACGAAGAGTTCGGGGTCGAGGATCCGCGGATCACAGAAATGGATGGGGAATATCTCATCGCCTACAGTGCGTACTCGCGAAATGGCGTGCGGATCGCCCTGGCAAAGACTAAAGACTTCTGTCAGGTGGAAAGGATCTCCCTTATCACAGAGGCGGACTATCGGAACGTGGTGATCTTTCCTGAAACATTCGACGGCCTCTATGCCCGGCTTGACAGGCCGCATTCAGAGATCGCCCCGTGGTCCATCTGGATTTCGTATTCTCCGGATCTACGGTATTGGGGCGAATCCCAGCTCATCATGAGGCCGGAATCGTATCACTGGGACGAAATGAAGATCGGTCCCGGTGCGCCGCCGATCAAAACGGAACAGGGATGGCTTTCCATCTATCACGGTGTCTTCCAGACCATGAGCGGAGCGGTCTACCGTTTGGGAGTGGCGCTACACGACCTGCGGAATCCGGCGAAGATCATTGGCGTAGGCGACTCGTGCATTTTGCAACCGCAAGATCCCCGGGGAAGTCACTGGATATGTCCACAACGTGGTGTTCACCTGCGGCGCGGTTGCGGAGTGCCGGCAAAATGAGCTCTGGTACGAGTCTTGCGATGCAAGCCACATAGTGAACGCTCAGGGGGAATTCCGAGAATCTTTGCCCGGCCATATTTTCGATAACTCAGCAGGTCGCCAGTTCGATCACGGCCGTGCCCTTTTGGGTCGCCCGCTCTCTGATTGGTCATCCTGCTGAGCAAGATGCCTTGAGCATTCGAGAGTCCCCCAAGAACTAAGAGACGCCCACGAAGTTGATGAAGCCAACCCTGATTCGGAGGCCCGCAGCATTGCCAGGGATTCATGACTGTGGGGATTACGAGAACTATTGTCCACATCCAAGGCTTTCACCCCCAGGCGAGAAGCCGAAAAACCGTCCACGTAGTCTGATTTTTCAATTCGGCGCCAGAGACGTAAGCATATGCTATGCATTCGAGAATCGCGAACGAGAGGCAAAGCGACTACAGACCGAGGCAATAGCTTCGACCGTGGCAAAACCGTGACAAAACCCTGCACGTTGAAAGGACTTGGGAAAGCTTCGAGCGAAAAGCAGATTCCCCAAGTTATTGAAAACCTTGAAAGTGGAGGGAACCAAAAGGAGGTCTTGGAACCAGACACGGTGCGTGTGAAGCAGGCGCTCTAACCAACTGAGCTACGCGCCCGAAGGGAAGGTGGTACTCCCTCAGTCTACCCGATCTCGGGGCGGCGACGCTACTTGTCCCCTTCGTACGCAATCCGCAGCCAGCGCGTCACTTCCTCGTCGATCTCCGCGGCCGATTCGATCCCGATTCGGTGCGTGATCCGGTCTCTCTTGGCGTAGCCGCCGGTATCGATCAGCCGGCCTTCCGCCTTGCGGGCGCCGAGCGCCAGACCGAGGTCGAGGCGGGTCCGCGTCGTGGGCTTGATCTGCGCGAACACGTGGTTGCGATACAGCGGGACGATCGTCTGGCACGGACACGCTGTCACATCCGCACCCAGGCCGAGGCCGAGCTCGAGCAGCGCGTCGTAGACCGGCCGCAGGGCATGCTTCGGGCCGGCGAACATCGCCTCCACGTATCCCTCGGCGGCCGTCCGGTACGCTTCGGGACTCTCCATCTCGACGCCCTTGCCCTCCGTTCGCTCGGCGATCCAACGCGCGGAGTTCGTACCCAAGCCGTGCTGCTGCTTCAGCCACTCGACGCGTTCCTTTTCCGTCCTCGGGCCGGATTTCTTCACCAGCACCAGCCACTCGTCAAGCGAACGGCCGCTCTTCTCTTTCAGGGTCGCCTGCCAGTTCTGCACCATCGCCACAGACGGATGCACACCGTAGATCGAGTTCTTCGCCGCCATCCGGTCCAGCGTACCGCGGATCTTACGCCTTGAGCAGCCCGTTCAAATGCCGCATCACTTCGAAAGCGTCTGCTACGTAAACCACGTCAGCCTTGCCGCGCGCCCAACCGCAGTTGGCGTCGAGGTTGATGGCGCGGCGCTCGGTAATGAAGCGCCAGCCGACCACGTGCGGCTCCTCACCGTGGCAGCATGTCGAGAGGCCCTTCCGGTGACGCGGCGTCGAGCCGGTCTGGCCGATCTGGTTCAGGTGCGTCATGAAGCGGAGCACGGCCTCGCCTTCGCCGCTCAGGTCCACCAGCGACTTGCTGCCGCCCAGGGACGCCTGCGACGACCGCAGGAAACCCAGGATCAGCGATTCCGCGTCCCCGGAGTGGATCGCGCCATCGGGCTGCTTCTTCGTCCAGCCGGCGCCGGCCACGAAGAGCAGTTTCGCGTCCGGCCGGATCGTCTGCTCGTCGGCCTTCGGTGCGCGCATTCCGGTGACCACCGTCCGCGTCGCCGGAGCCTCGACCGCTACGCGTTCCACGGTGACGGAGCCCGCCGCTCCTGCCCACGGCGTCACGCAGCCGGCATCGAGGAGGAGGATCCACGGCCGCTCGGAGCGCGTCAGCACCGCCTCCATCCGCTGCCGGTAGAACCAGCGGGTAACCGCCGGAACACCGTTCGTTACGCTGATGCCGGTGGCGTGGGTATCCACGCGGCCACCGAGCCGCAACGCAACGCCGGGGAGGGCGCGAGCCCAACGCGAAGTCTCCGGGGCAATCACCACGGCTGAGCCCGCGGCTCGGCACAAGGCTTCGGCCGCTGCCGCATCCGTGGCGTAGCGAGGCTGCGCGAAGGCTTCGCCTTCCACCGCCAGGAACCGCGCCGCGCCGCATCCGGCAATGTGATCGGCGGCGGCCTGCACCGCGGCACCCACCAGCCCGACCGTCACTTCGCCGCCCAGAGCCAGAGCGGCCGACAGGGCCTCGAGCGCCGGCTTCGCCAGAGTGCCATCCGCTTCGGTGTGCGCCAATACCAGGATCGATTCCACGTTAGTCCTCCCGCACCCACGCCGCGAGCTCGCGGGCGACCTCTTCGGCCGGCATGTTCCTGACGATGCGCGTTTCGCGCTGCTGCTTAGGCAGGCTCACCGAGGCGAAGCACAGTCCGCCCGGCGCCACCGCCGCTGCTTTAGCCTTCTGCAGCGCGGGCATGATGCCGCGCATGTTGGCCATGCCGACCTGCGGATTATTGCGCGGTTCCGCCAGGTGGCCGGTCGCCCACCCCAGGACCGCCGGCGGCTCCGAACACACGGAAACCTGGTGCCGGCCGCCTTCCACGCGCTCCAGCACTTCGAAGCTGCCGTCGTCGCGTACCGTGATCTGGTCGACGCCCTGGAACTGCTCGGTGATCCCCAACCGCTCGCCCACCATCTGCAACGTTGACCCCGAGCCGCGCGACGCCGATTCCCATCCGCCGAATACCAGCAGGCGCGTGCGGTCCAACCCGGCGATGCCTTCGATTGCACCGGCGAGCGCGGCCGCCGTGCTGAAGGAATCCGCAAAGCCGGAGGCCGGCCCGTCCAAGGCCACCAGCTCGAAGGGCGCCTTCTGCCCCACGGTCATCATCACCTGCTGCAACTTGGCCTTGGGACCGAGGCTCACCAGCCAGACCTTGCTCCCGGAGATCTTGCGGGCCAGGTCGGCCGCTTCGAACAAAGCGTGCCCCGCCCAGGGGTCCAACACCGCGGGCAGCATCATTTCATTTTTCAGTGCGGGACCGCCGGGGCCGGTAACAGGCTCCAACGTCTGCAGCGGGTCCGGAACGATGCTTCCGCAAACCACGATTTGGAAAGGGGTACTCATCTCGACAAGACCTCCAGTATAATCAGACTTGAAACTCCTTTTCTACTCATCTGTAGACGATATCCACAACTTTCGGATTTCAATCGCAGTAGAATAGGGAACAACCCGGATCCCCCGTCGCAGTCCGTCGAAGGAGGCTTCATGCTCGCTCGATTTGCCGTACTCGCACTGGCTGTTTCCGCGGCTCTGGCGCAAACGCCGGAGACCCCGCCGGACGTCAAGGCTTACACCCAAGCCAGCCGCACGATGGACCCGCAGAAGAAGATCGACTCGCTCGAGCAGTGGAAGAAGGACTTCCCCGATAGCGATATGCACGATTCGGCGGACCAGCTGATTCTGGCCACACTGGCCAAGCATTTCCCCGATCAGCAGGACCGCATGCGCCACCTGGCCGCCCAGCTTTACCGCACGGCTTCAGAGAAAGAGCGCGGCTCAGTGGCGAACCGCATCGCGGGGAGCCTTCTCGATAACGGCGTCCTGCTGAAGGATGCCGAAAAGTACGCACGCAAGAGCGTGAATTCCCTGCAACTTGCCGCTTATGTGAAGGAGCAGACCGCGGCGGCCGAGAAGCGGAAGCAGAAACCCGACGCGGAAGAGATCACGAAGCGATTCCGTGAGACCCGCGCCGCGCGTGTGGGTGTGCTGGGGCGGATCGAGGTTCGCCTGGGCCAGACGGCCAAGGCGCAGAAACTGCTCGAGGAGGCCCACACCGGCGACCCCGACCTCCCGGCGGTGAATGCAGCGTTAGGCGAGCTCGCTGCCAAGGCCGGGCAGGATCAGAAGGCGCTCGAATACCTGATCCCCGCCAGCCTCAGCGGCGCGGCGCCGGCGTCGGCCAACTCCGCGCTCGAGGCCATTTTCCGCAAGCAGCATAATGGATCGGCCGAGGGACTCCCGGCCATGCTGGACGCGGAATATCACAAGCGGTTTCCGAATCCGGTCGCAGTCGAGCCCTACCATGCGGACGCGAAACGGTCGGACCGCATCGTGCTCGCCGAAGTTTTCACCGGCTCCGGCTGCCCGCCGTGCGCCGGCGCCGACCTCGCCTTCGATGCCGCCATGGAGCGCTACCCGCACGCCGATTTCGCTGTCCTGATGTACCACCAGCACGTTCCGCGGCCCGACCCCATGAGCAATCCCGACACCCAGGCGCGCGCCAAAGAGTACGGCGTGAACGGCGTGCCCACTTACGCGATTGATGGCAAGAAGACCGTGGGCGGGGGCCCTCGCGACCAGGCAGAGAAGATCTTCAAGCGCTTCACCAAGGATGTGGAGGCGGATCTCGACACCCCAGCCGAGGCGCACTTTTCGGCCGACGCGAACGTCAGCGGCGGCGCGGTGGACGTGCGGGTCGCCGTCAAGGACGTGAAGAGCGAATCGAAGGACCTGAAGCTCGAAATCGTCCTGGTGGAGAAGGAACTGCGGTATGGCGGCGAAAACGGCATCCGCTTCCACCCGATGGTGGTCCGGGCGATCGATACCGAGCCGGTGAGCTCCGCGCAGGCCGTTCACCACCGCTTCGCCCTCGCCGAGATCAGCCAGGCGCTCCACCAGCATCTGGACACTTACGAAGCCGGAGGCCACCGCGGCGAGACGTTCCGGTTCTCTGAGAAGAAATACCAGATCGACCCGAACGACCTGGCCGTCGTAATTTTTGTGCAGGACGGCAAGACGCACCACGTGCTGCAGGCGGCCTATATCGACCTCGCTGCGCACCATCCGGGAGAGACCGCCGAACTCCGATGAAGACTCTGCTCTGTTTCGCCCTGTTGACCGCCGCCGCGGCCGCGCCCGAACCGGTCTCGTGGCAGGTGCGCACTGCTCCCGCGAAGCCCGTCAAGGCCGGGGCGCCGTTTACCGTCAAGCTCGCCGCCCACATTCAGGACGGCTGGCATCTCTACTCCATGAAGTCCGTGCCCGACGGCCCGATTCCGACGCGGATCTGGCTGGCGGAAGGTCAGCCGTTTCAGTTGGCCGGACGGGTGCAAGCCACCGAACCCCAGACGCTGCAGGATCCGAATTTCCAGATGGAGATCGGGATCTACGAAGGCGAGGCCGAATTCACCCTACCGCTGAAGGTGACGGCGGGGGCAGCGGCGGGACCGGCCAAGGTGTCGATTCATACCTCGTACCAGACGTGCGATAACCGGGTGTGCCTGTCACCCAAGACGGTGAAGGTCGAAGTGCCTGTCACCATCGCACGATAAACTGCATCCTGGGAGGCAGATGTCCGACTTTTTGATTCTGATTCTGGTGGGCGTGGGCTACTTCGCGCTGATGAAGTGGGTGTTGCCGCGCCTGGGTATGCCCACTTGAATGTCGAACTCCTGCGACGTCGCGGAGCGGCGTAAAGAAAAAGAGAAGGTAGGATAGACCTCCTGGTCTGTCCAGGCGAGCGCGAGCTCGCCCGCGCTTCGGCGGGAGCGTTAGTTCTCGCCCGAGTGGAGCCCGCCGGCGCCGGCGGTGAAGGCAATGTTGCCGCGCTGCGGATCTTCTGCCAGAGGCTCCGTGCAGTTCCACAGGCAGGCGCCGCAGTGGACGCACTTTTCGCGGTCAAAGACCGGGACACCCGATGGTCCCGGCGTCAGCGCCTGGCCGGAGCACATCTCGATGCACATCTTCGAGACGCACCGCTCGCAGAAATCCGGATAAACGAAGCGGACGTGGTCGGCAAACCCGGCGGGCGCCTGCACCTTGCCGCCCATCAGGAGCGCGTCCTGGTGGGAAACCAGCAACTGGCCGTCGTATGAAATCGCGGGCCATCCGCAGCGATCCATCACCGCATCGTGGCACGGGATTCCCTTCGACCGGCACTCCTCCAGGAGGCGCGCCAGCTCTTCCCACGGAATGCGGTCGCAGTAGAACTCCTCCAGGCGCGGCATCAACTGCGGTTCGCCTTCGATGTAGTGGCGGCCTTTGCTGAAGCCGGCGATCGCCATCCCCAGCATGCCAGTAAGCACGCCGTGGTGGAATCCATCGCGCGCCTTCTCGGCGATGCGGCCTTCTTCCTCTACCCAACTGGCGCGGCGGCGGGCCACGTAGCTCCGCTCCAGGTTCTGCCGGGTGAAGCGCTCGCCGCGCTTCAGAATTTCGACCACGGCTTCGGCAAGCTGCGCTCCGGTGGTCCAGGCTTCGTCCACACCCGAACCGGTCAGGACGTTGGTGCTTCCCGAGCCTTCTCCGATCCGCGCATAGCCGTTCCCCGCCAGGAAGGGTTCGCCGCGGCGGCCCGATTCCTGCAGCGATTTCGCGCCCCAGCTGCGCAACCGTCCGCCTTTCAGATAGTGCCAGAGGTACGGATGCTGCATGTAGTGCTGCAGATAACGGTAGGAGGTCCGCATCGGCGCGCGGAACCACGACGGCACGAAAATTCCCACCGTCGCGACGCGGTCCGGATGCACGTAGAGGAAGCCGAAGATTTCGGGCTCCGGATAGCCGAACGTGTGAAGCACCGTGCCTGCTTCGAGCGGACAACCCTCGGGCAGGTCGACCACCATCTTCATGCCCACCGCCCATTCCCGCTGGTGGTGGCCGTCGGGCAGGCCGAAGACCTCGTCGAGATGGCGGCCCACGGCGCCGACCGGGCCATCGCCCACCACCGTCAGCGCCGCATGGATATCCATGCCAGGCAAATAGCCGGCTTCCGGCTCACCTTCCTTCGTCACGCCCTGGTCGGCGAGCCGGACGCCGCGGACGCCCTCGCCAGCTTCATCGATCAGCGCCTCGGCGACTGGCGAGCCCGGCCAGATCTGTACCGTTCCCGAACCGGTCAACTGGTAGCCCACGAACTGCATGAACTGGCCAAGCGACATCACCAGGCCGCCCTCTTTATGGAGGAACTCGGGGACGTACGGCAGCTCCATGCCGTCTTCCTTCACCGCACCCGAGGCACGGAGCACCACATCGCCCGCGCGCAGCCCCGCCGAGCGCCGGCTGGCGCCCACGGGGTCGAGCAGGTACGCCACACGTTCCTGCTTGACCAGGGTCGCCATGGGGATCTGGCTGGGGTCGAGATCCGGCAGTGTCTCGCGAATGCCCCGCGCCCGCGTTACCACGCCCGAAACGCCGAAGCCGATATCGTCGGCGCGCTCGTAGCAGACCACCTGTAGCGGCAGGCCGGGACAGCTCGGGCTTTCGATCGCCGGTGAGCCGTCCGGATTCACCAGGTGCCGCGAAAGTGTGGTCAGAAATCCCGCCGTAGCCGGGCCGAATCCCGCGCAGACGATATCCACATCCATCGTCTGGCGTTCTACAGGCTCGCTCATACGGGATAGTCCAGTGCCTCGGGAATCATGACCTTGGTCAGCGCTTCGGCCGCCCGGTCCTTTGCCAGTTGCGAGCCGGTCAGGCAGCCATCCATCCGGACCCGCAGACGCGCGAACTGGTCGAGCCCTTCGAACCGCACGCAGGGGCCCGCCTTCGGAGTGTGCGAGCCGTCTTCTTCAATCACGTCGGTATAGCCGCGGGCCAGGCCGGAGATGCCGGGGATCAGCGATTCGAGCGCATCCAGGTCGCTCGACTGGTAGCACGTGGCGCAGCCTTCGGTGTCCCAGGCAGGGTGCCGGTTGTAGCCGAAAACCAGCTCGGCGCAAACGCGGCCCACTTCGCCGGCGGCGCGGGCAGCCTGCACGTGGCACAGGTCGGTGAGGAACGCCAGCAATCCGGGCAGGCCCTCGGTGGAGGCAAGGCTCTCCGGCCCCATCTTTTCGAGTTCGATCAGGTCGAGGATCTGGCAGCGCGAGGCGAGCAGCCAGCAGAGCGCATCGGCCAGCGGGAAGGTCACGCCCTGGCGGGAGCTCTGGTAGAGCTTCTGGCCTTCGGCGTCGGTGCCCTTCTGCAGGTGGTTCAGGGTCCACAGCCACATCTGCATAGCGGTGGCGAGCGCGCAGGCGCCGGTGCCGGGCCGGTCATTGGCGATCGTCCGCATCTCGCGGATCCAATCGCGGAACTGCGCCAGGAAGACCTCGTCGGTCATGGTGATGCTGAGCTGGCGGCGCTGCACGGCCTCGGGCCCTTCGTAGGTGGCTTCGAGCTGCGAATCCATCCACTTGTGGCCGAGGAAGCCGGGGCAATCCTCCGTGATGCCATAACCGCCCATCAGGCTGACGGCCTCCCGCATCATGCGCGCGCCGTGGCCGGTATTCCAAAGCTTGCAGGCCGGGCAGAGGACGTTGGCGACGGCATCGAGCATGGCGTAGCGCACCAGCGGCGCCGGCTCCTCGCCCTTATGCGCGTGCAAATACTCGATCGCATCTTTCTTGATCTGGCGGATCTGGCGGCGGTCGGAGAATAGGCCCGCATGCTCGCGTTCGAGCGGGTCGAGCTGGTCGAAGACGCGGGCGGCCTCAAAGCCCAACGCGGCGCTGGCCTCGCCGGTGGCCCACACATCGACCAGGCGGTGCACCACATCCTGCTTCAACTGCAGGCCCAGTTCGTAGCGCGGCGAGCCGGGGCTGGCGATCGAGCCTCCGCGGAAGCGGCTGCGGCCATAGCGAATCACCGGCTCCACGGCGCTCAAGAGCTTGGCCGAGGTCATGATGGCGACAGTCACCCGGGTACGCCGGAAGACCGCTTCGATGATTTCGCCATGGCTGTACTTCGGCACAATCACGCCGTCTTTGAGGGTGTAGCCGCCGATGATGCGGCTGGCCGGCACCGTGAGGCTGAAGATCGGGTCGCGGGTGGAGGAGAGCTGATGCACCAGCTTGCGAGTCGGCGTGCCACGGTCGAAGATGCCGGGGTCGGTCTCTTCGAGGATGACCATGCAGGTGCCCTTGAGTCGCGGATCGTCCGATTCCACCGCGGCGGTCACGAAGTTGGCAAACCCCATATTGGTGATGAAGCGGCCGCGCTTCTCCACCTGCAGCATGGGCTCGCCGCCCTCGGGCCAATCGGCCACCCGGACCTTCCCGCCCAGCATACCGGTCTCGACCCCGACATACGGAATCGGCTCGGTCAGGCAAAAGGCGCCGCGCCAGGGCTTGCGGTCCTCGCCGGGCTGCGGCGGAGCGCAGCGGCTCATGTAGTAATCCTGCTGCTCGGGGGTGCCGCGCTCGTGAATCGGCGAGAGCGCCAGGCATCCCGCCAGGCTGCCGGTGGCGGCGCCGGCATCCACCCAGGCGAGCTCGAATGCCGTCAGTGCGAGAGCCAGATTCTTCGGGCCTTCCAGAAAGCCGCCCTGGGAAGGATCCATGAAGACCGCGGTGATGCCGGATTCGTCGAACGCCTGCAGCAGGGCGTTCTTTTCCGCAGTCCACTCATGCGTATTGCGGGCTCCCTGCGCCACCAGACGCGCTACCGGTCCGCGCGCCACCGCGCGAACGGACTGCACCAGCATCTGCAGGTCGTAGCGATCGGCGAACCGCCAAAGGATCTGGCGGATATCGTCTCCGGGGAGAGCGCGTAGGTATTCTTTCTGGACTTCCGAGGCGGCAACTGCCATGGCAGCCTTCCTTTCCTGGGTCAAATTGCGCAGAGATCTACTGAAGCGAACTCAGACAGCAATCCGCTTGCCAGCGAGAGAAATCGTGGAGAATCAGTACAACTGGCGGGATTTACAACAGGTATTCCGGCCTGAAAATGCCCCACTTATGAGTAAGCGGGCGCGGGCGGATGCGAGTATGCCGAAATGGCTTTCTCGTCCACTTTCTTCCATTCGTCGTCGGTGAGCTTCAATCGCCAGATCCCCCGACCGTAGGTACTGGCATAGATGGCGGCTTCGTCGTGGTGGAAGACCAGGCCGGTCACCACGACATTCGGCAGGTTGCCGCTGATGTTCCGCCAATCGAAATGCTCCGCCACCGGGATATTGGCGAGGTTGTAAGTGTTCTCGAGCGCTTCGAAACCGCCGGGGCAGGCCATCATCACACCGAAATCGCCGCCCAGGAACACGCGGTAAGGCGGGCGGCTCTCGAAGGCGCAACAGCGGTAGGCGACATCCGGAAGGCGGCCGCCGTCAGCGTCTTTCCAGCCGTACTCGCCGTGCCCCAGGCAGGCGAACACGTGCGAGTAAGCGTGCCGCATCAGGGCCGAATCCGCCTGTGGATGAAATAGCTTGGGGACCGGCACCCGGCCGAGGCCCGTCGCCCCCACGGTGCAGAGGGCGCGCGTCGAAATACGAAACTCGCCCGGGCCGGCCGGCGGTCCCGGAACCGTGAAAATCTCGATCGACGTGATCATCCGCGGGGGAATCTCGGCTCCGGCGAAGTTCTCCGACCAGCTCTTGGCGCCATCTGTAGAGCGGTAAATGCCGCCGCCGCTGGTTCCCACCAGGAGAAAATCCGGATCGTCCGGCGCGATCGCGATCGCGGAAACAGCCGTACCGTCGAAATCCGGGGAGACGGGTTTCCAACTCTTTCCCCAGTTAGGGGTACGCCAAAGCCGGTTCGTCCCCAGGTAGACGTACTTGCACTGGCGGCCTTTGCGGCGCATCGGTTCGATCGCCATCACCACGATGGCCTTCACCTTCCGCTCCGACTTGTGGATGGGCGGCGTGATATTGACCCAGCGGTCGCGATGCTCCGCATGGTGGAAGATATGCGCTTCGTGGTATCCGCCGAAAATGTTGCTCGCCTCTTCGCGGTCGTAGACCAGCCAGATTCCGTCGCCGCCGATGACGTTGCGGAAATGGCCGGGGACGTCGCGGTCGTCGCGGATCAGGGTGCCGTTGTCCTGGCAGCCGCCCCCCATCGAGTTCGGATTGGTGGCCGCCACATCGAGGGCGTAGAACATGGTGGTCTGCATGCCGTGCATGCGCGAAGACCACGACTTGCCGCCGTTGGCGCTGACGTAGACGCCGCCGTCGCTTCCGGTGATGATGGTGCCGTCTTTGAGGACGATGAGCGCGTGCTGATCGTCATGCACTGCCTTGGGAGTGCCCGGCAGTGCGCCGCCATCGCTCGCGTGAGACCACGTCTTGCCGCCGTTGCGCGTCACGTGCACGTCCAGGCCGCCGACCACCACGAAATCAGGATCTTCCGGGTGGACGGCGATGCAATTGGTATAACTCGTCTGGGACTCGCCATGGAAGTGGCGGCCCCCGATCTCGCGCCACGAATTGCCCGCATCGTCGCTGCGGAACACGCCCAGCACCCCGCCTCGCCGGTTGCCGGCCAGGGCGTAGATGGTGCCGCGGCGCGAAGGCGCCTGCGCCAGGCTGGTGCGGCCGAAGTGGATCTTATCCGGCAGCCCGTCGAAGGTGCCGATCCATCTGCTGTTCCGGTAACGCCAGATGCCGTTTCCTTCGCCGCGCGCGTCGAGCGTGGCGAAGAATGTGCCGCGCGGCCCGAAGAGAATCGAGTGGCAATCGTAGCTTTTGTTGAAGAAGTTCTCGACGCTCCAGGTGATGCCGCCGTCTACGGTGAAAAAGAGCCCTGCCGCCTCGGCCAGGTTGTGGGTCGCACCGCCGACACGGATGTGCTTCGGATCCGCCGGATCCACCGCCAGCGCCCCGATACGCCGCGGCAGCCCGGTTTCCTCCGAGTATGCCAGGATCCGCCAGGTTTCGCCGGCATCGAGCGAATGGAAGATTCCGCAGCCGGGGTAGTTGTCGGCGGAGCCATTGGCTTCCCCCATGCCGCAGAGAATGTGGTTGGGATTGTGCGGGTCGATGGCCAGGGAGCCGATGGCGTTGCTGGGCCAGCTTCGCACCTGGGAATACGCAGACTTGCTGTTGGTGGGCGGATGGAGCACGAGCGGCGGCTCGAGCCAGGTCTTACCGAGATCGGGACTTCGCCAGATTCCGCCGCCCGCGGTTCCGGTGAAGAGCATCCCGGTCTTCGGATGCATCCCGAGGGAAGTTACCCGCCCCGCAAAGTTGGCCGGGCCCATGGGCTGCCAGACCTGCGGACCGGCGCCCGGATCCACGAACATCCGGCGCTCGACCTCACGCGAATCGGCGTCGCGCAGTGGAAAAGCCGTCGAGCTATGAAACCATGCCGAACGCGGCTTGTGAGTCGTGTAATAGCCGAACGGGGCTTTCCGACGCTTGCGGCCAGACATGGGCAAACCGGGCCGGCGCGCCTGGGGCGGCACCGGCCGGATTCTACGCGGTCGGCGTGTCGATAGTCATTTCCTGCGGAGGCGAGTGCTTGATGCGCGGCGGAGCCTTCTTCTTGGCCGGGGCTTTCTTCTTCGCGGCTTTTTTCGCCGGAGCCTTCTTCACTGCTTTCTTTGCGGCCTTCTTCGCCGGAGCCTTCTTTACCGCCTTCTTTACCGCCTTCTTTGCGGCCTTTTTCGCCGGAGCCTTCTTCGCTGCCTTCTTCTTTGTCGCCATAGTCACCTCAATCGTTAAAATTTCCCGGGATCGGCCTAAATCGTTACCATTCTAAGCCGAATTGTTTAAAACACCAATCATCATTTTTGATTCGGCGCGCGAATAGCTGCTCCCGCCGCGCCATGGCATCTCCCGCCAGCAGGAGTTCCATCGCGCCGCCGAGATGCCGTTCGCCTTGAAAAGCGGCGAATACTTTACCGGCTCGCGCCGGCTTCAGATGCACCACGGCCAGCCGCAAATGGTTGTGGATGTACTGCGCGGTATCGATGGGCACCTTCGAAACACGGCGGAAGCGATGCCGCACCACCACCGCGGGCGTCACCAGCAAGCGCCACCCCAGCAGCCAAAGGCGAAGGCAGAATTCGTTGTCGTTGCCGCCAATGCCGCGCAGCCCGGCATCCCATCCTCCGGCCGATTCGAACACTTCGCGCCGCATTGCCAGGCAGCATCCCGGCAGGATCAGCGCCGGAAACGGCTGGTCGCGCAGCTTGTGCAACCACCGGACCGCCAGTTCCGGCCCGCGGAACGTCAGCCCGTAGCCCGCTCCTTCGTGAGGACGCAGCCCGCGGACTCCCGGCGCCGCCGCTCCCACTCGCGGATCAGACGCTACTTCAGCCAGCGGCTGCCACCAGTCGCTATCGACGCGGATGTGCCCGTCCGCGAAGATCAGCAGATCGCCCCGCGCCCGCGCCGCACCCCGGTTGCGTGCTCGCGCTACGCCAATCCCGGGCGTGCGCACCACGCGGACGCGCCCCCTCCGCGGTGTCAGAGACTCCACGCTCCCGTCGCGGGAACCATCATCGACCACCACGATCTCCGCCGTTTCGGGCAAGGTGTCCTGGAGGCTTTCGACGGTCAGACGCACTTCGCGTCCCTCATCGCGCGCCACCACAATCACACTCATCAAGCACATGGCGTTAGCGCGGCGATGCCGCCTTTTCCTCCAGCCAGATATTGCCGGTCAGTTCGCCGAGGCTGAATACAAGCCTCCCCGGAGCTGCCCAGAAACCGATCTGCTGGGTGCTGGCCTGCACGGTCCCGAGCGATAGGCGCGCTGTGTGCAGATGTTTCACCGCAAATTCCGGACCATCCGGCTGCATGGAGCGACTCACCCGCCGAGCCCAGATGCAGCGGAATCCGTCGCGCTCCGAAAGGAAGTACAGGAGGCCGCCGCCGGGAGACCAGGCAGGGTCCCGCTCGACCGAGGCACCATCCGTAACCGCGATCCATTCCGCTCGCGGCACCGGCAGCGGGCCTTCCGCTCGCACGATCCACACGCGGGCCATAGCATTGCTGTTGTCGATCTCCTCGAATGCGATCCACCGGCCGTCGGGAGAGAAGCGTCCGCCGGAAAACACCGTAGTAGGCGTCGGACGCAGCGCCACTTTGACGCTGTGCCGCGACGCCGCATCATAGTACGTGAGGTCTTCGCCTTCGTAGGGTTCGTAAAGAACTTTGTCCCCCTCATGTGACGCACCCGTTACGGTGCCGCAGCCCTTGCAGAGCTGCTCCGCTGCGCCGCCGACAGGCAACTGCAGGATGTCTCCCGTTTCGGTCGACAGAAAAATCTTTCGCCCATCGCCCGAAATGACCTCGTTGGCAAGATAGCGGTCGCTAGTGAGCAGCGTGGTTTCCCGCGTCCCGCCTGGCGCAAGTTCGCGCAGCCGGAGAATCCAGAGGCTGGTCTGGCGGCTGAGAAAAGCAAGCCTGGAGCCGTCCGCCGAGAGCGAGGGCGAGCTATCGAGTGCGGGGCTCTTCACCAGCAACTGCATCTCACCTTTCACGGCGCCGGTTTCGGAATCGACCGGCTGTTGCCATATGTCGTAATTGATCGGCGTGTCCGCGAAGGCCAGTCGCTCGCCAGACTTAGTCTGGGCCCAGGATGCGGCGCGCTGGCGTCCGGGACCGAGCGTCACGCGGCGCGGAAATCCATCCGCCGTGCCATCCGTACTGAGCGCAGCCTGCCACAGATTCCAGGCGTCGCCGACCTCGAGTGCGAAGGTCACCATGCGGCCCGGCTCCTGCCAGTCGATTGGCGGCGGCGGCGGAGTGCGTTTGGCGAGCAGCCGGTTGGCCCACAACATCGGCATAATCCCCGTCTTGTGGGGGCGTTCACCGGAGGTAGGAAATACCCACCAATCCACACCGCTCTCGACGGGTTTCGAAGCGTCGTCGCGCGCCAGCGCCAGCAACGCGTCTCCTTTCGGAGACCAGATCGGATAGAGCGCCGCGGCCATTCCCTCGCCCACCTGCTGAGGCGTACCCCCTCCGGCGTCGACCACGAAGACCTTGGCCGAGCCTGGGAGGAAGCCGCCCCCCGCGCGGCCTTTCCAGAACGCCACTTGCCGCCCGTCCGGAGAGAACTTGGGATTGCGCCCCTCGGGTGCGATGAGTACAGCCTCTCCGCCGAGAGCCGGGACTACGTAGACACCGCCGCCGTTGCGGTCGGATCGAAATGCCACCCGGGTACCATCGGGCGAGATCGAGGGGTCGCTATCGTCGGCCGGGTCCTGCGTCAGGCGTATGGCCTGTCGCCCACCCACCTGCTTGAGCCAGACGTCGAGGTTGCCGTCGCCGGCGCTGTCCGACGCGTAAGCCATCAGGGAGCCGTCGCGCGAAAGCGACGGCCAGCCATTCAGGCCGGCCTCGAGCGTCGCCATCCGCAAGATTGCGGTCTGCGAAAGACCCTTTGCTCGTCGGCCGTTCCACCACAGGATGCCTGCGCCGAGCGTTGCGCCCGCCAGCAATGCCGCGGCCAGGAGCGCGCCCAGACGTCCGCGCCGCGCCGGTGGGACCGGGTTGGCTTCGGGCGCAGCCTGAAGATCTTCGAGCACCAGCCGCACATCGGCGATGCTCTGCCAGCGGTCTGCGGCATCTTTGCGCAAGCAGCGCATTACCAGGCGCTCGAGCGCCGCGGGGATTTCCGGTTTGAGCTCGCGCAAGGGCACCGGCTCTTGCGTCAACGCGGCCGCCATGGTGCCCATCGCGGAGTCCCCGGTGAACACATCCCTGCCGGTGAGCATGCGGTAGAGCAGGCAGCCGAAGGCCCAGATATCCGAGCGTGGGTCCACCTGGCGACCCTGGATCTGCTCCGGCGCCATGTATGCGAAGGTGCCCACAACCACGCCCGGCGCCGTGTCCGCCAGCGTCATGGTGGCATCGCCGGCGGCGGCAGGGGCGGCGCGTTTGGCCAGGCCGAAATCCACCACTTTCACCAGGCCGCGATCGGTCACCATGACGTTCCCCGGCTTCAGGTCGCGATGCACGATGCCGGCTTCGTGCGCCGCCGCGAGCGCCGCCGCGATTGGGATCGCCAGCCGGACAACTTCGGCGGCCGGCATGCCCGATGCGGGAATCAAGACGCTGAGCGCGCGACCGGCCACATACTCCATGGCAATGTAGTCGGTTCCTGCCTCGCTGCCCGACTGGTACACGGTCACGATGTTGGGGTGATTCAGGCAGGAAGCGGACTGGGCCTCGAGCAGCAGCCTTCTGCGCGCGGCAGCGTCGGCCGCCCCTCCGGGCGAGAGAACCTTGATGGCCGCCTGCCGGCGCAGCTTTGTATCCGTGGCAAGATACACCGCGCCCATACCTCCGGCGCCCAACGCTTTCGTGATTTCAAAATCTCCCAGACGCGTGCCAGGGGGCAGTCCGGATTCCGGATCGGCGCTCATCGCTGTGGTGGTCGCACCAGTATACTCCGCCACGGCGAATTGCGATCCCTCTCGCTACGCCCGAGGGGGTTTCGTCCGTTCCAGGACTACTATTGCTTCGGCTGCGGCTGCGGCTTTGCCGGATTCTGCGCGGTGGCCTGCTCCACGCGTTCGAGTTGGCTCTTCACCGATGCGGCATCCGAGGCGTTGGGCGCGAACTTCAGGTAGTTGCGAAACTCCTCGGCCGCTCCCTGGAAGTCCTGCTTGTTCGCCAGGATTACGCCCAGGATCTGGTAGCTCCTCGGATAGTGGTGATGCGTATCGAGGCGGGCCGCCTCTCGCGCGCTCTTCTCCGCGACGTCGAAGCGCTGGAGGTTATAGTTCGCGACGGCATTAAGCAGGAAGCTTTGCGGATACTCGAACGCATCCAGCTTGGCGGCCTCGGCGGAGATATCGGCCAGCGACTGCCACTTCTGCGCGCGATACTCGAGCAGCGAAAGCTCGATGTAGGGCTCGACGAATTTCGGCTCGGCCTTTACAGCCGCGGCGAACGACTGGTGGGCCGCGTCCAGCTGGTTGCCGTCCGCCTGAAGTTTACCGAGCTCGCACCAGGCAGCCGCAAAATTCGCGTCAATCGTGACGGCCTTCTGGAAGTCCTGCAGCGCCTGGTCGGTCTTGTGCTTCTTGAGCGCGTCGAATCCCTTCTGGTAGGCCTTCCGGGCATCCTTCGGAGCAGCCAGGGTGCTGGCGCTGATCGTGGTGCCCTCAGTAGGGGCGATACGATGGAGCAAAATCACGCCGATATCCGGACTATCCATCGCACGGTGATTCGCCAGGCTGATGGATTGTGAGCGGAAGCCGGCCAGCCGGGCGCGGAGTTCGCAAGTCATGAACCTGGTGTCGGCTCCCGAGCCGCCATAGGTTTGAGACGGCTGTCCGCCCATCGTAGAAGACGGCGCACTGCCGAAGGGGCGGAAGTTGCCGGACTGATCCTCGGACGCGTCCGGCAGAATCGCCAGGTTTTTCTGCCCGAGTTCGATCGAGAAGTATCCCTTTCCGTCGGTGTAGCCTTCCGTATGCGGACTGCCGCTGGCACAGACCCGCTCGATCGCCACCGACTCGGTGGGCGCCGTGCCGTCCTCGAGCATCACGCGGCCCGACACGAATACCGGCGGCAACTGCATGACTTGCGGCGTGCCGTTCGACGGAGTTGTCGGAGTCGTGGTGGTATTTCGCGTAGTCCCGGTAGTTCCTGTGGTCGAACCCACCCCTCCGCCAGTCGTCCCGCTCGTGCCGGTCGACCCTGAAGTCGATCCGCCCCGCTGCCCAAACCCTGGCTGCGCCAAAAGGACTGCCGCCGTTACGAATGTACTCACCTTCAAGCTGATGGAAACCATGCCGGCCTCCTGCTGGGGACAATTATGTCACACGCGGCAATGGACGAGTTGTGAAAAGCCGTCCTCTCCCGGGATGCCCGCTGATAGAATGACCGCAGAAGACTATGCGGAAAATCTTGATCGCCATCGTACCTGCCCTCGTGCTGCTGGCGAGCTGCTCGGATTCGTCCGAGACCGCCAAGAAGGAGCTCGAGAAGCCGCTGGAACCCGTGACCGGTCAGAGCGCGCTCTACAAGATGTACCAGGTGGCCCGCTCCTGGGCCCCCGACGCTCAGGTGCTCGGGATGAACAGCATCTCCCTCAGCGACCTGCCCCCGGCACCTCCCGGAAAGGCTTCCGCATGGCAGGCCACATTCGTTTCGTCGAATCGCGGACAAGCCCGCTCGTATACCTACTCGATCGTCGATCAGCAGCCGACGCTCCACAAAGGCGTCTTCGCCGGACTGGAGCAGGCGTGGTCGGGACCTCACGGCAATACCAAGCCGTTCCCGATCATTGCCGTGAAGATCGATACCGACGCCGCTTACCAGACGGCCCTCAAGAACGGCGGTGCCGAATATGACAAGAAGACTCCGGGCAAACCGATCTCCCTGTTGATCGAAAAAGTGGATAAGTACCCGGACCCGCTGTGGCGCGTGATCTGGGGCGAATCGGCGGGCACGTCGAACTTCTCCGTCTACGTGGATGCGATGACGGGGGATTCAAGGAGAAACTACACTAGGCGCGACCTGTAAACCCTATGGAGCATTTTCGGATGCTGGCCCGGTACAATACCGTGGCCAATCAACGGCTCTACGAGGCTTGCGGGCGCCTGGACGATCGCGAGTACCGGCACGCGCGCGCCGGTTCCTTCGGGAGCATTCACGCGCTGCTGAACCATGTCCTACTGGCCGACGGGATCTGGATGTCGCGGTTTGAAGGCGGTGGAAGCACGACTCCCGCTCGATACCGTGCTCCATGGGGACTTCGCGGGTCTGCGTGCGGCACGCGTCGCAGAGGATGCGGGCATCGAGCGCTATTTTGACCGCTTGGACGCGGCAGCTCTCGACCGCCGCTTTCCTTATACCAACAGCAAGGGCATACCCTGTGTCGAGACTGCGTCGGTGGCCTTTGCCCACTTCTTCAACCACCAGACGCACCATCGCGGACAGATCCACGTGATGCTGAGCCAGACGGCGGTTGCGCCGCCGTCGCTCGACCTGCACCGGATCATTAACCCGTAAGACTACTGGCCGTCTTTAATCAGGCCCTGGATCTTCTTGAGATTGCCGCGGATCTCATCGGTCGCATCCTGAATCTGGTTCATATCGTAGATCACCCGCGGCGTCAGGAAGATGATCAGCTCGGTGCGCGTCTTGCTGTAGCTCTTAGCGCCGAAGACCGCTCCCACGATGGGAAGCCGATGCAGCACCGGCACGCCCGATGAACTCGTGTCGCGCTCTTCGCCGATGAACCCGCCGATGGCGACGGTATCGCCATCCTGCACGGTCACCTGCGTATTGAACGAACGGTTGGAAAAAGAGGGCGAATCAATCGTGCTGGTGGACGTGCTCTCGGGCGCGCTGACGTTCTGGTTGATCTCCATGGTCACGATGCCGCTCGAATTCACGCGGGCCAGAATGTTCAGCGTGACGCCAGTCGTGCGGCTCGACACGGAGTTGTAGGAACTGCCCGTGACCGCCACTCCTGTCGAGGAGAGCACCGGGACATCCTCGCCGACGTTCATCTGCGCTGGAATGCTGTCGGTGGCGATGATGCTGGGCGCCGATATGATCTTCGAAAGGCTGCTGAGTTCGGAGGTGCTCAATGCACCGAGAAGCTCGTGGCTGCGCATTACCAGCGCACCCGCGGAGAGAGTCAGCCCACCTGCACTGGTGGCCGCCTGCAGGGCGCGCGAGATCGGCCCGGTATCTTTTTTATCCAGGTAGGCGGATACGCCGGCCGAGAACGCGCCCTTTAATTCCACTTCATAGATCTTGGCATCGATCAGCACCTGGCGCGGCGGAACATCCAACTGGTGCAACAGGTTCTTGATCTGCTCCCAATCCTGTGGTGTCCCCTGGACCAGCAGTGTGTTGTCGAACGGGTTCGGGATCACATGCGGGTAGCTGGAAGTTTGCTGTCCGCCCTGCGGCGCCCCCAGGAACGTTCCCGTGAGCCCGGCGTTGACCTGTGGATTCACGGACGTTGCCACCGCAGCGGCTCCGGTGAGCGGTACGGTCGACATGGTTTGCTGATAGTAGCCACCGCCGGAACCGGAATTGGAGTTCCCATAGCCATAGCCGCCGCCGCCGTAACCCATACCACCATAGCCCATCCCATTGCTCATACCGCCGTAACCCATGCCGCCGTAACCCATGCCGCCGCCGCCCATGCCGCCGTAATGCCCCGCCCATGCCGCCGTATCCCATCCCGCCGCCCATGCCGCCGCCATAACTCATCATGGTCGCCAGGCCCATCATGGCCATCGGATTCCCGCTGTAGAGGGCCATAATTGCCATCGATATCGTCATGGCATTTCCGTACTTCAGGCGGTAGACATAGTTATTCACCGCGCCGGCCGTGACCTTTACGGGGACATCCAGCTTCTCGATCCATTTACCCACCTCGGCGAAAATGCCGGGATTGGGAGCCACCGCGATCAAGGTATTGATGCGGTCCACCGGAATGAACTTGACGGCGGAGGTCTTTTCAGACAGAGCGTAGGCCTTGAAGACGGAATCCAGTTCCTTGACGATCTCGGAGGGACGGCTGTTGCTGACATCGAAAAGGCGCACCCGCTGTCCGGCGAAGGTATCGGAATCGAACATCGCGATCAGCTCCATGGTGCGCTTCATATTGCGGCTGTTGTCCTGAATGATCAGGAGGTTGCCAGGCTCGTAGAAGGAGTGACTGGCGCCTTCGCCGTAGAAAGGCGAGAGCAGCTTGTCCATATCCGCCGCAGTCGCGTATTTCAGAAAAATGAGATTGAGGACGACGCGTTCATCGTCCGGCAGGGTCTTGGAATCGGCATTGACCACCGGGTCTACCGGCAACTGCGAGACCGCGTTCACGGGTACGATGCGATAGAGGTCTCCCACTTTCACCATGGCCGCTCCGTTGACGCGGAGAATGGTCTCCATCAACGGCATCAAGTCCACCGGCTTCACTTCCCCGTAGGTGTAGATCGTGACCGAACCTTTCACCCGGGGGTCGAGAATGTAATTGATCTTCATCATCTTGGCGAGGATGTCGATCATGTCGGCGAGCGAGACGCCGCCCAGCAGAAAGCCCCGGCTATCGGCCAGGCGCGGCGCCGCGGCCTGCGTTTGCGGCTGCGCCTGCGGCGGCGGCTGCTGAGGATTCTGCGGGGTTGGTTTGACCAGTTCCGGATTCGGAGTCTGTATGATCAGGGGAGGCGCGGCCTGCGCCAGCAGGTTGCCGGCCGCCACACACCCGAGAACCGCCAGCCGGAAAGAGTGGGAAAGACTCATCAGCTTTAGTCCTGTTCAGGAGCGCTGGCGCGTTTCCATGCGGCCAGTTCCTCTTGATTCAAGTCCGATTTCTTCGTTTGCCACTTATAGGTGCCGAAAGGACCGGGGCGCTCGAACATTACGTACTCTCCGCTCTCCGTGGCCTTAATCTGGCTGGCATTGGCCGGCGGCACTTCGGGGCGCGCGTCGGGCTTGTCTTCCATGCGGGCCACGCCGAACGGCGTCTTGCGATAGATCCACTTTTTGCCCTGCGCATCGGCGTAGTGCCAAGCGCCCGGCTCGGATTCCACTGCGCCGGCGGGAATCTGCAGCGGCTTCACGGTCACCGCCTTGGCGGCCGGTTTCGGTTTGGCTGCCGGCTGATCGGCTGCCGTAAGCAGCATGGTGAAAGCAGAAAAAGCAATCAACAATTTCATTTCTTCAACTCCGATTTCGTGCTGTGATCCGGCCTATTTCACCGGTTCGTACCGGCAGGACTGCCCGAAGGGCGTCGCATAAGAAACCTTGCGGAACCCATCCACCACCGCGCCATCCGCCACGCCGTCATTACTCGAGCAGGCGCGGAAGCCGCGGCCCGTATCCTCTCCCGGACCGCTTTTCGGCGGCGGGGGCGCCGCTGCGGCCTGAGCAGGGGCCGCCAAGCGGTCCGAAGCCCCCTCTTGAGCGGGAGCGCTCTTGATCGAGCTCAGCTCGTCGATGCTCTTGCGGACTTCCTGGCCGTTCCAATCGAAAACGATCTCTACAGTACTGACGCTCAAAAGCTTGAATTGGCCGATCATGTCGCCAATATGATAGGGCTGGGTCGCCGCCGCGCCCTGGCTGAAGAACATGGTTGCCCCGCCTTCCCCCAGGTTCATCATGCCGTGATACGTCGGCAGCGGAGGCATGGGCGGAGGAGGAGGAGGCGGCGCCACGACTTCCACCACCACCGGGTTCCGCGACTTATCGAACAGCATCTTGTTGGCAATATCCGCGTAGCCCGAGGCAGTCACCGGCGGGTCGAGCGCGGCTGGGGTAAACTTGGGCGGCGGAACGGGCGGCACGTGGCGGCTCAGAGTGGCTCTCTCTCGGGCTTTCGAGGCCAGCCACTCCTGGCGGAAGCGGACGCCTCCCCAGATCACCACGCCGGCCAGCACCACGTTGAGGATCAGCAGTTTCCGCCTCAAAACGATGCCCCCCCCTTCTTCACCGGCACCAGCTTCTTCGACACCACGCCGCCGAGCCCCAGCCGCACGGTAATGGCCTTCTTTTTGTCGCTGCCGCCGCTGACGTGCAGATCGGTCACGAACAGAATCTGCGGCTCATCGGCCAACTGGGAGAGAAAATTGACGAGCTGTTCGATCCGGCAGGTAAACGTCTGGGTCACCGCGACCTGCGCGTAGTCGGTGCCGAGAGGGCGGGCGTCGCTCAGTTGCTCGGCGCCGCGGGCATCGAATCCGTTGGCATCGGCCACGCGGTGAACGATATCCAACAATTGCGCCTCGGCCTGCGCGGCGGTGTCCGCCACGATCATTCCGCTCTCGCGCGTCTTCAGCTCGGCCATGGCCTTAACGAGCATCGCCTGCTTGCCGGAAACTGTAGCCGCCATCTCCCTGACCCGCTGCAGGCGCTGTTCGGCAACCGGCGCCGACTCGGTCACGCTCACCACTTCGGGGGCGCGGTCAGTGAGCACCACAAACCGGAGCAGCAGCGTCACGGCGACGCTCACACCGAACATCACCAGCTTCCGGCGATCGAGGGTTCCGACCGTCATTTGCCCTTCTCCCGTGAGGTGTGGATCATGAAGATCTCGCCCGTGCCGCCGGTATTGCTGCGCTGGATCAGGTCGGGAGCCGAGTTTTCGAAAAACGGCGACGAATCGAGGATCTTCAGCAGCGGCGCCGCCTGGGGCGCTTCGCCGGCGAGGCGGACCGAATCGGTGGTCAGGTCGATCGAGTTGGTCCACGCCGGCGGCTCGATCAGCCGCGTGAGCTCATTCAGTGCGTCCAGGTCGCCCTTGGTCTGGCTCCGCATGCGGTCGAGCAGAGCGGTGCGGGCGCGCACCTGCAGGATCTGCCGGTCGAGCGCCGCGGCATGCTGCGCCTGCGGCTCCACGCGCTTGATTTCCGCTTCGACACGCTCCAGGTAGCGATGGTCCGCGTAACGCGAATATCCGTATGCCCCGCCCGCCACCAGCAGCAGCGCCGCGCCGAGCACCACCGTCGGAATGTAAGCCGTGCGCGAATGATCGCGCCGCTTTTCCGGCGGCAGGACGTTCGCCGACGGCGCCAGCCGGGGACAGGCCCCCGCCAGCGCCGTGACGTACGGCCGTGCGTTGCGGGATAAATCGTTTTCTACCGGGTTGACCGCGGGCTTGGGCAGCACCTCTTCGAGTGCCAGCGCCTGCGTTCCGGGATCCAGCCGCAGCTCGGAAAGCGCCAGCGCGGCGGCCCGCTGCGGGGCGAACTCGAACTCGGCGGAAAATACCGGGCGCGCGGGGCTCTCTCCGTAAACTTCCACGCCTCCCGATGCCGACCGGCCCAGCGCCACGAAGCCCTTCTCGGCGAGCGGTCCGTTCAGCCGGACGGCTGCGTGGATCGCGGCCGCCGCGAAAGTAAAAGACGCCACCGGAACCCCGGCTTCGGTAAACAACTGGTGGTAGCGGTCCACCGTATCGCGGCGGGCGACTCCGACCAGCACCGCGCCCCAGCCGAGCGGCGACCATCCCCAGACGACATCTTCCTCACCGTAAGGGTGCAGAGAATCGAGTTGCAGGCGGAGGGCGCCTTCCACATCCTTGGCGGCCACGCCCGGCAAGGAAACCAGCCGGACGATGACGTCGCGCCTCGGCAACAGCACGGTGGCGCTCAGGTACCCGGACCCCAGCGAATGCAGGAAGCGGGTGATTTCCACTCCCCACTCTGCGGCGGGGCGCCCGGCGTATCCCGCAACGGTGACCCGCCCGAGCACCTGCACGCGGTTGAGGCGGACGCGCGTGACCGCAATTTCCAGGTCCTCGGCGCCGATCTCGATGCCCAGGCCGGAACCAAAAGCCAACAGCTTGCGCAAATCCTTGGTGATGGAGGTCTGCGGCATTCGGTTAGTGGCTCCAGGCGGTATCGTACCAGCGCAGCACGTAGACGCCGGATTCGGAGCCCGGCGGGTTGTACTTGATCTGTGCGGCGACGGTGCGCTTGAGGTCGGAAAGGCGGCCATCCGGCAGGAAGAGCCGAGCGGTGGAGCGCATGGTGACGATCGAGTTTCCTTCCACCCGCAAGTGCTCCATCGACCCGCCGACGGACTCGATGAAAGCGGAAAGCTGCGACAGGCTCATGGGCGATCGCCGCCGCCGCTCGAGCAGCGCGCTGATGACGTACGGGCTCACGCCGAGCGCCGCCAGCACGGCCGGATGCGCGGTATTGGCATCCACACGGTCTTTGGCGCCGTAGACCGAGAGGCAGTCGATCAGGCCGCCTTGCGGCACCAGGCGCGGACCTTCCATCCCGGCCGGCGCCGGCACGTAGGTGCCGTAAAAGATATCGGGCGTAATCCCTTTCACCAGAAGCAGTTCCTCGATCTCCTGTATGGACGCATGGGGCGCCTGAAAAGACGGAATTTGTGATTGATAATACCCGTCGAACGGGCTGCCGTCGGAGGCGGGGCGCCGCCAGTCGTCGATCGCCTCGGCGATTCCCGCCGCGCGGGCGGGGTCCAGCCCCAGGGCGACGAGCAGCCGGTCGAGCGTCTCGACGGTGGTGTTATTGACGTCGAGTTTGGCGGCCTCGGGGATGATCTCGACGCGCGCCACGCCGCTGGGAAACTGGTAGTCGACAAAGCTGGAGCCCTTTGGAATCCTTCGTTTATCGGGGAAAGCGACGGACCAGGCAAGCTCCAATTCGGCACGTTGGAGAGCTCCGACGGCGAGGTAGTAGGAGCGGAGATCGTCGACCTCGGTGGCGGCGCGCTCGGCCTCCCCGCGGACCGTGCCGGCGAGGGTAAAGCCGATGGCCGCAAGGGCGGCGGTAATCCAGAGGACCATGAGGAGAGCGCTGCCGGCACGCGCTCGACCACAGAGCCGCGACCGTGAGGGAGCGGGCCGGCTAATCCACATAGTGCTCCGCCTTCCGGTACATGTAGATCGGGACCGTTACGGTGATCGGCTGCAGGCGCGCGGGAATCGGCTCGATCGGCGCCATCTCCACCCGGATGCCGAAAGGCCACAAAGGATGGTCCCAGACCGGCGACCAGATGCCCGGATCGTTCGGATTGGGCGCAGGGCCCAAATAGCTGAAGCGGCAATACGCCAGCTTGTCGGCGAGCACGAACGAATGCGGATTGGCGGCCGGCATCCCCACGCAGAACGGCCCGACACTCGGCGGACCGGCGTAGGGAGACTCGTTCACCACCAGCCGTACGCCTTCGCCGTTCTCCCCGGGGATCACGAACAGCTCGAGTATCTTCGGACGCCCGCGCCAGGCTTCTTCCAATGAAAACGACGACACCAGCCGCATCGATTGCATCTGGCCCTGAAAATAGGCGCCTCCGGCGCTGGCGCCAGGGCACTTCGCCAGCACCGGGATCAGGCCCATCAGCTCTTCTTCGAGGATCCGCTGTGCGCCGGCCACGCGGCGGTTGTCCATCAATTTGGCGTCGACTCTCGACAGCGACCCGAGGCCCAGCCGCAGCGCATAGAGCATGCCGAGCGAGAGCAGGCTGAGCAGCGTGACCGACACCAGCACCTCGATCAGGGTGAGGCCCGCTTCGGCGCTCCGCCGTCTCATTTCGAATCTCCCGCGGGAATTTCGCCCTGCTTCAGGATGTGCGGGCGGTACGCATCGAGCGAGTAGGTACGGCGTCGGTCGCCGGACATCCACCAGACTTCCACCTCCAGCCGGTCGAGCGCCGTCTGGCCCGGCTGGATCATCGGCGGCATCTCGAAGATGGTGCGCCGCACGCGCCAGCCGGCCTCGAGGCCGCCAGTCTGCGACGGATCGAAGCGGCCCTCCATCACGGCGTACAGGGGCAGAGTGCGGTCGAGCATCAGCTCGTTCATGCGGACGCGTCCCAATTGCACGGCGCGGTCGTAATCCTGCAGGCGCGCGGCGTTGCGCGTTGTCGCGGCCAGGCCCGCCATCATCCCCACCACGGCGATGGCCATGATGGTGGTGGCAACGATCATTTCGAGCAGGGTAAATCCGCGCTGCCGCTTCACTCTGCTCCTGTGACGTTCTGGATGCGCGGAAAGCCGGTCATCGGATCGAGCCGGATCAGCCTTTTTCCGCCGCGATGGTTGGCCAACTGGATGCCGATCCCGGGCACCGAGGCTCCCGGCATCAGAATCAGGCTGCGCGCTTCTTCCGGATCGTCCTGGACCTTCGGCAACACGGCGTCGATCTGGATGCCTTCGGGCATTTTGAGCTCGCGGTTGAAGTTCGGATCGTTCGAGTAGAGGTTCAGCTTGTCGTCTTTGAGCGAGATCACCAGTTCGAGCGGCTCCTGGCGGCGCACCGAGCGGTTGACGGCGGCGTTCAAAAATGTCGCCACCGAATCGGCCGCCGAGGTCATCCGCACCGCGTCGATCCCGGCCGAAACCGAGGGCGCCGCCACCGCCACGATGAGTCCGATGATGGCGACCACCACCATCATCTCGATCAGGGTGACGCCTTTACTGGCTCTTCCAGCTCGTGATATCCGCATTCAGCCCTTCGCCGCCGGCCGCGCCGTCCTGCCCGTAGCAGACGATCTCCGGCTCGTCGCCGTGCTCGCCCGGATACTTGTAAACGTAGTCGTGGCCCCAGGGATCTTTGGGGATGTCTCCCATGTAGGGGCCGTTCCACTGGTTGAGGTCCGTGGGCTTGGCGCGTAGCGCCTGCAGGCCCTGTTCGGTGGTGGGAAAGGTGCCGGTATCGAGCTTGTAATTGCCGAGCGCCGTCATGAAGTTCTGAATCTGCGTGCGCGCGGCGGTGACCCGGCTGTAATCCACTTTGTTCCACAGCTTCGGCCCGACCAGGGCGACGAAGAGTCCGATGATCGTCACGACCACCAGCATTTCGATGAGGGTTACGCCCGCCTGGGCGCGTCTACGGTTTCTGTTCATGATTCACATCGCCACGTCGTTAATGCTGGTGATGGCCAGCAGCATACTCAGGATCAATGCGCCCACCACCACACCCATCACCAGAATGATCAGCGGTTCGAAGACCGAAGTGAACCGCCGGATGGCAGCGCGAGTATCATTTTCGTAAATGTCCGCCATGCGGGCAAACATGTGGTCCAGGTGGCCGGTCTCTTCCCCGACCGTCAAAAGATGCGAAGCGAGCGGCGGAAACACCCCTGCCTTGCGCATCGGCGCGGCGATGCCTTCGCCGCGTTTGACGCCCATCGCCACCCCGGCAAGCGCGCCGGAGATCGTCCGGTTATTCAAGGTCGCGGCGGCGATCCCGATCGATTGCACCAGCGGCACCGAGTTCTGTACCAGAGTCGCCATGCCGCGCGCGAAGCGGGAGGTCTCCGCCTTGAGCATGGCATCGCCGAGCAGCGGGATTTTCAACCGCCAGGCGTCCCACCAAAGGCGGCCGGCCGGCGTATTGGTGTAGGCGCGCCAGAAAATCGCGAGCGTGGCCGCGGCGCTCGCCGCCATCCACCAGTAGGTGCGGACGATGTAGCTGGCCTGCATCATGATCTGCGTCGGCACCGGGATCTTCATCGTCGAATCCTGGAAAATGGTGGCGAAGCGCGGCACCACGAAGGTCAGCAGGATGATTACCGAGGTCAGGCCGACGCACGCCAGCAGCGCCGGATAGATCATCGAGGAGATGATGTAGTTGCGCAGATCGTCGCGCGTACGCTCGAATTCGGAAAGGCGCTCGAAGATCGACCCCAGCGCGCCCGAGGCTTCGCCGGCGCGCACCATGTTGATGTAGAGGTCGGAAAAGTAGTCCGGATGCGTGGCCAGGCTATCGGCCAGCGTCTTGCCGCCTTTGAGCACCCGCAGCACGTCGAGCACGATGAAGCGAAAGGCGGACCGCTCGGTGAGCTCGGCGGTGATGGAAAGCGCGCGGTCGAGCGGCACGCCGGAATTCAGCAGCGTGGAAAGCTCCTGCGTGAAGAACAGGACGTCGCGCCGCTTGCGTCCGCTGAAACTCGGCAGCTTGATTTCGAACGACCCGCCCTTGGGCGCCACTCCGACATAGACCGGCGTGAGCCCCTGCTTGCGCAGTTCCCGCGCGACCAGCTTTTCGTTATCTCCCGCGAGGCTGCCGGTGCGCATCTTGCCATCGGAGGCCACCGCGCGAAAGAAGAACGTCGCCATCAGAATTCCTGCGTGACCCGCATGACTTCTTCCACCGTGGTGGTGCCCTCGATGATCTTCTTCCAGCCGTCTTCGCGCAGATTGCGCATGCCGTTGCGGCGCGCCACCTGGGTGAGGACGGAGGCGTCGGCGTTTTCCATGATGAGCTTGCGGATTTCGTCGTTCACTTCCATCAGCTCGAAGATGCCGACGCGCTGGAGGTAGCCGCGGCCGTTGCACTCGGTGCAGCCGGCGCCGCGGAAGTGCTCCACCATTTCGCCTTCAGGCGAAAGCACCATGCCGGCCGGCACTTTGCAGTACGGGCAGATCAGCCGCACCAGCCGCTGCGCGAGCACGGCAGTGACCGAGGACGTGATCAGGTAATTCTCGACGCCCATATCGGTCAGGCGGGTGATGGCGCTGGGAGCGTCGTTGGTGTGCAGCGTGGAAAAAACCAGGTGGCCGGTGAGCGCGGCGCGGATGGCGATATCGGCCGTCTCGCGGTCGCGGATTTCGCCGACCATGATGACGTCGGGGTCCTGGCGCACGATGTGCCGCAGGCCGGAAGCGAAGGTCAGGCCGATCTGCGGATTGACGTGGATCTGGTTGATGCCGTCCATCTGGTATTCCACCGGGTCTTCGATGGTGATGATCTTTTTGTCCGGCAGGTTGATGCGCTTGAGCGCCGAATAGAGCGTGGTCGATTTGCCGCTGCCGGTGGGGCCGGTCACCAGGAAGATGCCGTGCGGCAGGCCGGTGAAGTGCTCCATGCGCGCCAGCATGCGGTCGTCGAAACCCAGGCGGCGGAGGTCGTAGAAATCGCCCGTCGAGCGGTCGAGCAGGCGCATCACCACGCTTTCGCCGTAGAGCGTGGGCAGGGTGGAGACGCGGAGATCGACTTCGCGGCCCAGCAGCTTGAGCTTGATGCGGCCGTCCTGCGGCAGGCGGCGCTCGGCGATATTCAGCTTGGCCATCAGCTTCAGGCGCGAAATGATGGCGGCCTTGAGCTCGCGCGGCGGCGTCTCCTGGTTGAACAGCACGCCATCCACGCGGAAGCGGACGCGGAATTCCTTCTCGAACGGCTCGATGTGGATATCGCTGGCGCGCTTCTCGATGGCGTCGGCGATCATGGCGTTGACCAGCCGGATGACGGGCGCTTCGCTCGCCATGTCGCGCAGCTGTTCGAGATCGGCGCTGGCCTCGTCGTCGAGCCCGAGCTCGCCGCCGCTGCGGCCTTCGGCCTCGCCGTAATGCCGGTCGATGGCGTCGAGGATTTCCTGCTCGGGGGCCAGCGCGGTTTCGATCTGCAGGCCGGAAAATGCCTGCACGCGCGGCGATGGTCTCGAAATCGAGCGGATCGGCCATGGCCAGCGTGAGGGTGGAATCCTTCAGCGCCACCGGAAACGCACGGCACTGGCGCAGGAAGCGGTGCGAGAGGCCGTCGATCTCGGGCGCCGAAGGCGGCGGGCCCTCGATCGCAATCAGCGGCATGCCGAGCTGCTCCGAAAGCGCGGCCAGCATGTCGCGCTGCGCGATCAGCCCCATATCGACGAGGATCTTGCCGATCTTGTCGCCGCGCTCCTGCTGCAGTTCGAGCGCGCGCTCCAGGTCTTCGGCATCGATCTTGCCGCGTTCGATCAGGATCTCGCCCAACCGCAGGTAGCGCGGCTCGGCCGATTCGGCTTCGGGTTGCGAGGGGACGCTGGTAGCCACTATTGCTCTTCCACCTGGAAATTGCCCGCCAGCGCGGACCGGCGGTCGGCCTTCACCACGACCAGGCCGGGAAGCCCCATGGTGTCTTCCCACTGCAGGTAATCGAGGCGCACGGCAATCACGATCTGCTGGTTATCCGGCACCTGGATCAGTGTCAGCGCGGCGGACTTCGCCATTTCCCTCATGGCCTCTTTGAGCTTGGGCACGCGCGCGATCTTCTCCTGGTGCACCTGGGCCTTCAAGGTGTCCGTGATAGTGGGGCGGAACGGATTGATACCGGGGGTGATGATCAGGCTCAGCTCGGACGTGAACACGGCGCCGTAGCCGTCGAGATAGATGCCGCGGGTGGTGCCCAGCAGGTCGACGGGGTTGTTGACGCCGCCCATGCTGCCGAGCTTTCCGTCGAAGCGTTTCTCGAGTTCGGCGAAAGTGCCGAGCGCGATCCGCATGGGGCGAATGCCGCCCGCCGGGGAGCCGGCCACCGTGGGCACGACGCGCGCCGCCCCAGCGGTGACTTGCGCCGCCGGGCTGCCCATCGCTGCCGCCAGAATCAGAATCGCGGCTTTCATTTTGCTTCCTCAGCCGCGCGGACCGGCGGCCCATACTGGCTGCTGGCCATTACACGGACCTTATCGCGCTTCTGGTAGTAATCGAAATCCTGCGCCGCCATCAGCAGTCTATGGCGGCTCTGCTCGAGATCGGAAACGAGTTGTTTGGTCTGCTCCACGTACCGCGCTTGGCTGGCAGCGACGGCCTGATCGACCGCCTTGTGAACGCGCTCTTCGAGCTGCGCGTCCGGCACGGAGGCCGCCGTGATCGCGGCCGGGGCGGGCGCCATCACGACCGGTGCGGGAGCCGGGCGCGTCAGCGCGGAAACCAGGATCGCGGCCGAGAGCATGGCCGCCGAAGCGAACCCCAGCCGCGCGCCGGAGCCCCAGAAAGCGGCCAGCCAGCGCCGCGCGGGCGAGGGTTCGAAAATCTTGTCGGAGACGAACGCGATGCGCTGCGGGATCTCTTCGTCCCTCAGGCGGTAAAGCGCCGCTTCCGTCATTTGCAGCCGCTCCAGCTCTTCACGGCAGGGGGGGCAGGTTTTCACATGGGCTTCCACCTGGCGCTGCTGCGGGTCAGTCAGCTCCTGGAGGAAGTAGTCCCGTAAGTCGAATGGCGAGCAACTCATGACACACCTCGTGCCTTTACGGGAGCCAGCTCAGCCTTGAGCAATTCGAGAGCGGTATACAACCGGGACTTGATCGTCGAAACCGGGCATCCGAGTATGTCGGCCATCTCCTCGAACTTGAACCCCTGGTAGATCTTGAGGACCACAGCTTCTCTTTGGTCCGCCGTCAGCCGGGTCAGGGCGGCTTCCACCGCCAGGCTCAGTTCGATGGGGAAGACCGGGCTTCCGGCCACCGCGATTTCGTCTTCGGAACTCTCCGGCTTCAGCTCTTCCACATCCGCCTCGGGCTTTCGTTTGCGGAACAGGGAGTAAGCCTCATTGTGCGCAATGCGGTACAGCCAGGGCGCGAACCGCCCCGGATCGTCGAGCTTGCGGAGGTTCTGATAGGCTTTCAAAAACACGTCCTGCGTCAAGTCCAGGGCATCTTCGCGGTTTCGGGTGAGGCGCAGGAGATAGTTGTAGACACGTTTCTCCCACCGGGACACAAGGAGGTTATAGGCCTCCACGTCGCCCCGGGCAGCCTGCCGGATCAAATCGGCATCTTCGACCGCCCGAAAGATCAAAGTCTCTGGCTCCTGGAAGGTAGACGCGGTTTTCCCGCAAAAAGTCGGAGGACGCGGGTAAACCTAGATTTTACCGTGGATTTCGGGCAAACGTGCCGTCCGGAAATGAATCTGAGAACTTCAGCCTGGATTTGCCACGATGCAGTTTCAATGTCTCTAGCCTGGCCGGCGCTGGCGGCCCTGTGTTGCGGGGTCGCCTGGGGAGCGGCTCCATCCTACTCGGTGACCGGAATCGTCAATGCGAGCAACTACGCTCCGGGTCCGTTTGCGCCGAATTCGATTCTTTCCCTCTTCGGCACGGACCTGGCGATTTCAGAGCACTTCCTGACCTCCGCCGACATCATCAACAATACCCTCCCCACGGAGCTCAATTCGACGCGCATCTATGTCGATGGAATCAATGTGCCGCTATTCTATGTAGCGCCCGGCCAGATCAATTTCCTGGTGCCGAGCAAGCAAAGCATAGGGCCGGCGGTCATCCGGGTGGCTCGCGAGGGCTTGTCCGGGCCGGAGGTCGACCATCCCGATCGTGGATGCAGCGCCGGCGCTGTTTCTGGCCCCGACCGGATACGCAATCGCGTCGCACAATGCCGATTATTCGCTGGTATCGCCCGATTCCCCGGCCCACGGCGGAGAAGTGGTGATTGTCTGGGCCACCGGCATGGGAAGGACGGTCACCAATCCGCAAACGGGCGAGATCCCATCGTACGTTTCGTCGATTGTGGACCTTCCCGAGCTGATCGTGACCCTGAACGGGCAAGCCGTGGATCCGTCGGCTGTCCTCTATGCGGGCTTGTCGCCGGGCTGCGCCGGGCTCTACCAGATCAATCTCTTGCTGCCCGGGGATCCCGGCGCCAATCCGGAGATCCGGGATTTTCTCGGGCCGCAATCGTCGCCGGCAGGTCTGAAATTGGCGGTTCAGTAGGGCGCCGCAACTTTTCCCGGCCGGGACGCGTTGAATAGGTAGGCTAGGAATCGGTTCAGGAGCTTTTTGGATGGTCCTTACGGCCCTTACTCTTAACCAGCTTTCGCCGTTTCGCGGGCGTTGGCCCAGCCCGCGGCGTACACCGTCGATCCGGGCACGAAGATACCATTGAGCCTCATCAACACCATCAGCACCAAGCATTCCGCCCAAGGCGACCGCGTTTACCTGGAGACGTCATTCCCGGTGCTGTCCGGCGGGCGGATCGTCGTTCCGGTGGGTAGCTATGTGGCGGGCACCGTCACTCAGGTCAAGAAACCGGGCCGCATGAAGGGACGCGGCGAACTCTACATCCGCTTCGACACCCTCACGCTCCCCAACGGCGTGACGCGCGACTTCCGCGCGCGCATCGGCGGCTTGGATGGACAGGCGACCGGCGAACTGGATAAATCCGAAGGCAAGATCAAGAGCGAAGGCAACAAGGCAGGCGATGCCCGGACGATCGGCGAGGCCGCCGGAGCCGGAGCCTCCATCGGGGTGATCGCGGGGAATGCCGCGAGCCACGCCGGGATGGGCGCGGGCATCGGCGCTGCTGCGGGAGCCGCGGCCGGACTGATCGGCGTGCTGGTGACGCGAGGTCCCGACGCTGTGCTTTCCCGCGGCAGCACAGTCGAAATGATTCTCGACCGGCAGGTTTCCTTCAGCGACGCCGACCTGAACTTCGGTAATTACCAGCCACCTCGCGCCGCGGGGAGCAGCGTTCCGGTCACGCAGAGCCAGAAATCCGCCGTACCGCTGACGACCCGGCGCGTTCCGGAATAGCCGCTACTTGCCGCCTGTGAACTTTTCCTTGATGAAGTTGGTGTCGAAGCGTCCGGCTTGGAAATCCGGGTCCGCCAGGATCTTCTGGTGCAGCGGAATCGACGTGTGGATGCCCTCCACGATGAACATCCCGAGCGCGCGCTGCATGCGGCGGATGGCTTCCTGGCGGTCGTTGCCGTAGGCGATCAGCTTGGCCACCAGCGAATCGTAATACGGCGGGATCACGCAATCGGTATAGGCCCACGTGTCCACGCGGACCCCGATGCCGCCCGGCAGGTGGAACCCGGTGATCCGGCCCGGCGAAGGCACGAACGTCTCCGGGTTCTCGGCGTTGATGCGGCACTCGATGGCGTGGCCGCGCATTTCGATCGGGCCGGGCAGAATCTCCGCCAGCGTCTCGCCCTGCGCGATGCGGATCTGGCTCTTGACGATGTCGATGCCGGTGACGAACTCCGTCACCGGGTGCTCCACCTGCACGCGGGCGTTCACCTCGATGAAGTAGAGCTTGCCCGTTCTCGTCCATCAGAAACTCGACCGTGCCCGCATTGGTGTAGCCGGCCGCGGCCATGGCCTTCTTGCAGCACCGCGGCCATTTCCGCGCGCTGCTCCGGGGTCACCGCCGGCGAGGGCGATTCCTCGATGCAGCTTCTGGTGGCGGCGCTGGATGCTGCACTCGCGCTCGCCCAGGATTTCGACGTTGCCGTGCTCGTCGGCCAGCACCTGGAACTCGATATGGCGCGGCGCGCCGACGTATTTCTCCAGGTAGACGTCCGCGCGAAGCGAACGCCGCGCCCGCTTCCGCCTGCGCCTGCGCGAACAGCGCCGGCAGTTCTTCCGCGCGTGCTGACGATCGCGCATGCCGCGCCCGCCGCCGCCCGCCGATGCCTTGAGGATCACCGGGTAGCCGATCTCTCCGGCCAGGCCTCAAGGCCTCCTCGGGGCTCTTGCAGAACTCCGGCCGAGCCCGGCAGGACCGGGACGCCCATCTCGCGCATGAAGGCGCGCGCCCGCTCCTTGACGCCCATCAGCCGGATGACGTCCGGCTTCGGCCCGATGAACTTGATGCCCGAGGTCTCGCAGACTTCGGCGAAGCCGGCGTTCTCGCTGAGAAAGCCGTAGCCGGGATGGATGGCGTCGACGTTGGTGATTTCGGCGGCGCTGATGATGGACGGCGATGTCCAGGTAGCTGCGCGCGCTCTTGGCCGGGCCGATGCAGATGGCCTGGTCGGCGAAGCGCACGTGCGAGCTGTAGCGGTCGGCTTCCGAATAGACCGCCACGGTCTGGATCCCCAGTTCCTTGCAGGCGCTGATGACGCGAACGGCAATTTCGCCGCGGTTGGCGATGAGGATCTTCTTAAACCGCGCGGATGGCAAACAGCGCCTCCCCGTACTCCACGGGCTGTCCGTTGTGAACCAGCTTGCTTTCGATGACGCCCGGAGGTCTCGGCTTCGATCTCGTTCATGAGCTTCATGGATTCGATGATGCAGAGGACCTTGCCCGGCTGCACGCGCTCGCCCACCCGGACGAACGGCGGGCTACCCGGCGAGGGGCCTTCGTAGAACGTGCCGACGATCGGAGACTTAACCAGCACGAGGCTGGCGTCAGCGGACTTCTCCGCCTTCTCCTTCGGCGGCTCGGCAGCGGCAACCGGCGCGGGAGCCGCGGCAGCGAGCGTCACCTCCTGGGGAGCCGCCGCGAATGCCGCGCGGCGGATGCGCACGCGGTTCTCTCCGCGCTGCACTTCCAGTTCGGCGATCCCCGTTTCCGAGGCTAAGGCAATTAACTCGCGAATCTCATCGACGGTCATTAATGGATTAGCTTAGCAGCAGACGCACCCCGGACATTGCCCACTCGGTGTGGGGCAGGTCTTCAACCTGCATCGGGCTTCAGCCCGATCGCTGGAGGTGGGCTGAAGCCCACCGCAGAATGAATTCTGCCCCACAAGGACGGCGTGCCATGCGCCCCCGTCTTACAGAACTTCTTCCGACCAGTTTTCCAGCACCTGCTTGAGCTTGGTCATGAACTGATCGGCCAATGCGCCGTCAATCAGGCGGTGGTCGAAAGAGAGCGAAAGGTGGCAGATGGAGCGAATAGCGATGGCGTCGTCGATCACCACGGGAGTCTTATCGACCGTGCCGACTCCCAGGATCGCCACCTGCGGCTGGTTGATGACCGGCGTGCCGATCAAGCTGCCGAAGCTGCCGAAATTCGTGATGGAGAAGGTTCCGCCGGCCACTTCGTCCGGCTTCAGCTGGCGGGAACGCGCGCGCGTGGCCAGGTCCACAATGGACCGCTGCAGGCCGAGGACGTTCTTTTCGTCCGCGCCGCGGATGACGGGAACGATCAGGCCGTTTTCCAGCGCAACCGCGATGCCGATGTTGATCTCGTTGTGATAGATGATGTTCGTTGCATCGAGCGACGCATTGAGCAGCGGGAACTGCCGCAATGCCACCACGGAAGCACGCGTGATAAATGGAAGGTAGGTCAGCGAGAAGCCGTAGTTCGCCTGGAAATTCGCCTTGTGGCGCTCCCGCATCCTGGCCACCTTCGTCATATCCACGCGATGCACGGTGGTAACGTGGGCCGAGGTGCGTTTGGAGAGCACCATGTGCTCGGCGATCTTCTGCCGCATGGTGCTGAGCGGCTCGACGCGCGTCTTCGCCAGGCCGGCGATTGGCAGAGGAGCAATCGGCTGCGCCACGGGCGCGGGCGGAGGCGCGACCTGCGGGCGGGGAGCCGGGGGAGGAGGTGCGACCGGTGCCGCGGGCTCGGCGGGGGCGGCCTGCTGCTGCGCGAGGTGGGCTTCGACATCCTGCTTCGTGATCCGGCCGCCGGCGCCGGTACCGCGCACGAGCGCCAGATCGATGTTGTTTTCGCGGGCCATCTTGCGGACCAGCGGGGAGAGCGGACCGGAGGGCTCGGCCGGAGCGGCTTCTTCGGCCGCCGGAGGCGCGGCCACGGGCGCTGGTGCAACGGGTGCGGGAGCCGGAGCAACCGGTGCAGGCTCGGCCGGAGGCGGTGCTGCCGCCGCTGCCGGAGGAGCGGCTGCCGCTCCACCGCCCTCGTCGATACGGGCGACCACGGTATTGATGCTGACGGTTTTCCCCTCTTCCACCAGGACCGCCGACAAAGTGCCGGCGGCGGGAGAAGGGATCTCCGTATCGACCTTATCGGTCGAGATCTCGAACAGCGGCTCGTCCCGCTCCACGCGGTCGCCGGGCTTCTTGAGCCACTTCGTCAGCGTCCCTTCTACGATGCTCTCGCCCATCTGGGGCATCACTACGTCAGTCATGTCAACGTCTCGCTTTCGTGTTCAGTCGCTCGGAGGACGGGAGCCTCGAGCAGCATCTCGCAATCAAAAATGCGGCCGAAATGAACGGCCAGCTTTCGCCCGACTTCTTCGGGCGTGGCGCGGACGCCGAGCTGGGACATCGAGGTCACCGGCTTGGTCAGCCCGCAGGGAACGATGTACTTGAAATAATTGAGATCGGTATGGACGTTCAGCGCGAATCCGTGGGAGGTCACCCAGCGGCTGAGATGCACGCCGATGGCGGCGATCTTGCGGTCGTCCACCCACACGCCGGTCAGCCCGGGAATCCGGCCGGCGGCGATGCCGTAATCGGCCAGAGTGTCGATGATGGCCTGCTCGACGGAACGGACATACGCGCCCACGTCGCGTTTCCATTCGCGGAGATCGAGAATCGGGTAGCCCACCAGCTGGCCGGGGCCGTGATAGGTGACGTCGCCGCCGCGATCGGTGGGATAGAACGAGATGCCGGCGCGTGACAGAATTTCCTCGCTCGCCAGCAGGTTTTCCAGGTGGCCGTTGCGGCCGAGCGTGATGACGTGCGGATGCTCGAGCAGCAGCAGATGGTCCGGCGTTTCGCCCGCCTTGCGGGCGGCCGCGATCTGCTGCTGCATTGCGAGCGCATCGCCGTAAGCGATGCGGCCGAGCTCACGCACGTAACACTTACGCATTGATCGCCAGACCGTACACAGCGTTGAAGGCTTCGCCTAGCGCTTCGTACAGGGTGGGATGGGCGTGAATGGTCTGCATCATCACGTCGACTGTGGCTTCGGCTTCCATAGCCGTCACGGCTTCGGCGATCAGCTCGAACGCCTCCGGCCCGATGATGTGGACACCGAGGATTTCGCCGTAGCGCTCGTCGCTCACAACTTTGATGAAGCCGTCGTGGCGGCCGAGGATCGTCGCCTTGCTGTCCCCGGCGAACGGGAAGCGGCCGACCTTCACCTTGTAGCCCTGGGCCTTTGCCTGAGCCTCGGTGAGACCGACGCTGCCGATACCGGGTTCGGTATACGTGCAGCCGGGGATGCGCATCTTGTTGATGGGCACCACGGGCTTGCCTGCCATATGGCCCACCGCGATCATGCCCTCGCGCGTCGCCACGTGCGCGAGCTGCGGCGTTCCGGCCACGACGTCGCCGATGGCGTAAACGCCGGGCTCGGCAGTCTGCTGGAACTGGTCGACAATGATGAAGCCGCGGTCGAGCTGGACACGCGTGTTTTCGAGCCCGATATTTTCCGTGTTCGGCTTGCGGCCCACCGCCACCAGCAGCTTCTCGGTTTCGAGGACCTCCTGCTTGCCATCCTTGGTGGTGAGGGTGAGGCGAACGCCCTTGTCGGTTTTCTCGATGTTTTCCGCTCGCGCGCCGGTTTCGACGCGGAGTTTCTGCTTGCGGAAGCAGCGCTCGAGCTCCTTCGAGACGTCCTCGTCCTCGACGGGCACGACGCGCGGCAGCATCTCGATCACGGTGACGTCGGTGCCGAAGCGCTTGAAGATGGACGCAAATTCCACGCCCACCGCGCCCGCCCCGATGATCGCCAGGCTCTTGGGCACGGCATTGAGGTCGAGAATCTCGATGTTGGTAAGGATGCGGTCGGCATCGGGCTGGAGGCCGGGCAGCATCCGCGCTTCCGAGCCGGTCGCGATGATGATGTTCCTGGCTTCGAGCGTCTGCACGCCGGAATCGGATTTCACCTCGACCTTGCCGCCGCCCTTGAGCGTGGCGTAGCCCGAAATGCGCTCCACTTTGGCGCGCTTGAGCAGCATCGCCACGCCATTCGAGTGCTTGTTGACGATGCCGTCCTTCCTCTCTTTCACCTTGGGATAATCGAGCCGCGGATTTTCGACCGAAATGCCTTCTTTATCGGCATGTTCGAACCGTTCCCAGATATCCGCCGTGTGCAGCAGGCTCTTGGTGGGAATGCAGCCCACCAGCAGACAAGTGCCGCCGAGTTTGGGGCGCTTTTCAATGAGTGCAGTCTTGAGTCCGTACTGGCCGGCGCGAATCGCTGCGGAGTAGCCGCCGGGACCACTCCCGATAACAATTAGGTCGTAGGGCACTTTTTTCCATTCTACATACGTCACCGCCGGAAGCGGCGGCGCGTCATACATTTGAAGATTATGAGAAGGCTTCTCTTCTTTCTGATGCTGGTTGCCGCGGGGGGATTCGGGCAAACCGGCGCCAGGGCCCGCTCGGCGCCGCGGGCCATGAAGTGGCCGGTCCAGGATATCCGCGTGGAGGGCAACCACCGTTACACCCGGGAGCAGATTCTTGCCGCTATCGGATTGAAAACAGGGCAGATGGCCGGCAAGGCCGATTTTGACTCAGCACGCGACCGGCTGGTGGCAAGCGGGGCCTTCGAGAATGTCGAATATCAATTCACCGCGGCGCCCACCGGCCATGGCTACCTGGGAATCTTCAAGGTTTCCGAAGTGCAGCAGGTATATCCGGTGAGCTTCGAGGGGCTCGGAGTTTCCTCGAAAGATCTGGCCGCGACGCTGGCGGCGCGCGATCCTCTCTTTTCCATGGAGGGGCTGGCAGCGACCCAACCGGTGATCCGGCGCTACACGAAATGGATCCAGGAATACGTGGCGGCCCGCGGCGGGAAAGACCCGATCGTCGGCTCGCTTGAGCCCTCCGAGCCGGGTGATTACGCCATCGTTTTCCACCCCGACCGGCCTCTACCCGCGGTAGCGCAGGTGACCTTCGAGGGCAACCACGTGCTCGACGAGAAGGCGCTCCGGGAAGCGGTGGCGACTTCGGCCGTCGGGTCTCCCTACACGGAGGACAACTTCCGCCAGGTGCTGCGGCTGGCGGTCCGTCCGCTGTATGAAGCGCGCGGACGCGTGCGGGTATCGTTCCCGTCGATCCGCACGGAGCCGGTGAAAGACGTGAAGGGCGTGCACGTATTCGTGAGCGTGGATGAAGGAGACAGCTACGAGCTGGGTAAGGTGACGATCGCCGGCCAGCCGCCGCTGCCGGCCCCGACGCTGCTGAAGACGGGCGATTTCAAAACCGGCGACGTGGCGAATATCGAGCGCGTCAACCAGGGGCTCGAGCGCATCCGCAAGGCGGTGGTCCGCGACGGCTACATCGACGCCAGGGTGACCGGCGACCGAACTATCAACGACGAGAAGAAGAAGGTGGATGTGACGGTCGCGGTGGATGCCGGCCCGCGCTACACGATGGGCCAGCTGAACATCGCGGGCCTGGATCTCGAAGGCGAAGCCGCCATGCGGAAGATGTGGAACCTGCGGCTGGGCAGCCCGTTCAATCCGGACTATCCCGACCAGTTCCTGAAGCGGGTACACGATGAGGGACTGTTCGACAATCTCGGCCCGACGAAATCGGCGACGAAGATCAACGGCGACCGTAGCGTGGATGTGACCCTGACGTTTGCGGGCTCGGGCCCGCAAAAGCGTCCGGGGCGCCGCGGGCCGGGCGGGATGTGACGGCCTAGCGGGTTGAGCTGTCGTGCGGCAAGGGATCGACATTGGACAGGAATCTCTCCCACCCCGCGGCAGAACTGATTGTCACCAGATGATCGCCTTCTTCGAGACACAGACCTGGACGCGGCCAAAGGGTGCGGCTTTGGCGAAGCACCAGGATCAGTTCCACCTGGCGTTCCGGCCCGATCACGACGGATTCCAGCGCCTTGCCCACGTAGGCGCTCTCCGGGCGCAGGACGCCCTGTCGAATCTCGCGGCCATCGGGTAAACGGACCGGCACGCCCGCCTCCACCAGCGAGATCAACTCCAGACCCTCGAAATCAGGGATCTTCCAGCCATCGCGCGTGCGTAGCAGGTCCATGGCGGTTCGCAATTCATCGCGGTAGTGCGCGGGAGAATGGGCGCGGGTGGGCACCTGAGCTTCGTAGAGGCTCGGATATTTGAGGTGGAAACGGTCGGCGAACAGGTTCTGTACCAGATTGCTAAGGATCACCGCCAGAGCGGCGGCCACCAGCAGGCCGTAGCCGCCGGTCATCTCCGTGACCATCAGGAGGCTGGCAATCGGCACCCGCGCCGCGGCCCCGAAAACCGCCGCCATCCCCACCACGGTGAAGGCCGCCGCCGGTTCATGGAAGAGACGGCCCATCATGCCACCGAACATCGCGCCCACGTAAAGGCTGGGAGCGAAGACACCGCCCGACCCTCCCGAGCCGATCGTGAACGCGAAGGTGAGCATTTTGGCGAAGGCGAGCACCAGGAGGAGCGTCAGCCCCAGATGGCCGTCGATCGCCTGCTGGATCCATTCGTAGCCGCCGCCGAGGACCTGCGGCAGGGCAATCGCCACCAGCCCCACCATCAGGCCGCCGATCGCCGGTTTGAAGTGCGGGGGGCAGGGGATGCGATGGAAGGCGTCGCGCACGCCGTAGAGAGTCGCCGGCAGGATGACGGCCACCAGGCCGCTCATGAGCCCCAGCACGGCGTACCATCCGTAGCCGGCCGAGGTCGGGGCGGGAAGGTCGACCGGAACGCGGAAAAGGGGCCGGAATCCGACAAACCAGCCGTTGATGCAGTAGGCCACGATCGAAGCCAGCAGAGTGTAGGGGAGAGCGTTCGACTCGAACTCCATCTCACTGTAGAGCACTTCCACCGCGAAGAAGGCCGTTCCCACGGGCGAACGAAAGATAGCGGAAAGGCCTGCCGCCATGCCGATCACGAGTAACAGGCGGCGGTCCTTTTCCGAACGCCGGGTCCACTGCGCGTAGATGGAGCCGACGCCGGCGGCAATCAGCGCGGTCGGACCTTCGCGACCGGCGGAACCGCCCGAGCCGATGGTGACGGCCGAGGCCAGGGTCTTGATGACCGGCACTCGCGCCCGGATCATTCCGCCGAGGCGATGAAACGCCTTCACTACCGTATCGGTTCCGTGGCCCTCGGCTTCCGGGGCGAACGTGTAAACGAGCAGTCCCGAAATCAGGCCGCCGAGAGTCGTGGAAACGAGAACCCGCCAGTCGGCCGTGTGGGATAGCAGGTGGTATCCCGCCATACGGTCAAGGAAGATGCTGCGGAAAAACGCGAGCAGGATCTCGAACACGCGTGCACTCAGCGCGCCTACCACGCCCAACAGAACGGCATCGAAGACCAGTAGTTGCTGCCGGCGCAGCTTCATGAAACGTTCCCCAGCTTCCAGAGAATCTGGCGGAGCATTCCAAGGACCACTGGCGCGTCGCGTCCGGCGATGTCCAGGCGACGCACCAGGCGGCGCACCTTTTCGCCAGTCGATTCGGATGTGATGGGGTTCACGTACCCGCACTGTTCGAGCACTTCGAGCAGCATCCGGGTGATCTGCTCGGTCTCGGCCGACGAAGCGCGGTGGATCCGCTCGGGCTCGGCGTGCACGGCCTCGGGGTCGCGCGCCAACTCGTAGAGGCACAGCGCGACGGCCTGCCCGAGATTCATGGAAAGGCCGCGATCGACGGTGGGGATGCGCATCAGCCAGTGGCAGTGGCTGAGTTCGTCGTTCGAGAGGCCGTACTTTTCCGAACCGAAGAGGAGCGCGACGGGCGCCTGCGGCAGCGTTTGCGAGATGAGACGCGCGCCGTATTCGAGGCGGCGGATGGGGTGCTGCAGTTCGCGGTGGCCGACCGACGTGGTGCCGACCACGAGCCGGCAATCGGCCACGGCATCGGACACGCTCGAATATTCTTCAGCCGTCTGGAGAAGCGGGGCGGCGCCGACGGCCGAACGCGCTTCGCGAAAGGCAACGTCGTAAGGGTTGACCACGCGCAGAATGGAGAACCCGAAGTTAGCCATAGCGCGCGCCGCCGCGCCGATATTGAGCGGATTCCGCGTGGAGACCATGACCACGCGCAGATTGTCTTTGGACGTTGTATCGATAGTTCGATCGTAGCGCTTAGGACTGGAACAATGAAATCCCGGCGACGCCCGCGGCGCCTGCCGCCACACATTCGGGGGCATTCTCCGCGGTGATGCCACCGAGCGCGAGCACCGGAATCCGCACTGACTCGGCCGCAGTCCGCAGATTTCGGAGGCCCTGCGGCGGACCGTTCGGCGTTTTCGAAATCGTGGGGTAGATGGGGCTGAAGAGCACGAAATCGGCGCGCTCCTCTTCCGCTGCACGGACTTCTGCCAGCAAGTGCGCGGAAACGCCGATCCGAAAATCGGGCGGAGTGATGGCGCGCAGGACATGCGGCGCGATGGACCGGCCCGGCAGGTGTACGCCATGAGCGCCGCAGGCGAGCGCGACATCGGCGCGCGAGTTCACCAGAATGCGGGTGCCCCGCGGATTCGGGAGTTCGAGCGCGCGGCGGACGAGCGCACACAGCTCGCGGGCGGGCAGATCCTTCTCGCGGATCTGAACGTACTCGACGCCCTCCCGAAGGGCGCGCGCGATGTATCCGAGTACGGCCTCGATGCCGCCGGCCGTGCGACGGTCCGTAATATAGCAGCGGATCATGCGAGCGGCTGGTAGTAGCGCTCGCCCGCGCAGGCACGGCACAGCGTCCGGCCCTCGCGGACCACTTCGCGGCGGAAGTTCACGCGTTCGCCGCACTCCTGGCAGGTGACCAGCGGCGCCTTGTAGCCCGGCAGGTCTTCGGGCGTGATCGAAACCCGCACCCACTGTGTGGTGAACAACTCTTCGTCAGGCATTTCGCGATAGGCAGCCATCTGCTGGCGATTGCGACTTTCGATTTCCGGGTGCAGTTGGCGCGCGCGGTCCTTGGCGGATTCGCGCGCGGCCACGCGAACGGCGCGGCCATCGCGCAGATCGCAGAAAGTGGCCGCAACTTTTCCGAAGTCGCGGAACTTGAGCGCCCGCTTGCCAAGACGGCAGCCGGTGACGACCGGAATCGCGTCGGTTGCGCAGCGGTCGATCTCGACATAGCTGACCAGCCGCTTACGATCGGCGCCTTCGGGATTTTCGATGCCGAGCAACCGCACGCCGTAGAGCGCCATCCGCAGGCCGAGAATCTGGCCGGCACATAAGTGGCCATGGGCCCGCTCCGCGAGGATTTCGTATTCGGCCAGCGATTTCACAGGATTTTCAGGACTTCGGGCGGAAATTCCACCTGCCAGCTCTTATTATCCTTCGCACGCGCATACGCGGCCAAAGGCAGGTCGGTGACGATGCCTTTATCGAACTCCAACCGTACGGTTTGCGACCTCATGGAGGTTTTGACCAGGCGGAGGCGGATGGAGTTCAGCGGGGATGGAGCGTCACCCGCGTGCACGCGCAGGTCGCCGGGATAAATGCCGATAGAGATGCGGTCGCCGCGGAAATGGCCGGGGATGTAGGGGCCGGCGAGTTCGAAGCCGTCGAACTGCAGGCGGCTGGTGTGGCGGCCGGGGTCGAGCGCGACGATTTCAGCCTCGAAAACGTTCGCGATGCCGAGCAGGCGGGCGGCGTCGACGGAATCCGGCGCGTCGAGGACCTCGCGGGGAGCGCCGCGCTGCAGGATGCGTCCGCGATCGAGCAGCACGAGCGTGGACGCGGCCGTGCAGCAGAGGTCGAGATTCGCGGCGACCAGGACGATTGGAGCGGGCGAAGCGGCACGGATGGCGTCGAGAAGCTTGTCGTTCCATTCGCGCTGGTCGAGCAGGATCAGGCGCGGCTCGGCCAGCAGCATACGCGCCACCTCGCCGCGCAGTTGCTGATCGGGCGCGAGGAGGTGCGGCAGGGAGCCGGCGACCGCGGTCAACTCGAAGCGCTCCAGCATTTCCGCCACGCGGCGGTGGCGCTCCAGGCGCGCGAAATGCCGGGCGGCGAAGGCCAGGTTGCGCTCGAGCGTGAAGTGCGGAAAGAGCGACTCTTTCGCCGGGATGTATCCGCAGCGGCGCGCTTGCGGCGGTACATCGACGTGCGCGGCGGCGTCGAACAGGATGCGGTCTTCGAGCAGGATGCGGCCGGAATCGGGCGTGGCGAGCCCGGCGAGAAGCTCGAGAAGCAGCGTCTTTCCGGCGCCGCCGGGACCGTAGATGGCGGTAATCCCGGAGGCAACCGGGAGTTCCAGGTCCATGGAGAACGCGGGCGGAATTTTCTTGCCGAGGCGCGCCTGGGTCATACGCGCGTGTACCAGGCGATGGCCGTGACCATCGCAAACTCGGAGGCCACCCGGGCGAAGGAGATGCCCGCGGCCGCCAGGATCGGCTTCGCCGCCACCGGCAGGCAGACGCGCCAGAAGACCCGCCATTCGGAAGCCCCCAGGGTGCGGGCGGCAGCCGGGAACTGAGGCCCGGCGGCGGCGAAGGCCACGCGGGCGCCGCGCCCCAGGAAGGCGGTGCCGTGTATCGCGCCCGCGGCCGCCGCCAGTTGCCAGGTGAAGTGCGGCGCCAGAAAATACGCGCAGACGATGGTCGGCGGCAGCACCAGGGGCAGCGAGACCAACACGGCACCGCGCGGCCGCGTGTGCACCAGGTAGCCGAGCCAGACCCCGAGCGCCAGTGACACCGCCGTGGCGGCCGAAGCCACGCGCAGACTGAGCCAAAGCAGATCGGGGGGCATGCGGGATCTCTATTATAGCGGCCGGAATCGAGCGCTGAAGTGGCGCAGGAAAGGCGGCTGCTCTACGATCTCCATACCGCGGATCTGCTGCTTGCGGGCATTCACTTCGAGGATCGCTTCCACCACGTAATCGATGTGGCTTTGGGTATAGACGCGCCGTGGAATGGCCAGCCGCAGCAGCTCGTGACGGGCCGCTTCGCCGAACATCACCGAACCGATCTCCACCGAGCGGATTCCGGCATGGCGGTACAGCTCCACCGCCAGAGCCTGCCCGGGAAACTGCGCTGCCGGAATGTGCGGCAGCATGCGGGCGGCATCGATGTAGATGGCATGGCCTCCCGGCGGCTCCACGATGGGCACGCCGTTGTCGGCGATGTGCCGGCCCAGGTAGCCGGTGGAAACAATGCGGTAGCGCAGGTAATCGGGGTCGAGCACCTCACCGAGGCCGGTTGCGATCGCGTCGAGGTCGCGGCCGGCGAGGCCGCCGTAGGTGGGAAAGCCTTCGGTCAGGATGAGCAGGTTGGTTTCCTGCTGGGCCACGCGGTCGTCATTCGAGCAGAGCAGGCCGCCGATGTTGGCGAAGGCATCTTTCTTGGCGGAAAACGTGCAGCCATCGGCTAGCGAGAAAATCTTCTGTGCGATCTGCTTCGGCGTCCAGGAGGCGTACCCGGGCTCGCGTTCACGGATGAACCAGGCGTTTTCGGCAAAACGGCAGGCGTCCAGGTAGAACGGGATGCCGGCGCGGCGGCAGACATCGCGCACGGCCTCGATGTTGGCCATCGAGACCGGCTGCCCTCCGCCCGAGTTGTTGGTGATGGTTAGCATCACCAGCGGGATCCTGGCGGCGCCCTCTTCGGCGATCAGGCGTTCGAGCGCGGCCACGTCCATATTGCCTTTGAAATCGAGTCGAAGCTGGGTGTCGGCGGCTTCCGGCAGGGGCAGGTCGACGGCGCGCGCTCCGGTGAATTCGATGTTGGCGCGGGTGGTGTCGAAGTGCGTGTTGGAGGGTACGACGTGGCCCGGCTTGCACATGACGGTGAACAGGATGCGCTCGGCGGCGCGGCCCTGGTGGGTGGGGATCATGTGGCGGAAACCGGTGAGGTCGTCAGCCGCGCGCTTGAGACGGAAGAAGCTCTCGCTGCCGGCATAGGATTCGTCGCCGCGCATGATGGCCGCCCACTGCTCGGTAGACATGGCGCTGGTGCCCGAATCGGTGAGGAGATCGATCAGGATGTTGCGGGCTTCGATGAGGAAGAGATTGTAGCCGGCCTGTTCCAGGTAGCTCTGGCGCTCTTCCGGGGTCGTCTGGCGCAGCGGCTCCACGCTCTTGATCCGGAACGGCTCGATGATAGTGCGCACGTGGCGATTATCGCACCCGGCGCTCTTCCCTAATGGCGGGTCTGGTGGCGGGAAGATTCCCAGCGCGAAACCAGCAGGTCGATCACGTTCAGCCAGGCCGTATCGGGACGCTCGAGCTTACGGTAGAGAGCCACGTAATCCGGCCGGTTCATCCCCATGCCGGCGAAGGCCAGGAAGTAGACGCTATCGTTGGGAAAGTCGGCGACCTGCTCCCGCGAAAGCCTTCGCGGGTCGGAGAGGACCGGATCGAGCGCATCGATCGCCGTGGCGAGTGTGGTGCCGTTCTTCGCGCGAAGATTCCAGAGATTGACTCCGCGCACCTGGGCGATCCGGCACAAGGTGGCGATGGCCCCGAGGTTGGAAATCTCCGAGCGTACGCGCGATTCATCCTTCTGGGCGGCGGCTTCCGCCTTCAGCTGGTGGGGAAAAATGCGGTCGCGGTAGAGCTGGAAGGCTGCCTGGGCCTCGCGATCATTGTCGACAAAAGTGGCCACGGCCGCGGCCTGCGCGGCCCACCACGATGCGTGGTCGTTCCCGCTGGCCCGATCCTCTTCGCCGGCCGCGCTGTGGGTCAGCCAGCGCAGGTACTCTTCGAACCACTTTCGCACGGCAGCCTGGTCCTTCTCGCTCCACGCGTCGGTTTGCGAGAGAAACTCCATGCCCTGGATGGCGCGAATGAAGGCGCGCCCGTCCAGCGCTCCCCCCTGTCCGCCGTTGACGCCGCGGATGTTCTGAGCATGCTCCATGTCCGGGTTCATACGGGTCTTGGGATCGAGAAACCAGGTCCGGATGATCCGGGCGGCGCGGTGGCCGTAGTGCGAATCGTCGAAGAAAAAAGCGGCGGCACCCAAGGTGAAGACGCTGTCCACCATCTGGTTCAGGGCTGTCCGATTGGCGGTGAAACGGCCGGGATAGGATTGACCTTCCTTACGGATGTAAGGGCCGTTCGGATTATCGGGATTGGGCCACCAGTAGGGGGCTTCGCTGTAATAGTCGTGAGGGCCGAGCTCCACATTCGCCGGGCGGTCGAAAGTGACCGCAAAGGGCCCTTCTTTCATGCGGTGGTCAGCCTCGGCACGTAGACGGCGTACGGCGTCAACCGTCCAGGCCTCCTTCCGGACGATGGCGCTCCGAATGGGCTCCGCCTCATTTTCTGAGGTCAGGGTTTTCGGAATCTCGGCGGTTTTTGCCAGCGATGCCAGCAAAATCAGAGTAACGAAACTCCTCACTATTGCGATTGTAGCGAATGGCATCAGGGAGCGAGCCGGGTGAAATTAGTCGCCGAGAAACTTACCGATAGGACGCAGGCCCTTGACGTTGTCACAAACCGCTTTCAAACCGGCGGTAAGGGGAATCGCCAACAGCAGCCCCGGCGCATCCCAGAGGAAGCCCCAAAGCATGAGCGAAAACGTTACCACCAGGGGGTTCAGGTGTACGCGCGAGCCCACCACTTTCGGATACAGCAGGTTCAGAGCAATCAGGTGCAGGAGCGCCACCGACACTACCACCAGGACATAGGTCGAAAACTGGTTGATGGTGAGAGCGGCGAACAAAGGCGGCACCATGGCGAGGGGCAGCCCAACGTACGGGACCAGACTGAGAAAGCCGCTGAGCGGCCCGACGAACAGCGGAAACGGAAGCCGCATCAGCCAGAACAGCAGCGAGCTCAAGAACGCCAGGAGCAATCCGAGGATGAAATTGCCCACGACGAACGCGCGCACCATTTCGGCCACGCCCTGCAGGCTGCGCGCGGCCACGGTGCGGTCTTCCCCATGGAAGAACTGGAGGAAGCTGCGGTTGATGTGGTCCCGCCAACTGAGCATGAAATAGACCAGAAACGGGACGAACGACGCCATCAGCAGGATCTGATAGAAGGTGGCCAGACGCGAGGAAAGGTAATCGCCGATCGGCGTACTCTCTTCGTGAATGCGGACCTCAGGGATAATGGCAGGAGCTCCCGGTGTACGCGGTGCGGGAGCCGGCGGAGCGACTGGCGCCGACTTGCGGTTGCGGCGGCGCGATTGCTGTTCGGCCAATTCCTGCGCCCGCAGCCGCTCCTGTTCCTGCTCCTGCTGCCGCTGCCGCGCGGGGACCACCATCTGGTAGGTCCGCTGCTCCATCGCTTCCAGCTTCTGGCGGGTGCCGTCGATCAGGTCGCCGATGCGTTCGCCATATTTCGGTAAATCGTCATAAATTGCCGAGAACTGCGAATAGGCGCCCAGGCCGATGACATACAGGAGCAGCAGGGCGATGCTGCAGACCACAAAGCTGGCCAGGCTGCGCGGCAGCCGTGCGCGCATCAGCAGCGCCACGAACGGTTCGAGGATGAACGCGATGGTGACGGCGACGATGGAGGTGATGAAAAAGACGCGGCCGAAGTAGAGGATGGCGATGACCACACCCGCGGCAATGATCGGCAATGCCAGGTGCCGTGCTTCCTGCACGGTCTTGGTGGTCCTGCCTGCAGGATTGAAGACTACCGCCACGGCGCCAAAGACCCTTAGTCCGACTGTATCACGGAGGCATCTATAATGTAATTGAGTTTGACCCCTGTATCTTCCCGCATATTAGCCCTGGATTTGGGCAAAAAACGGATTGGCCTCGCCATCAGCGATCCCCTGAGGATTACCGCCCAGGGTCTGCCCAACCTGGTCCGCACGAACAAACGCTCCGACCTGGCGGCGCTTGGCGAGATCATTCACGATCGGGAAGTGAGCCTCATCCTGATGGGCAATCCGATCAATATGGGCGGCTCCGAGGGGCGGCAATCGGGCTGGGTGCGGGAGTTCGCGCAGGCGATCGAAGGGCGGCTGGGCGTCCCCGTGAAATTCTGGGACGAGCGGCTGACCTCGGTGCAAGCGGGCCGGGTGCTCCGCGAAAGCGGGATCAGCATCGAAAAGCGCGCCGCCGCGGTCGACCGGCTCTCCGCCGTGATTCTGCTGCAAAGCTACCTGGATTCCCTATGAAACTGGCACGCTGGGCGGCGGCCCTGGTTCTGCTCGCTGGCGGAGTTTTCTTTTATCGCATGTTTGCTCCGTACGCGGGTTTCGGCCAGGAGATCTTCGTCGATATCCCGCACGGCACCACGAGCCAGGGAATCGCACGGCTAATGGCGGATTCCGGTGTGGTCCGCAGCCCGCTGGATTTCATGGCGGCGCGGGTGCTGGCGCACACGCGGGTCCTGCAGGCCGGCGAATACCGGTTTAACCGGGCGGCTACCCCAATCGAAGTGGTGAGGCGCATCGCGCGCGGCGACGTTTTCTATTACCTGCTGGTGGTGCCGGAAGGGAAGAACATGTTCGATATCGGCGCTGCCGCGGCACAACTGGGACTGTTTCCAGCCGACAAGTTCGTGGCTGCTGCGCACGACCCCTCGCTCATACGCGACCTGGACCCGAAGGCTCCGTCGCTCGAGGGCTACCTCTTCCCGAACACCTACCGGGTCGGCCGGCACACTACGCCCGAGATGCTCGCCCGGCAGATGACCACGAAATTCCGCGAAGTCTGGCAAGGCCTCGGGACCACGGCCGGCGTCCACGATACGGTGACGCTGGCTTCCATGGTAGAGCGCGAGGGCAAGTTGGCCGAAGAGCGGCCGGAGATCGCGGCGGTGTTCGAGAACCGGCTGCGGATCGGGATGAAGCTCGACTGCGACCCCACCACCATCTACGCCGCGATGCTGCGCAACGCCTACCGCGGCACCATTTACCGCTCCGATCTCCAGAGCGCCGATCCGTACAACACATATCAGCACGCCGGACTACCACCCGGGCCGATCGCCAACCCCGGGCTGGCTTCGTTGCGCGCCGTGCTGGGCCCGGCGGATTCCGAGGCCCTCTACTTCGTGCTGCGGCCGGACGGTTCGGGCGGGCATCAGTTCTCGGCGACCATCGCGGAGCACGATAAGGCCGTCGCCAAGTATCACCGTGCCAGCCACCGGTAAGTCCGTCAAGCAGAAGCTGCGCGAGTATCTGGCGGCGGAGCAGCCGGCAGCCATCACCGAAGCCGTGTGGCGCCACCTGGTAACGTTCCTGTCGCCGGTCTCCGAAAGCTATCTGCGCGACCTGCTCCGCGATACCGGGCTGCCCTTTGAGCAGCCATACGCCGGCATCCGGCAGCATACCTTCGAGGAGCTCGAGGCATCGCTGCGCGAGATGCTCGAGGTGTACACGGCGGCCGCCACGCAGGATCCGGCTCGCGCGCGCTATTGCCGCCGGCAGGTGATCGCGGCCAAGGACCGGGCGAAGTTTCTGGCCGCAAGTCCGCGCACCGCACCCGAAAAGAAGGCCGAAAAGCAGGAGATGGCCGAGTGGATGCTGGTGTGGCTGGAGAACCCGGAAGTGTTTCCAGCCTGGGTGGACGCGCGGAAGAGGCGGCTGGGTTGGTGTAGCGCGTCTGAAATTTAACGGATTGAGTGGGGCGGTCAATCTTGGCCGCAGCCGCCTTTCCAGGCGGCTGGACCCGCTGGAAAGCGGGCCCGCGGGCAGAATTGCCCGCCCCACATGTTGCTGGCATAATACACATTCTGTTTGGTGCACTACACTAGAACGTTCGCCTATTCCTGCCGAAGGGCGAGCGAAGGTTCGACGTTAGCCGCCCGGCGCGCGGGAACCCACGCCGCAGCAGCGCCGATCGCCAGGATCAGGCCGCCGGCGAATGCGAACATCGCGGCGTTCCACGGGTCGACCCCGTCCGGCAGGATATCGGCCAGCGGCCGGATGGCCGCGGCCGCCAGCGGGATTCCGGCTGCTACGCCGCACGATAGAACTCCCAGGCCATCGCGGATCGCCGTCCGCACGATGGCGGAACGGGGAGCGCCGATCGCGGCGCGGATCGCCGTTTCGCGCGTGCGGCGCGCCGTTGCATAGGAGACGGAACCGTACAAGCCGGTCAGTAGGAGGAACAGGCCAAGCGCACCCAATCCGCCGGCAAACGCCGCGGCGACCCGCATCGGAAAGATCGCGCCGGCCGCGGCATCGGATAGAGGCCGGACGTCGATCGCCGAGGCGCCATTCACACTGGCGGCGGCATCCCGCAGGGGGCGAATCCACTGCGCCGGATCTCCGGCCACACGGGCGACCAGTTGGGCTTCCGAAAAGGGCGTGAACAGCATCGGCGCAGGGCCCTCCCCAAGAGTCCGCATCTTGGCATCGGCCGCGACGCCGATGATCTCGAGATCTCGTGCGTTTTCGCGTCCCGCCATCAGATGCGCGCCAACGGGGTCGCCATCGGCGAACAGTTGTCGCGCCAGCGTCTGGTTGACGATGACGGGCTCGGGGCGGCGGGCGCGGTCGGCCAGTTCGAAATCGCGGCCGCGGAGGAGCGGAATTCCCAGCACTTCGCAGAAGCGGTCACCCGCGCCTACCGAATCCGCCTCCCGCATCGCGGAGAGCGGCCTGTCCGACCGCCGCACCTCTTCCCGCCCGAGCTCGCCCATCAGCGGCAGGATGCCGATCGAGGTCACGCCGCTCACACCAGGCACGGCTTCGAGGCGCCGCACCACGGCATCGCGCCAGGTCCAGCGGTTACCGGGGGCGGGTTTCCAGCCGGGCGCGGGATGCACCACGGCGATGACCGTGTGGGAGACGTCGAACCCAGGGCTAATGAAGGCCACCTGGTAAAATCCGCGGGAAAAGAGCGCAGCCAGCGCCAGCAGGACCACCGACAGGGCCACTTGCACGGTAAGGAAGCTATTCTTCAGGCTCCAGCGGCGTATGGAGAACGCCGGCTCGCTCTGTTTCATGGCGAGCCCCAGATCGGCCCGCGACCCGCGCAGCGCAGGCACGAGCGACGACACCAGCAGTGCCGCCACGGCCGCTGCCAGCGCGTAGAGAAACAGGCCGCGGTCACTTTGGAAATGAAACTCGAAGGGAAGGTTATAGGCCGAGGGCCAGCGGACATAACTCAGGCGGTCGCGCAGAAAGGCATCCACGGCCAGACCGGCCATCGCTCCCGGAACCACCAGCACCAGCCCGTCGGCAAGAAGTTGCCGGATTAGCTGCGCGCGGCCGGCGCCCAGCGCTTTACGAATGGCCAGCTCGCGCTGCCGCGAGAGGCTCCGCGCCAGCAGCAGTCCCGCGACATTGAAGCAGGCGATCACCCCGAGCATCACGGCGGTGGCGAGGAGCATAACGAAGAACAGGAAGAAACGCCGGTCGTCGCCCGTGCGCGAGGCATTCGCCGCGAACCGCGCCATTGGACGCAGGGTCGAAACTTCCCGGGCGAACGTGTCACCGCCGAGCGACCGGGCGGCCGCGATGAGAGCCTGCTGCGTCTCGATCCGCGACGAGCCTTCACGCAAGCGCCCGAACAGATGACAACGCCGCGCGCCCGGCTGGCTCATCAAGTAGACCTCCGGGGAGACGCCGTGCCCCAGGACGCTGCGGTAATCGCGCGGGAGCACGCCCAGCACCGTGTACATCCGGCCGTTCAGCCGGAGGGCGCGGCCCAACACGTTCGGGTCGGCCGCGAGGCGCTTGCGCCAGAAACCGTAGCTCACCACGGCCAGCGGTAACCCATCGTCGGTGGAGGCGTAGAGGCGGCCGGCGGAGGCGCGGACGCCGAGCACGTCGAAGAAGTTCGCACTGGTGGTCATCTGCCAGGCCACTTCGCCATGGGAGCCACGGTCCCAGATCAGGTCGCCGAGGCCCGTTTCGAAAGCCAGGCCGGCGAAGATACCGGTATTCTGGAGCTCACGGTAGGCGGCATAGGGCAATTCGGCATCGACACGGGCCAAGCGATCCGGGCGGCTGGCACTCAAGTTGTCGAGGATCAGTTCGCGGACGATGCTGTAGACGGTGACATTGGCGCCGATGCCCAGCGCTAGAGAGAGGACGCCGACGGCGGCGAGTGCTGGAGATTTTCGGAGACTACGCAGGGCATGACGGAGATCGCGCCACATGGTATTTGCATTCTATGACGCGGCCGGCCGCGGCCGCGTCGAGCGCCTAGTGGCCCTTGAAATTGAGGCGGTAGCCCAGGATGGCCTTGATCAGCAGATGGTCGGTACCCTGCGTGACGCCCACGCCGACTCCGAAGTTAAACTCCCACTTGGAACCGAAATCCACGTCGATGGCGGGGACGATCTGCTGCTCCTGGTCTCGCAGAGGATCCCAACTGGTCAGCGGGCCATAGGCTCCGTAGTATTCGACCCCGGCAGCCACTTTCCTGGTGACGTCGTAGCTGAATTTGAAATTCGGCGAGAATTCATAGCCCCGGTGCGCCTCCGGGCCGTGGAACGATTTATCGACCGTCGGATTGAAGGCGAGGTAGAGCTTTTGAATTTTCTTATCGATGATGGGGCGGATCTCCCAGGTCCAGGTGTCGCCTGAGAAGTTGGGGCGTTGATAGCCGATCTCGTTGGAGATGCTCAGGCCCACCGGCAGGCGATAGTCCTCGGGAATCGAAAAGCGCGGGCGGATATGGGTGCCGACCCACATCCAGCCGCCATCCGGCTGGATACTCGTGAACTGGTAAAACCCGGTTTCGAACCACCGGTTGAATCCATGGGTGATCTCCAGCGTCTCATGGACGGCGTGATTGGTGGGCAGAACGCCGTCGATGGTCTCTTTGGTGCCGCTGGCGGTGAAGTTGCTATGCAACTCGACCATCGTGACACCCTTGGGCACGAGATCCGAGCCATAGACCTGCACCTCGTAATTCCCCTGCGCCCGCAGTCCCCACGCGGTACAACCCAGACAGAACACGACCAGCCAGACCCGAAGCAAAATGCCTTTCCCCCCTGTAAGAAGATACTCTACGACACAAATGGGGCGGACCGCTATTTGCTGTTGGCGGCTTCGAGATAGATATCGAGCACCTGGCGGGCGGTGCGCTCCCAACTGAAGCGCGCGGCCTGCTCGCGTCCGCGGCGGACCATCTCTTCGCGCAGATGGTCGTTCAGCAGCACGTCACGGATGCCGCGCGCGATATCGAAGACATTTTCCGGGTTAACCAGCACCGCCGCGTCACCCACCACCTCCGGCAGCGAGCTGACGTTCGAGGCGACCACGGGCGCCCCGCAAGCCATGGCCTCGAGCGGCGGCAGGCCGAAGCCTTCGTAACGCGAGGGAAAGACGAAAGCCGCGGCGCTTTCGTAAAAGCAACGCAGCGTCTCGAAAGGCACGAAGCCCAGGAAGCGCACCACGTGTTCCACGCGGCTCTTGATGACGGCCTGGCGGACGGCCGGGTATTGCGAAATGGTGTCGCCGATGATGACCAGGCGGAGGTGGCGGTAGACCTCGTGCGAAGCAAGCTGTTCCCGCACCACAGCGAAGGCTTCCACCAGGCGCGGCACGTTCTTATGGCGCCGGATGTTGCCGGCATAGAGCAGAAACGGGTAGTTGATCTGGTACCGCTCCATGATCCGCCGCTGCTCTTCGGGGTCGCCCGGGCCGTGCTGGAAGAAGCCGGGATCGGGAGCGTTGTAAACGCGGCAGACGCGTTCGGGCGGCACGCCCAGCAGGTTCTCCACATCGCGCCGGGTGGCTTCGGAGACGGCGATCACGCGATTGGCGCGGGTCAGGCCGCGGCGAAAACGGAAGCGCCGCAACTGCATGCGGAACTTGCTGGGCGGCTCTTCATAGAACAGGTTCGCCATGTCGTGGATGGTGACGACATAGGGCCGGATCATGAACATCGGGACGCGATTGAGCGGGACGTGAACCAGGTCAGGCGAAAGACCGCGCAGGAAAAGCGGAAACATCACGTGGTCGAGGGCAGCGTGATCGTCCCGGCGGTAGACGGCGGCGCGGAAGTTTTCCGGAAGCCCCACCAGCGTGCGGACCTCGCCCGGACCGCTAACCAGCGTGTACTGGTTCTCCGAATCGATCCGCGACAGCGCATGCACCAGGCTCCGGATATAGGTTCCGATGCCGAAGTCCCGGATGCGCCGGGCGTCGATGACGATGTGGAGCGGCATTCCTAAGCTCGAACGGCGTCGAGCTTCCAGCGGTAGAGTGGGAACCGGTCGACCAGCTCGCCGACCTTCTTCCGCACTCCGGCAATCGCATCTTCATCCGCGATGTGGTGCAGCACTTCCGATATCAGGCTACCGACCTCGCGCATCTCCGCCTCTCCGAAGCCTCGAGTCGTCACTGCCGGCGAACCCAGGCGGATACCACTGGGATTCATGGGCGGATTGGTATCGAACGGAATGGCGTTCTTGTTGACCGTGATGCGGGCCCGGTCGAGCGCCTGCTCCGCCTCCTTGCCGCGGATGCCCTTGCTGAAAACGTCGAGCAGCAGCACGTGGGTATCGGTGCCGCCCGAGACGACGCGGAAGCCCTCGTCCATCAGGCTCTGCGCAAGCGCCTTGGCGTTGGCTACCACCTGTTTCTGGTAGGTGACGAACTCGGGCTGCAGCGCTTCCAGGAAGCAAACCGCCTTCGCGGCTAACACGTGCACCAGGGGGCCTCCCTGAATGCCGGGGAATACGGTCCTATCGATATCCTTGGCGTATTTTTCCTTCGCCAGGATCAGGCCGGCGCGCGGGCCGCGCAGCGTCTTGTGCGTGGTGGAGGTGACGATATCCGCGTACTGGCAGGGGTTCGGATGCAGTCCCGCGGCCACCAGTCCGGAGATGTGCGCCATGTCGACCAGAAAGATGGCGCCCACGGCATCGGCGATCTGGCGGAAGCGCGGGAAATCGATGATGCGCGGGTAGGCGCTCGCGCCCGTGATGATCATCTTAGGCTTGTGCTCGTGCGCCAGGCGCTCCACTTCGTCGTAGTCGATGCGCTCGTCTTCCTTGCGCACGTTGTACGGAACCACCTTGTAGGTCTTGCCCGAAAAATTGAGCTGGTGGCCGTGGGTGAGGTGCCCGCCATGCGCCAGGTTCAGGCCCATGATGGTGTCGCCTGGGGTGAGGACCGCGGAATAGGCGGCCTGGTTGGCCTGCGAGCCCGAATGCGGCTGCACGTTGGCATACTCAGCGCCGAAGAGTTTCCTGGCACGCTCCCGCGCCAGGTTCTCGACGACATCGGTGAATTCGCACCCGCCGTAATAGCGGCGGCCGGGATAGCCTTCCGCGTACTTATTCGTGAAGACGCTGCCGGTGGCTTCCAGCACCGCCTCGGAAGTGAAGTTCTCGCTCGCGATCAGCTCAATCTGCGCATGTTGGCGCTCGGTTTCATGCTGAATCGCTTCGAACACTTCGGGATCGACTTCGGCCAGTGGCCGCGACATTCTTTCCAGTTCTTTCATTCCGTTGCTCCGCTCGCTTGCTCGAGCTGCTCGATCTTGGAGAGCCGGCGCGCATGACGGCCGCCCTGAAACTGCGTGTCCAGGAAAATCTCCACCAACCGGGCGGCCTGCTCCTCGTCGAGGTAGCGGGCTCCCAGCGTGAGCACATTGGCATTGTTATGCTCGCGGGTGAGCCGCACTTCGTCCTCGGACTGAGCCGGGGCGGCGCGTACGCCGTTGACTTTGTTGGCCGCGATCGCCATGCCGATGCCCGTCGAACAGACCAGAATTCCCCGTTCGACCTGCTTCTGCGCCACCTGGCTGGCCACCGCCTGGGCGAAATCGGGGTAGTCGCACGATTCCGCGGAATCGGTGCCGAAATCGACCAATTCATGGCCCTCCGCCGCAAGCCGCTGCCTGATCTTCTCTTTGAGAGCAAATCCGGCATGGTCCGCGGCAATGGCGATTTTCATAAACGGGAGAAGCTTGATTTTACCATGCTAAAATTGAGGACTTCCTTCCAACCCTATGCTCTGGAGCAAGTTGTTCATCCCCACGCTCAGGGAGACTCCGGCCGAAGCGGAAGTCGTGAGCCACCAGTTGCTGCTGCGCGCCGGATACGTCCGCCAGCTTGCGGCAGGAATCTATAGCTACCTGTTTCTGGCGCAGCGTTCGCTGCTCAAGATTCAGAAGATCGTCCGCGAGGAGATGGATGCCATCGGCGGGCAGGAGATGCTGCTGCCGGCGCTCAACCCGGCCGAGATCTGGCAGGAATCGGGCCGCTGGGACATCATGGGCGACAACATGTTCCGGCTCCGCGACCGGTTCGGGCGCGATCTGTGCCTCGGCATGACGCACGAAGAGGTGGTCACCTCAATCGCGCGCGGCGAACTGCGCAGCTACAAGCAGCTTCCCCAGGTCTGGTACCAGATTCAGACGAAGTTCCGCGACGAGCCGCGCCCGAAATCCGGTCTGCTGCGGGTACGGCAGTTCCTGATGAAGGATTCCTACAGCTTCGACGTGGACCAGGCGGGGCTCGACGTGGCGTACGACCGCCACTACCACGCCTATCGCCGCATCTTCGACCGCTGCGGGCTGGAGTACCTGGTAGTAGAGGCGCACTCAGGATCGATGGGCGGCAGCCAGTCGCACGAATTCATGGTGGCTTCCGATGCCGGCGAAGACCTGGTGACCATCTGCAGGGGCTGCGGCTACTCCGCCAATCTGGAGAAGGCCGCCTCGGTACCGGTGGAGCCGGGCGCCGAAGACCCGGCAGGCGACCTGAGCCCGGAGCCTTTCCACACTCCCGGCCGCAAGACCATCGCGCAGGTGGCGGAGTTCACGGGCTTGCCCGAGACCTCGCAGATGAAGAGCCTGGTGCTGGTGGCCGACGGAAAACCGGTGCTGGTGATGCTGCGCGGCGACCACCAGTTGAGCGAGACGAAGTTCGCCGCGATTTCGGGCGACCCCGAATTCCGCCAGGCGCTGCCTTCGGAGATCGTCGAATGGTTCGGGGCCGCGGCCGGCTCGCTCGGGCCGGTGGGCGTGAAAAATATGTCGATTCTCGCCGACCGCGCGCTGCTGGACCGCCGCAATATGATCGCGGGCGCCAACCGCGACGACTACCACCTCCGCAACGTGACCCTGGGCGAGGACTTCGACGCCGAGGTCCACGACCTGCGGCAAGTCTCTGCCGGAGACCGCTGCACGCAATGCGGCGGTACGCTCGACGTGCGCAAGACCCTGGAAATCGGCCACATCTTCAAGCTCGGCTACAAGTATTCGGAATCGATGGGGCTGCGGGTGTTAAACGCGGAGGGCAAGGAGACAACGCCGATCATGGGGTCGTACGGGATCGGCATCGAGCGGATTCTGGCGGCGGCGATCGAACTGTACCACGATAAAGACGGTATGATCCTGCCGCCGGCGATCGCGCCGTTCGACGTGGTGGTGACGCCGGCAAACATCTCGGACCCGACGCAGGCCGAGATCGCCGGGCAAATTCACGGCGCCTGTATAGCGCTCGGCCTCGACAGCCTGCTCGACGACCGCGAGGAGCGCCCCGGCGTGAAGTTCAAGGATGCCGATCTGATCGGCGTGCCGTACCGCATCACGGTGGGAAAGAAATTGGCGAGCGGCATGGTGGAATTAATGGACCGCCGCACCCGTCAGGCCGCGGATGTTCCGGTAGCGGAGGCAGCCGCGGCCGTGCGGGCGAGACGCGACGCCTAACCGCGCCAGTAGCCGGCGCGCGGCGGAAGAGGAGGCGGCGACCACCGCCCTGGCGGATTTCGGCCGTTCTGTGCTAGATTCGCCGGATATGAGAGCCTTGGTCCTCGCTCTGGTGCTGGTGATTCCGTCGTGGGCGCAAAAGATCGACATTCAGTCGGATGGCACGGTGGATTTCTCGCGATACCGCACGTTTGCGATCCGCGAAGGCCGCCTGAACAGCAAGAATCCCGAACTGAACAGCGAGCTGGTCCGCAAGCGGCTGGACGCCGACGTGCGCAAGGCGCTGGAGGCGAAAGGACTGGAGTTCATCACCTCGGGGCGGCCGGACCTGAACGTCCATTACACGCTGGGCTCGGTGAAGAAGACGCAGGTGGAGCGTTATCCGGCAGGCTGGCGGGGCCTGGGAACACGCGCGGTGCGGGTGCCGTACACCGAGGGCTCGCTGGTGATCGATTTACGCGATCCTACGACGCGCTCGCTGGTCTGGCGCGCGATCGCTCGCGAGGACAAAGGCGAGGCGTCGAAGATCGAAGGCAAGCTGGACGACATGGTAAAAAAGTCGTTCCAGAAGTATCCGCCTCCGCGGCCCAAAGATTAGGGCAGCCTACAGTGCCCGCAGGCGTTCGGCGGCGGATTCCGGAGTGATGTCGCGCTGCGGCATCGCCAAGCATTTCGTAACCGACCAGAAACTTGCGCACGGTCGCGGAGCGCAGCAGCGGCGGATCGAAGTGCAGGTGCAAGTGCCACTCGTCATGCGCGGCGCCGTCGGTGGGGCGCTGGTGGAAACCCATCGAGTACGGGAACGAGACGTCGAACAAACGGTCGTAGCGCGCGGTAGTGCGTTTCAGGATGTCGGCGAGCCCGCTGCGCTCGGCGTCCGTCAGGGCGTCGATCGACGGCATGTGCCGTTTCGCGATCACCATGGTCTCGAACGGCCACACTGCCCAGAAGGGCACCAGCGTCAGCCAGCTTTCGTTTTCCTCCACGATGCGGTCGCGGGCCGATTCTTCGAGAGCCAGGTACTGGCAAAGCAGGCAGGCGCCATGCTCGCTCGCGCCAGGCGAGTTGCGCGGCCTGCTCCTTGGCCACCTCGTTCGGAATCGAATGGTTCGACCAGATCTGGCAGTGCGGGTGCGGATTGCTCGCTCCCATCATGGCGCCGCGGTTTTCGAAGATCTGCACGTAGTTGATGAGCGGGTTGGCAGACAGTTCCCGATACTGCGCAACCCAGGCGTCGACCACCGTGCGGAGGTCCGCCAGTTCCATGTTGGCGATGGTCAGGTTGTGCTTGGGCGAGAAGCACAGCACGCGGCAGACGCCGGGCTCGGTTTCGGCGATCAGCAGGCCGTCGCGGTCGAAGCGATCGAGCGGCGTCGCGGGCTTGAGCGCGGCGAAATCGTTATCGAACACGAACGTCGTCGTGTATTTCGGATTCCGTACGCCGCCGGCGCGAGAGTTGCCGGGGCAGAGGTAGCACTCGGGATCGTACTCCGGCTGAGCCGGCGGAGCCGTTTTCTCCACCTGGCCCTGCCAGGGCCGCTGCGTCCGGTGCGGGGAGACCAACACCCATTCCCGGCTGAGCGGATTGTAGCGGCGATGCGGGTCCTGCTTCCAGTCGAACATCCCTACTATGTTAGCTTCGGGCGGCCCGGTCAGAGACCGTTCCACAGCACGATGCCGGTACGCTGCCCGGCCGCGAGCTGCCGGACGCCGACGCCGCCCGCGGCATCGAGCGTCACCTGGTAGAGCGGCAGGTCGCGCTCTTGGACGACGTAGCTGCCGTTCTGCAGGTTGTTGGCGTCGGCATCGGTGATGACTTCGAACGGATTCGGTGCCGTGGCGCGGACGCGGAACTGTGCGCTCGAAGCCTCGTAGTTGCCGTAGCTGTAACAGCGGCCGATGCAGACGCGGTCGAGCATGTGGGTGACGGGATTGGTGCGGCTATCGGCGAGATCGATGCCGTTCACCACTCGCTGCGAGGGAGGAAGCTGCGCCACCGCCGCCGCCATCTGGTCTTCGACGCGGTTCAGCGCGCCCTCATCGGCATAGAGGAAGCCGAAGAACAGCAGGCCCGAGAAGGCCAGCACCGCTTTCGCCAGACGCGGAGGCGCGGCGCACGCCGTCCAGCCGCAGAGGCAGATGCCCAGCGGCAGCGACATACGCTGCGCCAGGAAGACCAGCGCGTGATGGTAGCCCGGCAGCAGGATCCAATTGGGGATGACCACGATGCCCGCGGCGGTCAGCATCGAGACCTGAAACAGCGTGCCGGAGAAGAGGCTCCCGGTTCCCTCACGCTTCGACCGCTCCGCCGCCAGCCAGACCCAATAGAGCAGCAGGCCGAGCGCGGGCACCCAGAACTTCGAACCATAGACCGCCAGCTGGTCGATGCCCAGGGCGGACTCGATCTGGTCGCCAAACCATCGTGTAGGCACCAGGAATCGCAGGACGAACGCCCCGGCAACCAACAGCGCGAGAGCGACCTTCGGGCGGATCGAAAGGTGCTTATAGGCGAGCACCGCGACCGCCCAGGCCACGGGCAGGCCATGCGCCGTATACGCGAGGGCGAGCCATGGCACCGCGATCCACGAGCGTGGCGGGCGCCACTCCCAGGCCAGGGCCATGGCCCAGAACGAGAGGCCCAGGCCGATGTAAAAGTTGAACAGGCCCATGTGGAGTGTCCAGCCATAGGCCAGCATGGCGATGGCCGGAAACACTTCGAACGCCGTGCGGCCCGTCGCGGCACGCAGGAAGGCGAACGCTCCCCAAACCAGCGTGAGGACCGCAAGCGCCACGGGAATCCGCTGCGCCGCTTCGAGCCCAAGGGGAAGCAGGCGGCTCAGCATCAGGTCAAAGAGCACGTTGGTGGTTTGCGGCACCACCATCAGGCCGGAAGCCTTACCCTGTCCGATGAAGCCGGCGAGCCACGCGTTATAGAGATGGCTCGCCAGGTCGCCCGCCTGCACCCGGGAATGCCAGAAGCACGGAACCAGGACGGCCGCGGAGAGCACGGCGTATCCCGCCGGGGTTCCGAGAAACGTGGCGATCCGCCCCGGTGCCGCGGGCGCGGGTGTGTGCTCTTCCTTTCGGGCCAGTCGCCTGGCCGCCCGTGTCGACATTACTGTGATGGTAGCGAAGCGAGGGGCCTACGCGCCGGGCTTTCCGGAAATCTGAAGCAGCGACTGGTAGAGCCTCTGCACAAGGCCGTAGCTCGAGGGGTCGGCGCGGGCCAGCCGGGCGATCACTTCATCCCGCTGCGAGAGGATGCGCTTCAGCGTCTGGTCCACTTCGGGAGGCTGACCGGTCATGGTGCGCACATGCTCGAAGAAGGAGGCGGCGAAATCGCGGGCCTTGCCGTAATTCTGCATGCTGGTCTGGAGGAACGTCATCCCCAACATGGAGCGGGCCAGGCAGAGCTGCTGCGCGGGCCGTGTCTCCTCCAGCCGCCGCTCCAGGCGGTTCGCACGCACGTACTCGGGCAGGAATCCGGCCAGAAAGACACCGAACAGCACGGCCGCACTCACCGCGACCTTCTTGCGGTTCATCGCATACCTCTGTTCCCACTATGCAACAGGAACGCCGCTCAGGCCGGGTTCCCGGGACCGCTCCTGGTAGGACGCGCACACTTGGCGCGTACGGCCTCCCACCTTTGTTTGGACCATTCGAGCAGACGTTGTGCCCAGGGAAGGTCGCGCCGCAGGATGACCAAACCCAAAACGATCAGGGCGATTCCGGGTCCGGGGACAAGCGGGAGGGAGAGGATAGCGCCCACGACCAGCAGGCCGCAGCCCACCAGCAGCCGCAGGTGTTTCGGCATCCGCGCAACCGCGGCTTCAAACCCCACGCTCCCATCGTAACCTTGCGCCGGAAGCACAAGGCCCGGACGAGGGTTACTTCAGGAGACTCGAGGAGCGTCCTGCGAAATCGAGCACCCAATTCGGGAAGATGCCGAGAAACAGGGTTGCCAGGGCGGGCAGGATGAGGGCAGCGCCCAGACCGGGCGAGAGCGGTTCGGCTTGCTCGGCCGCTTCGCTCGGTTCGTGCATGTACATCATCACCAGGATGCGCAGGTAGTAGTAGGCCGCCACCGCGCTGTTCAGCAGGCCGAGCACGGTCAGCCAGACCAGGTGCGATTCGAGCGCCGCCTTGAAGATGTAGAACTTGCCGAAGAAGCCACCGGTGAGCGGGACGCCGATCAGCGAAAGCAGGAAGATGGTGAACATGGCGGCGGTGACGGGCTGCTTCTGCCCAAGGCCGGCCAGGTCTTTGATGTTCTGGTAACGCTCACCTTTGCCCGAAATATGCGTCACGACCGCGAAGGCGCCGATATTCATGAAGGCATACGCCGCGAGGTAGAACATGGCGGCCGCGGTCCCGATGGTCGAACGGGCGGTGAGTGCCACCATCACGTAGCCGGCGTGCGCGATCGAACTGTACGCCAGCATGCGTTTCACGTTGGTCTGGCGGATCGCCGCGAAGTTGCCGATGGTCATCGAAGCCAGCGCCGAGATCCACACGATCGGTTCCCAACTGCTGCCGATGGGGCCGAAGGCGGTGATGAAGATCCGCAGAAATACCGCGAAGGCCGCGGCTTTCGGACCGGCCGAAAGAAACGCGCTGACCGGCGTGGGCGCACCCTGGTAAACATCGGGCGCCCAGATCTGGAACGGTGCGGCCGAAACCTTGAAGGCGAGGCCGACGAACATCAGGGCCGCCGCCAGCCCGATGAAGACGGCAGAGGGCGCGTTCGGCCCGGTCACCGCATCCCGCACGAGGTTGAGCCGGACAGTGCCGGTAGAGCCGTAAGTAAGCGCTACGCCATAAAGGAAGAACGCCGTGGCAAAGGAGCCGAGCAGGAAGTACTTCAGCGAAGCTTCGTTGGCCTGCTTATCCTCCCTCAGGTAGCCGGCCAGGACGTAACTCGAGATCGATGAAATCTCCAGGCCGATGAAGACCATGATGAGTTCGTTCGAGGCGACCATCAGGCACTGACCGGCAATGGAGAAGAGGATCAGCGCATGATATTCGCTGGTCTCCGCATCCTGCCGGTCGAGAAAACGGTAGGAAGCGAGCACCACAAGAATGCCGACCGCGATCGCCAGCACGCGGAAGAACGTGGCGAAGCCATCCACCACGAGCATCCCGCCGAAAGCCGGGCCGGCCACGGTGTAGGCGTAAATCGAACCACCCATGGCGGCGACAAGAGCCAGCAGGCTCACATGCCCGAAGGCATGCGAGGAGCGGCGCTGCAAAACGGCATCGAGCAACATCAGCAATGTGCCGCCAACCGTGAGGATCGTCTCGGGCAGGAAGCGGATCAGGTCCACCGCGCTCGGAAAACTAACGGGCATTGGCGGCCTCCACCCGGGCGGGAGCCTTCACCTGGAAGGGCACGTTCACCTGTGTCTGTTCGAGGACCCGCGCCGTGACCTTGCCCACCGGCGGTAGAAAACTTTGCGAATAGATTCCCATCCAAACCATCATCGCGATCAGCGGAACGATCGCCGCCCACTCCCTCAGTTTCAAGTCGAAGACGTGGTGTTTCACTTCGTCCCCGGCTTCGCCGTAGAACACGCGCTGGTACATCCAGAGCATGTAGCAGGCGGAGAGAATCACGCCGATCGAGGCGAAGATCGCCCACTTGTAATTGGCGATCGCGGTACCCTGCAGCACCAGGAATTCGCCCACGAAATTATTGAGCAGCGGCAGCCCGATGCTGGCCAGCGTGGTAATCAGAAAGGCGGTGGACAGCCAGGGTGCCGCGGTGGCCACGCCGCCGTAATCCTTGATTTCGAGCGAGTGCCGGCGCTCGTACAGAATGCCCACCAGCACGAAGAGCGCCCCGGTCGAGATGCCGTGGCTCAGCATCTGGTAGACCGCGCCATCGAGCCCCAACTGGGTAAAAGAGAAGATGCCGAGGACCACGAAGCCCAGGTGGCTCACCGAGGAGTACGCCACCAGCTTCTTCATGTTGGGCTGCACCATCGCCACCAGCGCGCCGTAGATGATCCCGATGATCGCCAGCACGACGATCCACGGGGCGCAGCGCCGGGCGGCGCTGGGAAACAGCGGCAGGCAGAAGTGCAGGATCCCGTAAGTCCCCATCTTCAGCATGACGGCGGCCAGCATCACGGAGCCCGCCGAGGGAGCTTCCACGTGAGCGTCCGGCAGCCAGGTATGCAGCGGAAAGAGCGGGACCTTGATGGCGAAGGCGACGAAGAATGCCAGGAAGAGCAACATCTGCTCGCCCGGCGCGAGCGTCAGGTGCCCGGTCGACAGCATATCGACGATCGCGGGATAGCTGAACGTCTGGGTGCGGTTGTAGAGGTAGATGATCGCCGCCAGCATCAGCACCGAGCCCGCCATCGTATAGAGGAAGAACTTGACGGCGGCGTAGATGCGGCGGTCGTGACCCCAGATGCCGATCAGGAAGTACATCGGCACCAGGCAGATTTCCCAGAACACGTAGAACAGGAACAGGTCCTGCGCCAAAAAGACGCCGATCAGGCCGAACTCGAGCAGCAGCAGGAAGCCGTAAAACTCCTTCACGCGGTTCTGCACGTAACGCCAGGAGATCAGAACGCAGATGGGGGTCAGCAGGGTCGAAAGCAGAATCAGCCAGAGGCTGATGCCGTTGACCGAGACGGCGAAGTGAATATCGGGCGAGGCGATCCAGGGCCAGTCGATGCCGAACTGTTCGCCCGGCAGATTGCGGTCGAACCAGTTCAGCAATCCGAGCGAAAGCACGAAGGTCGCGAGCGAGACCACCAGCGCCCAATAGCGGCTGCCCTGCGGCGACGACCGCGGCACCACCAGAGCGGCCAGGAACCCGGCGAGCGGCAGCAGCAGAACTACCAGCAGCAGGTTCATCGGAGGCCTCCCGCGAGTCCGAGGGTGACGATCACCGCCACCGAGCCCAGCAGGACCCAGGTGGCGTAACTCCTGATATTCCCGGATTGGATCAGCCTCAGCACGCCGCCTATGCCGCGCGCCGCCTCACCCACGCCGTTGACCGTTCCATCGATCAGGCCCGCATCCATTCCCTTCCAGAGGACCACGCGCGAGCCGTCTATCACCGGCTTGACCACCGCGGCGTCATAGACCTCGTCGACGAAGTACTTGTTGTAGACCAGGGTGTACAGGCCCTTCATGCTATTTGCCAGCGAGTCCGCGGTCTGCGGCCGCGCCACGTACATGTACCAGGCGACAAAGATTCCGAGGAGCCCGGCGCCGGTTGAGATCAGCATCAGGCTGAGATCCTCAGGTACCTCGGCGGCGGGGAAGATGCTGCTGAGAAAGTCCGGGACCTTGAAGAGGAACCCGCCGGTAAGCGAGAGCACCGCCAGGATGGCGAGCGGCAAGGTCATCACCGCGGGCGATTCGTGCGGATGCTCGTGGCCGCGGTATTCGCCGAAGAAGGTCAGGAACATCGCACGGAAGACGTAGAAGGCCGTGAGGCCGGCAGTCAAGGTGCCGAGCCAGTACATCCAGGGCGCGTGATGGTAAGCCGCCAGCAGGATCGCGTCCTTACTGAAGAAGCCCGCAAAGGGCGGCACGCCGGCGATGGCCACGGCCGCGCACATCATCGTCAGGAAGGTCCACTTGATCTTTTTGCGCAGGCCGCCCATGTTGCGCATGTCCTGTTCACCGGAGAGTGCGTGGATCACGCTGCCCGAACCGAGAAAGAGCAGGGCCTTGAAGAAGGCGTGCGTCATCAGGTGGTAGATGCCGGCCGAAAACGCCCCCACGCCCACGCCGACGAACATGTAGCCGAGCTGCGAAACCGTGGAGTACGCGAAAACTTTCTTGATATCGTTCTGCGCCAGGCCGATGGTGGCCGCGAAGAACGCGGTCGCGATGCCGATGATGGCGATCACTTCCATCGCCGCCGGAGCGTGCGTGTAGATGACCCAGGACCGCGCCGTCATGTAGACGCCCGCCGTGACCATGGTGGCGGCGTGGATGAGGGCGGAGACCGGCGTCGGACCGGCCATGGCGTCGGGCAGCCAGACGTACAGAGGAATCTGCGCCGACTTGCCGCAGGCGCCCACCATCAGCAGCAGGCCGATGATCGTCAGCACCGATTCGGGAGCCGAAGGAGCCTGGTGGAACACCGTCGCGAAATCGAGCGATCCGAACTGCTTGAACATGTAGAACATGGCCAGCGAGAATCCGAAATCGCCGATGCGGTTGACGATGAAGGCCTTGTTTCCGGCGTTGGTGGCGAACTTCTTATCGAAGTAGAAGCCGATCAGCAGGTAGCTGCAGAGGCCCACGCCTTCCCAACCGACGAACAGCACCAGGTAGTTGGCGGCCAGCACCAGGGTCAGCATGAAGAACATGAAGAGGTTCAGGTACGCGAAGAAACGGTAGTACCCTCCCTCGTGAGACATGTAGCCGACCGAGTAAATGTGGATCAGTGAGCCGATGCCCGTCACCACCAGCAGCATCACGGCGGTGAGCCGGTCGACTGACATATCGCAGGAGATATTCAGCGCGCCGCTCTGGATCCAGGTGAAGTAGTGCTCGACATAGGGAGCATGAAGATCGCCCAGGCCCGCCAGCGTCTTCAAAACCCAGAGGAACGAGAACAGCACGCTGCCAACGGCGACCGCGTTCACCACGCCTTTGGAAAACCGGCGGCCGAACAGGCCGTTGATGAGGAAACCCGCCAGCGGAAGGATTGGTATGAGCCAGAGTTGCATTTAGTTCTTCATGGAATCGACGTCGTCGATGTTCAACGTCGCCCGGTTCTTGAATACGGTCAGAATGATCGCCAGCCCCACCGCGGCTTCGGCCGCCGCCACCACCATCACGAAAAACGTGAACAGGTGGCCGTCGACCTGCTTCAACTGATAGGAGAACGTCACGAACGTCAGGTTAACGGCGTTCAGCATCAGCTCGATCGACATGAACACGGTGATGATGTTCCGCCGGAAGAGGAATCCGGCCACGCCCAGCACGAACAGCACCGCGCTCAGCGTGAGGAACCAGGAGATTGGGACTTGGTTCATCTCAGTCCATTTCCTTTCGCGCCAGCACAATGGCGCCCAGAATAGCGATCAGGATCAGGATCGAGGTGACCTCGAAGGGCAGCAGGTACTTGGTGAACAACGCCATGCCCACATCGCGCGCGGTGCCGCCGGTGAAGCCGCCGAACCGCACCATGGTGTTCGATGGATACAGGCGCTGGACGAACCAGGTCAGCAGGCCGAGCAGCACGATCAGCAGGGGTACGCCCAGCAATTGCACCATGAAGGAGCGGCCCTTGCGGGTTTCGGCGCCCGCGTTCAGCAGCATGATGACGAACAGGAACAGCACCATGACTGCGCCGGCGTAGACAATGACCTGCGCCGCGGCGATGAACTCGGCTCCCAGCAGGAGGTACAGGATCGCCAGCGAGCCCATCACGCCGATCAACGAGACCGCGCTCGAAATCGGGTGGGACTGCACCACCACATTGATGGCGCATACCACCGCGATGATCGCGAAAATCAGAAAAAGTATGACGTCCATTCAGGAAACCAAAGCCACCAGCAAGCCGGTGATCAGCAGGTTGACTAAGGCGACCGGGAAGAGGAACTTCCACGCGAAGCCCATCAGTTGGTCATAGCGGAAGCGCGGGAGCGTCCCGCGAATCCAGATAAAAGCGAAGAGGATCGTGCCCGTCTTGGCGCAGAACCAGAACAGCGGGAGCAGCCAGCTCTGCACAATCGGCAGAAGGAAAAAGCCGGCGATCCCGAGAAATACCACGCCGAAAACCGGGAAGGTATATTTGTCGCGTCTCCGCGCCGGGTTCATCCCGTGATACAGCGCGACCAGCCCGGCGATCGCGAAGATCGCCACGGGCACCAGGCCAGACCCGTATTGAGCGGGCCACGGCGCCACCCAGCCGCCCAGGAACAGCAGCGTCGCGAGCGCGCTCACCGTGATCATATTGGCGTATTCCGCCATGAAGAATGCGGCGAACTTCATGCTGCTGTATTCGGTGTGGAAGCCGGCCACCAGCTCATTTTCGGCCTCGGGAAGGTCGAACGGCACGCGATTGGTTTCGGCGAATCCGGCGATCAGGAAAATGATGAAGCTGATGATCTGCGGGAACGGCCCATGGAGCACGTTCCAGGTCAGGATACTGCCCGCTTGCCGCTCCACCAGTTCCCGGAGGCTCAAGGTGTTCGAGATCAGCAGCGGCGCGGCGATCGCGAGCGACAGCGGCAACTCGTAGCTGATCATCTGCGCCGAGCTGCGGAGTCCGCCGATCAGCGCGTACTTGTTGTTCGAAGCCCAGCCGGCCAGCGCGATTCCGTAGACGCCCATCGAGGAGACCGCCAGAATGAACAGCACGCCGATGTTGAGATCGGTGAGCTGCATGTAGGTCTCGTGGCCCAGCACGGTAATCTTGGGGCCGAAGGGAATCACCGAAATCGAAAGCAGCGCCATCGTGATCGCGAGGAAGGGCGCCGCCAGATAGAGCGGCTTGTTCACATAGGGCGGCAGCAGGTCTTCTTTCGTGACCAGCTTGATGACGTCGGCCAGCGGCTGCAGCAGACCGTGCGGGCCCACGCGATACGGCCCGGGGCGCAACTGAATATGCGCCAGCACCTTCCGCTCCACCCATTGCAGGTAGGCCAGCGTGGTCATAAGCACCGCGAAGACCACCGCCACCTTCACGAGAGTGATGATGATAAACGAATCCATTAGCGGCTCAAACGGCTTTCTACCACCGAATTCAGAACCTTAGAATAGCGCCCGAGAGTGCCGGAAGAGAACAGCCCATTGTGGTCGGAGCGCACGAGATCCGGCCGGTTCTCCACCGGAACCCGTCCGTTCACCGGCATGGTCTGCGCGGCGCCTCCGGTGGCGATCACCGGAAGCGGGAGATCGTAGCCGTGAACCTGTTTGCGAATCGCTTCGAATACCGTGTCGGGGAGCCAGGGACCGAGCGACGCCGCCACCCCCATCTCCCGCGCGATGAAGCCCATGATTTCGAGATCGGTCTTGGCGCCCATGGTCTGCACGGCCTGTTTCAGGCGCTGCACTTCCCCGGTCGCGTTGGTGACGGTACCGTTCTTCTCGTAGGCGCTGGCCGCGGGCAGGACCACGTCGGCCTGCTGCGCCGTCTCGGTGAGGAACATCTCCTGCACGACGACGAATCCGGCCTTGCGGGCCGCACCGTGCTTCAGCGGATTGGCGCCCACCACCCAGAGCACGTCGAGCGAGGCATCGAGCATCTCGGGAATTCGCATGCCGCCCTCGCCAGGGATCAATCCCATATCGAGCGCGCCGCGCGAGTTCGAATAATCGAGAAGGCAGATATATTTCGTCGGGATCCCGAGCGACTCGCCGAAATCCACCAGCTTGCGGATGTCTTCGCCCTTGAAGGAATCGTCGAACACGATCACCAGCTCGGGCTCGGCCTTGAGCTTGTCGCGCAGCGATTCGAGCGCGGCGAAGTACTGCGCCGGTGTGGCGGTGCCGCGCGGATGTACAAAGCTCGAAGGATCGCCCGCCGCCACTGCGTCTTCGCCGACTCGGATGCTCGCGGCGGAGTACTTGTCTTCGCGGACGGTGCCGGCCGTCACGGCATAAACGTGCGCCTGGTGATGCCGGTAATTGGCGCGAACCTGGTAAGAGAGCAACGGATGCTCCAGCGCCAGGTCGCTGCCGAGCACCAGCACGGCCTTGCGGTCGTAGAGATCGGCCACCGTGGCCAACTGGCCCGTCCTGCCGCTCAGGGAATCGACCAGCGCGGTGACATCGCCCGTGCGGTGATGGTCGAGATTGGCGGACTGCAGCACCTCGCGAGTGAACTTGCGGAGGTAGAAGTTTTCCTCGTTCGTGGTGTGGTTCGAGCCGATCACACCGAAGCTGCCGCCGGATTCCAGTGCCGCCTTGAATTTCGAGGCAACCACCGACAGAGCTTCGGACCAGGAGACTTCTTCCAATTTGCCGTTCTTGCGGACCAGCGGCGCCTGCAGGCGTTCCGCGTGGTCGTAGAAATCGAAGCCGTAGCGGCCTTTGATGCAGAGGAACTCGCCGTTGATGCCGGAGCTGTCGCGGTTGTTGCCGCGGATGATCTTGTCGTTGCGGGTGCCGAGGGTGGTCTTGCAGCCATCCGCGCAGTGCGTGCAGATGGTGCCGACGTGGGTCATCTCCCACGGACGCGTCTGGTAGCGGTAGATGCCGCTGGTGAGCGCGCCGACGGGGCAGATGTCGATACAGGCGCCGCACTCGTCGCACTCGAGGTGGTCGCCCTCATTGGGAGCGATCTCCGAAACCACGCCGCGGTTAATAACGCCGAGTGCCCCCACGCCCATGCCCTCGTTGCAGATGCGCACGCAGCGATAGCACAGGATGCAGCGGGGAGCGTCGAAGAAGACTACCGGGGAGTATTGCTTTTCGGGTGTGTGGACCTTCTCGTCGGTGAAGCGGCTTTCGCCGGCGCCGTAACGGAAGGTCATGTCCTGCAGTTCGCACTCGCCGCCCTTATCGCAGACCGGGCAATCGAGCGGGTGGTTCGTCAGCAGGAATTCCAGCATGTACTTCCGGGCCGACGCCACTTGCGGCGTTTCGGTCCGGACCACCATGCCTTCGGCCACGGGAAGCGTGCATGCCGTCATCAACTTCGGCATCTTCTCCACTTCGACCAGGCACATGCGGCAGGCAGCCTGCAGGCTGAGGCCTTCGTAATAGCAGAACGCCGGAATCTCGATGCCTACTGTTTTCGCGGCATCGATCACCAGCGTGCCGGGCTTGGCCTCGACCTGCTGCCCGTCAATCGTCAGTTTTACCAGATCAGCCATTTACACCGTCACCATTTGGTCCGCGTGCTCATAAGGACACGGCTTGCCGTTGAGGTGGTCTTCAAACTCGTGCCGGAATTTCTCGACAATCGAGATCGTCGGCATGGCGGCTGCGTCGCCGAGCGGGCAGAAGGTGCGGCCCAGCATATTCTTCGCCACGTCGCCGATGAGGTTGATATCGCTCCTGGTGCCGCCGCCTTCATGGAAGCGCGTGAGGATCTTGCGCAGCCAGGTGGTACCCTCGCGGCACGGGATGCACCAGCCGCAGCTTTCGTGCGCATAGAAGCGCATAATGCGCAGCGCGGCTTTCACCATGCAGGTATGGTCGTCCATGATGATGACGCCGCCCGAGCCGAGCATGCTCTTGCGCTGCGCCATGGAATCGTAATCCATGGTGGCGCCTTCGAGCTCTTCCGCCGTCAGCACCGGGCAGGACGACCCGCCGGGGATGAACGCCTTGAGCTTTCGACCCAGCCGGATGCCGCCACCGACCTCTTCGATCATCTGCTTCACCGGGAAGCCCAACTTCAGTTCGTAGACGCCCGGCTTGTTGACGTGCCCGGTGAGGCAGGTCATCTTGGTGCCGCCCGCCTTGGGGAGACCGAGTGCCGCGAACGCCGCGCCGCCGTCGCGAATGATCGCGGGCACGGCGCAAAACGTCTCTACGTTGTTCAGCACCGTGGGGCACTGAAACGCGCCCGAGACCGCCGGAAACGGCGGACGGATGCGCGGCACGCCGCGCTTGCCTTCGAGCGATTCGAGCAGCGCCGATTCCTCGCCGCATTCGTAGGCGCCCGCGCCAGTGTGCGTGTAGAGCTCGAAATCGAAGCCGGTTCCGCGGATGTTCTTACCCAGCCACCCGCCGGCATACGCCTCGGCGATGGCCTTATCCATGATGTCGATCAGGTAGCGATACTCGCCGCGGATATAGATGTAGCCGGCATGCGCATCTACCGACAGTCCCGCGATCAGCACGCCCTCGATCAACTGGTGCGGATCGTTTTCGATCAGCACGCGGTCTTTGCAGGTGCCGGGTTCGCTCTCATCCCCGTTGACCACGATGTATTTCGGCTTGGGCGAGGTGCGCGGGACGAAGCTCCACTTCATGCCGGTGGGGAATCCGGCGCCGCCGCGTCCGCGGAGATTCGATACCTTGACCTCTTCGATGATCTGCTCCGGCTTCATGCCGGCAGACTTGAGGAATGCCTGGTAGCCTTCGGTTGCGAGGTACGTTTCGAGTGACGCCGAATTCGGAATGCCGAAGCGGCGCGAGAGCACCCTGGTTTCGAGCGGGCTGGGTTCGTTGAACAGCATGATTATTGCTTCTTCCTCAGGCTATCCAGAAGCTGATCGAGTTTCTCGGGGGTCACGTAGTGGTGAAAGTCGTAGTTGACCTGCACGGCCGGAGCCCAGGAGCAGGCGCCCATGCACTCCACTTCCTCTACCGAAAACTGTCCATCCTCGCTGACCTGCTTGTGGCCGATGCCGAGTTTCTTGCAGGTGTGTTCGAACAGCTTATCGCCATCGTGGAGCAGGCAGCTGATGTTGGTGCAGACCTGGACGTGATACTTGCCGAGCGGCTTGCGGTGCAGCATCGAATAGTAGGAGATCACCTCGTTGACCTGCAACGGAGTGACGCCCACGCGCCTGGCTACTTCGTCGACCACTTCGTCGGTCACCGAGCCAACTTCGTCCTGCGCGTACATCAGCATCGGAATCATCGCCGAACGCTGCCGTCCTGGAGGATAGCTCTTCAGGAGCTTGTCAAACCTGGCTTCGAGCTCTGGAGAAAACGTCATTAGCGGTCCGTGTCTCCCAAAACAAAATCCATACTGCCGATGGAGGCGATGACGTCGGCGATCAGCGTGCCTACAACCATCTCGGAGGTCGCCTGGAGATTACCAAAACTGGGGGTCCGCATGTGCACGCGGTAGGGCTTGGTGGTGCCATCGCTGACCACGTAGTAGCCCAGCTCGCCGCGCGGCGATTCGATCACCTGGAAGACCTCTCCCGCGGGAACCCGGAAGCCCTCGGTCACGATCTTGAAGTGATAGATGAGCGCCTCCATCTGGGTCTTCATCTTTTCGCGATCGGGCAGGACGACGTGCGGCGCGTCAGCCTTCCACGCCCCCGAAGGCATCCCTTCGAGCGCCTGGGTGACGATGCGCGCACTCTGCCGCATCTCTTCGATGCGCACCTGGAAGCGCGCATAGACGTCGTTTTCCGGCTGCGTCGGCACTTCGAAGTCGAACTTCTCGTAGCTGGAGTAGGGCGCGTCCTTGCGGGCGTCAACCTTGAGGCCCGCCGCGCGCAGCATGGGGCCGGTCACCCCGAGATCGAGCATGTCCTCGATTGAAATCTTCCCGATACCCTTGGTGCGGCGCAGCCAGATCGGGTTATTCGAGAGCAGATTCTCGTACTCATCGACCTTCTCGGGGAAGGCGCTGATGAATTTTTGGACCCGCTGCTGCCAGCCGCGGGGCGGTTCGAGCGCCAGTCCGCCGATGCGGAAGTAGCTGGTCATCATCCGCTGGCCGGAGAACATCTCGAAGATCCGGAGGATGTCTTCGCGCTCGCGGAAGCAGTAGAAGAACACCGTCATGGCGCCGATATCCATGGCGTGCGTGCCGAGCCAGACCAGGTGGCTGTTGAGGCGGGTCAGCTCAGTGAGCATGACGCGAATCCACTGCGCCTGCGGCGGAATTTCCAATTGGAGAAGCTTCTCGACCGCCAGCGCCCAGCCGAGGTTATTGGAGAGCGGCGCCAGGTAATCGACACGGTCCGTGAGGGTCACCGCCTGCTGGTAAGTCTTGACCTCGAATTCTTTTTCGATGCCGGTATGGAGGTAGCCGATATCGGGCTGGCAGCTCAGAATGATCTCGCCATCCAGCTCGAGTTTCAGCCGGAGCACGCCGTGCGTGGACGGGTGCTGCGGTCCCATGTTGAGGACCATGCGGCGCGAGCCGGACTGATCCCCTTCGGTCTCCAGCGTCAACGTTCCGGGAACGCCTGATTCGCTCATTTCCTAAACCCTCGACCCGGTGACCGGGTAGTCTTTGCGGAGCGGGTGACCTTCCCAATCGTCGGGCAGCATGATGCGTCGGAGATCGGGGTGATTGAGGAAGCGGATGCCGAAGAGGTCGAAGGTCTCGCGCTCATACCAGTTCGCCGAGCGCCACACGGACGTGACCGATTCGATCTGCGGATCCGTGCCCGGCAGGCGGCACTTGAGGCGTACCCGCTCATTGCGTTCGATGGAATGAAGGTGATAAACGATTTCGAAGCGAGGTTCAGCCGGATAGCGGTCCACCGCGGTCACAGTGCTGAGACGAATGAATTTCTGGTCGTACTTGAGGAAGCCGCCAATGCTCACGATCTTGGCGGCAGCGATCTCCAGCGTGAGCTCGCCGAATTCGAATTTGCCGCCGCACAGAGCATCCGCATCGAACGCTTCCACGGCCTGAGCCACGGCATGGTCTTTCCAATTGTCGGGTAACATTCTGAGTTGTTACTGCTTTCGGCTGGCCAGGTCTGACCCGGACCAATCCAGCGCGCCTTTTTTCCAGATGTAGAAGAAGCCGGAAAGAATCAACACCACAAACACCAGCATCTCCACGAAGGCCACCATCCTCAGCTCGCGGTAGACGACCACCCAGGGATATAAAAAGATCGCCTCGATATCGAACAGGATGAACAACATGGCCACCAGGTAGAACTTGACGCTGAACCGATGCCGCGCATCGCCGGTGGGGACGATGCCGGATTCGTAGGGCATGTCTTTGACGCGGTTGCGTACTCGCTTACCCAATAAATACGAGACACCCAACAACCCGGCCGCGAGGCCCATGGCGATGATCGCCTGGACCAGCACAGGAAAATACAACTCCGTATATGACTGAGGCATGCCGTTCCGGAAGATGGAGACTTAAATTTGACTATAATTGTTGGGAAACTAGGGTGTCAACCAACCATGGCGATCGATATTGTCCTCAACGGAGAACCAAAGGCTATGCCGGAAGGGCGCACGATCCTGGATCTGCTGCGCCAATTGGATCTGGATCCGGCGCGCGTAGCGGTTGAATTGAATCGACGTATCGTCAAACAGCCCTATTGGGCGGAGACGGTTCTCGACCCTGGTGCACAGGTGGAAATCGTGCAGTTCGTCGGCGGGGGATAAATGGACGGGGCCCGCTCTTTCCGAGCCGCCGGCAGGGCAGCGGAAAGAGGCGGGCCAAATCGGTTAGGCGAAGCTGCGGATGGCGCCCGCTTCGTCGTCGTGGACGTCGAAGACAGTGTAGAGCTTGGTGATCTGCAGCAGATCTTTCACGCGCTTGTTGAGGTTGAGGAGCTTCAACTGGCCGCCGCTGTTGGTGACGGTGGTGAACCCCGAAACCAGCTCGCCAATCCCCGAGCTGTCAATGTAGGAAACTTCGCCGAGGTTGAGCAGAATTTTCTTCTGGTTCTTGCCCACCATGTCGCGCAGCGCATCGCGTAGCGCGCTCGAGCCTTCACCAAGGGTGATTCGCCCGGCCACATCCATCACACTCACGTCACCCACTTGTCGAGTTTTCAAACTAACGCTCACTGAATATGCCTCCTGGCTGAAATCCGTCGAATCTACTTTGACACCGTGTACTTGACCAAAGTTACTTCGGTCCCCCCGGGCTCCAGGTGCCGCATCTGGAACTCGTCCATGAAGGACCGGATCAGGAAAATGCCCCGTCCCGAGGTCCGCATCAGGTTTTCCGGAGTCAGCGGATCGGGTAGATTTTCGAAATCGAAGCCCTCTCCCTGGTCCGCGATCTGCACTGTGAACCGCTCGCCGTGGTGGGTCACCGAGAAGCGGACTTTCTTATTGGAGTTGTAACGATTCCCGTGCACCACGGCATTGACCATCGATTCCCGCACGGCCATTCCGATCCGCATCAGCTCGTCTTCTTCAAAGCCCGCGCGCTGCGCCATACCGACAGCCAGCTCTTCGGCGCTGTCCACACTCTCCAAGGTCGAATCCAGAAACCGCTCTACGGTTTCCGGTGCGTGGTGCTCGTTTTGCCGCATAACGCAGAACGGATGGAATCGTTGTCAAGTCGAATCGTCAGAATAAATTACCACGGTTAGCAAAGTCAAGAACGGCGCCATTTATCCCCGCGCGCCCAGCTTGCGCAGGAAGGTCATCATGGGGCACCAGTTCGTAAACGCGGACTGGAACAGATTCAGCCCCACGAACGCGGTGAACAGGAACCACCAGGGGCTTACCCAATAACCCAGGGCGACACTCAGCATCACGAAAAACCCCGCAATCATGCGGAGATAGCGGTCGACTGACATGCGTTGCTCCTTTTTCGATTCACGACAAAATAAACGATCGGCACCGTCATCCGCGAGAGCGCCAGTGAAGCGACCTCCCCGGCCATCAGGGCGATCGCCAAGCCCTGGAAAATCGGGTCGAACAGGATTACCGCGGCTCCCACCACTACCGCCGCGGCGGTCAGCAGCATCGGCCGGAAGCGTACCGCCCCGGCGTCGATCACCGCCTGATCGAGCGGCTCGCCTTCTTTCAAACGCAGCTCGATGAAATCCACCAGGATGATGGAATTCCGCACCACGATGCCGGCGCCGGCGATAAAGCCGATCATCGAGGTCGCGGTGAAGAACGCATGCAGCAGGCCGTGTGCCGGCAGGATGCCGACGAGCGAGAACGGGATCGCCGCCATGATCACCAGCGGCGTCACGAACGACTGGAACCATCCCACCACCAGCGCGTAGATGAGGACCAGAACCGCGGCGAAGGCGATACCGAGGTCGCGGAAAACCTCGTAGGTGATGTGCCACTCGCCATCCCACTTCATCGAGTAGGTCTCGGCATTCGTGGGCAGGGCGGCCATGTGCTGCTCGATGGCGTATCCGCCCGGCGCCTTGAACTGGTCCATCTCCGGGCCCAGCTTGAGAATGGCGTAGACCGGACTCTCCATGGCGCCGGCGACGTCGCCCGTCACATAGGTCACGGGCATCAGGTTCTTGTGATAGATGCTCTGGTCGGCCGTGGTCTCCTGATCGTGGACCAGTTCGCCCAACGCCACCGTGTTTCCGTTCCTCCCCATGACCTTCAGCCGCAGCATGGAAGCCAGGTCAGACCGCGTGGCGCGATCGAGCCTCACGACAAGCGGCACGTCCTCCTTGGCGCTATCCACGTGGAGCAGCCCCGCGGTATATCCCGCCGAGGCCGTTTGCACGGTGCGCGCGATGTCGTCCTCGGAGATGCCGTTCAACGCGGCCTTTTCTTCGTCTACTACCAGGCGATGCTTAGGCTGGTCGTCGTTGACGTACCAATCGACATCCACCACTCCGTCGGTGCGTTTCCACAGGTCGCGGATGCGGCGCGCGATCGCCATCCGCTCGTCGAGCGACGGGCCGTAGACCTCAGCCACCAGCGTCTCGAGCACCGGCGGACCGGGAGGCACCTCGGCCACTTTGATCCGCGCTCCGAAGCGCTGCGCCACCGGCAGCAGGCGGTCGCGCATCTGCTTGGCAATCTCGTGGCTCTGCAGCTTGCGCTCGCTCTTGGGCAGCAGGTTTACCTGGATATCCGCCACGTTCGACCCGCGCCGCATGTAGTAATGCCGCACCAGGCCGTTGAAATTGTAGGGCGACGCGGTACCGACGTAGGTCTGCAGGTTGACGGCTTCCGGCTGCTGGAGTGCCACGCGGCCCAAAGCGTCGGTGGCACGCGCCGTATCTTCGAGCGTGGTCCCTTCCGGCATGTCGACGATCACCTGGAACTCGCTCTTGTTGTCGAACGGCAGCATCTTCACCTTGACGAACTCGAAGTAGAAGAGCGACAGGGACCCGAGCAGCAGCACGACTACGCCTCCCAGGAAGCCCCAGCGAACCGGCCCGTTGTGCAGGATGGTGCCCATTACCCGCCGGTAGAGGCGCGTCACGAAGTCTTCCCGTTCGCCGTGCGCGCTGGCGTGCCCGGACTTCAGGATCCGCACCGCGGCCCAGGGGGTCACCAGGAACGCCACCATCAGGGAAAACACCATGGCCGCGCTCGCGCCGATCGGAATCGGCCGCATGTACGGGCCCATCAGGCCGCCCACAAAGGCCATCGGCAGGATCGCCGCCACCACCGTGAGTGTGGCGAGAATCGTCGGGTTGCCGACTTCATCCACCGCTTCGATCGCCACTTCGTGCGGCGGGCGGTTGCGATTGGCCGGCATTCGCCAGTGGCGCACAATGTTTTCCACCACCACGATGGCGTCGTCCACCAGGATGCCGATCGAGAAGATCAGCGCGAACAGCGTGATGCGGTTCAGCGTGTAGCCATAGAGATAGAACACCGCGAGCGTCAGCGCCAGGGTCACCGGAATGGCGATGAAAACGATCAGCGATTCGCGCAGCCCGAGCGTGATGGCGATCAGCAGGCTTACCGAAATCACTGCCACGAACATGTGGAACAGCAGCTCGTTGGATTTCTCGGCCGCGGTCTCGCCATATTGACGCGTGACGTCCACGTTGACATCGGCGGGGACCAGGGTGCCCTCGAGCGGTTCGATGCGCTGGAGCACGCGGTTCGCCACCTCCACCGCGTTCGTGCCTTTGCGCTTGGCGATCGAGATGGTCACCGCAGGCAGAAACTGGCGGTCGGACGCGCTGGCCATGCGTACGTATTCGGCAGGCTCCTGGCCTCCATCCACCACTTCCGCCACGTTGCGCACGAAGACAGGACTGCCGTTGGCCACCCCCACCACCACGTTGCGGACATCGTCCGCCGTACGCAGGAATTCGCCGGTTTCGAGCAGGTATTCCCGGTTGGCGGAATCGAAGCGGCCGGAATCGAGCCGGCGATTGGAGAGCCCCAGAGCGCCTGCCACCTGCATCGGAGTCAGGTTATAACCCGCGAGCTTCGCCTGGTCGAGGACGATGCGAACCTCGCGCCGCTGCCCGCCGATCAGGGTAACGGCGGAGACGTCCGGCACTTGCTTGATGGTGTCATCGAGTTGCGCCGCGATGCTGCGCAGCTCGAAATCGCCGTAGCGCTTGCTCGAGAGCGTCAGCGCGAGGATCGGCACGTCGTCGATAGACCGCGGCTTCACGAGCGGCGGGCTCGCGCCCGGCGGAATCAGGTCCATGTTCGCGGCAAGCTTCTGGTTCAGGCGGACGATACTCTTCTCCTCATCCTGCCCGACATAGAAGCGCACGATCGCCATCGACATCCCGGGACTCGAAGTGGAGTAGATATACTCGACGCCCGGGATCTCCCACAGCAGCTTCTCCATCGGCTTGGTGACCCGCTCTTCGACCTCCTTGGCCGAAGCTCCCGGCATCTGTACGAAGACGTCGATCATCGGCACGATGATCTGCGGTTCTTCCTCGCGCGGCAGCTTCCACACCGCGAAGGCGCCCACCAGAAGGGCCCCGCCGATGATCAGGGGCGTGAGCTTCGATTCGATCCAGGCCTGAGCGAAGCGCCCGGCGGGTCCCAGCTTCTTCAAGGCCGCACCTCCAGCCGGGCTCCGTCCTCGAGGCCGGCGGGCACGGGCGACACCACCTGCTCGCCCGCGCTCAGGCCGGAGAGCACCTCGACCGCGCCTCCCGAAGTCCGGCCCAGCGTGACAAGCCGCAAGTGAGCCGCGCCGTTTTCGGCTGCGAAGACCGAGCGCAACTGGCCCCGCTCCGCCACCGCCGCGGCGGGGATCGCGATAACCTTGCGTGAGCCCGACGGGAACTCGGCCCGGCCGAACATTCCGGAGCGCACGTTGGGACAGTTCAGCTCCACCTTGACGAGGTAAGATCGCGAGGCCGCATCCACCGCAGGCACGATCTCGGCCACGCGCTGCGGCCCCCGGCAGCTCTCTAGCGCCACCGTGACGGCCTGGCCCGTGTGCACCGTACCAAGCCTCGATTCTTCGACCGAGGCCTCCAGCCGATAGGAGCCTTCGCGCTCCAGGGTCAGCAACGGCTGGCCGGGCGATGCCAGCCCGCCCGGTTCGACCGAGCGCGTCGTCACCACCCCGGCGAAGGGCGCGGCGATATCGGCGTAGCCGCGCAAAATGTGGGCGGAACGCTGCTCGGCGGCGGCCTGGTCGATACGCGACTGCACCTGCGCGCGGCGTGATTCGGCCATATGGTAGGCGGCTTCGGCAGCCTTGAGGCGCGCCGAGGCTTCATCGAACTCCTGGTTCGAAACCGATTTCTTCGCCGCCAGGTCCTGGATGCGGCGGAAGGTGGTCTGCGCCAGGTCGAGGTTCGATTTCGCGGCGGCGATGGCGCTTTCGACTTCGGGCTGCCCGCTTCGGGCTTCGGCCTCGCCGGCATCCGTGCGCCGCAGCGCGGCGTCAAGATCGCGGGCATCCAGCGTCACTAATGGCTGCCCTTCGCGGACACGGTCGCCCGCCTGCACATGCACCTGGGTCACATAGCCCATCACTTTGCTGGCGATGACGGCCGAGGTGCGAGCGCGCACCGTACCGGTGGCTTCATACGTATCGGGCCACTCCTGCTCGGCCGCCGTCACCGTCTGCACGGCCACAGGCTTGCCGGCTACGGGCTCCGTACGCCGCGCCGCCTCGGTGCCGCAGGAAGTCAGGATCGCCAGGCTGAGGAACACCCATCCCGCTCGTTTCAATTCAATACCTCCGAATCCGCATTCAATTTTCCGGCCGCCAGCTCCAACTGGATCGCGGCCACCCGCTGGTCGTGGACCGCCGCCAGGTACCTCGTGCGGCTCTCGAGCACCGCGGTTTCGGTGCGCAACAGGTCCGTTACATTGCTCATACCCGCCTCATAGCGGTTCTGGGTGATCCTAAGACTCTCTTCGGCCTCGGCCACGGAAGCTTTGGCGACTTCAATGCGCTGTTCGGCCGCCCGCAGATCGGCCCACGCCTGCCGCACCTGCAATCGGACGGCGGAATCGGCGCGTCGCGTCTCGGCGTCCGCGCGACGTACACCGGCGGCCGCCGCTTCAATCCGCGCCTTGTCGCTCAGGCCATTGAAAATATTCCACTTAAGCGACACTCCGGCAGTCCAGTTGGCGCCCCCCTTGGTGACGAAATCCTGGCGATCGGCCTCGAAGGCGCCCATGAAGCCGACCTCCGGCCGCAGGCTCGTTCTGGCGGAATCTACCTGATTTTTCGCCAGCAGCGAGTTCAGTCGCGACTGCCGCATCTCCGGCCGTTCCTGCGCGGCCGCCTGCTCGATCTCGGTGACGGCCGAATCCGGGACCTCCGCGGGCGTCAGAGGCGTGGTCAACCGGTGCGGTGTGTCGAGCCCCTGGCCCAGCACATCGTTCAGAGCCGCGCGCGACACGTCGAATTGCGCCGTCCGCTGGATCCGCTCCTCATTCACGGCGGCCAGGTGGACACGGATGGAAAGCACGTCCACATCGGTAGACATCCCGGCGGCGCGTACCGACTGGGCGCGCGTCAGGTCGGCTTCGGCCGAGCGCACTGACTGTTCGGCAGCTTTGAGGGTGTCGCCCGCCAGAATGGCGCCGTAGTAGGCGCGCGCCACATCGGCAACCAACTCCATGCGAACGCGACGTTTCTCCTCATCGGTCATCTGGCTCCCAAGCTCGGCGGCTTTCACGGCGTGGCGGGTCTGGCCGCCGTCATAGATCGGCTGACTGAGCGTCACCAGCGACTGGAAGTTATTGAGGAAGCCGGGGCGGTTGAGGGTGTTGATCGCGAAATTCTCCGCTCCGAACTGGTGCTGCGTCAGCAGGGAGCTGAAGACAAAGACGGGGTTATCGCTGCGGACCCAGGATTCGCTGTAATTCACCTTGGGAAGCCGGCCGCCACGCGCCGCGTCGACCTGTGCACCCGCCGCCCGGCTGCTTTCGGCCGCCGCCGCCATCGCCGGGTTGCCGGTGAGTGCGAGCCGCACCGCATCCTTTAGCGAAAGCGGGGTTTGCGCCCAAGCACCTGAGGCCAAAAAGAAAAATGCTGCTTTCCACATTCACCTCGGAAGATGCAAATCTGCGGCGGACGTGACAATGTCACGCCTGGCGGCGAACTTGCATCTTCGAAAGTAGATATGGAAGTCCTGATTCAACATCTCGGCGATGTCCGGTTCGATGCCTCTGTTCGAGGACATCATGTGATCTGCGATCAGCCCCCGGCCAACGGCGGGAGCGACGCCGGCATGACGCCGCCGGAGTTTCTGCTGGTGTCGCTCGGCACGTGCGCGGGCTTCTACGCGGCTCAGTACCTGAAGACGCGCCATCTGTCAGCCGAAGGTCTGGAGGTGAAGGTAGCGGCCGAGAAAGTCACGCAACCGGCGCGCCTCGGCTCATTCCGGATCGAAGTGAACGCCCCCGGTGTAACCCCCGAACACGAGACTGGCCTGATGCGCGCCGTCAGGGCGTGCCTGATCCACAATACGCTGCTGAACTCCCCGTCGGTGGAGACGGTCATCCACACCGGCGCGATGGTGTAAGCGGGGCTACACGCCCCAGCAGTAGTCTTCGACGGCCTTTTCGATCGACGTGTCTTTTTCGGTGAGGCGCATCAGCTCCAGGCGGATCGCGTCTACCAGCGCGCGCCAGCTCGCCTCGATCACGTTGTCGGACACTCCGACCGTCGACCAGCTCCGGCGATGGTCGCTCCACTCGATCAGCACGCGCACGTTGGCGGCGGTGCCCTTATAGGAATCGAGCACGCGCACCTTGTAGTCCGTGAGGCGGACTTCGGTGATCTGCGGATAGATCTTAGACAGGCACTTTCGCAGGCACAGGTGCAGCGCGTTGAACGGACCGTGGCCCGTCGCGGTGCCGGAGTGGACGCCTTCCTTGGTCTGAAGCGTCACGGTGGCGGTGGTGTGCGAACCGGTCCCCGGCGAGCGGGTGGTCACTTCGTAGCTATCGACATCGAAGAAGTGAGTGCCGGGGTTGAGCGCCTCGCGCACCAGCAGCTCGAACGTACCCTCGGCGGCTTCGAGCTCGTAGCCCTCGTACTCCATCTGCTTGATGCGCTCGAGAAGTTCGCGGCGCGCGTCTTCGGAGAGGCGGTCCGCCAGGCCGTGCTGCTTCAGCTTGTAGAGAATGTTGCCGCGGCCGGAAAGATCGCTCACCAGCACCCGCTGGCGATTGCCGACGAGTTCGGGCGTGATGTGCTCGTAGGTGGCCGAATCCTTCAGCACCGCGCTGACATGCACGCCGCCTTTGTGCGCGAAGGCGCTGCGGCCGACGAACGGCTGATCGTTGCGCAGCGGCAGGTTCGCCAGCTCGGCGATGAAGCGGCAGGTCGGGGCGAGATTCGCCAGGCGCTCCTGCCCGACCGTGGTGTGCCCCAGCTTCAATTCGAGATTGGCGATCACCGAGGCCAGGTTGGCGTTGCCGCAGCGCTCGCCGTAGCCGTTCATGCAGCCCTGCACATGAGTCGCGCCCGCCTCCACGGCGGCCACGGTATTGGCGACCGCGGAATCGGAGTCGTTATGCGTATGGATGCCGATCACCCCTTCGAAGCGGCGGCGGACTTCGCCGACGATCTCGATCAGGCGTCCGGTGAGCGTGCCGCCGTTGGTGTCGCACAGGCAGAGCACGTCGGCGCCTGCCTTCTGAGCGGCTTCGAGCGTTTGCAGCGCGTAAGCCGGGTTGGCGGCGTACCCGTCGAAGAAATGCTCGGCGTCGTAGACGACCTCTTTGCCGTGCTGCTTGAGATACGCCACGGTCTCGGAGATCAGCTTGAGGTTCTCTTCCTGGGTGATGCCGAGGGCGCGCTTCACATGAAGGTCCCAGGTCTTGCCGAAGATCGAGACGACCGGCGTGCCGGCCTCGACCAGCGCGCGGACGTTGCGGTCTTCCTCCACCGGGTTCTTCGCGAACCTGCGTGGAACCGAATGCCGTCAGCTTGGCGTGCTGTAGATCCAGTTCGCCGGCCCGGGCGAAGAAATCCTTGTCTTTGGGATTCGACCCGGGCCAGCCGCCCTCAATGTAGTCGATACCGAGCTCATCCAGCTTCCGCGCAATAATGAGCTTGTCATCCACGGAAAAGGAGACGGACTCGCCTTGAGTTCCGTCGCGAAGCGTCGTATCGAATGTGAAGATTTTCATGAGAGCACCGTAAATAAAGCACAGACACGGCCGGGCTCCGCCCGGCTGGACAGGCCGGGAGGCCTATCCTACCGGGACACCGGCTTCTTTCTTCTTTTTCAGGAACGTCATCATTTCACGCAGTTCGCGGCCGACCGTTTCGATCTGCGAAGTGCGAGCCTCTTCGCGCATAGCGAGGAACTTCTGCCGTCCCGCCTTGTTTTCTCCGATCCACTGACGTGCGAATTCACCGGACTGGATCTCGGCCAGGATCTTCTTCATTTCGGCGCGGGTCTGGTCATTGACGATGCGCGGACCGCGCGTATAGTCGCCATATTCGGCCGTGTCCGACACCGAGTAGCGCATGTAGCTGAGGCCGCCTTCCTGGATCAGATCGACGATCAGTTTCAGCTCGTGCAGGCACTCGAAGTAGGCGATCTCGGGGGCGTAGCCGGCAGCCACCAGCGTCTCGAAGCCGGCGCGGATCAGTTCGGCGGTACCTCCGCACAGCACAGCCTGCTCGCCGAACAGATCGCTTTCGGTCTCTTCGCGGAAGTTGGTTTCGATGACACCGGCCTTCAGGCAGCCGAGCGCCAGGGCATACGCAAGAGCGCGCTCGAGCGCCTCGCCCGAAGCGTTCTGGTGCACGGCGACCAGCGCGGGAACGCCCACGCCTTCGGTGTACAGCTCGCGCACGCGATGGCCGGGAGCCTTGGGCGCCACCATCGAAACATCCACACCTTCGGGCGCACTGATCTGGCCGAAATGGATATTGAAGCCATGGGCGAACATGAGGGTCTTGCCCGGCAGCATGTGCGGCTTGATCTCGCTGTTATAGAGATCCGCCTGAATGTGGTCGGAGACCAGGATCATGACGACGTTGGCAGCCTTGGCCGCGTCCGCCGTAGTCATGACCTTGAGACCGGCGGCTTCCGCCTTCGCCCAGGACTTGCTGCCGGGGTAGAGGCCGACCACCACGTCGACGCCCGAATCGCGCAGGTTCAGCGCGTGCGCGTGGCCCTGGCTGCCGTAGCCGATGATGGCCACCGTCCGGCCGTTCAAGTAATCCAGATTTCCGTCTTTCTCGTAAAAGCGTTTTGGCATTTGTGCTCCAGAGTTTCTCAGTAGACCGTTTCTTCCAGCTTGCCCGAGCGCGTGGGCACGGGCGGCTGCAGCTTGAGTTTCTTGGCTTCGAGCGACAATCGCGAGCGCGCCCGAGCGCGTGACTTCGATTTCGCCGTAGCTCTGCATGACGTCGATGAATTCGCCGAGCTTTTCGGGGTCGCCGGTGGCTTCGATGGCGAAGCCTTCGGTGGAGGAATCCACTACGCGGGCCCCGAAAATCTCCGCTTCCTTGAGCACCGCCGTGCGCGCTTCCTGCGGCATGCGGATGCGCACCAGCACCAGCTCGCGGACCACCGCCGGGGAATCGCTCAGGTCCGACGCCTGCAGCACGTTGATCAGCTTATTCATCTGCTTGATCACCTGCTGGCGCTGCGCGGATTCCACCTCGACCACGATGGTCATGCGGGAAAGCTCGGGGTCAAGCGTGCGGGCGACCGTCAGGCTCTCGATGTTGTACCCGCGCTGGGTGAGCAGTCCGGTGACGCGCATCAGGGCGCCGGGCTTGTTTTCAAGAAGTAACGAGATAACTTGCAGCATGAGTAGCCTTCCTTATTCCGCCGGCACCGCCACCGGTTGCGGCGGGCCGAGCACCATTTCGTTGATCGCGGCGCCAGCCGGCACCATGGGGTACACGCACTCGAAGGGCGACACCTTCACGTTGAGCAGGTAGGGCCCGGGCTCGTTGACGGCCTCTTCGAGGGCCGACGCCAGCTCGGACGGCTTTTCGACGGTGCGGCCCTTGAAGCCGTAGGCCGCCGCCAGTTTCTGCGCATCGGGGAACGCGTCAAGCTCCACCGCGCTCAAGCGGTTGTTGTAGAAGAGCGTCTGCCACTGCCGCACCATGCCCAGGTGGCCGTTGTTCATGACGATGATCTTGACGGGCAGCCCGAAGGAGGCGACGGTGGAGAGTTCGGGGATCGCCATCTGGAAGCCGCCGTCACCCACGATCGAGAACACCAGCTTATCGGGCCGCGCGAACTGCGCGCCGATCGCCGCAGGCAGGCCGAACCCCATGGAGCCGAGGCCGCCGGAGTTGATCCACAGGCGCGGCTCGTTGAACCTCAGAAGCTGCGCCGCCCACATCTGGTGCTGGCCCACGTCGGAGGTGATGATGGCCTCGCCGTTCGACAGGCGGTCGATTTCGGCCATCAGGTGCTGCGGCTTGATTTCGGAATCGGAGCGGATGGCTTCGAGGGGATGCTCCTGCTTCCACTGGCGGACCTGGTGCCACCAGGCGCGGCGGGCGGCGCCGAGTTTTTCTTCCGGAGCCTTCTTCTCTTCGGCCAACAGCTTGTTCATGCGGGCGAGCACGCGCTTCACGTCTCCCACGATCGGCACATCGGGCGCGCGATTCTTGCCGATCTCGGCCGGATCGATGTCGACGTGGATCACCTTGGCGTGTGGCGCAAAGGCAGCCAGCCGGCCGGTGACGCGGTCATCGAACCGGACGCCGAGAGCGATCAGCAGGTCGGCCGCGGTCATCGCCATGTTGGCCGCGTAACTGCCGTGCATGCCGGGCATGCTGATGAAATTGGGATGGCACGAAGGCAGGCCGCCGAGACCCATCAGCGTGTTCACCGCCGGAGTATCGGTGAGCTCAACGAACTCGCGCAGCTCGCGCGAGGCTCCGGCCGCGATGATGCCGCCGCCGGCATACACCAGCGGACGCTCGGATTCCTGAATCAGCTGCACGGCGCGGCGGATCTGGCCGGTGTGACCTTCGGTGAAGACCTTGTAGCCGGGGAGGTGAATCGAGGTTACCGGCTGGTAGTGGCCCTGCCCCTGCAGAACGTCCTTGGTGATATCCACCAGCACGGGGCCGGGACGGCCGCTCGATGCCACGTAGAAGGCTTCGTGGATGGTTGCCGCCAGGTCTTCGACACGTTTCACCAGATAATTGTGCTTCGTGCAGGAGCGGGTGATGCCGAAAGTATCGGCTTCCTGAAACGCGTCGCTGCCGATCAGCTTGGTGGAGACCTGGCCGGTGATGGCGACGATGGGGATGGAATCCATCATGGCGTCCACCAGGCCGGTGGTCAGGTTCGTGGCGCCGGGACCGGAGGTTGCGCAGCAAACGCCGACCCTTCCGGTGGCGCGGGCGTAACCCTCGGCCGCGAATGCCGCATTCTCTTCGTGCCTTACCAGCACATGCCGCACGGGGTGCTCATAGAGCACGTCGTACAACGGAAGGGTGACGCCGCCGGGATAGCCGAAGATGCAATCCACGCCCTCCCGAACCAGGCACTCCATCAGCATTTTTGCGCCGCTCATCAACGTCGACATATGTTTCTTCCCTCGAAAAAGTAGGAACCTAACAAAAAAGGCCATCAGCCGGGTTTCGCTCCCCGCTGATGGCCTTTGGAACCTTCGTTCCGCCTGGCCTTAAGCGGGGCCGGCTACGATGACCGTAATCAGAATAATGCCTACAGGGATAACCGCCGCGTTGAGGAGATTGCGAAAGCCGCGCCGATCTGTAAGACGATTGGACATCGAGGAACTAGCTTCGAGTGTATCCCAACAAGTTTTCCAAATGCAAGTAGCGGAATCTATTAATTATTCTAATGCTCGCATTTATGGGGACTGCGCGCCGGGCGAGCGGCGCGCCCCCCGTCAGAGCGCGTTTGCCGGAAGTGGAGCGGGCTGAGCCCGCAGCCTGGCGAGGCCATCGACCAGCTGCTCCAGCTCGCTTTCGCGCTGGGAGTAGGCCACATACATGGAGCGAACCGCGTCCGCCTGCCGGTCGAGCCGCTCGACCAACACGTCGACGCGCGAGGTGAACGCATGGAACGCACTCTTCAGCGCCCCAATGTCCTCCTGGTGAATGGACAACTCGCGCGAGAGAGCGTCGATGCGCTCGGAGACGGCATTTTCGAGCGCCGCGAGGCCGGCCGTCTGCCGCGCGTCGGTTTCCTGGAGCGCCGCACCGGCCGCTTCGATCCGCTGCGACAGGCTTTCAGAAAGCTCGCGGGTCTCCAACCGCAGTGCCGCTACGGCAGCCTCCCGCCGGGCGTCCGACTCGTCCAGGCCGGCCGACAACTGTTGAAAACGGCCTTGCACGGCGGCGTTGGCAGATTGCTGCTCCGTCATAAAGCGGGAAAGATCCCGCATGCTGGATTGGAGCATCTCCATGCGCCGATCCACTGCGTCACTCACCTTACGGGTCTCTCCGGCGATATGCAGTTCGAGCTCTTTTACAGCGACAATCAATCCGCGCGCGATACCGTAAGCGATCTTGTCCACCAGGGGCGCCAGAGCGAAATCCTCCGCGGACGGTTCGGCGACCGGGCCGCGCTCCACACCGGATGTATGGAGGATCTGTTCTTCCAACCGCGGCGTGGCCGCATATTCGATTCCGTTAGTTCCCACGTTTCATCCTTTCCGTCTTTCGGTTACACCAGGAACTGTTCCGCCAGCTCCGCGTCGGCGGGGAGCGCGATGTTCCAGGCGGCTTGTGCCTCTTCATGTTTCCCCAGGGTCAGGAAGGCGTGTCCCAAATTCAGCAAAGCCTGGGGAAAGCCGGGTCTCAGCTCCAACGCCTTGCGGTAGTAGCGGACTGCGTCGGATGCCCGTCCGCGCTTTTGCAGCAGGAGCGCCAGGTTGTACAGCAATTCGCTCGAGGGCTCGTCGAGCTCCAACATCTGTTTGTGCAGGGCCAGAGCCTGCTCGTAGTCCTGCTGCTCCAGCGCGATGGCCGCCAGACAACGCAGCGCCGCAACGGACTTGGTCGTTCCGGCCTGCTGCCGGAAGATCTCTTTCGCCATTTCGAGATTCCGCATCTTCCAGTGCGCGATTCCGATGTTCAGGACCGCTTCGGGGCAGTCGTGTGGCAGCGCCAGGCAAGCCTCGAATGCGCGTATGGCCGCGGCATAATCGCCGAGCCCAAAGCGCACGAACCCGAGGCGGAACCATCCGTCCTGAGCGTCCGGGAAGCGCTCCACCAGCCGGACATACAGGAGTTCGGCGCCACGGAGATCTTTGCGGCTCTCGCAAAGCTGCGCGAGGTTCCAAAGCGCGATTCTCCGGCCCGGAGCGAGGGCCAGCGCACGTTCATAAGCAGCGCGCGCCTCTTCCCACCGGCCCATCTCGTGTAAGACGGTGCCGAGGCTCAGGAAGGCCTCGTCCGACCGCGGATCGAGCGAGGCCGCGCGTGCGTAGGCCTCTGCGGCCTTGTCGAACGCGCCTGACCGCTGCAGGGCCACACCGCAATTGAGCCAGCCTGCGAAGTGATCGGGATCCGCATCGACCAGCGTGGAGCAGAAGCGAACGGCTGCGTCGAAATCGCGGCGGGCAAATGCGGCCAGCGCGGCACCCTCCAGCGCGATCGCCGAAACAGGCCGGACTTCGATCAGGCGTTCGGACCATTGCTCCAGCCGCTCGTAATCGCCCTGTTGAATCGCCAGCAGGATGGCGTTGTGCAGCAACTCTTCGGATTGCGGATCGCGCGCCAGAAGGGCCTGGTAGACGGCAGAGGCCTCTTCATAGCGTTGCAACAGGTGCAGCGCCACCGCCCGCCCACGGATGGAAGCTTCGCGGAAGGGCTGGCGCTCGAGGCATTTTTCGAAGGCGGAGAGCGCCTCTTCGGGCCGGCCGAGGTGCAGTTGAGAGATGCCCAGCCCCAGATAGGCGCCGGCGCGCCGGGAATCGAGCTCCAAGGCCTTTCGGAACGCTTCCGCGGCGCCTTCCCAGTCGCCCGCTCGTTCCAGGCAGACGCCTCGATTGTAGGGTGCAATGCTATCGCCGGGATCGAGATGGAGGGCCTCTTCATAGGATCGCCCCGCGTCTTCGAATCGCCGCAACTCGAATTGCAGATGGCCGATGGCGCCGATGAGGCGGGGCGAGCGGATACCCGCGTCGCGCGCCAGGCAGAGTTGCGCCAACGCGTCCTCCGGGGCGCCGGCGATCGCCCGCGATGCGGCGCTCTTCATGCATTCGGCAAGGGAAACGCTCATTTCTCCTTCTCCTTCGCGCAGAGGCTCCGGGCATCCCACCCGAGCGGCACGGCATCGCACCCGGGAATCCGTGGAGAGTTCACCGGCGCCCGAGTCTCACTGGAAAAGTCCGGGGCGGCGGGACGATCCGCCGGAGTGATATCGGCTGGCAGAAAGCCCGGCGCCGGAATCCGATAGCGGCGTTCGATCGCGAGGCCGCTCCATTGCGGAGGCCCGGGCGGGCGATCCGGCTTCAGCCACACGGCCAGATGCAGAGGCCACGACGGCACGTCCGCGGGTTCCTGGTCGAGGGCAGCAAACGGCGCCAGAACCGGCGCCCCGACCCGTTGGCTGGCACCCTTCATATCCGCAAACTCCGCCTGACGGCCATGGCGAGTGCCGCGACGTCGTAGTGCGCGGGGCTCTGCGGCGCATAGTCGCCGATCCACTGCCCGGCGCCGAACGCATCGACAAACGCCGTCCGTTGGTGGATGGCAGGGCCGACCGTCTCGCCGAAGCGGCGCACCTGCTCATCGATGCGGCGGCCGGCATCGGTGCGGCGATCGATCTTCGACGGGACGATCAAACACTTGGGCGCTCCGCCGCGCCGGAGGACGCGCGCCTGGCGAATCAGGTCGACGACCATTTCGGTGGCGACCAGGTCGACGCCGCTCGCGGTAACGGGAATCACGACGAGGTCGGCGATGCGGCCGGCCGCCTGCGCCGCGGCGCCTACGTGCGCGGGCGCATCGAGCACCACGTAGCGGTCATTGGAGGCGGCCACGGCTCGCACCAGGCGTTCGCCGTCCTCTTCGTTTTCGAGGGGCATAAAGGAGCCGCGAACCGGCAGGAGGCCATGCGACAGCCAGTGGGTGGCAGTGCCCTGCGCGTCGTTATCAAGCAGGAGCACCGGCCCGGAATCGACGGCGAGTTCGCAGGCCAGATTGACCGCGATGGTGGACTTTCCGCAGCCGCCTTTCAAGTTCAGGACCGCAATCACCACCGCCGGATCGCAAGCCGAGTAGTGGGCTGAGCCGAACAGGAAGCGGGTCAGGGGGCGGGTAATTTGACTGATGGGGTGACCGGACATGCTATTGGTTTCGTTCTCCGAAGACAACCTGAATCGTCGCGGTGCTCGCGATGGGCCGGCCGTTCAAGTTCGCCGGCGCATATTTCCAGTTGAAGACGGCCCTCTTCGCCGCCGCGGCCAGGATCGGATCGCCCTTAGTGACGCCGATGCCGGTGACGTTGCCACGCTCGTCGATCGTCGCCGAAAGAGAGATGGTGCCGTGAATGCCGCGCTCGCGAGCCAGGCGGGGATAATCCGGCAGCGTGCGACGGATCAATCGCGCCTCCTGAAAATGTCCTCCGACGGCGGGCGGCTGGACAAGGTGCATCGGAGCTTGCTTTGCCGGAGCCGGCGGCGGGGCAGGAGCGTGCAGGGGCCGGTCGATATCGGCGGGCAGTGCGGGTACAGGCTGCGTCGAGACCGACGCAGCATTGCTCGGAGGCTGCAGCAACTGGGGTTTCTGAACAGCCGCCGTGTCGCGCGCGGCCGGGGGCACGAACTGCCGGAGGGGTGGCGCGGGCGGTGCTGCCCGGCGCACCCGCGTGGGCTCGACCGCCGGACGGGACCGCGTCTCGCGGGCCTCTGGTTGCGGATCGACGGGCGCCGGCGCGAGCGTTTGGGCAGGGGGCGCGAGGGTTTGAGCCAGGGGCGGCGCCGGGACCGCAGGAACGTTCCGCGTGAGTTTCCAGGCCGCGCCAGCGGCGGAAACCAGTAACAGAGAGGTGGCCCCGGCGATCGCGACACGCCGCATCCGGGAAGGCGCACTCGGCAGCAGATCGACTTCCGGCTGTGCCGGCGGCACGAGCTGTGGCGAAGGTTCCGGGATTTCGGGCTGCGGCGGGATTGCCTCGGCCGTACGACGGTCGAGCTTGCTCTGTGCCGCGGACAACTCTCGTTCGAGGATCGGATCGCCAGGGTATAGGAGCAAGAGGTTGCGCAAGAGGTCAGCCGCCTGCGCAAACTGCTCCTGCTGCATCAACTCCTGAGACTTCCCCCGTCCGCGCTCGTAAAATGACTCCTCTTCGGTAGCGGCCCGCGCCTCTCGCACTGCCTCCAGTAACGCCAGCGCCTCCGGACGGCCTGGGGCTGCCCAGTGAGCGAGGACCTGCTCGGCCTCCAGCAACTGGCGGCGTCCGAAATGCAACTGCGCCCGGCGAAGTCCCTCGCCATAGGCCCTCTCCGCTTCGAGGCGCGCGCTCAGTTCCATGAGCGGAGGCTCCGGGCCGAAGGCGGCCAGGCCTTTCGCGACAATCTGCTCCGCCCGCTCGAGTTCCCCGTCGACCCAGGCTTGCTGCGCCTCGGCCAGGAGAGCCTCACACTCCGCGCGCTTGAGGCCGCGTTCGGTTTCGGTGCGAAGGGAGTCCCATTCCGGAAGATCCGGGAACTCTTTGGCCGTATCCTCGAGCAACGTGAGCGCCTGCCGCCACGATTGTGCGGCCAGCTTCTGCCGGATCGACTCCCGGCGCCGCTTGAGCTTCTTCTGCCGTTCGTGCTCGGCTGCCTGAATGCGGACACGCTCCACCGCATCGGCCACTTCTTCCGAGTCGGGGCATGCGGGAAGCGCCTCTTCAAGCACCGTGAGCGCCGCCTGCCATTGCTCGAGCTGTTCAAGCGTGGCGGCCCGATTCAACGCTGCCTGCGCTTGCCGCTTTTGCTCCCATAACGGCAGCAGCCTCTGCAACTCCTCCAGGCGGGAGACCAGTGCGGGCTGATCCGGCAGGCCGGTGGTCTTCTCGCGCAGAATCCCGGCGGCGAGATCGACCCGATCCTGCTCCAGAAACCATTCGGCCTCTGCGATCGCGCCGCGGACAGCGGCGGCCATCTCCTGCGCGGTGCGCTGCCGTTCGACCTCGACCCGCTTCGTCGCCAGGGTCGGATCCGCGGGATAGAGCAGCAGCGCGGCATCGAGCCCGGCCAAAGCATCGTCAAAGCGTGCCTCCGCTACCTGCGCTTCGCAGTGCCTCATGGCGGATGCGATCGCACTGGCCCGCTCCAGCACCTGGCGCGCCTCGAGGAGCAGATCCGCAACCTGCCCGTGATCGGGAAGATTGCCATCGGGCCACTTCAACCGTTCGATGGCGGCACGGAGGAGTTGTAGCGGGTCGTCGCCACCCGCGAAGGGTACTGCATTTGGTGTTTCGGGATCGGCTAAAGAGGCGGCCTCGCATTCCCGTGCGCGAATCTGACGAATTGCGCTCATCGAAGTTAGAACCTTGTAACAGACCCGGCGCGACTGTGTCCACGACAAACCAGAAATACCCAACTTCTTTTCCACAACTTTGTGCAAGTTTCTAATTAGGTATTTCGCGGTCTCTAACTGTTCAAAGTTTGTGAATAAAACGGAGAGCCGCCAATTTGTCGAGTGAGTGAGGAGTTACTCACGCGGCTGCAGCGCGAGTGGAGAATTGATGAGCGTATTCTTACACACAGAGCGGCGCCCCGCAAGTGTACCGTACTATAGTCACAGTACGTTGGAGAAACTATGTCGCTTGGCGGCATCGCCCACGTGCTCAGTACTCTCGGCGATTACGGGTGAGAACCAAACCCTCCTGCTTTGGCAACTAACGACAGATTCCTGGGCGCCACCGTGCGGGATAGGGGGGACTCCGGATCGAATAAGTCGACTCGCCCCCGAAAAGAATCAGCCGGTCCGCGCCGACTAAGTCCGTGGCAGTGCGGGTCCCGCACGCCGGAATTTCAGAAAATCCCGTGGGATCGATGCCATCCGCCACGGGCGGCCGCAGGATGGCGGTAGCGGGCCACAATCCGCACGCCGGCGAAAATAGACTCTTCGGCACAGAGGAAATCGACCGAGATTCGCCCCGCGGTGGAATGGAACCACGGCACGGCGTTCGACATTGCCTGGAAGAGCGGCCGCATCGACCCTCCTGTTGAGCGCGCTCGAGCGGGCCGTGACGTTGGCGGCCAGACATACGACGTTCGGGGGCTTGACTCCGGTTTCCAACTTAAGGACACTGAATCAGCTAGATATATCTGGAGGGACCGTTGAGGGGGCCCATTGCTGTCTGCCCTGTTGTCATAGTTGCCGTTCTTTCGGCTTGCCCCACGTTGCGCGCTGCCGATGCCGCTCCTGGTACCGCCGACCCGAATGGATTTTTGCGCCAGCACTGCGTGATGTGCCACAGCCAGAAGCTGCATACGGCGGGCGTGGTGCTCGAAGGCATCGACCTGGCGCACGTAGGTAGCGCGGCGCCCGTGCTGGAACGCGCGCTGCGCAAAGTACGGACCGGCGAGATGCCGCCTCCCCCAATCCCCAAGGCGCCGCCCGAAGTTTCGTCCGAGTTCGTCAAGACGCTCGAAGCGGCGCTCGATCGTACCGCGGCCGAGCATCCGAACCCGGGCCGCACCGCCATCCACCGGCTGAATCGCGCCGAGTACAGCAACACCATTCGCGACCTGCTTGCGCTAAACATCGATGCCGGCGATATGCTGCCGGTGGACGATTCCGGTTACGGCTTCGACAACATCGGCGACGTGCTTTCGGTCTCGCCGCTCCTGCTGGAGCGTTATATGTCGACCGCGCGGAAAGTGTCGCGGCTCGCGGTGGGAGACCCCGCGACGAAACCCGTGACCGAAGAGTTCGCTCCCACCTCGCGGCGCAACGAACGCGCCGGCGACGGCCTGCCGTTCGATTCGGCGGGCGGCCTCGCGGTGAAGCATTATTTCCCGTTGGATGCCGAGTACACGATCCGCATCAAGTTCCGGCCGACCGAGGAAGGGCAGCCGGAGCACATCGAGGAACTGCGGCTCCCGATCAAGGCAGGTCTGCGGACCCTGGGCGTCACGTTCTTGCGTGAATCGACCAAGCCGGAGATCGAAGCGCCGCCTTCGGCGCGGAAAGCGAATGCGCCGGCTCCTCCCTCTCTGCCGGCCGAGGCGGACGTACGACTGGATGGCGTCCGCATCAAGCGATTTCAGGTGCAGCCGCCGCCCGGCTCCCTGGTGCCGAATCTGGAAAAGGTAGTCATCGCGGGTCCCTACAATCCGACCGGACGCGGCGAATCGGCCAGCCGGCAGCGCATCTTCACCTGCCATCCGGAGTCGGCCGCGCAGGAAGAGCCGTGCGCCCGGACGATTCTGACGGCGCTCGCGCGGCATGCCTTCCGGCGGCCCGTGACCGACGCGGATGTGAGGCCGCTGCTGGCCTTTTACGACAGCGGGCGCAAGGAAGGCGATTTCGATCGCGGAATCGAAAAAGCGCTGGGGGCGATGCTGGTCTCGCCGAACTTTCTCTTCCGCGTAGAGCACGACCCGCCGCACGCCGCGCCCGGCACGATCTACCGGATCTCCGGCCTGGAACTGGCGTCACGCCTGTCATTCTTCCTCTGGAGCAGCATTCCCGACGATCAGTTGGTCTCGCTCGGAGCGCAGGGTAAGTTGAGCGATCCCTCAGTGCTCGAGGCGCAGGTGCGTCGCATGCTAGCCGACCCTCGGTCGGATGCGCTGGTTGAGAACTTCGCGGGCCAGTGGCTTTCTCTACGCAATCTGGCGGTGGTTACTCCGGATCCGGAACTCTTTCCGGAATTCGACGATGGCCTGCGGCAATCGTTCCGCGAAGAGACCGAGCTGTTTTTCGCACACGTCTTGCGCGAGGACCACAGCATCCTGGAACTGCTCGACGCCAATTATAGCTTCCTGAACCAGCGACTGGCCCAGCACTACCGCGTGCCGAACGTCTACGGCTCGCAGTTCCGGGAGGTGGCGTTCACCGATCCGAATCGCGGCGGTCTGCTGGGGCAGGGAAGCGTTCTCACGGTGACTTCGTACCCGAACCGCACCTCGGTGGTGCAGCGCGGCAAGTGGATTCTCGAGACCCTGCTCGGCACGCCACCGCCTCCGCCGCCGCCCAACATTCCGGAACTGAAGCCCGAGGGCAAAGACGGCCGGCCGCTTACGGCGCGCGAGCAGATGGAGCAGCATCGCACCAACCCGGTCTGCGCCTCCTGCCACGCCCGTATGGATCCGCTGGGCTTCGCGCTCGAGAACTTCGACGGCGTGGGGCGCTGGCGAGCCAAGGATGCAGGCAGCGTGATCGATGCCTCAGGACGGCTGCCGGACGGCACGACCTTCACGGGGCCGGCGGAACTGAAGAAGATGCTGGCCGGTCCGCATCGGGACGAGTTCATCGACACCGCGGTCGAAAAGCTGCTGACTTACGCCCTGGGCCGCGGATTGGAATATTACGACAAGCCGGCTGTACGCAACATCACTCGCGAGGCGGCGCGTGACGACTACCGTATGTCGGCGCTGGTAACCGCCATCGTCAAGAGCACACCATTTCAAATGAGGAGAACCCCGGACCAATGATCCTGACCAAGAAACACCTGCCCCGGCGCGCATTCCTGCGCGGTCTCGGCACGACCCTCTCGCTTCCCCTACTCGATGCCATGGTGCCGGCCTTCGCGGCCACGTCCAAGACGGCCGCGAAACCCGCGGTCCGGATGGGATTTGTTTACGTACCGAACGGAATCATTATGGACCGTTGGAAGCCTGCCACGGATGGCGCGGGCTTCGAATTCACTTCGGCGCTGAAACCGCTCGAGCCATTCCGCGACCGCCTCAACGTACTCACCGGCCTGGCACAAGGAAACGGCCGCGCGCTCGGCGACGGTGCAGGCGATCATGCGCGCGCGGGCGCCACGTGGCTCACCGGTGTGCACCCCAAGAAGACCGGCGGGGCAGACATCCACGCGGGCGTTTCAGCCGACCAGATCGCGGCACGCCAACTGGGGAAACTGACGCAATTCGGCTCGCTCGAAATGGGGCTCGAAATGCCGACGCTCGCGGGTAACTGCGATTCCGGCTATAGCTGCGCCTACACCAACACGATTTCCTGGAGCAATCCGACCACCCCGCTGCCGGTGGAGGTCAATCCGCGGGCGGTATTCGAACGCCTGTTCGGCGATGGCGACAGCACCGACCCGGCGGCCCGGATGAGCGCTCTCAAAGAGCAGAGCAGCATTCTCGACTACCTCACTGGCGACCTGGACCGTCTGGAAACCAACCTGGGAGCCAGCGACCGCGGCAAGCTGACCCAGTACCTGGACGCCGTCCGCGATATCGAGCGGCGGATCCAGCGGGCGGAAGAGCAGAATGCCACGATGAAGCTGCCAACCATGGAGCGGCCCAGCGGCGTGCCGGAGGATTTCGAGGAGCATGCCCGGCTGATGATGGATCTGATGGTGATCGCCTGGCAGACCGACATGACGCGCGTCGTGAGCTTCATGATGGCGCGCGAGGGGAGCAACCGGAGCTATCGCGCGATCGGCATCGCCGACGGGCACCACTCCTGCACGCACCACATGAACGACCCGGTGAAGATCGAGAAGACGGCGAAGATCAATCACTACCACGTGCAGACGTTCGCCTACCTGCTGGACAGATTGCGCTCCACACCGGATGGCGACGGCACACTGCTCGATCACTCGATGCTTCTCTACGGAAGCAGCATCAGTGACGGTAATGCGCACACGCACGACAACCTGCCGCTGGTGCTCGCGGGCGGCGCGGCCGGCCAGATCCAAGGCGGCCGGCACATCCTCTATCCCAAAGAAACGCCGATGACCAACCTGCTGCTTTCGATGTTGGATAAGTCGGGCATCCCCGCTCCGGAACAGTTAGGGGACAGCACCGGGCGCCTGAACCGGTTGACCGACATCTAATGTGGCGACCTATCCTTGGGATCGTGGGAGCCGCGGCGGCTGTATCGTGCCTGGCGGCGAGTGTCGATCTCCGGTTGATTGACGCCGTCAAGCGCCGCGATCATCACGCAGTAGGAGAGCTCGTCTCCCAAAAGACTGCTGTGAACGCCGCCCAACCGGATGGCGCCACCGCGTTGGCCTGGGCCGCCTATCTGGATGACCGGGAGTCCGCCGGGTCATTACTGGCAGCCGGCGCCAAGGTGAATACCGCCGATGAATACGGCGAGACACCCTTGACGCTGGCCTGCTCTACCGGCGACGCGGCGCTGGTCCATAACCTTCTGGAGGCGGGCGCGGATGCCAAGGCCGCCCGATGGGACGGCGAGACGGCCCTGATGATCGCGGCGAACTCCGGTAGTGTGGACGCCGTCCGCGACCTCATCGCTCATGGCGCGCCGGTGAATGCCGCCGAATCGCGCAAGGGGCAGACGGCTCTGATGTGGGCCGCGGCCGAAGGTCATTCGGACGTGGTGAAGCTACTCATCGAAAAAGGCGCGGAGGTCAAGGCGGTTTCGAAGCACGGCTTCACGCCGTTGCTGTTCGCTGCGGTGAAGAACGATGCCGCGAGCGTCCGCAGCCTCCTGACCGCGGGCGCCGACCCCAATTACGCGCTCCCGGACGGCACGAAAGCGCTGATCGTAGCCTCGTCTTATCGCAGTTCCGCCGCCGCGTTAGCGATGGTGGATGCGGGGGCCAATCCCAACCAGGCCGACAGCTCCGGCAATACGCCACTGCACTTCGCGGCACAGGCCGGCGACGGAAAGTTGATTCGGGAATTGCTTTCCAAAGGCGCCAATCCGAATGCCCGCACCGCGAAATCGCCGCCGGGCGGGAATCCCTTTCGCCGAGTCGAGGGCGAACAGACGCCGCTGATGATGGCGGCCCGGGCCAACCATGTGGATGCCATGCGCGCGCTGGTGACGGGCGGCGCTGACCCGAAGCTCAAGGCGCAGGACGGCGGAACGCTGCTGATGGCAGCCGCTGGAAGCGGCCATATCGAGCCGGTGCAGTACGCTTACGAGCTCGACCCCGATGTGAAGGGAGTGAACAGCCAGGGCTCCACCGCGATGCATGCGGCAGTGACCTTCACTACGGCGAACGCGACGCAAGCCCAGATCTGCGAGGTGGTGCGGTTCCTGGCGGAGAAGGGCGTACCCCTCGACGAGAAGGACGCGCGCGGCCGCACGCCGATCGCGCTTGCCGACATTCTGCCGATCGATAAGGCCGTGGAGCTGCTGACGGACCTGATCGTGAAGAGCGGCGCGCAGCCGAAGATCCGATCCAAGCGGTAATTTTGCCGGTTTTCCGGAGCATGGTATAGTAGGGACCCGAGGGGATGCTGCAACCGAGACAGGGTGCGATGTGTATGCGCAGGGCGCTTGCCGTGTGCCTGGCATTGCTCTTCTCTTTTGCGTCCCTGGCTCCACTCACCGCCGGCACGCTCAACGATTCCACCTCTTCCTGCTGCCGGACTCACGGTAAGTGCTGTTGTAAGAAGACCGCAGCGAAGAATTCGCACGGTCCCGTATTTGCCAGTCGTACCTGCGGCGGACAATGCGACGCCCTGACGCTCAGCCGGATCGGTGACGGCGGCGTCATGCCTCTCTTGTATAGCTCCGCCACGCCGTTGTGGACTGCATCCACCGGCATGATCGCCGGAGGGCAGACCATCCCGGCACTCTCGATTGGCGGCGCTTCCCGCGTGCGTCCACCGCCTGCTTCCCCACTCTCGTAATCTCCCTGTTGTTTTAAGACTGCAACTTCAACCCGGCACGAGTGTGCCGACAAGGAGTCATGAGCGTGAGTTCGCATTGTTTCATGAAAGTAATGTGCCTGTCGCTGATCGCGATCGGCGCGGGCGCGCAGGAATCCGTCCAATACGGCAGTATCGGAGGCCGCATCCAGGATTCGAGCGGCGGGGTGGTTCCGAACGCGAAAGTAACGTGCCGCAAGAAAGACACCAACACAACGAATACACTGATGACCGGCAGCGACGGCCGCTTCCGCTTTCCCTATCTGAGCGTGGGAGAGTACGAGGTTACGGTCGACCGCACGGGCTTCGGCGAAGCGGCCCGCTCCGTGATCGTGAGGGCCGGTTCAGCCTACGAATTGCCCATCGAATTGCGGGTGGCATCATCCGAAAGCAAGGTGACCGTGGTCGGCGCCGCGGACGTCCTGGAGACCGCCCGCACACAGGTCGCGGGAACGGTGTCACAGGCCGAGGCGCGATCCCTGCCGCTTAACGGTCGCAACGCTCTCGATCTGGCGTTACTGGTTCCCGGCGTCTCGCCGACTAATACCGCGAGCAATCAGCTTTTCGCCGAGACTTCGGCTGTCCCCGGACAGGGAATTTCGGTGGGTAGCCAGCGGAACTTTTCGAACAGCTTCATTGTGGACGGCCTTTCGAACAACGACGATGCGGCCGGCCTCACTGGCGCGTTCTACGGCCTCGACACAATTGATGAGCTTCAGGTGGTCACCTCCGGCGGGCAGGCCGAGTTCGGACGCGCGCTTGGCGGGTATATCAACGTGGTGACCAAGAGCGGCACCAATACCCTGCACGGCGATCTCTACGGCTACTTTCGCAATCAGCGGTTCAACGCGGCCAACTCACTGGCGCATCTCGCGCTGCCGGTGACGCAGGCGCAGTATGGTGCGAGTGCCGGCGGGCCGGTCGATGCGCGACCGCACATTCTATTTCGCCAATTTCGAGCAGCAGGATGCTCAACCAGTCGGGGCTAACCACGATCTCTCCGGCGAACGTGGCCGCCATCAACGCCAGGCTCGCGGCCATCGGATACCCCGGTCCCGCAGATCTCCACGGGGATCTATTCCAACCCGGTTCACACCACGAACGGATTCGGCAAGATCGACCATCAGTTCAGCGGAAAAGACCAGGCCAGCATCCGGTACAGCGCCTATCATGTGGCCTCCATCAACTCGCGCGGCGCCGGCGGGCTGAGTGCTCCCAGCGCCTCCGCCAACCTCTACGACACCGACCAGACCGTGGCTGTGAGCAACATCGCCACGTTTTCGTCGCACCTGGTCAACGAGACCCGCGGGCAGTTCACCAATAGCGACCTGAAGGCGCCGCCTTCCGACCCGATCGGGCCGGCCGTCAGCATCTCGGGCGTGGCCTCATTCGGCACACTTTCGGGTTCGCCCACCGCGCGGCTGAACCGGATGGGCGAAGTGGCGGACAATCTGTCTTACCAGGCGGGCGCCCACGCCATCCGCCTGGGTGTCGATTTCCTTTACAACGACGACACCATCACCTATCCGCGCTCCGTGCGCGGCAGTTACTCCTTCTCCTCGCTCGCTAACTTCCTGAGCGGAACATACAATAACTCCGGCTTCACCCAGACCTTCGCGAATGCGACGGTCGCCCAGACCAACCCGAATACCGGTTTCTACGTGCAGGACGAGTGGAAGGCCACCCCGAACCTGACGTTCAACCTGGGGCTCCGCTACGATCTGCAATATCTCCGCACGATTGCGACTGACACCAACAACGTTTCGCCGCGCGCCGGCTTCGCCTGGACGCCGTTCCGCTCGCGCAAAACGGTGATCCGCGGCGGCTACGGGCTGTATTACGACCGCGTTCCCCTGCGCGCGCTGGCCAATGCCGCTGCTGTCCGCGAACAACACAACGGACCCCGCGCAGCTCAGCCAGATCAGCATCAGCCTTTCTCCCACCCAGGCCGGCGCCCCGGTGTTTCCCAACATCCTCAGCAGCCTCACGCTGCCGCCCGGCGTTCTCTTCAACTTCAGCACCATGAGCCCCGGCATGCAGAACGCTTACTCCGAGCAGGGCAGCTTCGAAATCGAGCAGCAACTCGGCGGACATAGCACGCTCAGCGCCGGCTATCAGCACATTCGCGGCCTGCACCTGATCGTCTCCGTGAACCAGAACGTGCCCACTTGTACCGCTTCCGGCACCAACAACGGCTGCCGCCCGAATCCCGACTTTCGGCAACAATAGCCAGTATTCCTCGCTCGCCGACTCGCATTACGACGGGCTGCAGCTATCTTTCGTGCAGCGCCCGGTCCGCTGGGGCAATTACCGGGTTTCTTACACTTACTCGAAGGCGCTCGATAACGTCGGCGAGTTCTTCTTCAGCTCTCCTCTGAACAACTACAACATCTGGCAGGACTACGGCCGTTCGGACGACGACCAGCGCAACCGCTTCGTCTTCGAGGGCACGATTCATCCGCCGGAGGGTCCGGCCAGGAGCGGCTGGCAGCGGATCGGCCACGGCTTCCAGTTGACCTTGCTGCTGCAGTATTACTCGCCGCTGCCATTCAACATCACCACCGGCGCGAACACCATTCAGGGAACGTCAGCCCGGCCCACGATCGACGGCGCATACATCAGCCGCAACAGCCGGATCGGGATTTGACTTCGTCAATCTCGGCGCGCGCCTGAGCCGCAGTTTCCGTATCTCCGAGAGGCTGCACCTGGAGGCATTGGCGGAGAGCTTTAATCTGACCAACCATATGAATGGAGTAACTCTGAACGGGGTATTTGGCACCGGCGCCTATCCGGCTGTTCCATCGGCTACCTACAAGCAGATCACGGCGGTGAACGACCCGCGGTCGATGCAGTTTGCGATGCGGCTTCGGTTTTGAGGAGCGTCTATGAATCCGTTAGTTCTTGTTGCCGCGATGGCGATCCGTCTGGGCCCCATGGGTCCGGACGCCCCGGCGCGCGAGCCGCAGATCGCCGCCAATCCATCCACTACGGTGCTGGTCTATCGGCGCCGGTCACGATATCTACTTCAGTTCGTCCCGTGACGGCGGCAAGACGTTCGCGACACCGGTGAAGGTCGCGGAGACGGGCATTCTGCCGCTGAGCCGCCACCGCGGACCGCGCGTGGCTCTTTGCGGAAATACGATCGTGATTACGGCGGTAGCGGGGAAGATACTCGCGGGAGGTGCGCACGCGCACGGCCTTCCCTCGGATGGCGATCTGCTCGCATGGCGATCGCTCGATGGCGGCAAAACGTGGTCGGGCGGTATGGCGGTCAACGACGTCCCCGGCTCGGCTACCGAAGGGCTGCACGCGCTGGCTTCGGACGGCAAGAGCACGCTATTCGCCGTTTGGCTCGACAAGCGCGGCGGCGCGGGCACGAAGTTGTACTCGGCGCGCTCCACCGATGGCGGCGCGACGTGGTCGAAGAATGCCGCCGTTTACCAATCGCCGGGCGGATCGATCTGCGAGTGCTGCCACCCGTCCGCGGCGATCGGCCCAGCGGGCGAAGTCGTAGCGATGTGGCGAAACTCGGTCCAGGGTTGCCGCGATCTGTACCTCGCGACGTCGCGCGATGGAGTGCACTTCACCGCTCCCCGCAAGTTGGGCGAAGGTACCTGGCACCTCAACGCCTGCCCGATGGATGGCGGCGGTCTCGCGGTTTCACCCTCGAAGATCCTGACGGCATGGCGCCGCGAGTCGAGCGTCTACATCGACGAACCCGGACGGCCCGAGCGCGCGATCGGCACCGGCAAGGATGTTGCGCTCGCTCTGAGCGGCAACCGGACGTACGTCGCCTGGGTGGACGGCACGAGCGTGGACGTGTGGGTCGACGGCAAAGTGGAAACGCTCGCGCGCACTGGCGCCTTCCCCTCTCTTTCGGCCCTGGCGGGCGGCGGAGTACTGGCCGCCTGGGAGGAAGACGGCGCCGTCGAGGTGCGCCGGCTGCCGTAGTCCGGGTAACATGCTTTCCAGCATGTCCATCGACCTCGATTACGCGCGCGAGACGCTGATCCGGCTGGTGCGGACGAATTCAGTGAACCCTTCGCTCGCTCCGGGCTCTCCGGGAGAAGCGGGGATCGCGTGCGTTCCTGGCGGATTCCCTCCGCGACTCCGGCCTCGAAGTCGAGGTCTTCGAGTCCGAATTCGCACGCTGCACGGTCGTCGGCCGCCTGCGCGGCTCCGGCGGCGGACGCAGTTTGATGCTCCAGGCCCACACGGACACGGTCGGGGTAGAGGGCATGGCCGAGCCATTTTCCGCCGAGATCCGTGACGGCAAGCTCTACGGCCGTGGCGCCTTCGATATGAAGGGCAGCCTGGCCGCCTGCATGGCGGCGGCTCGAGCACTGGCGGTACAGAGTCCGCCGTTGCGCGGCGATCTCGTGGTCGCGGCAGTGGCCGATGAGGAGTACGGCAGCCTCGGCACCATCGATCTCCTCCGGCGCCTAAAAACTGATGGCGCGATCGTCACCGAGCCCACCGCACTCGATGTCTGCCTGGCGCACAAAGGCTACCTCTGGATCGAGGTCGAGACCTTGGGCCGCGCGGCGCACGGCAGTAAGTTCGAACTCGGGATCGACGCCAACATGATGATGGGCCGCTTCCTCTACCGCCTGGCCGGACTCGAGCGCGAGTTGCGTGCACGCAAGCCGCATCCGCTGGTGGGGCCGCCTTCGCTCCACGCCGCAATGCTGCAGGGAGGCACAGGCCTCAGCACTTACGCCGCGTCATCCACCCTGAAGATCGAGCGGCGGACCGTACCGGGCGAAACCGTGGAGCGTGCGGTCGCCGAGATTCAGGCGATCATCGATTCGCTGGCCTCGGAAGACCCCTGTTTCCAAGCCACAGTGCGCCCGTTCTTCGCGCGCGACCCGTTCGAAGTTTCACCCGATGCGGAGATTGTCCGCTCGGTCGATCGAGCCGCCCGCAGCGTGCTGGGCCGCGCTCCCGCGCACATTGGCGATACCCCCTGGATGGACGCCGCACTGCTGCAGGCCGCGGGCATCGAAACCGTGGTCTGCGGCGCCGCGGGCGCGGGCGCGCATGCCGCGGTCGAATGGGTCGAACTCGACTCCGTCATCCGGCTGGCCGGGATTCTCGCGGCGGCGGCGGTCGATTACTGCGGCAGCGCGAAGGCGACGTAGTATCCGCCGCGTGGGCCGCCCGGCCGGGACTTGCCGCCGTTGGCGTAGATCACCACGTATTGTCTGCCGCCCGCCTCGTAAGTGGCCGGAGTGGCGTTCCCGGAAAGCGGCAGCGTAGCCTCCCACAGCAGCTTGCCGGTGGCTTTATCGAACGCGCGGAATTTCCGATCGAAATTCGTTGCGGCGATGAAGACCAGCCCGCCGGCAGTCACCACCGGGCCTCCGTAGTTTTCGGTGCCCGTGGTGGCCATGCCCTTCGCGGCCAACTCCGGGTACTCGCCGAGCGGAATCTTCCAGGCATATTCGCCGGTGTTGAGATTGATCGCGTTCAGCGTCCCCCATGGCGGCTGCACCGCCGGATAGCCTTCGGCATCGAGAAACTTGTGATAGCCCGTGAACCGGTACTTCGCCTCGGCGGCGCCGGCTTCGGGCGCCAGTTCCTTGCTTTCGCCGCTGATGAGGTAATCCACCAGCGCGTCCACATCCGCCTGCTGCAGATTTGGAAAGGCAGGCATACGGCCCGCGCCCTGCGCCACGATCGCCGCGATCTCCTTCGCACTTCTGCGGTCGCCGGCATTCGCAAGCGATGGAATCTGGGGCGGCGCGCCCGAGCGGTCGTCGCCATGGCACTCGGCGCAATTCGTCAGGTAGATCTGGCGGCCGGAGCGCCCGCCATGATTCTCCGCCAGGTGCGAGAACCAGGCTATATCGTTGGCGTTCACATAAAGCAGGCCGGTCTCGGGGTCGAACGCCGATCCGCCCCATTCCGCGCCGCCATCGAACCCTGGAAAGATCACGGTGTCTTTGTCGACCGAAAGCGGGACGAACTGCCCCGCGCTGTGGAACGTGCGGAACCGTTCGAGCGCCTGCTGGTGGGCCTCAGGCGTCCGCGTGGTGAGCATCTCTTCCGTCAGCACCTGCCTCGCGTACGGCGCCGGCTTCACGGGTAGCGGCTGTGTGGACGCCGCCACTTCTCCCGGCACGTCGCTCGCGGGATAGCCGCGGTACTCGATCGGAAAGAGCGGCTTGCCGTTCGTCCGGTCGAACAGGTAGACCCAGCCCTGCTTGGTGGTCTGCGCCACGGCGTCCACCTTCTTGCCCTCGTGCATCACGGTCACCAGAGTCGGCGGCGAAGGGAAGTCGCGGTCCCAGATATCGTGCCGCACGCCCTGGAAGTGCCACAGCCGCTTGCCCGTGCGCGCGTCGAGCGCCAACAGCGTGTTCGCGAACAGGTCATCTCCCAGACGGTCGGCGCCGTAAAAGTCGCTGGCAGCGGAACCGGTGGGCACGTAAACAATCCCACGCTTCGTATCCACCGCCATGCCCGGCCAATTATTCGCCGATGCCGAATAGGTCCACGCATCCTTCGGCCAGGTTTCGTATCCGAATTCGCCGGGGTGCGGAATGGTATGGAACGACCAAACCAGTTTGCCGGTCCTCACATCGAACGCGCGGACATTTCCCGGCGGTCCAGGCAACGCTTCGGGCGTGCGGCCGCCCACGATCAACAGGTCCCGATAGACGACGCCCGGGCTGGTCAATACAATCGACTGCTTCTCCGGTTCGCGCCCGAGCCCTTCGCGGAGGTCGATCCGCCCGCCTTCGCCGAAGCCCTCGACCGGCCGCCCGGTAGCCGCATCGATCGCATAGATGTAGCTCTGTACGGCCGCGAACAGGCGGCGGTTCTTGCCCGAAGCCCAATAGGAGAGGCCTCGATTCGGGCCGCGCGAGACAATCCCGGAATCGAACTGCCACAGCTGCTTTCCGGTGGCTCCATCGAGCGCCACCACTTTGTGGTGGGGCGTGATTCCGTACAGCACCCCGTCGATGACGATCGGTTGGGTCTGCGGATCGCCCGCGCCATCGGCGGTATCGTAGGTCCAGGCCACCTTCAACTGCGCGACGTTCGACCGGTCGATCTGCCGCAGCGTGGAATAGCGGACCTGTTCCTCGGTGCCACCGTACGCCGGCCAGTCGCGCCCGGTGCCGGGCTTTTCGGCGGCATACAGCGCCGAAGCCGTCATGGCGACTAAAGCTACCCAGCTCTTCATGATCTCTTCTAGTTGTATCGCACTCCGGACCGGAAATTGAGTCGCGGGTAACGGACACGCATCGTCATGAAGGAATGTCACGAGCACGCTCGCTGCTGATTCCCTGCCTCTCACTGGTGCTCGCGGCATGCGCGGTAGGGCCCGACTACCGGCGGCCAACGGTGAACGCTCCCGCGGTCTACCGCGGCGCGCCGGCCGCCCGGCAGGCCTCGCTTGCCGACCTGCCCTGGTGGGACATCTTCAAGGACGACACCCTCACCGGCCTGGTGAAGACCGCGATCGCCAACAACTACGACCTGGCCGCCGCGGCGGCGCGAGTCGAGCAGGCGCGGCAGGTGGCCGCCGAAGCGCGGTCGCTATACTTTCCCTCGCTCGGCTACGGGAACATCATCAGCTACGGCCACAACCAGTTCGTCAATAGCCCGGTGTCGCCTTCGCCCAGTGCCCAGGGCTTCCTGATGGCCATCGGGCGCGCCTCCTGGGAGCCGGACCTGTGGGGCCGGGTGCGCCGCACCAACGAAGGGGCACGGGCTCGCTACCTCGCGAGTGAGGGGCTGCGACGGGGAGTCATGCTGGTACTCACCAGCGAAGTATCGCAAGCTTACTTCGAGCTTCTCGGCCTGCGATACCAGCTGGAGATCGTTCGACAGACTACCCAGACCTACACCTCCACGCTCAAGCTCTTCACCGAACGCCAGCAGGGCGGGCTCGGCAATCAACTGCAGGTGTCGCGCGCGCAGGCCGATCTCGCCGCGGCGGCCGCACAGATCCCCGAGATCGAGCGGCGGATCGCGCTCAAGGAGAACGAGATCAGCATTCTGCTGGGCAGGAATCCGGGACCGATCGTCACGAAGCTGAAGCTGCTCGAAGAGAACGTGCCGCCCAGCGTCCCCGCGGGCCTGCCTTCCGCGCTGCTCGAGCGACGGCCCGATGTAGTAGCGGCCGCAGCCGAAGTGCGCTACGCCAATGCGCAGATCGGGGTCGCCCGCGCGGCCTACTTCCCCGAGATCGGACTCACCACCTTCTTCGGCAAGCTGAGCACGCCGCTCGCCGACGTGACCTCCGGCAACACCAACGCCTGGAGCCTCGGCGCCAGTGCTTTCGGCCCGATCTTTCAGGGCGGCGCGCTCAAGGCGCGGCGTCGCCAGGCCGTGGCCTATTGGGAAGAGGCGCGCAATCGCTATATGCAGACCGCGCTCACCGCCTTCCGCGACGTTTCGGACGCCCTGGTCTCCCGCGATCAATTCGACTCCACTCGCACGGAATTGCTCCAGGCCGTCGCATCGAATGAGCGCGCCGTCGGTCTCGCCCGTGTGCGTTACGTCGAGGGCCTCTCCAACTACAACGAGGTGCTCGAGGCGCAGCAGCGGCTCTACCCCGCGCAGCTTGCACTGGCCGAGACCGAGATCAGCCGCCGCCTCGTGATCGTGCAGCTATACAAGGCCCTCGGCGGCGGGTGGAACCTGAGCGATCCGCAATGGGCCGCCGGCCATCGCTAGTTCCGCGCCACTCTGAAGAACAGAGAATAGAGCACCGGCACCACGATCATGGTCAGCACGCAGGCGAATGCCAGGCCGAACATGATGGTGGCCGCCATCGCCACGAAGAACGGCTCCTGGAGCAGCGGAATCATGCCCAGCACCGTGGTCACCGCTACCAGCAGCACGGGACGCAGACGGCTCACGCTGGCATCCACGATCGCGGGGTACGGCTCTTTGCCCAAATCGCGCTGCGTGTAGATTTCGTCCACCAGCACGATCGAATTCTTAATTTGCTCGCCGCCCAGCGCGATCACGCCCAGCAGCGCCATGAAACCGAACGGCTGCCGCGTGAGCATCAGGCCCGCCGTCACTCCGATGATCGCCAGCGGAACCGCCAGGCAGATCACCGCGGTCGCACGGATGGAGTTGAAGAGGCACACCACGATGAAGACCATCAGCAGCAGCGCCGCCGGCAGGGGCTTCGCAAGCGCGGCGCGCGCCTCCCGCGCGTCTTCGTCCTCGCCACCCCATTCGCGCAGATAGCCCGACGGCAGAACAATCTGGTCGATCTTCGGCTTCACGCGGTTGAGCAGGTGGCTGGGCAGTCCGGTGCGCGGGTTGGCATGTACCGTGATGGTGGCCTGCCGGTTGCGCCGCATCACTACGGGATCCTCCCATGCCACATCGACGCCCGAAACCACCTGGTTCATGGGAATCATCCGGTTCGCCGCGGGGCTCCAGATCTGCAGGTTGCGAATCATGTCGACGTCGCTGCGTTCGCCAAGCGGGGGCCGCGCGACGATCGGAAGAAGCCTCGTTTCCTGCGGAAAGATTCCGCGCCCCGCGCTGCCGGGCTCGCGATACATGCCGACCGTCCGGCCTTCGAAGCTGGCCTGCAAAGCATCCGAGACCTCGGCGCGCGTGATGCCGTTGCGGTTCGCCTGCAGGTCGAGCAGCTCCGGGCGGATCACCTTCACCGGTTCGCGCCAGTCGGAGCGCACCCCGATCGCGCCGCCGTCGTCTTCGAGGATTTTCTCCGCCTGCGCGGCGAGCACGCGCAGCTCCGCGTGATCGGGACCGCTGAAGCGAACCTGGATGCGGCCTCCACTGCCCGGCCCAAGCAGGAATTTCTTGGCGACGACGTTGGCGTTGGGACGATTGTGGTCGAGATACCGCTGGATGGTGGCGATCAGGCTATCGATCTTGTCCTGATCGTCCACCGCCACGAGGAACTCCACGTAAGCGGGGTTCGGCCGCTCGGGCGTGTAGACCAGCAGGAATCGCAAGCCGCCACTGCCTACAAACGACGTCACGTGGGTGACTCCGGACTGGGAGCGGATAAAGCGCTCGACGCCCGCGGCGAAGGCCTCCGACTCGCGGATGTCCGTCCCTGCGGGCAGGTAAGTGTCCACGAGGAACTGCGGGCGCGTGGCCGGCGGAAAGAAGCTCTGGTCGAGGTTGCGGAAGCCGATAAGCCCCAGCACGAACAGGCCGATCGCCGCCAGCAGCACTGTCCAGCGAAATCGTAGCGCTCCGATTAGCATCCGCCGGTAGCTGCGGTATAGCAGCCCCGCATACGCATCTTCTTCTCCTTCGCCGGTATGCGGGCGGAAGAGGTGATAGCCCAACAGTGGCGTCACCGTGATGGCCGCCACCCAGCTCAGGGCGAGCGAGATCGCAATCACCCAGAAGAGCGAGTTGCAGTATTCGCCCGTGCGGTCTTCCGAAAGCCCGATGGCCGCGAACGCCACCACCGCGATGCCCGTGGCGCCGAACAGCGGCCATTTGTTCTGCGCGATCACATCGCGAATGACCGATATCTTTTCCTCGCCCGCCTCGATCCGCACCTTCAGGCTTTCGGTTACGACAATCGCGTTGTCCGTGAGCATGCACAGCGCGATGATCAGAGCGCCGAGTGAAATGCGCTCCATCAAAAGGCTGCCATCGATATACATCACCAGAAAGGTGCCCATGATCGTCAGGAACAGAACGAAGCCGATCATGAAGCCCGCCTTCCGACCCATGGCGAACAACAGCACGACGAAGACGATGGTTACCGCCTTCCCCAGGTTGAAGATGAACTCGCCGGTGGCCTTCGTGACTGCGGTGGGCTGGAAGTTGATTTCGCCGATCTGGATCCCGACGGGCCGGTCGTGCTTCAACTCTTCCAGCTTGCGTTCGATCGCCTGACCCATCTTCACTACGTTGCCGCCGCTTACCGTCGAGACGCCGATGCCGATCGCCGGCCGCTGGTCGAATCGCAGCAGGCGGGTGGGCGGATCTTCGTAGCCCCGCTGCACAGTCGCAATGTCTCTCAGAAAGAGCTGCCGGCCGCTGCGGTCAGACCCGATTACCAGCCCGAGCATATCCTTCGCCGACTGGAACCCGCCCGTAGATTCAATCGCCACCCGTTCCGCGCCTACGCGCACATGGCCGCCGTCTGACGCAAAGTTGCGAGCCTGAAGCTGGCGATAGATCTGGTCTTCGCTGATCCCCAGGCCGGCCAGCCGCTGCCGCGAGATTTCGAGAAACGCCTGCTCCTGCTGCTGGCCGAACAGCTCCACCTTCTTCACGTCCCGCACCAGCAGCAATTCGCGCCGCAGATAGTCCGCATAGCGGAGCAGTTCGGGCAGCGTATAGCCGTCGCCGGAAATCGCGAGGAACACGCCGTATACGTCGCCGAAATCGTCGATCACCAGCGACGTCCCGCGCACCGGCGGCGGCAGGCTCGCCTGAATGTCGTTGATCTTGCGGCGAAGCTCGTCCCACACTTGCGGGATCTTGTCCTTGTCGTAGCGATCCTGGATCACCGCCGTCACTACCGAGCGGCCGCGCGTGGATTCCGACTCCACGCGCTTGAGCTGCCCCAGTTGCTGGCAGGCGATCTCGATCGGGTTACTGACCTCTTGCGCAACTTCCTCGGCGCTTGCCCCCGGATACGGAGTCACGATCAGCGCTTCTTTGATGGTGAACTCCGGATCTTCCAGCCGGCCCAGCTTCAGGTACGCGAATGTTCCGCCCAGCAGCACGAAGACGATCGATGCGTAGATCACGCGGTTGCGCCGCACCGAGAACTCGCCGATGTTCATGGCCGGCTGTCTCCGAGCGCATTGCCGAGTTCCCGCACCTTCATTCCGTCGCGCAGGAATTCCGAGCCGGCCACAGCGATCCGCTCACCGGCAACAAGACCGGTGACGATTTCGACGTCGCCGTCCTTGACCGCCCCCATCGCGACCAGCCGCGATCGCACAGTGCCATCGGCGCCGACGATCCACACCACCTGGCGCCCATCCGGCTGCCGGGTGACCGCGGTGATCGGCACGAAGGTACCGCTCGCCTGGCTGCGCGGCCGCGGATACGTCACCGTCACCTGCGCGGTCATGCCGGGCAGGATCAGGATCCCCTTGGGAGGCCGCATGCCGAAGCGCACCTGGAAGGTCTGGGTGGCCGGGTCCGCTACCTGTGCCATTTCGCTCACGCGCACGGGAACCCGCAGACCCGGCGCCTTGGGAAACTCGGCTGCCATCTGCGAGACTGTGCCGCGGCGGAAGCCCGTGGACATCACGGCCTCGGGTACGTCCGCGACGATATCGACCTCCTCGGTGTTCTGAAACTTCAACACCGGCCGGGCCGCCGCGACCACCTGGCCTTCGTCGATCAGCCGCTGCGCGATCACACCGTTGTACGGCGCTCGTAGAATCGTGTCGCTCAGCAGGACCCTGGCCTCGTCGAGTCGCCCTTCGAGCGAGCGCACCTGCCCCTCCTGCGCCGCGATCTCCTCCTGGCGCGCCGCTACGCCCTTTTCCACCATCTGTCTGGCGGCCTTTTGCTCCTCCTGCGCAACGCTGTAAGCGGTCTGCGCAAGATCGTACTCCGAGGTAGACACGGCGCCCGTGGGAAGCAGGCGCTTGTAGCGCTCGAACTCGGTACGGGTGTTCGCCAGCTTCGCTTCGGCCGCGCGCAGGGCCGCTTCGCGGCGCAACTGCTCTTCCGTGCGCTCCCCGGTCCGCAGTGCCTCGAGCACGGCCTTCCCCTGGTCGAGCTGCCCCTGCGCGGCCAGGCGCCTCGCCTCGTATTCACTCTGGCGCAGGCGGCTGACCACCTGGCCCCGCGTCACGCGCTGGCCTTCTTTGACCGGTAGCCGGACCACCAGGCCCGGCACCTGGAAGGCCAGCTCGACGCTCTTCGCAGCCTCGACTCTGCCGGGGAACGTCCGTGTATACGATCCGCCGCCCGCGCCGACCGTCATGGTTTTCACGGGACGAATCAATTCGGCGGGAGCTGGACTTTCCCGCGAGCAGCCGGCGGCGAGTACCATGCCACACAGCGCCAACCCCAGGGCCATGCCACCGTTGGCGATGTTCATGTTTCTTCACTCCTGCGATTAGCCGTAACTCGCGGTGGAGCGCAGGCGCTTCGTCCAGTAGTGCTGGTAGCCCGCGGAGGCCGACCAGGTCGGAGTCGCCACCAGGTGCCCGTTCGCGTCGAATCCCACGTCGGAGCCCAGGCCGTAGTTGTCGTTATAGTAGTTTGCGATACCGCGGCCGCCGATCCCCTGGAACACGATGTTGTCTCGCGACCGGCCGAACCGCCACGCCCCGGAAACCGACGCGCCGTATCCCGTGCGGTGCCTTCTCAAGTCCGGAATGTTCGTATCGGGGATGAAGCCGCCCACCGACCTCACGATCGCCCCCACCTGGATGTGCCCGTGGTTGTTCTCGTGGCGAAAGTGCGCGGCAAAGTCCGGCCGCGTGGAAGTCGGCACCGGCACGCCGAAGACCGTGCTGAACGGCGCGTCCGTACCGGACTTCTCGACCGAGGCGGCGATCCAGTTCTCGGAATCGAACGCGTAGGTGTAGCGCAACGGCGGCGTGCGCAGCCCCATCATACCCGGCGGCCCCTGGAAGTCGAGAGTGTCCGGCCACACGTCGGGATCTCCGAAGACGCTCCAGGTCTGGCCCGCGAGAAAGTTTTTGTACTGCCCCCAGAATGACCGCAGGTTCGGCACGTTCCGCCCGACTACGCCGTAGAAATCGAAGTCCATGAAGACCTTCAACGTGTCGTTGCCGAGCGGCTGGCGGAACTCCGAGACAAACCGCGAAGGCCGGACAGCCACGGTCGAGTTGAGTGAATTCGGCTGCGGCGCGTCCGGGAAGCTCGCCGGCACCATGCCGCCGTAGAAGAGCCCCGCGAAGCTGGTGTCGTAGAAGAAATCGGTTTTGACGAAGCCGCTGAAGCGGATAAGCGTCTGCGTGCCGGGCACGCGAAAGTAGCCCTTCAGCGTTGGGTCGATCTCTTCATTGTTGAGGCGGGCCGCCTCTTCGGGGAAATCGGAATCGGTCTGGCGGGTTCGCGTTTCGTTGCCAATGTACGTGACAGGCAGCCGCGGCCCCGCCACGGCCGCCGGGGCGGCAGCCGGCTGCGGGGGCACAGCGCGCGCCTTCTGTGCCTGCTCGAGCGCGGCGATCTGCCGCTGCAGAGTCGTCATTTCCGACTCGAGTTGCTGGAGCTTCTGTTTGAGCTGCTGCAAGTCCGCCCCGCCGGCCTGTGCCCGGGCACACCATGAGATTGCACACAACAGTCCGGCGACACGAAGCCCTCGCGCTCCCATGAGCCAAGTGGATTCCCGCGCAGTGGCGCCGTTGCATTAAATTTCGCAGTCCTGGCAACGGTGGCCGAGCAGCCCCTTCGCTTAGAATTCGTGCGATAGTGAGGTCTTAGGGGGCCCTTAGCTCAGCGGTTAGAGCAGCGGACTCATAATCCGTCGGTCGTAGGTTCAAATCCTACAGGGCCCACCAAATCAAGGCTTCCCCTACTTGAGTCAAAATGGAACCATGCCGACTCGACCCTCTGGCGGGGACCGCTGCCCGGCGCGGTTATCGACGCTCTGCCTCGCGTTGCCGGAAGCGGTTCGCGAGGACTGCCACGGACACGTCGCGTTCCTGGTGCGCAAGAGGACCTTCGCTTATTTCCTGAACAATCACCACGGCGACGGAATCGTGTCGATTGCGTGCAAAGTCCTCCCGGGTGACAACGCGGCACTGGCGGCTGGCCAACCGGCTCGCTTCTACCTTCCCGCCTATATCGGCTCGAGAGGCTGGGTCGCCCTGCGGCTCGATGCCGGCAAGGTCGATTGGGAAGAGGTCGCCGAATTGGTCACGACCAGCTATCAACTGGTCGCGCCGAAGCGGTTGGCATCGCAAGTCACCTAGGCCGCCGCGGGACTGTCGCTGGTGTTCTCGCTCTCTTCGTAAAAGTAGCGCGTGACCTGCTCGCGCCACCAGTGGTGGATACTCAGGGTCGCAGCGTGGATCTCGTCATCGTGCTCCTGAAGGCAGATGGAGCACTCGGAGCCGGCGGCTTCGGAATCCTCAAACATAGGCGCTTCTCCCTTGGTCCCGAGGATAGGTCCAATTCCAGCCCTCCACAAGACCGCAGAGGTAAACGTTATCGTATAGACTTCGGTTACTGCATTTCCCCGACCGGTGGATATACCAAATTACAAAATGTACCGGCTCAGGTCCTGATCCTTCACGATGTCCGCCAGTTGCTTGCGCACATAGTTCGCGTCCACCTTCACGGTCTTTTTCTTTAAGTCCGGACCTTCGAACGAGACTTCTTCCAGCAGCTTCTCCATGATGGTGTGCAGCCGCCGCGCGCCGATGTTCTCCGCCCGCTCGTTCACCTGCGCCGCGAATTTCGCCACTTCCTCCAGCGCGTCTTCCGTCAGCACCAGCTTGATGCCTTCGGTTTCGAGCAGCGCCGTGTACTGCTTCGCCAGCGCGTTTTTGGGCTCCTTCAGGATGCGGATGAAGTCCTCCACCGACAGCGACTTCAACTCCACGCGGATCGGGAACCGCCCCTGCAGCTCCGGAATCATGTCGCTCGGCTTCGAAACGTGGAACGCTCCGGCCGCGATGAACAGAATGTGGTCCGTCCGCACGAACCCGTATCGCGTGTTCACGGTGGTGCCTTCCACGATCGGCAGGATATCGCGCTGCACGCCCTCGCGGCTCACGTCCGGACCGTGCCCGCTTTCGCGGCCGGCGATCTTGTCGATCTCGTCGAGGAAGATGATGCCGCTCGATTCCACGCGCTCCAGCGCCACGCGCGTCACCTGGTCCATGTCGATCAGCTTCTGCTCTTCTTCCTGCACCAGGTAATCGAGCGCTTCGGCCACCCGCATCTTCCGGCGCCGCGTCTTCTGGCCGAAAAGACTGGGCAGCATGTCTTTCAGGTTGATGCCCATCTCTTCGATTCCCGCGTTTGTGGTGATCTCGAACGTCGGCCCGCGGTCTTTCACGTCGAGCTCCACCAACCGCTCGTCGAGCTTGCCTTCGCGCAGGCGCTCGCGCAGCTTTTCGCGCGTCCGGTCGGCGCTCTCGCTCGGCTCCGTCTGCGGCGGCATCAGCAGGTCGAGCAACCGCTCCTCGGCGTTCGATTCCGCGCGGTCGGCCACCTCGTCCAGCCGCTCCTCACGCACCATGTCGATGGCGATGTCCACCAGGTCGCGGATCATCGACTCCACGTCGCGCCCCACGTACCCGACTTCCGTGAACTTGCTCGCTTCCACCTTGAGGAAGGGCGAATTCGAGAGCTTCGCCAGCCGTCGGGCCAGTTCCGTCTTCCCGACGCCCGTGGGGCCGATCATGAGGATGTTCTTCGGCATCACCTCTTCGGCCATCTCCGGCGGCAGCTTCTGCCGGCGGATGCGGTTCCGCAGTGCGATGGCGACGGCGCGCTTTGCTTCCGCCTGCCCCACCACGTGCTTGTCCAGTTCCCGAACGATCTCGCGAGGGGTCAGCTCGTCCAGAATCGGTTCCTCGTCCACGGATTGCCCCGGCAGATAGATTACCATCGCCTTACTCCAATTCCTCGTACGTAACGTTATCGTTCGTATAGATGCAGATCTTACCGGCGATCTCCATGGCTTCTTCCACGATCCGTTTCGCCGACATCTTGGTATTGCGCATCAACGCGGTAGCTGCCGAGAGCGCGAAGGGGCCGCCCGAGCCGATCGCCGCCACCCCTTCATCCGGCTCGATCACGTCTCCGTTGCCGCTCACCAGGTAGGTATTCTTCGTATCGGCCACCAGCAGCAGGGCTTCCAGGTGCCGCAGGGCGCGGTCGGTTCGCCAGTCTTTGGCGAGTTCCACCACCGAGCGGGAAAGGTTGCCGTTGAACTGCTCCAGCTTGGTTTCAAACCGCGAAAACAGCGCAAACGCGTCCGCGGTAGAGCCTGCGAAACCCGCTAGAATCTTATCGTTATACAGGCGCCGCAGTTTTTTGGCGTTGCCCTTCAGAACCTCGTGTCCGAGCGTCACCTGTCCGTCTCCGGCCATGACGACTTTGTTGTCCCGACGGACGCAGATCACCGTCGTAGACCGTATTCGTTCTCGCATTTTGTGTGTGACTCTATTTTATCGCAACCGCTTCAAATGGCTGTTCCACATTGCTCCGAATTGTCGGAACGCCTCGGCGCGGTCCGGTCTGCCGACCATTCGGACGGTCTCCACCGCGGCCCACCCGAAGTAGGCGCCTACAAAGAAGGGACGGCCCATGCCCGTGGGCGATAGCGCAAATTGCGCCGCCCACAGCACGAACAGCCCCGCCGCCTCCCACCAGACCAGCCGCATCTTCGCCAGCAGAAGCGCGCCCACCAGCGATTGGCCCAGCGTCATCAGCAGTTCGAGCTGATGCTCCAGGTCCATCGGGATCGCGGACGGCACGCCCATGCTCAGCGAGTATACGATGGGCAGCATCGCCGTCAGCAGCGTCCACTGGTTGATATTGCTCGAGACCATATTCATCAGTGCCATGGGCGCCCGCTCCACGGTCCGCGCCCAGTAGAAGGCCGATACCTTTTCCGGAAACTCCGAAACGAACGGCGCCACCCACTGCACGAAGACGAAGTTCGGAATTCCCACCACGGCCGAAAGGGCCAGCAGGCTCGCCAGGAACGGCTCGGCCGTGAAGTAGATCAACCCGCCGCCCACCAGGAAGAGCCCGGTGATCGTCGCGATTCGCGCCCCTTTCGGCGCCGTCACGATCGCGCGGGGAACCGTCTCCAGTTCGTCGATCGATTCCGCATCTTCGGAGGGCATGCGCTGCAGCAGCCCCAGGTACACGGCGTACACCATGATCAGGATTGCCGCATCCCACAGATTCAGAGACCGCTTCCACACCACCACGGCGATCCAAGCCATCGATGCCAGCAACCCGACCACCTCCACCGACTGCTCGGGCCGCAGCCGGATCTCGCCGAGCGGCCTTCCATGCCTTCTCCGGTGGAAGAACGCCGCGGTGGCATAGATCATCGGCCATCCCAACCCGGTCAGCAGCCGCAGTGCGCCCGTGAGATTCGCCATCAGCAATGGCACCTGCCGCTGCCAGGCCAGCACAGCCTCCACTGCGAACTCGGGTAGCGTCTGCAGCCATGCCAGGATGGCGAGCGCGAATCCCTGGGCGATGAAAAACTGCGCCGATTCCGCCGCCCACGCGATCAGCATGGCGGCGGCCAAAATCGCGGGCGCCGTCCACAGCACCGAATGCGGCGAAGCGGGCGGTATGGCTCCCACGGCAAGCATCAACACTGCGCAAACCGCAATCCTACCGGAATTCGATTTCCCCATCACCCCTCACCACCGAATGTTTCTCAAACTCCGCCCGCTTTTCAGGAAAGTCCGTACGGAAATGCGCGCCGCGGCTCTCTTCGCGTGCCAGCGCGCACCGCGCGATCAGCCATGCCACTAACGCTTCGTTCCGGCCGAGATGCCCTTCGAGCATCCCGATGGCACGCTTCAACCCTCCGGCATTCCGCACGATCCCGCAGTTCTCCCACGCAATCTGCCGTACATCGATCTCTCCGCTGGCCGGCCCCGCTCCGGCCGGCGCGGGCGGCCGAGCCCCTCCGCCGCGGCTCGTCTGCTCGCGCATGGCTCGCCCCGCGCGCGCTCCGAACACCACGCCTTCGAGCAGCGAATTGCTCGCCAGCCGGTTGGCCCCGTGGACTCCCGTGCAGGCCGCCTCGCCCGCCGCGTAGAGGCCGCGCAGATTCGTGCGTCCGTCGAGATCGGTCTTCACGCCGCCCATCGCGTAGTGCGCCGCCGGGGCCACCGGCGCCGCCTCCGTCTCCAGATCGATCCCATAACGCAGGCAGGTCTCGTAGATTCTGGGAAACCGCGCCCGCGCAAAGCCGCGCTCCTTATGCCGGAAATCCAGCCACACATGCGGAGCCAGGGTTCGGTTCATCTCCGCTGTGATCGCCCGAGCCACTACGTCGCGCGGAGCCAGGTCGCCGAGCGGATGATAGCGCTCCATGAACCGCTCGCCTCCCGCGTTTCGCAGTTGGGCTCCCTCGCCGCGCAGGGCCTCCGAGAGCAGGAATCGCGGTGCGCCCTCCACGTGGAGCGCGGTAGGGTGAAACTGCACAAACTCGATGTCTTCGATCACGGCGCCGGCGCGATACGCCATCGCCACGCCATCGCCCGTGGCCACTTCCGGGTTGGTCGTATTCAGGTACACCGCACCCAGCCCGCCGGTGGCCAGCAGCACAGCCCGCGCGCCGACCGCCTCGTGCAGCCAGGCGCCCCATACCTCCCCCTCGGCCGCCAGCAGCTCGGTAGTCGCCGCGTGGCTGCGGAAGGTGACGTTCTCGAGCGAGGCCGCCTTCCTGTAGAGCGTTCGCGCGATCTCGCGGCCCGTCGAATCGCCGTGTGCGTGGAGCACCCGATTGCGGCTGTGCGCTCCCTCGCGGGTGAAGGCCAGCTTCGAGCCCTCGCGGTCGAATTCGGCGCCCCACTCGATCAACTGCTGGATCGCCGCCGGCCCCTCTTCCACCAGGGTCCGCACCGCCGTGCGGTCGCACAGGCCGTCGCCCGCGAAGAGCGTGTCCTGCTCGTGCAGTTCGACTTCATCGTCGTCACTCAGCGCCACCGCGATACCGCCCTGCGCATATTCGGACGAGGATTCCTGCAAGCTCTCTTTCGCCACCACCAGCACGCGACCCGCTTCCGCAAGTTCGATCGCTGCGCGAAGTCCGGCCACGCCGGCTCCAATCACCAGAAAATCGGGATTCATCGGCTACCTGCGATCATGGCTCAAGCCTCGATCTCGAACGCGCCGCACTGCTGCACCGCGGCTTCCTGCTCGTCCACGCCGCGCACATCGGCCCACCGCGGGCCGCGATAAAGGCGTGCCGCCATCTCTTCCAGCTTCTCCTTCGGACCAACCGCGTAGACCTCCACCCGGCCGTCATCGAGGTTGCGCGTGTAGCCCGTGAGCCCGAGATCCCAGGCCGATTTTTGGGCAAAATAGCGGTAGCCTACTCCCTGCACCCGTCCCCGGACGAACCAGAGCCGCGCCTCCTTCCGCTTGACCGCCATACCTTCAGGAGAGCACAGTTCTCCGCGTCGGGACCTGGCAATGGCGGCCAGCCGCACGTTCTATCTTTCGGCCCTTCCCGCAGCCCCCACTGATATCCTGTCCTCATGGACTACGTTCGCCTGGGCTCCACCGGTATCCAAGTCTCCCGTCTCTGCCTCGGTGCCATGACTTATGGTTCCAGGAAATGGCGCGAGTGGGTCCTCGAAGAAGAAGAAAGCCGCCCCTTCATCCGCCGCGCGCTCGAGCTCGGCATCAACTTTTTCGACACTGCCGACATGTACTCCGTCGGCGCCAGTGAAGAGATTCTCGGACGCGCCCTGAAGGATTTCGCGCAGCGCGACCGCGTCGTCATCGCCACCAAGGTCTTTAACCCGATGAGCGACGACCGGAATGACCGCGGTCTCTCCCGCAAGCACATCTTCCACTCCATCGACGCCAGCCTGCGCCGGCTCGGCACCGACTACGTCGATCTCTACCAGATTCACCGCTTCGACTCTCACACACCCATCGAAGAAACGCTCCAGGCCCTTGCCGACGTGGTCCGCGCCGGCAAAGCGCTTTACCTCGGGGCCTCGTCGATGTTCGCCTGGCAGTTCACGAAGATGCTCTACACGGCCGACCGTCTCGGCCTTCCGCGCTTCGTGACCATGCAGAACCACTACAACATCGTCTATCGCGAAGAGGAGCGCGAAATGCTTCCGCTCTGCCGCGAAGAGGGCATCGGCGTGATTCCCTGGAGCCCTTTGGCTCGCGGCTTCGTCATGGGCAATCGCCGGCCGGAAGACTTCGGCGAAACGGTCCGCGCCAAAACCGATACCTTCGCGCACAGCCTTTACTACCAGCCCTCCGATTTCGAGATCGTCAACCGTATCACCGAGGTGGCGCGGGCCCGCGGTGTCTCCAACGCGCGAGTTGCGCTCGCGTGGATCCTGCAAAAACCCGGCGTCACCGCACCCATCATCGGCGCGAGCAAACTGGCGCATCTGGAAGACGCCGTTGCCGCCACGGAATTGCAGCTCACCGGCGACGAGATCCGCCGCCTCGAAGAGTGCTACCAGCCGCACGTTATTCGGGGACACGCCTGATGTCCGAATCCCGCAAGATCGCACTCGTCACAGGCGCCGGCAGCGGCATCGGCCGCGCCTCGAGCCTCGCGCTCGAAGGCGCGGGCTTTACCGTCGTGCTTGCCGGACGCCGTCAGGCCGAACTCGAAGAAACCGCTGCGCAGTCCGGCGGCCACATGCTCCCCGTCCCCACGGACATCGCCGACCCGGCGGCCATCGACACGCTGTTCGGCCGCATCCGCGAGACCTACGGCCGCCTCGACCTGCTGTTCAATAACGCCGGCATCGGCGCACCCGCGGTCCCCATGGAAGAGCTCACCTTCGAGCAATGGAGCCGCGTGGTCGCCGTGAATCTCACCGGCTCGTTTCTCTGCGCGCAGCACGCCATCCGCATGATGAAGAGCCAGGCGCCGCGCGGCGGCCGCATCATCAACAACGGATCGCTTTCCGCGCACGTCCCGCGGCCGAATTCCGCGCCCTACACCTCTACGAAGCACGCCATCACCGGCCTGACGCGCTCCATCTCGCTCGACGGCCGCGCACACGACATCGTCTGCGGCCAGATCGATATCGGCAACGCGGCGACTCCCATGACCGTGCGGATGGAAGGCATCGAACCGCGCATGGATCTCGATCACGTGGCACGCGCGGTGGTCTATATGGCCACTCTGCCGCTCGAAGCCAACGTCCAGTTCATGACCGTAATGGCGACGAAGATGCCGTACGTCGGGAGAGGCTAGCCCCTCCGCATCCGAACGAAGTACCCGCTGGGTCGCAAAGCGGGGACTGGCTTCGAATTGCGGCGCTTTTTCGCAATTCGTTGCCCCGGCCTGCCTTTCGCGATCATCTCCCTTGGAATTTGAGCCGTACCACACTAGCTGCTATTCTGTGGTCGGTTCACCAGGGCAATGAAATTTCTGGGTCTTCTTTTCGCTTTCGCACTCCTCGCCTCCCCACAGTCCGATGAGATCCGCGCCGGCGCGCACGATTACATTCCTCCCCAACTCCGCCTCTCCGTGGAAACACAGCTCGTCGAGGTCGATGCCGTTGTGCGCGACGCGCAGGGCCGTCCGGTCGCCGGGCTCCAACAAAGCGAATTCGAAATCCTCGACCAGGGCAAGCCGCGCCCCATCGCTGCCTTTTCGGTCGAGACAAGGCCGGCTGAGGAAGCACGGACTGGCCCGGGGTTCCAGGTCCCCACGGCCCCCATAGGGCCCGCCGCCGCGCCACCCACGCGCTCCACGCTCCTCTTCTTCGACGATTTCCACGCCAGCTTCGAACAACTCCGCCGCACCGGTGTCGCCGCCGAGCAGTTCGCCCACCATGCCGCGGCCGCCGGAACGCGCGCCGCGATCTTCACGGCATCGCAAGGGCTCGTCCTCGACTTCACCACGGATCCCGGCACACTGACGGCGGCGATTCGCAAACTGCGCCCGCATCCCCGCATCTCCGAAAGCGGCATGCAGTCCTGCCCGCGGATGACACCCTTCCAGGCCTACCTGATCGAGTTCAACCTGGACCAATCCGCCCTCAGCGCCGCCGTGGAAGAGGCGCGCGGCTGCGAGCGGATCGACCCGAACGAACGAACTCGCGGCCCGGCCGCCTCCGGACCGGCCTCATCCGACCCGGTCACCATCGCGGTGCGTGCACAGGCTTCCGCCACCTGGGAACAGAGCCGCCGCGATTCGCTCAACTCGTTCGCAGCGCTCGATACCGCCTTGGCGCTGCTCGCGCGCGTCGAAGGTACACGCGTACTCGTCATGGTTTCGCCCGGCTTCCTCTCCGGCTTCCTGGAGCCCGAGATGAATACCGTGGTCGACCGCGCCATCCACGCCGGCATCGTCATCAATGCGCTCGACGCCAAAGGCGTGTGGGCAGAAACGCCCGGGCGCCCCATCACGGAAGCCGGCACCGGTTATGGCTTCCCGGCCCTCACCTACGCCTTTCAGGCGCAAAACATCGCCTCGCGCAACGACGCCATGATTGCCGCGATGGCCGAAGCGACTTCCGCCACGGGCGGCCTCTTCTTCCACGGCAGCAACGACCTCACCGGCGGACTCTGGCAGCTTGCTGCCACTCCCGAGACCACCTACCGGCTCGCCTTCCACCCGGCGATCGAGGACAGCCCCGGCAAGTATCACAAGATCAAGGTGCAGCTCACGTCGAAGCAGGGCCGCTACGTTCAGGCGCGCCCCGGCTACGTGGCGCCCACCAACGCTCCCACCGCAACTACCGTCGAACTTCGTCCGATCGACCGGCAGGTGCCCGGCACGGATGTCCTGACCGCCATCCCCATTCGCGTCGATCCGCGAGTGAACCGCACCGCTGCGGGTGGCTCCGAGGTGGCGCTGGCGATCCACGTGGACGTCTCCGGCCTGAAGTTTACGAAACGCAATGGACGCAACGTGCAGATGCTGACCTTTGTCGGCGCCCTGCTCGACTCCTCCGGGGCGATCGTCGCCGCCAGGGAAGGCGTCATCGAGTTCACGCTCAAGGACGAAACTCTGCCGCGCCTGGCCGCCCAGGGACTCAACGCCGGTTTATCCCTCGCCGCGCCTCCCGGCTCCTATCGCGCCCGCGTGGTGGTGCAGGATGTCGAAGGTAAGCTGGCATCGTTCAACCAGACGGTCGAGATTCCGAAATAGCTCGCCGGACGAAGTCTCTCGCGCCGGGCCGCGCACTTCTGTCTGTCTAGTGGTGCTTGGCGTAGAGCTGTCCCTTCCAGTCCATCATCGCCTTTCCCTTCATCACCTCCACCGCATGCCCGGCGTCGTGCACGTTCACCAGGGCATCGGGAGTCTGTACCAGGCAGCCGCCATCGGCAAGGGCCGCGAACACCTCGATTCCGCGGACGCGCGTATCGTAGCGCCAGGACTCGGTTCCCTCGTGGATGTCAAAAGCGATGAGCAGCGAGCCGCGCGTGGCAAAGCCGCGGTCATTCTCTCCGAGCGCCATCTCGTCCTTCAGCGGACCCTCATAGGCAGGCAGCGGCAATTTGAAGACGAGCCTGCCGTCGCCATCCAGGCGGTAGACGAACTCGGTGGACCGCGACGGAGCGCCCTGGCGCGCCTCCGGCAACCGCCGGACGGACAGCAGAACACCCCCGAGTCCGTCGGGGATGATCGCCCGAGTCGGTACGAGAAGCGCTACGGGGGCGGAGGACGGGCCGCGGCTCCGGACCTGCTCCACGAGCGTCTCCCGGTGAGTGCCGTCCGGATGGATCTGCCACAGGATCAGCCGCTCATCGCCCGCCAACGTGATCTCTCTTGGATCGACAGCGGCGCTCGCTGCGCACGTGCCGGTAGAGAAGATCCAATCGCTGAGCGCGAACGCCACATACGCGAAGCCGTCGATATTCACGAACAGTTCGCTGACTGCGCTGCGCGCGGGCACGCTGCGATTGCCAGGGGCGCAGATATAGCCGGAACTCCGCCGTCCCAGCCCGCTCAGGTGTGCGCGGGAGGCGGGAATCGGTAACTCGAACCGCTGTTCTCCGGTGGTGCCGTCCAACGCCGTCACGGTTACGGCACCGTCCGAGGCTTCCGCCTCGATGTGCAACAGGTGCTCGAGATTGTAAGCGTGGGCGGTTCGCTTGCCGGCGAACGAGCGCTGCCAACGCAGCTTACCGTCGTTGGCCACGACGTAAAGGGTGAAGGAACCGCGGCGATTGGCGCCCACCAGCGCGCCGCCCAACCAATCGCCGCAGATCAACTCTACGTCCCGCGTTTCTTCCGGCATGAGCCATGCCCATTCCTGAATGCCGTCGTCGGCAACCCCGCGCAGATACGTGCTGCCTGCGGCCTTCTGCTCCAGCGAAAACATGTTGACCGGCCCCGCGTTTGGGACGGCCGGCAGATCGCCGATTTCCCGCCCGATGGGATGCATCCCCCAGGTCGTGGTCCCCGGAGGAAGCGGTCGGTCCGCGGGCCAGACCCGGATCTCGGCCGTTCGGGTCTCGCCCCCCAGAGAGGCGCGGACGAATATAGTGCCGGCCGCCTTGGCCTCCACAATGGCACGGCCCTCTTCTTCGCGGATCTCCGCGAGGTCGGCCTTGTCGATAGACCAAAGCGCTCCGTGCAACTCCTGCGCGTTATCGTCGAGGATCTGCAAAACGCGCGTGGTCCCGGTCTGGATATTGATCTTTTCCGGTGAAATCTGCCAACCCGTGGGATCCTGAGCCCGGGACCCTCCAGGCAAGAGTGCCATCAGACCGATGGCGAAGAGAACAGCCTTCAGCGGTCGCTGCATGCGAGCCATCCTGCCTGACTCTAATCAGTGGCACGCAAGCGGGCAATGATAACGAAAGTCAATAGCAGCCCGAAATAGACGGTCATTCGTACCGCAGAGCCGCCATCGGATCGATCCGCGAGGCCCGCCGCGCCGGCAGGATGGCGGCGAGTGCCGCGACACCGATCAGCAGCCCGGCCGCGACCGCCAGCGTCACCGGATCGTCCGGCGCCACGCCGAAGAGAAGCGACTTGGCGTACCGTGTGAGTCCCAAGGCCAGCGGGACGCCCGCCGCCACGCCGCCCGCGACCAGCCATAGCGTTTCCCGCGCGACCAGCCAGAGGATCTGGCGGCGCCGCGCTCCCAATGCCATGCGGATGCCGATCTCCGCGGTCCGCCGCCCGGCGCCATACGCCACCAGCCCGTATAGTCCCAGACAGGCAAGCAGCAGCGCCAGCACTCCGAAGCAGGCCGAGAGCAGCGCCAACAGCCGCTCGCGCAGGAGCGAATCGTCGGCCTGCGCGCGCAGCGTCTTCACCCGGAAGATCGGAAGATTACGGTCTACCGAGGCCACTGCGCGGCGCACATCTGCCGCCTCACCCACACCTGAGCGGTAGCGCACCTCGAAAGAAACAAACCCGACCCCGAGCCACTGGCCGAAGTCGATGCCGCCTTCGGACTGGAACAACGGGCGGTACAGCACGGGTCGCGGTTTGGCGGCAACGCCGTTGTAGAGCGCGTCCTTCACCATGCCGATCACCTCCGCTCCATCGATCCTATGGCCGATCGGATTCGCCCCGGGAAACGCACGCCGCGCCAGTGATTCGCTGACGATGACGCCGTCGCCGGTATCGCGGTATTCGAAGTCGCGGCCCAGCAGAATCGGGATTCCCACCGTGGCGAAATATCCTGGACCGAGCGCGTTCCAGGCCACGGGGATCGTCTCGGCTTCGGGCAGTTGCCGGCCGTCGAGGGAGTGGATTCGATCGTCGAGAAAATAAGCGTCGTCCACCACGGGCCGCACGATGGAAACCGACGCGGACTCGACGCCGGGCTGGCCCGCCAAGGTTTCGGCGATCGTGCGATACAGGCGCGGCGCCCGGTCTTTCGAGTACCCGGCGAGCCTGGCGTCGGCGGAGAACATCAGAATATGGTCGACGCCGGACCCTGCGTAAACGCTCCGCAGGTTCGACAAGGTCCGGGTGAACAGCCCCGCGCCGGTCACCAACACCAGCGAGAGCATGACCTGCGCCGCCACCAGGGCGCGGTCGAGTCTTCGCGGCCCTCCGGCGGCACGCGAGCCCTCTTTCAGCGCTCCACCCGGATCGAGGCGCGACCCCCGCAGCGCTGGCCCGAGCCCGAACAGAATGCCGCTGGCAGCCGATACCGCGGCCGTAAACGTGAATACCCGCCAGTCCGGATGGACGTTGAGCGGCAGATAGGTCTCGCCGGTCGAAATCATGCGGACCAGCCCGGAGCCGCTGCCCCATGCGACCGCCAGCGCGGCTGCTCCGCCAGCTCCCGCCAGCAGCAGGCTTTCCGTCACCAGTTGCCTCACCACCCGCGAGCGCCCTGCTCCGAGCGCCATCCGCAGCGCGATCTCTCGGCGGCGTTGTGAAGCCCGCGCGAGCATCAGGTTCGCCACGTTCGCGCATGAGATGAGCAGAATGATTCCCGCGACTACCAGCAGCAGCTTGAGAGGCCGCGCGTAGGTGAGCTCCAGGTTGCTGGCCACGCCGTTTCCCGCACGCCGCAGTAATAGGTGGCTATCCCGCGCCAGGCGCCGGTCGAACGCGCTCGGGCTTGCCGCCGCCGCAATCTCTTCCGCCAGCAACTGCCGGTGGAGTACATCCAGTTCGGCTTGCGCCTGCTCCATCGAAACATCCGGTGCAAGGCTACCCGCCACGGTGAGCCAACTGCTGAATCCTTCCGACCAGCGGTTAGGCGAGCGCTTGATGAGATCGAGTGCGTGCAGCGGAATCCAGATATCGCGCGCAGCACCCGGATACAGGCCGTTGAAGCCAGGCGGAGACACTCCAATCACCGTAAACGGAAGTTGATTGATCGCGATCGTCTGGCCGATAATCGCCGGGTCCGCCGCGAAGCGGCTTCGCCAGAAACGGTCGCTCAGGACCACGACGGCCGAGCCGGGTGTATCGTCGCCGTTCGCAAAGAGCCGGCCCAGTTGCGGGGAGAGTCCCAGCACGGAAAAGAAGTTGCCGGAGTACGCATCGCAGTAAGCGAGACCCGCGGCGCCTCCGTGTGTAAGGTTGACGCGGCCGAGCGTCACGCCGCCGAAAATGCCCGCGAGCGTCTTGGCCTTGGCGCCAAAGCGCTGGAGGTGCGGATAGTCGAAATAGGGGTTCCAGTCGCCGGGCCGGTCCGCGGGCCCCGTATAGGTAAGCTGCACGAGACGCGCGGCATCCGCCACGGGCAGCGGCCGCAGCAGCACGGCATCGAGCAGCGTGAAGATGGCGGTATTGGCGCCGATTCCCAGAGCCAATGAAAGCACGGCGGCCGCCGTGAATGCCGGTGCGTTTCGGAAAGTCCGGAGGGCGTACCGGACGTCCTGCCAGAGCCGTTCGCAGCGCGCCCAGCCCCAGGCCTCCCGCACATCTTCCTTGAGAATCGCCGTGTTGCCGAAGGCCCGCTGCGCCGCGGCACGCGCGGCTTCCGGCGGCAGTCCGGCCTCCCGCAGTTCTTCGGCCTGGAGTTCCAGATCGGAGCGGATCTCGCGCTCCAGGTCCCGCTCACGCTGTTTTCGCCGCAGCCAGTGCATATTACGCTCCGCTTACTCGTGCCGCAACGCCGTCATCGGGTCAATCGCGGCAGCCCGCCGCGCCGGTAAGTAGGACGCGGTCAATCCAACCAGGAGCAGTACCAGCGTCGATCCGCCCAAGACCCAGGCATCGGTCGCCGCCACGCCATAAAGGATGGCCTTCAGCGCTTTCATCGCAAACCACGATCCGGCCAGCCCGAGGATCAGGCCCGCACCTACCAATTGCAGTCCTTCGCTTAGTACGGCGAGGGAGACTTGTTGTGGGCGCGCGCCCAGAGCCATCCGTACGCCGATTTCTCGCCGCCGCTCGGAAACGGTGTAAGCCAGCAACCCGTAAAGACCGAGCGCCGCCAGCAGCAGCGCCAGTCCGGCAAATGCCGCGAGGAGCTGAACGGCTACCTGGCGCGAAAGCAGCTTATCTGCGATCAGGTCTTCCATCGGCATCACGTTGGCAATCGGCTGATTGCGGTCGACTTCCCAGACCGCGGCCTCCAACGATTTGGCGTAAGCGAGCGGTTCGCCCTTCACCAGCACGGCCAGATCCCGCGGCGTGGTATAGCCGACGACGCCTCCCGGCTGCGTGTACGGGAAGTACATCTCGGCGCGGCCGTTTACATCCAGCCCCATCTGCCGGACGTCTTCCACCACGCCGACGATCGTGAACCAGATGTTCTCGACGGAACGGCCGAGATGGAATCGCCGGCCGATCGGATTCTCTCCCGGCCAATATCGCCGGGCCATCGCCTCGTTGACGATGGCAACCGGCGGCGCCTCCGGTCCGTCCGAGTCGCGGAAGAAGCGGCCCGCATCGAGGCGGACACCCATCGTCCGGAAGTAATCCGCGCTGACCACGCGGTGGTTGGCGTCATTCGATTGACCGGGCGGAGGCGGCGCCGCGCCCTCCACGATCAAGCCGCTCGTGCCGCCCGCATTCGTGAGCGGAAGAAACGTTGTGTATCCGGCCGAAATCACGCCGGGGATGGCGGTCACGCGATCCAGCACGCGCTGGTAGAATTCCGTGCGGGCCGGAAAGCTGCGGTAAGCGGAATCGGGCGAGATGGGCAGCGCGGTTCGCATTGTCATGACGCCTTCCGGACGAAAGCCCAGCGGCACGTGCGCCAGCGTCCAGAGCGTTCGGGTCAGCAGCCCGGTCCCCACCAGGAGCACAGCCGCCAGGGCCACCTCGCTGACGATCAGTATCCGCCTCGCGCGCGTGCTGCCGCGCCCCGCCACGCGGCCGCCCTGCCGCAAGGCAGTCCCGAGGTTCGGCCGTGAGAGGATCAGTGCCGGCAATGTCCCGAACAGGATGGCTGCGAGCGCGGAGGCAAGCAGGATGAAACCGAGCAGCGGCCAGCCGATCCGCAGTTGCGACCAGGCGTTCAGGGTCGCCGGCACCATCTGGCGCAGGAAGGGGAGCGCGAGCATGGCCACCAGGATGCCCGCGCCGCCGCCAAGACCGGCGAGGAGCAAGCTTTCGATCAGCGCCTGCCGGACCAGCCGCGTCCTCCCCGCCCCCAAGGCAACACGCACTGCGAACTCGCGCTCGCGGCCGGCGGCGCGCGCCAGCAGCAAACCGGCCAGGTTGGCGCAGGCAATCAGCAGCACGCAGCCGACCCCGGCAGCCACCGCCCAGATCGCCGGCTTCAGATTGCCGACCAGCTGGTCGCGAAGGTCCACCACGACGGCCCCCAGCTTCGTATTGGTCGCCGGATACTCCCGCGCGAGTTGGGCAGCCAGGCCCGCCATCTCGCCCCTCGCCTCCACCAGCGTCACGCCCGGTTTCAGTCTGGCGAAGACTCGCAGGTAGTGGCTGCCGCGATCGGCCCACTCGCGCGGTCCCAGCGCCAGCGGTACCCAGATTTGGGATTTTTCCGGAAAGGTGATGCCGCGCGGCATCACGCCCACCACCACGTATTTCTGGTTGTTGAGCCAGATCCCGCGGCCGATGATGCCCCGGTCTGCGCCGAAGCGGCGTTCCCACAGGCCATACCCGATCATCACTACGCGCGGGCCGCCGGGCTGGTCCTCCTCCGCCGTGAAATCCCGCCCCAGGATCGGCGAGACGCCAAGCAGCGGAAACAGGTTGGCCGTCACCGGACTCCCTTCCAGTTGCTCCGGTGTCCCACCGCCCGTGAGCGCGTATAGATCTCCCTTGAGCGCCGCCATGTCCGCAAATACGTGATTCCGTAGTTTCCAGTCCGCGAAGTTCGCCGGAGCCGGCGTAGCCTGCGGAAAGCCCATGTGCGAAGCGTCTTCCCAGACTTCGACCAGACGGTCCGCATGGCCGAATGGCAGAGGGCGGAGCAGAACGGCGTCCACGACGCTGAAGATGGCCGCATTCGCACCGAGGCCGAGTGCCAGCGCGATGGCTGCAAATAGCGCGAAGCCGGGGCTCTTCCGCAGCATTCGCACCGCAAAGCGGAAGTCTTGCCCTAACTGCTCCACCGACGCCCAACCCCACGTCCCGCGTACGTCCTCCTTCACGAAGGTCGGGTTGCCGAATGCCCGTCGCGCGGCATCGCGCGCCTCTTCCGGTGGTAATCCGCGCTCTTGGTGCTCGGCAGCTTCCAGTTCGAGATCCGCGCGAATCTCACGCTCCAGATCCCGTTCGCGTTGTTTTCGTCGCCGCCAGTTCATAGCACCCCTCACTCTTCTCGCAGTGCAATCACGGGATCGATCCGCGCCGCCCGTCTCGCTGGAATATATCCCGCGATGGCCGCCGTCACCGTCAGGAAACCTGCGCTCCCCAACAGGACCAGCGGGTCATCCGGTCTGACGCCGTAGAGAAATCCGGCCAGCAGCCGTGTCGAGGCCAACGCAGCAGGTAAGCCGCAGACGATGCCGAGCGCAGTCAGCGAAAGCGTGTCGCCCAACACCTGCTCCAGAACGCGCCGGGGCCTTGCCCCCAATGCCATGCGAATTCCGATCTCCTGGGTGCGCCGGCTTACGGAATAAGCCACCACACCGTATAGCCCGATCGTCGCCAGCAGCAGCGCAAGCGCTCCGAATACGGTCGAAAGCAGCGCCATCAGCCGCTCGCGCATCAGCACCGCGTCGACTTCGGCCGCCAGCGTGCGAACCTCAAGAGTCGGCAGGTACGGGTCCATTGCAGCGACCTCGCGGCGCAATGCGGCGGCCACATTGGTGCGTTCGCCTGACGTGCGCACGATCAGCTCCATTTCGCCGCGTCCGGTCGGAGCCTGGAGGTAGGTCAGGTACATCGCGTTTTCCGGCGCGGCCTTGAGGTTCGCGTAGGCCACATCGCGCGCCACGCCGATCACCTCGCAGGGGCTTCCGCGCTCCCCCATGGAGATCCGCCCGGTACATACGATTCGCTTGCCCAGCGGGCTTTCACCGGGAAACACTCGCCGCGCCAGCGTCTCATTGATAATGGCGACGAGCGGCGCGCCCTCGGCCATATCGGACGGACCAAAGTCGCGGCCTTGGACGATGGCCGACCCCAGAGTCTCGAAGTAGCCGGGGTAGATCTGATTCTGGTGCGCAAAAAACTGCGAGCCGTCCTGCGTCTTGTACGGGCGGCCGTACCCGCGCATGGTGGGAGGCTCGCCGGCCAGCGAGGCGGAGGCGACGCCCGGAATCGCGCGCACCCGTTCCAGCAGATCGAGGTAGATGCGGTTCAACCGTGGGCCATTCGGCCCGTTCTTCTGATCGCTGCCGCGCGGCGCAAGCGATACAGCGTACACACGGTTGCGCGGGAAGCCCCGATCGATTCCGTCGACATGGCGCAGCGTCCGCACCAGCAGGCCCGCGCCGATCAGCAGGACCAGCGAAAGCGCTACCTGGAGCACCGAGAGCGCCCGTACCAGGCGTTGCTGCGTACTCGCTCCGCGGCCGCCCCGCTTGAGCGCCGCCGCCAGATCGATCCGTGCCCCGCGGAGGGACGGAGCCAGCCCGAAGAGAACGCCAGTCGCCACGGAAATGCCGGCGGTAAATCCCAGGATCCGCCAATCGGGCGAGAGGTCGAGTCGGATCGGCAGCGCACCCACGGAAAGGAAGCGCACTAGGAGCGCACTGGCCCAATAGGCAAGCCCGGTGCCACCAGGCACCAATATAAGTTTGGCGTCCACCGATTCCTGCCGCCAGGTCGCTTTCTCGAGCCCGATTTCGGACGCAAGCTGCGTTTGAATGTGGTGAAACAGCACCTGCAATCCGGCGGTTGCCTGCGGAGCCGTGACGTTGGGCTTCAGTCTTCCGAAAAGGGTCAGCCACTCCACCGTGTTGCGCGGACGTCCCAGCCGGTTCTCTTTGTCGGGCATTACCTGCGGCTGCATCATCACGGGGACGCTGATGTCCGGCGCATCCCCGACTTGGAGCCCGAAGAATCCAGGCGGCGTGACACCGATGATAGTGAATGGCGTCCCGTCGATGAGTACTTTCCGGCCGATGGCCGCCGATGCGCCTCCCAGCCGCCGCTGCCAATAGGCGTAACTGATCACTGCCACGGGATGCGCTCCGGGGAACTGGTCGTCTTCGGGGGTGAAGACGCGGCCGGCAACCGGCGGAACACCGAGGACGGAGTAATAGTCTCCCGAGACAATCTGGCCCATGGTCGATTCGGCGGCTCCATCGACGTTCAGATTCATGGGAACCCGTTCGCTATACGACGCAAGCTCCTGAAAGAACGGCTGTGCAGCCCGAAGACGCTGGTAAGTCTCGTAGTAGAACACCGGGTCGATGCCGCCGCCCTCCGCCTGCTTGGCGACAAACAGTAACGATTGCGGATCCCGCACCGGCAGGGACTTGAGGAGCAGCGTATCGAGCAATCCGAAAATCGTCGTATTCGCTCCGATGCCCAATGCGAGTGAGAGAATGGCTACCGCGCTGAAGCCCGGATTCTTGCGGAGCAGACGCAGGCCGTACCGTGCGTCTTGAGCCACGCGCTCCAGCCAAATCCATCCCCACGCCTCGCGAACATCCTCCTTCAGCAATGCCGTATTGCCTAATTGCATCTCAGCCCTCCTCGGCCGGCCACATGATGCGCGCGACCGCGCCCGTCAGCTTCTTCCACTTCGACTCTTCCGCGACAAGCTGCTTCTTTCCCGCGGGCGTGAGCCGGTAATATTTGAATTCGCGCTTCAGGTCCTTGCCCGCGGCCTCCCATTTCGCCGCGATCCAGCCCTTGCGCTCCAGCCGGTGGAGCGCCGGATAAAGCGACCCGTGCTCGACTTGCAGCAGATCTTCGGTAGTGCGCTGGATATGTTTGGCGATCTGGTGCCCGTGTGCCGGCCCGAACAGGAGGGTGCGCAGGATCAACATATCGAGCGTTCCCTGCAGGAGTTGAATTTTGTCGGAAGATTCGTTCGCCATGTTCTCAGCAGACATTCTACCCAACTTGACGCATGCAGGGTAGACGTCCTACTGAGATTTTCGTTAGGCCGCCAAACTGTGGGGCAGACTTCAGTCTGCGGCGGGCTTCAGCCCGCTAAACCCCGGGCGGACGGCGCCGGTGCCAGTCGGTCTTCGACTGGTAATCTTTGCCCACCGCAAGCAGCGTGTTCTCGGAAAATGGCGGCCCCACCACTTGCAACGCCACGGGCATCCGGTCCGCAAAGCCGCACGGCAGAACCAGCGCCGGCAGTCCCGCCAGGTTGCCCATCTGGACGATCCCGGCCATCCCCGAAGGCGGGGCTGGTGGGGCAGGCGCGGCCCCGCTGCCATCGAGCGGCTGATCCACCTTCACCGCGGGCCCCGAGCGTCCCGGCGCGATCAGCAGGTCTACCTTCGCGAACATCGCGAGCACCTGCTCCTGGATCAGCCTTCGCACCCGCATCGCCCGCAGGTATTCCTTGGCTGGAACTTCGAGCGAAGCCTTCAGCCCCGCGATCTGCGGCTGGTCCGCCAGTTGGTCCACCTTCCCGCTCGCGATCAGCGGCTCGAAGATCGACCCCATCTCTCCCGCGAGAACCGTCGAGAGCACGGCGCCGTAGGGAAACTCGGGCAGCTTCGCCTCCACTAGTTGTACGCCGGAGGCTCGGATCGCCTCGAGTGCCGCCGCGAACGCCGGACGCGCCGAAGGCTCCGCGCGCTCGGCAAAGTCCACCGGCGCATAGCCCACCTTCAATTCCTTGAGCGGCCGCGCATATTGCGGCGTGTAGTAGAACGTCTTCCCCGCCGATCCCGGGTCCTTTTTGTCGCCCCCGGAAATCGCCTGCAGGACGATGCCGCAATCTTCCGCCGACCGCGCGAACGGCCCCAGCTTATCGAGTGTCCAGGAAAGCGCCATCGCGCCGTGCCGGCTCACCAGCCCGTACGTCGGGCGCAACGCCGTCACTCCGCAGAACGATGCCGGCGTCACAATCGACCCCGACGTCTCCGACCCGATCGTGAACGTCGCCAGCCCCGCCGCCACTGCCGCGGCCGACCCGCTCGACGATCCACCCGACCACCGCGTCCGATCCCACGGATTCAACCCGGGCCCGAACAGTGAGGCCGACGCGTAGCGGTATCCGCCGCCGCCCGCCAACTCCACCATCGAGAGCTTGCCGGTGATCACCGCGCCATCGCCGTTCAGTTTGTCGATTACCTTGGCGTTGTAATCGAACACCTGCCCGGCGTACGGCTTGGCGCCCCACGTGGTCGGCTGCCCGGCGTATGCCAGCAGGTCCTTCACCGCGTAGGGAATGCCTTGCAGCAGGCCGCGGAAGCGCCCGCGCTTGATCTCGGCATCCACCATCTTGGCGGCGTGGATGGCCTCCTGCGGGAGCGCCAGCGCCAGGGCGTTATAGCGCGGACCGAGCTGCGCCAGCCGCTCGTTGAACGCGCGGATCAGTTCGACAGCCGAAAATTCCCGCGCCTTCAGCCGCGCGTTCAATTCCGGAATCGTGGCAAAGAAAACGTCTGCGGGGGTGGCGGCCATAAATGCGCCTCAGGCTTTGAATTGAAAAGCGGGCTCGGTGGCCATCGGAAGGTCCACCTTCGCGAGCGCCGCGGAGTTTGCCTGGTTGCGATCGCGCGCCGCTTTCACGAGCGGCGCCTCCGCGGGTGGCTGAGTTTGCGCAGCCGCGGCTGCCGCGGGACCGAGCACCGCCGCCGCCAGCTTCCTTCGCGTGATCTTCATACTACTTATGATGCTCCAAAGCTTCGGCCGCCGCCTTGAGCATTACCGCGCGCGGCGCCGTATCGCCCGTCCACAGCTCGAACTGCCGGACCGCCTGCTCGATGAACATCTCGAGGCCCACCACCGGCGTCTTGCCCTGCTCTTTCGCGCGCCGCAACAGCTCCGTCTCGCAGGGATTGTAGACCATGTCGAACACCACTTCGGCCGGAATGTTTCCGTTGAAGAAGCACTCGTTCACGTGCGGAAACATACCGAGCGGCGTGGCATGCACCAGCGCATCGAAATGGCGCGACGCCAGTTGTTCCTTGAGCAGCGGTTCGGCGCCGCAGATCTTCGCCAGCGCGCGCACGCGGTCCGGATTCCGTCCCACCAGCGAGATCTTCGCGCCGGCGTCGGAAAGCGCGAATACCGCGCTGCGGGCCGCGCCGCCGTTGCCCACCACCAGCACCGACGAGCGCTGCAGCTTGATCAGCCGCGCCAGCGGCCCTGTAATTCCAGGCTGCGTCGGTGTTCGTTCCGCGCCATTTCCCGGCCTTGTGCCACACCGTGTTTACGGCGCCGATGCGCCGTGCCAGCGGATCCACCACGTCCAGGTAGCGGATGATTTTCTGCTTGTGCGGAATCGTTACGCTGAAGCCCGCCAGCGGCAGTTTCTCGGCCATCGAAAAGAAATCGCGCAGGTGCGCCGGAGAAACCAGAAACGGCAGGTATACCGCATCCATGCGCTTCGACTGGAACGCGCGGTTGTGTACCGCCGGGGAAATCGTGTGCCGGATCGGGTCCGCAATCACGCCGTAGATCTTGGCGCTCTTCTTCAGCTTTTCCACCCGGTACAGATGGCGCAGGTAGTGCGCACTCACCTGCCCCGCCGCGGTGCCCTGGGCGAACATCGGCGCCGCGTAGGTGTAGACCGCGCCGAACACCGGCGAAAGGACCCGCGTCGGGAACCCCAGCTCGCCCATCGCCAGCACGATCAGCCGCTCTTTCGGCAGCGCCTTCGCCACCGAAAGCACGCGAACGTTGTCGGACGGCTTCCGCGCGGTCGTTACCACTTTGTACGCATCGGCCGGGACCCGCATCACGCGGTTCACCACCGTATCCATCGGCGGCGTGGCCTCGTAATTGTGGTACGAAACGACCACCTGCACGCGGCCGCGAAACGGCGCCAGCTTGTCCTGGGCCGCCTCGGCGCTCTCGATTTCGATATCGATCGCGTGCGCCCCGCTTCGCATCGCCGTCTCGAGAATGGCCAGTTGCTCTTCGATGCTGCCGTTGAATTTTCCGTGATTCTGATGCCGCCGGCATGTCGCCAGGATCGTGCAATCCGGAAATTGCTCCAGAAATGGCGCGATTGCCTCCGCGCCTTTGCACGGGTGATCGAGAAAATCCAGCCGGAATTCTAAAAAGGTTTCCCCCGCCTCGGCCTCACGGCGGGCGTGGTCCAGCAGGGTTGGAACGTCTGGCAGGCCCAACGCGATGCAGATACGCGGGAGCGACTTCGTTTGCGGCATCGTGCGAAGAATCTCAGCATAACACGAGGTACCCTCCTCACTTAGGAGGCACTTATCTCCTTGAGCCGCGCCTTCCAATCATCCAAAATCGACGCCGTGGCGCTGGTCCGGATCCTCGCGCATCCCAGCCCGCGGACCTCCAGGGCCTCTTCCAGAGTCTTCGCCCCTTCCGCCTCCACGCCCATCTCTTCCGGCGCGTGTTTACGCATGAGCAGGAGGTCCGCCACGGTCCAATGACCTGGCCCGAATCCCGTCGAGGTCTTCACGAAATCGGCCTCGGCCCGTTCGGCGCACAGACAACCGATGATCTTCAGCTCATCGGTCAGATACCCGTTCTCCAAAGTTATGGTCAGCCGCGCGCCGTCTTTATGACAGCTCTCCGCCGCCTGCAGCAACTCGGTCTGCACATGCTGGAACTCGCGAGAGAGCAGCTTCGAAACGGTGATCACCAGGTCGATCTCGCGGGCTCCGCGGCGAACCAGGTCGCGCAATTCGTAGAGCTTCGTCGCCGTGTTCGATGATCCGTGGGGAAACCCGCAGACGCTGCCCAATCTCACGCTGCTGCCGGTGAGCGATCGCGCCGCCAGGTCCAGGTCGCAGGGCCTTACGCTGACAAATCCCGCACCCCGGGATTTCGCCAGCTCGATTCCGGCCACGACCTGCTCATCGGTCAACTCCGGGGAGACCAGCGAGTGCCCGATCATGCCGGCCAGCTCTTCGTAAGTTGTTGGGGGATTGGGAGACTGGGGCGCCATACGGCTCCAGTCTAACAGGAGGGAGACGGACGGGAACCTACTTGTGACGCTTGCTCCCCTTGGGGGAGGCGGCTCGGGCCGAGCCGCACTGATACCCCAGGGAAACGATCTGCTTGCAGGCCTGCTGCGCCAGTGAGTTGCTGGGGAAACGCTTGCGCAGTTCCTGAAATTCGCGGTTGGCTTCGGTCCGGCGGCCCAGACTTCGCCAGCGCCAGCCCCTTGCCGTAAAACGCATCCGGCATCTTGTTGTTATTGTCCGGATACTTCTCGAGCACCATGTCGTATTCTTTGACGGCCGATTCGTAATCGCCCTGCGAAGCGTGAATCCACGCGACGTAGTATTGGGCGTTCGGCGCCAGTTCCGTATTGCCGTACCAGCGCAGCAATTGGCCGTATTCCTGCAGCGCCAGGTCGAACTTGCCACCCATGCGATCGTTGTTGGCGGCGGTGTACAGGTCAGTGAGCAGACATCGTAGGCGTGTCCGGCCCAGCCGGGGCCGCACTTGCCATGCCCGGACCGCCACCCTGCGTCGCGCCCGATTGCCCCGGAGGCCGGGGAGGCGCCTGCAGCACCTTCACCGCATTGCCGACATCGGTGAGCTGCGCCTGAATCTTGGCGATGGAGCTCGAAAGGTCCGCCATCGATTGCTGTAGCGCCCGCACGTCGTTCGACACACCATCCATGCGGGTGGTCAGGCCGACCACCGGGGCCACTACTTTGCTTTCCTGGTCGCGCAAGCTCTGCTGCATGCTGCTCTGGATCACCGCCACCGCGCGGCTGGCGTCGTTGGCCGCGGACAGAGACTGCTGCACCAGGGTGCGAATCTCAACCAGTTTCTGATCCTGCGATTGCTGGAGCTGCCGCACCATGTCCTGCAACTGCGCGACATCCCGCTGCAACTCCTGGATCTCTTTGCTTGCCCCATACGACCGCGACGGTGTAAGCGAAATCACCGCCAGCAACGCCGCTGCCGTCACCAGACCATGTCGGATCATAATACAACTCTCCTGTCGGGAGCGGACCAGAGCCGTCTCCGCCCCGCTCCCGGGATTCTACCTACTTCTTTTACTATCCTACTGCCCGGGCGAGAAATGGGCGCGCCGGTTCTTTTGCCAGCAGGCCTCGTTCGACTCGGTACAAACCGGACGCTCCTTGCCGTAGCTGATGGTCTTCAACTTATCGGCGGGAACTCCGAGCTGCACCAGGAAGTCCTTCGCGGAACTGGCGCGGCGATCGCCCAGCCCGAGGTTGTACTCGGCCGAGCCGCGCTCGTCGCAGTGTCCTTCTACCACGATCGTCGCGTTCGGGAAATCAGCCAGAATGCTCTTGATCGCGGTCGCGTCCCGGGTGAGCGTTTCACGCGCGTCGTCCCGGACGTCGCTCTTGTCGTAATCGAAGTACGCGTCCTGCACGTCCGAGCTCAAGCGCTGGTCGAGCGTCGCTTGAGGAGCCGGAGCCGGCGGCGGCGGCGGCGGCGGCGGAGCGGTCACGTCTGACAGTCGCCGATGCCGTCGTGTTGCCGCCCGGACCGCTGGCGGTCAGGGTATACGTGGTGGAATCGCTCGGGAACACGCGGCGGTTGCCGGTGGTCTGCACCGTGCCGATTCCCTGGTTGATCGAAACGTTATTGACATCGCCCGACACTTCCCAACGCAGCGTCGAGGACTGGCCGCGCTGAATCGACGTCGGCTCGGCCGTGAATTGCGGCAATCGTCGGTGCTTTGGGCGTCGGAGCTGGAGCCGGTGCGGCCGCCGGCGGCGGCGGGGGTGGCGGCGGCGGAGCTTTCTTCTTGCAGCCAGCCGCGAACATCGCCAGCGAGAGCTGCAAACAGGCTGGCAGCGAACTTCCGTTTACTCAACATGAACTACGCCTCCTGAATTCGACTACTATTTTCCCCACACAGGTGAATAATTGTTTCCCTGCGTCGTCAGGTGAGTGACCTTGCTACCGTCCGCCAGCATGGTATAAATCTGCGATCGTCCACTGCGCGTTGATGCAAAGACCAAATGCACCCCATCGGGCGCCCAGCTCGGATTTTCATTTCTTCCTTCATCGTGTGTCAACTGGGTGTACTGGTGCGACGCTACATCCATGACAAATACGTTGAACTTGCCTGCGGCGAATCCCCGCGTCCAGGAGAACGCGATGAGCTGCCCGTCGGGATGCCATGCCGGGTTCGACGCTTCGCCCGTGCCATCGGTGATCCGCTCCAAGTCCGTCCCGTCCAGGTTCATCTCGGTATATCTGTTGCGGACCCGAACGTCCCGAGACAAAAACAATCTCGGTGCCGGTCTTGGGATTGACCTTGGGTTCCGTATCGATGGAGCGCAAGGTCGTGATCGGCCGGAAACCGCTTCCATCCAAATTCGCCAGGAAGATCCGGCAGCAACGTCGTTCGGCGCCGACGAAGAATAGATGATCTGCTTCCCGTCGGGCGTGAAAGAAGGCGACGAATTTACCGACGCTCGCTGGTTATAAAACCGTAAATCTCGAGGCGGATCTACCGAAAACACAAATATACCAGGATTAATGCGATGGAAGCTAGTAAACGCGATCTTCGTGCCATCCGGTGAAACTGCCGGTTGAATGCTGATCGAACCCCATTTGGTGATCGGATGCTGGTTGCCGCCGTCGGGGTCCATCGCCCAGATTTCCTTGCTGCCGCTTCGCGTGGAAACGAAGTAAATGTGGCTGCCGAATAGCGACTGCCCGCCGAACAGCGCGATGATATCGGCCGCAAACTGGTGCGCGATGTCGCGCGCGCCCTTTTCGTCCACGCTCGACGCCAGGTAGCGCTTCCCGATCACCTGCGCAGCGGAAGGAGACGCCGCGGTCACATCGAAAAGATAGCCGCGCAACACCAGTACGCCGTTGGTGACGGCCGTGTAGCCAAACGCCAGGTATTTGGTGTTGACCGGAGGTCCGGCCCAATCCGCCATCCACTTGCCGCCGCCCGTGGGCTGCATTTGGATCTCTCCGCGCCGTCGCCGGGGCTGTTCCTGCACCGGAGGCGGCGTCGCGAAATCGGAAGGCTGTTGCGGAATAAATGCCGGATACATGCTCTGCGAAATGATCTTGAGCATCCCCGCGCCGTCAATGTCTTTGCGCAAGGTCTCGTTGAAGGCGCCCATGAAATTCTGCGCCTCTCCGGCGCCGCGGAACTGGGGAATCGCAATGGTCGGCTTGGTGCCCCCGGTGACCGTGCCGATGACCGATGGTCTGAGCGTTCAGAAAGAGCAACGCGGCGGCGCCAAGCACGCCGGCCCAGATAAAAGTTCTCATGGTTTTAGCGCCTCAATTCAAAGCGTAGTTCGAGATCCGCCCGGTCCCGCGCGAACTGCGCGGGCAGCGGAGGAAACTTGCCGGCATCGAGCACCGCCCGCATGGCGGAAAAATCGAGCGCCCGGTTGCCGCTGGATTCGGTCACTTTCACCGAGCCCGGAACCAGCGAGCCGTCACGCTGGAGGGTAAATTGTACTGCGGCCTGCGGAGCCCGGTTCAACCGCGGATCCACATCGTTGGTTCTCCAGGCGCGGCGCAACCTGATCGCGCAGCAGCGTGGCATACCAGCCAAATTGGGTCCCAAACGGCGAATTCGTGCCTACTCCGACGCCGCCCCCGCCCTGCATCTGGTACATGTTCGAGCTCAAGGATTGGCCGCCCTGCGTGTAAAGCTGGTTGGGGCGATCCACCTGCTGCTCCCGCCATTTGTTGGGTTGCGAAGCCGCCTCGGAGTACTTCTTCGGAGCGCTCTTGGTCTTGATCGGGATGGCGTCGGGCGGCGGCTTTTCCACCTTCGGCCGCACCTTCACTTTGGGCGGCGGCGAAGGCACCTCCGACTCGGTATCGTTGGCGAGAGGATTCTTCGGGCCGTGAGTGGGAAGCGGAATCGTCGCCACCGCATTCACCGCGACCGAGCCGACTCGCCCGCCGTTGCTGATCGCCCCACTGGATGCGTGTGGCGACGGATGGACGATCGCAGAAAGTCACGACCGCCGCAACCAGACCCCCATGGAGAGCGAGCGATCCCCAAAAGGGCCCGGTGAGTCGTTCCTGCTGCTCGAGAATGTCGACGTGACCGGCCATTACCGTCTCTTGGAACTATCCTCCGGCTGCGTCACCATGTTGACCTGGAATCCGGCGGCCCCCAGTTCCGCGGTGACCTGCGCGATCGGATCCCAGATGGTTTCGCGATCCGCCATCACATAGACACCTTTGACTTTTCCGCCGAATCTTTGCGGTGATTTCCTGCTTCAGGTTCACCAGTTGGATCGGCTTACCATTCAGATAGATGTCTCCTGTCTTCGGAATGGATACAACGGGAAGTTCCTGTGCGGTATCTTTCACCGCGCGGGTCTTCGGGCACATCCACTTCGAGACCGAACTCCATCACGTGGGCCGTCAGCATGAAGATGACCAGCAGCACCAGAACCACGTCGACAAAGGGGGTTACGTTGATTTCCGAAAGGCTGCCGGACCCGGTGTAGCGCCGCGGCCCGAAGCCGCGCCCGTTGCCGTTCCCGCCATTCAGGGATATTGCCATTAACTGCTCTCCGAAATTACGCTCCGCCAGGTTCAGGAATTCCAGGGAAAAATCGTCCATGCGGGCGCCGATTTCGTTGATCACGTGGCCGAAGTAGTTGTAGAAGATGGCCGCGGGGATGGCGGCGCCTAGTCCGATCGCCGTAGCGATCAGCGCCTCCGCAATGCCCGGTCCGACCGCGCTCAAACTGGTCGCTGCCCTGCTGTCCCAAGCCCGACAAATGCCTTAATGATCCCGAGCACCGTGCCCAGCAGCCCGATAAAGGGCGTAACCGACGCGGTGGTGGCGAGCCAGCTCATATTGCGTTCCAGCTTGGCGAGTTCCTCGCTGATGCCGAGCTGAAAGGCTGCGCTCGAGCGCGGTGCGATTGACGATCGACCCGCGCGACTTCACCTGCCGTTCGACTTCCTCGTATCCGAAATCGAATACGGCCACCAGCGGTGACGGACGATACTGTTCGCTCGCCACCACCACCGGCTCCATCGTCGGGACTTGCGAAACGCCCGCAGAAAACGCGAGTTCGTCTTTCGCGCGCCTCGCAACGACTGCATCTTGGCGAGGATGACGGTCCAGGAAAAGATCGAGAAGAGAATCAAGACCCCCAGCACGGCGTCTTCCGCCAGGCCGTTCTGCTGGAGCATTCCGAAGATATCCATTTGAAGAAGGGAGGCCGCGGGAGATGCTAAGCCCAAATCGTCTCCTAAACTCAAATCTATCACAGAGACGCTCGGGGGCCGGGAAAAGACGAAGGTGTCGCGGTTACTTGAAGTTGTGCGCTGGCCGACCGTTGCGGGACGACTACTGTAAACTGGTAGACTCATGTCCAAGTTGATGGAGGGCAAACTTGCCCTCGTGCTCGGTATCGCGAACCGGTGGAGCCTGGCCTATTCGATCGCACAGGCTTTTTCCCGCGAAGGCGCCACCCTGGTGCTGACGTATCTCGGGGAGAAGCAGAAAGAATCCATCACGGAGCTTTCGAAAGGCCTCGACGTCGCCGCCATTCTTCCGTGCGACGTCACCAAGGACGAAGACCTCACGGCACTGACCGAATCGCTACGAGCCCTCGGCCGGCCGCTCGATGCCGTCGTTCACAGCCTGGCCTTCGCGAATCGCGAAGACCTCACGCGGCCCTTCGTCGAAACCTCGCGCTCGGGCTTTCTGCTCGCGCAGGATGTCAGCGCCTACTCGCTGGTCGCGGTCGCGCGCACCACCGCTCCCCTGATGGCAAACGGCGGCTCTTTGACCACCCTCACCTACCTGGGCTCGACCCGCGTGGTCACCAACTATAACGTCATGGGCGTCGCCAAAGCATCGCTCGAAGCCGCTACCCGGTATCTCGCAAGCGAGCTCGGCGCGCAAAAGATTCGCGTCAATGCCATCTCCGCGGGGCCGGTCAAAACGGCCTCCGCCCGAGCGATCAAGGACTTTTCCAGCATCCTCGACATGGTCGAAACCCGCGCTCCCCTCAAGCGCAACACCGATCCGGCCGAGGTTGCCGATACAGCGGTCTTCCTGGCGAGCGACCTGGGCAGGGGCGTCACCGGGAACATTCTGTTCGTCGACGCCGGCATGCAGATCCTGGCCTTTTAATTCGCGTCCGGCGCCGCGCCGCCTGCCATAATGGTGGTTTGCTATGAGAGTCGAAGTCGTCCTCACCGAGACGGACATCGCTCAGGAGTTCGCTGAAGCGATGGAAGCCCGCGACCTGCCGGAGAAGTTCTTCTTCTGGTTTCCACGGTCTGCCGCAAAATGGACGGAGCTGGCACAGCGCGACGAACTGTACGGCGGCCTGAACGCCACGTGGCAAGAGATTGCCGCCGCGGCCGGACCGCTGGCGCAGTACTTCGGCCAGCGCATGCCGGTCATCAGTTTCGGGTCGGGGGACGGCTCGCGTGACCGCCTGCTGCTCATGGCCCTCAAGGACATCGGCTGCGAGTGCCTGTACTTCCCCGTGGATGCCAGCCAGTCGATGCTGGAAGCCGCCTGCGCGGGAGCCGATGACGAAGACATCGAGACCGTCGGCATCAAGGCCGATATTTCGAGCCCGGTCCACCTGGTTTACGCCGCCGATGCCGCCGAGCCGCCGCGCCTCTTCATCATGTCCGCCAATACCCTGGGCGCCTTCGACCCGCTGGCCGAGATCCGCTACATCGCGCAATGCCTGAAGCCGGAAGACCGGCTGATCATCGACGGCGAAATGTTTGAGGAGGGCAAGAGCCTCGAGTTGCGGAACAACCCGGAGGTGCATGCCTTCATCTGGGCACTGCTTGCCTCTGCGGGAATCGGCCCGGACGATGGCGAGATCCGCTTCGAACTGAAGCGCGACGACCGCCACGAAGGCCTGCTTCTGATCACTCGCCACTTCCGCGCGGAACGGGACCTCACCGCCAACGTCGCCGGCCAGCGCATTTCTCTCCAGCGCGGCGAACGCATCGGCCTGAATTTCCAGTATCTCTACACCCCGGAGGCGTTCGAATGGCTGCTGAAGGAACACGGCGGGCTGGAGATCTCGATGCGGTTCGGCAATGCAGGCGACCGGTTTGTCACCGCCCTCTGCCGGAAGTAGCGGTCTGAGCTCGGGTACCGCCGCTCCGACGCGAGGAGCGGCGGCTCTGCAGAATTACTTTGATTCAAAATGTAACGCATGCCTCACGCCCCGGCAAGATTGGACTTCGGCTATAACTCGCCAATAACTATCGGCATATCGGGTTAACAGGGGTAATTATCCGGGGCTACTCGCCGTAGCTGATCTCGGCATGGCGCGCCGAGATCGCCGAATATGCCAACAGAATCAGCGCCAACGCCAACAGGCCCGGGACCGCGATCCAGAAAGGCGTGGCCTCCGCATCGATCACCATGATGTTGAACGGTGGAGGCACCGGCACCTCGACCGGGCAGAGGTTCTTCAGATAGAAGATCACGCTGATCTTCTTGAGCAGTTCGGGCAGGAACGGATTCAACCCTTCCCACACCCACACCACCGCCGTCGAGATCATCGGATTCTTGAACAGCAGGCCGCACAGCAGAAACACGGCGCCGTAGCCGATACAGGCCAGCGTGGTGACCAGCGCATAAGCGCCGAGTTCGTGCAGGCCCGGACCGTGCAGCAGGTAGTCAGTCCACGCCGGGCCGAAATGCTTGCCGATCAGCAGGAACGATGCCGTTACGCTACCCACGAAAAGCACCAGGGCCACTGACAGGCCGGCCAGGTACTTGCCGGCCACCAGCAATTCGCGCCGCATCGGGGTAAGGAAATAATAATGCAGCGTCTTTTCCAACATTTCGCCGCGAAACAGGTTGGAAAAGATTCCCATGCAGCCGAAAAAGATCCCGGCGCGCAGGTAGTAAAACATGAAAATGCCCGCGAATACCACGCTATCCTCGCCCAGGCTGTGATGGCCGCCGCTCCGCCGGCTCTCCACCAGCCAATGCAGCAGAGTCATCGCCACCGGGCCGAGCGCGAGAAAGTAAATCCACCAACCGCGCCGCGAAAAAGCCGTCTTCTTTAGCTCCAGGCGGAATACGGCGCCGATCTGGCGAATCCATAACGCGTTCATACGGTTGCCCCCTCGCTGCCGATCAGGTATTGATACACGGAGTTCACGTCATCATCGGCCGGCGCCACCGATTCCACTTCCAGCCCCGATTCCAGAATCACTTTGTTCAACAGCAGGTAGAAGCGGTCAGCGTCGCGCGTGCGCAGCAGCAGGCCGTCACTGGCCACCTTGGCTTCCACCACGTAGTCCTGCTCGAAGAGCTTCGCCGCCAAGACATTCGGACGGTCGCAGCGCACCTGGATCTGCATGGGCTGCTCCTTCACCTCGCTGCGGACCCCCTGGATCTGCCCCTCGGCCACTACATAACCGTGGCTCAGCAGGATCACCTGGTCGGAGATGCGATCCACCTCGTGCAGAATGTGGCTCGAAACGATGACGTGGCGGCCCTGGTCGCCCCACTGCCTAAAGAGCGCGATCGCCTCGGCGCGCGCCAGCGGATCGAGCCCATTCAGCGGCTCGTCGAGCACCACGACTCTGGGATCGTGCGCCGTCGCCTGCGCCAGCTTCACCCGCTGCCTCATGCCTTTGCTATAAGCGGCCACCGGGCGATTCGCGGCGTCCATAAGGCCAACCAGTTGGAGCGCCGTGACGGTGCGGTCGTGGCACTCGGCCGGCGCGAATCCGAACATCAGTAGAAACGAGTAAACGAACTGGTAACCGGTGATGCCCTTGGGGAACGCGTCGAATTGCGCGCAATACCCCACTAGCTGGCAGAGCCGCTCGGGATGGTCCGGCGGGATATCCAGCACGCGGATTTCGCCCTGCGTCGGCCGGATCAGCCCGGTCATCAGGTTCATGAGCGTCGTCTTGCCCGAACCGTTCGGACCCACCAGGCTGGTGATGCCGGGCGGAATCGAGAGGCTGACGTTGTTGATCCCGAGCACCTCGCCGTAAAAGCGCGAGACGTTCTGGAAAGTGATGGCCGATTCGCTCACCGCACCACCTCCGTGCCCCGGATTTTGTGCGCCAGCATATACAGGCAGATTCCGCAAAGCGCCACGAGCGCGACCCACGAGCACCACGGCGGCACCCCGTTATCGAGTGGCGCGCGGAAGAAGACCGCGCCGTTGGTGGTCTGGTTCGAGCCTTCGAACAACTGCACCCAGACCGAGCCGATCAGGTAGCTCACGTTGAACAGCGAGCCCCAGCTGGTCCGCTGGATGGCATTGATCGTAGCCCCAAAGCCGGCTGCGACGAAGAATACCCCGAACATCAGCGCGCCCGCCGCGGGCTTCCACTTCACCCACGCCGAAAGCGCCAGCGCCAGCAGCGACAGAATGAGAATCCAGATCCACCCGCCGACAAAGGTGGCCATCGCGAAACGCACGTGGTCCGCCATCCACTGCGGGCCTTCGAGATAACCCTGGAGTCCGAACAGCAGCAGCCCCGGCACCCAGGTCATCAGCGAGAGCAGGCCCAGCAGCACCGACATCTTGCCCAGCACGTACTCCACGCGCGAAAAGGGCCGCGCCAGGTACAGCGGCAGGGCGTTATTCGCGAGATCCGGCGAAACCTGCCCCGGCCCGATGAATGCCGCCAGAAACAGCGCCAGCATGCTCTGCCACCCGAGCAGCGTCATGAAGAACACTACGTTGATCGAGATGATGCCGCGAGTATTCTGCGCGCCCACCAGGTTGAGTACGGAAGCATTGTGCTGGACGTAGATAAGCAGGGCGGCGATCAGCGGGTAGATGAACGTCGCGATATAGAAAATGTTCAGAAAGCGCGAGCGGTGCAGGTCTTCGAAGGCATAGCGCGTGATGACCAGGAAGCGGCTCCACGAAGGAGTGATCTCGCCCTCGTACGGCCGGTAGGTTTTCTTATAGACGGCCATCGGCGGTCTCCATGGCTTTGAGGAAGATGTCTTCGAGCGAATCGCGCTTGTGATTCAGGCGGCGGATCTGCACCTCCTGCTCGGCGGCGATTTCGTACAGCCGCCGTACCTCCACGCCATCCGGCAGGATCACTTTCAGGCGGCCCTGCGCACCCGTGGCCGTTTCGCAGCCCAGTTTTTCGATGGCCTCCAGGAAGTTGCCGTTCTGCGCGCCGCGGGTTTCGATTTCGAGAAAGCGGCGGTTCATCCGGCGCTCCTCTTCCAGGTTGCAGAATGCCGCTACGTTGCCGTCCTTGAGGATCAGCACCTGGTCGCAGCACTCTTCCACGTCGCGCAGCAGGTGCGAGGAGAGAATCAGGTGCAAATCGCCACGGTCGCGGATCTCCTGGATGAGCTGGATCATGCGGGTGCGCGCGGGCGGGTCGAGTCCATTGGTCGGCTCGTCCAGGAACAGCAGCTTGGGACCGTGCGCGATGGCCTGCGCCAGCTTGGCCGCCTGCTTCATGCCCAGCGAATAGGTGCCGATCGGCCGGTAGCGCACTTCGCCCAGCCCGACATAGAAAAACGCCTCGTGCGCGCGCTCAAGCGCGTGCTCCCTGGGCAGCCCGGCGAGCTCGGCCATCAGCTTCACGAACCGCACCCCGGTCATCGACGCGATGAACGAGTCATTTTCCGGCATGTAGCCGATCAGGCCGCGCACTTCCCGGGCATGGGTGCGGACGTCCCGCCCGAAAATCCGGGCAGTGCCCGAAGAGGGCTTGTGGAACCCGAGCAGCGCGTTGAGGAGCGTGGATTTGCCTGCTCCGTTCGGTCCCAACAGGCCGATCGCGCGCCCCGTCAACGAAGCCTTTAGCTTCTTCAGAATGGTGCGCGCGCCAAGCCGCACTTCCAGCGCGTCTAGCTCAATGACCGGGTCCATCACTTCAACGATACGCTTTTCACCGGGCCCTTGTTCCCGCCATTCGGTCGAGCGAAAGCCCGTTTCCGACCAAGCCCAGCAGGTTGCCGCTCAGAACGTTGTTCAGCGCCGAGCTGAACATCGCGCCGCCTCCCGCCACGGTGATACGCTCGGGCGCGCCGTAGGCTGCGACCATCATCGGCTTCATGTTGCCCAGGCCGCGCAAGGCGTCCTGCTGGTGCGGTCCACCTTTGGGAACGAAGGCGCCCAGCAGGCTGGTAAGCGGCGCCAGCGTGGTCCCCAGGTTCTGATAAACCACGGCCGAGAAATTGGCGTAATGGTCGCGCGGCTCCATCTCCAGGAACTTCGCCGAGTGCGTGATCGAGGTGCCGGAGCTTTTCACCTGCAGCGTCCGCGTCACCAGGGCGCGGGTCGGCCCGGCGATGAGGTAGCCGTCGGCGAAGGTATAGTGCGCCTCGGTCAAGGGGTTGGGATCGCTGCCCGCGATCATATAGTAGGTTCGTCCGTCCACCGTCTCCTGCGAGGTGCGCAGCGGCGCATGCCCGGCCTGGCGGTTGTATGCCTCGACGAATTTCTGCAAGGTCGCCTGCAGGTGCGAAGGATCGTAGCATTCGGCCACCAGCTTCCAGGAAGGCACCGGGAAAGCCGGACCGTCGAGCGCCACGGCGAATTCGCCGCCGAGAGTGGCGGCCACGTCCTTGCGGACATCGAACCCGGCCTTCTGCTGCAGCTCGTCGAGCGCCTGCCGGGCGGCCGCGGGAGAGCGCTGCTGGAGTCCCGCCACTTCGTCGATGATCGCGACCGGACTCTTCACCACGAAAGCCGCCACCAGCGTGGCGTCGGGCGAGAAGTAATCGAGCGAGCCCATCGGCGACGGTTCGTCGAGCCACGCCGCGATGCCTGTGCGCGGGCCGCTGAAATCCATCGCGGCGCGCGTTTCCATCTGGCCCTCGACGTCCTTCTGCTCCGCCACGAAATAGCGGAGAGAATTCGTTTCGGAATTCGGGTGCATCCGGGTGAGGTCGGCGCACAGCAGCAGGCCGGCGCCTTCGTGATAAGCGGACGCGATCCGCTCATAGAACGGAGTGCCGCGGAAACTGCCGGAGGCGGAATCGAGCGCGGCCGCCAGGCTCTCCACCTGGGCCTTCCCCGGCCCGAAGGCCACCAGGCCGGGACGCGTCACCACCGTGACGCCGATGCCCTGCCGCTTCACGAAATCGGCGAACCCGTCGCGGCGGGTCTCGGCCAGAAATACCGGAGCATTCATGTCCCCGCGAGGATCCCCGACCGCGACAACCACCACCTCGTCGCCCAGGTATTCGCTGCCTTCGCGCAATTTTTCGATCAACGGGTCCACGCGCGGCGCCCGCTCGGCCCACCAGCCGCGCAGTTCCGGACTCTCCGACAGCTTCTGCTGGAAGACCGCCTGCGCATCGCCGAGGTACTGCGAAAGATTGGGAATACTCGCGAAGAACACTACGTCGGCCGGCAGGCGCTTCAGGAGCGCGCTGTCATACCGCAGGGCCGGCATCTGGATCTTGTTCAGGCTGATCTTCAGGGACTCCAGCTGCTGCATCAGATGGTCGCGGTTGCGGCTCCAGGAAATATCCTCGCGAATCGAAACCGGCTGCAAGGTACTGGTCACCGTCTGATCGCCGGGGTGCAGCACCTGCTCCTTCTCGTTATTCTGCGAAACGTGGACTTCGCCCTGAATCACGGAAACGCGCGATCCCTTCACTCCCGAACTCACGCTGAACACGGTTCCCGTAACGGCCACCCGGCAATCGGCCGTCGCAACATAAAGATGTCCCTTCCGCCGCTTGGCCGCCTGCACGATAATGCTGCCGCGGCTGAGCCGGATCGTCAGGTCGGAGGCATCCTGCGTGGTCGAAAGGCCCGAGCGCTCGCGCAGCTCGACCACCGAGCCGTCGCGCAATTGCAGCATGGCGTCGGACGCCTGCGCCGTGCGCAGTTCGACGCCGTCCGGCAGGTCCTGACCCGGCTGCAGGGCCTGGATCCCCGCGTCGGAAATCTCGTAGAGCGTTCCATTGACGGTCTGCACAATGGCGCGTCCGCCGTGGCCGCCGAACTGGTCGACCGCCACCCAGATCGAAAGCCCGGCAGCAGCCACCACTACCGCGGCAGCGGCCCAGCGGACCGTATAGTTCGGGAGGCGCACGGGACGTGCCGCCGGCATCACCGCGACCCGGCCTTCGTAAACTTTCCGGCAGGCGACGCATTCATGCAGATGGTCTTTGACGAGCGTGACGCGGCCTTCGGAAAGGCGGCCGGCGCGGTAATCCGGCAGCATGGCCTGGAAACCGGCACAGTCCGCGGATCGGTTCGTGCGATGCGGCTTCGGCGAGACGCGCCCACACACGCGCCGCGGCGGCTTCCACCACCGCGTTGTCCGGCGATTCATTGCGGATTTCCTGCATGGCCTTTTCCAGTTGCGGATCCATCGGATTGAATTCGGCGGCACTCATGCGACACCTCCCAAATAGGCGCGAAACTCTTTTTCCAGCCGGTCGCGGGTACGGGAAAGCGTCACCGCCACAGTGCCCGGCGTGGTATTGAGCAATCGCGCAATTTCGGGATTATCTCTTCCTTCGAAGAAGCGCAGGGTGAACATTTCGAGCGATCCTCGGATTGAGCCTGGCCAGCGCGCCGCGAAGCCATTCCTGGATTTCGTTGGACCGCGTGCGCCCGCTCCGGACTGCGGTGGGCCGGTTCGGCGAGCACCGGTTCCAGTTCATCGAGCGGAATGTTGCGGATATTCTGCCGCGATCTCATCAGGTCGAGCGCGGCGTTGACGGCCGCACGATGCAGGAAACTCGCCATGTTACCGACCGGCTCAGCCGCCGGATCGCGCTTGAGCAATGCGCATGAAAACCGTTTGCAGCACATCTTCCGCGTCCCCGGCATTTCCGGTAATCCGGTAAGCGGCCCGGAACACCATGCCGTGGTTTTCGCGGAAGATCTGCTCCAGGTCTGCCGCCGCGGAAGACGGCCGATTCAAATGGGGCAGCCATTAGCGCTTTCATCCTATCAGGCTCATCCAACTAAGAGGACGGCTGCGAAGGGCCAGGAATTTGCAGGGCCACGGGTGGTCAAGGCCGGAATGAGAAATAAAAAAAAGCCCCACGCCCGTGAGGCGTGGAGCATAAAGTTCTACTGCAATCTGTCTCGGAGGATGACAGACCGGTGTCGATATTAACACCGGATTAGTGCTAAATCAATCTGAATTCCTTAGCCTGGACCGTAATAAACGCGAACCGTTAACGCAGCTCTTCCATCACCATTTCCAGGACTTCTCTGGTCGGGCGGACCTTAGACTCGGGCAGAGTTGCTACGGGTTCTCCGAGAGATTCAGCAGGTCCACGAAAGTCGGCTTGTGCCGGTATTCACGTACAAGACTCCGGTGAGCACTTCGCCCTTGGCTTCCGCTTCTTCCAGCGGCCTGCAGCGCGGCAAGCCGGTCGGTGGGGTCGTAGTCGCGTATGCAGCTTGCGGATCCGCAGGTGCGAGCCGTCGTGCATCTGCACGTCCATGACATCGCCCTCGGGAATATCGACGTGATGTCCTCGAAGAAGGGCACGAAATCGAGGTCGTGCAGCACCTCTTCGTGCTCCTTCATGTAGGAGTAGCTCTTGGTAGAGCCTACGTGATCGTTGAAGGTCACGCAAGGCGAAATCACGTCGATCACCGACAGCCCCTGGTGGGCGATGGCAGCCTTCATAATCGCCTGAACTGCTTCTTATCGCCGCTGAACGAGCGGGCGACGAAGCGTGGCGCCCCACTGGAGTCGCCAGGGCGCAGCAATCGAACGGCGGAAAATCGTTGGGCACGCCGGTTTTCAGCGTGGAACCCAGATCGGCCGTGGCCGAGAACTGGCCTTTGGTCAGGCCATAAACGCCATTGTTTTCGATGACATAGATCATCGGCATGTTGCGGCGCACCAGGTGCATGAACTGGCCGATGCCGATGGAGGCGGTGTCGCCATCGCCCGTGACTCCGATCCCCAGCAGGGTGCGGTTGGCCAGCAGCGCGCCGGTGGCGATGGCCGGCATCCGGCCGTGCACGCCATTGAATCCATGGGACAGTCCCAGGAAATAGGCCGGCGATTTCGAGGAGCAGCCGATGCCCGAGAACTTGGCGACCTGGTATAGGCTCCACGCCCAGCTCGTAGAAGCATTCGATGATGCGCTCGGAGATGGAGTTGTGTCCGCAGCCGGCGCACAGCGTGGTCTTGCTGCCTTTGTAATTCAGGACCTCCAGCCCGAGGCGGTTGACCTTTTTGGGCGGAGGAGTGACGGTGCGGTGCTCATTTTCCCTCCTGTCGGACGATTTCGTCGGTGACCGTGCGGGCGTCCAGCGGCAAGCCCGCCGTAATAGCGCACGCTGCGCAGTTTGGCGAGCAGTTCGACATCGAATTCCAGCCGCATCAGCCCGAGCAACTGCGCGTCGCGATTCTGGTCCACCACGTAGACGCGTTCATGGCGGCGGATGAAGTCCTTCAACTCCTCGGTGAAGGGATAGGCCTTCAGCCGCAGATAGCTGGCATCGATGTCGTATTCCGCCTTGAGCTGATCGCAGCTTTCGCGCACCGCGTAATCCGACGTGCCGAGCGCGACGAACCCAATTTGCGCGTCGTCCGCGATTGATGTGATCCACCGGCGCGGGCAGATGCTGTGCGCATGGCCTCGAACTTGTGCGCCAGGCGATCCATGTTGTGGATGTAATCGTCTTCGCGCTCGGTGTACTGCGCCTTTTCGTTGTGGCCGCTGCCGCGGGTGAAATACGAAGCCGCGGGATGGTTGGTGCCGGGCAGCGTGCGGTAGCCGACGCCATCGCCGTCCACATCTTTATACCGCGCGAAGCCGCCGAGCCTGTCCAGGTCTTCGGCGGTCAGAACTTTACCGCGCTCGATGGGCTTGTCCGGGATACGGGAACGGATCGGCCATCCAGTTATTCATGCCCAGGTCGAGATCGGTCATCACGAAGACCGGCGTTTGGAAGCGTTCGGCGAAATCGAACGCTTCAATGGTCATCGAAAAGCACTCTTCGGGCGAGCACGGGAAGAACATGGGGTGACTTCGTGTCGCCGTGCGAGAGGATGCGCGGTAGTGAGCAAGTCTCCCTGCTGCGTGCGGGTCGGCAGTCCGGTGGAGGGCCCGACACGCTCCACGTCGAAGATCACCGCCGGAATGCTCGGCGTAATAGCCCAGGCCGATGAATTCGGACATGAGCGAAATGCCCGGACCGGCAGTGGCAGTCATGGAGCGCGCGCCTGCCCATCCGGCGCCGAGCGCCATGCCGATGGAGGCCAGTTCGTCTTCGGCCTGCACGATCGCGTAGGTGGCCTTGCCGGTCTCCGGGTCGTGCCGGAAGCGCCTCATGTAGCCGATCAGCGATCTCGACCAGCGACGAGGACGGCGTGATCGGATACCAGGTCACCACCGTTACGCCGGCGAACATGCAGCCCAGGGCGCAGGCGGCATTGCCGTCGATGATGATTTTTCCCGCGGTCGCGTTCATGCGCTCGACGCGGAACGGGTCCGTCTTGGTGAAGGTCTTGGCGGCGAAATCGTAGCCGGCCTTTGCCGCGCCCCAGTTCAGTTCGGCGGCCTTGGCCTTCTTCTTGCCGAACTGCTTGACCAGGGCCTTGCTGACCTCATCCATTTCGATCGGAAAGCAGGTGGGCGACGACGCCGTCGTAGATCATGTTGCGCACGAGCTTGCGCAGCTTGGCCTCGGGGCAGACCGGGGCCACGAGCTTGTCGAACGGAACCGGGTAGAAATGCAGATCGCTGCGCAGTTCGTTGAGCTTCAACGGCTCGTCGTAGACGACGGCAGCGCCGCTTTCGAGCTTCATGACGTCTTCGCGCGCGGTCTCCGGATTCATGGCCACCAGGAAATCGATTTCCTTGCGGCGGCCGATATATCCTTGCTTGCTGGCGCGGATGGTGAACCAGGTGGGCAGCCCGGCAATGTTCGACGGGAACATGTTCTTTCCGGAAACAGGGATGCCCATCTGAAAGAGAGAGCGCATCAGGACGGTGTTGGCGGTCTGGCTGCCGGATCCGTTCACTGTCGCGACCTGGATGCTGAAGTCGTTGACTACGGAATGGGTCGACTGGCCTGGCAGAGGCTCGACGGGGAAACCTCTAGAGTTGACATCGATAAGGAATCCTTAATCTTCCAAGAATGGGACCCAGTGCAGTTCCAACCAAATTATATGCCATGTGCGGGCGATGGGGGATGCAGCCGCGCGTCGTCCTCGGGGTTTGCGCGTGGTAGGCCGGGGGAAGAGTTCACAGCGGAGACGCAGAGACACGGAGGAAAGGCATAAGAAAGACTTCACGAGATTATCTGGGCTCCGCGTCCTCCCGGGGGTCGGTCGCAGAGGGAGCGGAGATGGGGGGATGCGCGTCGTCCTCGGAGTTTGCCCGAGGAGGGGCGGGAGAGGATTCGCCGCGGGGCCTCGGCATTTCGGGGATGTTCGCGTCTTTCCTGGGGTCGGACGCGGAGGGGGCGGAGAGAGCGGAGATGGGGTTTGTCGCGTCCGTGTCCGGGTCGGGCGGCGGGGGAAGTTCTGGCGGGCCGGCGTTGCAAACATTGGGGGTTTTGGGTTCGTTTCGCACGGACGTGTTGCGCAGAACGAGGAGGTTGTGGAAAGCGCGCTGATACATCAGGTGGAGGCGCGTCTCGTAGCGATTGAGGAGCGCGAGCTGCGGGGTGGAGGCGAGATCGGCAAAGGCGCCGGCCATGCGGGCGAGCTCTCCGGGTTCGGTGCGCTGCTCCATGCCGGCGGCGAGCAGGTGCGTTTCGATGGTCCAGGCGCGGCGCAGGCGCCAGTAGGCGGCAGTCATTTCCTCGATCATGCCGAATTCGACTTCGTCGACCGGGGCGAAGCGCTGGAGGTGGAGGTCGAACAGGGCCTGGAAAGACTCGCTGGATTCGCTGCCGATGACCACGCAGTTCGAAAGCAGACCATGACGGATCGCATTGCGGGAGGAGCGGGCTTTGCCTTCCTCGGTAAGGGGGCCGCGGGAACGGGCTCCGTTGAGCCGGGCAGCCTGGATGCGTTTTTGAGAAACCATAACTCTCCGTTCACAGGGTAACCCGGAGAAATGACGGACCCAGGCGCGAGACTTCTGTTTTCAGAAAGTTAAAGCGAGTGATCGGGCGTTACCGGGTTTTGGAATAGGGGAGGAACGGGGCTGATATTCGGATTGCCGGGGTAGAGTGAAAGCGAGATGTATGCACTCGATGAAACGCAGGGAACTCCGGAAGGGGAGGAACGGAAGAGCCACCCGGATGAGGGTATGGCGGCATCGGAATGGATGCGACGGATGCTGGGATTCGAGCCGGACGCGGCGCAAGCGCGGGTGATCGACTCGGCGAGCCGGCGGCTGGTGTTGAACTGCACCCGGCAGTGGGGGAAATCGACGGTGACGGCGGCGAAGGCGGTCCACCACGCGCACACGAACGCAGGGAGCCTGACGCTGGTGGTGAGCCCGAGCGCGCGGCAGAGCGGCGAGTTCGTACGCAAGGCGGAAGGATTCGCGCGGCGGCTGAAGATCCGGCCGAAGGGGGACGGGGACAACGAGATTTCGCTGGCGTTTCCGAACGGGTCGCGGCTGGTGGGACTGCCGGGCAACGAGGCGACGGTGCGCGGGTTTTCGGCGGTGTCGCTGCTGGTGGTGGACGAGGCGGCGCGGGTGAGCGACGAATTGTACTGGGCGATCCGGCCGATGCTGGCGGTGAGCGCGGGGGCGTTCTGGCTGATGAGCACGCCGTTCGGCAAGCGCGGGTTCTTCTATGAAGTCTGGGATCGCGGCGGCAGTGAGTGGGAGCGGGTGCGGGTGCCGGCGACGGAGTGCCGGCGGATCCCGCCGGAGTTTCTGGTAGAAGAGCGCCGGGCGATGGGCGAGCGCTGGTTCCGGCAGGAGTATCTGTGTGAGTTCGTGGACTCGGTGAGCGGCGTCTTCGACCGGGACCTGGTGGAAAGCGCGATGGCGAACGACGTGACGCCGCTCGCGATCGACTGACCGGGCGGCGATGAGCGAATACTACGCCGGGCTCGATCTGGGGCAGAGCCGCGACTTCACGGCGCTGGCGATTGTGGAGTGGACGCAGTTGCCGGGGGAGTGGGACGCGGCGGCCTACGCGCACCGGAAAGTGGACGCGGTACGGCTGCGGCACCTGGAGCGGGTGGCGCTGGGAACGCCGTATCCGGACGTGGTGGCGCGGGTGGGACGTGTGATGCGGTCGCCGGCGCTAGCGGCGGGGCGGCGGAGCCTGGCAGCGGATGCGACAGGCGTAGGGCGTCCGGTGGTGGACCTGCTGCGTCGAGCGAATATGGGGTGCGCGCTATGGCCGGTGCTGATCACGGGCGGGCACACGGAGAGCAGCGGGCAGGGGTTCTACCACGTGCCGAAGCGCGACCTGATTATCGGGCTACAAGTGCTGCTGCAGCGGGGCGAGTTGCAGATTGCGGCGGGACTGGCGCACGGGGAGGCACTGGTGCGGGAGATGGCGGAGATGCGGGTGAGGGTGACGTGTGAAGGCCGGGAGCAATACGGGGTGTGGCGGGAAGGCGAGCATGACGACCTGGTGCTGGCGGTAGCGCTGGCGTGCTGGGGGCTGCGGCGGGTCCGGCGAGAGGTCGGATGCGGCGAGAGGACGCGGAGGCTGCTGTAGGAGGGAACGCGAGCAGGGGTCCGCGCGGACTCCTAATGGTAACGCCCTGGCGAAGTTGTAAACATAGCTGGTGACAGATTGCCGCCACCTGCCGGATTTGGCTAACGTCCCGTTTGTCCCTGGGTCCCCCTGAGGGTCATCGACGTCGCCGCGTTTTCCCTTATTGCTCGCACTCTTCCGAGAGGCGCCCGTCAGCGGTTGCTGCCGCCGCCGGATTGGGCTTACGTCCCGTCCATCCCTGGATTTCCCATCCGGCACGCACGTCTAGTCCAGCCTGCAAAAGGGAGAACCCGAAGTACGGCCACACTTTAGTGTAGCCCCGCTGCTATACTCCTGCGGTGTTGGCGGTATGGCGTTCTCGACAAAAGGGTTCACGAACGGGTACGTCGGTTCATAGATGAACCAAGGATCATTGCGGACGAGGATGGAAACCTCAAGATCGGGAAAGATCGGGCGCAGCCTCCGCAATAGTTCAAGCCCGCGTTCCACCTTCAGAGAAGCGTCGGTTCGAATGTAAATATCGACCCGCTGCTCGATGTATGCCGCTGGCGCGGTAAAGGCGAAGTAGAGGATTTCGAATCGGTCGCCGTCTACCTCCATTTGAAGCGGGTCGCTGCCGGCAAGAACACGCCTGCGGACTGTGCCGGAGCTGTCGTGAATTCGCAGGACCGCGTTGCTCCCGATGGATACCATCTCCGCAATTTGGTATTGGGACTGCATCAACGAGCCAAATAGACGTTGCCAGTGGTCAAAGGTTGTATGGCTTGGCTTCGGCAGCGGTGGGCCACCCTTCTCCCCGTAAACAGACAGTTGCGTGAAATTGACCCGCGGCTTCGCCATTAACTCGGCACGCGCAAGCCGCTCGATATGCACTTCAGTGAAAGAGGCAGCGTCAACGGCTATGGCCTTCTGCCTCATCCCGGTCCGATTCACCTCGCGCAAGACTGTGTCTCCAGAACACACCATGGCGAACATCAAGAGCGCCGCATTGGTTCTCACGGCAGCCTCCCACAGTCGTTCGCTAACCAGTTGCTGATGGCTCTACTGGCCGCGACTGTCTTGGCGTCGATGGAGGGGAGACCTGCCGGCGTAACGTTATACTGAATTCCGAAGCGGGCAGCGATATCCACATCTGATTCGCCGCCATAGGTAAGATGCAGTAGTTCATGAATCAGCGTGATTGCTTGAGCGCCGGAAGTCTGCTGATAATAGCTCGTGTTCAAGATAATGGTAGTGCCGTTGTACGTGACGGCATACGCAGAACCGGCCGGTGGTGTCGCAGTTGCGACAGTGGGATCGCCCGCGTACGCTTGGCCCGTCTGCGGATCCACGACACCTACCTGGCTGAGTCTCAGCCCTGCTTCGGGACCAAAATTATCGACGTACGTGGCGCTTGTTGCATTGAACTGCAACGCTTGGTACAGCGTCGCCGTCCCGATATTCCAGCTGGGATCGCTGAATACGCCCTGACAGCCCTCGCCCAGGTCTGCCACGGCCTTCGCCGCGTTCTGGCGCTCCATTGCAGTGGTCGCTCCCACTAATTCAAGAGGATCGACCGCGGCACCGCCACCCGGATCAACACAGCCATTATCCATTCTTCCAGTCGGCTCGCAACCGATGCCTCCAACTTGGCCCGGTTCGTCGGTTGGCAGACCACTGAGTGCACACGACCTACACCCCCACAGCCCCATGCGATCGGTGGCGTTTACTGGGTCTCCGTTAACGTAGGTGTAGCGATTCCAAGTCCCCGGATTCCTGGGATCTGCCGTAAGAATCCCGCCCGGATCTGGCGTCAAGAACCTCCCATCCCCGCGGTCGTAATACCGCTGGTCCGCATAATCCAGCCCGTAGTATATGCTCATTCCGCTGTCCCGCAGGTACGTCGCGAACTTCTCCCGGCCGTCCGCCGTCGACGTCAACTCCTCACCGTACGGCAGATACTTGAACGTTTCGGAATTCCCGTTCTTCCGCACCGATCCCAACCGGTCCGTCGTCACACTCACCCCGTTCGACTGGATCATGTGCCCGGCAAAGTAGACGTTGTACCCTTTCAAGGTCCACTGGAATACCGAGCTTCCGCCGTCCTGCGCCTGGTACCCGCATCCGTACGACGCCACCCGCTGCCCGCTGATCCCGTAGACGTACAACTCGCACTTCACCTCCAGCCCGCTCTCCGATACCGCCTCGTTCCGCCACGCCACCCGCTTCCCCCATGGGTCGTACACGTAGTTGCCGAAATTGTTCGGGTTATTGGACCCTGGTATGTAGAATCCCCACGACGATGCAACGAACGGGATCCGCAGCCGATTCTCCACGTCGTAACAACCGCCGCTGGGACACTCCCCGTTCAGCGGCGCATTCCCGTTCGCGTCGTACCCGCTCCCGTGGTTCGTCGCCGGATCGTAGGCCGCCGTGAACCCCGTCATGCCCGGGATCGCCGTCCCCTTCGTCACGATCTTCCCGGTCAGGTTTCCGAAGCCGTCATAGCTATAGGTGTATCCCCAACTGTTGTCCAACGTCTCGGCATGCGACAGGCGATTTAACTGGTCGTATTGGTAGGTCACCTGCTCGCCGCTGACGTGATCGATCTGCTGCGCGATCCGGCCGTTGTTCTGGCCCGCCGTGTAGACGTATTCGAGATCGATGCCGCCGCCGGTGATCCGCGTCAATTGTCCGAGGATGTTGTAGGTCCGGGTGTCGCCATTCAGGCTCGTCAATTCGCCCGCCGGTCCGAACGCCGCTGTCGCGATCGTCAGGTTGTAGGGCGGCCCCGTCATGCTGCTCGTCCGGCCCATCGCGTCGAACTGGTAGCCGTACTGCGGACCCGCCGTCTGCGGATCCTGCAACGGGTAGGATTGCGACGTCATCCTCCCCTCATTGTCCCACGCGTATTGCGATTCGAAGTCCACCGGCTGGCTGTTCACCTGGTCCGGCAATCGCAGTTTCCGCTTGATGACCCGTCCCGGCTGGCTGTAGCTGTATTGATACGAGTAGCCGTTGGCGAACTTCACCGCCGTCATCCTGCCCCATGCCTGCGCCGAGTAGTTGGCGTCGATCGGGTTGGTGTCGTAGTAGTAGTCCACTTCCTGATCGGTCTGCTCCTGCAGCACGCTTCCGATGCCCGATGACACCAGCCCGATATAGCGCTTCTGGGTCAGACGTCCGTAGGCGTCGTAGCTGTAGACTGTCTGCTGTCCCTTGGCGTCGGTTCGCAGCGTGACGTGATGCGCGCCGTCGTACTGGTAGGTGACTGTGCCGTTCTCCGGGTTGGTGGCGCTGACGAGGTCGGAGCCCGACCACTGGAAGGTGCGTGTCTGCGTCCCTTTCGTCCGCGGCATGGTCACCTTGTCGAAGCTGGTTGGCGAAGTTGTAAACGTAGCTGGTGACCAGGTTGCTCCCGCCTGCCGGGTTGGGTTAACGTCCCGTCCCGTCCCTGGGTTCCTCCCCTGGGTTTACTCTCTGGGTTTACTTTGAAACAAATCGTCATTCGGGTTGACACGGTTTGATTGCGGCTAGTTTTCGATACTCTTGATCTGTAACACTATGCTTCTTTCGAACTTTCGCCGCAGTCAAAGACAGCACTCGTGAGTGAATCAACTGGCAAACACCAAGATCCCAGACCGCACCAGTAGTGGCATTTACAGCAAAATGGCCTATCACTGGACTCCCACCTCTGGGATGCTCGGCCGTTGCCTCAAACACATAGAACTGCCTCGCGTCAGGGTCGTCGTAGCGATCAAGTCCGAAGTGGGGGAGCCGGGCGACCTTTCCCAACGCGAGGGCCACGAGCCCTCGCGCCTCAGATTCCGTCAGCTTGCCTTGCTGAGCATAGGCAACGCTCAAGCCCCAAATGAACACCATGATGAAGAAGACACGCTTCATTTCTTACTGACCTCCCGGCTTCTTGCAATCCATTCGGATTTTCGTGTTTTTAACAACATTCGTCATCTTTGCGACGTAGGCAGATATGCTCGATCCAAGGCTATACTTGTCGTGAATTGCGGTGAAAAACTTCACCGCGTCTGTCTGACCGACCGCTCCTTTATTTGTAATCTCCGTATCGACAAAATCGCATTCCTGAAGCAAAGTAAGGATCACTAACACCGTTGTATGATGAAACGAAGGCTCCGCCGTCGGTTTTGAACGTGCCAGTCGAGTTGATGCCACCAGCATGGACGCCGAAGTAATTGTGGGCCCGTTTCGCGATGGGCGACGTTCCAAATTGGCTCTCGTCGGCCGAGACTGCCAGCACGAACTCGACGGGCACTTGGAGCTGAGCAGCAAGTTGAGTCGCATCATCGAGGTGTTCCTGGATGAAAGTTACAGCTCTCGTATCGTTGCATTGCGGATGCGTTGGAGGAGGCGGAATTGGAATCGGCAATGGCGGCACTGGAGGGGGAGGCACCGGCGGATCCGGATCTACAGGAGTTGGATTGAGTATGACATAGGGAGACGCGCCAAACTCGGCAGAATTCGCCACCAAACCGGTCGAGTCATTGAAGTTCACCGGATCTCCATTCACATATGCATAGCGATTCCAACTCCCCGGATTCCTCGGGTCTGCCGTGCTGATCCCGCCCGGATCCACAGTCAAAAACCTCCCGCTGCCCCGATCGTAATACCGTTGGTCCGCATAATCCAGCCCGTACTCCGTGCCCACCCCGCTGTCTCGCAGGTACGTCGCGAACTTCTCTCGTCCATCCGCCGTCGACGTCAACTCTTCACCGTACGGCAGATATTTGAACGTCTCGGAATTCCCGTTCTTCCGCACCGATCCCAATCGGTCCGTCGTCACGCTCACACCGTTCGACTGGATCATGTGCCCGGCAAAGTAGACGTTGTACCCTTTCAATGTCCACTGGAATACCGAGCCTCCCCCGTCCTGCGCCTGGTACCCGCATCCGTACGACGCCACCCGCTGCCCGCTGATCCCGTAGATGTACAACTCGCACTTCACCTCCAGACCGCTCTCCGATACCGCCTCGTTCCGCCACGCCACCCGCTTCCCCCATGGGTCGTACACGTAGTTGCCGAACCCTAATATGTAGAATCCCCAGGACGGCGCAACGAACGGGGTCCGCAGCCGATTCTCCACGTCGTAACAACCGCCGTTGGGACATTCCCCGTTCACCGGCGCATTCCCGTTCGCGTCGTACCCGCTCCCGTGGTTCGTCGCCGGATCGTAGGCCGCCGTGAACCCCGTCATGCCCGGGATCGCCGTCCCCTTCGTCACGATCTTTCCGGTCAGGTTTCCGAAGCCGTCATAGCTATAGGTGTAGCCCCAACTGTTGTCCAACGTCTCGGCATGCGACAGGCGATTTAACTGGTCGTATTGGTAGGTCACCTGCTCGCCGCTGACGTGGTCGATCTGCTGCGCGATCCGGCCGTTGTTCTGGCCCGCTGTGTAGACGTACTCCAGGTCGATCCCGCCGCCGCTGATCCGCGTCAACTGGCCCAGGATGTTGTACGTCCGCCTGTCGCCATTCAGGCTCGTCAACTCTTCCGCCAACGCGTAGGACCGCAAACGGGTCGGAGTTCTTTGAACGCCAACGCGGAAACCGCTTCGTGGAGCTTCCTAATGGGAGTTTCGTAGCCTGTCACCGAAATTCGCCCCAGAGGACACGCTGCCCTTCCGTTTTGGTACACCTTGATGACGCCGTTGTCTACGTCCCACTGGTTTAGGACTGCTGTCCCGATGGAAGTCAGATCCTCCGCGTAAGCAGCCACGGAAGCGGCATCTTTCAAATCCGATTGGTAGATTGTTCCGCCTTCGTGCCACATGATCTGAGCCAGCAGATCCTCGCCCGTGGTGCCCGTCATTACCTGTGAGACCGTCTGGCCCTTGTATTTGCCCCCTAGTATCGGGATCTCGCCACAGGTCTGGAGTCCATCTGGGTCGCCGAAATTGATCGGGTCGCCATTGACGTACGCGTACGCATTCCAACTCGTCGGGTCGGAATAATCCACGTTATCCATCGATGGGTCGGGCGTCCCAAACCTCCCCGTCCCCACCGCGTAGTATCGTTGATCTGAGTGCTCGACACTCATTCAACTCCTTGGCATGCCGCTATGAACCGATCGACAGATGCCTCGACGAATCCGACCACACCGATCTCTAAACCAGAAGGCTGGATCATTGTGAAAATGTCATACCGTCCCCCGCCGAGCAGTTGAGGATTTCTCCAAACGATGATATCGCCTCTATAAGGACCGCACGGCATAGGCCAGTACTTGAGAGCAGCTACAATGAAGCGATACTTGCCGGACCGAAGGTCAATTGCGAAAAGCCCGCTAGAGACGGTTGAATAATCGGGGATCGTGAAATATACCATACGGCCATCTGTCGTTGAAAACATAGGTTTCTGAAACCATTGCGATCGCATACCGTCCGCGGCGACAGGTTGATTCAGGATAACGGTTGGAATTGCCGCGTGATGACGCAAGTCGATGACGCAAAGCTGACTCTTCTCAACGACTCTGCCTTGGGCCGACGCGTCGATGTGCCCCTGAATCTCGCGAACAAACACAACCGTTTGTTTGTCCGGAGCTAAATTTGGATCGTAGTCGTGTGGTCCATCAGTCAGGTATGCCTCCTGCCCCGATAGAGCTCTGTATACAATCCTTCCATCTCTGGAAGTCACCGACTGCGCGTTACAGCAAGCCGCCGCAGCCAAGCCCAACACGATTGTTATTGTATGGAACATCCGCTCTGATCCCCCTTAGAGAGAGCCACTCTTTCGGAGGCAGTCAAGTCTACGCTTCAGCCCCGGGTAATTCGCAGCCGCCCTGCTTCCGTAGTTTGCATTCCCTCGATCTTGACCGGAAGCTCCAATGGCCTGGAACGCTTGCTGCAGTTGATCCGGTTCGAAATCGTTGAAGATATCGGCTGCTGAAATGCCGGATGCGGAGTAGCCTGCCGAATTGGTATATGTCCAGTTTTGGTGAACAGTTGTGAGTGCAGCACGGGCTGAAGCACCAAAGTCCATAAAACAGGCCCAGCCGCTGACGGCCTTGGATGACGTGCAAGGCACCGCCCCCGCCCAGTCGCTCCCCCGTTGACCGAAGAAATTGTCGTTGTATAGAGCCGCCCCACTCTGACCATATCCGGCCCCCGTCGCGCTCGCCGATTCCGAGATAGCCCACAAGAAGATCCAGTCGACCGACACACCGGTCTGATTGCTCAGGTCTTTGGCCGCCCCATAGTTATCTACGATGAAGTCAAGGTTATGTTCTTCCGGAGTGGTATCCCCCTTGTTGCACTCGGGATAGTTTGTCTTAGGTTCTCGAATCGGCGTTTGCGGCGGTCTCGGCGGACCGATCGGTGGAAAGATAGGCGGTGGTGGCAAAGGGTCGGTCGGTTTCAGTTGGAAGAGCCCCTGCGGATCGTAGAAGTTAATGGGATCGCCCTCAACGTACGAGTACTTATTCCAACTGGCAGGATTTTCCGCGTCGCCCGCGCTCGACGGGTCCGGCGTCAAAAACCTCCCGCTCCCGCGGTCGTAATACCGCTGGTCCGCATAATCCAGCCCGTAGTATATGCTCATTCCGCTGTCCCGCAGGTACGTCGCGAACTTCTCCCGGCCGTCCGCCGTCGACGTCAACTCCTCACCGTACGGCAGATACTTGAACGTTTCGGAATTCCCGTTTTTCCGCACCGATCCCAACCGGTCCGTCGTCACGCTCACACCGTTCGACTGGATCATGTGCCCGGCAAAGTAGACGTTGTACCCTTTCAATGTCCACTGGAATACCGAGCCTCCCCCATCCTGCGCCTGGTACCCGCACCCGTACCACGCCACCCGCTGCCCGCTGATCCCGTAGACGTACAACTCGCACTTCACCTCCAGCCCGCTCTCCGATACCGCCTCGTTCCGCCACGCCACCCGCTTCCCCCATGGGTCGTACACGTAGTTGCCGAAATTGTTCGGGTTATTGGACCCTGGTATGTAGAATCCCCACGACGATGCAACGAACGGGATCCGCAGCCGATTCTCCACGTCGTAACAACCGCCGCTGGGACACTCCCCGTTCAGCGGCGCATTCCCGTTCGCGTCGTACCCGCTCCCGTGGTTCGTCGCCGGATCGTAGGCCGCCGTGAACCCCGTCATGCCCGGGATCGCCGTCCCCTTCGTCACGATCTTTCCGGTCAGGTTTCCGAAGCCGTCATAGCTATAGGTGTAGCCCCAACTGTTGTCCAACGTCTCGGCATGCGACAGGCGATTTAACTGGTCGTATTGGTAGGTCACCTGCTCGCCGCTGACGTGATCGATCTGCTGCGCGATCCGGCCGTTGTTCTGGCCCGCCGTGTAGACGTATTCGAGATCGATGCCGCCGCCGGTGATCCGCGTCAATTGTCCGAGGATGTTGTAGGTCCGGGTGTCGCCATTCAGGCTCGTCAACTCGCCCGCCGGTCCGAACGCCGCCGTCGCGATCGTCAGGTTGTAGGGCGGCCCCGTCATGCTGCTCGTCCGGCCCATCGCGTCGAACTGGTAGCCGTACTGCGGACCTGCCGTCTGCGGATCCTGCAACGGGTAGGATTGCGACGTCATCCTCCCCTCATTGTCCCACGCGTATTGCGATTCGAAGTCCACCGGCTGGCTGTTCACCTGGTCCGGCAATCGCAGTTTCCGCTTGATGACCCGTCCCGGCTGGCTGTAGCTGTATTGATACGAATAGCCGTTGGCGAACTTCACCGCCGTCATCCTGCCCCATGCCTGCGCCGAGTAGTTGACGTCGATCGGGTTGGTGTCGTAGTAGTAGTCCACTTCCTGATCGGTCTGCTCCTGCAGTACGCTTCCGATGCCCGATGACACCAGCCCGATATAGCGCTTCTGGGTCAGCCTTCCGTAGGCGTCGTAGCTGTAGATCGTCTGCTGTCCTTTGGCGTCGGTTCGCAGCGTGACGTGATGCGCGCCGTCGTACTGGTAGGTGACAGTGCCGTTCTCCGGGTTGGTGGCGCTGACGAGGTCGGAGCCCGACCACTGGAAGGTGCGTGTCTGCGTCCCCGTCGACCGCGGCATGGTCACCTGCACAAACTGATTGGCGAAGTTGTAGGAGTAACTGGTCACCAGGCCACCCGGCTCCGTTACCGTAATCAGGTTGCCCATGGCGTCATTGGTGAACTGCTTCCACTTGCCCGCGGGGTCCGTCACCGTGGTCATGGCCCCGGTGTATTGGTAGCTGGTAACGCTGCCGTCGGGCGCCGTCACCGTCAGCGTCCGGCCGGAGCCGTCGTAGGTGTACGTAGTCCACACCCGCTGCGAAACATTCGCATACGGCTGAGACACACGCTTCAGCTTTCCCAGCGGCGAACACGCACAGGCGCCGTACTCCGTATCGACTGTCGATACGGTGGTGCTGTCGTGGCCGGTCTCGACCTTGGTCACGCGCCCGAAACCGTCCATGGTGGTCTTCTTCCAGCGATTACCCAGGGTTGCGGTCTGAGTCGCAGGCAACGGCTGGTAGCTGTAGGTGTAGTTGGCCGCCGCGCCATCCACCATGGTCGTGCTCCCCGGCCTGCCGTAGTAATCGTACGTCGTCGATGTGCTTGCGCCATTGGCGCCGGTCACCGAGGTCACCGCGAAGGAGCCGGAGTAGGTGATAGTCGTCGCCAGGTTGTTATTCCCATTCGGCGTCAGAACACCCGGGAGGGAGCCGTTCGCCGTCAGGGTAACGTCCACCGTGGCTCCCGCTCCGTCCTTCGTCGTGTAGGGGATGCCCGTGGTCGTATACGCGTAGCAATGCACATCGCCCAGTCTATTTATCGAGGTTGGATTTCCGCGGTAGGTAAACGACGTGCCGTAATTCGTGTTGTCGTGGAGGTCTGGCGGGTACGCGTCGCGCAGCGCGCCGCAGCCGGCGTCGGCATCATAGGCGATCGACGCCAGGGTGATCGCCGTTCCCCCGGTGGTCTCCGTCACCTGCTGGAGGCGGTTCCGGATGTACCGGGAGGTGTAGTTCGCGTTCGTCAGATAGGTATAGTTGTAAGTCCGCGCCGGCGTGGAGAGGCTTCCGTAGTCGTACACGGCGGATTGCTGGAGATTGCCGTAAGCGTCCAGGGTCTGCGTGGATTTCATCTGCGCGGCATAAGACTGCTCCGGATCGAGCGTGGTCAGGGTTTCGGACACGTAGGGAACTCCTGCCTGGTCCTGCGCCCAGGTGTAATTCAGACGTAGCAGGGCGGCGCCGCCGGAGTTCCGCTCCTCATAAGAGGCGGCCATGCCGGCATAAGTTCCCGAGGCCTGGAAGTTCCATACCTTGCTGGTACCGGCGCCGACGTCGGTCATGGTTGCCTGCCCGTGCAGTACCGGGTTGCTATCCAGCGTGAGATTCCACGTATAGGTGGTACCCCCGCTCAGCGGCTGCATGGTCCGGGTCTGCACTTCACGGTACATGTGGCCATCGCCATAGGTGTAATTGCGGTACTGCCAACCGAGCACACCTCCAAAGGGCGTGGTCACCTGGGACAGTTCGCCGGAGCCGGCAACATAGGCGAACTGGTGCGAGGTATTCAGGCCGGCCGTGGTGACCTTCTGCAGGAGGGAGGCTGTGCCGAATTGCAGGCTGCTGCTGAAGGGGGAGTTCAGCGCCTGGTTGCCGGCGTAGGTGAACGAATACTGCTCCGCGGTGTAGACTGTATTCGAGATACCGGTGAGATGAGGGATCGCGTCGGCGTTATAGGTGAAGGTGTATGCATTCAGGGTGCCGCGCCGGGCGTCTCGGATAGCGGTAATCCGGCCGCTGGTATTCCCTGTGCTTGCTCCCAGCCCGGTGGCGTAGTCGATCTGGATCTGATTGCCGTTGGTGTCCTGCATCAGGGTCGGATACATGGAGCCGGCATCCTGCTCGCCTACTGCCGAGATCGATCCCAATACCCACAGGCTGCCATCCGGGAAATGGACCTGCGGCGGCGAGGCATTGGCGTCAAAGGCCACGCGCGGCCCTTCGCGCGAAGTGTAGATGCCGCCGGCGTATTGATCCAGGCGATATTGGGCGCCGGTGGCATCGGAAAAGATATAGGTATAGCCATCGGTATTCGGCGCTACCGACCCGGCTTGCAGCACCCATCCCAGGCCATAGCCGATATCGCGGCCTAGCAACGAAGTTCCCGCCGTTCCCTGCCGCCAGAGCTGCGAGTTATAGCTGAGGCCGAGGGGCAAGCTCCATCCGCCGCGGGCCTGGGCTTTGAGAAGCGGAATCGAGAAATTCAAATTGCCCGAGAGCAAGTCGATCTGCTCGCCGGCGGCGCCCCAGTAGGAGCCGGTGGGCTGGACGCCGGTTCGCCAGCCATCGCTGAGCAGCGAGCCGCCGGCAGCCGCGGTCTGAAAGAACCACGTCGCGCTCGGCGCCGAGGAGCCTCCGCTATTTTTCGCAACCACGTACCAGAAATAGGTGACACCCGCCACGAGGCCGGGCGGCGTATAACTGGTCGTGGTTACGTTGGCGGCGAGCGACAGGGGAAGCGAGGAGCCGAAGTAGACGTCGTACGACGATGTGCCCAATGGCCGGCTCCAGGTGAGCATGGAAGACGTCGACCGATTGCTGGCGCCATTGGCCGGTCCAAGCAGCGTGGGCGCCGCAGGCGGAACAGCAATCAGGGTGTTCGACGATAGCTGGGTCCAACCGGCCGTCATATTGCCGGCATCGGCCACGTACATGTAGCCGTTGACCGGCAGGTGGTCCAGCATGTTCATACTGAACTTGACGCGGGCATTTACCGTGACGTCAGTGGCGGTGGTGGAGATGGCGCTATTGCCCGCGTCGAGGGAACAATAGGAGTTGGAGATGATGGGGGCGCCGTTCGCCACGTATTGGGGTTGCCAGCTAGTCTTTGCGTCATTAAGAACGCCGATGGCGTTGGACTGTGGGTAGTAGATGAGATTGCAGGCGTAATTGTCATCCACACCGTAGTTCAGCAGGAAGCGGATATAACTCAGGCCGAGGCGGGTATCGCTCCACCCGTCGGGATCGCGCGCGACAAAGGACACGGTAGTCCACGTATCGGGGACCACGGATGGCGCAGTCGCGCTGACCGTTACTGGAGGCCGATCGACCCAGATCATTCCGAGGTTAGCCCACCCGGTAAGATTCCCGTTCGGATCTCCGGTGCTCGCGTAGACCGTTCGTGGGCCACCGGCGGGAAACGCGACGCTGATGTTGTACGTGATTCCCCCGCTGCACCCGCTGGGGCAGCCGGTATAGCTCCTGGTAGTGCCGGGGCCCTGGATGGTGCAGACGCTTGAGGCCAGACTGCCGGTATTGCCGTACGTCTGAGAGGGATTGTTCCGGTTGCCTGCGCTATCGAGCAGGTAAAAGGCGCTTGGATCCAGTTCGATGGCGCATGTGCCGGAATACGTCGCGCTGGGTCCGAGAATCACTTGCTGCCGCGCGAGATAGGGAGCCGCCTCCATGTAGCCGTTGGGGTGCATTTCGGTCAATGTCAAGGTTCCGAAGGTCCCTTGACTTACCGGAAACGTCGAAGTCACTGCCGGCGTGGGCGCGACGGTATATGTGATCACAATGGCGGGCGAGTCACTCAAGTCGGCGTGGCAACTGTATACCCCGAATAGAGCGTACGTGTACGAGACCGTTTGGCCGCCGGTCCAATTGAACCACGGCAACTGGCTAGCCTGAGGGGGGACTGCGGTACTGCCGGAGGGCGTGGTGAACCCCTCGGTCACGGTGCACCCGCCCGAGAAGCTGTTCGTCGTCTGGACCGATACGTCCGTTACGGTGGCGGCGTTTGGCAGGCTGATGCCGAAAGAGGCCGAGAAGGACGCATTGCCCGATGGCGGTTGAAATTGAATGTGACAGGTTCTGCCATCGTCATAGCCACTGCACGTCGTGCTGGATGGACTCGTCACATACGTGGCTGGATCGATCACATAAGGCAGCGCCGCATCCGGCAGGGTGCGGTCGTCGCAGGTGAACGAAATGGTATTCGCGCTCGCGGACCAAGAGCCGCATGGATACGTGTGCTTGTCGGCTCCGATCATGACCGCCCGGCTGGTGGAGATACTCGAACCCACCACCAGGTTACCCTTCGAATCCACGGTGGGGGCGACGCCGGACCGGACGTAGGGGAACGACCAGTTCTTGGCGCCGAGGCGGTCTGCACGGTGGTTTCGAATTCGTGCCCTCGCGGCACCACCAGCAGGCGCCAGGTTGCGCCACCCGATTGGAACGAGAATTCCTGGCCCGAGACGTAGGCGACGCCGGACAGCAGAAGGTCGAGCACTGAGCTTCCCTGCGTGACCTTCAGGTGTTTGTCAGTGTCTTTCCCGGTGATGGCAACTTGGGCAGGGGCACCCGTCTGCACCCAGCCACCGTTACCGTCGGTGGAGATCTGAGGTTTCGCTATCTGCCAGCTTGATCCGTCGTAAGCGGTGACTCCGGGGCCCGTGATGAGGGTATAGCCCTTGGATGTCTTGTAGACGGCTCCGGACTGATCGACCGAGAGCAGCCTGGCGCCGGGATTGGCGGACAGAAAGGTATCTGTTGCTCCGTTACCCGTATAGATGGGTTGAGAGGATGGGGATTGGGCGAATAACTCGCCGCCCAGCATGGAAAGCAGTACCGCTAAAAGTGCCCGGATGGAACAGACACACCTGCAACGTTCGAATGCGCTCATCACCGCTCCGTTACGAACCGATCCAGCCAAATTCCCGGTCTCGGCTCGCTACGATGGCGAGGGAGCCGGCACGCTACTTGTGATTCGGGCGGCGCTCCCGTGCCATGGATGCGCTACCGGTACTTATTGAGATAATAGTACCTGAAGATACTAAATTGTCAAGAGTAATAATTGAGATCGAACTCGACGCCCGGTTATCGCCATGTTGCCATCGCGGAGGCTCCTGCTGGATCGCGGGGCGACGTGGCGGTCTCATGGCTGGATGCCTCGCTCGATCGTTAAGCCCCGCTAAACGATTGCTTCACTCCATTTGCATTGATTGAGGGAATGCCGCGACCTACAATAAACGCAAATTTGAGAATAAGGGGTCGCTTAAATGAATAAAGTCAGCCGAGCAGCTGCACTTACATTGATTATCGCCTGTGCCGGGTTCGGGCAGGAATTCCGTAGCGCGATCAGCGGCGCCGTCACCGATCCGACGGGCGCTTCGGTCGCCGGAGCCAAAGTGGTTGCGACGGAAACTCGCACCGGTACCAGGGTCCAGACCGCTTCCGACGCGGCGGGCCACTATGCCATTCCTTTTCTCGCGCCGGGCGAGTATGAGGTGAGCGCCCAGTCACCGGGCTTCAAGGAATATCTGCGCCGCGGACTGGCCCTGGGCGCGGGCGATCACCCGGTGATCGATATCCGGCTCGAAGTCGGCAACGCGTCGCAATCGGTGGATGTCACGGCCGAAGCGCCCCTGGTCAGCGCCGAAAACGCATCGGTCGGCCAGGCAGTCACGAGCGGCGAAGTCGAAGAACTGCCGCTCAACGGACGCACTCCGATGGTGCTGGCCTCGCTCTCGCTCGGTGTGCTGGCCACCGGACAGCCCTCCCTGATCCACCCGTTCGACAGCGGCGCCGGCAGCGCCTGGAGCGTCGGCGGTACACCGGCCCAGACCAGCGAACTGCTGGTGGATGGGGTTCCGGACGCCACCTGGGACGGCCGGCTTGCCTACAGCCTGCCGCAGGACGCGGTGCAGGAAGTCCGCGTGAAGGCTTTCGACTCGGACGCTTCGTTCGGCCACACCGGCGGCGGAACCTTGAACCAGGTGATGAAGACCGGCACCAACCTGCTGCACGGCACCCTATGGGAGTACAACCAGCCCAATACCCTGACGGCTAACGATTTCTTTAACAATTCGAAAGGCGTCGCCCGGCCTGTATCGCACTTGAACCAGTACGGTGTTACCGCCGGCGGCCCGATGTTTATCCCCAAAATCTTCAACGGCCGCAACAAGCTGTTCTGGTTTTTCGCCTGGGAAGGAATGAAGGACGGCCAGCCCAATCCGAGCCTCCTGACGGTTCCGACCGACGCCGAAAAACAGGGCGATTTTTCCGCGGTGCTGGCCGCCGACAAATCTTCCGCCCAGCTCTATGACCCCTATAGCGCCGTCCAGAGCGGCAGTACGATCACGCGCACGGCCTACCCCAACAACTTGATTCCGAAGAGCCAACTGAACGCGGTGGCGCTTGCCTACCTGAAGTATTTTCCGGAACCCAACGTTACGGCCACGCGCGCCGACGGCTACCAGAATTTCGGCAACAGCTCTACGACCAACGACAACTACAACAACGAAATGGGACGGCTCGACTACAACATGAGCGACAAGAGCCGCCTGGCCTTCAACGTCCGCAAGGCCGACTACACCCAGGGCAAGAACAACTACTTCGGCAACATCGCCGAGGGCTCGCTGCTGGCGCGCAATAACTGGGGCGCCACCATGGACGAGATCTACACCATCAACGCCTCCAACGTTTTCGACCTGCGCTTCAATTACACCCGCATGGGCGAGAGTCACGACATGCCGAGCCAGGGCTTCGACCCGGCTTCTTTGGGCTTCCCCTCCTACCTGGGCTCCAACTCCAATTACCTGGAAATGCCGGTGGTCTCTTTCAGCAGCAATACGGGCTTCCAAGCCCTCGGTGCGACCGGCGCCGACCGGCTGCCTTCGCAGTCGTTCCAGTTGTATGCAAGCTGGGTCCGGGTCATGGGCAACCATACCCTCAAGTTCGGAACCGACGACCGGCAGTATCGCCTGAACACGTTCACCGCCGGCAACTCCACCGGACAGTTCTCGTTCTCCGGCAACAACTGGGTGAAGGCGTCGAGCAGCGCGTCGTCCACCGTGGTGATGGGCCAGGATTTTGCCTCGTTCCTGCTGGGCCTGCCCTACACCGCCAGCGCATCTGCTTACGACATCAACACCTACGGCTCGTGGTATTCCTACTACGGCTCCGGGTTCGTGCAGGACGACTGGCGGGTCAGCAAGACCCTCACCGTCAACCTTGGCCTGCGCTATGAACACGATGGGCCGTACCACGAAGTGTGGGGACGCACCGTGAACGGCTTCGATACGACCTCCACGAACCCGCTGGCCGCCGCGGCACAGACAGCCTACGCCAAGAGCCCGATTTCGCAGCTACCGGCGAACTCGTTCCAGGTGCTGGGCGGGCTGACGTTCGCCGGGCCCGGCAACACAGGCGTTTACCAGAACTCCACCCATCTGTTCAGCCCGCGCGCCAGCCTGGCATGGGCGCCGGATGCGCTGCACGGCAAGACCGTGATCCGCGTCGGCTTCGGCATGTTCGAAGCGCCCGTCGCAATTTCGTACGTCGGGCCGGACGGCAAGTACTCCACCAGCCCGCGGACGCCGCTCGGCCAGGAAGGCTTTAGCCAGTCCACCCCGGTCACCGCCACCAACGACAACTATCTGACCCCGGCGATGACGCTCAGCAATCCCTTCCCCGGCGGCTTCCTCGCCGCGGCCGGATCTTCGCTCGGCCTGCTGACTTACGCCGGCCAGACCCTGCAGTTCATGAATCCGGACATGCAGAACGGCTACTCCGAGCGCTGGAACTTCGACATCCAGCACACGCTATCGCCGAACACTATGTTCGAGGTCGCCTATATCGGCAACCACGCTCTGCATCTGCCGGTCAATGTCACGCAGCTCAACGGCCTTCCGCGCGGGGATCTGAGCACGCTGCCGGTGAAGGACTCGAACACGACGTACCTGACCAACTCGGCGACCAACCCCTTCGCCAAGCTGCAGACCAGCCAGAACGGCTCGACCGCTGCGCTGGCACAGTTGCTGGCGCCCTATCCGGAATTCCCGGTGGGCGATTCGGCCACCGGCTGGAACGGCGGCGGCGGGATTCTGGAGTATAACGATACGGTCGGCAGTTCCTACTTCCACAGCCTGAACGCCCGCCTGCAGAAGCGCACCTCGCACGGCCTCACGCTGAACGCCAACTTCATCTACTCCAAGCTGATCGAACGGCTGAGCTGGCTGAACGCCTCGGATGCGGCGCCGGAACGCCGGGCGTCGCCCACCGACCGCCCGCTGCGCTTCGTCACCAGCCTGGTCTACGAGCTGCCGATCGGCCAGAACAAGTGGATCAACCTGCAATCGCACTGGACCAACACCCTGCTCGGCGGCTGGCGGCTCACCAGCATCTACTCGTGGCAGGTGGGCGGACCGGTGATCTGGAACAACGGCAGTTCGACTTCGCCCGGCGACTACGTCTACTTCGGCGGGCCGCTCAACCTGAACAACCGGAACACCAGCGGCACGGCCTTCGATACCACGCAGTTCGTGACCAACTCGACGAACGCCTTCCAGTATCACCTGCGGACGTTCTCCACCACGTTCGGCGACCTGCGGACGGATGGCATCAACGCTCTCGATTCCTCGGTAATCAAGCGCTTCCAGTTCTCCGAAGCGAAGCGCTACCTGGAACTGCGCGGCGAGATGTTCAACGTCGCCAACCACCCGTCATTCGCCGCTCCCAACACGACGGCGACGAACTCGGCGTTCGGAACGGTCACCGCGACGGTGAACCGCTTCCGTACGATTCAGCTTTCGGCAAGGATCGTGTTCTAGGTTGGCAGAAAGGCGCTTTACTGGCCGCAGATGAACGCAGATCAACGCCGATAAGAACCTTCCCATCGGCGTTAATCTGCGGCTCTTATTTTTCGTGGACGTCTTCGAGGTAGGTGTAGCCGTGCAGGCCTTCTTCGTAGAAGTGCAGCAGGGCGCCGCTTTCTTCGTACGTCAGGCGGCCTTCACGCAACGCGGCTTCCACGTCGCGGCGCAGGCGCGTCACCAGCGAATCGGAGTTGAACTGCACGTAGTTCAGCACCTCGCGGACGGTATCGCCCTTGATCACCGAATCGAGCACCACTTCCCCAGTCGGCCCAAGCCGCACGTGCACCGCGTTGGTATCGCCGAACAGGTTGTGCAGGTCGCCCAGGATCTCCTGGTATGCGCCCAGCAGGAACGCTCCCAGGAAGTAGTCGCCGCCGTCGAAGGGGTGGAGCGCCAGGGTGCGCTTCACGTCGCGGCGGTCGATGAAGGCGTCCACCTTGCCGTCGGAATCGCAGGTGATATCGCCCAAAACGGCGTGGCGGCTCGGCTCTTCCTTCAGCCGGTGGATCGGCATGATGGGGAAGAGCTGCTTGATTGCCCAGCTGTCCGGCATGCTCTGGAATAGCGAGAAGTTGCAGAAATAGGTATCGGAAAGCATGGCGTCGATGCCTTCCAGCTCTTCGGGGAAATAGTCCAGCTCGCGCGCCAGCTTCTGGATCTTCCGTGAGATCGCCCAGTAGAGGTTTTCCGCGATGCAGCGCTGCTCGAGCGAGAGGTAGCCGAGGCTGAACAGGTTGAGCGCCTGGTCGAGGGCCTGCTGCGCGTCATGGTAGCTTTCGAGCAGGTTCTTGGCGGTGAGGCTGCGGAACGTTTCCTGCAGGTCGACCAGCGGCTGCTCGGCATCCGCCGGAGGCTCGGGCGTAGCGTCGGCTTCGCCCATCCCGGAGACGCCCAGGACATTGAAAACCAGCACGCTGTGATACGCCGCGATCGCCCGTCCGCTCTCGGTGACGATCGTAGGATGCGGCACTCCGACCTCATCGCAGACGTTCTGCACGTGGTAGATGACGTCGTTGGCGTATTCCTGGAGCGTATAGTTGACGCTCGATTCGAAGTCCGTCTGGGAGCCGTCGTAGTCGATTCCCAGGCCGCCGCCGACATCCAGGTAGCGCAGTCCGGCGCCGGCGCGCGCCAGCTCCACATACACGCGGACAGCCTCGTTGACCGCGCCTTTGATCTGCCGGATGTTGGTGATCTGGCTTCCCAGGTGGAAGTGCAGCAGGTTGAGGCAATCCGCCATCCCCAGGTCGCGCAACTCCGTCAGGGCGCGCATGGCCTCGGTGGCGGAGAGGCCGAATTTCGAGCGGTAGCCGCCCGACGATTTCCAGCGCCCCGACCCGCGGCTGGCCAGCTTCACGCGCAGCCCGATCATCGGCCGGACACCGACTTTCTGGCTGTACTTCAGGATCAGCCCCAGCTCCGTGTACTTTTCGACCACCGGGATGATCTTGCGGCCGACTTTCTGCGCCAGCATGGCCATCTCGATGTACTCGTCATCTTTGAAGCCGTTACAGATGATCGGTGTATCGTTGTCGGCCATGGCCATCACGGCCATCAGCTCGGGTTTGGAGCCGGCCTCCAGGCCGAAGCGGTAGGGCCGCCCGAACTCCAGGACTTCTTCCACCACCTGGCGCTGCTGGTTCACCTTGATGGGGTACACACAGCAGTATTCGCCCTGGTAGCGGTGCTCGGCGATCGCGGTGGCGAAAGCGCTGTGCAGTTCGCCCAGCCGGTGCTTGAGGATATCGGCGAAGCGGATCAGGATGGGGAGGTTGATGCCGCGCAGGACCAGCGTATCGACCAGTTCTTTGAGATCGATCGACCGGGACGGATCCTTCTCGGGGTGAACCCAGACGTGGCCGTTTTCCCCAACCGAAAAGTAGCCCTTGCCCCAGCTTGTGACGTCATACCAGTCGCTGGCTACCTGCGGCGTCCATCGTTCCGTAGGCTCCATAACGAGGGAGCCCTTTCGGCCATTTCTTTCCAACGCGTTGCCTCTCCTTAACCCTCAGTGTCCTTCAAAACAGCCGGAGCCACAAGGAGAAACTGTGTTACAGCCGGATGGCCGGAAATGTCGATATCGGAAATAAAAAACTTCTACTTGCAACTCGGGCGGGATTGGTGGACAATTGCCACAATGCGAGGCGGTCCCTTGGAAAAAGGCCCGCTGCATATACACCCCGTCGTGATCGTGCTGTTGGGAACGGCACCCCGCTCAAAACAATCCAACTTCAAATCGAGTCTTAGCGGTACGGGCGATCTGCGTCCGTTCTGCCGTGGAAGGACTGCGAGCCGGAACCGATATGAACAACATAATCTACGATGCAAATACGCCCCACGGCGAAAAGGGTAGCTTTCGCAAGGTTACGGTGACTTTGCCGCCGGATTTATACGAGGCCCTGATCCGCGAATCGGCGCGGCGGAAAATCGCCGGGGAGCCGAATCAGCTGGTTTCGGCGTTGTTGCGGGAGGCCGTCACACGCTATCTCCAGCAATTGGTGTAACGGCGCGGGACACTTCCGGGAAGGCTTCCGCCCCGGGCTCGGGTTCGTCGAGAGTCCTGACCTGTTCCGCGGCCTTCTTGCCGGCGATGAACGCGTGGTCGGAATTGTAGTATTCCCACTCGCTGTAGCGGCCGGCGAGCAGGATTTCGCGGCCGAGCAGCCATTCCCGGATCGCCTGCACCGCTGCTGTGCGCCCATGGTCGTACACCACGTACGCATAGGGCAGATCGCACTGCGCCGTCGCCAGGATGGGGTCGCCCTCCGCGAGAATGCCGACGCGGCGGCAGTCTTCGAGACACCGGCGCACCAGTTCGTCGCCTTCCTCGGGCAGCGGCTTCGAGCGGGAATAGGTGATTTCGCAGGTCAGTCCGAAACCGCCGGGAGGATTGCACCCGGGGCTGGCATTGCCCTGCAGGAAGATCCGGTGGAAGACGGTGTCTTCGGGGTAGTAGATCCAGTGCTTGTCGGTGAGCTTTTCGCGGCCTATTCCAATGTGCACGCACCGCACCGAGACGTGGCGCAACGCGGCGGCGGCTTCCCGGATTTCGGGCGGCGCCTCATCACCGATCGCGCGGACCAGGGCGGGCAGCGGCATGGTGCTGATCAGCGAGCGGTAGTGTAGCTCGGCGCCGCTCGAGAGCGTCACGGTGTGGCGGCGCGGGGAAATCGCCACCACCCGGCTATCCAGCCTCAGTTCCCCCTTCAGGTGCGGCAGCCATCCATCCATCAGAGCCTGGAAACCGCCGCGCAGCGGATAGCCGAAACGGGCGTTTGGCCCCATCGGTTTGGCTGAAGGCGAGAGCGCGCCTTCGATCATCTCGGCGAGATCGGGCAGCGGCACGCGCCCGCCGAGCCATGAGGTTTCCATCTCGTGGAGCGGCACGGCCCAAAGCTTGCGGTTGTAGGGCAGCGCGAAATGCCGAGCGATGCCCGCGCCCCATACCCGGTGGATGAATTCCTCGAAGTTGCGCGGCGCGGCGCCCTCCACCAGCGGCGCCGAAGCTTCCAGAATGCCATCCGCGCAGCAGTCCGGAATACCCGGCTTGCAGGCGCCGTTACCGTTGGTGCTGCCGTTGGCGTTCGCTTTCTTCGCCCCTTTGAGCGGGCCGAAGCGCGCCTCGATCGCCCCTACGATGCACTCCTTCACCACCTCCGGCGGCAGACCGTAGAGCGAACCCTGGAACGGATAGCGCGTGTAGACATTTTTGCTGTAGATCCAGGCCTCACGATCCTGCCAGTGGACGTTATCGCCCAGCAGCATCTGGTAAAGCTGGTGGACATAGGGCTCGTTCGAAAACATGATGTGACCGGCATAATCGAACGTGAAGCCGTTCACTTCGACCGACCGGCACCAGCCGCCGACGCGCGAATTCTGCTCGATCAGCAGCGAGCGCTCGCCCAAATGGTACGCCGCGCTCAGGCCGGTCGGTCCGGCGCCGATAATCACCTCGCGGTCGTCGTGCCGCGTGCGATGCAGGGGACGCCCGGCGGAGGCCGCGGTGATGTGCTCGCGCATACGGGCGGCGGTATCGTCCCAGGAGGTGCGCTTCAACACCTCGCGCATTTTCTGCCGGCGTGTGTTCCGCTCTTCGGGCGAAGCGGCCAGGGCGCGTTCGCACGCGGCGATGAACTCGTCGGGAGTCTCGCCCAGATAAACGATATCGCCGTAAGGCTCTGCCACGTCTGTGATCGGAGTGCTGACGATCATTTTCCCCGCCGCCATGTACTCGAGCGTCTTGGTGGGGCTGATGAAACGCGTCGATTCGTTGCGCGCGAAGGGGAGCAGGCAGAGGTCCCAGCCTTTGAGATAGGCAGGCAACTGGCGGTAGGTGCGCTGTCCGAAATAGTGGATATTGGGATACTTCGGCAGCGAGGCCGGGTCAATCTTCACTACCGGCCCGACCAGGGCGATGTGCCAATCCGGGTGCGCCTCCGCCAGGGCCGCCACCAGCGGGATGTCGAACCTCTCGTCGATCACGCCGAAAAAGCCCAGCCGCGGATGCGGGAGCCGCGCCTGATCCTCGGCCTCGGGCGTCCCGTTGGCGGCGGCGGCGAAATGCCTGGCATCCACGCTCGAAGGGAAGCAATGCACGTTCGGATGCCGGCTCTTCTTGCTGCGATAAAGGCTGGGGCCGCCGGTGAAGACGACGTCCGCCCGTTGCAGCAACTGCCTCTCGCGCTCCAGCAGTTGCGGAGGCGCGTTCAGGAATGCCGACAGTTCGTCCATGCAGTCGTAAACCACGGCGCGCGGAGACAATCCCTCGGCAAGCGGCAGCGCCATCGGCGTGTAGAACCACAGGACGTAATCGCTCAGTTCCTGTTCCTGAAGAAGGTCCTGCACCAATTGGCGGAGATAGGGCATTTGCTCATCGGCGAAGCCCGGCGCGCGTGAGGGCGTGTGCGGCCGGCAGACGACCACGTTCGATTCCGGGCGCGCGATTTCCCAATGCGGCTGCTTTTCGGCGGACCAGACCGGCTCCTCAACGAAGAACACGTCGCAATGGGCCGCGAGGCGCGACAGCAGATGCTGAGGCCTTTGGTAAACAAAGTCCCAGCGTAGATGGGAAAACGTGATGATCGGATCTTTCGATTGCATGATTCCTCCCGCCGGACATAGAACTCCGTCAACGCCTGAGACGCAAAGCAGTCGACGATGCCCAAGAGGGAGTGCAGCTAGCCTGCCAGTGTGTAAAAGCTTGCGGGGAGCCGGTTCTGGGCCTCGCGAAGGGCCTGGCTATATTCGGGATTGAGCACCCGTTTGTATTGGCCCGCACCGTCCGGGACCATATCCCAGAGGCCGCTGTTATGCCAGTGGGTGCGGTCGTCCCAATCGAATCGGTCCAAAATCGGATAGAGGCAGACTCCCTCGAGCGGCACGCCCGCGCGGATCGCCAGCTCGCATTCCCGCGATACCTCGTCGAGCCAGGGAGCGCGGCCCTCCCCGTAATGGCTGGTCTCGGCGATCAGGAGCGGCCGGTGGTAGCGCTCGTGCACTTCGGCCAGCAGCCGATGAAGCGGCACCCAGCGCGGATCGTCGGAGCCGGCGTCCCAGTTGAGTTTCCGCCCGCCCGGTACCTCCCACTGGTTGGAGGCGTAGAAGTTGATGCCGATAATATCGAGGTAGCGTTCGGCTCCGCCCAACTCGGGGGCCGCGCGGCCGGTGATCATGTCCCAGGCTTCGAACTGGCTGGCCCGCTGCCGGCGGGAAGGTTCGGTATTCCACCGCCTCCAGCGCGGCGGGACGTTGTGGATCAACGGCTCGGGGAAGATCATGCGCGCGTCCGGATCCACTTCGTGAATCGCGTCGATCGCGGCCAGCGCCGCCCGAACCATCTGGTGCTTGAGCTCGACGCCCTGCCCGTAAGCGTACGGGTACATATGCTCGCGGCTGGCCGCCCAGGCGAAGAAGGAGATCTCGTTGACAGGCGCGTAGAACGCGGGGCCGCCGGCGTGCTCGCGATGGATGCAGGCGGCGGCGCGCGTGAAGGCCACGTAGCGCTTGATGAATTCGGGCGAGAGGACGTCGAGATCGTCCGGCCAGCCGTAGTGGCAGAGGTCCCAGAGGATCTCGACGCCTTCCTGGCGGGCGGCCTGGAGCATGGGGATCCACGACGACCAGTCGTACCTGCCGCCGCCGCGATCGACCAGGTGCCAGCGGACTCCATCGCGCGCGCTCGTAATGCCCGCTTCTCGCAACCGCCGGTAATCGGCCGCCGCGCAGACGTCGTGCCCGAGCTCGGCGATCATATCGAGCCGCGCTCCCTCGGAGTTGATCTGGCAGGAGGACTCGAATCCGCCCATCCAGAAGCTGCGAAACAGAGATTGTGGGGCACCGAGAGGCTCAGCGGGGTTCATGGGCGGTCTGATGATCCTCCTGCGGGATGACGTACTGCTGCCGCTGGCTGTTCATGAGGCGCTCACGCCATTCGAACTCCAGCTGAAAGTCGCGCTGCGTGCGCGGGCCGCGCGTCGCGAGAGCGATGGTTTCAATGGGGATCTTGGGGGTGCGGTCGGCCGTCAGCAGGCCGTTGGCCTCCTGGTAGGTGTCAGCGAACTGCGTGTAACAGAAGCCGCCGAGCACCGGAAGCGTGCGGACTATGCGCAGCAGCCGCATGTAGCGGCGGGCAAAATCCTCGGCGCTCCCGGCCCGCGAGTAGCCCCAGGTTCCAGCCGAATCGGGCGAGAAGGCGATGCCGCCGAACTCGGTGAGCATAATAGGCTGCTCCTGCCCGGGGTCGGCCAGCAGCAGCAGGCGTCCGCCGGGACGCTCGCGTTTGAACAGCCGCGGAATCTCCTCCACGGTATAGCGCTTGTGCAGGCGCTCGGGATCGTCGTCGTAATCGTGGATGCCGATGATGTCAGTGGCGACGCTCTCCCAGCCATCGTTGCCGATCACCGGGCGGCTCGGGTCGAGCGTCTTAGTCAAATGGTAGAGAGCCTGCACGTAATGGCGCTGCGCCGGGCTATCGGGAAGGTCGGGCACACCCCAGGATTCGTTGAACGGCACCCAGGCGATGATGCAGGGGTGGCTGGCGTCGCGGCCGACAACGGCGTTCCATTCCCGCGCCAGGCGCTCGATTGACGTCTTGTTGTAACGGTAGGCGCTCGGCATCTCCTCCCACACCAGCAGGCCGAGCGTATCGGCCCAGTAGAGGAAGCGCGGCGATTCGATCTTCTGGTGCTTGCGAACGCCGTTGAATCCCATCGCCTTGGCGATTTCGACATCGCGGCGGAAGGCCTCGTCGGAGGGCGCGGTGAGACCGGTCTCGGGCCAGTAACCCTGGTCGAGGACCATACGGAGCTGGTAGGGCCGCCCGTTGAGCACAAACTTGTCGCCCTGCGCCCCGATCGAGCGCAGCGCGGCGTAGCTACGGACACGGTCGACCACGGAGCCCCCGGCATCGGCCAGCGTAAGCTCCGCATGAATCAAGGTAGGGGTGGCGGGGCTCCAGAGCAACTCGTTGCGGTAATCGTCGATGCCGGGGTCGCTCAGAGCGATGCGCCGGTGGACGCCGCCCGCGACCACCAGGTAGGAATCGTCGGCGAGCACAGTATCGCCCGCCGTCAGACGGACGTTCAGGCGAATGCCGTCGGGCAATCGGCCCGCGATCCAGGCTTCCAGGCCGATCTCCCAGCGCTCCACATTCGGGGTCCAGCGAAGGAAAGACAGGTAGGCCGAAGGCACACGCTCCAGCCAGACCGATTGCCAGATGCCGGTGGTGCGCGGATACCAGATGGAGTGCGGGTGAAGCTGCCAATCCTGCTTGCCCCGCGGCTTCGAGAGATCGCACGGATCGTCTTCGGCGCGCACGACCAGGATGTTGTGCTCCTGGAACCGGCAGTGGTCGGTCAAGTCGGCCGAAAAGGGGGTATAGCCGCCCTCGTGCTCGGCCACGACGTGCCCGTTGAGCCACACCTTGGCCGCATAGTCCACCGCGCCGAAGTGGAGGAACAGGCGCTGGCCTGGTTCAAGGCGGGGAGCTTCGAACCTCCTGCGATACCAGCAGGCCCGGTAGAACGAGGTATCGCCGATGCCGCTGGCCGGGGTTTCAGGCGAAAACGGCACATGAATTCGCTGGTGGAATTCCGGCTGTCCGGGGAGTTCGAAGACGGCTTCCCGGTCGAGCGTGAACTCCCACTCGCCATCCAGGCTGAACCACTCCTCCCGTTCGAGTTGCGGGCGGGGATATCCGTGAGATCCATTCACGCAAGACTCCTTCCTCCAGGGTAATGGCGGAAGCTCGAAATCCGCCGCACGGTGGGGAGCCGGTTCGTGAGGAATCGGACTGCCAGGGGTAGCGCCGAAAGGCGTTATACTACACACTTACCGTTAGTTGGCGAGGGGATCTCCATGGGCGCGGCACAAGTGACCACTCCGCACAGGAAAAAGGGCTCTGGCGAACAGGCGGAACTCTCCCGCAAGTGTCTGTATTACATGGCACTGATGCGCGAGGTGGAGGACCGTATCGAGCGCAAGCTCTACCGTCAGGGAAAGATTCTGGGAGGAGTGTACGTAGGCCGCGGGCAGGAGGCAATTCCCGTCGGCACGGCGCTGCTTTCGGGCCCCGACGACGTGATGCTTCCTTCGCACCGCGACATGGCCGTGATGTTCATCCGCGGCGTGCCGGTGAACCGGATTTTCGCCCAGTACATGGGCCGGGTGGACGGGCTCACGCGCGGCCGCGACGGCAACATGCACATGGGCGACCTGAAACTGGGGATCGTCTCGATCATCAGCGCCCTGGCCGCCACCGTTCCGGTCTCCGCCGGGGTGGGCCTGGCACTGCGGTACTTGGGCAAGAGCGGCGTAGCGTTCTGCTATTTCGGGGACGGCGCCACCAGCCGCGGCGACTGGCACGAAGGCGTCAATCTGGCCACGGTGCAGAAACTGCCAGTAGTTTTCATCTGCAACAACAACCAGTACGCCTACTCGACGCCCCTTTCGCTGCAGATGGCCTGCGAAAACGTGGCCGATAAGGCACCCGCGTACGGGATGCCGGCCGAGATCGTGGACGGCAATGACGTGCTGGCGGTCCATACCGCCACCCAGCGGGCGCTGAAGCACGTGCGCGGCGGCAAGGGTCCTTACCTGTTGGAGTGCAAGACCTTCCGCATGACCGGACACTCCGCCCACGACGCGGCTCACTACGTTCCAAACGAGTTGTTCGAACAGTGGGAAAAGCAGGACCCCATCAAGCGACTGGAGACCAGGATGCTCGCCAAGAAATGGGCCGACCAGGCGGCCATCGACGAAGTCCACGCGCGCATCCGGAAGGAAGTGGATGAGGCCGTGGAATGGGCCGAAAAGAGCCCGTATCCCGACCCCGCCACCCTGCTCGATAACGTCTACGAGAAGTGCTGAACGATGCCCACCACTTATCTGGAAGCAATCCGGGAAGGACTCTGGGAAGAGATGGAGCGCGACGAGAACGTCTTCTTACTGGGAGAAGACGTTGGCGTGTACGGCGGCGCGTTCAAAGTAACCGCGGGATTCATCGAGCATTTCGGCGAGAAGCGCGTGGTGGATACGCCGATCTCGGAAGCGGCCATTGTGGGAGCCGCCATCGGGGCCTCTTTCATGGGACTGCGGCCGGTGGCCGAGATGCAGTTTTCGGACTTCATCTCCTGCGGCTTCGACCAGATCGTAAACTTTGCGGCCAAATGCCGCTATCGCTGGGATGCCCCGGTGCCGATCGTGATCCGTGCGCCTTCGGGTGGCGGCATCCACGGCGGACCCTTCCACTCGCAGAACCCGGAGATGTGGTTCGTGAAGACTCCGGGGCTGAAGGTGGTGGCGCCCGCCACGGCGTACGACGCCAAGGGTTTGATCAAGGCCTCGATCCGCGATAACGACCCGGTCATCTTCTTCGAGCACAAGGCCCTCTACCGCAAAATCAAGGAAGAGCTTCCCACCGAAGACTACACCGTGCCGATCGGCAAGGCCAAAGTGGTCCGCGAGGGGCGCGACCTGACGATCGTCACCTACGGGGCGATGGTCTGGACGGCGCTTGAAGCCGCTGACAAGCTGGCCGAAGAGGGCGCATCGGTCGAGGTGGTGGACCTCCGGACGCTTCTGCCGCTGGATCGCGAGACCGTTTGCGAGAGCGTCAAGAAGACCTCGAAGGTGCTTCTGCTGCACGAAGATACGCGCACCGCGGGCCTGGCGGGCGAACTCGCGGTCAGCATCACGGAGAGCATTTTCGAATACCTGGATGGCCCCATCGTGCGGGTGACGGCCCCCGATACGCCTGTGCCTTTCAGCCCGCCGCTCGAAGAGGCGTTTCTGCCCAATGTCCCCAAAGTGCTGGAGAAGGCTCGCTGGCTGTATCGCTATTAGCTGCGGACTTCAGGCGGGCACCCCGGATTACCGCGCAGGCACCGCCGAAGCCGGCCGCGTAAGAGCGGTGGTCCTGGCGGATCGCCAGGGCAGAGCCGCGGTAATCGCCGACGCACGCTTCAGCATCTCGCTTGCCGAGGCCGATTTCATCGCCGCGAGACTATTGAGGCGCTACCCGCTCGATCGCGCGGCCATCCTGCTGCATTCGGCCGCGCCCGGGCCCTCGGCGCCGGCCGAAGCGATCACGGCAATCGAGGCGGCCCTGGCCGATCTGCGCCCCGCACGCGTGTCGTTCGACGGCTCGGTGATCTCGGTTACCTCGGAAGAGGGCGCCTGCCGTGCGGTGTTCTTTCCGCTGGCTTTCGCGGGCTGTGGCGGCGGAGAGGCGGTGCGCTCGCCGATCCGCGCCGCGTTCCGGGTGGTCGAGCCGGAGCACGGGCTCGAGCGCCGGGGCGATCGACCGCCATTGTTCCCGATCCAGGCGATCGCCTTCGGCAAGCGGGCAGGCATCGTGGCGGTCGGTATCGATGCGCCGGCTAGCCAGTTTCGCGTACCCGGCTGGATCGTGGTCACGGACGCGAACGGCATCGGAAGCTATTCGGAAGAGCAGGTAGTGACGGCCGCTATCAGGCAGATACTGATTAGCGTGCGCCGCTAGACAGGTATTATCCTGCGGGGCAAACCGGGTACAGGCTACGAAATCCCCAAACTGCGTGGATTTCGAAGCCAGTCCCCGCTTTGCAGTCTGTCTCCCGTAGGACAATATCTGGAGAATGGTGCTGTCTGCCGTTCTGCTTGCGCTGCACCTGCAACCGTGTAGGTGGTGTGGATGGCCGGTCAGGAGTTGAGCCGCGGCGGCGCTTTCCCCTAGACTAAGGCTACTTTCCTGTAGAGTAAAAAGATGCGGCCACTCCTGGCCTGCTTGCTGGCGCTCCCGTTGCTGGCGGCGGATACCACCCAAATTGCGATCACTCCCCTAAACCTCAATTTCGCCTGGCAGACCGGACAGCTCGGTTCGGCGGTACAAGCAGTCGTTCTGACCAGCCCACAAACCGGGGTTTTTACGGTGACCCGGCCTGCGTCGGCGCCCTGGCTGGTTTTTGCCGGCGCCAGCGGAACCGCGCTTTCCGGGACATACCCGACGGTGATCTCGGTTGCAGTCAATGGGGCGAACATGAAAGCGGGCACGTATAACAGCTCGCTGCAGTTTCAGATTGGGAGCATGACCCTGCCGGTGAACGTGTCGATGCAGGTCTCGGCCATGCCTGTGCTACTGGCCGACCCGGGCATGATTGCGTTCGATGGTACCGCGTACGCGTCCGGCGTCAACCCCGTGACTACTGTTGGGATCTACAACAGCAGCGGAACCTTCGTTCTGATGTCGGCGAAGCCGACCACGCCTTGGATCACCGTGAAATCAACCGGATCGACCGTGCAGGTGACCGCTGATCCGTCCAAGGTGCCGTCGGACGTTGCGACAGGCAGTTTTTCGGTCACCACGACCGGGGGAGTCGCCAACAGTCCGCTGGTGATTCCGGTCGTCTACCTGAAGAAAGGGCTGCTTTCCGCCGGACCGAATATCACCCGCATGGTCAATGCCGCCACGTACCTCGACTCTACAGGGATTTCCCCAGGGGAGATCGTCACCCTCGGCGGCACGGCGATCGGGCCCGCGACCGCGGCGGGACTGGCGCTCAATCCGGACGGTACGGTCGCCACGACTATCGGCGAGGTCCAGGTGCTGTTCAACGGGACCCCAGGGCCGATGGTGTACGCCAGCCAGAATTTGATTTCGGCGGTCGCGCCTTATGAACTGGCGGGCAGCACCACCGTTTCGGTGCAGGTGGTGTACAACGGCGTCGGATCGAACGCGATGAGCCTGCCGGTGGCGGCGGCAGCGCCCGGGATCTTCACCGCAAATTCGGCCGGGACGGGGCCGGGAGCCATTTTAAATCAGGACTATAGCGTCAATTCACCGTCCAACCCGGCGGCCAAGGGGTCAGTGGTAACGATCTACGCGACTGGGGAAGGTCAGACGTCGCCCCAGGGAGTCACCGGGGCGGTGACGCCGATTTCCGCCAATACGCCGGCACCCGCAGAGGCGGTGACCGCCCAGATCGCCGGACAGGAAGCCCAGGTGCTGTTTGCCGGGGAGGCTCCGGGGTTCGTTTCCGGGGTGCTCCAGGTGAACGTCCAAGTGCCGGCAAACGCAGCATCGGGCGACCTTCCGGTAGCGGTCTCGGTGGGCGGAGTGCCCAGCCAGGACGGTGTCACCGTTTCCGTGAGGTAAGCTTACACGTTTCGACGCCGGGCTGCGTCAAACCTTTGTGGGCCAATTTCGTTTAATGGTTGGAATGCTGCTGGCGATGTCTGCCTTCGCGGGCGATCCCAAGCTGGACGACCTGCTGAAAGGCGTGGAGTCGCGCTACAACCATGCCAAAACCCTGCAAGTGACGTTTAAGGAAGACTATACGGCTCCCGGACGGCCTCGCCGCTCGGATGCCGGGCTGCTCATGCTGCGCAAACCCCTGAAGATGCGCTGGGACTACTCGCAGCCCAAAGGCAAGCTCTTCGTTTCCGACGGAAAGTTCCTCTGGCTGTTCACTCCGGACGAAAACCGAGTGGAGAAGATGAAGCTGAAAGAGAGCGACGACATGCGGGCGCCGCTCGCCTTCCTGCTCGGTAAGTTGGACTTCGATAAGGAGTTTCGCAACATCCAGAGCAAGACCGAGGGCACCGATACGCGGATTACCGCCGAGCCCAAAACCGACAACCTGCCATACTCGGCGGTGGAGTTCGTCGTGACGGCCGACAATGTCATCCGCCAGGTAAAGGTGACCGGCTTCGACCACTCGGTTCTCGACTTCACCTTCGGGCAGGAACGTCTGAATCCGGCGCTCGACGGCAAACTGTTCGACTTCCAGATGCCGAAAGGCGCCGAACTTGTGGAGGACACTCAGTAAAGCCAATGGCCGACTTCGTTCTCAAGTACGCGGACAGCCGCGGGCAGATCCACCAGCAGGTGACCGCCGCGAGTTCGGAAAAAGAGCTGCGCGAGAAATTCTCGCAGCAGGGCTTCCTGATCTATTCGATCAAACCGCGCACTTCAGCGATGGCCGGCGGGGCGCTGTTCTCCAAAAAGAAGAAGCTCAATCTCGAGCGATTTCTGATCTTCAACCAGCAGTTCGTGACCCTGGTGCGCGCGGGCCTGCCGATTCTCAAGTGCCTCGACCTGCTGGCCGAACGGCTGACCGACCCTAAGCTCGGGCCGTACATCAAATCGATCCGCGACGAAGTCCGGGGCGGCACCCTGCTTTCCGAAGCCTTCCGCATGCAGGGAATCTTCCCCAAGATGTACATCACTTCGGTGATGGCGGGAGAGAAAAGCGGCAGCCTGACGGAAGTACTCGACCGCTACATCAGCTATCAGCGGATCGCCCTTGCGGTGCGGAAAAAGGTGATGGTTTCGCTGATGTACCCGTGCGTGCTGATCGTGCTGGTGATTCTGCTGATGGTGTTCCTGGTGACCTACGTGGTCCCGACATTCGCCACCCTGTACACCACGATGGAGGCGAAACTGCCGATGATGACGGTGTGGCTGATCGCCATCGGCACCACGGCGCGGAGCTACATCCTGGCATTCGCCGGTGCGCTGGTGGCGGGCATTTTCCTGTTTCGCTGGTGGTCGAAAGGCGAGGCGGCGCGGGAACGGATCGACCGGGTCAAGATGAAGACGCCGATCGCCGGCGACATCTGGCTGAAGTACCAGGTGGCGCAGCTTTGCCGCATTCTGGGAACGCTGCTCACCGGCGGCATTCCGCTGGTGCAGGCGATGGAAACCGCCGCCGATTCTCTGAACACTCCGCTGCTCAAAAAGGCTGTGGAGAGTGCGGGCAAGAGCGTACGGGAAGGGCAGCCGCTTTCCGGCTCGCTGAAGGCCTCGAAGATGTTTCCGGGGCTCGCCACCGATATGATCGAAGTCGGCGAATCCACCGGCGCGCTGCCGGCAATGCTCAACAGCGTGGCGGAGTTTTTCGAAGAAGACGTGAACACCCGCATGACGGCCGCGCTCTCGCTGATCGAACCGGCCATCATGATCGTGATGGGCTCGTTCGTGGCATTTGTGCTGATTTCCCTGTACCTGCCGATCTTTTCACTGGCGGATACGATTCGATGAGGGGTTATGGCGACTGTCGATAAAGTCCGGATCGTTGACCCCGCGGGGGAAGCGGAGCAGGCACGCGCGATCGCGGCGCGCTATCGCTGCGAGTACGTGGACCTGCGCGAAGCCACGATCGACCACGACCTGTTCCGGTCCATTCCGGTGGACCTGATGTTCCGCTACAACTTCGTCCCGATGCAGTCGCGGAACGGGACGCTCGACATTGCGCTTTCGGATCCGCGGAACCTGAACCTGATCGACGAGCTCGGGCTGTTGCTGCAGAAGAAGCTGCGGGTGAAGGTGGCGACGCTTTCGCAGATCGCCGAAATGCTGAAGAAGACCGAGCAGTCGCAGCGCGTACTGGAAGAGGTAACCGAGGGGTTCGCGCTCGACGTGGTGGCGGAAGAAGGCGACCAGGACGAGACGCTCTCGATCGATAAGCTCACCGCGCAGGACGCCGATATTGCGCCGGTCATCAAGCTGGTGGATACCACCATCTTTAATGCGCTCGAGCGGCGGGCGAGCGATATCCACATCGAATCGCGCGACCAGGAAGTGGCCATCAAGTACCGCATCGACGGCGTGCTGCATTACGCCATGCCGCCGATCGCGAAGGACTGGCAGTCCACCATCATTTCGCGCATCAAGGTGATGAGCGAGCTCGATATCGCCGAGAAGCGCGTGCCGCAGGACGGCCGCTTCCGCGTGCGGTACAAGAACCGGCTGATCGACTTCCGCGTTTCCATCATGCCCACGATCCACGGCGAAGATGCCGTGCTCCGCGTGCTGGATAAGGAATCGATGAGCGAGAAGTTCGCCAAGCTGTCGCTCGATGTGGTGGGATTCTCGGAGGGGGACCTGGTCAAGTTCCGCCGCTACATCACCGAGCCGTACGGCATGGTGCTGGTGACCGGGCCGACCGGTTCCGGCAAAACCACCACGCTCTACGCGGCGCTGAGCGAGATCAAGAACGACGAAGACAAGATCATCACCATCGAAGACCCGGTGGAATACCAGGTCAAGGGCATCACGCAGATTCCGGTGAACGAGAAAAAAGGCCTGACGTTCGCGCGCGGGCTGCGTTCGATTCTGCGTCACGACCCGGACAAGATCATGGTGGGCGAAATCCGCGACCAGGAGACGGCGCAGATCGCCATCAACTCGGCGCTCACCGGCCACCTGGTGTTCACCACGGTCCACGCCAATAACGTGCTCGACGTGTTGGGACGCTTCCTGAACATGGGGGTGGAGGCCTACAACTTCGTTTCGGCGCTGAACTGCATTCTGGCGCAGCGGCTGGTGCGCGTGATCTGCGAGCACTGCAAGCGGGAGGTGCGGCCTACGGACGCGATGCTGATCGAAAGCGGATTGCGGCCGGAGGATTGGCACGACGTACCGCTCTATGAGGGCGCGGGGTGCTTCGAGTGCGGCGGCACGGGTTTCCGGGGCCGTTCGGCGATCCACGAGCTGCTGGACCTGACGGACCGCATTCGCGAGATGATTCTCGACAAGCGGCCGACATCGGAAATCAAGCGGGCGGCAAGGGAAGACGGCATGACGTTTTTGCGGGAATCGGCGGTGGAGAAGATGCGGGCGGGCGTCACCACGCTGCGGGAAATCAACAAGGTTACGTTCATCGAAGGTTAGTGATGCCCCTCTTAGATATTGGCGCTGTGGGGCGGCCAACCCTGGCCGCGGACCCGCTCTCCAGCGGGTCCAGCCGACTGCGGGCAGAATTGCCCGCCCCACATGGGACATTAGGTAATGCTCGACAGATTTAAATCGATTCTCAACGATCCGCCGCCGGCCATGGCTTTCGAAATCTCCGAAGCCGGGATCGCGGCGGCGCGGATCAGCTCGCGCGCGGAACTGGAGTTCCACCCGCTGAGGGCCGGGACGCTCTCGGTTTCGCCGCTCAAGGAAAACGTGAACGACCCGGACGAATTCATGGCGGCCGTGAAATCGGTCTCGGGCCCGCCGGCGGCGCGGAAGCGGCGGGATATCGCCCTGATTCTGCCCGATTATGCGACCCGCATCACGGTGCTCGATTTCGACAACTTCCCCTCCGACCCCAAGGAGCAGCTCTCGCTGGTTCGTTTCCGCATGAAGCGCAGCGTGCCGTTCGACGTGGAGTCGGCGGCGGTCGGCTACTTCGCCCAGAGCGGGCCGGAAAAGAAAGTGGATGTAGTGGTGGTGATGGTGCCGCTCGAGATCGTGGCGCGCTACGAAGCGCCCTTCCGCACGGCCGGCTGGAACCCGGGACTGGTGACGGCCTCCTGCCTGGCGGCGCTCGAACTGGCATCGGACGATGGGCTCAACGTGGTGGCGAAGATCACGGGGCACGCACTCACGGTGCTGGTGCGGCAAAAGGGATCCGTGAAACTGGTGCGCTGCCTGGAGCTTCCCACGGCCGGCGTGGAAGACGTGGCGGCGGTGCTGCTGCCCACCTTCGTATACATGGAAGACAACCTCGGAGGCCGTCCCGAAAAGCTGACGCTGTGCGGATTCGGCGCGCAGGCGGGCGAAGTGGAGCGGTATTTCCGGGAAGAACTAGGACTGGAAGTAGAGCTGATGCGTTCGGCCCTCGGCACGCCCGGCGAGAGTAATGCCGGGCTGCTGGGATATTTGAGGTCGATCGCGCGGAACAATTGAGATGAAGATTCCGATCAATCTTGCGAGCCAGCCCTTCCGGCGAGACCGGCCGATGATCGTGGCCTCGCTCGCGGTCTGTCTGCTGTTGGTGGGAACGCTGGGAGTGCTGATTTCGCTGGTGCTGGCGGACCGGGCCCAGTCGGCGGACCTGCGCCACGAAGTGGCCCAATTGCAGGCGGCGGTCCGCCGGAACGCCGCGGAACAGGCGCAGCTCGACGCCGTGCTGCGGCAGCCCGAAAACGCCGAGGTGCTGGAACGCAGCGTCTTTCTGAACGCGCTGCTGCGGCGCAAAGGCATCAGCTGGACGCGCATTTTCGCCGATCTCGAAAAGGTGCTGCCTTACAACGTGCGCGTGATCCAGATTCATCCCACGGTGGATTCGATGAACCTGGTGTCGCTCGATATGACCTTGGGCGCCGAATCGCCGGTACCGGTGATCGAACTCCTGAAAACGATGGCTGGGGCGCCGTTCGCCAATCCGAAATGGACGACGCAGCAGGCCCCGACTCAATCCGAGCCCTTGTGGCGCTACCGCGTAAGCGTGGAATATGGCCAGAAACTTTAGCATCCGGGGAGTGAAGATCAAAGACCCGCGAGTGGTCATGCGGGCGGCGATCGGGGTGCTGCTGGCAGCAAACCTGGCGGTTGCGGTGGTGGCGTTTCATCCTTTCGGGGGCGGCGCAGACGATCTGCGCCGCGACCAGCAGAGGCTCGGCGCGCAGCTTTCACAGTTGCAGCAGCGCCTGGCGACCAGCCGGCTCCTGGTGAACAAGGTCAATACCGCACGCACACAGGGTGACCAATTTCTGGGGCAATACTTCACCGACGAAAGCACCACGGCCTCGACGATCCTGGCGGAGTTGACGCAAACCGCCAAAGACGCGGCAATCCGCATGGGGACGGCGCAGTGCAGCTACGAGCCGATCGAAGGCAGCGACACGCTGAAGATGCTCTCCACGCAGGTGGGGTTCGACGGAACTTACGCGAACCTCACGAAGTTCGTGAACCTGCTGGATAAATCGCCGCGCTTCATGATCATCGAGAGCATGCAGGCGGCCGCGCCTCAGCAGCAGGGGGGCCAGTCGCTGAACGTGACTCTGAAGATCGATACGTTCGTGAAGGGGATCGCGGGTAAGACGATATGACGACCGGCGCCCAGGACAAGAAGAAGGTCGCCGCGCTGGCGATTTTGGGAGCCGTCGCGCTCTACCTGTTCTATGCGAACGTGCTCGCGGGGCCGGATATTCCGCGGGAGCCGGCGGCATCGGGGAAAGCAGGCGCGAGTCAGACACCCGGTCCGGAGGCCGCTCTGATGCAACAGTCGCAGACGCCGCGCGCACCGGCGCGGATTCGCAGTGAAGAGTTCCATCCGGTGCTGCGTTCGAGGCGGCAGGAAGACCAGTTGGACCCGAGGTCGGTCGACCCCACACTGAGGCTCGATCTTTTCGCGAAAGTGCAGAAGGTGGAACTGGCGGGCGGGAGCCGCAACCTGTTCCAGTTCTCCGTGGCGCCGCCGCCGAAACCGGTGGAGTTGCCCAAGGGGAAGGAGCCGAAGGTCATTCCGCAGTCGCTGGTCTCAGTGGCGCAGCCCTCCGGACCGGCGCCACCACCGCCACCGCCACCCATCAGCTTGAAATTCTACGGATTTTCGACGGTGCGCAACAGCGGCCGGAAGACCGCTTATTTCCTCGATGGCGACGAGATCCTTTCCGGTGTGGAAGGTGACGTTCTGAAGCGGCGGTACAAGGTGGTCAAGATCGGCCCGAACTCGGTGCTGATGGAAGACACCAACGCCAAGCACCAGCAATCGCTGCCGCTGGTGGCGGAGAGCCAGAGTTGAAACGCCGCCGCCAGGAATCGGGTTTTGCTCTGCTGCTGGTATTCCTGATGGCGGCGGTGATCGCGATCTCGCTCTACATGGAGATCCCGCGGGTGGCCTTCGAGGCGCAGCGGCAGAAGGAACAACTGCTGATCGACCGCGGCGAGCAGTACAAGCGCGCCATCCAGGTTTTCTACACCACCAACAAGCGCTACCCGGCACGCATCGAGGAACTGGAGTCACTGAACGGGCGGCGATTCCTGAGGCGCCGGTACATCGACCCGATGACCGGCAAGGACGAGTGGCGGCTGGTCCACATGCAGAACGGGATGCTGACCGATTCGGTGGATTCCAAGCAGAAGAAGACCGACGACAAGGACAAATCGGGCAATTCGGGGCAGTACGTAGCAGAGCTCGGCGGGCTCTCGCCGACCAACCAGAGCGGGCAGAACAGCGCCAACCCGGCGAACCGGCGGCGCTCCAGCGAGGGTAGCGGCACAACCGGCGCGACCGGCGATCTTTCGCTGAATACGGGGACCACGGGGAATCCCGGGATTCCGGGCATTCCCGGAGTTCCCGGTGCGCCCGGCGCGATTGGGACGCCATCGACCGGCAATACGCAGAATCCGACCGGCGGCTACACGGGGTCGACGGGGACGACGAACTCGGGAAGCGGAAACAACTCTGGAGGCGGGTACGTCGGCGGAGGGTATTCGCTCGGCGGCTCGTCATCCACCACCGGGACCGGAGCGTCGGGAGCCGGTTCCAGTGGTGCCGGGACAGGGAGCGGGGCAGCCCCACCTGGCGCGCCCCCGGGCTTTCCCGGAGCGGGAGCCATGCCACTCGGCGGCGGCGTCCAGCAGCCCGGCATGAATCCCGCGGCACAGAACGCAGCGGCGGCGATGATCCAGCAGATTCTCACGCAGCCGCGCCCGGGCGGCATGCCGACCGGCAATGCGGCCGCGATGGGAAACGGCATCGCAGGTGTGGCCAGCAAGGCCGACGAAGATAGCATCAAGGTTTACAACAACCATACGAACTACGGCGACTGGGAATACATCTTCGACTACACGAAATACCGCCCGCCGCCGAACCCGCTGGTGGGGAGTCAGGGCACACCGGCATCGCAGATGGGCAATTTGCCCCGAGGCACGGTAGGTACGCCCGCCGGACAGACTTCCGGCAGCCCGTTTGGACAATCGCCGGGCGGTTCGACCACCGGTCCGACTACTCCCACTACTCAGCAGTGAGCCCTTCCGGCAGCGCCTGAGCAATAACCAATTGCGTACTGTTCGGGGCCGGCAGGCTAGGGTATAGTGCGGGGTGAATACCATGATTCCCGCAGTCAACGGCTTGGACGCGCCTGGGGTAGAACGCCCGCCGCTTCCCATGATTCCAGACCGGGTGGAAGACCTCGGAATCCCGCGCGCCCTGGTCAGTGACCTGATTCTGCGGTACTTATGGCTGCATGGGTCGGCTGACCTGGCTGCCCTGCACGACACCTTGAAGCTCTCGTTCCCGGTGCTGGAAACACTCTTCCACCAGTTCCGGCAGCAGCAGCTTCTGGAAGTCAAAGGCATGATCGGCAACGATTATTCCTTCAGCCTGACCAGCGCGGGGCGGGCGCAGGCCACAGCGCGAAACGAAGTCTGTCAGTATGTGGGGCCGGCGCCGATCTCGATCCAGGAATATCACGCTCTGGTGAAGCAACAGGTACCGGAAGTGCGGTTGAGCCGCGAAAGCCTGCGGCAGGCCTTCAGCGATCTGGTGCTGCCGGACGGCCTGCTCGACCAGTTGGGGCCCTCGCTGATCGGTCACCAGTCGCTGTTCCTCTACGGAGGAACCGGCAACGGTAAGACCAGCATCGCGGAACGGATCCTGCGGATCTACCACGACACGGTGCTGGTGCCCTATGCGGTGGAAGTGAGCGGGCACATCGTCACGGTCTTCGACCCAGTGGTTCACCGGGCGGTGCAATCGGACCAGGACGAATTGCTCGATCGGCGCTGGGTGCGCTGCCAGCGCCCGTGCATCACGGTGGGCGGCGAGCTTTCGGCCTCGATGCTCGAACTGCGGCTCGATGAGAGCACACACGTCTTCATTTCGCCGTGCCAGATGAAGGCCAACAACGGGATCCTGATCATCGACGACTTCGGGCGGCAGGTGCTTACGCCGCGCGAGTTGCTGAACCGCTGGATCGTCCCGCTCGACCGGCGCGTGGACTACCTCACGCTGGCCTCGGGCATGAAATTCCAGGTGCCGTTTGAGCTGATGGTTGTCTTTTCCACCAACCTGGATCCGAAAGACCTGGCCGACGAAGCGTTTCTGCGCCGTATCCAGACCAAAGTGATGGTGGAGAACGTCAGCATCGAAGTCTTCGACCAGATCTTCACGCGAGTGATGCAGAACTTCCACGTGCCCTGCGAACCGGGCAGCTCGGAGTATCTGCGGGAGCGGTGCGCGGCTTCGGGCGCGAAGCATCTGCGCGCCTGCTACCCGGTGGACATCTACAAGCTGGTGAAGGCGATCGCGGAGTATGAGGGCCGTCCGGTGAGGATGAGCCACTCGAATATCGACCGCGCTGTGGGCCTCTATTTCGCGAAGACCGGCACGGTAACCGAAGCGAATTAGCGTCCTCTCCCTTTCAGGCCCGGAGCCCCGGGTCCGAAAATGGAACAATCGGCCAGGGTTTTCGTCTTTATTCGCATGAGATTTGCGGCCGATTTGAAGCTTGCTCTACGCGTTCTGGCGAAGTCGCCCGGCTTCGCACTCATCGCGATTCTCTCGCTGGCGCTGGGCATCGGTGCCAACACCGCGATCTTCAGCTTCGTCGACGCGGTCCTGCTTCGTCCGCTTCCGGTAGCGGATTCCGGCCGAATTGTCCAGGTGGACTCGACGGCGCCGGGCACACGGCTGGGCCGGCTCTCCTACGCGGATTATGCCGACCTGCGCGACCGAAGCAAATCCTTTCAGTCGCTCGCCTGTTACGACCTGTTTCTGGCGGGCGCGGCGGCGCGGCCAAATGAAGTCCCGAGGTACAGCCTGGAAGCCGCCGTCAGCGGCAATTTCTTCAGCGGGCTGGGAATTCCGCTGGCAATCGGCCGCGGCTTCCGCGACGAAGAAGATACCGTGACAGGCCGCGACCTGGTGGCGGTCATCAGCTATCGCATGTGGGACCGCGAATTCGCGCGCGACCGCTCGGTGCTGGGACGGCACATCCGTGTGAACGGCGCCGATTTCACAGTCATCGGCGTGGCTCCCGAGGGTTTTGCGGGCCCCGAAGCGTACGTGATGCCTGACCTTTACGTACCGATGCACGCATACCCGCAGGCGGCGGCAGGCGGGGGCCCGGATTACCTGACCTCGCGCAAAATCCAAGCCGCGACCGTGCTGGGGCGGCTTAGGCCCGGTGTGAGCGCGGCGCAAGCTCAGGCGGAAATGCGGACGATCGCCCGCGCCCTGGCGGTGCAATACCCGGAGGGCGGGCGCGAGCGCACGGTCACCGTGCTCGATTACGTCCGCGCCCGGTTCGAAAACTCGCCGGTGGATGCGGCCCTATCGCTTACTCTCCTATCGATTACCGGACTGCTCCTGCTGATCTCCTGCGCCAACGTGGCGAATCTCCTGCTGGGACGCGGAACGGCTCGCGCCAAGGAGATCGCGATCCGCATGGCCATCGGCGCGTCGCGAGGTGCCGTGGTGCGGCAACTTCTGACCGAGAGCCTGCTGCTGGCGCTGGCCGGCGGTGCGGCTGGGATCGGAGCCGGCTACCTGGGCGTGAAGTTTCTGGCTGCCATCCCGATTCCCTCCGATTTCCCGCTAGCTCTGGGCGCCCGCATGGACGAGAGGCTGCTGATTTTCAGCGTGATTGTTTCGTTGATCACGGGCGCCGCTTTCGGATTGCTGCCGGCATTGCGCGCCACGCGCGGCGATCTGGCGTGCCGCATCAAGGCGAGCGACACCGGTCCGGCGAAGGTCCGGATGTTTCGCGGGCGGATGAACGGCCGGAACTTCCTGGTGACCGCGCAGCTCGCATTATCGGTTGTCCTGCTGGTGATTTCGGCCGACTGCATCCGCGGATTTCAAGCGGCGTGGCGCGCCGATCCGGGCTTCCGCGTGGACCACACGCTCTTTTTCTCCATCAATCCGGGCATCCAGCGGTATGACGAAGCCCGGACGCGTACCTTCTACAAAGAACTCAAAGACCGGCTTCGCGCGAGCAGCGGTGTGGCCGAGGTCTCGATGTCCTCTTCGATTCCTTTCAGCACCTCACAGATGTCGCGCAAGTACTTCGCGGAAGGCGCGCAGACGCGACCGAACGGCGGCTCGCCATCCGCGATGTCCTACAAGGTGGACGAGACGTTCTTCGCGCTCATGGAGACCCCGATTCTACATGGGCGTGCTTTCGATTCGCGCGACACCGCCCAGTCTCCCCGCGTGGCGGTGATCAACGAAGTGATGGCGCGCAAGCTGTTCGGGAAGAAGGATCCCATCGGCCGCAGGTTCCACCTGGATGCAGCAGACGGTCCCGAAGTGCAGGTAGTCGGCGTGGCAAAGCGGGCCATCTACAACTACTGGGCGGAAACGGCAACGGAGGCGGTCTGGACGCCGTTTTCGCAGGACTATAGCTCCCAGATGTACGTGGAGATGCGGACCTCGAGCGATCCGGCAGCGTTCGCCGCGACGGCACGCGAACAGGTGCGGGCACTCGACCCGGATATGCCGGTCTTCCGCATCAGCACCATGGCTGCGTTCTTTCACGACCGCGCGATGCTCGGTCCCCGGCTGATCGCACAGATTGTAACGTCGGCCGGAGTGATGGGGCTGTTCATAGCGGTGATCGGGCTGTACGGCGTGATCGCCTTCGCGGTGAGCCGGCGAACGCGCGAGATCGGCATTCGTCTGGCGGTGGGCGCAACGCCCGCTCGGGTGGTGCGGATGGTATTGAACCAGGGCGGCTGGTTCACCGTGCTCGGGCTGGCGATCGGATCGGGACTCGCCATTCCCTTGGCGCGCCAGCTGCTTCCGAACATCGTGGTAGGAGTGGACCCGCTCAGCTGGCCGGTGCTGCTCGGGGTTCCGGCGGTGCTGGCCGCTTCAACTTTGGTGGCCTGCTGGATTCCCGCGCGGCGCGCGGCGCGGATCGACCCGACGCTCGCGCTGAGGCAGGACTAGAGCTCAGAGACCGCTCACCGCAGCTCTTTCGGCTGGAACTTTCCGCCGTGCAGTAGAACTTCCAGCACTTCTTTGGAACGCTCGTCCCAATTGTGCTCCTTATCCGGAGTGAGATTGTTGTGCTCGGATTCGATCATGGGCAGCGGCTCCTTCGGCACGGGGATCTGGTTGAGCGCGGTGAAAATGCCTGCCGGGGGCGACGTGGTATCGATGAAGCCCATGGCGGCCAGCACCGGCGCGCGGATCCTGGACGCGAAATTGACGGGGTCGAAATAGAGCGCCGTCTTCATGACTTCCGGATTGTCCGAGGGCCAGTTCGGATAGCCGGCCTTGCGCCCGTGGAGGTTGCCGTCGGCATCGGCGCCGGCGGGAACGCAGACCAGCACCGCGGTGATCTTTTCGGGCCGCAACCCGGCGAGCACCAGGCTCTGCTGGCCGCCCATGCTGGTGCCCATCAGCACGACGGTCCTGCCGTCCCAATCGGGGCGCGTGAAGAGATAGTCGAGCGCGCGGGAGTCGCGCAGGTACATGTTCAGGAAGTAAGACGTTTCGCGATCGGTATTGCCGACCATCGCATATGCGCGCGGGATGTTGCCGGAGGGATCGGAGGGTGACTTGTCGTGCGAATCGACGTCGATGGTCAGCCAGCCTTCCGCCGCGTGGGCGGCGACCGAGCGTGCATTCAGCGCATAAACGCCTGCGTACTGCAGCAGAATGAGCGCCGGGAATTTGCCCTCACGATTGGGCTTGGCGAGATAGCCGTGAGCGTGCGAGCCCAGCGCATCGAGCACGAAGGTATCGAGTTGGACTCCGGGCGCATCGGTTTCCGCGGGCGTCAGGATCGCGTGGATCGGAACCTTGGCCTGGGCCGCGAGTTTTTCCGACCAGAAGGAATCGAAGTCGGCCGGACGCGGCGAGGAGAGGCCGATACGCGTGGGTGCGATGGCGGCTCCGACCGCGTAGTGGCCGTTATTACGGCCGGTATTGCCTCCCACGAAGGGGCCCTCTCCGGCGGGTTCGATGGCGACATAGATCATTTCCGGCTCGTCACCGGCGATTTCGATCCTGTCTTTGCCGGAAGAGAGGTTCAGCGTTCCTTCCTTCAGGACCACGGCGTTGTTCCGGCGGACCGTCCACTTATAGGCGTAGGTGGGCTCGACCGGTCCAGGCGTTACGGTCCAGCCGACGGTTTCGCCGAGCTCGTAAATGCCGCTTGGGTGATCGGGTGTGAACGCCAGTTGTTGCGGGACCGGGGTGCCATGCTGGGCGGGCGAATGCGCGGCAGCGATCAGGAGCGCTACGGCGATGCCAAACGAACGTCGAAACATCGGACGCCTCCAGGCGAAACTTCTATCGTATCGCCGGAGCGGTTTTGGATTCGTGGCCAGGATCACGCATGCGCGGCGCAGGACTTTGCCGGTGAGTCCTTTGGGCAGATCCGGGAGGATGAATCTATCAGCGTGCCGGGCGCTACAATCGATTTCGGACGATAACACCTGTTTTATGCCGAGACGCCTCGGCCGGAAGCTGACGCTTTCGATCACTGTGATTGTGATCATCGTGGCGGCTGTTTCCGGGCTAGTCAACGTAAAGACTGAGGAAAGCCAGCTCCTCAATACCATGGTTCTGGGAGCGGGCCAGCTTTCCAAAGGCATCACCAGCGCGACCTGGCATGCGATGCTCGACGACCATCGCGAAGCCGCCTACCAGGTCATGGAGACCATTGCGCTCAAGCAGGGCATCGACCGCATCCGCATGTTCAACCGCGCCGGGCAGATGATGTTTTCGACGAACGCGGAAGATCGGGTCGCGCAGCCCGGACCGCAGATGGACGAGTCCAGCTCGGTGCGGATCCAGAACGGAAAGGATGGCAAGCGGCTCCTGAAGATGCTGACGCCCATCTACAACGAGGCGGCGTGCAGCCAGGCGGCCTGCCATGCCCACCCGCCGGACGTGAAGGTTCTGGGCGTGCTCGACCTGCAGTTGAACCTGGAGAGCGTGGACCACGAAGTGGACGGCATGAAGTTCCGGGTCCTGGTGGTCACCGGCGTCGAGATTGCGCTGATCAGCCTCTTCATCATCTATTTCACGCGACGCTTCCTGGTGCGCCCCATCGGCAAGCTGATCGAAGGCACGAAGGCGATCAGCCACATGGAGCTCGATAAGCCGCTCGACCTGGTGGATTCGAGCGAGGAGCTCGACGAGCTGGCGCAGTCTTACGAAGTGATGCGCGACCGGCTGCGCACGGCCCTCGCCGAAATCAACCAATTCACGCAGAAGCTGGAGATTAAGGTGGAGGAGCGCACGCAGCAGCTTCAGGCGGCGCAGAAGAAGCTGGTGCACAGCGACCGGCTGGCGTCGCTCGGGCAGCTTTCCGCCAGCGTGGCGCACGAGATCAACAACCCGATCTCCGGCGTGCTCAACCTTTCCATGCTGCTGCAGCGGATGCTGAAGGACGACGGCGTTCCGCCCGAGCGGCTGGGCGAATTCCGCAAGTACCTGGGGCAGGTCACGAGCGAGACGGCGCGCGTGGGCCGCATCGTGTCCGACCTGCTGGCTTTCTCACGGCGCTCGAAGCCGCAGCGCGCGCCGGCAGACTTGAACCGCATTGTGAGATCCACGCTCTCGCTCGTGGACCACAAATTGAAGTTGAGCAACGTCGCGACCTCGAGCCGCCTGGCGGAATCGCTGCCCGCCGCCCAGTGTGACGCTTCGCAAATCCAACAGGTAGTGCTGAACCTGCTGCTCAACGCCGCCGAAGCCACGCATAGCCGGAGCGAGCGGCAGATCTCGGTTGAGACGGCCGCCGGCGAGAGCTCGGTGGTTTTCACGGTTTCCGACAATGGCGAAGGCATCCCACCGGAGAATCTGGCGCGGATCTTCGACCCGTTCTTCACCACCAAGTCCGACGGTAAGGGCGTGGGGCTTGGGCTCGCCGTCTCCTATGGGATCATCCAGGCGCACGGCGGAGAGATCGACGTGAAGAGCCAGGTAGGCGAAGGCACCACGTTTACAGTCACGCTGCCGCTCGAGCAGTCGAAGGCCGCCGAAGAGCTGCCGCTGCTGGGGTTGGCGCAGAAGGAATGAGCTACTTCTACGTGGGCGTAACGAACGACATCCAGTCCGAGGCCGATCGGGAAGCACTCGGGGCGATTGGGGCGTGTCTGTCGCAAACGTATGAAGTGGCCGTTCGCGAGTTGGCGCTGCCTTCGGTGGAGTTCGCCTTCGACCGCCGCCGCAACCAATATTCGTCGATTGCGGTGCTCGCAATGCTCGCAGAGGTCTGCCCGGCCGATGCCGGGAAGTTGCTGGCGGTCACCGGGCGGGACTTGTTCATTCCGGTGCTGACCTTCGTCTACGGGCAGGCGCAGCTCGACGGAAGGCTCGGGGTGGTTTCGCTGGCGCGACTGCGCCAGGAGTTTTACGGGCTGCCGCACGACCGGGAAATTCTGATTCACCGCGCGCGAAAAGAGGCGCTGCACGAAGCCGGCCACCTGTTCGGCCTGGTGCATTGCATGGAGCGGAGCTGCTCAATGTCTCTTTCGACCGGAGTATGGCAGATCGATTCGAAAAATGACGCGTATTGCGCGCCCTGTGCGGCGCGTGCACGCCGTAAACCCACGGAGTTGACGTGATGAAGACGCATTGGAAGATCCTGGTGGTGGATGACGAAGAAGTGATGCGCGAGAGCCTGGCCGCCTGGCTGCGCGAGGATGGCTATGTGGTGGATTCGGCCGCGTCCGGAATGGAGACGGTCGAAAAGGCGCGGACCACCGACTACGCGATCTATTTCATCGATCTGAAGATGCCGGGCGGCATGGATGGAATCGAGACCATGATGCAGGTCCGCCGGCTGCATCCGGAAGCATCGATCATCATCATCACCGCCTACGCCACGGTGGATACGGCGATCGCCGCCATGAAAGAAGGCGCGCAGGAATACATCGTCAAGCCATGCAATCCGGAAGAGATTTCCCTGCTGGTGAACCGCATTATCAAGGTGAAGAACCTGCAGCGCGAGAACACCATCCTGCGGAAGAAACTGGCGCGGCAGTATAGCTTCGACGACGTGATCAGCAAGAATCCGCGCATGCAGGAGATCTTTCAGCTGGCCCACGATATCGCCAGCCTGCGCAGCACCGTGCTGATCCAGGGCGAGAGCGGCACCGGCAAGGAGATGGTGGCGCGGGCGATCCACCGCGCCGGCGACCGCGCCGCGGAGCCGTTCGTCGCGGTCTCATGCGCCGCGCTGGCCGAGACGCTGCTCGAATCGGAACTGTTCGGACATGAAAAAGGCTCGTTCACCGGCGCGGCGCAGCAGAAGCACGGCAAGTTCGAGATGGCGCATGGCGGCACGCTTTTCCTGGACGAGATCGGCGATATCTCGCCCAAACTGCAGGTGGACCTGCTGCGGGTTCTGCAGGAGCGCTGCTTTTATCGCGTGGGAGGGTCGGAGGAGGTGCGGGTGGATGTGCGAGTGATCGCCGCCACGCACGTCAACCTGCAGGAGGCCGTAGCGGCGGGACGGTTCCGCGACGATCTCTACTACCGGCTGAACGTGATCGAGATCCGCATTCCGCCCCTGCGCGAGCGCCGCGAAGACATCCCTCTGCTGGCCAGCCACTTCCTGGAGCGGCTTTCGCACGAACTGGGCAAGGACATCGGCGACATCTCCGAAGGCGCGCTCAAGGTGCTGATGGACCACAACTGGCCCGGTAATGTGCGCGAGTTGGAGAACGCGATCGAGCGCGCGATGGTGACCTGCCGCGCCAGTATCCTCACCGAGGACGATTTCACATTCCTGGCGCAAAACGGAACGCCGCGGGCCTGGTCGATCCCGGCCGGAGCGACCCTGCAGGAGATGGAGAAGCAACTGATCATTGCGACGCTCGAGCGGGCCGGCGGCAACATCAAAGAGTCGGCGGCGGCGCTGGGGATCGACCGGTCGACCCTCTACGAAAAGATCAAGCGGTACGATATTCCGCGGTAGGAGCAAAAAGCGGGCAGGCAGGAATGCCTGCCCCACTACGCGAGCAAACGCGGGTAGCGCGCGTGGATGTCGAGAACCAGTTCGCCGAATAGCGTGTTGGCCCAGGCAAACCAGGAGCGCGTGAACTTCGCGGCATCGTCCTTCGAGAAGGATTCATGCATGAAGCCCGTGCCGGCGTGGGTCGCCTTGAGGGTGGCGAGGCACGCACCGACTTCGGCTTCGTCGCGGCTGGTGAGGGCGCGGGTGATGATGCCGAGCGGCCAGATCATATTCAATCCGGAGTGTGGGCCGCCCAGGCCCTCGGCCACCTTGCCGCGGTAGAAGTACGGATTGTCGCCGCTCAGCACGAACTTCCGGGTGCGGAGATAGAGCGGGTCATCGGACTTCGTGCAGCCGAGATAGGGCAGCGAGAGCAGGCTGGGCACGTTGGCATCGTCCTGGAAGAGCTGGTTTCCGAAACCATCGGCCTCATAGGCATAGATCTCGCCGTATGTGGGACGAACCGCGGTGGCGTATTTCGCGAGCGCTTCCCGCACCTGGGCGGCGAGCGATGCGGCCGAGCGCGCGGCCCCGGCATCGTGCAGCTCGGTGGAGTGGATCTCGCGCAACTGCTCGAGCGCGGTCACCGCGAACAGGTTCGAGGGGACGAGGAACGGGAAGATGCAGGCGTCGTCGGACGGGCGGAAGCCGGAGTGGATGAGGCCGTTCGGGCGCGTGGGGTTGCCGTAGCCGCCCTGGGGCAGCGAATCGCCGGGGACAGCGGTTACCCGCTGGAAGGTGTAAGGCCCGCGGTCGTACAGCCGCTGCTGCTCGCGGAAGGTCTCGACGATCAGCGACGCGGCCTTGCGCCAGTTGTCGTCGAAGATCGAGGCATCGCCGGTCTGCTTCCAGTAGCCATGGGCGAGGCGCACGGGGTAGCAGAGGGAATCGATCTCCCACTTGCGCTCGTGCAACTCGGGCTTCATTTTGGTGCGGTCTTTGGCCCACTCGCTGCCGGTGGGGCCGAAGTTGAACGCGTTGGCGTAGGGATCGATCAGGATACACTTCGTCTGCCGGCGGATGACGCCTTCGATCAGGGCACGGAGCTTGGGGTCGCCCTTGGCGAGCGGCAGGTAGGGCCACACCTGCGCGGTAGAATCGCGCAGCCACATGGCATCGATGTCGCCGGTGACGACGAAGGTATCGGGCTTGCCGTCGATGGTGCCGGTACGGACGGTAGTATCGAGCGTGTTGGGGAAGCAGTTTTCGAAGAGCCAGGCAAGCTCGGGATCGGCGATGGCCTTCGAGACTTCGCGGATTTTGGCTTCAACAGCGTCGCTCGTAAACTTGCGCTTTTCGAGAGAGGGACGGCGGGAGGGATAATCCGCGGGCGCGGCCAGCCCGAGGGACGAGACGGCGATCGTCTGAAGAAACGCTCGACGAGTGGACATGACAGCCACTATGGTAACGGGTTATCGGGGGCGTGCGGCAGCGCGGGCGCGGGCCTTGGCGGCTTCTTCCTCGCGGTTCTTGGGAGGAGCCGCGGTATCGAGCGCGAACAGGAGACGGGATGCCGCGGCGGCTACCTCATCCACCGCAGCCTGGAAAGCCGGCTCGTTGCTTTTCGAGGGTCTGTGGAAGCCGCTGATCTTGCGGACGAATTGCAGGGAGGCCGCACGAATCTCCTCCGGAGTTACGGGAGGATCGAAATTGAAGAGCGGCTTGATGCTGCGGCACATGAGATGGATCAGGCCTCCTGGATTGCAAACATAACTCGCGCCTTCGGGCGCGCGGGCAGGCCAGGAGGCCTACCCTACTACCGTCCGGGAACGCCGAGGTTACCGCGGGTCGCGTAATCGGCGAAGGTCAGGGTCAGCAGAATCAACAGCCAGAGGAGGCCGCCGATGACAACGAGCCGCGTAAGAATCGTGCTGTGGCGGAGGTGCATAAAAAACAGTGCCACCAGCATTGCTTTGCAGACCGCGATCACCAGGGCGGCCACCACGCTGAAAGCGCCGAGGTCCACAAAGGCAACCGCGGTCGTGAACACGGTCAGAACGATCAGACAGAGAAAGACCAGAGTGTAGGTCTTGACGCTATCGACTTGTATATGTCCAGTCATGTTTCTATCCGAGGTGACGATCGATCAGGTAGAGCAGCGGGAACAGGAAGATCCACACGATATCGACAAAATGCCAATACAGGCCTATCATGTCGACCGGAGTGTAGTACTCCCTGGTATAGATACCCCTACGCGCCATGACAATCAAATAAATCAACAGGCCGGCGCCGACCACCATGTGGAGCGCATGCAGGCCGGTCATCGCGAAATACAGCGAGAAGAAGAGCTGCGCATGACCCTGGCCCTCGGCCGGGATTCCTTCGAGGAAGAAGTTCGACTGGCCCGGGATGTGGTGTTCCACGAACTTATCGTGCCATTCGAAAGCCTTGATGCCGAGGAACGCCCCGCCCAGGATGAGGGTCAGGATCAGAAACAGGATGATGGCCTTGCGCTGGCCCAATTGGGAGGCTCGCACAGCCATCACCATGGTGAAGGAGCTGCAAAGGAGCACGACGGTATTGAAGGCTCCGATGTACACGTTGCAACTGGTGCTCGCCACCGCGAAGATATGCGGATAAGTCGAGCGGTACAGTGTATAGGCGAGAAACAACCCGCCAAAAAACATGATTTCCGTGATGAGGAAGGCCCACATCCCAAGAACGGAAGCATCCTTCTGCTGCTCGGCCGTATCGAACTGAACGCGCAGCGCGAGTGTCTCTTCGTGGCTATCCAACTTCGACCTCCCCCAAAACGGTCGAGTAATCATAGGCCTCGTGGGTCACCACGGGAGGCACTTCGAAGTTATGGAGCGGCGGCGGCGAGGGAGTCTTCCACTCGAGCCCGGTAGCGCCCCAAGGATTCGCGCCGGCCACTGGACCGTAGCGCAGCGACCAGATGAAGTAGATCATCGGAATCACGTATCCGACGGCCAGCACGGAAGCGCCCGCGGTGGATAGCACGTGAAGCACCTGGAACTCATCCGGGTAGACGTGATAGCGGCGCGGCATCCCGAGGTAGCCGAGGATGAACTGCGGGAAGAAGGTGAGGTTGAAGCCCAGGAAGATGATCAGGGCGGAGAGCTTTGCCCACCCTTCCGGATACATGCGGCCGGTCATCTTGGGCCACCAGAAGTGCAGGCCGCCGAGGTAACCCATAATCGCGCCGCCGACCATGATGTAGTGGAAGTGAGCGACCACGAAATAGGTATCGGTCACGTGCACGTCGATGCCGAGGCAGGCCAGAAAGAGGCCGGTCAATCCGCCGATGGTGAAGAGGCCGATGAAGCCGAACGCGTAGAGCATCGGCGTGGCGTAAGAGATCGACCCTTTATATAAGGTCGCCGTCCAGTTGAACACCTTGATCGCCGAGGGAATCGCGACGAAGTAGCTCAGGAACGAGAAGACCATGCCGGCGAAGACGGACTGGGTGCTCACAAACAGGTGGTGGCCCCAAACGAGGAACCCCAGGACGGCGATGGCAACGCTCGAGAAGGCGACGAAGCTGTATCCAAAGACCGGCTTGCGCGAGAACGTCGAGATCAGCTCGCTGATCACACCCATGGCGGGCAGAATCATGATGTACACCGCCGGGTGCGAGTAGAACCAGAAGAGGTGCTGGAAGAGCACCGGGTCGCCTCCCATGGCGGGATCGAAGATGCCGAGGTGCAAGAGGCGCTCGCAAAGCACCAGCACCAGGGTGACGGCCAGCACGGGAGTGCCGAGCACCTGAATCAGGCTGGTGGCATAGTGGGCCCAAACGAACAGCGGCATGCGGAACCACGTCATGCCGGGCGCGCGCATGCGGTGCACGGTGACGATGAAGTTCAGGCCGGTGAGAATCGACGAGAACCCGGCGATGAAGATGCCGAGCGCCGTGGCGATCACCCAGGTATTCGAATACGTGGTGCTGAAGGGAGTGTAGAACGTCCAACCGGTGTCGACGCCGCCCGCCAGCATGGCGAAGAGAGCGAACAGGCCGCCCACCACCAGCAGGTACCAGCTCAGCAGGTTGATCCTGGGAAACGCCAGGTCTTTGGCGCCGATCATCATCGGCAGAAGGAAATTGCCGAGCGTGGCTGGAATGGAGGGGATGAGGAAGAAGAAAATCATCGCCACCCCATGCATGGTGAAGAGCTTGTTGTAAGTCTCCGAGGAGACCAGGTCTCCGGTGGGCGTGAGCAACTCGAGGCGGATCAGCGTGGCAAAGGCGCCGCCGACGAAGAAGAAGAAAGTAACGGTGGCGAGATACAGCAGGCCGATGCGCTTGTGGTCCTTGGTAAGGAGCCAGGACTTGAGGCCGTAGCCGGCATTCAAGTAATTCTCTCGTTCTTGTACCGCTGCGGTGATCATATGTCTAACGATTCTGCGGGTTGGCGCCCGCACCGGCCGGTGTGATGGCGCCGGTAGTACCGGCTGCCGGCCTTTCTTCCAGCGACTTGATGTACTCGATCAGTTGCACGACGCCCTCCTCGGTAACCAGGCCCTGGAAAGTCGGCATCAAGGGCTGGTAGCCGGCCACGATCTTGGCGGCGGGCTGGAGGATGGATTCGCGGATATACGATTCGTCGGCGCGGACCGTTCCGCCGCCGGCCAGTTGGACGTTACGGCCGTAGAGTCCGACCAGGCTGGGGCAGCGCCCGGAGCCGTCGGCTTTGTGGCAGTTGACGCAGGCGAGGCTTTCAAAAAGCTTTCCGCCCTCTTCGGCAAGCGAACCGGTGCCGCCGCCGCTCAACCATTTCTGGTAGTCCTGCGGCTCCATCACATAGACCCAGCCGATCATGCCGGAGTGCTTGGTGCCGCAATATTCGGCGCAAAACAGGTGGAACTTGCCGGTGCGCGTGGGCTTGAACCAGGTGGTGGAATAACGGCCCGGCACCACGTCCTGCTTGGTGCGGAAATCCGGCACGTAAAAGCTGTGAATGACGTCTTCGGACGTCATCGTCAGCTTGACGGAGCGGCCGAGCGGAATATGCAGCTCGTTGATTTCGCGCCGCCCTTCCATGTGCTGGAGCTTCCACATCCACTGCTTACCGACCACGTAGATGGGAATGGCGTCATCGGGCGGACGGCTCTCGCGGAAGAAAATGGCGGCGCCCCAGGCAAACATCACCATGGTGAGGCCGAAGGGAATCACACTCCAGAGAATCTCCAGCGTCATGCTGCCGTGGACCGGTTCGGGGAGTTCCTGCTCCGAGCGGCGCCGGTAGCGGACGGCGAAAAAGAAAATCGCGGCAAAGATCACGACGGTGAAGAAGACCCCGACCGCGAGCAGGAAGTAGAGCAGGTGGTCCACTTCGGGCGCGAACGTGGAGGCCTGGTCCGGAAATAGAGGTATTTTTCCCATGTAGCGTTAGTCGGCCCGCCCCCCACGGCTGCCGCGGCGGGCACTGGCGGCGAGTTGCTTTTTGTCTTTGCGAAAATCGCGGCGGAACACGACGAACAGGAAAGTCCCGCCGAACAGGACGAAGGCGGCGCCGGCGAAGCGCACCATATTCATTGCCACGGCGCCATATTTGCCGGTGGCCGGATCGTAGTGGAAGCAGAACAGCAGGACGGCGTCGACCGGGTTGCCGATCTTACGCTCCGACGCCTCCACCAGGCCGAGGCGCATATCGCGCGGCGAATATTCCACGCCGTAAAAGTAGCGCGAGAGGCGGCCATCGGGAGTGGCGATCATGATGCCGCTGGCGTGCGCGAACTGATCGGTCTTCGGATCGTACTTATAGTGGAAGCCGAGGGAGTCGGTGAGCGCCTTGATATTGGCTTCGTCACCGGTCAGAAAGTGCCAGCCGTTGGCGCTGCCGGGACGATTGTAGCGGCGAAGATAGCCGGCCTTTTTCGCGGCCGCGATCTCGGGAGTATCTTTGGGGTCGAAGCTGAGCGCGATGACTTCGAAATCCTGCCCGGCGTTGAAGGTCACCACCTTGAGGCTGCTTTCCAGGCCATTGAGGATCTGGGTGCAGAGCATCGGGCAGCGGTAGTAGACCGGCGCGATAATGACTGGCTTGTTGTCGTGAAAGTAAGTGGAGAGCGGTACGGTCTTGCCGTACTCGTCGCGGAAGGTGAGATCGAGCGGAATCTGCTGGTCGAGCTTCTGATCGATTCCGACGCCCTGGAGCGCACCGGGAATGGAGAGCTTCAGGTTGCCGTCCTGCATGCTGAGGGACGGTTGAGCGGGTGCCGGCTGGCCCGGCTGGGCGGACGCAGCGAGCGCCGCCAGGACCAACGTGAGGATGGTATTACGTAACATCACGGTTTCTCCGCGGTATGGGCAGCTCCCTTCGATGCAGGGGTCTGCGGCGCGGCGGCCGCGGGAGCAGAAGCGTTCAGTTCCGGCGCAAGCGGACCGCCGGGCTGTTGCATGATGGGACCCAGACCGCTTTCAGTAGGAACATCGGCCTTGTCTGTGGCAGGCGCCTGCGGACGCGAAGGCAGTCCCTGCCTGGCCAAAATATCGATGGCCACATCGATGGGCACGTGGATAATACCGTGCTGCCGATCGATCCAGCTATAACTGTTGAGCACCTGGTCTTCGGCGGCGTGGAAGCGCTGCAGGTTCAGCACGGGCGTGCGCTCCAGTGTGGGTGCTGGTGGAAGCGAACGCGCGTCATCGAGCGCGATGGTCGGCATGGGACCACCGAACGTGGATTCGAAATAACGGAAAAGTCCGAACAGCAGGGCGACGGCGAAAATGCAGAGCAGCACGAGGGAGATGGCAAAGCGGCTGATGGCCCATGCGTTGACGTCGCGGACCTCATAGCCGAGCTGGTGGCCTTCGAGGCCGGCATGTTCTTCGTGACGATCGTGTCTATCGGCCATGTTCCAGGGCCTCCTCGAGTTCGGGATCGTGGCTCGGCAATAGCGGGCGTTTCTCCAGTTGATAGAGGAAGAACGCGACCCAGATACCGATCAATCCCACGGGTGCGGCGAGATCCATCCAGCTGAAGTGGAACGACGCCTCCGAAAAAGCCGGGGTCACGTACCAGTACAGGTCGACCAGCCGCATGAACATGACGAACATCGCGATCGATGCCAGCATTTTGAAGTTGCGCTTCAGGTCGCGGGAGAGCAACAGGGCGAAGGGCAGGGCGAAATGTCCCAGGACCAGAGCCAGAGCCACGTACTGCCAACCGCCGTTTAACCGCGCGATGTACCAGGGAATCTCTTCCGGAAGGTTGCCGGCCCAGATAATCAGGAACTGCGAAAACGAAAAGTATGCCCAGACCATCACCAGCGCCAGCATGAACTTTCCGAGATCGTGCAGGTGACGCGGGGTCATGATGCTACGAATCGGCTCATAGCGCGAGAGCAGAACCATCACCGTGATGAGGAAGGCGATGGCCGAGAGGCCCTGGCCGGCGATGAACAACAGGCCGTACATACTGGAGGTCCAATGCGGCTGCATTGACATCACCCAATCGATCGACATGAAGGTGACGGAGAAGCACCAGTAAATCAGGCCGGGCGCCGAAAACTTACTCAATTTGGCGTGCGCCGTAGGGGAGCCTGCGTCCTCTGCGAGAGACCAGCGGTTGAGCAGCCAGGAAAGCAACAGCCATCCGGCGAAATAGACCGCCGCGCGAATCAGGAAAAAGCCCACATTCAGATAGGGCGCCTTGTGTTTCAGGACCGGGTCGGCCGCCACTAAGTTCGCGTGCGCCCAGGGATAGAGATTATTGATGCCGATGACGATCGGGATGAACAACAACAGCAGCAGAGGGACGGTGCGCGCAGCAGCCTCCGCGGGACGGCGGATCATCACGCCCCAGGCTCCACCCGTTATGTACTGCAGCATCAACCACGCCATGGGTCCGAGCCCGAGGCCGAGGATGAACAGGTAGCTCCACAGATAGGAGCGGTAGAACTGATTCGGAGAGACGAGGAAGAATCCGGCGGCGAGAAGCGCCAGGCCGACAAAACCGACGATAGCGGCGCGACTGCGCCGGCTGCGGATCCCGGCAATTAACTCATCGGAGAGGCGGAAATCATGCGTGGCGGCCGTCATTTCGCACCTCCCTGTTCGAGCGCCGCGCGTCCCGCGGCGGGCAGGTCGTTGATCGAAGCATTCTGACTGAGTTGCAGGGCGCGGATGTAGGCCACGATCGCCCAGCGGTCTTCCGGTTGTACCTGGGCGGCATAGTCCTGCATGGCGCCGAATCCGTTGGTGATGACGTCAAAGATATAACCGTTCGGAACCTGCCGGAGGCGGTCGATATGGTACGAGGGCGGCTTGCGGAAGCCGCGGCGTACGATCATTCCGTCGCCGTTACCGAGGCGGCCGTGGCAAGGCGTGCAGTAAACATTGAAGCGATTCTGCCCGCGCTCGATGACCGCTTTGGTCACCGGGAAGGGGAAGTCGTTGGACGGCTTGCCGTCGGCACCCTTTCCCGTGTACAGCAGAGTATCGTCGTCGAGTTGCCCGCGCGCCACGGTTCCGGAAACCCGCGGACGAGCCGAGCGGCCGTCGGCGAAGAAGTCCGACGGGCGGAGCGGAATGTATTTGGGCTGGTCATGCATGTCCTGGCGGCAGGCAACGCTGCCCGCCAGCAGGAACACGACGAGACCGAATTTGAGATCAGTGCGCAACTTCGGATACCTCTCTGGGCTCCATACTTTCGAGGAACTGGGCGGTCTTTTCCTGGTCGAACAGAGGATCCACGGACTCGATGCAAAGGAAGAAGCGGTTGCGGGAAGCCAGCGCGAACCGCGGGACGTTGAACGTCGGGTGATACGGCATGGGCAAGCCGCAAAGTGCGAGCAACCCCAGGACCGTGGAAAGCGCGCCGAACAGAATCGTCAGCTCGAACGTGATGATGATGTACGCCGGCCAGCTATTGAGCGGCCGTCCCGCGATGTTGATCGGGAAGTAGATGACGGTCACGTAATACTGCAGCAGGAAACCGCTGAGGCCGCCGAGGATTCCGCCGATCAGCACGATGAGCGGGAGCTTGTTGCGGTGCAGGTGCAGCACTTCGCTCAGCTCTTCCACCGGATAGGGCGAGTACGCGTCCAATTTGCGGTAGCCCTTATCGCGGGCGGCGCGGGTCGCGTTGACGAGTGCGCCGGGAGTATCGAACTCGGCCATCAGGCCGTAAATCGGCTGGCTCAACGGCGCACCTCCTCCTCGACTTTGGCTTGGGGCAGGAGCGTCCGGACTTCAAAGATAGAGATCATGGGAAGCAGACGGATAAAGATGAAAAACAGGAACAGGAACAGCCCGATGGTTCCCAGGAAGGTGCCCCAATCCCAGCGGGTAGCGTGGAAGTTCCGCCATGCGGAAGGCAGGAAGTCCTGGGCAAGGCTGCTGACGATGATGACGTAGCGTTCCAGCCACATTCCCACCAGAACCACGATGGAAGAGATGAACAGCAGGACGGGAGTGGAGCGCACCTTCTTGAACCACAGGAAATTTGGGGAGATGATGTTGCAGGTTACCAGGACCCAGTAATTGAGCCTGTACGGCCCAGTCATGCGGTTCCAGAACGCCGCCATTTCGAAGACGTTGCCGCTGTACCAGGCAAGGAACAGCTCCATGATGTAGGCGTAGGCGACGATCAAGCCGGTGGCAAGCATCACCTTGCCGCAGTTATCCAGGTGCTTGTCGGTGATCAGCCCCTGCAGGCCGTAGACCGAGCGCAGCGGAATGGCGAGAGCCAGCACCATCGCGAAACCGGAGTAAATGGCGCCCGCGACGAAGTAAGGCGGGAAGAAGGTGCTGTGCCAGCCGGGAACGATGGCGATCGTGAAGTCGAAGCTGACGACGGTGTGGACCGAAAGAACCAGGGGCGTCGCCAGGCCCGCGAGCAGCAGCGAGGCGGTCTCATAGACCGACCAATGACGGGCGGAGCCGCGCCATCCCATCGAAAGAATGCCGTAGATCATGCGGCCGATGGGGTTCTGCGCACGGTCGCGCAGGGTCCCCAGGTCGGGCAGCAGGCCGACGTACCAGAAGAGCAGCGAGACGGTGGCGTAAGTCGATACCGCGAACACGTCCCACACCAGGGGGCTGCGGAAATTCGGCTGCACGCCCATGGTGTTGGGATAAGGGAAGAGCCAGTAGAACAGCCAGGGACGGCCCAGGTGGAGCAGCGGGAACATGCCCGCGCAGGCCACGGCGAACAGCGTCATGGCTTCGGCGAAGCGGTTGATGGAGTTGCGCCAGCGTTGATTGAGCAGCAGCAGGATGGCTGAAATCAGGGTGCCCGCGTGGCCGATACCGATCCACCACACGAAGTTGGTGATGGCGAAGCCCCAGGCAACTGGAACCATGATGCCCCAGACGCCCACGCCCTTGGCAAACAGCACCGCCACCGACCAGAGGAATATAAAGAGCAATCCCAGTCCCACGGCCAGCCCGGCGAACCAGAATAGCGGAGTCCTCGTCGTCAGCACGACCGCCGCAATCTGGTCGGTGATCGAGGCGAAGGTATACCCCGGCGCGATGATGTCTTTTTCGTTTCTTACGGCTGTCAGTTGTTCATCTGGCATGGCGACCTACGATTCGATCTCCGGATTCGGATTGCGCAAAGCGGCCAGATACGTCGTCCGGGGACGGGTGTTCAACTCCGCCAGGAGCGAGTAATTGAGCTTCTCCTGTTTCATATTGGCGACCCGGCTGCCCTTGTCGTTGAGATCGCCGAAGATGATGGCTTCTGTCGGGCAACTGGCCTGGCAGGCGGTTTGAATCTCTCCGTCGAAGACCTTGCGATTCTCTTTTTCCGAGTCGATCTTGGCGGCGTTGATGCGCTGCACGCAGTACGTGCATTTTTCCATCACGCCGCGGCTGCGCACGGTGACATCGGGGTTGTGGAGCAGCTTCAGACTCGGGGTCTCGTAATCGGAGAAGAGATAGAAATTGAAGCGGCGGACTTTGTAAGGGCAGTTATTCGAGCAGTAGCGGGTACCGACACAGCGGTTGTACACCATGTCGTTGAGGCCCTCGGAGCTGTGGCTGGTGGCCTGCACGGGGCAGACCAGCTCGCAGGGGGCGTTTTCGCACTGCATGCAGGGCACCGGCTGGTTGTAGATCTCGGGATCGTTCACCGGGCCGTTGTAGTAGGAATCGACGCGCAGCCAGTGCATGTGGCGGCCGCGGCGGACCTGGTCCTTACCCACCACCGCGATATTATTCTCGGCCACGCAGGCGGCCACGCAGGCTCCGCAGCCGGTGCAGGCGGTGAGATCAATACCCATGCCCCACGCGTACCCGTCGTACTTCCACTCGGGGTACATCGTGAGCTCTCGCGGAGGCGCTTCGGCCCCGGCGTGCACCGATTCGGGATCCTTGCGATACTCCGCGATATCGCCGGAATGAATAATGTTGCGGCGCGTATCGAGTACGTGCTGGTTCTGGGTGGTGGCGAATTCGTAAGAGCCGGAGGTCTTGGCGATCTCGAGGCCGTTATCGCTCCAGAGCGCATTAGAGGTCCGGAGGCCGTAAGGATTGAAGCCCATGCGCTCCCCGACCCTCCCGCCGCGGGTGCGCCCGTAGCCGAGGTGCAGGGTCGCGGCGCCGTTCACCTGGCCGGGTTGAAGCCATACCGGGGCGCGCAGCGAGCGGCCCTGATAGGTCACCGTGACCATGTCTCCGGTATCGACATTAAAGCGCGCTCCGTCGCCGGGGCTGAGGATGACGGCGTTATCCCAGGTGAGCTTGGTGATGGGCTTGGGCAGCTCCTGCAGCCAGGCATTGTTGGCGAAGCGGCCATCGTAGATGGTCGGATCGGGTCGGAAGACGACTTCGAGCTTGCCGCCGAGCGGCTTCTGCGCTCCCGGCGAGCTGATCGCGCCGCCGTGGACTTCAGGCGTACGCGTCGGCAGCGCGGTGTTGGCGACCAGGCCATCGTGCACGGACTTGCGCCACCAGTTATCGAAATCGGCGCCGGTGTGCTGCGAGCCCCAGTAAGTCTTGACGATTTCGTACGAGCGCCGCTGCGGCTGATCGGTCAGCATCTGCAGGATCTCGCTGATGGAGCGGCCGTCGTACAGCGGCTGGATCAGCGGCTGCTGGATCGAAGCCGTGCCGTCGAAGGCCCGCGCGTCACCCCAGACTTCGAGGTAATGCGTTTCGGGAAGGCGCCACTGGCAGAACTCGGAGGTTTCGTTGTCGTAGAGGCTGAGGTGGACCCGGAGCTTCGCCTTTGCGATCTGGTCGCGCATGCCCCACTCGACAGGGGCGTTGAACGCCGGATTGCCGCCGAGAATGAGGAGCAGCTCGACCTGGCCGGCTTCGAGATCCTTCACGAGATCGCCGAGCGAGGCCACCTGATCGACCTGGCTGGCTTCGATGGGGTCGGTGTAGAGAACGGTCTTGCCCGCGTTGCCTAGCGACGCGTTCATCACGTGAGCGAGCGCGTGGACGATGGGCGGCTGCTGCTCGCCGGCGATAACCAGTCCCGCGCCCTTGTTGAGCTGCAGGTCGCGGGCGATGGGGCCGGCCCACTTGAAGACGTCGTTGTTCTCGCCCTGCTTGGGGCCGGCGGCGACACCCAGGCTGGTGGCCAGTGCCCATGCGAACTGTTCCACATCGGCAGCCCGCAGCGGCAGCCGGTGATCGGCCTTGGAGCCGGTGGGAGTGGGCGTCGGCTCGACCGCGTAGAGGCGGTTCATCTCCGTCTGGTTGCCGCGGACGCGCCGGCGCGCGGCAAACTGGCGCGCGTAGCGGAGATAGCCGGGACCGGAAGCAAGAAAATCGGAGTCGAGGGAAACGATGACCTTGGCGTTGGCCAGGTTGTAATACGTATTGACCGGCTGTCCGAACGCCTGCACCGCGGCGGCGCGAGCGCTGTGCGGCCCGGCGGGATCCCATTGGTGCCACTTGGCGGAAGGCAGCGCTTTCTGAATGGTGCGCAACTGGTCCGCAATAGTGGGCGACGTGATGGTCTCGGTGAGGATGCGGATTCCCGCGCCGTTGACGGCCTTCTGCGCGGTCACCATTTCGCGAATCGTGGTGAGGAAATCGCCCCACCCGCGGATTTCGCCGTTGAACGTGACGGCCTGCGCGCGGTCGGGGTCGTAAAGCTGCAGCACGGAAGCCTGGGAGTACGGGTCGCAGGCGCCGAGCGTGGCGGGATGTTCGGGGTTGCCTTCCACCTTGGTGGGCCGGCCCTCGTGGCTCTCGGCCAGCAGGCCGCTGGCAACACCATTGAGAGTGGACGCCGTGGCGAAGAAGAGCGGGCGGCCGGGGATGATATCTTCCGGCTGCCGCACATAAGGCATGATGTGCTCGGTGGGCTGACGAGTGCAGGCGGCCAGACCTCCCAGAGCCAGGGACGCGCCCATGAGCTTCAGGAAATTGCGGCGGCCTTCGACGAGGTTCTCATCGTCGCCCCAACCGATAGCCTGCCGGGGAAATTCGCGCTCCAGCAGGTCTTGAAACTCGGGCGTAGCGGCCAGGTCGTCAAGACTGCGCCAATATTCACGGCCGCTGGCGCCTTCCAGCCGCGCGCGCACGGCGGCCAGGTCTAACTTCTTTCTTGGTTCACTCATCGGTGGCAAGTCGAACAACTAGTCAGGAAACGCGCATCATGAATGTGGTTTTCTTCCATCAGGCGGCGGCCGATCTCGGCCTGGTCGCCCTGTGGCTGGTAACCCATCGTCGTAATGAATTCGCGCGGTCTGAGGTTCATCTCGGGATTGCGGTGGCAGTCGAGGCACCACTGCATACGAAGGGTGGGCTGCCTGCGCGGTGAGCGGCATCTGATCGACGCGCCCATGGCAGGTTTCGCAACCTACTCCCTTATTGACATGAATACTGTGATTGAAATAAACGAAGTCCGGCAGGTCGTAAACGCGGGTCCAGCGGATCGATTGGTCGGTGCGGAAACTGGCCCGGACCGGTTCGAGCGTAGGGCTGTTGTTCCAGATCTGCGAGTGGCAATTCATGCAGGTCTTGGTGGGCGGAATGTTAGCGAAGCTGGATTGTTCGACAGTGGTGTGACAGTAGCGGCAGTCAAGACCGAGTCCGCCGACATGGTGAGCGTGGCTGAACGGTACAGGCTGCTCGCGGGGTTGATTCTCGCGGGTCGAAAAGAAGCCCCGATCCAACGAGCCCACGGCCCAGCGGCGAAGGCGATGACGCCCACAGCAGCAAAGATGGTCATGCGCGCGAAGGCATTCGCGCTGTGATGAAAGATCTGGGACACGGTTAAACCCTCAGTCCCAATTCAGAGTTAGAATTGTGTAATTTCGCATCAGGGAAGACAGCAAACTACAGACCCAACTACCCTCTAGTTACCTATTTCCAGATCCCAGTGATTCGGGCTTCGACCTTTAGATGCAGAAACCGCGAATTTGCTTCATTGTAAACGAAGAAGAAATCGTTTTACACGTTATTTCCTCGCCCGCAACACAAAGCCCGCACATTGTTTTGCGCCGGCACCCAGTCGTGTTGCGGAATTAGACATTAAACCGTACTATTTGCGCTCCAGTAAATACACCGAATTCTCTTGCCTGCTTTGGCCGGGCCCGGTACACACGGCGAACTGCGGCGCGTGTCCACCAGGAGGCGGCCCCCAAAGCGATGCGCCGGCATACTCGCCATCCTTGCGCAACGCATAAAAATCCAAGTCGACCGCGCGCAGCCGCTTCTCATCGTTATCGAAATTGCGGGCGACGCGCTTCAAGGCATCGAGCACGGCCTCTTTCGGAGACATCCCGTGCCGCATATTTTCGACAATGGTGTGAGCGCCGCAAACGCGCAAATTCTCTTCGCCGCGGCCGGTGGAGCCGGCCCCACCGATATCCTGATCGAGCCACAGGCCGCCGCCGATGATCGGCGAATCGCCCACACGGCCGGGGATTTTGTATGCCATCCCGCTGGTCGTCGTGACAGCCGACATCTCGCCCTTTTCGTTCAGGGCGATGCAATTGATGGTGCCGTGCGGAGGGTGGGCGGCGTTGTGCAGGGCCTCGGCCAGGAGTTCCTCGCTGGCGTTCGGAAAGATCTTTTTCAATTCGCCGATTTTTTCGGCAGGTTTGGGCGGCGCGTCCACGCCGGATTCCCAGAACGTGTGGCCGTTGGGGTCGCGCAGGCTGCGCTTCCAGACCAGCCACTGGGTGCGCGACTCCTCGGTGAGGATATTTTCTTCAGGAAATCCGAACGCTTTGGCGAAACGTAGCGCGCCTTCACCGACCAGCATCATGTGATCGGTTTCGAGCGCGACTTTCTGCGCCACCTTGGAAGCCGTCTTGATGTTGCGAAGCGCACCGACGGCGCCGCCGCGCCGGGAGGGTCCATGGATACAGCTTGAGTCGAGTTCGACGACGCCGTCTTCATTCGGCAGTCCGCCGTACCCGACGCTGGTGTCGCGCGGGTCGAGTTCCACGATGTTGACGCCGGCGATGACGGCATCGAGAGTATCGGCGCCGGATTGGATCATCTCCATGGCCCTGGCGCAGCAGTTCACGCCCCCGTTGTTGCGGTTGGCCGACGAGATCACAATGTTGCGGGGGCGTGGCAGCCCCTTGACCGTGCGGATCATGGGGAACACGGCGGCGCCGATCATAGCGGAGCGGCGCGTGAATGTGTTGTCCATCATGATTGACCCCTCCCGCCGTACCCGAAGGCACAACTCACCTTGGGCGTGCCAGACCCGGAAGAATGGCTTGTGCGAAAGAAGAAACATTATGTCACAGGAAAAGCGGGATGGCGTACTCCGGTTTCACCTGTTTTGAAGGCCTCGATTCCCTAGCCGAAAATCTGCCAACATCTCTGTGTGGGGGACCGATGAGACTGCTTACGTATCTGAATTACGGCGGCAATTGTGCGCAGGCGTTCCGATTTTACCAAGAGCACCTGGGCGGCAAGATCACGATGATGGTGAAGCATGGCGAGATGCCGGGCGCAGCCGGCGTGCCGCCCGAATGGAAGGACGCCGTGCTGCACGCGCGGATGGACCTCGGCGGAACGGAGTTGCTGGGGGCCGATATCCCGCCCGAGCGCTTCCAGCCGATCCGTAGTGCGTATCTCTCACTGATCCTCGAGAGCAGCGAGGAAGCGGAGCGCATCTATGCGCTGCTTTCCGATGGCGGTCAGATTTTCATGCCGATGGAAGAGACGTTTTTCGCCTTCCGCTTCGCGATGCTGCGGGACCGTTTCGGCACGTCGTGGATGATCCTTCACGAGCGGCCACGCAACCAGTAGGAGTCTGACCGTGGGGTCTCTTGCCCTTCGCGCGCGTCTGCCTCACGGTCGCGCCTCTGTGTCCAGAGAGCGGCGCCTATGATATTCTCGGTCACTAACGAGCGCCTATGGCCGAAGAGGGCGGGAGCTTCAAAGCCTCCGAGTTTTTCATCGGAGTCGTCGACCTGTTCGCGATCCTGCTGCCGGGTGCGATTCTCGCCTTCGTGGTGGCACAATGCCTTCCCTGGCTCTCCACGCCGAAGGTGGCGCGGATGCTCACGCCGCCTTTCGTGGCATACGCCTGCTTCGGGGTGGCGGCCTACGTCACCGGCCATTTCCTGTCCGCGCTGGGCTCCATAGTGATGGACCACGTTTACGACCGCTGGTACAAGAAGCGCTTCGGGCGGAAGCTCGCTGCACGAAGGGTGCGGGCGAAGGCTCAGTTGGACCGCGTTCTCCATATCCTGAGCGACGACAACGCCCTGGACTGGACGCTCGCCGTCCTGCGGGTTCAGGCGCCTGGAACACTCGCGCAACTCGACCGCCTGGAGGCCGACTCCAAATTCTTTCGAAGTCTCGCGCTGGCGCTGCTACTGAGTTGGCCGGTGATCCAGTGGGCGAACTCCGGGCCGTCCGCGCCCGCCGTCACGGCTCTCATCCTGGTTGGGGCCCTGGTCGTATCGCAGTCGCTCGCCCACAAACTCCACAGCCCGATCCGCGCGAGATCGCGGCTAATCGAGGCCACACACACTGTCCTCTTCCTGTCGCCGATTCTATGGGGCATCGCGGTTTCTGCCCTGTCCGCCTTTTACGCGGGCCAGAACAATCTGGCATTCGCGGGGATCGCTTTCGGCTGTTACGCTCTCGCGGTTGCCGCCGCGCTGCGCTACATGGCGCTCCGGATGAAGCGCACGCAGATCGCCTACGAATTGCTGACCGTCCTGGTGGAGGGACGAATGGAACCGGCGAAGACAGGCAGCGCCACCACGCCCCCGGCCGATTAGTCGATCGGATGATAGAGAGTAGGAGACGCCCGACGGCCAAGCGCCCGGGTGGGCGAGGAAGCCCACCTTCGTCGAAGTCTTCGTGTAGTTCTTCTGGCCCGCCTGCGTGATCTCCGGCCCGTTCTCTTCGAGCAAGCGAGTGAGCCGGTGGGCAGGCCGGACGATCGCGATATGCCCGGGCCGGTGCGGATCGGGGCTTTCGTACACCACCACCACCAGATTGCCGCGGTTCGCGAGAGACTGAGCCTCGTGCGCGTCGCCGACCGGCCGCCATCCACTTTGGTGCCCCCCGGCGGAACGGAACCATTCCACCTGCGCATTGGCGAGCAGGATCTGGCCGTGCTCCGGCGGCCGCAACATATACACGCCGAGCCGCTTGCCGACCGAGGCGGCAAATGCGCTGCAATGCGTGGAGCGTCCGGGGCCGGTATAGTCTTCTCCCTTATCCGGCTCGCCGGTCTCCCAGTTCACATGTTCCCGAGCGAGCCAGAGGGACTCGACATTCATGCCGTCGAGCACCGCGAGCAAACGGCGGCCGGCTTCAGTGATCGGCCCGCAACACGACGGTTCAGCAGCGATGACGGGACCGGCTGCCCCTAACAAGAGCATTAGGGCTAGCAGTCGAATTGGCGCAGAGACAGCAGATTCCATTCCGAGGATTATACAAGGGCGGGTACGGTTGGGTTACGCCTCAGGGCTCGATACGCCCTCGATGAGGCGCGAGCCGCCCGCGCGGTGCACGCGGGCGGCCCTGGAACTTGCGAGATCGATTCGGCTACCGGCGGAAGCCCTGGCGGAAGTTGCCGCCGCGAGGGGCGCCACGCTCGCCACCATGGTCGGAGCCGCGGGCCGGTTCGCGATTAAAGCTGCGTTCGGGCGCACGCGCCGGAACGCGATCGAAACCGCGAGCGGGCATGGGGCCGCGGCCGAAACCGCGAGCGTACACCGGCGGCGCGATGCGCGTCGGAGCCACGTTGATCATTCCACGGGAGCCACCCCAGTAGCCGGCATAGAAGTGTCCGCCGGCAAGCCGCGGCGCCACCCAGTATGCGCCGACATAGGGCGGCACAGCCCAGTAGCCGTCGATCCAGTTTCCGTAGGCGTCATAGTAGCCAGCGACCCAGATGTAGCCCGGGCCGGGGCTCGGAGGCTGGTACGGATCCATCATTGGCGCCGGCACAACTACTGGGGCCGGACGGCCAAATTGCACGCCGATTGCGACGTGCGTCTGGGCGAACAGCGCCCCACCAGCCATCACCATCAACGCCATCAATTTCGTTTTCATTTTCTTCCTGCCTCCTTCGGCCATGCACAAATGCAAGACGCATGCCAAGTTGTAAGTATTGAAACCAAAGGATCTGCCGCGCACCTCCCCTCGAGCTCTGGCTGCCTTGCACCGCCAATCTGGTGGAATGCAACCATACCGCGAACTTCTTGCGGCAAAGCTCCGTATGGGACTGTGAGAGACTGTCTGTTCGTGCAAACTCCCATCCTGGTTGAAGGACTGAAAAAGAGTTACGGTCCGCTCGCGGCCGTCAAAGGCATCGATTTCGAGGTTCATGCCGGAGAAGTCTTCGGACTGCTCGGACCCAACGGGGCCGGCAAGACCACCACGGTCGAAATCCTGGAGGGCCTGCGCGCCCGCACGGGCGGGCGGGTCTCGGTTCTCGGCTACGATCCCGAGGTACAGACTCACCAGCTTAAGGACCGCGTCGGCGTCTGCCTGCAATCCACCAACCTTCAGGAGAAGATGAAGGTCCGCGAGGCCCTGGAGCTTTTCGCCAGCTTCTATACCCGCACCGTCGATTCCACGGCGCTCCTCAAACGCCTGCAGCTTTGGGAGAAGCGCGAATCGCTCTACTCGAAACTCTCCGGCGGGCAAAAGCAGCGATTGGCCCTCGCTCTGGCGCTGCTCAACGATCCGCAGGTGCTCTTCCTCGACGAGCCCTCCGCCGGCCTCGATCCGCAGGCGCGCCACGAAATCCACGAACTCGTGCAGGAACTACGGCACGAGCAGCGCACCATTCTCCTCACCACGCATTACATCGAGGAGGCCGAAAAGCTGTGCGACCGCGTGGCCATCGTGGACGAAGGCCACATCATTGCCCTGGGCACGCCGCGCGAAATTCAGCAGCGCACACTTTCGACCTCCACAATTGAAATCGAGCTTACCGCGCCGCTCGGCCCGGTCGATCTTCCGGTGTTCCCGCAGGCGTCCCGGATTTCGCTCGACGACCGGCGCCTGCTGCTCTCGGTGGTCTCCGAACGCCCGGCCCGCACCGTCGTCGATATCGTGAAGTGGCTGGAGGCGGCTTCCGCGGAGCTCGACGACATCCGCATCAAGCGGCCCTCGCTCGAAGAAGCCTTCATCGAGCTCACCGGAAAGAGTCTTCGCGAATGAGACCCTATCTCGCCCTGTTCAAGAGCAACATGCGGCTCACGCTGCGTGACCGCTCCGTGCTTTTCTTCAATTTCCTGTTTCCGTTCATCTTCTTTTTCACGTTCGTGCAGGTCTTTCATGCCGGAACCGGCGCGGGTATCGCCTATTTCGTGGGTACGGTACTCACCATGGGGATCCTGGGCAACGGCCTCTGGGGCGCGGGAATGCGCTCCGTGCAGGAGCGCGAGGCCAATATTCTGCGCCGCTACAAAGTCACGCCCATCGGTCCGCTGCCCATCCTCACCGCTGCCATGATCAGCGGCTGGCTTCTGTATCTCCCGGTGGTCGCGATCCTGCTCGCCGTGGCCCACTTCCAGTACGCCATGCCGCTGCCGCAAAACTGGATCTCGCTGTTCCTCATGGTCACGCTGGGAGTATGCGCGTTCCGCGCGATCGGCCTGATTCTGGCCGCGGTGACCAACACCATGCAGGAAGCGAACATCGCCATCCAGCTTCTGTACATGCCGATGCTCTTCCTGAGCGGCGCCACCATCCCCGCGGCGCTGCTGCCGAAGTGGGCCCAGACCTTCGCGGAGTTCATGCCGGCCTCGTACCTGGTGAGCGGCTTCCAGGGCATCTTTTTCCGCAACCAGACCCTTGCTGATAACGCTCCTGCCGCGGGCGCGCTGCTGCTCACCATCTTCCTGGGCACATTCCTCGCCATGCAGCTTTTCCGCTGGGAAAAGGAAGAGAAGATTCGCGGCCGCAACAAGCTCTGGGTGCTGGCGGTGCTGGGTCCATTCCTCCTAATGGGAGGCTACCGCGCCTACAGCCGCGAACACATCGGCCAAAACCAAGCACTCTTCCGCGATCTGCAACGCGCCGGCTCTTACCTGATCCGCGACACCCGCATCTTCGTGGGCGATGGCTCCGTCATCGAGAACGGCTCCGTGCTGGTTCGCGACGGCAAGATCGCCGAGATCTACCAGGGCGCCGGTCCCGACCCCGAAAGCATCCACGCCGACGTCATCGAAGGAGCCGGCAAGACGCTGCTGCCCGGCCTGGTGGACGTGCACGTGCACCTGGGCGGCCCCGCCGGCATCGCCGCGTCCAACGCCGATTACGATGCCAGAGAAGACCATGCCGCACGCCGCCGCGGCCCTGCTCTATAGCGGCATCACCGCGGCCGCGCAGCGTGGGCGATGGGCTCGATCTTTCGCGCCGGATCCGCAAGCAGATCGCCGACGGCAGCAAGCTCGGCGCGCAGCTCTTCATCTGCGGCCCGATGTTCACGGCCGAAAACGGCCACGGCACCGAGTATCTCCGCAACATTCCCGCAGCGTTCCGCGATACCGCCAAGGGACAGCTTGTACGCACTCCCAAGACGCCCGAAGAGGCGCGCCGCCAGGTACGCGAGCTCAAAGCGGACGGCGTCGACGGCATCAAGGCAATCCTCGAAGCCGGCTGGGGCGAAGGCATGCTCTTCGATCGGCTGGACCTGCTGATTGTCCGCGCTGTCGGCGAAGAGGCACGCGCGCAGAATCTACCCCTCGCCGTACACACCGGCGATGCGCGCGACGTCACCGACGCGGTCGACGCCGGCGCTGTCTCGATCGAGCACGGCTCCTGGCGGGACGAGATCCCCGACGCCATACTCGAGCGCATGGCGCACCAGGGCGTCTGGCTCGACCCGACTCTGGCGGTGGCCGAAGCCTATTCGCAGTTCTTCGCCGGGAACGGCTCGGCCCTCGGCAGTTCGACGGTGCAGCAGACCGTTACGGCCGACATCCTGAAAGGCACGCGCGATTTCCTGGCCTCTGGAAAAGCCACCGACGCCTCGAAAGCCGCTCTGTTTGCAGGCGCGCTGACGCAGGCGCGCGCCAACCTGATGCGCGCTTGGAAGGCCGGCGTGCCGCTGGTGGTGGGCACTGATGCCGGCAACCCGCTGGTATTCCACGGTCCCTCGATTCACCGCGAACTGCGGCTCTGGGTCGAGGCCGGTATTCCGCCGGCCGTAGCGCTTCAGGCGGCCACGTTCAACGGCGCAAAGCTGTTGCGCTCGTCGGATCGCTTCGGCTCGATCCGCAAAGGCCTCGAAGCCGACCTGCTGCTGGTGGACGGCAACCCGCTCGAAGACATCTCGGCCACCGAACGCGTCTCACTGGTGGTGTTTAAAGGCGAGCGAATCCAGCGGTCGTCGCTATTTGATCAGAAAGAGTAGCGATCAGCTCCGGCGATTCCATCGGCAGGTAGTGGTTGCGGTCCGTAAGCAGCAGGTCGCGCGCATTGGGGAAGCGTGCCGCCAGCGCGGGGTCGGTGGGCGAAGCGCCAAGGTACTTTTCGCCCGGAACCCAGGGATGGCCGGCTCGCAGCACGGTCACCGGGATATCGACCGCGCCGAGATCGAACTGCGCGCCCGGCGCGTTCGCTTCCGTATAGATGGACTCCTCGACATCGGGCGGACAGGCGAGATGCCCGTCTTCGAGCAGGCCATAGCGGCAGTAGTCGCGGAGCACCAGCGGGTCCCAGGTGGCGAACGGCGGACGGTCTTTGAAGCGCTCGAACATCTCCTCCCACGATTTCCAATGACCGCGGCGCCGGGCGACGAATCCCCAATCTTCGGGCGGCCCGTAATGCGCGGACGCGAAGATAGTCGGGTCGATGAGCAGCAGCGCGCGGAAGATGCCGGGACGCAGGGCCGCGGCGGCCGCCACCGCATAACCGCCCATCGAGTGGCCGATGCCGATGGCGCCTTCGATATCGAGCGCCGCCAGATCTTCGCCAAATGACTTCCAGTGGTAGGGCGGCGCAGGCTTTTCGCTGCGACCATGGCCGCGGGCGTCGGGTGCGAGGATGCGGCGGTCGGGCAGGCGACGGATTACCTGGTCCCAGCAGCGGCCGTGGAAGCTGGTGGCGTGCGCGAAGACGAGCAGCGGACCGTCGCCTTCGCGGCGCCAGAGAGCGAGATCGACGCCGTTCGCGAGGACGCGGTGCTCCGTGATCACCGCACGAGCCTCGCGATCTCCTCCATCGACAGCGACTGCCGCGGCTGGAATTCCGCGCTTTGCGCGTAGGCCAGCAGGCTATGCAACAGTTGCCGCGCCACGGGACGCTCATCCATCGCGTTCGTGAGATCGAACGACGTAGCCAGCAGCTTCCCCCGGCCCACACGCGCTTCGATCAGTGCGCCGAGTTTGTGGTTGCGGTGCAGATCGTCGATCACCTGGATCATCGGGCGATACCCCGGCGGCAGATCGTCCAGCACAAAAGCGTGAGCGCCTTCGGAGAGTTCCCACCATTGCCACTGGCTGTGGAAGCTGGTGGGGAAGCGCGCCAGCGCGGGCTGCGAGGGGTCGCAAAGGATTCCCAGCGTGCCCTGCGTCTTCGCGAACCAGCCATCCGACCAGAAGACCGGCAGGAAGTGGGTGGGAAAGAGGCGGTCACCCTTTTTGCCGTTGGGAACCGTCAGCAACACCGTTCGGCCGGCCTGGAGTGCCTGCTGCGCCGCATTGTCGAATACGTCGGCCAGCACGATGGCGCCGGGCCGGGTATCGACGTGCGCGGGATAGACCCAGATGTCCCAATCGTTGTGCGCATCCGCCGCCTGGACGGTCACTTTCAGATGGGTGGCGGTCTCGATGCTCGCAAGCGGGATCGAGATCTCGCCGAGGGGCGTCACGGTTCCGACGGCAGCGGACGCGGCTGGAAAGCGGCCCGAGAACCGCTCGCGTCCGGTATCGTCGACCGCCGACCACTCGGCCGTCCGGTTGGCGATGGGGCCCTTGCCATAGTGCGCCAGCTCGGCACGCGCGGTGAACGTTTCGTCACTCGTCCAGGCGAATTTCTTCATGCGCAGCAGTGGCACCGTCGGTCCGCAGAAACCGCGAAACTCGTCGGGCGTCAGGATGCCTTTCGATTCCCAGAAGGAATCGAGCAGCCCCACCAGCGCCTCGCCCTGGCCGGGGAAGTCTTCGAGCTGCAGCAGGAAGAAGCCGCCGTAATCGGGCGTGCGCAGCGTGGCTTCGATCTCCTCTTTATAGATCGACCAGGCGAAACGGCCCGAGGCCTTCTGGAACCATTCGGCTTCGTCCAGCATGCCGCGCGATTCGAGCTCGCCGCGGTAGATCTCGAGATTGCGCGCTTTGAGCACGCCGTTGTATTTGGCGATCTCGTCGTAGCTCGGATAGACGGCCCACTGGCCCATCTCATGAGTGACCAGCGGCAGGTGGAAGGCTTTGACGGAATCGGTGTAGTCGTGGTCCGTGCCATCCATCGTACGGACAAAGCGCGTGCCATTGACGCGCAGGCGGCCGACCGAAGTCTGCTGAGTCACCCAGTAGTCCGACGTCGTTCCCGGCGCGCGGCGGCGGTGATCGGCGGAGAAGGTATAGAGGCGGCGCGGGTCGGCCTTCCGAAATTCAGCCACCAGATTGTCCATGAAGACGTCGTCCCCGCTGAGCTCGTTGCCCAGGCACAACATGGTGAACGAAGGATGGTTGCCGTAGGCCTTGAGGATGCGGAGACCCTCGGCGCGCATGTAGTCATCGAGCTTCGCGTCCTTCCCCACGTTCTGGCTCCATACCGGCAGCTCAACGTGCAGCAGGAATCCGGCGCGGTCCGCGGCCACGAAAGCGGCTTCGGGCGGGCACCAGGAGTGGAAGCGGAACGCGTTCAGCCCATAGGAGCGCGCGATGCGGAAGATCCGCTCCCAGTCTCCGGCGTTCGTCGAGGGGTAGCCGGTCTTGGGGAAGATGGCGCACTCCAGGGTTCCGCGCAGAAAGACGGGGTGGCCGTTGAGCGTAAATTGCGTGCCGCGCGTGCCGATGTCGCGCACACCGATGGTGGTCGAGACCGCGTCCGCTCCGGCGCGCGAGGTGAGGCGAAGCTCGAGGCTGTAGAGGTTGGGCTCGTACTCGTCCCAAAGCTTTGCTGCCTTCACCGGAATCTCCATTTCGATCTTCTCCGCGCCCGAGACGATCGCATGCTGCGATGTGTGGCTGAGGCCGGCAAGATCCGCGGTCAGGTCGGCTCCCACTGCAGAAGCGGTGCGGTTGCGCAGTTCGACTACGGCGCGGACCATGCCAGGGCCGGCGGAGTAAACCGCGACCGAATCGATCCACACCGGAGAAGTGGCGCGCAGCTCGATGGCGCCCACGATGCCGTTCCAGTTGGTTTGGGTATGTTCGGTGAAGCTATGGCCGTCGCGGCCGATATCCACCAGGTAGCGGTTATCGACGCAGATGGTGAGGACGCGGCGGCCCGGCGTCATGGCGTCGCTCACGTCGTACTCGTGCGGTGTGGTCAGGCTGTCGCGCGTGCCAAAGCTCTTGCCATCCACCCAAACCTCGGTCGCCCAGTGGGCGCGCTCGAGGAAGAGCGTAATGTGCTTGCCGCGCCAGGTTTCCGGGATCACGACCTCCTTCTGATACCAGGCGAGCCCTTCATATTGATATGGACGCGTGAGGTGACCCTTTTCCGGCGTGACCACCTTGGTGCCATAGCCGCCCTGGTCGGTGCTGCCGGGCAGAAAGATGGTGTCGGGACCGAGCGGGCCGGCGAACCAGCGTTCCGTGCGGCCCGCGTTTTGCGGATCGAGCCGGAAGGCCCAGTTACCGCCGAGCGGCAGGTGCGAAGCCGCCAACAGTGCGGGCGATACGGCGATCGCCAGAAGCAGAAGCCGTTTACGCATATTCGCCTTCGATCTGTTCGAGCGTTTTGCCCTTGGTTTCGGGCACGCGGAAGAGGATGAACACGAAGCCGGCGGCGCAGATAGCCGCGTAGAGCCAGAACGTTCCGGCCGCGCCCAGCCGCCGGTTGAGCACCGGGAACGTGTAAGTGAGGAGGAAACAGGCGATCCACAGCGCCGAGACCGCGATCGAAACCGCCGTGCCGCGAATGCGGTTGGGGAAGATCTCGGAGATCAGCACCCACGTGATGGGCGCGAGCGTCATGGCGTAGCTGGCGATGGTGGCGAGCGTGAAGATGAGGACCGGCAGGCCCTTCAGGCCGTAGTGGTAGGAAAGGCCGATGAGAAGGTGCGAGATTCCCACACCCGCGCATCCGGCCAGCATCAGGGCGCGGCGGCCCACACGATCGACGAAACCCAGCGCCAGCAGCGTGAAGACCAGGTTGATGGTGCCGGTAATGACGATATTGAAGAGCGTGTCGCTGACGCCGTAGCCGGCGTTGCGGTAGATCTCTTCGGCGTAGTTGAAGATTACGTTGATACCCGACCACTGCTGGAGCACGGCGAGGACGACGCCGGTGACGAGAAGGTGGTAGGGTAGGCCTCCCGGCCTGCCCGGTTCCAAGGCTGATTTTGAAGGCGGGCAGGCCGGGAGGCCTACCCTACTTTTCCAGCGCGGACTCTCGGGAATAAAGAGCGAGGCAGTAAAGAAGATAGCCGAAGGGACGGCGACCGCGGTGAACATCCAGCGCCAGGCGAACTGTCCGTTCCACGACTGGCGGATCATTTCGGCGGTCGCGCCATCCGGCACCTTCTGGGCGATCAGCCAGTTGACGATCTGCGCGGCGAGGATTCCGATCACGATGGTGAGCTGGTTCAGCGATACCATGCGGCCGCGGATTTCGGCCGGGCTGACCTCGGCGATGTAGACCGGCGAGACGTTGGACGCGATCCCGATGGCGATGCCGCCCACGATGCGCCATGTAATGAACATCGTGAAGGTCTGCGCCCACCCGGTGAGCACCGAGGAAACGGCGAAGAGCGCGGCGGAGAGGATGAGGAGCTTTTTGCGGCCCCAGCGGTCGCTCGCGGCGCCGGAAAACATCGCGCCGATCAGGCAGCCGAGAAGCGCGCAGCTATTGGCCCAGCCAACGGCCTGTTCGCTCTGCAACAGGAAAAACTTCTCATAGAAGGGCTTGGCGCCGCCGATCACCACGAAGTCGTAGCCGAACAGCAGTCCGCCCATGGCCGCGACCCCGGAGATCCACCAGAGGTACAGCGGACTCGACGTCTTCATTGCATGTCCGGCAGCGAAGTCGCAAAGTAGCCGACCTCGGGTTTTGGCCGCGGCTTTCCAGCCAACGGATGCGGAGCCTCACCGAGGCTTTCCGGCGGGTTCCGGGTGGAGAGCCCGAGAGCGCGGGCGGCGATGGTCCACTGTTCCAAGGCCAGACCCTCGCCGCCTTCCCAAGGGGCGAAGCGGCGCGACAGCATCACGTCAAGCGCCTGCTGGTGGCGCCCCGTCTGGTTGTAGAGCGAGGCGAGTTCGACGTTGAGATCGTCACGGCGGCGGACCAGGTCCATGCGGCGTTCGAGCTCCTTCAATCGCTGTTCCGGAGTCTTGCCAAGGCGCTTCCAAAGCTGGTCGCGCTCGTACAGGACGCGGGCGTCAGCGGGATTCGCGGCGAGCGCCTTATTAAACGCCGTCGCGGCTTTGCGTGGATTCTGCCGGATATAGGCGATGCCCAGGTTGCGCCAGACCACCGAAAAGCCAGGGTCGATCGCCGCCGAATCCTCCCAGCAGGCAATGGCCTCTTCATGGCGCCGGCGATCATAAAAAAAGTTCCCGAGGTAGTAGCGGGCTCGCGCGTCTCGCGGGTTGGCGGCGACGGCGGCCTCGAGGATCCGCATCTCTTCGAGACGATTGGGAAAGCAGTAGTCGGGATTGGCGCGGCGCGCGGCGGTGTAATCGCCGCGGGCGTAGAGCACCATGGGGTGCGGCGCCTGCAGCACGGAGATGGCCTCGGCCTTCAATCCGGCGCGCAGATAGTCGAAAGCAAGGTCGAGCTGAAGCTGCGGGTCAACCGGAACGCAGCCTTCGGCGAGGTGCCGCGCCCACACGCTCAACGGGTCGAGCGCGAACGTGCCGCGCAGGATTTCCGACGCATCCCGGCCGAGCCGGCGGAAGATGGCCGCCTGCAGGTTGCGCGCGTTGACGTGATCGGCATCCGTGCGGAGCGCGAGCTCCAGATGTTCCAGCGACTCGGACCACCGTTCGCGTCTCGCATCCATCTCAGCCAGCGCGGTGTACCCGGCGGTGCGCCAGGCGTAATTCCACGTGGCCTTGTAGAAAGCGGCGTACGCTTCGTCAACGAAACCCAGGAAGCGGAGCGCCAGCCCGAGGTTGTAAAACGGTTCGCCGTCGTAGGGGTTGGCGTTGAGATGGGTGAGCGTGTCGGTCGCCAGACGGAAGTGGAGCACGGCCATCTTGAACTCGCCGCCCCGCAGATACCGGCGGCCGAGGGCATTGTGCGCCCGCGCGTCACCGGGGTGGCGCCGCAGGGCCTCTTCCCAATAGGGTTCGGGAAAGCACGTGGCGTGGCGGTATTGCTCCAGGTGCAGGCCGATCTGGTAAAGCTCGTCGTTGGTCTTAACGTCCTTCGGCAGGGCGGGCGCCACGGCGGGCTTCGGTGGTTTGCCTCGCTCCGCCGATTCAACCGTATAGCCGATGAGTTCGCGGCCCTCGACTTCGACCACGGCTCGATCCGCGGCACCACGGAACTCGGCGGTGAAGGGCGTATCGGGCGCGAGGTCGGCGGTCCAGCGGGCTACGGTCTTATCATCTTTCATGGCGCGGATCACAGCGTTCGGAAACACGCCGGAGACGGAGACGCCAATGGTCCCCACGCCCAGGCTGAGTGCGGCGTCGCGATTGGCCATCTGAGCGGGGCCGATCTTGCGAATGGGATACCAGAACTGGTTGAAGGTCTTGGTCTCCCAGGGCGCAAGGAAAGAAAAATCGGGCTGGTTATCGGTGTAGACGCCGGCCATCAGCTCGATATAGGGCCCGTCTTCGTCAGTGAGGTTGCGGTCCCAGGCATAACCGAATGGATGATTGCCCCAGGTCCACTGCTTCTTGCCGGGAGAGATGTGATGGTTGGCGACGTGGATCACGCCGGCTTCGGCGGCGTGGTCGTAACCGCCGACGAAATCATACTTCGACCCGACCGCCATGTAACTGGTTGGAACAGGGATGTTCTTGTACCAGCTCAGATCGTTCTCAGGCGCCTTGCGCGTGCCGTAATCGATGCCGTAGTAATCGCCTTCACAGAGCGGATACGTGCTGATGGCGCGGCGCGCGTGATCGGCCACATAGTGGACATCGGACGGGAGGAACGACTGGTAGCGGTCGTGGACGTGTACGCCCGCGTTGGCCCACCAGAGAAAAGTCTGGACGAAGGGCGTGCGGTTGTAAAGCCGCACCTTCAGCTCGAGATAGGACCGGCCGGGGCGCAGGCAGAGGCCGTGCATTCCCTTGAGGCGGTTCATCGGGTCGTGGTCGCTGAGCCAGATCGTGCGCGAGCCGTCGGCGTGCTCTTCGATCGACCAATCGACCGGCATATACGTCGCCGGACGATGATGCTGCGGCCAGTTGAACTCGACGCCGCCGGAAATCCAGGGTCCGGCGAGACCTACGAGCGCGGGCTTGATCACGTTCTGGCGGTAGAAAAAATCGTAACCGTTGGTCTTGTCCAGGCCCACATGGATGCGTCCGCCGATCTCCGGCAGCACCATGAGCCGCACGAACTCATTCTCGATGTGGAGTGCCTGCCAGGAACGCTCGCACGGCTCGGCGGCAATGCGATCGATGAATGGCAGCGGGTAGACGCAGCCGTTACTGCCCTGGTAGACGCGATTCTCGAGGAACACCGGGTTGCGGTCGGGTTCGCCAGGCAGGTAGGTCGGGATGCGGACTGGCTCCGACCAGGCCTTCACGGGGCCGAATAGCTCTTTCGGGGCATCCGGCAATGCGAAGCGTGGCATAAGGGGACGACGGGCGTACACTATTGTGTTACCACGATGAACCGGCGACAAGCGATTGCCACGTTGGCGGCCACGCCATGGGTGGCGCGGCAGGCCGAAGCGGAGATCGATGACGAAGTCGTGAGGCTCCACGATGCCACGGTAGCGCGGGCGCTCGCGGAGCAGATCACCGAAGCAGGCCACCGTGGATCCGGCAGCCTGCCCGATGATGACGGCCTTTACCATGCGGGCACGGCGGCCGGTCTGTTCCTCAATCTGGCTGCCGCGTACCTGCACCCCGCCTCGAAGTATCACCACGATCATGTGCTGCACGAGCGAATGCGCCTCGCGGCGCAGTTCCTCGACCGGGTGCAGCACGCCGACGGCACCATCGACCTGCTGGTGACGAACTTCCATTCGACGCCGGATACGGGCTTCGTCGTACACAACGCCGGCTCCGCCGCCTGCCTGCTCCACCGCGCGGGCGAGCGCGAACTACTGGCGATGATCGAGCCGTTTCTAAAGAGAGCCGGCGGCGCGCTGGCTGCGGGCGGTGTACATACGCCGAATCATCGATGGGTGGTGTCCTCGGCGCTGGCGCAGATCGATGAAGTCTTTCCCGACCCGCGCTACGCCCGGCGTATCGACCAGTGGCTGGCCGAGGGCGTGGATATCGATGCCGACGGCCAATATACGGAACGCAGCACGTCCGTCTACAATACCGTGTGCGACCGCGCGTTCACCGTGCTCGCGGTGAAGCGCAAGCGGCCGGAGTTGCTCGAACCCGTGCGGCGGAATCTCGACGCGATGCTCTACCTGATGCATCCGAACTACGAAGTGGTGACGGAGATTTCGCGCCGGCAGGACAAGGGCGAGCGAGGCGACATCGGCGGCTACTGGTTCCCGCTGCAATTCCTGGCGGTGCACGATCGCAACCCGGTGTACGCAGGAATCGCGGCTGCAGTGGCGGCACGGCGCGCGAGCCTGCCGGTCCTGATGGAATACCCGGAGATGACCGGTGATTCGCCGGAGACCAAGGCGCCTCCCGACGATTACGTAAAGGACTTCCCGGTACTCGACGTGGTGCGGTTCCGGCGCGGTGCGCGCAGCGCCACGATCCTCGGCAACGATTCTCTGTGGTTCGAGCTGCGGCAGGGGGAGGCCGTGATCACCGGCGTGCGGATGGCGGGCGCCTTCTTTGGCAAGGGGCAGCTGGTTCCGCCGCGGATCGAACGCAACGGCAAGGTGTACACCCTGCGGCAGACGCTCGAAGCAGGCTATTACCAGCCGCCCGACCCGCCGCGCCGGGTGGCGGCGGGGGAGTGGGGGAAGGTGCGGCAGACGTGCCGCGAATCCGAGATCTGCCGCTATGAGCAGAGCGCCGAAATCGAAGAGACGGCTCGCGGGTTCCGTATCCGACTTGAGGCGAAAGGGACGGAGAACGTGCCGGTGGCGATCGAGATTGGGCTGAGGGCCGGCGTTGAAGTGGAGGGCGCGCCGCCGGTCAAGGGGCATCGCGACTCGTATCTGCTGGGCGGCGGCTATGCGACGGTGAAACGGGGCTCTGACCGGATCCGCGTGGGTCCGGGTCTGGCGCAGCATGCGTATGTGCAGGTTCGCGGCGCGGAACCGAAGCTGCCGGGAACCAGCGTCTACTTGACGGCCTTCGCGCCGTTTGTCCACACGTTGGAGTTCGAATGCGAATAATCGGGATGGTGTTGCTACTGACGTCGACGGCGGGCGCGGCGGGTGCGTGGCACACCTTGTTCGACGGCAAGACCACTTACGGCTGGCTCGAAGTGACCGGCAAACCATTCCCCACTAACTGCTGGCGTGTGGAGAACGGATGCCTGAAGACGGTGCCGCAGAAGAACGGGATGCAGGATATCCGCACCGCGGAAACCTTCCGTTCCTTCGAGCTGGAGTTCGACTGGAAGCTGGGCAAGGACGGCAACTCGGGCGTGAAGTACCTGGTCCAGCGGGTGGACGAGTGGACGAACCAGGCCGGCCGACAGGCGCGGGCGCGCGGCCTCGAGTACCAATTGGCCGGCGATGAGAACCCCGACGCGGCCTCCGACCCCCGGCGGACAGCAGCTTCTTTATATTCGGTGATCGCACCGGTGCCGAAGATCCCGGCCAAGGTCGGCGAATTCAACCATTCGCGGATCGTGGTGCGCGGGACGCATGTGGAGCACTGGCTGAACGGGGTGAAGGTGGTGGAGTTCGACACGCACGATCCGGCGGTGCACCAGCAGATGCTGCAACTGGCAAAGGGCACGGATCTTCGCGCGGAATCGCCGATCAGCCTGCAGAATCACTCGTCGGAAGTATGGTTCCGGAATATTCGGGTACGCCGGCTGGAGTAAGCGCATCAGCGAGATGCGAGGCAGATCTGGTTGCCTTCGGAATCCTTCATGATGACGTAGTTCCCCCACGGCTGCTTTTCCGGAGGCCCCGCAAATTCGACGCCCCGGGCCGATAATTCTTCATACGCCTTATCGATGCTGGCGACCTCCCACGAGGTGTTCACAAAGGTCCCGATCCGGTCCTCATGCCCTTCCGGCGTAAAGACTACGACCCCGGTCTCCGCACCTGGGATCGACAACTCGATCCATCGCTGAGTTGGAGAAAATTCCTGATCGGTCAGAATGCGAAACCCGAGTTTTTCGGTGTAAAACTTCAGTGCCCGATCCTGGTCGCGCACGGGAATGCCAAGGAACTTGATCCGCTTGATCATACGCTTCAGGATGTCAACCGAAGATGGCGAAAGCAAGAAGGCCATTGCGAATCGCGGCGGCGGCTGCTATAGCAGTAGTTACTATAGCCGATGAAGATCGACCCTTACGTTTTAGACACGCTGATGCGCGACCTGGTGGCTCATAGCCGCTCCAGCACGGCGTTTCTGGTGTACCTGCAGCTCTACCGGCACACCCATGGAGCGGGCCGTGACGCGGTACCGATGAGCCATCAGGTGCTCGCGGAGCTGATCGGCATTTCGCGAAGATCGGTCCAGACGGCGCTGACCCATTTGGTCGACCGGCGTTTGATTCGCAGGCGGAAAGCACGTCCTACCGCGGTGCCGGTGTATACCGTGCTGACGCCGTGGCTTCGTAAGGGAGTTTCGGCATCCTAGAAGAATGTGACGAGTGTTGGACGTGCGGATGTGTGTAATGTAATGCGAGGGGATGCGTTTCCAACTGAAAGAGAAGCAGGTGTGGGAAACGCTTCGCCTGAAGAGGTCCGTCAGATTTTCAGGTTGTCCATTCTCGGCGTTTCTGCAATTGCCGAGTCGGTCTGCCTCAGCCCAAAGTTCGGAACAAAGGACTTTAGTTGACGGTCGGTTCCCTTCCTAAATGATCAACGACCAGGACTTCCAAATCGGCCTTAGAGGATTCCAGTTTCAGACCGATCTGCGGTAGCGCCGCGATCATACCCTCATACATGTCGCCGCGTTGGTTTTGGTCCCAAATCCATTCAAGGTGATATTTGTAGAACCCTTTCAGTTCTGTTCGGTGTTTGGCCAAGTTGTTTTGCCGATTCGCCAGAACACTCATCTCGCCAACGGATACAATTCAGATAATGTTAGGCTCAAACGTACTCTGGTTTCCCGACTTTGGAGATCCCTTTCTTCATAGCCTCAAAGCGAACGCACTTTACGCCAACCAAGTGACATCGTCGATGTTGGTGTTAAGTGCCGATCATGAACGATGGCTTAAGGAGGCGCTTATCATCGTCCGAAATCAGCCTGAGGATTCTCTGGTTCCAGTTGAACGTGCTCTGACCTACCTGGAGTTTGTTCTTCAAGCGCAGCCAATTGTGCGTCCGCTCGTTGAAGCCAACGTCTTGCGTGCACCTGACCCCATTGGGCTCCTGTCTGGCCTGAAAACGATTCGAGAGATAATCTCAGTCAGGAAAATTGAGCCTGATGTGAACACAGATCGTAACCTGGGAAAATTCAAAACAGCCGATCCCCTATTCACTGGCGCAATCCGACAAGCGCGACGGGATCTCTCCCCCAGCCTTTTGGACCTGTTGACGACCTTTCTGGTTGTCCTGGGTCTCCCCAAGCTCGAAGACCTTCAGGCTGGGAAATTCCCCGCGGAGACCGCCGTAGCAATGCTCTCTGCAGTGCTCTCTACCCGGGACGGACCAAGAGAAGAGGACGCCGTTGCTTTATTCGGCGCGTTTCTTACCGTGGCAGCGGCGAACTTTGAAGCGGCAGGCACGCCCATTGTGTGGAGTCAAGCGTCTCTTAGGGATGCCTTGTGGGCTGCCCACCGAATCCTTACGTCATCGGGAGACGAAGCTCAAGGTACCCCCGCGATCGATACGGAAGACCTACTGGGTACAACCATAGTTGAGACCTATCTGCCGATAGTTCATGACTTGCCGATTGAAGACATCCTCGCTTTTCGATCAAAGCATGAGGGGGAACTCGAAGCGTTCCGATCTGCTGTAAGCGAACTCTCCACGAGCATAGACATTACGAAGTCCCCCTCCGATCTCAAACGCCAATCACTGGATATAGTTCGAAGCAAGGTTAACCCCGCAGTTCGGGACCTACGTGCAAAGATTAAGATCGCACGACTAGATGCGCTGCAGAAACTTGGGAAATCATGGCAGTCGGTGGCCAGCTTGACGTTTTCGTCGACGATCGCCGCACTTGCGGGGGCACCCCTCCATATGAGCGCGCTTGCCGGTCTCGTTGGAACCGTTAGCCAAGCTCTCATCGACGGAGCCATTGAGAAGCGGAAGATCATGCATTCAAGCCAATGGGCTGCGCTTGTGCGGTTCGACGACCTGAAGTGAGCCGCACCAATCTGGCGGCGATAATGTTGCACCGTCTGCAAGCAGTGAATACACGGTTCGATACAGCTCTGGGATATCGAACAGAAGGGAAGTGGGATGATCAGAGGCCCTCTCTAGAGATCGGCCTGTCATTTCCCGGAGAGCCACAACTCGAGCGGCTGGTACAGCACGTATATCAGGCCGAGCGCGAGCCACACCATGGAACTGACGGTGAGCAGCCGCGAGGTGACGCGGACCTCGGGTGTGCGGTCGAGGCGCATCAGCGGGCCGTCTTTGCGCGCGGCCGTGCGGTCATACAGGAACAGCGGCGCGGCGGCGAAGACCGTGAACAGCGGGAACCAGAGGTCGGTGTTCGAGTTCTTCACGTGGCCGGTACCCCAGAGGAACGGCATGGACTTGAGCACGTCCCCCATCACCAGTACCGCCAGAGCGAAGTGGCGGATGGCGAGTGCGCGGCCGGCGGAATTCAAGCCGGTCATCAGGCTGCGGGAGCGCAAGATCGCCGCCTTCCCGGAGAGGTGTTCAACCACGCAGACCACCGGCCAGAGGCAATCGCCGATCAGCCACCCGGGACCGAACGCGAAAATCGACCGCACCTGCGTGGACGCGAGAGCGGGGATGGCCTTCACCAGTTTCCAGAACACACGGAACGAGAGAAATCGACGCAGCCGCACCTGCTCATCGAGCGCCATCAGCGCGGTCATCGCGCGCAGCATGTTGTCGAAGAAGATCAGCAGGATCGCCGCGGCCGCCGGAACCAGCGCAATTCGCAGTATGGGCGCCGGAAGCACCGACTTAGCGGCGGCCGCCGCGATCGCGACGATTGCCACCAGGATGCCCCAGATCGGAAGCACCAGAAAGCCGAAGACACCGAGGTGCTGCAGCAGAAACGCACGCGACCGACGCAGCGCGAAGAACTCGGCATCCACCGCGTTGTGGAAGCGTCGCGCGAACTCGAGCGCCGATTGCGGCCGCGCATCGGGGTCGCGCGCCAGGCCAGATAGCACGACATCCGACACGTCACGCGGCACCTTCGCGACGCGCGCGGGCGGACGGGGCGAGCCGCTGCGATGAAACTCGATCAGCTCGCTGGTCTTGCCGGTGAACGGCAGTTGGCCGCAGACCAGCGAATACGCCACCACCGCCAGGCTGTAGATATCGGCACGGAAATCGGTCTCCGCCCCCATGGCCTGCTCCGGCGACATGTAGGCCGGCGTCCCCACGAGGCTTCCCGGCATGGTCTGCCCGCCATCGCTGCCGAACGACCACGAAGAGGGGTCGGATGCCACTTGCGGCATCACGACGGTTTCCGTCTCTTCCGCGCGGACACGGACCACGCGCCCTTCGGGTTCGAGTTGCGGACTCATCACCAGGGTTTCGCCTTCACCGCCGCTCGCAGGCGGGGGGAGGGGTGGAGCCGCCGTGCTGGTATCGCTCGCTGCCGGGTCGCCGGGCGACTTCATCTTGGCCACGCCGAAATCGAGCACCTTCACTGCGTATCCGCCGCGGCCATCGGGTTCGAGCCAGATGTTATCCGGCTTGAGGTCGCGATGCACGATGCCGTGACGGTGCGCCTCGTCGAGCGCGAGGCCGATTTGATCGAGCAGGTCGGCCACCAGCGGAAGAGGGGGCCGTGGATGCGTCTGCTGGAAGGCGGACAGCGTCTCCCCGTCCAGAAGTTCCATCACAAGGTACGGAATCTGGCCCTTGGGCGCCGCGGCGATGCCGAAATCGGTGACGTTGACGATGTTGGGATGCCGCAGCCGCCCGCATGCTTGCGCTTCGCGCTGGAAGCGCGCCAGAAAGTGCGGATCGGCCACCCACTTGGGGTTGATGACCTTCATCGCCACAACGCGCGTGGTGCCGAGGTGGGTCGCCAGATATACGTTACCCATGCCGCCCGCTCCCAGTTGGCGGTCGATGCGATATTTGCCGTCGAGAATGTCGCCGATCATGGGAACCCGGGCGTCTGCGCACATGATAGCAGGGGTGGGGGAGAGCGGCGGTTCGGTACAATCAGCCCAGGGCGGATGACCTTTTCCAGGCGCACGTTTCTCGCGGCGGCTGCCGCATCGACGCTTCGCGCGGCGGACCCGGCGGAATCGCAATACGCCACGCCATACAAGTACGGCAAGCTGGTGCTGGCGGCGTCCGGCGGGAAGGACGCGTTCGACAGCCGCTCGGTCGATTGCCCCTTTCTGTGCCGGCACGACGGCCTGTTCTACATGACCTACATCGGGTGGGACGGCACGGGTTACCAGACCGGGCTCGCCTCGAGCCGCGACCTCGTGGAGTGGGAGAAACTCGGAGCAATTCTTCGGCGCGACCCGAATTCGCCCGTCACCCGCTACAACGTGGCCATGAACTGGATCCTTCGGGAAAACGGCCTGCGCTCCGAGGGGCGGCTGCGCAAGATGCGCGGGCGCTTCCTGGGCGTCTACCATGCTTACCCGAATGCCGGCTACGAGAGCGGGCCGGCCGTGATCGGACTCTGCTGGAGCAGCGACCTTCGCAACTGGGAGGTCGACCCGCCATGCCTCACGCCCGCCGACGGCGCCGAATGGGAGCGCGGCGGGCTGTATAAGCCATGCCTGGTGGAAGATCGAGGCACTTACTACCTCTTCTACAACGCGAAGAACGACCGGCCGAGGGGTTGGCGCGAGCAGACGGGCGTGGCCGTCTCCACCGATCTCAAGACCTGGAAGCGCCACGAAGCCAACCCGATCCTGCGCAATGGCGGCGCCGGGTCGCCGGACGAAATCTTCGCCAGCGACCCGTGCGTACTGCTCGATGGATCTACGTGGGTGATGTTCTACTACGGGCTCGACGCCAAGGGGAAGGCGCGCGACCTGCTGGCAACCGGCACATCGCCGTTCGCCTTCACGAAAACGAGCCGGATCCTGATCGATGTCGGCGCGCCGGGCTCGGTCGACGAAACCTATGCCCACAAGCCGGGTGTGATCTGGCACGAAGGCGTGCTCTATCACTACTACTGCGCGGTGTCCGGCCGGTATCCCAACGAGAGGCGTGGCATCTCGGTGGCCCGCTCCCGGCGGTGGGAGTGACCGGGAGATTTCTACCCTTTCGCTGCGCCCTCCCTCACGGTCGGGCCTCTGTGGTGGAAGCGGGCCGGTATGGAACGAACTTAGAAATCGCGATGTGGTAATAATGATTACGACAACGGAGGCACTATCTCGTTCGTGAACAGGGCAGACAGGTGCTCCACTATTTCATTATTCCTGGTGAGCGGCCTGGTCTCGCTTCTTACCGGCTGTCAGCTACAACCACCATGGCATTTGACTGCGAGTCAGGAGGCTGACACAGTCCAGCTTTGTCTCTCGAATCAATTGACATGCCCGCAGCCGGAAGGCGTAAGCCCGGCCGGGATATCCGTTTATCGCTACGATTCGGTACACGACAACGAGCTTGTTTGGGATGCAGAACCGGATAACCCCATAACCGATGGCAGAATCAGCGGGGTGATCACCTATGGGATACCGCCCAAAAACTGGAGAAACAAGCTAGCCCCGCCGGCATTAGTCCGCGGGAAGGCTTACCTGGTCAATCCCCCCGCTACTCTCTTCGCACTTCGGTGCGACGGGTCCGTTGTCGCTCTCGATTTTCAGCACTTGGAGACTTTTTTTAGACAAGAGAGTTGCTCGAACTCCCGTTAGCCTGGCACAGTCCCGGCGCGCGTGGCAATCGAGGCGAACGTCGTACGAGACGGCTTACTTCAGCTTCACCGGTCGGCCGGTGCGGATCGATTCCTTCGCGGCCTCGATGATTTCGACCACGCCCACGTTGATACCGAGCGCCGTGATGCCCTCGATCGGCTTGTTGTTGCGGATGGCATCGATCATGAACGCGATCGGGTCGGCCTTCTCCGGCGCGAGCGGGGTGAGCGGCAGGTCGCGGGTTTCACGGCCGTCGTGCACTTCCACCTTGCGCTGCGTCATGTAGATGCTGGCGCGCGTCAGCTTGCCGTCCGGCCCGGCGGTGGAACCGAAGACCTCCAGGTCTTGAAAGCTGCGCGGCAGGTCCCAGCTTCCTTCGAAAATGTTGATGCCGTTCTTGTACTTCAGCACCAGGGTGGCGGAATCCTCAACCTTAGGGAAGGTCTCCGGCCGCAGGTGGATCGCGTCGGCGTACACGCTCTCCGGGCGGCCCATGTACCAGAGCGACCACAGCGCGTTATAGCATCCGAAATCCATCAGGGCGCCGGCGCCATTCTTGACGGGGTCGGTGAGCCAGTCGAAAAAGTACTTGCCGCTTCCGGTGGAACCGGGGCCGCCGTGTCCCACGATGCCGTGCATCCGCCACGGCTTACCGACGATGCCCTTCATCACCTCGTCATGCGCAATCTGATTGGCCGGCCACCAGGCCATCTGGTAGTTGCACATCACCTTGACGTTGTACTTCTTGGCCAATTCCTGCATGGCCAGCGCGTCTTTGTAGGTGGAGGCAAGCGGCTTTTCGTAGATCACATTGATATGGCGCGGAGCGCACTCTTTGAGGATCTCCAGGTGGCGGTTGTTTTCGACGAAAGCCCAGACGAAGTCGGGCTTCGTTTCGTCGAGCATCTTGCGGTAGTCGTCGAAGAAGGGAACGTCCTTGGCGCCTTGCTTCTCTTTCGCCAGATTGACGAGCTCCGGGATCGTCTCGGCGATGCCGACCAGCTTGACCTGATCGTTGTGCAGAATACGGGGCAGGTTCGAGCCTTCGTGCGCGTGAATCAGGCCGATGACGGCGGCTTTATAGGGTTGGGCAAAGGCCGGCAGCGCGGCCAGCGAAAGGATTGCGGCAAACAGGGGCTTCAGCATAAGCATCTATGCTAACCGTTTGCGCCGCGTGCCGGGACGGCTTCATCAGGCGGGACCGGGGGCGACGAGGTAGCCCGTCAACGGCGACCGATTTCACGTTGATCAATCTAACTAGGTGTAGCTGCTAAACCGTCCAAAACGGGACGTCAGGGCGTGCCAACGGGTTCAGAAGGAAATATGTTGAAAAAATTGGCCGTAGAGCTTCCCCGTGACGTTTTCGACATTTCGCTTTTCCGTAAGGTTTTTGGCGATTCCGCTATTCCCACTCTCATTTTGGGTCCGGACGGCACCGTGCTGTTCTGGAATAATGCGGCCGAACGGCTTTTCGGCTGGTCCGCCAGGGAAGTACTTGGACGGAAGCTCCCCTCAATCCCGCCGGATCGCATGGAAGAGCATCAGCAGTTGCATGAGCGCGCTCTAAGTGGTGAGGGGTTCTCGCAGCGGCGCGTTACCCGGCAACGCAAGGACGGCCGACGGATCGAGCTCAGCCTCAGCACGTGGCCGATTCGCGGTGCGGATGGGCACGTCACCGCGACCGTCGGCATCTATGCCGAGGTTCTCACCGAAGAAGTGCGTCTCCGGCGTGCTCTGGCAGAGGAACAACTGGAGGAACTGGAGCGCCTTTACGCGGCTGCGCCTATCGGCCTTGGCCTGCTCGATCCCGAGTTGCGCTTCGTACGAGTGAACGAGCGGCTGGCGCAGATCGATGGGTTAGCGGCCGAAGCGCACATCGGCCGGCGATTGGCTGAGGTCGTACCCGAAGTCGCCGAATCCCTGGAAGGCATTTATCGGGAAGCAATCGCGACCGGCACTTCGGTGGCTGAACGCGAATTACGCGCGGCGACACCGGCTTTGCCCGGCCTGCAGCGCGATTGGCAGGTGACTGCGTACCCGCTAAAGCATCCCGACGGAACTGTTTTGGGTGTCACGTTCGCGGTGAGCGATATCAGCGAGCGCAAGCGGTGGAGCGATGAACTGAAGCGCCAGGAGGCGCTGTTGCGACTGGTGATTGATGCCTTGCCGGGACTCGTTTTTTATGTGGATCGCGACTATCGGTATCGTTTTGCCAATCGCTCCGCCGGCGACTGGTTCCACCGGCGGCCTTCGGATTTCGAGGGGAATGAGGTAGTGCAAGTGCTCGGCGAGGATCACTTCGAGCGCTTGCGAGAGCCTTTGAACCGCGCTCTTGGTGGGGAAGAAGTTGTGTTCGAGAGCCATATCCGCTACCCCGACCGCGAGCGCGATATTCGCGCGACATACGTGCCGGACCGGGGTCCGGGCGGGGCAGTCCGCGGGATCGTGGCTCTGGTCCAGGACATCACGAAACAGAAGCGCGCCGAAAGGGCATTGCGGGACAGTGAAGAGCGGTTCCGGCGCATGGTCGAAATCGCCGGTGAGGGCATCTGGTTCCTGGATTCGATTGGGAGGACGACCTTCCTCAATGACCGCATGGCGGATCTTCTCGGCTATAGCAAGGAGGAGATGCTCGGACGCCGCTCGACGGATTTTCTGGATACCGAAGAGAGCGAGTGGGAGTGGCCCTGGTGTGAGACATGCAACGATTCCCCCCGGCCGCAGGAACACCGCTTTCGTCACAAGGACGGCAGGACTGTCTGGTTGGACATTACTTTGACATCCATGCTGAATGACACAGGCGTTTCCACCGGAATTCTCGCGATGTGTACAGACGTGACGGAGCGCAAAATGAATGAACAACGGCTCCGGCAGGCGCAAAAACTGGAGAGCCTCGGGATTTTGGCCGGGGGTGTTGCGCACGATTTCAACAATCTGCTGACGGGTATCCTGGGCAACACCAGTCTGGCTTTGGACACCACCAATCCCGCCAGCCCATCGCGGCGGCTCCTCCAGGATGTAATCGTCGCGAGCGAGCGGGCTGCACAGTTGACCCGGCAGTTGCTGACCTACGCGGGGAAGGATCAAGGCCGCCTGGAGCCGCTCGATGTCGCGGCAACCACAACGGAATTGGTCCCGCTGCTGACTGCCAGCATTCCCAGGATGGTACGGCTCTCGTTCGATCTGGAGGATAACGCTCCTTTGGTGCAGGCTGATCCGGTCCAACTGCAACAGGTCATGATGAACCTGGTCATTAATGCGGCGGAGTCGATTCCAGACCGTACCGCCGGGGAGGTGAAGATTGTTGTCCGCCGACATAGACTGCAGCCGGAAGACTACCGGGATGCGGTGGTCCCTTTCGAGGCTGAGGATCGGGAGTACCTCTTATTCAGCGTGACGGATAACGGCGTTGGTATGGACGCGGCCACGCAGGCACGCATCTTCGATCCGTTCTTCAGCACAAAGTTCCAGGGGCGGGGATTGGGACTCTCCGCGGTGCTCGGGATTGTGAAGAGGCACGGCGGAATGCTGACTCTGCGAAGCGCTCCGGAAAACGGAAGTGTGTTCACTGTGCTGTTGCCCGCGAGCCATGCCGTCCGGCCGGTGGCGCCGCCTCCGCAGCCAGTTGCCGAGACTCCTGCGATCGGCAGCGGCACAATCCTGTTCGTGGATGACGAACCGGCTCTTCGTACGCTCGCACAACGGACTTTGGAGCAGAGGGGGTACCACGTGCTGCTGGCGGACAACGGGCAGCAGGCGATCTCGGTCCTCACGGCCCATCCCGAAGTGAGCGCGATCGTGCTGGACTTGACGATGCCGGTAATGAGCGGTGAAACCGCCGCCCCGATCCTACGTTCTCTACGCCCCGATGTGCCGCTGATCCTTTCCAGTGGGTACTCGGCCTCGAACGCACTGGAACGGGTGGGGTCTGATACGGTCACGGCGTTTCTGGAAAAACCGTACCGGGCCAGCACCCTGATGGCGAAACTCGAAGCATTGATGCGGCCGGCGGCCGGATTCGAATAATGGATCTTCTGCGACCCGCACGACCAGCCATGCATCGGCATGATCGGATCTCCAGTCCCCTCACGAACAAGGTGAACTGACATGCGAAAACTAAGCGAAATTCTCGGGCGGATGTTTCCAGCGGCGATAGCCCCGGACGCCGACCTTGGGGACTTTTTTCGCGATGTTTCCAGTTGGGAACTATTTCGGCATTCTGCAGGACACCGGGCCCGGTCCGATGAACTTTATGGATGTGCATCCGCACATCGAAACGACGTTTTCGCATGGCGTATCAGTATCGGCCGATTTCCTCCTCTATTGGCGGCAGAGTTTACTCGATGGTGTGTACTCCATTCCGGGCACTCTGATCCGTGGGCAGGATACAAGTTTTAGAACCGCAATCCGCGGCAGGTCTTCGCGATACAGACTTCGTGGTAGGCCCGGCTGGACTCGAACCAGCGACCACCTGCTTAGAAGGCAGGTGCTCTATCCACCTGAGCTACGGGCCCGCATGAAGAATAATCGGAGACTTCTTTGATTCTAAATTACTTCGAAGACTTCGCGCTTGCGCCGGTGCGTTTCTTTGCGGATTTTGCGGGCCAGCAGAGGAAATAAAGAAGATACGGTCCCGGTTGCGCGGGAAACGGAGTTTGGGAACGGGAACTTGAATATCGCGGGACCGTAAGGTGCAATTCTACTCGAATGTATCCTCCAGGACAATCGCTTTAGTACTACCGGGCAGTACTACCCACGCCCTTTGGAGCAGCCGCCGCCAGGCTCGCATCGAGCAATTCGAGGAACTGGTCGACGTCGGAGCGGCCGACGTTCATCGGCGGCGAAATCCGCAGCACGTTGCCGAACATCCCGCCCTTGCCGATCAGCAGGCGATTTTCGCGCGCTGCCTCCATCGCCATGAGGGTCTGAGCCGGCGCGGGAGTCTTGCTCTCACGGTCCGAGACCAGTTCGATGGCCTGCAGCAGACCCATGCCCCGGACGTCGCCGATGATCGCGTGCTTTTCCTTCAGTTCCTCCAGCCCGGCGCGCAGGTAGGCGCCGGTCTCGGCGCAGTTGGCCATCAGGTTGTGTTCGTCGATGAAATCGAGCACCGCCTTCGCTTGCATCGTCGAAACCGGGTTCCCGCCGAAAGTGGAGATGGTCGCGCCGGTGACGGAGTCGGCTACTTCCGGCCGCGCTATGGTCACGCCGATCGGAGTGCCGTTGCCGAGCCCCTTGGCACTGGTGATGATATCCGGCGTAACGCCCGAGTGCTCGATGCCGAACCAGCGATTGCCGGTGCGTCCCCAGCCCGTCTGCACTTCATCGCTGATAAAGATGCCGCCGTGGTCGCGCACGATCTTTTCCACGATCGCGAAATACTCGGGCGGAGGCGTGATGAATCCGCCGACTCCCTGGATCGGCTCCGCGATGAATCCGGCGATGCGGCCGCTGGTCGAAGAACGGATCAGCTCTTCCATATCGTGGGCGCAGCGGACCCCGCAGGAGGGATACTCGAGGCCGAACGGGCACCGGTAGCAGTACGCATTATGCGCGTGGACCGCGCCGGCGTTCGGCGGCCCGAGCCGGTACGCGCCCTGTCCGGTGGCCGAGAGCGCCATGCCCGAACGGCCGTGGTACGAGTGGCGCAACGCCACGATCTCGGTGTTGCCGGTGTAGCACCGCGCAGTCAGGACGGCGACTTCATTCGCCTCCGTGCCGCTATTGGTGAAGAACGACTTGGTGAGCTTGCCGCCCGGCGTGATCGACGCGATCTTTTTCGCCAGCGCCGCCTGCGGCTCATTGGCGAATACCGTGGAAACGTGCTGCAGCGTATCGAGCTGCCGGTGGACCCGCTCGTTCACTTGCTCATTACAGTGACCGACGCTCACCGTGACGATGCCGCCGAAGAAATCCAGGTACCGGTTTCCATCGGCGTCCCAAACGTATTGATTCTTGGCGCGCGCTACAACCAGCGGCTCCTTGTAGTAATGAAAGACAGCCGGAAACAGATACTCGCGATTGGCGAGTATGATTTCGTCTTTCGTCATAATGCCGTAGGGCAGTCTACGCGATGCCCAGTTTCTTCTGCATGGCTTCGAGCGAGACGCCTTTAGTCTCCGGGTACCACATCAGCACCACGAAGAACTGCACCACCATCATGGTGGCGAAGAACATGAACGGGATACCGCCCGAATGGGCCGCCATCACCGGAAATATGCCCGAAATCAGGGCGTTCATTGCCCAATGAGTGAAACTGCCCAGGCTCTGGCCCTTGGCCCGCACTCGATTCGGAAAGACTTCGCCCAGGTAGACCCAGATGACCGCGCCCTGCGAAAACGCAAAGAAGGCGATGAAGCCGACCAGCAGCCAGACCAGCAGGTCCTCATGATGCCCACTGCTGAAGATGTAGGACACACCGCCCAGAGCCGCGGCCGTCCCTACCGACCCGATCAGCAACAGCGTTTTCCGCCCGACCTTGTCGATCACCGACATTGCCAGCATGGTGAACAGCAGGTTGGTCGCGCCGATGGCGACCGCCTGGAGATCGCCCGAAACCTTGCTGAATCCGGCCTTGGCGAAAATGTCGTTCAGGTAATACAGGATGGCGTTGATTCCCGAAAGCTGGTTGAACATGCCGATCGAAACCGCAAGGAAGATCGGGAGCCGGTACTTGCGGGAAAACAGCCGCTCGCTGCCGTGCCCGTGCTGGGTGTCGATCGACCCCACGATGTCCTGCAATTCGCTTTCGACATGCTCCTCGCCGATCCATTGCAGCACCTGGCGCGCTTCTGTAATCTTTTGCTTTTGCACCAGCCAGCGCGGGCTGCGCGGAATTCCGAACAGCATGACAAAGAACAGCACTGCCGGAAGCGCCGAGATGCCTAATTTCCAGCGCCACTCCACGTCGCCGAGCTGCGCCGTGCCGATCAGGTAATTCGAAAGATAGGCCAGCAGGATCCCCGAAACCACGTTGAACTGGAAGAAGCCCACCAGGCGTCCCCGCCACCGCGCGGGAGAAACCTCCGCGATATACATGGGGCCCAGCACCGAGGATCCGCCGATGGCCAGACCCCCGATGAAGCGGAAGAACACCAGTGAGTACCAATCCCAGGCGAGCGCGCAACCGAGCGCCGAGACGACGTAGAGCACCGCCAGAATCCGCAGGCTGTCGCGCCGGCCGAAACGGTCGCCCGGAATGCCGGCCAGCATCGACGCAATGATGGTGCCTAACAGTGCGCTCGAGACCGTGACTCCGAGCGACGCATCCGTCAAGTGGTAAAGATCCCTGATGGCGTGCGTAGCCCCCGCGATCACGGCGGTATCGAAGCCGAACAGCAGTCCGCCCAGGGCCGCTACGATCGTGCTTCGGAGAAGCTTCTGATTCAGTGTCATGGTTATGATTTGGGGAAGAGGATGGCAAGAACGGGGTCGGCGGTGAACATGCACCGCGCATTGTGGCCGCAGAGGGGCACGACCATTACATCGTGCTTCGCTCCGAATTTCTGATTGACGTACTTCGCATAGGCCTCGCCGCGTGCCTGGCGCGTCGGCCCTTGCGCCATCGCGGGGCAGGAGGAGTCGAACCCGGCGAGCGGCAGGGTATCCAGTTCGCCCACCAGGTACATGGTGGAGCGCTCGGCCAGTTGCCGCTTGAGCTGATCGTCGGAGAGCTTGCCGGTGTATCCGGAGCGGCCCTTCAGGCCGTACGGCCACTGGTCGAAGGTGGTGCAGTTGCGCGCGTCGCTGAAGTTGCGGAACTCTTTGCCATCGGCGGTGGGGCGGGTAGCATCCAGGTAGGCATAGCTCGAAGGATTCGCCACCACGTACTTCACCGGCACTCCCAGATCGTCATGGACGCGATTGGCCATTTCATAGCGGGTGACGAACTGGCCGCCCGCGGAGTGGCCGGTGACCACGATATGGGCAAGGTTGGGAAACATATCCTTGCGTGCCAACCGGCGCAGGATTTCGTCCATCAGATCGTAAGAGGTCAGATCCGGATTGCCGGTCGCGGAGCCGCCGGATCGCCAACTGTTGCCGTTGCAGCTCCAGCTCACTTCGTTCGCGGCCAAGGTGTCGTGGCAGCCGCGTCCGTCGTTCGAGGCGAAGCGCGGCGCAATCACCACGGTATCGTCGAGCGCCCCCGCGAGAAATGCGGCGGCCACGGCCGTGCGGAAGTAGTTGTCGGCATCGCGCCCGGCGCCGTGCACCATCACCAGCGCGCGGGTGATGTGCTCGTCCTTCGCGTCGAGCGAGTGCGTGCGATAGATCAGGGACCGCGCCGAGCCGTTGCCCAGCCTCACCCATTCCGTGCATCCTTGAGCGGTCACACAGGCGGCTGCCTGCGAGACGGCGGGAAGCAGGAAGAGCAGGGCCAAAGCGCGCGTCATGGCCCCTAGCATAACTTCACTGCATGGGGATGTCCACTTGATCAGCCCCTTTCGGAACCGTCGTAATCCACTCCGAGGAAAAAGGCCCTACCACGGTCCGCGGACCTCTCATGGGAAACCCAAACGTGGCGCCGGCGGCCGGACCGCGGCGCGCGCGTGTGACCTTCACGTCACCTATCCCTTCTTTTTTCCCAGCGTCCAGCGGGTCCAGCGGTTTGTCTGTGACCGCGGCGAAGGGAATCCACCGCCCGTTCAGTTCCAGTGCTTCGCAAGCAATCGAAAAGTTGAAATGCGCCGTGCGGAAGTTGTTTTCCAACCGCGTGATGCGGCACCGCAGCGGGGCGCCACCATCCGGCAGTAAGCGCCGTTTGGGGTTCGGCTCTTTGTGACGCGCCACCGCGGCAACCAGGTCTCCAGCGGCGGAAGTAGTGCTGTCCACGGCAACCTCGAACCGGATCGTCAGGCGAACACCGGGCGGAAAGCTCTTCTTCCGTCCCTTTCTTTCCGCAGCCTTGGCGGCCGCGCCCGGCGCTGCGGCTCTCCCTTCAGCCGCCGTATCGCCGAAGTGAACCGTGCTTTCTCCAAGAAACTCGTGGCAGCCGGAATAGGTGGTTACGTTTTCCTCTTCCACCGCGTCGCGCCGCACCACGTGCAGCACACTCCTTTGGCTCACCAGGCTCTCGTGCCCTCCAATCGGCATCAGCCCGAAATCCACGGTGGTTGCCGCCTCGCAGTTTCCGGTACTGCGCGAAAGCTCGCCGGTCCTTACCACGAGGCGCCGCAGGTCACCGGTCACGGGATCGAGCCAGAAGCGTCCTTCGTAGGGAACCACACGCGTCGCACCGCCCGCGACGATGCGGTAATGGCTGGTTTCCATCGGAACCAGATAGCGGTACTGCCGCGCCGCCTGCCCGTTAATGCGGATAGTGCCTTCATTCCAGAATCTGATCCCCGGGACCGAGAAGATATTGATGAGAAACGGGCCGAACGCTCCGGTCTCGAACAGCCCCGCGCCCGCGAATTCCTGCACTTGCTCCGAAGCGATGCGCGAGGCGCCGGGCCACGAATACAACTCAACGCCCTGGTCCGTCACCTGCACGTCCAGCCGCAGCCGGTCCTCTCGGACCAGGTCCATGTGGGAGAGCCCGTTTCTGCGGTTGGCATCGATCTGGTCGCAGCTCCCCTGTTCCAGACGCGGCACGGTTTGCACAAACTCCTGGCGATTCACCGTCTCCGTGCAGGTGTAACTCGCCAGTTTTTCGATCACCGCCAGAATGCGCTCCCTGCCGCGCTCCAGCACTTCGTCACCGACCTTCGCCTGAGCGAAGAGTGTGGCCGTTGCGCCGGCAGCCAGGAACAGAATCCTGAGTTTCATGGGACCCTGCTCCGCGTATCGATCGTCAGTGTGCCGAATGATTGCGTCACCCGGTCGAGTACCACAATGCGAAACGTGCCGCCTTTCGGCGCCTTCGCATCCAGATTGATGGGCACGCCTTTTTGCGCCGCTTGCTCGCGCTCCGCCGCCGTCAGCTCGCGCCGTACAAGCAGCGGTTCCTCGCGCTGCTTTGCTTCGCCGTCGTCGTTCAATTCGATTAGCTGGACCGCCAGCGAACAGACGTACTTGCCGCCCGACGGTTCGAACAGGACATCGTCCGCGTTCACCAGCAGGTCGAAGCGCACGCTCGCCGCGCCTTCGCCGGCAGCCGCCGCGAAACGGATCGTCGACGCATCGAACGGAATGTCGGCCGTCATATCGGGCACGGACTGGCGCTGGTCATCTTCGATGTCCACGGGCCGCACCGCCATGTACCCGGCCTTCGCTTGAATGCGGACGCCGGGGCGCTTTGAGACCACCCGCACCTCGTGGTAGCGCCCGTCCCAGTTTGCGGCCGGCACATAGTAGCCCAGGCGGTAGCCGCGCTCGCTATTCGCGAAGGCGAGCGCAATCGTCTTTTGGATGGCCGACGGGTGAACCGTGCCGCCGCCGGGAGGAGGCGTATCGGAAGGCGCCTGATAGATGGGAATTTGTGCCGCAGGATTCGCGATCGTCAGTTCGTTCGGCCCTATCCAGACTATGCTCTTGGTACCCGGCACGGGCGCCAAACGCGCCGCCAGTTCCAGGATGGCGGTCTCGGTCGCCTGCTGCACACGTTTGGCAGTTTTCTTGTAGGCTTGGTCTCCCGGCGCGGACAGAGAGAGGTCGGGATCGGCGGGCCGCGCGCGGAAGTCCCGGCGCATGTCTTCGAACAGCGGCAGAATCCCATGCAGCCACGAGCGCGTGTAAATGCCGGGATCCACCCAGGAATGCGGCAACCCGCGCACCGGATAGAGAGCCCCGTCCTTCAACAGCAGGTAGAAGTAGGCATTGGGCTCCCAATCCTCCCGTGCCAGCGCGCGCCTCACTTCGTCCCAGTCGGGCCCGTTCAGTTCCAGCCTGCTGTTCAGTTGATCGAGCAGCACGACTACGACATGCGGAAACGTGCCGTAACCGTAGTTGCACCGCTTGCCCGGGAGCGCGCCGGCCGTGACATCCTGACCGCGCCGGAAATACACCAGCTTCTGTTCACGCCCCGCGTCGAACACCCGAAGGTCTTCCACTTGCAGGTCCGCCACCGACATGCCGCGGCCATCGCGCGCCGCGATGTCGAGTGTCAGCAGCTTGCGGTTTGGCATCTGCGCCGCCAGCGTGGCGGCAATCGCCGGGAGCGCCAGTAAACCGACGAGCCGTCTTTCCACCCGACGTGAAGATACCATCCCGACCCGTTCGTTCCGCCGCCAGCGTATCACGCGTATCCGCGACGGTAAAGCCGGCAGCACCCTGACCAGGCCAAATCCTGCTCATTGCTACACCACTAACGAAACTTAATGGAACTCTTTTGTCAGGTTCGGGTTTAGATTGTCATAAAATGGGCCCAACGTCTGCCTCGGAGGATTCACGTTGCGCGTCAAACTGCTTGCAATTATTGGACTTTTGGGCACCTTCTCAGGTGTTCTCCTACTCCAGGCCCAGGATGCAGCGACGAGCGGCATCCCGCCTTCTGACTGCCCCTATTTCGGATCGCAGCGGGAAGCGTACGTCACACAGGCACTACGCGCGGCGGGCGTCCGGAGGCCGACCGGGCGGCCTTCCCTCTCGAGCCTTACCGAACAGGTGGCTCTTCATGCGGCCGGGATTTCCGGAGGGGGCCAGACCTCAGACTCCAATAAGACCTATCCGGCCGGGTCGATCGATTCCTATATATTTGCGGACCTGCACAAGAACAACATCACGCCTGCCCCGGCCACCACGGACTTCGAGTTCATCCGCCGCGTCACGCTGGACCTGACGGGCCGCATCCCGACTCCGGCGCGCGTCCTGACGTTCGTCGCCGATACGGTGCCGAACAAGCGCGCCAACCTGATCGAAGAGCTGCTCGCCAGCCCGCAGTGGGTGGACAAGTGGACCATGTATTTCGGCGACCTGTACCAGAACACCGATAACACGCCGAGCACGTCCTGCGCCGGTTCCCTGCGGGCCGCAACGCGTTCTACCAGTGGATCCACGATTCCTCGCCAACGGCAAGCCGTACAACCAGATGGCGACGGAGCTGATCACCGAGGCCGCGGACAATACATACAACGACGGCGCGGCCAACTGGATCATCGGTGGCTATGATCACCGGCGGTCCGAACCAGGACATCATGGACTCGATGACGGCCAACGTCTTCGACACGTTCCTGGGCATCTCGCACGTGAACTGCCTGCTCTGCCACAACGGCCGCGGCCATCTGGACACGCTGAGCCTGTGGGGCAGCCAGCACCACCCGCTATCAGGCCTGGCAGCTGGCGTCGTTATCTCTCGCGCACCAGCATGTCCCGCGGCTATCCCGGTGGACCCCACCAACAAGAGCGTCTATTACTGGGTCGGTGCCAGGATAATGCCAAAGGATTCACCACCGATTACGCGCTGAACACCACTAGCGGGAACCGTCCCGGCGCGCGTGGCGCCCGCGCGGCTGCAAAGCCGGGCAGCCCTGTTACTACGTGCCGCCGCAGTACATCTTCAACGGCGACTTCGCCGAAGGCCGGCGAGAATTACCGTGCGGCGCTGGCCCGCCAACATGACCAGCGATTTCCAATTCGCCCGCGCCACGGTGAATTACATCTGGGCCCAGTTCTTCGGCATGGGCATCGTGGATCCGCCGGATACATTCGACCCGGCACGGCTCGACCCGAACAATCCGCCGCCTGCGCCGTGGACTCTGCAGCCGACTAACGCCGCGATGCTCAATGCGCTGGCGCAGCACTTCATCGCCCAGCGGCTACAACGTGAAGGCGCTGATGCGCGAGATCGTCAACTCCGACACCTACCAGCTTTCGAGCCGCTACCCGGCCAGTGGAACGAGGCCTGGGAGCCTTATTTCGCGCGTAAGTATGTGCGGCGGCTGTGGGGCGGAAGAGATCGCCGACGCGGTGGCGCAATCGAGCGGCACCTTCCATGCACCACCATAGCATGACGGGTTTCACCGATTCGGGCTACGCCAAGGTGAGTTACGCGCATGCAACTGCCGAGACGTGGTTTCGGCGCGCGACCGGCGACGGCAACACCAGCAACCTGCTGGACAGCGTTCCTGCGCGGAAACCGCGACGATCAGCCGCGCAAGCAGGACGGCTCGATCCTGCAGGCGCTGAACCTGATGAACGAACAATGTCGTGGATCCAGCGCTGCCCATGCCACGGGCACCACATGCCAGCCAGTTGATCGTGCAGAATCTGCAGCTCGGAGCAACACCGACCTGATCAACACGCTGTTCCTGACGATCCTTTCGCGCTATCCCACGAGCGACGAAATGACGAAGGCGCAGGCAGCCATCCCAGGCGGAGGCAGCACGCGGACCGCGGCGGTCCAGAACCTGGTCTGGTCGCTCTACAACAAGGTCGATTTCGTTTTCAATTACTAAAGGAGGGAACGCCATGAGCAACGAACAGGAAAAGATCAATCGCGGATTCGCCAGGCGTCCCTGGCTGAACAAGACGTTTTTCAACCGTCCGCATTGGACCCGGCGCCGCTTCTTCGAGATTCTGGGCGCGGGCGTGGGCGGCTCGTTCCTGGCGCAGCGCTACGCCAGAGCGGGGGACGTAACGCAACTCGGGCGTCACGACGAAAAATACGGCGAAGAATGTCATCTTCATTCTGCTCGCCGGCGCGCCCAGCCACACCGATACGTTCGACCTGAAGGTGGTGGCGAATGTCACGCCTGCGAGCTTCAACCCCGAGACCATCAACGGCATTCTTTTTCCGACCGGGCTGATGCCGAACCTGGCGGCGATCACGGGAGACTTCGCGCTGATCCGGTCGATGCAATCGCACGCACTGGTGCACTCGCTGGCCCAGACATGGACGCAGATCGGCCGCAACCCGGCGGCAGCGCTCGGCAATATCGCGCCGAACATCGGCAGCATCGTGGCGATCGGAAAAGGATCCGGAGCGAACGCCCGGGCAGGTGTTCCCGTCGTTTCTCGCGCTCAATTCGGGCGGCGGAGTGGGCTCCGGATATCTGCCGGCTGTCTATGCGCCGTTCCGCGTCACGCCCGCCACCGGCGGCATCGGCTTCACCACCAATCCCGACGGCCAGACGACGTTCAATACGCGCTGGTCGTTGATGCACTCGCTCGATGACAGCCTGCGCATCGATTCGCCCAACGGCGGCGCCATGGACGATTACAACGATTTCTATTCCGCCGCGCAGGGCATGATGTACAACCCCGTGGTCAATACCGCGTTTGCCTATACCAGCGCCGATAGCCTGCGTTATGGCAGCTCCGGCACCGGCAATGCCTGCCTGGTGGCGGCCCAGGTGTTGAAGCAGAACCAGGGCACACGGTTTATCCAGATCACTTCGAACGACGGCTGGGACATGCACCAGAACATCTACGCGGCCACCGCGCTCCCGGCCAAGGCCAAGATTCTCGACACGGCGGTCGCGACCCTGATCTCAGACCTCAAGGCCAATGGTCAGTTCGACGAGACCATGATCGTGATGGCCGGCGAGTTCGGACGCACCGTCGGCGCTCTGACACCCGCGGCCGGCCGCGACCACTACCCTCAGCAGTTCGCGTTCTTCGCCGGCGGCGGGATCAAGGGCGGCACGATCATCGGCCAGAGCAACTCGGACGGCTCGGGCGTGGTCGAATTACGGCTGGTCGCAAAACCGCTACGTCTATCCCGAAGATATCGAAGCGACGGTCTACTCCGCCATGGGAATCGACTGGACCACTGTCCGGCACGACGACCCGCTCGGCCGCGGTTTCGAGTACGTGCCGCAGACCGGATCGTTTCCTTTTTACCCGGTACACGAACTTTGGGGATAGTACACCGGGTTCATCGAGTCCTTCGAGCCGCGCGGACTGTGCGATTCTTCCCACCACGCGCCGGAATCCCCCGCTTCCCCGCCATCGACTACTCTCTGCACAGGATAGTTCGCAACGGTCGAGTGCTTTACGCTAAGAAGTAGATGGATGGCGAGGTTCTCCTGTAAGACGCCTTACGGTACTTACTCGCGGAACCGGCTTTCCTGGCGAAGCACTTGCATGAGTAAGCATGGCCTCTGGCCGCCGCTGAAATCGTGAAGCGGACGTGGCCTCGAGCCATTGCGTGGAATGAACCGCCGTACTTTCCCTGGACGCCGGAAGTGCGCCCATACGACGGCAAACGGCTCGGAGGGGAAGCGGCTGCAATACCTGATTGGGAGAGGACTAGCATGAAGAGTCTCGCATTATCGATTCTGGCCGTAATGGCCGCAGTGTTGTTCCTGTCTCCGCAAGCGAGGGCGGATGCGTGGAACAAGAAGACGATCGTAACTTTCAACGAGCCCGTGGAGATTCCCGGACGGGTGCTTCCGGCCGGCACTTATGTCTTCAAATTGGCCGATATGATGGCCGATCGCAACGTGGTGCAGGTGTTCAACAAAGATGAGAATCACCTGTATGGAACGTTCCTCGCCATTCCCGATTACCGGATGAAGACTCCGAATAAACCGATCATCACTTTCGAGGAGAGAGCCGCCGGCTCGCCTCAGGCCATCAAAGCGTGGTTCTATCCCGGCGATAACTACGGAGACGAGTTCGTCTATCCTAAGGTGCGGGCGGCCGAGTTAGCCAAAGTTACTCAGCAGCCGGTGCCCGCCATGCCCAACGAATTGGCCGGGAATACCCAGAAGCCCGTGCAGTCGGCGAAAGAGCCCGCGGTCGTGCAGATGGAGCAATCGCAAGTGACCGTGCAGCAGCCCGAGGGCGGCGAACAGCAGCTTGCGGAAGCGTATCCGCCACCCTCCCCGGTTAATTCCGCATCCCGGCAGACCGCAAGCACGCCGCGCGAATTGCCGAAGACCGGCAGCGAATTACCGCTGATCGGACTAATCGGACTCATCTCGCTGGGCGCCGGATGGTCGCTGCGCACGCTGGCGCGGCACGTCAGCTGATCGCGGACATGATGGAGGGAAAGAGAGTGCGGGCGGCCCGCTGGTTGCCCCTCTCTCTGCTGTTTCTTAATTTCGCGCCGCTCGCTCTGCCCCAAAACGGGGAGGATCCCGGCGGCCGGATCTCGGTGGATGTCAGCCTGGTTGTACTGCATCCGTCCGTGACCGGCCGCGGGGGCCTCCCCGTCCCCGGACTCGAAGCGCGGAATTTCCAGGTCTTCGACAACGGTGTGGCGCGTCCCGTCACTCTCTTCGGCAACGAGGACATTCCCGTAACGGTAGGCTTGGTAGTGGACCACAGCGGCAGCATGCGTCCCAAGATCCACGACGTGATTGCCGCCGCCGAAACCTTCGCCCGGGCCAGCAATCCGGGCGACCAGATCTTCGTCGTCAACTTCAACGAGAAGGTTTCCTTCGGGCTGCCCGAAGAGATTCCCTTCACTGCCAGTCCACCCCAACTACAGCAGGCGATTCTGCGCAACGGAATTACGGGGAGGACGGCGCTCTATGATGCGATTACCGCCGCCCTGAAGCAGCTGCGCAAAGGAACCCGCGAGAAGAAGGTGCTGATCGTCATCAGCGATGGCGGCGACAATGCCAGCCGCGCCACGCTGGCCCGGACCATGGAGGCAGCGAAGGAGTCCGACGCCATCATCTATACCGTCGGCCTGTTCGACATCGACGATGCCGACCGCAACCCACGGGTGCTCGAGCACCTGGCGCGCTCCACCGGCGGCGAGGCGTATCTGCCGAAGGAGCCTTCCGAGGTCGTGGGAATCTGCCGCGAGATCGCCAGGGACATTCGCAGCCAGTACACGCTCGGATTCTCGCCGCCGCCCGACGCGGGAACGGCCTGGCATACGCTCCGCGTGGTCGCGACGGCGCCCGGCATGAGTCATCTGACGGTGCGCGCGAGGACCGGTTACTATCCGCAAGCCTCCGGAGGGTCGCGATGAGGCTGCTGCGGTGGGCGTCTTATGTGTTCTTCCTGGTGGCCGCGGCGGCTCTCGGCTATTACGCGTACGTCACGGGAAGCGCCTGGGTCTTCGAACAGCGGGCCGGCCGGGAACTCGCCCGCGCGCACCACGCCACGACAGCGACGGAGCCGCCGGAGGTCGCGCGCGACGGCCTGATCGGCCGGATCGAAATTCCGCGGCTCCGGATCTCGGTGGCGCTGGCGGAAGGGGCGGACGCCGCCACGCTGCGTAAGGCCGCGGGCCACATCGAAGGCACGGCATTCCCGGGTGATGCCGGCAATGTCGGGATCGCCGGACACCGCGACACGTTTTTCCGTCCGCTGCGGCACATTCGTCCGAACGATCTGATCGTGCTCGATACGCTGCGCGGGAGCTACCGGTACCGCGTGGTATCGACCAGGATCGTGAGGCCGCGCGACGTGGGCGTGCTCTCGCCCACGCCGCACCAGGCCTTGACCATGGTGACGTGCTACCCGTTTTATTACCTCGGATCCGCGCCCTACCGCTTCATCGTGCGAGCGAAGCGGGTTGCCGGATGACCGCGGCGGGTCCTACTCTTCCCCCGCCGCGGCCACGTTGAAGCCTTCCACCGCGATTCGCGGATGTTCGCCGCGAGTGTCCGCATCTTCGATTTCGGTGCGGATCGTGCGGCTTTCGCCGGGCATCAGGGCCACGTAATTGTCGCTGTAGATGGCGGGCAGGATACGGTCGCCCGATTTTTCGCGCACCGCCTTCAGCCGCACCATCAGGGCCGGCTGCGCCGACGTGTTGCGGATCTCGGTTTCGAGCACCCAACGCTTGCCGTCGCGCGATACCTTGGTGGACGCGTCGAGTTTCACCTTCGGTAGCGTGCGGATCGCCTGAAAGTGATTCTCCTCGGTTCCACGCATGTAGAAATTGCGTGAGATCAGCGTATCGCCCCGCCGCAGTTCGAGCCGCAGGAAGTGCACTGGCGTAAGGCCTTCGGGGAACTCCAGGCGGATCGGCGCGGCGACGGAATCTTCCGCGCTATCGAGCGTGGCGCTGGCGGTCCACTGTTGCCTGCCGTCCATATTGAGGATCTCGGCCTTCGCGGTGAGCCCCGAAGCGCTGCCGCCGCTGTAGTTCACCACTTCCACTGTATTGTTGGCCGGGTTCCACTGGATGTGCAGCGGCTCGGCACCCTTCTTAGAGCCGAAGTAGCCGGCGGTGGGTTCGAGGTAGTAGTCGTATGTCTGCCACACCATGGACGGCCACGCGGGATGGCTCATCCAGAGCAGCAGCGCCCATGCGGTTCTTGCTCTGCGATTCGAACATGGCGCGATAGCCGTCGTAGTTTTCGAATTGCGCGAGCGGGACCCAATCGGCCGCATTCGCCGCCGGCCCGTAGCTGGTCTCGATGTGGTTGACGAAGGCCTCGCCGCCCTGCGCGCCGGCCAGGCAGAAATCGTGCATGTCCCCACATCGGTGCCGAGCGGCCACATGGCTTTCTGCCGGCATCATCGCCAGCAGGCTATCATAGGTGACGATGTTCGGCATGCCGATCTCGCTGTGGAACTTGGTGCCGGCGCGCTGCTCGAAGTAGAACCTCGGGCTGCATCGCGCGGTACGGGCCGTGGCCCGCTGACGGTTTCGTCGGCCGAGCTCGGAATATATTGGATGTCCGCGGTCAGTTCCTTCAGGGCCGCACGGATCGAGTCGTCGAGCGGCTTCAGGGGATAGCCTTCGTTGCGGCCGCAGTAGAGGCCGATCGAAGGATGGTTGCGGATGCGCAGGAGCGTGTCCCGTACGTTGCGCATGAACATGGCGTTATCGTCCGGATCCGGCCCGTCCCATGGATTCGCCAGCCAGAAATCCTGCATGACGACGATGCCGTTGCGATCGGCCGCTTCGTAGAAGGCGTCTTCGCCGATCTGCCCCACCCAGTTCCGCACCATGTTGAAGTGCATGTCGCGGTGGTAGCGCATGGCGGCTTCGTATTCCCGGCCGCGGTAGCGCAGCATCGATTCGCTGAAGCCCCAGTTTCCGCCCTTGGGAATGAAGCGGCGGCCGTTGATCCACATCTTGAGCGCGCCGCCATCCTGCGAATAGGTGAAGCGGCGGATGCCGGCCTGGAAGTGCGCTGTGTCGGAATCTTCGAACTTAGCTCCACGTTGTAGAGGTTCGGCTCGCCGTAGCCGGCCGGCCACCACAGCTTCGGATTTTCGACCGCCAGGTGTCTTCTCGACCGTCGAAGAGCCAGACGCCGGGAGACTCACGCGCTGTTCAAAGGACTGGTCGCCGAACTTGCCGTGCAGCGTGCCGGCAACCGGCGCCGCCGAGTGATTCTGCAGCGTCACTGCGATCTTCACTTCGGCCCGCGCTGCATCCGCGCTGGTGGTGGCCACCGAGGGATTCTCGAGCGTCACGTCCCGAGTCACGCTGAAGCGGACGCTGTTCCAGATGCCGATATCCCGGCCGCGGACGGTGGGGATCCAATCCCATCCGATGGACGCATGAAAGGTCGGATTGTCCGCGCCGAGCGCGCCGCCATTGAGGCCGACGGCTTCGAAGGTCTTCTCCTTGGTGCTGCCCGGCGTGGCGTTCGCGACAATGCGGACGGCCAGTGCGTTCCTCTTCCCGGCGATGAGTTTGCCGGTGACGTCGAACCGAGTGCGGATGAACGCCCCTTCAATGCGGCCGAGCTTGGCGCCGTTCAGATAGACGTCAGCCTTCCAGTTGATGCCGTCGAGGTTGAGCCAGACTCTGCTGCCCGCCGCGGCGGCCGGGGCCGGAAATTCGTCGCGATACCAGAAATCGCCGCAGAAGAAGGAGTCCGAGATCATCAGCTGGTTGTCGCCGAAGTTCGGATCGGGCACGGCCCCCGCGTTGTAGTAGCTGGTGAGCACGGTGCCCGGCACCGTGGCGGGCACCCATGCGCTATCGTCGAAGCCCGCCTGCGAGAGTGACTCCCCCGCGGCCGCGACCTGCGATGCGCGCTGCACTTTCCAGGCGCCGCCCGCCAACTGGAGGCCGGAAGCCGCCGGCTTCGGAGCCACTTCCACTCCGCCGCGGCCGTAAACTTCGAGCTCGCTCAGGATGTAGCCATCGGGCGAGGACGGTTTGGTCATCAGCACCCGGACGTACCGGCCTTCGGCGGGCTGCGCCAGGCGGATATCGGCGCTATCGAGCGCGTGAACAGTCTGCCACTCCTTGGCGTCGTCGGAAACCTGCAGGGATCCTTCGGCGGCCGGGCGGATCCAGGCAAGCGCCACGCGGTCGAACTGGCTGCGCGCGCCGAGATCGACATACACCCACTCTTCGCCCATGCCGCCGCTCTTCCAGGCGCTGGTGAAGTCGAAGAGGCCGCCCAGGTGGACCAGTTGGCGGCCCTGGTAGAACCGCACCTCGGCGATTCGCCAGGTCAGCGGCCTGCCGTTATCGAACTGCAGGCGATAGAAGCGGTAATGGGAGGGTTTCGCAAACGCGATGTGCGGATGCAATTCGCCGGTCGGATGGGCCATTCCGGTGGCCTGGCCGAGTGGGTGCCACGCCTGCCCGTCATCGGACCCGAGTACGGTGCATGCCCATTCCTGGTTGTCGGCCTCGGCGGCGAGCACGTTCGCGTCGAGCTCCAGACGGTCCGCCGCCGGGGCAGTGGCGCCGCCATGAATCTCGATCTGCAGCCAGGGGCTGGTGCCTTTCAGTTCGGTGGTGGAGGCCCAGTTGCTGTCGACCGCCAGTTCGCGCGTGCCGCGCGGCAGCGCGCCCTGGGTGCTGGTCGAAACAGCCAGCCAACGCGGCAGCCGGGTGTCCTTGACCCCGTCAGTGACCAGCTGGGCGGTCAGGTTGTAATCGTAGCTGCTCGAATGATACGCCGGACGGCGAAGTGCAAGGTTACGATACCGCTGGGTCCCCGCATGCACCGTAGGCGACCAATTCTCTGCCGGGGAGCCCGGGTACACTCCGACACCGCGTGTGTACTCCTGCGCTTCCACACAGGGAAGAGCAAATAAAAAGAGGGTAAGTAGGAAGATTCGAGACATCGGAAGAAGCCCTGAGGAAGAAAAGCTGAGGCGCGCCCCTTCTCATCCGCGGATCCTGGCCGCGCAACATGGTGTGTCGAGCGAGGACTTATGGCAGTCGCTCATGGCACTGATCTTCGAGGATCGCATCCTTAGCCGTCAGGGGCGCTAATCGAGGACTACTGTATCCTCTTTTCCAGCCTAAGGACAACGGGACAAACCGTATGTCACCCGTTAGAACACCGCACAGTGTGCCTTGGCAGCCCATTGCGTGATTCGCCCTAATCAGGTGCAAATGGGTATATTATGGAGGTCACATTGGGGCATACGAGTTCGAGCCTGGGTCCGGTGCCGTATAGCCAGGAAGACCGCGAGAAGATTCAGCGGGAGCTGGCCCTGATTTTGGATAGCCCCCAGTTTCGTGGGAGCCGGCGCTGCCAGGACTTTCTTAGCTTCGTCGTGGCGCAGACCCTTGAGGGCCATGCCGACACGCTGAAAGAGCGTGGCCTTGCGATCGAGGTCTTCGGCCGCAAAGCGGATGCCGATCTCGAAGAAGACAGCATCGTGCGGGTGGGCGCTCGCGAGGTGCGGAAGCGGCTGGCTCAATATTACCTGGCGGCTGCCGGTTCCGAGCGGGTCCGCATCGAGTTGCCCCCGGGCAATTACATCCCGCTCTTCCACGTGGCGGCCCCCATCGAGACCATCGAACCCGCTTTCGCTCCGGTTCACCCGATTCCCGCTCCTCCGCCGCCGCGTCGCTCCCGCCTGAAGATTCTGATTGCCGCGATCGGCGTGGCCGCGGTCGCTCTGGCCGCCGTCTTTTTATTGCGAAGTCCGCGGGAGTTCGACACCTTTTGGGAGCCGGTGTTCCACTCGCAGAGCCGGGTCATGATTCTATTGGCTCATCCGACCGTGTTTCACCCCACGGACCATGCCCGCGCGATCGAAAAAGAGCTCCATCCGCAGATGGCGAACCCCTGGGAACAACCGCTGGAAGTCCCGCCGGAACGTCTGACAGGGTCGGATTTCGTGGCGGTCAAAGACACATATGTCGGCTTGGGCGACGGCCTGGCGCTCTTCCGCCTGGGGGCGCTATTTGAACGCCACGCGCAGAACGCGCGCGTCCGGCTGGCCAGCAAGGTGGAGTTTCCGGACCTTCGGGACTCCGCGACCATCCTGATCGGCGCCTACACCAACCGCTGGTCGATGTCCGTTTCCAAAGACTTGCCGTTCCGTTTCGCCAACTGCTCGCTGACGCCGTGCATTCTCGCGCCGGACGGCAAGCAGAACTGGAAAATCGGCGACTTTCACGAAACCGGGCGGTCGAACGACGATTACATTCTGATTTCCCGCCTGCCGCGCTCCAGCACCGGGAATTTCGCCGTGATCTGCGCCGGCCTCACGCAATCCGGCACGGACGAAGCAGGCCGGATCCTGTGCGACACCGATACCCTCACCCCGATCCTGAAGCACCTTCCCCGCGGCTGGAACAACAAAAACCTGCAGCTTCTTCTGCACTCCAAGGTCATCGGCGAGACCACCGCTCCGCCGCAGCTCCTAGCCTCGAAGGTTTGGTAGCTAACCACTCTATTCAGCCGCAGTCTAACCGATCAGCCGGATGGAACTAACCGACGGAGCGTTCGTAGCCCGGGTCAGAGCCGGGGATGCTGACGCATTTCGGGCGCTCGTGGAGCGCCACGGCCGTTCTCTGTTCCGGCTGGCATATCGTATGACCGGCAATGAACAAGACGCGGAAGATGTGGTCCAGGAGACCTTCCTGAGAGCCTACCGGCAGATCGGGAAGTTCGACGAGCGGTCGAGTTTCGGTACCTGGCTCTACCGGATCGCCGCTAACTGCTCGCTCGATTCCATTCGCTCCCGGAAGCGCCGCTCCGAACAGGTGGCGGCGGCGGGAGATCCGGCGGAAGAGGAGATCGTAGCCTCGCTACCCTGCGATAGCCCGGGTCCCGAGCGGCAGGCCTTGAGTACCGAGGTCCGAGGCCGCGTGGCGGACGCCATGCGCGAACTGAGCGCTACCGAAAGAACAGCCTTCGTGCTGCGGCATTTCGAAGGCTTGTCGATCGAAGAATTGAGCCGGGTCCTGGATTGCCAGCCCGGCGCGGCCAAGCACAGCGTCTTTCGCGCCGTGCAGAAATTGCGAAGGGCACTGGAGCCCGTTGTGAGTCCCGCAAGATGAGTCACCTGAGCGAAGAAGTATTGATTCTCCACTACTACGGCGAGGAGGCCGGCGGCGAAGATGCCGCGCGCCACCTGGAAATCTGCTCCGAATGCCGGGCCCTGTACGGGTCGCTGCAGCGGGTGCTGAACGCCGTGGATGCGCTGCCGGTTCCGGAGCGCGGCGAGGAGTATGGCGCGGTACTGTGGTCCCGGATCGCGCCGGCAATCCCGGTTCGACGCGCCTGGTGGCGGCCCTCGCCCGCCTGGCGCTGGGTGGCAGCGGCCGCGGCCGCCGCGGTCCTCATGGTTGCCGCATTTCTCGCCGGACGTTTTTACCCCGCTGGACAGCGGCCAACCCAACTGGCGGTCGTGGATACTCAGGGCCGCGAGCGCATTCTTTTGATGGCGGTAGGCGACTATCTCGACCGGTCGCAGATCGTGATTGCCGAACTTGCCAATACAGCGACCAAAGGGCCGCTCGATATCAGCAACCAGCAGGAGCAGGCAGCCGACCTCTTGACCGAAAGCCGCCTCTATCGCCAGACCGCGCTCCACACCGGGAACGACCAGGTGGCCGCGCTGCTCGACGATCTCGACCGCACCCTGCTCGAAATCTCGCATTCGCCGTCCCAGCTACCGCCGCATGCCCTGGCGGAGTTGCGCGAGCGGCTCCATTCCGACGGAATTCTGTTCAAGATTCGGGTTCTGGGCTCGAACGTCCGGAACCGGGAAGATTCGAGGGTCGACCCTCGTTCGCCCCAACAAAAACTCTAAAGAGGATACCGATGATGCAAGCCTTCGCTGTTACCGCATTGTTTGTTGCGCTGGGGGCCGCGGCGCAGACCCCGCCCCCGCCTCCGGTGGCGCCCGAAGCTCCCATGCCCGCGCCGGCTCCGATGCCCGTTCCCGTGGCCGCGCCGCTGCCGCCTTTGCCGCCAGTGGATGTCGACTTCCAATACGACTTCGATTTCAGTAATCTTACCCGCGACACCGAGGACCGGGCGCGTGAAGCAGCGGACAGAGCCCGCGACGCCCAGGATCGGATCCTGGCGGCCACCAGAAACCTGAGTGGAGCCTTTTCCATCGACAGCAAACTCGCCTTCGCGCCGCAGGGGATCAGCTTCCGGAAGAACGCCAGTGACGACCGCCTGTACGATTCCGGCCAGCGCGCTCTCGAAAACGCACGTTGGGACGAGGCGCTCGAAGATTTCAACCAGGTAGCCTCCCGCGGAGGATCTCGCGCCGACGGCGCCTGGTATTGGAAGGCCTACACGCTGAATAAGCTCGGCCGCCGCAACGATTCGCTGGCCGCTCTCGCCGAGCTGCGGAAGTCGTTCCCCAACAGCCGGTGGCTCGACGACGCCAAGGCACTCGAACTGGAGGTCAAGCAGGCATCCGGACAGAAGGTGACCCCCGAGAGCCAGTCCGATGACGAGCTGAAGCTGCTGGCCCTCAACGGCCTGATGCAGTCCGACCCCGACCGCGCGTTCCCGCTGCTCGAAAAACTCCTGCACAGCGCGCAATCGCCGCGGCTGAAACGCAACGCACTCTACGTGCTGGCGGCCAGCAGCGCACCGCGCGCCCAGCAGCTTCTGGAACAGATCGCCCGCGGCCAGGGCAACCCCGACCTGCAACTGATGGCCATCCGCTACTACGGCGAGCGCCGGCGGCAGAATCCCGCGGGCAGCCAGGTGCTCTCGGAGATCTACGCCTCTTCGAGCGACCCCTCCATCAAGCGCGCCATCCTGAATGCGTTCGAATCATCGCGGGACAAGGACCACCTGTTGCAGATCGCCCGGAACGAAAAGTCGCCGGATTTGCGTCTCGAAGCGGTACGACGCCTGGCCTCGATGAATGACGCGGCGACCGAGGTCTGGCAGCTCTACCAAGCCGAGACATCGCCCGACATCCGCATGCAGATTCTCGAAGCACTGCCGAACAACGGCAACATCGATAAGTTCCTCGAAGTCGCCAAGACGGATAAGGATCCGCGCCTGCGCCGCGTCGCCATCCAGCAGCTCGCCAACCAGCGTGCCGCCACCACCGGCTCCGCTCTGGTGGCCATCTACAGCGCCGACCAGGATTCCGAAGTAAGGCGGAGCGTCGTCGACGCGTTGTACTCGCAGCGCAACACGAAGGACCTGATCCAGGTGGCGCGCGCCGAAAAGGACCCGAAGATGAAGCAGCGGATCGTCGAGCGCATCGCCAATATGAAGACTTCCGAGGGCAATGACTACCTGATGGAGATCCTGAAGTGAAATTCGCTCTTTGGATTCTCGCCGCGGCCCTGCCGCTCGCCGCGCAGCCCAAGCAGCTGGTGAACGCAAAAACCGATACGCGCCCCGCGGGCACTTCGCTCGAACGCGTGTTCCGCGAGCTGGCCAATACGCAGCCGCAGCCCGCATGGATCGGCTACACCGTGCCGGCCGTGCGCGGCTACGGAGGCGGCTGCGAGTATGTCCGCGACGATTTCCATACCGCGGGCGTGGTGCATCTGGAGCCCCCGGCCGACACCGTGATTCTCTTCCGCGTGGAAGGAAACGCCGTCACCCGCATCCGCGCGCTCTCGCCCGATTGCGAGATCGATGCCGGAGGCGTGCCGGTGCACTGGCTCACCGAGGTCGACCCGGCACAGAGCGTCGCGCTGCTCGCAACCTACGTTTCGGCTCGCGACCGCCTGGGGGACTCGATGGTCTCGGTGATCGCTACCCATGCTTCGCCGGCCGCCGACGAAGCGCTCGACCGCTTCCTGGCGGCCAACCAGCCGCTATCGCTCCGGCAGCGGGCCGTCTCCGCGGAGGGGCGGCGTGGTGCCCACGGTTTCGAAACGCTGAAGAAGATCCTCGCCTCCGACCCCGACGAGCGCATCCGCGAGCGGGCGATTTCGGCCGTCGCCTCGTCGAATGAACCGGGCGCCGCCGAACTGCTGCTGGCCACCGCGCGCAGCGCCACCGACTCGCGCGTGCGGGCCCAGGCGACCGGCGCGCTCGCCCGCAAGCCGACTCCGCAGACCCCCGGAATCCTGGCGGGCATCGCCGAATCGGACCTGGATCGCGACGTACGCCGGCGAGCGGTCTCGGCCCTGCGCTCCCTGCCTGACGACCAGGGCGTCCCCGAGCTGATCCGCATGGCAAAGACCGCGCGTGATCCCGAAATCCGGAAGCAGTCGATGTCGTCCCTGGCGCAATCGCGCGACCCCCGCGCGCTGGCGCTATTCGAAGAGATCCTGAAGTAGCGCGGCTCAAGCCAACAACATAGTACAGGCGTCAGGAGAAGTAGTTCACCAGCCGCTGCACCAGGGAGGCGCGCATCAGATGGGCCGCTATACGGTCATACCGGATGCAAGCCGAATGCAATTCCATGAGCGCGCGGGATACCGCACCGCGCACACTGCGCCCGACCGCGGACTCCGCAGCCGGCGGCGGCAGCAATCCGGTAAAGGGATTGGGCAGCCGGTGCGTCGCGCAGAGACGCTGCACACGCGGCAGCATTACTTCCAGTTCGTGCCGGCGTTCGTGATACTCGAGCCGCTCGGCCTCGGGTGTCCGGGTCAGCGCGTCCGGATAACCGGACATGCGAAGACAGTCGCGATTCGCGGTCTCCAGTTGGTCGACCGCGCAAAGATAGCGCTCAATCGCGATCCTGAGCTCGATGACGAACTCATGATCGGGAATCGTCCGTTCCTCCATCATTCGTGCCGGCTTCCAGTATAGGTATGGATGGCAAGCGGGCAACAGGGTGAGAGGTACCACTATCGATTGTTAGGTAATAGAAAAGAAAGCCTTTTTATCGGCGCCGCGCCGCCCACCAATCGATATCGACCCGTAAATTGATGACGGCGGAGGGCCGCCAGTCGTATTCGCTGAGATGCCGGACGTTGCCCGGATTGTTGCGATAGTCCGCCTGCAAGCGAAAACTCTGGTCGAAATTCACCTTCTGGAAACGGTACGATCCATCGCTCCTGGTGAGATTGGACCAGACCTGACCGGTGCTCAGATTTTTCATGCGCACAACGGCGCCGGCAAGCGGCCGCCCGTGCTGATCCCGGACGATCCCGTCGACCTCTCGAGTTCCCTGCGCGGCAAGAGGAAGCGCGGCCAGTATCACCAGGAGTGCGACCTTCGTACGGCTCATGCTGCTTAGGATTCACCCCCGCGGCCCGCGACTCAGGAATCGGGGCTTTCCGGCAGAGCGTTGTATCATGACACAATATGGATCGCCGGACCTGGCTTCAGCTCCTGGGCCTTTTAGCGGCCGCTCGTAGCGCCCAGGCGCAGCAACGGCCGGCGGCAGCGGGCGGACGCGGGTCTCAGCAGCAGCAGCCGATGCGCGTCACCAAAGACCAGGTGACCGCGGCTTTGAAACTCCTCGGCCTCGAATTCCAGGATTCCGAGCTCGACATGATGTTGCGGCGCGTCAACAGCGCGCTCTACAACTACGAGGCGCTCCGTAAAATCGACGTTCCCTACGGAACCGAGCCGGCCTTCACTTTCCAGCCGGGACTGCCGGGACGCAAGCCGGAAGTTGGGCCGAAGCGCTTCGTCACCACGATCCGCCGGACGGCGCCGCGGAAGCCGAAGAAGGTCGAAGACCTGGCGTTTCTTCCGGTCACGGAACTCGCTCCGCTGGTCCGCTCGCGCGAGGTCTCTTCCACGGACCTGACCAAGATGTATCTGGAGCGGCTGAAAACCTACGGGCCGAAGCTGCTCTGCGTGATCACGCTGACGGAAGACCTGGCACTCGAGCGCGCTGCCGAAGCCGATCGCGAAATCCGCCGCGGGCGCTATCGCGGACCGCTGCACGGCATTCCGTTCGGCGTCAAAGACCTGTTCGATACCAAGGGCATCCGCACGACATGGGGCGCGGAGCCGTTCGAAAATCGCGTGCCCGATGAAGATGCCACCGTGGTCAGACGCCTGCACGACGCCGGTGCCGTGCTGATGGCCAAGCTGTCGATGGGCGCGCTGGCGCAGGGCGACCTCTGGTTCGAAGGGCGCACGAAAAATCCGTGGAACCTGGAGCAGGGCTCGAGCGGCTCTTCGGCGGGCTCGGCTTCTGCCACCTCCGCCGGACTGGTCGGCTTCTCGCTCGGCACCGAAACGCTCGGTTCGATCGTCTCTCCCAGCACGCAGTGCGGAACCGTGGGGCTGCGGCCCACCTACGGCCGCGTCAGCCGGCACGGCGCCATGGCGCTGAGCTGGACGATGGACAAGATCGGCCCCATCTGCCGGGGCGTGGAAGATTGCGCGCTGGTGCTTGACGCCATCTACGGTCCCGACGGCCAGGACCGCAGCGTGGCGCACGACCACTTCCACTGGGAGCCGCACCGCCCGCTTTCGAGTATGAAGATCGGCGTGCTGCAAGCGGCTTTCGACCGCTTCCAGGACGCCAATCGCAAGGTCTACGATCGGGCTCTGGCCGATCTGCGCAAGGCCGGCGTGGAGATGAAGCCGGTCGACTACCAGGAGGAGTTTCAGGTAATCCGCTTCCTGCTCGAAGCGGAAGGGGCCGCGGCCTTCGACGATATCACCCGCGACGGCCAGGTCCGCAATCTGAAGGGGCAATCCGCGGGCGACTGGCCGAACACGTTTCGCTATTCGCGCCTGATTCCGGCAGTCGAATACATTCGCGCACAGCGGGCCCGCACGCTGCTGGTGGAGAAGTTCGAGAAATTCATGGCGGATTGGGATGTGCTCGTCATTCCCTCCTCCGCGCTGCTCACCACCACCAACCTGACCGGGAACCCGCAGGTAGTGGTGAAGTGCGGCTTCGTGGATGCCACTCTGCAGAACGGCTCCAAGACGCCCGTGCCGCGGACCATCGGATTTCTGGGGAAGATTTACGACGAGGGCTCTCCGCTGCGCGTGGCGCTGGCCTACGAGCGTGCCACCGAATGGCACAGGAAGCACCCGGTGTTGAGTTGAACGCTATGAACCGACGCATCTTTCTAGCTACCGCTACGGCGGGTATCGCCGGCACTGCCTTTGCGAAACCGCCGCAGACCTCCGACCCGCCCGAGTTCATCCGCGATCTGAAGCCGATGACCGGCGGCATCCAGCCGATCACGGACCAGGAGCGTGAGGCGCGGATGGAAAAGGCCCGCCGCCTGATGCGCGACAGCAAGCTCGACGCCATCCTGTGCGCCGGCGGCAGCAGCCTGTTCTACTACACGGGCAGCCGCTACCAGCAGGGGATCTGGATCCTGCCGGCAAAGGGCTCGCCGGTTTGGTTCGTGCCGGAGACCGATGCCGAGCGCGCGCACGGCGCCATCCGCATGGGCGGCAACATTCTGACGTGGGCGGCGGAAGGCCCTTACCCACGCATCGCGAAGGCGCTTTCGGGGTCGAGCCGCGTGGGCATCGAAGAGCGCGTTTCCTTCGGCACATTCGACGGACTGCGGCGCGAGGTGCCGCGCGTCGAGTTCGCCAGCGCCGACCCGGTCACGGTGGGATGCCGGGTGATCAAATCGCCCGCGGAGATCGCGCTGCTGCAGCGGGCCAACGATATCACGATTGCCGCCTACAAGGCCGCGTTCGCCGGTCTGAAGGAAGGCATGACGAACCGCGAATTCAGCGCGCTGATCGCCGCCGCATATCATGCGCTCGGCGCGCGCGGCGATGCCATGGTGATCTACGGAAAGTACACCGCGTTTCCGCACGGCTCCATCCAGCCGCAGGCGCTGCGCGAAGGCGACGTGGTTCTGGTGGACGACGGCTGCACCGTGGAAGGCTACCAGTCGGACATCACCCGCACCACGGTCTTCGGCAAGCCGACCGCGCGCCAGCGCCAGATCTGGGACCTGGAGCGCAAGGCGCAGGATGCGGCCCTCGAAGCCGCGCGGCCCGGCGCGACCTGCGAGTCAGTGGACGCGGCGGCGCGGAAGGTCATTACCGACGCCGGTTTCGGCCCCGGCTACAAGGTCCCGGGGTTACCGCATCGGACCGGCCACGGCATCGGGCTCGACGGCCACGAGTGGACCAATCTGGTGAAGGGCAACAAGACGCGGATTCAACCGGGCATGTGTTTCAGCGACGAGCCGACCATCGCGATCTACGGCGAGTTCGGCGTCCGCCTGGAAGATTGCATGCACATTACCGAGAGCGGGGCCCGCATGTTCACGAAACAGAGCCCCGCGATCGATCAGCCGTTCGGATAAACCTATGCCACAGACCTCTCCCATTCCCGTTGCGACGTATCAGGAGCGCATCGTTAAACTGCAGGGCGCCCTGAAGGGGTTTGGCCTGCAGGCGGTAGTGCTCGAGCCCGGCCCGGCCATGATGTACCTGACCGGGGTGCGTTGGGGCAAGAGCGAGCGGACCTTTGCGGTGGTGCTGCCGCTGAAGGGCGCGCCGGTGTGGGTGCTGCCGGGCTTCGAAGAGATGCGCGCGCGCGAATTGATCCGGCTGGGCAACGACGACATCCGCGTCTGGCAGGAGGATGAGAGCCCCTACGAACGCATCGTGCAGGGCCTGAAGGATCGCGGCGTCACCTCGGGAACGGTAGGGATCGACGATGGTGCGCGCTTCTTCGTCTTCGACGGCATCCGCAAGCTGGCGCCGAAGCTGAAATACCTCGGCGCCGAGCAGGTATTGAAGGCCGCCGGCGTAGATTTGACGCAGCCCGCCGGACGGGGCCGGTAGGGCGGTTTAACGCACTGCGCAAACGGACATCACAGGATGGCACGGATGGTCGAATTCTGTTGGCGGTCAGCCGTTGGCAGTGAAGGTCCTGGCCAGAGAAATCACCGTATCGATGAACGCCGACCAGCAGAGCAATTGCAGCTTGTCGTCGGCTGTCACCACGGCAGAGACCATCTCGTACATGGGCGTACTCGCAAAATTGCCCTGTCGGCTTACGGTCTGCAGGTAATCGAGCGATACCTGCTTGACTTCCAGGTTAGTCAGGTCGGCCGTACGGCTCAGTTTGCCATTGCCGCTGACGGTCCAACTCGTCAGGCGGTACTTGTTGTCAGTGTTCCGGATCGCAGCAGTGGCGATTTGACCGGTGGACAGCTTTTGATCCGTCCAGTACAGCGCGCCCATGGAAGTGAGCGCAACGTCTTTAACATGGGCCGGATCGGGCGGGGAGTCCACATCGCGCAGATGAAAGGCCGAGCCGTCCGCTTCCAGATCCCAGATGTTCACCTGAAGGGTCAAATCATTCTTGCGCGCTGCCGTGGCGAGGCGGTTCCCGGATGGATCCCCGGTGTTGACCACCGCCAGGCGGTCCACCTGAATGAGCGCTGCGACCTCCGACTTCTTGACGACCGTAGAGTCGTTCGTAATTTCCCAGGCGATGAGTTTGAGGTGGCCTGTATCGAAGTCCTGGATGGCCGTTACTACGCCTTTGCTCCATCCGGCGACGGCGACCCGCGCCGCCTTGATGGTTGCGGCAGCTGAGTTGTCTCCGAGTTTGCGAACGTCGTATTGAGCGGGACCGGCGACGGTGACGCAGTCCCAAACCGCGATGTCCAACTCATGGTTCGCGTTGGTAACTGCGGTTACGGCCTTACCTTGTGGGCCGCGCGCAATCGATACCTGTCCGGCGATACCGCTCACCTGATCGGCGAGCCGCGTTATAGCGGAATTGTAGCTGACGTCCCACACCACGACCTTGAGCTTGCCGCTGTCCTTATCCCGGAACGCTCCGGCCAGGTTCCCATTGCTCAATTGCACGGCGGACGCTGCCAGGTCGGAAACAGTAGTTCCTTCGGCGTGGCTTTTTTCCGAGAACAGGCTGCCCGAGGAGGGCGGCGCCCAAACGGTGGACATCAGGTGATCGTCGTCCTTCTGCACTACCGTCGCGGCGTAGACCTCGCCGTCACCAAGAATATTGAGGCCTGCAACCGCGACATTACGGACCGGTTTGTCGGCGGGCGAGGCAATTCCTCCTCCCCAACTGAGAAGCGCCGCGTCATTTACGCCGCTCGAAAGCGTGTAGTTCGCCTTGCTGCCGGTGGCATGCAGGGTTGCCTTCACATCACCCTGGGACGTCACATCGATGGTCTGCATCGGAACCCACTCGGCTTTCACATTCCCGTGGTCCACCGCGAGACGTACGCCGAAGACACCAATGACCTGATCGCCGGACTTCACCACCGACTCTACGAGTTGGACGCCGGTCTGGACCCATTTCTCCACTGCCTGTTCGGCCAGGTCGGGATCCTCCGCAAGGATGGCGCCGATGGTGAGGCCGATGGCTTCGACCAAACTTTCCAATGCGGCTAACTGTGCATTGTCCTGTTCGCAGATCGCGACGGTGAGCGCCAGGCGGTCGCCATCGGCCATGTCGACCTGCGAGAGCAAGATATTCTCGGCGCTTTGTCCTGCGCCCAGCCCATAATAGTCGGCGGAGGAATCAGGCGAAATACGGACCTTCTTACCACCCGTGCCGGCTCCGGCAACCAGAAAATAGACTTCGTCGTGGTCGTTGCCGATCGATTGATCAGTTGGTTTGATGCATGTGATCTTGTCTACATACACCTCACGGATACTCATGGTGATTTCTCCTCTCCTAGTTCCTGAACGTGGTCCCCGTTGAATCGTCGGAGGGAATGTTGTCACATAACTTGGTTTCGCGGATGTGCCGGACAGCACATTCTGGTACCGCTCGGGTTCGGTCTGAAATGCCGACTGAGCGCCGTGTTAGAACTTTCTGCCCTATTCGTTCCGCAAAGCTACCAGCGGATCGACGCGCATCGCACGCAGCGCGGGGATCGCGCAAGCGAACATTCCCGCGGCCAGCAGCAGAAACGCGACTGCGGCATACGTCGCCGGGTCGGTCGCCTTCACTTCGAACAACTGCGACGCCAGCAGCCGTCCGGTAGCCAGCGCGGTGACGACGCCCAGCGCCAGCCCCGTCGCCATCAAAAGGCCGCCATAGCCGAAGACCAGCCGCAGAACGTCACCTTGCCGCGCACCCAGCGCCATGCGGATGCCGATCTCCTGGGTGGCCTGCGTCACCGAGTAGGAAATCACGCCGTAGATCCCGACTAGCGCCAGCACGAGCGCAAGGCTCGCGAAGATCGCCATCAGCAGCATCGCGAATCGCCGCTGCGAAAGCGACGAATCGACCAGCGCATCCACCGTGCCGACCGCGTCGAGCGGAAGCTCCGCGTCGAGATCGCGGAACACGGCGCGCACACCCGAGATCAACATCTCCGGGTCTTTCTCCGTGCGGAGGCCGAAATACATGTCGCTGAAGGGAACCTGTTCAGCCGGTTCATAAACCGCGGGCCTGCCTTCGGTATCGAGCTGCTGATCGCGCACATCTCCCACAATCCCCACGATCTCCGCGGGCTTCGACCCGTTGCCCATGCGGATGCGCTGGCCCAGCGGATTTTCCCGGGCGTAGAACTTGCGCGCCATCGTCTCGCTGATGATGGCTACCGGCGGAGCGCCCGCATCGTCATGTTCGGTAAACTCGCGGCCCTGCTTGAGAGGGATGCGCAGCGAGGCAAAATATCCGGGCGTCGAGGCATAGTACGCCGCGGACGGCTCGTTGCCGGGCGTAACCGGGGGCTTGCCGATCTGTTCGAAGACGAGGATGAAGTCGTCGCCCGCCAGCGGAAAAATCTGTGCAGCCCCGGCGGAGGTCACGCCCGGCAGCGCGCGGAGCCGGTCGAGCGCGCGCCGGTAGAGGGCCGCCTGTGCCTCGTCTTCCTTGTAGCGGGCCGAGGGCAGGTTGGTATGGAAGGTCAGGACGCCGTGCGGATCGAAGCCCGGCTCCACCGATTGCAGCCGGTAGAAGCTGCGCATCAGCAGTCCGGCTCCCGAGAGCAGCACCAGCGCCAGCGCCACCTCGCCCACCACCAGCACGCTCCGCAGACGATTGCGGCGGAAGCCGATCGCGTTGCCGCGCGAGCCTTCCCGCAGGGCCGACATGAGATCGGTCTTCGCCATGTGGATCGCCGGAGCCAGTCCAAAGAGGATGCCGGTGAGCACGGCGATGCCCGCCGTAAACCCGAGGGCGCGGCCATTCAGCGCGATTTCGCGGGCGCGCGGCAGAATATCCGGATTCAGGCCCGTGAGCAGCCTCGTGCCCACCCACGCGATCAGGAGGCCCGCCGCCGCGCCCACCGCCGCCAGCAGCACGCTCTCCGTCAGGAACTGGCGGATCAGCCGCGACGTTCCGGCGCCCAGCGAGCTGCGGATGCCGATCTCGCGCCGCCGCGAGGCGGAGCGCGAAAGCAGCAGGTTAGCCAGGTTCACGCAGGCGATCAGGAGCACGAACCCGACCGCCGCCGTGAGCGTCAGCATGGCCGGCCGGATACGGCCGACCACCGCCTCCTGCAGGGTCTGGAGCGTGGTGTCCCATCCGGTGTTGGATCGTGGAAAAGCCTTCTCGGCGCGCGCGGCGATCACGTTAAGATCCGCCTGCGCCGCCGCCAGAGAAACACCGGGTTTCAGCCTCCCGACGCCGCCCATATAATGTCCGCCACGCTGCTGCCAGTTCTGCAGATTCATCGCCAGGGGCGTCCAGATCTCGACGCGCGCGGGGAATTGAAAGTCGGCCGGCATCACCCCGACCACGGTATAAAGCTCGTCGTTCAGCTTCAGGGTCTGGCCCAGGACGTTGCGCGCGCCGCCAAATCGCCGCTGCCACAACCCGTAGCTCAGGATGGCCACGTGATGCGAGCCGAGCTGGTTCTCCTGTTGGGTGAACGTGCGGCCGAGCATCGGTGTGCGGCCCAGGACATCGAAGAATTCCTGGCTGACCCGCGCCCCGCGAAGGCGCTCCGGCTCGGAACCGCCGGCCATGTTCAGCCCGGTGCCGGCAAAGGCAGTGATTCCAGTGAAAGAGCGATTGTGGTCGCGATAATCCAGGTAGTTGCCGGGCGAAAGCGAGAATTGCGGGAACCCGGCCTTCAGGTTCCGTTCGCGCACGACGACCAATTGCTGCGGATCGCGGAAGCGCAGCGGCTCGAGCAGCACCGAATTCACGACCGTGAAGACCGCGCTATTGGCGCCGATTCCCAGGGCCAGCGCCAGTACCGAAACGGCCGTAAAGCCCGGATTGCGCGCCATGGTGCGGAGCGCATAGCGAAGATCGCCGGCAAGGGAGGAGAACATGACGTGTCTTAGACGCTGCGGCGGAAGGAATCGTTAGGATAAGCAGGGCAAGTGGGGCGGGCAATTCTGCCCGCGGACTCGCTTTCGAGCGAGTCCAGCCGCCTGGAAAGGCGGCTGCGGTCAGGATTGACCGCCCCACAAAGTTCACTTGCCCAGGTTCTCGTACCACTTCAGGTTGGCCGTGGGCGACCCGATGCAGGCCACATCCGGCCGGCCATCGGCATTCAGGTCCACCACAGTGCAGGCAGCCGCGCCCATGCCGCCCGCGTCGAGCGTCTGGCGGTTCCAGCGCTTGCCGTCGAACGAGTAGACATAGACGCTATGCTCTCCGCCGCGGAAGCCGGCGATCACTTCATCACGGCCATCGCGGTTCAGGTCCGCGGTCGCGATGGTATGGCCGTCCACCAGCGAGGTGTCGATGACCTCGCGGCGCCACGCGCCGCCCTTGCGGCGGTAGATGGACACCTGGTTGCCGTGCCAGGGCTCGATGGCGGCGATGAACCGCTCTTTGCCGAGCCGTCCCACCGCGATATCGCTCGATCCGGACTTCGGCCACGGCGCGGGATCACCCGCGGCAAGCTGCGTACGGCTCCAGCCGTCCTTGCCGAGTTGGAACAGGTGGATGCCCTCGAAGCTGGCGGTGAGAATATCGTCGCGGCCATCGCCATCCCAGTCGAGAATGTAGATGCAGTGTACGACGCCCTGATTCTCGCTACTGATCTCGTGGCGCTTCCATTCGCCGGGGCGGTAATACACCAGCGGCGTGTGGCCGCGGTAGTCCGGCGGTTCGGCCTCCGGACCGGTGAGCGCGGCATTCACCACCACCGGCGCACCGCCGTCGATCTTCGCCAGCCGCAAGCCGGTGCGAGGCAGGCAGGCGATCGATTTCCGTGAGGCTCCAGGGCTCGCGCGGATCGGCGCCGGGCCGCAGCACGGAGACATTGCCGATGCTGCGCTTCGCCTGGTTATCGAATCCGCTGGCCACGACGATCTCGGTCTGGCCGCCCGTTTCGACCACCACGCAATTGATCATGCGGGAGAGGCCGGAAGCAAGCACGTGACGCTCCCATCCGGGGTTCTCGTACCAGACGAGATCGGGCATGCCGCTGGCCAGGGCGATGAGGTCGGGCTTGCCGTCGTGATTGAGGTCGGCCGCCACCACCTGATAGCCGCCGCGCAGGCCGGTGGCGACGGTGTGGGCGGCGAACCGGGCGGGCGGTGAAGCGGCCGCCAGCGGCAACGCGGCCAGGAGCGCACACAGTCGATGCACGCTTCGAGAATACCGCGCCGCATGATACCATCGCCATTTGCGAAAGGTTCCTCTGGCGCAATCCCTCCGGATCATCGGGCGGGGGTCGTTGAACTGGCTCGCCGAGCGCCCCATCGTCGTATCCTTCGAAGTCACCGACGCGTGCACGTGCTACTGCAAGCACTGCGACCACGGCGGTCCGCGCGACGAATCGCGCAACCTCAAAGCCACCGACTACGTGCGTTACATGGAGGTACTGCGCCCGTGCGTGGTGCAGATCTCGGGCGGCGAGCCGCTCATGCGCGGCGACGTGGTGGAGATCGTCCGCACCATCAAGGGCGGCTCGCGCCCTCCCTACACCATCCTGGTATCCAACTGGTCGTTGATGACCGAGGAGAAGTACCTGGCGCTGCGCGATGCGGGCGTCGACCAGTTCTCGGTGAGTCTTGATTTTCCCGACGCGCGGCACGACGATTTCCGTGTCTACCCTGGGCTGTACCAGCATCTCGAGGACCTGATCCCACGGCTGACGCGGTTGGGGCATGACGATATCGTCCTCAATAGCTGCATCACCAGCGAAAACGTGGGCGAGATCAATGCTATCGCGGACAAAGCTCGCGAGTGGGGCGCCAACCTCTGCTACAGCGCGTACTCGGCGCGCCGCACCGGCTGCCGCGATTACTTTCTGAACTCGACCGGAACAGATCGCCGAGCTCAACCGCCAGCTCGATCGCGTGGAAGGGCGCCGCGATTCCACCAACTGGATCGTCAACGCACCTACCACGCTCGAGGCCACGCGGCGCTACTTCGAAAACGGAGGCACCCCCGGATGCAAGGCAGGCCTCCGCTTCCTGGTGGTCACCGCCGACGGCGAACTGCAGCCCTGCTCCATGCAGTTCCGGCGCTACGAGCTCTCCGATCGCGCCCGCATGGTGGAAGAGTTCACCCGCACCAACCAGTGCGACCAATGCTACGTTTCCATCCGCTCCTATCTCGACAAGAGCTTCCCGAAACTGCTGTGGGAAAACGTGAGCGGGTTCCTGTCTATTGCCCCAGCCGGAAAGTAACCGTCACCGGCGCGCTGACCTCCACCGGAACGCCGTTGAGCAGCGTGGGCTGAAAGATCCACTGCCGCACCGCATCCACCGCCGCCTGAACCAGCATTGGATGGCCGCTCAACACGTGTAGTTCGCGTACACGGCCGTCCGTCCCGACCACAGCGTCCAGCCGCACTTCGCCCGCAATGCGCGCCTGGATCGCGATCCGCGGATAGACGGGCTCCACGCGAGACGCGAGACGCCCCAACAACACCTGGCCGCCCAGCCGGATGCGTTCGGGTGTCTTTTCCACGGGTTTCGGTTCGACCCTTGGCGGAGCGGGCAGAGGAGGAGTTCTGTCCACCATGTTGAGGACATCGCCGAGGATACCCGTACCTCCGGCCCGCCCGTCGCCTGGCAGCGCGCCAATCACGTACGGCCCGGCAGGTCCGACATCGGGAGGGTCATCCACCATCGCCGCATGCGCAGGCATCTTCGCAAACAAGTGAAGTACGTTGGTGAACTGGAACGCGCGCCGTACCTGTTCGCGCGGGCGCACCACGGGGTCCGCGGGAATTGGACGAACCGGCGCGGTCGGCGCGCTCGGCGTGGTGAGCCATGTGGTGAGTTGTGCTTTCGGAAGCACCTGTGTCCAGATCATCGGCGCGATCATCGCGCCCGCGACCAGCAGCGCTTCTCCGGTGATGCCGGCGCACGTCGTCCAGACGCGCTTCTTCCCCGGGCCGCCGGCGAGAATGGCGGTTTCAAACATGGCTAGGCTCCTTTTCTATGGAGCGCGGACACACGAAGCCTCCGGCGAGTGTGAGGTTGGTTTGGAGGACCTTCGCGGTGGCGAATCGCTTGGTGTGTCCGCGTCCACCCAGATAGACACCACGTTTGGAAAAGAAGTTCCGCGCGTTGGGCGGTTACTGTTTGCCGGGCACCTTGGGCGCGTCGGGACTCATGTTCTGCATGCGGGTGCGCTGCTGGCGGATGATCTCGAGGCGCATCTGGTCCACGGTGTTTTCAAGTTTCCTGGTGCGCTCCGCCTGCTTCTTGAGATCGGCCTTCAACTTGTCGGCCTGCTTGGCGAGATCGTCGCGCTGCTTGAGAACAGCGGCATCTTCCGCCTTGGACCTCTCGATGGCCGCGCCGATGAACGTCGCCACTTCTTTCGTGCCCTGGCCGTTGGCGGCCTCGACCGTCAGGCTCACGTCCACGCGGCCGCTCTCCCGCCCGTAGGTAAACGAGCCGTTCTGCAGATGAGCGGGGTCGAGCGGAATCACTAGCGGCTGGGGACCTTCGCTGATCGAGAGCATTCCGCTGGCGGCGCCGCGCACCAAGGCGGAGTCGCGATTCCACGTGATGTGCAGTTGCCCGTTCTGATCGACTGTGCTCAGGCCCAGAGTTGCCGGAGGAGGCGCGGGCTGCGGCCGTGGTGCGGGCGCCGCCGCGGGCGGCTTGGCTGTGAAACGGACAAGTGCAGCCTGGGCTGGAGGCAGCCACACAGACCGCGTCTGATAGGCGCCGGCAGCGCTCGCGGCTGCGGCCAGAAGCGCAACCACCACCCATTTCAAGCGCCGCGGAGCCGGCTGCCCGATGGAGGCGAAGGTCGGCAAAGGAACTTCCACCGGCGCAGGAACGGGAGCAGGCACAGGCGGAGGCACGGCCGCCGGTTCCGTCCGCGCAGGCATCACCATCACCGGCGGCTCCAAGCGCAGCGGGGCCCTGGCCGGAAGTGGCAGCGGTGGCAGCGCCCCCGGCGACACGCCCGCAACCGCCGCGGCCGCCTGCGGCGCCAGTTGCGGATCGAGCTTGAATTCCCGGTAGCACGCTTCGCCGTGAATCTTGCCGCCCGCTTCGCGGAAGAAGAAGCCGGCCCGCATCGGCTCGAACGTGTGGGGTTTCAGCACCAGGCCGATCTGCCACGGCTCGGGAAAGAAATGCTTGTGGATCGCGATATCGGCGTCCGAGAAAAAGACCTCGCTGCGTGTGTGCGAGTGGTACCAGCCGACCGGCCCCACGCTGCCGCCGCTGCGGCGGGCGATCGTGAGCAACTCCTCCAGCTTGGCGTGGTCGCGATCGGAGAGCGTGAACGACGGACCGTAGGCGTGTTCGCAATCGAGCGGCGCGTAATCGGCAATCCGCACCTGCCGCTTGTCGTAGGTGCCCAGCAGAATGCCGCCGATCTCGGCGCCGCCGCGCGGCAGCGAGAAAAACGCATCCATCACCGCCAGCCGGATATCGTCCAGCACGCGGAGCGAGTACTCGATAGCAAACGGGCACTCGGGAGTGTTCCAAGCAGCGAACTGGGAATCGGCTGGGTTGTCCATCGGTCCGTTTTCCGAAACTATGATTGTAGGGGATCGCCCGGTAACCCGCCATTCGGAAGGTTCCCGCCCCGAAGCTATAATAAAGTCGTGCCGAAAGCCAAAGAGCTCGAAGCCCGGTTCCAGCGGATCGAACAGCAACTGCGCCTGTTTCAGAAGGTCAGCCGCTTCATGGTTCGCGACGTCAGCCTGCAGGATGTACTGAACGGCATTGTGACGCTCATCGTGGAGTTCACCGAGTGCGACTCCTGCCTGGTCTATCTGCGTGATGGCGAGGAACTGGTGCTGTGTGCGTCCAACCGGCCGCACCCTTCCACCATCGGCAAGCTGCGGCTGCGGTGGAATGAGGGTCTGACCGGCTGGGTCGCGCGCGAGCGGCGCCTGCTCGCGATTCCTCGCGAAGCCTACAAGGATCCGCGGTTCAAGGCCTTCGGCGAACTGGAAGAAGACACCTATGAGGCCTTCCTTTCCGCCCCGGTCATCGCGCGGAATAAGGTGGTCGGCGTGATCAACGTCCAGCACAAGGCTCCACATCAGCACACCGGCAGTGAAATGGAAGTGCTGACCACCGTGGGCGAGCAGGTCGGGTGCGTGCTCGTGCTGGCACGGCTTTCGCCCGAAGCCCTTGACCAGGCCAACCATGTCCATCTGGTCCTTTCCTCGGGGCCGGTTCCAATGAAACAATAGGGCACGGGTGATTCTGGTATCGATTCGCGGCATTTGCGGGATGGCGGCACTGCTACTGGTGGGGACGGCTCCGCTTGCCGCACAGCACTGGCGTTCCCAGTATTTCTACGACGAGGACAAGACCACCCTGCACTTCGTGGACATGCAGTTCGCCTCGGCGGCGCGCGGCGTGGCGGTGGGGTTCGTGGAGGAGCAGGGCAGACGCAAGAAATCGGTCGCGTTGGTCACTTCCGACGGAGGCGCCCACTGGCAGACGGTGGAACTGCCCGACGTCCCGATGTCGCTCTACTTCCTGGATGAAAGCCTGGGCTGGCTGGTCACCGTCAAAGGAAACGTCTACGAGACCACCGAGGCCGGCAAGAACTGGCGAAGGCTGCCGAAACCTCCGGGCGAAACCCTGCGAGTCTATTTCACCTCGGAAAACGACGGCTGGGCTGCCGGGACCCGGAAGCGCATCTTCCAAACCCACGACCGCGGACGCCACTGGACGCCCGTTTCCGCCGCCGCCGATCCGCCCGGCAACCCCGAGTACAGCACCTACACCGACATCGCCTTCGCGACCAAACAATTCGGCATCATCACCGGCTTCAACCTTCCGCCGCGCCGGATGTATCAGCGGATGCCGGAGTGGGTCGACCCGGAAAGCGCGCTGCGCTACCGCGACACTCCGCACCTTTCCTATTCCCTGGTGACGCACGACGCCGGCAAGACCTGGAAGGCCGACTCCGCCTCGCTATTCGGCGAAGTGGAACGCATCCGCCTGTCTCCGGACGGCAAAGGACTGGGCCTGATCGGCTACTCGAACTCGTTCCGCTATCCGAGCGAGGCCTACCGCATCGACTGGCACACCGGTAAAAGCGCCACCGTATACCGGGACCGCCAGTTCGATATCTCCGACATCTGGCTCGACGCCGGGGGCACCGCGTACCTGGCGGGCGTGAAAACCAGCGGGCAGGTGCGCGGCCTGATACCCGGCAAGGTGCAGGTGCTCGTAAGCCGCGATTGGACGACCTGGAAGCAGATGCCGGTCGATTACCGCGCCGACGCCACGAATGTGATCCTGGCAGGCGCCGGCAAAGACCTGTGGATGGCGACCGACCAGGGCATGATCCTGAAACTGGAGCCTTAAGAATTCAAGCCGCAGATGAACACAGATAAACGCGGACAAAACTGCTTATCCGTGTTCATCTGCATTCATCTGTGGCAATATTTCTTACCCTGGTTTCTCCGTCTCCAGCACGTCGCCTACTTGGGTCTTCGCCAGCGCCGCAGCGCCCGCCGGCAGCTCCAGCACCGAGTGCGCGGAAAGGCAGGCCGACAGCCTCCACGCCGGAACCGCGTGACGGACCTTTTTGACCTTCAGCTTCTTATCGAGATAGACCAGGTCGATGGGAAACTTCATGAAAAATGTGTGGACCGACTCGCATGGCGCGATCCACAGGCCTTCGCCCGGCGCGAGGCTGGTATGCTTCAGCAGGCCTCTCCGGCGCTTCTCGCTGGTATCGGCGAGCTCGGCGGCATCAGCCAAAACCGTTTGGCGGGTCTGATTACGGATGATCAGCTTCAATTTCGAAAAACTATAGCACGAGTTCACCCCGGGCGCGCCGTGCTGTAGACTATGCGGCAGGCATATATTCATGAATCGCCGATCGTTTTTCCAGTCGCTCGCCGTTGCCGGAGCCGCCGGCGCCGCCTCTCCAGCGCCCGCCCGGGCAGCCGTCCCTAAGATGAAGATCAAGAGGGTGCGCCTGTATCAGCCGCCCAACCCCAATCCGCTCTTCAACCAGAGCGACATGGTGGTCACTATCGAAACCGATGCCGGCATCACCGGAATCGGCGAAGGCGGCAGCAAAGACCTGATCGATCCCGTCGCCGGACGCCTCATCGGCCAGGACCCCAGCCGCATCGAACACCTCTGGCAGGATATGACCCGCTCCTTCTTCTACCCGCCCGGGCGCGAGAAGATCGACGCCATCGGTGCGCTCGACCTGGCGCTGTGGGATATCCGCGGCAAGGCGCTCGGACTGCCGGTCCACGCCGCGCTCGGCGGCATGGCGCGCGACCATGTCGAGTGCTACAACACCGCCGGCATCATTCCGGGCGTCCGCCGCGGCATGAGCCTCAAGGAGCGCGCGCAGGCCACCATGGAGGCGGGCTATCGCGCCTTCCGCATGGGCGCGGCCGACACGCCCTCCAACGGCACCTTCAACACCCACGAGCGCGTCAACAAGATCGCCGAGGATTGCGCGGCGGTGCGCGAAGGGGTAGGCAAGAACGGCGACTGGTGCATCGACTTCCACCAGCGCTTCGACCTGATCGACGCCATCCGCGGCTGTGAACTGATTCGCGATTTCGCGCCCTACTTCGTCGAAGACGCCGTCCGCACCGAAGCGTTCGACCAGGACCTGCCGATCCTGCGGCAGAAGGTGAGCGTGCCGCTCGCCGCCGGCGAAGAATGGGGTTACCGCTGGGATTTCAACAAGTTGGTGGAAAGCCACAGCCTCGATTACATTCGCGCCACCCTGCCGAACGTCGGCGGCATCACCGAAATGCTGAAGGTGGCGGCGATCTGCGAGACCCACTTCGTCGGCATCGTTCCGCATTTCACCGGGCCGATCTCGACCGCCGCTCTGGTAAATTGCCTGGGCACCTTCTCGGGCCCCGTGCTGATGGAGTACAACTACGGCGGCCGCACCATCCCGCACATGCCGGTGGGCCTCGATTTCAAGAACGGCAAGCTCTACCCGAACGAGCGCCCCGGCCTGGGCGTGGAGCTCGATATGTCGCAGCTCAAACTGGTATCCGAAGTCACGGAGCCGAACCCTCCGCGGACCCAGCTTTATTACCGCCCCGACGGCTCCATTACGAATTGGTAAGCGTGGGCGCCGGGCGCATTTTTGCGACAATGGAAAGAACGGAATGGCTTTTCGAGGCGTAGATTACTTCTGCGTCGACTCCCTGTTCGGTGAAGAGGAGTTGATGGTGCGCCAGACGGCGCGGCGGTTTGCCGAGGAGCGGATCCTGCCTTTGATCCGCGACTGCTACCGCGATGCGCGGTTCCCCTCCGAAATCGTCCCCGAGATGGCCGAACTCGGGTTCCTGGGCGCCAATCTCGAAGGTTATGGCTGCGCCGGCATGAACAACGTGGAGTACGGCCTGGTCATGCAGGAGCTGGAACGCGCCGATTCGGGTGTCCGCAGCTTTGTCTCCGTACAGGGCGCGCTGGTGATGTATCCCATCTACACTTATGGCTCGGAAGAGCAGAAACAGCACTGGCTGCCGCGCCTGCAGAGCGGCCGGTCGATCGGCTGCTTCGGGCTGACCGAGCCCGATTTCGGCTCGAACCCCGCCGGCATGCGCACCACCGCGCGGCGCGACGGCGATCATTGGATCCTCAACGGTGAGAAGACCTGGATTACCAACGGCACCGCCTCCGACGTGGCCGTCGTTTGGGCTCGCTGCCCCGAGGGCGTGGTGGGCTTCCTGGTGGAGCGCGGCACCCCGGGCTACACGACCTCCGATATTCACGGCAAGTGGTCGATGCGCGCCTCGGTGACCTCCAGCCTCTCGTTTGCCGATTGCCGGGTGCCGGAAAGCGCCCGCCTGCCGCTCGCCAAAGGCCTCAAAGCGCCGCTTTCCTGCCTTTCCCAGGCGCGTTACGGTATCGGCTGGGGCGTTCTCGGCGCGGCCATGGACTGCTACGAGACCGCGCGACAGTATTCGATCCTCCGCAAGCAGTTCGACGACCGGCCCATCGCCTCCCACCAACTCGTGCAGGAAAAGCTGGCCTGGATGATCACCGAAATCACCAAGGCGCAGCTCCTGGCAGTACAGGCCGGCCGCCTCAAGGATCAGAAGAAACTCGAACCCGCGCACATTTCGATGCTCAAGAGGAACAACGTGGCCATCGCGCTCGACTGCGCGCGCCTTAGCCGCGACCTCCTCGGCGCCAACGGCATCACCGACGAGTATCCGGTCATGCGTCACCTCTGCAACCTGGAAACCGTCAAGACGTACGAGGGTACCGACCACATTCACGCACTCGTGATCGGGGAGCGGGTCACCGGGGTGGCGGCCTACCGCTAATCGGAAGCCGGCTACGGGACCGGCTTGGGGAATTTCATGCTGCTTTATGCGTTAACAATTCTGGTCAGCGCCTTTCTGCTGTTCCAGGTAGAACCGGTGATCGCCAAGATCATTCTGCCGTGGTTCGGCGGCTCGGCGGCGGTGTGGACCACCTGCCTCCTCTTTTTCCAGATGGCCCTGCTGCTCGGCTACCTCTACGCCCACGCAGTAGTCCGGTATTTGAAGCCGCGCGTCCAGATGATCGTGCATGGCAGCCTGCTGCTGGTAAGCGCCGCCGTCCTTCCCATCTACCCCAGCCTGGCATGGAAACCCACGGGCTCCGAGGACCCCACGTTCGGGATCCTGCGCCTCCTGCTGGTCACCATCGGCCTGCCGTACTTCCTGCTTTCCACCACCGGCCCCCTGCTGCAGGCCTGGTACGCCCGCACCTTCAAGGGCGCCATGCCCTATCGCCTGTATGCTCTCTCGAACGCCGGCTCAATGTTCGCCCTCATCAGCTATCCGTTCCTGTTCGAGCCGGTCTTCACTACGCATGAGCAGTCCGCCATCTGGTCGATCGCTTACGGCGCCTTCATCGTCTTGTGCGTCTACACGGCGTTTCGCGCGGGCAGCAGCCCGGTCCGGATCGCCGCGGCGGAAGAGGACGAGGGCAAGAAACCGGGCCTGCGCCTGTATACGCTGTGGGTGGCGCTCCCGGCCTGCGCCTCAGTCCTGCTGCTCGCCATCACCAATCACCTGACCCAGAACGTGGCCGCCATCCCGTTCCTCTGGGTGGTGCCGCTAAGCATCTACCTGCTCAGCTTCATCCTGTGTTTCGAAGGCAGCGGCTGGTACCGCCGTAATCCCTATCTGCAGGTGCTGGCCGTAGCGCTGGGCTCGATGGCTTTTGCCAATAGCGTGGATTTCGCGGGTAGCGTGCCGATCAAAGTGCTGGTGCCGCTGTTTTCGATGGGCCTGTTCACCTGCTGCATGGTCTGCCACGGAGAACTGGCGCGTCTTAAACCGCATCCCAAGTACCTCACGCACTTCTACCTCATGATGTCGGCCGGCGGCGCCCTGGGCGGCCTGCTGGTGGGACTCGTCGCACCGCACCTGTTCGACGCCCTCTACGAACTGCAGATCGGCCTGGCCCTGTGCGCGCTCCTGACCCTGATTGTGCTCAGCGGCGATGCCGAATACTCCTGGTTCCGCGGCCTGCTGCCGCCCTCCCTCATCACCGTCGCGGTGGCCGCGCTCGGAGCCGTGGGCTTCATAGCCTACGGACAGCGCGGAGGGCTCAGCGCCGCCGCTTCGGGAATCACCAACCTCATCAACAGCGGCTGGAGCCAGGCCGACGATTTCATGACCTACGTGCTGCTGGCGCTGGTGGCTCTCGCCGGACTGGCGGTGCTGATCGCGCTCCATCGCGGCCGCATTGCCGGGAAGTGGGCGGCCCTCGGCGCGGAACTGCTGGCGGTGATCCTCGCCGGCTATCTCGGTTACCAGGTCCGCCAGCTGACCGCCGACTATCGTTTGACCGTTCGTAACTTTTACGGCGCCCTCCGTGTTCGCGATTCCGGCCCGGCCTCCCAGTTCGACGCCACCCGCACCCTGACCCACGGCACCATCAATCACGGCGAGCAGTTCCTCAATCCGATGCGCCGCGACCTGCCCACTACCTACTACGGCCCGAATACCGGCATCGGCGTCGCGATCCGCGAAAGAGGACAGACCAAGGCACTGCGCGTGGGCGTCGTCGGTCTCGGCACCGGGACCATCTCCGCATATGGGCGTCCCGGCGACTATTACCGGTTTTACGAGATTAATCCGCTGGTCTTACGCCTGGCGCGTACCGAATTTACCTTCCTGAACGATTGCAAGGCGAAGGTCGATCTCGCGCTCGGCGATGCACGGCTATCTCTGGAGCGGGAGGCGGACGAGCATTTCGACATCCTGGCGGTGGACGCATTTTCGAGCGATTCCATCCCGGTCCATTTGCTGACCGAGGAGGCCATGAAGCTTTATTTCCGCCATTTGAATCCGGACGGCATCCTCGCAGTACATATCTCCAATCGTTATCTGGATTTGCAGCCGGTCCTCGAACAGGAGCGCGCGGCCCTGGGCAAAGTGGCGCGCGTGGTGGATACCGATGACGACGAATCGCAGGACGTCTTCGGCGCGACCTGGGTGCTGATTACGTCGCCGCAGCCGGGCTTCGATCCTTACGAGGTCGAGCATTCTGCGGAAATCACGTCCAAAAAGAGAATCCGCCTTTGGACCGATGACTATAGTAATCTTTTCCAGATCTTGAAATAGATGTAAGATTAGTATTCCGCGTCCATCCTGATTTCAGCCAAAACAGAGGTTGAAATCTATAATTGCGCAAAGCGATGTTGTATCATCAGTTTTGCCGAGGAACGCTATGGACGCCGCTTACAACCCCTTCAAAAAGCTCGCATTCCTTTTCGCGACCGCGCTGCTGGTAGCCGCGCCTTCGTTTGCTTATACTAGCGTAACACTTACATCAAGTCCGGCTTCGGTTATGTTCAGCCCCAGCCTGGGTGGAAGCTCTGTGTCGGTCACGGTGACGGCCACCGGCACGGTAGGCTCATTCACTGTGACGTCAAGCGCCAGCCCGTGTTTTCGGTGTCACAAACCAGACCAACACCGGCACCTCGGTCAGCTTTATCGTGAGCTTAACCAAGTCCTGCGACGTCTCCGGGAGTTGCACTGCGGGCACGATTACGGTGATGGCCGATGCGGTCAGCAGCGTAAGCATTCCGGTGAGCTACTGCTCCAGTTGCAGCAGCGGCGGCGGCGGCACCGGCGGCACCGGAATCAGCGTGTTCCCCAATTCGGTGACGCTTTCGTCGGCTTCGGGCGCCGCCATCGCCATCCAGGTCAACGTCGGCACGACGAGCGCCGCGGCGGTTCCCTTCAACATCACGAACATCTCACCCAGCGGCTCCTGGCTGACGGTCACTCCTAATTCCGGGACCGTCGTTTCCGGCACCAGTGCAACCTTGACAGTGACGGCGAACTCGGCCTTCCCCGCAGCGCTCGCCGACAGCGTGTACACCGGATCGTTCACTATCGCCGCCGCCGACGGCTCCGGGGTGACAGTCAAGGTGCCGGTCACTTATACCGTCGGCACCGGTGGCGGTAGCGGTGGCGGCGGCGGTAGCGGCTCCAACCTGGTCGCGCCCACCAGTCTGACGTTCAGCTACCAGGCCGGCAGCGCGTCGCCGGCGGACCAGTTTATTACAGTCGCGGGAACCGGCCCCTACACCATTAGCACCAGTTCGACCGGCCTGAACTTCATCAGCGCGAGTTCAACCACCACGAGCGCTCCTGGGTTGGTCGATGTGTCCGTGATTTCCGCAAGCCCTGGAACTTACTACGGCTCGATTTCCATCGCCACCTCCAGCGGTACCGTGGCCGTGCCGGTCACGATGTACGTGACTCCTTCGCCGGTTATTATGGCGAGCCGAGGGAGCTACAATGTCTCCTGGCAATCTGGAACGCCGGCCACCACCGATACACTGCAGCTTTCGGCTAGCGATGGTTCGAACATCGCGTTTACGGCTGCGTCGTCGGACTCCTGGGTCAAACTGGGAAGCTCGGCCACTCCTTCCACGCCGGCCTCGGTGCAGGTGACCATTGATCCGTCTTCACTTTCGAGCGGGCTGCACACGGCCACCATTACGATCACCGCTCCCACCGCGGCTAACACCCCGCTGGCAATTCCAGTGGTCGCCCTGGTGACTTCCTCTTCCGGAGGCAGCGGCCCTCTGACGCTCAACCCCACTTCGCTGAGCTTCAGCGGCGTAGTAAACGGGACGCAGCCGGCTTCGCAAAATGTCAGCGTCAGCACAAGCCCTTCCGGCACCGCCTTTTCGGTTCAAACCTCAGGCTCCAATTGCGGATGGCTGGCTGTTTCGCCGAATGGCACGCAGACAACCAACCGCACCTTGGCAGTCTCGGCCAACACTTCGGGATTGTCTGCCGGAACGTACACCTGTAATGTTGCGCTCACTTCCGGCACGAGCACCCAGACCGTTCCTGTGACGTTGACGCTTTCCGGTTCGGGCGGGGGCACAACCATCTCCGCCAGCCCGAGCTCCTTGAGCTTTAGCTATCAGCAGGGCGGCACTGCGCCGGACTCGCAATATCCGACCATATCGAGCGCCTCCGGCAGCGCCGGTATCGGAGTTTCGATTTCCGTGACGCAGGGCGCCACGTGGTTATCCGTTTCCCCGGGATCGGCGTCCACGCCCATCACGCTCGTCGTCAACGTTAATCCCACGGGTCTTGCGGGCGGAACCTACAACGGTACAATTCACGTCGTCCCGACCAGCGGAAGTCCGCTCGACATTCCTGTCACCCTGACAGTACAGTCGCTCTCCATCACAGCGTCGCCCACGACCCTGACGTTCAACTACCGGGCGGGCGATCCGGCCCCCACGGCGCAGTCCATCAGCGTCGGCGGCGGAGCCGGCCTGACCTTCAGCGCTACGCCGTCCAGCTCCGGCTGGCTCAAGGTCACTCCGACCACGGGAACCGCTCCGGCGACTCTCTCCGTCTCGGTGGATCCTTCGGCTCTCACGACCGCCGGCCAGTTGACCGGCACGATCGTGGTGGCGGGAACGGGCACCGCGACCGGGTCCACTACGGTCAACGTCACCATCAACGTCACCGCTCCGCTGCCGACCATCAACGGTGTGACCAGCGGCGCGAGCTTCGCCACGGCGAACAATATCTCCGCAGGCGAAGTCATCACGATCTTCGGGACCAACATCGGCCCGTCGACTCCGGTAGGACTCACGCTCGATTCGAACGGCGCCGTCTCCACCAACATCGGCGGCGTTCAGGTGCTGGTAGGCGGATATCCTTCGCCGATGATCTATGCGAGCGGCACACAGGTTTCGGCGGTAGTGCCGTACGAGATCGCGACGCCCGTGTTCCGCGTCAACCCGAGCGTCCAGGTGAAGTACCTGGGACAGACGTCGAACGGCGTGTCGGTTACGCAGCTCGCTTCGGTTCCGGGCCTCTTCACGGCGAACTCGTCGGGTAGCGGACCGGGCGCGATTCTAAACTCGAACAACACGCTGAACTCGACGTCGAACCCCGCGAACAAGGGCGATGTCGTCGTGCTGTACATGACCGGAGAAGGCCAGACCAACCCGGCGGGCGTGACGGGCAAGGTAACCACCGTCAATCCCAACGGCAACCCGTTGACGCCGCAACCGCTGCTTCCGGTGGCGGTGCGGATCGACGGCCAGCCGACCACCGTCACCTTCTACGGCGAAGCCCCGGGCCTGGTCTCGGGCGTCATGCAGGTCAACGTGCAGATCCCGGCAACGGCGCGCTCTGGCGACCTGCCGATCGAAGTACAGGTCGGCTCGAACAGCAGCCAGACCGGCGTGACCGTTTCGGTGAAGTAGTGCCATGTGGGGCAGGCATTCCTGCCTGCCCGGTTTTGAAGTTGTAAAAAAACCGGGCAGACCGGGAGGTCTGCCCCACTTACTCTAAGCCCGCGTAATCCACCAGCCGAATTCCATTCCTCTCCAGCGCCTGCCTCGTCTCGGGAGCAACCAACGCCTCGAGTTCTTCTTCCCGGCTCTGCTTCAATCTCGTCGGTGCGGAGCGTAGTGCGTCCCCGCAACGCCCGGGATGGCACATCAGTTCCGTAGTCCCTTCCGGAACCACCCCCAGCAACGCGACCAGCTCGGCCGTGCGGAAGCGGCCGGTGATCTGAAACCCGGCGAAGTAGTCGGTGGTGCGGCAGCCGTGACGATTCAGCACACGATGGAAGCGGCGGCGCAGCAGACCCATGGCGTCGCTGGTCATCCGCTTCAGCATCGGGACGGTGCCGCGGAGCGCGTTCATCGGAAAGTCGAACGGGCGTCGCACCCAGCGGATCTCGAACTCCTCGCCCAGCCGCGCCACTGCGTCGAGTACCGGCGGCGCCAGGTGCGTGTGCTTATGGGTATCGAGATGCGACGGCCGGATGCCCGTTTCGCGGATGCGCCGCACCTGCGCCTGCAGTTCCTCGTACGGCCGGATTTCGCGGCTCGCCAACGCGGCCACCAGTTGCGGAACGCTCGACGGAAATGGCTTGCCGGTTACCAGCGACCGCCCGCCGATCAGCACCAGGTGGCAGCCGATATCGAGACTCGGAGTCTCGCGCGCCAGGCGTACGGCGTCGTCAAAGGCATCGCCGTTCGCCATCAGGGTAGTCGCCGTGAGGATGCCGCCGCGGTGAGCCTCCACGATGCCCGCATTCACATCCGGCGTGAAGCCGAAATCGTCGGCATTCACGACCAGGCACTTCCGGGAGCTCAAAATATGGCCAGCCTGAGGGTCAGGAACCGCTTCGGGTTCGCACGGATATCTTTCACCAGCCCCTGCATCTCGTGCGTCATCGAGTTCAGCGATTCGTAAAGCTGCGGGTTCACCATGAGCTGTCCGATGGTGCCTTGGCCCGCGTTGATCTTGTCCACCGTCGTCCCGAACTTGGCGACCAGCGTATCCAGCCGCTGGTAGAGTTGCTCGTCTTTCAACAGCTTGCCGGCCGTGCCTTTGCCCGCATTGAGGTCGGTCACCAGGCCGCGGATCTCGGCCAGCGTCTGCTGTGCGTCGTTGAAGAGCGCCGGATCCTTGAGTAGCTTTCCGGCGGTGCCCTGGCCGGCCTGCAGATCGGCCATCATGGCGTCGATACGCTGCAGCGGCGAGCGAATATCTTTATACAGCTCGTCGCTATAGAGCAGCTTGCTGATGGTGCCGTTGCCGTTGCGCACGTCCGCCAGCAGTTTCTGGCCTTCGGACGCGATGCCGTTCATGCGGTCATAAAGCTCGCGGTCTTTCAGCAGCAGCCCGATATTGCCCTTGCCCGCCTCCACGCCCGCCAGCAGGTTGTCCACGCGGTTGACGATGGTCTGGAACGATTTCAGAAGGTTCGCGCTCTGCGCCATCAACTCCGGAATGTCCTGCCCCTGGACGCTGGCCAGCGTCGCGCCCGGCTGCACGGTCTGGGTGGACTTGCCGCGGGTGATGTTGAGGAACTTGTCGCCTAGCAGGTTGGCCGCGCTGATCTCCACCAGCGAATCCACCGGGATGTGGGGCAGAAACTGCGGCTTCACCCGCATGTCGAACCGGACTGCCTTGTTGGGATCGCGCGAATTGGTCAGGTCCACATGGTCCAGGTAGCCGATGGTGTACCCGTTCAGCCGGACAGCCGTTCCATCGGCCAGCCCGGAGGCATCGTCCATGAAGGTGTAGAGCGGTTCGTAGTGCCGGAAGAATCCTTTGGAGCTGGTCAGCAGGAAGATCAGAACAAACAGGATCGCGAAGGCGCTCAGCGCCACCACCCCGACCTTCAGCTGCGACCAGCGGACTCTGGCACGTTCCGGCATTGTCTATTCCCGAGGCTTCACGAATTTGCGTACATAGGGATCGGTCGAGGTTTCCAGCAGGTGCTGGTCCCCTTCAAAAATAAGGCGGCCTTCTCGCAGCACCATGAACGTGGTCTGCGCGCGGCGTCCGTCCCCGTGGCGGACCGGCTCCAGCCGCCCTTGTTCCGAATTGTAGCGAAAATTCGCGATCAGGTTTCCGTCCTGGTACCGGTGCGTCACCACCAGCGTGGTGGTCTGGCTCAAGTCCCGCTCCTTGATCAGCAAAGCGATGATGGTGTGGGCGGTAATCGGGTCCAGGCCCGCCGTGGGCGAATCGTAGAGCAGCAGCGGAGGCTCCGTCACCACCGCGCGGGCGATGGCGGCGCGGCGGCGCATGCCGCCGGAAAGTTCGCTCGGATACTTTTCGAGCGTTGCTCCGAGTTCCACGAAGTTCAGAGCTTCCGTGACTTTCGGTACCACTTTTTCACGCGGCAGGCGGATCGAAGGCTGGTTCAGCAGGGGATAGGCCACGTTCTCTTCGATGGTCAGCGAATCGAACAGCGCGCCTTCCTGGAACAACATCCCGATCTTGCTGCGGATTTCGAACAGCTCGCGCTCCGAAGCCAACGTCAGGTCGCGCCCGAAGGCGAACACTTTACCGCGATCCGGCTTGATCAAGGCGAGCGCGGTCTTCAGCAGTACGGTTTTGCCGCTGCCGGCGGCGCCCAGAATCACCCGCGAATCCCCTTCGAAGGCTTCGAACGAAATATCCGACAACACGTCCGCGCCGTCATAGCTGACGGTCACGTGGTCGAAGCGGAGAATCGCCGCGCTTCCATTGCCGGAAGTCATGAGGTTTGGCTGACGAATATCTTCGTCAGCAAGAGATCGAGAATAAAAATAAGCACGTCGGCTGCCACCACTGCCTGGGTGGTCGAACGGCCGACACCCTGCGTTCCACCACTGGTCCGCAGGCCGTAAAAACATCCCACCATCGAGATCACGATGGCGAACACGAACGGCTTCAGCAGCCCCTGCGTCACGTCGTTCCAGACCAGCGCCTGCCACACGCTGGTCCAGTACTGCCGCGAGGAGAGGCCCAGGAACAGGTCGGCAATGATGAACCCGCCGAACATGCCGACAAAATCCGCAATCACCGTGAGTAGCGGCAGCATCACAGCCGTGGCGATCAGGCGCGGCGTAACCAGCTTCTGGGTCGGATCCGTACCCAGGGCGCGCATGGCATCGATCTGCTCGGTCACCTTCATCGAGCCGAGCTCGCTCGCGATACCCGAGGCGTTGCGGCCGGCTACCATGATGGCGGTCAGCACGGGCCCCAACTCGCGAACCAGGGTCAGCGAAACCAGCGTGCCGGTCTTCCCGACTTGCCCATATTGCGCCAGCGCTCGGGACATCTGCAGCGCCATGACCGCGCCGCTGAAAAACCCGGTCATCGCGACGATTGTCAGGCTGCCCACCCCGATCATGTCCATCTGCATGATGATGTCGTCGGTGTAGTGGGGCTTGCGGAAGATGTTTTTGAACGCGCGACCAGTAAGGTAGAAGAAATCCTGTACCGCGGCAACAGGCGCTTTCAACGGATCGAGCAAGAAGGAAGGTCCCCGAAACCTCGATGCTACCATAGAAGCATAAGTCTCATGGGTAAAGGACTTACGGATATCCCGGGAATTCTCGTCGGACACGTCTCCGATTTCGACGCAATTACCGGCTGCACGGCAGTTTTGTGCGAGCAGGGAGCGACCGGCGGCGTCGATATCCGCGGCTCGGCGAGCGGCACTCAGGAGACCCCGACGCTCGATCCGCTGCACGTCGATCCGACCGCGCACGGCATTCTGCTCGCGGGCGGCAGCGCGTTCGGCCTGGAAGCGGCATCGGGCGTACGCCGCTATCTGGAACGGCGCGGCGCCGGTGTCGAAACGCCCGCCGGGCGCATCCCGATCGTGCCGGCGGCGATCCTGTACGATCTCGGCATCGGCAAACCCGGCGTTCGGCCGAACCTGGCGATGGGCGAGGCAGCGGCGGCGGCGGCCAACTCCGGCCCCGTCGTGGAAGGCTGCGTCGGCGCCGGCACCGGCGCCACCGTCGGCAAGGCGCTCGGCATGAAACATGCCATGAAATCCGGCGTCGGATCGTACACCGTGTCCCTGCCGGGCGGCGTATTGGTTTCGGCCCTGGTGGCGGTGAATGCGTTCGGCGACGTGCGCGATCCCTCTACCGGCAAGATCGTGGCCGGTGCGCGCAAGACCCCGGCCGGCCGGGAGTTCGCCAACGCCGAAGAGGTGATGCGGAATCGCCCGCCCGCCGGCCTGGTGCGGGTCAATACCACGCTCTCCGTAGTCGCTACCAACGCCCGCCTTTCCAAGGTGGAGACCACCAAGCTCGCGCAGTTCGCCGGCCTGGGGCTCGCGCGCGCCATCTACCCCGTCAATACGATGATGGATGGCGACACCACCTTCGCTCTTTCGCTAGGCGACCACCGCGCCGATATCAACGTGCTCGGATCGGCCGCAGCCGAGGCGGTGGTGCAGAGCATCCTGCGCGCCGTCCGCCTGGCGAAGACGCTCGGCGGCGTTCCCGGCCTCGGCTGACGGCATTCACAGGTACCGCTCGATCCGTTCGCGGAACCGCGTGTAGATCCACGAGACCCCGACCAGAATCACGCCCAGCACCAGGAACGAGAAGATCCGCGGCAGGGTGGCGAGCGAAGCCAGATCGTACACGAACAGCTTCAGGATGCAGAGGAACAGCAGCGCCAGGCCCGAGAGCCGCAGGATGCGGTCGCGCAGCGGGAGACCCGAAGCCAGCAGCAGCACGCCTTCGGCGCCCCACGCGATCGTCAACAGGCTGCCCGAGACCTGGTGGAAGAGCAGCGCCGTCAGCAGCGTGGTGCCGAGCAGCGAAAAGCCGAGTCGCCGGCGGCCGCCCCGCGGGCTCCAGCACTGTGCCGCGTAAAGGCAGGCGATGACGCCGGCGGTCGCGATCGCCGGATGCGGGTCGCGGAAGTTCACCCACACGCACCGCAGGAAGGCCAGCAGCGCGAGCGCGATTGCCTGCCAGCGAAGATCGTTGGTCTTCCAGGGAGCCGCCGCGACCAATGCCAATACGGCCAGCGCCGGAGCCAGGGCCGCCGACGGAAGCCATAGCCACAGAGCGGCTACGAACAGCACTCCGCCCATCGCGGCGCCCGCGAAGCGCAGGCTCTCCGGTTCGGCATCGAGGAAGCGGCCGGCGGCCGAAAACTGCGCGCACAGAGCGCTGGCGTAGCAGAGGGCCGCGCCGATCGCGAGCGAGAGCGCCCGTTCGGGCCACTGGTACGCCATCGCGAAAACGCCCAGTACCGCCAGCAGATATCCGTGGACGCGCAGGTCAAACTGCTGCCACAGCCATCCCGCGGCGAAGGGCAGCGCAGCGAGCGTGATCCATGCCAGCCCGCGATCGTTTGCAGGCGCGTGCGTGCCGGCAAGCAGCGCCGCCATCGCCAGTCCGCCGAAACCGTAGATAACGTCCGCGCGGCGCAGCGCGCGGTTGCCGTAAAGCGCCGCGGCGTTGGCGGCGGCCACCGGTGTCCACATCGCGCTTGGAAACTGCGGCGCCACATTGATCGCCAGGTCTGCCAGATCGAGCGCAAAAAGCGGCCCCGCCAGAATCCGCAAGTAGTCCTGCCGCAGCGCGATTCCGGCGAGGTGCAGCACCTCGGCCTCCGCCAGCAGCCCGAGCGGCACCCACTGCGCGTCGAGCCGGAGCCAGATGGCGGCCGCTGCCAATCCCGCCGCTGCCGTGATCGCCGGACGCCAGCGGCCGGACTTCGCTCGTACCAGGGCGCCCGCCAGGTAGACCGCGCTCAGCACGGCCAGCAGTTGCCAGATGCGGCCAGGCTCGGCGAGTGCTAACTCACGCAGCGAAAGCAACAGGAAGCCTGCCAGGTTGCACGGCAGAATCCAGGGGTCGGGCATCAGAAGATCGAAGACTTCGAACACCAGCCAGTAGATCGCAAGCAGGCCCAGGGCCGGCTGCCAGAAGAACGCGTGGACGGGCAGAAGGTGCGCACAAAGGAGCCACGTGGCCACCACGCCCAGGCGCGCCAGCGTCCGCCATTCGAAACGCCGGGCCACATAGAGCAGGGAGACCGCCAGCAGCATCACCGCCACAAGCGAATACCCGGTCACCTCCGTGATCGCCAGCGTCAGGAAGCCGAGGAAGTAGGCGAGCCCCGTTACGGTCTGCGAACAGTAGCGCAGCGAATGAACGATCATCCCGGCGGCCACCGCCAAAAGCAGGGCCAGCGCCAGCGAGACGTTATCGACGATGCGGGCCGCGGGCACCGCGTGCATCGCAAACACGGTGACGTAGAGGGCGGCCCATCCGCCGCCGAGCAGGCCGCGGGCGAACGTGCGATAGCGCTCGCGCGGTTCGAGCACCATGCCGCTCGCGAGCATCGCCGCGCTCGCCGCTAGCGACAGGGCCACACGTCCCGCCGGGCCCATGCGCGTGAATGAATAGCCCAGCGCCAGCGCGATCCCGATCACCAGGATCACCACGCCGAGCTTGTTCAGCCAGTTGCCTCCGACTGTCGCTTCCCAATCCGTGCTGGAGCGGCGCGGAGCGGAAGGCGGCACCGTGAAGCGCGGCAGCTCCACCGGCACCCTTGGCGGTTCGACCACCGGCGGCGCTGCGACCTGTGCCGGCGGCAGCACAACCGGCTCGGTCGGCGGCACGACGGCCGGCGCCGGCGCGAAGTTGCGAACATAGCGCAACTGCGCAACCTCGCGCTCGATTCGCTCGAAGCGGTCGCGAATTTGAATCCGCCGGACCACCAACACTACGATCAGACACAACAAGAGCAGGCTTTCCATAGCGGCCTCCTTGAGCGCGCTTGAATTTAGACTGTGACTTGGGATAGACGGCGGGCCATCTCTTGCAGCGCCCGCAGATCCAGCTTGCCGGTGCCGAGCTGCGGCAGCGACTCCACCGGATAGAGATTTTCGCGTTTGGGCAGCCACAGCCGCGGCAGGTCCGTCGCCGCCAGCCGCTGCCACAGTTCCGAGGGTTCGACGCCTGGCGCCACGTACAGCGCCGCCAGACGCTCGCCGCGCTGCTCGTCGGGGATCGCCGTCACCGCGCAGGCCGCGCCGTCGAGCACCGCCGCCATGGCTTCTTCGACCTTCACGTGCGGCACCATCTCGCCTGCAATCTTGCTGAAGCGCGAGAGCCGGTCGGTGATGCGCAGGAACCCGTCGCTATCGATCGCGGCGATATCGCCCGTGATGTACCACCCGTCACGCAGCACTTCGGCGGTGCGCTCGGGCTGGCCCAGGTAGCCCATCATGCGATTAGGTCCTTTGACCAGCAGCAGGCCTTCGGTGTCCGGCGGCAGGGGCTCGAATGTCTCCGGGTCGACCGCGCGCGCCGCCACTCCCGGCAGCGGCTGCCCCACCGTTCCCGCCTTGCTGCCCTTCTGATCTTCGAAATCCGGAGCGTTCACCGCGATCACCGGCGACATCTCCGTCGCGCCGTAGCCTTCGAGCAGCGCCACGCCGAACTTCTCTTCGAACGCCCGCGCCACGGGCTCGCGCAGCTTCTCCGAGCCCACCAGCACACATCGCAAGGACGCGAACTGCGAGGCCTCGCACTTCCGCACGTAGGCCGAGCAGAAAGTGGGAGTCGAAAGCAGCATCGTGGGCCGGTACTTCGCAGCCAGCTCTCCCATCGCCTTCGCGTCCAGCGGATTCGGATGGTAGACCACGCTCCAGCCCACCGCTAGCGGAAACCAGAGCGTCACCGTAAAACCGAACGAGTGGAAATACGGCAGCGCCGAGGCCAGCCGCCCCTCGGGATCGATGCGGAATGCCTGCGCCATCGCCTCAATGTTCGCGATGACGTTATGGTGCGAGAGCATTACGCCCTTGGGAACTCCCGTGCTGCCGCTCGAGAAGCAGACAGTCGCAAGCGAATCGGGCGTGTGCCGTGCTCGGCTCGGCGCAAACCGGGCGGCCAGCAGCGCCAGCAACTTCGCCATCGTACCCGGCCGCGCGAGCAGCTCTTCGATGAAGACGACCGACGCCTCCAGGCCCTCCACCTGCGCCGCGAGTCTCCTGGTGGTGACGATGGTCCGGATGCCGCACTGCGCCATGGCGGAAGCCATCGCGTCGCGGCCCGCCGTGAAATTCAGGTTGACCGGGACGCCTCCCGCGAGCGTAATGGCGACATTCGCCACCGCGGCCCCGGCGCTGGCGGGCAGCACGACTCCGATCATCCGCTCCTCGGGCAACTGCCGCGCCACCAGCAGGCCGGCGGTGAGCAGCCGTCCGTAGGTCAGCTCGCGGCCGGTCGAATCGGCGATGGCCAGATGGTTCCAGTGGCGGCGGGCCGTGCGGATGAGCCGGCGGTCGAGCGTGCCTTCGCGCTTCTTGCGCTGCTCCGCGGCTTCCGCGCCGAGTTCCCGGATCGCTTCGCGCACCTGGTGTGCCGAGGACCCTGCGGGCATCGGCGCGCCGAAAGAGACGGTCACGGGATAGGGAATCCGCCGCGGCCACTTCCACAGAAAGCGTCCGCGCTCGAAGCTGAAAATGCTGCCCCAAACGCCATCGAGATGCACCGGGATGATCGGCACATCGAGCCCGCGCGAGATGTGCTCCAGCCCGTGCTGGAACGGCAGCAGATTGCCGGTGCGGCTAATCGCGCCCTCGGCAAAGATGCAGACCACGTGTCCTTCGGCCAGTTCGCGCCGCGCCGCGCGGACGGCGTGAAGCGCCTCGCGTCCCGGCCCTACCGGAATGGCCTTCGCCAGCCGCAGGAAGTGGTGGAACAGCGGTTTTTCGTAATACGGCTTCCACACCAGGAAGCGGATGAACCGTTGCACGCACGCCGCCATCAGAAATCCGTCCACCTGCGAGAGGTGATTCGCAACCAGCAGCGCAGCGCCGCGCACCGGGACGTTTTCCTGCCCCACGATGCGGATGCGGAACACGGTATGCGTAGCCAGCCAGAGCCCAAAGCGGACCGAATACTCCGGCACCACCAGCACGATGTACACAGCCAGCGCGATCGACAGAATGCCGAAGCCCGCCAGGATCGCGCTTGCGCCCACGTGCAGCTCCGTATGCAGCGCAAGCATCAACCCCGCGGCCAGGAGCATTCCAAAGGTCTGCAGGAAGTTATTGGTGGCGAGCACCCGGCCCTTTTCCTGGCGGTCGCTGCGCTGCTGCACGTACGCGTACAGCGGAACCACGAAGAGGCCGCTCGAAAGCGCCATCAGCCCCACCGCCGCCGCAGCCCAGATCGCCGACCGCCCCGCAAAACATGCGGCGATCGCGAACAGCCCCATGAAGCCGGCGCCGAGCGGCACCAGTCCGAGCTCGACCTTATCGCCGGAAAGCCGCCCCGCCAGCAGATTCCCCACGCCGATTCCCACCGCCAGAAAACCCCACAGCAGCGAGACGCCGCGGTCCGATGCCTTCAGGACCTCCAATCCGAAAAACTGCAGGTCGGTCTTCAGCAGCACGCCCGCGAACCAGAAGTAGCAGACTCCGAGCACCGCCAGCCACAGCGCCCGGTCGCGCAGCAGGTGGCGCGTGCTCGCCGCAATATCGCCGAACGGATTCGCAGGGAACGCTTGCTTGGCGCCCGAAGGCGGCACCCGCGCGATCCACTGGCTGCACAGAAATCCGGCGACTGACACCGCCAGGGTCACGATGCCGATGCGCCAGGCCACGCCTCTCCACACCGCGAACAGCAGGCCGCCGCCCGCGATCCCCAGCACGATCGCAACGAAGGTGCTCATTTCGAGCAGCGCATTCCCACGCGAAAGGTCGCTGCCGGGAAGCATTTCGGGGACGATTCCATACTTGGCCGGGCTGAATACCGTGGCGTGCAGGCCCATCAGGAAGACCACCAGCATCATCCCGCCGAACGAGCCCGCGTGCAGCATCGCCAGCCCCACCACCATCACGGCGATTTCGAAGATTTTGACGCCGATCAGCACGCTGCGCTTGCTCACGCGGTCCGCCAGGTGCCCGGACCAGCCGGAAAACAGCAGCGCGGGCACCGTGAACACGGCGGGTACCAGCGGCACCCAGGCGCCGCCCTTTACGCTGCCCGCGTGCAGGGCCACGATCGTCTGGTAGACGCTGTCGTTGAAGGCGCCCAGGAACTGCGTCCAGAGAAACGCTTGAAAGCCGCCGTTCTTGAGAATCTCGCTATATCCGCTGCGGGCCATACCTTAACTAATGCAAAACGAATGCCGTCCGTAAGTATCTGAGAATCAATGGCTCCGGCACAAGCTGGCTTTCGGATATGTACAGAAAATGTATGGCTGCCATACAATCTGTGTATGGTCTTCCTGACCGACGCCCTCCGCAGCCTGCTCGAGAGCGTCTCCTCGCTCAGCTACGCCAACCCTTTCCTGCCCGAACGCGTCACCCACGAGCGCGCCGTGCTGGGCGACGAATTCGTGGAAGGCGAACCGGTCTGGAGCTATCGCCTGGAACAGCCTGGACCGCGCGAAAATGTGTGGCGCATCTACCGCAAGCTGGAGCCGCTGGCAGAAGATCTCCGCGGCCGCCTCAGCCGCGGCGCACGGCCGCGCGAGCATGACCTCGTACTTTACGAAGACGCCATCCTTCACCTGCTCTATACGCGCTACTACCAGAACTTCTACGATGCCGCCTTCGGCTTCGCCGCCGACTCCGCCACGCGCTGGCGCTTCTTTGCCGGCTACCGCGCCGATTGGCGGCATTTCTTCGAAATCGACGGCGTCCGCCTGCCCACCGGCCACGACCCGCGCCACACCTTTGCCTGCTTCCGCCAGATCCAGCGCGCCTTCGAATTTGTCTTCCGCGACATCATCGGCAGCTCGTTGCCCGCCGCCAATTTGCGAGCCGGCATCTGGCAATCGATCTTCACGCACGACATGCGCCGCTACCGCCGCACACTCTACGCGCGCATGGGCGAATTCGCCACCCTGATCACCGGCCCCTCCGGCACCGGCAAGGAACTGGCCGCCCGCGCCATCGCGGCCTCGCGCTACGCGGCCTTCGACGACGGCCGGCTCTCGTTCGCCGGCGAAGATGACGAAGCGTTCTTCCCGATTAACATTTCGGCGCTCTCGCCGACGCTGGTCGAGTCCGAACTCTTCGGCCATCGCCGCGGCGCCTTCACCGGAGCGGTGGCCGGACGCAAAGGGTGGCTGGATACCTGCCCCGAATCGGGCTCCGTGTTCCTCGACGAACTGGGCGATCTCGACCTCGCCATTCAGGTGAAACTGCTGCGCGTCATCGAGACCCGCACCTTCCACGCCGTGGGTGAAACCGCCGCGCGACAGTTCCGCGGCAAGCTGATCACCGCCACTAACCGCGACCTCCCGGAACTCATGCGTCGTGGCCAGTTCCGCGAGGACCTCTACTACCGCCTCTGCTCCGACCAGGTCGCCACGCCCTCTCTCGCCGAGCAGCTTACCGACTCTCCGGGCGTCCTTCGCGAGCTGGTCTTTTATATGTCGCGGCGCGTCGCCGGCCCGGAAGCCGAAGCGCTGGCCGACGAAGTAATGGGCTGGATCGAAGGCCGCCTCAGCCCCGGCTACCACTGGCCGGGCAACTATCGCGAGCTCGAACAGTGCGTAAAGAATGTGCTGATCCGCCGCAACTACCGGCCATCGCAGGCCGCGCCGCAGGACCCGATCGACGCCTTCGCCGAGGACGTCCGCGCCGGGAAGCTGACCGCCGAGGAGTTGCTCGGCCGCTACATCACCATCGCTTACCACCGCCTGGGTAATTACGAGGAAACCGCGCGCCGCCTCGGACTCGATCGGCGCACCGTGAAGGCCAAGGTCAATGCCGATCTACTGACACGGCTGCGCGCCGGATAGCCGCCGCACGGCCGACTTCGCGAACTGTGCGGGCAGTTGCCACGGGCTATCGAGCTCGAACGCATACTGCAGGTGTCGCGCGAACTCCGGGCCATTCGCCGCCGGCGATGCGCCGCCTAGCGATCGCCGCCATCGCGCGTAGAGCGAGAGCAGGTCCTGCCAGGCCGTGCGCGGAGCGGCCGGCATACACTCGCGCGCGAACTCCGCTTGCGTCGCCGTGCTGACCGGAGCGCGCTCCAGATCTTCGAGCACCCAGGCTGGGATTTCCGCGGCGAAACGCTCGCGCAGCAGCGCCAAAGAATGCCGCAGGTACGGCACGATGTCCCACCGTACGGCCGCCGCTGTCAGCTTTTTCCAATCCACTACGCGGCCGCTGCGCAGTAGTAACACGGCGTCGGCGATCCAACGCACGGGCGGCACCGGGCTCCAGACAATCCCGTGCGTGCAGATCTGCAGCAATTGCCCCGTGGCGCCACAGGTCTCGGCCTCGAGGCCGCCGAACTCGAAGGCCTCCGTATCCTCCCAGAAGAGAGCATCGGCGCTTTCGTGACAGCACAAATGGAGCACGTGCCAGTGCAAGTCGACGAAGCCGCCTCCGCGCAGCTCGAAATCCATGGCGTGGCGGAAGCGCAGGAATCCGTCCGATATCTCACGCGGCCGGAAGTAGAGCGATTTCGCGCCGCGCTCCTCCACATGCCGGAAGACCGCCGGCGCGAATTTCGCCGGTACTACCAGATCGATATCGCGCATCGGCCGGCACCCCGAGTCAGGATAGACCAGCGAAGCCAATGCCGCGCCCTTCAGGAGCATCACCGGGATATCGCGAGCGGCCAACGCCTCGATCAGCGGACGCACGCGATGAAACAGCACCTGGTTTTCCGACCACGCCCGCCGGTGGATGCCCTTCAGACGGTTCCACTCCGGCCCGCCGTGCCCCTGCGCGGTTAGATTTCGATAGACCAGCGGAAGCAGGCGGTAGGAGCCTTCGTCCGGACGGTCGAGTTTGTAGCGCCGCTCCCATTCCGCCCACGATTGCGCCGCCGAATCCCCCTGGCCGAGCGCCGCCTCGAGCAGCAGCAACTGCCCCTCGTCCGGCAGCCCGATCATGCCGTTCCGCGGCGGCGTGCCAGCGCGGCCCGCACGACTTCGGCATAATCCACGCGCCCCGCACGCTCGCGGATTCCGGTATTGGTAGTGTGGATGCGCCGCCGCAGGACCACCTCCGGAAGCATCTCACTGCGCAGCCCGAGTTCGCGGGCGCGTGCAAACCAATCGATAAATTCGCCCAGCCGCAGGTCGGTGCGCAGCGGCCCTACACGATGGAAGGCCTCCGTGCGGATCAGCATCGCACCTGCCACCGCGCCGGCCATCACCCGGCCCTCCGCTTCGTCACGAAACTCCACGGCCTGGCCGAGTACGTAATCGAGCGAAGCATCGGACTGGAGCCGCTCCATCTGACGCGCGAGTTTGCCCGCCGTCCACAGGTCATCGGCATCGAGAAATGCCAGGTACGGGCCGCGAGCCTCTTCGATTCCGCGATTGCGCGCGGCACCCGCGCCGGCGTGCGCGCCCGCTACCAGCCTGACCGCCGGGGCATTCGACCGCGCCACCGCCTCTGTATCGTCCTCCGAACCATCGTCCACCACGATGATTTCGATCGGCCGGTAGTCCTGCGCGAGGATGCTCTCGATCGCCGCGCCCAGATAGCGGCCCGCGTTGTAGGCCGGGACCACCACGCTGACCAGCGCGCTCATTCGGGCCTCTTCGGATCGTCGAAGCTCGACCACGCGGCTAGTTCTTTCGCCACGCCGCCAGCTTTACGCCGCCGCTCCAGACTCTTGCGGATCACCGCCGCCAGTTCCAGTTTCTCGGCGCTCGCACCGCGCGTCATATTCGAATCGTGCAGCCGGTAGAGCAGCGTCACCTCGTGCATCACCGCGATTTTCAGCCCCAGTTCGCGGGCGCGGAGAAACCAATCCTGATCGTCACCCACCTTCAACGAAACGTCGAAAGGTCCGACGCGGTCGAAGGCCCGCCTCCGATACAGTGCCGCACCCAGGTGGATGTGCGCCACGGTCTGGTCCGGCCCTTCGAAGCGGTAATCGAGCATCAGGGCGCCGGGCAGTTCCACGTAACGGATGCGGCCGCTCACCACATCGGGCTCGTCCGCCGCCAGCAGCCTCGGCACCTGCAGCGCCAGCTTGTTTTCCGGCCACTGGTCGTCGGCATCCAACGTCGCGAGGATCCCGCCGCGCGCCTCCTGCAATCCCGTATTGCGCGCGGACGCTGCGCCGCCATTGGCCTTGCGGATGTACCGGATGGCATCGCCGAACCCGGCCGCGATCCGCGGCGTGTCATCGGTGGAGCCGTCGTCGATGACCAGGATTTCGATCGGCTCGTACTGCTGCGCCTGGATGCTGGCGATCGCTTCCGCCAGAAAGTGCCCCATGTTGTACACGGGCAGGATCACGCTGATCAACGGCCCGGTCATTCCGGCTCCCCCGATTCGAGCAGCTTCAGAATCGCAGCCGGAATCTGCGGCAACTCCGTGCCCGCTTCAAGTAGATACACCGGCACACTTCGCACCAGCGCGCTCATCTTGTCGAAAGCCCGCCGTCCGCCGCCCGGCAGCTGGAACAACGTGGTCGGCGCCAACGCACGGAAGGCTTCACCCGCGCCCGCCCGCCGCAGCGTGGTGTCCCGGCGCCCGGTCACTCGCGGCACGAGAATCGCTCGCAGCGGAAAGCCGGATATCATCCGCTCCGGAGCCGTCTGATTGACGTAGATCAGCGCCTTTTCATCCGCCGCGCGGCCCGGGTTCGAAACCAGAGCGGCCAGTTGCGGAAACCGCTCCAGGTTGCTGCCTTCGACTTTGGCCGTCCCGTACAGGCTATATACAAAAGGAGGCGTGTGCCGCACCAGCACGTAATCGTCGCCGGCATAGCGCAGGGGGCCTTCCAGGCACGCCAGCGACGTGGTCGATTTCCCGGAGCCGCTCGGTCCCGCGATCAGCACGCCGCCCGATTCGAGTCCGACTGCCGCCCCGTGCACCGGCTGGTCATCCCACTCTTCCAGCCACCAGTGGAAGATCGTCCGCAGCGGAAAGCTCGATTCCCAGTAAGGCACGTTGGCGGCCTTGGCAGTCCAATAGATCGCCTCGCTGCGTTCGCGGTCGAAAAGCAGCAGCACATCCGACCCGGGCTGGTAGACCGTCCGGATGCGCTCCGTGTTGTACCCCGCAATTTCGCCGCGCACTCCGTAGCTGTCCGCATCCCATTCGGGCGGCGGCGGAGCGACACCGGTGGCCGCCGTATCAAATAGGAAGACCTTAAGCGATGGCGGTTCCGCGAGCAGGAGATCCACCGCCAGGTGCTCCAGCGCCGGAGTCAGGGTCGCTTCGAGTTCATCGCTCGCAAAGAGCAACAGCACCGTGCGGTCGCCGATTCGGTAAGCCCGCGCGGAAGCGCCGCTCGCCGCAGCCTCACAGAAACGTTCGCGGACAGCGTCAAAAAATGCCGCTGCCCCCATCAGTTCCCGGCAGGTGGTTGGTAGGACGGCCATCCTGCCTCGTTCACATCGTGGATGGGGTCAAGCAGGAAGAGGTCCTGCATATCTTTGTAGATCGAGATGGCGGGCCGAGCCAGTTCTTCGCGCGGAGGCAGGTCGGAGGCGCCATGCTTCTCACCGCCGGGCACGATCAAGCCTTCCTCGATCAGGACCTGCCAGAAGGCGAGGACTTCGTCGCCATCGGAGGCATGTGCGGCCACTTCCTCGGGAGAATACCCCGCTTCCATCAGCCGCCAAATGGTTGCCCCGCCCTGCGTCACGCTATAGTAAACACCCGTGCCCAGATGAATCAGAATCAGTTCCTCATCGAAGCACTGCCAGACGATATCTGGGCTGGAGACCGTGTAGGTGATCTCGGGGCGCATTGACGCAATCAGGTCCTTTAGTAATCAATATTACACTACGCCGCGCCGGAATCTATGCAGGCTTGTAGGCCATGGCGTCGATTTCGATCTTCGCCTCTTTAAGGGGAAGCGACGCCACGATGATCGTGGTGCGGGCAGGCTTAGCGGACCCGAAAAACTCTGAGTAGATCTCGTTCATCGGCTTGAAATCGTCCGCGTTGGTCAGGTAGACACCGCAGCGCACGACGTCCGCCAGGGACGAACCGCAGCCTTCCAGGATGTTCTTGATGTTATTGAGGACCTGCCGGGTTTCCGACTGGATGTCGCCCAACTTGGTCTCATTCGTAATCGGGTCCACCGCGATCTGGCCCGACACGAAAATATAATCGCCGGCGCGAACGGCCGGGGAATAAGGACCGCGCGGAGCGGGGGCTCCAGGGGGTGAGATGCGCTCGATCATGAGTTAATGTCCTTCCGCTTCGAGAAATCGCTCCGCTTCGATGGCCGCCATACAGCCGGCGCCGGAGGCGGTGATCGCCTGGCGGTACACGCGGTCCTGCACGTCGCCCGCGTGAAACACGCCCGGAATGTTGGTGCGGGCTCCGCCCTTCGAAAGAATGTAGCCGTCCGGGTCGGTTTCGAGTTGGCCCTTGAACACCTTCGTATTGGGAATGTGCCCGATCGCCAGGAACAGCCCGTCCACTTCCTGCACCCAGATCTCGCCGGTCTTCAGATCGTGCAGCCGCACCGAAGTCACCAGTTGCTTCGAAACGTCGAACACCTCTTCCACCACGGTGTTCGTCAGCATGGTGACCTTGGGGTTGTGCTTAGCGCGGTCCAGCATGATCTTGGAGGCGCGAAACTCGTCCCGCCGGTGTACCAGGGTGACGTCGCGGCCGAAGCGGGTCAGGAAGTTGGCCTCTTCCATGGCCGAATCGCCGCCGCCCACCACCATGATCCTTCGATCGCGATAAAAGAAGCCGTCGCAGGTGGCGCACGAACTCACGCCATGTCCGATCAGCGCCTGCTCGGACCGCAGCCCCAGCCAGCGAGCCGACGCGCCGGAGGCGACGATCACCGTCCGCGTCTCCATCCACTCGCCTTCCACATTGATGCGGAACGGCCGCGCGGAAAAGTCCGTGTCGATCACCGCGCCGTGGAGAAACTCAGCGCCGAAATTCTGCGCCTGCTTCTTCATGTGTTCCACCAGGTCCGGCCCGTTGATGCCCTCCGGGAACCCGGGGAAATTCTCCACCAAAGTGGTGAGGGAAAGCTGGCCCCCCGCCTCATGCCCGCTGATCACCAGGGGCTTGAGGTTTGCGCGGGCGGTGTAAATAGCTGCAGTGTTTCCGGCGCAGCCGGAACCGATGATCACGACGTTGCGCATGTGGCGGTAGAAGTACAGGTTAACATAGAGAATTTCGATATAATGGCTGCTCCGGAGGGGAAGCCCGGACCTGTTTTATGCGCCTCGCCCTGTTCTGCGCGGTGTTGACGATCTTGCTGGCCACGACGGCACCAGCCGAATCGGTCGCGCCCTCCCGGGAGCTGACCGTGGTGCTCGATTTCCGCGGACTGCATTCCGCTCCCGCCGTCACCGCCATGGAACGCGAGACCGAACGCATCCTGGGCAGCGCCGGCATCCACCTCGATTGGCGCACCAAAGGCGGTTCGCCCGCCGAGACTTCCGGAGCCCTGGTGTTAGTCCGCTTCAACGGCAGGTGCATCCTCGAACCGGTGGGCTACCTGTTTGATGAACGCGGTCCGCTGGCCTACACCTACGCGACCGACGGACAAGTGCAGCCCTTCAGCGAAGTCGCCTGCGACCAGGTCGTATCCTCCGTCCGCCTGGGAATGCTCCCCGGCGATTACTCCCATGCCGACCAGTTTTTCGGCCGCGCCCTGGGCCGCGTGGTGGCGCATGAGTTAGTTCATATTCTTACCGGCGAGTCCACGCACGCCAGGGAAGGCGTGGCGCGCAAAGGCCTTTCTCCCGACCGCCTGGTAGCTCCCATCCTCAATCTGCAGCCCGAGGATATCCAACGTATCCGTTCGTCCCTTCAATCGGCCCGATAAATTTTATTGATTCGACAACCCCTGGGACCGCTGATAGAGTTCATCTGACTGCGGATTCCCGCCCGTGTAGGCGCAGTTCTGCTCCTGGTGGCGAGCGCACAGACCCTAGTCGCGAATGCCTGCTGGCTCGGGAACCGGCCGCGCTCGATCGTTCCAACCTCCTGTTCCCCGACGCCCCGTGACCCTTGGCCGCCCGGCCTGTCCGAACAATTCCTTGAGGAGGGAAAATGGACGCCATTCTTACCGATCAACAGATGAGAGACTTAGTAAGCCGGGGCTTTTCGCGCCGTGCTTTCGGCCGCATCGCCTCCATGATTGCCGGCGCGGGCGCTCTGCCCTTTTTTAACGAGCCCGCCCTGGCGCAGCTCTCCGCGGTCCGAAATATGCCTCCGGACGCAGTTAAAATCAACGCCAACGAGAATCCTCTGGGCCCGTGCGCCGAGGCCCGCGCCGCCATCCAGGCCATCCTGCCCAACGGCGGCCGCTACATGTATGAAGAGACTTTCTCGATGCAGGAAACCATGGCCGAGATGGAAAGCCTGAAGCCGTCGTACGTGCACCCGTATGCGGGATCGAGCGCACCGCTCCACCAGTCCGTCCTGGCGTTCACCTCTCCCACTAAGCCGTTTGTTACCGCTGACCCCGGATACGAAGCGGGCGAGCGTGCGGCGAAGTTCATCGGCTCCAAGGTGGTCCGCGTGCCTCTGACTAAGAGTTATGCGCACGATGTGAAGGCCATGGCCGCAGCCGATCCCAATGCCGGCGTCATTTATGTCTGCAATCCGAATAACCCGACCGGCACACTGACTCCCCGGGAAGATATCGAGTGGCTGGTCGAAAACAAGCCGGCGGGCAGCATTCTGCTGCTCGACGAAGCCTATATCCACATCGCAGGCGCACAGATGTGTTCGGACCTCGTCGCGAAAGACAAAGACATCGTCATTCTCCGCACCTTCTCGAAGATCTACGGCATGGCCGGACTACGCGCCGGCGCGGCGCTGGGCCGCCCTGAGTTGCTGCAAAAGATCCAGAGCTATTCGGCGGGCGCACTACCGATTACCGGCATGGTCGCGGCCACCGCCAGCCTGAAGTCGAAGACACTGGTTCCCGAGCGGCGTAAGATCATTGCCGGCGTGCGCGAGAACGTCTTCGAGTTTCTCGACAAGCATAAGTTCCAATATGTGCCCTCGGTCTCGAACAAGTTCATGGTGAACGTCAACCGCCCGGGCGGACAGATCATCGATGCGCTCCGCAAAGAGAAGATCTACATCGGGCGCGTCTGGCCGAGTTGGCCGACTTACGTCCGTGTCTCCATCGGGACACAGGACGAAATGAATAAGTTCAAGACGGCGTTCCTCAAGGTGATGGCTTGATTCGACGAGCACTGCTCGGAAGAAGATCCCTGCAGGCGGGCCGCTACGGCTGGGCGCAGCTTTTCGGTGATGTCTCTGGCGGCATCATCGCCGCGCTGATCGCCCTGCCGTATGGCCTCGCCATGGCATCCCTGATGGGGCTGCCTCCGGTCCTCGGTGTCTTTACCTCTATCCTCACGGCGCCGGTCATCGCGCTCCTGGGCCGCAACCCGGTACTGATTGGCGGCACGGCGAGTGCTACCGTCCCTTTCCTCGCGGTTGCAGCCCACAGCCAGGGGGTCGGCGGCGCCGCCAAAGTTTGCGTGGTGGCCTCGGTCATCATGATGAGCTTTTGCGTGCTGCGTCTGGGCCGGTACATCACGAGAATTCCACATGCGGTCGTGACTGGATTCTCTTGCGGCATTGGCGCCATGATGCTGATTTCCCAGTCGGACGTGATCCTGGGAGTGAGCGCGCGCGGCGCGGGCTCGGCACTGGGACAGATCGGCGCGGTGCTCGATCAATTGGGAAACGCGCGGGGCGCGCCTCTGGCCCTGGGCTTGATCGTAATCATTGCGGCCACCCTTGCCGCGCGCATCTCTCCGCGGCTGCCGGCACCGCTGGTCGGCGTCCTGCTGGCGGTCCTGCTGGCCCGCCTGCTGGGAGTACGCGAGAAGGAGGTCGGCGGATTGAGCGGCTCCCTGCCTCCGTTCGTAGGTTTCTCCTGGGCGCCCGGCGATGTCTACACCGTGCTTCCGGCGGCCTTCGCGCTGGCTCTGGTCTCTTCGGTCAACATCCTGATTACTTCGCGCGTCGTGGAGCACTTTCGCGGCCGGCATAAGCGGATGCCTCTGGCCGATGCCGACGCCGAACTCGGAGCCTATGGCATTGCCAACATCTGTGCCGGCATGTTTGGCGCGCCGCTCAGTGTCGGCATTCCCGCACGCAGTCTGGCGGTAGTCCGGTGCGGCGGCACTTCACGGCTTTCCAATCTGTTTCATGCCGTTTTTCTCGCGGCAATCTTGTGGTTTGGCGCCGGCTTCGTCGCCCACATACCACTGCCCGCGTTGGCCGGAGTTACCGCCTGGATGGGCCTTTGCCTGCTCGACTGGAGCACCTGGCGGCGTCTCCCGAAAATGAAGTTAGTGGATGCGACGGCCTTCCTTGCAACGGCTATATCCGTCCTGGCAGTCAATGCCGTCCTTGCCGTCGCGATCGGTTGTTCCCTCTATGTATTCCATGCCGCATACGTCCGCTGGATCCGTCCCAGCCCCCGCGTCGTAAACCTTCCCGGTTCTTCCCCCGTTGTGATGAATAGTTCCGACCCGGCGATTTAACGAATTTTTTCTTTCACGAAAAAGAAATATCCGTGATAGACTAGCGCAAATTGTAACCCGGCTTCGGGGATACTGCCGGATCACTTTGTAGTGCGTCGAGTCCTGAGCGGGACTTCTTCTCAGCGTAAGAGCGACCCATCGCGCAAAGCTTACTTCCAAACAGAGGAGAACCGCTATGACGATTTTCGGATCGCGCTTCCATTGGCGTTCAAGTTTCCATTCGTACTTAGTCCCCCTACTGGTTGCCGGCGTTGTTGGATTGCCGCTCTACGCCCAGTCGTATTACGGCGGCGTGCGTGGCTCCGTGCTCGACCAGAATGGAGGCGCGCTGACAAGCGCGAAAGTGTCGCTGATCAACGAGGGCACGAATGCGAGCCGGTCTACCCTCACTGACTCCACCGGCGGCTATGTGTTCAACGAAGTGGTACCTGGAACCTATTCCCTGGTTTCCGAGGCGCCGGGCTTCAAGAAATTCGAGCAGAAGGGTGTTGTGGTCGGGACCCAGCAACAGGTAGCGGTTGACCTCAAGCTGCAGTTAGGCGCAGTGACCGAGAGCGTGCAGGTCACGGAAGAGGTTCCCCTGGTCGAGACCGCCAATGCCTCGCAAGGACAAGTCATCGACAACCAGAAGCTGACCGAGTTGCCGAACCTCGGCCGCAACCCGTTCATGCTGTCCAAGTTGGCGCAAAACGTGGTGCCTGTCGGCAACCCGGCCTATAACCGCATGGAGGATCAGAGCGGCTCTTCGCAGATCTCGATTGCCGGCGGCCCGGTTCGCGGCAATAACTACCTGATCGACGGTGTGCCGATCACCGATGCCACCAATCGCGCCATCATCATCCCCAGCCTGGAAGCAGTCCAGGAGGTCAAGATTCAGGCCAACACGTACGATGCCGAGATGGCCCGTACCGGCGGCGGTATGTTCAATACCCTGATGAAGTCCGGGACCAATACCTATCACGGCAGTCTGTACGGCCACTTGCGGCGAACCGCCTGGGACGCTAACAGCTTCTTCAATAACTCTGCCGGAGTCGGCATCACAGACCAGCCGAACGACACCTGGGGAGCCAGCTTCGGCGGTGCCGTAAAGATCCCGAAGCTCTATGACGGCAAGAACCGCACCTTCTTCTATCTCGGCTTCGAGCACTACGACGACACGCAATCGTCGTCCTCCGTTTTCGCCGCTCCCACCGCCGCCGAGAAAGCCGGCGACTTTTCGAAGAGCCTTAACTCGGATGGCAGCCTGCGAGTCATCTACGATCCGATGACGCTGGCAAGCGGCGTGCGCCAGCCATTCCCCGGCAATGTCATACCGTCGACCCGTATCAACCCGGCTGGCCAGGCCATCGCCAACAGCTTCCAGGCGCCGCTCACCAATCCGAGTTACTACGGCGCCAACGACTTGAACGCGCCCGGACGCCTGCCGTGCCGCGCCGCGCAATACACGGCAAAGCTGGATGAGGATATTACCCACTGGTGGCGCGCGAGCCTCAGTTATCTGCGCTATTTCTCGCTCGAGCCGGGCAATACCGAATTCCCTACTGCTTCGAGCCCCGACCAGTGGCGCCTGCTCCGCCGGGTGGATACGACGCAGTTGAATAACCTCATCACCGTCACCCCAACCACCGTGATCGCCATCCGCTACGGCTTCAACCGCTTCCCCAATTACAGTTACGATGCCAGCCAGGGGTTCGATCTCAACAGTCTCAACTTCAGCCCCTCGCTGGTCAATCAGGTTCCCAAGGCCTTGGCACAGTTCCCCAGCGTCACCATGACGAACTTGTACACCCTCGGCGTCTCCGACAACAACTCGTTTTACGTGCACGCCTCGAATAACTTCTCCGCGACCATCTCGAAGTATCTGGGCCGCCACAGCCTGAAGGCCGGCTTCGACTACCGCGAGATCAAAGCCGCCGGCAACGACTCCAACGACGCCGGAGGTAACTACACCTTCAACGGCATCTTCACGAAGTCTTCCAATCTCAGCTCCGGCTCGGGCGGCGCCGACCTCGCCGACATGCTGCTGGGATATCCTTCGAACGCCGCCATCTACACTTCCACCAAGCTGACCGATGTCGCCAAATATTACGGACTCTATGTCCAGGACGATTTCCGCGTCAGCAGCCGGTTGACCCTAAACTTCGGACTCCGCTGGGAGCATGAGCCTGGTCTGAAAGAGGTCAATAACGGCATGGTTGTGAACTTCGATGGGACGGCTAAGAATGCCCTGGCCGCCAATGTTTCAGGCCTCTCGCCTATGGGCGCCGTGGTGTATTCCGGCAACGGCCAGGACACCGTGGGGGACCCGACCTCCAGCAAGATGGGCCCGCGCTTCGGTTTCGCCTATAAGCTGAATTCGAAGACGGTGGTTCGCGGCGGCTACGGCATTTTCTGGGCGCCCCAATTTGCGATCGGATCGCCGATCGCCACCGTCGGTTACAACCAGACCACTAACCCGAGCGCTTCGGTGGATAACTACATGACCCCCGCGCTCAACCTGACCAATGCCTTCGCCTCCGGCATCCTGCAGCCCGCCGGAAACAGCCTTGGCGCCAAGACCGGGATCGGGCAGAGTTTTTCGCTGGTCGACCCGGCCGCGAAGTCGCCCTACGTTCAGCAGTTTTCGCTCGACGTGCAGCGCGAGTTGGGCGGCGGCTTCGCCATGGAACTGGGCTTTGTCGGCTCGAAGAGCGCACACCTGACCACCACCACTGCCAATTTGAACGCGAATGCCTTGAATCCGGCGCTGCTTTCGATGGGCTCCGCGCTCAGCCAGGCCGTCGCCAATCCGTACTATGGGAACGGCGGCACGGGAGTCGTCGGCACCTCGCTCGTGCAGGAGTCGCAGTTGCTGCTACCCTATCCGACTTATAGCCAGATCACCAAGTTGTTCTCCGACAACAATAAGGCGAAGTATTACTCGATGGTGGCGAAAGTCCAGAAGAGTTTCGGCAAAGGCTTGAGCCTGCTCTCGACCTTCACCTGGGCGCGCAACTGGGATGAGAGCGGCGGCGGTCCCGGCAATACGCTGAACAGCGGTAACAAGGGGCCGCAGAATCCGTACGACATGGGCTCCGAATACGCGTTCTCGAACATAGACACGCCGATGCGCTGGTCTACGGCGGTCTCTTATGAGTTACCTGTGGGAAAGGGAAAGGCGCTGCTCAAGAACGGTGGCGTGATGAATTACATCGCCGGCGGATGGGTGGTGAACGCCGTGTCGGTCTACCAGACGGGCTTTCCCCTGCAGGTTTCGCAGGCGACGAACTATAACTCGGCTTTCGGCTATGCCAGCCAGCGTCCCAACGCTACGGGTGTCTCGCCGGTCACCAGCGGGAGCCTGACCGATCGGCTGAACAACTACATCAACGCAGCAGCCTTCTCGACCGCTCCGCAGTTCACCTTCGGCAACGTCGCCCGTACGATCGACATGCGCGGCCCGGGCCAGGCCAACTGGGATCTGTCGGTGTTCAAGAACGTGACTATCAAGGAAACGTTCAAGGCTCAATTCCGCTGCGAAGCGCTGAACGCCTTCAATACCCCCCTGTTCTACGGACCCAGCGTTTCGTTCGGCAGCAGCAGTTTCGGCAAGATCACGAGCCAGGCAAACTTCTCGCGCCAGCTCCAGTTAGCCCTGCGGTTCTCCTTCTGATCCACTTCGAAGGGCAGGCCTGCGCGGCCTGCCCTTTTCTTGTGCCTTTACGCCGGATGTAGACAGTCGGCGATCTCCTTCTCTTCGACCGCGCCCGTCTTGATCATCTTCCACGCCGGCTCCGTGATATCCACGGTCGTCGCGCCTTGCCCGGCGCAGACTCCGCCGTCGAGTACCAGATCCACCCGTCCGTCCATCATGGCGAATGCCTCGATCCCGCTGCGGCAGGTGGGATGGCTCGAAATATTCGCGCTGGTCGAGATCAGTGGTTGGTTGAGTAAGTTGGTGAGCTGGTTCGCCACCTTCGACATCGACTGGCGCAGGGCCAGCCTGCCTGTATTGCCGGTCACTTTGAGCGGCACTTTCGCCGACGCGGGCACGATGATAGTGAGCGGTCCCGGCCAGAATCGCCGCGTCAGGATGAAAAAGCGGTTATTCAACTCGCCGGCAAACTCTTCCGCCATCAGCGAATCGCGAACCAGCAACGGCAGCGACCGGTGCGGCTCGCGGCCCTTGGCCTGGAAAACCTGTGATACCGCGCGCAGGTTAAACGGGTCAGCCACCAGCGTGTACAACGCATCGGTGGGTATGGCGACGACTTTGCCGCGGCGCACGGCGGCGGCGGCTCGCTCCAGTGCTTCCGGCTGGGGCTTTTCAGGATTGATCTCGACCAGGTCGGTTGCCATTTCGATCCGTCTCAGCAGGGCCCGATCGCTTCCGCTACGTCGAGCGCCATCTGGTAGCGCCCAAACGGCGCGCTCAACTGGACGCCCTGCACCATGCTGTGAACCCTTACTACCATCTCCTGCGCGATCGCCACGCCCTCTTCGCGCGCCTTCTCGGCGTTGTCCACGCGGCGCATCCGGTCCATGAACTCCTCCGGCACCGGCACGCGCAGCTCGTTAACCATGAACTCGGCGTTCCGGTAGCTGGTCAGCGGCCAGATGCCGCAGATCAGCGGTATCTTCACATGCTCGATCCGCTTCAGAAACTTCTCGAGGAGATCGAGGTCGAAAACCGGCTGCGTCACTACGTAGTCGGCGCCGGCCTGGACCTTCCACTCGAAGCGCCGGATCTCCTCATCCATGTTAAACGCACCCGGGTTCGCGCCTACGCCGGTCAGCAGCGCCGTCTGCGACCCCATCGGGTTGCCGCCGATATCGAGCCCGTGATTCAGATTGCGGACGATGTTCACCAGCCCGATCGCATCCACATCGAACACGGCCGTGGCATCCGGGTACGCGCCCATGCGCGGCGGATCGCCCGTGATGCAGATCAGGTTGCGGATGCCCACGGTGTGCGCCCCCAGCAACTCCGACTGAATCCCCAGGATGTTACGGTCGCGGCAGCAGAAATGGAGCACCGCTTCGATGCCGGCTTGCTGCTGGATCAACTGGCAGGTCACCTGGGCGCTCATGCGCGCACTCGCCCGCGGACCGTCCGGCACATTGATGCAATCGATGCCCGCTTCGGCGCAGCGCCGCGCGCCTTCGATTTCACGGCTGGCGTCCACCCCGCGCGGAGGCAGAATCTCCACGAACGATGCGAACTTCCCCGCGGCCAGTTTGGCCCCTAACCGGGATTTCGCCTCGGCGGGTACCGGCTCGAGCGCCTGCGCTTTGACCTGCGGCTCCTCCACCGTCACCGCCAGGTCCTTTTGCAGGGGCTGCAGCGACCGCGTTTCCGACCGGATCAGTTTGATGTGGTCCGGCGTGGTGCCGCAGCATCCGCCGATTACCTTCACGCCCGCCCACAGCAGGCGCCGCGCATACTGCGCCATATACTCCGGCGAGCATAGATATATGTTGCGGCCCTCGATCCTCATCGGCAGCCCGGCATTGGGCATCGCGCTCATCGGCTTCGAGGAATACTGCATCATCCGCTCGATAGTTTCGAGCGTCGCCTTCGGACCCACCGAGCAATTGAGTCCGAGCGCGTCCACCGGCCAGGAGTCCATTTCGCGGGTGAAGGTCTCGGTATCGGTGCCGCCGGGCAGGTGGCCGAAATCGTCGATGGTCACCTGCGCGATGATCGGAGTCTCTTTGCCCGCCGCCTCCCGGCATGCGATGACCGCTTCGCGAAGCTCGTCCAGGTTGCCGAAGGTCTCGAGCACGAACAGATCGATGCCGCCTTCGAGCAGTGCGTCCGCCTGTTCGCGAAACGTAGCCCGCGCCTCGGCGAACGAGGTCGGCCCCAGAGGCTCGATGCGGACCCCCAGCGGTCCGATAGCCCCCGCGACAAACGGTCCGCCATTGGCCGCTTCCCGCGCCAACCGCACCGCCGCGCGATTGATGTCCCCCAGCTTTTCCGCGATCCCAAACGCGGACAGCCGCGGACTGCTGGCGCCGAACGTATTGGTCTCCAGGATCTCCGCGCCCGCTTTGACGTATTCCTGGTGGATTTGCCGGACCATGTCCGGCGCGGAGAGGCACAGCTCATCGAAGCAGCGGTTAATGAACACACCGCGGGAATAGAGCATCGTGCCCATTGCGCCATCGGCAACCAGAACACGCCGGGATAGCTGTTCGCGAAACTCCTGGGCTCTTGTACTCGTAGCGGTGGTCATGGGATTCGTTCGCAGAGGCCGAAAACGACGGACGGATGCGATATATGTGATTCTAGCGCGCCTTGAACGGATTCGCGCGCCGGCCTAGCCCGCCAGCTTTTCAATCGCGTCCGCGCCGCAGATGGCCTCTACCTCCGTGCGGAACTCCTTGTCCGGACGTACCTTGGCCGGAACGTCCAGCAGCACGGCGAAATCGCGCGGCGCCTCCAGCCGCAACCGCACTTCCGTCGGACCGGGCTTGCGGCGGAACAATTCCTCGAGCGCCTGTGCGCGGTCCACCGCCCCATTCCGCCCCAGCCAGACCCGGATCGAGATCACCGAAGGCAGATCGATGCGGGCGTTATCGAGCTCGACCATATCCTGCACCGAGATTTTGGGCGCGGCATTCTCCTCGGGAAGCACCAGGCCGCGGACCAGCACCGCCTGGTCTTCCACCACCTGCGGAGCCAGACGCTCGTAGTTGCTGGCAAAGACCATCGCTTCCACGCTGCCGTTGCGGTCTTCGATGTTCATGGCCGCCCAGGGCTTGCCCTCTTTGTTGCGCTTGCGCGTAATTCCAGTAAGCACACCGCACAGCGAAACTTCCGTGTTTTTCGCCAGCCCTTCGAGCGTGCCCGTATCGCGGTTGGCGAGTTCGGCGATCTTGTCCTCATAGCGGTCGAGCGGATGGCCCGTCACCCAGAAGCCGAGCAACTCCTTCTCCCCGGCCAACTTCTCCTTGTCGGTCCATTCCGGAACGTTGGGAAGCGGCCTGGCATGCGGCTCTTCCGCAATGATCTCGCCGAACAGGCCCTCCTGCCCGGACTCGCGGTCGCGCCACGCGCGCTGCCCCGACTCCATCGCGCCTTCGACCGCGGCAAGCTTCTGGCTGCGCGTGCCCTCGAGCGAATCCATGGCGCCAGCGCGGATCAGGCTTTCGATCATCCGCCGGTTGACCGCGCTCATGTCCACTTTTTCGCAGAATTCGTGCAGCGAAGTGAAGCGGCCGATCTCCTCCCGCGCCTTGCCGATCGCCTCCACCGCCGATTGCCCCAGGTTCTTCACCGCGCCCATTCCGAAGCGGATCGCCTGGCCGTCCGGCGTGAAGCTCCAGTCCGAGTGATTGACGTCCGGCGGCAGGATCTTGATCCCCATTTCGCGGCACTCGTTGATGTACTTCACGACTTTCGCCGTGTTCCCCGTTTCCGAGGTCAGCAGCGCCGCCATGAAGTCGATCGGGTAGTGCGCTTTGAGGTAGGCGGTGACGAAGGCCAGAAACGCGTAGGCCGCCGAGTGCGACTTGTTGAAGCCGTAACCCGCGAATTGCTCCATCAGGTCGAAGATCTTTTCGATCTTCTTCTGCGGGAAGTCGCGCGCCAGCGCGCCTTCGATGAAGCGCTCGCGCTGTTTGACCATCTCCTCGAGCTTCTTCTTGCCCATGGCGCGGCGCAGCAGGTCGGCATCGCCCAGCGAATATCCCGCCAGGCGGTTGGAGATCTGCATCACCTGCTCCTGGTAGACGATGACGCCGTACGTCTCCTCGAGCAGTTCCTTCAATTCCGGCAGGTCGTACTGCACCGCGCGCCGGCCCCACTTGCGCTCGATGAAGTCGTCCACCATGCCGCCCTGGATCGGGCCCGGCCGGTACAGCGCGTTCAGCGCGGTCAGGTCTTCCAGGCGGCTCGGCTGATAGCGGCGCAGAATGTCGCGCATGCCCGCCGATTCGAACTGGAATACGCCGCTGGTGAACCCTTTGCAGAATACTTCATAGGTCTGGGCATCGTCGAGCGGCAGATCTTCCGGCACCAGCTTCACGCCGTGCCGCTTTTCGATCAGGCGCAGCGCGTCCTGGATCAGCGTGAGCGTGGTCAGGCCCAGGAAGTCCATCTTGAGCAGGGCCAGTTTCTCGAGCCCGCCCATATCGAACTGCGTCACAATTTCGTCGCGGTTCGTCTTGTATAGCGGGACCAGTTCTTTAAGCGGCTGCGGCGAAATCACTACGCCGGCCGCGTGCACCGAACAGTTGCGCGCCAGGCCTTCCAGGCGCAGCGCCACATTCAGCACGTCGTCGACCTTCGCATCTTTCTTGCGCAGCTCGGTGAAGCCGGGCTCCTGCTCGATCGCTTCCGTCAGCGAAATGTTGAGGACGTTCGGCACCAGCTTGGTGATGCGCTCGACATCGGCAAACGGCATTTCGAGCACGCGGCCCACGTCTTTGATCGCGGCGCGCGCGCCCAGCGTATTGAAGGTGATGATCTGCGCCACCTGCTCGCGGCCGTACTTCTCGGTGACGTATTGGATCACCTCGCCGCGGCGGTTCATGCAGAAGTCCACGTCGATATCGGGCATGCTGACGCGCTCCGGATTCAGGAAGCGCTCAAACAGCAGCCCGTACTGCAGGGGATCGATGTCGGTGATGGCCATCGCATAGCCCACCAGGCTGCCCGCGGCCGATCCGCGGCCCGGACCTACCGGGATTCCGACGGACTTGGCGTAGCGGATGAAGTCCCAGACGATCAGAAAGTAGCCCGAAAACTTCATCTTCTGAATCATCTGGATCTCGCGGTCCAGCCGTTCCGCGTATTCCGCCAGATCGTGCTTCAGGATGCCCTTGGTGCGCATCGCTTCGAGGCGCGGCCGGCGCTTCTCGAAGCCCTGCCGGGCGACGTACTCGAAGTAGGTGTCGGCGTTGTGACTTTCCGGAACGTCGAACCTCGGGAACGGCTCCTTGACCTTCTCCAGCTTCACCTGGCAGCGCTGCGCGATTTCCCAGGTGCGGTCGAGCGCGTCTTCGAGCTCGCCGAACAGCTCCATCATTTCGTCGCGCGATTTCAGGTAGAAATCCGGCGTGCTCCAGCGCATCCGGTTGGGGTCGTTCATCCCCTTGCCGGTCTGGATGCAGAGCAGGATCTCATGCGCCCGCGCGTCGTCCTTGCGCAGGTAGTGGGAGTCGTTGGTGGCCACCAGCGGCAGTCCGGTCTCATGCGATAGCCGGTTCAATTCGGGCGTCAGCCGCTTGTCCTGTTCGAGATGGTGGTCCTGGATTTCGAGGAAGAAGTTGTTCTTGCCGAGGATGTCGGCGTAGGTATACGCGAGCCGCTTCGCCTCATCGTACTTATCCGCGAGGATGGTCTCGGCGATGTGCCCGCGCAGGCAGGCCGACATCCCGATCAGCCCCTTGGAGTGCTGCGCCAGCAGGTCCAGGTCGATGCGTGGCTTGTAATAGAAGCCGTCCAGGTAACTGGTCGAGACCAGCTTGATGAGATTGCGGTAGCCTTCCTGGTTCTCGCAAAGCAGCACCAGGTGGTTGTAGCGGTCGGTGTCCGAGCGGGTCTTGTGGCCCTGCTGCGAGACGTACACCTCGCAGCCGATCACCGGATGCACGCCATGGGCTTTGGCCGCGTTGTAGAACTTCACCGCCCCGAACAGGTTCCCGTGGTCGGTCATCGCCACCGCCGGCATTTTCTGTTCGACCGTGATCTTCATCAACTGGTCGATATCGCAGGCGCCGTCGAGCAGCGAATAGTCGGTATGGCAATGAAGGTGGACGAAAGACATCGCGCGTTCTTCCCCGGGGGAGGTGGAAGTGGTAGGGACGGGCAGATTCGAACTGCCGACCTGTCGCTTAGGAGGCGACCGCTCTATCCATCTGAGCTACGTCCCCACTATTTCCTTATTGTATCGTCCCAGTCCTTTGCGTCCAATGTCTTTGCGGAAGTGCATGCCGTCGAAGTGGATTTTCCGGACGGCGTCGTAGGTATGGTGGATCGCGGTGGCAAGGTCGGCGCCCGAGGCCGTCACGCCAAGTACGCGGCCTCCCGAGGTTTCAAGCCCGTTTGGCCCCGCCTTCGTGCCGGCCTGGAACACCGTCGCGCCGGTGGCTTCGGCCTCTTCGATTCCGCGAATCGGCAGGCCCTTCTCGAAGGCCCCGGGATATCCGCCCGAGGCCATCACCACGCACACGCTCGGCTCCGGCTTCCACTCGACGCGGGCGTCCGCCAGGCGGCCCTCCGCCGCTGCCATCAGTGCCGGGACGAAATCCGAGGCCATTCGGTGCATCAGGGGCTGTGTCTCCGGGTCACCGAGCCGGACGTTGAACTCCAGCACCTTCGGGCCGGCTTCCGTCATCATCAGCCCCGCGTAGAGGAAGCCCGTGAAGCGCATTCGTTCGACCGTCGGCAGGATCACCCGGTCGAGGATTTCCTTTTCCTCCGCCGCCGTGAGGATCCGCGAATCGCAGTATGCGCCCATGCCGCCGGTGTTCGGACCATGATCGAGGTCGAAGACAGCCTTATGATCCTGCGTCGGTGCCAGCGGTAGCGCATCGCGACCGTCGCAGAGGGCAATGAAGCTCACCTCCTCGCCGGTCAGAAACTCTTCCACCACCAGCCTTCCGGTGAGTGTGGCCAGCGCGTCCTCGGCTTCCTCGCGATCGTGCGCGATCACCACGCCTTTGCCTGCGGCCAGGCCATCGGCCTTTAAGACCACAGGAAAGCCGAAGCGGTCGAGAGCTTTGCGCGCGGCATCCGGACTGTCGGCCGTGATGTAGCCAGCGGTCGGGATGCTGCTTTGTACAAAAAAGTTCTTTGCGAAGATCTTGCTGCCTTCGAGTTGCGCCGCCTCCTGCGTGGGTCCTACGATCCTGAGGCCCCGCGCCCGCCAGCGGTCGACGATGCCCTCCACCAGCGGCACCTCAGGCCCGACCACCGTCAGATCCGGGGTAAGCGCCTCGGCCTCCGCCATCGACAGGCACGTCCCGACGCGCGCCATCCCCGGGTTGCCCGGGGCCGCGAAGATCTCCACGCCCGGCGATTGCGCCAGTTTCCACGCCAGCGCGTGCTCTCTGCCTCCACTGCCAATGACCAGGATTTTCATCTCGCTCGCTACAATGGTAACAATGCTCGAACGGTACGACGTCGTCGTTATCGGCGCCGGACACGCCGGGTGCGAAGCCGCCCGTGCTAGCGCCCGCCTCGGTCTGAAGACTGCCATGGTTACGATGAACCTCGACCTCATCGCCCAGATGTCCTGCAACCCCGCCATCGGCGGCATCGCCAAGGGGCACCTGGTGCGCGAGATCGACGCTCTCGGCGGAGTCATGGGCGAAGTGGCCGATGCGGTCGGCATCCAGTTCCGCCTGCTCAACACCAGCCGCGGCCCGGCTGTCTGGTCTCCCCGGGCGCAGATGGATAAAAAGATGTACCGCGTCCGCATGCGGGAGGTGCTCGAGCAGGAGCCCAATCTCCGCATCAAGCAGGCCGAGGTGGCCGCTTTGAACATCGAGGATCGCCGCGTCAACGGTGTGATCCTGCGCGACGGCCGGACGCTTTCCGCGGGCGCCGTGATCATCACCACAGGGACCTTTCTCAATGGCCTGGCACACGTCGGCGAGCAGAAATATAGTTGCGGCCGGAATGGCGAAGCGCCCTCGCAGTTGCTCGGTGACCAACTTCGCACCCTGGGGCTGCAATGGACCCGGCTGAAGACCGGTACCCCGCCGCGTCTCGACGGCCGCACCATCCGCTGGAACTGTTTCGAGGCCCAGCCCGGCGACTTGGAACCCACCCCGTTTTCGTTCCTGACCGCGAAGATCGATCGTCCCCAGGTCCAGTGCCACATCGGCTACACGACCGAGGAGACCTTGCGGATCCTGAAAGAAGCCATTCCGCGTTCTCCGCTCTATAGCGGCCAGATCGAGGGCGTGGGCCCCCGTTACTGCCCGTCCATCGAAGATAAGGTGGTCAAGTTTCCCGATAAGCTGCGTCACCAGATTTTTCTAGAACCGGAGGGCCTCGATACCAACGAGGTTTACGTCAACGGGATGTCCACCAGCATGCCGATTGACGTGCAGGCTGCCATGGTGGCGTCGATCCCGGGCCTCGAGGAAGCCGAGATGATCCGCCCTGGCTACGCCATTGAGTATGATGCCATCGACCCTCGGGAACTGCACCATACGCTCGAGGTGAAGTCGATACCCGGCCTGTACCTGGCTGGCCAGATCAACGGTACGTCCGGGTATGAAGAGGCCGGGTGCCAGGGCCTGATCGCCGGCTTGAATGCCGCTTGTGCTCTTTCGGGAAGGGAGCCGGTCTCTATCGGCCGTTCCGAAGGCTACACCGGGATTTTGATCGATGATCTGATCACCAAGGGTGCTGACGAGCCCTACCGCATGTTCACCTCGCGGGCCGAGTTCCGTCTGCACCTGAGAATCGATAACGCGGACGTCCGTCTGACTCCTATCGGTCGTCGCGCCGGCCTGGTTACCGACGACCGGTGGGAGATCTTCTCTCGCAAAGTTCGCCAGCGGGAGCGTCTGTCCGCAGCGCTCGAATCGCATCGGAACGGTCAGTGGCTCAAGCGGCCGGAATCGCGGATCGCCGAAATCTCGGTCTGGGTGCGGGAGGTTCTCGGGGAAGAGCCGGTGCGGGGCCTGCTCGAGACCGTTGAAACAGAAGCTAAGTACAGCGGTTATATCGGCCAGCAGGAGCGCCAGATCGAGCGTTTGAAGACGGCGGAACGTCGGCCGATTCCTGCAGAATTCGGCTTCCATGGAATTCCCGGCCTTTCCCATGAGATTCGGGACAAGCTGGACCGGGTCCGGCCCGCGACATTGGGCCAGGCGGCTCGCATTCCCGGTGTCACTCCGGCTGCGATCGCCATATTGGATGTTTATTTGAGCGTCAACCGTGCTCAGTGACTTTCTTTGCCCTTGGTTTGAGCTTTCGCCGGCTCAATGGAAGGCGCTCGACGCGCATTTCGAGCTGCTCCAGCGATGGAACAAGGTCCTCAACCTGACCCGCATCGAGCTCCCTGAAGAGGCGGCTCTCCGCCACTACGGCGAATCTCTGTTCCTGGCGCGACATTTGCCTTCGGGCCCCCTGCGAATCGTGGATATCGGCTCCGGCGCCGGTTTCCCAGGTTTTCCGGTGGCCATCGCACGGCCCGAATGCTCGGTATCTTTGGTTGAATCCCACCAGCGTAAAGCCGTCTTCCTTCGTGAGGCCTCCAGGGGGGTTGCGAACATTGCCGTGCTCCCCCAGCGTGCCGAGCAGGTCCGCCAACGTTTCGACTGGTTGATCTCCCGGGCCGTAAGCTACGACGATCTTTCCGGGTGCCTCGCCTTGGCAGCGAATGTCGCGCTCTTGACCGGCGGCGAGGAACCGCCGGCTTCGCTTGGCCTCACCTGGGAACCTCCAACCCCGCTCCCCTGGGGTAGGCAGCGTTTCCTGCGCGTCTCCTTCGAGCGTTTCGATTCTAACCAACCCTAGGTTTGTTTCACGTGGAACTTCAGGGACTGTGTTTCACGTGGAACATAAGAACCGTGTTAGTATGGCGCCTTGAGCCGCGTTCTTGCCATTGCCAACCAGAAGGGCGGGGTCGGAAAAACCACCACCGCCATCAACTTGGCCGCTTCCCTGGCGGCCAATGACCTCCGAGTTCTTGTCATCGACTCCGATCCCCAGGGAAATGCCACCACCGGCCTCGGAGTTGCGAAAGAACCCGACCGCCCCAGTCTCTACCATGTCCTCTTGGGCGATGCCCCCTTCTCCGCCGCCATTGTTCCGACCGAATTCGATGGCCTTTCCCTCGTCCCCGCAGACAAGAACCTGATCGGGGCCAACTTAGAACTCGTAGACCTCCCCGACCGCGAATCCCGCCTCCGCGAACGTCTCAAGTCCATTCGCGCCGATTACCACTACATTCTGATCGATTGCCCCCCGGCTCTCGACCTCCTTACCCTCAACGCGCTCCTCGCTGCCGACGCCGTCCTCGTCCCCATCCAATGCGAATTCTTCGCTCTCGAGGGTATCTCCGAGCTGATGGATACGATTGACCGCATTCGGGATTCTTTCGAACATCCCTTGGAGATCGAAGGCATCCTCCTCACGATGTTCGACGACCGCACGAACTTGACCCGGCAGGTTGCCGCCGACCTCAAGGAGTTCTTCGCGGATCAGGTCTTCTCCAGCGTCATTCCCCGCAGCATTCGCCTGGCCGAAGCCCCGAGTTTCGGCAAACCGATTATCGCCTACGACCCACGCTCCCGCGGCGCCGAAAGCTATATCAAACTCGCAAAAGAAGTACTCGACCATGAACAAGGCAGAAACTCCACGCAAGGCACTCGGTAAGGGACTAAACGCCCTTCTCCAGACCCGAACCCAAGCGCCCCCTCCGCCCCCCGCGCCGGCCACCAACCCGCAGGAGTCTGGCGGAACGCTTCCCATAGACGCCATTGAGGCCAACCCCCTCCAGCCCCGCCGCGTCTTTCAGAGCGAACGCCTCTCGGAACTCGCGCAGTCGATTCGTTCGAACGGCATTATTCAGCCCCTGGTCGTTCGCCGGGTCGATGGCCGCTATCAACTCATCGCCGGCGAACGCCGCTGGCGCGCCGCCAAGCTCGCGGGTCTCGCGCAGGTCCCGGTCGTTATTCAGGATGTGCCCGACGACCGTCTTCTCGAAATTACCCTCATCGAGAATATTCAGCGAGAAGACCTCAATCCTATCGAAACCGCTGTCGCCTACGAGCGCCTTGGCAGGGAACTGAACCTCAATGCCGAACAGATCGGCCAGCGAACCGGCAAAGACCGCACCACAATTCTGAACTTCCAGCGCCTGCTACAGCTGCCCACAGACCTCCAGCAACTCATCGCCGAACGCCGTCTTTCCGCTGGCCATGGCCGCTGCCTCCTCAGCCTCCCGACCCCAGAACTCCAACGTGAAGTCGCCGAAAAGAGCGTCGCGCAAGGATGGTCCGTCCGCCAGATCGAGCGTGTCACTCAAAAAATGACGGAAGGCCGCAAGCCCAAACATGTCGATGAGGTCGAGATCGATCCCAACGTCAAGGCGGCCATCCAGGAGCTTCAGCGAGTCCTAGGAACACGGGTCCGTATCGTCGAAAAGCCCAAGCAGAAGGGCGGACGCATCGAGATCGAATACTACGGCCCCGACGATCTCGACCGCATCTATTCCGCTATCGTCGGTGAGTCGTAACTACTTTAGGATTTGCAGGATATCTTCGAGTTCCCGGCGTATTTCGGGTAACGGGTCGTTGCTGAACAGCTCTTGCTGGAGCCGCTTTTGCGGCTTCGGCTTGGGAGCCCGAACCTCGGCCTGGAGCGCCTGCCGCGCACCTTCGATCGTGAACCGCCGCTCGTAGAGCAACTGCTTGATCCGCAATAGCAGTTCTACGTCCTTGCGCCGGTACAATCGGTGGCCGGTGCCCGATTTCTTCGGCGAAAGCACTGGGAACTCGCCCTCCCAGTACCGCAGGACATACGCCTCCACACCGAGCAGTTCGCTCACTTCCCCGATCTTGAAGTACAGCTTATCGGGGATGTCCGGAGACCCATGTTGTAACGCGACATCCGTCATTCGCCACTGGTAATCCTAGCTCAGTTGGCTCCGAATGTCACGGTCACGAGGTGCTGACCCCGAGGCAGCATCAAGGTCTTTGTCTCCTCATGCACTTCAGCGCCATCCACATCCACCCGTTTCGGTGCGTGATCCAGAATGGCGATCGCCCGTGCCTCGCTTCGATAACTGAACTCCAATCCCTCGGCCGAACAACGCGCACTCTGCAACTCCCCATTCAGACGAACCAGCCGAGGTCCATGCACCTCAACAGCCGGCTCGACGCTATGCTTCCCCGACGGAAGCCACACGGTCCGCCCATCCTGCGCCGGCCACGGTTGGCCGTCCACCATCGCAGCCCCGTGCCACCGCAGCCCGACCGGGCTCTTCGCCTCCACCACCGTCTTCCCGCCCAGCATCTCGATCTTCTCGACCGCCGCGCCCGCAGCCGGGAGTAACGCCAAATCCGCCGGCAACAACGAATTCTCGAAATACAGCGCAACCCGTTCGAAGCTCGCAGCCGCTTGGTGGACCAACTCGAACAACTCCGTACCCGTCTGCTGCTTCGTCGGATACACATCCTGGTAGCGGTCCACAATATTGATGTCGATCGCCAGCCGATCAGTCCGGCCGGTCAACGCACGGTATCGCTCCGCAATCTTCCGATACCGCTCTGCACCGAGGTTCCACACCGTGGCCGGGTCCTCGATCAGAAACGTGAAGCTGTGCTGATCGAGCAACGGTAGGACGGCCGCCGCATCCGCGCCGATCGCCTGCCGCATTCCGGTATCGAATCGATCGTCTACATGCGTCAGCACCAGATCCAGATCCGCCTTCGACCGCCGCATCCCTTCCAGTTCCCCGAGCCACTGTCGCTCGATCCGCCCCGCCAGCCCCGCTCGATACTCCAGGAACCGCTTCACCGAGGCCGCATCCTTGCGAGTGGAGAATATTTCAATCGGATCGAACCCCGCCGCCTTCCGGAACTCCGCCCGTACATCATCATTCATGGGCGTGAACCGCGACGGGTTCCCGATCCCCTCTAACGACTCGAAGTACAACTCCGCCAGGTTGACCCCGTCCCAATCGAACCGCCGGCCGAGGTCCCGGACTCCCGTCGCCACCGCGCGGAAGCACTCCGGGTTCGAGAGATTCATCAGCTTCCGCCAGTCGAGTTCCGCGTCCTGTAGCAGCGCGGTCTTCTCGCGCCACTCCGGGTGGTCGTTCCAGAACTTCTCGCTCACATGCGGCAGCTCCAGCCAGGCGTAGACCAGGATGCCTTCCCGGTGGCATGCCTCAATCAGCTTGCGCAAATACGCATCCCGCTCCGGGTCTGGCTCATAGAAGTGCCACGCCGCCACCTGGACCGCCGAGATCCCGGCTCGCCGCCAGCGCTCCGCAAAATAATCCAAATCTACCCGTGACCGGTAAGCCGAATCGAAGAACGCCCACATCCGGGAAGACTCGAACGGCGCCTCGAGGCCCAAATCCGCCAGCGCCTGCAACAAATACGGAAACCGCTCGTAGCCGCGCTCGCCCGGCGGCACCGCGACCCACAGCACCGCGCCCGCGCCTTTGCGGAACCCCGCCTCGAGCGGTGCCCCGTTCCATCGCTCCCCCGCAAAGACCTTCGCCTCGGGAGGAATGTCGAACAGCGGCAGTTCCAGCCCTCGCTCCCACACGATCGGCAATTCCGGACGGTGCACGTCACGCACACTCGTCACCTTCACGTTGTCCTTGCCCTTCGCCCGCCGGAAGCCGAACAACTCCGCCAGGGACGATTCGCCTTCCAGGATCAGGATCGACCCACGCTCCACCCGCCCCGGCCACTCAGCCGACGCCGCCGCGCCAGTCCGAGCCACGAACACGCGCGCAATTCCTGCCGGCCGCTGCTCGAGCCCGATCGATGACAGAATCGCCGGCCACGCCCCCACATCGTCCGAAAGCACCGAGAAGTAGGGCAGACCCGCCGCACCGAGCGGCGCCGCCAGCAGCAATAAGCTAACGAGTAAACGCATACCAGAATCCCGCCCGCATATCCGTGAAGCCCGCGCCCGTGCTCCGATACTTGCCGCGCAGCAGATCCAGCCGCACCCACGTCGCATGCGGCAAAGGTCTCCCGAGGTATCGGATACCGGGACCTGTTTCGGTGATATTTGCCCAACCCTCGCCACGCGCGTCGACAACCAGGTTCAGATTCCAATACGGCTCGACAGTACCGCCGAGATACCCCAGCCGGTTCTGGCTGTACACCAGGAAGTCCTTGTCGAATTGCGAAATGTACAGCGCGTCCAGCGTGGTATCTGCGACGCGCCCGATCCGCTCACTCCCCGAGATACCGCCCCGATAATCCGGCCGCACCGTTCCCTTCAGGTACGCGAATGCCGACCCCGCTTCGAACCACGCTCGCATACCGTGCCACGCGTCCGTCTGCACGCCGACCGCACCGATGACGGAGCTTTCCGAGAGGTACTGCGGCGTCACCGTGCCGATCGACTGCCGCGTGTCCCCCACCATCCGCACACTGACGTACGGCTCAATGTGGAAGCCCGTCCGCACCTCGGCGCGCACCTGGCTGTAGCCGAACACGTCCCGCCACCTCGACGAATACACCGGGTAGAGCCAGCCCGAGATCCGAATCCGCTCCATTCCCCGGCTCAGACTTTTCCATGACTGCTCTGCCTCGCCGGCGATTTCGGAGTCCGAACTCTTCCGCGCCAGCCCGAACCACTCCACCGCCTCGCGATCCTGGTGCAGCAAATTCAGCGCCCACCCCAGTTTGAGCATCACCTGGAAATCGCCCGGATCGGCCTCGTGCGCCACCCGCAGATATTGCAGTGCGTCTTTGAGATATCCAGCCTGGATGCTGCGCTCCGCCATCACCCTGGCGTCGATCGATGTGGGCGCCGCCGCAGGCCTCGACTTCAGCACCTGCGGAATCCGCAGCACTGCCCGAACCCGGTTCGCGAGTTCGTCATCATTGCCCGCCAACACCCGGTCGAAAAGCGGCTGAGCAGCGACGTGCTCTCCGCGCGCATACAGCAGGAACCCCAGCTGCGTTACGGAAAGCAGATCGTTTGGATCGCGCGCCACCAGCACGCGGAACTGCTCTTCGGCCTCGGCCGGACGCTCCATCTTCAACAGCAGGTAGGCAAACTCCCGCCGCAACTCGGCGTTCTCGGCGTCGAGCTCCAGAGCTCTCTGAAACTCCGGAACGTATGGATATCGTTGCGGCATCAGCTCCCGAGCCATCTCCGCCGCCCGCGCTTCACCGCCCCGCGATGCCGCCACCAGCGCTGCCATCGCATCGTCATCACGCCCCAGCGCTTTCCAAACTCGTCCGAGGTCGACAAGCAGATACCGACGCTCCGGCATCAGACGCCAGGCCTTTTCATAATGTTCCGCCGCAAGCGCGAGCTCGTCGCGCTGTTCGGCCAGCGAGGCCAACTCCAAATGCGCGTTGAAGTTTTCCGCACCCATCGCGATCGCCTGTGTCCACCGCGCGATCCCCGCCTCGAGCGGCCGGTCGATATTCTGGAATGCCTGCTCCGCCACCGGATTGCCGGTCTTGCGGATCCGGTCGAAAATCCGCCGGGCCTCGGCCTGCCGCTTCGACTCGTAGCACAGAAACGCGTATTCCATCGCCACCTGTGTATCCTTCGGATCGAGCCGCATCGCCTCACCGAACTGTTCGCGCGCCAGGTCGTTCTCGCCGATCTTCAGGTACGTGTAGGCCAGATCCTTGCGCGGAGCCGCACGATCGGGCGCCGCCGCAATGCCGCTCAGAAAATCGGTGATCGCCGCGTCATACTGCTTTCGCGCAGCTTCCTCGTAGGCTTTAGAAAGTGGGAGATACGCCGGGTCCGGCGTTTGGGCGAACAATGGCGCGAAGACCAGCAGAGCGAGGCCCGCCGCCAGAAAAACGTCGCGTGAGGACCGAGGGGGCGATCCCTCGGTCCGGGGTACAGCGACAAACATAGGATTTGGTAATTGGTGCTAGATCCCTGAGAGAGTTCTCAAAGCTTGGGTACTGATAGTTTTAGTACTAAGTCTTCGAAATCGAAGCTAAAGTCGGTCAGCGGGGAGACCGGCTTCACCTTCACCTCCTCGATCTTCCCGTCCGCACCCAGATAAAAGGTTACAAAAGCGTCGGCATTCAGGGTCCGGTCGTTCCACCGTGCCACAAAAGTATCGTACTGCCAGTGTTCCAGTGCGCCGGTGAGCTGCTTCGTGTGAGTGAAGGAAATCGAAAGCCGCCCTCCCGCTTCCTTCACCGCCACGTCTCCGTACCAGGCATCGTGATATGTGCCGGCGTACGCCGCGAGCGGCAGCGAGGGTTTCGATGCGGCATTCCGCGGCGGCAGCGGCGGCTCCTTGGGCTCCGCCCCGTGCATGGCCGCCACCCAATCGGCTTCCGGCGCATTCAAGTAATGGTCCACGATGGTGTACGCGATGGCCGCATGCGCCCCGTCGGCCTCCTGGTTGGTCAGCACCACCACGCCTAGTCCGATCTCCGGAATCAGCGTAGTGCGCGAAACGTACCCTGCCAGGCTGCCGGTGTGATAGACCATTTTCTTCCCGCGCCAATCGCGCAGCATCCAGCCGAGCCCGTATGCGTTGAACATCGGCTGCAGCGCCGACGGGGCGCCCTTCGGCAGGTCGCGCGATCGGCAAAATCGTCTGCGGCGACCACATCTCCCTGGACTGCTTCTCGCTGAACAGCCGGCCGCCCGGATAGACGCCATGCCCCAGTTGCACGATCATCCACTTCGCCAGATCCGCCACACAGGAATTGATCGAACCCGCCGGCGCGTTGTTGTCATGGTTCGTCTGCGCGAGCGGCACCAGCTTGCCGTCAGCCATGGCGTGCGGCGTCGCCACGTCGGCCGCGGCCACCAGTTCCGCCGTGCTCGCGTTGGTATGGGACATTCCGAGCGGCGTGAAGATCCGCTCCCGCACGAACTCCTCCCAGCTCTTGCCGGTGATCCGCGGGATCATCTGCCCCGCCACCAGGTAGAGCAGGTTGTCGTACGCATACCGGCTGCGGAAGCTCGTTGCCGGCCGCAGGTAGCGGATGTGCCGGATGATTTCGTCGCGCGTGAAATCGGTAGCGGGCCAGAACATCAGGTCGCCCGCGCCCAGTCCGAGCCCGCTGCGATGCACCAGCAGGTCGCGGATGGTCATCTCGTGAGTCACATAGGGGTCGTACATCTGGAACTCGGGCATGTGGTCGATCACCCGGTCGTCCCAACGGATCTTCCCCTCGTCCACCAGCATCGCGAGCGACGCCGTGGTGAACGCCTTGGTATTCGACGCAATGCGGAACAGCGATTCCGGCGTCACCGGCGCCGTCTCCCCCAGCTTGCGAACCCCATAGCCCTTCGCCAGCACGACGCGGCCGTCCTTCACCACCGCCACCGCGATCCCAGGGACGTTGAACTCGCGCCGCGCCCGCTCCACCGTGCGGTCCACGTAGTCCTGCGCCGCGGCGGCAAACGCGCACAGCAGCAGTAAGCTACTTCTCATGCAAAAGCTGGTCATACACCTCTCGTTTCGATAGTCCCCGCTGCCGCGCCACCTGCTTGATCGCGTCCATGCGCGGCGTGCCTTCGCGAATCAGCGCATCGACCGCATCCTCCACAGGCCGGTCGTCGGCCACCGGACGGTCGCTCTTCCCCACCAGGATCGTGAACTCGCCCTTGATCGAATCTCGCGCCGCCAGCCCTTCGCGGATCTCCGCCGCCGTCCCCCGCAGGAACTCTTCGTGGAGCTTCGTCAACTCGCGCGCCACCACCACCGCCCGCGGTCCGAGCGTCTGCTCGATCGCTTCCAGGCTTTCCAGAATGCGATGCGGCGCTTCGTAGAAGATCAACGTTGCCGCCTCTGCCCCCAGCGCCTCGAGCGCCTTCTGTCGCTGCCCGGGCTTCGGCGGCAGGAATCCGGCGAAGTGAAAGGCGTCGGTCGGAAGCCCGGCGCCCGCCAGCGCCGTCAGCGCCGCCGACGGCCCCGGAATCGGATGGATCTCGATGCCCGCCTCGACCGCCGCCCGCACCAGCCGGTACCCGGGGTCCGACACCAGCGGCATCCCCGCATCCGACACCAGTGCGATCGATTCTCCGCCGCGCAGCCGCGCCGCCAGCTCCTCGGAGCGTTCCGCCTCGTTGTGCTCGTGGTAGCTGAGCATCGGCCTTCCGATCCCGTAGTGGTCGAGCAACTTCCGGGTCTGGCGGGTATCCTCGCAAGCAATCGCATCGACGCTGCGCAGCACCTCGACCGCCCGGTAGGTGATGTCGCCGAGGTTGCCGATCGGTGTTGCCACGATATAAAGCACGCCCGACATAGTTTGAGTATAGAAGGCACCACCCGCTTGCGCTCACCGCGCGACTTCAGCTATACCGGACACAACAGCCTCACCAAACGAGAGGGGATTTATGCGGAAACTGATTCTTTGCCTTTTGCCGTTCAGCCTGGCCCTGGCACAGCACCACATGCCGCCGCCACCCGCCACCGAAAAGCCCGTCGTGCTCTATCCGGGACTCGGCATCTGGCACCACGCCATCGCCACATCCAGCCCCGAAGCGCAGAAATTCTTCGACCAGGGGCTGGCGCTCTACTACGGCTTCAATCGCTACGAAGCGCTCCGCTCCTTCCGCAAGGCAGCCGAGCTCGACCCGTCCGCGGCGATGCCGTGGTGGGGCATGGCTATGGCGCTCGGCCCCTACGTCAACATGGACGGCGACCCCTCCTACGACCAGAAGGAATCCTGCGCCGCCGCGGCGAAGGGCCTGGCGATCTCGACCGCCCCCGACCGCGAAAAAGCGTGGCTGCAAGCCGCCGCCTCCCGCTGCCCGGATTACCAGCCGCAGGCCTACATCGACGCCATGAAAGCGCTCGCGGCACGCTACCCTGACGATCTCGACGCCGCCACACTGTATGCCGAAAGCCTCATGATTCCTGTCCGCTGGCACTGGTATGCGGCCGACGGCACCCCGGCCCCGGGAGTCGCCGAGGCCGAACACGTGCTCGAGCAAGTGATGCGGCGCTGGCCCGATCACGCCGGCGCCAATCATTACTACATTCACGCGGTCGAATCGTCTCGCACGCCCGAACGCGGCGTCGCCAGCGCACAGAGGCTGATGGGAATCATGCCCGAGGCCGGACACATGGTCCACATGCCGGCCCATATCTGGCTCGTTTTGGGCGACTGGGAGTTGGCCGCGACCCTCAACGAACGCGCCGCCGCGGTCGATCGCGAGTATTTCGAAGAGAGCAGAGTCAACGGTTCTTACCTTACGTATTACGTCCACAACCTGCACTTCGTGGCCTATGCCCGATCGATGCAGGGCCGCAAAGGCGACGCTTTGAAAGCCGCCTCGGACATCACCGACGCCGTCGCTCCGCTGGAAACAACGATTCCCGCGATCACCGACTACTTCCGTCCCGTCGAGATCTTCGCGCGGCTCCGCTTTGCCGATTGGCAGGGTATCCTCTCGATGCCTGAGCCCAATGCGGCTCTGCCTTCGACCCGACTCATCTGGCACTTCGCGAAGGCCCTCGCCTATTCCGCACGTGGCGACCGGGCCGCCGCTGTGCGAGAGCAGCAGGCCTTCGAAGCCGGACGTAAAGCGCTGCCCGCCGATACCTTCTGGGGAAACAACAAGGCCGCCTCCGCCATGGAGCTCGCTTCGGAGTCCCTCGCCGCGCGTCTCGCCGGGCCGCAGGACGCCGTCGCGCACTGGCGTCGCGCCGTCGAGATTCAGGACGCGCTGACTTACGACGAACCGCCCGCCTGGTATTACCCTGTTCGTGAGTCGCTCGGCGCCGCATTGATTCGCGCGGGCAATCCGGCCGAAGCCGAGCAGGTCTTCCGCGACGGCGTCAACCGCTCGCCGCGCAACGGCCGCATGTTGTTCGGATTGCTCGAAAGCCTGCGCGTGCAGGGGAAAATGGAAAGCGTCGAGGCAGTCCAACGCGAATTCGACGCAGTCTGGCGCAAGGCGGACGTCCAGTTGACGGTGGCGGAAATGTAAGATGGCAGCCCACGAATTCAAGGGGCCGGAGTATAGTGCCAGTAGGGCTGCCAGCCGGACAGCAGATTGCGGCGCTCGAACGTAGACAGCAGGCGGTAGCGCCGATTCATTTCTGTTGCCCGTCGCAGGTAATCGCCCATGCAGTTCGGTCTCTGACACGGGACGGAGGGCGCACAGAAGATGTCAACGTCCATGCACGAGCGGTAGGCCTCATATGCAGACCGGAGTTCAGCGTCCAGCTGGATTCTGTCGCAGGGGACGACTAGCAGACGTGCGAAGCCCGTGAGAATAATTGCAGCTGCGATTAGCTTGGTCCAGACGACATCTAAGACTCGAAGTGGAAAGGTCACTCATATCTCAGCGCGACATTCGGATTCACGCGCGTCGCACGCTCGGCGGGAACGTAGCCTGCCAGCAGCGCGATTGCTACCATCGCCACCAGAGCGGCGGCCATCGATAGCGGGTCGTTCGGGCCGACGCCGTAAAGCTCCGAGCGAAGCAAGCGCGTGAGCGCCACAGCGCAGGGCAGTGCAACCGCCACTCCCGCCGCGGTCAGGATCGCGACCTCCCGCATCACCAGGCGCAGCACATTGCCGCGGCCGGCGCCGAGCGCCAGGCGGATGCCGATCTCGCGCGTGCGGCGCGTCACCGTGTAGGCCATCACGCCGTAGAGTCCGATCGCGGCCAGGATCGTCGCCAGGGCGGCGAAGAGGCCGGAGAGCGTCGCGATCAGGCGCGGGGCCGAGAGGTTCACGTCCACCTGCTCTTCCATCGTGCGGAGGCGGTTCACCGGCAAGGCGGGGTCGATCTGCCGCACGGCGCGGCGGATCGCTGGAAACACAGCCTCGGGCTCGCCGGCGGCCCGCGCGTACACTACCAGGGAGCCGGGCCGGTCCTGCTGCGCGAATGGCACGTACGTCATCCGCGCAGTTTGTTCGTTCACGTTCGAGTACTTCGCGTTTGCCACCACACCGACGATTTCGATCGGGAAGCCTTTATCGTGGCCAAAACCGAAGTGCCGGCCGAGCGGGTTCCCGCCTTTGAAAAAGTACTTCGCAAAGGCTTCGTTCACGATCGCTACCTGCGGCGTGCCCAGGCGGTCGCCGGCCTGGAATTCGCGGCCGAGGCGCAGCGGAATCCCCAGCGTCGCGAAGTATCCGGGGCTCACCGAATCCATCTGCGGATTCATGTCCTCGTCTTCGCGCGCCTGGTAGCCCTCGACGTGTACCGTCCGGATGTTGACGTCATCGGCCATCAATGGGCTCACCCCAATGGCCGCGGCGCGAATACCGGGGATCGCGCCGATCTGCTCCTGCATCGTGCCGGCGAACTGCCGGATGCGCGCGGCCGAGTAGGCGTTCAATTCCGGATTCAGGTCGAACGCCACCAGCGCGTCGCGGCGGAAGCCCAGGTCCACGTTGCGCAGGTTGTGCAGCGAGCGCGTGAAAAGCGTAGCCGCAATCAGCAGCAATAGCGAGATGGCGAACTGCGAAATCACCAGCGCCTTGCGCAGCCGCACGTGGCCGGTGCCGGGAGAGACGTTGGCCGCCTGATCTTTGAGCGTGTTCGCCAGTTCGGGAGAGGTCGCCTGCCAGGCGGGCACCAATCCGAATACTACGCCGGTCGCCAACGCCAGCACGAAGGTGAACCCGAAGACCCGCCAGTCGAGCGAGCCGGTAATTCCTAAAGGACCGGTGCTCGAGACGATCCCGAGCAGGCCGCCCACTGTCCAGGCCGCGCATACCAAACCGAGCGCCGCGCCCGCGAGCGACAGCACCAGGCTTTCCACCACCAGTTGCCGGACCAGGCGGAAACGGCTGGCGCCCATCGCGAGCCGCAGGGCAATCTCCTTCCTTCGGCCGGCGGCGCGCGCCAGCAGCAGGTTGGCCAGATTGGCGCAGGCGATCAGCAACAGCAGCCCGACGATCCCTACGAGGATGCGAAGAGGCTTTTCGAACTCGTTGCGAAATCCGGAGATCCCGCGTCCGGCCGCTTCCAATAGCAGCGGCTTCGAGACGAACTGCTGCCTCGACCGCGCGGAGCGGAAGGGGATGTCGCGCACCTCCATTTCGAGCAGCGCGTGGTAGTAGGGCTGCAGACTGGCTTGCGCCTGCTCCACCGTGACGCCGGGCTTCAGCAGGCCCACCAACTGCAGCCAAAGGATGCGGCGGTCGTCGAGCCCGTTCCAGGTGGGCGTCATCTGCGCCTTCATCATCGCCGGCACCAGCACATCGACGCGTTGGCCCACATCGAATCCGCGGTAGCCGGGCGCGGCCACGCCGATCACCATCATCGGATGCCCGTTGAGCAGCAGTACCTGGTTGAGGATCCCGCGGTCGCCGCCCATGCGCGTCTGCCAGTAGTCGTAGGTCAGCACGGCCACCGAATGGCCGCCGGGCACGCGATTGTCGTCCGACCTGAGGCCGCGGCCAATGGCGGTCTGCAAACCCAGAGTCTCGAAGTAGTTTCCGGATACGATTTCGGCCGTGACCTGCTCGCTGCGGTTCCGGTAGCTCAGGTTCAGCGGCGTGTCGAAGCGGGCGGCCACCTGCGCGAAGACCAGGTTGTGGTCGCGCAGATCCTGGAACATCGGATACGAGAAGCGGTCGGGACCCCACACCATCCCCGACTGCGGACCGGGGCTCTTGAAGTAGAGCAGTTCCCCGGCGTGGCGCACCGGAAGACGGCGCAGCAGCACCTGGTCGGTCAGGGTGAAGATGGCGGAGTTCGCTCCGATGCCAAGCGCCAGCGAAACCAGCGCGATCGACGTGAAGAGTGGCGACCGCCGCAGATTCCGATAGGCGTAGCGGATATCCTGGAGCATTCCTAGCCGTATGGTACCGCGCCCTAGTCTTAATCAAATTGTCTTGCCAAAAGGGGCGGGGAGTGGCGAATCCTGGCCGCATCGCCAGCATCGTTTTGCAACCCATAAGTATCAGGGGACTTAGGGTTTGAGGTCCAGGCAATCCGGCCACAATTCGCGCGGTAATAGTGGCGGAGTTGCACATTATTTTGCCAAACGTGGAAAAGCTGTGGAAAGTGAGCGGCGAATACCGGAAATAAAGGACTTAGCGGCATACTCCGCCAAGATGGGCAGCTTATTGAAATCGCGGGAGATCCGGGGGGGACGCCGGAATACGTGGCCGAAGAGACAAACCCCGCATGGATACGGATTCGCTTCGCAACTAAGGTGGACGAGTTTAAGAATTTAGGTGAACAAATGACGGAATACGACTAGAGCGGCCACAATTAGCGCCGCCACGGCAGCGAACCCTAGAAGCACGCCAAACAGCGGGGAGGGCAGCCGAGGGCCGAAGCTCTTTCTGGTAGACAATCCGCTGCCAGGGATGCCGGCGCTTTGGTAAAGCGGCGCGGGAATCACACCCAACACGCAGACCTGGAGTTCCAGCTGAAATGCCAACTCCGCTCCTGCTAATATTCAGGCGGACCAGGCGCCGAGTCGAATGGATCGATGGAAGCGCATTGCTCGGTTAGTCGCCCTTCTTGCGCTGCCGGCAGCCGGCCGCATCGGCCAAATGCCGGATCAGCAAATTTCCGGCGGTTTTGCCACCACTCATAAAGGGAGCATCAGCAAACCGCTCCGAACGAGACCAAACCAGATCGCCACTTTTCAGAGTCAGGGTCCCAGACACAATCCAACTGCGTCCGCCTAGCCCACCGACGACTCCGCCTGTGTTTGGGTGTCGGTCTTTATTTCAAGAACCGCATCGGACTGGTCGGCTAGGTAGCCAGAGTGAAGCAAGTCTTGGTTCCTCAGGGTCTTCCTGGCCCGTCCGCGGCCTCACTGGCGCCGGAAATGAAAATCTTAGTCACCGAATGAAGCTGCTCGTCGCCGCGTTTACCCGCCATCAGCGCCCCAACTCCGAGCAGGACCAGGGCGATAAATTCTAACCATAAGTACTCATTTGGTGTCCTGTTTAATAGTGTGCGATCTTGGCGAGAGGGTTTCACTCCTTCCGGTTTCTCTTTTCTGAGCGATACGCCCCAGAGCCACCTTGAGGTATTCCGCAGCTTTCCGGAACTCCGCGACCTCAGCCTTTGTTTCACCGCACTCTCTCCATAGGTTCATCATTTCCATGAGCGAAGAATCGATCCGCTTCGCGGTAGCGAGCAGGCCGAATGCAGCCTTGGTGAACGAGTCGAGATGTCACCTCCGAGGATTCCAGGATTCAAGGCTCTCCACCCTCGCGATAAATGATGTGAGGTCCCGCAATTCCGGGAGGGGCATTTCGAGACTGGCATCAAGGCCACTCAGGTTGGTCCCGAGCTGCCGCCGTACTTCTTCAAGAAAAAGGCCCTTCTCATCCGGAAGCGCCAATGCATGCAACCGCCACAACACAGCAACACTTGGAACTACCCGTCCCTTTTCATAGCGGCTCACGGAATTTCGTTGCGACCCAGGATGTCAGCAAATTCGCTCTGGCTTTTCCCCATTCGGTCCCGGATCTTCTTGATCGCCAAGGGCAAAGGAGAGCTTCGGTTTTCCATACAATCTCTCTTGCTTTTAGTTGATACACAATGTATCATGATACACGGTGTTACATATGAAATGCCGCCTAAGCACGACAGGCGCCGTGGTCCGGGCAATCAGGACGCGGCACAGATATAGCCAGGCGAAGCTTGCGGCGATCGTTCGAGTGAGCCGCAACACCGTTTCGCGATGGGAGAACGAAGGGAGGGTGCCGTCGCCACAGACGGTCATTCGGCTTCTCCAGCTCACGGAAGAGGGCGATGAGCGCGCCCCGCTGGTAGCCCTACTCCAGCGTGCCGGGCTAATGGACATGGGAGTACTTGCTCTCACGGATACCAGTATTCAGCACCAGCCGGAGGCATGCAATGTCCGGTTCGAGATTTTCTCGGACAAGGGGCACTCCCTATCTAGGTTGTCGGACAACTCCACATGCCCCACACCGTACAACACGCAGGTTTCCGTTACGCGATCAAATCCAGGGTGTCAACAGGGGGTCACTTCATTGAATCGACGTGCATTCTTCCAGACGGCCGGTGCGGCCGTCGCGACGCTGCGCAGCAGCGCACGGGCGAATTCCCGGCCGGCGAATTCCCTCATCCCGAACTTTTCCACTTCCACTCGTCATCCCGTTGAGGTGGACTTGGCGGATCCCGCCGCGGCGCGGTTCATCCAGGTCGAGAGCACTGACCTGTTTGCACACGGCGGATGAAGATCCAGGCGCGCAGGAACTTTCTGGCGTCGAGGTCCGAATTCTCAGCGCCGGCGAGTTTGCAGGGCTTAACATAGGCTTCACCGCAATCCAGCGGACGGGAGAACGCGGCTACCATTGCCTCGGTTCCCTGGATTCCAGTGAACTTGCGGAGTTCGCGTCGGCAGCGCTGGCGGCCAGGGACGGAGAGCAAGCCAGGGCACCGCTCTCGGACATAGGGGCAGCCCGGTACAACGGCGGCTGGCTGACTTTCACCGCCGGCCCGATCTCAGCTGCAGGTGACCATCGGCGGGCATAACCTCGGGACGCTTCAGGGCGATCTTTGCGCGAAGTTCCTCACCGCGGCCGCGGCCAGGACGATTATCGCATCTTAGCAATGGGTCGATCGTCCAAACGCGGCGCGAGGCAGGCTGGCCGAAATGTTGACATCCGGGAGGCGCGATCCATCCGGCCGGCGCAGCTCGCGCCGATACCGATCGGAGAACGAAACCTGGAGACTTGGCGACTTCATGTTGTGTTGCGTCTGCTCTATGCGCCGCGCGGGGCAAAGGCCGCGGTCCTCAGTAGTCTCTGCGCTGAGTTCGGAATCAGCAAATCTCTCGCGTATCTGTGGCTCCGGAAATCGTACACATGGCATCGAGGGATTGCTCCGCCAGTGGCGGGCGGATCGCGCCTGTCCACGGTTCTTACACAAGAGGCACGCGCAGCGATTGCCCGTGCTGCAGATAGAGCGCGCCTTCATGGTGACGTGCGCCGTGAGTGGGATGCGGCTGGGCGGCCGTGTTAGTACGAAACGTTCAGGTGCTGGCTTCGGATCCTACAAAAGACCAGCAGGGGCGATCGCGGAAAGGGGGTCCTTATTGCCTCGGGGCTTTAGCGTGCGTTCGACCGGGCGCCTCCGTTATACTGGCGCCCTTCCAATTCCGGATCCGCGGGCATGGCCGGCGGAAATTTGCAGCTGGTACAAGGGCATCACTGGGAAGTGCGGGCCGCGAGATGTCTTCATTTTTCAGCGCAAGGCAGTCGGCGAGATGTATCTCGCAGACGCCGTGACGGCACTCGGCATTCTCGACGTGAGACCTGACGAGTGGCACACCGAAGACGGATATCCGGTATTCATTTTCGAGCGCAGCCGGATCGCCGACTTTCAGTTACGGCTCGCTGGTTGCGGCTACTCCCCTCGGATATTGGTCGAGGTGGCCAGGACAGCAGCGGACCAAACGAAGAAGCGCGGACGCGCCGATATTGTTGACATTTCCAGGGCGGGCGGGGGCAAAGGGGTAAAAGATGGCCTCAAGTCTACGGGCAGGCGCATCGATCAAGCAAGCAAGTAGCTATAGCCAGTGGATTGAGAAGCCAGCCGCGCCAGAACTGCCGGCGTCAGGAGTCGAGATTTCTAGGAATTTTGGGACCGCCGGAGGGCCAGAACCTCAGTGAAGGCGACCGGAGAGTCGTCAATCAGCGGCTGCAGTGGATCCATCGATTCGATGAGCTTTGCCGACTTGGACGTTCCAAACACGACGCCGAAGGTGTGATTGTGGCGGAGTTTAGGGTAAAGCCGAAGAGTCTCAGGGATTACCGGCGACTGTACCGCGATCATGGCATTTCCGGTCTGATTCCGCGCGACCGTTCCGACAAGGGAAAACCTCGCAGGTTCGGCGACGCCGATCTGGAGTTCATCTTAGGCGCGGCGCTCCCAAGCCGCGGGCTGAATGGGATCTTTTCAGTGCGAGAGATCTACAGGCTGCACACCGAAGAACGCGTGTGGCGTGATGACCATCTCGGCAAAAAGCTCAGCGATCCCGACCAGAAGCGATACAAAGCGTACCTCGACTGCGACGGCCGGCTTTCAGAGCGGATGCGGCTGAATAGCGCGTCATATGCGACCTTTCTCCGCTGGTACGAGCGGATTCCGGAGGTCGTGCGGACCATGGCACGGGAGGGCGGCGAGGCATACCAGAACCGTCATGAGATCATCTCTCACCGCGAGATTTCTGCGACAAATCCCCTCCAGTACGTGGTGATGGACCATCGACGCCTGGATATCTTCTGCCTGATTCGTGAGCGCCGCGGCTGGAAACTGGCGCGGCCGTGGTTGACGGCGGCGATCGACATGCGGACCAGAAAGTGGCTGGGATGGGTGGTCTGCGAGACGCCGTCCAGCGATTCGATCGCGGCGGTTCTCAAGCAGGTGTTTCTTGCGTGGGGTTTGCCGGAGGAAGTCTACTGGGACAACGGGAAAGACTTCCGCTGTGAGTGGCTGGAAGGAACCCACGTCAAGCGCGAAGGCCGTCGGCGCCTCGGCGAGTTGGATCTGGCTTGGCAAGGGGTGATGGGAACCTTGGGTATCCGCGTCCGCCACGCGATCGTCCGCCGCGCAAGGTCGAAAATCATCGAGCCAAACTTCGGGCGCATCGGTGACTTCGACCGGACGCTACCGGAGTACTGCGGACACAAGCCGGGCGCGCGACCGGAGTGGTTCCAGGACATGGTGAAGCAGCATGAGGCGTGGGCGGCCGGCAAGCGTGAGAGAACGCCATTCCGCACGATCAGTCAGATCGCGGCGCTCTACGATCAAGCGATCGAGGATCTGAACGAGCGGGAATTACAAGGCGAGGGCATGCAGAAGACAACGCCAACCGGGAAGGGATGGTGTGCGCCTAACGAGTGCTGGGAATTACTCATTGACCAGGTGCCGCGACGCTCCGTTCCGCTGGAAGTCCTCCAGTTTGCTTTCAATAAGCGCAAAGAACTGACCATCCGCCATGGCGAACTGAAGATGACGTTCGGCGGCACTCCCTACCACTACCGGCTTCGAGGCAATCCTGTTGGACTGATGCCCTATGAGGGGAAAAAGGTCGAACTCGCGTTCGATCCGCTGGACCTGGGGGAAGCCGTGGTTTATTGCGAATCGCGCCTTATCGGCCTGGCAGACTGCGTGCCACTCCGCCACATGGGCCTGAATGACTTCGTCGAAGACGAGCGGATGCGGCGCGCGGGGCGGCGGGAGATCAAGAAGGCGATCGCGGCGGTCCATCAGGGACTACCGATGCTGCGCGCTGAGGAACGGTTGGCGCGGCGCCAGGCCGCGGTGCCCGATCGCCAACAGCCGGAGCGGATCGAGGCGCCGGCGGCGCTACCCGCCGCGATTGTGGAAGCGGCCGAAGCGGCGAATGCCGATCGCGAATTTCGATTTGAGGACGTCGCGATTGAGCTTCCGTGCGTCGAGCAGGTGGAGCCCGGCGAAGATGAAGAATTCCGGTTTTTCCAGGATTAAGGGAATGAATCGATGAAGCGGGAATTGAGCGAAGCGGCAGTGGAGGCAGCACGGCAGGAGGTACGCGCTTGGATGTCTACCCGACCGGACGTGACGGCCGCGGATATCGCACAATACACGACGCTATCGAGTTCCACCGTGAGGGCATGGATCGCGGGCAGCTTTCCGGGCGGCCTTGACGTGGTAAATGGGATTGTCGAGGCGGTCCGCCAAGCAAAATTCGGGGAGATCTTGATGCCCGGATCCGCTGAGTCCATTACCGTGACAGAGGACCAGCAAGCCCGCGTCCGGAAGGTTGTTCGCACCGGTGCGTTTTATGAGGTGCAGACCGCGAGGCGGATTTTCGAGGTGCTCGATTTTTGCGCGCAGCAGTGCGCCATCGGCGTAATTACTGCTGATTATGGCTGCGGCAAGACGGAGGCGGTGAAGGTCTGGCGACAGAAAACAGCCCGGAAGGTCGAAAGCGTCGTTTTTGAGTTCGATGAGTTTTCCAGCACCAACAAGGTGGACTTCGTACGTGTGATGGCGCGGTACTTCGGCCTGGCGCATGATGTGGGGTCGCAGAACGGTGGCTTGGTATTCCGGGATTTATGCGACCACCTGCGCGAGAATCCCTGTTTGCTGGTTCTGGATCAGTGTGAGACGCTGCGACCGAGAGTCTGCCAGGTCATCCGGCAGATCTGGGACCGCACGAACGATGCGGGCGTGGGCGTGGTGATGTTGGCGGCGCCGATCCTGCTGGCGCGGCTGATGGCGGGCAAGATGGCAGACCTGGGTGCCTTGACCAGCCGTGTCGGAATCTGGGCTCCTCTGAGCGGGCTGACGCGCGCTGAAATGGCCACGATCGTGAAGCAGGAGGGCATCACGGATGTAGAAGACGCGGCCTTCGACCTTTGGTGGAGGGTTACGGGCGGCTCGATGCGCCGCCTGATGCGGAGTCTGGACCTACTGAAAGCAAAGCATACAGGCAAGATCAGCGAGAAAACGATCCGGGGAGTTGGCGGCATGTTGTGGGGAATGAATCCGGACCGGGTAGCATGACCGGGGTTCAGTAGAAACGAAAGGAGACGGAAGAAAGTGTTCACGAAAAAATTGACGGCATCCGAAAAGGACCGTCTGGCGCGCGTGGAAAAGTCAACCGCGAAAGGCGAGCTGCAGTACGTCGAGTCGCAGATCGACGCCTGTACCCGCGAAAAGATGGCAGGGAATCCAGACCTGCAATACCACGAGGCCCTGAAACTCGTCGCACATGACAGACCGGATCTCGACGAGACGCGGACGATACTGATTCGGAGGCTCGGCTGATGGACGCGCAGAAGAGTGAAGAGGCGGTATTAGCTCTGAATATCCGCGCCGCCCTCGATGACCTTACCCAAAAGAAGGCCATCCGGACCATGCTGGCTGAGAAGCTGGATCAGACGGAGAAGACCCTGAAAGCGGAGAGGCAGGTTTGCAGCGAACTGCGAGAACGAGACGAGCTGCGGCTCCGCAAACTCGCGGCGGCCGGCCGGCTTCCCGACGATGGGAATCCGGATAGCGACGCAATTCTTCGGCAGTCGAGGCGAGAGCGAACGGCAGAATATGCTGTCGAACTCTGCCGAAAAGAGCTTGCCCGAGCGGATGCCGATATCGCCGCGGCCCAAAAGCAACTGGTTGTAGCCTGGGAGGACTTCGGGGTCCTTGGGCTCCACGGTGTGCGCGCACAAATGCGGGAAGCTGCATCCCGTTACAAGGATCTCTACTCGATCCAGATGGCTTGGTTGTGTGTTGACCCCTTCGGTGCCCACAGAATGCAGTTGTCGAGCGGGACAATCGTTAACCCGAATACTGGAGAAGAGGTTCGCCGGCAGATTTTTTTTGCCCAGCAGGCCACGATCACCGATCCGGAGACCGGAGAACGTGTACTGACTCCGCACATGTGGGGATCTCACGATTGGTGGAAGACGGCATCTGGGTCCGCCGCCGCCGACCTGTACAGTCGGCTCAGCGCGCTTCTCCAGGAAGTCCGGAAAGCGACGGAACCGCAATAACGCGGTAGGCAGGAAGTGCAGAAAGGGCCTGAACGACTAAGCCCAGAAAGGCGAGGTAAAACGAAGTGACATTCAAAGATTTTATCGACAATTCCAACGACAAGAGTGCGACGCCCGAGTCGAACGTCCCGTTCACAGGGAAGGTCGAACCGGTCGGAGACCCGGCAACGATGGTTCCTTTCCTGGAGCACGTTGCTCCAGAGCTGGAGATGCATAGCAGCATCTATCCGCAGGTGAAAGCGGAGCTGGACGCTTTCAAAAACAAAAAATGACAGCTCGGGACCAGCGCAGGGTGCCTTGTCGTCAGCTTCGTCACCCGCGCCGATCCCTGGGAAACGCCAGCGCGGGGTCCTTCGTGTCCTCCCCGCGCTGGATTCCTGAAACGGGGAAAAGAGAAGTATAGCCATGGCTCGATTTCAGACTCTCGGGATCGCGGGGCTGAATGCACCGGCGCCGGCGCGGCTGGTTTCGGCTGCTCCGGACCTGGCTGAATACGGCGCGAGCGGCACGCCGATCTTCGGAGGGTTTCTCCGCGAGAGGGGCGAATACAATTCCGACCTGGTCGGGCTGTCGGCGATCCAGACGTACGAGAAGATGCGGCGATCAGACGCGCAGGTGGCGGCGACGATCATGGCGATGAAGCTGCCGATCCGGAGCGCGCAGTGGGACGTGGTGGTGGACGGCGACGCGTCGCCGGTGGAGAAAGAGGCGGGCGAGTTCATCCGCGAGGTGTTTTTCAGCGACTTGCGGTTCAACGATGTGCTGCAAAACGCGCTGCTGATGCTGGACTTCGGGTGCGCGGTCCACGAGGACGTGTACGAGAGCGTGAACGGCAAGATCCGGCTGAAGAAGCTGGCGCCGCGGCTGCCGATCACGTTCTACCGGTGGCTGACGGACGAGGCCGGCGAAGAGCTGCAGGCGCTGGAGCAGATGGGGTATCGCGGGTCGGAATTCGTGGTGGTGCAGATTCCGGCAAACAAGCTGGCGCTCTTCACGCACGACCAGGAAGGCCAGAACTTTACGGGCCTGTCGGTGATGCGGTCGATGTACCAGCACTGGTTCTTGAAATCGAACCTGTACAAGGTGGACGCGATCGCCTGCGAGCGGAACGGGATGGGCGTGCCGACGATCATCATGGGGCAGGACGCGAAGAAGGAAGACATCGCGACCGCCAAGGGGTTCGTGACGCAGCTCGTGACGCATGAGCAGACGGGGCTGGTGCTGCCGAACGGGTACACGTTCAAGCTGGAGGGCGTGACGGGGACGCTGCGCGATCCAAAAGACTCGATCGCGCACCACAACCTGATGATTTCGATGTCGGGTCTAGCGATGTTCATGGTGCTGGGACACGGCGGATCGAGCGGCAATCGGGCGCTGGGCGATACGATGGCCGATTTCTTCTACCTGGGGCTGGACGCGACGGCCGATCAGATCGCGCAGACGCTGAACGATACGACGGTCCGCCGGCTGGTGGACTTCAACTTCGAGGGTGTAACGAAGTACCCGCGGCTGAGCTGCCAGCAGATACTGACGCTGAAGTTCGAGTCGATCGTGGCGGCGCTGAAGGACCTAGCGACGGCGGGAATAATCGAGCCGGACGACAATCTCGAAACCTGGATGCGCGAAAAACTGGGCGCTCCGGCTGCAGCGAGGAACACAGCGCGGCCCACCGAGTCTTTGCCGATGGTACCGGGCGGGAAACGGCGGGCACTCGCTACAGGGGCGGGAAACGCGAAATCTGGCGCGAATAGTGGCCGAGAGATTGGGACTCCGGAAGTCGGGGGCGATGCCGGGCCGGATCGCCTAACGGCCGCGGTGGGAGAGGCTCTGGTAAGGGCTGGAATTCCATTTGAGAAACAACCACAGGGGGGGTGGAGGGGGTGAGGTCTGTCCGGCGATAGCGTACTGCTCGCTCAACAACTCGACAGCCTAGGCGGAAGCGGATCTGCTCCCGCGTGCCGTAGTTGTGCTGTCCGGCCGGCTGGGACGGATGGCTTGTGTCGGTACTGCCGATCTGGCCGATCCAGGCGGCAATATAACTTCAACCCCGCGCTGCTCCAGGAACTCCGCAACGCCTACACAGTTTCCCATCCTGGCGAACTCACCAAGCAGATCGATCGACTTTCCGCGCGAACCGGCTGGCCGCGGCATGTGTTCAAGACCGAGGCCGTGCGCCTCGGACTCACACGGCCGCGCGCCAGGCGGTGGACTGCTGAAGAGGACGCTATCCTGACCGAACGAATCGGATCCTGCGCGCTGAGCACGATCGCAAAGCAGCTGCAGCGTTCCCCTGCCTCGGTCCAGGCGCGCGCCCAGCAGCTGCGCCTTGCAGGCTCGGTAGCGTCGGGCTATTCGGCTACCGACCTGGCGCGGCGTTTCGGGGTCCAGGTGGCAACCGCACAGCGTTGGATACAAGGCGGTCTTTTCGGGAGAGTTTCCGGAGACCGCGTTAAAGAGGCGGACGTCGCGCGGTTCGTTCGCAAATATCCTGGGCAGGTGGACCTGTGCTGGGTCGATCAGATTTGGTTCAAAGGACTACTTTTTGGAGGCCATGAATGTCTGTAGATTCCTCAGCCAGCCTGCTGATGTCGATCGGCGCCGATACGGGCGACGCGGAAACAATGTCGCGCGGTTCCGGTCGCTGCTGGGCAAAGACCTGGATGACCTGGCGGGCGGAGTTCTCCGACTGGTCGAACAAGGTATTCGGCAATCTCAGCACGGTGCAGGGCGGACTGCTGGGCGTCACGGCCGCGGCGGCCGCGGGGATCGTGGCGCTGGGCGGCGGCGGCGATCGAGGCCGCGGAGAAGTACGAAAAGCTGGTGGAGGCAGATCGACGAGGGCGTGGTGAAGACCGGCATCAGCGCGGAGGAGATGTCGCAATTGAAACACGCGGCCGATCTGACGGGCACTTCGTACGACATGCTGGTGCGCGGGCTGACGCTGTTCGAAGCCGCGACGGTGAAGGCCGGCGAGGGGTCGCAGCAGCAGGCGCAGGCATTCCAGCGGCTGGGGATCACGCAGGCGCAGCTCGCCGCGGGCGAGCGGGACATCGTGCCGCTGCTGGGCGAACGTGATGGACCGGATGCAGGGTCTTGGCAAGCGGGACGGAGCGGGCCTCGGTGGCGCGGGATCTGTTCGGCCGGGGCGGCAGCGAAATGATGGAGTTCCTGCGGCTGGGGTCGGCCGGACTGAAGCAGATGGCCGACGACGCCGAGCGGTTGGGGATCATTATCACCGAGAAAGACATCGTGGCGATGAAGGAACACCGGGCGGCCACGGTGGAAATGAAGAACGAGCTGCAGGCATTCGCGGTGGAGATCGGGCGCGAGGTGCTGCCGGTGCTGGAATCGTTGCAGCGTGATGATGATCGCGCTGGCGGAAACGGTACGGCAGGGGCGGCCTGACGAGCGGCGCGTTCTTCGCGATGTGGATGGCGAACGCGGAGGCGGCCGCGGACCGGATCCATCGGCTGGTGGCGACGATGGGGGTGGATGGTCACGCGGCGCTCGATCCGGTGCAGGAGAAGGCGAAAGAGACGTCGGACACGTTCTACCAGGTTCGGATCGATTCTGGATTCGATCCGGACGAAGATGGCGGGGACGGCCGGGGAATCGGCGCAGATCGCGCAGGAGCTGACGCACCTGACGCTCGAGGCACAGAAGGCGCAGTCGGAGTATCAGAAACTGGCGTCTGAAGGGAAGCTCTCGGCGGCGGCACAGCAGCAGGCGGCGCACGACATGGCGCAACTTCCGGCTGCGATCGGCGCGCTGGGGCTCTCGCTGTGGAAGCAGTACAACGAGAAAGTTTCGCTGCAGCAGCAGCAGGCGACGGCGGACCTGCAGCAGCGGATCCAGGCGCAGCAGACGGCCGGCTTCCAGCAGGAATACGCGGCGTGGGACGACGAGATCGCGAAGCTCACGGCGCAGTACGCGAAGAAGGGGCAGCTCACAGCGACGAATGAGGCGCTGATCGCACAGATCCACGAAGCGGGCACGGAGAAGATCCGGCGCGAGCAGCTCCAGGCGTACGAACAGGAGCTGGTGGACCTGCAGGGGCACATGGCGCAGATCGTCACGGCCTACATGACGACGAGCGAGAAGATCTGCGTTTCAATACGACCAGGATCTGGCGAAGTACTCCGAGGTGGAACTGATGAAAACCGGCGGCCTACAAGGCTGGCGGCGCTCAACGGGAAACGATCGAGCAGCAATTCGCGCTGAATCGGGATGCACTGCTGCAGAAGTACGGGCTGGACCTGATCGGGCTGCAGAATTCGCAGGGATGGCAAGGCGTGTTCGGGTCGAAGTTCGCGCAGATGATCAAGGGCAACGAGAACCTGATGCGCGAATGGGCGACATCGAGCGACCAGGCCATGATGATGGTGCAGGTCACGATGGAAGGGCTGCGCGAGATGGGGCGGTCGGCGTTCGACGAGTTCGCGCAGGGGATGGGGCAGAATATCGCGGACGCGATCGTGTACCAGAAATCGATCGGGGACGCGATGCGGTCGGCACTGGCGAGCACGCTGGAATCGATTGCGGCGCAGGCGATCACCTATGCGATCTACGCCACGGCTCTCGGGTTTTTGCGCCTGGCGCAGCACGATCCGGTGGGCGCGGCGTCCGCATTTACGAGCGCGGCGATCTGGGGAGCGGTGGGCGGGGTGGCGGCGGTGGCAGGGAGGTTTATTGCACCGTCCCAGAGCAGCTCCACTGCGTCGAGCGGGAGCGCGGCGGCCGCGAGCAGCGGGACGGCGGCATCGAGCGATTCTACGGCCGCGGGCGTGCAGCAGCAACAAGTCCTCAATATCAGTTTTTCCGGCCCGGTATATGGTGGCCAGGCGGGGATCGACCAGCTCTGCGCGGCAATCTCGGACGCAGTGAACACGCGAAACACGAAGCTCACCGCCACTAATACGACTACCGGACAGGTGGTGCGGAGATGACCCACCCGATGTATTTCGTTCTATCGACGCTTGGGCCTTCCGAAGAAGTGCAGGTGAAAACGTACATCCCGACGAGCCAAGAGGACGCCGATAGGCGCAGAGAGCGGTTTAAAGCTATTGCGGCATCTGGCGGAGTCTGCACCATGCGGTTTCCACGGAAGCTCTTTTCGGGGGAGCAACAGAGATCCGCAGACAGAGCCGTCTTCCCAGAGGGATCTGGACAGTGACGGTCTTCAGAAAGGCGGGCGCGGCCGTGCTGGACTTTGCTTTTGACTGGTCAGCGTGGCTCGATGGTGATCTCATCGTCACCAGCTCGTGGCGGGCACCATCTGGCTTGTCGATTGTGAAGCAAGCCCACAGCGCGTCTGGGGCTGTTGTATGGATCGGCGGCGGCGTCGCCGGTGTCGAGTATCCCGTAACAAACCAGATAACTACGGCGGACGGCAGGAGCGATGCGAGGACGCTGCTAGTTAAGGCTGAGCGTTAAGGAGGAGTGGATGGAATCGGCTGAAGTGACATTTGTGCTGAAGGCGAGTGAGCCTGGTGCCGTGAGAGCGCTGGTAGCAGCCGCGCAGCACCTACCGAATCGCGCTGCGGAATTGAGGGGGCTGATTCGGGACTTTGAACTCTGGCTGGATAGCCAGGCGGCCGCGAAGCCGGCCTAGTTAGGCCGGCCAGCTGGTCGAAATGAGCGTGCTGGGAAACCGGCACGCTCTTTGTGTCTTCAGCCCGCCTCGGCCACTGCTCCCAAGTGGATTGGCAAATCAATGTGCAACTTTTGGCAAAATAATCTGCTCCGCACTACGCCCACTATTCATAGCGGAGCGCAATCAACGGGTCGACCTTCGCGGCGCGGCGCGCCGGGACCCAGCAGGCCAGCAGGGTGACGGCGGCCAGGATCGCAGCCATGGCCAGGAAGGTCGCGATGTCGAAGGAACTCACGCCGAACAGCAGCCCCGCCATGGTGCGGGTGAGGATCGCGGCACCGATCGCCCCCACGGCGATTCCGGCGGCGGCCATCCGCATGCCGGAAGCGCCGACCAGCCGCAATACGTCGGCCGAGCGCGCACCGAGCGCCATGCGGATGCCGATTTCATTGGTCCGCCGGGCTACCGAGTACGAGATCACGCCGTAGATTCCTAGCGCCGCGAGCGCGAGCGATAGCGAGGAGAAAAGCGTCAGCAGCAGAGTCAGGAAGCGCGGACGCGAGCGGGCCTTATCCATCACATCTTCCATGGTGCTGACGTCGGACACCGGCAGCGCGCGATCGATTTGCCGGATCTCGCTGCGTACGGCGGAGGCGATGCCCATCGGGTCGCCGCGGGTCCGCACGGCGAGATAGGAAACACTCCGCGGAGCCTGCGCCGCGGGCAAGAAGAGTTCGGTACCGGTGGCGCGATCGAGGCCGGCATTCTTGATGTCGGCCACCACGCCAACGATCGCGCGCCACGGGTTGTTGCTGCCACCGGTGCGCACGCGATGGCCGATCGCCGATTCGTGCGGCCAGAAGGTCCGGGCCATGGTCTGATTGATCACCACCACGGGCGTGGAAGAGGCGCCGTCGCCGGCATTGAGGAAGCGGCCTTCGATCAGCCGCGCGCCCATCACCTCGAAATACCGCGAACCCACGGAGTTGTAGTAGTCGATGTTTTGAATCGGTCCTCCGGGACGGGGAACGAAGCCCTCGATATCCGTATCGTTGGCGTTGATCGACCGAACCGGCGGCAGTCCGCTGACCGCCGCGGCAGCCGCGACCCCCGGCAGCGCATTGAGCTTCGCTTCGAGCGACTGGTAGAAGCCCATCACCGCCGTGAGGTCGCGGTAGGCCGTCTGCGGCAGAGAGATCCGCATAGTCAGGACGTGCTCCGGATCGATGCCGGAGTGCACCTCCTGCAATTTCCAGAAGGCTTTCACCATCAGGCCGGAGCCGATCAGCAGCACCAGGGCCAGCGCCAGTTCGCCGCTCACCAGCACGGCGCGGAAACGGTTGGCGGCTACCGCGCCGGTGCTGCGGCCCATCGACGTCTTCAGCGTTTCATGCAGGGTGCTCGGCCGCATGTGGATGATCGGCGCCAGCCCGAACACCACGCCCGTCAGCACCGAAACACCCAGCGCGAACAGCAGCACCTGCCAGTCGATGCCGATCTCCGCCGCGCGCGGGATGCTGCCTGCGCTGGTGGCGACCAGGAGGCGCAAACCGCCAAACGCCAGCAGCATCCCGAAGGCGGCGCCGGTCATCGAGAGAAGCACGCCCTCGACGACGAACTGTTGCAGCAGCTTCCCCATGCCCGCACCGATCGCCGCCCGCACCGCGATCTCGCGGCGCCGCGCTTCCGACCGCGCCAGCAGCAGGTTAGCTACATTTACGCAGGCGATCAGGAGCACGAACACCACCGCGCCGAGCAGCACCAGCATGGCGCGCCGCACCGGCTGCACGATCTCGTCCTGAAAGCCGGTCATGACGATGGGGTGGAACTTGGGGTCGAAGTGGTGCGTGCCCTGCCCGGTGATCTGGCCTACGTGCTCGACGTAAGCTCCCATCTCGCCGGCAGCCTGGGCCTCGCTGACACCCGGTTCCCGCTGCCCGAGCAGGCTGAGAAAGTGGCTGCCGCGACCGCCGGGTCGGGCCGGATCGAGCTGGATCGGCACCCACAGTTCGGGTGCGTCGAGCTCTCCCGGCGGGAAGGCGAACGATGGCGGCATCACGCCGACCACGGTACAGGCCGAGCCGTTGAGCCGGATATCGCGGCCAATCACACTGCGGTCTCCGGCGTAGGCGCGCTGCCAGAGTCCATAGGAAAGCACGGCGGTCTCGGGGACATTCGGCCGGTCGTCATCCGGCGAAAGCAGCCGCCCGAGCACTGGCTGCACGCCAAGCATCGGCAGCATTCCGCCGGTCACATAAGAGACGGTGGCGCGGACCGGTTCGGCGGCGCCGGCGAGGTTGGCGCCCTGGTTGGCCCAGCCCTCGATGGCGCTCCAGGAGTGGATATCGCGCTTCAGGTCGAAATACTCCGGCGGAGAGACCCAGAAGTGGCGCAGGCCGCCGTTGGGAAAGGTCGGGAACTCCGTAAAGATTCGGGTGAGGCGTCCAGGCTGGAGGTAAGGAAGCGGCTTCAGCAGAACTGCGTTGACCACGCTGAAAATCGCGGTGGTCGCGCCGATCCCGAGCGCCAGGCAGGCGACCGCCGCGGCGGTAAAGCCGGGGTTCCGGCTGAGAATACGGATTCCGTAGCGGACGTTTTGCGCGAGCGCACCCATCAGAGCCTCCTTCAAAGGCCGACGGGACTTAGACGCGAGACGCCGCGATCGGTTTTGGGGCTTTATCCTTCGTACTTGCCGGCGACGATCATGGCGAGCGGCAAACTGCCGATCTTTACGTTGAGCACGGTATCGTGGTCACCCTCTTTGGTGACTTCCGGGAAGGTGGTGCCGGCGGGCGTTTCGAGCGAAAGGACGATGGGATGGCCGGTGCCTGCGGTCTTGCTCATGGTCACGAGCTTATCGAAATCGGGCATCGCTGCCGGGTCGGCGTCGTTCGCGATGGGCGTGAGCAGGGCAAAATCCCGTTGCGGGGCGACGCCCTGGTGCGCGCCATCCACCGGAAAATCGCTATAGCGCAGGGTGTAGAGGCCGGGCTTGACGGTCTGGCCCCGCCGGTCTTCGCCGCCATTCGGGAAGCGGATCACGCCCAGCAGCGTGCCCTGGGCGATCGGTAGGGTGATGGCCGGGTCGGAGGGCTTGGCGCCGGTCGGAATGGATGTGCGGAACCATACCTCGCACCAGGGTCCGTTCGGACCGACGACGCGATAACCGTGGGTATCGATCGACGAGGAAAAAGCCGCGGGTAATCCCGGCGCAGCGGAGGCAATCGGTTCCAGTTTGTAATCCTGGGCGAAGGCGAGGAGGGAAAAAAGGAAGAGCAGGGAGAGACGCTTCATCATGATATTCCGGGGGAAACGCTCTAAATGATGGAGCGGGAGACGGGATTCGAACCCGCGACATCGACCTTGGCAAGGTCGCACTCTACCAGCTGAGTTACTCCCGCCCGACGGAAAATCCTATTGTTACCCAGAACAGAACTCGTGTCAAACGTTCGATCTATTGCCTTGAAAAGCGTCGGTTATAAACTTGCAGGAAACCAGGTGCGGTGTGCTAGACTACTGATCGGTTCGAAATCAACGGAGGCACTGGCTACCGCGGTGCGAGGTGGGAACGCCGATCGGCAGTCCCCACAGGGCAGCACCCACACCGATCCCACGCTGCTGTGGAAAAGCATGTGGAAATCTCAAGCCGGTGGTGTGTTCAAACGATGAATTTTTGGGATCAGCTTCGTAGTTATCTGCAGCAGAAGGTCAGTCACGAAGCTATCACAACTGGTTGAGCGGCACAAGGTTCGCAGGTTTGGATGGCGATACCCTGTTCGTCTCGGTGCCCGACGCGGAGACGCGCGCGTGGCTCGAAACCGAATATGGAACCATGGTCCGCAGCGGGATCCACGAACTCGGCCTGCCGATCGAGAAAGTCGCGTATGAAGCCCAGCCGGCACGCGGCAGGGCGGTCATAGTCGCGGAGAATCCCGAGCTCGAATCGCCGACGAACTCGCTGAACCCCAAGTTCACTTTCGATACCTTCGTGGTGGGCGCCTGCAATCAGTTCGCGCATGCCGCCGCGCGAGCGGTGGCGACCAATCCTTCGCGCAGCTACAACCCGCTGTTCATCTACGGCGGCGTCGGGATGGGCAAGACCCACCTGATGCACGCCATCGGGCGGGACTCGATCGATCATTTCGGCGCCATGCGCATCATCTACACCTCCAGCGAGCGCTTCATGAACGAGATGATCGCGTGCATCCGCACCGAGCGCATGCAGCAGTTCCACCAGCGCTACCGCGCGGCCGACGTCCTGCTGATCGACGACATTCAGTTGCTCGGCAACAAGGAGCGCACGCAGGAAGAGTTCTTCCACACCTTCAACGAACTGCACGATCACCAGAAGCAGATCGTGATCTCGAGCGATTCGCCGCCGAAGGACATTCCCGGCCTGGTGGAGCGCCTGCGCTCGCGTTTCGAATGGGGACTGATGGCCGACATCCAGCCGCCCGATCTCGAAACCAAGATGGCGATTCTGGACAAGAAGGCGGAAGCCGAAGGCGTCAAGCTGCCCGACGACGTGCGGACGTTCATGGCGTCGAAGACCAAGTCCAACGTGCGGGAGCTGGAAGGCGCGCTGGTCAAGCTGATCGCCTATTCGTCGCTCACCGGCACGCCGATCCACCTGCAGATGGCGCAGCAGGTCCTGAAGCACCTGGTGCACGTGCAGGATCGCAGAGTCACCATCGATTCCATCCAGAAAGCGGTGGCCGAGCAGTTCCAGATCAAGCAGTCGCAGCTCAAGGAGAAGAGCAACACGAAGAAGGTCGTCTATCCGCGGCAGGTCGCCATGTACCTGGTCAAGGAGCTGACCCACGCCTCGCTGCCGGAGATCGGCCGGGCGTTCGGCGGCAAGCACCACACCACCGTGATCCACTCGATCAACAAAATCGAGAAGGTGCGTCACAACGATCCGGAATTGAACAGGTTACTCCACAGCCTAATCGACTCATTACAATGAAGTTCCGCTGATTTCCACAAACGGCCCGAAACGGCCCTGAGGAAATCTGTGTGAATCGGTGACAAGCTGGGTTTTGCAGGTCGCTATGCACCCCGAATCCTCAACTAGCTGTAGCGAAAAGTAGTTGAGTTTAGTATAATTTAGATAGACTTCAACATTTGCACAGGCCCTATGAATACGGTTCTTATAGTGCTCATCTATACAGCCTGAAGAGAATAGGAGCTGCAGCCCATGGAATTCACCGTCAGCAAGGCCGATCTGGTACGAGAACTGAGTCTGTCGCAAGGCGTGGTCGAGAAGAAGACCACGATTCCGATTCTGTCGAACGTGCTGCTGGAGGCCGACGGAGACCGCATCACGCTGACCGCCACCGATCTGGAACTGGGCATCCGCTGCTCCTGCCCGGCGCGCGTGAAGAAGGAAGGTGCCGGCACGATTCCGGCGCGCAAGCTGCTGGATTACGTGCGGCTGCTGCCGGAAGGCGACGTCAACATGAAGTTTCTGGAGAACCACTGGGCCAGCATTACCTGCGGCCGGTCGCGGACGCGCATCGCCGGCATGTCGCGCGAGAGTTTTCCGGAACTGCCGCAGATGCCGGAACACGATCGCCGAGATTCCGGTGAAGACGCTCTGGCGTCGATGATCGCGCGCACGTCGTTTGCGATCTCGATGGAAGAATCGCGCTTCACACTGAACGGCGCGCTGCTGCTGCTGCGGCCGGAGGGCCTGACGATGGTGGCGACCGACGGCCATCGCCTGGCATTCGTGCAGAGCCGTCGGAGCGAGCGGCCCGGTGCGAGCAGCAGTTTCGGGCGCTGGTTCCCAAGAAGGCGATGGCGAGAGCTGACGAAACTGGCCGACGACGCCGGGCCCGACGGCCAAGGCGATCTTCGCGGGCGACGACAATCATCTGTTTTTCCAGGTCGGCCACCGGCTGCTGATCACCCGCAAGCTGACCGGCAATTTTCCGGACTACGAACGCGTGCTGCCGAAGGATCATACGCTTTCCGCGACGCTGCAGAACGCGACGAGATCCGCTCCGCGATCGAGCGCGTGGCGCAGTTTGCCGACGAGCGCTCGCGCGCCATCCGCGTGCAGTTCACGACGGCGAAGTGCGCGTGTTCTCTTCCTCGGTGGAAACCGGCGAGAGCGAAGAGAGCATTCCAGCGAGTATCAGCGGGCCGGATCTCGAGATCGGCTTCAATGCGCAGTACCTGCTCGATTTCCTGCGCGCGATTCCGCAGGACCACGGTAGCGTTCGAGTTGAAGGATCAGAAGAGCGCCGGCGAACTGCGGCCGGCGGGCGAGGGCATCGCGGACCAGTATCGCTATGTCGTCATGCCGATGCGAATCTGAAGCATTACGAACGTAAACAAGAACTATGGCAAATGAAGTAAATGCTGAGCTCCGTCGGCGGGACGTCTACGATTCCACCAGCATCAAGGTGCTCGAAGGCTGGAAGCGGTGCGCCTGCGGCCGGCCATGTACATCGGCTCGACCGGCGAGATGGGTCTGCACCACCTGGTTTACGAAGTGGTGGACAACTCCGTGGACGAAGCGCTGGCCGGCTACTGCACCGAAGTCAACGTCACCATCCACGACGACAATTCCGTCACGGTGGTCGACAACGGCCGCGGCATTCCGGTGGACATGCACGAAGAAGAAGGCGTCTCCGCCGCGGAGGTGGTGATGACCAAGCTGCACGCCGGCGGCAAGTTCGATTCCAACAGCTACAAAGTCTCCGGCGGACTTGCACGGCGTCGGCGTGAGCTGCGTGAACGCGCTTTCCGAACGCCTGGAGCTGGAAATCTGGCGCGACAGGGCTACACCTGGGAGCAGGAATACGCCTGCGGCATTCCCAAGGCGCCGCTCGGCGCAAGACCGGCAAAGCCGGCCGCAAGACCGGCACCAAGATCACCTTCAAGCCCGACATCGTCCATCATGGAGGCGACGGAGTTCAACTTCGACACGCTGGCCCAGCGCCTGCGCGAGCTGGCGTTCCTGAACAAGGGCCTGAAGATCACGCTGACCGACGAGCGCAGCGATCCCGAAAAGCATGAGCGAGTTTCATTACAACGGCGGCATCGCCGAGTTCATCAAGCACCTGAACCGCGGCAAGAACGTGCTGCACGACAAGCCGATCTACTTCGAAGGCGAGCGCGACCTGCCCAACGGCGGCAAGCTCACCATGGAAGTGGCGCTGCAGTACAACGACGGCTACTCGGAAAACGTCTTCAGCTTCGCCAACAACATCAACACGGTGGACGGCGGCACGCACCTGAGCGGCTTCCGCACCGCGCTGACCCGCACCATCAACGCCGTTCGGCCAGCAGCAGGGCCTGTTCAAGGACGTGAAGGAGAACCTCACCGGCGACGACGTGCGCGAAGGCCTGACCGCGGTGGTCAGCGTGAAGGTGCCGCAGCCGCAGTTCGAAGGGCAGACCAAGGGCAAGCTCAACAGCGACATCGCCGGCTACGTGGCGCAGTTCGTCAACGAAAAGCTGGGCGAGTTCTTCGACAAGAACCCCACCGTGGTGCGGAAGATCGTCGCGCAAGGCGATCGACGCGGCGCGCGCGCGCGAAGCGGCCCGCAAGGCGCGCGACCTGACGCGGCGCAAGGGCGCGCTCGATTCCGGCGGCCTGCCCGGCAAACTGGCCGACTGCCAGGAGCGCGATCCGGAGCGCTGCGAGCTGTTCCTGGTGGAGGGCGAATCGGCCGGCGGCACCGCCAAGCAGGGCCGCGACCGCCGCTATCCAGGCCATCCTGCCGCTGCAGGGGCAAGATCCTGAACGTGGAGAAGGCGCGCTACGACAAGATGCTGGGCCACGAAGAAATCCGCGCCATGATCACCGCGCTCGGCACCGGCATCGGCAAGGACGATTTCGACGCCGCCAAGCTGCGCTACGGCAAGATCATCATCATGACCGACGCGGACGTGGACGGCTCGCACATCCGCACGCTGCTGCTCACCTTCTTCTTCCGCCACATGCACGGAGCTGATCAAGCGCGGCAACGTCTACATCGCGCAGCCGCCGCTCTATCGCATCAAGAAGGGCAAGAGCGAGAAGTACATCAAGGACGAGAAGGAATTCACCAGCGAGATCATGCGCCGCGCCACCGAGAACCTGAAGGTGGAGATCCGCTCCGAGGCAACGGCGACGCCGAAACCGTGCTGGAAGGCACGGAGCTGCGCACTTTCCTGATGAATCTGGACGAGTACCAGCAGATGTTCCACAAGGTGGAGCGGCGCCTGCGCGACCCGCGCGTGGTCGAGGTCCTGGCGCGACATCGAGCTGCGGCATCGACACCAAGGCCGATTTCCAGGAAGAGGCCAACCTCAAGCCGGTCTTCGAGGCGCTGAAGAAGCTCGGAGCTCGAAGCCCGAGATGCGGCGCGACGAAGAGCACTCCGCCTGGATGGTGATGTTCCACGATCCGACCAACGCCGAGCGCGCGATCGGCGTCGAGCTGGCATCGCAGCCCGAGTACCGCCGCTTCCGCCCGCTGGCGCGGACGATCGCACGCTTCAACGAGCCGCCGTTCGTGGTGGTGAAGAACGAGCAGCCGCGACGCCGCAAGCCAACTGGCGCGAGCTGCTGGAGTACGTCAAGAACGAAGGCAAGCGCGACGTTCGCGTGCAGCGCTACAAGGGGCTGGGCGAAATGAACGCCGAGCAGCTGGCCGAAACCACCATGAATCCGGAGAAGCGCACGCTGCTGCAGGTGCGCCTGGAAGATCTCGTGCGAAAGCGAAGAGATCTTCTCCACGCTGATGGGCGAGGACGTGGAAAGCCGCCGCAAGTTCATCGAAGAGAACGCGCTGGACGTGAAGAATCTGGACGTGTAGCTCTTTAAGTACGCTCTCCCTAACGGTCGCGCCTCTGTGGAGTACAGAGAGCCCCGACTGTTAGGGAGCGGGTTAGCCTAGGGCCGCGGCAGCGCGCCGCACGTCTTCGAGCAGTATTTCCATATCGCGCTCCGTGGTGCGGTAGTTCAACACGCACCCGCGGAGCGCAAAATTTCCCCGTACCATCGCATTCGAAAGATAGCTGCTGCCGCCGCGTTGCAGCTCGAGCAGCAGACGCTCGTTCCATGCATTGAGATCGCCCGCCGGAAGCGCGCGGCAGATGGCGGAAGCAGAACACCGAAAGCTCCACGGGCGCGAGCATTTCGAAATCGTCGCTCTGGCGGACCAGGCGCTCCAGATACTTCGCGCAGGCGATATTCCGGTCGATGGCATCGCCAAGCGCCGTGGCGCCAACGAACTTCATCAATAGCCAGAGGTCGAGCGCGCGGAAGGGGCGGGAGAGCTCGGGGCCGTAATCCCAGAAGGCGAAGGCCTCGTCGCGTTCCAGGCCGATGGGCCGCGTGTATTCGGCATTGTGGCTGAAGGCGGCGCGCGCGGCGGCGGGGTCGCGATAGAGCACGCAGCCGCAGCCCATCGGTAGGTAGAGCCACTTGTGCGGATCGAGCGTGACGGAATCCGCGGCGGCAATGCCTTCGAACAGCGGGCGGGCCGAGGGCGCCAGCGCCGCGAAGCCTCCATAGGCTGCGTCGACGTGCAACCAGAGGCCGTGGCGGCGGGCAAATTCGGCAAGCTCAGGGAGCGGATCGACGGCGCCGGTGGCGGTGGTTCCGGCATTCGCCACCAGGCAGAACGGCAGGCGACCGGTGGCTGCATCTTCGGCCACGAGGCGCCCGAGGTCGTGCGAGATCGATGCGGAAGCGTGCGTCGGTGCGTACGGAGCGGACGTTGGCCTCGCCGATCCCCAACATGCCGGCGGCCTTGGCGATCGAAAAGTGGCCCTCCTCGGAGACGTAGCAGCACATCGGCCGGCCGGCCGCGGCTACTCCGTCGCGCACCACATTCGCGCCTGCCTTTGCGCTGCGGGCGGCGGCTAGCGCGGCGAAGTTCGCCATGGAGCCGCCGCTGGTCAGCAGGCCCGCCGCTTCGCCCGGATAGCCGAGCATCTCCTTGAGCCAGTTGATGGTGACGTGTTCCACCTCAGTGGCGGCCGGGGAAGAGCGCCAGGCGGTGACGTTGATGTTGAGGGCCGTGGCGAGCAGGCTGCCAAGCGAGGTGACGGCGGTCCCGGGCGATGAAATATAGCCGAAGAATCGCGGGTGGCCGTTATGGCGGCTGTAGCGCACGATAATTTCTTCGAACTCGCGGAGCAGAGCGGCGAATTCGGTGCCGGCTTCGGGCAGCGGCTCTTCAAGCAGCGATCGGATCGCCGCGGACGTGGTCGGCTCGATGATGGAGCGCGCAGGCAGCCCCTGGTAATAGGCGGCCACCAGGTCCAGGACCTCGCGGCCGAGCGCGCGGAACTCTTCGGGTGGGAGCGACAGTTTGTCGGGCATAACCGAAGGTTCAGGGTAGCAACAAATTTCCCATCCACATTTTGCCTCGTTCGGGAGTTCTATCTGGTGAGAGGATGAGAGCCCTGGCGATCCTGGCAACGGCCGGAGCGATGGACAGCCCGGAAGAGCCCGCGACCGTGTTGGACGCCGCGCGCGCGGGCGATCTGGCGGCGTTTGAAGCGCTAATGCGGCAGTACGAGCGGCTGGTCCTGGCGACCGCGCTGCGAATGCTGGGGGGCCTCGAAGACGCGCAGGACGCCTCGCAGGAGGTGTTCTTCCGGCTGTACCGGAACCTGGGGAAGGTGGAGTCGCGGAGCTTGTCGAGCTGGCTCTACCGGGTGACGGTGAACGTCTGCCACGACCTGCGGCGCAAGCGCGGGCAATCGGTGCCCGTGGAAGAGGCCGGAGACGTGGCGGCCCGGGAAAGCGATCCGCAGCAGCTTACCGCGGAGGCGGAGCGCGAGCGGGCACTGGCAATGAGCCTGAGGATGCTGCCGGAAAAGGAACGGGCAGCGCTGGTGTTGCGCGACCTGGAGGGGCTTTCGACCGGCGAGGTGGCGCGCGTGCTCGGGTCGAGCGAGGCCACGGTGCGGTCGCAGGTCTCGCGGGCGCGGATCAAGGTCAAGGACTTTCTGGAGCGGTATTTCCGGAGGCGGTCATGAATTGCACGGAGTGGGAAGAGCGGTTGGCGCTCTATGCCGGCGGCGATCTGGAAGCCAAAGAGGCGGCGTCGGTAGAGGGTCATCTGGGGGAGTGCCCCGGGTGCCGGATGTTTGCGAGTGGAGTCCGGCGGTCGGTGGAGATGATGCGGGAATCGCGCGGCGACCTGCCGGCCGAAGCGGCGTTCAGTGCGGTCCGGGCGCGGGTCTTGGCGCGGGTTGCGGCCCGAAGGCGTTGGGGATGGGCGGTGGTGGCAGCCTTGGCGGCCGCGGCGGCCTGCCTGGCCCTGGCGGTTCGGATCGAGTGGACGCCGGTTCCGAAGCCTCCAGTGGTCGCGGTGCGGGTGCCCCCGGCGCCGGCGGAGGCATTCCTGATCCCGCGCCGCGCGGAGCCCGGGCCTGTCTATCGGGCGAAAGCCCTGCGGGCAAAGACCGCGTCCCCGGTCCTCATCCGAATGGTGACTGACGACCCCGACGTGGTGATCTATTGGATCGCGGAAAGAAAAGGAGATTGAAGATGAAGAAGCTCATTGCCCTGGCGCTGCTGGTGCTCACGCCCCTCGCCGCGCAGCAGACGACTGCGCAGGATCCGAACGAAGAGGTAAGAAAGGTCGTCTCTCTAAAGTACGCGGACCCTGTGTCTATCCAGATGCTCTTGCGCGACTTCGGAGTGGCGGTCCGCGCTGATACACGGCTGAAGATGATTGCGCTCACCGGACGGCGGGCGAACGTGACGACCGCGGAGGAGGCGATCAAGCAGCTCGACGTCCCCGCGGCCCAGCAGAAAGATATCGAACTGACCATCTACTTCGTCGTGGGAACGGACCAGCCGAACGGCTCCGGGAACCCCATTCCGGCCGATTTGCAAAGCATGGTCAGCGCGCTCAAGAGCACCTTCCCGTTCAAGAATTACGGTCTGCTGGATGTGCTGTTCCTGCGAACCCGGTCAGGCAGCGGCGCTGACGCAAGCGGGCAGTTCAGTTCGAGGATTACAACCTTCCGGATCGGGTCGGCCAGTCTGGAGCCGGACGGGATGATCCGGCTGGAGAGACTGCATGCGGGGCTGCGGAATCCGGTGGCGGACGGGCCGAATAAAATCACCTATGTAGACACGGGGATTTCGGCCGATGTAATGGATGTCCGCGAAGGGCAGAAACTGGTAGTCGGCCGGAGCAGCCTGGATGGGCCGGAAAAAGCGCTGTTTCTGGTGTTGGTTGCGAAGGTGGCGCAGTAGACTGCGCCACCGCCTCTATCTAACCCGCTCGTCTCTTTCGACTTTGCCGTCGCGGATGTGGATGACCCGGTGGGCGTGAAGGGCGATGTCGTGCTCGTGGGTCACCAGTACGATGGTGTTCCCTTGTTGGTATAGCCGTTCGAACAATGCCATGATTTCATTGCCGGTGGCGCTGTCGAGGTTGCCGGTAGGCTCGTCCGCCAGCAGGATCGATGGGTTGTTCACCAGCGCCCGGGCGATCGCCACGCGCTGCCGCTGTCCGCCCGATAGCTCGTTCGGCTTGTGGTGCATGCGGCGTTCGAGATCGACCTGCTTCATGGCCTGCTGAGCCATCTCCAACCGCTTTTCAGACGGTATGCCGGAATAGATCAGCGGAAGCTCCACATTATGCAGGGAGGTGGCGCGCGGCAGCAGGTTGAACGTCTGGAAGACAAACCCGATCTCTTTGTTGCGGATACGCGCCAGCTCATCATCCGACATTTCGCTGACCAGGTTGCCGTTGATGTAATACTGCCCCTTGGTCGGCGTGTCGAGACAGCCGATCAGGTTCATCAAGGTGGACTTGCCCGAGCCGGACGGGCCCATGATCGCGACATACTCGCCGCGCTTGATCTCGATATCGACGCCGGAAACCGCGTGGATCTCCTGGTCGCCCATGATGTAGGTCTTCCAGAGATCGAAGGTGCGGATGACGATTCCGTCCCGCTTGAGCTGCTCGCCGCGCTGGATGAGTTCTTTCTCGACTGCCGTTGCCATGACTTTTGTTTCTCGTTTGCGGAAAAATGCCTAAACCATTATCGCCACAGATGAACGCAGATGAACGCGGATGGGAAACGCCTTATCTGCGTTCATCTGCGGCTCATTAGGTCTTCTGCTGAGCCGGAGTCTGGTTGTCCACCTTGACCTGGGTCTGATTCTTGATCGTCCGGATGACCTGGTAGGTCCCGGTCACGATCGTATCGCCTTCCTTCAGGCCGCCGGTGACTTCGATATCGGTCGCCCCGGTGATCCCGGTATCCACTTTGTGGAACACCGCTTTACCGGCCTCGATCACGAACACGCCCTGCAATTCTTCCTTATTCGCCTTCTCTTTGGCTGGATCCGGCTTGGTGGCTGCTTGGGCTGCGGATCCGCTATTCGCCGGCTTTACCTCGAGATCTCCCTTTTGACGGACGGTCAGCGCCTGGATCGGTATCGTCAGGACGTTCTGGCGCGTCGCCGTCGTAATCTTGGCGGTGCAGGAAAGCCCTGGGCGGATTTCGTCGGGCGGGTTGTCGAGCGCGACAACTACTTTAAAATCTTTCGCTTCCTGGCTGGAAATGGCGCTTTGGGAAGCCGCCACACCGGTCGACCGCAGGATGGCGGTATTGCCGATCTCGGTAACGTGGCCCTTAAAGGTCTTATTCGGGATGGCGTCGATGGTGACGTCGGCCGCCTGGCCAAGCGATACGTTCACGATATCGGTCTCATCCACTTTGACCTCCGCGGTAATCAGAGACATATCCGCGATGGTCATGATGAGGGTACCGCTCTGGTTTTGCAGGCCCGGAACCACGGTTTCCCCAGCACGCACCGGCAGGTTGGTCACTACGCCATCGAGCGGGGCGTAGGAGCTGTGCTTGTTCAGAACGTCGTTAAAGCGGACCAGGTTGGCCTTCGCCATGGCCACGCGCCGCTGCGACGACGCCAACTGGGCGGCGGTCTGCTCGCGCTGTGCCTGCGCCTGGGTGATGCGGGCTTCGGACTCCTTCACAGCGGCTTCCTGTGCCTGGTAGGTAAATTTCTTGAGCTCGAAATCCTGCTTGGCCAGGAGCTTCTCGTTGTAGAGAGCTTCGGCGCGGTCGAGATCGGCCTTCATCCGGGCCAGATCGGCATGATCGTGGTCGAGACCGGCCCTCATGGTGGCGATGTTCTCGTCGGCGGCCTTCAGGCCGGCCTCAGAGGCGTTCGAATCCGCCTCGGACGAGGCAACGCTGGCTTTCTGGGCCTGCACGTCGGCCTCGGGCTGGATATCCTCGATCTTGGCCAGGAGCTGGCCTTTGCGCACGCGGTCGCCTTCCTTAACCAGCAGCTCGGTGATGTCGCCGACGGCGTTGGCGCCTATGTTGATGTAATTCTTTGGCTTAATCTCTCCCGATGCGGTTACCAGGCTGGTGAGATCTTCGCGCACCGCCTTGCCGGTTTGCACCGAGACGATGCCTCGTTTGCTAATCACCGTGCTGGCGTAGACGCCGATGGCCGCCACCGCGACCGCTCCGACGGCAATGGTCACCTTCCACTTAGTCTTCACGACGTAAATCTCCCCTTATTTTGTGAATCACCCTAATAGACGCCGAAGAGAACCTGGGAGTTCACTGATTATTCTACACCCCGGGATCCGATAGGCTGGCCAAAGGGGTTACCGGACACGTTTCCTCTGAAGAGACGAGCGATGGGCGGCGGAATTAGCGCAGCCAGTGCACCGACCGCGGCGGCGTATTCTCGCATTGCATGGACTGCGTCACGCCGCTCGCAAGCTGGGCGCAGGCATTGGTAACGGCGGTGCGGAGCGCGTTCTCGCGGGTATCGGCAGAGGCGGTCCGGCAGTCGGTGCCGCCATTGAACTCCATGCAGACTTCGCACTTGGCGGCCTTCTGGCTGAAGCTCGAAATCACCAGGTAGGCCAGCACGGCGGCGCCGAAGACAACGGAGATCCAGACGGTCTTGCGGTTCATACGAAGAAATTCCCCATGCGGCGGAACTTGGCGCAGCGGTGATCCACCAATTGTTCTGGCGACATCAGGGCGGTGAGGTCGAGTTCACGCCGCAGGTGTTCGCGAAGGAAGCCGGCGGCGGCATCGGGATCTTCCTGCGCGCCTCCGGGCGGTTCCGGCACGATGCCGTCGATCAAGCCTAAAGATAGTAAATCGGGCGCGGTGAGCCGGAGAGCGGCGGCGGCCTGCTCGGCCTTGCCGGAATCGCGGTAGATGATGGCGGCGCAGCTTTCCGGCGAGATCACGCTGTAGACCGCGTTTTCGAGCATCAGCACCACGTTGCCCACGCCCAGCGCCAGCGCGCCGCCGCTGCCGCCTTCTCCTATGCAGACAACGATCACGGGCACGGCGAGCCGCGCCATCTCGCGCAGGTTGCGGGCGATGGCTTCGGCCTGGCCGCGCTCCTCGGCGTCGATGCCGGGGTAGGCACCGGGCGTATCGAGCAGCGTGATCACGGGGCGCCCGAACTTCGAGGCCATCTGCATGGCGCGCAGCGCCTTGCGGTAGCCCTCGGGTTTGGGCATCCCGAAGTTCCGGTGGAGCTTCTGGCGGGTGTCGCGGCCTTTCTGTTCGGCCACCACCATCACGGGGCGGTCGGCGAAGCGGGCCATGCCGGCGACGATGGCGGCGTCGTCACCGAAGGCGCGGTCGCCGTGAATTTCCTGAAAGCCGGTGAAGATGCGTTCGATGTAGTCGAGCGCATGAGGCCGCTTGGGGTGTCGCGCGAGTTGCACGCGCTGCCACGCCGGGTGAGGCGGAGCGGACTCTTCGGAAATCGTATCCGGCCGTACCTCAGGCTCCATTCCGATCATCTTAACAAGGCCGCGCCGCCAAATTGTGGGGGCCGGCCGATTCTGTGAAGCGGCGTACAAGCAGAAGGTCTCCTATCGGACCCCACAGCGGGTTTTCATCTTGTCATTTCGGGGAGCCAAACCGAAACTCAAAGTAGGGGGGGAATCCAGTGAAGCTGAACTCCTTGCGTGATCTTTATGTCGGGGAGTTGAAGGATCTTTACGACGCGGAATCCCGACTGATCAAAGCCCTGCCCAAAATGTCCAAAGCGGCCGGATCGCCCGAGCTGCGCACCGCCTTCGACCACCACCTGGAAGAGACCCGAACGCATGCGGACCGTCTGAGCCGCATCTTCGAGCGCATGGGCGAATCGCCCAAGGGTGGGAAGTGCAAAGGCATTGAGGCCATCATCGACGAGGGCGAAGACCTGATGGAGCACGAATCCCCGGCCGCCGTTTGCGACGCTGCGCTGATTTCCGCCGCGCAACGCGTGGAGCACTATGAAATCGCTTCCTACGGCACACTGCGGACGTTCGCCAGGCGCCTGGCCCTGGACCATGACGCGCGGCTGCTGGAAGAGACCTTGCAGGAGGAAAAGGACGCCGACAAAAAATTAACCACGCTGGCGGAATCCTACATCAATGAACAGGCGAAGTCCGCCAGATAACTCAGTTCCACACGTAAGGAGGATGGAAATACAATGTGTGACTACTCGCTCATGGCCGTTCCGAACCGCTTGGCCCGGGAAGGCGAAGACCTCATCGCTCACCGTTTCCCCACTGGATCCCTCGGCTTAGCGTCGCCCGCTGACATCAAACGAGTTGCCGACCCGCCGGCTCCCGCACAACGGAGCTTCTGGTGCGCCGTCAAGGAGTTTTTCAATCCGCCGAAGACCGAGCCGGTCCCGGCGGTATGCATACCGCCCGGAGCGCGGCTGCGCCTTGCGGACATTCCCGCTCGGCTACAACACGATCTCGGCGTGGGTCTGGTGGAAGATGTGACGTTCACCCAACTCACGGCGGCGGTCAACAGCTATCGGGATGCGGTACGTTTCCCGAACGGGCGGGAAGTGAGATTGCAGGAACTGCGCGAAGGACAGAGGGTCACCGTCCTCGACCTGTCGGCCGCGGAGGAACTGGATCTCGACAGACTGCGCGAAGAACGCGCGGAGTTCACTTATCGCCTGCGATAGCGCTGCGGCGTTCTGGTGGGGCAGGATTTATCCTGCGGTGGGCTTCAGCCCGCCTCCAGCGATCGGGCTGAAGCCCGATGCAGTCTGAAGGCCTGCCCTACCAGGTCATAGAGCGGGCAAAATAACGAAGAAGGACGCGATTGTAGGCTAAACTGGAACGCTTAGGTTAGTTTTGCCTTGATCGACCTTCACTCGCATACCAATCAATCGGACGGGAGTCTTTCCCCCACAGAGCTCATCGCGGCGGCCGTCGAAGGCGGCGTCGACGCGCTGAGCATCACCGATCACGACACCTTCGCGGGATACGACGCGGCCGTTGAAGCCGCGCGCGACCAAGGCGTCGACCTACTCTGCGGCATCGAGCTTTCCACCAAGCTGCACGGCCACTCGGTCCACCTGCTGGGGTACTTCCTCAAGGGCGGTGGTCCGGACCGATTGCGCGGGTGGGTCGAAGACATGCAGGCATCGCGCCGCGACCGCAATCGGCGGCTGGCGGAGCGGCTGCAGGAGCTGGGCTTCGATATCCAGCTCGAAGAGGCCGAAGCGCTCGGCCGGGGCATGACGGGCAGGCCGCATTTCGCGCAGCTGATGCTGGAGAAGGGCTACGTCTCGAAACTGCGGCAGGCATTCGACGAGTACCTGGACGAATCGGCCAAGGCGTATGTCTACCGGCGCGAACCGCAGTTCAGCGAGGCGGTGGAGCGGATCCACAAAGCCGGCGGCTTGTCGTCTCTGGCGCACCCAGTCCGCGTCAATGGCAATGTGCCGGAGTTGCTGCCCGAGTTATGCGACGCGGGGCTGAATGCGATCGAGGCGTACCACAGCGACCACACGCCGGAAGATACGGCGCTTTACCTGGAGCTGGCACAGCAGTTTGATCTGCTGGTGACGGGCGGCTCGGATTTCCACGGCGCGATGAAGCCGGAGATCCGCCTCGGCACCGGATGTAACGGAAACCTGCGGGTGCCGCGCGAAGTGCTCGACCGGCTACGCGCGGGGTAGCACGCGGGCATAGCCCATCCCCACAGCCGCCGCTCGCTCGGGCGAGTAGATCGCGGTGGTGACTTCGGTCTCCGCGCCATCGACCGCGATCTTGCTGCCGGGCGCGGGAACCTCGGCGGAATCGAGCGTGAAGCTCACCAACTCGCGATTCACGTGGCCGCGGGCGCGGATGCGCTCGACGATCTCCTGGCCCAGGTAGCAGCCCTTCTGGAAACTGACGGCATGCATCTGGCGCGTTTCCTGCGGGAGCGAGGTCTCGAGGATGTCCTCACCGTACCGCGGTTTGCCGTTTTCGATGCGGACCAGGCGGACATCTTCGGCGGAGACTGCCTTCACGCCGGCGGATGCGAGTCGAGCGGTGACCTCTGCAAGCCGTTCGGAGGAGCAATAGATGCGAACGCCCGGCTGTCCGGTCTCGGTGATGCCGGCGACGGTCTCTTCACCCCAGGCGAGGTGCTGATATTCGCCCGGGACCGGCGCGCCGAGTTCGGCCAGGGCGGCGACGGCTCCCGGTCCTTCGACGCCGAGGGCGGCGGTGGAGGCGGTGACGTCTTCGAGCTCCACCTGGTCGGCGACCTTGAACTTGAGGATGTGGGTGCGGACCTTGTCGATGAGCATGGGCTCGGTATCGATCAGGTAATGTTCAGGGAACGCCCACAGGTAGAGATCGGCCTGGATGCGCCCCTGCGGCGTAAGGAGAAAAGCGTAGCAGCCGGCGCCCGGCTGGAGGCCTTTGATGTCGTTGCTGGTAACGTTGTGCAGGAAGCGGGCCCGGTCGCGTCCGCGGGCAATGATGCGGCCGCGCGCGGACAAGTCGAGCCATGCCGCTCCGTGTCGCAGTGCCTGATATCCCTCACTCATAATTCGATTATGGCGCAGACTGTGGAGCTGGCCTACTCTACCTGGTATTGGGGACAACTGCGCGGATCGCAAGCTTAACGTCTCTGTTTTTGACCGTTATGGTGGCAATGCCACTTGCAATAGCAGTTGCGACGCCTGTCTTGTCTACCGCTACAATCGACGGGTCGCTGGACTCAAATGTGGTCAGCGTTGATGCGCTGAGGTAAACGTTCTCACCGTCAGGGAAGTCTCCTAGAACGTAAATGCTTTTTCTTTCTTCGATCCGGGAAAAATGGCCGTTAAAGAAATGCACGGATTCGGTGAACAGTTTTAAACGCCTCGGACTCGGCACTCGCTCGATGTCCAGCTCGATTTGGGCCTCTATTCCGGGCTTGTTGGACTTCTTGCGTTCTGCTGCATCCGCAAAGACGCCGATAGCGCCCAAAGGAAACCTACCTGAGGGAGTCGGAGAAGGCGGATAGGACGTTTGAGTGGGTACCACAATGGTTAGATGATACGGAGGCCCGACCAGGGCAGCGTCAAGCGTCCAACCAGGTAACATCACGGCGCGAAAGGCGAAGGGTGTTGCATCGACGGTCACCTCTATTCGTTCGCCCGGATGCACTACCGTGCCATTTGGCGGCGAGGTGATCTTCACAAATGGCTGTGCAGCCACCGGGAGCGCTGGTAACACCAACGCTGTGACGAACAGAAGTAGTGATCTGCCGTGAAGCCTCATTTTCCTTGGCTCGAAGAGGCTGGCCAGGGGCCAGCCCGCGGACGAGGGCGTCCGCCCCACAAAATTTCAGCAACGGCAGAACTCTTACCTCTTTCCGCCGCTCTGTCAAGATCCCGAACGGGAACGCTCTCTTAGAAAATGTGCCGCAGCCAGGCCGAGATCGCGACGATCGTGAGGCCTGAGATTACCACGCCGGTCATCATTCGCACACGACGTGGATTTTTCGGCTGGACGATCAGGATGGCGACGGCAAAGACGTGCAGCGCCAGCAGGAGCTTCAAGCCCAGCAGCATGTGGTAGAGCGGGCGATGTCCGGGATTGGTGAGCAGGTTGTACGTTCCCGAGATCACCAGGCCGGTGATCGACGCGAAGACCAGCGGCCTGTAATAAGCGACGGCGCGCTGCACCAACGGCTCGCGCGCGTCCGGCGCGACCCCTTCGAGCGCACGCGCCAGCACCAGCCGCGCGAAAACCATGCCTCCGACCAGGACGGCCATGGATGCCAGGTGCGTCCAGCGCATGAGCTCATAGAGCACGTCTGCCATATGGTGAGTATACAATCGGCTTATGATCCATGAGATCCTGCCGGTCGGGATGCTGCAGTGCAACTGCTCGGTCTTCGGCGACGAGCAGACGCATGAGGCGATCGTGATCGACCCCGGCGACGAGATCGATCGGGTGCTCGAGATCGTGCGGCGGCACGGGCTCACGGTGAAGGCGATCGTCATCACGCACGCGCACATCGACCACATCGGCGGGGCGGCGAAGCTGAAACAGGCGACCGGCGCGCCGGTCTACATGAATCCGAACGACCGCGAATTGCAGGCGATGCTCGACGAGCAGGCGGCGTGGCTCGGGATGCCGCCGGTCGAGCAGGTGGAGATCGACCAGCCGGCGAAGGACGGCGATCGCCTGGTGCTGGGGACTTCCGAAATCCACGTGATGCACACACCGGGCCATACGCAGGGCAGCATCAGTTTGTGGATCCCCTCGGAGAACAAGCTGGTGGCGGGCGACACGCTGTTCCGCGACAGCATCGGCCGCACGGACCTGCCCGGCGGCGATGGCGGCCAGATTTTGCGGTCGATTCACGACAAGCTGCTGCCGCTGCCGGAGGAGACGGTGGTGGTCCCGGGCCACGGCCCGAACACGACCATCGGCCGGGAAAAGCGCTTCAACTACTTTTTGCGGTAGTGGGAGGCTGCTCTGATAAGATTCTGAAATGGCCGACGTTCAGGTATACCCTCCCAGTCCGGAATTTGTCGCACGTGCCCACGTGAAAGGCATGGAAGGCTACCGCGAGCTTTATCAGAAGGCGGCGGAACGGCCCGAGGAGTTCTGGGGCGAACTGGCGGAACGGGAGCTTTTCTGGTTCCAGAAGTGGACGCACGTCTTCGAATGGGCATCCGCCGTTCGCGAAATGGTTCGTCGGCGGCAAGACCAACGTTTCCTATAACTGCATCGACCGGCACCTCACCACGCACCGTAAAAACAAAGTCGCGATTCTGTGGGAGGGCGAGCCGGGCGACCAGCGGCTGATCTCCTACCAGGAACTGCACCGGCTGGTGTGCCGCTTCGCCAACGTGCTCAAGAGCCGCGGCCTCAAGGCGGGCGACCGCGCCATCATTTATATGGGGATGGTGCCGGAGCTTGCCGGTGGCGCTGCTGGCCTGCGCACGGCTGGGGATCATCCATAGCGTGGTGTTCGGCGGATTCTCTGCCGAGGCGCTGAAAGCGCGCATCCAGGACCTGGAGGCGCAGGTGGTGATCACGGCCGACGGCGCGTGGCGCCGCGGCAAGGAGGTCCGGCTGAAGGATGCCGTGGACGAGGCGGTGGCCGATTGCCCGTGCGTGCGCGACGTCATCGTCTACCGGCGCACCGGCGGCACCATCCACATGCAGGAAGGCCGCGACCACTGGTGGCACGACCTGGACGAAAGCGGCGTCAGCGAGGACTGCCCGGCCGAGCAGCTCGATAGCGAACATCCGCTGTACGTGCTCTACACTTCGGGAACCACCGGCAAGCCGAAGGGGATCGTCCACACTACCGGCGGCTACCTGCTGCAGGCCCACATGACCATGAAGTGGGTCTTCGACCTGCAAGGACGAAGATACCTACTGGTGCACGGCGGATATCGGCTGGGTGACCGGCCACAGCTACATCGTTTACGGGCCGCTCTCGGCCGGCGCCACCACCATGATGTACGAAGGCGCGCCGGATTTCCCGCAACCCGACCGTTTCTGGCGGCTGATCGAGAAGTATCGGGTCAACATTTTCTATACGTCGCCGACGGCGATCCGCGCGTTCATCCGGCAGGGCGACGCAGTGGCCGAACGCCCACGATATGTCGAGCCTGCGGCTGCTCGGTTCGGTGGGCGAGCCGATCAATCCGGCGGCGTGGGAGTGGTATTACCGGGTCATCGGCAAGGAGCGCTGCCCGATTGTCGATACCTGGTGGCAGACCGAGACCGGGGGCATCATGATCGCGCCGATGCCGGGGGCGGTGCCGCTGAAGCCCGGCTCGGGGACGCTGCCGATGCCGGGCGTACTGGCGGAGATGGTCGACCTGCACGGCAAACCGGTGGGTCCGAACCGCGAAGGCTTCCTGATCATCCAGCGGCCCTGGCCGAGCATGGCGCGCACGCTGTGGCGCGATCCGGAGCGCTACCGGCAGCAGTATTGGGAGACGATCGCCGGCGTCTACATGACTGGCGACGCGGCGCGCCGCGACGAGGACGGCTACTTCTGGATTCTCGGCCGCGTGGACGACGTCATGAACGTCAGCGGCCATCGGCTGAGCACGATGGAGCTGGAATCGGCGCTGGTGCGGCACCCGGCGGTGGCGGAGGCGGCGGTGGTCGGCAAGCCGCACGAGATCACCGGGCAGGCGGTGGCGTGTTTCGTCACCTTGAAAAAGGGCGATTGGAACCACGCGGAGCTGGCCGAAGAGCTGCGCAAGTGGGTGGCGCACGAGATCGGCAGTTTCGCCAAGCCGGAGCAGATCCGCTTCACCGACGCGCTGCCGAAGACGCGCAGCGGCAAGATCATGCGGCGGCTGCTGCGTGAGATCGTGACTTCGAACTCCGTGACCGGCGACGTGACCACGCTGGAGGATTTTCGGTGGTGACGCGCCTGGCCGCGCAGCACGACGAAGATTAGGGAACCCACCGCAGCCCAAGTATCAGATTTGGTAATATGGCGTTGCGGCAGCACAGGCCCTGGAAGTCCTGGTTTTGATGAAGGTTTCTCAAGGGGCCGTTACTCTATGTCCGTTCCTTTACCGTTCGCGTTGCTATTTGCACGGTCCGCCACCGACCGGCTTGTGCGAAGCATGTTCGACGACACCTTCGCCGGCATCCATCACCTGGCATGGTTCGACTGGGCCATGCTGATCCCGTATTTCGCGGTCCTGGTCATCCTGTCGGTCTACGGGATGCACCGCTACGACATCATCCGCACCTATTTCAAGCACCGCAAGAAGGCCACCGCGCGAGCCGCCCAAGCGCTTCGAGCAACTGCCGCCGGTCACCATCCAGCTGCCGCTTTACAACGAGCGCTACGTGGTGGAGCGGCTGATCGAAGAGGCGCTCAAGATCGAGTATCCGCAGGAACTGCTGCAGATCCAGGTGCTGGACGATTCCACCGACGATACCGCGCCGTTCGCCGAGGCGCTGGTGGAGCGGTACCGCAACATCGGGTATCCCGATCGAGTACACCACCGCACCAACCGCCACGGATACAAGGCCGGCGCGCTGCAGGAAGGCCTGGAGACCGCCACCGGCGAATTCGTGGCGGTGTTCGACGCCGATTTCTTCCCGCCGGCCGATTTCCTCACGCGCACCGTGCATTACTTCGCCGATCCCGAAGGTCGGCGTGGTGCAGACGCGCTGGAGCTACCTCAACCGCGACTACAACTTCCTGACCGAAGTGGAGGCCATGCTGCTCGACGGCCATTTCATTCTGGAGCACGGGGCGCGGTCGCGCGCGGGCTATTTTTTCAACTTCAACGGCACGGCCGGCATTCTGCGGCAAGACGCATGATCGACGACGCCGGCGGCTGGCAGCACGACACGCTGACCGAAGATTCCGACCTGAGCTATCGCGCGCAGCTGAAGGGCTGGCGGTTCGTCTATCTGCCGGGGCTCGATTGCCCCTCGGAACTGCCGGTGGAGATGCACGGCTTCCAGGTGCAGCAATCGCGCTGGGCCAAGGGGCTGACGCAGGTGGCGAAGAAGCTGCTGCCGGCGATCCTGCAAGGCGGACATTCCCGAAGCGCGTGAAGGCGGAAGCGTTCCTGCACCTGACGCCGAACATCTCCTATCCGCTGATGATCGTGGTTTCGGCGCTGATGCTGCCGGTGATGATCGTGCGCTTTTACATGGGCTGTGTGGCAGATGGTGTTGATCGACCTGCCGCTGATCGTGGCGTCGTTCTGGTCGATTTCGCCGTTCTACGTGGTCGCGCAGCGCGAGCTGTATCCCGAAGAACTGGAAGCGCTCGGTGCTGATGCTGCCGATGCTGATGGCGGTGGGCGTGGCGCTGACCATCATCAACACGCGCGCGGTGCTGGAGGCGCTGTTCGGCGTGCAGACGGCGTTCGCGCGCACGCCGAAGTACGCCATCGGCGACCGGCCGGTGAATCTGGAAGTGAAGAAGTACCGCCGCCGCAGCGGCTGGCTGCCGTATGTCGAGATTCTGGTGCGGCACGTATTTCCTGGCGATGATCGTCTTCGCCATCCAGACCTACAACTTCTTCTCCATTCCGTTCCTGCTGCTGTTCGTGGTCGGATACTACTGGGCGGGCTTCGGCACGCTTGTACCAGGAATACCAGGGCCGGCTGCGCTGGCTCAAGCAGCAGAAACTGGCGCTGGCGCGAGCAAGCGTAGCTCGGCGCGGCATTGCAGCAGGCGTAGCCCTGCAGCGATCCGCGTGAATCGGCAGTCTCCGCGGACCGTGTCGCGTTCGCAGTCTCAGCGTCCGCTCGCACGATTCGCCCGTCCCGCATGTGCACCGTGCGGTGCCCGTAGGCGGCGGCTTCCGGGTTGTGCGTGATCATCAGGATGGTCTGGCCGAGCGCGCTCGTTCAGGTCGCGCAGAATCTCGAGCACGGCCTTGGAATTCTCGGTATCCAGGTTGCCGGTGGGCTCGTCGGCCAGCAGAATGGCCGGGTGATTGACCATGGCGCGGGCGATGGCGATGCGCTGCTGCTCGCCGCCGGAGAGCGCGCTGGGCTTGTGGTCGAGCCGCTCGGCGATGCCCAGCAGGCGCAGCATTTCCTCGAACTGCGGATCGGGCTTGTGATCCATGCCGGCGATGTAGCGGGCCACCGCGATATTGTCGCGCGCGGTGAGGTTGGGCAGCAGGTTGAACTTCTGAAACACGAAGCCGACGGTGCGCTTGCGCAGGCGCGTGCGGTCCGGCGTCGGTCATGGCGGCCAGGTCCTGGCCGGCCACGCGGACCTCGCCCGAGGTGGGCGGCGTGAGCCCGCCGATGATGTGGAACAGCGTGGATTTGCCCGGAGCCGGACGGCCCCACGATGGAGAGGAACTCGCCGGCCTGGACGTCAGATCCACGCCGCGCAGCGCCGGCACGTCGCACCTTGCCCGACGCGGTAGATCTTGCGCAGATCGCGGATCTCGATGATGTTGCCGCTATTCATAGGCCAGCGCCTCGATGGGGTCGTGCCGGGCGGCGCTCAGGCCGGGATAGAGCGCGCCCAGAGCGGCGCCGACCAGCGTGATGGCGCCGGCGATGGGCCACCAGATCGGGACGATCGCCATCGGCAGGGAGGCCGGCACCAGCGTCGCGGATCAGCCACGTGCGCGCCGAAGCTCATGACGATGCCGAGCACCGTGCCGCCCAGCGCCGAGCACCATGGCTTCCGCCAGGATGATGCCGCAGGATGAAGCCGTTCGAGCCGCCGAGCGATTTCAGAATGCCGATTTCGCGCGTGCGCTGCAGCACCGCCATGTACATGGAGAGGCAGACCACGGCGAAGCCGATCACCACGCCGATGCGCCACGATCACGACGATGAACTCGCTGCAGCCCCGGAATGTTGCTCGACGTTGAACATGGAGGTGAACTCTTCCATGGTATCGATGGGATAGCCCGGCAGGCTGGTGTTCTCAGATTCGGCGGCGACGGCGTCGATGTTGCGCGGGTCGTCGCAGCTTCAGGTAGATCTGGCTGACCTTGTCGCTGGCGGCATCGAGATCCTGGAGCACGTCGAGGTCGACCACGATGCGCGCCAGTTTGCCGCTGTCGATGATGCCGCCGACGCGCCAGTCGTGGTTCAGCAGCGTTGATCGTATCGCCCACTTTGAGTGTTCTTCTGGCTGGCGTAAGTATTCGTCGACCAGGATGTCGTCGGGCCCTCGGAGCGGGCCGCCGGCGAGATAGGTGAAGCCGCCGCTCATGCTGGTTGAACTCGTCCAGATCGATGCCGGTGATCGCCAGCGGCACGACCTCGACCGGATGCGTTGACCACGCCCATGCGCCATGCTTGACGTGCGGCTGCTTGTGCGAACTATGGCCACCATGCCTGTCGGGCATGGTGGTGCCGCTGAAGCTGAGCACGATGGAGCTGCCGTGCGAGCCGCGCACGATGATATCGGCGCCGACGCCCGCGGGCGCGCTGCTGCGAATCTTCCAGCATGCCGTGGCTGAGGCCGACCAGGCGTCAGGATCAGGGTCACCGGGACGCCGATCAGCAGGATGCTGAGCAGGCTGCGCATCGGGCTGTGCTTGAGGTTTTCCAGAACGAGCTTGTTCGGTCACTTCTTGCGGTCCTTTGGCCGGGGGCGTGGCGCTGGCCGGAGCGGGCTGGCCGAGGACCTGCAGGGTGGTGCCTGCCGGCTGCGTCAGCACGAATTTATCGTCGCGATACGCCTTTATTGATGTCCATTTTGACGATGTCGATCACCACGCCGTATTCGTCGCGCGGGCGGTTGATTTCGATGTGCTTGGGGAACGGCACGTTGTCGTAGGCCTGCCACTCGGAGTAGCGCGCGTCGGTGAGGATGTTGCCGTGCGTCGTCGAAGATCAATCTGGCGCGCCATGTGCAGGTCGATGCGGCTGAACCAGATGGTGCGGATGGAGGCGCAGTTCGCCGGTCGACGGTCTGCGTCACCTCGTGCAGGATGTAGAAGGCGTTGTCCTCGTCGGTGAAGTTCTCCAGCAGGACTTTGTCGGTCTCGGGGTCGACGGGCCGCACCAGCAGGGCGTCCAGAAAGTGCTGCGGGCGCAGGTTCTCGAGCTTGTTGGTCGACGGCTCGATCGACCTCGTTGCGGCCCGACGATGAAGCGGTTCTTGGACGGGATGTAGAGCTTGAAATCGGCGCCGGTCGGAGACCATGTCGAAGGCCTTGTTGCGCACCACGGGATAGAGCCCGATGATGCGGATATCGGCCGGCTTGCGGAAGAGGATATAGGCGCGGACGTCTTTGTATTCGGTGATCTTGTTCTTTTCGGCGCTGCCGAGGGCGGGGGTCATGTCGACGGTGGCGCTGAAATCGTGGACGGCGTTATACTGCTTCGCTGATGATCGCTCGACGAGCGCGCGCTGGTCGGCGACGTGAGCAGCTGGGCGGGATTGCCCGCGCCGCCGATGCGGAGATGAGGCGGCGGCGCACGACGCAGGACGACAGCCCGAGCGCAGTCAGGCACAGCAGGAGTAGCGGACAGCGAATGGCGCCGAAGGGGCATCATTTCATTGTAGGCAGCGCGGAACACGGCGCTGTCAAATTCGATCGGAGCCGGGCACGCTATGATATAGTGAAATGACAATCAGACGGGGCCTGTGGCGCAGTTGGGAGCGCGCTTCCATGGCATGGAAGAGGTCGTGAGTTCGAATCTCACCAGGTCCACCAAAACATTTCAAAGACTTACAGCCCAACCACTCGCTAACGATTTCGTTTTGGAGTCCAACGGACTCACCCGTGTGGCCGTGGTCCAGACGTAGTGCAGGGGAAAGTCCGCCTGGCACTTCACTCCGGCTATCCCTGGGAGGTACAATCAAAAACAGTCGGGATTCGTACCTGGGGGGGCCCTTCCACGCTGTCGCTGGAGGAGTGAATGTTGAGAGAAAACGCCGCCTCTGTGGCCCTGGGTGTATGTTTCGTTGTTCGATTGATGGCCCAAACGCCGTCGAACATCGACTTCGGACGCGATGTCCTGCCTATCTTTCGACAGAACTGCTTTGTCTGTCACGGACCATCCCAGCAGATGAACGGTCTGCGGCTCGACCGCAGAAGCTCCGTTTTTAAAACCGGCGTTCCGCCGCGTGGTGCCGGGCAGCAGCGACAAACAGCTTCCTTTATTACCGCGTGCCGGGAACGCGAATACGGCCCGCAAATGCCGCCGACCGGTCCGCTCCGCCCGGAACAGATCCATGTCAAGGCCTGGATCGAGCGGGCGCCGAATGGCCTGACGCCTTCGCCAATGAGACCGCCTTCCTCCCCCGGATCCGAAGGCGGTAGCCATGGTCAATGCGCTGCGTGCAGAGACCGCGAGTCTTTCCTGAAAGTCGCGGCTGATCCCAAGCTCTTAAACGCGCGCGGGCCGGACGGGCTCCACGCCTTTCATGTACGCCGTGCTCTATTCGGATGTGGCGATGTTGGACCGACTGATGAAAACGGGCGCCGATCCCAACGCGCGCGAACACGCCAAGGCGACTCCACTGCTGTGGGCGGCCACCGAATTCGAAAAGACTCGCATGCTGCTGGCCCACGGGGCGGAACTGAACGCGGGTTCCGACGACATGCGAACGCCGCTGATGGTCGCGGCCGGCCATCCCGGCGGCGCCAGGATCGTCAGACTTCTACTGGACCACGGCGCCAATCCGAATCCGGCGACGAATCCGGCGGGCGCGGCCTCGCCTCTAACCCAGGCAGCCGCGGCCGGCGACGCGGAAAGTATGCAACTTCTCTTGGATCACGGCGCCGAAGTCAAAGATGCCGGAGGCATAGCGCTCAATCTGGCAGTCGCCGTGAAGTGTTCCAGATGCGTCGATCTGCTCCTGAAGCGCGATTTCGAAAAAGAAGTGTACACGGATGTGCTGCCCCAGGCTGCCTTTCTGGGAGATCTGCGTACAGCCCGGCTGATGCTCGATCGCGGCGCGGCTGTTAATGCCGTTGATTCGTCAGGGCGTACCGCACTGATGTCTGCCGCGGTCTCGGACCTGCTCCCTCTCGATGTAGTGAAACTACTGATCGAGCGCGGCGCCGATGTCAACGCCAAGAGCCAACATCCTCAATCGGGCGACACAGGCCTGACCGTTCTCGATATCGCAAAACTGCACGGCGAGACTCCGGTTGTCGACCTCTTGATCCATTCCGGGGCGACCGGCGCCGGCCGGACCGCTGCCGTGGCAAGGCCCCAACCGGCCAAGACGGTCCGGGGCGCGATCGAGCGGAGCCTGCCTCTTTTACAGCGCGGCGACGCCGGGTTCAGTTCGAGGTCAGGCTGCATATCCTGCCACAACAACAGCCTTGCGGCCATGGCGATCGGCCTTGGACGGCGGAACGGATTTCGTGTCGACGAGCAGATTGCGGCACAGCAGGTTAAAGTCAACGCGGCCTATCTCGAACGTCAGCGCCCCAGTCTGCATCAGAGTTTTTTCGCAACACCGGCCGGCGACCAGGCGGCCGAATCCATTCTCGGTCCCTTCGTACTGGCTTACGTTCTGGTAGGACTGGATGCCGAACACTACAAAGCGGACCTGAATACCGACGCCGTTGCCATCTATCTGAAGGCGCATCAAATCCCGGACGGCCACTGGGCCTTTCCCATCGCCGCCGACCGGCCGCCGATCTGCTCGCATTACGCAGGTCAGACCGCTCTCTGTATGCGTGCGCTTCAACTCTATGCGCCAAAGGTTGAAAGGCCGGAATACAAAAAATCGATAGCCGCCGCCGCCCAATGGCTTGCCAGGGTCGAGTCGACGACCAATGAGGATCGATTCTGGCGGCTGCTGGGTTTGGCGTGGGCCGCGCTAGATCCCGGCACACTCCAACAAGCGCGCCATGAAGTGCTTGCCCTGCAAAGGCCCGATGGCGGATGGTCCGATCTGCCATCCCTGGAGAGCAACGCCTACGCGACGGGCATGGCTCTGAATGCCCTGCACACCTCCGGACTATCCCCATCGGATCCAGCCTATAAGCACGGCGTCGGGTTCCTGTTAAACACCCAACTGGAGGACGGCTCCTGGTATGTAAAGACGCGGGCCCTAGGCGGCCAGCCGTATTTTGACGCAGGATTCCCGCATGGCGTCGATCAATTCATCTCGGCCGCCGCAACCGGCTGGGCGACCATCGCCCTGATACCGGCTTCCCCTACGGACGAGGTCAAATCCGTATCTGGCGCGCGAGATTAAAGTGGGAACTACTATCATCTTCCGCCGACGGCCTGTTTAGGACTGTCGGTCCTTTTCGACCGGTATGACGGCTGGCCGTCCGAGCGGTGACACGGTGAAGCGGCGGCATGGCCGATGAGCGAGGCCACATCTCGCGCTGCTTTCAGCGCGCCGTCTTGCATTCGGCGAGTTCCCACCGGTCCTTCTGTTTTGCCGCTGCTGTCGTCTGCCACTGCATGTTGCGCGGATCGTCGGCACGCCCGCACGCCGGTGCCTTTATGTGATCGACAACGTAGCGACACACGCCGGAAGAATTCATCCAATCGTGAGTGGCGGGCCGATGAGTTCACAGTCGTAAGCGCGGAAGAAGGCCGCGTCATTAGGATATTTACCGTTGCTGAAGCCTTTCGCATTGTCCCGAAAGAATGCTTCCATCTTATTGGCGGGTGCGAACGAGATGAGCAATCTGCCGGCAGCATTGCCAACAAAGGCCCAGGCGTGAGCCACTTGCCGAGGTGCGAGAAGCGAATCGCCGGGTTTCAATTGGAAACGGTCAGAGCCGATCTCGGCGATGTATTCACCTTCGACGACATAAAACCACTCATCCTCATTGTGGTGCAGATGGCGTGGTGGACCGCCCTTTTCGTGACTCTGATGCTCCATGACAAAGAGAGCGCCGACGCTATCTTTCGTCAATACTTTGAACACTGTTGTGCTCAAGCCAATGTTATGACGCTCGCCGAGCCGGTCCTCACCACGGGCGACGCGAACGGCTTTGGGCGATGCTTCAGCCTTGGTGGACTGCGCGACTAGAGCCGCAGGAGATGCCGCGATCGCAGCGCCAAGAAAAGAACGCCGTTCTATCGTCATAAGATGGTCCCTTTCGGTTTTACAATTTTGGATAGCTTACCACAAGCTCACGTCCCGCCACCCATAGTTTCGTCGCTTCGGGGAACTTATGGACCGGCCGCTGCGCTCGCTACATAAATGGGGCTCTGCGCAAGAATCTGACCGGGCTTTCGCGGGATGGGCAACTTCCGGTACACTGCGCAGCTTGAGAGACAGCGACTGGACGAATATTCTAGGATGGCCGGGTTATCGTGTTTGGCGGAGCGAGATCGACGAGCGGGCCAAACGCATGAGACTGTGGGTCCGCCGGAAGAGCGGCAATCGCGCTCTGGTGTGTTCCGGGTGCGAGCAACGGGTACACGTTGTCGCGGAGGTATACGAGCGGGAAGTGCGCGATTTAGCCTGCTTCGAATACCGGACGACAGTGGTGATCGAACTGTATCGCCTGAGGATTTGAAGGATCCGGTCGAAGTCATTCTCATCGACGGCGATGGCAACCGGCACCAACAGAAAGCCGACCTGAGCGGCGTTCTGGACGTGGAATAGCTCGCGCGAGGTGCGGCGGTGGGACGTCGCCATCGCGCCGTCCGTCTTCAACCTCATTCGCAACGCGGGGGCTGATGGCCCCGGACGCGGATCCTGCGCTCGTCCACCACGACGAGCTTGCCGCTCGTGATGATCCCAGCAATGCGCGGAATCGAGCGCCGAAGCATCTCATCAATGGCTTCCTCGGTTGCGGGATGAATACGGAATCGCACAACCCCGGGCGTTTCTGCCGGCGGATACCTGAGCACATTTGCGAAGTCCGCATCAAGCGTGAGGAGGACGCGATCTTGTGCGATGGCCGCAGCCCGTACGTCCTCGTCGTCTGCGCCCGAGAGCCCGATTTCTACTACGGACACAGCATCGTGGTCGCAGACAGTCCGCGCATGGAGCGGCGACAAGTTCTCGTCCAGCAGGAATCTCACGCTTCAGAAAGCACGACTTCATCGGCCGCCAGAGCCGCTGCGTATCCCAGGCAGGCACGCAGATCTTCAGTAGTCAGTTGAGGATAGGCAGCGAGCAATTTCTCAAAGCTCTCGCCAGCCGCCATTTTTTCGAGCAGGAGGTAGACAGGAATTCGGGTGCCTTTCACACACGGTTTGCCCATCATCACCGTGGTCTTGGCCTCGATCCAGTCAGGGAACTTCATGCCCCCAATCTACCATGCCCTCCTCACCAGCGCCGCAGAGCTAGTGTTGCCTCCGGCTGCTCACGAAATCGAGACCAATACGCCATGCATCCTAACCGCCGCTTGACATCATCCGATAGTTGTACGATTATCGAAATATCCGGCAGCAAGGAGCGCCGTTCCGTGCCAGCAAAGATCAAACAAGAAGAAGTCACCCGCTATGCGGACATGTTCGCCGCGATGGGCAGCGAACCGAGACTTCGCATCGTCCGCTTGTTGCTCTCCGCTCATCCCGACGGGATGTTCGTAGGCGAGATCGCCGCCGAGTTGGACATTACGCCCAGCACCCTGTCGCATCATCTGGAGAAGCTCAAGAACGAAGATCTCGTGCGGATGCAGCGGGAGGGTACCTTCCTGCGATACACCGCCAACACGAAGGCGCTCGAAGACGTGCTCGGCTTCCTGTATGCGGAATGCTGCACGCGGAACAAGGCCGTTGAGCCGAAGAAGATCGTTTGCTGCGGTTAGGAGAAACTCATATGAGCACCGTAAAAGATGTCGTGAAAGAGAAGTACGGCCAGGCCGCGCTACGCGTGGTTTCCGGCGAAGGCAATGCCTGTTGCGGGAGCAGCCCGTCGAGTTGCTGCTCCGGCGGAGACCCGATCACGTCGGACCTGTACGACCAATTGCAAAAGGATGAACTGCCGGAGGCTGCGGTTCTGGCGTCCCTGGGGTGCGGCAATCCCACTGCGCTGGCGCAACTCTCGCCCGGCGAAGTGGTGCTCGATTTGGGATCGGGCGGGGGCATCGACGTGCTGTTGTCGGCCAGGCGGGTGGGCCCGACCGGCAAAGCTTACGGCCTGGACATGACGGACGAGATGCTCGCTCTCGCGCGGGAGAACCAACGCAAGGCCGGCGTCGGAAACGTCGAATTTCTGAAGGGCGAGATCGAGAATATCCCGCTGCCTGACGGGTCCGTCGACGTCATTATTTCCAACTGCGTGATCAACCTCTCGGCCGACAAGGACCGCGTGCTTCGTGAGGCATTCCGCGTCCTGAAACCGGGCGGCCGCTTCGCAGTATCGGATGTGGTCACGCGGGGTGAAGTGCCGGAGGAGATCCGGAAGAATATGCTGCTATGGGCCGGCTGCGTTGCCGGCGCCCTGGAAGAGAACGAGTACCGGGCCAAACTCGCCGCTGCCGGGTTCGAGGCTATCGACATCGAGCCGACCCGCGTTTACCGGCCTGAAGACGCGCTGGCGTTCCTGAAGGACAAAGGTCTCGACCTCGAAAAGATCGGTCCACAGGTCGAGGGCAAGTTCATGAGCGCTTTCGTGCGCGCCACCAAACCGGCGGCCAAGGGCTGCTGCGGTCCTGCCTGCTGCGCATAGGCGGAGATGAAGCGATGCCCGGCTCCCGACTTTCCTTCCTCGACCGGTTCCTGACGCTTTGGATCTTCGCCGCCATGGCAGGCGGGGTCGGGCTCGGCTATCTGGTCCCCGGCGTGGTACCGTTCCTCGACCGTTTCAGCGTCGGCACAACGTCCATTCCGATTGCCATCGGCCTGATCCTGATGATGTATCCGCCGCTGGCGAAAGTGAAATACGAAGAGTTGGGGCGGGTGTTCCAACACCGCCGCGTGCTGGTTCTTTCCCTGGTTCAGAATTGGATCGTCGGGCCCGTGCTGATGTTCTCGCTCGCCGTGCTGCTGCTGCGCGACAAGCCGGAGTACATGACGGGCCTGATCCTCATCGGCCTTGCCCGCTGCATCGCCATGGTGATCGTGTGGAACGACCTGGCGCGCGGCGACCGTGAGTATGCGGCCGGTCTGGTAGCGCTCAACTCGGTTTTTCAGGTTTTGTTCTTCTCGGTCTACGCCTACTTCTTCCTGGCGACGCTACCACGATGGCTTGGCCTGAAAGCCGTGGAAGTAGATATCTCGATGGCCGAGATTGCCAAGAGCGTTTTCATCTACCTGGGCGTCCCCTTCGTGGGCGGCATGCTGACAAGGTTTGTATTGATGAAGGCCAAAGGGCGCGAGTGGTACGAGACGGGATTCATCCCGCGGATCAGCCCGATCACTCTGATCTCGTTGTTGTTCACGATTGTGGTGATGTTCAGCCTCAAAGGCCAGATGATCGTTCAGTTGCCCTTCGATGTGATCCGCGTCGCGATTCCGCTGACCATCTACTTCGTACTGATGTTCTTCGTGTCGTTCTGGATGAGCAAGAAAGTCGGCGCCAACTATCCCGAGGCGACGACGCTGTCGTTTACGGCCGCATCAAACAACTTCGAACTCGCGATCGCGGTTGCCATCGCTACGTTTGGCATTCACCACGGAGCCGCCTTTGCTGCCGTGATTGGTCCGCTGGTCGAGGTGCCGGTGCTGATATCGCTGGTGAACGTCGCCCTCTGGATCAATCGAAAGTGGTTCGGAGGCATCTTTGCCGCTGTTGACGTGTGCAGTCCGCAGCGAATCAGTTCCACTTGAATTCCATGAGTCTCAGTCAACGGAAGGCGATATGACCATACCAAACTTCAACGTGCTTTTCCTCTGCACGGGTAACTCGGCGCGATCCATCATGGCGGAAGCGATTCTGAACCAGAAGAACCATTCGAGCTTCACCGGCTACAGCGCCGGAAGCCAACCCGCGGGACGCGTTCACCCCGGGGCGCTGAAACAGATACGCGGGGCCCGCATGTCGACGGAGGGGCTGCGCAGCAAGAGCTGGGATGAGTTCGCCGGACCCGACGCACCCAGGATGCACTTCGTCTTTACCGTGTGCGACCGGGCAGCTGCGGAGGTTTGTCCGGTCTGGCCGGGTCACCCTCTGACTGCGCGATGGAGCGTACCGGATCCCGCGGCTGCCGTTGGGACGGCGGAGCAGATGGAACGCGCCTTCTTCGAGGCGTTCACCATTCTCGACCGGCGCATCACGCTATTTCTGTCTCTGCCGCTCGCAACACTGGAGCGGGAAGTCATCCAGAACGAGATCGATCGTATCGGCCGATCGTAGTGACGGCCCAGGTGGATGAAAGCCACGAACATGCGAATCCTGGTTCTATGCACGGGCAACTCCGCTCGCAGCCAGATGGCCGAAGGCCTGCTCCGGCACGAGGGCGGCGGTCACTACGAAGTCTTCAGCGCCGGCACCAGGCCAGGTTCGGTGCGTCCGGAAGCGATCGCGGTCATGCGTGAAATCGATATTGACATCTCCGGCCACCGCTCCAAGTCGGTCGACGAGTTCGCCGGCCAGGCTTTTGACTATGTCATCACAGTCTGCGACAACGCCCGCGATAACTGTCCGATCTTCCCGGGCGGCACGGTGCGTCTGCATTGGAGCTTCGAAGATCCAGCCGCCGTGGAGGGAAGCGAAGCCGAACGCCTGGCGGCATTTCGCCGCATCCGCGATCAACTCCACCAGCGGATTAAAACGTTCATTACAGTGGACCTGAGGCCTGCCTAACCGCCTTCTTTCGTTAATACGGTACATTCCATCACTGAAATGTTTCCGGTGCGCTCCGCCCTGCCCCCGCCCCTGCTAGAATGCCAGAAATGCTTCGAGGATCGTCGAAGGGCGGAGTGCCACTTCCGCTGCTTCGCAGGGTTCGGACGCTCGTTTGCGTCGGCCTGATTGCCCTGCCGGTGACTCCGCAAACCGCGCCCATCGGGGCGGCGATTCGAAATCTCAATCACACGCTCGTCCGTGATGGCGAAACGATCACGGTCACCGGCGTGGTCACCGACGAATCTCACGACGTTGGATCCGGCAGTAGTCTGGCGAATCTGGAGGATGAAACCGGGGGCATCGCGCTTTTCGGCAGTCACACTGTACTTCCGCCCGGAGCATTTCAAAGGGGGGATGTGGTCGAGGTCCGGGGGAAGCTTTCCGAGTTCCGTGGAATGGAAGAACTCCAACTGGAGTCGGTCCGCCGCACCGCGACTGCCCGACCTGTTGTTCCCCACAGCGTTTTCGCTCGACAACTGGTGGGGAAACAGTATTCCGGCCGCCTGGTTCGCGTCAAGGGGCAGTTGATCCTCGGTCCGAAGGGTGAGGTGACACTGCGGGACCAGTCAGGTGAGATTCCGGTTTACATGTTCCATTCCTTTTTTCAGAACACGCGGTTTTATGCAAAGGCTTCTCCAGGGCGGACCCGCGGAAATCGTCGGTCTCGCGCGGCAGCGTATCGAGCAGGGGCAACCTCGGGACTCCGGCTACCTGCTCTCGCCCCGCGACGAGCAGGATTTCCAGTTCGGCACGCTTCCCAAGTATCGGGAAATGGCGCTCGTCGGCCTCTTCGTCCTCCTCTGCTTCGGCTATCTCTGGTGGCTTCGGCGCGCGTCAGAGGAGCGGGCGCGCAAGCTCGCGATTCTCTCCGAGGGCCTGAAAGAGAGCGACGAGCGGTTCCGTCAGATGGCCGACAGCATTGACCAGGTCTTCTGGATGCTGGATACCGCTACGAATCGCATTCTCTACGCGAGCCCGGCATTCGAACGAATCTGGGGCCGAACGCTGGGGAGCGTCGCAGAGCGGCGGGCCCTTCTCGAAACGATCCATCCCGACGACCGTGTGCGCATGGAAGAGCACTTTGCGAAAAGCGCCACGATCGTTTCCAAGGAGACGTATCGAATCCTCAGGCCCGATGGCTCCGTTCGCTGGATTCTCGACCGCACCTTCCCCATATTGAACCGGGATGGCAAACTCTACCGCGTTACCGGGACATGGGAGGACATCACCGACCGGCGGGCACTCGAAGAACAGCTTCGCCAGGCACAGAAGATGGAGGCCGTAGGCCGGCTTGCGGGCGGCATTGCGCACGACTTCAATAATCTGCTGACCGTGATCGGCGGCTACCTGCAAATGGTCCTTGATGTAACGCCACCAACCGATCCACGGTACGAAAAACTGAAAGAGATCCTGGCCGCCTCCACTCGTGCCACCGCCCTGACTCGTCAACTGCTGGCCTTCGGGCGGAGGCAGATGGTTCAGCCCAAACTGGTTCACGTGAATCACCTCGTGACCAATATGGAAGCGCTCCTGCGGCGCGTGATGGGGGAACATATCCGGCTGGAAACGGGACTCGGAAGCGACCTGCCTTGTGTGAAAGCCGACCCGAATCAGCTCGAACAGGTCCTGATCAATCTCGCCGCGAACGCGCGCGATGCGATGCCCGAGAGAGGGGAGTTTCGCATTCAGACCGCACTCGTCAAAGCGCCCGATGATTCCGTCTCCGGTGCTGGCGGCAGTGTCCGCATTCAGGTTAGCGATACGGGATGCGGCATGAGCCAGGAAGTGATGGAACACGTCTTTGAACCCTTCTTCACCACCAAAGGCGTGGGAAAAGGGACCGGACTCGGTTTGAGCAGCGTCTACGGCATCATTCAACAGAACCACGGCACGATCGATGTCAGCAGCAGTCCGGGCCGGGGGACGACGTTCCGTATTCTCCTGCCGGGCGTACTCGAGAGTGAAGACGCAAAGTCAGACGCGACGCCGGCCGGAAACCTGCGCGGGACCGAGACGATTCTCGTGGCGGAGGACGAGCCGGGTGTGCGCAAATTAGTTTGCGAAACGCTGGAGCGCCTTGGCTATACCGTGTTGCAGGCGGCCGACGGACAGGAAGCGCTTCGCATTCTCGAAGATCAGGGCCCGGTCCACCTGCTGCTTACCGACGTCGTCATGCCGGTGATGGGCGGCCGGGATCTGGCCAGGCGAGTGAGTTCCTCCAGTCCCGCCATGAAAGTCGTCTACATGTCGGGCTATAACGATGACACGCTGGCCGTCCATGGGCTGCCTCAGACAGATGCGGCATACATTCAGAAGCCCTTCACTCCGACTGCCCTGGCCGAAAAGCTGCGACAGATATTATCGGCCGACGATAGCAGATAACCGGACCTTCTTCGGTTGATCCCTTCGGTAAGGCCCCGACATGGGACCTTTGTGCGATTATCGATATGGCATCGGTCTTGCACAATTGGCCGGAGGCTACGGGAATGGATGCTGAGGGAACTGGGCGGGAATCCAATCTACCGGATGCACCGGAGTGTGAGGGAGAAGACAATTCGAATTGCATCGTGGTAGGGGTAGGCGCCTCTGCCGGGGGGCTGGAGGCATTCACGGAGCTCGTGAGCCACCTTCCGCGCAACACGGGCCTCACTTTCGTTCTGGTGCAGCACCTGGATCCCCACCATGAAAGTGCCTTGCCGGAACTCCTGGCCGTCAAGACACCGCTCCCCGTGATCCAGGTGGAGAATAATACTCGAATTGCACCGGACCACATCTATGTAATCCCCCCGAACAAGCTCATGCGGATACAAGGCCGCACGCTGATTCTTGAGGCGCGGCCTGCCGCAGGCGAACGATACAAGCCTATAGATATTTTCTTCACTTCCCTATCACTGGAGTTCGGCTCCAAGGCAGTGGGTGTAGTCCTCTCCGGTACGGCAACGGACGGCACACTGGGCCTGAAAGCAATCAAGGCGGAAGGTGGAATCACCTTCGCCCAGAACCAGACGGCCAAGTTCGACAGCATGCCGCGGAGCGCCATTGCCGCCGGGGTGGTGGATTTCGTTCTCTCCCCGCGGCGGATTGCCGAGGAACTGGTTGCCATCGCCCATCAGCCGCCGGGTTGGCAAACCGGGGGAGGCGATGCGATCGACGAGGGAGCGACGCTCCACCGGTTGCTCCTAGTGATGCGCAGCGGTACCGGCGTGGATTTCACGCAATACAAACAACCCACGATTCAGCGCCGCCTCAACCGCCGGATGACGGTGAGGAAGTCGGAGACTCTCGAACAGTATCTGGACCTGCTGCGCCGAGAACCAGGCGAAATCAAGGCACTCTTCGACGATCTGCTGATCAACGTCTCGGATTTTTTCCGCGATCCCGACGTATTCCTGGCGATCAGGCAGGTCGCGTTCCCGACCCTCATTCGTAATCGCAAGCCGCCGCACACGATCCGTGTCTGGATTCCGGGCTGCTCCTCGGGCGAAGAAGTCTACTCCATGGCGATTGCCTTTGTGGAGTACCTGGAATCGGAAGACCTGGATTACTCGATTCAATTATTCGGAACCGACCTCAGCGACCGTGTGATCGAGAAAGCGCGAACCGGCATCTACGATGAGGGCTCGGTGATGAATGTCTCGCCGCAGCGTCTGCAGCGCTTTTTTGTCGGGGGGCAATCCGGTTATCAGATCAGTCGCAGCATTCGTGAAATGTGCATCTTTTCACGACATGATGTGACTCGAGATCCGCCATTGTCACGGATGGACCTGATCAGTTGCCGGAATCTTTTGATTTACTTTATCCCTTCCCTGCAGCGCCGCGTCATTGCCACGTTCGCTTATGCGCTACAACCTCACGGTTGTTTAGTTCTGGGGCCTTCCGAGACATTGGGTAACCTGACCGAGTGTTTCGGTGCCCTCGATGAGCGCCATAAGATCTACCTCAGAAACACACAGACCGTTCAGGCACTCTTCAGTCCTAATACAACCGATGAGACACCCCATTCCGCGATTGCCGCGCCATCGCCGCGTCTCGCGGAATCAACCCACGAGCAGGATCGCTTGCGTCAATACGTAAACAAAGTTGTCCTTTCGCAGTACGGTCCAGCCGGCGTTGTGGTGGACGAAGATCTGCGGATCGCCGAGTCCCGCGGCAATGTCGAGCCATATCTCGCCGGCACGCCAGGAGAGACCGGCGGCGACCTGATGAATCTACTCCGTCCGGATATGAGGGCAGCCGTCAGCACCGCGATTGAACGGGCCCGCCGCATGAATGCGGCCGTCGTCGCCGAAAGCGTTGCCGCTTCGGGCCAGGGCAAGTTCGACTCGGTTGCGATCACGGTGGTGCCATTGGCGTTGAAGGATGTAACGCTCCACTTTCTGGTTCTGTTCGGACACGCGCGCGAAGAAACCGACGCTCAGGCAGCGGCTATCGGCTCGGATGAAGCAGAGAGTGCGGTTCCGCCGTCTCTCGACGAGGAAAACTCCCAGCTAAAGCAGGAATTGAGGGCGACACGTGAATATCTACAGTCTGTGATTGAAGAGCTTCGTTCGACGAACGAGGAAATCCAATCGGCGAACGAAGAGTTGCAGAGCACAAATGAAGAACTGCAGACCGCCAAGGAGGAACTGCAATCGTCCAACGAGGAACTGCACACGGTCAACGATGAGATGCACAGCCGCAACGCAGACCTGATGCGAACAAACGATGACCTGAACAATCTTCTCAGTTCCATCAATACGCCCATCGTGATGACCGGAGGCGACCTCCGGATCCGCCGCTTCACCCCCACGGCAGAGAGTGTCCTGCGGCTGATTCCAACCGATATCGGCCGCCCGATCGCGGACTTGAAGCCCCGCATTAATGTCCAGAATCTGGAGGAGATTCTCCGGCGGGTGGTAGACACGCTCGAGCCCTGGGAGCAGGAGGTTCAGGATACGGAAGGCCGCCTGTATCTGATGCGTGTGCGTCCCTATCGGACGGCAGATAACCGCATCGACGGCAGCGTTCTGCAATTGCTGGACGTGACCGAACTGAGGCGCGGCCTGGAAGAGACGAGGCAAGCTCGCGACTACGCGGAGGCGGTCGTGAATACGGTACGCGAACCGCTGGTGGTTCTGGACCAGGATCTTGCGATTCATAGCGCAAACCGCGCGTTCTGCAACGCTCTTGGCGTGGCTCCGAGCGAGTTGCCGGGCAAATCGATTTACGGGATCGGTGGAGGCCGGTTCGACCTGCCCAAAGTGCACGCTTTAATCGAGCAGCTCCGGGGAGCCTCTCCACAATTGAATGACATAGAGATCGAGCATCCGGCCGGGCAAGGTGAAACGCGCATCCTGTCCGTGAATGCCCGCCGTATCCAGGAGGGCGAGCAGAGGCAATTGATCCTGATGGCGTTTGAGGACATCACCGAGCGCAGACTTGCGGCGCAAGCTCGCTACCGCCGGCTGTTTGAGTCCGCCCGGGACGGGATCGTGCTGGTGGATGCCGGTACCGGCGAGATCATCGATGTCAACCCGTTTACGGAGCGGCTTTTCGGTTACCGGCGGCACGAGATTATCGGCCGCAAAGTATGGGAGATCGAACCGATGCGGAAGGTGCCCCGAATGCGAGCGCTGCTCGAACAAATTCGAGAACTGGGCATGCTTCGCCTCGATGATCCCATCCTGTTCACAAAAGACGGTCGCGGATTCCAGGCGGAAGTGATCGCAAGTGTATATCCCGAGAAGCATGGGCAGGAGATCCAATTCAACATACGCGACGTCAGCGAGCGGCGGAAATTCGAACGCGAGTTGCAGGAAACACAGAAACTGGAAAGCCTGGGGCTGCTGGCGGGGGGGATCGCGCATGACTTCAATAACATCCTGACCGGCGTCATCGGCAATGCCAGCATCATTTACTCCGAACTCCCGCCCGATCAGCCGATGCGGAAGCGCGTCCGAGAGGTGATCAACGCCGGGGAGCGCGCCGCATTTCTCACCCGGCAAATGCTGGCTTATGCGGGCAAGGGACGTACCGTCAGCGAGCGGATTGATCTGGGCGAACTGGTCCGCGAAATCTCGGCTCTTGTCCAGACGTCGATCCCCAAATCGGTCGAGCTCAAGCTCGATCTTGCGCCTGACCTTCCCCCGCTCGAAGGCGACCCCTCCCAGATTCAGCAGGTAATCATGAATCTGGTAATTAATGCCGGTGAAGCCATTGGGAAAGACACGCCGGGGAAGGTGAGAGTCCGGACTTCGCTTCGTGAAATTGACCAGGGGGAAGCATCCGAACTTTTCGCTCCCGAACGAACCAACCGCGGCAACTACTTACAACTGGAAGTCGTGGACACCGGGTCAGGTATGGATGAAGCCACCAAGGCACGCATCTTCGATCCGTTCTTTACGACGAAATTCACGGGCCGGGGATTAGGCCTCGCCGCCGTCCAGGGCATCGTCAGAACACATGGCGGAGCGATTCGCGTGTATAGCACTCCGGGCCAGGGCACATCATTTCTGGTTCTGCTCCCCGCCGCAGATCGTGCGCCCGCCCCAGCTCCCCCGGAACCGAGCAAGCCTCTCACCATCCCACCGGGATCGGTTGCACTCGTGATCGACGATGAAGAACCGATTCGCTCGTTCGCGGGCACCACGCTCTCGCGCGCCGGAATGAAGGTATTGCTGGCAGAGAACGGCAAGATCGGTGTGGAGATGTTTCGAGCACACAAAGACACCATTTCCGTGGTTGTGTTGGATCTGCTGATGCCGGTCATAGGAGGCAAAGCAGCGCTCGCCGAGCTGAAAGAGATCAATTCAAGGGTCCCCATAATCCTGTCCAGTGGATTCGATGAGAACGAGGCGGCACGAGGGTTTTCGGCGCCACAACCGGAACGTTTCCTGCAAAAGCCGTATACGGCGGAGCGCCTGATCGAGGCGATCGCCGGTGCATTGAACCAGCGCGAGAATTCCGGGGCCGGCGGCTGAGGACGGCCCGTGGCGGCGCTGTCCAACGAAGGCCGCCGTAGGACGCACAGCATGGAAGGCGAAATCAGAAGACTCCAAGAGCACACCGAGCTCACGCGATACAGACTCCTGATGACCGAGCTCGGGACGTGTTTTACGGCACTCGATTTGGCGAAGTTCGAACTTGCGCTGGGAGATATGCCAACCGTCGAAAAGGAGATCTCTTACGTGGAGAATGCGTCAAGCACCATCCAGCGATTCCTGCCTAAAGTCTCCGCGGAGCAAAGGACGGAATTGGAAGCAAAACTGGCGGAGCTCAAGGCGGCGCTCGATCAGTTGAAGGCTTCGGCCGGCAAAAAGAAGTGACACACTCGGCCCCCGGCACCCTCCGGCAGTGGTGACTAACGTTAGTCAGCGTTTCGGCCTGGGTTTTCCGCGGGTACACTGGGCTGAGGAGGGCCAATGCCAAGCGGCGAAGCAACATTCTTGAGACTCCACTTCAAAGCAGTGATCCTTCCTGCTTACAAGAAGCAGTATCCATCCACCTCTAACCTGCCCGCCGAACTGACCATCTACGAAGGCGACACGAGCATCAATGGCGATGGCGCGATGAACTACGTAGCGGTCACGGAAGGCGTAGCCAAAGAAACCTCTTATGCCATGCGAATGTTCGCACTGGCGCACGAGACCGGTCACTCCGTGACCACGGACGAGTTCCAGGCTCACGGCAAGGCAGCCTATTATCCGATGGGCCCGGACGCCAAGCTTTGGGAGTACATAGCGGACATCATCGGGATGCGCATGCTCAAGGCGCAGCTCCCTTCCCAAGCCGATGCCATCATGGCCGAACTTGGCTATCTGGCGACCTGGTTGGGACCTGGCGACCCGATGCATCCCGACGGCTCCAAACGGGCCGAACTACTCGCTAAGTGCTACCGCAAAGATTCGTTCGATACGCTGTTCGATTCCCTGGCCAACAAGCAGATTCCGTAGGGCGTCATCGGCCGGCCGCCACTCTCGGCCTGCTAGAATGGCGGCTCTCGCGATGGAACCGCTACTCGAAGTTCAGGGAACGCTGAAGAAATCGGACCTTCTGCCGGCCGCGCGCTATGTCACCTGGAAGCGCTCGGCCTCGATGAAGCTCATGTTCGCTCTGGGGTGCCTGACCGTGCTGATCGGGATCGGCGCCCTCGCCGTGGGCCAACGCGGAAGCGCGGCGGTCCTGCTTCTTCTGGGTGCGCTTTATCTGGCGTATCTGTTCCTGTCGCCCGCGCTGACCATCCGGCGGCAGATGAAGTCCTCCCCGCACCTTTCGCAGGTAGGACGGTACGAGTTCGGCACGGACGAGTTCCGCATCAGCCGGCCGTCTCTCAACGTTTCTATGCCCTGGTCGAACGTCCATAGCGTCGTCGAGTTGCGGGATGTGTTCGCTATTTTTACGACCAGGATGTGTTTTTTCGCGGTCCCCAAGCGATTCTTCGACGCGGCGCAATTGGACGCGTTTCGCCGTTTGATTCAATCGACCCCGGGCAGGAACGGCAAGCCGCTCTGTCCGCCGCGGGATGCCATCCAGGCGTAATCGATGCGGAAGTTCCGGGCCGCGAGCCGGCTCTCCACAAAATCGCGTTCGAGCTCGTTGACGCCGAACTGTCCGCGCTTCAAAGGCGGCGCGGCGCCCTCGATCTGGTGATAGCCGCCGGGAGTCACTTCGCCGCAACGATAGGTGAAGACGTCGCCATCGAGCAGGTTGCGCAGATTCATTTCGAACGTCTCGCGCGTCTGCAGCCAGCGGCCGGCGGTGGGCGCGGCGATCTCGGTCTCCAGTTCCGGGAGCGTGAGTCGCTTGCGGGCCGTCGCCTTCCGCGCCCGAGAAATTGCAGTAGCCGCAGGTGTCGACGCAAAAGCTGGAGACGTAGATCAGGGTGACTTGGCTCCCGACCGACGCCGAAGCAACAGTAATGACCTTCGGGATGCCGGCGCCGTAACGGAGATACACCGTCTGTTGCGCGAGGAGCGTCGGGGAGATCAGCAGCAGAGAGAGACTAACGATCCACCGAAGGCCGGGGAGTCTGCGCATCTTCTTGCAGCCAACGGCCGCATTGAAGGCAGCGATAGTGCCCAGGCACGCCGTCTTTAGCTTCCGGCTTCTCCCTGCACTGAGCGCAACCGTAAATCTGTCGATCGAGGTTGTGAGACAAGGCGACATCATCGTAGTCTCGTGCATGTTGTACGTCAACCGCTGCAAATACCAGGCCTACTGGTTCACAGTGAAGCCGTACAAAGTAACTCCATTACTCGCCGTGGCGCCGGGGTTGGCTGTTAGTTTGATGGTCACCGCGCCTGTCGTCGTCTCTGTGGGAGTCAGGACAACGTAGGAGTTATCGCCGATCAGCATTCCGTCGCCCGTCCTCTCGTACATGTCTTGGGCGTTCTGGACTCCGGATCGATTGCAGATCCGCCAAGCACATTGTCCGTGCTAATCGTCAAAGTCGTCTCACTCTGCGTGCCGATATGGTAAAGCGTGGTATTGCCGCCGGAGCTGGCTGCAGCGGTGCGCCCACACACCGTCGTGCCGTCGTAGTCCCACGCGTAGTTTGCACACGCATTTGCGGCCAAGGGCAGGCTCGTGAAGCCGGAAAAACTCGCCGGCAGATTGATTGTCCAGCCGCCCGTGGAATCCTGGCAGAGAATCAACGTTCCCGAGCCCACAGCCCCACTGGAAAAGTAGAGGACATAATGTTGGTGCTGACCGTCCACTCGAAGACTGTATGCCCCGCCGTGGAGGGAGATCGCGAGCACGGCCAGATGCCACGAACTAGAATAGGACCGGAGAATCCGCAAATGCGAAAAGGCGCGCTTTATCTGATCATCGCTCTCCTGGCGACCGCCGCTGCATACGGCGCCGGCCTGCGGGCGGGAGCGGCGCGCGTGGAGGTTACCGATTTGGCGCCTTCCTCGCAGCCCGCATCGGGGAAGTACGCCCACGAACATCTTTACGTCCGGGCGATCGTGCTCGATACGGGCTCGGCGCGCGCCGCGCTGATCGGCGCCGACCGGGCCGATATGGACGAAGCCATCTGGCAGTCAGCCTCGAAAAAGATCGCGGCCGAGCTTGATTGTCCAATCGACAACATCGTCATGTCCGCGACCCACTCCCATGCCGCCTTCATGCCGACCTTCGGACCCGATGGCCCGCACTTCGTCGGCGACCCGGCGCAGGTCGCGGCTCGGATTCTGGACGCGGTGAAACAGGCTAAGGCCGCCATGCAGCCCGTGCTCATCGGCTTCGGCACGGGCCACTCCTACCTCAACGTGAACCGCGACAACATCGACCGCGCCACGCATCTATGGACGCAGTCCCCGAACCTCAATGGCGCCTCCGATAAGACGGTGGCGGTCGTCAAATTCGCCACGCCGGCCGGCGAGCCGATCGCCGTTTACATGACCTACGCGATGCACCCGGTGAACGGCTATCTCACCGGCCTGACCACCGCCGATTACTGCGGCGCCGCGTCGCGCCATGTCGAGCAGGCATATGGCGACAAGATGGTCGCGGTGTTCGCACAGGGAGCCTCGGGCGACCAGAATCCGCTCTACCTGCGCGCCTCCACCAACGTGATGGCTTCCCGTTACGATGCGAAGATCACCGGCAACGTTATGACGCGCGAGCGGGTCGAGGCGCCGCTCCGCGATGACAAGGTACCGTCTCACCAGGCCGATCTGCGTGTGATCGATACGCTCGAAAGCGTCATCCAAAGCGAAGGCGTTTTGCTCGGCGAGGAGGTCATTCGTGTGATGACCGATACCACGCGGCTCGATCCGCTCCCCGCGATCGCCGGCTCGGAAGCGACTATCACCTGCCCCGGCCGGAAGCGTCTCGACCAGGCGCGGGAAGGCACTCCGGGCCGGTATGAGGATGGGGAGCCGGTGCGGATCCGGCTCGGACTTCTGCGGATCGGCAACATCGCGCTGACCATGGCGAACGCCGAGATCTACACCGCCATCGGACTGAAACTGAAGGCGGCCTCCCCGCTTACGGATACGCTGTTCGTGACTCTGGCGAACGGCCGCGCCAACTCCGGCTACGTCCCGAATGACGCGGCCTTTGGCGCCAATACGTTCCAGGTGCTCAGCTCGCGCCTCAAGCCGGGCTGCGCCGAAGACGCCATCGTGAACGGTCTGCTGGACCTGATCCAGGCCAGCGGTCCTTCGCGGTAAGGGCTCCGGATGTCCTCTCACGAACCTTTGCGCGCCCGTTTTCGTGCGGCCCAACACCGCGCAGCCTCGTGTGGATGAAGGTTCCGGCCTTCGCTCCACTATGCTTTGGAGTATCGCTTTCGAGCGTGCTTCAGACGTGGCTGCACCAGCAACAATCGGGTTCTCACGGAACAGGGTCGCAGCGCGCTTTCGCTGGGCCGTCGTCATTGCGGCCATGGCGATTTGCGCTGCCGGCGCTCTCCGCAGCGGCATGTTCCGCCAATCGATCTGGGATCCCGCCGGTGAGCAGCGCTTCTTCCTCTATACGGCGCTCTTTGCCGCTGACTCGCTCCTGATCTTTTGCGTCCGGCGCGCGGCTCTGCTGCCCTGCGTCGTGGCCAGCGTGCTCCTCTACACCGCTGCCCTCACCGGCATCGCGCCGGTTCTGGCCCTGCTCTATTTCGCGGCCGGCTGCTATTCGATCGGCTGTCTCTTGCCCGGTCTCGGCTCCCCTGGGCGGCAATCGCCATTCGAGCGCGACGCCCTGGCGCTGGTTACCGGCGCGGGACTCTGGGGGATGGCGGTGTCGATCCTCGCCTTCACGCACTGGAACTACGCAGCCGTCCACGCTCTGCTGCTCGCTCTCCCGATCGTGGCCGCTCGCCGTACGCTGGGGGATCGCGTTCGCGCACTCCGTCGAGCGAGTTTCACGGCGCGCGGCGCGGCGAGCTACTGGGCGCTGGCCGTGCTGCTCTATGTCCTCGGTGCGCAGTTCCTGATGAGCCTGAAGCCGGAGGTCAGCGCCGACGGCATCGCCATGCACCTGGTGGTCCCGATGCATGTGGCGGCGCACCATGGATGGCACTTCGACGTCTCGCAGGTGAGCTGGGCAGTGATGCCGATGACTGCCGAGTGGTGCTACACCACGCTCTATCTTCTGGGCGGCGAGTTCGCGGCCAAACTGCTGCCTTTCGCGTGCCTCTGCCTCAGTTGCGCGCTGATCGTGCTGCTTTGCCGGCGGCTGGTGTCGCAGGCCGCGGCGCTGCTCATCGCCGCCGTCTTCGCTGCCACACCGGCTGTGCAATTGATTACCGGCGCGATGTTTCCAGACATGCTCTGGGCTACCTTCCTGCTCGGAGCGGCGGTGCTGGTGGTGCACTGGACCGAATGCCGCGAACCTACCGCGCTGCCCGTGGCCGGCATCCTGCTCGGCGCAGCCATGGCCACCAAGCTCATCGCGATCGCTTTCGTGGCGCCGTCGCTCGCCTGGATCCTGGTGCACTGCTTCGGCTCGAAGCGCGGCATCGACCGCCGGAATCTCGCGGCGCTGGCGCGAGCCGCCGTGCTCTGCGCCATCATCGGAGCGCCTCCGTACGCCACCGCTTGGGTAAAGACCGGCAATCCCGTCTTCCCCTATTTCAACGACATCTTCCGTTCGCCGCACTATGCCGTAAGGCCGGACTGGGAGGACTCCCGCTGGCAGACGCGCTTCTCCTGGCACGTGCCCTTCGACATCACGTTTCGAAGCAGCAAGTTTCTGGAAGGCCAGAACGGCGCGCTCGGCGTCAGCTGGCTGTTTCTGTTACTGCTCTTTCTGACCGCGCCGCGGTCGATGTTCACCCGGCCGGTGGTGGGAGCTCTGCTGGTCGGGTCGTTTTTCTTTTTGTTCACCTGGAGCCGCGCGTCGTATCTGCGTTACCTGATTCCCGCATTTCCGCTTCTGCTCTTCGGCTTCGCCGGCTACCTGTGCGCGCTGCGCAGGGAGCAGCCGAACCTTTACCGTGCCGTGCTCGGGATGACGGTGGCGACGGTCCTCTGCGGAACGTTTCTGCTTCCCTCCTCCGGCTACTGGCACAAAGATTTCTGTCTGAACCCGTTGACGTTCCGCGCGGAAGCCGCGCAATACATCGAACAAACCGCGCCGGCGCGCGTGATGGTCGATTACCTCAACCGCACCGCGCCCGGGGAGCCGGCCGCGTTCTTCTGGATCGGCATTGCCGGCCTGGTCGGGCGTCCTTATACCTCCGGCACCCAGACGTTCGAGTTCTTCCGGCAATGCGACGCCGCGCATACGGGGGATGCCGTAAAGAAGTTGATGGATGAATACGGCATCCATCATTTCGTGACTCCTCTGCCGAAGTGCGGGCAGCCGAACATGCCGCAACTTGCCGAGTTCCTCAGGCTCTATACACGCGAACGATTCCGCGACGGATGCCTTTACGTCGCCGAAACCCGCCCGGCTCCGGTGGCCTCTGCCAGAGCGAATACCGCGTCCTCGGGGAATTGACCGAGGCCCTGCCCACTCTCCGAAAAAAACGTGAGTCGATTGGAAACGCACCGCATCCGCAAACGTCACAGAGCGATGCAAGGCCGTGCAGGGCGCCAGTCGGACGGAGGCCCTTCCGCGGGGAATGGAACTTCAAATGCACGACAAACTCTACGTGAGGCCGAATTGTCACATCTCCGAGCGGGTGAAGGGGTGTTGCGATGTCTGCGGAAACTGGCCGAACCGTCTGCACATGCCGGAGGAGATGCACGGCTGGTATTGTTCCCATTGCTGTCCGGTGTGCAATGCGCAGCCGGTGGCCCAGCCCCAGCCAGAGCAGCAACCGTCCCCCGAACCGCAGGCCCCGGTGAAGGACCCGGCGTCGCAAGCCGCTTGACGAGTCGCGCCCAGATTGCCGGTATTTGGGCACGTCGAGAGACTTGATGTGAAATCTGCGCTGAAATTACGGCCTTTTCCCAATGGCACCATTCGTGCCCTAGCTCCTGTGGGCATGCTCAAGATCACGATTCTCGACAGTTCACAGGAACTCCGGCTACGCCTGGAGGGCAGGCTGGCGGGAGCATGGGTCGAGGAACTCCGGCAGTGCTGGCACACCGCGGAGTCCACCACCCAGGGGCGCCGCACCGTGGCGGATTTGCAGGATGTAGATTTTATCGACGAGCAGGGGCAATCCTTACTTGCCGAGATGGATGGGAAGGGGGTCCGGATCGAAGCGGTCACTCCCCTGATCCAGGCACTCGTCAAGGATTGCAAGGGTCGGTGTGGTACGGTTGAAGGAAAGCCGGCCCGTAGTAAAAATGCCCTCGTCTGCACCGACACGCCCGGACTCGACTCGCGAGCGGTATGAAGCCCTCCTCGAAGTAGCGGAATCCATTGCCTCACACCGGCAGTTGTCCACGCTCTTCCCCGACCTGAGCCGCCGTCTCCGCCGCCTCATCTCTTTCGACTTCGTCTCGCTCACGCTGATTGATTCCAAAGACCATACGGTACGGCTCCATCTCCTCGAAACGGACCGGCCCATCGTAGGCGAGAAGCCCGAATCGACTCCCCTCGACCAGACCGCTACGGGTCTGGCGCTCGAGACCCGGGAGCCCGTGTGCGTCGCCGACCTCGAACAGGACTCGCGATACCCGATTATCTTCAATCTGTTGCGAGCCAACGGCATCCGCTCCTATTGCGTACTCCCCCTGTTCACCGCGCAGCGCGATCTGGGCGGGCTGCACTTCGGCGCGCTCCACACCGACGCTTATCGCCCGGAAGATGTGGAGTTCATGATGCATGTGGCGCGTCAGGTGGCCGTGGCGGTCGACAACGCGCTGAATTCCGAAGCCGCGCATGCGTACGAGGAACAGTTGTCGCGCGAGCGGGACCGGATGCGGTCGCTGCTCGAAATCAATAACGCCGTGGTGCAGTACCTGGCGACGGGGCCGCTATTCCAGGCCATCTCCGCTTCCCTGCGCAGGACGTTCGGCCTCGACTATGTCAGCCTGCTCATCTACGACTCCGAACTGAACGCTTTGCGCATGAAAGCGCTCGACTTTCCGGAAAGCGCCGGTGTCATACGCGAAGATGCCATCGTGCCGGTCGAGAATACGATCGCCGGACACGTCTTCCGCACGCGCGAGGGCAGACTGTTCACGGTCCGGGAAGCGGGCGAAATTTCGCAGGCAACCAGGGAGATTATGGTCCGTGAGGGGCTGAATTCTCTCGGCACCTTCCCGCTGATTACGCGGACCGCGGTGCTCGGTACGCTCAACCTCGGCTCTCGCCAGGAGAACTTCTTTTCCGCGGACGATTTGCAGTTTTACACGCAGGCTGCTGGGCAGATCGCCATCGCGCTCGATAACGCGTCCTCTTATACGCGAATCGAGGAGCTGAACGCCCGCCTTGCCGAGGAGAAGGTCTACCTCGAAGACGAAATCCGGACCGAAAACCGCTTCGAAGACATCATCGGTCAAAGCCGCGCGCTGCGCACGATTCTCAAGCAGGTGGAAACGGTGGCGCCTACCGATTCCACGGTGCTGATCTACGGCGAAACCGGAACCGGCAAGGAGCTGCTGGCGCGCGCCATCCACGACCTGAGCAGCCGTCGGCAGGGCACCTTCGTCAAGCTCAACTGCGCGGCCATCCCGACCGGGCTGCTCGAAAGCGAGATGTTCGGCCACGAGAGGGGCGCGTTCACGGGCGCGATCGCGCAGCGCATCGGCCGCTTCGAGCTGGCCCATCGCGGCACCATGTTCCTGGATGAAGTGGGCGAAATTCCGCTCGAGCTGCAGACCAAGCTCCTGCGCGTTCTGCAGGAGCGCGAGTTCGAGCGTCTCGGCAGCTCCCGCACGATCCGCACCGATGCCCGGCTGGTCGCCGCGACCAACCGCGATCTGACCGCCATGGTGGAAGCGCGCGAATTCCGGGCCGACCTTTATTACCGTCTGAACGTTTTCCCGATTACGGTGCCCCCGCTGCGCGACCGCCGCGAGGACATTCCGCTGCTGGTGCGCTACTTCGTGCAGCAGTTCGCCCGGCGGATGAACCGGCGGATCACCAGCATCCCGGCCGAAGCCATGCAGGTGATGACGCGCTACCATTGGCCCGGCAACATCCGGGAACTGCAGAACTTCGTGGAGCGCGCGGTCATCATTACGCCGGGGCCGACACTCCAGGCGCCTATCCGCGAGCTGAAGCGGGGCGCTTCCGGCGGGGCCGAGGTCAAGACGCTGGCGGCAGCCGAGCGCGACGCGATCGTGCAGGCACTACGGGAATCCGGCGGCCGCGTGGGCGGTGAACGCGGGGCGGCCGCGCGGCTCGGCATGAAGCGAACCACCCTCCAGGCCAGGATGCGGAAGCTCGACATCGAACCGAAAGACATCTGACACTATTTGGGCCGCTGCCCATATTTGGGCGGGGCCATCCCCAATCCCCCTTTTCTATCTGCGAGTTGCCGGGTATCGGTTTGGTCTTTGAGGTGCGTGCGGTGTTACCGAGGATCCAATGTCGATGTCTTCGTCATACCGCAGTGCACTGTTGATTCTGGCCCTGGTCGCGCCCGCCCTGGCTCAACAAGCAGCCGTCCAGACGCCCGCTACCGGAACCATTCAACTGACCCTGCGGGATGCTGTCACCACTGCGCTGCGGCAAAACCCTCAAGTAATTCTTTCCAACCTGGGGGAGGCGCGGAGCGAGCAGGAGAAGCAGATCGCGCGATCGGGGCTGCTGCCGCAGGTTTCCGGGACCGCCGGGCAATCCGTCCACCGGCTCAACCTGGAGACCGCGATCGGTTTCGGCTTCCCCGGCTTCGCGCAGCACGTGGGGCCGTTCTGGGTGAGCCAGGCCGGTGTTGGGTTCGACGCTCCGGTTTTCGACCTCACCCTGTGGCGGCGCTACCGCAGCTCGCAATACGGAATCGATTCCAGCAAGGCGGCGCAAACGACGGCCCGGGAGGAGAGCGTGATGCTGGTGGTCTCCCAATACCTGGGAGCGCAGCGCGCGGCGGCCGATGTAAAGGCCGCGCTATCCCGCATCGAACTGGCGCAGGCTCTCTACGACCAGGCGGCCGACCTGCAGAAGAACGGCGTCGGCACGGGGATCGACACCCTGCGGGCGAACGTGCAGCTACAAAATGAAAAACAGCGGCTGATTCAATCGCGGACCCGTCTCGATACCACCCTGTTCGGCCTGTCGCGCCTTCTGAACATCGATCCGCAACGCAAGATCGAGCTGGCCGATCAGGTGAACTTCTTCGAAACGCCGGCAGTTTCGGCCGAGCAGACGCTCGACCGCGCTTATTCCGACCGTCCCGAGCTCAAGCAGCTTGCCTCCGAACAGCGGCGCGCCGAGCTCGAACAGAAGACCGCCGGCGATCAGCGGCTGCCGCGGCTTTCCGTGAACGGCAGCTGGCTGGAGCAAGGGTTGACGCCCGCGTCGGCCATTCCCGTGTACGTCTATTCGGCCAACGTCGATTTTCCGATCTTTACTGGTGGGCGCATTCAGGCGCAAAGGGCCGAGGCAGACATCGCCCTCCGCGCGCTCAAGCAGCGGGAAACCGAGCTGAAGAACCAGATCGCGCAGGAGGTGAAGACGGCCGTGGCTCAGCTCGAGGCTGCGCGCAACGAGGTGACGGTCGCCAACCTGGGGCTCGATCTGGCGCAGCAGGAAGTCGACCAGGCACGCGACCGCTTCCAGGCCGGCGTGGCCAACAATATCGAAGTGATTACCGCGCAGGACGAACTGGCGCGGGCGAACGACAACCAGATCGGCGCGCTCTACCGGTACAACCAGTCGCGTGCCGATTTAGCCCATGCGGTGGGCCAGATGGAGGCGGTGTACGCCAAGTAGGAACGGCCCGATCAATCCGTGGATCGTCGCCATGACGGTCATGCTGGCGACCTTCATGGAAGTGCTGGACACCAGCGTCGCCAACGTGGCGCTCCCGCACATCGCCGGCAGCCTCTCGGCAAGCGTCGACGAGTCCACCTGGGTGCTGACATCGTACCTGGTCTCGAACGCGATCATTCTACCGATGGGCGGCTGGTTCTCCATGCTGATGGGGCGGAAACGCTTCTACATGATCTGCGTGGCGCTGTTCACCGTCAGCTCGTGCTTGTGCGGCCTGGCCCCCTCGCTCGGGCTGCTGATCTTCTTCCGGGTGCTTCAGGGAATCGGCGGCGGAGCCCTTCAACCGATGGCGCAAGCCATCCTGGTGGAGAGCTTCCCGCGGGAAAAGCACGGCATCGCCATGGCGGTCTACGGCATGGGCGTGGTGGTGGCTCCGGTGATCGGCCCCACGCTGGGCGGCTGGATTACCGACAACTATAGCTGGCGCTGGATCTTCCTGATCAACATCCCGGTGGGCATTCTCTCGCTGTTATTCACCGCCATGCTGATTTTCGACCCGCCCTACCTGGTGCGGCGCACTTTGAAAGACGGCCTGAAGATCGACTACTTCGGGCTCGGCCTGCTCGCGACCGGGCTGGGCGCTCTCGAAGTAGTGCTCGACGAGGGGCAGCGGGAAGACTGGTTCTCCTCCCACTTCATCGTGATATTCGCCGTGATTACGGTAATCTGTCTGCTCGCCGTGGTGTTCTGGGAGCTGCATCAAAAGGAGCCGGTAATCGATTTCCACGTTCTGAAAGACCGCAACTACACCCTGGCAACGGGGTCGATGCTGTTGTTGGGGTTTGTGCTTTACGGCAGCACCGCGCTCCTGCCGCTGTTCCTGCAGACGCTGATCGGGTATACGGCGCTGCTCAGCGGGCTGGTCCTTTCGCCGGGAGGAATCGTGGTGTGCGTCTGCCTGCCGCTGGTCGGGTTCCTGTTGCGGCGCGTGGAGGCCAGATGGCTGGTGATCGTGGGAGTGTTGGTCTCTTCGGCCGGGCTGTTCATCATGTCGCGGTTCAACCTCTATGTCGATTTCCGCACCGCCATGTGGAGCCGGGTCATCCAAAGCGCAGGCATGGCGTTTTTGTTTGTGCCGATCTCGACGGCGGCGTTTGCGTCGATCCCCAGGGAACGGGCGAACTATGCCGCCGGTCTGTTCAATCTGGCGCGAAACATCGGGGGCAGTTCCGGGATCGCCACGGTCACCACGCTGCTCGCGCGCCGCTCGCAATATCACCAGCAGGTGCTGACTTCGCACCTGACGCCCTATGACGCCCCTTACCAGACGGCCCAGGCGCAGATTTCGCAAGTGCTGACGCTCAAAGGGGCTTCCCCGGTGGACGCCGCCGTGCAGGCACAGGGCGTGATCTACGGAACGGCCGTGCGCCATGCCACCATGCTGGCCTTCGCCGATGTGTTCTGGGTGATGGCCATACTGTTCCTGGCAATTATTCCACTGATGTTAATGATGCGGAGAGGCGGAGCCGTTAAAGGGGAGCTGATCGTGGAGTGATGCCGAAATATGGGCAGCACGACGCGTTTGCTGAGGGAGGGGCCAACGGGTAAGTCATGGGGATTGATGAATTTCCCTATATTTCAGGCTTTGGCCCGACCCATGCGATGAAAGAAATTCGAGGAATCGATGCCCAACGCAGTTGAAGCAGTCGCCAAAGAGCGGCCGGCGGCCAATGAGGTCCCGGAACCGCAAGGTAAGTCTCGAGCCAAATTCGCCGTCCTGATTCTGCTGGTGGTGGTGGCCGGAGCGGCGGTAGCCACATGGCTTCACTACCAGGATCGCGTCTCCACCGACGATGCGACCGTCGACGGGCACATCACCGCGATCGCGCCGAAGATCTCTGGAACGGTGGTCGATGTCGAAGTCCTGGATAATCAGCCGGTGAAGGCAGGGCAGGTTCTGGTGAAGATCGATCCGCGCGATTACCAGGCGAAGGTCGACCTGGCCAAAGCGGGCATACTTCAAGCCGAAGGGCAGGCGAACGCCGCACGGCAGACCGTGCCGTGGACCAATGAAACTACGCAGTCCGTGGTCGCCGGGGCCCAGGCGGAGCTCGCCAATGCGCGCGCGGACCTCGATCGGTCCCGCATCTCCGTCGAGCAGGCCGCAGGCTCCGACCTGGCATATGCCGAGGCGAACATTCAGGCCCGCCAGGCCAGCAACGACCGGGCGCAGGCGGACCTTGCCCGTATGAAGCCGCTGCTCGACAAGGCCGAGATTTCGAGCCAGCAATACGATGGCTACGTGGCCGCTGCGCGAGTGGCACAGAGCGAACTGAAGGCAGCGCAGGAAAAACTGGCTTCCGCGCAGAAGGAAGCCGCTATCCGCAAAGCTGCGCTGGCCGCGTCGGAATCGCGCGTGGCCCAGGCTCAGGCGCAGGTGCAGAATTCGGTGGCCAATCGCAAACAGGTTCCCATCCGCACTTCGGACGCCGGCACTGCGTCGGCGGCCGTAGCCGCGGCGCGCGCCAACCTGGAAACCGCGGACCTCCAACTCAGCTACACGACCATCGTCGCTCCGATCGACGGCGTCGTGACCCGAAAGTCCGTCGAAGTCGGGCAGACCGTGGCGCCCGGGCAGAGCCTGATGGCGATCATCCCGCTGAGCGACGTCTGGGTGACCGCCAATTTCAAGGAGACGCAGTTGGCCGGGGTCCACGCCGGGCAGAGGGCCGAGATCCACGTGGACATGTACGGCAAGAGCGTCACCGGGCACGTCGATTCGATCGCCGGAGCCACCGGTTCGCGCCTGAGCCTGCTGCCGCCTGAGAACGCAACCGGTAATTTTGTCAAAGTGGTGCAAAGAATCCCCGTGAAGATTTTGGTCGATCCGCAGCACGATCTGGTGCTCCGGCCCGGAATGAACGTGGATGTGAGCATTTTTACGAAGTGACTGTACGGGTTCGTACAACGGATGGCCGGGTGCGAGGTTAAACGGCGGGATGAATGTCTGGATACTCGCTCTCGTTGCGGCTCCCGCACTCCTGGCCTCCGATTCGCAGCAGCTGGCGCTGTCGCTCAAAGCGCAGGCGGACTTCGAGCGCGTGGAGCTGTCGGCGATTCCTCCATTGCATGACACCGTGGGGTGCATGCAATCGCAAGCGGCTTTGCTGCCGGTAGCCGCTCCCTCCGAAGTTTCTACAATTCAATATCGCCGGGGCTACTGTGCGCTCGCCGGAGCTACGCTCTCGCAAGACGCAGCGGATTTTACCGCCGCGGCCGGCGCGTTCGATAAAGCCATCCAGGCCTGGCCGGCAAGGTACAACGAAAAGCACCAGACGCCTGAGCCGGTTTCCGCCGGATTGCGTGTGCTGGCGGCGGTCGCGCGCCTCGAGGCCGCGGGCACCGACGACGCTGCGTCAGCCCGTGCGCGGCGGGAGCTTTCCGAGGCGCTCGGGTCGGCGACGTGCCTTTCCCGCGTGATGTCGGAAGCCAGCTGCGAGAGCGTGATCGGCCTGGGCCGGCAATGGCTTGGAGCCTTCGCGCTGCGCGAGGGAGACTGGTCGACCGCGTCGCAGGACTTCGCGCCGGGGATGGCTCCGGCCTGGGCGGCGTGGACTTCGGGGAAGCAGGCATTCGCGGCCGGATCGTACGGCCCGGCTGCCGCGGACTTCCGGAAGGCCGTCGAGCTTTGGGAGTCGAAGCGAAACACGGCCGAGCTGCCGATCCTGGAGCGCCTGTTCCCGCAGCCGGAGATGGCGTCGGCCTATGCGGACTTGGGCGGCGCGCGCCTGCTGGCGGGGGATGCAGCCGGTGCGATCGCCAGCCTGAACCTCGCTGTTAAAGAGGATTCGTCCGCCGCGCGCAGCTACTACCTCCGCGCCAGGGCGAAGGAGGCCGCCGGACAGAAGGACGCGGCCCTGGCCGATTACAACTTGGCGAGCCGGACGGCGTTTGCCGCCGCCAAGGACCTGGCAAGCGGCGAGGCCCACCTTTACCGCGGCATCCTGCTGTATCGCCGCAAAGACTTCACGCGCGCCGAGGACGAATTTTCGAGCGCCATGAATTTCGAGATCGGGGCGGGGCTCCGTGCCGATGCCCGGGCCTGGCGCTATATGGCGGCGGTGGCGGAGGGATCCTGCCAGGCGTCGCGGCAGCTTTTGGAGCAGTCGCTCGCGGGCGTCACACCGTATTTCCCGAGGGCCGAAGCGCAGGGCGTGCTGGCCGGTTGTCCGCCGTTGGCGTCGGATGCGGGCCTGCACCCGGCCGCGATCCTTCGGCCTTGAAAGATGCCGGCGGATATCCGGCGCTTGTATGATACAGTTCTGTTAGGATGGCATCCCGAAGCGTCAATAAAGTCATTCTACTTGGTCACCTGGGGAAGGATGCGGAGACCAAGTACACGCCGAGCGGCGTGGCCCGCTCCAGCTTTACCCTGGCCACCAATCGCCGCTGGAAAGACCAGCAGTCGGGCGAATGGAAGGACGTCACGGACTGGCACAACTGTGTGCTGTGGCGGTCTGAGAACGTCGCCAACTATCTGTTGAAGGGCAAGCAGATCTACGTGGAAGGCCGGCTCGAGAGCCGGAGCTACGAAGACCGCGAAGGCCAGAAGAAGTACATCACCGAAGTGGTTTGCGAAGACCTGATCCTGCTGGGCAGCGGCGGCAGCCGCGAAGGCTCCTCCGGCCAGGGCGAATACAGCGACCGTCCGGTCTCGATGCCGCGCTCCGCGCAGCGCCAGCCCGCGCCGGCAGCGCAGGCGCCGGCCGAAGAGTTCAATCAGGGCATCACGGACGACGACGTACCGTTCTAGAGAGCGGCCCCGGGCTTTCGGCCGCGACCACGAAGGAGAAGCTTCTTATTTCGGGTGACCCTTCTCCCTAACCCGCACCACGGCAGTGCCGGAGGAGTCGGTGGTTTCGGATTCCTGGCGTGATTTTGGTGAGTCTTCTTCGGCCCGTGACGATGCACCGCGTTTGCGGCTAGCCGCCTGTAGCTTCTCCAGGCTGACGATAGCAGCATCGAGGTTGGCCAATTCCCTCTTGAGCTCCGCGAGAACTTTTGCGAGATCCATGGACTTCTGCCAGAATAGTGCTTCCGGCGGCGGAAACAAATCAGAGCTTTCCTAATTTTTTGCGGTGAAAACAGCGGAAAACGCTCGACTAGGATTCCGTGGGAAGTCCAAGAGTCCTATAGGTTTTGGAACTATACAGCCGGGCGGTGCAACAGCGCATCCTCGGCAGTTTCCATCGACTCATTGAAGCTCTGCAGCGAGTCGATCGACTCCAATACTCTTTCGAGGAGGCTGTCGGTTTGCGAAACAGTCGTCTTCAACAAGTCGATCGATTGAGCCTGAGCGGTCAGCCGCTCATCGAGAGACGCCATCGTTTTCGAGAGCAACTGTTCCATGGCTCCGACGATTTGGGCCGTCGAGGGGATTTCGGAAAGCCGATTGCTATGGTCATCCAGCTTGGCCTCGATCTGAGCAAACCGGGTGTCATCGGCCGATTTCCCGAGCGGCGATTCTGGATTCCAGGGCCGCGACCAGTTGCTTCACCTCGCCGGATGGCTGGGCGGATCCACCGCGCTCCCGGCGGAGGGTCAGCGCCCCGGCGGCGACTCCGGCGATGAAGATCGCAACCCGAGGGAGCATATGAATTTCTCGTCTCATGGAATGCATCCAATTTATATCGCTTTACGGAAGTGCTTGCAAGTACTACGTTAAGTTAGCGTCGTACTAGGTACGTACTCGCCTTGCAGGGGTTAGGTTTAGCTGGCATCCTTACAAAGGCACATCTGGAAAAGCCCAGGAGACGTCTGGTTGAGCAGTGGCTCGGTACCCGGGTCCACCATTAGAAATGTGGTCCACCGCAATGTTGATCACAACGCGGACAGCCCGGTCCTTCGCACAAAGAAAGCACCGAATTTGGAGGAGTGGACTTTGGTCGCAATTACGACCCTGTTGTCCTCTCCGGGCCAGAAGGCGGCGAACCGTGCCTTCCGTTCTCTGACTCCCCTGACGCTCCGATTTCTGCAACATCATTTCCAATTGACGGCGCTCGAGCGGAAGCTGTCTGCCCGCCTAAGGGCGCGCCGCCGCGGGAGCGGCTGGAAGGCTACGCGTCAGATCGAGCTCGAGCGGCAGCGGCTCGGCCGCGAACTGCACACCGGCGTTGGACAGATGCTGGCGGCGGTGCGGCTGCAACTCGAACTCGTCGCCACACACGTCGCCGACCCCTCCCCGACCGTGCGGCAGGCACTGGAGCGAATCTCCATCCTGATTCGCGACGCTCTCGAAGAGGTGCGTTCGGTGTCGAAGCGGCTGCACCCTCCCGATTGGCAGCGCCTGACGCTTGAGTCTGCGCTCCGGCTGCTTTGGGGGATGAGCGGAGTTCCTGAAAGTTACCAGGCGAGCTTTCGGATCGATCCGCTGCCGGTGGAACCCGATCTCGATCGAAAAATCCTGGTCTACCGCTGCCTTCAGGAGGCGCTCTCCAACGTGACCCGGCACTCTCGGGCAAAAACCGTAAGCGTGAGCCTGCGCGCGGGCGACGGCCGTCTGATTCTGACGGTATCGGATGACGGCGTCGGATTCGACGCCGCACGGATCCTCGGTGGACCGCCTTCCGCCGCCAGTGGCATCGGTTTGCACGCTGTTCGCGAACACGCCGCTGCACTCGGAGGAAAATTAGACATCGAAAGCGGGCCTCTTGGTACTAAACTAGAGCTTTCCGTACCGATTCCGAATACACAGGGTTAGGCGGTATCTCATGCAGGAAACGACTACGATCACCATTGTACTTGCGGACGATCACGCCATCGTACGGGAAGGGATCGCGGCACTTTGCGCATCGAACGGATTTCAGATTCTGGGCCAGTGCTCCGATGGAGCGGCGGCCGTGGAGATGGTCCAGTCGCTACAGCCCGATTTCGCCATCCTTGATCTGCACATGCCGGGAATGACCGGCGCCGAGGCCGTACGGCGCCTGCGTGCCGGAGGATCGAAGGCGAAGCTGATGATTCTCTCGATCAGCCGCGAGGAAACGACGGTCATGGAAGCACTGCGCGCCGGCGCCGACGCGTACCTGCTGAAAGACGGACCTTCCAGACATCTTCTCGACGCGATCAGTTTTGTGCGGGACGGCGGAGTCTATGTTTCCCCGCTGCTGCGCGGCGCGGGCCTATTCACCAAAGGCGAGAAGAACGCGGCGGAAGATCCGCTGGCCTGTTTGAGCCCGCGCGAAATGGAAGTATTCTCTTACCTCGTCAACGGGCTTCGGGCGAAAGACATCGCCGATCTGCTGGAGATCAGCCCGAAAACTGTGGATACTTACCGTGCGGGACTGATGCGCAAACTCAACGTCCACGACCTGGTCGGACTCGTCAAGTTTGCGATTGAACGGAACCTTACGAGCACTTCGGCTCAGCGGTGATCGGAATACAACTGGCACGCTGCAACTGCTGCGTGCTCTCATAAATCTCCAACGATCGAATCAGGGCGTCTACTGCATCGCGTCGGGCATAGAGGCGATCCAGGGCGCGCAGGCGCATTTCGCTAACGGCTGGCGGCAGGCACTGTATCGAATTCCCGTACTTGAGCGTCCGCAATTGGGGCATGAGATTCCTCAGTGTCGATATCAGATAACTCCGAACTTTTGTTAAGAATAACACGGACGAGTCTTAAAACAAGTCTTATCTATTACGGTTTTTACCCTGGGGAGTACTGGTCTGGCGCGCATATTTATATCGTGATACGATATAAATATGTCGGGAAATTCCAGGGTTCATTCGGCGGATCTCACGGAAGCTGAGTACCGTGCTCTGGCTGAGTTCCGCTATCAGATTCGCCAGTTTCTGCACTTCAGCGAAGAGGCGGCCAAGCGGGAAGGCCTGGAACCCCAACAGCATCAATTGCTTCTGGCGCTTTGCGCGTATGAGCCGCCGGGTCCGACCATCGGCCAACTGGCGGAGAGGCTATTGATCCGCCCACATAGCGCAGTGGGCCTGATCGACCGCATGGAGGCTCGCGGCCTGGTGGAGCGCACTCATTCCGGAAAAGACCGACGAGAGGTACGGATTCGGCTTACTGCCGATGGCCGAGAGAAGCTGAGGCACCTCTCCAACCTTCACCAGAGAGAGCTGGTGCGAACCGGGCCTCACCTCGTCGACGCGCTGCGCACTCTGCTCGATGACCTCCCCGGGCGGGACTAACGCGCACTCACAAAGAAAGACGAAGGATCGATCTCCATGATGCACGCAGCCAGGACCGAACCGCGACGCGAACTCGGCGATTTTACGATGGGAACGCGGAGTATCTGGATCTCCGGACTGGCTACCGGTATTGGCCTGGCCAGCGCGGTGCTCGCCCTGGCACTCTTCAAGCTGATCGGCATTTTCACGAATCTCTTCTTCTTCGGGAGGTGGGGAACGGCGCTGGTTTCTCCCGCGGGGAACCATTTGGGCGGATGGGTGATCGCGGTGCCGGTGGTGGGTGCACTGATCATCGGCTTGATGGCGCGCTACGGCTCGGAGCGGATTCGCGGCCACGGCATCCCGGAGGCGATCGAATCGATCCTGATCAACGGCAGCAAGGTGGAGCCGAAGGTTGCGCTGCTGAAGCCTCTCTCGGCGCGATCTCGATCGGCTCGGGCGGCCCGTTCGGAGCCGAAGGCCCGATCATCATGACCGGCGGCGCCTTCGGATCGATGATCGCGCAGTTCTTCCACCTGACCGGCGGCGGAACGCAAGACGCTGCTGGTGGCGGGCGCGGCGGCGGGGATGTCGGCGACGTTCGCCACGCCGGTGGCCGCGGTGCTGCTGGCGGTCGAGCTGCTGCTGTTCGAATGGAAGCCGCGCAGCGTGATTCCGGTGGCGCTGGCCAGCGCGACGGCCGGCGGCGGCGCGGCGCTACATTCTGGGGCTCGGTCCGCTGTTTCCGGTGCCGCCGCACACGCTCTTCATCGGCCCGCACGGCGCTGGCGGGTTGTGTCGCTGGCCGGGCTGCTGGCCGGCGGCTCTTTCGTGCGCTGCTGACGCTGGGAGTGTATGCGGCGGAAGATCTCGTTCCGGAAGCTGCCGATCCACTGGATGTGGTGGCCGGCGATCGGCGGCCTGGTGGTCGGGCTGGGCGGGCTGATCTTCCCGCAGGCGCTGGGCGTCGGCTACGACACCATCGGCGCGCTGCTGCAGGGCGACGTGCCGCGAGCGGTGATTGCTCGGAATCCTGCTGGTGAAGTCGGTGATCTGGGCGGTCTCGCTGGGTTCCGGCACTTCCGGCGGCGTGCTGGCGCCGCTGCTGATGATGGGCGGCGCGCTTGGGCGGCGTGGAAGCGATGTTCCTGCCCGCACGAGGGCGCCGGATTCTGGCCGCTGGTCAGCATGGGCGCGATTCTCGGCGGGACCATGCGGGCGCCGTTCACCGGCGTGATCTTCGCGCTCGAAGCTGACCCACGATATCAACGTGCTGCTGCCGTTGCTGCTGGCGGTCACCATTTCCTATGCGCTTCAGTGTGCTGACGCTTCGCCGCTCGATCCTCACCGAGAAAATCGCCCGCCGCGGTCTGCACCTGAGCTGCGAATACGCCGTGGATCCGCTCGAAGTTCTCCGGGTTCGCGACGTGATGAGCAGCAATCCGGAGGCGTCAGGCCAGGACCTCCTGGGGACCATTTGGGCGCGTTCCGACGAACCGTTGCGCCACGTCGCCGACCGGATGGCGCATCATGGCGTCACGCAAATGCCGGTGGTCGACCCGGCAGATCCGCGATGCCTGCTTGGCACCGTGTCCCTCAGCGATCTGCTGCACGCCCGATCGCGGTCTCTCGAGGAGGAGAGCCGAAGGGAGCGGGTACTCCGCATCCGCTTCCCGTTCCGAGAGCGGCGGCTCAACGGACGACCCTAGGGTCCACAGGCCGCGTACCAGGGGGTTTTCACCCAACCTCAGACCGTGTTTTGACCCACATAGATCCCCAGCGCAAAATCCGACAGGCTTGCCGGATTTTCCAACAGGCTGATAATAAAAGATTTGAATACCCTCAATTACCGGACCGGGTTTGGACTGGCGAGTGCTTCGGGATACTAGCTCGGCAAGCTACGGCAAAAAACCGGAACGGACGGGTTGTCTCCCGGGCGTTCGGGTGAGCAAGACAGGTTAGTTGGAATTGGATTGGAGAGATAGGTATGAGGATTCCTTCCTCGGTTTCCGGAGTTGGGCGGTGCCTCTTTGTTCTGGTGCTGGTCGCCGGCTCCCTGGCCCTGTTCAGCGCTCCGAAAAAGACTGAATTCACGAAGCGCGATAAGGCATATTACGCGGACCCGAACGTCGTCGCGTTCGTGCGTCCGGGCTTGACGATCAAGATCGTCTCAGCCCAGGTCGCCAACGACGGCACGATTAGCGTCCATTATCAACTCACGGATCCGAAAGGACTTCCTTTGGATCTGACGGGTGTTCAGACACCGGGTGCCATCTCGGTAAGTTTCCTCTGTGCATTCATTCCGAGCGGGCAGGAGCAGTTTGTCGACTACATTGTCCGCCCGCAGACCAGCCCCATCACGAACAACACTGCGAATCAGGCGAGCACCGATTCCGGCGGGACGACGGTGACCAACGCGATCGGGGATTACACCTACACGTTCAAGCAGAAGGCAGTTCCTCCGACCGGCAGCTACGATCCGACGGCCACCCACCGGATGGGCGTATACGGAAGCCGCAACCTGACCGAGTTCGACCTCGGGACGAACTACGCTTCCCTGACTTACGACTTTGTTCCGAATGGGAGCAAGGTTACCTCGACCCGCGACGTGATCCGCACGGCGACGTGCAACAAGTGCCACGATACGCTGGCCTATCACGGCGGTTCGCGCCAGGGCCTGGATCTCTGCGTCATGTGCCATACTCCGCAGACGACGGATCCGGACACCGGCAACACGGTGGATATGAAGGTGATGGTCCACAAGATCCACGCGGGCAGCGTTCTTCCCAGTGTGCAGGCGGGAACGCCCTACCAGATCATCGGTCACAGTCAGGCCGTCGCGGATTATTCCACGGTCGAAATGCCGTCCGATGTTCGGCGCTGCGCGTTTTGCCATGAATCGACCACCGGCGCCGCGCAGGCGAACATTTGGTACACGAATCCGACCCGCGCGGCTTGCGGATCGTGCCATGACGACGTCAACTTCGCCACCGGCCTGAATCACGTGAATCTGCCGCAGGTGAACGACAACCAGTGCAGCCAGTGCCATATTCCGAAAGGCGAGCTGGAATTCGATGCTTCGATCATGGGCGCTCACACGATTCCGACTCAGTCGGCCACCGCTCCGGGCGTGAACGTCACGCTGGTGAAGGTGGATAACGGCGCCGCCGGAAAGGCTCCGACCGTGACTTTCACGATTCGCGACAATTCCGGGGCTGGAATTCCGATGTCGGCGATGACCGGCGGCAGTAACCGGCTGGCGCTGGTGATGGCTGGTCCGACCACCGACTACGGCTACACGAATTTCGGCAAGGACGTCACCACCAACGGGTACGTCTCCGAGAACCCGGTGCCGAGCGCCGTATGCAGCAACGACGGCACCTGCACCTACACCTTTACGCATACCGTTCCGGCGGGCGCCACCGGCACCTACGCCATCGGCATCGAAGCTCGCCGCGGGCTGACGCTGCTCCCCGGAACCACGCAGCAGCAGACCACCGAATACGGTGCTATTAATAAGGTCGCTTACTTTTCGGTGGATGGGTCCCCGGTCGCGCCGCGCCGGCAGGTGGTGGACGTCGCCAAGTGCAACGGCTGCCATTCGTACCTGTCGCTCCACGGCGAGAATCGCAATCAGATCGAGATGTGCGTGCTCTGCCACAACCCGAGCGAGAACGACAGTTCGACCCGGCCGAGCGCTGTAGTGCCTGCTGACAAGACGCAACCGAATCAGTCCGTCAATTTCGCCCTGATGATCCACAAGATTCACACGGGTGAGAACATGGCAACCGAATTCGGCACAAATTACGTAATCGTCGGTTACGGCGGGAGCCACAACGATTTCGGTACGGCGTTCGCTTCGGTCCCGAAGGGGATTCCGAACACGGGCGTCCGTTATCCGGCGATGGGCCCGACGGGTAACACGGGTGACGCGGCGAATTGCGACATGTGCCATGTCAATAGCTCGGAAGCGAATTTCCCGATCGGGAAGAACGCGGTTGCCGATACGCAGGGTAAGTTGAACCCGGCGCCGGCCACCACGTCCGCGTGCACGGCATGCCACCAGAACATATCGGCTCTGGCGCACTCCGTGGCTCAAACCGATCCGAAGTTCGGCGAGAGCTGTGACGTATGTCACGCCTCCGGCGCTGCTTACGATGTGCAGAAGGTGCACGCCGGTCAATAATCGAGAAACGGGAGATAAATACCTTGTTCCGGCTGCCAGCCAATCCGAGCAACCGCCAGACTCCTCCTCCAGCGCGCCGCCTTCGGGCGGCGCGACTGGCGGTGCTCCTGGCGGCATCCTTATATATAGCGGCGTGGGGGGCTCAGGATCAGAAGAGCGCTCCCGCGCAGCCGGCCGCGCCAGCGGCGCCATCCAAGCCGGCCGAGTATGTCGGCTCGGACACCTGTTCGGCATGCCACGAGGACATCTTCAACGCGTTTCAGAAGACCCCTCACTCCATCCTTTCCACCGAGAAGAAGCGCGGGTGGGAAGGCAAAGCTTGTGAAGCGTGCCACGGACCGGGTAGCAAGCACGCCGAATCCATGTCGGCGGCCGATATTCTGAACCCGGCCAAGGCCAGCCCGGCAGTCGCCGACCGCGCCTGCCTGAAGTGCCATCTCAACGAGCCCACGCATATCGGGCGAATCAATAACAGCCACGGAAAGAACCAGGTAGCGTGCGTGGCCTGCCACTCCATACACGGAAAAGAGCCGTTCCATTCGAACACGCTGATCGGGCAGCACGCGCCCAAAGGCCAGGAGCCTCGCAATAACCGGGAAGTGAATCAGCTCTGTGCCAGTTGCCATAGCGATGTGTGGGCGAGTTTCGCGCGTCCTTATAAACATCCGCTGGCGGAAGGCGCGATGTCGTGCGTGGATTGCCACAATCCGCACGGTAGCGTGCTGCCGTGGAGCATTCAAACCGTCTATGCGAACGAGCCCGGGTGCTACAAGTGCCACGGAGAGAAGCGAGGGCCCTTCGTCTTCCCGCATCCTCCGATGCAGTTGGAAGGATGCGGCGCCTGCCATCAGCCTCACGGCTCGCAAAATCCGCGGATGCTGACGCGCGCCCAGGTGCGCTTTGTATGCCTGGAATGCCACGCAAATCTGCCCGCGCCCACCACGCCGGCCAACGGCACGCTGGGCACGGTACCCCCGGCGTTCCATGACTTGCGCAGCCCGCAGTTCCAGAACTGTACCCTTTGCCATCAGATGGTGCACGGATCGTACGTGAACCGGGACTTTTTTAAATGAGATTCCTATTGGCATTGCTCCTGGTGCTTCCGGTGATGGCACAGTTACCGGACCCGCAGGCGAAACCCGACGAGAAGGCTCCGGCTGCGGCCCAGGCAGGCGATAAAGCGACGGACCAGAAAGCGGCGGACCAGAAAGCGGCGGACACAAAAGCGGCCGATCAGAAGCCGGCGGACCAATCCGCGTCCGGCGCCGCGGCTGCCACCTCCCCCGCGCCGGCCGCCGACCAGAATTTCACGGGCAACATCGACTTCGGCTACCGCTGGGTCACCGGCCCCGCCGGCAGCCTGCCGGAGTATCGGACCGTGGTCAATCTGAACCAGGGGCCGCAATTGTTCGGCGGCGATTTCATGCTGGTCGATCCCAAGAAGAAATTCTACGATCGCATCAACGGCAGCGCCTACGGATGGGGCAGCCAGCTCTACAATACGGCGATGCTCAACGCCTACAAGCAGGGCACGTACCGCGTGTCGTTCGACTATCGCAATATGGCCGAATTCCTGGCTGAACCTTCTTTCGCGAACCCGGCGATTCCAGGCGGCTTCGACCAGCAGGCGTTCGATACGCGCCGCCGCGTGATGAGCTTCGATCTCGACCTCTTCCCCGGAAAGCGCATCATCCCCTATCTGGCATTCGACCGGAACACGTGGCAGGGCCTTGGCATCAACACATGGGCCCTGGGAGCCTTGAATGAGTTCCCGGTGTCCAACGATCTGAGGGACTCCACCAACAGCTACCGCGCCGGCGTGCGTTTCGAATTCAATCGCTGGCACGTTACTCTCGAGCAGGGCGGCACCACCTACAAAGATGACGATTCGAGTGATTTTTCCGGGACGAACTACGGGAACCGGAGCACTCTGTATCTTGGCCAGAACCTGATTCTGAATAGCCTTCAGCAGGCCTACGGCATCCGGGGTCACAGCATCTACAGCAAGGTCCTGGCGACGGCAAGAGTCACTTCGCGGCTCGATCTCTATGGGCAGTTTCTGTACAGCGAGCCCAAGACCGACGTGAATTTCGCCGAGGTCGCGGGCGGCAACCTGGCGCTGGCGCAGAGCCTGCTGTTTTACGGCGGACAACTCGGCTTCGCGACCGGGTATGCGGAGCAGCCGCACATCACGGCGAACGTGGGCTTCGAACTGCGGCCATGGAAGAGGACCCGGGTGGTCGAATCGCTGATCATCGACCGGCAGCACGATTCCTCGTACGGGATGTTCGCGGCGTATTATCTGCAGAGCCTGACGAACCCGACCCAGGTGGGGTCGGCCCTCACGTCGCTTAATCCCTACCAAGAGGTCAACTACACTCAGAACCAGGTGGACGTTTTCTACGACGTCACGCCGAAGCTAACGCTGCGCGGCGGATACCGGTTCCTCACCGGCGATGCGGTGGTCCTGGCGGGACAGTTGAGCCAGACCGGAACCTTCGCTTCGGGCAATCTGCGGCGCGATGTGGGGATCGGCGGAGTCACCTACCGTCCGTCGCAGAAGCTCTCCCTGCATGGTGAATACGAAGGCTCGTCGAGCGACAACATCTATTTCCGCACCAGCCTGAACGACTACAGCAAGGTGCGCGCGATCGGAAAGTACCAGATCAAGCCGGAGCTGACGATTCAGGGAAGCTTCAATTTACTGGATAACCACAACCCCGCGCCCGACATCCGGTACGATTTCGACAGCCGCGATTGGGCGCTTTCGGTCTTCTGGACGCCGCAGAACAGCAAGTGGGTGACGGTGATGGCGGAATATGACCGGGCGACGATCAGTTCCAACATCGACTATCTCGACCTGCCGTTCCTGACCTCAGCCGTATCGTCCTACGACGAGCGCACGCACACGGCGCTTTCCACGGTGGACGTGAAGCTGCCTCACATGAAGGACGGAAAACTGACTGCAGGCGGCTCGCTGTTTATCTCCGGCGGCTCCCGGCCCACGAGATACTATCAGCCGCTGGCGCGGCTCAGCCTGCCCATCCAAAAGCACGTATACTGGAACACCGAGTGGCAGTGGTACGGTTTCTCGGAGCAGTTCTATCTCTTCGAAGCTTTCCGGACGCACGTGTTCATGACCGGCCTCAGGCTCACCAAATAGGAGACGAGCGATGGTGATGGTTCGACTGATCGCTGCCGGCGCGCTTGCGGCTTGCAGCATGATGGCGGCGGGAGTGATCGCAGGCGATGCGCACCGCGGCGAGCAGCTATTTCAGACGGAGCAATGCATCCAGTGCCACAGCGTCAACGGGCGCGGCGGCAAGGTGGCTCCGGATCTGACCCGGCGGGTCGACCGGAATTACACCCCCGCGGTGATGGCGAGCCTGATGTGGAATCATGCGCCGGACATGTGGTCGGCGATGAGCAGGCAAGGGATCCGGAAGGGCCAGTTGAGCGAGGAATCGGCCGCCGACCTGTTCGCCTATTTCGTGAGTGCGCGGTACTTTGAGCAGCCCGGCGACGCGGGACGCGGCAAGGAGGCGTTCGCGGCGAAGCACTGCGCGGATTGCCACGGCATCAGCAGTTCGCCCAACCCGGCGGCGCCGCCGGTCGTGAAGTGGGAGTCGCTGGCCGACCCGGTGGTGCTGGCGCAGCAGATGTGGAACCACGGCCCGCGGATGAAGGAGGAGTATGCCAAGCGCAAGCTAACGCGGCCGACCCTCACCGCGCAGGAGCTGACCGACATGCTGGTCTACCTGCAGAACCTGCCGCAGACGCGCCATCTGGCCACGAACTTCCTCTTTCCGCCCTCGGATTCGGGAGCCGCGCTGTTCACCTCCAAGGGTTGCGCGGGCTGCCATACGGGCCGCCTGGCGCTGGAGGGCCGCCTGCGGAACCAAACTCTCACGCAGATCGCGGCCGACATGTGGAACCATCAGCCCAGTATGAAGAATCCGCCGCCCACGCTCTCGCAGGAAGAGATGCGGCAGATCATCGGCTACATCTGGGCGCGGCAGTATTTCACTGGCGCGGGCAACGCCGAACGCGGCAAGAAGGTCTTCTCCGAGAAGAACTGCGCCACCTGCCACAATAGCCCCGCAAGCGGAGCGCCGAAGCTGGCTAAAGGCAAAGACGGATATACGGACATCACCATGGTCTCGGCCCTTTGGAACCACGGGCCGCGTATGCTGGAGATGATGAAGCAGCAGAACCGGGAGTGGCCGCGCTTCACCGCGCAGCAGATGTCCGACGTCATCGCATACCTGAATTCGCTGTAGAGGCGAAGCGGCCGGAGGGGGCCGCGCAGGATGATTCCGAAGCTCAGTACGCTGGCGCAGATTCCGTTGTTTGCCAGCCTTACCGAAACCGAGGTCCAGGCGCTGGGACAGCGCGCGGTGGAGCGGCGTTTTGCGCCCGAGGAGATGCTGTTTTGGGAGGGAGAGCCGTGTGCCGGCATCTTCCTGATCATTCACGGCAGCGTCAAAATCTTCAAGACTTCGCCGGGCGGGCGCGAGATGATGCTGGCACTCGAGACCGCGCCGTCCACCGTAGCGGAGCTCCCGCTATTCGACGGCGGGCCTTACCCGGCCTCGGTGCGGGCCGTGGAGCCGGTGGTCGCGCTCTTCATCAATAAATCGGAGTTCCAGCAGGTCTGCCGCCAGTATCCGGAAGTGGCACTGAAGGTTCTGGCGGTGGTAGGCCGGCGGCTGCGGCACCTGGTGGGAGTGGTCGAAGCGATGACCTTCGGGAGCGTCACGCAGCGCCTCGCAAAGCTGCTGCTCGATGCCGCGAAGCAGGCGGGCAAAACCGAATTCGATCTGCCGCTCACGCACCAGGAACTGGCTTCCAGGCTGGGTACCGTGCGGGAAGTAGTGTCGCGCAACCTGGCGCGTTTCCGCGCCGAGGGGCTGCTGCGGATCCAGGGGCATCAGGTCTCGATTCTGGACCGCGCCGGCATGGAGCGGGAATCGGAGCCGCAGGCCTAAGTCACCATTCCGCGGCGGACGGCGCTCAAAACCAGCTCGGCCGTGCTGTGCAGGTCAAGCTTTTCCATGATGCGCCAGCGATGGGTTTCCACGGTGTGGAGACTCAGGTTGAGGCGGTTGGCGATCTCTTTGTTGCTGTTGCCCTCCGCGAGGAGCTGGTAGACCTGGCGTTCGCGGTCGGTCAGCAGCTCGAAGCGGTCATTGACGCCGCCGGGCTCGCGCAGGCGGGCGAAACCATCCTGGAAGATCTGAGCCACGGCGGGGCTGAAGAAGGCCATGCCGCGCTGCACGGTATGGATCGCCTGAATCAGCTCATCGCCCGCGGAGTTCTTCAAGAGGTAGCCGCGCGCTCCGGCCTTGACGGCCCGCAGCACGTAGCGCTCATCGCTGTACATGCTGAGGATCAGCACCGCGGTATTCGGAGAGTGCTTCAGGATCTGGGCGGTTGCCTCGATGCCGTTCAGCTCCTTCATGGCGATATCGACGATGGCGACGTCCGGCTTATGAAAGCGTGCGGCCTCGACGGCCTCGATACCGGAGCTCGATTCGGCGACGATATCGAAATCCGGCTGGCTTTCCAGGATGTGACGTAGACCCTGACGCATCAGGGTATGATCATCGACCAACAAAATTCGGACCGACATTAAGCTGTTACCTCGAGTCGTTTCCCGGGAGCCGCGGCCGGCTCCTGGGGCAGGGGGATACGGATAGCGATGCGGGTTCCGCGGCCTGCTGCGGAATCGATCACCAGCGAACCGCGGGCTGCGGCGACGCGTTCGCGAATGCCGAGCAGGCCAAGACCCCGTTCCGGACCGGGCACACTGCGCGGCCGGACTTCGAAGCCCTTTCCGTTGTCTTCCACTTCGGCCACCAGGCAGTCCGGAAGCTGCTCGACCTTGACGCGGACGCGGGTGGCACCCGAATGCTTCTCGGAGTTATGGAGAGCCTCCTGGATCACGCGGTAGACACAGGTTTTCACGGTATCCGGCAGGTGGTCCGCCACATGGTTCTCCACAAATTCGCAGGAGATGCCGCTCCGTCGGAGAAAGTCTTCCAACTGAAATTGCAGAGCGGGCACGAGTCCGAGATCGTCCAGCATGGCCGGCCTCAGCAGACCGGTGATGTTGCGGATGGTCTGCACGGTCCGCTTGGCGAGCTCACGGGCGCGGGTCAGGCGTTCCTTCCCCCGTGGGTCGCCGGGCGGCAGATTCTGCGCGTGCGAGATTTCGATTTCGAGCAGCGCCAGCGATTGGCCGATCTCGTCGTGCAATTCGCGGGAGAGGCGGCGGCGCCCTTCCTCTTCGATTTCGAGCAGGCGCGCGGAGAGCTGCTGCAATTCGCGGCGGGCCTCCTCGACTTCGTTGAAATGCTGTTCGGCCCGCCGTTCGAGCATTCCGGCATGGCGCACGCTGGTGCGGGCAACGGCGAAGCTCAACAGCACGCTGGCGCCGAGCATCAACATCAGGCGGTCGGCCGCATGGCTGCCGGCGTTATTGAATTCCCGCTCGCTTTCCTGCACCTTTCGCTGGTCGGCCTCGGAGAGGTCCACCAGGGCGCTGTAGAGTTCGCCGCGCAAGGGGGCGAGCTCATTTTGGAGAAACGCGAACTTGCGCTCGTCCGGCTGGTTCAGCATGCGGTCGGGCAGGCCGTCGATCAGGACCCAGTATTGATGAAGGCTCTTGCGCAGTTTGGGAACCACGGAGTTCCAACCGGGCTGGGAGGAGAGATGCGCCAAGGCGGCATCATCTTCGTCCTGCAGCTCCTTCAATTGGGACCGGAGGAGGTCTGCCTGCGCGGGCGTCGTGATGATAAAGAAGTCGCGCACATCCGAGCCGGACAGCCAGAGGTTGCGCCGCAGAGTAGCGAGATAGCTATCCTCTTCAATATAACGGCGGTAAATTTCGAGGTGCTGTTCGGAGACGGATTTCTGGATGCGGTAGGCCTCCGCGGCGGAGAGGATCAGAACGGTGATGACCGCCCCATACCCCGCTCCCAGAACGGCGCGCTTGCTGAAACCTAGACGCACTAATCTATATCTTATCCCGCCCCGGATTCCGCCGAAGGTATACACTGCCGAATGCCCCGAATGGAAACTCTATTGTGGCGGCTGAGGGACTTGCAGAGAATACGATTATTGCAGTATGGAGGTCGCGCGCCGGTTGCACTACGATACAAATACAAGGTTGGGACACCCCCGAATGGCGCCGGGGATGTCGTAACCAGCAAGTGAATCATTGTTGCCTCCCGGGCAACAACACCGCAGAGGGCAGGTCGAAAAACCTGCCCTCGATTCTATCCATCCAGCCTACACTGAGTTCTGAGACATTCATGAATGCACTCACGTTCTCAGGCATTGTCTTTACCCTTTCCGCGCTCGCGGGATTTCTCGGAGCGCTCACCGGGCTGGGCGGCGCCGTGGTGGTCACGCCGGCACTGACACTCCTGCTGGGGGTGGACCTGAGATTCGCGATGGGGGCGTCCCTGGTATCGGTGATCGCCACTTCATCGGGAGCGGCGGCTGCTTATGTGAAGGAGGGCTATTCCAACGTCCGGATCGGGATGTTTCTGGAAGTGGCCACGACGCTGGGAGCGGTTACCGGCGCGCAGCTAACTTCGATCGTGCCGAAATCCAGCCTGGCGGTGATCTTCGGCGGAGTCCTGCTGTATTCCGCATGGCAATCGTTCCACCATCCGCACGACCGGACCTTCGTTGCGGCCGATTCGCTGGCCGATCGGCTGCGCTTGAACAGCGATTACCCGGAGGGCACTTCGCGGATCGCCTACTGCGTGCAGCGGGTGAAGACGGGGTTCGGGCTGATGTTCGGAGCGGGCGTGCTCTCCGGGTTGCTGGGTATCGGCTCGGGCGCGATGAAGGTGATTGCCATGGACCAGGTGATGGGCCTGCCATTCAAGGTCTCGACCACGACCAGCAATTTCATGATCGGGGTGACGGCGGCGGCGAGCGCGGGCGTGTACCTCGGGCACGGCTACATCACTCCCACCGTGGCGATGCCGGTGATGCTCGGAGTGCTCAGTGGTTCGGTTTTGGGCGCCAGACAGTTGCGTGGGGCCGGCACTCGTCTCCTGCGGATTGTGTTTGCGGGTGTGGTAGGGCTGCTCGCAATCGAGATGATTTATAGCGCCTTCACGGGAGGTTTTCGTTGACCGACGAGCAGATGGAACAGATTGTGGGCAACCTGCTGCGCGCGGGTGTGCTTCTGGCGGCCACGGTGGTGGCGGCGGGAGGCCTGTGGTACCTGGCGACCGCCGGCTCGACGCCGATCTCGTACCAACACTTTCACGCTGGTCCGTCGCGGCTGGGGACGATCGCGCAGCTTCCCGGTCCGCTCAAAGTGATCGAGATCGGCCTGCTGCTGCTGATCCTTACGCCCGTGGCGCGCGTGGCTTTCGCACTGGCGGCGTTCTACCTGGAGCGCGACCGCGTGTATATCGCGGTGACGCTGACGGTGCTGCTCATCCTGCTTTATAGCATCGGAACTTCGTGGTTGTGACTAAAGTCCTTTAGCCGGCCGCATTCCCGCCCTAGTCTGAATGCTTGGGAGGGAAAATGAACGCCGATCTCGAACAGAAATCGGGCCTTTGGAAGCACGGGCTGCTGCTCACGCTCCTCTTTGGCTTCACCGTAATGATTGTAGGCGGAGTGCTGATGTATCGCAGCCGGGCGCCGATTCCGGAACGGGTGGCCGGCCCGGACGGAGCGACGCTCTTTACCGCCGCGGATATCCAGGAAGGGCAGGACCTGTTCCGGAAGCGCGGCCTGATGGACTACGGCACTGTGCTTGGACATGGTGCCTATCTGGGGCCCGATTACACTGCGGAAGCCCTGCACTGGATCACCGAGACGATGCGGCGCCAGAAAGCGCCCGACTTTGACAGTCTGGGCGTGGGCCCGAAGGCCGCGGTGGATGCCGAAATCGCACAGGAACTGAAGCAGAACCGATACGCCAATGGCGTTCTGAGTTTCACGGCCGGGCAGACGGCCGGGTGGAACACGATCGTCTCACGCTACAACAAGCTCTTCGTCGAAGGGCAGATCGAACGCTCGCTGCCCAAGGGCGCGATGCTGCCCGCGAGCGAAGGTGGCGGCGATCCGGCACTGGTGGCAGCGGCCTCGAAAAAGCTGGCGGCGTTCATCACCTGGACGGCGTGGCTTTCCGTGGTGAAGCGGCCCGAGGCGAATCACTCCTACACGAACAATTGGCCCTACGATCCAGTGGCCGGGAATACAGCGACGGCGGGGTCCCTGGTATGGTCCGCGGCGAGCGTCGCGGGGCTGCTGTTCTTCCTGGCGCTGATTCTGTACTTCCAGCATCGCTACAGCCTCACGCCGCAGGACGCAGCCAATCCGAAGTTCCGCTTCGACCTGGCCTCCGCGCCGCTGACCCCTTCGCAGCGCGCGGCGGCGAAGTTTTTTGTGATCGCACTGGCGTTGTTCCTGGTGCAGTGCCTGCTGGGCGGCAAGATGGCGCACGATTACGTGGACGGCGCCAGTTTCTACGGCTTTAATCTATCTCAGTACCTGCCGTTCAACATCGCACGCACCTGGCACCTGCAACTGGCGATTTTCTGGATCGCGACGGCATGGCTCGGCATGGGCATTTTCATCGCGCCCCTGGTGAGCGGCCGCGAGCCGAAGGGCCAGAGGGCGCTGGTGAACATCCTGTTTGGCGCCCTGGTGGTCGTGGTGGTCGGCAGCATGGCGGGCGAGTACCTTTCGATCAAGGGCATGCTCGGCAAAACCTGGTGGTGGCTGGGAACGCAGGGATGGGAGTACCTGGAACTCGGCCGTCTCTGGATGCTGCTGCTGATCGCCGGCATGGGGATCTGGCTCTACATTGTGGCGCGCGGCCTGCGAGCGGCGCTGCGGGCGGAATCGGACCGCGGCGGGCTCACGCATCTGCTGCTCTATTCTTCGGCGGCCATTCCGGTGTTCTACTGCTTCGCGCTTTTCGTGAATCGCGATAGCCATATCACCATGGCGGATTACTGGAGATGGTGGCTGATTCACCTCTGGGTGGAAGGCATGTTCGAGGTCTTCGCCGTGGTGGTGATCGGGTTCCTGATGGTGCGGCTCGGGCTGGTGACAGCTCAATCCACGCTGCGGGCCACCTATTTCCAGCTCATCATCCTGTTGGGCAGCGGCATCATCGGCACGGGCCATCATTACTACTGGATCGGCGCACCGGAAGCGTGGATGGCGCTCGGCGCCATATTCTCGGCGCTCGAAGTGATTCCGCTTTCGCTACTGATGGTGGAGGCGTACGGGCAATACAAGGTGATCCGCGCGGGCGGCCGGGAGTTTCCGTACGCCGCCTCGTTCTGGTTCCTGGTGGCGACGGCGTTCTGGAACCTGTTCGGCGCGGGCGTCCTCGGCTTCCTGATCAATCTGCCGTTCGTGAGTTACTTTCAGCACGGTTCGTTCCTGACGGCGGCGCATGGGCACGGCGCCCTGATGGGCGTGTACGGCATGCTGGCGATCGCACTGGCGCTGTTCTCTCTGCGGAATATCGTGGAGCCGAAGTATTGGAAAGAGAAATGGCTGTTGGTCAGCTTCTGGGGCCTGAACATCGGGCTGATGGGGATGATCCTGTTGACGCTGGTGCCGATCGGCGTGATGCAGGCGCTCGAGAGCTTCAACCACGGCTTCTGGTCGGCGCGGTCGCTGGAGTTCTACCAGCAGCCGGTGGTGCAGACGCTGCTGTGGCTGCGAATGATCCCGGATACGGTGTTCATCGTCGCCGGCGCGCTGCCGCTGGTGGCGGCGTCGGTATACGGCCTCTTCCACCTGCGGAGTCTGCGGGCTCCGGAACCCGTGGCAGCAGAAGAGAACGAGATGGCGTCGGTAGCCTAAGTCCCCAGGGAGGGCGCCTCGACTGGGGCGCCCTCGCCGCTCCTCGCCCCCGTGCCGCGCGGGGGCCTTTCCCTGCAAGTGACACGGCGCTACAATTCGGATCTCACGGTCGGAATTGAGCCACGATGCAAGGTTCCACGTGTCGTCAGGCCGCCAGGCGTCCCGCTCGCGGCCCTTGCAGGCAAGCCGGATTGAGCAGGAGATACCCCATGAAATTCCATTCGAAACCAGTTTGTTCCGCGGCATTACTGATCGCTTTGACCGCTGGATCGCTTTGGGCCGCCGCGCCCGCCGCGGTGCGCGTGTGGGAAGAGAACATCACGATCCCCACGTACGCTGCCGGGCCTCCCGAACCGAGCCCCATGTTCTATTTCGGGCGGGAATCGCAGGGAGCGCAGGCGCCGGTCTACCCCTATCCGATGTTCGATGTTCTCACCGGAACCAAGGTGGACCGCACGTACAAGATCGTATACCTCGAGAACGAGTATCTGCGGATCGGCATCCTGCCCGAACTGGGCGGCCGCATTTTCGAAGGCGTCGATAAGACCAATAACTATAATTTCGTCTACCGGCAGCATGTCATCAAGCCGGCCCTTATCGGCATCCTCGGTGCGTGGATATCGGGTGGGGTCGAATGGAACCTGCCGCACCATCATCGCGCCAGTACGTTCATGCCGGTGCAGTACAAGGTGGAAGAAAACGCGGACGGCAGCCGTACGGTCTGGGTGGGCGAACTGGAAATCCGCCACCGGATGCGATGGGCGGTCGGGTACACGGTGCGGCCCGGCAAGTCCTACATCGAAGCGTCCGTGCGGATTCTGAACCGCATCCCGGAATCCAACACCATGCTCTGCTTCGCGAACGTCGCTGTGCATTCCAACGACAACTACCAGGTGATCTTCCCGCCCAGCACCCAATGGGGCACGGGACATACGAAGCGTACATTTCAGAAGTGGCCGATCTCCGACGTGCTAGGCGAAGACGGCGTCACCCGCCCGCTCGATGTCAGCCGGATCAAGAATCATATCCCGTCGAATTCGATCTTCGCGTGGAACTACTCGGACGATTTTTTCGCAGGCTACGACCACGGCAAAGAAGCGGGCACGATGAGCATTGCCGACCACAACGTGGTTCCGGGCAAGAAGTTCTTCACCTGGGGCAAGGGTCCGGGCGCGGTCTGGGACAACACCCTGACCGATACCGACGGCCAGTACATCGAACTGATGGTAGGGGCTTATTCCGACAACCAGCCCGACTATAGCTGGCTCGAGCCTTACGAAAGCCGCGTGTTCTCGATGAACTGGTATCCGTTCCGCGATATCGGCGGAGTCAAGAAGGCGAACCTGGATGCGGCCGTCAATCTGGATGTGGCCAAGGGAACCGCGCACGTCGGCTTCTACACGACCTCGGCATATCCGGAGGCGCGCGTTTCGCTCATGGCGGGGAATCAGGTCCTGATGCAGGCGACGGTGGCGATCGACCCGGGAAAGCCGTTCGTCCGCGATGTGCCGGTTCCTGCCGGCATCGACGAGCACGACCTGGTGGCCTCGCTCTCAGTCCAGGGCAAAGAGCTGGTTTCTTATTCCCCGGTCCGCCTCACGCCGGAGCCGCGGCCGAAGCCGTACGCCTCGCCGAAGCCTCCGTCGCAGATCAAAAGCCAGGAGGAGCTCTACCTGGTGGGATTGCGCGCGAGCCAGTTCCACTCCCCGAGCGTGAATCCGGAACTTTACTGGGAAGAGGCGCTGCGGCGCGACCCCGGCGATTCCCGCGTCAACACCGCGCTGGGCATCGCCCGCTACCGAGCGGCTCGTTACCAGGAAGCGGAGCAGTATTTCCGCAAAGCCATCGAGCGCGTCACCGCCGGATACACCGATGCCAAGGATGGCGAGGCCGTCTACTATCTCGGCGTCACCCTTCAGGCGATGGGCCGGATGGACGAGGCCTACACTTACCTTTACAAAGCCACCTGGAACCAGGCGTGGAAAGGCGCCGGCTATTACAGCCTGGCGGAAATCGCGTCCGCCCGCGGCGATATGGCAGCGGCGCTCGCCCTGGTGGACCGCTCGCTCGATTCGAACGCGCTCAACATCCGCGCACTGAATTTGAAAGCGGCCGCGCTGCGCCACCTGGGCCGCTCCCGCGAAGCACTCGAACTGCTGACGACGGCGGCGAACCGGCTGGACCCATTAGACGTTCGCTCGATGGCGGAGCGATGGCTGGCAGCTCCGGATGCGGCCAACAGCGCGACCTTATCCTCCACCATGTACGCTCACCCTGCCACTGCACAGGAGACGGCATCCGAATATGCCAACGCCGGCCTGTGGGCGGATGGCCTCGCGGTCCTCGAACAGATGGCCGCCAGGGCTCCCGATAAGGCGAAGGTCCACCCGATGGCTTACTATTACATGGCCTACTTCGCCGGTCGCCTCGGGCAGAACGATCAAGCTGCGGCGCTTCGCCGGCAGGCCAAAGCCCTCCCGGCCGAATACGTTTTCCCGTTCCAGCGGGAGGCGATCCCCGTGCTGCAAGCCGCGATCCAGGCCGATGCCAGGGACGCGCACGCGCGCTACTTCCTCGGCAACCTGCTCTACGATTGGCAGCCCGAAGCGGCTGCCCGGCTCTGGGCCGAATCGGCCGCAATCGACCCCGGCTCCGCCATGGTCCATCGCAACCTGGCGGTCGCCTACTCGCATCAGAAACCGGAACCCGATCTGCAGAAAGCCATCGCCGAACTGGAGAAAGCGGTTGCGTGCGATCGCAAGTTCCCTTTGCACTTCACCGAGCTGGACGAGCTGTACGAGCAGGCCGCAACTCCGGTCGAAAAACGGCTTCCCCTGTTCGAAAAGAACTCCGCCCTGGTCGCCATGCGGGATGATTCGGAAAACCGCGCGATTGCGCTTATGCTGCTGGCGGGCAAGTACGACGAGGCGATCCAGGCGATGTCGGCCAAACGTTTCGCGCTCGCCGAAGGAGCGAACCTGGATGTCGCCGACCAGTGGACCAGCGCGCACCTGCTCCGCGGCCGGAAGAAAGTGCACGCCGGCCAGTATCGCGAGGCGCTGGCCGATTTCGAGACCGCGCTGCACATCCCGGCGAACCTGCCGATTCCGTATTCCGGCGGAGCTCGTGTCAATGTCGAAGCGGCTTATTGGTCGGGGGTGGCGTGGGAGAAGCTGGGCGACCACCAGAAGGCCGTAGAATCCTGGACCCGCGGCGCCGGGAGTCAGACAGCGGGCCGGCGCGGCGGTTTCGCCTTCCGCGACGGCGCCTCCACGTACTACCAGGCGCTGTGCGTGGCCAGGTTGGGACAATCCGAGAAGGCCAACGCGATGTTCCACGAACTGGTCAATGCCCAGCCGGTTGTGACACGCGGCCGGGGAGGCCAGGAATCCACGCGGGTGCGGTCGTCCATGACGCATTACAGCGCCGGCCTGGGCTATCTCGGCCTGAACGACACGGCGAAGGCACGGGAGGAACTCCAGAAGGCTACGGAGCTGAATCCCGACCTGCTCGGCGCTCGGGCCGCGCTCGCCGAACTCTAGCCGGGACGATCGAGAGGACTGGCCGGGGGTTGCACCCGGCCAGTTACTTCACGGGATTCCGCAAAGTTCCGATACTTTCGATTTCGACTTCCACTACATCGCCGGGCGCGAGCTTGCGCGTGCTGCCGGGGGTCCCGGTGTAGATCAGGTCGCCCGGCATCAGGGTAACCCAGCCGCTGACCCAACTTACGATGCCCGGGCAGTCGAAAATCAAATCCGACGTGTATTGCTTCTGCACCACCTCACCGTTCAGGCGCGTCTGGAGCAGCAACTGGCCGTAATCGATCCCGGTCACGATGGCGGGGCCGAGCGGCGCGAACGTATCGCTGCCCTTGGCGCGCCACCACTGCAGATCCTTGCCGGCGCCGTGCTGCCAGTTGCGTTCGCTTACGTCGTTCCCGCAGGTGACGCCAAAGATTGCGCTGCGAGCTTCCTCCGGCGAGGCGTTGCGTGTTTCGCGGCCGATCACGATCACCAGTTCGCCTTCGTAGTGGACGTCGGTGGCGTCGCGTGGAATGACAATCGCGTCGCCGGGTCCCGACAGCGACGTCACCGGCTTGTAAAACATCTCGGGATGCGCCGGCTGCGGGCGCCCGTTCAGATGGCTGCGATAGTTCAGGCCCACCGCGAGGATCTTGGGCGGCAGGCACGGCGCCAGGAGCCGCACGCCGGCCAAGGGATGAGTGACGCCGGTTTCGGAGGCTCCGGCGATCGGATTACCGCTCAGCTCGCGGACGGTTTCGCCGTCGAGAATGCCATAAGCTGTGCTGGAACCGGAACGGAAGCGAATGTATTTGGTCACGCTTCGATATTGTAGCGCCCGCTCATCCGAGGCGGATCTTTTCTTCCGGAGAGGAGGGCGCGGCATTCCGGAAGGCCAGTTTCAACAGCGGCGGAGCCACCAAAGTGGTGGCCACCGACATGAAGACTACGATGCCGTACACGCTCTCATCCATCGCGCCCGTCCGCAGGCCAATTTGCGCCACCACCATTCCGACCTCGCCGCGCGGGATCATACCGACGCCCACACGCAGCGCGTCCGTGGTGCCGGTCCTCAGGGCGCCGAGTCCGCATCCGAAGAACTTGGAAACCACGGCGGCGAGGAAGATCACGCCGGCCAGCGCGAGGGTCGAGCCGTTGCTGAACGCCGAGATGTCGAACTGGAGGCCGATTCCCGCGAGGAAGAAGGGCACAAGCAGTTCGGCGACCCCGTTGGTCAGATCTCCGACGCGTTGGTCCACGGCTTCGGAAAGCGCCATCCCCGCCAGGAACGCTCCGATGATCGCCGCCACGCCGGCATACACGGCGAGGAGCGAAAGGGCGAAAAGCAGCGTCATCGCCATCGCGAACTCGCCTTCCGCGAGACTGAGCCGTGCCTGCATCCGAGGTACGACGCGGCGCGCGGTCCGCGAGCCTACCGTGGCGAGAAAGGCCGTGAAGCCCATGGCGAGCACGGCAGTCACCCCGATATCCAGGTAGTTAACCGAACCCTTGGCGAGCCCGCTCACGAGGGCCAGCACGATCAGGCCGAGGACATCGTCAATTACCGCGGCCGCCAGAATGATGCGCGCTGCCTTGGTCTGCAGCAGTCCGCGTGCCGCCAGCACCTGGGCGGTGATGCCCACGCTGGTCGCCACCATCGCGGCGCCGGTGAAGATGCACTCGATGTGCGCCAGGCCCCAGGCGGCGGCGATGCCCCACCCCATCGCAAACGGCACCGCCACGCCGGCGATCGCCACCATCAGCGCCGTGCCGCCGACGCGCAGCAACTCGGAAGACTTCACTTCCAGGCCGACGCGGAAGAGCAGGAACATTACGCCGAGATCCGAGAGAATCCGGAGAAATTCGTTCGGGGCCATCCAGCCGAGCACGTGCGGACCGATCAGCACGCCGGCGAGGATCTCTCCTACGATGCCGGGCTGGCCGAGCCGCTCGAAAATTTCGGAGAGAAGCTTGGCGGATGCAAACACTACGAGCATGGAGAGCGGGATTACCGCCGAATCGCCGACCGCCGCTATCACCGCAGGCATAGTTCTATTATTAGGGCAGCGTGATGGTGACGAGCGCCGGACCGCTCGGAGTGGACGCGCCGCCTTCGGGTTCGAGTGTGATGGCAGCCGAGGCGGCATCGATCGGTTCGTGATCCACGTGCCACACGGTGCCGTCGGGCCGAGCCTGGAACAAACCCGCCGGAACCGGTCCGCCGTTTTTTCCGATCAACCACATCTGATAGGTCTTGCCCGGCGGTGCAGGTGTGAGGTTCGATCCAATAAGTAGAATCCCTTGGCGCGGACTGACAAATACCTTACCCGTGACCGGCGCGGATAAGACCGGCGCCTGCTGCAAGTCGGGAGCTCTCAGGATGGCGAGCGCTTCCTGGAAGCGCGTGATGGTGACGTTCTGCTGTCCCAACTGTTGCCGCAGAGTCACGACTTCGAGGGCGAATGTACGCTCCCGCCCGCTGTAGTAGTAAGCGCCGGAAAGGGCGAGCAGCAATGCACCCGCCAGAAACGGCGCCCATCCGAACGGAGCGTAGCCGGCCGACGCGAGAATGCGGCGGCGCAGTTTCGGCGATGGCGTTGACGCCTCCGCGGCAGCGCCCGGCTGCATTGCGGGCTGCGGCGTCAGCGACAGCAGCCAGGATTCGAGCGGAGCGTTCCCCTCGAAACTCGCGATGCGGTTCCAGGCGCGTGAGAACGTTTCCTGCACCAGATCTTCGGCGGCGGCGCGGCTGGCCGTCGCACTCCGCGTCTGCACGTAGACGGCCCTTCCATAGCGATCGTAAAGCTCGGCGAGCGCGCGCGGATCGCGCCGCTTGAGGCGTTCGACGAGCGTCCGGTCACTCGTCGAACTCTCGGGGAGCATGGTCAATGGCGATTGCCTCCTCTCTCAGTTTCGCGCAACAAAACGCCGCCACTCGAAAGAGGTCGAATCCAACCGAGAAATGCATTTTTCTCTTGACTTTCTTTCCGAAGAACCTTATATATGAATCACATTGCGATTTTCGAATCGCAAAATTTGATGTTAGGGAGAATCAATCGATGAAGAGCGCAACCAAGAAAGCCGCCCCGAAGAAAAAAGCTGCTCCGAAGAAAAAGAAGTAGCTGGGCGCGCCCTGAAGAAGGGCTGTAGAACAGGTTCCACCATAGAGGCCCCGGTTTCCGGGGCCTTTTTCATTGTTTCAGGCTTCTCTCCTCCGAATTGTTCTTCTCCTGCCAGAGCACCCGGAACGTCTCCCCCATTCCGAACAGCAGCGTCTTGAGCTGCATGCGGCGGCGCAGATCGTCTCCGCCACCGAGCGCCGCGGCGAACTGATCCGCCTCGCCCGCGGCGAGCAGCGTCTGCGCGAGCGTCTCGAACCGGCGCGCGTCGCAATCCGCGGATGGTGCCGTACTCTTCGAGCGCGGTGAAGTTGACGTGCGCGGTGATGTCGCGCACGCCAGGCTCGTCCAGCACATCCTCGCGCGCGGTGTGGCGGCGGTAGCCCATGAGCGTTCCAGCGGGAAATCGCACGGCCTCCGCGCGCGTGAAGCCGTAGTCGACGCGTGAGCACGTAGCCGCGCTCAAGCGCGCCGGCGATGCGGCCCATCCAGTCCAGCGCCGCGAGGTTCACTTCGTACCAGTTGTCCTTCGATGGGGGCCGGATAGTAGCGGCGTAGGTAGTCGACCGCGCTTTCGGCGGCGGCGGGGCCGGTTTGCCAGACGAAGCGCGCGCCGTCGAAGTGCGACGAGCTGCTCGCGCAGTTCGCCCGCCCGCGTAGACGGAGACATCCACCGGCAGCGCATCGAAGAATTCATTCGAAAACACGACGCCCTCGAAACGTTCCGGCAATGTTCCGCGAATCGATCCACCGGCACGTAGCGCCACTCGGCAAGCGCCTGCGCCATCTCCCGCCGCCCCGCGCCGAGTTCGACCACGGTGAAGTCGCGCGGCTCTCCCATGGCGCGGTAGAGCTGGCGGACGCGCGCCGCGATCAGGATGCCGAAGACCGGCTGCAATCTGCTCGGCAGTGAAGAAGTCGCCCTCCTTGCCGAACGGGTCGTGCGGGCGCCGGTAGTAGCCGTGTTCGGGATGGTAGAGCGCGGCCTCCATGAAGCGGTGGAACGGAATGGGTCCGCCGCGCCGGATCTCGGCGGCCAGGAGCTCGCCGGCCGGCGTCATGGACGAACGTCCCGGCTCTGCGGTGTGCGAAGAAACATCTCGACCAGGTAGTCGTGCATGCAATCGTACAGGAAGCGCTGAAAGGTCCAGGGGAATTGCGGATGCTCGATATCGCGGGCGTGCATCGGCGCGTAATAGGTGTGCAGGCCAAGCGGCGGGTCTTTCAGTTCGATGACCAGTTCCACCGCGCCCCCGTGCTCGCGGGCGGAGAAGCGCAGCAGCGCATGTTCGTAGCGCGCAGTTTCGGCCAGCACTTTTTCGAGCGGGGTCACGGACTTATGCTAGCGTGAAATCAACGATGGCGTTGCCGCAGACGGTCCGCGTGAAGCTCAGCTCAGAAGCCGCCGAGCGATCTCGATCACGCCGGTGGTGGTGCAGGAACTGCCGGTGCGGGAGCTGATGGAGCACATGCTGGGCGGTGACCGGCAAGGACGAGCCGCGGATCCGCGAGCTCCTGCATGCGCGGCACATGGTGAGCGGCGCGTCGCGTTTCCGCTGGGCGGGCTGGGAAGCGGACGCTGCGAGAATTTGCGCGAACTGCTGGCGACGTTTCCGGATCCCGACCCCGCACGCGTGTTCGCCGCCGACGCGGTGCATGCGCGCGATCGCTGCGCGGCGGGCGGCAGTCGATCGAGATCTCGCGCGAAGCCGGCGGGCGCAAGGCGCTCTTTCAGCGAAGCAGCTTTCTGGGACACGCTGATGAAGGTGATTGCCGCGGAGCAGGCGCGGTATATGCCGGATACTCGTACCGCGACCGCGCCGACCGCTACCTGCGCGAGTTCGCCTTCGCCGAGGCGGCGCGGCTGCGCGCGGCAGGCGCCACGGTCCGATACACCATACGCTGCGCGAGCAGATCCGCACGCGTGGCGTTCACGCAAGCGGAGCTGCTGGTGGAGCGGTAGGCCCGGCTCACTCCTCCGGCAGCTCGCCGGTATCTTCGGCGCGATTCTCGAACTTCGTCTGGGCGTGCAGGAAGACCAGGTTGACGGTTCCGACCGGGCCGTTGCGCTGCTTGGCGATGATCAGCTCGGCGAGGCCGTTCAGGTCTTCGCGGTCGCGGTTGTAGACTTCTTCGCGGAAGATGAAGCCCACCACGTCGGCATCCTGCTCGATGGAGCCGGATTCGCGCAGGTCGCTCAGTTGCGGGCGGTGGTCGCCCTGCCGGGTTTCCACCGCGCGGCTCAACTGCGAGAGCACCAGCATGGGGACGTTCAGTTCCTTGGCCAGCAGTTTCATGCCGCGCGAGAGCGCGCTGACTTCCTGGTTGCGATTCTCGAAGCGGCCCGCGGCCCGCTCATCAACTGGAGGTAGTCCACAATCACCAGGCCCGAGTTTCTTGCGCTCCGCCTGCAGGCGCCGCAGCTTGGCGTGCATGTCCATGAGGTGCACGCCCGCGGTGTCGTCGATGTAGAGCGGCGCTTCCACCAGCTCGTGCAGGCGCTGGTTCAGCTTGCGGCGCTCGTCCTGCGTGAGGTAGCCGGCGCGGAATCGCTGGCTGTCCACGCGCGCGGCGGCGCAGAGCATGCGGGTGAGCAGCGACTCCTTCGACATTTCGAGCGAGAAGACCGCCACCGTCTGCTTGTTCCTCAGCGCCACGTGCTGGGCGATGTTCAGCGCCAGGGCGGTTTTGCCCATGGACGGGCGCGCGGCGAGGATGAAGAGGTCGCCGCCGTGCAGGCCGCCGGTGTATTCGTCGAACTTGGTGAAGCCGGTGCTGATGCCTTTGATGCGCTTGCTGGGATCGAGGAAGGCGTTGATGCCGCCTTCGTAGCTCTGCAGGATCTGGTCGGGATTCAGCAGGCCGTTCTTCACGCGGGCCTCGCCCAGCTTGAGCAGCGTCTCTTCGGCGCCGGCCAGAATGTCGTCCGGGCTCCTCCTCGCCCATCAGGCAGCGGTTCATCATGTGCTGCGAGGCGAAGATGATGCGCCGCAGCATGGCTTTGTCCTTGACGATGCGGATGTAGCTGTCGAGGTTGGGGATCTGCGGCAGGCCGTCGTCGAGCGAGACCAGGTAGCTCAGGCCGTCGCAGGCTTCGAGTTCGTTGAACTTCATCAGCTCGTTGGCGACCGTGATGCGGTCGATGCTTTCGCCGCGCTCCTGCAGCTCGCCCATGCGCTTGAAGATGCGGCGGTGCTTCTCCAGGCTGAAGTCGTCGGCTTCGAGCGTTCCGGCGGCCTGGACATACAGGCTGTCGTCGAGCAGGATGGAGCCGAGCACGAAGCGCTCGGCATCGACGTTCGTGGGAAGACCTTTTCGGTGGCGTTTGCTGCTGACATGACGTGAATGACCTAGCGTAGCCCGACTTGCGGCGGGACGGTACACCAGTTTAGCCCGGTCGTTTTGAGCAGCTTAGCCTCTGGATAAACCATCGGGTGGCGCCTCCCGGAGCGCGCACCGGGAACTGCTTTTGAATCAGACGCGGCACCCGCGAATTCCGCAGCCACCCCATGCGCTCCACAGTCTTTCCACAGACTCGAACATTTGCCTGTTCTCCTGTTGTAGCGAATCGGCGCGCGCAAATCCACCGTCCGCGCCATAATCAGCCTTTGGGAGGAATACGGATGTCCTTCGCGTTGACGTCGGCTCACATTTGGCATGATATGTTTTCCATGGGCGTGCCGCTGGTGGAGAAGATCCTGCGGCCCGCCATCGTATATGCGTTCCTGGTAATCGCGCTGCGGATTTTCGGCAAGCGCGAACTGGCGCAACTCAACCCCTTCGACCTGGTGGTGCTGCTTTCGCTTTCGAACACGGTGCAGAACGCCATCATCGGCAACGATAATTCGCTGCCGGGCGGGGTGATCGGCGCCTTCGCGCTCCTGGTGGCAAATTACCTGGTGGTGCGCTTCCTGTTCCGGCACAGGCGGCTGGACCAGATCTTCGAAGGCAAACCGACCACCCTGATCGAGAACGGCCACATCGTGCCCAAGTCCCTTGCAAAGGAGCTGCTGACCCGTTCCGAGCTGATGACGGTGCTGCACCGTCAGGGCTTCGACTCCATTTCGGAGGTGGACCGCTGCGTTCTGGAGCCAGGCGGTACCTTTTTTATCCAGCGGAAGATGCCGGCCAAGGAGCAGGTGCAGTACGACTCCGTCATGCACACCATGTCCGAGCTGAATGGGAAGCTCGACCGTCTGTTGGCCGCTCGCCAGATATAATAAAGGACGGAGGAATGGCCGAGCGGTCGAAGGCGGCGGTCTTGAAAACCGTTAGTGGGGTGACTCACTCGGGGGTTCGAATCCCTCTTCCTCCGCCACCCTTATTTCCGTCTTAAGAGCAGGGCCCAGTCGTTGCGGCCGGGTGCCTCTGGTGACGTCCACGACGGGCCTTCAGCCTCACCTGCCGGAATCGTTTCCCCGGTCATCGGGTTGAACCATTGGGCCGTGTACGATCCAACGCTCAGGCGGACGGTCGCCTTGCCTGCATTGGGCAGATAGATCGCGTAGGTCCGCCCCGGTTCGGCTACGCACCAATTGCCGGAATCCACGAGTTCGTCGTGCGGTTCCGTCTTCCACCATTCAAAGCTTGTGAAAAAGTCCACCATGTGCGCGTACCCAGCGAGCATGGTCGTGGTGTCGTCACTGCGGCCGTTCATCCAGCCGCCTCCGGTATCGGGCCAGATGCCTACGCCCCGGCGCGCCGTCTCCCCGGCAGTTCCATAGGCGCCGGCCATCGCGATATCCCACGCCGTGCGGCGCAGGGTGTCGGCGGAATCGCCGGGAGGCTTGGGCGCCCATAGAGGATAGTGGTCCTCGTAGCCATACTCTTCATTGGTCTGCGGAATGATGCGGCCGGTCTGGATCTGCCGCTGGCGCTCCTCCAGCATGAGCGCGTGCTGGCCGCGCGACCAATCCTGGATGGAGGTAAAGCCGAACCACTCCGAGCCGCGGTCCTGGTGCTCGCGATGCACCGGATGGGTGGTTGCCAGGTGACGATAGGGATCCCAGCTTTCGAGGAGAGTGCCGGTCTCGTGCGCCCAGTGGTCGTCGCGGAAGCTATCCAGATCATCTCCCAGATCCCAGGTGATATTGGAAAAGGCCGACAGACGGGCTGCCGCGTAGCGGATGTAACGCCGTTCGTCATCGCTGCCCGCGGCCAGATGAACGTGTCCGTCGCCAATATCCAGGACCACGGAGATGATCATGTCGCGCTCGCGGGCGTACCGCAGCATCCGTTCGAAACGCTGCCAGTGCTCGATGCGGAAGCGGGTATAGTCAAATCCCGGATGGTAGAAGTCATCGGCTTTCACGGCCGGCCACGGGCTCAGGAAGACGCTCCACTCCGCGGTGTTCATCGCCGGTTCGCCGTACATCATGTTGGTCCGGCCGCTCAGAAGCACTCGCAGGCGGTTCACCTTCAGCCGATGCAGACGGTCCAGGCTGCTATCGATGACCCGTTCGTCGCGCCAGCCCAGTAACCAATAGGCCGTCGTGCCGTTGAAGAAGTAATGTTCTCCGGTACCTTCCCAGAGGAAGTGCCACCGGTGAGCGGGATCGACCCGGAGCAGTCCGCGCCGGCCTCCGGCAGTGGCGTGAAAACTCCCCTGGTAGCTTTTCTCGGAACCTCCCTCCGCGTAGGTCACCGAGTAGTGATAGTCGCCCGGCTTCGACGGCATGAAGCGGATGCGGAACAGCGAGCCGTCCGGGGAGTCGCAGAAGCCCTCCACCTTGGTACGCTCGCCGGCGAGACCGAACGAGCCCGTCACCACGGGTCCCGTGAACGGATTGCCTGTGGCCGGCGTGCCCACCCGCACGCTCACCTCCAGGAAATCGTAGACAGCCACTGAAGGGGCCGCCTGGGAAAACTCCACGTCCCCCGCTGCCGCTAAGGCCAGGGGGGCCGCAAAAAGAAAGAACATCAGGACACTGCGTCGCATGAAAGAGAGCTGTAGGGCCCGCACGCATTTTACACCCGCTCAGGCGGCTGGGAGGTCAACGCTCTCTGCGGCTGATCCACTTGGGTTCGGAGGGCGCGAGGAAAGAGGCCATCTGGTCCAGGAGCGCTTCGGGACATTCCGATACCAGAAGCATCTCCAGGCCCACGGTAAATTCTTTGAACCGCCGTCGGAACAAGTCCCGATCAGGGTTCGAGACCTCGTGGAAGCGGCAAGTTCAAGAACGTGGGTCAAAAGTTACGATGAACCGATTACTATGCCATCGTTCCGTGGCCTTCAATGAGTTCTGGCTTTGCGGCTGGAACTCGAAGGTTTGGGGTGTCGTAACAGGACGGACCAGGGAAGAACGGCGCTGGGCCCGCGGAAGAAGGTCGAGGCATAGCGGCGCAGTTCGCGGCCGAGGGGTCCGCGAAGAGAAGCAGGAAACGCAGACCGGCGAAACCAAGGTACCCGGCCACCTATCCTTCGACGGCTCATGGCGCAATCTCAGCTATGGGTAATCCGATAGGAGGTGGCGATCCGGTGTTCGCTTCAATCAAGGTTGCCATCGAAAGGCCCGACCTTCCTCGCCGCCTGGTTGTGAGGTCGACTCTGGATTTCGAGTCCGTCGGCGACGGTCTTTCGCTCGATGTGTGGGGGTTCTTCGCCGACGGCACGCGGGTGGGACTGGAGCATTCTTCGTACGTCCGGTATACCTCCGATAAGCCCGCTGTGGCGACTGTGGATGATCAGGGACTGGTCACCTCGGTGGGGCGCGGTACCGCTTCGATTCTCGTCACATATACGGTTCCTTCGAAGGGCAGGCTCTCGGCTAAGGCCGCTGTCACGGTTCCATAGCCAGATAACGGCACTGCACAGACGCTGAGCCGAAAAGATCAGTCAGATCTGCCGGCGGAAATGGTATTCGATGATTCCATCGACACCCGAGAGATGAACTGGGGTTAGACAAATGAACGGAAGATCAAACGTCGTGCGTCCCGGATATAGTCGCGCGCTCGTGCTTTTCCTTGCCGCGGCGCCCGCGGCGTTGTTTGGGCAAACGATTCAGATCACCTCGCCGTCGAGCGGGTCGCCATCGGAGAGTTCCGCCATCAGCGCTTTGCGCTCGTGCATCGAGCCGACGATGCGCAGCTCGGTGAGTCCGGCGTGCGCAATCTCCCGTTCCACCAGGGCCCGTGGGATCACGCCGATCACTTCGCCGCCGGCGGCGAGCGCGGCGTCGGCCACCGCTCTCATCAGTCCAACGGCTGCCCCGCCATAGACCAGGCCGATACCGCGCCGCGCGAGCAGCGTGCCGAGCTCGGTCGCGGCGTCGAGGTATTCGGGCCCGCGGCCAGAGCTCGAGCCGCAGAAAACACAGATTCGACGCATGGGTACTCTTCATGATAACGAGGCGCCTGTGCCTGCAGCCTTGCGTTACACTGTTACCTTCGTGATGATGACTGCCGTGCCTCAGACTGAGTCGGCTTCCCTTAGCTACTGGCGCGGGGCGGAAGTGCCTCTCCTCGAAAAGACGATCTCCCAGGCTCTGCGCGATACCGCGGCGCGCTTCCCGCAGCGCGAGGCGCTGGTCGCGTGCCACCAGAATGTTCGCTTCACCTGGAGCGAACTGGATGCGGAAGTCACTCGCACGGCGCGCGGGCTGGCCGGGCTCGGGCTCCGGCCCGGCGACCGTATCGGCATCTGGGCCAGTAACTGCGTCGAGTGGGTGCTGCTGCAGTACGGTTCGGCCCGCGCCGGCGTTACGCTGGTCAACGTCAATCCGGCCTATCGCTCGCACGAATTGCGATTCGTCCTGCAGAAGTCGAATATCCGGGCGCTGTTCCTGCGGGCCTTCGATTCCCGCGCCAACTATCGCGAGATACTCAAGGATTCGCGCAACGGCGACCGGCTGCCGCTCGAGCATGTGGTGTGGCTGGGCGAGGAATCGTGGCAGGAGATGGTGCGGAACGGCAGCGGCGATCCGGCGGATGCCGGCACTCCGGAAGACATCGCCAACATCCAGTACACCTCCGGCACCACGGGCTCGCCCAAGGGCGTAATGCTCACGCATCGCAACCTGCTCAACAACGGCATGGCGATCGGGCTCGCGCTCCGCTGCTCCGAGCAGGACCGCATCTGCGCACCCGTCCCGCTGTATCACTGCTTCGGCTCGGTGATCGGGTCCATGGTGGCGCTGGTGAATGGCGCGGCCCTGATTCTTCCTTCGGCGCAATTCGACCCGCTGGCGACGCTGGAGGCCGTTTCCCGCGAGCGCGCGACCACGCTCTACGGCGTTCCCACGATGTTCATCTCGGAGCTGGAGCATCCGGAATTCGAGCGCTTCGACCTGAGCTCGCTGCGCAAGGGCGTGATGTCCGGGGCGCCGTGCCCGATCGAGCTGATGAAGCGCGTCGGCCAGCGGATGCACATCGAGCGGATGACCATCCCGTATGGGCAGACGGAATCGTCGCCGGTAATCACGATGTCGAACGTCGACGACCCGTTCGAGCTTCGCGTGACCACGGTGGGCGCGCCGCTGGCGAATACGGAAGTACAGATTGTCGACCTCCAGACGCGCGAACGCCTTCCGATCGGCCGGCAGGGCGAGCTCTGCACACGCGGCTACCTGGTGATGAAGGGCTACGACGACGATCCGCAGGCTACGGCCGAAGCGGTCGACGGCGAAGGCTGGCTGCGGACGGGCGACCTGGCGGTGATGCGGCCGGACGGCTACATCAGCTTCAAAGGGCGCGCCAAAGACACCATCATCCGCGGCGGCGAAAACATCTACCCGCGCGAAGTCGAGGATTTCCTGCACACCCATCCGAAGGTCGCCGACGTCCATGTGATCGGGTTGCCGGACGCCAAGCTCGGCGAGACTGTGCTGGCGTGGATCCAATTGAAGACCGGAGAACAGGCCACCTTCGAGGAGATCCGCGACTTCTGTAAAAGCAAAATCGCGTATTTCAAGATCCCGCAGTACGTACGCTTCGTCGATTCCTTCCCCATGACGGTGAGCAAAAAGGTACAGAAGTTCCGCATGCTGGAACAAGAAATCCGCGAACGCGGCCTCGAGGCCATCGCGCGCCAGGAAACCGCATAAAATACAAAGCGTGAACCGCCGCGATTTCTTTACACGCTGCGGCCTGGGAGGCTATTCGCTGGTTGTGTTGGCGGATAGCGCCGAGGCGCAGTCCTCCGCCGTCGCGCATCCCGATTTCGAACGTGCCGCGCCGCGCAACGCACCGTTTGCGCACTCCGAGCCCCACATGCGCCAGGTGAATCTCGATGCCGATCTGCTGGTGGCCGGAGGAGGACTGGCCGGCGTCTGCGCGGCGATTGCGGCGGCGCGTCACGGAGCGCGCGTGGTCCTGGTGCAGGACCGCTCGCGGCTCGGCGGCAACTCGTCGAGCGAGGTCAAAATGCACGTGGTCGGCGCGAATTGCCACACGGGGCGGCCGGGCTGGCGCGAAGGCGGGCTTCTCGAAGAGTTGCGCCTCGCCGACGCGGTCAATAATCCGCAGCGCTCGTTCGAACTTTGGGATCTGCTGCTGTACGACAAGGTGGTGAGCGAGCCGAACATCACGCTGCTGCTCGAGACCACGCTCACCTCCGCCGCCATAGAGCACGGCCGCATCACGGAAGTGGCGGCGCGCTGCGACAAGAGCGAGCATCTCTACCGGATCCGTGCCAAGATGTTTTGCGACTGCACGGGCGATTCGCGCCTGGCGCTCGAGATCGGCGCCGACATGCGCACGGGCCGCGAGGCGCGCTCCGAGTTTCACGAGCCGCTGGCGCCGGAAGAACCCGACAATCGTACGCTCGGCTCGAGCATCCTCTTTACTTCGCGGCTCTTTCACAACCCCATGCCGTTCACGCCGCCGAAATGGGCGCGCAAGATCACCAGGGAACAACTGGTGCACCGCGAAATTACCAGTTGGGAGTACGGCTACTGGTGGATCGAGTGGGGCGGCGACAAGGACATCATCGCCGACAACGAACGCATTCGTTTCGAGCTGCTCTCGATCGTGATGGGCGTTTGGGACTACATCAAAAACAGCGGCGAATTCCCCGACAGCCGCTACTGGGGGATGGACTGGGTGGGCATGATGCCGGGCAAGCGCGGCAGCCGGCGGCTGCTGGGAGATCACATCCTCACGCAGCAGGACCTGATGCAGGGCAGCTTCCCGGATGCGGTCGCGATCGGCGGCTGGCCGATGGACGCGCACCCGCCCGAGGGCTTCGACCGTCCCGACCTTCCGCCCAACACCACGGTCCGTCCGCCCGAGGTCTATCCGATTCCGCTGCGGTCGCTGTATAGCCGCAATATCGAGAACCTTTTGATGGCCGGGCGCAACATCAGCGCGAGCTATGTAGCGTTTACCTCCACGCGCGTCATGGCGACGTGTGCCGCTGAAGGGCAGGCGATCGGGACGGCGGCGGCGCGGTGCCTCGAGCTGGGGATCACGCCGCGGGAGCTGGCGAAGAATTCGGAGCACGTCGCTCAGTTGCAGCAAACGCTGCTGCGCGACGATCAGACCATCAAGGGGCTGCGCAATCAGGATCCCCAGGACCTGGCGCGCCAGGCGAGCATCACCGCATCGGCCGAAGAAGGCGACGCCAAGGCGGCACTCGTCATCGACGGCTACACGAGGGACATTCCGGATGCACACGGCGAACCCGTTGAAGTACATCATTGGGCAGCGCCGTGTACGGCGGATCGACCGGCCTGGATCGAGCTGCGATGGAGCTCTCCGCGGAAAATTCGGGAAGTGCAGTTGACGTTCGATTCCGGCTTCCGTCGCCAGTTGACGCTCAGCGCGCAGGACAGCCAGCAGGTCAACCTGCTTCGCGCTCCGCAGCCGGAAACCGTCAAAGACTACAGCATCACTGTCCGCAACGCCGCCGGAGAGGTCCATCCGGTTGCCACCCTACGAGGGAATTTTCAACGGTTGACGCGCCATCGCTTTGAGGCGCTCGAAGTGCAGTCGTTGCGTGTGGAAATTCAGGCCACCAACGGCGATCGCCTCGGCCGAATATTCGAAATCCGCTGCTACGCCTGAACGTTACAGCGATTTTGCTTGACTCCCATAATAGAAAGATATTATAACTACTCCCAGTATCCTGCTGTCTGTGTCTCGGCGCCTTAGAGGGGCAGCTCGAAAAAAAGGGGAGGGGTTTCAATGCAACGGGTAAGATATGTGTTGCCATACTTGTCACTTGTGTGCCTGGTATGGCTTTTTGGCGTCGCCGTTCAACCGGCACATGCCCAGGTTCTCTACGGATCGGTCGTCGGAACGGTAAGCGATCAAAGCCAGGCTTTGATCCCGGGCGCGACCCTCACACTCACCAATAAAGATACGGGAGCATCCCGCGACATGACCACCGATGAAGGTGGCCGCTATTCATTCGTCAACGTGCTTCCGGGAAAATACGATTTGAAGGTCATGGCAAAGGGTTTCCGGACCTATACGGTCAGCTCCGTGGATGTAAGCCCGAACGTGGTCGGCCGCATCGATCCGAAGCTCGAAGTCGGACAGTTGACCGAGCAGGTGACGGTCGAAGCGACCGCCGCCGAACTGCAGACGGACAAGTCCGACACGCATTCGGAAATCGTTTCCAAGCAGATCAGTGCACTGCCGATCGGCGGCTACCGCAACTACCAGACGCTCATCAACCTGGTGCCCGGGGCCACTCCCGCGGCGACGCAGAACTCCATTACCGATACGCCCGGCCGTGCGCTTGCCACGCACGTCAACGGCGGCAACGCACAGACCAACATCACCCGCATCGACGGCGCGGCCAGCGTGAACGTCTGGTTGCCGCACCACGTCGGCTATGTGGCGCCGGAAGAAACCATCGACACCGTCAACGTCACCACCAGCGCGGCAGACGCGGAACAGGGCATGGCCGGCTCGTCGGCGATCACGCTGATCACGAAGTCCGGTACCAACGACCTTCATGGCAGCGCTTACGAGTTTCACGACGACCAGCACCTGAAAGCACGCAACTTCTTCCAGCAGGTGGGCACGGCCAAGCCGTTGAGCATCTACAACAACTTCGGCGCCACCCTCGGCGGTCCGATCGCGAAAAACAAACTCTTCTATTTCGTGAGCTTCGACGGCACGCGTCAGCGGCAGGGTTCGCCGACCTTCTATTCGGTGCCGACCGCCGACCAGAGAGCCGGCGATTTCAGCGCATACCCGACCATCATCTATGATCCGAAGACGGGCAACGCCGACGGCACCGGCCGTACGCCTTTTGCCGGCAACATGGTCCCGACCACTCGCATGGACCCGATCGCGCTGAAGCTACAGTCCTACTACCCGCTTCCCAACGTTCCCGGTGCGGGTACGCTGAATAACTATTACGCCGCCGGCGGACCGATTCTCGATCGCAACTACGTCGACGCGAAGATCAACTACTCGATGAACGACAAGGAATCCATCTTTGGCAAGTACGGGCGCATGTGGGCGACTTCGGGCGGCAAGCCGCTGTTCGGTATCGCCGGCGGTCCCGGCCTCGGTGGTTCCGACCCCGGTTTGGGCGACACGCTGATCCAGGTGGCAACCATCGGGCACACCCACACGTTTTCGCCGCACGTCATCCTCGATGGTGTGCTCGGCTATGAACGCCAGGGTCAGTCGGTAATACCCTCGGATTACGGCACGAACTACGGGTTACAGTTCGGCATTCCCAACACGAACGGCCCGGATATCCGGCAGAGCGGCTTCCCGAATATTGCGCCCGGCAGCTATACCGCCTTCGGCGTGCCGAACTGGATGCCGGTGACGCGCGTGGAAGAAAGCTGGACGCAAAGCGATAACATTACTTACTCCCACGGCGCGCACGAGTTCCGTTTCGGCTTCGACCTGGTCCGGCACCATCTGAACCACTGGCAGCCGGAGATCGGCAACGGCCCGCGCGGCTACATGGCCTTCGGCGGCGGACCGACCGCGCTGAGCGGCGGACCGGCTTCGAACCAGTACAACGGTTACGCCACGTTCCTGCTCGGCCTCGACACCTCCACCGACAAGAGCCTTCAGAACATTCTTTCCACCGGCCGCGAATGGCAGTTCGGCTGGTACGCCCGCGATCGCTGGCAGGTCAGCCGTAACCTCACCATCAACATCGGCCTGCGTTACGAGTACTATCCGCTCATGACTCGCGCCGGCAAGGGCATTGAACGGTACGATCCGGTCACCAACCTGGTCTACCTTGGTGGCCGCGGCAATACGCCGGAAAACGCCGGCATCACGGTCAGCCATAAGCTTTTCGCACCGCGCGTAGGCATCGCCTATCGGCTCGGCGAAAAGATGGTGGTCCGCTCGGGATATGGCATTAACTTCGACCCGATTCCGTTCTCGCGGCCGTTGCGCGGCTGGTATCCGCTGGTGATCGACGCTGCCAAGAACGCGCCCAATGCCTTCGGATGGGCGGGGACGATCGAAGACGGCGTGCCTCCGGTAGCCGGTCCCGATCTTTCGAGCGGCGTAGTCACACTCCCCGGCAACGTCGCCGAGCGCAGCCCATGGGGCGGCGAAGTGCACCGCGGCTACGAACAATCGTGGAACCTGACGGTGGAGCGGAAGTTGCCGCAAGACGTTGTGGCCTCGGTCGCCTATGTTGGCTCGCACACGGCCCACCTGCTGGCCGATTACGACATCAACGCCGGTGCGCCGGGTACGGTTACGGCCAACCTGCCTTACGCTCAGGCTTACGGGCGCACGGTGGCGACGAATATGTGGGACGGCTATCTCAGCTCGAACTACAATTCGCTACAAGTCGCGGTCAATAAGTCCTTCTCGCACGGACTGATGATCAAGGCCGCCTACACTTACTCGAAGACCATCGACTACACGGATGACGACGGCTGGGCCAGCGTGAATTGGAACTGGGCGCCGGTCTTCCAACGCAACCGTGCCGCGGCGGGCTTCGACCGCACGCACGTCCTTCAGATCGGCTGGGTATACGAACTGCCGATGGGAAAGGGTAAGGCGTTCGCGAAATCGGGTGTTGCCGCTACGGTACTTGGCAACTGGCAGGTCAACGGCATTATGGCCGCCTACACCGGTACGCCATTCACCGTCAGCGACTCGACGGCACTCAACGCCCAGAGCAACTTACAGACCGCGAACCAGGTGATCGCGGACGTACAGCGGCCAGGCCAGGTTGGCCCCGGTACGTTCTACTACAACCCCGCCGCATTCGCTTCGGTGGGCATTATCAATACGTTCGGGAGCAGCGGGCGCAATATCCTGCGGGTCCCCGGCGTGTGGAACACAGACCTTACGGTCAACCGTGAATTCGCAATCAAGGAGCGGTTCCGGGCGCAGTTGCGCGGTGAGTTCTTCAACTTCCCGAACACGTCGCACTTCAACGGTCCGGCCAGCACCAACGTCACGGGCGGTGCAAACTTCATGAGTATCCGAAGCTCCTACGGCGAGCGGCAGATCCGGCTCGGACTGCGCTTCCAATGGTAATCTAGGGTTCATGACAGTCGGAACAGGGCGGGCCGCTGTGTGGCTCGCCCTCTTCGTTTTTGGGGCCTGTTTGTGGGCGCAGACGGAAGAACTGGCTCGCGATTCGCAGCAAGCTCACGATTTGATGGCCGCAGGCCGGTTTGAGCAGGCTATCCCCATTTACGAACGGATGGTCAAGGCCCTGCCTGGGAACTCCGGATTGCTTCTCAACCTGGGGCTCGCCGAACATATGGCGGGACATGAGCGTGAAGCGATTCCTCACCTCGAAGCGGTCCTGAAGGTCCAGCCGAATCAAATCCCAGCCCTCATCACTCTCGCGCAGGCAAGGCTGGCGCTGAACGAGCCGAAGCTGGCGGTAGCGCCCCTGGAGAAGGTGGCCGCGGCCGAACCCAGGAATCGCGAAGCGCGCGGGATGCTTGCTGCCGCGCTGCTCGATGCCGGCCGCTTCGAAGATGCCGCCGCCCGTTACCAGGAAGTGGCCGATTCCGATCCGAACGATACGCGCGCCTGGTATGGCCTCGGCATGAGCTACCAGGGAGTCGCCGGCGGCGCCTTCGACAAACTGCAGAGGATGGATCCAACCTCGCCTTACGTTTCGGCGCTGGTGGCCGACACGCGCGTGCAGCGGCGCCAGTATCGCAGCGCGTTCTTCTTCTATAACGAAGCGCTGAAGCATCTGCCCAACCTGCACAGCATTCATGGCTCGCTGGCGGCTGTCTATCGCAAGACCGGGCATCCGGACTGGGCCGCCGCGGAAGACGCGAAAGAGGCGAAGGTCCCGGCGGCCGATTGCAAGGCCCATCCGGCGGAATGCGAGTTTGTAGCGGGGCACGATGTTCCGCTCATCAAGGTCCCGCGCACCGGGGCTTCGGCTGAGACGCTTTTCTGGCAGGCAAAGGCCGCGAACGAGCTGGCGTTCCAGGCATTCTTCCGCCTCGGACAGCTGCCGCCCTCGGTCGAGATGCATCAGTTGAAGGCGGACATCGCGAGAGGCCAGGGACAGCATCTCGAATCCGCGCAGGAATGGCGGGCCGCGCTCGCGCTTTCACCGGGGAATCCGCGGTTGGAGCGCGAACTGGCGGAATCCCTCTTCCTGGGCGCGGATTACCACGCCGCGGTGGAACAGGCGACGAAGCTGCTCAAGGCCGATCCGCAATCCCCCGAGCTGAATTTCGTGGTGGGCGATAGCCTCCTGCGGCTGGAGCAGCCGGAACAGGCGTTGCCGTATCTACAGGCGGCGCTGGCCTCCGATCCGAAGCTGACGGCGGCGGACGCCTCGCTCGGGCTCGCTCTGGCGCGGCTCGGCAAAAGCGCGGACGCCGTTCCGCACCTGGAGCGTGCTCTCGAACTGGATGACGACGGCAGCCTGCACTACCAGCTGGCCCGGGCCTACCAGGCCTCGGGCGCGCCGGAGAAAGCCCGCGCCGCCATGGCTCAGTATCAGGAGATCCTGAAGCGCAATGATCAGGTGAAGGAAGAGGTCGCGCGAGAGGCGCAGATTGGGCCGCCGCGGTAAGCAATGAAACGGTTGACCCTGGGAATTCTGGCGGGCATCTCGCTGGCAGCGGCGGTTTCGCCGATCCGTTTCCACGAAATGGCGGAAGAGGCGGGGCTGCATTTCGTGCTCGAAAACAGCCCCACGCCGGACAAGCACCTGATCGAGACCATGCCGGGCGGCATCGCGGTGTTCGACTACGATGGCGACGGCCGGCCCGATATTTACTTCACCAACGGCGCGGCCATTCCGTCGCTCGAAAAGTCGTCGCCCAAATATTGGAACCGGCTCTTCCGCAACGAAGGCAACCTGAAATTTCGCGACGTCACCGAAGAGGCGGGCGTGGCGGGCGCAGGCTATTCGATGGGCGCCGCCGCGGCGGATTACGATAACGACGGCCGCACCGACCTGTTCGTGGCGGGCGTGAACCGCAACATTCTCTACCACAATCTCGGCAACGGACGCTTCGAAGATGTCACCGCCAAAGCCGGCATCCACAGCGGCGAATGGGCCGTGGCCGCCGGCTGGTTCGATTACGATCGCGACGGCAAGCTGGACCTCTGGGTGGTGCACTATGCCAAATGGTCGGTGGCTTCCGATCGCTATTGCGGCGACCAGACGCGGGGCGTCCGCATCTATTGCCACCCGAAGTATTACGAAGGCCTCGCGTCGACGCTCTATCGGAACCGCGGCGACGGCACCTTCGAGGACGTGAGTGCGAAGGCCGGAATCGCGAAGTATGCCGGCCGCGGGATGAGCGTGGCGTTCGCCGATTACGACCAGGACGGCTGGCCGGACGTCTTCGTGACCAACGACAACATGCCGAACTTCCTGTTTCACAACCTGGGCAACGGCACGTTCGAAGAGAACGGCCTGCTGTCCGGCACCGCGCTGCGCGACGACGGCAAGTCCGTGGCGAGCATGGGAGCTGAGTTCAAGGATTACGATAACGACGGACTGCCCGACCTGTTTGTCACCGCCCTGGCGAGCGAGACGTTTCCACTGTTCCGCAATCTGGGCAAGGGCAGCTTTCTCGATGCCACGCACCAATCGCGTCTCGGAGCCCTGACCCTGAAGCACAGCGGCTGGGGCCTCGGAGTTTTCGACTTCAACAACGACGGCTGGAAGGATTTGTTTACCGCCGATTCGCACGTCAACGACCTGGTGGCGCAGTTCGAGCCCGCCGTCTATCGCGAGCCCGACGGTGTTTTCGCCAACGCGGGCGGTACATTTCAGGATGTCTCCGCCGAGGCCGGAATGACTTTGGTGAAGGCGCACCGCGGCGCGGCGTTTGCGGATTTCGACGGCGATGGACGCATCGACGCGGTGGTTTCGTCGCTGGGCGAGCCGGCCGAATTGTGGCACAACGTCAGCCCCGGCGCGGGCCACTGGATCATCCTCCGGCTCATCGGCACAAAGGACAACCGCGACGCGATCGGTGCGCGCATCCGCATCGGCACGCAGTTTGCGGAGGTGACGACAGCGCTCGGGTACGCGTCATCCGCCGATTGGGGGGTGCACTTCGGCGTGGGCGCCGCGACGGTGATCCCGAAGATCGAGATCCGCTGGCCGAACGGCACGGTGCAGGTTCTGAAAGACGTGAAAGCCGACCAGCAACTGACCGTGCAGCAGAAGTAGGGTAGGCCTCCCTGGCCCGCCCACGCGCCGCAGGCGCGGTTTTCGCCAACGCAGACGCGCTACGCGCGCCCGGGCAGGCCGGGAGGCCTACCCTACTTCCCTCGCAGGCGGTCCTGGACGGCGCGAAGGGCGGCTTTCGCGGGCTCGAGAGTGGGGTCGAGCTGTAGACAGGTCTGGAGCTCTTTTTCGGCTTCGGCGAACCGGCCGGTGCGGCCGAGCGCTACGCCCAGCCGGCCGTGCAGTTCGGCATCGTTCGGACGGAACGGCAGCGCTTCCTGGTATTTCGCCGCGGCGCCCGCGTCGTTGCCGGCCTCTGCCAGCGACTTGCCCCAGAGGAACAGAACTGCGCCGAGATGCTCGTTCGTCTTGGCATCTTCGGGCCGGGCTTTCAGCACGGTTCGGAAATCTGTTGCGGCGGCGTCCCACTTCCCGGCCGCGGCTTCCACGCTCGCCAGATCGAACAGCGCGTCGGTGTACGCGGGGTCCAGGCCGAGGGCGCGGCGGAACTGCGCCTCGGCATCGGGAAGGCGGCTCGCAGTGAAATAGGCGACCCCCAGTTCGGTGGCGGCCAGAGTGCTGGCCGGGTTGGTCTTTGAAGCGGTCTCGAAGCGCGTGATGGCGCCGGCGACATCGCCCTTGTTGAGCAGCAGGTCGCCCATGTTGTAGTTGGCCGTGAAATCGTCCGGATGCTTCCGGAGCCTCTGTTGCATGAACGATTCCTCGAGCTCGGCGCGATGGTCGCCTCCGGCCGTGGGTAGCACCTGCAGCCAGAGATGTCCCATCTCGTCGACCGACCGGTTCCCGCCGGTCACTTCTTTGGGGGGGCTGTTCGGATTGCGGACGTTATCGGCCGAGTTGTCGTAGTGATACCGCATCGAAACCACTGCTCCCTTCGGCAGAAACACGGGTTGCGCGAAGCGGAACACTCCCTGCCAGCTGAGGTCCCAATCCGGAATCCGGACCAGCCATTTGCGCGACCTGTCCGGGAGTGTGGCGTAGCCCTCGAGCAGCTTCCCCAGGTAATGAGCATGCGGATACACCGCCAGGACGTTGACGTCCATGGGGATGGTGACGTCATCGGTGATGACAAAATCTTTGTTGCCCGGCGGGATGTCGATGGCCGCGTCGCGCTCCAGTTGCAGGAGCATCGGGAACCGGGCCTCGGGTGTGCCGGTGAAGTAGATGCCGATCTCGGGGCTGACGGTCTCGGGTCTGCCGTCCGGCCGCATGTGGACGTTGAGGATCAGGTCCATGCCTGGATCGGCGCGCCAGGCCATGCCATCGGGCTCGACCACGGGCTCGCTGCCGGGCTTCCAGGAAAGAAAATGGCCATCGGGATCGAAGGTGTCTTCCTCTACCGCGAGATCCATGCCGGGAAATCCTGCGCCCGGAGTCGCTTCCTTGCGGCGCGAAGAGCGCGAGCGGTCAATGATCACGTTGGCGTGGTGGAAGACACGCGCGTTGCCGGGGCGTACTTCAATGGCCTTCACCCAGCGGCTGGTGGTGATGGGCACCGGCAGGATGAAGTTCCAGAAGACTTCCTGTCCATCCGGCGCCAGGTGATAGGGTTGGCCGGTACGCAGTACCAAATCGGGTGGGCCGAGTTGCCATTCACCCGAGAACTTCGGCGGCTTGGGAGCCGTTGCCGGGTTGCCCGCTGGCATGCCCTGGCTGACCCAATCCTGAATCAATTGAATTTGGGCATCCGTCAGCCGGCGTTCTTCGAGAAAATGGCCGTAGCCTTTCTCGGGCAGCCAGGGCGGCATATAACGCCTCTTGGTCACCGACACGACTAGCGATGCGCGCCGCTTTACATCTTCATACGTCAGCAGTGAAAACGGCCCCGATTCACCCGGACGGTGACAGGGCGAGCAGTTCTCGTAGATGATTGGCGCGATCTTTTGATAGTAGGTGACCGGCACTGCCGCGCGTGCCGATATCACCAGGACAAACCCCGCCGTTACAACGAGGCTCCCGCGGACCCCAGAGCGATTCATGATGACTACCGGCCATTATGCAACAACCGGCGGGAGGCGCGGGGCGGCGCCAGGCTATTCCGCTTTGTGGCTGCGGCGGCGCAGGAACAGCAGAACCCCCAACAATAAGGCCATCGCGGCGGCCACGACTCGAATCATCGTCTGGTCCATACGGCAACTATCCTTTCCACCCCTTCTTATCGGCCGGCTAGAGGTTTTCCATCATAGGAAGCAGGTCGCGGACCAGCCGGATGAGCACCGGCCCCACCGTCACGATAAAGAGCGAAGGCAGAACACAGAAGAAGATCGGGAAGACCAGCTTTACCGCGAGCTTGGCAGCGCGTTCTTCGGCCCGCTGCCGGGCCATGGTGCGGAGATAGTCGGCGTGGCCGCGCAGGGTCTGCGCCACGCTGGTGCCGAAACGGTCGGTCTGAACCAGCACGGCAACCAGCTTTTTGACATCCTCCACGCCGGTGCGGTCAGCCAGATTGTGGAGCGCGTCGGGGCGCCGCTTGCCGGCCCGCAGTTCCAGGTTCATGATGGTGAATTCATCGCAAATCTCGGGATGCGCGATCTGCAGTTCCTTGGCGACCTGAATGATGGTCTGGTCGATCCCCAGGCCCGACTCCACGCACACCACCATCAGGTCGAGCGCGTTCGGCAGCCCGCGCTGGATGGCGTGCTGGCGGCGCGAAATGCGGAACGAGACGTACTGGTTCGGGGCCATATAGCCGAAGGCGGCAGCCGCGCCTACGGTGATCAGGAGGCGGTCGATTTCCACGTTTGACCGCAGTGCCGCGGCCAGCGCCACCAGTCCGAAGACCGCGGCCCCAGCCGTCCGCGCGCTCTCGAGCAGGCTCGCCGCCGCCGGATTGCGGAAGCCCGCGCTCACCATCCGGCGCTTGACCTGCGGCAGGTCTTTGGGCGCGGCCGGAAGCGCCGTCCCGATGCGCTTCACGAGTTCCCGCCAAAGCATCGCCGGCGAGGGCAGAGCGGGGCTCGACACGCTCGGCCGCGAAGCCAGCCATTCCACTGCACGCGCGCGGCCCGAACGCCTCCTCGTGGCCGCGAGCGCTGTCGCGAGCGAGACCAGGACGAACACCGCTGCCGTCAGCACGCCCAGCACGTCACACCTCGATGACCACGATCTTGCGGATGATCAGGTAGCCCAGGAATTGCAGCCCGAATCCGGCGGCCAGCAACTCGTGGCCGGCCGGGTCGTCGAGGAAGAAGCGGGCGTACTTGGGATTCACGACGAACATCAGGGTGGCGACGGCCACCGGAATCGCCGAAAGAATCCGCCCCGACATCAGCCCCTGCGCGCTCACTGTCCGGATCCGCGCCCGCAGCTTGAAGCGCTCGCGAATCAAGCAGGCGAGCTTATCGAGCAGCTCCGCCAGGTTGCCGCCGGTGCGCTTCTGCAGCAGCACCGCCGAAACGAAGAACTGCACATCCATCGAAGGCACGCGTTGCGAGAGCTTGTGCAGGACCACTTCGAGCGACTGGCCCAGGTTCTGCTCCTCGAACGCGCGGCGGAATTCGGCGGCCACCGGGTCGCTGTATTCCTTCTGCGCCATTTCGAGTGCTACGGAAAACGCGTGGCCGGCGCGCATCGAGCGAGAGAGAAATTCCAGGCAATCCGGAAACTGCTCCTCGAACGCCTGGACGCGCTTGCGTGCCTTGCGCCGGACGTAGCCGAGCGGCATCAGCGCCCCCGCCAGACCCACGCCCAGCGCCATGAGCGGTATCCGGTTCCCGGTGACCAGGGTGACCGCCGTGAAGCCTGCCAGGAATAGCGCCACCGAGCGGTGCAGCAGCCCTGCCGCTCCCCATTTGAGGGCGGCGGTCTCCAGCAGCCGCTCCGTCGATTGCTTCATCCGCAGCCGTTCGAGCACCCCCGAAGCCATCTTTCCGCGGGCTTCATCGGCCGCCTGGATAAGGGTGGGACGCGCCCGACGGTGCGCCGTCGCGGAGGGTCCGCGCCGCGCCACCCGCCCAATCGCCGCTACCGCCCGGCGCCGCCGCAGGATCGTCGAAAGCGCCAGGTAGGCCGACATGCTGCTGGCCGCCGCCAGCAGCACAAGGCCGGTCATATCAGCGCTCCTACGTCCACCATTTCGTCAAACACCCACGAGGGGATCCGGATTCCCGAGGCCAGCAGTTTGTCGTTGAACTTGGGCAGAATGCCGGTGGCGGCGAATCGCCCCATTACCCGTCCTTCGGGCGAAAGGCCCCGCTTTTCAAAGACAAAGATATCCTGCAGGGTAACGATGTCGGTTTCGATACCGGTCACCTCGGTGATGTTCGTGACCCGCCGCGAGCCGTCGCTCATCCGCGAGCACTGCACCAGGATGTGGACTGCCGATGCGATCTGCTGCCGGATGGCCGTGAGGTGCATATTGGCGTTGGCCAGCGTCACCATCACCTCCAGCCGCGAAATGGCATCGCGCGGGCTGTTGGCGTGCACGGTAGTGAGCGAGCCGTCGTGGCCGGTGTTCATGGCCTGCAGCATGTCGAGCGCTTCTTCGCCGCGCACCTCGCCCACGATGATGCGGTCGGGGCGCATACGGAGCGCGTTGATCAGCAATTGCCGCTGCCGCACCGCGCCCTGCCCTTCGAGATTCGCCGGCCGCGTTTCGAGCCGCGCCAGGTGCGGCTGCTTGAGTTGCAACTCCGCCGCGTCTTCGATGGTGACGATCCGCTCCTTGGGCGAGATAAAGACCGAGAGACCGTTGAGCAGCGTGGTCTTGCCCGCTCCGGTGCCGCCCGAGACGATGATGTTCAGCCGTGCGCGTACCGCCGCTTCGAGCACGCGCAACATGCCGGGCGTCATCGAGCGCTTCTCCACCAGGTCCTCGGGCAGTAACTTGTCGGTGCCGAAACGGCGGATCGAAAGCAGAGGCCCATCCACCGCCAGCGGCGGAATGATAGCGTTGACGCGCGAGCCGTCCATCAGGCGCGCGTCCACCATGGGGTTCGACTCGTCCACGCGGCGCCCCACCTGCGAGACGATCTTGTCGATGATCCGCAGCAGGTGGCCGGCATCGTGGAACCGCACATTGGTCAGCTCCAGAAGGCCCTTCCGCTCCACGTACACCTGCTGATGCCCGTTCACCAGGATGTCCGATACCGAGGGGTCCTGCAGCAGCGGCTCGAGCGGACCCAGGCCGAAGACTTCGTGCAGCACCTCCTCGCTGATCTGCTGCTTCTCGGCGGCGGTGAGCAGGTTTGGCTCCTCCGCTACCATGGCCAGGACCGCCTGCCGCACTTCGCCGCGAATGCGGTCGTCTTCGATGCCGGCCAGCGCCTCCAGGTTGATCCGCTCCAGCAGCTTGCGGTGCAGCGTGAATTTCAGCTCCTGGTATTCCGGCTTCAATTCGACCGGCCGCGAAGAGTAGCGCAGCAGGCGCTGCTCCCAATCGGTTCCGGCCACTTCCGCGGCACTCATTTCGACTTCTCCTTGGCAGGACCGAGGAACGGCTCGGGCATGTCCGGCACTTTCGCGGCTCCTGTGAAGGGCTTCGTGAACTCCGGCGTCACTACCACGATGAGCTCCGTATTCGACTTCGTTACGGAATGACTCTGGAACAGCCAGCCGAACACGGGGATTCCCGAGAGGCCGGGAATCTTCGCCAGGTCCTGCGACACCCGCTGGTCGAGCAGGCCCGCAATGACGAAGCTCTGTCCCTGCGCCAGTTCCACGTCGGTTTCGATGCGCCGGGTCGAAAGCGCCGGGATGCGGAAACCGGAGACGGTGACGCCGTTCGCGGGGTCGATGCTCGAAACCTCCGGCTTCACGTGCAGGTGCAGGGTCTGGTTGGGCGTGATCTCGGGCAGGAAGCTGAGGCGGATGCCGAACTCGTGGAACTGCACGGTGATGGCGCCGGCATTCGCGCCGCCCTGTACGATCGGCACGGGAAACTCGCCGCCCGCCAGGAAGCTGGCTTCGTGGCCGTTGGTCGCCACCAGGTTGGGCTCGGCCAGTACCTGCAACATGCCGTGCGATTGCAGGTCCTGGATCAGGACTCCCAGGTTCAGGTCGGGGCGGAACGCGAAGATATTCAAGAGGTCCGAGAGCGCGAACTTGTTGTCGGCGCTCGCGGCCATCTGGGAAAGCGTGCCCGACGACGATTGCCCGGTGGTGATGCGGCCGATGGTGTTTCCGGCGCCGGATGTGAGCAGGTTCACCGCGAATGCCGACGTGGCCGACCGGTTCAGCTCGGCGAAGCGAACGCGCAGCAGGATCTGGGGCTCGGGCGGAGGCGGGGCGATCTCCAGGTTGGCCACCGCGCCCTTCACCGAGGCCGCTACCAGCGCGAGCGCACGCTCCGCCACCGCGCGGCTGCTGGCTCGTCCCACCAGCGCGAGCGATTCGCGAGTGGCCTTCAGCTCGAGCTGCTCGTGCGGGAACGTTTCTTTCAGCAGTTGGCGCAGGGGCTCCAGGTTGGGTTCGACCGTCACTTCATAGACCGTCCGCTCGCCCTTTCTCGACCACACCAGCAGGGTGGCCTGGCCTAGCGCCCTGGCCTGGAACAGCACTTCGTGGTCGCTCGCGGCCACAGCATCCACCGCGTCCGGATTGCTGGTAGCCACGCGTGCCACGCCCTCGGGACAATCGACCACCGTACCGCGGCCTACGGTCAAGGAAATCACCACCGGGGCGGTCCCGGCCGCGGATGCCGCAGCGAGCGCCAACAGGCACGCCGCCATTTTCACTTTGCGCCTCCCGATGGCGGCAACGGCTCGAGCGTTTTCACGCGGCCGCGAATCATGAGAACTTCTTCTGAAGCATGTTCCGGAGGAGCAGCGGCAGGCACCGGACGAGCGGCCATGGAAGTCGCTGCCCGATGAGGTTTCGCCGGCGCCGGTGCGGCCGGCACGGGAGTTTGCGCTACTCCATATAGTTCGAGCGTCTGCCTCCCGCGCGTCCCGGCCACCTGCTGGTCCGAGGAGTTCCGCAGCACCAGTTGAATGTGGCCTTCGCTGTTGGCCAGCGTCAGGGTCTCGGCATCCGCCGGGCTCACCAGCAGCGTCACCACCGGCGTATTGATGGACTGGCTTTTGCCGTCCGTCTCAATGGTCTGGCCGGCCGAAAGCACGGTAACATTCTGCAGAACCGTGCGGGTATAGCTTTCATTGCGGCCCGGAGGCCTTCCGGTTACCAGCACGTCCACCCGCATTCCCGGCAGCAGGAAGCCCGCGACGCCGACCACGTCATTCACCCGAACCGCCATCGCGCGCATGCCCGGAGGGATCAGTGGAGCGAGGCCGAAGCCACTGCCGCGCGCCGCCACGCGAGCTTCCACCACCGGCTCATCCGGCTGGATGGCGCTGATCACCGGCCGGTCGAGCACCTCCTCGACCCGTGAGAAGCCGCCTGCGGGAAAGAGATTTTCGGGAACGTTCCGCAGCTTCACGGAGTCGCGCGTGAGCACCGACCCGAGCGGCAGCTCGTGCGCGGCCACCACCATCGGCTTCTGCGGGCCGGCCCGTCCGCGGCGCGCCGTGCCTGCCGCGACCTGATAAAAGAAGCCGGCCACCAGCAGGCCCCAGAGCAGGCTGAACGTCAGGACGATCCAGAAACGCCGGTCGGTGCGCATGGCTTACCGGGCCCCTCCTTCGTGCTGATACAGGGTCGCTACCGGGTCTTCATAGACTATGCGCCAGCCGGGCTCGCGGTCGAGCGTGGCGGCGAGCGGCCAATCGCGCGGCAGCAGCGCCAGGTCGAAGCCGTAGCCCGCCAGAATTTCGCGCCAGCCGCGAGAAGCTGTCATCAGGGCGCGGTAGTCGGCGCCGAGGGCGGGTCCATAGAAATCGCTGCGTCCGTCGAAAAAGACTCGCTGGCGCGGATAGAGGCGATAGATCAGGTAGTCCGACCATTGGTCGGAGGTCAGGATGCGCGGGCGTACGGCGCCGGGCGCGAGTGTGGCCGCGTTGCGCTCCACGGCATCTACGGGAAAACGCCCGCTCGGAAATCCCGCGGGGCTGGCGGCCGGGATCGCCAGGGCCATCGCGCCGAAGACCGGGAGCCAGAAAGAGACACGCGGGCCGCGCCCGAGGTCTCGCGCCAGATCCCAAAGGATGCGGAGGGGCGCGCTACGCGTCGACCGTTCGGCTGCGCGCTGCCACCAGATGGCGCACTGCGAGGCCACCACCGGCGCCGCCGCGATTGCGCAGAATGGGATGTGCCGCGCGGAACGCAACGCCGCGAACGACCAGACGAGCACCAGCGCGCCTTCGATGCGGGCGCCGCGCGAGGCCAGGGCCACCGCCGCCAGCAACAGTGCCGCGAATACCACCATGCCCTCCGAGCGGATGCTCGGTGACTGGAACTCCTGCACGTGGTCAGCGATCCAGGATGAGTTCAGGTAGGTGAGGATGTGTTGGTGCAGGCGGAATCCATAGGGATTCAGGCCGCTGGCCAAAAGGCACGCCACGGCGGCCCCTGCATACAGCCGAGCGGAGACGGTATCGACCACGGCCGCCAACAGGAGAGTTGCCGGCAGGGCCACGAAGCCGGCGTGCAGATTGGCCCACAGCGCGCAGAGCGGAGGCAGGAGCCAGATTAACCTGGTGCGGCCGCGGCGGACTTCGTCGAGAATCCACAGCGTTGCGGTGTAAAACAGGAGCGAGAAGACGTGCGGACGCGCCAGGTAATGGACGCTCGACGCGCTCACTACCGCCATCGTCACGGCCAGCGCGATCCACAGGCCCGATCCGCGCCGCAGCAGCCAGGCGAACAGCAGGGCGGCCGCCAGGCACAGGACGGTCCCCGCCAGTTTCGCGACCCCCGTGATGCCGCCGTGACGCCAGGCGAGCGCGAATCCCGCGTCCGCGAGCCACTCCCAGGCAAACCAGGGCTCCCCGGGACGCGTGAACGAGAACGGATCCGCGTGCGGAGCATGCCCGGTAGAAAGGATCAGCTCTCCGGTGCGGATATGCCAGCCGGTATCGCCATCGGCCAGCAGCGCCTGCCAACCGCCGGGCCGCACGAAAGCGGCCAGCAGCAGGAAGACGAAGAATGCATCCACGAGAGAGGGCGTGAGCCATCTGTGGAGAATTCGGACCTGCGGCGCCGCTGATGCGGTTTCCGGCATTTCGCTTCCACTGATCCAAATCGACCGCGCCGGAGGATTCTTGAGCCTTACTGCGTCACTACCTGCGTGGAAGTGGTCGTCAGCGTCATCAGGTTGGAAGACATCGGGACCAGCAGCGTCCGGAAGGGGTAGGAGACCTGCACCTTTACCGTACTGCCGGGGTGATTGTCGGGCGTCCAGGTGGTGGTAACCGCGAGGTTTGCGGTGTCGAGCGCCACGACCAGCGATTGCGCCTCCGCCTTGACGTCGGCCGCGGTGGCCGCGTGGCCGCTGGCGCTGCCGCGCACGGCTGCGAACCGTGCGGCGCGGTGCGCGGCGAAGGAGACCGAATTGTACGTGAAGCCGAGCCTGCCGAACTCCATGATGGCGACCAGGAGCAGCAGAAACACCGTGCCGACCAGCGCCGATTCCACCAGTGTGCTTCCCCGTTGGGAGGCGAAACCGCGTCCGCGCACCATCTACCGCGCCCTCATCATGGCGCGCGAGGTGACCGCCCCGGTGAAGGGAAGTCCGGTGTAGCGGAAGACCGTGGTGCTCGAAGCCATTGTGGTGACCTGGACGTAGATCTCGACCGGCCCGCTGGTGCAGCTTCCCGTACAGCTCACGCTGCTGCCATTGGAGCACTGGCAGGTCTTGAGGGCAGTGGCGGTCATGCCGCTCACGCCCGGGGCAGCGGCCAGCGCGGCCGCCTCGATCCCCGCCGTGTCCGACGCATTCGACGCACTGCTGCTGCCGTAATCCGCGCCTACCCTCGCGGCGTCCGCCACGGCGGTCGCGGTGCGCAGCGCCATGGCGAAATCGAGCGAGCCCGCCAGCAGCAGAAGCAGGAGCGGCGCCGCCAGGGCGAACTCGATGACCGCGGTACCTTTCGCAGCGCGCCGCATGGCTATTCGCTCACCGCCGCGCCGCCTTTCACCGGCGAACCCGCGGGCAGCGAGGAGTAGTCGCTGTTGAGGGTCGTGCCGCCAGAGAAGGTGATGGCCTTCGCGACCAACACCGTGTATGCCGCCGAGGTGCTGCCGCCGGAATAGGTCAGGCTGGTGGTCGGAAAATACACCGCGCCCTGCAGTACGGCTCCGGTTCCGCCTGAAAATGAGCTGGCCGTTCCCGAAGAGATGCTGCGGTCCTGGTAGAAGAGAATTCCGGCGTACGAGTCCGTGGTCGGGGCGGCCAGGATGACCGTGGTCCCGCCGCTCAGGTTTACGGCGCCGTAGCCGTAGCCACTTCCCGCGGTGAGATAGAACATCACGCCGGTGCCGGAGAGCCGCGCGCCGCCGCTAACGCTCAAGCCGCCGCCTTCCATGATGTAGACACCCGGGTTGAGGGTTACCACAGCTCCTCCGCTCAACCGCAGCCCGTTGCAATATACACCGGGGTCGAGCGTCTTGGTGTTGCCGCCCGAGACGCTGAGGTTGGTCTGGGTGCACGCACCCACCGAAGGCGTAGGCAAGTAAGAGAGCGGGTCGCCGTCGGCGGTCACACCGGTAGTGGGGGCGGGCGAGATGGAGGCGCCGCCGCTTACCGAGTAGTTGCCCACGATGCTCACCGAGGTTGCGGCGATGCGAGCTCCGCCACTGAGGGTCACGGCGCGCGAGTTGCTGGAATTGTCCACCACCCCGCAGTTCACCTGGACGGTGGCGCCGCCGCTTGCCGAGAGCGTGCCCGAGGAGCTCGGATCGAGCATATAGAGGCAGGAAGTCCCGCTCTCCTGCCGTGCCACCGCGCGCGCCCGCACATTCGTGGAGGAGGTACCCGCCAGCTCGAGGAAAAATGCCGGGACAGACTGCGCAATGATCACCTCCACGGCGGTGGAGTCGGACTGGTAATAGCCGGAAGTGGGTGGATTGTTCACCGTGACGGCGACGCCGTTCCGGCCGTCCGTGAATCCGTTGAGCGCAGCATCGCCCCGGGCCGCCGTGACTACTGCCGACGAGCCATTGGCCTTCATTTCCTGTGCGCCGCCCAGGGCTGCGGCATCGGCTGCGGTCTGCATCCGCGTCTTCACCAATTGCACGTAGCCCACGTCGACGGCGAGCCCCAGGAATGCTGCCAGCACCACCAGCGAAAGCACCGTGGTGATCAGGACAAATCCGCGTTCCGCAGGGCGCTTTCGGAGCATCGGTTTGCGCATGGAGCGATCCTGTTTCGAATGTACGGCCGCGGGCACGGCGGCGCGATTGGGCAAACAACCCGGCGCCACCGATTTTTCGACTTAGGGTAAACCTTTTTTCGTGATCCGCCGATCATGCGGACGGAGGAAGTCCGCAGCCGATGCCTTCGCCCGACACCCCGATGAAGTGGAAGCCTCTCGTCATTTGCCCCGACAGGGAGCTCGCGCGGCGGATTTGCGCCGCACTCTCCGAAGCCGGTCTGCCCGATGCCGAGGCCGGGCACGAATACCTCCGCCCCGGCCAAATCGCAGCCCTCGGCGCGCGGCACGAAACGAATGTCTGCTTTCTCGATGTGGCGTCTGACCAGGAGCGCGCCTTGCTGCTGATCACCGAGATTTCGGCGGTCATGCCGGTGGTCGCCCTCAGCCCTCAGAAAGATGCCGATCTGATCCTGCGGTGCCTCCGCAGGGGCGCCTGCGAGTTTCTGCCGGCGCCGGCTGCCGATACGGTACGCGGGCTATTCGAGAGGTTGTCCCGGACGCACGGTCCGCAGCCTTCGGCCAATCCCGCGATTGCCTATTGTGTGATGCCGGGAAAGCCGGGGTGCGGCTCGACCACGGTAGCGGTTCACCTGGCTCTGCAGATGCGCTCCGCCGGCCGCGTATTGCTCGTCGATACCGATACCATGGCCGGCACCATCGCCTTCATGCTGAAGCTGAAGGCCGAGTTCCACCTGGACGATGTGATCCGCGACTGGAAGCGCATGGATGAGGACCTGTGGGCCCGGCTCACGGCGCCATTTTCGGGAATCGACGTCCTGCTGGCGCCCGACGTTCCCACGGCCCGCCTGGAGATCGGGCGCGCGCTGGCCGGCGAGTTGGTCCGCTTCTGGAAGGAGCGCTACTCCACCGTCGTCCTCGACGTGCCGGACCTGCGGATGGCCATCGAGAGCGGCTTCCTGCTGCATGCCGACCAGATCATCCTGGTCACGACTAACGAGCTCGCAGCGTTACACGCCACGCGCCGCGCGGTCGAGTTTCTGGACCTGACGATTGCCGATCGCAACCGCCTGCGGCTCGTGGTCAATCGTTACAGCCCCGCCACCGGACTGAAGCGAGACGATGTGAAGGCAGCGTTGCAGATCGAACCGTTCGCGGTTCTGAGCAATGACTACGACAGCGTGCAGGAGGCGCTGCTCGATGGTAAGCCTGTGGCCGCCGGATCGCGCTTCCGGTCGAGCATTCTGGCACTGGCGCAACAGCTGCAGGGCAAGCCTCCCGCAACGAAAAAGAGCGCCGGCTGGCGCGAGCTTTTGCACCGGCACAAATAAGGCGATGCGCCCGGAAGTCGGTCAGAATACCGGTCCGCTTAAGCGTTTCCTTCCATGTTCCCGCACCGGCTCCAATGATAGGGTCGAAAACAGAGGAGAAATCAAATGAAACGCATGTTGCAGCTTGTGGTTCGGGCACAGATCTGGAGAGACACACAAGGGCAGGACCTCGTGGAGTACGCGTTGGCCGCGGGCCTTGTCGCCGTGGCTGCCGTTGCCTGCATGCCGGGGCTCAGTGGCGCGGTGAACCAGGTGTTCTCCAAGATCGGCTCGATCATCAACTCGAGCGTGGCGTAGGCGGGTGCGGCAATCAGGTGGAAGCGCCCGCCAGGGCCTCACTGTTTTGCGGCCGGCGCTTCCTTCGGATCCGCACCCTTCTTAGCCGGCTCGAAGAAAGACCGCTCCACCGTATCGTTGGGATCGGTCGAGGCCGGATGGTCGCGCCACAGCCAGCGCATCATTTCCGGTAGTATTGCGCCGCCCATCTTCTGCCCGTGGCGGTTCATGCCCCAGGCGTAGTTCACTTCGTAGCCCTTTTCCGTGAGAGCGTGCATTAAACGCACGTTCTGGTAGAACCAGTCGCGCCGCTGGTCATAGGCGCCGCCTCGGCCGACCCCGCGATTGTCATTGCGGCCGTCCTGCAGGAAAATGCGGATCGGTTTGCGGTCGCTCTTCAGAACGATATCGGAGTATGCGTCGCCGCCGCGAAGGTTCACGAAGCTGCCGACAATGCTCAGCACCTTGTGGAACTGTTCGGGCCGCTGCCATGCCACAGTGAATGCAGCGATCGCACCCGAACTGGCGCCGCCAATCGCGTGGCGGTCGGGGTCCTTCGCAATGTTGTACTCCTTGTAGAGGACCGGCAGCAGCTCGTCCACGATCACCCGCGCATACAGGTCGTCGAGCGTGTTGTATTCGGTGGGCCGGTTGGTGGTGCGGTCGCCCCACTCTCGAAGGTTCGGCTCCGGCTGGTCGGGGCGCCTGCCCGGATTGATGAAGACGCCGATCATCACAGGAATCTCGCGCCGGTAAATCAGGTTGTCCATCACGTTCTGCGCGCGGGCATCGCCTTCGGGCGCCATGAAGGCCTGTCCGTCGTTGAAGATCATCAGGCCGGCCGCTACAGAGGGATCATACTGCGCCGGCACGTAGACCCAGTAGGTGTGCTGGGTGCCGGGGTATGCCTTACTCGGCAGCGTGAACGGTCCGCGGATTTCGCCCTTGGGGACGCCCTCCTGCGTCAGCGAATCCGGCCCGAGCTGGTAATGGATGTCTGGATTGGGAGTCTGGGCAGTTTGCCCAAAAGCCGCCATTCCGGCCAGCAGAAAGGCCGCTCCCCATACGCGCGAAAGGTTCATGGAATGTCCCTCCAAACACATGTCGCCGTCAACATATCATAATGCCGGGCTGCGGCGCGGGAGCTTCGCAGTCCTGTTATCCTGGACTGAAGTTCCAACCAGGAGGACGCACGCACATGGATGAGAAACAGCCGCAAGCTCCCATCGATCGTCGGAATTTTTTTAAGGCCGCAGGCGCGGGTTTAGGCGCTACGGGCCTGCTTCTGGCTCCCGCGGCTCCCGCCGCCGCGGCGCCGCTCACCGAAAAAGAGAAACTGGCGCGGATCGCCTCCAACACGTGGCCCATCCGCTACATTTTCAAAAGCCGCATGGGCTTCGGGAACAACCCGCATACCCAGGAAATGAAGAAGAAGTATGGGGAATTGACCATGCTCGACTTTCCCCAGTTCACCAAGGACACGTTCCCCGGCGTGACCCACATGGACCTCTTCTCGGGACTCTTCGGCGACGTGGCCGACGACAGCATGTACGTGGAAGTTCCTCTGCTCGTGGGGACCGCCACTCGCGTGACGCGTGAGTTCGACCCGTCGAGCGCTGCCGGGAAACGCTGGCTCGATCGCATGGCCGGCAAGATGGCCGCCACCGGAACCAAGTGTCAGCACATCTCGAATAACGCTCCGCGCGACATCTGCGAAGTGGATGACGAGAAGCGCCGGGCCGGCATCGAGGTGGCGAAGAAGTGGCTGGACGGTGCGAAGATTCTGGGCGCGAAGTCGATGCGGGTGAACAGCGGCGGACCGCGCATCGCTCCGAACTCCGTCGTAAAGGCGGGTGACTATCCGAAGAATGACGAGCTCGCGGCCTATCTGCATCGGTGCATCGAATCCTTTAAAGAGATGGCGGATCACGGCGGCCAGGTCGGGGTGAAAGTGACGCTCGAAAATCACTGGGGGCTGACGGCCAATCCAATCAACATCCGGGCGATCGTGGACGAAGTGAACAGTCCGTTCTGCGAAGCTTCGCCCGATTTCTGCAACTGGGAGCACGAGTACCTGCTGTATCACGGCCTGAAGGCGCTGGCGCCCTATGCCCACACCAACGTTCACGCCAAGTATTGGAATCGCTGGAAAGATAATGATGTAAAGCGTTCGGTGAAGATCATGAACGACGCCGGGTTCCAGGGCACTTTCGCTCTGGAGTATGAAGACGGACCTTGGGATGGAGTAGAAGGCGCCAAGTACCTCTATAAAGAAGTCCTCGCCGCACTGTAAGCCACGCATTCCCACGGGGGCCGGTTGCACCGCCGGCCCTCGCGCACTTCTTGTGAACCCCATCTTCTGAGCCGCCCTTTCCACATCGGGAATCAGCCCGTAACAGTAGCGGCAGGATCCGTTCTCAGCCGTTTCCGGATCTACAGCCGCAGAGAGGGACGGTGTGATGTACCTTCAGTTGTCCCGCAGGGGCCCAAAAGCGGCGGCCGCTGCATTTGCGTTTCTCACCTTAACTGCTCAGATGTTCGCGGGCGATCCCAAGGTCGACCCCTCGGAATTGCTCCAGCGCATCCGCGAAAAAGTCGCGGCGCGCCTTTCGAAACTACCGAATTACACCTGCACGGAAACCATCGACCGCTTTATCCGCAGGCCCTCCACAGGGCTCCAGCAAGCGGATCGGGTTGAGTTGGAAGTCGCCTTCGTCGGCAACCGCGAGATGTATGCAAAACCGGGCGGCGAGTTTCAAGACGGACACGCCGGGCGCCTCGTCACCACCGGCACCATTAGCGACGGGGAATTCGGCGCTCACATGGTCAGCCTGTTCCGCACCGACCGCGCGGAGTTTGAGTTCGCGGGCACGGGCAAGAAGGATGGGCACAAGACTTATAAGTACGACTTTCACATGTCGCAGGAGAAGAGTAACTTCCTGCTGAAGCACGATGCCAATGAAGGGATCGTCGCCTATAGAGGCTCGTTCTGGGTCGACACGACGACGCTCGATCTGGTGCGGCTCGAAATCAAGGCAGAGGATATTCCGTCCCGCATCGGAATCGACGCGGTCTCCGAGACAATGCGCTATCAGATGATCCAGATCGCGGATACCGAGTTCCTGCTGCCGGAGACCTCCGAACTCGCCGTATCGTTCGAAGGTGTGAACAGCGTGAACATGGTGAAGCTCGATCACTGTCGCGAATATACCGGAGAATCGAGCGTGGCTTTCGGCTCCGCCACGCGCGATGCGGATCCTCCCGCGGACCCGGATAAGAAGTGAAGGGCAGCAAAATCGGGCAGGCCTTCCGGCCTGCCCTTTTTTTATGCCTTGACCTGCCGTCGCAGGAAATAGATCAGCCCCAGATAGACCAGTAATCCCACCGGAACACAAACCATCAGCCAGCCTGTCACCGCCTGTAAAGCCATCGCACCCAGGCGTTCCAGAGCCGTTGCATCCGAGGTCACGGGGATTTTTAACCCCACGCGGGCCAGCGGCACCAACAAGGCGATCTGCAGAGGAGAGGTCAGTTGATTGACCACCTGCAGCGCCGCCACGTTCAGCCGCAGGGAAAGGGCGGCAACGATGCAGAGGATGGTCGGTAACCCGAATATCGGGAAGGTGCCGAGCACCAGCCCGATCGTTAAAATTAGCGCAAGTTTTTCATGGCTACAACCTTCCGCAATCGATTTCACCCTGGATATGGCCCGATTCCACGACATCCCACTGGTTTTCCAGCACGCCGGAGGCCAAGGGAATCCCGGGCAGGCATAGCTGTGAGAAGCTGGACAAATGACCAATGCAAGCCGCGGACTGGATGGACGCACGGCGCTAATCACCGGCGCCAGTAAAGGACTGGGGAAAGCGATGGCGATAGCGTTGGCCGCCGAAGGCGTGCGCGTCGCCCTGGTGTCGCGCGACGCCGGATTATTGAACGCGGTGGCCGCCGAAATCGCGGCAGCAGGCGGCAAAGCTAGCGCCTTTCCGGCCGATGTTACCAGCGAGGAGCAGGTGCGGCAGTTGGAACAAGACGTTACCGCTCAATTCGGCAAAGTGAACATTCTGGTGAACAACGCTGGAATCAACGTGCGCAAGCCGGTCACGGATTTCACCCTCGAAGAGTGGCACCGCGTGATGGACACGAACGTCACGGCGGCGTTCCTGATGTGCCGGTCGTTTGTTCCGCACATGACCGGAGTCGGCTATGGGCGCATTCTCAATCTGACTTCGATTATGGCGTGGGTATCGCTGCCGGGCCGCACAGCTTACTCCGCCAGCAAGGCGGCGCTCCTCGGCATGACGCGCTCTCTCGCACTCGAACTCGCGACCGAGGGCATCACCTGCAACGGCATCAGCCCCGGCCCGTTCGCCACCGAGATGAATCGCACCCTGATCGAGAATGCCGAAGCCAACGCGCAGTTTCTCGCCAACATCCCGGTGGGGCGATGGGGACGCGTCGAGGAGATCGGACAGCTGGCTGTCTACCTATGTTCGGAGAGCTCCGGCTTCATCACAGGCACCGACATCCTGATCGATGGCGGCTGGTGCGCACGCTAGCGGATCCTCACGGAGCTTGCCTTGGTGCTTCTGCCTGCCCTGCGGCCGCGCCGCTTCCCGATACGATAGTTCTTTATGATTCGCAGCCGGGCGCCCCGGGGGCCTGTAATTTTTCCGTTAGCGTTGGCCCTCCTCTTTCCCTCGAGCGCGGCGGCGGCCGTGTCGCTGCCCTACCTCATTGCCGACCATATGGTCGTGCAGCGCGGTTTGCCGGTCCACATTTGGGGAATGGCGGAACCGGGAGAGACTGTCTCTGTTGCCTTCCGCCAGAATGAGCGCCGCTCAGTGGCCGACCAACTGGGACGCTGGAGCGTGTACCTGCCTCCCGGAGATGCCGGCGGCCCCTTCGAAATGGAGATCGCCGGCAGCAATCGCTATCTGCTGAAGGACGTATTGGTCGGCGACGTCTGGGTGGCCGCCGGTCAATCGAACATGGAGTGGCCGTTACGCTGGGCGGCCGATGCGGAGAAGGAAATTGCCGCCGCGCGCTATCCGCACATCCGCCTGGTGCGGGCCATGCACAAGACCTCGGAGTATCCGGCCGACAATCTGGTCGGGGAAATGTGGAGTGAGTGCACCCCCGAAACGGCGGCCGGATTCTCTGCGGTCGCCTACCATTTCGGACGCCTGATCCAGGCGAGCACGGGCGTTCCCATCGGTCTGATTCAGACAGCCTGGGGAGGCACGCCGGTTGACGGCTGGACCAGCCGGCATGCCATCGCGGAAGATCCGTCGCTCATGCCCGTGTTCGCCGAATGGGACGCGCGGATGCAGGACTATGCGCTCGAACGGCTGCGTTACCACCGCGCCGCGAAGGATTGGGAGAAGGCCACCGAAGCCGATCGCCGGAAGCATCGGCCTGTGCCGCCTCCGCCCGAAAAGCCGGTTGGGGCCGGGAGCCCGTGGGAACCCGGAGTGCTGTACAACGCGATGGTGGCGCCGATCACTCCCTTCGCAATCCGCGGCGTGATCTGGTATCAGGGAGAGGCCAATGGATCGAAACTCCGCGCGCCGCTATACGGGAAGCTTTTCCAGGCCATGATCAAGGACTGGCGGCGTGCCTGGGGCCTCGGCGATCTTCCGTTTCTCTTCGTGCAGCTTGCGAACTACCACGCTCCAAATAGCGATTGGCCCGATCTGCGCGAGGGGCAAAGAGAAGCGCTTGCCCTGCCCGCCACCGCGATGGCAGTGACGATCGATGTGGGGACGCCCGACAATATTCACCCGCCCGACAAGAAGACAGTGGGCATGCGCTTGTCACTCGCCGCGCGAGCCCTGGCGTATGGAGAGAAGGTCGAGTATTCCGGGCCTTCGCCGAGGCGGGGGGAGCTCGAACATCGCGCGGCCGTCATCCGGTTCGATCACGCGCGAGGCCTCACGGCGCGCGGCGGTGCAGTGCGCGGCTTCGAGCTTGCCGGGCAGAACGGCGACTTTGTCCCAGCGGAGGCAGCGATCGAAGGCAGCTCGGTAGAGGTGCGGAGTTCCAGGGCGAAACACCCGGTTTGGGTGAGGTATGGATGGAAAGACAACCCGGATTGCAATCTCTACAATTCGAGCGGCCTGCCGGCGTCGCCCTTCCGGCTGCGGATCGAACGATAGATAAAGTTGGTGCTGGAGGTGGGGGTCGAACCCACATGCCCAGTGAAGGGCGCGGGATTTTGAGTCCCGTGCGTCTGCCAGTTCCGCCACTCCAGCCAAGTGGTTGGCCTTTCTGAGTTTAGCGCAGCTTCCTTCGTGACGCACCCTCCGGCGCTCACGTATACTTTCTTTTAGGGGGTCTCCGCAGCTTATGGCGCTGTTCAAAACTCGCAGCGCCGCCGTTTATGGCATCGATGCGCACCTGATCGATGTCGAAGTCGACATGTATTCGTCAGGCTCGGCGCGCGACTTCGTCATGGTCGGTATGCCCGATACGGCTGTCCGCGAAAGCCGCGAGCGCATCAAATCCGCGCTCCTCAATTCAGGCTTCGGCTACCCCGCAAAGGCCGTTACCATCAACCTCGCCCCCGCTAATGTCCGCAAGGAAGGCGCCGGGTTCGACCTCCCCATGGCCCTCGGTATTCTCGGAGCGATGGGAACGGTCAAAGCCCTTGACCGCCACATCTTCGTGGGAGAACTTTCGTTGGATGGCGCCATCCGTCCGGTTCGCGGCGCGCTTTCCGTTGCAGTTTGCGCGCGGGATCAGGGCATCCAGAATTTGATTCTGCCCGCGGAAAATGCCGCCGAAGCAGCCGTGGTCGAAGGCGTCCGCGTCTATGGCGTACGGCACCTGGCGGAAGTGGTCGCACTTCTCGCCCAGCCCGAGGAATTTACACCCGCTGCCCGGCAACTGAACGGCCATACACCGGAATCGGCCACCGCGCCCGACTTCCGCGACGTTCGCGGACAGACGATGGCGAAGCGCGCACTCGAAGTCGCCGCCGCCGGAGCCCATAACGTGCTTCTGATTGGACCTCCGGGTTCGGGCAAGACCATGCTCGCCAAGCGTATGGCGGGTATCCTGCCGCCCCTGACTTTCGAGGAGGCCATCGAAACCACCAAGGTGCACAGTATTGCGGGAATGCTGCGCAGCGGTGCGGGACTTTTGCATGAGCGTCCGTTCCGCTCACCTCACCACACCGTCTCCGGTGCCGGATTGATCGGCGGCGGGTCGGGGGTGCCACGGCCGGGCGAAGTCAGTCTCGCCCATCACGGATTACTCTTCCTGGACGAATTTCCCGAGTTCCCGCGCGACGTACTCGAAATTCTTCGCCAGCCGCTCGAAGACGGCTCCGTCACCATCGCCCGTTCCAATATGACGCTCTGCTTTCCCTCGAGTTTCATGCTGGTTGCCGCGATGAATCCCTGCAAGTGCGGCTTCTATGGAGATACCACCCGGGAGTGCCGCTGCACGCCGGGCCAGATTCAGCAGTATCTCGGCAAGATCAGCGGCCCGCTGCTTGACCGCATCGACATCCACGTCGAGGTGCCCGCCGTCCCCTACAAGGAACTCCGCGGACCTTCTACCGCCGAATCGTCCGCCGAGATCCGCCTCCGTGTCGAACGGGCCCGCGACGTGCAGCAGGCCCGTGGTTACTATAATTCGCGGATGCCTTCACGTATGATCCGCAAGCAGTGCGCGCTCGACGATTCGGGCGAGCGCACCCTGGAGATGGCGGTCCGCCGCATGGGCCTCTCCGCCCGCGCGCACGACCGTATCCTCAAAGTGGCCCGCACGATGGCCGATCTTGCCGAATCCGAGACGGTTGCTGCAAAGCATGTCGCCGAAGCAGTGCAGTACCGCAGCCTCGACCGCAATTACTGGAACTGAGCGTCTTACTCTCCGAACGTAAGTTCGTTGGGAGTGCCGCCCAGTTCGATGGCGGTCATCGTGGGAACGCCGTCGACTTTCATGCTATCCACGGCGGTCACCTGGTATTTCTTCGCTTGGGTTTGTACCTTCACGGGCGTGCTGTAGGTCTTCGCCGTCTCCACGTCCATGAAAACGGCGTTGGAGCCTTCGACCTTCAGTTTGTATTCACCGGGCTTCAGTTGGATCGCGCCAGCCTTCGTCGTGGAGTCGATCAGGATGTCGTACGATTTCGCACTGAGTGAGGAAAGAGTTGCCAGAGTCAGGACTCCAGCCAACACCAAGGGTCGGTTCATCATATTCGCAGTTCTCCTTTGATTCGTTCCGCGGGCTGCTTTGGCTCGCATTTATATGGGCGGCTGCGACTCTGCAGCGGTAACTACTGCCCTAAGGGTAAATGCGGATACGAATGCGGGGTATGTGCGACTAGCCCCCCAACCTCTCAATCGAAAATCGCCATCCATCCGGGGTTCTTGACCTTACTAGATCTTATGGCGAAGACACTAACCGATCAGCTTCTCCAGATACGCTTTGGCGGCCAATATATCGGCAGTCTGCTTTTCGCCGCGGATCTCGCGCTCAATCGTCAGCGGATTGCGATAGCCGATCTTCTTCAGTTTCGCGATGATCACGGGAAAATCGACCTTCCCGCTGCCGATCGCTACCTCTTCGCCGAGCTTGTGCGGATCGGTCGGATACAGGCCATCCTTCGCATGGACACCTTGCACGTAGGGCCCTAGGATATCCGCAGCATCCACCGGATTGGCCTTGCCGTACAGAATCAGGTTGGCCACGTCGAAATTGACGCCGACATTGTCGAGGCCCACGTCGCGGATCGCGCGCACCAGCGTGATGGGCGTTTCCTGGCCGGTCTCGCAGCGAAAGTTCTGGCCGTTCTGTTTGCAGTACGCCGCTACCGTGCGGATGGCCGCCACCGCTTCGCTATAGAGCGGCTCGTTGGGATCCTCCGGGATGAAGCCGCAATGGCTCTGCACGGCGGGAATGCCCGCCTTTTTCGCGAAGTCCGAGACCTCTTTCATGCGCGCGATGCGGGCCTCCCGCGTGGCGCGCGGCACCAGTCCGATGGTTTGCGGCCCGCGATAGAAGTCGTAGATCTCGGGGCCTGGTCCTCCCGCCACCGCCGAAGTCGCCTCCACTCTGTAGCGGTCGAGCGCCTTGCGAAGCGCGGCCGCCGCGGCATCGCCGGTGTCTCGTACGCTGATCTGGCAGGTGGGAAAGCCGAGGTCGTGAACCCGCTTGATCGCGGCGTCGGGGTCCGGCGAGACTCCCGTAATCACGCCGAGACGCATCTTGCCGGAGGTGCGGTTCTGCGCGGCGAGTTGCAGCGCCGTGATTCCGGCGGTGCCTTGAAGCCATTGGCGGCGGTTGAATTTAGCCATCAGCGGTCGATTGTATCAGGGACCCCGCTTGCCTCGCCGGCCCTCGAGCCGTCCTCGGGGAATCCGTAAGCCCGCCGCACATCCGCCAGCGCGAGCACACCGATCGGTGTTTGCGGATTGTCGCGGCTGGCCACGCACAGGATCGGATTGTCCGCCAGGAGCCGCAGTGCGGCGTCGAGCGTCACATCCGGATAGACGGCCGGCGCCTTATCCAGCAGCATGCCTTCAGGCAGCGGGCGCATGGCATCCTCCACGCGCAGGACTTCCGTGGAGCGGTACTCCTCCGCCGATGGCAGGTCGATGCCTTCCTCGCGCGCCAGCATGGTGAAGAACGGAACCGGGTGAAGGCTCCGCGAAATGAAATACGAGATGGTATTGGCGATCATCACCGGCAGAATGATGACATAGCTGGCGCTGGTTTCGAACACCATGAAGATTGAGGTCATGGGCGCGCGAAAGACGCCGGAAAAGAACGTCCCCATTCCCACCAGCACGTACGCGCCGACGGGGCTCGTCACCAGCGCGGAATAGTGGTGCGCCAGGCCGGCCAAACCTCCGCCCAGCATCGCTCCCACGAACAGCGTGGGCGCGAACATTCCGCCGGGCACGCCGGTCGAGAAGCAGATGATCGTCACCAGCAGCTTCGCCGCCGCCAGAATCAGCAGCAGGTTCCACGGAAACCGCCCGTGCAGCGCGAAGTCGATAGCGTCATAGCCGGAGCCCATCACCTCGGGGAGCCACAGCCCCACGAAGCCACAAAAGAGGCCGCCGCACAACGCCTGCAACAGCAGGTTCCGGTTCGGAATACGGTCAAGCCGGGCATGCAGGCTTTCGATGAGCTGGATGAAGCCCGCGGAAAGCAGGCCGCCGACTACTCCGATGGCGGCGTAGACAATCAACTCGCTCGGGTGCTGAAACTCGAAAACCGGCACCCGGAAGAGCGGCTCGTTCCCCAGGAACCACCGCACCACCACCACCGCCGAAACGGCCGAGAGCACGATCGAACCCACCACACCGGCATTCCAGGAAGCGACCACTTCCTCCATCACGAACAGCACGCCCGTGATCGGAGTGTTGAACGCCGCCGCGATTCCGGCGGCCGCGCCCACCGGCGCGATCAGCCGCATGTTCTTGCGGCCCAGATGGAAGATCCTGCCGAGCAGAGAGGCCACGCCCGCTCCCATTTGCAGCGCCGGATCTTCGGGCCCCAGCGAGTTGCCCGACCCGATCGAAATGGAGCATGCCAGGAACTTGCCGGGTAGCGTGGTGGGGTCCACGAAGCCATCGGAAATGTATAAGGCAGCCTTCGTCTGGTTGACTCCGCTGCCGCGCGCGGCCGGAAACAGGCGGGTGGCGATGAAGGTGGCGGCGACCGCGCCCAGCGCCGGAGAGACCAGCCGGCCGAAGCGGAATTTGCCGGAAAGCGCCCCCAGACTATACCAACTGAGCAGGTCGATCGCGATGTGGAACGCGACCACCATCAGTCCCGAGAAAGCGCCGATCAAAATCGCCAGAAGCAGGAACCGCTGGCCTTCGCTCAGAGTCAGATGTTTGCCGTAGCCGAATGGGGTCATTGCTTTGCGAGTTCCGCCATTACGGCCGCCAGGGCCTGGTCGGTCTCCGGTTTCTGGGCGCAGGAGGATTGCCGCAGATTCCACAATTCCTGCGCCAGCGTAAGGGTCTCGGCCGTATCGTCCTCGGACCTTCGCTTCGGCTTCGTTGACAGCACTTTCTGTGCCGCGGTGGAAAGATCCTCGGGCACCGCAGTGCAGGCGCTGACACTGTCGAGCGAGCGCCGCAGCAACTCTTCGGCGCGCTGGCGCCTCTGGCTCGCGCTCAGGCGGACCAGCGTCGGATCCAGGTCGAGAATGGATTCGGAGAGGGCGATCCGTTGCGTGATCGCCGGGTCCGTCGCGCCGCTGCGTAGCGCGGACCGGAAGGCATTGCGCGCGCTCACGTAGTCGCCCAGGTCGAAATCGGCTTCGCCCAACCCCTGCTGTGAGCCGGCGTCATGCGGGTGAGTCGAAAGAATGGCGCGATACATCTCCGCCGCGTGTTGAGGCGAATGGTGCGCCAGTAGCATGGCAGCCACCTTGCGGCGCATGTCGAGATCGTTTTCCGGCACTTCGCCGGCAAGCGCCAGCAGTTCCGCCAACACCTGCTTCTGCAGGCCCTCCTGGTCCAGCACCTGGATTAGCTCGAGCCTGGTGGCAATGCGGTTTTCGTCGGGGTTCTCGGACCAGTAGCCGTAGATCGCGCGATTGTAATCGTCGATCGCTTCGTCGTAGCGGCCGGCCCGCATCGCCAGCCGCGCCAGCATCTGGTTGATCGGTCCGTTGGTCGGATCACGCTGCTGCAGCTCGAGCAGGTGGCTATCGGCTTCTTCCCAGCGGCCCAGGCTGATCAGGGCCTTTGCCAGGGCGAAGCGGTACTTGGGATCGTCGTGTTCATAGACCAGCGCAGCGCGAAAGTCGTCGGCTGCGCGATCGTTCTTACCCTGCTGTGCCAGTTCGATTCCCTCGCGATAGCGGCCTTCTGCGCGGCTGCGGCGCGTATTATGGTACGCGCGGCTCAAGAAAGTAATGAAGACGAATAGCACGATCAGTGCGACCCCAACCCATACAATCGCGCCGCGTGTTGTCGTTCGCGGCTCCGCTGTATCGGCGGGGAGACTGCTAATTGTCACCAGACCCCCGTTAATCATTCATTATCGCAAGATAGTGCGTCCTCCACCATGCATCGAGACCGATATACGATGCTTACCGTACGACGTGCCTATGGGGTTCTTCCTGGAGTAGAATCGGAACAAAAGGTTTACGGATGCTGCAAGTCATCAGAACCCCTCAGGTTTTCGACGTGGTTGTGGTCGGTTCCGGAGCCGGAGGCGGCACGGCGGTCAAAGTCCTCACGGACCGCGGCCTGAACGTCGCACTGCTCGAAGCCGGCCCGATGTTGAACCCCGCTAAGGATTTCAAGGAGCACGTCCTCCCCTACCAGGTGGATCATCGAGGCGCGGGCGCGCACGCCGATCTGTACTTCGGCCGCCAGCAGTGGGGCTATTTCGAGGCGCCGAACGGCTATTGGAATGTTCCCGGCGAGCCCTACACCGTGGCCCCCGGCACCGATTTCCAGTGGTTCCGGTCGCGCATCCTCGGCGGCCGGACGAATCACTACGGCCGCATTTCGCTGCGCTTCTCCGACTACGATTTCCAGCCGGAAGATGGCTTGAGCGATCCCTGGCCGGTGACATATGAAGAGATGTCGCCGTGGTACGACAAGGCGGAAGGCTTCATCGGCGTCACCGGCACCAAGGAAGGTCTGCGCACCGCGCCCGACGGCAACTTCCTGCCGCCGATTGCGCCGCGGGTCCACGAGCAACTGGTGCAGAAGGCTTGCGGCAAGCTGAACATTCCCTGCATCCCCTCGCGCATGGCGATGCTGACGAAGCCGCTCAACGGCCGCGCGGCTTGCCACTACTGCGGACAGTGCGGGCGCGGATGCCAGACCGCTTCGGCGTTCTCGTCGAGCCAGGCGATGATTTTCCCGGCGATGAAGACCGGGCACTTGACGATCATTACCGGCGCCATGGCGCGCGAGCTGGTTAGCGACTCCTCCGGCAAGGTGACCGCGGTTTCGTATGTCGACAAGGCCACCCGCACGGAAAAGCAGGTGCGCTGCCGGGCCGTCGTGGTGGCGGCCAGCGCCTGCGAGTCGGCGCGGTTGCTGCTCAATTCGAAGTCGGCTCGCTTTCCGCAAGGCATCGGGAACTCTTCGGGCGCGGTGGGCCGCAACCTGACCGACACCGTGGGTTTCAGCATGTCCGGCTATGTGCCGGCGCTCGCCGGGATGCCGCGCCACAACAGCGACGGCATCGGCGGCATGCATGTCTATGTGCCGTGGTGGCTCTACGAAGACAAGAAGAAGGACTTTCCGCGCGGCTATCACATCGAAATCGGCGGCGGTTTCGGTATGCCGCAATTGGGCTCCTTCGCCGGCCAGTGTTCGCGCCACGAAGGCTATGGCAAGAGCCTGAAAGAGTCGATCCGCAACGAGTACGGTGCCTTCGTCGGCTTCGCCGGCCGCGGCGAAATGATCCCCAATCGCGATTGCTATTGCGAAATCGACCCCTCCCGCGTCGACCAATGGGGTATCCCGGTGCTGCGCTTCCACTGGAAGGCGAACGAGCACGAAATCCTACAGGTCAAGCACATGGAGGAGACCTTCGAATCCATCATCGAGACCATGGGTGGTACGGTGACCAGCAGCCGTCCCGAAGCGGATCGGGCGATCGCCGCCGGCGGCACCATCATTCACGAAGCGGGCACCGTGCGGATGGGCAGGGATCCGCGAACCTCGGCGCTGAACGGCTATTGTCAGGCGCACGACGTGAAGAACCTGTTCGTGTGCGACGCGGCTCCGTTCGTGGGCAATCCCGATAAGAATGTCACGCTGAGTATCGTGGCGTTTTCCTGGCGGGCTTCCGAATACCTGGCCGAAGAAATGAGGAAAGGCAATGTCTGACGAGACCAAAGTTTCCCGGCGCGATCTGATTGCCCGGGCCGGCGCGGCACTGGCTGCCGGCCGCATGCTTTCGGCGCAGGAAACGCAGCACGTACACGAAGCCGTGGCCGAAGCGAAGCAGGCAGGGCCGTACCGTCCCAAGGCCCTGACGCCGCACGAATATGCCACGGTGCAGCGCCTTTCGGACCTGATCATTCCGGAGGACGAGCATTCGAAGGGTGCGCTCGCGGCAGGTTCGGCCGACTTCATCGACTTCCTCTGCAATGCCTCAACGGAGATGCGCGAGATCTATACGGGCGGCCTCATGTGGATCGATAACGCGATGCAACACCGCTACGGCAAGAACTTCGTCGATGCCGCGCCCGATCAGCAGACCGCGCTGCTCGATCGCATCGCCTATCGCAGGAACGCGACTCCGGAACTGAATCCCGGAATCGAATTCTTCTCGTGGGCCCGCCGCATGGTCGTGGATGCATACTACACCACGCCTATGGGCTACAAGGAAGTCGGCTACATGGGCAACAGCGCGATGTCGCACTTCAGCGTTCCGCAGGAAGCTGTCGACTACGTCATGAAGCGCAGCCCGCTCGGATAGACCTCCTCTTGGCCTTATCTGTGTTCATCTGCGTTCATCTGCGGCCATATCGTTCTTTTAGCATCCCACCGATAATTCTTTAGCCACAGATGAACACAGATGGACGCGGATAACACAAGTTTAAACACCTTAACTGATAAGGTACTGGCAGCAATATTCGAAGTCTCTAACACGCTGGGCGCAGGGTTCCTCGAGAAGGTCTACCAGCGTGCCTTGCTTCGGGAGTTGAACTTCCGAGGCATCCACGTCGCGGCAGAAGCGTCGCTGCCTGTGGTGTATAAGGGCTACTGTGTAGGAGAATACTTTGCCGATTTGTTAGTTGAGGATTTGCTCGTTGTGGAGTTGAAGTGTGTGGAACGCCTCGCCAACGAACATATGGCCCAATGTCTCAACTATCTGCGAGCCTCCGGCCGGACCGTGTGTTTGCTCGTCAATTTCCAGAAGCCAAAGGTCGAGTGGAAGCGTATTGTTCTCACGCCCGCTTCTTCTGATGGCTCCGCGCCAGTTCCATGTACACACCCAGATCCCGATCCAGATCCGATTGCGTGCCGTCGAAATAGAAGTTGCGAATCGGAATGCCGCCCAGGTCGCGGCTGATCCGCGGATAGATGGCCTCGCATACGATGCCGTTCATGCACGTGAAGGGGCTGATGTCGATGATTCCGGCCGCGCCTTTCTTCGCCAGGTGCACCACCTTCCCGACGTTCAACACCATCTCGCCGAACGCTCCCTCGCGCGGCAGGTACGGCCCGGCGCACTCCAGCACTTCGTAGATATCGGGTTCTTCGCGGCCGCGGAACTCCTCGGCAAAGGTCTCCACCAGAACGTGCTCGTCGTGCTTCTGCACTTTATTGCGAATCCACGCGCCGAGCGCTTCCAGCGTCCAGATGCGATTCTGTAGCTTCAATTTCCGGAAGTGCTCGGAGGTCGTGTACCAGATCCATTCCGTGATGTCCGAAAGCCACGCTTCGGCGCCGTAGCCTTCCAGGCATTGCACCAGGTTTTCATTCGAGAACGCGTTCAGGCGGCAGAAAATCTCGCCGACAATCCCGATCAACGGCTGGTTCCGCTCGCGCCGCACGCCGAGCGCCCGGAATCGTCCCCGCGCGCGGACCATCGAGACGCGCAACGCTTCGAGCTGCGTAGCGGGTTCGACCGCCGTCTCCTCGAGCGTGCGGCACAGGTCGTCGAGCGACTCCTCGTAGGCCCCTTCCGTATCGCCGCGGCGCTCTTCGTACGGCCGGTGGATCAGGAGCAGTTTCTCCAACAGGTCGGCGGATAGCAGGGCGCGCCAGCCCGTTCGAACGAACGGCTTCGAAAGAGTACCCAGCCCTCCGTAAGCGTTCTGGCTGGTCGGCGAAAGAATTTCGACGTCGTCGTAGCCGTTGGTGTCGAGAATATGCCGCAGATATGGCGCGTACTGCCCAAAACGGCAAGGGCCCTGCGCCGTCGGCATAAACAATGCGAGCTTCGACGCCGCCTGCCCCGGCCGCTCCAGCACCTTCATGAAATCGCCCACCGTCACCTTGGCCGGATAGCACTCGTCGCCCGATGTGTAGCGTGCCCCGAGTTCGCGCGTCCGATGGTCCGATGGCGGCGTCGGTTCCGCCTCCAGCCCGATGGCGCGGAATGCCGAAGCGAAGGCGCGCGCGCTCCCATACGCCATCGGCGGGATCTGAATGACCTTGCCTTTTAATGGATGCTGGTCGACTGTTGGTAGCATCTCAGAATTCCTTTGCTGTCGAGATACGCTTCGCAGCGCGTCATGTACCCCGCGTCGTTTCCGTGTCCGTCGAACTGCAGGATGAGCAGGGGCGCGCCCGCCGCTTCCCGCGCGAAGTGCTTGATATACGAATCGGGCCCGCACTTGAAGTTGGTGATGTAAACGAGGTGCAGCCTGGCTTCCTGCGCTGCGATGCGTGCGGCTTCCAGAATCTTGCGTCCCGAGGCCCAGTACATGTTGTCGTGCAGGTTCCCGATGGATTCCCGGCCGGTCACCAGGAAGTCGAGCGGGATGACGTTGGCGCCATAACGATGCCGCAGCTTTCGCGGGATGTCGCAATTCACGCCCCGGTCATAGATGTTGTAGCCGCGACCCGCCAGCACCAGCCCGGGCTCGCCGGTCTCTTTGAGCACCGCCAACGCGTGCTTCCCCGCTTCGAGCAGCTTCGCCTGAAACTCGCGCTGCGCCGTGTAGGCCGCGTCCGCCGCCTGGTCGCTCGCGCGGCGCGTCACGCCCAGCCGCTGTACGGTCTCGGCCAGCGCCTTCTTCACCTGTACCGGCCCGAGCTGAAAATGCAGCGTCGGGATCAGGAAGCGGTGCTGGTGTGGTTCGAGCGCCGGGACCGATCGCAGCACCCACGGCAGGGTCTGGTTCCACGGGCAGTAATGCGACGCGCAGGAGCCTTCCTCGGCCTCGGCGTCAGCCATGTTGGGGACCAGGACGTAATCGACGCTCGATTCCATCAGCGCGTGTACATGCCCGTGCGCGACCTGAATCGGGTAGCACGGCTGCGCCACCGCCAGTTCGATGCCTTTGGCCGAGATCCGCGGGTCCGTCACCGGCGAAAGTACCGTCTCCATCCCCAACCCGGCGAAATAGTGCCGCCAGAAGGGCAGCCGGTCGATCAGGGACATCGCGCGCGGAAGCCCGATCTGGAAGTGTCCGCCGGCGCCGGTCGGCAGCGCGTCCATCAGCCGCTCGCGGAAGGCGAACAGGTCGTCGATCACGGGCTTGCGGCCCGTCGAAGAGGGTTTGCGGAACTTATCGGAGCACTTGTCGCCCCAGTAGCTCTTTTGGCCTTCGATGACAAACTCTTTCATGTCGCAGAGGTTGGAGCACGCCTTGCAAACAAAATCGCGGGTGGTGAGTTGGAGCTTGTCGAGGTCGTACCCGCGGAACCGCGTCTCGCCCCGGGTGGCCTGATGCCACTGCCGCGCGATGAGCGCCATGCCGATCGCGCCCATCACTCCGTTGTAGGGCGGCACCGTGATCTTCTTGCCGAGCAGGCTGGCGAAGGCGGCCGTCACCGCGTCGTTGTAAGCCGTGCCGCCCTGGAAGTAGATCACCTTGCCGATCTTGCGGCCGCGCACCACGCGGTTCAGATAGTTCAGCGCGATCGAGTAGGCCAACCCCGCCACCAGGCTGGGCACCGTTTCGCCCTTGTGCATCCAGCCCGTGACGTCGCGTTCCATGAAGACGGTGCAGCGTTCGCCCAGGCGTGTCGGCGCGGGAGACGAAAGCGCCAGTCTGGCGAACTCCCCCTTGATACTGATGCCTAACTTTTCGGCCTGCTCCTCGAGGAATGAGCCCGTGCCCGCGGCGCACGCTTCGTTCATCGCGAAATCCACTACCACGCCGTTTTCGATCGAGATGAATTTAGAATCCTGCCCGCCAATCTCGAAAATGGTGTCGACCGGCTCGCCACCGAGCGTGCTGGAAACGTGGATCGCGCCTGTCTTGTGCGCGGTGATCTCGTCGTTGACCGCATCGGCGCCTACGAACTCGGCAATCAGCTCGCGGCCCGATCCAGTGGTGCCGACGCCGACCACCTTCAGGCGGTCGCCCCACTTCTGTTGCACCTCGGTGAGGCCCTGCTGCACGGCCTCGATCGGCCGCCCGGCTGTCCGCAGGTAAACATCGTGGATTACCGTGCCGAATTCGTCGATCACCACCACGTTGGTCGAAACCGAGCCGATATCGAGCCCCAGGTAAGCCGGGATTTTGGAGCCGTCCGGCGGCGGCACGTACACTGGCACGCGGTCGCGCAACTGGACGACGTTCTCGGTCGCGAGCGGATGCGTGTCCTGTACCGTCTCTTCGGTATCGTGCTGGCGCAGCCGGTGGATTTCGAGGATCGAGCGTTTCCGCATCTCTTCGGCTTCGAGGATTGCGGTGCCGATCGCTCCGCACCAGGCGTATTCCTCGGGGACGAAAAGCTGGTCGGCGGAGAGCCCGAAGGCTTCGCGGATCGCATTGGTGACCCCGGCGTTCTGCGAGACGGCGCCGATCAGGGCCACCGGCGCTTCTACCGGCCGGCCTTTGACGATGGAGCTTTTGAAGTTCCGCGCCACCGCATCGCACAGCCCTCGCAGGATCTCGGCCGGCGAGTAGCCTTTTTGCTGCGCATGGATCATGTCGCTCTTCGCGAACACGGAGCAGCGCCCGGCGATGCGGGCGGCGCAGCCTGCCGTGCAGACGATGGCGCCCACTTCTTCCACGGAATACTGCAAGCGAAGCGCCTGCTGATCGAGGAAGCTGCCGGTACCGGCGGCGCATTCGCCGGAGCGGTCGTAGTCGAGGATGTTCGAGCCATCGAGCCGGATGTACTTCGAGCTTTCGCCGCCGATTTCGAAGACCGTGCGGACCTGCGGGTATCGCGTGCCGATCATGCGGGCGATCGCCTTGAACTCGTTTTCGAAGAACAGGCCGAGGACTTTCGCGATGGTGCGGCTGCCCGAGCCGGTGACCCGGATGCCTTCCACCATGCGTTCGGGTACGGCCTCATAGAATTCGTGCAGGAGATCGTAGGTGGATTGGATCGGGCTGCCGGAGATGCGGCGATAGTCGGAGAGCAAGAGCGGCCGGCCGTCGAAGGTCGAGAGCCGGAACTCCGGATGGGCGCCACACAGCGCTTGGAGCGCCGCCATGTCGCCCGGTTTGCCGAGCGCGGCCAGCTTGAGGGAGATAGCCCCGATATCCAGACCGATATTGATGCCCATTTTCGTCCAGTTTGGACCGTGGGCGTGCTTAATTCAAGTAAATAGAGTCTGAAATGCTGAAATTAGACATCGAACGGCGGCGTGGCGGCGCTCACCGCCCCGAAGAGCCGAAGCCTCCGGCGCCCCGCTGTGACGCCGCCGGCGGCTCCTCGACCCATTCCACCGCTTCGTAGCGCGCCACGATCATCTGCGCGATGCGGTCGCCGGGGTGGATGGTATAGCTTTCGCGTCCGAGATTGATCAGCAGGACGCGCAGCTCGCCGCGATAGCCCGGGTCGATTGTCCCCGGAGCGTTCGGCATACTGATCGCGTGCTTCAGGGCGAGCCCGCTGCGAGGGCGAATTTGCGCTTCGTAGCCGGGCGGCAGTTCGATAATCAGCCCAGTGCCGACCAGCGCCGGCACACGCGGCTCAAGCGTCACAGTTTCAGTGGCATGCAGGTCCATTCCAGCATCTTCCTGAGGACCATGGGCATAAACGGGGAGGACGGCGTCCTGGTGGACGCGTTGGATTCGGATCCGCACCCCGTTATCATAACTTCTTGACTCCCACGAAACGCGTCGTCACGGTGGCGCCCATGCCGCCCGAAAAAAGCGCCTACGCTTTGGCGCGCTACAGCCGGTCGCCCGATTCCATCCGGGATTCGATCGCCTGGGTGCGGTCGCATGATTCACAGAAGTTTCTCGAAAGCTTCTACTTCCAGTACGGCCACGCTTCCATTGCCGATCTCGGCCATACCGTCATCTGTTTCGAAGGCATTTCGGAGCTCGGGGCCACCGAGATCGAAGCCGAGCCGCTCTGGGACGGCCAGGCGAAATCGTCGCGCTACCAGGATTTTTCCCTCTCCGGATTCGTCAATCCTCCCGAACTCGAAGGCGCGGACCTCACGGCCTATCGCACGGGCGGCGAGGCCCTGCTGGCTGCCTATGGCGAAGTCAATCGGCTGGCCTTCGACCTGCTGGCCGAGCGCCTCCCCCGGCCGGAAGAGATGAAGCCCGAGGCCTACCGCCGCAACCTGGCGGCGCGTGCCTTCGACGTGGCGCGGTATCTGCTGTTCTGGGGCGTTCCCACTAATGTCGGTCAGGTGGCCAGCATCCGCACGGTCGAAAAGCAGATCCGGCGGCTCAAGGCTTCCGAGTACGCCGAGGTGCGGCAGCTTGGCGAAGAGCTCGCTCAGGCCTGCGCGGCCGAGCCCGATTGCCGGTGGGATCCGGAGGCGTCCAGCGAGCCCCTGGCGCCCACGCTCGCGCGCCACGCCGAACCCGACGAACATGCCATCCGTTCCCGCGACCACCTGAAGCGCTGGGCCGAACAGAACCTGCCGTCCGTCGCAGGCGCTCCTGCCCCGCGCGTGGACCTGGTCAAGCCGGTCGATACCGCCGCGGATATCGCCGCCACGCTGCTCTACCCGGTTACCACCCGCCCCTTCCGCGAACTCTATGAGCTCGCCCGCGGCTGGAGCGCCGCCCAGAGGGCCGAGGTCTTCGACGTAGCGCTCGGTTCGCGCACCCGCCGTGACGAGATCCTCGCCGGATTCCGCGGCGGACTCTATGCCTACGACTTCGTCATTGATATCGGAGCCTACCGCGACCTGCAGCGCCACCGCCGCTGCCAGAAGTTCCGCCAGGCCTATTGCGGAAATCTGGGATATGACACCCCGGCCCTGGTCACGGAAGCCGGAGCTGCCGGCGCCTTTAACGCGGCGATGGAGCAGGCGTTCCAGATCCTGCACCGGCTCCCGGCTCCCGGCGCTCATTACCTGCTGCCGTTCGGCGCCCGTTCCCGCTTCCTCTTTAAAATGGATTTCGCGGAGGCGGAGTACATTTCACGGCTGCGCAGCGGCGTCAAAGGGCATTTCAGCTATCGGCAGATCGCCTGGGAGATGAAATGCCGGATGGAAGAGTCGGAACCCGAACTTGGGCGGCTGATCGAAGCCACTCCGCCATGGGTCGAGGATCCCTTGCGTCGATAACCGTTTGTATTTTCACCTCTCACCCTGCATAATGGGCTAGCGGAGGGTAGCATGCGGTTCCGGTCGGGATTCCTGGTGTTGTTGATGGCAATGCTTTTAGGCGCGCAAACGCCCGGGAAGTTGACACTTGTGGTCGTCGAAGGCGAGGGCGCCATCAATAATATTCGCCAGCGGACCGCCCGCGAACCGATCGTGCAGGTCGAAGACGAGAATCACAAGCCCGTGGCAGGCGCTGCTGTCGTATTTACCCTGCCGTCCAACGGTGCGGGTGGCGCCTTCGCGGACGGTGCTCACACCCTCACCGCCATCACCGATAACGAGGGCCGCGCGATCGCCCGCGGATTTCAGCCGAACGCCGTGAAAGGGAAGTTCCAGATCCGCGTCACGGCTTCTCAGAACGGCCGTACCGCGAGCGTGTCCATCACCCAGACGAACGCAGCGGTCGCCGGTGCGGCGGGTGCCGCTGCAGGTGCCGGTATCTCCCTCAAGGTGATCGGGATCATCATAGCTGTAGCAGCGGCGGGCGCGGCCGGCGGCATCGTCGCCGCCACTCATGGCGGCAACAGCACCGCGGCAACCGTTCCTGCTGCGGTGACTGTCACGCCTGGAGCCGGCACCGTAGGAGCTCCCAAGTAACCCCATGCGACTGATCACGAGCCTCTTGACCCTGGCTTGCGGCCTGGCACTGGCCCAGCAGGGAAAAATCGCTGGTCCGATTTCCGGATATGTATTCGACCCGGCGGCACGTGCGCTGCGCCCCGTAGTCGGCGTGCCTGGTGCGGCCACCATCGGCAGCCCGATCGACTTGGGCTTTACCGCTTCGGGTGTTTGGGTTTCGCCACTGCTTGACTCGGCAGTGGCGGCAGGCACGGATGGCTCGGTGCACTTTCTGCGGCTGAACTCCGGCACGCTGGCGGAGGCTTCCTTCAGCGGCGCCGCGACGGCTCCGCAGAGCGTAACCTTCAGCCCCACGGGGTCGGCGGCTGCGCTGTTTTCGCGCAACCGGGCAGTGATCGTCACGGGTCTGCCGGATAGCCCCACGGTGTCGGGCACGGTCGACCTGGCTGCGGATTTAGCCCGTCCCTCGCGGCTGCCGGCGCTGCACCGTGTTGCGACCGCGGTGAGCGACGACGGTGCGTACCTGCTGCGGGCTTCGGGCGGCTCGGTCGCCCTCTACGGAGCGGCAGGCGCGCATTCCGTAGTTGCCGACGGTACGGACGTGGCCTTCGCCGCCTCGGGACACAAAGCTGCCCTCGCGGATCTTGCAGGCGCCGGTGTGGTGACTTTCGATGACGTTGTCTCCGCCACTGGCCGCAAGATACTGGCGGCGCCGGATGCCTCGCTCCAATCCTCCGCGGGACTCAGCTTTTCCGCCGATGGGCGGAAACTGTTCGTGGTGAACTCCACCTCGCGGAACGTGGTTTCCTTCGATCTCGCGAGCGGTACCCAGGAGTCGATCACCTGCCGCAACACCCCGCAGACCCTGGTCCGCATGGGGACGACGTTCCGACTGAACGACCTGGGTACCGATCCGCTATGGCTGCTCGATACCGCGCCTGCGGAACCGCAGGTGGTGTTCGTGCCCGCGCTTAGCGCAAATTGAACTTTTTCATTTTGTAACGCAGGGTATCGCGCGTAATGCGCAGCAGGCGGGCGGCCTGTGTCTGGTTGCCGCTGGTCTTATCGAGCGCCTTCACCAGCAGTCCCCGTTCGTTCTCTTCAAGCGAAAGGCCGTCCGTGGGGATCTCCGAAGACTGTGGCACCACCGCCAGCGGCGTGTTGTCGGGGCGCGATACCGCGATCGGGAGGCTGGCCGGCGTAATCAGCGCCGATTCTTCCAGAATCATGGCGCGCTCGATGGCATTGCGCAGTTCGCGAACATTCCCCGGCCAGTCGTGCATCAGCAACAGTTTGGCCGCGCCGTCCGTGACGCCTTCGATGTTCCGCTTGAACTTGCGGTTGTAATGATCGATGAAAAATTTCGTGAGCGGCCCGATATCTTCCGCGCGGTCGCGAAGCGGCGGAATCAGAATCTGGATGACGTTCAAGCGAAAGTAAAGGTCCTGCCGGAACGCGCCTTCCTTGACAGCCTCACGCAGGTTCTTGTTGGTTGCGGCGACTACGCGCAAGTCGAGTTTGATGTCCTTCAGACCGCCCAGGCGGCGGAAGCTCTGATCTTCGAGTACCCGCAGCATCTTCGCCTGCAGCATGAGCGGGATCTCGCCGATTTCGTCGAGGAACAGAGTCCCTTTGTCGGCCAGTTCGAAGATGCCGCGCTTTTGCGCGCGGGCGTCGGTGAAGGCGCCCTTCTCGTAGCCGAATAGCTCGCTTTCGAGCAGGGTTTCCGGGATGGCGGCACAGTTAATGGCGATGAACGGTTCGGCCTGGCGAATGCTCTGGTAGTGAAGAGTCTTGGCGATGAGGTCTTTACCTGTGCCGTTCTCACCTTCCAGCAGGATAGTCGTGGCTTCGCTCGCCGCCACACGCCGCACGAAGTTCATGACTTCGCGCATGGGGCCGGAGTCGCCGATGACTTCGCGTTTCTGCGGGCTCGCCTCTTCGGTGATGTCCTTGATCGTGGCGACGACCCCGGTCACCTGCCCCGCGTCGTCCATCATCTGGTTGGTCCGCATCACGACCAGGCGCTCCCGGCCGTTATGGGTGTGCAGCCGGACCGTACAGTTAGGCGCGCCTGGAAGCTGGTTGAGGCCCACCAGAACACCGCATCCGGGCTCGCACAGGGAACACTTGAAAACATCCTGGCAGTGCTTTCCCAGGATGAAGTCGGAAGACATCCCTAACAGCTTTTCGGCCGCCCGATTGACACCGGCGATGCGAAAATCGGCATCGTAGAGAAGCAGGGCGTCGGAAAGCTGGTCGAAAACCGACTCCAGAATGCTGGTTCTCTGCCAGCCGGGTGTGAGCTTGGACATCAGATTTAGTTTGTAGCTTAAGTTAATTATAGCAAGGCGGCTCTCTGCGCCAATTGGCCCAATCGCGTGAATCTTTCGGGTGCAATCCCCCCCACTATTGCGGGTAACGTTCAGGAAACTTATGGAAAACCGTGCGATATCCACGTGGCGATGCAATTGCTGATTTGCCGACGGAGGCACAATGTCCCGTTTGAAAGTATTCATGCCAGCTGCCATCCTGCTGGGCGGAATTCTGGTTTGCACTACAGCCTCGTTGGGCAAGCCGGAATATACCAAGGAAACCAAGAAGACTTGCACGTTCTGCCATGAAAAGAACGTCCCCGGCAATAAGGTGGAGATGCAGAAGAACCTGACCGACGCCGGCAAGTATTACCAGCAGCATAAGAATCTGGACGGTTACAAGAAGTAACGAATGCGGGGAGGAGAGGCGGAGTCGTCCATGTTGCAATCGGTTCAGCTTTCCATTACCGACGGCGTTTACGCCGCGACGGTGCGGGAAGCCCTGTCCCGCACTTGCGCCTGGCACGTGGAATCCGTCGATTGTCCGGATCTGACGCAGCAATGCGTGCTGGTCTTGGATGAACAGGCATTTGCGCGACTGCCCCTCCCCTTAGCCAATCCGGAGCGAGTCGTGCTGATCACCCGCAAGGATCCTCAGTCGATGGCGCAGGCCTGGGAAGCCGGCATCGTCTCGGTGGTCTCCGAGGAAGATCCGATCAGCACCGTGCAACTCGCGATCATGTCCGCGGCGCTGCGGATCGCCACATCCCCTGAGAGAGCCGCAGCAAGTGGAATATCCCCCAGTCACCATAGCGATTCTGCGCAACTTCCCCCAGAAAATCGGACTTTAGGGTCCAAACGTTGTAAAATTCAATAGCTTACATCCTTCCGAATGTGGAATTTTGCGTGCATTGAGGTTTCCTTCCGGGAAGGAGGAGTGTTCGAGTGGAGCGTGATTCAGCGGAACTGCAGTTGCCATGCGGCTTGTACGGCACGCTCGCGATACCTCCTTCCTTCCCGTGGTGGGTGCATGCCAATCGGCCACGGACGGGGTATTCAGCCAACGTGCTCCCGGGTTGCGGGCGCGGACGCAGATCCCTGTTCCGGGCCGCTATGTCATTTCTAACCGTGTTCATCTGGAGGTAACTGATGCATCTAGACTTACGACCGTTTATCGGGCTCGAAATTCTGCTGGCGATCGCGGTGATCGTTATGATCGCCTGGCGAAAATCCGTGGCTCGCGGTGAAGACGACACGCTCCATGTGCTGCAAGGCGAAGTGGCGCAGCAGCAGACAGCGGTGGCCCACAGGCTCGACGTTATCGACAAGTGGGGTAAGACGCTGACGGTGATTGCCGTTGTATTTGGAGTGCTTCTCGCAGCGATCTACGTTTACCAGGTTTGGGTCCAGGGCACCCAGATTCCGATCGGAGGATAGTTACCAATGCTGAACCGGGCAATTCCATTTCTCGGGCTAACGCTCGGTTCTGCCCTTATCGGCCTGATTCTCGGGGCAGCCGGCGCCGATCTGCACGCAGCGGAGAATGCGCCCGCGGAGTGCACGACTTGCCATGACCAGGGGCAGAAACTGGCGAAGAGTGCCCACGCGGGGCTGCCCTGCGATACCTGCCACGAGTCGCACGAGAAGTTCCCTCATCCCGCCAATATTCCGAAACCGGTTTGCGGAACCTGCCACGCGGACCAGGCCGGCGACTACGCCGAGGGCGTACACGGCCTGGCTCGCAAGGCGGGTAACGAAGGCGCGCCCGATTGCGGAGTCTGTCACGGCAGCGCGCACGAGCTGCTGACACCCTCCTCGGACACCTTTCGCAAGGGGGTTCCGGACACCTGCGGCATGTGCCACAGCGATGTGGCCGATCAGTACCGCACCAGCGTTCACGGGCAGGCTGTGGCGCGCGGCGTCAACGAAGCGCCGATCTGCACCGACTGCCACGGTGAACACAAGATCATCAAGCCCAGTAACGAGGCTTCCCCGGTGAATGCGGCGCACATCCGCGATACCTGCGGAAGCTGCCACGGCGATGTCCGGCTGACCCGTAAGTTCGGGCTGCCGTCGGACCGCCTGGTGAGCTTCGATTCCTCGTATCACGGCCTGGCCGGTAAAGCCGGCGCGCAGACGGTTGCCAACTGCGCGAGCTGCCACGGCGTCCATAACATCCTGGCATCGTCGGATCCCAAATCCACGATCAATCCCAGGAACCTGCCCAAGACTTGCGGCAAGTGCCACCCCGGTGCGGGCACGCGCTTTGCCATCAGCGAGGTGCATCTTTCCCCTGGGGCCAAGGAACCGAAGCCGCTCACCTGGGTTCGCAGTTTCTACCTGTTCCTGATTCCGGTGACCATCGGGCTGATGGCGCTCCATCAGGCCGGCGACTGGATCCGCAAGTTGATCCGCATGCGCTTCCGGCCGGCCTTGCATAGGGCCTCGGGCCCGGCGGGCCACGGCGCGCTGCGCATGCTGCCCTTCGAGCGCCTGCAGCACGCGGTCATGGCACTCTCCTTCATTGTGCTGGTCTGGACCGGCTTTGCGCTGAAATACCCTGACCAGTGGTGGGCGCGTCCGCTGCTTGTACTGGAAGGCAAAGTCCTGGTGCGGAGCCTGATCCACCGCATCGCGGCGGTCATCTTCATCTCGGTGTCGGTTACGCACCTGGTTTCGCTGATCGTCAACCGCAAGCTGCGGGAGCATTGGAAAGAGATGCTGCCGAACACCAACGATCCGCGCGAAGCCATGTCCAATTTCGCCTACAACCTGGGCCTTGGCGACCAGCCGCCGGGACGTTCTTCGCACAGCTATATCGAAAAAGCCGAATACTGGGCCGTGGTCTGGGGCGCCGTGGTGATGGTCGCCACCGGCCTCCTGCTGTGGGCCAACAACCTCGCTCTCCGATTCCTGCCGAAAGTCTGGCTGGATGTGGCCACTTCCATTCACTTTTACGAAGCGTTGCTGGCTACTCTCGCGATTGTGGTCTGGCACTTCTATTCCGTGATCTTCGATCCGGACGTGTACCCGTTGAATACGGCGTTCCTAACAGGTATTAGTGTTAAGACCCGAGAGCACCAGAAGGATCATCGGCCGTCCGGCAAGTCCGGCACGGATAAGACGACCGGAGACTAAGTACAAAACCCAATGACACCGAATCAACCCGACAACCGGAGGGGGGGATGGCTGTCCCCGATCGTCCACCTGTCGAATAACTGGATCAGCCTGGCGGGCGTGGTGCTGGTCACCACGACCACGATTTTCTGGCTGTTCCTGCTGCCGATCACGCTGCGCGGCGAAACCACCAATCCGTATATCGGGATCCTGGCGTTCCTCGTGCTGCCGGGCCCGTTTTTCCTGGGTCTGATCGTGATTCCGCTCGGCATCTGGCTGAAGCGCAAGCAAGACGCGCGCAGGCAGCCGCAACCATCCAACTTTCCGCCGCTGAACTGGCGCAACCCAGACTTCCGCCGGCTGATTTACTTCATCGGCGCGACCACAGTCGTCAATATCGTCATCGCCAGCCAGCTCTCCTACGGCGCCGTCAACTACATGGACTCCGTCACGTTCTGCGGCCTCACCTGCCACAACGTGATGCAACCGGAATACACGGCGTACCAGAATTCGCCCCACTCGCGCGTCGAATGCGTCAAGTGCCACATCGGTCCGGGAGCGTCGTGGTTCGTGCGCAGCAAGCTCTCGGGCGTCGGCCAGGTTTTCGCGGTCGCATTCAACACCTATCCGCGGCCGATTCCCGCTCCGGTCCATAACCTGCGTCCTGCGCGCGAGACTTGCGAGACCTGCCACTGGCCGCAGCGTTACGCGGAGGACCGCATCAAGGTGTTCCCGAAGTTCGCCGAAGATGCCGCCAATACCGAGACCAAGACCGTGCTCCTGATGAAGATCGGCGGCGGCAACCGCGGCATCGGCATCCACGGCACGCACCTCGGGCCTGGAGTGGTGATCCGTTACGGACATTCCGATGAAGGCCGCCAGAATATCCCCTGGGTGGAGTACAACAACAGGGGCAAGAAGGTGGTCTACGCTACCTCAGACGCCAAGCCCGACGGCGCCGGCCTTACGATCCGCACGATGGACTGCCTGGATTGCCACAACCGTCCGTCGCACGAATACCAACTGCCCGAGCGCGCACTCGACCAGTCCATGGGGGCGGGTTCTCTCTCGCCCTCGCTGCCGTTTGCGCGCAAGAAGGGCCTCGAAATCCTGAAGGTGAACTATAAGACGCGGGACGAGGCCGCGCAGAAGATCCCCGCCGCGTTCGAGCAGTTCTACCAGCAGAACTACCCGGACGTGTGGGCGAAGAACCAGGCGACCGTGACATCATCGGCCAAGCAGCTGCTGGCGATCTGGAACCGCAATATCTTTCCCGATATGAACGTCACCTGGGGCAAGTATCCGGTGAACCTCGGCCACACCGATTTTCCGGGCTGCTTCCGCTGCCACGATGGCGCGCACAGTTCCAAGGGCGGCGACTCGATCACCCAGGATTGCACCGCGTGCCACAACATTCTGTCGATGGACGAGGCGAATCCCAAGATCCTGACAGATCTGGGGATCACCGAACCGAAGCCCTCCGGCAGCAATTAGGATAGGGGTGAAGCGGCGGACCGCAGCGCATCGAGCGTGATGGCGGCCGTCGTTTCCCACGAGAATCGGGATGCCCGGCGCGGGCCGGCTTCGGCCAGGCGCGAGCGCAGTTCCGTGTCGCAGGCGAGACGCTCCATAGCGGCGGCGATGGCGCTGACGTCGTGGGGATCGAACTGCAGCGCGGCGTCCGCGGCGATTCCGGCGAGCGGCTCGATGGCCGAACACCCGCTGGGTACGCCCGCGGCCAGGGCCTCGAGCATCGGCAGTCCGAAGCCCTCGAATAGCGACGGAAAGAGAAACGCCCAGGCGTGCGCGAAGTAATCGTAGAGTTGCTCGCGCGGCACCCAGCCGGGGAACTCCACGGCATCCTCCAACCCCAGTTCTTCGCGCAGCCGGTGCAGCGCATCGCTGAAGAAACCGTGGATGCCCGAAACCACCAGCCGGAATTCCGGGTGGCTCTTGCGGAATACGGCGAAGGCCTTCAGCAGGCCATCGAGATTCTTATGCGGGTGAAGCGTCGAAACCGCGAGCAGGAATGGCTCGGGACGGCGGCGCGCACCGATCTCGAAGAAGACCGGGTCCACCGCCAAAGGCGCCAGCCGCACCCGCGATTCAGGCAGCCGGTAGAAGCGCCGCAGGTCGGCGGCAGTGGCTTCGGAGATCGCCAGCAGCTGCCGCGAAACGTGAGCGGACCAGTAGAGGCAGAAATTCCAGAACGGCAGGTCGAACCAGCGGAAGTACTCGGGATGCCGCTTGTGCTGCAGGTCGTGGAAGACGGTAATCTGCGGACACGGGCAAAGCAGCGGCGCGGTGAAGCCGGGGTTCAGCATCACATCGAGCCTCAGACGCGAGGCAGCCAGCGGCAGCATCGTCTGCTCCCAAGCGAGCCGGGCAGGGCGCGAGACCGCGCGCACCGCCTGCGGCACCTGCTCGAAGTTTGGCGCCGCCGGAACCAGTTCGCGATCCGTCTCGCGATTAGTGAAAACCAAATACCGATTGACCGGATCGATGGCGGCGAGCGCCACCAGCAGGCTCCGCAGGTAGATTTCGGTTCCGCCCACACCCCCGGGAATCAAATAGAGGGCGTTGATGCCGATCCGCAACGGCGGCTGCATGTCAGTGGCCGCCGCGCAGCAGCAGTGTTTCGACCGAGGCGAGTTCCTGACGGGCGTCGTCGAGCGTAGGATCGAGCAGCAGCGCATGCTGGTAATCCGCCGCCGCCGCTGCCAGCTCGTGGTTCTTGTAATGGATCTTGCCCCGGTAGTTGTAGATCATGGCGAACTTCGGGTCGATCTTCTCCGCCGTATTGAGCGCGTCGAGCGCATCCGGCCAGCGCTGCTGTTCGGCATAGACCTTGGCGATCTGCGTGTAGACGTGCGCGGTGCGCTCCATGGCGGCGGCCTCCCGCAGTTTGGCCATGGCATCGTCGTGGCGGTTCAAACCGTCGTAGGCCAGCGCCCAATCGATCAGCAGATTGTAAGTCGGAGTATCGAGCCTGGCGGTCTTTTCGAACTCCTCGATGGCGCGGTCGAAGCGGTTTTCATCGAAGTAGGCGAACCCGAGTTGGAAATGAACGCGCCCTTTGCCGGGAGACTTCGTAGCGGTGTCTTCCCAGAGCGTGACGGCATCGCTCCAGACCGCGGCACGGGCGTATGTGGCTCCGGCCAGCACCAACACGATCACTGCGCAACCCGTGGCCAGCGCCTTCCGTTCCACCTTGATGCGGCTCAGAACGTCCACTACGATCAGCAGCAGCCCGGGCATCGCGAAGTACATGCGGCGTTCGGCGATCGGGTCGCGAATCGGCAGGATCGAAGACGTCGGCGCCATCAGCACAAGAAACAGAAAGAAGCCGTAGCAGGCCAGCGGAAACCGCCGCCGGTAGTGCCAGGCCACCGCACAGAGCGCGAGCAGCACGGCCAGGCCCACGATGCTGCCGTGATCGAGCAGGCTCTTCGAAATCGGGAAATCCCAATCCACGCGCTGGCCCGCGGGCAGGAAGAACAGGCGGAGGTAGACGAACAGCGCCCGGCACTCGGTGAAGAAGTACTGATACCAGGCGAGGTCCTTCATGCCGAAACCGGCGGTGGGCGCTGTCAGGATGAGCTTCCAGAAGAACGCGATTCCAGCGGCCGCGCCCAGCGCGATCGGCGCGTAGAGCTTCCAGTTGGCGCGGATGCCCTTGAGCGAAAAGCCCGGGTTCCACCAGAAATCGGTGAGCAGCAGGACCGCGGGCAGCACGATCGTGTGTTCCTTAGAAAGCAGCGCGAGCCCGAAGAGCAACAGCACCGCCGCCACCACATTCCACGTGGCCGCCGCCTCGCGCCGGTAGAGGAACACGGTGAACGCGGCGAAGACGAACGTCACGCTGAGCGCTTCCGAGCGGCCCGCCAGATACGCCACAGCCTCAGTCTGCAGCGGGTGCAAGAGAAAGACTCCGGCCGCGAAGCCGGCGAGCACCGTGCGCCGCGAGGCTTCGGCGCCGCTCCATTCGAGAAGCCGGCGGATCATCAGGAACACCAGTCCGCTCGCCACGCAATGGATCATGACGTTGACCACGTGGTAGGAGTACGTGTCGTCGCCCGAAAGCCGGGCGTTGATCCAGTAGGTGAACATGAGGACCGGGCGGTTGCCGCGGATCCACGCTTTGAGCGGCGCGGCGAAGTGCGGGAGAGCGAACGGCAGGGTGGTGTCGTCGAACAGGAACGGTCCGCGTAGCGCGGGCGAATAGGCCCAGAACGCCACGATCATCGCGCCCAGCGCTGCCGCTGCCCAAATCCACCAGGCATTGACGCCGCCGGCCATCGCAGGCGCCGCCGCTGTTTTCTTACGGACCTCCGCCTTCTTACTTTTCATGGCCGTCCAGGTTCTTCAGGTGAAATTCGAGGATCGCCACGCGCTGCGCGAGCGCGATGTTGTCATCGCGCAGGGAAGAGATGATGAACGAAAAGCGGAGAAACATGATCAGGAAAATGCTGCCGGCAATCAGGAAGAGCGTAAGCGGGGTATCGGGAATGCCGAAGCGGCGCGTAATGAAATCGAGCACCGGCCGCGAGCGCGAAAGCAGCAGCATGGCCACCGAGGCCAGCAGCCAGCTCACCGAATACTCCACGCGAATGTGCGCGCGCCGCACCGAAATCAGCACCAGCACCAGCAGGACGATGCTCAAAATCGTGGTTATATGCAAGAGGCTCTGCATTTATCCTCCGGCGCCGGACCCCCGGCGGGACCGGCGATCGAACTTCAATACATTGACGAACACCCCGAGCAGCACGTGGGCAATGTAGTAGAACGACTTGATGGTGGTAATGGACGACCGCCCGGCGGTGCGCGCCCGCATCTTGCAGGGCACCTCATCGAAGCGGAATTGTTTGCGCTGTAGTACCACCAGCGCTTCGATTTCGGGGTATTCCAGCGGGAAGCTACGCGCGAACAGCGCCAGCGCGCTATGGTTCACGCCGACGAAGCCCGAGGTGGGATCCTGCACCGTGCGGCCCAGAATCGGCCGCAGCACCAGGCGAAAGAACCGGATGCCGAGCGAGCGGGCCATGCTGTTTTCAAATCCGGCATTTCCCGAAAAACGCGAGCCGATCACCATCTCGCAGCCCGACTGCTTCAAGCGCTCGAAGATGCGCGGGATGTCGCGTGCGTCGTGCTGCCCGTCGCCATCCACGCGGATCACGTAGCCGAACCCGAGTTCGTGCGCCAGTTTGTAGCCCGCCTGCACGCAGCCGCCGAGGCCGAGGTGATGCGGCAGGGCCAGCACGTCGGCTCCGGCCCGTCGTGCGGCCCGAATGGTGCCGTCGACCGAGCAATCGTCGATTACCAGGACCGGAGCGCCGGGCACGTATTGGTTCACCGCGCGCACCACGTCCCCGATCGCGCCCTCTTCATTGAGGGCAGGGACGATGATCAACAAAGAATCGGGACCTGAAGGGCGGGTCAATGGGCAGCCAGCCTCCTTACGCTGATGGAGTGGCCCCGCAGCAGGTGCCGGAAGACCGCGGGAGTGATCCGGGCGCCGGCGCGAATGGCACGCCGCTCGCGCCAGAGCCGCGGCAGGCTGGCCGCCAGCGCGGCGTGGGCTTTCAAAACGTACCAGAACATCTTCGGCCCCGCATTGCCCTCGGCCCGGAAGCGTGCCGCGCTGCCGCGCCCCTGGAGCAGATAGCGGAAGTGCCAGCCGTAGCGGGCCGCCGTGACCAGCGGCGCGGCCGGCAGCATCCCCGCCGGAAAGTTCTTCACCAGCACGAAGAGCCGGTTGCGCTCCACGTAGTAGGCCTTGAGCCCCGACGCCGGGCCGGCGGAGTGCGAGTAGTGGTGCTCCACCACGGCCTCCGGAGCGTAGAGGCATTTCCAGCCGGCCCAGCGTGCGCGCAGCCCCAGGTCCGTGTCTTCGCAGTAGAGAAAGAAGAAATCGTCGAAGCCGCCGACTTGTTCCAGCATGGCGCGGCGATAGAGCGCCGCCGATCCGCTGGGAAAGAGCACCTCTTCGGGCACCGGAAAATCCGCGGGTGGACGGCCGTGGCCGCGCTGCCTGCTGCTGCCGTCGCGCGCGATCAGCATGCCCGCCGAATCTAGGCGCTCTTCACCGAAGAACCGGACCTGCGAGGCCGCCATGCCCGCATCCGGCCGGTTTTCGAGCGCGCAGACGAGAGCGTCGAGCCAGCGCGGGTGCGCTACCGCATCGTCATTCAGCGTGGCGACGTAAGGAGAATGGGAGGTTCGGATTCCCTGGTTGACGGCAGCACCGAACCCGGCGTTGCGGCCATTTTCGAGGATTCGCGCGCCCACCGCGGTGCCATTGCGCCGCGCCAGGCCTTGGCCGCTGTTATCGACGACAACGATTTCGAAATCGCGCCGCGTCTGCCGCCCGAGGGATTCCACGCACTCCCGAAGTCTCGAATCCGCAGCCAGGGTGGGGATCACCACCGTTACGAGGAAATCAGGCAAACCACGATTTTACCTTGTAGGGTGGCGCGGCGCGCGGCCTTACGGTTTCTTGAAAAGTCTGTCGAATGCGTTGCGCGCGTCTTCGGGGTTACGCGGCGCCGGAGGACCCGCCGGTGTCGACGCTTGTACCGCGGCCGTTCCGGCGGCCGTGCCATCGCGCGCCACCGTAACACGCGGGGAAAACAGCGTGCACTGATTCGCCTTATCCTTCACCGCGATCCGGACCGGAATCGGCTTCAGGCATTGAAATCGAGTGGAGGGCTCGAAGTGGGTGCATTGTTTACAACAGTGCAGCTCGGCATTGCACTTCGGGCAGTTGGTGCTGAAGTCGATGCCCTGAGGCAAGGTGGTTGAACAATTAAAACAACGGGATGCGGCTACGTGTTGAACGAGACGCGGCAAGCGGGGGCCGGTCACGTCAACGGGAGGCCGCGGGCCTTGAGGCTTCGGGCGGTCCTCGCCGCGATACCCTTTGGCATCACGGTCCGAGTCCATGTACCCGTGTTGTCTGTACTTGCGATCGCTGTCCATGGGGAGGTTGCTCCGTAAATTGCGGGACGAAAGACCTTATCTGAAAAATCCGACTAAGAATCTAAAGCGCGTCTTATTTTCCGGCTGGCGTATCCCAAGAGTAACCGAACGGGAGACCGGACTCACCGGGATCGACATGGGGCAAACCGGAAGGACACCGCGGGACTGCCGAAACAGGAATGATCGGCCCCCACCACTGCAAATACATATTTACCACGGAATGCATTCCGGTTGCATCCCCCGTTTTACGGGGATTGTAAAAGCTAGGCGACGGTGCTCCATTTCAACAGGCTGGTGCAAGGGCGGGTCAGGGGGTCGTCGAAATGGTTCGGGCTGACGCGCAGCGCATACCCGAGGCGGCCGGTTCGCTCCGGCAACAGGTCGCGGCCGAATACCGCCACCGAGCCGTTCTGCTCCACCGACGGAAGCACCATGACTTCGGTCTCTTCCAAATGGCCGTTGCTATCGATGCGGCCCATCACCAGTTCCACGCGAACATCCTCGGGCGACAAACCCGCCAGATCGACAGCCGCCCTCACGGGGACGGGCAAGCCGCTCAATACCGAGGCGGAGAGCCCGGGCCCGCTCTCCACAAATCGCACGCGGTCCCACACGTCGCGGATTCTCGAAGTCCACGCGGCCTTCTCGTGGATGGGGGCGTAGTTGCCCTGCTGCACCCGCAGGTGCTGACAGTGCGCGGGCTCATAAAGCTCCGTCATGTACTCCCGCACCATGCGGCGGCAATCGAAATTGGGACTGATATAGGTGAGCGACTGCTTCATGCGCCGCACCCATTCGCGGGGCGTCTGCTCGCGCCGCTCGTAGAACATCGGAACGATTTCGTTCTCGAGCAGATAGTAAATGGCGCTGGCGTGCAGCGGGTCCTGGTCTTCGGAGTAGGGCTCGCGGTCGCCGATGGCCCAACCGCCGAGGCGCTCGTACGCCTCGTCGAACCAGCCGTCGAGGATACTCAGGTTCAGCACGCCGTTGATCGCGGCCTTCATGCCGCTGGTGCCGCAGGCCTCTTCTCCGCGCCGTGGATTGTTGAGCCAGAGATCCACGCCCTGCACCATCTCGCGGCCGACTTTCATGTCGTAGTCTTCCACGAAGACCACGTGCTTCCACAGATCGGGGTCGCGCGAGAAGCCCACTACCTCGCGAATGAAGGTCTTGCCGGGCTGATCTTTCGGATGCGCCTTGCCGGCGATGACCAACTGCACCGGCATGTCTTTGTTCAGCAGGATGCGCTTGAGCCGCTCCACGTCGCGGAACAGCAGGGTGGCGCGCTTGTAGGTGGCGAAGCGTCGCGCGAACCCGATGGTGAACGCATTGGGGTCGAGCACGTCCCCCGCGCGGCGGATCTCTCCGGCCGACGCCTGGCGGCGGACTGCCGCGGCATGCTGCCGGCTGCGCACGAAGTTCACCAGCCGGCGTTTGCGGCGGCGGTGCGTTTCGAGCAGCTCTTCATCGGGGATGTCTTTCACCTGCTCCCAGATGGCGGGCTCGTTGAAGCGCTCGCGCCAGTCCGGCTGCAGATACTGATCGTAGAGCGAGGCCAGGTCGCCGTTCAGCCAGCTCGGCAGATGGACGCCGTTCGTGATCGACGTAACCGGCACTTCCCAGACCGGCAGCTTGGGCCACAGGTCGTGGAACATCTCCTGCGAGACCTGCCGGTGCAGGCGGCTCACGGCATTGCGGTAGGCGGCCGTGTTCAGCGCCAGCACCGCCATCGAGAAACGCTCGTCGCGGTCATAGCAGTTGCGGCGGCCGAGCGCCATGAGCTGCTGGAAATCGATCCCCACCTCGGCGCAATACTCGGAGAAATAGTGGTACATCAGGCCGGGGTCGAACAGGTCGATTCCGGCCGGTACGGGCGTGTGGGTCGTGAAAACGTTGCTGGCGCGCGAGGCCTCGAGCGCCTCTTCGAAGCTCAGCCCGCGGTCGCGCATCAGCAGGCGGATCTGCTCCAGCGCCAGAAAGGCCGAGTGGCCCTCATTCATGTGGAAGACGGTGGGGCTCAGGCCCATCGCCTTGAGGGCGCGCATGCCCCCGATCCCCAGCACGATCTCCTGCCGGATGCGCGTGTCATTATCGCCGCCATAAAGCGAATCGGTGATGTCGCGATCCTGCGGCAGCACGTTCTCCGGAATGTTGGTGTCGAGCAGGTAGAGCGAAATGCGTCCGACCTCGAGCTTCCACACCTGAATGAAAACATTGCCGGTTGGCAGCTTGACCGAGACTTTGAGGTCCTGCCCCGTGGCATCTTCCACCGGCTTGAGAGGCAGCGTGTAGAAGTCGTTCATCGGATAGCGCTCCTGCTGCCATCCGTCGGGGTTCAGCATCTGGCGGAAATAGCCCTGCTGGTAGAGCAGCCCAAAGCCGATCAGCGGGTAGTCCTGGTCGCTGGCCGATTTGAGGTGGTCGCCGGAGAGAATGCCCAGGCCGCCGGAATACACCGGAAGACACTCGGTGAGACCGTACTCAGCGGAAAAATAAGCGATGAGCTTGCCATCGGCGGATGGGGCCGGCTTCCGCACGCGCGCGTCGAACGCGTCACAGGCCATGCGGTAAAGCGAGAGATAGCGGGGGTCCGAAGCGGCGCGCTGCAGGGCCGATTGCGATACCCGCCCGAGCATCAGCACGGGGTTATATCCGGATTCCCTCCACAGGGCGGGATCCAGACGTCGGAACAATGCCCGAACTATGGGTTCCCACGCCCATACGATGTTATACGCGAGCTCGCTGAGGCGAGAGAGAGAATCGGGCAGGGTAGGCCGCACCAGAAACTCGCGGATGGGTTGGATGTAAAAGGGCATAACAACAGTGGTGCTGTACTTTCCAAGATAACAAATCGACCGGAATCGCTATGCACTGCACGGTACCGGCCTGGTTTGCGTCAAAATCGTTATAGGCTCCATGCGTGTTCTAGTACTTTTCCTGACCGCATCCCTTGGATGCGCTTCGGCGGGGGAATTCGCCGTGTTTTCAAGCGGCTCCCGCCTGCATGCCGATCGTCATGAAACCATGGCGGGACGGGTGCGGCTCTATTCGGGAAGCGGCTATATCGAAGTGGAAGCCTCGAAGATTCAAGCATTTGAGCCAGATGGTGCGGTTCCGCCGTCCGCTCCGCCCAAGGTGACTGCCCCGGCGCCCCACGCTGCTCCGGTTAACCCGGAACGGCTGGCGGACGCTGCGGCCGATCGTTACGGCCTGCCGCGGGCGCTGGTTCGCAGCGTCATTTCGGCCGAGTCCCGATTTCAGCCGAAGGCAGTCTCCCCGAAGGGCGCCGTCGGCCTGATGCAGTTGATGCCGGATACCGCACAGTCGCTTGGGGTGAATCCTTACGATCCGGCGCAAAACGTCGATGCCGGTACCCGCTATCTGCGCGCGCTGCTCGAAAAGTACCATGGTCTTCTCTGGCATGCCCTGGCCGCCTATAACGCTGGTCCCGGGGCGGTCCAGAAATATAACGGCATCCCCCCGTATCGCGAGACGGTCGATTACGTGAAGCGCATCGACCGCGACTTCAAGAAAGCCGGCGATTAGGTCAAAACCGCGCCCAGCGCGTGGATGGTCGAAGCGATTCGCACGGCTGCCAGGATCGTCTCTTCCGAGACTCCCTTTTCGCGCAGCACTTTCTCGTGAGCGTCTACGCAAACGCCGCATCCGTTGATGGCGGAAACGGCCAGGCACCACAGCTCGAAATCCACGGGATCGCTGCCGTGGGTCCGGATGACCTGCATGCGCAGGCGCGCCGGCATGGTGCCGTACTTCTCGTTGCTGCTGAGGTGGCGGAAGCGGTAGTAGATGTTGTTCATCCCCATCACCGCGGCCGCGGCCTTGGCCGCCAGGAGCGCCGGTTCGTTCAGATGGCGCGCGGCCTCAGTCAGGATGGCATCCAGCAGCACCGGGTTGCGAACCGCCAGCGCGGAGCACACTGCGGTGCCCCACGCCTGCTGTTCGGTCAATTCGGTCTGTCGAAGGACGCTGCCCAGGTTCAGCTTCAGATCCCTGGCGTAATCCGGGCAGCGCTCCAGTAGTTGTTCGAGTTCCACGGTTAGATCGCGGGGGTCAGGACGGCTTCGCCCTTCTGCCAGTTGCAGGGGCACAGTTCGTCGGTCTGCAGAGCGTCGAGCACGCGCAGCACTTCCTGCGGATTGCGTCCCACCGAGAGATCGTTTACCGAGACGAAGCGGATGATGTTGTGCGGATCCACCACGAAGGTTGCGCGCTGCGCCACGCCTTCCTGCGGGTCCAGAATGCCGAGGGCCACGCAAAGTTCGCGCTTCACGTCAGCCAGCATGGGGAACGGAAGAGACTTCAGGTCTTCGTGATGCTGCCGCCAGGCCAGATGGACGAATTCGGAATCGGTGCTGCCGCCGAGAACCTGCGTGTCGCGATCCAGGAACTCACGATTGAGCTTGCCGAAGGCCGCGATCTCGGTCGGGCACACGAAGGTGAAGTCTTTCGGCCAGAAGAAGTAAACCTTCCATTGGTCCTTGTAATCCTGGTCCGTAATCGTCTGAAACGTCTTCCCTTTTTCCAGGCTGACGGTCGCCTGCAGAGAGAACGCGGGGAACTTCTGTCCAACACCTAACATGTGTATTAGTCCTCGTATTTAGTGTGAATGCAACTGGTCGATCTTGGCCGCCAGAATGAAGTCGCTCTCGGTCAGGCCATCGATCTTATGAGTCCAGATTCTGACTTCGACCTTGCCCCAGGAAAGATACAGATCCGGGTGATGCCCTTGCCGCTCCGCTAACTCGCCCACGCGATTCGTGAAGTCGAGCGCGGTGCGGAAATCGGGAAACGGATAAGTGCGCGTCAGGTGATGGCCCTGCACCACCTGCCAGCCGGGAACCTGACTCTTCAGGTTTTCCAGCTCCTCACCCTGGAGAGGCGGAATGCCTCCCCGGCACGGAACGCAATTCTTTCCGGCAAGGCTCATTGCCGCTCTCCCGCGCCGCGGGCCGAACGTGTGCAGCGTTCGCACAAGCCGCGGAAGACGACGTCATAATTCCGTATCAAGCGGCTGCCCAGCGCGCTCTGTCCGGAGACCTGGGGCAGATCGACCCAGGCGATATCCTCCACTTCCCCGCAGGAATCGCAGACGAAGTGGTGATGGGGGCACAGATTGGTATCGAAACGGGCAGCCTTCCCGCATGAAGCAATTTCGCGAACCAGGCCGGCGTGCGTCAGGGAACGCAGACTGTTGTACACGGTGGCTCGCGAAGAGCGTGGATCTTTGCGGTTGACCGCATGAAAGATCTCTTCGGCGGTAGCATGAACGGGTCGCCTGGCGAGGAATTCGAGCACCGCGTAGCGCTGCGGCGTAGGCCGCACACCCGCCGTGACGAAAGCCTCGGAAATCCTGGCGCCTAAATTAGACACAGTATGGACTTATACTACGTCTAAATTGAGGCGATGTCAAGGTGCGGGGTAGTTGTGTATCGCAGATCCTCACCCCGTCGTTGGAGGATGACGATGCGGCTCGGGGGTCAATCTAGGGTAACCGCGTTTCTCGCGCAGAACCCTGCCTCTACTGGTGCTCATCCCGCGTCTCGTCGACATCACCCTCTCGGTTGCGTATCCGGCAGCCAATAGTCCGACGTGGAGTTACCCACCAGATCTTTGGCATTTGCTCAGCGATGTTGGTGCACCCGCGTCAACTCGTGAGGCAGTACGTGTTAAACGCCAGAGCGGTACGCTTCTCGACCGCACTTGACATGGAGCCAATCTCCACCGAGCCTGTCATGCCCAATGGAGACGAATCTTCCCAAGGGTTAATCGTGAATGAATTGCATTGATCACAATACTTGACCAAGACGGAGGACAATGCCCAAGCGCCGTTTGGAGTGCTCATCCAAAGTTCCAGACTGTTGGACTCAACGACGCCGTTCTTCGCCCAGAAGGACGATGTCAGAGCCGTATACGGAAGTAGGTGAAGCTCGGCCAACGATAGATTCGACAAGACGATGTCATACCCGCAGCCGTCAGCTGTGCATGGATTGGGCTGCTGGAGTGCACGCCCAAATCGCTCCCGAAGTTCCTGAACTGTGGGGGGCCGTCTCTGGAGTGAAAGGCCGTATGACGCACGGACAACGTCTTCAGCACTGCGCCTCAATTGGAAACGGTAGATGCTGACGGCAATGGCCCCCAACAGGGCCGTGAAAGCTAGGCAAAGCACCGACCACCGTCTCAGCTTCATACTCATAGAGACACCGTTGAGCGCGACAGGTGCCCGCAGGGGTGCCTTATCTCTCCGGTGGCGTGCAATCGGATTGGACTCACGCGATAGATGCCGAGGACCAACGGTGCCGATTGCATCACCGCCTCATGTTATTGCGGCGCACGACATGGGGCAAGCCAAGCTTCCGATAGGTGACGTTACCGTAGAATGGCTGCGTTGAAATCCGCGAAAGCCGGTCGATCTACGGCAACGGCTTTCAATGACTATCGGAAACATCGACGCAACCAACCGGGGCATCCAGTGCTGCTGCGTCGAATCCCCTGTGGGCTCTGTTCAGGGGAGCCTCAGGCCGCCACAATTCGTGCGCTACCGGATCCAGAACGCTCGAGTCGGAGGAGTGGCTCTTGCAAGGCTAGACGATTACGGCCACTTTTCGTAGCGGCCCCTACAGCCAGCGGAAGCGCTTGAGCAGATAGAGCAGCAGCACTGTACAGCCGACCATCAATAGGATCACCAGCACCACGCCGTATGCCGAGTCTGCGGCCGGCAGCCCTTTCACGTTCATTCCGTAAAAGCCTGACACTACCAGTGCGGGAAGCGCGATCGTGCTCAATACCGTCAGTACTTTCATCACCTGATTGGTCCGGTTGGCAATACTGGAAAGGTACACGTCCAGGGTTCCGCTCAATAGGTCGCGCATCATCTCGACGAGGTCGAGATTGCGCGCCACGTGATCGTAGACATCGCGAAGGAACGGCCACAAATCGCGCGCGATGTAGGGCGACTCCGTTCTCTGTAAGTGACCGCTGACATCACGGGTATTGACGAGAACGCGGCGCAGGATGGCGAGCGCGCGCTTGTTTTGAAAAATGCGAGAGAGCGTATCGGGCGTTGGATCCTCGAGCGCCTCGTCCTCTAATGCATCGATCGAATCGTCGAAATGGTCGAGGATCGGCAGATACGAGTCCACTACATGGTCCATGATGCGGTAGAAGACCTGGTCGGGCCGTTCCGGGGCTGTGGGCGTCTGGCGCACCTGCTGGATAATCGATTGGATTTCCCGGCAGGTTTCCTCTTCCACGGTGACGACGAAGCTGTGGCCAAAAAAGACGTCGAAATCGGCGGCATGGAGCGAGCCGTCGTCCATGAGCCGCATCACCTTCAGGACAGCAAACAGATAGCCTTCGCCTTCTTCGATCTTGGCGCTCTGATTCCGATGGCGGCAATCTTCGATATGCAGTGGATGCAGATGGAATTGCTTCGCAAGCTGGTCGAGTTCCGGACTTGCAGGATCGGTGATGTTATGCCACTCCACACCCTGAGGATATCTATGTGGTGCCAAATGTGTTTGCCAACCAGCCCTGAAGTGTATCTTTCAGATGCCTGGCCACCGAAGTGCATCGCGATGCCCGGAGGTTTTATGGCGGAGATCCAAGGACTGAGAGTCGCGATACTGGTGGACAATGGCTTCGAGCAGGTCGAACTGGTCGAGCCGCGTAAAGCGCTCGATCAGGCGGGCGCAAACACGCGAGTGGTGTCGCCGCAGACGGATAAAGTGCGCGGCTGGAATCATACCGATTGGGGCGAGGAAGTACCGGTGGACGTCCCGCTTGAACGGGCCCGCCCCGGCGATTTCGACGCACTATTGCTTCCGGGCGGCGTCATGAACCCGGATAAACTGCGCATGAATCCGAAGGCCGTGGCCTTCGTCAAAGCGTTTTTCGACTCGGGTAAGGCCGTAGCGGCCATCTGCCACGGTCCCTGGACGATCATCGAGACGGGGCACGCCAAGGGGCGCCACATTGCTGCCTGGCCTTCCCTGCGAACGGACCTGAAAAATGCCGGAGCGGAGTGGGTGGACCACGAGGTGGTGGTCGACAACAACCTGGTCTCCAGCCGCAAGCCCGACGATATTCCGGCTTTCAATCGTGAGATGCTCGGACTGTTCGGCAAGCTGGGAACGCGAGAGAGGAAGATCGCCTGATGAGTGCGGGCAAGGGCGCGGCCCCCATGGAGACGCGCCCATTCGGGCCGACGGGACGCGAAGTTCCGGTCATTGGCCAGGGCACGTGGTATCTGGACGAACGCGACCGGCGTACCGCGATCGAAACCTTGCGGCACGGTATCGGACTGGGGATGACTCATATCGATACGGCCGAAATGTACGGGTCGGGCAGAGCCGAGGAGATCGTGGGCGAAGCCATCGAAGGGCGTCGCGACGAAGTCTTCCTGGTGACCAAGGTGCTGCCGCAGAACGCGTCGCGGGAAGGTACGGTTGCGGCTTGCGAACGGTCGCTGAAGCGGCTGAAGACCGACCGGATCGATTGCTACCTGCTCCACTGGAGAGGCACCTATGCGCTCGCGGACACTTTCGCCGCGTTCGAGCAACTGCGGAAGGCGGGCAAGATCCTTTCCTGGGGAGTGAGTAACTTCGATGAATCGGAGCTGGAAGAGGCGCGGCGCATCGCTGGCGAAGGCCGGGTCGCGTGCGACCAGGTGCTCTATCACTTGAAAGAGCGGGCCGTGGAGCACGCCGTCCTCCCGTGGTGCGAAAGGCACCATGCGGCATTGACGGCCTACAGCCCTTTCGGGCACGACGAATTTCCGGAGCCACATACGCCGGGAGGCCGCGTGCTGGCGAAAATCGCCGGGGCGCATCGCGCTACGCCGCGCCAGGTGGCGCTCAGGTTCCTGCTGCGATGGCCGGGGATGTTTGTGATTCCGAAGGCGTCGACGCCGGAACATGCCGCAGAGAATGCGGCGGCGGGGAGTTTACGGCTGACGGAAGAGGAGATCGGGAGGGTCGACGCGGCCTTTCCCCGAGGGAAAAAGCCGCGCCATTTACCGGTGCTGTAAAGTTACCAGCGGGGCTCGCGACGCTGACGCGGGCCGCTCGAAGCGTACCCACCACGACCGCCGCCACCGCCGCCGCCGAAACCACGACCGCCGCCGCCTTCCGTCTTGGGACGCGCTTCGTTGATGTTCAACTGACGCCCGTCGAGGCTCGATCCGTTCAGGGCGGTAATCGCCCGATCGGCTTCGGCTGCATCGGTCATTTCGACAAAGGCAAAACCGCGAGAACGGCCGGTATCGCGGTCCGTGACCAAACTGACGCGCTCCACGCTGCCATACGGTTCAAATAACGATCTAACGCTGGATTCGGTAGCGCCGAATGCCAGGTTTCCAACAAAAATATTCTTCATTCTTTTTCCTATCGTTTGATAAGCGGGCTAAACGAGGCAGGGTTAAAAACGGCCAGGTTGTTGCGGGACTATCAATAACGAAACCAGTATAGCAGGTTCGGCTGCTACGGAAAGGCCTCGATGGGAGTGGCGGGTCCGGGTGTGAGAAAATAGACCCCACCAAAGGAGACTCGCTTGATCCGATCGTCTTTCGTTACGTCTATCTTGTGTGTCTGTGCGCTGTCGCCACTGACCCTATCGACCGCTTCCGCGCAAAGAAGAGGCGCCACCGAATCGGCCGCCACTCCGGCCGCCGCCGAAGCTCACCCCACGCCCATTCCGCCCGAGGCCGCTTCCGCAACCGATCACGAAATTACGGTGGACGGCAAGCCTTTGCGTTACTCCGCCACGGCTGGAACACTCCTGATCGATGGCGCAGACGAACAACCGAATTGCAGCATGTTCTACGTCGCCTACACGCAGCACGCCGGCGACGTCCGCACTCGCCCGGTCACCTTCCTCTATAACGGTGGACCCGGCTCCGCCACCATGTGGCTGCACATGGGCTCGGTCGGCCCCATGCGCGTGGTGACTTCGAGTCCCGCCGCCACCGGCTCCGGACCCTACGAGCTGGTGCCGAATCAGTTCACCCTGCTTGATAAGACCGATCTGGTTTTCGTGGACGCGCCCGGCACCGGATATTCGCGGCCGGTCGGCAAGGGCACCACCCGCGACTTCGCCGGCACCGACCAGGATGCGCAGGCTTTCTCTAAATTCATCCAGCGTTACATCAGCGTCAACCACCGCTGGAACTCGCCGAAGTTCATCTTCGGGGAATCCTACGGCACCACGCGCTCGGCCGTGCTCGCCGACGTTCTGGAAAACGCGGGCGTTTCGCTCAACGGCGTGATCCTGATGTCGTCGATCCTGAACTACTACTCTCACGCTCCGGGGAACGACGCTGAATTCATCGGCTACCTGCCGTCCTATGCCGCCATCGCGTGGCACTTCGAAAAGATCTCGCACAAGGGCAAGGACCAGAAGGCGTTCCTCAACGAGGTCCGTGCCTTCGCGCGCGGCCCGTACGCCGAAGCGCTGGCCATGGGCGATCAATTGCCCGCCGCGCAGCTCGATTCCATCGCCGCCAAGCTCTCCAGCTATACCGGGCTCAGCGTGCAGTATCTGAAAGAGGCCAACCTGCGCGTGAGCGCCACCCGCTTCCGCAAGGAGCTGCTGCGCGATCAGCGCATGATCCTGGGGCGCTACGACGCGCGCTTCGAAGCGACCGATACCGACGCGGCGGGCGAGAATCCGGGCTACGATCCTTCGAGCACCGGCATCACCGGCGCGTTCACCGCCTGCCTCCACGACTACCTGGAGCGCGAACTGAAGTACAGCACCAAGCTGACCTACTTCCCCAGCGGCCCCGGCCTCAACCAGGAATGGGATCACTCGCATCGCCTCGGCGGTAACGTGGGCGGCGGTGGCGGCGGGCGCGGCGGATTCGCCGCCATGCGCGAAGCCTACGTGGTGGGCGACCTGGCCGATGCCATCCGCAAGAATCCCAGGTTGAAGGTCTTCTCCGCCAACGGCCTGTTCGACCTGGCCACCCCGTTCTTCATCACCGAATATGATCTGGCGCACATGGAGCTCGACCCCAAGCTCCGCGGCAACGTCCAATTCGGTTACTATCCGTCGGGCCACATGATTTACTTGAATGTGGATGCCCTGAAGCAGTTCAAGTCCGACATCTCGGGCTTCTACACTCAGGCGGTAGGAGGCGAATAACGCATATGGACCTGACCGGCAAGAAGATCGCGATCCTGGTGGACATCCTCTACCAGGAGATGGAAGTCTGGTACCCGCTATTCCGCTTTCAGGAGGCGGGTGCGACCGTGGTGACCGTCGGTGCCAAGGCCGGCGCAACTTACGGCAGTAAACTCGGCTACCCGGTGGTCTGCCAGCTTTCCTATGACGATGCGAAGGCGGCGGATTTCGACGGCGTCGTGGTGCCCGGCGGCTATGCGCCCGACCACATCCGGCGGCACGCCAAGGCCAACCAGTTCGTCCACGATCTCGATGCGCAGGGCAAGCTCGTGGCATCGATCTGCCACGGGCTTTGGGTCCTTTGTTCCGCCGGTGGAATGCTGAAGGGCCGCAAGGTCACCAGCTTCTTCGCCGTGAAAGACGATGTGACCAACGCCGGAGCCCAGTGGGTGGACGCCGAAGTGGTGGTAGACCGCAACCTGGTGACCAGCCGTAAACCGGAAGATCTGCCGGCCTTCTGCAAAGCGGCGCTCGAAGTACTGTCCGGCGTCCTGGTATAGCGGTGACCGGCATCGCGGCCGACCTGCGTTTCGCGGCACGCGGTTTCGCACGGCGCCCCGGCTTTACCGTCGTGGCCGTCCTGACTCTCGCTCTGGGAATCGGGGCGGCCACGGCCGTTTTCAGCATTGTCGATGCCGTCCTGCTTCGTCCCCTTCCCTACCACGACCCTGCCCGTCTCACCGCAATCTGGGCGACGAGTACGCGGGAGCAGGGCCTCGCCAAGATTTTCGCCACCTACGAAGATTACGCGGCGTTTCGGAGCCGCTCGCGGACGCTCGAAAGCGTGGCTGCCGCGACATGGGCAACGCGTCTCGGCCGCATCCTCACCGGTTATGGCCGGTCGCGCGAGGTGCTTGCGGTTCCGGCTACTGCGGGGTTCTTCGATACGCTGGGCGTACACGCAGCGCTCGGGTGCACCTTTCGCGCGGAGGATGAAAGCCACGGCTGCTCGATCGTGCTGGCGCACTCCTTCTGGATGGCGGCCCTGGGCGGCAACCGCGCCATCATCGGCCGAAGCCTGACGCTCGACCAGCAATCCTGCCGCGTGCTCGGCGTCATGCCGGAGCGCTTCGCCTTTTACCCGAGGCAGACCCAGGCCTGGATGCTGCTCGGGCCGGACTACCAGCCGAACCAGGCACGAATGCCGGTCGGGATCTTCGCCCGGCTCAAACCAGGCGTGTCGGTTGCCCAGGCGCAAAGCGAACTGCGAAGTCTCTACCGTGCGATCCACACCGGCCCGGCCGCGCGCGATTTCGAGCCGGTGGTCTATGGCCTGCAGGGCGAGTTCACCTTCCTGGCGGGCCGGACGCTCCGGACCACTTTGGTCGTGGTCTTCCTCTCGGTGCTTCTGGTGCTGCTGATCGCCTGTCTCAACGTCGCCAATCTGTTGCTGGCGCGCGTGAGCGAACGGCAAAGAGAGCTGGCGGTGCGTGCTGCCCTGGGTTCCGGAGCGGGGCGGCTCGTGCGGCAGTTGCTCACCGAGGGGCTGACTTTGTCGGCATTCGGCGCGGCGGGCGGCCTCGCCATCGCGTATGCCGGGATTCGCTATTTCCGCCACGCCAGCCCGATCGAACTGACTGTCGGCGCCAATGTCACGCTGAACCTGCCGGTGCTCGCGTTCAGCGCGGTGCTCGCGATCGTCGCTACGCTTCTCTCCAGCCTTGTGCCGGCACTGCGCGCGACGCAGGTGGACCTCGCGCAGCATCTGAAGGCCGCTGGGCGGGGTGCGGTGGCGGGCGGAAATACGCTGGCGGGCGCGGCCATTGCGGCCGAGGTGGCGCTCTCGTTCGTCCTCCTGACCGGCGCCGCACTCCTGCTGACCAGCGCGCTACGGATGGGCTCCGAACCGCTCGGCTTCGACCCGGATCACCTGCTGGCCACCAGACTGATCCTCCCCGAGCATCGCTATCCCGATGCCGGCGCCCGCCTGCGGACCTACGAGCAATTACTGCGGCGCTTGCCGGGCCGGGCCGTGCTCGCATCCCGCGTACCGCCGGATGCCGGCGGCAATGACGTGCTCGAAGTGCAAGGCCGCCCCGTGCCGTCCGGGAGCGAGGTGCACGATCTCGGCGCGAACGCGGTGAGCCCCGGATTCTTCGATCTGCTCCGAGTCCCCATGCTGCGCGGGCGCGATTTCGCGGAAGGCGACCGCGAGAATTCCCTGCCGGTCGCGATCATCAACGAAGCGCTTGCCCGCGAGTACTTCCCGCACACCGATCCACTCGGCCGGCAGATCCGGATCGCCGGCGCCCCGTGGTCAACCGTGGTGGGCGTGGTGGGCGATCTGAAGCACACCACCCTGATGAACGAAATGGCGTGGGTGGAAACGCCGGTCCTCTACCGCCCGCTGGCGCAGGATCCGAAACCCGGCATGCAGGTGGTGGTGCGCGGCGCGGCGGCCCCGGCGATCCAACGGGCCATCGAAGAGACGGACCGTTCGATTCCCATCAACGACGTGGAACGGCTCGAAGCCGGGCTTTCCGCGGCCCTGGCTTACCCGCGCTTCCGCGCAGCAGTGTTCGGCTTGTTCGCCCTGGCCGCTCTGGCGCTCTCGGCGGTGGGCCTGTATGGTGTGCTGTCGCACCTGGTGGCGCGGCGCTCCCCGGAGTTCGGCGTCCGGCGCGCGGTGGGTGCGCAGACGAGCGACCTGGTTCTGTTGGTCGCACGGCAGGCCGGGGCGCCGGTGGCACTGGGGACGGCGGCGGGAGTCGCCGGCACAGCCGCCCTTCGTCAGGCGCCGGCTGGCCTGCTCTACGGCATCCAGCCGCTCGATCCGCGCGTGATTGCGGCGGTTTCCGCGACGTTGCTGCTGACGGCATGCCTGGCAATCGCGATTCCGGCCCATCGCGCGGCGGGTATCGACCCGATGACCGCCCTGCGCGAAGACTAGTGTAGGAAAATCGGATTCGTTTATCTGGTAATCCGGCACGCCCAGCCTTTCTTCAACCCCTAACTCCTTTCTTTCTCACTTGGCCCGGAGCGTGCATTGTCAGCCGCGAAAGGAGAAGTCTCCAATGAACGATCCAGCCACATACTGGCTGACTTTTATGAACGTCGCTTTGGGTGTAGTGGTGCTGATCTGCTGCGCCGCGGTCGGAATCGGCATCTTCCAGGAACTGGCAGCGAAACACCGAAGGCACGTCGCGAGTTCTCAACTCGATAACGAGATGGCCCACCTGTTCAACATCCCCGGTCTCGGCGTCACCATGGCGGATGGCGGCGAGACACTGAGGGAGAAAGACCAGCGGTAGCCGAATGACCTGCCCCTTCCTCAAAGAAGCCCAGGTGAAATATTGCCGGGGCGCTTCGGTCCGGAAACTCATCCCCCTGGCGGTCGGCGGGAAAGCCGAGGAGAAGTGCTCCTCGGCGCAGTTCGTCGACTGCCCGGTGTATCGCATGAATCCCGAGGAAGGTTCCGGGTCGTGCCCGTACCTGCGGGAAACGCTGATGCAGTACTGCGCGGCGGCGCCCGTCACCAAGCTGGTTCCGTACAGCGAGTCGCTGCTTTCGCGCTGCGGGGCGGGCGGCTACCGCTATTGCGAACTGTATCTGACAATGGCGCACCCCGCACAGTCCGGCGGAGCGGACGACATCCTGCTGCCCAACTGGCTGCTCTATTCCCCCAATCACATGTGGGTGGATGTGGGCGAAGACGGCACCTGCCACGCGGGCGTGGATGCGTTCCTCGCCCGTGCACTGGGGCCGATCGACCGCGTCAGCTACGTCTGGCAGCACGGACGCCACTGTCCGGCCGCGGTGCTTACGGTGGCGGGGACCGATCTCGAAGTCGTGTTCCCCAACCCGCTCCTGCTGACCAAGTGCAACCTTTACCTGCGCGCGAACCCCTCGCGTGTCACGAGCGAGCCCTACACAGGCGGCTGGCTGTTCGAAGGCGTGCCGCTCCCCGAAACCACGCGGAACCTACTGACTCCGCAGGAAGCGCGCATCCGGTTGGAAGAGGAGCAGCACCGCATGAACGACTTCCTGCTGGCCGGCTCGGGCACCGCTAACGATGGAGGCCTCTTTGCTCCGGGCGCCGCCCGGATGCTGGACCGCGAACGCATGCTCGCGCTGTTCCATGAATTCTTCGTGAAGAGAGAGCTGTGAAGATCCGCGGAAAACTTCTGTTCCTGGCCGGAGTGCTGGCCGCCCTGGGCGCGGGATGGGCCGGCTTTCCCCGCGCCATTTACTCCACCCGGCTGCAGCCGGTGGACTTCAGCCACAAAGTCCACTCGGAAAAGGCCGCTATGCAATGCGAAGACTGCCACGCGTTCCGCGCAGACGGAACGTACGCGGGCATTCCGGCGCTCGAAAAGTGCGCGGGCTGCCACGCGGCGCCGATGGGCGCCACGCCGGCGGAAAAGGCTTTCATCGACCAGTACGTGACGCCCAATCGCGAACCGCAATGGACGTCCTATGCTCGCCAGCCCGAGAACGTCTACTTCTCACACGTCACGCACGTCAAGCTGGGCCGCATGAAATGCGAGGAGTGCCACGGCGCACAGGGCGCCTCAGAGCATCTGGGGCCTGCGCACATCGACCGCATCAGCGGCTATTCGCGCGGCACGCAATCGATGGGTGGCTGTGTGGAGTGCCACCATAAGCGGGGACTCGAGCATAGCTGCATGGAGTGCCACAAATGACCACCCGAAGAGACATCCTGAAATTCGCCGGCGGCGCGGCGGTGGGCGCGCTGTTCACACCGGCGCCGTGGCACCTGATTCGCGACTCGGCGCTATGGTCGGAAAACTGGCCTGGAATCCCGCGGCCGGTGCGCGGCGAAATCCGCGCGAAGTTTACCCATTGCGCCCTGTGTCCGGCTGGATGCGCGGTTCGCGCGCGTTGCGTGGGCGAGCAGCCGGTATCGCTCGCGGGAGCGCGCGGCGGCCTCTGCCCGTTCGGCATCACCGGCCATCAGTTGCCCTACCATCCGGCGCGCCTGCGCTCGGGGCCGGTGGAGCGGGTGGCTCACGCCATCGCCAAGTGCGGGCCGGACGAGAAGATCGCGGTGCTCGATCTGCGGCCGGGCCGCACCGTGTCCTGGAGCTATCGCCGTGCGATGGCCGCAAAGCCGAACGGCGTCTACCTGGCGGCTCCGCGCGACGCCGTGGCATACGACCTCGCGGGCGTGAAGACCGTGGTGAGCATCGGGGTGCCGGTGCTCGACGGCTGGGGAACTCCCGGTACGGTGTTTGCCGCGCGCGAACGCTTCCGCCTGATTCAGGTGGAGGCCGTGGAATCGCGCACCGCGGCGCTGGCCGACTGGTGGCTGGCCGTTCGGCCCGGTACCGAAGACCTGGTGGCGCGCGCGATTGCGGGCGAAATCACCGTCGAAGAGGCCAGCGTACGCACCGGCATTCCCCTCGGGGACGTGGTCGCGGAAGCGCGGATGAACGGACCCGCTATCGTCATTGGCGGGGCGGCGGCGATGGCGGCCAATCGCGAGCTGGGCGCGCTGGGCAAGACCGTGGTGGCGCAGGCCGAGCCGGCGGTTCCCGAGGCCTGGAAAAAGACTGCGGCGCCCGTAACCGACGTGGCCTCTCTTCCCGATCGTTCGATCCGCGTGCTTCTGATCGACGAGACCTCCGCGGGCGGCTTCGTGGAGTGGTCCGCCATCGCGAAGAAGCTGGCGGAACGGCCGACGGTGGCGGTGGTGGCCCCATCCCGACGCGGCTACGCGCGGTATGCGGACAACGTACTGCCCGCGGCGGTCTACCCTGAGCTGACCGACGATTTCCCGCCGGCAGTCGACTCGGTGGCTCCCTCGTTCCGCATCGCGACGCCGCTCGTCGCGGCCCCTAAAGAAGCTGTGAACGTGCTCGACCTTTTGGGCGGCGTGGCCGGCGATCCGTTGCGCGAGCGCGCCGACGCCATCCACCAGGCGGGTCAGGGCATGGTCATGACCTACGCCGATGGCGCGACCGTCGCTGTAAAATCTCTGAAGCCGGACGACTTCTGGAAGGCGCTGAACGCGGGCGCCTGCTGGACCGGACCCGAAGAGCGCCGCGCGCCCGCCGCTTCCACTGCGCCCGAACCGCTGCAATCCAGGCTGCCGCTGGTGGTCTCGCTCGAAGGGCCGGAGGCGGGAGGATTGATTTCCCCGCTGATGTCGAAGTTATACCAGGAGTCGAACCTGCGGCTGGCTCCAAACCAGGTGGCGCTCCATCCGGTCGAAGCGCGGCAGCTCGGCATCGAAGATGGCGCGAGCGCGGTGCTCGAAACTTCCTGCGGCGGCGTGCGCGTCTCGGTGACGCTCGATTCGAGCGTGCCCCCGGGCGTAGTACGCGCCGGTTCACATTCGCTCTGCGGCGCCGCCGCGAGGGCCAGGGTGGTGCGGATATGACTCGCTACGGCATGACCATCGATATCGACAAGTGCACCGGATGCGGAGCCTGCATGGTGGCGTGCGCGGTGGAGAATAATGTTCCGCCGGCAGCTCCCGAGGCCACGGACCGCAGAGGCATCACCTGGATCCGCGTCTACAAGGTCGATAACGGCCAGGATTACCCGGCCAGGCGAACGGCCTTCGTGCCGGTGCTCTGCCAGCATTGCGGGCACGACACGCCGTGCGTGCATGTCTGTCCGCAGCAGGCGGTGGACATCGACCCCGAGACCGGGATCGTCGGTCAGATGACGGAGCGCTGCCTGGGCTGCCGCTACTGCATGGCGGCCTGCCCGTACCACGCGCGCTACTTCAACTGGTGGGACCCGCAGTGGCCCGCCGGCATGGAGAAGACTCTCAATCCCGACGTGGCGCCGCGCATGCGGGGTGTGGTCGAAAAGTGCAGCTTCTGCGTCGGCCGCCTGCATGCCGCCAAAGAGCGTGCCGCCGCGGCCGGCAAGCACGAGATCGACCCGGCCGATTATGTGCCGGCTTGCGTGGAGGCGTGCCCCACCAAGGCCATCCGCTTCGGCGATCTCGACAAGGACCTGCCGGCAGTCAAAGATCCGAACAGCTTCCGGCTGCTCGAAAAGTTGGGGACCGACGGCAAGATCTACTACCACTCGAAGCGCGAATGGGTACGGGACATCGCCAACGCCCCGCATCCGAAGGAGACGATCCATGGATAAGGAATGGATTGCGCGCGGCCTCAGACGCTGCTCTACCGGCAAGTTCCTGCTATGGATTGCGCCCTGGGTGGCGCTGCTGGCGTTCGGCCTCTACTCGGCCGGTTTGTGCCTGGTGAAGGGCCTGAACCAAACCAACATGGATAATCGCTTCGCCTTCGGGTTGTGGATCTTCCTCGACCTGACGGTGATCGCTCTCGGCGCGGGCGCCTTTTTCACCGGCTTCCTGCTCTACATCCTGAAGTACAAGGAGCTTCGCGCGGTCATCAATAGCGCGGTGGTGATCGGGCTGGTCTGCTATAGCGGGGCGATGGCGGTGCTGGCGGTCGATGTCGGCCAGCCATTGCGGGCGTGGTTCACCTTCTGGTATCCCAACGTCCACTCGATGCTGACCGAGGTCACATTCTGCATCAGCTGCTACCTCACGGTGCTGGCGATCGAGTATGTCCCGATCGTGCTGCGTAACCGCCGGCTGCGCGAGATCCCCGGCTTCCTGGTTTTCGAGTTCGAACTGCACAAGCTGGTGTACGTATTCGCGGCCGTGGGCACATTCCTTTCGTTCTTCCACCAGGGCTCGCTCGGCGGCCTCTATGGGGTGCTGCGCGGGCGGCCGTTTGCATTCCGCGAAGGGCTGGCAGTGTGGCCCTCCACGTTCTTCCTGTTCATTCTTTCCGCCGCGGCCGTCGGCCCGAGCTTTATCCTGCTGACCACACGGCTGGTGGAGACGATCTCGAGGAAGAAGCTGGTGCGGCCGCAGGTGCTGCAGTTGCTCGGCAAGATTTCCGGCCTGCTGCTGGCGGTGTACGTACTGGCCAAGGCCCTCGACACGCTGGTGTGGATCAATCGCACCTCGCCCGAGCGCGGCTTTCTGGCGGCTCAGTTTTATAGTTGGCAGCCGTTCGGTACGTGGATCCTGTTTGCCGAGATCGTACTCTTCGGCCTGGTGCCGGCGCTGATCCTGCTGACGCCGCGGCTGCGCGCGCGCTCCGGCTGGCTGGTTTCGGCCGCCGCGCTGGCCTGCTTCGGCGTGGCGCTCAACCGCTTTGTCCTGACCGTTCAGACGCTGGCGGTTCCGACCCTTTCTTTCGACCGCTTCCTCTCCTACTGGCCCAGCTGGCAGGAGACCGGAACGTTTCTGGCGGTCGTGGCTTATGGAGTTCTGGTCTATTCGTTTTCATTCCGCTACTTCCAGTTGTTCCCGGAGGAGCGCGAGTTAAGACTGCCGGCGCGGCACGAAGAAGAAGAAGAGCCGGCACTGGCGGGGAGATTCTGACATGTTTCCTTGGAACTATGGATTTCATTGGTCTGCCGGGACCATCATTTTTCTCGGCGCGTTCTATTCGGTGCTGGTGGTGGTCGCCACCACGTTGATTTCCGCGGCGTGGCGTTCCCATCGCGCGATCGCCCACCATGAGGTGGAGGAGATCCGCTGGCACTCCGACTTCCACGATCTCACGCCGGCCGACCGCGTCTGCCGTCACGTCCTGACGGGCGAATTCAAGAGCCGCGAATGCCCGAACGCATTCGACTGCCGCCATTGCCAGACGCACGCCAGGCTGATCGAGCACCACCCGTTACGGCAGATGCCGGAAAGCGAAGAAGACTTCCTGGGTCTGGCCTTCCCGCTCGACCGCTTCTACCACCGCGGCCATACCTGGGCCAAGTTGGAAAAAGACGGCACTGTGACCGTCGGTCTCGACGAGCTCGGCAAGCGTCTGCTGGGGAATCCCGACCGTCTGGAGTTGCCGGTTGTCGGGAGTGAGATCGAAGCCAACGGCACGGCGTTCCGCGTTCACAAGCGGGAAGCCGATGTGCGCATACTCTCGCCCGTGGATGGAAAGGTGATCGAGACAGGCGGCCCCGAGAGCGGCTGGTATCTGCGTGTCGCGCCCGAGAGCCTCGACTTCACGCACCTGCTGCGCGGCGCCGAAGTGAAACCCTGGCTGATGCGCGAAATGGAACGCCTGCAGCTGGCGCTCTCGATGGAAGGCGCGGCTCCCGCTCTGGCTGACGGCGGCGTCCCCGTGGACGACATCGCCGCTGCCTATCCGCGCACCGACTGGGATACCGTCTGCGGCGAAATGTTCCTGCGGCCGTAGCCCGCTCGCTCGCAGTTGCGGTATTGTGGGGCAAGTTTCAACTTGCGGCGGGCTTCAGCCCGCCCGATCCATGCGGAAAGCTCAGGAGGGCCGAGCGTCGAGGCGGGCTGAAGCCCGCCGCAGGGTGAACCCTGCCCCACGGAGTCTTTACCGCAGCCCCACAGGCTTTCCGCCCTGTTCTTTACTCCGCTGGGCCGCGTCCAGGAAGGCGAAGATCTCGAGCGTCTCGTCGTTCGATACCGGCGGCACGCCCGTCTGCAGGAACTGGACGATCTCCCGCACCAGTGGACGGTAATCCGCCGCGTCGCCGGACTTGGGATGGCTCACCAGCGTCTCGCGCCCACGATTTACGATGGCGCCGTAATCGCTATACGGACGCACGGCCCGCACCATGCCGATGCGGCCGTCGTTCCATACCCCGACGATCACGTCCGCATCGGCCGCTGTCGTCCGCGTCACCGTACGGCAGCAACCCGTCCCCATCAGCGTGAACAGCAGTTCCACGGGATGGATCGCGTACCATGCCATCTCCAGGTAATGGTGCGGCTCCGTCGGTCCCGGGCCCCATGTGGTCACGCCCGTGGCGCCGGCGACCTTCGCCTCCCGTGCCACCGCGCCGAACCGCAGGCTCGACGAGCTAAACCACGGGACCCCCGCCGCTTTTGCCAGACGCGCAATCTCACGCGCGTCTTCGAGCGTCGACGCCAGCGGCTTGTCGACGAAGAACGGCTTGTGCGCGGCAATCACCGGACGCGCCTGTTCGAGATGCGGACGTCCATCCAGGCTCTCGATCCAGACCGCGTCGACCCTCGTCAGCAGCGTCGCGATATCCGGCACGATCTCCACACCGTATTTCGTGTGAATCTCATCGGCATAGCGGTCCACACGCCCCGCGCTCTCTTCGATATCCTTGCTGCCGCCTCTGTAGGCCGCTACGACGCGTGCGCCCGGAATGTGGTCGGAATCGCCCGGGTCGCCATTCACCATCTTGGTGAACGCGGGGACGTGCGACGTATCGGTCCCGATGATGCCCACGCGGATATCGGCGGCGCATGCAGACACGACGAACACCAGTGCCAGAAGAGTCGGTTTCACGTAGGGCATTGTACACTGGGTTCGAGACCGCATGGATCTCGTCACCCCGCTCACAGACATCAAAGGAGTCGGACCCGCCCGCGCGGCGATGCTCGAGGCCAAAGGGTTGGTCACCGTCGAAGACCTGCTCGGCCATTTCCCGTTTCGCTACGAAGATCGCAGCAACGTGAAGACCATCGCGCAGCTCGCGCCGGGCGAAATGGCGACCGTGATCGCCGACGTGCGTTCCGCCAAGCTTTCCGGCTTCCATCGCAAGCCCCTCGGCCTTTTTGAAGCTCGATTCACCGATTCCTCGCGCGCCATCCTGGCGGGCAAGTGGTTCCACGGCGGCTACCTGCGCAACGTGCTGGTCGAGGGCCTGAAGGTCGCCCTGTTCGGCAAGGTGGAGTTCGACAGCTACTCGGGCGAGCTCACTATGCTGCACCCCGAGTTCGAAATCCTGACCGGAGATGATGACGATGGCGAAGCTTCGCTGCATACCGGCCGCATCGTTCCCATTTACGAGGCCGTCGCCAAGCTCACCACGCGCGTGCTCCGCGTCCTGACGCACCGAATCCTCGGCGCGCTCGCCGCCGAAGAAGATCAGCTTCCCGAAGAAATTCGCCGCCGCCTGCGCTATCCCGACCGCTGGACGGCCATCCGCGATGCGCATTTTCCGCCGCCCGAGTCCGACCTGCGGCTGCTCAACGCCTACCGCTCGCAGGCCCAGCAGCGTCTCATTTTCGAAGAGTTCTTCTGGCTCGAATGCGGAGTGGCGCTCAAGCGCGGCAAGGCACGCACGGTCGCCGGCATCGGCTTCGAACTCAACGACAGCGTCCGCGAAAAGATCAAGGCGATGCTGCCGTTCAAGCCCACGGGCGCGCAGAAGCGCGTCATTCAGCAGATCGCCGACGATATGAAAGCGCCGCATCCCATGAACCGCCTGCTGCAGGGCGACGTGGGCAGCGGGAAGACCATCGTCGCCGCCGAGGCCGCCGTGATCGCCATCGAAAACGGCTACCAGGTGGCGGTTCTCGCACCCACTGAAATCCTGGCGGCGCAGCATGCCATTTACTTCCGGCAGATCCTGAGCAAGCTGGATTACGTCACCATGCTGCTCACCGGGTCGTTCAGCGCGCGGGAAAAGGCGCAGCTCAAGAAGTTGGTGGCCGAAGGACTGGTGCACGTAGTGGTCGGCACCCACGCCATTCTCGAAAAAGATGTCGAGTTCAAGCAGTTGGGCCTCGCCATCATCGATGAGCAGCATCGCTTCGGGGTGCTGCAGCGCCTGGGCCTGGTGCAGAAAGGCGTCACGCCCGATGTGCTCGTGATGACCGCGACCCCCATCCCCCGCACTCTCGCCATGACTCTCTACGGCGATCTCGACGTCTCGGTGATCGACGAGTTGCCGCCCGGCCGCAAGCCCATCCTGACCAAGCACTACACCGCCGACCGCGTGGAACAGGCATACAGCTTCATGAAGCGCCAGGTCGACGAGGGCCGCCAGGCGTACGTCGTCTATCCCGTGATCGAGGAGTCGGAAACGCAGGCGCTCAAGGCCGCCCAGAAGATGCACGAGCATCTCTCGCGCGAAGTCTTCCCCGATCTGGAAGTCGGACTGATGCACGGCCGGCTCAACGGCGACGAAAAAGAGTCGGTGATGCGGCGCTTCAAGGAAGGCCACACCAAGATCCTGGTATCGACTACCGTCATCGAAGTCGGTGTCGACGTCCCGAACGCGACCGTGATGGTGATCGAGCAGGCCGAACGTTTCGGCCTCGCGCAGCTCCACCAGTTGCGCGGACGCGTCGGCCGGGGGGGCGCGCAGAGCTACTGCATCCTGGTCACCGAAAAGTTGAACGACGCCGCGCGCGAACGCATTCGCACGCTGGTCGAATCCACCGACGGCTTCTATATTTCTGAAATGGATCTCAAACTGCGCGGCCCTGGAGAGTTCTTCGGGACCCGCCAATCCGGCCTGCCCGCGCTCCGCGTTGCTAACATCCTGCGGGATGCCGACATTCTCGAAATCGCGCGCCGGGAAGCGGTCGATTTTATCGCGCGTCCACCCTCGGAAGAGGCTCTGCGCGCCGCCGTGGCATATATCCGCGACCACTGGCAGCGGCGCTACGGATTGGTGACGGTGGGCTGATGCGGGTCATTGCCGGAGAGCTCCGCTCGCGGAAATTCAAGAGCCTTCCCGGCGCCGCCACGCGCCCCACGCCCGACCGTTTGCGGGAGACCCTCTTCGATATCCTGCAGCCGCGTATCGCCGGCGCGCGCCTGGTGGACGCCTACGCCGGAACCGGCGGCGTGGGCATCGAAGCCCTCAGCCGCGGTGCATCGCACGTCTGGTTTTTGGAGCGCAACCGCGCGGCGATCGAGACCATTCGTGAGAATCTGCAATCGCTGGGGCTCGAAGGCCGCTCTACGGTGGCCACCGGGCCGGTCCTCCTGACGCTGCCCCGGTTTCCCGCGGAGATCGTCTTCCTCGATCCGCCCTACGATCAGGAACGCGAATATACCGCCGCGCTCGATCTGCTGGCGCAATCGCACCCTCCGCTTACCGTGGTGCAGCACTCCATCCGCCTGGCGCTGCCCGAAGAGTCCGGGCCGCTGCGGCGGGTCCGCACGGTGCGGCAGGGAGACAACCTGCTGAGTTTTTACGAGTGAGTCCGGAACTCCTGGCCGATCCGCTGCACGGCAACCCGGTGCGGGTGGTTTCCGGCCATGTTATTGACGCGCTCGATCGGTTCCAGGTACGGTTCGCGGCTGAGCTTGAAGGTCTGGTGGTGCACTGGCAGGAAGAACTCCGCGCCGGCGTCTTCCGCCATCTGCCACGCCTGTTCGGGCGTGCAGTGGAAGCGAATCCACGGATTGTAGGCGCCTACCGGCATGATCGCCAGGTCGAACGGCCGCGAGCTCTTCAGGGCGCGGAACGATCGCGTCATGGCGGTATCGCCGCCGAACAGAATGCGGTAGCGGCCGATCTCCACGGTGTAGCCGTTAAAGCCGCGGTAGATGTCGCTGCGCATGCGAGCGCCCCAGTGGTTCACCTCGAAGGCGCGAACCTCCGCGGGTCCCACTCGGAAGCGCTGGTCCCAGGCGAGTTCCTTCACTGCGGCCCACTTCTTCGGGCGCAGCAGGTCTGATGTGCGCGAGGCCGTCACTACGGTGGTGCCGCGGTCTTCGAGCGCGCGCAGCGTGGGTACGTCGAAATGGTCGAAGTGGGCATGCGAAAGCAGGATCAGGTCGGGCTTAGGCAGTCGTTCCAGCGGCATCGCGGGATCCACCAGCCGCTTGATTCCCAGCGTGAATAAGCCGAGGTCGATTCCGATGCGCCGGCTGAACACCGGGTCGGTGAGGATCGAAAATCCGTCGATCTGGAGGAGTACCGTCGTGTGTCCCATCCAGGCCGCATGGATGCCACGATGGCCCCACAGCCTGGGGTCCGGATGAACCGGCGGCGCCTCCACGTTACGTTTCAAGTCTTCTGCGTACATTTTCCAGAAAGCGGGGGCGGTGAGATATGCCCACGCGCCGATTCCCGCGACGCCGGCTAAACCGGCTGCTCCCAACAGCGTTCCCCGGTGCATCTGTTACTTAAGATGCCTCGACCTACCTCGGGGTTGCTATCATGCCAGTTGAATGCGCCGCGATCCGCTCCGGGTTGCCATCCACGTAGCCGTTTACATTGTGTTGTTTATCCTTAGCACCACGCTCTTCGGCTGGGTGCTGATTGAAACCGGTTACCTGGTTGGAATTACCGCTACACATCTGGCCGCCGCGGCTTTTACCAATTGGCTGGTGCTGCGGATTTACGAAAATCGCCGTTTGGTCGATTTGGGTTTATGGCTGGAGCGCGCCTCCTGGCACAACCTGCTCGCTGGCTTGGCAGGCGGCGCCGGGGCGGCCATGGTGGTGCTGCTGCCGCCGCTCGCGACCGGGGCGTCGCATCTGGTCGCGACTCCACATGATCAGCCCGGCCTCGGCACCCTGGTCTTCGTGTTGGTGCTGCTGGCGGCGGGAGCGGTGGGTGAAGAACTGGTCTTCCGGGGTTACGGCTTCCAACTGCTTCTGGCGCAACTTGGGCCGTATGCCACCATCCTCCCGGTGGGCATTATCTTTGCGCTCCTTCACGGAGCCAATCCGCACGCCGCGCGGCTCGGCATCGTCAATACGGCGGGGTTCGGGATCCTCTTCGGATACGCTTACTGGCGGAGCCGCGACCTCTGGCTCCCCTTCGGCCTTCACGTGGGCTGGAATTTCACACTACCCCTCTTTGGCGTTCCACTCAGTGGGCTTAGAATGAATGTGACGGGCCACGAGATGTCGTGGACTGCCGGTGCGCTCTGGAGCGGCGGAGAGTACGGACCCGAGGCCAGCGTTCTGACCTCGGTGGTTCTGATTCTGCTGGGCTTTTATTTGTGGAAGGCGCCCATTCGACGGCAGTTCTCGCCGCTCACGGATCCGCCGACAGGGAGTCCGAAATGCGAGCCGCCGCAGCGATTGGCGTCGTAATTCTATTGTCACCGTTCGCCTTTGCTGGCGAGAAACTCACCGAAGAAGACCGCATCGAATTGACGCGCGGCTTGAGCTCGGAATATGCCACCGTCAAGGTGCTGCTGCCGCGTTCGAAAAAAGCCCTGGAGTTCAACTCCGACGGCACCTACGACAAGAAGGAATGGACCACGATCGCCCGCGAGAGCGGCCCCGCGGCGCGCTCCGGAGACCTCGTGCAGATCACCAGGATCGATATCGAGAGCGACCGCATCGTGATGCAGATCAACGGCGGCTTCAAGGGCGGCCGCCATTGGTATTCGGGCGTCAACATCGGGGTGAACGGCGGACAGCCCACCCAAGTCGACCAGAACAGCGACAGCAACGCTCCCGGCGGCACGTCCATCGTGCTGCTCTTCCACAAGCCGCTCGAACCCATCAAATCAGCGCAGATCAAGAAAATTCTGGCGCCCGTTCTCGATTTCGAAAAGCGCTCCGCGACTCAGATCTACGCCGAGACGCTGCCTCCTGAAGTGCAGAAGGCCATCAAGGACAAGCACGTGATGGAGGGAATGAATCACGAGGAAGTGATTCTGGCGATGGGGCGGCCCGAGCACAAATCACGCGAGACCAACGATGGCATCGAGACCGAGGACTGGGTCTACGGACAGGCTCCCGGCAAGATCACCTTCGTCACGTTCAAGGGTGACAAGGTCGTGAAAGTGAAAGAGGCCTACGCGGGCCTCGGCACGCAGGTGCAGGAACCCAAGGTGCCGCAGTAACGTGAGGCAGACCTCCCCTCTTGGTCTGGAAATTCGCAAATCCCGGCGCTCTGTAGGGGAACACCTTAGTACCCTTATGTGGGGTACCGCAGGGTTATTTATTAGTACCTTAATATCTCATACTATGAATTATCCATGACTCTCAGTACTATTTACCCTGCCGGAACGATTGCGAATCGGCGCTGGAGCCGATTCAGCCTGCGAGTTATAGTCGTCTGCCTGGTCCTGTTCATTGGCTCTTCTTGCGCGTTGCGTGCCCAGGGCAACTGTCCCGTTGCTGGGGCTATTGGTTCAGTACAGTCTGCCCAAGGGAGTTCGGCCTGCGCTCAGGTTCAAGTGCCGGCCGGGCGGAAGTTCGTGGTCTTAGACGTTGGTGAAGATGCCTGGGGCTGGCAGAAGGGAAACGGCTGCAACGAGCCCGATTACGGTTCCTGTGCTCCGACCACCGTGACCTTGTCGGTAACGGGGGGGGGGCAACACACTATCCGTCCGATTCCGTGTCCGGACCAGCAACCATTCATGCCGCCAGGAAATGGGTGGATGGGGGGCTCGTATTAGGAAGCCACATGTTTTGGAGCCCCGTCCAACGCCTGCTATACGACGTTCAGGAATCCATGGTGGACTTGTCAATACGACTACTGTGGTATCTACCCCATCCCGCCAGCATGCAATACCTGTGATCAACAGGAGCGAGACAGTCTAAGTACGTGTCTGGCCGGTGAACCGTCTGACCATACGACACGATGTCCAATACTACCGCGAGTTTCACCGAGTCCTTGTGGTGTCCAGATAGCCTCGCCAGAACGGTGGCACCGTCACCTTGCAGGTTTCCTCATCTGGGGAAGGCACCGTAGCCTCGATCTCAGCAACTCTCTACGGAGACGTACAATTCATGCTGACCCAATCGCCTTTCAAATTGGGACCCTAGATGCGAGGGACATCGCGTCGGGTTGCCCAACCGTGACCCAGAGATTCCGATCAGCGACAATTGCCACATCCTCTACGACGTCGAACTCGTGGGTATGGCCCAGATGCCGATGATAGTTCGGAGGGGGAGCCGCCCGAGGTCTATCACGAGCACCACCTCTGGTCGAAGGCGCTTGACCGGCTCTTCGGCAATGCAACGGGCTCAAGGTATTATGACGAGCATGCCCCTGTTCCCCGATAGGCAAAGTTACACAGCGGCGCAAGCCGACTGCAGGGCAGGGCTGCTGATCACCCGGCGCGACCAGCGTGGCAAGACGGGACCGGGGACATTATGATCAGCTATCAGTTTCAGATCCACTAACAACAGCCGTGGCCCCTCCAGGACAGTGGCTCCGAGGCACCTCAAGCAATTACACTCCGCCGAACGCGATACGTACGAGCCGGGCTATGTGATTGAGCAAACCTAAATACGTCTACTGGTGGTATCCCCCGCCGATGGATTAAGGGCGAGCGTTGCACAGGTATCGGTCCGACTGATGTCACGACTTTCGCAGTGACCTCGCACGACTTCGGTGGAGTGGCGCAACTTCGTGCAACAGCGACGATCCAAGGTATTGCTCCCGACGGCACCGTCCAGGCTGTAACCGTCACCGCGACAGTTGTTGACAACTTTTGGGATCAAACCCCGACTGCCTCGCCATCTGACGGCGCCACTCGGTTGTGCGGCTCCGATTTCGCGCGGAGCCACTATGCGAGTCTGCCTGTAGATCAGGACTGCAACGGCATCGCCGATTCCTGGGAAGAGCAGTACGCTGGGCCCGGACGCCATCTCGATCCGAATGCGGACGCTGATGGTGGGATGGGAAAAGCCGGAGACGGTTTCTCGGTCTCGGACGAATACCGCGGCTTCCACTACGTGACCGACGACTGGATTAGAGCCCCCGACCGGTACAACTCCGGACTCGACCAAGATCCGGTGGGAGAGTACAGACCCAACCACGAAGGATGTGTTTTTCTGGGACACCTCCTCCGACGGTCGCTTTACAACGGCACTGCGGTCAGTTTTGGCGGTGCAGTTGCCGTTCAAGTATCGACGAGTAAGCGCCGTGGTGGCGCACGCGACCGGTAGAGATCCGAGAAACGGTGACGAGCTTAGCCACTGCCATGGTTGGTAACCTCAACCAGAACTCGCCCACGCAGGTACGATCTACAATTTCGCCCTAGTGTCCTGAGTTGGAAATCCGTTGACAAAGTCTCTCAACTTTCCCTAGGATCAAGTCCGCGTCGGCTTTCCAGACAAAAGGCTTCGGACTTCGATTCCGTTGGTCCAGGTAAGCGAGCATGGCGTCTTCCAGTTGCCGAACGGCAGTATGGCTGCCCCGTCGCACGCAGCGTTCAGTCACCTCTGCAAACAGGCGCTCAACCAGATTCAACCAACTTCCGCTCGTGGGCGTGAAATGGACATGATAGCGGGGATGGCGCGCCAACCACGTGCGGACTTTGCTGACCTTATGGGTGCCGTAGTTGTCCATCACCAGATGAATCTCCACGCCCTGCGGTAAATTGGCATCGACCTCGCTGAGAAATCGTAGGAATTCCTGATGCCGGTGTCGTCGATAACAGTTGCTGATGGTGACACCGCTGGCCACGTCCATCGCCGCAAACAGTGACGTGACTCCATGTCGTTCGTAATCGTGCGATTGCCGCGCCGGCACACCCGGCGCCAATGGCAAAATCGGCTGCGTCCGGTTCAGCGCCTGCACCTGACTCTTTTCGTCTACGCATAAGACGATCGCCCGATCAGGCGGATTCATGTACAAACCGACGATATCCCGAACCTTCTCAACGAATTGAGGGTCTTTGGATAGTTTGAAGTTCTCCAGTCGGTGCGGTTGCAATCCAAAGGCACGCCAAATCCGCACGACAGCTGTTTGCGACAAGCCCGCCTTTTCCGCCATGAGCCGCGTGCTCCAGTGGGTGCTGGCAGTGGGCATCGATTCCAATGTCTTGGTGACAACGGCCTCGACCTGCTTGTCCGTGATCGACCGGGGAGCGCCCGGCCGGGGCTCGTCGAGTAAGCCTTCCAAGCGATTCACTCGAAAACGCTCACGCCATTTACAAACGGTGGCTCCAGTGATCTGCAGCTTCTTAGCTACCGCGCCATTGCTCAGACCCTCATCGCAGCCGAGCACAATGCGAGCGCGCATGGCCGTGGCTTGCGCCGACTTCGGGCGACGAGCCAACATCGTGAGTTTTTCTCTTTCCTCATCGGTGAGGTCGAGTGGTTTGGTGGGGCGTCCGATACCCATGCCTCAGTATGAGTGTATTTCAGTTATTATTCAACGAATTTCTGACTCACGACACTAGCCGCCCGGTACAAATTTCGCTAGGTCTGTATCGGCAGGGTCGGAGATTTCTGTTCGCAGTGACTGAGGAGCCCACCGTTGGGTGCTGGGGAGAGCGGATTCCATGGGCCGGGCTTCTTGCGCCGGTCGAAAGGCCCGTACGCCTACAGCGCCAGCTTCCGCGTTCGCGGACGGCTCAGCCTGGCTACCAGCCTTTGCTCCCGGCGGCGCAGTTCCGGTGTATCCGCTACGGCGATCGCCTGCCGCGTCATCTCGAGCGCCATCGAGGCATTCCGCTCGCGATGCTCGTAATGCTTGGCGAATTCCTCGAGCGCATGCGCCTGCCAAGGGTTCCGCGAATGCGCCAGGTCCGCCAGGACCGCCAGCGCGGCATCCTCGCGGCCGGCCCGCTTCTCCATCATGGCGATATCCCAGAGCGCGCGGAATAGCAGGGAATCGGGCAAGCCCAACTCCACCGCGCGGCGAAACAACCGCAGCGCTTCCTCGGTTCGCTCCGCCTGCAGCAGCCAGCGCGCCAGGCCCGATAGTCCGCGCCGTGGCGAGCGCCGCATCCTCCGGACTGCGGAACGCGAAGGGCACGATCGCCGTCAGGCAGGCCAGCGAGAGAATATCGAGCGCGTTGTGGTGGAAGATCGGCACCAGCCGGAAGGCCTGCTGCGTGCGGAGGAACTCGAAGTAGCAGTAGGGAATCATTTCGCCGGGCAAGATCGCCCTGCCGCTCCACGCCCAGGATGTGATTTTCCAGTTCCACCAGGCGGCAGCTTTCCAGGCGCAGCTTCCAGAGCCGCCGCGCGCCGAAGAGCAGGTCCAGATGCTCCATGCGTTCGAACGGGTGGCGCGCGCGCGCACCATGCGGAAGCGCGTTTCGAGCAGCGGCTGGTCGTAGGACTTGCCGTTGTAGGTGATGAGGACGTCGAACTGCGCCAGATGCTCGGAAAGGCGCGCAGCAGCGAGGGCTCCTCGCCGTAATCGCGCATGAAAAACTGCCGCAGCCGGAAGCCCTCGGGCTCGATGGCGCCCACGCCGATCAGGAACGCATAGGTGCCGGTGCCGCCCGCCAGGCCCGTGGTCTCGGTATCGAGGAAGGCCCACTTCGGCGGAGGCGCCCTCGGCGATGGCGCCGTCCGAAAGCGAATCCAGCAGATCGTCCGGCAGTTCCGCCAGGTCCGAGATATCGACGCTGCCGTGGCGGCGGTGGCGCTCCCAGAGCTGCTCGGTTTCGAAGTGCTCCCCAAGGGGCGTGCGGACCACCTCGCCGCTCATCAGGTCCTGAATGAAGGCAGCGCCAGGGGGCGCGACGGAGGGCCCCGGGCGTGCCGGCGGCGGACCGTCCGCGTACTTGCGGTCGATGCGGGCCATGTGGCGCCGGAGCGCGGCGAGTTGGTCCTGTATATCCTCCATGCTTCGCTTTTTCTTTGCACACTATACCGCACCCCGGGGCGCGTTGTTATAGTCAAATGGTGATCCAGAGCGCCGTCATACCCGTTGCCGGCCACGGCACGCGGCTGCTGCCTGCCACCAAGTCGCAGCCCAAGGAGATGCTGCCGGTGGCGCGCAAGCCGATCGTGCAATATGTGGTGGAAGAGCTCGTCTCGAACGGGATCCAGCAGATTCTGTTCGTCACCGGACGCAACAAGACGTCGATCGAGAACCACTTCGACCACGATCCCGAGCTGTTCCAGGCGTTGAGCGCCGCGGACCGGCAGGACCTGTTGAAGGAGCTCGATTTCGACGCGCTCAAGGCCAGTTTCTTTTATACGCGGCAGCGCCTGCAAAAGGGCTTGGGCGATGCCGTCCTGTGCGGCGAAAACTTTGCCGGCGAGGAGCCCTTCCTGGTGGCGCTCGGCGATTCGATCCTCGGGCTGCACGCCGTCTCCCGCGCGGTAAGCCGCATGGCGGACGTGTTCGATTCCCGCCGCGCCAGCTGTGTGATCGCGGTCGAGGAAGTTCCGCCCGAACAGACCAGCCACTACGGCATCGTGCAGCCGGACGATCAAGCCGACGACGTCTTCCGCATCGTCAACCTGGTGGAAAAGCCGTCTCCCGACAAGGCGCCGAGCAACCTGGCGATCGCCGGGCGGTACATTTTTTCCCCGTCATTTTCGATAAAATCCGTCAGGTGCAGCCCGACCGGCGGGGCGAAATCCAGCTCACCAACGCCATTCAGTTCCTCTGCGACGAGGGACGGCGCGTGATCGCGGTGAAGCTCTCTCCGGAAGAGAAGCGCTACGATATCGGCAATTTTCCGAGCTATTTCGAAAGTTTTGTGGAATTCGCGCTGGCAGACCCGGTCTATGGCGCGGAATTCCGGCGCGCACTGGAGCGCTTGTTGGCGAAATCCCTATCCACAAACGTTTGACCCCAACCCGGACGGTGTTTCTGGTGCTGGCGGCGGTGCTGCTTGCGTCGCGGATGAGCCACGTCCATATCCTCTGGGAGGGAGACACGCTCCCCCTGGCCGCCGCGGGCCAGATGCTGTTCGGCAAGACCCTCTATCGCGACATCTGGTTCGATAAGCCTCCCCTCACCACGCTCTTCTATCTTCTGTGCGGCGCGCATCCGGGCTGGCCGCTGCGTCTGCTGGGTTCCGCCTATGCGTTCCTGGCCTGCTGGATCGCCTACCGGTTCGCGCGCGACCTGTGGTCGGAGCGGGAAGGCCTGTGGGCCGCCGGCCTGCTCGGCTTCTTCCTCACGTTCGATCTGCCCGCCGCCGTCATCCCCGTGCCTTCCGACCTCCTGATGCTGGTGCCGCACCTGGCGGCGGTCTGGATGGCGGCGCGCCGACGTCCCTTCTGGAGCGGCGTCCTGGCGGGCGTGGCGTTCTGGGTGAGTCCCAAAGGCGTGCTGGTGCTGGCGGTTTGTGATTTGTGGGACGTCGCGGGAATTGCGTGGATCGCCGCCGGCTTCGCGGCTGCCGGGGCGCGTTGCCTGCGGATGGCTCTGGGGTGCGGGCGCACTCGGTGCGTTCTGGGACGAGGTCTGGGTCTGGGGACGCCTGTACGCCGGTAGTACGTTTCTTGCCCATCCGCTCCGCAACGGCATCCTCCGCACCCTGAACTGGATGGGCTTCCACATCGCGATCGTGATCGCCGCGGGAGTGTTTCTGTGTAAGGGCGGCCGGCGGCTGCGCTGGATCGCGTGGCTGGTCATTTCCGCGGTGGGTGTCTCGGCCGGAATGCGCTTTTTCCCGCGCTACTATTTCCAGCTTCTGGCCGTGGTGGTGATGATGGCGGCGCGCGGCTTTCCGCTGATCGGACGGCGAAAGGAGTTGGTTGCTCTTTTGCTGTTGATCCCACTCACTCGCTTCGGTCCGACCTACCTGACGGCCCTCACCAACCCTGCGTGGCGAGATACCGAAATGGATCACGACAGCCGCGCCGTCTCCGAGTTGGTGGTCGAGGCGTCCAAGCCGGGAGATACGCTCTTCGTCTGGGGATACCGTCCCGAGATTTTCACTTACACGGGTCTGCCCGCCGCCACGAAATACCTCGATTCGCAGCCGCTCACCGGTGTACCGGCCGACCGTCACCTGACGCAATCCGAGCCTGTCGAGACAGTGGAAGCCCGTAAGCGGCGCATCGAACTGGCGCGGTCGCGGCCCACATTTATCCTCGACGGGCTCGGACTTTTCAATCCGCACCTGGCGATCGGAAACTACCCCGAGCTACGCGAATGGTTCTCGCACTACCATCCCATCGGCCGTACTACCGAGACCGTGATTTATCGGCATGAGTGAGGCTTCGCACCGGCTCACGAGCCGTATGAAACCATGCTGCCGATGCGCGCATCCAAGTCGAAGTAGCGGGGTCTCACAGCATTCGTTTGCAATTTTTCCGAGCACTCTGATACTATCTAGTTGGCAGATCGGAAATCCTTCCCCTTGAAGTGCCGCAAATCCAACCAACGGAGCAACAAAATCACTGAATGAGCTTTACCGTATTTCTTGGCAATCTCCCCACTTGGGTCACCGCAGATGACATCAAACAATGGCTCGCCGCCGAAGATCTGGTGGCAGACGCAGTCAAGGTGATCCGCAACCACGAGACGCAAGAGTCCAAGGGTTTCGCGTTTGTCGAAGCGCCCACCGCCGATGAAATGCAGGCGATAATCCGGCGTTTTGACCGCGCGCCTCTCGAAGATCGGCTCCTGCGTGCAAACCCGGCGCAACCCCCGAAAGGCAAGGATGCGCGCGGCCCGAATCAATCCGTCGCACCCAATGGGAACCGCACCCAGCAGCGTCCCGACCGCAAGAAACGTACCGGCCGAGACCGCGACCAAACGCCGCGAAGCGCGTTTGCAACCGAACTGGCGAAAGTTCTCTAGCCCGCGCCGCGCGTACAAGGGCGCGGCCGCAGGCTCCTCTTTTCACCCCACACCTGTGAATGCGGGGCACATCCCCGGCAGATCTATCTTTATTTACATCAACGGCTTGTAGTTGGCATGGGAAGTGCGTTGCCCAGTCGCATGAAATTTGCTTCGCTGGGTTGCATTCTCGCGTGCGGCCTGCTGTTCGGGGGTACTCAGGATTCCGAATTCAACGTAAATTCACGCTACACCGTGGAAGCAGTGGTCGTGTCGGGCGATGGGTGGCGTGCCGATATGGCTACGGATCGCGATCACAAGGTCAGTTCCAGCCTCCGCAAGGAAATGTGTGCGCTGGTCGGCGAGAAACTGAATCCCACCACTTTGGACGATCTGGCGCAGCGTCTCCGCAAGGAATTCCACGCGCGCACTGTCGAGCACCGGGTATTGCGGGGCAAGAGCCCCGATTACGTGCAGGTCGTTTTCGACGTTCAGTTGCGGCCCACACGGTTCGACGTTTCCGTGCCCAAGTTCCTCTACAATTCGAGCCAGGGTTGGACCGGTGCGATTGAAGGCACTGCCACCGTCAATCACAACGGTTTCACCCTCGGGCTTGTCAGCGATGGCGACGAACTCATGGAGCGCTATACCGGCATCGCGGCACGGTACGAAAACACCGATATCGGCTCCGACAAGGTGCGCTTCCGCTTTGCGTTCGAAACCTACCACGAACAATGGAACAGCAGTACGATTGCGGCCCTGCCTTTCGGTGAAGCGTCCGACGATATTTCGGGCCTTTACCGCACCCGCCAGAATTTCGAACCGGAGTTCACTTTCCAGCTGGCCAAGCCTCTCACCCTGAGTGTAGGAACCGGCTTCCAACGGTTCGAAGAACTCAATCCGGCCGGGCACACCGATACCGCCAACGCCCTAACTACGGCGCTGCGCTACCATCGGCGGTTCGAGGGCGAGGAGAACCAGCAGGACCTGGATGCAGCCTACAACGTGCGGGCGGCCACCAGGCTTCTGGGAAGCGATTTCCTCTACACGCGGCACCGCTGGCAGTTCCGCTACATGCTCACCCGGGGCAAAAGCGTAGTGCTCGACGAGGCGACGGGTGGTATGATCACGGGACGGGCGCCGCTTTTCGAGCGCTTCGTCCTAGGCAATAGCACGACCCTCCGCGGCTGGAACAAGTACGATCTGGATCCCCTTGGGGGAAACCGGATGGTCCACAATTCCGTCGAGTATCGTTACGGAGTGTTCCAGGCCTTTTACGACAGTGGTGCAATCTGGGACCGTACGGATGCCGCCGTGCTACGTCACTCCGTGGGGGTTGGCCTTCGCCAGGGGATCTTTTCACTGGCAGTCGCTTTCCCGTTGAAAGAAGGAAGAATCGATCCTGTCTTTGTGATGGGAATGAACTATTGAATGGCGCAGTCCGCGCGGGATAACCGGATCAGCCGTCGGAGCTGGCTTATGGCCGGCCTGGCAATTCCTTTATTTCGGCTCCGAGCCGATGAAGGACTCACCGTCAGTTTTGACGGCGACAATCTCCACTTCGGCGCGCCCGGCCTGCATTTCCTTACAGGGAAAGCACTTAGCAGGCTGAAAGACGCCGATACCGTCACTTTCCTGTCTCAGATCACCCTCTTCAGCGACGACCACGGCACGATTTTCCGGCGAGGCCTGCCTGAGCGGGTTGTGGTCAGCTATGACCTGTGGGAAGAGCGCTTTAAGGTGACGATCCCGGGCGCGTCCCGGTCCCGCGCGAGCCTGACGGCTGCGGAAGCTGAGAATTGGGCCATCGAGAACCTCGCGATCAGCGCCCTCGGCCTGGCGCCGGAGCGCCCCTTCTGGATGCGCTTCGAGCTGCGAGCGGCCAGCCCGAAGGAGATTTCCCGGGTCATGGGAGATTCCGGCATCAGTCTGAGCGGACTAGTGGAGATTCTGAGCCGGAAACCGGGCGTAGACGATCCCTATTGGATGCGTAGCGCCGGCCCTCTACGGCTTTCCGATCTGCCCCGCACGGTCGCGCGACGCGGACGAATTGGGTGAACCGGCTTCGTAACAGACTGATTATAGTTTTTTTGGCGGCTACCCTCGCGCCTCTGGCGGCGACCGTCTGGCTGAGTACTGCCCTCCTCGAACAGAGTGTGGATCTATCCGCCAACGGGCAACTGGACCGCATGTCCGATTCGCTCGAGCGCACCGGCAGGCAGCTGTACCAGTGGGAGCGCTACGATTTGGCCCATCGTGTCCAGACCGGCGAATTGAAGCCCGAAAACTACTTGCCGGCGGCGCGCGATTCCTGGCCGGAGCCGGTCAAAACCTTCGCGGCGAGCGACCAGCAGGACCGCTACAATCTCTCCGGCGATAAGGGTAACAGCCTCGACTATCTGGTGCGCGGCCCGGACGGCGCGATTCTGGTTTATTCCATCAGCCTCGGGGACCTCCAACTCGATCGCCTCGCGGACCAGATCGCGTCTGCCCGTGCGCTGGTCCGCGATTCGCAGGCGCACGACTGGCGCCGCGGCCTGAAACTCGCCTACATTCTGCTGGCCGCTTCGTTCTGGCTGGTCTCGCTGGTGATGCTGATCTACCTGGCGCACCGGATTTCACAGCCCATCCAGCAACTCACCGCCGGCCTCGGCAGGCTGGCCTCGGGCGATCTCAAGGCGCGCGTCCAGCCTGCCCGCGACGACGAGATCGGCCACGCCATTCTGGCCTTCAACCATATGGCGGTCAAACTCCGCGAAAGCACCGACCGCCTGGTCTACCTCGGCCAGATGGCAAGCTGGCAGACTCTCGCGCGCAAGATGGCCCACGAGGTGAAAAATTCGCTCACGCCCATCCGCCTCACCGTGGAAGAGATGCTGGCGCGCTACGACGAGGCCGACCGGCCCTTCATGGAGCAGGCCACGCAGATCGTCGTCGACGAAATCGAAACGCTCGAGCGGCGCATCCGCGCCTTCTCGCAATTCGCGGCGGAACCGCCCGTGATGCCCTTGCCGTCGACGTCAACTCCCTATTGCAGGAGCGCATCTCTCTGCTCAAGGCGGCGCATCCCGAGGTGGCTTATCACTGCCGTCTGGCCGGCAACGCCCCGGAGGCGCTGGCGGACCAGGACCTGCTCAAGGGGATCCTGACCAACCTGCTCGAAAACGCGGCGGAGGCGGCCGGGGATGGCGGCGAGATTCTCGGCGTGACGACGGCCGAAGGCGGCCGCATCGCCATCGAGGTACACGATTCCGGCCCGGGCCTCAGTGAACAGGCGCGGGATTCGTTGTTTCAACCGACCATCTCGTTCAAGAAGCGGGGCATGGGTCTGGGGCTTTCTATCGCGCGGAAGAGCGCGCTGCTGTCCGGTGGGGACATCGTCGTGGTGAAAGGAGAACTGGGCGGCGCCGGATTTCGCGTGCTGCTGCCCGTGGCTAGCAATGGCTTCGAAACGCGTCCTGATCGTGGATGATGAGGAAAATATCGGGCGCTCGCTGCGGATGATCCTGGAGCGCGAAGGCTACGCGGTGAACGTGTGCCGGTCGGTGGCGGAGTTCAAGAAGCATCCGGACGCCCATCGCGCGGACGCCTTCTTGCTCGATATGAAGCTGCCGGACGGCAGCGGCATCGACCTGCTGAAGGTCGTCCGACATAACGGGCCGCCCGCCCCGGCCATTATGATCTCGGGCCATGGCACTATCGCCGACGCGGTGGAGGCCACGCGCGCCGGCGCTTTCGACTTCCTCGAAAAGCCGTTGGGCCGCGACCGCGTCCTGCTGGCCGTGAAGAACGCACTCGAGCAATCCACCCTGCGGCAGGAGAACGAACGCCTGCGCGAATTGGTGGGCACCGCGCCCAAGATGATCGGCTCGAGCCCCGCGTGGCTCCGCGCCGTGGAGCAGGCCACCATGGCGGCGCGGTCGGATGCGCGGGTGCTGCTGATTGGAGAATCGGGCACCGGCAAGGAACTACTGGCCGCCCACATCCACAACTCCAGCCCCTTTGCCAACGGTCCGTTCGTAAAGGTGAACTGCGCGGCTATCCCCACCGAGTTGATCGAGACCGAGCTGTTCGGCCACGAAAAGGGCTCCTTCACCGGCGCCACCGCCACACGCCGCGGCAAGTTCGAGCTGGCCGACGGCGGCACGATCTTCCTCGACGAAGTGGGCGACCTGCACGGCGCCTCGCAAGCGAAGCTCTTGCGGGTGCTGCAGGAAGGCGAGTTCCACCGCGTAGGCGGCGAGCAGATCATCCGCGTGGCTGTGCGCGTGATCTCCGCGACTAACCGCGATCTGACCGGCATGGTCCTGCAGGAGAAATTCCGCGAGGACCTCTACTACCGCTTGAGTGTGGTGCCAATCCGCGTGCCCGCGTTGCGCGAGCGTCCGCACGATGTCCGCCTGCTGGCCGAATATTTCCTCGAAGATTTCTGCACGCGCAACAACTTCAAGCGCAAGGTGCTCGACGAAGCAGTGATACCGCTGCTCGAAGGCTATCCATGGCCCGGCAATGCGCGCGAATTGCGCAACGTCATCGAGCGCATGGCCATCCTCACGCCCGGAGAGCGCATTGGGCGCGATTCGATCCCGGTGGAGGTGCGGGTGCAGCGCGAGACAGGTCCGAAATCGACCATCCAGGAGGCTCGGGAATCGGCCGAGCGGGAGCACATTCTGCGCGCGCTCGAAGAATCCAACTGGAACGTCTCCGGCGCCGCGCGTGCGCTCGGCATGGAGCGCACCAATCTGCACAAGCGCATCCGCGCGCTCGGCCTGACGAGAGGGAAGTAGGCTTCAGATTTTGCGAATGATCGCGTCGGTGAACTCGGTGGTGGAAGCCTTTCCGCCGACGTCGCCGGTGAGGTGCGTGCCTTCGGCGTAGACCGCGTGGATGGCGTCCTGCAGGCGGGTGGAGGCGTCGCGTTCGCCCAGGTGCGCCAGCATCAGGACGGCCGACTGCATCAGCGCCGTGGGGTTCGCCAGGCCCTTGCCCGCGATATCGGGAGCGGTGCCGTGGACCGCTTCGAAGATCGCGTAGTTATCCCCCAGGTTGGCTCCCGGCACAATGCCGAGCCCGCCCACCAAACCCGCGGCGAGATCCGAAATGATATCGCCGTAGAGGTTCGGCATCACCAGCAGGTCGAACGTCTCCGGCCGCATCACCAGTTGCATACAGGCGTTGTCCACAATCAGCTCGTTGTACTGGATGGCCGGGTAGTGCGACGAGACCTCGCGGCAGCACTTCAGGAACAGGCCGTCGCTCTGCTTCATGATGTTCGCCTTGTGGATCGCCGAGACCTTACAGCGGCCCTCGCGGGCGGCGTATTCGAAGGCTGCTCGCGCGATCCGCATGGAGGCGTTCTCGGTGATAATCTTCAGGCTTTCCACTACGCCGGGCACGACTTCATGCTCCAGGCCGGAATAGAGGTCTTCCGTGTTTTCGCGAAAGATCGCCATGTTGATCGGTAGGTCGTGGAAGCGCGTCTTCAAGCCGGGCAGCATGCGGACCGGGCGGAAGTTTACGTACAACCCCAGCTTCTTCCGCAGGGCCACGTTGATGCTCTGGTGCCCGCCGCCGATCGGTGTAGCGGTGGGGCCCTTTAACCCCGTGCGCGTCACCTCGAGCGACGCGAAGACTTCGTCTGGAATCAACTGCCCGTACTCCGCCAGGGCGCGCGCACCGGCTTCGACGCGTTCCCATTCCACGGCTACGCCGGTGGCCTCCACCGCGCGAACGGTGGCGTCTGCAACTTCGGGTCCGATCCCGTCACCCGGAATCAGCGTAATCTGGTGAGCCATCATAGCTATTATAGAGTTGGGGGTTTGCTTGATACCGGATTGGGCAGCCGAACGGCGTGAAATGGTGGAAACACAACTCCGCCGCCGTGGCATCCGCGACCGGCGCGTGCTCTCGGCCATGCTGGAAATCCCGCGCGAGGAGTTTGTGCCCCTTGAGGCGCGTGTCCTCGCGTACGGCGACAACCCCGTTCACATCGGTCACGGCCAGACCATCTCGCAACCCTACATGACCGCGTTGATGGCCGAATCTCTCGAGCTCAACGGGAGTGAGACCGTGCTCGAAGTCGGCGCAGGCTCCGGCTACGCGGCGGCCGTGCTGGGCGCGCTTGCGGCGCGTGTCGTGACCGTCGAGATCGTGCCGGAACTGGCGCGCTTGGCCAAGCAGAATCTCTACCGCACCGGTCGCGACCTTAACGTGAATGTGATTGCGGGAGACGGCTCGCTCGGCTACCCCGAACTGGCGCCCTTCGACGCGATCTCGGTAGCCGCGGGAGCGCCGGACATTCCTCCGGCTCTGCTGGAACAACTGGCCGACCCAGGCCGACTGGTGATTCCGGTCGGCGGACGTGAAGACCAGGAGTTGCGCGTGCTCTGGCGCCGGGAAGGGCGAACCGAATCACGCATCGCGACCTACTGCCGGTTCGTTCCCCTGCGCGGCGGCGAGGGCTGGGATTGATGCGTCTTCGTACCGCCAAGGACCGCCTGAAGATCGAGCACAGTATCATCGACGGTCTGCGTCCGGTGCTCGAGGCGTTGTTGGCGGCGAACGCCGCGATCCGCTCGGTGATTCCCGGCGTGATCCGCCCGGTCCGCGACGCCAAAGGCAAGGTGAAAGTGCGGGTCACGGTGCCGACGCAGAACGGCTGGAAAGCCATCGCCTTGAGTGCCGGCGCCCGCCAGGAGCTTTTCGTCAGCACCGACTGGCCTCGCGAGCAGGTCGAACAAGCCTTCCGCAACGCTGGAGCCGAAGTAGGATAGACCTCCAGGTCTGTCCAAGGCGAGCGGCAGCTCGCCCGACCCATGCGAACGCTTCAGGCGAGCTGCGCTCGCCGCGTACTCACACCTGTGTGGAGCGCGACGATCCCGCCGGTCAGATATTCGTAGCGTACGTCTCCGAAGCCTATGCTTCGCATATCCTCCGCCAGTGCCGAAGCGGCCGGGAAACTTGCGCACCGATTCCGGCAGGTACCGGTAAGCGTCGCGCGAACCCGAGATCGCGCCGCCGATCCACGGTAGAATTCGGCGCGAGTAGAAGTGGTACAGCGAGCGGAAGGCTGCGTTCGGCGGTGTCGAAAACTCGAGGATCGCTGCTGTGCCGCCTGGTTTGAGCACGCGGAGCATCTCGCGCAATCCGGCTTCATAGTTCGCCAGGTTGCGGAAGCCGAAGGCCGCCGTGATCAGGTCGAGCGAACCGTCCGGCAGCGGAAGCCGCAACGCGTCTGATTCAAACAGCGGCGCGCGCGTCTTGCCGCGAGCCGCAACCAGCATCGGGTGGCAGAAGTCGGAGCCCAGCACTCGCGCACGTGCGGGCCGCTCGAGAGCGATCACCAGGTCGCCCGTGCCGCAGCAAATATCGAGCACGCGCGCCTCGGGCCGTTCCAGGATCTCACGCACGCGCCGTACCGTGTGGGCGCGCCAGTGGCGGTCTATATTGAACGAGAGCAAATGGTTGGCGAGGTCGTAGCGATGCGCCACGCGGCCGAACATGCTTCGGACCCACGCGGCCGCCTCCTGCTCGCTTTGCGCCCCGGCGGGCGACGTGCCCTTCATAGCGCCGACACGATCGCGTTGCGCACCAGCTTTTCGTCGATCCCCGTGACCACCTTGACCTCGCCGATCCGCACCGGCAGCACGAAATGCACCTTGCCCTGAATCGTCTTCTTGTCGTGGATCATGCGGGCCACGAGGTTATCGGCGTTAATGCCAGCCAGCGGCGGAATCGGCCCATAGCGTTCGATCGTGTTCAGCATCTCCACGCTGTCTTCCGCCGAAACATAGCCGGTCGATTCGCCCAGGTAGATGGCCGCGCGCATGCCCCACGCTACCGCCTCGCCGTGCAGGAACCGCGAGTAAGCGGTTTCCGCTTCGAGCGCATGGCCGAACGTGTGGCCGAAGTTCAGGATGCGCCGCAGGTCGTTTTCCCGCTCGTCGCCCGAAACCACTTCGCACTTCATGCGGACCGAATCGGCGATGATGCGGTCGACCGCGGCCGCGTCGCGCTCAAGCACGGCCTCGCTCTGTTCCGAGAGAAACGCGAACAGCTCCGTGTCGCGAATGATCCCCGCCTTAATGATTTCGTACAGGCCGGCCCGGTATTCGCGCTCCGGAAGAGTGTCGAGCGCCGCCGGATCGATCACCACCGCCAGCGGCTGGTGGAAGCTCCCGATCAGGTTCTTGCCGCTCACCAGATTTACGCCGGTCTTGCCGCCCACTGCCGCATCCACCTGCGCCAGCAGCGTGGTTGGCACCTGCACCACCGGGATGCCGCGCATGAAGATGGCGGCGATGAAGCCGCCCATATCGTTGACGATTCCGCCGCCGAACGCGATCACGATGCTCGAACGGTCGGCGCCCAGCCGCACCATCTGCTCGGCCACTTTTTCGGCCGGCGCCAGCCGCTTGTTCTCTTCGCCGCCCGGCAGGTACAGCACATGGTGCGGAATGCCTTCGAGGCTCCGCGACAAGGCTTTGCCCTGATGCTCCCAGACGTCCTCGGTCGAGATCACGAACACCTTGCCGGATCTCGCGGGAATAAATTGGGCGCTATGCCCGATAGCGCCGCGTTCCACGACCACGGAATAACACCGCTGCGGCGTGTCGACTCGGAATGTCGGCATAGTTGAGTTGTACCATGTTAGTTCGCCATGGAAGATCTCAAGAAGCTGATCCGCGAGGTGCCGGACTTTCCCAAGCCCGGCATCCTGTTTTACGACATCACCACGATGCTCAAAGACAAGGCCGGATTTCACGATTGCATCGACGGCCTGAAAGATCATTACCGCGACGCCAAGGTGGACGTAGTCCTGGGCATTGAAGCGCGCGGCTTCATCTTCGCGCCGGCCCTGGCTTATGCGCTCGGCGCAGGCTTCGTGCCGGTGCGCAAGCCCAACAAACTGCCGGCCGAATGCGTCTCCGTGACCTACGACCTGGAGTACGGCACCGACACTCTCCAGATGCACAAGGACGGCGTCGGGCCGGGCAGCCGGGTGCTGATCGTCGATGACCTGCTGGCCACCGGTGGAACGGCCGCGGCGGCGGCCCGCATGGTGCGCGAGGCCGGCGGCTGCGTGGTGGGGCTGGGATTCGTCGTGGAATTGACGTTCCTGAATGGCCGCGCAGAAGCTTCCGGGCTACGACGTCTTCTCGCTCCTCCAGTACGACAAATGAGCCGCACGCGCTCGGCTCGCGTGCCCGCGCTGGCCAAGATCAATCTCGACCTGCGGGTGCTGGGCAAGCGCCCCGACGGGTACCACGAGCTGCGCACGGTCTTCCAGACCATTTCGCTCGCCGACACGATCGACATCTCCTTCACGCCGGCAAAGAAGACGGAGATCGCGCTCGAGGACGTGCTCGGCATTCCCGATAACCTCGTGACGCGCGCCGCGCGGCTCGCTCTCGATGCGATGCGCGTGAAAGGGCAAGTCGCGCTGCGTCTCGAAAAGAACATCCCGATGGGCGCCGGTCTCGGCGGCGGATCGTCCGATGCGGCCGCGGTGTTGCTGGCGCTGCCCGCGCTTGCGGAGCGGTCGCTGACAGTTGCGGAACTGTGCGAACTCGGGCAGCAACTCGGAAGCGACGTGCCGTTCTTTCTGCTTGGCGGCGCAGCGGTGGGAATCGGCCGCGGCACCGAGCTCTTTCCCCTTCCCGACGGCCTCGCGCGGCATGGTTTGCTGGCGGTGCCCGGCATCCATGTGAACACCGCCCAGGCTTATCGCGACCTGAGCCCGCGTTTGACAACCGAATTACAACAAAATAAAATATTTAGTTTCCTATCGTTTACGTGGGACCTTAGGGGTCTTGAGACTGCCGCGAACGATTTTGAAGCGGTGGTGTTCGAACAGCACAAGGCTTTACCCGCATTGAAACGTCGGCTGCTCCGGGCGGGAGCCTCAGTAGCGATGATGACCGGGAGTGGTTCCGCGGTTTTTGGGATCTTTCCGGACCGTGCCTCGGCCGCAGGTGCGCGCCGGCTTTTAGGAGACGAGAAGGTAGTTTTATTTTCATTGGTGAGCCGCGCCCGCTATCGCCGAATCTGGTTCCGGGCGCTGGCTCCGCACATCACACCAAACATATGGCCGCCCCGGAGCCGTTATCCGCAATGAATCACGACCGAGTCAAGATTTTCGCCGGCAATGCCAACCCGGAACTGGCTCGGGAGATCGTCGATGCTCTTGGAATGAAGCTCGCCGACGTGATGGTCCGGCAGTTTTCGGACGGTGAGATCCATCTGCAGATCAAAGAAAACGTCCGCGGAGCCGACGTTTTCATCATCCAGCCAACATGCACCCCGGTAGAACGTAACCTGATGGAACTGCTGCTGATGATGGACGCGTTGAAACGCGCTTCTGCAGACCGGATCACGGCAGTGTTACCCTATTATGGATACGCCCGCCAGGACCGGAAAGATAAACCCCGTGTTCCCATTTCCGCCCGGCTGGTGGCCGCGCTGCTCGAAACAGCGGGCGCGGACCGGATTCTGTCGCTCGATTTGCATGCGGCGCAGATTCAGGGGTTCTTCGATATCCCGGTGGACCACCTGTTCGCCACCCCGGTGTTGATCGAGCACTTCAAGACGGTCAACTCGCCGGATTTGACGGTGGTATCGCCGGATGCGGGCGGCGTGGAACGGGCGCGTGCGTTCGCCAAACGGTTGAATTCGCCGCTGGCGATTATCGATAAGCGGCGGGAAGAGGCCAACGTCGCCGAAGTCATGAATGTGATCGGCGATGTGGCCGGGCGCCATTGTCTGCTGGTCGATGATCTCATCGATACGGCGGGCACCCTGGTGAAGGGCGCCGAGGCGTTGCGCGCGAAAGGCGCCGCCAGCGTTTCGGCCTGTGCGACCCATGCGGTGCTTTCGGGTCCGGCAGTTCAGCGGATCGAAACATCGGAGTTGCGGGAAGTGGTTTTTACGAATTCGATTCCGCTCTCGGAAGAGGCGAAAAAATCGAACAAGATCCGATCGTTATCGGTCGCAAAGCTGTTGGCGGAAGCCATTCGATCGATTCACGAAAAGACTTCGGTTAGCGGTTTGTTTGTGTAGGCCTTAGGTAAGACAGAATCAACGGGCTCTCGAACCCACGTCAGCCGCAAGGCGAACCGGACTTCGAACCCGTAAGGAGAATTGAGTGAGAAAAGATATTACGGTTGACGCCGAGGTGCGCACCTCGCGCGGTAAGAATGAAGCGCGCCGCACGCGAAGCGCCGGACAGATTCCGGCCGTCGTCTACGGAGCTCACAAAGACCCCATCAGCGTAGCGGTGGATCCCCGGGCCATCCTCAAGATTGTCCGCAGCAGCACGGGTTACAACACCATCTTCAACCTGGTGATCACGGGCGGTGAAACCACCCCGGTCATGCTGGTCGATCAACAGGTCGATCCCATCAAGGGCAACCTGCTCCATGCCGACCTGAAGCGCATCGACCTCAGCAAGCGGATCCGCGTCACAGTGCCGGTGCACACGGCGGGCGAGCCCAAGGGCGTGAAAGTACAGGGCGGCCTGCTCGAAGTGATCAGCCGCTCGGTCGATATCGAGTGCCTTCCCGACGACATTCCGGAAGCCTACACGGTGGATGTGTCCGAGCTGATGATCGGCCAGAGCAAGCGCGCCAGCGATGTCGCACTTTCCGGTTCAGTGAAGCTCACGAGCGCGGCCGACACGGTGATCGCGCACGTCGTAGCGCTGCGCGCCGAAGCCGCCCCGGCTGAAGAGGCCGCAGCTCCGGTCGCTACTGCCGAGCCCGAAGTCGTCAAAAAGGGTAAGAAGGAAGACGAGGCTCCGGCCGAGGAAAAGGGCAAGAAGAAGTAATCTGCCATGTTCCTGGTTGCCGGTCTGGGGAACCCGGGCGAGGAGTACGCACTCACGCCGCATAATTTGGGGTTCCTGGCGATGGACCGGCTGGCCGAGCGGCACGGCATCCGCATCACCCGCAAAGATTCCAAAGCGCTCGTCGGCATGGGCGAAATCGACGGGCATCCGGTGATGCTGGCCAAACCGCAAACGTTCATGAACCTCAGCGGCACTTCGCTCGCGCCGCTGATGGAGAAGCACTCGATCGGGATCGATCGGTTCGTGGCGGTCTACGATGAGCTGGATCTGCCGTGGCTGGCCCTGAAGATCAAACCGAAGGGCTCGGCGGCCGGGCATAACGGCATGCGGTCGTTGATTTCCAGCCTGGGGACCGACCAGTTCGTGCGGGTGCGCATGGGGATCCATCCGGGTCATCCCATACGGGATGGGGCGGAATTTGTGCTGGCGCCGATCAAGCGCTCGCAGAGAAAGGAATTGGACGAGTTCGTCGACTACACGGCCGGCGCGATTCGCTCCATAATTGCCGAAGGCGTCGAAAAGGCCATGACGAATTTCAATCGTCGCGCCCCAGGCTTAAACACAGAGGAAGCATGAGGATTTACGAAGAGCTGTTCATCGCAAAGCCGGATGCGCCGGAAGAAGAGGTCGATCAATTCGTCGAGCAGTTGAAGACGCAGTTGACCGCCGCCGGCGCCACGGTGGATAAAGTCGATAAGTGGGGCAAGCGCCGGCTTGCCTATAGGGTCGATAAGTACCGGGAAGGCGCCTACGTGTTGCTGCAGTTCACGGCTGCTCCCGATACCGTCAAGGAACTCGAGCGCCGCCTGCGCGTGTCGGATATCGTCCTGAAATTCCTGACCGTGCGCATCGACGAGACGCTGAAGCGCCTGGAAAAGCGGAAGAAGATTCGGGACAAGCGCGCCGCCAAGCGGGCCGCGTCCGCACCGGCGAGTCCGGTGCCTGGAGTGGCTCCCGCACAGCCTTCGCTTGCACAACAGTTGACCGAACCGGCTCCGGCCATGCCGGGCCAGCCTAAGGAGAGCTAACCATGGCGGAATCGAAAGGAAGACCAGGCAGCGCCGGACAGCGGCCCACCGGCGGCGACAAGGCGGTTGTCACGCAGAAAAAGCAATACTTCCGCCGGAAGAAGGTGTGCCGTTTCTGCGTCGAGAAGATCGACGACATCAACTATAAAGACGTGAAGATGCTTCACGCCTTCATCGCGGAACGGGGCAAGATCATTCCCCGCCGCATTTCGGGCGTGTGCGCTCCGCACCAGCGCCGTCTGACGGATGCCATTAAAAAGGCGCGGAATATCGCGCTGCTGCCGTTCGCGGCGTCGTATCTAGGGCGGGAGGAATCGGACATGGAAGTTATTCTCAGAGAAGACATCGAAAAGCTGGGAAACCGCGGCGACGTAGTCAAAGTCGCCCCGGGGTATGCCCGCAATTTCCTGCTGCCTAAGCGCCTCGCCGTAGAAGCCAGCGCGTCCAACAAGAAGATCGTGGAGCAGGAGCGCCAGGCGCATCTGCGCAAGGAAGCCAAGCTGAAGGGCGAAGCCGAGGATCTGTCGAAGATGCTCAACGGCGTGACGTGACCATTTCGCAGAAGGCCGGCGAGAACGACCAGCTGTTCGGTTCGGTGACGGCCAAAGATGTTGCCGACGCCCTGGCCGCGCAGAACTACACGATCGACCGCCGGAAGATCCAGCTCGAAGAGCCCATCAAGCAGCTCGGCGAGTTCAAGGTCCCGGTTCGCCTGCATCGGGACGTCACGACCGACGTTACGGTCGTGGTGACCAAGGAAGAGTAGTGCCACAGGCCTCCCGGCCCGTACGGCGGGAGGCCTCAGCCCTTCGAAACAAACCGGTTCCCGCGGACCACATACCGCAGCGGCAAATCCGCGCACTGCGTGATGCCGATCCGCGGCGTAACCGACACCTCCACTTTCCGCTTCTCCAGCGGCTCCCGCACTACCAGCAACCCCCTCGTCACATCCGCCCCGTTCTGCGCGCGCGTGATCCCCAGCGCCAGAGTCAGCTTGCCAGGGCCCGACGCGAGATCCTCCACCTTCCGTGCCTTCGGCCGGCGCTTCTGCATCAGTTCGATCCCGCCGACCGGCTCGAGCGAGCGGATCAGGACGCACCCCGGCTTCCCCTCCGGTTCACAGACCAGATTCAGGCACTCGTACATACCATAGATGAAGTACACGTATGCGTGCCCCGGAGGTCCGAAGATCACGCGCGTACGCGGCGTGATTCCGCGCGCCGAATGTGACGCCAGGTCGTCGCCGCCGAGGTACGCCTCGGTCTCGACGATGATCCCCGCGGCCTCGCCGTGCACCAGCACCTTGCCCAGCAGGTTCCGCGCGACTTCCTTGGCTGGGCGCTCGTAGAAGCTCCGTTCCAGAACCGGACCGTAGGGCATCGCACACACTGTACAATGAAAGTCGCGCATGCGATTGTTCACGGGCCTGGACCTGCCCGCCGCGGTGGTCCGAAACCTGGAAAAATTGCTGGACGATCTCCGCCCCACTGCCCGAATCCAGTGGAGCCCGCCCGCCAACCTCCACATCACCACGAAATTCATCGGCGAGTGGCCCGAAGAGCGCCTGGGCGAGCTCAAGTCCGCGCTCGCCGGCCTGCCCTCGCGTCCCCAGATTGCGCTCCGGATCCGGCAGGTCGGCTTCTTTCCAAACCCGAGGTCGCCGCACGTTTTCTGGTGCGGCATGGAAGCCGAAGGACTGGCCGAGCTGGCGGCCGATACGGATCGCGCCACGGCTTCGCTTGGAATCGAAGCTGAAAATCGCCCCTATTCTCCGCACCTCACGCTGGCGCGCATCAAGGAGCGCGTGGACCTCCAGCCGCTGCTGGCCGAGATTGCGGCCCGCAAATCTCTTGAATTCGGCAACTTCCACGCCCGGTCGTTTTTCCTATACCGGAGCCAGTTGCGCTCCACCGGATCCGTTTACACCAAACTTGCGGAGTTCCCCCTAACAAAGTGATGACCGCGCTTCTTGTTGTCGCCATCGCCTACCTGATCGGAAGCATTCCCTTCGGATACCTGCTGGTCCGCTGGAAGAGCGGCACCGATATCCGCTCGCGGGGCAGCGGCAACATCGGCGCCACCAACGTGCTCCGTACCACCGGACGCGCGCTGGGCATTGCTACCCTGCTGCTCGATATCGGCAAGGGATACCTGGCGGTGTGGATTGCCGGCCGGCTGACCGGCGAAAACCCATGGGCAATCGGCGCGGCGGCGGTGGCCGTAATGCTCGGACATGCCTACCCGGTCTTCCTCAAGTTCCGGGGCGGCAAGGCGGTTGCTTCGGTGGTCGGGGCTTTCCTGTACCTGGCGCCTCTGGCCTTGGGCGCCGTGTTGGTGGTCTTCGTAGCGGCCGTGGCCTGGACCCGCCAGATCTCGATGGGGTCGATCATCTCTGCCGCCGTCCTTCCGCTGGCCGTCTGGCTGATCCTGGTGCCCCCCATGCCCATCGAAGCCGCCGCCATCGTCTGTGGAGCCTTTATTATCTACAGACATAGTAGTAATATCCAGCGACTCCGTGCAGGCACCGAGAACGTCTTTACTTTCGGGGGCCGGAAAGCGTGAAAGTCGCTTGCGATCATCGGCGGCGGAAGTTGGGGAACAGCGCTCGCCATCGTCCTGGCGCCCCGCTTCTCACGCCTAAGTCTTTGGATCTTCGAGCCCGACCTCGCTTCTCGGATCGCCCAGTCAAGGGTCAACGATGTCTACCTGCCCGAATTCAGTATTTCGACAAATGTCGTAATCACCAGCGACCTCGGTGCCGCAATGGAGGGTGCCGATGTCGTCCTGAGCGTCATGCCCTCTCATCACGTCCGCAGTCTCTACCAGCAAATGCTGCCGTACGTGACCGATCGCATGGTGTTCGTGAGTGCCACCAAAGGCGTTGAGAACGATACTCTACTACGAATGTCGGAAGTGATCCGCCAGGTGATTGGTCCGCGGCCGGTAGCGGTGATCTCCGGACCCACTTTCGCCCGAGAGGTCGCCTGCTTCGAGCCCACCGCCCTGGTGGCCGCATCGGACGATCCCGACCTGACCGCTCGCATTCAGGAATCCTTCTCGGGACCGACCTTCCGCCTCTACAGCTCCGCCGACCCCATCGGCGTCGAGATCGGCGGCTCCATCAAGAATGTCGTCGCGATCGGGTCGGGTGTCGTCCATGGCATGGGCCTCGGGCACAACGCTACTGCCGCGCTCATCACCAGGGGCCTTGCCGAGATGACCCGCCTGGCTGTCGCGATGGGCGGCAAGCCATTGACCCTGGCCGGGTTAGCCGGGCTTGGCGACCTGGTCCTCACGTGTACCGGCGAACTCAGCCGCAACCGCACGGTGGGGGTGGAACTGGCGCGCGGCCGCAAGCTCGACGAGATCGTCGGCTCGATGAAAATGGTCGCTGAAGGCATCAAGACCACCAATGCCGCGGTCGACCTGGCCCGGCGCCACGGCGTTGAAATGCCGATCGCCGAACAGATGTTCCAGATGTTGCATTACGGACTGCCGCCCCGGGAAGCCATCCAGCGCCTGATGGAACGTTCGCTCAAGGGAGAGTAGGGTGAGCGAATTTTCCCCGTCGCCGCAACCTCGGGCTCCGGAACGGGTTAAAGGAAATGTGGCGGTAGTGGCGGCGGCCCTGGACTACGACGCTGAGTTGATGCTCAGGGTGAAGGACGGTGACGGTGCAAGCTTCGGGCTGCTGCTCGAAAAGCACCGGTCGTCGGTCATTCATTTTCTCTACCGCATGGTGCAGGATCAATCGGTCGCCGAAGAGCTGGCGCAGGAAGTGTTCCTGCGGGTTTACCGGTCGCGCGAGTTCGTATGAGCCGACCGCAAAGTTCACAACCTGGCTGTTTCGCATCGCCACGCATCTTGCGCTGAATGCGTTACGGGACGGGAAGAACGAGCGATTCCAGGAGCGCCTGGACGCCGAATCCGAGGACGTGCCCATACGGCAAGTGTCGGATAGCCGCCCCACGGTCGAACAGTCTATGGTGTATCAGGCGAGGCTCGAGGAAGTTCGCCGGGCCATTCGCATGCTGCCGGAAAAACAAAGAGCAGCCGTCCTGATGCACAAGTACCAGGACATGGAGTACACGCAGATTGCTAACGCGTTGAAGTGCTCCGAATCCGCGGTGAAATCCTTACTATTCCGGGCGTATGAAACATTGCGCGCCCGGCTTGGCCATTTGGCTTAGGGAAGAAGAGGAATGTATGAAGTGTCCGATGGAAACTGGGCAGGGGTCTGAAATCCTCCTGGCCTACAGTTCGGGCGAGATTGGATACGGAAGCTTCGGCGGCGTTCGCCGGGCATCTGCGGGGCTGCGCTGCCTGCCGGGAGCAGACGGAGGCCCAACTGGCGGTGTGGCGCGCCCTGGACGAATGGGAAGCGCCGCCGGTCGCGCATGATTTCGACCAGCGGCTCTACGCACGGATCGGGAATGAAGTCTCCTGGTGGGACCGGCTGTGGCGGCCGGTATTCCTCCGTCGCGGCCTGCCGGTGGCTGCAGCCGCGGCGGCCGTCATCGCTGCCGTCCTCATGGTGCGGCCCGGAGCCGCTCCGGAACCGGTGGCTCCGCGTTCGGCGGTGGTCGATACGGTTTCGCCCGACCAGGCGGAGCAGGCCTTGCAGGACATGGAAACGATGCGCGAGTTCAGCCGTATCATGCATACGGAAGCCGCCGAACCACAGATGTAGGGCCGAAGAGCCTCCCCCCATGTTGCGTGTGTTCCAATTCGGGCTGATCGCCGCGGCCTTGGCCGGCATCGCGGTGTGCGAGCAGAAGTCCGCGGCCAGAGCCCCCCGGCCCGCGGCAAGCCGGCCGGCGCCGCCGCCGCGCCCCCGATCGATTCCCAAGGCGGAGCAGCGCGCTGGTCCGCGCCTGTCCAACCCCGCTAATCCAGTGTCGCGCCTGTATCGCGCTTCGCCCGAAGAGAGGGAGCGGGCACTCGAAAAGCTCCCCCTGCCCATGCAGGATCGCTTCCGCCAGAACCTCACCTGGTTCGACGGCCTTCCCAAAGGGCAGCAGGATATTGTAGTGCGCCGTTCGGAGCGGTTCGCCGCGCTGACTCCGGAGCAGCGGAGAGAGTTCCTGACGCAGATGAAGGTGTTGAACCAGATGCCGCCCGAACGCCGCCGGCCTGTCGTTCAGGCGTTGCGCCGCCTGCAGATGATGCCGGACGCCGACCGTGCGGTGGTGCTCGATAGCGAGCAGTTCAAGTCGCGGTTTTCCCCGGAAGAGCAGCGCATGATCATGGACCTTTCCACCGTCATGCTGCCACCGCTCTGATTCCTGAAAAGCAAAGGCCGGGGATCGCGCGATCCCCGGCCTCCAAAATCTTAAAAATGAGCTTCCGCTAGACGTGCGGCTCGATCATCTTCTGCACTTCAGACTTGCCGACGGCGCCGACGCGCTGTTCCACCACCTGGCCGCCCTTGAAGAGCAGCAGGGTGGGAATGCCGCGGATGTTGTAGCGCATAGCCGTGTTTCCATTCGAATCCACGTCGAGCTTCCCAACCTTCAGCTTCCCGGCGTACTCGGTGGCCACGACGTCGATCGTCGGTCCCATCTGCCGGCAGGGACCGCACCATTCGGCCCAGAAGTCCACCAGAACCGGAACTTCGGACCGCAGCACGTCGGAGTCGAAGCTCCCATCGGTAAACGTAAGCGTGTTCAGACCTGCCATTTCTTCTCCTAAAACTCTATAGCTATTAGAATACCGGCCCGCGGAAAAGGATTCAGCCCCGCCCCAGAAGACGGCGGTAAAGGGCTGAATAGGCGCCCGCCGAAGCCTTCCAGGAGAAATCCTTTCGCATGCCGCGGCGCATCATTTCCCGCCAAGCTTCGGCGTCGGAATAGGCGGCTGACGGCCGCCCGTACGGCTTTCCACAAAGCCTCTCCGGAATACTCCGTGAACTTGAAGCCGGTGTCCTCATCGATAGTATCATCCAGGCCGCCGGTGGCGCGCACCACGGGTACCGTCCCGTAGCGCAGGCTGTAAATCTGGCTGAGGCCGCACGGTTCGTAACGGCTGGGCATGAGGAAGATGTCGGCGCCGGCTTCGATGCGGTGCGCCAGTCCGTTGTGGAAGCCGATCTGCGCCGAGATCCGCTCGGGGTGCTCGGCGGCCTTCCCGCGAAACATCTCTTCGTATTCCGGATCGCCCGTGCCCAGCACCACCAGGTACGCGTCCTCGTCCACGAGCTTCCCCGCGATCTCGGCCACCAGGTCGACTGCCCTTCTGCCCGGTGAGCCGCGAAATCACCGCCGATCAGCGGACGCCCGGCCGCTTCCGCCGGCAGCCCGAGTTCGGCCAGCAATTTCTCCTTGCAGATGCGCTTTGCCGCTCAAATCGTCGGCCGAATAGCGGGCGGGAATCTGCGGATCGGTGTCGGGGCTCCACTCCCGGTAATCGGCGCCGTTGAGGATGCCGCTGAGCGACGTCCGCGCGTGCCCGCAGTGCGCCATCGAGCCCGAAGCCATATTCCGGCGTCTGGATCTCCCGGGCGTAGGTGGGGCTCACGGTGCTGAGCGCGTCGGCATACGAGATCCCGCCTTTAATAAAGCTGAGCTGTCCGAAGAATTCCATGCCGCTCGGGCCGGAAGACGGTTTCGTCCAGGCCGATCTCGCTCATCACGCTTGGGGGGAACAGGCCCTGGTAGCCCAGGTTGTGAATGGTGAAGAGCGTCCGCGTGCCGAGAAACGTGGGGTCGGCCGCAAACGTGGTCCGCAGGTACGCCGGCAGCAGGCCGGCCTGCCAATCGTGGCAGTGGAAGATCTCGGTTTTGAAGAGGCTGCGCGCCACTCCCAGCGCCGCGCGCGCCAGTACCGCAAAGCGGATGTGATTATCGGGATAATCGGAGCCGTCTTCGCCGTAGAAGCCTTCGCCGTCGTAGAGCGGCGGGCAATCGATCAGGTAGAGCGGATATTCCTCAGGCACCTGCCAGACCGCAACGTCGTAGCGCTCCGGGCCGAAGTGCACCGGCATGTGGTCGTAGACGCGCCGGGCGCCCTTCAGCTCCACCGATTCGAAGCGCGGAATCACCACGGCGGCTTCATCGCCGTATTCGCGCAGTGCGGCCGGCAGAGCGCCGACCACATCGGCCAAGCCCCCGGTTTTGGCCAGCGGCGCGGCCTCCGACGAGACCATCAGGACACGAGACACTTAGGAAATTGTAACAGGGGGCCCCGTGCCTAATCGCGAGAGGCGATGGCCGCGCGCGACCTGACCGGCTTTCGCTTCACCGGGGCTACCTGTTTCAATGCGGCCAGAAGCGTGGCGCCGTTGGGGCTCCCCAATCCGGTGCACGCGTCCCATCCCGCGCCGGCGGTGTAGGCGCCATTGTTGCCGCTGGTGATATCGCGCATCGACTTAGTGGCGGCGGCGTTTCCATAGAGCGCGGTATTCAGAAATCCCACCGGCTTGCCGAGTTGCTGATTGAGAATCGCCACCAGCGCAGCCCACAGCGGCGCCACGGCGCTGGTGCCACCGAACACGGCACTCCGCCCATCCACCCGGATCTGGTAGCCGGTGGCCGGGTCCGCGTCCCCTGAAACATCCGGTACCCCGCGACCCTTGAAGTGCGACGAGTTGACGGAAACGGGCACGCCCGCACCGGTCTGAAACGTGGGCAACGGGAATGTCTCACTCACTCCGCCGCCCGAGGCGCCGTTGTCCGCCCCCTGATTCCACACCACCTCTTTGGTGATCTTGCCCGAAGACGATTCGAGGCGCGTCCCGCCGCACGCCAGCACGTGCGGGCTCGAAGCCGGGAAATCGACATGCGACGAGCCATCGCTCACGCCATCGGTCGAACCGTCGTCGCCCGAAGCGCAGCAAACCGTGACGCCGAGCAGTGCCGCTTCCTGAAACGCCTGGTCGTACGCCGTCAGCGACTGGCCGGTCCACGTGGATTCCGCGCCGCCCCAGCTGATCGAAATCACTGATGGCTTGCGCACCGTGTCGTGGACCGCCGTCGTGATCGCGTCCAGGAAGCCCTGGTCGGTATTCGGCGCGAAGTAAACGAAAATACGCGCTGCGGGCGCGATGGCACCGACCACTTCGATATCCAGCAGCACCTCGCCATCGGCGCTGTTCGGATCTCCTTCGGGGCTGTTGACGGCGCCATCGACCGCAACCGCCGTGACGGTCGGGGCCGGGCTGATGCCGACCGAACTGAAATAGGAATTCAAATCGGCCACGGCAAATCCGCCGCCCAGCTCGATGATGGCGACCGATTGTCCGGCGCCGGTCCCCGCGGGGTAGTTGTAAAGCTTGGCGACCGCCGGCGGGGTATACGAGGTGTCGCCCGCCGCTTTGGGCCCGATGCCGGCGACGTGCCGCCGCAGGCGCGTCTTCGCTTGCGGACGCTCGTCGAGGCCGAACACGCCCACCAGCAGCGGCGCCAGGTCCGAGGGTACCGTCAACTCGCCCGTGCGTCCGCGAAAGATCCCCTCCGGCGATTGGTAGAGCGCCATCTGCGTGCCGAAAGCTTCGTTGAGATTGGCGATGGTCCCCGAGAGGACTACGGTCCGCCGCGCGAGGTCCAACTCGACGACCGTGAGATCATTTGCCGCTGCGAACTGTTCGACCTGCTCCACGTCAGCGAGGTTTGCGCCGTAGCGCCGCGCATACTCCTCGCGGCTGATTACCCGCGTGGGCGCCGGCAATTTCGCCTTGTGCCGGAGCATCAGGGTGACTTCGATGATGTCGCTCGGGTTTGGTGCGCCGATTAAACTTGCGTCTACGATGGGTCGGCGTTCGCTGCCGCGAACCACCGCTCGTTCTTCCGCCATGGAGCCTCCTCTGGGTGCGCGATCTGGAAACTGAGGCTAGGATATCATCTACGGCTTCGCCAGTTTCTTCACCAGCTGGTAAAGGAACGTCTGTCCCTCGTAGAACGATTGAACGCCCATGCGCTCGTCGCGGCCGTGGAAGCGGATGTCGTCGCGGTCGATGAAGAAGCCCTGGACGCCGTACGTGGGGATGCCCGCCTCGCGTAGATAGAGGCCGTCGGTGGCGCCCATCACCATCATGGGGACGGACGGCACCCCGGCCACATGGTATCGGTCAGGCTGCTCACGGCCTGGAAGACGTCCTGGCGCATCGGCGAGGCCGGGCCCTTGCTGACGTCGCCGGTGATCGCGAGGTTGACCTGGTCGTCGGCCAGCACCTTGCTCGAGCGTGGATTCGACGTACTCGACCGAGTCCTCCGGCAGCACGCGGCAGTTGACGTTGGCGGCGGCGAGTTGCGGCAGCGCGTTCATGGCGTGTCCGCCTTCGAGCTGCGTAGCGACGCAAGTGGTGCGCAGCGTGGCGTTCCATCCGGTGGTCGACGCCGCAGCGCCTTCCATGGCGGATTGGGAACCATCGGCCACCTGCGCGAGCAGCGCGGCGGTCGCGCCGGTCTCGATCTTCGACATCTCGGCGGAAATAGGCGCGCGGTCACTTCGTTGGTCTTGAGCGGGAAACCGAATTTGCCGAGGCGGTCGAGAGCGCCGGCCAGATGATAGATGGCGTTATCGGGCACCGGCAGCGAGCTGTGGCCGCCCTTGTTGTGGACTTCGAGGCGGAAGTTGATCGACGTACTTTTCGCTGACCTGGATGTCGTTGGCGAGCTTTTGCCGTGTGACCATTTCGCCCCAGCCGCCTTCGTTGAGGCAGAACTCGGCGTCGATCAGGTCGCGATGATTCTTGATCAGCCAGTGCGACGCCGTTATACGGTCCGCCGCCTTCTTCATCGGCGGTGAGGGCGACGATGATGTCGCGGTCCGGCCTGAAGCCTTCGCGCCTTGTAGCGGATGAGGTTGGCGATCCAGACGGCGGCCTGGGCTTTGTCGTCGGAGGTGCCGCGGCCGTAGAAGTAGCCGTCTTTCTCGATGAATTGGAAGGGATCCATGCTCCAGTCTTCGCGCTTGGCTTCGACGACGTCGGTGTGGGCGAGCAGCAGCAGCGGCTTCTGTTTGCCCGTGCCGTGGTAGCGGACCACCAGGTTCGCCTTGGTCGGGATAGCGCCGCCGATGAAGATGTCGGAGGCCGGAAATCCGGCGGCCTTGAGCCGTGCGGCCACCGCTTGGGCCACGGGCGTGGTGGCGCCGGTAGTGTAGCCGGATTTGATCTCGATCATCTCTTTGTAGATGGAGCGGGCGAGTTCCCGTTCAGGTTGTGGCGGCAGATCCTGCGCCGGCAGGCAAGCCGCTACGAGCGGCAGCACGAACAGCGATTTGAGCATGTCAGATTGTACACGATCACGGGAGCCGTTCCGTTGCCCCCGCGATATAGTGATACACATGCCGGATGCGTGCAGTTCCGCATCGCAAAGAGCCGAGGCATTCTGCACCCGGTACGGCCTGGAAGTCCCGATTCTGCTCGCTCCGATGGCGGGTGCGTGTCCGCCCGAATTGTCTGTCGCGGTGGCGAATGCCGGGGGCATGGGGGCGATGGGTGCGCTCATGACTGCTCCGGACGGCATCCGCGAGTGGGTGCGGGAATTTCGGGCAAAGAGTCGCGGACCGTTTCAACTCAACACCTGGATTCCCGATCCGAAACCTGCGCGGGATTCGGAAGCCGAAGAGCGCGTCCGAGAATTTCTCGAACAGTGGGGGCCGCCGGTTCCGCCATCGGCGGGCGACGCGGCGCCGCCCAACTTTGAAGCCCAGTGCGAGGCCTTTCTGGAATCGGTGCCTACCGCGGTTTCATCGATCATGGGAGTTTTTCACTCCAGCTTCGTGGCCCGTCTGAAGCAGCGAGGCATCGCGTGGTTTGCCACCGCCACGACCCTTCGCGAGGCGAAACTCTGCGCGGACGCCGGCGCCGATGCCCTGATTGCGCAGGGAGCCGAGGCCGGAGGCCACCGCGGCGCATTCGACTCCTCGAGTGCCGAGCGGGAGACAGTCGGCCTGTTTGCTTTGTTGCCGTGCCTCGCGGACGAGACTGCGCTGCCGGTGATCGCAGCCGGAGGCATCGCGGACGGCCGCGGTGTGGCGGCAGCCCTGACATTAGGCGCGAGCGCCGTCATGCTCGGCACCGCATTCCTACGCTGTCCGGAGGCCAAGACGCATCCGGCGTGGGCCAATTCACTGGAGGGCCTCGCGCCGGAAGGCACCATGCTCACCCGCGCGTTTACGGGACGTCCGGGTCGGGCGATTGCCACGGATTTTGTGAGAGCCGCGGCGTTGCCTGACGCCCCTCCGCCGGCTCCCTATCCGGTCCAGCGGGGCTTGACCGCGGCGATGAAGCAGGCCGGCAATGCCGCGGGCGACTTCCACCGAATGCAAGTATGGGCCGGCCAGGCCGCCGGCATGGCCAGATCCATCCCGGCGGCTGAAGTGGTCCCGAGTGTCTGGAGCGCCGCCAAGGCGCTCTTGCGATGACAAGAGTTCGGCGCCCGGATGGAGCTACTTTCCGAGTGAGTGCAGGTAATCCCGCACCGCGATCTGCCCGAAGTAGTCTGCCGCGCCTTCGGCGTCGCCGTGATAGAGATCGTCCTGGATCTTCGGATCCGCTCCCCTTTGTATGAGCAGGCGGACTATGGAAAGGTGGCCGGACTGCGCGGCCATGTGCAGGGCGGTCACTCCCTGGCCGTGCGTAAGGCCGCCGAATGTCGCCTTCAGATTGATAGTTGCCCCGTGATCGAGGAGCCACTCGGCCGTTTCCATGCGATTGCGAACCGCGGCCCAAATCAACGGTGTCCCGCGATACGGGTCGGCATCCATCCGCGCGCCGGCTCGAACCAGGCGCGGGAGGATCTCCGTGCGGCCGCTCTTCGATGCCCATACCAGGGCCTCATCCAAAACCTCTTGCGCGTCGGACGATGGGCGCCAATCGGGAAATCCGCTGTGCGGCCGGTAAAATCCTCGCGCCGCAAACGCGGCTGGCGTGAGGGTCCCGTCTGCGTGGAAGCACGTCTCCAACAGATCCAGACTGCCTAATCCGGCGGCGGCGCGCAGATTGCCGGGGGCTGCGGAATAGCGGTCCAGGAGGTCCGCCACTTCGCGATGTCCCCAGAACAAAGCGGCGATCAACGGGGTTCCGCCGGAACCATGAGCTTCCGCGTCGAGGTCCGCACCGCGTTCGATCAACGCGGCGGCAATGTCGCATTGGTTTGCATATGCTGCCTGATGCAAAGGCGTCCAACCGCGGTCGTTGGGGTCATTCACGTCCGCGCCCGCGGCGAGCAGAGTTTCCACCAAGGCACAGCCGCGACCTTCGACTTCGCGGCGAGACTCACGGCGAGGTTCAGGAGTGTATTGCCGTTCGTGCCGCGCTCTTGGGAAAGGCGCGGGTGGCTTCGCAGCAACGAACCAAGCGCCGCGGCGTCTCCTGTCTCCAGTGCCCGAAAGGCAGCAAGAAACGGTTCGGTCGCCTCAGGATTCGGAGCCGATGCGAGCAGGTTCACCCGCGCGACCAGGTCAGCCCAGGTATCGAACCCGTGCTCCCTGGCGTAGACCAGTTGGGCGTCTATCTCGGTAAACGGGGCCTGGAGGATCTCGTCATCCGACCAGCCATCGAATCGCGGATGCCAGTTGCGGATCTGCTCCAGGGCCGCCGGACCGGCCGACTGTCGCGTCCGCACAAGGCCGTGAACCCGGTCTGCAATCCACGGTAAGTCCGCGACAAAGAGTTTGGTGTGCCGGACGTGATGGGAAGACTCGGCATAGGCTTTGAGCTTTGTCCAACTGGCGAACCCCTGCTCCCGTGCGATGACGAACTGGGCATCGTGCAAGGCGACGTCCTGCCGGACGCTCGGATCGTCCAGTCTGGCCCAGCGGAGGTGCTGCCTTCGCAGCCGGGCCAAGGCACCGCTGTCTGCCGCGCGGATCGCCCGTAAGAGCTCGCGAGCCTGTTTCTTCTGTTGTTCCAAATTCACAATTCGCCTCCTTCGTGTGCCTGGTCCGCAAGACAGGCGAAAGAGGTTCATCGAAAAGTGAACCCTGCTGGGATGCAGGTGGGCGCAGCCCTTCCGCGGACGGGACGCGTCCTGCACGCGTCCAGGTCAGTTTACCAGAGTTCTGAACCAACCCGACCGGCAGGCGGGTCAAAACACACCTCGCCTTCTCCCAGCCGATTCGCTGAAAAACTAAGTCCGCCCCGCAGCCGGAAGCGTCCCACTGGCCATGCTCACAAAGAACGATTTTGCGGCATCGGACTGGAACACTCTAAGAGAAACGCCGTACCTGGTTGGATTGGCTACGATGTTAGCCGAACCGAGCGGGCTGGGAACGATCAAAGAGACGGTCGCGATGACCGTGGGGATCGTGAAGGAACAGGCGAGCGAAATCCCGCTGATTCGCGACCTTACCAGCCGGCCGGAACTGCAGGCCGCGCAGGACTCCATAAAAGGGCGCTTAGGAGAGCTCAAGCCGAGCTCCGCCAAGGACACTGTGCGAGATCTCGCGCTCGAACACGCTCGTTCCTCGATCGAGTTGCTCAGCGACAAAGCGGCCGGCGCGCCGGAGATCGACGCCTATAAGAAGTTGCTCTACGGGTTGGCCGAGACAGTGGCCAATGCCTCGAGAGAGGGCGGATTCCTGGGTTTTGGCGGAAAGGCTGTGAGCGCGGCCGAGCAGAGCTTTCTGGACGAACTTCAGAACACTATCCAACTCGAAAAGACGAGAAAGGCCTGACCGATCCGGGGCGATCACAGACCATAGAGTTTCCGGGCGTTATCCCGTAGGACCATCCGGGCCAGTTCAATGGCCCGCTGCCGCGTGACCTCTCCGTCGCGCATCATCCCGGTCAGGGCGATGGCCAGGGCCTGACGCCCGGTGCGTGCCGCGATCCAGCCGGATTCCTCCCAGCCCATTTCGGGACTGTAGGGGTAAGCATCGGTCCCGAACATCACCTTCTCCGGGACGTATTCCAGCCATTCCCGAAGCGACGCCGCCAGGGTGGTGGGCGGCAGCAGTAGATCCTGCGCGGAAAAATCCAGGTACGCGTTCGGCTTGGTCAGCAGCGCGCCGATCTCCCGGGTGAACGGCCAACCGCCGTGGACCATTACGAAGTTCGTTTGGCGAAGCGAGGGGTCGTCGAACAGCGACTCCAGGTTGAGCGGATTGGCGCCCGCCACATCAAAGTAGCGGCCCGAGCCGGCCATGGTGTGGAAGTGAACCGCCATACCGAGCCGGCCGCACTCGGCCGCGATGTAGCGGAAGAGATAATCCTGGAGCGGCTTGTATTCCGCTTCTCCCAGGGCAGATCGCGACAAGTAAACGCGCTCCGCCGTGGCGCGGTCCACCGCATCGAACGAAAGAGAGCGCAGGTAGGCAGCCTCGAACTTTTCGGCCACGGCGCCGCCCTTCCGTTGGCGTTCGAGCGTCGGAGTCACGACACGGGTCAGGTACTCGGCGAGGGTGGGTGGCGCCACGCTGAGGCCGGCCTCCGCGAAATATCGCGCCCTCAATTTGTCTTCCAGTGCGAAGAACGATTTGCGGTCGGAATTGCGCGCGGCCAGCCGCGAGTTGTCCAGCGGAAAGAGCAGCGCATCGGCATAAGGCACCCAGCGAAAGCGGCCCGGCTCAATACCGGGGCCCATCGCGACCCGATTGGCCAGCATGGCCTCGACGCCGATCTGGTCCAGCACCCAGGCGGGATACTGATTTCCCTTCTGCGCCATGACCTGTGCTTTCGGCTGCCCCCCAAACAGGGTCTGCGACGCCTGCGCGAGCGCGGCGGAGCCAGGGCGCAGGGCTACCGGATCGGATTGCGGCTCCATACTGTCCACCGGCAGCGCGTCGAATTCGCGGTCAGGTGCTTCGCCCGGAGACGTGTAGCGCACCGGGTGGGCATGGTTATCGATAGCGCGGATCTTTTGAATCTCGGCGGCCAGGTCCGGATCCGCCGCGGGTTCGTGGGCCGGGCCGCAGCCTGCCAGCAGCGCGAACGCCGCGAGCAACCCAAGCTGGTAGGATCTCTGTTTCATGCGACGTTCTCTCATCCTACAGCCGTCGCGGTTGCTCCACACGCTCGGCGGTTCACCTTGAGGCGCGGAACGCTGTCGATGTCGATTTACGTTGAAAGAGCGCTTGGGCGCCGCCGCTCACGCCTGAAACTCAGTCCGACCCGGCATTCTGCTCCGCGGCGTTGCCGAGACTGGGTTCCGGGGATCCGTTGAAGTCCGGGCCGCGTACAGGGCCCCGGGCGCCATGCCAATGAGTGAATGAGTCTTTGACCACGCGGCTGATCGCGCGCCGGTTCTGCACCGCGAGTTTGAACCAGTTCCAGGCTCCCTTTTGCGGGAAATAAATGCCGCGGAAAAAGAGCCGGGACATCAGATGACTGATCTTGTAGGCAGCGGGCTCGTCGGCGATCGACTCAATGGCTCTCTCGATCGCAGCCGGGCTGTAAGAGTTCGTCCAGGCCTCCCGGACCTCATCCTGCACTTCCGGGATGGTGATCTTCAAAGGTGTGTGCGCCATCTGAAAGGGTGCAAACTCCAGCCAGTGCTTCGGCCGTGTCAGCCGTCCTTCTTTTTGCAGACGATCATATAAAGGAGTGGCGGGAAAGGGAGTGATCTGTCCAAACACCGGCAGCCCCGGAGGCCACGCGCGAATCGTGGAGAGGGTGCGCTCGGCAACGCCCGGAGTATCGTTATCCAGTCCGAAGATAAACGAGGTGATTGCATAGACGTGGCGCTGAGCCAGAGCATCGAGTACGCGGGCGTAATCCGCCGGCTTATTGAAGCTCTTATTGACGCTGGCGAGATTCGCGGGATCGAGTGACTCCATGCCGATGAAGATCCACTTTCCGCCGGAAGCAGCAATCAGATCGAGCAACTCTTCATCCTTCAGCAGGTTCGCGCTGATCTGTCCGACCCACGACAGTTGCGCGCCGGCTGCGATAATATCGCGCAAGAGCGATTTGGTCCTTTTGACGTTGATCGCGAAATTGTCATCGACGAAGAAGATGGCAGCCTTGCCGCCCCCGCTTTCGGCGCGGGTCTTGATCTTGAGCATCTCGTTGACGATGCTCTCATTTGTCCGGAACCGGATCGAATCCCCAAAGAAACCGGTAACTGTACAGAATTCGCATCCATAAGGGCAGCCCCGGCCGGATTCGATGGGGATTATGTGAAAGGTCTCCCATTCGAACTTGAGATAGTGCATGACCGGGCGGAGAAAGCCCGGAATTCGGTTGAATTGGCGTAAGTCGAGCGACTCCCAGGGGATCGACGGGTAATCCTGCAAGGTCGGTTTGCGTTCCTGGCCGAAGGCGTCCACGGGGCTGTAGACTTCTTTGAGCTCGCCTCGTGCGGCATCCTCCACGATGCGCGGCCAGGTTTCATCGGCTTCACCTAGAGCCAAGGCGTCGGCGTGCCGCGGCCCGCCGTTGCGCCCGAGAGCTTCTTCGGGAACCTCCGTCACGTGCGGCCCACCCATCACCACGGGTATGCCGGCTGCGCGGAGGGCATCGGCGACGCGGTACGCTTTCGCGATCATGCGGGTCATCGCGCCGATTCCGACCAGTCCGATCTTCCGGTCCAGTACGAACTGCACGAGTTCGGTCTCGCTCATCGGCTGCGTGTTGCCGTCGATGAGCACCACTTCATGACCCGCGGGCGTCAGCGCCTGGAGCAGAAACATCCAGAGATGAGGCATGAAGTTTTTCGTGACCCCATTGTCTGGGTTGTAGAGGAGGATTCTCATGAGCTTACTGGCTCCAGCGTCTGAGGGCGCTGGTCTTCACCTTTCTCCGGCGAGGGTCCGCGAAGGTTCGGATTCCTATGTCTTCCTATCCGGGCAGGAGCTCAAGTCGGTGAAGTTATTCTATCAGTAATGCAAGCGGCGGATCTTCCGAATCTTGGCGGGTACATATCATCCCGCGCTACGGCGTCGAAAGGAATCGCTGGATTGCGCGCATGACACGAGCAGCCTGGTCCGTTTGGAAAAGAAACTGAGCGTGCGCGGAACCATCCAGAACGATCAACTCTTTCGGTTCCGGAGCTTTCTCGTACTGAGCACGGATCCCCGGAAGGCGAAGTCCGGCGCCGTTGGCATCGTCGCGGGCAACAATGAACAAGGCCCGTGATTTCAGCTTCTCCGCGGAGAGGTTTGGCGCAGCGCCGAGTAATACGATTCGATCAATCTCGCCCGGTGCCGACCTGATCGACGCATCACCAGCGGCGGCTCCTCCGAAGCTGCCTCCAACGACCGAGACGGCTTTTGCTCCATGCGCTTTCAAGTAGCGAACCGCGGCGAGCACGTCATTCTCAAAAGGCGCATGATCGAAATCAGCCTGACCCGGACCCGTAGAGCAGCCGAATCCCCGGAAATCGATTGCGAGGACGCGAAATCCCGCGGATGCCAGAGAGTTCGCCTGGGCTCGCCAGCTCTCCTTGTGGAATCTGCCGCCGTGTGCGAGTACAACCGCACGGCTCCCATGGCCATAGAGGTCGGCGCAAATTCTCCCACCATCCTCGGTAGGAAAGGAGATGCTCTGCTGTGCCGGCGCCAGCGCGGCCATCGCGAGCGCAAGGAATGCGGTTCGCAGAATGCACATCCGGGAATTATACCGGTGCTGAATGTCCGGCGTGCGAGACCTCAGTCGTCACACGTGGCAGGATCGCGCCCGCAGGAGGCGCGGTGGCCTGCCCTCGGATAGACTGGTAGTTTCATGAAACTCCAGAGCCATACCATCACCCAGGGGCGGGATCGCGCCCCGGCCCGCGCCATGCTGAAGGGCATCGGCTTCACCGATGAAGATCTTGCCAAGCCGATCATCGGAGTGGCCAACACCTGGAGCGAAACCATGCCCTGCAATTACAACCTGCGGGAGCTGGCGGTGAAGGTGAAGGAAGGGATCCGCGCGGCCGGCGGCACTCCCATGGAGTTCAATACCATCGCCATCTCCGACGGCGTCACCATGGGGACCGAAGGCATGAAGACATCGCTCGTCAGCCGCGAAGTCATCGCCGATTCCATCGAGCTGCTGGTGCGCGGCCACATGTTCGACGGCGTGGTGGCGCTGGTGGCCTGCGATAAGACGATCCCCGGCGCCGCCATGGCGCTGCTGCGGCTGAACGTTCCAGGTGTGATCCTCTATGGCGGCACCATCCTGCCCGGCCGCCACAACGGCCGCGACATCACCATTCAGGACGTGTTCGAAGCCGTCGGCGCGCATGCCGCCGGCCGCATCGGCGACGCCGAACTGCGCGACATCGAAGACCACGCCTGCCCCGGCGCGGGCGCCTGCGGCGGGCAGTTCACCGCCAACACCATGGCCACCGTGATGGAACTGATCGGCCTCGCACCCATGGGAACCGCGGCTGTGCCGCAGGTCGACCCGCGCAAGGACGGCGTCGCCTACCGCTGCGGCCAGGTGGTGATGGACGCCGTGCGCAACAACATTCGCCCGCGCGACATCTGCACTCGCAAAGCATTCGACAATGCCATCGCCGGCGTGGCCGCGACCGCCGGCTCGACCAACGCCGTGCTGCACCTGCTGGCGATGGCCCGGGAGGCCGAAGTGCCGCTGACGATCGACGATTTCGAGCCGATCTCGGCGCGCACGCCGGTATTGGTCGACATCGTTCCGGGAGGCCGCTTCATGGCGGCAGACGTCGATAAGGCGGGCGGCGTTCCCGTGGTCGCGCATCGGCTGATGGAAGGCAAGTACGTGGACGGCTCGGCCCTCACGGTCACCGGCCGCACCTTCGGCGAAGAGGCGGCGGAAGCCAGGGAGACGCCCGGACAGGAAGTGGTCCGCCCGTTGGACCGGGCGCTCAAACCGCGCGGCGGTATCGCCATCCTGCGCGGCAACCTGGCGCCGGAAGGCTGCGTGATCAAGCTGGCCGGCCACGACAAGAAAGTGCACCACGGACCGGCGCGCGTCTTCGAGCGTGAAGAGGACGCCATGCACGCCGTGACTGAAGGCACGATCCAAGCCGGCGACGTGGTCATCATTCGCTACGAAGGCCCGCGCGGCGGACCGGGGATGCGCGAGATGCTGGGCGTGACCGGCGCGATCGTCGGCGCGGGGCTTTCCGACACCGTCGCGCTGATTACCGACGGTCGCTTCAGTGGCGCCACCCGCGGCTTCATGATCGCTCACGTGGCTCCGGAAGCTTTCAACGGCGGCCCGATTGCCATAGTGCAGGAAGGCGACCCCATCACGGTGGACGCGACTAAGGGTGTCCTCAATATCGATATCCCCGAAGAAGAGCTGCAGCGCCGCATGGCGGCCTGGAAGCCTCGGGCGCCGCGCTACGCGACCGGCGTGTTCGCGAAGTATTGCAAGCTGGTGGCCAGCGCGTCGGAAGGCGCGGTCACGAGCCTGTAAGGAGGCGCACCTTCGGTGCGGGGCAGGCCGGGAGGCCTACCCTACTGAACAATCTGGAATTGCACGGCGACCGTGCAACTCGGGTTCGGGGATGTTAGCTGAGCCTGGATCACAGAAACCCTCTCCTGCACCAAGAAAGTAGAGGCTAATGCCCCGGTGAGCGCATCATACACCGTGAATGATGTGGCTGCTTGAGCTTGCGTTCCCTGGTCGATCGAGACTATTCCCCCGAGCTTCACGCCGGCAGCGTCTGCCACCTTGCGCGCTTGCGACTGCGCGGCGCCGATTAGCGCCGTGTATACGCAGTCGGGTTGCGACACAGGGGCGTTCGACACCGTGTAGCTTAGCGTCCCCGATGGCTGATTTTTGCTCGCCGCTTCGAGCGCGGCAAGCACCGATGGCACCTCGGTAGCGCTAACCGTTCTTGACAGCGACCAGTCTACGGTTGGCGCGGGTGCAGCCGACACTTGAAGAAGGTAGGCATAACTCGAGCTGGAGACATACGTAAAGTTATCGGCCGTGAAGCCCGCTCCCTGAACGACATTCACCGCGTCCTGCAGCGTGGAGGCTTGCGACAGCAGCACATCCACCTGGATGGTGGCGTTGCTGGTTTGAGCCGCCGGCGTACTCGAAGCGGTGATGGTGATGGTGTTCGAATCGAGCTGCCCGAAGGCAGCCGTCGCAGCCGCCAGCAGAATCCATAGCGCGCGCATAGCTCAGAACGCCCCCAGCGCGAACTTCGCGGTCAGCGTGCAGACGGGCACGGCAGTCGAGCCGGTGGGAGTGGCGGTGCTCGACAGCGCGAGGATCGAGCCGAGGCTCATCCCGGCCGCACTCGCGAGTTTCCGCGCCTGCGCCCGCGCGTCGGAGATCAGGTCGGCGAGGACGCATTGCGTCTGCTGCGCCAGCCGCGCCGACACCTGGGTACCGCTGATCGAAAACGCCATCGAAAGCCCGTTGTTCTTCGTGGCCAGGCGCGCTTGTGCCGCGCTCAACTGGGCCAGCGTATCTTTCATGGCGCTGAAATCCACAGTCAGAGAAAAAGACCAGACGATTACCGTCTGCGGCTGCGAGCCGGTATACGTCTGAGAGGTCCGGACAGCACTATAGTTCGCAGCCGTGATCCCGGTGCCATCGAGTGCGGCGACGGCGTCGTCGCGCGTGGTGTTGGTAGGGCCGGACAGGTCCACCCCGATGATCACCTGATCGGGCGTGAGATTTGCGTTTCGATTCGCCGTCACCGTTACGGAGTTCGGCGTAAGCTGGCCAAACGCGACGGCCGGAAGGAGCAGGAAAAGCATTCGCTGCAGCATGACCTGATCTTGCCCCAACTGCCGGAGCAAAACCAGTAGCAATTCGGTTACTCTGGGCACCATGGTGCCCGATGTCCTGACCGCGCCCGAACGCGCTCTCTTCCGGAGGTTGAACACGCCCGAAAAGATCCAGAAGTTTCTGGACGCCGACATCGCCTACAACAAAGAGCCGGATGGCCCCACTTGCCGCTCACCCCGTCGCGTGATGCGCGACCGCACCGGCCATTGCATGGAAGGCGCGCTATTCGGGGCCGCGGCGCTGCGCATGAACGGGCATCCGCCGCTGCTGCTCGATCTCGAGGCGGTGCGCGACGACGACCACGTACTGGCGGTTTTTCGCCAGCACGGACACTGGGGCGCGGTCGCCAAGTCGAACTACTCGGGCCTGCGCTACCGCGAGCCGGTCTACCGCACTCTGCGCGAGTTAGTCATGTCTTATTTCGAGCATTACTACAACCTGAAGAAGGAAAAGACGCTGCGGCGCTACTCGCGGCCCGTGAATCTCGCGCGCTTCGATGCCACGGGCTGGATGACCTCCGAGGAAGATGTCTGGCACATTCCCGACCACCTCTGCTCGATCCCGCACACGCCCGTCCTGCCGCCGCGAATCATTTCAGGGCTGGGACGCGTGGACGAAAGGCTCTTCGCCGCCGGCTTGTTGGGTCGGACCGCGGTTTAGCAGCGGCTATTTCGCGAAATAAGGATGCGGCTCGGGTACGGCGGCGCCATCTTTGCGCGGGTCCGATGCGCCCCAGTTCACGCCCGTAGCGGAATCGTGAATCACGGCCTGGCCTCCGCCCATCTCGTTCGAAAAGTCGCCCTGTACCTTGATCTGGTGGCCGCGCGCGGCGAGGGCGTCGCGGATCTCTTTGGGGATGCGCTTCTCGATCAGTAAATCGCAGCCGCCCCAGGTCTTCTTGGTGAAGCGCGGAGCTTCGAGCGCCATCTGGATGTTCATCCCGTGGTCCACGATGTTGGAGACGAACTGGGCGTGCGCCTGCGCCTGGTTCAGGCCGCCCATGATCCCGAACCCGATATGCACGCTGCCCTTTTCCATGAACGCCGGAATGATGGTGTGGAAGGGCCGCTTGTGCGGAGCGAGGGCATCGGGATGCGCCGGGTCGAGCTCAAACAGGCCGCCGCGATTCTGCAGCGGGAAGCCGAAGCCATCCACCACCACGCCCGAGCCGAAATGCTGGTAGAGGCTCTGGATCAGAGAAACGATGTTGCCGTCGCGGTCCACGACCGATAGATAAATGGTGTCGCCATGCACCGCGGGGTTGCCCGGTTCGACGTCGCAGCGCGCCTTGGCGGGGTCGATGCGTTTAGCCTGCTCGCGCGCGTAGTCCATCGAGATCATGCCGGCCACGGGCACCTTGGCAAACCGCATGTCGGCGACATAGCGGTGCAGGTCCGCGTAGGCGAGCTTTTGAGCCTCCATCTGGGTATGCAGCTCTTCGAGGCCGCGCGAAGGCCAGCTCGCCAGCGGGAAGAGCGAGAGGATGTTGAGCATCTCGATGGCGGCGATGCCCTGGCCGCTCGGCGGAAGCTCGTAGACCTTCCAGCCGTGGTAGTCGGTGGCCAGCGGCGTGACCCATTCGGACTCGAACTCGGCGAGATCGGCAGCATTCATGGTGCCGCCGAGCCGGTCGCTGGTTTTGAGGACGGCCTTGGCGATTGCGCCTCGATAAAAGGCCGGCGCGCCTTCTTGAGCGATCAGGCGTAAGGCCGACGCCAGTTGCGGATTGCGGAAGACCTCGCCGAGCTTGGGGGTGGCGCCATCGTGCATCAGGACGGTGCGGGCGTTGACATCGGCCGCGAGCTTCTTCTGCTCGCCCTTCCACGCCTCGCTGATGATCTCGGTGACCGGGTAGCCGTGCTCGGCGTAATATTCCGCGGGCGCGAAAAGGTCTTTCCATGGCAGGCGGCCGAAGCGCTGGTGCAACTTCGCCCAGCCATCGACCGCGCCGGGCACCGTGACCGACTGGATCCCCTCCTGCGGCATTTTGGTGATGCCCTTTGCCTTGAGGTAATCGATGGTGAGGCCGGTGGGCGCCCAGCCGCTGGCGTTAATGGCGGTGAGTTTGCCGGTCTTGGCGTCCCAGTAGATGGCGAAGAGGTCTCCACCGATCCCGCAGCTTTCCGGCTCGACAACGCCGAGCACGAGGTTGGCCGCGATGGCCGCGTCGATGGCCGTGCCGCCGCGCGCCAGCACCTGCGCGCCGGCCTGCGAAGCGAGCGTCTGGCTGGTGGCGACGATGCCGCGGTCGGAGATGACCATGGAGCGCGCCTGAGAGCGGTCCTGGGTGTGGGAAGGGGTGGCGGTCATAAGCAACGGCAGGAGGAAAGCAAAGCGTCGCATGAAGGAAAATGATACCAGCTTGGGACCGAAGCGCGTCTCCGGCAGGCACTGGCGCTTGATAAGCTGTGAATCGCTCGGATGCAGAGACTCCGCGATCGCATTGTGGGAGGAACAGCCTGATGAGGCTACGCCGTCATTTGCCGGTTTGCAGGGCGCTGGTGTGTCTCGTTTTTTGGACGGTGTTCGCTGCCGCGGGAAGCGGTCCGATAGTGGATGCCCCGGCAGGCAAGGTCGAAGGGCAGCTCGATGGCAAGCTGCGCGTCTTCAAGGGCATCCCGTTTGCGCTGCCGCCGGTGGGACAGTCGCGTTGGAAGCCACCGACCCCGATGCCTCGATGGGCGGGCGTCCGAAAAGCGACGGAGTTCGGGCCCGCCTGCTATCAGCCCACGGTCAAGATTCAGACGGTCTACTCGCGCGGTCCGCTGCCGATGAGCGAAGATTGCCTGACGCTGAATATCTGGGCGCCAGCCGACGCCCGCAACGCGCCCGTCTTCTTCTGGATTTACGGCGGCGCGCTGACTTCCGGCGCGAGCCGCGAGGAGATGTACGACGGGGCGCGGCTGGCCGCGCGAGGGATGGTCGTGGTCTCGATCAACTACCGCCTGGGAGTGTTCGGCTGGCTCGCGCATCCGGAGCTGAGCGCCGAGTCGCCGAAGGGTGTCTCGGGCAATTACGGCCTGCTCGATCAGATCGAAGCGCTGCGATGGGTCCGCCGGAATGTCCGCTCCTTCGGTGGGGACCCTTCGAACGTGACCATCGCCGGCGAATCCGCGGGCGCATTGAGCGTGATGTACCTGATGGCCGCGCCGCCCGCGCGGGGGCTATTCGCGAAAGCGATTGCCGAGAGCGCCTACATGATCTCCACGCCCGAGCTGAAGCAGCGCCGTTTCGGTTCGGAGGCCGCGGAAGCAAGCGGCACCCGCCTTGCTGCCGCGCTGCACGGGCCGAACCTGGCCGCGCTGCGCGCCATGAATGCGCAGGCACTGGCGGACGCCGCGCCGGCGGCGGGCTACGCGCCATGGGGCACAGTCGACGGGCAAATCCTGCCGCGCCAGCTAGTCGATATCTTTGACGAAGGCGAACAGGCGCCGGTGCCGTTGCTGGCCGGCTTCAATGGCGGCGAAATCCGTTCGCTCATGGCGCTGGCTCCCCGGCCTCCCGCGAGTGCCGCGGAGTATGAACTTGCGATTCGCGAACGCTATCTCGATCTCGCCGACGAATTCCTGAAGCTTTATCCCGGTACGAACGTGAAGGAGAGCGTACTCGCGACCACGCGCGATGCCTTGTACGGATGGACGGCGGAGCGGCTGGTTCGCCAGCAGGCCGCGCTGGGCGTGCCGTCTTTCCTCTACTATTTCGATCACGGCTATCCGGCCGAAGAATCCGCGGGTTTGCACGCATTTCATGCCAGTGAGCTGCCTTTTGTATTCGGAACGTTCGAGGCGACACCCGCCAACTGGCCGAAGATCCCGGCGACTCCGCAAGAGACGAGTCTGAGCGAAGCCATGATCGGCTATTGGTCCAGTTTCGCCCGGACCGGCAGACCGCAGGCCGCGAACCAGCCGGACTGGCCGGCCTACGGATCGACGCGCTCCTACATGGCGTTCCGTGACGCGCCGCATCCGTCGGATCATTTGTTGCCGGGGATGTTCGAATTCAATGAGGAAGTGGTCTCCCGGCGAAGGGCGAGCGGCGACACTGCCTGGAACTGGAACGCCGGAGTCGCCTCGCCCAAGATTCCCGCAAGCAGAAGGTGAGCAACGATGAAATCGGAATTGCTTCGATTCAACGGTGCTGTGGAGCGGGATCCCGTCATCGACGCGTGGCTGAACGAGCACGCAGGTGAGTTAGGAATCATCGCGCGTGAGTGGTTTGAGGTGATGCGAAAGTGCGGGGACGAAGTCCGGGAGCTTTTGCATGACGGCTGTCCGGTTGCGTGTTTGGGAGATGCACCCTTCGGCTACGTCAATGTATTCACCTCGCACGTCAACGTAGGGTTCTTTCGCGGCGCCGCGCTCCCGGATCCGGCCCGCCTGTTGCAAGGCACCGGCAAATCGATGCGCCATGTGAAGCTGAGACCGGGAACGGCCACAAACACCGCAGCGTTGCATCAGCTCATCGAAACGGCGTACTCGGATATCAAGGAGCGCGTTGAAAACGGCTAGCCGGGAGCGACACCTCGGGACGACTAATCTTGTGCCGCGGCCGAATGGCGAAGTCCCGACTGCGCCTTTGTTGGGCGCGCGGGGCGGACGGCGTACCGCGGAACGACCGGTTCGCGCCAGTTGCGCGTACCCGGGGTTATTCGAGCCGGTAGTTCACAACGGGCAATATCTGGTGGACGCGGCCATGAGCATGGGGATCCCAGCGCCGCTGGCTTTCCGACGCGCGGCGGTACGCTGCTGAAGGTGTTGCCGCTTGAGGCGCCACAGCGGAGCTACCGCAATTTCGATTCAGCGAGGTCCTTCTGTTCTTCACGGCGAGTGTAGCTGGTGGCAGTCCAGGAATGCCACGCAGCGGCGCTCCGCAGCAGGGCGTCGCGTCGCTCCAGGCCCGTGGTGCTCCGGGCGATTTCGCGGCAGGCCATCGACAGGTAATAGACGGGCATGAGGTCGCCGGGATGCCGGGAGCGCAGCTTCTGCGAATCCTCAATGATCTCGTACAGCTTCTGCCGGGCCTCCGCGCGCCGGCCTTCCGTCGTGAGCAGAGGCACCCAGAGCATTTTCATGGCGACATCGCCCAACAGATCGGCGTAGTCGACATGCGGAGGTCCGGCGGGTTCCATCGCCGCCGCTTCAGTCAACGCCGTTCTGGCTTCCGCAATCCGGCCTAGAGCGAGCAGCGGGCGACTGATGGCTTGCAGGTAGGCGCTCTTCAACATTTCAGACTGCTCTTTCGAGACGAGAGCCTCCGCCATCGCCAAGGCGCGATCATAGAGGGCAAGAGCGCGGGCGGGGTCCCACTTCCAGACGGAATCCCCCAGCCTGCCGAGGCGCGTGGCGAGGTCAAAGCGCGCCTGCCGGTCCTGGGTATCGAGAGCGGCGACGCGTTCCTGAATGTGAACGGACTGCTCGTAGAGTTCAGCGGCCTTGTGAGGCTCTCCGAGATTTGGCAAGTCCACAGCGGCGTAGACATCCGCGAGGTGCTGCAACCAAGAACCGAAGTTCCGGCATGATGTGTCCGGAGGTGCTTGTTCGTCACAGGGTTTGGCGTTGCGCAGGAGTTCCTGGTAAGCCGCTACCGCACCATCGAGATCGCCTAAGGAGACCTCCGCGCGCGCCATGCGATCCTGTGCGGAGGCTATCTGTGTACCCAGGGCCGGGTCGGAATACCCCGAACTCTTGAGAGCTCGGAAGTTCCCAAGAGAGGACTCAAGCCAACTCACCGCTTCGACCGGTTGCCCCAGTTTCATCCGGATTTGGCCAAGGCTAGCTTCACCAATCGCGCGAAGCATGCGAGCCGGCGAATCCAGGTCCCGGTCCCCCAGCAAGTCCAACATGCGGCGGTTGATCGGTTCGGCTGAGGATTCGTGATAGGTGTTGTACTCGAGGCGGGCCAGAGCAAACAAGACATCGGCCATTTTCCGGCGCACCTCGAGCGGGGACTGACGGTTCACCGGCACTCGCTCATAGAGCTCGATCGAGTGTTTGTAGCTGGCGCGCGCATCTTCGGTCTGGCCGAGGTTGGCGCTGCCGGTGCGGGCTTGCACCGACCCCAAGCGCTGATATGCCTGGGCCAGTTCCAGGATCAGGCCCTTGTCGTTGCCGGCCTCCTTAGCCAGCCCGTCGAGATATTTACGCGCGGTATCGACGATGGATGCCCGTACGGCTGTGGATCCGGCCAGGGGCGTGACCTGGTCATAGAACTGGAAGAGGAAAGTGTTTGCCAGTTCCCTTACCTGCGCGAAGCGCCGCTCGGCGATGCGTGCTTCGTGCAGCGAAACTGCGATGCCCGCGCCCAGCGTGACTGCGACCGCGAAAGCCGCGCCGGCGCCCACCCAGTGTCGCCTTACGAACTTCGTTGCGCGATAGACTGGCGTATCCGGCCGGGCGGCAATCGGTAGTCCTTTGAGGTGGCGGCGAACATCTTCCGAGAACTCCACGACCGACCGGTACCGCCGCTCGGGCTCCTTCTGCATCGCCTTGAGCACTATGCAGTCGAGATCGCCGCGTAAACGGCGGTTGCCCAGGGAACTGGGAAGCCGGACCTCGGCTTCGCATACCACGTGGGCGATCTCCAGTGGATTGTAGTTTTGGATCGTGTACGGCCGCTGGCCCGTCAGCAGCTGATAAAGCACCGCGCCCAGCGAATAGACGTCGCTGGCGGTGGATATCCCGGCGCCGCGCACCTGCTCGGGACTGGCGTAATCCGGCGTCATGAGCATCCCGCCGGTAATGGTTGCAGGCGGAGCCCCGCCGCCGGAGTCGCCCGTAGGCAGCAGCTTGGCGATGCCGAAATCGAGCAGCTTGGGAACCCCTTCGGGGGTCACCAGGATGTTGCCGGGCTTGATATCGCGGTGCACGACGAGGTGCTGGTGCGCATACTGCACGGCGTCGCAAACCTCGCGGAAGAGGCGAAGTCGCTGCTCGATGGAGAGCTCCTGCTGTTCGCACCAGTCCGTGAGCGGCACCCCCTCCACGTACTCGAGCACGATGTAGGGTGTGCCGAGCTCGGTGGCGCCACCATCGAGGAGCCGGGCGATGTTGGGGTGCTCCAGGTTCGCCAGGATCTGCCGCTCATGCCGGAATCGGGCAACGCCAGCGCCGCCTTCCAGCTCGAATTTGAGGATCTTGATGGCGACCTCTTTGTGAAACTGGTCGTCGTCCCTCTGGGCGAGATAAACCGCGCCCATGCCGCCACGGCCAAGCGGGCGCACGATCCGATAGGGCCCCATGCGGCGGCCGTTCCAGGGGTCTTCGACTTCCGCCACCGCCGTGGCAGCTTGTCCTACCAGGCCGGTCAGCCCGCTGCCTTCGTCGCGAAATGCCGCGAGGAGCTCGCGGCGCAGTTCGTCGTCGCCGGCGCACTGCTCCTCGATGATGCGGCTGCGGTCAGCCGCATCGAGGGAGGCTACAGCATCGTAGATGGCTTCCATGCGCTGGAAGCGTTCCGGGGTGAGCGGGCCGGGATTGGGCTCAGGCGGCACGGCAAGCTGGCGGCGGTATCTCAGGGGAATTATAGGACAGAACTACCTGGGGAAGTTGCACCGGTGGCCGGCGCCACCGGCATTGGACTCGCTGTGTTGCCCGGCCGCCGGCCAGACCGGCGACGCTGTCTAAATGGCGTGGTTCACCTTGAGATCCCAGCCCGCCCTCGAGTTGTTTTGCGGATTGATGATCGTGATTTGGCTGAAGCTGAAGCTGACCGATTCGATTGGCTCCGGGCTGCCGTTGCTGCCACCGAGTTGGTAATTCGAGACGCTCACATCGCCCAATTGAACCGTCATCAGTTGTGCGCGGCCGGACGGGTCGCTTTGAGTAAGAATGACCGAGCTGAAATGTTTGCCGGCGGCCACCGCGGCGAAAAGGCCGGAGCTGCACTCATCGAACGACTTATTCACGGTCAGCGCGGTGATTTGCACATGCCCGGCGCCCCCGCTGGGAGCGCCTGGAACGGCGGGGGGATTGGCGGCACTGAACGCCCAGCTCTGGATTTCGAAGGTGTGGGCGCCCGCTGGGGTGGAGCACGACAGGTCGGCGATCGCGATCGCGAGTTTGGATTGCACTGGTTGAGCACTGGCCAGGGTGGTGAACCCGAGCGTTACGAAAACCGCTAGTGTAAGTCTCATTTCCGCCTCCACTCCATAGAGCGCAAGGTGGCAGCCGGATCCCTACTGGTTTTCCAAAGAAATTTCGCGGAAGTATGACGGCGGAGCAGGCGTCAGACAGCAGGAGAAGCACTCAAAGCGGAGCGTAGCCACGCGGCGCCGAGGCGGACGTCCTTCTCGACGGTCTTAATACTAATGTTGAGCACACCGGCGATTTCGGCCATTTCGAGACCGCCGAAGAACTTCAACTCCATGGCGCGTGCTTTGCGCGCGTCTACCGCCGCCAGTTTCTCGAGAGCCTCGTCGAGCGCCAGCAGATCGATAGGCCGGGGATCAGTGGAGGGCCGGGAATCGTCGAGGGAAATCATCGTGACTCCGTCGCCCCGCTTCGCGGCACGGTGACGGCGGGCATAATCGACCAGGATCTGCCGCATGTGCTGGGCGGCGATGGCGATGAAATGCGATCGGCTCTCCCAGTCCTGCCGGGCCCCCTGACCCATCAGCCGGACAAACGCTTCGTTGACTAGCGCGGTCGGCTGTAGGGTGTGCCCGGTGCGTTCGCGCCGCAGGTAGGACGCGGCGAGTCGGCGCAATTCACGCTCGACGGTTTCGGCCACCTGGGCCAGGGCGGATTGGTCGCCGCGCTTCCAGTTCTGCAGAAGGACGGTGACGGGTACCTGTTGCGATCCTCCCATGTTCCCCTCGGTCCGTCCATTATAGACAGAAATTTATTCGCGGTGCGTAGGGGTTTTGCGCGCGGCCTGCGCTCTACCAGCCAGGAGGGGAACATGCAGAACGCAACCAACATTATCAGAACTTCGAACGCGCCGTTCACGCAGTACACACCGGCCCTGGACCGCATTCAGGAACAACTCGCGGCCGGACGGATTGCCAACGCTTTGGACGCGCTTTTCGATGACTTACTGGCGCGCCGCGCGGAAGAGCCCGAGGATTGGCCGGGCTACGCCCCGTCGTGCCTGAGTCACCCCCTGCGCGGGCTGCTGCACCAGGATCCGTTCACGTACCGCGCCTTTTCCAAACCGCGGGGTTATGCCGGCGACGCGGTCATGATGGACTACATCTACGGGTTGGGCGAAGCCAGCGAGGCGGCCCGCGAGGCGACACCCCTTGGCCGTGCGATCCTTCAGTACATGGACACGCGCCCGTCGGCCCGCGGCGTCCGGTACCGCCGGCGGCTGATTGCAGAGTTGATCGATCGCGAGGCTGCGCGGGGCGCCAGGAGCGTGCTGGCTATCGCAGCCGGCCACCTGCGGGAGGTGGAAATCTCGGCGGCGGTGCAGAGCGGAAGCCTGGAAGAGTTTGTCGCGTTCGACCAGGACGAAGCCAGCCTCGCTGTGGTCGCCAGGGATTACGGCAATCTGGGGATCCGCGCGAGGAACGGCTCGGTCCGGCAGATCCTTTCGGGTAAGGTGACACTGCCCCAATCCGATTTCGTCTACGCGGCCGGCCTTTTCGATTACCTCGCCGGGCCAGTGGCTGCCGCATTTACGCGCCGGATGTTCGATATGACTCGCCCGGGCGGTCTGATGCTGATTCCGAACTTCCTGGCTGGCGTACGGGACACCGGCTACATGGAAGCTTTCATGGATTGGCACCTGATCTACCGGACTGGCGCCGACATGCATGCATTGGCCGCCGAACTGCCGCAGCACCAGGTTGCGGACTACCGGGTGTTCGATGATAGCGACGGTGCAATCACCTACCTGCTAGTAAACAAGGCGAAATAGGGCGACGGGGTTAGCGGCAATCAAAGGACTGTCGTCCGAGGAGAATCCTAAGCCTTGGATCGTCTGCCGCCACAATCGCCCCGGCCGCCGCTGCTTCCACGATCGCAGCCAACGCGGGAAGGGCTCATCCCTAGACCGGCCAGGGGCAGGGAGGAATTTGGATATAATAAGGAGTCTGGCCGTTCGGCACGCTGTCCGAGCCCGATAAAACCCTTTCACGGAATCATCCTTGCTATCCATCAACAACATTTCCATGCGGTTCGGCGGCCGTGTCCTCTTCGAAGACGTGACCACCACATTTCTTTCCGGGCGGCGGTACGCCATCACGGGGCCGAACGGCGCCGGCAAGTCGACGCTGATGCGTATCCTGACCGGCGAACTCGATCCGTCCAAAGGCTCGATCACCCGGCCGAAGAGGCTCGGAGTGCTGCGGCAGGACCAGTTTGTCTTCGACTCTTACCGCGTCCTCGATACCGTCATCATGGGAAACGCGCCGCTGTGGGCCGCGATGCAGGACCGCGAGGTCCTCTATGCCAAGCCGCACGACGAGTTGACGGATGAAGACGGGATGCGCCTGGGCGAGCTCGAAGGCGTCGTGGGGGACGAAGGCGGCTACACGGCCGAGAGCGACGCCGCCGTGCTGCTCGACGGCCTCGACATCGACGAGCGGTGGCACGATCGCAGGATGAGCGAACTCCAGGGAGGCCAGAAGGTCCGCGTGCTGCTGGCGCAGGCTCTGTTCGGCAGCCCCGGCGTGCTGCTGCTGGACGAGCCGACGAACCACCTGGACCTCGAATCGGTCCACTGGCTGCAGGATTATCTGTTGCATTACGAGGGCTGCCTGATCGTAATCTCACACGACCGGCATTTTCTGAACGAGGTCTGCACCCACGTGGCGGACATCGATTACGAGACCGTGATCACCTATACGGGCGGATACGACGATATGGTGCTCGCGAAAACGCAGATTCGATCCAGGGTGGAGGCCGAGAATGCGCAGCGGGAAAAGAAGATTGCACAGCTGAAGGAGTTCATCGCCCGTTTTGCGGCCGGGACGCGATCCTCGCAGGTGACCTCACGAAAGAAAGAGGTCGAGAGGCTGCAGACCTCCGATCTGGCGAAATCGAACATCCAGCGGCCATACATCAAGTTCGGTATCGATCGCCCCTCGGGCCGTCATCCGCTGGAAGTGAAGGATCTCTCGAAATCGTATGACGGGGCCGCCGTGATCGGGCGCTTCACGGCGAGCGTGAGCCGCGGCGAGAAGATTGCGTTGATCGGAAGGAACGGCGCCGGTAAGACCACCTTGTTACGCTCCCTGGTGCGGAACGCGCCGGGCCCGATCGACGCGGCCGAACAGTCGTTCCCGATCGATGGCGGCAGCGTAACCTGGGGACACGAAGTCTCGGTGGGCTACTTTTCGCAGGATCACCGGCAATCGATTCGTGCCGGCATGGCGCTGATCGAATGGCTTCACGAGTTCGATCCGATGGCATCGCAGGCGGAGCTGCGCGCGGTACTGGGACAGATGCTATTCAGCGGCGACGATGCGCTGAAACGGACCGAAGCGCTCTCGGGCGGCGAAGCGGCGCGACTGACGTTCTGCCGCCTCATGTTGGAGAAGCCCAACGTGCTCCTGCTGGACGAACCGACCAATCACCTCGACCTGGAATCCATCAACGCGTTGAACATCGCCCTGCAGCGTTACGAAGGCACGGTTCTACTGGTGACGCACGATCACGATGTGATCGATGAAGTGGCGACGCGGATCTGGAGCTTCGCGGACGGCGCTATTGAAGACTTCAAGGGCCCGTACGAGGACTTCCGGGCGAAAGCGGAGAAGGTGGCGTAGCGCCCCCGCCAGCAATCCGGGTTAAGCTGTGACTGGTGATCCGCACCTTCGCGGTCCATGGCTACCGGTCGCTACGCGAGCTCGTGCTTCCGCTGGGACAGTTGAGCGTCATTACCGGCGCGAACGGCAGCGGCAAGTCCAGCGTTTACCGTTCGCTTCGTTTGATCGCTGACGTCGGTCAAAACTCGGTAGTTGCTTCCCTCGCTCGCGAGGGCGGCCTTCCCTCGACCTTCTGGGCGGGACCAGAAATAATAGCCCGGAGCGTAAGACAAGGTGCTCATTCCGTCGAAGGCCTCGCGAAACGGAATGTTGCCAGCCTGAAGCTTGGCTTCGGCGGCGACACCTACGGGTACGGCATCGATCTGGGCTACCCTCCGGGTCCTCCTCCCGAAACGATGTTCGAGTTGGACCCACGGATCAAGCGAGAGTGCATCTGGCACGGTCCCGTCTATCGCAAGGCGTCCGCCCTGGTGGATCGTAGGAACAATTTCGTCTGGCTCTCCACCACGCGGGATGAGGAGCCGGTCATGCTGACCCAGCACCTCTCCGACACCGATAGCATGCTCGCCAGCGTTGCCGACCCGCAACGGGCACCCGAAATGTTGGCTATGCGGGAAGCCCTTCGTGGATGGCGCTTTTACGATCAGTTCCGCACCGACGCCGAATCGCCGGCGAGAGCTTCCCAGATCGGCACCTTCACGCCGGTCCTCCATCACGATGGCGGCAATCTTGCGGCAGCACTCCAGACCATCATGGAAATTCGTTCGGATGAAGCGCTGGCCACGACACTCGAAGACGCCTTTCCGGGCAGCCGCGTGTATATGGAGAACCGGAACGGACGGTTCGAACTGCAACTCCAGCAGCACGGACTTCTGCGTCCCCTATCGGCAGCCGAACTATCCGATGGGACACTTCGTTATCTGCTGCTGGCCGGGGCTCTCCTCACGCCGCGGCCGCCGGAACTGATGGTGCTCAATGAACCGGAGACCAGTCTGCACCCGAATCTGCTGCCGGCACTCGCGCGCTTGATCGTGGCAGCGGCCGCACATACACAAATCATTGTGGTCTCGCACGCCGAGGGCTTGATCGAAATGCTGGCTGCCTTCCCACTCTGTACACGGCTGCACCTACAGAAAGATTTCGGCGAAACCACCCTGCAAGGCTCGACGCTATTGAACAAACCGAAATGGAATTGGCCCAGCCGGTAGCGCCTGGTTGGGTTCTTACTTCACCGGGCGCGAACCGGCGATGAGGATATCCACCAGTCTCTTGGCGCTTCGCTGCCAATCCGGGATCGAGGTCACATGGGCGACGCCGATCAGCGCCCGCAGGAGATCGAAGGGCTCGATATCTTTACGGAGGTCGCCAGTCTCGATCGCGCGCTTGACCAGCGCTTCGATCGCTGCCTGAATCTGGCCACGCGAACCTTCATACAGTCTCGACGGACCTCCGACCATCGTATTCAATGCCGGAGCAATGATCTGCTTGGCTGCTATGTGGTCCACGAACAACAGCATCCAGGCTCGCAGCGCTTCCATCGGAGGCATGATCTCAGTGAATCGGCGCTCCGCCGCCGCTAACTTTTCCACCTCGGTGCGGTAGACCGCTTCGATCAGCACATCCCGCGTGGGAAAGTGGCGGTACAGCGTTCCGGGTCCGACGCCGGCCCGTGTAGCGATGTCGTCCAGGCTCGCGTTCGCGCCGGATTCGGTAAACGCCGCCTTCGCCACTTCGAGAATCCGTTCGCGATTCTGCTGCGCGTCCGTGCGGGGCTTTCGAACTGAGGATTGGGAACGTTTGGTCGCCATTCTTGAAATACTTGCAACCGGAGACTGCCTCCGGTAATCTAGTTATGCGGAGACTGCCTCCGGTTTATCAAAATCGGCCGTGATTCGTCAACGGCAAGGAGAAGAGAATATGCGTGTCTTCGTCACTGGGGCCACAGGTTTCATCGGCTCCGCAATCATTCCGGAACTGCTTCACGCGGGCCATCAGGTGCTCGGCATGGCGCGCTCGGATGCGGGCGCACAGGCGCTGATCGCCGCCGGCGCGGAGGCGCATCGCGGCAATCTCGAAGACCTGGAGAGCCTGCGGCGCGGAGCCTCGATGTCGGATGCGGTGATTCACACCGCCTTCATCCACGACTTTTCGAAATTCCAGGAGAACTGCGAGATCGACCGGAGAGCGATCGAGGCTCTTGGCGACGCGCTGGCCGGCTCGGACAAGCTTCTGATCGTCACCTCCGGGACCGGGATGTCGAGCTCCGGGACAGGCGTTCCGGCTACGGAAAACGATCCGCCGGTCAGCTCGAAGGTCGTTCCCCGCGCAGCTACGGAGGAAGCGGCCGCTTCGATCGCGGCTCGAGGCGTCCGCGTGGTTACCATGCGGCTTCCCCAGGTCCATGACAGGGTCAGGCAAGGGCTGGTTACTTACGCGATTCAGGTCGCCCGCGAAAAGGGCGTCTCGGCATACGTAGGGGAGGGGCGCAACCGCTGGCCCGCGGCGCACGTTTCCGATACCGCGCATCTGTACTGGCTGGCACTGGAGAAGGGGGAGGGAGGCGTCCGGTATCATGCGGTAGCCGAAGAGGGAGTGCCCACCCGGGACATCGCTGAGACGATCGGTCGAGGCCTGAAGGTGCCCGTGGTCTCCCTCGCACCGGAAGAAGCCGCCGCACATTTTGGGTGGCTCGCTGCATTTGTTGGAGGGGATATCCCCGCCTCCAGCGCGCAGACACGAGAAAAGTTGGGCTGGAGCCCTACCGGGCCGGACCTCCTCTCCGATCTCGAAAACATGCGCTATTTCTAAGATTGAGCCTGCGTGAGGAAATATTTCTATGGCAACGACCAATAAGATCGCCATCATCACGGGCGGAAGCCGAGGTCTCGGCCGCAACACCGCAATCCATCTTGCACGGCGGGGCGTCGATGTCCTGTTCACCTATCGTGCGAATCAGAGTGAAGCCGAATCTCTCACCAGCGAAATTGAAGCGATGGGACAAAAGGCGGCCGCATTCCGCCTTGACACGGGCGATGTGCATACATTCGACGGATTCGTCGCCGAGGTCCGCGGAGCTCTGGAAGCCTGGGGGCGCGAGCGGTTTGATTACCTGGTGAACAACGCGGGCAATTCCCTGCACGCCGGCTTTGCGGAAACCACCGAAGCGCAATTCGATGAAATCGTGAATGTTCACTTCAAAGGCGTTTACTTCCTGACGCAGAAACTCCTCCCTTTGATGAATGATGGGGGACGGATCGTGAATCTTTCATCGGGACTGGCGCGGGTGGCTCTTCCCGGCAGCTCCGCGTACGGGGCTGCGAAAGGGGCCGTGGAGGTTTTGACCCGCTATTTGGCCAAGGAGCTCGGCCCGCGCCGCATCACGGCGAATGTGGTGGCGCCCGGCGCGATCCAAACGGACTTCAGCGGCGGTATGGTGCGGGACAATCCCGAGATCAATAGGCGCGTCGCGGAGATGACTGCCCTGGGGCGCGCGGGCGTGGCTGATGACATCGGACCGATGATCGCCGCTCTTCTCTCCGAGGAGAATCGGTGGGTGAACGGTCAGAGAATCGAAGTGTCGGGCGGCATGGCACTTTAAGAGTTCAGATGGGCTTTTCAGTATCCTGCTAGTGAACGAACGACATCCGTGTCGAGACCTGGTCCAGGATTTGCTGCGCCGCGGGCATCGTACGAGCGGCGTATTTCAAGTGCGGCAGCGCTTCCTTCCAGCGGTTCGTGTTCACCAGCAGGGCTCCGACCAGGTACTGCGCTTTATCGGACGCGGGATTCAGTTCCGCGCCTTTCATCGCCGATTCGAGCGCCTGGGGGTAGCGATGCAGGCCCCACTGGGCCACCGCGAGGTTACAGAGATCCACCGCGTTGGGGCCGGCGAGATCGAGCGCGCGCACCAGTTCCGGCATCGCTTGCTCGTATTGGCGGAGCCGCAAGTGCTCGGCGGCCAGATAGCTCCACGCCTCCGGGAACTCAGGCGAGATCCGCAACGCTTCCTGCACTTTCTCGATGGCTTCCGGATACTTCTTCGATTCCGAGAGCTTCTGCGCCTCGCCGAGGGCTTTGACTGCCTTGGCGGCCGGCGGATGCAGCAGACTCTTCACAGAAACCGAACCGGAGGGAGGGCGGGCGTTCTCGGGCTTCCGCAGTTGCACATGAATATATGGATTCTGCGGAGAGATAGACACCAGGTCTTCCTGCACCACGTCTCCCTCGTAATTCGTGATACGCAACCGGTAGTCGCCGCCAGGCACGTTGCGCATGCGGAATGTGCCATCGATTTGTACGTCCGCGTGCAACCGTTCGGGCTGCGGACCCAGGCTCTCCAGCTCCACGACATAACCGTGATAAATGATTTCGGATTGGTTACGAAGCTCGCCTTGTAACTCGGGTAGCGTGCCCTGCTGTGTCTGGCCGTAGCCAAGGCCGGCAAATACGAAGACACAACACGCGTAAGGCCGACAATTGTGAGTTTTCACAACTTTCCTCCTGTATGTTTTTGTATGTTTTCGGCGGGGATAATCGACGAGGAAGGGAGCAGCCGCTCCAACCGGGCGGGCACTAACTACATTTCCAGCCTACAAAATACGGGGCTGTAACGGCAATTCAAACTTTTTATCCGGGCAATACGCCCCCATACTGGTTTGGGAGGGGTATAAAAAGTTTCGATTGGTGAGTATCAAATCGATCAGCTAATGTAATAAGTGAATAGGCCCACAGCGCCCGTGGGTACCCACCTTTCTCTTCGGCGAGAAGTTTCCCACCTGCTAACGGAAGGAAGAGAAACTAACGATGGCTTCGACTCTCTTATTCGGCCTCGAAAACGATCTGGCGGATTGTCTGGCGCTCATTCTCCGCCGGATGCAACACACCGTGCGAGTCACGGACTCTCTGGAAGTTGCCCTCAGCCAGCTGGGAGCACAAGTCCTGTTCTGCGGCGGAGATCACGATCAGTACCGCGAAACCATCCATCTGCTTGTATCGAAACTACCCTCTACCGCCGTGATCGTTGTGAACCGGCTGCCGGAGAGCGGACGCTGGCTGGACGCGCTCGAATTGGGCGCTGCGGATTATTGCGGTGCGCCGTTCGAGACTACCCAGATCCGGTGGTTGCTGGAGGGCGTGATGCGCGGCCTGGAGATCAAAAAGCGCGCGGCCTGACCTTTATCGAGCGCTGCCGTTTTTCATCTTGTGAGCAATCAGGAAAGCGAGTTCGAGAGCCTGGGCGTAGTTGAGCCGCGGGTCGACCTCGGATTCGTACGCCCGTCCGAGATCGGCCTCATTGGGGCCGCTCGCGCCGCCGATGCACTCGGTCACATTTTCGCCGGTCAGTTCGATGTGAACGCCGCCGAGTTTTCCGCCCATCGCCGCGTGAATATCGAACGCCTGTTCGACCTCTGAGCGGACGTCGTCGAAGAGTCGCGTCTTGACGCCGGTCGATGTGGTGCGGGTGTTGCCGTGCATGGGGTCGCAGACCCATAACACGGGCGCGCCCGCGGATCGCACAATCTCGATCAGCCCCGGCAGGCACTCCCCAATCTTCGTAATGCCGAAGCGGTGAATCAGTGTCAGGCGTCCAGGCTGGCGGTGGGGATCGAGCACGTCGATCCAGCGCAGAATCTCGTCACGCGAGTTGGTGCAGCCGACTTTGACGCCTACCGGGTTCTCGATGCCGCGGAGATACTCGATGTGGGCTCCGTCGGGATGGTTGGTGCGGAGGCCGGCCCAGGGGAAGTGCGTCGAGAGGTTGAAGTATCCGGGACGGCGCGGCACGCGGCGGGTCTGTGCGGATTCGTAGCCCAGGTGCAGGGCCTCGTGGGCGGTGAAGAAGTCGATGCGATCGCTCGCCCCGGCGCGGATACCGAGCACGTTCTCCATGAACTGCAGGGAGTCCGAGATGGTCTGCACCATCCGGCGGTACTCCTCCGCGAGGGGCGAGTGTTCGACCCAGTCGAGCTCGAAGTACTCGGGGTGGTGGAGGTCGGCGAAGCCGCCTTTGACCAGCGCCCGGATGAAATTGAGCTGCAATGCCGCACGCTCGTACCCGCGCAGCAGGAGTTGCGGGTCGGGAGTGCGCGCTTCGAGGGTGAACTCAGACCGGTTGATGATGTCGCCGCGATAGGAAGGCAGGGTGACGCCGCCGCGCGTCTCCAGGTTGGCGGACCGGGGCTTGGCATACTGGCCGGCGAAGCGGCCGATGCGGGTGACGGGACGCCGCGCGCCCACCACCAGCACCATGCTCATCTGCAACAGAACTTTCAGCGCGTTGGTGACGCGATTGGGCCGGCAATCGACCAGGCGCTCGGCGCAGTCCCCGCCCTGCAGCACGAAACGCTCGCCGCGCGCGGCCTCCGCCAATTGCTCCCGCAGGCTCAGGATTTCCCAACTGGTGACCAGGGGAGGGAGTTGGCGAAGTTCATCCAGGACGGCTTCTAATGCCGCGGTGTCCGGATATTCCGGCTGCTGCAAGGCGTTAAATTCACGCCACGATTCGGGCGTCCATTCGATTCCAGGAGACATCCATATTCCAGGTTAACAGCAGGGCGGCCCAACTACTGGATTTGCACCAGGCCTTGGGGTTGCTCCATGCTGGACGGGGCGAGGTCTTGAGGGCCGCGCCAGAAGTCGATGGTCGACACCTGGTGCACGCAGGCGACGGTGCAGCGCGGGGCGCAGCCTTTGGCGGTGCGGAACTCGCGGCGGACGTCTTCGAGCGTGTATTCGATCAGCGGCTTGCCGGGATAGCCGCGCTGCTGCGAACAGTAGTGCACCAGGCCGTCCTCGCAGATGTACAGGTAGCGGGAACCGGCCCGGCAGCGCCAGCTGTTTTCCCGGCCGTGCGCGATATTGTCCTGAAAATAATTGATGCGGGCGTAGCTGCTCTTCTCCATCGAGCGCATGGCGAGATAGACCTCGCGCTCTTCGTCGCGCAGCGGCTGCAACTGGCCTTCGCCGTCATGAATGATGCCGACGGTGGAGGTGAAACCCAGCTCCAGCGCGCGCTTGCCGACCACCAGGGCGTCTTTCGGATTGTGAATGCCGCCGCCCACCACGGAATTGATATTCACGTGGAAATCGGCGTGTTCGGCCAGCAATTGCAGTTTCTTGTCGAGCACCTTCAGGCTCTTCTTCGAGACCTCGTCGGGCATGACGTTGTCGATCGAGATCTGCAGGTGGTCGAGGCCGGCGCGATTGAGCCGCTGGATGCGTTCGGCGGTCAGCAGGTAGCCGTTGGTGATCATGCCGGCGATCATGCCGCGGCGGCGGATGTGGGCGATGATCAGGTCGAGATCGGGATGCAGCAAGGGCTCGCCGCCGCAGATGGTGATGACGTTGGTGCCGAGGTCGGCCAGCCGATCGAGGCGCTGGTAGACGGATTCGACGGCGACGGGCTTCGAGACGTCGTCGTATTCGTTGCAATAAGCACACGACAAGTTGCAGCGCCGCATGGGGATAATATGCGCCAGGATCGGGTGGCCCGTGGAAAGCAGGCCCTTGGCGATCATCCGGATTTCGCGCATGCGCCGGGTCGCGCTTTTCCAGGCCCTGCGCAGACGTTTGGCTGAACTTGGCATTGCCGCTATAAGTGATTCTTATTAGAGCACAACCGGTGCCCCGGTTCCGAGGGCTCCGAGGCGACCGGTGTCTATTGCGGGTTAAACGGTCGAGAAGCCGAATCCAGCGCTCCCCGGACCTTGGCCAACAGGGCGTCCGGCTGCAAAGGCTTTTGCAGGAACAAGATCCCCGGATCGGGATGGGGCTTGTCGTCCGGATAGCCGGAGAGGCAGACGATGGGAAGCCGGGGGTGCTGTGCGCGGACGCGGACCGCCAGTTCGCGGCCACCCATGTGCGGCATCACCATGTCGGTGATGACCAGCCGGATGGTGTCGGGATGGGCTTCGAGCATTCGCAGCGCCTCCTCGCCGTCCGCCGCTTCTAGGATCTTGTATCCGTGCTGCCCGAGGATGCGGGCGATCAGGAGACGTACAGACTCGTCGTCTTCGACCAGCAGCAGCGTCTCCTCGCCGCCCTTCGTGGGCCTGGAGGTTCCCTGCGGCCTGCCGGAGGCCGCCAAACGCCGCGACTCCGGCAGGTAGACGTCGAAGCGGGCGCCTTTGTCCGTCGAACTCTCCACGCGGATGGCGCCGCCGCATTCCTTCACGATGCGCAGCACGATGCTGAGGCCCAGGCCGGTGCCCTTGGACTTGGTCGTGTAGAAGGGCTGGAAGACCCGGCCGATGGAGGCGGGGTCGATGCCCGGTCCGGAGTCGACCACGGACACCACGACCGTCGGCCCCGGCGCCATTTCGAGGCGGTCAGAGTCTTCGGGCGAGAGCTCGGTTCGCGAGGTCGCAATGCGGATGCGGCCGCCCGACGGCATGGCGTCGCGGGCGTTCAATATCAGGTTCATGAACACTTGCTCCAGACGGCCGGGATCGGCCAGCACTGCCCCGATGGCCGGGTCGAGTTGCGTGTCGACCTCAATGAGTTCCCCGAGGATCGGCCGCAGCATGCGTTGGACTTCGCCGATCAGGGAATTGAGATCGACCGGGCGCGCGGGAGCCTCGGTAGCTCGCGCAAAGCCCAGAAGCTGCGAAGTGAGCTGGCCGCCGCGCTCGGCGGCCCGTCGGATCTCGCTAAGCTCTTCCCGGTGCGGATCATCCGCGTTCATGCCGCTGAGAAGCATATCGCTGTAGCCGCCGATCAGGGTGAGGAGATTGGCGAAATCATGGGCAACGCCGCTGACGGTGCGGCCGATGGTTTCGAGGCGGAGGGATAGAGAGGCGCGCTCGGTCTCGGGCAGGTCCTCTTCGAGGATCAGCGCTCCCCGGCCGGCACGGGAAACCCAGATGCGGCAAAGCCCCCCCTGTCCGCGGATGTCTTCGGTGTAGCGTAACTCGGTGCCGGTCAGCACTCCTCGCAGGCCGGCCAGCAGGGTTCCGAAGCGAGGCGAGCGGCGGCGGCACCAGATCACACTGCTGACGCCAGGGGTACAGCCGGGATGGGCATTCTCCCACGCCGGGTTGGCCGCTGCGATGATGCCACGGGAGTCCAGCAGGGCCGCCGGGAACGGCAGTGTAGCGAGTGCTACCAAGGGGCGGGAAGCTTCCAGTGGAACTTCTGGCCGGGCTGCGACCGATCCTTTCATTTCACCGTTCCGGAGTGCAATTGGTTATCCAGACTCGAGATCCGGATGCAACTCGCTGAAAACAGAATCGACTAGCAATTGCGAGCGATGTCCAGGCGAAGCGGAAAATCTTACCGTGACATTTCATCCGCAAGCGCACGGTGAATCGCGATGGCGGCGCGGGCACCTTCGGCGGCGGCAATCACGGCGAGTTGGGCATCGCCCAAAGCGTCGCCGGTGACGTAAATGCCGGGCACATCGGTTTCGCCTCCGCGTCCGGCGTGCAGGCTGCCCTTGGAGGAATGCCGGCAGCCGAGGCGCGCGGCGAGGTCCGACCGCTGGGTTTGCGAACCGCTCAGGAAAACGGCAGCCACCGGGAGATCCGAACCGTCGGCGAAGACGATACGGTCCAGACCGTTTTCGGAGCCTTCGAGCCGGGCGATCCTGCCGGTTAGTACGTGAATCCCGGCACGACTGAGAGAGGCGCTCTCCTCGGGCTTGAGGCCGGCGCCATCGGTACAGAGCACCACCTCGCGTGTCCAGGTTTGCAGGATATGGGCCAGGTCGGCCGCGTTCTTGCCGGAGCCGTAGGCGGCCAACCGCCGATCCCGGACCTCCCAGCCGTAGCTGTAGGGGTTCTGGAAGACGCCGTTGCCGAAGAAGGCCTGGAAACCTTCCACGTCGGGGATTGCATCACGTACGCCCGTCGCCAGCAGAAGCTTGCGGCAGGAAGCCGCGGACCCGTCTTCGAGGGTTACTGTGAAACCGCCCTCGGCGGAAGCTGCGCCCGATACGCGGACCGCTCGGAATTCGACCTCGTAGCGCTCCACCTGCTCTCGTCCGATCCGGCGCAGTTCCGCCGGATGAATGCCATCGCGGCTGAGGAAGCCGTACAACGCCAGAGAGCCTTCGTTGCGATACTGACCGTCGTCGCACAGGAGCACCGTTCGGCGGCAGCGGCCGAGGATGGTGGCCGCGCTCAGTCCGGCCGGTCCTCCGCCTACGATGATCACGTCGTACATGTAACGAAGTTTAGCAGCCACGGGGTAATCAGCATTTTCATATCCAAAACTACCGCGGCGAAAGTCCGATTTTTCGGGTGTTGCACAATTTGACAGGTGTTTCGGACAGATGATAAATGTAAGGTTCTTCAAGAGGAGAAAAAATGGCTGATGAGCAGAAGCCTGGGGGCTCACCAGCGCCTCCGCCGGATAAGGGCGAGGCGTTGGGGCAACCGGCAAAACCAGCCGCTGACGCCGCGAAAGCGGCTCCTCCTAAGCCAGCCGCGGCAGCCCCGAAGCCGCCAGCAACCATGGCGGCCACCCCCTGGGACAGCGATCTCGCCAGAGAGTTGAAGGAGAGGTTTGGCGAGCGGATCAGCGAAGCGTCCACATATCTGGGCCAGAATTTCGTGGTGGTGAAGCCGGAAGCGGCAGTTTCGGTACTGGATTATCTGAAACTGGAAGCGGACTTCGATTACCTGGTCGACATCACGGCCGTGGACTGGCCGAAGCGAGCAGAGCGGTTCGACCTCGTCTACATTGTGTATAGCTTTCCGCGGAACGAACGGATCCGGATCAAAACTTTCCTGGCCGACGGGTACCGGCCGCAGAGCGCGGTGGGCGTGCACCTGACGGCCAACTGGCTGGAGCGCGAAGTGTACGATATGTTCGGGATCGAGTTCGCCGGCCACCCGGATCTGCGCCGGATCCTGCTTCCCGACGAATGGACCGGATATCCGCTGCGCAAGGACTACCCGATCCTTCAGCAGGATCAGCGCTGGGTGCAGGAAAATTTGAATATAGAAAGCGGCCAGTGAGGGTATGCCGGAAGCAACATTTTTAGACTCCACCGAATTAGTCCTCAACATGGGGCCGCAGCATCCCTCCACGCACGGGGTTCTGCGCGTCATTCTTAAGCTGGATGGCGAGAAGGTCACGGGTATGGATTGCGTCATCGGCTACCTGCACCGCGGGGTGGAGAAAATCGCGGAGAACCGGACCTTCGCGCAATTTAACCCATACGTGGACCGCATGGACTACGTGGCGGCGATCTCCAATGGGCTGGGCTACTGCCTGGCGGTGGAAAAGCTGCTGAATGTGGAGGCTCCGCCGCGGGCGCAGGCGGTGCGCGTGATCCTCACGGAACTGAACCGCATCGCCAGCCACCTGCTATGGCTGGGGACGCACGCGCTCGATATCGGCGCCATCACGCCGGTGTTCTACTGCCTGCGCGAGCGGGAAGAGGCGCTCAAGATCTTCGAGAAATACTGCGGCGCGCGCCTTACCACGCACGCATTCCGCATCGGCGGGCTGTTATACGAGACCTACGAAGGCTTCGAGCAGGAGTGCAACGCGTTTTGCGACATGTTCCTGCCGAAGGTGGACGAGTACGAAGAGCTGCTGACCAACAATCGCATCTGGGTGGGCCGGTTGAAAGATGTCGGCATTCTGACCGCCGACGAATGCAAGGAATACGGCGTGACGGGCCCTGTGCTGCGAGCCGCCGGAGTGAAGTGGGATTTGCGGAAGGCGCAGCCGTACTCGGGCTACGAAAAGTACGAGTTCGACATCCCGACGCGGCAGAACGGGGATACCTACGACCGGTATATGGTCCGCATGGAGGAAATGCGGCAAGCTGTGCGCATCATCCGGCAAGCGGTGGCGAATCTGCCGGCAGGCCCGATTATGGGGAAGGTCGGCAAGGTGATCAAGCCCCCGGTGGGCGAGGCTTACGTTTCGATCGAAGCCCCGAAAGGCGAGTTGGGCTATTACATCGTGTGCGACGGTTCGACGCAGCCTTACCGCTGCCGCGTGCGGCCGCCTTCGTTCGTGAACCTGCAGGCGCTCGACCGGATGATCCACGGCGGGCTGGTGGCGGATGTAGTGGCGGTGATCGGTACGCTCGACATCGTGTTGGGCGAGGTGGATCGTTGAGAGTTCGGATTCACCGCCGAGACGCCGATGCGCCGAGAAAGCAACCATCAAAAATGCGGTTCTCTGCGTCTCCGCGTCTCGGCGGTGAAAGGAGGGCTTTATGAGCAGTCTTCTCAAGAAGATCTTCCTGGTGGACCTGTTCCAGGGTCTGTGGGTGACGTTCCGGAATCAGAATCCGAAATACATCTACACCGAACAGTACCCGGCGGAGCGGCCCAAGGTGGCGGAGCGCTATCGCGGCGCGCCGCGGCTGAATATCAATCCGGATAACGGCGAGACGCTGTGCATTGCCTGCAACCTGTGTGCGCTGGCCTGTCCGGAAAACCTGATCGTGGTCGGCAGCGAGCGCAATGAGGAGACGCGGCGCAAGGAGCTCACCGATTTCACGTACGACACTTCGCGCTGCATGTTCTGCGGACTGTGCGAAGATGCCTGCCCGGTGGATGCGTTGGAGCTGACGCAGGATTTCGAACTGGCCACCTACACGCGCGACGGCCAGATCTGGGACCGGCAGATGCTCGAAGAAGGGCCGCGGCCCACCCCATACAAATGTTGATCGATACGTTTTTGTTCTACACCTTCGCCCTGATGGTGCTGGGCGGGGCGGTGATGACCATCACCCGCCGCAATGCGGTGCACAGCGCGATTTCGCTGATCGTCTCGCTGCTGGGCGTCGCCGGGATCTATCTGCTGCAGCAGGCGGAGTTTCTGTTCGCGGTGCAGATTGTGCTTTACGTGGGCGGCATCATGCTGCTGTTCCTGTTCGTGATCATGCTGGTGAATCTGGACCAGGCGGGCAAGGAGCGGCAGTTCAACCGGCAGTGGATGGTGGGGCTGGCGGCGGTGGCGGTGGTGGGCGTGCAGTTCGTCTGGTTCCTCGCGAAGGGCAGAGGCGCCTTCCATATCGCCGAGGGCGTCGCCGCGGCGCCGGCAACGGCGGGCAACACGCAGATGGTGGCGGACGTTCTGTTTTCCGAATACCTGCTGCCGTTCGAGATCGCTTCGCTGCTGCTGCTGGTGGCAGTGGTGGGCTCCGTGGTGATGGCGAAGAAGAGGATCTGAAGAATGTATCCGGTGACGACATTTCATTACCTGGTTCTGAGCGCCGCGCTGCTGGCGATCGGCACCGTGGGCGTGCTCACACGGCGGAATATCGTGATCATTTTGATGTCGATCGAGTTGATTCTGAACGCGGTGAACATCAACCTGGTCGCGTTTTCCCACGCCTGGGGGCAGACCAACGGCCAAGTGTTCGCGATTTTCGTGATTACCGACGCCGTAGCCGAGGCGGCCGTAGGGCTGGGCATCCTGATCGCGCTGTTCCGGAACAAGGAAACGGTGCTGGCGGATGAGATCGATTTGCTGAAGTGGTAGGAGCGCCGTGAATTTCCTTGACCTGATTTGGCTGATTCCGCTGTTCCCGCTGTGTGGAGCGGCCCTGATGCTGGTGTTCGGTAAGCTGCTCGACCCGCAGCCGGCCTCGGACGTCGCAGTGGCGCCGGGCGTCGAGCCGGTGTATGAACACGGCCACGGCGCTGCCGATGCGCATCACGCGCACGAGGCTCACGACGGACACGGTCATGGGCATCACCACGGGCCTCTGCGGTCCCTCATCAAGCTGATCTGTCCGGGGATGGTGCTGCTGTCGTTCCTGTTTTCGGCGGGCGCCGTGTGGCAGCTTTCGCAACTGCCTTCGCGGGTGCATCAGGTGATCCAGTTCACCTGGCTCACCGGGCTCCCCTTCCACATGGCGAACGGCCACCTGGCCACCTTCCAGCTCGACTGGGGCTTTCTGCTCGACCCGCTGAGCTCGGTGATGATCCTGGTGGTGACCGGCGTCGGCTTCCTGATCCACGTGTATGCCACCGGCTACATGGATCATGACAACGGCTTTTATCGCTTTTTCGGTTATTTCAACCTCTTCATCTTTTTCATGCTGATGCTGGTGCTGGCCAATAACTACGGCCTGCTGTTCGTCGGCTGGGAAGGCGTGGGGTTGTGCAGCTACTTATTGATCGGCTTCTACTTCCATAAGAAGTCGGCGGGCGACGCGGGCAAGAAGGCATTCATCGTCAACCGGGTGGGCGACGCCGGGTTCGTCATGGGGATGCTGCTGCTGATGTCGGTGCTCGGCACCCTGAAATTTACTGACGTGAACGCGATTCTGCGCAGCGGACAATTTCCCGTGGAGACGGCCGGCTTCGGCGTGCTGAGCGCGGCGGCACTGCTGCTCTTCTTCGGCGCCACCGGAAAATCGGCGCAGATTCCGCTGTATGTCTGGCTGCCCGATGCAATGGAAGGCCCGACGCCGGTCTCGGCGCTGATCCACGCGGCGACCATGGTGACGGCAGGTGTGTACATGGTGGCGCGCTCGTCGGCGCTCTTCCAGTTGACGCCGCACACGCTGACGATCGTGGCGGCAGTGGGCGCGTTCACGGCGATTCTGGCGGCCAGCATCGCGCTGGTGCAGAACGATATCAAGCGCGTGCTCGCCTACTCCACGGTCAGCCAGTTAGGCTACATGTTCCTGGCGCTCGGCGTGGGCGCTTACTGGGTGGCGGTGTTCCACCTGTTCACGCACGCCTTTTTCAAGGCACTGCTCTTCCTGTGTTCGGGCTCGGTGATTCACGCCATGGGCGGCGAGCAGGACATGCGCTACATGGGCGGCCTGAAGAAGAAGATTCCGATCACGCACTGGACCATGTGGGTGGGCTCGGTGGCGATCGCGGGAATTCCGGGCCTGGCGGGCTTCTTCTCGAAGGACGAGATTCTGTGGCAGGCGTACAGTTCGCCGCAGGGGTCGAGGGTTCTGTGGGCGGTGGGTCTGGTGACCGCACTGATGACGGCGTTCTACATGTGGCGTCTGATGAACCTGACGTTTTACGGCCGGTCGCGGGTAAAGCCGGAGGTCGAGGCGCATATTCACGAGTCGCCGGCGTCGATGACGGTACCGCTTGTGTTGCTCGCAGCTGGAAGCGTGCTGGGCGGGTGGTTGGGGACTCCCGAACTGTGGCACCTGGGCGAGCGGTTCCGCGGCTTCGAAAGATGGCTGGAACCGGCGTTCGCGTCGGCGGCCATCGAAGCGGTTAAAGAGGGAGCGCACACGGCGTCGACAGAGTGGATCCTGATGGCGTTCTCAGTGGCGTTCGCGATCATCGGCATCACAGTGGCGCGGTGGTTCTATCACCACAAGCCGGAGATTCCCGATTCGCTCGAACGGCGGCTCCAGCCGCTGCACGGCCTCCTGTACAACAAGTGGTACGTGGACGAGCTGTACGACTTCCTCTTCGTGAACGGCCTGTGCAAGGGCGGCGGCCGGGTGCTGGGCGTGTTCGACCGCAACGTAGTGGATGGCGGCGTGAATGGCGCCGGCTGGCTGACGCGCTTCAGTTCGCGGGTTTCGATTTGGTGGGATACGTGGATTGTCGACGGGGCCGTGCGGTTCACGGCGTTTTTCGTGAAGATGCTTTCTTACCCGGTGTGCATCCTGCAGACGGGCCGCGTTCAATCCTATGCGCTCTTTGTGGTGGTCGGCGCCCTGGCGTTTCTCGGGTATTACATAGTGCGGTAACTATATGGACCAGCATTTACTGACGATCGTATTAATGACGCCATTGGCCGGCCTGTTGATCCTGCTGCTGCTTCCCTCGGGCAACAAGGGACTGATCCGGGTTTGGGCGAATGTGGCGGCGCTGGCGGGATTCTTCGTTTCGCTGCTGCTGGTGTGGAACTTCCGCAAGGGCGTTCCCGGCTTCCAGTTCGAAGAGCGGGCCGATTGGATTCCGACGCTCGGCGTCCACTATCACCTGGGACTGGACGGCATCAGCCTGCTGCTGGTGATGCTGACGACCCTGATGGGGTTCGTCGCGATCTTATGCTCCTGGTCGGCGATTCAGGACCGCGTCAAAGAATATTACGCGATGTTCCTGCTGCTGCAGACGGGGATGCTGGGCGTTTTCCTTTCGCTCGATTTCTTCCTGTTCTACGTGTTCTGGGAGCTGGTGCTGGTTCCGATGTATTTCATCATCGGGGTGTGGGGCGGACCGCGGAAACTGTACGCGGCGATCAAGTTTTTCCTCTATACCCTGGCCGGATCGGTGCTGATGCTGCTCGGCATCCTGGTGCTCTACTTCCAGCACTACAACCAATTTCATTTCTACAGTTTTGAAATCTCCGAACTGATGAAGGTCAGCCTGCCGCTGGCGACCCAGCAGGTGGTGTTCTGGGCATTCTTCCTCGGGTTTGCCATCAAGGTGCCGATGTTCCCCTTCCACACGTGGCTGCCGGACGCCCACGTGGAGGCTCCTACGGCCGGGTCGGTGATCCTGGCGGCGGTACTGCTGAAGATGGGGACTTACGGGTTCCTTCGCTTCTCGCTGCCATTGCTGCCGAAGGCCTCGGCCGACCAGGTGATCGTGCAGATTTTGGCGGTGCTCTCGATCATCGGCATCATCTACGGCGCGCTGGTGAGCCTGATGCAGAGCGGACTGGAAGAAGCTGATCGCCTACTCCTCGGTGAGCCACCTGGGCTTCTGCACGCTGGGCATCTTCTCGCTGAATCCGAACGGAATCGCCGGCAGCGTGATGCAGCAGATCAATCACGGCATTTCGACCGGCATGCTCTTCCTGGTAATCGGCGTGATTTACGAGCGGCGCCACACGCGCGAGATTTCCGAGTACGGCGGGTTGGCCCACGTGATGCCGAAGTTCGCAGTCATTTTCGCCTTCGCCATGCTCAGCTCGGCCGGGCTGCCGCTGCTCAACGGGTTTATTGGAGAGTTCACGATCCTGCAGGGCGCCTTCGAAGCCAATCGCATCTGGGCGGCGTTCGCGGTCAGCGGCCTGGTTCTGGGCGCGGCGTACTTGCTGTGGCTATACCAGCGGACCATGCTCGGGCAGGTGACCAACGGCAAGAACCTGACCATCCCCGATATGAATCTGCGGGAGCTCGCGGTTTTCGCGCCGCTGATCGTTTGGGCGATATGGATCGGCATCTATCCCAAGCCCTTCTTCGATATTTTGCAGCAGCCGGTGACGCGAGATCGTGCAGCGCGTGCGGCCGGATTACTATAACGCGCCGGCGCTGGCTTCAGTGCCGCAGCGGGTGGCGCAGGCTTCAGGAGACGCGCGATGAGCGAATTCTACACATCGACGGATCACTTCACGATCATCCCGGCGGTGATGCTGGCGCTGTTCGGCTGCGCGATCCTGCTGTTCGACTTTCTGATCTTTCCCGAACCTCGCCAGCGCAAGTGGCTGCTGATCTTCGTGGCGCTGGCCGAAGGGTTTACCGGCTACGGGCTCTTCCGCCAGCAGATGTGGGTGGCGAGCCAGGGGTCGCTGGTGGGTTTCGGCGGCTCGGTGACCATCGACGGCTTCGGCATCTTCTTCAACTGGATCTTCCTGGTGGCGGCGCTGGTGGTGGCGCTGGTTTCGTATAAGTACCTGGAAATCGCGGGCGAGCATCACGGCGAGTATTACGGGCTGATTCTGTTCGCGCAGTGCGGCATGTACTTCCTGGCCACCGGCACGGACCTGATCACGCTCTTCATCGGGCTGGAGCTGATGGCGCTATGTTTCTATGTGATGGTGGGCTTCCTCCGCGGCGAGAAGCGGTCGAACGAAGCGGCGCTGAAATACCTGCTGCTCGGAGCATTTTCGAGCGGCTTCCTGGTATACGGCTTTTCGCTGATGTACGGAATCGCGGGCTCAACCAAGCTGGCGGTGATTTCGTCCGCGATCGCGCAGCGTTCGCCGTGGGATCCGGTGGTGTTTCTGGCGATGGCCACCACTGCGGTGGGGCTGCTGTTCAAGATCTCCGCCGTGCCGTTCCATATGTGGGCGCCGGACGCCTATGAAGGCGCGCCGACCACCGTAACGGCGTATCTTTCGGTGGCGTCGAAGGCGGCGTCGATCGCGTTCCTGCTGCGGATTCTTCCTGGGCCCGCTGGCGCGACGCGCGGGCAATGTGGGAGCCGCTCCTGACGGTGGTGGCGGTGCTTACGCTGACCCTTGGCAACCTGGCGGCCATCAACCAGACCAATATCAAGCGCCTGCTGGCATACAGCTCGATCTCGCATGCGGGCTACATGATGCTCGGCCTGATCGCGGGCAATCAAACGGGCATCAACGGAATCGCCGTCTACGTGATGGTCTACACCTTCATGAACCTGGGGGCGTTTCTGGTGCTGATCGCGCTGCGACGCGGTCATATCATCGGCGAGGATATGGACGACATCGCCGGGCTGATGCACAAGAGCCCTGGGTACGCGGTGCTGATGTTGATCTTCCTGCTTTCGCTGGCCGGCATTCCGCCAACCGCGGGATTCCTCGGCAAGTACTACATCTTCCTCTCGCTGATCGAGACTGGCCATTACTTCCTGGCGGTGATCGCGACGCTGTACGTGGCGGTGGCGATTTACTACTATTTCCGGATTGTGCGCAGCATGTTCATCCGCGGAAGCCGCTCGAAAAGGCGCCGCTGCGCTTCGAGCTTTGGCCTGCGCGTGGCCCTGGGGTTGACCGGCGCTTTGACGCTCCTGATCGGCATCTACCCCGAGCCGTTCCTGCGGCTGGCGCAGACTTCGCTAATGCGGTAACGATATGGAAGCCATCTTATCTCATCCCCTTTTCATGCCGATCGTGCTGACCGGTGCTGATCATCGGGCTTGTCCCGCTGGCGGCCGGTTACATCGTGCTGGTCGAGCGCAAGGTGCTGGCCGATTTTCAGGTGCGGCTCGGGCCGATGCGCGTCGGTCCGCACGGCTTGCTGCAGCCGATCGCCGACGCGCTGAAGCTGATGTTGAAGGAAGACATCATCCCGACCGACGTCCGATCGGACGATCTTCTGGCTCGCGCCGGTGATTTCGACGTTCACGGCACTGACCGCGTTTGCCGATGTTGCCATTAGCCCGCAATATCTACGTGGCGGATGTGAATGTGGGGCTGCTGGTGATTTCGGCGATGTCGTCGGTCGGGATCCTCGGGATTATCCTGGGCGGCTGGGCTTCGAACAGCCACTATCCTCTGCTCGGGGCGCTGCGTAGCGCGGCACAATTGGTGAGCTACGAAGTGGCGCTGGCCTTCGCGCTGGTTTCCGCCGTGATGGTGGCGGGCACCCTCAGCATGCAGGGCATCGTGAAGGCGCAGCTTGCGCGGGGCATCTGGGGCGTGTTCGATAACTTCGGCTTCATGATCGTGCCGTTCGCGGTGTACATCATCGCCGCTACGGCGGAGACCAACCGGGCGCCGTTCGACCTGCCGGAAGCCGAGTCCGAACTGGTGGCCGGATTCCACACGGAGTACAGCGGTTTCCGCTGGGCGCTCTACTTTCTGGCGGAATATGCGAACGTCCTGGTAGTCTCGGGCGTCGCCGTGACGCTGTTCTGGGGCGGCTGGCTGCGGCCATTCCCGAACGTCGGATGGCTGGAGGTGCCGCTGAATTTCGGCGTGCCGGCGATTCTGTTCTTCGGCTCAGGCATACTGACCCTCCCGCTGGTACGGCGCCTCAAGGACGCAACGCAGCAGAAGGTGCTGGTGGGTGTGGCACTGCTCCTGCTGCTGATGGGCGCGCTGTTCCTGGTGCCGGTGGTGAACCAGGCGGCCATCGGCCTGTTCTGGTTCCTGCTCAAGGTCTCCTGCATCATCTACCTGATGATCTGGTTCCGCGGCACCTTCCCGCGCTTCCGCTACGACCAGCTCATGAATATCGGGTGGAAAATCGCGATCCCGGTGGGGATGGCGGCGGTCTTCGTCAACGCCCTGATCGGCATGCTGCGGCACGCAGCCTGAGGGTAATACAGCCAGGGCCAACTGTCGCTCCGTGTCGCCGAGAGTCGAATTCCGCCAACGCTGCACTTTTTCCTTGCAAACGCCAGAACTCTGCGCCACGATATAGGAGTTTTAGTACTTATTATCTATTACCTGAAATTGCAGCCAAGTTACGTACCGGAGGATAACTTGATCGCTTGGCGTTCTGCGCGCATATTTCCGCCCGCCCATCGGGCGTCTACGATCGCTCTCGGCTATCTTGCTGTTTCTTTTCTTCTGGCGTTGCCCGCCGTGGCGCCGGCACAGGATCAACCCCGTGCGATAGCGCCGCCAACCCCTTGGATTTCCAGCCTAACACCGGCGAATGGTGTACCTGGCACGGCGGTGACTATCGCCGGATATAACTTTGGGAGTACGCAGGGAAGTAGTACTGTTCGTTTCAACGGCATCCTTACCGTTGCAGCAAGTTGGAGTGACAAGGCAATTGCCACTACGGTCCCAATTGGCGCCACGACCGGCGCTGTCACGGTGACGGTGAGTGGTGTCGTAAGCAACGGAATAACCTTTACCGTATCTCCGGTGATTACCAGTCTGACGCCAGCGTCCGGCCCTTTGGGAACACCGGTGATTATCACTGGGACGAATTTCGGGGCGAGCCAAGGCACTGGCACTGTAACTTTCGCCGGAACTCAAGCCGCGGTTACCAACTGGAGCACCACCAGCATCACCGCGACAGTACCGTCGGGGGCAGTAAGTGGCAATGTCGTGGTGACTGTTGGGAGCCTATCCAGCAACGGTGTTACGTTTACCGTATTGCCGACTCCTTCAATCGCCAGCCTCTCGCCAACTTCCGGTGTGGTTTGGGCCTCTGTGGCAATCACCGGTTCCAACTTTGGAGCCTATCAGGGCACCAGCATTGTCACCTTCAGCGGAGCGACGGCGCCAATCACGAGTTGGAGCGCCACGAGCATTTCCACCGAGGTGCCCGCGGGCGCCACCACCGGCAACGTAGTGGTAACCGTTGGCGGTATACCGAGCAACGGAGTGAGCTTCACAGTCCTTCCGATGCCGTCGATTACCACTTTATCGCCTGCTTCCGGCGCCGTGGGGAGCTCTGTGACCATCGCCGGATCCAATTTCGGAGCGAGTCAAGGCGCCAGTACCGTAACGTTCGGCGGTGTTGCCGCGTCGGCTAGCAGTTGGAGTAACACCAGCATTACTGCGGCCGTCCCTCCTGGCGCAACGACCGGCGCTGTCGTGGTGACGGTGAGCGGCGTGGCGAGCAACGGTTCGAGTTTCACCGTGTTGCAGTCGCCGGCCATTTCAAGCCTGACGCCGTCATCCGGGGCGGTCGGCGTGACGGTCACAATTACCGGGACCAATTTCGGAAGTTCTCAAGATATCCGCGTTGTGATGTTCAACGGGCAAGTGGCTTCGATCACGGGCTGGACCAGCGATCCTCCAAACGGAACTCTTACCGTCAAGGTTCCGGCGGGCGCCACCAGCGGCAATGTGGTGGTATATATCAATGGTACCAGCAGTAATGCAATGGCGTTTACCGTTCTTCCTCCGCCTTCGATTACCACTCTCGCGCCATCGACCGGAACCGCGGGTACGAGCGCGACCATCACAGGCGCCAATTTCGGAAGCAGCCAGGGCAGCGGCAGCGTGACTTTCGCTGGGTCACCGGCGACTGTGACTAGCTGGAGCGACACCGTCATCGCGGCGACTGTGCCGGTCAGTGCTGGCACGGGCAGCGTCGTCGTGACCGCCAATGGCGCGTCGAGTAACGGTTTGACCTTCACCACCATACCCTCGATCACCAGCCTTACACCTTCGTCCGCCGTCCTAGGGGCCCAAGTTACGATTACGGGCAGCAACTTCGGATACGGGCTGGGCGGAAGCACGGTCGCTCTCAATGGCTCCGTGGTCTCGTCAACGAGCTGGTACCCCGGGAACATCGCCTTCAATGTCCCGGCGGGTGCGACCACGGGCAATGTCGTGGTAACGGTAGGCGGAATCGCCAGCAACGCGGTGAGCCTCGCTGTGGTTTCCCAGCCCACCATCACGGGTTTAACACCATCCTCCGGAGCGCCGGGCACTCAGGTAACCATTTCCGGCTCCGGCTTCGGCGCTGCTCAGGGCTCGGGGTTCGCTTGGCTGGGCAGCACGGTTGGCACAATTGTGAGTTGGAGCGACAACACGATCCTTGCGACTGTCGCTTCGAACGCCCGTTCCGGCAACGCCCAGGTGCGGCAGAATGGTCTTTGGTCGAGTGCCGTTCCATTCGACGTAACGACGGCAACTATCTCGGGCGTCTCGCCAATCAGCGGCGTGCCCGGCACGGTAGTTACGATTTCCGGCTCGGGCTTTGGCGCGGCCCAAGGCAGCGGGCAGGTTTGGCTGGGAACGGCAACCGGCGTAGTCCAGAGCTGGAGCGATGCGCAGATTGTGGCCCAGGTGGCATCCGGAGCCGCGACGGGCAACGCGCAGGTATTGCAGGGCGGTGCGCTGAGCAACGCGGTGCTCTTCACGATCAACAGTCTGCATCTCACGAAGGCCGACCCGGCCGCTGGAGCCGCCGGCACGACAGTCACGGTCTCCGGCAACGGTTTCGGAGCCGTGCAGGGAGCCGGATCGCTCATTCTGGGTACGTCAGCCGCCGCGATTGCCAGTTGGAGCGATACGCAGATTGTAGCCACGGTGGCCGCCGGTTCGCTGAGCGGTGTCGCTAGCGTGCAGCAGAACAGTGTGTCGAGTAACGCAGTTCCTTTCACCGTCCTGACGGAGGGCGGCAATACTGTCGAGCCGGCCGTGCTGAACCTGGTGGTAGGCGATACCCATCAACTTCAAGCCCTGAGCGCGGCGGGACAACCCGTCACGGGATTGACGTGGACGTCCAGCGACCCGGCGATCGTGAGCCTGTCGTCGGACGACCCACCGGTTCTCACCGCCTTAATCCCCGGCCACGTGAGAGTCACCGCGGGTACGGGTTCGGTGGATGTCAGCGTTTCCGCGAGCGCGCTTCCGTCGGGGACGGTTCTGTGGTCCAACCCAGGCACCGGATCGGGCGTGGCGAAGATTGTTCCGGCCGTGCCGAGCCCCAGCGGGGTAGCCGATGTTTTTGCATTTCAGAACGACGGCACCGTGCAGGCCATCAAGAGCGACGGGACAACATCGTGGGTCGCGGACGTGAGCAATTCGCCCGCGGGCTACGCCGTGCCGGATTTTCAAGGCGGGTTGATCGTCCGGAACAATGATAACTCGCTGGTGAAACTGGACGGGCTCACAGGTCAGCCGCTATCCATATATACCCCAGACGAAAACGTCTATTTGAATGCAAAGTGGGCAGCATCTACGTGGCCAGATGATGCTCAGAACCCACACATCGTGGTGCACTCGGACGGCACGCTGTTCGCCATCGAAGATCATCCGGGGAGTTATGAACAGTCCAACGAACGACTGATCGGCATCGATTCGGCAACAGGTTCGAAGAAATTTAGTATCCCGCTGGAGCAGCCCGATGATCAGTTTGGCTTCCGGCCGCTGGACCTGATCATTGCCGGTGACGGATACGCCTATTTCCCTTACGAATCCGACGAACTCGATATGCCCGCCGTCCGAATCACTCACCATCTGAGAGTTTTGAAGACAGGAACCGACGGATCATCCAGCGTGCTCAATGTGTTCGACTGGACAACGGGAACCCACGTTAACTTTGGGGAACTGCCGGATCTAAGTGCAACGGCCAAGGTCATTACCAACGCGGACCAAGGCATCTTGCTGTCCTGGTCCTATGTTGACGCCAATTGGGACACACAATATGGAATGGCTACGATCACACAGGGCAGTGTCAGTCTGCTACACGCGCCGACAATTCCCGGCCAGCAACTGCCCGTCAGGCCGGACCTCCAGGCAGAGGATGGCTCGTTTGTCGGGACGACATGGGTGGGTGACGAAGACGACCCGGACAATTGGGTGGCAACGATGGTGGCCTTCGACGCAACGGGTAGTGTAAGGTGGGCGGTGCAGAACGAAGAACCGCAGATTGCGACAGAGGGAGGCGGTGTGATTAGCCGGTCAGGAATGTCTTATGACCAGATTGGACGCCCGGCCGGGCAAAACACCCTCGCTATACTTTCGTGGCTGAACAATGTCTATCAACTCGGTTCAGTGGATAGCCTAATCGTTCCAAGCGTATACTTAGCGGCAACTTGGTGGGCGTTCCAGGGGGGGAATCATGGCAAGACCGGAACCGCAATCTTGCAGCAAGAGTATCCGGAACTTAGGAGCTGTAAGGACACCGGTTATAACTGTTCGACGAAGCTTCAGCCGAGAGATTTAATTTGGAATGCGAGAAACGATCTTATCAATCAACTGCGCGGCGACCAGAACTGTCAACGCGCGGCACAAACGTGGTTATACGCGGCTCTCCACTACGGATTACTTCACACAAAACTCATCGATGCTGCAGTCTTTGCGGCCTATATTCGCAATACGTGGCACTTCTATGATGGAACGAAGTCGAGCCTAGATGCGAAAAACCTCGGCGTCGGCGGCACAAATCCACCCATGACCGTTGCCAAGCGGTGGTTTGACGCTGGATCGACTACAACGGCTGTGGCGGGTACGCCTAGCAGCCCACTTATCACATTCTGGCAGCCGGCCGACGCAACGCAGGCAGGAGGAGTTGGAATCGATCCAACTGCGTTTGGGATGAACGTTCTCAACGAAAGCAATTTACTCCATGAGGCACTGCACGGTTACACGGGACAAGATGATGCCTATATCCAGACTGAACTCAGGGCGTTAGATCCGGCCGTTGGCGGAGCGTCCGATAGTATCAGTGCCTATATTAGGCAGCACATTCTAAGTGCATGTCCAGTTGCAACGAGGTAACGACCTTGCCTAGAAAACTGCCAATCATATTGCCTTTAGGCAACGTACTAGCGGCGTCCGTATTGGTGCTCATGAGCGTGCCAAAAGCTTACTTTTGGCTAGATAGACATCTTATAACTATACAATACTGCTTTGCCATTAGCTATCCAGCCGCCATGATCGCGCACTTCCAGCAGGAAGCGATCTATGAAGCGATGAAATATCAATATTATTGGTATCTGGTCATTAATGCAGTCGTCTTTCTCGCTCTTGTTGGATTGCTATGGTATGTCGTCGGCCTTGAGATCGGCGGCGGCGGATCCAGTACGATCCTTGCGAAGACTCGCTTTCGTCCCATATTTGACGTGTTGGCGATCGGGTTTGGAATAGTTCTTTTTCGCTATGCGGATAGCGGAATGGAGGCTGGCTACTACTACGGAACCGGTGTCGGGTTTATCCGCCTATTGTGGATTGTGGCGATCATCGCTTTCTATGGGCACGATTTATGGGTGACGGTGCGTTCCCGGGCTTCTTCCGATAAGAGCTCGGCAGTTTAGTAGAGCCGGAACTCGGGAAGTCCAGCGGGCTAACGGCGCGCCATGCCTTTCCCGTCGTTGATCCAAATGGCTCACGGAGGCCCGGCACTCGCGCAGCGATAGCCAATATACTGATAACGAATGTACCGATTCGCCACGTTTGCCGCGGTAACCCTGCTTGGTGCGGCCGTCCTGCCCGCGCAGAGCATTCGATACTCCCAGAGCAGCAAGGTCTGGCTGCTCAATACGGGACAGAGCTCCTACGCGATGGGCGTCGCGGCCGATGGCGCACTGCGCAATCTCTACTGGGGTGCGCCGCTGTGGCGCATCGAGGACCTTCCCGCAGCCGCGCAACGGCGCGATCTCTCGTCCTTCGATCCGCGCCAGATGATGGAGAACGAGGAGTACCCCGGCTGGGGCGGCACCCGCTATTGCGAGCCCGCCGTGAAGATTTCGCGCGCCGATGGCGACCGCGACCTCGTCCTGCAATACGTCTCGGATCGCATCGAGGGCAATCAGCTCGATATTCAGATGAAAGATATTCGTGATGCTGTCTCGGTGACGCTGCACTATCGCGTCTATCCGGGCCAGGGCATTCTGGAGCGCAGCGCCACCATTCGCAACGGCACGCAGCAGGCGCTGACGCTCGATAGCGCGCAGGCGGCGACGTGGTACCTGCCGCCGGGCGACGGCTACCAGTTGACCTACCTGAGCGGGCGCTGGGCGGCGGAAAGCCAGATCAATCGCGAGCCGATTCACGAAGGCGAGAAGGTCATCGAGAGCCGCAAGGGGCATACGAGCCACAATTTCAATCCGTGGTTCGCGATCGACCATGGCGATGCCTCGGAAGAGAACGGGCGGGTATGGTTCGGCGCGCTGGCCTGGAGCGGCAACTGGCGGATCACGGTGGAGCAGACGCCGTACCGGCAGGTGCGCGTCACTGGCGGGTACAACACGTTCGACTTTGCGTATCCCCTGAAGCCCGGGGAATCGCTCGATACGCCGTCGTTCTACGCGGGGTTCACGGAGGGCGGTTACGGCGGGGCGTCGCGCATGCTGCACCGCTTCGAGCGGGAGTCGATCTTCCCCGGCGGCGCCACTTCGCGGCTGCGGCCGGTGCTCTACAACTCGTGGGAAGCGACCACGTTCCGCGTGGAGGAGAAGGGACAGGAGGCCCTGGCGGATAAGGCGGCGAAGCTCGGTCTGGAACTGTTCGTGGTGGACGATGGCTGGTTCGGTAAGCGCAACAACGACCACGCGGGGCTCGGCGACTGGTACGTGAATCCGCAGAAGTTTCCGCAGGGGCTGAAGCCGCTGATCGACCACGTCAACGGGCTGGGCATGGATTTCGGACTGTGGGTCGAGCCTGAGATGGTCAACGCCGATAGCGATCTCTATCGTGCGCATCCCGACTGGGTGATCCACTTCCAGGACCGGCCGCGCAGCGAACTGCGCACCCAGATGGTGCTGAATCTGGCGCGTCCGGACGTTCGGGAGTACATCTTCGGATTTCTCGACAAACTGGCTACCGATTACAACATCCGCTACTTCAAGTGGGATATGAACCGTGCAGTGTCGGAGCCCGGGTGGCCCGAGGCCGGACCGGTCAACGAACGCAAGCTGTGGGTGGACTACGTGCGCAACCTGTACGACATCATCGACCGGCTGCGGGCGAAGCATCCGAAGCTCGAGATCGAATCGTGCTCGGGCGGCGGCGGCCGGATCGACCTGGGAATTCTCCGGCGCGTGGATGAAGTCTGGACGTCGGACAACACCGAGGCATTCGACCGGCTGCGGATTCAGGAAGGGTTCACACAGGCCTACGCGCCGAAGATCATGTCGGCATGGGTGACGGACGTTCCCAATATGAACGGACGCAGCGTGCCGCTGACGTTCCGGTTCCTGACGGCGATGCAGGGGGCGCTCGGCGTGGGCGCGAATCTGAACAAGTGGACGGAGCAGGATAGCGCGCTGGCGACGAAAATGATCGCACTTTATAAGCGAATTCGCGCGACGGTGCAGACGGGCGATCTGTACCGGCTGTCCTCGCCGCGGACGAACGATTTGACGGCCAATCAGTACGTGTCGGGGGACGGAAAGCAGGCGGTGGTGTTTGCGTTCCGGCACTCGCAGCAGTACAACACGGCGGCTCCGACGATCTACCTGCGGGGGCTGGACGAAAAGAAGATGTACCGCGTGGAAACGCTGGACGGAAGGGCGACTCAGGCGAGCGGGGCGTACTTGATGGGCGCGGGTCTGAACGTGAATCTGCGCGGCGACTACGACTCCATGGCGATGGTACTAGAGGCGCAGTAGGATAGGCCTCCTGGCCTGTCCACGCGCCGAAGGCGCGAGAGTGGATTTACGAAAGGCTGGCGCGCTCATGCGCGCGTGGGCAGGCCAGGAGGCCTACCCTACATTGACTCGATGACTGATATCAGTAAGAAGTTGACTCCCGGCGATGTGGCGCCGAAGGTCCGGCGGATGTTCGAACTTTCCGCGGCCAAGATCCGTTCCCTGGAAACCTCCTGGTCGCCGGCCGATGGGTCGCCGGTATGCACCGTGGGCGGGCGCTATGCGAGCCGCGGGTGGACGGAGTGGACACAAGGGTTCCAGTTCGGCGCGGCGATCCTCCAGTTCGACGCTACCGGCGAGCGCGAATTTCTCGAGACCGGGCGCGAGCGCACCGTGGCCGTCATAGCGCCGCATCTCAGCCATACCGGCGTGCACGATCACGGATTCAACAATGTCAGCACCTACGGCAATCTGCTGCGACTGATGAACGAGGGGCGGATCGACGAGAACGCCTGGGAGCGACGCTTCTACGAGCTAGCGCTCAAGTGCTCGGGCGCCGTGCAGGCCTCGCGCTGGTCGCGGACGGCGGATGGCGGCGGGTACATCTACTCGTTCAATGGGCCGCACTCGCTGTTTGTCGACACCATCCGGTCGGTGCGCGCGCTGGTGGTAAGCCATCAGCTTGGACACGTGCTGATGGCGGAAAATGACCGCAAGGTTTCGCTGCTCGATCGCGGGCTCGATCATGCGCGCGCCACGGCCAAATACTCGGTCTACTACGGCGAAGGTCGCGACGCGTACGACGTGTGCGGGCGCACGGCTCACGAGAGTGTCTTCAATCCCAACGACGGCAATTTCCGCTGCCCCAATTCGCAGCAGGGATTCTCGCCGTTCAGCACGTGGACGCGCGGGCTCGCCTGGGCCATGTGCGGATTTGCCGAGGAGTTGGAGTTCCTCGATACGCAGACGGGGCACGAGGCGGACATCGCGATCTTCGAACGTGCTGCCCGGGCCACGTGCGATTTCTACATCGCGAACACGCCGCCCGACGGCATCCCCTATTGGGATACCGGCGCTCCGGGGCTGGACCGCCTGGGCGACTGGCGCAGCTACCCGGCCGATCCGTACAATGCGCACGAGCCGGTGGATAGCTCGGCGGCGGCGATCGGCGCGCAGGGATTGCTGCGGCTCGGGCGAAGGCTGAAGGACGACCGCTACTGGCAGGCGGGCCTTGCCGTCGCCGCCACGCTGTTCGACGAGCCGTATCTCAGCACGGAGGCGAATCACCAGGGGCTGATTCTGCACTCCGTCTATCACCGCCCCAACGGCTGGAACTGGGAGCCCGGCGAATCCAGCATGTGGGGCGACTACCACGCGCGCGAGTTGGGGCTCTACCTTCTGCGGATGGCGGAAGGCGGACCGTACCTGAAGTTCTGGCTCTGAGTGCTACTGCTTCTCGAGAAACGTCGCGATATCGGCGCCCTGCGCGGCGCTCTGCGCTTCGCAGAGCCGGATGCCTTCGAGCGTCTGAGCGTAGTTGCGGGGGCCTCCGATGAACTTCCTGGACCGCTCCTCGAAGAAATTTACGAAATCCTTCCGCGAGGATTCGTCGCAGAAGGTAGAGCCGACGTAAGGTAGAACTGCTCCGGCGTCGAAGCCGCCGCCCGAGGGCAGCCGCTTGACGAGCTCATCATAGTGCGACTTGACGAACTCGAAGGGCAGCCTCTGTGTTTCGCGATTGCCGGCCGGAACCATCATCATGTAGATGGTCTCCCGCGGGTCCATATCGGGCCGCAGCACGAGATCGAGGGCGGCCTCGGCAATTTGCGGGTCCCGGAAGCCGCCGAGCGCGGAGATCAGCACCTGGCGCTGACGACGATCCTGCACTTTCTTGACTTCGGCGAGCATCGTGTCGAACAACGCGCGGTCACCCGAATACGCGGCGCTCCCCAGTACCGAGCCGAGCATGTTGGGATCCACGCCCTGCCGGTCTTTTAGCCAGCCTTCGGCCAGGCGGCGTGCCTCCTGCTGGAGCTTGGGGTCGCTGGCCGCAACGAACGGCACGAGGGTCAAGCGCAGCAAGCCGGTATCGGCGTCCTCGCCGGGTTTGGCGGACCAGCCCAATTCGGTGGCGCGTGCGCCGAATGCCTTCCGGATGTAGCGCCCGTAATTCCCCATCAGGCTGGCGGGCACCAGCCGCCGGATCGAGCCGGCAGCCTGCTCCGCCTGCAGGACAATCTGGCGTTCGGGCGCCCCGGCAAACGAGGGGACAGCGGCCAGGACATCGCTCTCCTTCGCATCGCCCGAAGCGACGAGCGAACTCAAGTCGTGCAGCAGAGTCCGGCGTTCGGCAGGGTCCAGAAAAGAGGAGCCGCTCGCGAGCAGTTTTTCGCGCATCTCCGGCGAGTACGCGGTCACGTAGTATCCGCCGGCGGCGTCATTGGCCGAAACCAGGTTCGGGCAGGTGGTCCCGTGCGAGAGGCGGAACTCGGCCTTCGGCTCGGTGAGCAGAAAGCATTCCTTTTGCGGCCCGCTTGCGGTCTGGTAGCGCACGCACACAGGGACCTGCCAGGTCCGCGATTGGCCGCCCGCGGAGCCGATTGGCAGGTAGCGCTTCTGGCTCATTTCGAGCGCAGGCGCGGCGCTACAGTTCAACTGCACGGAGATTTCCGGGATGCCGGGCTGCTCGAGGAACGTCGAGAACGCACGCGTCAACTGCGGCTTACTTCCGGCGCTGATGGCATCGAGGAAGTCGCCCATGGTGGCGTTTTTGTAGGCGTGGCGCTTCAGGTAGGTGGTGACGCCCGCGCGGAACTGCGACTCGCCGGCCCAGCTTTCGAACATCCGGATGACAGCCGAGCCTTTTTCGTAGGTAATGTCGTCGAAGGCATTGGAGATATCGTCCATGCTTTCGATAGGCTGGCGGATCTGGCGCGTCGAGACCAGGCTGTCCTGGGTCATGGCGCCGAACTTCGAGCCGAGGTCATCGAGCCGGGTTCTCCATTCGGGCTTCCACTCGGCGAGGATTTTCGAAGAGGTCCAGGTGGCAAAGGCCTCGTTGAGCCAGGTGTCGTCCCACCACTTCATGGTGACCAGGTCGCCGAACCACTGGTGGGCCAGTTCGTGCGCCGCGACGCTGGCGTATCCGCGCTGACGGGCCGGAGTGTCGAGCGCCGGGTCGGAGAGAATCAGCGTTTGCGCGTAGGTCACCATGCCGGCGTTTTCCATGGCGCCGAAGCCGAAGGTCACGGGAATCGCCACCTGGTCGGACTTCTCGTAGGGGAACGGAATGCCGAAGTAATCTTCCAAGCGCTGAATGATGGTGGCGGTGACTTCGGCCGCGTATTTCGCCTGGTAGCCCTTGCCCTTGGGCGCGATGATGCGGACGGGCACGTGGTTGCGGCCGGTGGTGCCGGCGTCCACCACGTCGAAGTGACCGACGGCGAATGCCACCAGGTAGCTGGGCAGGGGCTTGGTGGGCGCGAAGACCACACGCTTCATGCCGTTGGCCTCATCGGTTTCGGAAACCTGCGCCGTGTTGGAAACGGTCAGCTCATCCTTGCGGACGTGCAGGGTCAACTGCCACGGCGTTTTGAAATCGGGTTGGTCGAAGCAGGGAAAGGCGCGGCGCGCGTCGGTGGATTCGAATTGCGTGTAGAGATACTTTTCGCCGGCATCGGTGCTGCGGAAAATGCCGGAGGTATCTTTGTCGCTGATCTTTCCCTCGTATTCGATGCGGATCTTTGCCGGACCTGCGGAGATTTCAGCGGGCAGGCGCAGTCCCACGAAATTCTCGTTGCCCGGCTCGATGGCTGCCGTCTGCGATTTTCCGGCCGCCGTCACCGAGGCGCTATGAATGCGGATCCCGGTGGCGTTGAGCCAGATGAGGGACGCGGGCTTGACCAGGTTCACGTCGATATCGACGCGGCCCTGGAAGCCGGCGGCATCGGTCAGAAGCGTGAGATCGGCGGCGTATCGCACGGGCTCGATATCGTAGCCGAGCTTGAGGGCGGGGGGCTCCGCGGCAGGAGCCAGGGAAAGCAGCGCAACCCATGCGAACAGGGCCGCGGTCCGAGCGAAATACATATAGAGCATATAGTACCCCGCCGGGCTGAGACGCCGTGGCATGTTAGCATGGAATTTCCAGAACACCTTGATTAAAGCCGTCAAAGGAACCAGGGATTTACTACCTCCATCGACCGAGGTTTGGAACCACGTAGAGGCCGCCGCGCGACGCATCTTCCGCGCCTACCACTACCAGGAGATCCGCACGCCGATCCTCGAGGAGACCCAGCTCTTCGCGCGCGGTGTGGGTGAAGAAACCGACATCGTCACTAAGGAGATGTACACCTTCACCGACCGCGACAAGGAGGCGACCTCGCTCACCTTGCGGCCGGAAAATACGGCATCGGTAATCCGCGCGTATATCGAGCACCGGCTCGATCAGCGGCCGGGCGTGCAGAAGCTCTACTACATCGGGCCGATGTTCCGCCGCGAGCGGCCGCAGAAGGGGCGCTACCGGCAGTTCTACCAGATCGGGGCTGAAGCCATCGGGTCGGAATCGCCTGCGGTGGATGCGGAAGTGATCGAGATGGTGGTGGAGATCCTGAAAGCCGTCGGCCTCAGTGGATTTCAACTGCTGATCAACTCCGTGGGCGACGCCAACTGCCGCCCGCAGTACGTGGAGCGCTTGCGCCAGGAATTGAAAGCGGTGGCGCCGCAGATGTGCGGCGATTGCCAGCGTCGCGCGGACACCAATCCGCTGCGCGTCCTCGATTGCAAAGTGGAGGCGGACCAGCCGATTATCGAGAAGCTGCCGCACATCACCGATTGCCTGTGCGACGCCATGCCGCGCGCATTTCGACGCGGTCAAAAGCTTCCTCGATGATCGCGGGATCGCGTACGAAGTGCGGCCGCGGCTGGTGCGCGGGCTCGACTACTACATGCGCACGACCTTCGAGGTGGTGCACGGGTCGCTCGGGGCGCAGAATTCGGTGCTGGGCGGCGGGCGGTATGATGGACTCGCGGAATCGCTCGGGTCGAAAGTGCACTCGCCGGGCATCGGGTTTTCGATCGGCGAGGACCGGCTGGTGATGTCGGTGGAAGGCGATCAGCCTCCCGAGGCGCTCGACCTGTTTATCGCTCCACTGGGCGACGCGGCGCTGCGGCACGCGGCCGTGATGGCGCGCGATTATCGCCGCGCGGGCCTTTCCGTGGAACTGGTCGAGGGCAAGCTCAAACGCTCCATGGAGCTGGCCAATAAGCTGGGCGCGCGCTTTACGCTGATCGTGGGAGACAACGAGATCGCCGCGGGGCGTTACGCGCTCAAGAACATGGCGAGCGGCAAGCAGCAGGAAGTGACGCGCGACGAAATCGCCGCCGTGCTCGCCGCCACACTGAGTTGAAGACATTCACTATGGAAACCTCCGTTCGACTGGATTTTCTAGGCGACCTTCGCCGGACCCATAGCTGCGGCTCGCTGCGGGCCGCGGATGCGGGCAAAGACGTTCTCCTCATGGGCTGGGTACACCGCCGCCGCGATCATGGCGGCGTGATCTTCGTGGACCTGCGCGACCGCGAGGGCATTACCCAGGTGGTATTCCATGAAGACGTGGATCCCGCGGTGCACCGGCACGCCGAAGAGGTGCGGCCGGAATACGTGATCGCGGTGGCGGGCAAAGTGGCGCCCCGCGGGCCTTCCGCCATCAATCCGAAGATGCCCACGGGCGAGATCGAAGTGGTGGCGAACCACGTCTGGATCCTCAATGATTCGCGCACTCCGCCGTTCCCCATGGAAGATCAGGTGGACGTTTCGGAAGACGCGCGCCTCAAGTACCGCTATGTCGACCTGCGGCGCCCGCGCATGCAGGCGAACATCATGCTGCGGTCGAAGATTTCGTTTGCGGTGCGCGAATTTCTCTACTCGCAGGGCTTCCTCGAAATCGAAACGCCGTTCATGACGCGCTCGACGCCCGAGGGCGCGCGCGATTACCTGGTGCCCTCGCGCGTGCAGCCAGGCACGTTCTATGCGCTGCCGCAGTCGCCGCAGATCTTCAAGCAACTGCTGATGATCGGCGGCTACGAGAAGTATTTTCAGATCGTGCGCTGCTTCCGCGATGAAGATCTGCGCGCCGACCGGCAACCCGAGTTCACGCAGATCGATATCGAGATGTCGTTCCCGCAACCGGAAACCATCTTCGACGTGGTGGAGCCCATGGTGCGGCGCGTCTGCGAAGTAGCCGGCTACCAGGTCGAGACGCCGTTCCGCCGCATCAGCTACGCGGAGGCGATGCGCAGCTACGGCATCGACAAACCCGACTGCCGCATTCCGCCGATGTTCCCGGTGGCGGACTTGCTGCCCGATCTCGCTCCAAACAACCTTCCCCTGCAGGCCATCTATCTGCCCGGCACCGGCACGCCCAGCCGCAAGGAACGCGACGATCTGAAGTCCTACGGCCAGGAGCGCGGCCTGCGCGTCTTCGACGATCCGAAGCGCCTGGAACGCGACTATCCCGAGCAGATGGCCAAGGTCCGGGAGCGCACCGGCGCCGGAGAGAACGACCTTCTGATTCTGGCCGCGTGGGCGGGCGAGCCGAAGGGCCAACGTCCCGAAGAGACCGTCTACCAGGCGTGCGGCCAGCTACGCCTCCACGCAGCGGCGAAATTCAACGACCGCCACAAGCTGCTCGACCCGAAGAATTTCCAATTCCTCTGGGTAATCGATTTCCCGATGTTCGAGTGGGACGACGAAGACCAGCGCTGGGTGGCGGCGCACCATCCGTTCACCTCGGTGCTCGATGAGGACATCGACAAGCTCACGGCCGATCCGGCGCGTTGCCGCGCGAAATCGTACGACCTGGTGCTGAACGGCACCGAACTCGGCTCGGGCTCGATCCGTATTCACCGCCGCGATATTCAGGCGCAGGTGTTTGCGGCGCTCGGCATGGGCGACGAAGAGGCGCGCCACCGCTTCGGCTTCCTGCTCGATGCGCTCGAATATGGCGCTCCGCCGCACGGCGGCATTGCGCTGGGCCTCGACCGCCTGGTGATGATTCTGGCGGGCGAGACCTCGATCCGCGACGTCATCCCCTTCCCGAAGACGGCGCGCGGCACGGACCTGATGTGCGAGGCCCCGTCGACGGTTCCCGAGCGGCAATTGCGAGAACTGGGCATCACGTTCCGGAGCAAATAGGGTAACGGCGTTACCATCGAAGAGTGAAAGCGCTTTTGGTCCTGATGGCTGCCGCCGTTGCTATGCCTGACCTTGTCCAACTCCAACAAATGAGCGCGCGTTACGCGCCGGTGAAATTGAAATACGACGAGTCCGCCCTGTCCGCGGGAGACCGCAAGGCGCTGGCGAAACTGGTCGACGCTGCAAAGGTCCTGAACGTCGTCTTCATGGACCAGCTCTGGAGCGGCAATCGCGCGCTGTACGCGCAGCTTCAGAAGGACACCACGCCGCTCGGCAAGGCGCGCCTGCACTATTTCTGGCTGAACAAGGGACCGTGGTCGGATCTCGACGGCCATACGGCGTTCCTCCCCGGCGTGCCCGAGCGCAAGCCCGCGGGCGCAAATTTCTACCCGCCGAATATGACCCGCCTGGAGTTCGAAGCGTGGGTCAAGACGCTGCCGCCTGCGGAACGCGAGCAGGCCGAGGGCTTCTTCACGGTGATCCACCGCGATGCCGCCGGCAAGCTCACCATCGTGCCCTACAGCAAGGCGTATGCGGCGGACCTGCAGAAAGCCGCGGGGCTGCTTCGCGAAGCGTCCGCGCTCACGGAGAACGCGTCGCTCAAGAAGTTCCTCACGCTGCGGGCCGACGCGTTCCACTCGAACGACTACTACGCGAGCGATATGGCCTGGATGGATCTCGATGCGCCGCTCGATATCACCATAGGCCCCTACGAGACGTACAACGACGAGGTGTTCGGCTACAAGGCGGGGTTCGAAGCCTACATCACCATCCGCGACGATCGGGAGTCCAGCCGGCTGAAGACCTTCGCCGCCCATTTGCAGGAAGTCGAGAACAACCTGCCGATCGATCCCAAGTACCGCAATCCGAAACTCGGGGCCGCCGCGCCGATCCGCGTCGTGAATGAAGTCTACGCGGCGGGCGATGGTGCGCACGGCGTTCGCACGGCGGCCTTCAACCTGCCGAACGACGAGCGCGTGGTGCATGAAAAGGGTTCGAAGCGGGTGATGCTGAAGAACATCCAGGAGGCGAAATTCGAAACGATCCTGAAGCCGGTGGCCGGGCGTGTGCTGCCCAGGTCCGCGCAGGGCGACCTGAGTTTCGACTACTTCTTCATGCACATTCTGGCGCACGAGCTGAGCCATGGAATCGGCCCGCACCAGATCCAGGTCGGCGGACGCGCCACCACGCCGCGGCAGGAGATGAAGGAACTTTACAGCGCCATCGAAGAAGCCAAAGCCGATGTGACGGGCCTCTTCATGCTGCAGTATCTCTTCGATCACGGCATGCCGCACGGCGCGAACGCCGAGCGGGAGCTCTACTCCACGTTCCTGGCTTCCGCTTTCCGCTCGCTGCGGTTCGGACTCACCGAAGCGCATGGCAAGGGCATGGCGCTGCAGTTTAACTACCTGACGGATAAGGGCGCGTTCGTCGCCAATCCGGACGGCACGTTTTCCGTCGACTTCACGAAAATCAAGGGCGCCATCCGCGACCTGGCGCACGATCTGCTCACGCTCGAAGCTACCGGCGATTATGCCGGCGCCAAGCATATGCTGGATACACTCGGGGTCGTACGTCCCGGCATGCAGCACGCCCTGGACGGCTTAAAGAGCATTCCGACCGATATCGACCCGGTCAACGAGTAGTCAGGTGCGCACCAGAATCGCCTTGCGCAGTGCGCGCTCGTATCCCAATACGAAGTGAACCGTGAGGAGATCGAAAAACCGGCCGAGCCGGCGCTCCAGCTCCTCTTTCTCGTAGAGTTCGAGATTGTACATATCCATGCTGGTCTTGGAGAACATGTGGTCTTCCACAAAATCCAGCATTTTTTCGCGGAGAATGCACTGGGCGCGCACCGCTTCATGCAGCGGCACTTCCTGTTCGCAGCGCAGGATCCCATACTGTTCGTATTTGTGCGCCAGTTCCGCTTCGTTTCCCGCCGAAAGCCAGTGGCCCAGGTGCTCCAGCAGGTCTTGACCCCATTCGCGCAGCTCCACTTCGGGAAGGCTGCGCGTGTGGCTCATCTGGGGTTCCCGATGGATTTGATGGTAGACCCGGTCGATGATCTCATCCCAATGGGTCTCAATCAGGTTAACTAGTTTTCCGCTGACCATGGTTCCACTCACCCTACCTCCATCCTATGCCGCCCGCGATGGCTAAACTGTAATGGTGTCCACATCCGCCATTCTGGTCCACGACCTGCGGAAGGCCTACGGCGATAAGTACGCCGTGGACGGGGTGAACCTGGAGGTGCCGCGCGGCTCCTTCTTCGGTTTTCTGGGGCCCAACGGTGCGGGAAAATCCACGACCATCCGCATGCTAACGGGCCTGATTCCGCCGGATAGCGGCTCGATCGAGATCCTGGGATACCGCATGCCGGAAGAGGAGCTTTCGATCAAGCAGCGTATCGGCCTGGTGCCGGACGAGTCGCTGCTGTTCGACCGGCTGACGGGCCTGGAATACCTGGAGTTTGTGGGCCGCATGTACAGTCTGCCGCGCGCCACGGCAATCGAACGGGCTCGCGGATTGCTCGACCTGTTTCAACTCCCGCTAGACCGTAAGATGATCGGCGACTATTCGAAAGGGATGCGGAAGCGGGTGGCGATGGCGGCGTCGCTGATTCATCACCCCGAGCTCTTCCTGATGGACGAGCCGTTCGAAGGCGTGGACGCGGTGGGCGCGCGGCTCATGAAAGATATCCTGCTCGACCAGGTGCGCCGGGGCGCGACGGTCTTCCTGACAAGCCACGTGCTCGAGGTCGTCGAGCGGCTGTGCGATCACATCGCCGTGATCCACCAGGGGAAGATCGTCCGCAGCGGCACGCTCGAGGAACTGCGAGCGGATGGCGGCTCGCTCGAAGATGCGTTCGTCCGGCTGGTGGGCGCCGAAGGCCACGTGGACCGGCTGGACTGGCTATGATTGCGGCGATCCTGCGCGCCCAGTGGCTCAGCATGCGGCTCGGCGGGCGGGGGACCGCTTTTAACATCCTCGTCGGGCTGATCTGGTACGGCCTGTGGAGCGGGATCGCCACGCTGCTCGGGGGAGCGGCCGCGACGCTTCCGGCCAGGGTGCTGGTGCAATGGCTGCCGGTGGGATTCCTGGGGATGTTCGCGTACTGCCAGTTCGTCCCGGTGATCTCGGCCAGCATGGGCTCGGCGCTCAATCTGCGAAAGCTGCTGCCCTACCCGATTCCGCACGACCGTCTCTTCGTGATCGAGGTGCTGCTGCGTCTGATGAACGCCATCGAGATGCTGATGGTGCTGACGGGCGGAGTCCTGGGGCTGCTGGTCAACCCGGAAACGGGAGGCCTTGCCGCGGTGCCGGGTGTGGCCGCGGCGGCCGTGCTGTTCCTGCTGTTCAACGTGCTGCTGGCTTCCGGCCTGCGCAGCGTGCTGACCCGGCTATTCGCGATGCGGAAGGTGCGCGAGCTGATGACCCTGCTGGTTGCGCTGGTGTGGGTGCTACCGCGGGTCCTGGTATCGGTCGGACTGTTTCCGAAAACGCTGGGCGGCGCGGGCATTCTGCTGCGTACGGTCGCGCTTCCGTGGAATGCCGCGGCCCATCTGGCCCTACGCGCTTCGGCGGCGCTGGGCTTGCTTTCGCTGGTGGGCTGGACGCTGGCGGCTCTCTGGTTCGGCAGGGCGCAGTTCGAACGCAGCCTGCGGCGCGGTGCCGAGGAAGAAGAGTCCGCACCGGTGCGCGCGCAGGAAGGGCGCACGCCGCTGGTCGAACGCTTCTACCGGTTGCCGGGCCTGGTGTTGCGCGACCCGGTAGCGGGAATTGTGGAGAAAGAACTGCGCTCGCTGGCCCGCACTCCGCGGTTCCGCACGGTCTTCGTGATGGGATTCACGTTCGGTCTGCTGGTGTGGTTTCCCCTGATGTTCCACGAGGGCGCCGGCAATGCCGCTTCGCCGCATTACCTGGTGATCGTCTGCGGCTACGCGCTGATTCTGATGGGGCAGGTATCCTACTGGAACTGTTTCGGCTTCGACCGTTCGGCCACCGCATTTTATTTCGCCGCGCCGACAGCCGGTTTCGAAGGTGCTGCTGGGAAAGAATCTGGCCTCGCTGTGCTTCATCTACCTGGAGGTGACGATTCTGATCGGCGTCACCTACCTCTTTCGCCTGAGTCACGGTTTTGGGAATGCTCTGGAAGCGCTGGTGGTCATCGGGATCTCCGCCCTTTACATGCTGGCGCTGGGCAATTTGAGCTCGGTGAATTATCCGCGGCCGATGAGCCCGGAGCGGGTGTCACAAGGAGGAGCGTCGGGGCGATTTCAGGGCCTGATCTTTCTGCTCTATCCGGTGGCCCTTCTGCCGGTGATTCTCGCGTACCTGGCCCGCTATGCCTTTCACAGCGAGGTTGCGTTTGTCGTGGTCCTAGCGGTGGCGGGAGTACTGGGCGCCGGCATCTATTACATGGCGATGGAATCGGCGGTACACACGGCAACGGCCCGCCGGGAAAAGATCGTTCAGGAGCTTTCGCGCCAGAGCGGGCCGGTTGCCTCGAACTGAAATCTACTGCTTGCTCTTCATGACGGCGACGAGTTCCTGCACGGCGTCCGCGCTCTTCTTCAGCGCGGCGTGTTCATCGGCCGTGAGGCGGATCTCGTAGATCTGCTCGATGCCGCGGGCGCCGAGTTTGACGGGTACGCCGACGAACAGGCCGTTGATGCCGTATTCGCCTTCCAGGTAGGCTGCGCAGGGCAGGACCTTCTTCTTGTCCTTGATGATCGACTCCGCCATCTCGACGGCGGCCGCGGACGGGGCGTAATAGGCGCTGCCCGTCTTGAGGTACTTCACGATCTCGGCGCCACCGTTGCGCGTGCGGTCCACGATCTTGTCGAGGGTCTCCTGCTCCATCAGCTCGGTCAGAGGTATGCCCGAAACGTTGGAGAGCCGGACGAGCGGCACCATGGTGTCGCCATGTCCGCCCATGACGACGGCGGTCACGTTCTCGACCGAGACCTTGAGTTCCTGCGCGATAAAGGTGCGGAAGCGGGCGCTATCCAGAACGCCTGCCATACCGATGACGCGATTCTTGCTGAATTTCGAAACCCAGAGCGCCGCCTGCGCCATGGCATCGAGCGGGTTGGTGACTACGATGATGATGCAATTGGGCGAGTACTTGGCGACCTGTTCGGTGGCCGCGCGGACCACCTCGTAGTTGGCGATCAGAAGATCGTCGCGGCTCATCCCCGGCTTGCGGGGAAATCCGGCAGTGATGATGGCGATATCGGAATTCGCTGTCGGTTCGTAGTCGTTCGCGCCCGTGACGCTGACGTCATAGCCCTGTACCGGACCGGATTGGAGAAGGTCGAGTCCTTTTCCTTGCGGGACACCTTCCACGACATCGACGAGGACGACATCGGCGAGCTCCTTGTCGGCAATTCGCACTGCGCAATTGGCTCCGACATTGCCGGCGCCCACAACCGTGATCTTCTTTCGCAAAGCAAGCTCCTTCTATGGGGAATTGGAAATCCGATTATAACTTGCGGCAGGTGAAGGGGAGCTACCACTCACGCGCGGATGTGGGGCGGCCATTCGTGGCCGCAGCCGCCCTTCCGGGCGGCTGGACTCGCTGGAAAGCGAGTCCGCGGGCAGCATTGCCCGCCCCACGAGCCGATCTCAGAAGGTAAAGCCGACCAGGAACTCGGCTTGATTCTGGTTACTGTGGATGCCGCCGTTCGCGTCGAGGATATTTTGCGCGCCCCAACGGGTGTAGCGGAGCTCGGGCACGATGTGGATTACGAGAACGTGGATGTCCACGCCGGCGCCGAGAACGATGCCGCGCGTCGTCGAATGGTCGAGTTCGGCGGGGCTCGAGGTGTTGGCGGTAGTGGTCGTGCCGGTAGCCAGGTTGCCGGTCGTCACCACCTGCTTCAGGCCTTGAAGCGTATTCCAGGCCAGGCCGCCGGCGACATAGGGGCGCATCGGGCCTTCCTTGGAAAAGTGGTATTTGGCCAGGATCGGGAACTCCCAGGCGTTGGAGGTCGTAGAGATCGATTGCGTGGTCGTCGTGATCCCGGCGATGCTCCCTGAGCCGGTATAGCTCAGGTGGCGATACAGGGCGTCTACCTCCACACCCAGCCCGAAGGGAAGGCGGAGTTCGGCGGTACCGCCGAAAATATAGCGGTTGGTTTGCGCGGAAAAATTAAAATTGCCGGTAGTTCCGGCATTTACGAGGTCATTGAGCGGCATCCCCACCTTGATGCCGGCGGAAAAGGGCTGGCCGAAGCACGAGGCCGCACCCAACTACGAAGATAAACACAAAGCGAGTCATGGTTTCCCCGGAGAGCACTCCGGCTACCATTGTATGATTCAAACCCGCAGGGAAAAGGTCTCGCCCAGGTAAATGCGCTTGACCTCCGGATCGCGCTCCAGCGCCTCGGGACTGCCGGCGCGGAAGATCTGGCCGTTATTGATGATGTAGGCCCGGTCGGTGACTACCAGGGTTTCGCGTACGGCGTGGTCGGTAATCAGGATGCCGATGCCGGCGCGCTTCAGGTCGAAGATGATGCGCTGCAACTCCAGCACCTGGATGGGGTCGATACCGGAAAACGGCTCGTCGAGCAGCAGGAAGCTGGGGTTGATCACCAGGGAGCGTGCAATTTCCACGCGCCGCCGCTCGCCGCCGGAGAGCATGTAGCCGCGGCTGCGCCTTACCTTCTCGAGGCCCAGTTGATCGATCAGCCGCTCCAGGGTTTCGCGACGCTCCCGCCCGCGGATCGGCAGGGTCTCGAGGATCGCCATCAGGTTCTCCTCGACGGTGAGCTTCCGGAAAACGGAAGCCTCCTGCGGAAGGTAGCTGATGCCGCGGCGCGCGCGCTGATACATGGGGAGCGCGGTAATGTCCTGATCGTCGACCAGGATATGACCGGAATCGGGACTGATGAGTCCCACGATCATGTAGAACGACGTAGTCTTCCCCGCGCCGTTCGGCCCGAGCAAGCCCACCACTTCGCCCTGCCGCACGAAAACGGAGACATCGTCCACCACCCTGCGGCCGCGATACGTCTTAGAGATTTCCCGGGTTTCCAGTGTGCTCATTGAGGCGGGTCACTTCTTGCGCTTGAACCGGGTCTGGACAGGATGGTCTTTCGACCCATTTAAGAGCAGCCTATCATCGTCCGCCCAATAGGTCAATCCCGCGGGAGCGACGGTGGTGCCCTTCAGGCTGTCCACCATCTTCGGCGTGCCGCCCGTCAGCAGAATCTTCTGCTCGTCCGGGTAATATTCGCTGTGCTCGCCGGTGCCGTTGCGAGTACGGTCGGGCGAGCTCTGGAAGATATTGACCGCGCCATCGGCGATGGCCTTCTCGAGGCGCGAATCGGAGCCCGATTCGGCCAGGTAGGCGTGAATTTCGCGCGCCCTCACCACCATGTTCGGCCGCTTCAGCAGGACGCCGCCGCTATAGTAGGCCAGCCGGTTGGTATCCGTGTAAACCAGGTGCGGCGCATGGACTTCGGTCAGTACGGGCTGCGCAGCCTGCTTCGGCTTCCTGGTCCTTCGTTTTTTCCTTCTTGCTGTCGTTGTTCTTCGGCGTGCTTTTGGAATCGGTTTTGGAATCGTCCGGCTGCTCCCAGAGGTCGGTCACGACGTTGCCGTTGGCGATCAGGGAGTGCTTCTCGCGGTCGAGGTCGATGGTGTCGGCCTGAATGCGGTTGGCGCCCTGCCACATCAGCGCGTTGCCCCGGTAGTGGATTTCGCGGTTGCGGTTCTTCGACTCCATGTGCTGCGCCTGAGCCTGTAGTGGATCGTCGCCCGAAAGCATCCCGGAGTTCTTCTTTTGGTCCTTGTCGGGCATCCGGCTGGAGTTGACGTGGCCATCGGCGACGAAATCGCCGCTGCGCTGGTCGAGCCGGATCCGGTCGGCGGAGGTGGACCCGGTCGAGTCCCAGACGCGCGCCGTGCTGTCGAGGACCATGATGTCGGTGGCGGAATCGAGCGTGGCCTTGGCGGAGCGGGCCCGGCGGTCGCCTTCCTCGTAGCTGAAATCGCCGCTCTGTTCGATCCCGGCCATCTTGCCGGCCTTATCGAAGGTGGCCAGCATCTGGTGGCTGGTGGTGAGGGTGGGGGCGCGCTTGCGCTTCAATTCTTCGGCCGTGGGGTCGGTCCGGGTGCGGACGTTCTCGGCGCGGAACGATTCCAGGCGGTTCTGCCCGCCATAGGCGATGAACATGTTGTCGCCGTTCAGCGTCCGGTGGTGCTGCGTGGGCTGATTGGGGATGAACTCCAGGCTGCCGGGGGTGGGGGTGGTCACGCTGGCGATTTCCCGGCCCCCGTCGCGCATCTTCATCGACATCTTATCGGAGCGCAGCACGTGGGTTTCGCCGGGCGGATGACCGGGAGTCGGCAGCGGCCGCGAGCGCACTTCCGAATTGCCCGAGGTATCGACCGTGTCGAGGACGTTCTGGTCGCCCGTGGCGTCCGGAACGAAGTTCATCTCCACGTGGAAGGCGGAGACGGTGGTTTCCGAAGAGTCGGAGGTCGCCACCAGCCGGGCGTTGGTCTGCGCGATGATCTTCTGCACCATGCCGTCGTCATCGAAGTTGGTCCACAGCTCATCGGCGGAATATTGCAGCTTGCGGTGCGGATAGGAATCGGTGCCGTGCGCCTTCGTGGTGTCGATCTTACGAATGAACTTGCTGCCGGAGCCATCCTCTTCCAGGTGGATCACCGGGTTCTCGCCTTCGATGACGGTGTTTTCGCGGGTCAAGCGGCCCCAGGGCTTGAGCCAGACTTCGGAGGTGTCCTCGTGGTATTCGAGACTTCCGCCCTCGACCAGCATCGGTTTGGCATGCGGGCCCTTGGAATTCCACTGGAGGCGGGCGTCTTTCTTCATGAGGAGCTGGTGGCTGGCCGGATCGTAGAAGGCGCCGGTGGAGCTGCCGGTGCCGTTTTCAAAGACAAAGCTCGAAGGCTGCTCGGTCTCGACGCGGCCGGATTCGGTGTCGAGATCGACGCCGGAAGACTTGATCGAGACGGGGGTGTGCTTGAGCTCGCCGGTTTCGGGGAGATTCAGGGTAATCTCGACTTCGCCATCGGAGCGGAGACGATGGTCCGCCTTGAAGAACGCCGCGGTCGCGGATTTGACGAGGTTGTAGGTCTGGCCGGTCTTGCTGTGGATCTTCATGGTGACGCCCCGCAGGTCGACCCGCGACGTATCGCGCGACTCCCGGAAGTCGTCCGCCGTGGCTTCGATCTTGGTGTACGTGCTGGCAGTCTCGCTGTAGACCCACTTCTGAGCCGTAGAATTGAGCTCGTCCGGGAGTCTCGCCGGCATGGCCGGCGCCTGCTCGCGGAGGGCTCGTTTTTTGGGCTCGATAGGTAAGGCCAACGCCGCAAATGATGGCGAGAATGGCCACCAGCAAGAGCCAGCGTGTGCCTCGCATGGGGATACCTTCATGATACCGCGCTATAGTGGCAGTGACCCCTCCCGTAGCCATGCAAGACCGCATCCGTATCTTCGTCACCGGCGGCACCTTCGACAAGGAATACAACGAACTCACCGGCGAACTGTTTTTCAAAGACACGCACGTCCGGGATATGCTGCGGCTGGGGCGCTGCCGGGCGGAGGTGGAGGTCGAAACGCTTATGATGATCGACAGCCTCCAGATGACCGAGCCGGACCGCGCCTGGATCCGCGACCGCTGCGCCGCTGCGCCCGAAAGCCGCATCGTCGTCACCCATGGCACCGACACCATGCAGCAGACGGCCGCCGTCCTCGGTGAGGCGGGGATCGCGAAGACGATCGTGCTGACCGGTGCGATGGTGCCGTATACCTTCGGCAGCTCCGACGGGATGTTCAATCTGGGGACCGCGCTGGCCTTCGTGCAGACCCTGGAGCCGGGGGTGTACGTGGCCATGAACGGGCGGTGTTTTCCCTGGCAGGTCGGTGCGGAAGAACCGGGAGCGGGGGATCTTCGAAGCGGTGAGTGAGTCGGAGTGAGTGTCCAGCCATTGCGAAATCTTAGTGCAATACTGTCAAGAACTAAATAGTACAGTGTTACCAATTATTTACGGAGAATTCTTGTCACTCTCACCCGGAGTGTGCTAATAATATTTCTCGGAACCCGGCAAATTCCGACATGGGTTCCGACATCGCAAACCGAATACTCAATATTTCATTGAATGGAGGTTGTTTTCCATGAACATTCGTCCGCTCTACGACCGCATTGTGGTCAAACGGATTGAGACAGCAGGAGCAAATGCAGGGCGGCTTGTACATTCCCGACTCGGCCAAAGAAAAGCCGCAGGAAGGCGAGGTCGTGGCCGTTGGCAAGGGCAAGCGCCTCGAAGACGGCAAAGTGATTCCGCTCGATGTGCAGGCCGGGCGACCGGATTCTGTTCGGGAAGTACTCCGGCAGCGACATCAAGATGGACGGCGAAGAGTACCTGATCATGCGTGAGGACGAGGTCCTCGGCATCCTCGACGCGCAGCCGAAGGCGGCAAAAGAAAGCTAGCTAAGGAGTCGAAACGAACATGGCGAAACAGATTGTCTATACCGAAAATTCCCGTCAGGCGATTCTGCGCGGCGTCAACCAGTTGGCCGACGCGGTGAAGGTTACGCTCGGCCCCAAGGGCCGCAACGTGGTCCTGGAGAAGAAGTTCGGCGGTCCGACCATCACCAAGGACGGCGTGACGGTCGCCAAGGAAATCGAGCTGAAGGATCCGCTCGAGAACATGGGCGCGCAGATGGTGCGCGAAGTGGCGTCGAAGACCAGCGACGTGGCCGGCGACGGCACCACCACCGCCACCATCCTGGCGCAGGCGATCTTCCGCGAAGGCGTGAAGGCGGTGGCGGCCGGCGCCAACCCGATGGCGCTGAAGCGCGGCATCGAGAAGGCCGTCGAAGTGGCCGTCGAGGAAGTGAAGAAGCTCTCCAAGCCGGTTTCGGGCGACATGATCGCCCAGGTCGGCACCATTTCCGCCAACGGCGACGCCACCATCGGCAACATCATCGCCGAAGCGATGAAGAAGGTCGGCAAGGACGGCGTCATCACGGTCGAAGAGTCGAAGACCATGGTCACCGAGCTGGACACCGTGGAAGGCATGCAGTTCGACCGCGGCTATCTCTCGCCCTACTTCGTCACCGATCCGGACCGCATGGAAGCGGTGCTCGAAGATCCCTACATCCTGATCCACGAGAAGAAGATCAGCAACATGAAGGACCTGCTGCCGCTGCTCGAGCAGATCGCTCGCTCCGGCAAGCCGCTGCTGATCATCGCCGAGGAAGTGGAAGGCGAAGCGCTGGCCACCCTGGTGGTCAACAAGCTGCGCGGCACCCTGAACGCCTGCGCCGTGAAGGCTCCGGGCTTCGGCGATCGCCGCAAGGCCATGCTGGAAGACATCGCCATCCTGACCGGCGGCAAGGCGATCATGGAAGAGACCGGCATCAAGCTGGAAGGCGTGCGGCTGGAAGACCTGGGCCGCGCCAAGCGCGTCACGGTGGACAAGGACAACACCACCATCGTGGACGGCGCCGGCACCCAGAAGGCGATCGAGGGCCGCATCAAGCAGCTCCGCGCCCAGATCGACGAGACCACCTCCGACTACGACCGCGAGAAGCTGCAGGAGCGGCTGGCGAAGCTGGCCGGCGGCGTGGCGGTGATCAAGGTCGGCGCGGCCACCGAGACCGAAATGAAGGAAAAGAAGGCCCGCGTCGAAGATGCGCTGCATGCCACTCGCGCGGCGGTCGAGGAAGGCATCGTTCCCGGCGGCGGCGTGGCGCTGCTGCGCGCGGCCAAGGCGCTGCAGGGACCTGAAGGTCGACGGCGACGAGCAGATCGGCGTCGACATCGTCCGGCGCGCCTGCGAAGAGCCGCTGCGCCAGATCGTGGGCAACTCCGGGCGTCGAAGGCGCGATCGTGGTCGAGAAGGTCCGCGAGAACAACAACCCGAACTTCGGCTTCAACGCGTCGACCGACAAGTATGAAGACCTGGTGAAGGCGGGCGTCATCGATCCGACCAAGGTGACCCGCTCGGCGCTGCAGAACGCGGCGTCGATCGCCTGCCTGATGCTGACCACCGAAGCCATGATCGCGAGATCCCGGAGAAGAAGTCGGCTCCGGCCGGTCCGGGCGGCCACGGCCCCGAGATGGACTACTAGTCCGCTGAAAAGTAACCACTTAGAGGCCGCGTCCCCGAAAGGGGCGTGGCCTTTTTGGTGCTCTCCTTCTCCTCGAAGGCCCAACTCCGCCGGGCCAGAAAAAACAAGTTGGTCAAGCCCGGCCGTCGACAGAAGGGCGGGGCTCCTGCCGGCTTCTGCTCCTCACACTCCGCAACAGCCGGCCATCCTTTCTGCCCGGATCCCTTCCGTTGCCGCCCCATTGCTTGCCGCGAAATCCCGCACGTCAGCCTGGGATTATTGATTCCCGCATAATGCAGAGGACGATAACTGAATCAGAGGTCTAAACTGACCATGAAGAAGCCTGCTCCTAAAAGGCGGTGATCAGCTGGGGTCTGCGCGGCGTAGGGCGTGCTCCCTCGCTCAGCTGCCAGTAATCCTTGGGCAGTTGTTCGGCAAGTCGTGCGTTTCCAGCACGCGCCGGATGGCATTTTGATTGAGTTCCGTTCCGGCGCGTATGGCGGAACGTACTCACTTGGACCCGCCAGTGCGATGTATCCCGCACCAGAGCTTTGGCTCAGTTCAGTTCCATCGACGAAGACCAGCATGCGCCCTTCCCGGCAGGCTCCTTCTTTGACGTTAATGCGGGGCTAGACTGCCTTCCGCTAGGTCTGAATCAATTCTCCATCGAGCCTGTGCGCCCTGCCGGTCAGGCGCTGCGGCCCCCAGCCGAAATTCACCAGAACTTTCCAGACACGACTAGTATGGCAGCGGAAGCCGAACTCCCGTTCGATCAGATCGGCCGCTCGCGGGCGGGATCCACAGCTTCGTAACCAAGTCGCTCCAGTTCCTGTCGCTGACGTGCCGCTAATCGTTGGCGCGCCGCCGGCCCGCCCAACGGACGACGGTCGAGCGAGGCATCTTGAGGCGATGCGCGATGTCAGTCTGGTTCCGTCCTTTATCCAGCAAATGGATTGCTTCAAATCGGCGCTTTTCCACCGCGTCAAAAGCCGCGACGAACCCCCGTGGGTCTGCTCATACCTTAGTTATGTCAACAAATCGCCCACAAAGTGTAGATATATTCAGGCGAAATTCGATAGTTAGTCTCGTTAGTTTGAGCCTTCTCTCATTTTGACTATCTTACGGTCATAGTCATTGCATTGTCATTGATAACTGGGTGTCGGGCATGTCATTTCTCGTCGTAGCCCAGTAGGCGTCGGTTTCACGCTCGTCCTCGGCTTCTGCCCGCCTTGATGTTCACCAAAGGGTGAGATTCCATCTGGACAGAAAGGATAACCGCAGTGATTCGTTGCGCAGAATTACGCATGCTATGGCTATCGTCATTGGCGTTAGCCTTCGCACCACATATGCTACATGGCCAGTGCGACTTGCGGGTTAAGCAGCAACCACCTGGGACGCCGTCTTTGACCCGAACCTCAGGAAACCAAGTCTCCGGCAGCGCTGCCCTGGAAACAACACAACAAGTTGTTGGCAATTGGGTAGTGTATCTCACGGCGCATCTCAATTTCCGACCGGCGGGAGGGGCTCGTGGACTGAGGTCGCCAGTTCTACCGGCACCGGGGTAATATATAACGGCACGGTCCAGGCAGGATACACATCTGGCACTGTGACGGCGACCCTTGAGCCACGTGGCAATGGTGACTATCAGATCACCTTAACATCGTACGGGTACTGTAATAGCGGTTCCAATAAGATTCAGATCGACCCTTCAAATCCCGCTCCTTCACCAATCGTCACGGTAACCCGGCCCACCATCACGGCAAAGGACCCTGCCGGTCATGACACTATCGGTATGTGGTGGTTCGGATCCGTGGGCAAGGAGGATCCTGCGAACGGGTACTACACGTCTGCCTCCATAATGGGCAATTCCAATAGCCCATGGACCCTTAATTACACTATCAGCCAAGGCAACGACAAAGTGCAGCTCACGTGCACCAACTGCAACACCACCGTTGCACAGGCCAAAGCTCCGAGTGGTGGCTGCCTCAGAGATGTCGTAATCACAGCAAGTGTCGGCGGGTTCTCTGCGACGGCTCCGGTGACGCTAGCAGTCAATCGGCCGGCAGGCAGGAATCCGAGCTCCCTGTATTACAATTGGGGAGTCGGGACCGGGCTATTGGTCGCAGGACTATTTTACCTTTACGGACCTATGTGCTTTAAGCATGCCCTCTGTGGCGTATCACGAAACCTTTCCTGGTGCCTATCGTTCGTGGTGGCCTGGCGGTGCAAGCGCATACTGGTACAGCATAACTGCGACTCCCGCCGGGTAATGCGACATACCGACTGGACGCCTCTATACGACATCAGGACGATATCGTGGCGGACTGTGGAGATGCCGGTTGCACGCCCAAGTCGCAAAATCCTGTCCCGGCAAACACATTTACGCGTGTCGGCATCTCGCAGCTTCTACAGCAGGCTATCGTCGACATCCAACAGATGTGGTGGGTTGGGGACAGCACTGCCGGAAGCTGGCTCGGCCAGTTGGCCAACCAATGCAAACAGGCCTTGTTCCAGGACCATGCGGAAGATATTAATTATTGGTAATGTCGAGAGGAGAGCGGAACAGCATGCATTTCACATCAAATCTCTTCGCCGTTGGTGCTTTGCTCGTAGCTACGGGTGTCGCGGCTGCACAGGGTCAGATCCTGAAAACGGCGTGCGACAGCGCTGAGGCTGTCATAACAGGGACAATTGAGCCCGTTACGGTGACTTCGTATCCAGCTGTGTTCACGATCGCCGTGGACACCACAATCAAGGGCGCCCTAACGCCGGGGGCGGTCATCACTTCTGTGTGGCCGGGTTCGTTAACGGCAGCGAAGATGAGACCTGATCGCTATCGTGCCTTATGGTTCCTAACACGGAATGGAACTGGAATGTGGGAGATCTTGGCCATTGGCGGACCAAATGCGCCCCTCTTCGCTTCCGGTCTTTCGATCCCCACGGTCGATAAGGGTAGTTCAATACAGAAACCAGCGTTGGGAACCAGCTGCTATGAAGCGGTATGGAACATCCTGAAGCCAGATCCATCGCATGTAGACGAATCGCTGGAATATACGATAACGATGAACACTTTGTTTCGCGAAAATCCGATGAACATGGCGGCAGCAATCTCAGGTTACAGAACCAGATCTCCAAGTGTTCGCCCAGTCTGCCTCTCCCACCCTGAGTGCGCTGGCGCTAGCCGCTGGCATACGGGGGCAAGACAGTGCCGCACTGGCACAAGTAGCGGCGCAGGCAAAGCGACTGGCAGCGGCGCAGCCCTCCCAGGAGATTGGGTTGGCCCTGATGGCATGGCGCGGCACGGACTCTCGAGACGTGGCCTCGTTGGCGGCCCTCGCTCAGGCTGATGTTCCTGCGTTCAGTGAGCCTGCTTTGCAGGCACTAGTGATGATCCACACGAAAGGGGCGGTGTATTGTCTCCTAAACCTGCTGAAAGGCTCTGATCCCGCCGCTCAGGATGCAGCAATTCGTGGGCTGAGCTTGTTTGCGAATGGTGTCCCTGTCCTGACTGCAGACGCTATCAGAAGACTGGCGCACTTCACCACGGGCGAGAATAGTGAGTACGTCGATTCCGCTATCGCGCCATTTATCTCCGTCGCTCCAGTCCCCGCAGAGAAACGCGCCCAATATGTTAACGCTTGGACCCAATGGGGGGAGCGAATGTCAGCTAAGCTGAACCAGTGAATCCGCCGCGCTAGCGTACTATCTGTGATGCAGTTTAAGGCCTGGGGCGAAGACCGTTCCGGGCCTCTTTGTTCATTAAGGCGCCGAGCAGGTTCCACAGCTTCGGGGCAAAGTTCCCTCGGAGCCGAAGCAGAGGAGCCGAGATCGGAGGTTGCGGTGCCGGGCAAGCGGCAACAGACTGCGTCCGCGTGTTCTCACGGACAGTCGACAGGTCGGGCTCACCTCTGCAGGTCTGCTTGAGCCTATTTAAGCGTCGCGGCCAGCCCCGGCCGGAGAGAGGCGGCTGCGGATCTGATTCATGATGTTGGAAGCAAGAAAGGGATTCCGCACGCTGGAGAACATGCGAAGTGGCGTCGAAGACCAGCGACGTGGCCGGCGACGGCACCACCACCGCCACCATCCTGGCGCAGTCGATCTTCCGCGAAGGCGTGAAGGCGGTTGCGGCCGGCGCCAACCCGATGGCCCTCAAGCGCGGCATCGAGAAGGCCGTCGAAGTGGCCACCGAGGAAGTGAAGAAGCTCTCCAAGCCGGTTTCGGGCGACATGATTGCCCAGGTCGGCACGATTTCGGCCAACAGCGACTCCACCATCGGCGGCATCATCGCCGAGGCGATGAAGAAGGTCGGCAAGGACGGCGTGATCACGGTCGAAGAATCGAAGACCATGCACACCGAGCTCGACACCGTGGAAGGCATGCAGTTCGACCGCGGCTACCTCTCGCCTTACTTCGTGAGCGATCCGGACCGGATGGAAGCGGTGCTCGAGGATCCGTACATCCTGATCCACGAGAAGAAGATCAGCAACATGAAGGACCTGCTGCCGCTGCTCGAGCAGATCGCTCGCTCCGGCAAGCCGCTCCTGATCATCGCCGAGGAAGTGGAAGGCGAAGCGCTGGCCACCCTGGTGGTCAACAAGCTGCGCGGCACCCTGAACGCCTGCGCCGTGAAGGCTCCGGGCTTCGGCGATCGCCGCAAGGCCATGCTGGAGGACATCGCGATCCTCACCGGCGGCAAGGCGATCATGGAAGAGACCGGCATTAAGCTGGAAGGCGTCCGCCTGGAAGACCTGGGCCGTGCGAAGCGCGTGACGGTGGACAAGGACAATACCACCATCGTGGACGGCAACGGCTCCCAGAAGGCGATCGAGGGCCGCATTAAGCAGCTCCGCGCCCAGATCGAAGAGACCACGTCCGATTACGACCGTGAGAAGCTGCAGGAGCGGCTGGCGAAGCTGGCCGGCGGCGTGGCGGTGATCAAGGTCGGCGCGGCCACCGAGACCGAGATGAAGGAAAAGAAGGCCCGTGTGGAAGATGCTCTGCATGCCACTCGCGCCGCGGTTGAGGAAGGCATCGTTCCGGGCGGCGGCGTGGCCCTGCTGCGCGCGTCCAAGGCCCTCCAGGGACTGAAGATTGCCGGCGACGAGCAGATCGGCGTCGACATCGTGAGGCGCGCCACCGAAGAGCCGCTGCGCCAGATCGTGGTCAACTCGGGCACCGAGGGCGCCATCGTGGTGGAGAGGGTTCGCGAGAACTCGAACCCCAACTTCGGCTTCAACGCTTCGACCGACACCTATGAAGACCTGGTGCAGGCGGGCGTGATCGATCCGACCAAGGTGACCCGTACCGCTCTGCAGAACGCCGCGTCGATCGCCAGCCTGATGCTGACGACCGAAGCGATGATCGCGGAGATTCCGGAGAAGAAGTCGGCTCCGGCCGGTCCGGGCGGCCACGGTCCCGAGATGGACTACTAGTCCGCTGAAAAGTAACCACTTAGAGGCCGTTCCCCGAAAGGGGAGCGGCCTTTCTTGTTTTAATGTAAAGATCGCTGCCCTTCCGGAACGCCTCAGGGATACCCCGCATCCAACTTAGTAGAAAGGACTTGGGATATGACTTGTAGGCTGTTGAAAACACCGATCCGGCTGGCCGGTTGGCTGTTCGCGGCAGCACTGATCGCCCCGGCACAACAGGTCAATGTTGGGCGCCCGGGCATGATCAATTACACCGAGGGACAGGTATCACTGGATGGGACCGAAGTAGGCTACAACACAGTCGGCAACGCGGCCGTAGCGCCTGGAGAGGTGCTCCAGACGGCGGACGGCAGGGCGGAGATGCTCTTGACGCCGGGTGTCTTCCTGCGGATGGATCACAATACGTCGGTCAAGATGGTCGACCCTTCGCTGATCGATACCCATGTCGAGCTGCAGCGGGGCACGGCGCTGATCGAAGTGGACCAGGTGGCGTCGGAAAACCACCTGAACGTGACCGCAAACGGTGTCAATACGCAGTTGGTGAAGAAGGGAATCTATCAGTTTCAGGCGAACCCCGGTCTGCTTTCGGTGTATGACGGCCAGGCCGTCGTTACGCAGAACGACCGGTCGATCGAAGTGAAGAAGGGCCACGCGCTGGCGCTCGGGACAGCAGAGGTAAAGACGCAGAAGTTCGACCGCGACCAGACCTCCGCGCTCTATGACTGGAGCAAATTGCGCGCACAGTACGTGGCGGAGGCGAATGCCACGTCGGCGCAGGCCATCGTGGTGAGCAATCCGGCGTGGTACGCGGGCACGGGCTGGTATTGGAACCCCTGGTATGACAGTTGGGCCTTCGTACCCGGCATGGGCTACATCGCGAGCCCGTTCGGCTTTGGCTTTGGGTTCTACTCACCGGTCTACTGGCATGCCTATGTGGCGCCTTATTACGGCTGGAGAGGGCCGGTCTATCGCGGACGCGTTCCCGCCGGCTTCCGTGCCGTGACGCCTGCTCCGCGATTCGCGGGACCCCGCATGTCGGGCGCCCCGGCGATGCGCGGAGGGTTCAGCGCTCACATCGGCGGCCGCGGGCGCTAGGCGCCCCGGCCTGCGCCGGCCGGAGACAGGCGGCTGCGGATCTGGTTCATGACATCGGAGGCCAGGAAGGGCTTCCGCAGCACCGGGAAATTATGTTCCTCGCAGAGGGCTTCCTCTTCGGCCGGCAGGATGGTTCCCGTCATCACGATGACCAGCATCTGCGGCACGGACTGCAGGAACTCCACTCCCAGTTCGACACCGTTGCCGTCCGGGAGCATGTAATCGAGTAGCGCGGCGTTGGGCTTGTGCTGCTCGACCAGTCGCTTGGCTTCGGTGGCCGATTCCGCGGTCAGCAGCGTCCAACCGTCGTTCGCCATCAGGCGCTCCAGGAAGTGCAGCAGGTCGCGGTTGTCATCGACCAGCAGAACAGTTGGATTGGCCGGAGCGGGGACGCCGCTCGAAGCTTCCGAACGAAGATTGAGCTTTCCACTGTCGGCGGACACTTCCACTAACACTCTCGCGCCGGCACTCACCTGGTTGGTGGCAACCAGGGTGGCCAGGGGCTGCGTCAAGTGCCGATGGATGGTCCGGTTCAGCTCGCGAGCTCCGTATTCCGCGCTGGTGCCCTTTTCGAGCAGGAAATGCCGCGCTTCGGGCGGAACCTCGAGGATAAACGACCGGCTGCCGAGCCGCGTGTTGACGTGATTCTGCAGGTCGGCAATCTGCTTGTCGAGGATCGCCGAGAGTGATTCGGGCGTCAGCGGCTGGTAGGTGATGATGCAATCGATGCGGTTGACAAATTCCGGCGAGAAGCGTTTCCGCACCGCCACCAGGGCGATGTTTTGCAGCTTGCTCGTCAGGTCCGTGCGTTCCGAGCTCTTGACGGACTGAAAACCGAACTCCGGATTGATTTCGCGCATCATCTCACGCGCGCCGAGGTTGCTGGTCAGAAACACCAGGCTCTTCTCGAAATTGACGGTCGAGTTGTCGCCCAGCCGCAGAACGCCTTTATCGAGGACGCCGAGCAGCAGCCGCGTCATCGACGGAGCCGCTTTTTCGATTTCATCGAACAGCACCAGGGAGAGGTTACACTTTTCGCTGGTGACGGCATTCAGCTTCTGCTGGGTAAGCATCGGCTGGGTTTCACGATGGCCCAGGTAGCCGGGCGGTGCGCCAATGAGCTTCGCGACCTCGTGTTCCATTTGGAACTCGCCGCAATCGACCTTGAGTAGATTTTTCTCGCTGCCGTGCAGGACTTCCGCCAACGCTTCGACGGTTTTAGTCTTTCCGGTACCGGTCGGTCCCAAGAGCAGGAAGACGCCGACCGGACGCCCTTCCGGCGCCAGGCCTGCCTGGAACATCTGCACATACGGGACAATTACCCTGGTGGCGGCAGGTTGACCCACAACTTTCTGGGACAATACGGCAGTCAGATCTTCGATCAGGTCTGACGCCTGTTTGCGGGAGCGGTTCTGATTCGTGCGCGGCCGGTCCTGAACCCCTTCCAATTTCATCGTAGCGGCGGACGGTTTAACTCTGGTGCGCCGTCGTTCATCGGGACGGTTCGGCTCTTTCATTGGATGCCTTAAAGATACCTTATCGACAAGCCATGTTGCACGACGGGGTCCAAGGGCGTGGGAAAAGAGAGGGAAGCCGCCGCGTGACTGTACCCTTTGTTTTTTAGCACGCTGGCACTATGATCGTGTGTGAAAATACGTACCGGCTGGTACCGCTCGAGGACTCGAGGGGTTAAGACGACGACTACCGGTGGCGGAAGGTGATTCTACCTTTGGTGAGATCGTAGGGAGACAACTCGAGGGTGACCTTGTCGCCAGCCAGGACTCGAATCCGGTTCCGGCGTAAGCGGCCGGCAAGGTGAGCCAGCACGACACGATTCTGTTCGAGTTGTACGCTGAAGAGGCCGCTGGGGAACTTTTCCAGAACGGTTCCGGTTACCTCAATGCTGTCCTCTTTGCTCATATCCCTCCACGTTGATTTGGCGGGCCGGCCGGTCGTCGGGCGGGCCGGCCCGCGCGAATTCGTTAGGCCATGGAGACGTTGGTCGCCTGCAGACCTTTGGGGCCCTTCGTCACTTCAAACTCCACTCGCGCACCTTCATCCAAGGTGCGATACCCCTGCGACTGAATCGCCGAGAAGTGCACGAAGACGTCCTCTCCGTTCTCACGCTGGATAAAGCCATAGCCCTTGGCTGCGTTGAACCACTTCACTGTGCCTTTTTCTTTCATCTGCCTCTATTCCTTCTTTTGCTCAAAATGCACACGACTCTTAATTCGAGACCCCGATAGCGAAAGAGGGGGTGCGGAAGGACTCACGCAACCCCCTCTTTGGTTACGAAGCGAAGATCGAGTCAAATGCCCTACCATTATACACCAGGAGGAAAGCCCGCCCGCTTTGGTGAATACGCTCGAATTTGGCCGTTACCGCTTCCACTTCCGGACGGTCGATGCCGTGCATTTTCCGCGCGGAAAGAGCTCCAACACTTTGCGCGGCGCATTCGGCATATTGCTGCGCGAATCGGCGCCGACCGATGTCTACAAGCGGCTATTCGAGCCAGGCGGACCGGCTGGCCGCGCGCCGAGCGGTCTCGCCGATTGGCCGCGTCCGTATCTGTTTCGTGCCGCGCATCTGGACGGCCTGACGGTTTCCTCCAATAGCTGGTTTTACTTCGACGTGCATGTCTTCGACCTCCGTGAAACCGTGCTCGAAGCGATTCGCAGGGCTTTCGAGGGTTGGGCGGAGACGGGCGTCGGGCCGCGGCGCGGACGCGTCCAACTGGAACGCACCGAGCAGCTCGGCCTGGACGATCGGGCCGCCATGGAATCTTGCCGGTTAGGTTTCGAAGCTTCTGCCGAACCCGTGGAGCACGTGCGCCTGCGTTTCCTGACGCCAACGGAATTGAAGGCAGCGGGCGCGGTGGCGGAGCGCCCGGAGTTCGGCACGCTCTTCGGCCGGCTGCGGGACCGCATCAGCACATTGCGGTCATTGTACGGCCCGGGGCCGCTCGAGATCGACTTCCGCGGGCTCGGCGAGCGCGCGGCGGCCATCCGCATTTCGCATTGCGACCTGGAGCAGCAGCGGGTGGCGCGCAAGTCCGGCAGGACCGGCCAGGTCCATCTGCTTGGCGGGTTCACGGGCACGGCGGACTATACGGGGGACCTGCGCGAATTCGTGCCCTGGCTGCGGGCGGCGCGCTGGGTCGGCGTAGGGCGCCACACGGCGTGGGGCAACGGCGACGTGCGCCTGGTCAATCCTCGCGAAGCGTCATAGCCGGATCCACGCGCATTGCGCGGCGGGCCGGAAGCCAGCTCGCGAGAGCCGCTACCAGCATCAAGAGTGCGGCCACGGCGACGAAGGTCGCGAGATCGGTCGCGGTCACGCCGAACAGCAGTTTGGCGATCAGGCGCGTGAGCGCAATTGCCCCGGCGAGCCCGAGTGCAATGCCTCCCGCGGCCAGCGCCAGTCCTTCTCCGAGGATCGCGCGCAGCACATCGCCGGGACCGGCGCCGAGCGCCATGCGGATGCCGATCTCCTGCGTGCGCCGGCTCACCAGATACGCCAGCACCCCATAGATTCCGAGCGATGCAAGCAGCAGCGCTGCTCCGGCAAGCAGGGCCAGCAGGGTCATCTGAATCTTGTGTCCGGAGACTTCGCGGTCAAGGATCTGATCCATGCTGCTGACGTCGGCGACCGCGATATCCGGGGCCGCGGCGTGGATCGCGCGGCGGATGGGATTCGCGAGGCTGAGCGGGTCGTGCGTGGTGCGGACCAGCAGATAGTTCGGTGGGACCGGCACCTGCGCGGAGGAAAGGTACATCTCTGCCTTGGCGGGAACGTCCAGGCCCGCCTGATGAACGTCGGCAATCACGCCCACAACGGGAATCCACGGTTCGTCCGCTCCGAAGCGGAGGCGCTTGCCGAGCACGTGCCCGTCCGGCCAGAACTGGTGCGCGAACGCCTGATTCACCACGACCGCGGTAGGCGGCTCGTTCACGTCGAACCGTTCGATGGAGCGGCCCTCGATCAGCGGCACTCCAAGCGTTTCCAGGAACCCCGGGGTGACCACGCGGAAATTGGAGTTGGCCATCACCGGACGTCCCTCGATCTCGAATCCGTTGACCCAGCCCTTGAAAGCGATCGGTACGCCATTGGTCAGGCCGGCGGAAGCCACTCCGGGTAGCGCCGAGACGGAGCGAAGGAGGCGGTCTTCGAGTCCGGTCAGAGTTTGGATAGTCCGGTAGCGCTGGGGCGATCCGGAAATGCGCACAGAGAGGAGGTTCCCGACCGGAAAACCGGGGTCGACGCCGCGCAGCCGCGCGAAGGTCTGAATCAGCAGGCCGGCTCCGATGGCCAGCACGAAGGCCAGGGCCACTTCGGCGATCACGAGAACTCGTTCGATGGAGCGGCCGGAGGTGGCGTTGCGGCCGCCGCCTCCCTGTTTCAAGACCTGCTGCAGATCGAAGCGGAGGGCCTGAAACGCCGGAACCAGGCCGAAGATCAGGCCGGTGAGGATCGAGATCGCGAGAGTGAAGCCGAGCACCCGCACATCCACCTGAAGCGCGGAAACCGAGGCGATGCCGCCCGGCACCAGCTTTTCGAGGAAGCGGATTCCCCAGAGCGCGGCGAGCAGACCTGCCAGGCCGCCGGCGAGGGAGAGCACCAGGCTTTCGGTGAGAAGTTGCCAGATCAGCCCGCCGCGGCCCGCGCCGATAGCGGCACGGATGGCGATTTCCCGGCGCCGTCCCGCGGCGCGGGCAAGGAGCAGATTCGCAATGTTGGCACAGCCGATGAGCAGCACGAAACCCACGGCGCCGAGCAATACCCACAAGGCGGCGCGGGTCTCACGGACGAAGTGGTCGCGCATGGGTGCGACAAAGGCACCGATATTTTGGTTGGTCTCGGGGTATTCCTGTGCCAACTGCGCGGCGATGGCGCGGATCTCCTGGTTGGCGTGCTCGATCGAGACGCCGGGAGCGAGCCGCGCGGCCACCATCGAGTTGTGGCGCCCACGGTTGATGAAGTCGGCGGGACGGTAGAAGGCGCCGGCAGGAGCCCAGAGGTCATTCCCGCGATCGGGGAAATGGAAGCCCGGCGGCATGACGCCGACCACTTCGTACTTCTCGTCATTGAGCGTCAGGGTCTTGCCGATGATTTGAGGGTCGCCGCCCGTGGCGCGGCGCCAGGCCGTCGCTCAGGATCGCCGTTTTGGGCGTGCCGGGGTGGTCCTCGTCCTCGCGGAAAAGGCGGCCGAGCGCCGGACGTACGCGGAGCGTACCGAGCAGGCCGGCGGTCACGACACTTCCCTGCACTTCCATGGTTTCCGAAGAGCCGGCCAGCGCGAAGCGGCCCTGCTCCAGCGCGCCGATCCGTTCGAACGATCGGCTCCGCGCGCGCCACTCCGTGAAGTTGCCCATGGCGACCACGCTGTCGCGGAGACCGAAAATGTTGGTCTCCTCCCAGACGAAGACCAGGCGGCCGGCGTCGGGAAATGGCAGAGGACGCAGCAGCACCGTGTCGACCAGCGTGAAGATCGCGGTATTCGCACCTACGCCCAGGGCGAGCGTGAGGATGGCGACCGCCGAGAACAGCGGGTTTTTTCGCAGGGCGCGGAAAGCGTAGCGCAAATCGGCAATGCGGTTCTGCATGGAAAATGCCTTTGATATTCAGACGAAAATCTCCCGGATTGGTTCGCAGAATTCAGTCCCGGCGCGTGATACCGTAAGACCGATGACCCGCTTCCTGATCTGTCTGGCAATGGCTTCGGCACTGGCACTGGCGCAGTCACCGCGCACCCCAACCCCCGAGCCGCTGTGGCCCAACGGCGCTCCGGGTGCGCAGGGCAACGAAGAGATCGACATCCCCACGCTGGCTTCCTACCCGGTGGCGGAAGGACAGGGCACAGGGACGGCCGTCGTGGTTTTTCCCGGGGGAGGCTACCTGCACCTTTCCATGGACAAAGAGGGCGACCAGATCGCACGATGGCTGAACTCGCTAGGGGTCACAGCGTTCGTGTTGAAATACCGGCTGGGCCCGAAGTATCGGCATCCCATCGAGCTTGGCGACGCACAGCGGGCCATCCGCACGGTGCGCTATAAGGCCGGCGAATTTCGCGTGGCGGCCAATCGCATCGGCATCATGGGCTTTTCGGCGGGAGGCCACCTGGCGTCGACCGCGGGCACGCACTTCGATGCCGGAAATCCCGGCGCGGCCGACCCGATCGACCGTGTCAGCAGCCGGCCCGACTTCCTGGTGCTCTGCTACCCGGTGATCTCCTTCGGCCAATACGCGCATCAGGGCTCGAAGAACGCGCTACTGGGCCCGAACCCCGATCCTAAGCTGGTGGAAAACCTCTCGAACGAGCTACAGGTGACGCCGCAGACGCCGCCCACGTTCCTGTTCCACACCACGGCCGACACCACGGTTCCGGTGGAGAACAGCGTGCTGTTTTACCTGGCGCTGCGCAAGGCCGGGGTCCCGGCCGAGATGCACATTTACGAGCGCGGCGGCCATGGCGCAGGACTGGGACAGACCGATGAGGCCCTATCTTCGTGGCCGGCCCGCCTGGCCGATTGGATGCGAATCCGGGGGTTGCTGAACGCGGCTCCAAGATAGGAGGGCGTCGTGAAGTATGCGGTGATCTGCCTGTTCCTCGCCATGGCCGCAATGTCTGCACAACCCGTCAAATATCCCGCAGCCCGCAAGGGCGACGTGGTGGACGACTACCACGGAGTGAAGATCGCCGACCCGTACCGCTGGCTCGAAGACACGGATTCCGCGGAAACGGCTGCGTGGGTCAAGGCCGAAAACCAGGTCACCCAGCAATACCTTTCGCGGATTCCCGAACGCGCCCGGTTTAAGGAGCGGCTCACGAAGCTCTACGATTACGAACGCTTCACGCGCTTCGAGAAGGCCGGTCCGCGGTACCTGTTCTTCCGCAATGATGGGCTGCAGAACCAGGATGTGCTTTACGTTTCGGAGGGTCTGACGGGGACGCCGCGCGTGCTGCTCGACCCCAACACACTGCGCGCCGATGGAACCGCCGCGCTGGCCGGAGCCGTCCCCGATCACGACGGCAAGCTATTGGCTTACGGGATCGCCGAAGCGGGTTCGGATTGGGCCGAGTGGCGGGTGCGCAACGTCGAAACCGGACAGGACCTGGCCGATCATGTGCGCTGGATCAAGTTCGTGCCGGTGGCATGGGCTCCCGACGGGGGCGGTTTCTACTACCTCCGCTTTCCCGAACCGAAGGCCGGCGAAGCGCTGCGCGGCGCCAATACGAACTCGAAGATTTACTTTCACCGGCTGGGCGAGTCGCAGTCCGGCGACCGGCTGGTGTACGAGAGCCCCGACCACCCCGAGTGGCTCTGGGAGCCATATGTCTCCGACGATGGGCGCTATCTCTTCATCGTGGTGCAGACCAATGACTTTGCGAAGAACCTGCTTTATTACCAGGATCTCCGCGACCCGTCGCACCAGACCATAGAACTGATCCACGAGCTGGACGCCGCCTACCTGCCCCTGGGGACGGAGGGGACGAACCTGTACCTGCGCACGACGTGGCAGGCGCCCAAAGGCAGAGTGATCCGCATCGACCTGGCTCATCCCGAGCGGGCGAACTGGGGCGAGATTGTGCCGGAGCAGGCCGAGGCGATGGATGCCGCGATGATGGCCAACGGCCGCTTTGTCGTGAACTACCTGAAGGATGCGTCGAGCCAGATGAAGGTTTTCGGCGCGGATGGCGGGTTGAAGCATGAGGTCACGCTGCCCGGTCCGGGGAAGGTCGAGATTTTTCCCTCGCGGCAGGCGGATCGCGAGGCCTTCTTCGCGTTCACCAGCTATACGGCGCCGCGGACGATCTTCCGCCTCGATCTGCAGAACGATCGTGCGACGGCGGTGCGCGAAAGCAAGCTCAGCTTCGACCCGGGACAGTTCGTGACCGGGAAGGTCTTTTACCCGAGCAAAGATGGCACCCGGATTCCCATGTCGCTGGTGCACCGGAAGGGGATCCCGCTCGATGGCAGCCACCGGACGGTGCTTTACGGCTACGGCGGGTTCGACGTAAGCGTGCTGCCGGAGTTCAGTCCGTGGGTGATGGCGTGGCTCGAAAGTGGCTGCGTGTTCGCGGTCGCGAATCTGCGGGGCGGCGGCGAGTACGGCGAAGCGTGGCACATGGCCGGGGTGAAAGCCAAAAAGCAGAATGTGTTCGACGACTTCATCGCCGCGGCGGAATGGCTGATTGCGCAGCGCTACACCAAAAGTTCGCGGCTCGCGATCGTGGGGGGCAGTAACGGCGGGCTCCTGGTGGGTGCGGTGCTGAATCAGCGGCCGGACCTGTTCGGAGCGGCGGTGCCGGCGGTCGGCGTGATGGACATGCTGCGGTTCCAGAAATTCACGATCGGGTCGGTATGGACGGGGGAGTATGGGTCGTCGGATAACGCGGCGGATTTTCCGGTGCTGCGGGCTTATTCGCCGCTGCACAACATCCGCGCGGGCGGCCGGTATCCCGCGGTGCTGATTACCACTTCGGATCACGACGACCGGGTGGTGCCGGGACACAGCTTCAAGTACGCGGCGACGCTGCAGGCGGCTCAGGCGGCGGACCGGCCGGTGTTGATCCGCATCGAGACGCGTGCCGGGCATGGCGGCGGCAAACCCACGGCAAAGCAAATCGACGAGTATGCGGACCGCCTGGCGTTTTTGACGCGGGAATTGCAGTAGAGGCGAACTTCACCTGGCAGGTGAAAGGGCGGCCCTATTGGAGGCGGGGACGCATCTGCTCGTTCGAGACGAGGCCGTCGAAGATCGCCAGGACCTGCTTGCGGTAACTGTAGATACGCTGCAGATTTTCGCGGAAGGAATGCTCAAAATCCCGCGCTTTCATCCACTTGTCCATCATCGAGCGGGGAACATCGATATCCTGGCGCAGGCTTTCGATATCGTGTCCACGGAGGAAGAGGCCGTAAAAGAATGCGGCTTCCCGCTGGGGAGCCAGGGGGTCGAATTCATCTCTCGCCGTCATAAACGTCTCAGCGAAAATGCCAGTATACCGATGCCCCCGACAGGACGGCAAGTCTGATTTAACCGACTCTGTTAATCTTTGAATACAAAGGAAGAGAGGGACAATATGCCGACACGGATTGAAGCCCCGTCCCGGGTGGAGGCGGCGGGCAATAAGCCGAAGCTGATCGATGAGTATATCGGACGCGTAAACTCCGGGAATCGGGAGTTGAGCATCGCTCACATGCGCAGCCCGGGCGGGTGGCAGGAGCCGGGACAAACCCCCGAGTTCGATGAGTTTACGGTCGTACTTCGAGGAACTTTGCGAGTGGAATCTCACGACGGAGTGCTTGATGTCCACGCAGGGCAAGCGGTGGTCACGCACCGCGGAGAGTGGGTTCGGTACAGCACTCCGGGTGAAGAGGGTGCGGAGTATATCGCGGTGTGTCTGCCGGCGTTCGGCGTGGAAACAGTCCACCGCGACGCTTGAACCGGTGTTACCCGGCTGAAGTCATTGCGGCGCCGCGGGTCCGGAATTCGTAGCGCTCAATTCTTACTGCGGCCTGATGATTTTCGGCACGTACCACGCGCCCGGTGGCCACGAATTTCAGGGGACAAGTTCCATCGAGACGCGCCGGCCAATTTACGGATATTTCCACCATTCGGCCAACGGGCAATTCTTCTTCGGTTGTAAATAGAATTCCGCCGCTGCCGATATTCAGGGTTTTGCCAACCCCGGAAGTCTGGCTGCCCCGGCTATGCAGCACCCGGTACCTGACTTCTTCTCGAAGCGGGAATCTGCTGGTTCCTCTTCGTTCACTGGAGAAAACAAACTCCTTGGGCCTTCCTCCGATATCCAAGTTCATGCTGTTCCAATATGAGAGATCCTGGCGCTCCTAACAATAGCCCGAAAGCTCCAAAACAGCAATAGGCTAATGCTGGTACTTTCGTTGGATTTTTGCTTATCACTGCGGCATAGAGGACGGCATATTTTAGGTCTGATATTCTGACGACATGGACCAGGATCAACTCCGGATTCTTCTGCAACAGGTGAGCCGGGGTGAGATGGATATCGACGGCGCCGTATCGCGCCTGCGTCATCTTCCGTTTGAAGATCTAGGCTTTGCCAAGGTCGACCACCATCGTGCGCTCCGGCATGGGATGCCGGAGGTTATTTTTGCGAAAGGCAAGACCCCCGAGCAAGTCATGCTCATCGCCGAGCGCCTTCTGGAGCACGCACAGAACGTCCTTATTACGCGTGCCGACCGGGATTGCGCCGCCCTGGTCACGTCGCGGCTGCCGGGCGCCGATTACCTGCCGCTTTCAGGCGTCATCCGCTTTTGGCGCGACCGCACCATCCGCGGCACCGGCAAAATTACGGTTGTATGTGCCGGCACCAGCGATATGCCGGTGGCCGAAGAGGCACAGGTCACGGCCGAGCTGATGGGCAATGAGGTCGAGGCCATCCACGATATCGGCGTGGCGGGCATCCACCGGCTCATGCAGAATCGCGAGCGGTTGTGCCAGGCGCGGGTAGTGGTGGTGTGCGCCGGGATGGAGGGCGCGCTGCCGAGCGCGGTGGGCGGGCTGGTCTCCTGTCCGGTGATCGCTGTGCCCACGAGTATCGGCTACGGCGCGAGTTTCAATGGTCTGGCGGCGCTGCTGGGGATGCTGAACAGCTGTTCCAGTAATGTGAGTGTGGTGAATATCGACAACGGATTCGGCGCCGGTTACGTTGCGAGCCTGATCAATCGGCCTTAAGGGCGGGGACGTCCACCCAGCGCGCTTGCGCCAGGATTCCAGGCCCTTTTCCGCTAATTGGACCCCTTTAGCGCCTTCGAGCAGGCTCCAAGGGAACGGCTCGTCCTTCACGATGTGGCGGAGGAAGAGCTCCCACTGGCGTTTGAAGGCATTATCGAACGTTGTTTGCTCCGGCACCTTCTGCCAGCCCTCGAAATAATCGAGCGGACTATCGATATCCGGATTCCAGATCGGCCGCGGCGTCGCGCCGTAGGGCTGGATCCAACAGTGGCGAAGCCCGGCGACCGCGCTGCCTTTGGTGCCATCCACCTGCAGGGTCAGCAGGTCGTCGCGGCGCACGCGGACGCACCAGGAGGAGTTGAAGTGGGCGACGGAGCCGTCTTCCAGCTGGAAGGTGGCATAGGCGGAGTCGTCGGCCGTGCATTGGTACGGTGTGGCCCGCTTCGTCTACGCGCTCGGGGATGTGCGTCGCGCCAAGGCAGGATACGGCCTTCACGGGAGCAGAACACGTTATCGATGACGTAACGCCAGTGGCAGAGCATATCGAGGATGATGCCGCCGCCGTCTTCGGCGCGATAGTTCCAGGAGGGGCGCTGCGCGGGCACCGTATCGCCTTCAAACACCCAGTAGCCGAACTCGCCGCGGATGGAAAGAATGCGGCCGAAGAAGCCCAGGTCGCGGAGGGTTTGCAGTTTCAACAAGCCGGGCAGCCAGAGCTTATCCTGCACGACGCCGTGTTTGACGCCGGCCTGCTGAGCCAGGCAGTAAAGCTCCATGGCGGTCTCGACCGTGCCGGCGATCGGCTTCTCGCAATAAATGTGCTTGCCGGCGGCGATGGCATGCCGCACGGAATCGGCGCGGCGGTCGGTGGTCTGGGCGTCGAAGTAGATGGAGTAATCGCTGTCGGCGAGGGCTTCGTCGAGATCGGTCGTGAAAGGCAGGCCGCCGCATTCCTTGGAGATGGCTTCGAGTTTCGCAGGGCTGCGGCCCACCAGCAGCAGCCGCGGCATGATGGCTTCGCTATCGCTGAGGGCCACGCCCCCCTGCTGCATGATGGCGTACAGAGACCGGCGCAAGTGCTGGTTCAGCCCCATGCGTCCGGTGACGCCGTTCATGATGATCCCGACGGAGTGGACGGTCTTCTGGTTCATGTCGCGCTCTATATCTTATTCCGGCTTGTCGGTACATTGCGGATGCGCGCCCGGGGGAAGCGGCGGAGCTTCGACTCCGGCCCGCGGCAAGGTGCCGCTCAGTTCCTGGCGCCAGTGCGCAACGTCGCCCGCCGGTCCGTAGCAATAGATCATCCGCATCGGCCGGTCGCCCGTATTGGTGAGCTGGTGAAAGACAGTGGGCGGGATGTAGACGGCCTGGCCGGTTTCGACGGCGATGCGTTCGCTGCCGAGGCACATCTCGCCGGTGCCCTCGACGATGAAATAGACCTCCTCCTGCTCCTGGTTGTGCCACGGCACCTGTCCGCCGTTTGGCTCGAGCGTGACGTGTCCCATGGAGAACGCGGTTGCCTGGATGGGGCTGGCGCCCCCGACCAGATTTTGGGTTCGGCGCCGTGCCGGGTACGTCCGGCCGGCGAGCTGGGAAAGGTCGGCAATGATCATTTCATTCCTATTGTTGACGATCGCGGGCCGCCGTGTCAGTGCCAGGCGTCGAGCAGCCGCCGGACTAGAAGGAGCTGTCCCACATGGTAGGCCGAGTGGTCGGCGATGAGGAGCGCCTCGCGCAGCAGCGTCTGACCGTCGCCCCAGGGGAATTTGCTATGGAGGTCGTTGCCCTCGTCGGAGATGAGGGCTTCGAACGCCTTGCGGTCGCGCGATGACTGTCTTGACGGATTCGATCCAATCGCGCGAGTGCGCGGGTACGGGCGCTTTGGGCCAGTAGCCGGCAGGCCACTCGGGGGAGATGTACTCGGCGGAGCGGCTGAATTCGAGAATGTCGTGCTGGGCGATGCGAATGTGCTCGAGCAGTTCCCAGGCGGAGTAGGGGCAGCCGGCGGGCCGCACACCGATCAGATCGAGCGGCATGTCCTTTACGGTGTCTTCGAAGGTCGCGTGAGCGGAGCCGCCGCGCGAGCAGTTGGAGCAGGTGCGCGCGCAGCGAAGTATCGTCCGGCAAGAGGACCTCCTTATCAGTTCCCGGCGAGCCAGCGCTTTGCGGTTCAGGTGCATGAGCACGAAGAGAACCAGGGAGCCGGCCAACGAGCCCAAAGAAGCGGGCACGCCCAGCAGTTCCGGGCGCGCGGAATACCAGTGTAGGGTAAGGGTGACGTTGAGGAGCACGGGGATCGAGGCCGCGATCACGGGGAGCCAGGGGCGATCGAGCGCGAACAGCGAACGCGGCCACGATTTCGATAAGGCTCCAGCCCACCAGGCTGGGCCCGAGCCCCAGGAAGACGGCCGACACCATGCGGGTGGATTCCGCGGTGAATCTTCCGTGCTGGAAGATGATCTTGATGGCGGGCTCGCGGAAAATCAGGGCGAAGCCGCAGCCGAACACGGCGGCCAGGGCGGAAAGGGCGGCGGTGCGATCGATCAGGCGGAAGGCGTCGCGGAGGCGGCGCAGGGTGCGGAGCCGCGCGATTTCCGGCAGCAGGGAGTTGGAGATGGGGTTGACCAGGATGGCGAGCGGGACGCCCACGCCGCGCATACAGTAGTCGAGCGCCGCGGCCATGCCGGGTCCGGCGTGGGTGGCATAGGCGCGGGTGAAGATGATGTTCAGGCCGAGACCGGCGGCATAGATTACGAAAAAGGCGGGCTTGCCGAGCAGTTCGCGCCACTGGACCGGGCAGTCCGGAAGGCCCTTCTTCTTGAGCCGGGAATGAGCGGCAAAGTAGACAATCCCCAACTGCGCCCAGGCCCCCACCGTGTATCCGACGAGAGAACGCGTAAACTCCCAGAAACTTCCACAGGCTGAGGGCACCGATGATGGTGAACAGATTGAGCGCGGCCTGATAGAACGCCGTGGGGAGGAAACGCCGATCGGTGAAGAGCAGCGCGCACTGGACGGCTCCCACGCAGGCGGCGATGGTGGAGAGGGAAAAGATGCGGAGGTTGGTGACCGCGGTCCCGCGATAGAGGGGATCGAGGCCGGGAGCGAGCACGTCCATGAGGCCGGGAGCGGCGATCAATACGACTGCGGTGACCGCGGCGGAGACCCACAGGAAACAGCGTGCCAGCTTCAGGAACAGGGCGGTGCGCTCCTCGCCGCGAGCGGCCGTCAGCATGGGGACGAAGGCGAACACCACGCTGTTGATCAGCACGGAGTTCAAGGTGTCCATGGGGCCCATCGCCACCGCCAGGGAATCGGCCCGGCTGTGGGTGCCCAGCAGGTAGGCGGTCAACCAGACGCGGCCGAAGCCAATCACGTTACCGGTCAGGACTCCGGCGGCCAGAAGCAGGCCGCCTCGGATCACGGGACTTTCAGCCCCGCCGGACGCCGCCATCGCGGTGGTGGATTCGGTAGTGCTCAGTCGAACCTCGTTTGGAGAGCCGGCAGCGGCTCGGCTGCCGGCTCCGCGATTTTACGCCTTGGCCGCGCCGGCGCTACGGGCCGCCGAGAGAGCGGCTTCGTAGTTCGGGAAGTCCGCGACCTCTTTCACATACTCCGCGTGCAGAACCTTGTTATCCGCGTCGAGCACGAAGATCGCGCGGCTTTCGATACGCAGTTCCTTGATGAGCGTTCCGTAATTAGAGCCGAACGACGCATCCTTGTGATCGGAGAGCATCTTCACCTTATCCACGCCGAACGCACCGCACCAGCGCTTTTGCGCGAACGGCAGGTCCATGCTGACGGTGATGATATCGACGCCGGGGAGATTCGTGGCGGCTTCGTTGAACTTCTTGGTCTGCGCATCGCAAACCGGCGTATCCAGGGAAGGAACTACGCTGATGATGCGCACATGGTTGCCGGTGTCTTTGAGAGTGACCGGTTTCAACGCATTATCGACCAGCGAAAAATCGGGGGCGGCGTCACCCGGTTTCAATTCGGGTCCGATCAAGGTGAGCGGATTGCCCCTCAGTGTGGTAGCTCCAGGTCGTTCCATAATTCCTCCTGTTCGTGTGGTGAATGGGATGAAAGGCGAAATTCCTATTGTAGCAACTCGGCCAATTCGGAAGCCTCGGAAACCGGCAACTGGCACGTGTAGTTACGGCAAACGTACGCCGCCGCCCGTCCGCCGACCTTCTCCATGGATTCGACCGCCGGAATCCCTTCGGCCAGAGCCTTTCGCGATTCGGGCGAATCGACCAGCATCACGATTCGGTTCGGCAGGAAGCGCGCGTGTACAGCTTGCACGAGCGCGGTGGTATCGCCGGAGTCGCGTTCGCCGACCAGGATGACCTGCTGCGGATCGCTGATGCGGAATTCGCACGCGGCGAGCAGGTAGGGCAGGGTCATGGGTCCGGCGGAAAGGCGCGGGGCGAAGGCGGCGAGGGCGTGTTCGACGGAGACGCGGAAGTCCGAGCGTGCCGTGAATTGCACCAGGCGCAGCAGGTTGAGGATGGCCACGGAGTTTCCGGAGGGCTCGGCGCCGTCGTAATCTTCCTTGACGCGCATCAACAGGGTGCGGTCGAAGGCTGGGGAGCTGAAGAAAGCGCCCTGCTGGCGGTCTTCGAAGAACTCGATCTGCTTTTCGGTGATGCGGATGGCGAGCGCGAGATCGCGGTAGTCGAACTGCGCCTCGTAGAGATCGAGCAGGGCCTGCGCGAAGAGGGCGTAATCGTCCAGGAATGCCGGGATGGCGGCTTCGCCCGCGCGGTAGCGGCGCAGCAGGGTTCCGGTCTTGGGGTCGAACATGCGGCTGAGGATGAAATTGGCTGCGCGGCGCGCGGCCTCGGCGTAGCGCGGCTCATTGAGCGCGGCGCCAGCGAGCGCGAATGCCGAAATCATCAGGCCGTTCCAGGAGGTGAGGATCTTGTCGTCGAGATGCGGGCGGATGCGTTTCGAACGCGCTTCGAGCAGCAAAGCGCGGGCACGGTCGATGCCGGCGCGGACTTCGTCGGCGGTGCGGTCGAATTCCCGCGCGGTTTCCTCGATGGTGGCGGCCTGGTAGAGGATGTTGCGGTTGGTGAACTCCTGGTGCGGATCGTTGGCGACGTTGCCGCCATCCGCCACGCCGTAGCGATGGCAGAACCATGCGGCTTCGGGCTGCGGGACGGCAGGCGCCGGATCTCGTCGGCGGTCCAGATATAGAAGGCGCCCTCGCCCTTGACGTGCGGCTCTTCGGGATCGATGACGCTATCGGCGTCCTCGGCGGAGTAGAAGCCGCCCTCGGGGTCGGTCATGTCGCGGAGCACGTAATCGAGCGTGGCGCGCGCCACCTCGGCATAGGCGGCGTCGCCGGTGATCTGGAACGCATCCAGGTAGGACGTCGCGAGCTGCGCCTGGTCGTAGAGCATCTTCTCGAAGTGCGGGACGAACCAGCGCTCATCGACCGAGTAGCGGTGGAAGCCGCCGCCGAGCTGGTCGTTCATGCCGCCCTTGGCCATCTCGCGCAGGGTCAGCAGCACCATGTCGAGCGCTTCCTGGTTTTTGGTGCGGCGGTGGTAGCGAAGGAGGAACTCGAAGCCCGAAGGGCGCGGAAATTTCGGCGCGCCGCCGAAGCCGCCGAGTTGCGGATCGAAGGTGCGGCGGAAGACGAAGAAGCCGCTATCGAGCACGGCGTTATCGATGGTCTCGGCGTGTCCGGGCTCGACAGCAGCCTGCTTTTGAAGCTGCACCACAACGTCGCGCGCCGTTTCCTCGATCTGGTCGCGGCTGGTGCGCCAGGCGTCCTCGATCTGAGTGAGGATCGATGCGAAGCCGGGATGACCGTAGCGGTTTTCCGGCGGGAAGTAGGTGCCGCCGAAGAAGGGCTGGAGGTCGGGCGTCAGCCAGACGGACATGGGCCAGCCGCCGCTGCCGGTGGTGGCCTGGACGAACGTCATGTAGATGCGGTCGACGTCGGGCCGCTCTTCGCGGTCGACTTTGATCGAGATATAGGCGCGGTTGAGGATCTCGGCGATGCGCTCGTTTTCGAACGACTCGCGCTCCATGACGTGGCACCAGTGGCACGTCGAGTAGCCGATGGAAAGGAAGATCGGCTTGTTTTCGGCGCGCGCTTTTTCGAACGCCTCCGGCCCCCAGGGATACCAGTTCACCGGATTTCCGGCGTGCTGGAGCAGATAGGGACTCTTCTCTTCCGCGAGTTTATTCATGTTGGTACCGCCCTGCCGTCAGGCCGTGACGCCTTTCGGCGCCGCAGTTGCAAAACCTTCTTTCGCGAGCTTCGCGAGTACGCCGGATACTGTGCGCGCGGCCTCCGCGGACACGCGCCCAATGGGCCGGCGGCAGCGTCCTGCGGGTACGCCGCACTGTTCCATACCCTCTTTGAGGATGGCCGGAAACGGATGCAGGGGCACCGTGGAAGCAAGTTCGTCCACCAGCTCTTGTAATCGCGCCGCCTCCGTGCGCCGGCCTTCGCGCCAGGCACGATAGAGCTCGACGAACAGCCCGGGGACGATATTGCCGCAGCCGGTGACGACGCCCGCGCAGCCGAGCTCGAGCGCGGCCAGCGTGAGCTTCTCCGGCCCCACCAGAACGATGAGGTCTCGTTCGGCGCACGCCAGGAAGGCCCCGGCCATTTCGAGACTGCCTCCGGAATCCTTAATGCCGATGAGATTCTCGCAGGCGGCAGCGATGCGTCCGAGCGTTTTCGGTTCGAGCCCGACGCCGCCGTGCTGCGGGAAGTTGTACGCCAGCACCGGCAGCCGCACCGCGCGGCAGACGGTTATGTAATGTTCGAAGAGTTCGTCCTGCGAGGGCTTCAAATAGTAGGGCGTCACGATCGCAATGGCGTCGAGCCCGATCTCTTCGGCGGTGTGCGCGAGCCGGACCGTATCGCGCGTGGTGATGGATCCCACATTTCCGATAACGGGCACGCGGCCGGCCGCGGCCTCCATGCAAACCCGCAGGGAGCGGGCGCGCTCTTCCGCATCGAGCGTGCAAAACTCACCAGACGAACCGCCTGCAAACAGGCCGTTTACGCCGGCGTGGACGAGGCGATCGATGATGGTACGCAAAGCAGCTCCATCGATCTCTTCATCTTCGCGGAATGGTGTAACAACAGCAGGAAGTACCCCCTCAATCGCGAGATCCGGCACGCCTATATCGTAGCAGGCGCGGGCACAATAGAAGCATGAGCGAAGCGTACCGGACGGAACGAGACACCATGGGCGAAATGCGCGTGCCCGAGTCCGCGTTGTATGGCGCACAGACGGCGCGTGCGATCGAGAACTTTCCGATCAGCGGGCGCAAGTTGCCGCGGGCGTTTCTGCGAGCGCTCGGGTTGATTAAGAAGGCCGCAGCGCGGGTAAACGGGCGGATGGGCAGTCTGCCTCCGGAGCTTGCGGAGGGCATCGCCAAAGCTGCCGCGGAAGTGGAAGCGGGACGGTACGACGAACACTTTCCGCTCGATATCTACCAGACCGGCAGCGGCACTTCCACCAACATGAACGCGAACGAGGTGATCGGCCGGCTGGCAGGGCGCGCATCCGAATGACGATGTGAACCGCGGGCAATCGAGCAACGACGTCATCCCGACGGCTATGCACGTGGCGGCGGCGCAGACGGTTGCGGAACGTCTGCTGCCGGCGATGCGCAAGTTGGCCGGGTCGCTCGAGCGGAAGGCCGGGCAGTTTCACGACATCATCAAGATCGGCCGGACCCACTTGCAGGATGCCGTGCCGATCCGCATGGGCCAGGAGTTCAGCGGCTACGCACGCCAGGTGGAGGCCGCGCGTGAACGCGTGGAAGCAACGCTGCCGGGCATCTACGAGTTGGCTCTCGGCGGCACGGCGGTGGGCACGGGGCTGAACGCGCCGGAGGGTTTCGCGGCGGGTGTGATCGCGGAACTGGCGGCGGAAACGGGGCTGCCGTTCGTCGAGGCGCGCAATCACTTCGAAGCGCAGGCGGCGCGCGACGCGGCGTGCTTCCTGAGCGGAGCATTGCGGACGTACGCGGTAGCGCTTACCAAGATCGCGAATGACATCCGCTGGCTTGGCTCGGGCCCGCGCTGCGGCTTGGGCGAGTTGAAACTGCCGGCCGTCCAGCCGGGCTCGAGCATCATGCCGGGCAAGGTGAACCCCGTGATCGCCGAGAGCGTGCTGATGGTATGCGCGCAGGTAATCGGCTACGACTCGACGATCACGTGGTGCGCGGCTGCGGGTAACTTCGAGCTGAACGTGATGATGCCGGTAATGGCCGCGGACCTTCTGGACGCCATCGAGCTGTTGGCCGCGGCGTCGGAGAATTTTGCGGTGCGGCTGATCGACGGGCTCGAGGCCGATCGGGAACGCGCCGAAGGCTACGTGGAGCAATCGCTCGCGATGGCTACGGCGCTTGCTCCGGAGATCGGCTATGAAAAGGCGGCCGCGCTTTCGAAGGAGGCCTACCGCGTCGGGCGCACGATCCGCGAGGTCACGCGCGAACAGTCCGGCCTGCCGGAAGAGCGGCTACGGAGGCTGCTCGATCCGGAAAGTCAGGTTGGGTAGGCCCGCCGGCGTTTAGTGCCAGTGGCCCTTTTGCAAGCGCCAGTCTTTGCCATGCTTTTGCCAGCGGTCTGGAACCCAGGTGGCATGCCCGTGCGGCGGTCTCTCCCAGCGGCCCTCGCGCCATGCCCAACTGGAGCCGCTACGGTCCCAAAAACCTTGAACCCAGACGTAACCGGGGCCCGGCGCTACGCCAACTGCTGCGTAACGCGGGGGCGGCGGGCCTCCATACGATGCATAATACGAGCCGTGCGCGGCGCAGCCGGTTAGAAAAGTGCCGGCGATCACAAAGGCAGTTGCCAGAAATTTTTTCATCATTTTGCCCTCCTGTCGGTTGGATCGCAATTGCAGGACCGTTCGTTTCGGTGCGTGAAGGGGAGTTAATATTAGAAAGCATTCATGAGGTAAGTGATGGCCAGGGTAACCGAACTCCACGTAAACGGCTCGATGCGCCGCATCGATGCCGATCCCGAACGCACGCTCCTGAGCGTGCTTCGCGACGACCTCGATCTTACGGGCACTAAGTATGGATGCGGCGAAGGTCAGTGTGCGGCCTGCACGGTTCTTGTCGACGGCGTCCCGTCTCACTCGTGCCTCACCAAGGTGGGGGCGGTGGCGGGCAAACACATCGTCACTATCGAAGGGCTGGCCGCGGAAGGCGAGTTGCATCCCGTACAGGAAGCGTTCCTCGAAGCCGATGCCATGCAGTGCGGCTGGTGCACGCCGGGAATGATTCTCGGAGCGGTGGGACTGCTCGCGCGGAATCCGCATCCGAGCGATGCCGAAATCGTAAGCGGCATGAATGGCCACATCTGCCGCTGCGGCACGTATCCGCGGGTAGTCGCGGCGATTCGCGCAGCCGCGCGCAAGGGAGCCCGGGCATGAGGCGGCGCGATTTTTTCGCCGCCCTCGGCGGCGGCATCGTGGTGCTGCTGGTGGACGACGCGGATGCGCAGGAATCAGGCGGTGGCTCGCGCCGTGGCACGCGTGAAGCTTCGCCCGAAGCGTTGAGCGCATGGCTGCACATCGGCGAGGCGGGAATCGTCACGGTCTTCACGGGCAAGGTGGAGGTCGGGCAGAACGCGCGCACGTCGCTGACGCAGGCGGTGGCGGAAGAGTTGCACGCGCCGGCATCATCGATCCGCATGGTGATGGGCGACACGGCGCTCACTCCCTTCGACATGGGCACCTTCGGCAGTATGACGACGCCGCGGATGTGGCCGCAGATTCGCAAAGCGGCTGCTACTGCGCGCGAAATGCTGATCGATCTCGCCGTGGAGAAGTGGAAGGTGGAGCGGTCGGCCGTCGCGGTGGCGAAAGGCAAGCTTACGGCGGGCACGCACAGCGCGGGCTTCGGCGAGTTGACGCAGGGGCAGAAGCTCACCCGCACCATTCCCGCGGCGGCGGCGCTGACACCGGCGACGGAGTGGAAGGTCGCGGGGACGTCGCTCGCGAAGGTCAATGGGCGGGCGATGGTCACCGGCGCGCATCGCTACGCCTACGATGTGCGGCGGCCGGGAATGCTGCACGGGAAGGTGCTGTATCCGCCTTCCTTCGGCGCGACACTCGATTCGCTCGACGCCTCGAAGGCCGAGGCGATGACCGGCGTGAAAGTCGTGTGGGAAGGCGACTTCGTCGGAGTCACCGCGCCGGACATCGAGTCGGCCGAGCGCGCTCTGGCGGCGCTCGACGCGCGCTGGAAGGAATTGCGCGCGGAAACGTCGAGCCGCGAGGTCTACGACTATTTCCGCAAGACCGCCTCCGATGCGGGGCCCGCGAAATCGGACCTGGTGACTTACACCGTCGCTTACATCGCGCACGTTCCGCTAGAACCGCGAGCGGCGGTAGCGGAGTGGGAGGGCGATGGCGTCACGGTGTGGACCGGCACGCAGCGGCCGTTCGGCGTTCGCAGCGAGCTTTCCGGGCACTTCGGCATCCCTGAGACCAGCGTGCATGTGATGATGCCGGATACCGGCTCGGGCTATGGCGGCAAGCACTCGGGCGAAGCGGCCCTCGAGGCCGCGCGCCTCGCGAAGGCCACGGGCAAGCCAGTGAAGCGCAACTGGACGCGCGCCGAGGAGATGACGTGGGCTTACTTCCGGCCGGGCGGCACGATCGATGTCGGCGGCAAAGCGGGCGCGGACGGTGTCATCACGGGTTGGGAGTTCCACAATTACAACTCGGGGTCCTCGGGACTCGAATCGCCCTACGAGATTGCGAACCGCGTGGAGCGGTACCACCAGTCGAAGGCGCCGCTCAAGCAGGGGTCCTACCGCGGGCTGGCGGCGACCGCGAATCATTTCGTGCGCGAGAGCTACATGGATGAGCTGGCGCACTCGGTGCAGATGGACCCGCTCGAATTCCGGCTCAAGAATGCGAAGAACGAGCGGCTGCGGAACGTGATTGTGGCGGCGGCGGAGAAGTTCGGCTGGAAGGAGCGGAAGACGACGGACGGCCACGGCTTCGGCATGGCTGCCGGTTTCGAGAAGGGCGGCTACGTGGCGGCCTGCGCCGAAATCAGCGTGACCAACGGCGCGGTGAAGGTGCTGCGCGTGGTGGAAGCGTTCGAGTGCGGCGCGGTGGTGAACCCCGAACACCTGCGCAACCAGGTGGAGGGAGCGGTGGCCATGGGGCTCGGCGGAGCACTTTTCGAGCAAGTCGATTTCGCGGGGAACCGCATTCTGAACGCGAAGCTCTCGCGCTACCGCGTGCCTCGCTTCAAAGACATGCCCGCGATCGAAAGCGTGCTGCTCGATCGCAAAGACCTGGTGTCGGCGGGCGCGGGGGAAACGCCGATCGTGGGGGTCGCTCCAGCCATCGGTAATGCGATTTTCGACGCGACGGGCCAACGCATTCGCACAATGCCGCTGGCGCCCAAGGGACTCGAGAACGGGTAAGGATCCGCGCGCTACATCTTAGCGGCTTCGGAGCGTGAGAGCGTCCGCGCCATGCGCCTCGGGGCCTGCTTGCTGACGGGCTCGTATTGGAACCAGCTGGCGATATATTGATCGTCGACGCGCCTGGCGGATTGGATCAGGCGGCGCTTCCGGACCACACGGCGCAGGTTCTTCGCCAGGAACCAGAATGCCTTGAGAGAGCTGTGCTCCCACAATACGCAGCAGGCGACAACGGTCAGATCGCGGGCCGTAATCGAAAGGCAGTTGCGAAGGTATAAGTCAGGTGAGATATTTTTCAACCGCATCAGGAAGCGGTTCTTCACCGAGTGCATGTTGATTTCGGCCGGCAGGGCGCGGCGGTTGCCGGGCAGTACCTTACGCACGTGATAGCCGCGGGCGTAGGGCACATACAAGCACTTCCATCCCATCAACTGCGCGCGCCAGGCGACGTCGGCATCTTCGCGGTACACGAAGAAATCGGAGTCGAAGAACTCGCCATCGAGTGAAATGTCATCGATCATCGCGCGGCGATAGAGCGCCGCGGCGGCGGTGGCGCCGAACACGTATTCATACTGCAGATAGTGGCCGTTATCTACTTCCTGGCTGCCGCGGTCCAGGTGTCGGAGCATGGGGTTGAAGTAAATGCCCGTCGAATCGACGATCGGCTTCTCCGGAATCTCAAAGTGCGACGTCATGGTGAGTAACTTGCCGCACACGGAGCCGATTTGCGGATCCAACTGGGCTGCCTCTACCAGCGACCGGATGAAATCCGGAAGCAGGAGCACGTCCGGGTTCAAGGTCAGTACCCAATTGCCGCTGGACATGCGGATGGCCTGGTTCTGTGCAGCGGCAAACCCTACATTCTCGTCGTTGTAGTAGACCTGGACGCGGTCCTCGAACTGTTCCAGAATATCGATCGTGCCGTCCGTCGAAGCATTGTCTACGACAATGATCTCCCGGTCCGGATACTTCTGAGCCAGCACGGATTCGAGGCAGCGCTTGATAAAGCGGCCACTGTTGTAAGTTACTAGCGTCACAGAGACGGAGTCGTGGTGCGCCATGAACAGGAACCTGAGTTCGAACTTTCCGTACTTCCGTATTTACTGAGATATAGGACCGGAGAGAATACCTCCGTCCCTCCAACCAACAAACAGACATTGGCCGGCGAGCCGAACGACCTTACTGTAAACCGCCAGGGGCTTCAAGCTTCGGGTCGAGGCCGTCTCCACCAGGAGACGTACGAGGGAACCCGTTACGACTGCAAGGCACACTACCCTCAGACCCAATGGGCGAAAGTGCTTTGCCGAATACCTTAGAAGACTACGATACCAGTAAACTTGACGCAACTCTACTGTTAGCTTCGAGATCGAGTGTGCGCCAGTGTGTTTCGCCACAGCCTTTGGCTCGTAATACAAGCGGTACCCTCGTTGACTCGCGCGGCGGCAAAAATCGACATCTTCGAACCAGAGCGGATGGAATCCTTCATCGAATCCGCCCAATTCCTCCCACACCGCGCGGCGAATCATCAGAAATGCTCCGGCGGGTTGTTCCACCGGAATACGACGCGTGTAGTCCAACCCGAGACCACGATACTTACGATTCACTGGGTTCGTCGGCCAGATCCGATTTAGCAAGAGAGATTCCAAAGCGAGTGCGGCAACGGTTGGAAAGCCACGAACCATGAAGCCGACTTGAGGCAATCCATCGCGGCCGAGAAGCAAACCGCCGGCGGCCGCGGCGCCAGGCTGCGAGCATGCCTCCAGCAGAGCGGCCAAACCGCTTTGCAGAACAGAGTCCGGGTTGAGAACCAGCACAAAATCGCGATTTACCGCGGAAAACCCTTGATTTACCGCCCCTGCGAAGCCGCGATTGGTCGAGTTGGCAATGAGATCGACGCCGTGTTTCCTGACTTCCGCCACCGTTCCATCGGCGGACGCATTATCCACTACGAGGACCTGGGAGCCGGTCTCGCGGAGCGCGTCCAGGCACGAGCCGATTTCCAGTTCCGAATTGTGAGTAACGATGACCACGCCGAGGCTCTGCATGTGTCACTTTGCCTCACCGGTGGTAAGTAGAAAGTACAGTCTCCAGTAAAGATCTTCGCTGCTACCTTGCTGTAGTTCGCGAATCGAGACTTCATTCGCACGCAGATGGTCCAGTAGCAATGGGTGATGGACCGTACATTCGCGGCGGAACTCAGGAAATCTCCGCAGTCCTTCGATCTTTCCTCTGAGCCAGGCGAACCCGGTGGCATGACGCAAGGCGAGCAGGCCCCAGAGCGCCTGAGCGACCGCAGCCGGCCAGGCGCAGGCCCGCAGATCGCGCCGTGAATAGTGGCGAGCCAGCAGCCAGGCCTGATTGCGGGAGATGCGGCGTACCGTGTCGCGATGCCATCGGCCCAGCGCGGCGCTTCCCCGGTGCCAGGCGACCGCTTCCGGTACGTACTCGCCCGCGAGTCCCAGTGCGGCACAGCGCATTCCGAAATCGACATCTTCGAGGTACGACTCGAAGCGCTCTTCGAGCGGCCCCGCCTTTTCAAACAACGCAGCGCGAAACACGGCGGCAGTCCAGGGCGGCGACGAGATCGAGCGCCGGGCGTGCCAGGCCGGGGCGTCCGCGCATCCGTTGCCCGCGCGCCAGGCGGTGCCGCCGCGGCAGACGAGGTCGAACGTGCCGTCGATCCTGCCGGAGCCATCCGCCGCGAGGATCCGTCCGGTTGCGAACCAGGAGCTGGTTGCCGTGAGCAGCGCAAAATAATCGGGCGCGAGTTCCACGTCGCTATTGAGGACCGCGATCCATTCAGCGTGCGCCTCGCGGATGCCGCGATTCACGGCCGGGGCGAAGCCGGCGTTGCGGCCCATGGCGATGACTTCCGCTCCGAGCTCGCGGGCGGCCTCCGGCGCGCCATCGGTCGAGCCGTTGTCGACGACCAATACGCGGTCCGGACGGAGGGTCTGCCGGGCGATGCTCGCCAGCAGTTTCTCCACGAGCGGCCGGCCGTTCCAGACCGGCACGATTGCGGCCAGGCTCATCGCAGGAAGCGTTTCTTCGCCAGGAACGCGAGATTCTGCACGCCGTCGCGCCAGGGATTCAGCTTCTTTTCGCCCAGCCGCGATGAGTAGAGAATCGAAATCTCGCCAAACCGGATGCGTTTATTGCGCAAGGCTTCGATCTTGATCTCCTCGGAAAAAGCCATGCCGTCCGACTCCAGCTTCATTTCCTTCAGAATCGACCGCCGGAATACCCACATGCCCGACTGCGAATCGCGCACCCAGCGAAAGAACAGCATCGACATCGCGATCGAAAGCACCAGGTTTCCGAACTTGTGCTTGAAGCTCATGGCGGCGCGATCGCGCACCGGGAAGCGCGAAGCATTCAGGAAATCGACGTCCAGATGGAGGAAAGCTTCGATCAGGTAGGATAGCGCGTCGACGGGATAGCTGTGGTCGCCATCGAGCGTGATAATGATATCCCGCGTGGCCACGGCGAAGCCGCGCTTGTAGCTGCGGCCGTAGCCGCGAACTTCTTCCCGGATCACTTTGGCGCCCAGAGATCTGGCCACGTCCGAGGTGCGGTCGGTCGAGTCATTGTCGACGACGATGATTTCGTCGACGAACTCGGGCATGGCGCGCAGTACTTTTTCGATGCCCTGCTCCTCGTTCAGGCACGGGATGATGACGGTGATCGATTCGCCCTTATACATGGTTTCGACTTTTTGGCCCCGCCGTACGTCTCGATATTATTATGGTAGCGATGAAGCGCCTCGTCTTTCTTCTTTGCGGTTCGGCCCTGTGGCTTTGCGGGGCCGATCTGGCCGGCGTCAAAACGGTATACGTCATGCCGATGGCTCGCGGCCTGGACCAGTACCTGGCCAGCCAGCTCACCTCCGACCATGTTTTCCAGGTCGTCACCGACCCGAAACTGGCCGACGCCGTTCTGACCGACCGTATCGGACAGGCATTCCAGATCCGCCTGGAGTCGTTTTCGCGGTCCCCCGAGGAGGTCGCGGCGGAAAAGGAACCCAAGGCGGATAAGCCGGAAAAGCCGGAAAAGCCGCAAGAGGGAAAGGAACTGGCATCCAGCGGATCGGTCGCCGTCGCGTTCAGCGAGCCCCTGAACAAGCTGGAGAGCCCGGCCATGAATTCCAGCTTCGGGAGCGGGAAGGGCACGATATTCCTGGTGGAATCGAAATCGCGGCAGGTGGTGTGGTCTACCTTCGACCCTTCGAAAAGCAATACCGCGCACGACCTGAATCGCACCGCGACGGACATCGTCGGCCGTCTCAAGAAAGACCTGAATCCGAAAACGAAGTCGAAGTAGTCAGGGGCGTTCCGCGCCGCTTCTCCCGCACCAGTTCGCCGTATCCGTCCACCAGCTTTCGCGTGATGGCGGCCATATCCCAATTGGCTTCCACTTCGGAGCGTGCGCGCGCCGCCATGGCGGCTGCTTCCTCGGGGTGTTCGAAGAGAGCGATCACCTTCGCGGCGAAATCGGCGGCATCGTCGGCCAGGCGGCAGAACTTCGCGTCGTCGCGCGCCAGGCCCTCCGCTCCGACGGTTGTCGACACAACGGGGATGCCGGCGGCGAACGCCTCGAGCAGCTTCACGCGGACTCCGGAGCCGCTCAAGATCGGGCATACGAACACCGAGTAACGGGATAGCGGTTCTCGTACATCGTCCACGAACCCAAGCAATTCAATGGCCCCTGCGTGATCGGCCCAGGCGTGGGCCGGCGGCGGGTCGGATCCCGCGATCACGAGGCGCGCGGCCGGCTGCTTCGCCAGGATGTGCGGCATCACCTCGTCGATGAACCACTCCATCGCGACGCGATTCGGGTCGTGGCGGAAGCTCCCCACGAACACGATGGTGAACGGCTCGCGCCCGCAAGGGCGGAAATCGTAGCGGCTGGTATCGATGCCAGCCCGCAGGCCGCCCTTGGCGCGGTCGGCGATCTCCGGCAAGTAGGAGAGCAGGTAATCGCGGTTGGCGGCGGTGCAGACCTGCACCTGGTCGAAGCGCGGCAGGACGCCCAATTCGTAGCGCAGCGCCTTCAGGTACTCGATGCGCGCGTTCAGCTCGCCCAGCAGTCCGGGGACGTGTCCCAGGCCGCGCGCCACTGACTGGAAGTAGACATCGTGCTCGAACAGCGCGCAGGGAATGCGCCGGAACTCACCGCGGAACTGCGCCATCGGCGTGTATTCGAGCTGCAGCAGGTCGATGCGCTTCAGGTACATCTGGCGGTGGATCAGCCATTCCAGGTCGTCGAAGGCGATCTCGCGTACGGCATAGGGGTCGATCGAGGTGATGCCTTTCGCCTCGCCGCCAGGCCGTACCAGCCACTCGGCCGAGGCGCAGAACCCGCGCAGTTCTTCGTTATCCGCGGCCTGGCGCGCGTAGTCCAGAAGTTCGACCACGTGGACCTCCGCCAGCGTCGCCATTTCGCGCAGCGTCTGGTACATGAAGACGCCGCCGCCGTGGACGGGCGGGCAAATCGGGTAGGGCGAGACGAACAGCACGCGGAGCTTGTCGGGCGCGGCTTCAAGAGAATCGAAGCGGTCGCGATAGTAGCCGCCGAGCGGGCGGCGGAACGCCTCGGTATCGCTGATGCGCGAAAGGCTCCGCGCGAGACGCCGCGAGCGCATCGCCTGGGGCAGCTGAAGGAAGGCGTGCCAGACGGCGAGGAAATCAGGCCGCCCGGGAACATCACCGAAGATTACCGCCAGCACCGCGCCCGACCAGGTGAACGCAAAGTGCGAGAGCAGCCGCCGCCATTCGTGGATGTTTTTCCAACAGAAGAGCAGGAAATTTTTCTGCAGTACGCCCTGGATATATTCCGGCGAGAACTTCTTTCCGATGGTGCCGCGATGCTCGTGGAACACGATGCTGCGCGGCTGGTAGAGCACCTTCCATCCGCGCTTCCAGGCCATGTAGCCGAGGTCGGTGTCTTCGAGATAGAACGGCGCGAGCAAATGGTCGAAGCCGCCGAGTTCGAGAAACTTCTGCCGGTCGAATGCGCACGAGCCACCGCCGCCGTAGAAGCACGGGAAGAGATCCCGGACGGCGGAATCGTCGCGGTGGCGGACGCGCAGGCCGCCATCCTGCCACCAGCCTTGCGTCAGGCCGGTCTCTTCGCGAACCTTCTTCGGATCGCTGAAGAAGATCTGGCAGGAGACGGCGAAAACTTCGGGATCGCTGAAGCCTTCGAGCAGCGGGGCGAGAAAGCCCTCGTCCACGCGCATGTCGCTATTCAGCAGGACCACGATTTCGTTCCGCGCTTCGCGAAATCCGGCGTTCGATCCGCCGCCGAAGCCCAGATTCCGCGGCAGTGCCAAGACCTTCACCGATGGGAATGCGGAGCGTACGAATTCGGCGCTGCCATCGGTCGAGCCGTTATCCACGACGATGATCTCGTTCGCGGGGTCGCCCGCCATCGCGGCGATGACCGAAGGCAGATACTTTTCGAGCAGGTCGCGGCCGTTCCAGTTGGGGATGACGACCGACGCGGCGCGCTCCGGGGGCGCGCTTTGCGCAGTGCGGGAGCGCCTCGGGAAGAGCTTGCTCCACAGGTCCGTTGCCGCAAATGCCAGCGGCCGTCAACAGCAGCAGCAGCGGCGAGATCAGCAGCAGGGGGAGCGCCCTGAGAATTCGTTTCAGCAGCGCCATGTTACGCGGGGAGATCGGGCCCCAGCCCGATCTTGCGGCCCAGCTTCACCCACCGCGAGCCGCGCACCAGGGTGAGCTGTTTTCCTAACTCGGCCACTTCCTGATCGAGCCGTTGCGCCCACTGAGTGCGATCTGCCAGTTCGGTTTCCGTTTGATGCAGAGCTTCGACGGCCTTCGCCAGTTCGGCCGTCTGCTTCGCGACCGCGGCGTCGCGTTCCCGCGCCCATTCGGTCTTGGCGCGCACGTCGGCCTCGAGAGCGGCAATGGCCTGCGTGGCTTTCTCCTGCTCATCGGCCAGTTCGGCCTGCAGGCTCTCCACGCGGGCGCCGCGTTCCGCCAGTTCCTGGGTGAGCTGCCGGGCCCACAAGTTGCTCTTCTCGAGCGCGGCGTGCAGTTCTGCAAACTGCCCCATCAAGTCGGCATGCTCGGCCAGCGACTTTTCAAGCCAGGCGTTCTTCGTGACCAATTCGTTTTCGAGGAGCTCGATGTGCCGCTCGCGCTCGCGCAGCACGTTGGCCGCGCGCGGGATGTAGACGAAGGTCGGATTGCCGAGCTGCGGACGGTGCGCGCACACGGCCAGGAAGAAGTGCGATTCATTGGGCGCCGGATCGCCTGCATCCACCCGCACTTCCACGGTATTGCCGCGCTCATAGGGTTGGAACGAAACGCCCTCCACGTGATTTTCGAGGAACATGGAGACGTGGGGAAAGACGTCCGTCAGTGCGTCGGTGAACTCTTTGAACTCGAATTCGTGAACGTGGAAAGGGTTGGCGCCGTCGTGCCCGCGCGATTCCGTGTAGTAGAGCTTGTTCGGCGTGGAGACGATGAACTGCCCGGTGGATGAGAGAACGCGCCGCGCTTCCAAAAGAAAATCGCTCCATTGCTCCAGATGCTCGATGACTTCGAAGGCCACCACCAGGTCGAAGCCGGCATCGGCATGCGGCAGGCTGGTGACCGAGCCCTCTTCGAAGGAGAGATTGGGCAGGCGGTAGTTGGCGCGCGCGAATTCGATCGCATCGGCCGCGCGGTCCACTCCCACCACGCTCAGCGCCGAGTGCGCCAGTTCGGCGGACCCGTAGCCCGCGCCGCAGCCGGCATCCAGCACGCGCTTGCCGCGAGCCAGGCGAGCCGCGAACGTGTAGCGCGCCAGATGCTCGTTGAGCAGGTCGACATCCACCAGGCCGGGGATGACCCGCTCGCCCGTGAATTCAGCCAAGCCGTTTCTCCAACCGCGGGGCGGCCGCTGCCCGCTCGCCGCAGATCGTCGCATTCACTTCCACACGGCACGGCAGGTGCATATATCCGTAGACCTCCTGTTCCGACCGCGACATCTGCATCGCCAGCGCGTTGTCAATCCAGTCGCACATGCTGTAGCTCGCGAGCGTGCCGTCGGCAATCGCGGGCGAAAAAGAGAACGACGCGGGATAGAGCTCCGGCATTTCCACATGGAAGTCGACCGTGTAAACGTCGCCGGCCTGCATGGGTGGAAGCTCGTAGTTCTCTCGCGCCGTATTGGTTCCCGAGAAGTCGACGCCCAATTGATTGCGCAGCATGAACCCCACCATGGGAACCGCGACCGCCGCCTTGGCACGCACGCTGATGCGCACCACGATGCGGGAAAGCGGATCGAGCAGGTGCAGAGGCCGTCCTGCTTCGTCGAACACCGCGATGCCGATGACTTCCGCGCGGCCGTCGCCATGCCGATGGTCGATGTTGGGAATGGTCTCGACGACTTCGGGCGCGCATACGGCGGCTGCGGCAGGGCGCGTCTCTTCCGCGGCTTTGTGCTGCCGGTACGTCGAATCCTTCTCCGTCATTGCAGCCAGGTAGCGAGAGATGATTTTGTCCGGCGCTCCGATGTCCACCAGCCGTCCGTGATCGAGCCAGAGCGCGCGATCGCCGATGGCTTTCACATCCGCCACCGCGTGTGAGACGAACAGAATCGTCACGCCGCGTGACCGCAACTCGTGTACCTTGCGCATGCAGCGCTGGCGAAAGTAGATGTCGCCGACGGCCAAGGCTTCGTCCACAAGAAGGATTTCGGGATCCACATTGATCGCGACGGCAAAGGCGAGCCGCACCACCATGCCGCTCGAGTAGGTCTTGACGGGCCGGTTGATGAAGTCGCCGATCTCCGCGAAGGCTTCGATATCGTGGTAGCGCGCGTCGATCTGCCGGGTGGTCAGACCCATGATGGAACCGTTGAGATACACGTTGTCGCGGCCGGAAAATTCGGGATTGAAGCCAGCGCCCAATTCGAGCAGCGCCGAAACCCGGCCGCCGATCTCCACAGTGCCGGAGCTCGGTGTCAGGATCCCGGCCACAAGCTGCAGCAGCGTGCTCTTGCCGGAGCCGTTTTCACCGACGATACAGAACGTCTCGCCCCGCTTGACGTCGAAACTCAGCTCGTGAAGCGCCCAAAAATCGCGATGCCGCTTCAGACGGTTCAGGCACAGCAGTTCTTTAAACCGGTCGCCCGGCTTGTCGTAGATGGCGTAACTCTTGGAGACCCCTTGAAACTCAACGGCTTTCACGATTTGTGGAAAGACCAGTTTAGCGGAAGTCGATTGCGGAGTGCGAAGTGCTTAATATCACAAAAGGCGGCCGCCAGCCCCTCCTGTAAAACTCGGTCACGAGCCGGAACGACAGCGGTGGTAAAACCGCGGCGCCAAACGATAAAATCCGCGGCGCGTCAGGACTCGCAACTGTTCAGCCGAGGAAACCGGAAGCCGCCCTTGTCGTGGCTTGGTTCTATGCACTTCCTCCTTGAAGTGAATTCCCCCGCCCATCGGGGGATCTTATTGTTAAGACCCTGACAAAAAGGTCTGGAAAACGGCAACCAACCGTTTCCAATCACAATATGCGCCCACCGCCCCAGGATGTCAATAGGAGGCATTCCTGGTTTCACTCTCTTACTTACTGATTGGATGCCGGTCTTTCCACGGTGCCTTAGGACATGCTAGGTTTCTAGTCGATGGCAGCACGCAAACAAGGGCGGCGGCACCCCTATCCGGTGTTCCGGATTCAGTCCTGGGAAGCGTTCCTCGAGAAGATTACGCAGCCTCCGTATTCGCACTGGGCATTTCGCGGCGAGCGCGACGAGCGCTGGCCGCTCTACAGCTCGCTCTCGCGATACATGATGGCCTTTGGCGTCGCGCCCGAGGCGTGGCCGGAGCAGGAGATGCGGATCCTGCGCATCTTCAAACGCAAGGCGCACCAGTTCCTCAACCAGCCGCCCGCCTTCGACGACGACTTCCAGTGGATGGCGCTGATGCAGCACCACGGCGCGCCCACGCGGCTGATCGACTTCACGTGGTCACCCTACGTGGCGGCATTTTTCGGGCTGGAGCGGACGGTGGAAGACGGCGTCGTCTGGGCGATGAATCCGGCGCGGATCGACAGCAGCCGCGCGCCCAAGCCGGCACGCATGGACCCGCGGCCGCCCGGCAATTTTGAGCGCCATTACATTCACGCACACCAGCGCTTCATCTGGATGGGTGAGCCGCAGACGATGAACCGGCGGTTGATCGCACAGTCGGGCACGTTTGCCGTGCCGGGCGTCCTGGATATGCCGATCGAGCGGATCCTGAAAGATGCCGACCAGCAAAACATTCTCGCGAAATTCGTGCTGACGAAGCGCGTGCGGGAGGTGGGGATGCGGGAACTGTATCGCATGAATATTACTTACGCGACGCTGTTTCCCGATCTCGACGGACTGGCGAAGTCGATGGGGTACGAACTGGAATTTCACTGGGGGTACAATCCGAGGACGATGGAGCGTTACCAGTGCTGAAGTATGCGGTGAATACGCTACGGCGGAGTCCTGGCTACGCGGCGATGTGCGTGGCGGTGCTGGCGCTGGGAATTGGTGCGAATGCCGCGATCTTCAGCGTCCTGGACGGCGTGATTCTGCGGGCGCTCCCGTATCGCGATGCGGCGAGGCTCGTGTTTGTGTGGGAGCGCTTCCCCGCTATGCCGCCGCCGATCGGGCCGCGAATGCGTGTGGCGTTCCGCAACTACGGGGCGTGGAAGCGCGAGAATACGGTGTTCGCGGAGATGGCGGCGTTTCGCGGGGACCAACAGAACGAAACCGGCCTCGATCATCCCCGATCGGTCTGGGTGGCGCAGACAGCGGCGAATCTCTTCCCGATGCTGGGCGTAGCGCCGCGGCTGGGGCGGCTCTTCAGCGCGAATGAGGCGCACACCGCACTGCTCAGCGACAGCTATTTTGAAAGCCGCTTCCATCGCGATCCGGGAGCGATCGGGCGAACGGTCTCGCTCGAGGGCACCGCGTATACCGTGGTGGGCGTTCTGCCCGCGCGGTTCCATCTGCCTTCCACTTATGAAGGATCGGACCAGCTCAAGCCGGACGTCTGGGTTCCGCCGGCGCGCGGCAACGACGCTGATCGCAATTGGTTCGTGGTGGCGCGGCTTAAGCCGGAGGTCACACTGGCGCGCGCTCGCGCGGAAATGGACGTGCTGGCGAAGCGGTTGGCCGCGGCCGATCCCAAGTTGAACGAAGGGTTTCTGGCGAGCGTATTTCCCTTCGCTACCGAAGACTCCGACCCCAAAGTGCATCGCGCGGTGTACGTGCTGATGGCGGCGGTGGCCTTCCTGTTGCTGATTGCCTGCGCCAACCTGGCGAACCTGACGCTGGCGCGCGCCACGGGGCGGTCGCGCGAGATCGCGGTGCGGCTGGCGCTCGGTGCGACGCGCCTGCGGATCGTGTCGCAACTGGTGACGGAATCGTTCGTGGTGGCGGCAGCGGGCGCGGCCGTAGGGCTCGCGCTGGCCAACTGGTGTGTGAAGCTGATGCTGGCGTTGAAGCCCGAGGATATCCAGCGGCCGGAACTGATCGGGATCGATTTTCGCGCCTTCGCCTTCACGGCGCTTGCGGCAGCCGCGACCACGCTGCTGTTCGGACTGGCTCCGGCGCTGGCGGCCTCCCGGCAGGACTTGAACAGCGCCCTCAAAGCGGGCGGCGGATGGGGTGGATCGGCGGCGCGGTCGCGCAGCCGCCAGTTCCTGATCGCGGTGGAGACGGCGCTGGCACTCATGCTCCTGGTGGGCGCCGGACTGATGATCCGCAGCTTCCACGCGCTGCTGGCGGTGGGCCTCGGGTTCCAAACCGACCGGGTGACGATTGCGGATATCGACCTGCCGCCGGCGCGCTACTCCGATGCAGCCGCGCGGGCACGCTTCTTCCGCGAATTGCTCGACCGCACGGCCGCGGCTCCGGGAATTCGTGCGGTAGGGGTTGTGGATGCCATGCCGCTGCATCGCGTGCAGATGGCGAACTTCTATATCGCCGGGAGGCCGGACCCACCGGCGTCCGAATGGCCGATATCCGATATGGCGAAGGCTAGCCCGCAGTACTTCCAGATAATCGGGCTGCGGCTCGAGGCCGGACGCTGGTTGACCGAGGCGGACCTGGGGAAGCCTGTGGCGCTCGTGAATCACACCTTCGCCCGGCAATTTTTCACGGGCCGGAATCCGGTGGGAGAGCATCTGATCGACGCCGGGAAGAAGACATCGACCGAGATCGTCGGGGTAGTCTCCGATTACCGCGCGATGGGGGTAGAGAACGGCACGCGAGCCACCATCTTCTGGCCCGATTTGGGAGTCCAGAGCGCCAGCCTGGTGGTCCGCTCGGCGGCGAGCGATGCCGCGCTCACGGACCTGCTGCGGAAGGTGGTGTGGTCGGTCGATCGCAGCTTGCCGGCGGTGGCCGTCGCGCCAATGCAGCATTACGTGGACGAATGGCTGTCGCAGCGGCGGTTCAATACGCTCCTGCTCGAGATCTTCGCCGGGCTGGCGCTAGTCCTGGCCGCGCTGGGGATCTACGGGGTGCTGGCGAATCTTGTGGCGTCGCGTACGCGCGAGATCGGCATCCGCATGGCGATCGGCGCGACGCCGCGTGAGATCGGCGCCATGGTGCTGCGGCAGGCGATGGTGCCGGTGAGTATGGGAGCGGCCTGCGGGCTCGCCGGCAGTCTGCTGCTCGGCAAGTTTCTGCAGGCGCTGCTATTCGGTGTGAAGCCGCAGGACGCGACGACGCTCGCTCTGGCGACGGCCCTGATCCTCGCGATGGCTCCAGCCGCCATCTACATACCCTTGCGGCGCGCGACGCGAATCGACTGCACCATCGCGCTCAGAGAAGAGTAGGATAGGCCTCCTGGCCTGTCCCAGGCGCGCGCCAGCGCGCCCGATCAACGTTTGCGAAAGGACTACCCTACGGCATCAGCTCGCGGACCAGCGCGTCGGCGCCGTATAGATTGCGCAGCACCTCGGTGATCGCAGCCGTGTGGACGGACACGGCGCGGTTGGCGGTGCCGTCGTAGACGAAGTCGCCGACCAGCGATTCGATGTTGCCGTCGAAGATCAGGCCTACGATCTCGCCATTGCGATTGATCACGGGCGAGCCGGAGTTGCCTCCGATGATGTCATTGGTGCTCACGAAATCGAGCGGTGTCGCGAGGTCGAGCCTGGTGCGGCCCTTTACGTATCGCTCGGGCAGTGCGAAGTCGCCCTTGGCGCCGAAGCTCAAAGCCCGATCGTAGAGGCCGTAAAACGTGGTGTGCGGCGGCGCCTTGGTGCCGTTCATCGGGTATCCCTTCACTTCGCCGTAGGAGAGCCGCAGAGTGAAGGTGGCGTCGGGATAGGTGCTCTTGCCGTACACGGCGAAGCGCGCCTTGCCCAGTTGTTCGCCGGCGCGGGCCAACACGCTTTGGACGTTCTCCTGCTTCCACTTGATGAGATCGCGGCGGAAGGGATCGATCTGCCTCGCCAGCACGATCATCGGGTCGTTTGATGCGGCTACGGCGGCGGCGCCTCCGGCCACCAGTTGGCGCCGGAATGCGGGATCGGCCAGCTTCGTGCCATCCACCAGAGCTGCCGCGGCCTGCTCGGGAGTACGGCCGTTCAGCAGGATCTTGAGGAACGGATCGTCAGGCCCCAGGCCGCTCCGGTCCCATTCGAGCGCGCCCGCCAACTGCGCCTTCTGCAGTTCCGGATACACAGGCGCCGGCGAGAACATCCGCAGCTTCAGCGAATCGAGCTGCGCGTCGTGGTAGCCGGGCAGGCGATCGCCATCCGGCTTCTGGATCTCGGCTACGTACTCCACGATGGTCGTCGCCATGCCGGCCAGCGAGGCTCCCAGGTCGCGATAAGCTTCCTGCTTGCGGCGCGCGCCGGCCTTCTTCACCGCGGCGGCAATCTCATCCCAGGCGCCGCCGTATGCGGCCTTCCACTGCGGGTTCGCCATCACCTTGTTACGGAACTCGGTTTCTTCGGCGGCCTTCCGGTCCATCACGCTCTTGGAAAGCAGCCCCTGGTATTGGCCCTCGCCGCACCTTGACGCTGTTCTCGAGTCCGAAGATCGCGGAGGCCGCCTGCCGGGCCTGCTCGGGGCCGCGCGCCGCGTACTGCTTCAATACCGCGAGGCGCTGCCGCAGGCTCTTGAGAGTGAGCGGCAATGATTCATCGCGCATGGCTTCGAGCTGTGCCAAGGTGTCCATCCGCGCGGTGGAGCCGGGATTTCCCGAAACGAAGACCAGCTCACCTTCCGACGCGCCCTTGGGATTCCACTTCAGGTAATTCGTGCTGTCGACGGGCTTGCCGTTCTCGTAGACGCGGAACAGCGCCATATCGATGTCGTACCGCGGATAGGTGAAGTTATCGGGATCGCCGCCGAAGAAGGCGATCTGCTCCTCGGGCGCGAAAACCAGCCGCACGTCGGTGTACTTCTTATAGCGATAGAGCCAGTATTCGCCGCCCTGATAGAGCGTCACCACGTCGGAGCGCAGTCCGGTCTTCTGGAGGCTTTCGCGTTCGATTTCGGCGATCACCGCCCGCCGCGCCGCGAACTCCGCAGCCGGTGTCTTCGCCTGCTTCACGGCATTCATTACGCGGTTGGTCACATCTTCCATCGACACCAGGACGTTGACTTCGAGGTCCGGCGACTTCATCTCCTGATCCGGCGTAGCCGCGTAGAACCCGTCGCGGATGTAGTCGTGCTCCTGGGTGGAGTTCTTTTGCAGTTGGCCGCGCGCCACGTGGTGGTTCGTCAGCAGCAGCCCGTGAGGGCTGACGAAGGAACCGGAGCCGCCATCGTTCAGGCGGACACTCGAGAGCCGGACGTGGTCGAGCCACTGCTGCGATGGTGTGAAACCATACTGCTGCTGGAGCTGTTTCAGAGGCGGGTTGTCGAAGGTCCACATGCCTTCGCCCGCGAATGTGGGGGTGCTCCACAGGGCGCTGCAAACGGCCGCCACAGCGATGCGGCCCTTCAATTTGTCGAAAATCATAGAAACGACTCCCAAACCCCTTATAGTAGACCGGGTTGAGCCAGGATCTCTACTGTTTTTCGGGGGCGCGCCGCACCAGTTGCCGGCTGAAGTGGTGCGCCAGGTTACGATCAGGCAGGAGCAGCGCGGTTTCGAGCAGTGCCCGCCCTTCGTCCGCATGGCCCCGGTCGAGCCGCAGCATGGCCGAAATCAGTGCGTTCCAGCTCGATTCGGCGCTGGGCGCCCGTGCCGCGTCGAGGCGCGTGGTCCATTCGGCCGGGTGGAAGTCCGGGAGTTGCCGCGCCAGTTCATAAGCGAACACCAGGCTGGAGGCATTCGCATCGGTACCCATGGCCCGGACGCGTGCGGCGGCGCGATCGGCGCGGCCGCAGCGGATCTCCGCCTCGCCGAGCGACGCCTGGTTCGGCGCCGCGGAAAGGAAATGGTCGAGCCCGTCGCGCGTGGCGAGCGCGGCCACCGGCGCTCCCAGGTGATCGACAATGTCGAGCGCCTCCGTGCAGCGTCCGGAGCGCGCCAGCGATTGGGCCTCGAGCGCACGCACCCGAATCCAGACCTGCCGCACGTTGAGCCCACCCTCCTCGCGCGCAAAGTACCGGCCCTCGAATAACGCCTTCGCTTCGGCGAAGCGGCCGGCCTCGGCATCGCTCAGCGCCAGGTCGTAGACCATCGACACCGGCATCCCGGCGCGGTCCGGATAGCGTTCGAGGGCCGCGGCGGTCTCGGCCGCCGGCTTCGCCAGCACGGCAAGCGCGGTGCTGAGCCCCGTGTACAGTTCGGTGTTCGAAGCGTCGACCGAAAGGCCGGCGTGGAATGCTTCTGCGGCGGCGGGTACGTCGTGCTTGATGCGGAGCAGCGTGCGCCCCAGGTTGGCATCCAGCACCGGAATCGACGGGTTCAGGCTCTTCGCCCTTCGCCATTCCGCGATGGCGTCATCCACCCGCCCGGAAGCCATCCGCAACGAGCCCAACAGGAAATGCGCGGTCGCATCTTGCGGACGTTCCTGGACGGCGGCCTGAATCACGGCGAGTGTCTCGGCGCCGCTGGGGAAGACATAGGCCGTCGGCAGTTTCGCGGCGGCATCGTAATCGGCGGCAGCGGACTCCCTGAGTTTCCCGTGGCAGAAGGCACGATAGTAGGCGGCCACCGGATCCTTCTGTGGCAAAGGCACTCCCGGCTCGGCCTGTTCCACGGGCGGCTGCGGGTACTCGCGCGACAGAATGGCCAGCGCTTCGCGCCACCGTCCGAGCCGCATACAGGTAGCGGCGGTTTCGAGCACGCGCGACGCTTCGGGTGCGAGCGTCTTACCGCGCAGGATGGCGAGTTCTTCGCGGGCGCGCGGGTCGTCGGGCGCTTCGGCCAAATATGCCTCGGCGCGCACTTCCTCCCCTTCGCGCGCCAGCAGTTCCGCGAGCTTCAAGCTTCCGGCGGCGCGGAATTGCGGCGTGCGTCGGGCAGTTTCATAGGCGAGCCGGGCCTCGCGGGTGTGCCCGAGACCGTCATACGCCAGCCCGAGATAGTAGGCGACCTCGCCGTCATATGTGGCGCGCGCCTGCGCCGGCTCGAGCCAGCGGACGGCGTCCGAATAGCGAAGCAGCGCCGCTGCCAGGCGCCCGGCTGCGACCGCCAGTGCCGGCTCGTGCTGCGCCGCCTGCTCGTAGGTGTCGTAGGCCGCGAGCAGATTTCCATTGAGTTCGAGATCGGTCCCCGCCTCGAGCGGCCCGCCGGCCGGCGGATGCGGCTGCGGACCCACCCGCACATCCTTTTCGGGGGTCCAGTCGTAGACGCCTTCCGTCTGCCGCATCAGTTTGCGTCCCGAGGCATCCACCAATGCAAAAGTCAGCGGCCCCTTGGGAGCATCCGCCAGTTCGAGCGTCCAGACGCGTTCCGGCGCCAGGTCCACCGTCTCTTCCTTCACAACGCGCGCGCCATCGAGCACCCGCACTTTCGCGCCCGCGATGGCTCGGTTGGCGTTGAAGCCCGCCACCAGCTTGCCGCCTTCGCGCCGCAGGGAAAGGACGCCGGCAAGATTCGCGCGGGTGATGCCGCCGATTTTCCGCACCGGCATCCAGTATTCGCTGAAGTGGATTCTCTGGCGCGGTTCGAGGAAGGCGTAGGTCTCCTGATTCCGCATGAGGCCGGCCTGCACTTCCACGTATCCGCTGTTGTCATCGGAAAGTGCGCGGCGCCAGTCGAGCCCGTCGGCATCCACGCCCCACGACCAGATCTTCTTCGCCGGCAGGTCCGCGTAGTCGGCGTAGTGCACCACGCCGGTCGCAGTGTGCGGATGGTAGATCCCCATGAACGGCTCGCGGCTGCCGTAGACGAAGCGGGAGACGGTTCCGCTGGTCTCCTTTGCGATCACGCTCTGGTCGAGGCCGGCGGAATTCACCGGCCAGGTATCGACGTCGGCGAAACCGTGAGCGGCGCTCCACCGCATCGGGTAGCAGATTCGCGAATCGTCCCACACCCGCACGGCTGCGTTGTTCCACCAGTAGAAGCGGTGCCGCACGTCGCTGCGGTTATAGAGCGTCACCCGCTCTTCGAGCACTGTCGAAGCGGGCGCGAGCCGCAGTTCCACCGTCCACTGCATGCCGTAGGGGCGGTCGATATTGCCCACGAAGATCGACGCGCTACCGTCGGCGTTCTTCGCGATCGAGAAATCCACCGGCGACATCGACACCCAGTTGTGCGACACGGGAAAGTTGAATTCGATCCCGAAGGCTGCCCATGCGCCGCGGTAGCCGATCTGCGCCTTCTTGATTGATGGGTTGGCGTAGAACATCGGCTGCCCGCTCAGCTTGTCGATGCAGGTGTAGAGGTGGCCGCCGATATCGGGCAGCACCGAGCACTTGAGGTATTCGTTCTCGAGATAGAGCGCCCGCCATGCCGTATCGACACGCTTTCCGGTGAGGTTCATGCGCAGCGTGTAGGGATAGTTGAAGCGCGTTCCGGCAAACTGGTCGAATGCAGGATTGGGGTCGGCCGCCCCTTCCTGGTAAGTGGGGAGCGTGAGCACGCCCTGCCACACACGGACATCGGCGGCCGCCGCGTCCGCGCAGAAAGCGATCACTGCCGCCAGGCACCAGACTTTCACTTTCATTTCGCTGCCCCGCTTTCGACCTTTTGGGTCCACTCGGTTTCCACGTTTTCGAAGAATGCGCCCTGGAATTGTCCCGGCCGCAATCCTTCGGGCAGAGCCATTTCCAGGCGATGCTCCACATCGGGCGCCAGCCACGATACATCCGCATAGAACCCGGTGAAGTTCCGGCGGTTCGCCCTTACCGAAGCGTACGCCTTCCGCACCTCCACCGGTCTGCCGTCGATCTTCAGACCGAGCGTCCACCGGTCGTCGGGTTCGGCGAACTGCACATAGAGGAGCAGGCGCTCGGGCATGAGCCAGGTGCTGCGCGCATCTTCGGCGGTCCACGGCAGCGGCCACGCGCTGCGCCGCGCCGTCAGCTGGTCGAAGATCCGCTTCGGTATTCGGAAGCGGCCGTCTTCCGGCACTTGCTGGTAATGGCGGAAGGGCGCGCCCGCGAAGGTTACGGGCACTTCGAGCATTCCACCTTTCGCCGGCCGTGACGGCATGGGAACGCCGTTGATTTCGACCGCGTCCGCTTTCCCGCCGTCGATCAGAAGGGTCTCGCTAGTGCCTGCCTCGCCGCGAACGCCGGTGACGCGTGCGACGCGGCCCTCCACGGTCACCCGCCCAGGAGCATTGAAAACGTGCGGACCTTCCTCTCTCGGGTCCCCTTCGGGCACGATTTCGAGGACCAGCGCCGCCCCGCCGTCAAGGGTCCGGGTGACCGAATCTCCCCCCGACCAGACGCCCGCGCCGGGCTTTCCGATGAGCCGCTCCTCGAGCGGATACACTTCGGACAGGAGATACTTGCGCTTTCCGGTCAGCCCGATGGTTTCATCGAGCGTGAAGGTCGCGTCCACCCGGCGCGCGTTCGGATTGAAGAGGAAGAGGAAGCCCGAGTCGCGGTAGATAGCGGCGGTTCCATCGGCCTTCCCCAACGCCGGCTGGCCGAGAATGGTGCGGGTGTGACGCAGGTATTCCTTATTCAGGTCCGCCCAGTCGATCCAGTGGCGGAACCACTTGGCGTCCTCGTCGCGGAAGTGGCGGAACTCGTCGAGATTGCGCGCGGGGATCATGTTGATCACGTTGTTCCAGCCGGCGACGGCGATCGAGGAGAGCAGCGAGTAGCGCCAGCCGAGATAATCCCAGTCGCGTTGTCGAAACGGCAGCGGCACGTCGTCGGACGGAGTTACCTCCATCGGCATCTTGCCGGTGTCGTCGTTGCGCGCGGTCTGGTGCGTGATAAAGCCCGGCACGATCTCGCTCGGGGCGAATTCGTAATTGCGATACCAATAAGCCGTGTAGCGCTCGCGGTCAGCCGAGACGCGGTCGAGTTTCAGATCGGGGAAGGAGACGAAACTTTCCGGCTGCTCATCGGTCGAGGTCGGATGCGGATAGTTTCCCGCCAGCCACGACCAGGGCCCGTAGTATTGGTACGCCTGACGGCCGTCGATCACAATTTCCGGGAAGTCGGCGCGCAGCCGCTCCATGACGCTCCGCCATCCCCGCCATTGCGCGTACTCGCTGCGCCCCGCCTGATTCAGGAAAGTGTGATCGAACGAATAGCCCGCCACTCCGGTGTGCCGCAGGAACCCTTCCAGCGCCGAGGCCAGCCAGTTCTGGAACGAATACACCCCCAGGTTGGCGCGCGTGCCGTTCTGATCGAGCAGCCACTCGCGGCTCTGCGTAAACCCCAGCACGGGATAGACGTAAGCCAGCAGGCCGAGGTGCTTGAGTTGCGCGTAGTCGAGCATCTCCCGCACGGATGCCGGCAGGGCTCCGGCCGAAGGGTTCCACTCGTCCCGGCGGATCTTCTGCCCCATGCCGAGCCAGAGGGTGTTTTCCCAATGCCAGTCATCGCGGCTCAACCGCCGCCGCGAGACGTCGGAATTCGAGGGAGCGAACAGCACCTGTTCCGCGCCGAGCTTCGCCGCCATATCGAGAATGCGTTTATACTCTTCGCGTCCTTCGGGCCTGGCGATATCGATCTGGTAATCGTTCACGCACCAGCCCACCATCAGGTTCGCCGGGTGCGCGGGCTTATAGAGAAGGAAGGCCCTCACCAGGTCCGTAAACGCCTCGACTTCGGCTTTGTCCATGCCGGCGGTTTGGTCGGCGGGCCCCATTTTCCACTCGGCGAGCATGTGCTCCGGCACGATGCTGCCGGAGAGTTCGTACGGCGCCAGCAGGCCACAGTCGGCGGCAAAGGTGCCTGCCATCGATTCCCAATCCATGTCGGGCAGGTAGCGCAGCGTGAAATTGCCGCCGTCGCGGTCGAATTTCAGGAACGGATTCTCGGCGGTCACCAGCAGCCCGTGCTGCGCGTCGAATCGCAGACAGCCGCCGTAATCGCCCATGCGGCGGCGAATGGTGTACACGCTCCGCGGGCTCGCCTCCAGGGCATCGCGGAAGATCGTGATTTCGTTGATGTGGAAGGTGCCGGCCACGGTGGAGGTGATGCGAATCCGCTTGCTCACAAACCGCCAGTCGGGGCGCAACTCGTAAGTCACGTCGATGCGGAATCGCCCGGCATCGAACGCATATCGCATGGCGCTCTCGCCCGGCAATGGGTCGGGCTTGCCGAGCGAGGCAGAGTCGTAGACCTTACCGTCCAGTGTGACCGCGAAATCGTCCTTCGAGAAGCGGTAGACCGCGCCGGTCGCACGGTCGCGCAGTGCGGTCATTCCTCGCTCACCGAACTCGGCGGAGACCTTCCCGTTCGAGAGACTTGCCCCCGCCATCGCCGCGGGAAGCAGAATCAGAACCGCTAACGCTCTCCTGTCCACCCCATTGATGATAGGCCGATTCAACGGCGGCGAGTGCCCGGTTTCTTCTCCGTCACGGCCGCGTCCAGCCGCGCGCCCAACTCCTCGAAGCCCGGACGAGGGCCGTTCCAGCGCAGTTCCTCGACGTCGGCGAACAGCGCGATATCGGTGCGGAGCGTGGCCAGCGTGCGGAAGAGCAGCGCTGCCTCACGCTGGCTCGCGAGCGTTGCCGCCAGCGTGCCGGCGCCCGTGACATTGACGCTCCAATCGCGCCAGTCCGCCGGAATGCATTCGAGATGGCGGAATTTGCGGAGCACCGCGGCTGTGGACTTCGCGCCCCAGCCCGGCAGCCCCGGGTAGCCGTCGGCCGAATCGCCGACCAGCGCCAGGTAATCGGGAATCGATTCGGGCTCGACGCCGAACTTCCGTACCACGCCCTCCTGGTCGAGCGTCTCTTTCGTGCGGCGGTTCAACTGCACGACGCGCGTGCCGCGCACGCACTGCGCCAGGTCCTTGTCGGGCGTGCAGACGACCACGCGCTCCACGCGTCCATCCTGCGCGGCAGCGGCGGCTCCCGCAGCCAGTGCGTCATCGGCTTCGAACTCGACCATGGGCCATACCACCACGCCCGCCGACTGCAGCACCTCTTCGAGCAGGGGAAACTGCTCCAGCAGGTCGGGTGGAACTCCCTCGCTCGTCTTATAACCGGCCCACAGGCCGTTGCGGAAGGATTCGATCACATGGTCCGTCGCCACGGCCACGTGGGTCGCACCGCCGTGAATCATTCCCAGGACGGACGCCAGTACGCCGCGCACCGCGCCCACTTCGCGGCCGTCGCGATCCTTTGCGGGCGGCACGGCGTAGTAGTGGCGGAAGAGTTCATAGGTGCCGTCGACCAGATGGATTTCCAGGGTGGACTCCTGCACAACCTTACCCGATCCGCCGCGGACCGGGCAACCCTGCTCTGCCGCCTTTGTGACACACTGGCGGTGAAGAATTATGTCGATCTTCATTGTGCGGCTCGGCACCCCGCGGCGCTCGGGAGAGGGCGTGCGGATCGGCACGGTCCGCCGGCCACCGCGCGGCGTGGCCAGGGAAGATTTCTCGCGCCTCGATTACTACGACGTCTGGTTTCCCAACCTTTCGCCGAGCGCCGAACTGGTGAAGGAGGCGCTCCATGCGGAGGACGAGCGCTCGATTGCGGCCTTCCGCCGCAAGTTCCGGCATGAGATGAGCGCGCCCGATCGCAGCCGCGAACTGGATGTTCTGGCCGCGCTCTCGCACCACACCAACCTGGCGGTGGGCTGCTATTGCGAGGACGAGCACCGCTGCCACCGCTTCGTGCTACGGGAGCTGTTGCGCGAGCGCGGCGCCGACGTGGTTTGAGGCCCCGCCTACCCGGTGGCCGGAACCGCGCGCGGCCGGCGGCTGAGCTCGATCGTGAATACCATCATGGTCGCGATGCCCACGCAGGCTAGCGCGATCCAGAACGGTGCGTTCAATCCCCAGTGGCCGGCCGCTGCCCCGGCGACCGCGGAACTGGCTGCCACGAAGAGGTCGTAGAAGGCATTGAGCGCGCCCAGCGCCGAGGCGCGTTCCTCGATCGGCACATGGTTCACGACCACCGAGGCCAGCGCCGGCCAGGGGAAGGAATAGCCCAAGCCCACGAGCAGCGCAGCCGGAACGTCGAAGCGCGGGCCCAGGCCGGCGACGATCCCGGCGAGCCCGACCGCGAGAAACGCATAGCCCGCCAGCAGGCTGCGTTTCGGCCCCATCCGGTCAGGCAAGCCGCCGAAGGCCGCCCGCCCGAAGAGCACCGCGAAGGCGAATGCCGGGAAGGCCCAGGCTGACCCGTGGCCTCGCTGCCGCAGGAGCAGAATGAGAAAGCCCGCCATCGCCGCATAGGTCACGTTCCCCAATCCGAGCATGACGCCCGGCAGCAGCACCGGCGGAGGCAGCCAGCGCGTGGGGACGTGCTGGTGCGGCCGAGGCTGTTCGTCCATTACGGATACCATCACCAGCACCGCGATCGACGAAGCGGTGAGGAACAGCGCGACCGATGCCATGGTCCCCAAGGCCTGCCCGATGGCCGGTCCCACTGAAACGCCACCCCAGATTCCGGAGGAAAGGTAGCCGAGCGTTTCCGCGCGGCGATTGTGCGGAGCAAGGTCGACCGCCCAGGCCACCGCGGCGGTGACGAAGAAGCCCTCCCCCAGGCCGTGCAGCACGCGCCCGAGAGTCATGGCGCGCAGTCCGAACAGGGGCAGGTACAGCAGGCCCGCGAGCGCGCAGAAGACCATGCCGAGCAATAGGGTGATGCGGCGGCCTTTGCGGTCGGCGGTCTTGCCGGCCAGAAGGCGCCCTAGCAGGGCGAAGGCCGACGAGAGTCCGATCAGCAGCCCCGTTAGAAAGGTCGAGGCGCCTGCCTGTTCATGGAGATACACCGGGAGCATCGGGATGACCGCCCCAAAGCCCAGCATTCCCACAAACGCAGCAACGACTATCCTCCAGATCCGCGACCCCATACCCAAATTTATCATTTCGAGGAGGATGTCCCCGGTTGCGCCGCGCGCATCGGCCCGGCACGATGGGGGCGGAGTGTCAGCCGGAAACGCGGCAGCGCAGGCCTTCCGCGGCGATGCGGCAGGCACACACGGCAGCCTCGCCCCCCGGATCCTTCCGCAGCGACTGCCGAAGCTCTTCGGCGGCCTCGGGACAGCGGGCGATCATCATGAGGAATCCGCCGCCGCCCGCGCCCGCGAGCTTGGCCCCATGGATATAGGGCCGGACGCGCTCCAGCAGACGGTGGATCGGGGCATTGGCCGTATTGGGGTCGAGCACCTGGTTCAACTCCCAATGCCGGTCGAGCAACGCTCCGAGCCGCTCCCACTCGCCTTCCTGCAGGGCGTAGAACATCTCCATGGCCAGTGTCTTGATGCTGTGCAGGACCTGCACGGTCGCCGTTTCCCGCGCCAGGTAGCGCCCGACCACCTGGCGGAGCAGGTCGCGGGCCATGCGCCGGATGCCGGTGTAGTAGAGCACCAGGCGGCTTTCGAATTCGGCCGCGCGCTCCGGGCTCCAGGGCACCGGTTGGACGCGGATGCGCTGGCTGAGTCCGGGACCGGAGACCAGCAGTTTGGCGCCCGGAAAGATGCCGCCGGCCTGGTCCTGCCAGCCGCCGCCGGTGGTCATGAGCTGCTCCAGCCGGGTCACCTGATCGCTGAGCTGGTGGTCGTTGAGCGAAACGCCCCTGAGCTCCCAAAGGGCGCGCAGAATGGCCGCGGCCAGAATGCTGCTGGTACCCAGGCCCGACCCCATCGGCAGGTCGACCGCCGTCCGGATTTCGAGGCCTCCGCCCATACCCCCCAGGGTTTCGGCAAGCGGCTCGTCCGGGTGGAACAGGCCGCTCATGCGGAGGGCGCCTCGCGGCAGGGAGAGATCGTCTCCCGGCGACGGCGGCGCGAAGATCTCAGCGCCGATGCGGTATTCCACGATGCTGCCGCTCTCTCCGGATACGCAGCGGATCAGGGGTTCGCGCAGAGTGCGGACGGTGGCGCGAATCGGATGCCGGCCGTCCAGAAGCACGGCGATGTTCAGCACCGTGCCGCCCCAATCCATGCAGAACGGCGGGGTGTCCGACCATCCTCCGCCGAGATCGATGCGCGCCGGGGCAGCCACCTCGGTCTCCCGGTTTCGCCAGCGTCCGGCGGCCGGGAGATCCCCGGCGACCGCCCCGGCTTCCACCGCCAGCTGCACCATCCGGAATGCGGACGCGTGAGCTTCTCCGGCCTCGCCCGCAAGCCCCGCCTGGGCAAGGAAAAGACCCGCCGTATAGTAACGGCTGGCGGCTTCTGTGGGGGCACCGGATTCGAGCGTGGCCGCTCGCGCGCACAGGGCGTGGCCGGTCTTCGCCAGCGGCCCGATTCCGGGCGCATTGGCCAGCAGGGGTCGGATGTCCGCCCCGGATTCCACCAGGGAAAGCGCCGAAGTCCGCCAGAAAGTGCGCAGACGGCGCGTCCGCGACGTTTCGAGCGCGGTGCTGTCGGCGGCCCGGGTGCTGCTCTCGAGCGAGAACCGTTCGGCGTTCCGCCAGGTTTCCGGCGAGTAATCGTTGGCCAGCCCCAGCATCCACCGGGCACAGTTCCAGGCATCTTCCACGGCGCCGGCGGGGTATAGCCGGGCATTCCAAAGACTGCAATCGGGAAGCGCCAGGCCGGGCCAGACCTCGGCCGGATCCAGGCCGAGGGCCGCGAGTTCCTCCAGTAGCGGGTGCCCGAACCAGGTGGCTCGCGCCGCGGCCGCCTTGGGGTCGTCCTCCACCCCGTACACCCGGATGACCACTCCGCCGTCTCCCCCCGCCAGCCTCACCGGAACCTGGTGCACTACGGTGTCTTCGGGGACTTCCACGGTGCCGGCAATCCCTTCGAGGCCGTGCAGGATGGAGCCCGGGGCGGCACGGACGCGGCCGCCCAGGTCGCACTCGATCGCCACGGTGGCCGGTCCGAGATCGGCGCCGCCGGAAAAGACGCTATCGATCACCACCCCGGAGGAGCGGACATGCGGCTGCCGGGAGGCTCCCAGGCGCTGCTGCGCCTCGTAGAAGCGCGAGAAGTCCGTATGCTCGGTCATCAGCCGGCGGAACAGGGAGGTGGTGCCCACGTGGGTGAAGTCGCCGGTGACCAGCGAGCACCAGAACGGCGTCCCTTCCAGTGCCTCGAAAAGCGCGTGCAGCACGCGGGCGTCGGTGGGCGCGGGCACCCATTGGCCGGTCAGTGCCATCGTCATGTGGCGGTAGAGGTCGATGACCGGTGCGTCCGCGGGATCGAACGGCAGGCGCACCAGTCGCGCCGCCACCTCCGGACTGAAGCGCAGCAGGCCGCTGTCGAGCGCCACGCTGTTCCCCTCGAGCAAGCCTCCCGCGGCGGTGAGCGCGGCGACCGAGGGCTTCTGCAGGAACGAATAGACGCGGCCCTGCTCGTCCTTGATGTACACGCCATGCCGGGTGCCGGTCTCGACCGGCTGCAGAATGGCGACGCCGCTGACCCCTGGCCGGCTCCAATCGAGCGCGGCGGCGTCGAAGGTCAGGATCACGTCGCCCGAACTCACCACCAGCCCGGATGGCAGGCGCTCGACCCAGGCGGTGGAAAGGGCCAGCATTTCGTCGAAAACGGTGCTCGGCTCGCCCCAGGGAGTTTTGACGGGCAGGGCGCTGAACAGCTTGCCGGAGAGCGAGTATTGCGGCAGGCGGCGGGAATCTCCGCCGGAGTGAATCATGAGGACCCGTTCGTGGGCCCACCAGTCTTCGAGAGAACCTCCGGGGTCGAGCGAGCGCAGCGCGTGGAGCGTGGCGCCGCCGCTGCCGATGCGCCGGTCTTCGAAATCGGGGATCACCAGGTAGCGGACGCCGGAGGGGATCCGGCCCATCGCGCGGCGCCGCTCGACTTCGGCCTGATAGCTTTCGGCCTGGCGTCGCGAACTGGCGGTGATGAGGACGGCGGTCCACCAGCGCGGTGCCGCGGCGGTGCCGGCGACACAGGCCGCATAGAGGCTGCGGGCGCGATTGGCTACGGCGGCCAGCCCGGCGGCGTTCCCGAACTCCTCAGCGATTTCCATAGGCCGCGAGCTTTCCGGGAACGGCCCCACCGGCGGCATCCGCTCCGGCCCACTGGATCTTTCTAAGCTGATACGCCACCCGCGTCGACTTTCCCTGCGGGGCGACGTTCCGGAGCACTGAGGACCGGGCGCGGATGGTCAGGCGCAGCGCATCCTCGCGAAATTGTGCGGGAATTTCGACCGGCAGGCGGAACTCGCGGCCGGTCACGCGCTCCTCGGCCAGCGGCACTCCGCCGGAATGGATGCGAAGCGTCTGATTCTCCAGGGCGTCGGGCAGAGCGCCTTCGAGCAGCACGGTGTCCCCGCCGGGCGGCAGCATGTAGTGAAGCATAGGCCCAGCCCACCCATCGGCGTAAAGTCCCTGCGAGTGGTGAATCGTACGGCCGATCACAGTTCCCGCGGCAAAGCGGATGCCCGATTGCAAGAAGCGGACTGCCGGCGTCCATCCGAGCGCCAGTTTCTCGGCACGGCGGCACCAGAGATTCTGATAAGTCTCGAGGCCGTAGACAATGTGACCGGGCGGAATGCGCACGCCGGTGTGGCTCCGCAGCATATCGCGAATTTCGCGGGCGCGGCGGACGCCGCCGGCGAAGCTCTTCGCTTCCGGATATTCCCGCAGACAGCCCATATATTCGGACACATAGACTAGCGGATAGCGCAGGCCGAGGCGGATCAGGATATCCCAATCCATCGAGTAATGCAGACTTTCATCGATATAGCCGACTTTTTCGAGGGCCGCTTTCCGGAAATAGACGGTCTGCTGCAGAATGTAATCCGAAAGATATACAAACTTCCATAGGTTCAGCGGCTCGGTGCACGGGAAGCGGCTGGTGACGTTGCCCTCGCGATCGATGAGATAGCCTTCGCCGTACACGGCGGCCGCGGCGGGTTCTTTTCCCAGCGTCTCGACGGCGATGCGCACGGCGCCGGGCAGGTAAAGGTCGTCGGAATTCAGCCAGGAGACGATTTCGCCGCTGGCCATGCGAAATCCCTTATTGATGGCATGGGACTGTCCGCGATCTCTTTCCGAAATGAAGGTGAGGCGCGAGGCGTAGTCCCGAACCACCGCGGCGGTTTCGTCGGTGGATCCGCCGTCCATGATGATGTATTCGAGGTTGGCGTAGTCCTGGCTCAGGACGCTCTCAATGGTGGCGCGGATGAAGGAACCCTGATTATAGGAAGGCGTGACTACCGTGACCCTGGGACTCGTTTCTGCACCGTTCATGGACCACCCGACTACCGAAAAACCACTGCGGCTTATGTTAGCAAGATGAGATTTGAGTCACAACTGTTGTCAGTCTTCTACTGTACGGCATCGCGTACCGCGCCTCTTGTGCGCTTGACGTTCGCATAAAGCTGGACGGTCTCTTCATTGGTAATAGAGATCGGAGGCCCGACGGGCCGCCACTCGCCCGATTCCAGGAACCGTGCGCGAATTGCCCTTACCTTCAGGTTGATGTAGTTATGCGCAATGTGCTGTTCCAAAACGTCAATCGTTCGAGGCGTAGGAAGAAAAATATAGTCGAGCTCCCGCTGTGCCGCCTGGGAAAGCCATTCGACCTTCGTAGCGTCATCAGAACCGGGAATCTCCCGCCATACTACCGGAACCGCCGCACCGAAAAAATTCGCCTCGGGCATTCGCCATACGGTTCCGTCGGGAGTCGAGACCGCGGGCCCATCGGCAGTCGCACCAAAGTCAAAGAGCAACACATTCTTCAGGTACGAAACCTCAAAATTCCAGACGTGGGCAGTCTCGAAGCTGATTTCGTGGGCGCCCCGTGCCTGCGCATCGTGTCGCATAAGTTCGATGCCTGTCTTGAGAGCCGATATCCGAATTTCCGGATTTGGCGCATGACGGCCCACAGCAGCCGCGGCATTCCAGCCGCAAGCCGCGAGGACGAGCACGAGCGCTGCCTGCGTGAACACCGTATTGAGCGACGCTGGCCTCTTCCTTAAGGGGAGAATTGCGAACAACACGATACCGAAAACAGCCGGCATCGAAACAAACGGATTTAAACCAGCACCCCGAAACACCAGGAATCCGAGCGGAGCAAGACCCCAATAGAGAAATCTCCAATTCAAATCCCGAACGCGTATGCGCCGAGGTCCAGGTCCCGCAACCGCTGTCTCGATACAGATGGCAATCACGAACAGCGCCAGGGCCGCGAGGAGCGCCGGCCCCACATGCTGCAGCCCGAATAAGACGTGCTTGCTGCTAGTACTCACCGGTAGCTTCGCATTCGCATCGGCATTCCAAATGAAATAGTAGTAATAGAGATAGGATGCATTGTAAAAGAAGGAGGACCCAACTATCACCACTGGGGGAATCAGCATTATCACAAACTTACGTACTAGAGCGGACTGGTCCTTGGCTCGGAACAATCGGACCAACAACACAGGGCCAAGCATCACGGTCAAATAAACTGGAGCGGTGGCGCGCTCCAGGCATGTAACACTCACGGAGAACCCCATGACTACCCACGGCCACAAGGAATCCGTCTCCTCGGTAATCAGGTAGATAACAAGCGTTAGAGAAATGAATATGTACAGTGCCAGATCCAGGCGGAAGTCGGAAAGGCCGCCGTTGAACGAAAAAATCTGAGAAAACATCAGAAAAGGGGTTGTCAGGGCCGCGGATACCCATTGGTTGAAGCCCCGGTATCTCCAGAGATAGAGAAATAACGCAGTGGCCAGCAACGCCAGCCAGGCCGACTCCAGCAAGATCGGTACATATCGTGTGACTCGCGGGCCCATCAAGTGCGTTTCCATCAGTGCGATGGCCTGGAGATCCGGCAACGGCGCCGTAGATCCGGTCAGGGCGTCACGAACTCCCGACAGTACGCCGTGAGCGCGCGTAGTGTCCCATACTTCTGCAAGTTTATTGGTGTACGCTGCCGAATCAAAGAAGGGAGCATTCACTCGGTAGTATTCCGTGTTCAGTTCGCAGGCATAGCGAGCCAGGACTCCAATAACTGCCAACACCAGCAGCAGTCCAGGAAGAAACGCGTGTTTAAAGCGGCTATCCGTGAGCCCGATCGTCTCGGGGCTTTTCTGGGGATGAATCAAAGCCTATGACCTCTCGCTCGATGTAGTAGGGGCGGCGTTTCACTTCATCATAAATGCGTCCGACGTATTCACCGATGATGCCCACGGAAATCAACTGGACACCGGCAAACAGAAAAACCGTCGTGAAACCGAATTGCCATCCCAGAAAAGTGTGGCCCAGCACGTAACGGACATAGAGCCCGATTAGTGCCATGAGCACGGAAAGTAGAGAAATCGCCATGCCGAGTAGGAAAACCAACCGCAGAGGAACGGTCGAAAAAGCGAAAATCCCGTCCATGGCCAGCTTGACGAGACCGAGCAATGATACCCTCGGCTCCCCATGGAAACGAGGGCCGCGTTCGACCTCGATACCAGTCTGGCGAAATCCGACGTACGCGCGCAGTCCGGGAAGGTAGCGGTTCTGCTCCGGCATTGCCAGCAGCGCATCGACAACGGCCCGGCTCATGACGGAGAAATTACCGGCGTCCATCGGAGTGGCGCACCGGATCAGGGCTCGCTGAACGCGGTAGAAGGAATAGAACAGCGTCCGCTTGAGAACGGATTCCTTGCGCTTGGTTCGGATCACGTAGACGACGTCATAGCCCTCGCGCCATTTGGCAATCATCTTCGGGATTGCTTCCGGCGAGTCCTGCAGGTCACCGTCCATCAGAATCACGGCACGGCCTGAAGAGTGCCGGAGTCCGGCGGCGGCTGCGGGTTGGTGACCGAAGTTGCGGGAGAGATCGATTATCCGCAAGTAGGGATATCGGGGCCGTTGCTCATTCAAAACATTAAGGGAGCAGTCCGTGCTCCCATCGTTGACAAAGATAACTTCCCAAGATCCGCCAGCATGCCGAATAACTGTGTCGAGGCGGGAGAGCATCTCAGCTATAGTGTCCTCTTCATTGAGGATAGGCACGATTACCGAGAAATCGATCTCGTTTGCCATTGAAGTGCTCATGATACCAGATGAATTGGAGCGCGGCTCCAGACCGGCTTTCAGCCAGTGATGAGCCACTACCAAAACCCTGCGCGGCTGGCTCCTCGCATAGCGAGTACCCCGCCAACCCGCTGAATCGATGGCGGACTGCGTGCTTGCTTAGGCTCTAAACGACACGCGGTTCCTGTTCTTGACGAGGCCGGTAAAGAACATCGCGAGTGAAACGGCGCTGCGACAGTTGGGCTACCGGGAAATACTTCCGATCGGCGAGAAAGGCGCCGAGGTCCGACGTATCCGATTCCTCCACTAGCAGATTCGCCGGACGATGCCGGCCAAAATCAAGGCCTTCCAGGATTTGCTGTTCGAAGCCTTCCGCGTCCACCGATAGCAAATCGATCTGCTTGATCTGGTGTTCGTCCAGAATCGAACTGAGCGTGCGAGCCGGGGCACGGAACGCGTATCGCTGGAGCCCTTGAACCTCTTCCCCCCGCCGGATCCATTCATCGTCGCCGGCCTCGCTCCGGCGCGCTCCCCGAACGATGGTCATCAGACCCGAGAAGATCATCTCGACCTCGGGCTTCTCGCAGGCCGGTGAAACACAAGCGCAGCGGACGACTTTTGCCAGGGGCCGGTTGCGGACACAGGCTTCGTAGGCCTCGGGCACGGGCTCGATCAGTAAGCCCCGCCAGCCATGCTGTTCGAGCCAATACGTGTTGTTCTGGTTGACGCCGTCGTATGCTCCCAGCTCGACGAAAAATCCCGTGGGTGGGAGATACGGGATAAGCCGCTTGTCCAGCTCTTCGAGACCATAGTAGGTTTCGGCATCCATCGGTCTAATCTTCCCAGACCTGCCAGACTTCGGAAGGACCGATCATATTGAAAGGCGCACGCCGGAAACGCTCATCCAGGCAAAAATGACCGCTCCGGTCTCCCATGCCGCAGTTATAAACGACCCGCCGGGAAGTCTTGCGGTGCGCCAGTCCGCGGGATGCCGTGAGAAGGCATGTGCATCCGTCCCAGCAATAAAAGCTGCGGATCGTCTCAATCGGGTTGCGTCCGGGAGTCACATCGAGCCGGGCGCGGACCTCAGGGGTAAGAAGCTCTTCCACCCAGCCGAGGTAGCGGGGCTCAGCCCAGGAGAAGCACTCGCGCGCCTGATCGAGCACGGGCAGCAGTTTTGCGCTCGTAGTGGCCCATCCCCAACCCTGAAATCGCGTGAGTGGCTCACCTTCGGAGGGTAATAGAAAATGGTGTCCGTATACACTGTACAGCGAAGGATCCCCTTCGATGAGGTCCAGGCCTTCTTCAAAGATGCGGACCGCCGATCTGGTGGGAAAGCAATCATCCTCCAAAACGATGAGGCGCCGATAGTGATCGCATAAGTCACGAAGGGAATCGAGCATCAGCTTTTCAATGCCGACACGACCCGCATAGGCGACCACTTCGACGGGGTTGAAGTGGCGAGCGACCGAGCGGCACTCGTAGACAGGCTCAATCAGATCAGCGAAACCCTGATGTCCGTCCAGCCAGACGTGAGTACGGTCCAACGCCTGCTGGCGGCGGAGACTTTCCAGAGTGTTCTTGAGGAGTTCGGGCCGGGTATGTCCAATTACCAGGATGCCAGTGCGATCCATGAAGCGGAATTCTAGCACGAGCATGCTTCGCTTCGGAGCGTCATACTAGAAGGAAAGCGCACCATGATGAGGCTCTACCAACCTCCTCTACCGGACCTTGCTTCGGCGATCCGCGCAGTGGCGGATCTGCCAGGCTTTTTGGCTAAGGATTTCGAAAATGAATTCCAGGGAATCGAGCGGTTGTGCATCGATCGTTACCTGAGGATTCTCAACGCAATCGAGAGCCGCGGCTTGTACGACTGCTCGCTCCTCGATATCGGCTGTTCCAGCGGCTACTTCTCTTATCTTTTTGCCCTCTCCGCCTGCCGGCAGGTTACTGCCGTCGACGATTCGCGGGCTTCGTCCTTCGGATATGCGAACGATGCGTTTCTGCGTCCGCTCCGCGACGCCCGCGACGAGAGCGGTCTGCGTCACATCGAGATCGTGGACGCGCCAATCGAACGGTTTCTGAATGAGCAACGGGGGAGGCGATGGGATGTGGTCCTCTGCCTCAGCGTGTTGCACCATTTCTATACGGGATACGGCGACGATCCAACGAAGGGCCAGATGACCGTCAGGCAGCGCCACTCACTTTTCCGGGCTATGGGAAGTTCAACAGGAACCGTACTGTACCTGGAGGTGGATCATGGGCGGGTGCCGGGCGATTTTCTGACCGAGTTTTCTGAGGCCTCCGGACTGGCTCATTGCCGGGTTATCGGCTCGTCGAGTTCCGCGGTAGGGGAGACCCGCAACCTCATGGAGCTGTGGAGGTGATTCTGCGGCTGCCACTGCGTCTGCGGTCGATCGATGTCCTTGCGCGGGTCGCGATCGAGCCATGCGGGGCCGAATGCCTGCTGCACGAAGCGGATGCGTTTTCGTTCGCTATTCCAGGCGGAATGGCGTTGGTGCCCGAGAGTCATCCAGACGGGACGATCTCGGGGGTTTTGTTCGGCACGGTGCGTGGCACTTATATCAAAGCGAAAAGTGCCGCCGCCCCTTCTTTCGGGAACAATCCACATTTCAGCGAGGCTTCGCACCGGCGAGCCCTCGATACACTGTGCAACGGCGGCTTTGCCGGCATTTGCCGGCCGCTACGGGAGTGCCGCTGTTCCTTGGAATTTGCCGGTGTTCCGGGCGCGATTGCGTGGACCGCTTTTTCCATGCACGCGCCGCGCCTGGCCGAGCTCTATCCGGTACATCGCCTGGAGACTGGCGACCAGGCTCGCGAGTTTGTGCACGATGCCTGGAAGGTCCTCCGCGGGCTCAATCAAATTGGGATTTCGCACGGGGATCCGGCGTTTTACAACTTCGTCGCCGGGCCGCCGCCGGTTTTGATTGACCTCGACTGCTGTGCGTGGACGGGTGAAACCGAGTCAGTCTGGGACCAGAGCGTTTTCATCTACTCTTCAGTTGTTCCGGTGCTGGCCGGATTTTTGAATGCCGGCGAAATCGCGGTGTTTCTGGATTCGGCCATGGAGGGCGCGCGCATTCTTCGCGATGGCGGCTCCCAAGCCCTGGTTCCGGCTATCACCCTGGCAATCGAGTATAACCGCTCGTCCCGGCTTGCTCGCACCATGGCTATGCAATGCCGTGCTGTAGACATCCACCTGGTGGAGACAGAGCGCAAGCTCAACGACCGGATCGGGGAAATCCGGATCCAGAGAGATATGTTCAGGGAAGCAGCCGACGAGCGACTCAAGGCGCTATTGGCGACCTCCGCCGAATTGGAGCGGCTACGAGCCAAAAGGTCGTGAAAGCGATGGCCCCCGCAAGGGGGGACACCACGCGGTACCGCTAGCAGTTAAGCTATGCTGAGGTGGGCAGGTCGCCTGGTTGGTCTCCCTCTGCCAAGATAGGTGATATATCGTTTAGGCCGGAATTCTTCATAATAAGAAGAGAATGGATCCGCTGGTCACTATCGTAACTCCAAGTTACAACATGGCCCGCTATCTCCCGGAGACCATCGCCAGCGTGCTCTCCCAGGACTATCCGCGGACCGAATATATTGTGATGGATGGAGGCTCCACGGACGGCTCCCTGGAGATCCTTCGCGGCCACGAGACGCGGCTGCGCTATTTCAGCAGGAAGGACAAGGGGCCCGCGGATGCGATCCATCAGGGCTTCGCCGAAGGCAGCGGCGAGATTCTGGCCTGGCTCAACGCGGACGACACCTACTTTCCGGGCGCCGTGCGCAAGGCCGTCGACTTCCTCCAGGCCCATCCCGAAATCGATGTGGTCTACGGCGAGGGCTACTGGATCGACGAGAACGGTAACCCCATCACGCGTTATCCGACCCTGCCGTTCGACGCGCGGGTTCTCGAGCGGGACTGTTTCATCTGCCAGCCGGCGTCGTTCTTCCGCGCCAGCGTGTACCGGAAGTGCGGCCTGGACGCGGACCTCGGCCTCTCCTTCGATTACGACTTGTGGATCCGCATGGCCAAGCAGGGCGCCCGCTTCGCTTCGATTCCGGATTACCTGGCTAACTCGCGCATGCATCGCGGCGCGAAAACGCTGAAGGAGCGGGAGGGCGTTTTCCGGGTCTCGATGGATCTGCTCCAGAGGCACTACGGCTACGTGCCCTTCCAGTGGGTCTTCGGCTACACGGCCTACCGCATGGACGGCCGCGACCAGGTGATGGAGCCGCTCGAACCCACATTCCGTAAGTATTTGGCGAGCCTGCCCACCGGGCTGCGCATGAATCCCCACCGCCGGCTGCGGTTCCTGCGGGAATGGATCGCAGCGCCGATGCGGAAATTCAAGCCGCATCGCTCTTGAATCGACCGGCCCCCGGCGTTCCTTCCCGGCCGTCTGAACTACGGCTGGTGGTAGCGATCCCGCTCCTGTAAACTGGTAGCCTGCTTTTCGTACTTTCAAGCCCCAACTGCGCTCGAGCTACGTCGCTTCAGGGTTGGGCCAGGAGCCAATCGCAACATGCGATACATACGTAATGGAAGAATCCTCTTGGTGATGGCGCTTGCTGTGTCCATCACCGCATGGGGGCAGGGGCGGCGGGCAGGACGCGGCGCCGACGCGCAGCAAAGCGCAACGCCGGCGGCCACGCCACAGGCGGCACCCACTCCCACACCCGCGGCGGGCCGGGGCGGCCGGTTTGGCCCCATTGCCCCGGAAACCAGCGAGTTCTACAACTACGACACATCGGCGGCATCCGCTCCGGCTTTTGCGGATTCGCGCCCCTCGGAAACACACGGCAAGGTCAGCGTCAACGGCGAAGTGCTGGCCTACACCGCGCATGCCGGCTACATGCCCCTGCGGAACGCAACTACGGCGAGTTCGGAAGCGCATGTTTTCTATACCGCGTATTCCAAGGACGGCTCCGACGCTTCGGCGCGGCCTCTGGTGTTTTTCCTCGGCGGCGCTCCCGGCGTGTCCGCTGCGTGGCAGGAGTTCGGCGGCCTCGGCCCCAAGCGCATGAAATGGGCGGAGGACGGCACCGCGGGTTCGGCGCCTTACCGATGGACGGACAATCCGAACACGCTGCTCGGGCAAGCCGACCTGGTCTTCGTCAATCCGGTCGGCACGGCGTATAGCCGTCCGGACCAGCCGTCGCTGGGGCCGAAATTCTGGAACACGAGCGCGGACATCGCTTCGCTCGCGGAGTTCGTGCGGAGCTTCCTCAGCGTCTATAGCCGGCAGAACTCGCCGCTGTTCCTGGCGGGCGAGGATGTCGGGCACGGGGCGCGTGGCGGGGTTGGCCGCCTATCTGACGGAACACGAGATCCCGGTTCACGGCGTCGTGCTGCTCTCGATGAGCCTGAGCGCGGATGCGACGGCGGGCGACGCGCAGTACCTCACGCTGTTCCCCAGCATGGTGATGGCCTCCTGGTACCACAAGAAGCTTTCGCCGGAAATGAACGCGATGAGTGCCGAGCAGATTTCGAGCCAGGCGCGCCAGTTCGCCTCGCGCGAGTATCTGCACGCGCTCTACAAGGGCGACCGCATGACGGCGGAAGAGCGCACCAAAGCGATCGCCGACATGGCGAGGCTGACCGGGCTTTCGAAGGCGTTCCTCATCAACAACGATCTGCGGGTGAGCCTGGAGCGCTTCAGCGCGGAACTGATGCACGGGCAGCACAATGGCCTCTCCTATTCGGATGCGCGGGTTGCCGGCTTTGTGCCGGTCGCGGCGGGCGGACGAGGCGGTCGCGGGGGCGGCTTCGGTTTCGGCGCCCCGATGATCATCGATTTCAACCTGAGTAGCCTCTCTGGCGGATTGCAGACCGCGTATGAGGCTTATCTGCGGCAGGAACTCAGCTTCAAAGAGGGCAATCACGGCGTCTTCTATCTCTCGAGCGGCGGAATCGGGACGTTCACCGCGAACGGCAATGATGATGCGAGCCTGGCCGACGCATTCGCCCGCAATCCCAACCTGCGGCTGTTCGTAGGCATCGATTACTACGATCTCAATGCGCCGTTCTATGCAACGGAGTTCACCCTGGCGCACCTGAACGTTTCGCCCGAGGTCCGGTCGCGCAATATCACGGGTGTCCCATTTCGAAGCCGGGCAGATGAGCTATGTAGACAACAAGGCGCTGGTCAAACTCCACAGCGATCTGGCGCGATTTCTGAGCGATGCGACGCGCCGGCGCGCAAGTAAGGACCGCCACCAAGGAGCAATCGAATGAGAATCCAAGGAAAATTCAATTCCAACCGCTTCGCCGTCGTCGTTCTTGCCGCCGCGACTGCCGCGGGAGCGTTCGCGCAAGGACGCGGCGCCTTCGGCGGCGACCAACGATTTCTATCGCTTTAACTACACGATGGGAGAGATGCAGCCGATCGAATATCCGGCGCAGCCGATCGCCACGCAGCACCAGATCACGCTGCACGGCGAGACCATTCCGTACACGGCGCGCGTCGGCTTCCTGCCCATTCACCACGCGACCACCGGCGTGACGCAGGGGCACCTGTTCTACGTCTACTACTCGAAGAACGGCGTCACCGATAAGACCAAGCGGCCGGTCTGGTTCCTGTTCAACGGCGGACCCGGCGCGGCGACCGATCTGGCTGCACATGGGCGCTTTCGGCCCGAAGATGGTGAAGCTGGAGCCGAACGGTATGGCCACGCCGCCGCCTTACACCTACGTCGATAATCCCAATTGTCTGCTCGATACCGGCGACCTGGTGTTCATCGACGCCATGGGCACCGGCTTCAGCCGTCCGGAGAAGCCGCCTACGGCGCCGATTTCGGCGGCGTGGAGAACGACCTGGCGGCCTTCGGCGAGTTCATCCGCAGCTTCCTGAACGAATACAACCTCTGGGGCTCGCCGCTCTTCGTCGGCGGCGAGAGCTACGGCACCACCCGCGCCGCCGGGCTTGGCCGGCTACCTGACCGACCACGATATCCCGATCAACGGCGTGATGCTGCTCTCGGCGGTGATCGCGTCGCGCGCCAGCGCGGGCGAACAGCGCCAGTTGAGCACGCTGCCGACGGAGATCATGACGGCGCAGTATCACAAGAAGCTGCCGCCCGACCTGCAGAAGCTCACGTGTGGAGCAGATGGCCAAAGCAGGCGCGCGAGTTTGCCTCCGGCGAGTATCTGGAGTATCTCTTCGACGGCGCGCGCGCTACCGAGGCGCAGCGCGAAAAGGTGCTGACGGACATGGCGCGGTATACGGGGCTGCCGAAACCGTTCGTCGACAGCCTCGATCTGCGCGTGCCGCTCGGGCCGTTCAGCACGGAGCTCCTGCGCGACCGGCACCTGATGACTTCGCGCCTGGATTCGCGCTTCGCCGGCTACCAGCTGGATGGCGGCGCCACTAACACCAGCTTCGATTACAGCAATGCCAACATCGAGGACTGCTTCCTGACCGCGTTCGAGGCCTACGTCCGGAACGACCTGAACTACAAGAACGACAGCCTCTATTACGTCGCGGGCAACGCTCCGCCATGGTCCGGCGAGTACAACACGGTGGTGAACCTGGAGGACGGCTTCGCCAAGAATCCCGCACATGCATCTGTTCGTCGGCATGGGGTACTACGATTTCGCTTGCCCGTTTTACCCGGTGGAGTGGACCTCGCGCACCTGAAGGTGTCGGCCGAAATCAGGAAGAACAACATCTCGACGGGCTACTACGAATCGGGCCACATGGTCTATATCGACGCGCCGGCGGCCGCGAAGTATCACGCCGACCTCGTGAAGTTCGTCCAGGCGTCGCTGCCCAAGTAGCTAATAGAGCGCGGCGGCCGAATGCGATCGCCGCGCTTACTTCGTGAGACCCGCCAGTACCGCCTTGCTGACTTTGGCCACGATGTGGATTTGCGGATCCACCAACTCGGCAATGTTGTATTGGATGGCAGATCCCAGCACGATGGCCGATTCATTCGGCGTGAGGTGGTAGTCGCGCTCCAGCCAGCGCGCCAGTTGGGTGGTTGCCTGCCGCACGGCATCCGGCAGCGAGTTAGCGATTCCCATCGACATGATGTAATCGGCATCTTCCGCGCGCGGACCGCCTGTGCTCTCGCCACGAATCACATTGACCGTGAACTCGACATCCATTGAGGTTTCCAAAGCATCGCCCGTGAGCTCGCCGTCGCCCTGGGCCGCGTGGCCGTCGCCGACAAAGAGTAGCGCGCCTTCCTGGTACACCGGCAGGTAGAGGGTGACGCCTTCGCGCAAGCTGTTGTAATCCATGTTCCCGCCATACGATCCCAGCCAGCCGGAGCGAAACGTCTGTTTATCGGGAGGGGCGACCGCCACGCATCCCAGCATCGGCGCCAGCTTCACCCGGTAGTTCTTCAGGTGCTCCGAGGGCTTGGCCAGCATGGCAACGCCGGCCGCATGGTCGAGCTTCCACTCGCTGCTGAAGTGATCGTCATATTTGGCATCGTGGATATAGCCGGGGTTCAGCGCGCTGCTTGTGATCTGGTCGCCGCTCTCGGCGGAATCGCGGTTCAGCCGGATCCGGTTGAACTTGATCACCAGGGTGTCGCCGGGGATCGCGCCCTCCACATAGAAGGGTCCGGTTTCGGGATTGCCGCCATTGGATCGCCGCACGCCCTTGGCATCGCGGCCGCCGGCATCGACGGTCGTGGTGCGGACGGTGTCGCCCGGATTGATGTGGAGAGCCGGGGCGATGGTGCCGGAAAAGTAGCGATGGAACTGAGTCGGCTCAAACGTGTGGGTCTGTGGCGGTCCGGCAGGAATGGGCTTGATCCGCCACGCCACCCATCCCAGGTTGTCGGTCCCGATCTGGACGGTGCCGCGCAACTCCTTGCCGTCCACTTTGCCCTCCAGCGTTCCGAACTCAGAGCCGTTGGACCGGAGCGCCTTGAGCTTCAGGACGTCGCCCTCGAGGGTGCCATCCAGCTTGAGTTCATTGAGAGTGCCCGATACCTTGTCGCCGTCGACCTTTAGTTCCACGCGGGCAGGTGACGTTTCCTCGCCGGCCGTCACGAGGTGGAAGATCCACGAGCCCGCGATCTCCGCCGGAGCGCTCCACGCCAAGATGGCTGCTGCAAATACACACACGAATAGCTTCATCGTTTCCTCCAGCAACTCATGGACGTCCGAATTTCTCAAAAGTTAGGGGCCGTCGCGCACGGAAAGCCGGCGCTCGGCTAATTCATGGGGTTGAACCGTCTTCTTGCCGCTTCCTCTTCGTCGGCCAGGGCGGAGGCCAGGACCAGGGTATCGTCTCCTCCGGCGGACAAGCTCCGGTCGAAGGTCACATCGAGGAACTTGACCAAGGGTGGCCCCGAAGACCTCCAGACGACGCGTGTTCGGAGTTTGTAAAGACCCCGGTGCACCAGCGCTTCGTCAGCGAAGACGTACTGCGCTTCCAGGATGATCGGGATGCTGCCGTCCCAAATCGAGGTGGTATCGACGCGCGGATGCAGGCGGTTGAATTCGTAATGCTCCACCAGGTGCGAGGCGACTGAGAGATCGAGCTCCTGCGTCAGCGGCTGTGCGGACTGAGATCCGGAATTGACCGAACGGGGAAAAGCGATGTCGATGCTGGAGATTTTTTGGTTCGCATTCAGAGGGTGGAATACGAAAGAGAGGCCCTGGCTGCCGGCAATGTTCTCGGCTCTCTGCGCAACCAGGATCAGCGCTTTGCCCGATTTGGACGAGCCCCGAGCAATGAGGTATCCGCCGATCGAAACGCACAGGCCGAGAGCGGCGATTACGGCCGTGAGCCATTCGCGGCGATTTTTCCACGCGGACGACGGTCCCATCTCTCCGCCGGGCATGAGAAATTGTAGCACCGCCGGAACGAGGAACGATCTCCGGTCCGTGTGGCGGCGCCAGGGTCCATCCAGGGCATGCGACTACCGGCAGGTGCGGATACTTCGGGTATCGGTTGTCACTCTTCCATAGCCTGCACAAGACAAATATCGAACCACGGTCCGATGTGATCTGCTGGGCGTTTCGGCAGGAATGGCAGAGGCCGGAAGACGGAATCAGCGGCATCGCTCTCAGCTTCCCATATTCCACCGAAGGGCGCGGTATTCTGAGAGGTCTCGGGAAGGCGACATGAGATTTGCTGTTCTGGGTTTGTTAGTGGCTGCGCTGCCGGCTTCCGCCGCTCGACGGGTGGGCATTGTCGTCGAAAGTCAATTGGGCCCCCCGGCGCAATACGGGATCGCCAAACTGGAGCAGGCGCTCGGGGCAAAGGGCTTGACCGTAGTTCACCTTCGAACGGGCGAGCCGGCGCGAGTCGACTTCTATGTTCTGGCAGGCCTCGGCAAAGGCGCTCCCCAATCGCTCTCGATCCGCCGTTCTACCTACCAGGGAAAGCCGGCCGTGTCGCTCTCCGGCGGCGATGCGCGCGGCTTGATGTACGCTGCGCTCGATACGGCCGACCGCACTGGTTGGAGCGGGACAGCCGCCGATCCGTTCGCGCGGGTACGCGAAGTCTCCGAGAAGCCGTACCTGGCAGAACGCGGCGTCTCGATGTTTACCATGCAGCGTGCATACTTCGAGAGTCGCCTGTTCGATGAGAAATACTGGGAACGATATTTCGACCTGCTGGCCGCGAGCCGGATCAACAACTTCATCGTCATCTTCGGGTATGAGAACGGCGGCTTCATGGCGCCGCTCTACCCGTATTTTTTCAACGTCCCGGAGTATCCGGGGGTCGAACTGGTGGGCGTAACGGCCGGAGCAGCAGTCCCGCCACACCAAAGCCTTCAAGGCCATGATTCGCATCGCGCACGAGCGCGGAATCGACGTGACCGCAGGCATCTGGGACCACATCTACCGCGGTGGAGTTCAGGGCGGAGGCATTCCGGGCGCGGCCGAAAACGCCGGCAAGCGCGTGCCGGGGCTGGTCTGGGGAGTCACCGCGGACAACCTGGCGGGCTACACCAAGGCTGCCTTGCGCCAGTTTCTCCACGTGTTCCCGGAAGTGGATGCGATCCAGTTCCGGATGCATGACGAGAGCGGGCTCAAACGCGAAGAGATGGCCGGTTTCTGGCATGAGGTCTTCTCATTCATCAAGGCCGAACGGCCCGACCTGCGGATCGACCTGCGAGCCAAGGACCTGCCGGATGCCGTGATCGATGACGCCTTGGACCAGGGCCTCCAGGCGCGGGTCAACACGAAATACTGGATGGAGCAGTTCGGCCTGCCGTTCCATCCGACGCACGTCAACACGCAGGATCAGCACAACCGCCGCCACGGCTATGCCGACCTGCTGCGATATCCGCAGCGCTATCGAGTCACGTGGCAGTTGTGGACCGGCGGCACCGCGCGCCTGCTCTTGTGGGGCGATCCCGAGTACGTGCGCCGATTCGCCGCCAGCGCGCGACTGTACGACGGGAACAGCTTTGAGATCAATGAAATGCTCGCCACCAGGATGCTCGGCGAGCCGCACGATGAGAAGCCTCTTCCCATTCTCAATGCCCGCTACCGATATTACGATCACGAGTTCGAGCGTTACTGGGCATTTTACAGGCTATGGGGCAGGCTCACCTATAATCCCCAGACCGCTCCGGAGGTGTGGCGGAGCGAGTTCGACGCCCGCTTCGGGCCGGCCGCGGGCCTCCATGTCATGAACGCCCTCGAAGCTGCCAGCCGGGTCCTCCCGCGCATCGTCGCGGCGGCATACCGTTACGAATATTTTCCCACTACGCGCGGCTGGGCCGAGATGAATCACCAGGATTCGCTGCCCAAGTTTGCGACCGAACAAAACAGCGATATCCAGCAATTCGAGAACGCGCGCGACGAAGCCCGCCGCATTCTGGAGGGCACCGACACTCCCATGCGCCGGCCTCAGGAAACCAGCCGCTGGTTCGCTCAAACGGCGGCCGAGATCTCTTCCGAATTGGCGCTGGCTGAGAAGGCCGCCGGTCCTAAAGCCGGTAACGAGTTCCTCTCGACAGCAACGGACCTGAAGATTCTGGCCGGTTTGGCGAGATACTATGCCGCGCGCCTGCCGGCAGCGGTCGCGTACAACGTCTACAAGGACTCGGGCGACACGGCCGCCTTCGACGAGGCGGTTGCGGGCGAAAAGCGTGCCGTCGAGGCCTGGCGTGGGATTGTGGCCGCGGCAGGCGACGTCTACAGCGACCGCCTTGCGTTCGGCGCTCGCGCCGTAGGCTTCCGACAACACTGGCGGGAAGAGCTGAAGCTCCTCGAACAGGATTTCGCAGCGCTTCAGGCCGAGCGGGCGAAGGCGGGGGACAAGCCACTGCACAAGCTGATCGCGCGAAATCCGACCTTGAAGCCTCCGGTAGTCTCTCTGCTTCCGCCGACTGCCGCGGAGCCCGGCCGCGACCTGCGGATTACAGCCAAGGTCTCCGCGCCCGAGGAAGTCAAGTGGGTACGGCTACGCTACCGCCATGTCTCGCAATACGAGGACTATCAGACTGCCGAGATGACGCCGGACCTTACGACGGGTGCGTATCAGGCGGCAATTCCGGCAGCCTTCATCGACCCGAAGTGGGACCTGATGTATTTCGTGGAGGTCGTCGGAAAGAACGGAGCCGGACGCATGTACCCGGATCTGGATCGCGAGATGCCGTACGTGATGGTGCACGTGCAGCGCTGAAGTATCGGCCGGCTGGTCGCGTGCTACGCTTTCCAAATGCAGACGCAGCCGCTCTGTGAAGCACTAGCCGGCAAGGTTCAGGAACAGGTGGAGCTGATCGAGTGTTTGATCGAGAGTCTGCCCGACGATCAACTGGCTGCGAAGCCGCCCGGCGACAACGGTTGGGAAACAGCAAGGCTGCTCGGTCACCTGCTCGAATGCCTGGCCGGAATGTGCGCCGTGCTCCACGCGGTGAAGCCAGATGCGCTCGAGCACTTTCGGCAACTGCGTGAATTGCCGGTAAATCACTACTGCACCCGGGAGGAGGCTCGTTCCCGGATCCGCCAATACGGCTCCAGCGTCGCGGAAGGCTTCGGCATGTTGACGGATGAGGATCTCGCTCGCCCGATCCCGACGGTGTTCGTGCCTGCCGGCGAGAGGGTACTGACTCTGATTTTGGGAAATCTGGAACACATCATCAACCATAAACACGAGTTATTCACTCGCCTCAAGCTGGCGGGAGTGGCGGTCGGAACCCACGATCTTTACCGGTTCAGAGAGTAAGGCTGCAATGGCCTGGTCGTCGACCTGCACCGGATTCAGTGCTGAACCGACGGTACGACCTCCTTCAGCCGACCCACCACCGTTTCGATCTCATCTTGCGTTGTCGAACGGCCCAGACTAAACCGGATCGCGCCCATACCAACCTCGGGGGGAGTCCGCATGGCCTCCAGCACGGGGGAGAGGCGGATGGAGCCGGAGTGGCAAGCGGAACCCGTGGACGCAGCGACCTCCGGCAATCCACGTAGAATGTCCGCGCCGGCCTGCCCGGGAAAACTGACGTTCAGGGTATTTGGCAGCCGTTCAATCGGGTGCCCGTTAAGCGACACGCGGCCCCCGAATTCCTGCGTCAATCGCGTCCACAACAAGTCCCGAAGCTTCCTTGCCGATTCCATGCCGATCCACGGTTCGGCCGCTTCGCAGGCTGCGCCCAGGCCGACGTCGAGTAGGACGTTTTCTGTGCCGGCGCGCCGGCCTGCTTCGTGTCCAGCGCCGTGGATCAGGGGTTCGATCTGAAGTCCCGCTCGAATGTAAAGTGCGCCGACGCCCTTTGGTCCATAGAGTTTGTGCCCGGCCACCGACAAGAGATCGACGCCAAGCTCCCGAACGTTCGTACGGATCTTGCCTACAGACTGCGCTGCATCCGTGTGGAAGGGTATGCCGTGGTCGCGAGCCACCCGGCTGATCTCGTGAATCGGCTGAATCGTGCCGACTTCATTATTGGCATGCATGACTGTGATCAATACCGTCTCCGGCTTCACCGCACGACGCACGTCATCCGGATCGACGCGGCCAAAGCGGTCGACCGGAACGAGAGTGAGCTCCGCTCCAAGCCTTTCGAGAAACCGGCACGGGTTGAGAATTGCCGGGTGTTCTACCTGTGTAGTGATGATGTGCGGGCGGGCACTGCGGCTGGCAAAGAAGATGCCCTTCAGCGCGTGGTTGTTGGCTTCACTTCCCCCGCTCGTAAACACGACTTCGCCCGGAGTGCACCCCAGGAGGTTCGCTACTTGTCTCCGCGCCTTCTCCACCGCGTCGTGTGCAGGTCTGCCGGCCCAATGATCACTCGATGGGTTTCCATAAAGGAGTGCATCGAGGATCTGGCGCATCGCGCCGATGACCTCCGGCGCAACCGGCGTACTGGCATTGAAGTCCAGGTAGATCCTTCGAGCAGGAGTCATTTTGGCCTTCAGTATCCCACAAGCCTTCCGGCCAGCCTCGTCAGGAATGTGGGATAGCCTGGGAGCACGTTCGTCACCGGCTCCGAAACTCGCCCAACGCCATCTCAGACCGGCGGCGGATCAGATCTGCGACCTTCTCCGCAACCGGATTCGTGACGGGCACCTTCCGGAGAGACTCCCTGACGCGCTCGGTCATTTCTGTCAGCCGAGCCCGCACCAGTGGCTTTCCGAGCCTGGCGTCGTCGGCCAGTCGCTCGAAATCTCGCAGCGAGACGTTTTCGGAGGAGTAGTGCTCACCGATCCGCATCGCCATGTCACGGCTCAGTTCGGGGTAATACACAGTACTGAGCACATCATAGAGCGGCGCCAGCCGTATTTCGAGTTCACCGGTGCCCGCGGATCGATAGAGCAGCGAAAAGTTCTTCCCGTGAGCGTCGTTGTTGCCGACGATGTAATTGAAGACGACGTCGTCGAGCAGCCGCGCGAGGTCGATCACGGGGGCGCTCGAAACCTCCCGTAAAAGAGCAAAGCTCTGTTTCAGAGAGGGCCCGCCTTCTTTCTGATATTTCTGCTCGGAGACGATCCCGAGGGCCTGCCAGAAGTCCTCCTGATGCAATCGTTCGACCACCGGCGCTCCGTCCGGCACGGGCCGATGATGGCGATCGTACCTTTCGACCAGCAGATAACTGATGCCGGCGACTTCGCGGGTCTCCACCGCGGCGGCCGGAAGGCCCGCGGCGGCGGCAAGCTGCATACAAAAGGCTTCATTGAACACTACGCCGGCGAAATGCTCCACATCCGGTTTGAGGATATGGGTGCTGGGCGCGCCGCCGAGCGGAAGACATATGGCTCCGCTTTCGAGTCGAACGGCGAGCTTGTCCTGCGCGCCTGCCAGGGAGAGCCGGATGCCCTCCTCTCCGGCCAGGAGCGGCCGGCGCGGAAGCTCTTTGAGAATGGCCGCGAGTTCCTCACCTGAGAGCTCGCGATATCCGTAATCCCGGTCGGGGATCGGCTCGCCGTGGGGCAGAAATGTCACGGCGCCCGCGCATTCGCCGCCGATGCGCTCCAGCATGGCGTAATCGTTGCGCGCGCTGATGCCGAGATTGCGTGCGACCATTTCGCGCTTGCTCTCTTCCGGCAGGATGCCGGCGAAAAAGCCGCGACATTCTTTGCGCCGGAATCGCTCCTTGCGCAACGGCAATGAATGCGACAGCGGGACAGCGCCCGGCCCTTGCAGCCAGCTCTCGGAATACTGAAAGCTCATGTCGCCGTCATCGTCCCTGTGCCAGATGGCCGACGAGGTCGGTGTGCAAGTAGACGTCAAGCGTGCGGGCCATCGCCTGATCCTTCCTGCGCGGACGCCGCAGGCGGCGTGAGAGTCATCTTAATGCCGAGTGTGTGGAGAACGGTGAGGACCTTGCCCGTCTCGCAGGTTTCTTTTCCCTTCTCCAGCTCGATAATGAACCGCAGGCCCGTTCCGGACGTGAGCGCGAGCGCTTTCTGGGTGACGCCGAGTTTCTTGCGCGTCTCCCGTATGAGTTTCCCGATATCGGCCGTTGTGTACCTCAAGTGCCGGCTCCAGATAGATAGTTACCGTACGGGAATATTGTATCCCTTCTCCGGCTCAATCAGGTATAAAATTCCCGATCGGGAATATTCCAGCTGTAGTGTTCACCCCAGGACTGAAATGTTCCCGAGCGGGAATCTCGCTCGGGAACCGTGTAAAGGAGGCATAATAAACCAGGCGTTGGAGTTCGCCACAACCGCCCCTCGGGGAAGATGACTCCTACTGAGAGGAATTCTGGTGGCGAATGCGCCCGGTCAACTCAATTCGTCGCAGCGACTGCATCTCCTGACGAGTTGCCAGTACGCTGACAAGCTGCTTTCGGAAATTGAGGCGACTCTCGTCGCATCGCAGTCGAAGTCTCCATTCCCGAAATTCAAGCCGGACATCTCGCCGGCGCAAGCCAAGGTCGTCCAGGACTACATTGCCAGGATGCGCGCTCAGTTGGTTCGCATCCTGGATGCTCAAGGCGTTCCGATTCCCGCTCCGCATATCGGGTCGGTCCACTCCATTCGGGTGACGCTCGGATTTGCGGATATTGCCTTCGATGAGTGCCGTCCAAAGCGAATGGCCGGTTACGGAGAACTGGCGGATACCGCCGCGACCGAGATCGCCGGGCTCGTCGATGAGATCCAGGGCATCATTTCCAGGTTGGACTCATATCTGGCGCAGGGCCAGTCCGCCGATCTGGCGCAGCGGTTGCGGCGGCTGGAGGAGGCAGGCGGCGATATCGCCCTGGTCAAAGCGCTCGAACGAGCCATCAACCAACATGGCCTGGTCGAGTTTCGGCCGCATTAGCGACCATCATCGATCGCCTGGAAACGAGTGCGTTCGAAATCGCCGTCTTCGGCAGGGTCAGCTCGGGAAAATCGTCTCTACTGAACCATATTGTCGGGCAGGATCTGTTGCCGGTGGGGGTAAATCCGATCACCGCGGTGCCGACGCGCCTGGCTTACGGCCCAGCGCCGCGCGCCACCGCCTGGTTCGCCGATCGGAAGCCGGAGCAATTCGGCACTGAGCGGCTGGCGGAATTCGTTACCGAGCAGCACAACCCCGCGAACATCCAGCATGTAACTCGAATTGTCGTGGAGTTGCCGGCGCAACGGCTTCGAGAAGGCGTCGTCTATGTGGACACGCCGGGTCTTGGGTCGCTCGCCACTTCCGGCGCCGCCGAAACCAAGGCCTATCTTCCCCGGTGCGATTTGGGCGTCGTGCTGATCGATGCCGGGTCAACTCTGACCGCAGGACGATCTGGCGACCATTCAGACGCTCTACGATGCGGGCATCCCCGCCTCCGTGTTGTTGAGCAAGGCGGATTTGTTGGCGCCTGCGGATCGGGACCGCGCGCTTCGAATACGTGGCCGGCCATATCCGTTCGGATTTGGGTTTTGAACTGCCGGTGCATGCGATCAGCATCAAGGCCGGGTGCAGCGATCTCCTCGAAAAATGGCTCGACACCGAAATTCTTCCACTTTACGACCGTCATGCGGAACTGGCGCGGCAGTCGCTGAACCGGAAAATCGGCGCGCTTCGTCTGGGAGTGGAGGCGGCGCTCAAAGCGCGCCTGAAGCGCTCGGGCTCCGGGCGCTCCGGTGGCGAGATCGCGCGACAGCTGCGGGATCTGGAGACACAGCTAAGAACGGCCGCCGGCAAAATTGCGCAGAAGCGGACGGAGTGCCTCGATATGACCGACGCGCTTCGCGAATGCGCCGATGAGTTGATTCGGAAAGCCGCGGACAATCTGATTGGCGTTGGCCTCGGGCGCCGGATGCAACGTCAGGAAAGGCCTCATCAAGAACAAGCTGGAAAAGGCTGCGGCGGAACGGGCGGCGCAGATCGCATCCGCCATCGAGGAAGCGGCCCGCGACGCCGGGAGCGTACTGGCGACAGCGGCCACGGCGCTCGAAATCGAGAACAGGCCTGAGCGGGACGAGTTACTGGATGTGCTGAAGAATATGCCGCGCTTCGATTTGGGCAACCTCGAAATTGAGGTCGGTCCGAGTGCGGCGGCCTCACTGTTAGGCCGCCGGTGGGCCACCGCGCGAGTGGAGCGGCGGATCAGAGCTCAGGCTGGGGAGCCAGATTACGGACGCCGTTGGGATCTATGCGCGCGTGCTGCAGGCCTGGGTGCGCAAGACCTTTACCGAATTGCAGGAGCGTTTTGATAGCTACGCCGACGCGTACCGGGCGCACTTGGATCGTCTGGCGGCAAATAAGACCGGTATTGCGGATGAGCAGGCTCTACAAGACGACCTTGCGGCTCTCGCCGCGGCCGCTCCGGAACCGCGGAGCAGGACAGTGCGCCGGGTACGGCGGCGTAAGGTGGCATCGAACTTATGGAAGAGTGGCCGGCCATTGATTCCCGAGACTACATCGTGGCGTTCGAGCTGGGCTCGATAAACGATTGTCCGCCGGACTTTGAGTTGCCATCTTCTTGGCCGGCTTCGATACGGGCCTCTTCCTGCCGCGCGGCGATCGCGATTGGTTCGGGCGGCCGTTATATCCACCGCGCATCCTTCTTCTGAAGGGCGGTACGCTGTACATCGTTTCTCACCCGAGCACAGGCGAGCCGCCGCGCCAGTGCGCCATGGAGCAGATCTCCTCGGTCGAATCGGGGCATATGCTTCTGAAGGGCTGGCTCCGTTTCAAAGGCTCCGGATTCGACTACACCGTTCGTTACAATACTCGCGGTTTCCGCCCGGTTTTTCAGTTCATGCACCGCTTTCGGGACGAGTTGCTGGGCACACCCCTGCGACCCGATGCTTCGACGCTCCCTTTCGAAGCCGGCCTCGACGTGAAATTCGCCAACGCCCTGGCGCTGGAGCTGGACTCCGGAGAGACCGTACTGATGCGTGCCTTCCAACCGCCTGGAGAGGTAGCTTCCAGAAGCTGGTTGTTTCCGCGCCACCACTGGATCTCAGGCGATTTGCTCGCGCTGACCAGCAGGCGGCTATTGTGGATCACGGACCGTGAGAGGGGATCCTGCTCGCGATACGGGAGCGTCGCTTCGTATGCTCCATTCGACGCCGTGCTCGGCTTCGGTCTGACATCCAGTCAAGGCGGAGAAATCCTTCAAGTAGAACTGAACGAAGGTTCGGCGTGGCAGATTCCGATCGCGTCCGCCAGTCCCTGGGATTGCCGCCAAGCCGCGGAAGAGTTCGCAGCAGCGCTGGAGATGCAGAAGAGGCACAAGGACGCCGGCCGGACCCCGGTACGCCGATAGCGACGCACGCTCCGGCCGTCATCCTATTTTGCGAACTTGATGACGGTATCGATGCGGAGTGGAGAAAACTTGATATAGCGGCCTGCATGGTATTGGGGCTGTGCAGCCAGCCGGCACATCTCAATGATTTGCCCTGGGTTTCCGCGTGCGCTCTCCAGTACCTTATCACGGAACTCATCGAGATCGAGAGTTGCGCAGTTTGAAATGATCGGCGGCTGCCTCGAACAGTTGTTCGGCGTCCCGCTCATGGAGCGGTGAAACATTCAGCTGCTTTCGCCGGATTCCAGAACAGTCTGGCCAAGGCGCCCAAACTGAAAGCGTCGCGTGAGGCAGCGAAAAGAGCCATGCCCGGCGTATGATAGATTCGCTGCAAGAAGCGGTAGGTAGGGAAGCCGGCGCCCGGCAATGCCATCCAGCATGATCGGCAGCGGGTGAGCTTTCGATCGCGGCCCACAGGAGTCCTTTCAGGTGAATGCTGGTTTGAACCGCAAGCCAGTCCTCCGGATCGGGGCCCGGCTTCGCGCGGCTGACGAACGTCGCATGGCGCTCGGCAATCAGCGCGCGCGCCATTGCCATCAATAAGGCATGCAGGGTCGGCTCCCAGGCGATGTATAGGACGTGGGGATTGCCGGAAAGTGCTTCTCTGGATGAGCCTGGTCTTGCCACTGCCCTGGGGACCCAGGAGTAACAGCGGATCGCCAGTCGCAAACGCGAGATTCAGGCGTTGCAGTTCCCTCACCATCGCCGACGAAAGGAAGTTGCGGTTCCATTTGACGCTGCGCCAGCTACTTGACGACGAGCACCGTAGGAGTCATGGGGCGCTTTGAGAGCGGCGGTTTAGCGAACTCCACCGCCCGAGCCGAGAATAGCAGCAAAAGTGGAACGCTGCAATAATATCGAATCGGGCCGAGGGCCGGGGCGAAAACCTGTGAGAGTGCTGATCATTTCGGATCTTCACGCCAACATCGAGGCCATCCGAGCGCTGCCATCCGACTTCGATCAGCTTTGGGTTCTGGGCGACCTGGTGAACTACGGGCCAAATCCGGCGGAGGTCATCGACTTCGTGCGTGAGAAGGCCGCGATGGTTGTACGCGGAAATCACGATCACTCTGTAGGCTTCAATGAAGATCCACGATGCTCTCCACGGTTTCGTGCCATGGCGGAAGAGACGCTGCGCTATACGCGTTCGTGCTCAACGAGGAACGCCGGCAGTATCTGCGCAATCTTCCTCTGAAGGCTATGGCGGCCGCGGCGGACATCCACTTCCTGTTGTGTCACGCGGTGCCTTCAGATCCACTGTTTGAATATCGCCGAGAGGAGTCGCCTCTGTGGCTCGACGATGAAGTTGGTCCGGCTGTCAACATCGAACTCGTCGGCCACACCCACATACCTTTCCGCCGCCCTCTTGGAACCGTTCGGTGGTCAATCCCGGAAGTGTCGGGCAGGCAAAACATGGCAGAGCGGAGGCCTGTTATGCAATTTGGGAGGACGGTAGACTGAGCCTCGGATCGGCTACCTATAATGTGGAAGAGACCGTCCAAAAACTTCGCCGCCTATCCTTGCCGGCGGCGGTCTTCGAGGATTGGCGTTTGTATTGAGAAACGGGAGCCTTCCCGCCGCGCGTCGACTGATCGGCCGCATTGCCCCCGAAGGTGCCATGAGCTATAGTCGAGTTTCGCAACTGAATAGGTGATGGACCTCACCTTAACCGTTCCGGGCAACCCGGTTCTGATAGCTCCTACCGTCTGGCAGGAGCTATT
>CAWCMS010000014.1:0-12213 GCA_963796675.1 Terriglobia bacterium
TGAGTACGCGGCGAGCGCAGCTCGCCTGAAGCGTTCGCATGGGTCGGGCGAGCTGCCGCTCGCCTTGGACAGACCTGGAGGTCTATCCTACTTCGGCTCCAGCGTTGCGGAAGGCTTGTTCGACCTGCTCGCGAGGCCAGTCCGTGCTGACGAAAAGCTCCTGGCGGGCGCCGGCACTCAAGGCGATCGCTTTCCAGCCGTTCTGCGTCGGCACCGTGACCCGCACTTTCACCTTGCCTTTGGCGTCGCGGACCGGGCGGATCACGCCGGGAATCACCGAGCGGATCGCGGCGTTCGCCGCCAACAACGCCTCGAGCACCGGACGCAGACCGTCGATGATACTGTGCTCGATCTTCAGGCGGTCCTTGGCGGTACGAAGACGCATCAATCCCAGCCCTCGCCGCCGCGCAGGGGAACGAACCGGCAGTAGGTCGCGATGCGTGATTCGGTTCGCCCTTCCCGGCGCCAGAGCACGCGCAACTCCTGGTCTTCACGTCCGCCGACGGGAATCACCAATCTGCCCGGGTCGGCCAGTTGTTCCAGCAGAGCCGGAGGAATGTCCGGCGCTCCCGCGGCTACCGAGATCGCGTCGAAGGGCGCCAGTTCGGGGTAGCCGAGCGAGCCGTCTCCCGCAATCACATTCACGTTAAGGTCGCGACCGGTGCGGTAGAGATTCTGCTTGGCCAAGCGCGCCAGTTCCGGCACGATCTCGACGGTCACGACACGCGCCGCAAGCGCGCCCAGCACGGCCGCCGCGTAGCCGGAGCCTGCGCCGACTTCGAGCACGGTCTCACTCCCGTTGAGCTCGAGAGATTCGGCCATCAACGCGGTCATGTAGGGTTGCGAGATGGTCTGGCCGTGACCGATGTGAACGGGGTTGTCGCCGTACGCGAGGACACGCGCCTCAAGGGGCACAAACTCCTCGCGCGGGATTTCCAGCATGGCCGAGAGCACGCGCCGGTCGCGGATGCCACGGCGGCGGAGTTGTGTTTCCACCATTTCACGCCGTTCGGCTGCCCAATCCGGTATCAAGCAAACCCCCAACTCTATAATAGCTATGATGGCTCACCAGATTACGCTGATTCCGGGTGACGGGATCGGACCCGAAGTTGCAGACGCCACCGTTCGCGCGGTGGAGGCCACCGGCGTAGCCGTGGAATGGGAACGCGTCGAAGCCGGTGCGCGCGCCCTGGCGGAGTACGGGCAGTTGATTCCAGACGAAGTCTTCGCGTCGCTCGAGGTGACGCGCACGGGGTTAAAGGGCCCCACCGCTACACCGATCGGCGGCGGGCACCAGAGCATCAACGTGGCCCTGCGGAAGAAGCTGGGGTTGTACGTAAACTTCCGCCCGGTCCGCATGCTGCCCGGCTTGAAGACGCGCTTCCACGACCTACCGATCAACATGGCGATCTTTCGCGAAAACACGGAAGACCTCTATTCCGGCCTGGAGCATGAAGTCGTGCCCGGCGTAGTGGAAAGCCTGAAGATTATCACCGAGAACGCCTCCATGCGGATCGCGCGAGCAGCCTTCGAATACGCCGCCCGCGAGGGCCGCTGTAAGGTCTCGGCGATCCACAAGGCGAACATCATGAAGCAGAGCGACGGCCTGTTCCTGAAGTGCTGCCGCGAGGTCTCGTCGCACTACCCGGCCATCCAGTACAACGAGCTGATTGTGGACAACGCCTGTATGCAACTGGTGATGCGGCCGGAGACGTTCGACCTGCTGGTGATGCCGAACCTCTACGGCGATATCATTTCGGATCTCGCCGCGGGTTTGGTGGGCGGGCTCGGCATTGTGCCGGGAGCCAACCTGGGGGATAACTACGCGATCTTCGAAGCGGTCCACGGCACCGCTCCCGATATCGCGGGCAAGGGCCTGGCGAACCCCACGGCGCTGATGCAGTCGGCCGTCCTGATGCTGGCGCACCTGGGCGAACGCGACGCCTCCACCCGCCTGCAGGACGCCATCCACGCGGTCTACGCCGAAGGCACGCACCTCACCGGCGACGTCGGCGGAAAGGCTTCCACCACCGAGTTCACCGACGCGATCATTCGCAAAATCTGAAGCCTACTTCCCTCTCGTCAGGCCGAGCGCGCGGATGCGCTTGTGCAGATTGGTGCGCTCCATGCCGAGCGCACGCGCGGCGCCGGAGACGTTCCAGTTGGATTCTTCGAGCGCGCGCAGAATGTGCTCCCGCTCGGCCGATTCCCGAGCCTCCTGGATGGTCGATTTCGGACCTGTCTCGCGCTGCACCCGCACCTCCACCGGGATCGAATCGCGCCCAATGCGCTCTCCGGGCGTGAGGATGGCCATGCGCTCGATGACGTTGCGCAATTCGCGCGCATTGCCGGGCCATGGATAGCCTTCGAGCAGCGGTATCACTGCTTCGTCGAGCACCTTGCGCTTGAAGTTGTTGCGCGTGCAGAAATCTTCGAGGAAATATTCGGCCAGCAGGCGGACATCGTGCGGACGCTCGCGCAACGCGGGCACGCGGATTGGCACCACACTCAAGCGGTAGTAGAGGTCCTCGCGGAATTTCTCCTGCAGGACCATGCCGGTCAGATCGCGGTTAGTCGCGGAGATCACGCGCACAGCCACGCGGATGATCTGCTCGCCGCCTACGCGGTGGAACTCGCCTTCCTGCAGCACCCGCAAGAGCTTCGCTTGCGAGGCGCCGTGCAGGTCGCCCACTTCGTCGAGGAAGATGGTGCCGCCGTCGGCCAGCTCGAACTTGCCGCGGCGTGTGGCGGTGGCGCCGGTGAAGGAGCCCTTTTCGTGGCCGAACAGCTCGGTCTCGATCAACTCGGTGGGGATAGCCGCGCAGTTCACCTTTACGAACGGACCGTTGGCAAAGGGGCTGGAGTTGTGGATGTGGGCGGCCAGTAGTTCCTTGCCGGTGCCCGATTCTCCAATCAGCAGCACCCGCGCATCCGACCGCGCCGCCATGGTGGCCTGCTCCACGGCGCGGAGCCACGCGGGGCTCGAGCCGATCATCTTGGGCGCGGTGCCCACCAATTCGCGCAGGCGTTCGTTCTCCTGCCGCAGGGTGGATTGCTCGAGTGCGTTCTTCACGGCCAGCAGGACGCGGTCGCGGCCCAACGGCTTTTCGAGGAAGTCGAAAGCGCCGGCGCGCGTGGCCTCCACCGCGTCGGCGATAGTGCCATGGCCCGAGATCATAATGGCCGGGGCGGGCGGCCCATTATGTCGGACGACCTTCAGCAGGTCGATGCCGCTGCCGTCCGGCAGCTTCATATCGAGCAAGTAGGCGTCCGCGCGATGGGCGTCCGGATGCTTCTTGAACTCCGCCACCGACCGGCACACGTTCACCGCGTAGCCTTCGCGCTCCAGGATCATCCGCAGCGAGCGCCCGATATTTTCCTCATCATCCACGATCAGGACGCGTTTCGAAGCCATTGCTAGCCACGGGCAGCAGCACGCGAAATCCGGCGCCGCCCAGTTCTCCTTTCACCACGACGATGTCCCCACCGGACAGCAGCGCGCTCTTCCGCGCGATAGAAAGCCCCAGACCCATGCCCCGCTTCTTGAACGAGATGGTTGGTTGAAACAACGAATCCCGCGCCTGTTCACTGAGGCCCGGGCCGGAATCGTGCACCTCGATGGCGATGCGGCCGCCTTCGGCCGTCGTCACGCCGAGAATCTCGCCGCCATCCCCGGCGGCCTCCGCCGCGTTTTCGAGCAGGTTGGTCAGGATCCCCTTGAGCAGGTCCTGGTCCGCCAGCGCCTCCGGGGCGTTGCCGGCCAGACGGCAGTGATAAGCCACCTCGGGATGCGCCGCCTTGAGCAGCGAGATCCGCTCCTGCAATACGGAGTTGACGTCGACAGGCGAGGGCGTCACGGGCGGTTCGGCCGCAAATTGCGAGAAAGCGCGGATGCGCCGCTCGAGCGTTTCGATTTCGTCGACGACGATCTGCGTGGCCTGCTCCATGAACGGCCGGTCGGCCTCGTCGTAGCGCGCCAGCATCTCTTCCACGGTGAGGCGGATGGGCGTCAGCGAATTTTTCACCTCGTGGGCCATCTTGCGCGCGAGAGTTTGCCAGCTTGCGATCTGGCCGAGGTAGACCAGGCGGTCGGTGCTTCCGCGGAGTTTGTCCGCCATATGGTTGAAGGCCAGGATGGCGTGACCGATCTCGTCATCGCGCGCAGGCTGGACGCGCGCTTTGAGATCGCCCGAGGCCAGCCTGCCGAGGCCAGCGGTGAGTTGCTGGATGGGCTGCGAAATGCGGTGCGCCAGGTAGATCAACATCACCAGCGAGACCAGCCAGAAGGAAGCGGCGAGCAGAATGTAGGCGAGTTTCAGGCCGCGGCGCCAGTCGTGCGCCTGCGAGTCGCGGACCAGCGCGCGGGCAGACGCGATCTGGTCCGCGAGGCGATCGAGTTGGAGGTCCCCCAAGCCGATCGAATAAACCAGAACGGCGCCGTCTGGGCCGCGCACGAGATAGTCGAGGCGGTTGCCGTTATCGCCGGACAGGTTGTAGCGGTCCTGCTGGTCGCTCGCCGCGAAGGTTTTGACCGCCTCCGGCCAGGAATCGCGCACGGCCGGTAAGTAGTGCTCGGGCTTCAATTCGCCCGTCTGGACGCGATGGGCCAAATCGTAGCGCTCCCACTGGTAGAGCTGCCTGCCGGTGCGCTCCAGCGAATCGGACATGCGGTCCAGTTGCCCGTTGGCGGAAAGGTCCACACTCTGTTCGAGGAGGGCAGTACTCAGCCAGACAGTCGCCGCCAGGGGCGCCAGGGTAGCCGCCAAAAAAACTAAAATCAGTCTGTTACGAAGCCGGTTCACCCAATTCGTCCGCGTCGCGCGATCGTGCGGGGCAGATCGGAAAGCCGTAGAGGGCCGGCGCTACGCATCCAATAGGGATCGTCTACGCCCGGTTTTCGGCTCAGAATCTCTACTAGTCCGCTCAGACTGATGCCGGAATCTCCCATGACGCGGGAAATCTCCTTCGGGCTGGCCGCTCGCAACTCGAAGCGCATCCAGAAGGGGCGCTCCGGCGCCAGGCCGAGGGCGCTGATCGCGAGGTTCTCGATAGCCCAGTTTTCAGCTTCCAAAGCCGTCAGGCTCGAACGGGACCGGGACGCACCCGGAATGGTTACCTTAAAGCGCTCTTCCCACAGGTCATAACTGACCACCACCCGCTCCGGAAGGCCGCGCCGGAAAATCGTGCCGTGGTCGTCGCTGAAGAGGGTGATCTGAGACAGGAAGGTGACGGTATCGGCGTCTTTTAGCCTGCTAAGTGCTTTCCCTGTAAGGAAATGCAGACCGGGTGCGAGGAAATGGAGATTGTCGCCGTCAAAGCTGACGGTGAGTCCTTCATCGGCTTGAAGCCGGAATAGAGGAATAGCCAAGCCGGCCATAAGCCAGCTCCGACGGCTGATCCGGTTATCCCGCGCGGATTGCGCCATTCAATAGTTCATTCCCATCACGAAGACAGGATCGATTCTTCCTTCTTTCAACGGGAAAGCGACGGCCAGCGAAAAGATTCCCTGGCGAAGGCCAACCCCGACGGAGTGACGTAGCACGGCGGCATCCGTACGGTCCCAGATCGCACCACTGTCGTAAAAGGCCTGGAACACTCCGTAACGATACTCGACGGAATTGTGAACCATCCGGTTTCCCCCAAGGGGATCCAGATCGTACTTGTTCCAGCCGCGGAGGGTTGTGCTATTGCCCAGGACGAACCGCTCAAAGAGCGGCGCCCGTCCCGTGATCATACCACCCGTCGCCTCGTCGAGCACTACACTCTTGCCGCGGGTGAGCATGTAGCGGAACTGCCAGCGCTGTCGCGTGTAGATGAAATCGCTTCCCAGAAGCCTGGTGGCCGCGCGCAGGGTGTAGCCTGCATCCAGGTCTTGCTGGTTCTCCTCGCCCTCGAACCGCCGATGATAGCGCAGAGCCGTAGTCACGGCGTTGGCGCTATCGGTGTGCCCGGCCGGATTGAGTTCTTCGAAACGCTGGAAGCCGGTTCCCACGCTCAGGGTGAGCGGCTTGGCCAGTTGAAAAGTGAACTCGGGTTCGAAATTCTGCCGCGTGCGATAGAGGCCCGAAAGGTCCTCGGACGCTTCGCCGGAGGGCAGGGCGGCTATCGTGCTGTGATTCCATTGTTCGTGATAGGTTTCGAACGAAAAGCGGAACCGCACTTTATCGGAGCCGATATCGGTGTTTTCGTACCGTGCCGCGATGCCGGTGTAGCGCTCCGGGAGTTCGTCGCCATCGCTGACCAGCCCAAGGGTGAAACCGTTGTGATTGACGGTGGCAGTACCTTCAATCGCACCGGTCCATCCCTGGCTCGAATTGTAGAGGAACTTAGGCACGGAAACGTCGAACCGAGTGGGCCGCAACTGCACATCGAAAACGACCTGCACGTAGTCGGGACTCTTGCCCCGCAGTACGCGGTGCTCGACGGTACGTGCGTGGAATTCCTTGCGGAGACGGTGCGCCAGATCGTCCAAAGAGGTGGGATTGAGTTTCTCGCCAATCAGCGCACACATTTCTTTGCGCAGACTGGAACTGACTTTGTGATCGCGATCCGTGGCCATATCGGCACGCCATCCATCGCCCGACACAACCACCGCTTCCACGGTGTAGCGTGAATTTACGTTGAACTCGGAATCCTGTGTACCCCCGAACAGCAGGCTGCACGCGAGAATGCAACCCAGCGAAGCAAATTTCATGCGACTGGGCAAAGCACGTCCTATGCCAAGCACAAGTCGTTGATACAAATACAGATAAATCTGTCGAGGATGTGCCCCGCGTTCACAGGTGTGGAGAGGATAAGAGGAGCCTGCGGCCGCGCCCTTGTACGCGCGGCGCGGGCTAGAGAACTTTCGCCAGTTCGGTTGCAAACGCGCTACGCGGCGTTTGATCGCGATCCCGTCCGCTACGCTTCTTGCGGTCGGGACGCTGCTGGGTGCGGTTCGCATTGGGTACAGCGGATTGACTCGGGCCGCGCGCATCCTTGCCTTTCGGGGGTTGCGCCGGGTTTGCACGCAGGAGCCGATCTTCGAGGGGAGCGCGGTCAAAACGCCGGATTATCGCCTGCATCTCGTCGGCGGTAGGCGCTTCGACAAACGCGAAGCCCTTGGACTCTTGCGTTTCGTGGTTGCGGATCACCTTGACTGCGTCTGCCACCAGATCTTCGGCGGCGAGCCATTGTTTGATGTCATCTGCGGTGACCCAAGTGGGGAGATTGCCAAGAAATACGGTAAAGCTCATTCAGTGATTTTATTGCTCCGTTGGTTGGATTTGCGGCACTTCAAGGGGAAGGATTCCGATCTGCCAACTAGATAGTATCAGAGTGCTCGGAAAAATTGCAAACGAATGCTGTGAGACCCCGCTACTCCGATTGGATGCGCGCATCCGCAGCATGGTTTCACACGGCTGCAGAGGCAGTACGCAGCTTCACTCCCGGCGATAAATCACGGTCTCGGTGGTGCGGCCGATGGGGTGGTAGTGCGAGAACCATTCGCGCAGTTCCGGGTAGTTTCCGATCGCCAGGTGTGGATTGAAGAGCCCAAGCCCGTCGAGGATAAACGTGGGCCGTGACCGCGCCAGTTCGATCCGCCGCGCACGGGCTTCCACAGTCTCGACAGGCTCGGATTGCGTCAGATGGCGGTCGGCCGGAACGCCGGTGAGCGGCTGCGAATCGAGGTATTTCGTGGCGGCGGGTAGGCCCGTGTAGGTGAAAATCTCGGGCCGGTATCCCCAAACGAAGAGCGTATCGCCCGGTTTGGATGCCTGCACCACCAACTCGGAGACGGCCCGGCTGTCGTGATCCATTTCGGTATCCCGCCACGCTGGATTAGTGAGGGCCGTCAGGTATGTCGGGCCGAAGCGAGTGAGCGGGATTAGCAGCAGAAGCGCAACGAATTCTTTTCGCCGCCCGATCAGCGGAAAGCCGCGCGCCGCCATCATCACGACCACGGCCAGAAGCTGGAAATAGTAGCGCGGGAAAAAGCGCATGCCGGCCGAGACACCGACCATGGAAATAACCAGCCACGCGATCCAGCGCAGACGCCGGCCGCCCTTACAGAGAAACACTCCCGCGGCGATCACGATCGCGATGTGGAAGCCCGTCCAGTTCAGGGTGCGGAGGATGCCGTTGCGCAGCGGATGGGCCAGAAACGTACTGCCGGCGTACAGGCGGCCCCAAACCCAGACCTCGTCCCAGAACGCACCGAGTGCGCCCGCACCCCAGAGCCATCCGCAGGCAACGGCCCCGGCGGCCGCGAAGCCGGCGGCGATCCACGCAATTCCCGCGACGTCCCACAGCATACAAACCGCCAGCACCAGCACGCCTTTGGGACTCACCCAGAACGCCACGCCCGCCAGCACGCCGCTCCAGAACGGACGGCGGCGCGCCGCCATCCAGACCGCCGCCAGGTGCGGCGCCAGCATCAGGAGATCGGAAGGCACGGGGATGACGGCGGCGGGCAGATCGAACGTGAGGAAGAAGCCGAGCAGGCCTGCGGCCCACAGGCCTTCCCGCTGCGACCACAGGTCGCGCGCGAAGCGGTAGGCGATCCAGCAGGCCAGCAACGCGTAGCCGGTATCCAGCAGGCGCAGCGGCCAGCCCGGATGCGCGCCGCACAGAAGATAGAAGAGCGTGGTGAGGGGAGGCTTGTCGAACCAGATGTCGCGATAGAGGGTCTTGCCGAACAGCATCTGGCCCGCGGCGGCCAGGGGGAGCGTGTCCCCTTCCCAGAGGATATGGACGTGGCATATCCGGGACGCGAGCAGCACCGCCGCCAGCGCCAGAAACAACGTCCGGGTTGGGGTCAAACGTTTGTGGATGTGGATAGGGGTTTCGCCAACAAGCGCTCCAGTACGCGCCGGAATTCCGCGCCATAGATCGGGTCCGCGAGCGCGAATTCCACAAAACTTTCGAAATAGCTCGGAAAGTTGCCGATATCGTAGCGCTTCTCTTCCGGCGAGAGCTTCACGGCAATCACGCGCCGTCCCTCGTCGCAGAGGAACTGAATGGCGTTGGTGAGCTGGATTTCGCCGCGCCGGTCGGGCTGCACCTGGCGGATTTTATCGAAAATGACGGGAGAAAAAATGTACCGTCCGGCGATCGCCAGGTTGCTGGGCGCTTTGTCGGGAGACGGCTTTTCGACCAGGTTGACGATGCGGAAGACGTCCTCGGCCTTTTCGTCCGGCTGCACGATGCCGTAGTGGCTGGTCTCTTCGGGCGGGACTTCCTCGACCGCGATCACGCAGCTGGCGCGGCGGGAATCGAACACGTCCGCCATCCGGCTTACCGCGCGGGAGACCGCGTGCAGCCCGAGGATCGAATCGCCGAGCGCCACCAGGAAGGGCTCCTCGCCGGCAAAGTTTTCGCCGCACAGGACCGCATCGCCGAGGCCTTTCTGAAGCCGCTGCCGGGTATAGAAGAAATTGGCCTTGAGCGCGTCGAAATCGAGCTCCTTCAGCAGGTCCTGCCGGTCGGCGGCACTCAGCGCCTGGAACAGCTCGGGGTCGTGGTCGAAGTGGTTCTCGATGGACGACTTGTTGCGTCCCGTGACGAACAGAATCTGCTGGATCCCGTTCGATACGAGTTCCTCCACCACGTATTGCACGATCGGCTTGCGCGCCACCGGCAGCATCTCCTTGGGCTGCGACTTGGTGGCAGGCAACAGCCGCGTGCCGTGGCCGGCAACGGGTATGACGGCGCTCTGGATCACCATTTGACTATAACAATGCGCCCCGCGGTGCGGTATAGTGTGCAAAGAAAAAGCGAAGCATGGAGGATATTCAGGACCAACTCGCCGCGCTCCGGCGCCATATGGCGCGCATCGACCGCAAATACGCGGACGGTCCGCCGCCGGCGCGGCCGAGGCCCTCCGTAGCGCCCCCTGGCGCAGGCTTCATTCAGGACCTGATGAGCGGGGAGGTGGTCCGCACGCCGCTTGGGGAGCACTTCGAAACCGAGCGCCTCTGGGAGCGTCACCGCCGGCACGGCAGCGTGGATATCTCGGACCTGGCGGAACTGCCCGAAGACCTACTGGATTCGCTTTCCGAGGGCACGATCCCGCGGGCGCATCCGCTGAAGTGGGCCTTCCTCGATACCGAGACCACGGGCCTCGCGGGAGGCACCGGCACCTATGCGTTTCTGATCGGCGTGGGCGCGATCGAGCCGGAAGGCTTTCGGCTGCGGCAATTCTTCATGCGCGATTACGGCGAGGAGCCCTCGCTGCTATGGCGGCTTTCCGAGCATCTGGCGCAGTACGACGTCCTCATCACCTACAACGGCAAAGCCTACGACCAGCCTCTGCTCGAAACGCGGTTCCGCATGGTACGGTCGCGGCACCCGTTCGACCGCATGGAGCACCTCGACCTGCTCTTCGGCGCGCGGCGGCTCTGGAAACTGCGCCTGGAAAGCTGCCGCCTGGTGGAACTGGAAAATCGCATCCTCGGGGTGGAGCGGCAGGGCGACTTGCCGGGCGAGATGATTCCCTACTGCTACTTCGAGTTCCTCCGGACGCAGCAGGCCTTCCGCCTGGTGCCGATCTTCCACCACAACGCGCTCGATATTCTCTCGCTGGCATGCCTGACGGCGATCGTGCCGTTCGCGTTCCGCAGTCCGGAGGATGCGGCCCTGCGGCACGGCGCGGACTACCTGGGCCTGGCGCGCTGGCTGCTGCAGGCGGAGCGAACCGAGGAAGCCCTGCGGCTTTTTCGCCGCGCGGTGGAGTTGGGTTTGCCCGATTCCCTGCTATTCCGCGCGCTCTGGGATATCGCGATGATCGAAAAGCGGGCCGGCCGCGAAGATGCCGCACTGGCGGTCCTGGCGGACCTGGCGCATTCGCGGAACCCGTGGCAGTCGCATGCGCTCGAGGAGTTCGCCAAGCATTACGAGCATCGCGAGCGGAATGCCTCGATGGCACTCGAGATGACGCGGCAGGCCATCGCCGTGGCGGATACACCGGAACTGCGGCGGCGCGAGCAGCGGCTGGTAGCCAGGCTGAGCCGTCCGCGAACGCGGAAGCTGGCGCTGTAGGCGTACGGGCCTTTCGACCGGCGCAAGAAGCCCGGCCCATGGAATCCGCTCTCCCCAGCACCCAACGGTGGGCTCCTCAGTCACTGCGAACAGAAATCTCCGACCCTGCCGATACAGACCTAGCGAAATTTGTACCGGGCGGCTAGCTTACCTCCGCCGGCCCTCGCAAGAGCCTCGCTGCCACGCCGGGGTCCAGCGCCTCCTTTCCCTCCGGGCGGACAAGAGTCGAGATCTGGGCGTCCCTTTCGGAAAGTATTGATTTCTCCCGAGACGACTCCACCCACGCCGCCAAGTGACGACTCGGGCGCACAGCCACCTAACTAATCCCTTGCTATTGTAGCTTTCGAATTACTGCATGACTCTTGTCGAGAAACACTGAGTTACGCGCCCCGCTCTCGTCTACCCAGTGCACGACCACGTTATCGTCCGAGTTTGCCTCCAGTGACACCGATTGAACTTCTCGGCTGACCTCCGCCACGCGGTCGTACGGTTCCAGATAGCCCGCTATGCCCGTGTCTAACTTCGCTCCAGTGACCAGCCGGAGGTCCGGAGCGCTGGTCCAATTCCTCGATACCACGATGTAGCGTTTTTGGTTTGCTTCTAGCACCGCGCCGTAAGTATAACGCGATGTTTCCTTGACGTCGCCGGTCGAGCCGTCTGACTGTCGTTTGAGGTTCTGGAGTCTAACCGGGCTGGCAGCCACGACCCTCGGTTGAACCACCCTGAAGGCGGCTTGCCCCGCGTGACTGAGCCAATCCAGATAACCGTAGTAAACCATGAACCGGTCCGACTGTTGTAAAGCGCCATCACCTACAGCTGGTCCTCTGCCAATGACCTGCCTCTCAATTCTCTGGCCTGGAAGCAACCACACTGTCGACGCAGACCAATTCGGATCCTGGTCACTTGGCGGCTCTCCCTGCAACTGTTCCCAATTTGCAAACGGCGAGAGACTACGGCTTCCCCAATGAAGAAAGTCCCAGACGGTCGCGGCGGGATCGAACACCTCAAGTGTCTCGCTAGTCGGATTGGACACCGTCATCGTGAGGTGCATGACTTCCCCCCGTAGGTAGATGTCTCGGTCCAGTGTGACCTCCACGCGGATCAGACCAGTATTGGCATGGACTTGCTGAACGTGGGCGTTTGGGACGAGGCTCTGAGGGCCTAATACGAGCGCCTTCTCCTGGCCGATGACCG
>CAWCMS010000015.1:0-29729 GCA_963796675.1 Terriglobia bacterium
TCGTGGTGCGGACCCGAAATCGTCCGCGAAACAAACCCGCGAGATTCACCCTCCAAATGGAATCATCGATTCCTTACGTCGAATCAAGCCTCCAGGAAGTCTTCGGCCGCCCTATGAGGGCGGGGAACGGACGAAGGCCTGCAGATTCAAGTCAAGGGCGACAAAACTGTAACGGTAGATACGCGAGTGACCCAATTCGTTCGAAAAAAAGATGAAAGAGGAGGGGGAGGGGTTCAGCGGAGACATTTATTACAAACTGATCGATGTCCTAAGGGCTTACCATGACCCCGTTTGGTCTCTCCGGCCTGCTGATCGGAATCACCTCCGTTAGTTTCGGGCTCTTCGTCTTGTTGATGAGCGCGAATCGCAAGATTGGCAGAATCTGGTTTTTGTTCACTCTGGCGGTCGGCGCCTGGGGCTTTGGCGGGATGTGGATCAGTTGGACAAAGACCGCAACCGAAGCCTTATTGGCCTGGCGTCTGGCATTTGCTTTCGGGGTCGTATGGATTTCTCCTGTTTTTTACCATTTCGTTTGCGCCTTCCTTGACCTTCGACGGAACCGATCCATTGCGCTTCACTATTTCATAACACTCGTTTTCCTTTCGACTATCCCAACCTCTCTGTTTTTCTCCGGCGTGAGATGGGCCTTCCATTCCCTCTACTATTTCCTTGGCGGTGCAATATACCCCGTCTATTTCGCCTGGTGGATCATGCTCGTCCTGTTTAGCCATTATGAATTGATTCGGGCGTACCGCACCGCCTCGCCGGGCAGAAAGAATCAAATCAAGTATTTCTTCTTCGCTACAGCGATTGGATATTCGGGAGGGAGCATCAACTATTTTCCCGCCTTCGGTATGGATATTTACCCATGGGGAAATTTCAGCATCGTCCTTTATCCGCTGATCATGTCGGTCGCCATCGTAAAACATCGTCTGATGGATATCGAATTGGTGGCACGTCACACTTTAACGAAACTGCTCGCCTGGGGCGTGATTGGACTTCCGGTTGTCATCGGCATGATCATGGGTCATTTTCTGAGCAGCCGTAGCGCATTTCTCTATCACCGCGCGCCCTGGGACTTGCTCTGTGTCGCCCTGAATTATTCGTTGTCATTAACACTCCTGCGCAACTACAGGGACCCGCTGTGCGACCGGCTCCGCTGGGTGTTCACGCTCTTAGGTACCTGGCAGTTGTTGACCGTTGTGCTGTTGACCAGCCCGCCCTATAGCTGGTCTCAGGTCGTCTACCGCAGCGGTTACGCTGTTGGAGCGTTTCTGTTGCTGGCGCTTTTTTCATTCTGGGAGGAATTCTTTCAAAACGCCAAGGATCGGTTTTCCACAATTGTGCGCCACGGCCTAAAGTGGACCGTTTTAGCGATGGCGGCATTTTCGGTGTTGACGCCTTGGATCATCCGCAGCCTCGCATATGATCCCAGCCATCGTCTGGCCGCCAGGGAGATGCCGGGGCCGCTTTATAGCATTTTTGCCATATGGTTTGTCGTATCTCTGGTCTGTATGGGTCTATGGTCCGTTCAAGCGATTCGCCGGCACCCGCAGGAGGCGTCCCGATCCCAGAAGATGTGGATCATGGCATCATTGATCTCCGCTACGGGTGCGGCCGTGAGCTATTTTCTCTTTGTCACCAACCGGATCAGCTGGCATTACTATCCTCCAATGGTGGCCGTCATGTGTCTTTGCCTCACGGCGGCCTTGTCTCGCCGGATGAAAAGGACTGCTCGGCCGATCGATTTTCGTCTCGGGGCGATTATTCTGGTCGTTCCTTTCGCGGCGGGCGCGATGCTGACCTACTCCTTGGTGGCTCGAGGCCTCGCTGCCTTTCTGCTGGCTGTCTTTGCCGCTACCATCGTGAAAGAGAGCGAGGGCTCCATCCAGGCTTTTGTCGACCGGCTCTTCAAGGACAAATTTCGCTACCTCGTAGAAATCGAACGCCTCGGTGAAGACATTTACCGACGCACCAATCTTTCCGAGCTCTTGCGCGGCTTGGCACGCGACCTTGCGGAAAGGGCCCGTATGTCCTGGGTCGGGGTGTGGCTCATGGACATCACAGCCGGCGCCTTTCATCTCCAGCGGGCATCCGGATCTGCCAGTGAAAACGACGTACCTCATCATTTATGGACTACGTCCTTTGGCGCTATTAGCCCGCTGATCAAACGCTTTGAGTTCGACAAGACGCTTTTGCTTTCGGATGAAACAGCTCAGGATGAGGAACGGGACGCGGCGCAGGAACTGGCTCGCTGGAGCATCGCTGCTGCGTTGCCGATGTATTCGGGAGACAAGCTTCTCGGATTCATCGGGTTCGGGCCCAAACTCCGTCAGGAGGCTTTCCACAGCGCCGATATCACCTCGCTGTCCGATCTGGGCCGCAAAGCCGAGCGCGCGATTGCGCAAGCCTACATGCTCTATGAACAGGCCAAAATGTTGGCCAAGTTGTCCCACGATATCCTGAATTTCATCAATCCCCAGACACTGGCGATCCAGGAATTGGCTCAGCGTTGCGGCCCGGTAAGCGCTGACCAGAAAAGGCATTTGAAGACGCTCTGGAAGCAGAAGGACCTGATTGAAGAGAGCATTCGTGACCTGCTGGAGCTGGAGCGCCTGGTCGAATTGCGAATGGAGGGCAAATGGCGCATGCGCGAGTATCGCCTCGGTGAACTCGCTCAGGCGTCCATCGCCGCCTATCAGGCTAAGGCCGAGGGCCGGGGCGTGGTTCTGGAAGCCTCTCTCTCGCCTTGCCCGAACGGCATCGGAGACCCTCGCTCGATTCGCCGCGTCATTGATAACTTAGTGATCAATGCTTTGAAGTTCACCCCAACGGGCGGCAGGATTCTCGTGCAGGTCCAGCCGGCCGGAGCAAATTTGCGATTGACGGTGAGCGATACGGGAGCCGGCATTCCCGCCGAGGATCTTCCGCGGATCTTCGATCCGTTCTATCAAGGGTCCAATCATCCTGGGCTGGCTCAGGGCACGGGTATCGGCTTGTCCAACGTCAAAGAATTTGTCAACCTGCACAAGGGTTCGCTCCGCGTCGATTCGGAATTGGAGCATGGAACAACGTTCGTCATCGAGTTGCCTTCCGTGTCCCGAGTTCAAGAGTTTGATGCGGCGATGGTAGATCCGGAAACGCTGGCTAGGAAGGTGGCATGAAGGGGCAGAGGTATGGCAGAGCGACCGCACGTGTTGTACGTTGACGACGAAATAGAGATTACCGACCTGATGACGGTGGCCCTCGGCTCCCAAGGTTTCGATGTCACGGTGGCTAACGACGGTCAGGCGGCTATTGAGGCTCTTTCCGGAAAACCGAAAATTGACGCGATTGTATTGGATTACAGGATGCCCAAGTTGGACGGGCTGCAATTCTTAGAGCGCGTCAGCCAAAATCCGGAGCTGCGGGCCATCAAGGTCATTTTGTGTTCGGGTGCGCTCCCCGATCAGGAGGAGTGGTTTAACCGACTGGGAGGATCGGTGCGCTCCATGATCAAGGGCTGCGTGCAGAAGCCTTGCGATGCGCCAATGCTCGCCAAGGCCATTCATGCAGCGCTCGGAACGCCCTCGCGGCCCGCCGCGGCCTCGTTTCTCGATGAAGCGGACGATGCGCCGCCCCTGAGCATGCCGATTTCCGACGGCGCCGTTCGCGTGCTGGTCGTGGAGGATGACAACGTCTCTGGTCCCGCGATCACGGAAAAGTTGCGAAGCCAGGGCTACGGCGCTGGCTGGTGCATGACGCGCAAGGCCATGCGTGAGTTTATACCGGAACGGGCCCCGCGATTGCCTTTTGACATTCTTCTATTGGATCTGGCGTTGCCTGATGCCTTTGGTTCTGAAATCATTCGCGAATTGGCCCTGGATCCTCGTTCGTCCGGGCTCAAAATCGTTATCATCACCGGCCACCTGGCCCAGGGCGAGGAGGAGACGTTCCTCAGTCAATTGGAGCCGACGGCCCGGGCACTGGTCGCCTCCATCCTGATTAAACCCTACGAGTGGAATTCGCTTTTGGCGACCATTGCGCAAGTCGCGGCAAAACTTCCCGAATAGACGCCTCGAGTCGGCGTTGCTGCCGGTTTCCGGCGTGGCATCCATTCTATATACTTTGTACATGGGTGACCGCCCCCGCCACCACACGGATTCAGCATCGTGTGCGCGGGCCGCGGGCTCGCCATGGCGATTCAGGACTTGAAACCAAAACAGCGCACGCCGCATCCAACGGGGCATGCGCTGTAAAGCGCGAAACGCGGCTGGCAGACCGCGCGGCGGAGCGTAAAGCGCTGCCCGAACCTGCCATGGCGGTGGGCAGTGACGAATCCAGCGGTTGCCATTGTGGGGCTCGGCTGCCGCTATCCAGACGCGGTCTCGCCGTCGGAGTTGTGGGAGAACGTGCTGGCCCAGCGGCGCGCCTTCCGGTGTATACCCGAGGTACGACTGAGTCGCGGCTACTACTCGCCCGATCGGCATGCGCCGGACAAGACCTATGCGATGACGGCGGCGGTGATCGAGGACTACGAATTCGACCGCATCCGTCACCGCGTCTCCGGCGCTGCATATCGCTCGGCCGACCTGGCGCACTGGCTGGCGCTCGATATCGCAGGCCAGGCGCTCGCGGATGCCGGATGGGCCGAAGGAGAGGGCTTGCCCCGACGGAGCACCGCGGTCTATCTGGGCAATACACTGACGGGCGAGTTTTCCCGCGCCGCGACGATGCGGCTGCGCTGGCCCTACGTTCAGAAGGTGGTCGGTGCGGCCCTCGCAGAACGGGGCATCGGAGCCGAAGAGCGTGCCGGGCTGCTCCGCGACATCGAAGACGCCTACAAGCGGCCCTTTGCCGAGGTGGGGGAGGAGACGCTGGCGGGCGGCCTTTCCAACACGATCGCCGGACGCATCGCCAATCATTTTGGCTTCAATGGCGGCGGATACACGGTTGACGGGGCGTGCGCGTCGTCGCTGCTGGCGGTGGCGACGGCCTGTTCTGCGCTGGTGGCCGGCGATTGCGATGCGGCCCTGGCCGGCGGTGTGGACCTGAGCCTCGATCCATTCGAATTGATCGGTTTTGCCAAGGCCGGCGCTCTGGCCGCGGAACAGATGCGCGTCTACGACCTCGGCTCCGCGGGGTTCTGGCCGGGCGAGGGCTGCGGCTTCGCGATGCTGATGCGGTATGACGATGCGATTGCATCAGGGCGCCGCATATACGCTGTGGTGCGTGGCTGGGGCATCTCTTCGGACGGGAGTGGTGGCATCACTCGGCCGGAAGTCGATGGGCAACTGTTGGCGCTCGAGCGCGCGTATCGGCGCGCAGGATTCGGGGCCGATTCGGTTGCGTACTTCGAGGGCCACGGGACGGGAACCGCGGTTGGGGACGCGACGGAGCTGCGCGCGCTCGCAAGGGCGCGGAGCGGCGCTTCGTCCGCGGCGGTAGTCTCGAGCGTGAAGGCGAATATCGGACATACCAAGGCGGCCGCCGGAATCGCCGGTGTGATCAAGGCGGCCATGGCGGTGCACGCGCAGGTGATTCCGCCGGTCACAGCATGCGATACACCGCATCCGGCAATGGACGGCGTGCTTCGCGTGGCTCGCAGCCCGGAGTTGTGGCCGGACGGGGTGCCTGTGCGGGCGGCCGTGAGCGCGATGGGCTTCGGCGGGATCAATTGCCACATCGTGATGGAGAGCGTCGCTGCTGAGAGGCGGAGATCGTTGACCGCGCAGGAGTCCCGGCTGGCCGCGACTCCGCAGGATGCCGAGCTGTTCCTGTTCTCCAAGGAGCGCCTGGCGGAAGGAAAGGAGATTGCCGCGGGGCTGTCGCTCTCGGAGTTGACCGATTACGCCGCGAGCCTGAGTGGCGCGGGTGACGCGGTGTGTGCCGTCGTCGCATCGACTCCGCAGGAGCTGGCTCAAAAGCTCGCCAGCGCACAGGCGAGGCTTGTGCCCCGCCGGCCCAGAATCGGGTTCCTGTTCCCTGGACAGGGCTCACAAAATTCCGCTGCCGAGACGGAAATTGCGCAGCCGGCGATCATGCGGGATTCGTTAGGCGGATTGCGGGAACTACGGGCTCTCGGCATCGAAGCGGAGGTGGCCGTCGGGCATAGCCTGGGCGAGATTGCGGCGCTCTGTTGGGCCGGCGCGATCGATGAGGACACGGCTGTGCGCATCGCAACGGAACGGGGCCGGCTCATGGCGGCTCTTCCCGGCGGTGCGATGGCCGCGTTAAGAGCGGGCGAGCAGGAGGTCGGGCGGCTGATCGCGAATGAGGCGGTCGCAATAGCCGGCTATAACGGCGCGCGCCAGACCGTGATTTCGGGCGCGCAAGACGCAATCGAGCGCGTGGTCGCACGCACTGGCGCGATTCCGCTGGCGGTCACTCATGCCTTCCATTCGCCGATGATGGCCAGGGCCGCGGAACCATTCGGACGTTTTCTCGCGGGCATGCATCTGCGGAAGCCCTCGCGCCGGATAATCTCGACCGTGACGGCGGCCGAAATCGGAGAAGACGATCTGCGTGAGTTGCTGGTCCGCCAGTTGACCGCGCCGGTACGTTTCGAGCAGGCGATTTCAGCGGCTCCGGAAGTCGATCTATGGATCGAGGTGGGCCCGGGGCGGGTTCTTTCGGGATTAGTTAGCGGGCCGGCGGTTTCGATCGAGTGGGGCAGCGGATCGCGACGGCCGTTCCTGGAAGCAGTCGCGGCGGCGGTGAATGCCGGAATCCCGTTGGATACCACGGCGCTCTTCGCGGACCGGTTTACGCGGCCGTTCCGGGCGCGGCGCCAGTTCTTCGCCAGCCCATGCGAAGTTGACTCTGTCGGCCGGGCAGAACCGGTGGAGGCCTTGGAACCCGAGCCGATCGCCGCTGCGAGCACGCCGCTCGCCGTCTTACGCGAGCTCATCCGGAGCCGCGCGGAGTTGCCGGCATCGGCAGTGCAGGAAAATGCCCGGCTGAAGACCGATCTGCATTTGAGTTCGATCATGGTGACGCAGATCGCCACCGAGGCGGCACGGCGGCTGGAGTTGCCGCCGCCGCCCGCTCCGCTGCAATACGCGGAGTTGACCGTGGCGGAGATGGCGGAGGCGCTCGAAGCCTCTGCGAGGGGTCCGCGCAGGGAGGAGTCCTCAGTTCCGGCCGGCGTGGATGCGTGGGTCCGCCCGTTCGTGACGAGGCTCGAACGTCGTCCGCTTCCCGGTGCGGCAGGGGACGACAACGAGGAAGGCGGCGAGTGGAAATTCTTCGGCGATGTACCGGAATCGCTCGGTCCGCTGCTGCCTGCAAGTGGCGGTGTCGTACTGGCCATGCCGGCGCCGGTTCCGGTGATGATCGATGCGGCCCGGACGGCCGTCCGGTTGCGCCGGCCCGCCCGGTTCATCCTGGTGCAGCACGACGGCAATTCGGCCGCGCTCGCTCGCATCGTGTTTCTCGAGGCGCATGATCTGCCTGTGTGCGTGGTGAATCTGCCGCCTCATGACCCGCGGGCGGCGGAGCGGATCGCGGCCGAGGCTTCGTCCGTCCGGCGTTACACGGAAGTTCACTATGGCGCGGATGGGGTCAGGCGCGAGCCGGTGATGTCGGCGGCTTCCTTCGAGCCGCGCGACTTTCCGCTCGGTCCGGACGACACCTTGCTCGTCACCGGCGGTGCCAAAGGGATCGGCGCCGAATGCGCGATCGAGGCGGCGCGGGTGAGCGGGGCGAAGCTGCTGTTGGTGGGTACTTCCCGAATGGAAGATAACCCCAACCTCCAGCGCATGCGGGCGATGGGCCTGCAATTCGAGTATCGGCGCGCGGACGTCACCGACCCCGCGTCGCTGACGGGGCTCGAGGGGGTGACCGCGATTCTGCACTGCGCGGGCGTCAATCAGCCGAGATCCATCGGTGCGGTCGACGAGGCCGGCTTCCGGCGGACACTGGCAGTAAAAGTGGACGGGCTGCGGAATGTTCTGGCCGCGGTGGACCCGGCGCGGCTCAAGCTGGTGGCGGCGTTTGGCTCGATCATCGCCCGCATCGGGATGGCCGGGGAACTGGATTACGCCATCGGGAACGAGTGGCTGGCGCGCGATGTTGAGGCGTTCGGCGCGGCGCACCCGCAGTGCCGGTGTCTGACGTTCGAGTTTTCGGTGTGGTCCGGCGCTGGCATGGGCGAGCGGGTTGGGCACCTGGAAACGCTGATGCGCGCCGGCGTCTCGCCGATTTCGATCGAAGAAGGGGTGGCGGCGTTCCGCTCCCTGCTCGCGTCGGATGCACGCGGATCCATCGTAGTCTCCGGGCGTTTCGGCTCGCCGGCTACGGTGCAGTTCGACCGCCCGGGGCTGCCGCTGCTGCGGTATCTCGAAAACGCGCGCGTGCACTACCCTGGCGTGGAACTGGTGTGTGAGGCGACGCTCTCGGGGGAGAACGACCCCTATCTGGACGATCATATCCTCTCCGGTGCGCGTCTCCTGCCGGGCGTAATGGCCCTCGAAGCGATGGCGCAGGCGGCCATGGCTGTCACCCGCTCGACCGTGCCGCCGGCATTCGAGAAGGTCCGTTTCCTGCGGCCGATCATCGTGCCGCAAACCGGTGACCTGGCGATCCGGGTGGCGGCGCTCGTGCATCCGGGTGGCCAAGTCGAGGTCTCGATCCGCACCGCCGACACGCAGTTCCAGGCGGATCATTTCCACGCGATTTGCCGGTTTGAGGCGCGTGAAGGGCTCGGGCTCTCGGCCATGCCCGCCGGTGAAGCGATTCCGCTCGATCCGGCGCGCCACTTGTACGGCGGGCTGCTCTTCCAGGAGGGGCGCTTCCGAAGGCTGCAGGCGTATCGCCGTCTGAGCGCCACCGAATGTGTGGCGGAGGCGGCGGGCGGGCCGCCCCGGGAATGGTTCAGCCGCTACCTGCCCCAGACGCTCGTGCTGGGCGACGCGGGTCTGCGCGACACGGCGATCCATGCGATTCAGGCCTGTGTTCCGCACGCCCGCGTGTTGCCGGAGGGCGCTGCCGGAATCGTCATGTGCCCACATCCGCCGGCTTCGAGTTACGTGATCGCCGCGCGCGAACGGCGCCGCGACCGCCATCTGCTGGTGTACGACGTCGAGATCGCGACTGCAGCGGGCGAGCTGGTTGAGCGCTGGACCGGTCTTGAGTTGCGCATGGGCAGCTCCGCCCCGCCGCCGAACGAGTGGATCCCGGCTCTGCTTGCTCCCTACCTGGAACGGAGGGTGGCCGAGATCGTACCGGGCGCGGCTGTGTCGGTGGCGGCCGGCGTGAACGGGCACACGAGCGGCCTGTTAAAACGTGGCGACGGCAAGCCGTATATGAACGGATTCCACGTGTCGCGATCGCACGCGGGGGAACTGACGATATCGGTGATGTCTCCGGCGCCGGTGGGCTGCGATTGCGAGCGTGTTACCGCTCGGCCGCCCGAGGTCTGGCGCGATTTGCTCGGCGCCTGCGGGTTCGCGCTGGCCGAACTGGTGGCGCGGGAAGGCGGCGAGCCGCTTGAAGCGGCGGCGACGCGCGTCTGGTGCGCGATCGAAGCTGTGAAGAAAGCCGGCTTGCGGCACGATATCGGGATCGTGCTGGCGACACCGCGGGAGCCGCGGTCCGCAGCATCCGGCTGGGTGGTGCTGGGGGCGGGCGCGGCCCGGATCGCTACGGTGGTGGTGCCGGTGGCAGGCTTTGCCGATCCCGTGGCGTTCGCGGTTTTGGTGGCCGGGCAATGAAGACCTACGAGTTTCGACACACCATCGGGTTCGAAGAGACGAACCTCGTCGGGAATGTCTATTACGTGAATCATGTCCGCTGGCAGGGGCGCTGCCGCGAGATGTTTTTGCGCGACCATGCGCCCTCCGTGCTGGTGGAGCTTCAGCGCGGACTGGCGCTCGTCACAACCCACTGCTCATGCGATTACTATGACGAGCTGATCGCCTTCGATCAGATTACGATCCGGATGACCCTGCGGGAGATGACGCAGTCGCGGCTGACGCTCGATTTCGAGTACTGGAAGGGCGATACGCTGGCGGCACGCGGCGTGCAGCGGATCGCATGCATGCGCAAGCGCAACGGCGTGATGGAGCCCGAGGCATGGCCCGAGGCGCTGCAGGCAGCATTGGGGTGACGCTTGGGGGAGCGATCCCAACATTGTCGGTGCGTCTGGAAGCACGTTGGTTTCAATGCAACCGGCGGGTATTCGGATTCGGCTGATCATTCATGCCGCAAGGCCTCCGCGGGATCGATGCGCGTCGCGCGGAGAGCCGGGATGGTCGAACCGAGGACGCCCGCGAACGCCAGCAGCGACCCGACCGCCAGCAGCGTGATCGGATCGGCCGCGTTTACGCCGACCAGCATGCTGTCGAGCACCTGTGTCATCGCCAATGACGCCGCGAATCCCACGCCGAGACCGATGAGAACCTGCTGCAGTCCGCTCCGGAGAACCATTTGCAGGATATTCGGCGGAGTAGCGCCCAGAGCCATGCGGACGCCAATTTCCTGAATGCGCTGGTTTATGGAATGCGCAATCACCGAGTACAGTCCCACCGACGCCAGCAGTAGCGCCATGCCAGCAAACAGCGAGAACATACTGCCGTAAACGCGCCACCTCCACGTCCTCTCCCACAGCAACTGATCGAGCGTGCGCAGATCGGTGACGGGCAGATCGGCATCCAGTGCTTGCACGGCGCGGCGGAAATCGTTGGCCAGCGATTCGGGCGGCACCACCGTGCGCGCCCCCAGCACCATTTCGCGCTGCGGCAATTCACGGTACGGCAGGTACAGGAGCGGGTCGTGCAGCCCCTGACTCTCATCGTTCTGCACGATATCGGGGACCAGCCCGACCACTGTCAGCCATGGCTGAGTTGCCGTTGATCCGGTGGCTTGACGGGAACTCCGCTGCGCCAGGCGCAGGCGTTTGCCGATGGGGTCCTGCCCGGGCCAGGCCGCCTTGGCGAAACTCTGGTTTACCACCACCACCGGGAACCCGCTCACTCCGTCCCGGTCCGTGAATCCCCGTCCGCGCACGGGGCGGACACCGAGCATCGCGAAATACCCGGGACTGACGATCACGCCTGCCGTTTGTTGCGACCGCCGCGGATCGGCCGGCGGAGCACCCTCGCGCTCGTAGGTGAAATCGGTCCAGCCGTCGCCGGGCAAATTGGAAGCCATCCCGGTGCGAACCACGCCCGGCAACACCGCCAGGCGCGCCAGGAGTTGGTCGTAAAACGCGACCTGGGATTCGGGCGTCGGATATCTGTTGGGCCGGAGCAGAATATCCATGCTCATCAAGTGATCGGTCTGGGCACCGATGGGCGTGTGCGCCATCTTCAGAAAACTGCGAATCATCAAACCAGCGCCCACCAGCAGCACGAAGGCCAGCGCCACTTCGCAGGTGATGAGCGCGGTGGTGAGCCGCCGGCCGCCGCGGCCCGTTCCGGTTCCGCGCCCGCCTTCTTTGAGGCACTCATTGACATCGACCCGGGAGAGGCGGAGTGCCGGTGCCAGACCCGCAAGAATACCGGTGCCGATCGTGATGGCAGCGAGGTAGGCCAACACGCGGTAATCCAACGGAAAACTCAAGTAGGACGCGCGCTCGTCGGGCAGAATTGTCTGCTGAAAGAAGCGAACTCCCCAGATGCCGAGCACGCTCCCGACCGCACCGCCGCCCAGGCAGAGCAGTACGCTCTCCGCAAGCAACTGCCGGATGACGCGCCAGCGCCCCGCCCCCAGCGCGGCCCGGATGGATACCTCGCGCGCGCGCAGCACCGCCCGCGCCAACAGCAGGTTGACCACGTTGGCGCAGGCAATCAGCAAAACGAACCCCACCGCGCCCAGCAGCGCCAGCAGAACCAGTCGCGTATCCCGGCCGATGAAATAGTCGTTGAAATTCTGCATTCGCCCGCCGATGTCCCGGTTGCTGTCGGGGTACTGCGATTCCAGGCGGCGCGCAATGGCCGTTACCTCGGAGCTCGCCGCGCTCACGCTGGCGCCATCCGCGAGCCGCCCGAAGATGGTGAGTGCGCGATACTCGCGCCGGATCCAGCCGCCATCCGCAACCAGGGGTATCCACAGACTGCTATCGCCTGGAAACCGCAACCCGGGCGGCATCACCCCGACCACAACCGTGGGGACTTCGTTCACCCGGATGACTCTACCGATCACATCGAGTTCCCCGCGATATCGGCTTTGCCACAGCGCGTAGGCCAGAATCGCGACCGGCTGAGCGCCCGGCAGGGTATCGGCGTCCATAAAATCCCGTCCCATGACGGGGCGCTGACCAATCACTGAGAAGGCGTTGGCCGTCAGCCGGGCGCCTTTAAATTGGCTCGGAAGGCTCCACGTATCGCTCACGTCCACATCGAAGCGGGAAAACGCTCCAAGCGACTGAAACGCCTTCGCCTGCGATTGAAAATCGAGGTAATCGGGATACGACTCGCCGCGCCCCCGCCCGTCGGAGTTGTGGACGCCCGAAATGTAAAAGATGCGGCTGCTGTCCGCGAACGGAAGGTTCCGGAACAGGAATCCGTTCGCGATGGTGAAGACGGTCGCGTTGGCGCCAATCCCCAGGGCCAGCGCGGCCGCTGCCACGAGCGTGGAACCCGGATTCTTGCGGAGCATCCGCATTCCAAAAAGGAAATCCTGTGCCAGGTTCGCCATTCTCCCCTCCTCACACCTGATTGGGCCGCAAGACACGTTGCGACTCGATGGCCCCGACTCGCACCTCTTCCCCGCCAGTGAGTGGAAGCCGTACCGTGAACTGGGATCCCCTGCCCGGTTCGGACCGGACCCCGATACTTCCGTGATGCCGTTGAACGATCCACTGCGCGATCGAAAGCCCCAGGCCGGCCCCGCCCATCGATCTCGACCTGACTTTGTCGGCCCGCCAGAAGCGGTCGAAGATGTGGGGAAGGTCCTCGGCCGCGATACCAACGCCGGTGTCGGTGACTGTGACCACCACTTCGGTATCCTTTATCGCCACCTCGAAATTGATCTCTCCGCCAGGATTGCCGTACTTGACGGAGTTATCCAACAGGATCAGCCAAAGCCGCGACAACGCAGCTTCATCGCCCTCTACAAAGGTGGCACCTTCCGGAATTCTGGAGTTAACTTTGATGCCCTTAGGCTCCGCCAGAATCATCACCTGCTCCACCGCGCTGCGCACGGAGACACATAGATCGACCGGTGCGCGCGTCGATGAATCCTTGCCGGAATCGGCGCGCGCGAGCAGCAGGAGGTCATCCACCATACGGGAGGTGCGTCCGGACTCGCGCAATATCTTGCGCATCGCGTCGAGCAACTCCTCACGGGTTCGCTCACGACGCAGCGAAAACTCGGCCGCGGTGTGAATCAGGGTGAGGGGCGCGCGCAATTCGTGCGAGGCGTCTGCCGTGAACTGCACCATTCGCTTCACTGCGCCCTCGATCCGCTCGAGCATCTCGTTCAGCGTCACCACGAGGCGCTGCAATTCGTCTTTCGCCGCCGGTGGCTGCAAGCGCGTTTCGAGATTGGAGATGCTGATTTGCCTTGCCTGGTGGGTAATCCGGTCAACCGGCGAAAGCGCTCTGCTGCTCAGCCACAATCCTCCGAAAGCCGCCAGCAGTAGCGATGGAAATGCCAGCAGCACTAGAAGTCCCTCAAAACTCTCGCGCGATTCCTGGAACTCGTGCAACGATTCCGCTACGCCGATGGCGAACCGCTGGCCGCCAATGTTTATGGTCGACGTGGCAATACGGAGGTTCAAACGATTGCCGCGCCTCGTTGTGAAATCGATGGCTGCATCCGCGGCGCCCCCTATCAGTTGTACCTTGCCCAGCCGTGCGGAGCGAAACAGGACCCGTCCGGCGCTGTCGCGCACCTCAAGGAGACCCCCTCCGAGGCCGAGCGCGGCTTGCTCCTGGAAGTCGTCAGCCAGTTCGCCTGGGGTGCTCGCTACCTCGCGAATAATGAACTGGCGCACGTCCTCGCTGCGCAGCCGCAGGTCGTGATCTACGGCCTTAAGCGTGCTGCTCTCCATGCCGTACCACACCGCCAGCGCGAAGAGGCTGAGAATTACGGTAAGGCTGCAAAAGTACCACGCCGTAAGGCGGAAGCGAATTGATGCAAAGCTCACGGCGCCTCCTGCCGCAGGCTATAGCCGACGCCGCGGCTGGTTTGAATCAGTCTCGGCTGCCCGGGGCTATCGACTTTCGTACGCAGGAGCCGGATGAATACATCAAGGTTATTATTCTCCACCTCCCGATCCACTCCCCAGACACTCTCAATCAGCCTCTGCCGCGTCACAATCCGCCCCGCAGATTTCATCAGGCATTCCAAAATGGAGAACTCAGTGGGGGTGAGATTGAGGGCCGTGGGTCCCCGCCGGACCTCGTGTGTCTCGGTGTTCGCAGCCAAATCCGCGTACCGGAGCACCACCTGGCCTGACGAGTGATTCAGCCTTGTCCGCGCGCGAAGGCGAGCTAGCAGTACCTCAAAAGAAAATGGCTTCGTGAGGTAATCGTCGGCGCCGACGTCGAGGCCCCGCACGATGTCCTGCGACGCATCTCGTCCGGTCAGCATCACTATGGGTGTGCTGATCGCAGCGGCGCGCAGGCGGCGCGTGACCTCAAACCCGTCCAGGAGAGGCAGCATCACGTCGAGCACGATGACGTCAAATGGCGAAGTTTGGGCCGCCCGCAAGCCGGTTCGCCCGTCGAAACAGGTGCTCACCTGGTTGCCTTCCTCTTCCAGCGTACGGGTGACGTAATCAGCCAATTCCCGATCGTCCTCGACCAGCAAAATGTGCATAGCGGAGTCTCAACTATAGAGTATGGCAACCGCTGATGAACCGGGTGCGCATGCTCTTCCGATGCTCGGCACATGAACGAAGCAGGGCACGACGCAAGAAGGTCTGCGGCGAGGCCCTCCGGCCGGGCAGAGCGTTTGCCAGTGACCAGCAAACGTGGCGCGCACGGAACCGAGGCCCTTTCAGGCCATTTTAAGGTTGTGCTGTTATGGTGTTGCGAGATGCGTTGGCTTATCCATCTGCCGATCCTGAGCGCCTGTCTGGTGTGCTCTGTTTACGCCCAGGCCCAGAGTGCTTATTCGATCTCCGGAACGGTGAGCGATCCCAGCGGGGCGGCGATTCCAGGTGCGGATGTCCAAGTCCGGCAGCGTGGGACATCCTTCGTCGCGGCTCAAACGCGGACCGATGTGCAAGGGAGTTTTCGTGTTACCGGTCTTCCCGCCGGATCTTATGAGGTCGGCGTGCAGCACGACGGTTTTGCTTCGCAAATCGTTCGCCTGGCCATCAGGGATCGATCCCCGGCACCCTTGCATGTCGAACTGGTACTGGCCCATGTTCGCCAGGAGGTCACCGTGGCGGACTCTGCTGCGCAGATCAGCACAGATTCGGCGGACAATCTCGACACGGTCACCATGGACCGGAAAACGCTCGACAATCTGCCGGTCTTCGACCAGGATTACGTGAGCGCCATGTCGCAGTTTTTGGATGCGGGTTCGATCGGAACGAACGGCGTGACGCTGGTGGTCAACGGCATGGAGCAGAGGAACATCGGCGTGACCGCATCGGCCATACAGGAAGTCAAGATTAACCAGAATCCCTATTCAGCGGAGTTCTCGCGGCCGGGCCGCGGCCGCATCGAGGTGATCATCAAGCCCGATTCGCCGGTTTACCACGGGACATTCAACTTCCTGTTCCGCGACTCGCGACTGGATGCTCGCAATCCGTTCGCTGCCATCCGTCCTCCCGAGCAGAAACGCATCTACGAAGGCAGCCTGCTGGGACCCCTGGGCCACAACAAAAAGAATTCCTTCCTCATTTCCGTGGATCGCGAGGAGCAGGACTTGCAGGCCGTCATCTTCGCCATCAGGCCGCAAGGCCTGTTACAGCAGATCGCCCCCAATCCGCAACGGTCGACCGAGATCTCTGCCTCCCTCACCCACCAGTTCGCGGCAAACCACCTGGGCACCATTCGCTACAATGTCGACGATTCGAGCGTAAAGAATCAAGGCGTGGGAGGCTTTGTACTGCCGGAGGCAGCCGTCGATGCGCGCGACCGCGAGGACGAACTCTACTACAACGACAGCCTCGTGATCTCGCCGCGGCTGCTCAATCAGTTCCGCGTGGTATTCGGCCGCGACCACGCGCCCACCACCAGCATTAGCGAGGCGCCGTCCATTGTGGTTCCCGGAGCCTTCACCGGAGGCGGGGCTCAATCCGACATGCTGCACACCGAAAACCACATGAACCTGAACGAGATTCTCACCTGGACGCCGGGAAAACACAACATCCGGGCGGGTATCAACGTGCCGGATATCAGCCGGCGCGGCATGGACGACAACACCAACGTGGGCGGGACCTACTATTTTTCGAGCTTGCAGGATTTCGAGCTTCAGCGCCCCTATTCGTTCATTCAGCAGCAGGGGAACGGCCACATCGTGTTTGTCGAAGTGGTGGCCGGCGGGTTCGTGCAGGACGATTACCGGCTGCGGCCGAATCTCACGATCTCGGCGGGGCTGCGCTACGACTGGCAGAACTTCTTTCACGACAACAACAACGTTTCGCCGCGCCTGGCGCTGGCATGGGCCCCCGGAAAGAGCCGCAAGACCGTGCTGCGGGCCGGGGGCGGCATCTTTTACGACCGCACCGGCAATGCGCCCATTTTCGATCTCGAGCGCTATAACGGCGTGCGGCTAAGGCAAATCGTGCTCACCGATCCCACCTACCCGGTCGTTCCTTCACCCGGAGGACTGTCCGCCATGCCCAGCACGCTGGTCCGGCTCGCTCCGAATATCAATATCCCCTACCTGGCGCAATTCAGCGCCGGGGTGGAACGGCAGCTCTATGGCGGCACGACTCTGGGCATAACTTACTGGGCCAGCCGCGGTGTGGACCTGTTCCGGTCGCGCGACGTCAATGCTCCTCCACCACCGGATTACCTGGTGCGGCCGAATCCAGTTATCGGAGTCTACCGGCAGATCGAATCCTCGGGCCACCTGGAGAGCAACTCACTGGAGCTTTCCTTCCGCGGCAAAATCACGCGGTATTTCCAGGGGATGATCCAATACACGTTCGGCAAGACCATGACGGATGTTCCGGGGAATTACTCGGTGAGCACTCGCAGCAGAGGCGGCGGGATCAATTCCTTTCCGGCGAATAACTACGATCTCACGGGCGAATGGTCGCGGTCGGATTACGATGCGCGCCATCGTCTCAACCTCATGGGCACGATTCATGCAGCGAAGTATCTCGATTTCGGCGCCGGGCTGTACATCAGCTCGGGCCTGCCCTATACCGAAACGACCGGCCTCGACGAATATCACACCGGCTACGCCAACGCGCGGCCACCGGGTGTGCCGCGCAACTCCCTTCAAGGCTTCTCTACCGCCGAGCTGGACGTACGCTGGTCGCACAACTTCCTGCTGAAGCACAAGAAGGAGGGCCCGCAATTCTCCGTGTCGCTGGACGCCTTCAACGTCACCAACCGCGTTAACTATGCAACCTACGTGGGCGACCTAAGCTCGCCCTTTTTCGGCCAGCCGGTGGCAGCCAAGCCGCCGCGCCGTTTGGAGCTGTCGGGCCGCTTCGAATTCTGACGGTTGGGAGTAGGGCAAGGGGGAGTCGCGCGAAGGCGTTCCATTGTGATCACGTTGTCGCCCCCAAGCCGGACTTTAAGCCAATTTTCAGTTTGATCGGTTATTGTCTTACCAAGAGAGAAAACCGATGATCCACAGACTGACGATCCTTTTCACACTTGCAGCGCTAGCAGGCGTTGGCGTGGCAACCGAAAAGAGCCTCGCCCTGAAAGATCTGCCTCCCGCGGTTCAAAAATCAATACATGACAACCTCAAGGGTGGGCAAATCAGAAATATCGGCAAGGAGACCGAAGACGGCGTTGCCCAGTACGAGGTCGAGACTATGCTGAACGGCAAGCATCGTGACTTCAATGTAGACACGAAGGGCAATCTCGTGGTGGTGGAAGAGCAGACCACAATCGATGCGATTCCCGCGGCGGCGAAGGCGGCCATCCTGAAGAAAGTCGGCACCGGCAAGCTACGCACGGTAGAAACCGTTCAGAAGCCTGGCGCCGAATTGATGTTCGAGGCCGGATACACCACCAAGACCGGCAAACATGCGGAAGTTCTGGTGAAGGCCGACGGGACCGAGACCAAGGACTGAGGGTAACTATGTGAGCGGGTATCGCGGGTACCAGCGAACACACAGCCGGACGATCGCGTCTTCGACATGCCGCCCGCGGGATATTGCCGGTCGTTCTTGGGTCAGGATATACCCTGCCAAATCTGTTCAACCACGTTTGCAACAGAGCCGTCCACCGAGGCGTCGATCGCTCAGCCGATGCTCAGAATCACCAGCGACGCGATCCCCAGCGCAATGCCGCAGATCCCATAGACGCCGACCCGTTCGCGGAACAGGACGATGCCCGCGATCGCCACCACGAACAGCGATCCGCCGGTGGTAAGCGGGAACGTCACGTGTCCCGGGACGCCACTCGCGAGCGCCATCGCGGTGAAACTCTGGCCACCCAGGCTGCACGCGCCCATCAGTGCGCCGATCACGATCTCGCGGCCCTTGATCCGCGACCGGCTCAGGACCAGCGCCGCCACGGCGAACAGCAACCCGCCCAGATACCAGTAGAGGAGATATTGTGACTGGTGGGCGCCGAGGTTCCGCGCGGTCAATACCTTCAAGCCGAACGGTCCGAGGCCGTTGGCGGCGAAGGCCACCAGCATCAGGCGAAGCCACGTGCCGGTGTCGCGGCTCTTTGCCTTCTCCATCGCGGCCTCAGCCACGAGCCTTCTCCGCTTCCTTTTTATCTTTCCAGAGCAACGCCATCGAGACTGGAATCAGGCAGAGAGCGAAGGCGCGCTTCCCGTCCAGATGCTCCTGGTAGATCAGAATCGAGGCGAGTGTGGGGACGCCGGACGAAAGATTTATGGCGAGCCAACTGGTGGCGATATCGCCGTGCCGGATCCCCGCCTGAAACGCGAGGATCGCCACCGACGCGCAAATTCCGAAGGGCACCGCGATGGTCGAGACGCTGGCCGGCGCGGCGAACGCCGTATGGCTTGCCGACATGCTGACGGCGAGAAACGCGCAGGACCACGCATACAACAGCGCGTTCAGACTGCTGGGGCCGCATTTAAACGTGTCGCCAAGCTTATGGAAGATGCCCAACGCGCCGAAGCTCAAAAGGCCAAGCAGAGCGTACCCGTAACCCGCGTTCATCATTTCCCCATTCTCGCCGAAGCGGGATCGCCAGCCTTGACGTAGCCCGGGCGCTTTCCAGGTAATCGGAAAATTGGGCGTTACATCAGACCTGCGGACTGGCTGCGCGTCTCCGGCAGGAACGGGTGCGGTGACCATCCCAGCCGAAGGGACATTTCGAACGCCGTCTCCTGCACCAGCGACGCGAGACGCGCCATGTTGCCGTCCGAGATCTGCTCCACAGAGCCCGAGATACTGATGGCGGCCTCCGCATCGCCCGAAGTGCCGAACAAAGGAGCACCGATGCAGCGGACGCCGATTTCCTCCTCCTCGTCATCGAGCGAGTAGCCGCACTGCCGTGTGCGCGCCAGGTCTTCTTTCAGACGCGCCAGTGTACAGATGGTGTTTTCATTGTGGCGCAGCATGCGCCGCCGCTTCACCATGTCGGCGACCTGCTCTTCGGAACGCCAGGCGAGGAGCGCCTTGCCCAGGCTGGTGCAGTGGCAGTCGATATGTTTGCCGACCCAGGTCGCGACCGGCGACGTTCCGCAGGGCTCCACCTTGGCGATGAGCACGGCTTCGTTATCCTCGACAATCGCCATATGGGCCGTCAAACCCGTGCGCTGTGTCAGTTCAGCGAGCAGCGGCCCGGCTTTCTGCCGCAGCAGGATGCCGTGCGAGGCCGTGTTGGCCATGCGCATGAGGTTCATGCCGGCTACGTAGCGGCCGGACGAAGCGATTCGCTGCAAATATCCCAGGCGCTCAAAAGTGACCAACAGGCAATGGACCGAACTCTTCGGAAAATCGAGCTGCCGGGCCAATTGCGAAAACGTGAAACCATTTTTCGAATTCGCCACCAGTTCCAGGATTTCCATGCCTCTTTCGAGCGCAGGCACGTTTGGCGTCTTTTCGGTTGCCATGGCTAGCCCCCTTCTTGGCAAATTATGACAATTCTATCAAATCCGGTTTACGGCCCCGGCCTTAACGCGGTTTCACTCTGTCTCCATACGCCGCAGTTCCTTATCCGAAAATCGCTCCGGCGGCTGGAAATCGCTGCCCGCGGCGTAACGCAGGAAGCCGTCGAAAGCGGTCATGGCATCGGGATAAGCTTCGTCGAAGCGGTCGCGCAGCTTTAGCGTCGTGATCAGCAGTTTTCCGCCATCCGCCTTCCCTTCGATGACATAGGCGACGCGGGAGAGGCTCTTCGTTTTGCTGAGGAACCCGGCCGTGGTGCGAATGGCGCCGACGATCGGCGCGATCGAGGAGGGCCAATCGTCGAGAGGCAGCGGATAGGCGCCATCCAACAGGTTGAACCATTCCAGGTCGCAGAAATCCGTGTGCGGGAAGCCGGCCAGCGCCCGGTGGTTGGCGACCACCGTTCCCTGCGCCCCGCCCGATGCGGGGAAAAAGGAAGCGCCGTGCCGTTCGAGACTGTCGCCGACCATCAGCCAAACTCGTCCGCCCGCGTGAAGATGCGCCAGGGCGCGGTCATCCAGGCGGCCGGTGAGGAGCAGATCGTCCGGCGCGGTATCGCCCGCCTCCCGGCGAATCCACGGATAGACGCGGCGCAGCCCGTCCCACCGCAGGTCCGAGACGACGCGCGCTTCGGGCGCGGGCGTCGGGCGGAGGCGAGGGAAGGCCCAAAAGCTCCAGCGATTCGTGTAGGCGCCGTTCTCCGTCTGAAGTGTGAGGACGAGTTCGAGGCGTGCCGCTGCGGTGAGCGAGGAGGCATCGAGCGCGATACGGCCGAGGCTGGACACGGCAGCGAGCGGCGCCGAGAAGCCGCGCAGTTCGCCGCCGCCGACATGCCGGGCGCCCGCCATCAGGGACCAGGAGAGCACGCCATCGCGGATCGCGGCGGGCCCGTAGTTTGAGACTGAGACCTCGACCGGCTTCGGCTTATCCGTCCATAGGGAGCGATCGTCGACCTGGGAGTCGATCAGCAGCAGCACTGGGCTGTTCCACGCGCGGCCTTCCTCCGGAGCGCTCTTGGGACGCCAGAAATAGTCGAGCCAACCCTCTTCCCAGGAATCGCCTTCGCCGGTCCCGCCGGGGTAATCGACCAGCAGCCAGTAGTCGTAGCCGGAGACGCGGTTGTCCGCCCGCGCGCGCTCGATCTGATACTTATGGCCGAGTTGTTGGAGCCGTGCGGAGTTGCGCAGGTAGGCCGGGTACGCGCCCGCGAGGCCGTGGCGCTCGACCCAGTCGCGCTTCTCTTCGAGCCACGTTGGCCGCATGACGCCGGTGAAGCGATCGATCAGGCCGATGTCGGGGAGCGAGCAATAATAGGCGCCGAACTCGTGCCGGATCGTGGGGCGGTCGGACGCGGCTCCGCGACCCTCGCTGACCATGTCTGTAGGGCGCAGGTCGAAACCATCATTGGACATGATCAGCGTCTCCGGCGCAAGGGTCTTCGCATAGGCATAGAACTCGGCGATAGAGTTGGTGAAGTCGTGCCGCTCGGCGTCATCTTTGAGCCATCGCAGGTTGAACTCGTTGCCGAATCCGAGGCTGAGCAGGGAGGCGTGGTTGCGATAGGCGAGCAGCGTATCCTTCAACTCCGCTTTGAGATGAGCGCGGTGCGCGTAGAAGTACTGCGTGTAGGCCGCGGGCAGTTCGGCCATGACCAGCACGCCGGCCTCGTCGGCGGCCTCGAAGAAGGCCTCCGGAGGCGTCATCGAGTGGAAGCGGACGGCGTTGAAGCCAAGGCTTTTGGCAATGGCCAGGCGTTTCCGATAGACGTCCTTCGACGCGGGAGGGAAGCCGGTGAGGACCTCGACATTGTCGTCGCCATATCCGCGCAGGTAGACCGGCTTGCCGTTGAGCAGCAGGCGATTGCCCCCGGTCGCGATCGTGCGGAAGCCGAAGCGCTGATCGATGCGATCGGCCACCGTGCCATTGCGGACGAGCTCGATCGATGCCACCGTTAGACTCGGATGCTCGGGCGACCATAGAGGGGCATCGGGCAGTGGGAGCTCAACGGTCGCGTCCGCCGCGCCCGAGGCCGGGATCTCGACGGGCGCCTCGGCCTGGTGCCCGCGGGCCGCGATCCGCACCATCGCCGGGCCCGCGGCCGCTCCTTCGCTCGCGACGTGGACTTGTACCGAAATGCGGCCGTTCGCCACGTCGCTCGTAATGTACGTGGAGTCGATCCACGCGCGCGGCGCGCTTTCGAGCGAGATATCGCCGTAGAAGCCGCCCCAATTTCCGATGTAGTTCAGCATGCCGGTGGGCATGAGCGGCGGCTGCTTATCGGGCGAGGTCGTGATGGGGGAGGGAGGATTTTCGACGCGGAGGACGATCTGGTTGGACGCGCCGGGACGGATGACGCCCGTGACGTCGAGCGCGAAAGGCGCGTTGAATCCGTCGTGCGTGCCTGTGGCGACGCCATTAACGTACGCCCGAACGCTCCGGTGGACACCGCCGATCCGCAGCCGCACAATGCGTCCTCGCCAGTTCTCGGGAACGGCGACGGCGCGGCGATACCACGCGGCGCCGGCATAGTCGTGGCGCAGGATGCCCTCCGGCTTGCCCACGCCCTGGGCCTGCCATGCGCCGGGAACCTGAATCGTTTGCGGGAAGGGCGTTGCGCCCCGGTACCAATGACCGGCGTCGCCTGCGTTGCCGGGATCGATCCGGAACTGCCACGCGCCATCGAGCGCAATCCCCTCGCGCGGCGCCGTGGCGGCGAGCGCCGGAGAGAGCAGCGCAAACGCGAGAACGCCCGCGCGCAGTCCCGTGCTGAATAGTCCTCGAAACATATGTTTGGATTATGCGCGCGGCCGGGCCGTTCCGGCGTGCCGCTTTCCGATTAGCTGGAAATTCCTTCGCGCTCCGGGCTCTCCCGGCGTGCCGCGCCGGGCTGTTTTCCTATAATTCCGAAATAGGTGCCCATGCGAATCATCGGGATGCTTTTGCTGACCGCGGCCCTTCTTGCGGCATCCGCCGCCGCCGCCGACCGCCACTTGAAAGTCCGCCTGAGCTGGGGAGAAGAGTCGCCCCAAAGCGAGTCCTACTTCATCAAGCTCGTGCCGGAAACTCCGGGGTTGCAGGTTGCCGATGCGGCCGGCGACTCGCTCGAGGCCGGCGACACGATGGAGAACGGGGTGTGGCATACGCGCGCCGGGCATGGCGACGTCGATGGCGTGAATTTCACCCTGACTTACCCTGACACCCCCGCGGCCACCCTCGACAACATGCACGTCATCTGGGCGGACCTGATCTCGCACAGCGACGCCGACACCGCGCGCCGCCTCTCGCACGACGCCGCCATCCACCCGGATTCGCCTCGCCTGACGGTCGAGATGAACCCCGAGGGCACGCGCGGCTTCACCGTTACGGTCGAGCAACTCAAAACGGAAAAGGCGATCTGGATCCCCTCGCTGCACGTCTATGTGACGGCTGGCGACGACCCCACGCCGTTCGCTGAACACCAGAGGCAGCTTGCGGCGTGGAAGGACGATCGCATCCTCGACCGCGTCAATCGCGACCCCGAAGCCAGTTACGCGCAGTATACGGCGCGATGGGAAGATATGGGCGACCCCTCCTATGTCAACCCGCAGCCGCACGGGCCCGGGCACATCGTTTGCCTCACCTGGGATAGCGCCATCCCCAAGTTCGGCATCGACCGCGGCGCCGGCGTGTGGAACGATTACGGCAATCCCGACCATTTCCGTTTCTGGTTCGGGTTCGGCGATATCAACCAGGGCATCGCCCATACCTGGAAGGGCCAGCATCTCGACGACGGCCTGCCGGTGATCACCACAGTGTACGAACAGGACGGATTGCGCTACACGGTGGAGCAGTTCGCCTATCCGCTCGACGGGCCGCCCAAGGAACGCCGGGGCGATATCGCCATGGTCCTGATGCAGCAGGTGCGCGTGGCGAATCTGGAGAATCGCGCGCGGCGGGTGCCCGTGACCTTCAGCCACCAGCGGCTACTGCCCTCGTATATCCACTCCCCGATTTACACAGAGCGCGTGGGAAGCGCGGTGCTGTTCCGCGAGCGCGCGCACGGACGCGTCCTGCTTGCCGTGCACGGTGCGGCGGATGGGGTCGATTGGAACGGTGTGTCGGATTACCAGCACGAGATGAAGCGCGTCGATGGGACGGTGTATCTGGACCTGCCGGCGCGCGGCGACCGGGCCTTCGAAGTGACGCTCGCATCGCCAATGGCCGCCGCCACGGACGCCGCTAAACTCGCCGCTCTCGATTATGCCGCGGCGCGGCGGCAGACGCTCGACTTCTGGTCGCAGTACGTGGCCCGCGGCGCGCAATTCGTGACGCCGGAGAAGGCCGTTAACGATCTGTTTCGCTCAACCCTCTGGCACGCGCTACGCCTGCCTCGCCGCCACGGTGGGCCGGGTCCGGACACCCGGATCGACCTGCCGTATTCAAACTTCGCCTACAGCCAGACCGGCACGCCATGGCCGGTAAACCAATCCGTGTACGTGGATTACATGCTATACGACCTGCGCGGGTACCACGATATCTCCGCCGAGGAGTTGCTGGCGCAGTTTCGCAACAACCAGGAGGAGAACGGTCACATCAATGGCTACGCCAACTGGGGCGCCTACACGCCCGGCATGCTGTACTCCGTGGCGCAGCACTATCTGCTCTCGCACAACCGGCAGGAGTTGGATACGCTGCTGCCCTACAGCCTGAAAGCGCTCGACTATTGCATGCGCGAGGTCCGGCAGGCGGCGCTACGGCCGGGCGAGACACAGGGCCTCATCGAGGCGCCGCTCAACGACGGCACCGGCAACGGACTCTGGGCGTTCAACCAAGCCTACATGTACGCGGGGCTCGACCTGTTCGGCCGCGTGCTGGAGGAGACCGGCAATCCGCGCGGCGCCGAGATACGGCGCGCCGCCGCGGACCTGCGCACCGCCATCGAGCGCGGCTTCGGCGCGGCCAGCACGCGGTCCCCGATTGTCGAACTGCGCGATCATACCTGGGAGCCCTACCTGCCCTGCGAGGCCACTACTTACAGCCGGCTCATGTACGACTGGTATCCCGCCGATGTGGACACCGGCGCCGTCCACCTGATCCGCCTCAAGGCCATTCCGGCCGCCGGACGCCTCGCCGACCTGCTGCTCAACGACCACGAGGACAATCTCTACCTCCACGGCTGGGGCATCGCCAATGAGCCCGTCTACAACCAGCAGGCCACCGCCTACCTGCTGCGCGACGACCCTAAGGCCGTGATCCGCACCTTCTACAGCTACATGGCGAGCGCGTTCAGCCACTCCGTCTACGAGCCGGTCGAGCACCGCTGGACGCACGGCCAATACTTCGGCCCGCCCTCGACTGACGGCGCGTGGTTCGAACTCTTCCGCAACATGCTGGTGCACGAGCGCGACGACGGGTCGCTGGTGCTGGGGATGGCGACGCCGCGGGCGTGGCTCGCCGACGGTAAGAAGATCGTGGTCGAGCGCGCGCCGACCTATTTCGGTGACTTGTCGATGACGCTGGAGAGCCATGCCGCCGCCGGGCACATCGACGCCACCGTCGAGATGTCTCAGGGCGAGCGTCCGCGGACGCTACTGGTGCGGCTGCGGCACCCCGACGGCAGGCGAATCCGCAGCGTGACGGTGAATGGCCGCAACTGGACGGATTTCGACACCGCGAAGGAGTGGGTGCGGATTCCGTCGCCGTCTGAGGGGCGGTACACAATTACGGCGAGTTATTAGATCCGGCGGAAGGGTTCCATTGGTTCCATTACTGTGGAAGAAATTCCGCTGGACGGCCGCTCCGCCGTTGACGGGGCCGGTGCTGTGCTCAAGAATGAGATTTCGACATCCGGCGGGCCGGCCACGCGCGTGCGCGGGACGGCCCGCCGGGGAAAGGCTAGACCTTGTCTCCAACGACCAAACGACCCACGCGACGGGCCTCCGGGAGGACGGTTGCGGCTGCGGACCTGGAACTGTTTTCGCACATTGAGAGGGATCTTTACACAGCCGTAATCTGCGACGCCCTCGACGAGATCGGCTTCCGGGACCGCGCCATGCGGGAACACCTTCGGCCGCTTGCTCCGGACTTCGTCTTCGCTGGGTGGGCGCGCACCATCACCTGCATGGACCTGCACTACGAGCACGAGGATCCGTACGGCCTCGAAATCGAGGCGCTCGATAGCGTCCTCACCGGTGAAGTGGTGGTGGTCGGGACCGGGGAGTCGAAGCGCAACGCGCCGTGGGGCGAACTGCTCTCGACCGCCGCAATGACGCGGGGCGCCCGCGGCGCCGTGGTTGACGGGCTCACCCGCGACGTGAAAAAGATTCTGGCGCTCGGCTTCCCCGTTTTCGCCGCCGGCATCAAGCCGGTGGATTCGCGCGGGCGCGGCATCGTCACCGATTACAACGTCCCCGTGGAGTGCGGCGGCGTGGTGGTGTCGCCCGGCGATCTGATGGTGGCCGATTATGACGGCGTCGTGGCTATCCCCTCCGAAGCCGTTAGCGAGACGGTCCGGCTCGCCACCGAGAAGGTAAGCCGCGAAAACTCCACGCGCCAGGAGTTGATGCAAGGGGCGTACCTGCGCGACGTGTACGCCAAATACGGAGTGCTCTAAAACTATGATGGTTGACGTCCACACGCACGTTTGGGAATGCCCCTGCCACATCGGCGAGCGCTTCATTGATGACGCCCGCCGCACGGCCGGCGATGGCTATAAGGACATCCACGTCGATCTCGACAGGCATTGGGAGGCGATGCAGCCGGTCGATCGCGCCGTAGTGCTGGGCTTCCGCGCGCGGCACGTCGGGGTGCTCGTGCCCAATGAGTACGTGGCGGCGTACGTGGCGCGCCATCCGGAGAAGCTGATCGGCTTCTGCTCGGTAGATCCGCAGGACCCGGACGCGGTCGAGCAACTCGACGACTGCGTCCAGCGTCTGAAATTGCAGGGCCTCAAAATGGGGCCGATCTATCAGAACGTGGCCCCCGGCGACTCCCGCTTCCGGCGCATCATGAAACGTGCCGAGGAACTGCGCATCCCGATGTTGATCCACCAGGGGACAACGTTTTGCGAGAACGTCTCGCTCGAAATCGCCAACCCGATACAACTGCAGCCCCTGGCGCACGAGTTCCCCAACCTGAGGATGGTGATTGCGCATCTCGGGCACCCGTGGATTGACGAGACCCTGGTGCTGATCCGTAAGCACCCCAATCTTTACAGCGACATCTCGGCGCTCTACTACCGCCCGTGGCAGTTTTATGGCGCGCTGGTCTCCGCCATGGAGTACGGCGTGCTCGACCGGCTGCTGCTCGGCTCGGACTATCCCTTCACCACTCCGGCGTCCACCATGGAGGCGCTGCGCAAGGTGAACCAGATGGTCGAAGGCACCCACCTGCCTCGCATCCCGGAAGAGAAGATCGAGGCAATGATCCACCGAGACACTTTGGACTTGTTAGGAATCGGATGAAATATTTCGGACTTCTACTCATAGCGGCCATCGCCGCCGCGCAGCCGGACGGCTTCAGTGCATGTCTCGTTCGCCGATACGCCGGTCCAGATGAACATCGAGCGCATGGCGCTGGGGCAGGGAGGACTCTCGGAGGAGACGATCTGGGGCGACCGCATGGTGGAAGTGCGAGCGCTCCATCCGCAACTGATCCGCCTCTTTCTGCAGGAGTACTTCGACCTGCTGCCCGCCGAAGGCAGGTATCATTTCGACACGCTCGACCGCTCCGTCGATCTGATCCGCCGGACCGGCGCCACGCCGCTGATGACGATCGCGTTCAAGCCGAAGGTGCTGTTCCCCAAGATCGACCAGAATATCGTCGCTCCGAACGACTGGGGCAAGTGGGAGGACCTGATTGAGCACATGGTGCGCCACTACAAGGAGCGCGCCTCGGGAATCCGCTATCGGGAGATCGGAAACGAAGGCGATATCGGCGAAGACGGCGGTTGCCCGTACCACTTCACGCCGAAGAATTATCTGACGTATTACCAGCACACCGCGGCGGCGATCCTGCGCGCCGATCCCGACGCGCGCGTCGGCGGCCCGGCGGTGGCCAATTACCGCTCCGCACTACTGCCTGTCCTGCTGGATTTCGGTAACGCCGGCAAAGCCCCGGTGCACTTCGTCTCCTGGCACATCTACAGCAGCGATCCAACCGCGGTGCGCCACACGATCGACTACGTCCACGAGTTGCTCGCGAAGCGGCCGAACCTCAAGGTGAGACGTTCCTCGACGAGTGGAACATGCGTCTCGCATCCCGTGCAGGACCCGCGCTTCCAGCCGGCGTACGTGGTCGAAACGGCGTGGCAGATGGTGGACGCGGGGCTCGACCACTCCTGCTACTATCACATCCGCGACTACTACGTGGATGTTCCCCGCTTCTCGCAATTCATGTCCGCGCGGGGCGCAGCCTTCATGGCGCGCTGGTGGAACCGCATGCCGCAGTTCGACGGCCTTTTCGACTATCAGGACACGGTGCGCCCGGCCTACTACGCTTTCAAGCTGCTGAGCCGGCTGACGGGCGACAGGCTGAAGCTGGATTCGTCGGACCCCACGGTGCACGGACTGTCCGTACGATCCGTTGTATCTGACACACAACCTGCTGCTGGTCAATTATTCCGACAAGCCCGTGCGCCTCGCGATCGACGCCGCGGACGCTCCCGGCAAGCTGTTGATGCGGCCGGAACTGCTCGACGCGGCCGCGGCCTCCTACGACGAGAACGCGCGCCTGCGGCCGCTGGAGCCGGTGACGGTCGAGAGGGGAGCGTTCCACACCGAAATCGAGCTCGGCCCCTGGGGAGTGGCGTTCTGGAGCTTCGAACCGACCCGGTAGAGGTTCAGGCGATCCGGTACTTACGAATCGCCTCTTCGTTCACCTCGACACCGAGGCCGGGCCCTTCAGGCACAGAGAGCCAGCCGCCGGTCATCCGGAGCGGCTCGCGAACCAGTTCGCGGCTCAACGGCCCCTGCGACGTGTTGAATTCGATGAACACCGCCCGCCGCATAAACGCGTTCAGGTGCAGGGACGCTGCCGTTAGCAGGTCCGAGGACCACGAGTGCGGGATCACGAGAACGTTCGCCAACTCCGCCATGTGGGCGATCTTACGAGCGACCGTGAACCCGCCGCACCGGGTCAGATCCGGCTGCAGGACGTCGACTTTCCCGCGCGTGATCAGCTCGTGGAAGCCCCACTCGGTCGCTTCCTGCTCGCCGCAGGCCACCAGTGTATCCACTGTCTCGGCCACGTGCCGGTAGCCGTCGTAGTCTTCCGGATGCAGAATCTCTTCGACGAAAAACGGGCGGTAGGGCTCGAGCGAGCGGATCACCTGGATCGCCTGCTTGGGGGTGCGTTCGACGAACCAGCCGGTGTCGACCAGCAGATCGCAGCCGTCGCCCATCTCGCGGCGCGCGGCTTCCACGAGTTTTACATCCTGCTTCGGGTCTTCGCCGAAAACGCCCCAGCCGAATTTCACGGCGGTGAAGCCGGCGTCGAGATAGCGACGGGTGGCGTCGCGCATCGCCTCGGCCGTGGGGCGGAAGAGCGTGCTGGCGTAGGCGCGGACGCGGTCACGCCACTTCGCTCCCAG
>CAWCMS010000016.1:0-141165 GCA_963796675.1 Terriglobia bacterium
TGAGATATGGATCTTCGCCGTAGGTTTCCTGCCCGCGGCCCCAACGGGGATCCCGGAAGATATTGATGTTCGGCGACGACTAAGCCAGATACGCGATGCGGCCCGGAGCCGCACCCGCGGCGACCTCGGCGACGGGGGGACGGCGCTGGGCTTCGTGGAATTTGGCCCGCGCTTCAGTGGAGATGACGTCGGCCATCCTTCGGACCAGGTCGGGATCGAAGCTCGCGCCCAGCCCGATCGGCTCGGGAAAGACGGTGGCGCGGCCCTGGGCAACGCCGTGCAAGGCCTCGTTCCACCAGTTGTAGACAGGGATGCCGAGACGCGGAATGGCGGGAGCGCTGTTCTGCATCTGGAGCGCCTTCTCTTCCGGCGTCATCCTGGAGACGAGGTCCGCCGCGCGTTGCTCCGGCGGCAACTTCGGATTCCTGTAGGGAGCATCGGCCGGCGGTTGAGCCAAGCACCCGGCGCCCATCGTCAGGATCGCGATAGCGAAGGGGGTTCTCAATTCTTGATCTCCTATTGATCTTTCGCCGCCGTGAGGCGCGAAACGAACGCGATGGTAGCGCTTTCATGGCCGTATTGCAAGGTCGGCGCGCTCTCTCTCACGTTGCTTCCGCAGTTGTTAGGCTCAAAGTTTCAATCAGATTGAGATTCGTGTTTAATAAATTCGGATCTTGAACGATACTGGACGTCGATGGTCCCCGCGGCAGCCCCTCGCGGTTCATAGCCGCGGATGCAATCGTGAAGTAACAGAAAGGACATCGGATGAAGCGACTCTTGTTGATCCTTGTTACGGCCTTTGCCGCACAGGGCCAGCCCAGCGCTACCCTCAAGGATGCGTACCAAGGGATCTTTCGTATCGGCGCGGCGTTGAATCCGGCGCAATTTGAAGAGCGGGACACGAGGGGCAACCCGATTATCGCGGCGCAATTCAACACGATCAGTCCTGAAAATGCGCTGAAATGGCAATCCGTGCATCCGCAACCCGACAGGTACACATTTGACGCCGCCGACCGCTACGTTGCATTTGGAGAGAAGCACCGGATGTTTGTCGTCGGGCACTGTCTGGTGTGGCACAGCCAGACGCCGCGGTGGGTTTTCCAGGACGACAAGGGCGAACCGCTCACGCGCGATGCCTTGCTCGAACGCATGCGGGAGCACATCCGTACGGTTGTGGGCCGGTACAAGGGACGGATCGGCGGGTGGGACGTGGTGAACGAGGCTCTCAACGAGGACGGCACAATGCGCCAATCGCCGTGGTACCGCATCATCGGCGACGATTTTCTCCGGAAGGCATTCCAGTTCGCCCATGAAGCCGACCCGCAGGCGGAGCTTTACTATAACGACTACTCGCTCGAGAACGACGCGAAGCGCAAAGGCGCCATCGAGTTAATCCGCAAACTCAAGGCGGCCGGCGCGCCGGTGACAGGAATCGGACTCCAGGGGCACAACCAAATGGACACGCCTTCGGCCCGGCAGGAGTCGGATACAATCGAGGCGTTCGCGTCCCTGGGCCTCAAAGTGAATATCTCGGAACTGGATGTCGACGTCTTGCCCCGTACTACCCGGCAGAATTCGGCCGATGTCTCGGCGGCGGCGGCGGCGAGGGAGGGCCGAATCCCTACACGGCCGGCTTGCCCGAAGAAGTGCAGCAGGCTCTCGCTAAACGCTACGCCGAACTGTTCGAGGTCTTTGTACAGCACCGCAACGTGATAGGCCGGGTCACCTTCTGGGGGGTAACCGACGGCGATTCGTGGCTCAACAACTTCCCGACGCCGGGGCGCACAAACTACCCCCTGCTGTTCGACCGCGCGGGAAGGCCCAAGCCAGCATTCGATGCGGTGTTGCAGAAGGCCAAGGTGAAATACCGCGAGGCTGGGCGTTAGCGGGGCCGGAGAATGCGATTCCGGCAGATCTTTGCGGTGGTGGCGACACTGGTTGCGTTCCCGGCGGCCGCGCCATCCGGCCCTGCGCGGGCTGCCCATCGATCATGGGCAGCCGACAACGGCAATGGGACCTACTCCAATCCGCTTTTCTACGACGAGTTCTCCGACCCCGACATGATTCGCGTGGGGGACGACTACTATCTGACTGGCACGACCATGCACACCATGCCGGGTTTGCCCATTCTGCACTCCCGAGACCTGGTGAACTGGCGGATCGTCTCCTATGCCTTCGCCCGCCTGGATCTCGGTCCGGACTTCCGCCTCGAAGAAGGTAAGCAGATCTATGGCCAGGGGATCTGGGCGCCGAGCTTCCGTTACCATAACGGAACCTACTACATTTTTGCCAACGTGAATCGGTTCGGCCTGCAGGTCTTCCGGGCCTCGAGTCCGCTTGGCCCATGGACCCATAACCGCATCGAGCAAGGCCTTCACGACCTTTCGGTACTGTTCGACGATGACGGAAAGATCTACGCGGTCTACGGTGCCCGGACCATCCGGATCGTAGAACTGAACCAGGACCTCACCGCTCTCGTTCCGGGCACGGACCGCGTCCTGATCGAGTCCAACCAGGGCATGGGCGAAGGCTCGCACTTCTATAAGATCGACGGCAAATACTTCATTGTCAGCGCCATTCCCGGCGCGCACGTGCCGATGAAATGCGCCCGTGCGGAAAGGCTCACAGGCCCATGGGAAGTAGAGACCATCAGCGCGGAAGAGAGCCTCGGCATCGGCCAAGGTTACCGTCCGAAAGGCGGCGGAAGCAGGAATACGCCACCAATGGAGGTTAACCCTCCGGATTCGAGCCAAAGCCGGGATCTCGATCTGCACCAGGGCGGCATCATCCAGACGCAAACGGGCGAGTGGTGGGGCTTCTCCATGCAGGATCACAATTCCGTCGGCCGGCTCACTTCTCTGTCTCCCGTAACCTGGGAGAACGGATGGCCTTACTTTGGCCTGCCGGGGAATCTCAGGCGGACGCCTTCCATTTGGGTGAAGCCGAACACCGGGCACACCGCCCCGATTTCCTCTCCTTACGAACGCAACGACGATTTTTCGGCACCGAAGCTGCAGATGGTCTGGCAGTGGAATCATATGCCCGAAGACACGAAGTGGTCGCTCTCGGAGCGTCCGGGCTATCTGCGCCTGCATTCGCTGCCCGCCCCGGATTTTTGGTGGGCGCGAAACTCGCTCACCCAGCGCGCCGTCGGACCGGAATCCACGGCCACAACGGAATTGGACGCAAGTGGCCTCCAAGCCGGCGACGTCGCCGGACTGGCGCTGCTAAATTCGCCATACGCCTGGATCGGGCTGATGCGCGACGATAGCGGATTTACGATCGCGGAGTGCGACCACAGCACGGGGAAGACCGTCAGGAAACCAATCGCTACTTCGCACGTCTGGCTTCGCGTGCACAGCAATTACGATACGGAGATCTCGGAATTCAGTTACAGCACGGATGGGAAGACCTACAACCGGTTAGGCCCCGATTTCATCACGGTGTTTCAGCTCACCACTTTTCAGGGCGTCCGCAATGCGCTGTTCCATTACAATACCGGCGGGAAGCCTGGCGGCTACGCGGATTTCAATTTCTTCGATCTGGACGAACCGCGGCCGCGCGGGTTGACCAAACCCATTCCCCTATCTCAATTCATCACCATCACGGATCTCGGCAGCGGAAACACGCTGGCCGTGGTCGATAGCCAACTGCAATCGGTGTCCGGCGCGGAGAAGGCTGCGGCTTTCAAGGTCGTGGATCAGGGCCACGGCAGGATCGCACTTCAGACTAGAGACGGGAAATACGTTTCAGTCGGCGGCGGAGGCAAGTCCGGCGAAGTTTCCATCAAGTCCGGCAAGCCTGGCAATGCAGAGACCTTCCAATGGGTGGACCTCCAGCGCGGCGACACGCTCTTCCTGTCCTTGGCGACGCATAGTTACATCGTTGCGCCTAAGGATCCCGGAGCAGTTGCAGCCGACCATCCCGGTCCGGCCCCCGACCGCAAGGATGGTTCCTGTTTCACCTGGAATGCCATTAGGCCCTGAGGGGGAGAGGATCACGGAACTCCCCGAAATGCGCCCTGGAGTGGCCCCCTGATTCTCCCCGCTGTAGCTCGGCTCGTAAACTGCGCCGGCGTTAAATCCGGCGCCGTAAATCCAAACCAGAACGGCCTTACGGCTTTCTGAACGTCCAGCGCCCCTTTTCACTCTTCGGGTCGAACCTGGCGAGCGTCGGCGTGCTGGCGCCGACCGCGATCAGGGCGACGGGCTCCGTCGAATTCGGCACCGCCTTGGGCATGATGCGGTACGTGCCGTCGGTCAATTGGTCGATCCGCCAAAGTTGCTCGGAAGCGCCCGTGTAGTTGGGAACGGTCACTACTTCATTGCCTTCGGCCGCGGCCAGCGTGCGGTCCGTGTCGGCAATCTGGATTTTGAAGTACGGCGAGCCCGGATAACCGCCGGCGTTGGGGACCGGCGTGATCGTCCACTTTTGGTGGGGCCGCATCATGTAATCGCCGATGCGCAGATCGATATTGCCCGTCGGCCAGCCGTGTAAAACATCGTAGAGTCGCTGGGCCGGAACCGGCTGCGCCGCGGGGGGCATCGGAGCAGGACCGGCGCCGGGTGTTGCACCGCCAGGAGCGCCGCCACGACCGCCTCGTCCGGGCCCTAAGCCGCCGAGAGCGCCCGTCCGGGCATGCGTACGAAATCCACCGCCAACTCGAGCGCAAAGCCGCTCCGTTCAGACTGAATCTCAAAGGTGCCGCCCCAAAAATTATCGCCGCCCACGGGCCAACTATCTTTCCAAAGGAGCGGGCGAATATCCAGAACGCTGCGGCCGCCGCGGTCCAGGTCGGCCTCGTAGTGGCAGGAGAATTTCTCCACGCCATCGCCCAGGTCGAGCCTGCCGAAGTGGCCGGCCCCGACGAAGTGACCGCTGGCGGCGACGACGAGTTTGCCGCCGCCCTTGAGCAGTGGAATCCCCATGTGATCCACGTAGGGGCCGAGGATGTTCCGGGAGCGGCCCACACGAATGTTGTACGTGGAGTTGGCGCCGTCGCAGCATGTGCCGTGAGTGCCCAGCAGGTAATACCAGCCGGCGCGATAAAGCAGATCGGTGGCTTCCATGTCGATCGCGACGTTTACCGCTTGGTTGCCGGCGACGCGCTTTCCCGTTTTGGGATCGAGCTCAACTATGCGAATGTAGCCGAAATAGGTTCCGTAACTGAGCCACAGCCGGCCCGTGGTCGGATCGAGCAGGAAAGCGGGGTCGATGGCATCGCAGTCTTCGGTCCCGTCGGATGAGGCCACGACCGTTGCTTCGCTGAACTTGAAATCTGGAGAGTTGGGGTCGAGGGATTTGGTCCACATCACGTAGACATTGCTGGCGTGACCGCCCGACATCCCGCCGCCTCCCCTGGCATACGCCATGTAGTAGCGGTCCCCGATCTTGATCACGTCGGGAGCTACTCCGCCGCCGGGGCGCTGCGCGCCGCCGTGCCACGTCCACCCGTCTTCGGATATCAGACCGCCTCCGCCCGTGCCGAACGTGAAATACTTTCCGTCACTGAACGCGATGGTGGACGGATCGTGGATGTAGGGCTCCCCGTTCAGCGCCGGCGTCTGCGCAAACAGGGCAGAAACCGCCGCGGCCAGGAGAATCGCCGCAACCGGAACATAGAATTTCATAGACGCTCCCAGAACCAGATGATCATTTCCCTTCGCTATCCAGGCTGATGCGAATATCCTTGATCGGCTCGCCATTTTCGTCGATGAAGCGGAGGCAGAAATCACTCAAGCCGGGTCCGTTGATGACCGCGCCCCGAATCACGTTTCGGCCCTTGTTGAGCGTGAGCCGTTTGGATACGCAGTCGTCCATTTTCATCCGCCGGTCGGTAAAGAGATCGACGGCCTCCTTGCCGTTGAGCCACCAGATAGACGCCCCGTTGACGCCCACGGCCATGCGGGCGTTCTGTATCTCCCGCGGGCTGTTGACCACCGTCACGGCCCAGAACATGACGCCGTAAGTGGTCTTGTTCAGCCCGTAAGCGAAACGAAAAAGCTTGACGTTAAAGCCCGTGGAATCGAGCGCGTGCCACATCAGTTCCTGGTCGCCGGCCTTGACTTTGACGCCATCCTTCGGAATTACCGCGAACTGGTCGGGGAAATACTCGGTAGTCAGGGCGTTCCGCACATAGCTGTCGGTAAACACGGTATTCGTGCGGTTCGGCTTATTGATTGGCTCCAGAAGCAGCCAGCGTTGGAGGAAGCCCTCAGCGTCCGGCGCCTTGGGGACCGGCGTGGCCGGTGTGAAATATGGCGCAAGCGTGCGGGGAGCATCGCCGGGAGCTTGAGACAGGAGCACGGCCGGGATGCCCATCAGAATGGCGAATTTGCCGATCGGTTTCATAACAAGCCGAATGCCTCACTGAAACAAAAGTTGAGCGAACGTGTACAGGCTCCTTCTCCAGGTCTGCCATTCATGCGAGGTTCCCGGAGAAAGGTAGACGTAGCTGTTGGTGATGCCGGCCGCGATGAGTTGCTCCTGATGTCTCTTCAAAGCCTTCGGGTTCTCCAACGGAGGCTCCGTGCCGAAGCTCATGAACAGAACTTTCACCTTGCGGTTGAATTCCGCGGGATCGGCCATAGCGCCGCTGTAAATAGTCTTGAGGTCCAAGGCTGCGGGAGGCGCCGCGGGCGCGGTTCCGGGTGTGGCGACCGCGGCCGCCGAAGCGGATCGCTGCGCCGCCGCTGAAGAAGCCGATATAGGAGAACTTATCCAGATTGACCATCGTGATGGATGCGGTCTGCCCGCCGCCCATGGAAAGGCCTGCCATCGCGCGGTGGTCCTTGTCGGCCAAGGTGCGGAAGTGTTTGTCCACCCAGGGAATCAGGTCGTTGATCATAAGCTGTCCGTAAGGGCCGCCGGAAGGAGGGGCCGGACCGCCTCCCGCGCCGGCTCCGCGGCCCGCGCCGCCGGCGGGAGGTACGCCGTCCATGCCCGGTCTACCCCGGGAGAGTCCGGCGCTCCGGTGGCGCTGGTTTCCATCACAACCATCATGGGCTTCGCTTTCCCGTGGGCCAGCAGATTATCGAGGATTACGTTCGTGCGTCCCATTTCGATCCACACCCGCTCATCCTCGCCGCCGCCGTGCTGCAAATAGAGCACCGGGTAGCGGGCCTTGAGATTGGCGTCATAACCGGGCGGCGTGTAGACGAAATGTGCCGCCATGTCTTGGTGCTGTTGGCGAAGTAGTTCTCGGTCCGCACGCTGCCGTGTGGCACGTCTTTGATGTCGTACCAGTCTACGCCCGGCTCGGGGATTTCATAGCCGTTGCACATGTGGCCATAACCGATGAAGGCCTGCGTGCCGGGGTCCAGCACGGGCGCGCCGTCGACAAACATCCAGTAGTTGTGATAACCCGGACTTTGGGACGCGGACGTCGTATAGGTCCAGGCGCCGTCGGACTCCTTGATCATGTCAACGGGAAGGGGTTGGAGCGAATTCTGCCCGGGAGTCACAAGGCCAACCTGCACCTTTTGCGCGTTGGGAGCGGTGAACCGGAAGGTGACGCGGTTGTCGGCTTCAATCCGTGGGAACTGGACTCCGGGGAAATTGTAAGGTGAAGGATGCGCGGTGCCGGCGGGCGCATTAGCCTCCGCCACTGGCGGAGGAGCCAGTTCCTGCCGGACGGCAGGCCTGGAATTCTTCGAAACCTTTTTGGTCTGGGCCATGGCCGTGCCGGCGGCCAGAATGGCAGTGAACAAAGCAAAACTGAGTGCTCGTCTCATAAATCGCTTGTTCGGAAACAGTCCTCGCGCGCGGTCGCGCTGCATGGCATTGTAATCGCTTGCTTAGAGCGGTGCAATCCGGCCTCGGTAGTTTGCGTGAACACCGCCGGGAACCATTTGAATTCCCCTTCACGCCGCGATATAGTTTTCTGCTGTGAGGCCTGGGAGCGCTTGCACGTCGGGATCCACCCGGATGTAAAGGAGATTGCGAGTTATGAGTCGACCACTGATGTTTGCTTCGCTTGCGGTGATTCTGGCCGTTGGATACACCGCCGCTCAACAGCCTCCTGCCGCCGGCGCCGGTGCTCCGCAAACTCCCGGCAGGGGCAGAGGCGGATTCGGCGGCCCGATCGAGTTGGGCCCGGACGACAAACCCGCTTTTCCCGATCCGCCCGCCGGGTTCAAGGCAAGACGCGACGAACATTCCTCACGGCGAGCTGACGCCCGTCGAGTACGATTCGAAGTCGCTCGGAACGCGCCGGCGAATGCGCGTCTACACGCCGCCCGGCTACTCGACCAGCTCGCAAGTATCCGGTGCTCTATCTGCTGCACGGCATCGGCGGCACGGATACCGAGTGGACGGAAGTCGTGCCACGCGAACAATGTCATCGACAACCTGCTGGCCGACGGAAAAATCCAGCCGATGGTGATGGTCTTCCCGGACGGCAATTCAAGCAGGACTGTGGCCGATCTTGCGGCAGGCGGCCGCGGCGCCGCGCCTCCCGGAGCACCCGGCCCTGGAGCCGGACGCGGACGCGGAATGAACATGGAGGCCTGGCTGACGCCTTTCGAGAACGACCTGCTCCAAGACATCATTCCCTACATCGATTCTCACTATTCCGTCTATACCGACCGCGATCATCGCGCTCTGGCCGGCCTCTCGATGGGCGGCGGCCAGACTTTGAACATCGGTCTGGTGCACCCCGAGACGTTTGCCTATGTCGGCGGGTTCTCCTCGGCGCCGGACACCCGGCAGCCGCCGTCCGCGCTCGTGCCCGATCCGTCCGTTCCGAAGCAGTTGAAGCTGCTGTGGCTGGCCTGCGGCAACAAGGACGGCCTGATCCGCATCAGCCAGGCCGTTCATCAGTACCTCAAGGAGAACGGCGTCCCGCATATCTGGCACGTGGACGGCAATGCTCACGACACCACCGAGTGGGATAACAACCTGTACCTTTTCAGCCAGCACATTTTCACAACGGATTTCCTGGCAGTGGCCGAGCCGCCGCAGGGCGCGCGTCCGGGACAGGGGCCTCAAGCGGGCCGTGGCACGCGCCCGCCGGTTGAGATCGACAAGACTCCGCCGGTAGAAGATTTCAAACCCTCCGCGCTGAATGCGGTACTCAACGGGCAGATCAGCCAGTATCCCGAGGTCAATTCTCAGCGGCGCGTCCGCACACGCCTGCGGGCTCCCGACGCCCAGAGCGTGCAACTCGATATCGGCGGCGTGCGGTATCCCATGAGCAAAGGCGAGGACGGCTATTGGATCGGCGTTTCGAATGCTCAGGACGAAGGGTTCCACTATTACCAGCTCAACGTCGATGGCGTGAACGTCCCGGATCCCGGCACGCTGATGTTTTACGGCGCGAGCCGCTGGGGCAGCGGCGTCGAAGTCCCCGCGCACGATGCGGACTTCTATGCCATGAAGAACGTGCCGCACGGCAACTTGCGGGAGGTCCACTTTTTCTCCAAGATCGCCAATGCTTCGCTCCAATGCTTCGTCTACACGCCCCCGGATTACGAGAAAGGCTCGAAGCGCTATCCGGTGCTGTACATTCAACACGGCGCCGGGGAAGATGAACACGGGTGGGGCGGCCAGGGGCACGCGGGTCTGATCATGGACAACCTGATCGCGGAAGGCAAGGCAAAACCGTTCATCATGGTGATTGGCAATAGCTACATCCCCGGCATGAGCGGCCGTGGCGGCTCGCCCGGCGCTCCCGCCGGCCGTAGCGCTCAACCTGGCGCAGCGGCGCCGGCTGGTCCCGGCCGTGGCGGACCAGGCGGACGCGGATTCACGCTGACCGACACGCCCTTCGAACACGTGCTGATCGGAGAGATGATTCCCTTCATCGACGCTAATTACCGCACCTCGCCGATCAGCCCCACCGCGCCATGGCCGGGCTTTCCATGGGCGGCATGTATACCCACGGCATCACTCTCGCCCATCTCGATAAATTCGCCTACATCGGCATGTTCAGTGGCGGCAGCATCGCTGTCTCGGAAATTAAGAACATGGCCGATTTCAAGAAGAAAGTGAAACTGGTGTTTGTCGGCTACGGCAGCCGCGAGAACGGCGCCGCTGGCAAATCGAACGTCGAAGACCTGAGGAAAGCGGGGATCAATGCGGTCTATTATGAATCCCCCCTGACCGCTCACGAATGGTTGAGTTGGCGGCGCGACCTGCACGAGTTCGCGCCGTTGCTGTTTCAGGGCAAATAGATTCGAATCGATTGCCCACGATTCGGTACGTAGAGGATCATTCCACGGCGGAGCCGTTCCTCACCACTCCGCTACCGATCCATCTTCGTGAAACACACGCGCCATGGGCCGCGTCCCGGCAAACGGGTATTTTGCCAGACTCGCCTCGCTGAGTTCGAATCCGAGACCTGGCTTCTGCGCCAGCGGGAAGCGTCCGTCCACCATCCGCATGGCGGGGAATCCCAGCCACTCTTCCCACACCTTGTCGGTGGCGCCAGGCTGGATCTGGCCGCAGATCTCCTGTACGACGAAGTTCGTCATCGCCGAATTCACATGCAACGTGGCCAACCCGCCGATGGGGCCTTCGCAGGCGTGGGGCGCCATGGAGATCCCCGATGCGGCGGCCATCTGCGAAACCTTCCAGAGTCCCGTGATGCCGCCCTACGTGATTGATATCGGTCTGGAGAATGTCGACTACGCCCATCTCGATCAGATTTCCCGGACTCCGAAAATGCCCACCAGTCGCTCCCCGGTCGCAATGGGAGTGGTGGAGCGGCGCGCGATCCTGGCCATGGCCTGGACGTTCTCGGGCGGGCACGGCTCTTCGATGAAGAGCAGGTTCAGCGGCTCCACTTCTTTCACCAGGATCGAAGCGACGCTGGGACTGGTCTTGGCGTGAAAGTCCACGGCGATGTCGATATCCGGCCCGAGCGACTCGCGCAGCACCTGCATGGATTGAACCGCGGCCGAAATCTTCTTGCGCGTCTCGATCCACTCGTAGTACGCCGGAAGCCCGGTTTTGAAACACGAAACACCCTGCCGGATGGCGGTTTCGCGGAGTCGCGCAAGGGCATCCGGCGTACGCACGCCATCGGCGTGGTAGTAACCGCGGACGCCGCGCGGAATCGAGCGGGCCGCCCAGAAGACGGTACACCGGCACGCCCAGCGCCTTCCCGCGGATGTCCCACAGAGCCTGGTCGATGGCCGAGATCGCCGAGCCCATCACCGGCCCGGCACGGTAGAAACTGTGGACGTACATCGATTGCCAGATATGCTCCACCTGCATCGGGTCCGCGCCCATCACGAATTCGCGGAAGTCCTCAATGCACGCCATCGTCGCCCCGGCCTTGCCTTCCAGCGTCCCCTCGCCCCATCCCACCAGGCCCTGGTTCGTTTCGATCTTGACGAACACATATGGCCGGTCAGACGTACGGTTCAGCGAAACGCCGAAAACCTTCATCCCGGTGACCTTGAGTCCCGACTGCACGCGCTCGAAGCCCGCCAGCATGGATTGGCCTTGACCCCGCTGCGGTGGTTGAGGCGCAAAGGCACAACCGCAATTCGGGGATTGCGGACTGCTGCCCGCGGTCGTGGGCGAGGGCCAGGCTCGCGCCTCCCAGGGCCAAAAAAGATCTACGCCGCATGGTATTTCTCCAGTGCAGATTCATTCACTACGATGCCGAGGCCGGGTCCCCGCGGAAGCTGAAGGAAACCGTCGAGGGGCGTCTCGAGGCCGCCGGGCACCAGGTCGGCCCGCATCTCCCGGTCCTTTGCGGTCGTCCGGGAAAGGGACGTGCTGGATGAAAAAGTTCGGCACGCTGGCCGCAAGGTGCAGCGCCGCGGCAGTGGCCACCGGCCCACCCTCGTGGTGCGGTGCGATCGCTACATAATATGCCTCCGCTATAATGGCGATGCCCCGCGCGCCGGAGATGCCCCAGCGCGCGATTTCCGGCCGAACAACGTCCACCAGTCCTCCCCGCAGTAATTCCAGAAACACGCCTGGATCGGCGATGCCTCTCCCGAAGCCCAACGGTGTTACCGTCTCGCCGGAGATCTTGCGCAAAACTTCCAGGTTGGAGACGGCGCATGGCTCATCGAGCCACAGTGGATGGCTGCTCTGGGCAGCCTGCGCGACCGATGCCGCGTCGCCGGGCGTGAGCGATCCGTGAGCGCTCAATACAAAATCGCGACCCTCAGGCAGTTGCTTGATGAGGGCCTGCACCTGGTTCTCAAACGCCTTGCCCTGGTTGCGGGAAGCCGGCTGAGGCAGTGCGATTCCGACGGCGCTGAACGCAGGAGACGCCGAATCAGTGAATACCCGGACTTTGTGCCGCGTCGGGTCCACCCAGCACGCGATAAACCGGGGCGTTGCAGGCCTTCCCAAGGATATCCAGCATTGCCATGTCGAGCGCGCCGGCCATAGGCGAACGCCGGTCGATCGCCGCATACAATGTTGCCGGTTTGCCAAGCCAGTCCCTCTCTAGAGCCGAGGCATCCTGCTCGCCAACCTGCGCGCACTCGCCCCATCCGGTCAGCCCGGAGCGAGTCTTCACGCGCAGCACAGTATATCGATTGCCGGAGACGGGTTCCCGAATGGGGAACCAGCGCATTTCAGCGATGAAGTGCTCTGCGACCGAAGGACGTGCGGCGGCGGCTTGCGGGGCGAATCCAGCCGCCAGGCGTGCCCTCCGCCGACTGATGGTAGGGCTCATAGCCAGTCGTTATATCACGCCGAGGGCGCCGGCGCTCCGACGGCCGTGGCCAGCCGCCCGACAATCCGCAGCCAGTTCGTCATCTTCACTGCCTCGACGTGCGACCGCCAGCAAGCACCGCCCGGCGTTACTTGGCAACGACCATCTTTCAGCCGAGCCACTCAGCTGTCTCCTGGCTCTGCATGTTGCGGAGCATCGGTCCGAGCTCTACTTTGGCCCGATTTCGCCCGCCCTTTGGGTGCCCGCGGTCCTCATCGGCGCAGAGGCGCTCGTTTCGGTCCGTGTTGTGCTGATTCAGCATCGAAATCGTTCGACGCCTTGCGGTCGCCCTTCAGCTAGCGAGCGAGTTCGTCATTGCGCGTCGATGGCTCGTTTTCTGCGATTCGGAGCCTTCGAGGCGGCCTGAATGATTCAGCCGTGAGTTTCTGCGGCATTGAAAGTTCCACGTCGAAATCATTCGAGTGTACACGTGTGAGTGATAGCAGGATCGTGACGTTTATGCCTAGAAGCAACGAAAGGAGATGACATGCAAGAGACTACGGCTATCGCGCGAACCGCCGGACGGTTGGCCCCCATCGAAAAGTACAACGGCGAGCAGTGAGTTCGATCATCTAATTTGGGTTCTCCCGCAATTGCCGTGCAGTTCAAGGGGCGCCTTGGGGCGTAAGACTGGCTGCGGCAGCGACGTAGGGTAGGACACGGCGACGCAGGAGATTGAATTTGGCCCGGCCGTACATCTGCCGCTTGACCAGTTTGAGTCGATGAATTTGGCCTTCCACCTGACCGTTGCTCCAAGGTAAGAGGACACCGGCGGTGACCGCTTTTTCGTCGCGGCGCAGTCCATCACAGAAATGCCCAATTTCCGGCAGACCCGTTCCTCTTGCTTGATCAAGCCAAGTCTGTAGGGCCTCACTTTTCTTTTCGCGGAAGACTTTGGCGAAGCCCTGTGTCAGATCGTAGAGGATGGGAATTTCCGGGCAGCACTCGTTCAGTTTGGCGAGTAACTGCTGCTCGTCGGGCTTCAGCTTTTCTGGTCGTCGGGCCAACAGCATAGCCGCCTGCCGGGGAGAAGGCGGCTTGACCTTTTTCTGACGCGGGGCCGACGTCGTGCGGAAATACGTTGTGCCCGGAATGCGAAGGGTGGCAATGAATTTGGCCATTGTGCTTCGTCCGCCGGTATAGCCTTGGACTTGGATCTCGTACCACAGTTTGGTCGCATTGTGGCAGCCCTCGGCCCAGCGGCGGCGGAGAAACTCCTGGAATTTATTGACGCCCGGCGGTCTTCGGTGCGGCGTCGCCCGTTCGGGGAACTGGCCGGCGCGAACGAACCGCCGGACCGTCTTTCGCTGGATGTGCAGAGTGACACTGATGGCTTGCTGACTCATGCCCTTGCGGTGCAGTTCAATCACTTCGTTATACCGGTCAACCCGACGCTGGCGCCGATCCTCACGATCTTGCTCACGCCGGCTCTTGGCCTTCGGAAAGCTGTCAGCCAATGGCGGCGACGGTTCGGCCATCGCGGGCACAACCGCTTGCGCCAGGGTGGTGCGTTTCTGCTCCAGGACCCGCTCCACGGCGGCCGTCAGGTTACAGAGCAGATGGAAACGGTCGGCTACCTGGACAGCCTCTGGGGCACCACCCGTGGCGCCGTCGGCATAGATTCCGCCCCGATCACGACTGATGACCTCCGCGCCGGGATGCACCTGCAGCCAAGTAGCCAGGGTATCGGCGGAACGATCTGGCAACAGGTCAATGGGGGCGTGCGACTCGAGATCGACCAGGATGGTCCCGTAACGTTGCCCTTTGCGCCAGGCCCAATCGTCGACGCCCAGGGCCCGGGCGCCTCGGACCTCTGTGGACGGCCCTACCTTCAGTCTCCGCAGAACGGTATCGGGGCTGGTTGCCATACCCAGCCTCTTCGAGAGGCGAGCCCCCGCCTCACCGCCCAACACGTAGCCGATGAGACGGATCGTCTCCGACAATCGACTCGTGTGCCGACCGTACCTCGCCGCGACTACGGGTAGGGTCTCTGCGAAGGTAACGCGGCGGCAGTCCTGGGCCCGGCAGCGAAAGCGGCGAACCTCAAGACGGAGTTCGACAGTTGCTCCCTGCCACGGCAGATCGTGCAAGGCCCGTGAATATCGGCTGTGGAGAGAATGTGAAGGGTGGGGGCATGCCGGACAGTAGGCAACGGAACCGATGGCGGCAGCCGCGATTAGAACCCGACCGTCTTCCTGATGCTCAACAGAGTTCAGCTTGAGACAAGAGGGGTCGGGAAGGAGGGCCTGGACATGGCTCGGGGGAGAAGCCATATGCCGATAACAATAAAACATATATGGCATTTCATGTTTTAGGCCGGGTTGGGGTCATTTAGAGCGATCAAACCTGCACGGAGATTGCGGGAGAACCCAGTTCAGAATACCGAAATCACCATCCGGCGACGGACCGGACTCGAGCCGGATTCGATGTCGCTAGCCGATCTTGTACAACCTCCGCTACCGCCGGTGACTCGACCAATGTCACTCCTGGATCTGATCGGCCGACAGACCGATCCACCGCCGCCACCTGGCAATTCAACCGTTTCTGGAGTGTTGAAGGATATATGCAAACACTGGCCGAAAAAGTAAGGAACGGGAGGTCACCTGTAAACGGTAGTGCCATCGTCTTTACTGGTGCGAGGGGGGCGCCACACAGATCCAGATCCAATCGCTTTCCTGGCTCCGATTCCCGCTCTGGTTCACGAGCGGGTCGGCGATCTCGTGTGCGGACAGCGCCTGCGCGCACTCCCGCTCCAGCCAGGCGCGATTGATCTCGATGCCGAAGGAGCGCAACTTGGCCAACAGCTCTCCATCGGTGAGGCGCTTGGCATCGATGCGCAGCGGCCTTTCCCCGGCCTGCTTGCGGAGCTTGGGATTCGGCAGGATCTCGTGCTCGTAAATTCGTTCCATTGCCACCCAGGAGAGCATGTGTACCTTTCTCGGCCCGGCGTCACTACAGTAGACCTCAGCCGCATTGACGAGGAGGTCTTGTGCAAATCCCACACCCCTTCCGTGGTTCCGCCCAACAGCACACCGAGGGAGTCTCCAACCCGGACCGCTACCGTCCCGACCACTGCCCGCGGTGTCCGGCGCGACAGCCGCTGATCGCACACGGCTTCTACAGCCGCACGCTGGCGGAGGCACACCCATTCGAGATCCTGCACTCTCCATCTCCCGCTTAACCTCACGGCTACGCTTTATGGCGATCCGCGGGGCGCACGGAGGGGCCGATTACGTGTAGAGGCGTCATCCTCCGAGAGTTGAGCAGGCCTGACCGCCACAACCGGCAGGTGGACACCTGGCGACGGTCACCAGGAAACGACCAGCCTGTCAAAGACATGGCTCGCCGGTATATGGGACGCCGGGGAGCAGGAGTGGCGGAAAGGCCTGTTCTGTTGGCGGACGGCCCGAGCCGTAGGTCCCCAGAGAGCCTCAGAGCCTCACCTCAGCTGCTGGCGCAGCAGGGGACGTGGACCAAGGGCGAAGTGCTGTCTTCTGGCTGGCAGATCTCTTTGAAAGACCCGCTGGACCCGGACCAGCACCTCACCTCACGCGGCGTCCACCCATTGAAGCGCCACCGGCCGTGGGGCGTTGATAGTCGGGGTATGGCGGCTGGTGCGGAACGGGTGGCGGGTTCTCCTTCAAGGTCTGTAGTGCGATGGACACCGCGCGTTCCAATTGAGGGTCGTGGCCCTCGCTCACCGATTTCGGGTCAAGTTCGACCTCCACGTCCGGCGGTACACCCTTGTTCTCCGCAATCCATTCGCCGGTCGGGCTGAAGATGCGAACGTTTGGTGCCGTTACCGTACCGCCGTCCATCAGGGTGGGGAACGCCAGCACGCCGATCAGTCCGCCCCAGGTTCGTTTGCCCACCAGTGTTCCGGTCTTCGTGTAATGGAACATCCAAGGCATCATGTCGCCGCCGGAACCGGCGAATTCGTTCGTGATCATCACCTTGGGGCCCTGAATCGAGCCAGCCGGAGTGCGCTGCACGGCGCCGTAGCGGAACAGGTTCCAGGAAAGCAGTGGCCGGTTTAGCACGTCGATGATGTAGTCCGCCACTTGGCCTCCGCCGTTGTAACGCTCATCGATGATGACGCCTTGCTTGTCTGTCTGCGCAAAGAAATAGCGGTTGAAGCTCGTCAGCCCGCCCTGTGCTGTGTCGGGCATATAGACGTAGGCCAGTTTGCCGCCGCTCAACTCGTCCACCTTGCGGCGATTCCCCTCGATCCACGCCAGATTGCGAAGCGATTGCTCACTCGCCACCGGCGTCACTGTCACATCGCGCGCGTTCGCTCCCGACGGCTCGTGCCCCACCCGCAGCACGACGCGCTTTCCGGAGGTGCCTTCCAGCAAGGAGTTGATATCATCTGTGCCCGAAAGGGGGCGGCCGTTCACAGCCAGAATGTATTCGCCTTCCTTAACGTTGATACCCGGCCCGCTAAGCGGCGCTCGCAACTGCGGATTCCAACTCTCGCCGGTGTAGAGCTTCCGCAGCCGGTACTTCCCATTCACGATCTCATAATCGGCACCGAGCAGCCCGCCTGGTACCGACTTGCCGCGCGGGACGGTACCGCCGCCCCCGCGTAGATGGCTCGATGTGATGTTCGCCAGCATCTCCTGGAAAATGTAATTGAGGTCATCGCGCGAGGTGAGCGAATCCAGATAGGATTCGTACTTCTTCTCTTCGGCGTTCGCATTCAGCCCGTGCAGGTTCGGATCATAGAAGTAGCTGCGTTCAATGCGCCACACGTCGTGGTACATCTGCTTCCACTCGGCGATGGGATCCACCTTCACTTCCATGCCCGCAAGGTGCAGGGCCCCTTCGCCCGCTTTCACCAGTGCGTTCGCCGGCACAATCGACCACTGCACTGCCGCCCCACGCCGCATTCCCAGAAGCATCTTCTCGCCGTTCGCGGAAAGATCGAATGCGCTCACGCCCTCGGCCAGTTTCTCGACTTTGCGTGTCTTGAGATCGAACTTCGAAAGGACGTCGCCCGATTGTCCGGCGGCCTGCAGATCGGCAGGAATGCTCTCCAGGAGGTAAATCTGGCCGGCTTTGCCTGATGCCAAGGCGGTATAGTCGCGAGCCGGAATCGGCAGTGCCACGATGCGCTGCGTCATCCCGGCCAGATCGATGCGGACGGGCTTAGGCGTCGTCCCGCCTTTGCTGTCGGGCTTCTTTTCGTCGGGTTTCGCTCCCGCCGGCTTCTCCTCGTCACTTTCGGGTGCGACGGGCGAGGCCACATCGGCCGGCAGCACCAGCGCGTAGACGCTGCGCGTTACCTCGTGTTCATCGCTGGTCATGTCGAGCGGGTGGGCGCCCGGGCCATAATTCGTGCTGGCCGTGAAATAAAGATACTGGCCGTCGTGATCAAACGCCGGGTAGCGCGCGTCGCTCATTCCATCAGTCACCTGCGTGCTCTGGCTGCTCTCCAGTGAATACAGATCGATCACGTGCAGCCGGTTCGGCAGGAACTTGGCATACGCGATCCACTTCGAATCCGGTGACCAAGCGATATCGCGGTCGGGCTCCTCGTATGGATAGAAGTAATCGGAGTCAACCTTGGTGACCTGGCCGCCGGCCACGTCCGCGCGCCAGAGATTTAGAGCGTTGTCGCTAAAGGCGATCTGTTTGCTGTCCGGCGACCAGTGCGGAGCGAAATAGAAATTTGACTGACCGCCGAGCGAAATCTTCTTTACAGTTCCCTCCCCGGTCTGCGATTGGACGTGCAATGCGTATTCGCCCGATTCGTCGGAGAAATAGGCGATCGATTGCCCGTCGGGGGACCACATGGGCATACGTTCCATTACGCCGGGTGTGTTGTTCAGGTCGCGTATATCGCCCTTCTCCGCCGGCACCGTCATGATCTCGCCGTGTGCTTCGAAAACTGCCCGTACGCCCGTGGGCGAGATGCGGCCGTTCCGCGCTTCCCGCTCGACATTCTGAAAGCGTGGCCGCACCTCACTTACGTCGGCATCGATCTCGATGGGCACCGGCCGGCTCTTTCCGCTGGTCAGGTCGTAAAGCTGGATCTGCCCGAACTGCTCGTAGACGATCCCGCCCGGACCGGCACTCGCCGCGCGAATCGCCGTGCCGTTGCTCTTGATCAACTCCGTGATCGCTTTGGTCGCAGGCTCGTAGCGGAACAGTGTCATCGGGCCGTTGCGGTCGGAGAGGAAGTAGACCTTGTTCCCGACCCACATCGGATTGATGTCGTTGGAATCGGTGCGCGGGATCTTCTCGACACTCAGATCGGCGAACTTGATGATCCACAGGTAACTCGCTTCGCCGCCCCGATACCGGTTCCACGCCACCCAGCGGGCCGGCGTGCGGCCGAACTGTCCGCCGTCGAGGGGAGCGTACACCATGTGCTGGCCGTCGGATGAATACGACCCGTTGAATGCCATAGGGAGAGGCAAGGCAGTGGGCAATCCTTGGCCCGGGGTGATGGTGAAAAGCTGCGTATATCGGGAGAAGCTTTGCCGGTTGGAGCGAAGCAGTATTCTCTTTCCGTCCGGGGTCCATCCCACGGGATAGTCCGCGCCCGGGTGGTAGGTAATCCGCTTCGGGACGCCGCCCGTGGCCGGCATGGTGTATACATCGACATTGCCGTCGTACTCGCCGGCGAAGGCGATGGTCTCACCATCAGGCGAGAAGACCGGGTGGTCCTCAATACCCGCGCCGGACGTGAGCCGCGTGGCATTACCGCCTTGGCGGCCGACGGTCCACAGATCGCCCGCGTAAGAGAAGATGATCTGCGTGCGGTTCATGGCAGGGTCATGAAGCAGGTGTAGGTTCGTGTTTGCAGCGAACGCGGCCGGTACGGCGAGCGCACCCATTACAAGGAAGAAGGTTTTCATCGGGCTCCCCGGTTCCCAAGTCTATCAAAGCTGCACCAAGAGGCCTGCCCGACCGTTGCGTGTAGGGGAACCTGGCAGATACACCGAGAGAGTAATCTTCGGAGCGCTCCACGGGCGGTTGTATATCCCGGGCTTGGAGAAAGACCTACCGCCGGAGCAGAAACCACGATCGGGTCCTTGGGGAGTTCGGCGAAGCCGGGTTCCCACGGCGGGCTATCTCGGCCTTGTACTCCGAAGCGTGGCTGATGAAGAGGTCGTATGGCATCCAGCGCTCGTTGAAAATGTTTAGCGCAGGCCGTGCGCGCTGCGGGTCGCGTCGCCCCGCACCAACACGCTTTGGTGATTATAACGGAGTTCCCCGTTCGAGAGTGTCGACCTGGAGACCCCTCGGAGCGTACGTGAGGAAATGGCGCTATTCGCACGAAGGCCGGCTCAAAACGCATTCCTGACGATAACAGCCCATCGCGCCAGCGGGCCTCTCGTGACGCCAAGGGGATTTCGCGTCAGCTATGCTCCATAGTGCCAGTGACTTCGAGCCCGCGTTCGTTCCAAGTTGCGGCAACAAATGCCGCGGTTTGCATTCTATCGCCAGGTTCGATTGGCCAGGAACCGGGGTATAATGCAGGGCTTGTAGGGGAGAACGCCATATATGGAGGGGCCCGCCACCTCCATCGAAAACACCGATTCAGACGAACGCGCCGGCTCTCGAAGGTGGTCTTCGCTGCGGTCGGCGGTTCGTGGTATTTTCGCTCGGCGAAAACCCCGAGTATTCGTGAGCTCGACGACGGTCGATCTAGGCCTCTGGCGTGAACAAGTTTCAAAGGTTCTTAGGCAGGCCGGATTGCATCCGCTCCGGATGGAGGAGTTTCCAGCAATCGCGAAGAGTCCCAGTGCGGGTAGCTCCGCTATGGTCGGGCTTTCCGATGTCTTTGTCGGGATCTATGCCCGCCGATATGGCACCCTCAGCCATGAAGGGATTTCAATCATCGAGCACGAATACGACAAGGCCAGAGAGCTTGGTGTTCCCCGGTTAATCTTCTTCCTCGCTGACCAGGCGTCATGGCCTCCGGAGTGGGTCGAAGGCGATCCAGGCGCTGAAAATTTGCGCCGATTGAAGGAGAAGATACGATCTGATGTCGTCCCGAGAGAATTCTCTACCCTGGAGGAACTCCAGACCGAAGTAAGCAGAGCCGCGGACTTTTATCTCGAAAAAGAAGCCCTGAAACGGAGGCGGCGACGGCGCTACGCCGCGGTAGTCTCATTCGTGGCGATCTGTTCGGCAATCGCTTACTACGCTTACATTGGATCGGCCCGCCATCAGCTTGCGCTGTTGGTCCAGGGCGGCCTGACGGCTCCGGCCATTCCCCCTGACAGTCATCTGGCGGCGGCTCTGGTCTATGCGGGATTTCCTCAAGAAGCACAACTGGTCGCGGCTCGCACGCCTCATCCCAAGGATGCTCGGGTCGAATGCTTCGAAGCCAGTGTCCGGACTGGCACAGCGAAGTTTCCTGCGGACCTCCAACGAATCCTATGGCTCGACCAGTCGAACCGGCATATGGGCAGGGTCGTGCGAGCGCTGGAGGCAAGCGGCCGTAAGAAGGAGGCGCAAGATGTTGCTCGACAACAGTGGTCCAGGATCATTAAATCTGGCAGGGCGGAGGGCGTGGACTACTTCTTCGAAAAAATGGGGGCCGCCAGCGCGGACGAGCAGGACCAAACGGCGCAACGACTCACTAGCGTTCAATGCGTGAACCAGGGATTATGGCCGAATGTACCCTCGTTTTCGGTCGCGGCGGCCGAACTCCTCCTCCGGCTTCATCGGGTGCAGGCCGCGCAAGTCTGCGCGGAGACCGCGGCCCGGTCCCCGGAAAGCGATGGCCTCACGTTCGCGGCGGCTGCGGCCATTATGGAGGATAGCGGCGACCACCAGCGGGCCGACATGTTCCTGCGCCGCGCACTCCACTGGCGTCCCGCGCCCGCACCCCAGAGTGATCTGTCGGGGGCTCCGTCGGGCGTGGACACCACTTACGATGCCCCGCCGATGCTCCTGGATGCACTCAGCAGACAACCCTTCGGCGCCGCCCTCAGCCCCATCGAGGCCCGCCTGCTGGATCTCGCGGGTGACAACGCCAGCCCATTCTATTTAGCTCATTTCTGCGCCGACGCGGACCGACCCGGGTGTGCAGAAGCAATGCTGAGACGGTTCCTGGCTTTCAAGCCCTCGAAAGGCCAGGAGGAAACCCGCGAGTGGTTCTCGATCGCCCGCTTCGCGCGCATGCAAGGACTCCTGAGCGAAGCCCGTACAGCCGCTGTGGCCTCCGCGGCAACCGTTTCCCAAAAAAATCCGGCGGTGCAGGCCATTTGCCTCGCCGAGTCCGCGGCGGCTTTCGCCGAAGCCGGAATGTTCGATTCCGCGCGCTTCGCCATACAGCAATCTCTCGATCTTCTGCCACTAATTACCAAAGACTACCAACGCGGAGTTTCCAAAGACCATCAACGCGCGGATGCTTCCATTTATGCAGCATATGCTGCGCTGGCCCTGCATGCCCCGCAACTGGCTCGCCGGGCGGCCGCGGCCGCGTCTAAACTCATCCCTGCTTCGTCGGGTGGAGGCCGGGATAACCTGCTCCGGCGGCTCGCATTGATCTATGCGGGCCTCCACGACTACACCCAGGCCCGCCTGGCGGCCGAGCGGATCAGCTCGTGGAACACGCGCATAATCGTAACCGGCGGCATCCTGATGCAGCGCGGTCTTGAGCTAAACCCAAAGTTGGCAGTAGTCCTCGACCGCCGGGAGTACTCTGAGCTCCGTCCGTCCGTGCCCGATGTCTGGGAGAGCGGTGGGATTGACCCAAACTTAGACCAAGAGTAGTCCTCGATCTGAACTTCTGGCTGTGCGAGTGGAGATACGATATTTTGAAGGCTTGCCGTGCCATTCAGTTCCATGCGGGGCAATACGTACGACGCATTTATCAGTTATTCGCACGAGGATGAGACGGCGGCGATCTGGCTCGAAGCCTACCTGTCGAAGGCCTGGATTCCCGGCCATGGGCGCCGCCTTGGCGTATGGAGAATCGCTTGGCCGAGAGGTAAGTTGGCGAGAAAAGCCCAACTCGCCAAGCTTGTGTGCAGGCGTAGAACATGAGGCGGCGGCTACGGAGGCCGCATCCCATGAAACCGAAGAACCGCAAGAAGGCCCAAACGGACCGGCCCACCTTACCAGAACTCGACCAGACGAAGAACTCAGTCCTGAATAGTCTGGCGTCGCAGCAGTCCCGCAGGTCGTACCAGCATGCTATGGATGAATTCATTGAGTGGTACTGCTCAGAGCCGCGTTCGGCGTTGAACCGTGTGGTCGTACTCCGATACCGGATGCAACTGGAGGCGAAGAAACTCGCTGCCTCAACCATCAACGTCCGACTCGCTGCCGTGCGGCGGCTGGCGTATTAGGCAGCCGATTCCGGCTTGCTGAGCCCAGAACTGGTCGCAGGCATCCGCCGTGTCAAGGGCGTGCCGCACCTCGGTCGGCGCGTTGGCAACTGGCTGAGCGCCGCTGAAGGCGAAGTGCTCCTCTCGCGAACCACCCCTGACACGCTTCGGCAAAAACGCGATAGCGCCATCATCTCGCTTCTCCTTGGCTGTGGGTTGCGTCGATCTGAAATCGTTGCGCTGGAGGTTGGCGAGATTCAGAAGCGCGAGGACCATTGGGTGATCGTCGACCTCGTCGGGAAAGCCGGCCACGTGCGAACCGTACCCGTACCAGCGTGGGTAAAGACGGCGGTCGATCGCTGGACCGAGAGTGCTCCCGTTGACAACGGGAGTGAGAAAAATGTCTGTCACTGCGGCCGCCCATGCGCCTCCCGATGTTCTCTCCGGGAGCTTCATGATCACACTTCATGCCGCTGAACCGGGGGTGAGTTGCTGCGAAAGACGAGTTCTGCGCCTGCGGCGGCTTGGTATAAGGCTCCTGTGCTCTCCTGTGATGGAGGTTCTATGGTCGCTGGAAGCGTCCACTGGAGTTGATTAATGTGCCGTGCAAGGATCCTGGAGGTAACAGCCCTTCGCTTTAGGATGCGATTAACGTGGTAAAAGGATAACGTGGCGCTTGAAGATAGGGCAGCGCGCGTCTTCATTTCCTACGCACGGCGGGATGGAGAGGTGTTTGCCACCAATCTCCGGCGGCGACTCGAATGCGAGCAGCCGGAACTCACGATTTGGCAGGACCGCAGCCGGATGGAAGGGGGCGTGGGGTGGTGGAAGCAGATTACCGCAGCATTGGAGACGGTACAGTACCTGGTGCTGGTGATGACGCCTGCCGCGGTCGTTTCGGAGGAGTCACGGCGGGAGTGGCGGTACGCACGGCAGGCCGGCGTCTGCGTCTATCCGGTGAAGGGCGTGCCGGATGCCGAGCTCCAGTTCGACGCCATGCCCCTTTGGATGCGGAAGGCACACTTCTTCGATCTGGACCGGGAGTGGGAAACGTTTGTCCAGTATCTCAAGAGCCCCTGCCAGGCAGATCGGGTTCCGTTTATGGCTCCCGATCTGCCTTCCGGATATGTTCCGCGGCCGGATCTGACGAGGCGGATTCTCGACCTGATTCTCGATTCCGGCAGTCCTCGTCCAGGAACAGTAGTGCTGCACGGCGGCGGAGGATTGGGCAAGACCACCTTGGCTGCCGGCGTTTGCCACCACGAAGACGTAATGACAGGATTTCCGGACGGCATTCTGTGGGCCACCCTCGGTGAAAAGCCGGATCTCGTCGAAAGGCTGACCGAAATCTATGCAGCCCTCACTGGCGAACGGCCGAAATTCGTCAGCGAAGAGGACGCCGCAAACGAGGTCGCGCGCCGCCTCGAGAACCGACATATACTTCTCGTAATCGACGATGTGTGGTCCAGCCGGCACCTGAGATCATTCCTTCGGGGTGGAGGCGCGTGCGTCCGCCTTGTTACCACACGACAGTTCGAGGTTGCGGTGGAGTTCGGGAACACGCAGGCTCGCGTGCGGATACCCCAGATGGAGCGTAAAGAAGCGGTCGAGATGCTGGCCGGGCGCGCGGATCAGCGGCCCGCCCAGGCGCTGCCGCTGCGCGCGCTGGCGATTCGTCTGGGCAACTGGCCACTCATGCTGAAGCTGGTGCGCGGAGCGCTCGATCAGCGGCTCGCCCGCGGCGACTCCTTCTCCGGGGCGCTCCGCCATCTCAACCTCGCGCTCGACCGCAAGGGCCTTACCGTCTTCGACAGTGGCGACGCAGCGGACCGACGTGCGGGGTTGGGCAGGACCATTCAGGTGAGTTTGGATCTGCTAGAACCCTCTGATCAGAACAGGGCCTTTGAACTGTCCGTCTTCCCTGAAGACCTGGACATTCCAATGCAGCGTGCCGGCGAGCTTTGGCAGATGGACGCGTTCGAATCCGAGCAATTGGCGGAGCGCCTGGATGGACTTTCCCTGCTGGAGTTCGACCTGAAGAGAGCCGTCATCCGCTTGCACGATTTGATGCGCGTCTATTTTCGGAGCAGGCTGGCGGACGCGGCATCCGTTCATCAAAGACTAATCCAAGCGTGGGGCGACCCCGGGACTGTTCGCGATGACTATGCGTGCCGCTGGTATCTGTACCATCTGGCAGGAGCGGGACAAAGCCACGATGTCAAAAGGCTTCTCACCAACTTCGATTTTGTGCAGGGCCGTCTCAGCCGCATTGGCGTCAATTCCGTGCTTGCCGATTACGATTACTTTCGCGAGTCGGGGGAACTTCGGCGCATGCAGGCGGCCATCCGACTGGCGGCGCACGCCGTCACTGTGGATTCGACCGAGTTCGCCGCACAGCTACTCGGCCGCCTTTCGCCCGAGTCGGATGCGGATCGCGCGCTGGTGGCAGGAGCCGCGCGGTCCGGCTCCCGGCCGTGGCTGGCGCCCGTTTGTCCGAGCCTCACGCAGCCGGGTGGTCCGATTCTCCGGCTCCTGACGGGTCACGAGGGTCCAATCCGCTGCGTGGCCGTGAGCGGCGACGGTCGACGGATTGTCTCCGGCTCATCTGTGAAGGACGAAGCAATCGTTTGGGACGCTACGACATGGTCCCTTTTGCGCAGACTACAAGGCCACGAGAGCGCGGTGAACGCTGTTGCCATCAGTAACGACGGACGGCTGGTCATTTCCGGGTCCGATGACCAAACTGCCAAAGTGTGGAACGCGGATACGGGAGAGCTGATACTCACGCTTAGCGGGCACACCGGAGCGGTGCGCGCCGTGGCGCTCCGCGGACCGGCAGACCGCGCCGTGACTGGGTCTTTTGACAGATCGGTGGTTTTGTGGGACCTCCGAACGGGAACGGCGCTTCGCACCGGCCGCGCCGACGATTGGATCCGGGCCATCGCCATGACCGATGAAGGAGACGAGATTGTCTTCACCTGCATGGACAGCACGGTCTGCGTGTGGAACATGGCTTCCGGATCCGACGAGGCGATCGACGTCCTGAGGTTCCATCACCAGCCTGCGCGCGCTCTGGCCCTGTGTTCGCCGAAACGGCTGGCGTGTACGGGATCGGACGATGGCTGCCTGATGGCGTGGAAAACGGACGGTTCCGAGGCGCGCACATTGCGCGAATCCGGGGCGACCATCGAGTCCTGTTCGGTCGATGTGGAGGGGAAACGCGCGATCTCGGTATCGCTGAATGACGAAGTCGCTGTGTGGGATTTGGAGAACGGCCGTCTCCTGCGCTCCTTTCAGGGCGCGGCGGGGAACCTTAACGCCGTAGCCATTGCGCCTGGCGGTGAATGGGCCGTCACGGGCTCCCATGACGAAGTGCTGCGCGTCTGGGATATCCAAAGCGAAGGCGCAGGAGCGGGGGTTCACGGCCATACCCGGTGGGTGACCGGGGTTGCGATAGCCGACGGGCGATTCGCGGCATCGGGAGCGCAAGACGGTACGATGAAGACGTGGGATACGGCCACCGGGCACGAAGTGCGGAGTGTCCAAGTGGAAGGCGGCGCAGTCCGGTCGGTTGCCGCGGCGTGCGGCCGAATCGTATCGGGCTCGGAGCGGGGAATCCTCAGCGTGTGGGATGCCAGCACCGGTACACTGCTCCTGGAAACGCGGGCCGGTTCGGCAGTCAATGCGCTGGCGATCGACGAAAGCGCAACGCGCGCGATTTCGGGCTCGCCGGACGGCATTCTGCGCGTCTGGGACCTCGCTTCCCTGACACCCATTCAGGTGATCCGCGCGCACCAAACCTCTATAATGGCCCTCTGCCTGAACGCCGCAGGCACTATCGCGGCAACGGCCTCAGCGGATCGAACCGTGAAGGTCTGGGAAGTGAACAGCGGCCGCGAACTGCACAGCCTCCCAGGGCACAAGGACTTTGTCCGATCCGTTTCGATCTCGGCCGATGGGGCGCGGGCGATGTCGTATTCGCGCTTTAGCCCGATATTCGTCTGGGATTTGGCTTCCGGCTCCGTCCTGATGGAGATCACCGAGGACATTGGCACTGTAAACTCGGCCGTCCTGATCGGCAACGGCCAGTGTGCTGTGACCGGTTCCGGGGACCACACCGTACGGCTCTGGGACCTTGAACGGGCACGCTGCCTTGCCACGTTTACCGCGGACGATACGGTCACCAGCTGCGCCGTTTCCGCGGACGCGGGCACGATCATTGCCGGAGACGGATCCGGGGCCGTGCATATTCTTCAGGTGAGGCGATAGCTGCTCCACTCGGACCGACGGAGAGGCGCCATGAATCACTCCCTCAAAACCACCAGAATCGTCCCTCCCCCGCGCTGCCGCGATCCACTACGTAACTGCTTGCGTAAAGTGCCAGCCGGACGGTGAGGAGTGCAACGGTGACTCTTGCAGTGTCGTTGATAACTGTCGATAACAGCCCTTTCCACCAGCTAATCCGGTCTGCCCGGAGGCGTGCTGCGAGCTCTGAGCAGATGGTCGGCGACTCGGACGAAGGAGACGGTCCGAGGCCGGATTAGGAACGATAAGTCGTGAGTAATCCGGCCAAACTTCCTGAAGGCCGTTTGAACGAAGCCGCCCGCGCGGCGGACGCTACGCGTGGATAAACTGAGTGGCCGTCGAGATTCGGTGGCGATATTTTGTGGGTCACAAGGAGGTCCCTGTGACCCAACTTCGCAAACAGATGCTGGAAGAACTCCAGCGTCGTAATTACTCTCAGACTACCGTGAAGGGCTACCTGAAAGTTGTGGAGGCCTTCGCCAAGTATTTTCATCGTCCTCCCGATCAGCTTGGGCCGGAACAAATTCGCGCATATCAGGCATACCTGTTCACCGAGAGAAAACTGAATGCGCGCACCGTCGGCCACCACACAGCGGCTTTGCGTTTCTTCTTCTGCAAGACCCTGAAGCGCGCCTACCCGATTGAGGAAGTACCCTATCCGAAAGCCCCACGGCGCCTCCCGACGATTCTCACGCAGGAAGAAGCGATACGACTGATCGATTCAGCGAGCAACCTGTTTCATCGTGCCATGCTCATGACGGTCTACTCGACTGGCATGCGCAGAGCCGAGATGTGTCAGTTGAAGGTGGAGGATATCGACAGCGACCGCATGCTGATCCATATCCGTCAGGGCAAGGGACGCCGCGACCGGGACGTACCGTTGAGCCCGAAACTGATCGAGACCTTGCGCGCGTACTGGCGGTGGATGAAGCCGAAGACGTTCTTGTTTCCTGGCACGGTCAACGGCTCGCGAGCAGACAAACCAATTTCAACCAAAATGGTTTGGGCAGCCTGCCGGGAAGCCGCTGAGCGTGCCGGTATTACCAAGCGCGTGAGTCCGCACTTACTTCGTCACAGTTTCGCCACACATCTTCTGGAGGGGGGAGCCGATCTGCCCACCGTGCAGGCACTGCTCGGGCACGCTGACCTCAAGCCCACCTCGATTTACCTGCATCTCTCCGAACGCCACCTCCGGGCGGCCGGCACTCCGCTCGACAATGCCGAACTGTCAGGACTGAACCAGGTAAAACGGTCGCGGAGGCTCCACAAGAGATGACACGGCCACCTTTCGAGGTGGCCGACATCATCCGCTCGCATGGCAACAGCCTAATAGAGAAGAGCCGGTCCTGGTTGACCTGGCTGCATATCCGTGTGCTTTTTGCCATCGAGCACTGCCGCACCGCTGCGCTCGGCGGTCATCTGGATCGCTGCCGCCAATGCGGCCATGAGGCCATCTCTTTCAACTCCTGCCGCTCCAGGCACTGCCCCAAGTGCCAAACCAACGCTCGCGACAAGTGGCTCGCCGGGCGCAGTCAGGAACTGCTGCCGGTCAACTACGTCCATGTCGTCTTTACGATTCCCCACGAGTTGTCGTGGCTGGCCCTGCAAAACAAGAAAGTCGTTTACGACCTTCTGTTCCGCGCCAGCGCCGCCAGCCTGCTGGAGATTGCCGCCGATCCAAAGCATCTTGGCGCCGAGATCGGTTTCCTCAGCGTGCTCCACACCTGGGGACAGAATCTCCAGCATCACCCGCATATCCACTGCGTGATTCCCTCCGGCGGTCTTTCACCCGATCACCAACGCTGGGTGTATCCACGTTATCCCTTCTTCCTGCCGGTAAAGGTGCTGAGCCGCGTCTTTCGCGGCAAGTTCGTCGCCGGACTCAAGCAAGCGTTCGGTGACGGCAAACTGCTGTTCCCCGGAAGTCTCAAAGGACTCAGCGAGCAGAAGGCTTTCCAGGCATTTCTCCGTCCGTTGTTCCGTCAGGATTGGGTGGTCTACGCCAAGCGTCCCTTCGGAGGGCCCGAACATGTCCTCCACTACCTGGCTCGCTACACACATCGCGTTGCCATTTCCAACCACCGGATCGTGAACTTTGCCGACGGCAAGGTCACGTTCCGCTGGAAAGACTATGCCCACAAGGGTAAGCAACGGCTGATGACGATCCCCGGCGAAGAGTTTCTGCGGCGTTTCCTCCTCCACACCTTGCCTCGCGGTTTTGTGCGCATCCGCTTCTGCGGTTTCCTGGCCAACCGGCGCCGCCGAGAACTCCTACCGCTCTGCCGTCGGTTACTGGATGCCGCCCCCTTGACCGCCTCGACAAAGCCGGCTCCCTGCGACCCTAACATTTCGGGAACCTGGATTTGCCCGCGCTGTGGCGGCACGATGACGATTATCGAGAAACTCACTCCCAAACAGATTCGCCGGAGAGCTGCCGAGTGGGAGCGAGTCGCTGACACTTCGTAGCCGGCTTCCATCCACGAAACAACAGGTGTGCTCCGGCACGCACACAAGAGGTGTATCCAGCCCCCTGGAAAGCCCGGATCCGATGCGAAAATGCAACTTCAGGACGCCTCAACTAACCTCTTCGACGCAGCACCCGCCGGCGCTAAACCCCACTCCAGCCTGTTCGCAAACATCTCTGAGCACGTCCCCGGCATCCCGGCCGATTCAACACCCATAGCCCTGCCGCGTCCGCCGCAAACGCGGGCGGCTTCCTTCAAACGTCTCTATCCGAAGTGGCCCGGCGGTCTGGATTTCGCTGTGCCTCAACACTCGCGCGCCGGGTCACTCCAGATAGAGTCCTAGCGTTTGGGGCCAGTGTACGGGTCGGCGACTTCTCGCTCATGTGGATTGATTCCGGACCGGCGGTGATCGGTAGGCTATAAGAGCACGAGGTATCGAACGAGCATCTACTCGCGATTCCTGCCACTATCGCGACGCCCTGGAAGCGGCGACTATCATTCGTCCCTGGAATAGTGGAACACGCTTTCGAGCGGTTGGCCAAACACGGCGGAGATTCGGAATGCGGCTTCCAGTGACGGCGAGTATTTTCCCTGTTCGATTGCATTCACAGTTTGGCGAGTGACCCCGATTTTTTCAGCTAGCTCCTGTTGGGTCATCTCTCCATGCTCGAAGCGCAATCGTCTGATTTCATTGCGTATTACGCCCATATCAAGCCCCACGCCGGTATTGGAGGATCTGGCAGCCGGACCGCATGATTTCGGCTGTTACAAGGATGAACAGCAGGGCGTTCGTGTTGAAGACGAGTGGGGGATCGAACGCTCCGAAAAAGCAGGCGAGCGCTATGCCCGTCGCGAGCCCCGCATAGGCCACTCGCATGGCCCTGAGCTCGATTAGTTTGTCGCGCTCGTCGCGAGGCGCTTTGGCTTCCCTGGGCGTGAAGAGTGCGGCTACGACCGTGAGCACGACTTGCACCACAACGAGCGCGATGATCGTGCTAAGCAGTCCGCCGAAGTGAAAGCCGCCACCCTGCCGGCCAGAGTGAATAACCGACCAGAAGTAGATGCCATAGATACCCGACATCGACAGTAACGAGATCCAGGCGCTTTTTTCGCGGAATGACATGACGCTCTCCTTTGTCTAATTTTCAATACACACTGTATAATAAATATTACTTAGTGTCAAGTATTATTTACTTAACGAGAAGCGGGAAACCTGCGCGATGCTGAACTGAAACCGGTTCCGCACCCGGGTACAAGAGGGGCCACCCGGATGATAAACGCCCGATTCACCGAAGCACCGGCGTAAATTCACCTGATGGCGAGACGGAGGCTTTCACGCGGTCGATAGAAACAGATAAAACCACCTTCATAGCTTGAACATCGCCGGTGATCATGTTAGACTGCAGACGTAGAGTTGGCCGACGAGCGGCGAGAATAAAGAGGCTCGTCAGGATTACAGCACCTGAAACCACTCTCCTGCAAGAGTGGCCTTTGCTGAATTCAGTGTCGGAGTATGCTCTACTGTGCCTTGTACCATTTTCCCATTCGCTGACGATTCCGCTCGGATCTTCGCCCTCGAAATTGCATACCGCCTCTTAATCGTCCGGTTCGCCGAATTGAACGCACTCGACCGTGTAATCCCGGGTGTTCGCGTCGGCCGCGGCTGGATCGCCAGGTGCCGCAACCGGCGCCCATTGGCCTCAGAGGATCTCAAATGAGTATTCTCTTTCCGGACACGACGTTCGATGCGCACTACTCGATCGCTGAACTCAGCAAACAATGGAAGCTCGGCCGCGAGACCGTTCGTCTTCTTGTCAAGGACGAGCCTGGTGTTATCCGCATCCGCCTCGGCCGCAAGAAGTCCATGGCTCGGTATAGCGTGCCGGAATCCGTCGCCCGGAGAATCCATACCCGGCTGATCGCCGCCTGAACATAAAACGACCCACCGATCTGGGCCGCAGCGGGGAATTCTTCTGATTAGGCTACTTCGTTGTAGCCTTAGGCATCTCAAGCACTATACCCGGCCTGGGCGCATCGGAGAACGCTGCCTGGAGGACCGCGGTTAGCCTGTCTTGCCTCTCCTGGATCCACGCGCTGTAATGCTTCCTGACCATCTGCTCTGAATTCCCCAGTAGTTCCGCAACATCCTTCACCTCGACGCCAGGACGCTGCAAAAGGATCCGTGCGAACGAATGCCTGAACCTATGTGGCGTCGGCTTATCTGGCCAAGGGCCGCACATCCGCCATAGCCTCTGTAACTTCCTTCGCCAAATGTCGGTGATGACGTTCTGATCTTTTGTTGTGTGCTCCCCGAAGATCAGAGGTCCAACCTCGAGGCTGCGCCGGCGGATGATCTGCTGCAACCAGAGCGGAACCCAAGTGTGCACGTTCGTTCCTGTCTTGGTCGTCCGGATACGGATCTCGCTATTCTCCTTGAGGCGGTCTATGTGGAATGCGGCCACATCGCTAATTCGCAGGCCGGTGTAGACGGAAATCGAGATGAAGTCGGCCAGATCCCGGCCGGTCCACTTATACTTGTAGTTCTGCACCAGCCCTTCCGCCTGGCGATGGTGAACATTCCGGTCCCACTTGATTTCCCTCTTGCCGTACCGCTGTTCGCAGGTGTCGTACATCCGCTGCAACTCGTCGTCCGAGAACGGGAGCTTCTGCTCGTTACGGCTTTCCGCGCTGGACCTGCCCTTGACGTTCTTGACCAGATTCGCGGGGTTCCGATCGATCCATTCATTGCAGAGGCAGAGCTCGAAGAAGGAGCGGATGACGCTCATGTCCCGGTTGGCGGTCTGGATGGCGACCTTCCAGGTATCGCGGAACTCGCGGACATCCACCGGACCCCACTGCTTGATCCGGGTGTAGCCCTTGTGAGAGGAGAACTGCGTGACCTTGTCCATCAGGAACCCGTACTTGCGCCGCGTGCCAACGGCCGAGTTCCTGTGCTCATCCAGAAACGCCTTGACCGCAGTCGCGATCGTGGCTCCCTCGGGGGGCTTTTCTGGAGGGGTGTTGACGGGAGCCGCTCCATCCCACTTGCCAGTCTTCTCCCAGGCGGAGGCGACGATCTTGGCCTCCTCCCAGGTATGCTTCCCTGTCCGGCGCCGGCGGAATTTCCCACCAAGAGTTCCGGCCGCAAAGATTATGCAGCCGCATCGCTTCCACTTCTTAGACCGCTCTTCGAACTCCCCGGAACGGAATTCCTCGGGGTGCTCGCCTTCGCATTCGTGGCGGTGGCGGCGATAAAGATTCAGGGGCATCGGGCCGGCCATTTTAGCACCTTCATTGCCCGGTATTGCCCGCTGGAATCTGGATTTGTCTCTAGGTTATTGATTCTAAGATGGCGGAGAGAGAGGGATTCGAACCCTCGATAGAGTTTCCCCTATACACGCTTTCCAAGCGTGCGCCTTCAACCACTCGGCCATCTCTCCGGTTCGAGAAAAAACGGAAGCCGCGGTGGCATTCCGCGGAGCGGCAGTTGCTGCTCTCATCAGAATAACATAGGGGCGTCGTACAATAAGATTTCAGGTGTCTTCTCTCACCATCTCCCGGAGAAACGTGCTTCTGGCGGCCCTTGCCGGCGTCGGATGCGGACGTCGGAAGGCCACTGCCTACGGCGGCTATTGCTTCGTCGCCAACCAGCAGGGACGCACTGTCGCCGCCGTCGACCTCAGCCAGTTTCGCGTCCGCAAGGAGATCGTCCTCGACGCTGAACCGTCCACCGTCATCGCTCATCCCGGCGTTCCCAAGGTCTTCGTCCTCGCGCCCGAGACCGGCACCGTCCACGAGATCGACGCCACCACGCTCGGCGTCACGCGCCGCGCCAGGGCAGGGAATACCGCGGCGGGCATGTTGCTTTCGCCCGATAAGGATGCGCTCTGGGTGCTTTATCGCGACCCGGCGTCACTGGTCGAATTCCCGCTCCAATCGCTTCGGCAGCGCAGGCATGTCCGCCTCCCGGCGGTGCCGGACGCCTTCGACCTGAGCACCAAGAAGCAGGCCGCGGTCATCAGTACCCAGGCGCGCAGCGTCACCTTCATCGCCACACCGGATGGCAGCATCGAACGGACGGTCCCTGCCGGAGTCGAGCCCGTGCTCGTCCGCTTCCAATCCGATGGCCGGCAGTTGATTATCGGGAGTCGCGCGGAGCGCAGCCTGAGCATCTTCGAGACAGCCCGCGGACGCGTGGTCGTGCGCCTGCCGCTGCCTATCGAGCCGCGCAACTTCTGCAGCAAGCCCGATGGCGGCGAAATCTTCGTCAGCGGCGACGGAATGGATGCCGTCGTCATCCTCTACCCCTACAGCACCGAAATCGCCGAGACCATGCTGGCCGGGCACGCCCCGGGGAGCATGGCGGTCACCGATTCACAGGCGTCGTCATTCCTGCTGGTTTCGAATCCGCAGGCCAACAGCATCACCGTGCTGGACTATGACAATACCGGCAGAAAGCTCGTGGCAGTGGTCAACGTGGGGCAGGAGCCGGGGTCGATCGTCATCACGCCCGATCAACAGTACGCCCTCGTACTCAATCGGAAGTCCGGCGACCTGGCGGTGATCCGTATGTACGAACTCACCAACCAGACGCCCGCCCGGCGCTACAAACCGACCCCGCTGTTCACGATGATCCCGGTCGGAGAGGGTCCCGTAAGCGCGGCGGTTGTCGCGTTTGCGTAGGCCGCTTGCGCTAGAGTAGAAAGCTGCGCGGGAGACGGGAATGGATTTGATCGAAAGGCTGTTCCACATTGCGCCCGATAATGGCAGCGGCCTCACAGAGCTATCGATGCTGGCGGTTTGCGTGGCGATCCCGGTAGGAATTTATTGGGTGAGGCGCCTGCGGAAGGCATCCTCCCCCCGCAGGCCCTGAGGAATCTGGCCGCACCGTCCGGCGAACCCGGAGCGGCGCGGCCCGTGGTTACTTCTTCTTGCCCTGCGCCGCCACGGCGTCCATCGCGGCTTTCACCTTCTCCGGATCGCCCAGGTAGTAGTGCTTCAGCGGCTTCAGATTGTCGTCCAGCTCGTAAACCAGCGGCATGCCGGTCGGAATGTTGAGCTCGACGATCTCCTCGTCGGACACGTGATCGAGGTACTTCACCAGGGCGCGCAGACTGTTGCCGTGCGCCGCGATCAGCACCTTCTTTCCCGCGCGGATCTCCGGCGCGATCGTCTCGTGCCACAGCGGAAGGAAGCGCGCCACCGTGTCTTTGAGGCATTCGGTGAGCGGCAATTCCTGTTTGCTGAGATTTGCGTACCGCGGGTCGCGACCCGGGTACCGTTCGTCGTCGGCGGTCAGGGCGGGTGGCGGAATGTCGTAGCTGCGGCGCCAGATCTTCACCTGCGCCTCGCCGTATTTTTCCGCCGTCTCCGACTTGTTCAGACCCTGCAATCCACCGTAGTGGCGCTCATTCAGCCGCCACGTACGGTAGACCGGGATCCACATCAGGTCCATCTCATCGAGCACCGTCCAGAGCGTCCGGATAGCGCGCTTCAGCACCGAGGTGTAGGCCACGTCGAACGTGTAGCCTTCGGCCTTCAGCACCTGCCCGCCCTCCCTGGCCTCCTGCCGCCCTTTCTCGGATAGGTCGACATCGGTCCAGCCGGTGAAGCGGTTCTCCTTGTTCCATGTGCTTTCGCCGTGGCGAACCAGCACCAGCTTGATCATTGACGGAAGGCCTTTCTGCCCAGGAACTTCGCCGACGCGCCGAGATCCTCTTCGATGCGCAGCAGCTGGTTGTATTTGCAGATGCGGTCGGTGCGGCTGGCCGAACCAGTCTTGATCTGTCCCGCACCGGTAGCCACCACCAGGTCGGCGATGAAGGAATCTTCGGTTTCGCCCGAGCGGTGCGAGACCACCGCGGTGTAGTTGGCGCGCGACGCCATCTGCATGGCTTCGAGCGTTTCGGTGAGCGAGCCGATCTGGTTCACCTTCACCAGGATCGAGTTGGCGATGCCCTGTTCGATACCGCGCTTGAAGATGGAGGGATTGGTCACGAAGATGTCGTCGCCCACCAGCTGGATCCTCTTGCCGAGCCGCTCGGTCATCAACTTCCAGCCCGGCCAGTCTTCTTCAGACATGCCGTCTTCGATGGAGACGATCGCCGGGTACTTGTTCACCCAGGTCTCCCAATATTCCACCATCTGCTCGGAAGTGCGCTGGCTCTTGTCCGACTTTTTGAAAACGTACTTGCCGTCCTGGTAGAACTCGCTCGCCGCCGGATCGAGGCAGATACCGATCTGCTCACCAGGCTTGTAGCCGGCCTGCGCAATGGCTTCGAGCACCGACTCGATCGCTTCCTCGTTCGACTTCAACATAGGAGCGAAGCCGCCCTCATCGCCGACCGCCGTCGAGTAACCCTTCTTGGCCAGCACTTTCTTGAGCGTGTGGAACACTTCCACGCCCATGCGCAGCGCCTCGGAAAACTTCTCCGCGCCGAACGGGGCAATCATGAATTCCTGCACGTCGACCGAGTTGTCAGCGTGCGCGCCGCCGTTGATGATGTTCATCATCGGCACCGGCAGCGTGTCCGCTCCGACTCCGCCGAGGTACCGGTAGAGCGGCGTCATTTCGCAAGCCGCTACCGCGCGGGCGGCCGCCATGGAGACTGCCAGGATGGCGTTGGCGCCCAGCTTCGCTTTGGTCGGCGTGCCATCGAGCTCGATCATCGTGCGGTCGATTCCCGCCTGGTCCGCGGCGTCTTCGCCGGTCAGTGCCTCGGCGATTTCCTTGTTGATGTGCCCGGCGGCCTTCTGCGTGCCCTTGCCGAGATACCGCGACTTGTCGCCGTCGCGAAGTTCCACGGCTTCGTGCTCGCCCGTCGAAGCGCCGGAAGGCACTGCCGCTCTCCCCATGTTGCCGTCGGCGAGATAGACATCCGCCTCAACCGTCGGATTCCCGCGGGAATCGAGAATCTCTCTTCCAACAATCTTTACAATCGTCGTCAACGTCTACTCCTAAGTTTGGTAAGAATGCGGTTTACGCCACTACTACGATGCCGCCTTCGGTGACGCAGTAACCTTTGGCGCGGTCAGCGTCCAGATCGAAGCCGATGATGCTCGAATCCGGAAGCTTTACGCCCGTATTGACAATCGCGCGGCGAATCCGGCTGTACCGCCCGATTTCCGCGCCCGGCATCAAAATCGAATACTCCACCTCGCAGTAGCTGTTCACCCGAACGCCGGGCGAGAGCACGCTATGCAAGACGCGGCCGCCGGAAACGATGCAGCCGGCGCTCACGATCGAATCCACCGCCACGCCCATGCGGCGGCCCTCCTGTGCGAAGACGAACTTCGCCGGAGGCTGTTGCGTGACCTTGGTGCGGATCGGCCAGCGCTGGTCGTATAAGTTAAACTCCGGCGTCACGTCCACCAGGTCCATGTTGGCCTCGTAGAGCGCGTCGAGCGTTCCCACGTCCCGCCAGTACCGCACCTGCTTGGCATTGATGTCGCGGAAATCGTAAGCAACCACCCTGGCTTCGTCCAGCACCGAGGGGATCACGTCCCGGCCGAAATCATGACTCGAATTCGGATTCTGCGCGTCGGCATGCAAAGCGCGCAGCAGTACGTCCGTCTTAAAGATGTAGATTCCCATGGAGGCGCTGACCATGGCCGGGTCGAAAGGCGACCGCTTCGGATTTCCGTGCTTGGGCTTTTCCTCGAATCCGCGTACGCGGTAGCTGTCGTCGATCTCCGCTACTCCGAACCGTACGGCGGCCTCCGGTGGCACCTGAATTGTAGCGAGTGTGATGTCCGCGTCGTACTTTGCATGCCAATCCATCATCTCGCGGTAGTTCATCTTATAAATGTGGTCGCCGGAGAGGATCAGGGTCTGGTGCGGGGCTTCCACCTCGATGCTCTGGAAGTTCTGGAAAACGGCGTCCGCGGTCCCCTGGTACCAGTCTTCGTGGACCCGCTTCATGGGCGGGATTACTTCGATGAACTCGCCCAGTTCGGGAGAGAGAATGTTCCATCCGTCGCGTACGTGACGCGTCAATTCGAGGGCCTTGTACTGTGTTAGGATGAAAATGCGCCGAACGTCGGAATTGATACAGTTGGAAAGCGTGAAATCGATAATGCGATAGGCGCCTCCGAAAGGCACTGCGGGCTTTGCAGTGTCCCGCGTCAGAGGGTAGAGGCGTTCGCCAGCGCCCCCCGCCAGCAGAATCGCTAGTACATTTTCCATTTCAGTCTAATTTCCTGAAAAGAAAGGCCTTGCGGATATTCTGGCCGGTCGTCGTGAACGGCGTGTGAAAATTTAGGCTTGACTTTATTTGTCAACCACCTATGATATCAGTACCTTCTGTGCGAAGTGCAGGAATTTTTGGGTTTGCGCCGCGCCTTTTTTGCATTGGTTCGGCTTATTCCATTTCCAACTTTGTACAGGAATCTAGGTCTAGTTGGGAGGTGTATTTCGTTTGGCTGAAGTAAAGCTTCAGGAGGGCGAAACGTTAGAAAACGCCCTTCGGCGCTTCAAGCGAAAGGTCCAGCAAGAGGACATTATTAAGGAGGTCAAAAGACACTCCTTCTACTTGAAGCCGGGTGAGAAGCTCCGGGCCAAGCAGGCGCTGGCCCGCAAACGGAACCGGAAGAAGAGTCGCCGGGAGATCGAGTAGTAACACACAGCGGCGGACCGACGGGCGAGTCGCCTCGCTCCGCCGCTGTCCACTTCTAGTTGATAACGGGGCAACAGATGCTATGCCGGACTTCCAGGATCGCGTTTTAAAGTGCGTCGATTGCGGAGCAGATTTCGTCTTTACAGCGGGAGAACAGCACTTCTTCCACGACAAGAATTTCAAGAACGAACCCAAGCGCTGTAAGAACTGCAAGACCAAGCGCCAGGGTGCCTCGGCCTCGGGCTTTAACAAAACGGAAACCATGACCACCTGCTCTCAATGCGGTCGGGAAACCACGGTGCCCTTCAAGCCCACGCAAGGTCGGCCGGTCTACTGCCGGGAATGCTTCCTTAGCCGGAAGGCCTCCGCCGCAGTCGGCGGCAACCGATAGATTTCGACTCGTAAGCGGCCGGATCGCCACGATCCGGCCGTTTTGCGTTCGTACCATCCACCGGCGCCGCGTCCGCGGCGGTGAGCGAACGGCATGGCCCTAAAGGGCCAGAAGCGACCACTCCCCCAGGGTGATCAAAAGCCGGAAGCTTTCCTTTATCATTAGTAAAAGCTCCTTCCAAGCGGAATTCAAATGTGGATTGTCCGACTCGCACTACGCCGCCCCTATACCTTCGTAGTGATGGCTGTGCTGATCGCCATTCTCGGGGCCAGCGCCATCCAGACGATGCCCGTCGATATCTTTCCTTATATCGATATTCCCGTGGTGAGCGTCGTGTGGACGTACAACGGTCTGTCTCCCGAGGAGATGGAAAAACGGATGGTGACCATCTTCGAACGCTCGATGACTACCACAGTCAACGATATCGAGCACATCGAGTCACGGTCCTATAATGGCGTCTCCGTCACTCGGGTGTATTTCCAGCCGAACGCGAGGGTCGAGGTGGCACTTTCGCAGGTTACGGCGATTGCGCAGACGCTGCTCAAGGCCTTCCCTCCGGGCACCACGCCGCCCAGTATTCTCAAATACGACGCTTCGAGCGTTCCGATCGTACAACTCGGTCTGGAAAGCCCGGTCCTGGGCGAACAGGAACTCTACGATTACGGGCAGAACTTCATCCGCACGCAACTCGCGACGATCCAGGGCGCGGCGATCCCTTCGCCATACGGCGGTAAATACCGTAATGTGATGGTCGATCTCAACCCGGAACAGATGTTCGCCCACGGTCTTACGCCGGCGGACGTTTCGAATGCTCTCGGCAATCAGAACCTGATCCTTCCGGCGGGTACCGCCAAAATCGGCGACATCGATTATCAGGTCAAGCTCAACAGCAGCCCCTTGCTCCTGGCGGATATGAATAATCTGCCGGTCAAAGTGATCAACGGCGCGACCGTGTACCTGAAGGACGTCGCCCAGGTGCACGATGGCTATGCTGTCCAGACCAATATCGTCAAGACCAACGGAACCCGCGGCGCGTTGCTGACGGTGATGCGCAACGGCAAAGCGTCCACGTTGGAAGTGGTGAACAACGTCAAGGCCGCGCTGCCGAAAATCATGGCTGGCCTGCCAACCACGCTGCACGTCAGGGAGCTGTTCGACCAGTCTCTATTCGTCCGGGCGGCGATCAACGGCGTGGTGAGGGAGGCCGTGACGGCGGCGTTTCTCACCGGCCTCATGATCTTGCTGTTCCTGGGGAGTTGGCGCAGTACGCTGATCGTCTGCATTTCGATTCCGCTCTCGATTCTGGTTTCGCTGATCGTGATGGGGTTGATGGGCGAAACGATCAACGTGATGACGCTGGGCGGTCTGGCGCTGGCGGTGGGAATCCTCGTGGACGATGCCACGGTGGAGATCGAAAACACGCACCGCAACATGGCGATGCGAAGCCGCTGGTGCGTGCGGTGCTGGATGGCGCTCAGCAGATTGCGGCGCCGGCGTTCGTTTCCACGCTTTCCATCTGCATCGTGTTCGTGCCGGTGCTGCTGCTGACCGGCGCGGCGAAGTACCTGTTCACGCCGCTGGCGATGGCCGTGGTGTTCGCGATGATGGCGTCGTACTTGCTTTCGCGCACGCTGGTCCCGACCATGGTGCACTACATGCTGAAGCCGGAGGTGAAGCTCTACGCCAGCGGGCAACATGGCGAGAGCGAGCGGCGGCAGCGGCTTCATCTGGCGCGCGCACTACCTGTTCAACCGGCGGTTCGAACTGATGCGCGCCTCTTACAGCGGGCTGCTGCACTGGTGCCTGGATCACCGCTTCCCGGTGCTGGCGGGTTCGGGGTGTTCGTGGCCGCGTCCTTGATGCTGGCCGGATGGATCGGCCGCGATTTCTTCCCGACGGTGGATTCGGGACAGATGCGGCTGCACGCCCGCGCGCCTGCCGGCACGCGCATCGAGAAGACGGAGGCAGATTTTCAGCCGATATCGAAGACGAAATCCGCCAGGACCCTTCCGAAGCGCGAGGTCCAGACGATCATCGACAACATCGGCCTGCCGAACGGCGGCTTCAATCTGGCATTCAGCGACAACCCGACCATCGGCGTCGGCGATGGCGAGATTCTGATATCGCTCGACCCCGAGGAGCACGGCTCCACGGCGGCGTACACCGACGTGCTGCGCAAGCGGCTGCACGAGAAGTTCCCGGATGTCGTGTTCTTCTTCGAGGCCGCCAACATCACCAACCAGATTCTGAATTTCGGGCTGCCGGCGCCGATCGACGTCCAGGTGGTGGGGCGCAACCGCGGCCAGGACTACAAGATCGCGCAGGAACTTGCGGCAGCGGATCGAAGCCGTGCCCGGCACAGCCGACGTGCACATTCATCAGGTGGTGGACTAGCCGGATATCCGCGTCGACGTGGACCGCGACAAGGCCGGGCAGGTGGGTCTTACCCAGCGCGATGTGAGCACCAGCCTGCTGATCTCGCTGAGCCGGCAGCGGCCAGCTTGCGCCAACGCAGTGGCTGAACTGGAACACCGGCGTGAGCTATCAGGTGGCGGTGCAGACGCCGCAATACCGCATGAACTCCATGGGCGAACTGATGCGGACGCCGATCGGCAGCCCGCACGGCGCCGTGGTCTCGAACACCGCGACTTCACTCGCCGGCACGGCTAACGCGGGCAACGCCTTCGTGGGCGCGGCGCCCAACCAGGCTTCGGCGGCTTACGCGAATCCCGGCGCTATCTCGGCCGGGCCGCAACTGCTGGCAAACCTGGCGACCGTTTCGCCGCGGCGTGGCACCGGAGATCGTCGATCACTACAACGTGCAGCCGGTGATGGACGTCTACGCCAATCTGGACCGCCGCGACCTGGGCAGCGTGGGCAGCGCCGTGGAGAAGATCGTGCGCGAGGCATCGGCCAAGCTGCCGCGCGGCACAACCATCGACGTACGCGGTCAAGTCGCCACCATGGAGAGTTCGTTCTACCGGCTGGGCCTGGGGATGATCTTCGCGGTGGTGCTGGTCTATCTTCTGATGGTGGTCAATTTCCAGTCGTGGCTGGACCCCTTCATCATCCTGATGGCTCTGCCTGGCGCGATGGCCGGCATTGTGTGGATCCTGTTCCTGACCCAGACTACATTCAGCGTGCCTTCGCTGATGGGCTCGATCATGTGCATCGGCGTGGCCACGGCGAACAGTATCCTGCTGGTGGTCTTCGCCAATGACCAGCGAGAGGAAGGTATGGACGCACGGTCGGCTGCGCTCGCTGCCGGGCACACCCGCATCCGGCCCGTCCTGATGACCGCGAGCGCCATGATTATCGGCATGCTGCCGATGTCGCTCGGAATCGGAGAGGGCGGAGAACAGAACGCGCCGCTCGGTCGCGCGGTGATTGGCGGCCTGGTGTTGGCCACGGTGACCACGTTGTTCATCGTTCCATTGGTTTACAGCTTGCTGCGCACTAAGCCTCCGGTGGATCACGAGCATCAGATCGCCCGGGAGGAGAGTGAATGGCAGGTGGACGAGTTGATGTTCCCCAGGGACGAACAATGAACGAAATCCATTCGACCGAAGAACAGTTGCGCGCGGAGATTGCGAGTCTCCGGAGGCAGATGGAGGCACTGAAGCACAAGCCGGCGACAGTAGCGGAACCTTCGCGCAAGTCTCTCCTGGCGGTGATCCTCATGCTCGCCGGGCTCGCCGCAGCCGGCTATTTTCTGGGTTATCTTCCCCGGCAGCATCGCGAACGCGTGTTGGCTGCCGAAGTGCAAGCTGCGGGGACCAGTCTTCCTGTCGTGAATGTCGTGCCTGTGACGCGCTCCGATGCCGATGCGAATCTCTCGCTGCCAGTTAATATTCAGGCCATCACGGAAGCGCCGATCCTTGCCCGGGCCAATGGCTACATTCGAAAGAGGTACGCGGATATCGGCGACCGCGTGGCGGCCGGCCAGGTGCTGGCGGAAATCGAAGCACCCGAGATCGAGCTGCAAATCAAGCAGGCGGGCGCAACCATCGACCAGGCCAATAGCACGGTGCAGCAGGCTGAAGCCGCTCTCCAGCAGGGGCAGGCCAACGCCAACCTCGCCAAGGTGAACGCCCAGCGGTACGCAAATCTGCTGGCGAAGGGTGTCGTCTCGAAGCAGGATAACGACACTTACCAGGCGCAGTTCGAAGCCCAGCAGGCAAACGTGCAGGCTCTTGGGAAAGCGGTGGCCGCTTCACGCAGCAGCGCTGCCGCAGCCGAAGCCAACCTGGCTCGGCTCCGCCAACTGCAGAGCTACCAGACGGTGCGCGCACCTTTCGCCGGCGTCATCACGCTGCGCAACGTCGATTCCGGTGTGCTGGTGACGGAAAGCAGCACGTTGCTTTTCCGTATCGCGCAGACCGGCCGGCTGCGCATCTATGTGAACGTGCCGCAGGGCCAGGCGGACCAGGTGCGAGTCGGCCAGATGGCCACGCTGACGATCCCCGACCTGCCGGGGCGCAAGTTCCACGGCAAGGTCTCCCGCACCGCGAACGCGCTCGATCCCTCCACGCGCACGCTGCTGGTGGAAGTCGAAGTGCCGAACGAAACCGGCGTGCTGCTGCCTGGCATGTATGCCCAGGCTGATCTTTCGATTCCGCGAGCCAGCCCGATACTATCGATTCCCAGCTCCACGCTGGTTGTGCGAAGCGATGGTCCACAGGTGGCCGTGGTGAATGCCGCAGGCATGGTACACTTCGCCCATATCCAGCTGGGGCGCGATTTCGGCGATCACCTGGAAGTGGTGTCGGGTCTTGACGCGGGCCAGCAACTGGCCGTCAACCCGAGCGACGCAGTGCGCGAAGGCGTAAAGGTGAAGGCCGTACAGCTGGCTCAGAAATCACCCAAGAAGTAGCATGATGCGGAGATCATTCCTCAGAAACTTACTCATCACGCTGTTATGCGCCTTGACGGCGGCGGCGCAAACCGGCTTGCCGCGCGCCACCCGGCCGCTCGATTTTTCCGATTCCACCCGCATCCACGACCTGGTGCGCGCCGGGAACCTGTATCTCTCCCTGCAGGACGCGCTGGCTCTGGCGATCGAGAACAGCCTCGATATCGAACTCCAGCGGTACGGCTTGGACGTGGCCGATACAGAAGTGCTGCGCAGCAAGGGCGGCGGCACGACGCGTGGATTGAATTACACACTCGCGGAGTCTCCGGTGGGTGTCGGCGGTCCGCTCAGTCCAGTGGTTACCAATCCGGCGGCATCGGGACGGGCCGGCAACGGCACGTCGGTGGCAACCAACGCGCTCGAGCTGGGCGTCTTGAGCGAGCCGCTCGACAACCTGTCGATGCAGGGGACCATCAATCAGTCCACCGGAACCGCCATCCCGTCCTACGATCCGGCGCTGGTGGGGCAATTGAACTGGACGCACCAGAGCGCGCCGCAAACCTCTCTGACCGGCGGCGTGAATTCGCTGGTGACCAACACGACCAATGCCAACGCCGGCATCCAGCAGGGCTTCGACTCCGGTGCGCAGGTGGGCCTGAACTTCAATAACAACCACCAGGCCATCAATATGCTCACCTCGGCCTACAACCCGTATAGCGGGTCGAGTCTCGGGCTGAATGTGACGCAGCCTTTGCTGCGCGGGTTCGGCCGCAGCCTGAACCGCCGCTTCATCCGGATCGCCGGGAACGAGCACCGCATCGGCTCCCTGCTGTTCCAGCAGCAACTGATCGCGACGGTCTACGGCGTGATCCGGCTCTATACCGATTTCGTGGCGCTTTATGAAGACGTCAAGGTTAAACAGGAGACCCTGAACCTTGCCGACAAGCTGCTTTCCGATACCAACGCACAGGTGGAGGAGGGCACGCTGGCCCAGGTGGAAGCGACGCGCGCCCGCGCGCAGGTTTTCTCGGCGCGCCAGGACCTGATCAATGCCCGCGGCCTGCTCGATGAGCAGGAGGCCATTCTCAAGACCGTACTGACCCGTCGCGGCAATGAGGACCCGGAGGTTCGCGAAGCGCACCTGATTCCGACCGATGCTCTCTCGATCCCCGATAAGGATGAAATTCGCCCGATTCAGGACCTGCTGGCCGAAGCTGCCGAGCGTCGTCCCGATCTCGGTCAGGCCGAGCTGCAGGTGGCCAACATGGAGATCGGGCTCGAAGGCGCGCGCAGCCTGACCCGGCCCGAAGTGGACCTGGTCGGCGTCATGCAGAACAACGGTCTGGCGGGCAGCGTCAATTCGCTGGCGCCGAATTCCGGAATCGCGGTGGCGGGCGGCTATGGCGGCGCCCTGGAGCAAGTGTTCTCGCGCAAGTACCCCACCTATGGCATCGGCCTGCAGGTCACGCTGCCCATTCACAATCGCGTGGCGGAAGCGGACCTGGCACGCGACGAGCTGCAAACGAAGCAGGCGTCCATCCGGCTGCGTCAGTTGCAGAACCAGGCGCGGCTTGAAGTGGAAGACGCGCTGATCGCCATGCGCCGGGCGCGTGCGTCGTATGAAGCGGCGCTTCAGGCGCGCAAGCTGCAGGAAGAATCGCTCGCGGCGGAACAGGCCAAGTTCGAAGTGGGCGCGTCCACCAGCTTCTTCGTGATTCAGTACGAGAGCCTGCTGGCGCAGGCGAAGTCGACCGAGGTGGCGGCCAAAAGCTCGTACGTGAAAGCTCGCGCCGCGCTGGCCCGTTCCACGGGCAGCATTCTGGACGAGCACAACATCTCCATGGATAAGGCGATCAAGGGCCGGTAGGGTAGGTCTCCTGGCCTGCCCAGCTCCGCTGCCTAGTGCGCGCCGGCGGCTTCTTCAACCGGAGTGAACGGGCTGATCAAGTCGTCTGCGCCGTCGAATTCGAAATCCACCGTGGCTTCGATTTCGAGATCCGCACGCTTCTCAATCGCCGGGCGGAGATTCTCGCTCAACGCCACGCGCCCGAGCTCCATCGTGTTGCGGACCCAGCCGAAGGTGACTTCGGACAGGTCCAGCTTTCCGACCGTCGGCCAGAAGCGCTCCAGGCATTCGCGGTCCGTCGCAAAATGAACCGGAGTGCGGATCGCCGCGGGTGTATTGGCTGTCAGCGAGTTGATGATGGTGGGCTCCCAATTAATCCGCTTCACCAGTCGATCGTGCACCACATCCGCCATCCCGAGCCCGACCGCGCTGTTGTAGGTCAGGGCGCTCAGATCACGCACGTAGACGCGGTTGAAGCGCGGGATATTCGGCCAGGGGTTGTATTCGCCGTTCACTCCGCGATTGACCACCTTGGTATCCATTCCGGCGCCGCTGATGTTCTTGCCGATTTCATCGAGCGCCAGGATATCGAGGTCGAAGGGCACACGCGCCATCCACGACTTCACCAGCGCCAGATTCTCTTCCTCGCGCTGTTCCATCAGTTCCACGGGCACCGGATCGAGCTTCGCCGTATTGTGGTTGGCGTCTTCGAGGATCGCAAGGCCGCCCAGGATCTTGCCCGAAGCCAATACCTGCCGCCCCACGCTGCGGATCACGTGCTCCAGCCCCAGCCGGTAAGCGTAGGCGTGATAGCGTTGCGCTCCGGAGAACTTGCCGAGCCCGATGGCCATCATTTTGAACAGGCCGCTTTCAATCTTCCCGGCGAAGTCGGTGTGCCATTTGACGCGGCCCACCAGCATCACGCCGTCCGAATCGTAGGCCTGTTTATCCATGAAGGCTTCGATGCCGTCGGCGGTCTTGCCCAGCGAAACGACATCCAGCCGGCTGATCACCGGGCATCCCATCGTCTCTTCGATGATGCCGTAGTGCGCCAGCACGTCCGCCTGGCCTTCCGCCGAGGCCGCGCCGTGGCTGCCCATGGCGGGGAACAGGAAGGGCTGCATGCCCTCGTCCTTCCAGTACGCCACCACGCTGCGCACGATCGTCGAAATATTGTGAATCCCGCGGCTCCCGACTCCGATCGCCACGCGCGATCCGGGCTTCAGACGGGCGGCGAACCCGGATTGCACGAGTTGGCTGCGGACTTCGGCGGCTACATCGGAGATCCGGCGGTCGGCAAACTTCTGGCGTACGAGGCACAAGCGCGGAAACGTCATACTGGCCTATATTCTATCCCGATTGCTGCGGAGTCCGATCCTATTCTTCCGGCTCTTCCGAGCCCCACTCCGATTCGAGCAGTTTCGAGTATTCCCCTGACGCGTAGAGTTCAAATGTGAAGCGGGCGGAGGTGATCGGCTCGTATGGCTCCGATTCCATGTAGGTGCGGTAAACGGCGTCCGCGTAGCGATGATAGTGGCTCAGGAACTCTTCGGAGAGGATTCCGAAGGGTGGCGGCCCGGTGAACAGGTGGTTCAGGCCGATGGCACGGGAAAAAATCGCCGGGTGGTCGGCGACTCCCCATCGTACGAGCTTTTCTCTGACTCGCTCCGGTGGGGTCGCGGTCAGGAGCCCGGCAAAACTTTGATGGCATACCGGAGCGCCTGCGAGCTCTTCGACCCGCCCGGCCCACTCGACGCACTGCTCGATCCAACGGAAAACATCTTTGCCGAGGAAGAACAGCATGCGGATCTCGCTGTAGCGCCCCGCGAGCAGGCGCCGGCGGAGCTCGTCCGGCTCTGTGCCGTCGGCCGGGATCAGCCCGGAAAGCATCAGGGCGGCCTTGGAATTCTCGAGCAGGGCGGAAGGCGGAATCCGTTCATTGAAGGGATGCAGGATCAGAGGAGGGAGCTCCCAGACGGTGCGGCCCGGAATGGTGGGAGACGTCGACATTTTATTCCCGTCTTTCAGATCGGCGAGATGAGCCGAAACTTGAGACCTTTCTGCAAGATAGCGCAACGGCGAGCAGCAGTCTCATATCGAAAGTCATCATAGTAGTTACGCCGGATACTCCCTACACTCGTATTTAGGATCTGGCAAATAATGCTTCGCAGGGTACTCAAGGCCGTTCTAAGAGAAGAGTCGGGTCAGGATCTAGCCGATTATTGTCTTCTCATCGCTCTGGTGGCACTGGTGGCCGTAGCGATTCTCATTAAAGTGTCGGGAGGCGTGCAGAATCTCTGGACCGTGGCAAACACCAGTCTTGCCAATGGGAACCAGACCGCCACGACCAGCACTGCCGGTTCCACCGCGGGCAGCACCAACTCCCACTGATCTACTCCACCTCGAGACCGAGGAAATTCTTCGCGTTTCCGTAGCAGATATTGCGAATCATCGGCCCTACCAGCGAATCGTCCGCCGGGATCTCGCCCGCCTCCATATCCTTCCCGAACAGATCGCACAGAACGCGCCGGAAATATTCGTGCCGCGGGTACGACATGAACGACCGGGAATCCGTCAGCATGCCGAGAAAACGCGAGATCAGCCCGCAGTTGGAGAGCGCGTTCATCTGCCACTGCATGGCTTCCTTCTGGTCGAGGAACCACCAGCCGCTGCCGAGTTGGATCTTGCCCGCGGTCACGCCGTCCTGGAAGTTGCCGATCATGGTCGCTATTACATAGTTATCGGCCGGATTCAGGTTATAGATTACGAGCTTCGGTAGGGCGTTCTCCTGATCGAGCTGGTCCAGGTAAATCCCTAGGGAATCGGCCTGCGGCCAGTCGCCGATGGAATCCCAGCCGGTGTCAGGGCCCATTTCCCGCAGCCGACGGGTGTTGTTGTTCCGGCGCGCGCACAGATGGAGCTGCTTGGTCCAACCCTTTTCGGCGTCCAGACGCCCGAACAGGAGCATCAGGTTGCCGGCGAAGCGCTGCTGCTCGGCGGCTGAGGCGGGCCGTCCCTGGCGGGCGCGATCGAAGATGGCGGAAGCCTCCTGGTCGGTCGCGAAATCGCCGAAACAATGATTGAGCCCGTGGTCGGACAGCCGGCCGCCCATCGAGTGAAAGAAGTCGTGGCGCTGCCGAAGGGCGTCGGTAAATGATTGAAAATTATGAATTTCGATATTGCTGGCGGCTGCCAGGCGGTCCACCCAGGAGCTGAACGCCTCGGGCAGATGGACGTTCAGCGCCTTGTCGGGCCGGAAGGTCGGGAAGACCTTAGTCGCGAGGCCCGACGCCGCGATGGCTTTGTGGCACGAGAGGTCACCCGTGGGGTCGTCGGTAGTGCAGACGGCCTTCACCTGGAACTTGCCGAGGATGCCGTGCGCCCGCAAGTCCTCGGTCGCTAGCTGGGCGTTGGCCTGCTCCCAGATGCGCGGCGCGCTCGCTTCATCGAGCAGTTCGTCGATGCCGAAATAGCGCTTCAGCTCCAGGTGGGTCCAATGATAGAGAGGGTTCCGCAGCGTGGCGGGGACGGTCCGGGCCCAAGCCAGGAACTTGTCCTTCGGGTCGGCGTCGCCCGTGCAATAGCGTTCCGCGACCCCGTTAGCGCGCATGGCGCGCCATTTGTAATGGTCGCCCTCGAGCCAGATCTCGAACAGGTTGCGGAACTGGCGGTTGGCAGCCACGTCCTGCGGAGGCAGATGGCAGTGATAGTCCAGGATCGGCTCGGCCGCGGCGAACTCATGATAGAGCCGGCTCGCGGTCTTCGTACTCAGAAGAAAATCGTCGTGGATGAAGGACATGGCTCAATGCTGATTGAATCACATCTCCGGCGGTGCGGCCATCGCTACTCCACGGGATACCCGTGGTCCATCCAATCGATCTTGAAGTTGTCGGGCACATAGAGGGCGCGGGCCCTGGTGAAGCCCATCTGCTTGAGCAGTTCCATGGCGGGCTTGATGTTGGGGCAGTGGTTCCAGGGGCAGCATCCACAGTAGACGACGATCTCCCGGTCGCGCGGGAGTTTCTCGACGGCCGCCCTCAGCGCGGCCAGCCCTTCGGGCTTCGCCGCGGGTCCCGCATACACCGAACCCGGAATGTGCTTGCTGCGGTAAAGGACGTTGAACCCAACGTGGTAGAGCGCCGGCGGCCTGGCGTGGATCTGCGCGGCAAGATCTTTGGGTTGGATCAGCGGGAACTCGACGGCCGCTGCCAACAATACCGGAATGAGAGCTAAAGCGAATCGCTTCACGGTCTTACTGTAACGCACCGGACACTCCTGTGAACGAACCGCCCACTACGACTCGCCCTTGGTGCGTGTTTTAATAGAGATTCGCGTCCTATCTTGATCAGGGATCTATATGCACCGTTTGTCTCGCTTTGCGACTCTGCTTTGTGCCGCATCCTGTCTGGCCGCGGCGGGGCGTTCCGCAAGTCCTAACGCTTCCGCTCTCGAACAGGCCCGAATGGCGATGGCGCAACTGCCGCTGCGCTTCGAAGCGAACCTGGGCCAAATGAACCCGGACGTGCGGTACGCCGCGCGGTCGGGCGGTTTCCTGCTGCTTCTTACGAGTCAGGGCCCTTCGTTTCGCATTCCCGGCTCCGGCCGGTTGGATGTCTCGCTTGTCGACTCGAACCATTCGCCTCAAATGGAGGCTCTCGGACGCCAGTCCGCGCGCATCGATTCGTATGTCGGGCCGCGCAGCCACTGGCGCTCCAATATCCCCAGCTATTCGCGCGTCCGCTACCGCTCGGTCTATCCCGGCGTCGATGTGGACTACTACGGAAACCAGGGGCAGCTCGAATACGATTTCGTTCTCGCGCCCGGCGCCGACCCCAGCCGCATCCGCATGAAGTTCGGCAGCGAAGCCACCCTCAGCCTCACCAAAGAGGGTGACCTGGTGCTCGAAATGAACGGCAAGCGCCTCCTGCAGAAGCGGCCGTTCGTCTACCAGGAAGATCCGAAGACTTCGGCCCGCGTAGAAGTGGCGGGAGGTTACCAGCTGCTCGGGAACAACACTGTCGGCGTGAAGCTTGCGAACTACGACCGCAAGCGCAAGCTGGTGATCGACCCGACCCTGACCTACCTGACGTACTGGGGCGGTCCGGGCGTCGACCAGATCAACGCCGCGAAGCTCGATTCCCAGGGGCGCCTGTATCTGACGGGCCTGACCGATTCCGGCTACGTGCCGTACAATCCGGACAACCCCTACAGCACGGGGAACGCCGGCGGACTCGACGTCTTCCTTTCGATATTCACGACGGACAACGGCAACTACAACCTGCTGTATTCCACCTACCTCGGCGGCACGAGTGACGATGTGCCGCTGGGCATCGATGTGGACTCCTCGGGCGTCGCATACCTCACCGGCTACACCACGTCGACCGACTTTCCCACGCTCGGTGCCGTTCTGACGAGCCCCTCGGCGAGCTACAAGAACGTCTTTGTGGCGAAGCTGGATCCTTCACAGTCGGGGACCGATGCTCTGGTCTTCTCGAGCTACATCTATGGCTCCGACGGCGATAGCGTCGGCAATGGCGTGGCCGCCGGGAAAGACGGCCGGATCTATCTGATCGGCAACACCCAGGCAGGCGATTTTCCGGTGAGCGCGAGCGCGTTTCAATCGACGCTCTGGGGTTCGCAGGATGCTTTCATCGTCAAGATGGATCCGGGCACCGGCGGGATCGACTACGCCACCTACCTGGGAGGCGAGGACATCGACGACGGCCGCGCCATCCTGGTGGACGATAACAACCTGACCTATTTTGCGGTGTCCACGCTCTCTATCGATTTCCCGATGAAGGGCTTCCAGTACAGTATCAACAACTCAGGCGGCTCGGATGTGGCCGTGGGAGTGATGGACCTCAGCCAATCGGGGGATGCTTCCATTAAGTACTCGACCTTCTTCGGCGGGTCGGGCAACGAGGAAGTGCGCGCCATGGCGTTCGACAAGAGCGGCAACGTGATCATTACCGGCTATACGCTCTCCACCGACTTGCCACTTACGGCCGATGCCATACAGCGGGTGAACAACGGCGGAGGCGATGCGTTCGTGGCAGTGCTGAATCCGCATGCGAACTTCCAGCAGGGGTTGGTGTATTCGAGCTACCTGGGCGGGAAGTCGGGCGATGTCGGCTACGCGCTGGCGACCGATTCGGCAGGCTACATCTACGTCACGGGCTATACGCTTTCGAGCGATTTTCCGATTGCCGGCAAGGTCCCGCAGCCCACCTGGGGCGGCGGTACCGATGTCTTCCTGACGAAGTTCAAAACGGGCGTGGCGGGACGGTCGGCGATCGACTTCTCGACCTACCTGGGCGGAGCGAATCTCTACGTGCCTTCGAGCGTGCAGGTGGGTTCCGACGGCCGGGTCTACGTCACGGGGACCGGCGGCATCGGGCTGCCGAGCTCGCAGTTTGCGATCCAGGGCGGTTATGCCGGCGGGAGCTCGGACGGGTTCTTCTTCGTGCTGATGCCTGATCCGGGTTCGCAGGCGCAGGGTTCGACGAGTGCTGCGACCGGGGCACGCCGCTTCCAGATCCCGCGTTCGAGCGTCACGCTGCGGAAGTGAGTTCGATCTCTGCTTGGGGGCGCCCTACCTGGCGCCGCGCCACTCGCCGGCGAGGATGCCCCAGATCGCAAGATCGATCCAGCGGTCGTTCACCCATTGGGCGTCGCGAGCGACGCCCTCCTGCGTAAAGCCGAGACGGCGCGGTACGGCGCAACTGCGGTGGTTGCCGGTGCCGCAGCGGATCTCCACCCGATGCAGGCCCAACTCGGCGAATAGAAAGTCGAGCATCACGGCGCACCCGCGCGTAATCAGGCCCGTGCCTTCGTGGGCCGCGTCGAGCCAGTAGCCGAGGCTGCAACTGCGATCCGACCAGTTGATGAGGTGGCAGCCGATGGAGCCGGCGAAAGCTCCGTTCACCCAGATGCCGGATTGCGGTCCGAAGTGCGACTCCGCCTGTACCACTGCCCGGCTGATGAACTCGCAGACATCGTCCACCGATTGCGTCTGATCCACCCACGGAAGCCACACGCGAATGCGCTGCCGATTGCGTTCCACGGACGCGAAAAGTTCCCCGGCATCCCTAAGCTGGAATTGCCGCAATTCGGCTCCCGGGAAAATCTCGCGGCGGAACATCAGGACGTTCCGGCCGGCTTCTGCGGGTTGCGCGATTTGGAGATCGCCGGCAATTCCGTGCTTTCGGGCTGCAGATAGGGAAGCAGCCCGGTCTTGAGGATCTCGAAAGCCGCTGCGGGCGTGTCGGCGTAGTGGAAGAGGTTCAGGTCTTCGGCCGAAATCATCCCGTATTTGACCAGCGCATCGAAGTTGATAATCTCTTTCCAATACTTCGACCCATAGAGAACGATCGTCATCTTCTTCGCCAGTTTCTGGGTCTGCGTGAGCGTCAAAAGCTCCATCATCTCGTCCAGGGTGCCGAATCCGCCCGGAAAAACCACCAGGGCTTTGGAGAGATACGCAAACCAGAACTTGCGCATGAAGAAGTAGTGGAACTCGAAGCTGAGTTCCGGCGTGATATAGGGGTTGGGGAACTGTTCGAACGGCAACCCGATATTCAGCCCGACCGTCTTGCCCCCGGCGTCCGCGGCGCCGCGGTTGGCCGCCTCCATGATGCCCGGACCGCCTCCGGAACAGACCACGAAGCGGTAGGTGCTGTTGGTGAACTGGTCCGCCCATTCGGTCAGCAGGCGCGCCAGGGTTCGAGCGTCATCGTAATATTCCGCCAGAGGTCCGTCCTCGCGGATTCTCGCGGAGCCGAAGAAGACGACCGTATCGCGGACCTTCTCCCGGCGGAAATGCGCCAAAGGCTCCAGGAACTCAGCCAGAATGCGTAGTGCCCGGGCGTCCGGGCTGTTCAGAAACTTCTCGTTCAGGTAAGCGACCGGACGCCGCTCGCTATGCGGAGGTGTTGTCGACTCGGACATTCTGCTCCAATTCATCGACCCTTTTCTTCAACTCCCTTAGGGTCTTCAAGATTTCGGGTAGCTTGGGGAAGGCGGTTACTGCCCGGAGCCACTCGCTGGCGGCGAAAGCAGGGGATCCCGAAATGCGCGCACCGGCCTCCACATCACCTCCGATGCCGCTTTGAGCATAGACGATGGCATTTTCATGCACAGTCAGGTGGCCGGAGGATCCCACCTGTCCGGCCAGCAGAACATTCCGTTCGAGCACCGTACTGCCGGCAAGCCCGGTCTGGGCGCAAATGATATTATCCTCACCCACCACGCAGGCGTGCCCCACCTGGACCAGGCTGTCGATCTTGGCGCCCCGCCGGATGCGTGTTTCGCCGACTCGCGCGCGGTCCACGGATGTGAGGGTTTGCACTTCCACATCGTCTTCGAGCACGGTGACGCCTGCCTGCACGATTTTCTCGTGGCTGCCGTCGGCGCGGCGGACGAAACCGAAGCCGTCGCCCCCGACCACTACGCCGTTCTGCAGGATTACGCGGTTCCCGATGCGGCAGAACTCGCGGACGGTGGCATGCGAGTGCGCCAGAAAATCATCGCCGATTTCGGCGCCTTCGTACAGCACCACGTGCGGATGCAGCACCGCGTTCCTGCCCAGCCGCACGTGCTCTCCGACCACGGCAAAGGCTCCGATCGAGCAATTCTCGCCGACGGTGGCGGTAGCCGCGACCCAGGCCAGCGGGTGGAGGCCGGGAGCGGGCTTCGGTGGTGTGTAGAAGAGCTTCTGGGCGCGGGCAAATGCCAGGTCGGCGTTTTCGACGATCAGACACGGGATCGGCAGACCCTGAAGCGGCTGCGTGACCAGGATGGCGCCGGCACGCGTGTTCTTGACTTTGTGCGCGTATTTCGGATTGGCGAGAAACGTGAGGTGGTTAGGTCCGGCATGCTCCATGCCGGCCACTCCCTCGATCAGCAGTTCGGGGTCGCCTTCCAGGCGGCATCCCAAGGCTGTGGCAATCTCATGGAGTTTCATCGTGGACTCGATGCAAAACTCCAGCGTACCGCAGGCCTACAGCCGCATGCTGTACCAGGCGAGCATCAGCCAGGCGGCGATGAAGCTCAGGCCGCCGATGGGTGTGATGGCGCCAAGCCAGGCGCGGCCGGTGATGGCCAGCATATAGAGGCTGCCGGAGAAGATCACGATGCCCGCCAGCAGCAGCGCGCAGACGGTGGAGGCGGCCGACATCGGAAAATGTCCCGGTCTTCGGCAGGATACGAAACGATCAGCAGCCCGAGCGCGTGGATGAAGTGGTAGAAGACCGCCTTTTCGTAAACGCTCATCGAATAGGCGTCCAGGCGGCCGCGCAGGCCGTGGGCGCCGAACGCGCCCAGCGCGACACCGAGCGCCAGCAGGATTGCTCCGATCACGCTCCAGTTCATTTCGATGCGGCTCCTCAGTGCGTCATGGAATAGATGAGATAGTTCAGGCCGATGCGGATGCCCAGCGCCGAGAAATTCTGCGGGGTATTGCGGATTGTCGGCATGCTCCCAGGAATCGCCCAGGTCCATATTGTGGCAGATGGCGACCATCAGGCGGCCCCGGTCGTCATAGATGCCGCGCCAGTGCGGCGGCTTGCCGCTCGCCCCTTTTCGTAGGTCAGGCCGGTTTCCAGGTACAGCGCGCCGGGCACCTGGTAGCGCTGGTCGAGATCGTAGAGGTGTGGAAGATCGGGTCTTTCGAATCGATTTCGACGATGGGACGGTCGGGAAAGACCTTTCTCATGCTGGCGGCGAAGACGTCCCACTCGATGTTGCCGTGGAAATCGTCGCACATGAAGAAGCCGCCGCGCAGGAGGTACTCGCGGAGGGTTTTGGCCTGCGCATCGGTCAGCTCCCAGTGGCCCACCTCGACGCCGTAGAGCCAGGGCCAGTCGTATGACGTCGCCTTCGTCGAGATCGATCGGCTGCTCGACGGAGCGCGCATGGATGCGGGTGAGCCGGCGGACGGCCGGGGAGAGGTGGCGGTCCGAGCGGGGGTAATCCATGGTCCAGTTGGAGCCGCCCTCCTTCCAGGTTCCGTAGAATTCGAAGCCGCCGTGGTAGCCGGTCCACGGGCGGATACATCAGGCGGGCGAAGACCCACTCGTCCTGGCTCTTTGTAATCGGGCGGCAGCGGAAAGTTTTCGTATTCGAGCCCAGGGTATTCGCGGAAAGGCCTCTGGAAAGCGTATAGCGCGCCCAGAACCAGGAAGCCGCCGAGAACTAACGCTCCGGCACGCCGGAGTTGGATGGCTGGAAACACGGCATACTACGACCAGAATACCATCCGCATTGAGGTAACATAGTTTCGGCATGCAATCGAATCCGTTATCCCGCCGTTCGTTCCTGGCGGATGGCCGCGGCCGCACCGTTGCTGTCCGCCGCGCCGAAGGGTAAGAAGATCCCGATCGGCCTCGAACTGTTCTCGGTTCGCGATCGAATTCGCCAAAGATCTGAAAGGCACCCTCACCGCGGTAGCCAAGATGGGATACCAGGTGGTGGAGTTCTTCTGCGCCGTATTTCAGCTGGACCACGGATCACGCCAAGGAGATGCGCAAGCCTGATGGACGGACTGGGTATCCGCTGCACTCTCTACCCACAACGGCATAGACGCGTATACCGGCAGACGGCGTCGCCAAGGCGATGGAGCTGAACGGCATTCTCGGCTGCAAGTACATCGTGTTGGCCAGCGCCGGCAAGATCACGGGCCTGGACGGCTGGAAGAAGGTGGCCGAAACGCTCACGGCGGGCAACGAGAAGCTCAACGCCGCCGGGTTGCACGCGGGTTACCACAATCACCAGCTGGAGTTCACGCCGCATCGACGGTAAGCGGCCCATGGAGGTGCTGGCCGCCAATACGCCGAAGGACGTGATGCTGCAGCTCGACGTCGGCACCTGCGTCGAAGTGGGCTGCGACCCGGTGGCATGGATCAATCAGAATCCCGGCCGGATCCGTTCCTGCCACCTGAAGGAATGGGCGCCGGGCAAGGCGTCCGACGAGAAGGCGTACCGCGTGCTGTTCGGCGAAGGCGTCGTGCCGTGGAAGAAGGTATTCGCGGCAGCCGAAGACCGCGGCGGCGTGGAATACTACCTGATCGAGCAGGAAGGCAGCCGCTTCCCGCCGTTCGAAACGGCCGAGAAGTGCCTGGCTTCCTATAAGAAGATCCACGGGTAAGGGCGGGCACGGTCCTGCCTTACGGAACCATGGTTGTCGCCGGCCGACGGAAGTCGATCGTACTGTTTATTGCGCTCGGCACCGGCCTGATCCTGGTCACCCTCCTCCTGTATATCGGGTGGGTGCTGCTCAACTGGCGTACCGGGATCCTGCTGTTCCTGGGCCTGCTGCTGCTCGGCATGATCATCGCCGGAGTGGTGCTGAATACCATCTTCCTGGTGCGGGAGATCCGGCGGAACGAGCAGCAGGACGCCTTCATCAACGCGGTGACGCATGAGTTGAAGACGCCGGTGGCCTCCATCCGTCTGTACCTCGAAACCCTGCAGACGCGGCCGGTCGACGAGGAGAAGCGGCAGGAGTTCTACCGCATCATGCTGGAGGATAGCGACCGTCTGCTGGCGACCATCGAACAGATCCTGCGCACCGGGCGGATCGGCGTGTCGAGCCGCAAGCTCGAATCTGGCGCCGATCGATTTGCGGCCGCTGGTGGAGGAGTGCGTGGACGCGCGCGCGCACCGTACACCGGGTCGCGGCGGACGCTGATCGAGTTCCGGCCCGGGCCGCCGCTCACGGTACGCGGCGATATGGACGAAGTGCGCGCGGCGGTGTCGAACCTGATCGACAACGCCGTAAAGTACTCCGGGCGCGAGGTCCGGGTGATCGTGGAAGTGCAGCGCGAAGACGGCCACGCTACGGTACGGGTGCGCGACGAAGGCCCGGGCATTCCGAAAACCGAGCTGAAGCAGATCTTCAAGCGCTTTTACCGCGTGCCGGGGCCGCTGGCCTCGAGCGTGAAAGGGCACCGGCCTGGGGCTGTTCATCGTGCGCTCGGTGGCCAAGCGGCACGGCGGACGCGCGTGGGCGGAAAGCGAAGGGCCGGGGCGGGGCAGCACGTTCGTACTGCAATTACCGGTGGATAAATGAGCCGCATCCTGGTGGTGGAGGACGAACTGCACCTGGCCGAAGGCCTGCGCTTCAACCTGGAGGCGGAGGGCTACCGGGTGGAGGTGGCGGAGACCGGAGAATCCGCGCTGGAGCTGCTGCGCGGCCGAGCCTTCGGGCTTCGACGTCGTGGTCCTCGATGTGATGCTGCCGGGCAAGGACGGCTTCGAAGTCATGTCGCGAGCTGCGCGAGGACGGGCAGTTCATCCCGACCTTGATGCTGACCGCGCGCGGGCATCCCGAACGACGTGCTGCAAGGCTTCGCCGCGGGGGCCGACGATTACCTGCCGAAGCCCTTCGAGCTTTCCATCCTGATCGCGCGCATCCACGGCCTGCTGCGCCGGCGCGAATGGCTGCGGGCGTCCATGGGGCAGCCGGCACCGCCACCCGAGCCCGATGAAGTTTTCAACTTCGGCGAAAAGTCGGTGCATTTCGATCTGCTGGAGCTGCACGTGCGCGGGCAGGTCTTCCCGCTGACCCTGATGGAAGCGAACCTGCTTCGCTACCTGATCCAGCACGAGGGCAAGCCCGTGTCGCGCAAGAGCCATGCTCGAGGAGGTGTGGGGGCTGCACGAGGACACCGACACCCGCGCGATCGACAACTTCATCGTGCGGCTGCGGCGCTACATCGAAGACGATCCGACCCGCCCGCGCCACCTGCTGACGGTGCGCGGGGTGGGCTACCGCTTCATTGCCTCTCCGGAGATCAAAGAATGACCAGCGAATCCATCTGCCAATTGGCCGCTGCGCGCGTCTTCGACCTGGCGCAGCCGTACTTCGTGGGCATGCCGCACCATCCCTCGCACCCGCCGTTTCTGTACAGCCTGGTGAAGAGACACGGCGATTTCGTGGGGCCGCAGGGCAACAGCTCGGCCTCCGACGCGATCGCTCTCGGGAGCCACGTGGGGACGCACATCGACGCGCTCTCGCATTTCTCCTGCTGCGGCAAACTGCACGGCGGAGTGCCGGCCGAAGAGGAGCAATCCTGGGAGGGCGGCCTGGAAAAGCATTCGATCGACGGCGTGCCTCCGATTTTGCGCCGGGGTGTGCTGCTGGATATTGCAGGCCGGTACGGCGCGGTGCTGCCGGAAGACTTCGAGATCACGCCTTCCGAGCTCGACGCCGCCGCCGAGGGCATTGAGATCCGCGCGGGCGACGTGGTGCTGCTGCGGACCGGATGGGCGCGGTATTTCGGCGACGCTCGCAAGTTCATCTCGGAGGTGCGCGGACCCGGACCGGCGCTTGCGGGCGCACAATGGCTGAGCACCCGCGGTGTCTACGCTGCCGGGTCGGACACCGTGGCATTCGAAAAAGTGCCGGATGCCGGGATGCCGGTGCACGTACACCTGCTGGTGGAAAGCGGCACCCACATCATCGAGTGCCTCAATCTGGAAGAACTCGCGGCCGAGCGCGTGAAGGAGTTTCTGTTCGTGGCCTTGCCGCTCAAGATCCGCGGCGCGACCGGATCTCCCGTGCGCCCGGTGGCATTGGCTGGTGGGCCCGACTTCAGGAGTCGGGCTGAAGCCCTCCGCAGGGTGAACCCTGCCCCACGAGGCGCTTGACCAGAGTGTTTCTCTGGCGAACGCGAGAGGCCTGCCCGCCGGGTTTTGAAGAATATAGCTTTCGATGCGCCCGAACTCTTCCCGGCTACGCACAAGATGGTCGTACGATTCCGCTTGCCAGAAAGGCTGTCCCGTATGACCCAGCAAGCGATTGGCTTCGCGCGCCGAAGTCCCTTTCAATCTTCTTAGCACTATCGAACGATCGATCTGAGGCGTCAGCAGCAAATGCACATGATTAGGCATCACGACCCAGGCATGCAAGCTGTAGTCCGCGGGTACGCCTTTATGGATGGCCGCAATCACCGCCTGCGCGACAGCGGGTGTGCGCATGTGCGATTCGCCGGCGCCTTCCTCGTCCAAGAGCCGGTCCATGTATGCGAAAGCCCTGCCAGCGGGCAGATGATCCGGAAAGACTCGGTTCCCTGGAAGACTGTCCTGCAACCGGAAAGTGACAAATAGCGGATCTCCGATCACATAGAGATGTGGCAGCAGCCGGTGAGAATAAGCCATTGGACAAAATAGTGCGCGTCCGCTTCGGATTTTCTCACCACCGTGCGATCACACCCCTGGGCCCCACTGCCCACCCGGCCTTCGACGATACGAATGAGATCGCGTTGAACGCGCGCGCGTCGAAAGTCTTCCAGGTGACTCCATCGTGCGAGATATCGGAGCCGGAAGTTCCGACCGCGATCCAGCATTTGCCGTCCGGTACCCAGGCTACTGCTGAACGGAACCCGGTGGGGTGGCCGTTTGGCTCGCTCCAGGTGCGGCCGCCATCGGTCGTGACTGCGATGTTGCCCGCCGTTTCGTGATCATGCTGATAGTCGCCGCCCACGGCGATGCCGTGCCGGCCATCGGAGAAAGCCAGCGAGAAAATGCCCGCGGATGGAACGTCGTGGCGCACCGGTGTGGAGAACGCTTGCCAGGTACGGCCGTTGTCCGCTGAATGGAACACGCGGCCGCCGCCGGACCCGAACCATGCGTCGTGAGCGCCGCGCGCGATCAGGCACGTGCCGCTTGCAGCGAACGCTCCTTCGTCCTTCAACGCCTCGGGACCGCGTTGGCGCTGCCAGCGAGCGCCGCCGTCATCGGTAGTGAAGATGGTGAAGCGGCCATCGACCGGGTCACCGAGCGCGATCCCATGCCGCGGATCCCAGAACGCCAGTGCATCGAAGAAACCTTGCGCGTCCGGGTTTGCGAGCTGGAGCGTCCAATTGTTGCCGCCGTCGGTAGTCTTGTAAATCCGCGACAGATTGCCCTTGCCGGCGCTCATCAGGTAGGCGGTATGTTCATCCACCGCATGAATGTCGCGGAAATCCAGGCTTTCAGCGCCGGGCACCTTCGCCGCCGTCCAGTGGGCGCCGCCGTCGGTCGTCCTGAGATAGGTTCCGCCGGCGCCGCTGGCCCATACGACTTGCGCATTCACCGCGCTCACACCACGCAGCGACGCCGTAGTGCCGCTTTCCTGCATCACCCACGTCTGTGCGGATGCCGTGAGGCAACAGGCCAGGAGCAGAAGCTTCATTGGTCCAAACCGGGAATCGTGAACTTCTGGTACATCTCCGCCGCGTTCTGCGGCGTCACGAGCACCGGGTCGATCGTGTAATCCTTCTGCGGCTGGAAGCCCGGCTCGTGCAGAATGCGGTTGCCGATCTCGACGGTCTTGTCCACGCACAACGGATACACGAACGTCGCGGCCAGCACGCCATCCATCACCTTCCTGATGCCGCCGGCCGGACCGCCGAGGCCGTCCACGCCGACGAAGATCATCTCCTTTTCGCGGCCCAGTTCCTTGGCCGCGAGATACGCGCCGATGGCCATCGGGTCGTTATGCCCGTAGACCACGTCGATCTTCGGCTGCGCGCGCAGCACTTCGGTCATGCGGTCTTTAGCCTTGGCCTGGATCCAGTCGGCCACCGGGTCGGCGACGATCTTGATGCCGGGGTAGCGGTCGAAAACCTCCTTCGCGCCCTGGTCGCGATGGATCTCGCCTTCCACTCCCAACAGTCCGCGCATGGCTACAATGTTCCCTTGCGGCTTGCCGTACTTCTTCGTCAGATAATCGACGATGAACTGCCCGGCTTGCCGCCCGATCGCGACATTGTCGCTGTGGACGTAGCTGGTGTAATTCGGCTGCACGATGTCGCGTTCCAGGCAGACCGTGGGGATATGCGCGGCGGTGGCCTCGCCCATCACCGCGGTCAGCGCCGCGCGTTCGTTGGGCGCCACGATCAGGAGATCCGGCTTCTGGCGGATGAAGGTCTCCACCTGCGCCACCTGTTTGCTGTTGTCCTGCTGCGCGTCGGAGATCACCAGCTTCACGTCCGGGTACTGGGCGAAGAGCTTGGTCATGAGCGCGTTCTGCGCCGCGCGATAGGGCTCCGCGTTGTTCGCCTGGCTGAACGCCACCATCAACTGCCGTTTCGATCCGCTGTTGTTTCCGCCGCACGCGGTCATCGCCAGCGCCGCGGCGGCCAGGAAAAAGGTACGCTTCATTTTTCGTTGCGCTCCCGCTGCGCCGCCACCGCCAGGACGATGATCACCGCCTTGATCATCATCTCCACGTTGCTATCGACGTTGTTCAGCCGCAGCATGTTGGTCAGAACTCCCATAATCAGGGTCCCCACGATGGTACCGGAAATCGACCCTTTGCCGCCGGAAAGGCGTGTCCCGCCGATCACCACCGCGGCGATGGCGTCAAGCTCATAGGCCACTCCCGCGTTGGGATTGCCCTGGTGATTCTCCGCCGCATAGAGCACGCCCGCGAAGCCGGAAACCAGCCCGGAGAGCGCATAGACCCAGAGCTTGGTGCGGCGGATCGGCAGGCCCGCATACTCGGCGGCCCGTTCGTTGTCACCGACGGCCCTTACGTAGCGGCCGAACACTGTGCGCGAGAGCAGCACCCAAAACGCGGCGGCCGAAGCAGCGTAGGAGCCGATGACCACCGCCTTCGAGCGGAAGATCTCCGCAAACTGCGCGGCCACGTCGCGGCCGAAGCCGATATCGATGTTCTCGTTGTTCGACAGCCACTTTGCCAGGCCTCGGATGCCGATCATCGAAGCCAGCGTGACGATGAAAGGCTGGATCTTCAGCCCGGCGATGACCGCGCCATTTGCCGCGCCCGCGAGCGTACATGCCGCGACCGCCGCGGCGATCGCCATGGCGATATGCGCGCCCTCGCCCGCGCCGCCCCAGTAGCGCGTCAGGAACATGGCGGTGAGCGTGGTCGAAAGCGCTAGAATGCTGCCCACGCTGAGATCGATGCCGCCGGTAAGGATCACCAGCGTCATGGCGAGCGAGATCATGCCGATCAGCGAGACCTGGCGCAGGATGTCGGTGAGATTGCCGGTTTCGAGGAAGATGCGCGAGCCGTCCGACGCCACCGGACTGATCAGGATCGCCAGGATGACGATGCCCGCCAGGGCCGCGAAGCTCCTGGCCTTGCGCCACGGAATGCTCATGCGGTTGCCGACGCCATAATTTTCTCCTGGGTCGCCTCCTTCGCGTCAAAGGCTGCGGTGATCCGCCCCTCGCAGAGTACCAGGATGCGGTCCGAGCAGCGCAGCAACTCGGGCAGTTCGGAGCTGACCAGAATGACTCCCTTGCCCGCCCCGGCGAGCGCATCGATGATGCGGTAGATATCCTGCTTGGCGGCGACGTCGATACCGCGCGTGGGGTCGTCGAGAAACAGCACGTCGGGATTGACGAGCAGCCAGCGGGCCAGCAGCACCTTCTGTTGATTGCCGCCACTGAGCGTGGAGACCGCGGCGTCCATCGAGGGGCAGTGGAGTGCGAGATCGCGCATCAGTGGATCGAGCGCGCGGGTTTCTTCCTTTTGACGCAGGAAGCCGAAGCGGGAGAATCGCGCGAGGGCGGCGAGCGTGCCGTTTTCCATCACGCTCATGTCCATCATGAGGCCCTGTTCGCGCCGGTCTTCGGGGAGCAGGGAGATGCTGGGCAGGCCAGCCTCAAATTGAACTCGCCCGCTCGAGAGAGGGTCCAACCCGCAGAGCGCCGCGCCGAGCTCGCTGCGTCCCGCGCCCACCAGTCCCGCCACGCCGAGCACCTCGCCGCGCCGCAACTCGAAGGAAATGTCGTGCAGTTTACGCGTGGTCAGGTTTTCGGCGCGGAGCACCACTTCGCCCGGTGGCCGCTCCGTGCGTTCGGCCAGTTGCAGTTCGCGCCCCACCATCAGGCGGATGATCTCGGCCGGGCTGGTAGCGGTGGTTTCGAGTGTCGCCACGGTTTGGCCGTCGCGCAGCACGGTGATGCGGTCGGAGATGCGGAACATCTCTTCCATCTTGTGCGAGACGTAGACTACCGAGACACCTTGGCCCTTCAGGTCGCGGATCAGCTGGAAGAGGCGCTCCACGGAGTCGTCGAACAGCGAACTGGTGGGTTCGTCCATCAGCAGAATGCGGGCGTTCATGCTGAGGGCACGCGCGATGGCCAAGAGTTGGCGCTTGCCCACCGGGAGGTCCGCCACCATTTCGCCGAGCGGGCAATCGAGCCCCACCTGTTCGAGGAACGGCCGGCAGAAGGCCTCGATCCGGCGCGAATGGACGACGCTGCCTTCGCGAAAATGCAGGTTACCGATGACCAGGTTTTCGCCGACAGTCAAATTCGGGAAGAGGTCGAGCTCCTGGTAGATGATGCCGATGCCGAGGCGCTGCGCATCGAGCGGGCTCGTGATGGTGACCGGCCGGCCCTCGACTTCGATCTCCGCATGGTCGGCACGCACCGATCCGGCGATGATCTTCGCGAGTGTGCTCTTACCCGCGCCGTTTTCGCCGATCAACGCGTGGACCTCGCCGCGCTCCAGCCCAAAATGCGCATCGCGCAAGGCGTTCACGCCTCCATAATGTTTGGTGATTTTTTCGGCCCGGAGCAGCAACCCGCCAGCATACAATGTTTCGCGGCGCGGCTGGTATTCTGAATTTCATGCTCGCCCTGCTGCTGTTTTTAGCCGCGCAAACGCCACTGGCCGACCGGTTCGCGCAAATCGCGGCCGAGGCGCACGGAAAGGTGGGAGCGGCGGCAGTGGTGGTGGAGACCGGGGAAAGTGTTTCGATCGAAGGCGACACCCGGCTCCCGATGCAGAGCGTCTATAAATTCCCCATCGGCATGGCAATACTGCACAAGGTCGATGAGGGCACCCTGCAACTCGACCAGGAGGTGACTGTGTCGAAGGCCGACATGGTGCCCCCGGGCCTTCATAGCCCCATCCGCGACCGCTTCCCCACCGGCGTGACCCTGCACCTTCGCGACCTACTTCGCTTCATGGTTTCGGAAAGCGATGGCACGGCGTCGGATGTTCTGCTGCGGCTGGCAGGCGGTCCGGGCGAGGTTACGGCGTATTTGCAGGGGGTCGGCATTCACGGCATCGCGGTGGCCACCAGCGAAGCCGAGATGGCCACCGGGCCGATGGTGCAATACCGCAACTGGGCCACACCGCTCGAAATGGCGGCACTCCTCGTGAAGTTTCAAAAGGGGCAAGGCCTTTCGCCCACCAGCCGCACGCTGCTGATGCAGTGGATGACCGGGACGCAGACCGGGCCCAAGCGGATCAAAGGCCTGTTGCCGCCCGGCACGCGCGTGGCGCACAAGACCGGCAGTTCCGGCACCACCAACGGCCTGACGCGCGCCACCAACGACGTTGGACTCATCACCCTGCCTGACGGCCGGCATCTTGCCGTGGCTGTTTTCATTTCCGATTCCACCGCCCCCGAAGAGGTCCGCGACGCCGTGATCGCGAAGCTCGCGCGCGCCGCCTGGGATCATTTCACCAGCGGGCAATAGGCATGCTGGCGGCTGCGCTCCTGGTCTTGAATCACGTCGCCCTGATCGACGTGGTGCGCGGTGCCGTGGAACAGGACCGCGCGATCGCAATCGAAGCCGGGCGCATCCGCTCGATAGCTCCCGCGTCGTCCTACCGACCGCCGAGAGGCGCCGAGGTCCTCGACCTGAAGGGCAGGTACGTGGCACCCGGCTTCATCGACATGCATGTCCACGCGCTGTTTCCCCCGCTCGATGAGGACGGCCGTCCGATGCCGGTGTTCGATCGCCAGACCTCGCTGCAGTTGCTGCGGGCGTTGGTGGATCACGGCATCACCACGATCCGCGATACGGGCGATGCCACCGAGCCGATCGTCACGGTCCGGGGAATGATTGCGCGCGGAGAGGTCGACGGCCCGCGGATCCTGACGGCCGGGCGCATTCTGAATACCGGCTCGTTCCGCCACGCGATCTACGCGCCGGTGAACACGGAAGCGGAAGTTCGTGCCGAGGTCGACTGGCAGGCGAGCGCGGGCGTCGACTTCATCAAGGTCTACCAGGATATGCCGCCCGAACTGGTGCGGGTGGCGATCGACGAAGCGCACCGCCGCGGCATCCGGGTAATCGGCCACGTGCAGGCCACCACCTGGACGGAGGCGGTGCGTATGGGCATCGACTTCCTCTGCCACGCCGCACCCTGGTCCACCGCGTATCTGCCGGCCGCGGCGCAGCCTGACTACCACCCGGATATGTTCGGCCGCGTCTATTGGCTGGAGCATCTGGATCTCGATGCGCCGTCGATCCGCGAGATGATCGCCTTGCTGGCGGAACATCACGTTTCCGTGGACCCCACCCTGATGGCTTTTCGCACGAAATTCTGGGGCGACGATCCGCGGTATACGGACAATCCCGATCGCGCGGTGGCGCCGCCCAAGCTGTGGGCCGGCTTCGCGCGCCGCAGCAATACGGTGGACTGGACGCCGGAACAGTACCGAGCGGCGCGTGCTCAATGGCCGAAACTGCTGGCGCTGGTGAAGCGCCTGTATGACGGCGGCGTCCTCCTCACCGCCGGGACCGATACGCCCTTCCCCTGGATCATTCCAGGCGTCGCCTTCCACGAAGAGCTCCGCCTTCTGGCGAGCGCGGGGATTCCCACGCCCGACGTCCTTCGCATGGCCACGATCAATGGCGCCCGCGCGTTGCGCAAGGATGCGGAGATCGGCACGGTCGAACCCGGAAAGCGCGCGGACCTGGTGGTGCTGGAGGCAAATCCGCTAACGGATATCGCAAATACGGCGCATATCTCGATGGTGGTGCAAGCGGGCAAGATACATAGGACAATGAGTCGATGATCCGGTTAGCCTTGTTGCTGCTGCTGGCGTGGCCTCTTTGGGCACAGCCGGGCAGCGTAGAGGGTACCTGGCAGGGTACGCTGAACGTGGGCGCGGTCAGCCTCAGGCTCGGGCTGCACGTTGCCAAAGATGCGAGTGGAGGGTTGGTTTCCAAGCTCGATAGCATCGACCAGGGCGCCATGGGAATTCCGGTCGAGACCACCAAATTCGATCAAGGCAAACTGCACCTCGAACTGCCCAATCTGCATGTCTCCTTCGACGGCACGCTCAGCGCGGACGGCAACGAAATCAGCGGCACGTTCACCCAGGGTGGGGACCTGCCGCTCACGTTTCGACGTGTGGCTGAAGTCGAAAAACTCAAGCGTCCCCAAACGCCCAAGCCTCCTTTTCCGTATGTGGCTGAGGACGTCACTTACCAGAGCGGGGGCGACGTGACACTCGCCGGCACACTGACGCTACCCAAGGGCCCGGGTCCATTCCCGGCGGCCATTCTGATCACCGGCTCGGGGCCTCAGGATCGTGACGAGACGCTCTTCGAACACAAGCCGTTCTTCGTGATCGCCGATGCCCTGACGCGGCGCGGGATCGCCGTGCTGCGGGTGGACGATCGCGGCGTCGGCAAGTCGACGGGAAAGTCTTCGGAATCAACTCTCGATGATATGGCGGGCGACGTCCTCGCCGGAGTTGCCTACCTGCGCGGACGCAAGGAGATCGACGGCAATCGCATCGGCCTGATCGGTCACAGCGAGGGAGGCATCGTGGGGCCGCTGGCCGCCTCGCGCGATCCGCGGATTGCGTTCGTCGTGATGCTGGCGGGCACAGGCGTGCCGGGCGAGCAGGTGATGGAGCGGCAGGCCGAGATGATTGCGCACTCGCAAGGTGCCAGCGACGCCGCCATCGCGCAAAATCGCGCGGTGCAGAAGGCGATGATCGAGGCGCTGCGCGATAGCAAGGACCCGCAGGGTGCCATCGCCAAGATGAGGTTAAGTTGGGAGAAGCTCAAGTTCTCCGCACCCGAGGACGTCCGCAATCGGATGGCCTCCCGCGAGCAGGCGGTCTTCGCGCAAGTCGCGGCGTTCGCGTCGCCGGAGCTGCGGTCGTTCGTCTTCTACGATCCCGCGGCGGCGCTGCGCAAGCTCAAGATGCCGGTGCTCGCCCTGAACGGTTCGCGGGATCTGCAGGTGTCGCCCGCACAGAATCTGCCGGTCATCGCCGCGGCGCTGGCGGCGGGTGGTAACAAGGACTACACCACGAAGGAGCTGCCCGGTCTCAATCACCTCTTCCAGCAGTGCCGCGAGTGCACGCTGGCTGAATACACCACCATCGAAGAGACCTTTTCGCCGGCGGCGCTGGAACTGATCGGCGATTGGATCCCGAAGCACTCCGGCCCTCAACACTGAGGGCGCGCGGGCACTCTGGCACAATAGGAACACAGGGATGCCCAATACCAAGATTGTTGCCACGCTAGGCCCGTCTACCGATGCCCCGGGAGTACTGAATCAGCTGCTCGAGGCGGGCGTGGACGTTTTCCGCTTGAACGCCTCGCACGGCACGCGGGAGGAAGACGAAGCGCGCGTCGCCGCCGTGCGGTGCGCCGCGCGTGCGAATGGAATCCACGGCGGAATTCTTCTCGATTTGCAGGGCCCCAAGATCCGGCTCGGTAAATTTCAGGGAGGCTCCTGCACGCTGGTCAACGGCGCCACTTTCACCATCACGACGGAACAGATTGTCGGTGACTGCGAGACGGCATCCACCGGATATGCTCACTTTGCCGAGGACGTGAAGCCCGGCGACCGCATCCTGCTGGCCGATGGAGCGGTCGAACTGCGCGCCATCGCGACCGACGGCGTGGCCGTGCGGACCGAGGTGGTTGCGGGCGGCGTGATCGGAGACCACAAGGGCATCAATCTTCCAGGTGTCGCGATCAGTATCCCTTCGCTCACCGAAAAGGATCTGGCCGATCTGCATTTCGGATTGAACGCCGGCGTCGATTTCGTGGCGCTCTCGTTCGTCCGCCGCGCCGGCGACGTGATGCAATTGCGGGATCGGCTCGGCGGTCGTCCGGTCTCGATCATCGCCAAGATCGAAAAGCCGGAAGGCGCCGACAACATCGAAGCGATTCTTGATGTGAGCGACGGCGTGATGGTGGCGCGCGGCGACCTGGGCGTCGAGACGGCGCTCGAGCGCGTGCCGCGCATCCAGAAATCGATCATCCGGCGGGCGCGGCGCAAGGCCCGTTTCGTCATCACCGCCACCCAGATGCTCGAATCGATGATCGAACACCCCACGCCTACGCGCGCCGAGGTGAGCGACGTCGCCAACGCCATCTACGACGGCACCGACGCGGTGATGCTCTCGGCCGAAACGTCTGTCGGCAAATACCCGGTGGAGGCGGTGAAGTTCATGGCGCGGATCGCCGCCGAATCGGAAGCTTCGCTGCGCAGCAAGGGCTACCAGGAGCCGCCGCATTCCCCTCAGCCGGCGAATCCGGAAATCCTGGCCGATAACGCATACCACGCGGCGCGCGATGCCAAGGCTTCCGCGATCGTCGTCTTCACGTCGACCGGGTCGAGCGCGCGGCTGGTTTCGCGGTACCGTCCGCCGGTGTGGGTCTTCGCGATCACGCCGCACGATACCACGGCGCGCCAGTTGGCGATCAACTACGGGGTGACTCCGATTCTCGCGCCCGATGTGTCGAACACCGATGAAATGCTGGCGCAGATGGATCGAGTGATGATCGATGGCGGCTATCTCAAGCGCGGCGAACTGGTGGTCTTCCTGGCGGGGCAGCCGGTGGGACGCTCCGGCACCACGAACCTGATGAAGCTGCATCGCATCGGCATCGGTTGACGTTTTGCGGTTCGGAGTACATTGAAAGAGTTGACGAACCTTCTGGGTAAGACTCTGATTCTCACCGGATCGACCGGAATTGCCGCCGCCGCCGCGCGGACGGCGGTGCTCGAAGGCGCGCATCTGCTGATCGCGACCAACGACGAGATTTCCGGCATCGAACTTGCCGCCGAGACCGGCGCCGAGCTCTGGACCGGCGATCTTGCGGCTCCCCATGCGGCGGATTCGATCCTGGCGCAATGCCTTTCCCGCTTCGGCCGCGTCGACGCGCTGTTCAATGCCGCCGGGCTCAGCGGACGCCGTTTCGGCGACGGTCCGGTGCACGAATGTACCGATGAAGGCTGGTCCGTCACCCTTAGCCGCAATCTCGATGTGACGTTCCGCATGTGCCGTGCGGTGATCAACCGGATGCTGCAGCAGATGCTGCCCGAAGACGGCGTGCGCGGTTCGATCCTTAACACCGGAAGTGTCCTGACGGAAGCGCCCGAGCCGCGCCACTTCGCTCATCACGCCTATACGGCCGCAAAAGGCGCTATTGTGGCGATGAGCCGCGCCATGGCGTCGTATTACGCGCCGCACCAGATCCGTGTCAACGTGATCGCCCCGGGCTTCGTGAGAACGCCGGCCAGTCTGGCCGCGATTCCGACCGAAGTCGACGAATTCATCCGCAAGAAGCAGCCGCTGGTTGGAGGTTTGGTGGATGCCGGAGATGCCGCGCGCACGGCGATCTACCTGCTCGGCTCCGATGCGCGGTCGATTACCGGCGAAGTGATTTCGGTGGACGGCGGCTGGCGGGTAACAGGAATCTGAACCGGAGGACGAATGGTCGTATTAGGAATCGATATCGGTGGCAACCAGATCCGTGCCGGGATGGTGGACCCTAACGGCGCGATTCTGGCTTCGCGTACCATCGACACTCCCAATGATCTCGATACGTTCATGGCTGGGTTGCGGCAGGCGATCGGTTGGCTGGTGGAGGCCACCGCTCCACCCGATGGCGCCGGCATCGGCTGCAAGGGCATCATCGATCCGGACAGCACGTTGGTCGAGACGCTGCCCGGCGCGCTGCATTTTCTGGAAGGCTTGAGGCTGAGCGACGTCATCGGGCTGCCGCTCGAAATTCCCGTCTTCGCCGACAACGATGCGCGCGTGGCGCTGGCGGGCGAAATGGTCTGGGGAGCGGCGAAGAACCGCGAGCACGTCCTCATGCTCACGCTGGGCATGGGCGTCGGCGGCGCGGTGCTGGCCGGCGGGCGCCTCCTGCGTGGACATTCGGGCGTGGCCGGTCACCTGGGCCATATCACTGTCGATCCCGAGGGCAGCGTGTGTACCTGCGGCAATCGCGGCTGCCTCGAGACTGTTTTCTCGGCCCGCGCCATCGAGGCCGAAGCGTGGTCCGCGGTGCATCGCGGATGTGCCTCGATACTCACCACGCTGTTCCGCGAACAGCCTCACCTGCTGACCTGCCGCACCATCTTTCAGGCCGCGCGCGAAGGCGACGGCCTGGCGGGAGCGATCGTCTCTTACGCGATCCGCCGTCTGGCTGCCGCGCTGGCTGGATTGCTGCACGTCTTCGATCCCGAACTCGTAATCGTCGGCGGGCAGGTGGCGGATGCGGGCGAGGACCTGCTCGACCCATTGCGGCGGGAGGTATGGGAGAGGTCGCACGGCCTGCTCGGCCGCGATGTACCCATCGTCGAACAGGAAGTGTCCGACCGCTCGGGCATCGTCGGAGCGGCCGGCCTGGTGATCGCGCCGCGAGACTAGCATTAGCGCTGAATGCTGCGGTATTCCTGACCGTTGATCTGCAGGCTCTGAATCTCGTAGCCTTTGGCCGTGTTCTTCAGCGACACGATCTCGTGATCGGGGTCCGCATTCTTCACTTCGCCGGTGCGGTCCATCAGCAGGGTCGCGGCAGGGCCGGATTCGGAGCGAATCATCACGATCGAGGAGGAGCCGCCGTTGTTCATGTCCATGATGAGGAACTCTCCAGCCGGCAGCGTGGCGCTTCCGACGACGACGGGGCCCGGCAGGTTGACCCGGATCATATTGTAAGGTTGGGCGAGAGCCGCGGCCACCGAGGCCAGGCACACTCCGAGCGCGATCAGCAAACTCTTCTTCATTTGGTTGTCTCCTTTTGATTTGATCCGGTGATGATCTTGAATCGTCGCCTTTGCTCGAATCAGCTCATCAGCGTCTCTAAATGGAAGAACGACGCGCGGGCCGCGATTGTTACCGCGGCGCTACGAAGTTAACGATCCTTTACAGTGAATGAATACGGGCTTATTCGTACCGCAGTGCTTCTGTGGGATTCAGGCTCGCCGCACGATTGGCCGGCAGCATTCCGAAGATCAGCCCCACCAGGCAGGAGACGCCGAACGCTACCAGGATCGCGACCGGCGAAATCGGAATCCGGATGTCGGCAAACAGCCCGACGCTCAGAGGAATCGCCACGCCGACCAGGATTCCCAGAATGCCGCCCGAAAGGCTGACCAGCATCGCTTCGCTGAGGAATTGGATCAGGATCTCGTGCTTCGATGCGCCCACCGCGAGGCGTACGCCGATCTCGCGCGTTCGCTCCGTGACGGTGACGAGCATGATGTTCATGATGCCGATGCCCGAGATCACCAGCGTAATCGCCGAGACCAGGATCAAGACCAGCGAAAGAATCAGCGAGATGTTCTTGGCCGCCTCGAGAATCGCGGTCAGCGTTTCGACCCGGTAGGTGGCGCCGGCGCGATGCCGCGCGCCGAGAATCTCCTGCACGCGTCCGGCGACGCGGTCGACCTCCGACGGCGAGCGCACCTGAACGTACATCGGGTCGATCCGCTCCACCGGAGTGAAGTACCGCAGTACCGTGATCGGAATCAGCACCGTGTCGCGCTCTACTTCGGACTGGCCGAACGTCTCGACCTTCTCGTGGAACGTGCCGATCACGGTGAACTCCAGGCCGAATAGCCGGATTACCTGGTTGAGCGCGCCGTTCGTGCTGCCGTATTTGCGTTTGGCGAGCTGGTCGGTCAGCAACGCCACTTTGGAGCGTTGCCGCAGGTCGTTCCCGTCCAGAAAGCGGCCCGAGCTGATGACGATGTTTCGCACCGCCTGATACTCGTCGTCGGTGCCGATCACCTTGACATCGCGCTCGCGGCCATCGATCAGCACACGGTCGAAGTTGGACATCACGCCGGTGGCGGCGATGATGTCGCTGCGGAGTTGGTCGCGGATCGCCTCCACGTCGGCCATTTTGATGTAGTCGGCGTCGGCGGCCGTGTTGGCCGTACCCGCCGAGACATAGTAGGCAAAGATGATGTTGGAGCCGATCCCCTGCACCTGCTCCAGGATGTAATCGCGGCTGGTGAGCGAAATGGTCACCACCAGGATTACGGAAGCCGTGCCGATCACCATGCCCAATCCCGTCAGGAACGAGCGCACGGGATTGGCGCGAAGCGCCTGCAGGCTGAATTTGAAAGCTTCGCCGAGAAACATGCCGGGCTAGCCGCCCTGCGCCTGTTTCAGGAGCTTCGCAGCTGCCGACCGCGGCGGGTCGTCGGGGGAGAGATTCATGCTCATGTAGCGAATCAACAAGCTCTTGGCGACATCCAGGTTGCGCTTGTTCTTAATATACAGGTCGGCCTTCGCGTAGATGACCTTGGGGCTGCTCGGCGCGATCTTTTCCGCTTGCGCCAGGCTCTGCTCGGCCTCTTCGTAGCGGCCCTGATTGGAGAGGAATCGCGCGAGCTCGATAAAGCGGCCCACGCGCTGCGGCGAGATTTCGATCGCGCGGCGCAATTGCGCTTCCGCACTCGCGTACTCTTTGCGTTTCTCGAGGATTTTCGCTTGGGACCAATGGCCTTCGCCGACATCGATATTGGCGATCTGCGCCGCGGTAGCCTCGGCCTTCTCCATGCCTCCGCCGAGGAAGCCGGGCGCTTCGAGATAGTACTCGAAGAGATCGCTCAATGCCTCGAGGTTCCGCGGGTCCAACTGCACGGCCTTTTCGAAGTACTGGCGGGCGCGCGAGGCGAATCCGGGAGCCGTCAGCATGCTCGAGGTTTCCGCCCTGCGGCCGAACGCTCTGCCGGCCCACAACGCGATTTCCGAGCTGTCAGGGTTTGCCTGGGCGGCCTTTTCGAGGGCCTCGCTGGCCCTCTTGTACTCACCCATCAGGAAGTAGTCACGGCCGATCAGTTCGTAGACGGAGGCATCCTTATCGGGAATTGCCTGGAGGACTTTCAGCGATCGCTCGAAGTCCGTCGCATTGAACAGTTTTCTGGCGGTCTCGTATTGCGCGTTTCCCGCATGTAAAGCGATCGCGAGACTGAACGCCAACCAGATAAATCGCACGGGCTAACCTCTAACCATCCTAACTAACTAGATGACGAAGACAGGGATGCAGTTTCACCCAGATTTCGGACGGCGGCGGGTTGAAATCCAGATTCGATTGTGTAATCATTCACTTGAGTGAATAAAAATTCAGCGAGGCTTTATCCATGGCCGGTGTCATGACTCCTGATCAGATCCAAAAAGCCGCCTCCAGCGACATGCTTCGCGACCTCGACCTTACCGGGGACGAACTCCTTTATCTGCTTGATCTTGCAGCGGAAGTTAAAAGTTCTCCACGAGATTTCGGCCAGGCTCTGGCGGGCAAGTCGATCGCGCTCCTTTTCGAAAAGCCTTCGCTTCGTACCCGCCTTACCTTCGAGGTCGGCGTTGCCCAATTGGGGGGCAGTTCGGTCTTTGTCGAAGGCCCGATCGGGGTACGGGAACCGCTGAAAGATGTCGCTCGCAATCTCGACCGCTGGGTCAACGCCATCGTAGCCCGCGTCTTCCTGCAATCGACCGTGGAAGGGCTGGCGGAGTGGTCCGTCGGTGCCGGTAATCAACGCCCTGAGCGACGCCTGGCACCCCTGCCAGGCACTGGCGGATATCCAGACGGTCCGCGAACACTTCGGCGAATTGAAAGGTCTCAAACTCACCTTCGTCGGCGATGGTAATAACGTCGCACAATCGCTGATGCTGACCTCGCTGCGGCTCGGAATGGATTTCGCCCTCGCCTGTCCCGAAGGATACAACCCGACTCCGGAAGTGGTCGCGCAGGCCGAGGGGCTGGCGGCGGTTTCCGGCGCCTCCCTGCTGATCACGCACGACCCCGCGCCGGCGCTCGAAAACTCACACGTCGTCTATACCGACGTCTGGGCCTCAATGGGGCAGGAACACGAATCGGTCAAGCGCAAGAAGGCCTTCCGCGCTTACCAGGTAAACGATGAATTGTTCGGGCTCGCAAGCCCCGAGGCAGTTTTCATGCACTGCCTGCCCGCCAAGCGGGGCGAAGAAGTAACCGATTCGATCATGGAGCACCCGCGGTCGGTGGTCTTCGATCAGGCGGAGAACCGCCTGCACGCGCAAAAGGCGCTGCTCCTGATGCTTCTCACCGATCCGCGACCGTAAAGGAAGCGGTGTTACCGTAAATCTTTATGACTAAACCGAAGAAAGTAGCTCTCGCCTACTCCGGCGGGCTGGACACCTCTGTCATCATTCCGTGGCTGAAGGAGAATTACGGCTGCGAAGTCGTCGCGGTGTGCGGCGATATCGGCCAGGGCGGCGATGAGCTGACCGGGCTCGAAGAGAAGGCGCGCAAGACCGGCGCCATCGATGTCCACATCGAGGACATGCGCGAGGAGTTCGTCTCCGAGTATCTCTGGAAGCTGGTCCGCTCCGGCGGCGTCTACGAGCACAAGTACCTGCTGGGCACCTCCATCGCGCGTCCGCTGCTGGCGAAGAAGCAGGTCGAAGTGGCGCTGGCCACCGGCTGCGACGCGCTGGCTCACGGCTGCACCGGCAAGGGCAACGACCAGGTGCGGTTCGAGCTCACCTACAAGGCGCTCGCTCCGCAGCTTCCCGTGATCGCCCCCTGGCGCGAATGGGACATCATCTCGCGCGAGGACGCGATCGAATACGCGCGCGCCCACAACATCCCCATCGCGCAATCCACCACGAAGATCTATAGCCGCGACCGCAACATCTGGCACATTTCACACGAAGGCGGCGCGCTCGAAGACCCCGCCAATGCCGCGCCGGACGAAATCTGGATGCTCACCAAGAGCCCGGCCGAAGCCCCGAATACTCCGGGCGAAGTCACCATCGGATTCGAAAAGGGCGTGCCGGTCTCGGTGGATGGCAAGCGCATGAAGGCATTCGAACTGCTGGAGACGTTGAACGCCATCGGCAGCGAGCACGGCATCGGCCGCATCGACCTGGTGGAGAACCGCTTCGTCGGCATGAAGTCGCGCGGCTGCTACGAGACTCCGGGCGGATCGCTCATCATGTTTGCCATCCGCGAACTCGAAGCGCTGACGCTCGATAAGAGCACCATGCACTACAAGCAGCAGCGCGCGCTCGAGTACGCCGAGCTGGTCTACAACGGCCTGTGGTTCACGCCGCTGCGGGAAGCGCTCGACGCCTTCTTCGAGAAGGTCAGCGAGTCCGCCACCGGCGAAATCAAGCTGCGGCTTTACAAGGGCAATATCGAACCGATCAGCCGTAAGAGCCCCTATTCGATGTACTCGCTCGATATCGCCAGCTTCACCATGGGCGACAGCTACGACCAGAAGGACGCCCTCGGCTTCATCAACCTGATCGGCCTGCCCATCAAGGTGCGGGCCCTGGCGGCGAAGACGAAATGAAGCTCTGGGGCGGACGTTTCGAAACCGGACCTTCGGAAATTTTCGAGCGCTTTTCCGGCTCGCTCGATTTCGACCGGCGCCTGATCGACGCCGATATTCGCGGTTCGCAGGCTTTTGCGTGCGCGCTCGAGCGGGTCGGCATTTTGACCGCCGGGGAGCGCGCCGAGATAGTCGCGGCCTTCGATCAGATCCGTGCCGAATCGGCCGCCTCCTCGTTTTACGAAGGGGCGACCGATGAGGACGTCCACACGCTCGTCATCCGCAAGCTGAAGGAGAAGGCGGGCGCGGTGGCCGATAAGATCCACACCGGCCGCAGCCGCAACGAGCAGGTGTCGCTCGATACGCGGCTCTGGCTGCGCGAAGAGTGCGGGCGCATGCGCGAGTTGCTGTGCGGAGTGCTGGGCGCTCTGCTCGACCTGGCGAACGCTTACCCCGGCGCAGTGATCCCCGGCTATACCCATCTGCGCCGCGCGCAGGCGGTGCTGTGGCCGCACTACCTGCTCGCTTACTTCGAGATGTTCGCGCGCGATTGGGAACGTTTTGGCGAAGCCCAGCGCCGCGCCGACGTGTTGCCGCTCGGTTCCGGCGCGCTGGCGGGCAGCGGCTTTCCGTTCGACCGGGAAGCCATCGCCAGGGACCTCGGCTTCGCCGCCGTCACGCGCAACAGCATGGATGTGTCGGGCGACCGCGATTTCGCGCTCGACTTCCTCTACGCCGCCAGCGTCACGATGCTGCACTTAAGCCGCATCGCCGAAGACTGGATTCTTTATTCGAGCGAGGAGTTCGGCTGGCTCGAATTAGGCGATGGCGTCACCAGCGGTTCGAGCCTGATGCCGCAGAAGAAGAACCCCGATTCGCTCGAGCTGATTCGCGGCAAAAGCGGCCGTGTGATGGGCAGCCTGACGTCGCTGATGGTCACGATGAAGGGCCTGCCGATGACCTACAACCGCGACATGCAGGAAGACAAGGTGCCGCTGTTCGAAGCTGCCGACCAACTGGCGGGTTCGCTCGAAATGATGCGGGCGGTGATCGAATCGGCGAAACTCAATCCGGCCAGGCCCGCAGCGGCCGCCGAGGAAAGCTGGGTGGTGGCCACTGACCTGGCCGAGGCGTTGGCGCGCGCCGGCACGCCGTTCCACCAGGCGCACCAGATCGTGGGCCGCTTCGTGCTCGAATCGGTTCGCAACGGCAAGAAGCCAGCTGCATGGACTCCGGAGGAGATGCAGGCTTTCGCGCCGCAGTTCACGGGCGTCATGGCGGAACTGCTCGACCCGAAGAAAGGCATGCAGTCGCGCGAGGTTCCGGGCGGCACCGGTCCGAAAGCCGTCGCATTGGCGCTGGCTGAGGCGAAAGAGCGGCTCGAGGAGATGAAGCGATGACCAAGACCTATCGTCAGGGCCAGATTCTGAAGCTGATCCGTTCCAAGAAGATCTACACGCAGGAGGAGCTGGCGCAAGAGCTGAAGCGCGACGGCATCGCCGCCACGCAGGTCACGCTTTCGCGCGATCTCCGCGACCTGCGCCTGGTGAAGACCCGCGAAGGGTACCAGGAGATGGCGCCCGAGGAATCGGGGCCGGGCTTCCGCCTGCTGGCGGCCGAGTTCCTGCTCGACGTGCTGCGCGCGCAAAACCTGGTGATCCTGAAGACCGCGCCCGGCCACGCGAACTCCGTGGCTGTCGCGCTCGACCGGGAGGGCTGGCCGCAGATCGTCGGCACCATCGCGGGTGACGATACCATCCTGGTGATCACTCCGGACAATCCCAACTCGGAAGACGTGCAGGAGAAGCTCCTGGAATTGCTCGACCAGTCGTAAAGGATTGCGATGGGGAAGGCCAGGCGCAAGCAGGCGTCATCCTCGATCGCTTTCGCGGCGGCGCTGATTGCGTTCGCGTCGCTGCGGATTGTTTCCACCTATACGGTCTTCAACCACACGTTCGACGAGCCGGCGCATATCGCCTGCGGAATGGAGTGGCTCGACCACCAGCGCGGGGTGAAACGAATTCGAGTAACTCAGCAGCGCAATTCCCCATATCGCCAAAATCCGCCAGGCATGTCCGCGCCAGCGTCATATTCGCGCCAAATGTGACATGCAAGACAAACCCGGAATCGGCTATAATCGACCAGACGACGCTCCTGAATTGTGAAGCGATTCCCTTTTTTGGACTGGATGCGTGGACTGGCCGTAGTCATCATGATCCAGTGCCACACCTTCAATTCGCTGACTCGCATGGACTTGCGGGACGGCGGCCACTACGTGCTTTCGCAGTTCGTGGGCGGGATGGCGGCGCCGCTGTTCCTGCTTCATGGCGGGCATGACGCACGGCCTTCCAGATGGATAGCCTGGAGCGCCGCGAGGTCCCGCCGCTGCGCCGCTGGCTGATTTCGCTGCGGCGCGCGGGTTACATCCTCGGCATCGCCTACCTGTTCCGCTTCACCAACTGGCTCGCTCAGCCTGTCCCATGGAGACTGGCAGGAGCTTGGCGAAGGTGGACATCCTCAACTGCATGGGGGTGGCGCGATGGCGTGCGTTTGCGGCGGTCGCGCTTCTGGATATGGTGACCGCGCGCGCTTTGCCGTTGCGGCCGGGCTTGGCGATCGCCGCGGCGGCCCCGCTGATGGCGAATCTGCCCTGGGACTGCGGTCCCGGCGCTGTTCGCAGGAATACCTGGTGCCGGGTGCCGGGCGCGGCCAGCTTCGCCTTCTTCCCTTGCGCCTCTTACGTCGCGTTCGGGCATGGCGACGGGCACGCTGGTGAAGCGCACGGCGGAGGAACGGTTCGACCGCTTGATGCAGTGGTCCGTGCTGCTAGGTTTCGGCCTGGTCTTCGGCGGCCAGTATTTCTCCAACATTCCCTATTCCGTCTATCCGAGCTCGAATTTCTGGACCAATAGCCCGGCGCTGATCCTGATCCGCTTCGGCATCATGCCTGCTGATCATGGCGGGAGCGTACCTGTGGACACGAATACTGCGCTCGCCGGGCTGGAGTTGGATGCAGGTGATGGGCAAGAATTCGCTGATGGTGTACTGGGTTCACGTCATGATGGTGTACGGCGAGCTGATACAAGCCGATCAAGCGGAAGCTCGATCGATCACCGGCACGTGGCATTGGCGGCGGGGATCGTGACCGCGATGATGGTAGCGATCTCGGCGCTGTGGCTGTCGTGGAAAGCAAGGGCAGCGCGAGAAGCGGGCGCGGAACGCGTGGCTGCCTGAGGTCGGCCGCACTCTTCAGTCGGCGCGAGTTGCCGATTACCGAAAGGCTGGAGAGCACCATCGCCGCCGCCGCCAGAATGGGGTTCAGCACTCCCGCCACCGCGAGCGTGATGCCGGCACGAGGTTGTAGGCGAACGCCCAGAACAGATTCTGCCGCACGATGCGGAAAGTGCGGCGCGCCAGGTCGAGCGTCTCGCGTGACCGCGGCAGCGAGCGGCCCATGAGCACCAGCGGCGCGGCCTGCATGGCGATATCGGTGCCGGAACCGAGGGCGATCCCGAGATCGGCCTGCGCCAGGCTGGGCGCGTCGTTGACGCCGTCGCCGATCATGGCCACGCGCGCGCCCGCCCGTTGCAGCTCGCGGATGAGTTCGACTTTGCGCTCCGGCGTGGCCTCGGCGATCCATTCGTCGGCGCCGATCTCGGCCGGCGACGGCGCTCCGTGGCGGCGCGCGCATCGCCCGAGAGCAGCACGGTGCGGATGCCGCGGCGGCGCAGGTCGGCGCACAGCGCGGCGGCATCCGGACGCACGCGGTCGCCGAAGCTGAGCGCGCCGCGCACCTCGCCGTCCCATCCGAAGTAGACGTCGGCTTTGCTCGAGGTGGGGCAGGGCGGCGGGCGTGCCCGGTGAGGCTGATCGGCCAGCGCGCGGTTGCCCAGGAAATAGTGGCGTTCCGTCGACCATGCCGCTGATGCCGCAGCCGGCGTGGACGGCGATATCACTGCAGCGCGCAGACCGCGCGGCGCGTCGCCGCCAGCGCCCTTCCGATGGGGTGCTCCGAGCAGCGCTTCGACCGCGGCGAGTTCGGCCATGCGGCTGGTATCGCCCGCCGCTTCGAGCAGCGCGAACTCGCCCCGCGGTCGCGGTGCCGGTCTTGTCGAGGACCACCACGTCGCACGCCGCGAATGGTCTCGAGCACGCGCGTGTCGCTCACCAGGATGCCGCGCCGCGCGGCGGCCGCCACGGCGGCGGTGAGCGCGAGCGGCGTGGCGATGCCCAGCGCGCAGGGGCAGGCAATCACCAGCACGGCGATGGCGTGCATCAGCGCGGTCCCGGGCCTGCCGGTGCGCCACTGCCATCCGGCGAAGGTGATCACGGCGAGCGTCGAGCACGGCGGGAATGAAGAGGCGCGCAGCGCGGTCCACCGCGCGCTCCATTTGCGTGCGGCTGGCCGCCGCCTGCTCCACGGTGCGCACGATGCGCGCCAGCGTGCTGTCGGCGCCCACGCGCGTGGCGCGGATCTCCAGCACGCCGCCGGTGTTGATGCTGCCGCAGACCACGCTATCGCCCACGGTCTTCGGCGGCGGCGCCGATTCGCCGGTGAGCACCGATTCATCGGCGTGCGAGCGGCCCTCGACCACGATGCCGTCGGCCGGCATGCGCTCGCCCGGACTTGACGCGGAAGACGCGAGCCGGGCTGCAGGGCATCGACGGAGACGAAACGCTCGCGGCCTTCGTGCATGAGCCGCGCCTTGCCGGGCATCAGGCGGTAGAGCAGGGTGAGCGCGCGCGTGGTCTGCTCTTTGGCGCCGCGCTCGATGACTTTGCCGGTGAGCACCAGGGTGACGATGGCGCAGGCGGTATCGAAGTAGACGTGGTTGTCGCCGCGAAAGGCCTGCACGGCGCTGTACCCGTAGGCCAGCAGGATTCCCATGGCGAGCAGCGATTCCATGCGCAGCACGGCCGGCTGCGCGCGCCGGCCCAGGCGATGCGCAGAATCGGCGCGGCGCAGTAGAAGACGCGGGCGTGGCCAGCGCCATCAGCAGGAACGGGATGTAGCGGCCGAAGCTGGCGGTGATGGGCTCGAAGTAGCTGGCATACACCACCAGGCTGAACGTCATCACGTTCATGGAGAGGAAGGCGGCGATGCCGAGTGCGCAGCAGCAGGTCTTTGCGCTCGGCGTCGGCGGGCGCTGCTGCCGCCGGTGTATTCGGCGGCGCGGTAGCCGAGCGATGTCACGCGCTCCACGATGCGCTCGCGGCGGCACGTATTGCGGGCAGTAGCGGACTTTCAGCAGGTCGCGAGGCGAACATGACTTCGGCGGCGGCGATGCCGCGCACGTCTGGCGAGCGCGTGCTCGATCAGCCAGCCGCAGGAAGTGCACCACATGCCGCCGATACTGGAAGACGGCCTCGCGCGTTTCGGCATCGAGTGGGACGGCGGACTCGGCCGTCTCGCGGCGCCGTTCGAGATCAGGCCCAGCTTGAGGCTCTGCTGGAAGAGATCGGTGTCGCGGAAGTTCTGGCCGCGACGCGACGACGCCGCTTTCGAGCAGGATGGCGTAGACGTTCTCGCAGCCGGCGCAGCAGAAGGGCGCGTCGCCCGAGGGCAAGCCGCACAGCGTGCAGGTCATGCAGGAATGGTGGGCGGACCCCCTGGTCCGCGGCCGACGCCCCCGTCGGCCTCCGCGGGGTTGGTCATCAGGCCGGCAGAGCGTCCAGGGGGACCCGCGCGGACCGGGGGTCCGCCCCACCTCGATCATTTTGGGGTTGGCCTTTTTGGTTTCCACGTAGGCGAAGATCAGGATTCCGATGAAGAGCATCGAGACCAAGATCAGAAAGGGAATCAAGACGGGTACAGGCTGCTTGTTTTTCATTGCTTCTCCGTGGGCGCCAGGAAGGTCATGGGAATTGTGTCGGATTCCTGGTCCGGGACGGTGTTGGTCAGAATGATGAAGTGGCTGACCAGTTCGTCGCGGCGCGCCGGCGGGGCGCGGAGATTTCGAATTCTCCCTGGCCGGATTCGCCGGGCTGCTATCTTTACGGGATTGGTCGCCATGGCGAGCGTCGCGCCGGGCAGTTGCTGGATCGTGAAGACCACTGCCTCCGGGCTTGCTGCCGCGGTTGGCGATGCGGTAGCGGAACTGGTTGTAGATGCGGCCATCGGCGCCGATGCGGTAGAGCGTGGCGCGCACGGGCGCGACCTGCACCAGCACGGCGCGGCGCATTCCCAGCGCGACAAACAGGCCCGCCGGCGTAGCACAGCGAGGACGAGCAGCACGACCACGCGCTTGGCGTCGCGCAGGCCGATGCGGCGGTACCACGGGCGCGGGTGGGGTCGGAGAGGAGTTCGCCCTTTTCGCCCCAGGCGTAGTGGATCAGCCTGGGCTTTTTGAGGCGCGCCAGGATTTCCTCGCAGGCATCGATGCACTCGGCGCAGTGTATGCACTCGATCTGGAACGGCGACTCGCGGATGTCGATCCCCATGGGGCAGACGCGCACGCACTTCTTGCATTCGATGCAGGCGTGGTTCTCGTCGCGATAGTGGACCAGCAGCGTGTTGCCGTCGCCGAGCAGGCCCTGCAGATAGCCGTAGGGGCAGACGGTGGTGCAGAAGCGCTGGCGCACCAGGGCGAAATCGAGGAACGTGACCAGCGTGACGGCCGCTCCGGAGATGCCGGCGGCGGTGCGGATGTCGAGCGAGAGCAGGCGGCGCAGCAGGTCGCGCGGCTCCACGAAGTAGCAGATGAAGACGAAGGCCAGCAGCACCGATGGCCGCGGCCAGCACCGCGTAGAACAGGCGCGCGCGGCCCGTTCGCGCACGGGCGGCTTCCATCGGTGAACTGCCTGGTGACAGCGTTTGCGCAGCCAGCGTCTCGAGCGCGACGGAAGCTTCGCTGAAGATCATCTGCGGGCACAGGTAGCCGCAGTAGATGCGGCCGTAGAAGACGCTCGACGCCACCACCAGGAACATGAGGAACATCATGGCGAAGAAGATGATGGCGAACTCGTTGATCCAGAGTTCGTAGCCGGCGAAGTAGAAGCGCTGCCGCGGGATATCGAAGCGGACCACGTTGAGGAACGGCAGCGCCAGGAAGACCAGGAAGCAGAGCAGGTGGATGCGCTTGCGAAGCTTGTGCCAGTGCTAACCATGGCACACGCGGCGCCGCATCAGGCCGCGCCATACCAGCATCGGCGCCGGCAAGCAGCATCGAGACCGCGGCCAGCGCGATTGCTCCAGCGTCCCAGCCGCAGCCCGGACGAAAGAAGACGCGGCTCCGACGGCGAGCAGCGCGACGGCGGTGCCCAGCTCCGAAGGCCAGCATGGTGAGCGCGCCCGCTAAGGCGCTGCCGGAATTCCACTGCCTTGAGCAGCGCGGCGTAGACCAGGCCGCAGGGCAGAAATCCCAGCGTCAGCCCGAGCGTGAACTTTGCCGCTGCGGCGCCAGCAGCGCCGGCCGATGAGCTTCGAAAAGCGTGTGGTGATGCCTGATTTCGAATGGTGACCAGGCCGTTGACGGGCACGAGCCCGATCATCAGCGATGCCCGCCGACGATCATGGCGGCGCCCGCGAACACATGCGCGCGCCGGAGGCCAGTCCCGCCAGGCGGCCCAGCAGTCCCGATGCCTCCGCCCGCCGGCTCCGGCCAGCGCTCCCAGGAGCATGTAGGTCAGGATGCGCCCCGCGTTGTATACGCCGGCAGGCTCGGGCGCGCGGGAGCTGAACGCTAGCCGATGGGTCCGCACATCTGCAGCAGTGCAGCGCTGATAGGCCAGGACGAATCGGCCCGCACATCTGCGAGGCAAGTGCAGGCCGCTCACCAGACCGACACGGCTGAAGCCTCACCACGGCAGTGCAGATTCGTGAGCGAGCGTGCGATGACCTATGCATAGCGCCACCTTGGGATTGCGCGCGGCGACGCGTGACGCACTCGCGGTAGAAATCGAAGTGCTTCATCAGGATGGCGTGCGTGGGGCAGCGCGAGGCGCACATGGCGCAGCGGATGCAAGTGGTCTCGTCCTTCATCATCACCGCGCCCATGGCTCCAGTCTCTTCCGGCGGATACCGGGAAGGTCGCCGAACTCCGCCACCGCCCGCTCCATCCAGGCGCATCTTCGATCAGCTTGCTCAGCCCCACCAGGCGGATCAGGTTCTCCGGGCAGACGTCCACGCAGCCGTTGCAGGCCACGCATTTCGACGTGTCGAAGACGGTGTTGACGTTGCAGCGCAGGCAGCGCGACGCCTGGCCGCGCGCGCCTTCGCTTCGGTGTAGCCCTCTTCGACGATTTCGAGCGAGGCGGCGCGCTGGTCGCTTTCGAGGGACGGCGGATTCTCGCGCGCAATCACGTTCCAGCCGCTCCGCCATGGTGTAGGCGGCGGGCACCACTTCTTGCGGACGACGACTTCGGTGCGCGTGCCGCGCAGGAAATCGTGCATGGAGCGGGCGGCGATCTGCGCCGACGGCGATGGCGTCGATGAACAGGCGCGGCGCCGTGGGCGATATCGCCGCAGGCGAAGACGTCGGGCGCGGTGGTCTGGTACGTCTCGCGGTTCACCTTGATGAGGCCGCGCTCGCTCTCCACGCCGTCGGCGGGATCGAGGAAGGAGAGGTCGGAGGTCTGGCCGATGGCGAAGATGACGCTGTCGGCTGGGATGTCCTCCACCTGGCGTTTCGTCGAACGACGGGTTGAAGCTTCCGTTGGCGTCGAAGACCGCGGTGCAGCGCACCGTGCGCAGTCCGGTGAGGCGCGCCGTTCTCGGTGCAGGACTTCGCGCGGGCCGCGCTGGTTGTGCAGGTGGATGCCTTCCTCGGCGCCTTCGATGGACTTCGATTTCGTCGGCGGGCATCTCCTGCGCGGCTTTCCAGGCAGACCACGTGGACTTCTTTATCGCCGCTGAGGCGCAGGGCGGAGCGCGCCACGTCGTAGGCCACGTGATCGTCGTGCGGGCGCACGGCGGAGCGCGCGACGTCGTAGGCCACGTTGCCGCCGCCGATCACGATGATCGCGCTTGCCCAGCGGCAGCGGCGTGCCGGCATTGAAGGCGCGCAGGAAATCCATGCCGTCGATCACGCCTTCGTGCCTCGGCGCCCGGGCAGCGGCAGCTTGCGGCCCTTGGGCAGGCCGATGCCGAGGAAGATGGCTGCGTAGCCCTCGCGGCGCAGGCTGGCGATGGTGAAATCGCGCCCCAGGTGCATGTTGCACTTCAGCTCCACGCCCAGCGAGAGGATGGCGTTGATTTCGTGCCGCACCAGGTCGCGGGGCAGGCGGAAGACCGGGACTCCGACGGTGAGCATGCCGCCGGGTTCGGAGTACGCTTCGAAGACCGTGACTTTGTAGCCGATGCTGGACCAGGTCGTGCGCCACCGTGAGGCCGGAGACTCCCGCGCCGACCACCGCGACCCGCTCGTAATCGCCGCGATTGGGCGGCAGCATGTGGTCGTTATTGGCTTCGCGATGGATGCGGTAGTCGCCGGTCTCCGGGCCGAAGCGGCTGGTGACGAAGCGCTTGAGCGGGCGGATGCTGACCGGCGCATCGACATCGCCGCGGCGGCAGTTCGGCCTCGCAGGGCGCACCGCAGACGCGGCCGCAGATGGAGGCGAACGGATTGTGCGCGCGGGCGATGCGGTAGGCGTCCTCGTAGCGGCCTTCCGCGATGGAGGTCACATAGCCGCAGGCGTCGGTGTGCACCGGGCAGGCGTGCCGGCACTTGACCATCTCCATCCAGTAGTCGGTCGCGTCCGGGACGCGGACTTCGTAGAAGCCGTTCTGCATCGGCGGTATCCTCAGTCGTGCGACTTGCCGAACGAGAATGCCACGCACGATGACGCCGAAGATGACGATCAGGGCCGCGATGGCGTACATCAGGCCCGCCGGACGCTTCGGTAGCGGCATTCATGGCGCGCACCAGCGGCCCGCGGTCGCGGATGGTTGACCTCGCCATACATGTAGATGAGGAAATAGGCCAGGGCGCCGCCGGCGATGACGATGTAGGCCAGCTTGAGGAAGCCGGGTACTTCGGTGCCCTCCCGCTCCGTGATCCAGCCATCGGCGTATTCCTTAATCTTCGGTTTCGTCGGTTCCATGGTTCACCTTCTCTTCGAAGCCGGCTCGTCTCTGTTGCCGTCCGGCGGCGTCCGTCCTTCGAACACCCGAGTACTTGATTCTTCGCCGCCCTTGCCCCAATACCCGTCCTTCCAGGACGCACGAAGAAATACATCGCGAGCACCCAGCGAAATCGCGAAGAAGAAATACGCGAAATAAATGCTCGGCCAGGTATAGTCGTTCATTTTTCGTAGTCCTTATCGGGCCGCCAGTCCTTGGCGCGGCCCAGGGTTTGGATGTACGCCACCAGCGCCGTGAACTCTTCGTCGTTGTTGGCGATCCAGGGGAACGGCGGCATGACCGAGCCGGGCACCAGGTCGCGCGGATTGCGGAAATGCGTGCGATGCCACTGGGTGTCGTACTTGCCGCCTACGCGCGAAAGGTCCGGACCGGTGCGCTTGGTGCCGAACATGTGCGGGCTTGTCGTAGACGAACTCGTCGGGCGTGGAGATGGGCGAATCCACGCCGCGCCAGCCGCTGCGCTTGGTGTCGGCCACCAGGGTGCGCGTCTGCTGCGTGTGGCAATACCAGCAGCCTTCGCGGACGTAGATGGCGCGGCCCTTGCAGCTGGAGCGGCGGTATACGGCTTTGAGGCCCGGAGCGCCGGGCCGTCGCCCAGCTTTTATCCACCAGCGGCGGCACCACCGTGGTGAGCAGGCCGCCGATGAAGAACAGCCCCAGCGCCGCGGCCACCGCGAAGGCCGCGCTGCTATCGGCTTTACTGAGCATATTCCTGCCTCCCGACCTCGATTCCTGCCTGCGATCACGGTGGCCATGATGTTGTACGCGAACATGACGATTCCGCAGAAGATCAGCGTCGCCGGAGAAGAAGCGCACCAGCCAGATCGGCTTCAGCGCCACCACCGTGTCGATGAACGGAATCGGCGGGGTTGTTCCACTGCCAGCCCTGCCAGAAGCCGCCGAGCCAGAGCGTCACGAAGAAGCCCAGGCCGCCGATCATCATGAACCAGAAGCTCCAGTTGGCCAGCGCGTCGCTATAGAGCTTGGTGTGCCACATGCGCGGCACGACGTAGTAGGTGCCGGCGATGGCGAAGAAGGAGAAGCAGCCGAGCAGCGCCATGTGCGCGTGGCCGGGAATCCAGTCGGTCTTCGAGACGATGGCGTTCACGCTGCGCAGGCTGTGCATCGGGCCCTGGAAACAGGTCAGCAGGTAGAACACCGTGCCCGACATCAGGAACTTCAGCGGCACGTTCTCGCGCAACTGGTGCCACTGGCCTTTCATGGTGGCGAAGAAGTTGTAGACCACCGCCCAGACCGGGATCAGCAGCATCACGCGAGAACGTGATCGCGATGGTTTGCAGCCACTGCGAGATGGGTCCGTGGAGCATGTGGTGCGCGCCGGTCCAGACGTAGACGAACGCCAGCGACCAGAAGCCGATCATGGAAAGCCTGTGGCTGTAGAGCGGCGTTTCCGACGATCTCGGAATGAAGTAGTAGGCGATGCCCAGTCCGATCGGCGTGAAGATCAGGCCCACCGCGTTGTGCACGTACATCCAGTTGAGGTTGGCCTGGTTGACGCCGCGTGGTGAACAGCACCGCGAAGTTGCCGGTGATGTAGACGAAGGCCGTCCACAGGATGGTGCCCATGGTGTACCAGAGCGAGACGTACATCTGCTGGTATTTGCGGGTGGCGATGGTGCCGAAGATGTTGATGCCGAACATCACCCAGGCGATCACCACCAGGATGTCGAGGGGCAGCGGCAGCTCGGCGTATTCGAGGCCCTGGTTGTAGCCGCCCAGCAGCGCGACCACCGCGCCCAGGATGATGACATTCCACAGAGCGGCGGTGGCCACGCCCAGCTTTTCGCTCCACAACTTCACGCCGCACAGCCGCGGCACGATGTAGTAAGCCAGCCCCATGTCGCAGGCCAGCAGCCAGCCGAAGAGCATTCCGTTGACGTGCAGCGGACGCAGGCGGCCGTACGAAAGATACGGCACAGTGCCCAGCAGTTCCGGCCAGCAGAATTTCGCCGCGATCGTCAGCGCAATGATCCCGACGATGAAGAAATAGCTGATGGAACTGATGAAGAAACCACTTCGCCGTGGTATCGGTGTGGACGCTTGCGCCCGTGCTCCGTGCCGGCGTCGACTTCGCAACCGCGCTACGTCTGGCATCTACTGGCTCCTTGCTTTTGATTCACGCTGCGAATGAAGTTCACGATGTCGCCTACATCGTGTTGCGACAGTCCGTAATCGATCCAGCCGGCATGGCCGTTCCCTGCACGCCGTAGAGAATCGAATCGAACAGCCCGCTGGTCGCTGAGTTTCGCTACGAAGGCGCTGTTCCGCAGGTTGCGCGGACGCGGCAGAATGTCGAGCGAGTTCGGGCCCTTGCCGTCCGCCTTGCTTCCCGTGGCACCCGGTGCAGCGCTGCAGGAAGATCTGCTCGCCGCGGGCCGCCGATGCGCAGCTGCCGGCCACCGGGTTCAGCTCCGGCACGTTGTCGCGGCCTTAGTTCGTCTGGCCGGCTCCTTGGTGAAGGTCGTGAGCACGTAGCTGAGCACTGCCGTTCGGCGCTGCTCTTCGCCGAGGGCCTTGCCCCAGGGCGGCATCGACGTTCCCGGCACGCCTTCCATGAATGGAATTGACGAAGCGGTCCCGCGGCTTGGAGTTCATGAACGCGGCCTTGGTAAGATCGCGCGGCGAGGGGTCGAGATACCAGGCCACCTTGCCGTTGCCGTCGCCCTTTTCGCCGTGGCAGCGTGCGCACAGCGCCTTGTAGGTCTCCGCCGGCGTCATCTGCGGAGGCGGCGTCTTCAGGGTGACCAGGTAGGCCGTGAGCCGCTGGAAGTCCTCCTCGGGGAAGCGGAACGACGGGCATGATGGAATCCGGCTCGCGCGAGCGCGGATTCTGGAAGTGATCCATCAGCCAGTGCGTCGTCGCGGATCAGGCCTTCGTAGGTAAGGTCCGGCGCGATGCCGCCATCGCGGTCTTCAAATTTGTGGCAGGCGGTGCAGGCGCGATCGGTCAGATCAGCTGCTCGCCGGCCTTTTCGCCGGCGGTTCCCGGCGGAATCACTACCGCCACGTTGGCCACGTGCGCCTTGTAGCGGTCGAGCGAGGTCTCGGCGAAGTTCACGCCGCGGCGGCTCTTCAGGAAGATCACCAGCGACTTCCACATCGGCGTCGCTCAGGTTGAACTTGGGCATGAAGGAGGTCGCCAGGTTGGCGCGCGGCTCGACGATGGACTCCCACAGGTAATCGACCTTGAACTTCTTGCCGGCCTCGGTCAGGTCCGGGCCGAGCGTGCCTTCGCTCATGCCGTCGATCTTGTGGCAGCCGTAGCAGTTCATGGCGTAGAACAGCTTGCGGCCGCGGTTCACGTGCGGCGTGCCGGCGAAATTCTCCTCGGTATGGCACTGCGCGCAGTTGGCCTCCATGTACTCCTTGCCCTTCAGGTGCGGCGCGAAATCCTTCCGCCAGTTGGCCTGCGTGACATAGCCGAGCAGCGGATCGGGCCAGAATTCGTCCTCGCCGTGGCTGTACTTGGTCTCGAGGCCGCGGCCCTGGCCGTCATGGCAGACAGTGCAGCCGAAATCGGAAAACTTGTGCCGGCGCTCCCACTGGCCGTTGCGCTGGACGTCGCCCATGCGCCGCCGAGTAAGGATGCGTCTTCAGCGGCTCGCGCATGTCCCGCGAAGCGCGGATCGTCGGCCGCGATGTGGCAGGTGGTGCAGCGGTCCACGCGCGTATCGCCGAAGCTGGTGACGATCGTTTGCTGGATCGCGGCGCCGAGTCCGCGGCCTGTCGCATGCCTGCGCCTGCTCGAAATAGGCCGTCTGGTGCTGCTCCCAGCGGTGAAAGAACTGATCGTAGAAGACTACGCCGTGCACGATCAGTACAACGAAGCTTGCTATCGCCAGTGCCAGTCGCATGTCGTCAGTCCTTCCTCAGAATGGAGAAACGAAAGTCCAGTTCGGCCCGCGGAAGAAGGTGCCGATGATGATGAAGATCACGTTCAGGATCACCAGCGTAGAGAAACATGGTATTGGCCAGCAGCCGCTCCTTGGCGAACCAGCGGCCCACGCCGTGCGTCTGCGGTCGAGATACGGGACCACCAGCAGCAGGCCCACCATGACGCCCGGGAATGCCCACGCCGCCCCAGAAGGCCGAGTAGCTCACCATCTCCTGCAGCCCCAGGAAGTACCACGGGGCTTTGGCCGGGTTGGGCGGATGCATCACGTTCACCGGCTGCTCCAGCGGCGCGTTGAAGAGCAGCGAGACCACCAGGATGACCGACACCGTCAGGACGAAGACGAACAGCTCGCCATCAGCAGGTTGGGCCAGCTATACACCGAATCGTCCGGCACGTTGCCGACTTTGGTGAACGGCCCGCGGACGAAGCCCTGCAGCCCGTAGACTTTCTTTTTGTAAGTCGCGGCTCGAGGCGCAGGCTCTCCGGCTCTGCCGCTCTCGTGTCCGGCCGCGACAGCCCGCCATCCTTGCGGATCCGCCAGAAGTGGATCGCGACCAGCATCACCAGCACGCCGGCAGAACCGCTACGTGCAGCACGTAAAACCGCAGCAGCGCTTCCTGCCCGACGCGTGGTATCGCCCAGCAGCAGGAACTGCATCTGCTTGCCGATCAGCGGCGCGTAGCCGGCGATCGACGTGCCCACCGTGATCGCCCAGAAGGCCAGCTGGTCCCAGGGCAGCAGGTAGCCGGTGAAGCTCAGGAACAGCGTCACCAGCAGCAGCAGCACGCCGATCACCCAGTTGAACTCGCGCGGCTTCTTGTAGGCGCCGGTCAGAAACACGCGGCACATGTGCAGGAAGACCATCGCCACCATGCCGTGCGCCGCCCAGCGGTGCATGTTGCGCAGGAAGATGCCGAAGGCCACCGTGCCGCGCAGGTCGAGCATGCGGTCGTAGGCCTGCGTGGTGGAGGGCACGTAGTAGAACATCAGCAGGATGCCGGTCGCCACCAGGATCAGGAAGAGGAACAGCGAGATCAGCCCCAGCCCCAGCGTGTAGATCGGCCGCAGCGTGTTGCGGTGGACCTTCACCGGGTGGATGTGCAGAAAGAAGTTGGTGAAGCTCGTCGACGCGCGCTCCAGGTCGGTGGAGGGAAGCGGATTGCGGAAAACGGAACTCCACACATTCGAGGGCAGGTCCCGATGGCGCTCCACACGCCCGGTTCTTGGGTCGCGGTGCTCATACGGTCAAGTAAGTCCCCGGTTCGACCTGTCTGATTCTTGTCCACTTCGATCTCGCCGTTCGGCGCGAGGCTCACCTTGAACCACGGCAGCGGCTTGGGAGCGGGACCGCCGGTAACGGTGCCATCCTGGTCATACCGCGACCCGTGGCACGGGCAGGCGAAGCCGGTGTCGGAGATGCCACGATGCAGCCCAGGTGCGTGCAGGTGGTGGAGATGGCCGCCAGCTTGTTGCCCTCGCGCACGATGCAGATGCGTTCCGCTTCGCGCGCAATCCGCGTCCCCGGCGGGAAATTCGTCGGGCTTGCCGATCTGGAAGATCGGGCCGGCTGCCCGTAGGTGACCCGCGGCTTGAAGAAGACGACATCCGACACCGCCGCCAGCACCGCCGAGCCGAACAGGCCCACGCTGGACAGCCATGCCAGCAGGCGCCGCCGCGGCATGTGCGGATTCCTCTGCTTCGTGATGGCTACCGGGATTTCTTACCGCCCCGTGCCATCGGGATTCTCCTTGGGCGAATCCACCAGGTCCTCCAGATCGCTCCAGAAGACCTGATACTTCGTGTCTTCTATATTGCGGAAGTAGTCTTTCTTAACCGCAAAAATAAAAATGCACACCGCGGCCAGCCCCATCGCGAGACTGGCCCCGATTGCCACCCACGTCAGTTCCATTTGGGAAATTCGATCGGCGGCTTCAGCACCGCCGGCAGCGGTAACTGGTGTGCAAGTTCCGTGATCGTGGTGTTCCGCAACACGTTCACCATCGCTTCCTGTGCTCTTTCCCAGACCATGTGCGCGGGGCACCACGATTGCCGCGAGCAGGCGTTCTCGCTAGCCGTACACACGTTGAGGTGCACCGGACCTTCGACCGCTTCCACGATGTCGAGAATCGAGGCATGGAGGCTCGCCGCGGGCAATTCGAATCCACCGGTGTTCCCCCGATGCGAGGTGATCAACCCGGTCCGCGTCAGGCTCTGCAGAACCTTGGAGAGGAACTGCTCGGGGCATTCGGCCGCGTCGGCCAACTGCGCCCGGCTGGCCCGGGTCCCTGTAGGCAAGCCCGCCAGGTGAATCATCACCCGCACGGCATAATCGGCAGCTCTGGTCAGTTGCATTGTGTCTATTTGGAGTCCTTTTATCCGTTTCTAGGCCTAAGCATTCCAAATGCCACAATTCAAAGGCTGATTATCTGGACGGTTCTGGTCAGAATTCGGGGAACGCGTATTTTCGCTCACCCACCCCTGGGTGAGATTTCGCTTACGCAGCGGCGGAGGAGGCCAGACAGCGATAGGCGCGGCGGGCGACGATCAGTTCCTCATTGGTCGCGAGCGCCAGCACCGCGACGTGCGAATCTGCGGCCGATACCAGGCGATCGCCCGAGCCGGATTCGTTGCGCCCCGCGTCCAGCCGGATGCCCAGGAAGTCGAGTCCCCGGCAGCAGGCCGATCGAAGGCGCGCCGAATTTTCGCCGATCCCACCGGTGAAGGCCACCGCATCAAGGCCACCCATGGCCGCGGCGTAGGCGCCGATTGTTTTGCGTACCTCGTAGGCGAAGACGTCGATGGCCAGTTGCGCCCGGCGGCTTCCCGAGGCCGCGGCCGCTTCGATGTCGCGCAGGTCGCCGCCGTCCACACCAGAAAGTCCCGCAAGGCCGCCGCCTTTGGCTAACTGCTGCCGCACTTCTTCGGTCGACCAGCCGTGGCGCTCCATCATGTAGAGCACCGCGAAGACGTCGAGATCGCCGTGACGGGTAGCGTTCTCGAGCCCCGATTGCGGGGAGAAGCCCATCGTAGTGTCCACCGACCGCCCGTCTTGGATCGCGCACATCGAGGAGCTTCCGCCGAGGTGGCAACTCACCAGCCGCTCCTGCCGTCCGAGAATCGCCGCCGCGCGCTCACCGACATACTGGTGGGAGGCGCCGTGGAAGCCGTACTTGGCGACGCCGTCGTCGAGCCACGCGCCCGGCACGCCGTAGAGGCGCGCATGTTCGGGCATGGTGGCGTGAAACTCGGGCTCGAACGCGGCCACCAAGGGCACTCGGGGCATGGCGACGCGAAACGCCTGGATCGCCGTCAGGTAAATCGCATTGTGGGCAGGCGCCGCGGGAAGAAACTGTCGAAGCGCCGCGATCACCTCGTCATCGACCACGAAGGTGCCGCGATAGCGCGGGCCGGCATGAACGGCCTTGAGTGCCACGGCGTCGATGGCGGTGTCTCCCGTGCGGACCTGCTCGATGGCGTCGGTGTAATTCGTGACGCGCTCCAGGCGCCCCTTCGCCAGCAGCTTTTCCGAGGGCATTTCGAGGACCTGATACTTCAACGAGGTGGAGCCCAGGTTCGGGATGAGAAGATTCACGTGGTTTCGTCCGGTCGGAATCTTATCACAAGTCGTTTCAAGTTCCCGGTGAATCGCCCGGCCGCCACAGAATGGCATTGCCTTCCGCGTAACCGAGGTCAGCATAAACGTTGCCTGATCCTTCCTCGACCAGAATTCCCCGCACGACCCTTTGTTTCTTCATCGCTTTAGCTCCTTTGCGATCTGCTCCACGACCTTGAGGCGTTCACGGATCCCGGCATACCAGATCTCGTCGCGCGTTTCCCGGCAGGTTGACCCCTCTCACCCCAACTTCCGGTTGGTGCGTCATTCATCGTCTCTGCCATCGGCGGCGTGGGACGAAGCATAGCGTACGCCCCAGATTTAAGCCCAAAATAAAAGAAATGGTCCGATCTCCCAGTTGCATCTCTCGTACTGGAGCAAAGCGCCAGGGCAGTTGTCTGTACACACATACGCGACGCTCGCTAAAGCACTCGTGGAGAGGATTAGATGGCAAAACAAGCAACAGAAAATGACCATTCGACGAACGTGACTAGCAAACCGCCGCGTGAGATCCAGACCCTTATCGAGAAACACATCAACGGTTTCAATACGCATAATGCGGAGCTTTTCCTCGGCGTTTTTGGGGACAGCGCCATCATCATTGATGGCATCGCACCCTATCGCTGGTTGAACCCAAATGCTGCGGCCAATTGGCTTGCTGACGTGGAGAGGTGGCGTGAAAACTTCGGGGTTTCGCAGGAGCATCTGTCGTATGAGATGGGGTTCTGGAACGTGGAGGGCTCCTCTGCGTACGCTGTCATAGCGGGGACTCTCAGCGTAATAATTAAGGGCCAAACCGTCGTCCGGACCGGCACGCTCGCGTATACATTTTCAAAACATGACCAGGAGTGGAAGATAGATGCGCAGGCATGGGGGCGCACCTCGTAGAGTGCCCTACCGTTTGTTTCATCAAGTGCTGCGAAGAAAACGCGCATCGAGCACGAAGCCGAGCAACGTTGCGGTTGTTTTACCGGGATGGAGGGTCAGTTACGACCCGAGTACGAGAGGGTCAGTCGACCGCCTCTCCCCGGACTGTCCGTAAGACCCAGAACGATAGTCTCAACGACCACGAAGCATTCGATGACGTGCGGGATGGGTATGTCATCACTCCGCTGTCGCAATGGCGCAAACCGAGGAACGTGACGCCGGTGATCGATTCACTTTCAAACTTTTCCGGCCGCGTAGTCGCCTACAGTGAGAACTACCGCCGAGGGTTCTTGATCGTAGTCTGGGCGTCTGGGCCGGGAGGCTCACTTATGTTTCGTTCCTCCGGAGCGCCGGTCCTGTTGCTAGCCTCCGAGTGCGCCGTAGCCGAGCTTCGAGATCACTTCGGTCAAACCCGTGCAGTTGATGGACCGTAGGGGCCGCTACTAGCCGCTCTCATTAGTGGCCACACGAGCCTGACGCCAGATCAGACCTGAGGCCGGCTTCGGGCTGGAATGCCGGCCTCACAACAAATCCCTACCACTGCAGACGCAGCTTCAGATCGACCTGGCGGGCGCCCTGGTGCTCCGGACTGTAGTTGGGTACCGTCGAGGTCGCCGTGAACACGCCCGGGGCGGCGTTGGAGATGTTGTTGTTGGGGATCGTGAACTCGGAGGTGTTGAACACGTTCGAGACCTGGATCGCCAGGGTAGCGGTGAGCCACTCTTTGAGCTGGAAGCGCTTGCCCAGGCTGGCGTGCAGCACGTGAATCGGGTAGCCTTCCAGGGTATTCATGCCGCAGGTTCCGTACCGCCCGGCGCTGGCCGAGGGCACGGAGAAGGCGGCCGGGTTGAACCACTGGCCAATCGTCCGCGCGCCGGTGTTGGGGTCGCCCACGCAATCGGGCAGCCCGGTGACGTATCCGGCGGTGGCATTGGCGGGGTCCGGACCGGTGAAGAGGGGCGAATAATACTGGCCGCTGGACATGGTCGCGATGGCCTGAAGCGTCCAATTGCTGAATACCCGGTTCGCCATGGGCGAGGCGTTCGCCAGCCAGCGCTTCCCCTTGCCGGCGGGAATGGCCCACTGCATGGAGGTCGTGAAATAGAACTTGCGATCGCTGCCGTCGCGGGTCCACTTGTCAGTGACGTTGTAGGGGTCGTAGGTGTTCAGGTAGTTGGCCGTGTTGTCGGCCCAGGTAAAGTGGGAATCGAACGTCACATCGCCTACCCGCCGCTCCACCTGCGCCTGAGCCGAGTTGTAATGCCAGGCTCCATCCGTCCGCGTAACCCAGACCTGGTTGAACTGGGAATAGGGCAGGCGCGAAGCCGAAAAGGCGGTGGTGCTGGCCTGCGGCTTATTGATGTTCAGCGAGTAGTTCATGTTCTCGCCGCGCGAACCGACGTACGAACCACGAACCAGGAACGAGTGGAAGTTGCGTTCGAGCGTGAGGTTGTACTGGCGGATCACGCCCTCATCCGCCTTCGTGGGCAGCCCGGTGATGCTCTGGGTGGGCGTCAGCGACGCGGAGGGCGTGGTGGGGAACGGCTTCGGCATGGTGTAAGCAGCCACGCCGTTCGCGGAGATGCTGTTCGTGTAAGTCTCGACCGGCCGGAACGGTCCGTCCGGATCGTTGATCAGGCCATTGGCTCCGTAGCCGTCGGCCACCGTGAACTCGCCGTAGCCGCCGCGCACCACCAGGTCGTTCGTGATCCGGTAGGCCGCCGAAACCCGCGGCCGGATGTTCGTGGTTTTCGCTTTGGGAACCACATCACCGACCACGACCGGGATCTTCGTGGGATAGAGCGAACTGACGGACGTAAGCGTTCCCGGCGCGACGATCACGCGGCCGGTCGTGGGATCCCAGTTGTACATGTAGCCGTCGTTATACGTCGGCGAGCCGAAGTAGTCCCAACGGACGCCGTAATCGAGTGTCAGGCGCGAGGTGACCCGAAAGCTGTCCGCGATGTAAGCGCCGCCCGCATTCTGTTGCAGCTTGTCGTTGGTCGACGGATTCAGCAGGCGGCTGCTGGTGGCCGGCAACCCCAGGAGGAAGTCCGCGAAGCCCACGCCGCTGAATTGCCCGCTGAAGGAAAACGCGCCCCAGTTCGTCACCGGGATCGTGCCGAGAAGCCAGTCGTAATGGATCCCCTGGACTCCGAACTTGATGGCATGCTTCCCGAGCGCCCAGGTGACGTTGTCGTCGAACCGGAAGGTATGGTCGTTCTGCGCGACGTTGTTGCTGTAGCCGCCCTCATAGGCGGTCGAAAGCCCGGTGACGCCGTTGATGGAGATGGTGGGGAACCCCGCCGTGGTATACCCGTTGAGATTGGTGCCCTGGATTCCCAGGTTCGTCAGCGCCGTCTCCGCCTGGTCCGGCGACACGTTGCCGACTCCCTGGCCCTGACGGACATAGTTCAGCGACGAACCGAACGATGCCTGGTTGACGAGCCTCGAACCCATGGCCCAGGTGTCGGAGACCCCGAAGGTGCGGTACTTGATGCCCTGCGTGGAGTCGAGCACCTCACCGATACTCCCCGCGGCCACCGAGGTGAAGGCCGTTTCCGCGAAGTTAAAGGCGACGTTGTTGCCATCGAAGAGCTTGTGATCGATGCGGAGGAACGGCCAGTTGCCGCGGTAGACTTCCGATCCGTAGGGATGGTTCCAGGAGTAGTTCGCGACAAAGGTGTTGGCGTCGCCCACGGTTGGCGCGGGGATGTAATTGTTCAACGCATTCGTGGCGACGGCGTTGATTCTCGACGACGGGATCACATCACCCGGAAAGGGGACGCCGTTCCGGGGGTCGCGAATCACCACAACCGAGCCGGTCGGTGAGGTCGAAGCGCTCAGATACTGGCTGAAATCGCGTATGCGCTCCTGGGCGGTCGGGACGTTCGCAAAAAGGTCCTCGGAGTAGGGGTTGGATTGGTGCGTCCAGCCGCCAAAGAAGTAGGTCCGCTGCTTGAAGAGAGTACCGCCGGCCTGGCCGCCGGCTTCATCCAGGGAGTAGCGGCTCTTCTCTGTCGAGAAATAGGGGCGTGAATCGAGCCGCGCCGTTTCATAGCGGAAATATCCGTTGCCGTGGAAGCCGGAGCCGCCGCGCTTCGAAATCATATCGAAACCGGTGGGTCGCGCGAACTCCGGTCCGGGATTCGCGGACGTCACCGTGATCATCTCGTAATAGTTCGGAATCCCGTAGAACACGCTGCTCGTCTCATCTCCGGTCCCGAAGGTGGACCAGTTCTGCAGGTTGCGGTTCGAGGCTCCGGACATGACCAGTCCCTGGCCGTTGCCCTGCACGCCGGGAGTCGTCACGAGAAGAGGAAAGGGGGACGGGATCGTATTCATCGCCGGCGTTTCATTCCAGCGCCGTCCCAGGTCGACCACGTCGCGGATGGTGCCGCTCGAGGAATCGATCGGTGTCGCCCCGATTTGAACCGGCGGAGTGTCTTCGGGTTCGCCGGCCGGCAGCTTGGGGTTCAGTGCGCGGACCTGGCCCGGATCGAGCACGATGTTTTCGGCTGAATAGATTTGATAGCCCTTTTGCTGAATCGTCACCTTGTAGGTGCCGGGCGGAAGATCGGGTGCCGCGAAGTTGCCATGGGAGTCGGTCGTTATGTCGCGAACATCCACATCGGCAACCGTATCGGTGACGATGAGTTCGATGCCGGCCATCGGGCTGCCCGAAGCACTGGTCACCGTGCCGTGCAGAGTTGCTCCGGATTGCTGGCCGAACGCCAGGGACACCGGGATTAAAAGCAGGAGTGCGGTAAAGCCGTAAGAAATTGGTTTCGACATAGTAATACCACGCGGGGCCGGCCATCCCTTTTGACGATCGGTCCCTTTCGCAGCACAACAAACGGCAGGCGGCGAAACGAAGTCGCCTGCACGACAAAAGACCCGCTGCGCTAGCGTTGTTACAACTAATAATGGAACGCGGCTGTCAAAGACAAGAGTGCCAATTCGTCACACTGTGTAACGTTTTCCCACGTGACGTTTTCGGAGCGAAGTTATATATTTGGTTTCAATGAGTGTAGTCCGAAAATGATTTGCCGCGCAGCCGGAAACCTGCCAATTTAACAGAAATTTACAATGGCCGGTAGCGGCGCTGCGACAGAATGATGCCGAAGGGTCTTTTATACTAGGTTACTTACCATGGCAAGATTCAAGATCATAGTGTGTGCATTGACTGTGGTGTTCGCTTGCGGCTCGCTGCTTCAGGGCCAGGATGCGTCGGAGAAGTCGACCGATACGTTTCGCAAGCACTTCACATTCGGATTCCGGATTCGCGATTTTCCCGTGAGTTCCATGAGTGGGATGGGAGACCAGACCATTATGCAGACGACAACCACCCCGACTCCGGCTCGCGACTGGAATTTCACGACCACGAACCACTCGCCCTGGTGGAGCGCGGGCGTCTCGACGGAGTACGTGTTCAATACTCACTGGAGCGTTACGGCTGACTTGATGATGAGCCGCCTGCGCTACACGAAGGTGACCACGGCCACCTGGGGAACGGACGATCCCACCACAACCACCGACGAGCGCAGCCACATGTATCTCAACGAAGATACCAGCGCCACGATGTTCGACCTGCCGCTCCTGGTTCACTATCGCGGCCTGTTCAGCACCGGCGCACTTTCCAACCTGTTCCTGTCCGCCGGCGCCACTATCCGCGAGACGACCAAGATCAAGAGTTCCACGCTCATCACCTACCCGGATGCGACCACCGCGATCTTGAGCGACGCGGTATTGCCGCGAAAGCGGAACACGATCGGTGCGGTCGGCGGGGTGGGTTTCCGGGTGGTGGACGATTTCCACATCGTCTGGACTCCGGAAGTTCGCTATACGCGGTGGCAGAGCTCGACGTTCGCCTCGCAGTCCACGATCACTCCGCGGAATCAGTTGGAAGTGGGGCTCGGCTTCACGTTCTAGCACGGAGCCCGCGCTTTAGCGGACCAGTCCCAGGCGCTTCAGGGTGGCGGCGGGTTCGTCGCCATCGAACTGCGTCACCGGAGCCTTCTCGCGCAGGTCTTCGACCGCGACTCCGAAGGGATAGGTCTTGTAGCCGAAGACCTTCTTCAGTTTTTGCACGTCGGACGCGACCGCCGCTTTCAGGCCGGTTTCATTGAGAAACGCGGCTGCGAACTGGCCCTCCTCCACGGGGATGGCGATGATGCGGGTATCGCTCCAGGCCATCTGCGACATCCGCTTGGCGGCGTCGAAGCAGTGCATGCACTCGGGGTGAAAGAAGAATAGGAAGTACTTGCCGCGGTCGAGCGTGTACGGCTTCCCGTCCACGGTAATGGCCTCGGGAGCCCGCACGCCGGAGTGGCGCACGGTACCGGCGCCGTAGGAGACCAGCGCGAACACCACCACCGCGCCTGAGACCAGCAGCGCCCAGCGGAAGCCCTGGGAGCGTTTCACCCACAGGCCCGCGCAGACCGCCAATAGCAGCATTGCGGCATCGCCGGCGAAAAAGCCCGGCCCCACCAGCCGCTTGAGCCAGGGGAAGCAACTGCAATCCGCGCCGCGAAGCGCCCCATAATTCCAGCCGATGTAGACCATGAATGCCACGAGCAGCAGCGCGACGAGCGCGGCGCCCCAACGGCGGAACCGCGGCACCAGCACCAGGACGCCGCCGACCGTTTCGGCGGTCCCGACCATCAGGGCCGCCGCCAGGCTAAGCGATTGCGGGACGCGCGCCTGCGCCATGCGCATGGCGGCGCTTTGTATGTCGGTAACTTTCCAAAGCCCCGAGATCAGAAAGAGGAGGGAAAGCAGAATGGCGGAAGTCCAGCCGATGGCCGACTTCCATCCGGGCAACTCGAGCGAGGCGAGGTCCTCGCACGGGTGTGCCATACTGTCGTTCATGGCCTTATTGTAGCGTTTGGTGCGCTGCGGAGGCCGTGCCGGACCATGGTTGCATTTATTCCCTTACTGCTTTTGGCCGCTTCGACGAGGGTCGATCTCGTCAACGATGTTTACCACATACCGCCGCGGGAGTGGCGCTATGTCGAGCTCGGCCTGAAACAGAATCCGGCGCTCGTGTCGGCGCGAGTCGAAGGCCTCGGCGACTCGCGTTCGGTCCGCCTGGCTCTGATGCGGCGCGACGATCTGCAGCACCTGCGCGGCGGCCTGCCCCACGGCGTGCTCGCCGAAACCACGCCCGCCCGCAGCGGCGCATTGAGTTCTTACGTTTCCGGCGCGGGCGATTACGTGGTCGTGGTGGACAACCTGTCGGACACTGCGGCGAACCTGCACCTGTGGGTCTCGCTCGATTTCGCGCCCCCGCCGATGCCCGAGGCGCGGCGCCTTTCGCCCGAGCGGCAGTTGGCCGTGATCGTGATCAGCTTCGCGGTCTTCTTCGGAATCGTCACGTTCTCGGTGCGCAGGCTGTTGCGGTCGATCAAGCGCTAGCGGCGAAGGCTTCGCCGGCGGCAGCGATGGTGCGGTCGATGTCTTCGTCCGTGTGCGCCGCGGAGAGGAACGCCGCTTCGAATTGCGAGGGCGCCAGGTACACGCCGCGCTCCAACATCGCGCGGAAGAAGCGGCCGAAGCGTGTGGTGTCGCTGCGCTTGGCCGATTCGTAGTCGGTCACCGGGCAATCCGTGAAGAAGAAAGTGAACATCGCACCCACGCGATTTACCGTGATGCCGGCCGGCGCCGCGGCGCAGAGTTTTGCGCCCATCCGCTCCAGCCGGTCGTAGATTTCGGGACGCGCCTTGAGGTGCCGCAGCATCGCCAGGCCCGCGGCGACGGCCAGCGGATTGCCGGAGAGCGTGCCGGCCTGGTAGACCGGGCCGGATGGCGCGATCTTGCTCATAATGTCTTTGCGCCCGCCATAGGCTCCCACGGGCAGGCCGCCGCCGATCACCTTGCCGAGCGTGGTCAGGTCGGGCTGGATGCCGAACCGCTGCTGTGCGCCGCCGAAGGCCACGCGGAAGCCGGTCATCACTTCGTCGAAAATCAGCAGCGCGCCATACCGCGCGGTGATTTCGCGCATGGCTTCGAGGTATCCGGCCAGCGGCGGCACGCAACCCATGTTGCCCACCACGGGCTCCACGATAACCGCCGCGATCTCGGCGCCATGCGCGCGGAAGGCTTCTTCCACGGCTGCGACCGAGTTGAAAGGCAGTGCCAGCGTGGTATCGCAAAATGCCTTCGGCACGCCTTGCGTATCGGCGATCCCCAAGGTAGCGAGGCCCGAGCCGGCCTTCACCAGCAGAGAATCGACGTGCCCGTGGTAGCAGCCTTCGAACTTCACGATCAGGTCGCGGCCGGTGAAGCCGCGCGCCACGCGGATGGCCGACATCGTCGCCTCGGTGCCGGAATTGACCAGCCGCACCATTTCAATCGAGGGCACGGCGTCGCGGATGGCCTCGGCGAGGTCGATCTCCTGCGCGGTCGGCGCGCCGAAGCTGGTGCCGATGGCGAGCGCCCGCTCGAGCGCCGCGAGGATCTCCGGATGCCGGTGGCCGAGCAGCAGCGGACCCCAGGAGCCGACGTAATCGATGTACTCGTTGCCGTCGACATCGAACAGGTGCGAGCCCTCGCCGCGCGCGATGAACAGGGGATTGCCGCCCACGCTGCGAAAGGCGCGCACGGGCGAATTGACGCCGCCCGGAATGATCTCCTGCGCTCGGCGAAACAGTTCTTCCGATTGGGAATGCTTCATGGCTGGAAAGCGGCTATCCGCCGGCCTTGCGAGGCACCAGGCGGCTGAAGCCGAAGCTCATCGCGATGTCGTAGAGGCTGCCGTTCAGGTTTTGCAGCAGCCGCTTCTTCAGGCCGACATAGGGTTGCTTGCCCGCAAACAGATCCTGCATGACGGCCGCAAAGCGCGGACTGCGCCGGGTAAACTGCACCATGCGCGCCGGCACCGAGCCGAACAGGTAGCGCCCCAGAAACACGCGCTTGGCGAGGCGCGAGCCGAACTCCAGGTCGGCCGTGAAATCGTGGCGCAGCAGGCGGCGGTAGGCATTCGTCCAGGTGGCCGGCTCGCCGGCATCGGAGAGCAGCACCTGCGAAGCGAGGTCCGCGGAGCGAATGGCGTAGTAGAGTCCCTCGCCGGTGATCGGGTCCACCAGGCCGGCTGCGTCTCCTACCGCCATCCAGCCATCGCCGGCCACGCGATTGCTCTTCCACGAAGCGGTTTCGAGCGACGGCAGCAGGTGGCTGTAGAACGACGCGCCTTTCGAGGAGATGCCGTGCTCCGTCATGTAATCTTCCAGGCGCTTGCGCAGCGCCGAGGCCGGCTCGCCCTTGCCGCAGATCCCCACCGAAAGATGCCCGCAGCGCGGGAAAACCCAGATGTAGCCTTCGAGATGCGCAAGGAATTGGATATCGATGCGGGTTTGGTCGCCGGGAACATAATAACCGAGCGCGGACATCGTGTCTTCCGGCTTGAGTTGCGTGCCGAACTCGCGCAGCGGATTGCGCGCGCCGGTGGCGACCACGCAGAAATCCGCCTGCGCCTTACCCGATTTCGTACGCAGGTCCCAGGTCGAGCCGCTGCGGGAGATTTGCGTGATGCGCGTCTTCTCGATCTGCGCGCCCGCGCGATCGGCGCGTTCGAGCAGCATCCGGTTCAGGTCCAAGCGCGAGTAGATCAGCAGGGGATCGTCGAGATGAAGGGTCACCTCGCCGGCGCGCGGCGCGGACAGCACGGTCTCGCGAACCAGGCGCTTCGGAGTGGAGTTTTCGATGAGGAACGGATACTGGCTGTACGCCTTGTAAGTCAGGCCGCCGCCACAGGGCTTTTCCCAGGCAAGCTTTTCGTCGAACAACTGGACGCGCAAACCGGCGGACGCCAATTGTTCCGCGGCGAACGCACCCGCCGGACCACCACCCAGTACTGCGACACTCTTCATTCGTCCTTTACTTCTTGCCGGCGGGCGGCAGGTCCTGCGGCGAGGGCATCGGCGACGCGCCTCCCTGCGGCGGCATCGCTCCGCCATGCGGGTTCGCGCCCGAAGGCATCGCGGCGCCTCCATGCGGAGCCGCGCCGGTATCCTGGCGGCCCGTCACCACCCACTGGTTGCCCTGCTGTTCCAGGTGGTACTTGATCGACATGCCCTGTGCGGCGCTGCCGCCTTTGGGTGTGATGGCGACGGTAGCATCCGCCTGGCTGCCCTTGATTTGAACGGACGACACGTTAACGTCCATCCCTTTGACATTCAGCCCGGCTTTGGCCAAATGGTCGATAACTCCCTGACGCACTGCGTCATTATTCTGGGTGCCGTGATGACAGGCGGCGAGAGACAAGGTCAGCAACAGAGCGGCGCAGATTCGCACGACTTAATTATACATGCCGTCCTGCGGCCTGCTAACTTGTAGAACATGAAGCTGAGGCCTTTCCTGGTCTTCTTTTGCATGTTGCTGCCCCTCGCCGCCCAGACGCCGGCGCGGGACCACCACGTCGTGGTCATCAGCCTGGATGGATTTGCCGCCTACCAGCTGCATAACCCCACACTCCCCCTGCCGGTGCTTCACAAGTTGATTGCCGGTGGCGCCGTCGCGGACGCGATGGATCCGGTAAATCCCACGGTAACCTGGCCCAACCATACGACCATGGTGACGGGCGTCACTCCGGCCGTGCACGGCGTGATTTATAACGGATTGCCGGTGCGGGGCGGGGAAGGCAAGCCCGTGCGGGTCGATCCCTACGCTCCCAAGACGGAACTGGTGAAGGCGCAGACTGTATACGACGCGGCGCATGCCGCCGGCCTCACCAGCGCCGAGGTGGATTGGGTGGCCGACCTGAACGCTCCCACCATCGACTGGTCGTTCCCCGAGCAGGCGAAACCCGAAGGCAAGCTGGAGCGCGAGATGGTGGCCGCGGGCGCGATCACCCCCGACGAGATCCAGCGATTCTCCCACGCCCCCATTACCTTTCGCGATGAGCTGTGGACTCGCGCCGGCGCCTACATCATCGAACACCACAAGCCGAACCTGCTGCTGTTCCACCTGCTGACCACGGACTCCGTCCAGCATCAATACGGCGCCCGGACGCTGGCGGCGGAAACCGCGCTCGTGCTGGCCGACCGCCAGATTCAGCGCCTGCTCGACGCCATCGACCGCGCCGGTATCCGCGACACCACCACCGTTTTCGTGGTTTCCGACCACGGCTTCATGTCCTATCAGCACCGCATCCGGCCCAACGCCCTGATGCGGCAGAAGGGCTTGTTGAAAGACGGCGAGTGCGATGTGTGCGTAGTCGCCGAGGGCGGCACTGCCATGGTGTACTTCACGCGCAAGCCGATGCCGGAGTTGAAAGACGAATTCCTGAAGCTGCCCGGCGTGACGAAGGTGATCCTGCCCGGCGAGTACGCCGGCTACGGCTACCCGAAGGTGGAACCCGGCGGCCGCATGTCCGATATGGTGCTGGTGGCGGCGCCTGGTTACGCGTTCGATGGAGTGAGCACGGGTGAGCCTTCGGTCGAGGTCCCGGCCGGGGAGCATCCGGGCACGCACGGCTACGTCAACTCGGATACCGACATGCAGGCGATCTTCGTAGCGTGGGGCGCCGGGGTCAAGCCCGGGACGAAGCTGGGCGAGTTTCCGAATTTGCGTGTCGCTCCGACCATCGCCAAGCTGCTCGGTGTATCGCTGCCCGCGGCCAAAGAGCGGCCGCTGTTCTAGCCCAAAGCACCCGGCTCGAACTCCAGCTTGACCACCGGCACACTATTGGCGAGCTCGTTGACCGGAAGATTGTGGAGCCGCAGATACGCCTTGTGTTCCAGGTGATCGCTGGGGGCCATATCGACCACGAATTCCACGGGGCGGCCCGTATTCAGGAGGGTCGCCCGGCGCGGTGCGATGGCGAGCGGGTTTAGCTTCACCGCCGAACTCAAGGGATCTCGGTGCAGGTGGACGTACAGCGTGTCGCCTCGCCGGGTCAGCAGAACGTTGCGATTGGCCGTGAGGTGCAACGCCGGCGCAGCGCCTGCGAGCGATTCCTTCACTGCGCGATGCCACTCGCCGATGCGCCGCAGGATCGCGGCCGGGCGCGCGGCGATCGTGCCGTCCGGCATCGGCCCGACGTTCAGCAGGTAGTTGGCATCGCGCGCCAGATACTTGTCGATGCTGCGCAGCAGGTGGCGGTCCGTGTAGTAGTCTTCTTCTTTGCGATAGCCCCAGCTTTCGACGCCCACCGATTGGCAGGCCTCGGTGCGGCGTTCGAAGGTGAGCTTCTCCTCGCCCGAAGGGTCCGTATCGCGCTCCGGAGTGCCGAAGTCGCCCTCGTCGAAGCCGCGGTTATTGATGATGGCGTTCGGCTGCAGCTTGCGGATCATGTCGTTGATCGACGGGTCCTTGAAGCCGGTTACGTTCATGTCCCACCAGAATTCGCGGATCTCGCCGTACTTGGTGCACAGCTCCCGCACCTGCGCTTTCAGGAATTCGAGGTAGCGCGCGAGGTCGGGCTGGTCTTCGGGCTGCGGCGGGAGTTCGTGGCTGCGCCCCTGGTTCGGATAGTTCGGCTGGTGCCAGTCGGCAATCGAATAGTAGAAACCGAGCGGCACGCCGCGGCGGTGGCAGGCGTCGGCCAGCATCCGCACTACGTCTTTTCCGTAGGGCGTGTTCATCGTGTTGTAGCTGGTCTGCCTGGTGTCCCAGAGGCAGAAGCCGTCGTGGTGCTTGGTGGTCAGGACGACGTACTGCATGCCGGCCTCAGCGGCAAGGTCGAGCCAGGCATTGGGGTCGAACTTCACCGGGTTCCACTGGGCGGTGAGTTTCTGGTACTCCGCGCGCGGCACGCGGAAGCGCCACTGCTCCTGCTCATGCAGGCCGTGGATCGAATAAATGCCCCAGTGGACGAACATGCCGAAGCGCCGCTCGAACCACCAGTCGCGGCCGTCTCCGAAGCGCGATGCCGGCTGCGCCGCCAGCACCTGCGGTAGAAAACAGGCCGACGCCGCTGCCTGTAAGAATCCGCGCCTGCCGAGTGTGTCGTGGCTCATTGTGCCTCTCTTAGGTCGGGTTTGAGGGAAGGGAAGAGCGCCACGAATTCCTGGGCGGCCATGGCGCCGATGGCCGCCTGGCCCTTCGGCCCGAGGTGCGTATGGTCGGGTTTGCCCTTGTCGTCGATGGCGCCGAGTTCGGCCTCGCAGCCTTTCTCGCCAAGCTTTTCAGCCTGCTCCCAGGTGAGCCGGTAGAGGTCGATCAGCGGAACGTGGCGCTCCGTTGCCACCGCGCGTACGGCCTCCACGTAGGGCACCAGCGAATCGGCCTTGAGCTTGCCGGATTCGTCGAAGTTCCTCCGCACGATGGAAGTCACGAGCACCGGAGTAGCGCCGGCGGCGCGGGCCTCATCCACATAGCGCGCCATGTTCGCGCGGAAGGTGGTGGCGGCATCGGTCTCGCGATCGGGACCTTTGCCCGGCACGTCGTTGTGGCCGAATTGAATCAGGATGTAGTTGGGCTCCCGGTCGATCGCAGTCTCCCAGCGCTTCTCGTCGCGAAAGCTCTTCGAACTCCGGCCGTTGGCCGCAAGGTTCACGGTTTCGACGGCCGGCGTGAAGGCCGCGCGAAAGCCCGGTCCCCAGCCTCCCCCTTCGGCAACGGTCGAATCGCCCACGAGCACTACGCGGATCGGCGCCGCCGAAGCGGTGAGAGCGATCATGCAGAGAAATGCCTTCAGCATCGCTCTATCAGTAAATCACAATGCTCTTGAGAGCTTCTTTGCGCCTGGTGCCGCGGCGCGGGCCATCGGTTTTCTTGGAGGACATGCGAACGATTTCAGCCACTGCTTGTCCGTACCGGCGAATTCCGCTCGCCACAACTCGCGGAAGCCTTCCGCCTTCTTCTGCTGCCGGCGCTTGAGCGAAGCGGACAGGGGCGCGTGCGCTCCCATTTCCTCCACCATCTCGCGAGTCACCCGGTAATCGTTCATATCGCCGAGCAGTTTCTGAATCCGCTTCATTTGGCCCAGCCACTCATCGGCGGCCTGCCCGTACACCGGCTGGAACAGTTCCACCGAATAGCGGAATTTCTTGGCTTGCACGCGGAAGCCGTGCAGGTCGCTCGGGGATGAATTCTCCTCGGCGGCCAGATCACCGGCGCGAAAGAATTTCTTCGCCAGCCGTGCAAGAATCTGTTCCGGCGCCGCGGCTTCGCTTCGGACGGGTAACAGCCCGTTCCGTTCCTTCGACGGCGACTTGCGCGCGACCCATCGCCCGAGGACCGCCGACAGCACCTTGGCGGCTTCCTTCCTCCCGATCTGCAGCTTTGCCGAGAGCGCCGCGGCTTCGTTCGAGCTCTCGTCCGCCAGCAGTTCCATGGCAATGTCGCGGTCCCTGACTTCTCCGGCGAACCCCATGAGCTCTTTCAGGTCGCGGCGGATCCTGCGCCGTTCGCGAGTGGGGAAGCACGGCTTCCACACCGCCAGCGCCTGGACAAAGCGGCGGATTGCCACACGCAGGTCGTGCACCGCGTCGGCATCGCTCGAATGCAGCGTGTGGGCCGCCTGGCGGGCCAGGCGATCGAGCAGCCGTATGGTCTGTTGCGTCACGAATTGGGCGGTTTGCGGCATTCTCCTTACGCAATTCTATTACACGCCCTCTCGACTTCGGACCGCAATCGGGCACTTTGGTACGATGAGAGTTTCCCCTTCATTTTATGCCCTTGCGCTTCTACAACACGCTGACCCAGCAGGTTGAGGAGTTTCGCCCGGCGCGCGACAACACCGTTCGTATGTATACCTGCGGGCCCACGGTTTACGACTACGCCCACATCGGCAACTTCCGTTCCTTCACGTTTGTCGACCTGCTGCGGCGATGGCTTCGCGCGAGCGGGTTCGGCCTGGATCACGTGATGAATATCACGGACGTGGACGACAAGATCATCCGCAATGCCGTGGCCCAGCATAAAACGCTCGATGATTACACGGCTGTTTACACCGAGAAGTTTTTGGAAGATTGCGCCAGCCTGCGGCTGGAGCGTCCCGAACACATTACGCCCGCCACCGAGCACATCGACCAGATGGTAAAGGCCATCGAGCGGCTCACCGAGACCGGTCACACCTACCGCAGCGACGGCTCGGTCTATTTCCGCATCTCGACGTTCCCCGAATACGGCAAGCTCTCGCATAACGATTTCAGCGGTAACATCGCCGGTGCGCGCGTGGACGTGGACGAATACGAGAAGGCCGATGCCCGCGACTTCGCGCTGTGGAAGGCGCCCAAGGAAGGCGAGCCGGCGTGGGATACTCCGATCGGGCCGGGGCGTCCGGGTTGGCACATCGAGTGCTCCGTGATGGCCATCGAGTATCTCGGCGCGACGCTCGATATTCACGCGGGCGGCGTGGACCTGATCTTTCCACATCATGAAAACGAGATCGCGCAATCGGAGTCGCTCACCGGCAAGCCGTTCGCGCGCTTCTGGCTGCATGCCGAATTCCTGATGGTGGAAGGCCAGAAGATGTCGAAGTCGCTGGGGAATTACTTCACCCTGCGCGATATCATCGGCCGCGGATACGCGCCCGAAGCCATCCGCTATCTGCTGCTCTCGGTGCCGTATCGCAAGCAGCTCAATTTCACGTTCGATGGCTTGAAATCGGCGACCACCGCCATCGAGCGGCTGCGCAATTTCCAACTGCGGCTGGGGACCGACCGCTTCGAAGAGGGCACGGATCCCGCGATGGAAGAGCGCACCGCGGCTGCGTCCAACACCTTTGTCGAGAGCCTGGACGACGATCTGAATACCGCCGAAGCGCTCGGCGCGGTTTTCGAATACGTGCGCGATGCCAATACCGCCATGGATGCCGGCGGGTTCCGTGCCGGGAACGTCGCGGCGGCGCTCGAGTTCCTGCGGCGGTTCGATGCCGTGTTCGACGTGCTGAAGCCCACGGCGCACGAGGCCGGCCTCTCGGACGCCGACGTGGAAGCGAAGATCGAGGCCCGCACAGCGGCCAAGAAAGCCCGCGATTTCGCCCTCGCCGACCGCATCCGCGCGGAACTTCTCGAACAGGGTATTATCCTGGAAGATACGAAATCCGGCATTCGCTGGAAAAGGAAATAGGTTGCAGATCCAGACCAAGGCAGTTCACGCGGGCGACCGCAAGAAACCCGGACCGGCGGTGCCCGCCACCACGCCCATCTATACGGCCACCAGCTATTTTTACGATTCGATGGAACAGCTCGACCGCGTCTTCGGGCGCGAAGAGGCGGGCTACTCCTACGCGCGCTACGACAATCCCTCGAACGCCGCGCTGGAAGAGTTGATGACGTCGCTCGAAAGCGGGCACGGCGCGCTGGCCTGCGCTTCCGGCATGGCCGCCGTGCAGGTCGCGATCACGACAGCGCTGGCCGACCGGCGCAAGTCGATTGTGGCCGCCAACGCGCTCTACGGCGCCACGGTCGGCCTGCTCATGAACGTCTTCGAGCCGATGGGCGTCGCGGTGCGGTTCGCCGATATCTGCGACCTGGACGCGCTGCGCGCGGCGGTCGCCGAGGCCAAGCCGGGCTGCATCCTGATCGAGACCATCTCGAATCCGCTGCTGCGCGTGGGGGCGATCGACCGCATCGCCGAAATCGCCCGCGAAGCCGGCGCGGCGCTGATCGTCGACAACACCTTCGCCACGCCGCTGGTGGTGCGGCCGCTCGAGCTCGGCGCCCATTTCACCGTCCACAGCCTGACGAAATACCTGGCGGGCCACGGCGACGTGCTCGGCGGCATCATCGTCACCGACAGCGAGCACTACGACAGCCTGCGTGCCTTCAGCCGCACGACCGGCCCCGTGCTCGGGCCCTTCGAAAGCTATCTCACGATGCGCGGCATCAAGACGTTCCCGCTGCGCATGGAGCGGCAGTGCGCCAACGCCTGCCGCGTGGCCTCCTGGCTGAGCCAGCATCCCGCCGTGGAGCGCGTCTACTTCACCGCCGACCCCGCGCATCCCGATGCCGCCACCATCCGCCGCCTGTTTCCGCAGAACCTGTACGGCGCCATGGTCAGCTTCGAGATCAAGGGCGCGGGCCGTACCGAAGTCTTCCGCTTCATGGACGCGCTGAAGATGATCGTGCGTGCGACCTCGCTCGGCGACGTCCACAGCATGGTGCTCTATCCCGTCATGAGCTCGCACCGCGAGATCTCGCCGCGGCACCGCGAGCGCATGGGAATCCGCGACAACCTGGTGCGCCTTTCGGTGGGCATCGAAGCCGCCGAAGACATCATCGAAGATCTCGACCAGGCATTGAAGGCCTGAAACCGTGATGGTGGGGCAGGATTCATCCTGCGGTGGGCTTCAGCCCGCCTCCGGCAATCGGGTTGAAGGCCTGCCCCACGAGGGATTGCGCTGTCGATTTCTACAGGTGAATGATGCCGCGCTGAATCGCCGCGGTGGCCGCCTGCGTGCGGTCCTGGACCCCGAGCTTGCTGAGGATGTTCTTCACGTGGTTCTTCACGGTGTGTTCGGCGATGCTCAGGGAGTACGCGATCTGCTTGTTGGCCAGGCCGCGCACGATCAGCTCCAGCACCTGCACTTCGCGCGCGCTCAGGTCGGGACGCGGCATCTGCGCCGCCAGCGCCGCCGCCACTGCCGCCGGCAGGTACGTCTGGCCCGGCATGTACGGCGCGGATGGCTTTCAGCAACTCGTCGTGCAGCACGTCTTTGGTCAGGTACGCCTGCACCCCGGCGGTCAGCGCGCGGCGAATATCCTCGTCGCCGCCATAGGTGGTCAGACGCGATCATCCGCGCATGGGGAAACTCCGCGCGGATCGCCTGCGCCGCCTCCACGCCGCCCATGCCCGGCATGCGCAGATCGAGCAGCGTCACATCGGGCAGATGCTTGCGGAACATTTCCACGGCCTGCTGGCCGTTGGCGGCTTCCGCCACGACTCGTCATATCGGGCTGCATATTGACAATGGTGCTGACACCCACGCGCGCCACCAGGTGGTCTTCAGCAACTAGGATTCGAATCGGTTCGCTCATGGTAATGGTACCATCACTTCTACTTCAGTTCCCTTCTCCCGGCTCGACTCGCCAGCCGCAGTTCGCCGCCCAGCCGTTCGGCGCGCTCGCGCATCCCGATCAGCCCGAAATGGCCGCCCAGCGAGCGAAAACACGTCCGTTCTGCTCGAAGCCCCGCCCGTTGTCCACGATCCGCAGAAACAGCTTCTGCGCCTCCATGTGCAGCTTGATGACGATCCGCTTGGCCCCGGCGTGCTTCAGAGCGTTCGTCACCGCCTCCTGCGCGATGCGCAACAGGTGCTGCTCCATCTCCTGCGGCAGTTCGCCGGTTGCGGCCCGCTGACCTCCACTTCAACATCGCACGCCCGACCCCGCCGTCCACATCCGCGTGCCCGATTCCAGCGCCGCCGCCAGGTCCTGCCCTTCCAGCACGGATCGCCCGCAGATCCATCACCGCGCGGCGCGCCTCCGTCAGGCTGTGGCGCGCCATGCGCCGCGCCATGATCCAGATACTGCTGCGCGCGGCGATCCCTCCTCGGGCATGCACATCGCCACCGCGTCGAGCTGCGACGAGATGCCGACGAAGCCCTGCGCCAGCGTATCGTGGATTTCGCGCGCCAGCCGCGCGCGCTCTTCCAGCACCAGCGCAAAGCGCGACCGGATCTGCCGCAGCCGCAGCTGGTAAACCGCCCACGCCGCCACCGACCAGCAGCCGGCACGTCACAGCGAGCCGGAACCAGGCCGTTTCGTAAAACTGCGGCAGAACGGTCGAAGCGGATATGAAGTCTCCGACCGGCCACTCCGTCCGGCAGTTCGGCCCGTCACCGTGAAGCGGTACTGGCCGTGGCGCAGGCGTGTTGTAGTTGATCGGCCGCGGCGCGGCCCGGCGCGCACCCAGTCGCGAGTCCAGGCCGTCCAGCCGGTAGGAGTAGCGCACCTGCTCCGGCGCGCTCAGATGGATGCCGGTGTAGCGGATCTGGAGGTGGCTGGGCGTTGGGCGGCAATTCGCGGTTCGGCGTCAGGTCCGAGCGGCCGGCCGTTCGACCGTCATTTCGGCGATGTGCACGATCGGCGGCAACATGCGTCTCCTTGCGCGCGCCGGGTTGAAGACCGCCAGACCCCGCGTGGTAGCTGAACCACAGCCGCCCGTCGGCCGTGCGGTCCCCTCCGCCGCCGATGGGATAACTGGGGGAACACTGCGCGCTGCGCAGGCCGTCTTCCATCCCATAGTTGATGGGACTCCAGGCATCGTCCGCCGGCCGTCGTCGAACTCGCGCAAGCTGCTCCTTGGGGATGCGGCAGATGCCGCGCGTCGTGCTCAGCCAGAGCGAGTCGGCGTCGTCCATCACATCGGCCACGTTATCGCTCAGCAGGCCGTCTGGCGGCTTCATAATGGCGCGAAGTGGCCGTCGCGCAAGGCGTCGAGGCCGCCGCCGAAGGTGCCAATCCAAAGCGTACCGTCGGCGATCGATATGCAACGAGCGGATCTGGTCGCTCGAAAGCCCGTCGGCCGTGGTGTACTGCCGCCGATCGAATCGCCCTGAATGCGCCACAGTCCCTTGCCGAAAGCTGCCGGCCCAAAGCACGCCGTCACGGCCGAAACTCAGCGTCACGGTGGAGTCTGCGAGAACCGGCGCGCCCGGTACCACCACCTTCGTGCGCCCGTCCTTTTGCGCCAGCAGGCCTCCGGGGGTGGCCATCCACAACGTTCCGGAATCGTCTTCGAGCACGTCGAAGACGGTGAGTCGCGCCAGCGGGTCGCGAGGCACGAACGTGTGGAACTGGCCGTTGTGCACACGGACCATGCCGTTGCGCGCGCCGATCAGCAGATCGCCGTTCGAAGCTTCGTGAATTGAGAAGACTTCGTTGTTCGGCAGGCCATCCCGCGTGGTGAACACACGATGTTCCTTGCCGGAGAGCATCATCAGTCCGGCTATCGTGGAAGCCGATCCAGATCCGGCCCAGGTGATCCTGGAAGACGACGTTCGGCTCGTCGCTCGGCAGGCCTTCGCTCTTCCCGTAGGCCATGAACACGGTGTCGCGGAAGCGCGTCAGGCCGCTGTTCGAGCCCACCCAGAGATCGCCCTCGCGATCCTCGAAGATACAGCGGACAGGTTCCCGGCTGTTGTCCGCGTCGTTGAGCGCGACCCAGCGATCGCCGTTGTAGCGCGCGATTCCGAGATTGGTGCCCGCCCAGACATTGCCGTCCCGATCGATCCAAAGGGAGCGCACGACCAGGTCGGGCAGACCGTCGCTGGGGGAGAAACGGCGGATCCGCCCGTCCGGCGAGCGCTCCAGCACTCCTTTGTTTCCGCTGATCCAGAGATTCCCTTCCCGGTCGTTGACCATCGAGGAAATGATCAGGCCCTGCAGCGTGGCGGAGTCCATGACGGTCCTGAAAACGCCTCCCGTCATCTTGACCACCGCCGTGAAGCCGGCCACCCAAAGATCGTGGTGTTCATCCTCGCGGATCACCCGGGCGGCCGTAATCGGCAGTTCCGCGCCGGGCGCGAAGTTGCTGAACTTTCCCTTTTCGAGGCGGCTGAGGTAGACGCCGGCCACGATCCAGAGCGTCCCCCCATGATCTTCGTAGAGGCCGCCGATGCTGTTGTCCGGCAGGCCGTCCTGTGTGGTGTAGGTGCGGAATCGGCCGTCGCGATACTGCACCAGTCCGTCCGCCGTGCCGATCCACAGGGTGCCGTCCTCGGCCGCCGCGAGCGAAGTAATCGAATTCGAAGGCAGGCCGCCGCGGACCCGGTTGAACACGGCGAACTCGTAGCCGTCAAATCGCGCCAGGCCTTCATCTGTACCGAGCCAGAGATAACCGTCGCGCGTCTGGGCAATGGCGCGGATCGTATCCTGGGGCAGGCCGTGCTCCTGTGTCCAGGTGGTGCGGCTATATTGGGTGAGGCTCTTGCGCGGGTCCAACGCCCAGGCATTGCCGCACGCCATGAGGATCAGAATTGCGACGCACACCGCGGCTGGGGCTGACCGCCCGAGGCTTCTGGCTCGTCTGTACACCGTTGATTTCAGTATAATCCGAGGTCCTCGAAGATCTTCTGCATGCGCCGGTAGTGGCCGCCCTTCCAGTACACCCGGCCGCACTCCGGGCAGCGCGCGAATTCCTCGTAAAGCCGGCCGGTACGCTCCGGCAGGCTGGCCGCTACATCTTCTTTGGACGCAGCGCATAGCAGCCCGTTGCATCGCATGCATCGGGTGAACGGGCGCAGGAGCCGCCCCAGGTGGAAGCGTTTCACCACTTCGGCGAGCTGCTGCCGGGGAGCCGTCTCCCGTACGAAGCAGCCGTGGGTTACTTCGCTGCGCTTGAGCAGGCCCACGTCGCGTGTCAGCAGGGTTCTCCGCTCACCGCTCGAGATCGCAGCCAGCTCCTCGTCGGTGTAGCAGTTCCGGTAGAGGGTATCGAACCCCGCCATCCGCAGGTAGGCCGCGAGCTTGCCCAGGTGTATGTCGAGGACGAAGCGCGGTTCCCGCAACGGCTCGGGCCGCAGGCGTGTCACCTCGGCAATATCGAACGCCTCGAAGACAGGGTATACGCTGATATGGTCGCCGTCCTGCACCCGCCAATCGAAACCGCGCGACACGCCGTTGACCAGCACCAGATCGACCTCGGTATGCGGCACCCCGAACGATTCGATGCGGTCCTTCACACTCGCGATATCGAGAAAGTCGTAGGCGAACTCGGTGAACCGGCGCTCCGGCACCAGAAAGTCGTTCAGCTCGGCATAGAAGCGGAACCAGGCGCGGGCCATGGGGAACGCGGCACCCTAGTTGAATCCGAGGTCTTCGGGCAGCGATGCCGGAATCTCGAAAACCTTGATGCCGAACAGCAGAGTCGAAAGACTGTTCGGATCCGGAATCGTGGCGCCGTCGGCCGCCACAAAACCCGCGATCTGTTGCTGTGCATCCAGGCTGACCGCCAGCCCCGAAATCCCCGGCAGTGCGATCGTGCTGCCGCTCAGGCTGACGAACAGCACCAGGTACGGATGCGGGTTGGCCGGCAGGTCGGGAGCTACGGCGCGTGCCAGGTCGTGGCGGTAGAGCCAGGCCGAAGATTCGAGGCCGGCCGAAGCAATCAGCAGGGAGTTCGACGGATTCGGCACCGTCTGGTCGCCCCGGGCAAACTGCATGAGGATCGGACGCGCGGAAAGTCCGGCCAGGGGCGATCGCTTCAGGTGCGGCGCAAAGGAGACCGGGTCGCCCGACATACCGAGCCACTCCACGGTCTCGAAGAAATTCTGAATATCGGTCGCGCCCGCGACGGTTGTGGTTTTCACCGGTTGGCCGGGCAGCACGTAGTCTTCGTCATAGCTGCTGCCGTTGTTGAGCAACGACGGCACACGCGACTCCAAACTTTCGGTAGTCAGGCTGCGGTAAGAGGGGCTCCAGCGGGCGATATCCTCGATGGTGGCGCCGCCCACGTTGAGCGCGGCTGCCCGTATCGAAGGCTCGACCGCGGTGAACATGGTTCCGTAGATCGCCCCCAGCGACTGCCCGCCGTAGTAGATCCGCGACGGGTCGAGATCGGGCGTGCCGTCGCCATCGAGATCGAGCCCCTGGCGGATCACCCGCGCCAACTGCATGAGGTCCACCACGGTCTGCCGGAAGCAGTCGCGAGTTCCGTAGGCGATCGGCGTCACGAGCGCGCAGCCTTCTTCGGCTTCGATCACGCCGTCGCCATTAAGGTCGACGCTGCGGCCGCCGGCGGGAAGCGTCGTGGCGTTGCCCGATTTATCGATGAACGTCACGGTGCTCTGCGAGCCGAAGCCGTGGCCCACGGCGTTGATCGCGATCACTGCGAAGCCCGCGCGGGCCAGCGTCGGCGCCACCGCCGTCGGGCCGCCGAAGCGGCTGTCTCCGAAGCCGTGGCCGAAGATCAGCACCGGGTATCCCGAGGGCGGCTTCGGTGTTGCCGGGAGCAGCGCGTTGAAGTAGACCTGGTTCGACCGCGAAGGCACCGCCAGCCCCGGCAGCGTCGGTGTGTTGCGGATCGATTGGTCATCCTCGAGGAAGCTGGGCGAGTTGTAGGAGCCGATCACCACGCGGTCCAGACCGCTCAGCAGCGTGGTGCTCAGGGGCAGGGAAAGATCCGTGAAACTCGCGGGGTTATCGCCGGTCTGCTCGTGGAGCGTCAGGGAAGCGAGATCGGCAATCGAAAACGAGCTTTGAGGCTGGGCGAGCGAGACCATCGGAGGGACGTAATCGAGAATCGCCCGCGCGTGTTCGAGCCATGCCGTCGCGCTCATGGTCGTGAATACCGAGGCGGCGACGATCTTCTGCGGGGCGGCCGAAACGCCGGCGAGCGTCGAGGCAAGCTTGCCGCAATATCCATCGGTGCCTGACGCGCAGGCAGCGAATGCCGGATCCGCCTGGACCGCTGCGCCCGAGGCATCCTTCACGGCATCGGTAACGATGAGGGCGTAGCGCCGGTGTTGGTCGAGTACGGAAACCGGCTTCGCGTAGGCCGTATTCGTAGAGGGATCCCAGACCACCTGGTCGGGCGCGATGTGGTCACCCGTTTGGTTGATGCCCGGCTCCTCCGCCGTCAAGTTATCGAGCGCGACGAAAAAGATGCCGTCCTTGAGCGTGGAGGGGTTGACCGCGGCGGAGAATCGGACGCGCGCCCGGGCGCGCAGGCTGAAGCCATCCAACTGGTCGAGCAGGCCGCCTTCCTGGCAGGCGGTGTAGGTGGCGAAGCAGTCCGGCACCGGCATGTTGACGCGCAGCAGGGTCTTCTGCAGAGGGTCGAAGACGGTGAGCGCATCGGAAGGAAACGGGCCGGTGGCGGGCGTCAGGGGGTCGTACAAAACAGTTGTGCCCGCGCCGAGTAGCGCGGGCGCAAGAATGGCAAGCAGCAGTAAGCGGGGCATCGGGCCTCAGTAGTCGATCATACCGTGCGGAGGCCCGGACGATTAGGTTTTCTTGGTCTTGCGGAGCTTGGCAAGTTTCGCCGCGGCGTCCTTGGTCTCCTTACCTGCCGGCGCCCACTGCAGCGCCTCGTCGACCTCTTCGGTCAGGATGTTCATGCGATTTGGCTCGTCGAGCTTCTTGGGGGTGTAGAGATCCGTCAGGTCGAGCATCACCTTGGCAATTTCCAGCCCGAAAGCCGGTTTCGCGACCGTGACCTTAGGAGCTTTGAAGATTTCGAGCGCCTTGGCCGTATCTTCCCCTGCGCCCGCAGCACGTGTCATGCTCATCAGAACGCCGCGCTGGATCATCTCTTTCTGCAGGCTGTCGATTTCGGCGTCGGGCAGGAGCATCCCTTTCGCCACGCGCTGCAGCGAAACCGGCTGCGCAGCCGAGCCGCTCGGGTAGGCGATTTCGAGGAGGATCGGATCCGCCGGATTCGATTTCAGAAACTCGTGTACTAACTCGGCGGTCTGCATGGCGGTGCTGCTGGCCTCGCTGCGGAAAAGGTTCACCTGCCGCCGGAACGGCGTCGGGTTGGCGCGGTTCACTTGGGCGCCGGCCTCGAAGTCATCGGCCAGGTCGACGTAGGCCTTGGCAATTCCGGAGGTCACGATGATCGCGAGCGGGCGCGAGCGCACCGCGAAATCGGAAGTGCCTTTTGCAAGTTGCGCCAGATCGTCATCGGCTTTGACGAAATCGCCCGCCCCGTAGGTTGTTTTGGCGGCGGACCAGAGGAATTCGGGAGTGCCCGGTTGCGGCGGCGTCGGGCCGGAATTGCAACCGGCCGATAAGAAGAGAATGCCTATAACCGCCGGCAGCGTGCAGGTGCGTAGCATGACTTGACCACCTTTCAGCTATCTCTATCACACACCACCGGCGGCCGCAAGGGTATTCAGGCCTGTTGCTCCGCTAAGGAATGTCGTCTGGATCGATTTTCCCGTGTAATCCTGCGCCCGCGTAGCGGATGTAGGCGATAAGGTCCGCCATCTGTTCCTGCGTCCATTTCTTCTGGCTGGGCGGATGTTTCCACGCGCTGTTAGGCGCGTAGGAGACGTCGGTCTTGGGGACCTTGTGCGATTCCGGAGGCATCTTCGAAAGGTCGAACACCTCGACGGTGTCGCCGGTGGTGGCGCCGGTCATTGACGGAAAGGTGCCGCCGCCCTTGATCGTTGCTATCTGGACATACTGCGTCGCCGTGGAGCGAATCGCCATGGCGATCGCCACCGGAGTCAGCCTTGCGTCGACCTTGAGATCCGGCCCGACCGCCGTACCCTTACCTTTCAGCGCGTGACAATTCACGCAGCCGTTTGTGGCATCCGTGAAGATCGCTTCCCCGCGGTCGATCTGCGTCGGCTGCGTGGCAGTCTGGGCGAACAACAATAACAACGGCCAAAACATAGGTTCCTCCTTGCCTCGCGGCAATTACCAGACCCTGTACTCCGAAATGAGAATAACGCAAGGCAGGGCGGGACGCAATGAGTAGTCGAGGTGGCGCGGGCCTCGAGGCCGGCGCAAATTATCCCCCAGCCATGAGACTGCCGCCCGCGCAACAGCGCGCATAAACACTTCCGAGGTTTCGCATGGGTCCGCGTGCCGCCTGCCAATGCTGGTTTAACAAAACTTAAAGATACATTCGCCTCGGACTGTCGTCTACTAAAAGAAAAAATGAGACTTACGACCATCGCTTTGGGAATACTCCTGCTGACAGCCGGGTGGCTGGCGGGCCAATCCCGGTCGTTTGTCGGGACCGTCACCGGAATCAAGGCCGAAACGGCCGAAATCGAGGTCAAGCCCGACAACGCTCCTCCCGTGGTGGCGAAATTCACGCCGGATAGCATCGCGCAGCGCGTCGCGCCCGGCGAGACGGACCTCAAGAAGGCCGCCGCGATCCAGGTGACCGAGGTGGCAACCGGCGACCGCGTTCTGGTGACGCTCGAGGCCGGGACGGCGAACGTCCGCCGGATCATCGTCATGTCGGCCAATGACATCGCCCGGAAGAACGAAGCCGACCGGCTCGAGTGGCAGAAGCGCGGCGTGACCGGCATCGTGGCTTCGAAGACCGCTACCCAGATCACCGTCAAAATGCGGTCCATGACCGGAGAGAACCAGGCCGTTGTCACCGTGACCCGGCAGACCAGTTTCAAGCGCTACGCGCCCGATTCGGTGAAGTTTGCCGACGCCCGCGCCAGCGAACTCGCGGAAGTCTCAGTGGGCGATCAGCTTCGCGCCCGCGGCCAGAAGAGCGAAGACGGCCTGAAGGTGACCGCCGAAGAGATCGTGTTCGGAACGTTCCTGGCAAAGGGCGGCATCGTCAGTGTGGTGAATCCCGAGACGAAAGAGATCACCATCAAAGAACTCGGCACGGGCAAGACCCTGACCGTGCGGCTGACATCCGACACGCAGCTCAAGCGCATGCCCGACCTTGGCGCGATGATGGCGGGTGGCCGACCGGGCGCCGGGGCTCCCACCGGTGGTCCTCCGGCAGGAGGCAGACCCGGAATGTCCGGCTCACCTTCGGGAATGCCGGGCCGTTCGGGCGGCATGGACCTTTCGCAGATGCTGGACCGCATGCCGGCCGCGAACCTGGACAGCGTGAAAACGGGCGAGACCATCGTGGTCTCCAGCACCAGGGGGGCCAAGGACAACGAACTGACCGCCATCATGATCCTATCGAACGCCGACTTCCTGATCCGGATGGCGACCGCCTCTTCCGCCGGCCGGGGCGCCTCGGGAACCGGCAACGGAGGACTGTCCGGCGGCATGGGCATGGGCGGAATGGGAATGGGCGGCGGCGGGCTGGACCTCGGCAGTATGGGGTTCGGCGGCATCATGCAGTAGATCGAGCGGAACCAAATCGGAGAACAATTCAATGCAGCGACTCGCAGTACTCATGTTGTGTCTGGCCGCGTCCGTCTTCGGACAGACGCCGGCGCCGGGTCTCACCGGCACTGTGACCGATCCTTCCGGCGCGGTCGTTCCCGGAGCCCTGGTGCAGCTTCGCGGCCCCGGCGGCGAACAACGCAGGACCACCGACGTCAGCGGCCGCTACGCGTTTACGGGCCTGCCTGCCGGCAAATTCCAGGTGCGCGTCATCGCTAAGGGGTTCACGGTCTGGCAGCGGCAGGATGTCGAAATCAACGGACCCCTGTCGCTCGATGCGCAGCTCTTCATTCAAGCGGAATCGCAGGTCCTGAACGTCGAGGACGAGGCGAACAAGGTGAGTTCGGATCCCGCGGACAACGGCGGCGCCCTGGTGCTGAAGGAAAAGCAGCTCGACACGCTCTCCGACGATCCGGACGAGCTTTCCTCGCAATTGCAGGCCATGGCCGGACCCGGCGCCGGCCCGAACGGCGGCACCATCTACATCGACGGCTTCACCGGTGGCAACCTCCCGCCGAAATCGTCGATCCGCGAAGTGCGCATCAACTCCAACCCGTTCTCGCCCGAGTACGACCGGCCGGGATTCGGCCGCATCGAGATCCTGACCAGGCCCGGCACAGACCGCATCCGCGGCCAGTTTTTCGGCCAATACAATAAAGAGGCGCTCAACTCCCGCAGCCCGCTGCTGACACAGTCGCAGCGCCCGCCCTACAAGCAGGATTTCTTTGGCTTCAACGTCACCGGACCGATCGTGAAGAGCAAGGCGTCGTTCGGCTTCGACGGCATGCGACGCAGCACCACGGAAAACGCCTTCATCCTGGCCACGTCGCTTGATACGAACCTGTTGCCGCAGACGATCAATCAGGCGATTCTGACGCCGCAGGCGTTCACGACCCTGAGCCCGCGGTTCGACTACGCCATCAACGCCAACAACAACCTGACCATCCGGTATCAGAACACCCGCGCGAGCTCCGATAAACAGGGCGTCGGGAGCTTCAACCTGGCGTCGCGCGCCTACGATACCAGGAGCGCCGAGAATACCGTGCAGGTGACCGAAACGTCGGTGTTGAGCCCGCGGCTGATCAACGAGTCGCGATTCCAATACATGCGGGCGAATTCGTCCATGCTCGATAACAACACCGCCGCCGCGATCATCGTTTCCGGTGCGTTCAGCGCGGGCGGCGCGCAGGTGGGCAATTCGGGCAGCCTGACCAATAGCTGGGAATTCACCAACAGCTCCACCTATACTCACGGCACCCACACTTTGAAGTGGGGCGGGCGAATTCGCCAGGCATTTCTCGATTCCACTTCGTTGAGCAATTTCGGCGGCACCTATACGTACCAGGCCGGCACCGGACCTGAGCTCGACACGAACAACCAGGCGGTCGCGGGGACATCCCTCTCGCTCAGCGCGCTCGAGGTTTACCGCCGGACGCTGCTCTTCGAGTCGCTTGGGTATAGCGACGCCCTGATGCGCACGCTCGGCGCCGGGCCCTATCAGTTCAGCCTGAGCGCCGGCACTCCGACCACCTCTGTGAGCCAGTTGGATCTCGGGCTGTGGGCCAACGACGACTGGCGTCTGCGCCCCAACCTCACCGTGAGCTATGGCCTTCGCTACGAGGCGCAGTCCAATATCCGCGATCATGGCGATATCTCTCCTCGCGTCGGCATCGCCTGGGGAGTGGGCGGCAACGCCAGGAAAGCGGCCAGGACGGTCGTCCGGGCGGGCTTCGGCGTCTTTTATGACCGCGTCAGCGATTCGATCATCCTGAACGCGTTGCGCTACAACGGCACCACGCAGCAGTCGTACGTGATCTTCAATCCCAGCTTTTTCCCCTCGATCCCTTCGCTAAGCCTGCTCGAGGCCGGCAAGCAGCCGCAGCAGTTGCAATACGTGGATCGCAACATCGTCGCTCCGCGGAATTACCAGGCGCAGGTCGGCGTGGACCGGCAAATCAACTCTTACTTCCGCTTGAGCGCCAACTACATCACTTCGCGCGGCGTGCACCTGCAGCGCTCGCGCGACATCAACGCTCCCATCAATGGTCTTTACCCGTTCGGCGACGAGCAGTTGCGGCTCCTGACCGAATCGACCGGCTTCAGCCGCACCAATCAGATCATGATCAGCCCGAACCTGAATTACAAAAAGATCTTCCTGTTCGGGTTCTACTCGCTCTCCTACGGGAAGAGCGACGCCGAAGGCCAGCCCGCCGACCCGTACAATCTGCGCGCGGAGTGGGGGCCATCGTCGTTCGCCGACGTGCGGCACCGCTTCGTGATGGGTACGAACGTGCCGCTGGTTTACGGGTTTTCGGTCAGCCCGTTCATCGTAGTCCAGAGCGGGAGCCCGTACAGCGTCACGACCGGCCGCGACAACAACGGCGACGGCATCATGGCCGAACGACCGTCGCTAGTGGCCGGAGCGACAGCGGCCACCTGCAGCGGAACCAGCCTCCTCTACGAAAACGGCTTCGGGTGCTTCAACGTGAACCCGGCGGCCGGTGCCGCGACGATCGAACGGAACTTTGCGCGAGGGCCCGGGAGCGCCACACTGATGCTGCGGCTTTCTCGTAGCTGGGTCTTCGGCGGCAAGACGGAGCCCAATCAAGGGGGGATGGGCCCGGGAATGGGCCCGGGAGGCGGCGGTCCTCCCCCGGGTGGCGGCGGCGGACGCGGTCCCGGCGGCGGCGGTCCGATGATGATGGGCGGTCCGCCTCCCGGCATGATGGGCGGCAACGGCTCCGGCCGCCGGTACACCCTGACGCTCGGGGTGAACGCCATGAACGCATTGAATCACGCGAACTACGCGGCGCCCTCGGGCGATCTTTCCTCGCCTTATTTCGGGGTGTCCCGCAGCCTGGCCGGCGGATTCGGCCCGATGGGCGGAGCGAGCACCTACAACCGCAAGATCGACGTGCAGCTCCGCTTCGCGTTCTGAGGACGAGAACCTACATCGCGAGCAATGCGGCCATCAGGTCGATCCCGTCCCAGAGGTTCTGAATCCGCAGGTTCTCGTTGAAGCTGTGCTGGTTGTTGTCGTGATTCGCGATCGGCACCGTGATGGTGGGGACGTGCAGCGTCTGCTCGATCATATAGAGCGGCACGCTGCCTCCCATGGTCGGCAGCCTGACCACCGGTCCGCGGGCGGCCTCGGCGGTCTTCAGCACGAGCTGTGAGATGGGCAGGTCCATCGAGGTACGGGAGGCGCTGTAGCCGCCCGGATCGACCGTGACCTTGGCCACCTTGGGGTGCGACATCTTCGTATCCGCATCCGGGTCGGCCGAAACCACAAAATAGCCTTGTCTGCGGATATGGTCGATCACGCGCTGCGAGGCCATCTCGGGCGTAATTCCCTTGACCAGCCGGCAGTCGATCGTCGCGGTGGCGGTGGCCGGGATGACGTTGCTCGCTCCGGCTCCGATCCGGGCTGCGCCCATTCCGCGGATGTTGAGCGAAGGATAGTTCAACAACTCGACCAGCCTCTTCCCGCCGCCTTCGGTCCGCCCCAGGGCCAACTCCTTCATCAATTGGCCGTCGATCTCCGGGGCCTCGGCGATGGCTCGCTTCTCGGTCTCGCTCAGCGGCTCGATCCCGTCATAGAAATGGTCGATGGTGACCCGGCCGTCGTCGTCCTTCATCGAGGCCAGCAGGCGGGCGAGCATCATCGCGGGGTTGGGCGCCCAGTTCCCGTAGTGGCCGCTGTGCAGTTCGTGGCTCGGGCCGTAGACCGTGATCCCCAGCTCCACAATCCCCCGGGCGCCGAAGACGATCTGCTGCCGCCGGCTCTGGTGCACCGGGCCGTCGCAGATCAGCCAGACGTCGGATTTCAGGAGGTCGCGATTTTGCCGGAGGATCTCGCCCAGGTGCGGGGAGCCGGCCTCTTCTTCGCCTTCGAAGACGAATTTGACGTTTGATTTCAATGGGATATGGGCATCGAGTGCGGTCGCGAGGGCGATGATCGGCGCCTTATCGTCGGAGGCCGAGCGCGCCCAGATGCGGCCGTCGCGGATCACCGGCTGCCAGGGCGGGGTGGCCCATTCCTTCGGGTCGAGCGGCTGACCGTCGTAGTGAGCATAAAAGGTGACCGTCCGGGTGGCTCCGGGAGTCACGATCTCGCCGTAGACCACCGGTGGAGCTTCGGGGACCTCGAGAAGGCGGGTCCGGACGCCCCGCTTTTCGAGGATTGCCTGGACGGCGGCGGCATTCCGGCGGATGTCGGCGGTGTTCCGCGCGAGGTTGGGAATTGCCAGTAACTCACTGAATTCATGGAGGATTTCCTGCTCATGAGCCACCCGGTAGCGATGTGCGGCGAGTGCCGCGGGATCGGCTTGGGCGTAGGCGGTGAGTGCCGCGAAGAGGGCCAGGCAAAATCTCATTGGGATACTCTATCAAATTTCCGCTCATAGATACTTGACATATAAACACTCATATTTTATGATTGCAACAGATGAGGTCTTCAGAGGGCCTCACCAGAAGATCTAGATGAGGAGATTGAAGAAAAGTATGTCCCTTTCCCATTTCGACCCGCTCTACAACTTCCGCACCTTCGAAGACGCCTTTACCCGCCTGTTGAGCGAACCGCAGACTAATCGTCCCTGGTCGCCGGCCGTCGATATTTACGAGACCGAGAATGACCTCGTCCTGAAGGCGGATCTTCCCGATGTGGACCAGAAATCGATCGACGTGCGCGTGGAGAACCAGACTCTCACGATCGCCGGCGAGCGCAAGTTCGAAAAGCAGGATGCGGGCAAGGGTTACCACCGGATCGAACGGACCTACGGCACGTTCGTACGCAGCTTTTCCGTTCCGAACACCTTCGATACCGATCAGATCGGCGCCGAATACAAGAACGGAGTGCTGACAGTCACCCTGCCCAAAAAGGAAGCGGCCAAGCCCCGGCAGATCAAAGTCGAAGTGAGGGCTTGACGCATCTAAGGTAATAGAAGGCCGGCCGGAAGCCGGCTTCCCAGGAAGGGCCGGGCCTTGTGCCCGGCCCGATGTTTTCTAAAGGATAGAATGTTCCGACTAGATAAACTGACCCAGAAAGCCCAGGAGGCCCTGCAACTTACCCAAGCCGTGGCCGAGCGTAACGAAAGCCAGGTGATGTTCCCGCTGCACCTGTTGATCGCCCTGGCTGAGGAAAAGGAAGGCATCGTGCGCCCCATTCTGGAGAAGTGCGGAGCGCGTTCCGATTCCGTCGTGGCCGAGGCGCAGCGGCAGCTCGTGAACCTTCCGAAATCGGCAGGCGGTCCTCCGGGAATGTATCTTTCCCAACCTTTGAATCAGGTGCTCGAACAGGCGTTCGACGAGGCCACCCGGTTCAAGGATGAATTCGTATCGACCGAGCACCTGCTGCTCTCCCTGGCCGAGCAAAGCTCCGACCCAGCCGGCCGGTTGCTCGAGAGCTTCGGCGCCGGGCACGATGCCATTCTCAAGGCACTGGTGGGCATCCGCGGCACCGCGCGGGTAACCGATCAGAATCCCGAGACGAAATACCAGGCGCTCGAACGCTATGCGCATGACCTGACCGAATCGGCGCGGCAGGGCAAGCTCGACCCGGTCATTGGCCGGGATGACGAGATCCGCCGCGTGATGCAGGTCCTGAGCCGGCGCACCAAGAACAACCCGGTGCTGATCGGCGAGCCCGGGGTGGGCAAGACCGCGATCGTGGAAGGCCTGGCGCAGAGGATCGTGCGCGACGACGTGCCCGATCAGCTCAAGAACAAGCGCCTGGTTGCCATCGATCTCGGCTCGATGATTGCGGGCACCAAGTTCCGCGGCGAGTTCGAAGACCGCCTGAAGGCAGTGGTGAAGGAGATCATCGACTCGAATGGTGAGATCCTCTGCTTCATCGACGAGTTGCACACGCTGGTGGGAGCCGGTGGCGCGGAGGGCGCGATCGACGCCGCCAACCTCTTGAAGCCGGCGCTCGCTCGCGGCGAGTTGCGCTGCATCGGCGCCACCACGCTGAACGAGTATAAAAAGCACGTCGAAAAGGATGCCGCTCTGGCGCGCCGCTTCCAGACCGTCCTGGTCGGGCGAACCTTCGGTGGACGATACCGTCGCCATACTCCGGGGACTCAAGGAGAAGTTCGAGATCCATCACGGCGTGCGCATCAAGGATGCCGCGATCATCGCGGCCGCTGTGCTTTCGCACCGTTACATCTCCGACCGGTTCCTGCCGGACAAGGCGATCGATCTGATCGATGAGGCCGGCTCCGCTTTGCGATTACAGATCGGCTCGATGCCGATCGAGATCGACGACCTGGACCGCCGTATTTCGCACCTCGAAATCGAGCGGCAGGCGTTGAGTAAGGAGCTGGATCCGGCATCGCACGACCGGCTGCGCATCGTCGAGAGCGAGCTGGAGCGCTTGCGCGGCGAAGCCGCCGTCCTGAAAGAGCGCTGGAACCGGGAGAAGGGCGCCATCTCGCGCGTCAAGCAACTCAAAGAGGAGCAGGACAACCTGCGCCAGGAAGAGGAACGCGCCACCCGCGCCGGCGATTGGGAGAAGGCCGCGCAACTGCGTTACGGCCGGCTCTCGCAGATCGAGAAAGACATTGCCACGGCCGAGCAGGAACTCGAAGCCGTGAAAGGAACGGCGCTACTCAAAGAAGAGATCGGCGAGGACGATATCGCCCGCATCGTGGCCAAGTGGACCGGCATTCCGGTGACCCGCATGATGGAAGGCGAGATCCAGAAACTGGTCCACATGGGCGACCGGTTGAAAGACCGCGTTGTGGGCCAGGACCAGGCCGTGCGCCTGGTTGCCAACGCCATTCTGCGTAACCGCGCAGGATTGAGCGATCCGAACCGGCCCATCGGCAGCTTCATCTTCCTGGGGCCCACGGGCGTCGGGAAGACCGAGCTCGTCCGCGCTCTTGCGCAATACCTGTTCGACGACGACAAGGCCATGATCCGCGTCGATATGTCCGAGTACATGGAGAAGCACGCGGTCTCCCGCATGGTGGGGTCGCCTCCGGGATATGTCGGCTTCGAAGAGGGCGGCCAGTTGACCGAACAGGTGCGGCGGCGGCCTTACTCGGTGGTGCTATTCGATGAAATCGAAAAGGCGCATCCGGACGTCTTCAATATGTTGCTCCAGATCCTGGACGACGGCAGGCTGACGGACGGGCAGGGCAGAACCGTGAGCTTCAAGAACACGGTGATCGTGATGACGTCGAATATCGGCACCGGCATGGTCGAGAAGAGCTCGATCGGTTTCTCGGTGCACGGCAAGGACAAGCAGGGCGAAGATACCCGCAAGCGGCTGCTCGAAACGCTACGGCACAGCTTCCGTCCTGAATTCCTGAACCGGGTTGACGATATCATTGTATTTAACACGTTGACCCGCGAGCACCTGGCGCAGATCGTGACTATACAACTCGCAAATGTCGGCAAACTCTTGAAAGACCGGAAGCTGAAACTCGAAGTGACCGAAGCCGCACGGGATCTGATCATCTCCGAAGGCTACGATCCGCAGTATGGCGCGCGGCCGATGAGGCGCGCGATTCAGCGGCTAGTCCAGGATCCACTGGCCCTCAAGCTGATCGGCGGCGAATTCGGCGAAGGCGACACGATTCTGGTAGACGTCGGCGGAGAAGGGGGTGAACTTCGGTTCACCCGCCTCCTTCCCGTAGCGGCGTAAACCGGCGGCTGAAACGGAGGTTCCTCCATGTCACTGAATACAGTTAAGACCGCGTTGCTGTTGGGACTGCTCAGCGCAATCCTCCTGGTGGGAGGGCAAGCGCTGGGCGGACGCCAGGGACTCTACATGGGCCTGGTGCTTGCGGTCGTCATGAACTTCGGCAGTTATTTCTTCTCGGATAAGATCGCGCTCTCGATGTACCGGGCGCAGCCTCTTACGGAGGCTGAAAATCCGGAAGCCTACCGGAGGGTGGCGCCGATCGTGCAAGGGCTGGCTCAGCGTATGGGCTTGCCGATGCCCAAGCTCTACATGATTCCCGAGCCTTCTCCGAACGCATTCGCGACGGGGCGCAACCCGAAGCACGCGTCCGTAGCGTTCACCAGCGGTATTCTGCAGTTGATGAACGACAACGAGATCGAAGGCGTGGTGGCGCACGAGTTGGGCCACGTGCTGCACCGCGACATTCTGATCAGTTCGGTGGCAGCGACGATCGCGGCAGCCATCACGTTCCTGGCTCGCATGGCGTTCTGGTTCGGCGGCACCGGCGGTCGCGACGATGATAATCGTGGCGGAGCTCTGGGCGCCTTGTTCATGATGATTCTGGCGCCGATTGCCGCCATGCTGATCCAGATGGCGATTTCGCGTTCTCGCGAGTTCGACGCCGACGCCGCCTCGGCCAAGTACGTGGGATCTCCGTATCCGTTGATCAACGGCCTGGAGAAACTGGACGGCTGGTCGAAGCGGATTCCGATGGAGGCGACTCCCTCCACTGCGCATCTGTTCATCATCAAGCCGTTTTCCGCCGGCGCCATGATGCGCCTTTTTTCGACTCACCCCTCGACTGAGGACCGGATCGCCCGCCTGCAGGCCATGAGATGAACGAGGTCCGAGTGAACCGGAAGGCGGCCGGGCGGGTCGCCTCCGGCCACCCGTGGATCTTTTCGAGCGACCTCGCGGACCACGACGGGGCACAGCCAGGTGCGGCGGTCAAGGTTGCCGACGAGCGCGGCCGGGCGCTCGGCACGGCCCACTTCAGCTCTACTTCCCAAATCGCATTGCGTTTTCTTTCGCGGCGGATCGAAGAGATCGGCCGCGATTTTTATTTGCGGAGGCTGCGTGCCGCCGAGGCGTTCCGCTCGCGGGTGGTTCGCGAGAGCGACGCCTACCGCGTGGTGCATGGCGAGGCCGACCTGCTCCCTGCGCTCGTGGTCGACCGCTACGGCGACTACCTCGTGATGCAGACGCTGGACCAGGGGATGGATGCGGCCAAGGCCGACATTCTCTCGTGCCTGCAGGAGATTTACCAGCCGAAGGGCGTGATCGCGCGGAACGACGCAGCCGTACGGGCAAAAGAGCAACTGCCGCTCGAATCCGGCGTGTTGACGGGTGAAGTGCCCGAGACCGTCACGATCCGGATGAACGGTCTTCAACTCCAGGCCGACCTGTTGCGCGGGCAGAAGACCGGCATCTATCTCGACCAGCGCGAGAATTACCTGGCGGCGGCGCACTACGCCCGCGGCGGGCGAGCGCTCGATTGCTTCACGTCGACCGGCGGTTTCGCGCTGCACCTGGCGCGCGGGTGCGAATCGGTGGAAGCGGTCGACAGTTCCGCGCAAGCTTTGGGCACGGCCAAGGCCAATGCTCTCGCCAACGGAATCGACAACGTGGAGTTCCGGCAGGCCGACGTCTTCGAACTGCTGGCGGGGTACGCCAACGCGCACAGGCAGGTCTCTATGGTGGTGCTCGATCCACCGGCGTTCGCCAAATCGCGCGGCTCGGTCGAGAGCGCGCTGCGCGGCTACAAGGAGATCAACCAGCGGGCGCTACGGATGCTGGGGCCGGGCGGTGTGCTGGTGACGTGCTCGTGTTCGCACCACGTGAGCGAGGCGATGCTGCTGGAATTAACCGCCGAAGCCGCGCTCGACGCCAACCGCACCCTGCGCGTCCTGGAGCGTCGCACGCAGGCGCAGGACCACCCGATCCTGCTGACCGTGCCGGAGACGCTCTACCTGAAGTGCCTCATTCTCGAAGTGGTCTAGATTAATTTCTCGGCGCCTCGGCGTCTCGGCGGTGAACCCAATCCTCACTGCCCTTTCAGAATCTCGATATTGCCGTTCTGGTTCATCAGGCGCAGATCGCAGCCGCCGCCGTTGAGCTTACCGCTCAGGGCATCGCGGCCGATTTCGCCGGTCACCGACACCTCGAAATCCGAGCGGATGTGCCCGAAGGATGTCTGCGCCGTGAGGTTGTAGCCCAGGCCGGGCGGCAGCGTCACGCGGATCGGCGCGAAGGTAGTGCGCAGGGAAACGGGCGCGCACTTGTGGCCGGAACGAACGTCCAGCACGACCGAACCGTTGCCGTTTTCGACCGTGACCGGGCCGCCGGCGCCGGTGACCGTGATGCCGGCGAAGGACGTCTTGGCGTAGACCTCGCCTTCGACCGAAGCGATCCGCACTCCGCTATTGCCCGCGGTCACGCGCGCTCCGCCTTTCACATCGCGCACGTCCACGTTGCCGAAGCTGGTCTCGATGATCGCCGGGCCTCCGACCGTATCGCCGGTGACCGAGGCATTTTGCGAGCGGACCGTCAGACCCTTGCCGATGCGTGAAAAGCGGACGGCGGCGAAAGAGTTATGCAGGTCGGCTGCACCCGCGATGCCGGTCGCTTGAATCTCGCCGTTCTGATTCTGCACGAAGAGGTCGCCTTTGCAGTCGGTCACGGTGACGCGGCCGAAGGAGTTGGCGATGCTGGTGGTGCCCCCGGCGTTGGTCACTTCGATGGTGCCGTTATTGCTGTGGATGGTGACGCCTCTGCCGGCATCGCGCACCTGAATGGCGCCGAAGCGGTTGGTGATATCGGCCGCGCCGGTGACGAAAGCGGCGGTCACGCTGCCATTCCCGCCACGGATCTGGACGTCGCCCGCATTGTTGCGGACCTCCACGCTGCCGAAGGAGTTCTCGATCTCCACACGCCCGCGTCCGCCGCTGAGGCTGACCCGGCCGTTGGCGTTGTTGATGGAGGCGCCGGCGTGCGCGTCGTCAATCGTGACGGCGCCGAAGCGATTGCGGACGTCGAGCGGTGCGGTGTCGGGAACGGTGATGTCGTAGTCCACTCCATACGAGACGTTGTTCCAACTGCTCGGGTAAATGGTGCGGACGGAGACGCCGGAGGCCGAGGAATCCACCGAGATCTGAATGCTTTCGGCCAACCGGCGCGCGGCCTCGGCGGACCCGGCGGAGGTGCGAATCAGCGCGTGGATGGAGGCCTGGGTCCCCGGCTGCGTGTGGATCCCGATGCTGCCGAGCTTGTGGTCGATGCGGAAAGTGCGACCGGCCGGCAGAGCGACGGTCTTCTGAAAGTCGCGCCGGTATTCTTCGCGCGCGGCGGCCGTCAGGGAGCAGGAAAGCAGGAGGACGAGACTAATTGCGCTTCGCATTTTGCAACCATTCCTGTAAGGTGTTCTGCTTGTCGCGATAGAGCGAGGCAAGCTGGTTCTGCAAGTAAACGTTGTACCGGTTGGCAGCCACGGTGGCCTGGAGATCGGCGATGGCCGAATCGAGCACCGTCAGCTTTTCGCGATAGGCGGCGGCGAGTGGACTGGGCGACTGCTCCAGGCTGGCGCCCGCCACCTCTGCCAGCCGGTCGATCGACTGCGTGTAGACGGCCTCGGCCTGCTGCACCTGGCGCAGGGCGTCCTCGGTCAGGAAGTCCTTGCCCGACGGTTTCTGGGCCGATTTCCATGGCTGCATGAGTACGACTGCGAGGAAGATGATGGCCGCGGCAGCTCCCGCCCATCGCCAGATGGGGATAGGCGTACGGGCTTTGCGTTCCTGGGAGAGGTCCGCTTCGATGCGCGGCCAGAGCGCGGGGCTTTCCCATTCTTCGTGAAGCTGTGGCGCTACCCGCGAAATCTCCGACCAAAGGTAGAGCTCCTGGCGGCAGCGCTCGCAGGTTTCGGCGTGCGCGCGGGCGTCCGGCAGGAGATCCGGGGAGCGCAGGGCGCGTTCGAGATCCTGGCATTGGAAGATCATCGGGGAGCCTTCGTGAGCAGGCGTTTCAGCTCCTTCTTGGCCTCAAAGAGCCAGGCCTTGGAGGTGCCTTCCGGGATGTCCAAAATCGACGCGATTTCCGAATGCCGCATACCTTCTACCTCGAACAGCAGGAACACCATGCGATGCCGCTGGTTGATGCGCCGCAGGGCATCGTCGAGCGCCACCTTCAGTCCGATCTGGGTCGGCGCGGCGCGGTCGCCCTCGGGCGGTCCCGCTTCGCGCTGCCGTTTGCGGGCCTGGTCGTAGCAGACGTTGATGACGATCCGGCACAACCAGGTCCCGATGCTCGACTGCCCCTGGAAGCCGCCGATGGAGCGATACAGCTTTAGAAACGTCTCCTGCACCGCGTCTTCGGCGTCCTGGCGATTGCCGGCGATATGGAACGCGACGGACTTCAACCGCGACCCGTGGGTTTCGTAAAGCTGCTCGAACGCACGAATCTCCCGCCGCCGGCAGGCGGCCAGCAGTTCGGCCTCGGAGCCGTAGTCCACGGATGCCATTCGTTCGATCAGCGCCAGTTGGCTTGCTCCCACCATTCTCGCTTTTCGTGGTTTGGACGGATGGGAGTGGGCGAAGGTTGGAAAAGATTGGAGGCCGTAGAGGCGGACGCGGAGTCCGCCTTACGGTGAGAGAGTCTCTAGTGGAATCCCGGCAGTGGCCGGTAGCCGCCGTAGTCCGGTGGGACCAGGCAGAAGGCGCATACGATCACGGAATAGCGCAGGTTCATGCCGCCGTAGGCACCGCGGTTGAGCCAATCGTAGATTTGACTCAATTTGACTTCTTTCGCTCCGATGACCCTGGAGCGGATCGTCAGCACGTCATATGCGGGATCGGAGCTGCGGTCCACCCAGGTCATGATCTGGTGGTAGGTCTCGTTGCCGCGGCCTGCGACCTTACCCTTATGCGACGTCTGGAATTTGGACAGCCAGTAATCGCCGGGAGCCGTACCCGCGCCTGCCTGGGCCGTGTGGAACTGCGACAGGGCGCCGTTCGCGTACCGGTTGATCCACTGCGGAATGGTGCCGGACGTGGGGCCGCCATAGCCGTTTTCCGTGCAAATCAGGGGCTTCCACGCTGCCGTCGGCTTCCAGCCGGCCGCGCCTTCCACCTGGCCTCCATGCGATGAGATCACCAGCAAGTCCTGCCGGGTCGTCGTTTTCAAGAAGATCTTCGTCGTCCTGCTCAGTTCGTATACATTTGCCATGCGAGGGGCCTCCTCCTTCCAAGAGCGAGTTGTCCCGAGCGCTATGCCGCCTGCAGGATCCGCCGCACGATCGCGGCATTCTCGCTGATCTGGTCGCTGAATTTCGGGAACATGCCGATGATCACCGCATCGCCGGGCTTGATGTGTTCGAACGCGTAGCGGAACGATGCTTCGACTGCCGCCGGGGTGTTGATGGTCCGGCCCGCGCCAAAGACCTTGAAGGCGAGGCACGGCTTGCGGGTCTGGCGAATCATCTTCGACATGCGCTCCGGATCCTTCTCCATGAAGGTCTCGCCCAGCGGCGCCTCGTTGAACTCGGCACGTGCTTCCTCGGGGGAGCGCGACACCCGGTAGAGGCATGACTGGTAATAGTCGATGTCCCAGCCTTCGCTCTCCACCGTATCGATCACCGCCGGGTTGTGCGTGGACAGGCCGACCATCACTCCGGTGTCGCGGACCGCCTTGAGATAATCGCGCACCTGCTGCTTGCGGCCCTCGCGAAAGGCTTCGTCGGTGCGGTTGCCGTGGTGGCCGATGCCCAGGGGGCCGAGCTTTGCGACCTCGGGCAGCAGCTTCGGATTCTTCATGAGCTCGAAATCGGCCAGCAGGATGAGCTGCATCTTGCCGCCTTCCTGGCGGTAGCGCCGGAAATCCGCTATCGGCTGGTCGTTGTAGTGCAACTGCCAGGTCCCGATACCGGCGCGCTCGGCCGCGTGCAGCACCTCCATCTTGCGGTCCTGCGTGTACCACTCGCGCATGCACTGGTCCAGGATGCGGTTGAAGTGGGAGTAGCCGTAGAACGGGTTCGACCCGACGACCATGCGGGTGATCTGGTGCTTGCCGAACGGCACCTTGGGGAGAGGAGCGCTCTCCGTCTGACCGGCGCTGGCGGCGAGCGCGGTCAGGCCGGCCGCGGCCTGCAGGAACCCGCGGCGGGATCCACGGGGATGGGAGGAATCCATAGGTCCATTGTGGACCGGGCGGAAGCAGACTTCAAGGCCCGAATTTCCCGATTACTTCTGCAGGAAGAAGTTGCCCACGAACATGGCGTCGATGCCGGAGGAGTAGAAGCTGCGGACGGCATCGCGCGGCGTGCATACCAGCGGCTCGCCGAACAGGTTGAACGACGTGTTGTAGAGCACCGGCAGGCCGGTGGCCTTGCCGGCGGCGTGCAGCAGGTTCCAGTAGAGCGGATTCTCGTCGCGATCCACGGCGTGCACGCGCACCAGGTCGTCCGCCAGGATGGCGGCGGCGAACCGCTCGCGATGCTCCGGGCGCACGCGGCCCACGGTGGCGAGGTAGCGCGCGTTGGCGCCCACTTCGAAATATTCGCCGCACAGTTCCGCCGGCACCGAGGCGGCGAACTTGCGGAACGGCTCGCGGTGCTTGATGAAGATGTTCAGGTTCTCGGTGGAGTACGGATCGAGCGGCGAGGCCAGAATGCTGCGGTTGCCCAGCGCGCGCGCGCCGAACTCCATGCGGCCGTGCATCCAGGCGACGATCTTGTTGTCGTTCAACTGCGCCACCGCGGTCTCGATGACCTCATCGGTGGTCAGCAGGTAGCGGAACCGCAGCTTGCAGTTTTCGAGCACCTGCTTGATTTCGGCGGCGGCGAAGGCGGGGCCCAGGCAAAGCGTGTCCATCGGCACGCGCTTCTGCTGGCGATAGGTGCCGTGCCAGGTTTCGAGCACCGCGCCGATGGCCGTTCCGGCGTTGCCCGCCACCGGCTGCACGAAGACGTTCGCGGCGCCGAAGCGCTGTTCCAGCGCGGAAACCAGCAGGGCGTTCGAGCCCGAGGCCGCCGGCCAGGCAGACGTGCGCGGCCGGGCCGGCCATGCGGATCACGGCCTCTTCCACGGCCTTCTGGATGCCCGCGGCGATGTGCGGCGCGCAGCTCTTCCGGCGCCGGCTGGCCGTCATTCAAGTCCGAGGCGTTCGTAGAAGCGCGCGCTGAAGCCGCCATGCTGGAGCGCGCTCCGGTGCTGAAAAAGGAGCGGTCGAGGCGCGGGCCGGTCTCGGTGCATTCCGAGGATCTCCAGGAAGAGGTCGCGGAAGCGCGCATCGCCGGCCACCGAGAGCCACTGCACCTTGTGCTCGTCGGCGCTTGGCGATGAAGCCGAGCAGTTCGGTGACGCGGCCGTAGAGATCGCCGAGCGAATCGGGCGAATACTGCTCCTGCTCGAGCGTCATTTGCGGTCCGGCAGCCTGCCAGCGCGAGCCGCAGCGGAAATCGCCCGCGCGGTCGAGCGTCAGCACCACGGCTGTCTCGAACGGCGAAGGATAGTAGGCCGACGCCGCGTGCGCCAGGTGGTGCTCCAGCACCACGATGCGGCTGTTGGGGAACTGCGCGCGCAGCTGCAAGTGGAATCCGGCGTCCGGGATGGGCCGCACCACGGCGACCGCGTCCACCTGCTCGGGCTTCGCGCCGGCGAGTTCCAGGCACGTGGCGATGGAGTGCTCGGGCATCTCCGGCCGCCCCAGTGCGATTGCCGGCGGACGAGCTTCGATTCTTCCACGGCGGCGACCAGTTCGCCGTCTTTGAGGAGCGCGGCCGCGGCATCGCCCAGGATGCCGCCGATTCCGAGAATGATCATCTGTTATTTGCTGCCTTTTTCCCGCTTCTCGATCTTGGCCCAGGTGTCCTGCAGCGCCACCGTGCGGTTGAAGACCGGCTTGCCGGGCCGGAATCGGGGTCGACGCAGAAGTAGCCCAGCCGCTCGAACTGGTAGCGGTCGCCGGCACCGGCATTGGCGAGGGACGGTTCCAGCTTGCAGCCGGTCACGACTTCGAGCGAATTCGGATTCAGATTGGCGGTGAAATCCTGGCCTCCTCGGTCTCGTTCGGGATTCTCTTTCGTGAAGAGATTGTCGTAGAGCCGCACCTCGGCGTCGATGGCGTGCGCGGCCGAGACCCAGTGGATGGTCGATTTCACCTTGCGGCCGTCGGGCGCGTTGCCGCCGCGGGTGGCCGGGTCGTAGGTGCAGTGGATCTCGGCCACTTCGCCGCTGTCGTCCTTCACCACGCCGGTGCAGGTGATGAAGTAGCCGTAGCGCAGGCGCACTTCGCGGCCCGGCGAGAGCCGGAAGTACTTCGGCGGCGGAACTTCGCGGAAATCGTCCTGCTCGATGTAGAGCACCTTCGAGAACGGCACCTTGCGCGTGCCGGCCGCGGCATCTTCGGGATTGTTGACCGCCTCCATCTCTTCCACCTGGCCTTCGGGGTAGTTGTCGATCACCACGCGCAGCGGCCGCAGCACGGCCATCACGCGCGGCGCGCGCTTGTTCAGGTCCTCGCGGACGTAGTGTTCCAGCAGGCCGAGTTCGATCGTGCCGTTGGTCTTCGAAACGCCGATGGCGCCGCAGAAATTGCGGATCGCTTCGGGCGTATAGCCGCGCCGGCGGATGCCGGAGAGCGTGGGCATGCGCGGATCGTCCCAGCCGCTGCACGTGGCCGTCCTGCACCAGCTGCAGCAGCTTGCGCTTGCTGAGCAGCGTGTAGGTGAGGTTGAGGCGGTCGAACTCGATCTGCTGCGGATGATAGATGCCGAGCGCGTCGACGTACCAGTCGTAGAGCGGGCGGTGGTCTTCGAATTCGAGCGTGCAGATGGAGTGGGTGATGCCCTCGATGGAATCGCGACTGGCCGTGCGCGAAGTCGTACATCGGGTAGATGCACCACTTGTCGCCGGTGCGGTGATGCTCGGCGTGCAGGATGCGGTACATCACCGGGTCGCGCATGTTCAGGTTGGGCGACGCCATGTCGATCTTGGCGCGCAGGGTGCGCGAGCCATCGGGGAATTCGCCGGCCTTCATGCGCTCGAACAGGTCGAGATTCTCTTCCACGCGAGCGATTGCGGTACGGGCTCTCCTTGCCGGGCTCGGTGAGGCGTGCCGCGGTACTCGCGCACTTGCTCGGCGGTCAGGTCGCAGACGTACGCCTTGCCGGCCTTGATCAGCTGCACGGCCCATTCGTAGAGCTGGTCGAAATAGTCGGAGGCGTAGAAGAGGCGGTCTTCCCAATCGAAGCCGAGCCAGCGGACGTTGTCCATGATGGAATCGACGTACTCGGTCTCTTCCTTCTCAGGGTTGGTGTCGTCGAAGCGCAGGTTGGTCTTGCCGCCGAACTCCGCGGCCAGTCCGAAATTCAGGCAGATGGACTTGGCGTGGCCGATGTGCAGATAGCCGTTGGGCTCCGGAGGGAACCGCGTGTGCACGCGCCCCTGATACTTGTTCGGTCTTCAGATCGTCGACGATGATGTCGCGAACGAAATTCGACGGACTGCGGCCGGAGCTTCCGCTTCCGCCGGCGGTTCGTTGGACGGATTCATAATGTTTTCAGTTTTTCGATGGCCTGGGCGATGCGCGCCAGGCAGGTTTCGCGGCCCAGCACTTCCAGTGTGCCAAACAGCGGCGGCGCGGTCTTGCGGCCGCAGACCGCCACGCGAATCGGGCTCGAACATCTGGCCGGCCTTGATGCCCAGTGCCCTCGGCGGCCGCGCGCAGCGCGGCCTCCAGGCCGTCGTGCGAGAATTCGGCGGTCGGCGAGCACTTCGCAGCGCGCGTTCGAGCACGCGCAGCGCCATGGCGGCGTCGCCCTTTTTGGGGATCAGCTCGGCGGCGTCGTAGGGCGGCAGCTCGGTCGGCGAAGAAGAAATCGGCCACCGTCAGCACGTCGCGCAGCAGCTTGATGCGCTCGCGGATCAGCGGCGTGATCTGCGCCATCTTCGCCGGGTCGTCGAAGCCGGCCGCGTGGACGAACGGCAGCAGGCGCTCGGCCAGCTCGTCCACCGGCAGGGCGCGGATGATGCTCGGCATTCAGCCAGACCGCCTTGGGGTCGAACGGATCTTCTTCCTTGAAGTTGACCACCGCGTTGCTGCGGTTGATGCCTTCGAGCGAGAAGGCGTCGATCAGTTCCTGGCGCGTCATCTGCTCGCGGTCGTTCTTGGGCGACCAGCCCAGCAGGCACAGGAAATTGACGAACGCGTGCGGCAGGAAGCCGGCGTCGCGATAGGTGGTGACGCTGACCACCGGTCCGTGCCGGCGCTTGGAAAGCTTGGTGCCGTCGGGCGCCACCAGCAGCGGCAGGTGCGCGAACTGCGGCGGCGTCGGCGCCGGCGGCCTCGAAGATCAGCACGTGCTTGAAGGTGTTGGTCAGGTGGTCCTGGCCGCGGATGATGTGGCTGATGCGCAGGTCGGCGTCGTCGGCGCAGGAGGCCAGATGATAGGTCGGGCATGCCATCGCTGCGCAGCAGCGCGAAATCTTCGATATCGGCGGTGGATTTCGATCTGCTCGCCGTAGACGGCATCGGTGAAGCGGATGCTGGCCGCTCGCGGTCGCGCGGCACGCGGAAGCGCAGCGCGAACGGCTCGCCGGCGGCGGCGCGGCGGTCGCTCTCCTCGCGCGACAGTTCGCGCATGCCGGCGTTGAAGAGCCAGGTGCCCTGGGCGCCGGATTTCTCGCTCTCGCCGCTCTGCGCGGGCGTGAAATCGCGGTAGGCCAGGCCCTTCTGGAAGATCGCCTCGGCCACCTGCGCGGTGCAGCGCGAGCGCGTTCGGACTGCTTGTACTCTTCGTCCCATCCGAGGTCCAGCCAGCGCAGGCCGTCGAAGATGGAATCGAGGGACGCTTCGGTGTTGCGCTCGACATCGGTATCGTCGATGCGCAGGATCATGGTGCCGCCGTTGTGGCGCGCGTACAGCCAGTTAAAGATGAAGGTGCGCGCGCTCCCGATGTGCAGAAAGCCCGTGGGGGAAGGCGCAAAACGAACTCGCAGCATGGAAATTCCAGTATAACAAGCGGCACCAGGAGCCTTCAGAACAAGGCACGGTGTAATTCCTTCCGGGTAACGACTACCGGGTGATCGGACAACCCCGGTATATCTGTGAAGGGGCGCACGAAAGCCACGGGATCCCTTACGGTCGCGCCTCTGTGGAAACAGGCCGCGATCGTGAGGGGGCGGGCCGGTAGACTCTGGCCCCTGGGTTGCTTCTTCGAACGTCAGTTGAAGTGGCGCGAACCGGTGGACCGCGGCGGATTGCGAAATCGGCGGCGGGATCCACCGGTTTTTCATTGGGCGTGAAGTTCGTAGCCTTCGGGCGGCGTTCCGCCCACCAGATAGCGCACGAAATAATCCCAGCGCCGGCGCATCATGTATTGGCTCGTTGCCGAAGCCGTGATTGCGATTCGGGAGCAGCAGCAGGTCGAAATCCTTGTTCGCCTTGATCAGCGCGTCCACCACCAGCAGCGTGTTGTACGGCGGCACGTTGTTGTCCATGGTGCCGTGCGCCAGCAGCAGGTGGCCCTTCAGATTCTTGGCGAAATTCTCGATTCGCCTGGCTGTCGTAGTTCGTCGTGCCGTCGGCATTCTTCTTGAGCAGGCCCTGCCACTTCTCGCCCCAATCGTCTTCGTACTCGCGATTGTCGTGATTGCCGGACTCCGAGATCCCGACCTTGAAGAAATCGGGATAGCGGAACATCGCGTCGGCCGTCGCGTAGCCGCCGCCCGAGTGGCCGTAGATGCCGGCGCGATCGATGTCGATCCACGGGATAGCGCTTGGCCAGCTCCTTCATGCCGGCCACCTGGTCGGGCAGCGTGTTGTCGCCCATGTCGCCGTAATACGCCTCGTGGAATTTCTTCGAGCGCCACGGCGTGCCCATGCCGTCGATCTCCACCACGATGAAGCCGAGCTCGGCCAGCGCCTGCGCATCGCCGCGCGCAGCGGCGAAACTGCGGCTGCCGACGCTGCCCGTCTGCGGCCCGGGATAGATGTGGTTGATGATCGGATACTTCTTCGCGGGTCGAGGTTCGTCGGCTTGAACATCAGGCCGTAGCAGATCGGTGACGCCGTCGCGCGCCTTCACCGTGATCGGCATGCGGCGGCTTCCAGCCGGTGGCGAGCGAGCTTCGAGATGTCGGCCTTCTCGAGCGGCGATGATCAGCTTGCCGTCGATCGTCGCGCAGCACGGCGACCGGCGGCACGTCGGGCTTGCGAGTAGCTGTCGACGAAGTACTTGCCCGACGGCGACGAGCGCGACGTCGTGGTTGCCGTCCTCGGGCGTCAGCAGCGTCTGAGTTCTGTGCCGTCGAAGCCGACGCGGTAGAAGTGGATGAAGTACGGGTCGCGGCCCTTCTCCTTGCCGACGCCGAGGAAGTAGATCACGCGCGCTCTTCTCGTCCACCGTGCAGCACCTGCGTGACGTTGCCGTCGCCGGTGGTGATCTGGTTCTTCAGCTTGCCGGTGTCGAGGTCGTAGAGATAGAGCTGGCCCCAGTTGTCGCGCTCGGAGAACCAGATGAATTCGTTGCGACGCCGGCAGATAGTGCCAGTTGATCGCGCCCGTTGCCCGATTCGTAGAAGGTCGGCGACCTCTTCGTCGAGCACGTCGCGCACCTCGCCGGTGGCGGCGTCGGCGACGCGCAGCTGCTCGTGCTTGTGATCGCGCGAGGTCGAGACGAAGGCGAGCTTGCGTGCCGTCCGGGCTCCACTGCACGTCGCCCAGTCGCGCCGCGGCAGGCGACGTCGTCGCAGAGCGTGGAGCGGTGCTGGTCGGGCGGCATCTGCAGCCGGACCACTCGCGGCGCCGTCGCACGTCGATGATCACGCGCTGGATCGTGGTCACGACGGCGTCGCCCGGCAGCGGATACTTCCACGCCTCGCAGCGTGGGATGGCCGACCGTGGTGCTCACCAGGTACATCTCGCCGACGCCGCGCTGGTCCTGCTGGAAGGTGGCGATCTTCTTCGAATCGGGCGACCAGAGCACGATCGGCCGGTCGCTGTGCGTCCAGCCGGCGTTGTCGGTGGCGTAGCCGAAGTCCTTCACGCCGTCGGTGGTGAGCTGCGTTTCCTTGCCGCTGGCGGCGTCGCGCACCCAGAGGTTGTAATCGCGGATGAAGGCGGGCTTGGCTTGTCGGGCGAGAGCGCGGCGTTGGCGCCGCGCCGCCGCGCCCGCCGCGGCCGCCGCGTCCGCCGCCGTGCCGCGAGCCTTCCCGTGGCGGAGCAGTTCGCGCCCGCCATGTCGCACCTCCATCGCCTGCCGGCTGCACTGAAGATCGATTGTCCGCCGGCCGAAAACTGGATCTCCTTGAACGGCAGGTGGTCCGCGCCGATGCGCGACCCGGTGGCGGAGGAGAGCGCGGCCGCAAGCTTCGCGTGGTCGAAGGCCGGGCGCCGCGTCCCTTTCGCCGGATCGACCAGCACGAATTCGGCGCCCTCCGCCGTGGTGACTCGATACCAGAACTCGTCGCGGCGAGCCAGTTCGGGCGGACGCCCGCGCGGT
>CAWCMS010000017.1:0-79454 GCA_963796675.1 Terriglobia bacterium
CGTGGTGGCTACCACCTGGGGGCGGAGGGCCTCCCCGGCGCGGCACGGGGAGAACATTTTACTGGCGGATGGCGCCCGCGTTCGTGGCCGGCATTTCGCGGCTATTGGCGTGCCCGGAGGATGCGGGAGAGGCTCGGGAAAGCTGGCAGGCTGTTGATGGAAAACGAGTTTACATGGGAAATAGCTTAGAAGAATTTGGACTTTTAACACAGCCCTGAGGCATTATGGTCCGCTATACTGGTACGGTCAATGCGTTTTGCCGTTGATGCTCACGCCATCGGCCGCCACCTCACGGGGAATGAGGTATACGTTCGGAGTCTTCTGAACGCATTCGCGGCACACGACCGGGACTGCGAGTTCGTCGCCTATATCTCCGCCGAGCGAGCGCCGGCGCTTCATTCCCGCGCGCATCCGCACCCGGCGAGTCGCGGCCAATCCGTTCCTCCGGCTGGGGTTCGACCTTGCCGTGAAGGTCCGCGAAGACCGTCCCGATCTGCTGCACGTCCAATACACCGCTCCGTTGGGCTGCCCCGTGCCGGTGGTGGTGAGCGTTCACGACGTCAGCTTCCTGGAACATCCCGAGTATTTCACGCGGGATCGCGCGCTGGCAGTTGCAGTGGACCGTGCGGCGCACCGTCGAGCGCGCGGCCAAAGTGCTCACCGGCAGTGAGTTTTCCCGCGCATGCCATCCTGAAGGTCTACGGCGATCTGGACGAAGACAAGGTGGTGGTGGTGCCGAACGCCGCGGCTCCGGAGTTCCGGCCCGATCGCGCGCGAGGCGGCCTGCCGCGGTAATGCGCGAGCGGTTCGGGATTGCGGCGCCTTTCATCCTCTCCGTGGGCGATCTGCAGCCGCGCAAGAATCAGATCGGGCTGATCGAGCCTTTGCCCGGCTGGTGCGGGCATATCCGCAGCTCCGGCAGAACCTGGTGCTGGTGGGCAAGGAGACTTGGTTCGCCGACCGGGTGCGCGAAGCCGCCCGCGAATCCGGCGTGGCAGATCGCATCCAGTTCTTCGGGTTCGTTTCCGATAGCGACCTGCTGCAGCTTTACAACGCCTGCGACCTGTTCGTCTTTCCGTCTTTTTACGAAGGTTTCGGATTGCCCGCCCTGGAGGCCATGGCCTGCGGCCGCGCGGTGGTCTGCTCCAACACCTCGGCGCTGCCGGAAGTGGTGGACGGCGCCGCCATTCTGTTCGACCCTTACGCCGTCGACGAAATCGTGCGCGCCATGGCCGACCTGCTGCTGGATTCGGAGTTGCGCACGCGCATGGAGCGACTGGGATTGCAGCGGGCGGCGCACTTCAGTTGGCAGAAAACGGCGCAGCGGACCCTGGAAGTGTTTCATGAAGTGGCTGGCAGACCCGCGCCGCGGAAGTGCCGTGCGGCGTCGGCAAGCATAGCTCATCGATGAAGTTATTTCCGGATCTTTTCTCCTATCGCTGGCTTGCGCGTCACTGGCCGGCGGCAGCGCTCCGGCCCAGACCGGCTTTCCGTTTCAGGACGAATCCCTGCACTACACCATCAACTGGCCGAGCGGCCTGAGCCTGGGCGAGCGACCATCTCGCGCGCACACGGCCGAGGCCGGCTGGGATTTCGAGAGCCTCTGTGGACGCCGGCGGTGCCCGGCTTCGCGGTGAACGACAAGCATCCGCTCCTCGACCACCCAGGACCTCTGTTCCACACTGGAGCGCGATATCAGCCACGCCGGCAGGAAGACCCGCGAGAAGACCACTTTCGACCAGAAGCAGGCCGGGCGAAGCGGACGACGCTGTTACCCGAGCGGCGGCGGCACGAGCAATTTCGACATCCCGCTTGCGCGCGCGACGCCCTGGCTTTCTCTATTACGCGCGCGAGGAACTGGGGCAGGGCCGCGTGCCGCCTCCGCAGAGGTGTATCTCGGCTCCGCCTATTCGCGTGCAGATGGAATACACCGGGCGCGCAGGACATCACGGATCGGAAGAAGCCGCTGAACCGACCACATGGTGGTCACGGTGAAGGGACCGAAGTCCGATTTCAATTTCGAGGTCTTCTTCGCGCGCGACGCTGCGCGCACTCCGCTGCCGGTCAAAGTCCCGTTACGCGTGGGGACCTTTTCGCTGGAGCTGGTGCGCTGAGATGCGCGTGGCGTTTTTCTCGCCGCTGCCGCCGGCGCGCAGCGGCATCGCCGATTATTCCGAAGCGCTCGATCGAATCCCTGAAGCCGCTGGTCGAGCTGGAAATCTTCTCGCGGCCCGGATCAGCCGTTCGACCCCGCGCGTTTCGATATCGCTCTATACCAGATCGGCAACAACGGCTATCACGATTTCGTCTATGAGACGGCCCTGCGCCATCCCGGCGTCGTGGTGATGCACGAATCCAACCTGCACCACCTGATCGCCGACCTGACGATCAGGCGCGGCGATTGGGACGCTTACGTGCGCGAGTGCGAATACAACGGCGGCGCCGCGGCGCGCGCCTTTGCCGAGCGCGTCCGCAAGCTGGAAGTGGGCCCGGATTACGAAGGCGTGCCCATGACGCGGCGCCTGCTGGAGCGGCGCGCGCGGCGTGATCGTCCACAGCCGGTTCATGCAGGACGAGATGCGCGCCGGCGGCTTCGACGGGCCCGGCGGCCGTGATTCCGCACGGCGCATGGATTCCCGAGGCCGACCGCAACGGCTACCGCGACAAGCTCGGACTGGACGAATCACGCCGCTGGTCGGCATCTTCGGCTTCCTCAAGCCTTACAAGCGGATTGCCGAATCGCTGCGCGCTTTTCGCCGGCTGGTGCGGCTGGCGCCCAACGCCGAATGATTCTGGTGGGCGAGCCGCATCCCGAATTTCCGCTCGAGCCGATGATCCGCTCCATGGGGCTCTCGGCCAATGTGCGCGTGCTGGGGTTCGCGCCGATCGAGGAGTTCGTGGGATACCTGGGCGCCTGCGATATCGTGCTCAATCTGCGCTATCCCACGGTGGGCGAAAGCTCCGGGCACGCTGCTGCGCGCGCTGGGACTGGGCAAAGCGGTGATGGTTTCCGAAATCGGATCGTTCGCCGAGTTCCCGGACGATGTCTGCCTGAAGGTGCCGGTGGGCGCGGGCGAGGAAGACCTGATCTTCGAGTACCTGAATCTGCTGGTGTCGCGGCCCGATGTGGCGCAGGCTCTGGGCGCGCGCGCCCGCGATTACGTGGCGGAGGAATGCAACTGGGCGACGGTGGCGCGGCAGTACGCCGGATTCCTGGAAGCGGTAGTCGGAGGGCAGTGAGTCCCGGAGCGCACGACCGCGCGCGCGCGCGCCCCGACGGTGCGCCTCGCGGCATCGTCGCCCGGCGCAGAGCCGCGACCGCTACGGAGCGGATCCTGCTCCGACCATATCTGCAGCGGCTGGGCGGAGAGCCGGCGGCTCGCCGGATACCTCGAAACGCACCAGACACGCCTGGTCAAGACACTCGAGATCACGCCTCCCGGCGGGCCGTGCGACCGCGTCCTGGAAATGGGCGCCTACCTGCAAATCACCCCCGCGCTGCATACGCAAGCTGGGCTACGGCGAGGTGCGCGGCTGCTATTACGGCAAGCTCGGGCCGCACCGACCACCGCACCGTGACGTCGGCCGAGGGCGAGAGCTTCGCCTGCGACATCGACCACTTCGATGCCGAGAAGGACCGCTTTCCATACCCCGACGAGCACTTCGCCACGGTGCTCTGCTGCGAACTGATCGAGCATCTGTTCGAGGATCCGATGCACCTGATGAGCGAGGTGAACCGCATTCTCAAGCCGGGCGGCCATTTGGTGCTGACCACGCCCAACGTGGCGGCGCTGCGCGGCATTTCCGCCATCCTGCTGGGCTATCATCCCGGGTTCTTCCACGCTTACATCCGGCCGGCGGAATCGGGCGAAGTCGATGCGCGCCATAACCGCGAGTACACGCCGCGCGAGATCCACAAACTGCTGGAGAACTCCGGCTTCGAAGTGGTGCGCCTGGAGACCGGCGAGTTTCGCGACGAGCCGCATCCCGAATTCGGCTGGGTGCTGCACCTGCTGGAGCGCTACCGGCTGGAAACGGACCTGCGCGGCGACGGCATTTACGCCTTGGGCCGCAAGACCGGGGCGGTGCAGCAGCGCTATCCCGGACTGGCTCTACTCATGAGCGCCGCCTACCTGGAGCCGCGCGTGAAGCTGGACGCGGCCGCGCACGCGGTCCACGCCGAATTCGAGATGCGCAACGAATCGGCAGAGACCTGGCGTGCGGCGGACGGGTTCGCCGTCGGCTACCACCTGTTCGACGCCGACACCGGGACCCTGATCGTCGACGGCCCGCGCGTTCAGCCGGAACGCGATTTGAAGCCCGGCGAGACGCTCCGCGTCCGGCTGGAGTTCGAACTGCCGCCGGAAAACGGCCGATACCAGGTGCTGATTTCGCCGATGCGCGAAGCATGTCTGCTGGTATTACGAGCAGGGCTGGCCTTTCCTGCTGGTGGAGGGCCGTTCCGAAACGGGCAGTGACTCGGGCTGCGCGCGTGCGCGCGGCGACCGCTTCGGCTGCTGGCGCGGGAGCGTGCGCTGCGGGCCGTCGGGCGGGCGTTCGTCTACCCGGTGCTCACCATCTGGCGCAATCGCGGCCTGATCCGCGTGATGGTGCGGCGCGACATCCTGGGCCGCTACCGCGGGTCGTTCGGCGGCGCGTTCTGGACCATCATCAGTCCGCTGCTGCTGATGCTGACGTACTTCTTCGTGTTCGGCGTGGTGCTGCGCGACCGCAATTCCGGCGACCCAAGCCGCTCCGGCTTTGCCCTGTACTTCCTGGCCGGCATGCTGCCGTGGCTGGCCTTCAGCGAGGCGGCGGGGCGCGCGCCCACCGTTTTGATGGAGCATCGCAATTTCGTCAAGAAGCTGGTCTTCGCGGTGGAAACTCTGCCGGTGAACCTGGTGGCCGCCGGCCTGGTGACGGAATTGTTCGCGATCGTGCTCTTCTGCATCTTCTGCTGGCATTCGCGCGCCGGGGTTCCGCCCGCGGTGCTCTGGCTGCCGGTGCTGCTGGTCCCGCAAGTGCTGTTCACCGCCGGACTGAGCTGGTTTCTGGCGGCGCTGGGCGCCTTTGTGCGCGACCTGGGGCAGATCATCGGTTTCTGCTGACCATCTGGTTTTTCATCACGCCCATCTGCTACCCGGAGACACTCTCTGCCGCATCTGCTACCCTGTTGCTGTCCAAGAATCCGATGTACGTGCTGGTGCGAGGCTACCGCGCGATCTTCCTGCGATAACCAGGCTCCGGCACTTCGGGCCGTTGTGGAAGCTTTGGGTGGTGGCGGCGATCGTCTTCGTTCTCGGACACGCCTGGTTTTACAAACTGCGGAAGTCCTTCGCGGACATGATCTGAACGCATGACGGCGCTGTTGCACAAGATCTACAATCTGCTGGTGGCGTATGGTCCCGTTGGGGTCTTTGCGCTCAGCATCATCGATTCCATGGGTATTCCGCTTCCGGCGGCCATGGACGCGCTGGTGATCGGCGTAGCGGTAGGCAGCGTCGCGGAGCCTTCACGCGCCTATTTCACGGCTTTGGTGGCGGTCCTGGGCTCGGTAGGCGGCAACGTCTTCCTGTTCCACGCGGCGCGGCAAGGCGGCAGGTTCTTCCGGCGCGGCGAGCCCGACCCCGGCAAGCGCCAGCGTTTCCGCGAGTGGTTCCACAGGGATGGCCTGATCACCGTATTCGTCCCGGCCGCCACGCCCATCGTACCCCTGCCGCTCAAGGTGTTCGTCATCTCGGCCGGCGCTCTGCGCACTCCCTTTGTCCGCTTTCTGGGGGTGATTGTGGCGGCCCGCTCGATCCGCTACTTCGGTCTGGCGTACCTCGGACTGCAGTTCGGCAAGGACACGGAAGGCATGCTGCGGCGCAACGGATGGACGCTCGCGGGCGCGCTGCTGGTGCTGGTGGCGGGGCTGTATCTCGGCCTCCGGTACTACACCCGGCGGCGGACCTCTACAATGGAATAACGGCAGGCATGCCCAAAAAAATCGCCATTGTCGAGGACGAGGCGGAACTCGCCGCGCTCATCGATTACAATTTGACACGCCACGGCTACCAGGCGCAGATCCTGGACGGCTCGCTCGGTACCCTGGCAGCGCTCGAGCAGGCCAAGCCCGACCTGATCCTGCTGGACGTCATGCTTCCCGGCGTCGACGGCTTCGAGTTGTGCCGGCAGATCCGGCAATCGTCCGGGCTGGCCCGCACGCCGGTGCTGTTCCTGACGGCACGGTCGGATGAAGTGGACCGCGTGCTCGGCCTCGAAATCGGCGGCGACGACTACATGACCAAGCCGTTCAGTCCGCGGGAACTGATCGCGCGGGTGAAGGCCCACCTGCGGCGCGGCGAGATGGGGACCGATCCTCCGGTGCTCGAAGTCGGGCCGTTCCGCCTCGACCGCACCGGCCGGCGCGTTTACCTGGGCGCACGCGAACTGACGCTGACCTCGACGGAATTTAATCTGCTGGAGTTTTTCCTCACGCATCCGGGCCGGGCCTACAGCCGAGACCAACTGCTCGAAGCGGTATGGGGCGAGCAGCGCTATGTCACGCCGCGCACCGTTGACGTACACGTCCGGCGGCTGCGCGAGCAGATCGAGGAACAGGCTGAGGCTCCACGCTATCTGACCACGGTGCGCGGCTTCGGGTACAGGTTCGAGGAATCCGCATGACCGGGAGAATTTTTCTCAAGCTGATCACGGCGGCGACCGCGCTCCTGCTGTTGGTTGCGGTTTCAGTGGACTTCTTCGCTACCGAGGTCACACGCGAGACCTACGTCGAGAATCTGCGGCGGCAGTTGGCGGAAAAGGGCCGGGTACTCGCCCTCTCGCTGCCGCTCGACCGCCAACCCCCGCCGGAGCTGGTCCGCACGCTGGCGGAAGCCGCGGGCGGGCGCGTGACAGTGGTGCAGACCAGCGGCAAAGTCCTGGCCGATTCCGATGCGGATGCCGCACGCATGGAGAATCACCGCACCCGGCCCGAGCTGATTCAGGCGCTCCAAGGGAAGGTGGGATGGAGCGAGCGCCTGAGTGCGACGCTCGGGATTCCCTTTCTTTACGTAGCGGTTCCGGTCAATGGGGGCGCTATCCGGATCGCCGTGCCGCTTTCGGAGATCAGCCGGCAGGTACGCCTGATCCGCGTCAGGATTCTGACAAGCACGGCACTGGCGTTTCTGCCGGCGTTACTGCTGGCGGCCCTGCTGGCGCGGATCCTTTCGCGGCGCTTCACCGAGATCACGTCTTACGCGGCGCAGCTGGCGCGGGGCAATTTCCGGGCCCGTCTGAAGAAGCCCCCGAGCCGCGAGTTCGGCGTGCTGGCCGAAACCTTGAACGACACCGCCCGAAACCTGCAGAACACGGTGGAGCAATTGGAGCGGGAACATGCCGAACTGGAGAAGCTGGAGCGCGTGCGAAAGGATTTCGTCATCAACGTTTCGCACGAGCTGCGCACACCGCTCGCCTCCATCCAGGGTTATACGGAGACGCTGATCGACGGGGCCATCAACGACCCCGCGCACAACATGCGCTTCCTTTCGATCATCCGTCACAACGCGGAGCGGCTGGCGCGCCTCACCGAAGACCTGCTGACGCTTTCCCGCGTGGAACAGAAGCGCCAGAAGTTCGAATTCGAAATGCACTTCGTGAACGACCTGCTACGCGACGCGCTCGAACTGGTACAGCCGATGGCCGAAAAGCGCGAAATCCAGCTCAAGCTCGATCCGGCGCCCGAAGAAGCCACCGTCTGGTGCGACAGCGAAGCCGTTTCCCAAGTCCTCAGCAACCTTCTGGACAACGCCATCAAGTACACGCCTCCGGGCGGTACGATCACGGTCGGGGGAAGTCCGCAAGGGCAGTTCGTGGAAATGTTCGTGAAAGATACAGGGATCGGAATTCCGCCCGAGGATGTCCCTCGCCTGTTCGAGCGCTTCTATCGCGTGGACAAGGCGCGCTCGCGGGAACTCGGCGGTACCGGACTGGGGCTCTCGATTGTCAAGCACCTGGTGGCGGCACACGACGGAACCACCCGCGTCGAAAGCCGCGTCAACCAGGGCACGACGTTTTTCTTCACGCTGCCGCAGGATGAGCCGGTGGCCGAACGTTCCCTTAATCCCGAATTCACTACCTCTTAACGCTTCCGTAACAGGACTGCTGGTAGCTTGAGAGTCGAGCCGGGCTGCGGGGTTGAATTGCCGCGGCGCAGGACGGTGACTTGGCACCCATGAAGAAGATTCTGCTCATCGAAGACGATTCCGACCTCTTTTCGCTGTTGAAGTATAACCTCGAGAAGGAGGGTTTCACGCTGGCAGGGCTGCAGACGGGAAGGGGCGCGCTGGAATTATGCCGCCAGGTCAAGCCCGACCTGATTCTGCTGGACATCATGCTGCCCGACTCTGACGGGCTGGATATCTGCAAAGGCATCCGCAAAGACCCCGACCTCGCCTCCACCCCGGTGATCTTCCTGACGGCGCGCGCTTCGGAGACGGACCGGATCGTGGGTCTCGAACTGGGCGCTAACGACTACGTGGTGAAACCGTTTTTCGTCCGCGAATTGATCGCCCGCATCAAGCTGCAGTTCCGGACCCAGGCGGCGCCTCCTCGCGTCCTGGAGGCGGGAGGACTCGAACTAGATGCAGCAAGCCGCCAGGTCCGCCTGAACGGCGCTGCGCTGGCCCTGACCGCCACGGAGTTCCGGCTACTGGAGTTTCTCATGACCCGCCCCGGCGTGGTCTTCAATCGCGAGCAACTGCTCAACGCCGTCTGGGGACAAGATCGCGCGATTACGGACCGCGCGGTGGATGTCTACGTCTTGCGGTTGCGGCAGAAAGTCGAGCGCGATCCGGCAGCCCCGGCCCTGATTCATTCCGTGCGGGGATTCGGATACACCTTCGAGCCGCGGCGGGCGATGGCAGGAGTCTAGAGGTTCTTCCAGAAACGAAAAAGGACCGCCGCGACCGCGGCGGTCCTTCCACAAGTCCAAATCAGTTCAAACCCGGGTGAGGCTTGCCGGCTAGCGGCCGCTCTCCATCCGCTTCTTGCGCACGCAACCGACCAGCACACCGAATGCGCCGAACACCAGTAGCAGAGTGTTGGGCTCAGGGATGGCGGTAACTGTAACGGTACCCGAGTAGGTGTTCGAGACGCTACCGGTCGTAGCCAAGGTGGACAGTATCGTCTGGAAGTTATGGTTGAACTGAGACGTGAAGACGCCCTGCCAGCTCGAAGTTCCGTCGCTGCTCACCCCGGAAAACACGAACGTCGCGCTCGAGGTATTCAGAGACGTGTTGATGAAATTGAACGGCGACCCGCCGGGCACGTTCGGCGTGCAGGTCTGACCAGCCGCCGGCGCAGCCGTACAGGACGCAGAAGAGAAGACGCCTTTCGCAATAAAGTTGATCAGCAATGTCGGGAGCAACGGCGCTGCATCAAAGCTGATAAAGTTCTCGTTCGCGAAGCCCGCTGCATCGACGGTTGCCGGAGGGTCCGTGAGATTTTCGATCGTGAGCTCGGTCGAAGTCAGGCCCGCAAACGATCCGCTAGCCGCACCGATTAAAGCCTTGTTAGCGGGTGGGAGCGTCCAGGCGATCGTCGGCACAAGCGTAACAGGGGGGTTGGAAACCGTGATCGTGCCCGAAAAATCGACAGAGCCAGCAAAGATGGGCGACGCCACGAGTGCCGGGGTAGATAGAAACACACCAGCCGCGAGCATCAACAGTAGGTGGGAACGGCTAAGAATTTTCATTTATTTTGCTATCCTCCGATCTCAATACTGACCAGCGCGAATGTTAACTCCAGACAGTCCACTCTAGTTAGCAGCGCCGGACGTTTGAGTATCGCCCAGCGGACCTGGCCTGATCTGTTGGTGAATTCACAAAAGGCTTGGCTTTCGTATTCCAGCGCACTAGATTTTCGGTAGAAGAGTAATGGCGGTCACTCCATTCAATTTTTGAGGACCTATGTGCCAGGACTTCGAGGAGGGAGCATTAACCTTAGAACGGCAAGGCAGCACTAAGGCAAAGAGTGTAAGCTTACTTACGTTCGGATGGAATCATAACGCTCGATCTAGTACGTTCTGAATCCCGACGATTATGAAGAGGAAGAGAGTTAGCCGGCTCGATCACATAACGCTTCGGCGCCAGAACGCCATTCGGATCGATGGTCCGTTTAAGAAGCCGGAGGAAGCGGGTATAGGAAGAGGAATCGTCCGCAGCGTTCATGGCATCGATGCTGAGCCGATAGGAGTGATAGCCTTCCACGGCCAGCCGGTCGAGCAGTTCGTGATAGCAGCAGGACGCGCGTTTGTCCTCTCCGGGGACATCGCGATCGAAGGCGAGCGAGATGATGCAAGCCAGCGCGCGCTCGGTAATCATGGTGAGGGAAATCGCCGGTTCCAAGCCGTGCCGGAGAATGATTTCGCCGGCGAGTTCGGTGAGGCGGGATGCATGCCCGCCGTCAATTGGTGAGACCGGGCTGCACCAGTACAGCCCGCAGCCGTCGCGGTCGGGGTGCATGTTCGCCGAAGGGGGAGTCCTTTTTCTCCAGTAAGTACTAGACAGGGGATGATCGGTCGGAATGCCCTTCATCAATCCGTATACCGGTTTCAGGACGGCCAAGGTGCGCTCCAGGTTCCAGCCGCTGATCGCCTCGTAGGGTTTGGCAAACATGGACGCCAGATGCAGCATCCGATCATCGAGGAACTGCAGCCGCTCCGCTTTGCCCTTCAGCGCGCGACGCAGCAACCGCCGGGCCTCCTTGACCTGGGCCTTCGTGCCATAGAGCGCGCCCGATCCGTTCCACGCGCCGATCTTCAGGTTGCTTCGCAACTCTTCGAGCAGGGCCCCCTGAAGCGGCGTCTTTCCGCCGGCCGCCTTCCAAGGGTATTGCTGGAGTGCCGAGATTACCTTGTAGTCGTTAGCGATGTGCGATGCGCTGCGAATCGTGCCGTCCAGGCGCAGCGGACGAAGCGCATCGATCAGTGGGCCGAGTTGCTCGGCGCTCGGACAACGGAAATAGTAAGCCTGGAAATACTCAGGCGCCGGCATCAGCCACAGAGTCATGCGGGTGACCACGCCGAAGTTCGATTGCGAAAACAGACCGTCGGTCACCGGTCCGACTCCCCAACGATAGACCGGTGCCGCCGCCGCGCCGGAGCCAAACCGGGAGAACCCGGTTTCGACGATCTCTCCATCGGGTAGCACCACCTGTAGGGCGCAGGAGTGCGCGAAATGATCGCCGTAAGGAGTATGGCCGAAGCCCCGCTCCACCGTGTTCGCGACCAGGCTAGCCCCAGGACTGGCTCCCGTGGCATCCATCCAAAGACGCGAGCCGCGTTCCTGAAGGAAGGCGTATAGCTGCGCCTGGGTGACGCCGGGCTCGATCGTGACATAGGCCAGATTCTCGTCGAAATCGAGGATCCGGTTCATCCGGCCCAGATCGAGCAGAGCGCATCCATCCGCCGCCGGCACCTTCGAGCCGTATCCCCAGTTCTTGCCGGTGCTGATCGGATACAGCGAGACGCCGAAGCGGTTCGCGACATGAAGACACTCCCGGACCTCCTCAGTGGAGCCGGGCCTCAGGATCGCCGGGATGCGATTCACGGTGGCAAAGGTGCTGGTTTCCGCTTCCCGCAACTCGGCATGGTCTGTCACGACATATTCCTGGCCGAGCAGATCCCCCCAGGCGGCGAGTGCGTAATCGAGTTGGCTTCCCATCGGCCTACCCCCTAGAACAAACCGGCGAGGGCCGGAGCGGGAACCGAAGGGACCGGGACCATCGCGGGAACGCGAACCGGTCTTCGCTGCGGATCGCGGTTACAGATCACGGGCGCGGCAGTGAGCATGGATGCCAACTCATTCACCCAGTTTCGGAATTTGGGATTCGGGTTCCGCGAGTCGAAGCGGAGAACTTCCATTTCGCAGCGGTATTTCGGGTCGTAGTATGCCGGCAGTTCTTCCCCGTCCACAACGATAGGAGTGAGCCCGATCTTTCGCAGGATCGGCGCGGAACCATGCCGTCGGGTGGCCGTGGCGATGCCCGCACACCCTCCAAGCAGCTCCAGCAGACCGTAGGTGGCAAGAATCGTGCGCAGTGGCTCCATTGTCAGCCGCCGCTCCGGCGAGATCGCCCATCCACCGACTTCTCCGAAGGAGATCCGTGCGACCTTGGCGATTGCCATTTCGCGCTCCACGGCCCACTTCAGCTTGGGCGCCCAATGGTTCGATTGCATCAAAGCAGCCTGCCGAACCAGCAGATGATCGAAATGGCGAGCCGGTTGCTCAAGATATCGCAGGCACGCGCAGATGGTGCCGTCGTTGCGCAGCGTCAGGACGTGCCAACTGTTTTCGTCGATTGGAAGGCGGTGGCGGTGGTCATTTGTGAGTTCGCCCGGCAAAATGGCGCCGTCACTCATGTACACGCCGCCGCGAAATCGTTGCATTTCGGCAAGGAAATGCTCGCGGAGGCCCGCATTCACTTCGATTGTTCGGAATGTATCCGAGACCTGCGCACCCACAGGAGCCAGGACGATAAAAGAGCTTCCACCGGCCCGAAATAGAGATGTGATCGACTTCACCCGCTGTGCCTCCCAAATGAAACAGGCGTATAGCGTTCGGTGAATTCTCTCTGGGGACTAGGGCGCAGAGCGTGTGCGTCTACGGGAGCTGAAGAAAGCGCCAATGAGCCAAAAAAGAATTCGTGCTGCTCAAACACCTTCGAGGTGATTATGCAGAAGTACTGGTACCAAATTCTAACCTGATAATGGTTAGTCTCTGACTCGTGCCACCAGTAATATCACCAAGTGTAAGAATTAGAACTGAACAGCAAATTGAGTGCCAAAAACGAAAGCCTTTCAATACTTTGAAATCGGAAGCGTGAATTCTGCCGGTTCGTAGCGCCGCGTAAAAAATGCGCTGAGGACCGTAGAACTTTTTCTTTAGCGGGGGGAATTCCGGGGTTCCGCAGTTGACTCGGGCTGGGTGTTCAGGTTTCCCTGCCGGACGCAGGCCACCACCAGCCGGATCTGCTCGTAGGTAATTTCGGGCGGTAAGGCCTCCCGCAACGGCTTGAGCCATTGCGAGCCGAGCCGGCTGACGGCGTCCGCGACGCGGAGGTGCGCCGCTTCGCCGACCCACTCCACGCGGTATCCCAGGCGGCCCTTCTCCACCAGGTCGGCCACCATGTTGACCACCGTCGCGAGCTGGCGGCCGCGGATCTTCGCAATTTCTTCGAAACTCCTGCCTTCGGCAAGCAGCCGCATGGTCTCCTCAGCCGGAGAATGCTCGACGGCCTGGTGGGCGGCCGCGCGAGCGCCCTTGCGGAACTGCTCGAAGACCGCGAAGATCTCGCTGCCATACAGTTCGGCTTTGCGTTCACCGATGCCCGTCACGCCCAGGAGTTCGCGCAGGTTAGACGGCTGCTTGCGGCAGAGATCTTCGAGCGCCGCGTCGCTGAGCACGATGTAAGCCGGAACCGACGCGACCTGCGCCGTGCGGCGCCGCCACTCCTTGAAGTAGTCCATCAGGTCGCCATCGGGCGGCCGCATCGCCGGCTGCGGCGGCGGAGGCGGCGCGGGCCTGGCTTGCGGCGGTGGTGTGGGCTTGGCTGCCGGTTGCGGTGCGGCCGCGGTCTTCTTCCGCTTCCGCTTCTTCTCGACGGGTTCGGTGATGGCTCCCTCGAGCCACTCGGGAATGCTGCCGCACACATCGCACATTTCGCAGCGCTCCCACTTGGGCGTCTGGCCGAAATGCATGCACACCTGCAAATGCCGGCAGCGGGAGCTTTCGACGAAATTGCGAATGGAGCGGTAGCGCTGCCACGAGCGGTCTTTTTCGGCGGCATCCTGCAGCTGGTTGATGAAGTAAGCGAGCAGCGCCGTATCCTTTAACTGCCAGAGCAGCACGCAATCGGAAGGCAGGCCGTCGCGGCCGGCGCGCCCGGCCTCCTGGTAATACTGCTCGATCGATTTCGGCAGCGACAGATGGATCACCGCGCGCACCGCCGGCTTGTTGATTCCCAGGCCAAACGCGACGGTACCCACCAGTACTCGCACCTCGTCGTTCATCCACCGCTCCTGGTTGCGACGGCGCGCGGCGCTATCCATCTGCCCGTGGTAGGGGACGGCGGCAATGCGATGGTCGGCCAGGAAATCGACCGTCTTCTCTACCTCGGCGATGGTTCCCGCATAAACGATCGCGCTTTCGCCCTGGTAAGCGCGCAGCCCCTTGAGCAGCAGTTGCGATTGCGTGCCGCGTTCGCACTGGTGGATCGCATAACGGAGATTGGCACGGTGAAAGCTTGCGATGTACTTGTGCGGGTCGCGCAATTGAAGCTGTTCGAGAATGTCGTGCCGCACCCGACGGGTGGCGCTCGCGGTGAAAGCCGCGATCGGCTTATCGGGAAAGTTCTGCCGCAGCGAACTCAGCTGACGGTATTCGGGGCGGAACTCGTGGCCCCATTCCGAAATGCAGTGAGCTTCGTCGATCGCGAAAAATCCCAGCGGGAGCTTTTGCAGCCAGGCGATGGTGTCCTGCCGCGCCAGGCGTTCGGGCGAAAGATAGAGCAGCCGGAAGGCGCCCTGCGCAGCGGCACGCATCACGGTGCGCTGCTCGTCGGGACCCTGCGAGCTGTTCAGCAGCGCGGCGGGAATCCCCATCTCGCCCAGCTGCGCCACCTGATCCTGCATGAGGGCGATGAGCGGCGAGATCACGATCACCGTCTGCCCCAAGACCAGCGCCGGCAATTGGTAGCAGAGCGACTTACCGCCCCCGGTCGGCATCACGACGGCTATGTCGTGGCCTTCCATGAGACTTTGTACGACGCGCTCCTGCATGGGACGAAACGAATCGTACCCCCAGTAGCGCTTCAAAACACCGTGAAGATCTTCCACCTGGAACTACGAGTGTAACAGCCGTAGCTTTTCGGGCGGCGCGGCGTCGAGCATCTGGCGTACCGTGCGGTGCGAAACGGGATGCCGTAAATCGGGCGCGAGATCGGCCAGCGGAGCGAGCACGAAGCGGCGTTCGGCGATCCGCGGGTGCGGCACTTCGAGGCGCGCGCTGCGGATCACCGCGGCGGCATAGAACAGGATGTCAATATCAATGGTGCGCGGCCCTTTGGCTACCGTACGCACACGCCCGAGGTCGCGTTCGATCTTGGCAGTGTGCGCGAGTAACTGCATGGGGAAGAGCGAGGTCTCGGCCTCCGCGACCAGGTTCAGAAACCAGCGCTGGTCGGTATAGTCGAGCGGTTCGGTCTCGTAAACAGGCGAGACGCGCAGCAGGCGCACGCCGGGGCGCGGCAGGCGTTCGAGGGCCGCGTGCAGGTTCGCCTCGCGGTCGCCGATGTTCGACCCCAGGCTGAGGTAGACCAGCTTCAAACCTAGAACAATCCCGGCTGCACGTCGGTACCGACGCGCCGCTTCACCTTGAAGTAGTCGTACGCCTGCTCGGTGGCGACACGGCCGCGCGGCGTGCGGTTCAGGAAGCCAAGCTGGATCAGATACGGTTCGTAGACCTCCTCGATGGTGTCCGCTTCCTCGGAAATCGAGGCCGCGATGGTGTTCACTCCCACTGGGCCGCCGCGGTACTTCTCGAGGATCGTCATCATGATCTTCTGGTCGATTTCGTCGAGGCCATAGCGGTCCACGTCGAGCAGGTTGAGCGCGGTCTGAGAAACCGGCTTGGTGATGCGGCCGTCGGCACGCACCTGGGCGTAATCTCGTACGCGCCGCAGCAGGCGGTTGGCGATGCGCGGTGTGCCGCGGCAACGCCGCGCGATCTCTTCGGCCGCGCCGTCTTCGATTTCGACCGTCAACAGCCGCGCCGACCGCGTGACGATGGTTTTCAGTTCGGCGACCGTGTACGGCTCCAGCCGCAGCACCAGCCCGAAGCGTCCACGCAGCGGAGCGCTGACCAACCCCTGCCGCGTCGTGGCGCCGATGGCCGTGAATTTCGGCATCGGCAGCGACACCGTGCGCGCACCGGGCCCCGTGCCCACCAGGATATCGACGCGAAAATCTTCGAGCGCCGAGTAGAGCATCTCTTCCACATCCGGCAAGCAGGCGGTGGACTTCGTCGATGAAGAAGACCTGGTGCAGCCGGACGTTGCTGAGGATGCCGGTAAGGTCCAGCTTCTTCTGGAGCACCGGGCCGGAAGTGGTGGTGAAGGAAACTTCCAGTTCTTCGGCGATGATCGCGGCCAGGGTCGTCTTGCCCAGGCCCGGCGGCCCATACAGCAGAACGTGGTCCATCGCTTCGCCGCGCATGCGGGCGGCCTGGATGGCGATGGAGAGGTTCTCCTTCAGCTTGGCCTGTCCGGTGAAATCGGCCAGTCGGCGCGGGCGGAGCCCCGCTTCGAATTGCAGATCCTCGGCCTGGCGATCGCCGGAAATCAGTTCCCGGTCGGGCATTGTGTTACCAGCTTAACGTACCAGTTCGAGCGCCCGCCGGAAGAGGGGCTCGAAATCGGCGGAGGGTCCGGCAGCTTTGGCCTTACGTACAGCGGCCTCGGCCTGCGGACGTCCGCAGCCCAGGTTGAGCAGGGCCGAAAGGACGTCCTGGTCCACCGGGGAAAGCGCCGGCGCCGCGGAGCTGAGCGGCTCGTCGCCGGTGGCCGGCGGCAGCTTGTCGCGGAGTTCGAGCACCATGCGCTCGGCGGTCTTCTTGCCGATGCCGGGGATGCGGACCAGGCGATCCAGCTCGCCGCGGCGAATCGACTGGATGAGGTCCGGTGCGGCCAGGCCGGAGAGAATCGTTACCGCCAGTTTAGGCCCGATGCCGCTGACTCCGATCAGCTTCTCGAACAGACCTTTTTCGTCCTGCGTGAGAAACCCATAGAGTGCGAGCGCATCCTCGCGGACGTGCGTGTGGACCCGCAGGCGCACTTCGGCTCCCGGGTCGGGCAGGTGCGTGAACGTGGAAACCGGAATGGTCACGTCGTAGCCGACGCCGCCGGCTTCCACGATGGCCTGATTGGGATGTTTCTCCAGCAGCACGCCGCGCAGCAAAGCAATCATAAACTCGATTGTAGTGAAATAGTATCTTGGCCCGGCGAAGGTTCTTTGTAGACGCGGTACGGAACGGCATCGCGGAGATGCGCGGCGAGGAGGCGCACCATCTGGCGCGGGTTCTGCGCGCGCAGCCGGGGCAGGTCTACGAGATTTCGGACGGGCAGGCGGCCCACCTGGCCGAGATTGTGGAGGCCCGGCCGGCGCTGGTTTCGTTCCGCGTGCTGGAACCCTTAGAGTCGAAGGCACGCCCGATGCGGGTCACGCTGTGCGCCGCCCTGATCAAATTCGACCGCTTCGAGTGGCTGATCGAGAAGGCAACCGAATTGGGCGTCGCCCGCGTTAGTTCCCGTGGAGACCGCCCGCTCCGAAAAGGGGCTGTTCGAGGCCGCGCGCAAACGCGCGGAACGTTGGGTCCGGGTGGCCCGCGAGAGCAGCCGGCAATCGCGGCGGCTGGCCGTTCCGGAGATCGCGGCGCCGATGCGTTTCGAAGAGAGTCTGGCGATCGCAGAGGGCTTCCGCTACTTCCTCGAAGAGGGCACGGCGCCGCCACTCTGGCGCGTTCTGCCTGGGCAGCGGACGCCGGGCGCCGAGGCGGCCTTGCTGCTCGGACCCGAGGGCGGCTGGACCGATTCCGAACGCGAGCGGGCCTCCTCGGCCGGCTGGCTCCCGGTGTCGCTCTCCCCGCAGGTGCTGCGGGCCGAGACTGCCGCGGCGGCGGCGCTGGCCATCCTGGTGAACGCCTGGATGCCTTAATGCGACAATAGAGCAGAGTTCCCGCGTGATCTTCTCTCTGGACTTCTTCGTTACTACTGCTTTTGTCCTCATTCAGTGGCGCGTCAACGTGCTGCTGCTGCGGGCAGCGCGGAAGCGCTTCAACGGCTCGGGCAGGAAAGCGACATGGGCGCTCATCCTGGCGCTCAATGCCGCCCTGGCCGCCGGATTCGTCGCGTCATACTCGGAAGTGGTGTCCACCCTGGGTCTGCCTGCCGGCCCGGCACAGGCTCTGGGAGCGGCGACCCTGGTGTACTTCGCAACCGCCGCTGCCGCGATCTCGATCCACGCCATCTGGAGCCGGATTTCCCGCCAGTTCCTGGGGGCCGTCGATCCGCGGCGCCGCAGGGTTTTGCAGGCTGTGAGCAACTCGCTCATCGCGGCTCCCGCCGCGGTGTTGGGCTATGGAGCCTTCGTCGAACGCTTCGACTTCCACGTTCGCGAATTCGACGTGCCGGTCCCCGGACTTCCAGCGGATCTCGAAGGACTCCGCATCCTCCAGTTGAGCGACATCCATTTGAGCGCGTTCCTCAGCGAGCGGGACCTGGCCCGGGTGATCGACAGCGCCAACGAAACCAAGGCCAACGTCACCGTGATGACCGGTGATCTGATCTCCTCCCGCGGCGACCCGCTCGATGCCTGCATCCGCCAGATTGCACGGCTGAAGTCGGATACGGGAATCTGGGGCTGCCTGGGTAACCACGAACGCTACGCCAAGGTGGAAGACTACACTACTCAAGCCGCCGCGCGTCTCGGCGTACGATTCCTGCGAAGCCAGACGGAGCCGCTGCGGTTCGGCAATTCCGTGCTGAACCTGGCGGGGGTCGACTATCAGCCCTGGTCGGGACGGCACAGCTACCTGGCGGGAAAGAGCGGGCTGGTCCGGCCCGGCGCGGTGAACGTTTTGCTCTCACATAATCCGGATGTATTTCCGGCGGCAGCCCATCAGGGCTATAATTTGCTGCTTGCGGGTCATACACACGGCGGGCAGATCTCGGTGGAAATTCTGGACCAGGCGATTAATCCGGCGCGGTTCTTTACTCCCTACATCTACGGTCTGTATCGCACCCCGGCGGCGTCGGCGTACGTCACCCGCGGAATCGGCACCATCGGGTTGCCGGTGCGGCTCGGCGCACCCCCGGAAATCTCGCTGTTGCGGCTTAGAAAGGCATAAACTCACCCTGCCGTGCGCTATCTGATTCTGAGCGATCTCCATGCCAATTGGGAGGCCCTCGAGGCGGTTGTCCGCGACTCCGAAGGCCGCTACGACGAAGCCATCTGCTGCGGCGACCTGGTGGGCTACGGCGCCGACCCGAATGCGATCGTGGACTGGGTGCGGACGCACTGCAGCATCACCGTCCGCGGCAATCACGACAAGGCCTGTACCGGGCTCGATGACCTGGAATGGTTCAACCCGGTCGCGCGCAATGCGGCCCTATGGACGCTCCAGACGCTGACTCCCGCCAATGCGGAATGGACCCGCGAACTGCCGCGCGGTCCGGTGGTGCGGCCGCAGTTCGAAGTCGTGCACGGCTCGCCGTGTGACGAGGACGAATACGTCATCGCTACCGAGGGAGCGGAGCAGGCGTTCGGATACCTGGAGAGCCGGGTGGCCTTCTTCGGCCACACTCACGTGCAGGGGGGCTACATCTGGAACCGCTCCCGGGTCGAGACGATCCCGCGGCTTTCACCGCGATCGGACCGTCAGGTCATGGAAATCGACCCCGAGTGCGCCTACCTGATCAATCCCGGCTCGGTCGGCCAGCCTCGCGATGGCGATCCCCGGGCGGGATACGCGCTCTACGATTCCGATGCCGGGATGGTGACCTACTGCAGGGTGCCCTATGACGTGGCGGCCGCGCAGCGCAAAATCCGGGAGGCCGGACTGCCTACTCTGCTTGCCGACCGCCTCGCCGCGGGCCGGTAGGGGACGCCTGCCGTACTACGGCCGGTCGCCGAAGCTATAACCGACCCAGACAGTCGCGCCCGGCACGAAATTGCTGCCGAACTGATAGAAATTGTGCACGTAGTGAACGTCGAACTGCGGCCGGACGAACACGTGATCCGTCAGGAAGATCTGTACGCCCACGCCGCCATGCACCTGGAAGTGGTTGGAGCTTTCGAGGTACTGGTTCTGGCTCGAGCAGCCGGCGAACTGATCGCAATACTGGGAGCTGTAATAAAATTTCATGTTCGCCCCGCCGATGCCGCCCTGCAGTTGCAGCGCCGCGCGCTTGCTGCTGACCGGCTGGTAGATACCGTTGATGTCCCAGAGCGTCGTGCGGGCCTGCAATCCAGCGTAATCCGGCTTATTGGGCTGCAGGTTCGCTTCAAATCCGACACCCAACTTCTGCCAGAGCATCAAATTGCCGCCAAATCCGAGAAAGAACCCACCGAGAGACGGCGTCGGATACAGGGTGCCGTCCCCGAACGTATCAATCGACGTCCCGGTCGACTTGGCGTGGTATGTCCCGAACCCCATGTTTACGTCAAACCCACTTTGAGCGTGGGCGAACTGGATGCAAAAAAGCGGCAAGGCAACCAGTGGAAGGAAGCGGCTGATGCGTTTCACGTCAGAAATCTCCTCGTTCTCGCGAACTCATTCACGAAAGCAAAAATAGAAACCCAACTGCAATAATATTCCCGCGCCATTTTCCTGCTTACCGGTTCGGCGCTTTGTAAGGGGCCTTCGTACCTGTAGCGACGTTGTGCCCACTTGTCCGGTTTCAACACTATCCAGTCTACCGTTTCTGGCAGTTTGGACAGTAATGAGACGACCGTTGGGCGACCAATACCCTCCGGATCGGCCGTCCACATGTGAGGCAGGGCTCACCCGCGCGCTGGTAGACGCGGTGTTGAACCTGGAAAAACCCCTTCCGGCCCTCCGCATCCACGTAGTCGGAGATGGAGGAGCCGCCCGCCGCGATGGCCTCCCGCAGCACCTGCCCGATGGCGTCGTAGAGGCGGCGCGGGCGGTCGCCGCGCAGCCGGGAAGCGATGGCCAGAGGGTGGATCCTAGCTCGAAAGAGTGATTCGTCGGCGTAGATATTGCCGATGCCGCGGAGAAAATCCTGGTTGAGCAGCAGGGCCTTGATTTTGGTCTTGCGCCGCTTCAGGGCGCTGGCGAAATCCTCGAAGCCGACTTCCAGAGGCTCCGGACCGAGCCGCGCGATCCGCTCCGGAAACTGCTCGCTGAACTGCAAACGGCCGAACTGCCGGCTGTCGTCGTAGAGAAGAAAGCCCCGGTCGAGCGTGAGGATGGCGTGGGTGTGCTTCCCCACCGGTCCGGCCAGCAGGAGCCGGCCGGTCATTCCCAGGTGTACGACCAGGTACCCGCCGCCCTCGATGGCGATCAGGATGAACTTGCCGTACCGCTCAATCCGCTGGATGCGCCGGCCTTTGAGGCGGGCCGCCATCTCGTCCGGATCGCCGCCCCTCAGGATCCGCAGGCAGCGGAACTCGGCATTCATGATCCGACGACCCACCAGCGGAGCGATGGATCTGGCGACGGTTTCGACCTCCGGTAGTTCGGGCATGGCTACGGGAGCTGCAGCAGGACGTCGTCGCCTTCCACCTTCACCTGAAAAGTGGGGACGGTTTTGGTGGGGTCATAGTCGTATTCCCCGGTCTCGCAGTCGAATTCCCACAGGTGATAGGGACAGACCACCCGGCCGTCGTGAATCTGGCCTTGGCCCAGCGGCCCCCCGCGATGGATGCAGATTCCGCTCAGTGCCCGCACCGTCCCGCTCACGTTGCAGATGGCGTAGGGCTGCCCTTCGAGCATGACCTCGGTAACGGAATCCGGCGGCAGGGCGGAAAGCTGGGCGACTTTGACGAACGGCATATTCCCCAGTTTAAATGCGAAACCGGCTGTGCGCCGCCGCACGTCCCGCAATCCAGAGGTCTTGATGGACAAACGGAAAGCATTCCTGGCAGCGGCCGCCATGCTGTTGCTTTCGAGTTGCGCCGGAGCGGTGAAGATCGGCCGTATCAACGCCGATCCTTCGCGCTACCGCAATCAGATGGTACGGGTCAGCGGCACGGTGGTGAACTCGGTGGGAGCATTGGGGACCGGCGGATACCAGGTGGAGGACGGCACCGGGAGCATCTTCGTGATCTCGCGCAAGGGCGTGCCTTCGCGTGGCTCGCGAGTGACGGTGACGGGCAAAGTCTTCCCCGGCGCCGAGGTGCTCGGGCAGCCGGTCGGCACCGCCATCCGCGAGCAGAGCCATACGGTGAAGTAGGCGGGGGGCAACCCTTTCGAAGTGTGCTTATACCGCGGAGGCGCTGAGACGCGGAGAAAGATGCAGGGAGAATTCTTTAAGAGATTTGTCGGTGCACGCGTCATCCTCCGGATTTTGCGCAGAGCAAGCGGAGAGCACGGAGAGAGGACCCTGCAGTCTTGCGCGGCTGGGTGGGGCAGGACTCCAGGCCAGGGCAGGAGGACTGCTCCACCCGCTTGCGGATTGCGCCGCCATCCCAAAGCGCGTTCTATGGGTGCTTCAATGCCCCTCGAATCAACTGATCGATTTGGAGCCCCAGACTCTCCACAGTGCTTGGGCATAGGGCGTTTTCGTTCGTGTGTTCGCCGCGCTCCCGCGCCAACTCCTCGACGCGCACTTTCGACCCTCTCGCCACTTTGCGGTCTGCGGTCGGTCCCATACAATGCAACGCAACGATCACGTTATTCCGAATGTATATCTCCGATGCCCCGAAGATGTCGCTGACGTGATAGCACAGGTCGCCCGGCTCATTTCCCTGCACGGGACCCGCCTCATAGATGGCCGGCGTTCGAAGGTGCTCGGCCAGCCGGTCCTGCACCGTCGGCGCATTCGGCCACTTCTCGACGATGACTTGGAGAACCCGCACGAACCGTGTCTTCTCCGTCTCCTCCAGAGTGGTCTGCACTTGCAGACGAATGGTTGAACCGGCCGGGGAGCTCTTTGGCACGTCCATAATGAGTTTCCCCGCCGGAAGCAACGGCTCAATCCCTTCGAACACGGTCTCCAATGTGGGAATGATCGGATCGTCCGCCGACCGCACAACCTGTTTACGCGAAGCCTCTCCATTTCCTTATCAGAAATAAACCGATGTGCCGTCAGAAATTTGTAGCCGTGCAGATCGTGGCTACCTGCGGAATTGCGCTTGTATTGCTTACCGTTAGATTTTGAAACACAAGCGGCAGGTAGTCGCTGAGCGCCACCCCGGAAATCACCGCCCCAGAGACGGGCAAGAAGCCTCACGGTCAGAGACCTAGACTCCGCTATCCTTTTCCTATGCTTCGTACTGCATTGTCGGTCTTTACGTTAGCCGCTGTCGTTGTGTTGGCCCAGTCGGCCAACCGGTCGGCACCGCCATCCGCGAGCAGAATCACACGGTGAAGTAGGCCTACTCCACCCGGTAGTTCGGCGCTTCCTTGGTGATGATCACGTCGTGGACGTGGCTTTCGCGCAAGCCCGCGGGCGAGATCCGCAGGAACCGCGCATTCTGCTGCAGTTCCTGGATGTCGTGCGCACCGCAATATCCCATGCCGGAGCGCAGGCCGCCGACCAGCTGGTACACCAGATCGGCCAGCGGACCCTTCGCCGCCACGCGGCCTTCGATGCCCTTCCGGCACCAGCTTCGAATTCGGATCCTGCGCGTAGCGGTCCGAGCTGCCCTGCGCCATCGCGCCCATCGATCCCATGCCGCGATACGTCTTGAACGTGCGGCCCTGGTAGAGGATGGTCTCGCCGGGGCTTTCGTCCGTGCCCGCCAGCAGGCTGCCGATCATCACGCAATCCGCGCCCGCCGCGATCGCCTTGGTGATGTCGCCCGAAAACTTGATGCCGCCATCGGCGATCAGCGGCACGCCCGCCTCGCGCGTGGCGCGCGCGCATTCGGCGATCGCGGTAATCTGCGGCACGCCGGCGCCCGACACCACGCGCGTGGTGCAGATGGAGCCCGGCCCGATGCCGACCTTGATGCCGTCCACGCCCAGCGCGATCAGTTCGCGGGCGCCCTCGTAAGTGGCCACGTTGCCGGTGATCAGCTGCACCTCGGGGAGCTTGCTCTTGATCGCCTTCACCGCGTCCATCACGCGCGAGGTATGGCCGTGCGCGGTGTCGATCGCCAGCACGTCCACCTTGCGCGCCACCAGTTCCTGCGCGCGCTCCAGGAAATCGCCGGTGGCGCCGATGGCCGCGCCCACGCGCAGCCGCCCCTGCTGTCCTTGGCCGCATTCGGATACTTCAGCTTCTTCTGGATGTCCTTGACGGTGATCAGGCCTTTGAGGGTGAAGTGGTCGTCCACCACCAGGAGTTTTTCCACGCGATGCTGGTGCAGGATGGCTTCCGCCTGTTCGAGCGTCGTGCCCACCGGAACGGTGACCAGGTTCTCTTTGGTCATCACTTCCGAGATCGGCAGGTCGAAGCGAGTCTCGAAGCGCAGGTCGCGGTTGGTCAGGATGCCGACCAGCTTGCCGTCTTCCGTGGTCACAGGCACGCCGGAGATGCGGTAGCGCGCTCATCAGGGCCCGCGCGTCGGCGATGGTGCGGTCCGGACCGATGGTGATCGGGTCCACGATCATGCCGCTTTCACTGCGTTTCACGCGGTCCACTTCCTCGGCCTGCCGCTCGATCGGCATGTTCCGGTGAATGATGCCGATGCCGCCCTGCTGCGCGAGCGCAATGGCCAGGTGCGATTCCGTCACGGTATCCATGGCGGCCGAGACGATCGGGATATTCAGGCCGATCTCGCGCGTCAGGCACGTGCGCGTGTCGGCTTCCGCGGGGAGTACATCGCTGCGCGCCGGTTCGAGCAAAACATCGTCGAAAGTAAGGCCCTCGGGGAGTACGTCTTGAATCATGATGGATTTTTTCATCATAGCGTAGGCCGCCCGGAGCCCGCCCGCGGTACAGTACAATCTCCCCCATGTGGAAGCTTTGGTGTGGTGCGCTGCTGGCGGTGGCGGTATGCTCGGGCGCGGAGACCCGCTTCGAGATTTCCTATGCGGCGTCGGCCAGCCCGGGCCCGATCACCGGCCGCGTTTTCGTGATGATTTCGCGCGATTCGCAGCACGAGCCGCGGCTCGACGTCGGACGCATCGGCATGCCGTTCTTCGGCCGCGATATCGAAAAGCTGGCGCCCGGGAAGGCCGCCGCGATCGACGCTAGCGACCTCGGCACCCCGGTCGAGAGTCTGAGCGAAATTCCGCCCGGCGAATATTGGGTGCAGGCCTTCGTCAACGTCTATTCCGAATTTCGCCGCTCCGACGGCCACATCGTCTGGATGCACGACGACCGATGGGAAGGCCAGCACTGGAACCGCTCGCCCGGCAATCTCTACAGCCGCCCGCAGAAAATGACGCTCGACGCCACCAAGGGCTACCGCATCAAGCTGGTCTGCGACCAGGTGATTCCGCCGGTCCAGGTCCCGCCCGACACGCAATTCGTCAAGCGCTTCAAAATGCAGAGCCAGATCCTGACCAAGTTCTGGGGACGCCCGATCTACCTCGGCGCCACCGTCCTGCTGCCCCGCGATTACGACAAGACACAGATCTCCTATCCCGGTGCTCTACGAGCAGGGCCACTTCTCGCTCGCCGCGCCGCTTGCGCTTCGCTCCCGACACCGAGATTTGCAGGCGAATGGATGCGCGACGATTTTCCGCGCATGATCGTCGTGACCATGCAGCATCCCAATCCCTATTTCGACGACTCCTACGCGGTCAACTCCGTCAACGTCGGCCCCTATGGCGACGCCATCCATGCAGGAACTGATTCCCGAAATCGAAAAGCGTTTCCGCACCATCCGCCAGCCCTGGGCGCGGCTGCTCTCCGGCGGTTCCACCGGCGGCTGGGAATCCCTGGCGCTACAGATCTTCCATCCCGATTTCTTCGGCGGCACCTGGTCCTATTGCCCCGATTCGGTCGATTTCTCCGACGTCGAGGGCATCGACATCTATCAGGACACCAACGCCTTCTACAAGCAATACGAGTGGCGCCGCGAGCCCACCATCAACAGCCGCGAGATCAACGGCCAGATCCGCCAGACCTCCGAGGAGCGCAACCATTTCGAGCTGGTCAACGGCACCCACGGACGCTCCGGCGAGCAGCTCGATATCTGGTCCGCCGTGTTCGGCCCCTTAGGCGAGGACGGATATTTCGAGCCGCTCTTCGACAAACGCACCGGCGAGATGAATCCGGCGGTAGCGCAATACTGGAAGGATCATTACGACCTCCGCTATTACCTGGAGAAGAATTGGTACACGGTCGGCCCGAAACTTACCGGCTAAGCCTGCACATCTTATGTCGGCGACGCCGATAATTTCTTCCTGAATAACGCCGTCCGCAAACTCCAGGACTGGATGAAGACCACTCAAGACCCGCACTACGAAGGCTATTTCGTCTACGGGGCCGTGCAACGGTCACTGCTACACGGGTCCTGAAAACGCGGGCGACCGGCTGAAAGAAATGGCGCAATACATCCTGAGCCGCATGCCTGCCGGGACCGTCGCCTCCTGGTGGCGGTAAAGAAATGTACATTTCCGACTCTTTGTTTCCGACTCCTTCTGTGTTACTCTAGCCAGACAACACCACGGAAAGGAGGTTGTTGCATTTGTCTAAACTCAACTCGCAAAAGACGCTAACCTGCGGCAGCCTGGATTTCCGTAGCTTCGCCATCCAGTAGCATTCCTAAGGCCCTATCCCGCACCGTGAGCCGGCACGTTTCCCGGTAACTGTCTCTCAGCAGGAGAAACTATGGGCACTCGATTGAAAGTCCTGAATGGGACTCGCTCCGCCTTAGCGCCGCGCCTGTGCGACACCTGTCAGAGCGGGGTCGTGCGCCGGGGCGCCGCGGAGAGTGACGAGCACGTCTACTGCACCTTTATCCGGCGCGAAGTCCGCACCCGGATCGTGGAGTGCAACGTTTACACCGACCGCTCTCAACCGTCGCTGTGGGACCTGCGGCAGATCGCCTGGGTTCTGGATGTCGATGCCAAGCGACAGCGCATGGGCTTCCTGCGCTCTTCACAGTGGGAGCACGAACACGAAGACGAAGAGTTAATCCCTTCGTGGCTCGAGTAACCGAGTGGGGTGGACCTCCGGGCCTGCCCCGCTTTTAACGGAATCGCAGTACAGTGGTTATCGGAGTTTCTTCATGGCAACCACCAGGCGTCATTTTCTGGCCGCCTCCTCGCTCGCCGCGGGAGTCGCCGGAGAACTGATGGCCGAAACGCCGCAGCGCGTTTCGCCCAACGACCGCGTTCGCGTCGCCCTCATCGGACATGGCATTCGGGGAGGCGGCGATGCCCGCAGTTCCCTGGCCGCCGGAGGTACCGAGCTTGTCGCTGTCAGCGACGTCTACGAAGGCCGCCTCACGCGCGCCAAGGAAGTCTGGGGCAACCACCTCTTCACTTCCCGCGATTACCGTGAGGTGCTCGCGCGCAAAGATGTGGACGCCGTGATCCTGGCGGTGCCCGACCACTGGCACAAGCAGATGGCCATCGATGCCATGGAGGCCGGCAAGGACGTCTATTGCGAGAAGCCCATGGTGCAGCTGCTCGAAGACGGCCACGCCGTCATCGAGGCGCAGAAGCGCACCGGGCGCATCTTGCAGGTGGGCAGCCAGCGCGTCAGCTCGGTGGTCTACCAGAAGGCGAAGGAACTGCTTCAGGCAGGCGCCATTGGAGAGATTAACGAAATCGAGGCCTGGGTGGATCGCAACTCCGCCATCGGCGCCTGGCAGTATTCGATTCCGCCTGACGCTTCGCCTTCCACCATCGACTGGGACCGCTTCCTGGGCCGCGCCCCCAAAGTGCCGTTCGAGCCGGTCCGCCTGTTCCGCTGGCGCAACTACCAGGCGTACGGAACGGGCGTGGGCGGCGATCTCTTCGTCCACCTCTTTAGCGGCATCCATTTCGTGTTCGACACGCCCGGCCCCACGCGCGTCTATGCCACCGGCGGCCTGCGCTTCTGGAAGGACGGCCGCGACGTCCCCGACGTCATGCTCGGCCTCTACGACTATCCGGCGCACGGCAGGTATCCGGCGTTCAATCTGATGCTTCGCGTAAATTTCGTGAACGGCGCGAGCGAGAACGGCGGCTTCCGGATCGTCGGCAGCGAAGGCGTCATGAGCATCGATACCGGAGTGATCGTCGATAAGCAGCCTCGCGAGAGTGAGCCCGGCTATGTCATCGACACCTTTCCCAAGGCGATGCAGGACCAGTATCTCAAGGAGTACCGGCGGAAGTACCCGGTGCCCAGGCCGACCGCCGACTCCCTCCGCCCCGAGAGCCAAGAGCGATACTTCCCGCCGCGCGGCTACAGCGACGAGATCGACCATCACCGCAACTTCATTGCCGCGGTCCGCAGCCGCAAACCCGTAATAGAGGATGCGGCCTTCGGTTTCCGTGCGGCCGGCCCCGCGCTGCTCTCCAACTTGAGCTACTTTGAACAGCGCGTATGCCACTGGGATCCCGAAGGTATGACGCTCAAAGGCTGACCGGAGGTATAGTAAACACTTGCCGGAACCTTGCATCTTCTGTGCCGTATCGTCCGATGAGATCTGGATCCAGACGGACCATGCCGTCGCGATTCCTCATCCGCAGCCGCTTGCGCCATGCCACGTCCTTGTGGCGCCGCGCCGTCATGTTGCCGGGTTCTATGACCTCGACGTGCAGGAGCAGGCCGAGCTGTGGGCGATCGTGCAGGAATTGCGAACCCGCATCTCCTCCGCCCTGCGGACTGACGGTTTCGATATCGGCTTCGCGGATGGCGAAGGCTCGTGGCACACCTATATTCACGTGATTCCCCGCGTGCCCGGGGAGCATCTGGAATTGCCCCAGGGCGTCGACTGGGTGCAGCTCGACGACCACGGTCCCCCACGCTAATGGCTGGCCCCGGCCTTCTGGAAGTGAGAGAGCTTTCGGTTGACCTCCGGCCGGGGCGCACCATTCTGTCGGAAATCTCGTTTGATATTCCTCCCGCCACCATCGTGGGCCTGTTCGGGGAGTCCGGCTGCGGCAAGACGACGCTGGCCATGGCGATTCCGGGGCTGCTCGATCGCGAGGGATACACGGTGCGCGGCGGAATCCGGCTGAACGGCCGCGAGCTTGTCGGCCTTCCGGAGCGCGAACTCGAACAGGTCCGCGGCGCGCAGGTCGCCATGGTCTTCCAGGACCCGCTGCTTTCGCTCAATCCCGTGCTGCGGGCAGGGCGGCAGGTGGCCGAGGCCATCCGCGCGCACCGGCGGCCCGCGACCGGCGAGGTCGAAACGTTTCTCGAAATGGCCGGTTTACGCGAAGTCGCGCGCATCCGCGAGGCCTTTCCACACCAACTGAGCGGCGGCGAGCGCCAGCGCGTCGCGTTAGCCCTGGCGTTGGCCGGACGCCCCAGCCTGATCATCGCGGACGAGCCGTTCAGCGCCCTCGATGTCACCCTGACCGTGGAATTGACGACACTCTTCCGCCATCTGCGAAACACGACCGGGACTTCCTTCCTGTTGATCAGCCACGATCCCGGCGTGCTGGCGCACACGGCCGACCAGGTATGCCTCATGCGCGCCGGGCGGATCTTCCTGTGCGGCGAGCCGAAGCAGGTTCTCCGAGGTGCGGCCCATGGCTGAGAGCCCCGTCCTGGTGGTGCGTGATCTCGTGAAGCATTACCGCGGCGGCGTCGAGGCGCTCGGGGGTGTCAGCTTCTCGCTCGCGCGCGGCAGCTTTCTGGGCGTGGTTGGGCTGTCGGGTTCGGGCAAGTCGACGCTGGCCCGCTGCATCGCCGGTTTCGAGGCACCCACGAGTGGCAGCGTCGAACGGAACGCCCCCGTGCAGCTTATCTTCCAACAGCCCGCCGCCAGTCTCAATCCTCGGTTCACCGCGGAGGAGATCGTGGTCGAGCCGCTGCGGATCGCCGGCTGCCGCGACCGCAAACTGCTGGCGGAGCGTGCCGTCGGGGCAATGCGGACGGTTGGGCTGCCGGAATCGGTGCGGAGCCGCCCGGGCACACAAACTCAGCGGCGGAGAGCGTCAGCGGCTGGCCGTCGCGCGAGCCCTGGTGACCGACCCCGGCCTGCTGATCCTCGACGAATCGTTTGCCGGCCTCGACCTTTCGGTGCAGGCGCAGGTGGAAACCCTGCTGCTCGACCTGCGAACGGGGCGCGGCCTTTCCGCGATCCTGATTTCTCACGATCTGGGAGCCGTGGCGCGCCTCTCGGACGAGATCACCGTCATGGAGGGCGGGAGCTTCGTCGAACATCGCCGGGCCGCCGAACTCCTGGCAACCCCCGAACACCCTCGAACCCGCGAACTGCTGGCGGCAGCCACGGCCCTCAGCCTCGAAGGAACGGCCGGATGAGGTACGCCGCCACCCGCCTGGTCCATGGCCTACTCCTGCTGATGGCGGTATCGCTGATCTCGTTCGCCATGGCGAATCTTGCGCCGGGCGACTATTTTTCGGCGTTGCGCGCGGAGTCGCGGTACTCCGAGCAGACGATCGAGGGCCTGCGCGCCCGCACCGGACTCGACCGGCCCTTTCCGGTGCGCTATGCAGCCTGGGCCGGCTCGATGCTCCGCGGCGACTTCGGCTACTCGCTGGCCTACAACGGTCCGGTAGCGCCGCTGGTTCGCGAGCGCTTTTGCAACACCCTGCTGCTCGCCGGCAGCGCGACCTTTCTGGCCTGGCTGCTGGCCCTTCCGCTCGGCATCTGGACGGCATCCGCACGCGGCCGCTGGCCGGACCGCCTCGGGAAACTACTGCTCGCCTGCCTGCTGGCGATTCCGGAACTGCTGCTCGCCATTCTCCTGCTGACACTCGCCGCCACAACCGGCTGGTTTCCGGTCGGCGGGAAGCACCTGGCGCTACCCATCGTGGTGCTGGTGGCGGGAATGCTGCCGGTGCTCGCGAGGCACGTGCGCGCCGCGGTGGTGGAGCTGATGGACGCGCCTTTTGCCGTGGCCGCCCGGGCTCAAGGCATCCCGCACCGCCGCTGGCTGGTTCGCCACGTGCTGCCGGCCGCCATGAATCCGCTGATCTCCCTGCTCGGGCTTTCGCTCGGCGGATTGCTGAGTGCTTCGCTGCTGGTGGAAGTGGTGATGGGCTGGCCCGGTCTCGGCCCCCTGTTTCTCGACGCGATCATGGACCGGGACCTGGCGATCGTCCTGGCCGTCGTGATGCTCGCGGCCGCGTTTCTGGTCGCTGGAAACCTCATTGCCGACCTCCTGCTCTATCGCCTCGATCCCCGCATCCGGGCGGGCAACTCATGAGCCGGGCAGCTCGCATCGCGTTGGGCTGCCTGGTCCTGCTGCATTTGGCGGCGTTGGCAGCCGGGTTCCTGGCCCCCTACCCCTACGCCGAACAGCATCGCGACTTCCCGTATGCCGCGCCGATGCGGATCCATTTCCTTGGCCTGCGGCCGTTTGTATATGCTCCGGGCGAGACGTCCGGCCGGGAGTATCCCATTCGGCTGTTTCCAGCCGGCGGGAGCCGGCTTTTCGGCGTCGACGAGCCCGGCGTTCTCTTTCTGCTCGGCACCGATGGCTATGGCCGCGACGTCCTTTCCCGCCTGCTGTATGGCGCTCGCATCTCGCTATTCACCGGTCTTATGGCGGCGGTGGTCTCGCTCGGACTGGGAATGCTCCTGGGCGCGGCAGCCGGCTATTTCGGCGGGCTCGCCGACCAGATTCTGATGCGCGGATCGGAGCTCTTTCTGGCGCTCCCGTGGCTCTACCTGCTGCTGGGGGTCCGCGCCTTCCTCCCGCTGCACATACCGACCGCCGGAACCATCGCGCTGCTGGTCGGGATGATCGGCTGCCTGGGATGGGTGCGCCCGGCGCGACTCGTCCGCGGCGTGATTCTGAGCGGCAAGGAGCGCGCGCTTCGTGGCGGCGGCCCGGGGGTTCGGCGCCTCCGATTCCTACCTTCTCCGACGCCATCTGCTGCCGCTCACCTGGAGCGTTCTGGCCACGCAGGCTACCGTCTTGATTCCCCGGTACATCCTCGCCGAAGTCGCGCTTTCATTTGTAGGCCTGGGGATCGCCGAACCGGTCCCGAGTTGGGGGAATATGTTGGCCGACGCCCGAGATTATTCGTCCATCGTTTTCCACAGCTGGCTCCTGGCTCCCGGCCTCATCCTGGTTCCGGTACTGCTAACCTATTTGGCCCTGGCGGACGCCCTGCTGGCCAGGGACAGGGGTTAATCGGCCATGGCTCCAGCGGTAGCGCTATATACCAAAGTGAACATAACCAGCTTTACTTCCAGCAGGATAGGCTTTATCGATACTTTCTTTGGTGAGTATCTCTTTAGTCAATATGCGAGGTAGTCGCCATCGGTTACACTAGCTAGCCGGAAGGCATTTTCGGTTTGATTCGATACGGTTTGATCGCCATAGCGATTTCCTCCGGCATCGGCCTGCTTCAAGCATCACAGGAGGAACCCCTAGTAGTACCAGGACCGCCGGGCGTTTCCGGTGGACGCATCGTCTACGCCCAAAAGACCGAACCGAAAACGCTCAATACCCTGATCGTCACCGATAGCGCCTCGAAAGAGGTCATCCAGCGGCTGATGGCCGACCTGGTCCACATCAACCCGGAAACCCAGAAAACCGAACCGGCACTGGCGAAATCCTGGCAAGTCTCGGCCGACCGGCGCCGCTATACCCTGACACTGCGTCGCGGCCTGCGCTTCTCCGACGGCGTCCCTTGCACGGCTGATGACGTCGTGTTCACCTACGAGTGCTACCTGGACGGGAAGTTGCATTCTTCCCAACGCGACCTGCTGATTCTGGACGGTCGCCCCATCGTCGTCAAGAAACTCGACGATTTCCGCGTTGTTTTCGAACTGCCGCGACCCTATGCAGTTGGCGAACGCCTGTTCGACAGCTTTTACATTTTGCCGAAGCACCTGCTCGAAGCCGCCTATCGGGAGGGCCGGCTCGCTGAGATCTGGAGCCTCGGCAGCGAGCCCCGGCAGATTGCCGGATTGGGACCGTTCCGGCTCAAGCAGATCGTCCCCGGCCAACGCATGATCCTGGAGCGAAACCCATACTACTGGAAGGTGGATTCGGCCGGACACCGGCTGCCGTACCTTCAGGAACTGGTCTTCGAGTTCGCCGGGTCGGAGGACATGCAGGTGCTTCGCTTCCGGGCCGGGGAATCGGACATCCTGAACCGGATCGGCGGTCAGAACTACGCGGCGCTCCTCCGCGACGCGGCACGCCGCGGCCTGCACATGGTGGACGCCGGCCCTGGACTGGAATTCAGCTTTCTCTTTTTCAATCTCGGCAACCTGCCCGCCAAAGTTTCGCCCGCAGTGCGGCATCATCAGGAATTCTTCCGCCTGCTCGCATTCCGCTCCGCAGTCCATTTTGCGATCGATCGACAGTCGCTGGTGCGGCTGGCTTATCAGGGCTACGCCGCGCCTCTGACGGGCCCGGTGCCGCCCGGCAATCGCAACTGGGTCGATAACAAGCTGCCGCCGGTAGCCTATGCACCGGAGAGAGCCCGCCAGATTCTGAAGGACGCACGGTTTCGCTGGGATTCCGCCGGGCGTCTGCTCAGTCCTTCTGGGCGGCCGGTGGAGTTTACGATTGCGGTCAGTTCGACCAACGCCGAGCGCATCCGCATGGCAACGCTGATCCAGGACGACCTGTCGAAGATCGGCATGCGGGTCGAGGTCGCCCCGCTGGAGTTCCGCAGTCTGCTCGACCGCCTGCAGCAGCACCCGCGATTTCGATGCCTGCTATCGTGCCGATGGGCGAGCGGACGCGGATCCGAAAGCCGACATGGCCGTCTGGCTTTCGAGCGGCGGCAACCACTCTGGAATCCGCAGCAGAAGACGCCGGCGACGCCTTGGGAAGCGAAGATCGACCGCCTGATGCGGAGCAGATCGATCACGCCGGACTATGCGGCACGCAAGCGGCTGTTCGACCGCGTGCAGGAGATCGTGATGGAGAATCTGCCGATGGTTCCGCTGGTGAGCGCCGCACCTGCTGGCTGGGGGCGCAGACAGGGCTGGCCAATTTCCGGCCGGCCGTGATGGAGCCTTACACGCTATGGAACGTCGAGGAAGTTTACTGGCGGGCCGGCGCCTCCGGAGCCCGCCCGTGAGGGTGCTCCGGACTGCGGAGTGGAGCAACTGCGCGGCTGGTGGCGGAGTGCCTGGGCGGCAACCAGCAGGCCTGGAGCGCGCTGCTGGACCGCTACAAGAACCTGATCTATGCGATTCCGCTGCGCTACGGCGCTCCGCCGCAGGATGCGGCCGATATTTTCCAGGCGGTGTGCCTGGACTGTTCAACGAACTGCCACGCTTGCGCGATGCCGAAGCGTTGCAGGGCTGGCTGATCCGCGTGACGACCCACAAGTGTTACCACTGGAAGCGGCAGCAGGTGCCGATCGCGAGCGAGGACTGGCCGAACGGCGAGCTCGACCGATTACGCCGCGACGAGCCAATGCCGGGCGATGGATCGCGTCGGTGGAACGCGAGCAGATGGTGCGCGAGGCCATCGGCCAACTGCCGGCGCGCTGCCGGGAGATGATCGAACTGCTGTTTTTCGAGCAGCCGCCACTGCCGTATACCGAAGTGGCGCGAGCGCCTCAGCCTGGCCCGCGGTTCCATCGGGTTCATTCGCGGGCGCTGCCTGAAGCGGCTCAAGAAGGATCCTGGAAGAGAAAGGGTTCTGATGCGGTCGCGGCATGCCGGGTTCGGAGAGCTGATCGAGCAACCTGGCCGGCGGAAGCCCGACCCGCCGCGGCGCCGCCAGATTCTGCTATCCGCCCGCGCCCTGTGGCAGCCCGGAGACGGTCACGCGCCTATACGACGAAACCGTGCGCCGCATGCACGTCGATCTCGCAGCAGGCCGAGCGCATGGCGCGCGCGGCCTGGTGGTCGCCCGCAGGCTCGGCGACGACCTCGCCGCGCCGCGGGCCTGCGCGCCATGGGCCACATCGACTACCGTAAGCGCCGGTACCAGAGGCCGCTCGGAACTTTACGACAGGACGCTCGCCATCTACGAACGCCCGGGCGAGGATATCGGAGGCCGGCCGGACGCTCAACGGTTCCCTGCAAACGCCTGATCTACCTGGGCCGCTACGACGAAGCGCTGGGGCGGCCGGGCGGGCGCGGCAATCTTCGAGCGGCCACGGCGACCGCCTGCGCCTGGCGCGTCTGGACGCCAACATGGGCAACATGCTGTACCGCCAGGACCGCTTCGAGGAGGCGCTGGAACTGTACCTGCGCGCCTACCGCGACTTCGTCGAGATCGGCGAGCCGCAGGACGTCGCCATCACGCTGAAGAACATGGCGACCTGCCAGATCGGCATGAACGATTTCCGGCAGGCGCTCGAAACCTACCAGCAGGCGCGCGCCTATTCGCTCGAACACGAGATGCCGCTGCTCGCCGCCGGAGCCGATTACAACATCGCGTACCTCTACTACCTGCGCGGCGAATACACGCGCTCGATCGCTATGTACCGGGCCGCGCGCGAGCATTGCCGCCGGCTCGGCGACGCCTACCGCGAAGGCCTCTGCGATCTCGACCAGTCCGAGATGTACCTGGAGCTGAATCTCAACGAGGAAGGCGCGCACCTGGCGCGCCGCGCGCTCGGAACCTTCCGCAAGCTCGGCATGTGGTACGAAGCCGCCAAGGCGCTGACCAACCTCGCCATCTCGTCGAGCCACCACGGCGATACGCGCCTGGCCCTCGAACTCTTCCATAAGGCCCGCGACTTGTTCACGCGCGAAAACAACCACGCCTGGATCGCCACCATCGATCTTTACCAGGCGCTGGTTTTCTATACCGAAGGCCGCCTGGCCGAAGCGCAGACGTTCAGCACGCGGGCCCTCGACTTCTTCGCGACTCGCCGCTGGTGGGCAAGGCGGTACTGTGCCAGCTGCTGCTGGCGCGGATCCACCTGGATGCCGGCCGCATGCCGAGGCGCGCTCCGGCTGCCTCGCGGTGCTCGAGAAGGCGGCCCAGATCGGAAGCGCCGGCCCTGACTACCAGGCATATTTCGTGCTCGGCCTGATGGAAGAGGCGAACGGTGCGCGCGCCGCGGCCTGGCGGGCATACCTGAGGGCTCACGCGCAACTGGAAAGCCTGCGCAGCCATCTTAAGGCCGAGGAGATCAAGATCGCGTTCCTCAAGGACAAGCTGGAGGTCTACGAGGCGCTGGTGCGCATGTGCCTGGACGCGCGGCGGGCCGGGCGACCGGAAACCGCATTCGTCTATATCGAGCAGGCAAAATCGCGCAGCCTGGCCGACCTGATCGCGTTTCGTGCCAGCAACTGCCCTCGTCCAGCACCGAAGGCGAGCCGCTGATGGAGCAGCGTCTCCGCCCTGCGCGAGGAACTGAACTGGTAGAGCCGCGCCATCCAACTGCAGGAAGGCAAGCCGCCCAATCCGCGCCAACTGGAAAAGCTGCGGCGCTCCGCCCGCGATTGCGAACACCGCCTGGTGACGGCGATGACCCGCCTGCGCGTGGAGGATCGCGGAGTATGCCAACCTGCAACCGGGCGCCTCGATCGATCTCGAAGCGATCCGCGCCGCGCTGCCCGACGGCGCCATGCTGCTGGAGTATTACTGCGTGGGCGAGCAGTTCTACGCCTGCCTGCTGTCGCGGCGCACCTTGCAGATCGTGCCCGTGGGCTCCGCGCCGCGAGCTGCGCCGCGCGCTGCAACTGCTGCGCTTCCAGCTCTCGAAATTCCGCCTCGGGCCGGACTATGCGCCAACGTTCCAGCCGCAGTTGCTGGACGCCACGGCCGCGCACCTGCGGCGGTTTTACCGGCAACTGATCGCGCCCGTCGAGCGCTACCTGGATGCGGACCACCTGGTCGTCGCGCCCCACGACTTCCTGCACTACCTGCCGTTCCACGCGCTGCCTGCGAACGGCGGATGGCTGGGCTCGCGCTACTCCATTTCGTACACTCCCAGCGCCACCGTCTATTACCTTTGCCGCACACGCCGTGTGCAGAACACCGAGGGCGCGCTGGTGCTGGGGGTGCCCGATCCGGCAGCGCCGCAGATCGAAGACGAGGTGGCGGCGGTGGCCTCGGCGCTTCCGGCGTCGGAGGTGTTTCTCGGGCCCGACGCCACCGATGAGGTGCTGCGGCGCCGGGGAGCGCATGCCCGCTACGTCCACATCGCGACCCACGGCTCGTTCCGCCAGGATAACCCGATGTTCAGTTCCATCAGCCTGGGGAATACGCGGCTCAGCCTCTTCGATCTCTACCGGTTGAACCTTCCCGCCGAGCTGGTGACGCTGAGCGGCTGCGGCACGGGCTCAATATCGTGGTAGGCGGCGACGAGCTGATGGGCCTGAGCCGCGGGCTGCTTTACGCGGGGGCACGCGGCCGTGCTGCTGACCCTCTGGGACGTACACGACCAAAGCACGGCGGATTTCATGAAGCTGTTCTATGAAGCGCTTGCCGCCGGCCTGGATAAGGCGCGGGCGGTGCAAGTCGCCATGGAGGCCATCCGCCGCGAACGGCCTCACCCCTTCTATTGGGCGCCGTTTGTCCTGGTCGGCGGACACGACTAAAGCTACTGGTACTAGTAGTCCTGAAACTCGGAAGTTTCCGAGGAAGCCCGCTTCGCTATATTTTCCGTGGCTGCGCATTACCCCTTATGACTGGAAGAGAAAAACATGGTGAATCACCAAAATCCATCGCATTACAAAGAGAGAGCCTGGGAGGAGCATTTTGGGATCGACCGATGGGTCGATTTTGCGCGGGGGGTGGCACCAGAGCAGGAAGATTCCGCGATGCGGGAACATCTCGCATCGGGCTGCTCGGAGTGCTCGCCGCTTGCTGACTTCTTCACCGAACTGAACGACGTGTGCCGGTCCATGGTCTCTTATACGGTGCCGGACCACGTGATGCGGCAGGCGTACGCTATATTCCCCGCACCCGTCGCCGAGCGGCCGAAACGCGTGCTGCGGATCCCGGTGGAACTGATCTTCGACAGTTTCCTGGCTCCCGCGCCCGCCGGCCTTCGCACCACCTGGCAGGTGGGATGGCAGGGATTGTACCGTGCCGGCGATTGCTCGCTCGATCTGCGCATTGAGCCGGACCTGCGCTCGGCGCGCGCCTCGATCGTCGGCCAGATCTCCAACCACGCCTTGCCGGAACATGCCATGTCGGATATGGCCGTACGCTTGAAATCCGGCCGGCTCGTGGTCGCCGAAACCAGAAGCAACCGCTTTGGCGAGTTTCAACTCGAGTACGAGCAGCAGGGCCGCCTGCAGCTCTGCATTTACCTAAACGACGGCTCCAGGTGCATTCAGGTGCCGCTGAAGCGGTTCACCGCGGACAAGCCCGCCGGCATGGAGCGGCTGAAGCTCGATACTCCAACGGCGAAGAGGCAGGTCCGGAACGACCAGGATTAGGCGGACACTACCATGACATTCAAGAACCTGACACGCGCGGGCTTTCTCCTTCTCGCTCTTTCCTTCCCATCCCTCGCGGATCAGCAGTACATCGTGCGGGTGAACCCCGCCACCGCCAACAACGTGATCGCCAAGTATGCCGGCGCCTGGATCAATCGGGCGCTGCCGGGCTCGGGTTCCGGCGTGTTTGTCGTGAACCTTCCCTCGGGACCGTTCGGCTCTCTGCTGGTACAGTTGCTGCAGCACGACCCCGCGATCACTTCGATCGAGCCGGACAACCCGGTCGGTCTGCCGGTCCCGTCCGCAAGTTCGGTGCCGGCCTCCGCGCGTCCCAAGCTGCCCTCGCTGGTGGACAGCAAGACGTATGTCAATTACTTCGGTTCGCCCGCCTGGGGTTCCTACGTGGGGCAGTCCGCGGCGACCTTGATTGGTGTGGATGCCTCGCACCGGTATGCGACCGGCGCCGGCATTGTCGCCACAATCGATACCGGCGTGGATGCCACGCATCCCGCGCTGGCCGGTGCGCTGTTACCCGGCTGGGACTTCACGCGAAATACGGCGGGAGGCTCGGAGCTGGCGGATCTCGATCAGGACACGACTCCGATCCTCGATCAGGACACCACTCCGATTCTCGATAACGCCACGACCATCGTCCTCAATCAGGACACGACTCCGATTCTCGATCAGGACACCACCCCGATCCTCGACAGCGGCCTGCCGCCCGCGTTCGGCCATGGAACCATGGTGGCCGGCCTGATTCACCTGGTAGCTCCGACGGCGCGAATCCTGCCGCTCAAGGCTTTCAAGAGCGACGGATCGGCCGACCTCGCCGACGTGATCGCCGCGGTCTATTATGCGGTGGACCACGGCGCCAACATCATCAACATGAGCTTCAGCTCGGGAGCGGATTCGCCGGAACTGCGCAAAGCGATTGCCTACGCGAATGCCCATAACGTAATCTGCGTAACCTCCGTCGGCAACGATGGACAAGCGGTGAACGTATACCCGGCCGCTTACGCCCAGACCATCGGCGTGGGATCGACCTCGTTCGCCGACATCCGCAGCACGTTCTCCGATTACGGCAGCGACGTCACGCTCGCGGCTCCCGGCGAGGGAATTATCACGACCTATCCGCAGAACCACTACGCTTCCGGCTGGGGAACTTCCTTCAGCACGCCCATGGTAGCCGGAGCGGCCGCGCTGCTGTTGCAAATGAATTCGCAATTGCACATCGCCCAGGCGACGCAAGCACTGACCCAGGCACAGCCTCTTCCAGGGCAGGGTTTGGGCGCCGGACGGTTAGATCTGGTCAAGACTTGCGATTACGCGTCCGGCACGACCCACTAAGCGCCGTACCGGGAATTTACAGGCACGAAGGCACCCAAAACATGATGACTGTCTATCGAGGGAAGACTCGTTTCATGCGGTCTGGACGTATCGCCGGCTCTGTCCATCAGAGCCTCGAAAAGGGGCCGAACCGGAGCGAACAGAGGCTGGAAGGTGCGTCCTTTGAGGGGAGGCCGGAACTGCCGGCCTCCTTGGGGGCGGGGAATCCTGTCCCGGTATGGCTTTCGGCGCTGATCGCGTCGAGCTGCCACGCCTTCGTGAACGGTACCTGCCGGGCGATCGAATGGAGCTGCCAGGCGGGCCGCGCCATCTACACGAACCGCGGCCGCGAGAGAGAACTGATCGAACCACTCGGCATCCACCTGGATCGCGGCGACACGCTCGCAGTCTCCTGGATGCCCGGTAAGACGGAATACACTTTCGAGATCCAGCGTGCCGCAAATTGCCGCGCGTAGGACCACTGTCCGGCCTTCCCTGGATGTGGAGAGACAGGCCGGCGCATGGTTCTGCGCACTACCATACCAGGATGGCGCAAAAGCTGTGTTACTTCTCTTGATAACTCCGCGGCGCGTATGACAAGTTGAGGACATGTCGCCGCAACTCGAACCGACCGAAAAAGTCCTGTTGGCCCTAAATGAAGCGCTGAAAACGGAGATGACGGCCGTTCACCAGTACATGTTGCATGCCCGGGTGTGCGCCAATTGGGGTTATCGGCTTCTCGCCGAACACAACGAAACCGAAGCGAAGGACGAATTCTCACACGCCCAATTGCTGATCGATCGCATTCTCTTCCTGAAGGGCGCGCCGAATATGTCCGATCTGATGCCGATCCCGCCATGCGAGACCGTTAAAGAGCAACTGGAATGCGATCTGGCATTCGAAACCGCGGCCATCGGCCGTCTCAACGCGGCCATACAGGCGGCGGTCGATGCGGGCGACAACGTTTCCCGGCAGTTGTTCGAAAAGATCCTGATCGATGAGAACCATCACGTCGACGAGATCGAGGGACAACTTCACGCCATCGAAGAAATCGGCCTGCCGAACTACCTGAGCCGGCAGATTAACTAAGTCGAAGTTAGCGTTCGAAGCGGAGGCAGGCGCGCCCGAGGTATATCTCGTCGCCTGCCCTCAATTTCTCGCCATGACGGTCTCCGGCGGGGACTTCGATGGGGCGGCCGTCGCGAAAGACGCGCGTGCCGAATTCGCTGCCGTCATCGCAGATGCGATAGCCGCCGTCTTCCAGGCGAAGATGCGCATGTTTGCGCGAAACGGTGGCGTTGGCTTCGTCGGCGCCTTCTTCGAAGACTACATCGTTGCGGCGGACCACGCGCTGCTCGGCGTCGGTCAACTCGGCCAGGCGGCCGATATTGACCCGCGGCTTTCCGAGCGCGTACTCCGGCTCGCCGGCCTTGCCGCGCACGACCACCAGGCGCGCGGGCGCGGCGTGGTCCGCGGGCTTCGGAGCCTCCACCCGGTACTCGATCTCGAAGGGTCCTTCGCCGGCTTCAGCGGTCGCGATCTCTACAGCGAAGCCGCGCGGCGTCTCGCACCTGGCGGCGGACAGGGCTTCGCGGATATCGGCATCCAGCCGCTCTCCAAACGCCGTCTGGTAGAGCGCGCGGCGATCCGCGTCGGCGGCAATCAAAGTGACAGCGACCTGCGCATAGGGAAACACGCGCCGGCCGCGGCCTACCGTCTGCACGCGTCCCTCGATCTCTTCCAAAATGGCGCGATGGATCAGCAGCAGCTCATCCGACTGCGCCGCGCCGAACATCTTGTCCGACCAACGGCGGAATCCGCGCTCAATCGATTTTTCGATCTCCGAAAACAGGCTCATGGTTGGATCAGCCCCAGCTTGGCGGCGGCGTCGACGATCTCCGCCGCGGCGGGCGCGGCGGCGGTTCCGCCGTACACTCCATTTTCCACCAGGACGGAGAACGCGAGCTTGCGCGACGCTCCACCATAGGGCGCGAAGCCGATGAACCATGCGTGCGAGGGTGCGTCCGCGAGCTCCGCCGTGCCCGTCTTTCCGGCGATCGGAACCGTTGCCGACGCGGCGCGTCGCCCCGTGCCGCCGGTGACCACTTCGCGCATGAAGCGCGCCAGCGTCTGGTCGTCGGCGGCGGAAAGCACCGGCTGCGGAGCCGAATCGCGCGCATTGTTCTCGTCGGTCAGCCAGCGGCCTTGCGGCATCTGCCCGCCGTTGGCGACTGTCGCGGCCACACGCGCCATCTGGAACGGCGATGCGACTACCTGCCCCTGACCGTAGGACGCCTGCGGCAGAGCTTTGCGCAGTTGCGCCGCGGTATTGGGCGCGGCAGTGGCGATGCCGAGCAGGTTGGCGGTATCGAACAGCGGCTGCGCGCCCACTTCGTAGGTGCCGAGCTGCGCGAAATACGCGTTGCATGAGACCACGATGCCGCGCTCCATATTCACGGTGCCGTGCGGAACCGCGTCCTGCACGTCGTCGCGGATCGGCCGGTTCGAGCCCTTGATGTAGTTGCCTACGCGGTTGCCCGGCAGCCGGATGCACTCGAACGTCTTCTGGGTGAGCGCCGCATCCTTGCGCAGCGCGGCCATGGCGGTGACGACCTTGAAGGTCGAACCCGGCGGATAGAGGCCGTAGCGTGCACGGTCGAGCGAGACAGCGCCCTCTTCGGGAGGTGTGGGGGCCGAAGCATCCGGCGGCAACGGATAGCTGACCGAGGCCAGCAGGTCTCCGGTCGCGGAGTCCATCACGACGGCCGCGCCTTTGGGCTTGCCCAGGTGCTGCAACTGGTCGCGCAGGATTTGCGCCACCTTCACCTGCAGGCGCGCGTCGATCGACATCCGCACATCGCGCGGCCGGTCGAGCACGCGGCGCACGGCCGGGTTATTCGGTTCGTTGCGATGGCGCAGGAGCGGCACCAGCTCGCGGTAGTCGTAGCGCAGGATGCGGTCCTTCTGACCGGTCTTCGGGTTCTTCACTTCGACCAGCGTCGGACGGTCGTCGTAGCCGCGCAGGCGGCGGGCATTATCGCGCTCCACGAAGGAGGTGTTGCCCGCGCCCCAGCGGTAGCGCGTGCGCAGATCGCCCAGCAGGTCGGCCAGCACCGGCCCGAATGGATAGTAGCGGCTGTCGCCGCGCGGGCAGGCGCGATCGATATCGATACCGAGCTGCTGATACTGCGCGCGGTGCCTGGCTAGCTCGTCCCAAGTGCTGGTGGCGAGCGGCAGCCCGTTGCGGTCATAGACCGTGCCCTTGGGAATCTCGCGCATGATTTCCTGGAATCGCGGATTGTACTGGTAGCGCCGCGCGCCATCGGCCTGCACCACCAGGGTTCCGGCGCCCATGATCGCCTGGTCGCGCGCCACCTGCACCCAGCCGGCCTTGGCCAGCATCACGGCGGCGCCTGCCGCGAAGACGATGCCGACTGCCCGCAGCGGCACGCGGAACGGCAGCGTCCGCTCTTCGCTGCCGCCGCGCGCGGAGATCGAAAGCAGGATCGCGATCACCAGAAAGTTCGCCAGCATCGAGCTGCGGCCGTAGCTCAGGAACGGAGTGACCACACCGCTTAGCGGCACCACTCCCAGCGCGCCGCCCGCGATCAGCAGGGTTTGCACCGCGGTGGCCGCAGCCAGGCCCGCGGCCAGAAAGAATTCGTAATCGGTCTGCGCGCGGAATGCCGCCCGCAGCGAACGCCAGATGATCAACGCGTAAAGCGCGAAGACCGCGGCCACTCCGGCGAAGCCCCACTCTTCGCCCAGGGCGGAAAGGATCAGGTCAGTATGTGCCGCGGGGACGACTTGCGGGTCGCCGAGCCCGATCCCCATGCCCGTGGCGCCGCCGGTCGCAAATGCCCATAGCGACTGCGCCAGTTGGTCGCCGCCATGAATCAGGTTGTCCCAGGGGGAGAGCCACATCGAGACTCGCTCGCCCACCGTGTGCGGAATCCCGATAAAGTATCCGGCGGCGAATCCGGCGGCCAGCAGGCCCAGTCCCGCCACCGGCACAAGAGCGCTGCCGCGCGCGACGCCGTAAAGCACCAGGAAGAGGCACGCGAACACCAGCGCGGGCCCCATGTCTTTCTGGAGAAAGAAAAAGGCCAGCGCCGCGGCCACCGAGACCAGCACCGGCAGCGTGAACTCCACCGGCGGAATGTCGAACCTTTTGGTAAGCGCGGCCAGGCCCGGCCGCGTCTCGCGCGCATGGCGAAGCACGTCCCAGCGTTGCGCGAAGTATCCTGCCAGGAACAACACCAGCAGCACGCGGATCATTTCCACCGGCTGGAACCCGAACAGGTTCACCTTGGCGTCGCTCGTGCCCGGTCCGGAGCCGAACAATACGAGCAGCACCGAAAGCAGAAAGCTCGCCATCAGCGGGACGAAGCTTAGCTTGCCGAACAGCCGCTCGAAGTTGAGCGTACTGGTGGCGGCCAGCAGCACGCAGCCTCCGACCACGCCCTGCGCGAAATCGACGAAGAGCAGATTGTCGCGCAGCGGATCGCGCAGGCTGATCATCAGGATCAGGCCCACGCCCGTCAGCAGCAGCAGAGCCGGAAGAAACGTCTGATCGCCGCGAAAACCGCGGACGCTCAACCACACATGTGTCAGCAGATACGCAGCGAAGAAAAGTCCAACCCAGAGATAGAACGAGCGGATGAACTGCTCCGGCCGCCGCACCACGAACAGCGGCTTCAGTTGCCGGAATTCATCCGCGGAGAGGAGCGGGCGAATGCGTCCCACGTTCGGGAGCCCGCCCGATTGGTAGTAGATCTTGCGCGCGAGTTCCTGGCGCCGCCCGATCTCCGGCACGATCCGCAGCGGCGGCAGCAGATCCTCGCGGGCGCTCAGATCGTTCAGGTTGAGCAGGGTCTTCGACGCCAGTCCCTGGGCGGCCTGCGAGACCAGCGGCGCCTTCGCCTGGTAGACCAGGTACAGCCCCGCCGCCACCAGCAGCGCCGCACCCGCGAGCCACGCCAGTTCGGCCACACGCCAGCCACTCGAACGGAGCGTCGCGCGGCGTACTTCCGCGCGGTCCGCCGTCCTGCTCTTGGTTACCGCCATATATGTAGAAGCTGCTTGACAATTCCGAGCGGCGAATTTCCCTTTTCGATTTCGTTGAGACGGGAATTGACGCTCTCCAGACTGCCCTCGACGCGCACGATATTTGCAGTCGAATTGCCATAAGGCACAATGCCCTGGTACAGTTCGAGCGCCCGGCCGTAATCATCCCTGGCGCGCCCGATCTCGTCTTTCTCCTGCGGCAGGCCTCGCACGTTGCGCGAATCCCAGAACAGGCGGTCGGCACGGTCGCGATAGCCGTCGGCAAGTTGGGCCTTCTCGCGATTCCCCATCGGGTAGCCGCGCTTTTGGGCCTCTTCGATCGCCTGATAGGCGTGGTCGATGTCCTTTAGCCCGTAAACGTAAACCCGGGCCAGACCGAGCCAGGGGTCGGGCGATTGAGGCATCAGCCGCTCGGCCTCGTTGAACTTCTCGACCGCCAGGTTGAGGTCCTCCGTATTGTGATGCGCGGTGCCGTTGATGCGCGCCAGGTGCCCTTCGGACAGCCGCAGCTTGGCGCGCGTGGAATCGTCGGGATCCACCGCCAGGGCATGCGCCGCCATGTCGCGCGCGTAAGCCCACTGCTTCTCGTACACCGCGTCGCTGTTCCGGTAAGTATCGATCACGTGGTCCACCGCCGCGACGAGCTTCTGCTTCACCAGCTTCCGCGGGCCGCGCAACAGAAAAGACGAAGGACTGGAGCTCGAAAGTTCCGACCATTTCTTCCAGATGTCGTTCGGATCGGTGACCTGTTCGGAAGCGATCTGGCGTTCGAGCGTTTGCCCGTGCTGGTAAAGGAGATAGCTGGAGATACCGGCCCAGACCGTGTAGAGCAGTCCGGCCAACAGCATGGCGGCCAGCACCCGTCCGGCCGTGCGGAAGATGCCGGTTCCTTTGCGCCGCGCCGGCTGCGGAGCGGCGGCTGCGCCAGCCTCTCCGGCACGGGCGGTACGGCGGGTTTCGTCATCTGGCGTCGTGCGCCGTGTCTCGTCATCGGGCGTGCTGCGGCGCGTCTCGTCGCTCGGCGCGGTACGGCGCGTGGCATCCAGGTCGATCGTCCGGGCTTTCACGGGCTCGCCGCGGCGGTACGCTTCGAGATCGTCCGCCAGGTCCCGGGCGGTTTGGTAGCGCACGTCGGGATTGGGCGCGAGAGCCTTGATGAGGATGCGGCGGAGCGGCTCCGGACACGGGTCGGGCGCCGGTGGAGGCGGAACGCGCGAGCGGATCATCCGCTCCAGCCGCTCCGTGGTATCGGCCTGGTATGGCTGCAGGCCGGTCACCATTTCATAGAGCATCACCGACACCGACCAGATGTCGGAATCGATGCTGACCTGACCCTGATCGAGCCGCTCCGGCGAGGCGTAAGGCACGCTGCCGAACTCGTTGCGGGTGAGCCGCCGCGAAAGCGAGAGCGCCTTGGCGATCCCGAAATCGAGCACCCGCACTTCGCCGCGCGCATCGATGCGGATGTTCTTCGGCTTGATGTCGCCGTGAACGATGCCCTGAAATCCCTTGCCGTCGATTTCGACCGAAAGCTGGTGCGCATTCTCGAGCGTCTGCGCGACACTCGATGCCACCTCGGCCGAAAACTCCGGCGCCAGTGCCCCGCGGCGCGTCAGCTCGGCCAGATCCTGGCCGTCGATATACTCCATCGCGACGTAGAAGAAGCCGTCGATATCGCCGCAGTCATACACGCGGACGACCCGCGGGTCCACGGCCGCAAGCTTCGCCTGCAATTCCGCTCCGCGCCGTTCGGCTTCGATCGAATCGCGTGTATCGGCATCCGGACTGTGCTCGATGAGCTTGAGTGCCAGCATCTCGCCGTGCTCGGAGTCCTGCGCCAGGTACACATCGGCCATCCCGCCGCGGCCCAGCTTCTGGCGGATCTCGTATTTCCCCAGCTTGCGGCCGGCCGGTGCAATCATTTACCTTTGCCCCGTCCTGCCTTGCCATGTACCGGCTCGGGTTTGGCCTCGAGAAGGAAGTTCTTCGCGCGCACAGTCTCCGCGTCCGAGGCAGCGCCAAGATCGAGGGCGTTCCCTTCGATCACGTTGCCGACCAGGGTGGGCCGCGCACCATCCCGCGCCGCCACGCCCGCGCCCCGATTGCGCAGAATCGAATTGTGCGACAGCCAGGGCGTCGACGCCCCCGAAATCAGGATGCCTTCGGCCGTACAATCATGGATCGCATTCCCTACCAGCGTGGGGCTCGCGGCGCCGCGCACCTCGACTCCGGTCCCGGTTCCGGAAATCTCCGTATCGTCGATCTCCACGCCCGAATTGTTAAGCACGATGCCTGCCGAAAGGGGCAGAGGAGCGTTCGCATCGATCCAGAACCCGCTCACCCGTGCGTTTTCGACATCGTCGGCGACAATGGCCGGTCCGCCGCTCATGGGAGCCGCCCGCAAAATCGCCTCGCGCGGCACCATGCTGCGCAGCGTCACGCCGCTCTTAAGCCGCACCTGTTCGCGATACTCGCCGATTCGCACCACTACGGTGTCTCCGGCGCGCGCCTCGGCCATGGCCTGGGTGATGGTCGAATAGGTGCCACCCTGGCTCACTTCGAGCGTTCGCGGCGCGATGACCACCGGCGGCAGGGTCCAGTACGGGCGCGTAAACCAGGCCAGCGCGAGCGCGGCCAGCAAGCCGTAGATCGCCATCGCCCCGCGGCTGACGAAGAGCGCGGAGAGCGGCTCTTCTTCATCTTCGACGGGCGGCTCGGTGAACTGTTCGCCTTCCACCACAACCACCGTCACGTTGTCCTTGCCGCCGGCGCGGTTGGCCGCCTGGATCAGGTCGAGCGCCGCCTGGTGCGGGTTGCCCGCATTCGATTCCACCGCGCGGCGAATTTCGAGCGAGCCCACCAGGTCGCTCAGTCCATCGCTACAAAGGAGCAGCGCGGCATCGGGCTCGAAGGCGATGCGTTGGACTTCGATGAAGTCGGCATCGTCGGGCTGATGCTCTTCGGAGCCCACGTCGCGGAAGACCTCGTTGCGCCGCGGATGGCGCATGGCTTCGGCCTCGCTCAGTTCGTGGTTGTCTTCGCGCTCGCCCACGGGCGAATGGTCGTGTGTGACCTTGCGGATCTCGCCGCCGCGAATCTTGTAGAGGCGTGAATCGCCCACGTGGCCGATCACCGCGGAGTCGCCTTCCACCAGCGCCACGGTCAACACGCAGGCCATGCCGTCCCACTCGGGGTTGGAGGCCGCCGCGCGCACGATTTCGTTGTTGGCCATGGTGATGGCTTCGCGGATGCGCTCTTCGGACGTGCCCGTCTGCCGCTCCAGCCGCGCCCGCACGCGCTCCACCGCGATGGCCGCGGCCTTCTCGCCGGCGTTCTGCCCGCCGATGCCGTCCACCACGAGGAAGATTCCCCGGTCGCCATCGGCGTGCCATGCGTCTTCGTTGTTGCGACGCACCCGCCCCATGTCGCTGGCGCCCGAAAATCTGAGCCGTGTCTTAACCATTCGCTATGCTTCGGAAATCGAGGAAAATCACGCCGGCGAGGCCGATCCGCGCCTTATCGGGAACCGCGGCTTCCAGGTTCCGGTCGCGTCTCTCACCCTCGGCGAACTCGATGCTCGAGGGCGCCCTTTCTCCATTAATCGTGGTGCCCAAGCGGCTCAGATCTTTCAGGAAGAACTGTCCCGTCTCCGCATCGCGGCGCAGACGGAAGTGCTCGCGCGATACGTCGGGCAGAGTGTCCAGCTTCAAATCCGTCCAATAGTCCCGGCCGCCACGCCCCACGACGATCTGTTCCTTGGTCATCGAAAACGTCTTGCGTCCGCCGTTGTCCTCGTATTCGATCACCGCCATCGCCCCGGCCTCCGGCGCGGGTGCGGGAGCGGAGGCGGCAGCAGCCGGCGAGTAACTCTGCGAACTCGTCTCCGTGCCGCTCAATCTGCGCGTAGCGATACGCTTCGTCATCGACCCCGCGCCGAGTTCCGTCTTGGCGGGCAGGGCGAGCTCGGAATAAATCACGATATCGCCCGCGCCGATCTCATCATCGGTGTTTTCGAGGATACGGACCTGCCACCCGCCCTCGGGCTGCGACACCTTGGGCAGCGACCGCCGCGCGATCTTCAGCCTCTCGGCGAGCGATGCGTGATTGAGCGATTCCATCTCGGCATCGAGCGCGCGCCGGGCCTCCTCGATGATGCGCGGCACGATCCCCCGCAGCCGGTCCATATCCTCCGGATGCAGGTAGACGTGATAGATCGAAGGCGGCAGCGTAGAATACTGCAGCGGCTCTAAACCCTCCCGCATATTGCGGACGATTTCGAGGATGATTTCCCGGGCTGTCGCCGGATGGCTGGAGGCAGGACGGTCCATAAGTGAACCTTGTTCGATTTTACCAGCCTTGGGGCGGGAGCATCGCTAGCGGCTCCGGTCAGGCGGCTAGAAGGCCAATCTGCATCATCGAAGCGAGGCCAGCCGGCAAAATCCCGTTACGAATGGACCAACCACAAACAAGCCGCAAAAAACCATCCCCTTGCGCTTCGACAGGAGTTGCAGTATCTTCTCTTGTAGAAGCGGAAGGGAAAGGTAAGGCATAGGGGTCGCGATGCTATCGGATCTTCTCTTTTGGGCGCGTTCGCTCTTCCGGCGTAAAGCCGTGGAAGTCGAACTCGCCGACGAACTGGAGTTTCACGTATCCCGGCAGGTGGAGAAGCACCTCCGATCCGGGATGGCCGAAGCGGAAGCGCGTCGCCGGGCGCGATTGGAGTTTGGTGGCATTGAACAGGTCAAGGAAGAATGCCGGCGGGCCCGCGGCATGGAATTGATCGAGGGGTTCTGCCAGGACATGCGCTATGGATTTCGCCTGCTGCGCAAGTCTCCCGGCTTCGCGCTGGCAGCGCTGCTGACTTTGGGGCTGGCGGCCGGCGCCAACACGGCGATCTTCTCCGTTGTTTACGGCACACTGCTCCGGCCTCTGCCTTTCCGCGATTCCGGCAGCCTGGTGGTTCTGAATGAGACCACGCCGAATGTGGGATCAGTGAGCGTCTCCTATCCGAACTTTCTCGACTGGCGTGCTCAGACGCGGACTTTCTCCGGCATGGCGGCTGTTCACTCGGTGGATTTCAGCATGGCCGGAGCGGGGGAGCCGGAAAACGTGAGCGGCCTTGCGGTCTCTACCAATTTGCTTTCGCTGCTCGGCACGCGCCCGATGATCGGGCGTGATTTTGATCGGACTGAGGACAATCCCGGCGCCGCGCCGGTCGTGCTGCTCAGCTATCCTCTTTGGCAATCGCACTTCGGCGGCAACGAGAATGCCCTCGGCCGTTCCATCGATCTGAACGGCGAGAGCTTCACGGTGGTCGGTGTGCTGCCGCCGGATTTCCGCTGGCTGGAGAAGGTCGACGTGGTGGAACCGGCCGGCATCTGGGTGTCCAGGGATGCCGCGGAGGTGCGGGACCGTGGCTCGCGCGGCGACACCATGGTGGTGGGCCGCATCGCTCCCGGCGGCACGTTTCGGCAGGCGCGATCGGAAATGGAAGGAATTGCCGCTCGTCTGGCATTAGCCTATCCTGGTCCGAATAACCAGTCGGGCGTCGAGTTGCACACCATCCGCGACGTCCTGGTCGGCGACATTCGCACGGCTGTTCTGGTGCTCTTCGCGGCGGTCGTTTTTGTTCTTCTCATCGCGTGCGCCAATGTGATCAATCTTTTCCTGATGCGCGGCGCGGCACGCGGCAGGGAGATGGCGCTGCGAGTCGCCGTGGGAGCCAGCAGGGCGAGAGTAGTGCGGCAGATGCTGGCGGAGAGCTTCGTGCTGGCCGGATTGGGAGGAGCGCTGGGCCTGGCGCTGGCGGCCGCGGGAATCCGTGGGCTCGAGAAACTGATTCCGAGCGACGTCCTGGCCGGCGCCACTCTCGGCTTGAATCTCTCGGTGTTCGCTTTCCTCTGCGGCGTCGTCGTATTGTCCACCTTCCTGTTCGGAATCGTTCCCGCCCTGCATTCCAGCCGTCCCAACCTTCAGGCGGAACTCAAGGACGGCGGCCGGGGTGCCTCTGCCGGTTCGCGACAGGGCCGCCTGCGCAACATCCTTGCCACCGCCGAGGTCGCACTGGCGTTGGTCCTGCTGGTGGGCGCCGGCCTCATGATCCAGAGCCTCTATCGCCTGCTCGCCGTCAATCCCGGTTTTCACGCCGAGCGGGTCCTCACCTTACGCGTCAGCCTGCGCACGGAACAGTACGCAAAAGATGCCGCCGCTCGCAGTTTCTGGGCGGGGGTGCTGGAACGTGTTCGCGCGCTCCCCGGAGTGACCTCCGCTGCAGTAGGTCTGGTTGTCCCATTTACCGGCGATCATTCCCGCGCCGATATCACAGTCGAAGGAATGCAACTCCCCCAGCCGGGACGTTTCCCCCACCCTGACATCCACGCGATCAGCGCCGGATACTCCGAAACTCTGGGCGTGCCGCTCCTTCAGGGCCGCGTTTTTCGCGATTCGGACGACGAGAATGCTCCCAGGGTAGGGATGATCAACGCGCAGTTGGCCCACCGCTACTTCGACGGCCAGGACCCGGTCGGTAAAAGGTTTATGTTCGGACATCCTTCTGCCAACCATGCGCCGAACTGGTTCACGATCGTCGGCGTACTCGGGGACACTCGCCTTTACGGGCTCGCGAACCCGGCACGGCTGGAAGTGTACGTGCCGTTCCGTCAGGATTCGACGAGAGCAATGACCCTTATGGTGAAGTCGGCGGGCGATCCCAAACTGCTCACGAACTCCATTCGAAGGACCATCGCGTCCCTCGACAAAGGGCAGCCGGTTTTCGACATCGCCACTATCGATCAGCTGATTGACCGATCGGTGTCGACGCGCCGCGTGGCGCTGGTCCTGCTGGGGCAATTCGGCCTGCTCGCGCTGATCCTGGCCGGAATCGGGATCTACGGCGTAATCGCCTACTCGGTGGCGCAGCGCACCCATGAAATCGGGATCCGGCTCGCACTGGGCGCGGACCGCGGCGGGATCCTGCGCATGGTCTTCGCACAGGGCACGAAGATCGCAGCAACGGGCATTGCGATCGGTATCGCGGCGTCGTTGGTGCTGACCACCTGGATGCGTAGCATGCTCTACTCGGTGCAAGCCCGTGATCCGCTCACGCTCTTCGGTGTCGCGGCGGTATTGGCGCTGACGGCAATGGCCGCCTGCTACATCCCCGCACGGCGGGCTTTGCGCGTCGATCCCGTGGTCGCCTTGCGGAACGAATAGTTCTCACTCATCGGAGCGTGCGTGAGTCCGGCCGCACGCAATCTCGCAATCCGGCTGATGAGTTTCACCGGAACCGGCTTGTCGAGTGGGAAGTGGATCGTCCCCTTTCGCAACTCATAGCCCTTGAGCTCATCTTCCAGGGTCGCGAAAAAGGTTCCCGATGCGGCAAACAGCGAGTAGTGTTCCTTGAAACCGGCAAAATACAGCATCGCCTTTCCGTGCAGCTTGTATCCGGGCATGCGATAGCCGATGCCCTCTACCGCCTCCGGCACGGCCGTCCGAATCGCGGCGCGCACCTGTTCGAGCTTCGGCCGCACCGCCTCGGGCTGCGCCGCGAGGTACTCGTCAACCGACTTCGGAATGCGTTGCTGCATACAAGCGAACTTATACGATCCGCAGCTCTTTACTCGTGGGGGTGAGGATCTCGCAGCCGGTCTCGGTCACCACCACGGTATCCTCGATGCGGATGCCGCCGAAGCCTTCGAGATACACACCGGGCTCGATCGTGATCGCCATTCCGGCTGCCAGGCGCGACTTGTCGCGGCGGCCGACGCGCGGCGGTTCGTGGATCTCGAGGCCCAGGCCGTGGCCCGTGGAGTGAACAAATAATTGGTCCAGGCCGTAGCCCTTCAGCACCTGGCGCGCGGCGCGGTCGACCTTGGCGGTCGCCACTCCGGCCTTCACGGTATCGATAGCCGCCAACTGCGCCTCGAGCACGGCTCGGTACATCTTTTTCGTCTTGGCCGACGGCGCGCCGACGTGCAGCATGCGGGTCATGTCGCTCGCGTAGCCTTCCTGCTGTGCGCCCATGTCCACCACTACCAACTGGCCCGGTTCGAACTTTGCGGATGTGGGCTGCGCGTGTGGCAGCGCGGAGCGCGCCCCGCCGGCCACGATCGTCTCGAAGCTCGGCTTCTCCGCCCCCAGCCGGCGCATCCGGTATTCGAGTTCGGCCGCCAGATCGCTCTCCCGCATGCCCGCACGCGCCCGGGAAACGGCCTGCTCGAAAGCGCGCGAGTTCGTCTCGACCGAACGCCGGATCAGTTCGATCTCCGACGCCGACTTCATCATCCGCAGCTGTTCGATCCACCCCGGCGCGGCCTGGAGTGACGCCTTCATCGGCAGTTTCGAGCGCACCGCTTCGAACGCTTCGACGGTCATCCGCCCGGGCTCGTAGCCGATCGTAGCCAGCCCCATGCGCTTCACCACGGCCGCCACGTCCAAGGCCAGAGGACCCTTCGCAATTCTCACGCGGCAGGTGGTCTCCTCGGCCGACTGGATCTCGAAGCGCGGGTCGGTGAACAGAATGGCGCGGTCCGCCGTGAGCAGCAGGTTGCCGTTGTCGCCCGTGAATCCGCTCAGGTAACGCAGGTTCGGACCGCCGGCGATCAGCATGGCGTCCAGCTTGCGATCCGCCAGTCCCTCGGAAACCGAGCGGCGGCGGAGTTCGAATTCGTTCATCAGGGTTGGAGCTCCTTGGCCAGCACCAGCGCACGTCCGGCCAGTTCGCTGGCCTGGCGCATGTCGTTGCGCTGCTCGGCCTCTTCGGCCTGCTTGATGAAGCTCTGCACGCGTTCCGCAATCGAGCGCTGCATCGGGTTCATTCTCTGGATCGGAAACTGATCAAGCACACGCTGCGCGTCCCGCCGCCGCGCTTGCGATTCTTCGAGTAGCCGCTGCCGCTCTCCCGGAGGCAGCACCTCCTGGATCGGCTGTCTCTCTTCGGTTGGAGGAGCGACGGCGGGCGGCGCCGGTGCGGGAGCCACTTCCACGGGACGAGGCGCGGCCTGAGCCGCGGTCCGGCGCGGCGCGGTCCTCACCGGGGGCGGCGTCGCGGCCGTGGGCTCCTGCTGCTGGATGGTGGCGAGCGCTTCCACGGTCACAGGCTGCGGCGGCGGCAACTGCGCAGTCGTTTGCGGATTCGAAAGCGGCTGCGGCAGTGGAGGCGGTGTAGGCGCAACCGCCGGCTTGGGTGGCGGCGGAGTGTTCTTGGCCACTTTCGGCTTGCCGGACAAAACGCAGCTCGATAGCGAGATCGCCAATCCCGCGGCCACGATTACTGCCAGCAGCTTCATTTGGGTTTTTCCTCGCTCAGACGGCAATCGGCAGGCGAATGGAGAACGTGGTGCCTTTGCCGGGTTCGCTAGTGAAGTCGATTGTACCATCGTGTAGTTGCACGATCCGGAACGTCATCGCCAGTCCGATGCCGGAGCCCTCTTTGCGGGTGGTGAAATACAGACGGAAGATTTTCTCCCGCAGGTCCGGCGGAATTCCCGCCCCGGTATCGGAGATTCGGATTTCCGCCATGTCGTCGTCAGCCAACGCGTCGAAGGTCAGGGAACCGCCTTCGGGCATCGCCTGCATGGCGTTCACCACTACATTGAGCAGCGCCTGCTTGAGCAGGTCGCGGTCTACCCGCACGCCCACGCCTTCGATCTCGTGCTGCACCGTGATTTCGATTTTCGACGCCTCTGCCTGCGGGCGCGCCAGCTCCACGATCTCTTCCAGGAACTGTTGCAGGGGAACCGTGGTGAGCTTCAACTCTACCGGCCGTGTGAAATCGAGGAACGTCTTCACTACGCGATCGAGCCGCAGGATCTCGCTGCCGATGATCTCCATTTGCTGCCCAAGGTCGGTATCGCCGCGCGAAAGCTTGGCCTTGGCGACTTCCACATGCAGCAGGATGGCGTTCAGCGGGTTTTTCACTTCATGGGCTACGCCGCCCGAGACGCGGCTGATGGCGGCCAGGCGGTCAGCCGTCTGCAATTCGCGGTTCAACTTACGCTGCGCCTCGGGATCGCGCAGCCGGACGAGGAAGCCGGTGCCGGCGATCGCGCCGCCCGCCAACGTTTCCAGCGGGTCCACCGAGAGCAGCACCACGACGGGAACCGGCGCGGTCCCATCGACCGGCGCAACCGGCACCCTCCGGTTACGGATCGGCCGGCCCGTCTGCGAAGCCTGGGCGATCAGCAGCCCGAGAGGCGCCGACGGAGGAAACACATCCGAAACCATCTGCCCGGTTAGCTCCCCACGCTCGCGCCCCAGGAATTTCTCGACGGAGCCTGAGGCGAAGACCAGCCGGCCCTCGCGGTTAAAGATCAGGACCGCGTCTTCGAGATCATGCAGCAGCCGGTCGATATTGCCGCGGAGGTCGGACACCTCGTACTGCGCGCCGCGCAGCCGCTGGCCCAACATGCTGACCTTTGACGCCATGACCGAAAGCTCATCGGTAGGCGCCTTGCCCTCGGTGGTTTTCTCGGGTTCGAACTTGCCGCTATCGATCAGGTCCAACTGGTGCCGCAGCAGTCCCAGCGGCCTCAACGCCACCGCCGAAAACAGGAACGTGATGACGAAGGCGCCCAGAATCGAAATGATCGCGACTTCCACCGTGCGCCACAGCGTGGTCGGGGCGATATCGTGGCGGATGAACGCCGGCGCCACGATCACCCGTACCGACACCACACTCTTTCGAGTGGTCGGATTCTCCAGTACCTGTTCGATCTGGAAGAAGTTCGGGTCGTGCGCGAAGAGCAGTTGAAGTTTCTTCGCCGGGCCGGATTCCATCACGACGCGCTGGAAATCGGGATAGGGCCCCGCGGTCGCGCCGATCCGGCTTGGGTCGCTATCGGCCAGGATCTGGTTGGTATCCGGGTCGACCACCGCGATCTCCAGGATCGCGCGGGCGTTGGTCAGCAGCATCAGCAGATTGTCGGCGAGCTTGGGGTCGCGCAGGGCTTCCCGCATGGGCACCGAGAGCTGGCTGTTCAACGTCTGCTTGACGTAGTTGGTGGCCACCATCTCCAGCACCTGGGCGCGCTCCAGGTTGGCTTCGAATTGCTGCTGGACGGTGTTGGCCAGACCTGCCAGGGAGATGACGGAAACCATCGCCACGGCCAGTAGGACGTAGCCCAACGTCAGCTTCGCCCGTAAGTTCATACTTCAGGAGACCGTCAGCAGCAGCTTGCCCGCGGTCTTCCTCCCTTCCAGATCGCGATGCGCGTCGGCAACATGGCTGAGCGGATAGGTGCGGTCGATCCGCAGCTTCAACTTTCCGGAAGCCAGCCAGCCCAGCACATCGCCCGCGCGCCATTCCAGCTCTTCCCGGGTCAACAGATAGTGCCCGAGGCTGGGCCGCGTCAAATAAAGCGAACCCTTGCCATTGAGGATGTTCGGATCGAAGGGCGGCACGGGGCCGCTCGACTGCCCAAACAGCGCCAGCGTTCCTCGCGGGCGCAGGCAGTTGAGGCTCTTATCAAAGGTGGTCTTACCGACCGAATCGTAGACCACATCCACCCCGCGGCCGACAGTCAGCCGCTTCACTTCGGCTTCGAAATCCTGCTCGGTGTAAATGATGGCTTCGTCGACGCCGTTTTGGCGCGCGACCGCCGCCTTCTCCGCGGTCGAAACGGTGCCGAACACCCGTGCGCCCAGCATCTTCGCCATCTGCACGATGAGTCCGCCGGCGCCGCCCGCGGCGGCCTGAACCAGACAGGTCTCACCCTTCTTCAGGGGATACGTCGAGTGGGTCAGGTAATGCGCCGTCATACCCTGCAGCATGGCGGCAGCGGCGGTTTCGAAATCCACCGAGTCCGGAATCTTCACCAGCAGCGACGCAGGGACCAGCGCGTACTCGGCATACGAGCCTCTCGACATCGCCCACGCCACGCGGTCGCCGGGCTTCACCTCGGTGACTTCCGGACCCACCGCCTCCACCACCCCGGCGCCTTCGTTGCCCAGCGTGACCGGCCGGTCGGCCTTGTACAAGCCGATGCGGAAATAGACGTCGATAAAGTTGACGCCGGCCACATGCACCCGTACCAGGGCCTGCTTCGGACCCGGTGTGGGAGTCGGGACCTCCGCCAGTTCCATGCTTTCCGGGCCGCCCGGATCTTTTACCAAAATGGCTTTCATTGGTCAGCCTCTGCGAAATGCCCTTCGGGTATGTATAGCCGCTGCATAGAGTAGCAGATACGTCACGGTAAACGGAAAGGAAAACAGCCTCGCCAGCGTGCGGACCGCCCCGGACCCGGCCAGCCCCGCCCGCAGCAGCACGGTCTGCCGGATGGGGTCGAGGTGCAGCCGGTCGAGCCAGAAGTAATCCCCGTTTTCATTAATGACAAAAATCTTGGCGGGGATATGCCAGGCGAGCGCCCATTTCCACTTGGCCATAATGGGTTCGCCCGAGCATACGATTCCTACCAACCCGTAGCGGTTAGCCCTCAGTTCCCGGTAGAGCTTCCGCCGCCCTGGCCGTCCGCGGTAATCCGTCACTCGATAGATGCGGGCCGTCCGCGGGTCGAAACCTTCGGGAAGCCCCGAGTAGCACGTGACCAGGTCAAGCGCGGTTTCCGGCCCCCAGTTTTCACGCAGCCCTGGAGCCACTTTCTCGATCAAACCGCGGGATCCGCTCTCTACCAGCAGAATGGACTCGACGTCGGGCAGCCGCCCGGTCAAAAGATAACGCACTATTTTGAATATACCCCGGTCGTCCGGTCGAACCGAATCTTGCCCCCGACGATGGTATAGACCACGTCGGTGGCCGGGATCTGGTCATCGGGCACGGTGAGGATATCGCGCGAGAGCACCGTGATGTCGGCCAGCTTGCCGGTTTCGAGCGAGCCCTTGAGCTTTTCCTCGAAGGCGGCGTAGGCGTTGTTCCAGGTGTAGGAGCGGAGCGCCTCCTCGCGGCTCATCCGCTGGTCGGGGTAGAAAACGGTTCCGTCCTTGGTCTTGCGGGTGACCGAGGCGTAATAGGAAGCGAGCGGGCTCACGTCCTCCACCGGAGCGTCCGTGCCGTTGCCGACGATGGCGCCCGACTTCATCAACTTCTGCCAGACATAGGCGCCTTCGGCAGCGCGCTCGGCTCCCAGCCGCAGCAGGACATAGGGCGCGTCCGAGGTGCAATGAATCCCCTGCATGGCGGCGATCACGCCGAGCTGGCCGAAACGCGGGATGTCGCGCGCGTTGAGGTGCTGGGCATGCTCGATCCGCCAGCGGAGATCCTTCTTTTCGGGATGCTCGCGGAAGATCCGCTCGTAGATGTCGAGCGTTTCGCGATTGGCGCGGTCGCCGATGGCGTGGACGCAAAGCTGGTATCCGTGCTGGATGCAGAGCTCGCCGGCGCGCTGGATATCGGCAGGATCCTCCAGGTTCAGGCCGCTGCTTTCAGGCTTATCGGCGTAGGGCGCCAGCAGCCAGGCGCCGCGCGAGCCGAGCGCGCCGTCCATGTAGCGCTTGACCGCCCGCACCGTAAAGTAGTTGCCGCCTGCGCCGATGGTCCTATATTGATCGAGCTTGGGAGCGAGTTCGGCGTTCGAGCCCCGCAGCATCATCCAGATGCGCAGCCGCAGTTCTCCGTTTTCGGCCATGCGGCGGACCACGTCGGCCGTGGCCAGGGGCGACCCGGCATCTTCGAAGGTGGTGATGCCTTTCGAAAGCGCTTCATTGCTGGCCATTTCGATCTGTTTCCGCAGCAACGCGGCGCGCTCGGCCGGCGTGCGCTTGCCCTCGTAGGCCCCAAGCGCGCGGCTGGCCAGCCCCTGGGCCCGTTCCCGCAGCAAACCGGTCGGATTGCCTTGCGCGTCTTTCAGGATTTCGCCGCCCGACGGATTGGCGGTCTCGCGCGTGATTCCAGCCTCCCGCATGGCTACCGCATTGATAAAGGAGGCGTGTCCGCTGGCATGTTCCAGCAGGACTGGGTTATTGGGAGAGACCTTGTCCAGGGAGGCGTGCAGCGGAAAACCTTCGACGTTCGGATCCGGCGGATGGGTCCACTTCGATTGGTGCCAGCCCCGGCCGACGATCCATTCCCCGGGCTTGGCCTGCTTCGCCGCCCGGGCAACCTGCGCCACAATATCGTCCCAGGTGCGGGCTTCCCGCAGGTCGAGCCCCATGCGGAACTCGCCCACGCTGGTGAAATGCGCGTGGCCTTCGATGAATCCCGGGATGGCCAGCATGCCGTGGAGGTCGATGACCTTGGTCTTGGGGCCAATCCTTCGGGCGATCTCGGCGTCGCTGCCCAGGGCGGCGATCCGGTCGCCTGAAACAGCAATTGCCTGGACCAGCGGCGCCCCGGCATTCATCGTGGCGATCTTGCCGTTGCGCAGGACGAGATCGGCCGGCTGCGCCAAGGCGATGGCGGGCATCAGGGCAAAGGCGAGAAGCAGGGAGCGAACCATAGGGACAGCATAGCGGAGTCCATGGTCTGTTTGGCTACAGCTTTGCTCTACTCTAGGGTGAACCGGATCGAGCGCCTTTTCACAAAACTTGACAACAACACACTAACATTCCATAATGGTCTTGAGCTAAACAGCCGCCCTCCGGCGGCAATGCCATCGTACAAGTCATTTGAGGGAGGCTTTTCAATCACATGGGAAAAATCATCGGTATTGACCTGGGAACCACGAATTCCTGCGTCGCCGTCATGGAGGGCGGCCAGCCCACGGTCATCCCCAATCAGGAAGGGTCGCGGACGACGCCGTCGGTCGTGGCATTTACTAAGTCCGGCGAGCGCCTTGTCGGCCAAGTGGCCAAACGTCAGGCCATCACGAATCCGGAAAACACCGTCTTTTCGATTAAGCGGTTCATGGGACGCCGCAATGACGAAGTCAACGAAGAGATGAAGATGGTGCCCTATAAGGTGGTCCGCGGCGACAATGGCGATGCCCGCGTGGAAATCATGGGCAAGAAGTACTCGCCGCCGGAAATCTCCGCCATGATCCTGACGAAGCTCAAGGAAGCGGCGGAAGCCTATCTGGGAGAGAAAGTTACGCAGGCCGTGATCACGGTTCCGGCCTACTTCAACGACTCCCAGCGCCAGGCCACCAAGGATGCCGGCAAGATCGCCGGCCTGGAGGTCATGCGCATCATCAATGAACCGACCGCAGCCGCGCTGGCCTACGGGCTCGATAAGAAGACCAACGAAACCATCGCCGTCTATGACTTCGGCGGCGGCACGTTCGATATTTCGAACCTGGAAGTGGGCGACGGCGTCGTCGAGGTGAAATCCACCAACGGCGATACCCACCTGGGCGGCGACAACATCGACCAGCGCATCATCGACTGGATCGTTGCAGAGTTCAAGAAGGAAAACGGCATCGACCTGTCGCGCGACCAGATGGCGCTCCAGCGGCTCAAGGAAGCAGGCGAAAAAGCCAAGATGGAGCTTTCCACACTGCTCGAGACCGAAATCAACCTGCCGTTCATCACGGCCGATGCCACCGGTCCGAAGCACCTGCAGTTGAAGCTGACGCGGGCGCGCCTGGAACAGATGGTGGACGACCTGCTGCAGCGCTCGGTCGGCCCCTGTAAGCAGGCCTTGCAGGATGCCAACCTGACGCCGCAGAACATCAACGAAGTCGTACTGGTCGGCGGCCAGACGCGTATGCCGAAGATCCAGAGCCTGGTCCGCGACCTGTTCAATCGGGAGCCTCACAAGGGCGTGAACCCGGACGAAGTCGTGGCCGTGGGTGCCGCGGTACAGGGCGGCGTGCTGGGCGGCGAAGTGAAAGACGTGCTGCTGCTCGACGTGACCCCGCTTTCGCTGGGTATCGAGACCATGGGCGGCGTCTTCACCAAGCTGATCGAGCGCAACACCACCATCCCGACCCGCAAGACCGACGTTTTTTCGACGGCCTCCGACAGCCAGCCGTCGGTTGAGATCAAGGTTTACCAGGGTGAACGCGCTCTGGCGCGGGACAACCGGCTGCTGGGCGTCTTCCAGCTCGGCAACATTCCGCCGGCTCCGCGCGGCGTGCCGCAGATCGAGGTGACGTTCGATATCGATGCCAACGGCATTCTGAACGTGACTGCCAAGGATCGGGCCACCAACAACGAACAGAAGATCACCATCACCTCCTCTTCCGGCCTTTCGAAGGACGAAGTGGAGAAGATGGCGCGCGACGCGGAATCGCATTCCGCCGACGACCGCAAGCAGCGCGACACGATCGAAGCCCGCAACCGCGCCGATGCAATGGTTTACAACGTCGAGAAGACGCTGAAGGAGCATCGCTCGAAGGTCAGCGAGGAGCAGGCCAAGGAGATCGAGTCCGCCCTCGAGGAAACCAAGAAGGCGATGGCCGAAAACGATCCGGAGCGGATCAATTCGTCGGTCGACCGCCTGACCACCGCCAGCCACAAGCTGGCCGAGGCGATGTACAAAGCTTCGTCGCAGCCAGGCGGCACGCCTCCTCCTTCGGGTGACGGCGGCCCCGGACCCGGAGCGGAAGGTGGCGGTAAGGGCAAGGATGACGTCGTCGATGCCGAGTTCGTCGACGTCGATGACAAGAAATAAGAAGGGGACCCTCGGGGCCGGCCTGGACCGGCCCCAAACTTTTCCAATATGTCTGCCCCCAAGCACGATTATTACGACACTCTAGGGGTGGGGCGTCAGGCTTCGGTCGATGACCTCCGCAAGGCGTACCGGAAGCTGGCGCGGAAGTATCACCCGGACCTCAACCCCGGGGATAAGTCCGCCGAGGACCGCTTCAAGAACGTCCAGGAAGCCTACGATGTTCTGAGCGACCCCAAGAAGCGCCAGATGTACGACCAGGTAGGGTTCTACTCCGAGAACGGCTTTCCGGGAGCGCCCGGCGGCGGTCCGGGACAGGGCGCCAGCCCCAACATGGATTTCAGCGGGTTCGATTTCTCGGACTTCTTTACCCAGCAGCAGGGCGGACCGCGCGGCGGTCGGGCGGCGCGGCACCGGGGAAGCGCCGGGCGGCGGCGCGGGCGCGGGCGGCTTCCGCGACATCTTCTCGCAGTTCTTCGGCGGCCGCGGCGGTGAACCGCAACACGAGGCCGAGAAGGGCGGCGACCTCGAATACGTGATGGATATCGATTTCTGGCAGGCCATCCGCGGGACGCAGGCCCGGCTCAATATCAACCATTACGAAGTCTGCGACACTTGCCACGGCAGCGGTTCCAGCGGAACCGGCGAAACAGTGTGTCCGCAGTGTAAAGGCACGGGCAACGTCACCCAGATGGCGGGCGCCATGCGGTTCAACCTGACTTGTCCCCGCTGCGGCGGCTCCGGCAAGCTGCGGAATGCCTGCCCCACCTGCGGCGGCGACGGCCGCGTCACGCGGACCGAAACCGTGGAAGTGCGGATCCCGCCGGGCGCGCGCAACGGCTCGCGGCTGCGGGTTCCGGGCAAGGGCAATGCGGGTACCATGGGCGCACCTCCGGGAGATCTTTACATCACCACCAAGGTCGAAGAGCATCCGTTCTTCCGCCGCGACGGCGACGATATCGAAATCAAGGTGCCGGTGGCGGTGTGGGAGGCGGCGCTCGGAGCCAAGGTGGAAGTACCCACGATCGACGGCCGCACGCTACTCAAGATCCCGCAGGGGACGCGCAATGGACAGCGCTTCCGGATGCGCGAAAAAGGCGTGCTGAACGCCCGCACCGGGCAGCGCGGCGACCAGATCGTAGAAGCCGCAATCGAAGCCCCCGACCCGCGCGACGAGCGCACGCGGGAACTGCTCAAAGAGCTCGGAAAGTTGCACCCGGAGGATCCCAGGGCCGAAGTTTGGTCTAAGATTTGACGAACATGGCAAGGTCCAGATCCAGAGCCGCTTATATGATCTCCGCCGTCGCGGAGCAGTATGGCATACACCCTCAGACCCTGCGCCTTTACGAACGGGAAGGGCTGCTGAAGCCCTCCCGCAGCGAGGGCAATACGCGCCTCTACACCGACGACGATATCGAGCGCCTGGAGGTGATCCTGCACCTGACACGCGATCTGGGAGTGAACCTGGCCGGCGTCGAAATCATCCTCAACATGCGGGAGAAAATGGGCGAGATGCAGTCGCAGATCCAGGAGTTCATCGCCAGCCTGAACCGCGAATTGGCAGACCGGACCGTCCGGCCGCCGGTTCCCGAGACCCGCAACTGCCTGATCCCGGTGATCGACGCCAAGCCGCCCTCGAACGCCCGGCGAAACCGCTGATTCGCTTCCATTTCCGTGTAAAATGACAATTCGTGACGGCGCCTGAGTTTGTACCCCAGAAAACTGGTAACCCCGATCTACGACGGGCAACCCTCGGATTCACCCTTCCGTTCGCCGTTTACCTTGCAGCCCTGATGCTGGAGAAGATCGCCGGCGTTTCCCCCGAAATCGTCCATCCCTTGCGCCTTTGCCTGGTGACCGCGGCCATCCTGATCTTCAGCCGGCCTTATCTGGACCCGAGGCTAGCGTCGCCCGTGCTGAGTACTCTGCTCGGCATCGGAGTCTTCGCCTTGTGGATCGCGCCGGACCTCCTGTTCAACTACCGCCATTCCATACTCTTCGAGAACGCGATTACCGGGCGGGCGGCGAGTGCGATCCCTCTAGCGTTGCGAACCAATCTGACGTTTGTCGTCGTGCGGACAATCAGTTGCTCCGTGACGGTTCCGATTCTGGAAGAGCTGTTCTGGCGCGGATGGCTGATGCGCTGGCTCGTAGACAAGAACTTCCTCAAAGTGCCCCTGGCGCTGTATGTCCCATCGGCGTTCTGGTCGGTGGCGATCCTGTTTGCCTCCGAGCACGGTCCTTATTGGGAAGTCGGACTGGCGGCCGGCATCCTCTACAACTGGTGGGTGATTCGCACCCGCAGCCTGGCCGATTGCATTCTGGCGCACGCGGTCACTAACGCCTGTCTGTCCGCGTACGTCCTCTACACCGGACTTTGGCGTTACTGGCTATAAACCAGATTGCGGCGGGCCGCGTCTTTAGAGATGACAGGTGTCCAGAAGCATTTCCTTCTCCCCTGTCTTGGCTCCGGTGACGCGGCACGTCGGGCCCCGCGTTCCGGAGCCTTTGCTATGTTCGGCCGGATTGCGCCTGCCGGTTCGCTAAAATGAACTTTTAACTCTCCATGATTCAACTCACCGGGGCCGGCAAGCGCTACGGCCCGAAGATCCTGTTCGAAAACGTCGACTGGCTGGTCACCTCCAACGAGCGGGCCGGCATCGTAGGGGCAAACGGTACCGGCAAGTCTTCCCTGCTCAAGGTCTTATGCGGCATCGAGGGGCTCGATTCGGGCATTCTCTCGACGCAAAAGGGTCTCAGCATGGGCTACCTGCCTCAGGATGGCCTCTCGCTCTCCGGCCGCACCGTCTTCGCCGAATGCATGACGGTCTTCGCCAGCCTCCGCGCCCTCGAAATGGAGCAGGAAGAACTCGCCCATCGCATGGCTGAGCTGGATCCGGAAGGCTCCGAGTACGCCCAGGTCGCGGAGCGGTTTCACCTGGCCGATTCCGAGTTTCGCGCGCGCGATGGTTACGCCATCGAATCGCAGGTGGGGATGGTGCTCTCGGGGCTGGGCTTCTCAGAGCGCGATTGGAAGCGCCGCACCGAGGAGTTCTCCGGCGGCTGGCAGATGCGCATCGCCCTCGCCAAGCTGCTGCTCGAAAAGCCGAACCTGCTGCTGCTCGACGAGCCGACCAACCACCTCGACCTCGAAGCCCGCAACTGGCTCGAGAGCTACCTGGAATCCTACCCAAACGCCTTCGTGCTGGTATCTCACGACCGTTATTTTCTGGATGTCACGGTCCGCAAGGTCGTCGAACTTTGGAATAAGAACATCCACTTCTACACCGGCGGCTACTCCCGCTACGAACAGCAAAAGACCGAGCGGCGCACGCAACTCCAGGCAGCTTACGAAAATCAGCAGGACCGCATCCATCAGCTGGAAGCGTTCATCAACCGCTTCCGCTACCAGGCGACCAAGGCGAAGCAGGTGCAGAGCCGCATCAAGGAGCTGGAGCGCATCGAGCGAATCGAGATTCCGCCCGAAGAGAAGAGCATCCATTTCAGTTTTCCGCAGCCCAAGCCGAGCGGCCGGATCGTGGCCGAGTTTCAGGAGGTCGCCAAGAGTTACGGCGACGTGCACGTCTTTTCGGGCGCCCGCTTCTTCATCGAGCGCGGAGACCGGGTGGCGTTGGTGGGCGTGAACGGCGCCGGTAAGTCGACGTTGATCAAGATTCTGGCGGGCGTGGAGCCGGTATCGGCCGGACAGTACATCCTGGGACACAACGCGCAGCCCGACTATTTCGCGCAGGATCAGTACAAGGAGCTCGACCCCGCGGCGCGGATGATCGACGACCTGGCGACCGTGACCCCGCGCGCCTCCAACACCGAGCTGCGCAGCGTCCTTGGATGCTTCCTGTTTTCCGAAGACGACGTCTTCAAGACGATCGGGGTGCTTTCCGGAGGCGAGCGGAATCGCTACGCACTGGCCCGCATGCTGATGATGCCCTCGAACTTTCTGCTGCTCGACGAGCCGACCAATCACCTGGACATGCGCGCGAAGGATGTACTGCTGACGGCGCTCCAGGAATTTACCGGGACGGTGGTCTTCGTCTCGCACGACCGCTACTTCATCGACAAGCTGGCAACCCGGATCTTTGAAGTGGAAGGCGGAGCGGTCCACGTCTTCCCGGGCAACTACGAAGACTACCTGTGGCGGAAACAGGGGGGAGGAACCACGCCGCCGGAGGAGCCGCCAACCGCGGAGCCCCAACCCGACGGTTTGGCCGTGGCGTCCGCAACCGAAGCGGCCAGGGGCGCGGAGCGCCGGCTCAACCCTATTAAACTCCGTCAGATGCAGGAGAGACAGGGAGAAATCGAGGAAGAGGTTGCGCGGGTGGAGGCGGAGATCGCGGATTGCGAGTCCGGATTAGCTAGCTTTGTGAGCGTCGACGAAACGCAACGTCTTAATAAACTACTCGAAACACGCCGCACGGAATTGGAGTCGCTGATGGCGGAGTGGGAAGCCGTGGCGAATTCGATCGAGGCGAACCGCTAAGGCCGATGCCTATTCCTGCATCGGCATCTGCTGTTCGATCTCGCGCCAGGCGCTAATCTTCAGCCGACGGCAGACCCAACACAACGGCTCCGCACCGACGTTCGGCGTCTCGGTTCCGCAAACTCCACATTTCGTTACCTTTTTTAGATTATCCGCGGAGATCGAGCGCTTCGCCTCTTCCAGCATCCCGGCTGGTACCACAGCTTCCGATTTGGTCACCTTGCGTTTCATGCAGGTTACGATCCTAACTCCACTATGGCAGATATACGGTTCCCCGACAACCTTCCCAAAGTATAGGACCATCGGGTGCCGTCAGGCTGCTTCTGGTACTTGCACTACGACAGCCACATCGAGCGAAGATCCGCAGCGAGGACAGCGCTGCCCGGGCGCGACTCGCGGGTACTTGCCCTTCAGATCGATGTCGGCGGGAACGGTGTGCGTGCAAATAGGACAGTGAACTTGCCCTAGGAATCGATTCTCAACGAGTGCATTCATGGCTTCTTGCCTCACTTCATCCGACGCAGTTCTTACCGCACGGGTTGTACCAAATTCGTAAAGTTTCTTGAAGGCGCCAGTGCCTCCCCATACCGGCTGCGTCCGCTCACGGTATCGCAACGGACGGGATGAGGCTTCCCGGTGCAGCCTCAATGTTACGCTGGAAGCTATATGACTCAGCCGCCCGCTCCCAAGATCCAGCTGTCCCAGACACCAGACTACCGGGAGAACTACGCCAACAGCGTGCAGGTACGCGTCAACCTATGGGATTTTCTGCTGCTGTTCGGCCGGGTAAATCAGACTGCCCCGGAAAGCGTGGCGATTCAAAATTTTCAGGGGATCTACGTCAGTCCCCAGCAGGCCAAAGCGTTGTTAAACGTCTTGCAGCAGAATGTCACGCAGTATGAGAGCGCCTTCGGTGAAATCCACCTGGAGCCCCAGAATGCAGGCGGCATCGTTCAGTAGCAGCGTCCTACGCTAGCGCGCGGACTCGGCTCGCGCGGCGAGCTGCTGGGATCGGGCGCAGCAGAGGTACTCGTGGACCAGGATCAGCTTGTGATCCAGGTCGGAGACAGTCGCACCACGACCGTCGGTCCGGGTCCGCTTCCCCGCGTCGCCAGCCTCTTCGCGGTCGTTCGCTTCTAAGATCCAGCCGCCGAAGAAGCCTGCGATGAACTCCAGCTCGTCGCACGAGAGACCGGACAAAAAGCGGCGGGCCCGAGGCCGTAACGATATTTCCGCACAGGCTGCCAAAGCAGCTACCAACGAATTTCGCACAGCCGAACTCCTGTCGATAGTACAAACATACTAACGATTGAGCAATCTGAGCCGTATTATTGCGGAAAGCAATACCGTCTGCAAGGGGCTGCAGGGAAATTCTGCCGGTAGGACCCCGGGAGGGGCGGCCTAAATCCGCCCCATCAATAGAAGGATGATCAGAATCAGCACGACCAGTCCGAGGCCGCCGCTTGGGTAGTATCCCCAACCGCGGCTGTAAGGCCATGCGGGCGCGGCGGCAAACAACAGCACGATCAGTAGAATCAACAACAGAATCATGATTTAATGCCTCCCGCACGCAACGGTTGCAAGCAGGCGCCCCTTGTATGGCGCCGCACCGTCAGTTCGGGTTCATGACGACCTTCAAGCAATGGTCCTTGTGCTGCGCGAACATGGCGTAGGCATCGCTCGCCAGGTCGATCGGGAAGCGGTGAGTGATGATGAAGCTCGGGTCGATCTCGCCGCGCTGAATGCGCTCGAGAAGGGGCTGCATGTACTTGATCATGTGGGTCTGCCCCATCTTAAAAGTCAGCCCTTTCGCAAAGGCGGCGCCGATGGGGAAACGGTCGATCATGCCGCCGTACACGCCGGGAATGGAAATGGTCCCGCCCTTGCGGCAGGCCTGGATCGCCTGACGCAGCGCGGTCGGCCGATCGATGTTCATCCCCACAGCCTGTTTGGCCTGGTCGTAGAGCGCGTCGAGAGAGACACCGTGGGCCTCCATGCCGACGGCGTCGATGCAGGCATCGGGTCCGCGGCCGCCGGTGAGGTCCTTCAGCCGGTCGACCACATCCACCTCGCGCGTATCGATGACCTCCGCGCGGCCGCGACGCGCCATATCGAGGCGCTCCGGCACGCGATCGATCGCGATCACGCGCGCAGCGCCGAGCAGAAATGCGCTGCGGATCGCGAACTGCCCGACCGGTCCGCAGCCCCACACCGCCACTACGTCGCCCGGCTCGATATGGCAGTTGTCCGCCGCCTGATAGCCGGTGGGAAGAATATCGCTGAGGAAGAGCACCTGCTCGTCACGCAGGCCCTCGGGAATCTGGATCGGTCCGACGTCGGCGAACGGGACGCGGGCGTATTGCGCCTGGCCTCCAGCGAATCCACCGAACAGGTGCGAGTAGCCGAAAAGTCCGGCGGTCGAGGCTCCGAACGCCTTCTCGCACTGCGTGGGGTTCGGGTTGCTGTTATCGCACAACGACCACAGCCCCTTGCGGCAGTAGAAGCAGTGGCCGCAGCAGATGGTGAAAGGCACTACCACGCGGTCGCCCACCTTGAGGTTGCGGACGTCGCGGCCCACTTCCACCACTTCACCCATGAACTCATGGCCGAGAATGTCGCCCTTTTTCATGGCCGGAATGTGGCCGCCGTAGAGATGCAAGTCGGAGCCGCAGATCGCGGTCAGGCCGACCTTGACGATGGCGTCGCCGTGGTTGAGGATGGCGGGCTCCGGAACGCTTTCGGTGCGGACATCGTGGGCGCCGTACCAACAGACTGCTTTCATGGTTCCTCCTGGGGCTTAGGGATGGTAAGCGGGAGAGTCGCTGGCGGGGAACGACTCTTCCGAAGCCAAATCGACCGCGTCCCCGCCGCGCCGGAACTCCTCGCCATGCCGTACACGACCGGACGACTGGCCGCGGGTGGTAACGACTTCGCCGAGTTCGAGAATCTGCTTGAGGCGGTGCAGGTCGTCGTTCAATCGCAGCCCCGGTTCTTCGCCCATCATTTGCAGAACGGCCGCGCCGAGGATGCCGGCAGGCGGATTGTATTGCAGCTCGACATGCACTTCGGTGCCGCGGCCGGACGGCGCATCGCGGAAGAGAACCGTTCCGGCGCTCTGCACCACGCTGCCGGGCAGGGTGCGCCAGGCAAGGCGTTCGTCAGGCACTTCGTTGTGAACGATTGCGTCCCATTCCACGCGGCGGCTCCCGGGCCCACGGACGATCCAGTGCGACCGGCCGGCCCCCAGATCGCGCACCGACTCCACGTGCTGCATGAAGCGCGGGATGTTCCGCAGATCACGGAAATAGCGAAAAACGTCGCCGCGGGGCCGCTCGATGGTGATCGCGCGGTCGACGCGAATTCCGAGTTCATAGGGCACGCTGATCGACTGGCCCTGCCCGACCGGTGCGGTGCGGATACCGATGGCTTCGTAGAAAAAGGAATGACCGCTGAGACCGCGGCGGAGCAACTCGCCGCCGGCCGCCGCCAGCAGCATACCGGCAGCGCTGCGCTTCCTGATTCCCGCGGCTGCCAGAATCCCGCCGCCCAAGGCGGAAGCGATCCGCTCCGCGTGCGTGATGTTCACTACGTGAGCGCGATGCAGGATGACTTGCATGAGGCGATCCTTCCTCTTTCAACCATAGAACGGATCCGGCTAGCCGCCTCGGAGACACGGTACGGCACCGGACGGAACGGCGGACCGCGATGCGCCAATCGGAACGTTTCCGGCCTAATGCCCCACGGTTTCCGCGTGATGCGCGAGCATGGCACGAAATTCGCGATTGAAGGTGGGGATATCGACCGGGCTGCGGCTGGTGATCAGGTTGCCATCCACCACCACTTCGCGATCGAGCCACTCGCCCCCGGCGTTACTGATGTCGTCTTTCGTGGTCGTACAACCGGTGACTTTGCGGCCGCGCACCAGACCAGCGGAGATTAACTCCCAGGTGGCCTGCGCGATCGCAGCGATCGGTTTGCCGGCGCCATTCATTTCGCGAAGGAACTGCTGGACCCGGCGCTCGCCGCGGGCCCAGGCCGAATTCCAGATGCCGCCGGGCAGCAGGACGGCATCGTAGTCGTTGGCACGCGCCTCATCGAGCGTGCGATCGACATGGATCTTCCCCGCCGGGTCGCGAAAGTGATAGCCCTGGATTTCACCGGGCTTGCGGGAAACCACATCCACTTGAGCGGACGCTTCCTCCAGCGCTTTTCGGGGTTCGGTCAACTCACATTCCTCAACGCCGTCAATGGCCAGGATGGCGATGCGGAGATGCGCCAGTTCTTGCATGATTCTCCTCCTTGCGGATCAGACTACGCGCAGGCGCACCGGGCGCCTGCAATTTAAAGTTGAGGACCGACTCGCCGCGGCGGGGCAGGCGGAGAGGAGCAAGAACACACAAATCGAGGCGAGTTGGCGCATAAAGGCTCCATTGGAGCGAAAGCAATCCGTGGGCCAGTCGGATGCGGATTAATCGGGAATTTTGGGGCGATTTTCGCTGCCGAGCCAGATGGGCGTCGATACAAACTGATCGGGCGGCTCGCTCACCAGGTGCGCTTTGATCACGATCAATGCTTGCGTGGATTCGCGGGTGCTCGAAAGCGTGTCGAAAAGGCGCCCGAGCGCCGGAATCTGGCTCAGCCCGGCGATTCCCGAGATGGCATGCGCATCCTGGGTCGAGAGCAAGCCCGCTACGATGGCCGCCTGGCCGTACTGCAGATCGATCTGCGAGGTGATCTGGCGGTTGGTGATTACCGGCAGGCTGTTCAAGTACTGGCCGGACAACATCTTCACCGCGGCTTCGAGGTCGAGCGAGACGTGTTCGGTGCCGTGAACATGAGGCGTCACCTTCAGCGACAGCCCCAGGTCCTCGAAATTGAAGGACGGGGTCGGCGTGTAATACTGCCCGCCGGTCGCGGAGTAGCTGTTGCCGGAGGTATCGCGAAACGCAGTGGTCCCGTAGCCCAACAGAATCGACAGATCGTTCCCGGTGAAATTGGTGACCAGGAGGTCGCGAAATCCATCACTATTGAAATCGGCGACGGCGATGTCGGAGGGCCCGCTGCCCACCGAGTAGTTGATCGGCGTCTCGAAGGTACCGTCATACAGGCCGACCAGGAGCGACGCGCTGTTGTCACCCGAATTCGCCGTGACGAGGTCCGGAATGCCGTCGGTGTTCATGTCGCCGACCGCGACAGAGACCGGCGTGGATCCGGTAGGGAATTGTCCGCTCAGCACGAATTGCCCCGTACCATCGCCAAGAAATACCGAGACGTCATTCGAACCGGAATCGGCGACGGCCAGGTCAAGGCCGGTATCCGAGTTCAGAAGGCCCGCAGCGATTGCCGCGGGGTTGGTGCCGGTCGAATAGGTCTGGGTCTTTAGAAGAGTCCCGTTGCCCTGATTCAGGAAGATCCAAAGGTCGTTCGAGGTATAGTTGGCCACCGCCAGGTCTATCAGGCCGTCGCCGTTGAAATCGGTGGCCACCAGGGAGCGCGGACTCGTTCCGGCGGCCAGCGTCGAGCCTGCCGAGAAGGTGCCGTCGCCCTTGCCGTTCAGGATGTAGATGTCGTTCGAACCGGCATCGGCCACAGCGAGATCGGGCTCTCCGTCGTCATTGAAGTCGCCGGCCGCCAGGCCCATGGGGTTCGTTCCCACGCCGACATGGGTTGCGTCCGCGAAAGTACCATCGCCTTTCCCAAGGAGGATGGAAACGCTGTTGGCGCCGGAATCGGCCGTCACCAGATCGAGATGCCCGTCGCCATTCAGGTCGGTGGCGATGATAGCGGCAGGCGCGTCGCCCGTGGCAAACGTCACGGGGTCGGCGAAGGTGCCGTCACCGTTGCCGATCATCACGGCAATTTGATTCCCAGAGGAAGAGGCCACCGCCAGATCGGGGATGCCGTCCTCGTTGAAGTCGCCGACCGCTACCGAAGAAGGTTCGGCGACGGTGCCGAAAGTGGTGGTGGTCGTGCCGGTGCCGGACGAGTTCCCGTTCCCGTTGTAGGTGCTCCCGCTCGACGTGCTGGTGGAATTGAAGTAGCCGGTGGTCAGGACCGGATAGCGCTCGCCGACGTGGAAAGTGGCGGGCTTGCCGTTCTCGGAGCGGAGTTCCAGGTGCATCAGGGAGCGGCTGTCCGAATCGCTCATCTGCGCCAGCAATTGGGCGCTGGTAAGGCCAAGGAAGGCCCAATTGTTCAGGCCCAGCCGCGCCAGGTCCGCCAGTTTGACGGCCGTGCCGGTGACCGTGCTGGTGCTGACGGCGGAGAAGTTAGTGGGGAGGTTCAGGCCGTAAGAACGGACCGCCTGACGGTCCACTTCGAGGACGTCCATTTCGACCACTACCTGCGAGTGGTAATGCAGGAGCTGCTCGAACAATCTTCGTGCCGGCGCCACTTTCGAGACCGGTCCGCGGATCACGAAGACTCCCTGTTGCGTGTCGATGCCGACGCGCTCGAGAGCCATGGTCTGCTGGACGGCTTGCGCTACCTCGGTCATCTCCTGCGTGGTGGTGGCCTGCGGAATCCGCACCGAGACGGAAACGTACGGCTCCAGCCGGCTGCGGTTTTGCTGCGTGTCCTGAGCAACCATGAAGATCTTGGGCGTCAGCGGAACAATGAAGCTGCCGGTGGCGGCCTGGACGGCGGAGAGCGCCTCGCGATACCCGGCGTGTTGAATGAGGAATCGCAAATTCGGCCCGGTCTGCGGGTAATCGCCGTCGAAAACGCAATCGAGGCCGTAGGCGTGGGCGATCTCCTGGAACAACGTATGGGCGTTGCCCCGGATATTGAAATCGGCGGTGCGGGTGGTGGGTTGGAGCTCTGGCGGTGGACGCAGACTGCGCACATTCCCGACCGCCCGGGAGTCCACTTGGACGACGCCCGGCGGGTCCCCCGCTTCGGTGGGCTTGGGCGGAGCGACGAGCCCCGCAGCGGCCTCGCCGCGCAGGCGGTACATCGGATTTCCGGGGTCGAGTTGGGAGGCGCGGGTATATAGCAGCGAGGCGTCGGCATAGTTGCCGGCGCGCTCGGCTTTTAGCCCCTGCTCGAAGAGACGCCGGGCTTCTTCCGCGGGCTTGGCGGCAAACGCGACGCAGACGCACAACACGAGCCCGAGAAGGCGGAGTCTCACATCAGGATTGACGAATTACTGTGCGAAAGCGTGCAAAGTGCGAATCCCACCGCCATGGCGGCCACCTCCTGCTCCAGGGGAGCGTCATCTTCCTGAAATGAAGCGACTTGGCGGATAGCGTCATAAACGGCACGGGAGCCTTTGCCCAGCCGTTCGGGACCGCCGCGCAGATCCACCGCCTGGGCGGCTGCCAGCAGCAGCATGGCGGCCAGGTTGCGGACGCACTCCAGCGCGTCCATGGCGGTGACCGCGGCGTGCATCCCCAGGCTCACCACGTCCTGGTTGTATTGCTCGGTGGGCAGGGAGTGAATCGAGCTGGGACCGGCCATCTGGCGCACCGCGCAGGTCAGGCTGGTGACGCTGAACTGCATGCCTTTGAAGCCGCGAATTGACGCCGGGCTCGGGGCGTGAGATTGGCGGGCAGGCCGCCGTTGAACCGGTCGTCCACCAGCACCGCCATGAGCGCATTGCCCCAGTTGGCCATGGCGGCGAAATCGATCTTCCAGGTGTCGAGCAGGCGCGCGATGTGGCCGCCGTAGAAATTGCCGGCCTTGTACAGGGCGCCGGTTTCGGGGTCGATCAGCGGGTTATCGTTGGCGGAATTGATCTCGCGCTCGATAGCGGCGCGCGCCGTCCTCGAGCGCCTCCCACGCCGGTCCGAGGCCTTGCGGCACGCAGCGCAGCGAGTAGCAGGTCTGGCCGCTCGATTCCTGCGTGTAGCCGGAGCCTGCGAGCAGTGTCGCGCAGATAGCGCGGCCACGGCGATCTGTCCGGGGTGGCCTTTGCTCTCGTGCACCCACGGCTCGAAGGGCAGGCCGGGCGCCTGCAGCGCTTCGACCGACAGCGCGACGGCGCCCAGCAGCGCGCGCAGCACGCGGAACGCATCCACCCAGAGCAGCGCCGCGACGGCCGGTCATCACGGTGGTGCCGTTGATCAGCGCGAGGGCTTCCTTGGGTGCGAAGCGCATGGGCGCGAGGCCGGCGGCTGCGAGCGCCTCCGCCGGCGGGCAGGCGCCGGCCGTCGAATTCCGCCTCGCCCATGCCCACCAGCACGCGCGCGATGTAGGCGGAGGGCATCAGGTCGCCGCTCGCGCCGACCGAGCCGTAGCGCGGCACCACCGGCGTGACGCCGCGATTGAGCAGCGCCGCCAGGGCATCCACCAGTTCCGTGCGCACGGCGGAAGCGCCGGTGGCGAAGGTGGCGATCCGCAGCAGCGTGGCGGCGCGGACCACGTCCGGCGGCAGCGGCTGCGCCGGTGCCGCAGGCGAGGTGGCGCACCAGGTTGTGCTGCAGGGTCTCCATCTGCTCCGGGCGCGAGCGAGATGCCGATGTTGCCGCCGACGCCGGTGTTGACGCCGTAGATGCGCTCGCCGCGCGCGCCAGCAGCTCTTCCAGGGGTGCGCGGCCGCGCGCGATGCGCGTGCGCGCGCCGCCGGACAGGCGCACCTGCGGCGCCGCCGCGCGCTACGCGCACCACGTCTTCGATGCGAGAGCGGATCGGCGCCCAGGATCACCAGGTTCGTGCCATTATTGCGACTGTGAACGTGAAACTTATTCCCTCGTAATTCTGCTTGCCGACGCGCGTCCTTCACGTCGACCGCCATGGTATAGGCGCCCGGCTTGAAGTCCTTATTCAGGAGAGATGCCGAATTCGGCCTCCACGTAGCGTTTGGGATAGAACGATTCGCTCTGTCCGGCGGCGGCTCGGGCTGCGTCCATAGGACCTTGCCGCTGGGCAGAGATCAACGATGGTCACGTAGCTGACGTCGACTTGTTGTTCTCGCCGTACTTAAAACCCGATGATGTCGAACTTAGTCCACACGGCGTCACCTCCATGGTAGACAGGTTTGCGCGACGCCGGGGTCCTCCTCGCCGCGGAAGAATTGAAAATTGCGCGTCACCAGGGTATCACTGGGCTCGACGGTCTTACTGCGGACGTCGAACGGTACACTAAGTTCGGCGTTGGTTTTAGCTATCAGGTCCTCGACTTTGATTAATATCTTGTAAGTGCCGGCGGCCACCAGCGGGGGTATCTGGATTTCGGTGGTGATCTTGGGCATCCACTCCTTATCCTGGGGCGTCACGTCGGTCATGAGTTCGTTCTTGTAGATCTCGGTTAACGGCACACCCTTGGGGTCGAAAGCCTGCACCGAGTAGGCCAGATTGACTTTTCTTCCGGTGTCTTGGCGTAGCCGGCAACGCGGCAACTGAAGAACAGCGTCTCGCCCGCCACGTGTTGGAAACCGGCCGGCTCCATGACGCCGCCATCGCTTTGCGCGATGATCGGCCGGACTACTTCCAGTCCGGCGGCGGCACACCACGCCGCGGAACCTATGTAAAGCAGCGGGAAAAGTAACAACGAAATCGGTCGCATTGCGAGCCTCTATTCAATTCTACGCTTCCATCGCCTCGCGGAGATAACGTCCGGTGTAGCCTTCCGTGACCGCGGCGATGGTTTCGGGCGTGCCTGCGGCCACGACGCGGCCGCCGCCCGCGCCGCCTTCGGGGCCGAGATCGATCACCCAGTCGGCCGCTTTGATGACGTCCAGATTGTGCTCGATGACGATCAGGCTGCCGCCGTTTTCGATCAGCCGCTGGAACGTGCCGAGCAGCTTGGCGATGTCGTCGAAGTGCAGGCCGGTGGTGGGCTCGTCGAAGATGAAGAGCGTGCCCGTCGCAGCTCGAAGCCGGCCAGGTGCGCGGCCAGTTTGACGCGCTGCGCTTCGCCGCCGGAAAGCGTGGTGGCGGATTGTCCCAGCCGCAGATAGCCGAGGCCGACATCGTCCAGCACCTTCAGCCGCTGCACCAGGCGCGGCGTGGCGTGGAAGAAATCCATGGCCTCGCGCACGGTGAGCTGCAGCACCTCGTGGATGTTGAGGCCGTTGTAGCGGATCTCCAGGATGCCGCTCTTGTAGCGCGTGCCCTTGCACTCTTCGCAGATCAGTTCGACGTCGGCCAGGAACTGCATTTCCACCGTCACGGTGCCGTCGCCCTGGCAGGTTTCGCAGCGGCCGCCGGGAATGTTGAAGGAGAAATGGCCGGCGCGTGTAGCCGCGCTTTTCGGCCTCGCGCGTGGAGGCGAACAGGCCGCGGATCGATGTCGAACGCCTTGATGTAGGTGACCGGGTTGGAGCGCGGCGTGCGGCCGATGGGCGACTGATCGATCATCACGGTGCTGGTGATCCGCTCCGCGCCTTCCACCTTCTTGCAGGCACAGCTTGCGGGCCGGCGTCGTCCAGTGCTTCGGCGGCGTCGTCGAACTCCGGCGTCGTCGGTCGGCTCGCGCGCCTTGTGCAGCGCTTCGAGCGAGCGGAAAATCACGTCGTGCACCAGCGTGGATTTGCCCGAGCCGGAGACGCCGGTGATCGCCACCATCATGCCGAGCGGGATGTCGACGTCGATGTTCTTGAGGTTGTGCACGCGCGCGCCGGAGAAGCGCAGCACGCGGCGCGGATCGACCGGACGGCGCGCGCGCGGCGCGGAGACCTGCGAGTTCGCCGCGCAGGTAGCGGGCGGTGAGCGAGCGGTTGCCGTCGCCGATCAGCTGCGGGTAGCGAGCCTTCGAAGACGATGTCGCCGCCGTGCTCGCCGGCGCCGGGGCCCAGATCGACGATGTGGTCGGCGGCGCGCATCACGTCGGGATCGTGCTCCACCACCACGATGGTGTTGCCGAGGTCGCGCAGTTCTTCGAGGATGCGGATGAGGCGGCCGGTGTCGCGGCTGTGCAGGCCGATGGAGGGCTCGTCGAGCACGTAGCAGGCGCCCACCAGGCGCGAGCCGAGGCAGGTGGCGAGCTGGATGCGCTGCGCTTCGCCGCCGGAAAGCGTGGCCGAGAGGCGGTCGAGCGTGAGGTATTCGAGCCCGACGTCGTTGAGGAACTTGAGCCGCTGGCGGATCTCGACCAGGATCTTGTCGGCGATGGCGGTCTCTTCCGGGCGTGAGCTCCAGGGCGTCGAAGAAATCGCGCGCCTCGGCGATGTTCATGCGCACGACTTCGGCCAGGTTCTTGCCGCCCACGCGGACATAGAGCGCCTCCTTGCGCAGGCGCGCGCCGCTGGCATTCCGGGCACAGCGCGTAGCCGCGATAGCGGCTGAGGAAGACGCGCACGTGCACCTTGTACTTCTTGGTCTCCAGGTAGTCGAAGAAGCGGCGGATGAAGTCGTCGACAGCTTCGCGCTCGGTCCTCGCGTGAGGTCGCAGAAGGGCACGTCGAGTGCGGACCTTGCGCTTGGCGTGCTTCTTGAAATTGCGCCAGCCAGGAGCGGTACTTGCGGCTTGGTCCACGGATCGACGGCGCCTTCGTCGAGCGAGAGCGACTTGTCGGGAATCACGCGGTCCATGTCGTAATCGATGGTGTTGCCGAAGCCCTGGCAGCGCGGGCAGGCGCCGGCGGGCAGTTGAAGCTGAACAGGATCGGCTCCGGCGCGGCTGAATTCCATGCCGCAGGTCTTGCACTGGAACTTCTCGTTGAAGCGCAGGCGCTCGGCTGCGCCGGCGGCGCTCTCGAAGATGACTTCGCCGGCTTCGCGGTAGCAGATTTCGACGGTATCGACCAGGCGCTGGTGGAGGTCGGGCGCGATCGCGATGCGGTCCACCAGGATGAAGACGGGCTGCGAGAAATCGATATCGAGCAGCGATTCGGGCGTGGAGAATTCGAAGACGCCGGCCGTCCTGAAACAGGCGGTTGAAGCCCTTCTTGCGCAGTTCGAAGAGGTGGTCGCGCAAGCGCCTGCGGCGGATGGCGTGCTCGCCGCACGGGAAACAGCGCGTACCAGCGCGAGCCGTCGGGCAGTGCCAGCAGGCGCGCGGCCACTTCATCCACCGTGTCCTGCGGACGCGCGTGCCGCAGTTGGGGCAGAAGGTCTGGCCCGACGCGCGCGAACAGCAGGCGCAGGAAATCGTAGCACTCGGTGGAGGTGGCGACGGTGGAGCGCGGATTGCGCGTGGTGTTCTTCTGGCGGATGGCGACGGCGGGCGCGATGCCGTCGATCTCGTCGACATCGGGCTTTTCCATGCGCTCCAGGAACTGGCGCGCGTAGGCGGAGAGCGATTCCACGTAGCGCCGCTGGCCTTCGGCGTAGATGGTGTCGAAGGCGAGCGAGGATTTGCCGGACCCGGACACGCCGGTGATCACGGTCAGCTGGTCATGGGGAATAGAAAGCGAAATGTTCTTCAGATTGTGGACCCGCGCGCCGCGAATCCGGATGTAGTCTTGCACAGGAGTTCAGTGTATGGGCACCCGGGCAGAGCCGCGATGCTTTCAGTATAGTTCGCAAACCACTCGCGCCGTGGTATCCTGACCACATACGAGGGATTTGCGGAAATGTGGCCGCATGTCGAACTTCCCGCAAAACTGGGCCACTGTAACTCCCAGCGGAGCCACGTCCGTATACACATCGCTGCCCTCAATCCTGAAGCGGACTCCATGTTTGAATTTCTCTTCAAATATCCGTTCAGCTTGTTTCATAAAGGGCAGTTCGTATTTCTGACGCCCTGGCCGCTTTGGATGCTGGCCTTGCCATTTTGTGCGCGGCCGGGCTGCTCTTCTGGCACGTGCGGCGCAATCACGGCATGCTCAGCGGACTGCGCCCGCTCGCCATTTGGGTGCTGGAAACTGCCATGGTGGCGGTGCTGCTGTTTCTGCTCTGGCATCCCGCCCTGAGCGTGGCCACGCTGCGCCCCCAGCAGAACGTGGTGGCTGTTCTGGTGGACGATTCGCGCAGCATGGCAATCGACGACGCTTCCGGGAACCCGCGAAGATGCGGCCAAGAAGCTGCTGGATAGCGGCCTCCTGAAGACACTGGGGGACAAATTCCAGGTGCGGCTTTACGAATTCGGCAAAGAGCCGGAGCGTATCCAGAAGGCGGACCAGGTGAAGGCCGCGGCGCCGGCATCGCGGCTGGGCGATACCCTGGAGCGCGTGATGGACGGAAGCTCGTCGCTGCCGCTGGGCGCGATCGTGATGCTGAGCGACGGCGCGGACAACTCCGGCGGGATCGACCTGCAGACGATGGCGGCCATCCGGCGGCAGCGGATTCCGGTGCACACGATCGGGTTCGGCAAGGAGCATCCGGAGAAGGATGTGGAAATTACCGACGCCGTGGTGCCGGCGCGCGCGCTGCCGCAATGCAAGCTGACGGCATCGGTGACGTTTCACAGCTACGGCTATTCCGGCAGCAAGGCGCGGCTGAACGTGCGCGAAAACGGCAAGGTGCTGGCGTCGCAGGAAGTGACGTTGCGCGGTGACGGGCAGATGCAGACCGAGACGATGGTTTTCGATTGCGGCGACGCCGGGCCGAAGACGCTGGAGATCGGGGTCGATCCGCTGAACGGGCGAAGAGAACACGCTCAACAACAGACTGACCCGGCTGGTGAGCGTGGAAGCGCGCAAGCCGCGCATCCTCTATATCGAAGGCGAGCCGCGGTGGGATTACAAGTTCATCCGCCGAGCGCTGGACGATTATCCAGGGCATCGAAGTGGCGACGATTCTGCGCACCACGCAGAACAAGATGTCTCCGCGGCCGGACCCGCCGGATCCAAGGAAATCGCGCTACTGCAGGAGGGCTTCCCCTCGAAAGCGGAAGACCTGTTCCAGTATCAGGGGTTGATCATCGGCAGCGTCGAGGCCAATTATTTCACGCCTTCGCAGCAGCAGTTGATCCGCGATTTCGTGGATCGCCGCGGGGGCGGACTGCTATTTCTGGGCGGGCGGGCGTCGCTGAGCGATGGCGGGTACGCCATCGCAACTGGCGGATCTGATTCCCACGCAACTGCCGACGGGAAAGGGCACGTTCCACCGCGA
>CAWCMS010000018.1:0-21363 GCA_963796675.1 Terriglobia bacterium
CGCCGGCGGCTCCACCGGAGACGATAGCGAGGCCGACACGGGCGCGGCCTACACCGCCGACGATTCCGAATTCAATATCTTCAATACCGATCGCAAACTGGCCGCGCTCGAATCCGCCGTCAAGATGCTGAGCAGCCTGGCGGAGAAGAAGGCGCTCGTCTACTTCGCCAGCGGCATGACGCTCAACGGCGTCGACAACCAGGCGCAGATTCGTGCCACCGTCAACGCCGCCATCCGCGGGAATGTGGCGTTCTATCCCGTGGACGCCCGCGGCCTGGTGGCCACCGCGCCGCTCGGCGATGCCACGCAGGGCTCGCAGGGCGGGCAAGGGATGTACTCCGGCAGTTCGCAGCGCACGATGCAGTCGAATTTCCAGGGCCAGCAGGAAACGCTCTACACCCTTGCCGTCGATACCGGCGGCAAGGCGTTGCTCGACCAGAACGATCTCGCGCTCGGCATCGCGCAGGCGCAAAAGGACATCTCGAGTTACTACATCCTCGGTTACTACAGCACCAATACCGCGCTGGATGGCCGGTACCGCCGCATCAAAGTCCGCATCGACAAGAACCTTACAGCGAAGCTCGATTACCGGAGCGGCTATTTCGCCTCCAAGGAGTTTCGTCAGTTCAACTCCAGCGACCGTGAGCGGCAGCTTCAGGAAGCCCTGATGCTGGGCGATCCGATCACTGACCTGACTGTCGCGCTCGAAGTGAACTATTTCCGCCAGGCCCGCGACCGCTACTTCGTGCCGGTCTCCCTCAAGATCCCCGGAAGCGATATCGAACTCGCCCGCAAGGGAGGCGCCGAAAGCACGCGCCTCGACTTCATCGGCGAAGTCCGCGACTCCAAAAACATGCTCCAGGGCACCGTGCGCGACGAGATCACGGTCAGGCTGAAAGGTGAAAACGCCGGCCAACTGGCGAAGCACAACCTGGAGTACGATACCGGCTTCACCCTGCAGCCGGGCACTTACACTCTGAAATTTCTGGCCCGCGACAACGAGACCGGCAAAATGGGTACGTTCGAGACGAAGTTCATCGTGCCCGACCTCACGACCGACCAGAAACACTTGCCGATCAGCTCGGTAGTGCTCGGCTATCAACGGGAAAAGCTGGACTCCGCCGTGGCTTCGGTTGAAAAGGATAAGAAGCTCCTGGCCGCCAATCCGCTGGTGCGCAACGATCAGAAACTGGTCCCCAGTGTGACCCGCGTTTTCCGCAAAGACCAGGAGATGTACGTTTACCTGGAGGCATACCAGCCCTCCGAGCAACAGACGCGCTTCATGCTGGCGACCGTCGCGTTCTACCGCGGTAAAGTGAAAGCGTTCGAGGCCGCTCCGCTCAAAATCTCCGATGGCCTGAACGCCAAATCGAAGGCCGTCCCGGTGAGCTTCAGCTTTCCATTGGACAAGCTCCAACCCGGCCGCTACACCTGCCAGGTAAGTGTCATAGAACCCGGCGGCCAAAAGTTCGCTGTGTGGCGCTCGCCGATCGCCGTGTTGCCGTAGGCTACTGCAAGCTGCCGATTCGCGCCGGAAAAACCGGCGGGCGTACCGATTCCGCCTTCCACCCGAGGAGGAACTCGGCCGCGCCTCCGCAGACGCGTCCCTGGCAGGCGCCCATGCCGCAGCGCGTGTGCAGTTTGGCGTCCCGCCATCCGGTGAAGCCGCGAATGCGCCCCAGCGCCACGTCCTCGCAGCGGCAGACCAGGGTGTCGTCCGCGGCGAGCGATTTGAGCTCCTCGCGCAATGCGAACGCCCGCTCGAGTCCCGCGGCAAAGCGGCGGGCCGAAGCACGCGCCCCTGCCGGTTTGTGCGGCCGTCCGCTAGCCGCGTAGCCTGCGATTGCACCTTCCGCCAGCGAGAGTTCGAGCCCGCCGATTCCGGTCACTTCGCCGGCCGCATACACGCCGGGCACGGAAGTCTGCTGGTCCTCATGCACCTCGACGCCGCGCGGGCCGGTGCGGCAGCCGAGCAGGGCCGCGAGTTCGGTATTGGGGATGAGTCCGAACCCGCAGGCCAGGTAGTCGCAGCTCTCCGTCCAGGTCTCTTTTCCGCGTCGAAGCGTGACGCTGCCTGGCTCCGCCGCCGCCGGCCAGCAGCCGGTGAGATAGCGGACGCCGATCAGTCCGGCGCGAAGCATCCCTGCCTGCCACAGCTTGGCGGGATGCAGGGCGAGTCCCGCGGCGAAGCGCATCAACGCCGAACGTTCGGCCTGTTCCGCGATCAGCGGCACCGTAGCGCCGTGGTCTTTCAGGTATTTGGCGACCGCGAGCAGCAGCGGTCCGCTGCCGGCCACCACCACGCGCTTTCCGGCGACCGGCAGCCCCGATTTCGCGAGTGCCTGTAGGCCTCCGGCGCCGGTTACGTGCGGCAGCGTCCAACCGGGGAAGGGAAGGAAGCGCTCGCGCGCGCCGGTGGCGAGGATCAGGGAGCGGTAGGAGAGTTCGAAGGCGTCGTCGAGGGTTTCGATGGCGAGCGAGTTGGGCCGCGGGGCGGCGATCACGCGCGACCCGGAAAAGACGGGCAGGCCGGAAGGACTGCCCCACTTTGGCAGTTCGGCGCCGCGCCAGATTTGCCCGCCGGGAGCCGGGTTGTCGTCTATGATCGCGACGGACTTGCGTGATTCGCTTGCCCGGCGCGCGGCGGCCAGGCCGGCGGGCCCGGCGCCCACGATCAGCACGTCGAAGGTGCGCCTATCCATCGGTCCGGACCTCCATGCCCGGTTCGCAGGGAACCTGGCAGGCGCGTACGTGAGCCCGGCCGTTCACGGTGACGCGGCACTCGAAGCAGATGCCCATGCCGCAGAGCGGAGCGCGCGGCTCTCCGGTCACCGAGCGCCGGAAAAGCGGGGCGCCGGAAATCGCGACGGCAGCCGAGACCATCGCCCCTTCGGGCACCTCTACCGGCCGTCCGTTGACCCGTACCTTCAACGCGCCTCCACTTTTCGGCCGGGCAGATACGGCTCGGCGGCTATGGCCGGCGGGACTCCCGTGATGTGGGCCGCGGCGAGTTTTGCCGTGCCGAGCGAAGTCGTGATGCCCAGCCCTTCGTGGCCGGTCGCCAGATACAGGCGCTCGTCGCCGGGACACGGACCGATGAGCGGCAGGTTATCCGTGGTCGCGGCGCGGAAGCCCGTCCACGTGCGGATGCCGTTCATTTGCGCGAGTTCGGGCATGTACTCTTCGCAGCGCCGCAGCATGCGGCTCAGCATGTGGTGCTCCACCTGGCGCCCTTCCGAGCCGAACTGCCGCGAGGACCCGAGCAGAACCTGCCCCGAACGCCGCGGCTGCGCATTGAAGGCCACCGAATCGGAACCGGCCGAGTGCGCGCTCTTGAGGTAACCGAGTTCGAGCAGGATGTGGCTGACGAACCCGGGGTAGCGGTCCGTGATCAGCAGGTGGCCCTTTCGTTTGCGCACGGCGATGCCGGGCGTCAGTTCGGGGGCCCACGCGCCGGTCGCGTTGATGGTGATGCGCGACGAGACTGCGCCGCCGTTTCGCAGCCGGATCTCTCCGCCGCGGATTTCGGCTGCCGCATCGCGGATCAAGGTGGCGCCCGATTTTTCCAGGAAGTAGCGGGCCGCGCACGGCGGGTACGTCGTGGCGTCGTCCGGGACCAGGAGTCCGCCCGTCAGTCCCGGCCGCAAGTGCCGCTCGAGTTCCGCCAGTTCGCGCGGGCCCAGCGCTTCGCTGCGGATTCCGAGCCCGTCGTAGAGAGACTTCTTGCGGCGAACCTCGGCCATCTCCTCTTCGTCCGCCGCGACCCAGATCGCGCCGCACGGGAGGAATTCCACGTCGGCTGGAAGTTCCGGGATCATCGCGATCCACAACTCGCGCGAGTAGCGGGTCAGGGCGATCTGCGCGGGCGAATCGTCCATCAGCGCGATGTGGCCCATGCCGGCGGCCGTCGCGCCGCCGCCGATCGGACCGGGTTCGATCACCGCCACCTTCAGGCCCGCGGCCGCGCACTCCATGGCGCACGCGGTGCCCACGATCCCGCCGCCGGCGATCGCTACGTCGTAGCTGCCCATGTGCCGCGGATTCCGTAGCAGAAGGGGTCGCGCGTGTCCAGGATCAGTTCGGCCTCGGCATTGACATAGGCGGAGCCCGTGATTTCGGGGATGATCTCTCCGTTCACCAGGTTCACGCGACCTTCGAAGACGCTGCCCACGATGCTCTCCTGGCGCCAGATCTCGCCCGGGAGCAGTTTTCCGTCGGCGTAGAGGCAGGCCAGTTTGGCGCTGGTGCCGGTGCCGCACGGCGAGCGGTCGTACGCCTTGCCCGGGCAGAGCACGAAGTTTTTGCTGTGCGCCCCGGGCGCCGCCGGCGGGCCGAACAGCTCGATGTGGTCGATCTCGCGGCCGTCCGCGCCCGTGATTCCGGCCGCTTCGAGCCCCTGCCGCACGCGCCAGGTGTAGTCCGTCAGTTCCTCCAGGCGATCGGGCGTGAGGGTTTGGCCGTGCTCGGCGATGAGAAAAAACCAGTTGCCGCCCCAGGCGATATCGCCGTACACCGTGCCGATGCCGGGCGCTTCCACTGCGACGTGCGCCGCGCAGCGGTAGCTCGGCACATTGCGGATGGCAACGCGGTTGGGATCGACGAGTCGCGCTTCCACCGGGCCGCAGACCGTATCGAGACGGCAGGCGCCCTCGCGGATTCGGCCCATGTGGGCCAGCGTGACCACCAGCCCGATGGTGCCGTGGCCGCACATGTTCAGGTAGCCGACGTTATTAAAGAAGATCACGCCGGCATCGCACGATGGGTCGGAGGGCGGGCAGAGCAGCGCGCCCACGATGGCGTCGTAGCCGCGCGGTTCGTTCACCACCGCGGCGCGGATGTCGTCGTACTTGGAGCGAAAGCGCTCCAGCCGGTCTTCCATGGGGCCGCGTCCCAGGTCCGGCATCCCTCCCACGATCACGCGCGTGGGTTCGCCGCCGGTATGGGAGTCGATGATGCGGATGCGTGTGGTCATCGTGCCGCCGCCAGGGGAAGTTGGGGCCGGGTGGCGATTGCCCGCCGGATGATGGCCAGGATCTCTTCGCGTTCGGCGCCTTCCACCGGCAGCCTGGGCGGCCGGACCGTTTCCGAGCCCAGCCCGGTTTCGGCCATCGCCAGCTTGATGTATTGCACCAGCTTGACCTTGGTATCGAGGTGCAGCAGCGGGGTGTACCAGCGGTAGAGTGCGCGCGCCTCCTCCCAGAGGCCCGACGCCGCGAGGTCCCAAAGTGCGCGGTTCTCGTGCGGAAATGCGTTGACCAGGCCGGAAATCCAGCCCTGCGCGCCGAGCATCACGCTTTCGAGCACCAGGTCGTCCACGCCGGCGAACAGGATGTAGCGTGTGCCTACGATATTGACGAGGTCGGTGATGCGGCGGACGTTCTCCGAAGATTCCTTGATGGCGACGATGTTGGCGACGTCCGCCAGCTGCGCGAAGGCTTCGGGCTGCACGTCCACGCCGTACGATACGGGGTTGTTGTAGATCATGATGGGCAGCCCCGTGGCGCCCGCGATCGTGCGGAAGTGGCGCAGGCTTTCGCGCTCGTCCGCTTTGTACACCATGCCGGGCAGGACCATCAGGCCGTCGATCCCGATCTTCTCCATGTCCCGCGCATAGCGGCAGCCGAGCGCCGTCGTATACTCCGCGACCCCGCTCAGCACCGGAATGCGGCCCGCGGCGGCGCGCTTCATTTCGCGGACGACGGTGAGCTTCTCTTCGTACTCCAGCGCTGTGTTTTCACCCACCGTGCCCAGCAGCACGACGCCGTGGATCCCGGCCTGAATCATGAATTCCAGGTGCCGCTCCGTGGCACCGATGTCGAGCGAACAGTCCTGGCGGAACTGCGTCGTAATCGCGGGAAAAACGCCCTTCCAGTTGACCGTCATAACTTCTCACTATACCGCCCGGACGACGAAATACGGCTGATTGAGAAGATCGGGTGCAAACCCCGGATACAGGCAGGCTTTGGCGGGCCCGTCGTGCAATTCAAAGTAGTACTGCAGCGGATAGGGCGAATCGGTGTAGCCGGCGGGGATGGCCGCGCGCCAGGAGGGTTCCATTTCGGCGGTTTGAAAGCGCTCCGCCTGGTTGACGTGGCGGTAGTACAGGCGCGCCGCCGTTGGTTGGAAGCCGCTGCCGGTTATCGTGAGGGCCAACTCCCGCTTCGGTTGAAATCGCGGCGGGACACTGTGCCGGAAATCCGCTTTGATTCGCGGCGCAAAGTGGGGCAGGCCTCCTGGCCTGCCCGGCCCCACTTTTTCCATCGCACCGATATCTTCGTCGATGGCCGCGAGCCTGTCCTGCCAGTGCCCGCGCAGCCACTTCAACTCGCCGACCGTGATATCGGGAACGTACACTCCCTTGGTCCGCTCCGCGATTCCGGCCCAAACCCCCCGTGCCGTCCGGTACTGTTTCAGCGCTTCGTCCAACGCGTCCTGGCTCCTGGTGCGTTCGAAGATCGCATAATACACGCCCGCGCGGAACTTCGCCGCGAAGAACCGGCCCAGCGCGGCCTGCACCTCCACGTCGATGGCAACCCGCTTCTGTGACGGAAGACGCTTCGTGGCGTTCGCTGCCAACTCGTCCAGCCACTGCGCAACCTCGACCGGCGAATACTTGCCGGAGCGCTCGCCCTTGACGACTTCGTCCGCATACTCGCCGATGCTCGAAAAGAGTTGCGGGTCGAGCGGGCTGGTATTGCCGAAGACTTTGGGCGACGGCGTATCGGTATACGGATTGTGCCCGGCTTGGACGATCGGCTGGTTGGTGTAGAGCTCGGGCCAGTACGTGTTGTTGGCGGCGGACGGCAGGTGCGCCGTGGTGATGATCGGAAGGATGCGGCTGGCGCTGGCAAGTCCGTCTTCGACGCCCGCCGCCTCGGGATCGTACAGGTGCCGTCCCCATGCGGCATAACCGGACTCGTACTTCTGCCAGTCCCAGCGGGGCCGCAGCGAGGCGTCGGCGTATGCCGTGCGCGAGGGCTCTTCGAGTCCCGAGCCGCGCCGCCCCTTGAACGAGAGCGGCTCCATGATGTCCACGCCCTTCGACCCGCAGAACTGGAAGGCCCGGGAATAAGCGCCCGCGAACGCGGGATCGCTCCATAGCAGCAGCCTCTGGGTGCCCGGCCAGATGCGGAAGATCACGTCGTAGCGGCGGTCTTCGCGCAACAGGTCGGCATAGCCGTACCGCGTGAAACTGCGGGACCCGCTGCTCAGCGCCATCAGACCGCTGCCGGTGTGCCCCGGCACGGGACGCTCCTGTACGCGGATATCGGCCTGATGGTAGGGCATTCCGAGGTGCTCGGCCCAGAATTTCGGCGAGACCTTCACGGGCATCCCGGTATCGAGCGCGGTATCGATCATGTGCTGGTCGATTCCCTTGGCGTGCAGGTCGATTTCGAGTTTGCGGCCGGAACGCACCACGCCTTCGAAAACCGTTCGCCAGAAGGTATAGCTGCCTTCCGCCACGCCGCTTTCGCCGTGGATCCGAAACGTCACGCCGGTGATTCCGGGACAGGCCTTGAGCAACATCGCGAGCGCGTCGCGGCAATACGGGCCGTGGTTCTCGGCCGTGAGCCCCTCGATGGTGTGGTTCGGATGCGGGCTGCTGATCCACTGGTAGCCGTGCATCCAGATGCCGAGTTGGAACTCCAGCCCGCGCGCGGCGGCCTGATCGGTGATGTACTTCAGGGCGGAGAGATTACGATCGCGCTCCGCACCCGGCAGGTTCGAGGCGCGCACTTTGTAACCCGGCACGTCGAGAAAGAACGGGTACGCAAAGAGAAAGTAGGCGTCGGTAACTTCGCGCAGAAAATCGTAGCCGATGCCGAATGCCAGATGGAAGCGGTTATAGCGGTTCGCCGCCAGCATGGTCAGGTACCGCGGCCACATCTCGCGGTCGTAGAACCAGGGCTTGTCTTCGACGTCGCTGGTGAATAGCCGCATGTTGCTGCGAACGGCGTTGGCAGGCTGCGCGGTCACGGCCTTCTGGGGCGCTGGTGCGGCTGCGAGTTCCAAAAGCGCATAGGCAAGGCCGAGGCGGTCGGAGCCACAGGCGGCGGTCACCTCGCGATTGCCGATCCGTGCCGGCGCGATGGCGAGCGATTGGGGAGTCTCGGGTAGCCGCACATGCGCCTGGTCGGCGAGCGCGCGGCCTCCGGCCACGATCACGTGGCTGGTGCCGGGGGCCCGGCCGATTTCTGCGTGGCGGCTGACACGGATTCCGGCCGATGCGAAACTTTTCGCCAGTTCGTCCGCGGCCCACGCGGCGGGGTCCTTGGGATCGATCACGATCGCAACCGGCTGGTGCGATTGCGCGAATCCGGCGAGAACGCCGGCGTGCTTCAGGAAAGTGCGGCGGCCTATGGGGTCCATCTGGCTTACCCTACCACTTCTACTTTGGTGACGATCTCCTCACGGGGGACGAGCGCCGACCAGTAGGCCACGATCTCGCGCACCGCCGGACGGCCCTCGCCGAAGCCGGTGGCTCCCGGCGGGCCGTTCAGAACCAGCGGGATCAGTTCGCGGGTGAACCGGTCCACGGCTTTTTTGTCCTGACCGCGGACGCCTATCCGCACCTGCACCTCCGGCGGGTCGGGATTGGGTGGCGCGGCCGGCCCGTGGCACGCGTTTACCCCGAAGAACTCGGTGTAGATCTCTTCGAAGGAAAGGCCGAGGTTTTGCAGCCGCTCCCGCACGATGCGGTCGGCGGCGCGCGCTTTCCCGAGCGCCTCGGGCCATGAGTAGACCAGGGTGCCGATGGCCTTCCAGCCGTTGGCATAGCTGATCGAAAGCTTCAACGAGGGCGGCCGCTTGCCGCCGCGGATATCGCTGACCCGCACGCGATCCGGTCCGGCCTCCGCGAGGCGAACGCTGGTGAAGTCGGCGACACAATCCGGCGTGATGTAGTTCTTCGGATCGCCGAGCTCGTACAGCAACTGGTCCTTTACGGTGTGGATGTTGACCCTGCCGCCCGCCGCCGGATGCTTCGTAACGAAGAACGTGCCATCGGGTTCGGCCTCGACAATCGGATACCCGATGTTCGCCATATCGGGGATGGTTTGCCAGTCCACCTGGCAGTTGCCGCCGGTGCACTGGGCGCCGCACTCGATGATGTGGCCGGCGATGGTCCCGGCCGCGAGCTTGTCGTAGTCGTCGGGTCCCCAGCCGTAGCGGTGGACCATGGGGGCCAGCGTGAGCGCGGTATCGGTGGAGCGCCCGGCGACCACCACGTCGGCACCGGTGGCGAGCGCTTCGGCGAGGGGGAACGCCCCGATGTAGGCATTGGCGCTCTGGATCCGGCCGCGAATTTTCGAGAGCGGTTCGCCGGTATCCATGTCGCGCATTTCGTAGCCCTTGGCGAGGAAGTCATCGAGACGCGAATAAACGTCGTCGCCCAGCACTACCGCAACTTTGAGCCCGGGCGCCACGCGCACCACTTCGCGCGCGCAGGCAACCGGGTTGACGCCGCCGGCGTTCGCGATCACTTTGACGCCGCACTCGCGGATCTGCTTCGAGATCCGCGCGATCAGCGGGGGAAAATCCCGGGCGTACCCGAGATTCGGGTCGGCCTGCTTTTGCTTCTGCAGGATCGACATGGTGATCTCGGCCAGGTAGTCGAGCGCGAGGTAATCGACGGGCCCCTGCTCCACCAGGCGGACGGGCGCTTCCAGCCAGTCGCCCCAGAACCCCTGACCATTGGCAATGCGGATCAATGGCAAGCCTCCAGCGCGAACGATAACACTTTGCGGGAATCGACAGGGTCGATCAAGGCGTCGCAGTGGCCGCGTGCGGCGGCATATCGGGCATCGAGCCAGCGCTCGTAATCGGCGCGCGTGCGCTCGATCGATTCGCGCAGTTCCTCCGGCACCGTCCCGCCCTTGTACTTCTCCAGTTCGGCCGAGTAGAGAGCCATGACGGCGGAATCGCCTTCCATCACGCCGATGCGCGCCGTCGGCCAACTGAAGGTGAAGTTCGGGTCGAAGCCCTGGCCGGCCATGGCGTAATAGCCCGCGCCGCTGGCGTGGTTGATGGTGAGGACGATTTTGGGGACCGTGGCGCACGACATGGTTTCGACCATTTCGGCTCCGGCGCGGATGATGCCCTGGCGTTCCGCCTCGGGCCCGACCATGAAGCCGGAAACGTCCTGCAGATAGATCAGCGGCTGGCCCAGGCGCTCGCTGGTTTCGACGAAATACGCGACCTTGCGCGCCGACTCGGTGTAAATGATGCCGCCGATCCGTGGGCGGCCCTCCCCTTTCAGAAAGCCCCGGCGGTTGGCGATGATCGAGACCGGGCGGCCCGAAAGCCGGGCGTTGGCGCAGAGCATTTCGGGTGCGTATTCGGGCTGGAACTCGGAATAGTCGCCCCCATCGAAAATGCGGAAGATGATTTCCTCCACGTCATAGGGCAGGCGGTGATCGTCCGGCAACAGGCCGCAAATATCGGAAATGTCGCGCGCGGGTTCGTGTCCTTGCGGTGAGGCCGCGGGCGCCGGGAATGCGCGGAAGCGCTGCCGGATGCGGGCGAGGCAATCGGCATCGTCCGCCGCCATGTAATGCGCGACGCCGCTCGAAGCGGTATGCAGGCGCGCGCCGCCGAGGGATTCGGAGTCGATCACCTGGCCGGTGGCGCCTTTCACCAGATTGGGTCCGCCGAGCCCCATGAAACTGGTGCCTTCGACCATGATGATGACGTCGCTCAGCGCCGGCAGGTATGCGCCACCCGCGATGCACGGTCCCATCACCGCCGCGATCTGCGGGATGCGCAGCTTGCGCCGCATCAGCGAGTTGTAATAGAAGATACGCCCGGCCCCGTACTGGCCGGGAAAAATGCCGTCCTGATAGGGCAGGTTGACCCCGGCCGAATCCACGAGGTAGACGATCGGCAGGTGATTGCGCATCGCGATCTCCTGCGCGCGCAGAATTTTCGTGATGGTTTCGGGCCACCAGGACCCCGCCTTCACGGTGGCGTCGTTGGCCACTACCACCGCGGGGCGGCCTTCGATTTTCCCGATGCCGGTGACGACTCCGGCCGCGGGCGCCTGGCCCTCGTAGCGATCGTAGGCGATGAGCAGCCCTATTTCCTGAAACAGGGAACCCGGGTCGAGAAGGCCATCGATGCGTTCGCGGGCGGTCATCTTACCGGCCCGGTGTTGGCGCTCGATGCGGGAAGGCCCGCCGCCCTGGCGAAGGCGGGCTTCGAGGCTGTGCAACTGTTCGACCAGGAGGCGCATGTGCGCCTGTCGTGCGACGTTTCCAGTCACGTTAGTTGTAGTTTATACGAGGACGCGTCCGTCCGACTGTCTAGTCTGCACGCGCAGGTTCCGGGCTTGCACAGGGGGATCGCGGAGCGCGCCTTCGGAGCATGGGCAGGCCAGGAGGCCTACCCTACAAAAACCTAGCGCCGGCGTTCGGAAACCATCAGCTTGTTGATGGTGGCTTCGAGTTCGGCAACGCGGCGCGCGAGATCGTCGATCGCCTGACCCTCGGGATCGGGCAAGCTCCCATGCTCCAGGGTTCCTTCCGAGCGGACCCGGACCACGCGTCCGGGAATCCCCACGACGGTAGCGTTATCAGGAACGGGGTGCACCACGACCGAGCCGGCACCGATCTTCACGTTGTCGCCGATGCGGATGTTCCCCAGTACTTTCGCTCCGGTGCCGACCACGACATTGTTTCCGAGCGTAGGATGGCGCTTGCCGTGCTCGTTGCCCGTGCCGCCCAGGGTCACCTGCTGATAGAGCAGGACATCGTCGCCGATTTCGGTGGTCTCTCCGATGACCACCCCGGAACCATGGTCGATGAAAAACCGCCGCCCGATGGTAGCGCCGGGATGGATCTCGATCTGGGTGAAGAACCGGCTAGTCTGCGAAATCAAGCGCGGCAGCAGGGGCACGCGCCAGCAGTAGAGCCTGTGCGCGAGCCGGTGAAGGAGGATGGCGTGAAAACCGGGGTAGCAGGTGAAGATCTCAATGACACTTTTGGCGGCCGGGTCTTCCCGGAAAATCGTGTCGATCTGTTCCCGGATAGCTCGAAACATGAAGCGCTAGTGCGCGGCCACTTCTTCGGTGGCGATTACCGGCGGTTTCGCGCCGGGCGGCACGGGGGCAAGCATGTCCTCTTTCCGCTTGATCAGAGTGGTGGTGTTGTAGCTGGCGGCTTCGAACCCGTGCCCGTGGGTGATGGCGTCGGTGGGGCAGGCCTCGACGCAGTACCCGCAGAAAATACAGCGGTTATAGTCGATGTTGTATACCTTTGCGTAGCGCTCCCCGCCCGAGATGCGGGCCATGTCGGTGTTTTCCGCGGCTTCGATGTAAATGCAGTTCGAGGGGCAGGCGGCGGCGCAGAGGAAGCAGGCCACGCATTTCTCCAGACCGTTTTCATCCCTCTGGAGAACGTGAACTCCCCGAAAGCGCTCTTCGAATTTCGGCGGCTCATCCGGATAGTACTCGGTCACCGTGGGAGACAACATCTCTTTGAACGTGATTCCCATCCCCTTGGCGATCGAGGCGGCTGTGCCGAAAACGTCGAATTTATTGGGCATCTGCTTTCATTTTACCGGGTTTGCGTATTGGACGCGCAACCCGGCCAGAGGGATTCTCCGGAGTTGGACGGCGGTTGAGAATTTGGAGCTGTCCTGGATAAAGCAGCTATGGGTGCACCAGCAATTGGCCTTGGGGATGGCGTCCACTTCGGCGCGCATGGATTCGGATGCCAGGGCGCGGCGGATGTCGAAATCAAAGTCGTGAAGGTCGCCCACTATGCCGCGCATTTCGCAGGCCCGGAAGCGGCCGTTGTGGTCGATGACGATGGAAGTTTCACCCGCTGTGCAGGGCATTGGCCAGGCTACCGGCGATTCCAGGCACTGCTCGTGAAGGTCGTAATGGAACCGAAGGTTGCCCAGATACCAGAGGGTCGCGGCGTGACGGATCCCAACCGGCAGGTGCGCGAAGAGCTTCCTGGCATATTCCCGGTGGCGGGGCATTAACTGCCGGTGCAGCGCTGCGACCGAATCCCTGGTCAACTGCTTGAGGGTGGGGTCGGGAGCCTGGCCGCGGACCGTCTCGAAGTAATGGCCATCGATTCCGGATGCGGCAAGGCGTTCGGCAAGCGCCGGCACCTCCTCGCGGTTCTCGCGGGTGATGACCGTCAACACGTTGCATCGCAGTTTGCGATTGCCGTGATAGCGGCGGGCCGCTTCCTCCATGCAGGCAACGGTGCGCTCGAAGTTCCGGGGGACGCCGCGGATGGAATCGTGTGTGCGCTCGAGTCCGTCGATGGAAAAATTCAGGTCGATGGCCGTCTCCGGGCAATGTTCCAGCATGAGGTCCACCGCCGGGAATATCTTTTCCGGGAGCAGGCCGTTGGTAGGCAGGTTCACGTTCCGCACCCCATTGCGGAGCACGAACAGCGTGACGATTTGTGCCAGTTCCTCACGCAGGAAGGGCTCGCCGCCGGAAATCCAGAGCTTGCGGAACGGCGGCGCGGTTTCGGAGATGCGGGCGATCTGGTCGAAGGTCAGGTCGTCACGGCTGTTGAGCTTGTCGAAGTAGAAGCAGGTGCGGCAGCGGGCGTTGCAACGGGACGTGACGAAAAGGAACAGCGAGTTGAAGTCGCGCCGGCGGACGCGGTCGCGCAGAATCGGGAAGTACCCGCCCTCCATATGAGACTAGTGTAGGCGAAAACGGGCCGGCGGCATGCGATATAACCATACACATGAGAGAACGCTTCACCCGCCGCGGAGTCTTGCTGGGTTTGGCGGCTTCGGCTGGTTCGAGGCTATCGGCCGCGGCGCCGGCGGCCATCGAAACGCACGTGCATCTCTTCGACCCGGCGATTGTGCCCTATGCGCCCGAGGCGCCGTACAAGCCGGCTGCGTATCCGCTCGAAGAGCATCTCAAACTGGTCGAGGCGGCCCCGCTGGCGCATTCGATCATCGTTCATCCGGAGCCCTACCAGGACGATCATCGCTACCTGGAATACTGCTTCGCGCACGAGCCGCGCCCCGGCTACTTCAAGGGAACGTGCCTCTTCGATCCGCTGCGGGAAGATACGCCAGGCAGGGTGCGGGCCCTGATGAAACGCTGGCCGAAGCGCATCGTGGCCCTGCGGATCCACGAAATGTCGATGACGCCGGAGACCGGCGGCCCCATTCGCAACCGCGACATGAAAGATCCCCGGATGCGGGGTTGCTGGCGGGCGGTGGCGGATCTCGGCATCGCGGTGCAGATGCACTTCATCCCCGCACAAGCCGCCAACATCCGAGCGCTGGCTGGGGAATTCTCCGGGACCACGGTGATCCTCGATCATATGGGCCGGCCGGGGCAGGGCACAGCCGTCGAATACGAGGAAGTGCTGAAACTGGCGCAACTGCCGCGCGTTGTTCTGAAGTATTCCGGATGGGAATACTACCCGGGCGACCTGGGACGGCTGACGAAGCGGCTTTACGATACGTTCGGGCCGGAGCGAATGGTTTGGGGCACGCTCGGCAACACCCCGGCGGAGTATCGAGCCCGCGCGGCGCGATTCGACGAACTGCTTTCGTTCGCTTCGGAAGCGGAGCGGTTGAAGATCCGGCGCGGGAACGCGGAAAAGTTGTTCTTCAGCTAAGCCACGCGGCTTACGCGGCGGCTTCGGCCGCGTTGAACTTTACGGAGACCAGGCGCGAGACGCCGGGTTCCTGCATGGTCACGCCGTAGAGCGCCTCGGCGGACTCCATGGTCCGCTTGGAGTGCGTGATCACGATGAACTGCGTCTGCGCCGACATCTCTTTCAGCAGCTTGGTCAGGCGGCTCACATTGGATTCGTCGAGCGGAGCGTCCACCTCGTCCATCACGCAGAACGGGCTCGGCTGGTACTTGAAGATGGCCATCAGCAACGCTACTGCCGCGAGGGCCTTCTCGCCGCCCGAAAGCAGCAGCACGCTTTGCAGGCGCTTGCCGGGAGGCGAGCACACGATGTCGATGCCGGATTCGGCCAGGTTTTCCTGGTCCGTGAGCCGCATCTCGCCGGTGCCGCCGCCGAACAGGGTCTGGAAGATCGCGCGGAAGTTGGTGTTGATCGCTTCGAAGGCTTCGCCGAATTTCTGGCGCGAAACCTGGTCGATCTCCTGAATCGCCTTCTCGGTGTCGCGGATGGAATCGATCAGGTCCTGCCGCTGCGCACTGAGGAACTCCTGGCGCTGCTGCGCTTCCTGGTATTCCTCCATGGCGGCCGCGTTCACCGCGCCGAGGCCTTCGATGCGGTTCCGTACTTCGTTGGCGGTCTGCTCGGCTTCGGCGATGGCGTCGGCATCGGGCACGGTCTCGTCTCCCGCGCCGAGTTCGGCCACCGGGCAGTTCAACTCTTTGCGGCTGGTCTCGTCGAGGTACTTCAGCTCGGCCTGTTTCCGCACGAGATCCACTTCGATCTGCGAGCGCTTTTCGAGACCTTCCTGCACGGCCGCGCGGAGCAGCTTCAACTCTTCCTCGCCGGACCGCAGCGCCTCGCGCATCCCCGCTTCCTGCCCGGCCATTTCGTTGACCTGGGCTTCGAGCGTGGCGATCTGCTCCGCCAGCAGGGCGACCTTCTGATCGAGCTCGATGTTGTTCGCAAGCAGCCGGGCCCTCACTTCGCCCAGGCGCTCGATCTCCGGGGCGATCGCATTGCGGCGGTTCGTAGTTTCGCGGAATTGCTGTTCGAGCCGGGCCATGGCGGCGCGTTCACCGCGGTGCCGTTCCTCCAGCCCCGCCAGCTCCGCGCGCGTGTTGGCATGCTCTTCGCCGATGGTGGCCGCCTGGCCTTCCAGCTTTTCCAATTCCTGGCGCTCGGCTTCGAGCGCGGCTTCGCGTTCGGCACGGAGGCGCTCCTTCTCTTCCACCGCCGACCGGTTGCGCTCCCGCTGCTCGACGGATTTTTCGGAATCCCGCCGCAGCCGTTCGAGCTCTACGCGCGCGACGGAGAGGCGCGAATTGGCGCGGCTGAGGTCTTCGCCGAGCTTGCGCATGTCGTGATCGAGCGCCAGCCGGTCCTTCTCCCGAGCCTGTTGCAACCCCCGCAGCCGCTCCAGTTGCGCTTCGAGCGCGACGGTCTCCTGCTGCAGGCCTTCGAGCCGTGCCAGCATCTCATCGAGCGCGGACTGGCGCCCTTGCAGCTTCACACCGAGCTCGCGCGCTTCGCGCTTCATGGCCAACGGGCCCGCGCCCGATTTCTTTCCCCCGGTTACGGTGTGGCCGTGGTAGCAGAGCCCGTCCGGAAGCAGGAAATAGAGATGCGGATAGGCCACCGAAAGCCGCTGCGCCGCCGTGCGGTCTTCCGCCAGGAAGCACAGGGAAACCCGCGGCAGCAGGTCCACCGCGCGGTCTTTGAAGCCGTTGGTCAGCCGCAGGGAATCGCTCAATCGTGCGGCGATGCCGGTTTCCGGTCCGATGGCGGGCTCCGGGAGGTGAGTGTGCCCGTTGCCGTTCGGTTCCGGGTGGACCAGGAAGGTGGCGCGCCCGTCGAGTTCGGCGCGGATGAAATCGAGCCCGCGCTCGGCCTGTTCCCAACTCTTGACCACCACGTATTCCAGTTCTTCGTGGAGAAACTCTTCGGCGGGCTTTTCGTACTGCCGGTCCACTTCCACGTAGTCGGCCAGCACGCCGAGCGGTTTCAGTTCGCTCGCCTTGCCCTTCTCGAGCGAGGCGAAGAGACGCTTCACCGAATCCGTAGTGTACGTGCGGTGCGCCAGCACCTGCTCAAGCGACTCTTTGCGCGCGCGGACCTGGGAAACTTCGTTTTTGACGCCGTCGATTTCGCGCCGGAGTTCGCCGGACATACGGCGGCGCTCTGCGAGTTCCTCTTCGGTGCGCCGCCGCTCTCCCACAACAGATTCGAGCTCCAGCTGCCGCTGGGCCATGTTTTCGGAAAGCTGTTTCTTGACTATTCCCAGCCGCTCGATTTCGATGGTCGCGGTGCCGGCTTCGCGGTTCGCGCGCGCGCATTCGCGCTCGATTCCGGCCAGGTACTCGTCGATCTGGGCGAGCTGGTTCTTCAGCGTGGACGCTTCGCCCAGCAGCCTGAGGATCAACTGCCGCCCCGACTCGATGGCCCGCTCCCGTTCCCGCACCTTGGCCTGTAGCCCCTCGCGCTGCTGGTTGATTTCGAGCATCCGCTCGCGCGTGCGTGAGGTCTGGGCTTCCAGTTCGTCGAGGTTCTTGCGATGCGCGGCGATCTCGAGATCCAGCGCATCCAGGCGCACGCCGAGTTCCTGGGATTCCTTCTCCGCCTGGGCGATGCGCTGCTCGATGGCGCCGCTTTCCTTCACCTGCGATCCGAGCCGCCCCTTCGTGCGTTCGGCCTCCACATTCCACGCGGCGAGCTGCTGGCGAGATTCGGTGAGCTGCTGATCCAGTTCATATGCGGCCGCCTGCCGCCGTTCATGGGCCTGCTCTTTTTCCGCAACCTGCTCGCCGAGCGCTTTCAATTCCGAGGATGCCAGGTTGAGGTCGATCGCCGTCTTGGCCGCATCCCGCTCCAGCAGGCGGTACTTGCCGGAAAGCACGACGCGCAGCCGCTCTTCGAGTTCTGCTTTGAGCTCCGTGTAGCGCTTGGCCTTGGCCGCCTGCCGCTTGAGGGAATTGACCTGGCGGGTGACCTCTTCGAGGATGTCGTACACCCGGGCGAGGTTCTGTTTGGCGCCCTCCAGCTTGGCTTCGGCTAGCCGTTTACGGGTCTTGAACCTGGTGATGCCGGCGGCTTCTTCGATGACGGAGCGGCGGTCCTGGGGCTTGGAGCTGAGGATCTGGCCGATGCGGCCCTGTTCGATGATGGCGTAGCTCTCCGGGCCGAGCCCGGTTCCCATGAACAGGTCCTGGATGTCGCGCAGCCGCGCCTGGCGGCCGTCGATGAGGTATTCGCTTTCGCCGGAGCGGAAGAGCCGCCGCGTGATGGTGATTTCGCCGCGTTTGGCCGGGCCTTCTTCCACTGGCTGGATCTTGTGGGCGTGCTGCTCCTCGTAGACTTCCGGATCCACCAGCGTCATGGTTACCGACGCCATGCCCAGAGGTTTGCGGTCGCGCGTGCCGGCAAAGATTACGTCCTCCATCCGGCTGCCACGAAGGCTCTTCGCCGATTGTTCGCCCAGCACCCAGCTAATGGCATCGCTGATGTTCGATTTGCCGCAGCCGTTCGGCCCGACAATAGCCGCGATTCCCTCGCCATGGAAGCGAAGTTCGCTGCGCTCGCAAAACGACTTAAAGCCCTGCACTTCGACGCGTTTGAGTTTGAGCAAAGCCTTTACCTCAGCTTCGGGGGAGTTGTAACTATACTAAACGCGCTCTACCGAAAAGTAAAGCACCCCATATACAACATGTTGGGCCCTGCCGGAGATCACCACACAATGGTGTAGGTGCTATCCCAAGGAAGGCCATTTTGCCACTCTCTTTTCGCGGAAAGCCGCGATCCCCTCGCGAAAGTCGGGACTCTCGAAAATCTCATTTCGCACCTGGCGGGCGATCTCCCCCGCTTCGGTCCACTGCAGGCCCCGGACCTGCTGCACGAACGTCAGCCCGGAGCGGACGCTGGTGGGACTCCAGGAGGCGATTTCCCGGGCCACTTCCATGGCTCGATTCTCCAGGTCCGCGGAAACCTCGTGCACCAAGCCCATTTCGCGGGCTTCGGCGGCCCCGAAAACCCATCCGGTGAGGGCGAGCGCGGTGGTCCGGCGCTCGCCGATGGCGGCGGAAACGGCCCTGAAAATCAGAAACGGCCAGAGCCCGAGGCGGATTTCGGTCAAGCCGAACGTGGCGTTCTCACTGGCGATGACAACGTGGCAATTCGCCACGAGCCCGGTGCCGCCCCCGAGCGCCGGCCCGTGAACGGCACCGATTATGGGCTTGGTGAGCCTTGCCCCGATGGTGAACAGTTGCTCGTGGGCATGATTCAGGTCGTCCGGAATGCGCGCCCCGAGTTCGGAAAGGTCCATTCCGGCGCTGAAGGCCGAGCCGTTTCCGGCGAGCAAAATGGAGCCGATTTCCGGGTCGTTCTCCGCGCCATCGATGGTCCGGACGAGTTTCAGGCAGAGTTCGGCGCTCAGGGCATTGCGCTTTTCGGGCCGGTCGAGGGCAATTCTCAAAACGCGGCCGGTCCGACTGATTTCGAGAAGACTACTCATGGGTGCGCTCCGTAGGCGAGCAGGGTCAGCGACTTGTTTGACGTGCGGAGCTCACGTCGTAACCCGAATTATATCCCCGAAGGCAGCTCGATTTCCATACTTAACAGGGCCGCCCCGAAAGTTTTTCCTGGGCGTCGGTCCGCAGGGAAACCGTGCCGCCTCCGCCCAAAGACTCATGGAGCAGGAAATTCAAAGCGCCGAGATTGGGGAGTTCGAAACGCTCGACTTTGCCTTTGACGAGTTCGCCGAAATGCTGCCGGACGCGCTCGGCGGTCACTTGGCGCACCAGCACCGGGTAGTAGCGCTCTTCGAGCGCGATCACCCCGATGTTGCAGGTATCGCCCTTATCTCCCGACCGGGTGTGGGCGATGCGGGAAAGCGGAACCTTCATGGCTCCGATGGTATCAATTCTTCGTGGATTGCATGGGCCCGAAGGTGACGCATGCGGCGGCGCGCCTGGTAAGCGGCTGCGGGCGCTTATTGCGGCACCCCGGTCAAGGCGTATACTCCGGGTTCCGCACCCGGTAATTCGCCTGAAGAAACGCTACGATATCGACAATCTGACGCGCAGTCATCCGGTCCGCGTAAGGCGGCATTCGGGAAAGCCCCCGGTTGTGACGAGGGACTTCGGATAGGGGGCGAGCGCGTGATTGGGATTGATCATGGAAGTGACCAGGTAGGCGTCGCTGAGGCGCCGGTCGACCACTCCGCCGAGGGGCAGGACGAGTTCCGGAGCGACTTCAGCCTGCGGCAACCGAGCGTCCGCGACCTGGTGGCACTTGTAACATTCGAGAGCGATGAACGATGCCCTACCCCGTTCCGGATCGCCATCGGCGGGGAGGGCCAAGCCGCCATTCGAGTAGCGTCCGGACCGGCACCCGGCCGCGGCCGCGAGCAGGAACGCAGCGCTTACGTACAGGCGCTTCTGAGGCATATGTCAGGTCCTGCTTTCGGTCTACTCGCACGCCCCGGCGAAGTCAAGGGGGCGCCTGGGGTTCGGCACCATCCGGCCACGTTACAATGTAGGCCATTGACCGGCGGAACTATATCGAAATACCGCATCCTGGGAGAATTGGGCAGCGGCGGGATGGCTACGGTATACAAGGCGCAGGACATCTACCTGGGCCGGTTCGCGGCGGTCAAGCTCATACACGAGGAGTTCCAGGACGATCCGGAGATCCGCGCGCGGTTCGAGCGGGAGGGGCAGGCCGCATCCGCGCTGATGCATCCGAACATCTGCACGGTGTTCGAGGCCGGCCGGTGGCGCGATCGCCCGTATCTTGCGATGGAGTTTTTGGAGGGCATGTCGCTGGGCGACCGCATCAGGGCGGGGAAGATGGATCTTTCCGAGATCGTTCGCGTGGCGATTCCCGTTGCGTCGGCGCTTGAAGCGGCGCACGGCAAGGGGATCGTCCATCGGGACATCAAGCCGGGCAACCTGTTTCTGACCAAAGCCGGGGTCGTAAAAGTGCTGGATTTCGGGCTGGCCAAGCGCAAGAGCGCGGCGGCGGCCGGGCCGGACGCTCCGACGATGGTCACATTCGCGACGATGCCGGGAGCGATTCTGGGCACCCTGGCTTACATGTCGCCGGAGCAGGTGCGCGGAGAAGCAGTAGACGGGAGGGCCGACCTGTATTCGCTCGGAGTCGTGATGTTCGAGATGTTTACCGGGACGCTGCCGGTTTTGGGCTCTTCCGAGCCGATCCCTCGCCGGCTGGCCGAGGTGCTGAGGAAACTGATCGTGCCCGCCCGGGAGGCGCGATTTCAGACCGCGGGGGAACTAAGGAAGGCCCTCGAACTGATCGTGTGAGAATTCGCGATGGCGCCTTGCTCTTCTGGGATGTCACGAATCGCCACGCCGCTTTCAGCAGGTCGCGCAATTCATCGACGCGAATCCGGGACATCCTCAGGAGGATGATCGGATACTTCGTGTAGTGATCGGTCAAATAGTATGTTTGGGGCGCTTCCGCCAGCAACCCCGCTCGCTGCTCGAAATCGATTCGGACTGCTAACGATCCCGGTTCGGCGGACTTGTGGCGAGGCACGCAGGCCAGCAGATCACCCCGTACCTTCAGCGCGGGCGCACCGTACATGGTGCTCTCTTCGACCTCAGGCAACTCCCTGCCGATCTCGCGGACGCTGTCGAACGTGACTGTGGCTTGCGGCATAGGATCCAAATCATAGCGGATTCCGATGGAACTTTGGGGGGCGTCGCGGGATTAGAATGTGCGCATG
>CAWCMS010000019.1:0-16709 GCA_963796675.1 Terriglobia bacterium
TACGGACCCGACGGTAAACCCACGTTAAACCGCGCCGCACCTGGTTTTCGGGAAGGCTCGCGGGCGGCTTTTTTCCAATACGTCGGAATCTGCCGCCCGAGCGGCGTTGACGATTGCGCCCTCGTGACTCGAACATTAGCCAGAAGGAGCTAATCATGAGTTGTATCCGCGCAGTGTCTGTCTGGGTCTGTCTCGCTTTCAGCGCGCTGCTATTTGGCCAGGTAGGTACCGAGGGCGCCTTTTTCGGGACCGTGGCCGATGGCAGTGGCAGTTCCGTCCCGGGAGCTCACGTCAAGGCCACGCATCTCGCCACGGGCCTCTCCAAGGAGGCCGTCTCCGACGTTCAGGGGAATTTCAGCATCCTTTCGCTACCGATTGGACAGTACTCCGTCGTGGTCACAGCCGACGGTTTTAAGCAGTGGGAATTGCCGGACGCCCAGATCACGGTCGGCGACCGCACCCGCCTCTCGCCGGTGCTGACTGTGGGTGCGATTTCGGAGTCGATCTCCGTCACCTCGGACGCGAAGCTTCTGCAGACCGAGAAGAGCGATGCGGAAACCGTCGTCCAGATGCGCCAGATCCGCGAGATGCCGCTCGATACACGCAACTCGCTGGCGCTGGTCGCGCTGGTGCCCGGCATGCGCTGGGTGAGTACACAGTCCGGCGGCGAGCGTGCCACTTATGTGCAGGGGCAGGGGCTGCGCCAAAACAAAACCTCCTTCCAACTCGACGGCGTTTCCTCGAATGCCCCCATGGATGAAGGCGGCACTGGCATTCCGAATGTTGACGCCATCGCTGAGTTCAACGTTCAGACGCTGAACTTCAGCGCTGAAAACGGGCGCGACCCGATGGAGGTCATCGTCGCGACCAAGTCCGGCAGCAACCAGTTCCACGGATCCGCGTGGGAGTTCAACCAGAACGACGCCTATAACGCGCGCAACACGTTCGCCACCAGCACGCCGCGTGTCCGCCGCAATGAATTCGGCGGCGATATCGGCGGCCCGGTGATCAGGAACAAGACGTTCTTCTTCGCCAACTTCGACGGGACCGTCATCCACAACGCGCAGATCTGGAACACGCAGGCAGTGACGCCCGCGATGGAGCAGGGCAATTTCAGCGCCCTCTCGAAGACCATCATCGACCCCACGACGAATACTCCGTTCGCGGGCAACATCATCCCGCCGTCCCGAATCACTTCCGCATCGTCGTACTTCCTGCCCAAGCTGCTGGTGGCGAACACACCGGGCGGACTGTTTCAGGCCAACACCGGAACAGTGAACGACACCTGGGAAGGCACTCTCCGCATCGACCACCAGATCACCGCGACTCAGCGGGTCTACGGCCGCTACGTGACCGTCCGCGAGCCCAGCACGCAGCTCGGCTACTCGCCCGACGCGGTCACCAACGACCTCGTCACGCAGCACAATCTCGGCCTCAACTACACATGGACGCTCTCCGCCAACTCCGTCCTGACTTTCGTCGGCGGCATGCTTCGCACGCGCGAAGAGTACACCAACGACGCTCTCGGCAAGACCAATGACGCACTTCAGGCGGGCATCCAGGGCTTTCCGACCGCTGGCCGCGAGAAGTGGATCGGGCCTCCCAACCTGAACTTCGGCAGCGGCTATCAGGGCATCTATTACGCCGGATGGGGCGTTCCCGGCGCGTTGTACGGCGGCGTCTATAACGGCAAGGTGGACTTTCATCATTATCACGGCGGCCATACCATCGCGGCCGGCATCGAGTACGATGACGTCCACACCTATGGCGACCACGGCAGCGGCAACGTCCGCGGCACGTTCAACTTCAACAACCTCTATACGAACGACGGCTTCGCCGATTACCTGCTCGGGTACACGTCGTCGAGCGCTCGCAACGCCCCGCTGGCGGCGTTCGGCACCGATAGCGCGCCGTACACAGGCATGTACGTCAACGACGCTTGGCGCGTCCGCCCGAACCTGACCCTGGATCTCGGGCTGCGGTACGAGCACTGGTATCCAAGACAGAATTCCCGCAACGCTGCGAGCACCTGGGATCCCGCGCTCGGGAAGGTCGTGGCCGCCAACCAGGCCGACGGCTTGATCAACATGAGCGCGTTTCTGACCACGGCCAATGTGGCGGCGGCGACCGCCAACCTCTGGGTCACCGCGCGGCAGGCTGGCTATCCCGACGGGCTTTGGACGGGCAACGGCAACTGGGCGCCGCGCGTCGGCATAGTGTACCGCCCGTTTACCAATCACCAGTTCGTGGTCCGCGGCGGCTACGGGCTGTTCTATAACGCCATGACCGGCAACCGCTCCGCCTCGGCGGCAGCGAACCTGCCGTTCTGGGGTGTGGAATCGGTGAGCTACGGACTGGCGCAACTGCAGCCGTGGCAATCGGTGTGGAGCTCCGATCCGAACGCCTTCGGTATCTTCAGTATCGGCGAATCGCAGGATCCGCGGATCCATGCGGCGCGCACCCAGGAATGGAACGTGACTGTGCAGACGGCACTGCCCTGGCAGACGGCCCTCACCCTGACGTATGTCGGGACGAGCGTCGACGGCGAAGTCGTTGGCATTCCGTACAACTCGCCGACCGTCGGACCGCACACCAATCTGCAGGCGGACCGTCCGAATCCGCTGATGGGCAGCGTGCTGCGGCTGGAAAATTATGGACACAACTGGTACAACGGCCTGCAAACCAAGATCGAGCGCCGCTTCGCCTCGGGCCTGGCCTACACCTTCGCGTATTCCTACTCGCGTAGCATGGGACAGGGCTCTGGCGGTGCCGACGAAGGCACCTCGATCCTGCCGTTCTCTCCCGACTGGTATAACCGCGGCCGTACATCTCTCGACTATCGCCACGTCGAGTTCGCCACCGTGCTGTGGGAGATTCCGTTCGGGCAAGGGCGCAGGTACTATTCGAATGCAGGCCGCGTGTTGGACGCCATCGCGGGCGGCTGGAATCTAAGCGTTACCCAGCAGGCGCGCTCGGGCGCTCCGCTTTCGATCTCGGGCGGAACGTCGAACCTCGGCAACGGCAACGGGACGCGCGCGGACGTGATCGGCAATCCGTCTATCGCCAACCCGAGTGCAGCGATGTGGTTTAACAGGTCGGCTTTCGCCGCGCCGGCGCTCTACACCTGGGGCAACGCGGGGATGGGCATCCTGGCCGGGCCGGGGCTGCTGCAGTTCAACACGGCGCTCTCGAAACAGTTCCGCGTCACCGAAGGCAAGAGCCTGGAGTTCCGGTGGGAAGCTTACAATGCTCTCAACCGCGTTAACTACAACAACCCGAGCACCAACGTGTCAAGTTCGCTATTCGGAAGAATCACCTCGGCAGGGACGGCGCGCTACATGCAACTGGCGCTCCGCTTCACATTCTAAGCGACTCCGCAACTGCTGCCGGGCCGGACGCATCGCGTCCGGCCCGGTACGTCTTTGGCAAACTACGAAATTTCTACGTGCTAAATTAGCGGACTTATGGACAGGGTCAAAGGCAAAATCGCTGTGGTGACCGGCGCGGCGAATGGCATCGGACGTGCCATCAGCGAGCGGCTCGCGGCCGAAGGTGCCTGGGTGCTGGTCACGGATATCGAAGACGACTCGGGCTGCGCCACGGTCGATGCTATCCGGCAGAGCGGCGGGAGCGCGGAGTATCAGCGGGCGGACGTGGCGCGGCCGGAGGATGCGGCGCGGGCAATCGCGCAGGCCGCCGCACAGAATGGCCGTGTCGACATTCTGTGCAACAACGCGGCCTACCTCGGGCCGGCACACGCCGTTGTAGAATCGACCGCAGAGGAATGGGACAAGTGCATTCGGATCGCGCTTCTGGGAACGCACCATTTCACCAGGGAGGCGCTGCCCTACATGGTGCGGCAGAAGCAGGGCGCGATCGTTAACGTGGCGTCGATTCAGGCGATGGCCGGCATGATGACATCGGCCGCCTACACCGCGACCAAGGCGGCGGTACTCGGCTACACGCTCAGTGCCGCCTATGATTACGGTCCGCACAACGTGCGGGTCAACTCCCTCTGCCCGGGGCCGATCCGTACGCGCATCTCGCCGCCTGCCGACGCGCCCCACACCAGGTGGCAGTGCGACAACACGGTTCTCGGTCGCGTCGGGACTCCTGAAGAGGTGGCTTGGGCTGCGCTGTTCCTTGCCTCCGATGAGGCTTCCTACATTACCGGCGTAACGTTGCCGGTTGATGGAGGTTGGACATCGAAATGACGATGCTCAATCTCGCCTGGCCGCTGTCCGAAAATACCCCGTTCTACGAAGGACTCGCGAAGCCGCGCATCGAGCAGATCTATGACCTCGGCAAGGGGCACGCCTGCAACTCCTTCTACTTCACCTCGAGCAACCACGCGGGCACGCACGTCGACGGGCCGTTTCACTTCAATCCGGCCGGCCGTAAGATCGCCGATTACGACATGAACGAGTTGGTATTTACGCGGCCGGCGATTCTCGATGCGCCCCTCGCGCCCTCGCAACTGATTATGCCCGAAGCGCTCGCAGAGCTCGACACCGTGCGCCCCGATTGCGACATCCTGCTGCTGAGGAGCGGCTTCGGCGCGTGCCGCGGAGACGCGCAGGTCTACGTAAACGAGGGGCCGGGATTCTCAGGCGCCGCCGCTCGCCATATCCTCGAAAGGCTGCCCTCGCTGCGCGCGCTGGCGATGGACTTCATCTCCGCCGCCGCCGTGGCCCACATGGAAGAGGGATGCGAGGCACATCGAGTGTTCCTCGGGTGCGCGGGGTATGGCGACCGCTCGGTGCTGCTGATCGAAGACGCGCGTCTGCCAATGGATCTGCCCGTGCCGTCGCGCCTCATTCTGGCTCCGTGGCTCTTTGTCGGGCTGGACAGCGCCCCGTGCTCGCTGCTTGCCGAATTCGCGGAAGGAGAACCTCAATGAGCGCGCCTACGGTGGTTCGCGACCCCGGAGAAATCGACTTCAACCGCCCAGGCAAACATCATTACCAGGTGGCGTTTCATCTCGATTCGGGCTGGGGCTACTCGCTCGTGCCGATGACCGTAATCAACGGCACGGCGGGAGCGGCGGCGCCGGACACGCCCGGCGTCGTGGCGTTCGGCGGCACGCACGGCAACGAGTACGAGGGGCAGGTTGCGGTCAAGCGCCTCTGTAACGAGCTCGACCCGGCGCGGATGCGCGGGCGCGTGATCCTCATCCCGCAGCTGAGCGAGAGTGCGTGCCGCGCGCACCAGCGCTGCTCGACGGAGGACGGCGTCAACATGAACCGCGCATTCCCCGGCGATCCGCGGGGCACGGTGTCATACCGCATTTCGAATTTCGTCAAGACCCGCATCTTCCCGCAAGTGCGGGTCGTGCTCGATATTCACGCCGGCGGGAGGGAGGCGGTGTTCCCCCTTTGCGCGTCTTTCCACCCGCTGCCGGATCCGGAACAATTCGCCGAGACCGAGGCCGTGGCGCGCCTGTTCGACACGCCCTTTCTCTTCGTCTACTCGCGCCAGATGGCCGCCGGGCTGTTGACTGATGAAGCGGAGGACGAAGGCAAGATCGCGCTCGGCGGTGAGTTCGGCCACGCCGAAGGGTGCGCTCCTCGCGGCGTGCGGCACGCCTTCGAAGGAATCCGCAACATCCTGCGGCACTACCGCATGCTGGAAGGCGAGATCGCGCGCATCGCCACCGGCCGCGAGGCGCCGCCTCGCATGGTGCAGGCGCCGCATCTGGCCGACTACATTCCCGCACCAGGCACCGGCATCTGGGAACCCGCCGTGGCGCCCGGAGACGATGTCGGCGTGGGCGACCTCATTGGGCGGCTGCACGATTTTACGGACCACAGCTCGGCGCCCGTCGAGGTGCGGGCGCACAAGACGGGCGTGATCATCGCGATGTACTTCGCGGCGCTGTGCCACAAGGGTCTGACGCTGTACGTGATCGGCGAGGATGTGAAGCGGGCATGAAGATCACCAACGTCGAAGTTCTCGTCTTGAAGTCGCCGGGGCTGTACAACCGGCCGGAGGGCTCCGAGGAGCCGCTGGGGCCAACGTACATGGGCCTGGTGCGCGTCTCGACGGACGCCGGCATTACCGGCTACTCGGACATGGAAACAGCCGCGCCGGTGGCCAAAGCCGCGGTCGAAGCGCCGCCGTGGAGCGAGGATGGGGTGTCGTACTTCGACGGCCTGGCGTCGCTGATCGTCGGCGAAAATCCGCTCGAGCCGGAGCGCCTCTGGTACAAGATGTACCGCGGCAGCATCTATTACGGCCGCCGCGGCGCGGCCATCCAGGCGATGTCCGCCATCGACATCGCGCTCTGGGACATTATGGGTAAATTTTACGGGCAGCCCGTCTGCGTGCTGCTGGGAGCGAAGTGGCGCGACCGCGTCCGCGCCTATGCCAGCACGCTCTTCCGCCCCACGCCCGAGGCGATACGCGAAGCCACCCGCCGCTATCTCGACGCCGGCTTCACCGCCGTGAAATTCGGCTGGGGCGTTTTCGGCGAAGACCCGAAGCAGGACGTGAAACTGGTCGAAGCCGCGCGCCGCGAGATGGGCGACGGCTGCGATCTGCTGGTGGACACTGGCTGGTTCGTCGAACGCACGCCCAAACAGGCGATCCAGGTAATCCGCTCGCTCGAGCCCTACCGTCCTTTTTTCGTCGAAGAGATTCTGCATCCGGAAGATTACGACGGCTACCGGCACGTGGCTGAGACGGTGGATACGCTGGTGGCCTGCGGCGAGCAGGAAGCGACGGAGTGGGGCTTCCACGAGCTGATCACGCGCGGGAAAGTAGACGTTCTGCAGCCGGACCTGACGCGCTGCGGCGGGTTCACAGTCGCTCGCAAGATCGCCCACATGGCCGAGTTGGCGAACGTCCTCGTGATTCCGCACTCGTGGTCCTCGGACCTGCTAACGGCAGCGTCCCTGCACCTGAACGCGTTTATGCGGCGGGCGGTGTTCATCGAATTCAACACGTCGCAGGGGCCGTTGAGCCGCGAACTGGTTCGCGAGCCGCTCCGGATGACCGACGGCTGGCTCTCTGTGCCTGAAGGGCCCGGCCTCGGTGTCGAGGTGAACGAAGAGGCGATTCGTAAGTACCGGATCGCCTGAACCTCTACCGGGTCGGTTCGAAGCTCCAGAACGCCACTCCCCAGGGGCCGAGCTCGATTTCGGTGTGGAACGCTCCCCTCTCGACCGTCACCGGCTCCAGCGGCCGCAGGCGCGCGTTCTCGTCGTAGGAGGCCGCGGCGGCGTCGAGCAGTTCCGGCCGCATCAACAGCTTGCCGGGAGCGTCCGGAGCGTCGATCGCGAGGCGCACGGGCTTGTCGGAATAATTGACCACCAGCAGGTTGTGTGTCAGATACAACGGATCGTACGAGAACAGTCCGTGCACCGTGGGGTCCGACGAATCTAGCTTCAGCCTGTCGCCCGTCAGCCGGCTCAGCAGCTTGAAGGCGTAGTAGGCCGGGCGCACCGTGTCCTGATAGTCGAAAAGGCCGTCGAACTGCGGCATGCGGTTCCACCAGCGTGCCATGAAGGCTGCGCCCCGCGCAGACATGAACTGCGAGAAGCTGTGAACATCCACGTAGTAGTCGCGTATGTGATAGTAGCAGGAGTGGTCGAGCCCTGCGTCCACCATCTGCCACGCCGTTTCGACCACGTAGGCCGGCTGGAAGCGCGGGTCCTGCACGGGATGCGAGAGCGACATGTTCCACTCGTCGAGGAAGGTCTCCACCTTGAGGTTCGGCCGCTTCGCGAGCAACTCGTGGACGTAGTCGATCGTGTGGCGCACCGCGGTTGGATCGCTGCTGTAGATATGCCAGGAGACGAAGTGCACCGGGGCCTTGCCGGCGTTACCGAAATCCAGCAGGACAGGCAGTAGTGCGGAGCGGTAATTGGCCACCGCCGGGCCGCCGACGCGCGCGTCAGGATCGGCGCGCAGGATCGCCGCCGCCGTGTGCTGGTAATACGTCAGATAATTCTCCGGCGTGAAGTGGTACGGGCAACCGCCGTCTTCGCCGATATCGCCTTCGTTTCCGATCTCCCAATAGCGGATTCCCGAGGCGCGCTCCTTGTAGTGGCGCACCATCTGCTCAATCAGGTCCTCCCACTTGCCCCAGTCGTTCGGAGCGACGACATTCTGGTCGATCTTGGGGAACAGCACTTTCGGTTTGAACGCGATCGTCATCAGCGGCGTGGCTCCGGTCCGGCGGATCAAATCGACGGAGCGGTCGAGCGTGTCGAAGTGATATCTGCCTTCGGCGGGCAGCAGGTCGAAGTACTCCTGCAGAAAGAGGCGGATCAGTTGCGGATGGAGCGCTCGCACTTCTACCATGCGGTCGCCCCAGATCGTGTCCTCCGAGAGTCCTCCCTGCCCCAGCGCCATGCGTTCGATGTTCATCTTGACGGGCGTGTCTGCGAACGAGACATGCACTGAAGTGGTCCGCGGCTGCGCGGCGGCGATCGCCGCCATAAGTAGAAGTCCGAAATACTTCATCCGATTCCCAGTAAGTCCAAAGTGTCACGGTGGATCATCGCCTCGATCTTCGCTTCCGGGATGCGAGGCAGGTGGGTGCCTTCGACCATCTGGTTCACCTTGCGCAGCGCCTCCATGGTGGACGTCGGAGTGGTGAAGGGATAGTCCGAGCCAAGCAGCAGCCGGTCAAGCACGCCGTATTCCATGGCCGAGACCAGCGCGTTGTAGAACTGCCACGGGCGGTAGTAGAGCGCCGAGATGTCGCTGTAAAGATTGGGGTGTTTGCGGATCAGCACCAGGGTCTCGTCGATCCACGGGTGTCCGAGATGCGCAATCACCATCCGCAGGTTGGGGAACTCCTGCGCCAGCGGCTGCAGTTGTATCGGGTTGGCGATTTCGAGCGAGACGTTCTCGCAAAACGTTGTCCCCTGGTGGATCAACATCGGGATGCGCAGTTCCTCGGCACGTTTCATGATGCGCCGGAAGCGGGAGTCGCCGGGGGCCACGTTCTGATAGATCGGCCCCATTTTCAGGCCCTGCAGTTTCAGGCGCTGGACGCTGTCGTCGAGTTGCTCGACCGCGTCCGGGTCCTGCGGATCGACCGAGCAGAAGCCGATCAGCTTCTCCGGATGGCGCGCAACGTACTCCGCCACGTACTCATTGGGCACGAGCACCCCGACGTGCCGCGCGCGGAAGCCCAGCACTACGGCGCGATCGACCGCCTGCATCGCCTCCCAGTGCTTGTCGAGATCGACGTGGATGTCCTTATAGCCCTCGCCGGCCGTGCGGCGGGCGTCATCAATGAAGCGCTCGCCGATGTGGCAGGGGCATTCCCAAACGTGCGTGTGGACGTCAACCATCATAGTCTTAGAGCACTCCGTATTTGGCGTACACGTCGCGCAGGTACGCCCCTTGCATCAACTCCTGGCGCGTGGAGTTTTCGCGGCTTACCTTCTCGGTGGCGAGCCGGACTGCCTCGCTAACGGCTTCGGCGGGGATAGCCACGACGCCGTCATAATCGGCCACCATCAGATCGCCGGGCGACACCACCACGCCGCCGCACTCCACGGGGACGTTGTAATCGGTGACGATGCCGCGCCCGCGCGAATCCACCGGCTTGATGCCGGCGGCGAAAACGGGGAAGCCGAGCGCCAGAATCTTCTTCACGTCGCGGGTGAGCCCGTCAACCACGGCGCCGCGGGCGCCCCGCGTCATTGCGGCGGTCGAGAGCAATTCGCCCCACGGCGCGTTGCGCTTCGACTCCCCGGTCCCGACCACCACCACTTCACCGGTGAGGACGCTATCGAGCGCCTCGATTTCGAGGCCGTACGGGTCCTCGTGCTCGTAGTGCAGGTCCATGCAGGTGATGGTGCGCGCCCACCCGGCGAAGACGAAGTCCGGAGCAAGCGGCCGAAGGTGTTCCCGCATGGCGCGGTCCCGGAAGCCGATCTCGTCGAGGGCGTCGCAGATTACGGCTGTGTAAAGATCCCTCTCAATGTGCGAAAACATTTCCAGGTCCGCAGCCGCAACCGTCCTCCCGGAGGCCCGTCGCGTAGGTCGTTTGGTCGTTGGAGACAAGGTCTAGCCTTTCCCCGGCGGGCCGTCCCGCGCACGCGCGTGGCAGACCCGCCGGATGTCGAAATCTCATTCTTGAGCACAGCACCGGCCCCGTCAACGGCGGAGCGGCCGTCCAGCGGAATTTCTTCCACAGTAATGGAACCAATGGAACCCTTCCGCCGGATCTAATAACTCGCCGTGATCGTGTACCGCCCCTCAGACGGCGACGGAATCCGCACCCACTCCTTCGCGGTGTCGAAATCCGTCCAGTTGCGGCCGTTCACCGTCACGCTGCGGATTCGCCTGCCGTCGGGGTGCCGCAGCCGCACCAGTAGCGTCCGCGGACGCTCGCCCGGAGACATCTCGACGGTGGCGTCGATGTGCCCGGCGGCGGCATGGCTCTCCAGCGTCATCGACAAGTCACCGAAATAGGTCGGCGCGCGCTCGACCACGATCTTCTTACCGTCAGCGAGCCACGCCCGCGGCGTCGCCATCCCCAGCACCAGCGCCCCGTCGTCGCGCTCGTGCACCAGCATGTTACGGAAGAGCTCGAACCACGCGCCGTCAGTCGAGGGCGGACCGAAGTATTGGCCATGCGTCCAGCGGTGCTCGACCGGCTCGTAGACCGAGTGGCTGAAGGCGCTCGCCATGTAGCTGTAGAAGGTGCGGATCACAGCCTTAGAGTCGTCGCGAAGCAGGTAGGCGGTGGCCTGCTGATTGTAGACGGGCTCATTGGCGATTCCCCAGCCGTGGAGATAGAGATTGTCCTCGTGGTCGTTGAGCAGCAGGTCGGCGAGGCGGCTGGCGGCCGGAATGGCCTTGAGGCGGATCAGGTGGACCGCGCCGGTGTCTACGTCGGCGGGATACCAGTCGTACATGAGCCGGCTGTAAGTGGTGGCCTCGCAGGGCAGGTAGGGCTCCCAGGTATGATCGCGCAGTTCAACGATCGGGGATCGCATGCTGGCCGCGCCGAAGCCGCGCTCGATGGCGGTGCGCAGGTCCGCGGCGGCACGCCGTATCTCAGCGCCGCGCGGATTGCCGATCTCCTCCAGCACGCGGCCGAACAGGTCGAGCCCCGCATACATGTAGGCCTGGTTGAATGCCCAGAGTCCGTTGCCGGTGCCGTCGTTGAGCGGCGCCTCGACGAGGCCCTGTGTCTCGCCCGGCCGCAGCGCCGCCTGACGGACCTCGCCCATGCAGTAATCGAGCGCCTTCAGGCTGTAGGGCAGCAGCATGTCCAACTCGTGCCGGTTGTGCGAGAGCAGATAGTGCTGGGCTACGGCGTACAGCATGCCGGGCGTGTAGGCGCCCCAGTTGGCGAAGCCGTTGACGTGGCCGTTCTCCTCCTGATTATTGCGGAACTGCGCCAGCAATTCCTCGGCGGAGATGGCGTGGTACCCGCGCAGGTCGTACAGCATGTAATCCACGTACACCGATTGGTTCACCGGCCAGGGCGTGCCCGTCTGGCTATAGGCGAAGTTCGAATACGGCAGGTCGATCCGGATGTCCGGACCCGGCCCACCGTGGCGGCGAGGCAGGCGCAGCGCGTGCCAGAGGGTGGAGCGGAAGAGATCGTTAACGGCCTTCTCCGGCGTCACGAATTGCGCGCCGCGAGCCACGTATTGCGACCAGAAGTCGAGTGTCTGCCGCCGCGCCGCGGCATAATCGAGGGCGGCGAGTTTAGCGGCGTCCTCCGCGGCCGCCATGGGCGAGGCGAGTGTCACTTCGAAGCTGCGTTCGCCGCGCGCCGGCAGGTCGAGATACACCGTGCCATCGACGCGCTTCATCTCGTGCTGGTAATCCGAGACGCCGCTCCAATCCACTCCTTCCGCCGCGCCGTGCACGGCCAGCAGCACGCGTCCGTGCGCACGCTCGCGGAACAGTACCGCGCCTCCCATGCGCTCCGTGTAGATCGGGGAGTGGATATACGAGGGCAGCAGCCGCTGGTGGCTGAAAGTCACGGGCACCCGCCGCGCACGATTCTCCAGATTCGTCACGCGCACCCGCTGCATGAGGACCATAGCGATGTCGCCGCGTCGCTCCTTGGGCGGCCCGTCGAGCGGATAGGCGAACTGCTCCACCGTATAGCGCAGACCGTCCTGTTCGTATACCGTGGTGATCACCGGCAGGCCATCGTCCAGATGTTGGCCCTTCCAGGTATGGACGATGCCCTGGTTGATATCGCCGAACCCAAACCAGAAACGGAAATGGTCGGGATTGCCGTAATCGTTCCACACGCCGGCGCCGCGGTCGATGCCAAACTTGGGGATCGCGCTATCCCAGGTGAGGCAAACGATGTGTCCGGGCCCGTGCGGCTGCGGGTTGACATAGGAGGGCTCGCCCATGTCTTCCCACCGCGCCGTATACTGCGCGTAACTGGCTTCTGGGTCGCGATTGACGCGGTCCAGGATCCGATCATCCTTCCACGCCGCGAGCTGCCTCTGGTGTTCGGCGAACGGCATGGGGTCGTCGCCGGCCGTCACATAGACGTGCAGCGAGGGGATCCAGATCGCCTTTTCGGTTTCGAGTTGATCGAGTGTGACGGTGAAGCCGCGCGTGCCCTCGGGGTTCATCTCGACCGTCAGGCGAGGTGAATCCGGGTGGATGGCGGCGTCGCGCGAGAGGCGGCGCGCGGTGTCGGCGTCGCTATGTGAGATCAGGTCCGCCCAGATGACGTGCATGTTGTCAAGGGTGGCGGCTGGGACATCGGGGTAATTCAGGGTGAAATTCGCGCCATCGACGTCGCCGTGCCCGGCGCGCGTATGCCACACTCCGCTCTCGATCGTGTCGCCGGTCTCGAGTGAGTCGCCGGTTGCATCAGCGACCTGCAATCCCGGAGTCTCCGGAATGAGCTTGACGTAGTAGGGCTCGCTTTGGGGCGCCTCTTCTCCCCAGCTCAGGCGGACTTTCAAGTGGCGGTCAGCGGCCGCGGCGGATGCCGCAAGAAGGGCCGCGGTCAGCAAAACCATCCCGGTGATTCGCATGGGCACCTATTTCGGAATTATAGGAAAACGACCCGGTGCGGCACGCGGGAGAGCCCGGCGCACCGAACGAATTTCCAGCTAATCGGAAAGCGGCACGCCAGCACGGCCCGGTCGCGCGCATAATCCAAGCATATGTTTCGAGGGCTATTCAGGACGGGACTGCACGCGGGCGTTCTCGCGTTGGCGCTGCTCTCTCCGGGGCTCGCCGCCACAGCGCCCCGCGACGGGATCGCGCTTGATGGCGCGTGGCAGTTCCGGGTCGATCCCGGCAACGCAGGCGACGCCGGTCATTGGTACACGGGCACAACGCCTTTCCCGCAGACCATTCAGGTTCCCGGCGCATGGCAGGCCCAGGGCGTGGGCAAGCCGGAGGGCATCCTGCGCCACGACTATGCCGGCACCGCGTGGTATCGCCGCACCGTCGCCCTTCCCGAGAACTGGCGCGGACGCATTGTGCGGCTGCGGATCGGCGGCGTCCACCGGAGCCTTCGGGCGTACGTCAATGGCGTCGCCATTGGCACGCATGACGGCTTCAACGCACCCTTCGCGCTCGACATCACGCGCATCATCCGTCCCGGCGCGTCCAACCAGATCGTCCTCCGTGTCGAAAATCCTCCCGCACCCATCACGACCTCACCCGATAAGCAGCCGCCGCTCATGCCCACCGGCATGCTGAACTACATCGGCAATTGGGGCGGCTTCTACGGCGATATCTCGCTCGAAAGCGGGCCGCGTGCGTGGATCGAATCCACATACATTACGAGCGACGTGGCAAACGGCCGCATCTCCGTGCGCGTCCACGTCGCGAGTGAAGGCGCTGCCGCGGGCCCGGCGACGGTGCGGATCGCAGCGCGCGGGTACCAGGCCGAGGCGCCCGTCAAGGTTCCAGCCTCGGGCGCGGCGGACGTGGCCGTTGAGCTCGCGCTGCCCGATGCCCCGCTGTGGTCACCCGACCATCCTAACCTCACAACGGCATCGATCGAGCTCATTCGCAATGGCAGGGTCGCCGATCGCACCGACCTGCGCTTCGGCTTCCGCACGATCGCGACCGAGGGCAATCGCCTGCTGCTCAACGGCAAGCCGATCTACCTGCGCGGATATGGCGATGACGACGTCGAGGTTCTCACCGGCTTCCCTCCCGCGTCGAAAGATGTGTATCTGAAACGCCTGGCGATTGCCAAAAGCCTCGGATTCAACGCCGTCCGCTTCCACTCGATGACGCCTCCGGAGGCCTTCTTCGAGGCCGCGGACGAGGCCGGCATCCTGGTCATGGCCGAACTGCCCGCGGCCTACACGCAGTACTTCTACGCGCACCGCGCTCATCTCAAAGCGGATCTGAAGGATACCCTGCTCGCCTATCGCAACCACGCCTCCCTACTCAGCCTCGGGTTCGGCAACGAGTTCAATCTGCGATGGCTCAAAGATGACGCCGAACGGCGCGACTTCACCAACTCCATCGCCGAGTTCTATGGCTATGCTAAGACGCTTGCGCCCGCGACCCTCATCATGTCCAATGATGGTTTCGACCTCCGCCCCACGGACATGGTCAGCGAGGGTCGCGGAGCCGCGTCCGACCGCCCGACCATCCGGCACGAGTTCGGCGCCTATTATTGCTCGCTCCCCGACATCGGCCTGATCGATCGCTTCACCGGCGTCATGCGGCCAACTTGGCTCGAAGAGAAACGCGACTGGGTCGAGCGCCAAGGCCTCGCGGGCGCGTACCTCTCCTACTTGCACAACTCCACGCGGCTCCAGCAACTCGGCCACAAGTATCAGATCGAGCGCGCGCGAGCGGACAACCGCGTCTCCGGCTATGACTACTGGCTGCTTGTCGATTACCCCGGCGGCACCGGCGAAGGCGATTCCTGGGAAGAGGGCTGGCTCGATTATTTCTGGCGTCCCAAGACCGCTCCGGAGGAAGGCCGCGCGTGGAACAGCCCAGTGCTGCTGCTGATCGACTCCCAGGTCGACGATCGCTCCCTATGGACGGATGAATCGAAGCCGGTCGAGGTCTCAGTCTCCAACTACGGGCCCGCCGCGATCCGCGATGGCGCGCTCTCCTGGTCCCTGCTGGCGGGCGAACGACGCGTCGGTTGGGGCGAACTGCGCGGACTCTCGGCGCCGCTCGCCGCCGTGTCCAGCCTCGGCCGTATCGCGCTCGATGCCTCCTCGCTCACCGCTGCGGCACGCCTCGAATTCGTCCTCACACTTCAGACGGAGGACGGCGCCTACACGAATCGCTGGAGCTTCTGGGCCTACCCGCGCCTGCACCCGACGGTCGCGCCCGAAGCGCGTGTCGTCTCAGATCTGCGGTGGGACGGCCTGCGCCGCTCCTATCCGTGGATTCGCCGGCAGGCGGGCGAAACGGCGCCGGACGATCTGCTCCTCACCGGCCGTCTGGATGACCGTGCCCTGGCGCATCTTCACGCCGGCGGACGCGTTTGGCTGATGCTCGGCGATAGTCTCGATCGGCGCGGAGCGTCCTTCTTCCCCGCATCGGGCGGCGCGCAGGGAACGCTGGTCGCGGGCCACCGGGCGCTGGCCGGCTTCCCGCACACGGATTTCTGCGACCTCGAGTGGTTCAACCTGTTGGATGGCGCCTATCCGCTGCCCATCGACGATTGGCCTTCCTCATTCGCGCCGATCGTCGGCGGCATTCGCACCACGGCCGGATTCCTCAGCAAAACGAAGGGTCTCTCCCGCGTCGCCTATGCTATCGAAGGCAAGGCGGACGGCGGGAAACTGCTGATCACGACTCTGCGACTGCGCGATCGCTTCGACGAAGCCTATCCCGAGGCCATGACCGCCTTCGACGGCTTCCTGCGCTACGCCGCGGGCAGCGATTTCGAGCCGTCCGGGCAATTTTCGGAAAAGGATCTGCGGCGGCTGGAGGCAGAGTGAAACGGCGCTACTGCCGGGTCCGTAAGCCAGTTTTGATAGAATTGTCATAAATTTGCTGGAAGGGGGCTAGCCATGGCAACCGAAAAGACGCCAAACGTGCCCGCGCTCGAAAGAGGGATGGAAATCCTGGAGCTGGTGGCGAATTCGAAAAATGGTTTCACGTTTTCGCAATTGGCCCGGCAGCTCGATTTTCCGAAGAGTTCGGTCCATTGCCTGTTGGTCACTTTTGAGCGGCTGGGATATCTGCAGCGAATCGCTTCCTCTGGCCGCTATGTAGCCGGTATGAACCTCATGCGTATGGCCAACACGGCTTCGCACGGCATCCTGCTGCGGCAGAAAGCCGGACCGCTGCTCGGCGAACTGACCCAGCGCACCGGTTTGACGGCCCATATGGCGATTGTCGAGGACAATGAAGCCGTCCTGATCGCCAAGGTGGAGCCCTGCGGAACATCGCCGGTCGCAACCTGGGTCGGCAAGCATATCGACTGCCACTGCACCAGCCTGGGCAAGGCGCTCCTCGCTTGGCGGTCCGAAGAGCAGGTCGCCGACATGGTGAAGCGGCGGCGCATGCTGCGCCACAATGAAAACACCATCTGCACACTGGCGCGGCTGAAAGAAGACCTGGCGCACACACGGCAGTGCGGCTACTCACTCGATGACGAGGAGGAGGAAATCGGCGTCCGCTGCATCGGTGCTCCGGTGTTCGGCACTGCGGGAGACGCGGAGGCCGCCATCAGCATCTCGGGCTCTGTGGAGCAGATCTCGGACGGCAACATAGCACGTCTCGCGTCGCTGGTGCAGGAGACGGCGTTCGAGATGTCT
>CAWCMS010000020.1:0-771702 GCA_963796675.1 Terriglobia bacterium
AGCGCATGCTACAGGATTTTGAAAAGTACGGCCTGGTCGATATCGCTACCGATTACGGCCCCATCCTCCTCACTTTCACGAAGCGAGGGTTGGCGCAGATGTCCACGTCTGAGGCCGGAACCGCCTGGGTCGGGGCCGAGGAGGCAGTTGCCATCCATTGGCAGCAGCGCTCGCCTGAAGGGGGCGAATTGGCTTTCCGCGGCCGTCAGGTGGCCCGGACTCCCCTCGAAGGAATTCTCTGGGTTCGCAGGAGCGACGGACTCCCGCTCCGCGTCAATGTCTGGGCCCAATACTCCGATCCCAAACACGTCATTCGCGACGAAGCCAGCGTCGATTATGTCGTCTCGCCGCACGGGTTCCTGGCGCCGGCCTCGGTCGTCCATCGCCATCTGGTCGATGGCCGCCTGATGACCGAAAACTTGTACCTATACGAGCCCTTTAAACTGTTCCGCGCCGAAACCCAGATCAAGTTCACCGACATTCCCGAGTTGCCGCCGCCGGTGAAGAAAAAATGATCCGGATCCTCTACCTGCACGGCTTCGCGTCCGGCCCGTTTTCCACCAAGGCCCGCTATTTTCGCGACCTCCTCGAGCGCGCCGGCGCGCGCGTGGACGTCCCCGATCTGGCCGCGGGCGATTTCGAGAACCTCACCGGTCACCGGACAACTGAAGCTCATCGAAACGCTGGCGGCGGGAGAGCCGGTGGCAATGATGGGCTCGAGCATGGGTGGCTACCTGGCGGCGCTGTACGCCGCCCGTCATCCTGAGGTCACCCGCCTGGTGCTGCTCGCGCCCGGGTTCTGTTTTGCCCGCCGCTGGCCCGAATACCTGGGCGAGGAAAAGATGGAGGAATGGCGGCGCAACGGCTACCTCGAGTTCTTTCACTACGCGGAGAATCGCCCGCGGCTCCTGAGCTACCGGATGATCGAAGACGCCGGCGCCTATGAAGACTTCCCCGATTTCCGGCAGCCGGCGTTGATCTTTCACGGCGCGCAGGACGATGTCGTCCCCGCCTCACGCTCGGAAGAATTCGCGGCCACGCACCCCAACGTGCAACTCGAGATTCTCGAATCCGGCCACGATCTTCTCAACGTGCAGGACTACATGGCGCCCAAAGTAGTCCGTTTTCTGCTTTGAGCGATTACGCCAGGCCGTGCTCCGTGCCGCAGATAGCGACTTCGATGCCCATCTCGCGAAACATCGCGGCCTTGGCCGCGAGCGCGCGATTGGCGGCCGCCGCATCGGGCGCATAAGCCACCTGCACGTGATTGGACTTGTGCCGCGCCATCAATTGATCGCGGCTCACGCCGTAGAGCACCGCGTGCATGATGGGCCATTGCGGAGTGGTGATCCGCCAGCGCCGCTCGGTCTCCTCCTCGGGCAGCGCGACCGCCGCGCCGCGGCCGATATCGACCTTCAGCTTGCCGTCTTCCACAAAGACGCGGCTCCAGACGACTTCGCCCGGCTTGCTGACGCCTTTCAGAGTGCCGCCGCCCAGCCGGAAATACATCGGCGGCTGGCGCTCGCTCACCGCGCCCGCGTACCCGCCGGTCAGGTGCGCGGGCGGCACCGCGCCCGAAATCTCGAAGACCCACACGAACTCATTCCGTGCCATCCACGGTGTAGCGTCTCGCCCTAGCGCACATCGTGCAGCGTGGTCTCCGGGTCGAAGCCCAGTTCGCGTCCAGACGCGGTTGGTCACCAGCGCGTCGAGCCCGGCGCATTCGTCCACTTCGTTGAAATGCGGCAGCGCGCGTCCCTCGTAGAGTACGCGCCCGTTGCCGCGCGCTTTCACCGGCGGACGGTCGACGTTGTTCAGCAGGCCTTCGGCCAGGTCGGAAGCCGGCGCCAGGTCCTTCAGCCCCTGCTGATACTGAATGCCGATGGCGTCGCAGCCGAACTCGTCGGCAATCCGCAGCGCGGCAATGTACATCTTGCACTGCTCGAGAATCTGCGCGTCGGTCAGATCGGTCTCCGGGATTCGGCCCGGTGCGGAACTTCATGCCCCGTGCATCCAGCCAGTCGCGCACCGCCTGCGCTTCGGCGTCGGTCACGTTGCCGCATGGCGGCAAAGAGCGCCGACTGGCTGAGCCGCTCCTTGAAGACGCCGGTGGGGTGCAGCAGTTCATCGGGAATGATGGCGTTGTACATGCCCATGCAGCCTTCGTCGAAGACGCCCATGATGGCCTTCGTCGCGCCGCAGGTCCGCGGCCAAGCGCGCGCCGAGCGCTTCGGCCTCCGCCGGCAGTTTCAGCCCGCTCGAGCGGATGCACATGGCTGAGATCGTGCTTCACCTGCTCGCCGCGCCAGCCACCGCCGCAAGCCCTCGAGGAAGAACGCGTCCGTGAAGTCCTCGCTCCACAGCGTGCTGTAGGTGACGCCGGCCTTGGTCAGGGAGGCGTTCAGATTCAGCATGCCGACCAGTCCCGGCCACTGGCCGCTCCAGTTGGCGACGGTCAGGATCGGCCCGCGATGCGTGTACAGCCCGCTGCAGCACATGGTGGCTGTACTGCCAGACAGCTTCCACGACCACCAGCGGCGCGGTCGGCGGAATATCGCGAAACACTCCATCCCGTACTTCTGGCTGTCGATGAACCCGTGTCCCTTCTCGGCGATGCAGGGATGGCCGCGGCGCACGTCCGCGCCCTCGCGGCGGATGGCGCTCATGACGGCTTCTTCCGCCTGGGCCTGCGCCGGCCAGCACATCTGGTTGGCGGACAGGCGCAAGATCGCCGCTGGCGATAACGATTACGGTCTCCGGCATGAACACATTCTCACACCGCGCGGCCTTCGAGTCCAGCAGCGTTTCCACTGTTTTTAACGATAACGACGCGATCAAAACCTTCATCGGTCGACGGGGGAACGAGCTTGGCGGCCATCTTCTCCATGGCCTCTTCCGGCACCACCCGGTGCCGCGCCGCGTTGCGCTCCCGGCACACCGCGAGCGGCACGTCGAAGAAGAGAGCCTCCATCTCGCAGCCCCACGCCCGCCCGATCCCGATGTAAGGCGCCCGCTCCTGCGGCGTCAGATTGGTCGCGTCGATGTAGGTGACTTCGCGCCCGATCGCGAGCCTCTGCCGGAGCAGGTAGCGGAGAGTCTGAAAAACGCGGTCGTGGATTGTCTGGTCGGTTTCGTCATCGGCCAGCAGGTGCCGGATGCGGTCCGACGACAGACCGGCCGCGCCTCGTTCGGAAAGGTATGTGGATTTGCCGGATCCCGGCAGCCCCACCAGCACCACGATTCGCATCCCGGGCATGGCGTCGAAATCACATCATGGCACAGCCGGACCGCGCGGCAGCGCCGCCTCGGCTGCGGTGAGCTCGTCGATTCGCGTGACCATATTCTTCGGCAGCACTCCCTGATCCCGCAGGCGCGCATACGCCTGGCGAGCTTGCCGGTAAAGCTGGGCCGCGCGATCCAGGTGCTGCCGCCGTACCGTTTCGGGCAGACCTCGCTTTCCGGCCAGGGCCGCCAACACTTGGGCGGTATCCGAGCGCGCTTCCGCCAGGTTGCGTACCGTGCTCCAATCCCCATCCCGCGCCTGCGTCAGGGCCTCATAACGTTGGATGGCCCGTTCCAGGTTGTCCAGCGACCCATTCAGGTCATGCATGTTATAGAGCAGTGTCCCGATGCGCTCGGTGCTGCTCGCCACCGCCACGGCCGCACGGAAATCGTTGGGGTCCGCCTGTGCGGCCTCGATGCGCAGCGCCAGCGCCTCCCGGTGGGAGGCCAGCGCCTGGTCGTAACTGCCGAGCCGGCCCATCACCCAGCCAAGATCGCTGTAGTCGTAGGAAAGGTCCAGCCGAGCCCGCTGATTCGAAGTGTCTCTCCGATACAGCTCTTCATCGATACTTCGCGCAGCCTCGTAAGCATCGCGGCACTCCTGGTACCGGCCGGAGACGCCGTAAAGCGCCGCCAACCGCTTCTCCGCGACCGCCAGAGTGCGGCGGGCCTCGAAATCCGGCGGGCGCTGCGAGGCCGACTTTCGCGCCAGCGCCAGCACCTTTTCGCGCACCGGAATCGCTTGCGCGTAATGCCCCTGGTCGGTCAGCAGATCCGCAAGAACCGACTCCGCTACCAGCAGCGATGCCGCTCCGGAACCGTCCCGCCCCGACGATGCCTCCGCAATCTCCACGTTGCGCTTCGCCAGGTCCGTGCCCTCGCGGAACCGGCCGGCGTTCGAATAAGCTCCCGCCAGCTTGCTCGAGACCCGCAGATAGTCAGCCAGCAGCGGCTCGTCCGTCCTGTCATGGGCGAGCAAGCCATCCAGAATCTGGTCCGCGCGGCGAAAACTCTCGAGCGCGGCCGGCAGCCGCCCCAGGCTCGAATCCGCGATATTGCCTTGCACGTCGCCGATCCGTTCATAGCCCAGCGCCACCTCGCGCGCCAACCCGGCATTGGTGCCGGCTTCACGAGAGAGTTTCTCCAGGTATTCGAGGCCGCGCCGCAGCAGCAACTCGCGCGCCGCGGTGGTGCCGGGCACGCGGGCCATGGAATCATGGAGCTCGAAGAGCACCGAATGGGCCAGGCCGCGCACCAGGTCGAACCGGCGTTGCGCGCGCCGCGCCTCCCACCAGGCATACCCCGCAAAGGCCAGAATCAACGCCAGCGCCAGCGCGCCCAGCGGAACCGCGACGTGGTGACGCCGCAGAAATTTTCCCGCGCGGTAGCGAATGGTCGCGGGCCGCGCCGAAACCGGCCGCCCTTCGAGATGTCTCCGCACGTCCGCCGCGAACTGCTCCACGTTGGGATAACGCCGCTGGACGTCCTTCGCCAGCGCTTTGGCCGCGATGTTGTCGAGATCGCCCGTCAGCCGCCGCTTCCAGCGCTCATCGGCAGCCGCGGAAAGCGCGAGCGGCTCCTGCTCGCAGATCACCCGCGCGAATTCCGTAAGCGATCCCGTATTTACCTGGTATGGCCGCCGCCCCGCCAGCAGTTCGAAGAACACCACGCCCAGCGAATAGACATCTCCCGAGACCGTGTACGGCTCGCCGCGCACCTGCTCCGGACTGGCATACGCCGGGGTCATCATCGGAATGCCCGCTACCGTAATCTCTTCCGCCAGGCCCTCGCCATCGAGCGCACGGGCCAGCCCAAAATCGAGCAGCTTGGGGATCCCATGCGCCGTCACCAGGATATTGCCCGGCTTGAGATCGCGATGCACGATCAGCCTCTGGTGTGCGTAGACCACCGCGTCGCACACCAGCAGGAAGAGGCGCAGCCGTTCCACCACATCCAGACCGTTGCGGTCGCAATACTGGATCAGCGGCAGCCCGTCGACGTACTCCATGATGAAGTACGGTTGCCCCTGGTCGGTGGCCCCGCCGTCGAGCAGCCGCGCGATGCCCGGATGATCGAGCTGTGCCAGAATCTGCCTCTCCCGGCGGAAGCGCTGGTCCATGTCGGGATGCCGGAGGGTCCCCGTGATCAGCTTGATCGCGACCTCTTTGCGGAACTCCCCGTCCGCTCGCTCGCCCAGGAATACCACGCCCATGCCGCCGCGGCCGATTTCGCGCAGCACGCGGTAGCGGCCGATAGTCTCGGGCGCCGCGGGGACCGCTCGCAAAGCGGCTCCCGGAGCCGCCGCGGTGCGGAGCGCCTCGTTCGCCTCCGATTCCAGCGCCAGCAGCGATTCCACCGACCGCCGCAATTCGGCGTCGCTTCCGCACAGCGTCTCGAGAAGCGCCGCGCGCTCTGCCGCACCGGCCTCGAGGACTTGGGCCAGCACGGCCTTGACCTCGGACCAGCGGGTCGTCATTGCATGGCCTCGCCGCCTTCCATCTGATGCATCAGCCAGAGCTTGGCGGTGCCCCACTCGCGCTTGACCGTGGAAGGCGAAATGCCCATCACTTCGGCCGTCTCTTCCACCGAAAGACCTCCGAAATAGCGCAATTCGACCACCTTGCCCTGCTGCGGATCGATTCGCGCCAGCTCTTCGAGCGAACGGTTCAATTCGAGCACGTCCAGTCCGGGACTGGTCGAGACTCCCAGCGCGTCTTCGAGCGGTACCAATTGCGCGTTGCCCAGCCGCTTGGCCGCATTGCGGGCCTCTGCATAGTTGATCAGGATGCGGCGCATCATGCTGGCCGCCAGGCCGAGGAATTGTGCCCGATTCTTCCAGTCCACGGCCCTTTGGTCCACCAGACGCAGATAGGCCTCATGCACCAGCGCCGTGGGCTGAAGCGTATGACCCTGGCGCTCATCCGAGAGGAAATAGCGGGCGAGCCGTCGAAGTTCCTCGTACAAGACCGGGGTCATGGCATCCAGCGCCGTCTTGTTGCCGTTTCTCCAATCGAGGAGCAATTGCGTCACATTCGGCGGCCCGGGCAAGTTCGAATTCCCCAATGGTTTTAATCATTCTACCTTGAGCCGGGTTGTTGTGTTTTTCTGCGTACATTTTCATGAGTACCAGACGATCACTCAGCCGGGCTGCTGTCGCCGGGAGCGCTTGGATGCTGTGCGCTGCCCTGCCCCTTTTCGCCCAGGCTCCGGCGGCCCTGACCGCCAAGACCGCTACCAGCAAGCATGTGGACCTGGCATGGACCGGCACCGCCTCCAGCTATTCCGTCCAACGACGCATTCTGGGAGGCACTTACGCCGGCATCGGCACGGCCTCGGGAAACACTTTCTCGGACACCCAAATCGACGCCTATACGACCTATCAATATGAGGTCGTCGCCAGTACCGTTTCCGGAACCAGCAATCCGTCCAACGAAATCACCGTCGGGCCGCCGCCTTCCGGATTCACTACCGCCGCCGCGGCCCCCGGCCCGGCCGACTCCTATCTCGCGCAGCACTTCGCCTACAACATCTCACTCGCTTTCGATACCAACGGCGACCCCATCTTGGCCTGGGTTTTCGACGACCCCAACGGAGACACCGACCCTTCAGACACCAAGATCGTCTTCCGCTCCTGGAATCGCGCGCTCTATCAGTGGAACAACATCGTGGACGTCGCGGTGGTCGGCGATATCGGCACGACGTTCCACCAGAGCATTTCGCTCGCCTCCGACCAGTCCACCGGAGCCTACGCCATCGCCAGCGAAAACGGCGACGGCAGCATCCGCGTCTACGTCTCCACCGACGGCGGCGTCACCTGGAGCCAGAAGGCTTCGTACACCGACGAAGACAATAGCGGAAACGGACCGTCGGTCGCGCTGCGCGGCGGCAACATCTATCTCGCCTACCACAATTACGCAGGGCTGCAATACGTCAACGGAACCCTAAGCTCCGCTTCGAGCACGTGGATTTCGAAATCCGCGCCGAAGGTTTCGGGTATCGACCGGCCCGTCGACCAGACCGCCGCTTCCATTGCCATCGATAGCGCGGGCAATCCCGCCATCACCTGGTGGGCCGGCGATCTGACGCAGGACTACAACTCGAATCTGATGTTCTGGAGGCCCGCCAGCGGAGCCGCTCCGGCCAAGGTGATGGACAGCCTCAACAATTCGAGCGGTGGCCTGTTCATCAAAATTCAATACTTCGGCCTGAATCCCAGGCTCCTCGTCTATGTGCAACGCGACGACGGCTACAGTGGAGATAACCTCTATACCTCGAGATCCGATGACGGCGGACTCACCTGGGCCGCGCCCGTGCGAATTCCTCCCGACGGCAACTCCTCCACCGACTATCCGGCCGACCTGACCGTCGACTCGCAGGGCCGCGGCGCCGTCTTCTTCGGCGAAAACAGCGGCTCCGGCGACGCTCAGTGCGGCAACCCCAAACTCTCCCGCACCAACGATTTCGTCACCTGGACCACCTGCGCGGTCGCGTCGCTCGACCTCACCAGCGACTACGGCGTCTATCCCGCTTCCGTACAGGCCGCTTTCGGAGGCAACGACAAGCTCTACCTCTTCTGGTGGGACGATGCCGGCATCATCATGTATCGTGAGCCGCCCGCCAGCGCCATCACCGGTCCCACCATCTCCACCGTCTCGAACGGCGCGACTCATCAGGACGGCATGGTCTCCGGCTCCTGGGTCGAAATCAAGGGGGCCAACCTCTCCGGCACGACCCGCATCTGGACCGGCAGCGACTTTACGAACGGCGACGTGCTGCCTATCTCGCTGAGCGGAGTGCAGGTCAAGATCAACGGCCTCCTGGTGCCGGTCTACTACATCAGTCCGACCCAGGTGAACGTTCAGGCGCCAGCAAATCTCTCGGGCAGCGTGTCCGTGCAGGTGATCAACAACGGCGTACCCAGCAACACGCTGAGCGTCGCAGCGGTCAGCAGCGCGCCCGGACTCTTCTACTACACGTTGGGTGGAGAGAACTTCCCTTCGGCTCTCTATAACGACACCTACACGATCGTCGGCGATCCGGCGCTTTATGCGCAGGCCGCCAAGGCCAAAGCCGGGGATATCATTCAGCTCTACGCCACCGGTCTCGGCCCCTCCACATCGGGAAATCTGGTGAATTCACCAGTCGTCTTTTCGAGCCCGGTGACTGTCACGATCGGCACCACCAACGTGACTGCATCCTACGCGGGATTGGTGGGAGTCGGCCTGTTCCAGGTCAACTTCATCGTGCCGAGCATGGCGGATGGCAACTACCCGCTTACCATCCAGACCAACGGAAAGACCTCGCAGAGCAGCATCATCCTTCCGATGACTCACTGAGATGTATGTGCTCAGCTGCCTAACGCGCGATCACCCGGTGCGCGACGTACTCCGTCGAAAGCAGCAGGGTATCGTCACTCTGGCAGCGCACCACTACCTGGTAGGCCGAGGGCAGTCCCGAGTAACCTTCGGCCTCCAGCTTTCGAAGCAACACGTTCAAGCCTTCCGGCCGCGAGAAAAACTCGGCAGCGCCGTGTGTTCCCACCGAGGTGATCCCTGAGAAGATGACCGTGCGGTGCGGCCCGGACTTCTCGCCCTCTCCCGGCAGCACCGAAATCAGCCCGTAAACCAACGAATATCGTTTGTCGGGCCCGCGTTTTCCCGCCCACACGGTGTGGGAGCCGCCTCGCTCCCGCACGACCAGGTCCCCGATCGCCGGGTCAAAGTCCAGGGTAAAGGGCGTGTTGTCCAACCTTTGCGCAGCCGTGATGCTGTTCTGCGGATCGCCGATCAGAATCACGTTGCGGCCGCGGAGCGCCGGCGCCGAAACGCTGCGCTCCGGCAGCGTTTGGAACGGCGCCCCCAGCAGCGAGAGCGTCGAAGAAGCGATCGCCAGGGCCTCTGCGTGCCCCAACTGGACGGAGTTGTCCACCGGATGCATGGACAGCTCGGTCCCCGGGTCGAGCCGGCGGTGTTGGCGGAACAGCGGATAGAGCTCGGGGGGCGCCGGATACTTCGGCAGCCCCTCCGCAACCACATTCATATAGGGCCGCACGATCAGATGCAGGGTTGTGCCCACCGTGATCAGCACCTGCCCGCCGGGGTGGATCAGAGGGAGCCACGCGCTGCGCACCACCGGGTCCACACGCACCCCGCCGCGGGCTTGCATCAGCACGAGCACGGCGACCGCAATCAGGGAGGCCGCCAGGCCACCGCCCAACAGCCAGATCAGCGGACTGTGGCGGGACCGGGGCGCCAGCGGTCCGCCCGGCGCTTTTGTCAGTGCCTCGACAAACCGGGGTGCGTAAGAGCCCTTCGGCAGTTCAATCCGCACCGCGGCCGACGGGTGCTCCGTCTCGTAATACTTTTGCAGCTTCTGTCGAAGTTCGTAGGCTGCCCGCCGCACCGAAGAATCGTCCCCCGGCGAAAAATCGGCCGGCCTACCCAGAGCCTCCACCGCCACGCTGTACTCGTTAATCTCCTTTCCCCGGCCGGAGAGCGCCTGCTCGCACACGTAGCGCAGGAAGCTCCGAAGCTGTTCGGAGCGGGAGAACGTGTCGCTGGACAGAATCTCATCCAGGGCGGCGCGCGCCTGCTCTGCATTCGGAAATACCAGGGATCCCACCCGATATAGGTTAACGCCTTGAGGATACGTTCGCGAACCGTCCTGTAACGGTTGAGAACCGTTGATCACTTGCAGGCCTCAAAAGCCCGTACCTATTCTGGCGATATCTCGAAAGCTTCGGGAAGGCGCTAGTGCGCCCCAAGGAGGTCGGAATTGAGAACCGCGTTCGTTTTTTGCTTGCTTGCCGCGCCGCTGGCGTATGCCCAGACGACGTCCACTTTATTCGGCACCGTCACCGATAAGACCGGAGCCGTCGTACCGGGCGCCCAGGTGGCGGCATCCAACACCGGCACCAACCAGGTGCGGACCGTTTCCACCAATACGCAGGGCGACTATCGCATGGAATTCATGCCGATGGGCGACTACACCGTCGAAATCAGCGCCACCGGCTTCAAGAAGTTCGTCCAAAAGGATATCGCGCTCGGGATCAACGTCCCTGCCCGCGTGGACGCGACACTGGATGTCGGCACCATGACCGAAGACATCGACGTGACCGCCGCCCCTCCCACTGTCAACACCGATAACGCCCAGATCGGCCGCACCGTCGAAAATGCCGAAATCACCAACCTGCCGATCGTCGGCCGCAACGTCTATACGCTGCTCTCACCTGACCTCCGGGCGTTTCGTCGACTTCCAACAGCATCGTGCTCGGCTATCCCGAACAGCGCACCATGATCAACGGCGGCGTGGACGGCGGCGCCGGCTCCGTCAACTATTACCTGGATGGCGGCACCAATATGACCGGCCTGCGCAACACGGGCAACATCGCGCCCAATCCCGACGCCGTGGAAGAGTTCCGCGTGGTGACCAACAGCTATAGCGCCGAATACGGCCGCTTTGCGGGCGGCGTGATCAACATCATCACCCGATCGGGCGGCAACTACTTTCACGGGTCGCTGTTCGAGTTCTTCCGCAACAACGACCTGAACGCCTACGACTGGGGTGCCCTCACCGTTAACCCCCTGCATCGCAACCAGTTCGGCGGCAGCTTCGGCGGCCCCATCCGCAAAAACAAGACGTTCTTCTTCGGCACCTACTCCGGGTCTGCGCCAGAATCAGAGCCAGTTCCTGAACAGCGCCGTCGTGCCGACGCCCTGGAGCGCACGGGCGACTTCTCCCAGTCCAAGACCAAGCCGAACGATCCGCTCAACAGCAACAAGCCCTTTCCCGAACGGCATCATCCCCTCCACCCGCTGGGACCCCGTGGCGGTCAAGATCCTCAACGGGTACATTCCGCTGCCCAATCTCTCCGGCAACTTCTGGCAGGGCTACATCCCCAATCCCTACAACACGGATGAGGTTCTGGTGAAGATCGATCACGCCATCAGCGATCGTCAGCGGCTGACCGGGAGCTATTACGAGACCAGCGGTGTCAATATCTTTCAGTCAACGGCGGCAACATGCCATGGTCCACCCAGAACTACAACTGGCGGCAGCAGAACGTCAACGCCAGCCACACCTGCACCATCGGGCCGTCGAGCGGTCAATCAGTTCTGGGTCACCTACACCCGCAACTTCGGTGGACGTCTGAACCTGCCGGGGACCTCGCTCGGCGATCTGGGCTCGACGTTCCGCCCGCAGGGCACGCCTTCCCTGCCGCAGATCACCGTCAGCGGGTATTTCACGCTCGGCCAGTCGATCGCCGGACCCGTGGCCGGCACGAACTTCTACTCCACGCGCGACGTCAGGTGAGCTACATGCACGGGCCGCCACACGCTTGAAATTCGGCGGCGAACTGGCTCTGAATAAAGATATTCAGCAGACGCTGCTCAACAACTACGGCGTCTTCTCCTTCAGCGGCTCCAAGACCGGCAACGGCTTCGGCCGATTTCCTGCTCGGTCTGCCCGTCACCATGAACCAGGACGCGCCCATCACCGCCATGGACAATTTCTGGACCGGCGCGCTCTTCGTCCAGGACGATTTCCGCATCCACCCGCGCCTCACTCTGAATCTGGGCGTTGCGCTGGGACCTGCAGACCGCCGCCGACCGACCCGTTCGACCGCGAGTCGACCTTCGAACAGGGCGTGCAGTCGCAGGTCCTGAAAGGCTCGCAACGTTCCCACCGGCCTGCTGGTGCCCGGCGACCCCGGAGTCGGCCGCGGCATCGTCGCCACGCAGAAGACGCACTTCTCGCCGCGCATCGGCTTGGCCTGGGATCCCTTCGGCGATGGCAAGACCTCGGTCCGCGCCGGCGCCGGCATATTCTACGGCAGCGTCTCCGGCAACGAGTGGAACTCCACTTCGAACTACCAGCCGTTCGCCGTGCGCCAGCAGTTCAACACCGTGCAGTCGCTGAGCAATCCCTACGGACTGCTGCCGGGCGGCGTTTCGCCCTTCCCGTTCACTTACAATCCGACAATGCCCGCAGTTCATCCTGCCGGCGGCGATCTACGGAATCGCGCCCGAATTTCCGCTGGCCCTACACCTACCAGTTGAATTTCTCGGTGCAGCGGCAGGTGGTCAAAGAACTGACCGTGACCGCCGCCTACGTGGGCTCCTTCGGCCACCGCCTGCCGTTCGCCGATCGACCTGAACTACCCGTTCTACACAGTCCACCGCCACCACCTCGCAACGTGAATAACCGGCGGCCGATCCAGCCCGGCGTCGCTGTCGCAACATCTACTCGGTGCAATCGGTCATGAACACTTCCTACAACGCCTGCAGATCACGGTGGAGAAGCGCATGGCGCGGCCATTTCAGCCGTGAAGGGCTTCTACGTCTTCTCGAAAGCTCTGGAAGATGTGCAACTGGACAACAATACCGTCAACGGCGGTGCCGAGGACTACCGCAACCTCGGCGCTGGAGCGCGGCCGCTCCGATAACGACCGCCGCCAGGTGGCGCGTGCGGATCCATGATCTGGGACATCGACTACTTCGGCAAGACCAATCCGGTGCTGCGCGCCATCATCAACGGTTGGCAGGTGTCCGGCATCGTGACCCTGCAAAGCGGACTGCCCTTCAACATCACCACCGGCACGCGACATCAATCTGGACGGCACCAACAACGATCGCGTCGATGCTGGTGGGCGATCCGTACCTCGATCCGAACCGCTCGCGCAACGACGCACCAACGCGTGGTTCAATACCGCGGCCTTCGCCAAGCCGGCCAACGGAGCCGACGGCAACCTGGCGACGCAATCTGATGGACGCGTCCGGGAGCGAAGAACGTGGACATGGGCATGTTCCGCAATTTCCACATTTCGGAGCGCCTGGTCCTGCAGGCCCGCGGCGAGTTCACCAACTCTTTCAACTTCGTCAACCTGGGTGCGCCGACCGCTACACTGAGTTCCAGCCAGTTCGGCCAGATCCGTTCGGCGGGCAGTATGCGCCAGGTCCAGGTAGGCCTGCGGATGACCTTCTGATTCGGGGGCAGGCCTCCCCCGCCTGCCCGCCTCCCGGAAAGCGCCGCTCCATCACTTGCGGAAACTCCGTAAAGCTCGCTAAAATCAACGCGTTCGCAATATCCCAGGAGGAATCATGGCAGTTGAGCAGAAGGTGAAGCAGATTATTGTCGAGCAACTCGGCGTGGATGAGAGCCAGGTGGATAGCAACGCGTCGTTCGTTGACGATCTGGGCGCCGATTCGCTGGACATCGTGGAGCTGGTGATGGCTTTTGAAGAGGCCTTCGAGCTGGAAATCCCCGACGAAGACGCCGAGAAGATCACCACCGTGAAAGACGCGGTGGAATACATCGAGAGCAAAACTTCCAAGAAGTAGCTCGTTTCTCGCCAGGGAGATGGTTTTGTCACGAAGAGTTGTAGTGACCGGCGTCGGTCTGCTGACGCCGCTTGGGATCGGGACCGAAGAGTCCTGGGAGGCGATTCGAGTGGCCAAATCGGCATCGGGCCCATCACCCAGTTCGATGCCTCCGCCTTTTCCTGCCGGATCGCGGGAGAAGTGAAGGGTTTCGATCCCGCCAGTTACATCGAGAAAAAAGAAATCAAGAAGATGGGGCGCTTCATCCAGTTCGCCATTGCGGCGGCGGAGTTCGCCCTGAAGAGTTCCGGGTTGAAGGTGACGCCGGAGACGCCGAGCAGGTCGGCGTCTATATCGGCAGCGGCATCGGCGGATTCGAGGTCATCGAACGCGAGCATCAGACCCTGCTGGAACAGGGCCGCGCCGCATTTCCCCATTTTTCATTCCGGCGACCATCATCAATCTGGCGTCCGGCTACGTTTCGATCCGCAGCGGAGCCAAGGGACCGAATTCGGCCACGGCGACCGCCTGCACCACCAGCGCCCACTCGATCGGCGATTCGTTCCGGATGATCCAGCGCGGCGACGCCGATGCCATGATCTGCGGCGGCACCGAAGCCTGCATCACCCCGATGGGCATCGGCGGGTTCGCCGCCATGCGCGCACTTTCCACGCGCAATGACGAGCCGCTGCGGGCGTCGCGTCCCGTGGGACACGGACCGCGACGGCTTCGTGGTGGGCGAAGGCGCCGGCATCCTGGTGCTCGAGGAATTGGAGTTCGCCCGGCGCCGCGGCGCCCGCATCCTGGCGGAAATGGTCGGCTACGGCATGAGCGCCGACGCGTTCCACGTCACCGCGCCGCCCGAAGACGGCGACGGCGCCTTCCGCGTGATGCGCAATGCCGCTGCGCGATGCCGGCATCGAACCCGAGCAGATCGATTACATCAACGCGCACGGCACCTCCACCGAGGTGGGCGACCGCGCCGAAACCGCTGCCATCAAGCGGGCCTTCGGCGACCATGCCTACAAGGTGGCGGTCAGTTCCACCAAATCGATGACCGGCCACCTGCTGGGCGGCGCCGGCGGCCTGGAGGCGGGCATCACCGTGCTGGCCATCCGCGACCAGATCGCGCCGCCCACCATCAATCTCGAGAACCCCGATCCGGCAGTGCGATCTGGACTACGTGCCCAATCAGGCGCGCCCGATGAAGATCGAATATGCGCTTTCGAACAGTTTCGGGTTCGGCGGCACCAACGGCTGCCTGATTTTCAAGCGATACCGAGGAATAGCGGCCGGCGGCTCGACCGGCTCCTAGGCCGCAATCTATGAAAATCGTCGTTGCGATCAAACAGGTTCCCGCTCGCGATTCGCAATTGCACATCGCATCCTCGGGCAAGTGGATCGAAGAGGCGGATCTGAGCTACGAGATCAACGAGCCGGACGCCTACGCGCTGGAAGAGGGCTGCAGCTGAAGGAGAAGCACGGCGGAGAAGTGGTCGCGCTGTGCGCCGGACCGGCGCGCGCCGCCCAGACCATTCGCGAAGCGCTGGCCAAAGGCGCCGACCGCGCCATCCACATCGAAGAAGACGATCTCGCCGACTACGACCCGCTGGCCGCCGGCCGGCTGCTGGCCGCCGCCCTGAAGCCGAAGCGCCCGACCTGGTGCTCACCGGCCTGCAGTCGGACGACCTGGGCTACGGGCAGACCGGCGTCATCCTGGCCGAACTGCTGGGCCTGCCGCACGCCACCATCATCATGCAGGTGGAAGCGAACGGCTCCGGCATCCGCGTGAAGCGCGAACTGGAAGACGGCTGGTTCCAGCATGTCGAGATGCCGCTGCCCGCGCTGCTGACCATTCAATCGGGCATCAGCAAGCTGCGCTACGCCACCCTGATGGGCATCAAGAAGGCCAAGACGAAGGAGATCCAGCGAACCTGACCGCCGCCGAACTCGGCGGCAGCCCCCGGCGCATCGAGCATCCAGCTGGACCGCGTCTACCTGCCCGAGCGCACCAAGCGCACGCAGATCTTCGAGGGCAGCCCGAAAGAAGCGGCCGCGCAACTGGTGGAAAAACTGAAATTCGAGGCGCGCGTCCTATGAGCATCCTGGTCGTATTGGAACAGCGCGGCGGCGAATGGAACCGCATGTCGTTCGAGACGCTCGCCGCCGCCCAGCAATTCGCGGGAGAACTGAACGTCCCGGTTTCCGCCGCCGTGCTGGGGCAGGGCATCGGCGCTCTGGCCGCCGAACTGGCCGGCAAGCAGCTCGAAAAGGTCTACAGCGTCGAGCACGAGCTGCTGAAGGACTACACGCCCGATGGCTACACCGCGGCGCTGCGGCAGTTGATCGCCAGGCGAAGCCCACGCTCGTGCTCTTTCCGCATACCTACCAGGTGCGCGATTTTCTGCCGAAGCTGGCCGCCGCGCTCGGCCGCGTGGCGGTCAGCGACGTGGTCGGCCATCGCGTGGAGAACGGCGCGCTGATCCTGGTGCGCCAGCTATTCCAGGGCAAGGTCAACGCGGACATTCGCTTCACCGGCGAGGGCCCGCACTTCGCTTCCCTGCAGGCCGGCGCGTACCGCGCCGATCATGCCGTGGCAGGCACGGCGCCGGTCGAAGCCTTCACGCCGCAGCTCGCCGCCGCCGACATCCGCACCAAGCCGCTCGACCTCTTCCGCGAATCGCAGCGCGCCGTGGATCTGGGCGCTGCCGAGATCATCGTCTCGGTGGGCCGCGGCATCAAGGAAGCGGAGAACATCCCGCTGGTCGAGCAACTGGCGCAGGCGCTCGGCGCCGAACTGGCCGCCTCGCGCCCGATCTGCGACGCCGGCTGGCTCCCCATGGAGCGGCAGGTGGGCAGCTCGGGCCAGACCGTCGCTCCGAAGATGTACATGGCGGTCGGGATCTCCGGCGCCATCCAGCACCTGGTGGGCATGAAGGGCTCGCGCACCATCGTCGCCATCAACAAAGACGCGAATGCTCCGATTTTCGAAGTGGCCGACTACGGCATCGTCGGCGATCTGTTCCAGGTGGTCCCGGAGCTGATCGAAGCGGTGAAAAAAGCACGGAGCTAGAGAGGCGCTCAGTTCAGCCGAACGTCGAATTCGAAGAAGCCCTCGTTTCGCGCAAAGGGGCGGTTCCTGGCATCGTTCACCGAGAACCAGGTTCGCCCCTTTTCCGTTTTGATGATCAACGCCCCAGCGTTTGCGCCCGAGTCCAGCAAGGATTTCGGATTCACCTGTTCCTCACCGTCCGCGCCAATGCCGCCCGGCCCACTGCAGGTTTCCCCGCCGCGCGACTCGCGGGCCAGGCAAATCATTCCGCGCACGTTTTCGATGACCGCCGTTCGCCCCTCCGGATTCGGGATGCTGGCGCCCCACACCAGGTGGGCAGGCAGGATCACGTGGTAGCATCCCGGCCGGAGTTCCTCGACGATGGTCTCCGCCGGCGTGCAAAGGTTTCGGCCCTCCAGGCAGTTCGCCCGTAGGAATTGAACGTCGGATTGTACGGCGAAGAGCTCCGAGGACACATTCGGATGGCTCGGCTGAAAATGGAAGTCGAGGATGTCGTGATTCTCCCACCCGTTTCCCGTCGATGCCGTGAACCCGACGTATGTGGTCCCGGACGCATCCACCACCGTGGCGAGATCGACCGGCACGCGGACGCTCGGCTCTCCGTCATCGAGATAGACCGCCATCATCGGCGGCTTGTACCGGATCCGAGCCTTGTGGACGCGTCTGTCTTTCAGGTGAATCTTGAGCTTTCTGGCCACGCCCAGGCGGCGCGGAGGCCAATGCATCTCTGGAATCGCGCCGTTGGTGCAGATCGCGATGTAGTTATCCGACGGATCGTCGGCATCGCCGTTGTAGTAGGTATCGAAGAAGACGGCGATGCTGCGCGGAATTCCCGGCTTCGTGGGATCGTGCCAACCATCGCCGATGGCGAAGCCGCCAGCCGAGCCACGTCCGGCGAGCGCATTGAGTCCTTCATTCTGAAGCACAAAAGCGAAGCCATCGGCGCCGGGTCCCAATCCACCTTGGTCCGTGAGTTGAAAAAGGAATTCCGCTTCGAATCCCGCGGTCACTATTTGCTTCGGCGAGAACCAAGCGGCGCCCACCCGTTGGACTCCCGCCGGCGTAAGCCTCAGCCGATCGCCGAGGAGCCGAGCCGCGCCTACCAAGTGAATTTGCCGAGCCGCTTCGGCAGGAGAAGGCGCTCGATCTGGCGGAACTTGTGCGCCGACAACCCCACAAGCCAGAACCAGGCCGGTAACGATCACCCGGGCCGGAACCCCTTGCACCACGTGATCGAGCATAACACTTCGCTATTAGGCTTGCGCCGACCAACGCGCCTGCCGCAATACGGCTTGCGTGCTGTCCTTCGGCCTCTCATACCAGACCGTCAGCAGTTTCCCATCTTGCAACTCGACGGTAGACGGATACCCGAGGTCTCCGCTCGCGCCGTCCGCTGAAATCGTGAGAGGTTCGGGCCATGTGGCGCCGCCGTCGGCACTCAGTCGTGCCTGGTTCCCGAACGGTGCGCGGCGGTAACCGTAAGTCATGAGGAGGCTTCCGTTCCGCAGCCGCAGCAGGTGCGAAGGCAGGCCCCAAACGCCGATGGAATGCGGCGCAGTCCACGTCTTGCCTCCGTCGGACGATTCGCACTGTAGCGTTTCCCCAGCGTTCGGCGGATTGTGGTTGCGGATGTGGACAAGGATCCGGCCGCGGGATGCCTCGACGGCGTGCAGTTCGTGGTAGGCCGCCACGCTGTCTCCGGGTCGTGCCGGGATGTCGGCCAGCCATCGCCAGGTCCGTCCGCCGTCGGAGGAGTCGCAGACGCCTACCTTTTCGCCGGGCTCCCACAATTGCTTGCCCACGTAGAGCAGACGCCCGTCCGAAAGCGCGATCGGACCGTGCGGACTATTGACCGGCACGCGATAAGGCGCGGACCACGTCATGCCGGCGTCGGTAGACCGTAGCATCCAGGTGCCGAGAAGGTTTCGACGCTGCCATTCGGTGGTGCGGCGCTGCACGGCCTGCCAGCGCGCCAGCCGCTCCACGGGCCAGTTGGATGCTTTCCTCAGTACGTCTTCGTAAGCAAGTGAGGTGAATGTGGTGACGAGCAGTGTACCGGAAGGTGTCACCAGTACACCGGAATCACGGTCATCGATGGGCGAATCCATCAGGACTTCCGGCCAACTCCAGGTGCGCCCGCCATCGTGCGAGCGAATCAATTCTACGCGACCGAAAGGACAGACATGGGACTCCCGGCCGCCGGAGTAGGCCACCAGAAGTTCACCATCGGCGCGTACGGCAAGCGTAGGCCAACCATGATAGAACTCCGGCTGCGCGCTAATCACAGAGATGGATTCGACACTGACCCGCGACGACGCCAGCAAACAATTCGCAGCAGCTCCGAGAAACAAGCGGCGGGATATCATCTGTTCTCTTATACAAGAGCTAACTGCTCTTCCGTAGGCTCCGCTCAACAATACCAGGGCTCCGTCAGATACGGGATCGTCGCCCGCGCAGCCATCGGCACATCGCCGGAAACTCGCCGCCGCTCGCCAGATCCCACACCTTGCGGAAAATCGCGGAGCGCGGAGTGCGCCGGCGCTCTTCCCGCTTCACGAGTTCCTGGATGCCGCGCGCCAGCTCATCCACCCCGTGATCCGCGATGGCGCCACGGATAGCACGAGCCCGCGCGGATCGAACGGCTCGATCATCGCGCGGACTTCGGGCAATTCCAGCAGCAGCGAGCCTTCGGGCAGCAGCAGCCGGATCGCCAGCTGCACCGGCGCTACCTGGTCCTCCATGCCGAGTCTCGGCCAGCGCCCGCAGGAATTCGCGGTAGCTCGCGGGTGTCGTCCACGGCGTGAACGGAATGAACGTGGGCGAGAGCGGCAGTCCCTCTGCGCGCATCAAGTCGAGCGCCTCGACGAAGTCCGCGCGCGTGTGGCCCTTCTGCAGCCGTCTCGAGCACCGCGTCGTCGAGCGATTCCACCGCGCTCGTGACGAACAGGCAGCCCGTCCGCTGCAGCACCGGCAGCAGGTCGCGATGCCGCAGCAGGTGCTCGACCTTAATGGTGACGTCGTAGGTCAGGCCGGGCCACTCGCGCGTGCAGCGCCTCCACGATCGCGCATGCGCGTGGCCGGGGCCGTTGAAGAAGTCCGGGTCGCCGAACGTGATGTGCTCGGCGCCCGCGGCCACCTGCCGGCGGATGTCCTCGAGCACCACGTCCGGCTGCACGATGCGGAACACCCCGCGATACACCGGCACCACCGGGCAATGCCGGCACAGATGCTTGCAGCCGCGCGACGCCTCCGTGTAACCCACGCGCCGCATTCCGGATTCCGTGCACCAGCCGCGCGTAGCGCGCCGAGCGGCGGCAGGCCGGTCCGATCCGGCACCAGGAACTGCTGCCGTTCGAGGGAGACCTGCGCTCGGCCCGCAGCCTTCGCCCCGCGGCGCACCGTCGGCCAGCGCCTGTTCGAACTCGCCGCCGATCACCGTGTCGACGCCGTTGCGGCGCAGCATCGGCTCGTTCAGCGGCGCGTACAGCCCATAGGCGCAGAGATGGGCCCAGGGATTCGCGCGCTTCACGCGGTCCAGCACCCGCAGGAACAGCCGGTAGCGGTGTGCATCGGCAGATAGAACGCGATCAGGTCGGCCTGTTCGATCCCGTCCGGCGGCAGGGGGCTGCACGCAAGATCCACAGCCGTCACCTGATGGCCGTCGGCGCGCAGCCACGCCGCCGGGGATGCCAGGCCGAACGGCTGGCGTCCCAGCTCGTAAGTCGAAACCAGGACCACCCGCACGACTTCCATTATGACGGACTCGGTAGAACTGAAACTAGCAGCCTCCGCATGTACGTAGCTCCCACCATCGCCGACGAAATTCTGGAGCTGAAGAAGAGCCGCAAGGCGATCCTGCTGGCGCACCATTACCAGGAGCCCGAAATCCAGGAACTGGCCGACGTGGTCGGCGACAGCCTCGAACTGGCCCGCAAGGCGCGCGAATTCGAGGGCGAGGTGATCGCTTTCTGCGGCGTCTGGTTCATGGCCGAAACAGCGAAGGTGCTGAACCCGCAGCGAGTGGTGGTAGTGCCCGACCGCGAGGCCAGTTGCAGCCTGGTGGAAGGCTGCCCGGTCGAACCCGTCCGCGAATTCCGCCGCCGTAACCCCGACCACGTCATCGTCAGCTACATCAACACCTCGATCGAGGTGAAGGCCGAAAGCGATATCCTCTGCACCTCGCGCAACGCCGTGAAGGTGGTGAACTCGATTCCCGCGGAAAAGCCCGTGCTGTTCCTGCCGGACGTCAATCTGGGCAACTACGTCCGGCGCCAGACCGGACGCGAGAACATGAAGATCTGGCAGGGCGCCTGCATCGTCCACGCCACGTTCCCGGCCCGCCGCCTCGCCGAGGCCAGGGCCGAGCATCCGGACGCCCTGGTGGTCGCCCACCCGGAGTGCCCCGAAGCCGTGCTCGCCATGGCCGATTTCATCGGCTCCACTTCGGCCATCATCGAGTGGTGCGCGCAAAGTAACGCCGCCGAATTCATCATCATGACCGAGAGCGGCGTGCAGCACTCCCTGGCGCGCGTGGCGCCGGGCAAGCGCTTCTATTTCGTGGCCAACGAGAACTGCAACTGCAGCGAGTGCCCGTACATGAAGCTCAACACGCTCGAAAAACTGCGCGACTGCCTGCTTCACTCGAGCCTCGCGTGGAACTGGCGCCCGAACTCATGAGCCGCGCACTTCTGCCGCTCGAGCGCATGCTCGCACTGAAGTAGGAGTAGATGTCCACCGCGCCGCTCGTCGACACCTTCGGCCGCATCCACGACAACCTGCGGATCAGCGTGACCGACCGCTGCAACATCCGCTGCTTCTACTGCATGCCGGAAAGCGGCGTGGAGTTCGTCGACCGCGCGCGAGATCCTGGACTTCGAGGAGATCGAGCGCTTCGTCCGCGATCGCCGTCGGCCTGGGCGTCAGCAAGCTGCGGGTCACCGGCGGCGAGCCGCTGGTGCGCCGCGATCTGCCCGTGCTGGTCCGCCGCCTGGCCGCCATCCCCGGCATCACGCGACCTCGCGCTTACCACCAACGGCGTGCTGCTGCCGGAACTGGCGGCGCCATTGTATCGACGCCGGGCTGCGGCGCATCAACGTCCACCTCGACACCCTCGATCGCGCACGTTTTCAGACCATCACCCGCCGCGACGATCTCGCCAAGGTGCTGGCCGGGCTCGACGCCTGCAAGCGGCTCGGGTATCAGAAGATCAAGCTCAACGCCGTGGCGGTGAAGAATCTGGTGGAGCCGGACATCGTTCCCCTGGCGCGCTACGCGCGCGAAAACGGCTTCGAGGTCCGCTACATCGAGTTCATGCCGCTCGATGCGCAGCACCTATGGGACCGCTCGAAAGTGCTGCTGGCCGACGACATCATCGCGCATGCTGTCGCAGCGAGATTTCGCCGCTCGTGCCGGTGCCCGACCCCGACCCGCGCGCGCCCGCCACCGAGTACGCGTACGCGGATGGCAACGGCACCGTGGGATTCATCGCCTCCGTCAGCCGGCCCTTCTGCCTGAACTGCAACCGGATCCGCCTGACGGCCGACGGCAAGCTGCGCTATTGTCTGTTTGCGATTGAAGAGGACGACGTAAAATCGCTGCTGCGTTCCGGCGCGAGCGACGAGGAGATCGCCGCGCGTATCCGGCGCAATGTGGCGGGTAAGTGGGAAGGCCACGAAATCAATTCCACGCGCTTCGTGGCCCCTCCACGACCCATGTATTCCATCGGCGGCTGACCGCCGGACCTACTTTTCTTTGATCTGCTGGGAAAGATATCGCTCGTAGCCGATTTCGCCGATCTGGTAGATCTGCGCTTCGAGCCAATCGACGTGCTGCTCTTCATCCTTCAGGAGCTTCTCAAACAGCTCGCGTGAGGCGTTATCGCCTTCCTGCCGGGCCAGTTCGACTGCCTGGTTGTACTGCGCCACCGCATCGACCTCGAGCTTCAGATCGTTCTCGAGCTGCGCCTTCACGTTCTGCCCCACGTTGATCTGCATCAGCTCCGTCATGTTCGGAGTGCCGTCGAGAAACAGAATGCGCTCGATGATCGCTTCGGCATGCTTCATTTCATCGATCGACTGTTTCTTGATGTAATCGCCCAGCTTGCCGTAGTGCCAGTTCTCGCACATCTCGGCGTGCAGGAAATACTGGTTGATAGCGGTGAGCTCTTCTTTGAGGGCTTCGTTTAAAGCCTGAATTACTTTGGGGCTACCCTTCATTGTTCTAGCGACTCCTCCTTCGCTCGAAACATACAAACATATCATGTTTCGAGCGCCAGCCGCCTGTTTTCAGGCCCCGGTGACCGCGTTTCCACCGGCAGTTTCCGCGGTGTCCAGCACCTCCCGGACCTTTGCCAGCAGTGCGTCCGGCGTGAAGGGTTTCTGCAGGAATGCGCGCACCGGCGCGCTGCCCGAATGGTCGCGATAACCCGACATGTAGAGGATCTTCAACCCGGGCGTGCGCTCGGAAAGCTGCCGCGCGAGTTCGAAGCCGGTCATCTGCGGCATCACGATATCGGTCAGCACCAGGTCGATCTTGTGACCGTTCTTTTCGTAGACCGCCAGCGCCGCGCCTCCATTGGCCGCCTCCAGGACGTCGTAACCATTGGTCTGCAGGACGGCCTGCACCAGCTTGCGCACACCCTCTTCGTCATCCACCAGCAGGATCGTCTCGGAGCCCTTCGCCGACTTCTTCTTGGAGGGTGCTTCCGGGAGCTCCTGCACACGAGGCAGGTAGATTTCGAAGATCGTCCCGCAGTCCGGCTGGCTGTAGACGGTCACCTGTCCCTCGGCCTGCTTGATCACGCCATAGACGGTCGCGAGCCCCAGCCCGCTGCCCTTGCCCGGAGCCTTGGTCGTAAACAGCGGCTCGAAAAGCCGCGACCTGGTCTCGGCATTCATGCCGATGCCCGTATCGCTCACCGCCAGCATCACGTACTGTCCCGGAGCGACCCCGACGTTCTTGCCGCCGGCTTCGTCGAGTTCCACATTGGCGGTTTCGATCACCAGCTTGCCGCCCCCAGGCATGGCATCGCGAGCGTTGGTCGCCAGGTTCACTACCACCTGCTCCAGCTGCGCGGGGTCCACGCGGACGCGGCCGAGGCCCGGAGTGGTCAGCAACATCATCTCGATGTTCTGCCCGAGCAGGCGCCGCAGCATGGGTTCTATGGCGGCGATCGCGGCGTTAAGGTCCAGCACCCTGGGCTGTGCCGTGGTGCCGCGGCTGAAGGCCAGCAGGTGGCGCGTCAGGGCGGCGGCGCGCTCGGCCGCCCAGATGATTTCGTCCGAGAAACGCCGGTTGGCACTATTGGCGAGCGCTTCCGCGCGCAGCAGCTCCGCATAGCCCGTGATCACGGTCAGGACGTTGTTGAAGTCGCCCGCTACGCCCCCCGCCAAGCGGCCCACTGCGTCCATCTTCTGCGAGTGCCGGGACTGTTCTTCCAATTGCCGGCGCTTGCCTATATCGCGGAACACCAGCACCGCGCCGCGGACCTCTCCGGAATCGTCGCGCACCGGCGATGCGCTGTGCTCGATCGGAACCTTCACCCCGTTGGTCGAAACCAGTGCGGTGGGGTTCTCCATGCCCACCAGGACACGCTCCTTCAGGGCTCGGGCAATCGGAGTCCGCGATGGGCTCCCCGCTCGCTTCGTTCACCAGCTTGAGGACATTCGAGGCCGCGTTGCCGCGCGCCTTCGAGCTCGGCCAGCCGGTCAACGTCTCCGCGACGGGGTTGAGGAACGTGATGCGGCCTTCCCGGTCGGCCGCCGCCACACCATCGGCGATGCTCGAAAGGGTCGAAGAGAACACCGTGCGGCTTTCCCGCAGGGACGCCGTCACCCAGGTGACCAGCGAGCCCATCAGGATGAAGACCAGGATATTCGCGAGCACGCTGAACGAAGGAGCGTGCGCCGCCGGATCGGGACGCAGGAAGAAGTAGAGGATGCCGATGGCGGAGGCGGCGGTCGCGGTGAGACCCCCGGTGCGGCCGTGAAACCAGGCGCTCAGCCAGATGGCCAGCAAAAACAGAAAGTTGATGTTCGGCTCCAGCACTCCCCGCAATACGAGCGATGCCAGCACCGCGGCCGCCGAAAGGGCGAGCGCGAATACTCCGCTGTAAAGGGGAGACCGAGGGATCCGGTTTGTCACTCGAGGCCCAGCCACAGAATGCTACGGCGTCTTTGCCCCGGCAGGTGCCCGATCATACAACTGCGGCGCCCCGGGAGGACGCGTTTTCCATCGGCGATGAATCCAGAGCCACTGCTCGGGATTTTCGCGAATTACACGCTCTAATATCAATTGTACCGTCTGCGTGTCGCGCACCGCGTCGCCGGTTATCTCTACTGCCGGGAGAAAACGCAAGACGTAGCGCCGCTCCCGCTCCGACCAGAGCGCGAACCCCGGAATCACGGCCGCCCCACTACGCGCCGCCAGTTTTGCGAAGCCCGTCCCGGCCGAGGCGGGAATCCCGAAGAAATCGACGAAAGCGCCGGATTCCTGCGCTGCGTTCTGATCGACCAGAATCCCCACCGCCCGATTGGCGGAAAGCGCCCGCAGGATAGCCCGCGCGGGCTCGGATTTCGCGATCACCCGGTTCCCCGAAAGCGCCCTCCGGCGCTCCACCAGGGCATCGATCAATGGGTTATCGAGCGGGCGGACCACCACGTCCATCGGCTCCGCGAGCATGGCATAGGCAAAGGCGCTCAGCTCCCAGTTGCCCAAGTGCGCAGTCGCAAAAAGAATGCCTCGTCCGCGCTTTCGGGCTGCTTCGACGTGTTCCAGGCCCTCGCAGCGGATCCATGCTTCCGGACCGCAGCTGCGAATCTCCGGAAAGCGCGCAAAACAGGCCAGTACCCGCGCGATCGAAAGAAACACGCCGTCCACGATCGCCCGAGCGTCCGCACCCGGCAATGCCATCTCCAGGTTGCGCAACGCCGTTCGCCGCAGCCGCGGGACTGCCCGGTCGAGCAGTCCGGCATAGCGCCGCGCCAGCCAGAACGCCGCCCCCTCGGGCGCCCATTCCATCGACGTCAGCGCCGCCAGGGCCACGGCGTACTCGATCCGGTTCCTTATGGCGGAGCGCCCTCGCATCAAACCGCATTGTAACCGCCCTTCAATCGAAGAGTTCGCCCTGCTCCGGCGCCAGCAGCTCCGGCTTGTACTCGATCGGGCCCGAGGCGAGGCCGTAGCGGTCGCGGATGGCGCGGATGCGCGCCGCCAGCGTCTCTTTGTATTCACGGCCCAGGTAGGCCGACGTGGCGAACATCTTCCGGTAGCCCGGCGCCAGCGCCGGAAATTCGCGTTCGAGAAACGGGAAGAACACTTTCTGCGCCGCGGGCATGAGAAACAGCGGGCCGCCGCCGAATGAGACGGCGCCGGCATCGCGCGCCGCCTTCGCCAGCCGGTCGAGCGCCCGCGGACTATCGGTCAGCCCCGGCAGGATCGGGTTCGGGAACACCGACACCGCGATTCCGGCTTCGCTCAGCTTCCGCACCGCCTCCAGCCGCAGCGCCGGCCGCGGCGCGCGCGGTTCGAGTAGCCGCGCCAACCGCTCGTCGAGCGTGGTGATCGTCAGATTCACGCCCAGCACATTGCCGCGAGAGATCTCCTTCAGGAGGTCCAGATCCCGCAGCACCAGGTCGGATTTCGTGGTGATCCCCAGGAAGCGGCCTCGCACGCCGGCGAATACTTCGAGTATCGAACGCATCCGCCCGTAGCGCCGCTCCGCCGGCTGGTAAGGATCGGTGGCGGTCCCGATGGCAATGTGATCGCGCGCGGGAATCCGCCCGAGCTCCTGCCTCAGCAAATGCGCCGGCGCTGACTTGGCGTAGATTCGGTCCTCGAAAGCCGCCGCGTCCAGCTCCATGAACTCGTGCGTATATCGGGCGTAACAATATTTGCAGCCAAACTCGCAGCCGCGGTAGGGGTTGAGGGTCCACTGGAACGGCATATTGGGCTTGGTGCGGTTCAGTATCGACCTGGCCGGGATTTCGAAGTATTGAACCGTCCGCTTGGCCTCCAGCAATTCGCTATGCGCCGCCATCCGGGCGATGCCTACGAGAGCCATAGCCGATGTTCGTCTTTTCTTCGCCAAAAAGCAATAGTCAGAAAGTACGGTACCGGATTAAGATAGTGGAAGCGAACTTCATCGGCGGGGAGGCCGCCGGTCACTCCGGCGGCGGAACCCGCTCCCGCGGAGCCAAGGCGTATGCCTGGTAACTAGAGATAGGTTTGTCTCCGCGCCAGGTTAGCGACTTACTCTCTCGACTTACGGTGTAACGATAAGTTAACGGTTACTCCAGCGGTTTAGCCTTTAGGATGTTGGATAGACGGCTGGCTTTTTTGTCCCCAATCGATATCCGCTGTCCTGCTCGGATTAGCCCCCACCTTCTCAGCATTTCACCGACTTCTCCCTAAGGGTTATCTGACCTATCTCGATGAGACTGTATCGTCAATAACTTCCGCGCCATAGCGACCGTCCACTGCTAGTACCAGGAGCTACAAAATGGTGGTACCCTCTAGCCCAATGGGAAGAAAACGGATTCTCGTGGTAGACGACGAGCCATCCATCCGGATCCTGCTTCGCGACGCGATTTCGAGCCCGGAAATCGAGATCATCATGGCCGAGGACGCTCTTTGTGCTCTGGCAATTGCCGAGCAGCAAGGCCCTCTGGAACTCGTGGTGACCGATATCTACATGCCGGGCATGGACGGATTGGAGCTGGCGCAAAGGTTGGCCGCCGGCAGAAAAACTACCCGGTTTCTTTTTCTATCCGGCTACTATGACGTACAGCAATTCGGGGAGAAACTGGCCGATTTCCCTTGTTCCGCGTTTCTCGAAAAGCCGTTCTCCCTCCCGGAACTGCTGCGGGTGGTCCGTTCTCTGCTGAGCCAGGGACCGACGTCCGCCTCGGAGAACGGACAGTCGCGGGCGTTCGCCTGAAACCCGCATTTACGTAGCGGTTGGCAGAAGGACCACCAGGAGATCTTCGTCCGGCACCCCCGTCGAGTGCAAACCGCGGGAAGCCTGAAATGCAGCGATCGCCTGGCGCGTGCGCAGCCCGATCATGCCGTCCACCGGCCCGGGGTCGAAGCCCCGATAGGTCAGGTAAAGCTGCGCGGTTCGCACGTTCAGATCGGGAAGCGGCCCGGCCGCGAGTTTCTCATAGGCGGCGGCCAGTTTCGTGTCGTATTGATTCTTCTGGTAGGTCGGACCGTTGTAGCCCTTCGCCACGGTGATCCAATCGTGGGTCCGCAGCGCGTCCTGAAGCCGCGACGATTTCAGGAAGGCCCCCATCGCCGCTACTTGCGCATCTTCGGAGGCACTCATCGCATCGATCATGGAACCCACGTCTGCAAAGCCGGCGACCGAGCAGTTCTCGCCCATAACCTGCCCCAGTCCCCAGGAGGTGCTCTTCAGTGCTGCCGTGCGGTCCAGAGCGATGGCCCGCGCCAGCCTCGTATATTGCGGGGCGCCGCCGGGGCCGTAACCGCCCGAGGAAGGATCGCTGATGTCGCCGTCGTCGAAGCGTCCGCCCGTCAGCCGGTGGAAGACATGGCGTTCGTAGCGGATCGGCGGCCGGCGATCCGGCAGGAAGCCGCACCCGGCCGTCTCCACGGTCATCAGCGTCCACAACTCCGCCGCACCCACCCCCAGGCTCGTGGTCATAGCATCAACCCCGGACTGGCTGAGCGCCAACGATCGTCCGACAAATTCCAGCGGCATCTTCGGTTTACTCCTTTGCGCAGGCATACAAAGGTATCGCGAAAAGCAGGGGGCCGCAACCGCGGTTTACCAGCAGCAGCTTAGTGTTTGCGGGGCGTGGCCAGCGGTTGTTCGGACGGCACGGCGCGAAGCTGCGCGTCTTCCAGTCGCTTGGCCTCCTGAAACGTATAGATCATGCGGTGGATGACGGTGAGGTTCGAAAACACCGCAATCACCCACAGCACCGGAGCCATCCGGTCGAACAGGGCCCCGATAATGATCAGCACTACGCGCTCGGGCCGCTCGAGAAAGCCCACCTTGCACTTGGGAATCGCGTTTTCCGCGCGCGCACGCGTGTAGCTCACCATCACCGATCCGGTCATCACGATCGCCGTCAGCACGATATAGAAAAACCGGTTGATCGAGGCGTAATAAACCAGCAGCCCCATGTAGAGCGCCAGGTCGGAGTATCGGTCCACAACGGAATCGAAAAAGCCTCCGAACCGCGTCACCTGGCTGGTGGCGCGTGCCACGCGCCCATCTACCATATCGAACAGACCCGCCCCGATCACCACCAGTCCCGCCCACCGGAAATCGACCCGCGGGTCCGCCACGGCCCCGGCGCGGGCGAACAGCCAGGCCGCCCAGATATTGATGACGAGGCCGATGGCCGTCAGTACATTGGGGTGAATTCGAGACAGAGCCAGCCAGCGGACGATCCGGTTGATCATCGCGCCGAAGATCTTACCGATCAGGCTGGTGTACGTCATCTCTTACCTGGCTTCATCATGGATCGTCGTCAGCTTCAAAATCTCCAGATCTTTGACTCCACCCGGACTCTGCACGCGCACCGCATCGCCCACTTCCCGGCCGAGCAAAGCGCGTCCGATCGGCGAAGTGGTGGAGATCTTTCCGTTTGCCGCGTCCGCCTCTTCGCTCGTAACCAGATTGTATGTCAATTCTTCTTCGCGCTTGGTGTCGAGCACGACCACGGTCGACCCCAAGCCGACCTTGCCGTGCGGAATCTTGGAGAAGTCGATCATCGCCACTTCGGAAAGGCGCTTCTTGAGCTGATTCAAGCGTGCATTGACGAACCCCTGGCGATCTTTCGCGGCATGGTATTCCGCGTTCTCGCTCAGATCTCCGTGGGCTCTGGCTTTCAGGATCTCTTTGGGCAGCTCCACGTGCAATTCATACTCAAGCGCCGTAATCTCTTCCTGAAGTTTCTTTTTGATGTCGATCATGGAACGGGGTTCGCCCCCACCGTCACATTATACCCTTTGCACTCCACGTCACTGCCCGGTGATCGTGACGTCCTTCGTGAGCGATCCGACCTGAATCCGGAAAACATTAGCACCCGCCGTGCTCCCCATCTTCACGCTGATCGCGTCGGTGTAGGGCGACTGGCTGGCGATCGATTGCACCCGCACTACCGACCCCCCGCCCGAGACCGCGGTCACCGTGGGCGTGACCGTCAGCGGAATCCCCGAGGGGTCCGTCACACGGAACAGAATCACCTGGCCCTGCACTGTCCCCGCCGTCGCGGTGCCGATGTTGTAGAGGACCGTAATGTGCCCAGGAGTGTTGGACTGCACGCCGTACCAATAGGGCACTCGCGTGACCACGCCCGACTGCGACCCCTGAACGGTCACATAGCCTTCATAGGTTCCCGCCGCCAGTCCCGCGGCGGAAAATTGCACGGTCAGAGTGGTGCTCGCGCCCGCCGCCAGATCGACGTTCGCCGACGAGACCGTCGGTGCCGCCGCACCCTGCGTGGGCACCACCAGGACCCGGAAGGCATCCGACCCGGTCCCGACGTTGGTCACCGTCAGCGGAAGGCTGGAACTGAGCGAAGCGCCGCCGCTTCCGAAACTCAGCGACACCGGCGCAGCCGCTGCCGTCGCGTTGATCGCCTTGAGCACGTTCAGCACGCCCACCCCCGCCTGTTGCACCAAGGCCGCGGTTCCGGGAACGAAGTAGGCGCTATCCGCCGAATTCACAATCAGCGAGCGGTACTGAGCCGCGTTGAGGCCCGGACGCGCCGCTTTCACCAGAGCCGCCGTTCCCGCCACCAGCGGCGTCGAAAAGCTGGTGCCCTGCTCCACCGCATAGCCGGTGGAATTGTAGACGTCGCCGTTCGGATCGAGCTTCTGCGCCGCGGTGTACATGTTGACCCCCACCGCCACCAGATCCGGCTTGATCGCGAGATCGACGTTCGGCCCCTCGGCCGAAAACGAGGCGAGCTGCGCCGGGCTCGTATACGCCGGCGCGAGCGCAAATTGCAGGGTCACCTGCAAGCTCTGGCCCTGAGGCTGGCTGGGGAAGCGCCGCAAGAGTGCCGAAGCGGCAGGATGCCGCGTCACGCCAACACCATGTGCGGCCAGTTCCTTGACCCTCAAGCCGTCCGCGTTCGAGACAAGATCGGCTGGCAGCGTGGCGGCGCCCATTCCCATCGTGAACACGGGCTCCACGACATTGTCGTAAACCAGTCCGCCGATCGCGCCGGCCGCCTTGGCGTTATTCAGCTTGGTCTCGAAGGTACAGGTTCCGCGGAGGATCAGCGCCACCGAACCGGCAAGCGACCCCGCAGGCAGTGACGAGCAGGCCATGCCCGTGCTATCGAACTTCGTGATATCGGCCAGCGGCCCCGTCACTGCCGCCAAGGACGCCGATGCCGAGCCCGGCGCCGCCTGAAACGTGCCGCCGCCCGAGACCACCACCGAAGCCGCAAACAGCCGGTCGTTGGCCGATGCGCCCACAGCGATCACGGACGGTCCGGAAGCCGGCGAACCGACCGTCATCGGGTCCGAGCCGTTGTTTCCCGCTGCCGCCACCACCACCACTCCGGCTGCCGCGGCGCTCGCCAAGGCCTCAACTTCCTGATCGCTCGCCAGCGGAGGCGCGACATCGCTGCCGAGGCTCATGCTGATCACGTCCATCCCGTCCGCAACCGCATCGCTGATCGCTTTGAGGATGGCGCTCTCCGTGCTCGAGTCATTGACGCCCGGCGTGCCGAATACTTTGTAGCTGCCGATATAGGCACGCGGCGCCACACCGCTGATGGTGGCCAGCGGCCCCGTATTTTGTACGCCGCCCGCAGCCATCGCCGTAGCCGTCCCGTGGCCCACATGATCGGCCGGGGACGGGTCCGGATCCGTCGCCGCGAACAGTGACGCATAGCTGCGCGCCACGATTACTTTGTTATTGGTGTACGACTGGTAGCCCGAGGTGCCCTTGGGAAACCCAGTGGGCGCCGAAAAGCCCGAATCCAGAAATCCCGGATGGCCCACGTCGATCCCGGTGTCGATGATCGCGATCCGGATGCCTGCCCCCGCATTCGCCGGGCCTACCTGCGCCCAGGCCTCCGGCACATGGTGCAGCGGCAGCGCGTGATCCAGCAGCAGGTGGAACGTGCGCTCCCGGTAGACGCCGCTGACACCGGGAATGGATGCGAGTTGCGACGCCTGGGCGTCCGGAATCCGCACCACCAGGACGTTGCTGGCTTCCTGTATCGTGTCGAGCACCTCGCCCCCCGCACTTTGGATGGCCGCAGCAGCAGTGTCCTGCTGGGCCATCACGCGCCTCCTGTGCAGGTCGGCTTCGGCGGACCGCAAAGACAGTCGCGCAGGCGTGCGAGGAGAAACCCGCACCATGTGAGCCGCGACCGATTCATCGGAAAGCTCGACGATATACCGGCCGGGAACGAATCCCGCCGCAAACAGAGGGGCACAAACCAGAAAGAGCCAGAGGCGCTTCATGCAAGGAATCCTGTAATTGGTCTATTTTACCGTCCGGCGGCCCTCTACTGCACCGCCAGGTTCACCGTCGTCGACGGAATGCCGTTCATCTTGACCACCAGAGGCTGCGAACCCGAGCCGACACCGGCAGGCACCACGGCGTTGATCTGATAGAGCGCGACGAAGCCTGGCGTCAGTCCGCTGAAGGAGACCTCGGCCGCAACGCCGCCGATCGTGACAGTCGGCGTGACATTCGTCGTCGCGAGCGATTGCGAGGGGCTCGGATCGCCGGATACCGGTTGATTCGACACCGGCCCCAATCCGTTCGCATAAATGATGATCGTATCCCCGCGTTTGGCCGGGTTCGACGACGTGATCAGATGATAGCCGCTATCCTGCACCGCCGGGCCGGGAAACACACCGGGCGAGTATGTCGCCAGTGGCACTGTCACCAGATTGCTGTTGAGGCCGCCGAAGTTCACCTTCATGGTGACCGAAGACTGTCCCGCGAACTCCCACGGGATCTGCACATTCACCTGCCCCGGGCTGACGAACGCCAGATGCCCCGGAGCGGCCAGGCCCCCGCCGAAGAAGCTCACGCTGATCGTGGAAAGCGCAACCGGCAGGTACGAAGTGGATACCTGCTGGCTCGAATCCGCGAGCCCCGCGCCAAAGATCGAGATGTACGAACCGGGCGCCAGCCCCTGACCCACCTGGAAGGTCGCGGCATCCACCGCCCCGCCGTTTGAAATCACCGGCAGCGGCATAGTGACGCCGTCCCACGTCTGGCTCAGCGACCCGCTGGTCCCGGTGATCGTCTGCTCGCCGGGCGCCGCACTGAAATCGATGGCGACGTAGCCGGTACCGAGCACATCCGTTAAGGTATCTCCGACGTCGATCGTGGCGGTGCCCTTCGTCACAGCGAACAGCAAAGGCGCGCCCACCGCCGGCACTCCGCTCGCATCGATCACGCGCATCGGGAACAATCTCTGCTGCAGGCCGGTGTTGAAGAGGAACGTGCCGCAGCACAGCGGAAACACGTCGCTCGCCAGGCCGCTCGTCACCAGGTATTGGAAGGGCAGGTGCAAATCCTTCTTCCCGGATGTGCTCACCACCAGGAAGCCCTCATACGATCCTGCCGAGGGCCGCGTACCGCTCAGCGTCACGCTAAGACTGCTCGACTGTCCCGCGGGGATCGTCAAACTCGAAGGACTCACCTTCACCCGCGAATCCGGGCTCGTGATGGTGAACGCGGCGCTCGTGCCCGTCAGATTGGTGAGGGTCACGCTGCGGCTGACCGAGATCGCAGTCGCCGCGAGCGCGCCGAACTCAAGCGTGTCCGGCACCAGCGTCGCCGGCGCGTTCAACGCGTCTCCGACGTTGAGCAAGCCCGCACCCGCCGAGTCCACACCGGCCGGACTCCCCTGCTCCGTCACACTCTGTGTAGCTGTGTTGACTACCAGCGATTTCAACTGCGCCGGCGTCAAGCTCGAGCCGAACTTCTGCTTTGCCAGCGCCACCGCGCCCGCCACCATCGGCACCGCATAACTGGTCCCGGTCACGCCCGCATAGCCCGTCGCGTTGTAGACCGGTCCATTCGGGTCATACATTTGCGCCGCGGTGTAAAGATCCGCGCCCGGCGCCACCAGTTCCGGCTTGATCGCGGTGGTCGGAGTATTGGCGAACGTGCCGATCGATGGCCCTCGCGAAGACTGCGGCCAGATCTCGTTGGCCGTCGTACTCACCGCCTGGAACGTTGGGTCGAGCGTCACATTCGCATTCGCATTCGACCCCAGGTAGCTCTTGAGCACCACGCCGTCGTTGTTGCCGATCACCATCACGGGGATGCCCGTATCCTGCACGCCCAGCGACGAGAACGGCGTATTCTGCCCGCTCGCGAGATACAGCACCACGCCGGCCGCTCCGGCATTCTGGGCATTGATGATCTTGTCGCTATCGAAGCAGTTCCCGAGCAGGATTAGCGCCACTGCTCCGCTCAAAGAGCCTGCTGGAAGCGTCGCGCAGGCATAGCCATCGTTCCCGGTCGACGCCGCGTCGCGGATCGGCGCGGTCATCGCGGATTGGATGTGCGGACCGTCTCCGAACAGCCCGTGAATCGTGCCGAGCGACGAACCGTTCACAGTCAGCGATTGGTAGAGCTGGTGCGAATTCATGGTCGCGCCCACCGTGATCGCCGAGGGCGCGGTACCCGGGGTGTGGATGGTCGTGAGCGTCCGCGATTTGCCGCTGAGGTTGCCGTCGTTACCCGCCGCGGTTACCACGACGAGGCCGTTCTGCACGGCGTTCTCCACCGCCTGGACCACCACGTCGCACTGGCCGCTACACGCCGGATCGACATCGAGCGGCCCCGCCCATTCCGGATCGCCTTCGTGCAGCGAGAGCGTCACCACGTCCATCTGGTCGCTGAGGGCGTCTTCGAGCGCCTGCAGGAACGCGTCGATCGTACCGTAATAGTTCACGCCGGGCGACCCGAAGATCTTATAGTTTCCGAGAAACGCCTTCGGCGCCACACCCTGGATCGGTCCGCGCGGGCTCGTGTTCTGGACGCCCGCCGCGATCATCGCGATGGCGGTGCCGTGCCCTTGCCGGTCGCGCGGTGAGAGGTCATCGGGCCACGCCGTCGCCAGCGGATTGTCTGGATCGGCCGCCGCGGCGACCAGGCTCACGTAACTCCGCGCCACGATCACCTTATTATTGGTGTAGGCGCAATCGCTGCCGCTACACTTGGGGAAGCCGGCCGGCGGTGTGAGCGAGGAATCCTGAAAGCCCGGATGGTTCTGGTCGATACCGGAATCGATGATCCCGATCTTGATCCCCGCGCCCGCATTCGATGGCCCGCCCAGCGCGCTCCATGCCGTCGAAACGTTGGTCAGGTCGAGCGCTGTATCGAGGTCCATGTAGAGCGGCGGTGCCGCAACCACGTGGGCCACACCGGGAATCTGGCGCAGTTCGGCCGCCGTCTCGGGCGTCGCCGTCACCGTGATCGCATTCACCAGCAACTGCCCCGACCAGTGCACCGGAACCTTGCGCCGCTGCAACTCCGCGATCACGCTGCTCTGCGCAGCTCGGATCTTCGCCCGAAGAGCCTTCGCCTGGGAGCTCTGAAGGGCCAGCCGGGATTGGGTCGTTTGGGCTACCGGTGAGTCCTGAAGGATGACCGCGTACTCGGTGGCCTTTCCGCGCTGGCCGGATGCGGTACAGGCCAGCACCAGAAAAAGAAGGATTACCTTTCGCATCGCACCCGCTGGGACGGCGCTCCGTTCCGTCACGTTCCACACACCTCAACTATCTTTTGTACGGTGTATCTCATCCACAACGTCCGCCGCCGCCCGCATTTCGCGAACGTCGTGCACCCTTACGATGTGCGCGCCGTTCAAAATCGCCGCCGCCACCGCCGCCGCCGTAGCGCAGCGCGTCTCTTCGGCATCCTCGTGCGCCAGGAACGCTTTGCGGGAAGGCCCAACCAGCACCGGCACGTCGAGCGCCCCTAGAGCGCCGAGCGCTCCGAGAATCACCGAGTTCTGCTCTTTGCGTTTGCCAAAACCGATTCCCGGATCCACCACCAGCCGCGTCTTGTCGATGCCCACGCGCCGCGCGCGGCTCACTGCCGCATCCAACTCGCGGACAATCGTCCCCATCGGGTCGGGCATCGGCGCGAGCTTGGCCCAGGTTTCCGGCCGCCCGCGCATATGGTTCAGGATCAGCCCCGCGTCGTGGTTCGAGACCGCCCGCGCCAGTTGCGGCTCGATCGTCAGCGCCGAGGGATCGTTGATGATCTCCACGCCGAGTTCGAGCGCGCGCTCCGCGACTTCAGCCTTGTAGGTATCAACGGAAATGGGGATGCCAAGCTGCCCGCGCAGCCGCTTGAGCACCGGGATCAGGCGCCGCATCTCCTCCGCCGCCGGAATCCTTGCGGAACCCGGGCGGGTCGATTCCGCGCCGATATCGAGAATGTCCGCACCCTGTTCTTCGATTTCGAGAGCCCGGGCGAAGGCCCGGTCCGGATCGGCATACTTGCCGCCGTCCGAAAACGAATCCGGGGTCAGGTTCAGCACGCCCATGAGCGCGGTGCGTTCACCCAGCTTGATCTCGCGTTGCTTGAGTTTCCAGAAAAAGAGCTTTCTCACCGTTGTCTACAGGTTCGCACATCACTCATACCGAAGGCACACAATGGGGTCCAGATTCGCCGCGCGGTTCGCCGGATAGTAGCCGAAAAACAGCCCCACCCCCACCGAAATCGCCACTCCCATCACCACCCAGAACAGCGAGAGAGACGCCGGAATCGCCAGCAACTGCCGGACTGCGAAGGCAATCATGCCCCCGACCAGAATGCCGATCACTCCGCCGGTCCCGGAAAGGACCACCGCCTCCATCAGGAACTGCGCCCGGATATCGGAGCGCCGCGCGCCGATGGCTTTGCGGATTCCGATCTCGCCCGTGCGCTCCGTGACCGAGATCAGCATGATGTTCATGACGCCGATGCCGCCCACCAGCAGGCCGATCGAGCCGATCGTGCCGGTCAGCAGCGCCATCGCCCCGGTGAGCTGGTTCCACAGGTTCGTGAAGAAGTTCGGGTCAGCTACGTCGAAGTCGTTTTCCGCGTTGTATGGAACACGGCGCCTTCTGCGCATGGTCTCCACCACCTGGTCGCGCACCGTATCCAGGCTGGCATCTTCGCGCACCGTGAAGATCAGGAAAATCTCGCGCACTTCCGGATAGTTCTTGTGAAAATTGGAAAGCGGGATGACCGCGAACTGATCCACACCGAAGCCGCCGAAGAGCCCGGGATCCTTTTCGAAAACTCCGATGACTTCGTAAACCCGTCCGTTGAGCCGGGCCTCCTTGCCGATCGGATCGCTATGCGGAAACAGCGAATCGGCGATCGCGTTGCCGATCACCACCACCGGCCGCTCGTGGTCTTCGTCGAACTGCGAGATGTAGCGCCCGGTCGCCACCGTGAATAGCGGCAGGGCGGCGGCGTAATCCGGCTCGGTGCCGCGCAGAATCAGGCGCTCCACGTGCTGGTCGCCGTAACTGATGGAATCGGTCTGCTCGCCGAGGTTGATGCGCTGAGCGAAAGGCGTGGCCACGTCCAGTCCCGGCACGTTCTCCTTAAGATAATGGGCATCGGCGATCTCCAGGTACTTGCGCGTGCGGATTTTCGCCGGCATGCGGCCCACCCCGGTGTAGCCGGCGGGAATCCGCGTAATGAAGAACGAGCGTGAACCGAACGAGTTGATGCGGTTGATGATGTACCCGTTCAACCCGTCGATGATCGCCGCCACCGCGATCACGCTGGTCACCCCGATCACGATCCCCAGGATCGTCAGAAACGCCCGCGCCTTTCGAGACCGCAGCGTGTCGATCGCCACCAGCAGGTTTTCGCGCAGTTCCAGTCGCGTCATCGTCACTCCGCCCGCAACGCTACCACCGGATCGAGCCGGGATGCTTTCATCGCCGGATAGATTCCGAAGAACAGGCCGATGATCGAACTCAGCACCAACCCGAGAATCGCCACCCAGGTCTGCACCGAGGCAGGAAACGAAGTCAATTCCCGCAGCGCCAGAGCGCACAGGAATCCGAGGGCCACACCGATCGCTCCGCCCACCAGGCATTGCAGGACGCTCTCGGTAAGGAATTGCCACAGTACGTCGCCCTGGGTCGCACCGATGGCCCGCCGCACCCCGATCTCCTTGGTCCGCTCGGTGACGCTGACCAGCATGACGTTCATGATGACGATCCCGCCCACCACCGCCGAAATCGAGCTGATCATCACGAACACCGCGAAGAATGCCGCGCTGATGCTTTGCCACAGCGCGATGTAGCTCTGCGCCGTGCCGATGAAGAAATCGTCGTCCTTCCCCGGAGCCACGTGCCGGCGCGCGCGCAGCACCCGCCGCGTCTCGTCCTGCGCGAGGTTGAAGATGCGGTCGCCGCCCATTGCCTGCACGCTCAGGGTCAGGCTGTTGCGCTGGCCATGGAGTTTCAGGAAAGTGCGCAGCGGCACGACGATGAAGGTGTCCTGGTCCTGCCCCAGCACGCTCCCGATCTTCTCGAACGTGCCGATCACCGTGAACTCGGCATTGCCGGCGCGAATCACCTTGCCGATCGGGTCGGCATCGGGAAAGAAGACCTCCGCCACGCGGTCGCCGATCAGGCACACGCTCACGGCATGCCGGTCTTCGAGATCGGTAAAGTAGCGGCCGAGAACCACCGTCCGGGTATCGACCACCGCCATGCTGGGCGTGTGGCCGTACATGGTGCCGTCTTCGAGCTCATGGTCCTTGTAGCGCAGGTCGGCGCCGCTATTGAGAACCGCGCCCACCGCGCCGCAATGCGGGCAGCCCTCGGCCACTGCTGCAAGGTCATCCGGGTAGAGGAATTTGTTGCGCTGCGCCTTGCTCAGCACCGTGAAATCGGTGACCGCGAATGGCAGCCGCGACACGCGAAACACGTTGGTTCCCAGATCGGCGATCTTATGTTCCACATACAGGTTGGCGCCCTGCACCAGCGTCATCACCGTAATCAGGGTGGCGACCCCCATTGTGAGGCCGAGGACCGTGAGCGAAGCGCGCAGCTTGTGAGCGCGGATCGAGCCGGCTGCCAGCGTCAGATAATCTGCCGCCCCCATCATACGTCCTGTGATTCTAGCAAGGGGCAACCCCGGTGAATGATACGCTAAGGGTTGCGCGACCATCCTTTGTTCAGACCGTACTTTGCACTGGCCGCGGTCTGCTTTCTCTGGGGTACCACCTACCTGGCGATCCGGATGGCGCTCGAATCGTTTTCCCCGCTGCCCCTGGTTTCCGTCCGCTACATCCTCTCCGGTTCGTTGATGGTTCTGTTCGCCCGCTGGAAAGGTCTCTATCTTCCCCGCGGCCGCGAACTCGCGGCCATCTGCCTCAGCGGGTTCTTTACCCTGGGAATCGGCAACGGCGCGCTGGTCTTCTCGGAAGTCACCGTGCCGAGCGGCATCGCCGGCCTCATCATCACCATCTCGCCGTTCTGGATGGTCGGCATGGAGGCGCTGCTGCCGGGTGGGGAACGGCTCCACGCCCCCACCATCGGCGGCATGGCGATCGGGCTGCTCGGCGCCTGCCTGCTGTTTACGCCCGACTCAAACACGCCGGCCCAGCACTTTGGCCTTCTCGCCGGCTTTTTGCTGCTGCAACTCGGGATGGCCGGATGGTCGTTCGGCTCCATCTACCAGCGCCGCCAGGCCGGCAAGACGCATCCTGTGATTGCCGGAGGCGTGCAGCAGCTTGCCGCCGGACTGATCCTCTCGCCGTTCGCCGTGGTCTTCCACGGCCACCCGGTGCAATGGAGTTCGCGCGGCGTGAGCGCGCTGCTTTATCTGGTGTTTTTCGGATCGCTCCTCGGCTACAGCGCTTACTCGTATGCGCTCGACCGCCTGCCGGTCGCCATCGTAAGCATCTACCCCTACGTGAATGCGGTGGTGGCGGTGTTCCTCGGCTGGCTGTTCTACCGCGAGGCGTTCGGTCCGCGCGAAGCGGCCGCCATGCTGGTGATCTTCGCCGGTGTCGCGCTGGTCAAGCGCTATTCCGCCAAACCGAAATTAGCCGCGCCCCACGAGCTTCGCCCCAATCGCTCCGCCCGCCACGCTCAGTCCGGTGATGAATAGGAAAAACGCCGCCAAGGAGACAAACAGGACAAAGGCGATGCCCGGACCGGTTTGAAACAGGCTCATCATCTGTTGCACCGTGGGATCATGCGCGGGCAAATTCTTCAATTGCTCCTGCAGCAACGGACCCAGGCGGCCGTTGAGCGCGGCCGGCACCTGCTCGATCGTGAACAGAACCGTCCAAAGCCCGAACATCAGCAGGCCCGTGATCCATCCCATGCGCGCCCCGGCGCCGACGTTCAGCAGGTTGCCCGTCTTTCGCCGGTAAAAGAACACCGCGAAGAAGCCCGCGGCGATCCAGTTCAAGAACGGCAGAAAGCTCAGCACCGTCGCACACACAGCCACCAGCAGCGCGATCCGCACCGCCACGGGGTTGTGAAAATTCAACGGAAGCGCTTGAGCAACCGGAGGGAGCGCGGGCTGAGGAAGAGGAGGAGGAGGAGGAGGCTCCACTGGCTGGACGATCTCCGGCTCCTGCGCGGCGATCTCCCGCTGAGGCTTCCCGCACTTATGGCAGAACAGAGAGCCCGGCGCGAGTTCGGTTCCGCATGTACACTTTTCTGGCATGATCACCCGCAGGCACTCTCAGTTTGACGCAGCCGCCTGCCGGCAGGCAACTATTCCCCGGCCGGCGCCCCGGAAAAACGCCAAACCTGTGGTAGCTTTCTCCTCATGAGCAATCACACAGTCCTGGTGCTGGCTGACCCGACCGAACCGCAGCTCGCGATGCTCGAACAGCTACCGCCGGAAACCGGGATCGCCGTGGGCAACAACCTGGAGGCCTTCCAAACGGCCGCTCGCGATGCCGACGTCATCTTCAACTGGTCGCTCTCCGGCAAGATCCTGCGCGACGTCTTCCACGTGTGCCCAGGCGTACAGTGGATTCACTCCCGGGCGGCCGGGCTCGATAACGTGATCTTTCCCGAGCTGGTCGACAGCCCGGTCGTGCTGACTAACGGCAGCGGCGTCTTCAGCCCTCCTCTCGGCGAGTTCGTGCTGGCCGCCATTCTCTACTTCGCCAAAGATTTCCGCCGCATGGTGCGCAATCAGGAGGCGGGCCGTTGGGAGCAGTTCGACATCACCGAAATCGAGGGCCAGACCGTGGGCATCGTCGGCTACGGCGATATCGGCCGCGCCGTGGCCAAGCGTGTGCACGCGATGGGAATGCGCGTCCTGGCGGTGAAGCGCCACCTTCCAGACGCCTCGCACCGGGATCCATTGATCGAGCGCTTCTACGCTCCCGCTCAATTGTTGGAGATGCTTCCCGAATGCGATTACGTGGTGGTCGCGGCGCCTTTGACGCCCGAAACACGCGGCATGGTCGGCGCGGCTGCGTTCTCCGTGATGAAGCGCTCCGCCGTGGCGATCAATGTGGGCCGCGGCCCCGTGATCGACGAAACTGCGATCATTCAGGCGCTCGCCGCCGGGATGATCGGGGGAGCCGCACTCGACGTCTTCGACCAGGAGCCGCTGCCTCCCGGCCACCCCTTTTATTCGCTGCCGAACCTTCTGCTCTCGCCGCACTGCGCCGACCACACTCCGGACTGGCTGGAGCGAGCCATGCGCTTCTTCATCGAACAGTTCGAACGCTTCGCCGCTGGTCAGCCGCTGCTCAATGTAGTCGAAAAGCACCTGGGCTACTGAGCGTCGAGCAGAACTTTCAGGGTGCCGCGCGAGGCGGCCCGTTCGAATGCGCGGGCGGCATCCCGCAGGGGAAACCGCGCGGCCACCATCTCCTCCACCGGAATCAGGCCGTGCTCCACCAGCGGCAGTGCGGCCTCGAAGCGTCCGCAGCGCGAGCCCACCAGCGTGATCTCGTTCACGATGATCGGTGCGGTATCCACACCGACCCGTCCATGCACCGTCGATTTCAGAATCAGGGTGCCGCGCGGCCGCGTCATCGACACCGCGGCGCGCAGGCCCTCGGCATTGCCGGTGGCATCGACCACCCAATTGTAGGCGGCCACCGGCAGTTTCTTCGCCACTTCGGTGGTGACGCCCGCCTTTTCGGCAATCCTCAATTTCTCGACATGCCGGCCGAACTGGTGGACCCGCAGCCCTCTCGACTCCAGCACCATGGCGATCAGCAGCCCCAGTTTGCCGTCGCCCAGCACCGCCACCGACTCGCTGCACGGTATCGACACCTGTTCGAGGATCTCGCAGGCCGCCGCCAGAGGCTCGACAAAGACCGCCCGCTCCAGCGGAACCGAATCCGGCAGCACGTGCAGGTTCCGCTCGGGCAGTGTCAGGAACTCCGCGAAGGCGCCGGGATGGTTCACGATGCCGAGCACCGCGCGGTGCGGGCAATGCCGCCCCATCGCGCGGCGGCACCACTCGCAGCCGCCACATGCCAGGTTGATCTCGCCCACTACGCGCTTGCCTACCAGTCCCGGCGTATCCGCCTCGACCACCTCCGCGACGAACTCATGCCCGGGAATTCCCGAAAAGCCGTAATATCCCCGCTGCAGCTCGAGATCGGTATTGCAGATTCCCGCCGTCAGCAGCCGCAGCAGGGCATAGCCCGGCGGCCGCCGCGGCAGCCCGCACTCGCGCGTGGTGACGGTCCCGTGTTCCAGGTGAACGGCTAGCATGCCCCTATAATAAGACTTCATGCCAGCGGAGCTTGCCTGTTTCGACGAACGGTGCCGTACCCGTTTCCCCATTACCGAACTGATCTATACCTGCCCTCGCTGCGGAGGGCTGCTCGAAGCCGCCTACGATGTACCGGAGCGTCCCGCCGCCGAATGGAAGCAGCTATGGCGCGAGCGCCGCATGTCCAACTCGCCGCTCGACCAGAGCGGAGTCTGGCGCTACCGCGAGTTCATCCCTTACCTCGAAAACTACGACCGCGTCGTGACCCTGCGGGAAGGCGATACGCCCCTGCTCGACGCCCCGCTGGCCGCGGAATACGGCGGCCTCGACCGCCTCACTTTCAAGCACCAGGGCTTCAACCCGACCGGATCGTTCAAAGATAACGGGATGACCTGCGGAGTCGCACAAGCCCTGCGGCTCGGCTGCCGGCGCGTGGCCTGCGTCTCCACCGGCAACACCTCCGCCTCCATGGCCGCCTACGCCAGCGCGGCCGGACTGCAGCCGGTGATCTTCATCCCCAACGGCAACATCTCCTACGGCAAGCTGGCGCAGGCGCTCGAGTACGGCGCGCGCACCCTGCAGGTGGAGGCGAACTTTGACCAGATCCTGGCGATGGTGCGGCAGATCGCCGAAAAGCTCGGCATCTACCTGCTCAACTCCATCAACCCCTTCCGCATCGAAGGTCAGAAGACCATCATGGTGGAACTGCTCGATCAGCGCGACTGGCGGGTACCGGACTGGATCGTGCTGCCCGGCGGCAATCTCGGCAATACCTCGGCCTTCGGCAAAGGTCTGCGCGAAATGAAGGGATGGGGCCTCATTCCGCGCCTGCCGCGGCTTGCCGTCATCCAGGCGGAAGGCTCCGCGCCCTTCTACCAGTTGATGGAAAGCCCCGACCATACGCGCCTGGAGCCCGTGGCTCATCCCGAGACGCTCGCCACCGCCATCAAGATCGGCGACCCCGTCTCATGGCCCAAAGCCCTCAACGAGATCAGCGCCACCGCCGGCGTGGTGCGCAAGGTCACTGAGCAGGAAATCGCCGACGCCAAAGCCATTATCGGGCGCAGCGGCATCGGCTGTGAGCCTGCGTCGGCCGCCACACTCGCCGGTATCCGGAAGCTGGTTTCCGAAGGCGTAATGCGTGCCGACGAGGATGTCGTAGCAGTACTGACTGGTAACGTACTGAAAGACCCCGATTACATCTATAGATATCACACAGGGGTACTACGGGATGCCCCCGGTAATTCCATTAACCCCACCTACGGAAATCACCCGATCCTTGTCCCCAATGACATGCAGGGGATTATTGATTCTTTAGCTAGTTGATATCATCCCCCCACCTTTGAGGGAGGAATTCGTACCCACAATTTTCCATAGGGAATTTCTTGTGTTTCCTATTGTCTTACCCTAGACGTTCTGGTACATGTGTACTATGTTGTGTACGAAAAAACCAACGACTCAAGCCAATACGACTCAGGTGTTGCGCAAAGAGCTGGAATGTCTGTATGCACGCCGATCGGCGATTGATGCTCTGATTCAGTCTCTCGAGAGTTATCACCAGTCGCGCACCCGGACTCTGGTGGAACTGCGCAAGCGCAGAACCGCCTAGTTGGCGAGGAGCGCCTCGATGCGTGCCTCGAGATCGGACTCCGAAAGGGCCCCGGGATGATACATTCGAACAACTCCCGCCCGATCGATCAGCACCAGCGTCGGCGTGGTACTTGCGCCATAAGTACGGAAGTTCGCTGCGCTCAACGGCACGGGCACGGATTCCAGATCCGCATAATACTGCCGGCGCACACTTTCGATGTAGGTTCTCTCCTCGGCCGGGGATGCATCATTCCCTCCCGCCACATAGCCGTACCGCCGGGTCGGCGCCATCACCACTAGCCCGCGCGGACCGAAGCGGCGCAGCATCGATGCGATCACAGGCCCCTCACCTTTGCAGTCCGAACACCAGTGCGCCCAGAAGAAGAGCAGCACCGGGTGGCCGCGCAACGCGGCAGGCGGCGGCGGTTTCGGTCCCAGCCACGCCGCAGAGTCGAGCGGCGGCGCGGACTTCCCTTCCAAACTCAATAGATTGATGTTCTTCTGAATCCGCTCGTGGATCGACGTGCTCGAAAATTCGGCCAATTGCTGCCGCAGGTAAGTCACCGCTTCGCCGCGCCCTTCTCGAACCGACAGCAGGTTTGCCTGCACTTCGATGGCGGCGCCCAGCGCAGTCGGCAGCCATGGATCCGAATCGAGTTTACGCGTCTTCAGAAACTCCAGGGCAGTCTGCCGCGCCTTGCCGGCGTACGCCTCCGCTTCGTCAAAGCGGCGATAGCCGAGCGCCCCGCGGGCGATCCAGGAATAAGCGGCCGCCAGCTCCGGCGTTGCTCCGGAGGCCGCACGATAGGTCTCGGCCGCGCGCTCCGCACCCGCGAGGTCCCGCTGATTGATGCGGCCTACCACATCGTTCACCAGCGAAAGATAGGCGAGAAGGATCGGGAGAATCATTCGGCCAGCGCCAGCTTCCGGATGCGCCGGTAAAACTTGCGGTGGCAGGCCCGACACTTAAAAGGACCGCGGAATGCTGACCACAAGAGACGATCCATCAGGTTTTCCACAGGCAGTGGAAAGATGTCCGAGCGGCCGCAGGACGGGCAGCGCACCGTCTCGATCGGCTCAAACTCTTCCGGCTGTACGTAGTAGGTCACTTGCTGCATTCACTATACAATGGAATGGCATTTGCGCCGGAATGGCGAAGGAGTGGAATTCGTTTCGTGTCTACAGAGTCAATCAGCAGCCTGCGCCCCGAGTTGGAACGCCAGTTTAGGGCGCTTTCCACGGACGAACGGCTGGTGGAGCGCGCCCTTGGGTTTGTCGAGGAGTGGCTCACCGCGCCACTCTATTCGGCGCAGGCCAAAGGCATCAGCGCGCACATTCAACACGGGCAATTCGCCCTTCTGCTCGACTCTTTCTACCAGCTGGTGCCGTTCGGCACAGGAGGACGACGCGGACGTGTGGGATTCGGTCCCAATCGCATCAACCGCATCACGGTCTCGATGTCCGTGCAGGGCCACTGCAATTTCCTCCGGGAGACCGGCGCCGCAGCCGGCTCGCGGCGCATAGTGGTGGCATTCGATACCCGCCAGTTCGCCGATATCGCGGGGACCTATTCGTTTCTCGGGTCGGACAACCGCCTGATCGGCCTGACTTCGCGTGACCTGGCGCACCTGGCGTGCGAGATCTACGCCGCCAATGGCTTCGAAGCGTATGTCGCCGGCTTCAACACTGCCAGCGAGTATCTTTCGACGCCCGAGCTTTCCTTCGCGATCAGGCACTTGGGCGCGATCGGCGGAATGAACGTCAGCGCTTCTCACAACCATCCGGACGACAACGGCTTCAAGTTCTTCAACTCGGAGGGCGCCCAAGACGTGCCGCCCACCGACCAGGAGATGGCTTCGTTCATGAGCGAGGTGGCCGATATCAGGCGAACTCCGTTCGATGACGCCGCCGGGGCGATCCGGCCGTTGCCCGAAATGCTCCATGCCGCCTATGTGGAAGCCAATCTCGCGCTACGCAGCAAGCCCGCCCTTCCCCTGACCGTGGTCTACACGCCCCTGTGCGGCACCGGCAACGGCAGCGTAGGGGACGTGCTCCGGGCGGCCGGCTACGATCTCCGCGTCTACCCGCCGCACAATACCTGCGACGGCACGTTCGCCTCGGTCCCTCTGCGGCTGCCCAATCCGGAAGTGCCCGCCGCCGCGTCGCCCGCCCTGCCCTTCGCCGACGAACAGCAAGCCGACCTCGTGCTTTCGACCGACCCTGACGCCGATCGCCTCGGCGTCTACGCGCGGGACAGCCAGGGCGGCTGGCGCTACCTGAACGGCAACGAAATCGCCGCGCTATTGGCCTACTATCTGTGTCTCGACGCCGAGTTCGGCCCGCGGCGCTCCGGCATCCTCATCAAGACTATGGTCACCACCCGGACGCTGAGCCAGATCGCCGCACGGTCCGGCTGCCGCATCGTGGGCGACCTGCTGGTGGGCTTCAAGTACATCGCCCACGTGCTCCATTCGCTCGAGAGCGAAGGACGCTACGGCGAGGTCGCCGGCAAACCGTCTGAGTTGGTGCTGGCGGGTGAAGAGAGCCACGGCGTGCTGCTGACCCCGGCGATCCGCGATAAGGACGCTGCCGGCGGGGCGCTCATCCTGTGCGAACTGGTTTCGCAGCTTCATGCCTCCGGGCGCCTGCTGACCGACTATGTGGACGCGCTGGCGCTCGAATGCGGCAACCATCAGAACGCCGCCAGGAGCATCGTCATGAAGGGCATCCGCGGCGCCGGACTCCTGACGGCGATGATGCGTTCCCTGCGCGACGCCCCGCCGGCCGCATTCGGCGCCCTGAAGGTGCTGGAAGCCCGCGACCTGCTCTCGCCCGCCTATGGCCCTTTGCGCAGCGAGACCGAGCAGCTTTCGCGCAACCTGCTGGTCTACGACCTCGAAGCCGCGCAGGTGGTGGTACGGCCCTCCGGCACCGAGCCCAAGGCTAAGGTTTATGTGGATGTGGAAGGCGCGAAGATCCCCGGCGAGGCCGCTCGTAACTGCTCTGCCGCGGCGGAGTTCGCCGCCAGGCTGGCGGCCGACGTCGCTGCCGAGTGTATTGCGCGGGTAGGGTACCATCTCTCCCCAAGCGCCGAACTCCTGCCCGACTACATCGACCTCGACCTGAAGGCTGCCTTCGACAACAGCTTCCGTCCCGACCTGATTGCCGCCGCCGGAATTTTGAACTCGCTTGCGCCCGACGAGCAGCTCGCGTGGCTGCGCCGCCGCCTGGTGCCCTACGGCTCCGGGTCGGACCCGCTGGCCTCCGCCGGTCCGGCGGTCGCTCACCTGGTCGAAACCTGATTGAAGAGGGAACGGATCTAGGCGGGTTTCTGCGCGGACAGGAAGCGTCCAGGTAGGAAACGATTGAACGACGTCGGAATCCGGCAACGCGCAGGCGTTCGCAGATTCTTCATTCCACGAGAAAATCTCCGCCCGGCCAACCCCAAAAAGTGACGAGGTCCGAGCCCGGGAGGGCCTCGGACCTCTAAAGTGATCAAACCGGTTTTGTGACAAATTTACGTTGTTACAAAACTGTTTTTTGACAGTCAAAACCTGGCGTTGGTATATATTAGTCGGGCTATTTCGGTATTAGTGGACTAATTTGTGCGTCCGGGAAAACAAAACATCATCATCCTGACCTCAGGTTTCACCGGCAGTTCCGCACTTGCCGGCTTTCTTGCTCAATCCGGATATTGGGCAGGAGAAACCACTTATAAGAAGGAATACGATACATTTGAGAATGATCGGCTGATCGTTCTCAATCGGCGCCTCTTCCAGGAAATCGGCTACGAAGGCGACCACGCCACGGAATCCTCACCCGATGTCAAGGCTGATATCGCAGCCCTGTACGGAAGAATCGACGACGCTCCCTATAAGCACTTCATTGCGGAGTGCAGCCGGCACCGGCCCTGGGTTTGGAAAGATCCCCGACTATGGCTCACCTTTCCGTACTGGCAAAACCTGCTGGACCTGGGTGATTGCCGTTTTCTGGTGCTGACCCGCAATCTCAACCAGGGCTGGCTGTCTACCAATCTGCGGGGCCACATCATCGGATATCGGGCGTTCAAAAAGCAGGAGACACTGATCCGGGATTCCAACGTCGCCCTTCTCGAGATTAAGAGACTGCCTCACCTCCACGTGACTTATGACAGTTTGATTACAAGCCCGGACGTCTCCATCGCTCGCATGGGTGCGTTCCTGGAAGCAGAACTCTCGGTGGAAAGTCTGAAGGCGACTTACCACAAGCCGCTCTATCAAGCGCCCAGGGCGTCGGCTCTCAATTCCATCAAGGCGGTACTGAAATATCTGAAGCACTACTCCCGTCGCGCCGAAGCGCAGCGGCCGACCAGAAGGAGGGTGGACCACCAGCGTGCCAGTCAGAAGCTTGGGATGCAAAAGTGAACCATGAGCCGATTCACACTGACTCACCTGCAAACATTGGAAGCTGAAAGCATCCACGTTCTTCGGGAGGTTACGGCCGAGTTTGCCCGGCCCGTGATGCTGTATTCCATCGGCAAAGACTCTTCCGTAATGGTCCGGCTGGCACAGAAAGCCTTCCACCCTGGCCGGATTCCGTTTCCACTGCTGCACATCGATACCACTTACAAGTTCCCGGAGATGATCGCATTCCGGGACGACTTCGTCCGCGACATCGGGGCGCGCCTGACCGTCCACACGAATCGAAAAGCGATCGAAGATGGCGCCAGCCCGTTCAAGCTCGGAACCCAGAACTGCTGCGGTTTCCTGAAGACCCGCGCCTTGCTTGACGCTCTTGCTGAGGGGGGATATGATGCCGCCTTCGGTGGCGCTCGCCGCGATGAAGAGAAATCGCGGGCCAAGGAGAGGATCTTCTCATTCCGCGATCAATTCGGGCAATGGGATCCCAAGAATCAGCGCCCGGAGCTGTGGAGTCTGTATAACGGCCGGATCCATCAGGGCGAGACGATTCGCGTCTTCCCCCTCTCCAACTGGACTGAGCTGGAAGTCTGGCAGTATATCCACTTGGAGAATATCCCGATTGTTCCCCTCTATTTCGCCAAGGAACGGCCCGTAGTAGTGCGAGGCGACTCCCTGCTGCCGATCGACCACGACCGGCCGCTCCTTCCGGGCGAACGGCCGCAAATGGTGCGCTGCCGAATGCGGTCCCTCGGCTGTACCTATTGCACGGGAGCGATTCGCTCCGATGCCGACACGGTCCCCAAGATCATCGAAGAGCTCCTACTGTTCCGCAAGTCCGAACGCGAGAACCGCGTGATCGATTATGACCAGGATGGCTCCATGGAAATCAAAAAGAGGGAAGGGTATTTTTGATGCCGGCAGTCAGCGGTGAACCGCACTCCCTCGTCAGCCCCGATCTCCAGAAATTCATCCGGCACGACGAGGAGAAAAGCCTGCTCCGCCTTTTTACCGCCGGAAGCGTGGATGACGGGAAGAGCACTCTGATTGGGCGGCTCTTGTACGACTCGAACGGCGTTTACGAGGACCAACTCGCCTCCGTCCGGCAGTCCCCCATCAACCGCTCGTCGGGCGCATTCGACCTGGCCCTAATTACGGATGGGCTGCGCGCCGAGCGCGAACAGGGCATCACAATTGATGTCGCATACCGGTACTTCTCCACGCCGCAGCGCAAGTTCATCATTGCCGATACGCCCGGCCATGAGCAGTACACGCGCAACATGGTCACAGGCGCCTCCACATCGAATCTGGCTCTCATTCTCGTGGATGCCCGTAAGGGCGTACTCCAACAATCGCGGCGGCATGCCTTCATTGCCTCGCTGCTCGGAATCCAGCATATTGTGGTAGCGGTCAACAAGATGGATCTGGTGGAGTACCAGGCAGGAAGTCTTCGACGGCATCTGCGAGCAATTCACGGACTATGCCGCCCGCCTCCAGGCGCCGGATCTCCATTTCATCCCCATCAGTGCGCTCAACGGTGACAATGTCGTTGAAAAGAGCGCCAACATGCCCTGGTTTGACGGTTCCAGCCTGCTGCACTATCTGGAAACCGTGCATGTTGCCAGCGACCGCAACCTTACGGAATTCCGCTTCCCGGTGCAGTACGTGGTGCGTCCGAACCTCGATTTCCGGGGCTATGCCGGTACCGTAGCCTCCGGCATCGTGCGGCCCGGCGATTCCCTGATGGTGCTGCCCAGCGGCCGCGCCACCCGCGTCAAGTCAATTGTCTCCTATGAGGGAGAGTTGACCTACGCCTATCCGCCCATGTCCGTAACGGTCTGCCTGGAAGACGAAGTCGATGTCAGCCGCGGTGACATGCTGGCTCCCCCGTCTCACCTCCCGCATGCCGTGCGGCGCCTCGATGCCCGTCTGGTCTGGATGCACGACTGCGAACTCGAGATCGGCCGCAGCTATCTGCTCAAGCACACCACCCAGACCGTTCGCGCCACCGTTGAGACCCTGCGCTACCGCGTCAATATCAACACGCTGGAGAGAGAGTCGGTTCCGGCACTGGGCTTGAACGACATCGGCGCTGTGGTGATCGAAACTCGGAAACCGATCTTCTGCGACCCCTACCGCCGGAACCGGGTGACGGGCAGTTTCATCCTGATCGATCCCCTAACCAATGCCACCGTGGCCGCGGGTATGGTTACCGGCCGGGAACCCGGCCCTGCTGGGGCATCGCACGAGGTGGCAGTACGGACGGCATCCGCGACTCTCCCGGAATACGAACCTCAGCAGCCGGCGGAACAGCCGGTGGTCCATCAAGGCTTCACGCTTTGGTTTACGGGACTCTCCGGAGCTGGAAAGAGCACCCTCTCGCGAATGTTTGCGGAGCGTTTGCAGGCCCGCTCTGCCAAGCTGGAACTGCTCGACGGCGATGTCGTCCGCGAGCGTCTTTCGAAAGGCCTCGGTTTCAGCAAAGAGGACCGCGACGACAACATCCGCAGAATCGGCTTCGTCTGCGAACTTCTTTCCCGCAATGGCGTGATCGCCGTTGCCGCCGCGATTTCGCCCTATCGGGCGACGCGCGAGGAGCTGCGGTCGCAAATTCCGAACTTCATCGAAGTGTATGTCGAATGCCCCATCGAAGTCCTGGTGGCCCGCGATGTCAAAGGTCTGTACCAGAAGGCGCTCGCCGGAGAGATCCAGCACTTCACCGGCGTTTCCGACCCGTACGAGCCACCGCTGGCGCCCGAAATCGTGATTCACTCGGCGACCGAGGACCCGGCCCGCAGCGTCGAGAAAATCTTGGCCGCATTGAAAGCGCTGGGGCTGATTTCCCTTTGATCGACCTTCACACTCACACTCACGCTTCCGATGGCACTTTCTCACCCGCGGAGCTGGTGGAAGAGTCGCTACAGGCGGGCGTCCGCGTCCTGGGCATCACCGATCATGACACGTTCGCCGGACACGATGAGGCCGTGCCCTACGCGAGCGCCGCCGGCATCGAGCTGATCTGCGGAATTGAACTTTCCACGAAGCTCAATGGCAACCGCTCGGTACACCTCCTGGGATACTTCCTGGATGGCGGGCCCGGCCAGGATTTTCGCGAGTGGATCCTCGACATGCAGGCGGCGCGCCGCGACCGCAATATCCGCCTTACGGCGCGGCTTCGTCAGTTGGGATTCGACATCACCCTCGAAGAAGTGCAGGCTCGGGGCCGCGGCATGACCGCGCGGCCTCACTTCGCCCAAGTCATGCTGGAAAAGGGCTACGTGAACTCCCTGCAACAGGCATTTGACGAATACCTCGACGAGTCCGCTGTCGGCTATGTCCACCGGCGGGAACCTCCGTTCGCAGAAGGAGTCCGGCGAATCCAGGACGCCGGAGGTATTACGTCGCTAGCCCATCCGGTGCGTGTGCCGGGCGATCTGACTACCGTCCTGCCGGAGCTATGTGCCGTCGGCTTGGATGCCATTGAGGTCTACCATAGCGATCATAGCCGTGACCAGACTGAGTTATTCCTCAGTCTGGCGGCGCGCCACGGGCTGCTGATTACCGGCGGCTCCGACTTCCACGGTTCCGCCAAACCGGGAATCGCTCTGCGGACGGGGCGCGGGAATCTCGATATTCAGCACAGCCTTTGGGAAGCGCTGCGATCTCAGGCGAGGCGGAAAAGCGCTACCGGATATCCGGGGAACCGATGAACTTCCCTGTCGTCCTGATGAGTTTTTGCGTCGGAATCCTGATCGGACTGACGAGTATGGGCGGAGCCGCACTGATGGCTCCCTTCCTGATTCTGGTGGTGGGAGTGAAGCCCGTCACGGCTGTCGGAACCGATCTGATCTATGGCGCCGTAGCCAAGATCGTGGGTGCGTGGGTGCATTTCCGGCAGGGCACCGTCGATTTACCCATGGTACGGAAGTTGGCGTCCGGAAGTGTTCCCGGGGGCCTGTTGGGCGTATTGATGACCGTTTCGCTTCCGCGGTTCACTCATGACGCAGAGCGCTTCGAGCAGAAGGCCATTGGTACCCTGCTAGTGGTCGTGGCAATCCTCATCCTCACCCGCACGCTGATTCGCACGACGCCCGCAACCACCTCTCCCCGATGGACCAAATTCCTGCGCAACGAAGGGACCGTAATCTGGGGCGCAATCGTCGGGTTCTGTGTGGGCGTCACCTCGGTCGGAAGCGGCTCTCTGCTGGCGCCGTTCCTGCTGATGATCTATCCGTCCAAAACAGCGAAAGTCGTGGGAACCGATGTATTCCACGCCGCGATCCTGGTCTCGGTAACAGGGGTCGCTCATGCCACTGCCGGCGGGGTGGAATGGAGTCTCATCCCGTCGTTGCTGGCGGGAGCCATTCCGGGAGTGATCATCGGAAGCCGCGTGACGGTATACATTCCGGCCCGACCACTTCGCACCGGCCTGGCGGCATTGCTTCTTCTCACCGGAATCCGGATGTTCTGACCCCGGCCGGGCCAAAACGCGGTCGGCCCAAAAGCTCCAAAAGCAAAATAGCCACCGGCTCGATGGTGGCTATTTTCTTCTAACTATTTGAAATATTTGGTGCGGATGAGAGGACTTGAACCTCCACGGAGTTGCCCCCACTAGAACCTGAATCTAGCGCGTCTGCCAATTCCGCCACATCCGCACAGGCCGTGCAGCAAAGCTAAACGACGTCGACGCCCATGCTGCGGGCGGTGCCGCGCACCGAATTCATGGCCGCTTCGAGGTCGAAGCAGTTCAGGTCGGGCATCTTGATCTTGGCGATCTCTTCCACCTGCTGTTGAGTGATCTTGCCGACCTTCGTCTTGTGCGGCTCGGCCGAACCCTTCGCCAGATTGACTGCGCGCTTGATCAGCACCGGAACCGGAGGCGTCTTGGTGATGAACGTGAACGAGCGGTCCGAAAAGATCGTGATCACCACCGGGATGATCAGACCTTCCTGATCCTTGGCCGACGTCTTGGCGTTGAACGCCTTGCAGAAATCCATGATGTTGACGCCCTGCGGACCAAGCGCCGTACCCACCGGCGGCGCCGGCGTGGCCTTGCCTGCCGGGATCTGCAGCTTCACCTGACCTGTAACTTTCTTCGCCATACGTTAAACCTTTTCCACTTGCAGAAATTCCAGTTCCACCGGCGTCGCACGGCCGAAAATCGTGACCATCACGCGCAGCGTGTTGCGCTCGGGATTGACCTCGTCCACCTTGCCCGAGAAGTTCGCGAACGGCCCGTCGACGATGCGGACCGAATCGTTCTTTTCGAAGGTCATCTTGGGACGCGGCCGCTCGGCGGACGATGCCTGGCGGTACAGAATCTAGTTCACTTCATCGGCGCTCAACGGCACCGGGGCGTTGCCGCCGCCGACGAATCCGGTCACCCGCGGGGTATCCTTCACCGCGTGCCACAGCTCGTCGTTCATTTCCATCTCCACCAGCACGTAGCCCGGATAAACCAGGCGCTTGCTGGTGACCTTCTTGCCGTTCCGCAACTCCACCACTTCTTCGGTCGGGATCAGGATCTGGCCGATCTTGTCGGCAAAGCCGAATGCCTCGCCGCGCGTGCGCAGCGATTCGGCCACCTTGTTCTCGAAGCCCGAATAGGTGTGGATGATGAACCACTTCTTGGGTGACGCTTCGTCGTAGCCCTGGTGCCTGCTCAACGGGTTCGGACGCTTCGGCGCCCCCTTCCGGAGCGGCGGATTCTTCTACGGGATGTTCTTCTTCGGTATGCTCCGGATTCGAATCCGGTTGCTCGTCGAAGGAAACGTTCTCGTCGGCTTCCATAATGGGCCTACTTAGTAAAGAAATTCAGGACGCCCGTGATCCCCTGGACAGGATGGAATCGACAATCGCGAAGTATCCGGCGAAGGCAAACACGGAAAAAATCACCACCGCCGTCGTATTTTCCACCTGCTTACGGTTGGGCCAGGAGACGCGACGCATCTCGAGCTTGAGCTCGTTGATGTAGTCCTTCGTGTCCTGAAATGACTTTTTGATATCGGCCATATTCGGTTCCTTGCTGCTCCCAACTTGTAAGCGGGGTGGTTTGGCAGGGGCGGAGGGATTCGAACCCCCACTCGCGGTTTTGGAGACCGCTGGTCTGCCGTTAAACCTACGCCCCTGGGTCACACCCCCCGAACCTCTGGGGGGCCTTCCTTATTCTACTTGATTTCCTGGTGCGACTGGTGCTTCCGGCAGTGCCGGCAGAACTTCTTCATCTCCAGCCGTTCCGTGGTCGTCTTCTTATTCTTCGTCGAAGAATAGTTGCGGTTCTTGCACTCCGTGCACTGGAAAGTGATGATTTCGCGAGGCATCGCTTCAAACTCCTAAAAGTCCCGCGGGGCCGGCCCCCGGGCTCACACTACTTAATGATCTCGGTCACCGTGCCGGCGCCGACTGTGCGGCCGCCTTCGCGAATCGCGAAGCGCAGCCCCTTGTCCATGGCGATCGGCGTAATCAGCTCTACAACCAGGTTCACGTTGTCGCCCGGCATCACCATTTCCGTACCTTCCGGCAACTGCGCCACTCCCGTCACGTCCGTCGTCCGGAAGTAGAACTGCGGCCGGTAGCCCTTGAAGAACGGCGTGTGCCGTCCGCCTTCTTCCTTGCTCAACACGTAAACTTCGCCCTTGAACTGCTTGTGCGGCTTGATCGTTCCCGGCTTCGCGATCACCTGACCGCGCTCCACGTCGTCCTTTTCCACGCCGCGCAGCAGCAGGCCCACGTTATCGCCCGCCCGGCCCTCGTCGAGCAGCTTCTTGAACATCTCGACGCCCGTCACCACCGTCTTGCGCGTATCCCGGAATCCGACGATTTCCATTTCCTCGCCGACCTTGCAGATTCCCCGCTCGATGCGGCCCGTCACCACCGTGCCGCGTCCCTGAATCGAGAAGATGTCTTCGATCGGCATCAGGAACGGCTTATCGATAACGCGCTGCGGCAGCGGAATGTAGTTGTCCACCGCTTCCATCAGCTCGTCCACCGTCTTTTCCCACTTCGCTTCGCCGTTCAGCGCACCCAGCGCCGAAACCCGGATCACCGGCAGATCGTCGCCCGGGAACTGATAGCTCTTCAGCAGCTCGCGGACTTCCAGCTCCACCAGGTCGAGCAGCTCCGGATCGTCCACCATGTCGACCTTGTTCATGGCCACCACGATGAACGGCACACCCACCTGGCGCGCCAGCAGCATGTGCTCGCGGGTCTGAGGCATGGGTCCGTCGGTCGCCGCCACCACCAGGATCGCGCCATCCATCTGCGCCGCGCCGGTGATCATGTTCTTGATGTAGTCGGCGTGGCCGGGGCAATCCACGTGGGCGTAGTGCCGGTTGGCGGTTTCGTACTCGACGTGCGCCACCGCGATCGTGATTCCGCGGGCTTTTTCTTCCGGCGCGTTGTCGATCGAATCGAAGCTCCGGAACTTTACCTTCGGATTGTGCTTCGCCAGCACCTTCGTGATCGCCGCCGTCAGGGTCGTCTTGCCGTGATCGATGTGCCCGATCGTACCGATGTTTACGTGCGGCTTACTGCGGTCAAATTTTTCCTTTGCCATGCCCGAACCTTTTTAACCTGTCAGGATTGTGAACAGGAAGAAACTGGAGCCGTTGACCGGGATTGAACCGGTGACCTCGTCCTTACCAAGGACGCGCTCTACCAACTGAGCTACAACGGCCTTTCAGGGCGCCTGCTTCGCACCCTCGATTACAGTGTACGAAAACTTCTGGTGGACGGGGGAGGATTCGAACCTCCGTAGCTCGCAAGGAGCGACAGATTTACAGTCTGTTGCCATTAGCCGCTCGGCCACCCGTCCAGCCCACTCACCCGCACCTGGACCCACCAAAGCGAGTCAAATACGGGGAAATACTAGGATACAAAGAACTAGGCCGGTCTGCAACTGCACTTCGGGCGGCGGGCACCAGAAGCGCCCTTGTGAGCAACGATGCGGAACCTGCGATCAGGCTGTCGGTTTGGATCGTTGCTACACACTGAGGTGCGCCTGCACCACTTCATCGGACAGATCCCCGATGGGGCCGGCGACCACCCTCCGGCCCTTGTCGAGGATGCAAAACTCGCTGGCCACGCGGCGGGCGAACGGCAGCTTCTGCTCTACCAGGAGCACCGTCAGGCCGCCTTCCTTGTTCAGCTTCAGCACCACATCGCCGATTTCGTGGACGATGTTCGGCTGGATGCCCTCGGTCGGCTCGTCGAGGATCAGGAGCTTCGGCTCCAATACCAGCGCGCGGCCGATCGCCAGTTGCTGCTGCTGTCCGCCGGAAAGGTCGCCGCCACGGCGCTTCATCATTTGCGCGAGCACCGGAAACATATCGAAGATGCGATCGGGGATCCGGCGTGGACCGCCCTTGCGCACTCCCAGGCCCACGCTCAGATTCTCCTCCACGGTCAACTGCGGGAAGATCTCGCGGCCCTGCGGCACGTAGCCGATGCCCAGCCTTGCCCGCTGCTCGGCCGGACTCTTCAGCAGGTCCTTGTCCTCGAATGTAATGGCGCCGGACTTGACCGGCTGCAGGCCCATAATGCACCGCAGCAGGGTCGTTTTCCCCATGCCGTTGCGCCCCATCAGACACATGCGCGAGCCCGCCGGAACCGTGAGGTCCACATCCCACAATGTGTGACTGCCGCCGTAGAACTGGTTCAGAGCCTTGATCGCAAGCAACGTCAAACTCCCAGGTAAACCTCGATCACACGAGGGTCTTTCTGCACCTTCTCCATGGATCCATCCGCGATCACATGCCCTTCGTGCAGCACGCTGACGCGCCGCGCGATCGAGCGGACGAACGACATGTCATGTTCCACCACGACGATGGAGTGCTCTCCTTCGAGCGAGAGCAGCAGTTCGGCCGTATGCTCGATTTCGTGCGGCGTCATGCCGGCCACAGGCTCGTCTACCAGCAGCAGGTCGGGACTCTGCATCAAGAGCATACCGATCTCGAGCCACTGCTTCTGGCCATGCGAGAGAATTCTCGCCGTGGCGGAGCGCAGCGCCACGAGGCCCGTGATCTCCAGCACTTCATCGATCCTGGTGCGCTGCTCTCCGGTCAGGCGCGCGCGCAGCACCTTAAGAAACGAGCGGTCGCCCGCCGCCGCCAGCTCCAGGTTCTCGAAAACGGTCAACTGCTCGAACACCGTGGGCTTCTGGAATTTGCGCGCGATTCCCGCCCCCACAATCTCGGCCTCCGACATTTTCAGCAGGTCGTAATCGCTGCCGAACCACGCGGTGCCGTAATCGGGACGCGTCTTGCCGGTGATCACGTCCATCATGGTGGTCTTGCCCGCGCCGTTCGGACCAATCACACACAGCAGTTCGCCGGGCTCGACATAGAGGTTCAGGCCGTTTAGCGCCTTGGTGCCATCGAAGCTGACGGTCAGGTCTTCGAGATAGAGTCTCTTGTCGCGTAAGATCATGGCGTTAGTCGTCCGCCCCGGCCGCCTCGGCTCGTACCGCCGGCGAGGTTTCCTTCGCCGCGACATCCGGCGGGAGGCTTTTTGCCTTCTTTCCGCGTTCCGGCAGCAGGCCCACCAGCCCACGCGGCAGGAACCGCGTCACCAGCACGAAGATGGCGCCCAGCACATACAGCCAGACCTCCGGGAACGCGCCCGTGAGATACGTCTTCGCGTAATTCACCACCACGGCGCCCGCGATCGCGCCGAACAGCGTGCCGCGTCCGCCGACCGCCACCCAAATTACCGCTTCGATCGAATTGATCGGCGCGAACTCGCCCGGATTGATGATGCCGATCTGCGGGACGTACAGCGCCCCCGCGATTCCGGCGATCACCGCGGAGAATACGAACAGCCACAGCTTGAACGATTCCACCGGATAGCCCAGAAAGCGCGTGCGGCTTTCCGCATCGCGAATCGCGCGAATCACCCTTCCCGCGCGCGAATCCACAATCGCGCGGCAGGCCAGGTAGCTGGCCGAGAGCGCCACGCAGGTGATGACGAGCAGCACCAGATGCGTCTTGTCGGAATGCAGGTCGAAACCGAGAATTTCCTTGAAATCGGTGAACCCGTTGTTCCCGCCGAAGCCCATATTGTTGCGGAAAAAGGCCAGCATCAACGCGTAGGTCAGCGCCTGCGTGATGATCGAAAGATAGACGCCGGTGACGCGCGACCGGAATGCGAACCAGCCGAAAATCCAGGCCAGCAGCGCCGGCACCACCACCATCATTACGATGGCGAACAGGAAGTGATTCGACCCGTACCAGAACCAGGGCAGCGATTTCCAGTTCAGGAACACCATGAAGTCCGGCAGGAGCGGATTCCCGTAAACGCCGCGTGCGCCGATTTGGCGCATCAGATACATGCCCATCGCGTACCCGCCGATGGCGAAGAACGCCGCGTGGCCGAGACTGAGGATGCCGCAATAGCCCCAGATCAAATCGAGCGCCAGGGCCAGCATCCCGTAGCACAGATACTTTCCGATCAGAGTGATGCCGAACTGAGAGAGATGGAGGGGAGACCCCGCGGGCACCAACTGATTCAGCACGGGCGCCCCGACGGCCACGGCCGCAAGAATCGCCAGCAGCCAGAAGCCGCCGCGGTCTCGCGCAGCTAAGGGACTGCGGATTCCGATCACCGCTATTTGTCCTCCGCGGCGCGTCCCGTCGGCGGGAACAACCCGCGCGGCTTTGCCTGAATGAACAGAATCAGCGCCACCAGCACGAAGATTTTCGCCAGCACCGCGCCGGTCCAGGGCTCCAGGAGGTTATTCACGATCCCCATGGACATGCCGCCGATCAGCGAACCCCAGAGATTCCCGACTCCTCCGAAGACCACCACCAGGAACGAGTCGATGATATACGACTGGCCCAAATTCGGGCCGACGTTCGTCAACTGGCTCAGCGCCACGCCAGCCACGCCGGCGATTCCCGAACCGAGCCCGAATGTCGCGGCGTCCACCCACTCGGTGCGGATTCCCATGGCTTTCGCCATCGCCCGGTTCTGCGAGACGGCTCGAATATTCAGGCCCACCCGCGTGCGCTTCAGGACGAGAAGGATGACGGCAAAGATAATCAGGGTAAAGATTACGATGTAGAGCCGGTTATAGGTCACCTCAAGCGCGTCGTTGATCTTCATGGAGCCGCTCATCCAGTCCGGCGTCACCACCGACCGGTTGAGTGGAGAGAAAATCGAGCGCACCGCCTGCTGCAGGATCAGGCTGATGCCAAACGTGGCGAGCAGCGTCTCCAGAGGCCGTCCATAGAGATACCGGATGATGGTCCGTTCGATCACCACGCCGGTCAGGCCAGCCACTAGGAATGCCGCGGGGACCGCCACCAGAACAGACATCCCCATATGCGCCGGCATGACGAGTTGCACCACGTAGGTGGTATACGCGCCCAGCGTCATCAGCTCGCCATGAGCCATATTGATCACGCCCATGACGCCGAACGTGATCGCCAGGCCGATAGCGATGAGCACCAGAACCGAGCCGAGGCTCAGGCCGAAGAACAGGGTCTCGACTAGCGGAGTAGAAGCTGCGCTTTCCATCGATCTCGGCAATGGCCGCGGTCGCGGCTTGCCGCACCTTGGCGTCGCTCTCCACGTAATTCCCGTCGGACCCTTTATCGAGCAGCGAATTGAGGCGGTTCCGGACATCCTGGCTCAAACTGCTCTTGAGCCTCGCAATCGCATCCAGTCGCGCCCTGGGGTCGGTGCCGTCGAGCGCCGCCATGGCGAGGCCGGTCTCGATCCCATTGCGGACGCGGGAGTTCTTCTCCACCTTCAGCCGGTTGCGCAGCAGCGCGACGGTCGGATCGTCGAGTGATTGCAAGAGTTCCTGCGCCGCGCTCAAACGCACCGAAGCGTCCGGACTGGAGAGCTGGAATCGGGACACATCGATGCGGATCTGGTGCCGCAGCGCATTGTTGGTTTCGAACTGCGTCACGTCACCGGAGGCCGCGGTTCCCGCATCCTTCAACGAAAGCGGATCCACCAGGTGCAGCGGATCCTCGTCGGCCGATTTCACGATGAAAATCTTCTGGTCGCTATTCCGCGTATACAAGCGGCCATCCAGCAGGGCGGTGAGGACCGCCGGCAGGCTCGGATGCCCGCTATCGGTCAACCGGTCGACGATCGCCGCCTTCTCCGAATAATCGGCCTTTTGCAACGCGCCCAGGGTCTGCAGGAAACTCGCGTTTGCGTCCTGCGGAGGCTGCGCCTGTGCGGGGATAAACGCCCATAGGGCGGGCAGCAGCACGAAGTAGCCACCGCCCGCCGAATGGAAAGGGTTTCTTTACTTGAAGTTCTGCCCGGAGCATTTCTTGGTGACCTTATTATAGTTGCCGCAGTTGAGTTTCACCCAGTCGGCTTCTATATCCTTGCTGCCCGGCAGGAAATCGGACCAGGCATCGCCGGGCACTTCGGCCGGCGATTTCCAGACCACGTTGAACTGCCCGTCACCCTTGACTTCGCCGATGAGAACCGGCTTGGTGATGTGATGGTTGGGAAGCACCTTGGCCATGCCGCCGGTGAGGTTCGGCACTTCGAGACCCGGCAGGGCCGCGATCACCTTATCGACATTCGGGGTGCCCGCCTTCTGCACGGCCTTCACCCAAAGGTTGAAGCCGATGTAGGCCGCTTCCATAGGGTCGTTTGTGGTGCGCTTCGGGTTCTTGATGTAGGTGTGCCACTCGTTGATGAAGGCCTTGTTCGCCGGCGAATTGACGCTCTCGAAGTAGTTCCACGCGGCCAGGTGACCAACCAGCGGACGGGTATCGATACCCGAAAGCTCTTCCTCGCCCACCGAGAAGGCGATGACCGGGATGTTTTCAGCCGAGATCTTCTGGTTGCCCAGTTCCTTGTAGAACGGCACATTGGCGTCGCCGTTGATCGTGGAGACCACGGCCGTCTTCTTGCCGGCCGAGCCGAACCGCTTGATGGCGGCAACGCGCGTCTGCCAATCGGAGTAACCGAACGGCGTGTAATTGATCGAGATGTCTTCCTTCTTCACGCCCTTCGCGAGCAGGTAAGCTTCAAGGATCTTATTCGTGGTGCGGGGATACACATAGTCCGTCCCTTCGAGCACCCACCGCTTCACGCCGATTTCCTTCATCAGGTAGTCCACCGCGGGGATCGCCTGCTGGTTCGGAGCGGCGCCCGTGTAGATGACGTTCCGCGACGACTCCTCGCCTTCGTACTGCACCGGATAGAAGAGCAGGCCGTCGTCCTTTTCGAACACGGGCAGGACGGATTTACGGGATACCGACGTCCAGCATCCGAAGACCACGGAGACCTTGTCCTTCTCGAGCAGCTGCGCGGCTTTCTCCGCGAATAGCGGCCAGTTGGAAGCGGGGTCGACCACGACCGGCTCCAGCTTCTTGCCGAGCAGTCCGCCCTTCTTGTTCTGGGCGTCGATCAACATCAGGATCGTATCTTTCAGCGTGGTTTCGCTGATCGCCATCGTCCCGGAGAGGGAATGGAGAACGCCCACTTTAATCGTGTTTTGAGCCAGGCCGGTTGTGGGAAGTATGGTCCCGGCGACGAGCAAGCCGCTCATCATCAGTAGCGCGTTACGTTTCATAGTTCACTCAACTCCTTCATGCTGAAATTGGAAACAGATGACTTACATCTGCAACTGAAGCCCGAGACCCGCCTGCCAGGCATTCGGGTGCTGCCCGTTGAACCGCATATTCTGGCAGAAGGACATCACCCTCGCGTTGAACTGCTTAATGACATAGTTCAGATTGAATTCGGTGGTCTTCTGGTTGTAACTGGCCGTTGAACCGTGAGTAAATGCGGCTTGCGCGTACTTACCCAGAATCTGGAACTGGCCCACGCCCACTTTCTTCGGGAACAGGTAAGCGGCCAGCCCGTATGCGCCCTGATCCTTGTAGTAGGCCGCGTTGTATCCGCCGAGGCCGTTGTAGTTGGCGTATTCGGCCTCGAGCGAGACCACGCCGTTGTTCGGCAGCTTCCGTTCCATCAGGAAGTCGACGCTGGTGGCGGTGCGGCCGCTCTGCACCTGGGTGGCGCCGCCGATGGCGAGCAGGTTCTTGTCGCCATAGTACGTACCATTCAGGTAGTACCCGTCTTCCGGATCCCAGAAATCGATCTGCACGCGGGCGGCGGTCAGGATCTCGGGCCGGCCTGTGGCGGTCTTGCCGTCGAAAGCGCCCACGGATACCTTCACTTTCTTCGCGAAGGTGCCCCAATAAGCAGCGCCGTTGTCGCGGCCCTGGAAGACGAACGGATAGCCGTCCTGGACGCCGTCTGTGTAGACGTTCCATTCGTTGGCGAAGAACGGACCGTAAAGATTCGCGCGGTCGCTCGGCGGCAGGAAGCGGCCGGCCCAAATGTTAAACATCGGATTTACTTCGACGCGCGCTACTGCGTCCAACACGCCGACCGTATTGGTGGCGCTGTTGTACTCTGCGTTAAACATGAACTTGACGTCTTTGTAGGCAGCGCCGTTCACGTAAAGCCGGATGTCGTTCAGGCTGAATTGATTCGTGGAAGGCCCCGAATCCGGCTGCGTGGTCATGAAGCTCGTTCGTAATCCGGCGCCTACCGTTACTGGGCCCAGTTCCGTTTGCGCGTGTGCGAAAGACGCTGTCATCAGGGCCACCGCAAATCCGGTACAAACACCTCGCCCGGTAAGCATGGCGCCTAAACTGCGGACACCTCTCGTATGCATGCGTAATCCTCTCCTCGGGCGCATGGCGCCCTTCCTGTGAGTGCGATAAGTCAAGCGGGGAGGGAAGAATTGCTATGTCCGCTAGGTTGGGACAATGGGTAAGTCATCTTGCAAAGCGGTCGCTAACGGTAAAAGCGACTGCCTGGCACTTCACCCGATCGCAAAAGCAACCCCAGTCAACCGATACCCAAATATATTGGAACCGCGCAGCACGTCGGACTTGGACCGCGAGTAACAGGCTCGCGATGCTTCGTGGTAGTGAGTGAAAGATATCATCCACCCGAGGGGATGTCAATGTTACAGAGGATGCGCCAAAAGGCGGGAAACAAGGCCCAATCGTGCAAAACAGGCCTATTTTGACAGTAGATAAATTATTCTGATTCCAGCCTAAAAATCATTCTATTGCAAACCTGTGAATTTACCCGCCCGGAAAGCTCCAATCGCGCCCATCAGGCGTCGCCAACGTGGTGGTGGTGGTGACCATGACCTCCATGATCATCCGGCGTCGGAGTGCCCGATGCGGTCAGGCCCGCGGCCCGCTGCGCATCGATCCAGGCCACCACGTCATCCAGCCCCGTTTCGGACATCAGGTTCGTAAAGACGAAGGGACGGTCGCCTCTCATGCGTCGAGCGTCACGGTCCATCACTTCGAGCGAAGCGCCGACGTGCGGCGCGAGATCGGTCTTGTTGATCACCAGCAGTCCGCTGCGCTTGATGCCGGGGCCGCCCTTACGAGGAATTTTATCGCCGCCCGCCACGTCGATCACGTAGATGAAGGCGTCCACCAATTCGGGACTGAAGGCCGCGGCCAGATTATCGCCGCCGCTTTCGATGAAAACCAGTTCCATCCCCGGATGGCTCGCTTCGAGCTCATCGATGGCATCGAGATTCATGGAGGCGTCCTCGCGGATGGCGGCATGAGGGCAGCCGCCGGTCTCGACACCGACCACTCGGTCGGGCGGCAGCGTGCCCTGGCGGATCAGGAACTCCGCGTCTTCCTTCGTATAGATGTCGTTGGTGACGACCCCCAGGTTCACGGCCGGCCAGTACCGCCGGCTCAGACGATCCACCAGCGCGGTCTTCCCCGACCCGACCGGTCCCGCGATACCCACTCGGTATGCCCTCATGCTTCGTTCCTCCACAGGGAAGTTGTACAACCCTGCCCCGTTAAAAATCAACCGTGCCCCCGGACGGGTGATCCCTGATAGACTCAATCGGGCCTTTTTGTGCGGATTGTAATTGCGTTCATTCTGCTTTCGATTCCAACCCGAGCCACGACGGTGCCCAAACTGGATCTGCCGCACCTGGTTCATTCGTCCGAGATGATCGTTCACGGACGGATCGCCGGGCGCTTCTGCGCCTGGGACCCCTCTCACCGTTTCCTCTGGACCCACTACACTCTGCAAGTTGCGGACGCGATGAAAGGGCGGCCCGCGCGCAGCCTGACGATCTCCGAACCCGGCGGCGCGGCGGATGGCCTCATCATGCACATCGCCGGAGTTCCCGAATACTCCGCGGGTGAAGAGGTGGTCGTTTTTCTTCACCGCACGCCCATCGGGTATTGGCGCTGCTACGGACTGACGCAGGGCAAATACACGGTCGATCCGCGTGGCGCGATACCGGCGCGGCGCGGCGTCAGTCTCGAAGAGTTCCGGCGGACGATTCTCCGGGAGGTGCGGCAGTGACCCGCACGCGGCCCCTCGCCGCCACGGCGGCTCTGCTTGCTCTTGCAGCGGGCCTGCCGGGTTACGAGCGCCAGGCCTATAACGGCCAACCGCTCCATCGCCCGACCGAAGTCTGGTTCTCGGTGGACCCGAGCGCCGTGCCCGGATTGAAGAATGCCAATGGCGGCACCGTGCTCACGGTCGAATCCGACCCCGTAGCGGCGCTACGGGCGGCAATGCAGGCATGGAACACGGCTCCCGGCGCCGCGGTAAGTCTGAACCTCAAGGTCTCGGCGGCCCGCGCCCCCGCGCTCGATTTAGTGAACGCCATTTCCTTCGACGACACACCCGCCGCTCGCAGCGTGGTCGGCTCGGCGATCGCTGTAACGATGACCACCTATACGACCGAAGGCGTCATCGTCGATTCCGATATCATCTTCAATCCCGCCCTGACCTTCGCCACCGAACCGACGCTCGGCGCATTCGACCTCCAGGCGATAGCCACTCACGAGCTCGGCCACTGCCTGGGCGCGGACCATAGCCTGCTGCGATCCGCCACGATGTACGAAGCCGCAATGCCAGAAGAGACATCGCCCAGATACCTTTCGAGCGACGACATTGCCTTCGCCGCCGATACATACCCTGCCGGAACGCCACCGGGCCGAGTCGCCGGATCGGTGACTTTTACCTCCGGCTCGCCTGTTCCCGAAGCGCTGATGCTGGCAATCAATCCCGATACCGGCTTCGTGGTCGCCATGAACAGTGTGAGCGGATTTTACGCGGTGAGCGGCCTGCCGCCCGGCAATTACCTGATCGCGGCGATACCTCCGGATTCCGCGAACTGGCAAACCTCACTTTACGGAGGAGCGCCGCCACAAAGCGTATACGTGACCGCCGATCAGACAACGCACGCAGACGTAATCGTGCCCGACGGCCTGGCGTCAATGCGCATCGACTGGGCGGATTTCGGCACGGCGGGCCTCAGTTTGTTCTGCCTGGTTCCTTCCGGCGGGACTCTGAACGCCACATTCAACGGAAGCGGATTTCCGGATGCCGTTCTGCCCGACGATATCTTCATCTATGGCGGCGGAGTCTCGGTGCGGGAAGAGCCGGTGGAATCGTGGCCGGGCGGTCTCTCGTTCCGCGCCGATGCCGCCGCCCGTAACGATTGGGCCGATGCGGTGATTGCGGTTCGCCGGGACGATGTATTCGCGGTGTATCCGGGTGTCCGGATCGCGCCGCGCGGTCCCCTGTTCGCGCCCTCCAGCGTGACGAACGGCGCCAGTTTTGCGACAGGCGCAGTGGCGCCGGGCGAAATGGTGTCGATTTTCGGATTGGGGCTGGGGCCGGAGGAGCCGTTATGGGGCGCGCTGGATAATTCGGGAAAACTTGCATCCTCGTTGGGCGATACGGCCGTGGATTTCGACGGCGTCGCGGCGCCGCTATTTTATGTATCAGGCGGGCAGATCAACGCGCAGGTGCCGTTCGAGACATCTACACGCACGTCGACCCGGTTGCGCGTGCGCTATGCCAACGCCCCCGGCACAACGGCGATCCTGCCGCTGGCCCAAGCCAGCCCCGGCATTTTCACCGTCGTGAATGCGGACGGCTCTCTGAACGATCCATTGAACCCCGCAGCGCCAGGAAGCGCAATCATTGTGTATGGCACGGGACAAGGTGTGGTCGAGCCGTCTCTGGAGACGGGCGACGTTGCGCCCGTTAGTCCGCTCAGTAGGGCCGCCGGAGCGACCGCTTTCATTGGCGGCTTATCCGCCGAAGTACAGTTCGCAGGCATGACGCCCGGCTTCGTTGCCCTGCTGCAACTCAACGTAGTGATTCCGCCCGAAGCGCCCGATGGGCAGGCGGAGCTGTCGTTCGCGATGAGAGACGAGTACCGGTCGAACACGAGGTACATCTGGGTGCGGAGATAGAGGAGACTTGCGCCTCTGTGTGAGCCGCTCAAAACAAAAAATAGCGCTGCGCCAGCGGCAGGCTTTGGGCCGGCTCGCAGGTGAGCAGTTCGCCATCGGCGCGCACTTCGTAAGTTTCCGGATCGACCTCGATCTTAGGCATAGCCGCATTGTGGATCATGTCGCGCTTGCCGATCGTGCGGCAGCCACGCACCGCGACGGCCCGCTTGCGGAAACGCTCGCCGATCCCGGCATCGAGCGCCGATTGTGAGACAAACGTGGCGGCAGTGGACGCCGTGGCGCCGCCGAACGATCCGAACATCGGCCGGTAGATCACCGGCTGCGGCGTGGGAATCGAGGCATTGGCATCGCCCATCACGCTCCAGGCGATGAATCCGCCCTTGATCACCATCTCCGGCTTGACGCCGAACATCGCGGGCTTCCAGAGCACCAGGTCCGCGAGTTTGCCCGGCTCGATCGAACCCACTTCGTGCGCGATGCCGTGAGTAATCGCCGGATTGATTGTGTACTTGGCGACATACCGCCGAACCCGGAAATTATCGTGGCGCGCGGAGTCTTCGGGGAGCGAGCCGCGCTGCGTCTTCATCTTGTGCGCGGTCTGCCAGGTGCGGGTGACCACCTCGCCGATCCGTCCCATGGCCTGCGAATCGCTCGAGATCATGCTGAATACGCCGAGGTCGTGAAGGATGTCTTCCGCCGCGATGGTCTCCGGACGGATGCGGCTTTCGGCGAACGCCACGTCCTCCGCTACCAGCGGATTGAGGTGGTGGCACACCATCAGCATGTCGAGGTGCTCGGCGATGGTGTTCACTGTGTAGGGCCGCGTGGGATTAGTGGAAGACGGCAGAATGTGCGGCAGCGCGGCGATCCGGATGATGTCGGGCGCATGGCCCCCACCGGCGCCTTCGGTGTGGTACGTATGGATCGCCCGGCCCGCGATGGCCGCGATGGTGTCCTCCACGAAGCCGGCTTCGTTGATGGTGTCGGTGTGGATCGCCACCTGCACGTCCATCTCATCGGCGACGCGCAGGCAGGAGTCGATGGCCGCGGGCGTGGTGCCCCAGTCCTCGTGCAGTTTCAGGCCGCAGGCTCCGGCGCGCAACTGTTCGGCCAGCACCTCGCCCGTGCTCGCGTTGCCTTTGCCGAGGAAGCCGAAGTTCATGGGCCAGGCATCGGCAGCTTCCAGCATACGCGCCAGGTTCCAGGCGCCCGGTGTGCACGTGGTGGCGTCGGTGCCGGTGGCCGGACCGGTGCCGCCGCCGATCATCGTCGTGATGCCGTTCGAGAGCGCCTCGTAAACCTGCTGCGGCGAAATGAAGTGAATGTGGCTGTCGATGCCGCCCGCGGTCACAATCAGGTTCTCGCCGGCGATCACTTCGGTAGAGGCTCCCACTACCAGCTCGGGATCGACGCCCGCCATCGTGTCCGGATTCCCGGCCTTCCCGACCTTTACGATGCGCCCGTCGCGGATGCCGATATCGGCCTTCACGATGCCCCAGTGGTCGACAATCAGGGCGTTGGTGATGACCAGGTCGAGCGCGCCCTCGGCGCGAGTGGCGCGCGCGCTCTGGCCCATGCCGTCGCGGATCACCTTGCCGCCGCCGAAGGTGATCTCGTCGCCATAGACGGCGAAATCTTTCTCCACCTCAATGATGAGGTCCGTGTCGGCCAGCCGGACGCGGTCGCCCCTGGTGGGGCCGTACAGGTCCGCGTAAGTTCGCCGGGGAATCGAAAGACTCATTGCCCTCCCCTTCCTTTGTGCCCCAATACGACGCGCGCGCCGGCGAATTCGACGAGCGGCACTTCCTTCTCGTCGCCCGGCTCGAAGCGTACCGAAGTCCCCGCCGCGATATTCAGGCGCATTCCGCGCGCTGCCGCACGATCGAACTGGAGGGCGTCGTTGACCTCGTAAAAGTGGTAGTGGCTGCCGACCTGGATGGGCCGGTCGCCGGTGTGCCGCACCACCACGGTGGCGGTTTTCCGCCCGACGTTGGCGTGGACGGGTTCGCTTTCGAGCAAGTATTCGCCTGGCTGCATCTATGCCCTCACTGAATTGGATCGTGAACGGTTACCAGCTTGGTGCCGTCGGGAAAAGTGGCTTCGACCTGCACTTCGTGAATCATTCCGGCGACGCCTTCCATGACATCGGCTGCAGCCAGAACGCCCCCGCCGAGCACCATGATTTCGGCGACCGGCTTACCGTCGCGCGCCCACTCCAGAATCTCCGCCGTGAGGATCGCGATGGCCTCGGGGTAGTTGAGCTTCAGACCCCGAGCCCGCCGCTTGCGGGCCACGTCGGCCGCCACATAGATCATGAGCCGTTCCTGTTCGCGCGGTGTCAGGTGCATAGTCTATTCAGTAAATCTTGCGCGGGGGCGCCGCGTCAACGCCCGTGATCGCGATTCGCGCCGCCCGCCAGAATTCGACCAGGGTGGCGTGGATCGACCGGCCGCTCGCTGCCAGGCCGCGCACCAGCACGCCATCCGAAATCAGCGCGCTCGCGCCCCACACCGAGTTGCCGGGTGAAGTGCGGGCGCAGGCGATCTCCGTCAGGCGTTCTTCGAGCGCCCGCCAGAAGGGTGCCGGCCGTCCTTCCTGGACGGCGTAGAAACTGGCCATGTGCGAGTATCCGAGCATCCGGATGGGGCTCGACACGTCCTTCCGCGAGGGTTCGAGCAGGTAATCTTCGCGGAGGATCGGCCGCCCGACGGCGGAGATCGACGACTGCACGCGCAGCCTCTCGAAGGCGAAGCGTTCGCCGGAAGCGAATCGCCCGGGCGCGGAGACCTCCCACCAGAAAAGAGTCGCGCCGCGGCCGAGTTGGAAACCGGTCCACTGATGGTGGCGCGAGCCCGCATACGGAATCACCGGGTCCGGAAGATATTCGAGCTGCGCGCGGTCGCCCACATGAAAGATGGCGTGCTGCTCGGAATCCGTCTCGCCGGAGCGATGGCGGTAGAGGCGCGTGGCACCCGTGGTGGTGATCTGCGCTACGGCCTCGTCAGCCACGGTGACGTCGAGCGCCAGGCGGTCGCCGGCGAGGACTCCACCCGAGACGTTGTTCAGGTGGACCAGTTTGCCGCCGCCCGCCAGCGGAAAGGCGCGCACCACTTTCCATGGCGGATCCTGCCGGGCAATCGAGAAGCGGTCCCGGCCGAACTCGAGGCTCAACTGATGAACAGGCGAGTTTCGAGCAGATTGTGCCGCATCGACGCCAGGTCCAGATACGGACTGAAGCACGAGACCTCCTTCGCGTGGGACGCCTGCACGATGGCCGGCTTCAGGTTCCAGAGAATTCGCGCGGCGGCAGACTGGCCGAGCGGCATCAGCCGCTGGCAGGCCGACACCAGGCCGGTGACCGATTGATTCAGGTACGCCGGCACCACCGCCTCCACCGGAATGCCGAGCGCCCCGCCGGCCGCGCCGAAGACGATCGCGTAGTGCAGGTGGGGGAGCAACGGGTGGCCGACCATGCTATTGACGAGTTCGGCAAGCCTTCGGCCGAGCTTGAGGCTGGCCTCGCGCGAGGTGCGCGCCGGCTTGCGCGCGCTCAGCTCATCGTTCAGGGCGGCAAGGTCGCGCCCACTCCACGCCTGTCGAACAAAAGAGGCCTCGAGCGCGCCCGCCTCCTCGAGGTAGGCTCGCAAGATCTCTTCGACATTGGCCGGCATCAGCGTGCCCTCGTCGGCCAGGGTCTCGAGCCCGAAGGAGTGTGCGGCGCCGCCGATCGGCAGCGCGGAGTCGGCCAGATGCAGCAGGCGCAGCAGCGCGGCTTCTTCCATATGGTTGCCGTTAGTCTACCGAGGCGGGGCAGCCGCGGGCAAATCGATTTCCGAATCCCTGAGGCGTCCTGGACCGTCGAAGGATATAGAATCGAGAGCACGATGCTGATCCAGAAGTCCGCGGACATCCGCCACTCCGAGATTACGCCTAAGTCCCTGTATTTCAACCGCCGCAGGTTCCTTGCAGGCGTCCCGGCGGCGTTTCTCGGTGCCCGTGAGCTCCTCTCGCCTTCCCGCGCCGCAAGGGCCGGCACCAAGCTGCCGAACCTCGCCAGGAGCCCGTTCAGCACCGGCGAAAAGGTCAACAGCTATAACGACGTCACCCACTACAACAATTTCTACGAGTTCGGCACCGGCAAGGAACAGCCCGCCGTGACCGCCGCCAGCTGGCATCCGTCGAATTGGGTAGTCTCGGTCGAAGGGGACGTCGCCAAACCGCGCAAGTTCAGCCTGGACGAGATCATGAAGCTCGCGCCGCTCGAGGAGCGCATCTACCGGCACCGCTGCGTGGAGGCCTGGTCGATTGTCGTGCCGTGGGTCGGATATTCTCTGAGTGCGCTGCTCAAGCAGGTGCAGCCCACGCCCAAAGCGAAGTTCGTAGCATTCCAGAGCTTCTGGGATACTCGCCAGATGCCGCTCGCCCGGCCCGACATCGCGGGCATCGAATTGCCGTACGTGGAAGGGCTGCGGCTGGATGAGGCCATGCATCCGCTGGCGCTGCTGTGCGTGGGGATGTACGGCGAGACGCTGCCGCCGCAGGATGGCGCGCCCGTGCGGCTGGTGGTGCCCTGGAAGTACGGGTTCAAGAGCATCAAGTCGATCGTCAAGATCAAGCTCACCGGCAGCAGCCGCCGACTACCTGGAACATGAGTAACGCGCGACGAGTATGGGTTCTATTCCAACGTGAACCCAGGCGTCGATCATCCGCGCTGGAGCCAGGCTAGCGAGCGCCGCCTGGGCGAGTTCCTCAAGAGGCCCACGCTGATGTTCAACGGCTATGGCGAGCAGGTGGCGAGCCTCTACGCCGGCATGGATCTCAAGAAGAACTACTGAAATGCTGCGCAGCCGCTGGACCAAAGTATTGGTATTCCTGGTGTGCCTGGCGCCGCTTTTCTGGCTTGGCCGGCGCGCCTGGAACGACGAACTCACCGCCAACCCCATCGAGTTCATCACACATTTCACCGGCGACTGGACCATCCGGCATGATCGTCGCAGTGCTCGCGGTCACGCCGCTGCGCAAACTGCTGCGGCTGCCCGACCTGGTCCGCTTCCGGCGGATGATCGGCCTGTTCGCGTTTTTCTACGGCTGCCTGCACTTCCTCACCTACCTCTGGCTGGACAAGTTTTTCGACATGCACGAGATCGTGAAGGACGTGGCGAAGCGCCCCTTCATCACGGCTGGGTTTACTGCGTTCCTCTGCATGGCGCCGCTGGCGTTGACCTCGACCGCCGGCTGGATCCGCAGGCTGGGGGGAAGCGCTGGCAGCGGCTGCACCGGTTGGTCTACGTGAGCGGAATCGCCGCGGTGGTCCACTACTACTGGCTGGTGAAGTCGGATATCCGTCAGCCCCTCCTCTATGCCTTCCTGGTGGGTAGCCTGCTGCTCTTCCGGGTGGGAGCCTCGGTCGGCAAACGCCTGTCGCCGCCCCCGAGCCGGAAACGCGCGCCGGCCCTGGCCTCCGAGTCATAATCGACTTATGCGGATTTTGCTGGCGGGCCTTCTCCCGCTGCTGGCTGTGGGCGCCGGCCTGAAGATCGACCACGTCACGGTCGCGGGCACCGATATCAAGCAGATGCAGGCGAGGCTCGCCGATGCCGGCATCGCCAGCGTCTACGGCGGACGCCACAGCAACGGCGCCACCGAGATGGCGCTGGTAAGCTTTCCCGACGGCAGTTACCTCGAGCTGATGGGCCGGCAACCGGGTGCCGATGCCAAGGCGGTGGCCCGCCACGAGTGGAGTAAGTTTCTGCAATCGGACGGAATGCCTTGCGCGTGGGCCGTACGGGAGGCGGATCTCGCGGCGGAGGTCGCCAGGCTGCGGGCCGCGGGCATCGAGGTATCGGCGCCGGAGCGCTCCGGCCGCAAGCGTCCGGATGGCAAGGAGCTCGCATGGGAGACTTCCAACATCGGGAAGGGGACCCGCGGCTCGTTCTTTCCGTTTCTCATCCAGGACCTGACGCCCCGTGCGCAGCGCGCCTTCCCTGGCGGCAAGCCGGTGAACCGCGATTTCCGCGGAATCACCCGCGTGGTGATCGCGGTGGCCGATCTCGACAGCGCCATCGAACGCTACCACAAGGCCTATGGGGTTCCGCCGCCGATCAAGCAGGTCGATAAGAGCTTTGGCGCGCAGCTTGCCCTGCTCGGAGACGTGCCGGTGGTGCTTGCCAAGCCGCTGACTGCCGATTCGTGGCTGGCGGAGCGGCTGGACCGCTTCGGCGAAGGTCCCTGTGCCTTCATCCTCGGCGCTACCCGGCCCAAAAAATATCAGGCCGCCGCCCGCCCGCTGGTTCGGAGTGGACATTTCGTGGTTCGACCCCGAGAAATTGGGCTGGCGTCTAGGGTTCGAGGACGCCCGCTAATCCCTCCCGGCAGTACGTCACATTACTCCAGCGTTACTTTTCCGGTACCTTTGGGCCTAGGAATCGGCCCGGGCCGCTGTCAAGATTGGTTCAGCGCCAAAGGTAATCGGAGGGCCGGTTTGGATCCCCGGCAATGGCGCAAGTCGGCATTGGAGCCAAAATCAGCGTCAATTTCTTCTCCAGGCCGGGGTTTTCCGTGTCAACCCCGGCCGCTATTTCATGGGACGCGGAGACGGAGGTTGCCATCGTGGTCGAACCTAAATGGACGTTGAACCCGGAATGTTGTCCGCCTGACCCCGAGGCGGTTTCCGAACTCTACCTGACCGCGTCGCTTCCCAGAGCGGAAGCGGTCGCCTTCGAGAATCACTTCATCAGTTGCCCGCGCTGCAGCGACCGGCTTCAATTCACCCAGCAGTTCGTGATTGCCGTGCGCCGCGCGACCGAGCGGCTCCGGCCTTCGACACCAGCGAACTGAACCGCCTTCCAAAAAATAAATCGCAAGACCCGCACGGCCCGTCCGATAAGACCAGCGGAAGGGAAAATCAGCCGAAATTGCGCCAGAACTTCAACACTTCCAGGCGACAGTGGCACTCGCTGCAGCCGGACAGGTGTTCGGAAAGTACAAGCGCTTCGGATTCGGGCAGACCGGCGAGGAGATATTGTTCGAAGATATCGTCACTGGGATGACACGGAATCCAACGGACTCACTCGGTCCGACTTGCCACATTTTTCCTTCATGCCATTCGCACCTGTAGTTTAACGACTTTTCACAGGATGTTGAAAGTTCCGTCGGTACAATCGGTTGGGAGCACGGAGGGGGATTTACAGTAGTACCGCGTCCGACGGACAAGGAATGGTAATCCTTGCCCGGCGTTGTAGAATTTGATTACGGACGCGCGCGGCCCCGAAACAAGGCGGGTTGTGGCGCGAGCCGGCGGGTCCCCAAAATCGAGTTTCGAGCAGTCCCTCTCTGCATTCGACCGATAATTCGAAAGTTTGTGGAAGGTATGCTTGCGGTTTTCGCCCCCTGGGGGCAAGACCGTCCGCTGCCGCCTATCCTGATGCATGATCAATGATTGGAAGAACTAAGACAGGACCTGGCCCGATTGCCAGGAACGCGCGCCCCGGCGCACTCCCGAAGCCACACGCCGGTACCGAACCCGGATGATTTGATGGAAGAGATCCGCCAACTGCGCGCTTCGATCAAGCTCTATCGGGAGCTGGTTGAACGGCTTCTGGAGCGGAAGCAAGACGCCGGAAATCCCGCGGAAATCCTCAAAGAAAAGCTGCCTTAACCTTCGTTAATGTCGAGCTAATTCCCGTACCCAACTCCACCAAAGCCATCGTTGCCTGCGCTCCCACGGCCGGTTGTAATCGTGAGCGGAGGAAAGAAGTTTGATATTTCAACGGATCACCCGGTTCTGGGATAGTGAAAAGGGCGAGGATTACGCGGAGCACTTGCTCCTGCTCACGATTCTGACGGTCGCGCGCGTGCTGCGTCTCCGCATTCTGCCGGGCGAATAGGCGCGGTGCGCCTCCGGATTCCGTCCGGTTGAGAATGCCGCCAGAGCTTGGTCTAATGGAGGAGCAAGCCACCGTAGCTCAGTTGGTAGAGCGGCAGTTTTGTAAACTGCGGGTCGGGGGTTCAAGTCCCTCCGGTGGCTCCAAACCTCAATTATCCTTTCCGAAAGTACCCTTCGCATTCGTACTAGGATTTCACTGGTACCGAACGCTCGAAGTCGTTACTACCCATCCCGGCTAGCTGTGACATAACAACAAGGTAACGATTATGCGGTTCCAGCCGTTGGCATTGAGTTGCGAGTGCGGATTGCGGCCCCTGCGCTTCAAGCAAGTAGGTCTGACGCCGCAGCATCAGATTGTGATCCTGTGGTGGTGTCCGAACTGCCGGCGGAATATTTCCGTGGTCAAAGACCTGGCCGATTGCTGGCGGGACTGCCCGAAGCCCGAAGACTTCCGGGAGACCGCCGAGGTGAACGCGGCCAGCGTCCAGGCGGAAGACACGGATTTCCTTCACCGGCTCGGCGTGAGATTTCCGGATACCCCCGAATAACTGCTCGCGAGCCGTGGCACCATGGAGGAATGCTGCTAGATGATCGCCCGGCAAGCCGTCCCCAGCGGACGGCCATGGAAGGCCGGTAGGTGTCCCTGGTGCCACTCGATCCGGCCACGCACGCCGCATCGCTCTGGGACTCGCTCCACGATCCCCAAAACGACTCCCTTTGGGACTACATGTTCGACGGGCCATTCCACGAGCGCCCGGCGTTCGATGCGTTCCTGGCAAGAAAGGCCGCTTCTACCGATCCGCTCTTCTTCGCCATCGTCGACCGGGCTTCGGGCGAGGCCCGGGGATACGCGTCATACCTGCGGATCGAGCCGGCACATCGCGTGATCGAAGTTGGCAATATCCTCTTTACGCCGGTGCTCCAGAAAACGGCCGCCGCCACCGAGGCCATGTACCTGATGGCGCGCCACGCGTTCGAAGATCTGGGATACCGCCGGTACGAGTGGAAATGCGATGCCCGCAACGAACCTTCCCGCCGTGCCGCACTGCGCCTCGGATTCACGTTCGAAGGGCTTTTCCGGCAGCATATGATCGTCAAAGGTAAGAATAGGGATACCGCTTGGTTTGCCATGCTCGACAGCGAATGGCCAGAGCGCAAGTCCTTTTTCGAGAAATGGTTAGCACCTTCCAATTTCGACGATCAGGGCCGTCAGAAAACGCCGCTGAACGCGGCGCGCAACAATCCGGATGTAACCAGCTTTCGCAACGCACACGTCTAAGGATCTTCACATGTCCACGGGAATGTTTCGGCTTTCAACCTTTATTTTCATGCTTTGCTCGGGCGTGGCGACCGCCCAGCAATACACGATTTCGACCATCGCCGGTAACGGGATTGCCGGGTTTATCGATGGCGACGGCCTGAACGGCGGCCAGCTCAATTTCCCCATTGGGATCACTCTGGATTCGTCCGGAAAGCTGTATATCGCCGACAGCAATAATCACCGGATCCGGACTTTTTCGGGCGGCTCGCTCGCCACAATCGCGGGAAACGGAACGGCCGGTTACTCGGGAGACGGCAGTGCGGCGACTGCGGCCGAACTGGCAAGCCCGGCAGCCGTCGCGGTGGATGGCTCCGGTAACATCTATATCGCCGACACGGGGAACCACGTCATCCGCAAGATCACGGGCACTACCATTTCGACGTTCGCCGGGAGACAACACCGCTGGCTATCAGGGTGACGGCGGCCTGGCAACCGGCGCCGAGCTCGCCAGCCCTTCCGGGATCGCGGTGGATGCGAGCGGTGATGTCTACATCAGCGACACCGGCAATAATCTGATCCGCAAGGTCGACTCCAGCGGGAACATCAATGCGGTGGTCGGCGCCAAAGGCACGGCCAATACGCTGAACAGTCCCAATGGGATTGCGATCGACAAAGCCGGCGCCTTGTACATCGCCGACACCAACAACCATCGAATTCTGAAGTGGGCGAACAACAAGCTCGTCATCATTGCCGGAACCGGCGTGGCCGGATTCTCGGGCGACGGCGGACCCGCTACGAAGGCGATGCTGCAGTATCCGAGAGCCCTGGCCTTGGATGCGGCGGGCAACCTCTACATCACGGACTCCACCAACAGCCGAATCCGCAAGGTCACCCAGGACGGAACCATCGTGACGATCGCCGGCAACGGCAAGTTGAATTACACCGGAGACGGTGGGCCGGCAACGAGCGCGGCGCTCTACTTCCCGCGCGGCGTGGTCGTGGATTCGCAGGGGAACGTCTACATCGCCGACTCCTCGAACCAGGCGATCCGGCAGTTGCAGGGCACCTATCCGGCGATTTCCGCCGGTGGAGTGACGAACGCCGCGAGCTTCGCGCAGCTCATTTCGCCGGGCGCACTGGCAACCGTCTGGGGCACCAACCTCTCGCCCCTGACCCTGGTCAACACCGCGCCGTGGTCCACGTCGTTCACCGGCATCAACGTGAGCGTGAACGGCACCAATGCGCCGATTTACTACATCTCGCCGAACCAGATCAACTTCCAGGTACCGTGGGGCACGCCGGCCGGCAGCGCACAGGTGACGGTCAGCGTGAACGGCGGAGCGAGCAACAGCGCCAGTGTACAGGCGATGACGGCCGGTCCGGGACTGTTCGAGTTTCCGGGCACGAGCCAGGCAATTGTCGAGAACCAGGACTACTCGGTGAACGGCCCGTCGAACCCGGCGGCCGGCGGCTCGTACATCTACGCGTACTTTACGGGAACGGGCCCGGTTTCGCCCGCGGCATCGGACGGAGTGGCCGCGCCCTCCACGAGCCTGGTGGCGGCAACCTCCTCGTACTCGGCGAAAATCGGCTCGGCGACCGCGCAGGTGCAGTTCGCGGGCCTGGCGCCGGGGTTCATCGGCCTGGGGCAGATGAACATCCTGGTGCCCACCGGTATGGCGGCCGGCACTTATCCGCTCACCGTGACGATTGACGGCCAGACGAGCAACTCCGGCAATGTCAGCGTGAAGTAGGGCAGTCCGGCTCGCCGCGACCAGGACCGGCATGCACAGGTGAAGGCGTACTTCTGTAAGACAGGAGACACTCACGCGAAAAGCGGGTATCGTTGGTAACGCGCGGCGGTAGGGTGATACTAAGTCGTCATTTACTACCGCCGCAATGCAGCGTATAGTCAACCTAGTGTCCTGAGTCAGAAATACGTTTAGAAAGTCTGGCGACCTTGCCCAAGATCAGATCGGCATCTGCCGTCCACACAAATGCCTTGGGATCTTTGTTGCGCTGATCCAGATAATCGAGCATCGCCTTCTCCAAAGATCGTACGGCCGTATGGCTTCCGCGCCGCACACAGCGTTGGGTGAGTTCGGCAAACAATCGTTCCACGAGGTTCAACCAACTGCCGCTGGTTGGGGTAAAGTGGACGCGATATCGAGGGTGGCGCGCCAGCCATGTTCGTACTTTGGTGACCTTGTGGGTTCCGTAGTTGTCCATGACCAGGTGGACGTCCACCCCGCCGGGGAGATTCGCATCGATGTCGTTGAGAAACCGCAGGAACTCTTGATGGCGGTGCCGTCGGTAGCAATTGCTGATCGTTACGCCGCTGGCCACATCCATGGCCGCAAACAAGGAAGTGACTCCGTGCCGTTCATAGTCGTGTGATTGGCGCGTCGGTACACCGGGTGCCAGCGGCAGAATTGGCTGCGTGCGATTGAGCGCCTGTACTTGGCTCTTTTCATCTACGCAGAGGACAATCGCGCGATCTGGCGGATTCAGGTATAAGCCGACGATATCCCGCACTTTCTCAACGAACTGCGGGTCCTTGGAGAACTTAAAGTTTTCCACCCGATGAGGCTGCAATCCGAAAGTCCGCCAAATCCGCACGATGGCAGTCTGAGACAGTCCTGACTTCTGGGCCATCAGGCGCGTGCTCCAGTGAGTGCTATTCGTCGGCATCGACTCCAGGGTTTTTGTGACTACTTCCTCGACCTGCACGTCCGTTATAGAACGCGGCGTGCCCGGCCGTGGCTCATCGAGCAAGCCTTCCAGACGGTTGACCCGAAATCGCTCGCGCCACTTGCAGACGGTTGCTCCGGTGATGCGAAGCCGCTTGGCCACCTCACTGTTGTTGAGCCCCTCGCTGCAGCCGAGTACAATGCGGGCGCGCATCGCTAGGGCTTGACTGGTTTTCGGCCGCCGCGCCAGAAGCGCGAGTTTCAGCTTCTCATCAGGGGTCACACTGAGTGGTCTGGTTGGACGTCCGATGGCCATACCAAAGTATGCACCAGCACGACAGCTTATTCAACGTATTTCTGACTCAGGACACTAGTACTACGCATCATAGCCTAGGAGGGACTATGGAGCGAACGCTTCCCGTTACTTTTGCGCGTTTCTCGTCAACCCCGGTAATCGGTGTCTTTACTGCGTTAATGGTCGCCGGCAGCATCACACCTGGCTTTGCAGCTACCTTGACGTTCCAAGACATCATCAACAGTGGCGATCCTACCTTCAACCAGGAGCTGGGCATCAATAACTCCGGGCTGATCGCGGGATACTTCGGCAGCGGTGAGATGGGACATCCGAATAAGGGCTACACAGTCCCGTCTCCCTACACGAGCTTTACGAATGAGAATTTCCCGGGCTCGGCACAGACACAGGTCACCGGCCTCAACAATATTGGAACAACGGTAGGGTTTTGGTCCGATACGAATAACGGCCCAGGCCTGGACAGTAATTTCGGGTTCGTGGATATCGGCGGAACCTTCACCAGCGTCAATAACCCGGGCACCGCCACCACGCCGCCGGTGTTCAACCAACTGCTCGGAGTAAACGACAGCAATATTGCCGCCGGCTTCTATACCGACGCGGCGGGTGTGACCCACGGCTACACCTACAATATTGGCGCTGCCACTTTCTCCGCCAATATCGATGACTCTAGTGCGGTGGGAAACACGACCGCGGCCGCGATCAACAATGCCGGTGAGGTTGCCGGTTTCTATACCGATGCCGGGGGGAACTCCCACGGCTTTATCGACAATGGCGGCACGTTCATGACACTCGATGCGTCGGGTGCGATGGATACCACCCTGCTTGGCCTGAACAATCTCGGGCAGGCCGTCGGCTTTGACATCGATGCAGCCATGCAGATGCACGGCATTATCTGCACGATCGCCACGAGCTCGTGTGTCCAGGTGGACGACCCGAAAGGGATCGGCACGACGACATTCAACGGCGTAAATGATAAAGGCCAGATCGTGGGCTTTTATGTGAACGCCGACGATAACACAATCGGGCTCCTGGCCAACCCGGTACCGGAGCCTTCGGAACTGACCCTTGTCCTCAGCGGTCTGATCGGCTTGGGCCTGACCTGCGTCCGGCGCCGGCGGGCTTCGTAAGATCCTGAAGCGCCCCCGCTACTCTTCGCCTTTGTGCCCTGGGAATCGCGCGGAGCGGTTCCCGGGAATTCCTGTTGATGATCCGAAATCCAGGTGGGATGGAGCGGGAGACGGGGATCGAACCCGCGACCAACAGCTTGGAAGGCTGTGACTCTACCACTGAGTTACTCCCGCCGGGTTCGTCTCTATTGTAGCAGCGGATGCCGCGCCCGGCACAATCCCTGATTCGGCCGGGGCCGGGCGGACGGATGAGCCCGAATTGTGGCATCCCGTATGTACTTCCGGCGATCGGCCGCACAGAGGGGCTCCAGGGGTGATGAAATGGAAGTGTCCGACCTGGAACGGAGGAGCCCCGATGCGCGTCCCGCTCGAACGCAAAGTGCTGAATGAGAATGACCGGATCGCCGCCGGGCTGCGCGAACGGTTTCGCGCGCACGGCACGTTGTGCGTCAACCTGATCAGTTCGCCGGGGTCCGGCAAGACCGCGCTGCTCGAGCGCACCCTGGCCGGATTCGACGCATGCCGGCGCGTGGCCGTCCTGACCGGCGACATCCAGACCGATAACGACGCGCGGCGCCTGGCCCGCTTCGGGTTCCCGGTGCGCCAGATCACAACCGGCGGCGCCTGCCACCTGGACGCCCGCATGGTGGAATGCGCGCTGCAGGATTGGGCCCCCGACAGCCTGGAGATCCTTTTCCTCGAAAACGTCGGCAACCTGGTGTGCCCCACCAGCTACGACCTGGGCGAAGAGGCGCGCGCCGTCCTCCTGAGCGTCACCGAGGGCGAAGACAAACCGCTCAAATACCCGGCCACGTTCCACCACGCCGATTTGATGGTGCTCAACAAGGTCGACCTGCTGCCCTACGTCCCGTTCCAGGCGGACCTGGCCTGCGAAAACGCGCGCCGCGTCCAGCCGGACATCGAAATCCTCAAAGTCTCCTGCACCACCGGCGAAGGTCTCGACCAGTGGTGCGCCTGGCTCAATCGACACCTATGACCGACTTCCCTCTCCTGAACGCGCTGATTTTCGCGGCGCTCGGCATCTTCGTCTTCGGAGTAGCCTTCTCGATCGTCTCGCGCCTGTTTCCATTCGACCTGTGGAAGCAGATTGTGGAGGAGAAGAACGTGGCGGCCGCGATCGTCGCCGGCGCAGTGGCGCTGGGGATCTGCTGGATTATCGCGGCCACGATGCACTGAGCCGCGCGTTCAGTTGCCGCCGGAAGGCGCCGGAATCGGCGTCCCGATAGGCAGCGGGCGGCCGAAATCGGGCGAGCCGTCGGGCTTCCAGGTGAACGGTTGTGCGCGCGGCGAGCGGTGGCCGCCGCATCCCTGGTTCGGCTCGGGGTTGGCGTGGTACAGAATCCAGTCCTGCCTGCCATCAGGAGATTGAAAGAAGCTGTTATGCCCGGTGCCGTAAGCGTGGGCCGCAGGTGATTGCCAGAAGACCGGCAGCGGATTCTTGATCCAGGATCGAGGATCGAGGAGGTCGGCGCCGGAGGCAGCGCTGAGCATGCCGAGCTCATAGAAATCCGTCCAGCAGCCGCTGGCGGAGTACACGAGAAAGAGGCGGTTGCGGTGCCGCAGGATCTCCGGACCTTCGTTGACATCGACGTGAACCGGGTCCACGGTATTGGCGCCCGGGTTGGCATCGCTGCGGCTGTTGCCGGTGAGGTCGCCGACCTTCTCCCACGGATGATCGGGTGTGGAGATTCGCGCGCGATGCCCCTTGACGGTCCAGGGGTTCGAGAGTTCCGCGATGTAGAGGCTCTGGACGCCGTTGACGTCGCCTTCCCATCCGGACCAGACCAGGTAGAGGCGGCCGGCATCTTCGAACACCGTGGCGTCGATGGCCCACTTGTCAGTGGGGTCGGAGACTTTCCCCTTGAGGGTCCACTCGCCCTCGAGCGGGTCAGGCGACGGGTTCTCGACGACCCAGATGCGGTGGGTGAAATTGGTGCCGGCGTCGGCTGCGAAGTAGATGTACCACCTGCCGCGTAGGTAGTGCAGCTCCGGGGCCCATAGTCCGTGCGAATAGGGCATATCGGCGCCCGGCGTCCAGACCACTTTCGACGGCGCAGCGGCGAGATCCGCTACGCTGCGGGCTTTACGGATCGCGAGGTTCCGGCCGGTGCTGTTCATGTAGTAGTAGAAGCCGTCGCGCGAGGTGATCCAGGGGTCGGCGCCCGAGGGTAGCAGCGGATTGGTGAGGGTAGCCGGCGTCTGGGCCAGAAGACCGAGGGCGGCGAAGGAGAGCGCGGCGACGGCGCGGACGAGGGGCATGGTTGTTTAGAGGTATTGTATTTGACTGGATCGCCGCCGTTTGGAACAATGGAATCTCCAGTCGATTTGTGCGGATGTGGCGGAATTGGCAGACGCGCTAGATTCAGGTTCTAGTTCTCGCAAGGGAGTGGAGGTTCAAGTCCTCTCATCCGCACCAAAATAACCCGGGCCCCAGTAGCTTTATCCCCCTTCGGCGGGCCGCATAATCATCGCGATGGTGCGGACGGCCTCTTCCCAATTCGATTGCTCCTTCGAAAGGTGCTTTTTCCCCGCGGGAGTGAGCCGATAGTACTTCGCGCGCCGGTTCGCCTCCGACTGCCTCCATTCCGACGCCACCCAACCCACCCGCTCGAGCCGATGCAACGCGGGGTAGAGCGAGCCGTGTTCGATTTGCAGAGCATTCTCCGATCTCGACCGAAGCGCCTGGCCGACGCCGTGGCCGTGCTGCGGACCCCACTGTAGCGTCCGCAGAATCAGCATGTCGAGAGTGCCCTGAACAAGTTCGATCCGATTTTTGTATGGTTCCCGCTTGGCCATGATGTTCTGGAAGACAATCTACCATAGAGCATCTAGTAGAAGGGGCCGCCGGGCCCGCGGCCCATGGGCGCCCCCCCAGGCAAATTGGGCGGGAGGCGATTGTGGCACTATAGTTATCTATGCTGTTTGAAGCCGACAAGGTGATGTTCGAGATTTACCGGGAGACCGAATACACCGGCAAGTATCGAGTCGTCTACTTCACCGAACTTCAGGACCACAACAAGGAATCCGAGATCAACCACGCCATGGCCGGCGAGCACTTCTTCGACGGCTTCATCAAGAATTTCCGCAAGGACGAGGCCAAGGAAATCATCAACTCCATGCTCGCCCGCCTCAATAGCGGCGAACACGTGGACCCGCAGGAAGTCGAACGGGCCCTCGGCGAACACCTGGCCTGATCCCTTGCGCATCACCCGCTTTCCGAGCATTTCCGAACAGCAGTTCCTGGGATGCACCGCGGCTTTCGTCGATTCGCTTTCGGGCGAACTCAACGCCGCCGGGCTCGCGCTGCGGCGTCTCGAAGGGCGCCGGCAAGGGGTCGGCGTTCGCCTACGAGATGACCCTCGACAACCACCGCTACGGCTCGCTGATCGTGCTCGATCGCTGGTCGACCCTGGTGGCGGCCTTCGGGCCGCACATGGCTCTCGGCGCGCGGCAGGGGATCGTGGGAAAGCGGGCGAGCGCGTGGCGGCGGCCGAGAAGATCCTCAGCCACGCCAACCAGTTGATCGATGCGGCCGAAAGGTACGACACAGCCGCTGGTGGAGGCGTGCCTGCTGGCCTTCCGCTCCGTGGACCAGATCTTCGCGGAGGAACGCACCTCGGCCGAACAATCCGCGGCGCTGGGGCCGATGCTTTCCGAGGATTACAAGGAAGCGCGGCGCATCTTCCTCGAAGACCTCGCCGCGCGCTGACGGCTACTTTCCGAACGACTTCAGCTTCGTCGTCGAACATGCCGAACGGCATGGCGCCGATCATCAGTTCGCCATCCACACCCTCGGGCGTGCTCTTGCCGACGACGAACGACGGCGTGCCGTTGGCGCCGATCTTCATCGCCTCCATCACGTCGTTCTGCACGGCTTTCTTGTACTTCTCGCTTTCCACGCATTTCTGGAACGCCGGTGACGTCCATGTTCAGATCCGCGGCATCTGCCAGCAGGCTCTCCATGTCGAGCTTGTCCGGATTGGCGCCCATGATGTCGCGCAGCGTCCCAGAACTGGCCCTGATCGGCGGCACAGCGGGCGGCCTGGCGGCGCGCATGGCGTTGGCATGGAAATCGAGCGGCATGTCGCGGCTGTAGAAGCGCACTTTGCCGGTATCGATGTAGTGCTTCTTGATCTCGGGGAAGGTGGTGAGATGGAACCGCTGGCAGAACGGGCACTGGTAGTCGGTGAACTCCACGATGGTCAGCGGAGCTTCCTTCGAACCCAGCATCTGAAAGCCACTGAGGTTGAGCTTGGCCTGCGCCGCGCTTCTCCGGCTCCGGAGCCGCGGGCTTGGCCTGCTTTTCCAGCAACTGGCGGATCTGGCGCAGTTCCTTGAGGATCTCGTCCGCCTGCTGCCTGGTGATGCCCGGTTGTCCTGGGCCCCCAGCGGCAGCAGCAGCGCCAGCGGAACAGCGCGTGCGAATGCGTATCGTAAAAACTTTTCATTGGTAACAACCTAACTTCTTCTCCAGCATCAGCATGTACTGGGAGTTCCTGATTGTCTCGTGCTCCATGACGAGGTGGAAATGATTGGCCTCGACCTCTTTGATGACGTCGGGCATGTCCAGCCGGATATGGGTCAGCGCGCGCCCGTTCCGCCATGGCATCGTGGCGCTTGTAATACTCCACAATGATCAGTTTGCCATCCGGCTTGAGGGCTTTGTGGATGGCCGCCAGCATTTTCTCCGGGTAATCGAAGTGATGGTAGACGTCGAGCGCCAGGACTGTGTCCACCTGCCCTTCCGGCAGGTTGCGGATCGGTCGTCCGCGCCTTTGACGAAGGTCACGTTTTCGAGATTCTGGTTCTCGGCGCGCTGTTTGGCGGCGGCCAGAAAGTCGTCGAAGATGTCTTCGGCGATAGACGTGGCCTTCGGGTCCGACGCGCGCGGCTCAGAAAGGGCAGCATGTAGCCGATTCCGGTGCCGACGTCCGCCACGGTCATGCCCGGCTTACAGACCCCATGGCGCGGACCAGTTCGCCGGGCCGCTGTGTCTGATCGCGCTCGGGGTTGCCGAGGCCGCGGGCGATCGCCTGTCTCTGCTGTTCGGTCTGGTAGCCGGAGTTGGCCTGGCTGGCCACCTGCGCCGGCAAGTCCGGCAGCCAGCGCCAGCGCGGCAAGCAGCACCGACCGGCTTTCATAACGCCGTCTCCATGGGCAGCGCCAGCGGCGCTTCCCGCATGAAATCGAGCTGCGACATCTCTTCCACGGCCTCGCGGATGGATTGCTCCGACGGTCGGCTCCACGGTGATGACGAACGGCAGATCGTCCTTGGTGTCGCACGGTTCCTGCAGGACGGCTTCCAGGCTGATGTGCTTGCTGGCCAGGATGCCCGCCAGTTTGGCGATGATGCCGGGGCGGTCGTCCACGCGGAAGCGCAGGTAATAGGCGCGCTTCTGCAGCGTCACCGGAGACCGGCTTGTTCTCGCCCAGGCGCTCATGCGCGAACGGCGAGACGCGCTCCGGGCTGCCGCTGCGAATCTCGCGCGCCACGCGCATCAGGTCGCTCACCACCGCCACGCCGGTGGGCAGCGCGCCCGCGCCCCAGCCGTAGTAGAACGTGTCTTCGCCGTATTTGCCCTTCACCCACACCGCGTTGTACGCGCCCTGCACGCCGGCCAGAATGGTCGAGGACGGGAATCAGCGCCGGCCGCACGGACAGGATCAGGCCGTCGGGCGTCTTGCGCGCGCCGCAGATCAGCCGGATGGTGTGCTCCAACTGCCGCGCATAGTGAAAATCGAGGGGCGAAATGCGGCGGATGCCTTCCATGAAGATGTCCGAAGGCGTGATCTTCTCGCCGAATGCCAGCGCCGCCAGCAGCACCAGCTTGGAGCGCGCGTCGTAGCCGTCGATATCGGCGCTCGGGTCGGCTTCGGCGTAGCCCAGGCGCTGCGGCTTCGGCGATCAGCTCCTCGCAAGCGGCGCGTGGCGCTTCTCCATCTCGGTGAGGATGTAATTGCAGGTGCCGTTGAGAATGCCGTAGAGCGCCTGCACGCGGTCGCCCGAGATGCCCTCGCGCAGCACGGCGTGGATGGGGATGCCGCCGCACACGCTGGCTTCCATCGCCAGGTTGATGCCGGCCCGAATGGCGCGGTCCCAGATCTCCGGCCCGCAGGCGGCCATCAGTTCCTTATTGGCGGTGACGACGGACTTGCGATGGGCGATGGCGGCGTCGAAAATCTCGCCGCCACGCCGGTGCCGCCCACCAGTTCGGCGACAATCTGCACGTCCGGGTGCGGCACCACCTCGCGCCAGTCGGTGGTCTGGAAGACATCGCCGAGCGCCTGCGGGAATCTTTTTGGTGTGCACCGAGCGGCTGCACACCGCGGCCACCTTGAGGCGGAACCCGAGCTTGAGCGCGATCTGGTCGGCGTTTTCGGCCAGAATGGCGAGCGTTCCCGAGCCCACGTTGCCCAGGCCGACGATGCCAACCTTCACTTCCTCCATATTTGTTCCATGATAACAAGGACGTTTCGGCAGCCCCTTCGTCATTGGCTATGATAAGGGCAGGTTCTGCCATGAAATTACGGCTGCGGCACTTGGTGTTAGCGCTGATTTTAGGGGCCGCCATCCCGATGGCGATTCCGCAGGGCGGCCTGGGCCAGGTGGGCCAGGGGGACCAGGACGAAACCCATCTACCCAACGGCAAGCTGCAACGTGACGAAATCCTGAAAACGGAACACGAGCAGAACATCAAGGACGCGGCGAAGCTGGCCGAACTCTCGCAGCAGCTGCAGGTCGACCTGGAAAAGAACGACCGCTTCGTCCTGTCGCTGGATACGCTCAAGAAGACGGATGAAATCGAGAAGCTGGTTAAGAGGATCCGTTCCCGCCTGCGGCATTATTAGCGCGCTGGCGTGCGGCCTGGCGGCAGCCCAGGCTCCCGTAAAGGTCCCCGCACTCACGGTGGCCGATCCGGCCGATGCCCCACAATGGGAATCCCTCGCGAAAACCGCCGGGTGGCAGGTGATTGTTCCCGCGGCAGCCGATAACCCGGATGCCCGCACGCAAGCCATGGCCGAGGCCGTCCGGAAAGCCGTTGCCGCGGGCACAGTGGACCCCGCGCGCGTCTACCTGGTAGGCCGCGGGAGCGCCTCCCCCATGGTGTTCTATGCGATCTCTCGCGTGCCGGACCTGTGGGCGGCGGGTGTTGCCGTGGAAGGCACGCCGCAGTCCGCCATCGATACCGACCGCATCTTCGCCGCCAATTTCCAGCACGCTCCGGTGCTGTGGGTGAGCGCGGGCGCCGAGGACCAGGCGCTGGCCGCCAGGCTCAAAGAGAGCGGTATGAACCTGGAGTGGCGGGCCGCGGGCGCCTCCGTCGCCGGCACGTCACTGATCGAGTGGCTGGGCACGCACCAGCGTGAGGAGTTCCCCACCGAGATCGATTGCGAAACCAATTCGCCAACGTTCTCCGGCTGCTTCTGGATCCAGTTGACGAAGTTCGACGCCACGGAGCGCAATGACGTACTGACCTCGTCGCGGCTCGCCGGAGCCGCCCGGCCGTCGCTCGACCTGGGAGGCTTCGGCTTCCGCGTGGCCGACCCCGGTCCGGGCGTGCTGGTCTCCATGTTGCCTCCGAAATACGGCGGGCCGCTCAGGATGGGCGACCGCATCGTGGCGCTCGACGGCCGTCCCCTGGCGGATGCCCGCCAGTATCTCGCCGCCATGGCGAAGTACACCGAGGAGAAGCCCGCGGTCGCAACCGTCGAGCGCGGCAAGGAGCGGGTGCGGCTCGAAACACGCGTCATTGTGCCGCGCCGTGAGGTCATCGTGACCGCGCGCGTGCAGGCGCAGTATCTGCCGGAAGAAAAGCAGGTGCAGATCGTCACTCGCACGGTCACCGAAATGAAGGTGATGGTGCCGCCCGCCTGGGCCGAGGGCGGCAAGCTCTTCTGGAACGGCCTGGCGCTCGAGAAGATCGACGGGCCGGGCTGCTTCGTACTCTCGATCGACCGCGAACTGCTGCACGCCGCCCGCTGCCGGTAGTTCGCATTATGATGGTCCTGAATGACACGCTGCGGATGGGCTTCGACCGAGGAGATGATTCAGTATCATGACCGGGAGTGGGGCGTTCCCGTGCACGATGATCAGGTGCTGTTCGAGTTCCTGCTGCTCGAAGGAGCGCAGGCCGGCCTGAGCTGGTCCACCATTCTCCGCAAGCGCGAAAACTACCGCAAGGCCTTCAGCCGGTTCGACGCCCGCAAGATCGCGCGCTATGACGATGCCAAATGCGCGGCGCTGCTCGCCGACGAAGGCATCGTACGCAACCGCCTGAAGGTCGCGGCCGCCGTGGCGAATGCGAAGGCGTTCCTCGCGGTGCAGAAGGAGCATGGCAGCTTCGACCGCTACATCTGGCAATTCACCGGCGGCAAGCCGATGCGGAATCGCCGGGAAAGCATGGCCGACGTGCCCGCAAAAAGTCCCGAATCGGACACGATGAGTAGAGACCTGGCAAAGCGCGGCTTCAAGTTCGTCGGCTCGACCATCTGCTACGCGTTCATGCAGGCCACCGGCATGGTCAACGATCACCTGGTCACCTGCTACCGCTATAAGGAGCTCAAGTGAACGAGCTGATGCGCCGCCTGCTCCGCGCGCCGAAAAGCGAGCAGCGGGACACCGCTTTCCGCCGGATCATTCGCCAGATTCCGCGCGGGAAGGTCGCGACTTACGGACAGGTCGCGGCGGCCGCGGGCTATCCGCTTTACCACCGCCATGTCGCGCAAATGCTCCGCAAGAGCGGCGGCAGGCTGCCCTGGCAACGAGTGGTGGGAGCGGGCGGCGCCATCAAGCTGAAGTACGAGGCGGGCCTCGAACAGCGCACACGCCTGGAGATGGAAGGCGTGAAATTCCGCGGCAAGTGCGTGGATATGGCCGAGCACCAGCATCGCTTCCGCCCCTGGGAGTTCGAATAGCGTGCTTCGAGCGGCCACATTCCTTCTCTTGATTTCCCTGCCCCTGCCTGCGCAGTTCATTGGGCTCGCCACGCCCTCCGACGGCTCGGTCGTTTACTTCTCTTCGACGCTCAGCCTGAAAGGCGCCAATCAGCCGAATTACGGCAAGCTCTTCGTCGCCGATGAAACCGGCGTCAAACTGTTTCGAGAGCTGCAAAAGATCCTTCCGCCCGCGGCCGGCGATTGCGTTGTCGGGTCGCAGTACTCGCTCAATGCCGCCGAGGTCACGTCTGACGGGCTGACCGTGGCGGCTCCCGGAAGCCTGGCCTATGCCGGGCCCTGCCGCGGCTTTCTGAATGCCACCGCCGTGATCCGGGCCGGCGGCGTCACGGAAATTCCGGGCTACGCCTATCTGAGCCCCTCCGGCCTCTACGCCATCTCCAACACTACGGCCAACATCTACGGTTCGGCTTCGCTGGCATTCGTGAATTCGCAAACCGGTCAGCAGACACCGATCACGCTGCCCACGGTCAACGGCCCCTGGCAGGTATACTTCCCCTCGAACGGCCGCGCCATCGCCAACGACGGCACCTCGATCTTCTCGTACGCTAACAACGCCTACCTTGTGCGCCCCGGACAGGATGTCGAAGCCTTCCCCGTCCCCGGCGCCAATCCGCTGGCGATCGATGCCGCGGCCGATCTCGTGCTCTACAGCATTTCTGGCGACCTGCGCAGCCGCAACCTCAAGACGCAGCAGAACGCCCTGGTGGTCGTGGGCCAGACCGATGCCAGCGGACTGAGCGACGACGGCACCCGCGCCCTGTTCCTGCGCGGCGGCCAGGTCTGGATCGTCCAGACCGACGGCACAGGCCTTCGCCAGTTGACGACCGACGCCGCGGGAATCCGCACCGCGACGCTCTCCGGCAACGGCAACGTCGTCTACGCCGCGACCAACGTGGGTGCGCTTCTCAAGATCGATGTCGCCAGCGGCGCACAGGTCGAACTGATCGGGCGCACGCCCTACATGGGCGTCGGAACTTCCGCCGATGCGGGTCTCGCCGCCGCAACTCTCCGGCAGCGGCATCGCCGACGCTTCTTACCAGGCGACACCGCCGGTGGGGACCTCTCTTGGAGGAGTGTCGATCGAGGTCGCCGGCCAGAATGTTCCTGTATTGCAGGTGAGTCCGACGAGCGTCGGCTTCCTCGTACCCTGGGACATCGCGGCCTCCGGCAACCAAGCGGTGATCGTGCGAGCCCCTGGCAGCCATACGCCATTCGATTTCCCCACTTCCACCATCCTCATCGAGACGGGCCCGCGCGCCGGCACCGTCTGGCACCAGGACTGGAGCACGATGGTGAGCAACGGAAACCCCGCGCATACGGGCGAACTGATCCACGTGTTCGCGGTCGGCCTGGGAGCGGTCAGCCCCGAGGTTCCGCCCGGCACTCTGGCGCCTTCCACGGAACCTCTCGCCCGCCTGGCCACGCCGATGACCTGCTCGGATTCGACCATCCTCTACGCGGGACTGCAGCCGGGCGCGCTCGAGCGGATCTACCAGGTGGACATGCGGCTCGGAAGCGCCAAAGGCTACCTGAAGTTCGGCTGCTCGAACAACCTCGGACTCACGCTCTACGTAGTCTCGCCGCGGCAGGGTGGCCGCGGGACCGCGGTACCACCGTCGCGTCCGACGCCGCGCCGTTAGCGAAGCCGCCAGCGGCCCTCGGAGAACTCGGCGTCCTGCTCGTTCCACGTGCCGAACTTGGCGGCCATCTGCCCGCCATCGACGAACAGCGTGGCGCCGGTGATGTACGATGCCAGGCGCGACGCCAGAAAGACACTCGCCGCTGCTACTTCTTCGGGATTGCCGCCCCGCCCCAGCGGCAGCGACCGGAAGTAATCGCGCAGAATCTCGGGATTCGAAAAATGCCGCTCGGTCAAACGCGTGCGGATCAGCCCCGGGCATACCGCATTCACGCGGATTCCGTAGGGACCGAGTTCGTTGGCGGCGGTGCGGACCAGTCCCAGCAGCCCTGCCTTGCTGGCGTTATAAGCGGTGAGCCGCGCTTCGCCATCAAACGAATTAGTGGACGCGGTGAGCACGATCGACCCGCCGCGCCGCGGCTTCATCAGGCGGGCGGCCGCCTGCATCGTATGAAACGCGCCGCTCAGGTTCACCGCGAGAATCCGCTCCCATTCCGCGGCCTCCACATCGCAAAAATCGGCCTCGGAGACCGTTCCGGCGTTGGCGACGACGATGTCGGGCGCACCCGCAGTCCGGAAGGCCGCGTCCAGTGATTCGCGGCTGGTCACGTCGGCTACGCAGGCCTTCGCGCCGATCCGCCCGGCCGCGGACCCCAGATCTTCGCGCTCCAGGTCGAAGATCCACACATCGGCGCCGTTTTCCGCCAGCAGTTTCGCCACCGCGAAGCCGATGCCATTGGCGCCGCCCGTGACTATGGCGCGCTTCCCTTCGAGTCCCGCATCCAGACCGGCCATCCCTTCAGAGTAATCGAACCGGGTATCCTGGGAGACACTCGGAGGGAATCATGATCGAACTCAAAGAAGGCGGTCTGGATGACGCCGACGACAACAATGTAGGCATCGACGACAGCAAGATCTGCTATCCCGGCGTCTTCACGTGCGTCACCGTGACCTGCGTGCTCGGAAACACGCGACTGGTGGGCGCGCACCTGGCCAGAATGTGGAGCGACGCCAAGATCAATAGCAGCCTGAACCGGATTCGCGAACTGAGCAATGGCAGCACCATCCTTTCGGTATTCATCGTCGGCATGCTTTCCAAGTGGATGATGCCGCAGAACCGCATGAAGCCCGCGAACTTCGCCGCCGAGACCCGCGCCATCCTGGGCCCGAACCTCCCGGTCTGGATCTTCGACACCAATGGCGTCGCCGACACCGTCGCGATCGATGCCAGCCGGGTCGGCGCGGGCACTCACGCCGCATTTATCGACGTACGTTGGGGCGATCACAACAGCCGGTTTCTCAAGCCCACCGACTTCACGGCCGGGTAGAGCCGCGGCGAGGGCGAAGTGATATGATCGTAGCCCTCATGGCCAAACTGATTCTGCTCGTATGCGGGCTGTCGATGATGGCCTTCGCCGCCGACCTGCCCACCAAGAAGTGGCTCGATCTCTCCGCGATTAAGCGCATGGTGTCCGCCGCCGAAACCGAAGCTGCCAAGCGCGGTGTGCAGGTATCGCTCTGCATCGTGGATGAGAGCGGCAACCTGCTTTACTTCCAGAAGGCCGATGGCGCGGGTTTGAACACCATTCAGTTCGCGCAGAAGAAGGCCCGCTACGCGGCGCTCTACGGGAAACCTTCGAAGGCCGCGGCGGATCAGCTCAAGGACGGCAACCTGGCGGTGTTGGTCTTCCCGGACGGCTTTCCCAATCAGGGCGGCGTGCCGATCAAGGTCGACGGCCGGACCATCGGCGGCTTCGCGGCCAGCGGCGCTGCGTCCGAAGTCGACGAGGCCATCTCCCAGGCGGCCGTCGATGCACTCTTGAAAGACTAACTCCCAGCTTACGAGGTCACTATGTCGTCACCACGCCGTGTGGGCCGCGAGCCCCGCGGCCGAGGCGCCGGAAGTGCGCGACTACGCGGCCTTCCGCGTGTGCAACACGGTCGATATCGGGCACACGCTGGACGTGCAGGGCGCGATCGATGAGATGGACACGCTCCGCTGGTACGCCCAGGCGCTGAACGCCGCCTGCGAGCATGATATTCAAGCCGCCGCGAAGAAGGGCCGCCCCACGCTGAAGCACTGCCTGGAGGCGAAACCCTTCGAGCCGCCGGCCGAGATTCTGCTGCCCACCAGGGACGCGATGCTGGGGTTCATTTCGTCTGGCCTGCTGACTCATCCCGAAATGGTCGGGCTCAATCCGGAGTACCTGCACGAGCTGATGTGGGGAGCCGCTCCGCGCGCCGCGCTGGCCCGCGCGCTCCTGGCCGGCAAGCTATTCCACTTCGACATCAACGACGGCTACCGCCTGAAGCACGACGTGGATATCGGGGTGGCGCTGGTCAATCCGCTCGACTGGCTGAATGTGCTGGTGCTGCTGCGCAGCCACGGCTACCACGGCCCGTTCAATCTCGATTACAAGCGGCCGCGCGTTTTCGATCGGGTAAACGCGGCCCGCTCCCTCACGGTCAAACCCCCTCAAAAATGCGCGCGCAGCTCTCCGAAGTGCTCCAACTGTAGCAGCCGCCCCTTGCCGGGACGGATCTCCTGCCGCTCCAGCACCCACGTGTGTGCGTGCGGCACGAAGACCGCATTGAGCCCGGCGTCGAGAGCCGGATTGATGTCCGACTTCGGACTATTGCCAATCATCCAGGTGCTCGACGGGTCCATGCCGCGCTCGACTACCAGGTTCCCGTAAGCCGCAGCGTCTTTCTCCTTCACGATGGCCAGGTGGCCGAAATACCTTCCCAGGCCGGAGCGGTCGATCTTCAGCTTCTGCTCCTCCGGATGGCCTTTGGTGAACAGCGTGAGGTCGTGCCGCCCGGTCAGGTACTCCAGCGTCTCCGGCCACGCCGTCGATCACCTGCATCGGGCACTCCAGGATGCGCTCGGCAAACCCCATCACGGTGTTGAGATCCTTTTCGTTCACCTCGCGTTCCGCCAGATGCTGATAGGTCTGCCGCAGATTGCGTCCGAAATTGAGCGAGCCGTAGCCGTGGATCTTCGCATTGACGGCTTCGATTTCATCCAGCACGTCGCGGATCTGCGGCGGCGTGAGGTGAGAGTGTGCCAGGAACTCGACGAAATCGTCGAACGCCTGCTCGAAGTAGATGTTGTTCTCCCAGAGGGTATCGTCTGCGTCGATGATTAGAAACTGTCGCATCATTTGGCCGGTTTGGGTGCAAGTCGAAAGGGAATCTCGAATACGGCGTCCACATCCACAGGACGTCCGGCGCGCTGGGCGGGCTCGAACAGCCAGAGGCCAAGCGCTTCCGCCGAACTCCGGTCGAGGCGCGCGTCGATCCCCTTCAAGAGTACGATGTGGTCCACGTGCCCGTCTTTGCGAATCACTCCGAAAAGCCGGACGCGGCCTTCGACGTGTTCGGCTGCAGCCGAAGCAATGTACTTCGGGTCCACCTTGCGCAAGGGCACGGGCGCGCGCAACAAATCTCTCTGCGCGGCCTCTTCATGTTCGGCGAACCACACCGTCCAGCTTCCCGAGTAGCTGGTGATATTCGGCATCTGGAACGCGACAGTGTATATCCGGCGGCCGCGTAGAACGTCTTCCGGGGATTCGCCCGGCCGCGGCTCCGGCGCGACCGACGCAGGAGGTGCAGCAGGCAGGTGCGGTGCATTCGCCAGATTTTCGCGCGTGAAGGGCAGGACCCGCCCGACCAGCGTCGGCTTTCCCGCGGTATCGCCTCCCCGCGCCAGCAAGCCCGGCACTTCCAATGTGGAGTTCGTGGGCGTTCCCGTGCCGCCCTCGGTGCGCAGCACGGGACCGGCCGAAAATCCAGCCTCGCGCGAACCGGGCGGCTGCGGAAGATCCGGGGTCACCGCCGGATTCAGGCCGGCGATCGCGAGCGACGCCTCCACCGGAACTTGCGGCCCTGCGATGCCCGGCGCTGCCGGCAGGCTGGCCGTTTCGACCTGCTTCGTACCCTGCGGCGGGCGGGCGAAGTTGCGTACCGGCCCGGCCGGAATCGCGGCCGGAAGTGAGAGGTCGCCACGTTCCGGCGCGGCCGCAATCCGCGGCGCGTCCGGCAGAACCGGAGCGGCCTGCACAAGACGAGACTCCTGCGGCGCCGTAAACTTGCGGACAGGCGCCGCCAGGTCTCCGGCCAGCGGCGAAGCATTCCGACCCGGAACCGCGCGCGCAATTTCCGGCGCGTCCGGCAACGCGGGAGCCGTGAGCACGGCGGCGGCCTTTTCCGCCGGCCTCGCGAACTCCCGTACCGGCCGCGACGGAGCCACGGCCACCAGGTTCGGTAGCGGCTGCGGTTTCGGCTGGCTCACCTCGGGAGCCGGCTGCCAGATCATCTGCGGCGGCCGCTCCATCTCCTTGTGCCCCGCCACCAGAGTCTGGCTGAATTTCAGGTGCGCCCGCGACGGACGCGGATCTTGCGGCCCTTTCGGACTCACATCCGGCAGACGATTGCGCAAGCTGTACCAGACAATGCGATGTTCGTTCGGCCGGATCTCCATGTCATACAGCGAGCGCTTCGGCTCCTGTGGGCCCGCAGCCGTTCCGAATGCCACCCACGCCAGGATGGCGCCGTGCATCATTCCGGAGATCGAAAACGACGTCCCGCTCCGCAGCCGGTCCCAGGTGCCGCGAATCACCAGGCGCATGCCGCCTCACAAGCCCGCGGGCTTGGGGCCGAAGCCGTTAGTGGGCGCCAGGTCTTTCATGCGCTCGATGGTCTTCTGGCGCGGAATGTACTCGGCCAGAAACTGGTTGAGTTGCTGCAACCTTGTGCTTTCGGAGCGCTGCCGTAGCAGGGCGTTGAGGAAGTCGAGGTCCGGCACCGCCTGCGCGAGCTGGAAACTGAGCTGCGGGTCCTGGAGATCGGGCGCCGCCTCCTCCCGCGATGCCGCCAGCGCCGAAAGCTCCCGGTACTGGTCGAGCGCGCGGTCGCGCAGCTCGGCGGGAGGGAGCGCCAGGTCGTCGTCGTCGAAGTAGGACACCTCGCCCTGCAGAAAGTCCTTCTCCTCGTTCAGCGCGAGGATTTCGAACCGCCGCCGCCCGCGTGTCAGGATGTCCATCCGGCCGTCCGGGTACATCTGCAGGACCTTCTCTACCATCACCGAGCATCCCGCGTTGACGATGCCTTCCTCCTTCGCGAGCACGATGCCGAATTCCGAGTTATCGCGAATGGCATCGCCCACCATCTCCTTGTAACGCTCTTCGAAAATGTGCAGCGGCAGCGGAGTCCGGGGGAAGACCACCACCTGCAATGGAAACAACGGGAGTAGCCGCGAAGGCATGGTAATATTATTGCGTTTCCAGGAGATTTCGAGCAATGTTAACCCCGGTGGATACGCCTCCGGGGCACGCCTGCCGCATGCAAATCGAGGGAAAGGTCGTACTGATCACGGGAGCATCGGAGGGCATCGGCGCCGCCTGTGCCGCGGAGTTCGCGCGCGCCGGTGCGAAGCTCTCGCTCACCGCCCGCTCCGAAGAAGGTTTGCGCCGCGCCGGCGGCACCAGCGCCCTCGTCACCGCGGGCGACCTCACCGAGGAAGCCGTGCGCCGCCAGGTGGTCGAACGGACCATCGAACACTACGGCGCCATCGACATCCTCATCAACAACGCCGGCATCGGCTTCTACCTGCCCTCCTGGAGCGACTCCATGGACGACGCCCGCCGCCTGATGGAGCTGAACTTCTTCGCGCTGCTGGGCATGATCCAGCTCAGCCGTGCCGCACATGCGCGCGCGGCACAGCGGCCTCGTCGTCAACGTGGGCTCCATCGGCGGCAAGATGACGCTGCCGTGGATGACCGTCTACAGCGCGTCGAAATACGCCGTGGGCGTCGCTCACCGAAGGCCTGCGCATGGAGCTCAAACGCGACGGCATCCGCACCCTGCTGGTCTGCCCCGGCTACGTGAAGACCGGCTTCCAGCAGCACGTGACGCGCGGGCGAAACTCCCGAAAAAGTCAAACGCGCGCGCCGCATGGCCAGTTACTCCGGAGCAATGCGCGCGCGATATCCGCCGCGGTGTGGAGCGCGACGCCCGCACCGTGCTGAGCCCGGCCTCCGGATGGCTGCTGGTCGCGGCGATGCGGCTCTTCCCGTCGATCGTCGAATCCCGCATGGCGGCATTGAACGGTACGGCATGAACCTGCGATTGAAGCGCACGCCCGGCATTTACGTGGTCGGCTTCATGGCCTCCGGCAAGTCGACCATCGGCCGCCGCCTGGCCCACCGGCTCGGCTGGAGCTTCTTCGACAGCGACGATGAGATCGTATCCGCCGAAAAGTGCCCCATCGCCGACATCTTCGCCACGCGCGGAGAAGCGGAATTCCGCCGCATCGAAACCCAAATCCTGCAGCAGCACGTGCATTGGATCGAACACGGACGCCCGGCGGTGCTGGCTCTGGGAGGCGGCGCGTTCACGATCGAAGCGAACCGCGCGCTCGTCGCCAACAACGGCATCAGCGTCTGGCTCGATTGTCCCTTCGACCGCGTTTGCCAAAGGCTGGCCCGCGCATTCCACGACCCCGTGCGGCCGCTGGCGCGCGATCCCGAAGCCTTCGCAGCGCTGTACCAGACCCGGCACGCACACTACGCGCTGGCCGATATCCAGATCCCGATCGATACCGACGATGTCGAGCACGCCGTCGAACAGATCCTGGCTCACCCTGCCCTGCGATGACCACCCGATCCATGCGGAGCCACGCCCGCTCCATCTTCCAGGCCGCCCTTCGGGCCGCCGACCCGGCCGCCGCCGTCGAGCGCTATCTCGAACGCCGCAATTTTTCGCGCTTCCAACACATCTATGTCATCGGCGCCGGTAAGGCCGGAGCCTCGATGGCGAAGGCAGTTGAGCGCATCCTCGGCAAGCGCATCACCGCCGGCCTGATCAATGTGAAGTACGGCCACCTGGCGAAACTGCGGCGCATCGAGCTCAACGAATGCGGCCACCCGGTTCCCGACGCACATGGGGTGGAGGGCTCGGCGCGGATCGCCGGCCTCGCCACCGGCGCGCAGAAGGACGACCTGGTGCTGTGCCTGATCTCAGGCGGAGCCTCCGCGTTGTTGCCGCTGCCCGCCGCCGGCATCTCGCTCGATGAGAAGCAGGCGGTGACACGGCTGCTGCTGGCCTGCGGCGCGAACATCCACGAAATCAACGCCGTGCGCAAGCACATCTCGCGGATCAAAGGCGGCCAACTGGCGCGGCTCGCGTGGCCCGCCACGGTCGAGGCGCTGTTGCTTTCCGACGTGATCGGCGACGATCTCGATGTCATTGGCTCCGGTCCCACCGCGCCCGACTCGTCGACCTTCGCGCGCGTGTCCGGAATTTTCGAAAAATACGGGATCACGAATCGTCTGCCCGCTGCCGTCCGCCATCGCATCACCGCCGGCATGCGCGGCGAAGTCCCCGAGACGCCCAAGCCCGAAGATCCACTTTTTTCGCGCGTGCGCAACGTGGTGGTGGGCAGCAACCGCCTGGCGCTCGACGCCGCCGCCCGACGATCCCGCGAACTCGGCTACCGTCCGCTTGTGCTCGCAAGCGGCATCGAAGGGGAAACCCGCGAGATCGCGCGCATGCACGCCGCCATCGCGCGCGAACGGCCGGTGAAGCCGCCCGCCTGCCTCATTACCGGCGGCGAGACCACCGTGACTTTGAAAGGCAGCGGCCTCGGCGGACGCAACCAGGAATTCGTGCTGGCCGCCGCAATCGACATCGCCGGCCTGCCCGAGACCGTCATCTTCAGCGCCGGGACCGACGGCACCGATGGCCCCACCGATGCCGCCGGAGCCATTGCCGATGGCGACACGCTCCGCCGCAAGCCCGACGCCCGCGACTTCCTCGACCGCAACGATTCCTACCACTACTTCGAAGCGCTCGACGATCTCGTGATCACCGGCCCCACCCACACCAACGTGATGGACGTGCGGCTGATTCTGACCGGAGCGCCGCGATGAGTTTCTGGCGCCGCGAAGTAATCAACTTTGCGCTCGACCACGAGACTCGCCGCCAGATGGACGAGCAGGAGCAGTGGATCGCGCGCGAACCCGCCAATCCGAAGCCCTACTACCACCTGGCACAATTCTGCCGGATGGGCGGAGCGAAGGATGCCGCGCTCGGCCTTTTGCTCGAGGCGGTACGGCTCGACGCCGCGTTCACCGAGGCCCACGTTTCGCTGGCGGAACTCTACGCCATCCGCGGCGACGGTCCCGCCGCCTGGCGCCATGCACGCGCAGCCGAAGCGCAAGGCGATGCAAGCGCCGTCAGCCTGCTGACTCGCTACGGAGTGCCAGCCGATACTCCACGCTGATCCGCGTGTTCGGCATCTCGGGATGCGCGTGGGTGCGGTGCAATGTGCCGTTCAGGAAGATTGCGGCGTCGCCCGGTTCCATCGTCGGCGCCCAGAAGTCGTCCGGAGCGAAGCGGCTTCGTATTTTCTCATCGGGCAACTCGGAGAAATGCAGCAACGCCTCGATGCGCCTCCGCACGAACTCGAGCCCCGGAGCATCCACCCCGCAAGGATCGAGCGGCGCCCACACCGTCAGCAGCGGCGTCATCGGGAGCGGTGGCCCCGGCTCGGGCGGAAACGAAACTCCGAGTCCGCCATCCTGGTGCCACAAGTGCGCCTGAAAGTTTGGCGGCCCCTTCCTGCGAATCCACGAATCCGCCACCCGGCAATCCGCCGGATCGAACCCGAGTTCCACAAGCGGCTCCAGAAACTCCGGACGCGACTCCAGAGTTGCCGAATGCCGATCCTTCAACCGCGCAAGCGCAAGGGCGCGAAGCGTTGCAAGCATCGCGAGCGGCAGGACGCCACGCAAAACCGTCACGCCCGCTTTCTGGAGCGCGGTTGTTTGCCCGAAGGTCTGCATCTCGATCATTGGCCGGAGCGCGCGCACCGGAACCCGATGTCGTCGTAGCGATGATTCAGGCGGATCGGAGCCTTAAAGAAAACGGCCAGGCCGATCAATTGGCTGTTCTGTCTCCAAGGGCCGCCGTCGATCTCCTCGCAATCGATCCACGATCCGCCTCTTCGGTTCGCCATCGGCTCACCATTGACTGGCGGGGAAAGCGCCCACTCCCACACGTTACCCTCCATATCGTACAGGCCCCAGGCATTCGGCCGCTTCCCTGCTGCCGGGTGCGGCCGATGGCCGGAGTTGCCGCGATACCAGAGATACCGGCCGTCCATCGCGTCTCCCCAATAGTGGCGGCCCGTGGCTCCGGCACGAGCCGCGTATTCCCATTCCGCGTCGGATGGAAGCCGCGCCCCGAGCCAGGAGCAATACGCTATGGAGTCGGCCGGTGTTACGTAGACTACCGGCTGACTCCGGTGCACTTTGAATCCAGGCGCCCTCCAGGTGCGCGGAGCACCGGCCTTCTCGGCGTCAGTGCGATAGCCGGTCGCTTTGACGAAGACCGCAAATTGCGCGACGGTCGTCTCCGTCTGCGCCATTCGGAAAGCGGGCTGGCCGGGCGATGCAGGAATTGGAACAAAACGCGGGGTTTGCGCCAGGGCCGCGCAGGCAGTAAGCCCCATGAGCACCGCACTATTCGGGATCATGCGTCAGGCCTCAGCATAATCTCGAGCGCCGAACCGGTCACCCGGACCGGATACGTCCGCAGGTCGCCATGCGTGCGGCCATGTAGCAGTTTACCCCGCAGGTCGTACTCGGCGTGGTTCAGGCTCGTGCACTGCAGCGTCTGGCGCTTCCGATCATACGTGCACTGTGCGCCGGCATGTGTGCAGGAACGGTCCATGGCTACGTAGAGACCGCGCCCGGCGTGAATCAGGATGAGGTTGAGCTTCCGGCTGTCGTCGACGATCCGAAACGAAACTCCATTCCGCTGAAGTTCCGGAACGCGCCCCAGATCAACCGTGATTTTCCCGTTTCCGAATTCGACGCTCGCCGGTGGCAGCGCCTCGGTCGTGCAGCAGAGCGGTGGTATGCCGGCCACCGCCAGAGCCCCGTGCAGGAATCGACGTCGCGGTATTTCAGAGTTCCTTATCTGAATTCGATCCACGCACCGATCATATCTCATCCCTCGGCGGTGAAACCCCTACTGCTTCGCTCCCGCGATCGCTGTCACCGCCGTCCAGAAGAATCGCACGTGCTGATACAACGCGTCTTCCCGGATCCGCTCCTGGTCGCTATGCGCGCTGAACCCCTTGGCCGCATCTTCCAGATCTCTCATCGCTCCCACGCCGTAGCATTGGATCCCCTTCGCCCGCAGAAAGGACATATCGGTAGCACCGGTCGACATCATCGGCAGCGTCATCGCTCCGTAGACCTCTTTGTAGGCACCTTCGATCGCATGGAACGCATCGGAATCGATGCGGGACGGCGCCGCGCCGGGCCGCTGATTGCGCGTCTCCTGCACGACTTCGACAGACGGATCGTCGATCACCTTGCGCATCATATCGAGAAACGCCGGCATGTTCTCATCCGGCAATGCGCGGATGTCGAGCGTTGCCGTCGCTTCCGAAGGCACTACGTTGACCTGGAAACCGCCCTGGATGATGTCCGGCGAAATTGAAGTGTGCAGCATCGAGTACGCCGAGGGGTCGTGCTCGGCCAGGTATTGGCGGATCGCCGGGGCCTTCGCCGGATCAAAGAGGCCCGTGTACCGCGCGGCATCCTCCGGCGAGCTGATGGTGGCGAGCTTTTCGAAGTAGTAGCGCGTCGTATCGTTGAAGCGCATCGGCGGATCCCACATCGCTACCTTCTCCACCGCCCGCGAAAGATGCAGGATGGCGTTGGTGCGCAGCGGGCGGGAACCGTGCCCCGACGGGCCGTGCGCCACCAACCGCGCACCCCGAGGCTGTTTCTCCGTCGTCTGGATGACCGCGTACTGCACCTTGCCGCCCGCGCGCTGCACGCCTCCGCCCTCGGCGAGCGCCACTTCGGCATCGATATCCCGCCAGTGCTCGTTCACCACGTACTCGATCCCCGGCCCGGTGGAGGCCTCTTCGCCCGCTTCCGAAAGGAAGATGACGTCGCGATCGAGTTTCACGCCGCTCCGCTTCAGCAGCAGCATGGTCATCATGGCGGCGGCCAGGTTGGGCTTGTCGTCGAGCGAGCCGCGTCCGTAGATGTAGCCGCCGTCGCGCGCCGCGCTGAACGGCGGGAAGCTCCACTTCGACGGGTCGACCTTTACCGTATCGCTGTGCCCGATGATCAGCAGCGGGCGCTTCGAACCGTTGCCCTTCAGCCGCGCGATGATGTTGGCGCGCGCCGGATCTTTGGCGGCGATGATGTAAGGGATGCCTTCGGCCTGGAAGACCTTGCTCACGTAATCGGTCACGCGAGTTTCGTTCCCCGGGGGATCGGTGGTATCGAGCCGGACGAGTGCCTGGAAGTGGCGCAGAACTTCAGGGTCTACGCGGGACCAGTCGGGCGTCTGCCCGAAAGCGGAAAAACACGCAATCAAAAGAAGGAGCGGCACACTTCGCATTCGAGAAGTGTAGCGCAGTCCCGGAGTGCTACTGGACGCTCCAGTAACCGGCGCGGGCACGCACCTTCAACTCCGGCCGGCCGCGAACTTCGGCTCGCAACTGGTGGTAGATCCCAGCATCGCCGGCCACCGGCTGGAAGCTCACTACGTACTGCCGGTGCACTTCCTCTCCCACTGCTTGAATCGCGTCTTCCAGGCCGCTTTGCTTGAGGAAGCCGTAAGTCCGCGCACCGGTGGTTCGCGAGAAGAGTGAGGCGCCATCCACTTTCGTTCGCTGCCAGGCCTCGGTGAAGATACTCAGCAAACTCCCTGGCGCCATCTCCGGAGGCAGCGGATTCTCTTCCTCCTTCGAAGGCCGCGGAGGCCCCGGCTCGCCCTTGTGCGCTTCCGCCTTTTGCTCGTCGGTCATGCGGCCCCACACGGTCTTCGGACGGTTCGTGTACGGCTCCAGCAGCGTCGAGTAAGTGAGCCAATAGACGGCCACGTTCTGCCGCTGTGTTTCCCGGAGCAGATACGCGAGGTCGGTCGTGCTCGAACGGTCACGCCGCTCGGCGATCACCAGCATCACGCGCCGCCGCCGCGCGCGGCTATCGAGCAGCTTGAGCGCCGTGCCGATCCCGTCGAAGACCGCCGCGCCATCGCCCTGCATTCGCAGCTCTCGCAGCGTCCTGGTAAGTTGTGACGAATCGGACGTGAACTCCTGCATCACGTGGACATGGTCGGCCGCGGTGACAATCGCAGTCTCGCCGCCTTCCCCGCAGAGCAGGTCGGAAAACAGAATTCCGCTGCGGCCCAACTTATCGAGCACCGCCACGGAGCGCGAATTCGCCTCGACCACCACCACCAGAGAAATCGGCTGCATCACGACGTCCTCGAGCTGTACCTTCTGCCGCACATTGTTGTCGTAGAGCGCCAGGTCGCCGGCGGTCAGACCGTCGATGAATCGGCCCTTGCGATCGGTCACGGTGACCGGCGAAACCACCAGCGGAACGGTGCTCTTAAATTGCGCAGCGATCGGATTGACAGCAACGAGGAGCAGCAGCAGAACGCGCATCGGCGGGATCACCGCACGTCCGATGCCACCGGTTGGCGGATCGAGCGAGCCGCCGCCCAAAGCACCATCGCCAGCGCCGCGCTCATGACGGGAATCACATACATCGCCTGGTGCAGTCCATACGCTCGCGCGGCTTCTGTGACTCCGCGCGCAAAATAGTCGCTCAGACGTCCGGTAAGTAGTGGCCCAAATGCGCCGCCGCACAGGTACATCACGGTGAAGTAGCCTGCCATGGCGGTGCCGCGCAAACGCGAAGGCACCAGGTCCTGGATGGCTGCGTACACCAGCGTGTAGTACATCTGCAGCAGCCCGTAGGCGGCCATCAGGAGGATCACCGCAGCGGCCGCGCTACCGGGCGGCATCCGCAACCCCGCGACTCCCAACGGTACGGCGCCAAGTGAGGCACCTGCCGCCAGCCGCAGTCGCCACGGCGCGCCGCCGCGATCGCCCCACATCCCTGCCGCCAGCACTCCTGCCACGCCCGCGACGCCCGATCCGATTCCCGACCAGACGCCCGCCATTCCTACCGGCACTCCGTGGAAGCGCGTCAGGAACGCCGAGACGAAAGTCGAAAAAGTGTACAGCGTGAAGTTGAGGATTGCGCCCGATATCGCGAGCCACCACAGCGCCCGCACACGCAGCAGGTCGCGGACGCCGCCCTGTCCTTGTGCGGGCCCTCCAGTGCGTTCCGGTTCGCGCAGCCACAGCACCGCCGGAATCAGCGCCACCGCGGGGAGTGCCGCCAGCGCCATCGCCGCGCGCCAGCCGTGCGCCTGCGCGACCGGACCGCTGATCGCGAAGCTCAGCATCACGCCCACCGGCACCGCCATCATGAACCAGGCCATGGCGCGGGCGCGGCGCGCACGCTCGACCAGGTCCCCGATCCAGCTCACCGCTACGGGCGCGCACACCGCTTCGCCAATGCCCACCCCGAGCCGCGTCGCCAGCAGCATCGCGTAGTTCACCGCCAGGCCCCCGAGCCCCGTCAACCCCGCCCACACAGCTACGCCGCACGCCAGCAGGCGCCTGCGGCTCACGCGATCCGCCAGCCGCCCCAGGGGCAGTCCGGCGACGGCGTACACGACGGTGAAGATGGTGGGGAGCGCGCCGAGCTGCGTATCGCTCAGGTGGAACTCGTGGCGCAACGGTTCCAGCACGGCGCCGAGCGCCTGCCGGTCGTAAATATTCAGGACATTGACCAGGAAGAGTACGGCCAGCGAAGGCGCCGCGGATAGTGCCTTCGCCGGCCTGGTATCGGGCGGCGTCACATCTTGATTTCGGTGTCGCCCAGGTTCTTCGGTACCTTTGGCGGTTTCGGAGGTTTGGGCGGCCGGGCATCATCCGAATCCGGAATGTCGCCCGCGTCGCTGCCCTCTTTGCGTATCGCCACCGTTCCCCGGTTGGCGGTAAGCCGGATCGTCGGCCCGTCGCCGACTTTGCCCTTCAGAGTCGCGGTACGGCCCTCCCGCTCCTGCTGGATCGGCGATCCGAAGCCGTTGTATGCTTCTCCGCGTTCGGCCGTCGCCTGCAGGTCGAACGTGGCATGCTCGGGAACGATCAGGTCGATGCGTCCGACTCCCGAACGGGCGTCGATCTGCGGCATCGGTAGCGAAGGCTGCAACTGGATGTCCCCGCGGTCGGTCTCGAGTTGCGCCGATTGGGTGAACTGATCGATCTTGATATCGCGCGAGCCGGTCACCAGCCGCACAGGGCCGACCAGCCCCGAAGCGTTGACCTCGCTCAGATCCATGCTGATGCGTCCCGGCACGGCCTGCGCGCGGAGTTCGGTGTTGTTCGAGCCTTCGAACTGTAGTGGCTTGGCCAGATTCTTAAATTCCAGCGTGCCGGTATAGGAGCCGGTGATGGTGACCTGGCCATCGACGTTCTCGATATCCACGTCGGAGCCGCGGCTGCCCTGCAGGTCTACCGTGCCCTTGACGTCGGTGGCGCGGATCAGGTCGCTGCGGCCGATATCCAGCCGCACGTTGCCGTTAACTCGCGAGACCCGCGCATCCGCACGGTCGCTTGCCAGCTCCACGTTGCCGTTGAGGTCGCTCACTTCGAAATCGTTCGAGCGGCCCCGGGCTTCCACGGCCATCCCGCGCGGGATAGTCACTTCGAGATCGTCCGCCACCCGCTGATTATCGGGCGCACGATCCTGGTTCGAGCGGATCAGCAGCCGGTCGCCCTGCGGCACGATTTCGAGCGGCGTGACCTTGTCGGTTCGATCGGCATCGTCGCGCTGCCAGGCCCGGATAGTCTTATGCCCGGTCACCGTGATCTCCTGCGTGTCGCCGCCCGTGACTTTGATGTTGCCGCGCGGATTCTCGAAGGCCACCCGCATCACTCCGGCCGTTGGAGCCGTGGCGGAGATCGGGTAATCATACTGCTCGCCGAAAACATCGAGGCCCGCTGGATTGAAGTGGACGCCGTGGCGATGCGCTTCCCACAGTCCCGAACCGGCGATGCAGATCAGCACCACCAGCGCCACTTCTCCGCCGGTGAAGGTCACCCATCCGCGGCGGTGCAGAACCACCGTCTCGATCAGCCGCAAGACACCCCAGGCGATCAGCAGGAACGGCCAGTAAACGGCCAGCAGATCGAAGATGGGCGTGCCCGGGTTCAGATTCCGCCACAGAAACAACCCGCCGATCGCCAGCAGAATGATCGGGCCCGTAATGGATCTGCGTCTCATGTGGATTCTCCCGGCGTAGAGGTTGGTCCCGGTCCCTGTCCCGGCTCCGGTTCCGCAGGTCTCTGCGGAGCGCTGCTGCCAAAACCGCCTTTCGCAGGGCCGCTCGCCGGAGCCGTTCCGGTATACGAGCTTTCCCGGTAGCCGCCCGGCGTCCCGTAATTGGGCGGCGGGGGCGGCGGAGGCGGTGTATAGTTCCAATTCCGCGGCGGATAGGGCGGTGTGGGCTGGGGCGGTGCCGCGCCGCGTCCCCAAAGACTCAGCAGCCCGAAGACGATCAGCAGCACCGGCCAGGTCTGCCCAAAACCGTACGGCGTGAAATTGTTCAGCGCGAAGAGAATTCCCAGGGTGATCAACGTCACCGGTCCGCGCATCGCACGCGCCAGGGGTACCTCATTGCCGTTCATGCCGGACCTCCTCACGCGCCCCGGCGTGACCGGAAATCCTTCCATACAGCAGCCACGCCCCCGCGGCAATCAGCAGCACCGGCCAGAATCGCGCCACGTACTCGAAATCGAGCAGATCGAGCGTGCGCATCAACATCAGGATGCCCAGCACGATCAGGGTGACCGCGGCTACCGGCGCCTGGTTCTTCCCGCGCATGTCTACCAGGCTCGAGTATTCATCCACCGGCTCGCCCATGCGCCGTTTGCGAGCGGTGTGATATGCCTCGAACACCATGTAGAACCACCACACACCGATCAGAATGCCGAAGACCGGTTCGAGCCCGTGGGCCGCTCGCGAATCCACCAGGCTGCAGAGGATTCCGAAGACCACGGCGTGCACCAGGCCTTTGGCGTACTGGCCGTTGTAAATCGCGCCGACTCCAGGGATCATTCCCAGGAAAAGTGCCAACCCCGGAGATACGTCCGAGTAGACGTAAGGCGGGGGCGGCATACTGCCAGGAGCGGGGGGCACCTGCGCCGCGGTTCCGTACCCCGGAGGCGGAGCGGCCGGTGCGGGCGCGTGTTCTTCGCAAAATACCGTTCCGTACGCGTCCCGCCGGCACGCGTCGCACACCGGCTTGCCGCAGTTGCGGCAATAGGCCGTGGCTGGCGTATCAGGATGATTCTGGCAATTCATAACGTATCCCTCAATGTGTAACTGCTGCCGGACCGGTTCCCGGATCCGTGCGCACCGGAAGTTTTCGGTCGTCCGGCTGTGCGTCAACGCCGCCGTTCGGCGCCGAACGGCGGTCTTCGTCCTGCTGCTGCCATTCCCGCAGCGTGGTCTGAATCTGGTACACGAACTTCAGGTTGTTGTAAAACTTGACCGTGCGTCCCCAGGTACGCACCGCACGGTCTTCCATCGCCGTCCATACTGCGGTCGGTTTCAAGTCCTCGGGCCGCAACTGCCGCACCGGCACCACGAACTGCGCCAGCATCGAAAGCGAAATCACCGTCAACGCCATTCCCATGGCGAACTTCGGCTGGCGAATCGGGCTCAAAAGCGCGGAGATCCACGTTCGCGCGGCCGACCGGTTCTTCGACTTGCTCCACGGAGCGTCGAACAGAATCCGCGTGATCAGCTCGGGCGGAGGTTCCACATCGGCGGTTCGCTCGATGAACGCCAGCGCCGAAGCGGAATCCCGCGCCAACTCGGCGCATACCGGGCACCCGGCAAGATGGCGTTCGACTTCCGCCTTCTCCGCCGGCCCCAGCGTGCCTTCCGCGTAATCGCAGATCAGAATTTCGATCTGTGCGCAGTTCATACCGCCAGCTTCTGCTTTCGCAGCAGTCGGGCCAGTTCGGCCCGGCCCCGGTTGATTCGTGATTTCACCGTTCCCTCCGGAATCTGCAACACGTCGGCGATCTCACGATACTCCATTTCCTGTAAATCCCTCAAAATCACGGCTTCCCGGAGGTCTGGCGAAAGCCGTTGCAAAGCTGCCCGGAGAATCTCGCTGGCTTCCAGGCCGGCTACCACATGGTCGGGCCGCGTTGAAGCGACCGCTCCCACTTCTTCAAGCACGGGAAGCTGGTCCTCGATCGAATCGGTAACCCTCTCCTGACGAGTTCGGCGATAGTGATCGATCAAAAGGTTACGCGTCACCCGGGCCAACCAAGTGGCGAAAGAGCCTTCCGTCGAGCGGAAAGTCTTCACGGTGCGGAAGACGCGCAGAAATACTTCCTGTGTGAGGTCCTGCGCTTCCTGGTTGTTGCCCGTGAAGCGAAAGCACAGCGCATACACGCGGCGGGTGTGGAGCCGTACAAGCTCCTCCCACGCGGCTTCATCGCCGCGAAGACACCGCGAAACGAGTGTGAAATCCGGGTCCAAGGTCCGTTCTACCAGATTGCGCGTTCCGCTTGTAGCCGCCGACGGAGAGATCGCCACCCCGTTTGTGGGGGTTCCGAAATTCCCGAGAGTCAGCGTCGCGGAAGCCATGGCACTCGTCCCTTTTCATCTGAAGAAACGAGGCTTTTCCATAATAGGTTCAATTTTTCCGGTATGCTAGCTCTTCGCGGGCTACCCGCGCGGGGAGGACCTTATACGCCGCCATACGTGGAAGTGGATCGCCGGCTGTGTGCTCGTTTCCGCGCTCGCCGTGTGGGTGCTCTACGGGTTCCTGGCGCACCGCGGCTTCGACTGGAAACTGGCCGCCTCGGGGCTGGTCCGGCTGCACTGGGGATGGCTGGCCGCCTCCCTGATCCCCATCTTCGGCACCTACTACAACCGGGCGCTGCGCTGGGCGATCTTCATCAAGCCCCTGAAGCCTCGGCCTTCTGTCCGTAACCTGCTGAGCGCTACGGTGATCGGCTTCACCGCGATCACCCTGTTCGGACGCCCGGGAGAGTTCGTGCGGCCCTATCTGATCGCGGTCAAAGAGCGGGTTCCGGTGCCTTCGCAGCTGGCCGCCTGGGTATTGGAGCGGATCTTCGACCTGCTGATGGCATTGCTGGTCTTCGCCTTCGCCCTGACCCGGGTACACTCGTCCGGGGTGCAAGTGGGTGCCCGCCTGGCGTGGGTGATGAACACGGGCGGCGAGGTCGTGGGAGCGGCCTGCGTGGTGCTGCTCGGTATCCTGCTCTCGCTGAGGCATTTTGCCGAGCCTGCCCGGCTGCGCCTGCTGGCCGCGTTCCACTTTCTTCCGGAGCCTCAATTCCATAGAATGGAGAGGCTGATCGGCGCTTTCGTGCAGGGGGTCGAATCCACTCGCAGCGATGGCGCCCTGATTCTGGTGTTCCTCTATTCGGTGGTCGAGTGGCTGCTGATTGCGGCCTGTTACTGGAGTCTGGCTCGCGCATTCTCCGGCACGCTTGCCTTGAGCCTGGTGGACGTGTTGATTTTTATGGGGTTTGTTTCGTTCGGTGCGGCGATCCAGATCCCCGGAATCGGAGGCGGCATACAGGTGGTTTCGGTCCTGGTGCTGACGGAGCTGTTCGGCGTGCGGCTGGAGCTGGCTACAGCGTTCGCGTTCTTCATCTGGATTCTTACATTTGTAGCAATTGTACCGGCCGGTCTTTTGTTGGCCCTGAAAGAGGGGCTCGACTGGCATGCGCTGCGCCGGATCGGCGATGAAGCAAAGACATGAAGTGTCCATTTTGCAATCACTTGCAAGATAAAGTAGTGGACTCGCGAGAGACTCGCGAGGGTGATACCATCCGCCGCCGGCGTGAGTGCCTGGCGTGCGAGCGGCGTTTCACGACTTACGAGCGGATCGATGAAGTTCCCTATATGGTCGTGAAAAAAGATGGACGGCGGGAGAAGTTCGACCGTCAGAAGGTATTAGGGGGCCTGCTGAAGGCCTGTGAGAAGCGACCGGTGAGCATGGCCAAGCTCTCCGAGATGGTGAATCGGGTGGAATCGAAGGTCACCGATTCTCCGGACCGCGAGATATCTACTACGGAAATAGGAGAATTCCTGATGGACAGCTTGCGGGAACTGGACAAGATCGCATACGTCCGGTTTGCGTCCGTTTACCGCGATTTTCAGGACGAGGAGGCGTTCTTCAACGAGCTCAAGAACCTGATGCGCCACAAGCTTTCTTGAGAAGACAGGGGGGCCTTGCGGTGCAGGGATACGGGTTCACAGGCTTGTTTGGAAATGCATGTAACCTTCTCAGTTTTAAGACATCATTAAGAATAGGGCTTAACTTTGCTGGGGAATGTGCTATTATCAGTCGAAAGTCGAACCCCGAATGCACCCGATTGCCTCCACACTTCGGGCTGGACCAGCAGAGAGTCGGTTCTTTTTCACTCAATAACCCATTTCCCAAGACATTGCGATTATGCATCATCGGATGTCGAAGGGGGAGGTGAGTCTTTTGGATCAATTTGAAGATCAATTCTTAGCGGACAACCCAGAAACTTTGGGCCTCAATTTTGAGGACGAAGCCAAATTCTTCGACCCTGAGGCTGCCCATGAAGCCGATTTCCTGCATCCTGCTCCAGTTGAGGAGTCCATTTACACGGATGACCCGGTTCGCGTGTACCTGCGCGAGATGGGCGCCGTACCCCTGCTGACTCGCGAGGGCGAAGTTGATTTGGCGCGCCGGATGGAGCGCGGCAAGTTGCGGATGCAGAAGGCGATCAGCCGCTCCGCTCTGGTGCAGGGAGTGGTAGTCGACTTGGCCGAACAGATCAAGCGGGAAACCATCGAGCTGGATAGTCAGGTGGATCTGGGGGACGTCGAAGAAGGTACGCCTGCCGATCTCAAAGTCCGTGCGGAAGCCGCAAAGCAGTTTGCGGAGATTCTGCTGCTGCATAAGAAACAAGGGCAGTTACAGGAAAAGGTGGATGCCACCCCGGTGGCCAACAAGCGGCCCCGCAAGCGTATGTGCGCGAAGCTGAACCGCGCCAAGGTGGAAACGTCTCTGGCAATCCGCCGGACGCCCTTCCGCGTCAACAAATGGAAGGAGTTCGCGCGGGAAATCGAGCGGGCGGTCGAGGAGATCAGCCATCTCGATACCGAAACGAAAAAGCTCGAAACCCGGAACAACCCGGTGCAGCAGGCTCGCGTGCGTGAGTTGAAGCGCGAAGTCCGCAAGCGGGAAACCGCGGCCGGCGCCACTTTGCCCGAATTGCGGCACAGCCTGACGGTAATCCGGCACGGTGAGGCGGAAGCCGAGCGCGCCAAGAAAGACCTGGTCGAAGCCAACCTTCGATTGGTGGTTTCCGTGGCTAAGAAGTACGTAAATCGCGGGTTGCACCTTCTGGACCTGATCCAGGAAGGCAACATCGGCCTGATGCGCGCTGCCGATAAGTTCGAATACCGCCGCGGCTATAAGTTCTCCACCTATGCCACATGGTGGATCCGTCAGGCAATCACCCGGGCGATCGCCGACCAGTCCCGTACGATCCGCATCCCGGTCCACATGAACGAGAGTATGAACAAGTTCCTGCGGGCAACGCGCGAGCTCGAAAAGGAATTGGGCCGTACTCCTACAAATGACGAAATTGGCCGCCGGATGGATATCCCGGTGGAAAAAGTTCAGAAGCTGAAGACCATCTCGCGCGACCCGGTGTCGCTTGAAACCCCGGTCGGCCGGGATGGCGAATCGGCTCTGGGCGACCTGATCGAAGACCGCTGGGTCGGCTCGCCGGTGGATGCCGTGATCGAATCCAACGTCCGCGACGAGACCGCCGGAATTCTGAAGACACTCTCCCCGAAGGAGGAGAAAGTCATTCGGATGCGGTTCGGCATCGGCTGCGAACGCGAGCACACGCTCGAAGAGATCGGCCAGGAGTTCGACGTCACGCGCGAACGCATCCGGCAGATCGAAGCCAAGGCTCTCCGCCAGTTGCGCGCCCCCGAGCGGGCCCGCCGGCTGCGCGCCTTAATGGCCGCTCGCTAAATCTTCCTCACTTCAAAAGGGGCCGGGCATTTGCCTGGCCCTTTTGCTTTTCATTACCAGGTATTCACCCCGCATACACTTTGATCGAGTGTTACCCTCGTGCGTCAGTTGTGCACGGTCCACCTCAATTCCGGCGCGAATGTATTGAAACCAAATGGCGTCCGTTCTGGTAAGCCGATTGCTAACTGGAGTCCCCAAGGAGGAAACGACTGATGCCCATCGCAAAAATTACTGGACAAGGTTTGGCGGCATTGGCTTGTTCGGTCGCCCTCCTTTGGGGCTGCCTGATCGCCGATGGCGTGCTGGAGCGTCGTGCCGCCGCGGAACGCGCCCAGGTGCTCCACGAGCTGCAGCGCCTGCGCAACACCCGCCCCGATCCGGCGCCCGTGCCGGCTTCTCTGCCGGTTCCCATGGTCCGCGTCGCCCCCTCGTTTGCAGGCTGAATCTCACCGTAGCGTTACAATTGCAGCGATGGCGAAAATCGCTGTGATGCTCATGTTCCTGGCGCTGATGGCCGGATGCCGAAGTGCCAACCCCTCCGAACAACTCGCCCGCCTCACCGAGGAGTTTGTTTACTCCGCAATCTCTTTTTCCCCCTCGTTTGCCACCAGCGTCGGGCTGCATGAATACCAGAAGCGCAACCTCGATCAGGCGCTGGACGACTACAGCCCGCAAGCGATCGACACCCAACGCCGCTTCTACCAGGGTTTCCAGCAGCGCCTGAAGGCGCTAGACGCCGGCAAGCTGAACCCGGAAGAGCAGGCCGATCTCTCCATCCTGCAGGACCAGACATCACTCGCCCTGCTGGATTTGGACTCGGTCCACAGCTATCTGCATAATCCGACCATCTACGTCGAGTCGCTGGGCAATGCACTCTTCAATCCGTATGTACTCGAGTACGCACCGAAGCCGAAACGCTTCGAGGACATCATCGCGCGGCTCAAGGGCGTGCCGCTTTACCTCGACCAGGCGAACGTCAACCTGAACTCGTCCCCGGACATCTGGACGCAGGTGGCGATTGAAGAGAACGAAGGCAATATCGAGCTGGTCAATAAGACGCTTCGCGCCGACGTGCCGGACAACCTGCGGGATGCTTACGCGCATGCGGCGGCGCCGGCTCTCGATGCCCTCAACAAGTTTCAGAACTACCTGAAGACCAATCTCGCCAATCGCGACAACGCCACTTGGCGGCTGGGCCACGACCTCTACATGCGCAAATTCCGCTACGCACTGGCAAGCGGCATGGAAGCGGACATGGCGCTGACGGCCGCCGAGCGCCGCATGAAGGAGGTCCGCGCGCACATGCTGGAAATCGCGCTGCCGCTCCATCACTCGATGTTTCCGAAGCATGGCGGCCATGAGGACCTGACGGGCGAGGCGCGCGAGAATGCGGTGATCGGCGAGGTCCTGGCCAGGATCGCGGACCGCCATTCCACCCCCGCCTCTTACATGGACGACGCGCGCAAGGATCTCGACGAGGCACGCGCCTTCGTCCAGCAGAAGCACCTGTTGACCCTGCCGCAACGCTCGAACCTGCAGGTGATTCCCACGCCCGAATTCATGCGCGGGATCTACGCGGTCGGCGGATTCAATCCGGCGCCTGCCCTCGAACCGAAGTTAGGGGCCTTTTACTGGGTCACGCCGATTCCCGCGGATTGGCCGGCGGCACGCGCGGAATCGAAGCTGCGCGAATACAACTTCTACAAGCTCAAGCTGCTGACCATTCACGAGGCAATGCCGGGGCACTACGTGCAGATGGAGGTCGCCAACGACGTCACGCCGCCTGCCCGGCGCCTGCTGCGCGCGGTTTTCGGGAACGGCCCGTATATCGAGGGCTGGGCGCAGTACGCCACCCAGATGATGCTCGACCAGGGCTTCCTCGACCACTCGCCGGAAATGGCGCTCACGTTCGCCAAGGAAGAATTGCGGGTAATCGCCAACCTGATCCTCGATGTGCGCCTGCAGATGCTCCAGATGACGGACCAGGAGGCGCTCGACCTGATGGAGAAGCAGACCTTCCAGGAGCATGAGGAGGCTGTCGCCAAATTGCAGCGGGCAAAGCTCTCCTCCTGCCAGTTGCCCATGTACTTCCTCGGCTGGAATGGCTGGCTAGGCGTACGCGAAGGGTATCAAAAAGCCCGTGGGAGCGCCTATAAGCTGTCGGAATTCAATGATATGGCGTTGCAGGAAGGCGCTGTGCCACTGCCGGTTTTAGGACGTCTGCTGCACTAAGGGGCAACCGTCCGGGCGACCGCTCCGTCTATAATCAGCAGAGGGATGCCAGAGGAAGAGGTCCAAAACGTCCCGCAGGAAACGCCGCCGGGGCCGCCCCCGCGAGCGGGACTGTGGAACGCACTGTCCTGGGCGCGGGACCTGGTTTTCTCGGTACTGATCGCGGTCGTCCTGATCGTGTTCATCTACCAGCCGGTCAAAGTCGAGGGCACCAGTATGATGCCCACGCTCACCGACCAGGAACGGATCTTCATCAACAAGTTCACTTACCGGTTCGGGCTCGGTAGCGTGGAGCGCGGCGATACGGTGGTGTTCTGGTACCCGCAGGACACCTCGAAATCCTACATCAAGCGGGTGATCGGGATTCCCGGCGACCGCGTGCGCATTGATGAAGGCCACGTTTACGTCAACGGACGGGAACTGGTCGAAAGCTACGTTCCCCCCGAGAATCGCGACGATTCCACATGGCGCGACGGCCGCGAGATCACGATTCCTCCCGAGAAGTACTTCGTGCTGGGCGACCATCGGAACCAGTCGAGCGATAGCCGCATGTGGGGCTGGGTGCCTCGCGAGAACATCTACGGGAAAGCCGTGTTTGTGTACTGGCCGCTCGATAAGGTTGGCCGGGTCCACTAATCAGCGGCGAAATAGCCACATCACCAGAGAAAAAATCAGGCTCAGCAGGATGCAGGTCACCACCGGAAAATAGAAGGTGGAATTGCGCCCGCGGACGACGATGTCTCCTGGCAGCCGCCCCAGGCGGATCGGCAGCTTGTCTCCCAACATGAAGAGGATTCCAACCGCGACCAGGATCAGGCCGGCGGTGACGAGCATGCGGCCGATAGGCATACTTTCAGCTTATGCGAAGACCTGGCAGCAGGTAGCTAACGAAAAGTTTTTATGTTAGAGGCAGACCTCCAAAACCCACGGTTGGGCCGGTATATCTAGCGATCCTCAGCGAGGGCACGGAGCCGATCCGATAGCGGCTACTGTTCCGGGCGGCGCTGGCGCTCGTAGGCGGTCTTCAGGTACTTGCTGGCTTCTTCCTGGGCGCCTTGCGTGTCGTCTTTCGAGCGGATCGCCAGGTTGTACTCGTTCACGGCGCGCTCGCGCTGGCCGGTGACGTCGAAGATCTTGCCCAGGTTGATGTGCGCCCAGACCACCGTCCACTTGGGCTCTTCGTCGCCGTTCAAGGCTTCGCGGAATTCGTTGGCCGCGGGCTGCCAGTTCTGCTGCAGGAAATACACCTCGGCGATGCGGTAGTGCGCGAGCGAACTGTTGCGCGTGGTCTCAAGCGCCTTCTGGTATTCCTTCAGCGCGTCGGCGAACTCGCTCAACTCCGCGAACTGCTCGCCGCGCTTGATCGCCACTGCGACGCGCACCTGCGGGCTGTAGCGGAGCACGTGGTTGTCCGCGTCGATCACGATATTCTTCGGCTTGCCGAAGGTATCGACCGAAAACTCCGACGACGTCCCGACCACTTCCACGCGCTTCTGCTCGGGGTTGCCCTCGGTTTCGATCTTGAGATCCACCGGCATGCGGAAGGTGTCGAGATCCTGAGCAATCTTGCCCATCACGCGGAAGCCCTTCTGCGTGCGGAAAATCGTGTAGTCGAGTTTGAATTCGGGAGCGCCGCTCGATTCGATCCACTGGATAAAGAAGTACCCGAGATCCTGGCCCGATACCGTTTCGGCGGTCTTCTCGAACTGGTCGGTGTTCACCGACTTCCACACGTTGTCCTGGGCAAAGGTCTTGAGCGTCTGGAAAAACTTGTCGTCGCCCACGACGTAGCGCAGCATATTCGCCACGGCGGCACCCTTGCTGCCGGTCAGAGCCCACATTTCGGGCGAATAATCTTCCAGGCGGGAAGACTGCATGATCGGCACGTTGTCCACCGTCAGCGCCTCCACCATCACGTCGCGCAGCGCCGATTCCATGGCGCCCTTGCCCGCGGTATGTTCGGTCCAGAGCAGTTCGCAATAGGTCGAAAGGCCGTTGGTCAGCCAGAGATGATTGCGCGTGGAGGGCGACAGCATCTCTTCCCACCACTGTCGCGACACCTGGTTCGCCACCAGCTTCGCGCTCACGCTGTGCCCAATACCGGTAGGCGCCAGAAAGATCATGCCCGGGGCAGAATAGCCGTTGGGCGCGCCGGCGTCCGTCTCCACCACCGTCAGATTCGCCGAGGGCGGAATGCCGAAGATCCCCGTGAAGTACGACATCACGTGGCCGATCTCCTCGCCGTAGGGCGTCGCCATGGCGGTATCGCCGCCGCGGAAGTAGAGAGTGGTGGTGACACCTTCGGACGGCACTTTGACCGGCTGGTCCTTCACGATCGCGATGCTGCCGGGGAAGGATGGCTTATCGAACTTGATGTCCCATAGCGTCTTGTCGCCGGACGCCTGATGGTTGTCGAACCCGCTGCCGAGCACGGTGAAGCCGTTCGGTACGGTGATGCGCATCTCGGCCGCGAAACGGTCCGTGGTATAGCCGCTCACCGGGAACCAGCGCGCCGGATACATCAGGTAGGCATAGTCCGGGTGGATCGCCGCGAACTTGATGCCGTAAACCGGCGAATCCTCCTGGCCGCTCAACTTGCCGTCATAGAAGAAGGTCAGGGTGACCGGCTGGCCCTTGGGGAGCGGCTGGTCAAACCCTACCCGGACGGTAAAATCCTGCTGGTTGCGCGACGCCTGAAGCTGCTTTCCCGAGGCATCCAGGACCTTCGAGACGTTGAGCGCGTTGTTCAGCTCGAAGACTGCCGAGGAGACGCCATCGTCGAGCGGGGTGAAACGCACCGCCGCCTTGGCATCGATGGATTGCGTGAGGGGTGAAATCTCGGCATCGATGGTGTACTGGTCCACGTCGATGCGGGACGCCGGACGGCGCTCCTGCGCCAGGGCGGAAATCCCGGCGGCCAGTAGGATCAGGCCGGCCGCAAGCGGTGCGGCCGCACGAATCGAGCGTTCACGAAACATGAGCAACTTGTCCTTCCAGAATCTCTTGAATGATGGCGGCAGCACGTTCGGGCGGCCGGGAGGCTTCCCCGGTTCCCAGGCGGGCAGCAACTTCGGCCAGCCCGGCCTTCATTTCCTCCCGTGCCGGACCTGCGGTCAACAGGCGGCGGGCCTCGTGCGCGATGGCCTCTCCGGTCATATCATCCTGGATCAACTCGGGGATCAGCAACCGCCCAGCGATCAGGTTGACCATGGAATAAAAGGGCACGTTCACCAAATGTCTTCCCAACGTCCAACTGAGCTTCGTCACCCGGTAGTACGTCACCATCGGCGTGCCCAGCAGCGCGGCCTCCACCGTTACGGTCCCGCTGGCGGCCAGAGCCAGATCGGCATGCGCCATGGCGTTCCAGCTTTCACCTTCAATCACCCTGATGGGAGAAGGGCCGATCCGCTCCTGAAAAAATCGAACACCGGTTGTGACCGAGGCCGGCAGAACAAAACTCATCGCCTGCTCCCGGTACAGCCGGCCGACCGCATCCAGCAGAACGGGCAGATGTCGCTCAGATTCCCCGCGGCGGCTACCGGGCAGCACTGCTACTAATGGACGGTCCACGGGCAGCCTGTGTTTCCGAAAAAACTCCTCGCGGCCGAGCGTGGGGCGAACCAGCCCGGCCAGGGGGTGGCCGATGTAGGTGGCGGCAACGCCCTCGCGCGTAAAGAACTCCTCTTCAAAGGGAAAGATGCATAATAACCGCCGCAGGGTACGTCGCATAGCGGGTATCCTCCCCTTGCGCCAGGCCCACGCCTGCGGGGCGACCAGATACACTACCGGCACCCCGGCACGGCTCAGGCGGCGCGCCACACGGAGGTGAAAATCCGGCGAATCCGTGAGGATGGCGAGGTCGGGCTTCCGCTCCCCGGCGGCACGCAGAAGTTTGCGGTACTCACCGTAGATTCGCGGAATGTGCGCTACCACCTCCACCAGCCCGACGACCGCCAGGCTGGCGGCATCTACTACGGTCTCGACGCCCGCATCGCGCAGGCGCGGCCCGGTGCAGCCGAAGAACTCGAGGTCCGGCTCGCGCCGGCGCAACTCTTCCACCACAAGGGACGCATAGAGATCCCCAGACGCCTCGCCCGCCGATACCAGGACTTTTCGACCCATCTCTCACTGAGTTTACCGTGGCGCCTTGTTACAATCGATCCACGGGATGTCCACCGACTCCGAACGTGCAAAATTGACCGTCGACGAGCTTGCCGAAAGGTTCCGCGCCGAACTGGTTCCGCTGACCAACAAGTTTTCCTACTTCTCCACAGTGCCTCTGGCGGAAGAAGACGTCCGGCAATACCTCACGGATCCGATCGCGGCCATCTCGCCCCAGATCACCGGACTGTTGCCGGCGGTGGGCTTTCTGCTGGCGCCTTACCTGGAGAAGAACAACGGGAAGGGCGACTCGGTCACCTTCGAGCGGCCGGCCGACCAGCGCTACGTGCCGAGCGCGCGGCGCCAACTCGAAGGGTTGACAGTCGTAGCCCTGGGAATCAAGGAAATTGAAGTCGCCGACTATCACTATCGCTTCTACAACGCGCTGGCCGCGGTGGTGACGGAGCACTGGCCGGAGGAAACACAAGACCGCTTCTACCGCGCCATCCGCGAAGAGTTGAGCGCGGAAATACACGGCGAGGTGGACGAGAAGAGCTGGCATCTGAAGCAGGCGCTCCTGCGCCGCCAGACCAATGTCCGCAAGGAGACCAAGCTGTTTCGCGAGTATGCGAAACAGGCGTTTGAGGATACCCTCACGCTTTACCTCCACGGCACCTGCTGCGATATCGACGTGGAGACCGGTCCGCGGCAAATGCCCAGCCGCTACTTGCGGAGAAGGCTGGAACTGCTGATCGCGCTCTTCCCACCGCCGGCGGGGTACGCTGTTCTGCCGGAGCAGTTGAAGTCGCGGTAGCGGAAAGGGTCTCGGTAACAGGTTGAGGGCCGAGAATCTCTCGCGAACGCGACGCCCTGGAAGGATATGAGGGCCCTGGCCGCGTCGGCAGTCTGCACGGAAAAGTGCAGCGCGATCCTGGATGCCGTGAAAGACTCTACCAGCCTGCAGCGTCTCCCGCCGCCAAAGAGCGGAGAGGCTGCAGGAGTGAATCGTGGGGATGCCTTCTTCTTCCTTCGTGAGAGGCTACGACCTATTTGAGGTTGTGCTTTTCGCGATAGATGCTATCCAGGGTGGCGTTTCGATCTACACATTTCGGGCAGTCGGCCCTAGGTTCATTCTTTATCCTCTGTCGCTCCGCAAAAACCTCAGAGGGTGACCTTTCCGTGCGATCCGAAGGTATTGCGAACAGGGCTGGGTCAGGCTCACCAGGGGCCAGACTGGTCACTTCTGTGAGCGTGACAGGCAGTAGTGGCCCACCGTCTTTCGAAACAAACATCGTTCCCTTTAGAGCGTAGCAATCCAGCGCAGGAGCCACCCAACTCACCGTGCGTCTCTGGACGCCAGCGATAACGGGAGCGTCGTGAGTACTCTTCAACACGGTGTAGCCAAGGATTTCGGTGGACTCAGTGGGGGAATCCGCAGTGCAAGCACTGGGCTTCTTTGAATACCTCGCGATGGAAATATCATCGTAATGAACGGTCGTCACCGAGTGTGTCAGTGCTTCAGTCGTTGCGCCAGTCTTGCTCGGCACATCGATGAGCCCTTTAATTTCGTTCGTTGTACCGTCTGACAGGGCTTCTTCCCGTATCTTGACGTTACTCCCATCCGCTTTGGTTGCGAATTTAGTCACCACTTGGCTAGCGGGTTGCAGAGAGGGATACTTGTAGAAGTTTTCAACAACTACAGCGGTGAACGGCGCGCGTTGTTCGGTCTGCCCTCTTGTCGTCCTCACAACGACAAACGATCCCAAAATGCTGAGGAATGTTAAGATAGTCCAAGTAGCCAACCTCTTCTTCGTCAACATAAAAGAATCCTCCTTAGGCACAGTGTAATCCACGGCAGCCGGTATATCCAGGCATGCACGCGAAAAGCTCATTGATACAGTAAGTAATGTACCCGGAGCCGCACGGATCAGTAGCGCACGTATCCAACTCGCAGATTTGCTGTACTTCTCCGCAATCGTTCGAGAAATAACCTTCGCAACCGGTGAAGTCCCACTGGTTGCCATTAGCGTCACCACAGGCCAGGGTTATTTTCGCCGTTGCGAAGACGGTCAACAGTAGCCATGCGAACAGGAGCAGTAAGTGTTTGCGAGTCGCGCAGACACGCACGACAGATCGCGTCAGCACAGACAATTGGAACATGAGAGTGGTCATTTGTGTACCTCCAGCAGTAAGTGGTACACCCTTTCTACCACGATGTCAATGAGAAGCATTAGTGCTCCGCACCGGTATCTATGAACGATAGTCGTTGTGGCAGCGTACTGACTTATTGACTTCGCCCCCGGATCGTTCAGATGCTCGAAGATACTGGGCTACATCCGTAGCTCGACTTTTTTCGCGGGCTGCCAGATTCAAACGCGGAGACAGCGGAGCATATGGAGAGCGCGCGAGAAGATGGAATCGCGGCAGATGAAGCCGAGTTCACCGGGGTGCATTGGCCGAACCTTTCGCGAGAGACTCAGGCGGCTTGACTCAGCAATGCCAGGATGCGCGCGGCCACTTCTTTGCCCCGCTCGCCGACCTCACCCACAGGCCCTACGCACGAAGGACAGCCAGCCTCGCAGGAGCAGGACGCGAGCAGTTCCGCGGTCTGGGTCACCAGGCGCGCGGCCAGGCGATAGAGCGGCGCGCTCTGGCCGATGCCGCCGGGATAGGCGTCGTAGAGGTACAGATTCGGCTCGAAGGCCACCAGGCCGCCGGCGATCTCTTCGCTCAGCGCCACGCCGAGATCGTGGGGGTCGCACATCAGCAGCAGCGAGGCGACGGTGCGAAGCGCGTTGCCGAGGCCGCTGATGCCGCTCTGCCGTTCGGTGGGGGTGAAGTCGCCGAGTTTGGCGAGGAACTCCGCGGGGAAGTGCAGCCAGAAGGAAGTGGTGTGCATTTCCTGCTCGGGCATGGAGAGCTTACCCGCGCCGACGTTTTCATTCGTGTAGAACTTGATCTTCTTGAAGCCGACGATCTGGCGATTCACGCGCACATCGCCGAATGCGCGGCGAGCGCCGCCCATGGGCTCGCCTTCGAATTCTTCGAGCGTCTTCACCTGGGTGTAGTCGATGGCGTCGGTGTAGTAGTCGCAATCGACGCGCGAGACGTACGCCTTGCGCTCGTCGTAATCGAAGCGGTCCACGTGATATTGGGTGCGCTCGTGGAGATAGATGGCCTTCTCATGCAGGGTGGTAAGCGCCGCGGTGAACGAGACCTCGGCGATCACCTTGGCTTCGGCCGTAATGTCGATCACGACGAAGTTGTCGCTCGAGACGGAGCGCAGGCTGGTGGCATCGGCCGGATAGCTGTCCTGCGTCCAGTGCCAGGCTCCGGCGGAGCGGTGCAGGAAGCCGCCCTCTTCGAGAAAGCCGCATAGCTCGCCAGTGGCATGGCGGCCGAAGGATTCGCCTTCGCGGATCGGCAGCTCGAAGGCCGCGCACTTGAGATGCGCGAGCAGGATTTCGAGGTTGTCGGGATTGATATAGGCGTGTTCGGGCGAGCGGCCGAAAAAGTAGTCGGGATGCTCGACCACGTACTGATCGAGCGGCGCGCTGGAGGCCACCAGCACCGCCGCGGACGTGCCCTGCCGGCGCCCGGCGCGGCCCGCTCGCTGCCAGCTGGACGCGATGGTGCCGGGGTATCCGGCCATCACCACCGCGTCGAGCGAGCCGATATCGATGCCGAGCTCGAGCGCGTTGGTGGCGACCACGGCGCGAATTTCGCCGTCGCGCAGTTGCCGCTCGATCTCGCGGCGCTCGCGCGGCAGGTAGCCGCCGCGATAGCCGCGCACGGTGTCGCTGGGAATGGGGCCGCGGTCGCAGGCATCTTTCAGGTAGGTGACCAGGATCTCGGTGGCGAGGCGGTTGTTGGCGAAGACCAGCGTCTGCAGACTGCTCTCGATGAACTTCATGGCCATCCGCCGGGTTTCGGAGATGTAGCTGCGGCGGATGCCGAGCTGGCGGTTGACCACCGGCGGATTGTAGAAGATGAAATACTTCTCGCCGCGCGGCGCGCCGTTGCGCTCCACCAGGTCGAAGGATTCGCCGGTGAGGGCTTCGGCCAGTTCCTTCGGGTTCGCGATGGTGGCCGAGCAGCAGATGAACCGCGGGTGCGAACCGTAGAACTCGCAGATGCGGCGCAGACGGCGCAGCAGGTTGGCGAGGTGGCTGCCATAGACGCCGCGATAGTAGTGCAGCTCGTCGATCACCACGTAGCGCAGGTTCTCGAAATAGCGGGCCCAGCGCGTATGGTGCGGCAGAATGCCGGAGTGCAGCATGTCCGGATTGGTCAGCACGACGTTGGCGCGCTGGCGGATGGCCTTGCGCGCGTCCTGCGGGGTATCGCCATCGTAGGTGAAGGCGCGGATTTCGGAGCCCATCTGGTCCACCGCGGCCTGGAACTCGTGCAACTGGTCTTCGGCCAGCGCCTTGGTGGGGAACAGGTACATGGCGCGGGCGCCCGCATCGGCCAGCAGGCTGTTGAGCACGGGCAGGTTGTAGCAGAGGGTCTTGCCGCTGGCGGTGGGCGTGACGATGACCACGTTGCGGCCGGCCTCGAGCTGTTCGAACGCCTCCGCCTGGTGCGAGTAGAGGCGCGTGATGCCGCGATTCTCCAGTGCACCGCGAAGGCGCGGGTCGACCGAAGCGGGAAGATCGGCGTAGACGCCCTCGGCCGCTGGTTGGTGATGTACCGCCCGCACCGGAGAATCGGGCTGCTCGACCAACGTGCGGAACGAGGTAACCACGGCCTCGAGCGAGGACTTGGCCGAGATAGCCAGCTCCTGGGAAAATTCGGGAAACCCTAGGGACAAATCCATGCTGTCTTTCGCCTTTTCTTTGCTACCTTATAACAAAGCGGCGGCAGACACAAGCGATGAAATGTCCAGGCTAGTGAGTGGCGGCGTCGGCCATCCGATCCCGCACGAATTCCCAGCGTTCCAACGTGGCGGCGACGCGGAAAGCTCCACTGGTTTCGTTTGGTGCGGGCGTGGGTTCGGCACGCAGCACCTTTCCCACACAGCGTAGGGCTACCGGCTGAGGCCCTTCGCGATGCAGAGTGATGATGTATTCGATCGGCACCCCTAAGTCGGGTTCATCGACGGCGGTAAAGAGCACACCGGACGAACTGATGTTCCTGGTGAGACCGGCCATGGTGACCCGCGCAGTACCGGAACGGGTGATGGAGAGGGGCAGCTCGAGTTGAAAGCGACGGGTTCTACGTTGTTCCATCAAGTCGTTCTAATGCTAAACGGTGCGGGCAGTGGGGTCAATAGACCTTGGTGTGGTGACAGACCTTCGAGGTACTAGAATTCTGGATTCAGGAGTACGGGGGAATAGGACTTTTGGTGGCGGGAAGGCCCGCTCCCTCACGCTTGCGCCCTCCGCGGGCGACTTGTAAAGGAGCGGGATCTTATAGAGCTAGCTGACTTTCAGGATAATGATAACCAGGGTGTAGAGCGCCAGCGACTCGATAAGCACCAGACCGAGCAGCAGGGCGAACCGGATAGCTGCGGTGGCCCCGGGGTTGCGCGCCATGGCTTCGGCGGCTCCGGCAACGGCCTTTGCTTGAGCCAGACCGCACAAGCCGGAGGCAATGGCCATGCCGAATCCGGCGCTGACCGATACCCACCAACCGGTGGCCGGCGCGGCGGCGCCTCCCGGCCCTTGCGCAAACATCACGGTGCTGGCGAGCAGGAACAGCGCCAGCAACATCAGAACTTTCTTCGTCATCGTACTTCTCCTCATAAGAATCGCTCCCAGGAGGTGGTCCCCGCCATCCTCGTACAGCCGGGCTCACACTGAAGGAGCGGCATTAAGCCGGTATTAATCGTGGGCAATCGCTCCTGCCACGTACATCATGGTCAGAAGCATGAAGATATAAGCCTGTAACAACGATACGAAAACGTGCAGCCCCATGAAAACGGCCGGCACCAGGAAGTAGGTCAGGCTCAGAAAGACCAGGGTGACCTGCTCGCCGGCGTACATGTTGGCATAAAGACGGATCGTGAGCGAAAGCGGACGCGCCAGGTGGCTGACGATTTCGATAGGCACCATCAGGGGCGCCAGATATGGCATAGGACCGGCGAAATGTACCAGGTACTTTCCGACGCCTTGCGCCTGCATGCCGACAAAATTGTAATAGAGGAAAGTCGCCATCGCGCAGCCCAGCGGCACCGCCGGAGCCATCGTGGGGGATTCCATGCCGGGAACGATCCCGATGAGGTTGCCGAACAGAATGAAGATAAAAATCGTGCCGAAGAAGCCGAGATACTGGCCGCTTCCGTGGCCCACCTGCTCTTCGGTCTCGCTGTGCAGAAACTGGTACAACGCTTCAAATGTATGTTGGTATCTGCCGGGCGCGGTAACTGAAAGGCGCGTGCGCAGCACCGCGAACACTACCACGATCAGCAAAGCCACGAGCAGTTCGACCGTAATGTAATTGGCCCACGGACGGGGCTGTTGGTGCATGCCTACCAGGCCCAATGCCCAATTTCCCAAACCGGCCAGATGGTCGTTGAAGATGCGCGTGATGTTCAGCTCATGTTCGTGCATAGAGCAGTTCGATCAGGATTTCAGTAATGACGGCAGCGGCCGAGACGAACAACCCCGCCAGCGTGGCCGCAACGCTGATTTTTGAATACCTTAATATAACATAGGCCCCACCGCCCAACAGCAGGTAGCGAAGGCCCGCGAAGACCAAGACACGGCGGGACTTCGGGCGGCGGCCGGTAAGCGTATCCACCACGTTTTTAAGCCAGCGGTAATTGAGCCAGGAGGCCGCGGCGCCGAGCGCGAAACCGGCGCCCCAGGTCCAGCCGCGCCAGGCCCAGACCGTCAGAGTTCCGCCCGCACCCAGGGCAAACATGAGCTTGGAGATCCGCTCCACAGCCCGGTCGTAGAACCGCTCGTCAGGAGCCGTCATCATTGCCCGAATCGCGAGAGATCTGCCGGATCAACTGCACGAAGCCGGCAGCGATGCCCAGCAGAAGAAACGGGATGTAGAGGAAGTGCGTACCGAAAGCCCGGTCGAGCAGGTACCCGATGAGGTAGCCGACGAAGGTACAGGTCGGCAGCACGAATGCCAGCGCCGTGTACTCTCCGACAATCACCGAAAGCGGACGTTTGCCCGATGCCACCCCAATAGTTTAGCTGCGCGCGAGGGCCGCCGCTTCGTGCACCAGCAGGCCCATCTTGGGGTGCGAGGGCTCGAGGTCCGGATGGATACCGAATTGTTCGAGGGCCTCGGTGGTGGTGGGACCGATCGAACAAACGCGGCAGCGGCGCAGGCCGGCGAGGGCAGACTCTTCCAACCCGGCCTCCCGAGCGACGTGTGCCAGGTGTTCGATCTGGACGGCGGTGGTGAAGAGCACCACGTCCGCTTCGCCGTGCGCCAGGCGGCGGGCGGCCTCGAGGAGAGGCGCAGTGTCTTCGGGGAGTCCATATTGATAGATCCGCACCGGAGTGACTTCGGCGCCCCTGGCGCGCAACCCGGCGGCAAGCTCCGGATTGCTGCGGCCATACTCCTGCACCGCAATGCGACGCTCGGGCCGCCCCTCGGTGACGGCGAGGACTTCGTGCCAGGTGTTGGGCTCGGGCGCGGTCATGGCCGGAGTGAGCCCCATTTCGCGGAGCGCGGCTACCGGCTTCGGGCCTCGCGCTACGACGGTAACTTTGGCTAGTGCTTCCCGCAGGGCGTATTCGGGGTAGCGGCCGGCGAGCACGCGGTTCAACTGGCGGGTGCCCACGCCGGTCATCAAAATGACCATGTCGAACTCGCCGCGGAAAAGACGCTCGGCAAATTCAAAAGCGTCGTCATTTTCCGAGAGAGGGACTTCTCGAACGGAAGGAGCGACAAACGGCTGGCCGCCCTGTCTGCGGATCAGTTCGGCGATTTCTGCGGAACGCCGGCTTTCGAACGCCAGCACGCGGAGCCCGTTAAATGGCATATGGGGAAGGGAAAGGGCAGGCCTGAAGCGGAGGCCTGCCCTGGTTCGCTAGAAGGTCAGACGCGCGGAAATCTGCAACTGCCGCGACGCATAGATGAAGTTCGAAGCGGTAGTCGGCGCCATGAAAGCGGCGTTGGGAAGCAGGTTACCGTTCGAGAAGTTGTACTGGGTCGTGTTCACGGCGGTGATGTTGGTGGTGTTGAACAGGTTGAACGCTTCACCGATGAACTGGAGGTGGAACCGCTCGGCAATCGAGAACTGCCGGCCGATGCGGAAGTCGAGGTTGTGCAGCGTGGGCAACCGGTAGGAGTTGCGCGCGATCCACGGCACGCGGCCGCCGACCGAGCCACCCGAATTACTCACTTCGGCGCCCGTCAGGCCGCCGTTGACGCCGCCCGAGGGGAAGCCGCTGATCTGGCCGTGACCGGCTGGCCGGTGGCGACGGTCAGGATGGTCGAGAAGTTCCAGCCGTTGACCAGCAGGTCGAGCGGCTTGCTCCCAATGCCGGCGATGCGCGGCGACCACACGCCGCTGGTGACGAAGCGCTGGCGCTGGTCGAGGTCCGAAGGGCGCATATTCCAGCTTGCGGTCGTACGGATCGACCGGCGTATCGGTGCCGAAGAACGTGCCGTACTGTCCGGGCACCTGTCCACCGTCGGTGGCCTTGCTGAGCGTGTAGTTGGCCAGGAACTCGATGCCGTGGCTCATGGGCTTGCGGAACGTGAGGACCATCGAGTTGTACCAGGAATTCACGTCGCTCGAGCCGACCAGAATCACGCCGGTGGCGTTGGCGCGCTGCGTGTAGAACGGATAGGTGACGGTCTGCGCGACGTTGCCGCTGGCATCCAACACGTTGTAGCTCTTGGTGGTGGTGGAAGGCGCCAGGTTGGCGTCCACGAACATCGGCAGGTGCAGGCCGCGGCTGAAGACGTAAGCGGCGGAGAAGCTGGTATTGCCGGGCAGTTGGCGCTCGAAGGTGACTTCGCCTTCATGCACCAGCGGGTTCACGAAATCGGGGACCAGCCCGTGGGTCAACTGGGTCGCGGCGGGCGGCGCGAAGGTCGTCACCGTTGGGCGTCAGCGCTCCGGCGAACGGGGCGGCCAGCGCCGGTCCGGGCGCGGCGAAGATCACGTTCGGGAACGTCAGCGTGGGGCAGGTCGTGGGCGTGCAGTTGAAGGTCTGCTGATAGACGCCGTTTTCCACGCGGATGGCGTAGTAGGTGCTGTTCGAGGTCTTGGCGTAGAACATGCCGTAGCCGGCGCGCAGCACCGTATTCGAGGCCAGGTTCCAGGCCACGCCCAGGCGCGGCGCGAAGTTGTTCTTATCGATGTGGATGGTGCTGGAGTAGAGGGTGGTCAGCGGCGTCGCCGTGTTGGGCTTGGGCGGCTGCGGCACCATCTGGAGGTCGTAGCGCACGCCCAGGTTGAAGGTCAGGTCGCGAGTTGACCTTCCAGTTGTCTTCGAAGAAGCCGGCCACGTCGTTGTTGTAGAAATCGTCCTTGCCGACGCCGGTGATCGGGTCGGTCACCTGGGTGAAGGTGGTGAAGTGCCGGCCGGTGAGCCCGTCGCCCGTGTTGATGCCGTAGACGTCGAGCACCCAGTTATTGAAGGCCGTCTGGCGCTGCCGGAGTAGTTGTAAAGGCCGCCGCCCTGGTACAGATTGATCATCAGTTCGTGGACCAGGTTGAGGTCGAACCCGGCCTTGAAGGTGTGGCGTCCGCGAACGAACGAGAGCGTATCGGAAATCTGGAAGCGGTGCTCATCGGGGAACGCGGGACGCGGCAGCGCGTTGGGCATGCCGTAGCTCATGACGCTGGCGATGCTCACGCTGGGCCCGGCGCGCGTTGGCGCCGGTGACTTCCAGATCGCGGCCCCACTGGAAGCGGAGGTTGTTCACCAGGCTGTTGCTGATGGTGGAATCCCAGTTGGTGACGAAGATGCGCTCGTGCGTGGTATTGGTGCCGTTGGCGCTGACGGAGAGGTTGTTGTAGGAAGGAGTGGTGCTGTACGCGTTGGGCGCGTGGTAGTCCATCAGGTCGATCGAAGCGCTCAGGTGGTTGGCGGAGGTCACCTGGTAGTCGAGCTTGGCGAAGCCCAGGTCCTGGTTGGTGGCGCGGGGGAAGATGCCGAGCTGCGCCGCCAGGTAGCTATTGGCCGCCGCGCACTGCGAGGCGTTCACCGAGAGTGGGGCAGCCCAGGGGGAACTTCGAGCTGCTGGTATAGGTGACCGGGTTGACCTTGCGCGAGCCGTCGTAGGTCACGAAGTAGAAGAGCTTGTCCTTGATGATCGGGCCGCCGACGCTGCCGCCGAACTGCTGCTGCTGGTGGATCGGCTGGCTGTAGATGCCCTGCGACTTGCTGATGGGGTCGAGCGCGTTCAGCGAAGGGTAGCGCAGGTAATAGAACAGGTCGCCGTGAAGTCTGGTTGGCGCCGGACTTGGTGACGGCGTTGACCACGCCGCCGGCGGCCTGTCCGAGCTCCGCGCTGTAGTTGCTGGAGCTGACCTGGTATTCCTTGATGGAATCCATGCTGTAGACGTAGGCGCCGCTGACCGCGCGGCCGCGCGCTTCGGAGAAGAACGCCTGGTTGTTGTTGGCGCCGTCCACGGAGTTGTCGTTGTAGAGGCCGGAGATGCCGCGATAGGAGACCAGGCCGCTGCCGCCATCGGTGGTGACGTTGGGCGTGAGCAGGGCGAAGTTGTCCCAGCGGCGGCCGGCGATCGGGAGGTTCTCCACCAGTCCCTGGCTGACCACCTGCGAAGATTCGGTCTTCTCGGTGTCAACGACCGGCGGTTCGCCGGAAACGGTGACTTCCTGTTGGGCGGTCTGAACGGCCATGGCGAGGTCGAGCGAGAGGGTCTGGCCGACCTGCAGCAGCAGACCGGTTCGCAGCACGGCGGAAAAGCCGGTCTTCGACGCACGCACTTCATAATGTCCGGGCTGGAGGAACGCGGCGACAAACACGCCGCCATCGCTGGTCTCGGTCTTACGCTCGATACCAGTATCCACATTGCGGACGACGACCCCGGCGGCGGGCACGAGGGCTCCGGTCGGGTCGGTTACGGTTCCGGTAATGGTGCCGGAGCCGGCGCCTTGCGCAAACGCGGAGGCGGCAACACCCAGCAGCAATAAACACACTAAGAGTAAGGGGAATAGGCGAGACTTTGACATAAGGCAGTTTCGGATGATGCAACAGGATAGCATTCCCAAGCTTTCGATTTAATGAATCCCAATCGATTCTGTTTATGGGGGCTAGAAGGGAAAGTTGGGGAGAGCGGCCTAGGGACGCTCGCGGACTTCGGCGTCCAACTCGCCTTTCGCCAGGCGGATGTGGATGCGGGAATCGGCGGGTGCGGCGGCGGCATCCTTCACGATGCCCTGCTCGTTGGTGACAATGGCGTAGCCTCGCTCCAGGATGCGGAGCGGGCTTAACTGCTCGAGCTTCACGCCGAGATGCTGCAGCGCGATCCGCCGGCGCGGAGGTGCACTTGGATGGCCTGAAGGTGCGCGCTCTGCGCCAGTTCCAGCCGTCGCCGGTCGGCTGCCAGGCGCGGGCGCACGTCGAACCGGCGCAGGCGAACTTCGAGGCTCCGGCGCGCGCGCTCGCCGCCCATCGATGGCGACGCGGATCCGCTCCCGCAGCCGGTATTCGAGTTCGTCGATACGCTGCAGGCCGCGGCCGATGCGCGGTGCGAGCAGGCTGCGGGCGCGATCGATCCCCTGCTGCCGCAAGCGCCGTTCGAGCATCGCCAGACGGTAGCGCAGGAACTGGACAGCGCGGCCGCGGGTGGCCGGCGACGCGCGAGCACATCTTCCTGGTGCGGGGCCACCATCTCGGCCGCGGCGGAGGGGGTGGGCGCGCGCAGGTCGGCTACGAAATCGGCGATGGTCACGTCGGTCTCATGCCCCACGGCGGAGACCACCGGCACGGCGCAGCGCGGCGATGGCGCGCGCCACGGCCTCTTCATTGAAGGTCCACAGATCTTCGAGCGAGCCGCCGCCGCGGCCCACAATCAGGACGTCCGCCCAGCCGGCGGCTCGAAAAGTAGTCGATGCCGCGGCAGACATCCTCCACCGAGCCATCGCCTTGCACCGCGCAGGGAACAGCCGGATGTGCAGGCCGGGGAAGCGGCGGCGACAGAATTTCGACGATGTCGCGGACGGCCGCGCCCTGCGGCGAGGTCACGATGCCGATGCGCCGCGGGAAGCGCGGCAGGTCGCGCTTGCGGTCCGCATCGAAGAGGCCTTCGGCGGCCAGTTTCTTCTTGAGCTGCTCGAAGGCGAGTTGCAGCGCGCCCGGCGCCCTGCGGTTCGAGCAATTCCACCAGCAGCTGATACTCGCCGCGGGCCTCGTAAACATCGATGCGCCCGCGCGCCAGCACCGCCAGGCCGTCCTGCGGCTTGAATTTCCAGAATCGGTGCGAGGAGCGGAAGGCGACGCACTTTACCTGGGCGTCGCGCTCCTTCAGGGTGAAGTAGTAGTGGCCGCTGGCGGCGAGCTTCAGGCCGGAGACTTCGCCCGAAACCCAGAGATCGGAGAATTCGGCGTCCAGCATCTGCGCGGATCGCGGAGTTCAGCTCCGAGACGCCATAAACGCGCCGCTCGGGCGACAGGCTGAATTCGAGCGCGAATTGCTCCACGCTGCCATGGTAGCAGCGGCTCCGCCGGGCGATACACTGAAAGTGTAGGGCCATGCGGGTAGTCACCTATAACGTGCATAAATGCCGGGGCATGGACGGTCGCATCAACGCGGTCCGCGTGGCCGAAGTGCTGCGCGAAATCTCCCCCGATATCATTGCTTTACAGGAAGTGATGGACCACCAGGCGGAAGCTTTGTCCGAGGCTCTCGAAATGCCGTACGTGCTGGGCGAGACCCGGCGGCGCCTCGGCCATGCCTATGGGAACGTGGTACTTAGCCGCTTTCCAATCCAGACCGCGCGGAATTTCGACCTCAGCGTGCGCGGCCGCGAGCGCCGCGGCTGCCTGCGAGCGGACCTGAAGATGGAGGGCCGTCTGCTCCACGTCTTCAACGTGCATCTGGGGACAGCGCTGATCGAGCGGCGGGTACAAGGACGGAAGCTGATGGCGCCGGAGTTATTGAATGCACAGGAGATCGCCTCTCCGCGCATCGTGTTGGGCGATTTCAATGAATGGACCCGCGGCCTGGCCACCCGGCTCCTGCGATCGCACCTCGAAAGCGCCGACGTACGCAGCCACCTGCGTCGTTCCCGCACCTACCCAGGGGTGCTCCCGTTCCTGCACCTGGACCACATTTATTACGATCCGGTGCTGCACCTGGAGCAGCTCACCCTGCACAGAACGCGACGCTCCCTGGTCGCGTCTGACCATTTGCCGTTGATCGGGGATTTTGAGTGGGACCAAAAAGAAAATGGTTCCAAGTGACCTGTTTCACAGCCTGTTCGCAACCGGCATGCACGGTACCGAACGTCGCGGCCGGAATCTCCGGGTGCTTCGCCTTTCCGCTCCCCGCTAGCCGTTTTTCTCCGGCTTTCGGATCAATGCCTTGAGGCACACCGCAGAATCTTTTGTTCCGACCGGAACCGGGTGCTCGCGACGGCCTTTCGCTCTCCTATACCGACTCCTGCTTTCGCAGGCACCGCCACAGGGTCGATGCTTCAGGCCTGCCACTTCGCTCCTCGAACCGTTTGCGCCTTCCGCCCGTTCGGCTTTTCGCTCCCCAGCTACTTCCCGGTTTGCCCCGGTAGCAGCTGCTTCATCGCGTTGGCCCGTTGCGAATCACGCAATCGGCCCTGCCTGTTGTCCGGCGTGCTCTAGCTCCCCTTTAGGGCTTTTACGCCCTTTCAGATCAACGCTACAACCGCCCGGCTCCAGGCTGGTCCACCTTCCAAAAACGCCCGATTCCTTTCGCTCCCCGCAACCGTTGCTATTGCTAGGTTTCGATTACGGATCATCGTTCCGGGTCCGCTACGCTTCCGGAGGCTTTGCTGTTCCACAAACCTCTTGGAACCACTTTCACTATCCCCCCGAATGCTATTTCCGGTCAACGTTTTTCGGTGCTTAAACACCCCCTTTTCAACAAGATTTATTTTCATTGTTTTCAAATGGTTACAGAAAAGCGTTGAAGAACGCACCGTGGATACACTGTGGATAAAACGGTCCGACAGCACCCTGTTTTGCGAGAATGAGACTGCGATGCGGCGGCTCATCATCCGGCCGGGTGCGATCGGCGACTTTATCGTTTCGATCCCCGCCATGGAGTGCCTGAAAGATGGCTACCTCGAAGTCTGGACCGGCTCCCCGAACGTGCCCCTTGCCCGGTTTGCGGACCGGGCGCGAGCGATCGCCGCAACCGGCCTCGACCTGCTCGGCATCACCGATCCGCCGCCGTGCCTGATCGAGGACCTGCGGATGTTTGACTCCATCGTCTCCTGGTACGGCGCGAATCGGCCGGAATTCCGCGAGGCGGTGGCGCGCTTGGACCTGCCGTTCGTGTTCTTCCCTGCCCTGCCCGACCGTCCGGATCTGCACGCCACGGACTTCTACCTCGAACAGGTTCGGACGCTCGCCGAGTGCGATGGCGACCGCATCCCGCGCCTCGCCTGCCCTCACACGGGCGGTGATTTCGCGGTGATCCATCCGTTTTCGGGCGGGCGACGGAAGAACTGGCCGCTCGCGCGATTCCAGGCACTGGCCGCCCAACTCGAACGCGCGATGCCGGTGCAGTGGTGCTCGGGTCCCGACGATCCGCCGCTCGCCGGCGCTATACGCATCGACGACCTGTACGAACTCGGCTGCTGGCTGGCCGGTGCGCGCCTCTACATCGGCAACGATTCGGGCATTACGCACCTGGCGGCGGCGGTCGGAACCCCTGTGCTGGCATTGTTTGGCCCGACAGACCCGGCCGTATGGGCACCGCGCGGCCCGAATGTGCGGGTGGCGCGGTGGAACGCCTCTCCAGCGATACCATAGGGAAAGAGGTATCTGTTTGCGCAGCTTGCTTTTTCTAGCCTTCCTCGGCGCCGCCGCTGCCGCCGAAAACCACGCGCTGGTCGACCGCGTGGGCAACACCGGGTTCGTTCAACTCGAAGCCGAGAGCTTCCATCAGATCACGCCGCGCCAACAGGCGCTGGCCTACTGGCTGACCCAGGCGTCGATTGCCATCGATCCGATCAACTACGATCAGAATTCGATTTACGGTCTGCGGCAGAAGTACCTCCTCGAGGAGATCGTGCGGCACGCGGACGCGGTTCCAGGCGAGACGCGCGGAAAGATCGTGGAGTTCACCAAGCTGTTCTGGGCCAATCGCGGCAATCACAATGAGATGACGGCGCAGAAGTTCCTGCCGGGCTTCACTTTCGAGCAACTGCAGAGCGCGGCTCATGCGGCGCTCGCGGCGGGCGGCTTCCGGCCCGCTGCTTACGGCGCGCACATCCGCAGCCAGGCCGATCTCGACCGCGAGCTCGGAGCGCTGCGGCCCTCTCTGTTCGACCCGGAGTTCCAGCCGATGATCACGGCCAAAAGTCCCCGGGGCAAGCTGGATATGCTGCAGGCGAGCGCGAACAACTTCTACCACAATGTGAGCATGGCGGATCTCGCTAACTTCCACGACCGGTACCCGCTGAATTCGCGGCTGGTGAAAGATGCGTCAGGGAAGCTCGAGGAGGAAGTCTGGCGCGCGGGCACGCCCGACGGCAGGGTTCCCGCGGGCATGTACGCTCCGTTCTTGAAGAAGGCGGTGCGGTACCTCGATCAAGCGCGGGCCTACGCGGAGCCGGGCCAGGCGCCGGTGCTCGAAGCGCTGATCCGCTACTACCAGACCGGCGACCCCTCGGACTGGATCCACTTCGGCGTCGACTGGGTGCAGAACAACCCGCCGGTCGATTTCGCCAACGGCTTCATCGAGGTCTACCGCGATGCGCGCGCGGCCAAAGGGACCTCGCAAAGCTTCGTCACCATCACCGACCAGAAACTGAACCAGCTGATGGTGAAGCTGGCCTCAAACGCGCAGTATTTCGAAGACCACGCACCGTGGCTCCCGCAATATAAGAAGCAGGGCGTGAAGCCGCCACTCGCGAAGGCGGTCGAGACCGTCATCGAGACCGGCGACTTCCACGTCAGCACGGTGGGCGACAATCTCCCGAACGAAAACGAGATCCGCGAGAAATACGGCTCGAAGAGCTTCCTCTTTACCGGCAGTTCGCGAACCCTGCGCCAGGGCACCGGCGAGGGACCGCTCGAAGAGTTCGCTGCCTCGCCCGAAGAGATCGCACTTTGCCGTAAGTACGGTGAAGAGGCGTCCGACATGATGACCGCGCTGCATGAAGTGATCGGGCACGGATCGGGCAAACTGAATCCGAAGCTACAGGGCGGCTCGGAAGCGTATTTGAAAGAGTATTTTTCGACCCTCGAAGAGGCCCGCGCCGACCTGATGGCGCTCTGGAACATCTTCGACCCCAAGCTTCGCGACCTTGGCCTGGTGTCGAGCCCCGAAGTCGGTAAAGCCATGTACTACAACGCCGTGCGCGTGGCGCTGACGCAGCTCTACCGCATCCCGAAGGGTGACACCATTGAGGAAGACCACCAGCGGAACCGGCAGTTGATCGTGAACTACATCATGGATAAGACCGGCGCCATCGAAAAGATCCAGCGGAACGGCAAGACCTACCTGCGGCTGAAGGATTTCGAGGGCATGCGCAAAGGCGTCGGGATGCTGCTGGCGGAATTGATGCGCATCAAGGCCGAGGGTGATTACGCGGCCATTAAAGCGCTGGTGGATCGCTACGGCGTGCATTTCGACCCGGCGCTGCGCGACCAGGTACTTGCCCGCTACAACCGGCTGAATGTTCCGACCTACTGGTGCGGCGTCAACGCGGATCTGACCGCCAAGCTCGACGGCGCTGGAAAAGTCGAGTCCGTCGCGCTCTCCTACCCGCGCGATTTTCTCAAGCAACAGCTCGGTTACGCCGCGATGTACGGAGTACAATAGCACGACAATGGCTGCAAGGCTTAACCCGCCGCCGTCTCTGCGGGCGCCCGAAATCGTCGATCTGCGGCGAATTTCGGCGCGCGACCTGGAGCCTCTGCTCCTCGAAGAGACGGCCGCCTGGCAGAACGAGCTGGAGTGGGATTTCGAGAAGTCCGCCGATCTGGTGCGCCGTTTCGTCGACCTGCGGGCGCTGAACGGCTGTGCGCTGGTGGAGGAAGATGGCGTCTCCGGCTACCTCTATTACGTGCTGGAGGAAAACAAGGGGCTGATCGGCGACCTCTACCTTCGCCGCGACTATCACACCGAAGAGCGCGAAGACCAGTTGCTCGGGTGGGCGCTCGAGGCGATCGTCGGAAACCCGATCGCGCGCCGGATCGAGGCGCAGCTCATGATGTTGAGCTATGCGCCGGCCCGCCAGGTGCCGTACGCCGAGCATCTGAGCTCCTACGAACGTAACTTCATGCGCGTGGACCTGCGGGAGGCAAGGCTGCCCGAAGCGCGCGTACGAGTCCCGGTGTACCTGGAACGGTGGTCCGATCACTACCAGGATTCCGCCGCTTCGCTGATCGCCGCCGCTTACGCCGGGCACGTCGATAGCCGCATCAACGACCAGTACCGCAGCGTGGCGGGGGCGCGGCGCTTCCTGTATAACATCGTGCAATACCCTGGCTGCGGCACGTTCTACCGCCCGGCCTCGTACGCGGCTTTCGAGGCAGTGAGCGGACGGCTGTGCGGCGTCTGCCTGGCCAGCATCGTGGCCTCGGGCTCCGGCCACATCACGCAGATTTGCGTGAGTCCCGAGGTACAGGGCACGGGGACCGGCTACGCACTGCTGCGGCAGTCGCTCGCGACTTTGGGAGACATGGGGTGCCGGTCGGCCAGCCTGACGGTGACCGCGTCGAATCACAATGCGGTGAGCCTCTACGAGCGCCTCGGCTTCCGCACGGCGCGGCGGTTCGCCGCTTACGTGTGGGAAGCCTGGTAGCGCTCACGATCGCTCCCGGTTCCAGCGGGCAAGGAAAGACTCCTGGCCCAGTTCCTGCAATTCATGGTCGAGCTCGTGTTTCCATTCGTCGAGCCGCCGCTCTTTGAGGCGCTCAAGCAGCCGGCAGCGGCGCTGCGCTTCGACCAGGGCGCGCTGGCGGTCGGCGAGCTGCTGTTCGCATTCGCGGCGCTTTTCGGCGAGCCGGGCCTGGCCGCGCCGCACTTCCAGACGATAAGCATCCAGGGCGTAGAGATCGGCGCCGGCAACGTGGCGCCATTGGCGGACTTCGCTTTCGGCGCGAATTCCGGAGGCTTCCAGTTCGGCGCGGTTGCGATCGATCGCAGCCAGAGCGGCGGTCTGCTGGCGGAATCGCGCTTCTTCGCGCTCAAGTTCGAGTCGCCTCCACTCGAGCACCTTTTCCAGGCGGAAGCGGAACGGCTTCATGATTTGGCGGCCGGCAGGCGCGGCGGAGCGCCGTCGAGCCGTATCGAAAGATCCTTCATGCGGGCCAGGGTTTCCGGCAGCGGGCACGTGGCCATGTGGTCCTGGCGGAGGAAATCGAGCAGTTCGGGGCGCAGCCGGATGCTCGAATCGAGCACCGGGTTCGACCCGGCGACATAGGCGCCCAGTTGCACCAGGTCTTCGGAGTCTTTATAGGCCGCGAGCGCCTGGCGGATTTTGCGCGCGGCATCTTTCTGCGGGGGAGTCGAAATGGCCGAGGCCAACCGGCTCACCGAATGCAGGATGTCGATCGCAGGGTAGTGGCCCTGGCCCGCCAGTTCGCGCGAGAGGATGAAGTGGCCGTCGAGGATGCCGCGGACTGCGTCGCAGATGGGTTCGTTGAAATCGTCGCCTTCTACCAGCACGGTGAAGAAGCCGGTGATCGAGCCACGCTGAAAATTCCCCGCGCGCTCCAGAATTCTGGGCAGCAGGTTGAAAACCGAAGGAGTGTAGCCCTTTTGGCTGGGCGGTTCGCCGGCGGCGAGGCCGATCTCACGCTGCGCCATGGCCAACCGGGTGACGGAATCCATCACCAGGAGGACGTTGGCCCCCTGGTCGCGGAAATATTCGGCCACTGCCAGAGCGACGAAGCAGGCGCGCACGCGCAGTGGCGCCGGGCGCTCCGAAGTGGCGCATACGACTACGGATCGCTTTCGCCCCTCCGGCCCAAGCTCCTTTTCGAGAAAGCCGCGGACCTCGCGGTTGCGCTCGCCGATCATCCCGATCACCGTCACGTCGGCCGAGTTATGCCGGGACATCGAGCCGAGCAGTGTGCTCTTGCCGACACCGCTGCCACCGAAGATGCCGATGCGCTGGCCCTGCCCGCAAGTCAGCAGCCCGTCGATCGCGCGAATGCCGGTGACCAGCGGCTTGGTGATGTGTTCCCGCTCCATGGGGCCGGCGGGAGTCCCATAAAGGCCATACGCATCTTTGGCTTCGATGGGCGGACCGCCATCCATCGGCTTGCCGAAGCCGTCGATGACGCGTCCGAGCAGCGACGGGCCGACCTCGACGAGAGCGTCCTCGCTGCGGGCGGCCACCGTGTTGCCCATCTGCAGGCCGTCGACCTCCTCGAGAGGCATCGAGAGCACGCGTCCGGCGCGGAAGCCGATCACCTGGGTGCGGATGCGCCGGCCGGTGCCGGTCAGGATCTCGCAGAAGTCGCCGATCGCCACATTCGGGCCGCGCGATTCGATCAGCAAGCCGGCGACTTCGGTCACCTCGCCCGTCCAGCGCAGCAGCGGAATGCTCTCGAGTTCGTCGAAATAGGGGGCCAGCGAAAGGGTCTCGGTCATTTGGGGTTGCGTAAACGATCGGCCAGGCCGCGTTCGATCTCCTGTAGCTGCGACTCGACGGAGGCATCCAGATTGCCGCGCGCGGTTTCGAAAACGGCCGTCCCGGGCGGGCGGGAGCCGTCGGCAATCACCTGTACGGCGGTGCCCGCGAAGCTGCGTCCGAGGCAAGCGGAAACCAGGCCGGCGTGCGCGGGGTTCACCCGCACTTTTGTGATCTCCTGTCCGCGAAGTTTTTCGAGGCCGCCGAGCAGCAACGCTTCGAGGGCGTCGGGATCGACCGCCAGTTCACGGCGCAGCACACGGCGGGCGATCGCCAGCGCCAGCTTCAGGGTGTCCGCCTCGGCTTCGCGGCGAAGACGGGCGCGCAATTGCGCCACTTCCCCGGCGGTCTGGGCGAATTTTTCGACCACCGCCTGATACTCGGCGGCGGCGCGGTTGCGGCCCGCGGCCTCGCCTTCGCGAACCCCCGCGGCATGCGCCTCCCGCGCGCGCTGTTCCCACTCCTGCCGCAGATGCTCGAGCGGCACCGTGGCCGGGGCTGACGGCTCTTCGGCCGGAACTTCGCCGCCGCCCTTCGAAATGTGTTTCCAACGCACCGGCGCGGCGCCGCCGGGGGCGTCTGTCTCGGATACCTTACACGACATACTGCTCCCCGACGGCACCCTTCAGGCTGACTACCCCTTCCGCCTCAAGCTGTCGCACGACGGCGATAATCTGCTGCTGCGCCGTTTCGACTTCTTTGATCTTGATCGGGCCGAGCGCCTCCATATCTTCCCTCAGCATGTCGGCGCCGCGCTGAGACATGCAGCCGAGAATCTGATTGCGGAGTTGCTCGCTGGTGCCTTTGAGCGCCACGGTCAGCAGTTTGCGGTCGACTTTCGCCAGCACTTCCTTGAGCCCCAGCGGATCGATCAGCAGCAGGTCTTCGAAGACGAACATCAGATGGCGGATAGTCTGCGCGAGGTTGGTGTCCCCCCGCTCGATGTTGTCGAGGATCTCGCGGCTGGAGGACGAGTCGAGCCGGTTTAGCATCTCGGCCACCGCACGCACGCCGCCGTAGGATTCGCGGCTGAATTCGCCGAGAGCCTTCAGCTTTTGTCCGATCACGCTGGCGATCTTCAGGATGATATCGGGCGAGATCTGGTCGAGGCTGGCCATGCGCTGCGAGACGTCGGAGCGGAGCCCGGCGGGAAGCGAGGTCAGCAACGCGGCGGCCTGCTGCGAATTCAGGTGCGAGAGCACGAGCGCGATCGTCTGAGGGTGCTCGTTATGGATGAACTTGGCGAGCTGCTGCGGATCGGCCTTCTGAATCGCATCGAAGGAGGCGGCCTCGGCGCCCAGGGCCCGGGCCAGCCGTTCCAGCAGGCGTTTGGCGGTCTCCGGGCTGAAGGCCCGCATCAGCAGCTTGCGGGCATAGTCGATGCCGCCGCGCGCCACGTAGTCTCCCGCCTGCGACAGGTGATTGAACTCGTTCAGCAGGGCTTCGGCCTGTTCGGCGGAGATCGCCGTGACCCGCGCCACTTCGCGGCTGACCTTCTGGACGTCCTCTTCGGAGAGGTGCTGCAGCAGTTCGGCGCTGGTCTGTTCGCCCAACACGATCAGAAGCTTGGCCGCCTTGCGCATCCCCGTCAAAGTGTCGGTTTCGGATTTCGGCGCGGCCGTATTCGTGTTGAGGATCATCGGTCACTCTCGTCTTCGCGGATCCAGGTCCGCAGGATTTGGGCGGAGATCTCCGGATCTTGGGAGATCCTCTCCCGCAGGTGCTTGGCCAGCAATTCGGCCGTCTTGGTGATGACCGGCGCCAGCTTGAGCGAGTTGAGGGCCCGTGTTTCGAGCCGTTTCTGTTGCGCTTCCTGCTCGGCCAGCCGCGCTTCGATATCGTCGCCATCACCTTCGATGGTCGCCGCCGCGGCGGCGTCCGTTCCGGCAGACAGGGCCGGAGGGCTGGTGTCTTCCGCTCTTTTGCGATGGCGGGCGCCTTTCGCGCGCAGCAGCAGACCCACCAGCACCAGGAGCACGAGAAGGCCGGCCCCGGCGATGATCTGCATTTTGCGGTCCCACTTCATGACGACGCCGAGCGGACCCGCGGGCGCCGGCGCGGAAGGCGCACCGGGGGACGGCGGGGGCTCGATGGAGAGCGTGGATTCAAAGGGGAGCGTCTCGACCACCAGGTTATCGCCGCGCTCGGTACTGAAGCCCGTTACGCCGGCCACCAGATCGTGAATGACTTTGAGCTTTTCGGGGGAAGGCGGCACCAGCACCCGCTGATAGCCGTTTTTCGTTTTCTCCCAGTTGAGGTCCTGGTCCACCAGCACGGTGACGGACATGTGGCGGACGGTGCCCGCGGGCAGACGCGTCTTCTTCACGGTGCGGCTGGTCTGATACGTGATGCTCTCGGAGACGCGCGACGAGCGGGTGCCACTCGAACCGGGTCTCGACGTCGGACGCGGCAGGCTAGAGGCGGTCCCAGGGACTCCGCTGCCGCCGCTGGACCCGCTGGTATCTTCGCTCCGCTGCGAACTGGCCATCACGGAGTGCGCCGGATCGAAAATCTCTTCGCTCTGCTCGCCACCCGAGAAGTCGCATTCCACCGAGGCGCCGGCCTTGAACTTGTTGGCGCCGAGCAGCGGCTCGAGCGTCGAGTTGATCTTGGCAACCAGGTCGGCTTCGATCTTGTGGCGGAATTCGAGCGAGGCCTCGGAGGCCTCGGGCCCGTCCAGAACGCCCGCCGCCTTGGGCCGGCCAAGCAGGTTGCCGTTCATATCGAGGACGGAGACCGCGTCCGGAGAAAGGCCCTCGACCGCGCTGGCGACCAGGTTGTCGATGGCCTGCACGTTGGCGGGCGCGAGATGCGCGCCCGGCCGGAGCTTCACCAGGACACTGGCCTTGGCGGGCTGCTGCGATTCGAGAAAGACGGAATCCTTGGGAAAGGTGACATGCACGCGCGCCGCTTCGACTTCGGCGAGCGACATCACGGATCGTTCGAGCTCTCCCTCGATGGCGCGCCGATAATTGATGTGCTCGCTGAACTCGGTGGCGCCGAGGTTGGGCTTGTCGAACAACTCGAAGCCGATCCGCCCCGTCTTGGGCAGCCCCGCCGCCGCCATTTCGAGACGCAGCTCCGCCACGCGGGCGGAGGGCACCAGCACAGAGCCTCCGCTCTCCGGCAGGCGGTAATCCGTACCCGATTCCTTGAGCTTCTGCACGATGCCCGCGGCATCCTCGGCCGATACACCGGTGAACAGGGGCTTGAAGTCCGACTCGCGCTGCCAGCGCACCAGCGCCCAAAGTCCGCCCAGTACCAGGGCAGCCATCACCCCGATGCTGATTCGCTGCCCGACGGAGAGGTTGGCGAGGATTCGTTTCATGCTTCAGCCGTGATGCGTGTCCTTTGGTTACATCGGCGGCAGGCTCCGGAAACCTGAGAGCTACATCTGCATCCGCATGATTTCCTGGTATGCGCTGACGGCCTTGTTGCGCATCTGCAGGAAAAGATCGAAGGAGAGTTGCGCCTGCTGGGTCGCGATGATGGTGGTGTGGAGTTCTTCGGCAGTATCACCGGAGAGGAAGCGCCCCACGGACTGCGAAGCGTTCTGGCCCACCGATTCGACGCTCTGAATGGCCTGCGAGAGCACGTCTCCGAAGCCGCTCCCCCGGGAGGTTTCGCCGGGCGCGCGGATGGCGGAGGGCGACGCGACGCCGGAGATCGGGGTAATGGCTGCCATTTGGATAGTCCTACCGCAACAGGTCGAGAGAATGCGAAATCATATCTTTCACCGCGCTGATAGCCGCAATATTGGCTTCGTAATTCCGCGAAGCGCCCATCAGATCCACCATATCTTCCGCCGGATTGATCCGCGGGAAGGAGACGTACCCGTCGGCGTCCGCATCGGGGTGTCCCGGCAGGTAGCGGCGCTCCGGATCGCGGGTATCGGTAATCACTTCAGCGACCCGCACGCCTCCGCCCGTCCCCATTTCGTCGTTGAGCATCGATGAAAACGGCGATGACACCGAGGAGCTTTCGAAGACCACGTCCTTGCGGCGATATGGACCGCCTTCGGGAGTTCGCGTGGTTTCGGCATTGGCGAGATTCTCCACCAGCAGTTCGGCGCGCGCCCGCTGCGCGGCCATGCCGGAGGCTCCGATGGAGATCGCCGAAAACAGGCTCATGACGACTGGCCCCCATCAATGGCGGACTGGATCAGGTGCAGGTTCGCCCGCAGCAGGCCCGAAGCCACCTGGAAGCGCATCGCGTTTTCCGACAGCAGGCGGGATTCCCGATCGAGGTTGACGTTATTGCCGTCGTTCTTGACGGTCAGGCCTTCGACATCGACCGCTTCCGGCGCCCCGCCCATCGCGCTGGCGAATTCGGACTGAAAATCGATGTCTTTGGTCAGGTACCCAGGGGTATCCGCATTGGCGATGTTCGAGGCCACCAGCTTCTGGCGGGCGCTGAGCAGGTCCATATAGCGTTCGAGTTGTCCGCCGAGCCCGTCCAGCATACGGCGGCCTGATGCAAGCCGCGTTCCAAGTAGTAAGGCCATTAGAATGAGTGGGTTTTTCAAAAAACGATGACCATTTTCCGCCACCGCGCCAAAATTTTGCCGCGAGCGGTCACGCCTCTTGCGAATTTCTATTTCCTTTCTTATGAGCGGGTTGGGGATTTCATTTTCGGAGTTCAATAGCCAGGCCTCTTAGCGTGGAATCAAGAGAAGCCGTTTGGCAACAGACGGTTCTTTTCAGCAAATCAATGTCGACGGACCCGATTATTATTATTCTGACCGGACTGTGGATGTTCTAAGCTGACTTTGCAGTACCCACCATCGCGCTCCCACAGGCGCGTTTTCGCAAATACCCCTCTTTGTGGGGTTACCAAGCACACGGCGAAAGCTGGTACTATTCTTTGGGGATATTCCTTGCGGAATATTCCCAAAGAAACCAGGAATTGATACCGGAATTCTAAAGCAGGGCCTTTGGCGCGGGAAATTGTGAGAACGGCCGGAGTTCTGGCATGTTGCCTACTCTCGGTACCCTTGATAGGGACTGGATTCCGGGCTGATTCTAAGCTAGTGGCGAACTCGCGGCCGGCGGACGCGGCGATGTCCGCGAGCCGGAAGGTGTTACGCGACCAATTGACGGCCGGCGCAGCCTTGTTCCGGGCAACCCGCTACGACGATGCCCGGCAGAGCTTCGAACAGGTTCGGCGGGCCGCCGTTCAGTCGTCTGATTCCTTCATTGAAATTCGCTCCATTACTAATATCGGCGGCTGTTGGTTTGCGCTACATCAATACAATTTGGCGCTGAAATCATTTTCCACGGCGCAGCAACTCGCCGAGCGAACCGGGGACCAGAGTGCGACGGCCGCACTTGAAGCCAACGTAGCTTCTCTTTATTCGGAGATGGGCGAACGGGACGCGGCGGTGGAGTGGCTGGAGAAGAGCCTGGAGACGTGGACGGGCACAGAGCGCACTAACCACCTGCCCCAATTGGAATTTGAAATGGCTTCGTTGCGAGCCCGCCAGAACCGCATGACAGAGGCTGAGGAACTTTTCGGCCGCGGAGTCCGGGATGCTTCCCGCGCCGGCAACCAGGCGCTGGTGGCCATCGGGTGCAACAAGCTGGGCGAAGAACTGTTGCGGGCCGGACAGACCGATGCCGCCGAAGGCCCGCTGCTGCACGCTTATTACCTGCGAAAGCTCAATCATCTGCCTCTCGAAGGCTCGTTTACCAACCTCGGAGAGCTCCGCCTCGCACAAGGACGTTTGGACGCTGCTTCGGCGCTGCTCGACCGCGGCGTGGCGGCATCCGAAGGTTCGGCGGCGGCCATGCCGACGTGGGATGCCTACCTGGCCCGCGGCGAAGTACGGCTGGCGCAGGGACGGTACGCCGATGCCCTGGCGGACCTGCGGATTGCGCGGCGGCTGGCTCGGGCGTGGCGCTGGTCGCTGCCGCCGGACGACGCCAGCCACGTCGGCGCCGAGGGTCTGCTCGACCGCATCTATTCCGGGTTGGTGGAGGCGGGCAACCGTCTGTATCTCGAATCGGGAGACCCGGCGCTGGTTCGCGAAACGTTTGAAGCCGCGGAAGAGAATCGCGCATTCAGCCTGCGGATGCTGGTGCAGGACCGGCAGACGGCAGCCGCGGAATATCCCCCCAGTTACTGGGAGGCAGTGACGCGGCTGCAGAGGGCCGAAGTGGACGCTCTGCGAGGCGGCGACCCGGAGGCAGTGAATGTGGCGCGGGCGGATTGGATCCGGGAGCAGGCCGCGGCCGCACCCGATCTCGCGCCGCTGCCGAACGAATCGCTCGAGGCCCTGCAGGCGGCACTGAGCAGCGACACCGCGATGCTGAGTATCCGGCTGGGCAAGCGCGGCTCATGGATTTGGGCGGTCGACCGCAACGGACTGACGCTACACGCCCTGCCGCCGCAGGCGGAAATCGAAGGCCTGGCAACGCGCGCGAACGATACGATTCGCGGCACAGGCGCCGACTCCGGCGCTCCCGGCGAGCTCTACCGGGCGCTGTTCGGACCGCTCGAGGCGCGATACCGCGACAAGACCCGCTGGCTGCTGGCCATGGATCCGGCACTGCTCGAGATCCCGGTTTCGGCGCTCGAGGTGGAGTCCGGCCCCCGTCCGCTGTATGTGGCGGAGCGGCACGTGGTAGAGAACATTCCGGGAGCGGGATTCTGGCTGGAATCGTCCACGCGCGGCGGCGTGGCGAAGGCGGGCGGCCTGTTCCTGGGGGTGGGCGACCCAATCTACAACCTGGCCGATTCGCGCCTGCCGCGCAAGCCGGAGGCAAAACGCAGCGGCGGGGCACGGTGGGCTCTGTTTGCGGACACGAATCCCGCGATCACTATGGTGACCCTGCCAAGGCTGGTGGGGAGCGGGGCGGAAATCGAGCGGTGTGCGCGAATCTGGAATGGCGAGAGCGTAGTTTTGCAGGGTTCGGCGGTATCTTCGGAGAAAGTGCAGGAAGCCCTGGGGCGCAATCCGGCGGTGGCGCATTTTGCAATCCATTTCGTACAGGCCTCGAAGCCGAATGCGCATGGCCTGATGGCTCTGGGATTCGGGAGGGGCACTGAACCGGAGCTGATCGCTCCGGTGGAGGTGTCGCACTGGCGGACCGGAGCGCGACTGATCGTATTGAGCGGGTGCGATTCGGCGGCGGGCTTGGCTCTTCCGGGCGCCGGCCTGATGGGGTTGACGCGCGCCTGGTTGACGGCCGGAGCGCGGTCGGTGCTGGCGAGCCGCTGGAACACTCCGGACGACGACAGCGCGCTATTTGCGGCATTCTATCGGCAATACGGCGGCACCACTGCGGATGCAGCGGCGGCCCTGGCGAGCGCGCAGCGGCGCATGATCAAAGAAGGCGGGTGGCGGGCGCGTCCGGCCTACTGGGGCGCCTGGTTTGTGATGGGGCACTGATGAGCTTCGATACGGGGTCCGATCTGGCGCAACAGCCGGCGACATCCGAACCGTCCTGGACCGCACTGGTGCGCGGTGTGCAAGACGGCGACCCGGCACGCATCCAGGAGCTTTACGACGTCTTCTCGAAGGGCATCCGCTTCCAACTCTACCGCCAACTCGGTCCGCAAGACCTGGATGACCGCGTACACGACATCTTCCTCATCATCATGCAATCGATCCAGCGCGGCGACCTGCGAGAGCCGGAGCGGCTGATGGGTTACGTGCGGACAGTCGTCCGCCGGCAGGTGGCGGCGCAGATCGACCTGGCGGTGCAGGCGCGCCGCAATCAAACGGAGCTCGACTACGGCATGGCGTTATCGGATCACCGGCCGAACTCCGAGCGGCGTCTGATCGAGCAACAGCAGCAGGAGGTAGCATTGCGGGTGCTGAACAGCCTGCAGGCGCGCGACCGGGAAGTGCTGGTGCGGTTTTACTTGAAGGAACAGAAGGCGGACCAGATCTGCCGCGAGATGGCACTCACGGAAACGCAGTTCCGGCTGACGAAGTCGCGCGCGAAGGCACGCTTCAGCGAGTTGGCAAAGAACCGGCTGTCGCTGAAAAGAGGATTTCAATCGTAGAGAGCCGGGATGGCCGATTTTGGTACCATTCCCTCTTATGAGGCCCCTCCGTCTTGCCACACTCCTTATTTTTCCCCTGCTCATGCTGGCCCAGCAGGGAGATCTTTATCGTGAACTCAAGTTTCGCCTGGTTGGTCCGTTTCGCGGGGGCCGGTCGGTAGCGGTCACCGGAGTTCCATCACAACCCAACACGTACTATTTTGGTGCGGTCGGCGGCGGCGTCTGGAAGACTACCGATTCCGGAATGCACTGGGAACCCGTTTCCGACGGCTTCTTCAAGACCTCCTCGGTAGGCGCGCTGGCGGTGGCCGATTCCGACCCCAACGTCGTCTACGCCGGGATGGGTGAGGCGTGCGTACGCGGCAATGCCTCGAATGGCGACGGCGTTTATAAGTCGCTCGACGGCGGCAAGACCTGGCGGCACATGGGGCTCGAGCAGACGTACCACATCGGCGCCGTCCGGGTGAATCCCAAGAATCCCGATATCGTCTACGTCGCGGCGCTGGGACATTTGTGGGGGCCGAACGAAGAACGCGGCGTCTACCGTTCGACCGATGGCGGCACCACGTGGAAGCAGGTGCTGACGCGGGGCGCGGACGCGGGCGCGGTGGACCTGGCGATGGACCCCTCGAATCCACGCGTGCTCTACGCCACTTTCTGGCAGGTGCGGCGCAACCCGTACCGCTTCGATAGCGGCGGGCCGGGGAGCGGACTGTGGAAGTCCACCGACGGCGGCGACCACTGGACCGACATCTCGCGCGCTCCGGGGTTGCCGAAGGGCGTTCTCGGGCGAATCGGCGTGACGGTATCGCCGGCGAATCCGGAGCGTGTCTGGGCACTGGTGGAAGCAGCCGACGGCGGCGTGTTTCGCTCCGACAACGGCGGCCGCACCTGGACCAAGACCAACGACCAGAACATCTTGCGGCAGCGCGCCTGGTATTACTCCCACATCTTCGCCGATCCGCAGAACCCGGACACGATCTACGCGTTGAACACCGGCATGTACCGGTCGATCGACGGCGGCAAAACGTTCGCCTCGATCCGCACCCCGCATGGCGATAACCACGACCTGTGGATCGCGCCGGACAATCCGCAGCGCATGATCGAATCGAACGACGGCGGCGCAAATATCACGAGCGACGGCGGGCACACCTGGTCAAGCATCATGAACCAGCCGACCGCGCAGTTCTATCGCGTGGTGCTCGACAACGATTTCCCCTATCACATCTACGGCGCGCAGCAGGACAACACCACCGTGCGGACCGCCAGCCGTACCTCCGGCGGCGGCATCGGCGAGAACGACTGGTACGACGTGGGCGGCGGCGAAAGCGGCTGGATCGCTCCGGACCCCACCAATTCTCAGATCGTTTACGCGGGCTCCTATGACGGCTTGATTACGCGTCAGGACCATCGGACCGGGCAGAGCCGCGACGTCAACGCGTGGCCCGACAACACCATGGGCTATGGCGTCGAGGCGATGAAGTACCGGTTCCAGTGGAGCTACCCGATCGCTTTTTCGCCGCACGATCCGAAGACGCTGTATATCGGGGCCAATGTGCTGTTGAAGAGCACCAACGAAGGCCAAAGCTGGCAGCCGATCAGCCCGGACCTGACGCGCAACGACAAATCGAAGATGGGCAGCTCGGGCGGTCCGATCACGCAGGACAACACCAGCGTGGAGTATTACTGCACTATCTTCACCTTCATGGAATCGCCCGTGACCCAGGGCGTAATCTGGGTGGGCTCGGACGACGGCCTGGTGCATGTGACGCGCGACGGCGGCAAAACCTGGGCGAACGTCACCCCGAAGGACATGCCCGAATGGAGCCAGATCAACTCCATCGACGCTTCGGACCATGATCCCGGAACGGCGTACGTGGCCGCCACCATGTACAAGTCGGACGACTTCCGGCCTTACCTCTACAAGACCACCGATTACGGCAAGACATGGAAGAAGATCGTCAACGGCATTCCCGCTAATGCGTTCACGCGCGTGGTGCGGGAGGATCCGAACCATAAGGGACTGCTGATTGCCGGCACCGAGTTCGGCCTCTATATCTCGCTGGACGATGGCGAAAACTGGAAGCCGTTCCAACTCAATCTGCCGATCACGCCGATCACCGACGTGGCGTTTCAGAAGCGCGAGAAAGACCTGGTGGTGGCGACACAGGGCCGATCGTTTTATGTGCTCGACGATCTGCCGCTGCTCTACCAGTTGAACGACGATATCCGCAACACCGAGGTACATCTGTTCCAGCCGAAGGACACGTACCGTTTCGGCGGCGGCCGGGGCTTCGGCGGTGGTGGCGGCGGGGCAATGGGGCAGAACCCTCCCGGCGGCGCGGTGGTCAATTACTGGCTGAAGGACGAGCCTCACGGCGACGTGACCCTCGAATTTCTCGACGCCTCGGGCAAGCTGGTGCGGAAGTTCTCGACTCGCGACAAAGTGGAGGCGCCGCGGCGCGCCGCCGATGACGATGAGGAGGAGAATCCGTTCCGCGGCGCTCCTCCGGCACGCCTCACGGCACATGCGGGGATGAACCGGTTTGTGTGGAACCTGCGATATCCGGACGCCGTATCGTTCCCTGGCATGATCCTGTGGGCCGGTAGCGTCACGGGTCCGCGGGCGGCGCCGGGCAAATACCAGGTCCGCCTGACGGTCGACGGCAAACCGCAGACCGAAAGCTTCGAGGTCAAGAAGGATCCGCGTCTCGAAACCACAACCGAGGACTACACCCGGCAGCTCTCGCTCGCCATGCAGATCCGCGACAAGCTTTCGGCCACCAACGAAGGCGTGATCCGCATCCGCGCGCTCCGCAAGCAGCTCGAAGACTATACGTCGCGGGACAATCCGCGGGTGGCGCAGGCGGCCAAGACGCTGATCCAGCATCTCACTACGGTGGAGGAAGAGCTCTACCAGACCAAGAACCGCGCGAGCGAAGATCCGCTGAACTTCCCGATCAAGCTGAACAACAAGCTGGCTCATGTGCTGAGCCTGGTGGAAAGTTCGGACAACCGTCCGACCGATCAATCGTACATGGTCTATGAGGATCTGGCGACGCGGGTAAACGCGCAGTTGAAGCAGCTCAACCTATTGATGACCGACGATCTGGGGGCCTTCAACAAACTGGTACACGACTCGAACGTTCCGGCCGTTCTGGCGCCGAAGGCAGCGCCCGGGGCGCCAGAATAGCCGGACAGGATTACTGCTTGCGGTCGTGATCGGGGCCGCGACCGCGTTCGGGAGCTTTGGCGTGATTCTCTCGGGCGCGATCGTGGTGCTCGACATAGGCCGGGGCAGGAGCCCGTGCCGGTGCTTCGCGGCCCTGTGCCGGAGCGCGTCCCGCGGCTTCGCGGCCTTGTGCCGGAGCATAACGGGGCGCCGGAGCGGGCGCGGGTCGGCGAATCGGCTCTACGTACGAATGCTGATAAGTGGCACGGTTCTGGACGGTGCGCACCCATGGGTGATTATCGATGATGATGTTGTGCTGGCCCCATGCGAACGCGGGCTGCCGCCAGCCATAGGGCTGGAAGAACGTGCCGATCTGGATCCGCGGGCCGAAGTTGATGACGGCTCCGACTACCGGCCGGCCAGGCCGTGTAAATACTACCCTCGGGTTGTAGACCGGGACGTAGAAGTACCCCGCCGCGACCGGCAGGATCTCGATGTACGGACCGCCGACCACCCGGTAATACTGGTTACTTTGCAGGTAGCCATAGCTCATCGCTTCGCGGCGCATCCGCTGCACGGAGTCCATCACAGCGCCGCGGTCAGACAATACGGCGTTGCCGAGGGACTGCGTCCAACCCGGATCGCGGGCCATCGAGTCGAGGACGCTCGGGAACGGGAGCAGCGCCAGGACCGAGGGGTCCCACGGCAACTGGTCTTCCTGGATCGCGTTAGCCAGGGCCTGGCCTTGCAGATAGCTGTGCTCATCGGCCCATTGAGCCGCCTGTGGGATCTGATCCCAATAGGTGGCGGCAGTGAGGGTTTGGGCCAGAAGGGGGTCGGGGTAGAGCGCAATCGGCTCGACCAGGGTATCGAGTTGAGCCGGGGCGTAGTAGGGGGGAGCCTGCGCAAGCAGGGGCACACTCAACAGAATTCCAGCAGTCAGAATTTTCGCGGCAGTTGTTTTCATTGCCTTCATCATCTCCACTGTTCGGGGAAGTGCATTTTCGAGTCCATTTCTGAAACAAACGCAGTGAATTTGCGTCTCCATTTTAGAACACTGTGGCACAGAGAAAGATTCGATTTAGTGCCTCCTTCTGGGAGGCCACACGGATTGCGCTGGACTCCCTGCGCGCTAATAAACTCCGTAGCTTCTTGACGTTGCTGGGAATTATCCTGGCTACGACGACGCTTATCGCGGTGACCGCTCTGATCCATGGAATGAACCTCTACATCGCCGACAAGGTCTCGAACATGGGGGCGGACGGCTTCCGGGTCGTCCGTATGGCCTGGTTCGGACCTTGGGACCCGAAGAAATTTTTCGAGATGCAGAAGCGCAATCCGGAGATCAAACCGGACGAGTTCGAGTTCCTGAAATCGCACGCCCAGTTGGTGAAGGACGTGGGGATGATGGCCGGACGGCGCGCGCGAGTCGTCTACAAAGGCCAGTCGATGGAAGATGTCAACCTGCAGGGGATCACCGATAACATTCCCACTATCAACAACGTGCAGGTAGAATCGGGCCGCACGATCACGTACGAGGAGGTCCGTCGGCACGCACCGGTGGTCTTCATCGGAGGCGATGTGCGCAACCAGTTCTTCGCGGGCGTGGACCCGATCGGGAAGACGATCGCGATCCAGGGCGACCCATACGAGATCGTCGGGGTGGCGAAGTCCCTGGGCAGCGTCTTCGGCAACTCGCAGGACAACTTCGTGATGATCCCGATCGAGAGCTACTTCAAGACCTATGGCAGCCGCTCGGGGATCGGGCTGGTTGCCAAGGCGATCGACCAGCAGCAACTACAGCAGGCGCAGGACGAGTGCCGAGTGCTGCTGCGGGCCTACCGGCACCTGGGGCCGGCGGTGGACGACAATTTCTCGATCTTCGCTTCGGAGACCATCGTCAGCCTGTGGGAGCGGCTGACCTCGGCGATCGCCGGCATGGCGGTCGGGATCGTCTCGGTCTTCATGGTGGTAGGCGGCATCGTGATCATGAATATCATGCTGGCCGTGGTGACGGAGCGGACGCACGAGATCGGCATCCGCAAATCGCTGGGAGCGCGGCGCGCCGACATCCTGAACCAGTATCTGGTGGAATCGGCGGTGCTGGCGGGCGCGGGCGGTCTGGTGGGCGTGGGGATCGCCTGGTTCCTGGCGGTGGTGGTGCGCAGCCTGACCTCGGTGCCGATGGCGCTGCCGTGGAGCTCGGTACTGATCGGCGTGGGGCTTTCGGCGACGGTGGGGCTCTTCTTTGGTATCTATCCGGCGCGGCGGGCGTCGCTGCTGGACCCGATCGAAGCGCTGCGGGTGGAGAGATAACGATGACGAAACTGGCATTCGTGAACGGCATCGGGCTGGCGATGCAGACCATCCGGACCTATAAATTGCGCGCATTCCTGACGGTGCTCGGAGTGATCATCGGGACGGGCACGATCATCGGGGTGAGCGCCATCCTGACCGGCTTCGACGCATCGGTGGCGGGTGTACTGCGCAGCTTCGGACCGAATTCCATCATCGTCTTCAAGTTTCCCGTGGGGCCTCGCACGGGGCACCTGAGCGCGGAAGAGCGCACACGGAAGGACCTGACCTATCAGAACGCACTGGACATCCGCGAGCGGTGCAAATCGGTGGAAGACGTCTCCACGATGCTGTTTTCGAACCAGAACACGATCAACGTACATTACAAGGGCAACGACATGTACGACGTGAACCTGATCGGCGTGGAGGAAGCCTACGCACGCGGGGGCCAGGTGGATATGCACTTCGGCCGGTTCTTCACCGATGAAGAGAGCCGTCGGCGGATGCCGGTGGCGGTGATCGGCCAGGACCTGGAGAAGGGCCTGTTCGCAAACGTAGACCCTATCGGCAAATTGATCCTGGTGGATGGCCACGAGTTCATGGTCATCGGCACGATGCTGCGGCCGGCGGCGTCGTTCTTCGGCGATACCGACACGCGCGTGCTGCTGCCCTACGGCACGATGCAGAAGATGTACCCTTCAGCGCGCGAGAACGCCATCGTGGTGACGGCAAAGGCGGGGATGCTTTCGCAGGCACAGGACGAGGTCCGCACGGTGCTGCGGATCGAACGCCGGGTGCCCTACAACAAGCCGGACAACTTCGCGCTCTCGACCGCCGAACAGATGGTGGCGGACTTCCGCCAGATCACGGCCGTGACCTTCCTGGTGATGGTGGTGCTGAGCTCGATCGGGCTGCTGGTGGGCGGAATCGGGGTGATGAACATCATGCTGGTGTCGGTCACCGAGCGGACCTTCGAGATCGGCATCCGCAAAGCGATCGGCGCGCGGCGGGCGGACATCCTGGTTCAGTTCCTGCTGGAGGCTTCGGCGCTGACATTTTTGGGCGGCCTGGCCGGAATCGCGTTCGGCTGGCTGGTTTCGCTGGTCAGCCGCCTGGTGTTCACGTCGATTCCAGCCAGTGTGCCGCTGTGGTCGGCGGTGATGGGGATCGTGGTCTCGGTCAGCGTCGGCCTGTTCTTCGGGATGTGGCCGGCGAACAAGGCGGCGCGTCTCGATCCGGTAGTAGCGCTGCGCTACGAATAAAGCCCCGTGTCAGTCGGCGGCCGTGATCCACTGATTCAGGCCCCAGAGGGTAGCCAGAATCACTCCCGCCCCTGCCAGCACTTTAATGGTGAGGATGGCGTTCTGGACAGGCGTGAGCTTTCGGGGAGTGTGACGGGCGCTCTCCGCCTCCACGTCCGCGACAGACGGAGTCTTAGCGTTCTTATCTACTTTCATCGATAGTTCTCCTCTCGTTTTCTACTTGCAGTCGGTTCAGACAAGGGAAAACGGAGGAGAACGGCCCGCGCGTTCGGCGCGGGTGATGGAATCCGGCAGTCGCCCCGATTCGACCGGCAGGCCTGCCCAGGCGGCGTTCGGCAGGCCGGCGGCAGGCGCCGCGAGGGTGGCCGTGGCGCTCTCGACCTTCCGATGTTGCAGATTTTCCCAGCGCGAGGTTCCCTGGGAGGACTGTAGCGAGGCCGCGGGAGGCGCCGCTAGCTCCATGCGGTGGCTGCTGAAATCCGGGCGTTCGGGGACCGTCGCTGTCTGAACAGCCATCGACCCGGCAATGCACACAGAGAGCATCAGCCGGAGCAGATTGGAGACACGAGCGGGCATTATCCATACCAGAATATCAGATTAACTTTTATTCATCTCGACGCCGGGATTCCCTACGGGGCATCGGATAATGGAGCGTGGAGACCAGCCCCGGCACTGCCCCATTCGCAACCGAGATTTATTGGAAGAGAACCCCCGGCGTCGCATGGCCGAAGTGGGCGCTGGCGGTTCTGTTCCTGGCGGATGGAGCGGGCTTCGGAACCTGGGCCGGTCATGTCGCCGTCTTCAAGCAAAATCTTCATCTGACGAATGGTTCCCTGACATACGTTCTGGTCTCGCTGATCGCCGGGGCGATCCTCACAATGCCGATCATGGGCCACCTGATCGCGCACCACGGCAGCCGAAGGCCCGCAAGGCTGATGGCCGTCCTCTACTTCTTCGCGATCGGCGCTCTGGGGCTGGCGACCAGCCTCTCTTACCTGATCGCGGCCGCCTTCTTATTCGGCATGGCCAAAGGGGCATTCGACGTATCCGTGAACGCACAAGTCTTCGCGGTGGAGAACCTGTACCGGCGCTCCTACCAGGGATTGTTTCAGGGTTCCTGGAGCGCCGGAGGCCTGCTGGGAGCCGGAGTTGCCAGCATCATGCTCCATTCGGGCGGCACGGTCCGCCACGATTTGACGCTGGCGGCACTCGTGCTCGGATCGGTTGCGCTGGCGTGCCTGCCTTTCCTCGCGGTCGATCGGCCCCGCCGCGACCGCCCGGTTCGATTTATGTGGCCGGACAGCCGCTTGCTGCGCGTGGGAGCGATCGCGTTCTTCGGGATCATGGCGGAAGGCAGCATTGCGGATTGGGCTTCGGTCTACCTTCATTCAAAAGTGCACGTTTCGTTGTCCCTGGCGGCTATCGGGTATGCGGCGTTCTCGGTGACGATGGCGCTATCGCGGTTCTCGTGCGACTGGACGATGCATCGCTTCAGTTCCAGGCAGATTCTCGGAGCCAGCGGCATCTGCATTGCCGCCGGCACCGGGATTGCCGTCGCTGTTCCCGCATGGTGGCCTGCGATTACCGGATTCGTCATCGCGGGAATCGGGACCGCGACCATCGTGCCCGTGACGTTCGCGATTGCCGGTAGAAGCGCGGCCATGGGCCCGAGCCAGGCTATCTCCACCATTTCCACCATCGGCTATTTCGGACTTCTGGCGGAGCCGCCGCTGATCGGCTCGCTGGCGGTTCTGACCGACCTGCGCCTGGCATTGCTCGTTGTGGTCCTGGCGGGACTCTTCATCGCCATTGCTCCGAGATTCCTGTTTGCCGGGGAGCGGTAGTGGTGGGGCGGCCAATCGTGGCCGCAGCCGCCTTTCCAGGCTGGAAAGCGAGTCCGCGGGCAGGATTGCCCACCCCACGGGGCTACTGGCGCATGAACTTCAGATAGGCGCCGTTGTTGTAGGTGCTCCAGGGCTGGAAGCCACGCTCGCGATAGAGCTGGTAGGCGAAATCGATATTGGCCTTGCAATCGAGCAGGTCTCGCAGGTTGAGGCCGGGGCGCTTCAGGTGCACGGTGTTGATCTGGAAGTAGCCCCAGTCGAGCGTGCCATCGGTGTTGTAGTGGTAAATCTCGCACTTGCCCTGCGGGTTTTCCGCCCGCTGGATGGCGAGCGCGAGGCGGCAATCGGAGCCGAACTTGCGGCAGGCGTACTGCTGCCAGGCGGAGAGGCGGTGGCCGTATTGGTCGAACTGGGCTTCCGAGGCGGCGCCGGACAGGACGCGCTCGGCCACCACGATCGGCGACTGGAAGTGCAGGCTCACGGGAGATTGCAGGCTGACGGTGTAATGTTCATGGAACCACTCGCCCGCCGCGAACAAAACCACGGCGGCGAGCGTCAGGACAATCAGAAATTCGGAGAGCGCGGAAAAGCGCGCGGACTTCCTGGCCGCGCGCCGCGGCTTTTTGCGGCTCTTCTGGCCGGCTGCCGCTGCGGTACGTGAGTTTGCGGAACCCAAGCGAACATCATCGCATCCGGCGGGCGGTCCCGGCAGGTCAGACCGACACGACGTCTCCGGCGCCGGCGGCCGAGGCGATGGTCAACGAGTCCGTACGAGCCTTGTCCCAATCGCGAAGGACGAAACCGTGGGCATCGAAGAAGGCGCGGATCTTTGCGGGATTCCAGCCGACGATGTCTTCGAGCACGGGCACGAGGACGCTGAGAGCGTCGTCGCTCAACACCGTACGGGCGGCAATCTGCGTAAGGAAACGGTTCTGCGACACAGCGATCGTCAAACCCGAAAGGCGATTGACGTGGAGCATCACGTGGACGTCGGAACTGCCGTCTCCGACATAGACGACACGGTCCGGACCGAGCATCAGGCGGGTGCGCAGCTCATCGACCACGGCGACCTTGCCATACCCCGCCGGGACCCGCACGATCGACTGAATCTCACCCGAGTGGGAGTCGTAACGGAACTGTGTTCCGAAGATGTGGTCTTCGGGGATGAGGCCTTCGAGCGCCGACTGGATCACTTCCTGCGGCGCCGCGGAAACCACGTAGAACGAGAAGCGATGCCCCGCGATATCGCCGAGCAATTCCGAGAGCGTGCGAATGTTCTGCTTCAGCCGGATGCGTTTGCCGACTTCCACCAGGTGCTCGCGGCGTACCTTGCGGAATTCGGGATCGTGGAGCAGCAGATAGGCCAATTCCCCGCCCTGTTGGACCAGGTGAATTCTGGAGAGTCCGCCGATGCGCTCGGCGAAACCTCCCACTCCCAGTAGTTCGCTCAACACGATTCCCGAATCGTGAAAACTCAGAGTCTGGTCGAAGTCACTGACCAGCAAATACTCCTTCGGTTTGTTTTCGAAATCCATAGTCTGTCTCCTTTCCGTTGTGCTGCGAAATCGATCACTGCGGCGAGGCAGAACGAGCCCGTCCCGAGCGATACAGAGAGCCGGTACAGGGCTATAGGGGTTGGATGTGCGCAGCGCTTGGCGGTTCCTTTTTCGGACGAGAAAGCTGAGATATCAGGATTCCTGGCGGCGGGTGGACGAGACGAGTGCCGCGGCGGCCACGATGAGGTTTGCCGCGATCACGGGGAAAGCGTGCAGCAACACGCCGTAAACGATCCATAAACATGCCGCGACCGCTTGAATGCGGCGGAGCATGACCGGCTGGCGGAAGAAATAGGATGTCGAAAAGACGGCAGTGGCAATCCATCCAATGGTGTCCAGCATACTCCGCATTGGATGTTGCGCGACGTTGCGAAGTTGCCTCATTGAGGCACAAAGCTGTAATATCAGGATCGATGGCCCGGCGTAGTTTCAGTGCGGAGCCGCATGCCCCGAAATACCGGCAGGTCCTGGAGACGCTCTCGCGGGAAATCCTCTCCGGGAAATTCCGCCCCGGACAAAAATTCCCGAGCGAAGCGGCGCTGGTGCAACAGTTCCGCACGTCGCGGATCACGGTGGGGCGCGCCATGCGCGAACTCGCGCAGCGCGGGTTGGTGGAGCGCGTGGCAGGGTCGGGCACCTACGTCCGGGATGTGCAAGCCGCGCAGGACGGCCTGGTGTTCGGACTGCTGATTCCCGACCTGGGCCACACGGAGGTCTTCGAGCCGATCTGCCGCGGTATCGCCGCCGCGCCCCAGGCCTGCCGCCACGCATTGCTGTGGGGACACGCAGCGGCCGACGGCACTCCCGCGGAAACTCAGGCCCTGCAGCTTTGCGAGCAGTTCATCCGCAAACGCGTGGCGGGAGTCTTCTTCGCGCCGCTCGAAACCGGTGAGCGCGTGCGCGAGACTAACCTCGAGATCGTCGCCCGCCTGGAAGCCGCGCGCATTCCGATCGTGCTGTTGGACCGCTGCGTGGCGGCGTATCCGGACCGGGTGGCGCACGACCTGGTGGGTATCGACAATCGCCGCGCCGGCTACATGGCCGCCGCGCACCTGCTCTCGCTCGGCGTGGAGCAGGTAGCGATGGTCGCCTACGAGGGAAGCGCGCCGACCGTCCAGGCGCGGATCGCGGGCTTTCGCGAAGCGCTGCTCGCCAACGGCGTTCCGCTCGAGCGCGGCCCGGTGTGGCAATTAGCGGCGATCACCGACACGACGGTGCGGCCGATGCTCGGGCAGCGGGCGGAAGGCCGCGGCTTCGTCTGCGCCAACGACCGCACGGCGGGACAGTTGATGCAGGTGCTGCTGGCAATGGGCTATCGGATCCCGGGCGATGTGCGGATCGTCGGCATCGACGACGTGGAATATGCGAGCCTGCTGCCGGTGCCGCTGACGACGGTACGGCAGCCGTGCCGCGAGATCGGCGAGGCGGCCATGGCCGCGATGCTCGACCGCATTGAGCAGCCCGGTGCATTCGTGCGCGACATCCTGGTGGAATGCTCGCTGATCATCCGCGAATCTTGCGGCGCCGGGCGCTGAAAGCTGCGGTATAGTAGTCCGACAACAAGGAGGAAGCACCTCTCAATGAACTGGACTGCGATCACTCAAATCATCCAGGAGAAGGCCGCCGGAGTCGGCCTGCAGATCCTGGGTGCGCTCATCCTATACATCATCGGCCGGTGGCTGATCATGCTGGTGGTGCACGCCGTACAGCGGGTGCTCATCAAGCAGAACATCGAAGCGACTGTCATGCGCTTCGTCGGCAACACGTTGTCGGTGGCGCTGAACGTCACGCTGGTGGTGGCGATCCTCGGCTATTTTGGAGTGCAGACCACCACCTTCGCCGCGCTGATCGCCGCTATGGGTCTCGCCATAGGGACTGCGTGGGCGGGGCTACTGGCCAACTTCGCGGCAGGGGCGTTTCTGCTGGTGCTGCGGCCGTTCAAGGTGGGCGACTTCATCACCGCGGGCGGGATCACCGGCACGGTACACGAGATCGGCCTTTTCGTGACGACGCTCGATACGCCGGATAATGTGCGGACGCACATCGGCAACAACAAGATTTTCTCGGACAACATCCAGAACTACACGATCAACCCCTACCGCCGCGTGGATCTGACGGCGCAGATTTCGGGCGCTGCCGATCCGAGGGTGGCTATCGCAAAAGTCAAGGAGAAGGTCGCGGCGATTGAGAATGTCTGCGACCGGCCGGCGCCCGACGTCACCATCCTGACCTTCACGCCGTTCGGCCCGGTGCTGGCAGTGCGGCCCTATTGCCATAACGACCACTACTGGCAGGTCTACTTCGACGCCAACATGGCGATCCGCGAAGTGCTCGGCGACGGAACGTTCCCGGGGCCGGCATACCCCCTGGCGATGCAGGAAGCCAAGGCCGCGGCGGCCGCCACGGTCTGAGGTCCGGCTACTGCCCGCGCCTCAGGAATTTCGGCGGAACCAGGAACAGGAAGAGCAGCGAGAGGGTCCCCAACGACCAGTAAATCGCGTCGAGGGGACGGCCTACGATGGTGTGATGGAGCAGGCGGTCGAGCGTAAGCCCGACGCCGGTTTCGGGGACTTCCGCTGTTTTACGTAAGCCGCTTTCGGCGACATTGAGCGGACAGACCAGCCCGATGACGTCCTCACCGAGAACGATCCAGATCGCGAGCAGGTGAAGGATCCGGAACCAGGAGTTGCGGACCCATTCCCAACGGCGGAGAGCGCCGATCGCGATTGCGAGGGATCCGAGCACCACGAACACGAAGTACAGCAAGTGCACGATCGCCACGAAGTTGGCCAAAGTCTGCACGGCGCGATCGCTATAAAATTGCGCAGGCACAGCGCCGATGTACTCTTCGTCACGGAACGAGGCGGGGCAGGGCGCGCCTTCGGGGCCAAGCTGGCAGGCCGGTTGCACGTAAGGTAACCCTGAAGGAGGTCAAATGATACCAAAGCGCACCATGGTGGCTTTCTGTGTTCTTTTCGGTAGCGCACCGGTCTTCGCGCAACAGAAAGTCGCGCCGATTTACAACGTAACTGTGGTCGATCGCACTACTAAGGCAGTAAATTACCAGTACCGCCAGGGACCCACCCAGATCGATTTTCGCGGCACCGTGCTGATGCCTCATGCCAAAGGCCTGGCGACGGTCGAATCGAAGCGGGGACGCACCGAAATCGATGCCAGTTTCGAGCAGATGTCTACACCATCGGCCTACGGCCGGGAATATCTTACCTACACGCTCTGGGCGATCACGCCGGAAGGGGCCGCGCACAATCTGGGAGAGATCGTGCCCGGCAGTTCTCACAAGGCAAGCTTGCGGGTCACCACCGATCTGCAGGCCTTCGGAATGATCGTGACCGCCGAACCGTACTCCGCGGCCCGGCTTCCGAGCGACGTGGTGGTGATGGAAAACGAGATTCGTCCGGACACGCTCGGTACTATCCAGCCGATCAGCGTGAATTACGAGTTGATGCCGCGCGGCCACTATACCTGGCATGTGCCTGACCAGATGGACGCAAACGTAGCCTCGATGCCCAGGGTATCGATGTCGAAGTACGAAGAGATGCTGGCGATCTACGAAGCGCAGAACGCCATCGGCATCGCGCAGGCAGCGGGCGCCGACACCCTGGCGGCGGAGACCTTGCAGAAAGCGCAGGTCGATCTCCAGAACGCGCAGCAACTGCAGGCGAGTAAGGCCTCTTCGAAGCGCGTGATCCAGATTGCAAAAGGCGCCGAGGAGACTGCCGAGGATGCTCGCACGATCGCGGAACGGCGCGGGCGGGATGCGCAGCTAGCCAAGGCGAAGGCGGAAGTCGTCCAGGCCCAGCAGGCGAAGATCGCGGCACAGGCCGAAACGCAGAAGGCCCTGGCGGAAGCCCAGACGGCGCGTGCTCAGGCCGATGCCGAACGTGTGGCGCGTGAGCAGGCGGAAGCCCAGGCAAGGGCGGCCGTGGAGCAGCAGCGGGCCGGAAACGCGGCGCGCGTCATACCACCCCCTCCGCCGCGGCACGATGACGATGTGCAGAAGACGGAACTCCGGCGCCGCCTCAACGCGGAGTTCAACGGCGTCCTGCCGACTCGTGACACTCCGCGCGGGCTGGTGGTGACGGTAGGGGACTCGGCGTTCCGCGGCTCTTCGCTCAAGACGCCGACGGTGAATCAGCTCTCACGGGTAGCCTCGATTCTGGCCGCGCATCCGGGTCTCGCCGTCGAGGTCCAGGGATATGCGAGCGGCAGCAATGGCTCGGGCTCGGCTCGCGCCACGGCGGTCCGCGGCATTCTGCTCGATCAAGGAATCTCGCCTGCCCGCGTGACATCGGAAGGCTTGGGCGACGAGCGGCCGCTCGCGTCGAACACCACGGCCGAAGGACGCCAGCAGAACCGTCGCGTCGAGATCGTGGTTTCAGGGAACGCGATCGGTGCGCATGCGGCTTGGGACCGGGCGTACAGCATTGCGCCGCAGGGTTCGCAGCCGGAGTAACTGTTCGTCACAACTTAAAGTCCAGTCCGAAGGAAGGGTGCTCGCGGGTGCCGTTGATATGAATCGGGATCACGGCGCCCGCGTTGTTCTTGTGAAATAGCGGGTCGACAGCCTTCAGCAGGAACGACTTGATCCCGGTGGTCATCTGCGAGAGCTTGGCCTGCATGGTGGCGGTGCCGCGGAAATTCAAGGTCTCCTGCCCGAGCCCGTAGGTGCCATCGAGCCGTATGGTGGCGCCGGGAACATGGAAAGAAAGGCCGGCCAAGGTCATGGTTCCGCGATCCAGGACGAACGTCCCGCGCATCTCCGAAGCCGCACGGCTCGTTCCGCCGCTATCCGTATCGCCGCGCGCACGTTCGCTGAGGCTGCTGACCTTCTGCTCGAGCGTCGGGTTGGTAAACTTTCCCGACGCCAGGTCAAACTTACCGTTCAGGTAGAGCTTATCGGCAATATCTTCGTCCCCAGGCGGGATCCGGATCTTGGAATGGAAGCTGATCTTGCCGGTCATGGGCGGTGGGTCGGATTTCACACCCAGGCGGAGCACGTCAGCAAGGTCGCCGCCTTCCACTTGGGAATCGAGCGTCACCGTCTTGCCCTTGGTGCCGGGCCCACCGCTGACGGAGCCCTGGGCGACCACCGTTGTATCGCCGAAGTGCGCAGTCACCGGGTGCAGGTAGGTGTCGCCATCGGTGCCATCGACCGTGGCGCTGAAAGTCGTGGTCAGGTGGACCGGATGGTTTCCGGCGCGGATGGTGAAGTCGGGCGTATCGGTCTGGCCGGCGACTTCGATGCGGTCGAGCGGGCCGCGAAATTTGCCGGTGGACGAGAGCGTGCCCGCCAGGCCGCGGAAGACGCCGAGGTTTGCGTTCGAGAAGGTGTAATCGCCGGTGACGGGCGTCTGGCCGGGGTCGGGAGTGTTCCAGGGCCCGAACTCGCCGGTGGCGTGGATCATGCCGGGCGGCTTCGCGTTGCGCAGCAGCGCCTGATAATGCATGGTGCCGTTGGGATTGACCGATTGCAGGTGGAGATGATAGATATCGAACCGCAGCGGTTCCTTGCCGGGCGTTTTGGGCAGCATTTCGAGCACGGTTCCATCGGCGGTCATGGTCTCGATCTCGAAGGATGGCGGCGGCGATTTCTCGCCCGCGTCCGGCTTCTTCTCACCATGCGCGATGTGGATCTGTAGGCCTTCGAGCTTCACGCTGGAAACGCGCAGCGGCGAGTGAAGCAGATCGAGCCAGCCGGTCTGCGCGTCGAAGCGCGCCAACTGGATGAGCGGCGGCAGGTCGGTGCGTCCGCCCTTGCGGAAGACCAGGCCGGTGCCCGACGCATACGGCCAGGGAAAGAACGAAAGCTCGAGCGATGCGATCTGGATGTCGCTCTCGTATTGCTGCTTCAGCAGGCGGACCACTTCGCGCCGCGCAAACGGCGAGAGCCATCGGCCGGCGAGCATGAGTCCGGCAGCCAGCATCACCAGGAGTATGGCGGCGGCCGCGGACCAATAGATCGTCTTTCGGCTAAGGCGTGGTCGTAGCTTCGAGAGCATATCGAAGCGCTTGCAACTTGTCTTCCGAACCCTGGAACAGGTTCATGGGGAATTTGCGGTAACTCAGAATCTGAGTGTAAATGGCGGTCTCCATGTTCATGTTGAGCGCCAGGCCCGCCATGTACTGCAGCCGCAGATTGCCGTCGCGATTGATGACCGCGTCTTCGAGCCAGGGCTGGAGAGTGCCGCTCTCGCCCGCGTAGGTCGCGAGCAGCGAGGGCAGCGATTGGAATCCGACCTCGCTCAACGACTCCGTCACGGGACGATGATCGGGCTGCGCGAGGCGCGCCTGGATGCGGTCGAGATCAATCCGCATCGGGCCGGTTCCGCCCATCACCACCGAATCGTAGCCGCCGTTGTTTGAATTGCCCCACACGGTGCCGTTCGGGAACACGTTAAAGAACGTGGCGATTTCGCTCTTCACGGTGGGCGCGTCGCTCTCATAGAGCGGCACCCATTGCGTGACCAGTCCGCCCGGATTGAGATGCTGCTTCACCAGTTCGAAATACTCCTTCGAGTACAGCGTGGCGCTGCCCTTCACCCAGGGATGGATCGGGTCGGAGGTGATGATATCGAACTTTTCGTTAGTGGTGAGGATGAAGTGGCGGGCGTCGTCATAGACGATCTGCACGCGCGGATCGTGCATCACGTTGTAGTTCTCTTTGCTGAAGTAGCGGGTGGCGGTGGGGGGGATCAGCGGCTCCATCTCGCAGATCACGATCCGCTTCACTTCGGGATGAGTGACGAACGTGCCGGCCGTGACGCCCGCACCGAAGCCCACGATCAGTACCGACTTCGGATTGGGGTGAAACAGCGCCGGCATGTGGCCGAGCATGCGCTGCAGGCGCATGTCGTAGGGCTCGGTGGAGGCCTCCACTTTCCCGCTGACGTGGAACTGCACGGCGCCGTCGTCCCAGGTGGAAATGGCGATCGAAGAGTTGATGCCTTCGCCGGAGTAGAGAATCTTGGTGTGGTCGATGGAGGTGATCATGCGGCGGCCGTAGGCGATCAGCACCGGCGGCACACCCGAAACGTGCGTCACCAGGATCGCGGCCAGCACCAGCGCGGCGGTCAGCCCCGCGGCGCCGAAGACGGTTCGCGAGGCGCTCACCAGCGGCGCCAGGATCAGCACCGCGCCGATGGCGGCCAGCACGATGAGGACGCGCTCGCAGCCAGCCGTGCCGATCCGCGGCACCAGGAAGAGACTGAAGCTGAGGGCTCCGGCGATGGCTCCGGCGGTATTGGCGGCGTAGATGCCGCCCACCAGTCGGGCGGAATCGCGCTGATCGGGCGCGGCGGCGGCGAGCGCCAGCGGAAAGCTCGCGCCCCAGAGAAATGCCGGTGGCAGGATGGCCCACAGGCAGCGGACCATGTCGATCTGGAAGGTGTACCAGGGGCTGGTGGAGAGCAGCGGGTTTACCGGCCAGTAGGGCAGCGAATCGGAAAGTTGAAAAGCCGTCCAGGCGATGGCTCCGACCAGCGCGAGTTGACAGCATCCGAAAACCAGGCGCGCGCGGCCGGTGCGTGCGGCCAGCGAACCCAGGCCGCTGCCCAGCCCGATGCCCACCAGGAACACCGCCAGGATGATGGAGAACGTGTAGACCGTGGCGGCCAGCATCAGGCCGAGCAACGCGCGTCCAGATGACCTCCGCGCCCAGCGCACAGGCGCCCGAGATGGCGATGGCGGCGTAGACGGGCCAGGCAGTGGTCGCCGTTGGCTCCTCGGTAACTTCGGGAGTATCGGAGGCGCGCTCCTGGGTTCGCCGCGCGATCGCCAGGCTGGCCGCGCCTACCGCCACGTTCAGCACCGCGGCCACGAAGGTCGCGGTGGCCATATCGAACACGCGCAGCAGGTAGAAACCCGCCAGCAGGCAGCCGAACACAGCGCCGGCGGTGTTGCTGCCGTAGAGGAAACCCATCCAGGAGACGCCCTCGGGGCTGCTTTCAATCCAGCGGGCAGCGGCCGGCAGTGACGCGCCCATTAGAAAGGTTGGCGGAATCAGACAGAGGCCGCACACCAGAGCGCGCAGCAGGATGGCGGGCATTCCGTGGCCCACCGCCGCCGCATAGACGCCATCCACCAGCGGCATGCCGAAGAGCACCAGCACTCCGCAGATGGCGATGCCAAACTCCACCTTGGCGTACACCCGCAGCGGATGCTGCTTCCGCGCGGCCATCAGGCGAGGCAGAGCGAGGCTCCCGAGGCACAGCCCGCCCATGAAGGTCGCCAGCAGGACGCCCAGCGAAATCGCGCTCGAACCGATCACCAACTGCAGGAGCTGGTACCAGACGATTTCGTAAATCAGCGCCGAACAGCCGCTTCCCGCAAACAGCAGGAGCAGCGCCGGCAAATAGCGGCGGCCGGTGGCAGGGGTTAAAGCCGGAAACGGTGTGGTCATGCGGAAGCCCGGTTCAGGTATGGCGTCTCGAGTGTCTTCCTACGTTACCGCGGATTCCCGGCGCGTTGGGCCGCCGGGTGATAATCTCCGGTATGCCAACCGGGCCTACCAGACGACTTCTCCTCCAAGCCGCCGCGGGAGTCCTGCCCGCCGTGGCCGGAGCGCCGCGCTTCGCGCAGACCGACGTTTTCCGTCAGGGCGAAGGCGGCGTCCACACCTACCGGATCCCGGCACTCATCGAAACGCGGCGCGGCGATCTTTTGGCCGTTGCCGATGCCCGCCACGAAAACGCCAACGACCTTCCCAACCGTATCTCGCTCGTGCTGCGCCGAAGCCGCGACCGCGGCCGCACATGGTCCGCCATCCGGACTCTCCGCGCGGTGGAGCAGGGTGGCGTCGGCGACCCCTCGCTGCTTCGCGACCCGCGGACAGGCCGCATCTGGTGCTTCCACGCCTTCGGGCCGCCGGGCATCGGCACGCCCACCGCGAAGGCGGGAGCCGTGACCGGTCCCGAGACGCTTCAAGTCCATGCCATGTCGAGCGACGACGATGGCGATACCTGGTCCGCCCCGATCGACCTCACGCCGCAGGTCAAGCGTCCGTCATGGCGCGCGATGTTCGCCACCTCCGGCACGCACTTTGCGACCAGACGGGGACGCTACCTGGTTCCGACAGTGGTGTTCGACGGCGTCGGTGCGACAAGCGCGCGCAATCTCTACAGCGACGACGCAGGGCGCATGTGGAAAATCGGGCCGGCGATCGCTTCCGGCACCGATGAAAGCAAGTGCGTCGAGTTGGCCGATGGCACGGTGCTCGAGAACATGCGGAACGGAAAGACCCGCGCGGTCGCCCGTTCGCACGATGGCGGCGTGACGTTCGACGCCCCTGCTCACGACGACGCTCTGATCGACGCGGTGTGCAATGCGGGCCTGGCACGCTACCGCCACGGAGGCCGCGATCTCCTGGTGTTCACCAACGCGGCGGCCTCGACACGTCGAAACCTCACCGTGAAGTTCAGTTCGGACGGTGGACGCACCTGGCCGCGGGCGCGCGTCCTGCACGCCGGCCCCGCGGCCTACTCGACCGTGCTGCCCCTGCGCGATGGAACACTGGCCGTACTGTTCGAATGCGGGGAGCGTTCGCCCTACGAGCGCATTGCCTTCGCACGCTTCGACCTCGGGTGGGTACTCGCGGGCTGACCGCGCTACCGCGGATCGGGCACATTCGGGCGCGGATAGACCTTCCCGAGGGCTTCCTGGTATTCGCCGAACAGGGCGTGGATGCCCGAGAATTCGCGCTTCACCGCCGCCCGGTAATCCGCGTGAGTGGCGAAATCGAAAAGCAGCGCGGCCATCGACTGCGCGTCGACCACGAACCCGTGATGGCCGATCTCGGCCAGTGCATCCGTTTCCATCTGGTAGGTGTGATTGGCCGCGGTGGAGGTCTGCGTCGCAAAGCCGATGCCGGGGATGTCGCTCGACACGCTGCCGGTCTCTTCATACCCTTCGGGCTTCCCCGGCGCGTCCATCACGTTGGTGGCGCCGAAATGCTTCATGTGGGCGAAAGCCACCTCCGCCAGGGTCGCCACCGAGATGCCGTCGCGCAGGCTGCCATAGTTATCGATCTTCACCTTGGTGCCGGTGGCGAGCGCGGCGGCGCGGGCTGCATTATCGACGGCCTCCCTCACCTGCGCCAGGTAAACGGCGTCCGGGTAGCGGATGTAGAAATCGGCCTGGGTGCGGTCGGGCACCACGTTAGGGGCGGCGCCGCCTTCGGTGATCACGCCCTGAATGCGCGCCTCCGGCCGCATGGTGGTGCGGGCGGCATCGATGTTGTTGAACAGGTGGATGACAGCTTCGAGCGCGTTACGCCCGGCCCACGGCGTCATCTGGTGCGCGGGCGCGCCGGAGAACGTGTACTTGACGCCATCGATATTCAGACAGCAGGTGCCGAAGCCCGCGGCCGGGCGTACGGTCGCGCCGACCGCGTGGCTGCGCACGATCACGTCCATGCCGTCGAAGATGCCGGCCTTGAACATATCGGTCTTGGCGACCGGCGGCATCATCTCTTCACCCGGCGTCCCGAAGACCACCACGCTGCCCGGCGCGTGCGAGCGTTCCAGGTATTCGGCCATGGCGACGGCCGCGGCGATCCCGATCGGTCCCTGGGTGCTGTGCTGGTCGCCGTGAAACGGTCCTTTCGTGCCGCGCAGCGCGTCGTACTCGAGAATCACGCCGAGATTCGGCGCGCCGTGGTTGCCCTTGTAGCGCGCGACGAAGGCCGTCGGCAGGTTGGCCACTCCGACCGTCACGTCGAAGTTGTGTTTCCGCAGGTAGTCCACCAGGATGCCGACCGAACGCTTTTCCTGGAATCCGATCTCCGGGTGCCGGGTGATGTCGTCGCCCATGGCGAGCAGCTCGGTATCCATCAACTGCTTCGCGCGCGCGGTGACCTGATCGCGTTCCGAGTTGGGAGCGCTCAGGCGTTCGACCCAGCCGGGCACGTCGAGCGACTTTTCGAGTTCCGCCATTTTGCGCAGGACGTCGCTCGCGGCCTCGCGCTCGGTGGGAGTCTCCTGGGCGAGGGCCGCCGCGGCAAAAACCAGGGCGCATGCAAGGATTTTCATGAGTACCTATTATGCTGGTACTTCATGGTGGAAACAATTCAATGGACCGACGCCGGGGTGGTCATGATCGACCAGACCCGCCTGCCGCTCGAGGAGACGTTCGTCACCTGCCGGACCTATGAAGAGGTCGCCACGGCGATCAAGGACATGATCATCCGCGGCGCTCCGGCGATCGGGGTGGCCGCCGCCATGGGGGTAGCGCTCGGCGTACTACAGGCTTCAGAGGCTGGCCTCGACCAGCAGTTCGAAACGATCTGCAGCACGCTCGCCGGCACAAGGCCGACGGCGGTGAATCTCTTCTGGGCCATCGACCGCATGAAGCGGGTGTACGCCTCGATGCACGGGCGGCCGATCGCGGAGATCCGCGCGCGGCTGGTAGAAGAGGCGAAGCTGGTGAAGGAAGAGGATATCGCGATCAACCGCGCGATCGGCCGCAATGGGGCGCCGCTGGTGCCGGCGTCGAAGACGGTGCTGACGCATTGCAATGCGGGCGCTCTGGCGACCGCCGGCTACGGCACTGCGCTCGGTGTGATCCGCGCGGCCATCGAATGCGGCAAGCAGATCGACGTCTTCGCCGACGAGACGCGGCCGTTCCTGCAGGGCGCGCGGCTGACCGTTTGGGAACTGCAGCAGGACGGTATCCCGACCACGTTGATCACCGACAACATGGCCGGCCACTTCATGAAGTCCGGGCGGATCGGCTGCGTGGTGGTAGGGGCGGACCGCATCGCGGCGAATGGCGACGTGGCGAACAAGGTCGGCACCTACTCCGTGGCAGTGCTTGCGAAGGAAAACGGCGTCCCGTTCTACGTGGCCGCGCCGGTGTCGACACTCGACCTGACACTGGCCTCGGGCGACCTGATCCCGATCGAGCAGCGCGCGGCCTCGGAAGTGACCCATGTCTTCGGGCACGCTGTCGCCCCCGCAGGAACGGCGGTCGAGAATCCCGCGTTCGACGTCACGCCGGCACGGTACGTATCAGCTATCATCACGGAGAAGGGCGTGGCGCGCGCACCGTTCGAGGAGTCGCTGAAAAGTCTGGTGGAGTGAGCGGCCCGCGCCCATTATGGCTAAACTGGAGCCGAGGCTGGAAGATGAAATACGCAGTGACACTGCTGCTAGTGTTAACTTCGCTGGTTGCACTGCTCGTACCCGTGCATGCACACTGGCCCCGTAAACGACCGAAGTGATCGGAATCCTGGTTCAACTGGCCACAGCTTAGCAGAGCGAAACCAGCACGGACTATTGGAGTTTCGGCGCCGACAGCAGCGCGATGAAGAAAAAGCTATTGTAGGCGGCGTGCATGATCGCCCCGGCCTTCACGGAGCCCGTGTTGTGACGCACCCAGCCGAAGGCGGCGCCGGCGAGCGTCACCAGCAGGCCGTGCTTCCACGAGTATCCGTACTCCGGCAGATGCAGCATGCCGAAGGGAATCGCGGCGGCCAGAATGCCCGCGGGCACTCCCATCGAGCGCACCAGCAGGGGTTGCAACAGGCCGCGAAACGCCAGTTCTTCGCATACCGGCCCCACGGTGATTCCGAAAATGCCCACCAGCACGACAGCCGTCCGGTCGTTCAGTAATTGCATCATCGGGTTGGTCGTGGTCGGGGTCTGGATCAGCAGGCCCACCAGGTTTACGCCGAGCGCTGTCGCGAAGCCCATCAGGACCAGCGCAGCGATTGGACGCCGAGGACTGGACCAGCCGACCGAACTCAGGAACGGGCGGTTGTAATGTACGCGAAACAGCAGTACCAGCACGCCGAAGAGAAACACATAGCCGGCGGTCTGCCCGGCCAGCAATTCCACCACCGAGCTTACCGGCCGCATGTGGATCAACTGCAGCGCGAACACCAGCGCCTTGGTGAGGGCGAAGCCGGCAAACATGCAGGGAAGCGCCAGGCCGATGAAGATCAGGACGTCCGTGTAGCCCCAGAAGGGGAAGGCCTCTTCGGGCGGCGGCGGACTCTCCGGCGGTTCGGCCGGCGGGAGCGATGGCGGCTCCGGGAACGAATCGCTCACGAGTCTCTCTCGATAAGCGCCGCGGCCAGCAGCGGAACCATCAGCTCGTGATGGCCCGTGATGGCGTAGCCGGCGCCGCCGGCGCATGCGTGCGGGCGCTCCACCACGTTGACCCGCGGGCGATAGTGCTGCAGGAAATCGAGGTTGACGGTGGTGAATCCGGCCAGTGGATGTCCCAGGTTGCGCACCGCCGAAACGGCCTTCAGGAAGACCTCGGGCAGCACCACGGCCGACCCGACGTTCAAGATACACGCCGCCTTCGTTGAGCCCGCGAACATACGAGCACAGCAGTCGGAAATCGCGGTGCGACGCCTGGCCGATCGCGGCTCCATCGGCCGCCGGATGGGTGTGCGGCGTATCCGTCCCGATGGCCACGTGTACCGTCACCGGGACGCCGCGCCGGTATGCCTGCAGAAGCAGGCTCGACTCCGCATATTTCGGCGACGCGATCAGTTCCAAGCGGCTGCCCAGGGCTTCGCCCATGCCGAGTTCTTCGAGGCAGCCGGCGCTGATCGCGCGGTTCATCTCGCGGCCGGTCTCTTCGGCGGAACCGAAGCGGCCGTCGGGCAGCACGGCTTCCACGTCTTCACTGGTGTGGCCGGCCAGCGCGATTTCGAAATCGTGGATCGCGGCCGAGCCGTTCATCGCGAACGCCGTGGCGTAGCCGCGTGCCATCAGGTCGACCAGCACCGGCGCGAGGCCGCACTTGATGACGTGCCCGCCCATACCCCAGATGATGGCGCGGCCCTTGGTCGCGCGCGGCCGCGACTGCATCCACCACGGCGCGGAACGAATCGCCCGCGAGAATGCGCGGCAGCGAATCGAGCCAGCCCGCAAGACCCGTGCCCTTGGTATAAGGCGCCGCGAAATCCGCGGTCTTCACCTTGCCGCCGCGCTCGGCGAGCCCGACGGTCTTGAGACCGGCGAAATCGAGCGGGCGCTCGGCGTACTTGCTCACGCGGCTCTCCCGCTGCCGAGCACTTTGCGCAGGGCCTCGGCCGTGTAGCTCTTGGTCGATCGCGCCACCTGCTCGGGAGTGCCGGAGGCGACGATGCGCCCGCCGTACTCGCCGCCGTCGGGGCCCAGGTCGATCATCCAGTCGGCGGTCTTCATGACATCCAGGTTGTGCTCGATCACCACCACGGTATTGCCGAGCTCCACCAGGCGCTGCAGCACGTCGAGCAGTTTGCGGACATCGTCGAAGTGCAGGCCGGTGGTGGGCTCGTCGAGCAGATAGAAGGTGCGGCCGGTCTGCCGCTTGCTCAGTTCCTTGGCCAGCTTGATGCGCTGCGCCTCGCCGCCCGAAAGCGTGGTGGACGATTGCCCCAGGTGCACGTAGCCCAGGCCCACGTCATAGAGCGTCTGCAGCTTGGCGCGGATCTGCGGCAGGTTTTCCATCAGCGGGAGCGCCTCTTCCACGGTAGCATCCAGCAGGTCGGCGATCGAATAGCCCTTGAACTTCACCTGCAGGGTCTCGCGATTGTAGCGGCGCCCGCGGCAGACGTCGCAGGTCACGTAGACGTCCGGCAGGAAGTTCATCTCGATGCGCTTGAGTCCGTCGCCCTGGCAGGCCTCGCAGCGCCCGCCCTTCACGTTGAAGCTGAAGCGCCCCGGCTTGTAGCCGCGCTCGCGCGATTCGGGCAGCATGGCGTAGAGCTCGCGGATGGGCGTGAAGAGCCCGGTGTAGGTGGCCGGATTCGAGCGCGGCGTGCGGCCGATGGGCGCCTGGTCGATGCGGATCACCTTGTCGAGCAGCTCGATGCCCTCGATGGCGTCGTGCGCGCCGGGCTCTTCATGCGAGCCATAGATTTCGCGGGCCAGCGAGCGGTAGAGAATTTCGTTCACCAGCGTGGATTTGCCGCTGCCCGAGACTCCCGTCACCACCGTCAGGAGCCCGAGCGGGATTTCCACGTCGATGTCTTTCAGGTTGTGCTCGCGCGCGCCGCGGATGACCAGCTTCTTCTCGCCGGGCTTTCGCCGCACGGCCGGCACCGGGATCTGCATGGCCCCTGAAAGATACTGCCCGGTGAGCGAGTCGGGATTGCGCGCGATCTCGCCGGGGTGCCCGCGGCCACCAGGCCGCCGCCCAGGCGGCCGGCGCCGGGGCCGAGATCGATCACGTAATCGGCGCGCTCGATGGTCTCGGCGTCGTGCTCCACCACCAGCACGGTGTTGCCCATGTCGCGAAGCTGCGTCAGGGTTTCGAGCAGGCGGCCGTTATCGCGGGGATGCAGCCCGATGGAGGGCTCGTCGAGCACGTACAGCACGCCGCGCAGTTTCGAGCCGATCTGCGTGGCCAGGCGGATGCGCTGCGCCTCGCCGCCGGAAAGCGTGGCGGCCGAGCGGTCGAGGCTGAGGTAGTCCAGCCCCACGGCGGAAAGGAATTCCAGGCGGCGGCGGATTTCGTCCACCACGCGGCCCGGCGATCTGCGTTTCGCGCTGGGTGAACTCCCAGTTGCGTACCGTGGTCAGGGAGCGCGCCACCGGAAGCGCCGTGAACTCGGCGATCGAGAAGTTCTTCACCCGCACCGAGAGGCTGGCCGGACGCAGGCGCTTGCCGTGGCAGGCCGGGCACGCCGCGGGCGACATGTATTCCGTGAGCCACTCGCGGTAGGCTTCGGTGCTCGAATCGAAGCCCTGCTGCAGGATGCCCAGAATTCCTGGCAGTCCGCCGGTTCCTTCGAGCAGCGTGGTTCGCGCCTTCGCCGGAAGCTCTTCGAACGGCTTCTTCAGGTTGATCCGTGACTTGCGGGCCAGTTCCTCGAGCTGCTCCTGCATGTACCAGGAGTTGGCGCCGGGACCGAGGCCGCCATCGAGCAGCGGCTTACCGGGATCCACAATCACTTTGGCGGGGTCGAATGACCAGATGCTGCCCAGGCCGTGGCACTCCTCGCAGGCTCCGAACGGACTGTTGAAGGAAAACGACCGCGGCTCGAGCTGCGGAATGCTGGTGCCGCATTCCGTGCAGGCCAGTTTCTGCGAGTAGAGGCGCTCCTCGCCGTTTACCACCGCGATCAGCACCAGGCCGTTGGCGAGCTTGGTGGCGGTATCGATCGAGGCTTCCAGGCGCTTTTCGATTCCCGGCTTGACGAGCAGCCGGTCCACTACGACCTCGATGGTGTGGTTCCGGCGCTTGTCGAGCACGATCTCTTCGTCGAGCGAGCGCAGCACGCCATCGATGCGCGCCCGCACGAATCCCTGGCGCGCCAGCTTCTCCAGGTCCTTCTTATATTCGCCTTTGCGTCCGCGCACCACCGGCGCCATCACCATGATGCGGTCTTCCGGCTTGAGCGACAGCACGTGCTGCAGGATCTGCTCGGTGGTCTGGCGCGAGATCTCGTTGCCGCAGACCGGGCAGTGCGGCACGCCGATCGACGAATAGAGCAGCCGCAGGTAGTCGTAGATCTCGGTGATGGTGCCGACGGTCGACCGCGGGCTTCGGCTGGTGGTCTTCTGCTCGATCGAGATGGCCGGACTCAGACCGTCGATCGAGTCGACGTCCGGCCGTTCCATCTGGTCGAGGAACTGGCGCGCATAGGTGGATAGCGTCTCGACGTAGCGGCGCTGGCCCTCGGCGTAAATCGTATCGAAGGCCAGAGACGATTTACCGGATCCGCTGAGCCCCGTGATGACCGTGAGGGTGTTGCGCGGAATCTCGATATCGATATTTTTGAGGTTGTGCTGGCGGGCGCCATGCACTGTAATGCGGTCCAGCATTGTCGGATACGGAGAAACGCGTATCTTTACATTTTGGCGCGCCTTGTGCGTTCAGCGCAAATTGGGTTATTAGTAATATAGTACCAATGTCCCAATGTGGCCGGTGCGGCGGACGCTTGCGGCGCGTCCATCGTAGCTTCCTTGAACGGTTTAGCTACATGGCGATCTACGAATGCAAAGATTGCCACCAGGAAATGTGTATCCCCCGAAGGTACCGGTACCATTTGGGGTCCGAGGTTCGGTGCCCTCACTGCGGCACGACCCGGCTGAGCAAGCTCAAGGAGCGGGACGGGATCGATCCGATGCGATCGGGAATCCTGAACCTGGTGGAACGGCTGTCCGGCGGGAAGCTGTATCATTGCTGCTTCTGCCGCATTCAGTTCTATGACCGGCGGCGTCTCGCCCCCCGTACCCCGGCGGAACCTCCCGTCGAACCAACTGACGCTGCCGTTACGAACCAACAGGATACGGCCAGATTGGGTGGCTAAACAGCCCGCCATCCACCCAAAGCGTCTGTCCGGAAATGAAGCTGCCGCCATCGCCCGCCAGGAACGCCACCGCACGCGCCACATCCACCGGCTGGCCGACCCGGCCGAGCGGGGTCAGCGAAGCCCAGGTTCCCGCATAGTCGTTGGCTTCCTGCTTGGTGCGTTCGATTTCGATCGCTCCCGGCGCGACGCAGTTCACGGCAATCCCGTACTTGCCCAGTTCCACAGCAGAAACTTTCGTAAACATCTCGATGCCGCCTTTACTGGCGGTGTAGCTCACCAGGTTCGGAAACGGGATCTTATTGCAGCCGGATCCGATGTTGACGATGCGGCCGCCGCCCGCCGCGCGCATGTGGCGTGCCGCCTGCTGGGTACACAGGAAGCAGCCCTTCAGATTGGTGGCGATTACGCGGTCCCACTCGGACTCCTCGAGCTCGAGCAGCGGTTTCCACACCTGCGTGCCGGCGTTGTTGACCAGGATGTCGAGGCGGGGGAAGCGTTCCCGCACCGCGGCGAACATGCGGGTCACATCGGGCGCACAACCTACGTCCGCCTGCACCGCCCAGCCCGTACGGCCGAGCGCCGCGATCTCGGCGGCGGTGGCCTCGGCGCCGTCCCGGTCGGAATGATAGTTGATTGCCACGTCGCAACCCGAGCGCGCCAGTTCGAGCGCAATTCCCTTGCCGACGCCCTTGCTCGCGCCGGTGACCAGGGCGACCTTCGATTCAAGCGGAAGAGCCATTCCCGTAGAATACTAAGTTGGCCCTCGCTCTTGTGAGATTCCAAGCGGAAATCGGCGACGCCGGCAAGCGGCTCGATCAGGTTCTGCAGGGGCGCTTTCCGGAGTTCAGCCGCTCCCGGATTCAGGAATGGATCAAAGCCGGCCGGGTGCTGGTGGATAGCCGCCCGGAGAAGCCTTCGCACACCATCCGCGGCGGGGAAACCATCGACTGCGAGCCGGCGGAGCCACCGCCCCTGCACGCTTCACCCGAAGCGATCCCGTTGCAGGTGCTGTACGAAGACGACGACGTTGTCGCCATCGATAAGCCGGCCGGGATGGTGGTGCACGCCGGCGCGGGTATCCACTCGGGCACTTTGGTCAACGCCCTGCTGCACCGGTTCGGCGAACTTTCAGGGGCCGGCGGAGCGATGCGCCCCGGGATCGTGCATCGGCTCGACCGCTATACCAGCGGCGTGCTGCTGGTGGCGAAGAACGATCGCGCGCACCATTACCTGGCAGAGCAGTTCTCCGGGCGACGCGTGGAAAAGAAGTATCTCGCGCTGGTCCACGGCGTCGTCAAGCCGGATAGCGGGCGGATCGAGCGGCCGATCGCGCGCGACCCGGTCCGACGTACCCGCATGACGGCGCGGCTGGCGGAAGGACGGGCCGCATGGTCGGAGTTCCGCGTGCTGCGTCGGTTTCGTGAGTTCACGCTGCTCGAAGTGCGGATCGGCACCGGCCGCACGCACCAGATCCGCGTGCACCTTTCGAGCATCGGGCATCCCGTGGCCGGCGATACGCTCTATGGAGCGGCGCGCACGCCCGAGCCCCGCTTCTTCCTGCATTCGCACCGCATCCGCTTCGAGCGGCCCTCGGACGGCACGCCGATCGAGATCGTTTCGCCGCTGCCCAAAGAGCTGGAGGACTGGCTCACCCGCCTGTAAAGCTGCGGCATGCACCCGCCGATGTTCTTGATGTGCCAGCAGGGCGTTTTCTGATTTCGCTCGACTTTGAGCTCTTCTGGGGCATGCGCGGCGCAGCCTCCATCGCCTCATACGGGCCCAACATTCTAGGTGTCCGCGAGGCCATTCCGGCGATGCTGGCGCTGTTCCGGCGTTACCAGGTTCACGCTACCTGGGCCGCCGTCGGCCTGCTGCTCTTCGACTCCCGCCGTGAGCTGTTTCGCTACCTGCCCGAGCGCCGTCCAAACTACGAGCAGCCGGAATTGAGCCCGTATCGGGATCTCGAGCAGATCGGCGAGGACGAGCGCAGCGATCCTTACCACTACGGGCTTTCGCTCGCCCGCCGGATTTTGGATTGCGAGGGCATGGAACTCGGCAGCCACACGTTTTCGCACTACTATTGCCTGGAGCGCGGCCAGACCGCCGCCGATTTTCGCGCCGATCTCGAAGCCTCGGCCGCGGCGGCCGAGCGGCTCGGAGTCCGGCCCGTCAGCCTGGTGTTTCCGCAAAATCAGTGCCGGCTCGATTACCTGGAAATCTGCTCGCAACTTGGCTTCACGTCCTTCCGGGGCAATCCGGCAAGGTGGATGTATCGCGAAGCCTCCGAGCGCGGGCAACAGGGAAAGCTTCGCCGGGCAGCCCAACTTGTGGATACCTATTTCGACCTCGCCGGCGACATGGCATTCGATCTGCCGGATTCTTCCGCTATCCGAAATCTTCCCGCGAGCCGCTTCCTGAGTCCCTTCCGGCCGGCACGCCGGCGCCTGGAGCCGTTGCGTCTGCGCCGCATCCGGAACGCGATGACCGGGGCCGCGAAGAGCGGCCGGTGCTTTCACCTCTGGTGGCACCCACACAACTTCGGCCTGCATCTCATTGAAAGCTTCGCCGCGCTGGGGGAGATCCTCAGGCACTACGCCGGTCTGCGGGAGCGCTACGGCATGGAATCGCTAACGATGCGGGAAGCCGCCGCATGAGTGTCGTAATGCTGGCCGGGCGCGGCGCGTCCACCTGGATGGTGGCCAATGCGCTTCAGAGCGCGGTCGGCCTGCAGGCAGTCATCCTGGAATCGCCGCCTTCCCGCTGGCAGGCCCTCCGCCGGCGCGCGAGGCGCCTGGGCTGGGGGGCAGCCGCCGGACAGCTGCTCTTTTCGCTCTATGCCGGCCGTTTGCGGACGCAATCCGCCGCCCGCTCGTCCGAGATCGTCCGGGCAAACAGCCTTCAGCCCGATCGTCCGCCGGGGCTGCCGGTCTTCACTGTGGCGTCCGCCAACGACCGGGAAACCATCGACCTGTTGCGGCGGCTTTCACCCAAAGTCGTGGTCGTGAACGGCACCCGCATCCTGTCGCGGCATCTGCTCGAAAGCGTGGACGCCGTGTTTCTCAACATGCATGTGGGGATCACGCCGAAGTACCGCGGGGTCCATGGCGGCTATTGGGCACTGGCCAACCGGGATTTGGACAACGCTGGGGTGACCGTCCACCTGGTGAATCCCGGGATCGATACCGGCGGCATCCTCTATCAGTCCCGCATTCGGCCGCGGCCGGAGGACAATTTCGTGACCTATCCCCTGCTGCAACTCGCCGCGGGCCTGCCCCTGATGGTGCAGGCGGTGCGCGATGCTCTCGCGGGCGAGATTCAGCCGCGCTCCCCCGAATTGCCCTCGCACCTCTACTACCTGCCGACCCTCTGGCAATACTGGTCGACCCGCCTGCGCCTCGGTGTCAAATAGCACGGCTATAATTGAAAGATGAAGTTTTGGGCTGCCCCGATTGTGGCCTGTACGCTCGGCTTCGCCCTGTGGGCCGCCGATCAGAAACCGGTCCAGGCGCCGAAGCCGGTTCCGCAGGATCAGGAAGGCGAACCGACCCGCATCCAGGTGGATGTGACACGCGTCAACATGCTGTTCACCGTCACCGACAAGAAAGGTCGCTTCGTCACCGACCTCACCAAGAATGATTTCGAGATCGTAGAGGGCAGACGGCCCCAGGTGATCCAGGAATTCAACGCGGAAGGCAACCTGCCTCTGCGCCTGGGCATTCTGATCGATACCAGCAACAGCATCCGCGACCGCTTCCGGTTCGAGCAGGAGGCTGCCAGCGAGTTCGTGAAGACGGTGGTCAACCCGGCACAGGACAAGGCCATGGTGGTCAGCTTCGACACCGAGGCCGAGCTGGTCTCCGACCTGGTCCCCGACGTCGACAAGATCGATAACGCGATCCAGAATCTTCGGCCCGGCGGCGGGACGGCCCTCTACGATGCCGTCTACTTCTCCTGCCGCGACAAGCTGACGCACGACCAGCCGAGCTACAAATTCCGCCGCGCGATCGTGCTGATGAGCGATGGCGAAGACACGCAGAGCCGCTACACCCGCGACCAGGCGCTTGAGATGGCGCAGAAGGCCGACGTCGTGATCTATGCGATTTCGACCAACATGACGCGAGTGGAGACGGACGGCGACAAGGTGCTGCGCTACCTCACCGCCGAAACCGGCGGCCGGGCCTTCTTCCCCTTCAAGGTGGAAGACCTGGAGGTGTCGTTCGACAATATCGCGAACGAACTGCGCCACCAGTACAACATCTCCTATCGCCCGGAACCCCTAATTGCCGATGGCCTCTTCCACCGCATCGACCTCCGGGTGCGCAACCGCAAAGAGTTGGTCATCCACGCGCGCAAAGGTTACTACGCGCCGGAGCGCCCCTAGCCTCCCCCGGGCCGGCTACATTTCGAGCTTGCCGCGGTATACCAGATCCTTCACGTCGAATTCGACATCGCGCTCGGGAAACGTGATACCGGGCAGGTAGAGCCGGAATAATACGCGCCGGTCGGAGAGCGTGACGTCCCGCGGGAAGGACAGCCGCAGCACGGGGTCGGCGGGCGTCGGCGGAAAGTAGCCGGTCATGCGATGTTTCCGCCGTCCGACCAGCATCACCGATTCATCCTGCATCTGGCGCTCGCTTCCCTCCGGCCAATCCGGCCGTACATTGCGGTAGTCGATCGCCAGCACCAACTGCGAATCGCGATTCCGCGAAGCGTATTCGGCGAACTCGGGGTCAGGCTCCGTGTACGCCTTGTTGCCGCGCACCCGCAGTTCGGCTTCGGCGTCCTCAATCGGCTTGGCGGTGGCGAGAAATAGCTTGACGATGGGCTCAGGCGTTGCAGTCTGCGCCCAGGGACTCGAGGTAAGAATGCGGTCGACCTCCGCGTCCGACCATTGCGACGGCTGCTTCGCCTCCCAAAAAGGGGGCGCGAAGAAGAGAAGCAGCGCCACGAACATGTGCATAATACAACAATAATGCCAGCAATCCGGCGGGGCGGGGCCGAAGATCTTCCGGCCGTCGACGCCATTCAGCGCCGCAGTCCGGAAGCCGCGCACTGGAATCCCGAAAGTTATCTTCAATACGACCTCTTCGTGGCGATTGAGGAGGGAACCGTTGCCGGATTTGTCTCGGTTCGGGCTGTAGCCCCGGAAGAGTACGAAATTTTGAACCTCGCGGTAGCCCCCGAATGGCGCCGCCGCGGGGTAGCCCGAAGCCTCTTATCCACTTGGCTGAGAGGGGTTTCCGGGGAGGTTTTCCTGGAGGTACGGGAATCCAACGGAACCGCGCAGAAGTTCTATAAGTCCCTAGGGTTTCAGCAGGTTACGTATAGGTCCGATTACTATCAAGACCCCCCTGAGGCGGCTATTGTCATGAAGTTTCATTCATGTTAAGGTGGCGGTTAGACGGTAGTACCGTTTGTGATCAGACACAGAGACGAGATTACCCACCGAGCCTTGATTCCGGACCGACCGACTCGGCGTGGCAACCTCATTGGGAGGAATTGCCCCATATGGAACGGAACGCACAGGAAGAATTGAAGGCGCATCTGATGGAGACGAATGAGGATTATCAGCGTCTCTCGAGCCAGCACTCAGAATTTGCCCACAAACTGGACGCGCTCGAATCCCAACCGCACCTGACCGACGACGAAAAGTTGGAGGAAACGCGGTTGAAGAAGCTGAAACTTCGTATAAAAGATCAGATGGAAGCAATCGTGAAACAATACCGGTCTCAACAGGTTGCTTAACATCAGGTGCGCGCAGCTTCGAGGTAATCCTGGCCCGGCCGGCATAAACTGGCCGGGCTTTTCACTTTCCACCGATGGCCGGCGACGATCTCTCTGAAGACCCCATCCGCATCCCGATCACCGATGTTTTCGACCTCCACAGTGTCCCTCCGCGCGACGTCCAGGCAATCGTCGAAGAGTACCTTCTGGAAGCCCATCGCCTCGGTTTCAAAGCGGTCCGCATCATTCATGGACGCGGCATCGGCGTGCAGCGCGAGATGGTCCGCGCGATCCTGGCGCGCACCGAATGGGTCACCGCCTACGGAGACGCTCCCGCCGAAGCGGGCGGATGGGGCGCGACGGTCGTAACGCTCCGCTGATCCGAATTCCGATCCCCTCCCCAAAACTCAAAACTTGTTTGCTTTTGCACAGGTTTACAACGAATAATGATGAGGAACCACCAGAAGCGGAGGGATTGAGTGTCGGGGAAGTCCTGGAGTCTGTTTTTCGTTACTGCGTTGGCGGCGGCGCCGTCATTATTGTTTGCCCAGGGAGCGATCACCAGCGTCACCGGTGCATCGCCGGCCGGACCGGTCAACGCCGTTACCCAAAATAGCCCCGCCGGCAATGGCTTTACCCTCACCCTCAGCGGCGCTTTCCACTCGGGCCAGGTCTCTGACGTTCACTGGCATAACACTACAAACGATACGGACATCGCGTTCAATATCGATGGTCAGCTCAACACGGTCTCGGATACGCAGATCACTCTGACCATCCCGCCATACCTCTTTTCCGGCAGCGCCACCACCCGGCAGACCATTCAGGTCTATGAAACGGAGTACGTGCCCGGCAACGATGTGGCAACCAGCTCCAACAGCGTGAACTTCTATATCAATCCCGGCATGACGTACGGAAACTGGTATCCGAACGCGGTTGCCGTCGGCACTCCCTATACTTCAGATCCGGTTGAACTGGGAGGAACTCCGCCGTATACGACGCAGGTATCGTCGGCCTATCTGATGCCCACAGGGCTGGCCTACGACCCGAACACGCTTGCCATCACAGGTACACCAACAGGCGCGAATGGCATAGGCAGCTTCTATATGCCGACTACCATAACCGACGCCTGGGGCAACACGACAACGGCCTATCCATTCCTCGTCATTTATCCGAAGGCGGTCATCACTCCGCCCCTGCTCCCTGCCTTCGCGGTGGCGGGTAGTCCGAGCATCACGGTCACCATCAACGGCACGGGTTTTCTGGTTCCGTCCTACGGCGAATCGGAGACGCCCGGTTCCACCGTTACTTGGACTCAAGGCACCGGTACCCCCGTGGACCTTCCCTCCACGGTGATCAGCGACACGCAGATCCAGGCCACGATTCCGTACACGCTGTTGGCTGTGCCCGGTACCGGGCAAATCCGCGTCATCCAGCCGGACGGCTCGATGTCCAACGCCGCAGCCTTCCCAGTGGTCGGACCGCTTATCACGTACCTGAGTCCGAGCTCAGCCGTGGCCGGCGCCACGGGCCTGACACTGACAGTGAGTGGGCGCTACTTTGCCAACGGGGCCGGCCAATACGCCGGCGTACCCGTCGCCAGCCGGGTTCGGGGCAACCTCGCCTCGCCGAGCGCTCCGCGCGCGACCACGTCAGCGCAGGTTTTCTTCGGCTCCACGCAACTCACCACGACCTACGTCAATTCGAGCACGCTGACGGCGCAGGTGCCTTCCAATCTGCTGGCGAACATTGGCATTGTCGCGGTCACAGTCGTAAACCCCGGCGGCTTCGTTTCCAATGCGGCAACTTTCACGATCGTGTCGGCGGTTCCGGCACTGGAGATCTCAGGCGCTCCGCCGCAAGGCACTGTGGGGGTTCCCTATTCCACGAGCTTCGCCGCCAGTGGCGGAAGCCCGGGTTACCAGTTCTCGATGACCAGCGGCACCCTGCCGCCGGGATTGAAACTTGCCTCGAACGGCACCCTGAGCGGCACGCCGACGCAGGCCGGACAGTATCGAGCCGTTATTCAAGTGACCGATTCCGAGGGAGCGACCTCCAGCTCGGTCTACCTGTTCACCATCGTGCCTCCACCGCTGACGCTCAATGGCACGATCGGCGATTTGTTCCAGGGGACCGTGGTCAACGTGACCTTTACGGCTACCGGCGGCACCCAGCCCTACACCTTCGGGGCATCGGGCTCGCTGCCGTCGGGAGTCACCTTCTCGAACGGGACGCTCCAGGGAACCGCGAATTCGGCCGGGACCTTCACCTTCACGATTTCCGTCACCGATAAGACCGGTACGGTGGCTACCAAGACCTTTACCGTGAAGGTCACCGTGGGCCCCTTGACCCTTGGCGGCACCTTGGGCAACGGCCTGGTGAACGTGCCGTATACGGGTCAGCTCAGCGCTACCGGCGGCACGGGCTCGTACACCTTCGCGGCGACCGGCCTGCCTCCAGGTGTCACCGTGGCTGCGAACGGAGCAGCTAGCGGAACGCCCACCACGGCCGGGACATTCTCCGTGACCGCAACGGTCACCGATGGCAGCGGGAATCACAGCTCCCAGCCATTTTCGGTCACGATCGCGTCGGGACCTCTCGCCATTACCACCGCTTCGCTGCCCGATGGTGCGGTCCAAACGTCCTATTCCGCGACCGTGAACGCGAACGGCGGTAATCCGCCCTACTCCTGGGTCTTTAGCGGCTTGCCGGCAGGAATGAGCGGTTCGACCGCAGGTGCACTGAGCGGCGCCCCGACAGCCCCCGGCACATTCCCGGTCACGGCTACCGTTACCGACTCCAAGGGCGCGACCGCCAGCAAGACTTACAGCCTCGTCGTGGCGATCGCGCCGCTTTCGATCGCCAGCAGTTCGCTGCCTTCGGGCGTGGTGGGGACACCGGTTTCGGGCTCGGTCTCCGCGACCGGCGGCGTGAGCCCCTACCAGTTTTCCGCCACGGGGCTTCCCGCCGGAGTGACTCTCGGTTCCGACGGCACGCTTTCCGGTGCGCCTACGGCTCCGGGCACATCGTCGGTTACGGTTACGGTGACCGACAGCAAGGGCACCACGGCGAGCAAGCCACTTTCGATGTCGGTCAGCCTGCCCACATCACCGGCGGTGACCTTCAGCGGCCTGCCGAGCACGACCAGTCCGGCCAGCCAGCCGACCGTTACCATCAACCTGGGCAGCAAGTTCCCTGTGGACGTGCTGGCGACGCTCACCATGACGTTCGCTCCGGATGCAGGGTCGGATGACCCGTCCGTACAGTTCTCGACCGGCGGACGGACGGCGCAGGTGACGGTTCCCGCAGGTTCCACTGTGAGTCCCGGCAGCCTCGGGGTGCAGACCGGTACGGTCGCCGGTTTGATCACGATTACCGCGCATTTGGCCGCTGCGGGCCAGGACATCACCGGCACGCCGATCCCGACGATCACGATCCGGGTGAACGCCGCGGCGCCGGTGCTTTCCACGGTCACGGCGACGCGGAACAGCAGCGGCTTTACCGTCACGATCACCGGCTTTGCGAGCGCGCGGGACATCACGCAGGCGATCTTCACGTTCACCGCGGCAAGCGGCACCACGCTGACATCCAGCACCGCCACGGTCGCCGTGGATTCGATTTTCAATTCGTGGTTCCAGAATTCGTCGTCGGCTCCGTTCGGCAGCCAGTTCCTGTATACCCAGCCCTTCACGGTATCGGGCGGGGCCTCGTCGATCGTATCGGTGACGGTCACCCTGGTGAGCAAGGAAGGGAATTCCAATACCCTGTCGGCAACGCTGCAATAGCGTTGCCGATCGCGTAGCCGCAAGTACCGGCCGAGGGATTACTGGTGCGCTCTTTGTAGTTTCAGAAAAACAGTCCTGATTACCTTTTGTTCCTTATAATCGCAGCAGGCTCTCGCGCCCTACGGTGCGGATCGAAAAGGAGCAAAGGACATGACGGGCAGATGCTCTTTCGTCCCTTCCCTGCTGCGGCGCCCCAAAGCAATCGCGGCGCTGGCGATTCTCTTCCTCTTCTTTGGCCCCGGCTGGCTGCGGGCCGCCGGGTCCGCGGCCGAGCGGCAGCGCCCCCTGGTTTCCACTCACCTCAGCGCTCCGATGAACTTTGAGCCCAACCAGGGGCAGGCCGATCCCGCCGTCCAGTACGTGGCACGCGGCTCCGGTTTTGCGGTCTTCCTTGCGCCGGCGGAGATCGTTCTCAGCCTGGAGCGGCGGACCTCAAGGGATACTTTGCGCATGAGCCTGGTCGGAGCAAATCCCCGGGCGAACGGCGTGGCCAAGGCCCCGCAAGCGGGCGTGGTGAGCTATCTCATCGGCAACGACCCGAGCCGCTGGCATGCCGGCATCCCCACCTACGGCAAAGTCGATTACGAACAGGTCTACCCCGGGGTGGACCTGCGCTACTACGGCAAGCAACGCCGCCTGGAGTACGACTTCGTGATCGCGCCGGGCGCCGATCCCAGCCGGATCGTCTGGCGAATCGAGGGCGCCGGCGTGCGTGTCGACCGGAAGGGCAATCTGATTTTGCGGGCACCGAACGGCACGGCCACTTTCGAAAAGCCCTTGGCCTACCAGATGGAAGGAGCCAGAAGAGTCCCGGTCCAGGGCGCGTTTGCCGCGGCGGGGAATGAGGTGCGCTTCCGGCTCGGCAATTACGACCGCTCCAAGGCATTAGTGATCGACCCGGTCCTGAGCTACGCCAGCTATCTGGCCGGAACCAGCACCGATTACATCGGGAACATCACCGGACCCGGGATTGCGCAGAACGGTACCTCGCAAGGGATCGCCATAGACACATCGGGCAGTGCGTATGTCACAGGCTACACCACCTCCACGGACTTTCCGGTCAAGAGCGGATACCAAGGCGCCCTCCCGGCGAAGGCCGGCAACTGGTCTTCGGCGTTCGTCACCAAATTCAGTGCGGACGGCAGTTCCCTGGTGTATTCGACATACCTGGGCGGGAACGGTTCGGACTACGGCTTTGCGATCGCGGTGGATTCGAGCGGCGAAGCCTACGTCGCCGGCATGACGAACTCCGTCAATTTCCCGGTGACCAGCGGAGCCTACCAGACGGCGTGCTCCCCCACCCCCACCAATCAGGGACCCCCTTATGCGGCGGCCTGCAATTCGAGCAATGCGTCGGCCTTTGTGACCAAGCTCAATGCCACTGGAACGGGCCTGATCTACTCGACATTTCTGGGCGGCTACGGATCGTCGAACGCCGTGGCGATCGCGGTGGATGCGGCCGGCCGCGCTTATGTCGGCGGCGTGGAGACCGAGACCTGTCACTCGGGCTACACGTTCCAGGGCTGTTTCCCCACTACCGGCGGCGCGGTCATCGGCGGCAACCAGACCGGCGGAGGATCGCCGCAGTATGCTTATGTGGCGGCGCTCGACCCAACCGGCGCCAAGCTGCTTTACTCCACCCTCTTCGGCGATTTCAACGGATTTACCTGCGCGAACGGTTGCGGCTCGACGATGGCCACCGGAGTCGCCGTCGACGCGAACGGCTATTTCTATTTGATCGGGAATACCCAAGCGGGCAAGCTTCCCACCACCAGCGGTGTGATTCAGCCGGTTGGCGCACCGCTCGACAGCGCCAAAGGTGTCTATCTGACCGCGTGGCGCGGTTTCATCGCCAAGTTCAATCCGGTGGCCAACTCAGGCGGATCGTCACTCGACTGGGCCACCTATCTTGGCGGACACACCGGCAACACCGGTGATTATTTCAGTGGCATCACTGTCGACAGCTCGAATAACGTCTACGTTGCCGGATATACCAATTCTTCCGACTTCCCGGTGACGAGCGGCGCTTATGGGACGGTCTGCGGTACCGGGGGGGTCTGCGCTGCCGCGCATGTGACGAAGCTCAACTCGTCCGGAAGCTCCATCCTGTGGTCGACCTATGTGGGCGGATCCCGGCAGGACGAAGGAGATAGTCTGTTCTTTACCGGCCCCGTTCAATTGGATGGCAAAGGAAACGTCTATCTCATGGGACAGGCCGGACCGAACTTCCCCCTGATGAATCCCGTCGAGCCGGCAGGCAACGGAGGAAGCCTGGAGGTGACGGTTGCCGAGCTCGACCCCACCGGATCGAGCCTGCTGTTTTCCACGCGGCTCGGGTCGGGAGGTCTCGATACTTCCAGTCCCGGCGGGCTGGCGGTCGACGCGGCGGGCAATATTTACGTCGCCGGCAACAATGTCGGGCCCGACCTGGTCACCACTCCGGGCGCATTCCAGACGAAATCGGCCAACAGCATGTGCTGTTATCACGGATTTGTAGCGAAGATCGCGGCGAGTTCGACTCCGCAGATCACCGTGACGGGAACATCGGTCGCGGTGTTCAACGCTGCCACATTACAGACGGGCGGCGTCGCTCCCAACGAGTTCATCACCTTAAAGGGCACCGGGCTCGGCCCCGCTACCGGCAACAGCTCCTCCATGACCACGCAACTTGCGGGATCAAGCGTCTACATCAACGGGACGCCCGCCTATCTGACTTATGCGCAGGATGGCCAGATCAACGTTCTGGTGCCGTTCCAGGTATCCGGCTTGCAGAACACGACGATCCAGGTGGAGTACAACGGCGTGATGGGGAACACCGTTACCGTTCCGGTGACGGGCTCTTCGCCGGGGATCTTCACGCAATCCTATGGCCCCGGCCAGGCGTGGATGGTCAACCAGGATGGGACGTTCAATTCCGCCTCGAACGCGGCGGCGCGCAACAGCTATGTAGCGTTCTGGCTGACCGGTCAAGGCCTGGTCAATACCACGGTGGCGGACGGCACGCAGCCCTCCGGCCCGCCCTATCCCGCTCCGATGCTCCCGGTGGGCGTGAGCCTGGGAGGCGTTGCGGTTCCCGCGGCGAACATCGTGTTTGACGGCCTGGTCTATTCCGGGGAGCTGCAGATGAACCTGCTGATCCCCGCGAATGCTCCAACCGGAAGCTCTGTCCCACTGGTCGTGACCATCGGTACGGTGTCTTCCCGATCCGATGCGACCATTGCGATCCGCTAGTCCGCAGCGCTACAAAGGCGGCGCGGACGGTACGTAAACTCGCGGCAGTTGTCTGCGGCATGGCGCAAGATGCAAGCCATGCGAGCAAATATCGGCAAAGGGATCGCCGCCGGGGTGGCCGGCGGCCTGATCGCGGCCTGGGTAATGGAGCGCTTCCAGGCGGCGCTTCCGCGGGTCCGGCAGACGATTGCGGAGCCGCAACCTTCCTACATCTATACGGGTGCACGACAGTCGTCTGAGACTACCGAACCGGCCACGGTGAAAGCCGCAGCCGCCATATCCTCCACAGTCTTGCGCCGCCGGCTGCGGCCGCACGAAAAGGAAGTCGCCGGTGAGGTCGTGCATTATGCAGTCGGCGCCATCGCCGGGGGAGTTTACGGCGCCATCTCCGAATATCTTCCGGAGGTCAGGCTGGGCGCCGGGTCGGTATTCGGCGCGACGCTATGGGCGCTCTCCGACGAGATCGGCGTGCCGCTTTCCGGCCTCTCCCGTCCGCCGCAGGATTACCCACTCCGCGTCCATGCCTCCGCTCTCGGGGCCCACCTGGTCTACGGCCTTTCGACGGAACTGCTGCGCTCCGCGCTGCGAAGAGGCGTGCTGGCGAAGTAAAGATCAGGGGCTCCCCGAGAAATTCTTGCAACATCTCCCAGGTGAGCTAACGTATTAGCTGCCATGGGACTTCTCGGCCGCGACCTGCGACTCGCCATCCGCTCGCTACGGGGCGACAAAGGGTTCACCCTCACGGTCGTTCTGACGATCGCCGTCTGCATCGCGGCCAATACCGCGACCTTCGCGGTGGTGAATTCGGTGTTGCTGCGGCCGCTGCCGGTGCCGGATGCCCGGTCGATCGTCATTATGGCAAACCGGTATCCGAAGGCAGGCGCCGATTTCGGCTACAACAGCGCGTCCGGCGACTACTACGACCGCCTTCGTGACATCCACGCGTTTTCCGAACAGGCGCTCTTCCGAGTCACCGGGCGCACGCTCGAAATGCAGGGCATTCCGCAGCGTGTGACCGCCATGCTCGCAACACCGTCGCTGTTCCGCCTGCTCCAGGTGCCGCCGGCGTACGGGCGCGCATTCACGGATGCCGAAGGCGAACCGGGCGCCGACCAGAAGGCCATCCTCAGCAACGGAATGAGCCGGCAACTGTTCGGCAGCCCCGAGGCCGCCCTCGGCCGCGACCTCCGCTTGAACGGGCAGCCGTTCACGGTGGTTGGCGTGATGCCGGCCAGTTTCAACTTTATCGACCCGGAGGTTCGGCTTTGGGTGCCGGCCGCGTTCACTCCCGAAGACCGGCAGGTGCACCACTCCAACAACTGGCAGAATATCGGCCGGCTGAAGCCCGGGGCCACGATCGCCCAGGCGCAGTCCCAGGTGGACGCGCTGAATCGCGCCAATCTCGACCGCTTTCCAGCCTTCCGCGAATTGCTGGTCAACGCGGGTTACCACACGGTGGCCGCGCCGCTCGAAGACATGCTGGTGAAGGAGGTTCGCGGAGCCCTCTATCTGCTTTGGGGCGGCGCCGCGTTCGTGCTGCTGATCGGCGCGGTGAACGTGGCGAATCTGGTGCTGGCGCGCGCTACGCTGCGGCGCAAGGAGTTCGCGACCCGACTGGCGTTAGGTGCCGGCTCGGGGCGCCTGATCCGCCAACTGGTCACCGAAAGCGTGATGGTGGCGCTGGCCGGAGGTGCGGTGGGAGCCGCACTCGGTACGGTGCTGCTTCGCGGCCTGGCCCACAGCGGGTTACAGACGCTGCCGCGCGCGGCCGAAATCCGGGTGGACGCGATCGTGGTTCTGGCGATGCTCGCTACCGCGGCGCTGGTCGGAATCGGCATCGGACTGATTCCGTCGGCCCAGGTGATCCGGGCGCGGATCAACGAGGTACTGCGTGAAGAGAGCCGCTCGGGCACCGGTGGACGGCGTGCCCGCCGTGTGCGGCGGATTCTTGTGGTCGCGCAAGTAGGGCTGGCCTTCGTGTTGCTGGCGGGCGCGGGCTTAACGCTGGCGAGCTTCCGCCAATTGCTGCGAGTCGACCCCGGGTTCGACGTTAAGGGCGTAGTCACGGCCGCCACCAGCGTGCCTCAGTCCATGTATCCCAAAGACTCCGACGCATCTGCGCTGATGGACCGGGCCCTCGCCGCGATCCGCGCCATTCCGGGGGTCACTGCCGCCGGCGCAACCACGACTGTTCCCTGGAGCGGCGACCACAGCGACAGCGTGATTCTGGCGGAGGGCTACGTGATGAAGCCCGGCGAATCGCTCATCTCGCCCGACCAGGTAGTCATCACACCCGGCTATTTCGAGGCGATGCACATCCCGATGGTGGCGGGGCGACCCTTCGATGACCGCGACCGGGACTCCGCACCCGGCACGATCATCGTGGACGAACGGTTGGCCCGCCACTTCTGGCCGGGTCGCAACCCCATTGGCCGGCGGATGTTCCAGCCGCAGGACATCAACAACATCCTGAAGACGGACGAGCACACACGCTTTATGACGGTGATCGGCGTGGTGCGGACGGTCCACATGGCGAACGTGGAGGGCAATGGCAGTCCGATGGGAGCGTACTATATGCCCTACGCGCAGAACGTCCGCCACGGCTATGCCTTCGCGGTCAAGACAGCCGGCGAGACCGGCCCGGTCGTGGGTGCCCTGCGAGCCAAGTTTGCCGCGGTAGCGCCGAGCCTGGCGCTGTTCGACATCCACACGATGGAAGAACGCGGCGACCTGGCGCTGGCCTCACGCAAAGCGTCGCTCACGCTGGCGATGTTCTTCGGGTGCCTGGCGCTGTTCCTTTCGGCGATCGGCATCTACGGCGTGCTGGCCTACCTGGTGACACAGCGGCAGCGCGAGATCGGGATCCGCTCGGCGCTCGGCTGCACCTCGGGCGGTGTCGTGAAGCTCGTGCTGCGGGAAGCGATGGGCCTGATGGGCGCCGGACTGGTGCTCGGCAGTGCGGGCGCGGTGGCCCTGCGCACCGTGGTGGCCGGCCAACTGTACGGCGTCAAGCCGCTCGACCCGATGGTGCTCTCCGCGGTAATCGTGCTGCTGGCGGGTGTCGGCCTGGCGGCCTGCGCGCTGCCCGCCCGGCGCGCCACTCGCGTGGACCCGGTCATCGTGCTGCGCGAACAGTGACACCACACACGCTCGCCATCTCTCTGTTCATGAATCCGTGAGTCGGACGCGCCGGATCCGAATCATAGCCGCCTTAAGGTAAGCGCTGAGAGGCAAAGAAAGGCGGATCGTGTGATGGCAAAGAGTATTCTTCCGACTATTTTCCTGGTGTGCGCCGCTCCCCTGGGGTGGGCACAGCAAGTCGCGGTGCAGAATGGGACCTACCTGCCAGCCGGAACTCTGCTGGGGTGCACGCTGGACGAGCCCAATTTCAATTCGCAAACGGCGCGGCCCGGCGACCCCGTGCTCTGCCGCACTACTTCCGTTGAAATGTTCGGAAGGCAAGTGGTTCCGCGCGGCGCGTACCTCTCAGCTCGCCTGCGTGAATATCGCGACCCCGGCCATTTCGTGGGCAAGGGCTGGATCCAACTGGAATTCACGAGCCTGACGCTCCCTTGCGGCACCTATCCGATGAACGCCAAAGTCATCTCAGCCGGGCGCTACCGGGTGGATGGCGACGGCCGCATCAGAGGCAGGGGCCACGCGACGCGCGACGCCGTGGAATGGGCCATACCGATCCTGTGGCCGGTCAAAGTGCTGACGCTGCCCGCTCGCGGCCCGCGGCCCGGCTTCAAGGGAGAGACGCGCATCGAACTGCGCCTGATGGAAGACATGCTGCTTCCGGAATCGGCGACTGCCGGCTTCGGTCCGCTGGCGCCGCGCACCTCGGAATACCAGCCGAAACTCAATCGCAGCACCGGAGCGACGTTGGCCAATCTGCCGCCGCAGCCTCAGCCGCAGCCCTCGCTGATCGTCAGGGGTGCGAAACAAACCCGGCCGGTGACCGCCGAGGGACGCCTGACGCTACTCGTGCTGCGCGGTGGACGCACCTACCTGGTGGCCGATTACTGGGTGGAGAACGGCAACCTGGACTACATCACCGCGGGAGGAGCGCTCTTCGTGCTGCCGCTCGAAGTTCTCGACACGGTGACGACGAAGCGGCTCAATCAGGAACGCGGCATCGGGTTCCAATTGGTGGCGCGAGTCACCCGCTAGTCAGCCCGTGGGGCGGGCAATCCTGCCCGCGGACTCGCTTTCCAGCGAGTCCAGCCGCCTGAAAAGGCGACTGCGGCCAGGATTGGCCGCCCCACAACGAATTGTCAGAACCAGGTTCGCTTAGCGAGCGATCACGGCAGCTTCCCATCGGGGCGCCACTTTTTTGATTCGCGCCACGGCCTCCGTCAGGTTCTGGAGCGAATTCGCGTAGCTGAACCGGATGTAGCCGTCGCCGTATTTGCCGAAGCAGTCGCCGGTCAGGCAGGAGACGCCCGCTTCGTACAACAGGAAGTCGGCGAGTTCGCGCGAATTCATGCCGGTGTCGCGAACGTTGGCGAACGCGTAAAACGCGCCGCCGGGAACCGCGCAGCGGAAGCCTGGGACCTCGTTCAGACCGCGGCAGATGGTATCGCGGCGGCGGTGGAACTCGGCCACCATTTTCGTGACGCAGTCCTGCGGGCCGGTCAGCGCTGCGATTCCGGCGCGCTGGGTGAAACTGGCGGTGCAGGAGTTCGAGTTCACCATCAGCTTGTTGACCGCGTCCACCAGCCACTCCGGCATGACGCCGTAGCCCATGCGCCATCCGGTCATGGCGTAGGTCTTCGAAAAGCCGTCGAGGATGATGGTCTTCTCCAGCATGCCGGGGAAGCTCGAGATCGATACCGGCGGCTCGCCGTAGTAGATGCGGGAATAGATTTCGTCGCTGAGCACGATCACGTCGCGATCGCGCAGCATGTCCGCGATGAGCCTTCAGGTCTTCAGCCGGGATCATCCCGCCGGTGGGATTCTGCGGCGAATTCAGGATCACCATCTTGGTGCGGTTACTGAGGCGGTCGCGGAAGAGGTTCAGGTCGAACGAAAAGCCGCCGCTCTTCTTCGAGCGGCATCGCCACTGGAGTCGCCCCGGTGAACCGGATCATCGATTCGTAAATCGGAAAGCCAGGGTTGGGATAGATGACTTCGTCGCCCGGTTCGAGCAACGCCATCATGGGGAAGAAGAGGATCGGCTTTCCGCCCGGCACCACCGACACATGCTGCGGCCCGACGTCGATTCCGCGCGTGCGGCGAATTTCGTCGGCGATCGCTTCCCGTAGCTCGGGCAGTCCCTGGGTGGGACCGTAGTGAGTCCAGCCTTCGTCCAGCGCCTGTTTGGCCGCTTCGATGATGTGGGCCGGCGTCGGAAAATCCGGCTCGCCGATTTCCAGGTGGATCACGCTGCGGCCCTGGGCTTCGAGTGCGCGGGCGCGGACCAGGACCTCGAAAGCGGATTCGACTCCGATGCGGCTCATTCGTTCTGCAAGTTTCATGGCGATTCTGCTCGACCTGGCTGGCCACCACCCAGAAGTTGTGGCTCGGAGGCGGTCCAACCAAAACCAAGCTTATCAGGTATCGTAAAAGGCCGGGAGGGGTATGCTGCTAGAATAGCTGCTAGCGGATGGATCCGCTTTTAGTTCCACGTTTTCCAGGTTCCGGCGTCATCTTCAATAGAACCTGTGAGAACAGCGGTAGATTGCCGGATGAGTGAAGCCCTCGAACCGGGCCTGGAGCTCCAGGAGCGGCAAAACAGGTTTGTTTCCGAGCACTTACGGAGAATCTTCGTGCAGATTTACCGGGTGGTGCGGAATGTGGCGGATGCCCAGGACCTGACGCAGGAAGTCTTCATCAAGGCACTCCAACACCAGCACCAACTCAAAGACGAACAGAAGGCTGCGCACTGGCTGTCGCGAATCGCGACGAACACGGCGATCGACTTCATGCGCCGTAGCGGACGGGCGACCTTCTGCGAGATCGAAGATGCTCCGGAAGGCCACTCGGACACGCCGGAGCAGATTCTGCTGCGCTCCGAGCAGCGCAATTACCTGGAAGACGGTCTGCGGCTGCTGAGTGAACGGGAGCGTGCCGCTCTTATGCTTCGCGATGTGGAAGGATTGCCGGCCGAAGAGGTGGCTGCCCTGCTCAATTGCTCGAAAGCCACCGTGCGGTCGCACATCGCCAACGGTCGAACGAAGTTCCGGCGGTACATGGAAAGAAGGAAGCGGTAGCTAGATGAAGCACCCGAACCAGGCGACTTTGGCATTGTTTGCCGGGGGCGATTTGGGATTCTTCCGCCGTTGGAGAACCAGCCGCCACCTGGCAGGCTGCGATCTGTGCCGGGACGAGGTCAGCGATTACGAATCGCTGCGGGAAATCCTGCCGGACCTGCGAGAGATCCCCGAAGTGCCGTGGAACCGGCTGGCCGCGGAGATGAAAGCGAATATCCGGCTGGGCCTGGAAGCCGGCGAGTGCGTGCGGGCCGAAGAGCCGCCTCTGCGCGAACATCCGCTCTTCACAAGAACTCGCACGGCGGTGGCCCTGGCCAGCGCGATGGCATTGCTGGTCACCGGCCTGATGCTGGAGCGTCCGGCGCCCGCGCCGGTAGATGATACGGCGGTCGTTCAGACCACCGTGAATGGAATTCAAGTACGAAGGGGAGGCGAGGCGCTGCGTTTCACGAATAACGGAGCGCAACACGTCTTGTATTCTCCGGACGCCCAGGGGGGCATGAGGGCTCGCTACGTGGATCCGGAAACCGGCTACGTGACGATCAACAACGTTTATGCGGAGTAGCATTTCTGGACTGGCGGCGATCGCATTAGCAGGCGCGTCCGGATTGTTCGCGCAGGATGCCCCGCTGGCTTCGAGCTCGGTCAGCTTGAACCTGCCGACCAACTCGCCGGTCACGTTGCTGTCGCTTTCCACCGACCAATCGCGCACCACCGCGCGCGGCGCTGCCATGGTGCTCGACCTGCACATGGCGCTGACGCTGCGCAATGGCACGCAAGGGCGGATTCACGGCATCACGCTGCGGGTGGTGGCACAGGAAGTTGCCATGGGCGGCAGGGGATCGGTGACGATTCCCAGCATGAACGTGGGCCCGGGGGATGCCTTCCCGGTCCGGATCGACATGCAGTTGGTGCGGCCCACGCAGTTCGCGGGCGGTCCGCTGGTGAAGGTGGATCTGGATGGCGTACTGTTTCAGGATCTCTCGTTCTACGGCCCCGACCGGCTGAACTCCCGCCGTTACCTGACTGCCTGCGAGCTCGAAGCGCAGCGCGATCGCGAATATTTCAAGCGGGTGCTGGCCCACTCCGGGCCGCAGGGCTTGCAACAGGCGATGCTCGACAGCCTCGATCGCCAGATGAAGCTCGCACCGCTGACCGTGAAGGTGCGGCGCGGACCCTCGGTCACCAGTGCGGCTTTGGCTCCCGAACATGCGGCCGAGTTCGCCTTTCTGCAGTTTCCGGATTCGCCGGTGCAGCCATTGACCGGATGGGTGCGCGTAGCCGGCAACGAAGCGCGCACACCGCAAATCGAAGTCCGCAATCGCTCCGGCAAGCCCGTGAAGTACGTGGAGCTCGGCTGGGTGGTGAGCGACCAGGAGGGGCGGCAATACCTGGCGGGCTCTCTGCCATCGTCCGAGGCCAACCTGGTCATCTCTCCGGGCCAGGAGGCGAAAGTTTTACAGGACACGACCCTCAGCTTCTCCAGCAATGGGCAGCCGGTGAACATCCGCAAAATGACCGGCTTCATCAACCAGGTGGAATTCGCCGACGGCAAACTGTGGGTGCCCAACCGGCAGAATCTGGACGACCCGGTGCTTCAGAAAACGCTCGCTCCTTCGGCGGAGGAGCAGCGACTCTCCGACCTCTACCGCCGCAAAGGGCTGCAGGCCCTGATCGAAGAACTGAAGAAGTATTAATTGCTTACCGGCGCCGCCACCATTTACACTGACGTAGCCGGAATACCCGTATGGCAAGCAGCTCGAATACCCTAGACGCCACGCGCGCCGACCGAAGTTTCTTTGGACATCCGCGCGGCCTGGCCACGCTCTTCTTCACCGAAATGTGGGAGCGTTTCTGCTTCTACGGTATGCGGGCGCTCCTGATCCTGTTCCTGACGGCGCCGGTAGCGAGCGGCGGCCTGGGGTTCGGCGTGGCGAAGGCAGGGGCGATCTACGGCTTCTACGCCGCGATGGTCTATCTGCTGAGTTTGCCGGGCGGCTGGCTGGCGGACCGTGTGATGGGCCACCGCAAGGCGGTTCTCTGCGGCGGAATTCTGATCGCGGCCGGCGAACTCGGGCTGGCGGGACCGGGACTGGCCTTTTTCTACTCGGGGCTGGTGCTGATGATGTGCGGCACAGGACTGCTCAAGCCGAACGTCAGCACGATTGTCGGGCAGCTTTATCACCAGGGCGATACCAGACGCGACGCGGGATTTTCGATTTTCTACATGGGGATCAACGTCGGCGCGCTCATCGCGCCACTGATCTGCGGCTACGTGGGCGAACGCATCAGTTGGCGCCTGGGCTTTGCGATTGCCGGTTTCGCCATGGTGATCGGCGTGGTGCAGTTCATGCTGGGCAGGAAGTATCTGGGCGAGGCCGGCAAATATCCGGCCCCGGTAACTGACCGGGAAAAGGATCGCCGGCAGAAGCGGGTCGCTGCAATTGCCGCCGCCGTGACTCTGGCAGTGGTGGCGACACTCGCCTTCCTGGGATTCACGGGGACCGTGGCGATCAGCGCCGAGTGGGTGTCGAACGCGGTCGGCTTTGTGTTGCTCGCGATCTCGGTCGGAGTCTTCTCGTGGCTGTTGCTCGGCAAAGGCTGGACGATCGAGGAGCGAAAGCGCTCCGGCGCCATCCTGGTGCTGTTCCTGGCCTCGGCGCTGTTCTGGTCGATGTTCGAGCAGGCCGGATCGTCGCTCAACCTGTTCGCGGACCGCAGCGTCCACCGGGTTCTGTTCGGCTTCGCCTTTCCGGCGAGCTGGTTCCAGTTCGTGCAGCCCTTCTTCGTAGTGACATCTAGCGCCGGTATTCGCGTGGATCTGGAGCCGCATGGGAAGCAAGGAGCCGCCCAGCCCGGCGAAGTTTTCCATGGGGCTGCTGCTCGGCGGCCTGGGATTCCTGGTGCTGGTGGGGGCCGCGCGAATGAACGAGCACGGGGTGCTCGTCTCACTCTGGTGGCTGGTTCTGACCTATCTGCTGCACACGCTCGGCGAACTCTGCCTGAGTCCGGTGGGCCTGAGCGCCATGACGAAACTGGCACCCGCGCGCGTGGGCGGCTTCATGATGGGGATGTGGTTCGTCTCGATCAGCGTGGGCGATTTTCTCGCGGGCAAGGCCGCTTCGGTATATGAATCGATGCCCCTGCCCACACTATTCGGCTCGGTGGCCGTCTTCGGCATCGGCGCCGCGGTGGTGGTGGCGCTGTTAGTCAAGCCGACCGTGAAGCTGATGTCGGGAATTAAGTAGCGTCTCCCTGTAGCGCGCGGACACTCTTCTCCACGGGCTCGAGCGGCTCGATCTCTACACCCATCGGCGCGGTTTTGAGTTCCGCAAACCGCCTGGCACTCACCATCACGCGGGTTTCGAACGAACCGACCGCCCCGTTATAAGCCTCCACGGCGCGCTCCAGGCTGCGGCCTACTTTGTTCCAATGCTCGCCCATATCGGAGAGGCGCTTGAATAGCTCTTTGCCCAGAGCGCTGATCTCGGCTGCATTCTCCGCCAGACGTTCCTGCCGCCAGCCGTACGCCACCGCGCGCAGGAGCGCGATCAGCGTGGTCGGGGTCGCCAGGATGATGTTCTGTCCGACGCCGAATTCGATCAGCGACGGATCGCTTTCGAGCGCCGCGCTGAAGAAACACTCGCCGGGCAGGAATAGCACGGCAAACTCCGGCGCCTGGTCGAACTGCTCCCAATACGACTTCCGGCCGAGCCCGGACATGTGCGTGCGGACCTGTCGGGCGTGGTCGGCGAGCGCGGCCCGTCGCGCCGGCTCGTCTGTAGCTTCCACCGCGCGGAGGTAGCCATCGAGCGGCGTCTTGGCATCCACCACGACGATCTTGCCGCCGGGCAGGTGGACGAGCAGGTCGGGACGCAGGCGGCCTTCGGCGGTATCGATCGTGCCCTGGGCCACGAAGTCGCAATGATCCAGCATGCCGGCCATTTCCACCACACGCTGCAATTGGATCTCGCCCCACCGGCCGCGGACGTGCGGCGTGCGTAGCGCCGTCACCAGGCGGCCGGTCTCGTTGCGCAGCTCGGCCTGCGTTTCGAGCAGGCCGCGGACCTGCTCATGCAGCGCCGCATAGGCTCCGGCGCGGGCCTTCTCCAGGTCTTGAATCTTGCCGTCCACGCGTTGGAGGGAATCGCGCAGCGGTGCGACCATCTGTTCGATGGCCTGCTGCCGCAGCTCGAGGTCCGAGCGCGAGGCTTGCCGGGTCTCCCCAAGCGACGCCTTGGCGAGATCGAGAAAGACCTGGTTGTTGTGCGCCAGCGCTTCCGAAGAGAGTGCCCGGAAGGCGGCTTCGGCCTCACGCCGCTTCGAGCGCATCACCAGCCAGGCCAGCGCAAATCCGGCGATAAAACACACCACCGGCAAAATGTTCTGCATGACTGCTATTATCGCGTCATCAGATGAACCACGGCATCCCGCAGGCCCTCGGCACTGGCCGTCAGCGTGATGGCGCCGGCGGTGCGCGAGCTCCGCACGATCGCGAGTGCCCGGCCGTGGAACAGCTTGCGGCGCGTGCCCTGGTAGGGCTCCTCACTCATCATGTCCGCATTGCCGACTCCCGCAATCGTCCCCGGCCCGGTAATGCTGAAGCGGATTTCGTGGCCGGCGTTCGGATGCGGCAGGCCCTCGGAATCCACTGTCTCGACGGTGACGAACGAAAGGTCCTGGCCATTGGCCAGCAGCGCCGTTCGATCGGCGGTCAGGCGCACGCGGACCGGGTCGCCCACCGTCCGCAGCACCGTTTCCGCAATCGGCTTCCCGCCTTCGATCGCGACCGCCTTCAACTCACCCGGCGCGTACGGCACGCTGAAGTTGGCGGTGAAGCGCTCGGCGCGCGTCGCGGGTTTTTCGCCGATCACCTGGTCGCCGAGGTATAGGCGCACGAGTTCGGCGCGTGCGTATATCTCGACGTTCAGCGGTTTACCTTCCATGCCGGGCCACGTCCAGCTTTCGTAAACGGGAAACACGCCCCAGCGGGTCACGTGCAGATCCTTGCCTTCGGGCACAGGCTGCCTCACGCCGAGGAAGAGCTTCTCGCCATGGTCCCAGACGATGTTGCGGTAATGCGCGATGGCTTTGCGATGTCCGCACATGTCGATATCGCCGCAGTCGGCGCCATGGCAGGGGAACAGGGCGTCGTAGGATTCGCGGCTGGTGTCTTTCGCGTCGCGGAAATACCAGCGGCCCAGACCCGATTCACCCAAGTAGTCGATGGCCGTCCACACGAAATCGCCGACGATGTACGGAAACTCCGAGACCATCGCCCAATAGTCGAAGGTGTCGCGCGCGAAGGACTCGGTGCAGGCCATGATGCGCGAAGGCACGCGCTCGTGATCCGCAACGTGATGGTCCAGATTGTAGTTGTAGCCGCCGATATCGAGCGCGGAGTAGAAGTCGTCGGTATTGGTCCAGGTGGGGACCAGGTTCAGCGCCGAAGTGATGGGACGGGTGCGGTCGATCCCGCGGAGATAGCCGGCAATCATCTTCGCCTCTTCCGCGCCGAGCGGCTCGCCGCGCTCGGGAATCTCGTTGCCGATGCTCCACATCACAACCGAAGGATGGTTGCGGTCGCGCAACACCATGGCATCGATGTCGCGCTGCCACCAGTCCTTGAAGACCACGTTGTAATCCAGCGGATTCTTGCCGCGCGACCAACAGTCGAAAGCCTCATCGATCACCATCAGGCCGAGCCGGTCGCAGGCATCGAGGAAGGCGGGCGAGGGCGGATTATGCGACGCGCGCATGGCGTTGAAGCCAGAGGCCTTGAGGATCTGGACGCGCCTTTCTTCGGCACGGTCGAACGCGGCGGCTCCCAGGGGACCGTTGTCGTGATGCACGCAGCCGCCGGTCATCTTGATCGGCCGGCCGTTCAGCAGGAAGCCCTTGGCGGCGGACCATTCGATCGAGCGGATACCGAACGGCGTCGTGACTTCGTCGATAGTCTTGCCGTTCTCGACGACGCGGGTCACGGCGCGGTAGAGGCTCGGCGATTCCGGCGCCCACAGCGCGGGCCGGTCGACCGCAATCTCGTGAACGACTTCGGCGGGCTCGCCTGTCCCGACGTCCACATGGCTCGCCGTCGAGCCGGCGGCGGCGCCCGAGGGCGAGTAGATCGCAGTGCGCAGTTCGATCTTCCGCTTGCTGCTGGAGTCATTGGCGATCCGCGCCTTGATTACGACCTTCGCATGCGCCGCGCTCACTTCCGGCGTGGCGCAGCTAACTCCCCACGGCGCGACGCGAACCGGGTGGGTAACGTTGAGCCATACGTGGCGATAGATTCCGGAGCCCGCGTACCAGCGCGAGTTGCGATGCTTCGATTGATCCACGCGGACGGCGAGTACATTGGCGCCGGGCTTGAGATCCGCCAGATCGAAATGGAAGCTGGTGTATCCGTAGGGGTGCGTGCCCAGTTCGCGGCCGTTGAGGTAGACGGTGGCGTTCATGTAGACGCCCTCGAACTCCACATCGACGCGCCGGCCGCTCCACGTGGGCGGCGCCTGAAACGTCTTGCGATACCAGGCCACGCCGCCGGGAAAGTAGCCGCCGCCTCCGCTCATGGGGGCCTGTGAATCGATCTTGCCCTCGATGCTCCAATCGTGCGGCAGCGACAGGGTCCGCCAGTTGGCTGCGTCAAACGACGGAGCTTCTGCGCCCGAAGGGTCGCCGGGCAGGAACTTCCAATCATGATCGAAGAGCAGACGCTCACGGGGCTGCTGTTCGCTGGGCGCGGCCTCCGCCGCCCGGAAAACGCCCGCAACGGGGAGGATTGCGCAAAAGGTTCGTCGCTTCATAGGAACGGATACCTGGCCCTATTGTGAGGTCGATTTGCGCCGGGGACAAGGCCCGTCAGACTTCGATCACGATGCCCCGGACCGGCAGCCCGGTCGCGCGCTGCAAGGCCAGGCCGTACAACTGCACCTGCGCTACGTTCCGGCTCTCGCGGCGATCGGTCTTGTAGTCGACCACGGTCCATTGCGCACCGTCCGACCAGGCGAAATCGATGCGGCCATCGACCAGCGAGCCGTCCGCCAACCGCACCAGCACGGGCAGTTCGCGATACCGGCGCGCGCCTACGGGCATCGCGCGGGCCAGATAGTCGAGCGCCGCTCGCGCTGCCTCCGCCGCGGCTGCACACTCGGATTCACCGGCCGCGTGCCGCCGGCCCCAGATCGCGGCCAGTGCCTCGACCTCGTCCGCGCGCCCGGCGTGCTGCAGGATGTCGTGCACCAGGCGCCCGAACTTCCGGCCCGACGGACGTCCCGGTGACGCCGGAAGCGTGACCGTTGCTACATCAATGGCGTCGGCCTCCTCGATCCACTTCGAAGATTCCGCGGTCGACACCACATAGCGCGGCACTGCGCCCGTCGCGATCCGCTGGCTGCGCCGGTCGCGCCACTCCTCGTAGCGCCGCATCCCTTCGACGGCCTGCTCCGTGCTTCCGCTCAGCACCTGTTCGTTCTCCACGCCTTCGGTCTTCGCTACGCGCAGCCCGAGTGCCCGCGGATCGAACCACACCACTTCATGAGTCCCCGCCTGTGGTGCGTGCAGGCCGGGCCGCACCGAAACTTCCTCCGGCTGATCGATCGGGCGGTTCAGCACCGTGGAATCGCCGAACTTCGGGCAGCCCGGCGCGGGGCGCGCGGTCCGCCACCGCTCCTTCGGCGGATATAGCGCCGGATGCAGCGGACTCAGCCATCCGCCTTCGCGCTCCTGCTCGCCGATCGCCGCCACCACCAGCAGGTCGCGCGCGCGGGTGGCCGCCACGTAAGCCACGCGCAGCGCCTCTTCAAGGTCCGCAGCCTCCTCGTCCTGCTGCGCATCGAGCAGTTCCCAGGGTGCGCACCACAACAGCCGCTGCGCGCACAGGCGGCGATCGGGGTCGCAAAATCGCGAGGCGCCCTGCGGCCCGCTCAGCTTCGCGGTCAGATCCGCCAGGATCACCACCGGAAACTCGAGCCCTTTGGCCTTGTGCACGGTCATCAACTGGACGCCGCCGCCTTCCTGTTCGAGCACCGGAGCCTCGCTCGTATCGCTCCCCAGGTATTCGGCCTCCAGGTAATCCACAAACGCGCGGAAGGATGTGGCCGCGCCGCTCACCTCGAAGCTGCGGGCCAGGTCCGTCAGGCGGTAGACGTTGGCCAGCACGCGTTCGCCGCCCTTGCGAAAGGCGAAGCCGGCGTGCGCGCGCGTGACTTCGAGCAGTTCCTGAAGGGTATCCGCCACCGGCCGGTAGTTCCGCTTGCGATGTAGTTCGCGCAGCATCAGGAGCGCGTCGCGCACGGGCTCAAACTCGGGGTCGAGATCATCGGGCAGATCGCGCATCGGGTGGAAGCCGCCATGCGCGTTGCGGAACCGGATCAGCGTGTCGTCCGTCACCGCCGCCAGGCTGCCGCGCAGCACGGCAAAGACGCTGAGCTCGTCGTCGGGCCACTCGATGGCGCGCAGCGCGGCCCGCAGGGTGCCTACCTCCTCGCGCCGGTGAAACGATTTCGAGCCCACCAGCAGGTGCGGGATGCCGCGCGACTCCAGCGAGCGCACATAGTCCTGCGTGAGGTCCGCTCCGAAATTCGTGAAGCGGCGGAACAAAATGCAGATGTGCTCCGGCCGCACCGGCACCCAGGTCTGATTGTCCAAGCGGTCCCGCACCTTCCAGCCGCTGGAGTTGCACAGCCACTCGACGAACGCCGCCACCGCGTTCGGTGAGCACTCATCGATTTTCACATTCGAAAGATTGCGCGATCCGTAGGGCTCCGGCATTGGCAGCGCGACGATGGCCGGCTGTCCTGGAGGCGGCTCCACGCCGCCCTCGAGCGGCAGGTACTCGGGAATCGAGGTTTCAAACGCAGCGTTCACGAAGCCCTGAATGGTCGCGGTGGAGCGGGTGCTGCGCGTCAATTCTTCGGCTCCGACGCCGCCTTCGCGCAGATCGCGGCAGAGCTTGCGGAACAGTCGCGCATCGGCCCTGCGAAAACGGTAAATCGACTGCTTCGGATCGCCCACCACGTACAGCTTCCCCGGCGCGGGCGCCGCGTTCCGCCACTCGCGCTCGGCGGGGTCGTTCGCAGCGAGCAGCAGCAGGATTTCGGCCTGCAGCGGGTCGGTATCCTGGAACTCGTCGACGAAGATTCGCTGGTAGGCCGACTGCAGCTCGCCACGCGCCTGATCGTTCCGCAGCAGAGCCCTGGCGTACAACAGCAGGTCCATAAAATCGAGCTGCCCGGCGCGCCGCTTCTCTTCCTGGTAAAGCCCGACTACTTCCCAAAGCTCGTCGCGCAAGTGCGCGGCCAGGTCGGCATCGGCCTCGCGCGCGAATTCCTCGACGGCCGCTTTAAGGTTCTCCCAGGAGGCGAACACCACTTCGCGCGAGGTGCTTTCGCCATACTTGCCGCCGCCTTGCTTCAGCCACCGGAGCTCGCGCGGCAGCCGCAGGATTTCGCTCTCGACGATGTTCCAGTCCGCGCCTCCCGCTTCGCGCGCCCTCTGGAAGCGCTCTACGAATTCCGCCAGGGGGCGCAGTCCATCGTAAAGGATGTCGCGGGCGCGCCCGCACAGGTTGCGCAGCCTGAGCGTTTCTTCGGCGCGGCCGATCAACGTCTGCAAGCGCGCATCGCGATCGAAGCCGCGCTTGTCCCAGGGGGCGTCGAAATCGCGCCACTCGGCGAGACTCCAGGCGGCATCGCGCAGTGCATCCATGGGCTCGGCGCGGTCGCGATCCTCGCGCCACGCCAGACGCGCCAACGCACGAGTCAGAGCGGGCGAGGGATTCGCGAGCCGCCGCTCGATCCACCCGCGGAAGACACGCGCGAAGACGCGCATCGCATCCGCCTGCGCGAGTTCCTGAAACACCGGATCGACTCCCGCGTCCACCGGCCGGCGCCGCAGAAGCTGCGCACAAAAGGCGTGGATGGTCCCGATGAAGGCGCGGTCGAGCGCGTGCGCTGCCTCGGCCAGGCGCGCGCGTACCCGCGGATCCGGATCTTCCGCGCGGCGGCGCTCCAGTTCATGACGCACCCGCAGCTTCATGTTGCCGGCCGCCGCGTGCGTGAAGGTCACGGCCACGATCGCGTCCACTGGCGTGCCGGCCGCCACCGCGTCCGCGATCCGGTTGACCAACGCGGTGGTCTTGCCGGTTCCGGCCGAGGCCTCCACCACCCAGCTCCGGTCAAGGCGCGCGCTTGCGGCCGTGGTCATCGCCACCCCCGAAGCTCCTTCAGATCTTTCAACTCCGCCTGCGACTTTTCGCGCACGCGCTCCTCTTCGTAAGGGCCGCACACGGCCTGATACTCGCAGCCTTTGCAGCCGTCCTTGCGCGGCGCGGCGGGGAGGAAGCCGTCGCGGATGGCGCCGTCGATGATGCGCAGCGCCTGCTCGGCGCGGCGGCGCGTCCATTCATTCAGCGGGACCTCGATGACGTTGTAGTTTTGCGCGATGGTCGCGTAGAAGAGGCGGCCGGAGGCCACCAGCTCGCCCAGCATCTTCTCGGCCGCCAGCGCATAGAGCGCGGGCTGCAGCACCTCGCCTTGCCCGAGCATCTGCGGCGGCGGATCCGGAATGCGGCCCGTCTTGTGATCCACCACCCGCACGCCGCCGCCGGCGTGGCGCTCCACCAGGTCGATCGAGCCCTGGAGTCTAAACCCTTCGCCGATCTCGACTGCTTCCGCGCGGCTTCGCGGATCGTGCCCCGAGCCGCCCGGCAGGCCAAAGCTCAGCTCGCAATATTCCGGAGACCAATCCGCTTCGAAAGCCGCCTTCTGCTGCAGCCAGCCACGCAGATCCGCCCGAATCGACCGCACCTCGGAGCGCCAGATCTGTGGAATCGCGGGCGCCAGGTCGGCCTCCGCACGCCGCGCCACCTCGTCGAGCACCGCATCGAGCCGCTCCAGTACCTGCCCGAGATTTTGCGGCGTCACCGGCCCTGCAAGATCGCGCATCAGCTCGAACTGCACGCGATGGTAGATTTCGCCGCGAGTGGCCGGGTCGAGCCGCTGAATGCCGCCTGGCCGTTCGAGCGGGCGCAGCCCGTGGATGCCGCGCAGCGCGAATCGATACGGGCAGCGCGCAAACTGCTGCAGAGCCGAAGGTGACCACGCGCGCGACGACAGGCGGTAGCGGACCAACGCGTCGCTCCCGATCTCGTCCACCAGCAGACCGTCGGCGGGCTTCCACGCCTTATGCCAGCGTGCCCAGCGCGCCCGCAGTGACTGGACCGCGCGACCCGGCAGCCGCTTCAAATACTGTCCCGAGCCTACGGCCAGGGGAGCCAGCGTGGCGAGATCGAACTCCGCGTCGTCAATGGCGTCCTCGGGACGCTCGGGCGCCGGCCATCCGATGCGCGTGCCGATCGCCGACCGCGCGCGCTCTTCGAACTCGCGCACCCCGATTTCGCTGCCGCCCGCCGCCCGGTGCACCGCGAACGCATAAAAAGATGGCACGCGCTGCCGGCCGGTTAACAGATCGAGCCGCGAAAATGAAATCGCGAGACGCTCGGTGGCGCACGCCACGGCGATGCGCAGCAATTCCGTATCGTCGGCACGCAGCTCGATCCCCAGAGCCCTGCGTTGCGCCTGGAGCAGCAGCGGATCTTCGGCCGGCGGGCGCGGGAACAGGCCCTCATTCACGCCCGGCAGAAAGACCTCGCGGAACGCCATGCCGCGGCTCTCTTCGATTCCGCCAACCCACACCTTGCCGAAGCGCACGCCCTTCGGCGCGGTCCGCAGCGAATTGAGGCGCGGCCGCATCACGAGCAGGACTTCGTCGAGCCCCACGGGCCCGATCTCGCCCATCGGGTCGAGCGCTTCGAGCGCGTCCACGACGCGTTCCGGCATCGCGGAGCGTGAACTCCGCCAACTCGATCAGGGCGGCGATCCACTCGCCCCAGCTCGCACGTCGCGGCAGCGCCGCGAGTTTGCCGATCACCGGCAGAGCGAGCCGCTCCAGGTTTTCGACGGACGCGATGCGCCGCTCCAGGACCTCGCGCAATTCTTCTTCCGGTTCCCCGGCAAAGCGGCGGTGCAACTCTTCGCGGAGTCCGCGCAGGCGCGTCTCCCAACGCTCTTTGCTGCCGATGACCGCCGCGTCTACCAGGCGCCGCTCCCACTGGATGGGCGTGTGCGGCTCTTCGCCTTCGGACATCTGGCCAAGCGAGAGATACTCGGCGAAGCGCGAGGCCGAGAGATTTTCCTGCGCGCAGCAGAGCAGGGCGAGAAAGCTCCGGCCAGCCGCATCCGGCCGCAACAGTCCTTCGGCGAAGACCGCGGGGATGCCTGCCCGGCGGAGCGCCTCGGCGACCAACGGCTGGTGGCGTTCAGGCGACCGCAGCAGGATCGCGATTTCGTCGAAGGGCACGCCGCGGCCGGCCGCCGCGTGGATGCGGCGCGCGATCTCGACGCATTCGAGCGCTTCGCCGGACGTGGAGAAGATCGCAACCGTGTCGTCTTCCTCGCGGACGGCCACGGCCTCTTCCGAGAAGAGCGCCTGCTGCAGCGAGTCGAGCGAGGTGGCGGGCGCCGCTTCGGTCTGACCAGGACGCAGCACCAGGGCTGCCCGCGCCGAGGCCATGACTTTCGCCAGCAGATCCCGCTCCAGTTTCGTGCGCGGCGCGAGATCTACCGCCACGATCGCCCATGGCGGCAACTCGGATCGTCCGAGCGCGAGACGGACCCGTTGCGCGTGGTCGGCAAATCCGCGCTCCGCGAGCTCCCGCTCATACGCGGCCAGCAGGTTCGCCAGATCGGGCCCCGACGCGCCGCAAGTTCGCAGCGACTCGGGCGTGACGCCGTTGAGCCGGAGTTCTTCGAACGTGCTCGTCAAGGCGCGCGGGAATCCGGGAAACGCGGCCACCGGAGCCAGATAACGAAGCTCGCTTTTTCCCATTGCCTCCGCGGTAATCCGGGCGGCAAGAGCCTCGCGGACGAACCGGCCCACCGGCACCAGGCCCCGCCGGTTCAATTCGGGACTCGCGAATTCGGTGACCAGGTCGCGGAACGACCGACGATGGACGTCGAGCAGCGCATTGCCGCAGGCCGCCAGCGCCACCTCGTCGGCAGCCGCGCGGACCTCCGCCAGCACCAACACGGGCCCTTCGCGCGCCGCTTCGGCGACGAACTCCGCGGCGCGGCGGCGGGCATCGGCGAATCGGCGGAAGGTCTCGGTCAAGCCTTCAGCTTGCCACAATCAGCCGATACCCAGGTCATCGATGCGTTCGAGCGGCGAGCCGCAGCGGCGGCAAATGACGGCATGACAATCGCCGCAAACCAGCGGGTCATCCACCGGCTTCCCGCACGACGGGCAGTAGAATTCGGCAGCTTGCTCGGAGTCGGGCATACCGCCATTATCTACCGCCTACTTCGCCGCTTCGATCTTCGCGACCTGGATGGTTGTTCCGTCCAGCGTTCCGGTCACCGTGACTTTCTTCGCCGCATACCGGCCGGGCATCTTTTGGTCACTCAACGCGTAGACGTTCTTGCCGTCATACAACACGTACTTTCCGTGCATGCCCTTGACACACTCCTCCACGCATTTCGCGTCGGAGCCCATCTTCATTCCGGTGTGGCCGGACTTTCCGCACATATTGTCGGTAATGGTTCCGGTAAATGTCTGGACACCGGGCGCCGCGAACAGCATCGCCGCCGAAGCAATAGTCAGAATGAGGGAGCGTTTCATTGGATTTTTCCGTTCTTCCTTTCGATTTCCAGCCAGAGCGAGTTATACCTGGCTTCATTGATGGGTTCCTTCAACTGAAAGTTGAAGCCTTTTCGGTCTCCATAGTGAGACCGCGCCCGTTCGAAGGTCGTGATGGTCAACTGGAACGGGCCTGAACTGCTGATCGAGTCGATATCCGCATAGCGCCACGTTCGCGACTGCCCGGAGGCCTCCGTCGAATAGACGACCGCCCCGGTACCGAAGGCGAGCTGCCCCTGCGATCCGCGAAACGTGCCCAGCCGTTTGACGGCGATCTTCCACTCCGCGTCCGCCGGGCTTTCCGATAGAGCTGCGACCAATCGCTGGTCCATGTGCCGCCGCAGCAGGGCGGATAGCTCGACGGCGGGGAATTCGCCTTCGAAACGGTACGTCCGGTCGGCGCCCAGGCGGATCAGGTCGTCCTGGTAAGTTACGATCAGAATTTCCTCGCGGCCCAATCGTAATTCCTCAAGGTCCTGATAGCGCCAGCTCCACGAGTGGCCCTTCGGGCTGGAATAGCGCACACCCTCGCCGTCCACCGTCAAAGTGCCGGTGCAGCTGCCGTTAAAATGCTTGTGCCGCGCGGGGAACTGCGCCGCCGAGGCCCACAGTGCAGCCACAATCAGGCTAGCTGCCGCTTTACCGATCGCCATTTCCAAACCTCATAGAGTGCCGGATAGACCACTAATTCGAGCAAGAAAGAAGTAAAGATGCCGCCGATCATGGGCGCCGCGATGCGTTTCATCACGTCCGCGCCCGAGCCGGTGGACCACATGATCGGCGCCAGACCTACGAACATCGTCGCCACCGTCATGAACTTCGGGCGGATGCGCCTCACCGCGCCGTGAATGATCGCCTCCTGTAAGTCCGCCACGCTGCGCATTCGGCCGGCCGCGCGGCGCTCTTCATAGGCGAGATCGAGATAGAGCAGCATGAAGACGCCGGTTTCCGCATCCACGCCCATCAGTGCAATCAGTCCCACCCACACCCCGATGCTCATGTTGTAGCCGAGCAGGTGCAGCAGCCAGACCGCGCCCACCGCCGAGAACGGCACCGCCAGCAAAATCATCACCGTCTTCGCCGTGGATTTCGTATTCAGGTAGAGCAGGAAAAAGATCAGGAACAGGGTCAGGGGCAGCACCGTCTTCAGCCGCTCGCGGACGCGCGCCATGGCCTCGAACTGTCCGCTCCAGGCGAGCGTGTAGCCGGGCGGCATGGCGACTTCGCGGGCCACCACGTGCTTCGCCTCATCCACATAAGTGCCGACATCGCGGCCTGCCACATCCACGTAGACATAGCCGCACAGCATGCCGTTTTCGTTGCGCAACATGCCGGGGCCGGTGGTGAGCTTGAGGCTCGCGATCTGGCCCAGCGGGATCTGCATCTTTCCGTCCAGTGCGGGCACCAATGCGCGGCTTAAGCGGTCGAGGTCGCTGCGCGAATCGCGGTAGTAGCGCACGTTGATCGGGTAGCGTTCCAGCCCCTCGATGGCCGTCGAAACGTTCTCTCCGCCGATGGCGTTCTGCACCACCATCTGGGCGTCGTCCACGCTCAGGCCGTAGCGCGCCAACTGGTCGCGCTTCAGGTTGAAATCGAGGAAGTAGCCCCCGCTCACACGCTCGGCAAATACGTTCCGCGTGCCCTCGACCCGCGGCAGCACATGCTCGATGCGGGTGCCGATACGTTCGATCTCCGCCAGATCTGCGCCGTAGATCTTGATGCCGACCGGCGTGCGGACGCCGGTGGTGAGCATGTCAATGCGATTCTTGATCGGCATGGTCCAGGCGTTCGACACGCCTGGAATCTGCAGCGCGCGGTTCATCTGGTCCACCAGTTGATCGGTGGTCGCCACGTTCCGGCGCCACTCGGATTTCGGCTTCAGCAGGATGATGGTTTCCATCATGGAAAGCGGCGCCGGGTCGGTCGGAGTCTCCGCGCGTCCCGCCTTCCCGAGCACGCGCTTCACCTCGGGAAACTGCATGAGGATGCGGTCCTGCGTCTGCATCAGGCGCTGCGCCTCGGCCAGCGAGATGCCGGGCAGCGTGGTGGGCATGAAGAGCAGCGCGCCTTCATCGAGCGGCGGCATGAATTCGGAGCCGAGCCTGTTGAAGACCGGCACCGTCACCGCCACCAGCGCCACCGCGCTGCCGATCACCACCCATTTCCAGCGCAGCGTCCACGCCACCACCGGCTCGTAGAGGCGCATCAGCACGCGGCTGATCGGGTGTCTGTCTTCGGAATGGATCGTGCCTACCAGGATTCCGTTGACGATGCCGGAAAGCCATCGCGGGCGCAGGCGGAAGTGGTCTTTCCGGAAGAAAAACAACCGTAGAGCCGGGTCGAGCGTGATCGCCAGCACGGCGGCCACAATCATCGCGAAGTTCTTGGTGTAGGCCAGCGGCTTGAACAACCGGCCCTCCTGCGCTTCGAGCGTCAGCACCGGCAGGAACGACACTGCGATCACCAGCAGCGCGAAAAAGCTGGGGCCCCCGACCTCCTTCACCGCGCTGACGATGGCCCGCTGGTAATCCGCGGCCGTCCAGTGCGGCTCGGCGTGTTCCAGTTTCTTGTGCGTCTGCTCCACCACCACGATCGCGGCGTCCACCATTGCCCCGACGGCGATCGCGATGCCGCCGAGCGACATGATGTTCGAGCTGATCCCCATGGCGCGCATCGGCACGAACGAAATCAGCACGGCGATCGGGATGGTGAGGATCGGGATCACCGCGCTCGGCACGTGCCAGAGAAAGATCAGGATCACGAGCGCCACCACCGCCAGCTCTTCGATGAGCGTGTGCTTCAGGTTGTCGATCGATTTCAGAATCAGCTCCGAGCGGTCGTACGCCGTGACGATCCGCACGCCTTTTGGCAAACTCGGCCCGATCTCGCGCAACTTCTCCTTCACGCGCCCGATGACGCGCAGCGCGTTCTCGCCCTGCCGCATCACCACGATGCCCGAGACCACTTCGCCCTGGCCGTCGAGATCCGCAATGCCGCGGCGCATATCGGGCCCGAGCGTCACGGTGCCGATATCGCGAATCAACAACGGCACGCCCGAGGGGCTCGCGCCCAGCGAAATATTCGCGAGATCCGCGGTAGTGCGGGCGTAGCCCCGGCCGCGCACCATGTACTCGCGGCCGGTGAATTCCACCAGCCGCCCGCCCACGTCGTTATTGCCGCCGCGCACCGCTGCAATCACTTTCGAAATCGGAATGCCGTAGGCGGCCATGCGATCGGGATCGACATTCACCTGGTATTGGCGCACGAAGCCGCCGAGCGGTGCGACCTCCGCTACTCCCGGCACCGCCTGAAGCTGGTAGCGCAGGAACCAGTCCTGATAAGAGCGCAGGTCGGCCAGATTGCGGCTGTGGCTGTCATCCACCAGGGCATACTGAAAGACCCAGCCGACTCCCGTGGCGTCCGGCCCTAGCTCGGTCTCGACGCCCTGGGGCAGCCGCGACTGGATCTTCGACAGATACTCGAGCGTGCGTGAGCGCGCCCAGTAAATATCGGTGCCTTCGTTGAAGATGATGTAGACGTACGAATACCCGAAGTCCGAAAAACCGCGCACGTCTTTCACACCGGGCGCGCCGAGCATCGCGGAGACGATCGGGTACGTCACCTGGTCTTCGACGATGTCCGGGCTGCGGTCCCATCGGGAATAGACGATCACCTGCGTGTCGCTCAAGTCCGGAATGGCGTCGAGCGGAATGGTCTGCATCGACCACCATCCGGCCATCGCCGCGGCGGCCACCGCCAGGAAGACCAGGAACCGGTTGTGCGCCGAGATTTCAATGATGCGGTCGATCATTTGAGCCGGCTTTCCGAATCCAGCAGGAAGTTGCCTGAGGTGACAATCCGGTCGCCCGCCTTCAACCCGGAGACGATCTCGATGCGGTCGCCGAACTGTTGGCCGATCTTCACCGCGCGCTGTTCGAAGGCGCTGTTGCCGCGGTCGAGGAAGACAATCTGGCGGTCGCCCGAGTTGAGCACGGCCGATTGCGGTACGACCAGCCTCCGTCCGCCGCCGGTCGAGAATTGAACCTGGCCGTACATATCCGGCTTCAGTGCGTAGCCGGGGTTGGAGAATTCGAGCCGCACCTTGAGCGTGCGGGTCGCGGGGTCGACCGCCGGCTGGATGTAGCTCACTCGCCCGTGGAACGTGCGCCCCGGCAGGTACTCGAGCGTGAGCACGGCGGACTGGTTCATCCGGATATTCGACGCTTCGTACTCGTAAACATCGGCCATCACCCAGACGGTCGAGAGATCGGCCACCGTGTAGAGCGCGGTCTCGGGCGTCACCCGCTGCTTCGGAAACGCGCTGCGCTCCATCACGAAACCGGAGATCGGCGAGTAGAGCGTAAGGTCCTTGATAGTCTGACCGGTGCGCGCGATCTCATCGATCTGCGCGCCGCTGATATCCCAGAGTTCGAGACGCTTGCGGGCGGCCGCCACCAAGCCGTCGGTGCTCTCCTGCATTTCGTGCAGCGGGTTATCGTGCGAGACGTGCTGCGCGCGGATCGCGAGCAGGTATTCCTGCTCGGTGGCGAGGGCCTCGGGGCTGTAGATAGTCAGCAGCGGATCGCCCTGCTTGACGAACTTGCCGGTGAAATCGACGAATACCTGGTCGGTCCAGCCGGCCAGCTTCGCCTGCACCTTGGCGATGCGGGTCTCGTCGATGGCGACCCGCGCCGCCGCGCGCAGCGTGTCGGTGGCCTCCTCGTACTCCGCGCTTCCATAGGTGACGCCCATCAACTGCTCCTGCCTGGGCGTGACTTGCACCACTCCGGCGGAGCGCTGCTGGTATTGCGCCTCTTCGCCCGGATAGACCGGCACCAGTTCCATATTGCAGTCGGGCGCGGTGCCCGGGCGGTCGGACTTGTACCAGGGGTGCATCGGGTCCACCCAGTAGAGCGGCTTGCGTTGGGCAGTCGTGGACGCGGTGTGCGGCTTCGCGTACCAGCGCCCGTAACCGTAACCGGCGGCCCAGGCAGCCGCGGCCAGAAGCACTGCTGCGAGCGTTTTCACGGCTTCCTTTCCCTACCCGTCATCTCGCGAAGGCGGGCGAGCGCGATGTGGAACTGCATGATCTCTTCGTGATCGCGCAGCTCATAATCCACCAGGTTCATGAAGTTGGAATAGAGCGCCAGGAAATCGAGCGAGCCGGTTTCATAGCTCGTCATGGAGGATTCGAGCGCCAGGCGCGCCTCGGGGATCACGGACTTTTCGTAAAGGTCGATCAGCTTACGAGAGGTCGCGGCCAGGGTGTAATCGGAGCGGATGCGCGCTTCCAAATCCACGCCCGTCGATTCGTAAGTATGGCGCGCTTCGGAGGCGGTGAAGTATTGCTCGTTGACCGCCGCGCGCTGCTTGTTCCAAAACCACGCGGGCAGCTTCACATCCACGCGGAACTGCCACATCGAGGGCATGCTGCCCTGATTGAAATATCCGCCCGAGAGCGTGTAGTCGGGATAGTAACCCTTGCGCGCAAGGTTCGCGGCGAGTTCGCTGCGTTCGACCTGCTTCTGCTCGATGGCGATCGCGGGAGAGTTGGCGCGGGCCTCGGCCAGAATCTGGTCGAGTGTGGCGGGCAGCTCGCCGGTGGGCATGTCGAGTGGGATCTCGACTGGTGTATCCGGCACGCGGTTGAGCAGGGCATTGATCTCGATGGTCTTGGTGGTCTTCTCTTGCTGGTAGCGCAGCAGTTCGGTCTCGAAGATGGAGAACTGCGTCTGCGCTTTGAAGATGTCCTGCTGCGCGCCCTGCCCCACGGCATAGCGCGCCTGGGAGACGTCGAGCACGTGGCGGAGCAGTTCCTGGTAGCGATGGACGTAGTCGATCCCCACCACGGCGTGATGCAGTTCGTGCCAGGCCTGCTCGATGCGGGAGATCACGCTGAGGCGCGCGGCGCGATACTGCTCGAACGCGGCGCCGGCCTCGGTCTGGGCGATCTCACCACGAAGCTTTCGCTTGCCCGGAAACGGCACTTCCTGCGAGACCATGATGCCGGCGTTGCTGGTGGAAGCGGTGCCGATGCCCGCCACGGGCCAGGGGCCTCCGTTGGCGGTGTAGCCGAGCGAAAGCGTCGGATCCGGCAGGCTGGCCTCCTGCGCGGGACGCTGCCGCGCCGCCTCGTAGCGCTTCTGCGCCGCCAGGATGTCGCGATTGTTGCGTAAGGCCTCATCCACTAGCGACGACAAAGACTGCGCGCCGAGAGGAAGGCATAACAGGCCGATTATTATTCTGAGTTCCATCTCCAGTCACCAAAGCAGGTAGGGTAGGCCTCCTGGCCTGCGCAGGCGAACACACTTCGCCCGAAAACGCGAAGCCGGTAGGCGAGCTAACGCGGCGCGCCGTGGGCGCAGGCGACTAGATGCGGAAGTTGGAGTGTAAGGAGAGAAGATCGGGCGGAGCGTGTTCCGCCGCGTCAGGAAGAGCGGCCGGCTCGCTGGCGACGGCGGGCGCTTGCGCCGGGACCACCGCCAAAATCGCGGGTGCCGCAAAAACAGGCGCGTACCGGACCGGATCGGCCTTCACGAATTGCTGCAGCGCCTGCGTCTGGCAGGTTGCCGAATCCTGTTTGGTCTTGTGGCAGCAGCGATGGCAGCGTTGCGATTGGGCCATCAATGCCTGAGGACATGTCAGGCAATTCCCCCAGAACAGCGCCGCGATAATCAGCGCTGCCCGCAACGAACTGGCAATCACCTGCATGGAAACTCCATTTTTATCTCAATCTGATGAAATATGCAACAGGTTTTCAGGTCTGGTTGCCTGATATTTTTGGATTGGTACACTGAATCTGTGGCTCGCTTCTATAACCGCGAGGAACTGGTGGAGCAGCGCAAAACGTGGAAACAAGAAGGAAAGACGGTCGTTTTCACCAATGGCTGCTATGACTTGCTACACCCCGGCCACATCCGCCTGTTGGAGCAGGCCCGCTCGCTCGGCGACCTGCTGATTCTGGCACTGAACTCGGATGCGAGCGTGCGTCGGTTCAAGGGACCTGGCCGACCGCTGCTGCCCGAATCCGAACGCGCTGACGTGGCACTGGCGCTCACGGCAGTCGACGCCGTGGCCCTCTTCGACGAAGACACCCCGCGAGAACTGATTGCCGAGGTGCTTCCCGATATCCTGGTGAAGGGTGCCGATTGGTCCCACTTCGTTGCCGGGCGCGAAGAAGTTGAGGCCGCCGGGGGCCAGGTGCTGAATATCGCGTTGGAGCCCGGGTATTCCACGACGAATATAGTAGAGACAATCCTCCATCTACCTTGATTCACCCAGTCGTCCGCGATCTCTTCCTGGATCTGTCGAAGCATCCGAGCTTTCAGGATGCTTTGCGACGCGTGTCTTCGGGTGGCGATGCTTCGCTCTCCGGCCTGACCACCACCGCCAAGGCGATCTACCTGGTGCTTCTGGCTCACTCTTCCGGCCGACCTCTAATTGTTGTAGTAGATGGAAATAAACAGGCCGAAGCCTTGTCGGAAGCCGTCGAGACGTTCTGGGAACTGCTGGCGACCGACGATCGCGGCTCCCCACAACTGCTGCCGGCACTGGACGTTGTGCCCATGCAGAATCTCTCGCCGCACGCCGAAATTTGCGAGCAGCGGGCGATCGGTCTGTGGCGGCTGGCGACCCAGCGCGCGCCCCTGACGATCCTCCCCGTGGCGGCCGCGCTCCTTCGAATCCATCCGGGCGACTTCTACCGGCAACTTGCTCTCCGGCTGCGCGTGGGCGAAGAACTTCCATTGGATGAGGTAGTTGCGCACCTCGAAAGCATCGGCTACGAGCGCCGCGAACCGGTCGAGATGGTGGGCGAATACTCGGTGCGCGGCGGCATCCTCGACGTATTTTCGCCCGATGGTCAGAAGCCGGTCCGCATCGACCTGTTCGGCGACCAGGTGGAGTCGATCCGCCGGTTCGACGTGGAATCGCAGCGTTCCGTCCTCAAAGTCGAAGACTGTTTGCTACTACCGTTGACGGAGTACCAGAGATCGCGCGCCCTGCTGGCCGAACTGGGCTCGCTGATGGAAGAGGCGGACGTCCCCGGCCGCGATTTGCCGCCGCCCGGCGAAACCTTTCCCGGCTGGGAACTGGTAGCCCCGATGGTGCGCCCGCGGATCTCCTCGGTCTTCGACCTGACGGAACGGCCGGTGGTCGTCTGGGACGAGCCGGAACAGATCCGCGGGGCGGCGGACCGGCTCTGGACGAGGCTGGCACAGGTCGAGATATCGCCCGCCTATGACCCGGAGCGAATCTACTTCCGATGGGACGACCTGGAGGAGCAGACCAAAGAGACGCCGCGGCTCACCCTTCGAGAACTGGAAATGGGCGCCGATGCAGGGCCGCACATCTCCACGCGGCCCGCGATGTCGTTCCATGGCAACATGCAGGTGGCGATTGGAGAAGCGCGCAACCTGGTGGAATCGGGCAACCGGGTGGCTTTCTTTGCCTCTTCTACAGGTGAAGTAGAACGTCTGGCGGACATCCTCGGCGAATATTCCCTTCCCTACCACCTTGGTCTGGAGCAGTTCGAGTCGACACCGGCTTATCTAGCGGAAAGAGCGTCGCTTTCGGGGGCGGTGGCCAGCGTTTACCTGGTCAAGGGGCTGGTCCGTCGCGGTGCGGCATTCCCAAATTCGAACATTGTGGTATTTGGCTCTGAGGACCTCTTCGAGTCTTCCGAAATGGTGGCCCGGGCGCCCAGCACCAAGAGCGCGCTGGCCACTTTTTCGGCCGATCTGATCGACCTGAAGCCCGGCGATTACGTGGTGCATGCCGAACATGGCGTGGCGCAGTTCCTGGGCTTACGGGAGATCTCGCAAGGCGAGTCCAAGGGCGACTACATGCTGCTCGAGTATGCCGGCGGCGCTAAACTCTACCTGCCGCTGACTCGCATGGACCTGGTGCAGCGTTTCCGGGGTGCGGGAGAGGCCAAACCCGCGCTCGACCGCATGGGCGGGACGACCTGGGAGCGCACCAAGACACGCATCAAAGCCAAGATGCGCGATATGGCTGATGAGCTCCTCAAGCTCTATGCCCAGCGCAAAATGTCGGAGGGCTTCCAGTATTCTCCTGATAGCAACTGGCAGCGCGAATTCGAGGACGCCTTCGAGTTCACCGAGACGCGCGACCAGCTCAATGCCATCAAAGAAATCAAGCGGGACATGGAAAACCCGCTGCCGATGGATCGCCTCCTCTGCGGCGACGTCGGCTACGGCAAGACCGAGGTCGCCATGCGTGCGGCGTTCAAAGCGTTGGGCGACGGGAAGCAGGTGGCGCTCCTGGCACCTACTACAGTTCTAGCATTTCAGCATTTCGAGACCTTCAAGAGGCGCTTCCAGCCTTTTCCGGTTCGCATCGAGATGTTCAGCCGCTTCCGGCACGCCAAGGAAGTCAAGGCTTCGGTGGAAGAGCTGGCGGAAGGCAGGATCGATATCGCCATCGGCACCCACCGGCTGCTCTCGCAGGACGTTCATTTTAAAGATCTTGGCCTGGTGCTGGTGGATGAGGAGCAGCGTTTCGGGGTCAAACATAAAGAGCGCCTCAAGCAAATGAAGAAAACCGTGGATCACATCAGCATGAGCGCCACTCCGATCCCCAGAACACTACACATGTCGTTGTTAGGTCTGCGCGACATGTCGGTGATCGAAACGCCGCCGAAGGACCGGCTCGCCATCCACACCGTAGTCGCTCCGTTCCAGCCGGAACTGATTCGCTCGTCCATCGAACTGGAACTGGGCCGCGGAGGGCAAGTCTACTTCCTGCACAATCGCGTGGACTCCATCTGGCACCGCGCGGCCGAAATTCAGCAACTGGTCCCGAGCGCCAGGATCGGCGTGGGCCACGGGCAGATGGCGGAGGCCGAGTTGGAAAAGACCATGCTGCAGTTCATGCGGCATGAGTTCGACATCCTGGTTTGTACGACAATCATCGAAAACGGGCTCGACATTCCGCTCGCCAACACGATGATTGTGGAAAATGCCGAGCGCTACGGGCTTTCCGAGCTCTACCAGCTTCGCGGAAGGGTCGGCCGCTCGAACCGGAGGGCATACGCCTACCTGCTGGTGCCGCAGGACACGGAACTGACGGAGATCGCTCGCAAGCGGCTGGCCGCGTTGAAGGAGTTCAGCGACTTGGGCGCCGGATTCAAGATCGCCGCGCTCGACCTGGAACTGCGCGGGGCAGGCAACCTGTTGGGAGGCGAGCAGCACGGCCACATCAATTCGGTAGGCTTCGACACTTATGTCCGGCTGCTGGAAGAAACCGTGCGCGAATTGAAGGGCGAAGAGGTGGTGCCGGAAATCCATTCGGCGCTCAATCTGGGGCTTGACATCCGCATTCCCTCCGACTACATCGCCGACGAAAGCCAGCGTCTACGGGCCTACCGTCAGATCGCCAATGCAGCCGACGAGGCCGCCCGGGACCGTGCCGAAAAGGAACTGGAGGATCGATATGGCCCAGTGCCGGACGCCGTTCGGAACCTGCTGCTCTACTCGGCGCTTAAGACACTGGCCGAGCAAGCCGGCATCGAGGCTGTCGATCGCCGCCATAACCTGTTGAATATAAAGTTCCACAAACAAACCCGCGTGGATCCGGCGGGGCTCATGAGCCTGGTTTCGAAAACTTCCGGCGCACAGTTCACTCCGGCAGGCGTATTGCTATTACCGCTGGATGGTCACACGTCCGCCGGAGAGATTCTCGGGTTCCTTTCCACAAAACTGGAGCAACTGGGGAAAGCGGCCCAGCCCGGTTCCGGGCAACCTGGACAGCCCGGCTCGCTGGTAAAATAGGGGGATCAACATGTATCGTAGGTTTTTGTTACTCATCGCGGCGACCCTTCCGATCGCTGTCGCAGCCGATGTTCACGTCGTTGAGGAGATTGCCGCCAAGGTCAACGGCGACATCATTACTCGCGGCGAACTCGAGCAGCAGCACAAAGAGATCGAGCAGCAGCTACGGGGTGAAGGGATGACCGGGACCAAGCTGACCCAGGGAGTCCACGACGCCGCATCGAATGCACTGCGCGACCAGATCGACCAATTGCTCCTGGTCCAACGCGGCAAGGATCTCAACATCAGTGTGGATGGTGATGTGACCCGCGAAATTGCGGACATGCAAGTACGCACCAAGATCAGCGATCCGGACAAATTCCACCAGCTCATCCAGGAACAGTACGGGATGACGTTCGAAGATTTCCGCGACCGCATGAAGCGGCAGTACCTGGCGCAGCGTGTGATCGGCCAGGAGGTCGGCTCGCGCGTGAACGTCCCGGAAGCCGACCTGCACAAGTACTACGACGAACATAAGAGCGAGTTTGTGCGCAAGGAGCAGGTGTTCCTCAGCCAGATTCTGATTTCGACCGAAGGCAAGACTGCCGAGCAGACTGCCGCCGCCGAGAAGAAGGCCAAGGACCTGGTGACGCGCGCACGTAAGGGCGAAAAGTTTACGGACCTGGTGCGGGACAATTCCGACGATGCCGAGACCGCGAAAAACGGCGGGTCCCTGCCGCCGATGCAGCCCGACCAACTCCAGCCGCAGATCTCCGAGATCGTGTTCAAACAGCCTAAAGGCTATGTGACGGACCCGATCAAGGTGCCCACTGGATTCGTAATCCTGCGCATCGACGAGCGCTACGAAGCGGGGCAGGCCACTTTCGAGGAAGTGAAGAACGACATTCAGGACAAGCTGGCTCGTCCGCTGATGGAGCCGAAAATCCGCGAGTACCTCACGCGCCTTCGCATGCAGGCGTTCCTCGAGATTAAGGAAGGCTACCTCGATAGCGGCGCGGCCCCCGGCAAAGACACCCGCTGGCTGGACGTGGCGCAGTTGAAGCCGCAGACCACCACCAAGGAAGAAGTCGCATCGCGCGGAGGCCGGCATAAACGGCTGTTCGTGATCCCGGTGCCGTTCACCGCCACTAAAGTTCCGGTTCCGGCCACGTCTCCGGATGTGCCCGAAGCTCCGGTGCCTCCCGCTGAAAAACCGGACGCCACCGTTCCCGTCAAACAATGAAATCGCCCTATGTGAACGAACTCGAGCCGAATCGGGTGATACAGACCAGCTTTCTGGTTCACTCCAAAGAGATCCGCCAGAAGAAGAGCGGCGAATTGTACCTTTCGCTGCTGCTGGGCGACCGCACGGGCGAGCTCGACGCCAAGATGTGGGATAACGTCTCGGACGTCCTGGACGCATTCGAGCGCGACGATTTTGTGAAGGTCAAAGGCATGGTGCAGGTGTTTCACAACCGCCCGCAGCTGACCATTCACAAGGTGCGCCGGATGGACGATAGCGAGATCGAGTTCGGCGACTACTTCCCTTCCTCGAAGCGCGACGCCAATGAAATGTGGTGCGAGCTGCGCGGGATTGTCGCCGGGATTGCGAACCCTCACCTCAAGGCGCTGCTCGAAGCGCTGCTCGACGATGAAGAGGTAGCGCGCCGCTACCGCATCGCCCCCGCGGCCAAACAGATCCACCACGCTTACCTCGGCGGGCTCATCGAGCACGTGCTCTCACTGTGCACGCTGGCGCGGCTGACGGCGGCGCACTATCCGCACGTGGATGGCGACCTGCTGATGACCGGAGTGGTGCTGCACGATATCGGCAAGATCTACGAACTGAACTACGAGCGCGGCTTCTCATACTCCAGCGAAGGCCAACTACTTGGCCACATCCATATCGGCATTCGCATGGTGGGAGAGAAACTCCGCGGCCTTCCCGATTTTCCGCCCTCGCTGCGAACCCTGGTGGAGCACATGGTCCTGAGCCACCATGGCGAGCTGGAGTACGGTTCCCCGAAGGTGCCGCTCTTTCCCGAAGCGCTGCTGCTGCACTACCTCGACGACATGGATTCCAAGATGGAGTGCATGCGGGCGCTGCTGGAGCATGACCGCCAGGTGGAAGGCTGCTTCACCGGTTTCAATAGCGCCCTCGACCGCCCTGTTCTAAAGAAGGACCGCTTTCTGAGCGGAGAGGGAGCGGCTCGCAGCCGCACAGCGGCGCCCGTCTCCGCACCTTCCGAGGCGCTTGCCGCTCCCGTCGCTCCCGTCGCTCCCGTGGCTCCGCCGGAACGGGCCGCCCATCCGCTCTTCGCGCCAAAGAACGATTCCCCATTTGCGGACAAACTCAAACAGGCGCTCCAGCCTGTTCAGCCCCAACAGGAAAGCTGATGCCGAAAGCCGCCCGCGAGATTCCTCCTCCTCTCGAACTGCTCTGCCTGCGCGCGCTCTGGTCGCTCGAGGAAGCCAGCGTCAAGCAGGTGCAGCTGATTGTGTCCGCATCGCGGCCACTCGCCTACACCACGATCATGACCGTGCTCGACCGGCTTGTACGTAAAGGCAAGCTGTCGCGCCGCAAGGCCGGCCGGGCCTTCCTCTACACGCCGGTGGAATCGCGAGAGGAAATGCGGCTAGTGGCGGTTCGTGAGTTGCTCGAAGGATTTTTCGATGGCTCGGCGGAGGAACTACTCCGCTTCCTGGGCCGCTCCGCAGAACCGCGCGCCGCCGCCGCCGCAGCCGGCGCAGAAAATGCAAGAATCGACACCGTCCTGCTGTAGGGTAGTCCTCCCGGACAGCCCAAGCGCGTTACCGGGGAGGGTGCAATCCGACTAGAAACCCGCCAACCACGATCATCAGGGCTGACCACCAGAGGTCCGCGTGCAGGCTCTCCATCACCACCGGATGGGCGGGCGTAACGAAAAGCGCCCAGATCCCCGCACCCATGATCAGAAATCCGTAAACAATGACCAGAAGTCCGATAAAGAACCAAATCGAGATCGGCTGCCGCTTGTTCGGGTGCATACCCAACTCGATTGTCACATAATGAACAGGGAGGTATGGATGAGCCTGAAGGCAAACGTGCGCCAGTCCGGCGATGTGTCCGTCGTTGACTTGGCCGGCCGCATCACGCTGGGCGAGGGATCCGGACTCGTGCGGTCTACCATTAAGGAGTTGGTGAACTCCGGTCATAAGAACATCCTGCTGAACCTCAAGGATGTGAGCTATCTGGATAGCGCCGGGCTCGGCGAATTAGTGGGAGCCTACGCCAGTGTCACGAACGCCGAAGGCAATATCAAGCTTCTGAATCCGCAGGCAAAGGTTCACGACCTGCTCCAGATTACGAAGCTGTACACGGTATTTCAGGCCTTCGACGACGAGCAGGAGGCCCTGCGGAGCTTCTCCACGGCCGCAGGCGGCGGGAAGCTGTTCCTCTAACCGTTTGAGACACCGTGGTCGCGCCGTGCCACCCGGGAGATCGCGTTGACCAGCTTGCGATAGGGAATGTCTTCCCAATTATCGAACGCCAGCCATTCCCCATCGCGCCAGCTCGAGTAATACCAGCGGGCCAGGAGCGCCAGATACTCCTGCCGCTCGCGAATAGTGCGCTTAGGCGGCGCCGCTGCGGCGAACGTTTCGCGCAGTTTGCGGTCGAGCGACACCGTTTTGCCCTCGATCACTTCGAAACTGAAATGCCGGGGCTCCTGCCAGTCGCCAGCGCGTACCGGCCATAGCTCCACGGCATCCGCGTCCAACGAGCGGGTGATCGCTACACCCGACAGGTGGTCCACATCGCGCACCAACTCGTCGCGGAGGCGGAGTACTTCCTGCACCTTTTCGAGCCGCTTGTGCTGACGCGCCGCTTCTTCAAAACGCATCTCTTCGCTCAGCCGGTCTCGCGAATGCTCTATGGCGCCGGCGAGCGACTGGCCGTCCGACCGTAGAAATTCCACGACGCGGCCGACCTCGTGGCCGTACTCCTCCGGTCCGACCACCTGCTGGCATGGTCGCAGGCACATCCCCATCTCGCCGTACATGCATCCAGGGTGCTCCGGCGCGGGCACCAGGTCCTCCTGGCAGCGGCGCATCTGGAACAGGTCGAGAAACTGGGCTTCGAACCGTTCCGCCGAGGCGCGCGACCGGAACGGACCGTAATAGAGCGCCTGGGTGCGGCTAAGCTGCGTGGTGACGTGGCTGCGCGGGAACTCGTTGCCGAGTACGACCTTCACGTAGGGCGGCATGCGCAGCTTCAGCACGTCGAGATACCGCTCCGCAAAATGGCGGCGGGCCTCTTCGTACATCACCACGCTCGATTCGAAGGCCGACCCCGTGAGCCGGTATTCGATCCGCTTCGCCGTGTGCCGCAGATTGAGCATCCGCGAAGGCTTCTCGCGCTCTTTGAGAAGGCGCAGCAACCGGCGGCGCAGCAGGTTGGTCTTCGACAGATACGGTTCGCCCGCGCCGGGCCAGAGCAGGAAGACCGCGGGCCGATTGGGGAGAGCCTCGATAGCCGCGTCGAGGCCGGCCAAATCGCCGGCGATTTCGATCGTGCACGTCACCGGTACAACCGCAGGTACTCTTCGGGTGATACGGGCGGCGCCTGGGCGACGCCAAGGTTCTCGCGCACGTGCTCGGGCCGCGCCATTCCCACCAGGGCGACCGCTATCCCGGGAGTGGAGCGCGTGAACTGGATGGCGCGCTGCGCGTTCGTTTCGAGGCCCGGAAGCAGGTCGCGCACCGCGTCCGGCATGTGTTCGAGCACCTGGGTCTGCATCAGAGTGGCCGACGCCACCACCGCGATACCCAGTTCACCAGCAGCCGTCAGCACATTCTCCGGACTGCCGACGAACGCTTCCACCATCCCCAGATTGAACGGAAGCTGAATGAAGCGGAAGCGGTGATCGTCGCCGCCTTCTTCCCTCGCAATCTGAGCTAAGCGCGGCAGGCTCAGGGCTCCTGGCTTACGCAAACCTTCCCATGTGGCGACACCGTAGCGGCGTATCTTCTGCTGGTCCGCCAGTTTTTCGAGGCGCGCGAAGGCCCGGCGGATTCGGCCCTCGAAATCGTCACGCGTGCGGAATCCGAGCTGCGTCTCGGGATTGTGCAGGTAGAAAACATCGAGCGTGTCGACGCCCATATTGGCGCGGCTGCGATCGATCTGGTCTTCGAGGAAGTGCGGCGCCATGGAGTGCATCCCGCCCACCACGTCGTCGGCGGTGAGAGAGGCGGGCACAGCCCCCGGCGTCAGGAAACCGGCCTTGGTGCAGACCACGACCTCATCGCGCTGCAACTGCTCGAGCGCCTTACCGATATCGCGCTCCGACTGCTGGTTGCGGTAATTGATGGCGGTGTCGAAAAAATTGATACCGCCCTGCCCGGCCTCGAGCAGCGATTCGACGCTGGCATCCATGTATGTCCCGATGCCAAGAGTCGAAACTTTCAGGTCAAAGATAGTGCGATAGAAGCCAGCCGTCAGGTGATCCGGATGGCTCAGAACGTATCGTGCAGTTCCCTCGGCCGTCGCGTACACGGGCTACTCCGTGGTGGCTTTGCTTTCGATCAATCCGCGGATCTCCGCCAGGAACTCGTCGAGGCTCTTCACGCCCTGATCGCCGTGCTTCCGATTGCGCACGGCCACCTGCGTGTTCTGCTGCTCGCGGTCCCCTACCACCAGCATAAACGGGATCTTTTGGAGCTGTGCTTCGCGGATCTTGAAATTGACCTTTTCCGCGCGTTCATCGATGGCAGCGCGGATTCCCGCCGCTTCCAGTTGTTTGTGGATGGTGCGGGCGTATTCGGTCTGGCGATCGGTAATGGGCAGGACCGTCGCCTGTACGGGCGCCAGCCACACCGGGAAGGCACCGGCGTAGTGCTCGATCAGGATTCCGAAGAACCGCTCGATCGATCCGTATAGCGCGCGGTGCACCATCAGAGGCTGATGCTTCTGGCCGTCCTCGCCGACGTATTCGAGCTGGAAGCGGCGCGGGAGTGTGAAATCGAACTGGACGGTGGAAAGCTGCCAGGGACGGCCGATCGCGTCTACCAGCTTGACGTCAATTTTGGGACCGTAAAACGCGGCCTCGTCCGGCATCACCTTCACCTTCATGTTCAGCCGGGTGGTGGCGCTATGGAGCGCCTTTTCGGCGAGCGTCCACTGGTCGGGCGTGCCGTCGTACTTGCCGCTGGCGCCGCCGTCCCAGGTGGAAAGCTCCGCCTCGTACTTGTCGAACCCGTATGCGGCCAGCGTATCGATGGCGAACTGGAGGCAGTCCACCACTTCGTTTTCGATCTGGTCGGGACGGCAGAAGATGTGGGCATCGTCCTGCGTAAAGCCGCGGACGCGGAACAGACCGTTGAGGGTGCCCGACCGCTCGTAGCGGTAGACGGTGCCGAGTTCGCCCAGACGGACCGGCAAGTCGCGATAGCTGCGCTGGCGGTCCGCATAAATCAGGATGTGGAACGGGCAGTTCATCGGTTTGAGCTGGTATTCGGCGTCATCCAGCTCCATCCGGGTGAACATATTCGAGGAATAGAAATTCGCGTGGCCAGAGGTCTTCCACAAGTCGAAGCGGGCTACGTGCGGCGTGTAAACGAGCGAGTAGCCACGCTTCAAGTACTGGTCGCGCATCCAGTCTTCCAGCTGTTTGCGGATGATGCCGCCCTTGGGATGGAAGAAGATCAGGCCGGGACCGGCCAGTTCCTGAATGCTGAACAGGTCGAGTTCCTTGCCCAGTTTGCGATGGTCGCGCTTCTTGGCCTCTTCGACCTGCTTCAGGTAAGCTTCGAGATCCTTCTGACTAAAGAAGGCGGTGCCGTAGATGCGCTGGAGCTGCTTGTTGTGCTCGTCACCCTTCCAGTAGGCCCCGGCGATCGAAAGCAGCTTGAACGCCTTGATCTTGGAGGTACTGGGCACATGCGGTCCGCGGCAGAAATCAATAAAGTGCGGCCCCAGTGTGTACTCGGAGAAGATTTCGCCCGCGCGCTCGGTGATCAGCTCGCACTTCATCCAGGCGTCGCCGTACTTCCGCAGGCCCTCTTCTTTTTTCGTATAAATGCGCTCGTAGGGGAGGTTCCGTGACTGGATCTCCCACATCTTCTTTTCGATTTTTTCGAGGTCCTCGGGTGTGAACGGGGTGGCGCGGTCGAAGTCGTAGTAAAAGCCGTTGTCGATGGGCGGACCGATGCCGAGTTTCGTCTCCGGATACAGTTCGAGCACGGCGGCCGCCAGCAGGTGAGCGGTCGAGTGGCGATAGACTTCCAGCGCTTCCGGATCCTTGGTAGTGAGAATCTGCAGCTCGGAGTCCTTTTCCAGGGGACGAGCGAGGTCGACCAGTTCGCCGTTGACTCTGGCGACGATGGCCGCATCCGCCAGCCGGGGGCTGATCGAGCGAGCGATATCGATCGGCGCCGTCCCGGCCGCGACCGACTGCTTACTGCCGTCGGGCAGAGTGATCTCGATGTTACTCATAGGGAAATTTCAGCGTAGCACAGACAAACCAGAGCCCTGCCGTTCAGCCGGCCGGGCGCAGCAACAGTGTTTTTCCGCTATCATGAAGATGCGCTCATGCCAGTTTCCGATCAAGCTGACACGGACGAATCCGTACTGGTCGCACAATCGCGCGAGGGAGATACCCGCGCCTACGGCGAGCTTGTGCGCCGCTACGAGGGCAAGATCTTTCGCCTGGCGCAGCACATCACTCAGAACCGGGAAGACGCCGAAGATGTGTTGCAGGAATCGTTTCTGAAGGCCTACGAGCATCTCGATCAATTTAAGGGCGATTCCAAGTTCTACACCTGGATTGTGCGCATCGCGGTAAACCAGGCGCTGATGAAACTGCGGCGCCGTAAGACCAGCAAGTCGGTTTCACTCGACGAGCAGATCGATACGGGCGAAGACACGGTCGCACGCGAGATCGCAGCATGGGAGGAAAACCCGGAAGAGCGATACTCTCGTGAAGAGCTTGGTACGATTCTGGACGAAGCGGTCCAGAGCCTGGAACCCCCTTACCGCTCCGTTTTCGTTCTCCGAGACATCGAAGAACTATCCACCGAAGAAACGGCTGAGGCGTTAAGCCTCTCGATCCCAGCCGTGAAGAGCCGGCTGTTGCGGGCCAGGTTGCAGCTTCGGGAAAAGTTGACCCGTTATTTTAAGCGCAAGGGAGATGACGCCTTTGCTTACCTGTAAAGACTTTCTGAACGAGCTGAGCGATTACCTGGATGAATCGATTGACGCGGAACTCCGGACGAAGCTGGAAAAACACATCACCGAGTGTCCGAATTGCTGGGTGATTGCCGACACGACCAGGAAGACCATCCAGATTTACAAGGGAGTGGACCGCTACCCGATCCCGGCCGACGTTGAGGCGCGCCTCATGAAGGCCCTCGAAAAGAAGATGGCCGCCCGCCAGCGGTGACTATTTCACTGCCAGTGTAACCCCCGGCTGGCTTCGCCGTGCCGAAGTGGTGCTCCCAATTGAGACCGTCAGAGGAATCGCCGCTCCTGTCCGCACGGTAGGGGGCACGATGGCGTTGATCTGGACCAACCCCGCCACAGCTCCTGGAGAGGTCCCCGCGTAAGTCACGACTGCCGGCTGGCCGTCGATATCGACCCGGTACGTATTGTCGGCGACGCGGACCGCACCGGTCGCGACTTCGCCGTTCGTGAGGGCGGTGCTGAGGTCGCCCAAACCGGTCGCATAGACTGAAATCGAAGAACCACGCGCGGCCGCACTCTTCGACGAATTGATGAGATACGAGCCCGAACTGCTGTCGTAGTTCAAGACGGCTCCCTGCCCTTGCCCGAGGCCTCCGAACGTGAAGACCCCGGGGTCCTCGGAGACTACCGTGACCGGGAAGAGGTTCGTGATCGCCGAACCGTTCACCACTACAATTTGCACCGTGGTATTGGCGGTGCCAATCAAAGCGGCGACTTCAACCGGAACGATGCAATTGATTTGATTGCCCGAAACCATGATGATCGGCGCAAACGCTGTGTTGAGCGGCGTGCCCCAAACGAACTCGACGAGGATTCCGGTCAATGCGGTCGGGTAGGCCACGGGGGTGCCGGCGGGAATAGCCTGCAATGCGGTCGCGGGCCCCAGATTCTGGCCGAAGATCGAGATGATTTCGCGGGGGGAGACCGAAGTGGCGCCGCTCGAAACGGGGTTGGTGCCTGTTCCGGTAAAGACCGCGGTCGGAGAATAGCTCGCCGAGTTCACGACCGAGGTGATGGCGGGTTGGCTGGGATCGGTCACCAGCAACGTAGTGGTCGCCGGGGCCTGCGATGGATTGTTGGGCGGCGCCGGGTTTGTGACTGAAAGGATCCAGACGACCGGATAGGTCCCGATACCGGTTGGCGCCAGGTAGGCTGCTTTGATGGTAGCCTGTATCACCTTACGGCTCAATAGCTTCGAGGTCAGGGTGACGGAAGGGTTGGTGCCCTGCTGGATCGAGACCACCGACGTACTGAAGAAGTTGTCGCCATAGACCGTGATGACCGGATCCACAGCTGGGCCGGCGATGATGCTCGAGGGAAAGATCGGAAGAGTCGAATCGAGGGTCGGCGGCCCTGCCGAGATGATCAGGTTCACCCCGACGACGACCGTTCCGTTCGCCGAACTGTTGGCGGCAATCGTAATCAGGGCGCCGTAACTTCCCGGATCGAGCGAAGTCAACGTAGTCAGATCGAGCGAGACGATGATCGGGACATAGGAGCCGGAGAGGGCGACTCCGCTGGTCTGAACGTTAGCAAGCTGCCCCGTCTGGTTGACACGCGTCCACACCGAGGTCTTAGCGGTGCCCGTATTGGAGGCCGTGACATTAAACGGAATGATATCCCCGGTGGAGGCCACGTCGAGTTCGGCCGATGCCGGGGATGTGGCCGTGGTGCCGGTGGTGTAGCTGAAGGTCAAGGTCGGCAGGCTCGATCCGCTCGCCGGGGCGCTGTAATTGCTCGATGGCGAAGTGACCACAAGAGTGGATGGAGGATTCGAAATCAGCAGCGTCACCGGCACCACCGCCGGGTTCCCGCTCGACGGAACGGTGTTGATCGTGATGGTGCCCCCATAACTCCCTGGGGTAAGGCCGGTAGGGTTTACGGTCACCGTCATCGCCAGGGGCGAATGTCCCGTGTCCGGCGTGACCGTCAGCCATCCCTGCGGAGCTGAGGCTACGGTAACGGACATGCTCAAGGTGCTCGACGCCGCGGGCAGGGTCGCCGTCAGCTTGGCGACGGCCGGATAAGTAGTGCTATTGACCTGATAGCTGAAGCTCAGAGTCGACGGACTGGTGGTGGGACCCGAAGACTGCGCCTCGGCAACGCCTGTCGACAGCGCCAGGGCAACGAGCCCGACAACGTACATCCGCAGAAACGACTTCATAGGCGTAATATCGGCGGCGGAGGTTGGGAACTTTAGCCGCATCGTGCCGCATGTTATGCTTTGGTTCGCCGGTCATAAGAGGTTGCTCCGATGCACCTGATTCCTACACAAGAAGAAGTTGTCGCGCTGCTCCGGGAAAGCGGGGCCTTGCGCGACGGACACTTTGAGTATTCCAACGGCCTGCATTCGAACGAATATCTGCAAGTTCCGCTCGCCTTGCGGCACTACCAGTACCAACGCCTGCTTTCGGTTGGGGTTAGCAGACTGTTGCGGGCGAACCCGGAGATCCGCGCGATCATCCCCGAGTTGTCGATTGTCGCTCCAGCCAACGCGGGACTGCCGGTGGCCTATGGGGTTTGCGAATCCGTGCGCGCCCGCCAGGTGTACTGGGCCGAGCGCGAGCAGGATGGCGGCCCGCTGCACTTCCGCCAGTACATGAATCCGGAACCGGGCGAACCGGTGCTTCTGGTGGACGACATCCTGCGCACGGGCAGCAAGCTGGCCGCGTTGAAGAGGCTGCTTGAAGGCTTCGGAGCCCAAGTGGTCGGGCTTGCGGTGATCGTTTACCAGCCAACCCCGAATACCATCGATTTCGGCTCGCTGCCGCTCTACTATCTGGCCAAGCTGGAGGCGAGCTACTACGCCGACGCTGCCCACTGCGAATTGTGCAGGCAGGACAAACCCGTCGAGAAAGTCTGGATCTAGCAAGTAAGCTTTTGACTTTAAACCCTTTATGCCGACGCTGCACGGTTTGCTCCAAGTGTGTGCAGATTGTGACAAAGGTATGAGGGATGGGCGCTTCGGCAGCTTTTGCGTGCACTTTTCCACAGGATTTTCCGCGACTGTGTGGGAAAGCCGGTAATTGTCTCAGCCGCGCCTACGCGCCGCTCGGCGTGCTACAGTACGAATGAACTAGTTCGAGAGTCATGCGAAATCTCGGGTGGATCCTGGTTCTTTGTTGTAGCGCTGTGGGGGCGCAGAACACCGACGGGGTCAAGCTCGCGCCATACTATCCCACGCCCGGGACCATTGTTGAAAAGATGCTTCAGTTGGGCGGATTGAAGGCCGGGGAAAAGATGTATGACCTGGGATCCGGTGATGGACGCATCGTGATTATGGCGGCGCAGAAGTTCCATGCGGAGGCGGTCGGCGTCGAACTGGACACGGACCTCTGGCAGCAAAGCCTGGCCCGCATCCGGAAACTCGGCCTGGAGCGTAGCGCTCACATCGTGAACGGCGACCTGCTCAAGCAAAACTACAGTTCCGCCGATCTGGTTACTGTCTACCTGCTGCCGGAATCGATCGACAGTAAGGTACAGCCGCTGTTGGACCGGCAGCTCAAGAAAGGATCACGGGTAGTCGCCCACGATTTCGAGTTCAAGAACTGGAGACCCGAAAAAGTGGAGAATATCGCCGATGACGGGGAAGGCCGGAGCCACACCCTATATTTATACCGGAAGTGATTGATTGCTCTCCCAGTCCAGCACGCCGTGGTTACGCTATGTTTCCTGGGCGCGCGTTTGTCTAGCCGGCGTCGCACTTGGCCTGAGCTTCCTGTTCGTGCCGTCATCCCCGGCGGTATTCCACGTGGTGGCCGGGATCTTCCTGGCGTATGCCCTGCTCGTGGCGGCGCGGATCCGAGGCATCAGCGGCGTTCTGGGGTTGCTGGCTCTATTTGGCGACCTCGTCTTCTTTTTGATCCTGGCAAGCCTGAGTGTTTCCGCTTCGCTTTGGCTGGTCCCGCTCTTCTATCTTTTTCTACTGCTCGAAGCACTGCTGTTCTACACGCCGCTCGAATTGCTCGTAATTACCGGGGTCTGCGCGCTGTTCTGCGCCATTCTGCCGGGTACTCAGGTTCGGATGCTGGAGCCCGCCGTCCTGGTGGCGGGGACTCTTTCCTGCGGTCTGGCGGTAGCCCAGCAACGGCTGAAGCGCGAGGTTGAAGCTCTCCGGATCAAGCTGGAAGCCGCCGAGAAAGCCGCGCTGAAGGCCCGCGACGATGAACGCCAGAGGATCGCCTCGGACTTTCACGACGGCCCGCTGCAAAGCTTCATCAGCCTGCAGATGCGCCTGGAGATCCTGCGCACCATCATCCTGCGCGATTTCAACGCCGGGATGGAGGACCTGAAACAGCTTCAGGCTCTGGCTCAAACGCAGGTCCGCGACTTGCGAGCCTTCCTGCACAGTATGCGTCCCGTAGACATCGACGGGGCCAACCTGGTCGCCACCGCCCGGAGGACAGCGGAGAGTTTTCAGAAGGAGAGCGGCATTCCGGTGACCTTCGTCGGCACCGCCACGCCGGTGGGGCTTCCGCAGGAAATGTCGCTCGAAGTGCTGCAGATGCTTAGGGAATCGCTGCACAACGTGCAGAAGCACGCCGGCGCGACGCGGGTCGCGGTGGCCATGGAGAAGACCGATAAGGGTCTTGAGATATCGATCGACGATAACGGGCATGGATTCGCTTTCGCCGGGGCCTATTCGCTCGAAGAGCTGGAACTGTTGCGGCTCGGTCCTGCCAGCTTAAAGCGGCGCGCCCGGTCGTTAAATGCCGACCTCCTGCTCGAATCGCGGCCGGGACGCGGGGCAGGGCTCAAATTCCGGATTCCACTTTGATGAAGCGGCTGGCAATTGCTGCGGCGCTGTTGTCGCTGGCCGCCTGCGGGCGGTATGCCGACTTCAGGCTTCCCCGCACCGATGGCGGGGATCCGCACGCCACGTACCGCTGGGAGGCGCACCCCGGCCCCGTCCTTCGCCGTGACGACTCTAAAGACGTCCTCAATCCCTCGGTAGCGGGCGGACGTATGCTCTATTCCGTCTGGGATGGGCATACCTGGCGGACGGCGCTGGCTTCTTCCCAGGACGGCACCACGTGGCAGAAAGTAGGAACGATCCTGGAGCCCGACCCCCGGACGTGGGAGGCATCCTACATCGCCGCCAACGGCACGGCGCTCGCGGTGGGATCCGAGCTCTGGTATTGGTATGTGGCGGGTCCGAAAGAACTGCCGCGCATTGGCCTGGCGCGCTCCAAAGAGGGGCGCACGTGGCGGAAAGAAGCGGAGCCCGTGCTCAAACCCGGCCCTTACATGAGCTGGGACGAGAAAGGCGTGGCCGACCCCTACGTCATCAGGATCGGGAATTGGTTCTATCTCTATTACCTGGGGCAGGACCGCGCCCGCCGGCAGCGCCTGGGGCTTGCGCGCTCGGCCGATGGCGTCCACTGGCAGAAGCTGCGCGGCAATCCGATTCTGGAACTGGGCAGGTCCGGCACGTTCGACGAAAAGGGCGTCGGCGAACCTGCCGTCTGGAGCGCCAACGGATTTCACTGGATGCTCTACACCGGGCGCGACCTGGAAGAGGTCCGGCGCATGGGCCTGGCAAGGTCCACCGACGGCGTTCGCTGGAAAAAGCTCCCGATGGTGATCGCCGGCGATCAGCCGTGGGACGCGAAGGTGGTGTGCGACGCGACGGTTGAGGCCGGCCCAGCGGAAGTGCGGGTCTGGTTCGGCGGCGGGGACGCGGCACGTCCCGACGAAAACCTGGACGGGCAGATCGGCTACGGAGTTTTGCGGCCCGCGGCGAATTGACCGTGCGGATCTGTTAGGTTGGAGACGTGAAGATCGGGATCACCTGCTACCCAACCTATGGCGGCAGCGGGATCGTCGCCACCGAACTGGGGCTCGAACTCGCCACTCGCGGCCATGACGTCCACTTCATCACCTACGCGAATCCGATCCGCCTCGATCCGGGAATTCCGCGAATTCACTACCACGAGGTAGAGGTCTCCACGTACCCGCTGTTTCAGTACCCGCCGTACTGCCTGGCGCTGGCCTCGCGGATGGCGGAGGTCGCGGAATCTTACGAGCTCGACCTGTTGCACGTGCATTACGCCATTCCGCACTCGATCGCCGCGATGCTGGCGCAACAGATGCTGGCTAACGTGCGGCGGCTGCCCTTCATCACTACGCTGCACGGCACCGACATCACACTGGTGGGAGCCGACCGCTCGTACTTCCCGATCACCAGGTTTTCGATCGAGCAATCGAACGGCATCACTTCGATCAGCGAAGATCTGCGACGCCATACCGTGGAGGTCTTCGGGATTCAAAACGAAATTCGCGTGATCCACAATTTCGTCAACTGCGATCTGTACCATCCCGATCACGCCAAGATTGGGGCTCGCGAGTACGCACCCGAGGGAGAGAAGCTGTTAATTCACCTTTCGAATTTCCGGCCGGTCAAGCGCGCGTTCGATTGCATCCGGATCCTCGCGGAGGTCCGCAAGACCGTCCCGGCGCACCTGCTGATGGCCGGCGATGGACCGGACCGCGGCCCCGCCGAGTATCTCGCCCGCGAGTTGAAAATTGAACGGCACGTGACCTTCCTCGGCAAGCAGAACCACGTGGAGCGCCTGATTCCGCTGGCCCACGTGCTGCTGATGCCGAGCGAGATGGAAAGCTTCGGCCTGGCGGCGCTCGAAGGCATGGCGTGCGGGGTAGTGCCGGTGGCAACGCGCGTGGGCGGGGTGCCGGAACTGATCACCGACGGCGAAGACGGATACCTCGAAGGGGTGGCCGACATCCAGTCACAGGCCGCGCGGGTGACGTCCCTGTTGCTCGACGACGATCTGCACTACCGCATGGCGATGGCCGGCCGCTGGACGGCGGGGGAACGCTTTTGCAGCGAGAAGATCATCCCGCAGTACGAGCGCTATTACGAGCAGGTGCTGGGCTGAAGGCGCTGGCTTAGCGGCTGGCCGCGAATCTCCACGCGTGCCCGACGATGGTCGGCAGGTCGGTATACCGAGGCGTCCAGCCGAGGCGCTGCCGGAGCTTGTCGGGCGCGGCCACCAGAGCGGGCGGATCGCCTTCGCGCCGCGGGCCGATCACGTACGGCACTTTTTGGCCGGTGACTTCTTCCGCCGCGCGGATCACTTCGAGAACGCTGTGGCCGGAGCCGGTCCCGACGTTGAACTGGTCGGAGGCGCCGCCGTTCAACAGGTGCTCGACCGCGAGGATGTGCGCCTGCGCCAGATCGTCCACGTGGATGTAGTCGCGGATGCAGGTGCCGTCGGGGGTCGGGTAATCGCCGCCGAAGACGCTGATCGGCTGGCGGGTCCGGATCGCGCGGAGGATCAGGGGAATCAGGTGCGTTTCGGGTTCGTGCTCCTCACCGAGGTGGCCCTCGGGGTCGGCGCCCGAAGCGTTGAAATAGCGAAGGCAGACACTGGTCAGGTGATGGATCTCGTCAAACCAGTGAAGCAGCCGCTCCACCATTACCTTCGATTCGCCGTACGCGTTGACCGGCTGAATGGGGAAGCTCTCGAGGATGGGCGAACTTTGCGGGTTGCCATAGACCGCGGCGGTGGAAGAGAAAACCATGTGCCGCACATGGTTCTGCACCATCGCCTCGAGCAGCGAGAGCGAGCCGCACACGTTATTCGAGAAGTAGCGGCTCGGGTCGCGCATCGATTCACCCACCGCGATGAAGGCCGCGAAGTGAATGACCGCATCGGGCTTCGTCTGCCGCATCAGTTCCGAAAGCGCGCCGGTCTCTTTCAGATTGAGCTGGAAGAGGCGATTGGGCGGCACATTGTGCCGGTACCCTTTCGAAAGGTCGTCCACAACGGCGACATCGTAGCCCTGTTCGAGCAGCAGCCGGACGGTGTGCGAGCCGATATATCCGGCCCCGCCGGTGACCATGATTTTTCGTGGCATCCAGACCCGATTGTAGTAGGATGACGCGCGCATTCCAAACACCGCGTGGCAGATAACCGTTAGAAAGAAGTAGAATTAGAGGACACCCGAAGAAAGCGTACGGAATTCCACGTGCCGCGTAAGCCGCCAAGCGTTATCGCCATATACCCGGGATCGTTCGACCCGATTACCAACGGGCATCTCGATCTCATTCAGCGCGGTTCGCGGATGTTCGACCGCTTGATCGTTTCCATACTCCGGAACGACACCAAGAAACCGCTCTTCTCGGTGGAGGAGCGGATGGAAATGCTCCGCGAAGTGGTTCACGTCTACCCAAACGTTTCCGTCGACTCCTTCGACGGACTCCTGGTGGACTACGCGTCCGCGCACTCGGCTACCGTCCTGCTGCGCGGCATCCGGGCAATTTCCGATTACGAATACGAGTTGCAGATGGCGCTGATGAACCGTCGGCTCCGTCCCGATATCGAGACCGTCTTCATGATGGCCAATGAGGCGTATTCGTTCATCTCCTCCCGCCTGGTAAAAGAAGTTTTCGGACTCGGCGGGAATATCACCGGCCTGGTGCCGCCCTCCGTGGAGGGAAGGCTGCACCTGCGGCTGGGCCAAACGAATCTTATAAAAGGGGCATAAGTTTTAACCGATATGCAGGCAATCGCTAACCCAATCGCGGAACGTATATCTCTGATCAGCGTTTCATCCACCATGAAGGTCGCGGCGGACGCGGAAAAGCTCCGCAGCGAGGGTGTTGACGTGGTCGATTTCGGAGCCGGGGAACCGGACTTCCCTACCCCCGATAACATCAAGCAGGCAGCCATCCGCGCGCTCGAACAGAATTTCACCAAGTACACCGCGGCCGGCGGCATTGCCGAACTGAAGAAGGCGGTGTGCGAGCGGCACACGGCCGATTTCGGCACGGCCTACAAACCCTCCGAATGCCTCATCACGGTGGGCGGCAAGCACGCGATCTTCAACCTGATGCAGGCGCTGGTGAACCCGGGCGACGAGGTCGTGATCCCGGTGCCGTATTGGGTGACGTACAAGGACGTGGTGAACTACGCCGGCGGCAAGTGCGTGTTCGTCGAGAGCGACGAAGACCAGGGCTTCACGGTGACGGCTGCGATGATCGAGCAGCACCTGACGCCGCGCACCCGCATGGTCATCATCAATTCGCCCTCGAACCCGAGCGGCGCGGTGATGGATCGCGGGGAGTTCGAAAAGATCTTCCACATCACGTCGAAGCGCGGCATCTATTTGATGACCGACGAGTGCTACTGCAAATTCCTGTACGATAGCGAGCCGTTTTCGATCGCGTCGCTGCCCGGCGCGAAGGAGACGGTGCTGGTGGCGGGGTCGCTTTCGAAGACGTATGCGATGACCGGCTGGCGTATCGGCTTCGGCCTGGTGCCGGCGCCGATCGTGGGCGCGATGACCAAGCTGCAGAGCCACTCCACGTCCAACCCGACCTCGATTGCGCAGAAGGCGGCGGTCGAGGCGTTGCGCGGGCCGCAGGAATCGGTCGGCTTGATGCTGGCGGAGTACAAGCAGCGGCGCAATTTCGTCATCAAAACGCTACGCGCCATTCCGGGCGTGACCTGCGCCGAGCCCCGGGGAGCGTTTTACGCTTATCCGAATCTCGGGGTAGTGCTGGGCAAGAACGGGATCGACAACACCCTGCAACTGTCCGAGCGGCTGTTGAACGAGGCGCACGTAGCGGTGGTTCCGGGCGAAGCGTTCGGCACGGACCGGCACGTCCGCATCTCCTACGCCACCTCGATGCACGAACTCGAGCGCGGCCTGGCGCGCATTCACGAATTCGTCGTGAAGAACTCCTGATCATGTCCCAACCCATTCGCCTCACACCTTCTCTGCGCGAGAAGGTCTGGGGCAAGACCCGCCTGGAGCCGTGGTTCTCCAATGCGGACCGGCCGATCGGCGAGGCCTGGTTTCTGGCCGACCATGAACTGCCGCTGCTGATCAAACTGATCTTCACGTCGGAGCGGCTCTCCGTCCAGGTGCATCCGGACGACGGCGAAGATGGCCCGTGCGGCAAGACCGAGATGTGGCACATTCTCGATGCCGAGCCCGGCGCCACGATCGCCATCGGCTTCCGCGAGCCGATCACCCGCGAGCGGTTGTGGGAATCGACGCGCACCGGGGAAGTGGAGCACCTGCTGAACTGGGTGCCGGTCAAGCCCGGCGAGACATACTTCACTCCGGCGCACACGGTGCATGCGATCGGCGCCGGGATCGTGCTGTGCGAGATCCAGCAAAACTCCGACGTGACGTATCGCCTCTGGGATTACGGCCGGCCGCGTGAGATCCACGTCGAGAAGGCCGTACCGATCTCGGACCTGACGGTGCATCCCGGCGCGTCGCGCGCGATTCCGAAGGGCGACAGCCGCGCGGAGGTAGTGCGGTCGAAGCATTTCGTCACGGAACTGGTAAACGTAGCGGCGGGCGGAAGCTATACGCCACCGGTCGAGCGCTGCCAGATCTGGATCTGCACGGAAGGCGCAGCGTCGATCGGCGGATGCCCGTGCCGCGCGGGCGAAGTCTGGCTGCTGCCGGATGAGGGGATACAGCCGGTGATCGCATCGGCCGCCGGCGCACGATTCTTGCGGACCTGGGTGCCGGCTTAATCCGCGCGCAGCACTTGCATCGGGTCGAACTGTGCGACGCCCGCCGCAAGCGGTTGAACGAGTGAAATCAGGCCCGCCGTCCACTTTGCGACAACGAGGCCCGCAGCCGACGCAGTCAATGTAAGAAGAATACTCCCAAAGCCGTGCGCAGCGCCATCTCACGTCGCCGTTCGCCGGAACGTGAGAGCAGCAGGTGGGCGACGTTGGCGCACGCGATCAGCAGCACGAAGCCCACAAGCCCCAGCAAAGCCAGGGACGCGCGGCCAACCGGCCCCGCCAGTTCGTCGCCGCACCGTGATCAGATGGCCAGTGGCACACCGGTAATGGCAAGGTGCCGATCAGTGGACCAACAGATGGAATTCTTGCGGGATTGCATGATTACGAGGCCGTGCGCGTCGGCGAGGGTAAGTTTCTGATCCGCAAACTTCTTAATCAACCGGCTCGCCTTGCCCAATTCGGCGCTATCGAATGGCAGAATGCTCAGCGGCTGCAATTCCTGAATGAAGTTCAGAAATTGGATCGACCGCTGGGAGTCATATCGCCGAAGAAACCAGCCGTGGCCTTCCGCGACCACCAGAGCAGATGTGACCAACTGTGGCGGGCCGGAAAACAACCTGCGAAATAGAGGGTGATAGCTGTCGGAACGATCGAGGAACGCAATCAGCGCCGAAGTGTCTACATACGCTTCAGTCTTTTGCGCCATAGACCAGCTCGTCGATTGATTGGCTGGAATGCGGATCGCCTGATTCGATAAATCCGGCATATCGCATCCAAGGGGCGTCCGAGGATGCGGGAAGTTGGTTCCTAAGCGACTGCCGGACAAATTCCGCGATCGAGATACCGCGGAGCCGCGCTTCTTTCTTCACCAACAGGTACTCGGTGCGATCTAAACTGATCTGCGTCCGGATCATGTTATCACCTGCTCCCTCCATGATAACAGACGTGGTGCCGCCCTATTACGCGTCCACGTGATCGTGGAAGAAGCGCTCGAGCGCCAGCTTGTTCTTCGGCGCGAGGTCGCCGGATAGCTGATGCATCTCGGCGGGCGTCATCGGGCGGAAGGCCTTGGCGACGGCTACATTGCGCTCGATGTGCTCGACCTTCGGCATCCCGATCACAGCCGCGGCCACAGGCAGCGACATCGTATATTGAATGAGCTTCTCGTAGGGCGCCTGGCCCACCAGCGCGTCCTGCGCGAAGATCTTCATCGCGGTCACGCCCATCTTCTTGCGTAACGCGACGGGCAGCGCGGTGGTCTCGAAGCTCGGCGACGCTCCCTTCACCATGCCGCGCATCGCGGCATTCAGCGCCATCTGCGTGCAATCGAAGGTGTGGCGCTCGAGGGCGGTCTTCAGCACATCGGGGAAGGCGTGGCAGGTGATGCCGATGAAGCGCGCCATCTTCTGCTCCTTGGCCTTCACCGCGGCCTCGTAAGCGCCACCCTTGGCCGAGATCGCCTCGAGATCGTCCGGCCCCATCAGGGCATGGATGTGGAGCAGGTCCAGATGGTCAACTTGCAGGCGCTTCAGGCTGATCTCAAGCTTGCGCATGAAGTCGTCGTACTTGCGCTGGTCGATCTTACTGGCGAGCCAGAGGCCTTTGCGTCCGCGCGCCTTCAGCACCTTGCCGATGGCGACCTGGCTTTCGCCGTTCGACCCGTAGCTTTCAGCCGTATCGATGTAGTTGATGCCGAGATCGAGTGCGTGGCTCAAGACTTCGGGGCGCTGATCTTCGGGGTAACCCACAAAGCGGCTGCCGGCGCCGAAGGCGAGGATCGACACCTGCGCGCCGGTGCTGCCGAGAGTGCGCATCGGCATCCCGGTGGCTGAAATCAGGGGAGTGGCGGCGGCGCCAAGCGCGGCGGTGCCGAGGAAGTCGCGACGGGAGATGCTCATACTGGCTCCTTTATGGGAGCCTAGCACGGATCACTCACTAAGCAAATGCAAGACCACACTCCGGCGATGATTCGCCGCACGATGCTCGAAGACGTAGATGCCCTGCCAAGTTCCCAGCGCCATGCGGCCTTCGAGCACGGGAATCGAAAGCTGCGTCAAGGTCAGCGCCGCGCGGATGTGCGCGGGCATATCGTCAGAGCCTTCGATGGTATGGCGGTAGAGGCGGTTGTCTTCGGGGACCATGCGCTCGAAGAAACGGTTGAGGTCGTAGACCACGTCCGGATCGGCATTCTCCTGCACGGTGAGCGAGGCAGACGTGTGTTGGATGAACAGCGTCAGCAGGCCCGTCTGCACCGTTTGGCCGGCGAGCCATCCCGCCACGTCCCCGGTGATGTCGTAGAGGCCCTTGCCGCGCGTCGAGACCTGGAGCCGGTGCGTGAACTGTGGCAACCGGACTATTCTACCGTGACGCTCTTGGCCAGGTTGCGCGGCTGGTCGACATCGCAGCCTCGGCGGACAGCGATATGGTACGCCAGCAGTTGCAGCGGCACGATTTCGAGGATCGGCAGCAGCAGGTCTGAGGCAGCCGGGACCTCGATGACATGGTCGGCCGTCTTGCGCGCCTCGTGATCGCCCTCCGTCACCAATGCCACCACGATGCCCTCGCGAGCCTTCACCTCTTGAATATTGGAGAGGGTCTTCTCATAGAGCACCCGGCTTTCGGGGCTGGAGGGGTCGCGCGTGGCGATCACGACGACCGGCAGGTTCTCATCGATCAGTGCATTGGGGCCATGCTTCATCTCGCCCGCCGGATAGCCTTCGGCGTGGATGTACGAGATCTCTTTCAGCTTGAGCGCGCCTTCCAGAGCGATGGGGTAGTGGATGCCGCGGCCGAGGAAAAGCGAATCGCGCGAATGCTGCAGGACGCGAGCCAGCGCTTCGTAAACAGCGTCGTTCGAGAGCACGGTTTCGAGCTTGCCGGGAATGTGCAGCAACTCCTGCACCAGGCAGCGCGACATATCCTGGTCGAGCTGATGATTGGCCTGGCCGAGGTGCATCGCGAGAATGAACAGCGCGGTCAACTGGCAGGTGAACGCCTTGGTGGAAGCCACGCCGATTTCCGGCCCGGCGTGCGTGTAGATGGTGCCGGCCGCCTCGCGCGTGATCATCGAGCCGACCACGTTGCAGATGGCGAGCGTCTTCGAGCCCTTCTGTTTGGCTTCGCGCTGCGCGGCAAGAGTGTCGGCGGTTTCGCCCGATTGCGAGATCACCACGGTCAGGGTCTCGGCTGAAACGATCGGATCGCGGTAGCGGAACTCGCTGCCGTAATCGACTTCGACCGGGAGGCGCGCGAGCCTCTCGATCATGAACTTTCCGGCCAGCGCGGCATGCCAACTGGTGCCGCAGGCGATAATCCGCACCTGGCGGAAGCGCGCGAACTCGGCGGCGGAGATATCCATCTCGTCGAGGAAGATGCGGCCGGTCTCCTGGCCCACCCGCCCCAGCGTGGTATCGCGAACGGCGCGCGGCTGCTCGAAGACTTCCTTCAGCATGAAATGCTGGTAGCCGCCCTTTTCCGCCTGGATGGGGTTCCACAAGATGCGGGAGACCTGGCGCACTACCGGGCGGCCTTCGAAATCGCTGAGGCGTACGCCCTCGGGCGTGAGCACCGCCATATCGCCATCGGCCAGGAAGAACATGTCCTGGGTATGGCTGAGGATGGCGGGAACGTCGGAGGCCACGAAGTATTCGTTGTCGCCAATGCCGATCACCACGGGCGGCCCGGAACGCGCGGCGACAATCTTGTTGGGGTCGGAACTCGAAATGACGGCCAACGCGAACACACCGGTCAGCTCCTTCACCGACGCGCGCACGGCCTCTTCCAGGTTGCCCTGGAAATTCTTTTCCACCAGGTGGGCGATGATCTCCGTGTCGGTCTCGGTCTTGAACTCGTGGCCTTCGGACTGGAGCTGCTGCTTGAGCGCCAGGTAGTTCTCCACGATGCCGTTATGTACCACCACGATCTGGCCCTTGCAATCGCGGTGCGGGTGCGCGTTCTCTTCGGTTGGCCGGCCGTGGGTGGCCCAACGGGTATGGCCGATGCCGAACGAGCCATCGATCGGGCTCATCCGTATGGCATCTTCGAGGTTACGGAGTTTGCCTTTGGCGCGGCGGACTTCGAGCTGATTATCCCCGCAATAAACCGCCAGGCCGGCCGAGTCATAGCCCCGGTACTCCAGCCGTTTCAGCCCCTCCAGGATGATCGGAACAGCCTTATTGGTTCCGATGTAGCCGACAATTCCACACATGACCCCATTATAGGAGCGGGAATAGAGGTTACCGGCAGTTGCCGGATGCCATTTGTGTACTATTACGGGCCAGGGTCAGTCCAGGATTTCCACGCGGTACTCTTCAATGACGGGATTGGAAAGCACGTCGTGCGCGGCGGCCTCGACTTCCTTTTGCGCCTGGTCGCGGCTGAGGCCCTCGGCGATGGCGATGTCGAAGAACTTACCCTGCCGGACATCCGCAATACCGTGATAACCCAGGCCGTTGAGAGCCGAGCGAACCGTCTGGCCCTGCGGGTCGAGCACGGTGGTCTTCAGCGACACAAAAACACGAGCTTTCATGGAAATTCGATTATCGCACGACAAACGGCCCGGAACGTGCAAGACAATGAAGATAATGACTGTTCAGCCAACGCTTCACCGCGGCATCGGAGTTTTCGATTCGGGCGCGGGAGGCCTTACCGTACTCCAGGCGCTGCGCCGCCGCATGCCGCATCACGATTTCGTCTACCTGGGCGACACCGCGCGCGTCCCGTACGGCCGCAAGCCTCCACAGATGGTACGCGACTTCGCTTATGGGATTTCCGATTTCCTGTGCGGCATGGGCATCGAAGGTCTGGTGGTGGCGTGCAACACGGCTTCGGCAGTGGCACTGCCCGGATTGGCGGAACGGTGCGAGGTCCCTGTGTGGGGAGTGATCGACCCGGGTGTGGAAGCCGCGACACGCGCGACGCGGTCGGGCTACGTCGGAGTGATCGGGACCAAGGGGACGATCGGCAGCGGCGCCTACCAGCGGCGCCTGGAGGCCAAAGGTCTGAAGGTGTGGGCGCAGGCCTGTCCAATGCTGGTGCACGTGGTGGAAGAAGGACTGGCCAATTCGCCCGAAGGCGAAGTGATGGTGCGGCATTACCTGGCGGGACGTCCGGAGATCGACACGCTGGTTCTGGGATGCACCCACTATCCGATTCTGCGTTCCACGATCCAGCGGGTATTGGGGGACGGTGTGACGCTGGTGGATAGCGCCGAAGTCACAGCGGAACGGGTGAGCGCGACGCTCGATCGTCCGCCGGTCGCAAAGGGGAACGGGCGCGTGGTGCATTACGTAACCGGCGACCCAACGGCGTTCGCACACACCGCGGAAACCATTGCCGGAGTGGAAGGGGAGATCATTCCGCTTTCGGTCACGGAACTCAGCAGGATGGATCTCCCGGTACGAGTAGCGCAGGACGGCGCGGCGGCGTTGCAGCCTTAATTCAACAAACGGCCCTGGCGCAAATAGGCCGGGGTATCGAGATCGTCAAGATCGAGCATCGGCTCGGGCTCGGCGATCACTTCGGGCTCGGGCTCCGGTTCCGGAACGGGTGCGGCGGCGATTTCTTCGACTGCCGGTTCCGGCTCCGGGTCGGGCTCGGTGACGCGCGTTACTGTTACGACGCCGCGGCGCTCGGCGGGCGCGGTGGTCACAACGGCAGGCTCCGGGCGGAAGCCGGTGGCGATCACCGTCACCTTCACGGCGTCCTGCATGTCCTCGTTCAGGATCACGCCGAAGTTGATCTGGACATCGTCGCACTCGGCAGCCTGGCGGATGATGGAGCAGGCCTCGTTGACGTCGTGGAAGCCGAGGCGGCTGGACCCGGTGATGTTGATCAGCATGCTGCGGGAGCCGGCGATCTTGGTGTCTTCGAGCAGGGGGCAACTGATGGCCTGCCGCGCGGCCTCGATCACGGCGTTCTCGCCGCGCGCGATGGCGGTACCCATCATCGCGTAACCCATGCCCACCATCGCGGACTTGATATCGGCGAAGTCGCGGTTAATGGCGCCGGTGGTGTTGATGATGTCGCTGATGCCTTGCACGGCCTGGCGCAGCAGATCGTCGGCGACCTTGAAGGCCTGGAAGAAGCCGGTGCCGCGGGGGACCAGGGAGAGCAGACGGTCGTTGGGGATGGCGATGACGGTATCGACGGTAGAGGCCAGCTTCTCCAGCCCCTCTTCGGCCATACGCATGCGGCGCGGCCCTTCGAAGCCGAAAGGCTTGGTGACCACCGCGATGGTCAGAGCGTCAAGCTCCTTGGCAAGCGTGGCAATGACCGGCGCGGCGCCCGTGCCCGTGCCGCCGCCGAGGCCCGCGGTGACAAAGACCAGATCCGCGCCCTGCAGCACTTCCACAATGCGGTCTGTGTTTTCGAGCGCGGCCTGCCGGCCGAGTTCGGCGTTCGACCCCGCACCGAGGCCGTTGGTCATCTTGGCGCCGAGTTGCAGCTTATTGGGAACCGCGCATGCGTTGAGGGCCTGCAGGTCGGTGTTCATGGCGTAGAACTCCACGCCGTCCAGCCCTTCGGCCACCATGCGAGCCACGGCGTTGCATCCGCCGCCGCCCACACCGATTACCTTCATGCGCGCGCCCGAGCGCCCTTCTTCTTCGATTTCGTACTTGAGATCGTCGATCCCCATTGTGAGCCTCCCCTTGAACTAGTGACCTGGTGGGGCAGGCATTCAGCCTGCATCGGGCTTCAGCCCGGCTGCCGGAGGCGGGCTGAAGCCCGCCGCAGGATGAATCCTGCCCCACTCACAGCGAACTTACCGCAGGATCTTTCCCAGCCAGCCGGCGGCCTCACGCTGGTGCTCCACCTGCATTTTGAGTTGTCCCGAGTACATCGCCAAGCCGGCGGCGGTGCACCACTCCGGATCGTTCATCGTTTCCGGCCAATCCTGAATGCCGACGGCCAGACCGTAGCGTGCCTGGCACAACAACTCGCGCTCGGCGATGTCGCAGAGGTCGGGCAGGCATGCCGCGCCCCCGGTGAGGAAAACGCCGCCAATCAGCGCGCGGTCCATGCCGACGCGGGCTAGCTCGCCGCGCACGAAGCGGAACAACTCCGTGGCGCGCGCTTCGAGCACCTGGCTGACAAACTTGCGAGGGGCGTGGCGGCGTTCGCGATTCTCCGGCGTGGGCATCTCGACCAGCACGTTCTCGAGGCAGTGATCCGCGATCGCCCCGCCGAATTCGAGCTTCACCAGCTCGGCGTCTTCGTAAGCCAGTGTCAGGGCCTGGGCCAGATCGCGAGTAAAATGGTCGCCGCAGATCCGGATGGTGGAGGCCAGGTGCATGGAGTCGCCGTAGTAGACCACCAGTTCCGTGGAATGCGAGCCGATATCTACCACCGCGATGCCTTCGCGGCGCTCCTCGGGCAGTACCGCGGCATAGCAGGCGGCCAGGCCTTCGAATATCGATTCTTCCGCCATCAGGTGCGCCTCGTTGACGGCGCCGATCAGCGAATTATGCTCCTGCACCGAGCCGATTACCACGTGGACATTGATCTCCAGCCGCGAGGCCAGCATGCGGCGGGGGTCGCGATGGCCGGGGTGATCGTCCACCACGAAATCCTGCGGGAACAACTGCAGCACCATATTGTCTTCCTGCAGTTGCACGTGCGATGCGCGATCGACCACGCGGTTGACGTCGCGCTGTTCAATTTCCCGGACGTGTCCGAGTTCGATGACGCCGCGGCCGTTGGCGCCGCGCACGGTGGGGCCGCCCATCCCCACCACCACCGATTCCACGGAAACCTGCGCATTGGCCTCGGCCTCCCGCAAAGCCGCCAGAATCGAAGCCGCTACCGCGCCCTGGTCCGCAATCCGGCCCTTGATCCAGCCGTGGGACGCGCTCGTGCCGCAGCCGAGAAACCGCAGGCAGCCTCCTTCCACGATGCAGATCACCAACCGCGTGCGGCGGCTGCCTGCGTCGAGACCAACTGCGTAAATCGGTTTCACTGCCATGGGCCCATTTATTCCTTCGCGGTAATGCGGTCATCCAGCCGCAGGTCGAACGTTTTGACCTCCGGAGAGCGCTTCTGAATCTCCGGGTAATGACTCACAAAATTCTGATAACGCTGGGCGAAGTTATCGTCGCCCAGAATCAGTTCGACGGCGCGGTTGTTCACCTGCGCCACGATGCGGACGTTCTCGGGGTCGGCGGCATTGACCTCGGAAACGTCCTTGGCCATGTAGCCGAAATCCCGCTGCACACGCAGTAGAACGCGGACGTGCTCGCGCCGCTGGCTTTCGGTTTCGTTTTCGCGGACTCCGCTCAGCACGGGGAACGTAAACTGCGCCTGCGCCGGCGGCTCGAGCAGCACACCCTGTGAATCGATCAGCAGCACTCCGGCCCGGAACAGTACGAAGGCCACAGGCTTCCGCTCCGTAATCCGGACCGCGATGCGGTTGGGCCATACGCGTGAGACCGAGGCATCTTCCACCCAGTCTATGCCTATCAAGCGGCGGCGATGCTCGCCGAGCGGGATCAGGAACACGCTGTGATCGTAGTCCTCGGCGAAGACGTGCAGCACACGCGAGCGTGGGGTGTAGCGGAGGCCCTGAATGGTCAGGGCATCTTTCTGGTCGCGCGAGAAATTGAATTGCGGGTCGGTGAGGGCGAATCCGCGGATCTTCAGCGCCGCCATGGCGGACGAAACTCCGATGGTGCCCAGCAGGATCACACCCAGCCAGATGCGTTTGCGGGAAACCGGCTGTTTCGCGGCGGCGCGGGCCATCAGCCTCTCTCCTTCAGCCGCGCGAGTATCTTATCGCCGGCCTGGGAGACGCTGCCTGCCCCCAGGGTGAGAATCACGTCCCCATCCTGCGCAGCCGAGACCAGCGCGTCGATGCCCTTATCCATCGTGCCCACGTACTCCGCGCCGCGATGGCCGAACTGGCGGATGCGCTCGACCAGTGCCTCGGCCGTAACACCCGGGACCGGCTTTTCCGAGGCGGCATAGATATCCATGACAAAGACCTGGTCCGCCTGGTTGAAGGCTCCGGCGAATTCGTCCATCAGGTGCTGAGTTCGCGAATAGCGATGCGGCTGGAACAGCACCAGGATGCGGCTGAATCCGCACACGCGGGCCCCATCGAGCGTGGCCTTGATTTCGGTGGGATGGTGGCCGTAATCGTCCACCACCGTCACCCCCGCCTCCTTGCCGCGGACCTGGAAGCGGCGATCCACGCCGCTGAAGGTGGCCAGCGCTTCGCGGATGGTATCGGGCTTGACCTCGAGCTCGAGCGCGATCGCGACCGCTGCCATCGAATTCAGCACATTGTGGTGGCCCGGAATGCCCAGGTGGAAGCGGCCCAAGTCAGCCTTCCGGTAGTGCAGACGGAAATCGCTCGAGAACGAGCCGCAGGCGATTTCAGAGGCCTCCATGTCGGCCTGTGCCGTGGTGCCGTAGGTGATGGTGCGGCGATTGATGGAGGGCAGAATGCCCTGCACATTCGGATCGTCCAGGCACACGATGGCGGCGCCGTAGAACGGCACCTTGTTGACGAACTCGATGAACGCCGCGCGGATCGCGTCGAGCGAAGGGTAGTGGTCGAGGTGCTCGCGGTCGATATTGGTGACCACGGCGAGAATCGGTGCAAGCTTGAGGAACGAGCCGTCACTCTCGTCCGATTCCGCCACCAGAAAGTCGCTGTGGCCCACGCGCGCGTTCGAACCGCCCATGGTGCTGACGCGTCCGCCCACCACTACGGTGGGGTCGAGCCCGGCGAAATTCAGGATGGTGGCGGCCATCGACGTCGTAGTGGTCTTGCCGTGACTCCCCGCCACCGCAATGCCGTACTTCAGCCGCATCAACTCGGCCAGCATCTCGCCGCGCGGAATGATGGGGATCTGCAGGCGGCGTGCCTCCTGCACTTCGGGGTTCGATTCGTCCACCGCCGAGCTGACCACAAGCGCGCGCGCGCCTGCGATATTGGCGGCGCTGTGCCCTTCGTAGACACGGGCACCCATGGCGGCAAGCCGCTCGGTGATGGGCGAAAGCTTCACATCCGAACCGCTGATCTGGTAACCGAGGTTAAGCAGCACTTCAGCGATGCCGCTCATTCCGATCCCGCCTATGCCCGCAAAATGAAGATGCTGGGGGCGAAAGAACATTTCCTTAAGGTATTGTTTCGGCTTGCGGGGCAAGTGTCAATAGTTTCCTTACGCTCCGCGAGCCACCTCCTCCATAATTTCGGCGGCGCGGTGCGCCGCTCCACGCTTGGCGAGGCCTCGCGCGGCCTGCGCCATGGCCGGAAGGGCCTCCGGATCCTGCGCCAGTTCGCGAATCAGCGCGCACAGTTGCGCGCCGTTCATCTGCGCCTCGGGAACCATGCGGGCCGCTCCGGCCTGCGCCATGGCTTCGGCATTACGCGTCTGATGATCGTCGGCCGCGAACGGAAATGGCACCAGGATCGACGGACGTCCGGCGGCGGCAAGTTCCGAAACGGTGCCCGCGCCCGAGCGGCAGACCACCAGGTCGGCGGCTTCAAACGCGGCGGGCATGGCTGTGATGAACGGTACAACCTCTCCTTCGAGCCCGGACTGCGCGAACTCTCCACGCAGACGCTCGCATTCGGATGGCCCGGTCTGCAGCACCATACGTACTGGAACGCTGGACTCGCGCAGCAGCGGCCAACTCTCCCGCGCGATGCGGTTGAGCGCGCGCGAGCCCTGGCTGCCTCCGGTGATCAGCACGTGGAGCGGTCCGTTGCGCGGTTTGGGCGGAATGCGAAAGAACTCCTCGCGAATCGGCAGGCCGGTGATTTCGGTGCGGCCCGCGCGGAAATAGGACGCCGTCTCGGGAAACGAGAGCAGCGCGCGAGTCACGAATCGGCCGATGATGCGGTTAGTGAATCCGGGGACGGCGTTCGGCTCCATCACCACCACGGGGACGCGTCCGAGCAACGCCGCCATCACCGGCGGACCAGCCGCATAGCCGCCGATACTGAACACTCCGGCCACGCCCTTGAGGAGCTTGCGGCATCCGAGCGTGGTGAACGGCAGCTTGATCGCGGTCGAGACCTTGGTCGCCAGACTGACCCGGTTGAGCGCGCCGATTTCGATTTTCTTGAGCTCGAATCCTTCCGCCGGCACCAGCTTCGACTCCAGCCCCCGGTCAGTCCCCACGAAGAACAGCCCATGCCCGCGCTGCCGCAGCTCGCGCGCGACGGCCAGCAGCGGAATCACGTGTCCCCCGGTTCCTCCTCCTGCCATCAGGAAGGTCATCTGGCCGCCATCCACAGAGGCGCGACCGTAAGGGAGTGCGTTGGCCGAACCTTACCCCGCATGCTCGCTCACATTCATGAGAATTCCGAGCAGCGCCAGCGAGCTCAACAGCGAGCTGCCGCCATAACTGATCAACGGAAGCGGGATTCCCTTGGTCGGCATCATCCCGAGCACCACGCTCATGTTGATGAAGCCTTGCACCACGACCACCACCGTCACACCCAAAGCCAGGTAACGTCCGAAATCGTCGGTCATCCGGAACGTAGCGCGCAGCCCTCGCCAGAAGATAATCGCGAAGCCGACCAGCAGCGCCACCGAACCGACCAGGCCCAACTCCTCGCCCACCACGGCGTAAATGAAATCGGTATGCGCCTCGGGCAGATACAGGAGCTTCTGCTTCCCGTTCATCAGCCCCAGCCCGAGCGGGCCACCCGCACCCACCGCGATCTTCGACTGCTGCAACTGATAGTTGGTGTCGCTGGTGCGCAAGGTGCGCTGCATTCGCGCCTTGAGCACACCGTTGGGGTCGAAGCGCGAAACGATCTTGAATTCCGGGTCGAAGAACTTGACCACGCGGCCCAGCCGATAGGGTTCGGCGAAGATAGAAACGATCAGCCCGAGCAGCGCGACTCCCGCCACGATGAAGCAGTAGCGCAACTGCAGCCCTGCCACGAAGAACACCACCATCGCCGCCGCGCCCAGCACTACCGCGGTACCGAGATCGGGCACCACCACTGCGAAAATCACCAGCCCGACGGCCAGTGCCGCCGGAATCAGCGTGTGGCGGGCATTGTTGATCGCCCGCGCCCGCCAGGTGACGAAGAACGCCAGGAAGATCACCAGCGCGGGTTTCGCCAGCTCGGACGGCTGCACGCCGAGCGCGCCGCTCACACGCAGCCAGCGATGGTGCTGTGCGTCGATGAAGTACACCGCCACCAGCAGCATCAGCGCCAGCCCGATCGCCGAAAACGCCACCGCCGGATTGTTGAACTTGCGGTAGTTGGTCTTTTTCAGCGTCATCATCACGACCACCGCCGCGATCGCCCAACCCGCCTGCCGCTCGACGAAATGCCAGCTCGACCCGAACCCCAGCTGCGCCATGATGGACGACGCGCTGTACAGAATCACCATCCCGAGCGTGGCCATCGCCAGCACGGTGGAGAACAGAATCCAATCGGTCTTGAGCCGTTGCGACATGAGCTATCCCTTGGGTACGAGTTGGTTCACTAACTGTTTGAAAACCTCTCCGCGATGCTCGAAGCTGCGGAATTGATCGAAGCTGGCGCACGCCGGCGCGAGCAGCACGGTGTCTCCGGGGCCGCCGTTGCGAAAGCCGTGCGCGACCGCGGCATCGAGCGTGCCGGCCTGCACCAGCGGCACCGCGCCATCCAATTGCCGGGCGATCTTGGCCGCGGCCGCGCCGATCAGCAGGGCGGCGTGCGCCTTGGCGGCAAGCGGCTCGCGCAACACCGAGTAGTCGAGGCCCTTGTCCTTGCCGCCCAGGATCACCCACAGGCCGCCGGGAAAAGCCTCCAGCGCCTTCAGCGTAGCGTCTACGCTGGTCGCTTTCGAATCGTTATAGAAGTCGACGCCGCCGACGTTGCGGACGAACTCCAGGCGATGTTCCACCGCGTGGAAGGTGCGGACGGCCGCCGCAATGGCCTCCGGAGCGACGCCGGCGCGCGCCGCCGCAATCGCCGCTGCCAGTACGTTCTCGATATTGTGGCGTCCGCGGATGGGGATCTCCCCGGCAGTCATCAGCAACGTGCCGTCGAGCACGAGCTTGTCGTCGCAGAGGTGGGCGCCGGGCGTCACTTTGCGCCGCGAGCTGAACCATTGCGGCGTGGCCGCGGTGCGCTCGGCATACTTCACGCAGACCGGGTCCTCGGCGTTCAGCACTCGCGAAATCGCCGGATTTCTGGGTTTCGAACAGGCGCCCCTTGGCGGCGGCGTAGTTCTCGAATGTATGGTGGCGGTCCAGGTGATTCTGCGTCACGTTGAGCGCCAGGCCGATGTGCGCGCGGAATTCCGAGATCGTCTCCAACTGGAAGCTCGAAAGTTCCAGCACGTTCCAGCCGTCGTCGCGCGATGTTTCGACCATACCGGTGACGGCGAACCCGATGTTGCCGCCCACCTGGACGGGCACGCCGGCCTCCTGCAAAATGTGGCCGATCAGGCTGGTGGTGGTGGTCTTCCCGTTCGACCCGGTGATGCCGATGGTGCGGCCTTTGAGATACGGCCCGGCCAGTTCGACTTCGCCGATGACGTGCGCGCCGCGCCTTCGCGCCTCTTCGAGCGGCGGCAGATCGGCCGGGACATCCGGCGAAAGCACGATCAGTTCGACGCCCTCGAAAACCTCGGGCGTTTGCTGCGCGAACGGGATCCGCAGCCGCTCCAGCAATTCGGCGGCGCCGGGAAGCTGGTCGAGCGGCTTGATATCGGTCGAGCGCACACGGGCGCCGCGCTTCGCCAGAAAACTCCGCCGAAGCCACGCCGGACTTTTTCAGCCCGACTACCAGCGCGTTCGATACCTGCAAATTCCATCGGTTACCTGAGCTTCAACGTGGTCAGCGCGAACAGCGCCAGCACCAGGCCGGCGATCCAGAAACGCGCAATGATCTTCGATTCCGTCCACCCCAGCGCTTCGAAGTGGTGATGCAGCGGCGCCATCTTGAAAATCCGCTTGCCATGGCGCAGCTTGAAGCTGCCTACCTGCAGGATCACGGAAAGCGCTTCCAGCACGAAAATGCCGCCGATGAACAGCAGCAGCATTTCCTGCTTGATCAGCATCGCCACGATCGCCATCGCGCCGCCCAGCCCGAGCGATCCCACATCGCCCATGAAAATCTCCGCCGGATGCGCGTTATACCAGAGGAAGCCCAGGCTCGCGCCGGTCATCGAGCCGCAGAAAATGGTCAGCTCCGACGTGCGCGGGTTACGCGCCAGTTGCAGGTATTCGGCCAGCGTGGCGTGTCCGCCGGCGTAGGTCAGGATGGTCAGCGCGCCGGCCGCGATCACCATCAGCCCGATCGCCAGGCCGTCCAGCCCGTCGGTCAGGTTCACGGCGTTCGAGGTGAACACCACCACCAGCGCCACGAAAAAGCAGAACGGCAGCACGCCCAGAACGTAGGTCCAGGGATTGTGCAGTCAGCGACTCGATCATCAGCGTCGGCTTGAACTGCTTGAGGAACGGGACGTTCATGGTGGTGGAGAAATCGCCGAAGGCGCGCATCACCAGCAGCATGGCGGCAAATGCGAAGCCCAGCGAACTGGTAGAACAGCTTGCGCCGCCCCGTCAGCCCCAGGTTCCGCCGCTTGGTGATCTTGGCATAATCGTCCAGAAAGCCGATCCAGCCGAAGCCGAGCAGGGCCGCGACCGCGATCCAGACGTAGGCGTATCGCAGGTCCGCCCAGAGCAGCGTCGGAATCACGATCGAAATGATGATCAGGACGCCGCCCATGGTGGGCGTGCCGGCCTTCTTCTGGTGCGACTTCGGGCCCTTCTTCGCGGATGTACTGCCCGATTTGAAATTCGCGCAGCTTGTTGATCAGCCACGGCCCCAGCGCGATGCACAGGAACAGCGCCGTCAGGCTGGCGAATGCCGTGCGGAAGGTGGCGTACCGGAAGACGCGGAACGGGCCTGGACGTACGCGGAATAAAGCTGTTCGTAAAGCAGAAGTAGAGCATTGGGATAACTCCCTACAGCCAAAAACCTTTCCAGCGCCCGCTCGACGCGCACGCCGCGCGAGCCTTTGAATAGAACGGCGTCGCCGGGCGCGCGCCGTCCGCGCGGGCAAACTCGCCGGCCTCCTCCGGGTCCTCGAAGAAACAGGCCGCGTTCGAGGGCAGGCCCGCGCCGCTGCGCCGCTTCCACCATCGCGCCGGGCGCGCGCCGCGCACCCCGATCAGCAGATCGATGCCACGTTCGGCGGCATAGCGGCCCACCTGCCGATGCAACTCCGGCGCCGACCTGCCCCAACTCGAGCATCTCGCCCAGCACCGCGATGCGGCGGCCGGCCGGCGTCTGCCGCAGCACGTCGAGCATCGACCGCGCGGCTTCCGGGTTCGAGTTGTAGCAATCGTTCCAGACCACGATGCCGTTGTGCTCCAGGCGCTCGCCGCGCATCTTGCCGGTGGTGAAGGTGCGGACCGGCTCGCGCAGGCGCTCGGGCGCGATCTCGAAGACGCGCGCCACGGCGATCGCGGCCAGCAGGTTCAGCACGGCGTGGCGCCCGGCCAGACGCGGTTTCGAAATCCACGCCCAGCGCGCGGAAGCGGGTGCCGTCGCGGCCGGTTCCGACCAGCTCTCGGCCCGCACGTCGGCGCCTTCCGAAAATCCGAAGCGTGATCGAGCGGCCGGGATGCACTTCGGCGAAGCGCGCCACGCGCGGATCGTCGGCATTCAGCACCGCGACGCCATCGGGCGGCAGCGCTTCGATCAGCTCCCGCTTGGCGGCGGCGACGCCCTCGATGGAGTCGAAGAACTCCACATGCGCGTATCCCACGTTGGTCACCACGCCGATATCCGGCTGCGCGATGCCGCGCCAGTTCGCGAATCTCGCCCGCGTGATTCATGCCCATTTCGAGCACGCCGGCGCGGCAGTCGTCCGGCAGCCGCAGGATCGAAAGCGGCACGCCCACGTGGTTATTGAAATTGCCGATGGTCTTGCCGACCGGCATGTCCGACGGAGAGCAGATGCGCGATGGCGTCCTTGGTGGTGGTCTTGCCGGCGCTGCCCGTAACGCCGACCACCGTCCCACCCCAATTCCGCGCGCCCAGGCGCCCAGCTGCTGCAAGGCCGCGCAGCGTATCGTGCAACCGAGCAACTCGATTCGGCGCGCCGAACCGTCCTGCCGTTCCACCACCACCGCCGCGGCGCCCTTCCCGACGCCGCGCGGCACGAATCGTGGCCGTCGTGATTCGGCCCGCGCAGCGCGAAGTAGACATCGCCGGGCTGCTGTGTCCGGGTGTCCACGCTCCAGCCCGCGACCGGCTCGCAGGCGGCGTGCCCGGCGGCGCCCATCGCGCTCGCAACTTCTTGTAAATCCAGGGTCATGGCTGACTCGGGTCTTGTGATACCCGAAACCCCTTCAGCACTTCTCTCGCCACCGCCCGGTCGTCGAACGTGAATGGTCTTGTCTTTCAGAATCTGGTAGGTCTCGTGACCCTTGCCCGCGAGAATCACGATGTCGCCCTCGCGCGCTTCCTTCAGCGCGCGGGCGATGGCGGCGGCGCGGTCCGGCTCGACGACGTGCGGCACGTCCACGCGGCGGATGCCCACCAGCGCGTCGTTCATGATGGCCAGCGGATCTTCCGAGCGCGGGTTGTCGCTGGTCAGCACCACGAAATCGCTGGCTTCGGCCGCCGCCTGGCCCATCAGCGGACGCTTGGTGCGGTCGCGGTCGCCGCCGCAGCCGAACAGCGTGATCACGCGCTTGGGATTCAGACCGCGCGCCACCGCGATCACGTTGCGCAGCGCGTCGTCGGTGTGGGCGTAGTCCACCACCACCACGAACGGCTGGCCTTCGTCGACGCGCTCGAAGCGGCCCGGCACCGCGCGCAGTTCGGCGATGCCGCGCGCGATCGTCTCCGGCGCGATGCCGTAGGACAGCCCCGCGCCGCAGGCCGCCAGGATGTTATACACGTTGATCTTGCCGATCAGCGGCGATTCCACCGCGAAGCGCAGCTTGCCGAATTGCACGTCGAAGCGCAGCCCCTGGAAGCCGGAAGAGATGTGGCGCGCGCGCAGGTCCGCATTCGGCGCCCAGGCCGTACCGATAGCACTCGGGTCTTGGGATGGAGCTTCGAGCGCGCGGCCATATTCGTCGTCGCGATTCAGCACGGCAAAGGCGGCGGCGGCGCGCCGGCGCCTGCGAACAGCAGGTGCTTGGCGGCGAAGTAGGCCTCCATGGTGCCGTGGAAATCCAGGTGGTCGCGCGTGAGGTTGGTGAACACCGCGGTGTGAAAGTGCAGGCCGTACACGCGCCCCAGCGCCAGCGCGTGCGAGGAAACCTCCATGGTGGCATGAGTGCCGCCGGCCTGCTCCAGTTCGGCGAACAGGCGCAGCAGGTCGAGCGATTCCGGCGTGGTATTGACGGCCGGCAGCACGCGCCCGGCCAGGTGGTATTCGATGGTGCCGATCATCGCGGTGACGTGGCCGGCCGCGCGCAGCACCGAATCCACCAGATAGGCCGTGGTGGTCTTGCCGTTGGTGCCGGTGATGCCGGTCAGGCCCAGCCGCTCGTCCGGCTGGCCGTAGAAATTGCGCGCCGCCAGCGCCAGCGCCTGCCGCCCGTGCTCCACCTGGATCCAGCGCGATGCCAGGCCCTCCGCCGGCGCTTCGCTCTCGCTGGCCACCGCCACGGCGCCGCGCGCCAGCGCGTCCGCGCGAACTGCCGGCCGTCGGCGCGGCTGCCCGGAAACGCGAAGAACAGGAAGCCCGGCCGGACGCGGCGCGAGTCGTACTCCAGGCCCTTCGACCGCCGCGCGGCAAGCTCCGGCGGCAGCGGCTGGCGCAGCCGGACACCCGCGAGTATCTCGCCTAGGTTCATCGCGCAAATCGGACGCGGATGCGTTCTCCCTCATGCAGGACGGCGCCCGGCGCGCGGCGTCTGCACGCGGGCGATGCCGCTGCCGTCCGGCAGCACGGCAACCCTTTGGCGGCCGCTTCCGCCAGCACGGCCCGCATGCTCATGCCCTGGAAATTCGGCACCTTGGGGCCGGCCGGCAGGCTGCGGCGTGCGCGGCCGCGGGCTGTCGTCGTCGTCGCTATCTTCCAGGATATTCGGCCCGTCCGGCGAGTCGTCGGCATCGGCCAGGTCGTCGGATCGTCGGCGCTTGGCCAGGTTTCGCGGAACGGCTCGTCCGGCAGGTCCTTGGGCACGTCCAGCACCCGCAGCGCCTCCGTCGCCACCGCGTGGAACACCGGGGCCGCCACCGCGCCGCCGAAGCCGGCCGTCGCCGTGCGTTCCATTCAACGTCACCACCACCACGATGGCCGGATTGGTCACCGGCGCAAAACCCATGAACGACCCGTTGTAGGTGTGGGTGTAGTGCCGGGTGGCGAAGTCGAAGATCTGCGCCGAGCCGGTCTTGCCGCCCACTGTGTAGCCTGCCAGCCGCGCCCGCGTGCCGGTGCCGTGCAGCACCACGCCTTCCATCATCTGGCGCATGGTGATGGCGGTCTCCGGCCGGATCACGCGCACCGGGCTGCGCCGGCGGCACGTCATGGTCGCCCTTCTTCAGCACCAGCCGCGGCCGCACCAGCAGCCCGCCGTTGGCCACCACCGCCGCCGCCTGCGCCAGTTGCAGGTGGTGACGCTGACCTCCTGCCCCATGGAGATGGAAGCCAGCGAGGTCTTTCCCCAGCGCGCCAGCTGCGCAGCGGCCGCGCGATTCGGCGGGCAGCGGGATGCCGGTCTTCTGCCCGAATCCGAAGCGCCGGACATAGTCGTACATGTTCTGCTGGCCCCACCCGCATCCCGATCTGGATGGCGCCGATGTTGCTCGATTTCGCCAGCACCGTGCGCCATGGGGATGATGCCCAGGCCGCCGTGCGAATCGTGGATGACGCGGCCGGGCAGCGTGAGCACGCCGCCGTGGCAGTTGATCAGGCTGTCGGGCCGTCAGTTGGTGGTTTCCAGCGCCGCCGAAAGCGTAATCACCTTGAACACCGAGCCGGGCTCGAACGGCACCGAGACGGCGTGATTCTGCCGGTCTGAGAGCGTTCGCCGGGCTGCGGCGGCACGTTGGGATCGAAGGTCGGGATAGCTGGCCAGCGCCAGAATATCGCCGGTGTACGGATTCATCACCACCACGCTGCCGCTGGCGGCGTGGTGCGCCTCCACGGCCGCGGCGAGTTCGCGCTCGGCCACGAACTGCAGGCGCTCGTCGATGGTCAGGGTGAGGGCGCGCCGGGCGCGGCTTCGGTGGCGAGCTGCGAATCGATGCCGCGGCGCTTGACGTCGGTCAGCAGGCGCATCTGGCCGGGCATGCCGCGCAGGTCGGCGTCCAGCGCCTTCTCGATGCCGGCGTTGCCCTTCTCTTCGAAATCCACGCCGCCCAGCACGTGCGCCGCCAGCGTGCCGTTCGGATAGTGGCGCTGGCTTTCGCGCTGGATGCCGATCCAGTCCAGGCCCAGGTTGCGCAGGCGCTCGCTCTTCGTCGAACGTGATCTGCGCTTGATCCACAGGTAGCCGCGGTGGTTGTCGTGCGCCAGCTTCATGTCGCCGTACAGCTCGGCTGCGGTCCAGATGCAGTGCGCCGGCCAGGATGTCGGGCCGCGACTTCGAGATCCGGACCTTGCAGCGGATTGATGTAGACCGATTCGGTGGGCATGCTCATGGCGAGCACGCTGGCCGTTGCGGTCGAAGATGGTGCCGCGCGGCGCCGGGATCTCGACCGACACTTCCTGGCGCGCCCGCGCCATCCGGACGTATTGCCGGTGATGCATGACCTGCAGCGAAATCAGTTTGACAAAAGATGGCCGCGCCCCAGAGCAGGACGATCGCCGGCGAGCCATGTCAGACGACGCTCCACCATGTCTGCGATCAGCGTGACCGGGCACGCCCCTCCGATAGCCCGGCCCTACTTCACCATCGCCACGGCGCCGTCGGCCTGGCTTCCAGGTGGACCACCTGGCCGGATGACGGGCGTCACCAGGTTCTGGCCCTTGGCGAGTTTCTCCAGCCGCTCCGGGCTCAGCAGTTCGGCTTCCTGCAGTTCCAGCGTGCGGCCGTTCGTCGAGCAGCTGCCGCTCCTCGGCCCGCAGGGCTTCCAGCTTGTAGCCGGCAAGCGTGTTGGCGACGCTGGGAGCCAGCACGCCGGTCGAGCAGGCAAGCACCACGCAGGCCGCGCCGATGGCCGACCAGCAGGCGCCGCGCGCTTGCGGATCGGGCTCGCGCACCAGGCGCGAGTTGTCGATCTTCTTGCAATAGAAGAACACGTCTTCCTGCGGCAGGGCGCGCAGCGGATACGGATCGCTGCTCGCACGCGCGGCCGTTCCGCGCCGGCCTGGCGCTGGAAGGCTGCCCGCTAGGCTCGCCATATGGTTCCGCTCACCTCCGTGCAATGCCTCCTCGGTAACGGCCTTCGTGCCGGATGTATCTTGCCTAACCCTCCCTAGTTCATCTCGATGCGCGCGCAGCTTGGCGCTGCGCGAGGCCGGATTCTGCGCAGTCTCCTGCGTCGCTGGGCTGGAGCGGGTGCTTGGTCAGAATCTGGCGCCCGCCCTTCCCGGCCCAGTTCCCGAAATCCGCTCCTTCACTTTGCGGTCGTCGATGCGACATGAAGCTGATGACCACCATGCGGCCGCCGCTCTTGAGCAAGTCCGGGCCGATCTCGAGCAGCCGGTCCAGTTCGCCCGGCTCGTCGTTCACCGCCATGCGCAGCGCCATGAAGGTCCTGGTGGCGGGATGCAAACGACCCGTCCTGGGCACGGCCCGCTCCACTACATCGGCCAGATGTAGTGTGCTCCGTATGGGCCGTGCCCGGACGATTGCTCTGGCTACCTTCCGCGCCCTCCTTTCTTCGCCGAGCTGAAAAATCAGGTCGGCGAGCGCCTTTTCGGCTGTGTAATTGACCAGATCGGCCGCCGTCATGCCCGTGGATTTGATCCATGCGCATGTCCAGCGGCCCATCCGCCAAAAACGAAAAACCTCGCTCCGGCGCCGTGAGCTGATAGCGGCTCACCCCCAGGTCCGCCAGCAGGCCGTCCACCCTGCTCGAAGCCCGCTTCCGCCACCGCTTCGGCCAGTTCGCCGAAGCGGCCCTGATGAAACCGGATCCGGTCCGCCCACTCGGCCGTGTTGCGGCGCGCCATCTCGAGCGACTGCGCGTCGCGGTCGTTGGCGATCACCAGTCCCGTGGTCAGCCGCTGCGCGATCAGCGCCGTATGGCCGCCCAAGCCCGGCCGTGGCGTCCAGATAGATGCCGTCCGGCCGGACCGCCAGCAGCTCCATCGCTTCCGCGGCCATGACGGGAACATGCATAGGGCATCAGATTCAGCCCCGCCGCCTCCAGCTTGGTCGACATCTTCCGCCGCGGTCTGCGCCGCTTCGCGCTTGCGCTCTTCGTAAATCTGCTCGCTCAGAACTTCGATTCGGCCCGCGATAGGCGAACAGCCGCACCGGCTGATTCTCGATGCCCAGCTCGCGCCGCAGTTCCGGCGGAAAGGAATCCGGCCCTGGCCGTCCATTTCGGTTTCCGCGCCCAGGTCCGCCGCATTGAACGCCACGTTGCGGCGATTCCGGATCTTCGCGGTATGTCTCGAAAAATTTCTCGTTTTGCCGCCAGACCTCCATCGGGTATATTTGGGCTATGCGACGGTCGAGGCTGGTGACGAAAAACTTCTTTTCCCGCAGGGCGGCAAAGTACTGCTGGAAGGCCGCCGGCAACTTACAGCGGCCCTTCTCGTCCAGCCGGCCCGGGTACATCCCCCGAGGAGGCTCGACCATCGCCAGTTGCTCAAATCCGTCCACTTTATATCCCTAAAAGGCCTAAAGTTGGCCGATCCGGGCCACAACCAATAGTGGCACGCGTGGAATCTTTTTAGCAAGAATTTTTTTCAGGATCTATTTGATTAGGACGGAGTTATACGCACACAAGCAGATCTACACTAATTGCGCAACATACAAGGTATAGCTATGGGGGCGAAAGTAAGGAGAAGAAAGATAGGGGCCGGGCAAAACCCGGCCCCTTTCGAGGAGGATTGATTACTGGACCGGTACCTTGACTGCGTTACTGTTGACCGGCGCGCTGCCGCCCACCGGAACCACGCCGACCGAGAAGGTCACGTTGTTGCCCGTCGTCATGTCGCTCGGAATCTGGAAGGCCACGACATAGATGCCAGGCAGGTCTTCGGAAAGCCGTGCGTAGGAGACCGGCACACCCTGGCCGCTCATCCCGGCGATCACGGTGCCCGCCACAGTCGCCGAGGAACTGGGAGCCGGAACCGAGGACGTGCCGACTACCGGAGAGGTCGCCCCCAGACCGGTCACGTAGGCCACTTCGGTTTCTCCGCGCCGTGCCGGGTTCGCCAGGCTGACGAACGAGCCGTCCGGCCGGACGAGCACCGCGCGCGCCACACCGTCCGACATCGGCGTCTGGTAGACGCCCGGACTCACCGCCTGCACGGTCAGGGTCAGGTTCGTGGTGCCGCCGCCCAGGTTGACGCTGACCGGGACGCTACCCGGCGCAACCTCACACGGAACCTGGAACAGGATTTGGCCCTGCCCGCCGGCCAGGGTGCCGACGCTCAGGATCGGCGCCGAGATATTGCTCAACAGGATCCGGATGGAAGTGGAGACCGGAACTCCCGGGAACGTGGGAACCGGGCCCGTCACTCCCAGAACCGAAGGAGCCGCCACCAGCGCGCCGATGCCGCAAGGCGAGAGGGTTGCGAGCGACGCATCCGCACCATTCACGAAATTCGAGGCGGTAATTGCCGGCGCCGGGGGCAGCACATTCAGGGAGAACGTCTGCTGGCCAACACCGGTGTTGGACGTAATCGAAGCCGTGACGGATGCCGCGCCCGTGACGGTACCGGCGGTCGCCGTGACCTGGGCCATCCCGTTCGCGTCCGTAGTCACGTTGCTCGCGCTCAGGGAAACCGAACCACCGGCCACGTGGAACTGCACCGGGATATTCGCCGCGGAGCCGGAGCTGACCGAAACCTGAACCACCAGCGGCGAACTGAACGCAGTGCTCACCGGCGCGCTCTGGTTGTTACCCGAGACGATCGTAAGTCCGGTGATCGACACGACGGGAACTACCGTGACCGTGAAGGTCGCGGACTTAGTCGAGTCGGCGGTGGATTTCGCGGTAACTGTAAAGGTCCCGGCCGCAAAGCCATTCGTCACGACCACGCCGGTGGTTGCCCGGCCGTTCGAATCGGTCGTCGTCGCGGTGTTGAACAGCGATGCCGCGGTAGAAGGCGTGACCGTCCAGGCCACTCCCTGACCGGCCAGCGGACTGCCGGAGGTATCGTTCACTTGCACCCCCAGCGCCACGGGCAGGTTCTGTCCCGGGTTCACCGTCTGGTTGTTACCCTGAGTGATGACGACCGCACCGGCAATCCCGGGCGTTGTCGAGAACTGGATCGGATTCGAGAGAGCGTATGCGGTCGGAGTCGCCGTGAAATCGGCGCCTGGATACGCGCCGCCCACATTCACCTGGAATGTTCCCGGACCGGGGACCGAGCCGAAGACCGGCGTACAGGTAGCGACGCCAGTCGCATCGGTGAGAACCAATCCCGTGCCCGCACCCGCGCTCGCCTTACAACTGATCGTGGACCCGGTGGTGCCGAGGTTCGCTAAAGAGACCCCAATATTCGGAATCGGCTGGCCGCTGCGATCGGTGACCAGCACCTGGACCGTCGAACTGGCCATACTGCCGGCGGTACCGCTCAAACCGGCGGGAAGCGAAGGGAACGACACGTTCGCAGGCTGCAAGATCGCGCCGCTACCGAAAGAATATCCAAAGCCCTGCGTGAGGGTAAACGTTGCCGTCGAACTGCCCGCCGTGGCGGTAACAGTATATTGCCAATAAATGGTAGGAGGAAGCTGCGAAAGGGCAAACAGCGAGTTAGTCGCGGTGCCGTCGGACAGAGTGACGGTGGAAGAGGCGGCAAGAAGCGCCTGAGTGGAGTTTGCGTTGGTTGCCCAACTTACAGTCACATTGCTGAGCGGACTACCGCTCGCGTCGGTGACTAATACTTTGAGGGTCTGAAAGCTGCCTAACTGAAGACAATTCGAACAGATTAACTGACCGTTGCCGGCAACTACGGTAACTGTCTGCGCTGGAGCGGCCGCTCCGGCAAGAAGCCCGGCGAACACCGCCGCCACGACAGTAGGAAATTGGAATCGGTGCAAGATACCTCCTCGATGAACACGGTTGGACTTTGGGCAGGACGCGGGTGAATTCCAGTCTAGCACTACTCGGCGGCGCGAATAGTTGAAATTTGACAAAAAAAGAGGGGAGCCGAAGCCCCCCTCTCATTGTTTTGTAGCTGATCTACCGCTTTCGCGGCAAATCCGCTAACTAGTTATCCAACTGCTCGGTCGCCATGCGGGCGCCAGTCCCGTTCGGCAGAACCAGAGCCAGGTAGCCCATCGCCAGGTTGCGCGCACCGAGGTCGCTGATGAACGCAAAGCCGTGAGCCAACTGGAAGTTGCAAACCGCGATCATGTAGCCCTGGAAGCCCGCCGCTGTGGTGGACGCCAGAGTCGTATACACGGTCCCAGTTGCGATGCTGCCCGTGTTCACCGAAGCCGACGGAGCACTCGCGCCATAGAAAGTACATGGTGCAAGCACCGGCCTGCGGCGACGTCCCGAACGGATCGGTCGTGGTATTCGCAATCGCGATACCCGTATCGAAGCCGGCCTGGTTCGTCACGAACGGATAGAGCAGTACGGTCTGGCAGATCGCTACGGTGAACAGGTTGGACGCCGAGGACGTATCGACGAACCGCGGAATGAAGGCGGTCGAGGAGGCGCTGGTCGTCGTGCTGGTCGGAGCGTAGCTCATGTTCACCGTTGCCGTTCCCGGCGTCGGCGAATTGGAACCGGTGTTCGCGGTATAGCTGACATAAACACCGAAGTACAGGCTTTCGGAAGCGGACGGGTTGGTGTTGGTGACTTCCCAAACCGCCGTCGCCGAATTGTTCACGATCGCCAACTGGGCCACCGGAATGCTGCCGGCAGTCGTGGTCGGGGAACGGTCGGGATCACGCCGCCGGAATCAGGCGTCGTCTCGCTGACAACCAACTGGGCGAACGGAGTGGTCGAGGTGCCACCCGGGTTCGAAATCGGCAGGCCGCTGGCGTTGGCCACATTGACCGTGGAAACATAGATGCTCACGCCTGCGGGCAGATTGTTGAAGACAGCCTTCAGGCGGGTGCCTCCATCGGCCAAGCCGGCAAGCGCAGCCGTGCCGCCGATCGGGGTGGAACCCGTGACGGAGGGCAGGATGAAGCCGGATTCCGAGTTGTAGATCGTTCCGGGGACATTCTGCATGCCAGGGTTGCTGCCCGTGGTTCCCGGAGGTGCGGCAACGCGGGTCTTGAAGGCGGTAGCGAAGTTCTCGTTAAATGCGAGGGTCGCAACCGGGAGACGGGTCTGACTCGAGCACTGCTGCAGCGACTGGAGCGTGAAGCTCGAGCTGGCGCTGGACAGGCTCTTCAGGCCGGTGTTCAGGCCCTGCTGCACGAAACCGGCAATCTGCACCGGAGCGTTGATCGGGAGAGCGGTGTTGCCGCTGATCGAGATCGAAGCGAGCAGCTGGGTGGTACCGGGGAGACCGCTGGAACCGAGACCGGACACGTTCGCACGAATGTTCGTGATGCGGAACACACGGGCGATACCGACCGTCGACGGAGCCAGGATCGGCACACCATTGAAGGTGACCTGGTTGGCGTTCACCAGACCCTGATACACGTTGTAAGGAGCCACGACCGACGTCGAGCTCGAGCTGGCAACCACAGTAGTACCGCTGGCGACTGCGAACGTCGAGCAGGGCCCACCAATCTGGGCGCCGGACGTCGAGTTGCCGCACGGAGTCTGCGGTGCACCAGGACCACTACCCGGAACGATCGGCAAGAGGGTCGAGCCCGGCTCGTCGATCAGCAGCAGCGCTTCCGAGCTGTTGCTGGGGTTGGTGGCCGTGCCCTGACCGAGCAACCGGCTGGTTACGTTGGTGCCAAGGCTGACCGTAATGTTGGCCGTGTTCACCGAATTGGCACCCGGGGTGGTAACCGGTACCGGGCCGCCGGTGCATTGCAGGACGATATCACCGATCAGCTCGGTAATACCTTCCGAACGCAGCGCCGGAGGTGCAGCGACACTGGCCGTGCAAGCCAGAGCACCGGCGCTAACGTCGCCGATGGTTCCGATCTGCACCTGCGCGCTCGCGAGCCCTACGCAGAGGGCAAGCAGAGCAATCGCAGTAAACAATCTGCGAAAATTCCATTTCCTTCTCCTTGTGAATTGCGAAATTTGAATCGGTCGAAGTTCTCTCCAACCTGAGCCTCAAAGTACAGCCAAAACTGTTCAGTCAACCAGGGAACTTCTCCGTGTCGGGCGGAGAGTCAACTCCTCGCAGCTCATCAAGTTAGCTGCGGGGTAATGCTGAAGCCTTTTTTCTGCGGCGCATGTCTGTTGTGTTATATGCCTTCTGCGCTCACAGGAAACAGATACAAAATGGCACACGAAAACCAGACGCGGTAAAGATTGTCGTAACTGATTGCCCGTCTGCTGTCAAGAGAAATTCTTTCCCTTCAGTGCGTAACGGGGACCCGGCCAGCCTGATTTCCACGCCAAGCAAGCTGGCATGATTAAAGCATGTAACCCCATCCAGAGTCAATAGTTTCACACTGAATCGTCTCATTCTTCCGACGCCCCGAGGCCCGCCCTGGGCAGTTTCCCTCAGCACCTACCCCTTTTTGGGGGTACGCATCCTCGGACCTGATAATCGGAATTGGGAATTTCCCCTAGGCGGATCCCTGAACTTACTAGGGTCGTAGTAGAAATTCGGGAAATTTCCCGACAACCAACTATATGGTCATCGCCATGAAGCCGCCGTCCACCCGCACGATCGACCCCGTCACGTAAGAGGACGCCTTGCGCGATGCCAGGTAGACCGCCGCGCCGACCAGTTCCTCTGCTTCTCCGAACCGCTGCATGGGCGTGTGCGTCAGGATGCTCGAGACGCGCTCGGTGGTCAGCACCTTGCGGTTCTGCTCGGCCGGGAAAAATCCCGGAATGATTCCGTTTACCCGGACCTGGTGAGGCGCCAGCTCCCGGGCCAGAAACTCGGTAATCTGATTGACTCCGGCCTTCGCCACACTGTAAGTAAAAACCTTCGAAAGCGGCGGCCCGGAAGATACCGAGCTGATATTAATGATAGAGCCGCCACGGCCGGCATCCACCATAGCCTTCCCGAAAACCTGGCAGGCCAGAAAAATACTCTTCAGGTCGATATCGAGGATGCGGTACCACTCTTCTTCGGAAATTTCGAAAAATGGGGTGGTCGAGTTTACTCCGGCGGCGTTGATTAGAATGTCGACCCTGCCGAATTCCCGTTGCACGGTATCGAGCGCGCGGACCAGGTCGGCCTTACTGGTGGCGTCGCACCGAATGCCGATGGCGCGGCGTCCCCCGGCTTCGATCGACCGGGCGCGCGCTTCGGCGTGCTCCTGCGTCCGGCCGGCAATCGCCACGGACGCGCCGGCAGCCGCGAGGCCTTCCGCCATCGCGCCCGCCAGCACACCTCCGCCGCCGACCACCACCGCCACGTCACCATCGAGAGAAAATAGTCCGTTATCGGCCATTCTCTCGATAGTAGCAGGCCGTTTTCCGGTAATCCGGCGCTCCGCTTCGCGCCCGAGTGTGAGGATCAGCCCAGTACGGCGTCGGCCAGGTGGGGCTGGTAGGTGCAGCGCGGATCTTCGGCCAGGAAGTCGCCGGTCAGTGCGTAAGCGCGGGAGCGCGAACCGCCGCAGATCTTCTGGTATTCGCAGATGCCGCACTTGCCTTCCCGCTGGGTGGTGTCGCGCAGGGTGCGGAAGAGGTCGGAGTTGCGGTAGACGTCGGTCAGCGGGCTGTTGAGGACGTTGCCGCCGCTCACCGGAAGGAAGCCGCTGGGGTAGATCTCGCCCGTGTGGGAGACGAAGACGAAGCCCTTGCCGTCGCTGACGCCGGCCGTCCGCCACGCCACGCCCTTGGCGTTCTCGTTTTCGGTGGCCCCGTGCTCGGCCCGGATGCGCTGCGCCACGTAGCGGCGGTAGTGCATCGCCTCGGTCGTCTTGATGCCGAAGGGCGCGGTCTTCGAGAGCTCGTACATGAATTCGAAGACCTGCTCGTATTCCTCGGCCCGCAGGTCGTCGTTTTCGAGCGCGCGGCCGGTCACGATCAGGAAGAAGAGGCTCCACATCTTCGAGCGCACGTCCCTGACGATCTCGGCGATCTCCGGCAGGTGCTCCATATTGCGGCGCGTGACGGTGGTCTGGAACTGCGTATCGAGGCCGATGTCGCGTGCGTGACGGAGAGCCAGCATGGCGCGGTCGAAGGTCCCGGGGATGCCCCGGAAATCGTCGTGCGAAGCGGCATCGTGGCCGTCGACGCTGATGGCCATGCGCGAGACGCCGGCCGCTTTAAAGCCGTCGATGGCCTCGGGCGTCAGCAGGGGCGTGGCACTGGGCGTCACGTTGGTCCGCAGGCCGATCTTTACGGAGTGGCGGATCAGGTCGAACAGATCCGGCCGTTTCAGGGGATCGCCGCCGGTGAAAACCATGAGCGGCTCGCCGAAGCGGCGGATCTCGTCGAGCAGGCGGAATCCCTGCTCCGTGGTGAGTTCTTCGGGATTTCGCTCCGACTGGGCGGAAGCGCGGCAGTGCACGCATGCCAGGTCGCAGGCCTGGGTGACTTCCCAGATCACAAGCATCGGGGATTGATCGAAGTTCATCTCTTCTCCAATCTGGACGATTCTTATCTGCATTTCGGTGACCAAGGTCTCAAATATTGAAAACACGCAGCGAAATCCCACATTTCCGAGCCTGAATATCCCGAACTGGGGCATTTCACTCAGGACTGGCGGGGCGCGAGGCCCAGCCGCCAGCCGCTACAATAGCGTCTGAACGTGGAAAAACGCGGCCTCTTCATCACTTTCGAAGGAATGGACGGTTCCGGCAAGACCACCCAGATGCACCGCCTCGCCGACCGGCTTCGTGCCATGGGCCGGACCGTCCTCGAGACCACCGAGCCCGGCGGCCCGCCGATCGCGCAGAAGATCCGCCGGATCCTGCTCGATTCCGCCCATCAGGAGCTCAGCCCGACTACCGAACTGCTCCTCTACTTCGCCTCCCGGGCGCAGAATGTGGACGAATGGATCACGCCCGCGCTGGCTCGCGGCGAAATCGTGCTCTCGGACCGCTTCACCGATTCTTCCCTGGTCTACCAGGGCTGCGGCCGGGGACTGGGCGCGGACAACGTCCTGGCGCTCGACCGCATCGCCTGCCGGGGCCTGAAGCCGGACCTCACCATCCTGGTGGATGTGGATGCCGAGGCCAGCCTGGCGCGCGCTCGCGCGCGCAACCTTGCCGAACCGCACTCGGAGACCCGCATGGACGATCAGTCGCTGGAGTTCCACCGCAAAGTTTACGACGCGTACCACGAGCTGGCCGCCGCCGAACCACAGCGCGTGAAAGTGGTGAATGGCCGCGCGGGGATCGAAGCGATCGAGGAAGAGGTCTGGAACGTGGTGCGGCCTTATGTTTGAGAATTTCTGGGGCAACTCGCACGTCACGCAGGCGCTCGAGCAGATGCTCGCGCAGGACCGCCTGGCGCAAACGCTGCTATTCGCCGGGCCGGAAGGAGTCGGCAAGGCCACACTGGCCCGGCGGCTGGGCGCACGCCTTCTGCCCCACCCCGAGCGGATCGAGAAGGACGACCTGAGCCTCGCCGAAAACCTGGACCTGTCGCCGCCCGCGAAAGATGGCAGGCCGACAAGCGCAACGAAGATCCGCTGCTGTTTGCCTCGCATCCGGATTTCGTCACCTTCCCGCCGGACGGTCCGCTGCGCCAGATCTCCATTCAGCAGACGCGGCTGCTCAAGGAGCGCGCCCAGTTTCTGCCGCACCAGGGCAAGCGCCGCGTGTTCCTGATCGACCACGTGGACCGCGCCAACGACCAGGCCGCCAATTCGCTGCTGAAGACGCTCGAAGAGCCGCCCGACCACCTGGTGCTGATCATGACGGCGGAGAACGCCTACGACCTGCTGCCGACCATCCGTTCCCGCTCGGTCCCGTTCCACTTCGCGCCGCTCTCGCCGGAAGAGATGAGGGAGTTCGTGACGGGCGCGCGGGCTGGAACAAGCCGAGCGGCGCATGGCACTCGCGGCGGGCAGCCCGGGCGTGGCGGTCTCGCTCGACCTGGAAGTCTACGACCGGCGCCGCGCGGCCATGCTCGCACTGCTCAAGACGGCGGCCGGCGTCGCGCCGTTCTCCTCATGGGTGCCGGTTTCCGAGGCCCTGGGCCGCAGCAAGAGCGAGAAGCTCGATCTCTACCTGAAGGTGCTCTACGACCTGCTGCGCGATCTGCTGGTGCTGCACACGGGCTCGGGAGAAATTCGCAATCAGGACATTCGCCGCGAGCTCGACGCGCTGGCCGGCAAGGTGGACTTCGCCTGGATCCGGCGGGCGGTGGCGAAGGTCGACGAGATCGCGCAGCTCATCCGCCGGAACATCCAGAAGACCATCGCGCTCGATGCGCTGATTATGGAGCTTACCGCGGCCGGCTAAGGCCCGCGAGCGTATCCCAGAATTCCGGGAAGGAAACCGAGGCGGCTTCGGCTTCGTTGATGACGGACTCGCCATCGGCACGCAGGGCAGCCACCGCGAATGCCATGGCGATGCGATGATCGCCGAAGGAATCGAACTCGGCGGCGCGGAATTTCTGGCGGCCGGGGACGACCAGGCCGTCCGGCAGTTCTTCGGCGGCCACACCCAGGCGGCGCAGATTATCGACCACCGTGCGGATGCGGTCGGTCTCCTTGATCCGCAACTCGGAGGCATCGCGCACCGTCAGTCCCTCCTCGGTGGCGGCACCGAGCACGGCCAGCACGGGGATTTCGTCGATCAGCGCGGCCGTCAGCGGCCCTTCGATCGTGCCGCCGCGCAGCGCCGAATGTTCCACCACGATTTCGCCGACCAGCTCGCCGTTGCGGCTTTCGAGTTCCGGCACCTGAATTTTCGCGCCCATGCCGGCGAGGAAATCGAGCAGCGCGGAGCGGGTCGGGTTGAGGCCTACGCCGCGGATGGAAAGGCGCGACCCGGGAACGAGCAGCGCGGCAACCAGGAAGAAGGCAGCGGAGGAAAGGTCGGAGGGCACGGTCAATTCGCGCCCGGTCAGCGTGGGGCGGCCCGCAATCGTGATCCGGCCGCGGCCGGCGGTCAGTTCGGCGCCGAATTCGCGCAGCGCGATTTCCGTATGGTCGCGCGATTTCACGGGCTCGACGACCGTCGTCTCTCCGTCGGCAAACAGGCCCGCGAAGAGCACGCACGTCTTCACCTGGGCGCTGGGGACCGGCAGCGCGTATTCGATCGGCCGCAGCTTGCCGCCGTGAATTTCGAGCGGCGGGAATTTGTCTTCGCGCGCTGCGATCCGCGCGCCCATTTCGGCCAGCGGCTTCATGATCCGCTGCATCGGCCTGCGCGAAAGCGATTCATCGCCTGCGATCCGGGTGCGGAATGGCTGCGCGGCCAGGATGCCGCTGAGCATGCGGATGGTGGAGCCGGAGTTGCCGGCATCGAGATCCGCGGCCGGCGCGCGCAGCCCATCCAGGCCGCGGCCGTGGATGGTGAAATCGGTGCCTTCGCCGGTGACCTCGATGCCCAACGCGCGCACGCAGCCCAGCGTGGAATGGCAATCGGCGCCCGTCGAGTAGTTGCGGATGCGCGTGGCCCCTTCCGCGATGGAGGCGATCATGGCGTAGCGGTGGGAGATCGATTTGTCGCCGGGCAATGTGATGCTGCCGGAGAGACCGGCGGCAGGAACGATGTGTTTTTGCATTTAGCTTTTCGCGTGGCGGGCACCCAGGCCGGCGCCACAAATTCCATTGTCGACCGAATCACTTCCAATCGGTGAATGCCGGATTCTTTGCGAGACTCACCAGGTTCGCCAGAATGCGGTAGGCGCCGGGCACGCCGTTCGGCAACTGGCGATAGAGAGCGAACGCGTCGTAGACGTAGGCGCCCTTGCCGTAGCGCGCCACCAGGAGCCCCCCGCGCTGCGGATCCTGGCCGGGGTCGGCGGTTTCCACCAGGGCGTGGTAGCGCGGGTCCCAGGACTGCATGAAGCCGTGGCCGCGTTCTTCGATCCAGCCTGCGAAATCGGCCGCCGTGATCCGGTTGGGCCAGGCGAAAACGGGGCTGGAGGGTTCGAGCAGAGTGACCTTCGACTCCTCGTCCACCACCTTTTGCGGATTGCCGCCGAGGCTGAACGGATAGGGGCCGTAGTTCCGGTCGAAATCCTGCAGATTGTATTGCACGATCAGCACGCCGCCGTTCTTCACGTAATCGAGCAGGCGATTGTTGGCGGATTTCAGCTCGGTGCGCACGGCATAAGCGCGCGTGCCGAGAACGATGGCGTCATAGCCGGCAAGATCCCCTTGCATCACATCGGCGGCGGAGAGCGTGGTCACCTGCTGGCCCAGGTCGGCAAGCGCGGTGGGGACGTCGTCTCCGGTGCCCGGGAGGAATCCGATCCGCAGTCCGCGGGCGCTTTCGACTTCGACGCCGACCGCGCGGTAGACAGCCGGCCGGTAATACGGGTAGGAGCGGATGCCCGGGTAGCCGACCAGCCGATAGCCTTCCTGGTAAGTCCGACCCTGATACTCCGCGACAGCCGTGATGCTCTCTTCGCCGGCCTCCACCTGACCGGGCAGGACGGAGAAGGTGACCGTGTGGTCTTCGCCGTCGCGCGCCATTGAGAAAGGCGCGGCGGCGGGCGATGATTTCCACCCGGCCGGCAGCCGCAGGCGCAGCACACCCTCCGCGGGACCTTTCACGTTACTGTGGACCGTGCAGGAAAAGGCGAACGATTTCGTCCCCAGCGGAACCGCTCCGGCGCCGGGGGAGAGCGTCACGGAGATCGCGGGACCGACCAGCAGCGGCTCGGCAACCATTCCCACGGCCGGAATGCGCTGCAAAGTCTGGACGACTTGCGAGAGATGGACGGTCGCGCCGCGGTAGTTGACCGCCACGGCCGCCGAAAGGGGGTAGGGTGCGAAGGACAAGTTGCGATAGCGCGGGTCGTCGATGTGATAGACAGGCTGCTCTTCATCCTTCCGGCTGAAATACGGGCGAGTCAGTGCAGCATCCCCAGGCACGGCAACCGAGAACTTCGCCTGCGCCTGCCCGCGGCCGGCGATGCTCCTGGGCGCGGCGGCGCTGGGCTCGATCTTCCAGGCCTTGCCGTCCGATGCGGCGACTGAGACCGATTCGAGCGATACGGGATCCGGCCCCTGATCGGACACATCCACCTGGACGCCGAAAGACTGGCCGGGAATCGCGATGGTGAAGGTGGGAGAGGCAGCGGCGAACGGATTCCGCTCCTGCGGTTCGTGATCGGGCATGACTGTCGCCTGCACGTCGAGGCCGAGCGCGGCGATGAGAGCGTGCTCGAACTGGTCCTCCTTGGCGCGCAGTTCGAACTCCACGTCGGCGAAGCGGTCCTGGTGGGCACGCTCGATCAGGACACGTGTCTTCTGCAAACCCTCGGCCAGGAGCGGGGCGATGGCCTGCGGGCGGTCGGGCTGATACTGGCGATTCGCGTCAGCAGCGATCCGGGCCATCTCCGCAAGGCCGGCCGTCAGATAGGCCGGCGCGGAGGGCGTCAGCGACGCGATGCCGTTCACCGAGACGTCGACGCCATCGAAGAAGGTCTCCTCATGCTCCGCGGCGGGGACGCGCGAATCGTAGCGGTGATACTCGCTCGCGAAGGAGGCAGGCGCGGGGATCGAGACTCCGTTGTTCTGCGTCTTCTGGCTGCCCAAACCTTCGCGGCCGATCTGAAGATAAGTCATCCCGCTGGCGGGAGAGTACTCCCCTTCCTGGATCGTCAGATTGGTCGCGGGCCGCTCGCTCGACCAGGCCTTGTGAATGTAGTCGAAAAAACGCACGGGGACATATTTATCGATGGCGTAGTCGTACATGCCCTTCGGAGTTACGGCAAAAAACGGGACGTGGGCGTAAACCTTGAGCGGAGTCCAGGGGCGTAGGCCTTCGCGAATCTGCTCGGGGAATTTTGTGGGGTCGCCGGCGGCGAGGAAGGCCTCTTGCGCCATCTGTCCGGCCACCTGATGATTGCCGTGGCCGTCGGTTGCAGCGCCGACGAAAACGGACGTGACGACCAGCGGCCGCGTCATCCGGATGACGCGAACCACATCGGCCAAAACGCGGTCGTGGTCCCACTTCTCCAACGCCTCCTCGCGGGTTTTGGAGAAGCCGTAGTCGATCGTGTTGGCCCAGTACTGCTCCACGCCATAGTACCGGTCCGCCTGCAGCAGTTCCTGCGTACGCACCAGGCCAAGCGAGTCGTAGAGTTCCGGAGACATCGCGTTCTGGCCGCCTTCGCCGCGATTGAGCGTCATGAGGATGGCGCGCGCGCCGGCCCCGCGAGACTCATAGGCCAGCATGCCGCCATCTTCGTCGTCCGGATGGGCAGTCACCATCAGGATGCTGGCTCGCGTTTCGAGTGCGTGCAGCCAGCGGACGAGCCCGGCGGCGCCACGATCGGCGTCGATCGATTGAGAGTCGGCAGCGGGACCTTGCGCATGGCCCGAGAGAGCCAGGAAAGCGGCGATGGAAAGGACAGCAAGCCCGCAGCCCCAACGGAAAGGGAGCATATTTCTCTATTGTTTGCGACGACGAGGATGTGGCGCAAGTCGGCGCCGGGCCATCCGGGGAAATCCCCAGCGAAAATTATCCGGTTGACACTTAATGAAAGTAGCCCTACAATTCGCCCAATATTCTTACTCGTCGTCCTTTACCTACGAGGACGAGAGCGCTGGCCTACGTAATAGAGGAGGGATACATGCGTCTCGCGAAGTGGAGGGTTGCTTCACTTGTTTTCGGCATGGCATTCGCCGGAAGTGTGATTACCGGTGTGCCTGCCTGGTCACAAACATCATCGACCGGAGGGGTTTCGGGGCAGGTGACGGATCAACAGAATGCCGCCATCGCCGGTGCCCAGGTCAAACTTATCGATAACACTACGAACAGCGCGCTAACGACTCTGACCAACGACACCGGCCGGTACACATTCGTCAACGTGCCGCCGGGCACGTACGATATCGGCATTAGCAAGACGGGATTTTCCGCATTCAAGGTCGGCCAGCAGCACGTACAGATCGGCCAGGTGCTGACGATTAACGCCAAGCTGGAAGTCGGGTCGACATCGACCACGGTGGAAGTGGTATCCACTTCCGGAGCCGACCTCCAGACGACCAATGCCACGGTGGGGACGACGCTTACCGGCCCCTCCCTGATCATGCTGCCTAACCTGGGGCGCGACGCATCCACCTTCGCTATCTTCCAGCCGGGCGTAACTCCCGAAGGGAGCGTGGCCGGTGCGATGTACGACCAGAACACCTTCCAACTCGACGGAGGCAACAACTCCAACGATATGGATGGCAGTATGCGCGATTACACCGGTAGTTTCGCGAGCAACGGTGCGCCTTCCGGCGTGCTGCCGACCCCGGTCGAAAGCGTGGAAGAGTTTAAAGTCGCGACCAGCGGACAGACGGCTGATTTCAACGGCTCCTCCGGCAGCCAGATACAGATGGTGACCAAGCGCGGCACCAACGGCATCCACGGGTCCGCTTACGAGTATTACTTCGGCAGCGACGTAGGCGCGGCCAATTCCTGGGACAACAACCACACCGCGTCCGGGGATCTGGGTTATACGCCCTTGCCGATCACCCACTACAACCGCTTCGGGGCAACACTCGGCGGACCGATTATCCCCAAGAACTTCCTGGGGGGCAAGTGGTACGGATTCTTCAATTACGAGGGCTACCGCTATCCGCAATCCTCGGTATACACCAGGGCGGTGCCCACGGCGACGATGCGCGCCGGTGTCATATTCATCAATGAGGGTTCGGCCGGTTATGTTCCGATTAACCTGAACCAGTCGCCTGTGACCGTGAACGGCGTAACGTACAACCCCGCGGTATGCCCGAACGGTTCGTGCGATCCTCGCGGCCTCGGGCTGAACTCGCAGGTGTCGCAACTCTGGCAGAAGTATATGCCGCTGCCCAACACCACAACCGGCGGCGATCACTACAACACCCTGAACTATCAGGGCGTAGTCGGCCTGCCCACGACTTCCAATCAATACGTGGCGCGAATCGATCACGACTTTAACGATAAGTGGCGATTCATGACCAGCTACCGCGACTACAAACTGATCAAGTTGGGGACTCAGCAGGTAGATATCGGCGGCGCGCTCTCCGGCGATACGCTAGGCACCCCAGCGGCCCGCGCCGTTCGCCCGCAGCAGCCTAGCTTGTGGGTGGCCGGCCTGACCACTAATGTCTCAGCCACCACTACCAACGACTTCCGCTTCAGCTATCTGCGCAATTTTTGGCAGTGGGGCAGTTCGGCCGCTCCACCACAGTTGCCGGGCCTGGGCGGCGCGCTCGAAATCGGCGGTGAATCGTCGAGCGCCCTGATTCCCTACAACGTCAACACGCAAAGTGTGCGGCAGCGCTTCTGGGACGGCCAGGACAAGATGCTGCGCGACGACGTGACCAAGATCCGCGGCAACCACCTGATCACGTTCGGCGGTATGTACGAGCGCAATTTCGACTACCACCTCCGCAACGATAACGGCCAGGGCATCATGAATGCACCGGTCTACCAGATCACCAGCGGCGGTGGTATGACCTATCCTTCCAATTACCGGCCGACCGGAGTTCCCACCAGCCAGATCAGCAACTACAACAAGCTGTACTCGGAAGTATTGGGCATCGTCGATCAATCCCAGGACCTGTTCACGCGCAGCGGATCGCAGCTGACTCTGCAGCCGCCCGGGTCCTCGATGTTCGACCAGAGCATCATTCCGTCGTACAACATCTATTTCACCGACACCTGGCACATGAAGCCGACTGTCACGCTGTCTTACGGGCTGGGTTATACGGTCGAGATGCCGCCGTACGAGTTGAACGGCAAGCAGGTGGAGTTGACGGATACCAGCGGGCACCCGATCAGCGTGACGGCTATCTATCGGCGCGGCAGTCGGCCGCTCTGCAAGGGCAGGTCTACAACCCCACGCTCGCCTGGGCGACGGTAAAGAACGTATCCGGGGCCAGCACCAAGTATCCGTACAATCCGTTCTACGGCGGCCTCAGTCCGCACGTCGCGGTGGCATGGAACCCCAACTACGACAGCGGCTTGCTGGGAACGCTGCTCGGCCACGGCAAGACGGTGGTCCGCGGCGGCTATAGCCGCGTATTCAGCCGGTTGAACGGCGTGGGACTCGTGCTGGTGCCGCTGCTCGGTACCGGCCTCGGTCAGGCGGTTTCCTGCTACCCGAGCAGCACCGGGCAATGCCTGGGGAACGCCGGTCTCGACCCGACCACAGCCTTCCGCGTGGGCACCGACGGTCTCCAGGCGCCGCTGCCGGCGATCTCGCAGACGCTGGCGCAGCCCTACATACCGGGTATCGGTGGGAATGCCGCTTCCGGGTCAGGCTCCGTGCTCGATCCGAATTTCCGGCCGGCGCGCACGGACAACTTCAATCTCAGCATCCAGCGCGAGATCTCGTCGCACGCGATCCTCGAAGTCGGCTACATCGGGCGCATCATCCGGAACGAATGGCAGCAGGTCGACCTCGATGCAGTGCCCTACATGACCACCCTGGGCGGACAGAGCTTCGCTTCGGCATTCGCCCAAACCTACTTTGCAGTCGCCGCGGCGGGAGGCAACTCGGTCAATGTCGCGCCGCAGGCCTTTTTCGAGAACGCCCTGGGCGGCGCGGGCTCGGCCTTCTGCCGAGGCTACGCCAGTTGCACCGCGGCGGTGGCCAATAACGGTACGATGAATAGCCTGATTGCCAACAACCAGGTGTACCAGTTGTGGGCTGCACTGAACGGCGCCTCTTCCTGGACGCTCGGCCGCACCATGCCGAGCAGCCCCTCCGCGTCGATTCCGGCCGGCCAGCTTTCGGCGGTGTATTACGATGCGTCGACAGGCTTCGGCAATTACAACGCGGCCTATACCTCACTCACCTTGCGAGATTGGCACGGGCTGACGGCGCGCTCCAACTTCACCTGGGCGCGCGCGCTCGGCACCGGCAATTCGTCGCAGGCCACGAGTTCCTACAGCGTGCTGGACCCATGGAACGTTCACGCGAACTACGGGCCGCAGTTCTTCGACTACAAATTCATCTACAACCTGACGATGCTGTGGCAGATGCCGTTCTACAAGACGCAGCACGGGGTGGTGGGCCATCTGCTGGGAGGATGGTCGATCGCGCCGGTCTTCACGGCGAAGAGCGGACAGCCGCTGGGCATCTTCAACTACAACGGCAGTTGCGAATCGTTCGGAGAGATGAACTGCAACACCGGCAGCACCAACGCCAATAACTCGTTGGTAGCTGACGGCGCGGTACTCGCTGCGCCCTACACCGGGAGCAACAGCGCCATCTACGGCCTCAACGTGGCCAGTTCGGCGAGCGGCGCGGGCGTGAACTCGAACACCTCGAACGGTGGTAACGGCATCAACATGTTCTCGAACCCCGACCAGATCTACAAGGAGTTTCGTCCGTGCATTCTGGGCTACGACACCAGTTGCGGCGGCGGCGGAGTGATCCGCGGCCTCCCGACCTGGAACCTGGATGCCACGATCTCCAAGGACATCGGCATCTGGAAGGAAGGACGTGTCGGCGCGACGCTGCTGTTCCAGTTCACGAACCTGCTGAACCACACGCAGTTGGGTGACCCCTACCTGGATATCAGCGATCCGGGCGACTGGGGCGTACTGGGCACCAACAACGTCTACTACGGCGGACAGGTCAATACGCCGCGGCAGATGGAGTTCGGACTACGCATTCACTGGTAGAGAAACGGGCCTCCCGGCAGTACGCCGGGAGGCCTATCCTACAACGTCTGCGAACACAAAGCCATCGCGCGTGACGATCTCCCCGGTTCTTACTTCGAGACCTCGCGAAAAGATCGGACCGTCATGCACGAACGTGTGGAACTCGCCATTTTCGCCACAGGGATCGACCGCCGCAGGCAACCCATCGAGCAGGCCATCGTCATAGGCTCTCCCGGCGTAGGATGCATCTAACTTCGACGGATCGACACACGTAATCAGCGCCTTCTGCCCGGCGCGGATCATCTGCCGGCCGAGCGCCGCGGTCGCAATCCCCCACACCGGAAAGAGCGGCTCGAGCCCCGTACCCGTGAGTTGCTTTTCGCGGTAAGCGCGGATCTCTTCCAGAAACAGGTCGCCGAATGCCACCGCGGTGATCCCTTCGGCCACGGCCCTCCGGCAGACCGCCGCCATCCGCTCTTCGTATTCGGCGTTCGAACACGGCCAAGGCAGCTCCACTTGCCACAGCGGAAGTCCGATACTCGCGGCCTGCGCCTCCACCAGCGACCGCCGCACGGCGTGCATCGCCACCCGATTGGCCGACGTGTTGAAGGTTGTGACCAGCCCGCACACCTCGATTTCCGGCTCCTGCCGCAACAGGTGCAGCGCCCACGCGCTGTCTTTTCCGCTGCTCCAGGAGAGCAACACTTTCTTCATGCCCGGCACCAGTGAACTCCTTCGGCTGAACCGTCAAACGAAACTCCGTGCAGAATCTCTGCGAGAATTTCCGCTGTCGGCGCCACGGTCATCCCCGAACGGTTGAAGTACCGGTTGCCGTCCGCGAAGACCACGGGGCCGACGCGGCCCCACCATTCCTGTGCCTCGAGCAGCGGCCGCTCGCGCAAGGTCCGCTCGAGATCGAAGCCGCATGGCGCCACGATCACCACCTCCGGGTTTGCGTCGATGATCTTTTGAGCGTCGACCGTTCCCGACATCTCGCCCGCCCGTCCGAGCACGGACTCGCCGTTGGCGATCTCCACCAGCTCCGGCCCCCAATTCCCCATGGCAAAAAGCGGGTCGATCCACTCGATCGCCGCGACGCGACGCCGCGGGAAGCCTGCCGTCCGCCGGCGGACGTGGTCGAGCCGTGCCTTCTCGCGAGCCACCACTTCGCTCCCCCGCTCTTCCACTCCGAGGGCGCGCGCGATCTCGAGAATGCTCTCGAAGATGTCCTCGAGCCGCGAGGCCGAAAGCGCCACCTGCCGCGCTTCGATCGAGCACCCGACGTCCTTGGGGGTCACCGCGCACACGTCGCAGTGCGTCTGGGTGAGGATCAAATCGGGCTTCAGCTCGCGGATGCGATCGGCGTGGATGGTGTAGAGCGGCTCTCCCGCCGCCAGGCGCCGCCGCACTTCGGCATCGATCTGCCCGCTCGAACCCGAAACATCGAAGGCCGGCTCGCTGCAGAGCGGCAGGCGCTTCACCCAGTCCGGGTTGTCGCACTCGTGCGAGCGGCCTACCAGCAGGTCGCCCGCACCGAGCGCGCACACGATCTCCGTAGCGCTCGCCAGCAGCGAAACGATGCGCATGCTCAGGCTCTCCTAGTCGCCGGGCGCACTGGCGTACGCCTTGGGCAGGCCATCCCAGCCTGCCCTACTTATCGTCATCGTCCCCAAAGGTGTCGTTGCCGCCTTCCGGCGCGCCGCGCGGGTCGGGCTTGAGTATCACGTGCTGCGTATACGTCTTTCCGTCCACCACCAGCCGTAGCGTGTATTCGCCCGGCTTGAGCCCCGGAGCTCCGCGCCCGCCGAAGCCACCGAAGCCTCCACGGCCGCCGCCCGTTGGCGCCGGCACTTCACCGGTACAGGCATCCCGCGGAGCCGCGGCGGCGCCACGCCTTCCGAATCCACCCGCACCGCGTCCGGGAGCCGCTCCCAGGGCCAAGCGATGCATTCCCGCCGCGACCGAGGGCGTGGCCGCCGGCTGCTCCCAATAGGCCTGCACGTTCAGCGTCTCCGTATCCACCGGACGTACCGGTGTATCGCTCGCCGCGCATGCCCGTACCACGCCGCCCGCGTCCACCAGTTCGAGCTTGAGCGGCTGCATTTCAGGCGCTTTCAACCAGTAGTACGCCACCACGCCGCCCGGCGGATTCGCGCGCTGCGGTTCCTCATGCGGCATCGGTGTCCCGTTCATGCTGCCCGCGCGGATCGCGTACGTCTCGCTAGGCTGGAACAGATATGCCGTCGAGGAAACGATGTCGGCCCCCTGCGCCGCAATCTGGCGCAGCGCGCTCATTTGATCCATCACCCAGAAGCCGCGCCCGTGAGTGGCGATCGCCAGATCGTCGCCGTGAACGACGATGTCCCGCACAGACGTCACGGGCATGTTGTTCTGGAGCGGCTGCCATTCGGCGCCGTCGTTGAACGAAACATAGACGCGCAACTCCGTGGCCGCATAGAGCAGCCCCTTGGCTTTCGGATCTTCCCTCACACAGTTGACGTAGGCCCCGTCGGGAATCCCCGCGGTCACGTTCTGCCAGGTCTTGCCGCCGTCGTGCGTCCGATAGATGTAAGGCTGGTTGTCGCCCAGCCGGTGCCGGTCCACCGAGGCATAGGCAGTCTCCGCGTCGAAGTGCCCGGCCTCGATCTGCGACACCTTGCTCCAGGCGGTCATCGCCGGCGGCGTCACATTCTGCCAGTTCCTGCCATCGTCGCGAGTCACGTGGATCAGACCATCGTCCGTGCCCACCCAAACGGTCGCCGCGCGCAGCGGCGAGGGCCCGATCGAATAGACCACGCCGAAACGGCTGGTCATCGGCTGATCGATATCTTTGGCGGTCACCGGGTCGAGATTCGCCGGCACTTCCGGATTCACCCGCGCCAGGTCCGGGCTGATCTTCTCCCAGGTCTTCCCGCGGTCGCGCGACCGCATCACGAACTGATCTGCGTAATAGAGCGCTTCGTCGGCCGCGGAAAATACCTGCGGCAGCGTCCACGTCTTGCGGTTCGGATCGTTCAGATCGGGAGGCGGCAGTTGCCCGCCAAGCGGCACCGAAACGTTCAACGCCTGGTCGCAGCGGCCCGCGCCATTGCCATAGAGGATGTTGCCGTCTTTCGGATCGGGAATCACGGTCGCGCTTTCACCCGCGAGACACGTCGGCTCCCAGTTGCGGAATGTCAGGACGCCCTGTCGCGACCACGTGCTCACGCCCACGCCGCCGCTATCCTGCTGCGCGCCGTAGAGCCAGTAGGGGAAGCGATTATCCGCCGCCACGTGATAGACCTGCGCCGTCGACTGGTTGTACCAGGTGCTCCACGTCTTGCCGCCGTCCACGCTCACCACGGTGCCCTGATCGCTGCTCAGCACCATGCGATTCCCGTCTTTGGGGTTCACCCACAACTGGTGATAGTCGTCGCCGCCCGGCGCGCCCTTGATGGGCACCCACGTCTTACCGCCGTCCGTGGTCATATAGGTGGCGGTGTTCATGATGTAGGCACGGTCTGGATCCTTCGGGTCCACCGTCACCGCTTCGAAATACCAGCCGCGTCCCCAGAGGCGGGTCTCGCGATTCACGCGATGCCACGAGGCTCCCGCATCGTCGGAGAGATACACACCGCCGCCCGTGTCGGGGGGCTCCGCCCCGCCGCGGCCGCCGCCGAGTCCGCGGGGCACAGCGCTACCTCCGTCGTCCACCACCGCCCACAGCCGCCGCGGATTGCCGGGCGCCACCGCGATCCCGATCTTGCCCACGAAGTCGTCTGTAGGCAGCCCCTTAGTGAGTTGCTTCCAGGTATCTCCGCCATCGACCGACTTATAGAGTCCGCCGCCCTTCAGGTTCGCCGGTGCATACACCGCCCATGGCGGCCGCCGCGTCGCCCACAGCGATGCGTACAGCACCTTTGGATTTTTCGGATCGATCGCCAGATCGATGGCGCCGACGTCGTTGCCGTGGAACAGCACTTTCTTCCATGTCGTGCCGCCATCGGTCGAGCGGTACACGCCGCGCTCCGGATTCGCAGCGTACGCGTGTCCGAGCGCCGCCACGTAGACCCGATTCGGGTCGGCCGGATCCACTACCACCCTGCCGATTCGGCGGGTCCCTTCGAGCCCGATGTGTTTCCAGGTCTTGCCCGCATCGGTGGACTTGAACATGCCGATGCCATACGAATTCTGGCTGCGGATATCCGGCTCACCGGTGCCGACGTACACCACGTCTGCATTCGACGGCGCTACCGCAATCGCGCCGATCGATCCGATCGGAATGCCCTGATCGGAGACCGGCACCCAGGTGTGCCCGGCATTCTCTGTCTTCCAAACGCCGCCGCCTACCGAGCCGAAATAAAAGGTATCGGGCTGATTCGCGTTACCCGCGACGCCGAACGTGCGGCCCGCACGCATCGGCCCTACATCCCGCCACTCGAGACCCGCCAGCAAGTTGGAGGGATACTGTCCGCTCTTCGTTTGAGCCCCAATGGTAAACAACGCAATACAGACAAGTAAACTTCTGCGACCGTTCATCTACGGCACTCCCTGGATGGCCGGACTTCGCGGGCGGCCATTAGGAATCACTGTAGCACTGCCGGATCCAGCTCTCGCCGGGGAGCGCCTCGCCTGCTACTATCCAGTCAATGAGCACCGAACTGCGAGTCCTGGGGCGCACCGGCCTGCGGGTCGGCGTTCTCGGTGTGTCCGCGTCATACGGCGTTCCCGCCGCCGCCGTTGAACGCGCCTTCGAACACGGCGTCAACTATCTTTATTGGGGCAGCCGCCGCACCTCGGCCTTCGCGGAGGCGATCCGCCACCTCGCACCGCGGCGCGACCGCTTCGTACTCGTGCTGCAATCCTATACGCGGGTGGCAGGCCTGCTCGGCTGGAGCATCGAACGCGGACTCCGCAAGGTCGGCCTCGATCATGCGGACGTGCTGCTGCTGGGCCTGTGGAACAAGCCGGTGCCGCCGCGGATTCTCGATGCCGCGCGGCGTCTGCGCGAGAGAGGCCTGGTGCGCTTCCTGGCTGTCTCCTGCCACAACCGGCCCTTCGTCCCGAGCTTGGCAGGCGATCCCGATTGCGACATCGTCCACTTCCGCTACAATGCCGCGCACCCCGGCGCGGAGGTCGATATTTTCCCGCGCCTGCCCTCGGACGGCCGTGCCGGCATGGTGGCATACACCGCCACCAGTTGGGGCCAATTGCTGAAACCTTCGCGGATTCCGAAAGGCGAGCGGGTGCCGACGGCATCCGACTGCTACCGCTTCGTGCTCTCGCGCCCCGAGGTGGATCTATGCATGACCGGCCCCTCCAATGCCGTCCAGATGGACGATGCGCTCCGGGCGCTCGAAGCAGGGCCGATGAACGAAGAGGAACTCGCGTGGATGCGCCGCGTCGGCGCCGCTGCGCGTTAGCAGTCGGACCGCGAAGCTCTGGCCCGCTCCCTAACGGTCTCTGTGGACCACAGAGGCGCGACCGTTAGGGAGCGCGCTCGAAAGGGCAGGAAACCTGATGGTCCGAGCTAGTGCGGCTTTACGTCGCCGCAATCCGACGAGACGAACTTTCCGGTCGAAGACCATTTCATGTCCATCGATCGCCGGCCGCCCGTCGTGGTGATCGATCCGGTCCCCTTGAAGTGCTCCGGATCCGTCCGCTCGATCACCATCTTGCCGGTCGATTTCATGTCGTTGCCGGCCTGGGCGCACGAGATATCCAATTCCACCCGCGAGGCCGTCGCGCTGACCAGCTTCGGCGAACACGTGCTTCCGTGGTTGCTGCTCGCCTGCGCGATCGCATCCTCGATGCCGGCCTTGGTCACGCAGCTTTTCGTCGTGTTCGTAATCGGATTGCCGGCCATGTTCTTCATGGCGGCTTCGACGCGCGCCCGCTGTTCCGGGGTCATCTGGTCGAGATTCGGAATCGGCGGGAGCCCGCTCATCTGAATCGTGCTGGTAATCTCCCAAAGACCGGGCTTCACATCGAATGCCGGCCCCGCTGCCCACAGGCCCGCCGGCCCGAGTAGCAGGACTCCCACCCAAAGGTTCTTCGTCACAGCGCATGTCCTCCAGGGGAACATCCTACCGCAATCCCGCGGCTACAGCCGTTCCAAAAGACCCGTAAGCAGCTTGTAGAACGGCCCTACCGATGAGATCTTGATCTTCTCGCTGGGGCTGTGCACGTCCACAATCTGCGGCCCGAAGGAAATCATCTGCATCCCGGGATACTTTTCGCCGATCACGCCGCACTCCAGGCCGGCATGCATCGCGATCAACTCCGGCTTCTTGCCGAGCACGGCTTCGTGAGTCGCCTGAGCCGTCTTCACGATGTCGCTCGCGGGTTCCGGCTTCCAGCCGGGATAATCGCCCGACCGCTCCACCGTGAACCCGGCCATTCCGAATACCGTCGCCACCATCCGCGCCGCGGCCCGCTTGCTGCTCTCGATCGAACTGCGCTGGCTGGTCGCGATCTCCACGTAGTCCCCCGAGGTCGCCACGGTCGCGAGGTTCGTCGACGTCTGCACCAGGCCCGGGATGTCCGGACTCATCGCCAGCACTCCGTGATGCTGACTGGCGAGCATGCCCACCACCGCCGCCGCGTCAGCCTCCGACATGGTTTCGGCCGGCCGCGTAGCCGGCTCCACGGTGACCTGCAGGCCGGGATCGAACGAGCCCAAATCCGCGCGGATTTCCGCCGCATAGTCCGCCAGCAGCGTCTTCAACTCCGGCGCCCGTGCCGCATCCACCACCACTACAGCGGACGCCTCGCGCGGAATCGCATTCCGCTTGCTGCCGCCCTGGATTTCCGCGATGTCCACCGGCATCCGCTCGATCGCCGCTGCCAGCGCGCGCCCCAGGATCCGGACCGCGTTACCGCGTCCCCGGTGAATGTCGACGCCCGAGTGTCCGCCCGCCAGGCCCGAAACCTTAATGCGCAAAGCCTGGCCGGCCGGCGCCGCACGCCGCTCGATCTTCCTCCGCGCCACAGAGTTCACACCGCCCGCGCAGCCGATGCACAGCGTATCTTCCTCTTCGTTGTCGAGATTCAGAAAATACTTGGACCGCAGCAGCCCGCCGGGAAACTGCGACGCGCCCGTCAGCCCGCTCTCTTCATCCACCGTAAAGATGAACTCGAGCGGCCCGTGCGCCACGTCGTCGCTTTCCAACACCGCGAGCGCCGCCGCCACGCCGACGCCGTTATCCGCGCCGAGCGTGGTGCCGTCGGCCTTCAGCCAATCGCCATCGACGATCGTGCGGATGGGGTCGGTGTCGAAGTTGTGGGCCGTTCCCTCGTTCTTCTCGCAGACCATATCCAGGTGCCCCTGGATCACCGCGGGAACAGCCTTCTCCCGCCCGGGACGGGCCGGCTTGCGGATGACGACGTTGCCGGTCTCGTCCTGCACCGCCTCGAGGCCGTGCCGCTTCGCCACGCCAAGCACGTAGTCGCGTGCCGCCGCTTCCTTTTCGGACGCACGCGGAATGGCCGCCAGGGCAGAAAAGTGTTTCCAAACGGCCTTGGGTTCGAGAGAATCAAGTGCGGTAGACATAGTTCTGAGCCATAGTAGCGAACCGCGCACCCGGGTGGGGAGCACGAGGAGGAATTCGGCTATGAACACGTACCAACGTCCGATTTCGGTGACGATTCTTGCCTGGGTCTTGATCGCGGTCGGAACTGCGGGCTTTGTTTACCACTTCCGCGACTTGAGGCCATCGCTCTACGAGGGGCTGACCATCGAACTCACCGAGTTGTGGGCAGTCATCGCGGGCGTCTGGATGCTCCGCGGGCGCAATTGGGCGCGATGGGCGGCCTTCGCCTGGATGGCGTTCCACGTATTCCTGAGCCTCCACCACCCACTAAGGGAATTGGCCGTCCACCTGTTCTTCTGCGCGGTGTTCGCGTGGATCCTCTTTCGTCCACCGTCCGCGCGGTACTTTCGCGGTGCGGCAGGCGAATGAGTATAATGCCGTGGGGAGGGGAGTATGTGCGATCAGGACCATTTTGAGAATGACGTGCGGGAATATGAGTCCCGCGGCCTGGTGACACGAAAGCAGTTTGGCGCGATGCTGGGAGCGGGAGTCGCCATGATGCTGCCGCGAGCCGCCAATGCTGTTTCCGTCACAGAATCCGAGGTCAACATCACCACGCCGGACGGCTCCGCGGACTGTTACTTCGTCCATCCTTCGAGCGGCAGCGCGCCGGGAGTTCTGGTTTGGCCCGATATTTTCGGACTGCGTCCCGCCTTCCGCCAGATGGGCAAGCGGCTGGCGGAGTCGGGCTACTCCGTGCTGGTGGTGAATCCGTTCTACCGCGTCAAAAAGGCTCCGACCGCGGGCGCCGGCGCCGCCACCCAGATCCAGGAGTTGAGGCCTCTCGCCGGTTCGCTGAACGAGACCACGAACATGACGGACGCCAAGGCCTTCATCGGCTGGCTCGATCAGCAGCCCTCGGTCGCGAAGAACCGCAAAGTGGGCACGCAGGGCTACTGCATGGGAGGCCCGCTGGCCTTCCGCACTGCCGCTGCGGTGCCGGAGCGGGTGGGCGCCGTCGCTACGTTCCACGGCGGGGGACTCGTCAACGATCAGCCGAACAGCCCGCACCTTCTGGCCATCAAGTCCAAAGCGCAATTCCTCATCTGCATCGCCAACAATGACGACGAGCGGTCGCCCAAGGACAAAACCGTCCTGAAAGAGGCCTTCGCCGGCGCCAACCTGCCGGCCGAGATCGAGGTCTACGGTGCAGCGCACGGCTGGTGCCCGCCCGATTCGCGCGTCTACAACGAGCAGTTAGCCGAAAAGGCGTGGGGCCGCCTGCTGGTACTTTACGGAAAAGCGCTGGCCTGACAGCGAAATCTTAGAAGGTATAACTCACGCCGAAGAGCGGCGTAAATTGCTCGAAGACGCCTCGCGCCGTGTTATGTTCGGCCGGGACTATCTGCTGCCGCGGAAAGGTCGTCACATAGTCGCGGAACTCCGCCCGCAGCAGCATGTGCGGGCGCAGCAGGTAAGTCACTCCGCCCCCTACGCTGAAGACCGTCTTCCAGACGTCGTTCGTCGTCAGCACGGCGATCTGTGGAATCGGCTGCGGGAACGGCTCGGGACCCGCTACCACGTAATCCTTCGCCCCCGCCCCTCCCGCCACGAACGGCCGCAGCCGGTGCTCGCGCGGCTGTAAATGAAACAGTAACTCCAGCGTCAGGGCGTGGGATTGCCCCTGAATATCCGCCTTGACCCCCTGCCCCTGCAGAAACGGATGCCCGTCATGGTAGAGATAGCAGAACTGTCCCGAAACATATTTGGAGAATTCGTACCCCAGGTCGATGCCTGCCGCGAACCGGTTCCGGATTCCCGCATCCACCGAACCCTCCGCGGAATAAATCGAGCCGTTCCGATAGAAGCCGTACCCGATATCGGCGCCGATCTCGCGCTGCTGGCCGAAGGCCGCCGCCGCAAGCACGATTCCCAACCAGTACTTCATCCCGGGACTCCGCCTCTCAGGCTAGCAAAGCCCCGCCGCCCCGTGGTCGCCTGATATCATGATTCGAAGACTTCCACCGCGACTCCATCCTGACGGGAAGTGCGCCTATGGGAATCGGTATCCGCATCGAAGAACTCCGCAAGGTCTATGACACTCCGCCGCCTTCGGCCGCCCGCGGGGGTGGATTCTCGTTCACTCCGCAGCGCTCCGGCGCCACCAAGGAAAAAAAGAAGTTCGAGGTGGTCGCCCTTGCCGGCATCTCGCTCGAAATCGGCTCTGGCGAGATCTTCGGACTGCTTGGGCCGAATGGAGCGGGCAAGTCCACCACCATCGGCATCCTGACTACCCGCACCCGCCCCACCTCCGGACGCGCCTTCATCGGCGACTACGACGTCTGGAAGCAGCAGGTACAGGCCAAGCGCCTGATCGGCGTGGTTCCGCAGCGGCCGAATCTCGACTTCGCGCTGACTGCCCGCGAGATCCTCACCTTCCACGGCGCTTACTTCGGGCAGTCCACCCGCGAGCGCAACCGCCGCGCCGACGAGCTGATCGACCGCTTCAAACTGAACGATCGCGCCGACCACATGGTCCGCGGCTTCTCCGGCGGCATGATGCAGCGGCTCTCCATCGCCCGCGCCATGATGCACGATCCCGAGGTCCTCTTTCTCGACGAACCTTCCGCCGGGCTCGATCCGCAGACGCGCCTGCTGCTCTGGGAAATCATCCGCGATTACAACAGCCTCGGTAAGACCATCGTCCTTACCACGCATTACATGGACGAGGCCGATGCCCTCTGCGGCCGCCTCGCTATCGTGGATCACGGCCGCATGATCTCCCAGGGTACGCCCTCCGAGCTGAAATCGTCGATCCCGGGCGGCTATCTGCTTCGCCTCCGCTTCGACAACGCGCCCGACGGTCTCCTGCAAGACCTCCGCGGACTGCCCGGCGTGAGCGAAGTCCGCACCGCCGATCATGTCGCCGCCGATGTCTATGCGGATCGCGGCGGACCGCTCATCTCCCCCATCGTCGCGGCCGCCACGGCCGCTGGAGCCGAACTGCGCGATGTCCACATTGCCGAACCGAGTCTCGAAACGTTGTTCCTCCATCACACCGGAAGGAGCCTCCGCGATTGAACTGGAAAACTTTCTTCGCCCTGTTGCAGCGCGATGGGCACGTCGCCCGACGGAACCTGGTTCCCATGCTGGTGCAGAACCTGCTCCAGCCGCTGCTGCTCACGTTTGTCTTCGGCCGCGTCCTTACCGCCAGCGGCATGATGCAGGCCGGTTATAAGAACATTCTGCTGCCCGGCATCATCGCCATCAGCATGACCATCTCCGGCGTGCAGGCGGTGGCCATGCCGCTGATCGCCGAGTTCCAGTTCACCCGCGAGATCGAAGACCGCCTGCTGGCGCCGATTGAAAACGGCTGGCTCGCGGTGGAGAAAGTGGTGGCCGGAATGATCCAGGCATTCGTTTCCGGACTCGTGGTCATTCCTTCCGCATGGCTTCTGATGGGCTCCGGCGTCAATATCAGCCTGGGACGCCCGCTGGAATTCGCCATCATCTGCACCCTGGTCGCCCTGCTTTCCGCCGCGGGTGGGCTCACCCTCGGATGCAGCATCGGACAGACGCAGATCGGCCTCATGTTCAGCCTGATCATCGCTCCGATGATGATGTTCGGCTGCGCCTACTACCCCTGGTCTGCGCTCAAGAATTTCCCTGGTTTGCAGTATGCGGTGCTGATCAATCCGCTGGTGTATGCGAGCGAAGGTTTGCGCGGCTCTCTGGTGCCCTCGGTGCCGCACATTCCGCTCGTCTGGGTGATCGCCGCGCTGGTGGTGATCGACGCCGTCCTGCTGGTCGCCGGGCTGAATCGCTTCAACCGGAAGGCGGTAAGCTGAACTCGTGAGGACTTACTTCCACCTCGACATGGATGCGTTCTTCGTGTCGGTGGAAGAGCTCTTCGATCCCTCGCTCAAAGGCAAGCCGGTCGTCGTCGGAGGCCGCCCCAACGAGCGCGGCGTGGTCGCTGCCGCGTCATACGCCGCGCGGAAGTTCGGCGTGCACTCCGCCTTGCCGCTGCGCACCGCCTACAAGCTTTGCCCGCAAGCCATCTTCGTCGACGGCCACCCGGAGCGATACCGCGATTGCTCGCGCAAGGTCCGCGAAGTGCTCGAAGGTTTTTCGCCGGTGGTCGAGATGGCCTCGATCGATGAAGCCTATCTCGATATCACCGGCACCGAGCGCCTCTACGGGCCGCCTTTGCGCGCCGCCCACATCCTGCACGATCGCGTGAAGGCGGCGACCAACCTCAACTGCTCGATCGGCATCGCCAGGTCCCGCTTGGTCGCCAAGATCTGCTCCGACCAGGCGAAGCCCAACGGCATCCTGTGGATCATTCCCGGCCGGGAAGCCGCCTTTCTCGCGCCGCTCGATGTCCGCAAGGTCCCCGGCGTCGGCAAGGTGACCGAGCGCAACCTGCACGCATTCGGCATCCGCAAGGTCGGCGACCTGGCGAAGCTCGACGAGGAGTTCCTGGAGCAGCGTTTCGGCAAGTGGGGCATGGCGCTCGCCGGCAAGGCACGCGGCCTCGACGCCGGCGGCTGGTACGACACCCCTATCGGGGAGGACGAAGGTCCGAAATCGATCAGCCACGAGCATACCTTCGGCGTGGACACCGCCGACCAGGCCGTGCTCGAATCCACGCTCGCGCGCCTGTGCGAGATGGTGGGCCGCCGCCTCCGCGAGCAGGACCTGGAAGCCCGCACCATCCAGCTCAAGCTGCGCTACACGGATTTCACCACCATCACCCGCGCCCACTCCATCCCGCGCGCTACGCAACTCGATACCGAGCTCTACGAGGAGATCCGCAGGCTCTTCCGGAATCATTGGAAACCCGGAGCCACCGTGCGTCTATTGGGGGTCCATGCCTCTTCGTGGTCGGAGCCGGAGGCGCAGCTCGGCCTGCTCGACGACGCCCGCCACGATCGCTGGCGCCAGACGATGGCCGCCGCCGACCGGCTCCGCGACAAGTTCGGAGATTCCGCCGTCGGCCTGGCCTCCGGCCTCAACGCCCGTTTCCGCGAGCGCACCCACGAAGCTCTTCCCGACATCGATCCGCCGAAGAAGGCCGGGTAGCGGCGACCGAAACTCAAAAGCGGGCCGGCCAGGAGGCCTGCCCTACCTGGTGATCGCGGAAGGTCTCCACGCTGAGGTGCCGGCCATCGGTGAGAAACGTAATCATCCCGTCCTGGTCGGTGCGCAGGATGCCGGCGTGGTGTTCCCCGAGGCGCGCGATCACGTCGCGGTGCGGATGGCCGTAGCTGTTCTCGAAACCATCCGAGATCACCGCGAAAGTCGGCGACACGGCGTTGAGGAACTCTTCGGTGGAGGACGTCCGGCTGCCGTGGTGCGCGACTTTCAGGACATCGACGTGGGCCAGTTCTTTCGCATCGAGCATCTGGTATTCGATCTGCTTTTCCGCATCGCCGGTGAGCAGAAACGACCGGGCCCCGTAGCGGATGCGGAGCACCAGGGAGTCGTTGTTACCCGGCGTGTCGCCCGGGACGTAGTCAGGGAACGGCGCGAGCACCTCGATCTCCGCGCCACCGAACGCGAAATGGCGCGGCGCCTGCAGCCACGTGATCCGCGATCCGACCTGCGCGGCGCGTTCGCGCACGGTGCGCCACGTGGCACTCTCGGGCGTGGCTCCCGCCCATAGCTCGCGCGGCCGGAAGTCGGAAACCAGGGCCGGCAGGCCGCCGATGTGGTCCTCGTGCGCGTGCGAGAGTGCGATCACGTCGACCGTCCGAATCGAGCGGTCCCAGAGGTACGGCGCGACCACGTCCTCTCCGATGTCGAGTTGCGAGCGGTACTGACGGCCGAAGGCGGGGATGCCTCCGCCATCCATGAGCATGCGCTTGCCGTCGGGAAAGACCACCAGCAGACTGTCGCCCTGTCCGACATCGATGGCGGTCATTTCCAGTTCTCCGGCATGCACCTCGGGAGCAAAGGGATGAACGACGAGCAGCCCGAGGAATACGGCGACGGCGCCGATCGTCGCAAGGCGCCACCATTTCGTGCGTGCCAGCGCGGCGACGATCAAAGCGGCGGAGATCGCAACTCCGAGCCAGACCGGAGGCGTGGGAATCCGCCAATTCGGTTCGAGCGCGGCGTGCCACGACACCACGCGCTGCGACATCGCCAGGAGGATGCCGGCGACGCGTGCCACCCAAACCCATCCAGTGAAGATGGCGACGAAACCTACCGGCACCACCAGGCCCATCAGCGGCACGACAAACACATTCGCCGAAAGGCCGGAGATGCCGATGCGGTGGAAGTAGACCACCATCGGCAGCGCGAGTCCGATCTGCACCACCGCCGAGATGACCGTTACTTCAAAGACGAAGAAGAGGATTCGCGCCGGAATCGTGACCATCGCGGTGGCCAGCCGCGCCGGAAACCGCAGATCTCGAAGCGTGGCGGCCAGGAGTCTCATCTCGATGCGGAACTGCGCGACGCGCGGCGCGAGGTGCAGATCGCGGCCGGGGTCGTCGAGATCGCGGAGTCCCGCCGCGAGCGGCCCGGAGGTCGCGCGGATCAGCGGCGACGCAAAGGCGCCGAGGAATCCGACGGCTAGGAAAGTGAGCTGGAAGCTGGCATCGAATAGTTGCGCCGGATCGAGCAGCAAGAAGCCGAGCGCGACCGCGGCCAGGAGATTCAGCGGCCGGCGCTCACGGTAGAAATAGCTGCCGATCATAAACAGCGTGAGTCCCGCGGCGGAACGCGTGCAGGGCGCCTGCCAGCCTGCCACCAGCGCGTACAGCCAGGAAGCGGCGACGGTGATTACGAGGGCGATGCTTTCCGGCACGAAGCACAGGCGCAGCAGGAATAGAAAGAACGCAGCCAGCACGGCCACGTGAGTACCCGAAATCACCAGCGCGTGGAACGTGCCGGTGGAGCGATACTCTTCGGTCCACACTTTCTGCAACTGGAAGGACTGGCCGATCAGGACCGCCTGCATCATCCCGGTCTGGTAGGGGTCGCCGTGGAAGAGACTCTCAATGCGCCCGAGCGCGGCCTGCCGGAGGTCCATGACGGCTTTCTGGAAGGGCGAGCCGCAATGGCCGGGCAGAATCCGCACGTCGCCCGCGGCGGCCGAGGCGGTCCAGAAAATCTGCTGGCGGGAGAGGTAGGAGGAGTAATCGAAGGCGCCGGGATTCTCGAAATTGCGCGGCTTCCGAATGCGGGCGTCGAGTTCGATGTTCTGTCCGTAGCGGAGCGGCGGGAGCGATTCGCCGTTCCGCGTATAGAGCGTGACTTGGGAACGCGCGCCCTCATCAAGTTCGAGCAGGAAGCGCTCGCGTTCCCCGGAGATGGCCGGCGGTTCAACGACGCAGCCCGAAACGATGACGACTTCGCGGCCGGTGGCATCGATTTCCGGCGGAGGGCCGGGCAGGTGCAGCAGCCAGGTGAGCGCGCCGCCGCAGAGAATGCCCAGCAGGCAGCAGGTCCAAGTCAGAACGCGGAAGCCCCGCACCCGCGCGACGATTCCCAGCGCCAGGAAGGCTGCCAGCGCGAGCGACATCTCGCGGCCGGAAAACGGCACGAATCGCGCCAGGAGAATTCCGCTGGCCAGGGCGGCCACTGGCGCAATGAGAGGGTCCTTCATTCGGGGGCTCTCAGCTAGTGCCCGGAGCCCCGCGAAAATCTCAACGATCAGAACCCGATCGTCAGGCGAAACTGCAGGGAGCGGGCGGGCAGCTGATTGGTGACACCCACCAGCGGAGAGCCGAACCCGGCGCCCGGAGCGTCGCCAGTGCCGTAAGTGCCGCTGTATCCGACGAAATTGGCGTGGTTCAGGACGTTGAAGGCCTCCATCCGCGGCGTCACGTGGACGCGCTCGCCGAATATCGTAAAGGGGCGCTCCAGGAACGGGGAGACATCGTAAATCGACCGGCCGCGGCCGAAGTTCCTCGCGACTACCACGCCGTTGATCACCGGGCGGTCGGTGGTGGCGCCGGTGTCGCCGCTATTGGTAGTGCCGGTCACGAAGTTGTAGGGCAGGCCGGTAGCCAGCGTGGCGATCCAGCCGAAGCTCACGTGCAGCGGCAGGACGTACACGCCGCTCCACACGAAGCGATGGCGCTGATCGAAGATGGCGTTGGCGTACTCCACGCGGCCGGTGAAGTTGGCGTCGTTGGGGTTCTGGCCGGGGATATCGGGATCGACGTTATCGAGCGCGTGCGACCACGTGTAGCTCACCAGCATGGAGAGGTGGTTGCTGAAGCGGCGGCTCAGGTTCACGTCGAGCGCGTTGTAGTTGGCGTAGCCGTCGTTCACGTCGCTCTGGATCACCGAGTATGGCGGTTGCGGATTGGTGGCAGTGGTGGTGTTGCAGGTCATGCCGTTGGTCGAATACCACCAGATCCAGTAGGGGCGCGTGCAGTTGGCGGCCTGCGCGGTACGAATCTGATTCTGGGCGGTGCGGATGAAAGGCGAGGGCGGGTCGACATCGCGCGGCCGGTTGATATGGCTGGTGCGTGAGCCGACGTAATCCACCGCCAGCACCCAGCCGGCGGCCAGTCGCTGCTCCACCCCGATCGTCCACTGGCCCGAGTACGGGCTGAGGAGTTTCAGGATAGCCGACCAGGGTGTTGGTCGGGAAGAACTGATTGAGGTAGGAGCTTTCGCCCGGCCGGATATAGAGGCTGCGAAGCGGCACCGCGGCTCCCGCGGGGAAGGCGCCCAGGGGCGCGGCCGAAACACTGGTGGGGAACCCGACCTGTCCGGGCGAAGCCGTATAGTTGAACACGCCGGTGGGCCCGGTGAGCGCCCAATTCGCCGCGATGTTGTCGACCAGTTGCGAATAGTAGATGCCGAAGCCGCCGCGTATCACGGTGTGGCCGCTGTTATGGAGGTTGTATGCGAAGCCCACGCGGGGCGCGAAGTCCTTGGTCGAATCGGTGAACGTCTGCCGCTCGTACCGCAGGCCCAGGTTCAGGGTGAGATCGGGCCGGACGTGGAAATCGTCCTGTGCGAACAGCGCCCAGAGTGTGTCGCCCACCGTGTAAGTCGCGTTGCCATAACTCTGGGTATAAGTGCGGACGTTATTGATATCGCCGAGATAGGCCTGGCTTTCGCAAAGGGCGAGCGCCTCGGTGCACGGCTTGTAGACGAACTGGCCGAGATAGATCGGCCCGCCGAATTCCTTGCTGTTGCCGCCGCTGTGGGCGAAAATGACGTCGGCGCCGAATTTGAGCTGATGGCGTCCGTGTACGGCGGAGAGCGTATCGTTGAACTGATACTGGTGGTTCAGCAGCAGTGCGGATTGCGAGGTGCCGGTGGTGAAGGTGCCGCCGGTCGAGATCGGCACCTGGTATTGCGTTCCGTAGATCACCGGGTCGAATTCGGTAACGGGCGACGCCAGCTGGAATTGAAGCCGGAGATTGTTGATCAGGTTCGGCCCGAACACGGCAGTTTCGCCAAGCTCTTCGGAGTAAGTGCGGCGGCGGAAGATCCGGTCTACGGTCGGAAGGTTGTTACCGCCCACGGCGCCATTCGGATTGGTGTCGTAGAAACCGTCCACGTTGCTGCGGAAGAACAGCGTGTGGTTATCGTTGATCTGGTGATCGACACGCAGGAATCCGAGCCAGTCGCGGTAGTGTCCGACGAAGATACCGGGGGCTACGGGCGAGATCACCGGCGATCCGCGATTCTCACGGGTAAACTCACCGGCGGCGGAAAAGTGCGTGCGGCCGGAGGATCCGAGCGGGCCGGAAAGGGACGCCGACGATTGGCCGAGAGAGTCGCTGGTCCAGTTGTTGCCGGAGGTGGCGTTCTGGGCGGTGAAGCCGGAAAGCGCCGCGGAGGTCGCATTCGGCCGCCAGAGCTCCCCCACTTCGCCATGAAGCTGATTGCCTCCGCTTTTCGTCACCACGTTGACCACGCTGCCGGTGCTGCCGCCGAATTCCGCGGAGAACGCATTCGTCAACACGTCCATCTCCTCGATGGACGAAAGCGGCGGATTGCTGAACATGGTCTGACGTCCCCAGGCCTCATTGGCGGTGGTGCCATCCACGACGAACGTGGTCTGGCGGCGGCCGGCGCCGTTGGTCGTGAACATGTTCTGGTTCATGAAGACGTCGCCCTGGTTGATGGCGGGACGGTTGGCGGCGTTGAGCAGCGGCAGGTAGCTGATTTTGCTGCCCAGCAGCGGCACATTCTCCGCCTCCTGCGCGGTGAGCTGGATGCCGATCTGGGGCTGGTCGGTGTGAACCTCGCCCGCCACGCCGGTCACCGTGACGGCGGTCTGGCCGGCGGCGACATTCAGTTGCAGGTCGATATCAGCGGTGCGGCCGCCGGTCAGTTGGAGTCCGGAGACGGAGGCCTCGGCGAAGCTCTCCTTAGTCGCGGCGATGCGCCACGTTCCCGAAGTGGGAAGTCCGGAAAGAGAGAACTCGCCCGACGCGCCGGTCTGCGTGGTGCGTTCGATTCCGGTTTGCGCGTTCACGGCAGTGATGCGGGCGCCGGAAACCGCGGCGTGCGCGGAGTCGGTGACCTGCCCGCGCAGTGTGGCGGTATCGGGCGTCTGGGCCGAAGAGGAATACACGAAGAGGAGGGCCGGGAGCAGAAGAATCCAAAGATTTCGAGACATAACCTTGATGAAGTGCCACCCAGGTTACAGCATGGGGCCTGATACTACCAACGGTCGTAGTTCCGGAGGTCGATGGTAGAGCGGTGGAATGGGCAGCAGGGACCAGGGACGAAAGCCGACTTCCCGCCGAAGCTGCGATAACCGCTCAGTGGGCGAGGCGTTCGAGTAGGGAGTGCACACTCGCGAGCGCTTCGGGCTGAGCGATGACGAGCAGCGGGGATGCCGCGATGAGGGCGGTAGCGGCGGTCCAAAGCGTACCGGTGCGCGCCGGTTCATCGGCAGGCGGAACAGAGGCAAGCAGGCGATCGACTCGGCTCGCGAGTTGCTCGGGCCGTGCCAGTAAAGCGGTTGCGAGCGCGGGCGGTGGGGCCGGCGCCGCCATGCGCGAGACGGCGACGAGTGCCGCCGCCAGAGAGAGTGAACGTTCGGGATCGCCCGCCACGGCGCGGTCATCGGCAGCAAACTCGGAGGCTCGCGCCCAGGCATCTTCGAGGGCACGGGAGAACGGGAAGCCGCCCGGAGCCAGCAGGAGGAAGAAGCGCCTCAGATTGTCGCGCGCCGTCCAGTGCGCATACTCGTGGCGCAGCGCAGCGTCCAGTTGCGCGGCAGGAAGACTCTCCGCCACGCGGCGCGAGATCATGATCTCGGAGCGAAACAGGCCCGCCAGCATCAATTGGGCGCCCGACCCATCCATCACCCACACGGAACGGCCGCAAACGCGGCGGAGACAGGCAGCGCGGCGGCAGTCGCGTAGGTAGCGCCAGGAGCGAATCGAAGCAGCGAGTGCGCGCGCCGCTGCCATTCCGCACAGCACGCCACCCGATAGGGCGGCTACCAGAAGGGCGAATCCCACCTCCTCGCCGGAGGAAGCACCCGGCTCCAACCAAAGATAGCTCGGGACGCAGAGAGTCACTACCGCCACGAAAGCCGATGCCGCCGGCAACAGGCGGAGCATGAGCAGGAGCCGGGCAGCAGCACGAGGCCGGCGGCGTTCCGCGGCGCGCAGCACGGGACGTGCACACAGCGCTACGGCAGCGCCCAAAGCCAGGTGCAGGACCAGGAAACACGCGAGGCACAGACAGAGCAGACGGGCCAGGTAGGAGAGCGTCATGGCTTTCCCTTTCGATCCAGTTCGCGGCGTTTGAGACGGATCTTCTTTTCGAGTTCGTCGAGCAAGGCTTCGTCCTGGCGGCCGACGGCGTCGACCAGGCAGGAAATCAGCAATTCTCCGGCAGGGCGGGGTCCGGCCAGGAAGGAGGCCACCCAGTCTCCGGCGCGTTTCCGCTCCCATTCGGGGCGCGACCATCGCGGCGAATAGAGGAAAGCCCGATCCGCCTTGCGGCGTTCGAGCAATCCCTTCTTATACAGCCGGTCGAGCGTGGTCATGACGGTGGTATACGCCAGGGGACGCGCCAACCGTCCGACTACATCGTGCACCGTGGCTTCCCCAAACTCCCAGAGAATCTCGAGGGCGGTCTGCTCGAGGTGACCGAGAACGGGGAATCCGTTGCGATCGGATGGTTTTCCCTTGGAGCGATGCATGTCTACGACTCAGAAATCGGAATCACGCTACTTCTTTTTAGGGCTCGAACCGAGAAGCCGCTGCAGTTCGTTGTCAAGGCCATTGCCTTCGAAGATATCGCCGCTCATCGGACCGTAAGTATAGTGGCTGTAAATCATTCCGGCACTATCCACCAGGTAGATTGTCGGGAACCCCAGTCGCGGCTCGCGCACATAGGACGCGGCCACCTGGCCCTGGTCGAAGAGCACTGGATACTTGATTCCATGGCCCTGGACGTACTGCATGATGGTGTTCGGATTATCGTTCGGAAGCGCGATGGCCAGGATGGCGACCTTATCGCCATACTTCGCCCGCAATTTGTCGAGGACCGGCACGAAGGCGGCGCAATGCGGGCAGATGGTCTGCATGAATTCGATGATGACCGGCTTGCCGCGATAGTCGGCAAGATCCCGCCATTGGCCATACGCATCGATCAGACAAAAGCCCGGCGCGCGGCGGTGGGCAATTTGGGCCGGCATTAAGGCGGCCATAAAAAGAAGTGCGGCGACGAACTTTCGCATTCAGTTTCAAAGTTAACACGGGCCTGCCGGCTCGCGCTCGCGAGGCGGGAGCCGGCAGACGCGCGCCATATCAGAACACCAGGCGCAGGCCGAGCTGCGTGTTGCGCGGCTCGCCGAAACCGAGGCCGGGCGCCGACCCGGCGTTGCGCGTCGAGGTGATCTGGCCGAAGCTGCTCGAGGAGAGCGTGGTGTTCGGGTTCGCGTAGTTAACACGGTTGAGCAGGTTGAAGATCTCGACGCGGAACTCGGCCGAGATCCGCTCGGTGATCGACGTCTTCTTGAACACCGAAAAATCGACCGATCCGAAGCCCGGCCCGTAGAGGGCATTGCGGCCAATGTCGCCAAAAGTGCCGATTGCCGGAGTCGCGAAGGCTGCCTTATTGAAATATTGGATCGCAAGCGAGCCCGGGATGGTGCTGGAGAACCCGCTGAAGGGGTCGCCGACCACATCGACGCGGTCGCGATTCTCGCCCGTACCGCTACGGTTGGTGCCGGCCAGCAGATTGAGCGGCGAGCCGCCATGGAAGGTGAACAGCGAGTTGACCTGCCAGCCCTTAGTCAGCCGCGGTGCGAAATGGCCGACTTGCGGCAGTTGATAGCTGACGAAGCTGGTCACGATCTGGCGGATATCGAAGGTGCTCGGCCCCCGCTCGTCCTTCAGGTCGTAGCTGTTCGTGGGTATCGTGTTGCGGACGTCGGAATCGTCATCCATGGCGTGACCCCAGGTGTAGTTGAAGGTCCCTGTGAGACCGCGCCAGAAGGACTGCCGCAACTGCAGCTGCAGCGAGTTGTACTCGGAGTTGGCGATCGAATTGATCATGTCGATGGCCGCCAACTGCGGAAACGATACGGCGTAGGGCCTCACTCCATTGATCGGCTGGTTGATGTCCTGCATGACGGAGAGCTTGCGGCCGAGGCTTCCCACATAACCGGCCTGCAGGATCGTCGATGAGGTGATCTGGCGCTGCACGTTGAGGTTGAAGTTCTGGACGTAGGGCGTGCGGAAGTCCTGACTCACGCCGAAGGCCCCGTAAGGAGGCACCGGCCCGGCGCTGCCGAAGACCGGAACACCCTGCTGGATGACGACGTTCTTGGCGTTGATCGTGTAGACCGGATTGGCGCCACCGGGATTGGCGTGGACGCCTGCCGCGCCGCCATTGGGCGAGCTGGTATTGGCCACGAAGAAATTGAGCGCGGGCACGTCGTAGTAGACGCCCCATCCGCCGCGGATCACGGTCTTCCCATCGGTCGTGGGTTTATAGGCGAAGCCGAAGCGCGGCGCGAAATTGTTGAAGTCTTTGGGATAGAGCGAACCGATATCCTTGCCCGGCGTAACGAAGCCGGTGCCCGGCAGGAAGTTCGTGATGCTGTCCTTATCGTCGTGGAGCACACCGTGGTAGGTGTAGCGAACGCCGAAGTTGAGACTCAGCTTCTGCGAGACCTGGAAAGTGTCATGGACCCAGTAGTCGAACGAGTTCTGGAGATAGAGGCGCTGCAGCTGGCCAAGCACAATGACGGCGCCGCTCGAATTCGAAGGGTATCCCGCCAGGAAATCGGAGAGCGCTCGCAAGTTGCCGCCGATCGTCGAGTCCGAGGCCCAGGGACCGCGGGTTCCGTCGAAGGTGAAGCTGCCGCGCTTGTTGGTGTTATAGAAAACATCGAGCACGGCCCGGCGATATTCGCCGCCGAACTTGAGCTGGTGGCGGCCGTGCGCCCACGTCAGGTTGTCGGTGATATGGCCGGTGGTGTCGATCCGGCCCAGGGGCTGGGTGGCGCCGACATAATCGAAGCCGCTGATGCTGATCTTGGGCGAGCCGATCAGCGTCGGGTCGGTAACGCCGGTATTCAGACCGAGCGCGAGCGGATTGATGCTGGTATTGAAATCGTTGAAGGTCTGGAGGAAATAATTCACGCCCAGCGTCAACTGGTTGAACAGCTGCGGGCTGAAGACGGCGTTCTCGACCACCGAGAAGTTGTGCATGTGGCTGGGCGCGACCTGGAAGAAGTCGCGGATGTGCGACCCGACGTCAGCCGTCTGCGTACCCGTGCCTCCGAAGTAGCGGGCCGAAATCGAATGCTTATCGCTCAGGCGATGGTCGATCTTGATGATCCCGTTGTAGCTGTTGTAGTCATTGCGGCCGTTGCTCAGGTAATTGTTGGCCGTATTGGCGCCGGTGCGCGTGGAGGCCGGCCAGATGGTGAGCAGGTTGAGCGCGACGGGATTGACCGCCACGCCGTACTGCGAGAGCACGCCCTTGGCCTGGGTGACCCAGGCATCGGAAGGAATCGTATCGAGGATCGAGTTATTGGCGATCGAAAGCTGCGCCTCGCCGTTGATGAAGAAGAAGGTACGATTCTTGACGATCGGACCGCCCGCGGAAAATCCGAACTGGTTGTTGCGGATCACCTGCTTCGGGCTGGTGGCGCTCTGGAAAGGCGAGCGCGAGGCGAGCGCTTCATTGCGATTGAAGTAGTAAAGGCTGCCGTGGAGGTCGTTGGTGCCGGACTTGATCACCAGGTTGATGGCGGAGCCGCCGTTGCGGCCCACGTCGGCGCCGGCGTTGCTCTGCACCGCGAACTGGTCGATGGCCTCGATGGGAAGCAGCGTTCCGGCGATTCCCGAGACGCCGCCCTGGTTGACGGCCGCGGCGTTCTGAAAGGCATCGTTGTTATCGGCGCCGTCGATCTGGTAGTTGTTGCCGCTGGTGCGCATCCCGTTGACGGAAGTGGTGGAGGGAGAAACGCCGGGCGCCAGCTTGATCATCTGGCGGAAGTCGCGGCCGTTCATCGGAAGGTCGGCGACGGTTTTGGTATTGACGACAGCCACCAGGGCAGTGGAGGTGGTCTCCAGCGTGACGGCGGAGGCCGAAACTTCAACGACTTGTTGTTGCTGGGCGACGCCGAGCTGGATATTCAGGTTGGTGACTTTGGATACCGCGACTTCGACCTTATCGACCTTTTTGGCAGCAAACCCAGGATTGGCCGCGGTGATGGAATAGATGCCGACAGGTAAGTCCGGGAAAAGATACTCACCGGTGGCGCTCGATGTAACGGATCTGGTAAGACCGGTGGATGGGCTTTCCAGTTTGACGGAAGCACCGGCAAGCGCTGCCCCACTGGTGTCGGATACGCTTCCGGAAATGCTCCCTCGAAAAGTCTGAGCGGGCGCGGAAATCACGCACGCCAGCAAAGCGGCGGCTACGAATAACTTCATGGCTTATCCCCTATGCAGTTACGGTGAGAACCCCTCACGAACTGGGTGACCAAGGAATGGAGCTATCGCGGCCCCGAAACGAAGCAGTAATTTGTTGCAGGATAGCATAGCCGGTTCCCGGCCGAACGGCGTCCAATAAAGAAGATGCGGCTTTGGATCCTGGTTTTCGCGGCGGGTTGGCTGGCGCCCATCGCCGTTGCGCAGCCGTGGAGCGGCGTTCATAACCCGGCAGGCGTGGAGATTTCCCTCAAGCTCGTCGATCCCCACCCCTTCCGGCAGGGCGAGTTGATCGTGATGCAGATGCAGCCGCCGGAGTGGACGATGGGGCCGCCTCCGCCGGAGCAATGGCAACTGCAGGGACTGCTGCTCGATCCTCCGGCGGCCGATTGCGGTTCGATGGCGAAACCCTGCACCGAGACCGGATGGATGGGCGGCCTCCGCGGAGGCCCGCCCCGGGATACCTATCTGAATCGTTGGCTGCCTTCGCTGCCGCCGGGACATTACCGGGCGGCCCTTCTCGAGAAAAAGCTGGTGATGACCCACCGGGACGTCGGCGGAACGACCTTTGGCTACGCGGACCCGCCGCAGTACGCGGTCTCCAATCCGGTGGAATTCGAGATCGTGAAAGCCACGCCGGAGTGGATCCGGCAGACGGTGGCAGCCTCCGTCGCGACGCTCAAGCTGGAGCCGAAAGCGCCGGAGTCGTACGGGGCGCAGGAGAAGGCCGCGGAACAGTTACGGTTCCTGGATACGCCGGAGGCCTGGCGGGCTTCCCTCGCCGTTTTCTCGCAGGCGGAGCGCCTTCTGCGGCAGGGACTGGAGAATACGAGCGAGCCGGCCAGTGTCTGCGCTCTGATGCAATCCAGGATTCCGGCACCGGACCAGGCGATTTCGTCTTCCTACTTCTGGACGTTGCAAACGGTGTGCACCCGCGCGAGCCTGCCGCCTCCGCCCACGCCGAGAGCCGCGGCCCGGCCGCTCCAGGCGCGAATCTCCGCGACTCCCCCGCCGGCGGCCGCACTGCCGCCGAAAGATCCGGCATTAGAAGCCTACTTCCAGAAGCTAAGAGCGTTTCAAAACGAGTTATGGGAAAAGTCCACCCGCGCGCTCGCGACGAGCCTGCCGCAAAAACAGGCGGCGACGAAATCCGGAGCCTTCACGGCGCTCCTCGAGTACGTCCAGCAGCATCACAACCCGGCGCCGCCGTGGGTACCTGAGGTGACGCGCGAATTCATCGCCTGGTGGCCGTCGGTGGATGTACCCAGCCAGCGGCCGATGCTGGACCTTTTCGCGAACACGATCCATTCGCCCGAGGTCGAGCCGCTGCTCGAATCGGTGCTTGATCGCTGGAAGCCCGGCGATTACTATGAGGCCGTCCACTCGGCAATCACCGAGCTGAGCGATATCGACCCGCGGAAGGCGCGGACCCGCCTCCTGGACGAACTGGTGAAACCTCAAACCTGGCTGGATGTCCAGCAACTCGGCCTCCTGCCGGCCAGTGCCGTGCCTCCGATGGATGACGCGTTGATCGATGCGTTGGCCGCCTCACAGCGGCCGCCCGGCTGGAACCCCCGTTTGCGCATGGCAGCCATCGCGAAGTACGCCACACCCCGCGCCCTTCCACGCATTAAGGCCATTTACGAATCGCAGCAGGACCCCTGCCAGCCCGAACTGATGGCCTATTTCGTGCGCGTGGATCCGGCGTATGCGGATCGCGTATTTCACGGCCACCCCTGGGATATGCACTCGCCTCCATCAAGCTGCACGGTGCAGTATTTCCAGCGGACCCCGCCGCTGGCCATGGGCGCTCCGATCGAGAAGTATATGGAGGCGTACCTGATGCACGAGATGGTGTTTGTCAAAACTACCGCGGCGCATCAACTCGGCCTCTATGGCTCGCCGGCAGCCCTCGGACCGTTATGGGATTCGCTGCGCTATTTCCACGACTGGTGGAAGGGCAAGCAACCGGAACTCGAGCAGAACGGGGAAGGCGTCCACCTGGAAGTAGAACTGCGGAACGCCATCGCCCGCGGCGCAAACTGGCTCGCTACCGATACCGACCTTCGAAAGCTCGAATCGCTATGCACTTCACGGCAGTGTTTGGGTGAGACGCAGCAGGACCTGGCAACCTGGCAACAGCCGCTGCGGATCGATTTCGCGGGCCCGTCCGGCGGATGGCGCGCCCGGGTGGCGCAGTATTCCGATATTCGGAGCCCGGCACCACTGGAGGCGAAACTGGCGCAGTTCCCGCGTGGAACCCGATTCGTATTGGCGGCCGATCAGGCCGATGCGGCGGCCTTGGAACGCTTGCAGCGGTTCGCTGCTGCCAGGGGCCTCGTGATCGTCAAGCAGTAATTGGTCAGGGGTTGTTCGGTTCGTTCCCTCACGAAAATATGTGATACGGTAGTGATTCCACTTCGGGAGGATACATGGAGGCCCTTGGCCTTGTTGAAACAAAGGGATTGGTAGGCGCCATCGAGGCTGCCGACGCCATGGTAAAAACCGCTAACGTAGTCCTGACCGGCAAGGAGTTTGTCGGAGCCGGACTGGTTTGCGTAATGGTTCGCGGTGATGTAGGCGCGGTCAAGGCTGCTACGGACGCGGGTGCGGCCGCGGCCCGGCGCGTCGGCGAACTGGTGGCCGTCCACGTCATTCCCCGGCCGCATGAGGAAGTCGAAAAGGCCCTTCCCACTGGCCTGAAGAAATAGCGCCGTGTTGCTGGATCAAGACCTCATCTCCATACAAGAGGTCCGCACCAAGGTCGACAAGGCGTTCGCTGCCTGGCAGAAATACCGCAACTACTCCCAGGAACAGGTGGACGCGATCGTGGAGGCCATGGCGGCGGCGGCTCGCGCCCATGCCAGGGAACTGGCCGATGAGGCCGTGGCCGAGACCGGGTACGGCAACGCTCCCGATAAGTACATCAAGAATCTTCTGTGCTGCGATTGGCTGCCGCGCCGCATGCGCGGTATGAAGACCATCGGCGTGCTGCGCGAGCTTCCCGAAGAACGGATCGTCGAGATCGGCGTACCCATGGGCGTGGTGGCCGCGATCCTCCCCACCACCAATCCGACCTCCACCGCGATCTACAAGACGCTGGTTTCGCTCAAAGCGGGCAACGCCATTGTGATCAGCCCGCATCCGCGCGCGCACCGCTGCACTTGCCACACCGCGGCGATCCTCTACCAGGCCGCCATCGCGGCAGGGGCGCCGGAAGATATCATTCAGTGCGTCGATAACGCGACTCTTGAGGGCACCAACGCCCTGATGCGGCACGAGCGCACAGGCGTCATCCTTTCCACCGGCGGCGCCGGCATCGTGAAGGCCGCCTATTCGAGCGGCAAGCCGGCCTTCGGCGTCGGCCCCGGCAACGTTCCCGTGCTGGTGGACACGTCCGCCGACCTCGAAGATGCGATTGCGAAGATCGTCACCGGGAAATCGTTCGACTACGGCACGGTCTGTTCGAGCGAGCAGGCGATCGTGGCGGAAACCTCGCTGCGCGACCGCATTCTGGCACTCCTCAAGGCGAAGAAGGCGTACCTCTGCAACGCCGAACAGACAGAGACGCTGGGCAGACTGCTGATCATGCCGAACTGGACGGTGAATGCGGCATGTGTCGGGCAGTCGCCGGGCAAGATCGCGAAGATGGCGGGCTTCGAAGTGCCGCCGGATACGTCGATCCTGTGCTGCGAGATGGAGGGCGTCGGCAAGCAGCATCCGCTTTCGGCGGAGAAGCTCTCGCCGGTGCTTTCGCTCTACTTCGTCCGAGACTTCAATGCCGCGATGGACATCTGCTTCGGGCTGCTGAAGTTCGGCGGCGCGGGGCATACCGCGGCGATCTACGCCAAGGACGACGCTCGCGTGCGCGCTTACGCCATGCGCATGCCGGCCAACCGGATCCTGGTGAATACGCCCGCGCCGCAGGGCTCCACAGGCATTACGACGAACGTGTTTCCGTCGATGACGCTGGGCTGCGGGGCGATGGCGGGCAATATCACGTCCGACAACGTGGGGCCGCAGCACCTGATCAACATCAAGCGCCTGGCCTACGTGGTGCGCAAACCGGAAGAGGCGTTCGAGATGCCGCTCGATTATTACGCGGCACCCATGGCGCGAGCCGCCGCGGCGGGCGTCGGGCCGATCGATCGCAATACCGTGGTTTCGGCAGTCGAGCGCTACCTGGCGTCGCGCGGCATCGCGGTATCCGCGGCGCCGGCCGCGGGTGGGCCTTCGTGCTCGTGTGAAACGAAGCCGGCGCCGGTGGCGAAGAGTGTGATCGACAACGTGGCAGCCGCCGTGGTCGACCGTTTTCTCTCGAGCCGCGGCAGTTCGGGCAGCCAGGGCGGATTCGGCTGACTGGCGGGAGGGTGCCCCGTGAGTCCGGCACCCACAGCGCCGCCGCCGGAGCCTCCGGCGAAACCGGTGGATTTCGTCTGCGAAGCCGATGTGCGCGCAGCCATCCGGGAGAACCGAAAGATCTTGATCGGGCCGAGGGCGATTGTCACCCCCGCTGCCCGGGACCTCGCCGGCCCCTCTGATATTCTGGTGTTGGTGAAGGCCTGAAGGACCGCAACGTGGATTTGAATCTGAACACACTGAAGCGCGAAATCCTGGATTATCTGGAAGCCAGCGGCTTCGCCGTCTTTCATAGCAGTCCCGGCGGCTTGGAAGGCATCCCGATGGTGGTTTGGGATACGGAGCACTATCCGGACTACCAGATGTTTCTGGACGTGGCCACCAAGACGGGCAACAAATTGGTCCTTTTCGCCACGCGAGAATTCGAGTCTGCCGATATCGATGAACTCGTCGCCCAGCTTGACGATTGCGATTTGAATCGCGACGAGCGGCGGGAATACGAAGGCCGCCTTCGCGATCTGCGTGCCTTCGAAGGCGTTACGTGCTCTATCGAACTGGCCTTCGACTACCATTCGCGGCTGTATGTTTACGAAGTCCAGCCGGATTGGTACGAGGAGTTTCTCGAAGTCGAAGACGAGATCTTTTCCCGCGCCAGCGACGAAGACGAGTTGAGCGATAACGACTCACTCGGCGGCTTCTTCTCCAAAAACTGAGCATGACCCATCGCTGGGTCGTTCCTCCTCCGCAGGACGAAGCGGCATCCGCGCTGGCCTCCGCGCTGAATATCGGTATGCCCGCTGCCAGAGCGCTGGTGCACCGCGGCTTCGATGCCCCGGAAACTGCGCGCGCGTTTCTCGATCCGCCGCTCGATGCCTTGAACGATCCGCTCGCGATGCGCGATATGACGGCGGCACTGGCGCGGCTGCGCGAGGCCATCGCACAGGGCCAGAAGATCCTCATCTACGGCGATTACGATGTCGACGGCACAACCTCGGTCGTAGTTCTCAAGAAGGCGATCGAACTGGCCGGCGGGTCGGCGGACTATTACGTGCCGCACCGCTTGAAGGAAGGCTACGGGATGCGGCCGGAGGTGGTGGAAGCGGCCGCGGCCGAGGGCGTGAAGCTGCTGGTGAGCGTCGACACCGGCATTCGCGCGGCGGAGGTAGTCGCGCGCGCAAATGAACTCGGGATCGATGTGATCGTGACCGATCATCATCTGCCTGAAAGCGATCTGCCGCCCGCGCTGGCGGTCCTCAACCCGAACCGGCCGGATTGTCCATACCCGGAGAAGAACCTGTGCGGCGCGGGAGTGGCGTTCAAGCTCTCGCAGGCGCTGTTGGGGTCGCTTGGCTGGACCGCGGAGAAGTTGCGGCGCGTGGAGGAGTCGTTCCTCAAAATGGTGGCGATCGCGACAGTGGCGGATGTGGTGCCGCTCACCGGCGAAAACCGCGTGATCGTAAAGCACGGGCTGAGCGGGCTGCATACGGTGAAGAATCCGGGGCTGCGGGCGCTGCTCGATGTCGCGGGGTTCGGCAACGGAACAATCCCGACATCGCGGCAGGTGGCATTCCAGATCGCGCCCCGCCTCAATGCGGCAGGCCGCATGGATACGGCGCGCGCGGTGATCGAACTCTTTCTGACGGCCGACGTGGAGCGGGCGCGCGCGCTGGCGCAGCAACTGCACGAGCAGAACGCGGAGCGCCAGAAGGTCGAGGCCGAGATGCGCGAGACGTGCGAACGCATCGAGGTCGACCCGGCCGCCGCCGCGCTGGTCTACTACGCGGAGGACTGGCATCGCGGCGTCCTCGGCATCGTGGCAAGCCGCCTGGTGGAGCGACTGCACCGCCCCGTATTTGTACTGAGCCGCAACCCGGAGGACGGGATGGTGCAGGGCTCGGGGCGCAGCATTCGTGCTTTCCATCTGCTCGACGCGCTCGAATCGATGTCCGAGCTATTCGCACGCTTCGGCGGGCATGAACATGCGGCAGGCGTGACTCTCGAAGCCTCGCGGCTCGAAGAATTTCGCGAACGTTTCAACGCCTGCGCCGCCGCACGCCTCACCCCCGAGGACTTTCTGCCGGAGATCCCGATCGATGGCGTCGTGGAACTGCGCGAGATCGATGAGCGCAGCGCCGGGGAAGTGTTCGCACTGGCACCATTCGGGCACGGCAATCCCGCGCCGATGTTCGCCGCGTGGGATGTAGAGGTGGCCGGGCCGCCCATGGCATGGGGAGAGAAACACCTGAAGGTGATGGTCCGGCAGAATCGGCGCACGCTGGCGCTCAAGGCCTGGAACTTCGCGCCGCGCACTGCCGAACTCGCGCCGGGCGCGCGCATCGATATCGCGTTCACGCTCGAAGAGGATCCTTACTCGGCGGCCCGCGGGTACCCCGGCTGGGCGGCCGTGCTGCGTGAGTTTCGCGCCGCGGATGCAGCCCGCGAAGCGAGCGCGTAGCGGATAATGAAAAAGAGATGACCCCCGAAACGACTGTCGCGAATGCTCTGCCCGCTGTGCCTCTCACTGTCGAAGGCGCGAGCGTGTTGCACCAGATGATGCGGTTCCGCAGGCAGGCGTGGCGAGCGCTGCCGCCCGGCGAACAATCGCAGATTCTCGCGGAAGCGACCCAGGCTCTCGCGGCGATGGAGACACATACGGAGGGGCGGCAATCGGCGCTCTATTCGGTGCTCGGCCACAAAGGCGACTTGATGCTGGTGCATTTCCGCCGCAGCTTCGAGGAACTCAACCAGGCCGAACTGGCGGTGGCCCGGCTACGCCTGAGCGACTATCTGGAGCCGGCAACATCATATCTTTCGATCATCGAGCTGGGGCTTTACGAATCGACTTCAAAGATCTACGCGGGGCTCGCGAGCCGCGGCGTCGAGCCGCACTCCGACGATTGGAAAGCGGAAGTGGAAGCGGCCCTGGGGCGCCAGCGGCAGGCGATGGCGCCGCGGCTTTGGCCGGAGATTCCTTCGGCCAAGTACCTCTGCTTCTATCCCATGGACCGCAAGCGCGGAGAGTCCGTCAACTGGTACACGGAGCCCATGGCGGAACGCGCGCGCATGATGCACGAACACGGCATGGTCGGCCGGCGCTATGCGGGCGAAGTCCGGCAGATCATCACCGGCTCGATCGGCTTCGACGATTGGGAATGGGGCGTGGATTTGTTCGCGGATGAGCCACTGGTATTCAAGAAGTTGATCTACGAGATGCGCTTCGACCACGTGAGCGCGGTCTACGCACTGTTCGGCTCGTTCGTCATCGGAGTGCGGATCCCCGCTACCGAGTTGGCGAGCCTCCTGGGCTGAGTTCAGCGCGCGGGGTTGGCGCGCGCACTAAGGTGGCGATAGAAGCCCAGATCCTCGCCGGTCAGCATCTTGGTGACGAAGATGATCTGGCCGGTGTGCATCGAGAAATGCTCCACCACGTGATAAATCGCTTCAAGCACACTGACATCGTAGCCTTGAATGACGAGCCGCTCGGCTAGCCGGGCGGCCGTCACCGTGCTCAACACCGCTACTGCTTCGTTCACGACCTCTTTCAGACGATCTTGGAGCTCAGCGATCGAAACTCCTCCGTTGGCGGCGAATTCGGAGTCGCGATCGCGATGGTCGGGGCGCACGCCGACGCCGGAAACGATCCACTGTCTGACGTTTCCGCAAAGATGCAAAACAAGATTGCCAACGGCGTTCTCGTTGCCGCCGCCACGCGCCCAGATCTGCTCTCCGTTGAGTAGCTCCAGGCACTTCCCGATGCGCGACTCATGCTGCCGCAACTGTTTAATGGACGTTTCCAGAAACAGCTTGTCGAGGGTGCCCGGCATGGTTCACTTCTTTTTGGTGGCCTTCTTGGCGGCTTTCTTCGCCGGCGCTTTCTTTACGGCTTTCTTTACGGCTTTCTTCGCGGCGGCCTTCTTCACCGGCGCTTTCTTTGCTGCGGTCTTCTTCGTTGCGGTCTTCTTAGTTGCTGTCTTTTTTGTTGCCATGGATTCTCCCTATCTAGGAAGTATATCCTTCATATGGCAATTGGTCATCAAAAATTGTCAAGTAGCTTCGGGAGAAATCTCACGCTCGGCTATCCTGAAAGCGAGGAGTGGACTTTTGTACGACACGATTCACGTCATAGGCGGAGGTCTAGCAGGGACCGAAGCCGCATGGCAGGCAGCGAAGCGCGGACGCAACATAGTGCTGCACGAAATGCGGCCGGTGCGACGCACGCCCGCGCATCAAACCGATCGATTGGCCGAATTGGTTTGCAGCAACTCCCTCAAGTCGGAGTCCGAAAACACCGCGCCGTGGCTGCTGAAGGAGGAGTTGCGGCGTCTCGATTCGCTGCTGCTGCGCGCAGCCGACCAGGCACGCGTGCCCGGCGGTCATGCGCTCACGGTGGATCGGGAAATCTTCGCGTCGGCAATTACTGAGGCGATCGCATCGGAGCCGCACATCGAATTGCGCCGGGAGGAAGTAACTGGCGTACCCGCGGACTCAGTCACCGTCATCGCCACAGGGCCGTTGACCAGCGATGCACTGGCGCAGGAGGTATCCCGCCTCACCGGTACGGACCGCCTGTATTTCTACGACAGCATCAGCCCCATTGTGGAAGCCGACTCGGTCGATACGGCCATCGCTTACTGGGCCTCGCGCTACGGTAAATCGTCGACCGGCACCGATGACTACCTGAACTGTCCGCTCGATCGCGAGCAGTACGAGCGTTTCGTGGACGAGCTATTGAAAGCCGAAAGCGTGTCTTCTCACATCGAAGAGAAAGGCACGCCGTTTTTCGAAGCCTGCCTGCCGATCGAAGAGCTGGCGCGGCGCGGGCGCGACACATTGCGGTTCGGGCCCATGAAGCCGATGGGGCTGAACGATCCGCGGACCGGGCGGAGGCCCTGGGCGGTGGTGCAGCTGCGCCAGGAAAATCTGCGAGCCGAAAGCTTCAACCTGGTGGGCTTTCAGAATCATTTGAAGTTCGGTGAGCAGGCGCGCATTTTGCGTATGATCCCCGGGCTCGAACACGCCGAGTTCCTGCGCTTCGGACAGATCCATCGCAACACGTACATCAACGGGCCGGCGCTGCTCACACCTACGCTGCAACTGCGCACGCGGCCGGAAGTACTGTTTGCGGGGCAGATCTCGGGAGTGGAAGGATACGTGGAAGCGATCGCCACCGGAATGCTCGCGGGCCGCAATGCGGCGGCCGTGGCCGCGGGCGAAACGCCGATGCCGGTACCGCGCGAAACCGCGCTCGGCTCGCTCTGCCAGTACGTTTCGGGTGCCGACCCCACCCGCTACCAGCCCGCGAACATTACCTTCGATCTTCTGCCGCAGCTCGACGAAGAGACACGCGCCCGCCTGCGCCACGATAAGAAAGCCCGGCACGCGGAGGTCTGCCGCCGCGCGCTCACGGCGCTCGACGAATACCGGCACGCGTATGTCTGAGCTGCCCGCCCAGATCGACCGCTACCTCGAAGAGTTGACGCGCGGCGGCAACTCGGTCCACACAATAGAGGCATACGGCACGGATCTGCGGGAGTTCTTACAGTTTCTGGAGCCGGCGCCCGAACCCGCGGAGATCGACGTGCTTCGTATGCGCCAGTGGCTGGCCGATTGCTACCGGCAGGAATTCTCGGTGATGACGATCCGCCGGAAGCTGGCCGCCGTGCGCGGATTGTTCCGCTACATGGCTCGTGAAGGCGTGGTGAAGACCAACGTCGCCAAGCTGGTGCGCACTCCCAAGGCGCCGAAGAAGCTGCCCGAGGTGCCGGGCGCGGAGCAGGTGAATACGCTGCTCGACGCCGTGGCCGCGCAAAAGCTGGAGCGGCCGTATCCTGCGCGCGACCGCGCCATCTTCGAATTGCTTTACGGGTGCGGACTGCGCGTAAGTGAGCTGGCCGGACTCGATCTGGCGGATATCGACCGCGGGGAAGCCTGGCTGCTGGTGCGGGGCAAGGGAAAGAAGGAGCGGCAGGTGCCGGTGCCGCGGAAGGCCTTCGACGCGCTCGAGAATTACCTCGGCCAGCGGCCCGTGGTGCGCGATCAGGCCGCGGTGTTCCTCAACCATCGCGGCGGCCGCCTCACACGTCGCGGCATCTACGACATCGTGAAACTCTATTCCACTTACCTGGCCGGCGACCCCTCGCTCCATCCGCACAGCTTCCGCCACGCTTACGCCACGCACCTGCTGGCCGATGGCGCGGACCTGCGCGCCATTCAGGAACTGCTGGGGCACGCGCGTCTTTCCACCACGCAGAAATACACTCAGGTTTCGCTCACTGACCTGATGGCCGTTTACGATAAGGCGCATCCGAAGGCGAAGGCAAAGCGCTGATGGCGTTCGCCCTGTCCGATTTGCGGAAAGAGTTCCGCCCGATGCTCCAACTGGCTGCGCCGCTGGCGCTGGCGGAGTTGGGCTGGATGTCGATGGGGATCATCGACACGATCATGGCCGGCCCTCTCGGCGCGGCTGCGGTGGGGGCGGGAATTCTCGGCAACATGATCTACTACCCGATCACCGGCACCGGGATCGGCGTCCTGCTCGGTATGGACACGCTGGTCTCGCAAGCCTTCGGCGCGGGCGATCGCATGGATGCCCGGCGCTCGCTGATTGCCGGCGTGTGGCTGGGTCTCGCGCTCGCGCTGCCGCTGGCGGTGACGATCCTGGCGGTGATCCCGCTGATTCGCGCGGCGGGCGCCATTCCGGAAGTGATGGTGCAGTGCGCTCCGTATATGAAGGCGCTGCTCTGGGGAATTCCGCCCCTGCTGCTGTTTACCGCCATGCGGCGCTATCTGCAGGCGGTCAATATCGTCAAGCCCATTACGTTCGCGCTGGTGACCGCGAACCTGACCAACCTGCTGGGCAATTGGGCGCTGATGTACGGGCACCTGGGCTTCCGCGCGATGGGCCTGGCGGGCTCGGGCTGGTCGACTTCGTTCTGCCGCGTCTACATGGCCGTCGTTCTACTGGGGGCCTTGCTGTGGCACGAGCGGAAGGCCGGAAACCTGCTCTTCCACATTTCGTGGCGGCCGAACCTGGACCGCATCCGCAGCCTGCTTTCGCTGGGGACGCCCGCGGCGGGACAGATTGCGTTCGAAGGCGCGGTCTTCGGGATCGTGACGGTGATGGCGTCGAAGCTGGATGCCGTTTCGCTGGCCGCGCACGGCATCGCGGTCCAGGTGATCGCCACTACGTATATGGTGCCGCTCGGCATCAGTTCGGCGGCGGCGGTGCGGGTGGGCCAGGCGATCGGACGGAAAGATCCGCGCGGCGCGTCGGCTGCGGGCTGGGCAGCGCTGGCGATCGGCGCGGGCTTCATGGCTGCGGCCGGCGTAGCGCTGTGGGTGGTGCCGGGATGGATCGTCCGCATCTTTATCCGCGACGCTTCGGTGATCGGCGCGGGTACGGTGCTGCTGCGCATCGCGGCATTCTTTGAGTTGTTCGATGGCATCCAGACGGTCGCCACGGGCGCGCTGCGCGGATTGGGAGATACGCGCGCGCCGATGCTCGCGCACCTGATCTTTTATTGGCTGATCGGCATGCCGGTGGCATGGCTGCTGTGTTTCCATTTCGGTTGGGGCGCGCCGGGGATCTGGATCGGACTGAGCGCCGCGCTGATCCTGATCGGCGCCGCTCTACTGGCGGTCTGGCAGATTCGTCAGAAGGACCAAAGCACGCTCGTATAACCCGTGTTCGCGTGGAAGTTCTGATAGAAGCCGAAAAGTTGGAACTGTTCGGCGTAGTTGTAGAATTGCCAGCCGGCATTCCAGCGGAACTTGGGCGTGATCCTGATCGAGACTCGAGCCATGGGCGATTGGTAAGTCAGCGGGTAAGTCTGGACGGAACTGAGCAGCGCCTGAGTCGGGTCGGTGGTCCCCGGCGGCACCGCGGTGGCACGGCCATCGCCGGTGTCCTTCGTCAGGCTATAACCAGCGAACAGATCGACGCGGCGCCGGATGGTGAAGTGGACCGCGAGGTTCGCCGCGTGAATATTGCTGATGTAGAGCGACGAGTAGCCCGTCTGAAGCTGCGCGCGGTTCGTGGTGCTGGCAAAGAACGCGAGGCCGGAGAGCGAATCGAGATGCAGCTTCATATAGCTGGCATCGAGCGAGAACCAGTCGTGCGGCGCCCAGGAGGCGTTTGCCGTGTAGTTGCGTGAATGCGAGCTGAAGCTGGTGAGCGTCGATATCGGCGCGGCATCCGGGTTCAAATTGTACAACTGGGCATAAGTGCCCGATAACTGCACTCTGCGGGTGCGATATTGCACCCTGCCATTGATGGTGTGGTAGTTTTTCTCGCTGACCGGAGTCAGAGGATTGTTCGCGCGGCCGATTTCACCGTCCAGATTGAAAGTCAGCGGCTTCCAGGGATTCACTCGGACTCCGACGCGCCCCGTGCTCAGGCTGTTGCTCACTTCGTAGACATCGCGCTGGCTGCTGCCGGGGAATGCGGGCAGATCGGCCGCTTCGATGGTGCGTACCAGGCGGTTCGAGTACGCGTACCCGCCGTAGAAACCGAGCCAGCGATTGACCCGGTAGTTGGCCAAAGTCGAATTCGTCACCAGGCGGATAGCGAGGTAACGGAAGTAGACCGTGGCACCCAGGTCCGTGCCGGTGTTGACCTCCGAGTAGATGGCGCTGCCATCGATGCGGTTGTCGGTGACTGCCGTGGTATTAACGACCGAGAGCTCTTCCGTGGGAAAGAGGTTGAGATTGAAATCGCCGGCCAGCATGGGACGCTGCGCGCTGCCGCCGACGGCGATCTGTCGCGACGCCACGCCGCCGAACTGATTCAGGCCTAGCGCGAGCTCGTCGGTGGCAAAGTCGCGGGTGCCGCTGGTGTAGGTCATGCGCGCGTCCATGCCGAACTTCTTGCGGCGCATGAAGAGATTGCCGAGCCAGCCGGGGCTCGATCCGTGGATCGGCGACGAGCGCTGGAACTGGTTAAGCACTACGTTGCCGTTCGTGGCGGCCGCGCTAGCGGTACCAGTCGAACTGTACGGCGAATCGTCCTTGAAGTAGTCCCAGCGGTGCGTGACGACGAAGCGGAAGCCCTTCCAATCGATATCGGCGCCGAGGCGATACTCGGTCCACTGCTGGCGCAGGTCGGTGAAGACAGGAAGCGCGGCGCCGGTCGCGTCGAACTGCTGCACGGTGGAAAGCGCGGGGCCATCCTGCTTCGTCCGGCTGAAACCGAGGCGGAACCGGACCATCGATTGCGGCAGCAGCGTCAGGTCGTGGTCCTGCACGCGATACGCGGTATCGAAGCGATGCAGGCCGGCGGACGTGGTGAGACCGGGATTGAAATAGTCGTTGAGCCGCCAGTGCAGGTCGTACTGGTAGAGGCCGTTCTTGGACACGCGCAGGACCACCGATTGGTACGGATCGTTGCCGAGCCCCAGGGTGTTGAGCAGGATCTCATCGAAGTAATGCCCGTGGCCGTCCTTCGAGTTGACGGTCAGGCTGCTGCCGAGCAGGCGGACGCCGTTGCCGTAGTTATCGACCGCACGGTACATGTCGCCGTTGCCATCGACCACGCTCCAGCGGTAGCCGAGCTCGAAAGACTGCGTGATGTTGTAGTCGCCCTTGTTGTCGCCGCGCGGCGAGCCGACGGTGTCGGGTGTCGGCGCGACCGGTTGCTGAGCGTAGCCGGCGGAGAGGGTGAGGAGGAAGAATATCAGTCCGGTCCGCATGGCATCACCTCAGGAAGAACTGGTCCGAGTCCGAACCGTGGATTCGCACGTGGCAGGTGGTGCATCGCTGGAATCGCGGATCGAGCAGGTTGTGGCGGCTGGACTGAATGTCGACTCCCTGGCCGCGCGTGCCGGAGCCTCCCCCGTTGTGGCACTCCAGGCAGAGCGTAAAGACCACCGGCCGGCGCAGCAGTTTGGCGTTCATGGAACCGTGAGGCTGATGACAGATTTCGCAGCCCTCCACCGCGGATGAGGCATGCTCGAAGACGAACGGTCCGAATTTATCGGCGTGGCATTTGATGCAGGGCTCCTTGTTGGTGGCGGCCTGCTCGATCATGCGGGGCCGCTGGCCCATCCTCCAGGTGGGCGGAAAGGCGCCGTGGGGATTGTGGCAGTCGGAGCACTCCATGAAGCCCTCGTCCACGCGGTGGCGGGAGGGCATTTCGAACTGCGCGCGCTGGACGCCATGGCAGCCATAGCAGACCTCGTGCTGCACCTTCGCCAGCAGGTATTTCGGAGTGGCGGCCTTGTGGATGGAATGGCAGGCGGTGCACGCTACCCCGTTCAGCGTGTGCTCGGAATTCCGGATGTTGACCCGGCTGAAGTCTTTGACGTGGCAACCGAGGCAGGTTTCCAGAACCTGGGAAGGCCCCATCAGGGAGAATGCGAGGGGAATGGTCTTCTTTCCACCGCCCGCCTCGACGTGGGCTTTGCCGGGACCGTGGCAGCCCTCGCAACCGGTGCGCTGCGGCGGCTGGTTCCCCAGGGCGATGCTCTTAAAATGCGGATTCTTGTAGAAGTTCTGCCAAACGTCGGCGTGGCAGGTCCGGCAGACGTTGCTGCCTACGTATCCGGAAGGAGTTTGCGCGTGAGCAAGGCCGATCGTCAGGAGCAGCAAGGCGCAGAACCCGGTTACGCGCGGCATATCCAGTCATAATACCGGCGGGTGGACCACAGTTTCGGCAAAGTGCCGGATTTTACGTTACTTTTACGAGTCCGTGAGAATTCTCGCGTGCACCACTTTTTTGTTGCGGCTTTCCGACGCGATGCGCCATATTGGAATTGGCGTCGAGACACGTGTAAAGCGCAACCATAGGACCGGTTTTCGTCAGCGAAGCGCACTTGCCGTGTAGGCGCCGGGGCGTTCGATGGCGGAAGATCTCCTGTTTTTCACAGAACTTCTGGGGATGCCGGTGTTCGACCTGAAAGGCCGCCGGATCGGCCGGGTCAAGGACGCCGCATTGGTTCCGCTGGTCCATTATTCCCGCATCGATCGCCTGCTGGTGGGCGGAGGCGAAACCTGGCTGACCATCCGCTATGACCAGATCCACGCCATTTCGCTCAACCAGGGAATTTCTCTCAGCGACGAGCAGCTGATTCCGTACCATGACGATGAGTACATGCTGCGGATTTCGCGCGATCTGCTGGATCAACAGATCATCGACGTCACCGGCCGTAAGGTAGTCCGGGTCAACGACGTCACCATGGTGATCCACCATAACGAGCACGATACCCTGACTGTGGCGGATATCGACATCGGCATGCGCAGCATCCTTCGGCGGCTGTTCCAGGGCGCCATGCCCGCGCGCTGGGTGCGGCGGCTCTCGCAGGCGATTCCGCCGAACTCGATCCGCTGGGAACTGACCAACGTGGTGGAGCCCGACCCGCTGCGGCGTCTGCGGCTGAACATCTCCTACCAGAAGCTGGAGTCGATGCACCCGGCCGACCTGGCGGATATCGTGGAAGAGCTCAGCCCGGCCGAACGCGAGGCAATTTTCGAAACCATCGATAGCGAAGTGGCAGCCGAAGCGCTCTCCGAAATCGACCCCAAGATGCAGGCGAGCATTCTCGAATCGCTGGAGCCCGAAAAGGCGGCCGATATCGTGGAGGAGATGTCCCCGGACGAGGCGGCCGACATTCTTTCCGAGCTCGAAGAGGAAACCTCCGAAGAGATTCTCGACGAGATGGATTCGGCGCCCAAGACCGAAGTGCGCGAATTGCTCGAATTCGAAGAGGATACGGCGGGCGGCATGATGAATACCGAGTTCGTCTCGCTGCACAACAATGCTTCGGTACGCGACGCGCTGGGAGCCCTCAAGGGCAACGAGGACCTGCTCGAATCGCTCAATACCCTGTTCCTGGTGGATGGCGACGAGCGCCTCACCGCTTCGATTCCGCTCGCGCGGCTGTTCATAGCGCTTCCGGAAGCCAAGCTCAAGGACCTCGCCATGGAGACCTTGATTCAGGTCCCGGTCGACGAAAAACAGGACCGCATCACCGAACTCTTCGACAAGTACAACCTGCTGACTTTGCCCGTCGTGGACGAAGACGGCAAGCTGGCCGGGGTCATCACCGCCGACGACATCATCTCCGTTCTCAGGCAGAAATAGCGGATGCGAAAGCTCCTCTTCCGGCTTCGCTATCACCTGCTGGTGTTCTTCGCGGTGATCGGGCCGGGCTTTATCACCGCGGTGGTGGATAACGATTCGGGCGGCATCTTCACTTACTCCGCCGCCGGAGCGCAGTTCGGCTATCTGCCGCTGTGGACGCTACTGCCCATCACCGTGCTGCTGATCATCACGCAGGAGATGTGTTCGCGCATGGGCGCGGTCACCGGCAAGGGGCTTTCCGACTTGATTCGCGAAGAGTTCGGCCTGCGCATCACGTTCCTCATGATGGCCGTGCTGGTGGCGGTCAACGTCACCAACGTGATGTCGGAGTTCGCGGGCGTAGCCAGCTCCCTCGAGCTGTTTCATGTGAGCCGCTACATATCCGTACCGCTTTCGGCCGTGGCGGTGTGGTTCCTGGTGGTGAAGGGCAACTACCGCAGCGTCGAGAAGATTTTTCTGTTCGCATGCGTCCTGTATGTGACTTACGTCATCTCGGGATTCCTGGTGAAGCCGGACTGGAAAGAGGCCGCCATTTACAGCGTCCGCCCCGTGCTGATGCTGGAGCCGGCGTACATGTACATGCTGATCGGCATGGTGGGGACCACCATCGCTCCCTGGATGCAGTTCTACCTGCAGGCCGCCGTGGTGGAAAAGGGCATTACCGCGAAAGACTACGCCCAATCGCGCATCGAAGTGATCGTCGGATGCGTGATGACGGCGGTGATCGCGTTCTTCATCATCGTGGCCTGCGCGGGGGCGATCTATAGCGTACGGCCGCGCGAGATTACCGATGCCGCGCAGGCAGCGCTGGCGCTCAAGCCCTTCGGGAATTATGCCTTCCTGCTCTTCAGCGCGGGCCTGTTCAACGCCTCGATCTTCGCCGCCTGCATTCTGCCGCTCTCCACGGCGTATTCGGTGTGCGAAGGGCTGGGCTTCGAATCGGGCGTCAATCGCCCGCTCGGCGAAGCGCCCATTTTCTATGGCCTCTACACGTCGCTGATCGTTGTCGGCGCGGGGGTGGTGCTGATCCCGGGATTTCCGCTGGTGCGGATGATTCTGCTGTCGCAGGTATTGAACGGAGTGCTGCTGCCCTTCGTCCTCATTTTCATGATCCTGCTGATCAACAAGCAGGAACTGATGGGGGAGTGGGTCAATTCGCGCTCGTTCAACCTGATCTCGTGGGTCACCGTGGTGGTGATCATCGGGCTGACCCTGGCGTATGTCGGCATCACCGTCCGCGGCATCCAGTAAGCACGAGGCGGGAAGGCCAAAGCGTCAACGGCCGGCGACTGTGGCGCCCCATTCCTCCGGGGCAACGTCCCGCGCGTGCTGCGCGAAAAGCCAGCGGTGGCCTTCGGGATCTTCCGCGACATATTGGCGCTCGCCGTATCCCGTTTCGTGCAGCTCTTCGACGATCTTCGCTCCCGCCGCCTTCGTGCGCGCATAGTGGGCGTCGACGTCTTCCACGAAGATGCTTAGCGTTTGTGTGGCCTGCCCCAGTTGAGACGGCGTCGACCAACCCGGGCGTGCGCTCCTCAGCATGAGGTAAGCGTTGCCGAGATGAAGTTGTGCTCCGTCGGGAGCGCCGTAGCGATAGTGTTCCTGGAAGCCGAACGTGGCGCCGAGCCACTCGATGGCGGCGGCGATATCGCGGTACACGACGTGCGGCAGGATGGTATCGACGGGAACGGAGCGGTTCTTCATGCTTTTCTCGATTCACCCGATTGTGGACCGCGCGCGGGCTGCAGCAGCTTGCGCGGCAGCTTCGAAAGATAGGTGAGCCGTTCCACCAGCGGCAGCAGTCGCCTCACGGTGCGCCCGTGGAGAATCAGGCTGCCGGTGACCAGCGCCGGATGCGGAATCGTGGTGCAGCAACGCGCGCACATATCGATCTCGCCGCCGCGACCCGTGGCGTGCAGCCGGCGCAGTTCCTGCATGGCGCTGGAATTCCAGATCTGCACCAGCGGCTCGCTGCCCATATTGCCCACTGGCGCGCCATCCAGCATGTAGCTCTGGCAGCACGGGTAGACGTCGCCGTTCTGCTTCACGTACATCGGGCCGCGCCAGAGGTAGTGGCAGGGATGCTTCCAGTCGCCCGCGGAATGACCGGCGTCGGGACGCATCAGGTTGGTTTCGTCGGCCTTGATGCGTACCTGGTCGACGCCCGGCAGTTTGCTCCAAAAGGCCAGAAAATCGCCGGTCTCCGAAGCATTGCCCTCCATCTGCACCATTTGCACCACCACCTGCAGCTTCGACCGCCGGTCGGCCTTCATGCGGGCGAAACGCACAAAGTTGTCGCGCACCTTCTCGAACTTGGCGCCTTTGCGGTAGAACTCGAAGGTTTCTTTCTTCGCGCCGTCGAAACTCAGGGTGATCTGTTCGAGCGGCGAATCCAGGATTTTCCCCGCGCAGGCTTCATCGAGGAAGGTACCGTTGGTCGAAAGCAGCGTCGAGATGCTGTGCTGGTGGCAAAACTCGATCCGCTCGAAAATCTTGCGGTCCATGAAGGGCTCGCCGAGACCAATCAGCATCATGTGTTCGGCGGACTCACCGGATTCCCGCACCAGCCGCTCGAAAACATCGTCGGCCATATCGGCCTTGGGCTGGCGGTGCGTCTCCCGCGGACACATGGGGCAGTAGAGATTGCACTTGGCGGTGGTTTCGACGATATACTCCACCGGCAGCGCGGAAAGCCTGCTCCGGCGCGCGAGATAGCCCCAGAGTAATTTTGCCCGGTTCCAGGCCCTCATTTTATTTATTGTACCCGGCCACCGGTAAGTGGAATCTTAAATGTGTGGAGCCCTACGTCCGCAGGCTGAATGACTGCGAAGCCCGGAGCGCCGGCGAGTATGTCCTGTACTGGGTACGCGCAGCGCGGCGGGTGGAGTTCAATCCGTCGCTTCTGACGGCGGCCCTGCTCGCGAACGGTATGGGACGGCCTGTGCTCGCTGTGGAGACGCTCGCAGCCGATCGTTACGCGAGCGACCGCTTCCACACTTTCGTGCTGGAAGGCGTTGCGGAGTTCGCGGCGGCCCTTCACAAGCTTGGCGCCGGTTACCGCTTCCTCCTGGAGCCGGGGCGCTCCGCGCTGGCGGAATTCGCGAGCCGCGCCGCCACTGTAGTCACGGACGATTGGCCCGAGTCGCTCTCGAGCGAAGACTTCGGTGCGCTCGATATCCCCTGCTACGCCGTCGATTCGAGCTGTATCGTGCCGCATACCGAGATCCCGGACCGGGCTTACGCGGCCTACTCCATGCGGCCGAAGATTCGCCGCCTGCTGCCCCGTTTCCTGAAGCCGCTCCCTGAGGTGCGGATCGAGCGGCGCTACCAGGGGGCCGCCGAATATCCGGAAGGAGACATCGCGCGTTTGGTTGCGGTGTGCGAGATCGACCATCGCATTCCTCCCAGCCCGGATTTTCGCGGCGGCCGTAAGGCGGCGCTCGGGCACCTGCGCCGATTCCTGAAGGACCGGCTCAGCCGCTATTCCGCATACAAGAACGAGCCCTCGGCGCACGCTACCTCCGACCTCAGTCCATACCTGCACTTCGGCCACATCTCGGCGTTCGAAGTGGCGCTGGCGGTCCGCGATTACGCCCACGAGCACCGTCTGATCGCCGATGAGTTCATGGAAGAACTGATCGTGCGGCGCGAGCTGGCTTTCAACTTTGCATACCACGCCGATCGCATCGACCGCCTTGCCGCGTTGCCCACCTGGGCGCAGGCGACCCTCGACGCCCACCGCTCCGATACGCGCGACCCCGTATACACTCGCCGCCGGTTCGAGAATGCCGCCACTCATGACGACCTGTGGAATTGCACGCAGAAAGAGTTACGTATCCGCGGTAAAATTCACGGGTACTACCGCATGTATTGGGGAAAGATGATTCTCGAATGGTCCGCCACTCCCGAAGATGCGCTGACCACGATGATCCATCTCCATGACCGCTATGCGCTCGACGGGCGCGACCCCAATACCTACGCGAATATCCTCTGGTGCTTTGGGCTGCATGACCGCCCTTGGCCGGAGCGGCCGATTTACGGAACCGTACGTTCCATGACGCGCGCCGGCATGGATCGCAAGACCGACACCGCGGCATACATCCAGGAAATTGAGGAGATGGCGTCGTGAACATCACGTTGTCCGGAGCCTCCGGTTTTATCGGCACCCGTTTGCGCACCGAACTGACGGGCCACAACGTCCGCACCGTGGGACACAAGACGGGCGGGTGGGATCCCGCGGTGCTGCAGGATACCGACGCAGTCATCCACCTGGCGGGCGAACCGGTGGGGCAGCGCTGGACGCCGGCCGCCAAAGAGCGGATCCGCGAAAGCCGCGTGCAAGGAACCAAGCGCCTGGTGGAAGCCATGGCGTCGATTCCGCAGCCTCCGCGCATACTCATCTGCTCGTCCGCCATCGGCTATTACGGGTCGCGGGGCGATGAAATCCTGACGGAATCTTCCGCGCCCGGCCGCGGGTTCCTCTCCGAGGTCTGCGTAGCATGGGAGCGCGAAGCACAGGCCGCCGAATCGCTCGGCACGCGCGTCGTGAGGATGCGCACCGGCATGGTGCTGGACCGCAACGGCGGCGCACTGACTCGCATGCTGCCGCCGTTTCGATTAGGCCTCGGGGGGCCTCTCGGCCCCGGCCGTCAGTGGATGTCCTGGATTCACATACAGGACCTGGTCGCGCTCTTCCTCTATGCCCTCGAGCATCCGCTGAGCGGACCGGTAAACGGCGTCGCGCCGGAACCGGTGACAAATGCCGAATTCACCCGCGCGCTGGCCTCGGCGCTGCACCGGCCGGCCATCTTTCCGATGCCCACGGCGGTGCTGCAATTGATGTTCGGCGAAATGTCCGAAGTGCTGCTCGCAAGCCAGCGCGTGCTGCCGCGCGAGGCGGAAGCGGGCGGTTTCACCTTCCGCTACCCAAACGTCAGCCAGGCTCTCACCGCGCTGCTTTAGGCGAATATCCCCCGGTTCGAAACTATGGCGCAGACACCGGCATCTTAAAAGGGAACGCCAACCTTCCAACCATCGATCGCGAGCCCGCCACCTCCGCTCGTGCTTAACTGGAGTCATGGCGGTAACCCCGAGTCGCAACGGGCGTTCCTTCTTGGAACGAACTCAAGCATGAATCAAGGTAGACCACTGCAACTCATTCGAGTGCTCGCAGCCGCGGCGGTGCTCTTTAATGTAGGCGGCAACTATTTTCTCAGCGTGGGGATGAAGAGCCTCGGAGCCACGGTAACACTCGCTTCGTTTCTGCCGGTCTTCACCAACGTCTGGATCCTGCTGGGCATCTCCCTGCTGGCCGGATGGCTGATTGCGCAGTTGTCTCTGTTGAGCTGGGCGGATTTGACCTACGTTCTGCCGATCACGTCCTCGGCGTACGTCCTTACCGCTCTGCTCGGCGCCGTATCGCTGGGCGAGCACGTCTCCCTCGCACATTGGGGAGGAATCGGTCTCATCTTCCTGGGCGTGCTGGTGGTGGGACGCACGCGTCCCCGCACCGTACACCTGGTGGTAGAGCAGGCGCGCGGAGAGGCGGCGGGCCAGTGAAGTGGATCCTGGTACTGGTGATCATCGCCTGTAACGCAGCGGGCGACCTTTTGAACTCTTTCGGCATGCGCCGGCATGGGGAAGTGCAGAGCTTTCACCCATCGGCACTTGGCCGCCTGGTCAGTTCGGTATCGCGGAACCGCTACGTGGTGGGCGGCATCCTGTCCATGATCGTAGGATTCTTCGCGCTGCTCTCGCTGCTTTCCATCGCCGACCTGAGCTTCGCCATCCCGGCGACGGCCGGAAGCTACATGATCGAAACGATCCTGGCCCGGGTCTTTCTGAAAGAGCAGGTTCTCTGGCAACGCTGGCTGGGAGCTTTTCTAGTCGCCGGCGGTGTGGTCCTGCTTTCGCTGCCGTAGATCAGAGCCCGATCAGCACCAAGCCCGCAACCACCATCGCGGTGGCAAGCGCCTTGCCGGCGAGCACCGCACCACGGAACTCTTCCTCCATCCAAGCGGGTTTCCATTTCGTAATCAGGTACGCGCCCAGGAAGATGATGACGTAACGGACGCCCGAGATCGCATCCACGATCGCCGGGTTCGCCCGGCTGATCGCGAAGTAAATCAGGAACGATCCCACGCCCGCCATCAGGCGGTTCACCATGTACCAGAATTTGCTGGACGGCCGGGCATCGCCCACGTTTTCGGCGATTTGCTTTCTCCACGAGGCGCGCACCAACAGGAACATGGCCCCCGTAAATGTCCCCAGGGTGAAGAACACGTAGCCGCTCACAAAATTGACATGGTTGAAGACGATTTTCTGCAGCACGTTGACCAGCCCGAAAGAGCCCGACGCCAGGAGCACCGGCGCCAGCAGGCCCCTATAGTTCAGGCTCTCGGTGAGGAACATCGCGAAGCCGCCGCCTACCAGCAGCCCGAACCCGGCCAGATCGGCGCCGCCGATCAGACTTCCCAGCAGTGCCCACCCGATCAACGCCGTGGCCACCGGCGCGAATCCGCCCATCACCGCCAGGGCTTCCGACGCTTCGCCCCGTTTAAGCGCCAGGTAATAGAAGAACAGCGCCACCATCTGGAAGGCGCCCGACCCGAACGAGAGCGCCGCCACCCAAAGCGGCGGCATGTGGAACCCGAAGAAGATCAGAGCGAGACCGAAAATGCTGATGGCCCCCATCCAGAAAATGTACGAGATCAGGTTCTGGGTGCCCGGCTTCTTGAGCAGGATCTTGTCCCAAATCAACGAAATCCCGATCAGCGCGTGGGCCAGGATGGCGATCGCGATGCCGCTCGTGAGTATAGGCATGGACCCGCACAGTATCGTGCAGATCGGCTTCCAGACCTTGCCGGGACCCGTGGCGTATAATGAAGAGGTAACACACTGAGAGGTTTTGTGTCCCCAAGCACGTTTTTCCGTCTTTTCACCCACATGCAGATGATGCCGATTCTCGAAAGCGGCGAAGAAACGCTCGTCGGGGGGCAGGCCGTGATGGAAGGCGTGATGATGCGCGCTCCTCACAGCTACTGCGTGGCGGTGCGCAAACCGAACGGCGAGATCGTGACGGAAGAGATGCCGCTCGAACGCATGTCGGAGCGCTACAAAATCTTCCGGTACCCGATATTCCGCGGCGTGGGGACGTTGTACCAGGCTCTGAAACTGGGCGGCCGTGCGCTGAAGTATTCCGCCGCCGCGGCCCTCGACGACCCGAACCTGAACCCGTCCGGCGAGCAGGCGAAAGAGATCCCCGGCTGGGCGTTGATCGGTCCGGTGCTGTTTTCGCTGGCGTTTTTCATCTTCGCCTACAAATTCGTGCCGCTTTTCGTGGCCACCAAGCTGGCAGCCGTATACCCGGTGCTCCAGGAGCGGCTTTTGTTCAACTCGGTGGACGGCGTCATCCGCCTGATCATTCTGCTCGCCCTGCTGTTCGTGTTGTCGCGGATGAAGGACATTCACCGCGTCTTCGAATACCACGGTGCCGAACACAAGGTAGTTTACAATTTCGAATCGGGCCAGCCGGTCAATGTAGATAACGCGCAGCGCTTCTCCACGTTCCATCCCCGCTGCGGAACCAGCTTCCTGTTCGTGATCTTCGTGCTCGCGATTCCCTTCTACGCGCTGATTCCCTTCGACGGGTTCGCAGCCAAACTGGTCTGCCGCGTGGTGCTGGTGCCGCTGATTGCCGGGATCGCCTATGAGCTGATCCGCTTCGCCGCCAAACGCCGCGGCTCGTTCCTCGCCACCCTTACCGCTCCGGGACTCTGGATGCAACGCATCACGACCAAGCCGCCCTCGGACGATCAGGCTGCGGTGGCCATCCAGGCGCTCGAAGGCGCCATGGCGCTTGAAAAGTCTCAGGGCGGCGAATTGGTCATCGCATAACTCAACATGCTCTCCCTGCAAGTCGTTCAGAAGCTCGATCAGCTCGAAAAGCGCTTCGATGAGCTGAACCGCCAGATGGCGGACCCCGCGGTCATCAGCGATGGCGACCAGTATCGCAAGGTCACCAAGACGCATAGCGAACTCTCGGAAGTGGTGGCCAAGTATCGCGAATGGAAGAAGGCCGCCGATTCGCTCTCGCAGGCCAAGCCCATGCTCGATGAGCGCGACGCCGATCTCCGCGCCATGGCGGAAGAAGAAGTCGCGCGCCTGGGGCCCGAACTCGAGCGATACGAAGAAGAACTCAAGATCCTCCTGCTACCCAAGGATCCCAACGACGATAAAAACGTCGTGCTCGAAATCCGCGCCGGCACTGGCGGCGACGAGGCCACGCTTTTCGCGGCCGAGATCTTCCGCATGTACTCGCGCTACGCCGAGTCGCAGAACTGGAAGATTGAAATCACGTCGAGCAGTGAGTCTTCGGTCGGCGGCCTGAAAGAGGTCATCGCCCTGGTAAGCGGCGACAAGGTCTACAGCAAGCTGAAGTACGAAAGCGGCGTCCACCGCGTGCAGCGGGTGCCCGTGACCGAGCAGCAGGGGCGCGTCCACACCTCCGCCATCACTGTGGCGGTGCTGCCCGAAGCCGATGACGTCGAAATCAGGATCGACCCCAAGGACGTCCGCATCGATACCTTCTGCTCGTCGGGACCCGGCGGGCAGTCGGTCAACACCACCTATTCGGCCGTACGGCTCACGCACCTTCCGACCGGATTGATCGTCTCCTGCCAGGACGAGAAGTCGCAGATCAAGAATCGCGCCAAGGCGGAGCGCGTGTTGCGTTCCCGGCTCTACGAAATCGAACTCGAAAAGCAGCAGGCGGCACTCGGCGCCGAGCGTCGCAGCATGGTCGGCTCGGGCGATCGCAGCGAGAAGATCCGCACTTATAACTTCCCCCAGAACCGCGTCACTGACCACCGCATCGGTTTGACACTGCACCAGCTGGATTTCGTGATGGACGGCAAGCTCGACCAGATCGTAGAAGCGCTCATCACGTATTACCGCACCCAAAAGCTTGGTGATGCCAGCGGCCACGCCGCCGATTAGCTCCCCATGACGCTGCAGACCGCTCTTCTCCAGGGCACTCGCCTGCTGGAGGAGGCCGGCGTAGCAGTTCCGCGGCTGACCGCGGAAGTGCTGCTTTCGCACGCCATCCATTGCGAGCGGGTCTACCTCTACGGGCATCCGGAGCAGGAATTGCGCGAGGTGGAATGGATCCACTACGGCCGCTACCTGCACGAGCGAATGCAGGGCAAGCCCACCCAGTACATCACCGGGCGCCAGGAGTTTTACGGGCGCGAATTCCGCGTCACGCCCGAAGTTCTGATTCCCCGCCCCGAGACCGAGCATGTGGTGGAAGTCGCGCTTCAGCGGTGCGCGGACGCCCGGCGGATCCTGGACGTGGGCGCCGGATCGGGCGCGCTGGCGGTGACCCTGCAATTGGAAACGGGCGCGGCGGTATGGGCCACCGACATCTCGGCCTCCGCCGCCAGAGTCGCTCTGGGGAATGCGCAACGCCTCGGAGCGCGCGTCGAAATCGTGGCATGCGACCTGATGGAAGCGATCGCGACGGAGAGCGTCGACCTGATCGTCTCCAATCCGCCCTACGTGCCTCTGGGCGACCGCAACGGCTTGCAGCGCGAAGTCCGCGACTGGGAACCGCACGTGGCGCTATTCGCCGGCGAGAGCGGCTTCGAACTCTACGACCGGATCATCGCCGATGCCCCGCGAGTGCTCCGGCCGGGCGGATGGCTCATCCTGGAACTGGGCTTCGGCAGCCTCACGCACGTGAGCGCGCAACTCGGGGGATGGAGCGAAGTCCACGTCGAGCCCGATCTCGCCGGCATTCCGCGGGTGATCGTGGGGCGGGCCTCCAGGCGTGCCCGGTTTTAAAGGGCGAAGAACTGCCCCACCCTACCACTACGGAACCAGCATCACCGGAGCCTGCCAGAACGCCGCCTTCTGCGTGCTTGGATCGAGCACCGTCACCTGGCACGTATAACGTCCGGCCGGCAGCTTCTCCAGCCCCAGGCTGAAGCGCAGCGGCACGGTCTTCAGGCGGCTGGCCGTCGCATCCGAGACGGGCATCGGCAGCGTCTCGAACGCCTTCACGCGTCCGCGGTAGAACGTCACGAAAGCGACCACCGGCTGCGTAGCGGCGGCCCCAGGCTCGTAGGCCTGGAGATAGACATACATATCGCGGCCGCGGCTGAATACCCGGGTCACACTGGGAATCAGCTTTTGCCCGTCGTGCACCAGCGGGTTGGTGGCCTGGTCCTTATCTTTGCCGGCCGTATATAGTGCGTCTTTCAGGTCCACTCGCTGGCTGCTGAGAACCACGGAGCTGATGGGAATCCGCTTCTCTTCCTTATTCAGGTTGGGGACCACGAATTTCGAAAGGTAAGTGCCGATGCGGCCCGTTTCGTCGTCTCTTGCCAGCACTTTGATCGTATAGGTTCCGGGTAACAGAGTGTAACCGGTGTCGTATTCGATCGGCCGTTTGGATAATTCCGCCGCCGTCTCTCCGCTCAGCTTGATATCGACCTTGTCCCGGAGATTCTGAATGGTCGTTCCGTACTCGTCCTTGATTTCGCCGATGAAATCGATCAAGGTCCGTTCGGCTCCCCCCTTGCGCGCCCGCGCCAGTTCACTTCCGGGGATCTTCATCACCACGGGCACGTAATACTCGGCGCGATTCAACTGGAAGTAGTTCACCTCCATCGCGATGGTCAGCTCGGTGATCGGATCTTCGAGCATCAACGCATCTTCCAGCTGCCGCTCCTTATCGGCGGAGGTGAACTTACGGAACTCCTTGCCGGCAAAGTAGCCCTGGCGATAATCCAGCTTGGCGGTTACATCTTTGACCGCGATCTTGATCCGCCGGAACTTACCGTCGAGCGTCCCGTTGCTGGTGTAATAGCCGATGATGTAGTAATCCGAAAACGCCTTCTGCGCCTGCACGATTCCCACGGTCAAATCGTTCACGTCGAGCAGCGCCTTGCCGCCCGTATCCGCGGCCAGCGAATAGAGCGTATCCTGCGACTGCTGGAAGTTGTTCGCCATCGCCATCGCGGAGCCGCCCGTGTACATCGCCTGCCCGCCCGGAGAGCCGTGGGTCGCATCGCCGAGCGGCGCCGAGGCCACCAGGCCCCGGGCGTCTATGGTATACATCGTGACGTTGGCGCGAACCGCGGCGTTGATGGTGGCACGAAGCTGCGCCTGGTTATCGACGCCGTTCAGCCGCATGCCGCTCGCAAAATAGATCAGCGCCTTCTTCTCGTTCAGCCGCCCCAGCATGGTGGCCGCGGTCTGGATCGCCGAAAGCTGCCGGTCGGTATTGAAGATATTGAACTCGCTGTCGTCCTGCCCGAACGCTGCGCCCGTGTCCGCGGAGCTCGCGTCATCGGCATCTTCGTCGAGCCCCTGCTCGGCCAGCACCATCTTTTCGATCGAATTCAGCAGCCGGTCGCGATCGTCTGTGAAGTCTTCGAGCACCTTGACGGCCCCGCTGGTATACGTCATCAGCGCCACCAGGTCGGCTGAAGTCATCTGTGTCTGGATGAACTTCTGCGCCGCCGCCGTGGCCCGCAACTGATCGGGCACCGGCATCGAGGTCATATCGAAGTAGAGGACCAGCAGGCGCCGGTTGCGATAATGGAGATCGCCCGGCGGCTCCGGCGCGATCTGCGTCCGCGTCGCCGGCTGCACCTTGGGAGTCTCGATGGCCGGGGCGGACGCGGCCGCCGCCACCGGCTTCTCCGGCACCTCGGGCAGCGACTGATACTCGAAGAGCCGGATCTCCTGCGGGACTCCGTTTTCCGTCACCGTGAAGTCCTTGGCGGTCAGGCCCGCGACGCTCTTGCCGCTCTTGTCCTTCACGGTGACTACTTCCACCACCAGCTGTGAGCTGGCCGAAAACTTCACTACGCCGCTATCGGACTGCTGAGCGCCCGCGGGCACGAGCCACAGTAAGAGTGCCGCTGTCATCCATCGCATGGTTAGAACCTCAAGCGGAACGTGGTCCGCAGCGTGCGCATCGCATTTGCCGTTGCCGGAAGGCCGAACTGCGCGCTGGTGATCGTGGTGACCCAGGAAGGATAGGTGACGTGATTCAGCGCATTCACCGCATCCACCCGGAAATCGGCATTCCAGCGGTCGCTCAGACGGAAGGTGCGCGAAAGCGAGCCGTTCAGCGTGAATTGCGAAGGCCCGGTGATCGAATCGCGCCCCGCGTTGCCCCACTGCCCCGAGACGGGCGCCGCGACCGCGGCGGGGTTCAGATGCAGGCCGTCCGGCGCGTCATACAAATCCTGGCCGGTGTAATCGGGGCGGATGCTTCCCGTCATCCCTGTGCCCCTGACCGCCGATGGGTATACCGGACTCAGCGGCGTTCCGGATCCGGCGGTGATCTGCGTGGTGATGGTCCAGTCTTTCGAGATCGCGCCCTTCCAGCCGCCCAACAGCGTGCCGCCTTTCACGCCCACGCCGGTACTATATTGCAGAGTGGCGTTCAGCAGGTGTCGCTGGTCGAAGGGCGAAAGTCCGCGCTCAGCCGAGAGGTCCAGCCAGTTCTGCGCGATCACCGCGGTGCCCTGTCCGCGCCCGCCGAGCGCGGCATCGTCGATCGACTTTGCGAACGTGTATTGCAGAGTAGCCGTGAAACCGCTGCGCAGCCTGCGCCTCAGTTGGAACAGGCCCGCCTCGCGCGTCGCATTCCCGTTGGAAGTTTCGTAGACGAACCCGGAGGGGCAGGCGGGGCACGGGCTGGTTTCCGTGGGCCAGGTGTTCGGCAGGAATTCCTGCCGCGCACGCGTTCCCTTGCTGCCCTGGTACGTCGCGGTGGCCACCAGGCCGCCGGGCAGATCGCGCTGCACCGAAAGCTGCCAGTTCTGCGAGTAGCCTACGCGGAAATTCGGGTCGATAGCGAATGTATTGGTGGTGCCCGAAGGCGGCAGATAGAAAGCGTTCGCCAGCGTGAGCGGATGTGCCGAACTGTTGGCTACGCTCAGGTTGGTGGAAAGCGGCGGCTGCTGCGCCATCTGCACCGCGATCGAAGTATAGACCGAGCTGTCGTAATAAATTCCATACCCGCCACGAATCACCAGCGACGAGGCCAGCAGCGGATGCCACGCGAAGCCGATTCTCGGCGAGAAGCCGCGCCGATCCGGCGCCAGCAGCGAGTCTCCATAGTGTGTGCCGGTCAGCGGCCCGACCGGGTTCGAAGCCACCACCGGAGCCACCGCGCCGAACACGCCGGTTACATCCAGATTCACCATCCTGCCGTACAGTTCCGTGATCGGCGCGCCGTAATCCCAGCGGGCTCCCGCGTTGAGCGTGAGGCCTGGGCCGACGCGCCAGTCATCGGTGAAGTAGGCATCGGAGACCGCATCGCGGAAGTATTTGTCCGCATTGCCATAGGCGATGGCGCTGGTGTCCGGAACCCCCAGCAGGAAGCCCGCAAAATCCGAGCCGGCTGCCGCCCCCGTGAAGGTAAACGTGCCGCGCGGATTCTGCTGCGAGATCAGGTTGAACTGCTGCCGCCGGTAGTCGCCGCCGAAGGTCAATGTGTGGGATCCGTGCACCCACAGCAGCGAATACGTAATGCCGCTCGTCTGGTAGCGCGTGACCGCGGGCGTAGCATCGCCTAGTCCGGCGATCCCGCTCGAAAACACCAGGCTCGGCGGCCCCCAATTGACCGCCTCCTGGTTATTGCCCGTGATTCCCGCCTCGCCCGAAACGTTTTCCCGATTGGCAAAGTAGGGCGTGGTCCGCGACGCCATGCGGCTGTACTGGAGGTTGACGTTCTGGAATATGCGCGTCGTGAAGCGGTGCATCCAGTTCACGTTGGTGGTCATGCCCAGCCGCGAATCGTGGTCCTGAAATTCGAAGACGCTCGGATCCGTGGTGCGGGTGCTCTGGAAGGCGAACATGCCGGAGAGTTGATTGGTACGGCCGGCCGACTTATTCCATCGTGTCTGGAGGCTGTCCTGGTGGGTGTTCGTCACCAGCGGCACCTGGTAGTTGTAACCGGAGCCGGAGCCGAAATTCGGAAGCGGATAGAAGCGCAGCAGCGCGGCCGCCTGCGGGCTGATGCGGCTCTGCGGAATCGCGTTGCCCGGAAACGGAGCGCCGGTCGCGGGGTCGATCACCGCGGTGGAGAAGATGCCGGCCCGCTGGTCGGCGTCGGGCATGAGGTACGGAGTATTCGATGCGTCACGGTTCCGCACCCACTGGTAATTCACGAACACATTCGGCGCCTTGCTGGTGGGCACGTGCGGGAGCCAGAGCGGTCCGCCGAACGAAGCGAGTCCGGTCACATGGCTGAAGGGCGGCTTTTCCGTATTCTGCCCGGTCAGCGAGAAAGGGCTCGCGTCGAAGGTCGAATTGTCGGCCGTAAAGCCGATACCGCCGGTATAGAGCGAGCGCGGACCGCGCCGGAAATTGCCGAAAGCCGCCGATTGCGCGAACGGAGAGGCTGCGCCGTTGTTTACGCTGCCGTTGATGAGGAAGCCTTCGGCCGCCTCCTGCTTCGCTTCGCCCGTGTCACTTTCATCGAGCTTGGCGCCATCGCTCGACGCCTTCAGGCCGGCACGCTGGAAACCCTGTTGCGGCGTCGCGGCCGGAGCCTCCTTCTTCGACTTCCCTTTCGCAGGCGCCGCCGCAACCGCGACCGTGGCGGTGGCGGCCGTAGCCGGAGCGGCCGGTGCCGATGGGGGAGCCTGCGCCGCGATCTGCGCCATCGGGAGCATCTTCAACTCCCATAATCCCGAGGGAGCGTTCGGTGCCACCGCGATTTCGCGCTCGATGGGCTCGAAACACAGCATTTCCACCCGGATCTTCCAGTTGCCGTCCGCCAGGTTCGGAAAAGAGTAATCGCCCTGCTGGTTCGTAACCGCCGAGAACCGTTTGTCGCCCTGGGTGGCGATTACCGCGGCGCCCGGCACCGGCAGCCCGCCGAAAGTCACTTGCCCGTGATGCTCGGCTGCCGCCAGTCCGCAGACCGTCAGGCACGCGAGCGCGAAATATCGAAACATGAATCCTAATTCTCCGTTGGCACTTTTTCGGCGCTGTCGACCACCAGAAGGTCGAGCGGCGCCTTCCGCGATTCGAGTTTCAACCCCAACTGCTCCTGGACGGCGGTGAAGATCGAAGGTCCCGAAGATTCCTGCGCGGCACCCTCGGGAGCGCCTTCGGGGCGCGCCATCGACATCTTCATCATCGGCATCGACAGGGTGGCATCCGGCGCGAACTCGAGCGTGCAATCGTAGGCGTCCTTCAATTCCGTCATATCGAGCACCGGCCGCCCGACCAGAGTGGAGAGCACATCCGTGAAGAAACCCATGTCCATTCCGTTCCCTTCGAGCTTGCCCGGCCCCATCCTGATCCCACGCCCCGGACCCCCGCCGGCCAGGGCCGCCGCCACCTCGGACTTCTTCAACTTCGGCCCGCCCTTGGCCACAATCAGCGCATACACCGGCGCTTCCTTGGTCTCCCGGTGCAGTTTCAACTGGAAGCGTTCCGCCAGCAGGTTCTGCAGCATCAACTCCACGGTCTCCTTGGGAGTCTTTTCAGGCATGGTCGCGGTGACGTTGTAGCGTTCCGTATCGATCCACGATGGTCCGGACACCTGGTAGTCCTTGACTCCGTATGCCTTGGTGATGAGCTGCTTCAAGTTCACGTTCCGATAGTTGACCCGGCCCGGGTCTCCGCCCATCTGGATCCGCATACCTCTGCCCGCCTCGGGCGGGGCCGGTTTCACCGAAGCCGCCTCAAAGGAAGGCGTCTGCCCGGCCGCCGCCGTAGCCGTCAGGAGCGCGATTGCAAAGACTGCGTGTTTCATTCGACAGAACCCCTCTCCACCTAATAACGGCACGGGGTCTCAGAATATGACGTAGAAAGGCGGAAAATCGTTCGGCCGGAGGCCCTAATTCTCCGTCGGGGCCTTCTCCACATGATCGATCACCACCAGATCGACCACGGTTTTACGTGATTCCAGCTTTAATCCGAATTCTTCCTGTAGCACGGTCGTAATGAGGGAGAGGGGGTCCGGCGGACCGTCTCCGGCCTGCGGCATATACTTGGCGACATTCAACGTCAGGTCGTAGCTGCCTTTCAAGCCGGTCTCGTCGATCACCGGCGCGTGGAAAAAGCCCGATAGAATGTCGGTCAGCTGCGAAATCCGGCCCCTTTGGACCGTCAGCGTCATGTGGCCGCGGTCGGGCTCGATGGCGGGGTCCCCCTCCGTCTTCGATTCGTGAACTTTTACCCCGCCCTTGGCCGGCTCGAGGACGTAGGCCGACATTTCCTTGCTCTGCCGGTGCGACACCACCTTAAAGCGATCCGCCAGCAGCCCCTGCATCATGGTGCGGAGATCGCCCTCACTGGCAGGTCCGGCGGCCTTGGCGACAATGTCGAAACGCTCCGAGCCCAGCCAGTCCGGCCCCGAAACCTGATATTCCATCACGTGATAGGCCCACCCGATACACGCCCGCAGACTGGCATTCCGCATCGTGACGGTATCCGGCGAGACATGGACGTTGAGCCCGCCCATGGCCATGTGCATATCCATCCCGCGCCCTCCACGACCCTGACTCGGCCGAACGGAAGCCACGTCGAAGGTGGGGGCGCCGGCGGCGGCGCAAATGGCCAAAGTGGCGGCGGATAGCATGACTAACTTCATTTCCGGCTCCTGCCGCCCTTCGCGTAGCGGCCCTGTGCGGATGACGATCCGCCATCCTCGATATTAGCGCCGCAGTCCGATGCCAATCGACGGAGCGGCTTCTGCTCACCATCCACTCAATTCTCGGAGGCCTTCTCCGCGTGGTCGATCACCAACACCTCGACCGGGCCCTTGCCCGCTTCCAACTTCAGGCCTAGCTGCTCCCGCAGCGCGCTGAAAAACGAAGGAGCATTCAGATCGGGAGCGACGGGCGGCTCTCCGACATCAGCGGGCCTCCTCGCCGAGGGATCATCGGGCGCCCAATCCATCGAGAAATCGAAATTCCCCTGGATTCCGGTCTCGTCGATTACCGGCCCGCCGACCTGTCCCGCGAGGAAATTCTTGGCGAAGAATGCCATCGACGCCGCGTAGCACGTGACATGGTGGCCATTAGTAAATAAGTCCGGCGATTTGCCCTTCGGCGGCTGCAGATTCTTAGGGCCATTCTTGTCGACCACCAGTCTGAAAATCGGGAACTGCCTCGTGTCTTTGTGGAGGACCAGCTTGAAGCGGTCCGCCAGAAGTGCCTCTGTGCGGAGCCTTATCGCCCCCATGCTTCGGTCGGCAGACTGGGCGGCGTCCTGGTCCGGCTTCGCCAAAACATCGTATCTCTCGGAATCGAGCCAGGCCGGGCCCTGGAGAATTCGATCCTGAGGCAAATCATAGGCGAAGGAAATCAGCATCCGGACCGTAACGTTCCGGGCGTCGAGTTGACCTCCCGTGAATCGCCTGAACCCGCTGTTCCGCTCGCCGCTCCGGTTCGCCTTGATCGACGCCACGGCGAACGGTGGAACACTTCCGCCCTCGCTCTGCGATTGCGCCCGACCCGCACGGACCGACAGAACACCGATCCAGCATGGTCCACCGATCACTGTGGCGAGAGCGGCTGTCAAGAAAACCTTCTGGAACCAGCCCAACCGCTGCACCCTCCGGCAGCCTATGATGGCTTCGATTCGCCGCTTGAGATTGGGGCCCGTGACGCCGGCGGCCGGAACCGGGGAGGCGTGCAAAGCGAGCCTGCAAACCGCGAGGATTCCGTGAGCATAGACCTCCGGCCTCGGGAGAAGGCGGAGCACTTCTTCGTCGCAAGCAGTTTCGCGCTCATTCATCAGGCGCCGACCGATCCAATACACCAGTGGGAAAAACCAGAAGACGGCCTCCGCGACCATATGGATGGCCGCCGTCAAGTTGTCGCGCCGCCGAACATGAGAGAACTCATGCAGAAAAATGGTTTCCAACTGCTCCAGCGTGAGGTGCGAAAAGACGCCTTCCGGGATAAGCAGCACGGGCCTGACAATGCCGCACACACAGGGCTCGATCTGGAGCGAAGATTCCATGACCGTCATGCGCGGGAAGCCGGAAGCGAAATGTGAATCAATGGGCGACGCGCACCGCACTACGGCACGCATCCGGAGCCATGCACGCAGCCAGCAGAACAGGCTGACGGCAAAGCCGCACGACCAGAGAGTAAGCAGGATCGCTGGAGTCATGGTCGGCGCGTTTGGAACGCTCGCCAGCAGCGGTGCGGGAACCGAAACTGCGAATGGCTGACTGATTCCGCTCACCGCAGAGGAGATTCTGTTTGCGCTGGTCTGCAAAACCGCGCCCGGACCCATCCGGCTTCCGAGATCGACCAGCCAGGAGAGAGGAATCAGAAACTTCACGGAAGCAGTCAGCCACAGCCAATAGCGGATGGAAGCCCGATGTTTCCGCAGCACGAAAGCGAGCAGTGCCACCGTGCAAGTAAAGGCCGTGGATTGCCACAGGTGATTCGCCAGCGGCATCAAGAACGTCGGAATCATCGGTCTCTTTCCTTTCTTGCGCGCAGAATTGCCTGCTCGGCTTCCTTGATGTCCTCCAGAGTCAGTTTGCCCGACTCAACCAGGCGCGCCATCACCGGTTTGGCGCGCCCGCCAAACATCCCCAGCAGATCGTCGATCAGCCGGTTCTCCGCCGACCGCCGCGAGAGAACAGCCTCGAAAATGTTCGCGTTACCGACCCGCTTCGCGATCCGGACGGCGTTCTTGGCTTCCAGACGGTAGACCGTAGTCTGAATCGTGGTGAAAGCAGGCCGCAGCTTCTCCGGAAAGGCCTCTTGGATTTCGCGCACCGAGCATGGACCGCGATTCCATAGAATCTCCATGATCTGAAGCTCGAGCCTGGCTAATTTTGGACGCATCGAATTACCGACAGTATACATCAACCGGACTATCGATGTAGTTGGAACAGAGGCAAACGAACCGCCGACCGGACACGAGCGCCGCAGTACAATGCCAGTGGAGGAACCTCGATTGTTCACCGCCACCGCTAATCTTCTTCTGCCGGCTACCGTCACCGGGTCATTCCCGCGGCCCCGTTGGTTCGATGTTTCCATGTGGGGCAAGCCGCTGGATACGTGCATGTTGGACGTCCGCTTTCGCGAGAAGTTCCAGGACGCGCTGGCCGTTGTGATCAGCGACCAGGAACGCGCCGGTCTCGACATCCTGAATCACGGCGATTTCCACGTGGATGAAGACCTCGCCGGACGCGCGTGGCACCACTATCCCCTGCAGCGCTGGACTGGCTTTGAAGGCGACCACCTGCAGCCCGAGGAAACCACCGCGCCATGGCTCCACTATCCGCCGGGCACCCTGCTCAACGAGATCTACACCGGCTGGCGATGGCCGCACGTGGTCGGCAAGATCGAACACAGGCCGCTCGATTATCCGAAGCTGTGGCGCCTGGCGCAGGGCAAGACCTCGAAGCCCGTCAAGTTCGGAACCTGCTGCTCGCAGGTGATGGCGCTCTTCCTCGATATCCACACGCCGGTCTATAAAGACAAGCGGCAGGTGATCTGGGACATGGCCGAAGCCATGAACAAAGAACTGCTCGCGCTTCGCGACGCCGGCTGCCGCGTAATCCAGATCGAAGAGCCCACCTTCCACTTCATGGCCAATACTTACGGCAAAGACCACGCCGAAGTGAAGTTCATGATCGACGCATTCAACCGTGAGGTCGAGGGTCTGGACGATGTCGAACTGTGGATTCACACCTGCTGGGGCAATCCCAATATGCAGCGCGTGATGGAAGACACCAGCTACGCCAACTCGATCGAAATCTATCTCGAACGCTGCCGCGGCGACGTGTGGACCGTCGAAATGAAGGACCGCAACCGACAGGACCTGGAGCTGTTCGAGCCCTTCAAGCACGATCTGAAGAAGAAGATCGCCGTCGGCGTGGTGAGCCACCGGGTGCTGCAGGCCGACCGTCCGGAAGAGGTCGCCGCCGAAATCCGCGCCGCTCTGAAGTACATTCCGCCGGACCGCCTGATCGTTTCGAGCGACTGCGGCTTCGGGCGTCAGGGCTGCAATCGCGAGATCGCGTTCTACAAAGCTTCGGCCATCGCGCAAGGGGCCAATATCGTACGCCGCGAGCTCGGCCTGCCCGAGACGCGCATTCCCGCGGCGGACCCCATGCTGCAGTTGGACGTCGTGCCGGGCCGCGCCATGGCCAAGAGCACGGATCCCGCGTAGGCGATGACCGGCGTCCGCATCGACAAGTGGCTCTGGGCGGCCCGGTTCTACAAGACACGCTCGCTGGCGGGGCGAGCGTGCGAACTGGGCCGCATCGAGTCCAACGGGCAGCCTGCCAAGGCGGCCCGCGAGGTGCACGTCGGCGACATGCTGCGCATCAAGAACGATAGCGGCGAATTCCACATCGAGGTCCTCGGTCTCAGCGAAATGCGCGGACCGGCACCAGTGGCGCAGGCGCTCTATCGCGAAACCGAGGCCAGCCGCGAACTTCGCCGCAAGCTAGCCGAAGAGCGAAAAGCCGCGCCGAGCTTCGATTTCCCGCACGAACACCGGCCGTCCAAGCGCGACCGCCGGCAGATCGCGCGGCTTCGGGGCAGGTCCTAACGAAACCGCCGCTTCCTCGGTAGCGATCCTCACGCGCGCGGCCGGCGGTCGTACGCGCGCATCCCCACGTTCTGGAACACGAACCCCAAACTCCGCATCAGTGTTTTTGGCGCCGCGCGCGCCGGGGTCCAGGTGTCTCGGCTGTTGGTTCGACGGACCCGCTGAGATGCAGGGTGCGAATGAAGAAGTGGGGCTGGCTGGCCATATTTCTTGCTGTTGCGGGCAGTGCGGCGTGGTGGATGCGGGCAAAGGGCGCAACCGGCGGTTCCGTGCCGACGGCCACACGTGCCGCCCATGCCGTCCCCGTAGCAGTTGCCGCCGCGTCGCGGGGCAACATGCCGGTCTACTACGTCGGGCTCGGATCGGTGATCCCCTACTACACCGTCACGATTCGCACGCGCGTCGACGGACAACTGATGGCCGTCTACTACCGCGAAGGCGAGTTCGTGAGACAGGGCGACCTGCTGGCACAGATCGACCCCCGCCCGTTTCAGGTGCAGCTCGAACAGGCACAGGCGCAGTTGCTGCACGATCAGGCGGTGCTCGCCAACGCCCAGGTGGACCTCACTCGCTACACCGCGCTAGTGAAAACCGGCGCCATTCCTTCGCAGCAGTATGACACCCAGATTGCCACCGTGAAGCAGGACGAGGCCCAGATCAAGATCGACCAGGCGTCCATCGACAGCGCGAAGTTGCAGCTGGTATACAGCCGCATCACCGCGCCTGTCAGCGGACGCGTCGGCCTGCGGCTGGTCGATCCGGGCAATTTCGTCCAAACCACGGACACCACCGGCCTGATGGTGATCACCCAGATGCAGCCCGTCACCGTCATCTTCGCGCTGCCGGAGGCCGAGCTGCTGCCGGTAGTCGCCAAGCAGCGAGCGGGCACCACTTTGCGCGTGGACGCACTCACACGCGACATGTCGAAGGTGCTCGACGCCGGCCACCTGCTGGCGCCCGATAACCAGATCAACCAGAACACCGGCACCGGCAACCTGCGGGCGGTGTTTCCCAATCGCGGATCCGCACTTTTTCCAAACCAGTTCGTGAACGCCCGCGTGCTGCTCGAAGTGTTGCGTGGCCAGGTCATCGTGCCTTCGGTTGCGGTGCAGCACGGACCGCAAGGGACGTTCGTCTGGGTGGTGAAGGCCGACCACACGGTGGAAGTCCGGACGGTCACCGTGGGCATCGTTCAGGGCACCGATACCTCGATTGCAAGCGGCCTCAAGGCTGGTGAAACGGTGGTCTCCGACGGTTTCGAGAACCTCCAGCCCGGCGGCCTCGTCAACATCCGGTCAGCCACCACGGGAGCCACTCCATGAATCCCTCGCGGACCTTCATCCTCCGGCCGGTGGCGACATCGCTGTTGACCGCGGGCATCGTGCTGGTCGGCATATCTGCCTTCCATCAGTTGCCGGTCTCGGCGCTGCCGGAGGTCGAGTATCCGACCATCCAGGTGCAGACGTTCTACCCCGGCGCCGGCCCCAAAGTCATGGCCACCGCGGTCACCGCTCCGCTCGAGCGCCAATTCGGGCAGATGCCCGGCCTCACCCAGATCACCTCGGTCAGCTCCTTCGGCAATTCCACCGTCACCCTCCAGTTCACCCTCGACATGAGCATCGACGTGGCCGAACAAGAGGTGCAGGCGGCCATCAACGCCGCCACCACCTACCTCCCCCAGGACCTGCCCACGCCGCCGATCTACAGCAAGACCAACCCCGCCGACGCTCCCATCCTCACCCTCGCATTGACTTCGAGCACGCTTCCCTTGCCCCAGGTGGAGGACCTCGCCGATACGCGTCTCGCGCAGAAGATCTCGCAGGCTGCCGGCGTCGGCCTGGTCAGCATCAGCGGCGGACAGCGCCCGGCCGTGCGCGTGCAGGCGAACCCCACGCAGCTCGCCTCCTACGGGATGAGTCTGGAAGATCTGCGCACCGCCCTCAGCACCGCGAACGTCAACCAGGCCAAGGGGAGCTTCGACGGGCCCAAGCAATCCTGGACCATTCTCTCGAACGACCAGTTGCTGTCTGCCGACGATTACCGGAATATCGTGGTCGCCTACCGTAACGGCGGCCCCGTGCGGCTGTCCGATGTGGCGCAGACCATCAACAGCGCGGAAAAGATCCGGCAGGCCGCCTGGATGAACACGACCCCCGCGGTGATTTTGAATATCCGGCGGCAGCCCGGCACCAACACCATCCAGGTGGTCAACGGCATCGAGCGCATTCTGCCCGCGTTGCGCTCTTCGCTGCCCGCCGACATCAATGTCTCGGTCATCGCCAACCAGACCATCTCGATCCGCGCCTCCGTCAACGATGTCGAATTCGAGCTGCTCCTGACCATCGTGCTGGTCGTGCTCGTCATCTTTCTCTTCTTGCGCAGCGCGCGGGCCACCGTGATCCCCAGCGTCGCCGTACCGCTCTCGCTGATCGGCACCTTCGGCGTGATGTACCTGCTCGGCTTCAGCCTCGACAACCTGTCGCTCATGGCCCTCACGATCTCCACTGGCTTCGTGGTGGACGACGCCATCGTGATGATCGAAAACATCACGCGCTATATCGAAATGGGCGATCCCCCCTTGCAGGCCGCGCTGCGCGGGTCCGAGGAGATCGGCTTCACCATCGTTTCGCTGACCGTTTCGCTCATCGCGGTGCTGATCCCGCTGCTCTTCATGGGCGATATCATCGGCCGCCTCTTCCGCGAATTCGCCATCACCCTGGCGGTGACCATCATCATGTCGGCGATCGTCTCCCTCACCCTTACGCCGATGATGTGCTCGCGCCTGCTGCGCTCCGCCGCCGAACGTCCGCCGGGCCGCTTCCATCGCGCCTCGGAACGCGTCCTCGACGGCATGATCCGGGGATACGGCCGGGCGCTCACCGTGATCCTGCGGCACCAGTTTCTGACCATCCTGGTGGCGCTGGCCGCGCTCGCCGCCACCGTCTTCCTGTTTGCGATCGTGCCCAAGGGCTTCTTTCCGGTGCAGGATACCGGCCAGATCCTCGGCATCTCGCAGGCGCCGCAAAGCATCTCGTTTCCGGCGATGGCCGCGCGTCAGCAGCAACTCACCGAGATCATTCTGAAGGACCCCGCGGTCGAAAATCTGGCCTCGTTCATCGGCATCGACGGCACCAACCTTACACCCAATACCGGCCGCATCCAGATCACGCTGAAGCCGATCGAGCAGCGCGCCGGCGCCGCCGAAGTCATCCGGCGCCTGCAGGCCAAACTGGAGCACGTCGTCGGGATCCAGCTTTACATGCAGCCCGTGCAGGACCTCAGCGTCGAAAACCGCGTGAGCGCCACGCAATACCAGTACTCGCTCGAAGCGCCCAGCTCCGACCTGTTGAGCGAATGGGCGCCGCGCCTGCTCGATCGCATGCGCACGATTCCCCACCTGCTCGATGTTGCCACCGACCAGCTCAATGGCGGCCTCGGCCTGCTCCTCACCATCGACCGGGATACCGGCGGCCGCCTCGGCATCACTCCGCAGGCCATCGACAACACGCTCTACGATGCCTTCGGCGAACGCCAGGTCTCCACCATCTTCACCCAGCTCAACCAGTATCACGTCGTCCTCGAGACCGATCCGCGCTGGCAGCAGTTCGCTGAATCGTTCAAGGATATCTACGTGCCGGGCACTAACGCGATAGCGCCGCTGCGGGGCACGGTATGGGCCGAGCGCGTCTCCACACCGCTCGCCATCAATCATCAGGGCCAGTTCCCCGCGGTCACGCTCTCGTTCAATTTGGCGCCCGGCACGTCGTTAGGCCAGGCCGTCGACTCGGTCCGGGATGCGGCGAACCAGATCCACATGCCGGCCTCCATCGTGACCGGCTTTCAGGGAACGGCGGCCGCCTTCGAAACCGCGCTGGCGCACGAGCCGGTGCTGATCCTCGCCGCCATCGTCACTGTCTACATCGTGCTCGGCGTGCTCTACGAAAGCTACATCCACCCGATCACGATTCTTTCGACGCTTCCCTCGGCGGGCGTGGGCGCGCTCATCGCCCTGCTGGTCACCGGCCTCGATTTCAGCATCATCTCGCTGATCGGCATGATCCTCCTGATCGGCATCGTCAAAAAGAACGCCATCATGATGATCGATTTCGCGCTCGAGGCGCAGCGGGTGGAGGGCAGGCCCGCGCAAGAGGCCATCTATCAGGCCTGCCTGCTGCGCTTCCGCCCGATCATGATGACGACGATGGCGGCACTGCTCGGCGCCGTACCGCTGGCCATGGGGACCGGCATGGGCTCGGAACTGCGGCGCCCGCTGGGTATCACCATCATCGGCGGCCTGCTGCTCAGCCAGTTGCTCACGCTCTTCACCACGCCCGTGATCTATCTCCAGTTCGAGCGGCTGAGCGATCACCTCCGCCGCCGGCGGAATTTGCCGTCCGAACAACTCCCCCTGCCCCTCGGAGACCTCGAATGAACCTCTCCGAGCCCTTCATCCGCCGGCCGGTTGCCACTTCGCTGCTGACCGCGGCCGTCGTGCTGGCCGGTATCCTCGCCTTCAAACTGCTGCCGGTCTCGCCCCTGCCGCAGGTCGAATACCCCACCATTCAAGTCTCGGCGAGCCTTCCCGGCGCCAGTCCGGAGACCATGGCATCCTCGGTCGCCACGCCGCTCGAACGCCAGTTCGGGCGCATCGCCGGGCTGACCGAGATGACCTCCACCAGTTATCTCGGCTCCGCCATGGTCGTGCTGCAATTCGACCTGAGCCGCGATATCGACGGCGCCGCGCGCGACGTGCAGGCCGCCATCAATGCCGCCCGCACCTATCTCCCGGCCAACCTCCCGAGCAACCCGAACTACCGCAAGGTCAATCCGGCCGACGCGCCCATCCTGATCCTGGCGCTTACCTCGAATACCGTCGACCAGGCCCACATGTATGACGTCGCTTCTTCCGTCCTGCAGCAGAAGCTCTCGCAGGTCACCGGCGTGGGCCAGGTCTTCACGGGCGGCAGTTCCCTGCCCGCCGTACGCGTGGAGCTCAACCCTTCCGCCGTGAACCGCTACGGCCTCGGGCTCGACCAGATTCGCACTACGCTCGGCGTCGTCAACGCGAACCGCCCCAAAGGGCAGGTGGAAAATGGCGACCAGGCGTACGAGATACTCACCACCGATCAGTTGCTCCACGCCGCCGAATACCGCCCCCTGGTGATGGCCTATCAGAAGGGCGCTCCCGTGCGCCTCTCGGATCTCGGAGAGGTCACCGATTCCGTGGAAGATCTGCGCAACGCGGGCCTCGCGGACGGTAAGCCCGCCGTCCTGCTGGTGGTCTTCCGGCAGCCGGGCGCCAACGTCATCGAAACAGTCGACCGGGTGAAATCGATGATCCCGCAGTTGAAGGCGTCGATTCCAGCGGATGTCGATCTCCAGCCCATGGTCGACCTCAGCATCACCATCCGCGCCTCCGTCCGCGATATGGAATATACGCTGCTGGCGTCGGTCTGCCTGGTGGTGCTGGTGGTATTTCTGTTCCTGCGCAACGCCTGGGCGACGCTGATCCCCAGCGTGGTCGCGCCGCTTTCCCTGTTGGGCGCCGTCGGCATCATGTACCTGGCCGGCTACAGCCTCGACAACCTTTCGCTGATGGCGCTCGCCATCTCCACCGGCTTCGTGGTGGATGACGCCATCGTGGTCATCGAGAACATCGCGCGCTATCTCGAGCAGGGCCTGACACCCTATGCGGCCGCTTTACGCGGCGCCCAGGAGATCGGCTTCGCCGTGCTTTCGATCAGCATCTCGCTGGTGGCCGTCTTCATTCCGATTCTCCTGATGGGCGGCATCGTCGGCCGCCTGTTCCGGGAATTCGCCGTCACGCTTTCCGCCACGATCCTGGTCTCCATGGTGGTCTCGCTCACCACCACCCCCATGATGAGCGCGCGCTTCCTCCGCCACCAGACGGAACACGGCCGGTTCTACCGAGCCGGCGAAGTTGTCTTCGACGGCGTCCGCGATCTCTACGCCGCCATCCTTCGCGCCGTACTGCGGCATCCCGCGCTCACACTGCTGATCTTTCTGGCGACGGTGTCGCTCACCATGTATCTCTACGTCGTGGTTCCCAAGGGATTCTTTCCCGAACAGGACACCGGCCGCATGATGGGGATCGTTCAGGCGCGTCAGGATATCTCGTTTCAGGCGATGCGCCAGAAAGTCGCCTACTTCGTCGATATCGTGCGCGCCGACCCGGGCGTGGATCATGTGGTCGCCTTTACCGGCGGCTCCGGCGGCACCAATGTCGGCCGCATGTTCGTGTCGCTCAAGCCGTTCGATGAGCGCCGCGAAAACGTTACCGCCATCATGGCGCGCATCCGCCGCAAGACCGCGAATGTAGCGGGCGCGTCCCTCTTCATGCAGGCGATCCAGGATATCCGCATCGGCGGCCGCTTCACCGGCGCCGAGTACCAGTTCACGCTCACCAGCCAGAATCTGGCGCTGCTCACTACCTGGGGCCCACGCATTCTCGATCGTTTGCGGACCATGCACAGCCTCACCGACGTGAACACCGACCTGCAGAATTCCGGCCTGTCCTCTCAAGTGGTCATCGATCGCGACACGGTATCGCGATTGCAACTCTCCGCTCAAAGCGTCGACGACGCTCTCTACGACGCCTTCGGACAGCGCCAGGTCTCCACCATGTTCACGGCCCTCAATCAATACCACGTGGTCATGGAGGTGGCGCCCCAGTATTGGGAGTCGCCCGATTCGTTACGCGTGACTTACGTGCGCGCGCCCGTCCCGTCCCTTCTCCCGGCCGCGCCGACACGGCCCACCGGCACCGTGATGGAGACGCAGGTCAACCCAATACCGGCCTCCCCGACGGTGGCGGTACCTGCGCCCCAGCCCAGAGGCACCACGACCATAACTCCGCCCGCCGATGCCAGCCTAATGGCGCCTCCTACCGGCTCGGTCTTCACCGCCGCAATGGCCGCCCTGCCCGGCTCCAACATGGTGCCGCTCTCGGCCATTGCGCACTTCGGCCAGGCCACCACCCCGATTGTGGTCAACCACCAGGGCCAGTTCCCTTCGGTCACCATCTCTTTCAATCTGCGGCCGGGCGTATCTCTCGGCGACGCCGTGGAAGAGATCAGTTCGGCGGCCAGTAGCATGGGAATGCCCTCCGCGATTCAGAGCGGCTTCACCGGAGCCGCCGAAGCGTTCCAATCCTCGCTCGCTACCGAGCCCATGCTGATCGTCATGGCGCTGATCGCCGTCTATATCGTCCTGGGCATTCTCTACGAGAGCCTGGTGCACCCGCTCACCATCCTTTCCACGCTGCCCTCGGCGGGCGCCGGAGCGCTACTCGCGTTGCTGCTCTTCCGTACCGAGCTCACGGTCATCGCGTTGATCGGCATTCTGCTGCTCATCGGCATCGTTAAGAAAAACGCGATCCTGTTGATCGATTTCGCTCTGGTGGCCGAACGCCAGGGCGGCATGACCCCGCAGGAGGCCATCTACCAGGCCTGCCTGCTGCGCTTCCGCCCGATTCTGATGACGACCATGGCGGCCCTGCTGGGCGCCCTGCCTCTGGCGCTCGGCACGGGGACCGGCTCCGAGTTGCGGCGCCCGCTCGGCATCAGCATCGTGGGCGGCCTGATCCTCAGCCAGGCGCAAACGCTCTTCACCACGCCGGTGGTCTATCTCTACCTGGACCGCCTGCGCGTCCGCTTCCTCCGCCGCCGCGGAGAGGCGCCCGCCGGAGTGGAGCCCATTGCGGGATGACGATGAAGCGGCGGATCGCAGCGTTGTGCGCCCTCGTCTGCCTGGCTGGCTGCAGCGTCGGCCCCAAGTACAAGCGCCCGTCCGCGCCGGTGCCGCCGGCTTACGAGGAGCCGGCGCCTAACAACGACCAGTGGAAGACCGCGCATCCGAACGATGGCGCGCTCCGCGCCAACTGGTGGCAGGAGTTCGCAGACCCGCGCCTCAACGATCTCGAAAAACGTGTCGCCATCGCGAACCAGAACGTCAAGCAGGCGGAGGCTGCCTTTCGCCAGGCGCGCGCCGTGGTCGCCTTCAACCACGCGGCCTACTACCCCATCCTCGGCACCAGCCCCGGAATCACGATCAGCAGGGGGTCGACAAACCTGAGCGGGGGCGCCGTTTCGCTCAGCACCGCCACTTCGGGGAGTGGAGCCGCCCCGATCGCGCTTTACAACTGGCCGTTCAGCGCCTCCTGGCAGCCGAATTTCTGGGGCAGCATCAGTCTCGCGGTGCAAAACGCCGCCGCCCTGGCCCAGGCCAGCGCCGCGCAACTCGAAAATATCAAGCTCAGCATGCAGGCCGACCTGGCCTCCGACTACTTCGCGCTCGAAGCCGCCGACATGCAGATCCGGATCTACGAGGAAACCGTCCACAGCTACGAAAAGAACCTGACGTTGACCCAGGCCCGCTTCCGCTATGGCGTAGCCCCTAAAAGCGACGTAGCCGCAGCCGAAGCGCAGCTCGAGGCCACACGGGCCGCTCTGACCGATCTCAAAATCTCGCGCGCTCAGTTCGAGCACGCGATGGCCGTGCTGGTAGGCGTGCCGCCCGCCGAATTCACCATGGCGGCAGCGAAAATCGACGGCCCTCCACCCAACATCCCCGCCGGCCTTCCTTCGGAATTGCTCGAGCGCCGCCCCGATATCGCCGCCGCCGAGCGTGACGTCGCCGCTGCCAACGCCGAGGTCGGACTGGCCCGCGCCGCGTACTTCCCCACGGTCCTGTTGAGTGCCGCGGGCGGCCTCGAAAGTACGCGCATCACGACTTGGCTGAGTTGGCCGAGCCGTTTCTGGTCCGCCGGAGTCGAAGCCAGCGAGACCCTGCTCGATTTCGGCCGTCGCCACGCCCAGACCGCTGAAGCCAAAGCCGCTTATGACCAAACCGTCGCCGCCTATCGCCAGACCGTGCTCAGCGCTTTCCAGGAAGTGGAGGATAATCTCAACGGCCTGAATAATCTGGAGGTTGAGGAGCGCCAGCAGGCCGCCGCAGTCAAGGCCGCGCGTTTATCCGCGGACTTGACGAATCAGCAGTATCTCGGCGGCACCGTGGCCTATCTCGATGTCATCACGGCGCAAGCCATCGCGCTCGCCGACGAGCGGGCACTGACACAGGTAGTCGGACGACGCTATATGTCCACCGTGCAGCTCATCCTGGCGCTGGGCGGCGGCTGGCACGCTTCGCAATTGCCCGCCCCATCGACCCTCAGGAAGATCCCCTGACAAGAAGCCCCTTTTCACCCCTTGCCGTGCTCCCGAAGCGGTGCCTTCTGCGATGATCTAGATTCTATGGATAGCAGCATCGTGAGCCGTGAAATCCGCAGGGAGATCTGGCCGGCGCTCCGCAAGGAGGGATTCGACCAGTTTTCGAGCCGGATGGCCTGGCGCCGCCGCGACGCCCGCATCTGGGTCGTGAATTTTCAGTCCATTCACGCCCGTCACCCCGACGCGGCGGGCTACACGCCGTTTTCGTTTACTCTGCACCTGGGAATCTACGTGGCCGCTCTCGGCGGCGACACCCAGACCTCCGTCGTCCGGCCCAAGGATCGCGACTGCCATCTACACTCCAAGCTTTCGAAGACGCTCGAGCAGCCGGACCATCCGCACAAGGATATCTGGTACGTCGACCCCATCGGCGGCAACGTGCTGTTTGCTCTGGACGACGCCCGCACCGTCCTCCGCAGCGAAGGAATGCGCTGGTTCCAGCGTTTCGAAGATAATGCGGAAGTCCTCCGGGCCCTGGACGAGGAAGGCGCCGAACTACTGGGAAAGACCGGCTGCTGAAATCGTGCGCGAGGCCGCCGCGGGCTTGCGGAGCCATACATAGCAGTGGTTCCCGATTCGCCCAGCCCCCTCCGACCTCAGCAGCAGCAGATCGAGATAGCGTAGGGGAAACAGCGTCCAGCCGAGCACCCCGTGCGCGGCAATGCGCCACCACCGCCACGGCAGCACCGATTTCCAGAATTCGATCGTAACGATCAACAGCGTCGCGGCGGGTCCGGTCCGCCATCCCTCCGCTACGACTTCCAGGCCGCGGCCGAGCTCCTTCAGCCCGTCCACCGTGAAGCGCCGGAAATCCATGGGGTATTCGTGGAACGGATGGCAGAACGGCGTCACCAGGTGCAGGTAGGCGCCCGGCGCCATCACCCGCTCGATCTCGCGCATCACTTCCTCGGGCCGCCGGACGTGTTCCATTACGGCATCGCACTCCACCCGCTGGAACAGACCGTCGCGAAAAGGCAGATGGTGCGCATCGGCCGCCACGTCCACGCCGGGCACCGCAAACAGGTCGAGATTGACGTAGCCCTCGACCGTTCGCCCGCCGCCGCCCAGATACAGATTCCAACGCCCGAGTGGATAATCCTTCGGCTCTCGCGGATTCATGACGAAAAGCGCCGGCGGCTCCAGGGCGCGGCGCAAGCGGTCCCGCCAGCGGGTCGAGCCGCGGCGGAGATAGAGCCTTTCGAGCGATTCCACGGTCAGTTCTGCGGCTTCAGGAATTTGATTCCGCCGGGCAGCGTAAACAGATCGTCGCCCAGGTCCTGGTTGGTCTCGACGGAATCCGAATACATCTCGTAGATCTTCTCACCATTGCGCTCGCGCCGGATGTCGAACGGCCATTTCACCCCGCCGCCGACGTCGCGGTACTTCGCCCAGATCGTGACTTCGGTGTCGAAGTCCTTGAACTCCTCGTTGCGGCGCCGGAATACCTGGCGGATCGGCAGCTTGTCGAGCTGATCGAAATACACCGTCACCGTATTGTTGGCGGCGTCGGTGATGTCCACGATCTCCACCGGACGATTCTCCCAGAAATCCGAGCCTTGCGAATACAGCGTGAGGCCGGGCTCCTTCAACCGCTGCCTCAGGATGTAGAAGAAGTTCCGCAGCGTCGCGTCTTTGTAGTTGCTGTAGCGCTGTGGATCGAGCGGGCGCGCTCCGCGGAAATTGATCTCCCACGCGCCGTCTTCGGTGAACAGCATCGCCCCGCTCGAGCCTTCTTTGCCGAATGACTCCCGCTCGCGTACGGCGAGTTGTCCGGGCTTGCCCGAAGGGGTGATGTACCGCGTGTACACCGTGGCGAGCGAGAGGCCGCTCAATTCCCGCCGGTAGAAGGAGTATGCGCGGCCTTTCTCCACGCGGTCCTGCATGTGCAGGAAAGCGTCTCCTCCCAGCGCTTGTAGCGCCTCGTTCACTACCCGCTTACCACGCTGTTCCGCGGTCTCTGCCGCGAAGGACGCCGGCATCAGGCAGGCCAGCAAAATCCAAGCCGCAACCTTCATCTGCGCCTCTCCAGGTCCTCCAGCTTCAAGCCCTGATTCACCTTGACCTCGTTCACCAGGACGTCCGCGAACTTCTGGCCGCCCTGCCGGATCGTGATTGCGTACGGCACCTTCACTCCCGCCACATCGCGAAAGTCCGACCACGTCTCCTGAACCCGCACCGCCGGTCCGGAAATCCGCGGATTCTCGTACAACACTTCGCTGGGCAAACCCGTCTCCGGGTTGACCACAATGCGGACCGTCTCGCCCGCCTTATCGGTGATCTCGAGCGTGCCGTCGTCCACCAGATTCACCGAGCGGTTCGGGTCGCGGTCGCTGAGCAGCAGCTGCCAGTAGACGCGAAACAGGTCCGACTGCACCTGCTTCAACTGCGCTCCCTGCAGCGGCCCGGAGCCGGCAGGCGTCGAAATCCATGCCATGCCGGGATCGTAGAACGCCGTGATGTGGCCCTGCGGCAGTTCGCTTTCCTGCCGGAAGTGGTCGGGGCTGAGCCACCGGTCCGTCTCCGTCAGCTTCATGCCGCCGGCCGCTGCCGAAAGCGTGAACTGCGAAATCGAGGTCGAGTCCTTGACCGCGGCCAGCCGGTCGGCGCCGCCCACCGCCTGCTGGACCCGCGCCAGGAGCCGGCGCCCCTTGTTCAACGAATCCGCGTCGGATTTGGCCGTCTCCTGTTTGGGTTCCGGAATGGTGAGGTCGATGTCCTTGACCATGCCGAGGCTGTCCAGCGGCTTGCTGAACTCGGCCGGGTTCCCCACCGTTACGATCGTCAGCTTCGCCGGGTCGATGTGCTCCTTGGCCACCCGCAGGATGTCCGCGCGCGTTACCGCGGCCAGCGCCTTCTGGTATTGCTGGATGAAATCGGCGGGATACCCGTAGTAGGCATACGTGATCATGCGGCCGAGTGTCTTGGCCTTGGTATCGTACGCGAATACCAGGCTGTTGAGCGCCGTCTGCTTCGCGGCGGTCAGCTCTTCATCGGTCACTTCCGTGGTGCGGATACGGTCCAGCTCTTCCTTAATCGCCTGAATCGTCTCCACGGTGGAGTACGACTTGGTGCTGCCCGAGATGCTGAACAATCCGGGATGGTCGAAATCGGCGCCCCAATCGGCGCTGATGTCGTAGGCCGCGCCCATCTGGGTGCGGATGCGCCGCACCAGGCGGCTTTGGAAGCCACCGCCCAGGATGTCGGCCATGATCTCGAGCGCCGGATAATCCTTATCCCGCAGCTCGCCGCCAAGTTCGCCGATCGAAAAGAACGTCTGCGTGACGTCCTTCTTCACGCCCAGGTAGATGCCTGCGGCCGCCCTGGTCGCTACCTTCGGGAAATCGGGCACCTTCGGCTGCTGCACCGTCCAATCGGCAAAGAGCTTTTCTAACTGCGCTTTCATCTGCGCCGGGTCGAAATCGCCGCGGATGGCGAGCATCGTATTCGCTGGGAAGAAGTAGCGGTGGTAAAACTCCTCCAGGTCCGCGCGCGAAATCCGGTTCAGCGTGGCGTATTCCATCTGGCAGCCGTAAGGCGTGTCCTTGCCGTAAATCGTGTCGGCGAACTCCCGCCCGGCGATGCCGCCCGCATCGTCGTTGCGCCGCGCGATGCTGCTGCGAAGCTGCGTCATGGCCAGGTCGAACTTATCCTGACGGAATGCCGGCGCCGTCAGCACCCCTTTGAATGCCGCCAGCACTTCCGGCGCGTTCTCCTTCAGGCTCGAAAAAGAAACCGAGCCCGAGGCCTCGCCGATACCGCTCTCCACACTCGCCGCCACATCCTCGAGTTCGCGGTCCAGTTCGTCGCCCGTCTTGGTCTTGGTGCCGCCCGTCCGCATGACCATTCCGGTCATGGTGGCGAGCCCGACTTTATCCGGCGGATCGAAGAGGTTCCCAGTTCGCACCAGCGCCGTACCGTTCACGATCGGCAGCTCGTGGTCCTCCAGCAGGTATACCTTCATCCCGTTGGCGAGCGTGAAGGTCTCCACTTTGGGGATCTGCACCTGCCGCAGCGGCGGGAATTTCAGGTCTTTGTAGGAAGGCTCGGCAGGCTGTGCGGCGGGTTTTGCCGCGGCTGCTACCGGCTGGCGCCGCGCGTGAGCGGGCGCCGAAGTCTGCGCGATCAGCGGCGCTACCGCCAGCGCGAGTATTGCGAGAGTGCGCTTCACCGGCTCCTCCTGTTCGCGGCGGGCACCGGACCCGCCCCGGGGACCAGAAACGACACGGTCCGGCTGCCCGGCGTGAAATAGCGATTGGCTACACGCTGCACATCCGCCGCCGTGACCTTGTTCAAATCGTCGATCTGGGTGAAGAGCTTCCGCCAGTCTCCGTAATTCATATATGCGTTCGTCAGCAAATCGGCGAGCCCCGCGTTGTTGGCGAGATGCCGGATCACATCGGCCCGCGCCTGGGTCTTGGCGCGCGCGAGTTCCTCGGCGTCCGGCGGTTTCGATTCGAAACGCGCCAGCAGGTCATCAAGGGCCTTCAGGTTATCCGAAGTGGTGTGGCCCATCGAAGGCACTAGGAAGAAGACAAAAAGGTTGGGATACTTGCCGCCGGGGTAGGTCGATACCGCCTCCGCCGCCAGCGACAGCCTCTTCTCCTCCACCAGATCCCGGTACATCAGACCGGTGCGCCCACCCGAGAGAATCAGTTGGATCACGTCGAAGACCGGGTCGTCTTTATCGTCTTGATCGGGCCGTTTGTACCCGGCTACCAGCAGGGGCTGCGAGGGCGAGGCAACTTCGGCCTGCTTCGCTCCAGCCTGCGGAGGCTCCTGGGTGACCACCGCGGGTGGCCGCGGACGCGCCGGCATCGGACCGAAGTACTTTTCCGCGAGCCGCTTTGCTTCCACCGGGTCTACGTCACCCACAATGGCGATCGCCATATTCGACGGCACATAATATTTCGCGAAGAAGGCTTCCGCCTCGCCTCGCCGGAGATTCGACGTGTCGCTCGGCCATCCACCCGGCGGGTTCCGGTAAGGATGCGCCATGAAGGCCGTGCCCGTAAAGGTCTGGCAGCAGCTTCCCCTGCGGGCTCGATTCCACCCGCATGCGGTTCTCCTCCATGACCACGTCGCGTTCTTTGTAGAACTCGCGGTAGACGGGGTGCAGGAACCGCTGCGATTCCATCAGGAACCAGAGTTCGAGGCGGTTCGAGGGCAGACTGTAGAAGTACTGCGTGGCATCCGTCTCGGTACTGGCATTGAGCCCCACTGCGCCGTTCTCTTCGAGGACGCGGGTATATTCGTTAGGTTTTACGAAGGCCTGTGCCCGGTCGATCATGACCTTGACCTGCGACTCGAAGTAGGTCAATTGGACTTCGTCGGCTTTAGGCCCTTTGTTTCTTTCGGCTTGCAGTTTATCGTAGGCCGTTTCGATATCGTCCAGGGCTTTCTTCTCCGCCGGCCAGTCGCGCGTGCCGATGGTATCGGTGCCCTTGAAGGCCATGTGCTCGAACATGTGGGCAAGTCCGGTCTGCCCGGAAGGGTCGTCCACCGATCCCACGTTCACATAGGTGTGAAATGAGACCACCGGCGCTTCATGTCTTTCGGCAACAATGAAATGCAAACCGTTGGCAAGGGTGAATTCGGTGACTTTCTTTTCGAATTCCTTGAGGTCCTGTGCAGGCAGGAGGAAGGAAAACAGCGCCAGTGCGCTGAAAACGCGTATACTTCTCACGATCCGCTAAGCTCTCCTACTTATCTGAGGATACCAAGGCGGAGGGCTATCTCCAGGGAGTATTGGGTCTCCCGCTTTAGAACCAGGGGTACCGTATAAGTACCGTGACGTCTTCCCACCCGAGGGGAACCTTTGCATACTAAACACTTGGCCGGGGAATCGGCCTCAGTTCACGATGAGTGCATTCGATCGAACCACGGCAGCGGCCATCGCGGGAGAGCGCAGGTCGGATCGCAGATACTCTCTGCTATTGGACTTGCGTTGGAAGCTGATCCGGCGGCGGAAGGTGCTGGACAACGGCACCGGCCGCACGCTCGATCTCTCGAGCGGCGGAATCCTTTTCGACGCCGGACGTCCACTGCCGGCAGGCCTGAATGTTGAGCTATCGATCTCCTGGCCGGCACTGCTCTTTAACGTAGCGCCGATGCAGTTGGCGATCAGCGGGAAGATCATTCGCGCGGAGGGAACCCAGGTTGCGGTGCGCATCATGCAGCACGAATTCCGCACCAGCGGCGCCCCGATCGACCGGAACACTCTGACGTCCTCGCAAGTGCCGCGCATGCTGGTGGCCGCCAGTACGGCCTCGGCATTCCCGAAGCTGCATTAATCGCCAGGCCGCTGACCACTCACCGCGCCCGGCGCACGGCTCCGCCAACCTCTACCACCGGCGGCGCAACCACCGGCTCCGGCTTCTTCGGACGCCGGTCGAGCACGGTCGTGATGTACTCGTCGCGCGCTTTGCTGCCGTGCCGGTGGCCCGGGCGCGATTCCGCCGCGGCCCACTCTTCCGGCGTGATCTCCTGCACCATCGGCAGATACTTCTGGAAGTAGTTCCGCAAGCGCTCCTGCACCGGGCGCAATGCCGAGTGGTACAGCAGGAACAGCACTTCGTCCGGGTGCGCGCCGCGGCAACCAGGTGGTAGACCTGCGACGCCTTGCGGATGCGCGGCGAGCGCAGCGCCGTCTCCAGCTTCTTCGAGCGGGCCTCCAGTTTCTGCCACTGGTCGACGTCCGCCTTGGTCATCTCCAGTGGACTTGATCAGCGCCTGCTTCTCCTTCGGCGTCAGCTTCTCGGTCAGCGCGTAGAGGAACGGCCCCAGCCGCGCGGCGCGCGAGCGCGCATCGTCGGGCAGCAGACGCGGCAGTTTTCTCGCAGCTTCGCCAGCCGCCCGCCAGGTTCAGCTTTGGACCGGCCAGCGCGGGCGAGAACAGCGGCAGCAGGCCCGGCTGCTTCCAGCGCCTTGAGGATCTCCGCGGGGTTGTCTTCCGTGCTGATGCGCTTCAGTTCCTCGCCCAGGGCGCGCGCCGGAATGCTTTTCTCGACTTCGGCTTCGCGCGCGTTGGCCACCTGCATCTGCGTCCGCTCCTCCACGGTGAAACCCAGCCGGACACGGAAACGAACCAGCCGCAGCAGGCGCGAAGGGTCGTCGTAAAAGCCGTAGGGGCTGACGGCGCGCAGTTCCTGCCGCTCGATATCGGCCAGCCCGTTCATCGGGTCGAGCAGCAGCCCGCGCGAGGCCTTATTGAGCGACAGCGCGATGGCGTTGCAGGTGAAATCGCGCCCGCGCAGGTCCTCCTGAATGGTGGCGGGCGAAACCTGCGGCTTGCGCCCGGGCGTCCGTATTTTTCCTGCCGCGACATGGCGATCTGGGCGGTCACACCGCTCGGAAATACCAGTTCGGCGCTCTTGCGGATCTCGTCGGTCGAGGTCGCCACGGCGCCGGTCTGCTCGCAGACGGCCTTGGCCAGCTTCAGCGCCGTGCCTTCCACCACGAAATCCAGGTCGCGAATGCGGAATCCGGCCAGCATGTCGCGCATGGCGCCGCCGGTCAGGAACAGGTTGACGTTCACGGCCCCTGCCGGCCGTTGAACGTCTTCCACCACCCGGTTCTGGTCCGGGCTCAGGTGGCTCTCCAGCATGTAGATGTAGTCGCTCATCGCATGCGCCCTTCGATCTTCAATCTCGTCCCCGGCACTCGATCCGAGCAAAACTCCGGACAGCCGGGGATACTCAGGCCCTGGGATGGTGCTTCTCAACGGTGTCTCCGAAGTCTCGACCGCATCACATGGGTATAAATCTGGGTGGTCGAAATATCGGCGTGGCCCAGCATGACCTGCACGCTGCGCAGGTCGGCCCCGCCCTCCAGCAGGTGGGTGGCGAAACTGTGGCGCAGCACGTGGGGCGTCAGCCCCTGGAAAATCCCGGCCTTCTTGCCGTATCCGGCCAGCAGCTTCCAGAAAGCCTGGCGGGTCAGGCAACCGCCGCGCGCCGTGACGAACAGATACCGGCTGGCCCGGCCCTTCAGCAGTCCCGGGCGGCCGCGATCCAGATAGTCCCGAACCGCCGTCGATCGCCGCCTTCCCCACCGGCACCAGCCGCTGCTTGTTGCCCTTGCCGGTGGTCCGCAGGACGCCGAGATCCAGATTGAGGTCGCCCAGCCCCAGCCGGCACAGCTCGGAGACCCGCAGCCCGGTGGCATACAGCAGTTCCAGCATGGCGCGATCCCGCAGGCCGTTCGGACGGGAGACGTCCGGGGCCTGGATCAACTGCTCGATCTCCTCGAGAATTCAGAAACTTAGGAATCGTCTGCCACTGCTTGGGGCTGCGCAGGTGTTCGGTCGGGTCGGTCTGCGATCTCGCCCTTCCCGCAGCAGGAAGCCAGTAGAGGTTCCGCAGCGTGGTCAGGTGCCGGGCGACCGACCGGCTGCTCAAGCCTGCTTGGTATAAATCGTCCAGATGTGCCCGCAGATCGTCCGCGGACGGAAGTCCGGAACGGCCGCCCCAGAATTCGCTAAACTTCGCCAGATCAGAGGAATACGCGTCAAGAGTGCAGACCGCGAGGCCTTTCTCGAGCCGGCAGAAGTCGAGAAAGCCGGCAATCGGCGCCGGAAATCCCCACCCGGTCTGTCGCGGACGCTCCAGACATCGTGCCAATGATACAATAAGCCGCTAAATGTTTGAAACATAGTAACAGGGAAGAGGGAAGATTTGGCCGCCTCCACCACCAAGAAAGCGATGATCCGGCGGTACGACAGAGAATCCCTGGAGGGATATCTGAATCCGGTCTCCTTTCTGCAGCCTACTGGCGTAGAACTCCTTTCGGCGGACGGCAACATCCTGACCGTCCCCTACGGCGAGATCAAAGCGATTGCTTTCGTTCGGGAGTTCGGGGGCGATGCTGGACCCGAGCGCCAGGTGTTCCACACCCGCCCCAAAATGGAAGGCCTCTGGGTGAGCTTGCGAATTCCGCGACGGCGACATGATGGAAGGGATCATGCCGAACAATCTCCTGCAGTTGGAGCCCTACGGCTTTACGGTGATCCCGCCCGATTCCTTCGGCAACCAGCAGCGGGTCTTCGTGCCCCGCGTTTCCCTGCGCTCGGTGGAGGTTCTGGGGGTGGTGGGAAGTCCGCTGAAGCGTCGCAAAGTCGAGAGGCGCGACGAAAGATCAGATCGGTCTTTTCGACGAGTGAGCAAAAAGAAGGTTGGAGTATACTGGAGGTTTAATACAAACTACTCTCGTTGGAGGTTTTATGAAGTTGCGCAATGTGGCCCTGAGTGCCGTCGGGATGGCGTTCCTGGCACTCACTTCGTTCGCCCAGATCACGACGATCGAAGGGGATGTGAAAGGGGCGGACGGGCAACCCGTCCAGAAGGCGGAGATCAAGATCGTCCGCACTGATATCAAAGGCAACTACCCGACCAAGACCAATAAGAAGGGCCACTATCTCTACATGGGCCTTCCGATGGGCACCTACACCGTAGAATGCTACATCGACGGTAAGAAGGTGGACAGCGTGGGCGGAGTTCGCACCACGCCCGGCGATCCCATTCCGGTGAATTTCGATCTGAAGAACTCGCAGGCTGTGCAGCAACAGAAGCAGGCCGAGATGCAGAAGGCGGTCGAATCAGGCCAGATGACCAAGGAGATGGAGCGCAGCCTGACGCCCGAGCAGAAGGCCGCGATGGAGAAGCAGATCAAAGACCAGTCCGAGAAGATGAAGAAGAACCGGGAGCTGAACGACTCGTTCAACACCGGCATGGACGCGCTCAAGACCAAGCAGTACGACGTAGCGGTCACTTCTTTCACGAAAGCGTCGGAGCTCGACCCCACCCAACAGGCCGTATGGGCGAACCTCGGCGAGGCGTATGTGCAGCTTGCCGGCACCAAGACCGGGCCGGAGCACGACGACGCCATGACGAAGTCGATCCAGTCCTACCAGAAGGCAATCGAACTCAAGCCCGACGATCCCGCCAGCCACAACAACTACGCGCTGGCGCTCGCCAAGGCCAAGAAGTTTGATGATGCGCAGGCCGAACTGAAGAAAGCGGCGGAGCTCGACCCGCCCAACGGCGGCAAGTATTACTACAACCTCGGTGCCTTGCTGGTCAATGCGGGCCAGAACGATCCGGCGAGCGAAGCCTTCAAGAAGGCTATCGAGCTCACCCCGACCTACGCCGATGCCTACTATCAGTACGGCGTGACGCTGGTCGGCAAAGCCGGCATTGGCGCCAACGGCCAGGTCAGTCCCGTGGCCGGCACGGCCGAAGCATTCCAGAAATACCTGGAGCTGCAGCCGAACGGGCAATACGCGCAATCCGCGAAGGACATGCTGGCGACTCTCGGCACCTCGGTCCAGACGACCTTCCAGGATCCGAACGCCAAGACGAAGAAGACCAAGAAGAAGTAAGCTGGAAGTAGCGGGCGGGAGCGCCGCGCTCCCGCCCGAAACTCATGATTCGGTTCTTCATCCTACGGATTGTCCTTCCGCTCTTTCTCTTCCTACTGTTGCGCTCCGTACTCAAGAGTGTTTTCTCGGGCATGCAGGCCCCCCAGCCCCGCCAGCAGCCGAGGCCGGAAGTGCCGGCCGGCGGCGAGTTGAAAAGAGACCCGGTGTGCGGCACCTACGTTTCCACCGCCACCCGGATCACCTCCAAAGCCAAAGGCGAAGTGGTCTACTTCTGCTCCGAGGAATGCCGTAAGAAGTTCGGATAACTACAGCAGTACGAGTCCCTTGCGAATCCCGATCGTCACTGCCTCGGTACGCGTGGAGGCGCCCAGCTTTCCGAGAATCGACGCTACGTGAAATTTCACGGTGTGCTCGGAGATATGGAGCTTCCAGGCGATCGTCTTGTTGGCGGCGCCGTCGGCCAGCATCCGCAACACCTCCAACTCCCGTGCAGTCAAAGGGGTAGCTTCGGCCGAGACCGGGGTGGCGGGCGCCGCAGCCAGCATCGCATCGAGATCCGCCGGATCGACCACCGCCAGCCCTGCCGCGGCGGCCTCCACCGCCGCCAGGATCGCGCCGGCCGAAGCCTGGACCGGCAGGATTGCGCGGACCCCCGCGCGCACAGCTTCCCCCGTCCAGGGCTCCTCGGTCAGCCAGACCACGGCGGCGGCCGAAGCCGGCAGATCGGCCGTTGCGAGCGATGTCAGCACGACATCCGGCCGCAGCATTTCGACCTGAGCGTAGTCCGGAAACGAACCCAGAATCTGCACGCCCGGGCTGGACGCAGCGAGCGCCTCCAACCCTGCGCGCACAACCGCGGATTCGGCGGCGATCAGGAGCCGGATCACGCCGCCTCCGCCCTCTTCGCCAGGCGCACCCGGGTTTCCCGTATCCGGCGGTAATCTCCGTTGCGAAAGAATTGCAGCTTCAGGACTTCCTGGCCCGAATCGAGCGCGTCGCTGAGATCGTCGAAGGAGCCGACCAGCACGTCGCCGGGGCCAAGCGATGCCGCCTCGGCCGCGCCGCCCGGCTGGACCTCCAGCAGCATCAGTCCGTGGGTCACCGGCCGCAGGACCACCCCGAGCATCGGTCGCGGCCCGCGAGCCAGGAACCGGACCGCTGCATTGGCCGGCACCGCCACCCCTAACCCGTTGACAATGGCGGTATTAATGCCGATGACCCGGCCTTCCGCATCGGCCAGTGGACCTCCCGAATTACCCGGCGCCAACCGTACGTTTGCGCGGATCCAGCTCTGCCGCCCCATTCCGGGCAGCGCTCCGACCGAGTGTACTACTCCCGTCGAAAGCGCTCCGGCAAAGCCCAGCGGGCTACCCACGGCAATCACCAATTCTCCGGGACGCAGCCGGTCGGAATCGCCGTGCGGAGCGGCTTCGAGCGCCCCCCGTGCAATCCGCACGACCGCCAGGTCCCGCCGCTGGTCGCGCGACGTCACTTGTCCGGCAACCCGGCGGCCGTCCCATAGCTCTACATCGGCCTCATCGCCCCGCGCCACGTGGGCGTTCGTGACTACAAGGCCCGCTTCGTCCCAAACCACTCCAGACCCGCCACCGTGGTGGCCTTTCGAAAACACCTGCACGGTGGAGCGCCGGAGCCGCTCCGCGACTTCTCCGAATCCGCGCATGGTCAACTCCTGCGGGGCCGCTCCCCGATGGTGATCGTGACTTTCCGCGCCGCGCCTCCACGCAGGAAGCCCGCTTCGACCGGCTGGCCCACCGCGCGGCTTTCGAGCGCACCCTGAATTTCCTCGGTCTCGCTGACGGCGCTGCCGCCCAGTTCCACCAGAATGTCCCCGATCAGCACCCCTGCCTTCGCCGCCGGCCCCTCCGGCTCGAGTGAAAGCACGATCAGGCCTTTGTGATGATCGGGCAATTCCACCGGTTGCAGCCCCACCCCGAGGTAGCCGCGCGACACACGCCCGCGAGCCAGAATCTCATCCACCACGCGGTCGACTGTCACCGTTGGAATGGCCAGCCCGGCAATCCGCGAGAGCGCCGAAGTGGCGATCCCCAGCGCCTCGCCGCTGGTATTGACCACAGGGCCGCCCGAGGAGCCGGGGTACAGCGTGAGGTCGAGCCGGATGTAGCGGTCGAGCCGCCCGCCGCGCCACGTGCGCCATTCGCCGCTGACGGCGCTGACGATCCCGAGCGTCGCATTGACCCCGGAATTCTCGGACCGTCCCAACGCCAGCGCGAGATTGCCAGGCGCCGGGTCCGTGGTGGCGCGGGCGATGACTGCCGCCTCGGAATCCACCTTGAGGACCGCGATATCGGTGCCGGCGTCGCTCCCGGCGAGGGTGGCCGGGACAGTCGAGCCATCGGGCAGGGTGACCGAGATCTCCTCTTCCCTGCGGATGGTGTGCTCGGCGGTGACGACGACTCCCGGCCGCCAGAATACCCCGCCCGAAGTGAAGCGCGGCCGCGCGTCCACCGCGACGACCGACGGTCCCACCCGTTCCACAATTGCCGCGAGCTCGGTAGAGAGCGCGGCCAGTTCGTTTGCCATTGAAAGCCTCCTGGTGATTCCAGGATGCCGCGCGGGCAGGGCTCCGCACATCGGGCGTTCGGGCAGTCCGGGCACCGGTCAAACGGGCAGGCGGGAATCGTGCTCCGGCATCTTCGTGTAGCGGGGCCTGGCTTCCAGCCGTACACGCAGCGCGGAAGGCAGGCGGGGGAATACCGCAACGAAGAGCCGGTATTTCCACCCGGGAATTACGAACAATTTTCCGGCATCCAGACCCTTGAGCGATGCCTCCACCACGTCGTCGGCGCTCATCCATAACCGGGCGGGAATGATCGCAGGATCCACGCCGAGCACCTGGTGAAACTCGGAGCGCGTGAAGCCGGGGCAGAGCGACTGCACCTTGACCTTCGAGCCGATGCCGCGCAGCTCCAGGTAAACGCCCTCGGTGAAGACATGGATCCAGGTCTTGGTGGCGCAGTAGCTGACATTGTTGGGACTGCGCGCGAACGCCGCCACGGAAGCGAGGTTGATGATGCCGCCCTGGTTGCGCTGCACCATTCCGACCAGAGCGGCGTGGGTCAGCCGCAGCGTCGCGTCGATGTGAACGCGATGCATACGGGCCTGCTCTTCGAAGGGCGCTTCGAAGATCCGCCCTCGCGTGCCGAAGCCGGCGTTGTTCACCAGCAGGGCAAGCCGCGGCTCGCCGGCCAGGCGCTGGGCGACCCGCTCGATCTCTTCGGGCACCGCGAGATCGGCCTGAAGGGGCTCGGCGGCGACGGGAAGGTCGGCGGCCAGTTGTTCCAGGCGGTCGCGCCGGCGCGCGATGAGCAGCAGATCATAGCCGCGGGCGGCGAGTTTCCGCGCGAAAACGGCGCCGATCCCGGCGGAAGCGCCGGTCACCGCGGCGAGAGGTCTGGACATGGGGCGATTGTAGCGCCCCGACCCGCGCGCGTACACTGCTATGCTCTATTTGATGCTTAGTGAGAAATTGCGCGAAGCGGGCGTAGTGGGCGCGGGCGGGGCCGGATTCCCCACCTACGTGAAGGCGCAATCTCAGGTGGAATTCCTCATCGCCAACGGCGCCGAGTGCGAACCGCTGATCCACAAAGACGCGGAGCTGATGAGGCATTTTCCGGCGGAGATTCTGGCCGGCATGGCGAGCATGATGGAGGCGACCGGCGCGAAGCAGGGCAAGTTCGGAGTCAAGACGAAGAACGCGGAATCGATCGAGGCCCTGCAACAGAACCTGCCGGCGGCGAACGGGCGGATCGAACTGGTGATGCTCGGCGATTTCTACCCCTCGGGCGACGAATATGAGCTCGTCTACACAGCCACCGGCAGGTTGATTCCACCGGCCGGCATCCCGCTCAACGTGGGCTGCGTGGTGAGCAACGTCGAAACCCTGTACAACGTGCACCAGGCGGCCGGAGGCAAGCCGGTGACGGAGAAGTTCCTCTCGGTGTGCGGGGCGGTGGCCGAGGCGAAATCGTTCTGGGCGCCGGTGGGGACGCCGTTCCGCGACCTTATCGCCATGGCGGGCGGCGCCACCGTCCCGGATTTCGGGGTCTTCATCAGCGGCATCATGATGGGCACGCTCAGCTTCGACCTGGACGACGTGGTCACGAAGACCACCGGCGGCCTGATCGTGCTGCCGCGCGATCATTACCTGATGACGCGGCGCACGCGGTCGAAGGACGAGATGAACCACATCGGCAAATCCGCCTGCGACCAGTGCAGTTATTGCACGGAGTTCTGCCCGCGCTACCTGCTGGGCTACGAAGTGATGCCGCACAAAGTGATGCGCAGCCTGGGCTTCACCATGACCGGCGGCGATATCTGGAACCAGTGGGCGGAGTTGTGCTGCGCCTGCGGCCTCTGCACGCTCTACGCCTGCCCGGAGGACCTCTATCCGAAAGAGGCCTGCGACCAGGGCAAGGTGGACCGGCGGGCCGCCGGCCTGAAGTTCGTGCAGCAGAAGCCGGTGACCGTGCACCCGATGAAGGAGTACCGCCGGGTGCCGCTTTCCCAGCTTCGCAAGCGGCTGCAGATCGAGGATTACGAGCGGGAGACACCCTACCGGCAGCCCGAGGCCAAACCCGCCCGCGTCCGCATCAAGCTGAAGCAGCACGCAGGCACGGCGGCGGTGGCCGAGGTCGAGCCGGGCACACGGGTGAAAAAGGGGCAGGTGGTCGGGCGCGTGGAGGAAGGAAAGCTGGGCGCCAGCGTGCATTCCAGCATCGACGGCAAGGTGGCGGCGGTCACCCCGGATTTCGTCGAGATCGTGGCATAGAAGATGTCAAAAGACTCAATTGGATTGATCGAACTCACCAGCATCGCCGCGGGATTCCAGGCGTGCGATGCCATGCTGAAAACCTCGGACGTGGAGCTGCTGCTTTCGCGCTCCATCTGCTCCGGCAAATATATGGTGATGGTCCGCGGCGATGTGGCGGCGGTGCAGGCGGCGGTTTCGGCCGGCGTCCATGCGGGCAACTTCTCGATCATCGACTCGTTCGTCATCCCCAACCTGCACGAAGCGGTCTTTCCGGCGATCGCCGGGAGTTCGAAGGTGGAGACTCTCGAGGCGCTGGGGATCGTGGAATCGTTCTCCGTGGCCTCTCTGATCGAAGGCGCCGACGCGGCCGTTAAGGCGGCCAATGTCGAGCTGATCGAGATCCGGCTGGCCATGGCGCTCGGCGGCAAGGCGTTCGTGACTTTGACCGGGAACGTGGCGGCGGTGCAGAGCGCGGTCGATGCGGGCGCGCAAGTGGTCGGACAAAAGGGTATGCTGGTGAACAAGGTAGTGATTCCGCATCCCCGGCCCGAACTCTTAACAGAGATGATCTGAAGGACCGGCGGGAATGCGGTTAAAATAGGGAGCAGTACCGTGATGCCTTCGTATCGCTCATTCCCGGCAGTTCTTGCCTGCGCCATGCTTTTGTGCGGAACCGCCACACCCCAGACCCCAAAGACGCCCCCTCAGGAAGCCAAACCTGCGAGTCAGGATGAACCCTCCACCCGGATCCGCGTTTCGGTAAACGAAGTGGTCGTGCCGGTCACCGTGACCGACGACAAGGGTAAATTCGTTTCGAACCTGGTGGCTTCGGACTTCCGCATTCTGGATGAGGGCAGGTCGCAGCACATCGAATTCTTCAGCCACGCCGAAAAGCAGCCGGTGGTGGTGGGTTTCCTGGTCGATCTCAGCAATTCCAGCCGCATCCATTGGGCCAAGTACGAAGAGGCCATCGAGGAACTGGTGCTGGACCTGCTTCCGGGCGATCCGCGCTACGCGGGCTACCTGATCGGGTATTCAAACGACGCGGAACTGGCGGTCAACACGACGTCCGATCCGGAAAAAATCGTGGACCGGGTCCGCAAGATGAAGCCCGGCGGCGGCGCGGCCCTGTTCGACGCCATCTATAAGTCCTGCACCACGCGTTCGCTGATCCACGGCGAGCCGTTCGAGCCCCGGCGCGTGATCATCATCATCGGCGACGGGCACGATAGCGCCAGCAAGCACACCGAGCAAGAGGTGCTGGAGCTGGCCCAGCGCAACATGGTGACCATCTTCGGCATGAGCACTACGGCGTTCGGCTTCGCCAACGAAGACCGCGACATTCTGGAGCGCCTGACTACCCGCACCGGCGGCCACGTCGAATATCCCCTGGACAATCCGTACAAGGACGTTTCGGGCTACCTTTCGAATCCGCAGGATGCCGGCAACTTCGCCCTGACGGTCGGGACCGGCGCCTACGCGGCGCAACTTTCGGCGGGCATCCTCAAATCGGTGTCGTCGCTGCTCGGCGAGATCACCACGCAGTACGTTCTGCGATTCGTGCCGGAAATCGACCAGGACTACAAGCCGAAGGTATTCCGGAATATCAAGGTGGAGGTGCCCTCGCTCCCCACCGTCCGGATCCATGCGCGCGACGGGTACTATCCGGCCCCGGTCCCGGCGACGCCTGCCGGCGCACAGTAAATCGTAATCCAGGATGTGTGTTCCCGGCGCCTCGGCGTCTCGGCGGTGGAGATTTATCCCGGCAAGCCGATAAGCAGGGTAGGATAAGTGTTGGTCTAGCATGCCGGCTCGCGTGTTCTCCATTTCGGGTCGCCGACAGGGTACGTATGTACTCCTGGAGGCGGCTTTGCCGGCCCGGCAGCCTCAGACCATCGGCGTACTGCTGATCGACCCCGAAAGCGGCCACGGATGGCTCCGGATGCGACAGGACTACGGCGAACTGGCCGATCCCGAAGACGCCGAGGTGCTGGCGGCGCTCGAAGAGGACATCCGCGATCGCATGGCGGAATCGGGGGCGGAGGCCTACCTGGCGGCGCTGGAAGATACGCTCTCGAATACGGTGCGGGTGAGCGAGCGGCAGACAGTGGAAGTGGACGCCTTCACCCGCGTGCTCGACCGGCTCTACGACGAGAACGTGGAGAAGACTCGCGTGGAGCCCTTCCGCACCCATCTGCCCCTTTTCAGCCTGCGCGCGGCGGCGGGTCGGCTGGGGGAAGAGATGCAGTCCGAAGAAGAAGCTTGGGTGCGCGCTCCCGAAGGGATGCGGCTCGACCAGGGGATGTTCGTGGCCCACGTGGTGGGGCGCTCGATGGAGCCGCGCATTCCGGACGGCAGCCTCAACCTTTTCCGGTTGCACCCGGCGGGCTCGCGGCAGAACAAGATTCTGCTGATCGAGCGCTTTGGCGTGCTGGAAGCTTCGGCCCGCTACACCATCAAGCGCTATACCAGCATCAAGCGGCAGACCAGCGAAGACGAGTGGGAGCACGAACGCATCCGCCTGGAGCCGCTCAATCCGGAATTCGAAGCCTGGGACGTGGAGCCGCAGGATTTCGCCGTGGTCGCCGAGTGGCTGCGCGTGATCGAGTGAAGCCTCCGGCCTTCGCCAAGCTGCTGATCGAGTGGTACCGCGCCGGGCATCGCGACCTCCCGTGGCGCCGTACCGAAGATCCCTACCGCATCTGGGTGTCCGAGATCATGCTGCAGCAAACGCGCGCCCAGGCTGTCATCCCCTACTACGAGCGATTCGTGGAGCGATTTCCGACCGTCGAGGCGTTGGCCGCCTCGAAAGAAGACGAGGTGCTGGCGCTGTGGAGCGGCCTCGGCTACTACTCGCGGGCACGGAACCTGCGGCAGGCGGCGATCGGGATCGCGTCCTCGGGCGGCTTCCCGCGAACCTACGACGAGATCCGCGCGCTGCCCGGCGTCGGCGATTACACGGCCGCCGCGATCGCGAGCATCGCCTTCGGGCTGCCCCATGCCGTGCTCGACGGCAACGTGCTGCGGGTGGTGGCGCGCATGGAAAACGACGCCGCCGATATCTCCGCGGCGCGCACCCGCGAGCGTTTCCGCGAGGTGGCGCAGGGCTGGCTCGACCGACGGCATCCGGGTCCGTTCAACCAGGCGCTGATGGAACTGGGAGCCACGGTCTGCCTGCCGCGCAATCCGCTGTGCCTGGTGTGTCCGCTCCGCGACGCCTGCCGGGCGAGGACGGAGGGAACGGCCGCACAGTTGCCCGTGAAGCTGCGGAAGACCGTGCCGGTACGCATCGAAGGCGTGCTGCTGATCGTGCGCGACGGTGGCCGGATTCTGCTGCGCCAAAGGGACGCGGATGCGCGGCGCATGGCCGGCTTCTGGGACCTGCCCGCCGCCGAGGATCTCCCCGGCGCGCACAAGGGCCGCAGCCTGGGCACCATCCGGCATACCATCACGCACCATCACTACACCTTCGAAGTGAGGCCGGCGGATGCACCATCCCCTGGAGAACGATTCGCATGGTTCGCGCCCGAAGAACTCGCAGCAATTCCCCTCAGCACCACGGCAAGGAAGGGGCTCCGCCTGGCGGGCCTTTGTAAGAATTAACCAGACTTCACGAAATCGCGCGAGTGTTCCCTACGTCGAGTCGTGTTGTAAGAGGGGTGCCGATGAGGGGAACACGAAAGTTGTATGCCGCGAAAGCGGCGCTGCTTCTGGGTACGATTCCGGTCCTGATCTGGGCGTACGAATATGGGCCGGACGCAGGGCATGCCGGGGTGCCGAACGAGTTGGGGACCTGCCTCGGCTCGGGGTGTCATGTAGGCACTCTGAACGGCTCGGGCGGAGGGGTGAGCATCGCGTTTCCGAACGGGAACACGTACGTGCCGGGAGTGAAACAGCACCTCGTGGTGACCATTTCCGATTCCGCCGCCACGCAGCAGGCCTGGGGATTCCAACTGACCGCGCGGAATTCTTCGAGTTCGTCGACCACGGCGGGGACCTTCGCTTCGACCGACGCCACAACGCTGCTGATGTGCGCGGCTGCCGCCAATCTGAACAACGAGCAGGAGGTCGACTACAGCAGCACCAAAGCGCAGACCTGCCCTGCGAACATGGCGCTGCAGTACATCGAACACAGCCAGGCGGGATATCAATCTACTCTGGGGAAGACGGGCTCCGCCAGTTATGAATTCGACTGGACGCCTCCCGCATCGGCAGTCGGCAACATCGTGTTCTATGTGGCCGGTAACGCCGGGCTAGCGGGAGCGGTCCCGGTTGCCACCAGCGCCCACATCTACACAGCGACCGCCACGGTCTCTCCGGGCACCGCGGGTCCGTCGCCGTCCATCGCAAGCAACGGCATCGTCAACGGGGCGAGTTTCCAGCCGGGGATTGTGCCGAACTCTTGGTTCACTATCCAAGGCACGAACCTCTCGCCCGTGACCGATACCTGGGCGAACAGCATCGTCAACGGGCAACTGCCGACCAAGTTGGATGGTGTCAGTGTTTCGGTCGGCGGCAAGCCGGCATACATCTACTACATCAGCAGCGGACAGATCAACGCGCTGGCGCCGGACGTGGGCACGGGCAGCATCCAGGTGACGGTGACGACGCCCTCCGGCACCAGCACCGCCGTCGCCACCAACTCGCAGACCGCCAGCCCCGCGTTCTTCCTGTGGGCTAACCAGTATGCGGTCGCGACCCGGCAGGACTACTCGTGGGCCGTCAAGAACGGAACCTTCCCGGGCGCCACGACCACCCCCGCCAAACCCGGCGACGTGCTCATTCTCTGGGGCACCGGGTTCGGGCCGACCAGCCCGGCAGCGCCCGTCGGCGTGCAGGTTCCGGCGACCACCACCTACCTGGTGAACAACGTCACGGTAACGATCGGGAACCTTCCGGCGACGGTGTACGGCACCGCGTTGGCTCCCGGTTTCGCTGGCCTATACCAGGTGGCGATTCAGGTGCCGTCCAATGCTCCCGACGGCGATTTGCCGGTAGTCGCGTCGGTCAATGGGGTGTCGTCGCCCACGGGCGTCACCCTGACCGTGCAGCACTAGCGCTCGCGTGGGGCAGGGCTTCAGCCCGCCTGATGTACGCGAAAAGCTCAAGGCGGGCTGAAGCCCGCCGCAGGTTGAAACCTGCCCCACCGGAGTTCAGAACACCAGGCCGACGGTTACCTGGTAGCTGCGCGGCGTCACGAAGTGCGTACCGCTAAAGGTCGATAGAAAGTTGTAGAGAGCGACGTTGTTCGTCAGGTTCAACACCGACGCCCGCAGCGTCATGCGGACCGGCTCGGTATGCAGCAGATTGTCCGTCCCGAACGACATGTCGAACAGGTGGTGCGGGGCGATGCGCGGAGGATTGGTGTCGTCGTTCTCCGTGCCCGCTTTGGGGATGATCAGCCGCGTCGCACCGTAGGTGCCGGAGCAGGACGTGATCGGGTTCCCCGGCGTCGCGAACTGGCTTCCGCAATAGAAGCCGATGGCCGCCTGCTGTGCGCCGGTCAGCGCCAGCGCATCCCCGAGCGTCCCTACGGCGCCGGCCACCATCCCGCTGTCGTACCGCCACGTGAAATCGACGTAGGGTCCGTTGTGCGGACGCTGATAGCGCAGGTTCATGGTCTGTTCGAAGGCCTGGTCGTGGTCGATGCGGAAGACGCTCGCATCCACCGGCGAATTGAAGACCAGGCCGCCGGTCTCCGGTCCGAAGAAGCGGGCGCGCGTGTGCCCCAATGTGGCGTACGCCTGGAAGCCGTGCAGGTTCGTGGTGGAGATCCGCGCTCCAACGCCATCGAGCTTCGATTTCCGCCATGAAATGGGGAACGTCACCGGCGTATTGAACAGCGTGTCGAAATCGTACGCGGAATTGGTGAACTTCCAGAAGTAGTCGGCATCCACCAGCAGGAAGCGGCCGAGCGATTGTTGCAAGCCGGCGTTGAACTGGTTGCGGCTGCCCGGCGTAAGCGGCTCCGACGCATACGCGCCGAAGATGTTCGAGGCCAGCCCGCCCACACCCGAGGCGCTCGAAAGCAGCAGGTTCTCGTTATAGGGCGTCTCCATCGTGTGCGATACCGAGCCGCGAATCACCGTGCCGGTGGGCTTGATCTGATAAGAGACTCCGAACCGAGGCTCGGCCGAGGAAGCCTGGCTGAGCCCGTCATATACGTCCACGCGCAGGCCGGCATTGACCGTGAGCCGCCCGTAGGTCATGGCATCCTGCACGTAGAAGGCGGCCTGGTTGATGTTGCCCGAATCGTTGAAGTGGAAGAGGCTGCCGCCGCGCGTCAGGTCATAAGGGACAAGACCGGGAAGCAGCGCGGGATTCGCGGCCAGGCCCGCTCCGGCACAGCCAGCCGGGTCCACGATGCCCGCGGCGCCGGCCGCGTTGCCATCCGGATCCACGCATACCGGATTGAAACCGAAATCCGTGATTCCCATGGCGAACGTTTCATCCAGGCGAGTCTGTTTGAACTCGGTTCCGACCTTGATGTTGTGATGGCCGATGACCGACGCCAGATCTCCGCGCAGGCCCCAGTTGGTCAGGGTGCGGTGCTGCGAGAGCGTCGCCGGCGTGTCGTTGAACAGATCGCCGCTCGGGTAGTAATTCACGTCGTCGCGGCGCACCCAGGGGTTGACCGTGAGCAGGGTGCTTGATCCGAAAGTGTGCTGATAACCGGGAGCGATATTGAAGCTGACTACCTGCTGCCGCTGATCCTGGTTGGGCTGATCGTAGGTATCGGGCACCTGGAACCAGTTGCGAGCGGCGAATAGATTGAGGTGCAGGGAGTCGTGTGCGCCGGGCTGATAATCGACGCGGTCGAAGAAGGTTTCATTGTTGCCGGCGTCGTGGTTCGGATAGAACTCCGGGGTATCGAGGAAACGGCCGGAGCGGTCGGTATTCGCCACCAGAAAATTGCCCAGGTGGACGCTTCCCCAGCCGATGGAGGCTTTTTCGCTGACGGTGCCGAACGAGCCATAACTGGTCTGGAAGTCTCCGAAAGGCTTCTTCCCGAGGCCGGAACGCGTCACGGCATCCACCACCAGGCTGGTTTTATCCCCGAACTCGGCCTGCGCCATACCGGTGATCAGCTCCATGTTCTGGAAGGCGTTTTCGGGCATCTGGGTCGAGAAAGCTTTGCTCTGCTGGTCGCTGATCGGCTGGCCATCGATGTAAAAGCTGGTCTGCGCGTGGTCGCCCAAGGGGTGAAAGAAGCCGTTCGAATCCTTCACTACGCCCGGAGCGCTCATGGTGATCGCATCGCTCAAACCGGAGCCCGGCGACGACGTCGGCAGAGCGGAGAGAGTGCTCATATCGACGTCGTTGTGGGCCACCGGAACGTTCTCTACCAGGGCGGCTCCGCTAGCCTCCACCTCGAGGGTCGTCTGCGCGCCGGCAAGCTTGAGCTTGATCTCCAGGTTCACGGGAACCTGCGTCCGTACGGCCACGTCCTGTTGGAAGGGCGTAAAGCCGTCGGATTTCACCTCCAGATGATACGAATTCAGCGGGACATTGGTGAAACGGAACTTGCCGCCGGCATCGGTGGCGGCGTTCTGGCTGTAGTTGGTGATGGGATTGTGAATGGTAACAGCAGCCCCAGGGATTGCGGCACCCGAAGGATCCAGCACCGAACCGCCAACCGTGCCCGAGCCAATGGACTGAGCCATGGCCGCCACACAGAGAAGCAACGAGACACCGAACGCAGAGATTCTCACGATGCCTACAGTATGCTTACGATAGGTAAAGAGGCCGATCAGAGAATGACACGCGGGCCGAATCCGGCGATGGACGGGCCAATTTTGCCGATGAGCGGACCGGACGCGTCCGCTCTCCGCGTCCTGATCGTGGATGACGAGCCGATCGCGCGAAGTGTGCTTCGCGACGAATTGGAGACTTTTTCCGATATCGAAATTACGGGCGAGGCGGAGAACGGCGAGCAGGCTTTGGCCGAAATCGGACGCTCACGCCCGGACCTGGTGCTTCTCGATCTGCAGATGCCCGGCTTGGGCGGTTTCGAGGTAATCCGCCGTCTGCCGGAAGGCGCGCTGCCGGTGGTGGTCATCGTCACCGCCTATAACGAACACGCCATTCACGCCTTCGAAGCCGGGGCTCTCGACTACCTGTTAAAGCCGGTGGCGCGGGAGCGGCTCGAGAAGACGCTCGACCGCGTCCGCGCGGTCTACCGCAAGAAGGGCGAAGTGGCCGAGTCGCTGGTCCGGCTGAGCGAGGCCGAAGAGGCTCCCCCGGCACAGCGGAGCCGCAAGATCGTGGGACGCAGGGGCGAAGAGTATTACCTGCTGGACCTGGACGACGTGCTGGCCTTTCAGGCGGAGCGGGAAACCGTCTGGATCGTGACCTCGCGCCGCCGCTATACCGCCACCCACACGCTGCGGGAGATTAGCGAACGGCTCGAAGATTCGGCCTTCCAGCGTGTACACCGCAATGCGCTGGTGAACGTGAACCACGTCCTGAAGATGGCGCCGATGAGCAGCCAGCGTTGGCTCCTGACTTTGACCAACGGGCAGGAATTGATCGTGAGCAAGCGGCAGGCGCGGGCGGTCCGCGAGATGCTTCGGTGGTGAGCTTGGAATTCAGCGACCGTCTTCTTTTATTCAACATTCTGGGCCACGCTGGCGGGGCGCTGATCTTCGCCATCTTTCTCTTCCTGCTTTTCAGTGGACGGGGCTGGTCGGGTACGCGCGGCCGCGGTCTTCCGGGCCTGGCGGCGGCCTTGTCGCTGGTCTGGAACCTGGGGTCGCTTCTGATCCTGGCGTTTCCGGCCCTGCCGATGCCCGCCGTGAACCTCATCGCCTGGGTGAGCTTTTCGGTATTGAGTCTGCTGCCGGCCGTTCTGCTACAGCTTTCACTCGACGAGCGGCGTCCCCTGCTGGTAGCTTGCGGCTATGCGCTCAGCACGACCGCCATTGTGATGCACCTGTGGGAGATCTACCGCAACGGCGCCGAGCTCCACGAAATCGCGCTGCGAGTGATCACCATCGGATTTCTGGCGCTGACCGCCATCATCGTGGCAGGGGCGGCTCTGCGGCGCGGTGGATGGCGCGCGTCGGGCGGCACCCGCATTGCGGCGTCGATGTGCCTGGCGCTGTTCGCCATGTCGTTCCTGCACTTCGGAACCGGACATGCCGACCAGGCCTGGTCGGGCGAGCTGGTGATTCACCACGCCGGCATTCCGCTGGCCTTGTTCCTGCTGCTGCGCGATTACCGTTTCGTGCTGCTCGATGCCTTCGTCAGGTTCCTGGCGAATGCGCTGCTCGCGGCGGTGCTGACGGGGCTGGTGATCGAAGCGGCCTTTCGCCTGGTGCTGGTGGAACGCGCCAGCCGCGAACCGCTACCCGAAGCGTTCCTGCTGATCAGCGTCTGCCTCTTCCTGGTCTTCTTTGCCTGGCTGCGGGCGCGAGTGCAGGGATGGTTGACCGAGGCGGTCTTCCGCCAGAAGGGTGTCGCCAACCTGGCGCAGCGCATCCAACAAGCGCCGGAATTCGTCGAAGAAAGCGCCTACGTGGAATGGGCTGCCGCGGCCATGGCCGAAGGCGTCGGCGCCGGGAGCCACGCCGTAGTCTCGCTCCCCGCCGCCACGAACTTGCTCGCTCCGTCCGTGGCCACGGCACTGCCCGCCTCGGAACGGGCCGCGTGGGATTGGGCGGAAGCCATCGTCCCTCTGCACCTGGGCGAAGTCGAGACGCGCGCCATTCTGCTGGGCCGGCGCCCCGGCGGCCGCCGCTACCTGGGCAACGATCTGGACGCGCTCGGGAAAGCGGCGGCGGAGATCGCCGGCAAAGTGCAGTCGCTACGCCGGCAGGAGATGGAGCGGCTGGTGAGCCAGGCCGAACTGCGGGCGCTGCAATCGCAGATCAATCCCCACTTCCTCTTCAATGCGCTCAACACGCTCTACGGCAGCATTCCGCGGGAAGCGCCCGGCGCGCGCCGCATGGTCCTGAACCTGGCCGACATTTTCCGCTACTTCCTGCAATCCGACAAGACGTTCGTGCCGCTTGCCGAAGAGATGCGGATCGTGAGGGCGTACCTGGAAGTGGAGCAATCGCGCCTGGGAGGCCGCCTCACCATCGAGATCCACGTGGATGAGGGCGCGCTCGACGTTTCCATCCCGGTGCTTTCGATTCAACCGCTGGTGGAGAACGCCATCAAACATGGGGTGGCGCAGTGCAGCGAGCCTGGCTATGTCCGGATTCGCGCGGAGCACGCGGCGGATTGTCTGCGCATCACCGTTGAAAACAGCGCGGGCGCCGAAGCTTCAGGCGCGCGCGGCACGGGCGTCGGGCTGGACAACGTGCGGCGGCGTCTCGAGATCTGTTACGGCGCGGCTGCCGGACTTTCGCTCGAGGTCGGCGCCGAGAGCACCACCGCCCAGATCCTCATCCCGCTGGCCCGGGTGGGTGTGGAAGCAGCCGGCTAGTTTTCGAGCCAGGGCAAGTAGGCCGCGCCGTACAGACCTGCCTCGTTCCCGAGCGTTGCTTGCGCGATATGCGTCTCGCTTTTAGTCACGCGGTAGGTGAACGAGCGGCGCTCGAGCGTGGCAAGCATGGCGGGCTCGAACAGGTCCCAGGCCGCGAGAACGCCGCCGCTGAGCAGGTAAAGCGGAAAGTTGAACGCATTCACCAGCGTGGCGAGCGCCGTGCCGAGCGCCTCCCCGAAGGCCCGCCAGATGGCGCGCGCCTTATCGGCCGGCTCCCCTTCCCCGTGGGCCAATTCATAGACGTCTTTGGAAGTGAGGCTGTCGCCGAGGTGCAGCAGATGGGCCATGGCGGTGACCGCGGTGGCCGAAGCATGCTTTTCGAGGCAGCCCTGGTTGCCGCAGCCGCAGGGGTAGCCGGTGGGAACCACCGTCATATGGCCGAACTCTCCGGCCATTCCCACGGCGCCCCGAAGGATGCGCCCGCCGGAGATGATGCCGCCCCCCACGCCGGTGCCGAGCGTGAGCAAGACGAGGTCGTCCACATCGCGCCCCGCGCCGATCCACTTCTCGCCGAGCGCCGCGGCGTTGGCGTCGTTTTCAAGAATGACGCGCGCTCCGAGCATCCGCGAGATCTCGTCGCGCACCGGAAAATTTTCGAGATAGGGCAGGTTGGCGGAGCCGGTGACGAAGCCTTCCTTAATTCGGATGAAGCCCGGAACCCCGACGCCGGTGCCCGCGAATCCCTCCGCGCCGTGCTTTTCCCGCAAGCTGGCGATGGCGGCCACGATATCGGCCAGCACCGCGCTGCGGCCCTCCTCATAGTTGGTGGAGCCGGAGATCTTATCGAGCATCTTGCCGCTGCGGTCAATTGCGGCGGCCCGCAGGTTGGTGCCGCCCAGGTCCACGCCGATGGAGTATTCGAGCATCGTCGGGAATCATAACATGGGCCCGCACTGGCAGCCGTCCAGGGCGTGTGCTAACGGCCGCATAAGCGTTTGGTATGCGCTCCATCGAAACTTTCTAAACTCACATTGGCAAGGGGTATGCTACAACTTGAAACAAAGGCGCCGGTGTTTGACGTCAATATGGCAGGGGTTGGGGACACGCCATGAGGGAACAACGATACGTCGAGATCCCAGGGAGTAAAACACACGAGTTGCCGCCTTTACTCGTGCATTCCGCCGCTGAAGGTGCGACGGACCTCCATTCGGTGATGCTCGAAGCCGAGGATATGCTGGCCGCCGGCGATGCCGAAGAGAGCGTCCGCGAGCAGCGGAAATACGACCTGGCGCTGCAGTTAACCGAACAGTACAAACACCTTCTTTCTCACTGGCTCTGGGGAGATTCCGTGCTCGAATGGATCCGCCAGTGTGAAATCACCTTTGAAAGCGAAGCCACGCTGCGGACGCTGCTGCATCCGGACGTATGGCCTCACGCGGGCCGCGCAAGCTTCGTGACTCTGCTTGAAGAAAAGCACGTGCCCACGGCGGGCGTGGCAATCGAGAAGGCCGTCGGCCTGCGGCTCACCTTCCGCCAGCCGCCGCCCATCGACTGCTTCTCGAGCCAGTTCCTGTTCTATCTGAACGCGACGGTGGCAGGCAGCGCTTACCAGACATGGTCGCATCTGTTCCCGCAGGAACCGGCGCTGTTGCCGCCCGAGCGCTTCCATTTCGACGTGGTGGACATCAGCGACTGAGCGCTCCGATATAATGCGGGCATGACCCGACCGAACCGCCGCGAGTTGCTCGCGGGCTCTGCGTTCGCTTTCTTCGCACGCAGCCTCCGCGCGCTTCCTCTTTCCGAGATCAAACTCGGCGTTACCACCGACGAGATCGATGACGATGTCGCGACTGCCGCGAAGTTTCTGAAGGAGCACGGACTCCACTGGGCGGAGGTCCGCAACATCTGGGGCAAGTACAACACGTCGCAGCCGGCCGGGAAGGTGCGGGAGGCGATGGGCATTCTGGATGCCAACGGCATCCGCGTCTCGATCGAAGGCACGGGCTTCTTCAAGATTCCGCTGCCGCCCGAAACGCCGGAAGGCCAGAAGATCCTCGACGGCCAGTGGAAGTTGCTCGACGATGCCATGGAGCGCGCCCGCGTCTTCGGCACCGCCAAGCTCCGCATCTTCACTTTCATGCTGCGGCCGGGAGAGACGCCCAACGACCGGAGCTACGCCCGCATCGACGAACTGCTGCGGGAGGCCGCCCGGCGAGCCAAGGGAGTCCGCCTGGCGGTGGAGAACATCGGCGGCGGCCACGTGGCCACCGGCGCGCAGGCCGCGGCGCTGCTGAAGCGCGTCAAGGAACACAACGTCGGCCTCACCTGGGATCCGAATAACGCCGGCGAGTCGGGCGAACAGGCGTTCCCCGATGGCTATCGCAAGCTCGACCCCGCACGCATCTGGCACGTGCATCTGCGCGATTACAAGCACCAGGATGGAAAAGTCGTATGGACCGCGGTGGGCCAGGGCGAGTTCGACAATCTGGGCCAAATTACCGCACTACGGAAAGCCGGCTACCGGGAGACCTTCACGCTCGAAACGCACTGGCGTGACCCGAAGGGCCGGATGTACTCCACCGAGACGTCGCTGGCTGCACTCTTGAAGGTGATTGAAAAGGTAGGGTAGACCTCCGGTCTGCCCAAGGCGCCGAAGGCGCCCGCGAGGGTTTGCGAAAGGCTTAGGCAGGCCCAAGGAGGTCTACCCTACCGGATCGCCAACCACGTGAGACCGCGCGCGGGAATCTCGACGGGCACTTCGATCTCGTAGGCGCGATTCAGCGCGTACGACTTCGGCTTCCCATCCTGCTCCTGGACACGGGCCGTCGAGGTCAGGCCGGTGTAGTAGAGCGGCAGCTTCACCGTCCGCTTCACGGGCTGTTCGAGCGGGTTGTAGATCATCGCCAGCCCTTTCTCCCGGAGCGCCGGATTCACGTGCAGAATCACGTCGATATCGCGGCCATCGGGACGCCGCACGTGAATGATGTCGGAATCCAGGATGGCGCGGTGAGCCTTATAGAATCCGACCCATCGCTGAACGACCGCTTCCGTCTTCTCCGAATCGTAGAGCCGCGGGCCGCGGTAGCAGGCCTGCACACCCGACCCGAAATTCTGCGCCAGGTGCTGCCCGTACTCCTCCAGGTGCTCGCTAAGCGGCTCGAGCGTCGCCGCCGCACCGCCGCCGTGATACTGCACCAGGGGCACGAACATCCAGCCCATGACTGGGCGTCTTCTCCCAGGTGCCGTCGTAGATATTCTGCCGCCCGAGCATGATCTGGCGGTCGCGCGGCAGCGACCAGTTCACTCTCCCGGTAGCCCATCCCGGTCTTGTTCGAGCCGCTCAGAAAATACCAGTCCGGCACGTTCAGGTAGATGCCGCGGCTCAGGCACCAATGGTAGAAATCGGTGATGCGCTGCCACTGCGTCCACTGCGAATCGTCCAGGCCGCGATGGCCGGGGTGCGATTTCGACGCGCACACGTCGCCCGGGTAGCGAGCCGTCGTGCTCCAGCACGTCCATGCCGGTGTATTCCAGAAAGTGTTTGACCTTGCGGAAGTACTCCTCGCCCCAGCGGCTGCCCAGGCACGGCGAGTCGCCGAAGATCGCGCCTCCCGTCTGGCCGGTCTTCGGATTGATGACGTCGTCCTCGGGACTGATCTTGCGGCTGGCGAGCAGCGAATAGGCCCCCAGCTTGATGCCGCGGCTATGCGCGTAGTCCACCATGGATTTGATCTTCGCCAGGTAGGCCGGATCCTCGTTTTCCATGTTGATGCCGCTGCCGAAGCTCAGGATCACCATCTCGAAGCCGGTAGCGGCGCACTGGTCGACCGCCAGTTTCACGGCATCCGGATCGGCGCGTCGTGCGTGCATCAGGATCGGGTTGCGCATGGCCCACGGCGCGATCGTGCGATACATGCGGCGCAGGGCCAGCCCGCGGCGCTCGCGGTCGGTGGAATCGTAGGCGAGCTCGAAGACGCGGAACGAGGTCCACTCGGCGCCCGGCGCGAGCGTGAGGCCCGGCCCGAGCTCGGGCGCGACCTCCAGCAGCACGGGCGATTTCAACGAGTAGTTCACCTGCGAGGTGTACTGCGGATCGGTCACCCAGTGGACCGCGGTCGACGCTCCGGCGTTATCCATACCGCCGAATGCGTAGTCGGTCTCGACGTGCAGCACGTCGGGCGGGGCCGGCACCTTCTCGACTCGCGATTCGTAATCGACCACCGCCAGCACTTCGGCCTTGAAGCGGTCGAGCGCCACGGGTTGCACACCACGGTTGCGGACAGTCAGCCACTTGGCGATGACCGGAACGTTGTCATACAGCTCGTAATGCACCTCGACTTCGACGCCCTGCGGTCCATCCGCAGGCGGCGCGAAGGAGAGTGTGGCCGAGACTCCGGGCGGAGGCCACGGAGCGTTCCCACGGTAGGGCAGGCGCGCCGCGGTCATCCCAGTTTCGAGTCGCGTAAAGTGGAACGCGCCTGGCGCGGCTGTCATCTTCTCCAGCCACTCCGGGCGCAGATAGGCGTAATCGGGCTGCCCGGCGAGTCCGCCGACAGCGTACCACTTGCCGTTCAATTGCAGTTCCGCTTCGGGCTTCACGCCGCGCAGCATCGACTCACCCGTGATGCGGTTGTCGAACCGCACGGTGGCCGCGTCGGGTTCCAGACGCCACGTGCGTTCGACCAGCCCGTTGGTCAGGGTGAGGTCGCGGCTGCCGCGAACCGCTCGGGTGGGGTGCGCCGTTCCGCTGACCAGCCAGTCCGCGGCCGACCCGGCGGAAACCGCGCACAGGATGGCAATTGCGAGCTTCACGATACCTTCCCAACCCCTCAAGGAGCCCATATTCTGCCTCCAAGGACTAACCGGCTGCCTTTGCATTCTCCAGGAACTTCCTGGCGGCCGCCAAGCAGTGGTTCAACCCGCTGTCGTTAGAGAGAACCTGCCAGTCGCGGCGCAGGGCAACTGCACAGATCAACATGTCCACCGGGCCAACCTCGAAGCCTTTGCGTCTGCATTCGTTGTACAGCCGGGCCGCGAGTTCATGGTCGGCGGTGTCAATTTGTTCATCGAGGAATGGAGTAAGAGCAGACTTGACCTTTTCGAACTGAGCCTGCTCCTTAATCCCAGACAGCAGTTCCTGCCGGATCAGTCCGATCATGACGACACGCCCGTCTTGGATTGCTTGCGTCAGCTCAGTCTTCCGCTTCTGCTCATCCGGACCAAGGCTGGTTGCATCTTTGCGGCGCAGGGCAAGCGACCAAACGGAGGTATCGACGAGCAGCTTCACCGTTCGTTCTTGACCTGATCGCGGAGGCGATTTGCCTTATAGTCGTAATCTCGCTGGTAGTCGATCGTGCCGAACAAGTCGAGGATCTGCATCTGCTTTCGACGCCGGATGTATTCGTCCAGGGCAGCGGTCACAGCCTCCTTCTTTGTGCTGTGATGGCCCACTTTGCGAGCTTCTTCGATCAGCCGATCATCAATGGCAAGATTCGTCGGCATTGGATAACTCCTTGCATGTGTAGCATACCACACATCGCTATGTGTAGAAAGCTACACCAAGCTATGCGATGCCGCCGCGCAGCAGCGAGGCGGCCGTTGGAGCCGCGGCGCCGGGTATCCGGGGCTTTCCGTTCTCCGCTTCCGGAATGCTGTCGCCTTCGCCGGGAGCCAGGAACAGATTGGCGTCGATGCCGTGCTGCCGCGTGTACAGATCGCAGTAGCGGCCCGCGCAGCTCGTACAGCGATTCGTGCGTGCCGCGCTCCACGATGCGCCCGGCTTCCACCACCAGGATCTGGTCGGCGCGCCGGATCGTCGAGAGCCGGTGCGCGATCACGAACGTCGTGCGGCCCTTCATCAGGTAGGCGAGGCCTTCCTGGATCGCGGCTTCCGATTCCGAATCGAGGCTGGAGGTGGCCTCGTCCAGAATCAGAATGCGCGGATCGGCCAGGATGGCGCGCGCGATCGAGACCCGCTGCCGCTGGCCGCCGGAAAGCTTCACGCCGCGCTCGCCCACGATGGTGTCGTATTGCTTCTCGAACTTCTCGGCGAACTCGTCCACGCGCGCGATGCGGCAGGCGTCCAGGATCTGCTCTTCGGTCGCCTCCGGCCGCGCGAACGCCACGTTCTCGCGGATCGTGCCGTCGAACAGGAAGGTATCCTGCAGCACCACGCCGAGCTGCGTGCGGTAGGCGTCCAGACGCACGCGTGGCCAGATCCGTGCCATCCACGCGGATGGCGCCCCCGGTGGGCTCGTGGAACGCCGCGATCAGGCTGATGATGGTCGATTTGCCGGAGCCCGAAGGCCCCACCAGCGCGGTCACCGTGCCGGGCAGCGCTTCGAAGCTGACGTCGTGCAGCACCGGCTTTGCCGGGGTCGTAGGCGAAGTCGACGTGCTCGAAAACCACTTCGCCCTGGATCGAGGGCCGATCACGCTCGGTGCGCCGCGGGTCTTCGTCTTCCGGCCTCTCGTGCAGCACTTCCTGCGTGCGGTCCAGGCCCGCCAGCGCTTCGGTGATCTGCGTGCCGATGCCCACCACCTGGAACATCGGCGCCACCAGGAAGGCCAGAAACGCGGTGAAGTCATGAAGCCGCCGAGGGTCAGGCTGTGGCCGCAGAATCTGCCGCGCCCCCAGGTACATCACGCGCGGCGCCCACCACGCCCATCAGGGTCGTGGCCGAAAGGCTCATCAGCGAGATGGCGGTCAGCGATTGCAGCACGTTATCCAGCAGCCGCTGCGACGCCGCCCGCAAACACCGCGCGCCTCTTCCGCTTCCGCGTGATAGCCCTTGACCACGCGCACGCCCGCCAGCGATTCCGTCAGCCGGCCGGTGACTTCGGCATTGATCTTGCCGCGCTCGCGGAAGATCGGCCGGATCGTGCTGAACGCCTTGCTCAGCACCAGGCGCGAAAAGCGCCGATGAACAGCAGCGCCAACCCGGTCAGCAGCGGGCTGATGCGCAGCAGGAAGACGAGCGAGAACAGCGCCGTCAGAATGCCGCCGACGAAATCCACCAGGCCGGTGCCGATCAGGTTGCGCACGCCTTCCACGTCGCTCATGATGCGCGACACCAGCACGCCCGTCTTGTTGGCGTCGTAATAGGCGACCGGCAGCCGGCCGACGTGCTCCTGCACCTTGCGCCGCAGTTCCGCGATCAGCCGCTGCGCCTTCTTTGGAAAGCAGCTGGGTGAGCGTGAACGAGGTGGCGCCTTGAACCAGGGTGGCCGCCAGCACCGCCAGGACCAGCGGCTTCAGCAGCCAGACCTGGTGCTTGGCGATGACGTTGTCGACAGGTATCTTGGTGGACGACCGGCAGCACCAATGCTGGCGCCGACGGTTGATCAGCATCAGCAGGAAGCCGAGCGCCAGCAGCTTGCGGCGCGGGCTGGACCAGTTCTTTGAGCAGCGGCAGGGCGCTGCGAAGATGTCGCGGCGGCTTTGCCTTTAGACTTCGCGGGGGACACTCTTTACAGCGTACACGCTCCTGCCGGTGCTTACTGCCCGGCCGAGGCCAGACGCTCGCCGAGCAGCTCCGGCACTCGGCTCGGATGGCCGATGCGGCAGGACCTCGAAACCTGCCGCCCGCGCGCTCGCCATGCCGGCCTCGGAATCTTCCAGCACCAGCGGCACGCTCGGACCCGAGACGCTCGCGGCCAGGAGGTAAGGTTCCGGATGCGGGCTTTTGACGTCCACATCGTCGCCGCCGATGACGGTTTGGAAGAATGGCCGCAGCCCTCCCGCCACCACATGCGGCTCGATGTCCGCGCCGGGCTGGAACTCACCACCGCCATCCGGTAGCGGCCCTCGAGCGAGCGCAGAGGCCGGCTAGCGTATCGGGAAAGGGCGGCGCGGCCAGCATTCGGGAGCGGTAGAGCTTGCGCTTCCTGGAATACTGGCTCCACAGATCCTGCCAGTCATTCGGAGGCTCGGCCTCGTCGGCCAGCATTCGCAACATGTCGCGATCGTCGATTCCGATGTAGCGCTCGCGGTAGGGCTCCCATTCGAGCGTGACCCCGAGCGGCGCCAGCACTTCCGCCCAGCAGGCGCAGTGGATCGGTTCGGTGTCGGCAAGCACACCATCGAAGTCGAAAAAGATGGAGTCGAACGCCGGCATGGGAGGAGACTCTCAGCGTATCATGGCCCTCCCGTTATGGTATGACTAGGACTGAGACGCCATGGCATCGCCAGAAGAACTACAAGCGGAAATCGAACGCCTGCGTGCGGAAAACGAAGCGCTGAAAAAGCCCTGCTCGCGGCCAGATGTCCCTTCAGCGTCAGCGAAAAGGGTGCCCTCTCGGTGTACGGTTTAGGACGTTTTCCTGTGACCCTCTACCGGGAACAATGGGAAAAATTGCTCGGGATGGGCGAGGAGATTCGCCGTTTCATCAAGGAAAACGACCATCAGCTGAAGAAGAAAGAATAGCGGATGGCGGCGGGCACCGCGCTGATCACCGGCGCATCGAGCGGCATCGGCTGGCGAATTAGCGAAGCTGTGCGCGGCCGGCGGCTTCGACGTGATCCTGGCGGCGCGTCGGGTGGACCGTCTGGAAGAACTCGCGGCCGAACTGCGCGCGGCGCACCGTGTGGCAGCGCGGCCGATCGAGGTCGATCTATCGGACCCGGCGGCGCCCGGCCACCTCTTCGAGCAACTCTCCGGAACTCCCGTGGATCTGTTGGTGAATAACGCGGGCTTCGGTCTGCGCGGAGCCTTTGCCGAAACCGATTGGGAGGCCGAGCGCCGTATGATCGAGGTCAACATGGCGGCGCCCGCGCACCTTACGAAACTCTTCCTGCCGCCGATGCTGAAGCGCGGCTCGGGGCGCATCCTGAACGTCGCCTCCATCGCCGCCTTCGTGCCCGGGCCGTTCCTGGCCATGTACTACGCGAGCAAAGCGTTCCTGGTCTCCTTCTCGCATGCCGTGGCCAACGAGGTCAAAGGCAGCGGCGTTACCGTGACCGTGCTCTGCCCCGGCCCCACCCGCACCGGATTCGAACAGGCCGCGGGCGTCGAAGGCAGCAAGCTTTTTCAAGCCGGCGTGATGTCCGCCGAAGCCGTGGCGCGCACCGGTTACCAAGCCATGATGGCGGGAAAGGCTGAGGTCATCCCGGGCGCCCGCAACCGTTGGAAAATCCGTGGCACGCGACTCGCGCCCCGCACCATGCTGGCCGATATCACGCGCGGCATAAACCTGGGATAGCCATGGAAACACCGTTCGCAAATGCAGGAGTCCGCGGCACCCTGCACGAGCCGGACGCGCCCTCGGGCGACGGCATCGTGCTGACGCACGGCGCGGGGTCGAACTCGAATGCTCCTCTGCTGGTGCACCTGGCGCGGGCCTTCGCCGATGCCGGCTACTTCGTGCTGCGCTACGACCTGCCGTTCCGGCAGACGCGCCCCAAGGGTCCGCCGTTTCCCGCCATGGCGGCACGCGACCGCGAAGGTGTCTCCCAGGCAGTTGCCGCGATGCGGAGCCTGGCGCACGGCCACCTGATCGCAGGCGGCCACTCCTACGGCGGGCGCCAGACCGCCATGGCGGCGGCCGAACATCCCGGCATGGCCGACGCCTTGCTGTTGCTCTCATACCCCCTGCATCCGCCCGCGAAGCCCGCTCAGAAGCGTACCGATTACTTTCCGCAATTGCGCACCCCGGCCCTGTTCGTCCATGGCACCGCCGATCCCTTCGGCTCGCCCGAAGAGCTCCGGGAGGCGATCGCGCTGATTCCGGCGCACACGGACTTCGTGGCCGTCGAAGGCGCCGCGCACGACCTCAAGCGCGCCGCGGATCTCGCGGGCGACCTCCTCGCACGGCTTCGCGCATTGGTCTGATATCCTAAAAACTAGCTTCCCCAAGGGGTCAATCGAAATGCGCGAATATCGCTACACGACTCCCCACGGGATCCAGGTTACCCGCACCGTTTCGCAGGTCAATTTATCGCCGAGGGCCTGCGGCGCCTGTTGCGCGAGCTGGACCAGCACCGCGGGATCTATCTTTCTTCGGGGTATGAATACCCCGGGCAGGTACTCGCGCTGGGACATCGCATCCACCTGCCCGCCGCTCGAGATCGTCGCCTGGGACCGGCGCGTGGAGTTCCGGCCGCTCAATCGAGCGCGGTCGAAGATCTGCCGAGATGCTGGCGCCCGTGCTCGAAGACCATCCGCATTGGGAACGAGTTCGGCGCAGGATGGGCACTGGCCTGCGCGGCCGCCTGAAGCCCATGCCCGCAGTGTTTCCGGAAGAAGAGCGCAGCAAGCAGCCGTCGGTGTTTTCGGTGCTGCGCGCGCTCATCGCAGGAGTTCAGCGGCGTCGGCGATCCGCACCTCGCGCTGGTGGGCGCGTTCGGCTACGACCTGCTGTTCCAGTTCGAGCCGATCGAAAAGACGCTCCCGCGCAGCGGTCACAAGGACCTGCACCTGTTCCTCTGCGACGACATCTTCTTCATGGATCGCAAGCGCGAGCAGATCGACCGTTACCAGTACGATTTCGAGCGCAACGGCGAATCGACCCGCGGCCTTCCGCGCGAAGCCGCCGAAGTCGCGCCGACGCCGGAGTCGCAACCGGGGCCGATCGATTCCGACCACCTGCCCGAAGAGTACATGGCCAAGGTCGAAACGGTCCGCGAGGGCATGCGCCGCGGCGACTACTACGAGGTCGTGCTGCGGCAGACGTTCCGCACGCCCTACTCCGGCAGGGCTTCGGAGCTGTTCGAGCGAGTGCAGGACGCCAGCCCGAGTCCTTACGAGTTCCTCCTGCAGTTCGGCGACGAGCAACTGGTGGGCGCCTCGCCCGAGATGTTCGTACGGGTGGAAGGCGCGCGCGTCGAAACCTGCCCGATCTCGGGCACGGCGCAGCGTACGGGCGATCCGCTGCGCGACGCCGAGAACATCTGCGAGCTGCTCGGCTCGCACCAAGGAAGAGTCCGAGCTGACCATGTGCACGGACGTGGACCGCAACGACAAGTCGCGCGTCTGCGAGCCGGGCAGCGGTGCAAGGTGGTGGGGCGGCGGCTGATCGAACGCTACGCCGGCGTGTTCCACACGGTCGATCACGTGGAGGGCACGCTCAAGGAAGGGTTCGATTCGCTCGACGCGTTCCTCAGCCACATGTGGGCGGTGACGGTGATCGGCGCGCCCAAGAAGGCCGCGGCGCAGCGCCATCGAATCGCTCGAAAAGAACGCGCGCGGCTGGTACGGCGGCGCGGTCGGGATGATCTCGCTCAACGGCGATATCAATACCGGCATTCTCATCCGCACCACTTATCTGCGCGACGGCATGGCGACGTACCCGGTGGGCGCGACGCTGCTCTACGATTCCGTTCCGGCCATGGAGGAGCGCGAGACGCGCCTGAAGGCGACCGGCTTCTTCCGCATTCTGGGGCAGCCGCGACCCGGTGCCGCCGCCGTGGAAGAGGTTCACGAACCGGTCGGCGCGGGCGCCAAGCTGCTGCTGGTCGATAACGACGACTGCTTCATCCAGACCATCGCCAATTACGCGCGCCAGACCGGGCGCCGAAGTGGTGACCTACCGCGCGGGACTTGCCGCCGGAGCTGATCGAGCGAGATCGCGCCGCACCTGATTCTGATTTCGCCCGGTCCCGGCCGGCCCGCCGATTTCGGCGTGCCCGGACCTGGTGAAGACCGCCGTGCGGCTTGGCATTCCGGTGTTCGGCGTGTGCCTGGGCTTGCAGGGCATCGTGGAGGCGTTCGGCGGCGAGTTGGGCGTGCTCGATTACCCCATGCACGGCAAGCGGTCGATGGTGCGGCACCGCGGCATCGGGCGTGTTCGAAGGCTTGCCGGAGGAATTCCAGGTGGGCCGCTACCATTCGCTCTATGCGCGCCGCGAGACGCTTCCCGGCGTGCCTGGAAGTGACCGCCGAATCCACCGAAGGCGGCGTCATCATGGGCGTGCGCCATCGCGACCTGCCGATCGAAGCCGTGCAGTTCCACCCGGAATCGATCCTCACGCTGACGCCGGGAGCGAATCACGGCTTGAAGCTGATCGAGAACGCCGTCAAGATGGCTGTGGAGCAGGCCTCCCGGCCTGCTCGCTTTTAGTAAGAAAAATCAAACTCAGTAACTCAACCCGTAGCCGTATTTGTACAGCGGATCGCCGTTCGGAGTGTTGAGATTGAGCGGTAGCTGCGACATGCTGCGCGGCCACGAAAACGACAGCTTGCCTTTGGGCTTGTAGTCGCCGAACAGGACATCGGTCACGCCCTGGCCTTCGGTGCCCGGCAGCCATGCGGCCACCAGCGCGTCGGTCTTATCCAGAATGTTGCCGACGATCATCGGCCGCCCCGAGAGCAGCACCGTCACCACCGGGATTCCCGCCGCCTTCATGTTGTTCACCGCGGCCACGTCCTCCTCGGAAAGCGCCAGGTCCGTGCGGTCGCCCATCATCTCGGCATAGGGGGTCTCGCCGATCACCACCACGCCGATATCCGCTCCCTCGGCGCCCTTGCCGTCGGCAGACGCCGTGACCTCGGTGCCCTTCGACACGGCCTGGCGGATGGCGGCGAGAATCGTGGTGCCGCCCTCGGTGACCGCGCCGCGATGGCCCTGCCAGGTGATGGTCCATCCGCCGCACTGGTTGCCGAGATCGTCGGCGCTCTTGCCGGCTACATGGATGCGCTTCAGCCGTCTTCGCGATCGGCAGCGCTTTGCCGTCATTCTTCAGCAGCACCAGCGATTCGCGCACGGCCTGCCGCGCCACGGCGCGGTGCTCGGGCGAGCCGAAGCTCTTCTGCAGCGAGCGGTCGGCCAGTTGCGAGCGGTTCGGGTCCATCAGCCCCATGGCGAACTTCACGCGCAGAATGCCGCGTCACGGCATCGTCGATGCGCGACATCGGCACCTGCCTTCCTGCACCAGTTCCTTCAGGTCGTTGATAGAACTCGCGATAGCGCGTCGGCACCATCACCATGTCCATGCCGGCGTTGATGGAGATGCGCGACGTCGTCCTTGTAATCGGGCGAGATCTGGTCGATGGCGTTGTAGTCGGAAATCAGGAAGCCCTGGAAGCCGAGCTCGTTCTTGAGGATGTCGGTCAGGAGCTGCTTGCTGGCGGAACACTTCACGCCGTTCCAACTGCTAGTACGACGGCATGATGGTGCCGACGCCCGCCTTGATCGGCCGTAATGTAGCCCTGCAGGTGGATGCGGCGCAGCGTGGCTTCATCCACGCGCGTGTCGCCCTGGTCGAGGCCGCGGCCGTTGGCGGCCGAGCCCCAAGCTGTGCCGCCGTCGCCGCGTAGTGCTTGGCGCAGGCGAGCACCGCGAGCGGGTTCGCCAGGTCCGTGCCCTGCAGGCCGCGCACCGCCGCTTCGCCCAACTGCCTGACCAGCGCCGGATCTTCGGAGAAGCCTTCGTAAGTGCGTCCCCAGCGGATATCCTGCGGCACCGTCACGCAGGGCGCGAACGCCCACTGAATTCCCGTGGCGCGGACTTCTTCCGCGGTGATCCGCCCGATTTTCTCGATCAGCGCGGGATTGCGCGTGCAGCCCAGCCCGACATTGTGCGGGAAGATCACGGCGCCGAGCACGTTGCTGTGCCCATGGACGGCGTCGATGCCGTAGAGAATGGGAATCTTCAGGCGGGTGTTGGCGGTGTGCTTTTGCAGACGGTCGTACAGGTCCGTCCACGCCTGGAGGCTGTTGCCCTCTTTGGGATCGGAATCGCCGCCGCTCAACAGCGAACCGACGTAATAGTTCTCGATATCGGCCTGGTCCTCCAGAGCGCTCTGCTCCGGCTGCGTCATCTGCCCGATCTTCTCGTCGAGCGTCATCCGGGCAAGCAGCGCTTTGACCTGCGGATCGAAGGAAGAGAGCGGCTTCGGACCGGAAGCCGCCGAGCCCCCGATCGTCAGAATCAGGCAGGCGGCGGCGACGGAGCCAGCCGCGGCGATTCTCAAGGCGGTAGCCTGTTTCATGTAAGATAAATCCTCGCTGCTTAATGGATTTATCATGTTTCATCAGCGCGCGTTGGGTACGTTTATGAAAACACTCGTGATCGCTTTGGGATTGACGGCCTCCCTGATGGCCGCGGAATTTCCGCAGGCGGACATCGCCAACGGCATGGTTCGCGCCAAACTGTATCTGCCGGACACGCAGAACGGTTACTACCGCGCTACGCGGTTCGACTGGTCAGGCGTCATCGCAAGCCTCGAATACAAGGGCCACAGCTACTTCGGTGTCTGGTTCCCCCGGTACGACCCGAAGCTGCATGATTCCATCACCGGCCCCGTGGAATCCTTCAGCGCCCTCTGGTTCGACGACGCCAAGCCCGGCGACACTTTCGTGCGCATCGGCGTGGGCGTACTGCGGCGCCCGGACGACCGCAAGGTGAACGACTTCTTCACCTACGACATTGTGGACTCCGGCAAGTGGACCACGAAAACCCGCGACGATTCGGTCGAATCCACCCAAACGCTGCCTGGCGTCTACGTCTACCGCAAGGCGGTGCGCCTCGAAAAAAACAAGCCCGTACTGGTGATCGAGCACAGCTTGCGGAATACCGGCAAGAAGGTGATCGAGACCGACGTCTTCAATCACGATTTCTACATGCTCGACGGCAAGCCCACCGGTCCCGACGTCAGCGTCACGTTCCCCTTCGACGTGAAGATGGACCATTCCTGGCCGGGCGTCGCCGAGGTGCGCGGCAAGCAGCTGGTCTACCTGCAGGAACTGGGTCCCGGGCAATCGGTGTTCGGCTGGATGACCGGCTTCGGCGCGACCGCGGCCGATTACGATTTCCGCATCGAGAATCGCAAGACCGGCGCCGGCGTGCGGCAGACCGGCGACCACCCGCTGTCGAAAATCAACTACTGGTCGATCCGCACCACCGCCTGCCCCGAGGGCTACAACCACCTGCGTGTGGAACCGGGGAAGGAAATTCGCTGGCGCGTCTCCTACGAGTTCTACGAAGTCAAGTGAGGATTCCGCCGCCGGGCGAGATCGAAATCTGGAGCGCCGCCCTCGATCGGGAACCGTGGGTCGAGATCTGCCGCCCGCTCTTGGGCGATAACGAACGCGAGCGCGTGGCGCGCTTTCGCTTCGAGTACCTGCGCCGCCGCTATACTATCGCCCACGGGTTTCTGCGCGATCTCTTGGGCCGTTACCTCGGGACGCCTCCGGAGAAGCTCGCCTTCGAAACCGGCGCGCACGGCAAACCCTTCGTCCGCGGCACGACGCTGCGGTTCAATCTTTCGCATTCGGAGGATCTGGCGGCTTGTGCCGTGACCAGCGGACGCAGCGTCGGGGTGGACGTGGAATATATACGCCCCGTGCCGGAGCTGGATGCGATTGCCGCCCGCTTCTTTGCAGGGGGCGAAAGAGAGCGGATCGGCCAGGCGAACGACCCCTCGCGGGCGTTCTTCGAGTGCTGGACGCGCAAGGAAGCGTACATCAAGGGAGTGGGAGGCGGGCTCTCCATTCCGCTCACTTCGTTCGACACCTCGACAGCCGTGGAAGGCTGGGCGTTCGCGGAATGGGCGCCCGGTAGAGGATACACGGGAGCGGTAGCCCTCGAAGAGGCGATCACTCGGCTCGAGGTCCGCACATGGTCACCCCAGGTTCCGTAAGAACTCACGCGTTTCACTCCCGATCCTAAACCCTTTCAGGGATGACGGCGTCTGCGTCCGGAACTTAATCTGAAGGTATGAGGAGTGTTGGTGACGGCATTCCGGATCTAGCGGCGATACGGGGAAGCCGTGGTATTTCTTTGCGCCAAATTGCGGATGCGACAAGGATCGGTGTCTATTATCTCAAGGCGATCGAAGGTCGGGAAATCGGTAAGTTGCCGCCTGGGATTTATTCCCGCAGTTATATTCGTCAATATGCCCGTGCTATCGATTACGACGAAAGAGAGCTATTGGAGTATTTCGAGCTGACGGCGGAAACGGAAGAAATCCCGCCTCCCGCGCCGTCAGGAAACTGGATAACCCGGCTGATGCAGATTCTTCATCCGGTTCCGCACGGCCGCACCGAAGGGTCGCGATAAGTGCGATGGGCCTCCCGCGGAGGAGGCCCGTCGCCAACCTCGAGAAAGGGCGCTAGAATACCCGGAGCACGGGCGAATCCCTGACCTGAAAACCCTACGAAGAGAACCGCGAGCATGGGATCGCCGAGTCAATCAGCCTATGACCTAGATCGGTTTAACGTTCGCTATTGCAGCCCCGATTCAGTGCATGAGCCGCTTGAATCGGCCTCGCCCAAACACTGCTGCCAGCGCGGAGCCGACAAGGATCAACGAGGCGGGTTCCGGGACGGCCGCAGTAACCGCAGTGAAAGTCGAAGTGCCCAAAGGTTGGCCAATGGCCCAAGTCAGGTCGCCCGCGGTTGTTGGAAAAACCGGTGTGATCTGGGATTCGCTCGCGACGCCCCCCGGTCCCGGGGATTGGTCCAAGAGAGCTTCGAAGATCGTATGTGGAAAAGATGGCGCCGGTCTGTAACAATATGCCGGTTCCCGTGGTGTTATCCAGGATGAGCCCTGTTGGAGCCCCGAAAAATGTGTTCAAAGCGGGGTCATTCAACGTCGAGAGGATCACAATCGTGTCAGTGAATATGCCGATTCCAAGGCCAGCGACGCTCACTGTCGCGGTGCCGGAATTGGTTACGATATCGGTATAGGGAGCAGGACCAGGCACGACGTTCGCCGTGTCACCGGAAAGAGTAACCGTCACGAGCGCATTCGTAAACGATGAGCCGCCAAGAGTGCCACTGGCCGTCGCCGTTAGCGAGTAGGTTATCGGACCTGCCTGGGCCACCGCGCCCGAACATAAGACAGCCGCCAAAACAGTGAATAAACCCCGCACCATACAACCTCCTTCCGCGCCCGAGTGCCGCACCCACTTTTCGCCGTTGTCCGTGCATGGACCGTCACGATCAGAGAAAGATCGAGTCTCTCAAAGATTCATTTTGATCAATAGAAATATCATGCAAAATCCAAACAAAATGGCGAAACTGGTTCAGTACGCTTGGTACCAAGATCAAGAGCGTGCAGCCTGCTCGTCGGCGTCGTCGCTTGGATACGCCGCTGCATTTCGGCGGTGGGCGTCGAGGTCCGGCCCGCCGTAACACATCCCGCCGCCAGCGATGCAGAAGAATATGCCGTCACTGTCCAAAGGCATGTTTCGTGGCGAACTGGCTTTGATCGATTCCCGGACCGGCGAGGTGCTCTCGTTCGTCCGATTTCAAAGGCAGCAGAACATGACGGAAAAGGCGGAAGAGCGGATCGCGGAGGGTGTACGGCTGGCATTGCACGACGTCCCCTTACCGCTTCCTCCGCCGAAAAAGTGAACTCGTGTAGTGCCTCGGTGGGGCAGGCTTTCAGCCCAATGCCACTTAGTTTTCCGCGCCAATGGCAACCAGAACATTTGATTGGAGTTATGTTCTGGTGTGGCGCTTTGTAATTCGGAGTCAATTCTTCAGTGGTATGAGCAGGTGGCGCCTGCCACGTTGTTCCGCTTGCTACAGCGGGATCTCGGTTGGAAGGTACGGGCTGGGATCTTCACCGCCCGCGTGGTGCTGTGGATGATGATGATGCAGCGTCTGCAGCCCAGGGGTTCGCTGGCCAGCAGCGTGGCCCAGTTAGTGGAGGGGCGATTCGACCCGATCCTGAGCGCCTGCAAGCGGGTACAGGAGAGGAACATCGCGTCGTCGACCGGCGGGTATTGCCAAGCTCGCCAACACTTGCCCAAACTGTTGGTGAGTAGCGTGATGAACGAGTCGATGGAAAGACTGCGGCAGCGACTGCTGGAATCGGAACCGGAAGGGAGCCCGCGGGTGTATTTGTTGGACGGCTCGAGCCTGCAATTGGAGCACGAAGCAGAGTTGGTGAGGCCCTACCCGCCCAATCGCAACCAGCACGGTCGCTCGCATTGGCCAGTGCTGCGCATCGTGGTGCTGCATGATTTGCGGACGGGCTTGGCAGAGCGACCCTACTGGGGAGCGATGTACGGGCCAAAGGCGGTGAGTGAACAGGGCTTGGCGAAACAGGCCATGGCCCAAGTTCCCGCCGGTGCGGTGATCGTGGGGGACCGCAATTTTGGGATCTTCTTCACTGCCTACGGAGCAGGGCAAGCAGGGCATCAAACGATCGTGCGTTTGACGGCGGTGCGGGCGAAACGCTTGGCGGGTGGGGAGATCGCAGAGCCTGGCGAGTATGCGGTGTGTTGGCGCGCGAGCCGGTGGGACGGGAGGAAGAAGGGGCAGAAGCAAGCACCTCCCTGGCCGGATGGTGCCAGCATCGAGGGCCGGCTGATCGCCGTCCGGGTGGGGCGCGGCAAACACAAACAGTGGCTCTATCTATTCACCACCACTACCTTGCCAGCCGAGGAGGTAGTCGCGCTCTATGGTCGTCGGTGGCGCATTGAGACAGATTTACGTTGTCTGAAACAGACGGTGCATCTGTCGCGCATCAACGCGCACTCCGTGGACATGATGGAGAAGGAACTACTGGTTGCTGTGATGGCCTATAACCTGGTCCGAGCCATCCTGTTTCAGGCGGCACAACGGGCCGCCATCGACCCTCGGCAATTGAGCTTTACCTATGCCAGCCAGATTGTGCTCGACAGCTATCCCGATATTCTGGCGGCACGCACCGCCAAGCAGAGAGAACAAAAACTGGATCGCATGATCGAACTGGTCGCACGATGTCGGCTCCCACGGCGCCTCAAACGGCGATCGTATCCGCGAGAAGTCTGGGGGCGTGGCTTCCATTTTCCTACCCGTAGAGAGAAAAACTAAGTGGCATTGGACTTTCAGCCTGCGGACCCGCTTTCAGCGGGTCCAACCGGCCTGAAGTCCGGTTGCAGGCAGGAGTGCCTGCCCCACGTAGGCTTTTGGATATTGCTCAGAGTTTCCGGCGCACTACACTTAGGACCAGGGCCGTTCGCGGCGCCCCACCCACGAGGAACGAATCGAAATTCCGCCGTTCACCGTGTGTACCTGGATCTGCGCGCCGCCGCGGTTCATCACCGTCCGCAGCCGCGTACCGTCCGTGCCGCGCAAGGGGCGGCCGATGTCCGAATCGATACCGCCGCTCAAATTCCGTGCGGCCACCGTCGCCGAGGCATTTTTGGGAATCGAAAGCCGGATCGGCCCGTTCACCGATGACAGCGAAATCCTTCCGCAGCCCATGACGTATTCGAAATCCGCATCCAGCCGGCCGTTCACAGTCGAAAGCTCCACCTGCCCACCCAGCCGTTCGGCGTGAATGCGTCCGTTCACCGCGGATGCCCGCACCGCCCCCGCGAGGCCGCGCAGCGAAAGGCCTCCATTGGTAAGCCGCACATTTTGCAGGTTGGCGTTGCGCGGAACCATGATCCGATACTCAACGCTCGCCAGGTCGCCCGTGGCATCGCCCGCGTACTGCGTCCGCACCGAAAGCGACTCGTAGGAGGAATCCACCACGATCCGTGCGTCCTCAAGATTGCGGGGATCGGCGGATTTCTTGACGGCCTCGATCAGCACCTCGTCGCGGTCCCAGGCCATAATGCTGACGTCGCCGTAGGCGTTCTGGATCTCCACCGTGCCCTTGGGATTGAGGGTGTAGATATGGCGGAACGCCGGAGCCGGCGTTCCGATGATCATTGCGGGAAGACTCATGACGCCGGCCAGTGCCAGCGTCAGGATCCGGTAAACAGACATGCGCCCCCCTCAGCGGCTGGAAATATCCTGTCCTGGCGGCGAAGCAGACATGGTTCGCCGGTCTCCCTTCCGCCAGTCCCCTTTTTTGTTGCGCTCGTTACTGCCTGGCTTCCATGCTCTCTTCCACGATCCGGCCGTCGAACAGCCGGATGGTGCGGTCCGCAAACTCGGCGTAGCGCGGATCGTGCGTCACCATGCAGATGGTGGAGCCCTGCGCGTGCAGTTCGCGCAGCAGGGTCATCACCGCCTCGCCGTTGGCGGAATCCAGGTTTCCGGTCGGCTCGTCGGCGAGCAGGATCAGCGGATCGCCGCTCAGCGCGCGCGCCACGGCCACGCGCTGCTGCTGGCCGCCGGAGAGCTGCGAAGGATAGTGCTTCATGCGGTGCGACATGCCGACGCGCTCCAGCGCTTCCTGCACGCGCCGCTTGCGCTCCGAGGCCGGCATGCCGCGGTAAGTCAGCGGCAGCTCGACGTTCTCGTAGACCGTCAGGTCGCCGATCAGGTTGAATGCCTGGAAGATGAAGCCGATTTCGCGGTTGCGGATGCGCGCCCGCTCGGAAAGCTTCAGCCCGGTCACCGGTTTGCCGTTCAGGTAGTAGGTGCCGTCGCTCGGCGTATCGAGCAGCCCCAGGATCGCGAGCAGCGTCGATTTGCCGCAGCCCGACGGGCCCGGCAATCGAAAGGTACTCCCCTTTCTTGACCTCGAAATGGATGCCCGAGAGCGCGTGCGTCTCCACTTCGTCGGTCACGAAAACCTTGCTGACGTTATCCAGCCGGATCAACGGTTGCGAGCCATTTTCCATGTTCATTTGCTCCTCATTACGAATATCGCGGACGTTTAGTTCAACTTAATTCGGTCGTAGGCGTCATACGCCGACATGTCGGAGAGAATCACCCGGTCCCCCACCTTCAGTCCGTCTTTCACCTCGATGGTGTTCACCGAGCTGCGGCCGAAAGTTACCTTCACTTTGGTGGCATACTTGCCGTCCGGGTCGATTTTGAAGAGCTGCACGGTGCTGTCCTGCTGTCCGAAGACCGGCCGGCCCACGTACACCACGTCGTCCAGCTTTTCCAGTTGGATGGTGCCGTCCACGCTCAGATCCGGCCGCGATCCGGCGGGCAGCGGCCCCTTGAGCGCCACGTCCACCGTCACGGTGCCGTTCAGAATCGAAGGATCGATGCGCGAGACGTGGCCTTCGATCAGGCCGTTCGACCCGCCGCCGGCCAGGCGCGTATCGATCATAGCGGGCTGCCCGATGGCGATGTCCTTCACCTGCGTCTCGGCGATCTTCAACTCGGCCTTCAGCTGCGAGGGCTGCGCCACCTTGCCCAGCGGCGTGCCGGCCGTCACCTTCTGCCCTTCTTCCACCGGGGTCAGCGGAGGCGGCAGCGCCTGCAGCATGCCGTCGAACCCGGCCCGCACCTTCAGCTGGTCCACCTGGCTTTTCTTCAGGTCGTAATCGGCGCGAAGCTGCTCCACCTTCACCTTCTGCGCATCCAGCTGCGCCCGCTCCGCGTCAGCGTTAATCGAAAGCCGCTTCTGCTCGATCTGGAAGCGCTCGCCAAGCTGCTGGGCTTTCACCTGGGAAATCTTGGCGTCCACATTGGGGAGCAACTGCTCTTTCGCCAGCGCGGCGTCGCGGTCGGCCTCGAGCTTCGCCGTGTTGTAATCGGCGCCCACCTGCGCGGCGGTGGCCTGCATGTCGAGCAGCGTCTTCTCGAGCGTCACCTTCAGGTTCTCGTAATCGGCCTCGGCGGCTTTCAGGCTGTATTCGGCGGTGACCAGCTGGTTCTCCAGCTCCGGGCTGGTCATGATCATCACCACCGAATCGGCCTTCACCGGCGTGCCGGGCCGGATCAGGATGCGTTCCACGCGGCCGTCGGTAATCGCCGTAATCAGCATCGTATCTTCCGGGACCAGCGTCCCCAGGCCGCGAACGTCCCGCAGCATCGGCCCGCGCTTGACCGTGTCCGGCCACAAGGTCGACATCTCCACGCCGGGAGCGGCGGGTTTCAGTTTGGCGAGCCCAACCGTCACGCCGGCGATGCTCACAATCGCTATTACGGTGATGACGACGATCCGGATGAGTTTTCTGCGGCCAACGTCTTTGCGCTGTATGTCCATGTTCGCTTCCCGCCGAGAGAGGGCACGGGGCGGGCCACTTCTCAACTCACTGTAAGTTTATGACGTTGCGGGAGAAAAAATGGATAGTCGAAAAATGGCGGTGTCCGCTTGTGGGACACCCTGTGCCCTCGTGGGACGGCGCCCGGATCAGCCCTGGAACCACCCCGGCCCGACGATCATATGGTGGCTGACCGAGTCCGGGACCACCAGCAGAAGCAGTGCTCCGATCGTGGCGTGAGCCAGGCCGAGAAAGTATAAGTTCTTATATTTCCGATAGATGAGGGCGCAGCAGTAGCCCATCAGAAGCGCCACACCCATGAGGAACCAGTTGGGCAGGTGTGCCCCGGAAAACAGCAGGGCCACCACCAGCGGAGTCCGGCTGCGCGGCACCAGGCCTTCCAGACGGTTCAGGAAATAACCGTTCATCACGTATTGCTGGAAGAGCCCCCAGGGCAGGTAGGCGCTCCAGGCTGCCAGAAACCAGGGCAGATGGACCGGCCGGATGGAGCGGAAGAGGATCCCCGTGCCCAGCAGCACCAACACCAGGAATCCCAGCGTAGGCGCGAACTCCAGGAAACAGGCCCGCAGCCGCCGTAGTTCAAACCCCAGGACGGACGCGTTCTCTCCTCGCAACCGGTGGGAGATCAACATCCCGGCCAGGATGGGGACCCAGGCGCTATGATGCGCCGTCCGCAGGGCCCAGATGTACGCCATCATCAGGAAATAGACCGATGTCGGTTCGAGAATCGCTGCCGTTCGCACCGTTGCCGGGCTCATCACTTACCCTCAAAAGATGAAGTGCTTGGTCCAGTCCACCATCGCGTGCAGACCCGCCGAGGAGAGTACTGTGGACGATTTCTGAAACACCTTGCCATACGCCAGCGCCGCGATCGTCGCGAGGATGGCATAGCGCCAGTTGGGAAACGCCTGCGGCCCATTGTCGATATGGGCCAGGCCGAAGATCACACTGGCCGCGACGAGCGTCCGGCCGGTTGCGCCGAAGCGGAGCATCAGCAGGTTCTGGATGAGGGAGCGAAACAGGATCTCTTCGGGCACCGCCGTGGCGGAGAAAATGATTCCGAAGCCGGCGGTCATGGCGCCGGCCGAGCGCACCGGCCAGTGCGGCATGGCCAGGAACCCGATGGGGATTCCGATCGCCATCAGCACCGGCGCCAGTGCCACATAACCTGCCAGCGGCAGCCACCAGTCACGGCGGCAGCGCGGCAGGTTGTACTTCATACCGGGAAAGGAGCGGAAGCAGAGAAACAGCGTGAGTCCGAGGAGAATCGCAACACCGTAGGCCACGCTGTGGAGAAATCCCTGAGCAGGGCGCGGCACCAGAGAAGCGCCGAGGCCCGCTTCGATCGGCATCCAGAGCAACAGGATGGCTGTGAAGTCGAGCAGTCCCGGTTTCTTGGCCACTCCCGCACCGGCTCGGTAGATACACAGGACCGGCGCCATAGTATAGGCCAACACCCCCAAAGTGAGTGCCGGAGTGAACGCATGGGCCATCAAAGAGGCCGCGACAAATACAGCGGTGAGCACGGGCGGCGCGATCCAGACCAACCATGGACGCGCTTCGAGCACACTCCGCAGGCGGCCCTGCAGCGACGGCGAGAAGAATCCGAAAACGCCCGCGAGAAGCACCGCGAGCACCCCTGTCTGCATTTGCTTTAAGGGTGCCAGAGCGGACCCGTATCCCGCAACTCGCTACGTGAAGTGCGGCACCGACGGGAATGTGGGGCAGGTTTCAGCCCGCCCCCAGGGCCCTACTGCACGACGATGCCGCGCGCGTCCAGCAGATCGCCGGTTTGGGTCAGCAGGTTCAGGACGCTGCGCCGCAGGTTGATCTGGTTCTGCACGACGTTCGATTCGGCGGCCGTCAGTGCCTGCTGGGCATTGATCACGTTCTGGTTGATCTCCGTGCCTAGTTCGTACTTCTTCTGCTCCGCATCCAGGTTCTTCTTGGCGAAATCGCGCTGAACGTTGGCCAGCTTCAACTGTTCCTTGGAGCCGTTCACGTTGCTGATCGCCATAAGAATGCTCAGCCGTACCTGCTCCTGGGTGCCGCGGACCGTCAGGGCGTCCGTCTTCTTGCGAACTACTGCGTCCGCCATATCCATCGAAGCCGAGTGCGACTTGATCGGCAGGCTGAGCGTCAGCCCCACCGAATAAACCGGATAGCCGAAATTGAACATCTGGCTGAGCGCATCGCCGAAGCCGCCGGGAATCATCGTTTCGATCGCGGAGTCCGTACCGTCACTATTGAAGACGTTCGATTTCTGATAAAACGTGCCGCCCTGCCCCTGCGTCTGGTAGGAGCCGGTCAAAGAGAGGTTGGGAAGCAGGCCATTCTTGGCCTGCTGGAGCGACAGATCGTCCCAGTCGAGCTTCTGGACAGCCGCTTTCATATCCGGCCGGTTCGTCACAGCCTTTTCCGTCACTTCTTCCGGGTCGTAGTTCAGCGAATCGACATTGGGCATTTCCACCGTTTCGGTCAGGTTGACGGGCAGTTTCCGCACATCCGGATCGAGGTCCACCCCCATTTGCAGGCGCAGAGCATCCTCGGCCTGCTCCAGAGCGAAACGGGCCTGCGAGACCGCCAGGTCATTCGCCGCCACCTGCTGCTGCGGGTTATAAATGTCGAGAGGCGAGAGCGCTCCCAGGTCGAGCTGCTTCTGCATGTAGTCCAGGAACTGCTGGGCGGTGGCTCGCGCGCTTTCCGCCACCTTCAGGTTTTCCCGCGCCAGGACCACGCTCCAATACGCGGATTCCGCCGCATTCACCAGGGTCAACAGGTTCGCTTTCAGGGTGTATTCCGAAATGCGATAGTTACTCCGCGCCATCATCAGGCTGAGACGGTTCACGTAGCGTCCGCGGTTCTTGACGAGCGGCTGAGTGAAGGAAACCGACAAGTTCGAGCTCAGGGCCGGGTTGAACGTGGAGAAGCCGCTGTTGGTGGAAATCTTGCTCGCGGAGTAACCCACGCTGTACTGCAGACCGGTATCGAGGGTCTGCGAAAAGCGGGCCTGAAAGGGCTGGTTGAGCGTGTTGACCGAAGACGCGCCGTCGAGCACGCTGGTCGCGGGCGTCGTCGAGCGCTGGCTGTTGAAGCTCGCCGTCGCCAGCGGATCCCAGGTGGCGAACGCGCGCTGGATCGCGTTCTTGGGCGTTTCGAGTGTCAGCATCTGGAGCTGAATGGCTGTATTATTCGCCATTACCAGCGTCAGGTAGTCTTTCAGGGAAAGCTCCAGTTTGCCGCTGACCACGAAATCCTTCAGCTTGACCGGATTCCGCAGTTCGACCCTCATTTGGGTCTTCTGGAATGTCTCGCGAAAATAAGATGGCCTGGGAAACGACGACATCTGCGCAAACGCGCTCGCCGCCAGGAGTACGCCGGTAACTAGGGTTCGCAACCGCATATGCTTACTCGTAACGAATGGCCTCGATAGGATCCAGTTTGGCCGCCTGAACGGCCGGATAAATTCCGAATAACAAGCCGATGAAAACCGAGACGCCGAAGGCGACCGCGATCGAAGACCCCGTCACCACCGTCGACCACCCGGCCGACGAAGCAATCACCTTCGACAGCGAAAATCCGAAACCGATGCCGATCAATCCGCCCACGATCGAGATCAGCACGGCTTCCGTCAGGAACTGACGCACAATATCGGCCTGACGTGCACCGATGGCGCGCCGGATACCGATCTCCCGCGTCCGCTCGAGCACCGTGGCCAGCATGATATTCATGATTCCGATACCGCCCACCAGCAGCGAAATACCCGCGATGCAGATCATGACGATATTGAAGATAAACTGCGTCCGCCGCCGCTCTTCGAGCAGGCCGGCGGGCACGATCACCGTGAAATCGCCCGCGTCCTTGTGGGTCGCGGTTAGTATGGCCCGGACTACGTTAGACGTCTCGATTGAATCGACGTTGGGTCCGACTTTCATGTAAATGCCGTCGATTTCGTCCTTTAAATAGCTGGTATTGTCCTCGAACCGGCGCATCACGGTATTCAGCGGCGCGATCACGAGGTTGTTGCGGTTCACTGCCTGCGCCCCTTCCACATCGGTATCGGCCGAAGCCTGGGGCGTGAGCACGCCGATCACCTGCAGCCACGAGTCGTTCACCTTCACGTACTTGCCGACGGCGTCGTCATAGCCGAGCAGGTTCACTTTGGCGGTCTCGCCGAGCACACAGACCGGCGCCGATGCCCGGTTCTCTTCCTCGGTGAAAAAGCGCCCCGCAACCAGCCTCAGGCTGTTGATCTCGACGAAATTCGGATAGACGCCGATGAACTGCGGCGGCTCCTGGGCGGTTTTGGGCAGCAGCTTTTGCGGCTTGAAGCGTTTCCGCGGCGTGATCGCCACCAGCCCCGAGACGTTCTCGGAGATGGCGCGGAAGTCGCGGAACGTCAGGCCCGGCGAAATCGCGCGGACGCTCTGCAGTTCATTGCGGTCCAGCGCTTCGTGCGATTCCACGATGATGTTGTTCACGCCGAGTTGGTCAATGAAGCTCATCATCTCCTTCTGCGCGCCGGCCGTGATCGAGAGCATCGCCACCACCGCGCCCACACCGAAGATCATGCCGAGCATGGTCAGCAGGCTGCGCAGCTTGTGGGCGAAGAGGCTCGCCATCCCCATCTTGAGTTCGGGAAGTACGTGTGAGCCGATCATGGTTACTTGCCTCCCGCCGGCATCGCTTCCATCGCGCCGCTATTCGATTTCCGGTCGTTCTTCTTCTTGTCCGACTTCTCCGCTGTCGGGTCGCTCATGGCGATGACTTCCCCCGGTTCCACGCCGCCCGCCAGCACCATCATGGTTTCGCTGCGCTTGACCAGCTGCACTTCCCGCGGCTCGAACCTGCCGCGCCTCGTCTGTACGTAAACAGTCGCCTTGCCGTTCTTGGTGAATACGGCCTGCGCCGGAACGTGGAGCGCGTTGGGGATCTTCTCGACGATGATCTCGACGTCCGCCAGCAGGCCCGGCCGCAGCAGGGTCTGCACCTGCGAATCTTCTTCGGGAGGCTTGGGGAGATTGGCGGCCTTCCGGTCCTCTTCGCTAAAGCCGTTCACCACCGGAGGCTTCAGCTCGAGCGGATTGATCATGACCATGTTGTTGATGCCGCCGCCCGGTCCTCCGCGCCCTCCAGGGTTCGCGCCGGGATTCCGCCCGCCGCTTCTGCCGTCCTGGCCGCGTCCGCCCTGGCTCTGGCCCTGCTCCTGCCTCTGCCCTTGCGCCTGCGGTCCGGCCGGCGTCCCCGGCATGGCGGAAACGGCCTGCATGCCGCCCATTGCGGCCGCCATGTCGCCACCCTGCATCTGCGTCTGCAGCCCGGCAAAGAAAGGAGGAGCCCGTGTTCAGGTTGCCCATCTTCCTGGCGTTGGCCGCGGCAGTCGCCATGATGCTGGCGATATCGGAATCCTTCATCCCAAGCGAGGTCAGCAGTTGCCGCATGTCGATCGAAAAGATCACATCGAACTTCTTCGACGGGTCGCCCGAAAAGACATCCGAGGTTGCCGTGCCGCTCATCGCCTTGATCTTGCCGCGGAACTGCTTGTCTGGGATGGCGTCCAGTTGAATCAGCGCGTCCTGCCCCTCCACCAGGTTGGCGCGGTCGAGCTCCCCGATCTTGGTCCAGACTTCCAGTTCGGACAGATCCAGCACATCCGCCACCGGCATGCCGGGCTGCAGCGTATCGCCTTCCCGGATGTCCGGCAGTTGCTGGCCGAAATTGAAATACCCGGCGCGGTTCTGCTTGATCGCCACCAGCCCGGTCATGGGCGACAGCGACTTGGTCTGCGCGATGCGCTGCAATTCCCGCTGCACGTCGATCAGGCTGCGGTTGCGCTGCTCCACCAGCACCGCGATCTGCGAATCGGCCTGCTCTTTGCGGGCTTCGATATCGGCATCGAGCTGCTGCAGGGCACGCTTGCTCTGCTCGAGTTGCAGGATGTTCTTCTTGGCGTCAATGGCGTCGATGATGTCGTTCTTCTGGACTTCGAACTCGGCCCGCTTCACGTCGTAGCGGGTCTTGAGAAGCGTCACCTGGTCCTGGCTTTGCTGGATGGCCAGGTCTGCCCGCGCCTTCTTGATCTGCTCGTCCACCGACTCTACGGAAAGCTGCGCTTCCTCGAGCGCCGACTGCCGCTCGGAGTCGTCATACTCCACGATCAGATCCTTCTCCTTCGCCAACGCTCCCATCGGCGACAGGCGCGTCACCTGAACCGTGCCGAACAGGTTGGGCGCCGTGAGGGTCTGCGCCCGGACCGCGTGCAGTTCGCCGCGCGAATACGCGCGGATGACCACGTCGCCGCGCTGCACCTTGGCGGTCGGAATCGTATCCTGCCGCTCCGGCAGTTGTTGCAGGAACCGGTAGCCGTACCAGCCGCCTGCCGCCAGGATCGCCAGCCCGAAGAGTCGAAAAATTACCTTTGTCATGACAACGAATCCCCGTGCGCCTATAGCTTCTTCTTTGCCCGCTTGGCCGCTTCGGCCGGGCTTTCGAGCGTGACGATTTCGCCCTCCTTCAGCCCGCTGGTCACGATGATGTCCTCATCGTTTTTCTTACCCACCGTGATCGGCCGCACCACGAAGTTCTTTCCGATCTGCACGTAAACCGCGGGCTTGCCGTTCTGGTCAAAGCTCGATCGCACCGGGATCAGCAGCATATTTGGCCGCCGCTCGATGATGACCTCAGCCGTCGAGCTCATCCCCGGCCGAAGCCGCGAATCGAGCTTCTTGAGAGTGGCGCGTGCCGGAAAGGTCTTTTCCGGCGTCGCCCCGCCTTTGAACACAAGACTGGCGATCGGGCTGATATAGTCGATCACGCCGCTGAATTCCCGGTCGGGAATCGCGTCCACCCGCACCTTGACCGCCTGCCCCAACTGCAACTTGCCGCGGTCGACCTCTTCCAGGCTCAGATTCACGTACATTTCCGAAAGATCCGGGATCTCCGCGATTTCCGCGCCCGTCCACACGCTGTCGCCTTCCTTGAACGGCGGCGTGGACTGCCCGAATGTCCCGCTCGACCGGAAGTTCGGCAGCACGTTGACAATGCCGTCCGTCGGAGCTCGCAGGCGCATCAGTTCCAGGTAGCCCTTGGCCAGCTTCAGGTCGCGATTGGCCTTGTCACGGACTTGCGACAGGCGGTTCAGATCCGCGTCGTGCCCCACCTCGTGCGCGTTGATCTGCGCCTTCACCTGCCGCAGGCTGCCTTCGGAAACGCCCACCGCGATGCGGTTCTTTTCGCCATCGATCTTGGACAATACCTCGGCCTTGCTGGCGTCCAGCTTGGCGCGTTCGAGCGAGTACTCCGCCGTCATCTTGCTCATGGCGTCGGCCTCGTCGTCCATCCGCTGGGTGGCTTTGGTCTGCACGATGTTGCCGTCGGCCGCACGCACATTGGTGGTGCGGGTGAGAACGTTCTGCTCCTGCGTCGAGCCGTCGAACTCCACCACCACTTCGCCCTTACGCACCGGCCGTCCGTTCTCGGCGAGTTGCACAATACGCAGGTTGGGCACCTGCGGCGCCTTGAGGATGGTGGAGCGTGCGCTCCGGATGTCGCCGCGCGTGCGCACGCTGATGATGAAGTCCGCACGCCGCACCCGCGCCACCGCCACCTCCACTTCCGTGGTGCCGGTGTAATGGTAGGCCGCATACACCCCGCTGCCGCACAGCAACAGCGCGATGGTCCAGACGATGATCTTGAGGCGATGCGGATTGGAGCGTCCCAGGCGCTGCTTCGGTCTTAATTCCTTTGATGGCATATTGATCCCTGCGGATACTCGATTCCAGGCCCATCCGCCGGCGGATTAGATCGGGCGCTGTAGAGCGACGACATCCCCCTTTTGGACTCCGGAGCGGATTGAAGTTTGAGTGAAGCTGGCCGGTCCCAGTTCCACCCTCCGGCGAGACCAACCCTCCGCGCCCTGGACAAATACGTAGGATCCGTCCGCCTCGGCAAAGACCGCCGTGCGCGGCAGCAGTAGCGTCTCGTCGACCGTATCCTGCACGATCTCCGCGCTGGCCGTGAGATCCGGAATCATGCGCGCATCCGAGCCGCCGACCTTGATGCGGATCGGGATCTCTCCCACGTAGCTGGCGCGGAAGGTGCTGGTCTTCGACATGGCGCCGATTCCCTCGATCGTTCCGGAAAGCTGCAAATCCGGATAGGCGTCCAGCCGCACCATGGCCTTCATGCCCAGCCGCAGTTTATCGGCGTCGACCTGGTTGACGGTGGCATTGAGTACCATCGAGCTGGTATCCACGATCTGCATGAAGGGCATGCCCGGAAATACCTGATCGCCTTCGCGGACCTGCCCGAACTCGCCATTCCGGACGATGCTCTGCATCACCACGATCCCGGGCATCGGCGCCTTGATGGTCATCTGCTTGACGTTGTTTTCCGCACGCTGCAGCTCGATCCTCGACTGATCGCGGTTCAACTCCGACGAGCGGATGGCGGCGCGCTGCGATTCATCGACCAGGGCCGATTCCGCCACCAGTTGCTTGTACTTGGCCTCGGCCTCCTCGGCACTCAGCTTGAATTTTTCGGCGTCGATGCGCGAGCGGACGTCGATAGTCTTCAGATCGAGCAGGGCACTGTTCCAATCCGCCCTGGCGCCGCGGATGCTCTGATCGTGCCCTTCCTTGGTGCTCGCCAGGTCGGCTCGCATCTTCTTGATAGTGTTTTCGAGTTGGACCACCGAATCCTGGTAGTCGTCGTAGCGCTGGGCCTGGGCTTGAGGATCGAACTGCGCCACCACGTCGCCGGTTCGCACCCGTACGCCGGGCCGTTCCAGTTTGAGCAGCACCAGGTTGAAGTCCCCGCCGCCGCCACCCGGACCGCCGCGGTTGAAATCGCTGCGGCTGCCACGGATCCGGGGAGCCAGCAGCGCCGCGAAGTTCTTGGCGGCAATCGTGCCGCTCACCCGGATCGTCCGAGTCAGACCGCCCGCGGAGACGGTGATCGTCGGGATGGCCGTCAGACCGCCATTCCTGTTCGAAACTGCGGAGTCGGATTTTGTGATCCAATACGCGGCTGCGCCGCCGGCCACGAGGACCGCGGCCGCCAAAATGCCCCATCGCCGGGTATGCCTTGCCGGTTCCCTCGGCGGCGTCGTCGAAGAACGGGATGTGTGTAGAGCTGGAGCGGCGTCGGGCTCGCCATGCGGTTCTGGCGCGGAAAAACCGCTGGAAGCTTGCATATTTACCTTCTCACCCTAATCAAGACCCGTTACTGCGGGAATTGCTATTCACCGAAGAGACGCCGGGCAATTCGGAAAGGTTATCCTCTGAAGCGAAACTTCGCAGTACGGAGATTAAGCACGATTTTCTCGGGCCACGCCGCGGAAGTCTATCCTGGCGACACAGGATTTTCGTGTGGAAATCCGGTCATCCCCGGTAGTTCCTCGACTTCCGCCGGCTCATGTTATCGTGAATGATTGTGTCGTCGCCTCTCAATGTCCATCTCGAGCATTACGAGGGACCGCTCGACTTGCTGCTGGACCTGATCCGCAAGCAGCAGATCGACATCAAGGACATTCCGATCGCGACCATTACGCAGCAATACCTGGAATATCTCGACCGGGCTCGCGAGATGGATATCGATCTGGGTGCTGAATTTGTCTACATGGCAGCCACCCTCATCCACATCAAGTCGCGGATGCTCCTGCCGACGGATCCGGCGCTCGCCAACGACGGCGATGCCTCCGAAGACCCCCGGCAGGAACTGGTCGACCGGCTGCTGGAGCACGAAAGCTTCAAGAATGCGGCCGAAATGCTGCAGCAAAAGCGCCTGATCGAGGAAAACGTCTGGTCGAATCCTCAAATCAAGGCCTTTACCTCCGAAGATGACGACCCCGGACTGGCGATCACGCTGTTCGACCTGGTGAAAGCCTTCGGCGAGGTGCTGGAGCGGATCAAAAACCGTCCGATTTACGAGGTGGAAGCGGCCGATGTGACGGTGGCGGATATGGTCCGTTACCTGCACGAGAAATTCCTGGAGGTCAAGCGAAGACCAGCCGGTGTTCATCCTGCGGATCTTCGAACAGCAGCCCACCCGGCGCTCCATGATTGCGCTGTTCCTGGCGGTGCTGGAGATGGTGCGGATGCAGGCCGTTAAAATCGCCCAGAAGGATCTGTTCGGCGAGATCGCCCTGCAGCGTCACACACATTTCGATGCCGTGTTTTCCTCGGACAGCCCGCTCGACGCGATCGAAAAAGACTACATTTAAATTTCAGGCATGGAAGAACTGGAAACATCCCCGGAGGGCGTGAGCCCGGAAAACGACGACCGCCCCGCCACGGCTCCGGAAAGTCCGGGAGCGGAAGCCGCGCCGCCGGCAGACGAACCGCCGGAAACGCCCGCTGCGGAAGAGCAGGCGCCCGAGAGCGCCGAACCGATTTCGACCGAATCGGTTTCGATGGACGAGTTGCTCCCGGCATCCGAAGAACCGCTGATCGAGGTCGCCGTCGAGGACGTGCAGCTCAGGGCCATTCTCGAGGCTGTCATATATGTAGCGGAGGAGCCCCTGACGCTGGCGCAGCTCTCCACGGCCCTCGAACAGCCGGCCGAACGCATCCGCACCCTGCTTGACCAGTTGATCGCCGGGTTCGACAAGCCCGAGCACGGGATCCTGATCCGCGAGGTGGCGGGTGGCTTTAAGATGGCCACCAAACCGGAGCATCACGAAGCGGTGCGAACCTTCGTCAAGAGCCTGAAGCCGCCGCTCAAACTGTCGCTGCCGGCCCTCGAGACCCTCGCGGTGATTGCCTACAAGCAGCCGGTAACTGGTCCTGAAATCATGGAGATCCGCGGCGTGCAGGGAGCCGGTGTGCTCAAGACGCTGCTTGATCGCAAGCTGATCGCGGTGGCCGGACGCAAGAACGTCATCGGCAAACCGATCCTCTATAAAACCACCAAGGAGTTCCTGATTCAATTCGGATTAAAGGACCTGGCCGAGCTGCCGTCCCTCAAAGAGTTTGAGGAGATCCGGCGAATGGCGTTTTCCGATGCCGAGGCGCCGCCGATGCCTGCCGAAGCTCAACCGGCGGCGGAGATCGAAGAATCCGAAGCTCCTCCGGACCCGGAAAGTACCTGATGGCGGAAGAGCGACTCCAGAAAATCCTCGCCCATGCCGGCGTGGCCTCCCGCCGGCAGGCGGAGCAGATCATCCAGGAAGGCCGCGTCACTGTGAATGGCACGGTGATCACCGAACTTGGCAGCAAGGCGGACCTCGACCGGGACCATATCAAGGTGGACGGCAAGCTGATCCACGCTGCCAAGCATCTGGTCTACCTGGCGCTGCACAAGCCCGACAATACGGTTACCACCGTCAGCGATCCGGAACGCCGCACTACCGTGATGGATCTGCTGCGCGGCGTCAAGGAACGGGTCTATCCCGTCGGCCGGCTCGACTACCACAGCGAGGGCCTGCTGCTTTTGACCAACGACGGCGACCTCGCCAAAGCCTTGACCTCCGCGGCAACCCATGTCGCGAAGACTTACATTGCGAAGGTCAACGGCACCCTCACCACGGACCAGGAGCAGGCATTCCGCACCGGGGTTCCGATCTCCGGCCGCCGCACCGAACCGGCCGGCTTGAAACTGATCCACGCGGCGCGGAATCCCTGGTATGAGGTGCGGCTGTTCGAGGGCCGCAACCAGCAGATCCGCATCATGTTCAAGCACTTCGGATTTCTGGTCGAAAAGCTCAAAAGAGTGCGCATCGGTCCGCTGGAGTTAGGGCCGCTTAAGCCGGGTGAATTCCGTCATTTGACGGAGCTCGAAGTGCGTAAGCTCCGGCGTGCCGCGCACCTGGAGAAATCCGAATGAACCCCGTTGCCGGACTACTGCAAAGCTCGCGTACCATCGCCGTGGTGGGCCTCTCGAGCAAGCGATTCCGCCCGAGCTACGGCGTCGCGGAATACCTGAAGCGGTCCGGCTACCGCATCATCCCGGTCAACCCCGGGGAGGCCGAAGTACTCGGTGAAAAGAGCTATCCCGACCTCGATTCCGTCCCGGAACCTATTGATATCGTGGACATTTTCCGGCGATCCGAGTTCGTACCGGAAATCGTGGAAGCGGCCATCCGCAAAGGGGCGAAACTCGTCTGGATGCAGGAAGGCGTCTTCCACGAAGCCGCGGCACGGCGAGCCGAAGAAGCCGGCCTGGCGGTGGTGATGGATCGCTGCATCCTGAAAGACCACCGGCGCATGGCCGCCGCTCAATAGAGCGGAAACAGGCCCGCCTGGCCACGTTTTATACACAGGCTATTCACTGTTTTCCTACCGTAACCCATTCGAAATACAGCGTAATAATACTTGTTGAAATCGGTCATTGCCCTTACGAAAAGAATTGACGCCTGAACGCTTCCGGAGCATAGTGAAAAAGGTTCCAAGAGGTTTGAGGAACAGCGAGCCGTCGAAAGCGTAGCGGACCGGGAACGGTGATCCGCAGCCGGTGCTAGTAATAGAAGCGGTTGCGGGGAGCGAACGGAGATCGGGCGCGATCGGAAGGCGGGCTAGTTTGAGGCTGGCCGGCTGAACGCTTTGATCCTTAGGGGGGTAACAGCCCCGAAGGGGAGTGGATGCCGAGCTGGCAACAAACTGGACTGGTTGCGGAAGCCGCAACGGGCCGACGTAATGAAGCAGCCGGGATCGGGGCAAACCGATTGAGGCTGTGGAGCGTAGGGCCGAACGAGCGGTGGAAACAGCCGGTTCGAAGTGCGAAGTGGCAGGCTGGGAACGTCGACCCGGTAATGGAGTTCGCGAAAGCGGAAATCGTTGCCGGTAAGCGAAAGGCCGCTACGAGCAATCGGCCCCGGTCGGGAAGAGACTGCGGCGTGCTTTCAGGCGTTCGATCCGGTTGCTGGAGAAAACGGCAATCGGGTAGCCGGAGAGCGAAACGCCCGGGCGTCCAGGCTGCAATGTTCAGTGCCGTGCATGCCGGCGGTGGACAAGGCTGGGAATCAGGTCACTTGGAACCATTTTCTTTTTAGCCCGCCCTTTTCTCCAACCGGCCTTAGTTTTATCCAACCTTGGCACCGCGGTGCTCCGCGACGTACTTCTCCACGAAATCCGAAAACGCGCGCTGTAGCGCCAATCGCGCCGTACCGTTCGACCGCAGCGTTCGGCCCTCGATTTCGATGACCGGCAGCAGGTCACGCGTCGTGGAGGTGATGAACACCTCGTCGGCGCTCTCCAGGTCTTCGAGCCGAAGCGTCTTCTCGCCGATGGAAACTCCCGGCACGCGTACTTCGCCCAACACCACTTCCCGCGTGATTCCAGGCAGGCAGCCGGAGTGAAGCGGCGGAGTCCAGACCTGGTTCCCATTGGCCGCGAAGATGTTGGCGGAGGTGCACTCGGCGACTTCGCCCCGCTCGTTGAGCAGGATCACTTCATCGAAGCCGCGACGCTGCGCGGTCTCCAACCAGGTGAGATTCATCGACCACGAAAGGATCTTCGTGCCGGCGAACGGACTCGCGGCATGCCGCGCCTGCTCCTGCAGCGCGAGCTTCACGCCCTCGCCCCAATTCTTCGAATCGGCGGTCAGCGCGATGATATCGATGGGGCGCTCGGGCCGCGGATCGGCCCACAGGCCGCCGCCATTGCGGACGATGGCGAGCCGCAGTGTCGAATTCCACGCCTGGTTAGATTCCACGAGCTTCAACAGCCGGGCATGCAGAGCATCGCGATTTTCCGGCATCGGCACATGGAAGGCCGCGGCATCGCGCGTCAGCCGCGCCCAGTGGCGGTCCCATGCAAACAGCACGCCGTCCATCACGCGGAAGGTGCTGAAGACACCCCAGCCGGAGAGCAGGCCCACCTGCCCGGCGGCCAGTAAGGGATCGGCAAAGTCGCGGATCGACTCGTTGTGAAGAATGTGACGGTGGAGCACGCTGCTATTTTAACTCCCTACCAGTTAGCGAACGGATTGGTGCGCGCATCGCGCGCCGCCGCGATCAACTCGGGCACGCGGCGGCGGCGGTCGAAGAGGCGCTCCAGCATGCACTCGAGCTCGTCCTCTTCACCTTCCAGCCACTCGGCGGGGATCTGCTTCCAGGCCCGGTCCATCACCTCTTCCGGGAAGTGCACCACCTGATCGAGCCAGGGCTGGAAGTCGTCGAGCGAGCGCACGCCGTCATACACGAGGCGGCGCGCGTAGAGCCCTTGGACGGCCGATTCGGGAAAGTCCCAATGCGGTCCATTGAAGGCGAAACCGTGATCAATCATCAAGGCGACAAAACCGGCCTTCGGGTCCGGACCGTCCGGCCGCCGCACCAGGGCGCGGTAGAACACGCACTGGCGGCCGTCGGAGTTGGCGGTCCACTTATCGAAAACCAGGATCGCGCGGAAATCGGCGAGGTTGGCGATGGTGTCCAGCAGAGCGTCCGGGAGGAAGTCGTAGACTGCCATGCGGGATGGGTCGCCGGGGTAGCGCGAGCCAAAATGCCAGCCGGGCTGCACATCGATGCGGCGGGTCCCCAGGCTGACGTGAACTTCCGGATTGGCGGCCAGGAACTCCGGTGTGAGCAGGATGAACGCCACCGGCGGCGACGCGATCTGCAGGTAATCCAAAAACACCGAAGCGATCAGTTCGTTGACCAGAATACGGCGGTGCTGCGGGTTGTTACGGAACTTCACAACATACCAATGACCGTCGTCCGCTTCCAGGAGGTGGGACTGGGCGCCGCCTCGCATTTTTCGCACGTGCCGGACCGCTTTGAGGGGCATTGGGAAGAAAATGAAGTAACCTAGAGTTGTAACACGTCACTAGGAACTACCGGAGAGGAATCAAGCACCAATGGCGGAACCAGCACCTCCCAGCGTCGGGAACTCGACCGGCACTGAAGCCGCGGCCGGCGGCGCCGCGCGCAGTAAAGACGATGTCGCCCTGGAGTTGATGAAGTTTATTGCCGTGACCACCGGCTATGGCAAGTCGACAGGATCGTCGGCGGGCTTTTCCGGGAAGCCGGTCACCCGCACGGCAGAGGAGCAGGCAGAGGCTCTTCTGGAACTCTTCGATCGCTGCCGGCGGGTAGTCGGCAAGTCCGAAACCCCTGCTACAAGCTAACAGCCGCCGGTCTCCGCGGCGGCCGGAGCATGGGCTCCAGGCGGCCGCGGAGACTGCGACCGATTCCTAGCGCTTCTTCTTTCCTGCCTTCTTCGCTGCCTTCTTCGCAGGCGCCTTCTTGGCTACCTTTTTCGCCGGCGCCTTCTTGGCCACCTTCTTCACCGCTTTCTTTGCGGCTTTCTTGGCAGCCTTCTTTGCCGGAGCTTTCCCGGCAGCTTTTTTCGCGGGTGCCTTCTTGGCCGCCTTCTTCATGGGAGCTTTTTTAGCAGCCTTCTTGGCGGGCGCTTTTTTGGCAGCTTTTTTGGCAGCTTTTTTGGCAGGAGCTTTCTTGGCTGGCGCCGCGGCCTTTTTCACGGGCTTCTTCGGCGCAGGCGAGGGAGCAGCGGGCTCAACTACCGGCTCCGCGACCGGAGCAGGCGCCGGCTCAACCGCGGGAGTGGAAACAATGATCGCGACCGTCGCTTCCTCCTCCTCTTCGTCCTCTTCCTCGTCCTCGTACTCGTCGAGCTTGGAGTTCAGTTCCTCGCGCTCTTCGTCTTCATAGTCCTGGAAGTCTTCCATCTCGTCCTCATCTTTGGCAGCAAATAGCGGGCGATCCAACATTCAACAGGCCTCCTGAATTCAGGGCACAACCAAACCTAGAATACCCCTTTTTGATGGGCTGGCAATAGCGAAAACGCAGGCTGTTCGTAAAATGCAATCCGCCGTTAGCGGGCGGCGCTGGCCACTACGGTGGCCGACGGCTTGCGGACGGAAGAGACCGTGGATACTCTGTGCGGCGCTCTGCGAGTGCCGACCGCGCGGCGCGAAGAGGTGGAAGTTCGCGTGGTGCGGCGGTGCGTCGTAGTGCGCGTGGCCGCGCGCCTCGTAACGACCGCGCGCTCGACTGCCGGAATCAGCAGGCTCTCGCCTTCCGGCGCTTCAGCGGATTGGAGGTGGTTGGCTTCGACAATGCTTGCCGTGGTGGCGCCGTAGCGCTTGCCGATCGTCGCCAGCGTCTCGCCCATCGAAACACGATGCAGCCGCCAGGAATCCCGATGTTCTCTCGGGATCAATTGCAGTGCGGCCATCAACTGATTGCCGGTCCCCTTCGGCACGTGCATGGAATAGCCGGCTGGAACCGTGGTGCCGTGAATCACCGCCGGATTGAGTTCGAGCAACTGCGTCAGCGAGGTGTCGGTGATATCGGCAACCAGCGACAGGTTTGTGGGCACGGTCGCTTCGATGGTGTCGTATTCAAGCGGCGAATCGAGCTGCAGATTTTCGAGACCATAGGCCGACGGATTCTTCTCCATGATCGTCATGGCCAGAATGATCGGCACGTAGTTGGTGGTCTCGGCGGGAAGCACGCCGCGGGAGCGCAGTTCCCAGAAATCCGCATAGCCGGTGCGCTCGACGGCCTTCTCGACGACGCCGGGCCCGCAGTTGTAGGCGGCAATCGCCAGGTACCAGTCGCCGAATTCGTTATAGAGATCGTGCAGGTGGCGGGCAGCAGCGCGGGTGGCCTTTTCGGGGTCCATGCGATCGTCGGTGGACTTGGTCTGCTGCAGGCCGTATTCGCGGCCGCGCCAGACCAGGAACTGCCACATTCCACCGGCTGCCATGCGGGACATCGCGCGCGCCATGAAGCCCGATTCGGCCTGCGCCAGGTGGATCAACTCCTGCGGCACGCCTTCTTCGTCGAGCACGCGCCGGATCATGGGCCGGTAGCGCCCGGAGCGCTCAGTTGCCGCGATGATCGTCTTGTGCCCGCGATTCGAGAAGTAGTTGATGTAGCCGAGGACGGTGTCGTTGACCGAGAGGGGCAGCTGCGAAACGGTGGCCGCTACCTGGGCCTGCACGCGACCCTTCAGCTTCGGGTCTACCGGGAAGGTCATCTGCAGCAGGTCTTCGAGCGGAGCCTTTTCGTACTTCCCTTCCTCGACGGCAGCCGAGGCCCCCAGGCCGGCCAGGTCGAGGCGGTGAATGGCATCCACCATGTCGTCGAGACGGCGGCCGTAGTCCTGCTTCTCCGAGGGGCTATGTTCGGCGGCCTGCAGCATCAGGTCGATCGCGGTGTCGAATGCCTTGCGGGCGCTGGCAATGTCGTTCGCCTGATAAAAGCGCTTGCCAAGCTGGAAACTCTGTTCGGAGCGCATCAGGAAGCCGTCGCTATCGTTCTTACGGGCGACGAGGGAGGGGTTTCCGAGGAGGACGGGAGGAACATCACGCAAGTAAGCGTTCGATTCTACCGGCGGGGGAGGAATCACTTCTGCGGCTGTATCGGCTGCGTGCGGAGTAGAAGGAAGGAAGGAAGTTTGGAACCTGGTTTGCTGATTATAGCCGCATGCGGCGGTAAGGAGGGCTACGGCGAAAAGGAAAACAGATAGGAACGTCTTCTTGCGATCGTCCATCTACAGCCTCAGATACTGAAAATAAACTACTTCTGCGGGCCGTTGCCCGGTACGAACCTTCAAAGGTTACAACACTGACACGACCATGTGCAACCGGGGCCGGCAGAAACCGCCCCGCGGGTGTGTCCAATTGCCGCGGGGCAGTGTCCGCCCATACCTATTCCTCTTCTTCCTCTTCGCCCATCTTGGCAGCCTTGGCGGCCGCAATAATCTTATCGGCCTGAAGCTGCGGTACAAAATCGTAGTGATCGAACTCCATGGTGAATGACGCCCGCCCCTGGGTCATGGCGGTCAGGTCGCTCTGATAGTTCAGCATTTCCGCCATGGGCACCTGGGCACGGATGAACTGCGTGCTGCCCTTGGTCTCCATGCCCGCGATGCGGCCGCGGCGCCCGTTGAGGTCTCCCATCAGGTCGCCGGCGTATTCCACCGGGGCCTGAATCTCCACGTTCACGATGGGCTCGAGCAGTGCCGGTTTGGCCTGCTGCATGGCCGCCTTGAACGCCTTGCGCGCCGCCAGCTTGAACGCCAATTCCGAGGAGTCCACATCATGGTAGGAGCCGTCGTAGACGATGACCTTGAAGTCCACCATGGGGTAGCCGGCCAGGAAGCCGTTCTCGGCGGCTTCGACGATGCCCTTTTCCACCGCGGGGATGAAGTTCTTGGGAATCGCGCCGCCGAAAATCTCATTGGCGAATTCGAACTTGGCTCCGCGCGGGAGCGGCTCCATTTTGATCCAGCAATCGCCGAACTGACCGTGGCCGCCGGTCTGCTTCTTGTGGCGGCCCTGCACGTCGGCAAAACCGCGGATGGTCTCGCGGTACGGAATCTTGGGCGCCTTGAGCGTCACATCCACGCCGTAGCGCCTTTTCAGCCGGCTGACGACGATTTCCACATGCTGCTGGCCCGCACCTGCCAGGAGGAACTCGCGCGTCTGTGGATCGCGGTAGAAGCGCAGCGACTGGTCCTCTTCGAGCATGCGGTGCACGGCGTTGCCCATGCGGTCTTCATCGTTGCGCGATTTGGCTTCGATGGCGAACGCGATCGAGGGCTCAGGCAGCTTCACAGGCGGATAGGAGGCGTTGATGCCCTTTTCACCCAGGGTGTCGCCGGTCAGCGTGTCCCTGAGCTTGGCCACGGCGCCGATGTCGCCCGCATGCAGCTCGGTGATCGGCTGAAGAGTCTTGCCGAAGGGAATGCTGACGTGTGCCAGCCGCTCGGTTGAGGAGTGCGTCAGGTTCTGCAGATTGGCGTCGTTCTTGATCACGCCGCTATACACCTTAAAGAAGGTGATGCGACCGGCGAAGGGGTCGGCCGTGGTCTTGAAGACGTAGGCCGAAGCGGGTCCGCTTTCCGAAATCTGCCTGGTGCTTTCGCCGGCGGCGATTTCGCGTCCCGCCGGAGCCGGCAGGTTCTCGACGACGAGATCGAGGACGAGGTCGATCGCGATATTGTGCAGGGCGCTGGTGCACATCACCGGGAAGATCCGCATTTCGCGGACGCCCTGCCGCAGGCCGTCGACGATATGCTCGACGGGCAGCGTTCCCTTCTCGAAGAACTCTTCCATGAGGGCGTCATTGCCCTCGGCGACCATCTCCACCAGCGTTTCGTGGGCGGCTTGGGCGGCGTCGGCCAGATTCGCGGGGATGTCGCCTTCCTTTCCCTTGCCGTCGCCATCGGGGGTGTAGGTATAGGCCCTCATGCGGATCAGGTCGATCACGCCGGCGAACTCACGCTCCGCGCCGATGGGGATGTGGATCGGCACCGCCGCGCGCCCGAAGGCCGCCTGCACGCTCTCGAGCGCACGGGCGAAGTCCGCGCGTTCGCGGTCGAGCTTGTTGATAATGACGACGCGGGGCAGTTTGTAATCGTTCGCGAAATCCCAGACTTTCTCCGTCTGTACTTCGACGCCGGCCACTCCATCCACTACGACCAGTGCAGAGTCGGCGGCGACGAGCGCGGCGCGCGCGTCGTTAATAAAAATGTTGTATCCGGGAGTATCCAGGAAGTTGATCTTGGTTTTCTTCCATTCAGCCACGGCGATGGCTGTAGAGATCGTGATTTTGCGTTGGACTTCCTCCTCGTCAAAATCAGTGATCGTGTTGCCCTCATCGACGCGGAGCAATCGATTGGTGGCTCCCGCGGTGAAAAGCAAACCGGCGGTGAGCGTCGTCTTGCCGGAATCGCCGTGGCCCACCACACCGACGTTCCGGATGTCCTTGCTTTCGTAGACTTTCACGGATTTACTCCCTTCGGTCGGGCCTTGCAGGCGGCCCGCCCGCAAAAACGGAATAGTAACACAAGGACTTGGTGGGTAGACCTCCGGTCTGTCCGCGGGAGTGGGGTCCTAAAACACAAAAAGGCGCCGGAGGTCATCCGGCGCCATCAGATTTCACAAGGATTAGGTCAGGCTTTTTCCGAGGGCTTGCCCTGTTTCAGCTTTTCCCGCTGCTCGCGCAGGACCGCTTTGCGGCTGAGCTTGATCTTGTTGCCTTCGAGCGCCAGAACCTTCACCAGGATCTGGTCGCCTTCTTTCAGCTCGTCGCGGACATCCTTGATCCGGTTTTCCGCGATTTCGCTGATGTGCAGCAGACCGTCGGTGCCGGGGAAGATCTCGACGAACGCGCCGAAGTCTACCAGCCGAACGACCTTGCCGAGGTACGTCTTCCCGACTTCGGCCGAGGCGGTGAGATCCGAAATAATCTGGATCGCCTTGTTCGCGGAGGCCTCGTCGGCAGATGCCACGTGGATCGTGCCATCATCTTCGACGTCGATCTTCACACCAGTCTGCTCGATGATCCCGCGGATCACCTTGCCGCCAGGTCCGATGACGTCTCGGATCTTATCGGTCGGAATATGCAGTGTGTAGATGCGCGGGGCAAACTGCGAGATGGCAGTATTGGGCTTCGGTAGCGCCTCATACATCTTGTCGAGGATATGGAGACGGCCGCGCCGCGCCTGCTCGAGCGCTTCTTTCAGGACGGCCACCGTCACCCGCGGGACTTTAATGTCCATCTGCAGGCCGGTGATGCCCTCTCGCGTTCCGGCGACCTTGAAGTCCATGTCGCCGTAATGGTCTTCGGCGCCGGCAATGTCGGTCAGGATGGCGTACTCGTCGCCTTCCATCACCAGACCCATCGCTACGCCGCCCACATGCGACACCATCGGGACGCCGGCGTCCATCATGGCGAGCGACCCGCCGCAGACGGTTGCCTGCGAGCTCGAACCGTTCGATTCCAGAATGTCGCTGACTACGCGGAGAGTGTAGGGGAACGCCGCTTCATCGGGAACCAGTGCGGTCAGCGAGCGCTCCGCCAGCGCGCCGTGGCCGATTTCGCGGCGGCCGGGACCGCGCATGAAACCGACTTCGCCGACGCTGAACGGCGGGAAGTTGTAGTGCAGCATGAAGCGCTTGGACGCTTCACCCGGCTCCAGGAGCTCGATGCGCTGCTCGTCTTCCTTGGTGCCCAGCGTGACCGTAACCAGCGCCTGGGTTTCGCCGCGGGTAAACAGGGCGGAACCATGGGTGCGCGGCAGAACTCCCGTCTCGATGGTGATCTGCCGGACCTCGTCGAACGCACGGCCATCGGGGCGACGGTGGTTCTTCAGCATCTCATCGCGGAAGATGCGCTCCTTGAGGGCGTCGTAGCACTTGGCGCCCTCTTCGCGCTTCTCTTCGGGCAGCGATTCGAGCACGCGCTTCTTGACTTCCGCCACTAGCGTGTAGCTCTCGAGCTTGGGATGCTTCTGGGTATTGAGGGCGTCGGTCAGATCCACGCGCGCGGCTTTATCCACCTGCGCGAAGACCTCGGGGTCGGGTTGCGGCGACTGGAACTCGCGCTTCGGCTTACCGGCCAGCTTGACCAATTGCTTGATCGCGGCAGCGATCTTCTTGCAGCACTCGTGGCCGAACTCGATGGCGCCCAGCACTTCGGCTTCGCTGACCTGCTGCGCACCGGCTTCCACCATCACGATCCCTTCTTCGGTACCGGCAACCACGATGTTCAGCGTCGATTCGCGGCCTTCGGTATAAGTCGGGTTGGCCAGGTACTGGCCGTCGCGCATGCCGACGCGGACACCCGCCAGCACGTAGGGGAACGGAATATCGGAAATCGCCAGCGCGGCGGCCGCGCCGACAATTGCCAGGGAGTTGGGATCCTGTTGGGGATCGGCCGACATCACCATGGCGATGATCTGGGTTTCGTTCAGGAAACCTTCGGGAAACAGCGGACGGATAGGCCTGTCGATCAGACGGCTGGTGAGAATTTCTTTTTCGGAGGGACGCCCCTCGCGCTTAATGAAGCCGCCCGGGATCTTTCCCGCCGAGTAGGTGTACTCGCGGTAATCCACGGTGAGCGGGAAAAAGCCGGCGCCCACTTTGGGCTGATCGGCCATACAGGCGGTGACCAGGACGACCGAGTCACCGGAACGAACGAGTACCGACCCGTTCGCCTGTTTGGCCACTCTACCGGTTTCAAGGGTAATCTGGCGGCCGCCCAGGTCAATTTCAACTGTGTGAGACATTGTTCTTTCTAAACCTCCAACCTCGGCCGGAAACCAGTTCCGGCCAGTCACGAATCGGTCCGCGGATCTTCCGCGGCCGCTGAGAGTGGAGTTGACAGGAATTGAGATCTCCCCCGCCGCGAGGCCTCAAGCCTCGAATGCGAGAAGACCAAATAGGTGTGATGGGAAAGCGTTACAGAACCACACCGGCCCCGCGCCGCTCCCGTTCGAATGGAACTAGCGGCGAATGCCGAGCCGTTGCAGAACCGTTTTATAAAGTTCCGGGTCGGAATCGCGCAGGTAAGTCAGAAGCCTTCGACGCTTGGCGACCAGGGTCAGCAACCCTTTGCGGGAACCGTGATCCTTTTTGTGCGTCTTGAAGTGCTCCGTCAGCAGCGAGATCCGCTGGCTCAACAGGGCAATTTGAACTTCTGACGACCCGGTGTCGGTCTTGTGGCGTTGATTTGTTGAAAAAATCTGCCGCTTGGTCTCAATCGCCAGTGCCATTCTAAGGGTGATGCTCCTTGTCTTCTCTTAATCTCGTTTGGGTACAGTATACACAATAACACAGGGGTGCGCCTGCGTGGAGGGATGGGTCATCCGACCCGGGCGGCACACCACTGCCCTCAGTATACTTGAAAGCAAAAAACCTGGTCGGAGCCCTCGGGACTGAGAGAATACTCACCAGGATCTAGCGACTCGCTTACCTCAATTTTGTAAAGGTTGCCATCGAGCCGGGTCACGTCGATGCGGATGGGCTTCGGCTGCCTCTTCGGTCCGAAGAGAATTTCGCGGTGGTTGCCCTTCACATCCAACTTGTAGAGGCCGAGCTTGTCGGGCGACAGCTTGTCGGCCTGGAACAGGAAGATCGGCGAGACCAGCGGAGTGCGCGCCGGGGAATTGGCGCCTTCGACGATGTAGAGAACATCATCCTTCTTCTGTTTCTGCTCGACGGCCTGGGACGCTTCGGTGGCGATCAGGTTATCCGCATGTTTCAGGTAGGGCAGATCGGGCTTCGCGGGCCGCGGGCCATCATATTTCTGGGCGAAGGCCGCGCAGGCTGCGGCAAGCAACAGCGGCAGTATCCGGCGGATCATAGGAATCGATTTCTATCTTACAACGCTCGCGCGGCGCCGCTGCGGCTTGAATCCATCTTCGTGCCGGAGCTTCGAACCACACATTGCAGGCGAGCGACCCGGCAACCAGGATACCGGTGTAGACCGCAAACTCCGGCCAGGTGAGCGGCGTCCGCTGCGCGCCTGCGTGGACGCCGCGCGCCGCCACTAGAAACCAGGCCATCACAGGCGATTGCAGGATGTAAATCGAGTAACTGGCGTCTCCCATTGTCTGCAGGGGCCGGGTCGAAAGCAGGCGGCCCAACATGCCGCCCCCCGAAGCGAGCGAGCAGACCAGGATCGCAAATAGAGGCGCCGCCAGGGCTCCCCGCAGCAGAGGAGGAATCAGGAACGGCGAGAGCGCCGCGAAAGCGGCCAGAGCCAGCGATACCGGCGCCATCGCGCGGCGGAAACTGAAATTGCCGCGCAAGAATGCGCCTCCGGCAGCCACTCCCAGTATGAATTCGGCCAGGCGGAAGACAGGCATGTACATTACGGCCTCCGCGTTTCCATGCAGCAGCATCTGGGCCAGCGGAGGAGCGAGCGCCGCTGCCCAGCATGCCGTTGCAACCATCCAAACGCCGCGAGCCGAGAGCCTCAGAATGGGCGGAAGGATGAAAGGGAAAAGCAGATAGAAAAACGCTTCGTTCGCGAGCGACCAGCCCGGGCCGTTCCACACGAGCGCAATTTTGGGGAACCATGCCTGCACCAGCCCCATCGCGGCAAAGCCGGCGGCGGCCAGCCTGCCCGGTTCCACGTGTCCCGACCGCACGACCACGGCAGGAGCGATCAGCACCAATCCGAGAGCGTATGCCGGGTAGATCCGGGCGAACCGCGCCACGAAAAAGCGGGGCCTGCGGAGAGGGCGTCCCGCATAGTTATAAGCCAGTACAAAACCGGAGAGGATGAAGAAGAGCCCCACCGCCATGTAACCGTTCGCCGCTACGTTACGCAAGAGCAGCGGAAGCCCGGGCGCGTAGTGGAAGAAGACCACGTGCAGGGCCGCGAAGAAGCGGATTCCGGTGAGCGCGGGCAGGGGCGGCCGGTCCATGATCCACAGATCGGCGGAGCACCGGAACAGCTTTAGAGAGGGGGCGCCTGCCAGCCGCCGAAAGCCTCTTCGAGACGCAGCGCGACAGCAAGGGCAATGTCCTCGCGCCAGGGGGCAGCCGCAATTTGTACGCCGACCGGCAGGCCTTCCGGCGTCGCACCGCAGCGTACTACGGCCGCGGGCCAACCGGTCAGGTTGTGGGTCATCGTATAGCTGAAGCCGGGGAACACGGAATCATCGACCGACCGGCCGTGCGCCACCGCGGGAAAGGCCGCGACCGGCGACAACACAGCGTCGTAATCGCCCAGGAAACGCAGCAGGGTGTTGCGGTACTCGTCGAGTTCGGCCCAGAGTTGCGCGAAGCCCGCGATGTCCGTCCGGGCCGCTTCGAGCTTGCGCAGCCAGCCTTCGAACAGAGAATGGATTTCCAGGCTCCCGATAGACTTGGCGAAATCGCGCAGGCCGTCGCCGCCATCGGGCCCGAGGAAGCGCATTTCCAGGTCGTAGCTGCGTTCGACCAGGGGCGGCCGGCACTCCTCGGCGCCAACCGCCTCCGCGGCGCGCCGGACCACTGCCTCGGTATCGGGATCGGGGCTCATCACGCCGTTATCCACGAAGAACGCAATCCGGAATCCGGCGGGGTTGAGCCGGCGCGGATCCTCAAAGGGCGCGGGGACGGCCGTGCGGTCCATCCCGTCGGGCCCTGCCAGCAGCGACATCATCAGGCAGAGATCCTCGACGCGGCGCGCCATGGGACCGATCTGCCAGATCGCTTCGATCCAGCCGGAAGCCGGGGGCACGTGGCCGGTCCGCGGCAGCCGGCCCGAGGTCGGCTTGATTGCGGCGATGCCGCAGAAATGGGCCGGCAGCCGCACGCTCCCAGCGGCATCGCTGCCGAGACCGAAGGGCGATCCGCCGGCCGCGATCAGCGCCGCCTCGCCGCCGCTCGATCCGCCGGAGGTGCGATCGGGCCGGTACGGATTGTTGGTGCGGCCAAAGATCAGGTTGTCGCTTTCGAAGGCGAAGAGCAGGTCGGGAAGATTGGTGCGGGCCAGCGGAATGGCGCCGGCCGAGCGCAGCCGCTTGACCAGGGTGGCATCTTCGGCGGAACGCGGACCCGCCTGATAGCCAAGCGTTCCGGCGCTACAGATGGTGCCGGCAACCTGGATCGAATCCTTGACGGAAAACGGCACGCCGGCAAGCGGCCCCACTGGCTCGCCGGCCGCCCGGCGACGGTCCGCCTGACGAGCTTCATCGAGCGCCTGGTCCGCCAGAACCTCGATGGCCGCGTTAATCCGCGAATTCACTTCGACGATCCGCTCCAGATGGGCGCGCACGAGTTCGACCGAGGAGATCTCGCCCTTGCGGATCAGGGCCGCCTGCCGCACGCCGGATTCGGTTAACACCGATTTCATTGCTGCGCCTCGGTGGCCCGGTCGAGCAGGATGCGGACCAGGGCATCGTGGCCATCGAGGGGCGGGGTGACGCGGAGGTCGACGCCGGGATGGGTGGCGGCGGCTCGAGCGGCGAGTTTGGGCAGGTCGCGCTCGAGGTGAGTTCCGAGAGTGAGGAAGTAGGGGATCACGACAAGTTCGCTTAGGCCAAGAGCGGCAAGGTGGGCGACCGCGCCATCGAGGTCGGGCGTTCCCAGTTCGAGAAACGCCGCTTCCACGTGCGGGAAGCCGCCGGCGCGGGCAAATTGCGCGGCGACCGAGCGTACGGCCTGATTGGCCGATTCGATCCGCGAGCCGTGAGCAAAAACAATGAAGCCGCGCTCCGCCATCGCCCGCTAGTTTAGCGCGGTATCGGACCAGGCGATGTGTGGGCGTGCTAGGATGGAGTCATTCGAAAATTGTAAGTAAACCCACGAAGCGCGCCACCTCTTCCCTCCTCTCCTCCACCAGCGCTTACGGGTGCTCTTAGCCGGGAATAGAAATGGATCCTGACGCGCTTGCTCTGATTTTTCTCCTCTTCATGGTGATTACCGTGCTGATGTATCCCCCTGGCCCGGGATCGCCGCTACCCGACCGTGTTCCGTCGCGCTGACCGCGCACCAGCAGCGCTAGTACGGTCCACGATGCTACACTGAAAAGCGTTCCCTTTCATGGACTTTCTCAAAGGCCTGAACGCCCAGCAGCGTGAAGCCGTGGCCCATACCGAAGGGCCCCTGCTCATCCTGGCGGGCGCCGGCAGCGGCAAAACCCGAGTTATCACGCATCGCATCGCGCACATCATCACGTCGAAGCATGTGCCGCCGTCCGCCGTGCTGGCGGTCACGTTTACCAACAAAGCGGCCAACGAGATGCGGGAACGGGTGGCAGCGCTGCTGGAGGATGTGCCGCTCGAGTCATCGCCCAACGTTTCCACTTTTCATTCGTTCTGTGTGCGGCTGCTGCGGCGCGACGGCGATCCCCTGGCGCGGGTCCGCCCGGGCTTTACCCGTCGGTTCACGATTTACGACGACGAAGACCAGATCCAGATCATCAAGGCGACGTATCGCGCGATGGGGCTCGACGACAAAGAGTTCATGCAGCATCGCGCGGCACTTTCGCGGATCAGCCACGCCAAGAACCTGAAGCAGACGCCGCAGGACATGTATAAGAGCGCCGTCAATCCCGAGTCCGAGCGGCTGGCGGCGGTCTTCGAAGCGTACGAGAAGGCCCTGCATACCGCCAACGCCTTGGATTTCGACGACCTGCTGCTCGAAGCGGTCCGGCTGCTGCGGACCGACGCGGCCGTTCGGGAAGCCTGGAACCGCCGCCTGAGCTACGTCATGATCGACGAGTATCAGGACACCAACCGCAGCCAGTACGAACTGATGCGGCTGCTGACCGAGACGCATAACAACGTCTGCGTAGTGGGCGACGAGGATCAGTCGATCTATAGCTGGCGCGGCGCGGACATCCGCAACATCCTGGACTTCGAGCGCGACTTTCCGAAGGCCCACACGATCCGGCTGGAGCAGAATTACCGCTCGACCAAGAACATCCTGGAAGCGGCCGGCGCGGTTGTCGAAAACAACAAGGCGCGTAAGGGCAAGAAGCTGTGGACCGATTCCGAAGCCGGCGCGCCGCTTGGCCTGTACGCGGGTTTCGACGCGGAAAACGAGGCGCTGTTTGTCGCCGATGCGATCGAAAAGCACCTCTCCTCGAACCCCGGCGACCATGCGGCCGTCCTTTACCGCACGAACTTCCAATCGCGGCAGCTTGAAGAGGCGCTGCGGCGCTACGGGCGCAAGTACAACATCGTCGGTGGATTCAGCTTTTATCAACGCTCCGAAATCAAAGACACGGTGGCGTACCTCAAGCTGGCCGTCTCGAACACCGATTCGGTCAGCATGATGCGCGTGGTCAACACCCCGGCGCGCGGCATTGGGCGGACGACCGTGGAGCAGATCGAAAAATACGCGCGCGAGCACGGCCAGAGCATGTGGGAAGCGGTCGGCGGCATCATTGACGATCAAGCGCTCTCCACACGCTCGCAGTCGTCGCTGGTAGTCTTCCGCAACCTGGTGCAGGAGCTATCGCTGGTGGCGAGCAGCTCGAATCTGCCGGACCTCATCCGCTTTATCCTCGACCGCACCGGCTACCGCCGCATGCTGGAGCAGGAAAAGACTCCGGAATCGGAAACGCGGCTCGAAAACCTCGACGAATTGATCAATGCCGCGGCGGAAGCGGCCGAGCGGGGCGAAAGCGTGGCCGATTTCCTGGACCATGCCGCACTGGTAGCGGAGGCCGACAGCTTCGACGAGAGCGCTCCCGTCACCTTGATGACTCTGCACAACGCCAAAGGCCTGGAGTTCCCGGTAGTTTTCCTGACCGGAATGGAACTTGGCCTGTTTCCGCACAGCCGGTCGATGGACTCCGAGACGGCGCTCGAAGAGGAGCGGCGGCTTTGCTACGTCGGCATGACGCGCGCGCGGAAGCGGCTCTTCCTGACGTGGGCCCGGTACCGCAGGCGCTTCGGAGGCGGAGAACAGGAGCGGTCCACGCCGTCGTGGTTCCTCAGCGAAGTGCCGGCGAACCTGATCGTCAACATGGGTCCGCAGGACGAGCCCGGCGAGGTCAACCTGTTCAGCGAACGCTATGACGTGCGGCAATCGGCGAAGCGCAACACGTTCACCGGGAAGACTTACAATTCGATCGAGAACATCTCGCAGTTTTTCGGCGAGCGCGGCATGCCGTTCAACGGTCCGCGGCCGACGGGACAGCAGGGGACGCCGCAGGCCAGGCCGGCCGCCCAGCCGCCGCGTCCGCCAGTGCCTTCCAAGCCGCTGCCGCAAGCTCCGCCCCCGGTCCGCCGCGGGGCTCGTACGGGAATGACCGTGGAACACCCGAAATACGGGACGGGCACGGTGGTGAGGCGCGAAGGCGAAGGAGATAATGCTAAGATCACTGTAAACTTCCCTCGCTACGGGCTGAAAAAGCTGATCGAGAAATACGCAGGGTTGAAAAGAAACTGATGAACACGACGAACGTTACTGATAAGACCGAGCGCAAGAAACTGAAGCGCACCGCGCGAAAGAAGGCGGCCCCCAAGGCCAAGCGCGCCTCCGGCGTAGCTCGCGGTTCGACGAAGAAGAAGATCCGTCACCAGGTACAGGGCCAGAGGAAGCGGTAGGCGGGGGCGGCCGCCCGGCCGCTCGCCTGTGGCCAGGAGTCCTTCGACTTGAGTATCTTCCGGACCAAGAGCATCGACGCCCTGATCGCCGCTTCCGAAGATCCGGGGAAAAGGCTGAAGCGGACTCTGGGGCCGTGGAGCCTTACCGCGTTCGGAATCGGCGCAGTGATTGGCTCCGGCATCTTCATCCTGACCGGCACCGCGGCGGCCGGAGAAACCCGCGGTTATCAATCCATTTTCAACGCCCCGGTGCTCGACCTGATTCTGAGCGGGTCGCGGGCGCTTTCCGTGCATGGCCGGCCGGGCGCCGGCCCCGGAATTTCGCTTTCCTTTTTACTGACCGCGTTTGCCTGCAGTTTTGCGGCACTGTGCTATGCGGAACTGGCGTCGATGATCCCCATCGCCGGCAGTGCGTACACGTACGCCTACGCAACACTGGGCGAGCTGATCGCGTGGATCATCGGGTGGGACCTGATCCTGGAGTACGCCGTCTCGAACATGGCGGTGGCGGTGGGATTCTCGGCCTATTTCAACGACGTGCTGGAGAATACCTTCGGCATCCACCTTCCCGCGAAGTTTGCCAATCCACCGATTGTCGGCGGGCAGTTCACGGGCGCGTGGTTCAATATCTCCGCGCTGCTGATCCTCATTCTGTTGAGTTATGTGCTGGTGAAGGGCGTCAAAGAGAGCGCCGGAGCGAACAATGTCATGGTGGTGATCAAGATCGCGGCCATCCTGGTGTTCGTGCTGGGCGCGGCGCACGCGGTGAAGCCTTCGAACTGGCACCCGTTCCTTCCCAACGGATTTTCGGGCGTGATGACGGGCGCCGCCATCGTCTTCTTCACCTATATCGGGTTCGATTCGGTTTCGACCGCAGCCGAGGAGTGCCGGCGTCCGCAGCGCGATCTGCCGTTCGGCATCATCATGACGCTGGTGGTGTGCGCGGTGCTCTATATCGCGGTCTCCCTGGTGCTGACCGGCATCGCACCGTGGCCCACGCTGAATAACGCGGCGCCGGTGGCAAACGCTTTGAAGGGCCTCGGGATGAACGGCGTGCGGCAATGGGTGGACGTCGGCGCGCTGATGGGAATGATCTCGTCGCTGCTGGTCTTCCAATACGGGCAGGCGCGCATCTGGTTTGCGATGTCGCGCGACGGCCTGCTGCCGCGCATCTTTTCGAAAGTCCACCCACAGCACAACACGCCGTACATCAGCACATGGATCGCCGGGCTCTTCGTGGGCATTCCTGCCGGCCTGTTCGATATCGGCACGCTGGCCGACCTCGCGAACATCGGAACGCTGTTCGCGTTCATTGTGGTTTCGGTGGGCGTGATCGTGCTGCGCCGGACACAGCCCGACCGTCCGCGCGGCTTCCGGGTTCCCGGTGGAAGCTGGCTACCTCTGGTTTCGGTCGCCTTCTGCCTGGTGCTGATGGTCTCGCTGCCGCTCGAAACGTGGGTCCGCTTCTTCGTGTGGCTGCTGGTCGGTTTCGCGATCTACTTCCCCTTCGGCCGCAAGCACAGTGAACTGGCCAAGGCGAACTGACAGCCGCCTACTGCGCCGGCCGAATCAGGATCGCCTGGCCGCCCCCGGGAGCCATCTTCACCTTCAGTAATGTGGCGGCGTTGACGCGCTTCTGCTCGATGGTGGTGTGCTGCGGATTCTCGGCGGCATCGGGTGCGTCCGAGTAGATCTCGGCGATATATTCGCCGCGGCCGAGGAATTCGAGCGGCAGATTCACCTCGTTCGGATGCCAGCCGGTGATGCTGCCGACGAACCATTCGCGGCCGCTGCGCCGCGCCACCGTGATGTAGTCGCCGGGGCGTCCGCCCACTACGCGCGTCTCATCCCACGTGGCCGGCGCGGCCTTCACGAATTCGAAATCCTTCTGATCTTTGTAGATCTCGGGGTAGTCGGACACCATCTGCAGGCCGCTTTCGAATACGGCATAAAGCGCGAGCGCGTGGGCACGTGTGCCCTGCACCATGGGGTCGACGTTGCGCGGCTCGAACTGATCGTGCGTGGCATTGTGGAAGCCGCCGGGGGTGTAGTCCATCGGCCCGGCGATCATGCGGGTGAAGGCCAGCATCACGTTGTGATCGGGCGTCACACGCGCGCTCCATTTGTTGTACTCGGCGCCCATCACGCCTTCGCGAGTCATCAGGTTCGGCCAGGTGCGCTCGATGCCGTCGGGCTTGTAGGCGCCGTGGAAGTCGATCATCAGGTGGTGCGCGGCGGCCTTCTGGAGCACACGATGGTAGAAGTTCACCATCCACTGGTCGTCGCGGTCCATGAAGTCGATCTTCACGCCGACGATGCCCCACTTTTCGAACAGCGGGAAGGCTTCATCCATCTGGCGCGCGATGTCGCTCCAGTGCGCCCACAGCCAGATCCGCACGTTCTTCTGTTTGGCATGCTCGAGAATCGCGGGCATGTCGATATTCGGGGATGGCTGGGTGAGATCGCTGCCGGAATCGTTGGGGCCGGTGCCGCGCCTCGCCCACCCGGCGTCGATCAGCATGTAGGGCATGCCCGACTGCGCCGAGAAGTCGATGTAGTGCTCCATCGTGGCGGTGTTCATGCCGGGCTTGAAGTTGACGCCAGTGGCATAGCTGCCGCTCCACCAATCCCAGGAGGTCTTCCCGGGTTTGATCCAGGAAGTGTCCGCGATGGCGGAAGGCGGGTTCAAGCTCGTAATGATGGTGGATTCCACCAGGCGGCCCGGCTCCGTGCCGACCAGAATGACGCGCCACGGCGCTTCGACCGGCGTAGCCCGGCTCACCGCGATGCCCGGCTCATCGGCCGACGGCGCGAGCGTCGCGTACATCGACCTGACATCGTGCCCGTTGTGCTGCAGGTACATGCCGGCATAGTTATTGATGCAGGCTTCGGTGATCGCGACCCACGCGGCGCCCGGCACCTCCGCGGTGAACGGCAACGCCGCGAGCGATTCCGGATGGAGCGCGGTCAGCGGCAGGATGTGGTAGTTGTCCTCGTACGATGTGCGGAAGTTGCGGAGCAGCAGCGGATAGGTGGTCGCGTCCTTGGCGAACTGGAATTCGGTGCGCTCGTTGACGAGCCTCAACTCGGTGATCTGCGGCTGGTTCGGAATCACGTAGCGGAACGCCACGCCGTCGTTATAGGCGCGCGCCTCGACGGTGAGCCGGCGCAAGGGCGCCTGGTTCTCTTCCGTCTCGATGGTCAGAGCCCGGGCGACGTTGTGGATCGGGTTGGCCTTGCCGTGCGGCATGGAATACGTCTCGTCGATCGCGCTCGCGTGCTGCCCGATGATCCGCATGTGGGTGCCGAGCACCGGCTGGTCCTGAATCTCGAGTCCGAGGACGGAACGGCCGATCACGGGCTTCCCGCGGTACGACACGGTGTAGGCAAGCTGACCGCCGTCAGCGGAAAACGCGAGTACGAGGTTGCCGTCCGGCGACCGCACTGCGGAGGGGGTCTGGGCAAACGCCAGCGTTACAACGGAGAACAAAAGCATGAGCCGCATGTGCTCCAATGTACCGCTTTGCCCGTCCCGCCGGAGGGCTCTGTTACCCTAAAAGAAGACCCCGCCATGGTAGTTCGCCGTAAGCCCGAAATCATGAGTCCGGCCGGATACTGGCCGCAGTTGCGCGCCGCGATCGAAGCGGGCGCGGACTCGGTCTATTTCGGACTGCACCATTTCACCGCGCGGGCCAAAGTCGGCTTCAGCCTAGCCGAGCTTGCCGGAGGTGATGTCGACGCTGCACCGCCGCGGAGTGCGGGGCTTTGTGACGTTCAACACCCTGGTCTTCGACCATGAACTTCGCGAAGCCGCGCGGACGCTCGCCGCGATCGCCGAGGCCGGCGCGGACGCGATCATCGTGCAGGATCTCGGCGTGTTGAAGATGGCACGGGCGATCGCGCCCGATCTCGAAATCCACGCCAGCACGCAGATGAGCATTACGAATGCGGATGGCGTCCGGCTGGCCGAACGCTTCGGCGCGAGCCGCGTCACCCTGGCGCGCGAGCTTTCGCTCGCCGAGGTGCGGGCGATCCGCGCCGCCACCGGCTGCGAGCTCGAGATCTTCGTGCATGGCGCGCTGTGCGTGGCGTACTCGGGGCAGTGCTTCTCTTCGGAAGCGTGGGGCGGACGCAGCGCCAATCGCGGGCAGTGCGCACAGGCCTGCCGGCTGCCGTACCAGATGATCGTGGATGGCAAGCTGCAGCCGCTTGGCGATGCCCGCTACCTGCTTTCCCCTGGCGATCTGTTCGCGTTGCGGCAGGTTCCGGAGATCGTGGAGATCGGGATCTCCGCGTTAAAGATCGAGGGCCGGTACAAAGACGCGGAATACGTCGCGCTCACCACCCGCGCTTACCGCGAAGCTGTGGATGCGGCGTGGGAAGGTCGCACGGCCGCCACCGATCGCGCGCGGGAGACGGAACTCGAGCAGGTCTACTCGCGCGGCCTCGGACCGTACTTCCTGACGGGCACGAATCATCAGGAAGTGGTCCGCGGCAGGGCGCCGCGGCATCGCGGAGTGCTGATGGGACGGGTGTCGCGGGTCGCGGACGAGGGCGTCTGGATCGAGCCGGCCGAGGCGCACGCGGTTTCACCTTTGAAGCCAGGCGACGGCGTGGTCTTCGATGCGGCCGATTGGCGCAGTCCCGAGGAGCCCGAGGAGGGCGGCCGCATCTTTGAGGTGAAGGATCGCGGCAAGGCGCTGGAGGTGCGATTCGCGAATGGCGCCATTCGCGCCGGACGCATTCGCCGCGGCGACCTGCTCTGGCGCACACACGATCCCGAGACCGATAGAGCCGCGAAGCAGTATCTCGAACCCGCGGCGCCCGTGCGCAAGCAGCCGGTGCGCGTGCGAGCTGTGGCGCGCAACGGCGAGCCGCTGGTCACCGAATGGAGCACGGGTCGCGTGAGCGTAACGGTGCGGTCGGAAGCTACGTTGGGTCCCGCGCGCAATCGGGCGTTGGATGAGGCCTTTCTTGCCGAGCAGTTCGGACGGCTGGGAAACACTCCGTACGAACTGATTTCCGTAGAGCTGGACGCGGAGGCCGCGGTCTTCGCACCAAGCGCGCTGCTGAACCAGGTACGCCGCGAAGCCGTGGAGCGATTGCAGGAAGCGCAGGGCCAGCTGCCGCCGCGCATGGTCAACCATATCGAGCCCGAGTTGCCGGAGTCGCCTGCGTCCGTGGACCAGCGGCCCACGTTGCACCTGCTGGTTCGGACGCCGGAGCAGATGGAAGCGGCCATTGCGCTCCGGCCCGCGAGCCTCACGCTCGATTACCTGGACCTCTACGGACTGCGGCCTTCGATCGAAAGAGTACGCGCCGCGGGCATCGCCGTGCGAGTGGCGGCGCCGCGCGTGATCAAGCCGGGCGAAGAGCGCATTGTGAACTTCCTGCTCGGCTGCGATTGCCCGATCCTGGTGCGCTCGGCAGGGCTGCTCGACGCTCTGCGCGAGCGTCCCCATCCGGAGCTGACCGGCGATTTCAGTTTGAACGCGGCCAATGCGCTGACCGTGGCGGAACTGCTCGCGCTCGACCTCGCGTTGGTCACTCCGACGCACGATCTGAATGGCGACCAGGTGGCGTGCCTCGCGCGCGAATCGGGCGGCGCACGGATCGAAGCCGTCGCCTATCAGCACCTGCCGGTTTTCCATACCGAGCATTGTGTCTTCTGCCGCTTTCTTTCGACCGGCACGAGCTATCGCGATTGCGGCCGCCCGTGCGAGAGCCACCGCGTCGCGCTCAGCGATGACAGAGGCCGCGCGCATCCCGTGATGGCTGACGTGGGGTGCCGCAATACCGTGTTCGGCGCCGAAGCGCAGGAGGCCAGCCGGCATCTGGAAGCATGGCTCGACGCGGGCATTCGCCGCTTCCGCCTGGAGTTCGTTCACGAATCGGCCGAGCAGGTGACGCGCGTGACCCGCGCGTTCGAGGAGACGCTCGCAGGCCGCCGCACGCCCGCCGAACTCGGCGAACAACTGCGCCGCATCTCTCCGCAGGGAAGCACCGAAGGCAGTCTCTACGTGCCCGAAGGCTACCGCACATTGCCGGTGCTGCAATAGCGCGCTTCAATTGACCGATCGGCCGCTCGACGTGGTCGATCACCAGCACCTCCACCGGACCCTTCCCCGTGTCGATCTTCAGGCCGAGTTGTTCCTGGAGTGCCGTGAAGATCGATGGGTTGGCCGTGTCGGCGGATGCCGGAGGCGGCGCCGCGGGGCCTATCGCCCCGGTCAGCCCTTCAGTTCCGATGCCTCCCGCGAAGTCGAGAGTCGCGTCGAAGGGTTGGGTGTATCCGGTCTGGTCGATGATGCGCCGACCCATGACGATCGAGAGGATGCGGATGAACTCCGGCATCTGCAGTTTGGCGCCCGCGATCCGCGCGCCAGTCGGCTGCGCGATGATTCCAGCGCGGCCGCAAGGAAATCTGGCACCGCTCGAGGGCGGAGGAGGAGGACCATCGGAACGGACCTCCACGCAGCCGCCTTCTTTCGGAGCCGGCAATTTAGGTCCGCGCTTCGGGACCGTCAGGATGTAGACCGGCAGCTCGCGAGTTTCGTGGTGAGCCTTCAACTGGAACCGGTCCTCCAGCAGGGTCTGCAGCATCTGGAGCACTTCTTTGTGCCCCGCGTTGTTTCCGGCGGTGGCCTCGATCGCCCAGCGATCGGAATCGATCCAGGACGGTCCGCCGACGATCTGGAATGCCTGCAAACCTCCCGGGCCGTATGCATTCTGAATGAGCAGACGAAGCGGCGCGGTCGCGGTCAGCCGTCCGGGAAAGGTGCGAACCATCATAAAGCGCTGTTCCTGCGATGGCTTGATGGAAGCGACTTCGAATTTCGGCCTTGCAGCCGGTTGCGCGAGCAGAGCCGCGGCCGCTGCCGCAAGGATTACGCCCGCCAGAACTTCCGGACCCGCGACCCGCCGGGGCTCGACTCGCTCATGCCCGAGGAGTCTCGCGATGCGGTGCGTCAAGCGTCCCCCTGACGCAGCCACGGCCGCTTGGAGATGTGATGGCCTGAACAAGGCGATCTCCGCTGAGGGCACGCGCATACGTAACAGGGTCGCCGGTGAGCGCTACGGCGAGATCGTCGCAGCACAGTTCGCGCTCGTCGCGAATGTGGCCGGAGACCCACCATACTGCCGGATGGTAGAAGAGTAGCGCCTCGGCAACGCTCTGCAGAAGATTCACGAAATAGTCGGCGCGGCGGATGTGCGCCAGTTCATGGATCAGCAACGTCTCCATCTGTTCGGGCGGCAGACCGGCCAGCGCGGCGGCCGGCACCATCAGCACGGGGCGGATCCAGCCAATGACCATCGGGGCCGACGCCACCGGCGAAACCAAGAGTCGAACGGCCCGCGACACGCCGGCGCGCATTCTCAAGCGCTCCAACGTTTCGAGCCAATCGGACGGAGCGGGACGAACCAGTCGCGAACGGAGCCGCATCGCCATCGTCCATCCACCCGCCAGCCGGATCCAGAAGACGAGCGTACCGGCGAACCAGATCGCGACGACCCACGAAAGGAATGGCTCGGGAATCGGACTTTGCCGGGCCGTCGCAAACGGATCCTGCATTGGCGCCGTGAGAGTCACGGAGTGGGCGGACGCGGTCGCCGTGCTCGTTGCGGCCACCGGCACGGCACTCGGCGCGCCCAGCACCTGCCACGTAACCAATGGAGCGGTTAACATGGCCGCCAGAGTTACACACGCGAGCAGGTATCGCACGTTCGGGCCGGCCGATTGCATTACTCTGCAGGCCGCCGCGTAGACCGCCGCAATCGCCATTCCTTCCCAGAGGAAGTGAAGCAGCGTCCAGCCGAGCCGATCCACGTTCATCGCGTACCACCGTTCTTGCCGTACGAATCGATCATCTTACGGATTTCCGCCAACTCTTCCCGCGAAGTGGCCTGCGCCCCCAGCGCGCCCATCACCAGGCTTCTCGCCGACCCGCCGAAGACCCGCTGCAGCAGGTCGCCCGCGATCCGCTGCTGCATCTCCTCCTGGGGTACCGCCGGTTCGTACACATGCGAACGAAAGCGCTCGCTGCGGATCAGCAGCCCCTTCTCGGTCATCAACTGCATCTGCTTCAGCGTGGTGGTGTAGCCGCAATCCTTTTCGAGCGCTTCGTGGACCTCCCGCACGGTGGCCGGCCCCAGGCGCCACAACGCCGAAAGGATGTCGATCTCGGCGCCGGTCGGCAGAGGCTGCGGTTTGCGGTTCATGTCCCAACGCTACAACGATAGATTTCGTATGTCAACGATAAAAATCGTAGAGCCTGAGCGTAGCGGCGATTCGCTTACAATCTACCAATGCGACGAACAGTGCTGGCCCTGGCGGCCCTCGCGTGCATGGCGGGTGCGAAGACGTTCACTCTCGAACAGGTGCTCTCCGCGCCATTTCCTTCAGAACCGACTGCATCGCCCTCGGGCAACCGCGTGGCGTGGGTCCTCAACGAGCGCGGCGCGCGCAACGTCTGGATGGCTTCCGCGCCCGATTGGAAAGGCGCGCGCGTCACCTCCTACACGGCGGATGACGGCCAGGATCTCGGCCAGTTGCATTGGACGCCCGACGGCAATTCCGTCGTCTACGTTCACGGCGGCGATCTCGAATTCCTCGGGAGGCCCGATCCGAATCCGGCGATGAACCCGGAGGGAGTCGAGCAGGCCATCTGGGTCGTCACCGAGGGACAGTCGCCGCGCAAGATCGCCGTCGGCCATTCGCCCGCCGTCTCGCCCAGGGGCGATCGCATCGTCTATCTTTTGGGCGGGCAGGTGTGGACCGCGAGTCTCACGGGCGCCGAGGCGCCCTCGATGCTGATCCATGCGCGCAGCGGCGCGACGGCTTCCGAGCTCGTCTGGTCGCCGGACGGCGGCAAGGTTGCCTTCGTGAGCACTCGTACCGATCACAGTTTTATCGCGATCTACGATTTCACCGCGAAGACGCTCGGCTATCTCGACCCCAGCACGGACCGCGACGGCAATCCGGCATGGTCGCCCGACAGCCGGCAGGTGGCGTTCATCCGCAACGTGTCCGGCGCCGCACCGGGACGCGGTGCTCGACGCGCGGGCGAACCGTGGGCGATCCGCGTCGCCACCGTCGCGGACGGCGCGGGGCGGCAGATCTGGAAGGCCGAAGCCGGCGCCGGCAGCGTGTTCCACGCGATGGTCTCCGAGCAGCAGCTTTATTGGGGCGCGGGCGGCCGCATCCTCTTCCCGTGGGAGCACGACGGCTGGCTGCACTTGTATTCGGTCGCGGTGGAAGGCGGCCCGGCCGGCACTACTCACGCCTGGCAATTTCGAGGTCGAGCACGTAGCTTTCACGCATGACGGCACCGGGGCAATCTTCTCCTCCAACCAGGACGATATCGACCGCCGGCACATCTGGCGCGTCTCGATCGCCGAAGGGCCGCCCACCGCGGTCACCAAGGGCGACGAATTAGAGTGGACACCCGTGCCCGCCGCGGGCGGCGTAGCCTTCTTGCATGCCGATGGCCGCCGCCCCGCGCGCGCCGCCATCCTGATCGGCGGCAAGGTGCTGGACCTCGCGCCCGATTCCATCCCCGCCGATTTTCCGGCCGATTCGCTGGTGGTGCCGCAGCAGGTGATCTATTCGGCCACCGACGGCATGCAGATCCACGCGCAGCTCTTTCTGCCTCCCAACAGCCGGCCCGGAGAGCGACACCACGCGCTGGTCTTCATGCACGGAGGCTCGCGCCGGCAGATGCTGCTCGGCTGGCACTACATGGATTACTACAACAACTCCTACGGCATGAATCAGTACCTGGCGAGCCAGGGCTACGTGGTGCTTTCGATCAACTACCGCAGCGGCATCGGCTATGGCATGGAGTTCCGCGAAGCGCTGAACTACGGGGCCACCGGCGCCAGCGAATATCAGGATGTGGAGGGCGCGGGCAAGTACCTGCGTACGCGTGACGACGTCGACCCGGCGCACATCGGCCTCTGGGGCGGATCGTATGGCGGCTATCTGACCGCGCTCGGGCTCGCCCGCAATTCCGACATCTTCGCCGCCGGCGTGGATTTCCATGGCGTACACGATTGGAGCGCGCGGCTGAGAGGTGCCAACGGTCCCGGCAGCGGGGAAGCCTCGAAGCTGGCCTTCGAATCGTCACCGATGGCCGCGGTGAAAACCTGGAAATCGCCGGTGCTGCTGATCCATGGAGACGACGACCGCAATGTCGATTTCTCGCAGACGGTCGAACTGGCCGCCGCGCTGCGTAAACAGAACACGTACTTCGAGGAGCTGATTATTCCAGACGAAATCCACGGCTTCCTGCGACACGCCTCGTGGCTCAAGGCATACCACCGGGCCGTGGATTTCTTCGGCCGCAAATTGTAACGGTCACGCTGCGACGGTAGCAGCCTGGGCCGGCTCGATCGTCTCCTTCAGAAAGAGGAGCCTCTGCTTGCGGGAATCGAACTCCACCAGCAGGCGGTCCCGGTTCGATAGCTGGCCGGTAGCGATCAGGTTGGAGATCGGCGCGACCAGCAGCCGGTCCACCGCACGCCGCAAATGCCGGGCGCCGTAGCGGGCGTCGATGCCTTCGGCGAGCAAGTACTGCCGTGCGGGCCTGGTGACCTGCAGGGCCAGGCTGCGGACCGAAGTGGCGAGGGCGATGCGCTCACGCACCGAATCGAGCTCGATATCGAGGATGCGGCGCAGTTCCGCCTCACCGAGCGGGCGGAAGGTCACGATGGCGTCCAGCCGGTTGAGGAATTCCGGGGCAAACTTGCGCCGCGCGGCTTCCACTCCGACCTGCGACAGCTTCTCCACGGTCTTCGCGTCGATTCCCTCGTCCGCAACCACAAACCCGAGCTTCGGCTGCAGGGCCTTCGCCATCTCGGCCGCGCCCAGGTTGCTGGTCAGGAAAATGATCGTGCGCGAAAAATCGACCCGCCGGTTGTCGCCGAGCGTGAGCGTCGCCTTATCCAGAATGCCGAGCAACAGGTTCCACAGCGCGTCGCTGGCCTTCTCGATTTCGTCGAACAGCACGAAGCTGAGCTTGACGTCTTCGGTTTGAAACTGGTCGAGCGCCTCCTGCGAGAGCGCCGGCCGCGTTTCGCGGTGGCCGAGATATCCAGGAGGGGAGCCGATCAGCTTGGCGATCTCGTGGCTGTGCTGAAACTCGGCGCAGTCGATCTTCACGACGGCGCGCGCGTCCCCCGTCAGCGATTCCGCCAGTGCTTCGACCGTCCGGGTTTTCCCGGAGCCGGTGGGGCCCAGAAACAGCAGACTGCCGACCGGACGGCCGGGGTTCGACATCCCGGCCAGGAAAGTCTGGTAGATGCTGACAATCTGCCGCACCGCCTCATCCTGTCCTATGATCCGCTTGCGCAACTTCCGCTCCAGTGTTTCTGCACCTTCTCCGACCTTTGTGGGATCCAGCAGCGTCTTTAGTCCAGCCATTGTCTTCCCCCTCCTTCCACACGTAAAGACGTAGCGAAAGTGGCACGACCGTGTAAAAGTTTGTGAATGAAGGAAATTTAAGTAGCTGAAGAGACTACTCGAATTACCTGATGCCCGTTGTAAAGTGGAGAGCATCGGTTACGACATCGCAGTCATCGGAGCCGGCACGTTCGGCGCCTGGATCGCATGGCACCTGCAGCGCGCGGGCAAGAAAGTCCTGTTGCTAGATGCCTGGGGACCGGCTCATACGCGCGCCAGTTCGGGCGGAGAGAGCCGCATCATCCGCATGGGCTATGGAGCCGATGCCATCTACACCCGCATGGCAGCGCGCTCGCTGGAACTCTGGCAGGAACTGTTCGCAACTACTGGAGAGCGCCTCTTCCACCGCACGGGCGTGCTGTGGATGGCGCGGGAAACCGACGCCTACAGCGCCGCGACCCGGCAGACGCTCGAGGCCGCCGGCGTGAAGTTCGAACTCCTTTCCGCGGACGACTTGCGCCGCCGCTATCCCCAGATACGGACAACGGATGGCTACTACGGGATGCTCGAAACCGAGAGCGGCGCGTTGATGGCGCGGCGCGCGGTCGCGGCAGTCGTCGACGATGCGGTGCGACGCGGCGTCGACTACCAGATGCACGCGGTAAAAGCCGACGAAGCGCTGCCCGCCGCCATCACCATCTACGCTTGCGGTCCCTGGCTCGGCAAGCTCTTTCCGCAACTGCTGGGCGACCGTATCCGTCCTACAAGGCAGGAGGTTTTTTTCTTTGCGCCGCCCGCCGGCGATGCGCGCTTCTCGCCGTCACAGCTTCCCGTCTGGATCGATTTCACTGATCCGCGCGGCCCTTACGGATTCCCCGACCTCGAATCCCGCGGATTCAAACTGGCCTTCGACCGCCACGGTGCTGCCTTCGACCCCGATACCGGCGATCGCCGTGTTTCCGCCGAGGGCATCGCGGAAGCCCGCTGCTTCCTCGCGGAGCGCTTTCCCGATCTGCGTGACGCACCGCTCTCGGAAGCCCGCGTCTGCCAGTACGAAAACACCTCCAACGGCGATTTCCTGATCGACCGGCACCCGGAACGGCCCGATGTCTGGCTGGTTGGAGGAGGTTCGGGGCACGGCTTCAAACACGGACCGGCTGTCGGCGAATACGTGGCGGGCATGGTGCTCGGGAATGGCGTTCCGGATCCCCGCTTCCGGCTGGAGACCAAAGACGTGATGGAGCGGCGTACGGTCTATTGAGCCGCTAACCGACCTTGCTCTTGCGCGCGCGCTTCTTGGGAGCGGCTTCGACCGGCTGCTCCTCGATCGTTGCGGACGCGGTGGCTGCCTGCGCGGGCTTGCGCTTCTCGGCGAGACTCCGCTTCAACGCTTCCATGATGTCGATCACCGGGGCAATGTGCTCGGTGGGCGCGGCAACGACCTTCCGGCCCTCGATCTTCGCCTCGATCATCTTCTGCAGATTCTCGCGATACTCATCGTGGTACTTCTGCGGCTCGAAATCGGCCTCGAGCGAAGAGATCAGCATCTTCGCCATGGCAAGTTCCTTTTCCTTCACCAGGCTGGTATCGGTACGGAACTCTTCCACCTGCCGGATCTCGTCCTGGAAATACATGGTGTGCGAAAGGATGCCTTTCGCACCCGGCCGCAGGATGATGACGTGCTCGCGATTGTGCATCGCCACCTTCGCCACAGCGTAGTAACTCGATTCGCGCAGCGCCTGGAACAGCAGCGCGTAAGGCCGCTCGCCGCCTTCATCGGGCGCCACGTAGTACGAGCTTTCCAGGTAGATCGGATCCACCTGATCGGCCTTCACGAATTCCAGGATTTCCATCACCCTGGCAGTCTTCGGCGCCACTTTCTTGATGTCTTCCTCGTCGATGACTACGTAGTGGTCTTTTTCGTACTCGTAACCCTTCACCAGTTCGCTGCGAGGCACCGGTTTGTCTTCCTGCTGGCAGAAGGTGACCTGCCGGATGCGGGAATGGTCGTCCTTGTGCAACAGGTTGAAGCTGACCGTTTCACTGCGCGCTGCGCTGAACAGCCGGATGGGAAACGAAACCAGCCCAAAGGTTAGGTGGCCTTTCCAGACGCTCGATGCCATGTATACACCCTCGGAAGTGCTGGCTCTCAATATACGACAAAGCAATTCACGGTGTAAATGTTAGGATGTAAAGGCAGTTATGCCCCTCGAAGAGTACGCATCCAAACGCCGCTTCGAGAAAACGCCCGAGCCGCCTCCCGGTAAGTTTGAAAGCGCCGCGGCCACCAGCAGCTTTTGTGTGCAGCGTCACGATGCCACCCGGCTCCACTATGATTTTCGCCTCGAAATCGACGGCGTTTTGAAGTCCTGGGCGGTTCCCAAAGGTCCCACGCTCAATCCGGGAGTGCGCCACCTGGCCGCGATGGTGGAGGATCATCCGATCGAATACGGCGGCTTCGAGGGCACGATTCCCGCTGGAAACTACGGCGCCGGCAGCGTCATGCTCTGGGATCGCGGCACCTTTGACGTGCTGGGCGATCTCCCCGCGCTCGACCAGATCGCGCGCGGCGATCTCAAATTCCGGCTGCACGGCGAAAAGCTGAACGGCGAGTTCGCACTCGTCCTCATGAAGGGACGCGGCAAGGGCAACGAGTGGCTGATTATCAAGAAGCGCGACCACTTCGCCGACCCGAACTGGGATGTCGAGGCCCACGCGTACAGCGTGCTCTCGGGCCGAACCCAGGAAGAGATCGCGCAAAATCTGCCCGCGCGCACCGCCAAGCGCAAGACCGCCGGCGCTGCCGACCGCGTGTGGTCGAGCAGCCGTCCGGCGAAGCGCGCGTCGAAGGCGGCGGCCCCGCAATCCGCGCCGGTTAAAAAAAAAGTAAGTTCGACCTCGCGGCGCTCAAAGGCGCCCGCAAAGCCGAAGTCCCGTCCAGCATCGAGCCAATGAAAGCGGCCATCGCCGACCGTCCGCCGCGCGGCGATGACTGGCTCTTCGAAATCAAGTGGGACGGCGTGCGCGCCATCGCTTTCATCGATCGGGAAGAAGTGCGCCTGCAATCGCGCAGCGGGCTGCGGTGCGAGCGGCAATATCCGGAACTCGCCGTTATCCATCACAACCTGTCCGCGCAGCAGGCGGTGCTCGATGGCGAAATCGCCGTGCTCGATGCCAAGGGCGTCTCGCAATTCCACCTGATCCAGCCGCGCATCGCCAACTCCGACCCCAACACCATCGCCCACCTGGTGCGCTCCACACCGGTGGTTTACTTCGTTTTCGATCTGCTCTATCTGGATGGCTACGACCTACGCGGCGTCACGCTCGCACAGCGTCGCGAACTGCTGGAAGCCGTGGTCACGCCCGGCCCGTCGCTGCGCATCTCCGAGGCGTTTCCCGGCGTGGGCGAGGCGATGCTCGAAGCCGCGCGCGAGACCGGGCTCGAAGGCATCCTCGCCAAACATGCTTCGAGCACGTACGAATCGAGCCGCAGCCGCGAATGGCTGAAGATCAAGATCGTCGGCGAGCAGGAATTCGTCATCGGCGGCTTCACCGAGCCGCAGGGCGATCGCGAGTATTTCGGCGCGCTCGTGCTCGGTGTCAACGAAGGCGGCAGGCTGCGCTGGGTCGGCAACGTGGGCACCGGCTTCGACCAGAAGACACTGGCCGCGCTTCACGCACGGCTGACGCCGCTGATTGCCCGCCAGTGCCCGTTCGATCCGGCGCCCGAAGCCCGATCGCGGCATGACCTGGGTGCGGCCGGAGCTGGTCGCGCAGGTGAAGTTCTCCAACTGGACGCAAGACGAGCACCTGCGCGCCCCCGTCTATCTCGGCCTGCGCAACGACATCTCACCGCCCGAGGTAACACGCGAGGAGCCGCTGTTTCCCGAATCGCGCCAAGGAAGCCACGCGCGAAATCGGCGGCCACACACTGAAATTCACCAATCTCAAGAAGGTCTTCTACCCGGATGAAGGCTTCACCAAGCGCGACGTGCTGAATTACTACGACGCCGTCGCGCCGCTCATCCTGCCGCATCTCGAAGACCGCCCGCTCTCGCTCAAGCGCTACCCCAACGGCATCAAGGAAGAGTTTTTCTTCCAGAAGGACGCGCCCGAAACCGCCGCTCCCTGGCTGCGCACCGAGCTGATCGATTCCGAGCACAACGGGCGCCCCATCCGCTACGTGTTCGCCGGCGACCGCGCCAGCCTGCTCTATCTGGTCAACCTCGGCTGCATCGATCACAACCCGTGGATGAGCCGCCTCGCGCATCTCGACAATCCCGATTTCATCCTGATCGATCTCGACCCGCAGGAGTGCCCGTTCGAAATGATCGTGGAGGCCGCGCTACTGGTGAAGGGGCAGCTCGACCGCATCGGCCTCAAGGGATATCCGAAGACCACCGGCGGCGACGGCATGCACGTCTATATTCCGATCGAGCCCGTGTACAGCTACGACGAGGCGCGCACGTTCGCCGAGCTGATCGCGCGCCTGGTAATCGCCGAGAGTCCGCAAATGTTCACCACGCCGCGCTCGGTGGCCAAGCGCCAGACGAACCGCGTCTATTTCGATTACCTGCAGAATGCGAAATCGAAGACCATCGCCGCGCCGTACGTCCTGCGCGCCTATCCGGGCGCGCCGGTGGCCACGCCGCTCGAATGGAACGAAGTGACGCCGCAACTGCACCCCAAGCAGTTCAACATCACGAACGCGCTCGAACGCTTCGCCGAAAAGGGCGACCTGTTCGAGGGCGTACTAAAGGCGCCGCAGACGATCGAAGCGCCGCTCGAAAAGCTGGCTAGTCTGCTGCGCTGAGGCGGAGCCTAGCCGCGCCGTTCGGTCAGGATGACGGGCGCGCGCAGGCGGAAGTTGATCCGCGTCTCCGAAGGCATGGCGGCCGGTTTGCCGCGCGTCAGCATGACGTCGCCGGCGCCCGCGCCGCCGCCCACGCCCGCGCCGATGGCCGCGCCTTTGCCGCCGCCCGCGATGGCGCCGATCATCGCGCCGAGCGCCGCGCCGGCGCCGACCTTGGTGGCATCCTCGCGATGCGTCTGGTCGGCATGGCGTTCGAAACTGTCGGTCTGGATCGCCACCGTCTGGCCGTCCGACGTGTGCAGCCGCGTCAACTCCACGGCCAGCGCCGCCACCCCGCTGACGCGTGCCTCCGCGATCGCGAAGCACCACTCGCCCTTCCACCCGCGCGCCGCGCTCGGCGATGACAAAACCGTCTACCACCAGCTCCTTATCGAGCGTGGCGATAAATGTGTCGCCGGGACTAATTGCGCTCCGAAGAGAGCCCGTCGATCAAGGCGCACCGGAATCGTCATTCCGGCGTTCAGCGTCACCCTGTGGGGTTCGGCGGGGGCGGGCGGCTCGGGAGCCGAAGCTACCGTTCTCCGGCTCGGGACGCGCGGGTGGAACTGCCGGGGAAGACGGCTGCTCGACCTGCGCCGGCGCCGCGCTGGGGCGGACGGCGGACCGGAGCGGCCGGTCGGCTCGTTCTTCGCCACCTGAACCGGAGCGGATCCTCACCGGTTTCGGCCGCTTCGATTCATGACGCTGCGCGCACGTGCGTTGCGCCGGCTTCGCGGGTTCGACCGGGGACGGCTTGTTCGGTTTCGACTCGGGGCGCGGCGCCGGCTCGGTGGGAGGCGCCGCCGGCACGGCCGCGGGCGGAGGTGTCTGCACCTGTGCCACAGCGGCCGCCTTGCGCGGCTCGCGGTCTGCGGCTTCTGCACCACCTTCATCACCAGCGCGCCGCCGATGGCTCCGGCTAGCTAACCAGCAGGCCAATTTGCACCGGCTTCATTCCGTCATTCCTCCTCACACCTCAGTGACGGGCCGGGGCCGGGTTGCGTTTCCGCCCCCTACCCGTCTTCAAGATAAAGTCAATCCGTCGCTCCCATGCAAGCTTTCCCCACAGGTTTTCCGATCGGCCCGGTGACGATCGCTCCCGCCACCGTGCTGGCGCCCATGGCCGGCGTGACCGATACCGTCTTCCGCCGCTTCATCCGCGACCTGGGCGGCTGCGGCCTGATCATGACGGAGTTCACCAGCTCCCATGGCGTCAGCGCATCGCCAGAGGGCCCGCAAGCCCACCAAGACGCTGCACGCTACCTGGCCTTCGAGCCCGACGAGCATCCCATCTCCGCGCAGCTTTTCGGCGCCGACCCGGAGGTCATGGCCGATGCCGCGCGCGTCTGCCAGGATCTCGGCTTCGACATCCTCGACATCAACTTCGGCTGCCCGGTGAACAAGGTGGTGAAGTGCAACGGCGGCTCCGGCCTGCTGCGCGATCTGCCGCTGGTGGAGCGCCTGCTGCGCGAAGTCCGCGCGGCCATCTCCATTCCGTTCACCATGAAGTTCCGCGCCGGCTGGAACGATCAGGAACTGGTCGCGGTCCGGATGGCGCGGCTTGCCGAGGATTGCGGCCTCCAGGCCATCGCGCTGCATCCGCGCACCCGCGAGCAGGGCTACAGCGGCAAGGCCGATTGGACGCCGCATCGCCGAGGTCAAGGCCGCGGTGAAGATCCCCGTGATCGGCAACGGCGATATCGTCACCCCCGAAGACGCCGTCCGCATGGTGGCGCGAAACCGGCTGCGACGCCGTCATGATCGGCCGCGCCGCCAGTTCGAATCCCTGGATCTTCCGCCAGATCGACCAGTACCTCGCCACCGGCGCCTACGACGAGCCCACCCAGCGCGACCGCTACGACATGATGCGCGACTACTACGCCATGCTGCATGGATCGCGGCGAACGAGATGCAGTCGGCAAAATGAAACAGTTCGCCACTTACTTCACCCACGGCGTGCGCCACGGCGCCGCAGCTGCGCGCCTCCATTTATCACGCGCAGGAACCGGCCGCCATCCTCGAAATGGTGGACGCAATTCTTCACCGCCGAACCGGTGGCCGCGCAGTGAAGAAAGTCCAACTCATCACCGACGGCGCCTGCCTCGGCAATCCCGGACCCGGCGGCTGGGCCGCCATCCTGCGCTACAACGACGCACAAGAAGGAGATGTGGGGCTGCGAGCCGCACACCACCAACAACCGCATGGAACTGCGCGGCCGCCATCGAGGGGCTGCGCGCGCTCCGCGAGGAGTTGCGAAGTGGAAGTGGTCACCGATTCCGAGTACCTGAAGAACGGCATCACCACCTGGATCCACGGCTGGAAGCGCAAAGGCTGGATGACGGCCGCCAAGAAGCCCGTGGTGAACCAGGACCTCTGGAAGGCGCTGGACGAGCAGGTGCAAAGGCACAAGATCACCTGGATCGTGGACCAAGGGCCATGCCGACCACGCGGACAACAACCGCTGCGACGAACTGGCCACCCGCGCCGCGCGGGAGCAGGGCCACAGCGGAACGGAAAAGCGCGATGTTATAGAATGCTAGATTAGCGCCTGGATTTTCATGTCTGCTCTTCCTGGTCCCATACTGACTCCACCTTCTTCCGGGACGCCCCGTCCGGTGGCGGCACCCGAGCATCCGTCCGTTTTCCGATGGGTGATCGTTGGACTGGTACTGCTGCTCGCAGCGGCGGCCGCATTGTTGATAAGCAATCACCGGCAGGCGAAGCCCAACCCACTCGCCTCCATCCGCACCGTGCGTGTGGTGCGTGGCGTATTGGAGCAAAATCTGCGGCTAACCGGTTCCACCACCGCGAAAAGCTTCGCCACGGTCGTTTCTCCGCGGGTGCAGGCTCCGGACTCGGGTACGGCGATGGACTTGCAATACCTGGCGGATTCCGGCGCCAAAGTGAAGAAGGGCGACGTCATCGCCCGCATCGACGGCCGCGCCGTGCAAGACCACCTGGATGATGTCGAAGCGCAGGTCAACCAGAGCGCGATGGACCTGGTGAAACTCCAGAGCCAGCATGCAGCCGCAATGGAGGCCGCCCGGCAGGCCATCCGTACCGCCAAAGCCGCGGTCGATTCGGCCGAGCAGGATATGCTCGCCCTCGACGTAAAGAGCCGCATCGACCAGGAAGAGTTGAAGCTCACGTTGGAGGAGGCGAAAGCGACCTACGCCGACGCCGTACGCGAGATTCCGCTGGTGACTGAAAGCGAGCGTGCCGAAATGCGCGTCGCCGAGCTCACGCAGGAGCAGCAGATCAGTCACCGCAATCGGCACCGCCACGACGTGCAGCGCTTCACCATCCAGGCACCGATGAGCGGAATCGTGGTTTTGAAGACCATTCAGCGCCAGGGGCAGACCGCCCAGGTGCGCCAGGGCGACCAGTTGTGGCCGGGCCAACCGTTCGCGCGGGTGGTCGACCTATCCGGCATGTACCTGGACGCCACGGTCAACCAGACCGACATCCATCTCATCCACTTGGGCCAGCCGGCCACCATCCAGTTCGACGCCTATCCCGGCATGATCATGCACGGAAAGGTGGAATCGGTGGGAGCCCTGGCGGTCGGCACCGGCTTCGCCAATCAATGGGTGCATAGCATTCCGGTGCGCATCTCGATCGAAGGCAATGACCCTCGGCTCTTCCCCGACCTCACCGCCAGCGCGGACGTCGTGATTGGCGAGCACCCGGATGGCCTGCTGATTCCTCGCGAAGCAGTGCAGGAAAAGGAAGGCCGGTCCCTGGTCTATGTGAAGCAGGGCGACGCCCTCGCATCGCGTGAAGTGGAGATCGGCGCCTACGGATCGACTGAGGTTTCGGTGGTCTCCGGGCTTTCGGAAGGCGAACAGATCGCGCTACAGCCGCAGAGCGGCAATTAGGCGCCGCGGCGCTTCACTCGGTTTCGTCCCAAAGCCGGCGCAGCAAATTGCGGCTATATTCCAGAAAGTGCCGGTCGGGTGTGAACACTTCGAGCGTGATGGTGCCGTCGTATCCATGGCGCTTCAGACTGCGGACGGCTTCTCCGAGTTCGATCGAACCGGCGCCCAGCGGCAGGTGAAGATCGGCATCTCCCCCGCGATTATCGTGCAGGTGCACATGTCGCAGCCGGGGTCCCCAGGCCGTCAGGATTTCGTCCGTGGTATTGTGCGGAACCCGCAGGTTCGCATGCCCGATATCCAGGTGCAGCATGAGTTCCGGCAATGGCCCCAGCAAGTCGCCCAACTGCTCGGCCGAATTGTAATCGCCCGGCAGGTTCTCGATCATCAGGCCCACACCCAGTTGCCGCGAATCGGGCAGTAGTTCCCGCAGGGTGCGAAGATTCTGCTCAATGAAGAAACCGCGCGGATGCATCGGCGTGTAGCGGTCGGCATGGATGTTCATCCAGCGGGCGCCCACCGCGCTGAATGCTTCGAGGCATCGCCGCAACTCCGCAACCGAGGCGCGCCGCAACTCCTCGAAGGCGCTTCCGATCGGCAGATAGTACGCCGTGTGCCCGACCACCTGCATTCCGTAGCGCTCGAGCGCTTCCCGGATGGCCGGCGGATCGACCACCCAGGACGCCGCCGCCGGTGGTTCCAGCGTCAGGTCGATGAAGTCCATCTTCAATGCAGCCATCCACTCGATCTCGTCGAGCACTTCGTGCGCGGGATGGTTCATGGCTCCGATCAGCATGAGTCCCTCCCGTTCAGGCGGCGGGCATTTTTCGTTCCCGGTCCGGCCCGAACCAGGGCCTCCGGTCGAGCAGTTGTACGCGGCTTTGGACAATCGCCGCCGTCGGCTCCGGCGAGGACGGCGGCAAGCCCACGTACCGCCAGACTGAAGGCGGCACCGCCCGCGCCGGTCCGGGAGCCATCCAGCGGTACACGGAAAGCGCTCCCCCGAGCAGCGGCAGGTCATCTTTCATTTCTTCGAGCAGGCGCTCCCAGTCCAAGCAGGCGCCGCACGAATAGAGCAGGTTGAGCACGTCCGGCCAGTCGCATCGTTCCCGCTGCAGAATGTAGAGTTTGTCCTGAACGATCTCCTCGACCGGAAGGACGCGCAGCCTCCGCCCGCGCACGTCCACTTCCGGCCCCTCCATCCACCAGTCCCGCACCTCGGTCCGATGGTTCGCCGCTGCCCAGATGACATCGATGATCGTGCCCGCCTGAAAGCCGCGGTAGATCCACCAGCGGTCATACGGCAACTCGTCGAAGTAGTCGGTGAAGCCGTATTGCGAAAGGATCTCGATCAGGCTGTCGCGATCCTGCGGCCGCACATAAAGATCGAGATCTTTGGTATTCCGCCAGTATCCCGTGTAGGCTGCCACGGCGAACGCCCCGCCGAGTGCGAACGGGATCCGCCTTTCCCGCGCGGCATCGATCACCCCCTGGTAGGTATCCCATTCATCCTGGGGAATCAGCTTCGACCACTCCGTCGATAGGTGCAGCACGCAATTGACGGTGCAACCCGGCTGCCAACCGGGGGTGAACGTACGGGGCGGAACTAATCCCGCGCCTTCGACACGTTGACCTGGCGATTGTAAATCTGCTGAAACGCCTCGCCGGCACGCTCGGCGCCCCATTGTTCCAGGTCCACGTCACCCGCGGAACGCACTTGCAGCATCACGGTTCCATCCTCGATCTGGCACTCCAGGCTGCGGATCTTCTGTTCGTGGCTGCGATCCAGATTGTCGGCTAGCCGCAGTAGCGGGATGGAGAGCATCAGCACACGCTTTTCCTCGGCGGACAGCGCCTGGTAGGCAGGGTGAACCGGGCTCGGCAGTGTCTTGCGATGATAGCGGCACAGTGCGGCGATCAGCAGGCGTTCGCGCTCCGTGAAGCCCGGCATATCGGAATTCGCCACCACGTACCAGGAATGCTTGTGGTGGCCGGTGCTGCTCACCCAGTGCCCCACATCGTGCAAATAGGCTGCGGCCTCGAGAAGCCGGCCCGCCGCGGGCGACAACTCGTGCAGCGGATGCATGGCGGTGAACAGCATCGACGCGATGTTCGCCACTTTGCGCGCATGTTCGAGCGATACCCCGAAGCGGCGGCACATATCTTCTACTTCATGGCGCTGGTCGCGGCTCAGGCGCGAAAGCTCCAGCGCCCACGTTACGGATAGCCAGGTCCGCGATAATGCCGTCGCGTACTCCTGCGCGCGAATAATACACCGCCGGCAGATGAAACTGCCGCAGGAATTCGAGCAGCACCGCTATGCCGGGCACGATGATCTCCGCGCGACGCGGCCCGATGCCGGTGATCTTGCGCCGCTCGGCCAGAGACAGCGTCGAGACCTTCTCGAACAGCTTGCGAATCTGCGCGGTCGACACGCGCAGCCGGTCGATTTCGTCGCGCTTCGACCGCGGCGTGCGAGCCACCGCCGCGGCCACCGCGGCCGCCGTGGCCGACGTGGCGATGGCGCGATCCCACCTGACCTGCCCGAGGCGCCGCAACGGGCCGGCCAGCCGCTCCTGGATGTACTCGCGCATCTGGTGCAGCTCGCGCGGGCCGGCCTGATCGCCGGGGGTGAAAATCTCGCGCAGCCGTACCGCCCCCAGCGGTTTCGAGAACGTTTCCCGCAGGCGCCCGTCATCGGCCGCGATGATCTCGGCGCTGCCGCCGCCGATATCGAGGATCAGCACGCGCTTGCCCGTCTGCGGCCACGTATTCTGGACGCCCATATGAATCAGGCGCGCCTCTTCCCGGCCCGAAATGATCTCGACCGGCGTGCCTGCCGCCTCCGAAGCGCGTTCCAGGAACTCTCTCTGGTTGCGGGTATCGCGGATGGCGCTGGTGGCGACCGCACGCACTCCCACCACGTCCAGCTTGCGGTAGAGAGCCGCCATGCGCACCAGCACCGCGCAGGTGGCCTTCATCGCGTCTTCGCTTACGGTGCCGCCGCGAAAGACGCTTTCGCCGATGCGCGTCACTTCCCGGTCGGAACCCAGAACGCGCGGCGGCTGTCCAGGGAGAACCTCCGCTGCTTCCATGCGGATCGAGTTGCTGCCGATATCGATGGCGGCGTAGCGGGGCACTTATTTTATGCTAATCGACCGCGTCAGAGCGCCGCCAGCAATTTGGCGGCGAGCGCCGTGCGGTCGGCGATCCGCGCGGTCAGGATGCTTTCGTTGGCGGCATGCGCGCCTTCGCCCACGGCGCCCAGGCCGTCGAGAGTGGGGACTCCCAGGGCTGCGGTGAAATTACCGTCCGACCCGCCGCCGGTCTGCGACTCTTCCACCTTCACCTCCAGCTCAGCACCGAGCGATTGCGCCAACTGGAACAGCCTCACGATCTCCCGCGAGCGCTCCATCGGCGGACGGTTCAGCCCTCCGGTGACTTCGATCGAGCAGCGCCGGTCGAACGGCCGCAGCGCGCGAAACTTGCGTTCGAGCACCGGCGCGTCTTTCAGGCGCCGCACCCGGATATCGACCTCCACCCGTGCCTCTGCCGCGACCACGTTGGTGCGGGTACCGCCTGCGATCACGCCGGGGTTGACGGTGATGCCGCGGTCGATCCTGCTGAACGAAGCCAAGTGATTCACCTGCCGCGCCATCTCCACGATTGCACTCGCGCCCGCTTCGAAATCGACTCCCGAATGCGAGGCCTTGCCGCGGACCACAATGGTGAAATCGCCCACGCCCTTGCGGGCGGTCTTCAGCCGGCCATCGAGGCCCGTGCCCGGCTCCATCACCAGCACTGCCTTGCTGCGCCGCGCGTTCTTTTCGGTGAGTTCCCTCGACGACGTGCTGCCGACCTCTTCATCGGAATTGAGCTGCAGCAGAACCTTCGAGGCCACCGGAATCTCGAGATCGCGCAGTGCCCGAGCCGCGAACAAGACGAACGCGATCCCGGCTTTCATGTCCAACACTCCGGGTCCCCAGAGCCGCCCCCCGGATTCGCGAAACGGCATGGTGCGCAGGGTGCCGAGCGGCCAGACGGTATCGGAGTGGCCGAGCACCAGCACCTGTCCGGCCTTCTTCCGCCCCGGCAGGCCGATCTCGCAGGTCAGATGACGGCCGAATCCGCGTGCCCGCACCGTCTTTACTTTTCCGATTGGCGTGGCGGCATCGGAAACCAGTTCCACGAAACGATCTACCGCGGCAGGGTCGTCGCTCGGCGACTCGCATTCCACGAATTGCCGGATGAGATCGACGATCTTCGGCTGTTGTTGGCGAAGATAGGCAAGGATCGGGTCTGGCATCTGAGTGCCATGATACAGGACTGCCAGACACGCGGCTTCAGGAGATGTAAAGCGGGTGCCTCGGCTGCGCCCGTTTTCTGTGGAAGCGGTGGCGGCAGTTCCGGCAGCGGAAGGCCTTCCAGTGGAACAAAAAGGCGAAGATCGAATCCAGCGCGGTCGGCTGCGAATACCGAACGTCCAGCGAGTAACAATTCGGGCAGCGAATGTGGTCCTGCGAAGGGGAAATCGTCATTAGCGGAAACCCAAAATCAATGGCAATCCAAAATCGCAGTTGACTGGCGCGTGATTCGATACTAGCAATGCTCGCGGAATGGGGCTGTTCGATTCCGTACGGCCGCCGGATCGGCATCGCAGAATCAGGGGCTTACGCAAGCATGCGATAATACGGCTTCCATGGCCATTCTGGATATCAACGAGATTAAAGCCATATTGCCGCATCGCTATCCGTTTCTGCTGGTGGACCGCATCGTGGAAATGGAACCCGAACGCATCGTCGGGATCAAGAATGTCACCGCCAATGAGCCGTTTTTCCAGGGCCATTTCCCGGATTTCCCGGTAATGCCCGGCGTGCTGATTGTGGAGGCCATGGCGCAGACCGCCGGCGTGCTGGTGCTGAAAAGTATCGCGGATCGCGAGAACAAACTGGTGTTGCTGGTGGCGGTCGAAAACGCTCGCTTCCGCCGGCCGGTGGTTCCCGGCGACTCCCTGCGCATGGAGATGAAGGTCATCAAACGCAAAGCCAGCGTGGCCAAGATGGCGGGGATAGCCACCGTGGACGGCCTGGTGGTGGCCGAAGCGGAAGTGATGTGCAAGCTCGCCGATAGAGAAGAAAACTCCACCGGGGCCTGACCGATGCCCATCCATCCGACCGCCATCGTGGATCCGGCGGCGCGCATCTCCGAAAGCGCCGATATCGGCCCGTATGCGATCATCGGCGCCGAAGTGGAAATCGGCGCGCGCACGCGCCTGATGGCCCACAACTACATCGAAGGCCCCACATGGATCGGCGAAGACAACGTCTTTTTTCCCTATAGCAGCATCGGCGTCGCCTCGCAGGACCTGAAATACAAAGGCGAGCGCGCCGAAACACGCATCGGCAACCGCAATCGCATCCGCGAATTCGTCACCATCCATCGCGGCACCGAAGGCGGCGGCCTGGTCACCGGCATCGGCGACGATAACCTGCTGATGGCCTACGCCCACGTGGCGCACGATGTCCGCATCGGCAATCACGTGATTCTCGGCAACAGCGTCGGCGTCGCCGGCCACGTGACCATCGGCGACTGGGCGGATCTCAGCCCGTTCAGCGGCGTGCACCAGTTCTGCCGCATCGGGCGGCACGCCTTCGTCGGGCCCGTACAGCATCGTGAAGCAGGACGTGATGCCGTACTCGCTCACCAGCAATAAGCCCGAGCTCGGCGTCTTCGGCGCCAACAGCATCGGGCTGGAGCGGCGCGGCTTCGAGAAGGCGTCGATCGAAGCGCTGCAGACCGCATTTCGTCTGCTGACGCGGTCGGGGCTGAACACCACGCAGGCCATGGAGCGCATCCGCGCCGAAGTGCCCGCGTGCGCCGAGGTCGAGGAGCTCCTCGAGTTCATCCGGTCTTCCGAGCGCGGCGTGATCAAGTAATGCGGTACGGGCTGATCGCCGGCAACGGCCGGTTTCCTCTGCTGGCGCTCGAAAGCGCGCGGCGCCTCGGGCACGACGTCACCGTGATCGCGATCCAGGAGGAGGCCTCGCCCGAGGTCGCGTCGCTCGCGCCGCGCTGCCATTGGATCTCGCTCGGGCAGCTTTCGAAACTCATCGAGATTCTCAAAGAGGAAGGCATCACCGAAGTGGTGATGTGCGGGCAGGTCAAGCACGCCAAAATCTTCTCGTCGATCCGCCCCGACTGGCGGCTCGCCAAGCTGCTGATGTCTCTGCCCTCGAAGAATACCGATGGCTTGATCGGCGGCGTCATCCGCGTGCTCGAAAGCGAGGGCATCCACCTGGGCGATTCCACGTTTCTGTTGAAGCCGCTGCTCGCGACGGCGGGCCCGATGACTCGCCGCAAGCCCGATAAAGACGAGATGACCGATATCGAATACGGCCGCCGCGTGGCCGATGCCCTGGCGGGGTTCGACGTCGGCCAGAGCGTCGCCATTTGCGAGCGCGCCTGCGTGGCGCTCGAAGCCATGGAGGGCACCGACGCCATGCTGCGCCGCGCCGCCACGCTGGTCAATGGCCGCCGCCTGACGCTGGTCAAAGTCGCACGCCGCCGCGAGCACCTGCTCTTCGACGTCCCTGTGGTGGGGCTCAGCACGATTCCGGTGATGCGCGAAACCGGCGCCACCGCGCTGGCCGTGGAGGCCGGCCGAACCCTGATGCTGGATAAAGAGCGGATGCTCGAAGCTGCCAACGAAGCCGGCATTGCCATCCTGGGGCACTCCTGATCATGTCTCTTCCTCGATTAGCGGTCGTCGGAGCAGGCCAGTTCGGCCGCAACCATTGCCGTGTGGTCCACGAATCCGAGCGCGCCGCGCTCGCTTACATCGTCGATAGCGACGCTGCCCGCGCCGCCGAGGCCGCCGCACTCTATGGCGCCGAGCCGCTCACCGATTTCCACCAGCTGGCCGGACGCGTGGATGCGGCGATCGTCGCCACCCCCACGGTCGTCCACGAAGCGGCCGGCTGCGCGCTGCTGGAGGCCGGCATCGACGTGCTGGTCGAAAAGCCGATTGCCCCCGACCTCGTTTCCGCCGATCGCCTGGTGGCCGCCGCCGAACGCCACGGCCGTATCTTGCAGGTAGGCCACCTGGAGCGCTTCAACCCCGCCGTGGTAGAGCTCGAGCGCCGCGCCAACCTTCCTCTTTTCTTCGAGATCCATCGCCTGAACGTATTCAGCCCGCGCAGCCTGGATGTGGACGTGGTGCTCGACCTGATGATTCACGACGTGGACATGGTGCTCGGTCTGGCGCGCGCCAAGCCGGTCGAAATCCACGCCGCCGGCATTTCCATCCTGTCTCACAAGTCGGATATCGCCAACGTACGGATGCAGTTCCCTAACGGCTGCATCGCCAACCTTACGGCCAGCCGGGTTTCCACCGAACGCGTCCGTAAGTTGAGGCTCTTCCAGCCGAAACAGTACCTTTCGCTCGATTACGCCCGTCAGGCGCTGGCGGTCTTCTCTGTGGGGGAAAACCAGCAGATCGGCTTCGAACAGGCTGCCGTCACCCAGGCGGAACCCCTGAAACGGCAGTTCGATGCCTTCCTCGATGCCGTGAATTCCCGAAAGGAACCGAAATGTTCCGGGCCTGCGGCGCGTCAAACATTGGAGATCGCTTTAGCGATTCTTGATAAAATCGAGGAGCACTCCGAAATAGTCTCCCGGACCCTGGAAGCTGGATGGACACCGTAGCCCAACCTCCGGCCGATGCCGACTTACACCTGCTGACCAACTGGAGCGACCCGTCCGGCCGAAAACGCACCCGAGAGGCTGCGGTTCTTTCGGTCATCGTCCACGCCATCGCTCTGATTGTACTGGCTTTCCTGCCGGAGAGCGCCTTCTTTTCCTCAGCTCTGCCGGTGGAAACCGCTAAGGTCGACCGCATCATTACCCCCCTGATCGAGCCCCTGACCGAACTCACCCAGAAGGCTCCCACCAAGGGCAAGATCACTAAAGAGTTCAACGCCACAGACCTGAAGCCGCGGCCGAATATCCAGATCCCCGAGGGTCCCCCCTCGACCACGCGGCCGAAGGCCGTGGTTCCCGCGCCGGTGACGCCCAAACCCCCGCAGCCGTCCCCTTTGCCGGAGCCACCCAAGGTCGAGACAGCCACGAAAGAGGTGGCTAAGCCGGTTTTGCCTCCGGCTGCGACTCCCCCGCCTCCGCAGATTCAAGCCGAAGAAAAGCCAAAATCGCCCTTCGAGAGCGTCCCCGGGCCGCCGCAGCCATCGCATGCCACCAAGGCGGCTCCCTCCGTCGCCGAGGCCATCCGCCGCGCCGAAACGGGGGGCGGACTTGCCGTAGGCGATGACGGCCCCGCTGGGCCGGGCGGCTACGGGCCGGGTCTGAATCTAGCGCCATCGCCCGGATCGCGAAGTAATCCGATCCAGTTGCTGAGCGACCCCATGGGCGTCGATTTCCGCCCGTACCTTACCCAGATTCTGGCAACCGTGAAGCGTAACTGGTTCGCGATCCTGCCGACCAGCGCCAAACTCGGACTCCGCGGCAAAGTGGCGATCCAGTTCTCGATCAGCCGCGAAGGCAGGGTTCCGAAGCTGGTGATTGCGAACGGATCGGGCAATGACGCTCTCGACCGTGCAGCTGTCTCCGCCATCAGCGCGTCCAACCCGTTCCCGCCGCTTCCCGGCGAATTTAAAGGCGACCGGGTCGTGCTACAGTTCAACTTCGACTACAACATGCCGCGCCAATAGCGGCCCCATCCCATGCGTCAACGTTTCTACGCCGCTCTCGGCGGCTATTCAATCCTCGCCGTGCTGGCGGGCTTCACGCTCGATGGCCTGTTGCGCAACGCCGTCCTGATCCTCCTTACCGGCCTCGCAGTGAAGACCTGGATCGCCTACAAAGCGGGCTGGTAAATTCAGACTGGAACATCCCTGTTTCAGGCTGAAACGGCGCTTCAGATTGAAACACGCTCTCCATTCGTAATCCGCAGAAAATAAGTTGCTTACGACCTAAAGTGCTGTGGAAGTAAGGTTGCACACTTAGTCTGCGTCCGAGGCAAGAAGGTCTCGGGCAAATCCAGAAAAAAGAGGGACCAAGACGATGCAGGCCCTAAGTGTGTCTACGCAGAAGCAGCCCCGGATTTCGCAGCAGGAACGCGATCAGGTAGTGATCGGGCACTTGCCGCTGGTGAAAGCGATCGCCATCCGGGTTCACGAAAACCTCCCCGTCCACGTGGATCTGGACGATCTGGTGCATGCCGGCGTTTTGGGCCTGTTCGACGCAGTGGAAAAGTACGATTCCGATAAAAACGTCGCATTCCACGCCTATGCCAAGCACCGCATCAAAGGCGCGATTCTCGACAGCCTGCGCCAGCTCGATTGGGCGTCGCGCGATCAGCGGAAGCGCCAGAAGCGGGTGGACGCGGTGACCCGCGACCTTTCGAGCCGGCTCGGCCGCACTCCGACCGAAGGCGAGGTCGCGGAGGAGCTGGGGCTGAGTCTGGAACGCTGGCGGCATATGCAGCTCGAGCTCCGCACGGCCGGCCTGGTTTCCGCCACTCCGACAGTAGAAGGCGAGCGCGACCGTTTGCAGGATTTCGCCGCCACTCCGGAATACCAACCCGATCGCATCTGCGCCCACAACCAACTGCGAAGCACCCTGGCGCGCGCCATCGGCAGCCTGCCCGAGCGTTATCAGAAGGTGGTCTTCCTGTACTACACGAACGACCTGACGATGAAAGAGATCGGCGACCTGATGGGAGTCAATGAAAGCCGCATCTCGCAGATCCACAAGACAGCGCTGAAGCGCATGGCCACCGCGCTCGGATCCGCCGGAATCCACTCCGCGCAGGCCTTCTAGCCAGCATCACTCAGATTCGTACATGCCGGGATAGCCTTCGCGCATCTCCCGGGCTTGCTCTTGCGCATCGGAGATCTGCACGAGTGGGCCTTTTCCGATCCCGGGGCAGTAGCGGGCCGTCTTGCGCCACTCGCGGCGCCTTTCGATCAGTTCGGGCCAGAAGGGGAAGGTGCGGCATTGAGTGGGCTTCACAGCGTGGATGGAGCAGCCGCCTTCGAGGAGAAAGTGGCAGTTGACGTTGCGCGGCACCCGCAGGCGCATGCGGTTCTTCGTGCGATAGACATAGCGGCGCACGAATTCTTCCGGGGTCAGCCCGAGGAACCGGGCGATCCGCGGCAGGTCGGCTTCGGTCAGATAGACGAAGCCTTTCTGGGTGCAGCACGCCGTGCAGCCCGGCTGGCATTCGAATCGCAAGCCCTCTCCCACGTTTCCATTATGGTATGTCACCGGCACCTATTTCGTGATATAGTCCGCTCCTACGGGGAGGGGAGAAGCGAATGTCGCTGGTCCGAGATATCGTCCACAACCGCGAATTGTTTAGTGTGGATGAGCATGACACCGTGGCCGATGTGGCCCGGCGTATGGCGGAACTCCATGTCGGAGCCATCCTGGTCCTGAACGGGCACGAACTGCGGGGAATCTTCAGCGAGCGCGACCTGATGAAGCGCGTGGTGCTCGAGAAACTCGATCCCGAGACCACACCGGTCTCCGCGGTGATGAGTACCCACGTCGCGACGGTCGACGAACTGGCCAGCCTGGAACACGCGATGGAACTGATGCAATCGCACAGTTGCCGGCACCTTCCGGTAACACGCGGCTCGCGCATCGTGGCCTTCCTTTCGATGCGCGACCTGATGAATTATGAGCTGGCCGCGAAGACGGAAGAGCTGCATCACATGCGCACGTACATTGCAGGAACGTAGCGGCACAAGTGGGGCAGAATTCATTCTGCGGCGCTGTCTCAGCGCGTTCTTCTACGCCAGGCCCGACCGCACCAGCAGAGCCTCGGGGTTCGGATCCCGCCCCATGAAGTGCCGGTACAGCTCGGCCGGATCTTCGCTATCGCCTTTCGCCAGAATATTCTCGCGAAACGCGGTGCCGGCCTGGCGGCTGAAGATGCCTTCCTCGCGGAAGCGCGTGAAGGCGTCGGCCTCGAGCACCTCTGCCCACTTATACGAGTAATAGCCTGCGCCATATCCAACGGGATTGCCGAACAGGTGCGTGAACGCCGCGATCATGGCGTGCTGCGGTGGCAGCGGCGCCGGGCTGAAATCCTGCAGGATGCGGCGGGTGTAGGCGATCGGGTCGCCGTCGTGCTCGGCTGAGTAGCGCACGTGCAGCAGCAGATCGATGAAGCCGAAGCCAAGCTGCCGCATCTGCGCGTTGGCGGCGCGGAAGTTGCGGGCGCGCTTCATCTTCTGGAATAAGTCGTCCGGGATCGGCTCGCCGGTTTCCCAATGCCGCGCAAACAGATCCAGCGCCTCCCGCTCCCAGCACCAGTTCTCCATGATCTGCGAAGGCAGCTCGACAAAATCCCACGCTACGTTGGTGCCCGCGAGCGTCCGCATCTCCACGCGGCTCAACAGGTGATGCAGCAGGTGGCCGAACTCGTGGAAGATCGTCTCCACCTCGCGATGCGTGAGCAGCGCCGGCTTGCCGGCCACCGGCGGGGTCAGGTTGCCGCAGATCAGGCCGAGGTGCGGCCGGAATTTGCCGGGCTCGGGGCCGCCGGTGATCAGCGAGTCCATCCAGGCTCCGCCGCGCTTGTTTTCGCGCGGATACCAGTCGGCGTAGAAGCCGCCCAGGAACTCGCCGTTGGCGTCCTGAATGTTGTAATAGCGCACGTGCGGGTCCCACACCGGGACGCCGCCCTCTTCGCTGACGGTAATGCCGTAGAGCCGGTTCACCAACTCGAACAGGCCGGCGGTGACGCTCTCCAGCGGGAAGTAAGGCCGCAGCGCCTCTTCGTCGAAATCGTAGAGCGCGGCACGCTGCTTTTCGGCATAATAGGCGACGTCCCACGGCTCGAGCGCCGGCGCGGAAGCTCCCTCGATGGAGCGGCGGAACTCCAGCAATTCCCGGTTCTCGTCATGGAAACGGCGCTCGGTCTTGCTTTTCAGGTCTTCCAGGAACGCCGTGGCGCGGCCGCCGCTGTGCGCCATGCGGTCTTCCAGCACGAGATCGGCGAAATCGGCATACCCCAGCAGCAGCGCCTTGTCACGCCGCAGTTCCAGAACGCGCGCGATGATCGGGCGGTTGTCGCGCTCGGGCTCGGTGGCGCGCACCGCGTAGGCCTCGTACATCTGCTTGCGGATGGCGGCATTGTCCAGGTACGTCATCACCGCGAAATAATCGGGCGCCTGCAGAGTGAATCGCCAGCCCTGTTTGCCTTTGCGCTGCGCGCTCTCCCGCGCCGCGGCCATGGCGGATGGCGGCAGCCCGGCCAGATCGGCCTCCTTCGTGATCAGCAACTCGAAGGCGTTGGTCGAATCGAGCACATTCTCGGAAAATTTGGTCGTGAGCTTCGTCAGTTCGACGTCGATCTCTTCCAGGCGCTTCTTGTCCTCGGGCTTGAGGTCGGCGCCGTGCCGCCGGAAGGTGTCCATCGTCTTATGGAGGTAGCGCCGCCGCTCGCCGGTGAGTTCTCGGCCTTCCGGCGATTCGGCAAACGTCTTCACGGCCTGCCACACTCCGGCGTGCAGCGGGATCCCGGTGTAGAACGCGCTGACCTCCGGCTGGATCGGGTTGAACGCTGCACGGAGTTCGGGATAAGTAGCGACCGCTTCCAGGTGGCGCACGATTCCGGTGCCGTAATCGAGCGGCTCGGTGAGCTCGTCGAGGGCCTTCATGGTCTTTTCGAAGGTGGGCTCGCCCGGTTCGGCGGCGAGGGCGTCCAGACGTTTCCGTGCTTCTTCCAGCAGAGTGGCGGCGGCGGGCACAACATCGGAGGCGTGGATGCGGTCGAAAGGAATACGGAAGGCGGTTTCGAGCAGGGGATTCGTCACGGTCGTACGCACCATCCCTTCAGCGTAGCAGGCAGCCCCCAACCGGCCGCCTCCGGCCGTGCAGAATACTACAAAACGAGTACCATAGAGGTTGCATGGGTTTTGATCCGAACGGGCGGTTGCGCCGTATCCCACCCGAGGAGCGGCTGAATGTCTTCGCGCTCGTGATATATATACCAGAGCCTTTGGGCACTTTTCTGGACGATTTGCGGCGGGAACTGGTTCCTCACTATAACCCGCACGCGCACGTCAGCGTTCTACCCCCGCGTCCCCTCTCGGTGGATCCGGAAACAGCCGCGAAACAGGTTCAGGCATTGGCGGAAACGTGGCCGCCTTTCGACGTCCACCTCACCGACATTGCCGTCTTCCCCAATACCGACGTGATCTACATCGAAGTCGGCGGCGGAGCCCAGGAACTGCGCGGGATGCACTCGGCCATGAATGCCCGGGCACTCGAATGCCAGGAGCCGTATCCTTACCACCCGCACATCACGCTGGCGCAGGAAGTTCCGGCGCCGGACGTTCCCGCCGCTATCGAGCTGGCCAACCGCCGCTGGCGCGAGTTCACGGGTCCCCGGCTTTTTCGGGCCGACCGCGCGGTCTTCGTGCAGAACTCCGTCAACGACGTGTGGGTCGATCTGGCCGAATACCCTCTGGGAAGCCTGGCCGTCCGCTCCCCGCGGTGAATTCTGAGATTGACTAACCCTTTCCGCCACTAAACAACTCTGGGTTTCAGGTCGATATAGAAATCAGGCGGCCGTTATCGGCACGCGAAGAATGGACCTGTGTGGAAACAGTAGCGGTATTTGATACAGAACCGGTGGCAATCGAGGGCTTGCGCAGTCTGCTGCAACCGGAAGACGGCCTGCGTATAGTTGCGGCCGGGACATCTCTTTTAGACAGTGTCGATTCGGTCCGCGAATTGCGGCCGTCGATCACGATTTTGGATAAAGCCTTCGGCTTGCATGCCATCCTGGACATGCTGAAGATGCTGCGCGCGCCGGAAATCGAGACGGCCGCGGTGGTCTGGGGCTCCTCGTTCACCGAATCCGAGACGCTGCGACTGCTGCAGGCCGGCGGTTCGGGCGTGGTGCGCAAGACCGCCTCCCTGCCGACGCTGGTTCAGTGCCTGCATACGGTGTCTGCGGGCGCCACGTGGATGGAAGACGGCATCCTCGCGAATTCCGATTGGCCCATGCGCCCGCACCGCTCCGCGCTCACCGCGCGCGAGCTCGAAGTGGTGGAACTGGTCGAACGGGGTATGAAGAACCGCGATATTGCGGGCGCCCTGGGGATCCGCACCGGAACCGTCAAGATTCACCTGAAGCATATCTTCGAAAAGACCGGCATCCGCGGGCGCTATGGCCTGGCGCTCTCCGGACTCAAGGAGAAGGGATTGGTCGCCCCGAGCTACGAGACGGTCTGAGGCGGCCGGGGACTTCTTTCAGACTAAGAGCTGCGCTATAGTTTGCTCTTTACACGCTTACAAAGATCCTGTACGATTCGGGAAGTTCGCCGTTAGACGGAACGGCGCGAGGGGACTGGGTGTGATCGCTATACTGGTCTCGGGCGCCACTCTCCTGCTTGTAGATCAATGGAGTAAGCGGATTGTGGCGGTACACCTCGCAAACTCCGGCGACTTCGGTTGTCGTCTTCCGGGGATTCAGTGTGTCAGAAATTCCCGGAATAACCGCGCAGCCGGCACTTACCGTTTCGTGCTGGTTCTCATCTGGCTCGCGGCGCTGGCCTCGGCCTTGATTCTCTATCGCGAGTGCGCTCCGTTCCGGACTCGTTCGGCAGTGATTGGCCTTGGAGCGGCTCTCGGCGGTGCGGCAGGGAACCTAATCGACATCCTCCAACGCCGCCCGATTATCGATTTCATCGATCTCACATGGTGGCCCGTTTTTAACGTGGCCGATGCTGCAATTACTCTTGGTATCCTGTTCGCCTTCTGGCGATAGACAGAGGCACCAATGCGGCGTGTGCTATTTCGCGGGCATGGAGTTACGATCCACAGCTATCCGGCAATGTTGTACGCCGGGATAGTTACCGGAGTTGCGGCCGGAAATATCGAGGCACACGCGGCCGGGGTGAATCCATTCCGAGTCTTAGTTGCGACGTTAGCGCTTTTGCCTCCGGCACTGCTCGGTGCCCGGCTGTTCTACGTCGCGTCCCATTGGCGGGTCTACCGCGGGGAGCCGCGCCGAATCTGGAATCGGAATGAAGGCGGCGCCGCACAATATGGGGGCCTCATCCTGGTACTTCCCTTGTCCCTGCCTTTGACGCAGGCACTTCGCCTCTCATGGGGTGGGTTCTGGGATGTCGCTGCCTTTACGATCCTGACCGGCATGATCTTCGGACGCGCCGGCTGCCTGCTGAACGGATGTTGCGCAGGTCGCCCATCGGCTTCCCGGGTCGCGCTGAATTTGCCCAATTTAGAGGGCGTGTGGGTCAGACGGCTGCCCACTCCATGCCTGGAGGCGGGGTGGGCCGCCGTGCTGTTGGTTTTCGCCGTTGAGATGAGGGCCAGAATGCCGTTTCCCGGCGCACTGTTCTGCATCGTGGCTGGCGGATATGCCACAGGGAGACTCGTACTCGAATCGACGCGAGAACGGAGCCCCGAAGCCGCCAGGTTTACGCTCCATCACGGAGTGTCCATTGTTCTGATTTTGCTTTCTCTTTCGGTTCTGGGGTCGTTCTGGGCGGGCTCTTAGAGTGAGACAAGCGTTCCCGAGGAGGAACCCCGTATGGTCGATTGGTACATCTTGTTTGTTCCGGTGGCGGTTTTGGCTGTGCTGTTGCTGTTCCGATTTGTGGGGTGCAGCTTCCAGCTGCCCATGACGGTGCAACCCTATGCCGATGATGTCATTCAAGACAACCCTCTCGTCTACTATCGGATGCAGGAGATGCCGGGCGCTACCACCGCATCCGACGAGACCGGACATATCAAGGGCCAGTACGGCATCGCCCCTGGCCCGCTGAACGATCCCACATACCTTTCCCTGGCAATCCCCTCACCCAGCCAGCAGGTGGGAGTGGGATCAGTTATGCCCAAGGACCCGAGCGACCTCTCCGTTCGCTTCAACGGTGGGTTCGTTTCCACGCAGGGCCAGGGACCCGTCGGCGATCTGCCACAGTTTACCTTGGATGCTCTGGTCCACCCGGAGTGGGACATCAACAACGAACGCGACTTCTATTGCGTGATCGACTATTCGCATTTCGTCTCGGGGCTCGGCCCGCCCGGACCCAACCGGAACGCCGGCTTCGCCGTCTACGCGGGTCCCGACAATCCTTTCGACTCCACCTCGCCCATCTGTTGGCAGCTCTGGATTGGCACCGGGAACGAATTTGCGAGAGCCAACCCCGTCGGCGGCAGTCCCGGGCCGCTCGTCTCATCCGAGGACACCTATCTTGCCGTTCAGTTCGGCCCTACCCAGGCATTTCTGTACGCCTATACTGTCGACACCGATCTGGATCAGGTGATGTTCGAGCTCATTCGGCGGCCATACGTGCAGGTGACGGATCCCGATCCCACCACACTCGCGCTGCGCATCGGTCTCAGCGGCAACTTTGCAGCCCTGATTCCGCCTTTCCCCGGGCCTCAAGGCTTCATCTACCCATTCGTGGGAAGAATTGCCGAGGTGGCCGTCTACAACACGGTCTTAGACCAGGGAAGAATCCTGTCTCACATCATGAACGCCTTCAACACAACCTCGTAAGGAGAATAAAAATGGCTTCCGCTGACGATTTCTTCCAACAACTGAAGCAGGCCAATGACAAGTTGAGCGATTTGGCTCCGCTGCGCGCGGATGTTGAGCAATTGAGCAGCATTGTCTCTGCGGGTCTCAACCAACTGGTCACGCTGGCCACTTATGATGCCCAAGCCCTTTATCAGAACGCGCTTCAGAACTCCACCATCATCTGCATCCTGGAGAAGATCTCCAAGCAAACCTGCGAGCTGCTGAACCAGGCTTGCCTGCAGACGGCGCTTCAGACGCAGATTCAAAAAAACACCGCGGCGATAGCCGATATCGTGGCTGCCGCGCATCCCGAGGCTGCCCTGGTTCTCGAGCGCGAACGGGCGCTGCGAACTGAGTTGGAGAAGTGCTGCCCTCCGGCCCAGCCCAAGCCATGCTGTCAGTATGTCCCCTGCCCGGCGCCGAAACAGATCGATCCGCCGCCCGGAGGAGTGATTATCGAGTAAGGTTGGCGCCGGAACGGAGTTCAGACCAGTTCGCGGATCTGCCGCAGTTCCGTCTTGACCTTCTGGCTCAACCCCGCGATGGCGGAGAGCAGCCGCGCCAGGTCGTACGACTCGCCGAAGACAAGGACCAGCGATTCCTCGGGATCTATAAACCGCGCGAACACCGATGCGTCGGCATGGCTCACACCGAATGGACCGAAGTTCGATTGACGCAGCGGACCGCGCGGGTGCGAAGCCAGCCACTCCACGCAGGAGTGCTTGAGGTCGGCAGCGAATTCGAGCCCGCGGCCCAGCAGCGGCGACCCTTCGGGTACCTGCAGCAAGGCGCACAATTCCGGGTCATCTTCCAGAAAGCGGTGCACATTGGCAGCGGCCCCCAACAGCGCCTGCACCGAATACCAGAACCCCTCCGGATCGCGGCGCGCCAAAGCCGACGCCGCTCCGCCATAGGCCTTCAGCGCGAAGCTGGTTTCGAGCTCGATTTCACAAAGCAGCATCCGCCGGCGCGCGTCAATCATGGCTTTTCATAAGCGCCGTCGATCCGTGCCGCCAGGATGAAATCGTTTTCCGTCAGCCCGCCGGCGTCGTGGGTCGACGTGCTCACCTCGACGCGCCCCCATGCCAGGTGTAGGTCCGGATGATGGCCCTGCTCTTCGGCGATCGCCCCGGCGCGATTCACAAAATCGAGCGCTGTCCGGAAGTCTCGGAAAACAAAGGCCTTGGCGAGCTTCCGGTCACTGGATGTGTTCCAATCCGCCAATTGAGGCCATAACGCCGCCAGTTCGCCGGCGGAGAGCAGTGGAGCCTTCGGCCGGCAGTGCCGTTCCGCCAGCGGTCTTTGACTTGGACCCATATCCGGAACCCTCCCAAACTATGATATTGAAATGGATGCCCGGCGCAACCCGCCCGTTGCATGGTTTCCGCAATGATATCCTAGTCACTTGAACCGTCTCACCTGGCCTCTGTTTGCGCTCCTGTTTTCCGTAGCGTCGACCGCAGCGGATGCACCTTCGGTCCTGCTGGACGCCATGTCCCAGGAACTCAACCGCAACTTCACGATCCTCAAGCAGAAGGCCGATCCCGCCCCGTACTTCCTGAGCTACGAAATCACCGAGGTGGATTACCGGGCGATTTCGGGCACGCTCGGCGCCATCGAAGACGCCGGCGGCGGAAAAACGAGGCGCTCGACGTTTCCGTCCGCGTCGGATCGCCCAAGCTCGACAATTACCACCACGTGCGGAATGATCGCGGCCAGTTCACTTCCGGAGCGCTGGTCACCTTCGAGGACAACGCCAACTCCATCAAGCGGCGGCTGTGGCTGGAAACCGACCGCGCCTACCGCGCGGCCGCCGAGCGGCTGATCCGCATCAAGACCAATACCCAGGTGAGGGTGGCGGCCGAAGACGATTCCGACGATTTTTCCGCCGAGAAGCCCGACGTCACTGCGCAGGAGCCCGTGGCCCAGCCTGCAGTTCGACGAGGATGAGTGGCGCGGCCGCATCCGCAAGCTCTCGGCCCGCTTCCAGAACTATCCGCAGCGTGCTGACCTCGCACGTCTCGCGTGCTCCGCGCAGACCGACACCCGCTACTTCGTCAACACCGAAGGTTCGCGCATCGAGCACGGCCGCGGCTTCGCGCGCGTCGTCGATTTCCGCCTCCGCCAAGGCCGCCGACGGCACCGACCTCAGCACCTTCGAGACCTTCGAAGCCGTCGAGCCCGACGGCCTGCCGGACGACAAGACGCTGCTCGCCGCCATCGACCGCGTGGCCAACGACGTCACCAACCTGCTGACGCGCTCCCGAGGCCGAGCCGTTCGTCGGCCCGGCGATCTTCTCCGGCCGCGCCGCCGGCGTCTTCTTCCACGAAATCTTCGGCCACCGCGTGGAGGGCCACCGCCAGAAGGACGAAAGCGAAGGCCAGACCTTCACCAAGAGCGTCGGCACCAAGGTGCTGCCCGACTTCCTTTCGGTGGTCTTCGACCCCACCCAGCGCAAGATCGGCGGCGTCGATCTGAACGGCTGGTACGACTACGACGACGAAGGCGTCAAGGCGCGGCCGGTGCTCGCCGTCGACAAGGGCGTGCTGAAGACGTTCCTGATGTCGCGCTCGCCCATCAAGGGCTTCGACCATTCCAACGGCCACGGCCGCCGCCAGCCCGGGCTCGAAGTGGTCTCGCGGCAATCGAACCTGATCGTGCGAATCGACCAACGCGGTGTCCGACGCGCAGCTGCGCCAGATGCTGATCGACGAAGTGAAGCGGCAGAACAAGCCCTACGGCCTCTACTTCCGCGACATCACCGGCGGCTTCACCACCACGGCGCGCGCCGGCCTGCAGGCCTTCAAAGTGATCCCGGTGATCGTCTACCGCGTTTACCCCGACGGCCGCCCGGACGAACTGGTGCGCGGCGCCGATATCGTGGGCACGCCGCTCGCGAGCTTCTCCAAGATCCTGGCCACCGGCGATAAGCCGGAAGTCTTCAACGGCTACTGCGGCGCCGAATCGGGCAGCGTGCCGGTCTCGGCGGTGTCGCCCGCCATTCTGGTTTCGGAAATCGAAATCGAAAAGAAGGCCAAGTCGAACGACCGGCCGCCGCTGCTGCCCGAGCCCACCATCCATGGAAAGCCGGGGAGTCGCGAGATGAAGCGCGCCGCTGCTGGTTCGCGGCTGCCGCTGCCGCGCTCTGTCGCTTCGGCCATCGCCTGGAGCCAGGCCGCTCGCCGAGCGACGATCCTGCTCCGCGCCATGCACGACGAGATCGAGCGCGCGCGCGCAGTGTCGCTGCCCAACCTGGAAAAGCCCTACTTCATTCAGTACCAGATGGACGAGGCCGACAACTTCTCCGTCTCCGCCAGTCTGGGCGGCCTGCTCACGCGCACGCACACGACCGCTTCCGCGTGCCCGAAGTGCAGGTCCGCGTGGGCGACTACAAGTTCGACAACACCAACTATGCCGGCGGCTTCGGCGGCTGGGTCGCGCTACGACCTGGGACGCTTTCCGCTCGATGATTCCTACGCCGTGCTGCGCCGCTATTTCTGGCTGGAGACCGACTCGGCTTACAAGGCGCGCCGTGGAGGCCATCTCCCGCAAGCGCGCGGCCCTGCGCAACCTGACCCAGAGCGACCAGCTCGACGATTTCGCGCACGCCGAGCCCGGTGCATCACATCACGCCGTTCCGCAAGCCTGTCCATCGACGAGGAAGGCCTGGACGCAAGCGCGTCCGCGATCTTTCGGCGATCTTCGCGCAGTATCCCGGACGTCAAAGACTCCGAGCGTCGAACTGGAATCGGCCGATGGGCGGCTATTACCTGGTGAACTCCGAAGGCACCGAGGTGCGCGAGCCCGAGAATGTCACCTATCCTGCGCGCGCGCGCGACCGCGCAGGCGCCGGACGGCATGACCGTGCGCGATGCCGTCACCTTCCACGCGCTGGATGCCTCGCACATCTGCCCGGCGAAGCCGAACTGACGCGCGGCGTCAAGCCGCTGGCGGAAAATGTGGTGGCGCTGGCGCACGCGCCCAAGGGCGAGGATTACAACGGTCCGGTGCTGTTCGAAGGCGATGGCCGGCGCGCAGATTTTCGCCGAAGTGCTGGGCCAAGAATCTGGCGCTCACGCGGCGCCCGGTGACGGACGGCGACGCGGCGGCGCCTACCAGCCGAGCGAACTCGAAGGCCGCATCGGCGCGCGCGTGCTGCCCGATTCCTTCGACGTGGTGGACGACCCCACGCAGAAGGAATGGCGCGGCCGGCGCTTGTTCGGCTCCTACGAGGTGGACCGCGAAGGCGTGGTACCCAAGCCGCTGCAGCTGGTCGAAAAGGGCGTGCTGAAGGGCTATCTGCTGACGCGCCAGCCGGTGCGCGGCTACGAAGGCTCCAACGGGCGCGCGCGCCTGCCCGGACGCTTCGGCGCCAATATCGCCGGCATCAGCAATCTGTTCGTGCACTCTTCCGACACCGTGCCCGCCGGCGGAGCTGAAGAAGAAGCTGATCGAGCTGATGCCAGGCGCGCAACAAGCCCTACGGCATCATCGTGCGCAAGATGGATTTCCCGTCCACCGCTTCGCTCGACGAAGTGCGGCGGCTGCTGCACGTCCGCGCAGGGCGACCGCATCCGGTCAGCATGCCGATCCTGGTCTACAAGGTGTATCCGGACGGCCACGAGGAACTGGTGCGCGGCATGCGGTTCCGCGGCTTCAACGTCGCGCTCGCTGCAAGGATATCCTGGCGGCGGGCGACGACGCCACGGCGTTCGAATTCATGGACAGCGCCGCGCCGTTCGCGCTGATGGGCGCGTCCGGCTTCACCGCCGAGGCCTGCGTGGTCGCGCCATCGATCCTGATCGACGACCTGGAACTGCATCCGGCCGAGGATGAGCTGCCCAAGCTGCCGGTGGTACCGGCGCCGGAGTCGGACGAAGTAAGGACCGCAGTGTTTCGCCTCCTCGGCCGTTACGTTTTTCGCGAGATCCTCACCAGCGTCGCTGCTCGGCACGCTGCTCGCCACGTTCGTCATCTTCCTGCAGAAGGTCGACGCGCTGTTCGAGCTGCTGGTGGGCAGCCAACCGCCAACTGCCACCACGGTCGTCAGCCTGTTCGCCCTGGCCTTGCCGCCGGTGCTGCCGCTGACCATTCCGTTCGGCGTGCTGGTCGGCATCCTGATCGGGCTGGGCCGCATGGCGGCCGACGGCGAAATCATCGCCATGCGCGCGGCCGGCGTTTCCAGCCGCAAGGTGATCGCGCCGGTGCTGCTGTTCGCGGTCCTCGGCATGGCGCTGGCGGCGCTTGGCCTCGCTGCGCCTGACGCCGTACTCGCTACCGCGAGAGCACCGACATTGCTGAACCGAGCTGCTGGCAACGCAGCTCATCGGCGGACGATTCCAGCCGCGCATCTTCGATCGAAGATTTCCCCAACACGATTCTCTACGTCGGACGACGTCGCGCCCCGGGGCGTCCGGTGGCCTGGCAGCCCATCTTCCTCGCCGACGTCACGCCGCCCGAGCAGCGCAAGCGGCATGGCGGAAAAGGCCGACGGGCCGCATGATCACCGTGGCGCGCATACGCCATCGCCATCTCCGACCCGAAGAACAATCGCATCCAGCTCGAGCATGCGCGACTACTCCACCCACGAAATGGGCAAGGACGACGTGGCGCACGACGATTCCGCGCCGGTCTAGACCATCGGCGCTGCGACGTGACGCCCGCCCGAGCAGCGCGCCCTGCGCATCGAGCGCCATGAGCACCGCGCAGCTGCTGCCTACCGCGGCGCCGGACTGGACTCGAAGTCGGCGATCGAACTGCACCGCCGCTTCGCGCTGCCGGTGGCCTGCATCGATGCTGGCGCTGGTGGGCATTCCGCTGGGCATCGCCACCCGCAAGGGCGGCAAGATCGGCCGGCTACGTCAACGCCCTCTTCCTGGCCTTCTTCTGCTATTACCTCTCTTCGGTGACGCTGGTCGGCGTGGCCAAGCAGCAGACGCTGCCGGTGCCGGTGGCGATCTGGCTGCCCGACGCTGGTCTTCGGCCTGGCCGGCATGATCTTCCTGTCGCGCATGGAACGGCCGGGCGACCGCGACATGTCTCGGGCGCTGCAGCGGCCTGTTCGCGGCACCTGTTCCAGCGTTTGCGGCACGCCCGAAGCGCGGAAGTCCGAGCCCGGCCGGTCTGCCGAGCTGGCGCTGCCGCTGCTGCCGCAGATCGTCGATACCTATATCCTCTCGAACTTCCTGTTCTACCTCGGTGGTCGTGCTGGCGAGCTTCGTCTCCATGATCCTGAGTCTACAACTTCTTCGAGCTGATGGGCGACATGCTCCGCAACAAGATCCCGCTGCGGACGATGTTCACGTACCTGTTCTTCCTGATCGCCGCAGCTGATTTACGAGCTGCTGCCGATCAGCGTGCTGGTGGCCGTGCTGGTGAACTCTCGGGGTGCTCAGCAAGCAGAACGAAGTCACCGCGTTCAAGGCCTGCGGCGTCAGCCTGTACCGCCTGGCGGTGCCGATTCTGATGGTCAGCACGCTCTTCAGCGGCGGCCTGTTCGCCTTCGATTATCTACTACGTGCCCGGCGCCAACCGCAGGCAGGACGCGCTGCGCGACGAGATCAAGGGCCGGCCGCAGCAGACCTATCTCAAGCCCGATCGCAAGTGGATCATGGGGAAAGATTCCCGCATTTACTATTACAAATACTTCGACCCCAGCGAGAAGGTGATGGTGGAAGTGAGCGTCTTCGAGCTGGACCCCAACAGCTTCCGCCTGTCGCCGCCAGATTCAGGCCAAGCGCGCCGTCTGGAGCGCCCCGCTCAACACCTGGGTCTTCGAAGACGGCTGGAGAGCGATTTCCGCGGCCCGCAGCGCGTTCCGCCGCTCCACACTTTCCAGGCCACCACCTTTCCCGAGCTGACCGAGGCTCCCGATTATTTCCTGAGGAGGCCGTGCAGGAAAAGCAGATGAACTTCCTCGAGCTGGAGCGCATACATCGCCGACCTGCAGCAGAGCGGCCTGGTGGATACGCGCAAACTGCAGGTGCAGTATTACCTCAAGTTCGCGAATCCGCTGTTCGCGCTGATCATGGCCATGATGGCGGTGCCGTTCGGCTTCCTGGTGGGCAACCGCGGCGCGATGACCGGCATCGGCGTGAGCATCGTGATCGCGATCTCCTATCTCGGGATCCAGCCGCTGTTCGAAAAGGTCGGCGATGTCGGACTGCTTGCCGCCGGCCATGGCGGCGTGGTCGCCCGACGTGATCTTCGCGCTGGTGGGCATGTATCTGCTGCTCCGGATGCGGAGCTAAGCGGCTACCGGCCAGGCGCGGCGGCATGTGCCCGCTTCCGTCCGTGCAGCCACGCCATGCTGATCAGGCGGAAGACTTCGTGTTCCTCGAATGGTTTCCCGATCAGGTTGTAGCCCCCGGAGTTCAGAACCTCCATCCAGAGGCGGTCATCCGCATGGTGCGCAGCCACAATCAGGGGTGGCGGCGATGGCCTATCGAGCGCGTGAGCCAGCAGGTCTTTCCAGGTGCCGCCGGCCACCCAGGTATCGCTGACCACCACGACTCGCGAAGATTCTTGTAGCCGGTCCACCGCCTCCGCCAGAGACGATGCCGACCGAAGCGACCAGCGGGTATGTCCTAAAATCCGGGCGAGGCAGTGAAGATCCGCCGGGTTGGTTACGGCCAGAACACTTACCGGGTCGCTTCCAAATTCAAGATCGGAGGAAGCGACCTTCGTCAAGGGTAAGAGGGAATTTGGTTTCCACCCATGGCTTTCCAGCTCCACTCGCAGTGTATATCCGAAACGAGGCACGGACAAGAGAATCCGGCGAGAGGTGTGACCTGCGCCTCCTTCAGGAAGCGCAGGCAAGGATAATTCTGCACAGGCCGGTGGTTTCCGTGGGATGCGAGCGGCCCGTTTCCATCCCGCGGTTTGCTGGGCGACGAGCGGAAGTGGCGTGGGAAGAATTCCCGGACCGGGCGTGACCGGCTTTTACCGTTTCGACATACAGGCGCGCGGATCGGAAGAATCCTCGCCCGGGTTTGGCGCCGAAGGCATTGCATTGCTGGAGTCGTCTCTGCGCAATGAGCTGGGATTGCGGTTGAGAAAGTCCACGAGCAACGTCAAATACTACGTGGTCGACCAAATCGAGCGGCCGTCCGAGAACTGACGCCAGCGCCACTCCGCATGAGGCTTCCGGTATCTATCTTTCTGTGAAATCGGGAGGCAGCGCCAGGAGATCACGGGCTGGAGCCCTTTCTTCCACCTCGGTGAGTGTCCACTCGTTGACGCGTCCGTCAGGGGTTTCGATGCGTTCTCGCATCACCAGCATCAGAGATTCGGAGACCCAGCACTCGCCAGCAGCGCGAAGCGGGTTCTCTTTTTGTGCCGTGAGCAGCACTTTCCGCGCATCGTGGCCTGCGATCTTCTCATGGACGTTGGTCCACTCCGGATCCAGCCCCATGAAAGTCCACGACTCCGAACGCGGCAGGGCTGAGCTTTTCAACGTGAAGACAGAGCGGTCATGATAGTTTACAAGCTTCAGTGAGCGGTCCTTCGTCACCCACAGCATTACAACCTGTGGCGTGCCATCCGGCCCATGACCGAGTCCCGTCCGAGTGTTCCCCGCCGCGTCCCGTTCAAGAGTGACGCCGATGCTCGTTCCCGAGAGGTTGGCCGTGAACCGGCCCCATACAGGCTTGCCGACGACTTTTGCGGGAGGAAAGCAGTGCTGGAACAGTAGATAGACTGCTCCACTCGTATCCGTCGGCCAAGCTGCATCTTGTGCTCGAGGCTCCATTTCGGTAACTCCTGCGTTCAGACATACAACCGCAACCAGCAGACTACACGCTCGAAGCTGTGCAGGGCGTGTCAATGGCACGTCCCCGGCCCGTCGGCAGCCACCGACGAACCAATCGGCAAGCAGCTCCCATTCACCATCACAAGCCAAGTTTGGTAATAGTTGTAGCACACGTTGCCGGGAAGAGTGATCACTTCCGTCGGGCTACACCGCGAGGTCGTTCCAGGCAGGCAAGCCGGAGTCTGCGGGCACGTTGGGCCCAACATTGGCCAAGGTGTCGTCTGAGTAAACGAGATGGCGATGGCGATGTAGTCGATTAGCTTAGTATTTAAGAACGTGCCGATCTCCGAACAAATTGCGACCGGGTCGTCCTCAATGGTATAAAGGCCAGCGTTGGGGTCTATGGTAGCGATAGCTTCGCATTGCAGATTTTCCGCGTTCGATGCCGAGGTCTGTAGATAACACTGGTTGTAGCCACCGCTGCCGCCAGACTGGCTCCGGATGGTCACTGTTTGCGTGTACGAGTGGTTAGCTGAGGCGCACATTGAGCAGCCATAGCTGGGCACATACTGAACGACCCCAGTTGCATACAGATAGGTTCCGTCGCTGGACGAGTTTTCGTAAGTATCAATTGTGAATTGCCCGAATGCCGCACCAGCACACACAACAAACAAGCCGAGACTTATTGCAAATCTCCTCATGGTCTTAATACCTCCGCCGTGCTACCTAATTCTGCACCTGCACCCTCTTCATGTACTTCTTCTGAGACCGAACATACGTCATGAGCGCCGCGAACCCCTGAGCGCTCATTTGCGTTCGCAACATGTTCACCGTGCTCTGCGTGACGGCATCCAGATCGACGCTCCCGGTCCGTGTACCGGTCTGCTTCTGCCACGTGCCTACAGAGCGAAGCAGGGCGGTTGTGTCTGCCGGAGCTAGCCCGACAGGTTCGAGCTTTCCCGCTTGCCTTGGGCTCGGCGTTAGCGGAGCGTCCCCCGGCGTCGTCCTCGCGGCCGTGGGCGGTTCCGCTATGGCTCCCAAGAAGAGCCGAAGGGCAACGACATCTGGAATTTGGTCTGGGTTAGCGGCTCCATCGATTAACTGTCCATAGGTCAGTTGCACAAACGTGGCCACCAGCATGCAAACTAGCAATGCTCTGAAACGAACCCACCACATACTACCTCCCTCGGTTCAAGCGAAGTGCTTGGCGGATGGACTTCCTCTCCCAGTCGCCGGTCCGACGCTCTATTCGAAGCGACCGAACTCGCTTGATTTAGTAGTTTCAGATCCCCTTGACGATTACTTAACGTTTTCGCCCGGTCAATCAGGCTGATTCCCCAGTACGTGACATTTCTAACCGGCGTGAATTCCTGGGACGCGGCCGGTTGGCAATACGGCGTCGTTCGCTGCCATTCGTCCCCTTTTCACCGGCAGTTATAGAAGTGCTCTGGGCGCATCCGGGTACGCAGTGGTGTAAGACACTTGGCCGCACGTTACGGTTGAAATCTGAGCAATTGGGGTTGAGCACTCCTCCTCTCGGCGGGGTCTCTGATCCGCGCCAACTTGATACTTTGGCACACGGCGTGCAGTTTCGATCGCCTGGGAGGACTCTCTTGCAGGCCGGGGGATCTGCTGGAATCGTTCTGGTGGCGGAAGACGAGCGGTACATCGCCGACCTGCAACAGACCGGCCTGGTGGATACGCGCAAACTCCAGGTGCAGTATTACCTGAAGTTCGCGAATCCGCTGTTCGCCATCATCATGGCAATGCTGGCGGTGCCTTTCGGCTTCCTGGTGGGCAACCGTGGCGCGATGACCGGCATCGGCGCGAGCATCGTGATCGCGATCGCCTATCTCGGGATCCAGCCGCTGTTCGAAAAAGTCGGAGATGTGGGGCTCTTGCCGGCTGCCATGGCGGCCTGGTCACCCGATGTGGTCTTCGCCCTGGTGGGTATGTATCTGCTGCTCCGGATGCGGAGCTAAGCGGCTACCGGCCAGGCGCGGCGGCATGCGCCCGCTTCCGTCCGTGCAGCCACGCCATGCTGATCACGCGGAAGACTTCGTGTTCCTCGAATGGTTTCCCGATCAGGTTGTAGCCCCCGGAGTTCAGAACCTCCATCCAGAGGCGGTCATCCGCATGGTGGGCAGCCACAATCAGGGGTGGCGGCGATGGCCTTTCGAGCGCGTGAGCCAGCAGGTCTTTCCAGGTGCCGCCGGCCACCCAGGTATCGCTGACCACCACAACTCGCGAAGATTCTTGTAGCCGGTCCACCGCCTCCGCCAGAGACGATGCCGACCGAAGCGACCAGCGGGTATGTCCTAAAATCCGGGCGAGGCAGTGAAGATCCGCCGGGTTGGTTACGGCCAGAACACTTACCGGGTCGCTTCCAAATTCAAGATCGGAGGAAGCGACCTTCGTCAAGGGTAAGGGGGAATTTGGTTTCCACCCATGGCTTTCCAGCTCCACTCGCAGTGTATATCCGAAACGAGGCACGGACAAGAGAATCCGGCGAGAGGTGTGACCTGCGCCTCCTTCAGGAAGCGCAGGCAAGGATAATTCTGCACAGGCCGGTGGTTTCCGTGGGATGCGAGCGGCCCGTTTCCATCCCGCGGTTTGCTGGGCGACGAGCGGAAGTGGCGTGGGAAGAACTCCCGGACCGGAATGAGAGTTCCTCCGACCCGCCCATTCCGGCCGGCCTCCGAGTTCGGCTGCCCTTGCCGCCCTTCCAAAATGCAACTGATCGGCCAACTTCAAGTGGTTGATTCTAAAATGGAATAGACCGTACAGCCGGTGGACACGCTGTCCACGACATTGCGGCTCTGTCCACGTCATGGACACATGGGACGGAATGGGTTAGACTGAATCGCCATGGGGTCGGTCCCGCAGCCTGAATTGCACGAGAAGCTGGCCGAGATCCTCACCATTTGCCGCAGGATGAGTTCGGAACGCGACCTGGGCGCACTCCTCGATCTGATCGCCAGGGAAGCCACGGAGTTGCTGGGCTGCGACCGGGCCAGCATTTTCCTGCTCGACCGCGAGCGCAACGAATTGTGGTCGAAAGTGGCCCTGGGGAGCGAGGAGATTCTCCGCTTCGATGCCCATCAGGGAATCGCCGGTCAGGCGGTACTCACCGGGGAGACGGTCAACGTTCGCGACGCCTACAGCGATCCGCGCTTTTACGGCGCCATCGACGACCAGACGGGCTATCGCACGCGCAACCTGGTGGCAGTGCCGGTGCGGAACCAGTCGGGCGAGATTGTCGGGATTTTCGAGGCGCTTAACAAACAGGCGGGGCCCTTCACGAGACGTGATGAGGATGCCCTTTCGGCTCTGGCTTCCCACGCCGCCATCGCGGTCGAGACAGCCCAGTTGATCGGCGAACTCCGGCGCAACCAGGACGCGCTCGAAGAGCAGAACGCGCATCTCCGCCGCGAAGTGGAGAGCCGCTTTTCAGCCCACGGAATTATCGGTTCCGGTCCGCGGATCCAGCAGGTGGTCCGACTGGTGGAGCGCATCCGCGATAGCGCGGTCAACGTCCTGATCACGGGCGAAAGCGGCACAGGTAAGGAACTGGTCGCCAAGGCCGTTCACTACACCAGCCCGCGGGCGCGCAAACCTTTCGTCGCCCTGAATTGCGCCGCCCTGCCCGAAACGCTGCTCGAAAGCGAGCTGTTCGGCATCGAGAAAGGGGTCGCAACCGGCGTGCAGCCGCGCCTGGGCCAGTTTCAGAAGGCGGACGGCGGCACGCTCTTCCTGGACGAAATCGGCGATCTGAGCATTACCGCGCAGGCTAAGATCCTGAGGGTGTTACAGGAGCGCGTGCTGGAGCGCGTGGGCGGCCGATCTCCGATTCCGGTCGATGTGCGCCTGCTGGCCGCGACCAACAAGGACCTGGAAGCCGAGATCGCCAAGGGAAATTTCCGCGAGGACCTCTACTACCGCATCAAGGTGATTCACATCCACATGCCACCTTTGCGCGAGATCCGCGAGGAGATCCCACTGCTGGCGAGCCATTTTCTGCAGGAATATTGCCGGGAAAGCGGACGGCCGCCGCTCGTCTTCGCGCCCGCGGTACTGCACAGCCTGGAGGGTCGCACGTGGCCGGGAAACATCCGTCAGCTGCGCAACGAGGTGATCCGCCTGGCTGCGTGCGCGCAGAACAACGTCATCACTGAGGACGAACTTTGGGTGGGGACGACCAGACGGCAGGAGCCGCCACCGCCCGCCCGAGCGTCGCGGCCGGTGCCCCTGAAGACGGCGATCGAAGACCTGGAACGTGGGATGATCGGCGATGCGCTCCGCGAAACGCGCAATAATCAGCAGCAGGCCGCCCGGCTGCTGGGCCTGAGCCGCCAGGGACTCATCAACAAGATGAAGCGGTACGCAATTTCCTGCTAGAAACGGCAGTGGCCCGTGCAGCCGCGATCCAGGCAAGCCTTGCAGAGCGGCGCTTTCTTCATCGGCCGGCGCGCCACCGAGGTTGCGGGTTTTTGCGCGGGCGGAACATCCCCTTTTCGCGACTCTTGGGGCAATTGCCCCATCAGCAAGCCAAGGTGCGCCATCGTTCCCCTCCCTGCCGGCTGATTTCACAGCATCACTGTGAATCGGGCGGCGGTTCCGGTGAGGAATCAGGCACGTCGGTGGCCGGAGGGGGCGTAGTCTTCTGTGGACCCGGCGGGGTTTTCTGGGGAGCCGGCTGGACTCTTTCCGGCGGTTGCACCGGAGCTGTAGCAGGGGGCGGCACCGGGGCAGGCGCCCGGACCGGCTGCGGTTGTAGCACCGCCGGCAGAGGCGGCGCCTGGGTAGGAGGCGGCACTCTGACCGGAGCAGGTGGGGCCGGGGCCGGCGGGGCCGTTCCTGACGCTCTCCCATCCGGCGGTTCCGGGGCTTCTTCGACCTTGCTCACGATGACCTGCGGCACACGAGGAGCTACATGCGTCCGGCACAAAGTCCGGGGCTCCGTGCCGCTGATGAAGGCCGCAGTTTCGGCGCGCGGACAGTACGGGCCGGCCACTTGCCCGCTGGTCGCACAGATGCGAACCGAGATCACTCCCGGCGGCGGCTGGAACGGCTGGGGATTGCTGTAGCGGTCGAGCGCGGCCGCCTGCTGCATGAACTCCGTCCAGATGGGAAGAGCGGATTGGGCTCCATCGATATGCAGATCGCGGCCGTCATCGTATCCCACCCATACCACGCACAGGAGCTTGGTCGTGAACCCGGCAAACCAGCCGTCATGGGTGGTTCCGGTTTTGCCGGCTGCCGGAAGCGAGAAGCCTCGTGCCGTGGCGGAAGCGCCCGTGCCCGTCTGCAGCACCTGCTGCATCATGCTGTTGACCTGGTAAGCAACGCGCGGATCCAGGACCATCCGGCTCTCGGGGTGCTCCTGGTAGAGCACCTTGCCATCAGCCGTTTTCACGAGTGCGAGCGTCGTCGGCGTGACCCGCACTCCGTGGTTGGCGAAGATCGTATACGCTTCCGCGATGGCCAGCGGCGAGGTCTCGTACGCTCCGAGTGCCGAGGCGGGCGTCGGCTCCATCGCATCGGTAAGACCGGCCGCCCTCGACAATTCCAGCACCCGCCCGAAGCCGACCTCTTGCGCCAACTGCACCGTGGCCGAGTTCAACGACTCGGCGAGCGCCGTTTCGAGCGTGACCTTGCCCATATACTCGTTGTGGAAATTCTCAGGCCGGTAGACCTCACTCGCGAAAAAGAAGGTCGTGGGCGAATCGTCGATGATGGTGGCCGGCGTATACCCGGAGTTCAGCGCCGCGGCAAAGACGAACGGCTTGAAGACCGATCCCGGCTGCCGCATGGCCAGCGCATGATCGAGCTGGCTGCCGGCGAAATCCCGGCCGCCCACTAAGGCCCGGATCTCCCCCGTATGCGGATCGAGCGCGATCAGCGCCACCTGCGGCAGGCCGGAGCGACGACGGACGTCCGGCCCCACCATGCGGTCGACCGACCGCATTCCTTTGTCTACCGCGTTCCGCGCGGCCTCCTGCAGGGCCGGATCGAGGGTCGTAAACACCTGGTGCGCCTGGACGGCGGAATCCTGCAGTCGCTCATGCAGTTCTTCGTTCATCAGGCCGATAAAGAATCCGCCCTCGATGCTCGCCGGCGCCTCCGGGTTGAGACCGAGCGGCGCGGCGGATTCCTGCCGGTATTCGGCGCCAGTCAGGTAGCCGTTCTGCTGCATCAGCGAGAGTACGAGATTGCGCCGTTGGAGCGTGCGGTCCGGATAACGAAACGGATTGAAGTACGCCGGGCGCTGAATGATGCCCGCTAACAGCGCGGCTTCGGCGGGCTTGAGCTGGGAAACATCCTTGCTGAAATAGGCGTGGGCCGCCTCGCCGAGGCCGGTAACGCTGTAGCCGTCGCGGCTGCCCAGGTAGACTTGGTTGGCGTAGTCTTCGAAGATCTGCTGCTTGGTGAGCTTTTGTTCCAGGTGCAGGGCGATCAGGAGCTCTTCGACTTTGCGCTTCCAGCGCTTGTCCGGATCGAGCCAGAAGCTGCGGGCCAGCTGCATGGTCAGGGTCGAGGCGCCCTGCTCCTTGCGGCCGTCTTTGAGATCGACATAGGCCGCTTTCAGGATGCGCAGCAGGTCGACGCCGGAGTGGTCGAAGAACCGCTTGTCCTCGATTGAGATAACGGCGTGCACCACGCAAGGCGGAATCTGCCCGTACCGCACCAAAAGGCGGCGTTCCCGCTCGCCGCCGAGGTTCGCGAGCAACGGTGGTCCGAGGTCGAAACTCGAACGCGCGGCGCCTCCCTTGAGGGCGACGATGCGCGAGACCCTTCCGCGCTCGAACTCCAGATGGGTCGGCTGTGCACCGGCGAATTCTTTGCCCGGGAAAACATCTACCGATTGCGGACCGGTACGATACCAACCGACCGGATTGGCGGGAGCCGCCGAGTACGCGCCGTGCCGCAGTTCGGCGACAAACTGTTCCTCGGTGAGCGGATCGCCGACAGTAATCGTGCCGGGAGCGGCAAAAATGTTTTGTGTTTCCGAGAACGCCCCTTTGGCGAGGAGCTTGTCGACCGGCCGGGCAAAGCGGGCGTAATAAAGAATCCCGGCCACTAGCGCCGCGACGAGCACAGCGGCGAGAAGAGCGTTCGGCTGCCAAGGCGGCTCATGCCTCTCCGCCTGCGGTGCTTGCGGTTGTTCCGGCATCCCGGATCCCCCGCTTGATCTAAGTGCAAGCTCGGTGCCAAGTTAGACACTACGAGCGTAGCAAAGCTGGGTTAAATGGCTTTTGCGGAGTGAAACTGCCGGTACGAAAGACCGATACCGATGAGGGATCTACGCGACCTTCTGGACTTTACCGGCCCGAATGCAGGACGTGCAAACCCGGAGTCGCTTACCGGCGCCGTTGACCAGCGCACGAACCGACTGCAGGTTCAGATTCCAACGGCGGTTGGTCACATTGTGAGCGTGGCTGATCCGGTGTCCAAACTGAGGACCGCGCCCGCAAACATCACAAACTTTTGCCATAAGACAGAAATCTCCCGAACGTATCGAAAGGGTATTATAGCAGCGGGGGCGATACGGCGGCAACCCGAGACCGCTTTGGCAGCTTGCGTGCAGTTTCGATCGCCCGGAGGGTCTTTTGCAGGCCGGAGGATCTGCTGGAATCGTTCTGGTGGTGGAAGACGCGGAGTCAATCCGCAAAATGGTCTGCTCCCTGTTGAAACTGCGAGGCTTCGACTGCTGGGAGGCCGCCGATGGCGAAGAGGCTCTGTTCCTGGTGGAATCGCGGATTCACGAGTTAAACCTGGTCCTGACCGACGTCGTCATGCCGCGAATGAACGGCTCGGAATTGGCCCACCGTTTGGCCCGGCTGCGGCCGGATCTGCCGATTGTTTTCATGTCCGGCTATGTCGACGACCCGCTGCTCGAATGCATCGGAAAATCGGGAGTGCCGTTTCTTTCCAAACCGTTCACCACCGATGCCCTGCTTCAGGCCATCCGAAACGCCATTACGTCGTCGCGGAGCGGACCGCCGCTGCAATGATCGTACGCTTCTGGCGGATCCTCATCGCGGTGGTCGCCGGCAGCCTGATCTACCTGGGGGTTGAGCGGTTCCTGCCTGCCGCCGTACAGCATCACGGGCTTCAGATCGATGGGGGATTGGCGCTAGCCGTCGTAATTTGCCTGGTCAGCTACGGTCTCGTGCGGCTCATTCGTTAGGGCTACTTCAGTTTTTCCACTTTTTTTCGGATGTCGCCGGCATTCTTCGCGTCGGAAGCTACTTCCAGGTATTTTTGATACGCTTCCCGCGCAGCTACCTTATCTCTCAATTTCTCTTCGACTTCGCCGAGCCGCAACCAAGCCTCGCTAAATCCGTCATTCCACTTCGTGGCGTCCCGAAAACGCCCCTCGGCGGCCCGAAACTTGCCCTGCTTGAAGTAGAAATTGCCGATCTTCAAGCTCTTTTCGGCGAGCAGCGGATTGAAAGAATACTGGTCGGGGGCCACCTCGGTGTCTTCTTCCGGGGGAACCTCGTATTTGCTCCCGCCCTTGGCCGCGGGCCGGTCCTTCTTGAGTTCTTCCTGCTTACCCTTGTCGGGAGCCTGTCCCTGCTGGCCGCTAGCGGTGAGAACTGCCAACAATCCCACCAGGACGGCGGTCATCCAACGCACCATTACTCAATTTTAGCGCGCTCGCTATAATTGAAGGAGCCCCCCTTCCATGGAACTCCGCGAAAAAGTAGCGCAGCTTCCGCTCTCGCCCGGAGTGTATCTATACAAGGACGCCGGCGGACAGGTGATCTACGTCGGCAAGGCCAAGAGCCTGCGCGCCCGCGTCCGCAGCTACTTCCTCGAAGACAAGCTGGCCGACGTCAAGACCGGCACGCTGATCTCGCGAAGCGCGCGACATCGACTACATCCTGGTCGACAACGAAAAAGAAGCGCTGGCGCTCGAAAACAACCTCATCAAGCAGTACAAGCCGCGCTTCAACATCCTGCTGCGCGACGACAAGACCTATCCGTACATCAAGCTGACCGCACGAGAAGTATCCGCGCGTTTACGTCACGCGGCGTCTGAACAAGGACGGCTCCACCTACTTACGGCCCGTATTTCCCGGCCAACCTGGCGCACCGGCTGGTGCACTTCATCCATCGCCATTTCCTGGTGCCCTCCTGCAAGGTGGATCTGACGCGCTACCATCCCAAGCCGTGCCTGCAATACCACATCCACCGCTGCCTGGGACCGTGCGTCGAAGGGCTGACCACGGACGACGCCTACGCCGCGCGCGGTGCGCGACGTGCGCCTGTTCCTCGAAGGCCGGCACAGCGATCTGGCGCGCGAGCTGCGCGCGCGCATGGAAGCCGCCTCCGACGGAGATGCGCTTCGAGGAGGCCGCCGCGCTGCGCGATCTGCTGACCACCGTGGAAGAGATCGAGCAGCGGCAGAAGATGGCCGCCGCCAAAGGCGACGACACCGATATCTTCGCCGTACTACGCCGAGCCGCCGCTGGTGGCGCTGAATCTGTTCCACCTGCGCCACGGGCAGATCGTCGACCGCCGCGAGTTCTTCTGGGAAGACCAGGAGCGAGTTCGACGAGCCGCGAGTTCTTCTCCTCGCTGCTGAAGCAGATGTATCTGGACCAGCAGTACATTCCCGGCGAGATCCACGTGCCGGTGGAGTTCGAAGACCGCGAGGTGCTGGAGGAACTGCTCTCCGAAAAGCGCGGCCGCAAGGTGGAGATCCACACGCCGCAGCGCGGGCAGAAGAAGGCCATGCTGGACCTGGTCGAGACCAACGCCAAGCACAGCTTCGACGCGCGCTTCCGCGTGCTGAAGCCGTCCTCGAAAGCGATTCAGGAGGCGCTGCAGGACGCTCTGAGCCTGCCCGCGGCGCCCGCGCGCATCGAGTGCTTCGACATCTCGCACATCCAGGGCACCGACAAGGTGGCCAGCATGGTGGTGTGGGAAGACGGCCGGATGAAGAAGGCGGACTACCGCAAGTTCATCATCCGCACGGTCGATCGGCAACGACGATTTCGCCAGCATGCGCGAAGTGGTGACGCGGCGCTACTCGCGCCTGCAGGAAGAGAACGCAGCCGATGCCCGGGCTGGTGCTGATCGATGGCGGCTCGGGCAGTTGCACGCCGCGGCGGAGGCGCTGGAAGCGATCGGGATCACCGACCAGCCGCTGGCGTCGATCGCCAAGCGCGAGGAGATCATCTACGTCTACGGGCAGGAGGACGAGCCGGTGGTGCTCGACCGCTTCTCGCCGATCCTGCACCTGGTGCAATCGATCCGCGACGAAGCGCACCGCTTCGCCGTGACGTTCCACCGCACGCGCCGCAACGCGCGGCAGCTGACCTCGGAGCTGGACGCGATTCCGGGCGTGGGCGAAGAAGACCGTGCGCAAACTGCTGAAGGAATTCGGCAGCTCGGAGCTGGTGCGCGCCGCCAGCGAAGATCAACTGGCCGCCGTGGTGGGCCGGGCGGCCGCGCGCAAGGTTCGGACCCATTATCAGGAAGTCTCTCCCTGTTAGTGAACCACTACCCGGAGACTGGTCGGCGGCGCAGGAGGGACGGACTGAGGTGGCGAGTCGGCCGAGCACTTCCCGGTGAGCACGGCATTGGTGACAATCTGGACATCGACGACGTTTACCACGCCGTCTCCATTCAAGTCGTTCCTGGCAGGTTCGCGCCCTAAAGTTTGAGCGATGATTCGGTTTACATCATTGCTGTTAATGACGCCGTTGCCGTCGACGTCGCATGCCGATCCGATTCGGTAGAAAGGCTCCAGTCCCTGATGGAGCAGCCGGTTGTAGATACCGGTCACGCCGGGCATCCCCTTAATTACGCGAACGGCGTTATCGACAAGCCCTTTGAGTCCTCCCCCGTCGCCGATGTTGAGTTCCAGGAGTACTCGAGGTGCACCGGATGTGGCTCGCAGGACGGCAATCCGGAAGTCCGCACCGCTCTCCTTCGTCACGTAGAGGGCGGTCGCACCGGATCGAAAGCTAACGGACGCCTTCTGAAGGGCTCCCTGGTTTGCCATCTGTTCCAAAGCACTGAGAACGCGCGGATCAGCCCAAACCTGGCTGTAGTAGCCTCCCTTGCTGATTCCCTCAAAGTACGAGAGCAGTTCCTTCCCGTCTGGGAGAATGAGACGCGCCTTCGCGAGATTGTCGAAGAGGTAGGCGAGGTCCGAGGACTGCTGCCTCAGGCCCCCGTAGGCCGCCGCGCCGCCGGCGTTGTCCGTTGCCCGGTTTGCGAAGAGCGCCTGCAGGTCGGCCGGGAGTTGGGCGTAAGTCGCGAAACGAAGAATCGGTGTCTTAGTATCCTTCATTTCAATCGCGGGGCCTAAAATCGAGCTGATCGGTCGAGCCGGGAGCGTGGGTCGGACGGGAGGGTCCGGAGGCATGAGAATCGCATTCTCCAACTCAGCCGGTGGCGCCGCGACGGGCGTGATCCGTCCCGAATCGGGAGGCGTGGGTAAGGCCGGGACCTCGCTGGGCGGCTCCGAGGGTGATGGGAGCTGGAAAGCTCGCGTCGGGCCAGGCTGCGGCTCTGGAGGCCGAGCCGGTTGAGCAGAGCCATCCGGCGGGCGAACGGACGCACTCGCGCGGACCGCCAGGCTCGGCGGCCCCGGAATGTCCATCGAGACATCCTGGTGCAGATTAGGCCACCGCTCGAAGAACATCCACGCTGACCAACCGATGGCCCCGGCAATCGCGATCCGCAACAGATTCGACCACAGCAAGCGGGACAATTTGCCTAACGCGAGCTCAAACGATCGAACGATCGCCGTCCCCCGCAGCGGAGACCTTAGCCATTTCAGCGTCCGGCGGAGTGAGTTCAGCCTCGCTACGTCCAGGTCCACTCTCAGGGCCGCTCGGGGTCGCACCCTGGCATCGAGAGCTCCCGCAAGATACAAGCTGGTCGCTTCGGCAATCTGACGCCGATTCTTGCCGCTGAGCTTTCCCGACAGCTCCTGGCGCAAACGCGGAGGAATCAGACCCCTTCGAAACCAAGGCAGAACCGACAGGGCGAGAAGATTGTGGAGGTCCCAAGCCGCCGGCCCGAGAATCGCTTCGCCGAGCGTCATGGTCAGTCCCCAATCGAGTTCCGGATAGACCGCGCATGCGCAGAGCCAGCGAAACCGTTCGGCGCCAAGTTGGGTTTTGAGCGCTTCGACTGACGAAAAATCGGCCGGAGAGTGGGCCGGCCATGCGCTGTTCGGCGGCCAGAACCCAGTCGAGCTATCCAGGGCGGCCACGGCATCGGCCCAACCCGCCGGTGTGGGAGGCGCAATTACGAAGCGATCATGCAAAGCCGGCGCACTAAGTGGGTCCGGTCGCGCCGCCGTCATCAGGATCCGCCTCTTCCAGCCATCAAAATAGGATGCCCAGGGAGCCTGCGCTCCCGTAACCGGGGAAACCACCTCGCTGCCTAACCCCATCAGCACGAGAACCGCTTCCGGGTACCTGCTGCCCAGTTCCGGCAGATATGCATATTCCCGTTGATTCTCCGCTTGGCAGAAGCGAGGATCCGCATCGTAATACCAGATCGAGGTGTGAACGGATTCCCTGGTCAGGCTGCGCGCCAAATCCGTGAACAGAATGGCCTGATGGTCCTTCGGGCCGGAGGAATCGATCAGGATCAAATACTCAGGAGTCGAGGGGCGCGGGGCATATTGCAGCTGGAGATTTCCCTGGGCCTCGATAGTCGCATCGATCGATCGGTGAATATCGACCGCGATCCCTTGTGACGGTCTTCGATGCCTCAAGCGAAGAGCCGCCTTGCGGATTTCCAGGTCCGCAAAAAGCGGCGGCCGGTGCGGCAACGGCACTGCATATCGCGATTTCGGAGTCTGCTCAAAAGCCCAACGAGGCCGCGAGTACCAGAAGAGGCACAACACGACCGCCAAGGGCAGAGCCGCCCAGGGCAACCATTTGAGTTCGGGGATCTGGAAATGAATCTGACGAAAGACGGTTCCGGGCGCTGCCGCAAGGCTGGCGAGAGGCGCAGCGCCAAACCGCGCAGCCTGGAAAGAATCGCTGCGAATCAACAGGACGGCTATGACGAAGAGGGCTATTGCCGACGCCGCGACCCACCAGTAGGTACGCCGCTTGGGGCCGGCCAATGCTGCCGGCGGAACGGGGGGAGCAACTGCGGGCGACGGTCCGAAGAAGATGGCGAAATAACTCTCAAACGCCCGGTAGAACCGTTCCTGCTGTTCCGAGTCCTTGGAAAAGACGGCGCATAACATCAACTTCAGATCGTCCGGTGAAGAGCGATCATCCAGCGAATCGACGATCTGGTGCAGCTTCAATACCTGGTCAATCCCGATCCGGAATCCCAGGATGCGCAGGTGCGCGATGAAACCTTCAAAGGGCAGCGCCCGAACGCTCCCGGTTTCAAGCGGTTGCGGCACTGTGCCCGCCGTCCGTGCGCAGGATGCGATCGCGCAGTAGCTTGTAATCCCCTTCGTTTTTGGCGAGGATCGAGTAGCTGCAAATCAAGGCTTCGACGTCGCCTTCGCGCGGGCTCTCCGGATTCACCCCGGCTCTTTCGAGCACCTGTACCCAAGCCAGAAACTCGGCAGTAGCCGGCCGCTTGCGCAAGGCCAATTTGCGAATCTCGGAGAACTGACGAATGGCTCCGTCCAGAAACAACTCTTTTTCGGAAACTTCCGGCAACCGCCTGCGCACGATCTCCCGTAGCTCCGATGGTCCCGGGAATTCGATGTGGTAGAACACGCACCGGCGAAGGAAAGGATCGGGAAGGGTGTTTTCGGAATTACTGGTCATCACCACGATCGGCCAGAATGCACGATCGGCGGAAAAGGCCTTCCCCGTCTCACGAACTTGAAAACGAAGGTGTTCGATCTCATTCAGGATGTCGTTGGGAAAGTCGCGGGGCGCCTTGTCGATTTCATCGATCAGGACAACGGAACACTCCTGCTTTTGAACTTGCCAGGCAGGAGGCAATTGCTCGTTGACTGCTTCGGGAGGGTTCGATCGCAGGATCGCGAGGCCCAATGCCTCGTAGCTGATGTACTGCTCCACATGGATGCCGGCCATCCTGCTGATGTTGGCATCCTGAAAGTGGCTCAAGGAATCGTACCGATAGAAGACGTCCCGGGCGGAGGCGGTGGTGGTCGTGAAAAATCGCAGTGCGCTCGAAAGACCGAGATCATAGGCTACGCTGTCAGCCAGACTACTCTTGCCGGTGCCGGGATCACCGGTAACCAATAGCGGTTGTTGTAACTGCAGCGCAACGTTGACAGCCTGTCGCAGACCTGGACTGGCGATATAGCCCTTCGGACCGGTGATGGCCACGCGATCGAGCGCGATGGTTTCCCACGGCTTCAGCTGCACCTTCTCCCAGCTATTGCCGATATAGCGATTCACCCTGCTGCCCTCCAGTTTCCGAGCGTCTTCGTAATTCGGTACTCCATGGTTTCCATGGGCAGCCCGAGAGGCCTCCGGTGGAACCACAGCCGGATCAAGTCGCCAGGAGGCTCCGGAGGGACGATATGATGCTCGCGCAGCCAGGCGTAAACATCGCTTGGCCCTACCGAAGTAAGCCTGGGCAGCGTATCGCGAAAAACCTCCGAACGCCGGCACCGCCGCCTCAGTTCGAACCGTTTCTTAGTGAAGCTGGCGCTGCCGGACCAATTCCCATACACGAGCTTCAGAAAAACGATGAAGCACATCTCCGGGTCGAGCCTTGCGACCTCCTCCCAGAACGTCAGATAGCTCGATACCAGATCGGGGGTGGAGCGGGTCCAGTACGAAGTCTCGATGGTGTGGTGAACGCACCAGACCTTGTGTGGCATACCCTTGCAGCTTTCATGAAGGTACTTCGCGGCGGAAGGAATGTCGCTCCAATCTCCACCCTGTCTTTGCATTGCGACGAACAATGCTTCGAGCAGTGCGTCGAGTGACCTGGCCGTATCTTCCAGATAGGGCCATCTGACGGCGATCGGCTCGGAGAAGTAGGAGATATCCGATGACTTCGAAGCGAGCTGGCGAATGTCTTCTTTTGACAAACGCTCGATCAGACTATCCGGCGAGTGTTTATGGTGGCCACACAACAGAAACACGTGCGCCGACCGGAATCCGCGGCGACGTCCGGGCAGCGCACCCACGACGCAGCTCACGTGAGGCTTTCGATCGAGAAATTTGGCGAGGAAGCTGACATTGATCCCCCCAGCGGCACTTCCGCCGTGCCCTCCCGCATTCCCCTCCTCCACCCCGAGTTCGCGGCAAAGTGCCTCCGCGAGCACGGGAATATCGCTGTGATTCTGGATTAGGAATTTCTCGATGTGTGCTTCCCGCAAAAGCTCCTGCGTATCCGTGGGAAGCTTGCCCCAATCGGCTTCGGTGAGTACGGCAGTCGAGGCTTTTAGGTTCGATCGTCCGCCGGGGCCCAGCCTCCGGAGCCACTCGAGCAGACGCGGGTCGGTCATCGAGCATCCAAAGAAGACCATCGAGTGCTTCCTCAAACGCGATTCCAGATCGGCGAGCGCTCTGGGATAAGTATGGGCGTAGTCCTGGTAGCTCCTCGTGTCCAAAATGACGTTGCGGTAGTCCGTGATACTGCCGTGGGCCTTGATAATCGGAAACCTCCGGGCGTTGAGGATATCCAGATTCTGCTCAAGGGTAATTACGAGGAAGTCGATTTTTCGGTCCCGGCAGGCATCCTCCAGGAGATCGTCGTAGTTGGTTGTTACGATGCTGTCCCACGGAAGGGCCACCAGGTTGCCATGTACGGGAAGGTGTTTCCGCGAAGGGAAAAGGCGCGCCAGTGCGTCGGTCAGCTCACCTTCGCCATTGGCGGCGGCAAAGGCATTAATGAGAGAAGTTCCCTCGAGCCCAGGATCCAAACTCGACACGGAGAGCTCGCGCAGTTGCTCGGATAGCTTTCCCCAGGTTGGATAACCGGCGGGCACCGAAAGTCCCGCACCAGCCCAGAGAACTGGCCCCTCCGATCGGGATGCTTTGCCGCGTGTGAGTAGCGCCGCGAGGCGCGAAAAAGCCTCCTGCGTCCAGCCCATGGAGTATCAGAGAGTTTAACGCAACCGGGTTGGCGGCACAACGCGGTCAGAAAGTCCATCGAGCCTCGGTCCGCCGCCGCGCTTCGGCAGCCCCATGGCACCGGAAATCGGCCGGTCCGAACCGACGTGCGAAAATAGGGTATGCGTTACCGCCTGCTGGCTGCCGTATTCGCGGTTTGCCTCGCCGCGAATGGCCAGACGATGTCCCTGGAAAAGCTGGTCGCTTTCCTCAAATCTTCCCAGGATTTCCTCAAAGACGGAAGAATGAGCGACCGCGAACTCGCCCGATATCTGGAAAAAGTAAGGCTGACCGAACGGTTGGACGACCGTGAAATCGAAGATTTGCAGGGGACTCTTTCGCTGGGCCCCAAGACCCTGGAGGCGTTGCACGCACTCCGCGACCACACCGAATCCCTGCCCGTAGCCAAAGCCCTGCCGCTCGAACCGAAGGTCGTGCCGATTCCGCCGCCCAGTTCCGAGGAGCAGGCCGCCATTATCGACCAGATCCGCGAGAAGGCCCTGGACTACAGCAAACAGCTTCCGGACTTCATCTGCACGCAGGTGACACGGCGCTACGCGGCGATGCCTCCCGGCACCAAGTACGGCGGCCCCGTGGGCAGTTCGCCCTCCTGGCATGCGCTCGATACCCTGACCATCAAGCTGAGCTACTTCGAGCAGAAGGAAAACTACAAGCTGATCCTGGTGAACAATACCATCACCAAGCAGGACTACGGAACGCTCGGCGGAGCCACCTCCACCGGCGACTTCGGCAGCATGATGAAGGACATTTTCGAGCCCGGCACCGAAGCCCGGTTCGAATGGGACCATTGGGGCACTCTGCGCGGACGGCGTGTCATGGCCTTCGGCTACCGCGTCGCCCAGTCCCACTCACAGTGGCACATCACCTATGAGCGGTCGATGGATATCGTGCCGGCCTACCACGGCTTGATCTACGTGGACGCGAACACGCACGACATCATGCGGGTGACGCTGGCCGCGGAAAATATCCCGGCCACGTTTCCCGTAAAGTTGACGGAGACGACTCTCGACTACGACTACCAGGACATCTCCAACCACACGTTCCTGCTGCCGCTGAAGGCGACCACCACGATGGCGACCGGCGACTACATGACGCGCAACGACGAGGAGTTCCGCATCTACCGCAAGTACTCGGCCGATTCCGCCATCAGCTTCGATACGGCCGATACGCCGCCGCCGCTGCCCGAAGACAAGACAACCGAGACCAAAGATCCGAAGCCGGTCAAGAACCACGATTAGATTTGGAAGGTAGCGCCGCGACCGCCGCCCGGAAGCCCTCGCGGCCCCGCCACGATGGCGCTGAGAATCGGATGACGATATCCTATTACCGTCATGCGACGGAATCGGTTCGGCTTTGTGCTGAGCGGCACACGCATCGGTCTCCTGCTGTCGTTGCCGCTGGGTCTGGGGCTCGGGAGCGCATGGGCTGCCGGGGAAATGTACACCGCGAAGCTGGTGCTGGAAGATGGCCGGCCCTTCCCGGAGTTGCCGCTGGCTTTGCCTCCGTTGAACGGGAATTCGTGCCGGGTGCATTCGATCGGGTTAGATGGAAAGATCCTGTATAGCGGCACGCTGGCGGACTATGTGCCCGCAGACCAAAGTTACACCCGTGAGGCGAAGATAACGGACCGCTGCCTGGCAGCGTTCGTCATCAAAGGCTATGGAAAGGTCACCGTCACGCTTCATGACAGGGCGGTGATCATAGTGAAGCGCAGCGGCGGGGACGCCGAAGGATCGGAGGTCTCAGTCGCCACACTGCAGGCGCCCCCGGAGGCCCGGAAGGCTTGGGAGAAGGGCATGAAGGCCCTGGAGAACCAGAAATGGCCGCAGGCGGAGAAAGAATTCCGGCGAGCGGTGACGATCCATCCCGAGTATGCATCCGCCTGGAGTGCGCTGGGCGAGGCACTCGGCGAATTATCCAGGCCACGGGAGGCGCGAGAAGCCTGGGAGCGTGCTCTTGCGGCCGATCCGAACTATGTAAAGCCGTATGTGTTGCTTGCGCAGCTTGCCGTACGCGAAGGAAGAATGGAGGACGCGGCCGGCATTACAGGCCGGGCGCTGGAGGTCAGGTACACCCAATCGGTGCCGGTGTACTTCTATAACGCCATGGCGAACCTGGCACTGGGGCGATTGGAGGCGGCGGAAAAGAGTGCGGCCAAGGCGGTAGAACTGGACCCCGAGCACGCTGTACCGAAGGCCGAACTTCTGCTGGGGACGGTCCTGGCGGCCAAAGGGGACCGGCAGGGCGCGGCGAATCATATGAAGAAGTATCTGGAAGTTCTGCCAAAGGTGGAAGACGCGCAGCAAGTGAAGCAACGCATCATCGAGTTGGAACAGTGAAAGCCGGCCCCACCAAGCCCTAGCGCTTCGCGTAGTTCTGCTCGAATTTGTTGCGGCTGTTGTAGAGGGTGAAATTGCCTTCCCGCTGCACGGTGAGGCGGAGCCACTTGCCCTCGCAGATTTCATCCGTATTGGCGATGAAGGGATCGGGCGAATTGTGCGCCAGGGCGCCCGCCACCGAGAAATGAAGCTGCCAGATATCCTGCAAACCTCGGGTATCGTGCATGATCTGCCAGGCTTCCGGCGAGCCGCCTTTGCGCGCGCCGTTTTCCATGACGGCCACGCGCGGTGAAATGGCGTGCACCAGTTGCGGGGAGCCCGACTGGTTCAGGCCGTGGTGCGAGACCACGTAGAGATCCACCAGGCCGATCTTGTTGTTCGGGCAGACGAGGTCGGCTTCTTTGTTCCAGGTGAGGTCTCCCAGGTCGAGCAGGCGAAAATCGCCATATTGCACGAGCAGCCCGACCGAGCGGGCGTTTTCGGTCGCGTCGGTGTCCTTCTTCTGAAACTTGGCACAGTCCGGATTGGGCTGTCCGGCGCCTGGAAGCGGCTCCGGGATCGCCTCGCCGTTCGACGTGAGCACGGTCACATCCAGGCCCTTGATGGGCAACTTGTCGCCCGGCTTGGCAAGGATGTGCTTGCCTTTGTCGCGGAAGGCGGAATAGGCGGCGAAGAGGATGTCGGCGTCCTTGGCGTGTTCGACGCTGGGGCCGTGGTCGACGAAGTTGAGGATGGGCAGCTTCTCGGCAAGCTGCGGAACGCCGCCGACGTGGTCCGCATGGTAGTGTGTGATGACCAGGTAGTCGATCTTCTTCACGCCCGCGGCCTTGGCTGCGGCAGCAATGCGCAAGGCGTCGCGGTGGTTGTGGCCGGCCCAGCCGGTGTCGATCAGCATCGACTCGCCGGACGGCGACACCACGAGCGTGGACTGTCCGCCTTCGACGTCGATGAAGTAGACCTCCAGCGTTTTGGCGGCCGACAGGAGCGAAGCCGACGCCAGCAATACGAGCATGGCGAGCACGGGTTTCATTGCCGAAATCGTATCACGTCCCGGTTAAGACGTTGCAGGAACACAGGCCACTCGAATAACGTATGAATTAACGGATGCCATTTTGTAGCCATTGCGGAGGCCAGGTAGGGGGCGCGGAACGATTCTGCGCGCGCTGCGGAGCCCGCCAGCCGTCGGCCGCGGCGCCAGGATCGCCGCCACCAGGCGCGCCGCCCTATGCGGCGGCCGGAGGCACCGACCCGATGGCATCGTTAAATCCGCGCACGGCGTCCATCCTGTGCTACGTCCCCGGGCTCGGCTGGATCTTTTCGATCATCGTACTGGCCTCGCAGAAATTCCGCCACGATCGCACGGTCCGCTTCCATGCGTTCCAGGGCTTGTACCTCTTCGTCGCCTGGCTGATGGACGATTGGGTGGTGCGGCCGATTCTTTCGGTGGCGCCCTCCTTCCACGTCAACCACCTGATTCAGGCGGTCCTGCTGGGCGCGTCGATTTTCATGATGGTGAAAGCCGCGCACGACGAGGCGTACCCCCTGCCGATCTTCGGCGAGCTGGCCCAGCGGTCCGTGTCGGAGGACTGAAAGATTGGGCGGAACGGCCTCGATGCCGTTGCCGCCCTGTTTCGCGGTCCGCAACGGTTATCCGTTAGTCCGCAGCGGCGGTGGCCTGAGACTTCGTGAGCTCGACGCCACTTGGCAGGCCTTTCTGCACATTTGCCATAAAGCGAGTCGCTACCGCGGCGATTTCCTTCGAGAATTCGCTGGGTCCCACTACGTTTACCAGTTCCAGAACGGTCGCCGCCAACTCGAACGGCGGATAGTTGTTCGGTGGCGGCTTCCTGATGAGGTTGCGGTCGATCAGCAGCGGCACCTCGAAGCAGTGCCGGACGCCGTGAATCATGATGCAAAATTGGTACATGCGTTCTCTCTTCCTGCACGGGAGTGCATCCTCCTAGTGCGTAGCACCGCCACGGCGTTGCGACCTCTCGGAAGCCGTCTGTGTCCTTTGTGACAGACGGCAATCCGTCCTCAGGCTGTGGTATATTTATTCATTAGGGCGCATAAACATCCATGTTGAATGTCGGCATCGTCGGGTATCGGGGGTATAGCGGGGCTGAATTGGTCCGCATTTTGTCGCGGCACAGTGGGGTCACGCCGGTGCTGTTGGATCATCGCGAGCAGACGGAAGCTCCGGCGATCCGCAATCACAAGGGGCCGCAGCGCCTGGATTGCACATCGCAAGTGGTTCGGGATCAACAGCTTGCCGTGGTCTTCCTGGGCACGCCGCCGGAGGCTTCGATGGAGCTGGCGCCGGCCATGCTCGAAGCCGGAACCCGCGTGATCGACCTCAGCGGTGCATTCCGACTGCGCACGCCGGAAAACTATCACCGCTGGTACAAGGAATTCCATACCCAGCCGGCCCTGTTGGCGGAGGCAGCTTACGGGTTGCCCGAATTCTGCCGGGAGCGCATTCCCGCGGCGAGGCTGGTCTCGAATCCGGGGTGCTACCCGACGGCCGCCAACCTGGCGATCCGGCCGCTGATCGAGGCGGGGGTGGTGGATCGCGCGGCAGGCATCGTATGCGATGCGAAGTCCGGGGTCAGCGGAGCGGGACGCAAACCGACGCTCAAGAACACCTTTTGCGAAGTAGCCGAAAACTTCTCGGCCTATTCGATCCTGAAGCACCGGCACGTGCCGGAGGTGCTGCAGATCTCGGGCCTCGAAGAGCGCGAATTCAGCTTCGCGGCGCAGTTGCTGCCGCTCGATCGCGGCATTCTCGAAACCATCTACTTCCGTGCCAACGGGCCGCAATCGGCTGAGGACTTGCTCCACATTTACGAAGCGCGCTACGGCAACGAGCCGTTCATCCGGCTCTTCCATCCGGGGCACATGCCCGACCTGAAGGGCGTTGCGCGGACGAACTTCTGCGACCTCGGCGTCGCGCTCGATGCGGCGACTGGAAGGGCCGTCGTCGTGGCCGCGATCGACAACCTGGTTAAGGGCGCGGCGGGGCAGGCGGTGCAGAACATGAACCTGATGCTCGGATTTCCGGAGACCGAGGGGCTGCTGTGAAGCTGCTGGTGAAGCTCGGCGGCACGCTGCTCGATTCGGCGGCATCGGCGGATGCTCTGGCGCGACAGATTGTGGCGGCGCGCGGGACCGGCGCGGAGCTCGTGGTGGTCCATGGCGGCGGCAAGCAGATGACCCGCTTTCTCGCCGAACGCGGCGTAGAGAGCCGCTTTGTGAACGGGCTGCGGGTGACGGGGCCTGAGGTGGTGGACGCCGTCCTCAAAGTTTTTGCAGGGACCGTGAATCACGAGCTGGTGGCGCGGCTGAATCGCGCGGGCGCCCTCGCGGTCGGGATCACCGGGATCGACGCACTGCTGGTAGAGGCGGAGCAGATGAATCCGGAGCTCGGCGCCGTCGGACGTGTTGTGAAATCCAACAGCGGACTACTGCAGACGCTGGTGGGGGGCGGCTTCCTCCCGGTGGTGGCCTGCGTGGCGGGCGACCGCGATGGAAAGGTCTACAACGTGAATGCGGACCAGATGGCGGTGGCGTGCGCGGTGGCGTTCGGCGTCGATCAACTCGTCTTCCTGACCGATGTGGAAGGCGTGCTGGATGGCTCGAAGCAGGTGCGGCGGCAACTGACCGCGGAAGAGAGCCGCCAGTTGATCGCCGACGGTTCGGCCACGGGCGGGATGCAGGCAAAACTCGAGGCGGCCATGGCAGCGCTCGCGGGCGGCGTGGAAGCGGTGCGGATCGCGCCGGGCGCGGCGGCGGGAGTGTTGGACCGGCTGCTGGCCGGCGAGGAGATTGGCACCAGACTGGTGCGCGGTGGGGTGCAAACAGCATGATCAGCGCGGTGAGGGACGATGCATTCATGGAATCGTCGACGGCCCGGCAGCGGCTGACCATCCGCAAGGCGGCCATGCACGACATCCGGCCGATCCTCGAGCTGATCAACGGCTACGCTGCCAAAGGCGTAATGCTGCCGCGGACCGAGTTCGAGATGTCGGAGGCGATCCGCGACTTCACCGTGGTGCTCGACGGCGAAGAACTGCTCGGCTGCGGCGCGCTGCATTTCTACAGTCCGACCATCGGGGAGATCCGGTCGCTGGCCGTGCACGAACACGCCAAAACGCGGGGAGTCGGGCGCAAGGTAGTGGAAGCGCTGGTGCGCGAAGCCGAGGAATACGAATTGGACGCCGTATTCGCTTTCACTTACGTAGCCGGCTTCTTCGGAAAAGTGGGGTTCCAGGTGGTGGAGCGGGGCCTGCTGCCACTGAAGGCCTGGAAGGACTGCCTGAGATGCCCTAAGTTCCATGCCTGCGATGAGATCGCGGTGTTGCGGGTGCTGCGGCCGGAATCGCAGCCGGAGCGGTGGATCCAAACCTCCGGGTCGGCGGACGACCAGTACATTCAGATTCCAACACCCCAAAACAGTTAAGACAATACCCCCAAACTAGGGAATTCCGCTACACCCCGCAAAAGACCACCAACAAAGTGTGCTGCTTTGCAACGGACCCATTGTAGACTCAATTTAAGGACAAAAAAGCCTGAAATTGAGGCTCACCTAATCTACCTTGTGAGGCAAGCATGAGAGCACAGACAGTTGACGTGAAATCCTCAACTGGACGGGTCCTTTGTTGCACCGTATTCCGCCCGGGTGGGAAGAAGCTGCTGGCCAAAGGTCACGTAATCAGTGAGGAAGATATCCGGGTCTTGGAATCCGAGGGCATGGAAAGCATTTGGGTTACCGAACTGGAGGATGGAGAGGTCGGCGAGGACGACGCTGTCTGCGCAGTAGCCAGCGAGATGGGCTGCGGCAGCTTCGAGATTCGCCTGGCTGCCGGCGGCCGGGCCAACCTTCTGGCTACCGAGAATTGCTGCGTGTTGGTGGATGACGAACTCCTGAAGCAGATCAACTGCACCGCCAGCGTGGTCATAGCAACCTCCCTCAATTTCAGCTATGCGGTTGCGGGACAAAGGATTGCCACCGTCAAGAGCGCTCCCTTCGCCGTTGCCAAAGATCAGCTCGAAGCAGTCATTAATATCATCAAGGAGCGTGGGCCGATCCTACAGGCGCGGCCGATGCGGACCCCGAGTGTTGGAGTTCTCTACACCGACCCCATCAGCGGGGAGCGTGCGCGCCAACTGTTCGAAAACATCATGCGCCAGAGGCTCGAACGGTTCGGCGTCAACGCAAATTATGTTCTGGCATGCACGGAAGATGAGAATTCTGTCGCGCGCTGCCTACAACATCTCTTGAGATCGAAGCCCTGCGTGATTCTGGTTGCTTCGACCACGGCTCCGGCTGGTCCGGAAGACGTGATCGGGCAGGCGATGGTACGGGTTGGCGGCATGGTTGAGCGGTTTCTGGCCCCTGTAGAACCGGGGAACCTGCTGCTGTTGTCCTACAAGGACGAAGTGCCGATCATCTCGGCGCCAGGTTGTTTCCGGTCAGCGAAGCCGAACGTGGTGGATCTGGTTCTGCCACCGGTCCTGGCTCGCTACCATGTCACTGGCTGGGAAGTGGCCGGCCTGGGACATGGCGGTTTGTTGGCGTAAGCTCCTCCACTCTTGTAATCCGCACCCTCCGAGTGGATTACAAGTGCTCCTCACCGGGCGTCCTTCGGGACGCCCGTTTTTTTATTTACCAGGTGATTCCGCGGCTCCTCAATTCTGCTTCAATCTGCCCGGCGGACTGGAACTGTACGGCGTCGAGTCCGGCGCGGCGGCCTCCGGCGACGTACTCGGCAATATCATCCGTGTAAAAGCACTCCTCGGGACGGCACCCGGCGCGCTCGATCGCGGCCTGATAAATGGCGGGATCGGGCTTCATGGCTTTCACCCGATACGACAGCACCAGATCGTGAAAATGCCTCAGCAAGCTGCCATAGTGGGCCTGGACCATTTCGAAATGGATGGCGTTGGTATTCGATAGCATCACCAGGCGGTAGCGCGATGCCAGCCCTTCGAGCAGGCTCTCCGGCACCAGCGGGTCGGTGAAGATCGAGGTCCAGATTTCACAGAAGCCGGCATAGTCAATCCGCAGGTCGAGAAGGGAACAGAACTGCTCCACGAACGGGCCAGGCTCGACCATCCCGGTCTCGAACCGCTCCACGAGTCCCGTGGCCGCGATACGGCGCGGAATTTCGGCCGCGGGATAAGGACAGAGGCCCTCCAACGCGCGATAGCCGCGCCCGAAATCGAAATGCACCAGGACCCGGCCAAGATCAAAGATGACGGCTTTATAAGGCACTGATAGTTAAGATAGCCGACTCGCGGGTTATGGCGCCTCGGCCGCCCGCGAGGTCCGATCCACCTTACCGTTCAGACCCTCATCCACCGTGATGTGGTTCCGCTCAAGCGTTTCGCCGAGGACCTGGTCGAGCGCGATGCGGACCCGGACATAGGTCCCGGCGGCATCCATCTCGGAAAGCTGCGCGGCGATCAGCGCACGCTGGTCGGCCATGATGTAGGTGAACGTCTGCGGACCGTAGGAGCGGCGCCGTTCGGCGGCCAGGAGCTGTTCCTGCAGGACGCGCGTATCGCGGGCAACCTCGTAGCGCGAACGGGCCTGCTGCAAGGCGCTCAACTGGCTGGCCACGTCCACCAGAATCTGGTTGCGGTCTTTCTGGTCGCGGACCTGAGACTGGCGGAACTGAAGCTGATCGATTCCGTAATCCGCCTGTGCCTGGCGGTTGTGGATCGCCGCCGAGAACTGCACGCTGGCAATATTGTTAGGGAAGTCGCGCCGGAAGACCTGGCCCAGCGCGTTGCCGTACCCGCCGATGAAATAGTTGCTGGCTTCGCCGCCGGAGGGCTGGGGGGAGCCGGCCACGCCGCGATTGTAGGTCTGAAACTGCACCTGGAGGCTTGGCAGCAGAGGGCTGGTGGTGCCGATCAGGTTCATCTCGTCGGTCTGGCCGCGGAACTTCGCCACGGCGACGTCCGGCCGCTTCGCCATGGCGGTGGAAACGAGCTCGCGCAGCGGCGGAAGAGTTTCGGAATCAGGGACCTCGACGCGGTCGAGCGCGACGATGTCGGCGGCTTCGAGGGCCGGATCCTCACGATGGCTGAGGGCATCCTTGAGGGAGACAGCCTTCTGGCGCATGTTGGCGTCGGCGATGACCACGTCCTGCCGGCGGCTGGCGACTTCGGCCTGCGCACGCGGGAGTTCCACGCCGGCGATGGCGCCGACGGAGATCTCGTACCTGGTGTCTTCGAGGAATTTCTCGGTGATCTCGAGCGAGTGGCGGCGCAGCTTGAGCTCGTCGCTGGCGGCCACGTAATCCCAATAGAGATTGAGGACGCTGGCCACCAGGTTGAGCAACTGCGCGCGGAAGCTTTCGCGCGCCGCGATGACGTTGATGCCTGCGATGCGGATGCCGCGGCTGTTGAGTCTGGTGCCGAAACCCGACAGAAGGTTCTGCTTGAGGATGAGATCCATGCGCGGCGCGGAGGTCGGATTCAGGACGTTAGTGGGAGCGTTCTCATTGAGATACTGCTCGTAATCGCGGTACTGAAAGTAACCGCCGCTGAGCAGGCCCTGTTGCAGGAGTCCGCTGTACTGCCGCGAATTGTCGACCACAGCGTTGATCTGGCTCTGCACAGTGTTGGCCTGCGGCGACGTCAGGTGAGAGAAGGTGGTCGTGGCCTGCAGGGTGGGGTCAAGGTTCGGGGTGATGGCGCCGACCTGCTGAATGGTCGCATTCCCGCCGCCACCAACGCCGCCGCTGCCGCCGCTGCCACCCAGGCCGGCGCTGGCCGCGCTCCCGGCCACGCCGACGCCGCTGTTCACACTCGAAACCTGCGCGCTGGCGCTGGGTACGCCGCGTAACGGTCCGCCAGCGCGGTTGCGCTGGAGCTGCCATTCCGCGAGTTGCGGGCCATAGCGGTCCACTTCGAGATCCAGGTTGTTTTCGATGGCGAGGGCGACGGCATCATCCGCGGTCAGGTAAAGATGGCCGGCGCGGATCAGGTCATAGAGCCGTCCGGAATTCGCCATCCGGATGGGTGCGATGTCCGGCGGCCGGTAGGGCTGGATGGGGATCCACACCTGCGGCCTCTGCACCTGCGGCAGATCTTGCGCGAAGGAAAACGTAGTTGTCAGGCACGCCATGAAGACGGCCAGGAGCCTGGTTTTCACTTCGCACCCCCCGAAGGTACGTTGCCGGGGATGAAGGACTGCCGCTCGACGCGCCCGGAGATCGCCTCTTCCATGCGGATGTGGTTCACATCGAGCGTGCGGCCCAGGGCCTGATCGAAATAAATCTTGGAGTGTGTGTAGTTGGCCATGGCCTGCACTTCGGCATCTTCGTCGGTGGCCAGATCCTTCTGTGCCTGCATCACCAGCGCCACGCTGCCCACGCCGGCGATGAAGCGCTTCTGCTCGGCTTCGAGGGTCTGCTGCCCGAGCTCCCGGGTCGCGACCGCGGTCTCATACCGCGAACGCGCCTGCTGCAGGCCGATCACGGCGGTCTTCACCTCGACACGTACCTGGTTGACCGCCCGCTGCATCTGCAGCTCCTGCTGGCGGAGCTGCAACTGGTCGGTCACGTAGTCGGCCTGCTGCGCCCGGTTGCGGAACGGAATATTGAGGGAGAAGCCCATCGAGTAGTCTGGAAAATTGCGGCGGAAGATCTGGGAGAGCACGCTGCCGGTGCCGCCGATGAAGTAACCGTTCGGATCGCCGCAGCAGTCATTGTAGAGCGGGTTCGAAGGTCCGCTGAGGCCGTGATTGGTGAACTCGGCGAAGGCCGAGAGGCTCGGCAGCAGCCCGTTGCGGTCGCCCTTGATCATGACCTTCTGACTCTCTACATTGATGCGGCTGCGGCCGATTTCGAGCCGCTTCGAGAGGGCGTCCTGGATCAGATCCTGCACGGGGCGGATCTCGTCGCTCTTGGGGATTTCGAAGTGGTCGAGCGGAATGATGTGGACTTCGTCGAGCCAGGTGGTCTCGATGCCGTTGCGGCTGAGCGCGTTCTTGAGCACGATCTCCTGCTGGGCGACGTTGGTCTGGGCGATGAGCAGGTCTTCCTTGCTGGAGGAGACGCCGGCCGCGGCGCGCGTCACTTCGATGCCGGCCAGGGCACCGATGACGGCTTCCTTTTTATTGCCCTCGTAAAGTTTCTGCGCGGTTTCGAGTGCGTTCTGCTTGATGCGGACGGCCTCATTGAAGCTCACCAGATCCCAGTAGAGATTGAGCGCGGCGGCGACGGTGGTCGAAACCTGCAGCTCCACTTGCATATTGGCGACCTTCAGATTGTTTCTCGCCACGCGGATATCGCGCGTATTGACGGCCACGGAGAAGCCCTGCAACAGGTTCTGGTTGATCTGCAGGTCGAAGTAGCCGGTGAGCGCGGGGTTGAATAACGGCGTGGCGCTATTGAGGTAGCTGCGGTTCTCGCCGGCCGTGAAATAGGCGCTGGTTCCGGTGGCGAACTGTTGGCCGTACTGCACGTAGAGGTTGCGGTAGCTGTTGGTGAGCGCGCTGGTCTGATTCAACAGGGTATTGGTGAGCGGCGTGGTCTGGTGGCCGATGGTGCTGCTCAGGGCGATGTACGGATCGAGACTGGGAGGCGTGGGTCCGACCTGTGTCACGATGCCGCCGCCGCTCGATAGCGTGCCGCCGGCGAGCCCCGAAGAATAGGCGCTGATACCGGTGGTGCTCACACTGGTGGGGCCGGCCACGACCGCGGTATCCACGGAGCGCAGAATGCCGCCGCCCTCCGTACGGCGCAGGACTTCACGAGCCAGGAACGGGCTATAGCGCTGCACCGCGATATCGAGATTGTTTTCGAGCACGAGCGCGATCACATCCTGGGCCGAGAGGTAGAGATTGCCGCCGCGCACCAGCGATTCGAGCCGGGGTGAATTCACAAGCTTGGGAGGCGGAACGATGCGCTTCTCGAAGTGAAAGGGCGCCAGGAACCGTCCGACCACGGGCTGCGGCTTGGGGGAAATGATGGATACTTCGCTGGCTCCCGGTTCGGAACCGGGCGATTGAACGGAAACCTGGGGAGCTTGCGCCCAGAGGGCCGAAGCCGGGACCATTGCCAGCGCGGCGCCAAGGGCGCCAAGGATCTTCGTACGCAGAGTCGCCTCCTGAATTAGAGGCGGCTGAAGTGCAATTCCGATACCACGGCCCGCCGGACCAGCTTCAGCCGCAACGGGCTGAATGGCGGGCCGCAAGTGTCCGAATTCGGAATCGGCTGTTCGATTTCAGTAACGGCCGCGATGTTAGCGCGAGGCCTGAAATCGCTTTGCGGGAGCGGCTTTGCGCCGCATCTGGAACCACGCGCCGGGCAGCGACACGAGCGACGCCAGCATCAGGTAAGCAGCCGCTTGAAAATTGCCCGAGAATCGATATCCGCTGAAGAAGTAGCCCTTGAACATGACGACTACGACCGCCAGAGCCCAGAGCAGGAAGAGGACCCGGACTACTCCGCGAAGAGCCAGCACCACCGTAAGCAGCCCGAACAGGGCGCCGAAGAAGACGATGTACGTCAGAGTCGTACCCGTCCAGGGCAGCATGCCCAGCTGGAGATTTCCTCCGCTCAATAGCGATACCGCCGAGATCCCTATCAGGAATAGCGCCAGCAAGGTATGGAACAAATAGCTGATAAAACGCATAAGTGCCTTGAGAGCCTCCACTTCCGTTTCACCTCCTCGATTTCCGGAAGAGCCATTCTATCAACTCCGCAGCCGCTTGGGACTTGTATGGGGCTTCTCAAGAGGGTTTCGAAGGGCTTCGGTTGACCCTTTACTTTGTGCGATCTACAATGGTCAACGGGGTCTCTCTACTCAGGGTATGAATTCCGACGCGCCGCTCAGAACGAGGCACCAGGAGATTCTCAGTTCGATCGTGCGCGAGTACATCGAGACTGGAGAGCCGGTCGGTTCGCGCACACTTTCGAAACGCCGGAACGAAGCGCTGAGTCCCGCATCCATCCGAAATGTGATGTCGGACCTGGCCGATGAGGGCTACCTTGCTCAGCCGCACACGTCCGCGGGACGGGTCCCGACCGAGAAGGCCTTCCGCTTTTACGTCCGCTCGCTGACGGCGGCGCGGCCCGGGGGCGCCGAATCGGAACGCCTGTGCATTGAATTTCGCGGTCTGCATACGGTGGGCGAGCGGGTGGAACGGTCGAGCCGGATTCTGACAGAGATGACACGCGCGGTGGGGATCGCGGCAGCGCGGCCAGCCGAGGCGCAGCAACTCGACCAGATCGAACTGGTGCCGCTGACCGACCGGCGCGTGCTGGTGGTCCTGGTGACGCGCGACCAGATCGTGCGGAATCGCGTGGTGGCGGTGGATCAGACGATCTCGTCCGACGAACTGACTTCGATCCGCAATTACGTCAACCGCAATTTCGGCGGCTGGCAGCTGGGCGACGCGCGGCGCGAACTGGTGCGCCGCATGGCGGCCGACCGGGAACTCTACGACGCTGCGATGCGCAACCTGCAAGTGCTGTACATGAAGGGCTTGCTGGATGTCGACACCTCCCCCGAGGTACACATGGAGGGCGCCTCGAACCTGTTCGGGCTGGACCTTCATCTGACCCGCGAGCGCATGTGCGAACTGCTGCAGGCGCTTGAAGAGAAGAAGCGGTTGATCGAGCTGTTGGACCGCTTCCTCGAGCAGCCTCCGGGTGAGCTCGAAGTGCATGTAGGGCTGGAGGAGGCGCATCCCGCCATGAAGGACCTGGCACTGATCGGCATGACCGTGCAGATGGCCAGCGGGCTACCCGCCAAGGTGGCGGTGCTCGGGTCGATGCGGATGCGGTACGACCGTGTGATGGCGGCGGTCTTACAGACCTGCCGGGCGCTCGAAAGCGCGCAGTTCTAACTTTCGCAAACCCCTGAAGGGGAATCCTGCTTTGTTAAGCTATTAGTAGAGTGAATACCGAGAAGCCAGAACCGAATGCGTCCGAGTTGTCCCCGGACGAAACCCTGCCCGTGGAAACGACTGGTGGACAAATTGCCGCTCTCACGGAGGATCGGGACCGGCTCGCTGCAGAGAAGGCGGAGTTGCAGGATCGCCTGCTGCGTTCGCGTGCCGAATTCGACAACTTCCGGCGCCGGGCCGAGCGCGAGCGTTCGGACTACCTGCAATTCGCAGCGTCGGACCTGGTGAAAAACCTGCTGCCCATCGTCGACGATTTCGAGCGCGCGCTCAAAGTGGAAACGGCGGACCGCAACTACGCCAAGGGCATCGAGCTGATCTACCAGCGCCTTGCCGACACGCTGAAGCGCCTGGGCGTGGAGCCGATCGAAAGCCTGGGCCGCAAGTTCGACCCCAACATCCACGAAGCGGTGCAGCGCGAGCAGACCGAGGAAGCCGAGGACCAGACGGTCCTCGAAGAATATCAGAGAGGCTATAATTTCAAAGGCAAGCTCCTCCGGCCCGCGTGGGTGAAGGTGGCGGTAAGACCTTAAGCATTGAATCCCGTGTCAAAAAGAGATTATTACGAAGTACTCGGCGTAGGCAGGGAGGCCGGCGAGTCCGACATCAAGGGCGCCTATCGCAAGTTGGCGCTGAAATACCATCCCGATCGCAATCCGGAAGATCCGCAAGCGGAAGATAAGTTCAAGGAAGCATCCGAAGCCTATAGCGTGCTGAGCGATCCGCAAAAGCGCGCGGCTTACGACCGCTACGGACATGCCGGCTTGCAGGGCGCCGCGGGCGGAGCCGGCGGTTTCAGCCCGGATGCGTTCGCCGATTTCGGCGATATCCTCGGCGACTTTTTCGGCTTCGGCGATCTGTTCGGCGGAGGCGGCCGGCGCCGCACGCGTGCGCAGCGCGGCGAAGACGTCCGCTACGATCTCGAAATCGAATTCGAGGAAGCGATCTTTGGGATGACCGCCAAGATCCAGGTGCCCAAGCTGGATGTGTGCGACCGGTGCCAGGGCTCGGGCGCCGAACCAGGCAGCCAGGCTTCCACCTGTCCGACTTGCCACGGGCGCGGCGAGACCATCTACCAGCAGAGCTTCCTTTCGATTCGCAGGACCTGCACGACATGCGGCGGGTCGGGGCAGGTGTTGCGGAATCCTTGCAGCCAGTGCCGCGGCCAGCGCTACCAGCAGGTGCAGAAGGAGCTGAAGGTCAACATTCCGGCCGGCGTGGATGATGGCACGCGCCTGCGTTTGGCGGGCGAAGGACAGCCGGGCGCGAATGGCGGACCCGCGGGAGACCTGTACGTCTTCCTGAAGGTGAGGCCGCACGCGTTTTTCGAACGCAACGAGGCCGACCTGCATTGCACGATCCCGCTCAACGTCGCGCAGGCGGCGCTGGGTGCGGAAGTGGATGTGCCGACGCTCGAGGGCATGCACAACCTGAAGGTCCCCGAAGGCACGCAGAGCGGTGCGCGGTTCCGCCTGCGGCACAAAGGCGTGCCGTCACTCAACGGCAGCAGCCGGGGCGACCTGTACGTGCATGTGGACGTGAAGATTCCGTCGAAGCTGTCGCGCGAACAGCGGAAACTGCTCGAACAGTTGCGGGACACTTTGCCCGTGGACAACGCTCCTTCGGAAAAGGGTCTCTTCGAGAAGGTCAAAGACTACTTCATCTGACGAACAAGTCAGAGTGCCAGGTCTTGATTTGCTCGTGATGCGGGCGCCAGGCATCCCATGCGGCACGAGCCCATTCGTGCGCCGCGTCCCCCGGATGTTGGCGGTTCCGCAGCACGTCCACGATGGTCATCGTGTGCGCGGAGGGCGGAGGCAGCCACCGGTAATGCCCCTTACGACCTGCGGCGCGAGTGATGATGCCAGGGGCTTTTTCGACCGGCATTTTCAAAACGAGCGTGGAGTACAGGCTCAGAAGGTGGCAGGCCACGGATTGAATTGCCTGGTCGTTCGGTTCTCCCGGGTGCTGAACGGCGTAAGCATCTACGTACCACTGGCGACATCCCGCGGCGGCGGGATCGCTGAGCAGTCGCGCGTTCAGCTCTCCAAACATCGCCCAGCACGCAGGCGCCGCGATCATGTACCGGTGGATCGGTCCAGCGGCCGCCGCAACGGTCGCACCACAACCAACGCAGGGAATCATCTTCGCTGAGACCTATTCGTCCGCGGAGAGCTGCTTCTTGTGCTTCGGCTTCTTGCGGGTGGACTTGGGCTCGAGCACTTTAGCCGCCGGCACCTTGCCGACGCGCTCCCGCGCGATGGCCTTCACTTCCTTTCCGAGATTGAACGGCTTCTTCTTTTGAGGCAAACTGGATTCCCAGCTTCAGGATAGCTGCTCGCTATCATCGGGACATGAGGTTCCAGACGGACTGCTCGAACCCAAGTAACTTTGAAAGGGTGCCGCATGAGGCGGCATTTCCAAGGCGGAGAGAATATGAAGCTCACGATCGCGAGCCTGATTCTGAGTGCGGCGACTCTGTTTGCCGCGGATCTGCCGGTGCGGCAGGTGGTGCTGTATAAGCATGGCGTGGGATATTTCGAGCGCTCCGGGCGCCTCGGACCGGGGGAATCGGCGCGCCTGGACTTCACCGCGACCGAGATGAACGACGTGCTCAAGTCGCTGACCATCGAAGAGAAAGGCGGCGGGAAAATCTCGGGCCTGCGGTACGATTCGATGGACCCGCTGAGCCACAGCCTGGAAGCATTCCCCTTCCGGATCGGCAATGGCGCGTCATTGGCGGCCATGCTCGATCAGCTCAAAGGTTCGCGCATCGAACTGCAGTTCGGCAGCGGCTCGATCGCAGGTGCGATCGTGAGCGCGCGGCTGGCCGCGGCCACGGATAAGCAGCCGGAACGCGAACAGATCACCCTCATGCTGGATAGCGGCGAACTGCGCACGCTGGACCTGAGCGCGGCCACCGGCATCCACTTCACCGACCCGCAGTTGCAGCAGCAGTTCCGCGATTATCTGGCGGCGCTGGCGGCGGCGCGGTCGAAGGACAAACGCAGCGTGTACATCGACTCGAACGACACGGGCGCCCGCGACATCGTGGCCAGCTATACGATTCCCGCCGCTGTGTGGAAGTCGAGCTACCGGCTGATTTTCGGCACATCGGGGAAACCGGTGCTCGAAGGCTGGGCGATTGTCGATAACACTACCGGCGACGATTGGAAGAACGTGACGCTCGCGCTGGTCTCGGGCCGGCCGATCTCGTTCGTCAGCCAGCTCTATGCGCCGAAGTACGTCGAACGTCCAACGGCCGAACTACCGGACGATACGGCCGCGCGGCCCGTCTTGCACCAGGCCGGTTACGCCGGAGCGGCGTTGGGAAGCGTCATCGGAGGAATGCCGGCGCCTCCGCCTCCGGCTGCTGCCCCTGCCCCGAAAGCCATGGCCAGATATTTGGAAGCCGATTCCGTGATGTCCTCGACCGGGCAAGTGGCACCCAGTACGATCGTGGCGAACGCGACAGCGCAGGAATTAGGCGAGCTTTTCGAATACCGCGTTTCGCAGCCTGTGACCATTCGGAAGGGCGAATCCGCGATGCTGCCCTTCTTGCAGCAGCCGATCGATGCGCGCAAGCTGCTGATCTATTCCGACCACAGCTCGCAGCATCCGACCGATGCGGCCGAGTTGACCAATAGCAGCGGCAAGACGCTCGACGGCGGCCCGATCACCGTTTACGACGGCGGGGCCTACGGCGGCGAGGCGTTAATGGAAACGCTCAAGGCCGGCGACAAGCGGCTGATCAGCTACGCGGTGGACCTGGGGACGCGCATCTCCGAAGCATTCAAGAGCAAGCAGGCCGTAGTGCGCGAGATCCATGCGAGACGCGGCATCCTCACGACGAAGACCGCCGCCGAAGAGACTCGCACCTACACCATCAAGAACGTGGACCAAAAGGCGAAGACGCTGATCCTGGAGCATCCGCTGCGCCCCGGCTATACGCTGCTCAATCAGAAGCCTTCGGAGAAGACGCCCGACGCATACCGCTTCGAGATTGCGCTCGCCGCCGGCGCTTCGCAGGAGTTCGCGGTCAACGAGGAGCGCATTTATGACCAGAGCTTCGCGGTCCTCAATCTCACTCCCGATGTGCTGTTGGACTATGTCCAGAACCGTGCGTTGACGGACGCGGCCAAGCGGCAACTGCAACAGGTCTCCGACCAGAAGAGCGCGATCGCCGCAAACGACCGCGCGGCGCAAGAGACGGAGGCGCGGATCCGCGATCTTACCTCGGACGAAGACCGCATCCGGCGGAATATCGGCAGCCTGAACAACGTGAGCGGCCAGCAGCAACAAGTGCAGGTGTACGCACGACAGCTCGATCAGCACGAGCAGCAGCTCGTGGCGATGCGCGATCGCCAGGCGGACCTGGAAAAGAAGAGGACGACGCTGGCCGCGGAGTTGAACCGGACGGTGGAAGCCCTGACGTTTTAGCCTTCCCGAGTTTATAAACTGCTTCATAAACTGTGGGGCAGGACAGGGTAGTAGCAGGCGGCCTACCAAAGGCCCGGGATCAGGCCTTTGACGTCGTGGCGGTAGGCTTCATATTGCGAGCCGAACTGCTCCCTCATGAAGCCTTCTTCGATCATCGACTTGCGCTTCAAATCGAAGACGCCGATGGCGAAGCCCAACAATCCGCGCAGTTCCCCGCTCGAGAGCGCGGTGCCGAGCATCGCCAGCAACATGCCGCTATAGATCGGATGCCGCACGATTCCGTACGGACCGCTGCGCATCAGCGTGTGGTCCTTTTTCACCGTCACGGTGCCGCTCCAGTTGCTGCCCAGATAAAATCGCGCCCACACACAAAAGGAGAGCCCTGCGACCACCAGCGCCAGGCCGGTCCAGGGAATCTCGGGCAGCACATCGCGGTTGAGGGGCGCGAATTCAAAGAAGTCGCCGAAAAGCAGAGCGAACGCCAGGACGATCAGCACCAGGTGGACGAACAGGGAACTTCGCGATTGCCGCCGGCTGGTGCTCTTAGTGAAGCGCGCGGCGACGATCCAGATCACCATGAGGACGCCCCAGGCGATGCGGATCCACTCGCGCGGGGTCATCCCACCTGCTCCACCAGCACGAGGCCGGACGGCAATTCCTCGCCGAAGATGCGGCCGAGCGCCTGGTCATCCTCTTCCTCGCCCTCGAACATCGCGAGCAATCGGTCGGCATGCGGCAGCGATTGAAGCTTGGTCCGCACGGTCTGCCGCGTGGCAGCGGGCAGGTCGCGCGTGGGATCTTCGGTGCTCCGCGCCATTTGGGCCAGGGCCTCGCCAGCGGCCGGCAGTTTCACCAGCGTCTCTACCCAGCGGGTCACCGTAGCGGGCGGAAGCACCAGGTTGATCGGGCCGTAGAACAGCTTGCGCGCGCCGAGCCGCGAGAGGCACCACAGCTCGCTCTCTTTGTAATCGCCCGCCTTCACGCGCTTGACGAGGGCCTCACCGAGTTCCGTCCTGGTGCCCACCGGCAGCAGTTCCAGGCTCGAGGCGGTGCGCCACATTTCGCGCTGCAGCGAGGGGTTGATGCGCTGCGGCTTCTTGTTGCCACGCGGCAGCAGGTTGGCGGAAAGCCGCTGATAGATATCGGTCTGCTGGTTGCGATTGAGTCCGCCGGCCACGCGGCCCCAGAAGATCCACCAGTCGATCTCGCACTGCACCTGGTTTGCGTAAGTGAGGCCGCCGGAGTAGATCTTGCGCGCCTGCTCGATGCGGAAATCGTCGCCGGGATAGCCGAAGCCGGGACGCAGGCAGAAGCCGGCCAGATTGAGCCAGCGCATCTCATACGCCGGGCTCTTCTTACGGCCATCGGAGACGGCCAGGAACGCGTCCGCCATTTGGCGGATCGACGAAAGCGGCCAGCTGTTTTTGCCGAGCCCCATGGTCTGTTCGAGTTTGGCGGGTAGCTCCGCCGGCTCGATAGGCGACTTCGCATTCGGCGCGAACACCGCCTGAATCAGCTCGAGCGACGACTTCAAGGCCTGCTCGCTGACCACGGCCGCGGCCTTGCGCTCCGCCGGCTGCTCGGCCGCTCTCTTGCGCAGCTCGAACTGCAGCCGCCAGCGATTGTCGCTGATCTTCGATTCGCACCAGGATTCGAGCGTGCCGATTTCGGTGAGCCGCGCGCCCAGGTGCACCGGAATCAGGCGCTCTTCAGCCTTCTTGCCGAAACGGATGACGGCGTTGAGCGGCGCGTGCACGTGGATGCCGGGATCGTCCGCGGCGAACTCCAGCACCTGGCCGAGCCGGTCTTCGCTGCGCGTGAGCGAACTGAAAAGGCGGAACGTGACGGGGCGGTTGGCCACGAGTTGCAGCGCGTCGTTATCGATTTCGACCGCCGCACCCTCTTCGGCGCCGCGCGGCACCAGGCAGACTGCCGGGAACTTGCCTTCGCGCGCTTCTCCCAGCCCGATGTAATAGGTACGCGGCAAGCCGCCGCGCACCAGGACGCCGCTACCCGTCGAGCGGACGTAGGAGTAATACGCTGCGCCGCGCGCCACCGCGAGATCGAGCTCGGAGTTTTCGAGGATCTCGGGACGCCGGCCGTACCAGTGGCCCACTACATCGGCAACGCGATCGCGCAGAATCTCGGGAATGAAGAAGCCGCCGTTGAACAGAATGGCGTCGGGCACCTGCCCGGTGGGCTCGAGAAACGCGTTCAGGTGGCGCGTCACGGCGGGGTCGGACACATACGGCAGGCCGAGCTCGCGGAACAGGCTGCGCTTTTCTTCCTTGGGTGCTTCGCCGCGCTCGGACATCGGCAGAAAGCCTTCGAGCGCGAGTTCCAGCGCCTCTTCCCGCAGGATTTCCGTCTTGAGCGACTTGCCGATCAAGCGACGACCCGGAGCCCAGCACGGTAATTTCTACGGATTTCACGGCCGGGTCGTTCAGCAATCTTTCTTTGGCCGCCGAACACTGCCGCCGCAGCCCGCTGCGCTGGCGGATGGAGAGCTGCTTGCCGAGCTTGGTTTCGACCAGCCAGGCGAGGGTGAGATCGAGATTGTCGCCGCCGAGCAGCAGGTGCTTCCCGACCGCGGTGCGCGTGAAGTTGACCAGGTCGCCTTCGCGCGAAACGCGGATCAGGCTGAAGTCGCTGGTGCCGCCGCCGACGTCGCAGACCAGCACCATCTGCCCGTCGAAGAGCTTCTTGCGCGACTGCGCCAGGTTGTTGGCGATCCAGGAATAGAATGCGGCGGCCGGCTCTTCGAGCAGCGTGAGCTTCTCGATTCCGGCATCGCGCGCCGCCATCACGGTGAGCTCGCGCGCTTCTTCGTCGAACGAAGCGGGCACGGTGAGGACGATCTCCTGCTCGGCGAGCGGCAGGCCCTTGACGCGATCCCATTCACTGCGGAACTTGGCGAGGAAGCGCGCGGAGACTTCCACGGGCGAGAGCACGCGGCCGGTTTCGGGCGAGTCCCACGGCAGGATCTTCGCGGTGCGGTCCACGTCGGGGTTCGATAGCCACGACTTGGCCGAATGCACCAGCCTGGTGGGCACCAGCGCGCCCTGCTCGCGCGCGTAGACGCCGACCGGTTCGCCCTCTTCGAGGAACAGGAAGGAGGGCAGCGTGCGCCGCGGCTCGATGCGCCCGGGCGCCACCAGCTGCGGAGTCTCGAAGATGTGGACGGGCGGAAAGTCGCGATCTTCCGCCTCGCGTTCGTCAATATAGGCCAGGGCGGAGTTGGTGGTGCCCAGGTCGATGCCGATTTTCATGCGTGTACGCGTTCCCGAACGTTGAATTCGAGCTTCCAGCGGCGGCCGTCGCGCGCCACGCACCAGAGCTGCAGCATCCCGGTCTCCGTGACCACGGTTTCAAACGAGACCGGGACAACTTCGGAAGAATCCTCGCGCGCTCCGAAGCTGACTTCCATGGGCGCCAGCTCTTCGAGCTCCTCGCCGATGTCATCGATCAGGTCGCCCGGTTCGTCATTTTTGCGCGCGGCCGAAGTGAAGAAACGGAACTCGGCGGGCTGGCCGACGATCAGACCAAACTCGCGGCCGGGGATGCGGGCCTCGGTGCCTTCCTCCATGCCGAAGGGCACCACGGTGAGCGCCTTGAGGGGCGCGGGGAAGCCGGGAATGGAGGGCATGGCGCTCTCCACCCCCACGTAATAGCTGCGCGGCACGCCGCCGCGGATGCGCACGCCGCGTCCCTCGCGTGCCAGTCCGAAATAGGCGGCGCCGCGCGAAACGGCGTGCATCAGATCTTCTCCGGTGAGCGCGCGCACCGCGTCCATGCCTTCTTCGGCGAGCCAGGCATTCAGCGTGGAGAGGATGCGCTCCCGCACCAGCCCGGCGTTGAGCACGCCGCCGTTGAACAGGACGTGCGTGGGGCAGGCCAGGCCGCTCGGTCCGCGGCGGACCGCGCCATGTTCCGCTCCAGCCGCCTGCTGCCGCAAAAACTTCGCCAGGTGCCGCGTGATCGCGGCGTCGGCGGCATACGGCAGGCCGAGTTCCTGCAGGCCGACGCGCCGCTGGTGCGCGGGCATCTCGGTACTCGCCACCGCTGGAAGAAATCCTTCGCCCAGCACCTGGTCGACATCGCTGCGCAGCAGCGACGCTTTGATGGTGCCGCCCACCAGACCGCTGCCCTTCCCCAGGATCGTGACGGGCTGCTCCTTGGCCTTCGATTCCGGATCGAGCAGCTTCTCCTTGGCCACGCGGCAGTTGGCCCAGAGAGCCAGATGCTGGCGGCTATCGATGCGAGTGCCTTTTTCCGCCAGCCGGTGCGCGACCACGCCGGCCAGCGCGAGATCGATGTTATCGCCGCCCAGCAGGATGTGTTCGCCGACCGCTACGCGGTTCAGCCCCAGTTCGCCCTCGGATTCGGTGACCGCGATCAGCGTGAAGTCGGTGGTGCCGCCGCCGATATCGACAACCAGAATGAGATCGCCCAGGCCGATACGCTCGCGCCAGTCGTCGTGGCGCTCGATCCAGGCGTAGAAGGCGGCCTGCGGCTCTTCGAGCAGCGTGATGTTCTGATAGCCCGCCAGCCGCGCCGCTTCGAGCGTGAGTTCGCGGGCCACGGCGTCGAAGGAGGCCGGGACGGTCACCAGCACCTGCTGCTCGGTGAACGGCGCGTCGGGCATCTGTTGGTCCCAGGCCTCGCGCAGATGTTCGAGGTAGCGGCGGCTGGCTTCGACGGGCGAAATCTTCTCGACGCCTTCGGGTGCGCGGAAAGGCAGCAGCGGGGCGGTGCGGTCGACGCCGGAATGCGAAAGCCACGACTTGGCCGACGACACCAGGCGTCCGGCATTTTCGATGCCGCGGCGCTGCGCGAGCCGGCCGGTGACGTAGTCGCGGTCCGCGTCCCAAGGCAGCGCGATGGTGCCGGCCGGGAAGTCGGAGGCGCCGGGCAGGTAGAGGAACGAAGGCAGCAGGCCTTCCTCACGCACCTCGCCGGGATTTTCGAGCTGCGGAATCTCGAGCAGCCGGACGCCGGCGGGCGCGAAGGGGTCGGCTCCCTCCGCCGCCTCGGCATAAGCGAGGGCGGAGTTCGTGGTGCCTAGATCGATGCCGATGACGTATCTGGGTTGCAACGGAATTACTCGATTTCAATTTCCGCCGGCGCGATGACGGCGGCGTCCTGCTTGCCCGCGACCGCCGGCAGATCCACCTTCGACGCGCGCCAGCCCTTGTGCCGGAGGGTGCCGCCCGAGGGCGGCTTGGCGGGCACGTTCCCCACGAACTTAACCACGTTCGGATCCTTCGAAGGCGCCTGCACGAAGGTGCCTTCCACGCCGTCGATCACCGGGTGAGCGAAACGTAGCGGCCCACGGCATCGCGGCACTGGTCGTGCAGTTCGCGGACGGCCGCGCCTACCTGGTCGTCCGAATAGCCGGTGATGTCTTCCATGAGGAAGTCGACCAGGCGCGAATCGCGCTGCAGGATGCCGAGCAATCTGCAGGGCGCCGTCGGAAGCGCGGACGGTGGGTGCGGGCGGCGCCGCGGCCGCTGCGGGGCGCGCCGGGGCCGCAGAACGCGCGGAAAGACCCAGCCGGCTGAGCGTCTCCGGGGAGAGCGCGCCATGAAACAGCAAATTAAAGAAACAGCGAAACGCAAGCAAAATGCGATTCAAGGAAGTAGCTCCAATTCTTTAGGATAGCGGACAAGCCCGCACTACCGCGACTGGATCACCGTGGCCTGGCGGCAGGCGGTCCAACTGGCGGCGTGCGATATCGGCCCATTGGCCGGTATTGTCGAGCTTCAGGTAGCACTTCCAGTGATGCACGGCCTTGAGGTTGTCGCCCATGCGCTCGCAGAGCAGCGCCAGGTTGAAATGAGCGTCGGCGTATTGCGGGTTGAGCTGCAGGGCTTTGCGGTAATGGTCGCAGGGCTTCCGGCAGGCGGCCCTGCTCGTCGTACAGATTGCCCAGGTTGAACTGCGCCAGCGGGTAGCTGGGGTCGGCTTCGATGGCCTCGCGATAGTAGCTGCTCGGCATCGGCGAACTTGCGCTGGCGGTAATAGATGGTGCCGAGGTTCACCAGCGCTCCGGCGGCTCCGGGGTTCAGCTCCAGCACCTTTCGGTACGCCTCGACGGCTTCTTCGACGGGCGCGCCGGCCTCTTCCAGCTCCAGGCCTTTCTGAAACCACATCTCGGATTCGCGCAGCGCGGGACGCGGCGCTCTTGCGGTCCGGGAAGGCCGTGACGGCCGCCCAGTCCGACGGCTTCGAAATCGAACAGAATCTGGCCGGTGATGGCCTCCATGCTTCTGCCCGGCCACGTGGACCGTGATCTTCTTGCCGTCGGAAACGATACGCAATTCGGATAGCGGCTGTTTGACCCAGCTCAGCTTGCTGCCGCAGCGACTCGCCAGGGCGCTGCCGATCTGCCGGCGGCCGATGCGGTTTTCGTTCAGCTTGATGAGCGTCTGGATGCGCGATCAGGTCGGAAAAGGAATACGGATCCGCCGGCGGGAAGCAAGCCCTGCCGCTCCCAGCTTTCAGTTGGCGCTCGGAGAGGCCGAACTTCCGGCGGACGTCCGCGCGCGAGTATTCGCCTGTCGGGGCCACGCGCCTATTTTAGCAGGCGACGCGAAACGAGAGGCCGAAATCACGGCAAAGCTGCCACGCCTGCGCATTCGTACTTTCCGGCCCGCGATTCGAACGTGTGAGCCGCCAAGCGTTCGGACGGCGGCCGTGGGTTACTTTGCGTAAAAAAGTACTTGAAAAATCCCTCCGCTCGCGGTATGATGGATCCGATGGCGGCCCTCGCCCGCAACCCGTGGAACTACATGCCCATGCCATGGACAACCTGCGGTACATCCGCAGGACCATGGAGCAGGCGGGCTCCTTTACAGCGGTGCCGGGAATCGGCGGGATGCTATGGGCTCGGCCGCGCTGGCGGCTGGATGGGCGGCTTCGCACCAAACCAGCGCGGTTGGCTGGCTGGCGGATGGAGTCGGCCGCAGTCCTGGCGGCGTGCCATCGGGGTGACCGGCGCCGCGTTGAAATCGCGGCGGGCAGGCCTGCCGTCTGACTCCGGCCCCGGGCGCAAGTTCGTCGCCGGGTTCGCGCCTGCCATGGCCGCCGGAGCGCTGCTCACCGTGGTACTGTTTCGTGCCGGTCGATGTCAGGTACCTTCCCGGGAATGTGGATGCTGCTTTACGGAGCGGCAGTGGTTTCGGGCGGCTGGGCATCGGTGCGCGTGGTTCCCTTGATGGGCGCGTGCTTTATGGTACTGGGAGCGGTATCGCTGCTGCTGCCCGGGATCCCGGGCGATGTCATCTGTGGCGGCTGGCTTCGGCGGCCTGCACATTCTTTTCGGCACATTATCGCGGTGAAATATGGCGGCTAAGGCAGAACACGGCACGAAGACGGACCGGAAGCTGCATCCAGGCGCTCGTGGCCGCGCCGGTATCTGGCGTCCGCGCCGAAGCTCGACCGCCTGATGCACGAGCGCCTGCGGCTGGGGATCCTCAGCGCGCTTTCGGTGAACGAGTCCCTGACCTTCAACGAGCTGAAGAAACTGCTCGACACCACCGACGGCAATCTCAGCGTGCATGCCCGCAAGCTCGAGGAGGCCGGGCTACGTCGGCTGCTCCAAACGTTCGAGGGCCGCGATGCCGCGGACCGAATATCGCCTGACCGCCGCCGGACGGCGCGCGCTGGAGCGGTACCTGGACCACATGGAAGCCCTCATTCAGGCCATGAGGGAAAAGTGAGGCTCTTTTTTTATGGCCCAAATGCTTTGAAGATACAAAGTACTCTACATGCGGGAATCATCATGGACGGCAACGGCCGCTGGGCGATCGCGCGCGGGCTGCCGCGGATGGCGGGCCACCGCGCGGGCGCGGAAGCGGTGAGCCGGGTGGTGGAAGCCGCTCCGGAGTGCGGCGTCGGCGTCGCTGACCCTATTCGCCTTCTCCTCGGACAACTGGCGCCGGCCCGCGGCAGAGGTGGACGCGCTGATGCTGCTGTTCGGCGCCTACCTGGAGCACGAGACTCCGCGCTGCGTGCAGCAGGGCGTGCGGCTGGAAGTGATCGGCCGCCGCGACCGGCTGGATGGCTCGCTGCGGGCGGCGATTGCCACCGCCGAGGAAGCTACCGCCGCCGGCAGCCGCCTCCGCCTGCGACTGGCCGTGGATTATTCCGCGCGGGATGCCATCGTCGAAGCGATGCGGCGGCTGCGCGCGCCCTCGCTCGAAGCGCTGGGAGAGGCGCTGGGCCCGCCGGTCGACCTGTTGATCCGCACCGGAGGAGAACGCCGCCTCAGCGATTTCCTGCTGTGGGAGAGCGCCTACGCCGAGCTGGTCTTCACCCGCACGCATGTGGCCCGATTTCGGCGCGTCCGACCTGCGCAGCCGCCGTCCGCGAGTTCCACACTCGCGAGCGCCGCTTCGGCATGGTGCCCGCGCCCCTGGTGCCCTTGCACGAAGCCTGGCTGGATTAGTGACGCGGCGGGCCGCTTGCTAAAATCCGGCTATGGTATCCGGAATCGAACATACGGCCATCGCCTCTCCCGACCCGCTGCGGCTCGCGCAGTGGTACGTCGACCACCTGGGATTCGTGATCAACTATCGCTCCAAGAATAGCCCTACCTGCTTCGTGAAGGCCCTGGACGGCACCATGATCGAGATCATCGAATCGAGCGCGCCCGCGGCCGGTGCTCCCGCCATGCGCGATGCGGGTCTGCGTCACCTGGCGCTGACCGTCGCCGATTTCCCAGCCACCTATGAGCGCCTGAAGAGCGAGGGCGTGGCCTTCCTCTCCGAGCCCCAAAGCAGCAAAGGCAACTCCACGGTTTTCTTCACGGATTGCGACGGCAACATCCTGCACCTGTTGCACCGCGAGAAGCCTCTGGGAGCTTAGGGCCAAGTGGGGCAGTCTTCAGACTGCGGCGGGCTTCAGACCGCCTTGCCGGGCTAAAGCCCGGCGCAGGCTGAAGGCCTGCCCCACCAAATTAGGGCACTGATATACGTGACACACCCAACTCTCAAGCTGGCCCTTGGTAAGCTGATTTGGGGCGACGGGGCCGTGCCCTCCCGTACACAGACCGGATAGTGTCAAACGAGGATTGGTGGCGTTCGATTCTGGGGTAGCCTACTTTCCAACAGGTATCGGCCCCACTTCCCTTTTGGGCTTGGGTTTGTCAAGTATGTCAGTACCCAAATTAGACCAGAACGGTAAACGTAGTCTCGGCGCGCTCCACGGGGCGGTACAGGGTGTCGCGTTCCACAGGAGTGCGGCCGGCCTTGCGGATCAACTGCAACAGTTCGGCGCGGCGCAGGCCCTGGCTGGTGGTGGCGCCGGCGTCGTGATAGATGCGCTCCTCCACGATCGTGCCGTCGATATCGTCGGCGCCGAAGCGCAGAGCGATCTGCGCGATCCGCGGCGTCATCATCACCCAGTAGGCCTTGATGTGCGGGATGTTGTCGAGCATCAGGCGCGCCACCGCGATGTTCTTGATATCGTCGAACCCGGTGGTCTTGGAGATGTGCTGCAGGGGCGTATTGTCCGGGTGGAAGGCCAGCGGAATGTAGGTCACGAAGCCGTGGGTTTCGTCCTGCAGGTCGCGCAGGCGCACCAGGTGGTCGGCGCGATCTTCGTCGTTCTCGATGTGGCCGTAGAGCATGGTGCAGTTGGAGTGCAGCCCCAACTGGTGCGCGGTGCGCGCGGTCTCGATCCACTCGTTGCCGTCGATTTTGTGGTCGCAGATGATGCGCCGCACACGCTCGTTGAAGATCTCGGCGCCGCCGCCGGGCAGCGAATCCATGCCCGCGTCGCGCAGCCGCTCGAGCGTCTCGCGCACGCTGATTTTCGCGCGCCGCGCCAGGTAGGCGATCTCCACCATGGTGAAGGCCTTCAGGTGCACCTGCGGAAAGCGCTGTTTGAGCCCGCGCAGCATCTCGCAGTACCAGTCGAGCGTCAGCTCGGGGTGCAGCCCGCCGACGATGTGGAATTCGGTGACCGCTTCGCTCCAGCCCTCGCCGGCGCGGTGCCAGACCTCTTCGAGCGACATGGTGTAAGCCTTGGGATCGCGCACCCGCTTGCCGAACGCGCACAGCCGGCAACTGGCCACGCAGACGTCGGTGGGGTTGATGTGGCGGTTGACGTTGAAATAGGTGGTGTTGCCGTGCAGCCGCTCGCGGACCAGGTTGGCCAGATAGCCGAGCGCCAGGATATCGTTGGTGCGGAACAGCGCGACGCCGTCTTCGAGCGACAGCCGTTCGCCCGCTTCCACTTTCTCGCGAATCGGAATCAGGCGGCGGTCGTCAATCACAACTGGCATGATCAAGCACCCGGTTTGAAGAGGAAAATATCAGCAGCCCAGAATAAAAAGAATAGCACGCTGACGTAGCCGTTCATGGTGAAGAAGGCCGCGTTGACGCGCGACAAGTCGTTGGGTTTCACCAGGCTGTGTTCGTAGACCAGCAGCGCCACAATGGCCGCGACGCCGGCCAGCGCGAGAGCTCCGAGGTGCAATGGTGCACCAGCATCAACAAACAGGCCACCATCAGGACGTGCAGAAACTGCGCCACGCGGAGCGCGCCCGCGATCCCGAACAGGCGCGGTACGCTGAACAGCTCCTCGGCCTGGTCGAATTCGTAATCCTGGCAGGAATAGATGATGTCGAAGCCGGCCGTCCAGAAGGTCACCGCGGCGGTCAGCCAGAGGATGCGCGGGTCGAGCGAGCCGCGCATGGCGATCCACGCCGCCGCCGGCGCGATCCCCAGGCTAAATCCCAGCACCAGATGGGAGAACGCCGTGAACCGCTTGGTGAACGAGTAAACGAAGACGATCGCCAGCGCCAGGGGCGCGAGGTGCAGGCACAGCGGATTCAACTCCCCGGCGGCAAACACAAAGACGGCGGACGAGACGATGACGAACCCCAGGCGAATCCCCGCCCCAGCAGTCCGGCCGGCAGGTGCCGCATGCGCGTGCGCGGATTGCGCGCGTCGATATCGGCATCCACCAGGCGGTTGAACGCCATGGCGGCCGAGCGCGCCCCCACCATCGCCAAAACAATCCAGAGAATTTTCGCCCAGGAAAACCACGCAACTGATGAACCCGACGTGCCGGAACGAATCGCCAGCAAGCGCTCCGGTCAGGGCAAAAGGAAGGGCAAATACCGAGTGCTCGAACTTGATCATCTCGAGCGTCAGACAGGAGGCGTTTCAGCATTATCCACGCAGTACTACTATTTTACCTTTACTGCGTCGGCCGCTGCTAGAATGGCGATTGCATTCGTGTCCAGATGCTACTGTTGCCGTGGCGATCGGGCAAGTAAGGAGTCTCGCGATGCTGCAAGCCTGCGCCTTGTCGGATAAAGGCTGCGTGAGAGGGAACAATGAGGATTACTGCCTGATCGATCCGGAAATCGGCCTGTACGTGTTGGCCGATGGCATGGGCGGCGCCAAAGCGGGCGAGTGCGCGTCGCGTCTGGCGGTCGAGACGGTGGCGGAGATCGTTCAGAGCGCTCCCGCGCGGGATTCCCAGGCGTTACTGCGCCGATGGAAGAAGCCAACCGGCGCGTGATCGACGCGTCTCAGCACGATGCCAGCCTGGAAGGCATGGGCACGACGCTGGTAGCGGCACTAGCCATCGGGCAGGCGCTTTCCATCGCGAGCGTGGGCGACAGCCGCGCCTACCTCTTAGACGATCACGGCCTTCACCTGATCACCGACGACCAGACGTGGGTCAACGAAGTCGGGCGACCCTTGGGGCTGGATGAGGAGAGCCTCCGCAATCACCCCATGCGGCACGTCCTGACGATGGCGATCGGCGCGAGTTCACCTCTGACGGTGAACTACTACTCCGTCGATCTGACTCCGGGCTGCATGGTACTGCTTTGCAGTGACGGGCTCCATGGGGTCGTGGAAGCACCGCGCATGGAAGAGATCCTGCGGGGCGGGCGCAACGGAGATTCGCTCGAAGAGATCTGCCGCCGGTTGGTGGAGGCGGCAAAGGAAGCGGGCGGTCCCGATAATGTCACGACGATCCTGGTACGCCGGCAGGCCTGACGCGCGAGTCCTCGCACTGCTCACGGCAATACTGCTGCCGGGCGCACCGGCCCGGGCGCAAGTGGCGATTCTCCAGATTCAAGTAGTGGAAGGCGAAGGCGCCGTTCACGTGCCCGGCTCGCGGACTCCCCACCCGCTTATCGTGCAGGTGACCGACGAGACCGGCAAGCCGGTGGCAGGCGCATCGGTCAGCTTCCATTTGCCCGGGGACGGTCCGGGCGGCGCCTTCACCAACGGACTGCGGACCGACGTCGAAACGACCGATGCCCGCGGGCGCGCGACGGCACGCGGCATCCAGTTCAATCGCAGTGGCGGCCGGTTCGAAGTTCGCATCTTCGCCTCCAAGGAGCAGGCACGCGCGGGAATGGTCTCGCTGCAATACGTGGCGGATGCGGGGTCTCCGGCGGCGCTAGCCCATACGGGCAGCCGCAAAAAGTGGATCGGGATCATCGCGGGGCTGGCGGCGGGAGGCGCGGCCGGCGGAATTCTGGCCGGACGCTCGGGGTCCCCATCTGCGCCCGCAGCGGCGCCCGCCACGCTGACGATCGGGGCTCCGACCATTTCGGTGGGCAAGCCATGATCGCGAAACTGCCGCGCCTGATCGCGGTTGCGGTGTTGGCCGCTCCGGCCCTGCTGGCCCAATTTTCGATGTCCGTGGTCAACGGCGGCACGGAAACCGCGGTGGCGGCCATCTACCAGATGGGCTCGTTTCAGCCCGGCGAGGCCGGAAGTGCGCAGTTTCGCATCCGCAACACCTCGTCGCAGGCGGCGACTCTGGGTTTCCTATCGGTTGGCGGCGCCGGGTTCTCCCTCGCCGGTGCACCCTCGCTCCCGGTGTCACTGGACGCCCAGCAGGCGTTCGATTTCCGGGTGGTCTTTCAGGCCAACACTGCCGGCGCGTATAGCGCGGCTCTGAATTCCGAAGGCATCTCGGTCCTGCTGGCCGCGACCGTCGTCGAGAGCCTGACGTACGAAGCCGATTCGCAGGTGCTCGGCACAGGGGCGGCCGATTTCGGCAGCGTGGAGCTCGGGGGTTCGGCATCCAAGCACTTCACAATCCTGAATCAGAACAGCGTCGCGCTGGCGATCCCCGCCATTTCGGCAGGCGGCTCCGGCTTCTCTCTGGTGGGTACTGCACCGAGCGGCACCGTGCTTGGACCGCAGGAGACCTCCGGCTTTGACATCCGCTTCCAGCCCGCCATTACGGGAGCGTCGGCCGGCTCGCTGACGATCGGCAACCGCGTGTATGCGTTGACCGGCACCGCGGTCGGGATCGCGCTGCCGAAACCCAGCCTGAAGGTCAATCTCTCGCCAGCGCTGAGCGGCCAGCAGGGCACGGTGACGGTGCAATTCGACGCAGCCGCGCGCACCAGTGGCAGCGGCGTGATTTCCCTTCAGTTCCAACCGCAGGTCGCGGGCGCCACGGACTCGGGCATCCAGTTTGCAGCGGGCGGGACGCAGGTGGCGTTCTCGATTTCGCCCGGAGATACGCAGGCGAGTTTTCCGTTTCAGACAGGTACCACCGCCGGAACCCTGAAGTTCAGCGTGACGCTCGGCGCGAACTCCGACGGCGCGAGCATTACGATCGCTGCCGCCGCGGTGACGGTCAGCGCGTCCCAGGCGACTCGCTCGACGGGGACCGTGCAGGTGCGATTGACCGGCTTCGACAATACGCGCACCGTCAGCCGGCTGATCTACACGTTCTACGATGCGTCCGGGAACCCGATCGCTCCCGGCGCACTCACTGTGGACAGCGCGGCCGACTTCGCGCGGTTCTTCCAGAGCGCCGACGCCGGCGGCAATTTCCAGTTGCTCGCGACGTTTCCGGTGACGGGAGACACGACCAAGATCGCCGCCTTCCAGGCACAGATCGTGAACTCGGCGGGCACCGCGGAGACGGCCCACATTACGTTTTGAGGGCGCCTTCGGCGCCTGGGCAGGCCAGGAGGCCTTGGGCCGAACCCCTTGAGTGACACACGGACTTAAGGTAGGGTTGCCGTTGGACGAGAGTTTCTCGACCTCCGGTGGGTTCTTGTGGCATGATCAGTCCCAACTGGCGAAGCGGAAGCGAGCTCTGCTGGAGAGCAACTCGCCCAGGAATATTCAGCCGGAGACTCATCGAGACGATGAGGCAGCAGGAGCGGTCACCGGCCGCTCCTGTTCCCCTTTTCTGAATTTTAAGGCACATCGGATCGGTAGATTTCCTCATGCCTGAGAAAACTCAAAGTCGCTGTCGTTGCGCCGTGTCCCCTTTCCGCGACTGCCGCTCCCGACAGTTCCCGCTCATATTCTTCCGGAGAACGGTATCCCAGCGCCGAGTGCAGTCGCAACGGATTGTAGTACTGCTCAATGAACTCGCGCACATGCGTGGTGAGATCCTCCAGGTCGCGGTACCGGCCGGCCTGAATCTCTTCCCGTTTCAGAGTGCTCATGAAGCTCTCGCAAGCTGCATTGTCATAAGGACAGCCGGCCCGGCTCATGCTAGGGAGCATCTCATACTGCTTCAGCACCCGCAGATACTCGGGGCAGGCATACTGGATCCCGCGATCGGAGTGATGTACCAGCCCGGGATTCGGATTGCGCGCGTCGAGGGCGCTTTGCAGGGCCCTAACCGCCAGCCGGCTCTGGCACTGCCGGTCGAGATTCCACCCCACCACCCGGCGCGAGAAGGCGTCCAAAACCACCGCCAGATAGACGAATTCTTCTCGCAATCGAATGTAGGTGATGTCGGCGATCCAGAGCTGATTCAGACCATTCGGCTTCACTTGCCGGGCCAGGTTGTAAAAGATCTGCTCCTGGTGCCGCGAATCGGTGGTCACGACAAATTTGCGTTTGCGTAGAGCCAGCAAATTATCCGAGCGCATCAGCTTGGCCACGCGCTTATGGTTCACCACCATGCCACGCCGCCGCAGTTCCGCCGTAATGCGCCGGTACCCGTAGTTGCGCCGGTGCGCCAGGGCGATTTCCTGCACCGCGGCGCGTACTGCCATGTCTTCGCCTGGCCGGTCCTGGCCACGCCAGCAGCGATAGAATCCCGACCGGCTGACCTCGGCCAGGCGGCACATCTGCTCGATTCCCAGGTTGCCTTGCAATGCCACTAGCGACCGGACTTGGTCGTAAATGGCTGTTCGCCAGAGCTTGCTTTGTCGCGGCGCCGAGCCTCGATGTTTTGCAAGGCACCTTTGAAAAAATCGGCTTCCATCACCTTGTCGGCCAAGGCGCCTTTCAGCCGCGCGATTTCGGCGCGCAGGGCTGCCTCCCGCTCGGCGGCAGCATCGGTCTCCTGCTTTGCCGCTGCCTCATCCAAGGCTCGTTTCCATTTGTAAAGCAGTCCCCAGTGGATCCCCAGTTCTCGCGCCAGTCCCACGACGCTGTCGCAATGCTGTAACCGCTCCACGGCTTTCTGCTTAAACTCCGGGCTATGCCGGCGTCTCTCCGGCTTGGCTTTCTTCGACACACGCTCTCCGTTAAATGAAAAGCCTACCTTAAGCGTGTGTCCCAATTTTGGGGTTCAGACCAGCCTACCCTACCTTGCCGAGCAGGTGGTCGCAGCCGCGGGCGCGCGAGCGCCATCATCGTGAGGGTCGGGTGCTTGTCGCCGGTGGAGGGGAAAGCGTTGCCGCCGAAGACGTACAGGTTCGGGATGTCGTGCGTCTGGCAGTACGAATTCAGCACGCCCTCCTTCGGGTTCGCGCTCATCCGCGCGGTGCCGACTTCGTGGATCGAGCCGCCGAGCGGACGCCGTCCGCCGGGCTCCGTCCGCGCACCGCCGCGTGCCGGCCGCGCATCGGGCGATCCCGGCGCACCGGGAAAGCCGGCCGGGCCGCCGCGTCCCATGCCCGCCATCGACTTCGCCGCCGGCCTTGCGGAACCACTCCTCGGCTTTCTGCTGGAAATCGGCGATGATCTTGCGATCGTTGTCGGAGTGCGTGAAGTGGATCTTGAGCACCGGAATACCCCAGTGGTCCTTCACCTCCGGGTCGAGCTCGACGAAATTCTCCTTGCGCGCCAGCATCTCGCCGCCCGCGATCCAGACGCGAGCCTGCGCCACATAGCGGCTCTTCACTTCCTTCTTCCACTCGGAGCCATACCCCGGCAGCGAAGCGGCGAACTGCGGATACTCGGTCTGCCCGCCAGTGGCGTTCATGACGTAGCCGCGGATGAAATCCTTGCGCTGCGCTCTTGCTTGTCGAAGTTCTGGAGGTTGGGGATGGTGATGCCGGCCGACTTGCCGTCGTCGAGACGGCTCGGGCCGCCTTTGAGCTTCGGGAGCAATGCCGCTGACGCCGCCGCCGCCCACCTGGTCCATCATGTAGTGCCCAAGCAAGCCGCTCGAATTCGCCAGTCCGCCCTTCGCCGAGAGCAGCATCAGCCGCGTGTTTTCGAGCGTGGACGCCGCCAGAATCACGTACTTCGCATCCACGTCCACGGCCTTGCCGGTGTAGCGCTCGATGTAGGTGACGCCCTGCGCGCGATTCTCGTTGTTCATCCGGACGCTGCGCCGCCACCGAATCGGTCCGCACTTCGAGCCGGCCGGTGCGCATCGCCGGAGGCAGCGTCACGGCGATGGTATTGAACATCGCGCCGACGTCGCAGCCGTTCACGCAATTGCCGCAGTAGTGGCACGGCGGACGGTTGTTGTGCATGCGGGTCAACTGCGCCAGGCGGCGCGGCGTCGCGGGCCATCCCAGACTCTTCGCGGCAGCCGTGAAAATCGTTTCCGCGCAGTTCAGCGGCATGGGCGGCAGAAACACGCCGTCGGGGAATTGCGGCCAGACCCTCCATGGCCGCACTCACGCCGATGAAGCTCTCCACGCGGTCGTAGTAGGGCTTCATGTCGGCATAGGAGACGGCCCAATCCATGCCGTAGCCGTCGCGCGACGCTGCCTTGAATTCGTAGTCGGCCATGCGGTCGCTGGCGCGCGCCCAGTGCAGCGTGCGGCCGCCGAGGCAGCGCGAGCGGCCCCAGTTGTAGACCGTTTCGGGCGCGGTCGTATACGGGTTCTCCTCGTTATCGAGCATGATCCGGTAGTTGCGTTCGCTGCCGCTGTAGCGCCGCAGCATGCCCGGCTTGGCGCGTCCGCGGTAATCCATCTGGTAGAGGAAAGTGTGGTGGAAGTCTTTGGCCGGCTCGATACGGCTGCCTGCTTCGAGCATCAGGACTTTCATGCCGGCGCGTGTCAACTCCATGGCGGCCCAGCCGCCGCAAGCTCCGGAACCGACCACGATGGCGTCGTATGTCTGGGGCATTTTCAGATCCTCTGATGCTCCGGATGAGTGCAGGCCGGAAAGCTGGTGTTGTACGAATTGCCGCGATAGTCGAGCGCTTCGATCATCCCCGCGCGCGAGGTGTAGAAGGCAAACGTGTTCTGCTGCTTGATCAGACGATAGGCGGCGAATGCCGGGTGTTTGGCATCGCGGTCACGCTCGGGCGCGGCGATCGCGGCCACCAGCGAAGCGCGACGGTCGGCGTCGGCCGCGTGGAAACCCGCGGCACGCAGCGCGCTCGAGAGCGCCGCGCCACTGCTTCTGCGTTTCCTCCGGCGACGATTGCAGCACGAAATCGATGAAGTGCGCACAATGGGCTTCGCGGGCACCCGGCGTATCGTCGGTGGGGATCAGGATTTCGGTGAACGCCTGGAGCGCCGCGAAATCATCGGCCGCGAAAAACTTCGGCTGATAATCGCGCAGTAGCGGCGGTTCGGGGGGAGCACTGGAGTGTTGATGATCATCCGCGGCGCGCAGCCAGGCCGCGAAAAACTCAGCGGCTCCGGGAAGGGCGGCAGCGCGCGCGGCGAGGTCGAGAAGTTCGCGGCGGCTCGGCGGCATGAGGAATACTATATACCCGCCGCCGCGTTCTCCGTCATTCGCGGGCGAAGAAGCCGGTGCGCACCAGCGCCTCGGCGTCGCGCGCTTCCACCGCCACCACCGGCTGCGCAGCCGAGAAATCGTAGCGGTTTCCGGTGACCGGTCCACCCACGCGTACCGGCGAGCGCTGCAGGTAGCGGAGGCGTACCGGCGGCCACGCGGCCGGCGCCGCCTCCGCCGGACCGCTAAACACCGGCGGCGCGGGCGCCTGCGCCGGCGGGTTCGTCATCTGCCGGGTAACGGCCTTCCGGCCCTCTCCGCAACACATCTTCGTCTTCTCCTTTCACTTCCTCCGCGGGCGGCAAGGGCTGCATCCAGACTGGTTGCTGCCCGAGCCGCTCCAGGAGGCAGGCGGCGCCCGAAAGCGCCCACCACGTTACCAACAGTTCCACTGGGCCGCGCGTCACGAAGAACGCGAACGGCGCGGCCACCCAAACGCTGAGGCAGTAGAGACAATCCATCAGCCGCCCGGCAAAGGTACGGCCGAGGAACCGCCTCAAGCGCACCACGAGATCGAAGGGACCGTCCTCGGCGGCCAGCAGATGGGCAATCCGCCAGACCGCGAGGACGGCCATTACGAAGCGCAACCAGGGTGCGATGCCGGTCATGTCGCGCCGCTACGACTGCAGGTCATTGCAGATCTTGACCGGCCAGTCGGCGTACCCGTAGACGGTGTGCTGCGAGCCGCCGCGAATGGTGCGGTCGTAGACCCACACCTTGAAGATGTAGACGCAGCATTCGCCGCGTGCGATGGTGAAGCCGGCGGGAATGGGTCCCCACTTGACCGATGCGGAGCAGATGGGGTCGAGCGACCGCAGATCGAAATTCGCCAGCGTGCCGAAGACGGCGGATGCCCCGAGGCTGTTCGGATCGCAGGGTCCCGGAGCGCAGTGATTGCCCGGATCGCCCACGCGCGTGACGCCGCGGAAGCAGGGATTCATCGGATCGTAGCCGGGGCCCGGGATGGGGATCTGCAGCGTCGGTCCACCCTGCTTTTCGACCTCCACGTAGTAGTAGTCGAAGTTGTCGTTGGGACGGGTCGGGAGCGCGAGTTCGTTGATCAGCGGATCATACGCAATGCCCGAGAGCGGGAGCGGCCACGGATTGCCGCAATCGGGTGGAGCGGCGAACTTGCTGATGAACAGGTCCGCGCACTTGGGCACGGCGTCGATACGGATGGCGCCGCACGGGTACTTGTTGTCGATCCACAGCTGCTGGGTATCGCAGTAGGTGTTGCCGTTGGTGTCTACCACGGTCAGCCGGAACGTGTAGAGCCCGTTCAGCTGGCAGCCTCCGATGTTGCTCTGCCAGCACGACGGATAGAGCAGCGCGTTGAGCTCCGGCTTGGTGAACGGCGCACACACCGCGGACAGATCGGGGATGAAGCAGTCCGAACCCCAGTTTGCCGTGAGATACGAAGTGCCGGTCCGCATGTTGACGAAGCGGTACTGCGCGGGCGTGGCGTAATCGACCTTCCAGAAATTCGTCCAGCCGGGCGAAGCGCAGTTCGATTCGAAACCCGGTTTGTAATCGAGCAGGTACGTCTTGATCTGGGCGTTGTTGCAGCCTCCCACCCAGGCTCCGCCCTGCACCGAAAGACACTCGCCGAACGAAACCTCGGAGACCGACGCGGGACGCGTGCAGAGTGCTGAAACGCTCTCGACAAATCGCGCGTTGGGATCGCTCCAGCCCGTATCGAGCTGGAAGTAGTTGTCCACGCCGAGGATGCGAACATCCTTCTTGAAGAGCTGGAAGGTGATGGTGCAGACCTGCTGCGCTCCGGCGGTAGAGTAGACCGTCATCCGGATGACGTAAGTGCCGGGATTCTTGTAAGTCGTGTCGAAATCGGCCAGCAGGCCGCTGAACACGGGCACGGCGCCCGGCCCCGGATTTCCCGGCGGAAGCGGCGGGTACAGGAAATCGGTCGCCTGGAAGGTCGCGCCGCCATCGCCGGACCATTCGAGCACATAGCGATTGAAGACGCCGCCGGCAGCCGTTCCGTGCACTTCGACGACGTAAGCCCCCAGCGCGGGACTCGCCGTTTCCGAAACGCAGCCGGTGGGCGCCGTGAGGTTGCAGGTGAGCGGCCCGAAGCAGCGGGCGAGGCAGCGGAAGTAGTAGACCAGGCACCACAAGGCGTCGACCATCGAGCGCGAACGCGCCAGGCAGCAGCCGAAACAGATGGCGCACAGGCACCAGCAGCGGCAATACCATAACAGCGGCGCCTGGCGGGAAGCGAAGACCTGCCTGCCCAATAGTGCTTCGGCGGCGCGCGCCGTCAGAAGCCGCTCGAAGACGGCACAGGATTCCTGCAGCCCTTCGCGACAATCGATGCGGCCGCCGATGACTTCATCGGGAAGGCCCGCCGGAAATTCCACGCTGGCGAGCTGGTCGGTGAGGTACGGTTTGAGGGCGGCGGCGAGTTCTTCCACCAGCACCGTAAAGTCGGCGCGCTCGGCGGCCGTGGGAGGGTTGGCGACCGGCGTGCCCAACGTCTCGCGCACACACTGCCAATACCGGTAGAGATAGTAAGTGAAGGCGCGGAAGTTGCGCGGGCCGCGGCAGACCAGCCAGCCGAAGATCATGCAGCAGCGCAGGTGCTGAAGGCACCAGCGCCACTGCTCCACGGGCCCCAGAATTTTCCGGGCCTCGGGGGGCAGTGTGCGTATGGCCACTTCTTCGGTGAGAAAGGCGCCGAAGATGCGGTTGGCGCGAGCGATTTCGACCTCGCAATCGGGAGGCCCGCCCGCGGCCTGCCGGCTGAGGCCGGCGGCATCGCCGGCGAGCTTCAGTTCTTCCTCGAGAACCGGTTGATAAGCCGCCAGCAGGGCCTTCAGAACGAATTGAAAGTCTTCGCTCTGCAGCTCTTCGGCGCGAGTTTGCGCGTCCTCGGGCAATTCCTGCCCGGGTTTTCGTGTATCTGCCATTTCCTCCGCTCACTTTCCTGCCGCCGCCTGAAGGCGGTCGGTCATCGGTGTTTCCGACCTAAATGTGCTGAGAAGAGCGGAATCGCTACAGAAAAATCCGAGATTGACCGTTCGATAGATGAGACCTCCGTGCGTAAACTCACGCGGGAGGGTTTCAGAGGCGTGGATGCGGCGCGACGGCGCCGGCCAGCGGCTTCAGCCACTCGACGAAATCCGCGGTCACATCGTTGTGCCCGGGTGCGATCCACTCCAGTGGGAATTTGCGCTCGATGCCCGCCACAAGATCGAGCGGCACAGTCTTCATGCGGCTCGAGTACTCCAGCCCGTCGCAGCGTTCGATGGCGACCATCTCGCCGGAGCGCCCTTCGAGGGCCGCGCGCACGCCCGCTTCGCCGCAGCGCCGCGACTCTTCGCGATCCACCAGGGAAGCGAGCGGCGCCGAAGATCGCCCCACCAGGCCCGGACGCTCGGCACGCGCACGCAGCCCCGTGCGTTCCGTGACGATGCGCGCGAAAACGCTGCCCATATTGGAAGGCAATGCGTTGCGCGCACTCTGCGCCGAATCGATGTCGGCGCCGAACCATCCCCCCCCGGCATCGCGCTGGCCCTCGCACACCGCTACCAGGCAGCGTCCGATGCGGCGGTAGACGCGCTCGACGTCCGCGCACAGTTGGTCGATAGAAATGCCGCACTCGGGGAGGTAGATGAGATGTGGCGGATCGTCTTCGTAGTGGCGCGCGAGAGCCGTGGCGGCGACCACCCAGCCCACGTTGCGGCCCAGCACCTCGACCACTTCGACCGGCGGAGGCAGCGCGCGGTTGTCCTCGCCGACGTCGCGCACGGCGTGCGCGAAGAAGCGCGCGCACGAGGCATAGCCGGGCGTGTGGTCGGTCTGGACAATATCGTTGTCGATGGTTTTGGGAATGCCGATCACGCGGAGTTCGTAGGCAGCATCGCGGGCAAGCCGGTCAAGCAACCGCGCCGTCTCCATCGATCCGTTGCCGCCGGTGTAGAACAGATAGCGGACATCGCGGCGGCGCAGGGTATCGAGAATCCGCTCGTACTCATTCGGCTCGATCTTGCGGCGCGAGGAGCCGATGGCCGATCCCGGAGCGGCAAGCAACGAATCCGTATCGGCCGCGGTGACGTCCACGAAGTCGCCCTCGATCAGCCCGGTGTTGCCATATCGCGCGCCGTACACCGCGGCAATTTCGGAGTGCCGCCGGCATTCCGCCACGATTCCCGCGAGGCTCGCGTTCAAGACCGGCGTGGGCCCGCCGCTATGGACGATGACCGCTGTTTGGTGAGAAGGCATCCAAGAGTTGATGGTAATACCGTGTAAGATCGAGGCATGACGCGGCGGACGCTGTTCAGCCTCCTGGGCGCGGCGGCGCTGCGCGGCCAGCAAATCCACTACCGCGACTATGCGCGCTGCCTGCCCGACTACCTGACAGCACTGGCCGACGATGCCTACGCTCGCCGCAACGCGCGACTCGCGGCGCTCCACACCGCGGACGATATCCGCCAATACCAGTCGTGGGCGCGTGCCACCTTCGCGCGGCTCGCCGGCGGATTGCCGGAGCGTACTCCGCTGCACCTCCGCACGGTGGGCGCCTTCGAACGGCCCGCCTACCGCGTGGAAAAGCTGATCTACGAAACGCGCCCCGGCCTGGTCGTGCCCGCGAATCTGTATGTGCCGAAACAGGGCCGGCCGCCATTCCCCGGTGTGCTCTTTCAGATGGGCCACAGCGAGAACGGCAAGGCCTACCCGTATTACCAGCGCTGCTGCCAGGGGCTCGCGAAGCTCGGCTACCTGGTTCTCGCCTTCGACCCCATGGGCCAAGGCGAGCGCACGGCCTATCCGAAAGCCAACGGCTGGCTGACGCGGCTGCCCTCCGCCGACGACGAACATACGCTGCCCGGACGGCAGATGCTGCTCGCGGGCCAGACCGCCACCGGCATGCAATTGTGGGACGCCATTCGCAGCCTCGATGTGCTGGCCTCGCACCCGCAGGCGGACGCGCGAAGGCTCGGCGCAACCGGACAATCGGGAGGCGGCACTCTCACCATGATGCTGGCCAATGCGGACGATCGCATCTCCGCCGCGGCGGTGTGCTCGGGTAACACCGAGAACTTCGCGGCGCATCCCTTTCTGCCGCCCGGCTCTACTGACGATGCCGAGCAGAATTTTGTTGGCTCCGGCCCGCTCGCCTTCGACCGCTGGGACCTGCTGTGGCCGATTGCACCAAAGCCGCTCCTGGTGGCCGCAAGCGCTCGCGATTTCTTCGGCACCTACTCGCCCTCTTACGAATCGAACGGCACCGAGGAGTTTCAAAAACTGACGCGCGCCTACGAGCTCATGGGCGCGGCCGGCGGCCTGCGGTATTTCAAAACGCCGCTGCCGCACGGCCTTTCGTATGGACTGCGGGTGGCCGTGTACGACTGGTTCGAGCGGCACCTCAAACAGTCCGGCCGCACGATCACCGAAGAGCCGCCGACCGCGCCCGAACCCGATCGCGAACTTTGGTGTGGGGCCACCGGCAACACGGTGCGCGATTTCGGCGCAAGGACGCCGTACCGGCTGGCACACGCCGCAGCCGCGGCGATCCGCACTCCGGAAAAGCCGCCCGACCTGCGGACGCTGCTCGGCATGGTGCCGATGAGCTCGCCGGCGCGCGCGGAGGTCCGCGGGAGAACGCGTTATGCCGACTGCGAGGTCGCGGCCATCGAGGTGAATACCGAGGCCAACGTCTGGGCGCCCGCGTGGCTATTTCTGCCCAGGCGGCCATGGAAGCGGCTGCTGCTCGCCATCGAACCGAGCGGCCGCAACGCCCGCTGGCACGAAGACGACCTTTACGCGCAGCTCGCCGCGTCCGGCGTGGCCGTGTGCGCGGCGGACATCCGCGGCATCGGCGACCTCACCCCGCAGTTCGGCCCCGGAGCCGCCGGCTACGCCCAGGAGCACCACAAGGAAGAGAGCTGGGCGTGGGCCTCCCTGATTCTCGGCCGGAGTCTCGTGGGCCAGCGCACGACGGACGTGCTGGGGCTGGCGCAGGCGCTCGCCGCGGATTATCCAGACGCGACGATCACGGTGGCCGCGCGCGGCAGGACCACCATCCCGGCATTGTGTGCGGCCACGCTCGAACCGCGCATCGCCCGGCTCTACCTGGCCGAGCATTTGGTCTCCTGGCGGGCACTCCTCGATTCCGCAATGTACTCGCATCCCTTCGCCGACTTCATCCCGAATGTGCTGCGCGCCACCGATCTGCCACAGTTGGCGCGCTCGCTCACGCCGCGAACCGTGGTCGTGGCCGGCGCCGTCAACGCCGCGGGCGAGCCGGTGCCGCACGCCAAGGTTCCTTATAGCGAGTGGCGGGAAAAGCCCTCCTGGGATCTCGCGACGCTCTCCTCGTTCTGATGCACGGATCTGCACAGCGAGCTTCCGCGTGTGTTGCGTAACGTGGAAGAAGCCCTAGCCGGGGCGAACCATTCGAGTGGAGGAACGCATGCGGAAACCGGAATTTGCGGCTGCTGTGTTGTTAGTGGGAGTGGCTCTGGGGGTCGATGGACAGACCGTGCCTCCGGAATCGGGGCCTCCGGGCCCCCGCGCGGTGCAACTCCCGCTTTCCGGCCAGACAGGACAGACCGGCGCCGTACAGACAGTGCAGAACCCGCTGCCGAGCGGTCTCGAAAGCGTGAATACCATCACCAGTACGGTGCAGGTACAGGGGGCGTATCAGGGAAGCGTACCGTCTCTATCCGCTCCCGGTCTTCCGTTCGCCCTTTCGCTCGATGAGGCCGTACGCCGCGGCCTCGAGTACAACCTGGGAGCCATCAGCAACCAGAACTCCGTGCGTCAGAACGAAGGATACCGGCTCGTCGAGCGGGCGGAACTGCTTCCGCAAGTCTCGGCGGACCTGCTGGTAGTGGAGCAGCAGGTCAACCTGGCAGCCCTCGGCTTCACGGGAGCTATCGCAGGCATTCCCACGGTGGTCGGCCCGTTCCACTATTTCGATTTGCGCGCGGGCGTGACCCAGAGCGTCTTCAGCCTCACACGCCTGCGCAACTTCCGTTCGGCTTCGCAGCAGCTGGCGTCGGCGCGCCTTTCCGCGGAAGATTCGCGCGACCTGGTCACGCTGGCGGTTGCCGGAGGATATCTGGAGCTGATCGCCGCCGCCTCGCGCGTGGATTCGGCGCGCGCGCAGGTGGCCACCGCCCAAACCAGCTTTAACCTGGCGAAAGACCGGCTCGCCGCCGGCGTGGTTCCGCGCATCGACTTCACCCGCAGCCAGGTGGAACTGCAGACGCAGCAGCAGCGCCTCACCTCTCTCGAAAACAATCTGGCAAAGTACAAAATTTATTTCGCACGCCTGATCGGTCTGCCGGCTGCGCAGGTGTACTCATTGAGCGACCCGCTTCCTTATGTCCCCATGAGGAACCTCACGCTCGACCAGGCCATGGTGCGGGCGTACAGCCATCGCGCCGACCTGAAGGCCGCGGGCGCGCAGGTGAAGGCCGCCGAGTATGCGCGGCAGGCCGCCGTCGCCGAACACTACCCGGAGGTCGCACTCAGCGGCGATTATGGGGTTATCGGTCCGAGCCCCGCCAATTCGCACGGCACCTTCAGCGTCGCCGGAGCCGTCCGTTTCCCGATCTTCGAGGGCGGCCGCATTCGCGGCGACGTGATGCAAGCCGACGCGGCGCTCAAACAGCGGCAGGCCGAATTCCAGGATCTGCGCGGCCGAATCGACGCCGAAATCCGTACGGCGTTTCTCGACCTGGTCACTGCCGCCAACCAGGTGGCGGTCGCCGAAAGCAATCGCGGCCTCGCCGCCCAGACCCTGAAGTATGCGCAGGACCGTTTCGCCGCGGGCGTGACCGATACGCTCGAAGTGGTGCAGGCCGAGGAGACCGTGGCGGCCGCCGAACAGGATTACATTTCGAGCGTGTACTCACACAATCTGGCGAAGGCCACGCTGGCGCGCGCCATGGGCCAGGCCGGCCTCAACATCAAACAGTTTCTGACGCAGCCATGAGCCGTTTTACACTGAAGAATTCATGCCTGAAGTCCCCTTGATTGAATTCCAGAACGTGACGGTTGCGCGTGGCGACCGGGTGGTATTGAACGGCGTCACGCTTTCGATTGCGCAGGGCGAGCATGTGGCGGTGCTGGGTCCCAACGGTTCCGGCAAGTCCACGCTGATCAAGGTAGTCTCGCGCGAGTTGTATCCGCTGCTGCAAGCGGAGCCCTGGTCGCTGAGGATTATGGGCCGCGACCGCTGGCGCCTTTTCGACCTCCGCAACCACCTGGGCATCGTGTCCAACGACTGGATGCAGATGTGTACCCGCGATTATTCCGGCTTCGAGATCGTGCTCTCCGGATTTTTCGGCAGTGTAGGCATCTGGCCCAATCACGAAGTCTTGCCGGAGATGGAGCGCAAGGCTCGCGAAGTGATGGAGGTACTCGAAATCTCGCACCTGGCGGAGCGCAACACCGACCAGATGTCCTCCGGTGAGGCGCGGCGCATCCTGATCGGCCGGGCGCTCGTGCACGACCCGCGGGCTCTGGTGCTCGACGAACCCACCACAAGCCTCGACCTGCACGCCACGCACGAACTGCGCGAGATCCTGCGCAAGCTGGCGGCCAGGGGCATCGGCATCATCATGGTGACGCACCATCTGCCGGACATCATCCCGGAGATGCGCCGCGTAGTGCTCTTCGGGGAGGGCCGGGTGGTCTGCGACGGCCCCAAGGAGCAAGTGCTTCAGTCGGAGAATCTAAGCAGCCTTTTTCGTACGCCCGTCGATGTGCTCGAGCGCAGCGGCTACTATCACGTGATTTCGTAGGAACCTACTCGCCGATCTGCGCGCCTTCGGGCCGGGGGCGCTTTCTCCTGGCCTTCCAGATCTCGAGCACGGTCGGCAAGACCGAGATCGCGATGATCAGCAGCACGATCTTGTCGAAATACTGCCGGACCAGCGGAATCGCACCCAACTTGTAGCCGAGCACCGTCATCATCGTGACCCAGCCGATACCGCCGAAGATGCTGAACGGCAGGAATCGCAGGTACGGCATCTTGCCCACCCCGGCAACGAACGCCGCGAACGTGCGGACGATCGGGACGAAGCGCGCCATGATGATGGTTTTCCCGCCGTACCGCTCATAGAATGCGTGGGTTCGCGTGACGTATTCCTGCTTGAACAGGCGCGAATCGGGCCGGCTGAAAATGCGCGGGCCGGTCTTGCGGCCCAACCAATAACCGGTGGAATCGCCCAGCATGGCCGCCGCGGAGAGCACCGCGATCACCGTGGCGAGATCCAACTGGCCCGCTCCCGCCACCACCCCGACCGTGAACAGCAGCGAATCGCCCGGAAGAAAGAGACCGATCAACAGCCCCGTTTCCGAAAAGACAATGGCGAACAGCGCCGCATACCCCAGCCACCCGGAAAGCAGCGTGCTGAGCAGATGGATGAGCTGCTCCGGGTTCGTCAGCGTCCGGTAAAGGTCGACCAGATGTTGAAGCATCCGGAATTACGAAGTCCGGTAATTCAGGATCAGGCGATTGACAACGTCCTGGTAGATTTTGATCTTGCCCTGACGCGAAAGTTCGTCGCGCACACCGGCTTCGAACAGGGAGTTCCGGTCGCGCGCTTTCTGGCCCTTGAGATCGTCGCGAATCGCCGTGCGCTCCGCAGCCAGCTTCGACATATCGGGTGCCACGTGCCCCACAACCTTCGCCACCACCGTGCCGTCCGGTGTGGAGATCGGCCCGATGATCGAACCATCCGGCCGCGTGAACGCGTCCGGCACATACGCCGCCGAACCGAGGTCCTTCACCGACCCGCCGCGCGTGAAGGCTTCGGAAGTTTTCACTTCGAGGCCCATCGATTTCGCCGCCTTGGCAAGATCGCCGCCCATGGACTTGGCCTTGTCCACCAGTTCCTTGGCGCGGTTCTGCACGAGCACGGCCACCCGGTTCCGGACGATCGCCTCGCGCACCTGGTCCTTCACTTCATCGAGCGTCGCCGGACGCGCCGGAATCACATCGGTGACTTCGGCCACCACCAGCTTATCGCCGGCCAGCGCAACCGCCGGAGAAACCTCGCCCTTCTTCAGGCCGGAGATCGCCTGGTCGAAATCCGGATTGGGGCCGACTTCCGGAACGGGCTTGCCGGCTTCGACGCCGTCCGCCTTCACCACCTGCATGTTCAACGCCGCGGCGACCTTGTCCGGATTCGTCGGATCCTTCTGCAGCATGGCCTGCACCTTGTCGGAGATCTGCTGCATGATGTCGCTGGCGCGCTGCTTCTTCCACGCCGCGGCCAGGTCCGCCTTGGCCTCTTCGAACGGCTTAATGCGGGCAGGATCGTGCTGCATCACCTGGATGATGTGGTAGCCGTAGGTGGTCTTGATGACCGCGCTTTCACCCGGCTTCAGAGAGAACGCGGCATTTTCGAACTCCGGCACCATCTGGCCGTTGCGCTGCACGGAATAAACGCCGCCGGTGGCAACCGACCCCGGGTCTTCCGAATACTTCTTCACGAGCTCTCCGAAATTGGCGCCGGCTCTGACCTGCTTCAGAATATCTTCCGCCTGAGCCTTGATCTTGGGATCTTCGGAGACGGGCTTACCCTGCGTCTTCAACAGAATGTGCCGTACTTTCACCGTCTCGGGGATCCGGAACTGCGCCTGATTCTGGTTGTACATCGTATGGAGCTGTTCCTCGGTGGGGTTGATGCCGGCGAGCACCTTGTTCTGGTCGGCAATCAGCAGCACCAGGTTCCGCTTTTCCGGAATAGTGTATTGCGAGCTGTTCGCCTTGAAGTAGGTCTGCAGATCCTCAGGGGTCACCTGCACTTCGGACTTCAGCTTATCCGGCGAGAGCTTCACGAACTCGATCTTCGCCTGCTCGTTCTTCTTGCGGTATTCCGCCTCGATCTCGGGCTGGGTCACGATGGTGCCCTCGAGCGCGATATCGCGGAGGCGCGTGATCAACAACTGCCGCTTGAGATCGGCTTCGAAATCGGGGATCGTGATGTTCTGCTGAGCCAGCATGGCCGCATAGGCTTCCTTGCCGACGAACTTGCCGTCGGGGAAGAGGCCGGGCAGCGTCTGCTGGATCGCCTGGCGAAGCTGTTCGTCGGTGACCTGCAGACCCAGGCGTTGCGCCTCATAGGCAAGGGCGCGGTCCGTCACGACGTTGTTGACGATCTCGGGAATGTAGTTAGGGATGATCTCGGGCGGCAACTGGCGGCCGCGCATGGTGGCCTGGATCAACTGCTGGATGTAGGACAACGTGACTTCTTCGCCGCCGACCTTGGCGACCACCTGATCGTCGCTGCCGGATCCGGTGTTGTAGCTCGGAATCAGGTAGGTGAGCATAGACAGCCCGACCACGACCAAAAGCGCACCCAGCAGGATGCGTACGGCTTTATCTCGGCTGCGAAACAGATCAAACATTCTTACAGAACTCCTGTGTTCTAAAGGGGAAATACCATTATAGCGTAGGCGCTACTCTTCTTTCCGCCGCGGCAGAGGATAGGTAAACACCGGCACGGGCGGCCGCTGCCCGAGACCGCATTCGGCATGCACCGCGCAAACCGCCTTTTCCAGGCCGTCGCGGCGCACCACCACCGCGATGGTCAGCTCGCTCGACCCCTGCGCGATGGCGATGATATTCACATGCGCCCGCGAGATGGCCGTGAAAATGCGGCCGGCCAGCCCGGCATGGCCCTGCATGCCTTCGCCCACCGCGGCCAGCAGGCCGACATCCCGGTCCACATGAATCGGGTGCACGTAGTGGTGGGCGAGTTCGAGCGCCAGCGCCGCTTCCAGGGCCTCCACGCTTCGTTCGAGTTCCTCCTCCCGCACCAGCAAGCAGAAATTCTGGCGGTAGCTGGAGCTCGAAACCAGCAGCACCTCCACGTTGGCGCGCGCCACCGCGTCGAGCGCCCGCGCCATGATCTGCACGGCGTTCACCTCGGCGCTGGCCGGCTCGAGCGAGACCAGCGCCACTTTGCTCATGGAGGCCACGGCGCGGGTTCCGTTGGCTACTTTGCCACGCGGGCACAATGCTGCGTCCCCGGTTTTTCGGGCGCGAAACTGTTCTTGCTCCACACCGGGATCTTCTTTTCGACCAGCGGCGCCAGCGTCCGTGGATGCAGCACCTTGGCGCCGTTATAGGCCAGCTCGGCGGCTTCCGCGTAGGTGATCTTCGTCAGCACCTGCGCGTCGCGCACCAGGCGCGGATCGGCGCTCATGATGCCGTCGACGTCGGTCCAGATCCACAGTTCGGCGGCATCCAGGGCGGCCGCCAGAATGGAGGCCGAAAAATCCGATCCGCCGCGGCCTAGCGTAGTCGGCCGGCCGTCGGCGGTGGCGCCGTTGAACCCGGTGACCACAGGGAGCACGCCGCTCATCGAGCAGCGGCAGCAGGCGAGCCCGCGCCTTCGCGCGCGTCGGCTCCATCAGCGGAGAGGCGTTGCCGAAGACGGCGTCAGTCACCACCACGTCCCAGGCGTTCACGGCCGCCGCGGGGGTGCCTTCGGACTTCAGATATTCGGCAATCAGCAGCGCGGAGAGCCGCTCGCCGATCGCCACGGCCTCATCCACCGAGCGCGGCGGGCGGTCGCTGAGCATCGCCATTCCGTTGACGATGCGCTCGAATTCGCCGATCAGTTCGTGGATCGCGCGCGGTCACCGCCGCGTGGCGGGTCGTCCGGCAGCAGTTCGCGGCAGGCCTCCTCATGGCGGCGGCGAAGAGCCGCCAGATTGGTGGCGATACCGTTGCGGTCGCCGCCCTCGGCATGGCGCATGGTGTCGAGCAGCAGGTCGGTGATCTTCGACATGGCCGAGACCACGATGACCACCGGTCGTTTGGCACGCTCGCGGGCCGCCAGAGCGCGCCGCCACGCGCATCCGCTCGGCCGACCCCACGCTGGTGCCGCCGAACTTCATGACGAGCAGATCGTTCAACTGAAATCCTTTCCGTTGGTCACACGCGCGCGCACAATCTTCAGAATGGCCTCTTCCACCTCTTCAATGCCGAGCGCCGTGGAATCCAGGTAGATCGGCGTCCGGCGCCTGCGAAAGAGGCGCGTCGGCCCGTGTGCTGTCGCGCTGGTCGCGCTCGCTCATCTGCGCCGCGAGCGCGCTTTCGGCCACCTCTTCTCCCTTGGCGCGCATCTCCTCGAAGCGGCGCCGCACTCGTTCGGGCGGGTGGGCGTCCAGGAAGACCTTGACGTTGGCATCCGGGAAGACCACGGTCCCGATGTCGCGGCCCTCCATCACCACGCTGGCGCGTTCGCCGATCGCGCGCTGCTTGGCCACCATGGCGCGCCGCACGCCGGGGATGACCGCGATCCTTGAAGCTCCGCTCGAAACTTCGGGCGTGCGGATGTCTTGCGTGACGTCCTCGCCGTTCAAGCTGATATGGCCCGGTGTCAGTTCGATCTCCGCCGCCAGCGCGAGTTGCTCCATGCGGTGCATGTCGTCGAAACTGACGTCGCGCCGCAGGGCCCAAAGCGCGACCGCGCGGTACATAGCGCCGGTGTCGATGTAGGTGAAGCCCAGCCGGTCGGCCAGACGCTTGGCGATGGTGCTCTTGCCGGCGCCCGCCGGCCCGTCGATCGCGACTACAATCCGTTTTGGTGTGGAATCAGCCAAGAAATTAGAATAACAAGGGGTGACCCCAAACGAATTCGACGCACTCGTTGCGGCGGCCTGCCGCCGCATCCCGGCCCGCTTCCGCCGCCGCCTCAAGAATGTCGCGGTGGTGGTGGAAGACGAGCCCTCCGCCGAACAATTGGCGCGCGGACACGTGCCACACGGAGGGACGCTGCTCGGGCTCTACGAAGGCCGTCCCCTGCCTACACGCAGCGTCTTCGAGTCGTTCGCCATGCCCGACCGCATCACCATCTTCCAGGGGCCGCACGAGCGCCTGTCTCAGGGACCCGAACACCTGGCTCGCATGGTGGAAGAGACGGTCTGGCACGAGGTAGCGCACTACTTCGGAATGGACGAGCGGCAGGTTCGCGCCGCCGAGCGCCGCCGGCGGCAGTAGATGTTAGAGAATCGTGGGGCAGTCTTTAGACTGCGGCGGGCTTCAGCCCGCCTAATGCTCGTGGTGATGGTGCTCCGTGTGCGGAAACTCGACCGGAATCGCGCAGCCGGTCTCCGAGATCGCGCAACTCATGTGTTCGAACTGCACGGTGGTGTGCGCGATGTGAAAACGGTCGCGCAAAATACCGTTCACGCGCTGCAGGACGGCGTCGCTCGCCGAAGGCGGCACGTCTTCGATCAGCACGTGGCAGCTCAATGCGTGCGCGTTCGACCCGAGGCTCCAAATGTGAAGGTCGTGGACTCCGAGGACGCCCTCTACCGCCTCCATGGCTGAAGCGACGTCGCGCAAGCGAATGCCGCGCGGCAGGCCCTCCAGCAGGATATCGAGCGATTCCCGCACGATGTCCCACGCGCTCCAGACGATCAGGATGCCGATCAGAATGGAAAGTAGCGGGTCCACCTGCACCCAGCCGGTAAAGCGGATGATCAGCGCGCCGGCGATAATCGCGACCGAGCCCAGCGCATCGCCCATCATGTGAATGAACGCGCTGCGGATGTTGAGGTCGTTGCGGCTGGCGCCGCGGAGTGCCAGCATGATCCCAACATTCAGCACCAGGCCCACGGTGGCGACCGCCACCATGATCCATTCCTTCACCGGCTCGGGATTGCGCAGCCGGACGACGCTTTCATAGAAAATCCACGCCGAAAGTCCGAGCAGTGTGAGCGCGTTGACGAACGCCGAGAGCACTCCCGCGCGATGGTAGCCGAAGGTCTTCGACTCGTCGGCCGGTTTCGACTGGAGGTAGAAGCCCACCCACGCCAGCAGCAGCGCGCCGGCGTCGGTGAAGTTGTGGCCTGCGTCCGAAAGCAGGGCCAACGAGTGCGCCCGGATGCCGGCGATTACCTGGATGATGACAAAGACGAAGGTTGCCACCATCGACCACCGGAGGACGCTTCCCGTACCTTCGTGGTGATGGTGTGCGTGCGAATGCACTAAAGTCTCCCCCTATCAGTTTAGACCGGCGCGGCTACTGGACGGTTACCCGGTAGGGGAGGATCCGCAGATACCCGCCTTTCATCCAGGCGCGATAAGGAACCCGGCCAAACACTTGAGCCAAACGGGCTTCCACCACATCGTCCGGCGAACGGCGGAGCAGCAGGTCCAGCCAACTGCGACTCTGGGGATACACCACGATCCGAACCTGCTCGGCCGCCGGGATCCCCGCCTTGGCTTTCAGCATGTCTACCGCGGTATCCAGGCCGCCCAGGCGGTCGACCAGCCCACGCGGTTGCGCCTGTTGGCCGAGCCAGACACGCCCCTGTGCCACCGGCTCGATCTGATCATACGGCCGGTGCCGCGCGGCTGCAACTTTGCTCACGAAATCGTGATAGGTCTGATCGATTCCCTGCCGCAGGAGCGCCTGCTGCTCCGGCCGCAGCGGCGTGTATTCGGAATCGATGTCCGCGTTGGTGCCGCGCTGGATGGCGTCCTGGGTGACCCCGAGCTTGTTGTAGAGGCCCTTCAGATCGGGCTTGCCGAAGAGCACCCCGATCGATCCGGTCTCGGTACCGGCCTCGGCCACGATCGGGTCGCCGGTCATCGCCATGTAGTAGCCGCCTGAAGCCGCCACGTCGGACATCGAAATGACCAGCGGTTTCTTCTTGCTGAGCAGGCTCATCTCGCGCCAGATCTCGTCGGAGGCCGGCACCTCGCCCCCCGGCGAATCGATCCGTACGATCACGCCCTTGATGCTGGAGTCCCCCGCTACCTGCCGAAGCATTCTGTCGAAGCCATAGGAGGTCAGGCTTTTTTCGTCGGCGCCGGTATCATTCGGATCGCCGCGCACAATATCGCCCTCGCCGATCACCAGCGCGACTTTGCTCTTCACCTGCATCCCGGCCTGTTCCGGAGGTACCTGCACGTACTTTTCGAACGAGACCTTCACCGGCTGGCCTTCGATCTTCAGACGGTCGCGCAGTTCTCCCCAGGCCTGATCTTCGAAGCGAAGTTCGTCCACCAGCCCGGCATGCAGGGCGTCGGGCGCGGTGTACGGGCCGCGGTCGATGAGCGCACGGACTTCTTCGGGAGACTTGCGGCGCGCCTCGGCGATGCGGGTCACCAGGTTGCCGTATATGTCGTCGATCATCGAATTGACGACTTCGCGCGTTTCCGGACTCATGTCGGACCGCGTGAACATATCGCCGAAGTCTTTGTACTTGCCGGCATGTTCCACGAAGACCGTGACGCCGAGCTTTTCGAGCGTCTTCTGGAAATAGAGGGACTCAGCGCGCAGCCCTTTGAGCATGAGCGGCTCCTGCGGGCCGAGGTAGATGCGGTCGGCGCCAAGGGCCACGTAGTAGTCGCGGCTGTTGGGAGCCCGCAAGTAAGCGAAGACGGGCTTGCCGGACTTTCGGAATTGCACAAGGTCGCGCCGGATCTCTTCGAGTTTGGCCCAGCCGGTTGCGAGTCCGGAAGGCTCGATCATGACAGCGCGGATGTGCGAATCGGCCGCGGCTTCCTTGAGACTCATCCAGATGCGCGGAATGCTGGCGACAGCCCGCGGTGCACCGAGGAACGCGGGAAGTTCCAGGGGCGGCTTCTCCGGAATATCGCCGGAAAGTTGCATGACGAGCACGGAGTCCGCTGCGATTTGCGGAGGCTGCTCACGAAACCGCAGCACGGAGAGGAAAAGAAGGAAGAACGTGAGGAGGACCAGGATCGCACCGGTGGCCAGCCCGATGAAGAACTTCGCCATAACTAATTCGACGGTAGCACGCGCCCGAACTGCCGCAGTACGTTACTGATTTCGCAAAGCGCGCAGGTCGATTCCGAGCGCCTGGCACTTTTTGTATAAATGGCTACGCTCGAGGCCCAACGCGCGGGCGGTATCCGTCATCCGCTGGTTGTGACGCTTCAATTCGGCCAGGATCTGTTCCCGTTCGAACGAATCCACACGGTGCGCAAGCGGTCCTTCGAGTACTCCGCCGGTTACCGGGGCGGCCTCCGCGGCACTCTGCGGCAGCGCCAGGCGCACCGCGGCGCGATCGACCGGCCCATCCGCCAGCAGCAGCAGGCGCTCCACTACGTTTCGCAATTCCCGCACATTGCCGGGCCATCCGTAGCGCTGCAAGTCCTGGATCGCTCCCGGCTCGAACGGCTTCGGCTTCCACCCGTTCTGCTCGGCCACGCGAGCGGCGAAATGTGTGACCAGCGCCGGGATGTCGTCGGCGCGCTCGCGCAGAGGCGGCAGCGACAGCGGATAGACATAGATCCGGTGGTAAAGGTCCTGGCGGAAGGCGCCCTTCTTCACCAGTTCCTCGAGGTTCCGGTGTGTGGCGACGATCACCCGCACGTCCACCGCGATCGAGCGGTCGCCGCCGACGCGTTCCACCTGTCCCTCTTCCAGCACGCGCAGCAGCTTGGCTTGCATGACCATCGGCATGTCGCCGATTTCATCGAGGAACAGCGTGCCGCGGTGCGCCTGTTCGAACTTGCCGAGGTGCCGCGAGGCCGCGCCGGTGAACGATCCCTTTTCGTGGCCGAACAGTTCCGATTCGATCAGCTCGCCCGGCACCGCCGCGCAATTCAGCGTCACGAACGGGCCGTTATGCCGCTGGCTGCGTTCGTGCAGCGCACGCGCGATCAGTTCCTTCCCGGTGCCGGTCTCGCCCAGGATGCAGACTCGCGCTTCGCTCGCGGCCACGCGGTCCACCTGCGCCATCACGCGATGCATGGCCTCGCCCGAATGGACGATCTCGTGCTTGCCTACCCGCTGACGCAGCTCGCGATTCTCGTCTTCGAGCCGCTTGAGCTTGAGAACATTTTCTACCGTGAGCAGCAGCTTATCGGTCGAAAGCGGCTTCTCCAGGAAATCGATGGCGCCCAGCCGGGTGGCTCGCACCGCCATCTCGATATTCGCCTGCCCCGAGATCATCACCACCGGCAGAGTGATCCCCTGGCCGCGCAGCTCTTCGAGCAGCGCGAGGCCGTCCTTGCCTGGCATCACGACATCGGAGAGCATCATGTCGAAGGCCTGGGACTTCACCAGTTCCAGGGCGCGCGCGGCGTTATCGCACACCACGGCCTCGTGCCCCGCCAGCCGGAAGGCCCGCGCCAGAGAGGCCAGCGTATTCGCGTCATCATCGACAATCAGCAGGTGTGCCAAATTCGGTCGTCTCCTATCCCAACTCGATCCGGAACGTGGTGCCGCGGCCGGGCTCGCTCTCGACCGAAATTCTGCCCTTATGGTCGCTTACTACCGACTGTACGATAGCCAGGCCGAGGCCGGTGCCGTGTTGCTTGGTGGTGTAGTACGGGGTGAACAGTCGGCCACACTCCTCGGGCGTGAGTCCCTGGCCGGTATCGGAAACTTCGATCCGCGCCCCGGCGCCGGCTGCTCGCGTGCGCACTGTCAGGGTGCCGCCTCCCGCCATGGCGTCAATGGCGTTGAGGATCAGGTTGCGGAGGGCGCGGCCCATCTGGTCGGCATCGGCCGGTACCTGAGCCAGGCGAGGGTCGAGATCGGCCTTGACCGCCACATGAGCTTCGGCAAGCTGCGGCTCGAAGAGCTTGAGGGCCTCCAATACCAGGCGGTTGAAATCGACGGGCTGCATTTCGGGCGCGGGCATCCTGGCGAAATCGCTGAAGCGAGCAATGATCTGCTTGAGCTTGGAGAGTTCGGCCAGCAGCGTGGACGTGCCCTCGCGGAAAACCTCCTCGAATTGATCGGGGTATCGCTCTCGCGCGCGCTGCATGTTCTCCACCGTGATCTGGAGCGGGAAGAGCGGATTCTTCAGCTCGTGCGCCAGCCGCCGCGCCAGTTCACGCCAGGCGGCCACGCGTTCGGCCTGCACTAACCGCTCGCGCTGCTCCACCAGTTCATGAGTCATGCGGTTGAATGCTTTCGCCAGTTGCCCGATCTCGTCGGTGGAGGCCGTTTCCACCGTGGCGCCCCAGTTGCCCGCCGCGACCTTGCCGGCGCTCTCCGCCAGTTTGCGCACAGGCCGGGTGATCCGCGCGGTGGCCCACCAACTCAGGGCGATCCCGAGTAGGATGCCGGCCGCCGCGACGGTCGTCCCGATTGTGCGCAACGAAGACTCCAGACGCACCAGGTCGCGGCGGGAACTGCCCACCAGCAGCACCCCCAACATGGAATCCTGATACCCCTGGAGCGGCAGCGCATAGAAGGTTTCGGCGTCCTGGCCGCCGCCTACGGTCGCGCGACTTTCCTTGCCCCGGCTCTCCACGGTTTCGATCAGCGGGCGGAGCCGCGCCACATCGCCTGGCTGGCCGCCCAGCAATTCGGACGCGGTGAATTGCGTGGACAGTTTGCGGTAGAGCAGCGCGCGCATTCCCGCGGGCAGCACCAGCGAGGAAAGAAACCCGCTATCGAGTTGCTGCCCGCCCACAACGTAGAGCGTGTGATCGCCGGCCCGCACCGTGCTGACCGCGACCAGCGCGAGCGTCATGCCGTCCGGCAATTCTTCCCGCCGCAGAAAACCGCCGAGCGACCGCCAGTCTTCGCCGCCGGTGAGCCATTCTTCCTTGTAGCCGAACCGCGCCGGCCACTCGGCCGAGGAGATGATGGAGCCATCGCCCGCCACCAGTTCCAGCAAGTCGAGATTGTGCGCGGCGGCGAAACCCGCTGCGTCGTTGTAGAAGGGCGCCGGATCGGCGGCGATCGCCATGTTGACCACGGCTTCGGATTCGGCGATGCCTTTCACGGAGCGCGCGATCTCTTCGCGGCGGCGGTCGAACTCCTTGCGGAACTGCGCCACCAGCGCGTCTACCCGCTGGCCCTCCATACGTTCGAATGCCTGCCGCGTGCTGTGGAGCACTAGCCATTCCACCAGCCCCACGGATGCCACCACGGCAAGCGTGAAAATGAGCAGCAGTCGGGTGCGAAAGGTCATGGCTGCACACCATCCAGCCATAGCCCCTCGAAACGCCACTCGCCCAGGGGCGAGATGCCGGGGCCGCCCTTCACCCGCGGACTGACGCCATAGAGATACGGCAAGTGAAACAGCGGAACGACGCGAAAGCCATCGAGCAGCGAGCGCTCGGCGAGATAGCCTGCGTCCGGCGAATCGGCAGGCGGCGGTTCGGGAAGCCCGAGCGCGGAAGCCACACTCGCGAGCGCTCGCGCCGGGTCGTCCGACGTGATGCGTGTTTCGACCAGGCGGACATCGGCCAGCGCGGTGGCGCCCGCGACTGTGACGTTCAGTCCGGCATCCCGCGCGTTCAGGGCGATGCGAGCGGCGATCGGCTGCCACGCGGGGTCGTCCACGCCGAGCGAGAGGGTGCGAGCCGAGGCCGGAGCCGTGGCTACAAGCGAGCGTGCGCGGGCCACGTCCGCGGCCGAAGGGAACAGGAACGCGTAGCCTGAAAGCCACTGCGGCAAGAGCGCCCCCGAAATCTCGCCCTGTCTTTGCAGCAGGACATTGAGAATCGCAGGCCGGTCGATCGCCAAGGCAAGCGCTTCGCGTACTCGGGCATCGTCCACGCGGGCACCGAAGACCAGCGCCAGCAGGCGCACCGGGGCAGACGACCAGAGACGCCGCGGCGCGGTGATCCGGCGCGCATCGGCTGGCGAAACCTCGACGATATCCGCCTTGCGAAGCTCGAGGTCGAGCGCCTGCTCGCGGAGGCCGCGGCCCAGTTGCACGTCGACCGCATCGAGGAACGGGCGGCCCCCGGGTGCGGAATCGTTGGCCGCATAAACGGCCCTCTGACCCGCCTCCCAGCGGGTGACGGTGAACGCCGGGTTCAGCTGCGCGAGCCGGAAGCCCGTCTGCGGCGGATCGGGCGTTTCGATGGCTTCACGCAGTTCGACCCGCAGGGTTCCCCCGTAGCGCGGCCGGGTCTCGGCCGGCGCCAGGGCGGCCGCGGCACTAAGGCCGAGGAGCGCAATCCACCGTAACGAGATAGACCTCATACTTCCCCGTCGTCAAATCCTGCGAAACCGCGACTGCTCCGCTCCCCGATGGCCAGAGCGCCGTCACCGGCCCGGAAAACGCCAGCGGCGGCGAAAGCGGAGCCACGGTCCGCGCATTCACTGCATACGCCTGGATCGCGTCCGGCTCGCGGGCATCGCCCGGCTTGGTCGCGAGCACCGGCGACGCGCCGCCGCAATAGGCATCGGTGCCGGCAACGTCACTCCCCCATCCCGAGAGCGTGCTCAGCGAGTCGAGATTGCTATTGAAGAGCTGCGCCCGCCCGTCGAGCATGGTCAGAACCCACGTGGGCGAAGCCGGATCGCCCGTGGCCGCGGCGCTGAAAAACGGCGCGACCGTCTTGGTGGCTCCGCTCTGCAATGTCACCCTGCCGTCGAAAAAGTTGCGACCCGGTGCCAGGTTCGCCAGCAGCATCGTTCGACTGCCGGAATCGAGCACCCAGGGGCTTTCGCCCGGATGGCACTCGACCGCCGGCGTCCCCTCGACGGGTCCGCGGCACTCCATTCCGGGGAGACTCACCTGAAAGTTCCCGGCGGTGATCCGGATGCGCCCCCGCGGATCGCGCGGCCAATTCTTCGGGCCGGGCAGCGTGAGGGTGGGTCCGGCCGTCCATTGCCCGCTGCTCCGGGAAAGCCACGTAACCCACGAGCGGGAAAGAACCAGCGCTGTGTCTCCCAAAACGGCGGCGTCGAGAATCTGCTCGCCCTGCCGCCATAGCAGCGTTCGTTCCAGCCGCAGGGCCGTTCCCGCCTCAGGCGCTGCCGCGGGGCGCGGCCACGCGGAAATCCACACCTGGCGGTCGTCGCCCCTGCGAACCTCTTCCACCAGCAGGAACTGGCGCCCGTTTTCCGATAACGTCACCTGCGCTTCCACTGGCGATCCGGCTTCGCCGGGCCTCGCACCGGCCTCGCGGAGTGCGCCTTCGAACGCGCGCCGCGCCGCGCTGAGCTCCGCAGAGTCCAGCGAGGATACATTCCGCCATGTTAGGGAAACCGCCTCGCCCCTACCCACGAAGACCGCGGTTTTGTTGGCTAGTTCGCGCGCCGCCGCGTTCAGGTTCTCAGCGGCCAGGATGCCTTGCGGGAGGGAAAGCAGAAGCGCGGTAAGTACCGCGTACCACCTCACGGGTGCGATGATAGCACATCGCGATTCTCAGGCCCTGTGACGAGGTGGATGACTCCGCGCAGGCAAATCCTCGCCAGGTAGAACGAGACGGGGAACGTTATCGCCGCCATCAGGATGCAGCCAAAGATGTTATCCATAAGAATCTCCTACCGGGCCTCGCCCGTCGCGGCCACAGTGGCGACGGCCGTCGTCGTGTCTCCGAAAATCCGGCCGGTATCCGTAGTCCGCTCGTTGTACATCTCCACTTCGTCGCCCACCGCAACCATATCGAACAGTTCCTCAACGTCCCGATTCCGCATCCGGATGCAGCCGTGGGAGGCGTTGTGGCCGATGGAAGCCGGCCGGTTCGTTCCGTGGATGCCATAACCCTTCACACTCAAGCCCATCCATCGTGTCCCGAGGGGATTCGATTTCCCCGGAGGAACCACTTTGCCCTTGCCGTACCAGGTCGGGTCTTCGATCTGGTTCACGATCCGGAATGCACCGTGCGGACTCGGCGAATGCACCGCGCCCACCGCCGTGCGGTAAATCTTCACCACCCGATCCCCTTCGAGAACCGCCAGTTTGCGGTCGGGAATACTGATCACGATCTTTCTGGAAGCGACTGCGCCGCGTTCCTGGGCCATGGCCTCGGCAGCAGCCAGCAGTGCGACCGTCGCGAAGGCCGCCATCTTCCGGATCGAATCATCGAGCTTGAGCATCTTCGGAACCTCCGTACGGCAACGGAGATTGCAGCCCGTGCGCCAATCCGCAAGCTGATGATAAACCACAACTTAGCTATTTCCAGATACGTGTCAGCCGGAACACGCGTGGAAATCGGGACGCGTCAAAGCGGCACGGTTTCGGCTAGCCGAATGATCTTCTTCTGGATGGCATATTGCACGAGCTGGGCCTTGTTGTGGATGTCTAACTTACGCATGAGATTGAACTTATGCGCCTCCACGGTCTTTACGCTCAGTTCGAAACTCGAGGCGATCTCCTTCACCGACCGGCCCTCTGCCAGCATTTTGAGGATTTCCCGCTCGCGCTTGGTCAGGGTGTTGAAGCGGGGCTGACGCGGAAGACCGCCCTTCCCTTGCTGGCGGAGATCATCGACCAGCCGCGTCAGGAGACGCGGGCTCAAATAACTGCCTCCGCGATATACCTCCCGTATGGCGGTGATGAGCTGGTCCGCCGGACTGTCCTTCAGAACGTACCCGCTGGCGCCGATCTCGACGCATTCGGCGAGATAGTCCTCATCGTCATACATCGAGAGGAATAGAACACGGCTCTCCGGCCGTTCCTTGCGGATCTGGCGGGTCGCTTCAAAGCTACTCATGCCCGTCATCCCGATATCCATCAACACTACGTCAGGCTTGAACTGCCCGGTGAACGCCACGGATTCGGAGGCATTGGCCGCTTCGGCGACGACTTCGAGATCGCTCTCCGCGGAAAGCAGGTTCCGGATGCCCTGCCGGAACAACATGTGGTCATCAGTGATCAGTACGCGAATCTTCGTCATGCAACTTCACCTCTGCGAGTTTCGGCAGAAAGAACCGGACTCGGGTTCCTTTTCCGGGCGCACTCTCGACCGAAAGGCTTCCGCCCAAAAGCGCCGCCCGTTCCCGCATTCCCGCGAGACCGAAGGAGGTCGCCTTCCGGCCGGCCGTCTCGGTGCGGAAGCCAATTCCGTTGTCCGAAAGGCTGAGCCTGACACCCATATCGGCAGCTTCCAGGGAAAGGTTTACGTGAGTCGCCTGAGAATGCTTGGCGATATTGTGAAGAGACTCCTGCGCGATGCGGTAAATGGCCTGCTGCCCCTCGGGTGAAATAAGCCCGTGAGGCAGCGAGATCCGCATGCGGAGGCGCGCAGCACAGGTCTTTTCAAAGCGCGCACCCAACTGGCGGAGGGCCGCCTCCAGCCCCAGCCGCTCGAGCAGCGCCGGGCTCAAGGCGGCGACAATGCGGCGGAGCTCCGCGATGGTCCGCTCGGTCACCCCGCGGGCCCCGGCGAGCCGCTCACGCAGCGCGGCGGGTGCTTCCCGCTCCATCAACTCCAGCTCAAGGCGAAGAAGCAGCAGCGACTGGCCGGCTTCATCATGCAGTTCGCGCCCGATGCGCCGCCGCTCTTCCTCTTCGATCCGCCGCGACTCGGCCTCCAGCCGGCGCACGTGCGCCGCCAGGCGAAGCCGTTCCGCGGCTTCCCGGCAGCGTCCGGCGGCGGCTTCGACCAGTGCCGCTTCCCGCGGGAGCCAGGCGGCCGGTTTGGCAAACGCGAATTGCACCACGGCGCTATCGCCCAGGGGGAACGACCAGTAGGACGCGTAGCGTCCGCGCAGCTCGGCGTCGAGAACCAGGCATTCCTGCGGTGCACCCCGCTCGATCTGGAGCGGCGAGCGCAGGCGTGGGTCGGCTGTCCCGGGCAGGATGGCCACGCGGCCGGCACGCGCGCGGAAGGTGCGCGCCAAAATCGCCGCGAAACGCCGGAGAAGGCCCTCGAAATCGCTCGCTTCGATCTCCGCGCGGTAGAGGCCGAACAACATCTGGGCTTCGGCTTCGCGCACCTGGTAGAACGCCTCTTGAAGAGTCAGGGTGGCGGCCAATTGCAGCTGTTCGCGGGCCGGACCGAAGCGGCTCCCGAGCAAGGGGTCGAGCAGCTTATCGAAGAGCGCCAGCGCCCGCGCCACCTGCTCGGGCGGCACGTTGAGCCGGGCCAGGCGGCGCCCTTCGCTCTCGACCTGTTTGAGAAACCGCGCGACAGTGCCGGCGCGGGCGGCAGCCGCGGGAGTGACCGCACAGAGCGCGTCGGCCTGAACGTCATCGTGGCCGCCCTGCCTTAAAAGATGCCTGAAGCGGCTCTCGAGGCGGGGAGTCTCGGGCGCGATCATATGCAGCAGCGCCGCCATGTGCCGGCGGGCTACCGGGGTCAATACCGCTCTATTTCGCGCCGTGAGCGCGGAGGATCTGGACGATTTCGGGGAATCCGTTCTTTGCAGCGGCGTCGACCGGAGTACCGCCCGACTGGTTTTTGGCGTTGACATTGGCTCCGCGCGCGATCAACAGCTCGACCACCGCCCGGCGGCCCCAGGAAGCCGCCTGGTAGAGCGGGGTGGACCCGGTGTCCCGGTCGCGCGCTTCGCGATCGGCGCCCCGATCCAGCAATTCCGCCGCGACCTCCGCATTGCCGCTGACTGCCGCGGTAGCGAGCGGCGTGAAGCCGTCGCCATCTCGCGCGTCCACGGCCGCACCGTGGTCGAGCAGGCTCTTCGCAATGGCCACCCTGCCTTTGAGCGCAGCCGCGTGCAGCGGCGTGCCGCCCGCGCGGTCCCGAACATTGACGTCCGCGCCTTTCGAAATCAATAGATCGGCAATCTGCGCTTCGCCCTTTAGGGTAGCTTCGAGCAGGAGAGGGCCGGCCTGTGCGGCACCGCCGCGGGCCAGCAGTACTTCGACGGTGCCGGCGTACCCGCCACGCACGGCGTTGGAGAGCGGGGTGGCGCCCATACGGTCGCGGGCCGCGGCGTCAGCCCCCTTCGAGAGAAGCAGCTCCACCATGTCCCGCTGGCCCTTGCCGGCCGCTTCGTTGAGCGGGGTCGCGCCGTTGGACGGATTCGCTTCATCGAGCCGTGCTCCGTGAGCGAGCAGTATTTCGGCAACCTCGCGGTAGCCGCGCAAGGCCGCGAGATCCAACGGCGCCGCGCCCGAGCCATCGCGCGCATCGACGCCGGCGCCCGCCTCGATCAGCCGCTCGGCCAGGCGGGGATGGCCGCGATCGGCCGCCAGGTGCAGGGCTGTCGAGCCGTTGCGATCGGCCGCGTTGACATCGGCGTGGTGCGAGATCAGCAGGTTGGCCATCGCGAGGTCGTCCTTGATGACCGCGTAGGCCAGGGGCTCGGAACCGCCTTCGGAGTGGCGGGCATTGACGTTGGCGCCGTGGTCGAGCAGCCAGGCCGGCGATCTCGGCCGAACCGTTCCAGGCGGCGTCATGGAGGGGAGTGGAGCCCAAGGCGTCGCGCTCGTTGACGTCGGCTCCGGCGGCCAGAAGCTGCTTGACGCGATCGAGGTTGCCCGACTGCACGGCCTGGTGCAGGGTCGCCGCGCCGAGCGATGCCGCAAGCGACGCGACCATGAGCCACCTACCAGCCCACGTATTGCACCTCTTCTTCCAGCTCGATGCCGAAGCGGTCGCGCACGCGGCGCTTCAGCTCGGAGATCAGCTCACAGAGGTCGGTCGCGGTGCCGGCGCCAGCGTTGTAGATGAGGTTGGCATGGTAGTCGGCCACGTGGATGTCGCCGCGACGCAGGCCCTTGGCGCCCGCCTGCTCGAGAAACCAGGCTGCCGGAACTTTGCCCTCCCTTACGGACGACGACGGAATCCCGGCCGCAACACTGGCCGGAAGATCCTTCCACAGGAGGTTCTTGAAAATGCTGCCGGCGCACTTCATGGTGACCGGGAATTTGGCATTGCGCACTTTGAGGATGTCTTCGGCGGTCTTGCGCAGAACGGCCGCATCGCCCGCTTCGAACACCAACTCGGTGGAGAAAATGATCCACTCCTTGTGGCGCTTGAAGATGCTCTCGCGGTAGCGGAAGTCGCACTCGGGATTCGTCACCGTGCGCACCTCGCGGCCGTCGTAGAACCGCACAGTCACGACGCACTCGGAGATGGAGTGGCCGTAGGCGCCCGCGTTGCCATAGATTGCCGCGCCCACCGAGCCGGGGATGCCCGCCAGCGTTTCGAGCCCCTTCAGTCCGCGTGCGACGCTGAAATCCACCAGGTCCTGCAGCACGGCGCCGGCGTCGGCGAATACGCGCGAGCCGGAGGCAGTCAGGCCTTCGGCGCGGTAGCGCAGCACGATGCCGCGGAAGCCCAGGTCGGAGACGATCAGGTTGGTTCCGCCGCCAATCACCATGATGGGCATGCCGGTTGCGCGCGCCGCGGCGAGGGCCGCGACGAAAGGCTCGATGCCGGAGGTCTCGGCGTAGAGGTCGGCCGGGCCGCCGATGCCGAATCGCGTATAGCGCGAAAGCGGCGTACCGCTCGAAACGGTTAAATTAGGGATTCGGGCGAGGCGCTCTTGCGCCTCTTCCGTGGTGGGCATCATTCTCAATTATAAAGTGAGGCGCAGATGAGCACAGGATTTCCGGGTTTCCCGGCCGAGGCGATGACATTCTTCCGCGGGCTGGCACGCAACAACAGCCGCGAGTGGTTCCTGCCGCGCAAACCGGTCTTCGAGGAGCACGTCAAGCTGCCGATGCATCGCCTGGTGGAGCTGGTCAATGGTTCGATGAAATCCTTTGCTCCGGATTACGTCACGGAGCCCGCGAGGGCGGTCTACCGCTTCTATCGCGACACGCGTTTCAGCAAGGACAAGACGCCATACAAAGACCACATCGCCGCCAGTTTCAACCATCGAGGACTGGCTGGAAAGGGCGGCGCGGGTTATTACTTCGCGGTCTCTCACAAAGAGTTGGCCGTCGGCGGCGGGGTCTACATGACGATGCCGGAAACGCTCCTCGCCATACGGCAGCACCTGGAGGGAAACCACGCGGAGTTCCGCCGTATTGTGAAGTCGGCGACACTGCGCAAACTGTTGGGCGAAATGCAAGGCGAGCAGTTATCCCGCGTACCCAAGGGATTCGTTGCGGACCATCCGGCGGCGGACTTGCTTCGCTACAAGCAGTTCCTGTTCTACATCGAGCTGCCGGCGGAGATGGCGACGAAGCCCTCGGTGCAGGCCGAGATCGTCAAGCGATTCCGCGCGATGACGCCCTTCCTGGAATTTCTGAACGCCGCGCTGCCGAAAGAGAAGCGGAAGCTCGACCCTCGAGAGCTGTTCGGATAAAGCGGGCAAGCCTTGCGGCCTGCCCGCCTTCTGCGGAATTCTTACGCGTTCGGATTCTTCTTGCGGGGGCGGGTGACGCGCTTCTTGGCGCCTTCGGGGGCCGTCTTGCGCGGAGCCCGCGGGCGGCGCTGCGGCTTGGGAGGCGGCTCGGGAATCGGAATTTCGCCGGTCGCGGTCGGCTGGCCGGGAACCAGCGGCTGCGGCTCGTCCTCTTCCTCTTCGATGGCAATCGTGGGTTCCGGTTCCGGCGGCGGAGCGGGCGGGTGGAATTCCGACCCGAGGAAGACGATCAGGCCGCGTTCCTCGTCGGCGTTGATCCGCACCAGGCCTTTATCCTGCGCGAAATTCAGCAACTCGGTGAACTCCTGGAAGCCGTACTGCGGCCAATCGAGCTTGGGCTGTTCCTGCCGCACCCAATCGGCCAACTCTTCGGCCTGCGCACCGTTATCGACTTCGAACCGGTGCGTTTCGAGCACGTCGCGAAGCAGCGGGATCGCTTCTTCGGGCTTCGCGCCGGGCTTTTCGGGAGCGGCGCCGCCCTTGATGCGGATCATGTAGCGGCCTTCGCCGCCGGTGACTTCGACGAAATCGGCCTTCTGCAGTTTCTCCACGAAATCGGTGAACGAGTTGGCGCCGTAGGCCTTCTCGTTGAAGGTGGAATCGAGCTGCAGCATGGTCGATTTCAGCAGCCCCAACTGCGGACGCACTTCGCGCCGTTCGAGCACGCCGAGAGCGCGCTCCACCAGCGGCATGGATTGCGCCAGGTCGAGCGGGACGCGCTTCTGATGCTGCTGCCGCTGCTGTTGCTGCTGCTGCTGCTGCTGCTGGAAAGGCTGCTGCGCGGGACGGTCCTGTGCGCGTTCTTCGCGCGGCTGGCTGTGGCTGCGCGGCCGGTCGTCAATCATGGATTCATAGGCGATGAACTCGTGACAATTCCTCTGCAGGATCGTGCTGGTGAAGGCCTTGCCGCCCACCACGAAGATCCGCTTGTCATACTGTTTCAGTTTGTTGACGAGGGCGATGAAGTCACTGTCGCCGCTGACGATCGCGAAGGCGTTGATGTGATCGTGAGTGAACGCCATCTCGAGCGCATCGAGCGCCAGGTTGATATCGGCGCCGTTCTTATCGCCGCGCGGCGACGGGTCGCGCTGCACCATCTGCACCGCGTGCTCGGAAAGGGCGCGTGTCGCCGCTTCCTGCCTCCCCCAATTCGCGTAAGCGAACTTGGTGACGATTTCGCCGCGTTCTTTGAGTGCGTCCAGCACCGCAGCCACGTCGAATTCGCGGTGCAGAGTGGACTTCACGCCGATTTCGATATTGTCAAAATCGATAAACACGGCGATCTTCAATTTCTGTTCCATTCGGTAATTCCTTTGTGCCTGGGCAATCGGGGTGCGTCGGACAAAAGCGTCCGCCGCGCCTGGAAGGCCCCGGGCCTGCCGCAGGGTGAAACACCTTCGGCAGTTCTCATGCGTAGTGTATCCTACTTTGGAGCCGCCAGTGGCGTAACCCCTTCGTCTTGCGTCGTTGCCGGTCCAGAGAGCCATTCAGTCCTGCCGCACCCGCCGCAGCTTTTCCGCGAGCCGGGCGCCACGTTCAAATTCTTCCTGTAACTGCCGGGTCCGCAGATTCTCCCGGATGTGCTCCAGTTCCTGGATATACGCCGCAAGCGCGCGCTCGATTGCCTCCGCATTGGTCGCAAGAATGTCGCGCCAGAGGTCGTAGGAGCTGAGGGCGAGCCGAGTCATATCCATTAGCCCCGAGCCCGATACCTCGGTGCCGCGCGTATCGGCCAGCGTAGCCCCGAGCGCCGTGGAAGCCAACTGCGGCAGGTGCGAAGTCAGCGCCACCAGGCGGTCATGCTCGAGCGGATCGAGCACTACCTGGCGCGCGCCGATCCGTTCCAGCCAATCGGCGAATTCGGTGGCGGCATCGGTGTCGAGATCCGCGGGGTCGTCGGGCGTCAGCACCCAGGGGCGGCCCTGGAACAACGCAGCGTCGGCCGATTGCGGGCCGCGCGTCTCCTTGCCCGCCATGGGGTGACCGCCCAGGAATTGGCAGCGCGTGATCGACTGCCGCGCCACATCGACGACTTCGCACTTGGTGCTGCCGGCATCGGTCACCAGCGCGCCGGGCTTCACCATGGGATCGAGGTGGCGGATGGTGTCGAGGATGCGGCCGATGGTCTGCGAGAGAAACACCAGGTCGGCATCGACCACGGCTTCACCCAGCGGCGCTCCGCGATCGATAGCGCCCGCGGCCAGCGCGCCTGCCAGCGCGTGTTCCGAGCTCACGCCCACGATTTCGCCGTCGAACCCGGCGGCGCGCAGGGCGAGGCCGAACGATGCGCCGATCAGGCCCGTACCGACAATCGTGACGGTTTTCATTTTCTAAAGTGTCCGGCCCACCGCCGGGGCGATCATGCGAAGCTGGCCCATGAGCTCTTCGAACTGCTCGGGCTTCAGCGACTGCGCGCCATCGCTCAGCGCGCGGTCGGGATCGGGGTGAACCTCCACCAGCAGTCCGTCGGCTCCGGCGGCCACGGCGGCGCGCGCCATCGGAGCACTTTATCGCGCCGCCCGGTGCCGTGCGAGGGGTCGGCGACGATCGGCAGGTGCGAGAGCTTCTTCACCACCGGGATGGCCGAAATGTCCATGGTGTTGCGCGTGTAGGTCTCGAAAGTGCGGATGCCGCGCTCGCACAGGATCACGTCGTAGTTGCCGCCGGCCAGGATGTATTCGGCGGAAAGCAGCAGTTCTTCGATGGTGGCGGAGATGCCGCGCTTCAGCAGCACCGGCTTGCGTAGCTTGCCGAGTTCGCGCAGCAGGTTGAAGTTCTGCATGTTGCGCGCGCCCACCTGCAGGATGTCGGCGTATTGCGCCACCAGCGGAATCTGCGTGCCATCCATCACTTCGCTGACCACCAGCAGGCCGTGGCGGTCGGCCGCTTCGCGCAGCAGGCGGAGCGCGTCTTCTCCCAAGCCCTGGAAACTGTAGGGCGAGCTGCGCGGTTTGAAGGCGCCGCCGCGCAGAACCGCCGCGCCGGCATCGGCCGCGATATCCGCCGAACGCTCGATCTGCTCGCGGCTTTCCACGCTGCACGGACCGGCCATCACCACCACGCGCTCGCCGCCGATTTCCACCTTGCCGATGCGGATGCGCGTGCCGTCGGGCCGGAACCTGCGGCTGGCCAGTTTGTAGGGCGAGACGATGCGGTGCGCTTCTTTGACGCCCTCCATCACCTCGAAGATACCGAGGTCGAAATCGTCGTTGCCGCCCACGCCGCCGAGCACCGTGTGGATCACGCCGGTGGAGCGATGCACGTCGAAGCCGAGATCCGTCAGCCGGTCGATCACCGCCTGGATCTGCTCTTCGGTGGCGCCTTGTTGCATGACTACTAGCATTTCTTGTCTCCGTCCGCCACCATGCGCAGGCGCTGGATGTTGCGCATCTCGTCGATGATGCGCTCGAAAATGCCGCGCAGGGCCTCGGGCGTCAGCGGCCCGTGGTTGCACCCGGTAATGTTGGCGAACACCTGATCTTCGCGTTTCGGTTCGTAAATCGGCAGCTGCGCCAGGCGCTTCACGCGGCCGATCTCCTCGACCACGCGGGTGCGCTCGTTGAGCAGCGCGACGATGCGGCGGTCCACGTCGTCGATCAGCACGCGAAATTCGTCGAGCTTCTGGCGGGCTTCGTCGTGGTTCATGCGTGCGCTCCGAAGCCGCCTTTGAGCGCGCGGGCGAAGGATTCGAGTTCGGCTTCGAGCGCCGGACCGCCCGCATGCTGTTCGATCAGCCGGACGAAGGCGCTGCCCACCACTACCGCATCGACCTCCGCGCTCAACTGCGCCACGTGCTCGGGTCGCGAGATGCCGAAGCCCACCGCGAGCGGCAGATCGGTGACCGCGCGCGCCGCGCGAACCAGCGGCGCCGCCTGGTCCGAAAGCGACGAACGCTCGCCGGTGACGCCGGTGCGGGAAACCAGGTAGACGAAGCCGGTGGAGTATTCGGCCACCAGGCGCAACCGGTGCTCGGTGCTGGTGGGCGCCGCCAGAAACACGGTATCGAGGCCGTGGCGATGCATGGCGGCGACGTAGTCGCGCGCCTCTTCCACCGAGGCGTCGGTGAGCAGGCAGCCATCGATGCCGGAAGCGGCGGCGTCCGCGGCGAGACGTTCGAGGCCGTAGCGCAGCACCGGATTCAGATAGGTGAACAGCAGCAGAGGGACTTCGGAGCGCTCGCGAATCCTGCGTGCGATCTCGAGCACCTTGGCGAGCGTGGTGCCCGCTTTGAGCGCGCGTTCGCCGGCGCGCTGGATCACGGGGCCGTCGGCGATGGGGTCGGAGAACGGCACGCCGAGTTCGATGAGGTCTGCGCCGCCGCGGACCAGCGCTGCGACCAGCGCCGGCGTACGCTCAGGCGAGGGATCGCCCGCCGTGAGATAGGCGATCAGCGCCTTGCGGCCTTCGCGCTTGCGGCATTCGAACATCCGGCCGATGCGCGTCATTACTGATCCAGCTCCTGAAAGTTCTCGCGGTAGATATCGATGTCTTTGTCGCCGCGGCCGGAGAGATTCACGATGAAGATCTTTCCTTTGGCCTCGGGCGCGCGGCGCATCGCTTCGGCGACGGCGTGCGACGATTCGAGCGCCGGCAGAATGCCTTCCGTGCGCGAGAGCAGCCGCGCGGCCGCGAGCGCTTCGGCATCGGAAGCCGCGGTGTATTCGGCGCGGTGCCGGTCGTGCAGCCAGGCGTGCTCCGGCCCGATCATGGCGTAGTCGAGCCCGGCGGAGACCGAATGGGTCAGCGCGATCTGGCCGTCGTCATCCTGAAGGACTAGCTGTAGGCGCCTTGCAGCACGCCGGGCGCGCCGCCGCGGTAACGCGCGGCATGTTCGCCGAGGGTGTTGCCGCGGCCACCGGCTTCCACGCCGATCAGCTCCACCGATTCGTCGGCGAAGAAGGGGTGGAAGATGCCGATGGCATTGCTGCCGCCGCCGACGCAGGCGATGATTGTATCCGGCAGGCGGCCTTCCGCTTCGAGAATCTGCTGCCGCGCTTCCTCGCCGATGATCTTATGAAAATCGCGCACCATCATCGGATAGGGATGCGCGCCGAGCGCGGAGCCGAGCAGGTAGTGCGTGTCCTGGACGTTGGTCACCCAATCGCGCATGGCCTCGCTGATGGCGTCTTTCAGAGTGCGGCTGCCGTTCGAGACTCCCACGACTTTCGCGCCCAGCATGCGCATGCGGAAGACGTTCAGCCGCTGGCGCCGCATGTCTTCCTCGCCCATGTAGACGACGCAATCGAAGCCGAGCAGCGCGCACACGGTGGCAGTGGCCACGCCGTGCTGCCCGGCGCCGGTTTCGGCGATGATGCGGTGCTTGCCCATGCGCCGCGCGAGCAGCGCCTGGCCCAGGCAGTTGTTGATTTTGTGCGCGCCGGTATGGAGCAGGTCTTCGCGCTTGAGCCAGATGCGCGCGCCGCCCAGCGTTTCGCTCAGCCGCTTGGCGAAATAGAGCGGCGTGGGCCGGCCGGCGTAGTTGTGCAGCAGGTCGTCGAGCTCGGCTTGGAACGCCGGGTCCTGGCGCGCCTCGAGATACGCCTGCTCCAGTTCTTCGATGGGAGCCATCAGGACTTCGGGCACGTAGCGGCCGCCGTAGGGTCCGAAATGCCCGCCGGCATCGGGTTGCGGGGTCATGCGCGGAGCGCCGCCTGCGCCGCGTGCAAAAACTCGTTCATTTTCCTGTGGTCCTTTTTTCCCGGAGCGGACTCGATGCGCGAACATGCATCGACGCCCCAGGGATGCGCTTGCGCGACGGCCATCGCGACGTTCGAGGCGTCCAGGCCGCCGGCCAGGATGATGCGGTGATGGGCTTCCGCGGCCAGCCGCCAGTCGAAGACCTTGCCCGCGCCGCCGTAGAGCTCGCCGGCCGGGCCGTCGAGCAGCAGCGCTTCGGCACGCAGTCCCTCGAATTGGGCGAGGTCGAAGCCCGCTTTGACGCGCGCGGCTTTCCATACCGCGAGCGCTGCTGGAAAATCGCCGGCGGTTTCGTCGCCGTGAAGTTGTGCGACATCGAGCGCCGCAATGTTCGCGACGCGCTCCACTGCGGCGCGCTCCTCGTTGACGAACACGCCCACCCGCCGCACCCCGGCCGCGGTCCGAATTGCCGCCGCGCCTTCGGGCGAAATGTAGCGCGGGCTCTTCGGGTAGAAGTTGAAGCCGATGGCGGTAGCGCCGCCCGCGATGGCCGCGTCGGCGTCTTCCTGGTTGGTGATGCCGCAGATCTTGAGGATCATGCCGCCACCAAACGGGCGAGTGCCGCCGCCGGGTCGCCCGATTTCATGAGATGCTCGCCTACCAGGAATGCCTGATAGCCCGCGGCTCGCAGGCGGACGATATCCTCCGGTGCGTGGATTCCGCTTTCGCTCACCAGCAGCGCGCCCGCGGGCATGTGCTCCGCGAGTTCGAGCGAAGTTTCGAGGGTCACTTGGAACGTGCTGAGGTCGCGATTATTGACGCCGATGATCTGCGCACCGCTTTCGATGGCGGCATCGAGTTCGCGCCGGTTGTGCACTTCGACCAGCGCCGCCATGCCGTAGCGGGCCGCACGCTCGCGCAGCTCGCGCATTTCGTGCTCGCTGAGGATCGCGGCGATCAGCAGGATGGCGTCCGCGCCGTGGGCTGCGGCCTCGAGCACCTGTTCGGCCGCGATGGTGAAATCCTTTCGCAGCACCGGCCGCGTGATGGCCTCGCGAGCCGCTTCGAGATCCCGCAAACTGCCCTGGAAAAAGCTTTCGTCGGTGAGGACGGAGACCGCCGCCGCGCCGCCGCGCTCGTACGCGGAAGCGATGCGGGCGGGGTCGAAATCTTCCACCAGCACGCCCTTGCTGGGCGAGGCCTTCTTGACCTCGGCGATAATCGCCGGCGAGCGCCCTCGCAGTGCGGCGGCGAAATCGCGGCGCCCCGCGGCGCACACTTCCGCCCGGCGCTCCCATTCGGCAAACGGCCGGACACCGAGGGCAAGCTCTTCCCGTTTTCTGGCAACAATCCGGGCAAGAATATCTGGAACGGTCTCGATCAAGAGTGGTGTTCTTATGGTAACAAGAAAGGTTGCGCCCACACTCCGAGACGCGGGCGCAACCGGGAAACCAGGGGCGGGTTTAGTTGTGCTTGTCGCGGTAGATCTGGCGGCTCATCTGGTTCTGCTGCTTGTTGACGACACGCTTTTCCTGCTTCGTCAGCTTGCCGCCGTTCAGTTTGCGATCGGTGCGGACTTCCTGGTTAATGGCTACCTCTTTCTTTTCCAGGTTGGCCGTCTCGCCCGGCTTCAAAGAACCGGACTTCACCCCCTGCGCGATCCGCTGCTGCTGGTGCTTTTCGCGCTTCCCCACCTCGCTGGTTTGTCCGAACGCGCCGGCCATCATCAGCGAACCGGCGAGTGTCAGCATCACAAGCTTTTTCATTCTTTCCTTCTTTCTGTTCCGCCGAGCGGCTTCACGACCTGTTAAGCGCAGATCGGCCGAAAGAGTTGCGGAGTGCGCAATTAAAAGTGTTTCATTCGCGGCGGCGCGCGAGGTAGGCCCGCTCCCTTATGGTCGCGGCTCTGTGGACACAGAGGCCCGCCCGTGAGGGAGGGCGCCTGCCCACAGAACTAGTGAACTTTGCCGTCCCAGCGCAGGCCAATGCGCCAGAGCCGCGGCGCTCCGGTATTCGGCGTCGGAGTGAATGCCGTATAGAATACGCGATTGAGTCCGTTCTCGAGACCGATATCGGCCGAGAGCGAACGCCAAACGTGCTGCTTCGCCACCAGGTTCACCACGGCGTAGCCCGGCAGCCGGAACTGGTTCACATCGTCATCGAACTGGTAATCGAAGCTGCGGACGCCGAGCGAAACCAGCGTGCCCTGGTGCGCCCAGGTCAGGCCTGCGGACCCCTGATGCTTCGGGATCTGCGCGACGCGGAAACCGGTGACGTAGCGCGAGTCCACGAACAGGTATTGCGCGTCCCCGCTCAAATCGTGCCAGCGGTGATTGAAATCGGCTTCGACGCCGCGGCTCAGCGCGTCGGCGGCGTTGGCGCGCTGCCGCACGATGGCGGTGGCGGACGAAGAGAGCGTCACGTTGGTGATGAGGTTCGACAGGGAATTGCGATACCCGGTGATGCGGAGGGAGCTGGTTTCTCCCACCAGATCGGCGCCGACTTCCGCGCCGAACACGGTCTCCGGACGCAGCAGGGGATTCGCCAGCGTGTCCGTGTTGCCAACGCGGAACTCACGGTAAAGCTCGTTCAGCGTGGGAGCGCGGAACGCGCGGTAGACGGAACTGCGCAGGCGCAGCCGCTTGCGCCCCAGCACGACTCCCGCATTCGGGCTGAGGAACCGGCTGTCGCCGCCCGCGAAGGTGTGGCGCAGCCCGGCGAAGAACTTCGCGGGGCCGAGCGTGGCATCGGTTTGTGCGAAGACGCCGTGCTGCAGCTGCGTGCCGCCCGCCACGCGCAGGCCCGAAGGCACCAGGTGATCGGTATCGGTGCCGCCCATGCGATCCACATCGGCGCCGCCCAGCAGGTTCCAGCGCGAGTTGTGATGCTGCCACAAGAACGCGCCGCCCAGCGCGTCCGAAGGCACGGTCTGCGAATAGGTGAGCTTTTCCGTGTTGCGATTGTTGGTCACCGAAGAGAACGTGCTGTGAAAGCCCTCGCGCGTGTGGAACCCGGAAATCGAAAACGAATCGTTCGCGAACTCCCTGCTGTAGCGCAGGGAGACCATCCCGAGCCCGGTGGAATTATGCGTGAGAACCGTGCCGTTCTTCCGCTCTTCGGCCAGCATATCGAGCTTCACGAACAGGTTGCCCAGCCGGGTGTAGTGGTCGAGGTGCACGTCGCCCGTGACGAAGCGGACTCCCGCCTTCGTGTCGGCCGTGCCGCGGATCGATTCCGGCACGATGTAGTAACCCTCGGTCTGGAACGCCCGCACCGCGCCCGAAACAGCGACGCCGCTCCAGACGTTCGAGAAGCCGGTCCAGACGTCCTGCGAATCCTCGTTGCCGGCTTCGAACCCCGTGAAGAGATGGAACGGCTGCGCGGAGCGCGAGAAGATACCGATGGCACCGCTCATCGCGCGATCGCCGAAAATGCTAGTGGCGGCGCCGCGCGAGATTTCGACGGTCGAAATTTCGTCGGGAATGAACTGCGTCCAATAGACCCACCCGCCGAAGGGGTCGTTCACCGGGATGCCATCCCACAGCACGAGTGTGCGGCTGGCGCCCGAAGAGCCGATGCCGCGCAGCGAAATCCCCTGCGTGGTGGGGTTCGCCACCAGGCTCGAACTTCGCTTGAAGAGGCTGAAGCCGGGAACGTCGCGCAACCGGTCGTCGAGGTTGACGCCGGGCGTCTCTTCGAGGGCCTTCGAATCCATCACTGAAATATTGGCCGGCGCTTCGGCGGAGATTTTCTCCACCACCGTGATCGAGGTCTTAACGGGTTCAGGTTTCGGAGGTTCCTGCGGCTGTTGCTGTGCCCCGATCGGGAACACGCAGCATGTCAGGAGTAAGGATGCGGGCGCCCATCCAGCCCGCCTCCGCGAACTTGCGGGGCGAAGGAGTGAAGACAATCCGGTAACTCGTTTCATCGAGCGGTGCTTCCTGAGTGCTCCCAGTCTGTGGGTATACCAAAGCCAGGTACTTGAGGATAGTATATATGTCTCCGTCCTCCGGTTGCCGGAACTGGTAGCCATTCGACCGAAAATGGATGCTCGCGCCCTTGAGCGAGAGCCGCCACGAAAGAAACGCACAGCAATCGATGGCGTGTTCGAACCACGCGTCGAGCGCCTGGGGCACGTCGCGATCGAGAAACATCTCGACGGTCTGTTCCTGTTCGCGCGCGAACTCACGCACCTGCAGACTGCCTACGTGCGCCGACGCCTTCCAATCGACATGCCGCGCGCTCTCCCGCGCTTCGTACGGCCGGATGCGGTAGAAGTCGCGGCCGAGCCCGCGGTAGTGCGTTTCGATCTCGCCGCTGATGCCCGCCAGCAGGTCGTCAAAACCGGGATGCGGATCGATGGAGGGGTAGACGATCATTTCGCGTTGCGTGGTGACCCGCGCGCTTTTTTCGAGAAACCCGAACGGGAACGAGGTCGAAAACGCGAAGGTGTTGCGGCGGTAGGCGCCGCGCCGCGGGAAGCGCACTTCGAGCGTCTCTTCCACCGTGGCGCCCGCCGCGATCAGCGGGAAATAGACGTCCGACTTCAGCGCCGGACTGTCCGGATCGCGCACGCCCTCCACGCGGATCGAAAACGAAGGCATCAGCCACTTCTGGTTGCGGACGTAGAGCTTTCCGGGAATGTCGCGGCCTGCCGGGGCGTGCTCGGGCACGAGGAAATCGAGCTCCAGCGCCGCCAGGCAGAGCCGGCTGACCAGGCCTGAAACCAGCAGCGTCGCCATCATGGCGGCGGCAATCAGGAAGAGCAGGTTGTTGGCGGAAATGATCGCGCCCCAGCCCACCGCCAGGATCGCCGCGGTGAACAGCACGCCGCCGCGCGTGATCTTGTAGCGGATGCGCCGCGCCGCGAGTTCCCGAAACTGCTCCCAAATCCTGCCCACGTGCATTTACTCCAGCGCCGAGGGATTGGCCACGGTCGATAAATCGCCGAGCGGCTCCCCCAGGTACTTCTGCCGCATCAGCCGCCGCACGATCTTGCCGCTCTGTGTCTTCGGCAGGTCGGCCACCACCAGGATCTCGCGCGGGCGCAAGGTAGGCCCGAGCAGGTCCACCACCGTGGCGCCGACCGCCAGCGGATCGATCGCCGTCCCGGGCTTCGCCACGGCATAGCCGATGATAGCTTCGCCCTTCAATTCGTCGGGCACGCCGATCACCGCGGCCTCGGCCACTCCCGGATGCTGCATCATGGCCTCTTCGACCTCCGCGGGACCGACCTTGCGTCCGGCCACGTTCATCGATTCATCAGCGCGGCCGTGGAGGAACCAGTGGCCGTCTTCATCGACGCTCGCCCAATCTCCGTGGTACCACATGCCGGGAAAACGCGACCAGTAGGTTTCCAGATAACGTTCCGGATCGCCCCAGATGCCGCGGGTCATCGAAGGCGAAGGGCGAGTGCACACCAGGTAGCCCTTGCGGCCCCGCACCGGCACGCCGTGCTCGTCGACACACTCGGTGGCCATACCGGGCGCAGGGCCGCCGAGCGAACAGGGCTTCAGTTCCTGAATCGGCAGCGGCAGCAGGAAGCAACCGACGATCTCGGTGCCGCCCGAAATGTTGATGATCGGACACCGGCGGCGGCCGACCCGCTCGAAGAACCACATCCACGCTGCCTCGTCCCAGGGCTCGCCGGTCGAGCCGAGCAGCCGCAGCGAATCCATCGGCGGCACGTCACCGCCCGCCTTGGCGAGCATCCGGATCGCGGTCGGAGAAACACCGAACGTGGTGATACCGTGGCGCTCGATCATCTGCCAGAGCCGCGCCGGCGTGGGAAAATCGGGCGCTCCATCGTACAGGAAAATCGTTCCGCCGAACAGGTGATTGCCGAGGATGCTCCAGGGGCCCATCATCCAGCCGATATCGGAGAGCCAGAAGAAGCAGTCCGTGTCGCGGTGGTCGAAGGCCAGCCAGATCTCCTTGCCCATTTGCGCCAGGCAACCCGCGTGCGTGTGGATGGTGCCCTTCGGCCGGCCGCTGGTGCCGGAAGTGTAGAGCAGAAACGCGCGGTGTTCGGATTCGAGCGCGGCGGTTGGTGCGTCTTCGGACTGCTCGGGAAAGAGCGGACCGTCCACCAGGATGGTGCGGACCGACCGCGGCATCTTCTCGGCGAGGGGAATACGCTTGCCGCGCCGCTCCAGGTGATCCGCCGTGAAGAGCACGCTCGCTCCCGAGTCTTCGAGGCGTGTCGCGATGGCGCCCGCGCCGAAACCCGCAAAAATGGGGACCACCGTAACGCCCAGCTTGAAGCAGCCATAGAGAATGGCGAGGATCTCCGGGACCATCGGCATGCACAGTGCGACGCGGTCTCCCGGCTCCAGACCGAGCGCGCGGAGGCCATTCGCCACGCGGTTGGCGTCACGCCGCAGTGCGGAAAAGGTGATCGTGCGGGTGGCGCCGTTCTCGCCTTCCCAGAGGCATGCCACGCGATCGCTAGCGGCCCAGCGGTCCAGGCAATTGTGCGCGATATTCAGCGTGCCGCCCAGGAACCACCGCGCCCACTCCGGACCTTCGGAAAGATCGAGCACTTCGCGGTACGGCTTGAACCACTCGACGCGCATTTCGCGCATCATCTGGTCCCAGAAGGCCTCCGGCTCTTCGCGCGAGAACCGCAGAAAATCCTCGCGGTTTTCGAACTCCAGACGGCGCAGGAAGCGCCAGGCGTTGGTGCTCTCCACGAACTCGCGCGTGGGCTCCCAGATCATGGGCTGCGGTCCTAGCGGCTGCGCACTTCTACCGTAACACCCTCCTGCACGACATCGGACGGGTTCGAAATGACCTGCTCTCCGGCCGACAGGCCGCTCACGATCTCGACGTCCGAACCCAGATCCTGCCCGATCGTCACCTGCCGGAAGTGCACCACGTTATCCGGTCCGACTACGGCCACCCGCGGACCGGTCTTGACGGTCTGCAGCGTATCGCCCGGCACCAGCAGCAAAGGCCGGGCATTCGCCATCGAGAACCGGACCTGCGAGTACATTCCCGGATACAGCGTGCCGCCCGGATTGGGCGTCTGCAGGATCACCAGCATGGAGCGCGAGGTGGCGTCGAGCGAATTCGCCACGTTGGTGACCCGCGCCGGGAACACCTGCCCGCGGCGCTCATCGACGCGCAACTCCGCCACTTGTCCCTCATGGATCGATTCCACATAAGTCTGAGGAACCTGCACGAAGATGCGCAGCGGATCGATGCGCGCCACGCGGAACATTTCCTTGGTGCCGGCGTTGATCAGGGTGCCGATATCCACGTTACGCGTAGTCACCACGCCATCGAACGGAGCGGTGACGCGCGCGAAGCCCTTCAGCTCCTGCAGCCGGTTGAGATTGGCCTGGCTGGCGTGGATGGTGTCCTGGGCGGTGGCCAGGCTGGCCTCGGCGTGTTCCACCTGGGCGTGCTTCACTTCGAGATCGGCCTTGCGCTCGTCCACTTCCTGGCGCGGCACCACGCCCTTGGCCAGCAGGCGGTCCCAGCGGTCCGACGTGACGCGCGCGAGGTCCATATTGGCCTTGGCGAGCGAGATATCGGCCTGCAACTCCTTCTGGTTGGACTGCGCCTGCGCCAGCGTGGCGCGCGCCTGGCTGATCTGCTGATCGAGCTCGGGCGTTTCGATCTCCGCCATCAGCTCGCCCGTCTTCACATGCGAGCCGACATCCACCAGCCGCGTCTTCAGATACCCGTCCGCCCGCGAAAAGATCGGCGATTCGATCATCGCCTGCAGATCGCCGGGCAGGTCGATCGATCCCTTCGATGCTTCGAGCCGCGCTTTGCTCACGATCACCACAGGCTTCTGCGACGCCACTTCTTCCGACGCGGCAAGGAGGGATTTCTCTTTCGCCAGCCGCGGGATGACCCCCGCGACAATCGCCGTCGCCACCAACGCCGCGATCACGGCGAAGAATACCAGTACGGGGCGCCGCCCCGCCTTCGGGCGCTGTCCCGGCCCTACGCCGGCTTTCTGCGCCATCATATCGAATCCATCTCCACGTTCCTTCCGTTGAACGGCGCCTTCCGCCGCAGCACACTGTAAACCACCGGCACCAGAAAAAGGGTGGCGACCGTCGCCATCACCAGACCGCCGATCACCGCGCGGCCGAGCGGCGCGTTCTGCTCGCCGCCTTCGCCGAACCCCAAGGCCATCGGCAGCATGCCGACGATCATGGCGAGCGCGGTCATCATCACGGGGCGCAGCCGCGTGAACCCCGCTTCGAGCGCCGCCGTAATCGCGTCCTCTCCGGTTTCGCGCAGGTCGTTGGCGAAGTTGACCAGCAGGATGCTATTGGCCGTCGCCACCCCGATGCTCATGATCGCGCCCATCAGCGCCGGCACGCTCAGCGTGGTCCCGGTCACGAACAGTATCAGCACGATCCCTGAAAGCGCGCCCGGCAGCGCCATCAGAATGATGAACGGGTCGAGCCACGATTGAAAATTCACCACCATCACGAAGTAGACCAGCACGATGGCGAACACCAGTCCGAAGCCCAGTCCGCGGAACGAACTGCGCATCGTGGAAACCTGGCCGCGAGTTTCGAAAAAGCTGCCCTTCGGCAATCTGGGGGTCAGGTCGTGCAGCACGCGGTCGGTCTCGGCCGCCACCGCGCCCAGGTCGCGATCCTGCACGCTCGCGTAAACGTCATATACCGGCTGCACGTTATAGTGGTTGACCACCGAGGCGGTAGTGCCGCGTTCCAGCCTGCCGACATTGGTCAGCATCTGCGGGGCCGGCTTTCCCGAAGCGTGGATCGGAGTCCGCAGCAGCGCGTCCGTCGAATCCACGCGATATTGCGGCACCATCACGCTGATCGGGTAGTCCACGGCGTTCGCCGGATTGATCCAGTAATTCTGCGACACCTGGGTGCTGGAAGAAAGCGCGATCAGCAGGCTGTTGGCCACGTCCCGCTGCGAGAGCCCGAGCTGCCGCGCGCGGGTCCGGTCCACCTGGAAGCGCAATTCGGGAACGTCGGCCACCTGGTGGGTGTGCACGTCCACGGCACCGGGAATGCGCGCCATCCGCCGTTCGATCTCGTGGGCCAGCGCGTAATTGGCGCGCGCATTGGCAAGCGGACCGGCCACCTGCACGTCGATCGGCGCCGGCAGTCCGAAATTGAGAATCTGGCCCACCATGTCGGCGGGCTGGAAGAAGAAGGTCAGTTCGGGATATTGGCGATTGAGTTCCCGTCGCAGCCGCCGCACATAGTCCCAGGTGGAGCCGTGTTCTTCCGGCCGCAGCGAGACCAGAATCTCACCGTCGAAGGCGCCGATAGTCGCGCTGTCGCTCATCGCCAGATTCAGGCCGGAGTACGGCAGCCCGATGTCGTCCACCATGTCCGAGAGTTCCTGCGACGGTATGATCTGCCGGATGGTCTTTTCCACCTTGGCGAAATACTGCTCCGTCTCTTCGATCCGCGTGTTGGCTGGCGCCCTGACGTGCAGGCGGATTTGTCCGGCGTCCACTTGCGGGAAGAAGTCCTCGCCGAGGAACGGAGTCAGCGCCATGCAGGCGCCGCAGATCAGGACGAATGCACCGGCTACGAGTCCGCGATGCGCCAGGGCCGAAGCGAGCAGGCCGCGATAACCGTCGCGCAGGCGGTCAAACATGCGCTGGAACAGGTTCTGCGAAGCACCCTCTTCGCTGCTGTGCTGCTCGGCCTCCCCGGCCAGCAGGTACCGCACCATGGTGGGGACCAGCGTGCGGGAAAGCACGTACGAGGCCGCGATCGCCAGGACGACCGCCAGGGCCAGGGGCGTGAACAGGTATTTCGCCGTCCCCGTGAGGAAGATCACCGGCACGAACACGATGCAGATGCACAGCGTGGAAACAAACGCCGGAGTGGCGATCTGCATGGCGCCGTCGAGGATCGCCCGCACAATCGGCTTGCCCAATCCGAAATTGCGGTGGATGTTCTCGATGGTCACCGTGGCATCATCCACCAGGATGCCGACCGCCAGCGCCAGCCCGCCCAACGTCATCACGTTGATCGTCTCGCCCATCAGGTTCAGGACCGCGAGCGAGGTAAGGATCGACAGGGGAATCGAAATGCAGACGATCAGTGTGCTGCGCCAGCTTCCCAGAAACAGCAGGATCATCAGACCGGTGAGCCCGGCGGCGATGATGGCTTCGCGGATCACGCCACGAATCGCGGCGCGCACGAAGACCGACTGGTCGAACATCAGCCGCAGATGAAGCGACGGAGGCAGCGTCGAACGGATCCGCGGCAGCATCGCTTTCAACTTCTCCACGATCTCGAGCGTGGAAGCGCCGCCGTTCTTCAAAGCGGTCAGCAGCGCCGCGCGAGCGCCGTTATGCCGCACGATATTGGTTTGCACCGCGTAACCGTCGCGCACGTTGGCCACGTCGCCGACAAAGACCGTGGTGCCATTGGTCTGGCGGATGGGCAGCCGGTTGAAGGCGGCGGTGCGGTCCGGCTCGCCGTTCAGTTGGACCGTGTATTCCCCCGAACCGATCTTCACTGTGCCCGAGGGCAGAATCACGCTCTGCGAACTGATGGCGTCCACCACGTCGTTGGCGGAGAGCCCCTGCGCGTAGAGCGCCTGCGGATTGAGATCCACCGAGACCTGGCGCGGCTTGCCGCCGTAGGGCAGCGGGAAACTGGCGCCCTGCACATTCGCCATCTGGGTGCGAATGAAGTTGTAGCCCAGATCGTAAAGCTGCTGCTCGGGGAGCACGTCGCTCGAAATACCCAATTGCAGGATGGGGACGCTCGAAGCGTTGTACTGAATGATATTCGGCGGCGTGATGCCGGTGGGCAGCGACTTCAACACCGATTGGGACGCGGCCGCCATTTGCGCCACGGCGGCGTCGATCCGCGCGTCCGCATGGAAGTAGACGCGGATGACCGCCAGCCCCGGCAGCGAGGTGGATTCGATCCGGTCGATATCGTTCACCATCACGGTGAAGGCGCGTTCGCACCGCACCGTAATGACCTCGGCCATCTCCTCCGGCGAGACGCCGCTATACGTCCAGATCGCGCTCACCACCGGAATATTGATATCCGGAAAGATGTCGGTGGGCATGCGGTACACGGCCAGCATGCCCAGGATCACGATCAATAAGGCCATGATCACGAACGTGTAGGGCCGGCGTAACGCAAGTTGGACAATCCACATGGCGAGCTTTACCTATCATAAAAACAAACGGCGGCTCTCCGCCGGATCGCGGAGTCGCCGCCGGTAAAAAACTTGGCCCTGAACCCGATACCGCCTAGGTCGTCGACCGCTTCGCGGTGACTTCACTGGTCATCGGACCGTTTTGCGTATCGCGAGTAATCTTCATCTTCATCTCGTCGCCGCTGACCTTGCCGTCATACTTGATGACCATGGAGTTCCCGTTGAATTCGCGCTTCACTTCGAAGGAAACGTTGTCGCCGTCGACCTTCCCATTGGTGATCTCGGTCGGCGGATTGTCGCGCATTCCGGGAACCGACCCGGTCAGGTTGGTGCCGTCCTGCTTCAACGTAATCGTTACCTGACGGGCGGGCCCGCCGTTTCTACCTGCCTGTTCATAGGTCCATTTGCCGGACACATCGGCCGCCATGGCGGCCATTGACGCGACCAGCAGAATTGTCAATACAAAAAGCAGCTTTTTGGTCATAGTGTTCCTTACGGCGTCGGTTTTGGCGCTTAGGTTACAGTAAGGGCTGCGGCTCACGGAACTGTACGCTGATTATCGAAAGGCCAGTTGCCTCCCGCCGCCCGGAACACCCAAAATGAAGCCATCGGAGGGTGAGCCATGGCAGAACAGAAGATCCTGGCGGTGCTCGGCGCCACAGGAGCGCAAGGCGGGGGGCTGGTTCGTTCCATCCTCGATGACCCGAAGGGCGGTTTCCGCGCCCGGGCCATCGCCCGGAACCCCGGGACCGATAAGGCCAAGCAGCTGGGCGTCGAGGTGGTGGCGGCGGACCTCGACAACGAAGCCAGCCTCGACCGCGCCCTGGACGGCGCCTATGGCGCCTACTTTGTGACTTTTTACTGGGCCCATTTCTCGCCCGAGAAGGAAAAAGCCCACGCCGCGGCGCTGGCTCGCGCGGCCAAACGCGCTGGTTTGAAGCACGTGATCTGGTCCACCCTGGAAGATACCCGCCGCTGGGTGCCGCTCGACGATCCCCGGATGCCGACCCTGATGGACCACTACAAGGTCCCGCACTTCGACGCCAAGGGCGAATCCGACCGCTACTTCGTCGATCAGGACGTCCCCACCACGTTTCTACTGACTTCTTTTTATTGGGATAACTTCATCTACTTCGGCATGGGACCGAAGGAGGGCGCCGACGGCAATCTCTCCATCACGCTCCCCATGGGTGACCGGAAGCTCCCCGGCATCGCCGCCGAAGACATCGGCCGGTGCGCATATGGCATCTTCAAGAATAAGGACGCCTATCTCGGCAAGACGGTCGGGATCGCAGGGGAACACCTGACCGGCGGCGAAATGGCTTCCTCCTTTACCCGGGCTCTCGGCCGCGACGTGGCCTATAACGCCGTAGAACCCGAGGTCTACCGCGGTTTCGGATTCCCCGGCGCGGATGACCTCGGCAACATGTTCCAGTTCAAGCGCGACTTCAACGAGCTCTTCTGTGGATCCCGCGGCGTGGAGACTTCCCGGGCGCTCAATCCGCGGCTGCAGAGTTTCGACCAGTGGCTGGCCGCCAACAAGTCGCGGATCCCGCTCTAGCTCCAGCGCCCTGCCAACCTCGCCGCGGGCATCGCAATCGACTGCCAGCGCACCAGTAGTGCCGAATCGGAGTCGCGCTCCGAAGCCACTGCCATCAGGCCGTTGTCCAGCAGGAACTCGGCGTCATTGTCGGACATCGCGATCTCGGCACAGGGTTTCTGTGCCGACGCGCCATCCGCGCGATACACGTGCACCGGCAGGCTGCCGATGCGGCGGTGCCGCTCGGGACGCAGATCCCAGCCGCCTTCGCGGAAGGCTTCGCCGAGCAGCCCGGCGCAGAAGAATCCCGGATTCCCCCACAGGTACTCGGTGTGCACGCTCTTCGGCATCTCTTCGAACTCGAACGAGTCGATCGCGGAGGTCGATTTCCCGTAAGGCAGCCGCAGCAGTACACGCGGCAGCGCGAGCCCGATCCAGCGAGCCTCCGCCGACGCCGCCAGTTCCCGCCAGTTCGGCCCCGGCTCGGCATCCTCGGGCGGCAGCGCTTCGGCCAGGAAAGGAGCGCGCGCGTGGGCAGCCATGCGTCCCAACTGCCGCAGCAGAGCGGCGTCCTCGGGTCCGCGGCCAAACGTAAAGTGCCCCGCGATCACCGCCCAATCGCCCGCGAATGCAGACGGATCGGCCCCGATATCCGCGAGCGTCGCATCGAGCAGGTAGATCTTGAGGTCGGTATCCGGCTGCAACAGCTTGACCAGCCGCGCCGTCGAAAGCCAGATCGCTTCGAGACCCTGAAACTGCGGATGGTGCAGAATCGCACGCATCTGCTCACCGGCCGCACGATCCACCTGCGCTGACCATTCGGCGCGCCGCGGATCCTGGCGCTCCTCGAGATGCGGTGCCATCGCGCGATTGATGAAGTCAGCCAGCCCGCCGGGTTCGGCCGCCGCCTTCGCGGCCTTCTCCTCTTCGCTCTCCAGCATGTCTTCGAGCAGGCCGCGCCCGATCTCCCGGTCGCTCATCGTCCGTTCGGCTGGAGGCGGCGGTGGCGGAGCGACCGCCGGTGGCTTCGTCCGCGCTTCCGCCAGTTGGCGGAACACGGCAGCCTGCGCGTACAAATGATCCGGGTGGAAATCGTCGAGCTCGCGGAAACGCAGCGCGCCCTGCGGTAACCGCAGCGCCACATCCATCTCCGCCATCACTTCCTCCAGGTTGTCGGAATCGACTGCGCGTGGCCGGGCGGGTCTGGCCGGCAGGCCGCGATTGGCGCTGCCGCTGAAGTCGCCCACCAGCAGGATGCGGAACGGCGAGTCGTCTTCCTGTACTGCCTGGGAGGTCTGTGTGCCGGGCGTAACGTCCAGTTCGACGGAGGATCTTGAGTAGCGATCGGGCATAGTGGTTTGTACCGCCAGGAACGATTCTACAGGATTGTGATAGGTTCTCTAGTGTGAAAGCCGATTACGACGTTGTCATCATCGGCTCGGGCGCATCCGGCGGCATGGCTGCCTACACTCTTACCCGCCTGGGCGTTCGTTGTCTGATGCTGGATGCAGGGCCACCGCTCGATTTCGAGCACGGCCGCGTGCTGCGAGCTGTCTACGATCTGCCCTATCGCGGCTTCGGCCGCCCCGGCCGCTTCCCGCACATCACCCAGGCCGGCGAATTCGACGCGAACCAGTGGGCCGACGAAAAGCAGAATCCCTACTCGTACCCTCCGGACGACCCGTATTACTGGGTGCGCGTCCGACTCATCGGAGGACGCACGCTGAAGTGGGGCCGGGCCTCGTGGCGGCTCAGCAATTATGAGTTCAAGGGCAAGGACCACGATGGCTTCGGCGACAACTGGCCGATCTCTTACGAAGAGCTCGCTCCGCATTACGACCGCGTCGAGCCGATCTTCCGCGTTTCCGGGCGCCGCGAGGGCTTCCCGCAGCTTCCCGACGGCAAGTTCATCGAAGACAACTCCGTCGATAGCCTGAGCGTCCAGCGATTCATCGCTTCGGCAAAGAAGATGGGAGTGCCCACCACCAAAGGGCGCCGCTCCACCGGGGCGCTGGCAAGTTCCGTCAACCTGCTGCTACCGCCCGCGCTCGCCACCGGCAAACTGACGCTGGTGCCGAACGCGATCGCCCGCGAAATCACCGTGGACCGCAATACCGGTCTGGTTAACGGCGTCCACTATGTCGACCGTATCTCGAAGCGCGAGTACCACACTCCCGCGCGCATTCTCATCGTTGGCGGATCGACGCTCGAATCCACGCGCCTGCTGCTGAATTCCCACGTGGCCAACTCCAGCGGAGCGCTCGGCCAATATCTGTTCGACCAGTTCTATGTCAAAGAGTGTGTGACGTGCACGGTGCCTGAAGCTCGCGGACGCAAGGGACCGGAGAACCTGATGGGCGGAGGCGGTTACATCCCGCGCTTCCGCAACCTCAAGCCCGGCGAGAAAAAATTCCTGCGCGGCTACGCCTTCGACTTTTCGAGTGGCGGCACACCCAACGCCCGCTACTTCCCGCTATATGGCGAAGCATTAGAAAAGGAACTGGCGGACACGGCCGGCGCCGCCTTCAGCCTCACTACGATGGGCGAGGTATTGCCGCGCCGCGAAAACCACGTGCGCATCGACCCCGATGTGAAGGACGCCTGGGGCATCCCGTCGCTCCACATCGAGCACCGCTATACGGACAATGAGCACGATATGGCGCGCGACGCCACCGACACCGCTGCCGAGATCTGCCGCGGCGCCGGCTTCGAGGTGATCGCCAGCCATGCCCGCATGGTGCCGCCAGGAGAAAGCATCCACGAGTTAGGCACTTGCCGCATGGGTTCAGACCCGAAGACATCGGTACTCAACGCCTATAACCAGTCGCACGATGTGAAGAACCTGTTCGTGATGGACGGCAGCGCTTTCGTTTCCGGCGGCTCGCAAAATCCCACGCTGACGATCCTGGCGCTGGCGATGCGGTCGTCCGAATACCTGGCGGACAAGTTATCCAAGCACGAATTGGGCTAAGTCTACCCGCCCGCCTCGCGGTTGGCACGGTCCCTCAACGCTCGCATATACGCAATGCTATAGGCCAGGGTGGCGCGTCCGAAGGGGTCACCGGGCGCCGGAGCGCCGCTACCCATCCTCGGAAGATGATCCGGGATGACAATGCCGTCGAAGTCCACATCGCGCAGCGCCTTCATGATCTTGTACATGTCGTAGTAGCCGTTATCCATGAAGGTCTCGATGAAATGCGGCAGGGGCGCACTGACGTTGCGGAAGTGGATCTTGAAGATTTTCTTCTGCCCGCCGAAGTAACGAATCATCTCCTCGGGGTCCTTGCCGGTCAGTTTCTTGCCGCCTTCGAGCCAGGTGCCGCAACACAGGCATAGACCGACATTCGGACTATTCGCGATCTCCATCGCCCGTTTGTAGCCCTCGAAATTCCCGAAGATGCAGCGAGGCACACCTGCCAGGACCGGCGCCGGCGGATCATCCGGGTGGATGCCGATCCGGACTCCCGCTTCTTCCGCTACCGGCACCACCTTCTTGATGAAGTAGGTATAGTTTTCCCAGATCTCTTCCTTCGTGTACGCTCTGCCGTGGGAGAACGGCTCCTTATAGACTTTCCCCGCCCAAACGCCTTGCCGGTTCGGACTGGCCAGGTCCAGCTCGCGAGTATCGCAGCCGCGCGTCTTGCCTCTTCCGCTGCTCCAGATTCCATTTCCCATGTGGGCATAGGTGGTGTAGTGGATGCCGGCCTTGCCGAGATAGCGGAGATAGTTCAGATATTCGTCGATCTTCTGGTCGCGGCCGGGCAGGTTTAACGTCACTTCCGGCATATTGTGGAGACTGCCGCTCGGCCCCACGCCGCTGCCGATGTTGTAAACCTTGAGGCCCGCTGCTTCGTATCGCTCGCGCATCCGGATGAAGGCTTCCGGATTGGCAGTCTCCGGAGTCGGGTTGAGGCTGACATATTCCACTCCGATCTGCTGCAGGAAAAGCAAATCGTCGTCAGTCGGGTCGATTCGATACGAGGTGGCGATTTTGATGCCCGGCGGATTGGGTATCACCTTGGCGCGTCCGGTTGCCGCGAACGCAGCGGCCCCCAAGGCCGCTCTACATAACGTTCTGCGATCGATCTCAAGATTGTTCGATTCCGTCATATCTGCCATCATTCCTCCAACCGGGCGCAGCTTCGCCCGCGGTGCCAGAGCGATTCATAGCACAGTGCGTCACCTGCTACAACCCAAGCCGCAAAACGGGGACTGGCTTCCAAACTCCCGCTATTTGGGAGTTTCGTAGCCTGTCCCCGTTTTGCCTCATGTGCGATTTGTTACGATATCCGCGCATCTATGAAACGGACGATTTGGGCCGTCGCGACGCTGTCGCTGCTGATCCTCTCACCAACCTGGGCCGCTGCGCCTCCCGATCCTATTTATAAGTCGCTTCGTGACGCACCTGTCGAAACCACCTTCACCATTGAGAATCTCGTCCTACGACGTGACGCCGGCACGATCACACTAAAGAGCGGCCGCCTCGGTCTCACGGCTCGCACGCTCGAGCGCGATACGGTGGCCGCGTGCTTCATCTGGACCTGGTTCCCAGCCTGCGAGTCTCCAGCGTGGTCAGCGACGGCAAGGAGGTGCCCTTCATCCAAGAGGACCGGAAGCTCGACGGGGCGTTCTACGTCATCCTCGAGAACCTTCTCAAGGCGGGCGGCGAGCACCATCTCGTCATCACTTATGAAGGCGATAAGGTCGTCCATAAGGCAGGCGGCGGCAACTTTAGCGTCGGAGCGCGCCAGAGCTGGTATCCCAACCTGAACTCCTTCCACGATTACGCACACTATGATCTGACGTTCCGGGTGCCGAAGCAGTACACCCTGGTGAGCGTCGGGAAACTGGAGAAGGAGTGGCAGGAACAGGGCCAGTCCTGTACTCACTGGCAATCCGGCATTCCGTTGGTCGTGGCGGGATTCAATTACGGAATCTTCAAGAAAAAGGAGATCACAGACAAGACTACCGGCTTCGCTATCGAAGGCTATGCCAATTCGGAGACACCCGATTATCTGAAGGAAATTGCACTCCAGAGCGAGACCGCGGGGCTGGAGTCGATGGGCGCTGGGGCCGGAGCTCCTTCGCTCGGAACCATGTCTCCCTCTTCCCTGATGAATGGGACGTTGACGGAGGCGCAGAATGCGGTCCGCATCTACAGCACCTGGTTCGGCAAACCAACCTACAGCCGCCTTGCACTGACCCAGCAGCCGGATTTTGATTTCGGACAGTCCTGGCCGACGCTAGTCTATCTCCCCATGAGCGCCTACCTGGATTCCACACAGCGGTGGATGCTGGTAGGAATCGACAAAGGCCTAAGCGAGTTTGTCGAAGAGGTAACTCCCCACGAGGTCGCGCACCAGTGGTGGGGGCACACGGTCAGCGATGCGACCTATCACGACGCCTGGTTGTCCGAAAGCTTCGCCGAGTTTTCCGCCGGCATCTACCTGCAAGTGACGCAGAAGCCCGACCGCGTCAATCGCTTCTGGGCCGACGCCCGGAAGAGGATCCTTGAAAAGAACAAGTTCGGCCAAGCCCCCAATGATGCCGGCCCGATTTCCATGGGATTCCGCCTGAATACAGAGAAGAATTTCGCCTACAGCACCATCGTCTACGAGAAAGGCGCCTTCGTATTACACATGCTCCAGCAGATCATGTACGACAAGAACGAAAGCGACAAGCCGTTTATTGCGATGATGCACGAGTTCGTCGAGCAATATCGCAATCGCAACGCGACCACTGAAGACTTCCAGAAGGTCGCCGAGAAGTATGTGACGCCGCACACCGACCTCGCGGGCAACGGGAAGCTCGACTGGTTCTTCTCGGAATGGGTCTACGGAACGGCGATTCCCAAGTACACCATCGATTACACCGTGACCCAGGATTCGTCCGGCAAGTTTCAAGTCAAAGGCAGCCTCACGCAAAGTGAGGTGCCTGATAATTTTGGAATGATTGTCCCGATTTACCTGGAATTCGACACCGGCATCGTGCGTTTGGCCACCGCATCGATGGCAGGCAATCACACGACGCCGTTCCAGGTCGTGCTGCCGAAAAAGCCCAAGCGCATCCTGGTCAACCCGTTCTACGAAGTCCTGGCGCAATAGCAGCGGGCGCGGGAGGCGCTAGTCTCCCGCGATCTCGTAATGGTGGAGAATGTCCGCCCACAGATTCTGCGCCTTGAGGATCAACTCCACCACTTCGCGGACGGCGCCTTCCCCGCCTACGGCCGTCGTCACATAATGGGCTTCCCGCTTGACCTCGGACCGTGCGTTCGCCGTCGCAACCGCCAGGCCCACGCGGTGCATGATCACGACGTCGGTGAAATCGTCGCCGATATAGGCGACCTCCGACGAGTCGATCTTCGCGTCCGCCATGATCTCCTCGAGAATCGGGACCTTCTCGATGTGGCCCTGGTAAACGTAAGTCATCTTGCACTGGCGGGCGCGCTCGGCGGTCGCGGGAGAAAGCCGGCCGCTGATCACACCCGTCTTAATGCCCTTCCAGCTCAACCACTGCAGGCCGATTCCATCCTGCGAATCGAAACCCTTGGTCTCCACCATCTTGCCGTCCGGGTCGGGAACGTTGAACAGCTTGCCGTTGGTCAGCACACCGTCCACGTCCATCAGCAGCAGTTTGATCTTCGAAGCTTGGGAATAGATGTCCATTAGCGTTGAATCCGAGCCGATCCGCCCTTGGCAAACGAGCGCACCTGGTCGAGCGTTGCCATCGTGGTGTCGCCCGGGAACGTCGTCAGCAGCGCCCCGTGCGCCCACCCGAGCTTCACTGCTTCCTCGGGCGTTTCACCGGTGAGCAGGCCGTAGAAGAAACCCGCGGCAAAGCCGTCGCCGCCGCCCACGCGGTCGTACACGTCGAGTTCCGCGGTCGGTGCCGCGTACGTCTTCCCGTTGATCCACGCCACCGCGCCCCAGCTATGTCGATTCGTGGAGTGCACCTCGCGCAGCGTCGTGGCCACCACCTTCACCTGCGGATGCTTCTTCGTGACCTTGTCGATCATCCCAAAGAACGCGCTTGGGTCGAGCTTCGACGCCTTGGCGACATCCTGCCCCGGAATGCCGAGGCCCTTCTGCAGGTCCTCTTCGTTGCCCACCAGCACGTCCACGTTCTTGACGATGCGGTCGAGCACCGCCACGGCGCGATCTTCGCCGCCTGAAATCGACCACAGTTTGGCGCGGTAATTCAAATCGAACGAGACGATCGCGCCGGCCGCCTTGGCCGCCTGCATGCCTTCGATGATCACGTCCGACGTGGTCTCCGAGAGCGCCGCGAAGATCCCGCCGCTATGGAACCAGCGGACGCCGCCCGCGAAGATCTGCTTCCAGTCGAAATCGCCGCCCCTCAACTGCGCCGCCGCCTCGTTCGACCGGTTGTAGAACACCACGGGAGCGCGCACGCCCTGGCCGCGGTCGCTGTAAACCGTCGCCATGTTCGGCCCGTTCACGCCGTTGTGCTTGAAGTGTTTATAGAACGGCTTCACGCCCATGGCCCGGACGCGCTCCGCGATCAGGTCGCCGATCGGGTAATCCACCATCGCGGTGGCGATGCCGGTTTTCATCCCGAAGCAATCGGAGAGGTTGGCGGCGCAGTTGAACTCGCCGCCGCTCACGTGGATCAGGCACTGGGAGGCCTTGCGGAAAGGAATGATACCCGGGTCCAGCCGGTGTATCAACGCCCCCAGCGAGACAAAATCGAGCGCCGCTTCTTTAGGAATATTCAGGCCCGTGCTCATGCGTTCTCCTAAACCGTGTAAGTTCCGGCCGACACGTTGCCGCCCTTGCCGGTCCAGTTCGTGTGGAAGAACTTGCCGCGCGGCTGGTCGACTCGCTCGTAAGTGTGCGCGCCGAAGTAATCGCGCTGCGCCTGCAGAAGGTTCGCCGGAAGGCGCTGGCTGCGGTACCCGTCGAAGAACGAAAGCGCCGTGGTGAACGCCGGCACCGGCACTCCCACTTTGACCGCCTCCGCGACCGCGCGCCGCCACGAGCCCTCGCAGCGCTCAATGACGCCGGTGAAATACGGGTCAAGCAGCAGGTTGCTCAGGTTCGGATTGTTATCGAATGCCTTCTTGATGTCGCTCAGAAATACGGAACGGATGATGCAGCCTTCGCGCCACACCATGGCGATGGCGCCGTAGTTCAAATTCCAGTGGTATTCCTTGGCGGCCTCGCGCAACAGCATGAAGCCCTGCGCGTAGGAAACCACCTTCGAAGCCAGCAGCGCCTGGCGGATGTCTTCCACCCACTGTTTGCGGTCGCCTTCCACCTGGATCTTCGGACCATGCAGGATCTTCGACGCCTCCACGCGGGCATCCTTCATCGCGCTCAGGCAGCGCGCGTAGACCGCCTCACCGATCAGCGTTACCGGCATGCCCAGGTCGAGCGAGCTGACACTGGTCCACTTCCCGGTGCCCTTCTGGCCGGCCGTATCGAGGATCTTGTCCACCACATACTCGCCCTTCTCGTCTTTGTAAGCGAGGATGTCGCGGGTAATTTCGATCAGGTAGCTGTTCAACTCGCCCTGCATCCACTCGGCCAAGGCGCCGTGCATCTCCTCGTTGGACATGCCCAGCCCTTCCTTCATCATCTGGTAGGCCTCGCAGATCAACTGCATATCGCCGTACTCGATGCCGTTGTGGACCATCTTGACGTAGTGGCCGGCGCCATCTTCGCCGATCCAGTCGCAGCAGGGCTCGCCCGCCGGAGTCTTGGCGCAGATTGCCTGGAAGATCGGTTTCACCAACGGCCACGCCGCGGGGGATCCGCCCGGCATCATCGAGGGGCCGAAACGCGCGCCTTCCTCGCCACCCGAAACACCCGTGCCGATGTACAGCAGCCCTTTGCTCTCCAGGTACTTCGCGCGGCGGATGGTATCGGGGAAGTGCGAGTTGCCGCCGTCGATGATCAAATCGCCGGGCTCCAGGTGCGGCAGCAGCGTTTCGATGAAATCATCCACCGGCTGGCCGGCCTTCACCATGAGCATGATCTTGCGGGGCCGTTTCAGGTGGCCGATCATCTCCTCGATCGAGTGCACCCCGATGATCGTCTTCCGACCCTTCGCGGCGTCGTTCAGGAATTCATCGACCTTGGACGTGGTGCGGTTGTACGCCACCACCGTATAGCCATGGTCGTTCATGTTGAGAATGAGGTTCTGGCCCATCACTGCCAGACCGATCAAAGCGATGTCTGCCGTCTGTTCCATGATCGTTTGCTCCTAGTGTCGCCGGAGAGGTCCGGCGAAGGGCCGGACGATTGAAGGAATCCCGCTGATTCCGGATCGCAATCCCCCTTATAACATGGGGTCGCGGAAGCGGCCAAACCGTTACTGCCCCGCCCCGAAGGCAGTTGCCGGGCAGCCGTACCGTCCGATGGCCGACGCCCGCAGCGCATCCGCCTTCCCCAACCGGCGCGAAGCACGGTACGCGGCCTCGAGTTCCATCCAGGCTACGCACAAATCGGCGCGGACACGCGGGCACTCCGGATTCAATTCCGTGTGGCCATTCACTGCCTGCAATGCACAGGCGCCATCCGGAATTTGCCCGTACAGGTTCCGCAGCGAGGACTGTGTTGCCTGGGTCATTCCCACCGCATAGGACTTCTCCACGATGACGATGGCGGCTTGCTCGATCTTCCCTTGAATGGCGTAGATCTTAGCCGCCTCGTCGTAGACCTCGGGCACTGCGGCGTTCTCCCTTTGCGCCTCCCGGTATACGGCCAGGGCATCGTCGAGCCGTCCCACGGCCTTGTAGGTTCGCGCCAGGTAGAGATAGATGCGGATGTCGTTCAACATCAGCGGGGGGAGGCCGTGCGCCTCCTGCGCGTCTTCGAACTCACGCTTACGCGCGACCGCGGAATCACGCGCCTCCTCGAGCATCGCCACGGCCTTGGCAAGCCACGCGCTTCCGGCGGCCGTGGAGGCGCCCCCCACGGCATTCGCCTTGCTGAAATAGAAGATGCCCAGGTCCGCCAGACAATCCGGGCAGCGTTCCGGCGGAGGCAGGCTTTCGAGAATGTGGACGGCGATTTCGTATTCCCGGATGGCCGCGTCCAGATTCCGCCGCGGATCTTCGCGGTAGAGCGCTGTGGCCAACATCTGGTGCGTCCGAAAACTGCCAGGAGCGGACACGGTGTCGGCCTCTCCCAGTGCCAGGTTATCGCGCCATGCCGGATTGCGCGCCAGCGTGCGCGCGGCCAGCGCTATCACAGCCATGGTGAGGATGGCGTAGGTGACGCGCGGCCGGTTCAGGCGGAACGCCAATTCCGCCGCGGCGATCGCGAAGCCGGCTGAGGGTACGTAGAGAAACCGCAGCGCCATGGGGGCGCCCAGGACCACCAGGTTGGAAGTGGGCAGCAAGGCGATCGCGAAGAACCCCACCGCCCAGAAGATCACGGGGTCTGTGCGATAGCGGCGAATCGCCACAAACAGAATCGCGCCCGCAGCGGCGAGCGCCAGCCAGAACCCGGGGTTTGCCAACGAAACCAGCGGAATCTGGTTGTAGGCGTAATCCGAAGAGAGCGTGGCCGGCCAGACCAGCACCCCCAGGTAGCGACCGATCACCTCGATCGAGGTCATGCGGCTGGCGAGGAAACCAGCGCCGAACATAGGGTTGTCGAGCAGCGCGGGAAGCCGCCATGGCTCACCTTCGAAGATCTTCCAGCGAACCGCCGACATGATGCACAGAACCGCGGCCATCACCAGATACGCCGCCTGCCGGGGCCTCCACCCCGGCCGGCGCTGCCATCCGAACGCCACATCCCACAACACCATCAGCCCCGCCAGCACCACGGCATTTTCCTTTGAGAACACGCCAGCCAGCGCCACTGCAAACAGCGCGGCCAGGTGCACCCACCTGCTGCTGCCCGCGCGCTCGAGCACACGCGCATAGAGCAGCATGCCACCGAAAACCGTCGCCGCGCTCAATTCATCGGAGCGGCCGATGATGTTCGTCACCGCGTCAGTCTGCACCGGGTGGACCGCCCATAGCGCCGCGGCGAACCACGCCGCCCACGGCCGGCGCAGCACCCGCCGCGCCAGCAGGAACACCAGCCACACATTCAGCAGGTGGAGCAGCAGATTCACCACGTGATAGCCGGGGCCCTCGGTGCCGTTGCCGAGAACCGCGTAGTTGAATAGAAACGTCAGCAGCGTCACCGGACGATAAAGATGGTCGACAGGCTGCGGCCACCAGTAGTGCCGCGTCAGGATGAGCCGCACGTTTTCCGCAGTCACCGCATGCAGCCGTGTATCTTCCGGGAGCCTGCTCTGGGCATCGAGCGCGAGCCCCAGCCCGAACGAGTTGGCATACGCCGCCAGCGAAATAACGCACAGCAGAGCGTAGAGCACCCAGAGGGCATGGTCGCTTCGCGGGGGCTGCTTCGCCTTCTGCTGCTTTACTGAGCCGGACATCCGTAATCCCTCGCCGCGGTTGCCTGAAGCGAGGATAGCGCTTCCGGCCTTCTTCCCTTCCGATTGATCTCCATCAAGTCCGCAAACGCTTTGCAGGCGTCGCTGCGCAGCCTCGGACATCCCAGGTTCAATTGCACTACTCCCGATGTCTCCCCAGTGGCACAGGCGCCTTCCGGAATGTGCGTATACACGTTGCGCAAGGCCGCGACGGTGGCCGGAGTCGCTCCGCCGATCGTGAGTTTCTCGTACAACACCACCGCCGCATTTCCCCAATCGGCCTCGTCGAAGTAGGCTTTCGCCAGCGTATCGTATCCCACGAGATTGTCCGGCCGGCGCGTCCTTCCCTCGCGATACCAGCGGATCGCAACGTCCTTCTGTCCCAGCCGCCAGTACGCCTGACCAAGATATGAATCGAGCGCCTCAAAACCGATCAGCTTCGGCAAAGGCCGCCCGTTGGCGAGTTGGAGCTCGTCATAAGACTTCTGGAACGCCAGCGAAATCCGCTTGGCGATGAGCAGCGTGTCGAGCGACTTTTCGTACCATTGCCGGCCTTGCGAAGTCGAGAGGCCGCCTTCGCGCTCGCCCTTGAGTCCGTAGAACGTCCCGAGCACCGCCGGCACAGTCTCCACATTCTGCGCGTCCGGCAGCGGCTTCAGGACCTTCCACGCCGCTTCCATTTCGCGGATGGCCTCGTCCAGGCTATTCCTCGGATCTTGCACAAACAGCTGTTGCGCCAGCAAGGCGTGCAGCCGGAAACTTGCGGCCGATGTCTGCACATCGGTCGAGCCTAGCTTGAGTTCGTCATTCCAGACCGGGTTGCGCGCCATCGTCCTTCCGGCGCACAGCAGGATCGCCGCGCCCAGCACCATCATGGCGGTCCGCCGCGATTGCAAACGCCAGGCCAGCGCCGCCACGGCGATGGCGAACCCGACGGCGGGCAGGTAGAGGAAACGCTCCGCCATCGCAGCTCCGATCCGCACCACCAGGTTCGAGGTGGGCAGCAGCGCGATCCCCAGAAATCCGACAGCCCAGAAAGTCGTCGGATCTTTGCGGTAGCGCGCGATCGCGACTCCGAGAATTGCCGCCACCGCTATGAGCGCAATCCAGGCAGCCAGGTCGCCCATACCCGAGACCGGAATCTGGTTGTAGGAACGGTCCGAGACCAGTTGGATCGGGCAGGCGAGCAGCCACAGCTCCTTCCCGATGATCTTGATCGCCGTGAACCGCGAGGCCCAGAACCCGGCGCCGAGCAGCGGATTGTCCACCACGTTGACCGGCGGCAGCGGAAGCCCGCGGAAAATCGACCACCGGGCCCACGCAAGCAGCGCCAGCGGCACCGCTGCGACCGCATAAGCGTCGAGCCGGCGCGTCTTCCCGCGTCCAAGCGAGATGTCCCACAGGAGCATCAGGGCGATCAGCACGGCGCCGTTTTCCTTGGCGAACACAGCGAACATCGCCAGCGCAAAGATGCCGGCCAGCCCGAGCACGCGCCCGCGTCCGGTCGCCCCCCTGGTGCGGATGTAAAGCACCAGCGCGCCCAACACGCCTGCCACCGCCAGCAGGTCCGCCCGGCCCGCGATATTCGCGACGCTCTCGACTCCCACCGGATGGACGCCCCAAAGCGCCGCGGCGAAGACCGCCGGGAGGGCCTCGCCGAAGACCAGCAGCGCCAGTTCAAACACCAGCCACACATTCACCATGTGCAGCCCGAAGTTGACCGCGTGGTAACCCGCCGGATCGTTGCCGTTCCCCAGCACCGCCCAGTTGAAGAGAAACGAGCCCGTGGTCACCGGCCGGTAGAGCTGATCCGAGGACGATGGCCACCAGTAATCCTTCTCCACAATCTGCCGGATGTGTTCCGCGGAAACCGAGCGGATCCGCCCGTCCTGCTGCAGGATCAGGCTGCCGTCCACTACCGCGCCCAACCCGAACGAATTGGCATACGCAACGAACACGACCAACAGCAGCAGGCCGCGCCACTTCCACTTCGAAAGCAGGCCCCGGCTCTTGCGTGGTGCGGCAGTTTGGGTTTTTGCGGGGATCTTCTTCGGTCGCAAGACTATGGGCCGCCCAACGGGAAATCGACCTGCCAGTATAACAAGGCGGCGCCGTGTCCGGCCTTACAATGAGAGCGTGCTGGAGCGCGTGTGGCAGACCATCCTGCGTCATCGCATGCTGGAACCCGGCCAGTGTGTAGGCGTCGCGGTCTCGGGCGGCGCCGATTCCGTCTGCCTCCTGCATTTGCTCCGTGAACTCGCGCCACGCCTGGAGTGCCGCCTGCTGGTGATGCACCTCGACCATCGCCTGCGCGGCGCCGAATCGTGCGCCGATGCAGCGTTCGTTTCCGCCATGGCGAAGGATCTCGGCCTGCCCTTCCTGCTGCGCGAGGTTGACCTCGCGGGCGGCGACAATCTCGAACAGGCCGCCCGCCGCGCCCGCATGGCGTTCTTTTCCGAAACCATCGCCTCGGGCGCCGCCGGCCGCGTCGCCGTGGGCCACAGCCGATCCGACCAGGCGGAGACCGTGCTCTACCGGCTTCTGCGTGGTTCGGGAACCGCCGGGCTCGCCGGAATCCGCCCTGTCGTCGCGCCCGGCGTGGTGCGGCCCCTGCTCGAGATCGAGCGGCCGGAGATCGAAGGCTGGCTCCGGGCCCGCGGTATCTCCTGGCGTGAGGATTCGAGCAATGCGAGCCCTCTCTTCGCCCGTAACCGCATCCGCCACGACCTGCTGCCGGAGTTGCAGCGAGACTGGAACCCGGCGCTCCCCGAAATCCTCGCCCATACCGCCGCCTGGGCACGCGACGAGGAGGACTATTGGGCCGTCGAGATCGCCCGCCTTTCCGCGCACCTCTTCGAAGAGCGGGAGGGTGAAATCCTGATGCGGGCGGCTGCCATCGCCGAACTTCCTCCGGCCGTCGCCCGGCGGCTGGTCCGTCACGCCATCGAGCGCATCCGCGGCGACCTGCGCTCCATCGACTTCCGCCACGTCGCATCCGTGCTGGAACTGATCGAGGCCGGGCGCGGCGAGGGCCGTTCCGTGCTTCCGGGCCTGGAGGTCCGGCGGTCGCTCGATTGGCTGCGTTTCGCCAAACCTTCGACTGCCGCCCCGTACCGCATCGCGGTTGTCGCCCCCACCACTCTTGCGATCCCCGGCACGAACTCCGTAGTTTCCCTGGAACTGATTGAAAAATCGGAAACTTCCGGAGTGTCCGATAACGTATATAATGAGGGGATGGGTTGTTTAGACTGGGGCCGGTTGTCGGGCGCCTTGGAGTTACGAAATTGGCAGCCAGGCGATCAGTTTCAACCCGTAGGTAGCACCGGCGGTAAAAAGATCAAGACCCTCTTCCAGCAGGCCCGAATCCCCATATGGGAGCGTTCCCGCTGGCCGGTTCTCCTGGATCGATCCAACTTAGTCTGGACACGGCGATTTGGCCCGGCAGCTGCGTTTGTGGCTGGGGATCACACCAAAGTTTTGCTGAAGATCCGAGAGACGGAGCGCGGTTGAGTGAATTCGGAATCGGAGCAGAGCAGGGCGGCGTCTATATAGATATAGCCGGTACGGAGGTTTCGTGAATTCTAACATCAAGACACTTATTTTCTGGGTAGTTCTGGTTTGTTTGGCGGTCCTGCTGTTCGCCGTGGTGCGATCCGGACAAGGTCCCACTGAAAAACAGGTCAGCTTCACCCAGTTCCTCAATGACGTCCAACAGGGACAGGTCAAAGAGGTCACGATTACCGGCAATGAGGTCCACGGCCTCTACAAAGCGCCGAACCAGGGCCTGCACACGTTCGTTCCCACCAACTATCCCGATCTCTATAATGAGCTCATCAAGAGCGGCGTTGGCGTCAGCATCAAGGACAACAGCTCCGGAAACTGGGTTTCGATCCTGCTGAACGCGTCGCCCTTCATCGTGCTGCTAGCGTTCTGGATCTTCATGATGCGCCAGATGCAGAGCGGCGGAAACAAGGCGTTGAGCTTCGGCAAGAGCCGTGCGCGCCTGCACTCCACGCAGCAGAAAAAGGTGACTTTCAAAGACGTCGCCGGCGTGGAAGAGGCGAAGGAAGAGCTGCAGGAGATCATCGAATTCCTCCGCGAGCCCCAGAAATTCCAGAAGCTCGGCGGCCGCATCCCCAAGGGCGTGCTGCTGATCGGACCTCCGGGAACCGGCAAAACCCTCCTCGCCCGCGCGATCGCCGGCGAAGCCAGCGTGCCGTTCTTTTCGATCTCCGGTTCGGACTTCGTCGAGATGTTCGTCGGCGTCGGCGCGAGCCGCGTCCGCGACCTGTTCGAGCAGGGCAAGAAGAATGCGCCGTGCATCATCTTCATCGATGAAATCGACGCCGTCGGCCGCCATCGCGGCGCCGGACTGGGCGGCGGCCACGATGAGCGTGAGCAGACGCTGAACCAATTACTGGTCGAAATGGACGGCTTCGAATCGAACGAGGGCGTGATCCTCGTCGCAGCCACCAACCGGCCCGACGTGCTCGACCCTGCGCTGCTGCGGCCCGGACGTTTCGACCGCCGCGTGGTCGTCGGCCGTCCCGACGTACAGGGTCGCGAAGCCATTCTGCGCGTCCACACCAAGAAGATTCCTCTGGGCGACAACGTCGACCTCTCCGTGCTGGCCCGCGGTACACCCGGCCTGGCCGGCGCCGACCTTGCCAACCTGGTGAACGAAGCGGCCCTCAACGCCGCGCGCCAGAACCGCAAGGTCGTCATGATGCTCGATTTCGAGCTCGCCAAAGACAAGATCCTGATGGGCGCCGAGCGCAAGTCGATGATCCTCAGCGACGCCGAAAAGCGCAACACCGCTTATCACGAAGCCGGCCACGCGCTGGTCGCAGCCTTGCTGCCCAACGCTGACCCGCTGCACAAGGTCACCATCATTCCGCGCGGTATGGCTCTCGGCGTGACCATGCAGCTCCCGATCGACGACAAACATTCGTACAATCGCGACTACCTGCTGTCGCAACTGGCCATCCTGATGGCCGGCCGCATCGCTGAAGAGAAGTACATGCACCACATGACCACCGGCGCCGGCAACGACATCGAGCGTGCCACCGATCTCGCCCGCAAGATGGTTTGCGAGTGGGGCATGAGCGACCTCGGCCCGCTGAGCTTCGGCAAAAAGGAAGAGCAGATTTTCCTGGGCCGCGAGATCGCCCAGCACCGCGACTATAGCGAAGAGACCGCTATCCGCATCGACGAGCAGGTCAAGAAACTGGTCCAGGGCGGGTACGATACTTCGGCAAAGATCCTCGACGAGCGGTCCGAAGCTTTGATCAGGGTCGCCGAGACGCTGCTCGAGCGCGAAATCCTGGATGGCAACGAGGTGATGCAGATCATCAACGGCCAACCGCTCGCTCCACTGCCCTCCTCGGGGTCGAAGGATAGCGAAGATCACACGCAGCAAGTGCTGCGGCCGGAAGGCGGGCGCCGCGTGACGGGCCTTTCTGAAGGGGAGCGTCCGCAGCCGGCGTGATTCCCCGTTTCCCGGTTTACCTGTTCGACATTGACGGCACACTGCTGGATTCCGCCCGCGATATCTGCGGCGCGGTCCAGCAGGTGCTGGATACTACTCCCTGCCCGCCAGTAACTTTCGAATTCCTCAAGAGCTACATCGGCCTGCATCTGATCGAGCTGTTCCAGGACCTTTTCCCCCACTACACGCCGGAACAGATCGATCAACTCGTCCAGCAATACCGCACCCTGTACCCCGCCCGCGGCCATAAGTTGACTAGCATTTATCCTGGCGTCAACGAGGCGCTTTCCGCTCTGGGCGGACGCAAAGCATCAGCGACCACCAAGGGCACGCCGACCACCCGCGCCATTCTGGATCAGTTCGGTCTCCTGCGTTATTTCAACCACGTGCAAGGCACCGACGGTTTCCCTTGCAAGCCCGCCCCGGACGTCATTTTTGCGGCGCTCGCCGGCCTCGGCGCAAAACCCGAAGAGTGCCTGATGATCGGAGATTCCGCCGCGGATATGGAGGCAGGCAAACGCGCGGGAGTGAAAACCTGCGCCGTCCGCTACGGCTACGGCCGGGAGGAAAAGCTCGCACAGTGGGAGCCCGACTACTGGGTGGACGACCTCCGCGAGCTTCTCGCGGCCGGATCGACCACCGCTTAGTTCGCTGAAATCCCCAGTTTCCCGTTCAGCTTCGCCAACTCCGTCCGGAAAAGCGGATTTGCCGGGTACTCATGCGCCAGTTCCAGCAGCAATCGCTGCGCGCCGGCCGGATGTTTCTCGCGCAAATCGCAAATCCCGATGAGGATCTTGGCGAATGCCCTGAAGTAGTGCCCCTGCCGCGCCACCAGTTCGAGCTGCTGACGCCCCTTTTCCTTGCTGCCGCTGACGTTGTCGAAGTGGACGAACCAGCGGATAAAGAACGGCAGGCTGCCGATCATATACTCCGAAAAACCCGCCGTCAGATACGCGTCGTAGAATTTCGGGTCCACCTTCAGCAGTTGCTGGGCGTAATTGTTGGAGCGCTTGGCGGGCCCCAGGCTCGAGATCTGCCGCTTCTCCACCAGGGCCATATAATCCGTGGCCACACCCTGCGCCACCGCCATGGCAAACAGCGCATTGTGATCCCCGGGATTGGCCTTGAGCACCACATCCGCGCGACTCTGCGCATCCTCCAGTGCCTTCACGAAGTTGGCGCGCACGGTTGGGTCCGGATCGGCCTTCTTCTTATCGGCGATCTTCTCGTCGTCGATCAAAAACTCGCTCTCCAGAATGCCCAGACGGTCGAGCTCGTAAAAGAGGTAGGCCGAGGCGCGAAACGCATAAGGCAGCGGATCCTGTGGATGCTGTGCGATGTAGGCATTCAACACCCGGTGCGACGCCGGAAAATCGAAGCTATACAAATGTTGGAGCGCGTCGTCGATGGTGGGCGCATCGCCGGCAAGTGCGGGCAGGCACAGGAAGGCAGCTAGAGCGCAGAACCGGAGCATGTAACTCCCTATCCTACTAGCGCCGGCGTTCCGCCACAACCGTAATCTGCCGGTCGCTGGCATGACGCACCACCTGGCGGACCACGGATTCCTTCTGCCGCCACCAGCCCAGGGGCTCCGACCGTCCCAGGAAAATCTGCGTGATCTGGTGTTCGTGGGCAAAATCCGCAATGGCGCGCGCCACGTCCCGCGCCTGAACAACGTGAGTTTCGATCCTCAAATTGCGGGCAAAGCTCAGGTGGCGCTCCACGCCTTTGTCTGGAATGCCGTCGTACACATGAATCGCCAGGCAATCGGCCTGGATGTAATCGGCCACGCGCTTCCCCCTGCGAATCAGCGCTGCCGAAGAGGGGTTGCCCGTCAGGCAGATGAGGATTCGCTCGCGGGTCGCCGGCGTGGATGCGGGCGCCGGCATCGGCATGCGCTCTTCGACTTCATGCGCCGCATGACGCATCGCGATTTCGCGCAGCGCCGTGAGATTCGCCTCGGTGAAAAAGTTTTCCATGGCGCGGCGAGCCTTCTCGGGCCCGTACACCACGCCGCGCTCCAACCGGTTGCGCAACGCCCCGGGGGTCAGATCGGTGAACACCACTTCATCCGCCGCGTCCACCACCCAGTCCGGAACGGTCTCGCGCACCCGCACGCCCGTGGCCTGCCATACCTGGTCGTTCAGGCTTTCCAGATGCTGCACATTCATCGTGGTGAACACGTCGATCCCCGCGTCGAGCAGCACCTCGACGTCCTGCCAGCGCTTGGCTCGCTCCGAGCCCGGAATATTGGTGTGGGCGAACTCGTCGACGATTGCAATCGCAGGATGCCGCCGTACAATGGCGTCGGCATCCATCTCTTCGAACTGCGCGCCGCCGTAAGCGATTTTCCGCCGGGGAACTACTTCGAAGCCCTGCGCCTTGGCGATCGTGCCGGGCCTCGCGTGCGGCTCGAAATAGCCGATCACGATATCCACGCCTTTCTGCCGCAGCGCCTCGCCCTCATCGAGCATGCGGAACGTCTTGCCGACTCCCGCCGCATACCCCAGGTACATCTTGAGCCGGCCTCTCATGGCTGCTCCTCATGCGGAAACAGCCGGAGATCGAAATCGGCAGCGGCATCGATCAGGCGGTCCACCGGATTGCGTCCCTGCCAGAAGCGGTGCTTCTCCATCGAGTGGCCCGCGAAGATCTGGGTGACACGCTGCGCCCGGGCGAACTCGAGAATGGTTGCGACGAAATCGGCCCCATGCAGGCAGTGGATCTCCGCACCGAGTTCGCGCGCCAATGCCAGGTGCTTTTCGAGCCGCTCCCGATCCTGCGCGCTCAACTCCGGCTGTTCGACATACGCGGCGACCAGCGTACCGTGGAATCGCTTCGCGTTCCGGCTGCCGCTTTGCAGCATCGTTTCCGCGCTGCTGCGCGGTGTCAGGCAGACCAGGATGCGCTCCCGCACGCCCCAGCACGTCGGCACGTCGTGCGCCGCCAGATAGTCCTGCAACTGGTGATCCACTACGTCGGCGGCCACCAGAAGCGCCATTTCCCGAAGTTCATCGAGCCCTTTCCGCGCCGCGCCGCGGTCGGTGAGTGCTTCCGGCGGAGCGTCCACTACTTCGATTTCGTCCGCCTCGCGCAGGAATGTGGCCGGCACGCTAAAGCGCGAACGCTTGCCGGTAATCCGCTCGACCTCGTCCTGATGTTCGCGAATATGCTGCAGGTTGAGCGACGTGATGACGTTGATGCCGTGATCGAGCAGTTCCGCGACATCCTGCCACCGCTGCGGATGCCGGCTGCCGGGAGGATTGTCCGCGGCGAGCCCGTCGATCAGGCACACGCCCGGGCACCGGCGGAACAAGGCATTAAGATCGACTACTTCGTAAGTATGCCCCGCATGGCGCTCGGCGACGGTCGGAATGACCTCCAACTGCCGCAGGATCGCCTCGATATCGGGCTTCACCTCGCCCTGCACCGCGGCCACCACCACGTCCTGCCCGCGCTCCTTGCGGCGCCGGCCTTCGTCGAACATGCGGAACGACTTGCCCACGCGCGAGGCGTAGCCCAGAAACACCTTGAGCGTCCCGCGGCGCTCACGGCTTTCCTCCGCCTGCACCCGCCGCAACAGTTCTTCAGCGCTGGGCCTCTCAACCGCGCGGTCCGTCACGTCCCTCCTCTTTTACTATGTCTTACTACTACGAGCCGCACTACCACGGCCCCTGCTTGCCGCCGTACCACCAGATCAGTCCGAGTGTCGCGGTGAGCTGGCTTTTCCTCAGATCGTCCAGCCGGCTTGTATAGAAGAAAGGTTGGTTCGACCAGTCGTAGCGCCATTCGCCCTTCACCATGAAACGTTCCGCAAAGCGGTATGTCGTCGTGAAGGTCGTCTCTTTCAGTGCTTGTTCCACCCCCGTAAAGAGGGCGCCGCGGTCGGAAAAATACTCGGCCCGGGCTGCAAGGGAAAACTTGGGCGTGAATTGATACTGCGCATACACGGCTCCGCCAGCGACGTGCTGGGGCGGTGAATTCTTGTAGAGCCGTTGTAGTACGTAGTCGCCCTCCAACGCGAACATCAGTGCGGGCGTGGCCTGCCAGGTGGCATAGCTGTCGAAGATGTGGAGCCGCCCGGTGGGCGCGTTCTCGATCGGTAGAAAGGAAATGCCCTGTTGCGTGGGAGCACCCGGCACTGGCGAAAGCGCCGGCGGAAAGAAAACCACATCGGGATGCTCCTGGCCAAAATAGTAATTCATGGTCCAGTTGACGTTCTTTTGTGGCTTCGCGGTGAAACCGCCCAACTGGTCCTTGAAACCGTTAAAGTCTTCGGTCTGCTGGGTGCCATTGGTGAGCCAGTAGTTGATCGAGAACCGGTCCGAAACCGGATAACTGGCGCGGAGGCCCATATGATAGAAGGGTAGGAAATCGAACCAGTAGGATCGCGAATAGTTCATCTGGTCTTGGGTATAGTTACCTTCAATCCCCAACGAGCTGGCCCATTTTCCGAAGTCCATCCTGAGGTATTTACCCACTGGAACGATCACCGTGCCGTAAGCCTGGAAGACGTTTCGATAGAGTGCGGGACGCTGTTCATTGGCCAGGTTGCCCTGGAGCGTTTGGGTCGCTTGTCCCCACTGGAGGTCGAGCCTGGCGCCGAACCATTTTCGGTGATCCGGGTCCGCGGCATGCTCCAGGACCACGTCCGCCTGATTCAGGCTGAAGTTGTTGCTACTGACATCGTAGGCTCTGAGGCGATTGACCCGGCCAATCGGAGCGTTGAAATTGTATGCGTAATAGCCATCCAGGAGGAAGTTGATGGTGGTTCCCGCCACCGACGCCGGCTCCGGGGCCGGAGGCGCGGGAGCTGGGGAAGGGGCGGGAGCAGCACTTTGTGCGATCGCCGGGGCGGTCTGCTTCGCGTGGGCGTCCTCAGCCTTCACGCGCGCTTCCAACTCATCGATGCGAGCCTGAAGCTTTTGGACCAGCACGCGAAGGTCTGTGACCTGCTGGCTAAGACTGGCGTTGTCCTGAGGATAGAGGGGGGCCGCAATGGAAATCAGCAGAAGGAGGACCCGGCCACGCCGAAGCGCGGGTTTGAGAATCGGGGTCATTGGGTACTTGAATAGAGTCATGGGTCGACTTACTCATCCGAAGAATGACTTAAGCCGCGTCATTCCGGATGCATGATATGTGCGCTTTCGACGGCGCGGCGACAATCTCCGCCTGGACTTCGTTCTATTTCCGCGCCGGGGCCGCTTGATCCAGTGCAAGATTCAACCTAAGTACGTTCACGCGAGGTTCGCCTAACAATCCGAACTGCCGCCCCTCGGTATTGGCAGCGATGAGCCGCTCAACGGCGGCAGGATCCATGCCGCGCGCCGACGCCACTCGCGCCGCCTGCGCGCGCGCCGACTCCGGGCTGAGATCCGGATCGAGGCCGCTACCCGAGGCAGTCAGCAGGTCCGCAGGCACCGGGCCCGCGAATGTGGGGTTCGCGGCCCGGAACGCCTTCAGATCGGCCTGTACGCGATCGGCCAACTTTTGGTTGGTCGGGCCGAAATTGGAGCCGCCCGAGGCGAGGCCGTCATAATTTGACGCCGACGGCCGTCCGTGAAAGTACTCGGGCTTCGTGAAATTCTGTCCGATCAGTGCCGACCCGATCGTGCGGCCGTTCGCCTGCACCATGCTGCCGTCGGCCTGCCTGGGGAAGAGCACCTTCGCCAGCCCCGTAACCAGCAGCGGATAAGCGACGCCCGTGAGCAGCGTAAGCACCACGGCAGCCTTGATCGCAATGATGAGTTGTTTCATTTCGTCCTCCCCTTATGCGAGGTGCAGCAGTAACAGCAGGCGGTCGACCAGCCAGATCCCGGGAAATGGCGCGATCACACCCCCAATACCGTAGATCAGCAGATTTCGCCGCAACAACGACGCGGCCGGCATGGCGCGGTATTTCACGCCGCGTAGCGCCAGCGGAATCAGCGCGATGATGATCAGCGCGTTGAAGATCACCGAGGCCAGGACGGCACTCTGCGGACTATGGAGGCCCATGATATTCAGGCGCCCGAGCACCGGGAATGTCGCCATGAACATAGCCGGGAGGATGGCGAAATACTTCGCGATGTCGTTGGCGATGGAAAACGTAGTCAATGCTCCGCGCGTCATCAGCAGTTGTTTTCCGATGGCTACGACTTCGATCAGTTTGGTGGGATTGCTGTCGAGATCGACCATGTTGCCTGCTTCTTTCGCAGCCATGGTGCCGGTGTTCATGGCGAGTCCTACATCAGCCTGCGCAAGGGCCGGAGCGTCGTTGGTACCGTCACCGGTCATCGCCACCAGGCGGCCGCCGGCCTGCTCCTTCTTGATCAGATCCATCTTGTCTTTCGGTGTGGCCTGCGCGAGGAAGTCGTCCACGCCGGCTTCGGCGGCAATGGAGGCCGCGGTCAGCGGATTATCGCCCGTAATCATCACGGTCCGGATTCCCATAGCGCGCAACTGCTCGAACCGTTCGCGCATACCGCCCTTGACGACGTCTTTGAGGTGCACCACCCCCAACGCCCGCGATCCGTCCGCCACAACCAATGGCGTTCCACCGGAGCGGGAGATCCGGTCGGTCACGTCGGTGAGGGACGGCGGCACGGACCCGCCGTTCTCATAAACAAATTCGACCACCGATTCGGTAGCGCCCTTGCGGATCGTGCGCCCTTCGATATCCACGCCGCTCATGCGCGTCTGCGCCGTGAACGGGATGAAGTGGGCCTGCGTGTTCGGCCACCTCGCGTCCCCGAATGTTGTACTTCTGCTTCGCCAGCACCACGATCGAGCGCCCCTCCGGCGTCTCGTCGGCCAGACTTGAAAGCTGCGCGGCATCCGCCAGTTCTTCTTCGGTGACATCTTCCAGCGGGATGAACTCCACTGCCTGCCGGTTGCCCAGCGTAATGGTGCCGGTCTTGTCCAGCAGCAGAGTGTTCACATCGCCCGCCGCCTCCACCGCCTTGCCGCTCATGGCCAGCACGTTATGCTGCATCACCCGGTCCATGCCCGCGATCCCGATCGCCGAAAGCAGCCCGCCGATGGTCGTCGGGATCAGGCAGACCAGCAGCGAAACCAGCACGGTCGTCGAGGGCGCTGGCGCCGCTATAGACCGCGAACGGCTGCAGCGTCACCACTGCCAGCAGGAATACCAGCGTAAGGCCCGCGATCACGATGTTCAGCGCAATTTCGTTCGGCGTCTTCTGGCGCGCCGCGCCTTCCACCAACGCGATCATGCGGTCGAGAAACGTTTCGCCGGGGTTGGAGGTAATCCCGACCTGAATCCAGTCCGAGAGCACGCGCGTTCCGCCCGTCACCGCGCTCCGGTCGCCGCCCGATTCACGAATCACCGGCGCGCTCTCGCCCGTGATGGCCGACTCGTCCACGCTGGCAATGCCCGCGATGACGTCGCCATCGCCCGGGATCGTTTCGCCTGCCTTAACGAGCACGACATCGCCCGACCGCGCAGCGACGTCGCCGGGACCATCTCTTCCCGGCCGTTGGTCAGCCGCCGCGCCGTGGTCTCGGTTTTGGTCTTGCGTAGCGTGTCGGCTTGCGCTTTTCCGCGGCCCTCTGCCATGGCTTCTGCGAAGTTGGCGAACAGCACCGTGAACCAAAGCCAGAGGGTAATCTGAAAGTCGAACCCGCTCATCTCCTTTGATTCGCGAGAGCCAGATGGTCACCGCGGCGCCCACTTCCACCACGAACATCACCGGGTTCTTCATCATCGTCCGCGGGTTCAGCTTGCGGAACGAGTCGCCGATCGCCCGCTTGACGATCGGCGGATCGAACAGCGGACGGGCCCGCGGCCGCCTTGCGCGGAATCAACGAGGTAATGTCGTCGGTCGGAGGGTGTGGCAGTAACAGTGGCCATGGTTAGCTCCAGAGTCTCCCCTGATGCATCAGGAAATGTTCGACAATCGGCCCCAGAGAAAGCGCCGGAAAGAAGGTCAGTGCTCCCACAATCAGCACCACGCCCACCAGCAGCGCCACAAACAGCGGCCCGTGAGTGGGAAACGTACCAGCCGAAACCGGGACTGCCCGCTTGCGCGCCAGGCTGCCCGCCGCCGCCAGCAGCGGAATCAGCATGAGGAAGCGCCCCAGAAACATCGCAATTCCCATGGTGATATTCAGGTAGGCGTGTTGGCATTCAGCCCCGCGAAGGCGCTGCCGTTATTGCCGGTCGCGCTCGAAAACGCATAGAGCACCTCCGACAACCCGTGCGGGCCGTGGTTCGATTGGCTGGCGATAACCCCCGGAAGATTGATGCTCCCCGCCGCGAATGCCAGGATTGTGATCTGCCAGCACCAGCACCGAGAGCATCATCATCTTGACTTCTTTCTGCTCGATCTTCTTGCCCAGGTACTCCGGTGTGCGGCCCACCATCAGCCCGGCGATGAACACCGCCAGCATCGCGAACAGCAGCATGCCGTAGAGGCCCGATCCCACACCGCCGAAAATGACTTCGCCGAGTTCGATATTGACCAGTGGGCACCAGCCCGCCAAGCGGCGTGAGGCTGTCGTGCACGTTATTGACCGCGCCGCAACTGGCGTCGGTGGTGATCACCGCGAACAACGCGGAGTTCGGCAATGCCGAACCGGACTTCCTTGCCCTCCATGTTGCCGCCGGCGCCACTCCCAACTTCGCCAGAATTGGATTGCCGGCCTGCTCCGCGTGGTAGACCACCGCGACGCCCGCCAGAAACAGGATCGTCATGGCGGCAAGCAGCGCCCAGCCTTGCCGCGTGTCCCGCACCATCTTTCCGAACGTGTAGGTGAGCCCGGCCGGGATCACGAAGATCAACACCATCTGCAGGAAATTGGAAAACGGCGTGGGGTTCTCGTAAGGATGCGCTGAGTTGGCATTGAAGAATCCGCCGCCATTGGTGCCCAGCATCTTGATCGCTTCCTGCGAGGCCACCGGCCCCTGCGGAATCGTCTGTACAGCGCCTTCGACCGTCGCTGCCTTGGCATACGGATGGAAGTTTTGGATCACCCCCTGCGAGCACAGCAGCAGCGCCGCCACCAGCGAAATCGGCAGCAGGATGTACAGCGTGCCGCGCGTGAAATCGACCCAGAAATTGCCCAGGGTCTGAGCGGAATGGCGCGCGAAGCCTCGCACCACGGCAATCGCCACCGCGATTCCCGCCGCCGCGGAGAAGAAATTGTGCGTGGCCAGCCCGACCATCTGGGTGAGGTAGCTCATGGTCGTCTCGGGCGTGTAGAACTGCCAGTTGGTGTTGGTGGTGAAGCTGACCGCCGTGTTAAACGAAAGGTCGGGTGCAACGTTCCCGAGCCCCTGCGGATTCAACGGCAGCCATTGCTGGATGCGTTGCAGGAGATAGGTGAGCAACAGCGTCACCAGGCTGAATATCAGGAGCGCGCCCGCATAGCGGGTCCAATGTTGTTCGGCAGTTTCGTCGATCCCGCAGATCCGATAGATTCCGATCTCGATCGGCCGCAGCACGCGGTGCAGAAACGTGCGCTGGCCCTCGAAGACCTTCGCCATGAAGCTCCCCACCGGTTTCGCCAGCAGCAGAATGACCGCGGTGAACAGCGCAATTTGGAGAATTCCGTTCGATATCATGCCATCCCCTTCAAAACCGCTCCGGGCGGAGCAGCGCGTAGAAGAGATAAGCGCCCAAAAGCAACGCGATCGTCAAACAGACAATTTGTTCCATGAACTTGACTCCTGCCGCCTAAAGGCGGTCGCACGCTTTCGCGAACGCCCATCCGGCGGTGAACAAAAGAATACTCATCAGCACAAAAACCAGGTCTGTCATTTGCGTCTCCTATGCGACGTGAAGCAGGATGACTTTGTGGCCATCGAGCACGAGGGCGTTGGCCATCCGCTCCTCCGATGTACGCCAGAAGCGTTTACGACTTCCGATCAATACAGTCGATTGCGGTTTCAAAACTCGGCGAAAGCCGTCTTCGAACGTGCGCGCCAGCACGACCTGCGCATCCACGGGCAGGAGACATAGGCCGGAAAGACATACCAGTTGCTCGACGAGGAACGAATGCACCGAAATCGGGCAACGAAAGTCGGCCGGATAAGGAACCGTGTGAATCGCAACCAGCGAGATGCGCGCCGCCAGGCCCGCCGTCAGCGCCGCCGTGCGCTCCAGCACGGAGCGAGTGGTCGCATAGCCTGTATACGGCACTACGACCTCGATTTCACTGGAATACGGCTCCGGTTCGATGTTTCCCGGATCGATGGAAAGTCTGCCTTGGGTTTGCATAACGACTACCAGTCCAAGGGTACGGAGACGGACGTAAGGAAGTCGTAAAGAAACGATCAGGATTGAATTAAGCGGAAGGAGCGCCCGCGAACCGGTAACCGACCCACGGCTCGGTCAGGATGTACTTCGGCCGCGCGGGATTTGCTTCAATCTTTTTGCGTACCTGGTTGATAAACACGCGCAGGTATTCCGGCTCGTCGCCGTAATCGGGCCCCCAGACGGCCTGCAGCAGCTCGCGGTGAGTCACCGGCTTCCCGGCGTGCGCCACCAGGTAACGCAGGAGTTCGAACTCCTTGGGCGTGAGCCGGGTCTCCCGGCCCTGTGCGCGGACGCGGCGGGTTTCGAAGTCGATCTCCAGGTCTTCGGCACTGAAACCCCGCGGCCCGCCCTCCGCGGAGCCCGGCCTTCGGCGCAATGCCGCGCGGATGCGGGCCAGCAACTCCTCCATGCCGAACGGCTTGGTGACGTAGTCGTCCGCGCCGGCATCGAGCGCCGCCACTTTATCCTTCTCGCTGTTGCGCACCGAAAGAATCACTACGGGAATTTCGGTGCTTTCGCGAATCGCCCGGCAGGTCTCCAGGCCTCCCATCCCCGGCATGTTCATATCGAGCAGCACGAGGTCCGGCATTTCACGCGGAAGGGTCTCCAGCGCCTCCTCGCCGGTGCGCGCTTCCAGCACCTCGTAGTGATGCCCCACCAGAGTGGCCTTCATGACGCGACGGATCTGCGGGTCGTCGTCCACCACCAGAATTCGCACGCTCATGCGCCGCTCCCGTGCACCGCCAGGGTGAACGAAAAGACCGAGCCTTCGCCGGGCTCGCTCTCCACCCAGATCTTCTCGCCGTGCGCTTCCACAATCCCCCGTGCGATCGCGAGGCCCATCCCCGTTCCTTCCGTTTCAAACCGGTGCCGCCGCCCGCGAAAAAACTTGTCGAAGATTCGCAGCCGCTCGTTCTCCTCGATTCCCGGACCGCGATCGGCCACCCTGATCACGATCTTCCCACCCTTCCGTTCGGCCGATACTGTGATCTCCGAACCCTCAGGCGAATACTTCACGGCATTCTCCACCAGTTGCTTCAACACCTGCCCCGCAAATTCCGGATCGGCCTCTGCGGGCGGAAGGTCCGGCTCCATCCTCACCGACACGGAATGCCGCTTCAGCGCGCCGCCGAGATCCGCCAGCGCCGCCTCGAGAATCTCCGCCACAGGCACGGCGCGTTTTTCCAGATGCAGCTTTCCCGCTTCGATGCGCGCCATCTCGATCACCTCCGCCGCCAGCCGGTTCAACCGGTCGGCCTCTTCATCGATGATGGTGAGCAACTCGCGATCGTGCGCCACGCCGTCGCCGAGCATGTTCGTGACCGCCGCTTTGATCGAAGTGAGCGGCGTCTTGATATCGTGCGCCAGCGAATCGAGAAGCGCCGCCTTGAGCGTTTCGTTTTTCCGCGCGGCTTCCGCGCTGCTGGCCTCCTCGAGCGCTCGCGCCTTTTCGACCGCCAGCGCTGCCAGGTTGACGATGGCTCGCGCCGTTGCCGGCGAGGGCGCGGGCCCAACCAGAGCCAGGCTCCCGAGCGGGCGCCCTCCCAAACGCACCGGAGCCAAGACGAGGCCTCGCGCGGCGTCGATCGAAATCTCCTCGATCTCACCGGCGGCGAGGAGGTCGTGGTCCGAGACGATCTTGCTCTCCGGCTGCGACCGCGCAATCTCGGCGGCCGGCCGGTAATAGAACGCCGCCGCCTCGAAGCCGAACACCTGCACCACACGATTGACGAAGTCGCGAATGGTCTTGTGCGCGCTTCCACTGAGCATCAAGGAGCTCACCAGTTCATAGAGGCGCTCGATCTCCACCCTCCGTGCCTCGGCTTCGGCGGCGCGCCGGCGTGCCCGTTCCGAGAGCTGGCTCGCTGTGACTGCCGTGACCAGAAAGGCCGCCAGCGCCACCCAGTTCTGCGGATCGGCGATGGTCAGCGTGCCGACCGGAGGAAGAAAGAAATAGTTGAAGCCGACCATCGCCAGAAGCGACGCCACCGTCGCTTCGGCCAAACCCCACCTCGCCGAGATCGCCAGCACTACCAGCAGGAGCGCCAGCGCGGTAGTCGTGCTGTTGACGTGCAGCAACGTGCGGAACACTGCCACTGTAGCTGCCACCAGCAGCACGGCGGCCCCGTATCGCAATGCTCTCATGTGCGTCCGAAGAGGCGGTCGAAGAATTCGCGCGTGCGCTTACGGATGTTACGCAGCGTTGCGTCGATCCGGTCCTGTTGCAACTGCGGCGGCGTCCAGCGGCGTACCAGGTTCGTGAGCGTTTCAAGCTGCGCCGGAGAGGCAGGCAGGCTGCCCTCCGCATGGCCCGTGGCGACACGCTGCCCGTGATCGATCGCGCGATAAAACACCGCCGCGTCCCGCAGGAATTCAGCGTCCTCCCGATCCAGATGCCCCATCTTCTCGATGACATCGATCCGCTCCGGCGTATTCAGCACCTTGTAAGAAGATCCCGGCGCCTTTCAGCCGCAGGTACATCAGCGCGAAATCGATATCGTAGTAGCCGCCCGCCCCTGCCTTCAGCGGATTGCGCGGTCCCTGCTCCCGCTCGAGCCGCGCCCGCATCTCCGCCAGCTCGTTGCGCGATCGCCGGCTCTGCCCGTAGCGCCGCCAGTCCACGTCCTGCAGTTCTTGCAGGAACTGCGTGGCCCGCTCCAGGTTCCCCGCCACCGCGCGCGATTTCATCCACGCGATGCCCTCCCACGCTTCGGCATGGCTCGCAAAGTAACTCTTGTAGGCGGCCTCGGTCTGCACCAGGTCGCCTTCGCGGCCATTCGGCGCGCAGCCGCGTATCGATCGCGAACATGACCCCTTCCCCCGTATAGGCGCTGATGATCTGCACCATCCGCTCCGCCACCGCGGTCCAGAACACGTACTCGGCCGCATCCGCATCGGGAATCACGAATACCAGGTCCGCATCCGAACCCAGGTCGAACTCGCGCATGCCCAGCCGCCCGAGGGCGATCACCATCATGCGGTCGCCCGGCTGGTATTCCGGCTGGGCGGGAGGCGGCGTCTCACGGAGCGCCAGAGCATAAGCCTCGGCGATCACCCAATCGGCCAGCAGCGATGTTTGCGACAGCGTCTCGAAAATTGGCTCACCGTTCAGAATGCTCGCGCATTGGATTCGCACCATGTGCCGCCGGTAGGAGCGCCGCAGCGCCGCACCATCCTCGATCAGTCCTTTCTCCAGTTGAAACGGCCGGCCGATCTCATCCAGCAGTTCCGGGTACCGCAGCAGTTCGTCCGCGAAGTACGCGCTGTGCTCGAAGATGTCGAGCACAGCGGCCGAAAGTTTTTCGTCGCTGTTGAGTTTCGCCAGCAGGTCGGGATCGTCGAACGCTTTTTCGAGAAAATGCTGGAACCGTTCACGCCCGCGGTGCAGATTCGCATCCGCCACGGCCCCGGCGAGTTGCGGCGCGCGCGCCTCCAGCGCGACGTTGACGCTGGCGCGCGGCGGCGACTGGGAGTCCTCCACCGACGGTGCTTCCGACTCGACGGTGGAATAGTAAAGCGGCCTCTGCGCGTGGATGACGCGCTCGTAGATCTCCTGCACCGCCGTGCGATGTTCTTCCAGACGCTTGCGCAGCGTCGCCCATCCCACGGACTGCCGGCCTCGGCGGGCATCTTGCGCGCCAGCAGTTCGAGCGCCTCCGGATCCGAAGGCAGCGAATGCGTCTGGCGATCCTCCTCCATTTGCAGCCGGTGCTCCAGGTAGCGCAGGAATTCGTAGGCCGTCGCCAGCCGCGCATACTCGGCATCCGAAAGCAGCCCTTTGTCCCGCAGGCGGAACAACGCCATCATGGTGCCGCCGTGCCGCACCCAGGGCTCGCGCCCGCCGTGCAGACGCTGCAGGCACTGCACCAGGAACTCGATATCACGAATCCCGCCGGGCATCAGCTTCACGTCCACGCCGTTGCGCCCGCTCCGCTTCGCCGCCACCTTCTCGCTGATGCGCTGGCGCGTGGCCGAAACCGCCTCCACCGCGCTGAAATCGAGCGACGTCTGATAAATCAGCGGCTCCACCGCTTCGAGCAGCGCCGCACCCGGCTCGCGTTCGCCCGCCGAAACCCGCGCCTTGATCAGCATCTGCTTTTCCCAGTCGCGCGCGCGCTCCGCGTAATACTGGCGCGCGCCTTCTTCGGAAATGCAGATCTCACCCAGCGTCCCGTCCGGCCGCAGCCTCAGGTCCACGCGATAGCAGCGCCCTTCCGTCGTGTAGCTCGAAAGCAGCGCGGTGTATTGGTTGGCAACCTTCTTGTAAAACTCCTTGTTCGTCAGCGAGAGCGCGCCGGAGGTTTCCCCGTTGCCGCCGTAGACGAACATCAGGTCGATATCCGAGCTGTAGTTCAACTCGCCGCCGCCCAGCTTCCCGAGCGAGATCACCGAGAAGCCGCAGGGACGGCCATCCGGCAGCAGAGGCTCTCCGAACTGCGCCACGTACGCCGCCCGGATCCGCCGGTACGTCAGGTCCAGGATGGCGTCCGCCAGGTTGGAAAGCTCCTGCGTCACGTCGGAAAGCGAGGCGATCCCCAGCACGTCGCGCAGCACGATGCGCAGCAACTGCCGCCGCCGGAAACGCGCCAGTCCCACCGCCGAAGGTACCTCGAGATAGTCGCCGCCCAGGAAATCGGCCAGGGACCGCTCGTATTCGTCCACCGTCCGGACGCGGTAGAACGTGTTGGATTGCGCCTCCTGCAGCAGCCGCTCCGGATTGCGCAGCACGGCTTCCGAAAGAAAGTTGCTGTAGCAGAAAAGGTTGACTGCCGCGCGCAGGGCCGCGGGCGAGCTTACGATGCGGTCGAATGCCGACGGCGAGTCCTGCCGGAGCCGTTCCAGAAACCGCGCGACTGTCTCCGGAGCCGGCGCGGCCCCCACCAGTATTTGTACGCGGGCTGCAATTCGTTCCGGAAGTGCCGCTCCCTGCAGGATTGCGTCGAGCGAATAAGGCATGCGTCAGGCTGTCGTGGCCACGAGTGCAATTATATCGCCCGGCCGCACCGGGCCGCCCTCCACCACCGACGCGTACATTCCGCTCATCCCCCATCGCGGCGAGGTGTAATCGAGCGCCTGCACCCGGGCATCGAAAATGTCGAGCTTCAGCGTCTCGCCGAAAATGTCGAGCGCCGTGCACGGCCCGCGCGGCCTGGTGATTTCGAGCAGCGCCCCGCCGGCGCGAAGCTGGTCGCCCACGCGCAGGCGCCGGAAATCGATTCCGCGCGTGGTCAGATTCTCTCCGAGCGCGCCGAAATAGAGCGGGTAGCCGCGCTCCCGCAGGTTCTCGACCACCTCCGCGGAGACCAGCAGGATCGCCTTCTTCGGCCCGCCGTGAATATTGGGGTGCATGTGCACGTCGCCTTCGATCCCCAGCGGCGTGACGAGGCCTTCCGGCACGGGCAATTTCGGGAGCCCGCCGGGCGAAATGCTGACCTGGATAATCGTGCCGTACATGAAAGGTGCGGGCAGGACGCGAGCGCCCTGCCCGCCGGACGCTAGATGTCGTAATACAACGCGAACTCGTAGGGATGCGGCCGCAGCCGGATCGCCTCGGCCTCGTTCTTGCGCTTGTAATCGACGAAGGTCTCGATCAGTTCCTCGGTGAAAACATCGCCGCGAGTCAGGAAGGCATGGTCGTCTTCCAGGCAGCTCAGTGCTTCATCGAGCGAACCCGGCATCGAAGGCACGCTCTTCATCTCTTCCGGCGAAAGATCGTAGATGTCCTTATCGAGCGGTTCGCCGGGGTTGGTCTTGTTGAGCACGCCGTCGAGCCCCGCCATCAGCATGGCCGCAAACGCCAGGTAGGGATTCGCGGCAGGATCGGGCGGCCGGAACTCCACGCGCTTCGCCTTCGGGCTCGCCGAGTACATCGGAATCCGGCATGCCGCCGAGCGGTTGCGCCGCGAGTACGCCAGGTTCACCGGCGCTTCATAGCCCGGCACCAGCCGCTTGTAACTGTTGGTAGTCGGCGCGATGATCGCCGAAAGCGCGCGCGCGTGCTTCAAGAGCCCGCCGATATAGTACAGCCCCAACTGGCTCAGGCCCGCGTAGCAATCGCCCGCGAACAGCGGCTTGCCTTCCTTCCACAGGCTCTGATGCGTATGCATGCCGCTGCCGTTATCCGCGAAGATCGGCTTCGGCATGAAGGTCACCGTCTTGCCGTACTGGTTGGCAACGTTGCGGATGATGTACTTGTACAGCATCATGTTGTCGGCCGACTTCACCAGCGTGTCGAAGCGCTGATCGATCTCGCACTGCCCGCCGGTCGCGACCTCATGATGGTGGCACTCGATATTCAGGCCGCACTGGATCATCGTCTGCACCATCTCGCTGCGCAGATCCTGATAGTGATCCGTGGGCGGCACAGGGAAGTAACCTTCCTTATACCGCGGCCGATACCCGAGATTGTTTTCGCGCCGCCCCGAGTTCCAGCGGCCCTCCTCGGCATCCACGAAGTAGTAGCCGGAGTGCTGATCCTGGTCGAAGCTGACGTTGTCGAAGATGAAGAACTCCGCTTCCGCGCCAAAATACGCGGTGTCGGCAACGCCGCTGTTGCGCAGGAACATCTCCGCCTTCTGCGAGATCCAGCGCGGATCGCGTTCATACCGCTGCTTGGTGATCGGGTCCTTCACGTCGCCGTACATGACCACCGTCGGGGTCTCGGCAAACGGGTCCATGAACGCTGTGTTCGGATCGGGGATGAGGAGCATGTCGCTCTCGTGGATCGCCGCCCAGCCGCGGATGCTCGATCCATCCATGCCGAAGCCTTCCTCAAAGCTTTCGAGCTCCAATTCGCCGATCGGGTAAGAGACGTGATGCTGCAGGCTCGGAATGTCGGTGAACCGCAAATCGAGCTGCTTGGCCTCGTTTTTTTTCGCGAAATCCAATACTTCCTGCGGACTCATCCATCCTCCATGCGTGGGTGCTTCGAATCCTAGTCCTTGAACCATCTGACCGTCAGGCCGCGCAATCTTCGCCGGACCTTATCGAGAAGCGTTTCGGACGGCGCCTGTGAAGCCGTCCGATATCCCCGCCGGAGCATTCGCAGGTGACTCTAAAGTCAGCGGCGACGGAGGCACCTCACACGGTCCCTCGCCGGCGAATCGCACGATGTTACTCAGCAGGGCGTACTCCCGACGATACCTCTTTCCATCGCTCTTCTCAACGCACACCGAGAACCCCGGGTACGTGCCCGCCGCCTGTGTGCGGGAATCGGAGCCGTAGTCCACCTTTTGTAGTAAAACCGGCGCATACCCCTGCAAATTCCGCTCGATATAGGCCGTCTCGTAGCGATGGCGCTTCAGGCTCCAGATGAATACGCGGAAGCTATCGTAATCGTAGGGATGGTCGCCGCTGGCGACCGTGGTCCACAACCACACATGCTTCTTCTGGTCGCCGTCGTCGATCGTCGCCAGAGGGAAGTAGGAAACGATGCGGCGCCCTTCGGCATACTGCGCCACTTCGTCCGGGATCGCCATCACCAGGCGCCTCGTCAGCACCCATCCGGTCTGGCCGCCGGGTGCCCGCACCAGGCTCCACGTGTCGGTGGGAGTGGGTGGCGCCTCGTCCGGCTCGTCTTCGGGCGGAGCCGGATCCGGCTCGAGATTCGTCTTCGAGAGATCCAGCCAGTTGGCGGGAGGCGGAGGCGGCGCCGGTACCACTAACGGCGGATATTTCGGCTCCTTTTTCGGTTTCTTCGAAACCTGCTTCTCCTGCTTCGGCCTAGGGGGAATCAACGGCGTCCGCTGCAGATCCGTCCGGGGTACCACCGCCGCGGCCAGCACGTCCACCTTCTGGTTCTGCTGCACCTGCAGAAAACTAGGCGCCTGCCGCGAAGGCAACGTGTGAATATTCAGCGGACCGAACGTGGTGGCCTGCCCCTGCGCGGGCATCTTCGCGGCGCGCTCGGCCAGTTCCCGCAGATTGGACATGTCGTTCGATGCCAGTAGCTGCGCCTCGTGTGTCCAGCCCTCGGCGCCACTTTTCGTCCGGACCTGCAGGAAGCGCCGCCGCCGCCCGATGATCTCCAGCCGGTCGCCGTGTTTGACAGTGGCAACTGTCGCGGAATCAAGGGGAATGTCGACGCGAATTTTGAGCGTCGCCGGCCCGACGAACGCTTCACCGATCGGCGGCTTTTTGGGAGCCCCGCTCTCGCACCCGGCCAGTAGCAACAACGCCACAGCGGCCAAGCTAACCTTCGTTATGGAACCAGAAAACACGCCTGTTTTTAGTTTATCAGCGGCGGCTTCAGCCACCGAATTTACAATGGGATCAATGAAACCACGCGCGTGGATATTTGCTCTCGTCGCGCTGTTGGGAATCGCGCTTCTGGTGTGGACGCTATCGAAGCCGCATAGCCCGCTGGCCTACATGGTAGCCGGTACACTCGCCACCACCATCTGCCTTCTGGCCGTCTTCGTACGTCTGGTGACTCACCGAAGGATCTGACGCTGCAACTACCCGGCCGAATACCTGCCCGCGGCTGCCAGACGGGAACACGCGTTTCCCAGAATGCGGCGGACCTCCGGCGCGTAGAACGGCTGCGCGAGCAAATCGTAAGCTCCCACATTCAAAGCTTCGGCCCAGAACCGCGCATCCGCGTGAGGGTCGGTCACAATCACAGCCAGATCGCGTGGATCCTCCCTCACGAGATGCATCACGTCCAGCCAGTTGCCGTCCGTTAACTGAGCTTCGGTAAGAATCACCTGGTAATCGTGCCTCGGGAGCCGGAAACGCGCCTGCCGCAGCGTTTCGACGTGGTGAATCAATAGCGGAAGATCGCCGACGATCTGTGAGAGCTCGTGTGCATCGCTCTGCCGCGCGGAAACGAACAGGATTAAAGACTTCATAGTATCGGCTCCGCAAGATTAAGCTTCTCACCTTAATTTTACGACCGGAGCCGGTTACCGGATCATGACTTTCACTCGAAGATGTGGTTAATGCCCCTTTTCGGATTTCATTACCGCTACATAGCCGAGGTTGCGATAGAACTGATGGTGGTCGAGCCCAAAGCCCACTACAAAGCGGTCGGGGATTTCAAAGCAACGATATGCCACTGGCACTTGCACGATCCGGCGCGAGTTGCGGTCGAGAAACGTGCACACATTCAGCGAGTTCGGAGCACGCCCCGACAGCGTTTGCAGCAGGTATCGCAGGGTGAAGCCGGTGTCGACAATGTCTTCCACCAATAGCACGTCTTCCCCTTCGATGCTCTCGTCGAGGTCCTTGGCGATCCGCACCAACCCCGGCGCGCCGCTCTTGTTCGAGAAACTCGAAATCGCGAGAAAATCGATCTTCAGCGGCACTTCGATGTGACGCGCCAGCGCGGTCAGAAAGAAGACCGAACCCTTGAGCACACCCACCAGCTTCACCGTCTTCCCCTGGTAATCATGCGAAATCCGCGCCGCTGTTTCACGGATACGCTGATCGATCTGCTCCTCGGTGAAGAGGACCCGCTCCATGCCTGGAAGCAGGGTGCTCATACCTTAACCGGCCGCTCCGCCAGCCCGTACTTGAAAACCAGGTTTTCAAAGTCCTTCTGGTAGAACACCTGGATGTTGATCTGCGGATAAAGCTCGCGCAGCAGTCGTACCTTGCGGTTCTTCCGCGTCACCAGCGATTGCTTCATGGTGGTGAGTTCCACGTAAAGGTCGAACTCGGGCAGGTAAAAATCCGGAGTGAAAAATTCGGTGGCCGTGCCTTCGCGATCGTACTGGATCGGAAAGCTGCGCGGCTCGTAGTCCCAGGCAATGCGGTAGAAATCCAGCAGGTTGGCGAAGATCTCCTCGCTCTGGTTGGCGAACATTTTCTTGCGCAGACTCACCTTATCCGGCGGCACGATGCCGTAACGCGAGAGTTTGAACCGCATCTGAAATTGAAGTTGCGCCTCGGCCGCCGGCGAAAGATATCCGCGCTCCCTCAGGCCCGCGGCCGTCACGGCCGCTTCGATCAATTCCGCCATCTGCTCGGAAGTGAGCGTTTCGGCGTTCAATACCAGGTCGAATAGTTCCGCGGTGGCGCGAGTTTTACCGAACTTCGCGCGCCGGTCGGCGCGCTCGGCCGATTCCAACTCCAGCAGCAACTGCCGTGCCGCAGGCCGGTCTACTCGCGAATCGAGCATCAGGTTGCCCACCCGGACATTCTCCGGAGCCACGACGTGGACCCGCAGCATTCCGGGGAAATGGCGCGCCTCCAGTTCTCCGCCCATGGCGCAATACACGATGTGGTGTTCGGTGGCAAGCCGCGCCAGCACCGACGTCACCAGGCTCGAATACGCCTTTGGCGGGATGCCCGTGACCGAACCGAATTCCTCGCCCGCCAGTGCCCCCAGCTTCGCCTGGGTAACCAGCTCGAAACCCAGCCGCTGCGCGGTGATTCGCGCCACCTCCTCGTAACGGCACCCGGGATGACCCGAAACCGCGATCAGCGCCACTGCCGGCCCGCCTCCGCGCGGGATGCTACGCCGCTTGCGGCGCCACGCGTTCCGACTGAACCACCGTGCGGCTCAACCACGCGTGCAGTCCAAACAGAACTCCCGAATAGAACAGGTCCGAAGCCAGCGTGCGCCAGAAGAACGGCACGCCCGCCGTGTAGCACGCCAGCATGCCCGCGAACGTATGCGGATACATCCCGCCAAAGCCCAGCCAGGCGAAATTCGTCACCAGGAAGAACAGCACGCTGCCGGCCAGGGAGCCTCCGCCGATCGCCAGTGGGTTTTCGGATTCGCGCAGGCGCGTCCCGATCCAGACGTTGATCAGCAGGCAGGCGTACACCAGCGGGGTCGCCGCCGTGTAACCGCCCAGCAGCGGGTCGGTAATTGCCATCACCACCAGCGGAAGGGCCCATGCCTTCCAGCCGCGCAGGCGTGCACCAGCGAACAGGCTCAACGCTCCCAGCGGCGCGAAATTCCAGTGCTGCGTGATTCGAATCAAGCCCGCCAAGACAACCAGCCCAATGGCCAGCGGCCGGAGATCACCCTGTGTGCCGTTCTTCTGCATCGATTTCTCCTTATTTTGATTATCCATCGTTTAACCCCGAAGTCGAGCGATTAGGTTCCCACAAAGTTTCCGCCGTTCCCGCCAGTTGACTGGCCCACCGGGCCCAGACGAACAATGCGTCGCTCAAACGGTTTAGGTATCGCACCGCTTCCGGCGGAACCGGCTCCGAGCGCGCCAGTGTCACACAAGCGCGCTCGGCCCTTCGGCATACCGTCCGGCAGATGTGGAGCTCGGCGTTCAAGCGGGTGCCCCCGGGCAGAACGAACGACCGCAGCGCGTTCAACCTTGCGTTCGCCCGATCCATCTCCTCTTCGAGCCGCAGGATCTCCGCGGGGGTCACGCGAGCCTGTTTGGGATGCACGTCCTGCGGCAGCGTCGCCAGAATCGATCCGAGATTGAAGAGCTCGTGCTGCACCCGCAGCAGAATCTCCGCCAGCTCGGCCGTTCCCGTTTCCACCGCCGTAACACGGGCCGCCCCGACGAACGCGTTCAGCTCGTCCACCGTGCCATAAGCCTCGATGCGCAGCGAATCCTTCGCCACCCGCTGGCCTCCCGCCAGCGCGGTCTCGCCGGAATCGCCCTGCCGCGTATAAACCCGGTTGATGGCCAGGCGAGGCTCGTCAAATGGTTCTTTGCTCAATCCTCTACCTCCGCCGCGTCAGTCTCCACTTCAGCCCAGCCACAAAATTCAGCCGGGGCGAAGGGTATCCGAAGATCTCTTCGTAGTGCTGATTCAACGCGTTCCGCAGGTTGCCGTACATCGTAACACCGGCGCCCAATTCGTAATTCAGGTTCAAGCCCACGTTGGCGAAGCCATCGTCCCAAAACAGACCGTTGGTCGCGCCGTAAGATGGCTCCTCGAAAAGCGCCTTCCCCCGGAAGTAGCCGGTCACGTCCGCGGTCACCCGCCCCCGGCTGAACGTCGCCACCAGGTTTCCCGAATGTTCCGGGCGGCGCGTCAGAGGCTGCCCGACGCTGAACGGCAGCGGTGCCTGGTCCGACCCGTCGAGCGACAGAATGCGCGTCTTGAGCAGTGTGTACGATCCGCGAACAAACACCCAGCGCGCCGGCCTCAGCCCCGCTGAAAATTCACCGCCCTCGGCGCGCGAATTGGCCAGGTTCGCCGAGGTGTAATGGCTGAGGGTGGTGAGCGACCCGCCCAGCGTCACGATCAGATCGTAGTAGCGGTTGTAGAAGTACGTACCGTCGAGCACCAGCCGGTCGTGCAGCAACCGGCGCTCCAACCCCATATCGAAGCTGCGGGTCCGCTCAGGCGCGAGCCGCGGATTGTCCGTGAACGCCAGTTCGAAACCCGTCGGCGGCCGGATCCCCATTCCGAACGATGCATGCAGCCTGGTCGCGCCATCGAGCGCGTATGCTGCCGCCACCTTGGGGTTGACGCGCGCGAGGTTGTTGGCCGGAAAGTCAGGCCGCGAGTAGCCATCGCCCGGAATCTCCGGTGTCCGGATCCACTCCCCGCGTATTCCGGCATTCAGGAACAGCCGGCCGCCGATCTCGAACCGGTTCTCCTGAAATACCGCGAGATCCGTCCGCTCGATCGGGAAGGTCTCGAAGTTGGCGTCTGTGATGTAGCTGTCCGTAACGTCTTCGCGCCCGCCGGACGCGCCGAAAGCCGCCGTATAGTGGCTCGTAACGCTAACCACGGTCAAAGTCTCGCCCTGGAACCTGCGGTCCTGGTTGAAGCTCGGGCCGTAAGGGCTCTGGTATCCCGAGTTATCCAGGAAGAAGCTGCCGGAGGCCTCCTGCCGCACGCGCGGCGAAAGCTCGGCCTCCCAGTGCGCGCCGTAGTTGCCGAAATTGTTCTCCGCGCGGCTGATCGTATCGATCCCGGTGAACGTCCCCTTCGGGTCCGACCCCCACGGGCCAGGTTCGCCGCCATTGTTAGAATCGAAATCGGCGTGCAGCGCGAGGCTCTGCTTCCGGAAGCGCCGGGTCACGTTCAACAGCAGGTCCTCGTTGTGATAATCGCCGTTCGTCACCGGGCCGTTGGTATCGATGCGCGATCCCGAAGCGACCAGCCCGAACCCTGCGAACGTCCCCGACGCAGTCACAGCAAACCGGCGCTCACCGTAGCTTCCGCCTTCGGCCAGGACGTCCAGTTCCGGCGAAGAGGATGGCTGCCGCGTCACAAAATCGATGACGCCGGAGTTCGCATATGGCCCGTAGACCGCCGACTGCGGCCCGCGGATCACCTCGATGTGATCGATCGCCTCGGACGGGATATGCGCAAAGTCGAACGCGCCGCCAAACGTGTTCACGGGCACGCCGTCGATCCGCACCAATCCGAAATTCGAATTGCCGCCGCGCAGGAACAGGCTGTCGACCGCGCCCGCCGGTCCGCTTTGGTTGAAGACCATTCCCGGCAGATAGCGCAGCAGGTCAGCCGCATACGGCTCGTTACGCTGCCGCACCTCTTCGGACGAAATCAGGCTCACGCTGCCGCCCTGCTGTTGGAGCGGTGCGTCGATGCTCGACCCGGTCACCTGCACGGAATCGACGACGGGAGCCAGTTCCAGACGTACCACACCCGCCTGCCCTGCGGCGATCTCGACGCTGCGAAAGCCCGGCGCCATGACCACCAGTTTGGCTTCGGAAGCGACATCCATGGCGAACGACCCGTCCGCCGCCGCCACCGTTTGCGCCGCCACGCCGGTGCGGCTCCATACTGAAATCCGCGCGCCCGGAACTGGGGCGCCCGACGGGTCGACTACTTTACCTTTGATTTGGGCCGCCGAAACCACGGCGGAAAAGAACAAAAAGCAAGCCGGCAGGCCTGCGAAACCGAATCGCATTTTTGGGCTCCTCCCTCGAGAGCCAAGCAATGAATCTCGCCGGCCGGTCTCCTGACTTACGCCTCCCTGGTTTCACCTGCCTTCCCATTCCGTTACGGAACAGTGACTTGATTGGTGAATCCTCAGCGCTTACAGTAGCGGGGCTGTGCTGGATTTTCACCAGCTTCCCGAGCACCAGCGAATTTTCAACTTCTCCCCAAGTGTACACTAATTCTTAACCCATGCGGATCGGAAAACCCGGAGACGCGCGCATCGTAGTAACACTGGCAATCCTCGCGGCGATGCTGCCGCTGAACGCCGCCGATACCAAGGTCGACCGGAAGAAATCGGAAGCGGCCTACCGCCGTGGAGTAAGCGCCGACCAGGCGGGAAATCGCGGCGCCGCCATCGCATCCTACAGCGAAGCCATTGCGGCCGATGGATCGAACTCCTCCGCCCTGATCGCGCGCGGGCAGGATTATTTCGCCGCCGGAAACCAGGAGCGCGCCGCCGCCGATTTCGAGCAGGCCGTCCACGTCCAGCCCGGCGATCCCAACGGGTACGCCGCCCGCGGCCGCTTTTTCGCATTCGCCGGTAAGCCGGACGCGGCCATCCGCGACTACACCTCCGCCATCAACTTCAAGCTCGAACGGACGGAGGTCTACACCGGGCGCGGCGAGGCGTACCTGACGCTCCGGCAATACGACAAGGCAATTGAAGATTTCACCGCGGCCATCAAGCTCCGCAACGACAATCCCGAACCCTACAAAGGCCGCGGCATCGCCCGCGCCGCCCTGGGCAAGTTCCGCGACGCCATCGACGATTTCGACCTCTGCCTCAGCCGCAAGCCTGGCTATGAGGCGGCACTCGTCGAACGGTCCCTGGCCTATGCCGGCATCGAAGATTTCGAGCACTCGGCCGCCGATCTCGACGCCGCCATCAAGATCGACCCTTCCGACGTGCGCGCCCTGCGTGTCCGCGGCGCCGTACGCGAGCAACTGAACGACGATGAGGGAGCCATCGCCGATTACACGGCGGCTATGCGGCTCGACCCCAAGGACATCCGCATCTACCTCGCCCGCGCTTCCATCTATTCGCGTCACAACCAACTCGAGAAGGCCTTCGACGACCGCAACCGCGCCGTCGAGATCGACCCCAAAAGCCCCGAAGCCTACATCGCGCGCGGCGGCTCCTATCACCTGATGGGGAGGCACGAGAAGGGTATCGCCGACCGCACCACCGCAATCAGCTTGAATCCCAACCTGGCCATGGCCTGGTATGCGCGGGGAAGTGCGTACTATCTGCTCGGCCGTTACGACAGCGCGCTCGACGATCTGAAACGGGCGGTGAACCTCGAACCACACAATGCCGAGGCGGTCGAACTGATGAATAAGGCCGACGCCAAGGTTAAGGAAATCGTCGCCGGGGATATGGCGAAAGAGAAGCAGCCGGACACCGGAAGCGTCGTGCTGCCCACGCCTCCGTCTCCAAAGGAACCGTCGACAACGCCGAAGCCGGCGGAGCAGCCTGCTCCGGCGCCGCCCACTCCATCGCAGCCCCTGGCGCCTAAGCCGGGGCTGCCTTCCGTCTCGGCACCGCCGGTGCAAACTGCCGTGGTCCCGCAGCCCAGGCCCGAGGCGCCGCCGCCTCCGCCGGTGCATCCCGCGGCCCCAACCGCCTCCGCCAACGCTCACACTCCGACCGCCGCCGAACTGCATGCGCGCGGCCGGCAACTCCTCCAGGAGGGCAAGTTCCCGGAGGCCATCGAGCAGTTGAGCGCCGCGCTGAAACTGAACCCTGCCATGGCCTTGGCCCACAACGCCCGCGGTTACGCCTACTTCCGTCTCAAACAACTGCCCGCGGCACTCGCCGATTTCGATGAGGCCATTCGCTTGAATCCCAAGTATGCGAACGCATACGTGAACCGTTCCGCCGCTCGCCGCGCCGCCGGCGACAAAGCCGGCGCCGATGTAGACATGGCGCGCGCACACGAGCTGACCAAGAACTGATCCGGTCCCGCAAAACCCTCGGTCGTGTAGAATGACTTCTAACGAGGGATGAATGATCCAAGACAATAAGAACTCCGATCGGCGCGGGTTTTTGAAGACCGGCAGCGCGGCCATCGGCGCGGCCCTGACTGCGGGTTTCCCCGCCATCATTTCCGCGCAGTCGGTGACCAATGCGATTAAGGTGGGCCTCGTCGGCTGCGGCGGCCGCGGCACGGGAGCCGCCTCTCAGGCGTTAACCGCCGACGACTATGCGGAACTCACCGCGGTGGCCGATATCGACCAGGGTCAGATCGATCACTCCATGGAGTCGCTCAAGCGCATCTCCAAGATCGCGGACCGGGTGAAGGTGGAAAAAGCGGGGCAGCATGTCGGCCTCGACGCTTATCAGAAAGTAATCAACAGCGGCGTGGACGTGGTTCTGCTCGCCACGCCTCCGGGCTTCCGCCCATATCACCTCGCCGCCGTTGTGGCGGCCAACAAACACATCTTCTGCGAGAAGCCGTGCTCCACCGACGCACCCGGCGTACGCCTCGTGCTCGAGACCGCCGAAAAGGCGAAGCAGAAGAACCTCTCGCTGGTCGCGGGCTTCTGCTGGCGCTACAACAACATGATCCAGGAAACGTTCCAGCAGATGGAGAATGGAGCCATCGGCCGGCTCGTTGCCTACTACGCCACCTACTACACCAGCCCGGTGAAGCCGATGCCGCCCGCGAGCGCGCGCCCCGCCGGCATGAGCGACGTCGAGTGGCAGATCCGCAACTGGTATAACTTCGTGTGGCTCTGCGGCGATAGCATTGTCGAGCAGGCCGTCCACAGCGTCGACAAGATCGCCTGGGCCATGCACGACGAACCGCCCACGAGCTGCGTCGGCGTCGGCGGCCGTGTCATCCCGGCCGAAGGCGGCAACATCTACGACCACTTCGAGGTCAACTACATCTACCCGAACGGAGTCCGCGCCTTTCTCGCCAACCGCCAGATCGTCGGCTGCTACAACGAGAATTCGGACTACATCATGGGCACCGACGGTGTCTGCACCATCGGCCGCGGCCCGCACCCGCGCATCGAAGGCAAGACCAACTGGACCTTCACCGGCCAGCAGTACAACATGTACCAGCGCGAGCACGACCTGCTCTTCGCCTCCATCCGCAAGGGCCAGCCGATGAATGACGGCAAGCGTCTCGCCACCACCACCATGCTCGCGATCATGGGACGCATGGCCGCCTACACCGGCCAGCAGATCACCTGGGACCAGGCGCTCAACTCGCAGGAAAAGCTGTTCCCGGATCCGCTCGATTGGAATGGCAGCCTGCCCGTGGCGCCGCGCGCCGAGCCCGGAATCACCAAGGTGGTTTAACACGATGAAGTCCATCCGGCGAGCGGCGTTGGCCGCTTTCCTGGTCGCGGCGGGAGCCTCCGCCCAAACCGGCGAGCGCGCCAACGTCGATCGCATCTATCAGCGCATCCGCGCCAACGCGGCGCGCAAGCAGGGTCCGGCCTCGGTCACCATTCCCGGCACTACCGTCTCCTATGACATCGCCCCTGTCCCCGCGGGCGATTTCGAAATGGGCTCGCCTGCCTCCGATCCGCATCGCAAGAAGGACGAGCAGCCGCAGCACAAAGTCCACGTCGATGCCTTCTGGATGCAGGCCCACGAGGTCACCTGGGACGAGTATCGCCTTTTCATGTTTGAGACCCAGGGCGGAGACGCGTCGCACAAAGACGCCCTGGTGGATGGCGTGAGCCGTCCGACCCGCCCGTATGTCGAGATGAGCTTCGGCATGGGCATCAACGGCTACCCGGCCATCAGCATGACGCAGCATGCCGCGAACAAGTACGCGGAGTGGCTCAGCGCCAAGACCGGTGAATTCTACCGCCTGCCGACCGAAGCCGAATGGGAGTACGCCTGCCGCGCCGGCACCACTACCGCCTACTCGTTCGGCGACGACCCCGCCAAGCTCGGCGATTACGCCTGGTATTCCGCCAACAGCCAGGGCAAGTATCAGAAGGTCGCAACCCGCAAGCCCAACCCCTGGGGGCTCTACGACATGATGGGCAACGTCATGGAGTGGACGCTCGATCAATACGAGCCCTACCAGGCGGGCGCCGCTTCAGACCCCTGGGTGAAGGCCACCAAGCCTTATCCGCATGCGGTCCGCGGAGGCTCCTGGAACGACGATGCCCCCATGCTTCGCTGCGCCGCCCGCGTCGCCTCCACCCCCGACTGGAAGCAGCAGGACCCGCAGCTTCCCAAGAGCATCTGGTACGAGACCGACGCCCAATGGCTGGGCTTCCGGCTGGTGCGTCCCGCCAGGATTCCGAGCGCCGAAGAGATGTTCCGCTACTGGAACAACGGCGTGGAACGGGATGAGCAGTAGCCGTTCAGTCATCGTCCTCGCGCTCCTCGCCTGCGCCCACGCGGCCGATCGCAAACCCTTCGAAGCCGTGGAAGCCCACATGGGGACGCTGGTCCGCATCAAGCTCTACGCCGGGAGCCCCGCGGAGGCGCAATCCGCCTTCCGCACCGCCTTCGATCGCGTCGCCGAACTCGACCAGGCGCTCTCCGACTACAAGCCCGATAGCGAATTGAACCGGATCTGCCGCACCGCCGTCGGACGCCCAGTGCCTGCAAGCCGCGACCTGCTCGTAGTACTCGACGCGTCCCAGCGCCTCGCCGCCGAATCCGGCGGAGCTTTCGACGTCACCCTAGGCCCCGTCATTCGACTCTGGCGCGAGGCGCGGCACGATGGCCGCGTTCCCTCCGCCGAAGCGCTGAAGGCCGCTGCCACGCGCACCGGATTCCGCAAACTGCACGTCGATCTCGCGGCCGGCACCGTGATGCTCGATCAGCCCGGCATGCAGCTCGATCTCGGAGGCATCGCTAAAGGCTACGCTGCCGACGCCGCGCTCGAAGTCCTATCCCGCCTCGGAATCCACAGCGCCCTGGTAGCTGTCTCCGGCGACCTCGCGCTCGGCGACCCGCCGCCGGGAGAATCCGGCTGGAAGATCGGCCTCGATGACAACGCGTCCGAAGGCACCGATTTCACCCGCGTCCTGCACCTCAGCCACGCCGCGGTTTCCACTTCCGGCAATGAACAGCAGCACCTCGATGCCGGCGGCAAGCGCTACTCCCACATCATCGACCCAGCCAACGATATGGGCCTGACCCGCCCCATCACCGTGACCGTCGTAGCCCCTGCCGGCCTCTCCGCCGACCCACTCGCCACCGCCGTCAGCATCCTCGGCCCCGAGCGCGGCCTGTCCCTGCTGCAGCACTATCCAGGCGCCTCCGCGCTGATCGTGGATGGCTCCCGCGTCGTCGAATCCCCCAACTGGCCGCGCCGCTAGATCCCCCGCACCTGCATATGCTTGTACTCGGTCCAGCGGCCCGCGTCGTGCGCCTGCAGCTCGATCGGACCCTCGTCCAGATTGTCGAGTTGGTCGTACTCTAGGACCGTTTCTCCGTTGATCCGCACCAGGCAGTTCCGGTTTTTCACACGGAGCTGGAATAACCACCACTTCTCCGCCTCGATCCGCGGATAGGCCGCCCGCCGGATCGTGTAGAGCGACCCCGTCGGGTAGTGCGCCCCCTCCACGTCGTGCAGCTGGATTTCATAATGCCGGCCCGCATTCCCGCGACCCTCTGTGCGGAACATTACCCCGCCGTTGTGATGCCGAGCATGCCGCACGTACGTCTGGAACTCGAAGTCGCGAAACTTTTCGTTCGTCGCGAAGTGTCCCAGCCCGTCGCTATAGAGCACGCCGCCAACCGCCTGGAAACCCGGCTTGCCCTGCGAGACGTGCCATTTCGCGAAGTCGTCCCGCCCTTCGTAAAGCGATGTCCATGCCACGCCCGCGGGCAGTTCTTTCACCCGCAGATTCCGAAAGCGGATCGGATACGAGAGCGATTGCAGCCCCAGATAGCCCTTGCGCAGCCTCTGGCGCAGCTCCGGCACCGACTCCACGTCCAGATCGTGGATCGCCTCGCCATTGGTCCACACGCGCAGCCGCGGCCATTCCATCAGGATGCGAAAATCGTTCCACTCACCCTGGTTCCGCACATTCACTTTGGAAGGCGCCACCACCGGAAAGATCGCGCCCATCGATTCCGGACGCGGCTTTTCGTCGACCTGGTGAAAAAGGTGGATCTCCATGCCGCACCACATTGGCCGGCCGTGTTCCGGAGCGTGTAAGTAGATCCCCGAATCGGTCCAACCCTTCACAAAGAACTCGCCGCGGAAATCGAAATTCTCATACTCCCTATGGGAGCGCAGCCACGCCGGATAGCCGGCGCTCGGGTGCACCGCAATCGCCCCGTCGTCCACATAGAACGCGGTCTCCGGACCCTCCTCCACCCTCCATCCGTCGAGCGACCGCCCGTCGAACAGCGCGGTGAATCCCGCTTCGTCCCCGGCCTGCGGAGCCGCACAAAGAACCGGCGAAGCCGCGGCCATGCTAAGAAAATCTCTTCGTTTCATCCCAGATGATTTTACCCTTGCGCGCTACCATGGAGTCGTGTCCAGCCAGCACGCCGGTCCCGGACCTTCCGCTCCTGCTGTTCCGGAGCCTTCTCTCGCCGAACGCGCCCGCACCCTGGTCTCGCAGGCCCGCATCGGCAGCCTCTCCACACATTCGCGCAAGTTCTCCGGCTTTCCCTTCGGCTCGCTGATGCCTTACGCCGCCGACGCGCTCGGCCGCCCCGTGATGTTCATCAGCAGCATGGCAATGCACACTCAGAATCTGATGGAGGACCCGCGTACCAGCCTCTTCATCGCTGACCCCGACGCCGCGGGCGACCCTCTCGGCGCCGCCCGCGTCACCCTGATCGGCACCGCCGCAGATGCGCCCGCCGAAGAAGTCAGCGAGCTCTATCTCACGCGCTACGAGAGCGCCCGCCAGTGGCAGGACTTCAGCGACTTCGCCTATTACCGCATCGACGTCTCGGGCATTTACTATGTGGGAGGCTTTGGCGTGATGGGCTGGATCTCGGCCCGCGAATATGCCGAAGCGCGGCCCGACCCTCTGGCCGAATCCGCCGCGGACATTATCCGCCACATGAATGAGGACCACGCCGAGGTCCTGCGCCTGATTGCTAACCGCTTTGCCGGCGAAGAGCCGGATCGTGCCGCGATGACCGCCATCGACCGGCTCGGCTTCCAGTTGCGTCTCCACTCGGGCGACCGTGTTCACGGCTGCCGCGTCGCCTTCCCGCGCGAAGTCGCAACCCCGGAGGAAGCCCGCCTCCTGCTCATCGAGATGGCGCGCCAGGCCCGTGCCTGACTACTTGTGTCCCTTGGCGATATCCCGGTGGTTGATCTTCGCGGTGTAGCCCGCCTCGGTCAGATTCTTCCGGATCTGCTCCGCCATCATCACCGACCGGTGCTGGCCGCCTGTGCACCCGAAGGCAATCGTCAGGTAACTCTTGCCCTCCCGGATGTAATGCGGGAGTAAGTAGACCAATAAGTCCGATATCTTACCGATAAACTCCACGGTCTGCGGGAAAGACCGGATGTACTTCGCTACCGCCGGATTCCTGCCGGTCTTATGTTTGAAGCGCGGGATGTAATTCGGGTTTGGCAGGAATCTTACGTCGAACACCAGGTCGCTATCCGGCGGAACCCCGTGCCGGTAACCGAAGCTGGTGACGTAAATCATGATCTTCGCTTCTTCCCCCTGCCCGCGGAACCGCTCGCCCATAAACTCGCGCAGTTCGTGGACCGTGAACTTCGAGGTGTTGATGATCAGGTCCGCCATCGAGCGGATGGGCGCCAGTTTGGCCCGCTCGGAGCGGATGCTCTTGAAGATGGAGCGATCCGTGCCGAGCGGATGGGGACGCCGGGTTTCACTGAAGCGGCGGGCGATTACTTCTTCGTCCGCCTCCAGAAAAATCAGTTGTGCGTTTACGGACTCCTGAATCCTTCCGTAGATCTCCGGGAAGTGTTTTAGCCCTTCGCCTTCGCGAACGTCCACCACCAGGGCGGCGGCCGGGATGCTCGGATTATCGCGAGTCAATTCCGCCAGCTTTGGAATCAGCTCGACGGGAAGGTTATCGATGGCGTAGTAGCCGAGATCTTCCAGATCCTTGAGCACACTACCCTTCCCGGAGCCGCTCAAACCGGTGATCACGACCACTTCCGGCTTGCCGGGAGCCGGCTTTCCGAGAGCCGGCTTGGCGGGCGGCGGAGGCTGTTTTTTCATTCGGAGCTGCTACGCCTCGATCAGGTCGAAGTTGCCGTCGCGGCGCCGCACCAGCACGGCGGTCCGCTCGGTCTCCGCGTCGCGATACACCAGATAATCGCGGTCTTTTTCCATCTGGAGCAGTGCCTCGTCGAGAGTCATCGGCTTCCGCTTCTGATGGTGATTGATCCGGAATACCCGCCCTTCGGTCTCGGCTTCCGCCTGCGGCGCGGAGGCCGCTTCGGTCTCCACCTCCGGAGCCTCCTTGTGAGGCGTGCGTTTGGTGTCGCGCCACTTGGTGCGGGCCTTCACGACCTGCTTTTCGAGTTTCTCGGCGGCGCCAGTGATGGCGTTGAAGAGATCGGCGTCCGCGCCTACCCCGATCAGTTGATGGTCGTAATAGTTGATGGTGGCTTCCGCGCGATGCAGATGCCGTTCGAGCGAAAGAATCACGCGAGTTTCCACTTCGCGCCGCCCGTCCAGAAACTTACCGATTTTCCCGAAGCGCGCTTCAAGTTTCTTCAGTTGGGCTGGCGCCAGTTCAACCTGTCTGCCGGTGTACGTGATCTTCATGGGTTCTCCCTTCCGGCCCCGGAGGGCCGAAAATCACCCCTCTTTTGTTATAACCCGGTTTGCCGCCCGGCAGACGGCATTTGGAACGGATCGCTTCAATTGCGGACGCGGCGCTGGTGGGTGGACGGAATCTTCATGTCTTCCCGGTACTTAGCCACCGTACGGCGGGTGACGTTAATCCCCTCGCCCTGCAGCAACACCGTGATCTGCTCATCCGTCAAGGGTTTGGAACGGTCTTCATCCTCGATCATCTTCTTCACCTTGCGTTTCAGCAGCAGCAGGGGAGTCCCGCCACCCAACGGCCCTTGCACCGCCTCGGAGAAGAAGTATCGAAGCTCGAAGACGCCCTGCGGCGTGTGGACGTACTTGCTCGCCACCGCGCGGCTTACGGTCGAGGGGTGTACCCCGACCTCTTCCGCCACTTCCTTGATCATCATCGGCTTCAGTTGGTCGATCCCATGCGTCAGGAACTCCGACTGCCGCCGCACGATCGCCTGGCAGACCTTGAGAATCGTCTGCTTCCGCTGCTCGATGTTCTTCATCAACTGGATCGCCGAGGTGTAGCGCTCGCGGACGTAGTCCCGCACTTCCTTCGTCGCCCCGTTGTCGCGGTCGAGCATGCGCTTGTACTGCGAATTCAGCCGGAGCTGCGGAACGTCCTCGTCATTCATCTGGATGATGTAATCTTCACCATCCTTGATGAAATAAACATCCGGCTCCACGATCCGCGCGCCCGCCCCCGAATACCGCAGCCCGGGCCGTGGATTCAGGTGCTGGATCATGTGCACGGCGATGTCGACATGCTCGATTGGCCGCGCCAGCAGCTTCGCAATCTCTTTGTATTGCCGGGTTTCGAGCAGCCGCAGATGGTTCGACACGATCTGCCAGGCCACCCCACCCTTGCCGTTAATGCTCTCGATCTGCAGCAGCAGGCACTCCCGCAAGCTGCGCGCGCCTACGCCCGCCGGATCGAGCGACTGCACCGCCGTCAGTGCTTCCTGCACCTCTTCCTGCTTGTGCTCGCCCACCGAGGCGATCTCTTCGAGCGACGCCGAAAGGTAACCGTCCTCGTCCAGATTGCCGATGATCGATTCCGCGGCGTTGCGGATGCGGTCGGAAATCACGCTCACGCTCAGCTGCGAACGCAGGTAATCGCCCAGTGTGACCGGCGCCGAAAGGAACGTCTCGAACGACGGCTTTTCCACCGATTCCGAAGCCGGGCTTTTATAGCCCGGATCCAGGTAATCGTCCCAAAACGAGCCGAAGTCGATCTCGTCGAACGGATCGGTGGCGGCCGGCTGTTCCAGCAGCGGGTCGTTCGCCCCCTGTACTTCGGGCTCCGCCACCGCCGCGGCGGCCGTCTCCTCGGCGTCCGGGAACAGGTTCCCGTTGATTGCCACATCGCCATCGGAACCCGAAAGCGAGTTGGCCTCGTTCAGTACGGCTGCTTCCAGAATCTGCTTGTCCGCTGGATCGGTTAACGTTTCCGCTTCCAAAAGTGGAAGCAGTTCCTCTGGTGTAACTTCTTCACCCGGTTCCTCCGTAGCTTCTTCCAATACCGGGTTCTTCACGATCTCCTGGGTGATCATGTCCTTCAGTTCCAGCCTGTTAAGCTGAAGGACGGTCACCATTTGCACCAGACCAGGGGTCAGAATCTGCTTCTGTGCAACCTTAAGTTGAAGTCTTGGTGACAGTAAGCTCATCTGCTACCTATGATATCACCGGAATAACGCATTCTCGGTTCCAAACTGCGCTATCTCTTTGCAAGTTTAGTGCCGTTCTCAACCCACCCAATTAGCGTTGCCATACAGACAGATGCAGGCCCTCTGGCGTCACTGCACGTGGAAAATCCAACCCCGCCTTCCCCACCGGAATCGTGAGAACCTGCACGTCCGGCCGGTTGGGATAAGCCCCCCGAAATGTGACCCGTAGGAACCGTCCCCCAGCCCGGTCACCCACTTCCAGAGTGCGCTCCTCGTCGAAATACGACCGCAACTCCGCCGCCCGTCCTGAATCGTCGCAGGTCACGATCGCCTCCCGAATCACCCGGTCTGCCGCGGAATAGCTCAGGACCGCCACCACGTTCTTGGCCCGCAGCCGGGGATCTTCCGCATCGTCCGGCGGTACCTCGAGGCCGGCATAGCGCAGCGTGCCGTCGGCCCGGGAAACCCCCAATTCGAGCGGCTGCACGTGGCTCCGGAACAGTCGCCGTCCGCTGGCCAGCGTGTAAACCGACCAGACCGGCACGTCCGGGTCAGCGGCATCCTCCACAATCCAGATCTCGCCATTTCGCGTCCGGGCGTCCGTGCCCGCCGCTTTCACGTCGTACAGCGGCTTCTTCGCCAGATCGGAGCCCAGCGGCCAGGCAGCCAGCGCCACCTCGGAATCGAGCCCCTTGTCACCTACCACCTCCCGCGACCGGATCGTCTTCCGGAGCACCAGGTTACCCGCAAGCTCGAACCCCGTATTGAGGATCTCGACGACGGAATCGCCCTGCTCGGTCTTCTGCACGATCGAAGACTCCGAACGGGCTGCACTCTGGGCGTAGAGAGTCCCTAGAGACGCCACAACCAGCGCCAAATGTTTTACGGACATCTGCTAAATGTACACCCGCCGCACACGCGCGCTAATGCTGCAAAGGATGTTGTAGGAAATGGTGCCCGCGGTCTTCGCGATCTGCTGCGCATCGAGAGAAGCCTCGCCCTCGCTGCCCAATAGCGTCACCTCGTCGCCCGGATGGAGCGCATCCGTGTGGCTGAGGTCGACCGTGGTCAGGTCCATCGAGATCGTTCCCAGGATCGGAGTCAGTTTGCCCGCCGCCACCACCTTGCCGCGGTTCGAAAGGCGGTGGAAGATCCCATCCGCATATCCCGCTCCGAGAATCCCCACCCGCATCGGCCGCGGCGTCCGGAAGCTGCCGCCGTAGCCGACCAGCGCCCCTTCCGGCAGGTCCTTGACCGCCAGGATCTTGGCCTTCCATGTCAGGGCCGGCCGCACTTCGAGCAGCGGCGCCGGAGCTTCGCCTCGCGCCGGCGAAAGATAGCCGTAGAGAGCGTGCCCCGCCCGCACCATGGTGTGCCAGCCCTCCCTTCGCCCGTAGCCGATGGCATTCGTACTGGAGGTATGCAGATGGAACGGTACGACGCCCGCGGCCTTCAACTCCGCCTGCAGCTTGTGGAAGTAACACAACTGTTCGACCGTCTGCGAACTCGTATAGTCCGCCGCCGAGGCGAAGTGCGTCATCAGGCCTTCCAGCCGCGCCAGCCGCATCTCCGCGAGTGTACGGAGGATATCCGCAGCGCCGGCGCGCGTCCCCAACCGTCCCATGCCGGTATCGATTTTCAGGTGGTAGCGGAGAGGTTTTCCCGCGCTGTAAGCCAGATCGTCGATCTGCCGCATCTGCTCAAGCGAATGCACCGCCGGCGTAAGGTCGTACTCTACCAGCGCCTCGCCTTCATAGGGAAGAAAGCCGCCCATCACCAGGATGCGGGTCTGGTGAATGCCGCCGCAGCGCAGCTGGACGCCCTCGTCCACCGAGCTGACCGCCAGCCATTTGGCGCCCTCGGCTACCAGGACGCGAGAGACCTCCAGCGAGCCGTGCCCGTACGCATCCGCCTTGACGACGCCGGCGACCTCCACGTCTGGGCCCACTACGGCCCGGACGCTGTGAAAGTTGCTGGCAATCTGCCGGCGAGACACCAGCACATAAGAACGGAAGGGTGCTGACACTCTTCTTTGATTGTAGCTACTGCCGCGGCGCCGCCGGAGGAATTGGCATGGGCACGAAGCGTTCCGAACACGAGACCGGCGCGCTGCTCTCCGGCGTTCCGTGAAGCGCGACGTCTTCTCCCTTCGGCTGGAAGTTCACCGCGCCCGGCCCGAAATCGAGCACCGCGTGCGACGCAACAATCTTCAGCGCGCCCGGATCGTCCGCCTGCACGTTGTCGAATTTCATGCCGAGCCGGTGCCGTTCGTCGAAGCCCTGGAGCGTGATCCTGCCCGCGCCTTCGATCCGCACGTTGGCGAGCGAAATATCGATGAACTGCGGCAGCTTGTCGCCGTTCGGCCCGAAGTGCTCGTAGTCGCTGTCCATGAAGATCGGGTTCCTGGTATCGCGGATACAAATATCGCGGTACTGTATGTCGCGCACCAGCCCGCCTCTTCCGGCATTCGATTTGATGCGGATTCCATTGTCGGCGCCGTCGACCGAGAGGTCGCTGACCCGGATGCTGTCCGCCCCGCCGTAGGTCTCGCTGCCGATCGATATGCCGTGGCCCGTGTAGAAGTGATTGTGCGCGATCGTCATGTGCGAGACGTGCCCGCCCGCCTTGATCGCCACCTGGTCGTCACCCGTGTGGAGAAAGCAATGCGTGATGGTCACGTTCCGCGAGCCCGAAGGATCGATCCCATCGGTATTGCGGGCGTTCTTCGGCGTATTGATGATCACGCCCCACGCCGTAAAACCGTCCCCGTTCCCGTAGTAGACGTGAAAATTGCCCGAGTTCTTGAGGGTCACCCGGTACAGCGTGAAGTTGTTCGACCGGTCAAGCACGATCAGCCGCGGGCAATTCTGGTAGCCGCCCTTGCGCGCCTGTTCGGCCAGGTCCCACCACGAAGCGTCGCCGCCCAGAATCTTCGCCCAACCGCGCCCATCGATCGTGCCCGGCCCCATCACGCCCGCGCCTTCGACCCCACTGCCGTTGATGACCGCGCGGCACCCGTGCCCTTTCTGGTCGACAATGCCGCAGCTTCCCGGCCGCACGTCGTAGTCTCTAGGATTCCGCGATCCAAAGAGGATCGCGCCGGTGTCAACTACCAGCGTGACCCCGGCCCGCAAATCGAGCGGCCCGCTCAGAAACGCGTCATGCCTGCGGCCGGCCTTGAGCCGCACCGCCTGCCCCTTCGGACACGCATCCAGGGCCTTCTGGATGCGCACGGTATCGCTCTTCGTCTCGTCCGCGTCGCCCAGCGTCCGGCCGCCATCGACCGACGCCAGCTTCGCTTCGAGCACATAGCAGCTCGGAGGAACCGAGGGCTCCGTCACGGTCCGCAAATCCTGCGCGAACACAGGAACCGCGACAAGAAGTAGCAGTAATGCCTTTCCCGGCGTCTCCGCGTCCCGGCGGTGAAAAAAGAATTTCACGTTCTACCCCAGAAACAGCGGCCGGATATGCCGGGCGAACAAATTCTCCGTCACGTTCCGCGCGATCGCCTCGCGGCACTCGGCAAGCATCTGCACGTACCGCGGCCCCATCTTCGCCGCCACCTTGTATCCCACGTGCAGCAATTGCCGCAGAGCCGGATTGAACCCCGGATTCGATTGATCGTGCCGCAGAGCCGCCGTGTACTGCTCCGACGTCCAGTTGCACACCTCCGACGGCGAAGGCAGCCGCGCCTCGTCGATATCGATCACCGCCGCATACGGGTCGCACAGCTCCTGCCGGTGCTCGTAGGCCTCCGCGTACACCTGCCGCGCCAGGACCAGCCCTCCGCCACCCGCTTCCGCCAGCCCGATCAGTTCCTCGAGCCACGTGGTCCCCGCGGTCTTGATGTGGATCCCCGCGCCGTACCGCTGCAGCCCGCGCCGCATCGGCCCATAGATCGAAAACTTGTCGCTGCCCGAATGTACACTGAGCTTCAAATTCGCCGGCAGCGCGTATTGCTTCGTCGCGAATGCCACTACCGCCAGATCGTCGGCGAACTCCTTTTCGAAGTGCGCTACGTCGCCCACATAGTCCACGCCCTTGTTGAACCGCCCGGTGAACTTCGGCGCGACCGTCTGAATCGGAATCTTTTCATCGGCAATCGCCGCCAGAATTACCAGCAGTTGCGGCGGCGTCTGCGGCTCGTCGGTCTCGTCCATCGAGACCTCGGTAATGAACGCGCCTGCCCCCTTGCGCGATTCGATATGGCGGTAGATCCGCCCTGCCTCCTGCACCGCGAACAGGTACTTGCCCGCAATCGCCGCGATGCCGGCGGCCGTGGTTGCGAAGGGCTCGTCGATGCCCGGAATCTGGAGCCGCCCCACCAATTCCGGATGTCTCGCCGTGAACGCATCGAGATCCGCTGCCGATGCTGCGCGCCCAATCGCCGACGCCACGTCCAGCGTGTAGAAATCGCTCGGCTCGATGAAGCGGTCAACCGTTCCCAGGTTGATGTGGTCCGCATCCACGTGATACGGCCTCGGCCAGCCTAGTTCGCGAACGGCCGCATCGGCGGCGGCCCGTACGCTCGCGGGCTCGGAGCCCACGATCAAGTGTTCGCGGTTCGACTTGTTCCAGACCGGAACCACCTCGGCGCCTTGAGCCGCCCCGAGCACGCATGCCTGCAACTGCGCCTTGGCCTGATGCGCGAACCGGTCCCCGACTCCAAGCGAATATTTCTCTAGGGTAAGCATCGGAGTGAAACCAAATTATATGCCAGCATCCATCATTTGCCGAAATAAGAGCATCCGAATCGAACGTTTAGTTCAGTTAAACGATTGAGTTGACCCGGCGGCTGCCCGGACATACATTTGGATCATGTTTTCGTGTTCGCGCCGTGAAGCATTCGCGATACTGGGCGCCGCCGCGCTGCGGAGCCCACGGGCACAGGCCGCCGAAGATCCCTGGTCGGGGGTCGACACCATCCTCCGGCGGATCCGCCCGCCCCAGTTCCCGGACCGCGACTTCCCGATCACGAAATTCGGGGCGAAACCCGACGGCCGCACCGATTGCACGGATGCCATCCGCTCCGCCATCGACGCTGCCGCGCAAGCCGGCGGCGGACGCGTCGTGATTCCCCTCGGCGTCACCATGACCGGCGCCGTCCACCTCAAGAGCAATGTGCACCTCTACCTCCCCAAAGAGGCCACCCTGCGCTTCCTGCCCGACCCGAAACTCTATCCGCTGGTCCTCACCCGTTTCGAAGGCCTCGAGTGCATGAACTACTCGCCCTTCGTCTACGCCTACAACGCGGAGAACCTTGCGATCACCGGCGGCGGCACGCTCGACGGCCAGGCCAACTGCGACCACTGGTGGCCCTGGAGTGGAAAGTCCGGCTGCGGCCCTGCCGGTCCCAATCAACGTAAGGCACGCGCCGCCCTGCTCGACATGGCCGAGAAAGGCGTCCCGGTCGAAAAGCGCGTCTTCGGCGACGGCGGTTACCTGCGTCCCATGTTCGTTCAGCCCTACCGTTCGGCCAATGTGCTGATCGAGGGCATCACCATCGCCAACTCGCCGATGTACGAAATGCACCCCGTGCTGTGCCGCAACGTCACCGTCCGCGATGTCACCGTCTCCAGCCACGGCCCCAACAACGACGGCTGCGACCCCGAATCTTCCGCCGACGTCCTGATCGAAGGCTGCGTCTTCGATACAGGCGACGATTGCATCGCCATCAAGTGCGGGCGCAATGCCGACGGCCGGCGTCTCCACGCGCCTTCCGAAAACATCGTCATTCAGAACTGCACGATGAAGGACGGGCACGGCGGAGTGACCCTCGGCAGCGAATGCACCGGCGGCATCCGCAATGTCTACGCGCAGGATTGCCGCATGGACAGCCCCCACCTCGACCGCGTTCTACGCTTCAAGGACAACGCCATGCGCGGCGGAGTGATCGAGAACATTTACATGCGCAACATCGAGGCGGGACAGGTGGCCGGGCCGGCGATCGACGTCGACCTGAATTACGAAGAAGGCCCTAATGGCCCCTACCCGCCCCTGGTGCGGAACGTCCTGGTGGAGAACCTGACGCTTCACCAATGCCGCAAGGCGCTCTCCCTGCGAGGCTACCCCAACGCGCCGCTGCGCGATTTCGTGCTCCGGCACTGCACGTTCGAACATGCCGCCGAGCCGAACGCCATCCAAAACATCACCGGCCTGGTTCTCGAAGACGTGCGCATCAACGGCCAGGTGTTTCAGGCGCCGCGCAGCGCGTAATCGAGACAGAACTCCTTCTCGCGGCCGGGCAGCAACTCTGCCAGGTCTGATCGCCACGGCGACGACGCATTCGCGGCCAACGCGCGAACCTGCCCGGCATTGAGCGGCACCGGCAAATGCAGCGCTTCCACCAGCCGCGCTGCCCCAAGCGCCAGCCCCGCCGGCACTGGCAGCGTCCATCCGCGCCCGCCCTTCACTGCTCGCGCAAACTCCCGCGCCGAAGGCAGCGGCTCGTAAAACAGGTTGAACGCCCCTTCGCGTCGCTGTTCCACAACTACCGCCAGCGCATCCAGAAAGTGGCGGATGGCCACCGCCGCCACGGGCGACCTTCCTCCACCGATGAGCGGCACCACCGGCATGCGCCGCAGGGCTGCGCGCTGTTTGGCGAACAGACCGCCCTCGCCGAGCACCAACCCTGGCCGCACCACGGTCTGCCCCGCGGCCAGGAACACCTTCTCCAGCGCGTACTTCGTCGCGCCGTATTCCGATGCTGCATCCGGACGCGCCGAATAAGAGCTCAGAAACACCTGCCGCGCTCCTGCCGCTGCTTCGAACCACGCGCGGGTCCCCCGCAGATTCCTCTCCCGAGCGCCCGCCGTGAAATCGTGCGCCGCGTGGATCACCACCTCCGCACCGCGAAACACCGCGGCGTCGAAAGGCTCTCCCAGCCGCAGCACCACCGCTCCGCTGCGCGCCGAGCCCCGTACCTCGTGTCCGCGCGAGCGAAAGTGCCCGGCCATCGCGCTCCCCAGAAACCCGTGGATGCCGGTGATGAAGACGTTCACGCTTCCTCCGCCACCGCGCGGCCCACGCGCAGCGCATTCGCCATGATGGTGAACGTCAAATTCTTGGCGGGCAGCCGCGAGAAGCATCCGCCATCCACTACGAACACCCGCAGCGACCCGGCCAGCCGGCAGTCGCGATCGGTCTCGTATCGCCCCGGCACCGCCCGCATCGGCAGCGTGCCCGAGAAGTGCAGCCCCGCACCCATTCCGGGACGCTGGACCAGCGCCGCATGGCTCAGGTATCCGATCTTGCGGAACAGCGGAATCAGGCGCGCCACCGCATTCCGCGGCGTCTCGGCGAATTCGACCTCCAGTTCGCCCGAAGGCCGCAGCCGCAGATAGCTGCCCGCCGACTCCACGCCGGGATGGAAGAGCATCAGCAGCCCCATTGCCGGCGCCAGGTACTTCGTCCACGCCATGTTCGCGCGGAAGGAAAGCGGCAGGCTGCCCAGCACATCCGACCGCAGCGGCCCCGTGGTCCCGTAGAGCGTACCCTGCAGCAGTTCGCCGCCCACATCGGCTACCAGGTTCAACTGCGCCAGTGACGTATCGTGCACCGGGAGCGCTTCGCCGATGCGCCGCAGGCGAAAGAGCGGCAGGCACTCCATCGGATTATCGAGCACCGGCAGCCGCGTCTGGTAGTCGCCCGCCGATTCGAGCACGATGCGCGCCGTATTCAGCGCCCCCGCGCCCAACAGCAGCTTGCGCGCGAGCACGGTCTCCTCGACGCCCGTCTCCAGGTTGCGCGCGACCACTTCGACGCCGTCCTCCCGCTCGCGATACCGCAGCACCAGCCTTCCGCCGCGGTACTCGATTTCGCCCGCGCGGATCATCTCGTCCACGGTGTAAGCCGGTGTATAGATGGCCGGATCGTGCGGCTGAAAGAACTCGAGGTTACGATACCCGTACGGCTCGCGCCCGCGATGCGGCAGCGTCAACACCGCGAGGCGCGGACGCCCCAGCGTCACGCCCGCCTCGCGAAATCCGGCGCCCTTCCGGCGATAGCCCGCCATCATCTCTTCGAAAAACGGCGCCAGCTTCAGCGGAGGCTGCAGGCCCTCGTCGTGATCGAAGTACGGCTCCAGGTCGTCGTTCGACCCGCTCACCCCGACATGCCCGGTCAGCTCGTCGTAAAACGGCCGCAGCTCCTCGGCGCCGACTGGAAACCCTGCAAGGTCGCGATCGGTGAAGCGATACACGCCTGCGCCCCAGCCATTCGCGAGACCGCCCTTCGCCAGGCTGATCACGCCTTCGAAGCTCCGGCTCGCCACCGGCGAAAGCCGCAGCCAGTCCCGCACGATATACGACATCCGCGGCGACTTCAGCTTCAAACTGATCGGCCGGTGCGCCAAATTGTACAGGCTTTCGAACTGTTCGCCGATCAGCGGCGCGAAGAGATCGTCCGACTGCCGCCGCAGATCGTAAAGATTCATCGACAGCTCCGGCGCGCGGGGCGCGTCGAACCCCACGTCGAGCATGAGGATGCGCCGTCCACGCGCGCCGTAAGCAGCGAACGCGGCGCCCGGCCCCGATCCGACTACGGCGATGTCAAACGAGTCCATGACGGCGAACAAGGTACGCGCCCTTCACCAGCTTCCACGCGCAGCCGAGCGTGGCCGCGGCCAGTGCCGCCACGGCACGGGCGCGCGAAGGCCGCAGATTCACGAATTCTCCCAGGTATTCCGACCGCACTTCGGCCAGATAGCAGAGCACCTGTAATTTCCGCGTGAGCTCATGCGCCTTGCCGCGCCGCCGCAGCACAAACTCCACCGCCTCGGCATCCAACCGCCGGGCGACCACCGCGGCAGTCACCAGCGAAGGCTCTTCCGATAGCCCGAGCTCCCGGTGTGCCGCCTCATAGCGCGCGACCCCGGCGGCGTCGATCGGCTTTGCGAACAAACAGGAATGCAGGTGACGGACTTCATCCGCAAGCGAAGGGACGGTCGGCATCGGCTTCAAAATGCTCGCGCGTATTGCAGCGGCGGCTGCACCTGCACGCCCAACTCCCGCGCCGCATGCAGCGGGAAGTACGGATCGCGCAACATCTCGCGCGCCAGCAGCACCAGGTCCGCACTGCCGCTCCGCACGATCTCATCGGCCTGCTTCGCGCCGGTAATCAGCCCCACGGCGCCCGTGGCGATTCCCGCCTCGCAGCGGACCCGCCGCGCGAAAGGCACCTGGTAGCCCGGCGCCACCGCAATCTTCTGGTGCACTGCCAGCCCGCCCGAAGAGCAGTCGACCAGGTCTACGCCCATCGGTTTCACTCGCCGCGCCAGCTCCACCGATTCGTCGATGTCCCAGCCGCCCTCAGCCCAATCCGTGGCCGAGATGCGCAGAAACAAGGGCAGCGCTTGCGGCCACACCGCGCGCACCGCTTCGGTCACCTGGAGCGCCAGCCGGATGCGATTTTCGAATGACCCGCCGTACTCATCCTTGCGGAAATTGCTGAGCGGTGAAAGAAACTCGTGAATCAGGTATCCGTGCGCGGCGTGGATTTCGACCACCTGAAAGCCCGCCTCGAGCGCGCGCCTGGCCGCCGCCGCGAACGCCTCGACTACACCCGCAATCGCGGCCTGCGACAGTTCCTCCGGCGCCGGATCCTCGGCATGGAAGGGCACCGGGCTCGGCGCCACGGGCTGCCAACCGCCCTCCGCCACCGGTACCATCGCGTGACCTTCCCAGGGAAGCTGCGTGCTCGCCTTCCGCCCCGCATGTGCCAGTTGAATGCCCGCCGCCGCGCCGTGGCTCTTCACGAACTCCGCGATCTTCGTGAGGAACGGCACGTGCTCATCCTTCCAGATTCCCTGATCGGCCGGAGAGATTCGGCCGCGCGGCTCTACCGCCGTGGCCTCCATGACCACCAGGCCCGCGCCGCCGACCGCGCGGCTTCCCAGATGAACGAGGTGCCAGTCGTTGGCGAAGCCGTCTACGCTCGAATACTGGCACATCGGCGAGACGGCGATCCGGTTCCGAAAAGTAACATCACGAATCGCAAGAGGTGTAAACAGGTGCGTGTCGGGAGCCATTGCTATCAGTATCGCAGGCTCGTCTTCAGCCAGCAGCGCAGCGCCTCCGCCACGCTCCAGGCTTGCGCCACGCAGCCGCGCGGCGTGTAGGGCGGATCGGCGTCGAACACCTCGCTGATCGAGCCCACGCACTGCTCCGAAAGCTGGGGTACCAGGCCTTCGAGCAGCTTCCTCGCCGCCGCCACCTGGTCCGGGTTCAGTTTCAAAAATGCGTCGATGTACGGCCCGATCAGCCAGGCCCAGACCGTGCCCTGATGGTATGCCGCATCGCGGGAGCGCAGGTCGCCGTAGTATTTCGGCTTGTAGTCCGGATGGTCCGGCGAAAGCGAGCGAAGCCCTACCGGCGTCAACAGGCGGTCGGTCACCGCGTCCATCACCGGCTTCCACAGGTGCCGGTCGAGCACCGGATAGTCGAGCGAAATCGCCAGCACCTGATTCGGCCGGCAGGCGTCGTCGTTGCCGCCGCCCTCGGCGTCCACCACGTCGTACAGATAGCAGCGCTCCTCGTTCCAGAACCGTGCATTGAACGATTCGTGGACGCGCGCGGCCAGTTCGCCCAGCCGGCGCGCATCGATCTCGCTGCCTTCTTCGCGCAGCCACTCTTCGAGCAGCCGCAGTGCGTTGTACCACAGCGCGTTGATTTCCACCGCCTTGCCGCGCCGTGGAGTCACTACCCAGTCGCCCACCTTCGCATCCATCCAGGTGAGCTGGTAGCCGTGCTGGCCCTGCCGGAGCAGGCCGTCATGCGGATCCATCCCGATACCGAAGCTGGTCCCCCGCAGATGATGCTGCAAAATGTCCACCAGCTTGGGCAGCAGCAGCCGCAGCGTCGTACGGTCGTCCGTGTACTTCAGGTAACGGTAGATCGCATGGAAGTACCAGAGGGTGGCATCCGCTGTATGATACAGGCCTTTCGCGTTGCCCTCAGGAAACAGGTTGGGAATCAGGCCATCGTGGATGTATTGCGCGAAGGTGCGTAGAATCCATCCGGCTTCGATCGACCGCCCCGTGGCGAGCGTCAGGCCTTCCAGGCTGATCATCGTGTCGCGGCCCCAGTCGGTGAACCAGTGGTAGCCCGCGATCACCGTGCGGATCTCGTCGCCCTGTGCCCGTGCCCGCGCCGCGTCTTCCTGGCGGCCGGCCGGCGTGATCAGGAACTGGTCCGCCGCCAGCACCCACTCCGCGCCAACGCCTTCGCGCATCGCCGGCGGAGCGGCCGCCAGCAGCAGACGCTTTCGATTCACCTCCGCGTGAAACGCCGACTCCGGCGTGAGCGAATCGATGGTCTCCCAGGGCTCCGTCGACGCCGTCAAGGTTGTGACCTGCCCTTCCGAAAGATCGGACCGGAAGTAGCCCGGACTCCACAAGTCGCCCTGCCACTCGTAACCGCGGTTTCTCTCCGCCGGATAGGGGATGGCGCCCGTCTGTTTCCGGTCAAACGTAAAGGCCGACGACGGTCCGTGAACCCGCAGCCGGAGCGGCGGCAGGTCATTGTCCGCGCTGATCTCAAACTGATCTTCGCGCACGGTCAGGACGTATTTGCGGGGATCCGTGCTGCTCACCGGCGCATCGTGCGAGCGGAAATGGATCGCGGGCCGCAAGCCCAGCCGCAGCGTCCCCGCACCCGCCAACAGGTTGTAGCTAACCCACACCGTATTCTGCCGGTACGTCAGAAACAGCCGCTTCTCGAGGACGAAGCCCTCCACCTCGTAGCGCCACACCGGCAGCCCCGCTTCCAGCCGGAACTCCGCAAGGTGCAGGATGTGCTCCGGCGACGTGCCCGTGACCTCTTCGGCCCCGATGTAACAGACCCTCCGGTCCGGCAGCCGAAGCCGTTCCGCCAGCGCATTCAACATCACCGTACGGCCCAGCGGATTCGGGAGCGCCGCGATCAGCAGGCCATGATACCGGCGCGTGATGTCCCCGCGGACCGTGCCCGAAGCGTAGCCGCCCAGCCCGTTCGTCACCAGCCACTCCTGCCGCAGGTGCGGGTCCGATTCGGGTTCGGGCAATCCCCGCTTCGGCAGCTTTCGGATCAGATCCGCCATGGTTCATTCCCCGGCTCTGGCCTCATCACGATCGCGGCGTGCGCGGGAATCCTCCACTCTCCTGCCGATTCCACCGTGCCTCCCCTTCCTCCGTATACCGGATCTTCGCTCGACCACTGGAGCGTCCACCGCCGCTCTTCCGGCAGCGCCAGCAGCGGTTCGGCGGGCGCATCCAGCCGCAGGTCCGGTCCGAGGTTGATCAGCAGCAGCCGCTCGCCATCCGCCGGTTCGAAGTAGCGCAGCACCAGCGCCTCATCTCCCAGCACCGCGCCATCGATGCCGCCCTTGCGCTGCGCGCGAAAGGCCGGTTCTCGGCGACGCAGCCGGATCAGGTCCCGGTGAAGCCGGTAGGCCGCGGCATGCGTGGTGCGCTCCGTGAAATCCAGCTTCGCGCTTTCGAACGTGGCCGGATCAGCCGGATCCGGATAGCAGGCCCGCATCTCGGGCGTGGCGAGGCTCGGAAACTGCGCCAGGAACTGGTAGCGCCCCTCGTACACCAGAGCGCGCAGCTCGTCCCCGTGATCCGCGAAGAAATGGAACGTGCTCGACGACGCGAACTCCTGCCCCTGAAACAGCAGCGGCGTCCAGGGCCCCAGCAACAGCAGCGCGGTCAGCGCGCGAAACCGTCCCGGGCTGGTCAATTCGTGAAATCGCCGCCCGCCGGCGTTGGCAATGTGATCGTGATTGTCGAGGAAGGCGACGAAGCTCGCCGGACGAAGATCGCGCGCCGGAGTGCCCCGCCGCTTGCACTGCCACGAGCTGCGCTGCCCCTGGTACAGGAAGCCGTACTTCGCCGCCGAAATCAGCTCCTGCGGAGTGCCCCGAAAGTCGCTGTAATAAGCCTCGCTCCGGCCCGTCGCCGCGACGTGAGCGGAATGATGAAAATCGTCGTTCCACACCGCGTCGAGCCCGAAGCCGCCCTCCTCGCGCGGCCGCACCAGCACCGCGCGCTGACGCTCGTTTTCGGCGATCACCAGCACCCTCCGCCCCTCGGCCGCCAGGCGCATACGCGCCGTCAGCTCGTCGAGAATGTTCACCGGCGAAGCGTCGAAGATCTGCTGCGTCGCATCCAGCCGCAGCCCGTCCAGGTGATATTCGGAGGCCCACATCGCGGCGTTGGCCGAGACCAGCTCCCGCACCGGCCCCGAGCCCGGCCCGTCGAAATTGATGGCGCGGCCCCATTCGTTCTCGTAGCGGTCGGTGAAGTAGGTTTCGGAATAGCGGTCAATATAGTTGCCGTCCGGCCCCAGGTGGTTATACACCACGTCCAGGATCACGGCGATTCCGTTGCCGTGCGCCGCATCCACAAAACGCCGGAAATCGTCCGGGCGGCCGTATACCGCCACCGGCGCAAACAGGCCCACGCCGTCGTAGCCCCAGTTGAAGCCGCCGGGGAAATCCGCCACGGGCATGACCTCCACCGCGTTGATTCCCACCGCCGCCAGCTCCGGCAATTGCCGCTGCGCCGCCTCCCACGTACCCTCGCGCGTGAAGGTGCCGACGTGTAGTTCGGAAATGACGAGCCCTTCGAGTTCCAGCCCGCCCCACGCTTCGTCGCTCCACGGGAAGCCGGCCGGCTCGACGACCTCCGACGGCCCGTGCGGCCCCTCCGGCTGAAAACGCGATGCCGGGTCCGGAAACGCTTCCCCGCCATCCAGCCGGAAACGGTATCGCAGGCCTTCACCCGCCCCGCTGACGAGTCCGGCGAAATATCCGCCCGGCTCCTCCGCCAGCGGGAAGGCCTCCATTGGCGCTTCCGCCAGCACCTCGACGCCCCGGCACCGGGGCGCCCATACCCGGAAATGCACTCCTTCCCCTCGAATGACTTCCGCACTCACCGGGAATCGGCGCTCCATCAATCGCTGATCTCCCGCAGCAGCGCCGTGCTTCGGGGAATCAGCTCGTAAGGCTTGCCTGCTTCAACCATCTGCTTCTCGGCATTTTCCGGGGTGGCCGAGCTGATCAGCACTTCCCAGGCTGATCCCTCCCGCGACGGCATATAAAACTGGATCGGTTCGTGGTGCGGATTCAGCAAAATGAGAAACGTGTCGTCGACAACCGCCTCGCCGACTCCATTGACATCGTCGAGCGTGTTCCCATTGAGCCGCAGCCCGATGCAGCGCACCCAGCCGGCGCTCCATTCCTCGGGCGTCATCTCCTCACCGTCCGGACGCAGCCACTCGATATCTTTCTGCTGCTTGCCGTGCACCTGCCTCTCCTGTGCGTGCCCAGGGTTGATCGGGCGATCCTGAAAAAATTTCCTCCGGTGTAGGTTGGGATGGTCGCGCCGCAGCTCCAACAGCCGGATGGTGAAATCGAGCAATGCCTTCTTTCGTTCGTCCAGATTCCAGTCCGTCCAGCTCAGCGGATTATCCTGCGCATAGGCGTTGTTATTGCCGGATTGCGTGCGGCCGATCTCGTCGCCCCCGCAGATCATCGGTACTCCCTGAGAACACAGCAGCGTCAGCAGGAAATTCCGTTTCTGCCGCTCGCGCGTCTCGATGATCTCTTCATTGTCGGTGTCGCCTTCCTCCCCGTAATTGAACGAGAAGTTCTGGTCCGTGCCGTCGCGATTGTCTTCCCCGTTGCGCTCGTTGTGCTTATTGTCGTAACTCACCAGGTCCTGGAGCGTGAAGCCGTCGTGCGCCGTCACGAAGTTGACGCTCGCGGTCGGGTGCCGTCCGTCGCGCTGGTAGAGATCGCTCGAACCGGTCAGCCGGTAGCCCAGCTCCGCAAGCTGGCCATCGTCGCCCTTCCAGTAGCGCCGCACCACGTCGCGGTACTTTCCGTTCCACTCCGCCCACAACGGCGGAAACTCGCCCACCTGGTATCCGCCCGGCCCGACGTCCCAGGGCTCGGCGATCAGCTTCACCCGCGAGATCACCGGATCCTGGTTGATGATGTCGAAGAAGGAAGACAGCCGGTCGACCGCGTGCAGTTCGCGCGCCAGGGCCGCCGCCAGGTCGAAGCGGAAACCGTCCACGTGCATGTCCTGAATCCAGTAGCGCAGGCTGTCCATGATCAGCTTCAGCACTTGCGGATGCCGCACATTGAGCGTATTGCCGGTGCCCGTGTAGTCCGTGTAGTAGCGCGGCTGGTCGTCCTTCAGGCGGTAGTAGGTGGCGTTATCGATGCCGCGGAAGCTGAGCGTGGGCCCCATCTGGTTGCCTTCGGCCGTATGGTTGTACACGACGTCGAGAATCACTTCGATCCCCGCGCGGTGCAGTGCCTTCACCATGGCCTTAAATTCGCCGATCTGCTCCCCGCGGTCGCCCGAAGCGCTGTAACGCGATTCCGGCGAGAAGAAATTGATCGAGTTATATCCCCAGTAATTCCGCAAGCCTCGATCCAGCAGAAACTTGTCGTCGATGAATTCGTGCACCGGCATCAGCTCGACGGCGGAGATTCCCAGCTTTTTCAAATACTCCACCGCCACCGGATGCGCGAGCCCCGCGTACGTGCCGCGCAGCTCCTGCGGAATTTCCGGGTGCTGTGCCGTGAAGCCCTTCACGTGCATCTCGTAGACGATCGTGTCGTTGAGCGGCGTCATCGGCGGACGGTCGTTCTCCCAATCGAAATGCGACGTGGTAACCACGCTCTTGGGCACCCCCCAGAAGTCTTCATTCGAATCGCAGGAGAGGTCCTCGTCCTTGGAGTCGAGCTGATAGCCGAACACCGGGGCTTTCCAGTTCAGCTCCCCGGCCACCGCCTTGGCGTACGGATCAATCAGCAGCTTCGCCGGATTGAAGCGCTCCCCGTGCTCTGGATCATAGGGCCCATGAACCTTGTAACCGTACAGTTGCCCGAGTTTGATCGCCGGAAGGTAGCAGTGCCACACGTGCCCCGTCGATTCGCGCACCGCTACCGTCTCGAACTCCTTGGCATCCACGTCGTCGAAGAGGCAGAGCTCCACCCCGTCGGCCCTCTCGGAGTAGAGCGCGAAATTCACGCCCGTTCCGTCCCAAGTGGCGCCTTGCGGATAGGGCTTACCAGGCAAGATTGTCCGAGCCATTGCTCCCGATGCTACGGCCTAGCACGCCGAATTCCAAGAGCGAAAGGTGAGGAAGCTCGCAGTATGCGGAGGAGTGGATGGATGGGAGGTGTGCCCGCTAACGATCGAAGTCCTAAACGCAACTCGCTCCCTGAAGGCCGGGCTCTGTGAAAAACAGAGACGCGGCCGTCAGGGAGCGCGTGCGAAAGCGAGAGAAACCTAGAACTGGTTCCAGAGGTACTGATTGTAAACCGCGTGGTGGAACTGCACTTCCGGCGACTTCACGATGGTTCCCAGCAGGCGCGGGCAGCGATCGGCCGCGGCTTGCTTCAGGTCGGCATACCGGCCCTTCACGTCTTCGCCCAGCAGCTTCGTGATCCATTCCGCCGAGCGGTAGTTCGCCATGGCGTCGTAGATGTTGTCCGGCAGGTAGCGCTCGGCCGCGCGCAGGTTTTTGATCTTGGCGATCTCGCCTTCGAGGCCGGTCTTAAACACGGACAGCAGCACCAGGTACGGATTCGCATCCGGCCCCACCGAGCGCACCTCCACCCGCATGCTCCGCTCGTTGCCGATCGGGATGCGAACCATCGAGCCGCGGTCCACTGCCGAGGCCTTGAGCTGGTTCGGCGCTTCGAAGTGCGGATCGAGCCGGCGGTAGGCATTGACGCTGGCGTTCAGCAGCAGGCAGAGGTCGTTGCCGTGCGTCAGGATTCGGTCCACGAACTGCCAGCCGAATTTGCTCAGCTTCTCCTCGCCGTTCGGATCCCAGAACAGGTTCTTGCTGTTCTTGCTGATCGAAACGTTGGTGTGCATCCCGCTGCCGTTGACTCCCACCACGGGCTTCGGCAGGAAGCTCGCGGTCAGCCCCATCTTGGTCGCCACCTGGCGGCAGATCAGCTTGTAGAGCTGAATCTGGTCGGCGGCGGTGACCACATCGGCGTAGCTGTAGTTGATTTCGAACTGCGACGGCGCCACTTCCGGATGGTCCTTCTCGTTCTGGAAGCCCATGGCGCGCTGCACTTCGGCGGTGGTATCGATGAACAGCCGCAGGGGATCGCCGGGAAGCGAGTGGTAGTAGCCGCCCGTGCTGACGTACTCGAACTTACCAGTCTCGTGATAGCGGTGCTCCGCATCCGGACCGTTGAACAGGAAGCCCTCGATCTCGTTCGCGGCATTCAGCGTGTAGCCTTTGGCCTCGAACAGTTGCTGGGCGTACCCCTTCAGGACGCCGCGGATATCGGCGGAGTACGGTGTGCCGTCTTTGTCGATGACTTCACCGAACACCAGCACCTTGCCCGCGCCGAAGACATCGGCGGGAGCCCAGTAGAACGAGCCCCAATCCATGTGCAGCCGAAGGTCGCTCTCGCGTTGCGCGGTGAATCCCCGGATCGAGGAGCCGTCGAAGGTCAGGTTGTCGTAGCTCTTGACCAGGAACTTCTTGTCATAGTCGAGCATGTGCAGCCGGCCTTCCAGGTCGCTGAATAGAACCGTGACAGCTTTAATCCGCTTCTCATCGCTCAGGTACTTCAGCCGCTCTTCCTGAATCTGGCCGAGAGGAACACGGTTTTTCCGCTCCTCCTTCGCCTGGAGATTCAAGTCCTCCAGCTCTGAATAAGAAAGACGTAAAAAATCTTGCAAGTCGTTCAAGTTCGCATCTCCTGAAATGTCTTGGGCGGAAGATACCGGGGAACCCGGCAGACGGCGTTTCCGCGGACGGTCACTACCATTGTCAATGGCGGAATGTATAAGAGGCAACGATTTTGTTTATAGATTGTCTTTATGAGGGGACTTTGAGAAATTGATAGGAATTCCGAAATGCTACTTCCGGTCCGGGGGAGCGCTGGCTAACTGGATCATCACCGCCAGCACCTTCTGCCGCTGCTCCGGAGTCACCGTCAGGTAACGATGCAGGCCCTTGGGCGATTCCGCGAAGTGCGTGATCGCGGCGTCATCCACCGAGATCGTCCCCGGCGCCGACAACCCGAAGTATCCCGCATCCGGGCGGATGGCATAGAGGGTCGCGGTCGGATCCCAGGTCGGACGGTCGTAGGGCATCTTCATGTAGGCGCGGTAGGCGTCCACCACCGGATGGTGCGGAACGTAGCTGAAATCGTGCTCGATGCTCGACGCCGGATACTTGATCGAGTCGCCGACCTCCCAGCCGCTGGCCACGATCGGCGTCGGCCAGCCCGCGAACAGTTCCTTCGCGGACGCAAGGTCCGAGTAAATGTTGAACTCTTTCTTGCCGCTGGGGTACCAGCCCGCCATCACCGAGAGCAGTTTCACTTTGCGCGCGATCAGCGCCCGGTCGGTGCGCAGCAGCCGTGCCAGGTTGGTGCTGAAGCCCACCTGCACGATTACCACCGAGTGGTCTTTCTCTTTGCTGAGAACCTTCCGCAGCAGCGCCACCGCATCCTGCGCGTCGCGCTGATCCTTCAGCTTGTGCGGGTAGTAACCGGATTCCACCGGCAACTGGATCATCGGGGCGTCCTTGCCCGGCGGATTGCCCGGCGGTAGAACACCGATCGGAATCTGCGGGCGCCCGTAGAACGTGTCGACCGCGTCGATATAGGGCGCGGCGAAGTGGCAGTCCTTCGTGATGGTCACCGCCAGCAACTGAACTTCGCCCAGGCTTTCCAGCCGGTGAATCATGGCCAGCGCCAGTGCGTCGTCGACGTCGTTGCCGATATCCGTGTCGAAGATCAGCCGTACCGGCCGGGCCGCGAATGCCGTGCCGCAACAGAGAGCCGCGAGTAGCGCCAGTCGCCGCATGGTACCTACTTTCGCTCCGCCGCCTGCACGCGAGCCTGTGCCCACGCCAGCGCTTCGAGTGCAATCGCCGGATCGACCCCTACGGAAGGATTCACGCTCTCTTCGCTCGCCCGCTTCAGCTCGTCGCGAGCGTGCTGCAGGTCGATCTCCTCGGCGCGCTCGGCCGCATTCGCCAATACGCGCACGTGGTCCGGCAATACCTCGACGAAGCCGCCCCGCACGGAAAGGAATCGCGTGCGGCCTCCCGCGGAGTAGCTCAGGAACCCCGTGCCGAGCTGTCCCAACAGGGCGGCGTGGCCGGGAAGAATCCCCATGTAGCCATCCTTACCGGGCAACTGCACGTCATCCACGGACTCACGGACCAGCAGCCGCTCCGGAGTGGCCACCTCGAGTTGCAGCATCTCGGGCATCGGCTTAACCTCTCTTCAGGGCCTCGGCGCGCTCCAACACTTCTTCGATCGTTCCCTGCATATAGAATGCCTGCTCGGGAATTTCGTCGTGCTTGCCGTCTACGATTTCCTTGAAGCCCTTGATGGTGTCGGCCAGCTTCACATACTTGCCCTGGAAGCCGGTGAACTGTTCGGCTACGTGGAACGGCTGGCTGAGGAAGCGCTGGATCTTGCGGGCGCGCGCCACCGACAGCTTGTCTTCGTCCGACAGCTCGTCGATACCCAGGATCGCGATGATGTCCTGCAGGTCTTTGTAGCGCTGCAGCACGCCCTTCACCGACTGCGCCACATCGTAATGATCCTGCCCGACGATCAGCGGATCGAGAATGCGCGACGTCGACGCCAGCGGATCGACCGCCGGGTAGATGCCGAGCGAGGCGATTTCACGCGAAAGGTTCGTCGTGGCGTCCAGGTGCGCGAACGCCGTAGCCGGCGCCGGATCCGTGTAGTCGTCCGCGGGCACGTATATCGCCTGCACCGAAGTGATGGAGCCGTTCTTGGTGGAGGTGATACGTTCCTGCAGCTCGCCCATCTCGGTCGCCAGGTTGGGCTGGTATCCCACCGCGCTCGGCATGCGTCCGAGCAGCGCCGATACTTCCGACCCTGCCTGCGTGAAGCGGAAAATGTTGTCGATGAACAGCAGCACGTCCTGGTGTTCTTCGTCGCGGAAGTATTCGGCCACCGTCAGTCCGGTCAGGCCGACCCGCAGACGCGCCCCGGGGGGTTCCGTCATCTGCCCGTAGATCAGCGCGCACTTCGATTTCTTATAATCCTTCGGGTCGATGACGCCCGATTCCTGCATTTCGAGCCACAGATCGTTGCCTTCGCGCGTGCGCTCGCCCACTCCGGAGAACACCGAAACGCCGCCGTGCTTCATGGCGATGTTGTTGATGAGCTCCTGGATGATGACCGTCTTGCCCACGCCCGCGCCGCCGAACAGCCCGATCTTGCCGCCGCGCAGGTAGGGCTCGATCAGGTCGATGACCTTGATGCCGGTCTCGAACATTTCAAGACGGGTCGACTGCTCTTCAAAGGAAGGAGCCGGACGGTGAATCGAGTAATGCTTCTTGGCATTCACCGGTCCCATCTCGTCCACCGGCTGGCCGATCACGTTCAGCACGCGGCCGAGCGTTTCGGGTCCCACCGGCACTTCCACCGGGTGGCCCAGGCTGATCGCCTTCATGCCCCGCACGAGGCCTTCGGTAGGCTGCAGCGCGATCGTTCGCACGCGGCCTTCGCCGATATGCTGCTCCGCTTCGCAGATGATGTCGATGGGCTCAGGAACGTCGTAGCCCTCGCTGGTCACGCGAATCGCGGTATAGAGAAGCGGAATCTGCCCCTCGGGAAATTCGCAGTCCACGGCCGGGCCTGCCACCTGGACCACTTTTCCGACTACCAATGCATTGCTTGACGCCATAATTTCCCTTTACTCGGCGGCGGCCGAGCCGCTCACCACTTCGATGATTTCCTTGGTAATGCTGGCCTGCCGCACGCGGTTCATGTGCAGCGTCAGCTTATCGATCATGTCTCCCGCGTTGGAGGTCGCGGCTTCCATCGCGGTCATCCGCGCGGCATGCTCCGAGGCCGCCGTTTCAAGCAGGGCGCGGTAGAATTCCATCGCCACGTACCGCGGCAGCAGCATGTGGAGCATCTCCGTCGGAGGCTCTTCGAAAATGTAGTCGACGGGCGTGGCCTGAGCGGGAACTTCCACCGGCAGCACCCGGTCGACCGTCAGCTTCTGCGACACCACGCTCTTGAACTCGTTATAGATCAGGTAGACTGCGTCGATCTCTTCAGCCCGATACAGATCCATCGCCGTTCCGGCGATCGCCTCGATCTCCTCGTAGCGAGGTTTCGCCGCGAGGTTGATGTGCTCTTCCAGAATCGGATTGGTTCGCTTGCGGAAAAAATCCCGGCCCTTGCGGCCGATCAGCATCATCCGCACGTCATCCGCGGAATGCTCGGCGAGGAACCGCAGCGCGCCCTTGATCAGGTTGGAGTTGAACGCTCCCGCCAGACCTTTGTCGCTGGTCAGCAGCACGAGCAGGATCCGGTGCTCCGGACGCTGCGCCAGCAGCGGATTGGCAGCCGCTTCCTCGCTGGCGCCGACCGCCGCCGCCACGTTCCCTAGCACCGTTCGGAGCAACCGGCCATACGGCCGCGATGCGATCACCCGGTCCTGCGCCCGGCGCAGTTTGGCCGCCGAGACCATCTTCATGGCCTTGGTGATCTGCTGCGTGTTCTTGACCGAGCGGATACGCCGCCGGATGTCGATCAGACTAGGCATGCGCCGATTGGTTCTCCGCCACGAAGCGGGCTTTGAACTCCTCGATGACGCTGGTGACCCGCGCCCGCAGCGCGTCGTCGAGCGCCTTCTTCGTCCGGATCTCTTCCCACAGGCTGCGGTGGGCGTTGTCGATGAAGCGGTACAGTTCCTCTTCGAACTTGCGGCAGTGCTCCACCGGCAGATCGTCGAGGTACCCGCGCGTGCCGGCGAAGATGATCACCACCTGCTTTTCGAGAGGCAGCGGCTGGTATTGCCCCTGCTTCAGGATCTCTACCAGGTGCTTACCGCGATTGAGCTGGTCGAGCGAAGCCTTATCGAGGTCGGAGCCGAACTGCGCGAACGCCGCCAGCGCCCGGTATTGCGCCAGGTCGAGACGCAGGCCGCCGGCGATCGACTTCATCGCTTTCGTCTGCGCGTTGCCGCCCACGCGGCTCACCGAGATACCGACGTTGATGGCCGGCCGCACGTTGGAGTTGAACAGGTCGGCTTCGAGAAAGATCTGGCCGTCGGTAATCGAAATCACATTGGTCGGAATGTACGCCGAAACGTCGCCCGCCTGCGTTTCGATCACCGGCAGAGCGGTCAGCGAGCCGCCGCCGTGTTCTTTGCTCAGCTTGGCCGCGCGTTCGAGCAGACGGCTGTGCAGGTAGAACACGTCGCCCGGATAGGCCTCGCGCCCCGGCGGGCGGCGCAGCAGCAGCGAGATTTCGCGGTACGCCGCGGCGTGTTTCGAAAGATCGTCGTAGATGCAGAGCGCGTGCTTGCCGTTATCGCGGAAGTACTCGCCAATGGAGCAGCCGGCGAACGGCGCCAGGTACTGCATGGGCGCCGGGTCGGAGGCCGTAGCCGCCACCACGATCGTGTAGTCCATGGCGCCGTGGTCTTCGAGCGTCTTGACCACCTGCGCCACTGTGGAGCGCTTCTGCCCGATCGCGACGTAGATGCAGATCACGTCGCCGCCCTTTTGGTTGATGATGGCGTCCACCGCGATCGCGGTCTTGCCGGTCTGGCGGTCGCCGATGATCAGCTCGCGCTGCCCGCGCCCGATCGGAATCATCGCGTCGATCGCCTTGAGGCCGGTCTGCATCGGCTCTTTCACGGGCTGTCGCGCGATCACGCCCGGCGCCAGGCGCTCCACCGGGTTGAACTGCGCGCTGGCGATGGGGCCCTTGCCGTCGATCGGCTGCCCCAGGGCATCGACCACACGGCCGACCAGCGCATCGCCCACCGGAACCGACATGATGCGGCCGGTACGCCGCACCTCGTCGCCCTCCTTGATTTCCGTAAAGTCGCCCAGCAGCACCGCGCCCACCTGGTCTTCTTCCAGGTTCATGGCGATTCCGGCCACGCCGTGCGGAAACTCGATCAATTCCCCGGCCATGACCTTTTCCAGGCCATGAATGCGCGCGATCCCGTCGCCCACGGTGATGACCGAGCCGGTCTCGGTCACATCGATCGCGCGTTCGTAATGCTCAATCTCCTCGCGAAGGATGCTCGTAATTTCATCTGCTCGAATGTGAGCCATAATTCCTCGTTACCTGTCAGGCCTCTGCGCTCAGGCGGCGTTCCAGCGATTCGAGCTGGCCGCGCACCGAGCCGTCATAAACCTTGGATCCGATCCGCGCCATTACCCCGCCGATCAACGACTGGTCGACCGCGTACCGCGCACGAATCCGCTTGCCGGTTAGCCGTTCGAGAGCCGCAGTCAACGCGGCGCGCTGCGGCTCGGTCAGTTCCCGCGGCGACTGTACCTGGGCGCGGGCATACCCCATCCGCTCGTCGACGATTTCCTCGAACGTGGCCAGAATTTCCGGCACCAGCGGGATGCGGCGGTGATCCAGAAGCACGAACAGAAAATTGCGCAGAATCCGCGAAACCTTCAGCAATTCGCCGATACGCCCGATCACTGCCCGTTTCCGGCCGATGGGAACCGCCGGAGTCATCAGCACTTCGCGCAGGTCCGTAGAGGTTTTCAAAGCGTCTTCGAAAGCACGCAATTCCGCCACGGCCGTCTCGGCGGAGAGTCCCGACCCGGCTTGCGTCACGACGTCCGCAAGGGCATTCGCGTACCGTGCAGCTACTGCTGAAAGTGTCATGTTGTTCTAGTTGCCCGGCGTGGCCGGCGCCGGCATGTCCACTCTGCGGACAAAACTCCCGACCAGCTTTTCCTGGGCTTCATCGGACATGCGGGCGCGGATCTTCTGCCCCGCCAGATCCACGGCCAAGGCCGCGGCGTGGCGCTTCAATTCGAGGCGGGCCGCCCTCCCGGCCGCATCGATTTCCTGCTCCGCATCCGCTTGAATCCTGGCCATGTCGGTCTCGATCAGGGCCGACAGCCGTTCGGTCTCCGCCGCGGCTTCACGCTGCGATTCGGCGCGCAGCGCGGCGATCTCGTTTTCCAGGTTGGCGAGCCGCTTTTCGATTTCCGCGGTGCGCGCTTCGGCGTCCTTCCGCAGGTCTTCGGCCTCGATCAGGCCCTTCCGGATGATGCGGGTCCGTCCCTCGTAGAAAGGTCCCGCATTCTTGTAGATGAGGTAGCCCAGACCCGCTGCCAGCAGGAGGAAGTTCGCCCACATCCAGATCAGAGTGGAACCGTGCTCCTCGGCACCAGGAGATTCCCCGTGGACCTGCGCGGCGGCCGTGCCCTTTTCCTGCGCCCGAAGCACCGGCGAAGTCGCGGCAAGCCCGCAGCAGAGCGCCGCGATCGCCAGAGCTCTCATGCCGCGCTCTCCCGAAGAATAGAATGTGCGATCGCCTCGGCCAGCGAGTCGCTCTGGGCCGCCAGTTCGGCTTTGGCCGCCTCGGCGTCCTTTGCAATCAGCTGTTTGGCGTCCTGGACCATGGCGTCTGCGCGCTGGCGCGCCTCCGTCATTTTCGCGGCGTGTTGCTCTTGCAGCCCTTTATGGAGCCGCTCCTGTGCCTCATAGACCTCGGCACGGGCTGAGCGCATCGCCGCTTCGTACTCTTCGGTCTTGGCGGCAGCACGCTCCAGGCTGAGCTCGGCTTGCTTACGGGCACCGTCGGTCGCCTCGTAACGCTGGTGCAGAACCTTCTCAAGCGGCTTAAAAAAGACGCCTTTCAAAAAGAAGTGCAGAAGGACGACCAGAATGAATGTAGGCACCGCTTTCAGCAGTAATTCGCCTAGTTGGTGCAGTATGACGTCCATGAGATTTCGAACGGAGAGACCAGTGGAAGCCCTTTAAGGAGAATAGAGTAGCATTCCCAGAAATAGGTAGTCAACCGAGGGGGCAGGGACCACCACCGTCCGGGGTGGTCCCGATCGACCGCAGAACTCCTGAAGTGTCTTTCCTTGCCTCCTTTCAGGCGGCCTGTCCCTTGGCCATTGCTGGAACAAGATTGAGCGAGCGCCTCGTCTCCGGCCCGGCTCCGTTCTCGGTGATTCCCGCTGATTGCTGCCATTTCTTGACCAGCGCATCCGTGAATGGGCCGTAAACGCCGTCCGCCGTGCTTTCCAGGCCCTTGGCGGCGAGGGCGCGTTGCAGTGCCGCCACGTCTTCGCCGCGGAGGTAGGGTGTGGTGAGTCGTAGCGTCCTTGCGGAATCGCCGGGCGCCGGCGTGTCACCGCCCGCCAGCGCTTCTTCCGTGATCAGGACACCATGGACGCGAAATGGCAGCGTGAGGTCGAAGTTGCCGGCGTCGATCAGTGTCTTGAAGGAGTCCATCCGGTAGACCGTGGCGGGGACGGGAGGCTGGCGGCTGGCCAGCCAATCGCGCCGCATCTGCACATATTGTGCGACCCAATCCTTTTCGCCCCGGGCTGCGACCTTGCCGATCCGCGCCGCCAGCGTCCCCCACCCGCCCTGAACATGGCTGTCATAAACCACGGTTTGGCCGAGCGCGGTAGTCACACCGAAGGCTTCCGCGTCGCTGCAGGCAGGCCCGAGGAAGGTCTGATTGAAGTACAGATCCTGTGTCGCCTGCATGACGGGGTCTTCCTTCGCCGCCTTCACCAGTAGGGCTTTTACGTCGGAATCGGTATCGAGCGTAGTGTCCCGCTCCTCGAAGCGATGCAAGAGAGGCTTCAAGTCCGGAGCGAAGAGTGCACCCGGCTGGGAACAATACAGGTCCAGCAGTTTGAACAGATTGCCGCTGCCCAGGCTGACCTGGCTGCGTCCATACGAGAGATGGCCGCTGTCGCCTTTGATTACCGTAACGGCGCCGTAGTCGCCTCGGACCTTGCCGGTCTCAAATACGTTGACCACGGCCCGGCACGCCTGTTTTTGTAACGAGTTCACTTCGATATCCTCGCTTTCTAGGCCGCCCCATGCGAAATCGTGAAGTTCACTTCTGCGCGCTGGCCATCCGGGTTCACCAACGCGAACGTGTGCGAGCCGCCCGCGGCGAACCACTTACCCACCTGGTCGCGCTGGGCCGAAACCAGTCGCGATGGATCGATCGTGAACCGCAGCGCCTTTGCAAATGTGGGATTCACTTCGTCGCGGCTAACCACGTCGGGAGCGTTCGCGCCGTCCTGGTTGAAGAGCAATTGGAACGAAAGATCGGCATTGTCGATCTGTGCCAGCCCATCCGGCGAAAGGTTGGTACCGCGAAGTTCGATGCGGCGCGTAACTACGGCAGGCCTCTCTTCCGCGTTGAGCGGAGCGGCAGCCGCCGTAGCAATGGCGGCAGTCACCCCTGCGGTAAGATCCTGCAACGCAACAGCCGCCTGCTGGGCGGCCTGCGCCTCGGCCGGACTGGCTTTGGGAGGCGTCGCGGCGAAGTCATTGGCGACCCGCGCGGCGGTTCCTTCCGCGGTATCGCGGAACTTGGCGAGATCGGCGACCAACTGGTTGAAGTCGTTCGCGGTATGAGCAGCCGCGGCCTCGTCCACTGCCCCCTTTAAGGCCGCAACCGCCGGCCCAGCCGCGGCGCCCGCTGACGACAGACCGGCCAGTGCCGCCCGGCCACTGACCACGGCTGACACCACGTCAGGCAATGCCGGGGGAGGCGCCGACTGTGCACGCAAAGCATCATCGGAATCCGGCGGATCCACCCCGATCGCGGAGATAACCGGGCCTGCCTTGCGCGCGATCTTGCCGCCCAGGTAGCCGACGGACGAGATCCCCATCATAACCAGCAGCCGGTCCGGAATCGTCGGCAGTTCGGTGATCGTGCCGGGAGCCATCTGCAGCACGGCGTAAACGAACATGCCGATACCCAGTAAGGTCCACAGCAACATTTGCATGCGGTCGGGTGCGACGACGCCCCCACTCGTGACGAAGTCGGCCAGCGAGGGATGCTGGTCGCCGGCGCCCTTCGACCCCCGAGTGGCAGTCACGATCTGTGAACCGATCGCCGTCCCCGCCGCAACCAGGATGATACCCGGCAGATTAGCCGGAACGTCGGGCCAGGTTGGTAAGTGCTGTACATAAACCCGGCTGATGAACAGGTACGAGTAGGCGAACAATGCCGCCACCGTCCACAAATAGAACTGGAGTTTCGAAAGGCTGTAGGTGTCGGTTTCCTCGTCCAGGAAGAGCATCCGCAACCGGTAGTCTCCCTCCCCGATGCGATAGCTCTTTTTTACAAACATGATCAGGAGCAAAGGCAGCAGTCCGAGAATGAGCGCGACCAGTGCGGCAATGCTCGTCACGACACTGCTGCCGATCGGAAACACACGGAGCAGTTGCGACGTTCCCGGGCTATCTCCAAACCCGGCGGCGAAGACCAGTTGGCCGCTATCCGGAGCAGGCACATAGCAAAGCTCGGCCTCGTCGCTGCCGTTCACTTTTCCGTGGATCGCGTGGTCCTTAGGCGCGTTCTTGCTGCCGAGTGTTTCCGGGCCGCAGGCGCCGTCCCACTGAATCTTCTGGCGGGCCTCATTGATCCAGACGGCGATACCCTGGCCTTTTTCCGTTGCGGTCTTCTCGTGCTCGGAATCCGAGAAGAGGAACCCGTTTCCGCGCAGAACCACTCCGATGGTCTCGAAGGCTCGCACCTTTCCGTCCTTCTTTTCGTAGAAGGGCATAGTGCCGTAAATGTCGGCCGGGTCGAACCGGTTGAGCGTCACGACTCCGCCGCCAACCGGCCCAACGACGACGTCATCCACCTTCTGGCCTTCCGCTACCAGGGGCTGGCCGTTCAAAATCGCCTGCACCGCATAGGTGCCGAACGGCAGGTCCTGACCGATCGTAGCCGTGATCAGGCCCGGACTCTGGCCGGCCGCCGGCTGGTAATCCACATCGTTGGCCACCGTGACCGAGCCTGCGCGGATGAGGCGCACCTCGGCGGTTGTTTTCTGGGTCGGGCCATCTCTCACTACGATGCGAATAGCATCGCCGGACGAGACGTATGCGGTCTCGACTTTGACGGTGCTGATGACCTTTTCCGTGGAAGACGCAGCCGCCGGAGCGGCCCACACCGCGATTCCCGGAAGCGCCACGCCGGCAAACAAAACAACGCGACTGAGACGATAAGCAGTTTGTCTCGGAATCATTGGTCTTCCCTCCTCATAGGAAGAAACTCCGGTCCGTTCATTCCCCCGCTTCTGCCGCGGCAGCTTGCGCCTCCACGGTATACAGCGGATCGAAGGCATGCAGTCCTTCGCGCTTCGCGGTCATCCATCGCATCGCATAGACCACGCGCGGATCGGTCAGCCCTTTCGTGATCCAATTGGGAATGACCTCCAGCAACGCGTGCGCGGCGACGTCCTTGTAATAGTCGATATCCGGCTCGATCTTGACGCAGGAAATCTGGTTCTGATTCTCATCCGTAAAAGTGGTCGTATCGGTTCCGTGGAAGGTAAGTTGGACGTTGGCCATATCGAACTGAGTCTGCTTGTAGCTTTCCGTCGCGTCGGTGTGTCCCCACGCCTGGGGGTCCGGCTCGCGCGAGAAGCCATGGCCGTTTGCGGCCCGAACATCGGGTAGGATCGCCCGATCCACATAACAAAAGAAGCGGTCCTGCTTGAAGATGGTGTCCAGGTTGCGGAACCAGGCCGGATCCTTCCAATCTCCCGCCGGCCAGGCGATGTTCCAGTAGTATTCGAGCGCACACTTGCCGGATGGAAGCACGATGTCCGCCAGGGCCGTCACGATATTCAGAAAACAGGCCAGAGCTGCCGGCCGGTTCTCCATCACCGCCGAGTACTTGTCCGCGCTCGCCTCAGGGCTTTCGCAACCGCGCCGGATCATTTGAGCCACTCCCGAGCGGGACTGCTGGAGCTTGCTCCACGTGGCGTTGGCGAAGTGCGGAACCCCGTCTTTCGGCAGAAACATCAGGTCCAGATTCACGGGCGCTTCGTCGGTAACGGGCACGGGATACCACGCGGAGTTGTCATAGCCGCCGGCTTCGGCGATCACCGTGTACAGGTCTCCGAAGTTATCGAAATACGGCACCGTGAGGATTGCCGACGCGCCCGTAACATTGAAGTAGAGAGTTTGCTGCCCGTCCGCTTGTGACCTGCCGTCGCGAGTCTGTACGGACCATCTCTTGTCGTTGGGAAACAACTGCCGCGCCCCATCGTAGGCGTGCAATACGATATTCGCTGTGTCCGGCATCTGAAACCTCCCCGGCCGACCTGGCTACAACTGCCCCGCTGCTGCCTGGACCGCCGCCGCGGGCACCACGGCGAGAGCGGGCGGGTGCCCGCGCTCCACCAGGAAGGTCTTGCACGATGCCTTTCCGTAAGCGGTGTCCGGCGATCCTCCCGCCCAATACAGGCACACCATTCCCCACGGCTCCGCAAACCGCATCTTACTGGCCTTGACCATCGCGGCCAGGGCCTTTTGCAGGGAGTCGCGCTTCTTCTTGAATTCGTTGTTCTGCATCAACTGGTTGACGTCGGAATCTCCGACGAACTTGCGCATGTCCAGCACCAGCTTCCCGGCGTCAGCCATGCCGCCCGCCCAGTCGACGATGTCCATCACATCGCCAATCAGAAACTCCACGCGTGGATCGGCGGTACTCAACCCCACCAGAGGTCCGAGGTTGACATTGGCGCCGATCTCATACGCCTGCGGCCACTTATCGTCGACGATCCGATAGCGCAGTTGATCGATCGCCTGATGGTCGGGATCGAGAAGTGCGCGCAAAGCCTGCCGGGCAGTCGTCAGGTAGTGATCCTGATCCCAGAGCGTATCAGCGGTCCTGAGGAACATCGATGCACAGTCGGAATCCGTGAACGAAGTTCGAAGAATGCACGTGGAAGGTCCGCCGTCGATGAACTGAGCGAGAATGCTTGCCTTATCGGGCTTGCTTAATAGGTTTAAGGCCACAAACCAACTCAGGTAGTCCCCCATGGTCTGGTGGTTCGTGCTCTGATTCAGAGCAAAGTGCATCTGCTCGCAGTCCAGCTCGGGGAGAGCCACGGCCTTCCCCGCGCGGTAACTGGTCGTCATGAGGACGGAATCGAAGATCGCCTTGCGCAGAGCCTCGTGCCGGTCGAGCGGACTGACAATCGCGTTGATCCGGTTCCCGGTGACCGTCTCCTTGATGGTAATGTCTCCACTGACGTCATCCGTTACCACCTCGCTGTTCCGGATCAACTCGGAAACGCTCAGGTAGTTCAGAATCCCGAGGAGGTTCAGCTTGAGCGTCGATCCCCGCTTTCGCATCTCCGAAAACGCACTGTTGAGCATCCGGATTCCCGGAGCCAGAATGCCGCCGTCCTGCATGGTGGCCTCCATTTCCGTGAGCCCGGTGAGATCTCCGTCCAATGCTCTGTGAACCGCGGCGGAGCCCTCGGCGCTCAACTGCCCCGTCTGGACCACATACTGGAACGCCGCCTGGTCGTCGGTCACGGCCGACAGGGCCAGATCGAGCGATGCCTGCAAACTGTGGTCTAATCCGCTCTTGATTGCGGTTGCGAGCGTCGTGAGCTCTTGCGGATTCAGATCGGAAAGAAGCTGCTGGTCTTTCGTCGGGTCGCTGGTGCTGATGGCCCCCAGCAGCGCCGCGATCAGATCGGTATCCCCGATGGACGCCTGGATACCCGCTGAGGCGGAAAGGTCGACGGTGAGGTTGGTCCCTTTCTCTTTCAGATAACTGAGCTGGATCGTGCCCGGTCCCGTGCGTTGCACCCTCACCTGGTATGAGCCCGAAATCGTGAACGCGGCCGACAATCCGGCCGTGGCTCCGGCTTTCACCGCAACCGTTCCCAGTCCCAAAGGCAAATCCGCCGACGCCAGGGGATTCGGCGAGGCGGTCACACTGACGGCACCCGATATCTTCAGGCTCCCGCTGCCCGATACCGTGGCGATGTCGTTAGTTCCCAGTAAGTCGAGGTCCGAAACATCGGCGGGAATGACAAAGCACGATAACGCCTGGCCCAGCGCACTTCCCACTGTAGGCTCGCCCGCGCCTGACTCGAAAGCTTTCCAGTATTCCAGAGCGATGCTGCCCGACTTATCGAGACCGAACGTGAGATCACCGGCCGAGCCGCTCACACCGAGGTCGAGCGATCCCTGGAACCCGACCGACAAGTAGCCGGTGCCGGGCGCAATCGTCGCTGGAACCTGGAATGGATCGCCGTCGAAAAGGTCCGCGTTGGGCGCGGTATTCACTTGGATCGTCGCGTGAGCGCCCGGCGTCACGTCAATCTCCGGGTTGGTGCTGCCGAGTTCGAACTCATGCTGGACGTTGGCGTCGAACCGGACCGGTTTCTTGTTTCCCACTTGACTAATTGGAATATCTTTGACCCCCAGAAAGTCGGGGAGGACGGCAAGGTGGAGAAGTTCCGTCTTGAGATATTTGACCAAAGACGAAGGATGGGCCAGATCTATCTGGATACCGGGCACGGGAATGCCCTGATCGGTTACTTGTATGTCGGCCATCGGTTGGCGCTCCTATTCTGGAAATTGCTTCCAGTGATATTAGCGTGAACCGATTGAAAGGGGGCCACCTTTTTCGGATATTTCTTAAGTGACGCGGGAGATGACTCCCGCGTCGTCATTCGACCAGTACTTACTTCTTAATCGAAAGTACCATTCCGCTCGGCGACGAGACCCCGCCGATTGCTGCCACGATCGGCCAGTCGCCGTCGGCCAGCGTCGACGGCACCTGGATTGCCACCTGGTACAGTCCCACGAAGCCGGGGGCCAGCGCCGCCCCGTAGACTGTCGCCGGGACGTTATCGATCGTTACCGTGGGCGGCGTGCTCGTGGAGTAGGTCTGGGTCGAAGGCACCTGCACCCCCGTCGGCGCCGCGGGACTCGTCGGGCCGAAGCCCGTGCCCCAGAGGATGAGTACGTCTCCGGGCTTCGCCGGCACTGTCGTGGATCCGGCCCAGGTGCCGTTCTTGGCCGCAAAGCTGTAATCCTGGAGTGTCGCCACTACCTGATTGTTCGGCCACGGGAAGAATGCCGGAGCATACAGGCTCGAGGCCACCGTGAATGTCGAACTTGTGCCGGAGGGCGTGGTCACCGTGACCTGCGTGGAGCCCTGCGCCACGTCCGGCGCCAGGATGTTGATCTGTGTCGGACTCACGTAATAGATGTACGCCGGCTTGTCCCCCACTTTGACCGACACGCCGTCGAGGGACGTGGGCAGCACGCCGTTGACGATCGCGTTCGCCCAGGTATCGGTCACCGGCGAGAGGTTCGCGCCCAGGATCGTCACCCAGGAGTTTGCCACCAGCCCTGCCTGGAAACTCGCGCCGTTCACGATCCCGTTCGACGAAATGCCCGGCGCGGCCGATCCGCCGCCGCCCGTCGTCACCTTGCGTACCCGATTGTTGGACGTATCGGCGATATACAGGTTGCCCGCGCTGTCCACCGCCACGTCGCTGGGATTGTTCAGCCCGGCGTTCACCGCGGGGCTCCCGTCGCCCGAGAAGCCGGCGATCCCGTTGCCTGCCACCGTCGTGATGATTCCGGACGTGTCCACCTTCCGGATCCGGTTATTCGCGGCGTCCGCGATGTAGAGGTTGCCGGACGAGTCCGTCGCGAGCCCCGCGTGCGATCCGTACAAGGCGATCGCCGCCGAGGTGCCCGCTCCGCCGTCACCGGAATAGGCCTTGGAGCCCATGCCCGCCACCGTCGAAATGATGCCCGCCGTATTTACCTTGCGCACCCGGTAATTGCCGATATCCGCAATGTAGAGGTTCCCCGATGCATCCACCGCGACTCCTCCGGGCAGGAAGAGCCCCGCTCCCACGGCCGGGCCGCCATCGCCCGAATAGATCGGCAGCACCGCCCCGCCCGCCACCGTGCTGATGACTCCTGCAGTGTCCACCTTGCGGACGCGGGAATTCGCGCTGTCGGCGATGAACAGGTTCCCCGCACTATCCACCGCCAGACCGGCCGGCGCCCAGAGCGTCGCGCTGGTCGCCGGTCCGCCATCCCCCGAGAATCCGACCTTCCCGTTGCCCGCCACCGTGTTGATGTTTCCCGAGGTATCCACCTTGCGCACTCGGTTATTGGTGCTGTCGGCGATGTAGACATTGCCCGCGCGATCGGCGGCCACCGCGCTCGGATTGAACAGCGCCGCTTTCGTCGCCGGCCCGCCATCGCCCGAGAAGCTGATCGCCCCGTTGCCCGCGAGCGTCGTAATCGTGCCCGCTGTATCGATTTTCAGCACGCGGCTGCTCACCATATCCGCGACGTAGAGGTTCCCCGCGCCATCCACCGCGACCGCGTTCGCCCCCAGCGCAGCCTTCGTGGCCGAGCCTCCTTCGCCGGAATACGGAATGAATCCGTTGCCCGCCGCCGTCGAGATGACGCCCTGACTGGCGGGAGAGTTGACTGTCAACTTCACCGGCACCGTTTGCGGCGTATTACCCGACCCGCTCGGCGTGATCGTGATGGTGCCGTTATAACTGCCCGCCGCGAGGCCAGCGGGATTCACCGAGACCGTCAGCGTCGTTCCCACCGTGCCGCTCGACGGACTGACCGAAAGCCAGTTCCCTCCCGAGGTGGTCGAAGGCGTCGCCGTAAACGTCAGGGTCGCTCCCGGACTGATGATGACCACAGTCTGACCCGGCGGCGCCGCGGCCCCCACCGTATAGGAGTACGAGAGCGACGACGGACTAACCGTCACCGGCGATCCCGAGGCGCCCGACAACACTTTGCGCACGCGGGCTGCCCCACTGTCCGCAATGTATACGTTGCCTGCCGCGTCCACCGCCACACTCGTAATGTTGATGAAGTTTGCGCTGGTGGCTGCTCCGCCATCGCCATTGCCCTGCCCGGTATTCAACCCGCCGCCCGCAAATGTGCTGATGATCCCGGACGTGTTCACTTTGCGAACGCGCGCTCCTCCCGTATCGGCAAGGTAGAGGTTGCCGTCGGCATCCACAGTCACCCAGGTAACCGTCATCCCCGCCTTCGTGGCCGGGCCTCCGTCACCGATCGCGATCGGAGTGCCGCTGCCCGCCACCGTCGTGATGATCCCGTTGGTATCCACTTTGCGGACGTGTGTGGCGTTGTCCGCAAAATAGAGATTACCCTGGCGGTCCACCGCCAGCCCCTGCGGCAGATACAGCTTCGCGCTGGTCGCCGGACCGCCATCCCCCGAGTAGCCCTGCTGGCCGCTGCCCGCCACCGTAGTAATGATTCCGCTGGTGTCGATCTTGCGGATACGGTTGTTCAGGCTATCGGCCAGATATAGATTTCCGGCGCTATCCGCCACGACGTTCGTGCACAGAAACGTGGCACTCGTCGCCGGACCGCCATCGCCCGAAAAGCCCGGCAGTCCGGTTCCCGCGACGGTGCTGATCACCCCCGCCGTGTTGACCTTGCGGATACTCGCACCTTGCGCGATGTACAGATTGCCGGCGCCATCCACCGTCACACTGCCTGGAAAAACCTGCGCGTTCGTCGCCAATCCACCGTCGCCGCCGCCGATCGCACTCCCGCCGCCCGCCACGGTGGTAATGATGCCGGACGCATCGACCTTGCGGATCCTGTTGTTGCCTCCGTCCGAGATCAGCAGGTTTCCCGAGTTATCGACCGCGACCGTAAGTGCACCGCCGAGCTTCGCGCTGGTCGCCTGGCCGCCATCGCCCGAGTAACCGCCGCTGCCGGTCCCCGCTACGGTAGTGATGGTCGCCTGCGCATGGCAGGGCGCCGCGGCAGTAAGTACCGCAAAGAAAGAGAGATAAGGAGTAAGTTTCATGGGTAACCTTATTGAACCGGCAGATTCTTTGAATAGGCCTGGACCGCGGAGAAGCCCGCGAAGGCCGCTTTCCCTCCGCCCGTCAACGGCGCGGTGAAGGGCTGCGAATTGACTACCTCGACCGCCAGCGTCGTCGAACCGTTCGCGAGCGACGCGGCGTCCAGCGTGCCCGGCAGCAGGCTCGCGAGCACCGCAGCGGGAATCGTGTAGGAACCCGGCGCCGCCGGGACCTGGCAGGTAAAGCCCGTCGTGTGGAGGATGTTGGAGTTCGACGCATCCTTCCCCACCACCGCATAGCTTCCTCCGATAATGTAGACTTGGCCCGATCCGCCGCCGGTCCAATTCAGGGTGAGCGGCTGGCTCCGGTTGATGGAAGATACCGAACTCCAGTTAGTAATTACGAAGTTATTCGGAAACGTAACCGAGGCGGTGAACGATCCTACGCCCTTACCGCCGCTGCCGGCGATCGTATAATTGCCGCCGGCCGCAATTGTCCCGCTGTTGAGCACCAGCCCGTAGATCGGACCTGGATTGCTGCTGAGCACCGTCATCGCCGCGCCCGCCGCCAGTCCCGGGCCCGCGACCGGCAGAGTCGCCCCCGCATCCAGGTAGGCGTTCGGCGCAGCCGGATTGGACGCGTTCGTCCCCGTCCGGTCCGTCACCGTGCAATCGCCGATCCGTGTGCCCGCGAAGATCGCCGCGTATTCCGCCGCGGTATAGACACTGAAGCCCCCGCTGACGATCTCCTGACTTGCGGTGGTCGTAGTCGGCGTAGTCCCCACGATGTAAGTCGAGATGGCCTGGGTCTTGGAAACCTCGAGCCCGCCGCCCACCACGGTGCCTCCGTTATCCAGCGACGCGAGCGCGCTCGAATCCAGTTGGGAGTCGGTACATGCGCTCTGCCCGCCCGCCGCAATCGGGATGGTCACCGTATTGCTCAGCTCTCCGCCCGCACTGACCTGCAACGAGGTGAAGCATCCCGTCGTGATATCGGAGGGAATCGTAAAGTTCACCTGCCAGAGCCCCGGATACCCCGACGAAGCGCCCGCATAGAGAGGCGTGATCGGCCGACCTCCCACGATCACGCTGAAATTGCCCGCCTGGGTCTGATCTCCGGATGTGCCGCCCGTATCGTTGGCCGCGTCGGCGCCGCCGCCCGTGCCCCACAGCACCAGCGTGTCGCCGGGATGAGCAGGCGTGAGCGTCCAATTCAGTCCGCCGAACCCAATGCTGCCGCTGGTGAACCGCGTGAGGCTCACCCCGCCGTTCACATTGCCGATGGTGGCCTGCGCCGTCCCGGTTCCCGCGCTGTTCGCGGTCGCGATGCCGAAGCTGCGCGCCACGACCGTCACGTTTTGCGGCGCACTGGCCAGGGTGTTGTAAGTCACCCGCACCGCATAGGTGCCCGGTGCAATCGAGGATGGCAAGAGCCCCGCCACCTGCCCCGCCGACGTATACACGATCTTTGCATTGATCGCGGTGCCGCCTCCCTGCGGAGTAAACGTGATCGAAGTTCCGCTCAAACTTTGCGGGTAGTTCGGACCGCTGCCGGTGGCGAGCGCCGCCGGCCCCATGCCGCTGCCGAAGATCACGAACACCGTATCCGGCGCCAGCTTCGCCTGGTACCCCAGGGCGTTGAGGACGCTGCTCGCGCTGAAGACAGGAGCGCCCGCGCCCGTCACCGTCAGCGTCACCGAAAAGGTCTGCGGCGATGTTCCGGAAGAGCTTGGCGTCAACGTGACCGCTCCCTGATACACGCCGCCGGGCAGCCCCGCCGGGTTGACCGACACCGTCAGCGTAGCCGGAGCCGTTCCGCTCGCGGGGCTGACCGACAGCCAGTTGCCGCCCGAAGTCGTCGAGGCCGCTGCCGTAAAGCCCAGGCCAGAGCTCGAAGCCGTCACGCTGACGGTTTGACTCGCCGGACTCGCGCCGCCGATCGTGTAAGCGAACGAGAGCGAAGTCGGACTCGTCGACAGGCCCACTGCGGCCGCGATCTTCCGAACCCGCGCCACGCCCCCCGCGCTCCCCGCCACATAGAGGTTGCCCGACGCATCCAGCACGACGTCTTTCGGGACGCCGAGAAACGCGCTGGTTGCCGGCCCTCCGTCGCCGATCGGCGTCGATGCGTTACCATCGATTCCCGCGTAGGTTGAGATGATCCCCGCGGCGTCCACCTTGCGGATCCGGCTGTTGCCGTTGTCGGCGATGTAGAGATTGCCCGAGTGGTCCACCGCCAGCCCGATCGGTCCGGACAGCGTAGCCGCCGTCGCCGGACCTCCGTCGCCCGTGAACCCGTTGGTCTTGGTGGTCTGCCCCGCGATCGTGTGGATGATGCCGGCCGTATCCACCTTCCGCACGCGCGAATTGCTGGTCTCCGAAATGTAAACGTTGCCTGCATCGTCGGTCGCTACGCCCTCCGGCCGGGACACTGCCGACGTATTCGCCGCCACGCCGTCGCCCGAATAGCTGACGTTCCCGTTGCCGGCGAAGGTGCTGATGATCCCCGCCGCCGTCACCTTGCGTACACGGCTATTCGAGGAGTCCGCGATATAGAGGTTGCCCGCGCTATCGAGCGCGATCCCGGCCGGGAAGTCGAGTTGCGCGCTGGTGGCCTGGCCGCCGTCGCCTGAAAATCCCGGCGCCCCGGTCCCCGCCACGGTGCTGATGATCCCCGCGGCGTTGACCTTGCGCACCACGTGGTTCTCACCGTCGCTGATGTACAGGTTCCCGGCCGAATCCACTGCCAGCCCGTATACGCTCCCGTTGGCAAAGATTTGCGCGCTAGTGGCCGAACCGCCATCCCCCGTGTAGCCCGGCATCCCGTTCCCCGCCACCGTCGTGATCACACCGGACGGGTTCACCTTGCGGACCTTGCTCGATTGCCCGTCCCAGATGTACAAATTCCCCGACCGGTCGAGTGTGATTCCCCCCGCCGACGGCAGCCATGTGCTGGTCGCCTGCCCGCCGTCCGCCGAATTGCAGCAGGTCGAAGACCCCGCCACCGTCACGATCGTCCCCTGCGCATGGCACAAGCCGGCCGCCATCCCAAACACCGCGATCCGTAACCCGTTTTTCATCTCTCTGAACTCCCCTCTAAACTGCTGCCTCGTCGCTCGGGTTTCGATAAAATACCCAGAAGAAGCGCGGGCGAATTGCTGAGAGCGATGCTTTCACGGATTGCCGCTGACGGGGTCTGAAGAGCTATCAAGAATTCTAAAGAACGATAAGCCTATGCCCTTCAATACAGACCGCTGGTCGGAGTGGGAAGTGACCGGGCGCGTCTGGCGGTTTGAACAGTTTGACTTCGATGAATCGAGCCGCGAGCTGCGCTCCAATGGTGACGCGGTCGAACTGGAATCGAAGCCCCTCGAAGTCCTCTACCAGCTCTTGCTGCACGCCGGTGAGGTGGTCACGAAGGAAGAATTGCTCGAGCTCGGCTGGCCCGGCGTGACTGTCGTCGAAGGCTCGCTCGCCACCGCTGTTTCGAAACTCCGCAAAGCGCTTGGCGATGAAAACCGCATCGTCCTCACAGTGCCCCGAGTCGGCTACCGCCTGGCAGTACCAGTACAATGCAAGACCGTCGCCCCGCCCCCGGCGCGCGATCTCGGCTTCCAACCCGGCGACGCCGTCCCCGGCCGCGACCAGTGGCGCTTCGTCCGCAAACTCCACGAATCGGCGTCCAGCGAAGTGTGGCTCGCCGAACATCCCAAGACGCACGAATCCCGCGTCTTCAAATTCGCCGGCGATGGTCTTCGCCTTCGCGGCCTCAAGCGCGAGGTCACCCTCGCCCGCCTCCTGAAGGACTCCCTCGGTGAACGCCCCGATTTCGTCCGCGTCCTCGAGTGGAACTTCGACACGCCGCCCTACTACCTCGAAAGCGAATTCTGCGGTCCCAACCTCGCGGAATGGGCCGAATCCCGTGGCGGCCTTCCCGCCATTCCCCTCGTGGACCGCATGCGCATCATCCTCGAACTCGCGCAAGCCGTCGCCGCCGCCCACGCGATCGGCGTGCTCCATAAGGACCTTAAGCCCGCCAACATCCTGATCGCTCCCAATGGTGATGATTTCCAGCTAAAGGTCGCCGATTTCGGTAGCGGCGCGCTCGTCGATCCCGCCCGGCTCAACGCGTTGGGCATCACGAACCTCGGCTTCACCCAAACCATGTCCGGGGCCGAAGGCGAGCTCACCGGCACGTTGATGTATCTGCCGCCCGAAGTGCTCGCCGGCCAATCGCCCACCGCTTCCGCCGATGTCTACGCGCTCGGCGTGCTGATCTACCAGTTGGTGGCCGGCGATTTTCGCAAACCGCTTTCCCCCGGCTGGGAGGCCGACGTTCCCGATCCGCTGATCCGCGAAGACATCGCGCAGGCTGCCTGTGGCGACCCGGTGCGCCGCCTTCCCAGCGTGGCCCTCCTGGTCGAACGTCTGCAGACGCTCGAAACCAGGCGCACCGAGCGCCGGGAACTCGAACTCACCCGCGAGCGCGCCGCCCTCGCCGAGCGCCGCCTCTCCGCCTCCCGTGCGCGCCGTCCTTGGGCCATCGCCGCCGCCGTGACCCTGGCCGTTGGACTCGCTGTCAGCCTTTTCTTCTGGGGACGCGCCGCCCGGGAACGCGACCGCGCCAACCGCCAGACCGCCATCGCCGCCTCCGTCAACCGCTTCCTGGGCGACGACCTTCTCGCCCGCAGCGACCCCTTCCAAAGCGGCAAGTCCCAGGAGACCCTGCTCGACGCCGTGGAAGGCGCCTCGCCCGAAATCGATCGCCAGTTCCATGGCGAACCCGAGGTCGCCGCGCGGCTCCACGAAACCATCGCCAAGGCGCTCAACAATCGCAGCGAGTATCCCGACGCCCGCCGCGAATTCGCCCGCGCCGCCGCCCTCTACATCCAGGCGCAAGGGCCGCTCTCGCAGGACGCCATCGTCGTCGGCCTCCAGCAGGCATCCATGGAAGCGCGCACCTATCAGCAGGGCTCATTGCAGACCGCCCGCGCGCTGCTTGCCAAGCAGGAGGCGCTCATCCCGAAACTTACCGGCCCGCGTGAGGACCTCCCCGTCTGGCTCGCCACGGCGCGCGGCATGATCGCGCTGATCGCGAACGACGCCAAGACCGCCGCGGCCCAATTCCAGGCCGCTTACGACACCGCCTCGAAGCTTCCCGAATTCGACACCGAGGACCGCCTGACCATCAAGCAGCGCGCCGCCTTCGCCTACATCCGCCTCGGCGACGGCGTCACCGCCGAGCGTCTTTTCCGCGAGCTGATTTCGGAGTTCTCGCGCACCAGCGGCCCCGAAAGCGCCAGCGTTCTCCGCGTGCGCCTCAACCTCGCGCAAGCCTACATGGTGGAAGGCAAGAACCGCGAAGCCGTCGATGAAGCCACCGCCATCTATCCTCTATACGTCTCGCACCTCGGCGAAAGCCACGAACTGACCATGCAACTGGTCACCACGCGAGCCCAGTGCGAAGGCAGCCTCGGCCTCCTGGACGACGCCATCCGCGACGATCTTGCTATTTATAAAGTCGCGCTCCAGAAGCAGGGACCGAAGTCGTTCTTCAGCGTCGCCGCACTTTCCGACGCCGCGCTCGCGCAATGCCGCGCCGGGCACCTCGATCAGGGGGAGTCCAACGGGCGCAAGTCCTACGAAGCCGCCGTCGCCGGGTTCGGGCCGCACAGCGCCCTAGCCGATGGCACGGCCTACACGCTCGCCACTTGCCTGATCCGTCTCGATCGCCTGCCCGAAGCCTCCGGCCTCCTCGAGCACATCGATAGCAACGCCGTCGCGCAACTCACTGGGGACCGCGGCTGGGGCGCCAACGTCACCCTGGCCCAGGCCGAAATCGCCTACCGCCGCAAAGACTACGCCACTGCCCGCCGCTTTCTCCACCAGGCCTCCGAGATCTTCTCGAAGCCCGATGCCGAGCCCTACCAGCGCCACGCCGTCGAAGTGCTCACCGCCGCTCTCGCGAAGTAATCACCTCAGCCCGTGGGGCAGGTTTCAACCTGCGACGGGCTTCAGCCCGTCTCCCGGACTCGTCAGCCGCCCGGCAAACAGAATCAGCCCCGTCTTCGTATCGCGAATCAGGAAGACGAACGGCCGATCCGCGCGGAAGACCGTCACCGGCGGCGAGATCTGCGCCGCGATCAGCGCGACACCCACGCCCGTCGCGGCAGCCGCTTCCGTGCCCTCTTCGGTCACATCCACGTAAGCCTTGTGCGTCACAGTCGAAAGCTGGAGGTCCCGCCGGTCGTCGATCCCCGAGAAATCCGCCCGGTTGCCGAAAGCCGTGCCCATTCCGAGACGCGTCAGCACTCCCGCCAGCGGAAAACACGATTCCACGCGGAATTTCGGAATCGAAGCCTGCACCTCACGCGGCGCAATTGACCCCAGCCAGCCCGCCAGCGCCTCCGGCTGCAGGTCGATCGTGCCGGCATCGGCGCCCGGTTTCGGCAGCAGGATGTCGAAGGCAAAGCCGCTCCCCGCGTACCGCATCTCGAGTACCTGGCCGCCCGCCGTCGCGGCATATCCGAACCGCGCCGTCTGGTGCATGAAGTCGGCCTGTACCGGGCTCCCCGACGCCGGATGGAAAGGCTCAGGCTTGGTATCGACGCGGCGGAACGCCCGCTCCCAGTTGCCATAGAAGTAGGTAGCGCTGCTCAATACCAGGACCGTCCGGTTGTCGAGAGACCCCGGAGGGAACAGATCGCTTATCCTGCCGTGCGTCCGCTCCGCCGTCCATTCGTTGATCTGCTCGCGGCCCTGCCCGGCGAAATCCACCATCACCGGCGCCGCCCCATACGCACTGCCGAGCGTCCGGGCGAATTCCGGCAGAATCCGGAATCCCTTCTGCACCCACAACGCGTTGGCGTCGAGAAACCGGTTCCCGCCCGAGTTCCCGGCAATGCGGATCGCCTTCGCCAGCGCTGCCACTTCCGCGTGATACTTCGCCTCGGCCGGGGGCTGCCCCAGCACCTTCGCAATCTCTTCCGCCGTCGCCCCGCGAGCCCCCGCCAGGGTCATCGAAAGGGCGTTCGCAACGCTGTACGGCGAGACCACCAGGCTCCCCGAGCCGCCTTTCGCCAGTTCTTCGTACATCGAGGCTGAAAACGCGTTCAAACCCCGGGTCACACCTACTTGCGCGTGCAGGCCGGCCGCCAGTCCGCAGGCCAGCACCGCTCCCCATAGCTTCTTGAATCCAGGCATTGTGCAACATTCCCCCACTGCGGAATGCCGCGGGACGTGCAACCCTTTCGCGAGAATTGCACTCCGACGCTTGGCTATACTTGAGCCAGATATGGCCGGACACGCCCCGGGTTTTTGGCGGCGCCTCAGCGATGGAGTGGCCATCGACCAGCTCTGGTCGCAGCTCCACGCCGATGCTCGCGCCAGCTATCGCTTTTACGCCGCCGAGATCGACTTGGCGCCCCGCGAAGGCGAGCACCGGTTCCGGCGTTTCATGCGCATTGCGCGCGCGCTCCTTTGGGCGATTATGATGAAGCTCTCGCCGGGGCGGCGAGTCCTTTTCCTCATATCGCTGATTCTCCTCGTGGTGCCCGGTGTGCAAATCCAATCCGGCGATACCCAGGTGCATGTCGACAACCTCGCCGTTTTCGGCGGCCTCGGCATGTTCGTGCTGCTGGCGCTCGAACTGGCCGACCGCGTCACCATGAAGCGCGATCTCGAAATCGCCCGCGAGATCCAAAGCTGGCTGATGCCCGCCGAGCCGCCCACCGTTCCCGGCGTCGAGATCGCCTTCACAACGCGCCCCGCCAACACCGTCGCAGGCGACTATTACGACGCCTTCCATCGCACCTCCGAAGGCCGCGACCACGTCCTGCTCGTGGTTGCCGACGTCGCCGGCAAAAGCGTCCCGGCCGCCCTCTTGACCGCGACTCTGCAAGCCAGCCTGCACACCCTGGCAGCGCTCCCCGGAAATCTCGTGGACCTGACCGCCCGGCTGAATCAATACGCCTGTTCGCAGAACCTCGCCGGGCGCCGCTTCACCACCGCCTTTCTCGCGGAATTCGAGCCTGATACCGGCCATCTGACGTACGTCAACGCCGGTCATAACTGGCCCGTGCTGCGACGGACGTCGGGCGCCTTCGAACGTCTGGAAACAGGCGGCCTGCCGCTGGGAATCCTCGCGAATTCGCCCTATCAATCCGGCAGCACGACCCTCAATCCAGGCGATCTGCTCCTGATCTTCACCGACGGTCTCGTGGAAGCCGAAGACGCACATCAGCAGGAGTTCGGCGAAGGGCGCATGCTGTCCGTTCTCGCAAATACAGGCGGTAGCGCGTCCGAAGTGCTGAAGGGTATCATGGCGTCGGTCGACGCCTTCGTCGGCTACACCCGCCAGCACGACGACATCACCTGCCTGGTCGTTCGCCGCGGCTAGTCTTGGGTGGGGCGGCCAATTGTGGCCGCAGCCGCCTTTCAGGCGGCGGGACTCGCGCCCCACGCCTCGCGCCTTACCTCCCCAGCACCAGCACGCCCCAGGGCCGCTGCCCGACCTTCACCTTCTTAATGATGGTTCCGGTCGCCAGATCCACGATCGAAACATCGTTCGAAGGCCCGTTCGCCGTGTAGAGCAGCTTCTCGTCGGGCGAGAGCGCGATGCCCCAGGGCCGGTCGCCCACTTCGAAGGAATTCAGGATCTTCTCCGTCGCCGTATCGAGAACGAGCACTCTCTTCCCTCGTCCGGTGCTGACATAGAGCCGCGATCCGTCCTTCTTCATCGCCAGACCCATCGGCTTGGTTCCGTCGCCGGTCGGAATCGTGTGCGTCACTTCGAGCGTCGCCGTGTCGATGACGCTGATCGCCTGGTCGTTCTCGTTGGTGATGTAGGCCTTCGAGCCATCGGGCAGAAACGCGATCCCCCGCGGACGCCGCCCCACCTTGATGGTCTTCAATGCCTTGCCTTCAGCGAGGTCTACGACCGTGATCGTCCCGCTCTCTTCCGACGTCGCGTAGACCCGCTTCCCGTCCGGTGTGATCATGACGCCTTCCGGCTCCTGGCCGGTCGGAATCGTCTTCAGCACCGTGCCCTTCTTCGGATCCACGAAGCTCAGCCCGGCCGCATCTTCGTTCGATACGTAGAGCGTGCCGTCGTTGCCGACCGCGAACTGCTCCGGATCGGACCCGCCCGGCAGCTTTTCGAGCACTTTGTTTTGCGCGATGTCATAGACGCCGATGCCGTCCGCGCTTTTATCCGGCGGCGGCAGCGTGCTCTCGTCCACTCCCGGAGGCGCCAGCGGCGATCCGCTCAGTGCCACGAAAATCGTCTTGCCGTCGGCGCTCGCGTGGATGCCGCGCGCGCGCTTTCCGAGCGGCACTGTCGCCACCGCTTCCATCGTCGCCGGGTCGATTACGGTCATATCGCCCGAAGATTCGTTGCTTATGTAAACGCGGTAGGTGGGCCCCGAAGGGGTATGACTGCAGGCAGCCAGCAGCATCGCCACCGGCACGATTGCCGCGACTTTCACAAGATTCGTCATTCGACGTTAGAATCCTTTCGCTGATCGGTCGTCCCCGTTAGCGATAGGTGAAGTCTACAGCGGCGGTCCCTGATGGCGCAACATGCACCTGCTCCGTCTGCTCGCCCAACTTCTCGTGCCACACCCCGACCGTGTAATCGCCCGGCGGCACATTCTTCCATTCGAAGCTGCCATCCGCTCCCGTGACCGCGAAGTACGGGTTATCGACCACCCCGATATACGCGTGCATCCAGTTATGGACGTTGCACTTGATCGGGACCATCACCTCCGCCCGCACCATCTTGTGCGTAACGTCCGGCGCGTTCGGCGATTGCTGCTGGTTCCACTCGTAGCTGTTCTTCGGCATCAGGTGGATGTTGTGCGATACCGAATCGCTGTTCTTCAGGTCCAGCATGCTGCCGGCTTCGATCCCCATGACCCGCGGCACGAATTGGCAACCGTGCTGGTCGAGCACCACCGATTGTTTGGAGGGTTCGAACTTCTTCCCCTCCAGGCCCGACTTGATGTACACGAAGGCGTACTCGAGACCGTCCTGCTTGCCGACCATGATCGGCTGGTCATATGCGGGGTTGCCTTCATGGGCCTTCTGGCAACCCGCGTCCGATTCCATGTCGATGATCTTGCGGGTCGGCTTCGGTCCTTTATATAGGATGGAGCCGTGAACGACTCCGGCCGTCGCCGGGTCCACGTGAAAGTACTCGATGGCGACCCGCTTTTCGGCGACCTTGGGCGGAGTGTTCGAACCTCCGCAACCCGCCGCCGCGAGCGCCGCCGCCGCGAGGATGGCCCGCTTCATGGCTACTGCGCCTGGCCCGGTCTGCCGATGGGTGCCTGCGGATTGCCCGGCCCGAAGTGTTTCAGCATCACCAGATCCTCGGCGTCGCTCCGGTTCGTGATCACCACGCCGTTGCGCGCGGCTTCGGCGGTGATGAAGAGCTCGTCTTTGGTCATTTGACCATAGCGTATCAGAGTCGGAGTCTCCACCTCGTGCGCGCCGATCTTGCCGTAGCCCTGCACCACGATCGTGCCGTACGCCTCCGCATCCTGGATCGTCACCGTCCGGCCCGGCTTCACCGTCAGTTCCTTCGCCGAATAGAAGCGCGTCGAGTAAACCACCCAGTTTTCGACGTACCCTGCCTCTGCCATCGCGGCCGGATCTCCCGCGGGCGATGGATCGAACTGCCGGTGCTTGCCGAATTCCGGATCCGTGTTGGCGTCCCAATCCAGCATGTCCAGCAGGTAATCGAGGTCGTGATGATGCTCCGGCGGAACGTCCTTCACCAGCAGTTCCCACGGCACCATCCGGCCTTCGACCAGCGATTGGTACATCGCGAAAACATCCGAATTCACCTGCGGCTCGTAAGTCACCAGCGATCCCGGCGCGTGCAGGATGCCCGGATCGATCTGCCAGCCGCTTCCCGGCTTCAGCTTATACGCCTTCGAGTGGTAGAGAAGTCCGTTGTCGCCCTCGTTCCAGCGCTCCAGGCACTTGCGGACGTCGTCGCGCGTCGTCCCCGGCTCGAGGCCCATGAAGGTGTACGGGAAAGTGATTCCCCTTGAAGTTGTACTGCGGCGGGAAGTAATACGCTTCGGGCTTGCCCTTCTGCCCCACTCGCTTCGCGAATTCATCGGTCTGGTGCAGATGGTGGGGAATCGGGCCGAGGTTGTCGAAGAACTTGCAGAGCAGGTTCCAGCCTCCCTCCCGATGCATGACTTCCGCGCCTAGAAAGAGGTCGCCCACCGTCTCGATGGCCTCTTTCAACAGAACTTTCTTCCCCTGGAACTCGATGTAGCTCAGACCTTCATCCTGGGCCGTCAGCGGACCATTAGCCGCCTTCGTGGTCGACGAGAACCAGCGCTCGTCGATTCCACCGCGCTCCGCGCCCAATACATAAAGGTCCCGCGGATCGAGCTTCAGCCGCCCTCCCGGCATCAGGAACGATCGCGGCACCCAGCACGGCGCCAGCCGGACGATTCCTTCGCCGGCCGCCAGCGCGTCCCGCAGCAACCCTGCGTGCGTGGCGTGCGAATCCGAATTCTGTTGTAGCTGAGGAGTCATAAAAAGGCCTTGGCCATTTGTCTATGGCTGAAGAAGCATCTGTAGCGTACTGCCATCCCCGATAGTGTGTCAAGAAGAGGCGGCCCTGTGCCGGAACACAGAGCCGCGATCGTTAGCGAGCGGGCCGGTTCCCTAAAATCGGAACCGCGCCGAAAGCACCGTGTGCCTTGCCTGCACCTGCGCTCCTTGCACCGTGCCGAATGCCGCGTTGGTCTGCGCCCCGGTGGTGAAGTTGTAGGTCAGGCTGCTGTTGGGGTTGTTCGGGTTGAAGTGATTAAACGTGTTGAAGGTTTCCACGCGCAGCTCGAGCGTCTTGCCTTCCGCGAGCTTCGTGATTTTGGCCAGCGAGAGGTCCATATTGAACAATCCCGGGCCATAGAACAACGTCGGCGGCGTGTTGCCGATGCCCAGCGAGTTCGCCCCGGGCAGGGTGAAGTTCGCCGCGTTTAAGGGCACCTGCAGCCCCGGATCTTCCGTCTTCGAAGGGTACTGGCCCGAGGGCAGGAAGGTGTTGCTCCCCATCTGGCAGCGGAACGGCAGGTAAGAGGTCGGCGTGCCTGTCCAGTACTGCGAGGGGGCGCCCGTCGCACCGCAAGTCACCGTATAAGGGTTGCCCGAGTAGATTGCACCGTCGCCGTTGATATGCCATCCGTCCAGCACAGCCTTGGTGAAACGGTTCTCCCAGACCTTGCTGCCGTTCGGCAGGTCGTATCCGAAGTTCAGGTTCACCGCCTGCAGGCGGTTGGTCACATTTTTCGTTAGTTGCGCGTTGACAAACTGATACAGCGCGGTCTGGCTGCCGGTGTTGTAAGTGAGGGTGCGCGAGAACGTGTAGTTCGCGTTCCACTGGACCCTGCCCACCCGCCGGTTCAACTGCATCTGCAGGGAGTTGTAATTGGTGCTGAAGCTCTGGGTGTAGTCGATGATGTTACCGAGCCCCGCGTAACCCGTCATGGCACGGATCAGGTTTGTCGAGTAGAAGCCGGGGTTCGTCGGGTTCGTCGTCGGGTCGATGAACTTCGGGTTCGGGCAGCCGCCCAGGATCGGTGTGGCGCAACCCGACGGACTCCACGTCGTCAGTGGCGCCACCGCGTTGCTGTCGTACATTTCGCCATAACCGTGGCGGAGCGCATTGCCCACATACGAAATGTCTGCGATCAGCCCGCGCGCCACTTCCCGCTGGATACCGAAGCTCCAGTTATACGTGGACTCCGGGATCTCGTTCGGGGATCCGCCGATCACGTTCTGCGGCGTGTAGTACGCCTGCGCGTTCGCAAGATTGTCGAAATTCGTATAGAGAATCGTGGGCGCCAGGAAGGTGGGCGGCGACATCATCGGGCCCTGGCCCGCGCTTAATGCACCGATGTAATCCACGGTCCAGTTGCGGCCTACGATGATGCCGAATCCGCCGCGCATCGCCGTCTTGCCGTCGCCGAACACATCCCACGCGAAGCCGACGCGCGGCCCCACCTGGATCGGCGCGACGTTGAAGAAGTGTGTGTTGTACTGCTGGATGCCGGACCACGGGTAGCCGTTCGCCGGATAGGAAGAAGTGTCGAACGTCCCCTGCCGCACGTATGGGAAGGTCGCCCCGGTGGCGGGATTGACGGCGATCTTGTCAGCCGTGGGACAGGTGCCGGAAGTCTGAATCGAGCACGCCGGATAGAGCAACTGTCCGACTTTCGAGGCCTGGTACTGGCTGGCGTTGAACAGCCCCAACGTGGCCCCCTTCGAGTTCAAGTCTCCTACGCGATAGAAGCGCACGCCATAATCGAACGTCAGGCGCCGGCTCGCCTTCCAGGTGTCCTGTATGAACCACTCGACCTGCGTATAGCGGGCATGATTGACTAGCTTTTTGTTATCGTCGCCGTACGCGAAAATGCTGCCCGCGAGTGCGTTCGAATACGGATATCCGGTATCGAGGGGGCTTGCCTTATCGGAACCGAAGTAATAGGTGCCAGCCGCGTTGTATACAGAGTATACGCTCACGTTGCGCGCCATTCGCTCGAAATAAATGCCCGCCTTAATTGTGTGCGCACCGGCCACCCAGGTGACTTTGTCGTCGATCGTCTCCACCTGGTCCGTGCCCGTGAACGGCCAGCGGCTGTCCTGGCTGAACGTCGGAACATTGGTAATGCCTTGGCCCGCCGACTGCGCGGTGAATCCGGAGGGCAGCGCAAAGTTCACCGCGGGCAGCAGGTTCAGGATGTTGCTGCCCTGGTTGATGCGCGGCAGGACGACGGAATTGCCGTTCACGTCCTTCAGTGGTAGCAGGCTCTGCTGATACGTCTTTACGCCGCCAGACGCGGAGTCCGCGCTGGTGTCACTTAACGGGTCGACTCCCTGCTTGCCTCGATTAACGCCCCAGGTGAACTCGTTGATCAGGGTCGGAGAGAACGTGTACACCGCGGTGGCCAATGCCCCGGCCGCCTGTACGTGGTAACTCGCCGGGAACTGTCCCCACGTGCCGCCGGGAGGATTCACCGTGCCGCCGTACCCATTGACCGCCTGGTAATCCTGCAGCAGCCGCACGAACGTTTGCAGCTTCGGCGAGATGTTGTAGTCGAGACGGAACACCTTGTCATCGAGCGGCTTGTTCTGAGGCAGCACAGCACGGAAGTTATACTGCCGCTGTCCAGTCGGATCGAGGTTGAGACCTAACGGATCGGGCAGCGGGAACAGGTTCAGCATCGCCTGTCCAGCCGGGCTGATCCGGCTCTGGGGAATCACGTTTCCAGGATAAGGCGCCTGCGTGGTTGGATCGGTGATTGGAATCTGGACGCCCGTGGTGGTAACGGTCTTCGAAAAATCGCCCTGCCGCTCGAGTGCCGTCGGCATGGTGTAGACGTTGTTGATGGTGGTGGCATTGAACAGCTTGTCGTACGAGAAGAAGAAGAAGAGTTTCTGGCGGCTCTTATTGAAATTTGTGCCGGGGATGATCAGCGGTCCGCCGATCGTACCGCCCGGATTCTGGTAGCGGTACTTTGGGATCGCCACGCCGGTCTTATTGTTGAAAAACTCATTGGCGTTCAGCATCTCGTGGCGCATGTAGTAATACGCCGTCCCATGAAACTGCGACGTTCCGTTCTTCGTCGACAGCGTCAACTGTCCGCCCGTGCGGCCGCCATACTCGGCCGTGTAATTCGACACCAGCAGTTTGACCTCGCCGATCGCATCCATGCTGGGCGAGATATAACCGGGATTCAGGTTGCCCGAATCCTGGCTGGAAGCGCCGTCCATATTGAGGACCAATTGCCCGGTCTGGCCGCCATTGACGCCGGGGATAGCGCCGCCCGACCAGCCACGATAATCGTTCGACGACACCGTCTGCACGCCCGGCAGCGTCATGATCACCGAAACCGGGTTGCGGCCGCGCGTCGGCGTATCGTCGATCTGCTTCAGGTTGATCGCAATCGAGCGGTCGGAACTGTCGGTGGCGACGTGTACCGCCGAGGCGGTCACTTCCACGGTGCTCGTTACATCGCCGACCGAGAGCGCCAGTTCATGGAGGTCGACGCGTTCCTGCGCCGCCACCCCGATCGACCTCTGTTCGTAGTTCTTGAAACCTCTGGCGACCACCTTAAGGCTATATGCCCCCGGCACCAGGCCGGTGAAAATAAACGATCCCGCCGAGCTGGTGTTATAGCCGCGTTCCTGCTTGGACAGGTCGTTGCTGAGTGTCACCACTGCGCCGGCTACGGCTGCTCCGCTGGCATCCACCACAGTGCCGGAGATCTGGCCTGTAACACTTTGCGCGTTTGCCGCTGGAAGCGAAGCCAGCAGCAGAGAGAGTAACCCCACGAAGATACGACAAGGCTTCACAACTAACCTCCCAGTCACCCGTCTTGATTGTTTGGAGTTGGTCCGGAGGGAAAGTAGAAGGGATAGTGCGAAAGATCCGCCTGCCAAACGGCCGGTGCCGTTTGCCGCGAGGCAATTTCGTACTGTGCGACACCCGAGTCGCCTGCATTCCCCTCCAGGGCGGTGTTGACCCGTTGAAACGATTCAATCCGCGGTGGAGCTAGAATATAGCGGGCGCTCCCCCGTGTCAAGAACAAAGCTCGCCCTCGTATCATTTTTCGTTCACTTCCGTCTTGTAGGTTTCAACGCCGGCGAAGTACACTGAGAAGCGCAAACCGCACGATCAGAGGTCTGGGATGCGTAGAATACCGGTTGTCACAATTGCGGCCCTGTGTTGCCGCATTGCTCTTGGAGCCGATTGGCTCACCGATGGCGGCGACGTCAAACGGGATGCCTGGGCGAAGGATGAGAAGATTTTTTCGACATCCAACGCGAAAGATATCAAGCTCCTCTGGAAACTTCATCTGGACAATGAACCGCGCCAGATGCACAATCTTTTCCCTCCGCTCATCATCGACCGCCTGGAAACCAAGGACGGCATCCGGCAGGTCGCCATCGAGACCGGAGTCTCCGACAACATCTACGCCATCGATGTCGAAAAGGGAGAGGTGATCTGGAAGAAGCATTTCCAGAGCACATGGACGCCACCGGCTAATGGCGGCCGCGGCGGCGGCATTCTCTGCCCCGGCGGCATCACCGCGACGCCCGTTGTCGCACCTGCCGGCACGCCGGGTAAATATACGATCTACGCCGCCTCCTGGGATGGCACGCTGCACCAGTTGGATGCCTCGGACGGCGAAGATGTCAAGCCGCCTGCGAAGTTTATGCCGCCCAACGGCAAGCCCTACGCGCTGAACCTCTATAAGGACGTGATCTACACCCACACCGCGCAAGGCTGCGGCGGCAATCCCAACATGGTGTACGCCTACGACCTGAAGACCAGCAAGGTCGGCACCTGGGGACCCGCCGGCGGCGGCATGTGGGGACGCACCGGGCCCGCGATCAGCTCTTCCGGCGTCATGTATACGGGCACGGGCGACGGCCGCTGGGATCCCGCCAACGGCACCTATGGCGACGGCATCATCGGCGTGCAGCAGGACCCGGCCACGAAATCGCTCGACCTGGTGGATTACTACGGCCCCAGCAACGCCGAGTGGCTCGTGAAGCGCGACCTGGATATGCAGGTCACACCGGTCATCTTCGATTACAAAGGCAAAGAGCTCATGGTCGATGCCGGCAAGGAGTGCCGCCTCTATTTAATGGACACCGCCTCCATCGGCGGCGACGACCATCGCACCCCGCTCTATCGCAGCCCCCTGCTCTGCAACGAGGACGTGAACTTCGCCTCGGCCGGCATCTGGGGCTCGCTCGCGTCCTGGGTCGACGCCAAAGGCACACGCTGGGTCCTGACGCCCATCTGGGGCAAGCCGCACTCAAAGTTCAAGACCCCGACCCAGCATGGTGAGGTGGTCAACGGCGCCATCGTGGCATTCAAAGTCGAAGAGAGCGGCGGCAAGTACACGCTCGAACCCGCGTGGATGTCGCGCGACATGAATCGCGCGGAACCCCCGATCATCGCCAACGGGGTGATCTTCGCTTACGGCAACGGCGAGGACACCGACCAAGCCTATGCCGATGTCGGACTGGACGATGTGGCCGACCGGCGCATCCCCGGCTCCACGCACGCCGTGCTCTACGCGCTCGATGCGCAGACCGGCAAGGAATTGTGGAACAGCGGCGACCAGATTAAGTCGTGGAACCATTGGAGCGGCATCTCACTCGCCAATGGCCGCGTCTACATCGGCACCTTCGACGGCAACCTCTACTGCTTCGGCATCAAGAAGTAAGTCATGAGATACACAGCGATTGGTGCGCTGGCGGGCCTGCTCACCCTGGGGACCTTTGGCGTGGCGCAGCCGCCCGATTCTCCGGAACTCAAGGCGCTCGAGAACCGCATCGCGAAAGAGCGGCACCTGCTGAACGACTTCGGCGGCCTCATCCGCTACGGCAGCGAGAACACCGAGGTCCGCCCTCCAGCGCCCGGCGAGAACCGCGTGATTTTCCTCGGCGACCAGGTCACCGAACGCTGGGGGGCGGGTGCGGCGAAGTTCTTCCCAGGAAAGCCCTACTTCAACCGCGGCATCGAAAATCAGAACACCGAGCAGATGCTGATCCGTTTCCGCCAGGATGTGATCTCTCTGCAGCCGAAGGTGGTCGTGATTCAGGGCGGCACTAACGACCTCGCCGCCGTCAACGGCCCGGGCACGGAAGGCACCATCGCGGAGAACATCATGTCGATGGTGGAGCTTGCCAAGGTGCACCATATCCGAGTCGTGCTGGCGTCGCTCACACCGGTCTGCGACTGCTACATCAAGCAGACCGGCCTGCGGCCGCAAGGTAAGATCATCGGCCTGAATGGCTGGCTCAAGCGGTACGCCGCGGAAAGCGGCTCGATCTATTTGAACTATTATCAAGCCCTGGCGAACGGCCGGGACTTCCGGAAAGAGCTCACCGTCGACGGCCTGCTTCCCAACGATGCAGGCTACCAAGTGATGGCGCCGCTCGCGGAACAGGCCGTTGCGCAGGCGCTTGGAGAGAAAGGAGTTCAGTGATGCGAAAAATCGCCGGCATCGCTTTGATTGGCGCGAGCCTCATCTATGCGCAGAGGGGCGGCGGAGATTGGACCACCAGCGGCAACGACGCGCAGCGTTCCTCCTGGCAGCGCAGCGATCCGAAGATCTCGCTCGCCACCCTGGAGAAGCCGGGCTTCCAGATGATCTGGAAGGTGAAACTGGGCGGCACCGACCTGAGCGACGCCATGCTGCTCAACTTCTACATCGGATACCGCGGCTTCCGCAGCCTGGCGTTCCTGGGCGGCGTCTCGAACCAGGTCTACGCTGTCGATACCGACCTCTCGCGAGTCGAATGGACCAAGAGCCTTCCGGGCGGATCGCCCTCGTGCTCCGCCAACGCCGTGCCGCAACTCACACGCCCGACGGGCCTCGAGATCGCCTCCGCGAGCGGAGCGCGCGGGGCCGGACGCAGCGCCTTTGCCCGCAGCGCCGTCGGTGAGCCGGACGAGGGCGCGCCCAACCTGAAGGATGTCTCGATGCGCCGGCCTTCGATGCCTCCGCCCGCCCCGCGGCCCGGCCGCAACTCGGGGCGCGGAGCCGTACCCAACGCCTTCCGACGCGGCCCCAGCTATCTGTACGCCTTGACCCCCGATGGCAAACTGCACCAGTTGCTGGTCTCGAACGGCGACGAGCCCGAGCCGGCTTTCGCATTCCTGCCGCCGAACGCCGGCGCGCAAGGCCTCATCGTGATCGACAACATCGCCTACGTAGTTACGACGAAAGGCTGCGGCAACGTCCCCGAAGGCGTCTGGGCATTGAACCTCGAAGACAAGAAGGTCACGAGCTGGAAGGGCTCGATCGCCGGCTCGGCGGGCATCGCGTTCGATGCCGAAGGCAACCTCTTCGTCGCCACCGGCGCAGGCGGCGACTATCCGGATTCCGTCGTCGCGCTCGACTATAAGACCCTGAAGCCCAAGGATTGGTATCGCGCCGGAAGCGCGTTCACCTCCTCGCCAGTGATCTTCGAGTACAAGGACAAGGTCGTAGCCGCCGCGGCTACTGCGGACGGGCAACTGCACCTGGTCGATACCGCGTCGCTCGGCGGCTCCGACCACAAGACGCCGCTCGCTCGTGCCGATGCCGGTGCGAAGGTCGGCGGCGCGCTCGCCAGTTGGGAAGATGCCGGCCACACGCGGTGGATCCTGGCGCCGACAGCGAATGCGATTGCCGCCTGGAAGGTCGCTGACAGCGGCACGCCCACTCTCGAATCGGGGTGGACCTCGCGCGAAATGAGTACACCGCTCACACCGATGATCCTGAACGACGTGGTGTTCGCGCTCGATGGCGGTAAGGCATCCACGCACGCGGTGTTATACGCACTCAATCCCGCCACCGGCAAGGAACTTTGGAACAGCGGGCGGGACTTCGCCGCCGCCGTCCCGACCGGTGGAATGTCGGCGGGCGGAACCCAGTTGTATGTCGGGGCGGCCGATGGGACGCTGTATACCTTCGGCTTCCCCATGGAGCACTAACCCCATGTCCTTATTTCGATCGATCGTCGCGGCCGCCGCGCTCGCCAGCGCGGGCGCCTGGGCACAGCAATTGCCCGATGGACCCGGCAAGGCCGAAACCCAGAAGATCTGCACGCAGTGCCACGAACTGGCACGCTCCGTCTCCCTGCGGCAGGACCGCGCCGGATGGGAGTCCACCGTCAACAAGATGGTGACGCTGGGCGCGAAGGCGTCCAACGCGGAGATGGAAGCGGTGGTCACTTACCTGGCTGCGCACTATCCGGCCGAAGACATTCCGCGGCTGCGCGTCAATACGGCCCGGCAGATCGAGTTCGAAAGCATGCTGAACCTGCGAAGGTCGCAGGCCGCCGCCATCATCGCGTATCGCGAGAAGAACGGACCGTTCCACTCGCTCGACGATCTGCTCAAGGTTCCCGGCGTCGATACCGCGAAGATCGAAGCCGGAAAAGACCGGCTGGTGTTTTGAGCTAACCTGTACACAGTCCTATGCCGGAAGCCACCTACCGAGGCCGCCGCGCCGCACAGATCGAAAACCAACACCTGCGAGTGACCGTAACCTGCGAAGGCGGCCACCTCGCCGAGGTCCTCGACAAACAGACCGGAGTGAACCCGTTGTGGACACCGCCGTGGCCGTCGATCGAGCCTTCGACGTTCGACCCGGCCTCGACCACGTACGGCAGCAATGCCGAATCGAAGCTGCTAGCCGGGATCATGGGGCACAACCTTTGCCTTGACCTGTTCGGCGGCCCGTCGCCCGAAGAGGCCGCCGCGGGGATGACGGTGCATGGCGAAGGGTCCGTGGCGCCTTACGCGATCGCGAAAGAGGCCGGGCTCCTTTCTCAGAGCGTGATGCTGCCGATGGCGCAACTGGCGTTCCGGCGCACGATCGAACTCGCCGGCCACGGTCTCCGGATTCGTGAAGAGGTGGAGAACCTCTCGGCGTGCGACCGGCCGATCGCCTGGACGCAGCACGTCACTTTGGGGCCGCCGTTTCTCGAGCGCGGCGTCACCGAGTTCCGCGCTTCGGCGACACGCTCCCAGGTGTACGACCAACCGTTCGGCGACGGCGACTATCTGAAGCGGGGCGCCGAGTTTGACTGGCCGATGGCTCCGCTCGCGACCAAAGGCTCCGCCGACCTGCGCGTCTACACGGACGCGCCGAGTTCGAGCGCGTTCACCACGCACCTGATGGACCCGGCGGGGGATGACGCCTTCTTCCTGGCTTTCCACCCCGGCCTCAAGCTGGCTTTCGGCTATGTGTGGAAGCGCGCTGATTTCCCGTGGCTCGGCATCTGGGAAGAGAACCACTGCCGGACGTCGGCACCGTGGTGCGGCAACACGCTGACGCGCGGCATGGAGTTCGGAGTGTCGCCGATTCCCGAATCGCGCCGCCAGATGATTACGCGCGGCAGCCTGTTCGGCGTGCCGGCCTATCGCTGGCTGCCGGCGAAAGCCACGATCGCCGCCGAATATCGCGCAATCGCGATCAGCGCGAACGCGATTCCCGAAACGCTTTCGATAGCGGACGACGTGACGATTCGCGAATCTTGAGCGTTGCGGGCAGCCACTCGGCGGTCTTCTCGGAGGCGGTCAGACGGCCTTCGATGCGGTCGAGCAGAATTTCCGACGCGCGGTGGCCGATGTCATAGGCCGGCTGCACCACCGTGGTAATCGACGGCGTGAAGAGATCATCCACCGTCAGTTCGTCGAAGGTGACGAAGGCGATATCTTCGGGCGTCTTGAGACCGCAGTCACGGAAAGCGCGAAGGACGCCGAGGCCGGTGGGCCCGTTGGTACAAAAGACGGCGTCGGGGCGCGCCGCGCTCGTGAGCCGCTCGCGGCATAGCGCCGCGACATCCTCCGGCCGCAGGTTTCCCTGCCAGATCAGCTTCTCTTCGGGCGCGATGCCGGCGGCTTCGAGAGCCTTCCTGTAGCCCACCAGGCGGCGCCGCTCGTTCTTCAAAGACAACGGGCCGGTGACGATCGCGATCCGCCGGCTGCCCAATGCCACCAGGTGCTCGACCGCCATCTTCGCGGCGTCGAGATCTTCGAGCGAGACGGAATCGACCGGCACGCGATCGGGAATGCGATCGAGACAGACGACGGGAATGCCGGCATCGATCATGCGGGAAATCTGGTTGACCGGCGTGGGCGCCGAGGCAACCACCAGGAGAATGCCTTCGACGCACTGCGAGCGGAATAGCGAGAGCAACTCTTTCTGGCGATCGGCATCGTCGTCGGAGTTCGCGGCGATGAGCGAGTAGCCGCGCGTCTTCGCGGCCATCTCCGCCCCGCGGATCAATTGCGGAAAGAAGGAGATGGTCATATCGGGGACGATGATGCCGAGCGTCCGGGTCTTGCTGGTTTTCAGGCTGCGGGCGACGTGGTTGGGATGGTAATCGAGCTTTTGAATGGCGGCCTGCACCTTGAGGCGAAGCGGCTCGCTAACCGGAACCGATCCGGTGATGACGTGCGAGACAGTACCGACCGAGACTCCGGCCAGTTCCGCCACTCTCTTGATGCTGGGCATCTTTCAGGTTACAGCTTCTTGATGCGGACGTTGCGCACTTCGATCTCCATCGGAGGGCCCCTGTGCACCTGGATGCCGATCAGGCCGTCCATGCGGCGGCCGGCGGGGTCGTCGTCGATCAACATACTCATCAGGCGGCCATTGAGAAGCTGGACGAGCGTGTTGCCGCGGGCGATCAGGTGGAGGTCGTTCCAGCCGTCGCCATGGATGAGTTCCTTGAGCTGGCCGCCATCGCCGAGCGAACCCACAAGGGCGGGCTTGCCGTCCTCGCCGATGTGCGTGAACTGCCCGCGCATGGCCAGGAAGCCGCGGCCGCGCTCCTCGTAGATCTGGCCGGTGTACTGCTGCTGGCCATCCATATCGGCCTGGTAGCCCTTCATGGCCCACTTGATACCGGGCAGCTCAATGCTGCGGAACTGGATGCCGCTGTTGAACCCGGTGAGCTTGAATTCGAGCTTGAGCTCGAAATCGGCCGGGCTCGCGCCGCGCCAGATGATGAAGGTGTTCTGCTTCGGCTGCTTCTCGGTAGTGGTCTGACCGATGATCTCGCCGTTTTCGATGCGCCAGAATTCGGGATCGCCATCCCAACCCTTGAGCGACTGGCCGTCGAAAATCGACTGATAGCCGCTCTCCTGTTCGGGCGCTATTCTTGGCCCGCGCTGCGCCCAAGCGGTGCCCGCTACAAGAAGAATCACACAGAGACTACGCATTGGTATCTTTCCCTCCTCCCGCGTGGGCCGCTTCGGCCGCGCGGACCTTCACCCAGCTTCGATTGGCTGCGGATTCGAGCACCGCATCGGTAACGAAATCGGTCTTCAGGGCCTCCTGGAAATCGGGTGAAGCAGACTTGCCTTCGCCGAGCGCCGCGAGGAAGTCGGCCACCTGGTGGATGAAGGTATGCTCGTAGCCGATCTGGAGGCCGGGCACCCACCAGTGCTTCATATAAGGATGGTCGCCATCCGTGATGTGAATGCTGCGCCAGCCGCGTGTGCGCCCCTCGTCCTTGTGGTCGAAATACTGGAGCCGGTGGAGGTCGTGGAGGTCCCAGGCGATGGACGCGTGCTCGCCGTTGATCTCGAGGGTGTAGAGCGCCTTGTGGCCGCGGGCGTAGCGGGTGGCTTCGAAGGTCGCGAGCGAACCGTTCGCGAAGCGCGCTAGGAATAGGCTGGCGTCATCGATGCCGACCGGCTCGACCTTGCCGCTGAGGTTGTGCTTGCGGCTCTTGATGAAGGTTTCGGTGACCGCGGATACCTCCTCGATGCCGCCATTGAGCCACATGGCGGTATCGATGCAGTGGGCGAGCAGATCGCCGGTGACGCCGCTGCCGGCCACCTTGACGTCGAGCCGCCAGAGACCCTCGCCGCCTTGCGGCAGGTCGCTCGAGATGGTCCAATCCTGAAGGAACTTGGCGCGATAGTGAAAGATCTTGCCGAGGCGGCCTTCGTCAATCAGTTGCTTCGCGAAAGTGACGGCGGGCACGCGGCGGTAGTTGTACCACACCATGTTGGGAACGCCCGCGGCCGCGACAGCCTTCGCCATGGCCTCGCCTTCGGCGCCGTTGCGTCCGAGCGGCTTCTCGCACATCACCATCTTGCCTGCCTTGGCGGCGGCGACGGCGATCTCGGCATGCGTGTCGTTCGGGCTAGCGATATCGATCAGATCGATATCTTTCGATTCGACGAGCTTGCGCCAATCCGTTTCGACCTGTTCATAGCCCCACTGCGCGGCGAAGGCGCGGGCTCGCTCGGCGTTGCGGGCGCAAATGGTCTTCAGAACGGGCTCATAGGGCAGAGGAAAAAAATGTCCAGCCTGGCGGAACGCATTGGAGTGCGTCCGGCCCATGAATCCGTAGCCGACCATCCCGACGTTGAGCTTCTTCATATCAGTTCCACCCGTGCGCGTCGCGGACCGCGATCATCACCCGCAGCACGTCGTTCCAGGTCTTGGGATCCAGCATAACGGAGTTCGGGAACATGCAGCCGTCCCAGCAGATGTGCTGGACGGCGCGCGTGGGCTCCCCATCGGCGCCGCGCAGCCAGGCGCCGGCGTCGCGAACGATATCGAGCTTGCCGTTGGGGTCGCAGGGCTGGCAGTGGCGGCCGGTCTTGTCATGCGAACCGGAGCCTTTCACGGTGCCATCGTTCTGCGCGACGTGGAAGTCGATGGTCCAGGGACGGAGAGCGTCGGCAACGCGGCGGTAGGCTTCGGCGAGCAGGCCGGGCTGGGAGAAATCGAAATCCTCGGGGAGCAGGCGAGCTTCGGGCGCGTTGTAGCCGAGGGTGAAGAGCATGGTGTGGGCCATGTCGGCCTGGAAGCCGAGGGTCTGCGGACGGCCGACCGTTTCGAGGAGCTCGACGTTGGCGCGCCAGCTATGCATGCCGGCCCAGCAGATTTCACCTTCGGCGGCGAGTCGTTCTCCGAAATCCTCCGCGATGGTGCAGGCCTCGCGGAACGTATCTGCGATGCGGCGCGTGCCGGCGGCGGGATCCTTGGCCCACTCGGCGGGACCGGCGGCGGAATCGATGCGGATGATTCCGTAGCGGCGGATGCCGAGGTCGCGGAGTTTGCGGCCGATGCGGCAGGCCTTGCGGACTTGGGTGAGGAAGCGGCCCCGTTCGGCCTCGTCGCCCATGGCGGAGCCTCCGCCGGTAGGCCCCCAGACGGGAGCGACGAGCGATCCGGCGCGCAGGCCCTTCGACGCGAGCTTTTCGGCGAGCCGGGCGAGATCGTCATCGGAGGAATCGATATCGGTGTGGGGAAGAGAGAGGAAGAGATCGACGCCATCGAAGCGCACGCCATCCACCTGCGCGGCGGCGGTGAGATTGAGCATGGTATCGAGATCGATCGGCGGCTCCGAATCGGGACCCTTCCCTACAAGCCCCGGCCACATTGCGTTGTGAAGCGTCGGAAAGGAGGCGGTGTTGGTGGTCATGAAGACTCCTTGGTATTCAGAGGACGCGCACGATATGGGGCTTGAAACGTCTCAAGCTCTGATAGCGTATATCAGCGGAAAAACCTTGTCAAACCAGTGGGTGTACGCGTCGTCCTTGGGGTTTGCGCGTCGGAGGCGGAGGAAGCATTTCACCGCCGAGACGCAGAGACGCGGAGAAGAAACAATATAAGCAAGGATATTGGGAGATCAGGAGGGCTTCGCGACTTCCCGGGGGTAGGGCGCCGAGGAGTTTCGTAGCCTGTCTCCGCTCGCTATAACCGCTAGAATCCTGGGGTGCGTCCGACAGCCTGCTCGAGTTCCGCCCAAGCCAGCAAATAGCCCAAACTGGCCTGGAGAAAGTCTGCCTGTGCCTGATAACTGGCGGCGGTCGCCTGTCGCCGCTCCGACGCCAGCACCACGCCCTGGGCCAACTGATTTTGTGCCAGGCGCTCGCCCTCCTTCCGAAGTTTGACCACCTGGGCTGCTACTTGAACCAGGTTCCTGGTCCGATCCAGTTTGTTATAACTGCGCGCGATTCCGACGGCTATCTCCTCCTTCACGCGGCTCAAATTCTCTTCCGCTTGCGCCAATTCCGCTTCGCGCACACGCACGGCCGCCCGCCGTTTGCCGAAATCGAACACGTCCCAGTTGAGATTGAAGCCGAACGTGCCGAAGTTTCGTACCAGGAAAGGCACGCCGTCCTGATAGCTGTGGCGGGCGTAGGCGATGATGTCGGGGACATAAACTGTTTTCGCGGCAGTCACGGCCGCGCGTGCCTTCTGTACAGCTTCGTCAGCGGCCAGTATTTGCGGGTTCTCCGACCATGCGGTCTGGACGTAGGTTTCGCGGGGAAGCGCATCAAACTTCGCGGGAACAGCCGGATCCAGGTCAAGCTGCGTATCCAGGGGAAGCCCCAACAGGTTGTCCAGTTCCGTTGTCAGGTCATCCATCTGGAGCTCCGCAGTGAGCACCGCCTGCTGACTCTCCAGCAGACCCGCACGTCCCTGAATCGCCACAACCTGGAGGGCGCTGCCGTTGCGTACCTCTTCCTCACTCTCCCGCAGCTGCTCGCCGGCGGAGGTACTCTGTTGTTCGGCTGCCTGCTTTTGAAGACGGGCGATCAGTATCCCGAAGTAGAGTTCGTGCACCTGGAGAGCGACCTGGTTCTCCGCGCCTTTCAGATCGTGGCGGGAAATCGCGATGTCGGCAGAGGCAATACGGTTGGCTGCATGAACCCGGATCAACTGCGTTAAGGGCTGGGTGACCTGTGTGCCGCTCGAGAAGAACGTGAGCTGCCCTTGAGGAATAGTGAGGCCCTGCGCGGGAATGAGCGTTCCGTCGACGGCCCCGAACGTCCCAGCCGGAATCACGACATTCTGCAGGTCCGTGATATGCAGGGCATTCGACTGGTTCGTAAGCACCGGGAAATAGCCGGAGTGTTCGCCCGCCTTCTTCTGCTCGTTTTCGATTACCTTGAGGCGCGCGATCTTGAGTGCGCGGTTTTGACTGACCGCGAGATGGACAGCCTCCGTTAGCGTGAGATGCCGGACATCGGCTGCATATTGAGGGGCCGCCAATAGCATGGCAAGCCCTGTCATGGCCGGAACCCTATACAGATACGCGCGATTCATTGCATGTTCCTCAAGTTTTTGTAGCTCAGCCTGCCGGGCCGCAGAAGCAGCATCAGGAGCAGATAAGCAACCACCATCCACCCGATGAGAATGAATCCATCGGCGATCGCCATTGTGTAGGCCTGCGCCCGCACTTGCTGACTGAGAATCTCGAGCGCCCGGTCACGCGATTCTTCCAGGCCCGAAGAACCTGGAAAGACGCCCCCGGTCAGCATCTGCAAACGATGGTCCGTAAGCCAACTGCCGGCCTCCACGTGCAGTCCGAGCAGGTTGGAATGAAACTGCTCACGCACGGAAATGAACCGGATCATCAGGGACGCTCCCACTGCGCCGCCGAAAATGCGGGCAAAGTGCATGAATCCCGAGAACGTGGCTACGTCGGCGGATCTGTTCAAGGCGCCGGCCTCGAGCGCTTCGAGGACGATGGAAGACACCAGGCCGATGTATGAGCATGCCAGTGCGGGGGCAAGGACCAGTTCCATTAGCTCGAAGGTGCTTCCTGCCCAGGAAGGATCCAGATGCGCGCAGATCCAGCAGGCCAATGCGGTCACGGTGAGGCCTACCGCCAGGATCAGCCGTGAGTTCGTATAGATGACGAGTAAGGCGACCAGCCATACCACCACGAACTGCGGCACGGCCACCCAGGCAAGGGCTTGGCCCGTCTGGAGGGGTCGATAGTGCTGGATATTTCCCAGGAACGCAGGGATGACCAGGTACTCTGCCAGCAGGGTGAACCTGAAGACGAAAATGGAGCCCGCGAGGATGATGATGTTCCGGGTCTTCAGAAATGATAGGTTCACGACCGGGTTTGGCTGTCTCATCCGCCTGACCCAGGCCGCGCCAACCAGAAACAGTCCGGCCGCGAGCATTCCGACGATCACACCAGAGTTCAACCAGTCCAGCCGTTCGCCCTGATCGAGAGCACCGACCAGCAGAGCCAGGCCCCCGCTGAAATAAGCGAACCCACGCCAGCTCGGCCTCGGAAGCGGAGGCGCGCTGCGGCGGGGAACTCCGAAATAGACGCAGATCATCATGAGCGGCGTGAAGACCGCGGCATTCCAAAAGATCCAGCGCCACGAGAGATGCTCGACATACCAGCCCTGTAACGCGGATGCCATGTTGCTGGTAAAGACGATGTCTCCGGCATAAGCCGCAATACCGAAGATGATCAGCCGCTTCGGCAACGCAGTCAGAGCGAACGTCAACGTCAGGGTATAGAAGGTCCCCGACCCGAGCCCGGCAATCACCAACAGGCAAAACATTACCCAGAGGTTTGGTGAGAAAGGAAGCAACAGGGAGGCAACCGTAAAGAGTGCTGCCGACGGAAGCAGAATGCGGCGGGGGCCCAGGCGGGCGTTCAACGACGCACAGAAGACTCCGCTGAACATCATCGCCATATCGAGGACCGTGGGCAACCAGGAGGCCTCGTCGAATCCCAGGCCAAGTGCGCCGCGCAGGTCGGGCAGGCCAATGCTGAGAAGGCGGGCATTCATAGTCGCGACGGAGGCGCCCAAGAATACGCCGAGAATCCCGATGTAGGGATGTTTCGAACGTTGAGGAGGCGCCGCAGCCGGCGGTGTGGTTGTCGGAGGGCTGGCAGCCTCGGTCGCCATTCAGACTTCCTTCGTCACTGCGACCCACCGCTATTGGTGCGGACGATAGCGATCACGGACAGCCCGGGGCGCAATCGCCTGGCCATTGCCTGGCCGCTGTCCAACTTGATTTTCACGGGTATCCGCTGCACGATCCTGGTGAAATTGCCGGTCGCATTGTCCGGAGGCAATAATGCGAATTGCGAACCGCTGGCAGGAGAGACATTGTCGACCTTGCCGTTGAACACCACCCCGGGAAATGCGTCCACGCGAATTTCGGCGTGGTCCCCGGAGTGAATATGGCGGACCTGGGTTTCTTTGTAATTGGCCTGCACCCAAACGTCGCTCTGAACGAGCGAGATAACCTGCGTGCCCGGACTGACCAGTTGTCCGGGGCGTACCTTGCGTTCGCTGACGATCCCCTTTTCCGGCGCTGTGATTCGCGTATAGCCCAGATTGATTCGTGCCAGCTTGAGGGCAGCTCTCTTCGCATTCAGATCGGCGCGGAGCAGAAGTTCCTGCGAGTCCAGCACGGCACGCTGGCGCTTCTGCGCTTCGAGTTGGGCTTTGGCACTCCCTAGCGCAGCGCGCGCTCGGGCCAGATCGGCCTGGCGACTGGTGAACTGTGCGTTGGCCGCATTCAGCTCATCCTCGCGACTGGCTAGCTGTGAGCGAAAGCGCTCCGCTTCCGCTACCGCCTGCTCTAATTTCTGCCGGGTTGCAGACTCGGTCGCGAAGAGCGCTTCCTGGCGATGCCGCTCTGCCTCTGTTCGCACTACTTCCGCTTGAGCTCCATTGATTGCGCTGCGCGCATTCGCGATCGCCGATGTCGCAGCCTGAATTCCAGCTTGCGCTGCGGCGATGTCCGCATCTGCGGCTTGGATTCCGTGGCCGCCTTGAACGATGCGAGCGTCCTGCAGCTCTTTCTCCCGTTGATTGTTGATGAGAGAGTCTTCGGCTCCAACCACCGCAGCTTCCGCCTGCTGCACATGCGCCCGGAAATCGTCGTCCTGCAACTGGACGAGTAGATCTCCCGCTTTTACCGGCTGATAGTCGGCAACGCACACCTCGGCCACGAGTCCGGCTACTTTCGTGCTGAGGGGCGTGAGATCCGCTCGCACGTAAGCATCGTCCGTCTTTTGCACCGGCCGCTCGCTGACCCAGGTATTCCAGTTGCCCGCGAACAGGAACACAATACCGGCGGCCATGAGCAGAATGATGGACGGTACCAGCCAATGACGGAGATGCGGCGGCCCGGTCGGCCTCTGATTGACGGAACCCGCGGTGTCAGGCATCTCGAGCCCTGCCTGAAACTCTCGATGGACCAGCGCTCCGGGTTCGAGCAGAGCGCTCTGGAGGTGCGAACGTTTGGGCGCGGAGACACAATTCTAAACCCTGCTCGAGGGCGCCGCCAAACACGATGCTCCACACGTCGAATTCAATAAACAAGACTCACCAGCCACGATGAAGCGTCCGCCGCAGGAGTTGTAGAAACATTTGTCAGGAATTTCCGCTATGGAAGCGTTCGTTTTTCCGCTGTGCCTGCGGAAAAGATGGATCCCTCCTTCACCGGTATTCATCGGGGACGTACGTCGGATCTGTTGATGGCCACCCTCTCGTTGGTACCAGGGAACTGAGCCGATGCACCTGGTCGGCCAAACCGGTGCAGTGGTCGCTCTGGTCGCGCTTACACTTTCCATTCAGAGCGCCGGCATGGCTGCGCTCATTCACTGGGTAAGAGCGGACGTTGAAAGAGGCATTCACCGACTCGGCGCCTTCCGCTCTGGTGTTCTCATGGTGCGGTTCACGAGTGTGATCGTTGGCCTGCATTTGGTGCAGGTCGTACTGTGGGCCGGATTTTATCGCTGGAATTGTCTTCCATCCTGGGAAACCGCATTCTACTTCTCGGCCGCCAGTTATTCGACGGTCGGTTATGGAGATCTGCTTCTCCCGCGGATGTGGAGGACGCTGGGCCCAATCGAGAGCATCACCGGGGTGCTGATGTGCGGACTCTCCGCGGGCTTCCTGTTTTCGATCGTGACCCGGCTGGTTGCGCGTCAGTTCGGTCCGCCGGGAACTACCGGGGCCAGCTTGAGACCGACTATCCACGCGGACGTGTGAAAGCGAGCGCTGTGTGAAAGCGAGCCCTGTTGACGGCAACGCTCCCCCTGAGTACAATACCCCTAACGTCGCTATGCCTAATCATGAAATGCCTTCGGGGGCGTTGATGCTTCTGATCCTTCGCGTCCTGCGAGGCGGACCGCTGCACGGATATGCGATCGCCCAGCGGATTCACGTGCTTTCGTCCGAGATCCTGCGCGTCGAGGAAGGGGCGCTCTACCCTACGCTGCAGAAGATCCTGCTCCAGGGCTGGGTCACTTCCGAGTGGGGGATCTCCGATACGAACCGCAAGGTGCGGTATTACCGCCTGACACCGGCCGGGCGCAAGCAGCTGGATGCGCAATTGGCAGCTTACGAACGCCTGCATCAGGCGATTCAAGCCGTGTTGGCGGACGCCTGAAGGAATCGCGATGTCTGAAATTTTACGACGCCTCCAGTATCTACTCCATCGCCGCCGGCTCGATCGCGAGCTTGCCGAAGACATGGCATTCCACCAGGAGATGGCCGCCCGCGAAGGCCGCTCGAATTTCGGCAATGCGCTCCGGCTACGCGAGGAGGCGCGCGAAGCGTGGGGCTGGATGTGGATCGAGCGTCTCTCCCAGGACGTTCGCTACGCCGCCCGTACGCTACGCAAAGCTCCCGGCTTCACGATCTCCGCGGTATTGATGCTGGCGATCGGGATCGGGGTGAATGTCGCGGTGTTCGGGTTCTTCAATTTGATGTTCCTGCGGCCGATCAGCGTCCGCGAGCCGGGCAGCCTGCTGCGTTTCCACCGCCGGAACCTGACGCAATATGCCTTCGCGCTGCCGTATCCGGAAGCGGCCTTTTTTCGCGAGCATTCCCGGACTCTCTCAGCGGTCATCGGTGTGAACACCACGGAGGTTTTTTTCGAAGGCGAGGACAAGCCGGTCGATGGCAAGTTTGTGACCGCCAACTTTTTCCGCGAGCTCGGCGGCGCGTCGAGCATGGGGAGGATGCTTGACCCAGCGATCGACGAGGCGCCCGATGCCGCGCCCGCCGTCGTTTTGGGCCATTATTTCTGGGAACGCCATTTCGGCTCGGATGCGTCGGTGGTGGGCAAGACCGTGCGGATCAACGACCGGCCGGCAACCGTGGTGGGTGTGGGCGCTGCCGGTTTCAGCGGTGTGGCATCGGGCTTGAAAGAGCCGGCCTTCTGGGCGCCGATCACGCAGCAACCCTATTTCAACAACGGCAGCAAACTGCTCACGGACCTCTCGGTAGAGAGCCCCGGGGTCTCGTTATGGGGACGCCTGGGGCCGGGCCAGAGTCCAAAGGCCGCCGAGGAGGAATTACGATCGCTCGCGGCCCAACTTCGCCGCCAATATCCTGCCGCCATCTGGGAAGACGAGCGGCTGGCCAGCGAGTCCGGCAGATACGCGACGGCGATGATCGCGGGCAACCGCCACGGCACGGGATCCGAGGCACGCGATCCCGTCTTTCCGGTGTTTGCGTTAGGGGGAATCTTGACGCTGCTGATTCTCGCGGTGGCCTGCGGCAATCTGGGCAGCATGCTGCTGGCGCGCGGCGTGGCCCGGCAGCGGGAGATCGCCATTCGCGTCGCCATCGGCGCCGGAAACGCACGCCTCATTCGGCAGCTATTTACCGAAAGTCTGCTGCTGGCTCTGATCGGCGCTGCGGCGGGCCTGGCGTTGGGCTTCTTCGTCCTCCGCAGCCTTCTGGCATTTACCGGCGCACCGGCGTGGCTCGACCCCTCGCCGGATTGGCGAGTGGCCGGCTTTGCATTCGCCACAGGCATTGCCTCCGCGGTTCTGTTCGGACTGACTCCGGCTCTGCAGATTGGCCGCCAGCGCCACCGCGCTCTGATCGCCCGCCAGATTCTGATCGGAGTTCAGGTGGCCGCGAGTTGCGTATTGCTGATCGTCACGGGGCTGCTGGCGCGGGCCCTGAATTATGCCGCTTCCAGTTCCCCGGGGTTCGAGTACAAACCGGTCATTTCTATTTCTCCGGGGCTCGCGAAGAACGGTTACTCGCCAGCCCGGTCGCGGGCGTATCTCGACACGTTACAGGAGCGCCTTCGCGCGCTGCCGGGTGTTCAATCGGTCGCCCTGGCGTTGAGCCCTCCGCTGGGGCGCGTCACGATCAGCGCCGGGAGCGATATCAACGGGCACCACGTGGAATTTCAAATCAATCATGTGAGCTCCGGTTTTTTCCAGACGATGAGCATCCCGATCCTGCGCGGCCGCTCACTGCGGCCAAACGAGCGGCACGTAGCCGTCATCAGCGAAGCGATGGCCCGCATTGTCTGGCCCGGAGAAGATCCTTTGGGGAAGAGCTTCGCGTTGGGCGATGAGTTTACGGTGGCAGGAATCGCGGGAAACATCCGCGCCGTCAAGTTTGGCGCCACCGATACCGTCCATGCCTATTTCCCGATTGAAGACGGGGACCCTCCCTCGCTCTCCGTGCTGGTGAAGACCCACGGCGCACCGCAGGAACTCGCCAGAGCCGCCGCCATGGCGGCAAGGCGCCTGGACCCCAACGTTTTTCCCACGGTGGAATTGTTGAACAGCGCGTACGAGAACAACCTCGACGGCGCGGAGTACAGCACTTTGGCCGTCAGCGCCCTGGGCTCGATCGCGCAGCTTCTGGCCTGTTTTGGAATTATCGGAGTGGTGTCCTACGCCGTTTCGCAGCGCACCAAGGAGATCGGCATTCGAGTGGCCCTGGGCGCGAAGCCTGCGCAGGTTTTATTGGTGGTGCTGCGGCATCTCTCAGTCCCGGTGATTGCCGGCCTGATCGTCGGAGTCGCGGGTGCAGCCGGGGTGTCGCAATTTTTGCGCGGGAGGCTGTACGGCATCAGCAATCTCGATCCGGCGGCGTATATGGCAGCCGTCGCACTTTTCGTGATCACGGTCGCGATCGCCGCGATCCTGCCGGCGCGGAAGGCGCTGCGCATCGACCCATTGCGGGCACTTCGGCATGAGTAGAGGCCGGACGCAAAGGTCCGGCGCGAACTTACCACATCAGGCGGGGGAGGCGGCGGGGAGCGTGAGAAAGGAGCGTGTCCTGGCTATTATGGGGACGCTCGCCGGCGCGGCGGGTGGCGCGTTTGTAAGTGCCATCGGGCATCATGCGGCGGGCTTTCACGTTATCCACCAGGTAAGTCGCCAGGATTTCGTCGCGGATGCGGAGGCGAATCTCCGGGTCTTCGATGGGGAAGAGTAGCTCGACGCGGCGGTTCAGGTTTCGAGGCATGATATCGGCGCTGCCGATGTAGATCTCCTCATTGCCGCCATTGCGGAAATAGAAGATGCGGCTATGCTCGAGGAAGCGGCCCACGATGCTGGTGACCTTGATGTTTTCGCTGATGCCGCGGACACCCGGCCGCAGGCAGCAGGCGCCGCGCACCAGCAGGTCGATCTTCACACCGGCGCGTGATGCGCGGTAGAGCACGCGGATCATCTCGGGATCGACCAGGGCATTCATTTTGAATACCAGGTGGCCTTTGCCCTCGGCTTCGTGCTTCTTGATTTCGCGCTTGACGAGGGCCTCGAAACGCTCGCGCAGGTTGACGGGCGCCACCAGGAGCTTGCCGTAATCCTTCTTGGCGGAGTAGCCGGTGAGGAAGTTAAAAAGGTCGATGGTGTCGGCGGCCAGTCCGGAATTGGCGGTAAAGAGACCGAGATCGGTGTAGAGGTGCGACGTCACGGAGTTGTAATTGCCCGTGGCGAGGTGCAGATAGGGGCGGATGGCGTTGCCTTCGCGCCGCAGCACCATGGCGGCCTTGCAGTGGATCTTGAGGCCGAGCAGACCATAAACCACGTGCACGCCGGCGCGTTCCAGCGCCTTGGCCCATTCGATATTGCTCTCTTCGTCGAAGCGAGCCTTCAGCTCCATGAGGACGGCAACCTGTTTGCCTTCTTCGATGGCTTCGAGGAGGGCTTCGACTACAGGCGAGTTCCGTCCGACCCGATAGAGCACCATCTTGATGGCGAGGACATCAGGATCGCGCGCGGCCTGCCGCAGGAAATCGACCACGGGCTGAAACGATTGGAAGGGATGGTGCAAAAGCACGTCGCGGGAGCGGATGATGCTGAAGAGGTCTTCGTCTTCGGAAGTAGGCTGGAGCTCGGGCGGGGTGGCGGAAACGAAGGGCGGATACTTGAGGTCGGGCCGGTCAAGCTGCGCGGCGGCCGCGAGGCGGCTCATGCCGAGGAGGCCCTTTTCGCGGTAAACGTCGCCGGGCTCGAGCTCCAGGTTGGTCATCAGGATCTGGAGGATGTGCTGCGGCATCTGCTGGTTGACCTGCAGGCGCACGACGCTGCCGAACTTGCGCTGGCGCACGCCCTCTTCGATCGTTTCGAGCAGATCTTCGGCTTCCAGCTCCTTGATGGCGATATCGGCGTCGCGGGTGATGTGGAAGGGATGCGATTCGACCACCTGCATGCCGGGGAAGAGCGCATCGAGATTGGCGGCGATGACCTGCTCGATCCAGACGTAGGATTCGCTACGGTGCGAGTTGCGGTTGCGCGAAGATTTGCGCGGCCGGGTCAGCGGCACGAGCGCGGGCAGCGAATCGGGCACCTTGACGCGGGCAAAGCGCTCGGCACCGTTGGCGTCGCGGATGGAAACGGCGAGGTTCAGGCTGAGATTGGAGATGTGGGGGAAGGGGCGGCCGGGGTCAAAGGCGAGCGGCGTGAGGACCGGGAAGATGATCTCGGAGAAGTAGCGTTTGCAGACGGCGAGCTGCTTGGCGGTGAGCTCGGAATGTTCGATGATGCGGATGCCCTCGGCGGCAAGGGCGGGCTTGAGCTCCACTTCGAGGCACTGTTGGGCGGCGTCACGCAGTCGTTTGACTTCACGGCGGATGGCGACGAGCTGGGCGGAAGGGCTCATGCGGTCGGGACCGAATTCGGGGATGCCGGCGTCGAGCTGGGCCTTGAGGCTGGCGACGCGGACCATGAAGAACTCATCGAGGTTGGAGCCGACGATGGAGAGGAAGCGGACACGTTCGAGCAGGGGGTTGCTGGGGTCGCGCGCCTCTTCGAGCACGCGCAATTGAAAGTTGAGGAGCGCCAACTCGCGATTTACGTAAAGGTGCGGATCCTCGAGATCGACGCGGGAATCCGCCGGGAGGGTAGCGCCTGCCGGTTCAGCCATCCTCTACCAGACTAAACCAGAAATGGGATGAATTCCCGGAAGGTTGGTTCGACTTTTCGGCGGGTGATGGCGTCTTACAATGAAGGAAATGTTACGAACGACCTTGGCAGCGCTCGTGTGCACGGCGGCGCTGGCGCAAAACGCGAGCGAGATCTTCAACAAGCCGCCGGAGAAAGTGGACCAGGCGCTGCGGGCGCGGATTACCGAGTTTTACCAGGACCACGTTGCCGGCAAGTTCCGCGAAGCGGAGAGCATGGTGGCGGAGGACACCAAGGACTTCTTCTATAACACCAACAAGCCGCGCTACCTGGGCTTCTCCATTGAGAAAATCGAGTACTCGGACAACTTCACCAAAGCGAAAGCCACGCTGCTGTGCGAGCAAAGGGTGATGTTCCCCGGGTTTGCCGATAAACCGTTCAAGATTCCCACGCCGAGCACTTGGAAGCTGGTCAATGGGCAGTGGTTTTGGTATGTGGATCCGGAATCGATACGGCAGAGCCCGTTCGGGAAGATGACGCCGGGCACTGCTCCGTCAGCGGGGCCGCTGCCTGCGCCCGGGGCGATTCCGGATAGCTCGACGTTCATCATGCACCAGGTGAAGCCGGAAACCCAGGCGGTGCAACTGGCACCGGGGGAGTCGAAAGAAATCGCGATTGCGAACACGGCGCCGGGTCCGATGACCGTGCTCATTTCCAGTAGGCCGCCAGGGGTGGAGGCGAGCCTTTCACAGGCGGATGTGAGTGCCCAGGGTAAGACGACATTGACGCTGAAGGCCGGGGAACATGCGAAGTCCGGTACCCTCAGCGTCACGGTGATGCAGACGCGGGAAGTGATCCCGATTCGGGTCACGATCCAGTAGGGGAAACCCGCTCTGTGCGGGGGGTCAGGCGACTTTCGCGTAGTAGTAGGCCACGCCGAACGGCGTCGGGCTGGCCTGTTTCTGCCAGCGGATTCCGGTGGAATCCACGGTAATGAAGCCCACGGGAAGGTTGTCGCCTGCGGGAACGTTGCGGATATTGTCGGGTTCGGGCAGCACCGGGGGGACGTACGGCGGAGGCACGGTGGGGATGGCCGGCATGTCACAAACGGGCGAAGTGCCCATCTGCGGGTAGGCGAAGCCATCGGAGCCGATCGCAACGACGTAGCCGATGGGCGGCTTCGGCGGGTCGCCGGCAGGGCGGCCGGCCAACAGAGTGATGGTCCAATCGTTGAACGCCGAAAGGTAGTTGCTCTTGAGGTTGGAGTTGAGCAGCGCGACCTGGGCGGTGGTGCTCTCCAGGACGTTGGCTTCCGCCGTAGCCAGGCTGGTGGATGTGAAGTCGATTAGGGTACTCATGATCTCCTCACCTACAGAGTAGGAGCGCGGAGCGCGCCGACCGCCGGGGCGGCGCGGCAATCGACTGATACCAAAGCGGAAATTTTGTGGAAAGTAGTGTGACTGAGATGGCGCAGGCAGATGAAGCCTGCGCCATTTTGCTTTTTCGGATTACGGCAGGCGGGTGGCGACCGACTTGGCTTGCAGGAACAGCAGGAGGTAGTCGGGGCCGCCGGCTTTCGAATCGGTGCCGGACATGTTGAAGCCGCCGAAGGGGTGCGCGCCGACCATGGCGCCGGTGCACTTGCGGTTGAAGTACAGGTTGCCGACGTGGAAACGCTCGCGCGCTTCGCGTAGATGCTCGGGGCTGTTCGAGAAAACGGCGCCGGTCAGACCGTATTCGGAATCGTTGGCGAGTTCCAGGGCGTGTTCGAAATCGCGCGCACGGGTGACGGCCAGGACGGGTCCGAAAATCTCTTCCTGGAAGATGCGGGCTTTTGAATCGACATCCGCGATGATCGTGGGCGGGACGAAGTAGCCGCTGTTTTCGGGCGCATCGCCCCCGGCCACCAGGCGGCCTTCCTGCTTGCCGGTCTCGATGTAGTTGAGGATGGTTTTACGTGCGCCGGCGCTGATGACGGGTCCCATGTAGTTGTCCAGACTCTCGGACGGACCCATCTTGATGCCGCGCGCCTTCGCCGCCAGCTTTTCCAGAAATTCGTCGTAGATGCGCGTGTCGACGATCGCGCGGGAGCAGGCCGAACACTTCTGGCCCTGATAGCCGAAAGCGGAGGCGAGAACGCCATCCACGGCTTTATCGACATCGGCATCGCCATCCACAATGATGGCGTCCTTGCCGCCCATTTCGGCCACCACTCGCTTGATCCAGACCTGGCCGGGACGATGCCTGGCGGCAAGCTCATTGATGCGCAGGCCGACATCGCGCGAACCGGTGAAGGAGACAAAACGGGTCTTGGGATGCCCGACGAGAATATCGCCTACGGCGGCGCCGCTGCCGACCAGAAGGGTGAAACTCGATTCCGGGAAGCCCGCTTCGAGCAGCACTTCCGCAAACTTGGCGCCGATCGTGGGGGTTTCGCTCGAGGGCTTCACGACCACGGTGTTGCCGGTGACGAGCGCGGCCACGGTCATGCCGACCAGAATGGCCAGCGGGAAGTTCCATGGCGGAATCACAACGCCCACGCCGAGCGGGACGTAGATCATTTCATCCGATTCGCCGGGAAGCTGCACGACCGGTTGCGGGCCGGAGAGGCGCTGCATCTCGCGGGCGTAATACTCGCAGAAATCGATGGCTTCGGAGACATCAGCCTCGGCCTCGGGCCACGTCTTGCCGGCTTCGAGCACGAGCCAGGCATCGAACTCCAGCTTGCGGACGCGGAGAATGCGGGCGGCTTCCAGCAGCAGGGCGACGCGGTCGGCGGCCGGAGTACGGCTCCAGTCGCGGAATGCGGCGAAGGCGTTTTCCACCGCGCGCGACGCGAGCTCGGCGCTCGCCTTGTGGTGCACACCCACGATTTCCGAAGGGTTCGAGGGGTTGACGGAAACCAGCTTGTCTCCAGTGGCGATCCACTCGCCATTGAGGCGGAGCTGGTATTCCCTGCCCAGCTCGGAACGCACTTTGGCGAGAGCGGCTTCCATGGCGCGACGGTTATCGGGCCGGGTGAAATCGGTGTAGGGTTCGTTGCGGAATTCGGTAATGGTTGCGGTAGCCATCTAACCTTTATTCTCCCACGGGGACGGCGGTGAACTGTGTCCTGGGGTCGGGACGGACGCGGGCGAAGGCGCACTGCGGATCGTGGCCGAAGCCGCAGAGCCAATCTTCGCGGGCGGCGGTGGCGAGCCAGGCGGTCTTGTTGTCGATGACTTCGAGCGGAAAGAGGTCGAAGCCGGCCACCCAGGTGGGCTGTACATGGGCAGCGGTAGGGATGAGGTCAGAGAAGAAGCAGAAAGTGCGGCCGCCGGATGTGACGGTGACCACGCACATATCGCGGTTGTGGCCGGGAACGGGGCGCATGCGGACGCCGGGGACGACCTCGCGGCCTTCGTCGACCAATTCCATGCGGCCGGATTCGACCAGGGGGTCGTAGTTCTCGTCGCGATAGCTGACAGAGTCGCGGGGATGCCGGCGGTGGGCGTGCTCCCATTCACCGCGAGAGGCGTAATAGCGGGCGCGCGGAAAGGCCGCGGAGGGGCCCGAGGGCCCGAGAATGGTATTGCCGCCGCAGTGATCGAAGTGGAGATGGCTATTGACGACGATGTCGATGTCTTCGGGGTCGAAGCCCTGGCGGGCGAGGATTTCGGGGAGAGGGTCGTGAGCGGGCGGTAAATCCATGCGCTCCCGCGAGCGGGGGTCGAGTTTGTCGCCGGCGCCGGTTTCGATGAGGACCTGATGATCGCCGGTACGGATCAGATAGCAGTTGAACGAGACGGGAATGCGATTGAGCGGGTCCGATTCCACCTTACGGCTCCACATGGTCTTGGGAACCACGCCGAAAAAGGCACCGCCGTCCCAGCGGTAATGGCCGGCGGAAACAAAGTGGATTTCGAAATCGCCCAGGACAACGCCCGGCAAGGCTCAGCCCTTGACCAGTTTGCGCCCTCGTTCGAAGAGCGCGGCGGCGTCTTCCACCAGCTTCCGTCCGCGTTCGAACATTTCGCGGCTGGCGTCTACGATATCCTGGCTGGTTTCGTTGATGGCTTCGCGGCCCTGCTGCGTTTTATCGGTGAGGAACTGGCGCGTGTCCTTACCACTGCGGGGCGCGTATAGGACGGCCACCGTAGCGCCGATGATGGCGCCAGTCAAAAACCAGGCAACGCGCCCGGAACTCTCTTCCATCGCATCCTGGACGTTATCGGACATTTGGGGTGCTCCCTCCACATTCTGCGATATCCTTGAGTCATGGCGCAAGATCCCGAAGAAGATCGCTCCGGTGCGGATGACCCGGTAGACACGTCGCACGACCTGGACATGGTCACGATCTACAGCTCCACCACGGTCGATTCGGAGATGGAAGCCGATATGATCGAGGGGATACTGGATGCCAACGGAATACCGGCAGTGGTATGGCGTGCCACAGGGATTCCGCCGCTCGGGGTGGAAGTGCAGGTGCCGCGTAACCGGCTGGAAGACGCGCGGCGCGTGATCGCGGAGCAGGAGGCCGCCGGTCCGGAAGCCGCGGCCGAAGGCGAGGCCGCATCGGAAGAAGAGCGCTAGAGCGGATCGGACGAAAAAGGGTCGGCCGCAGGTTCAGGCTCAGGTTCCGGGGCGGATGGAGACGGTGAGGTCTCGGGCTCGGCGTGAGAGCCGGACGCGGACTCGTGCTTCGGAAACATGGAACGCGCGGTGACCGCTGGAGTCTGCTCGGAGAGCGCGACCTCGCACTCGCAGCAATCGCTGCAGCGTTGGCACTTTTCACAGAGGTGATTGGCGCACGCGTCCTTGGTGCAGCGAACGCAGATCCGCGAGGATTCCTCACCACAAATACTGCATAAGAATGGCATGCTAGACCGCTATTTCTTCCTTCCCGGCGTGGGCGTAGTCTGAATCATCATGCCGCGGCAGCGCTGCGCTTCGCGGTCCATGACGGCGAGATCCTGCTCGCGCTCGGCGGCGAGATTGACGATATAACGCTGGAACCGGTCGCGGTTGGCACCGTTTTCGGCCTGCAGGCTGGCCAGAGATTCGGCGGCCGCCGGATTCTGGTATTTGCGGATACCCTGCTCGAGCGAGTTCAGCATGGAGTCGAGGCCCTGAATGCGAAAGTACACTTCGAGGGCAGCCGAAAGACGCTCGGGGTTGGCGGCGAGTGCCTTAGCGCCGCTGGCGAGAGCTCGCGCCTGGGCCTTGCTGGATTCGAGTTGCGCGGCGTAAGTATCGGAAGCGCCCCTGGCGACCCATGCCTGAGTATCGATCTTATCCAGCTCTGGCAGCAGGCGCCCGGCATGGGCACTGATTTCCGTAAGCACGGGGCGGATATCCCAATCGGTTTCGAGTCCCGCAGGCGGGTTCGCCGCGGGGGCCTGTGCGAAGAGTGCCGCGGTAGAAACGAGGAAGAGAAAAACTCGCAGGGCCCAGTTCATATCGCTTCTCCCAATCTAACATGCGCAGAAGAGAAGGAAGCGCGGACAGGGTACGACGTTTACCGGATTCCCTCGCTGCCGATGAAGTCGCGGAGCTGGTTATAGGCGCGGTGCGGGTTGTTCAGGCTCTTCGCCGAGCGGATCCAGCTCTCGTGGTACCAGCGGTCGAAGGGCGCGTATTCCCCGCGAGCGAACTCCGTTTCCAATTGTTCGAGCAGCGTTTGCGCCTCCAATACCGCTTGCCACATGCGGGCGGGGTCAGGTGCGCGCAACGCTTGCTCCAGCTTGAGCGCCGCGTGAGTCTGCCGGTGCGCGATGCGCAGGCCCAGGCCCGCGTCGATGGAGAGGAACCGCCGCTGCGCCAGGGGCATTTCGTTTTCGGCCTGCTCTTCGGCGGCCAGGGCGTCATCCAGGAGTTTCGCGCGCGACTGCAATTGCGCCGCCGCCTCCGTGCTGAATGCGGCGGGCATGTTGCCTGCCACCTTGTCATAGAGCCGGTCGATCAGGTTCTGAATGGCATCCATGGCCGACCATAGCGTATCCGGCTTATCGAGTAGAGCGAAGTACTTCTGGTACACGGCCTCGGCGGCAGCAGGCCGGGAGAAATACTCACGCGACCACCAGGCGGTGTAGCGGGCGGCCGCGTCCGGCGTGTCGAAGATCGCCGGTGCGTTCCAGCAGATATCGGCGATCATCCGGGCGCCCATGACATAGTCGCGCAGTTCCGACACATTCACCAGCATGTACTCGGTGGCGCCCGCTTTGACGATCTTCTGAAACTCACCGGCCACCACCGAGGGAGTCTCGGTGTGCGTCGTCTGCTTGCTCAGAGTTCCGCCCAAATATGCCAGGTGATAGTAGACGCCGTGCTTCCACTTGCCCAAAGAAGCCGGCAGGCCTCGCATGTGGCCGTCATTGTCGTCGGGCCAGATGATCATGACGTCTTCCGGGAGGTCGAAGGCGGCGGGATTGCTCTGGTACTCGGGCAGCATCTCGGAGTACATCGTGAAAGTCAGGAGCGGGTTTCTCGACCACGCTGCGAACCATCCTGACCTGCTCTCCGATGACATCGCGGAAAGTGGCGGCCTTCTGTGCGCTTGTGGTTCCGGCCGGGAATGCGAAGGCGCGGTCAGAGGTGCCCCGCATACCAACCGGCCAGATGGCGTCGATGCCTTGGTTCTCGGTCAAGCCGCCACGCCAGAACCCCAGCATGCCCTCGCGGTTGGTGAACCAGTTATAGTCGGGCTTGACGCCGCGCTCGGCGGCCAGATGGAAAGTGGTGAGGCCGAAAGGATTCGAAAGCAGGATGTCGTAGTGGTGGGAGGTGTAGTAGAGGCCCCAATCGCTCGCCAGCTTCTGCACCTCGAAGCGGCGGTGCACTCGCGTGTACGGCGCGACCATGTTCATCCGCAGCCGGAGCGCCGTTTCGAAGAACCGCTTGTACCATTCGAGCGGCACGTCGCCCGTCTGAAGCGGGTAGCCGTTGGCGTCGAAGGGCCGCGGCAGCAGGTCCTCGTCATCGTGAAAGAAGCCGCGGTAGCGGAAGGTGGGCGGGGCCTGCGAGAAATCGGTCCGCTTGAGGACCAGCGGGTCGTGATGCGCGGGCCGGTAGCCCGACCAGATGTAGATCGGATCGATGCCCAGCCGTTCCGACAACGTGTACGCGGCGAAGGCCGTTCCGCGCGAGTTGGAGCCTACCAGCCAGACGTCGTGACTGTCGGTGACCACGCGATAGCTTTCCCACCGGCCCTGCAGGGAGGCCGCGCGGATCGCAGCCGGGAGCGTTCCGCGGCCCACGGTAACGAGCCGGATGTGGACCTTGCCCGCGCCCGCGGTATTCACCATGGCCGGCTGATAGCCGCTGATCTTCGCGATATCCCCGGCGAGAAATGCGGCCGCCTGGTGGACGGCGGAGTTCTCCTCAGGGGCTACGACGATCTCGGCAACGCCATCTTTGGAAGCGAGGGTGACATCCCCGGCCGCCGCAGTTCCGTTCCGCACCCATGAGCCGCGGACGGTGCTGGTCCAAGGGGCACTCTGCGCGAGACCGGACACTGCCCAGAGGCAGAGAAGCGTACAAACGCGGCAAACTCTCATCGGTGTCCTCCGGCCCAATAGTTCGAATTCACAACAAAGCAGATTCTAGCTCGAAAGCCAAGGAAATTTAATAACCCCTCCCGGGTGAGTACGAGATCAGTCATCAGAGGAATATGGGCAGATCTACGGCTATTGGTTGCGGCGCGGTGCTACTGATCGCTCTGATCGTAGCCGCCACCACCGCCGGAACCTACAACCGCCTGGTTCAACTCGATCAGGCCACGCAGGCGCAATGGGCGCAGGTGCAGAATACGTACCAGCGGCGCGCGGACCTGGTGCCGAACCTGGTGGCGACTGTGAAGGGCGCCGCGAATTTCGAGAAGAGCACGATGGTCGAGGTGACCGAGGCGCGCGCCCGCGTAAACCAGGTGACGCCCGCCGCAATGGCGGAGGTCCTGAAAGACCCCGCGGCCTTCCAGCGTTACCAGCAGGCCCAGCAGGGGTTGGGCGCGGCTCTCTCGCACCTGTTCGCCGTCGCAGAGAACTATCCGAACCTGAAGGCGACCTCCAACTTCCGCGACCTGCAATCCCAACTCGAAGGCACGGAGAACCGCATCGCGGTGGAGCGGCAGAGGTACAACGAAGCGGCCCAGGCGTTCAACACCGCCCGCAACCGGTTTCCGACGGTGGTGATCGCAGGCTTCTTCGGCGGCCGGTTCGCACCCAAGCCTTATTTCGCAGCGGAACCCGCCAGCCAGAAAGCGCCACAGGTGACGTTCTAATTGGGTTTGCGCCGGATCCGGATCTTCGCGGCCATTCTGGCTTGGGCGGCAATCCTGCACGCGGCGGAAACGCCGATTCCACAGTCTCCCACCGAGTGGGTCACGGACACCGCGAACTTCCTTTCGCCGGAAACAGTCCGCACCTTGAATGCCCGCCTTGCGGCTTACGAACAAAGGACCGGCCATCAGTTGATCGTGTACGTCGCACCCACGACGGGCGATACGCCGCTCGAAGACTGGACGGTGCGGGCGTTCGCGAAATGGAAAGTCGGTCGTAAGGGGCTGGATGACGGGCTGGCGATCTTTCTCTTTCCCCAGGATCGGAAGGTTCGGATCGAGGTCGGCTATGGGCTGGAGCCGATCGTAACGGATGCGATCGCATCGCGCGTGATCAACGAAGTGATGGTTCCCCAGATCCGCGCGGGGCAGCCGGATGCAGCAGTCACCACGGCAGTCGACACGCTGACCAAAGTGATCGACAGGCAGCCGGGTGAGTTCCCGCCTCCCCAACCCCACGGAGAGGTCACGCCATCGAGCCCGGTCGCCTCGATGTTCTGGGGTATCGTCGGGATACTCATCCTGGGTTTCTTCATCACGCACCCGAGACTGGCGCTCTACCTTCTGGTGAGCATTATGTCCGGAGGCGGCGGCACCTTCCGCGGCGGCGGGGGCGGAGGCGGGTTCGGAGGAGCCGGGGGCCGTTCCGGCGGCGGAGGAGCGAGCGGGTCATGGTAAAGGTCGATAAGACTCGGATCCGGCGAGCGATCGAGGCCGAGGAGAGGAGGACATCGGGCGAGATATGCGTCGCGCTCTCGCCGCTATTTTGGGGCAATGTTTGGAAGGAGGCCGAGCGCGCATTCGAACGGCTGCGATTGAACGCGACCAGAGAACGCAATGGCGTGTTGATCTTCGTGGTGCCCTCGCGTCATCGCTTCGTCGTGTTAGGCGACCGCGGCATTCACGAGAAAGTAGGACAGGAGTTCTGGCATCGCATCGCGAGTCTCCTCTCCGAAAAACTGCGCGAAGGCGACTTCACCGGTGCCATCGTGGCGGGCGTTGAAGCTGTCGGCGAAGGGCTGGCCGAACACTTTCCTCACCGCCGCGACGACACGAATGAGCTTCCCGACGTGATCGACGAACGGCCGCGGAATTGAAGACAAAGTCGCGCAGGCCCGGAGGCCCGCGCCACTTTGGATGTTAGTCGCCCTGGACGGCTTCGTATTGGGGCTTCGAGGACTGGAGCGCGCCGAGGGTCACGTGGATCTGCGGCATCGCGCCGGATTCGAAGGCGTCAGTCAAGCCGTCGAGCTTCTCACGGAGCGCCTGGCGGCGAAGGCGAGCTTCGAATTCGCGCAACTGCTCCTCGATCGTCTGCGCCTTGTTCTTATTGCGGACCATGTCTTCGCGGTACCGCTTCAGGAAGTAGCCGATGGTCTCGACGCGGATTCTGATCGAGCCGGTCGGCTTGTTCTCGTCGATATCCTTGAAGCAGAAGTACGGCGTGCCGGAGTGCTCCACGATCTCTTCGACCACCGTGTAGATGGGCGCGTCGTGGCCGCACTTGAAGCTCGACAGCTCGAGCGCGACGAGGTTGGGATGCCGCGCGACATACTTCGCGGCCCAGACCTTGCGGCTGGTGTTTTCGCTGTACGAGTTTTTCCAGACATCGGTGATGGCCATCGGATGCGGGATCTCGCCGGCCGCAACATCGTCGCCGAAGAGCCGCCAGAGGATGTCATCGTCGATCGGCAGGCAATCCTGCGCGAATACCGGGTAGCCGAGCTTCTGGAACTCCTCGAGGATTTCGTGGTTCACGCCGGGGTCGTTGTGGTACGGACGGCCGAGCAGAACGACGCCGAGACGGTCTTCCCGTTCGAGCTCTTCGAGCACCTCGCGCGCGGCGCCCCGCATGGTCACGTTGTTGAACAGGTCGAGCGCGCGGAAGCCCTGCTCCACGGCCCGTTTGTTCTCTTCGGGCGACAGCCCCAGGATGTCTTTGAACTGCTCAAAGAGCTGCCGCTCGAGGAGGTCGGGCTTGGACAGGTTGACGAAGGTGTCCAGGAAGAGAACGCCTTTTTCGGCGAACAGATCGCCTTCCTTGATGAACGCCGCCTTGACCGCTTCAGGCGTGGTGGCGACGGTCGGGCACGACCGGCTGGCCTGGGTGCCGTGCAACTCGCTGGTCAGGCAGTCGATCATCGGGAAGAAAATGATGTCGAGCGGCTTCTTGGCGTGCACCTTGTAGAGCAGGTTGTGCACGTGCGGAATGCCGAGCTTCGAGGGGAAGCAGGGGTCGATGGCGCCGCGCTTGGCTCCCTCTTTGTAGAGCTCCTCGGAGGTGAAGTCCGAATAGACAATGTTTTCCGCCTTGACGCCGAGGGCGGTGAAATAGCCCGTGAACACCGGTGTCTGCGAGTACATGTTGAGCACGCGCGGCATGCCGATACGCAGCGATCCGCGCTTCTGAATGAGCTCGGCGCGCTTTTTCTGCGCGGCGGTGATCTGGAACCGCGGCGGAGCGTCGGCCACCAGGGGCACGTCGGGGACGCGGAAGACACCCTTGGCGGCGACTTCGACAAAGTTCGGATTAGCCTTCTTGACCTTATCGAGATTGCCCTTGATGTGGCGCATCTCCTCGATGTTTTCCACCGTGCCCTTTTCGCAGGTGGCAATGATCAGCCGCTGCGCGCCCGTTTCGAGCGGCACCTTAGTCTTGACGGGCGGCTTGTAGTCGAGATTGATGAGGTTGGTCTTGACGTCGATGAAGGTCCGCAAGCACTTGTTCTTGCAGAAGTAGCAACGGGTGGATTCGTTGCGCGTGGTCTTGTACTGAATATGCTGGCAGGCTTCGAGACCGACGAAGGTGCTGACGCGGCCGTTGTCCCAAAGGCGTCCGGCTTCGAGCGCCGCGCCGATGGCGCCGGCTTCTCCGCAATGCTCGTGAACGATCACATCCGCCGGAACGTCCTTGCCCTTGAATCGCGACTCGATGAAATCGACCTGCGCTTTAACGGCGGCGAGGTTGTACTGCGTGCCGCCCTGCAGCAGGAAGCGCGTGCCGATAGCCGAAAGGTTCGGGATCTGCGAGACGTAGAGCCAGATATTCTTCGGCAGCACATTGCACAGGCCGGCCATGATCTCTTCGGGCTTCCATCCCTGGCGCTGGAAGTCGACGATATCGGACTGCATGAAGACCGCGCAGCCGTAGCCGAATGACGGGAAACCCTTGGCGCCGAAGGCGGTGTCGGCATACTGCTCGACCGGAACGTTGAAGCCCTGCGCCGTCGATTGCAGGAAGTAGCCGTTACCCGCGGAACACTGCGTGTTGAGTTTGAAATCCTTCACGCGGTTGTTCTTCAGGATGATGATCTTGATGTCCTGGCCGCCGACATCGCAGATGACATCGACGCCGTCATAGAAGTGCAGGCCGGCTTCGGTGTGAGCGACGGTTTCGACCAGCGCGGCATCCGCGCCGATCACGTCCTTCAGGATGTCCTTGGCGTAGCCGGTGGTACCCACGCCGAGGATCTTGAGCTCGGCGCCCTGATCGCTGATCTGACGGTCGAGCTTCTGCAGGACTTCGATCGTGTCCTCGATGGGGTTGCCCTTCGAGAGCTGGTAAGTCTTGGCGAGAATGCGGCGCTTGTGGTCTTTCGAGATCAGCACGGCCTTGGTGGACGTGGAGCCGCCGTCGATTCCGATGAAGCCTTCGATAACTTCGCCGGGCTGGAAGGTGGTAGGGATGAACTTCTTGTGCCGGTACTTCTGCTTGAACGCGGCGAGTTCGTCTGCGTCTTTCGCAAGACCACCTCCGCCTCCGCGCTTGGCCTTTTCCTCGTCACGGCCGACATTCACGTACCACGCGAGCTTGTCGTAGCCGATGTAGCGGCCGATTTCGTCGTCTTCGGTCTTGCCGAATTCGACGGAGCCAATAGCGGCGAAGTACTGTGCGTTATCGGGAGTCTTGATGAGATCTTCCGGCGGAACGCCCTCGGGCAGCGGCGTATTGCGCTCTTCCCAGATCTTGGGAATATTGCTCTTCCAGCAATCGCGCATGCCCTTGATGTAGCAATTGGGGCCGCCGAGCAGCAGGACCACGGGCTGCAGCGTGTTGCCGCGCGTGAGCACCGAAAGGTTCTGCATGACGATGGCTTCGAACAGTGAAGCCATCAGTTCGTCAGGCGGAACACCCATTTTCTGCAGGCCGTTGATATCGGTTTCCGCGAAGACGCCGCACTTGCCGGCCACGGGATGGAGCTTGACACCCTTGTAGCCCATCTCGCAAAGCTGTTCGGCGGGGATGCGGAGTTTGGCGTTGATCTTGTCGATGACCGCGCCGGTGCCGCCTGCGCACTTGTCGTTCATCGACGGGATCTTCTTCTTGCGGCCCGTCTCCGGGTCTGTCTTGAAGATGATGATCTTAGCGTCCTGCCCGCCGAGTTCGATGACCGAACCGCATTCCGGGTAGAGGCGCTCGACCGCAAGAGAAACCGCGTTCACTTCCTGGACGAACTTGGCGCCCAGGTACTTGGCCATGCCGTTGCCGCCGGACCCAGTGATAAAAATGCGGGAACGCGACGGGTCGAAGCCTTCGACTTCGGTTTCGAAGCGCTTCAGGAACTCCAGGACTTTTTCCGGCTGCTTGGTGTCGTGGCGCTGATAGTCCTGCCAGAGAATCTGGTCGGTCGCCGCATCGATCACCACCGATTTGACGGTGGTGGAACCCACGTCCATGCCGATGAGAAAGTTCTTATTCATGGGATTAAGCAAGCGAAGCGATGTGATAGACGAAATTGGCCGCGCCGCCGACTACGCCCTTGGTGTGGGGCACATGGTACAGGGGCAGTTTCGATTCGGGGTGAGCGGCTACCCAGGCACGGCATTGTTCGAGCGTCAGGCCGGTCTTTTCGAGTGCTTCCGCGAATTCCTTCTTGGCCTTGTTCTTGGCTTCGCCGAGCGCCATCTGCACGCGGCTGTGGGCGTTGATTTCGCCTTCGCCGGAGGTTTCGACGGGCAGATAGATCATGTCCTTGTAATTGGACACGACGGCCGACTGGGCGCCATCGGACTGCGTGGAAGGCATGCAGCCGAAGGGCTTCACCGAGAGCACCATGTGGGCGAGGTCTTTGTTCGAGTAATAGATATTCTTCGCGACTTCGAGGTGGCCTTCACCGCCGCCCGCGCGCGAGTTATAGAAGGGGTGGCCGAGGCGTTGTAACTCGTACTGGTCCGGCTAAGTGGTGTGCAATGCCCCCCAGAGCATTGACGATCTTGTGATATTCGCTCTTGAAGATCGCCTCGGCCAATTTCAGCTTCGCAACCTTCTGGCGGAAGCCGAACTCGATTTTGGCGCGCGTGCCCAGCTTCCACAGCGGAGGCATGGTGGCGCCTTCTTCCAATCCTTTGAAATCTTTATACTTCTGCACCACCTGGTGGATCATGTACATGATCCAGGTGCCGATGGGCTCCACCAGCACCTGCGCGCCTTCGCGCTCCAGGAACCTGAACATATTGAAGTTGCCGTCGCCCTCGGTGGTCTGCGCCCAGAATTCGCCGGTGATCTTAACGATGGGCTTCACGCGCAGGCGATCGATTTCGATCGCGTTAAAGCGGTCGCGGCAGGTTTCGAGCGCCGGCACATACTCGTCGCCCTTCACCTGGTTGACGAACTTACCGATGTATTCGGCGGTATCGGAGAAGCCGCCCAGGTACTTGGACAAGTTGCTATCGAGCTTCCACGGCTGCTTCTTGCGGAAGACCTCGTGGAGGTAGTCCATGCCCTCGTCGAGAATACGGTCGGTCTCGCCCGGGCTCGCTTCATAGGGGCGGATGGCATAGGCCACTTCGTTCATCACGTCGCCGCAGTTGAGCGCGTTGAGAATCCCCAGGAAGAAGTCGAGATTCATCTCGAGCCCGGCTTCGGCGTCGGACTGGCTGAGGCCACCGGACTGCTGGAAGAGCAGCACGCGGAAGCCGTCAAAGCCGGAGTTACGCAAAGCCAGGCGGTATTCGGCCTCATACATCCCAAAGCGGCAGGGGCCACAGGCGCCCGCCGTAAAGAAGACGTAGCCGTCGATGATTTCCTGTTTTGTCAGCCCTTGTTCTTCAAGGGTTTGTAGATATTGAACCAGGTTGCCGACGGTGAAATAGGTCGGGTTGCACTGGCCGTTGTTACCGTATTCCTTGCCCGTCTGGAAAGCTTTGACGTTGGGTGTGGGAACGGCTTCGGCGCGATAGCCGAGTCCTTCCAGAGCACCGTGAACCAGCTTCTCGTGCTTCCAGGTGAGGCCGCCGAAGAGCAGCGTGGTGTGTCCTCGCTGTTCCCGTGTGAACGGCTTTTCCGTCGGCCGCTTAAAGTGGTGGACATCGGGCTTATTCAGTCCGGCTTCCCGCTCCAGGCGGGCCCGTTCTTCGGCAAGACGTTGCTGAATCACGTCTTCGATGGAAGAACCGATTTGGACCAGAGAGGCAGGCTTTGGATCGACAGTCTGAGTGCTCATAGAGTGCTTCCTTCCCAGTTTGAGGGTATCTTGGCGCTTTAACCAATTGAAAGAAATAGGATTTCATTGAACGGCGACTATCCCGGCGGAATGGGGGAATTGGGCGGGTGAGCGGCAGCCGAATTCCCCCGATTGGGGAAACCGGGGATCGGGTGGAAACGGGAACGGCCGTGAGAGTTCGCACGTTCGGCGGGGAAAGTTCGGGTCGCGGGGACACGGCCGTTGCGAAGGCTGACACGCCGGCTATCTGGCGCGGCGCCGGATCCACAGGAATGCCAGGGCTCCGCCAGCGAGGGCGAACGTACCGGGCTCGGGCACGCCCGGAAGAGCGGGCTGGCCAAGAAAGGCGATACCCGACACCTGCCCGAAACCGACGCCGCTGCCCACCGGGGTCGCTACGCCGGTGCTCGTGTTGATACGGTACAGATACGAATCGGAGAAGTTCGAGAGCACGGCGTACATCGTCGTGCCGCTGTAGGCCATGCCACCGAGGCCATACAGCCCGAATCCCGTGTTCGGGTCCATGGTGGTCAGCCCGGTGGATCCGACCGCCGTGGTGCTCCCGTTCGCGGGATTGATTGAGTCAAGCCCGGCGCCGCCCTGCTCCAGACCGAAGAGGAGTCCGCCGGCACCGAACGCGATGCCGTCGAATTGCAACGTGGTCCCGACTACGCTGGCGGAGCCCGAAGTGTAAGAGTAGAGCGTGCCGCTGGTGGGATCGAAGCTACCGTCGGAGAGAGTCGTGCTCGCGAACAGCCATTGGCTGCCCGTTGAATCGTAAGTGATGTCGCCTTCACCGACGAGAACGTTAATTCCGACGGACGTCAGCGCCGATACAGCGGCGGTAACCGGATCGATCTGGCGCAGGCCGTTACTGTTACTGTCGCTGCTATCGAACACGTACAGGTTGCCGCCATTCGCGGCAATCCCGATAGCGTTCATCGCAATTCCCGGCGTGCCGATCAAAGTTCCAATACCGGTAGTAACATCGATCGAAATCAAATTGTCATCGTTGGTGATGCCATAGAGTACCTGCGAAGCATGGGCGGCAGTTGCGGCAAAAGAAATAACTAAGGTTAGTAACCCGAACCTAAGACCAGTTTTCACAGGAAACCTCCACGGTTGAGCATACAGGTGGGTGAAGCATGCCGTCAATCAAAAAGCATCATTGACAGGACTACTATACGATCCGTATACTCTGACTGCTGGAATTCGCCCCGCGGTTATTCCGCTTAGGAGGAGGGGACAGGCGAGATGTCGAATGCGAACAGGCCCGTTCACCGGCGATCCATCTTACGATTGGGTTTGCAGGCCACGGCCGCGGGAATCGCGGCTTCCGTAACCTGGCCGGCACGGGCCGCTTCCGCGGACCGAGCGCTGGTCTACATTTACCTCTCAGGCGGCAATGACAGTAACAACATGATCGTGCCGCTTGCGGACTACGCATCTTACTCCGCGGCACGCGCGGACCTGGCAATTCCGAAGGACCAATTACTCCCTGTTACCGCTGGCGGATCGCAAGCGGAATTCGGACTTCATCCCGCGATGGCGGAGTTGGCGGATCTTTTTCGGACCGGCGTGCTGGCGGTCGTTACGAATACCGGGACTTCCGGAGTTGTGCCTCAAGATCACTCCGACCCTTTGATGACCTATCTTCCGGGCGGGTACATGGCGCCGCGCTGGTCCGTGCAGTGGAGCCGGCAGCCCGTTACCGGATTCGACGGCGTTTCCACCGGCTCCGGCGCCGTGGTGATGATGTCGCGCAACGGCGGAGCGACGATCAACCGGCAGCACGTTTCGCGGGCTGCGAAGGCCGCGGGCGCCTGGAAGAGCGTATTTCCAGACTCGGCGCTAGGTACACAACTGCGGCAGGTGGCAGGCAGTATCTCGGCCAGCGGAAGTGCCGGCCAGCGGGTCTATATGGTGAATGCCGCCGGCTTCGACACGCACTCCCACCAATTGGACCAACAGCGTGAGCTGCTAGGCGATTTGAGCGCGTCGATGGCCGCGTTCTACAGAGTGACGAAACAGATGGGAATCGATGACCGCGTCGTCACCCTCACCGACACCGAGTTCAACCGGGCGCTGGCACCGAACGGCGCGGGCGGAACCGACCATGGATGGGGCGGACATCAACTGGTTCTGGGCGGATCGGTGCTTGGCGGGCAGGTGCACGGAGCATTTCCCGCGCTGAAGCCGGGAGGCCCGCAGGATGCCACCGGCGCCGGAGTCTGGACGCCTTCGGTTAGCCGCAGTGCCTACCTGGCCGTGGCGGCGGCGTGGCTCGGCCTCGATTCCACCGAAACCTTGCGTCTGTTGCCGGGCAGCAATTCCGGCAGCCGGGCACCGGAGTTTCTGGCGTGAGTGAAGCCGTAGCGCAGGGCCGAAAAGTAACCATCGAGACCGCGGAGGCCTCGGATTTCGAAAATTGCGTCGGGCAGAAATTCGTCTTCCGGATGACTCCGGAAGGCACCGGCGAGGCCACGGAAACGGCTGAGCTGGAACTGTTGCAGGTGACCCGGATGGACGAACGCCCGCAAGGATTGACGGTGCGCGGCGTGCCGATTCGCAGTAAACCGTTCTCGATTCTATTTCGAAGCGCGACGCATTATCCGCGCCTGGGATTCGCCATGGCGGCGCTCGACCATCCGGGCTTCGCCGGCTTCGAATTGCTATTGGCCTGCGTGACACCCCTGATGGAAGAACCGGGGGCGTTCTACTACCAGGCGATTTTTAACTAAGGGAGGAAAGGCAAGTGGCACAACCATTTCTCGGTCAAATCATGATCGCGGCCTTTAATTTCGCACCGCAAGGATGGGCGTTCTGTAACGGCCAGATCTTATCGATCCAGCAAAATACAGCGCTGTTTTCGTTGCTGGGAACTACTTATGGCGGGGACGGCCAGATCACCTTTGCGCTGCCGAATCTGCAGTCGCGCATGCCGATTCATTTCGGACAGGGTCCCGGGTTGACGTCTTACGTAATGGGTGAGGCCACCGGTACGGAGAACAGGGCGCTGCTCATAACGAATCTCCCTCCGCACAATCATCAGCTTGGAGCCGTCTCAGGCAAAGGCAACAAACCGTCACCGGCGGGAAGCCTGCCCGCAGCGGATGCGGCCGGGATTACTGCCGAGTACTCGAATGCCGCCGCGAACACCACGATGAATTCAAACATGGTCTCCGTAGTCGGTAACGGACAGCCGTTTTCGATCATCCCCCCGGTGTTGACAATGAATTTCGTGATCGCGCTCGTGGGGATCTTTCCATCGCGCAGCTGATGGCGGAAGACGATGGCGTTCAGTTACGGCCGGTGACGGAACAGGACCGGCCGTTTCTGGAGCAGGTCTACTGCACTACGCGGGAACACGAGATGGCCCTCGTGCCGTGGACCGACGAGCACAAGCGGGCGTTTCTGCAGCAGCAGTTCGACGCGCAGTGGGTCTACTACAACATTCAGTACGCGTCGGGCGTTCACTCCCTCATCCTCGCCAATGGGACGCCGGCAGGACGGGTATTCATCGAGCGCCAACCATCCGAAATCCTGATCGTCGACATCGCCTTGTTGCCGGAGTTCCGCAATAGCGGCCTGGGGGCGCGGGTGATCCAACCGATCCTGGCCGAGGCCGCGAGCGAAGGTAAAGCGGTGACGGGACTCGTCGAACGCTGGAACCCGGCATGCCGCTTCTGGCACCGGATGGGATTCCGTCTCCTGCCCCAGGACGAACTGTATCACCGGATCGAGTGGCGCGTCAGCGTACCGGCGGCAGATCCATCACCGGATTTTTCGAGAAGAAACCCCACGGAACCAGCTTGAAGCCGGCGGGATAGGTCGGCATTACGGGCCAGTCTTCGGGCCGCGGATTGTGTGTGATGCCGAGCGTGTACCACACCACGACATCGCGATTCTCGATCGGGCGGTCGGCGGAGGCCCACTTCGCAAGCCCATCGGTGCCACGGCTCTGATAAGGGAATTCGCCCGCCGCGAATCGCTCGGACTCGCTATAGGGCGTGACCCAGACGTGCGCGTTCAGGAATCCGGCGCGTTTCCGCACCCACGAATCGGGCAGAAGGAAGGGCACCGAGTTTTCGCCCGGCAGGAGCGCATAGCCTACCGGCTGTCCGAGCGCGTTGCGGACGGAAGGGTTCGTCACGATCCAGCGGCGGCTGGTCTCGAGATTGATGCGCCGTTCGGCCTGAAGTTCGGTCTTGAGCGGCGTCTCCCGCATGACAAACGCGCCGCCGTACGGATTCTCTTTGCCCGCGGGCACTTGGGTGCTGTTCATTTCGAGCACCCGGTTGGCCTGGCCGTCGACATCCATATCCAGGCGGTAGCAGAAGAAATGCTGATGGTGGACCGCCGCGAGATTCTTCGCCACGAGGTGGGCATGTTCCGCGCCGGCATGGTCCCGCACGCCCTTTACCGACATGATGCCGGTGAGCAGGACGCGCGATTCCAGAGTGCCGTCCTGGTGGAAGATCCACTCGAAGCCGTATTCGTAATTGCCGGCCTCAGTGAGGTAGGAGATCACCAGGTCGCGGGCGCGGCGGGTATTGTCGGCGTGCTTCCAGGCGATTCCGCCATCGAGCTCGTAGATGGCCACGGCGCCGCGGATGATGCGGGGCTCGCCGGTTTCGCTGGCGACCACGGCGTCGTACACCTGGCAGTTGGTGGGGCAATCGGCGCCGGGCTTCAGAGAACTCGCGAGGATGCCGAGGCCGAGTTCACCTTCGTCGAACGTGTTGCGGAAGAACCAGGCGCCGCCAGGGTCGCCGTAGGGCACGGCCATTTCGGAGAGAGACCCGCGATAGAGCACGGGCCGGACGCGTCCGCCGTCTTCGTAGCCGACGGTATAGAGCACCAGGCCCTCGCGCGGAGTCAGCGCGTAGCGGAAGTGCCACTTCTGCCAGCGGACCTCACCGTTATCAATGGTGTAGCCCGGCCCGGAGCGCTGCACGATTTCGAGCGGCGCGGGCGGCGGCTGAAGGGGGCGGTTGGAGCCGGCATCGAGATCGAAATTTTCGCGCGAGACCGGCGCGTTGCGGTCGGTATCCAGAAAGTCGAGGATCTGGCCGGTGCTGAGGTTGACGTGAGCCGCGATTCCCTCGACGGGATGCGCGAAGTAGTTCTCGCCCGCGCCGCCAAAATAGGGCGTGACGCGGACGATGCGGCCGTGGTCTTCGCCCGGCAGTCCGAAATAGCCGGCGGGCCAGGCGACGGTGTAGACCTGGTTCGGATCGCGGATGCCGCGAGCCCGCAGGGCGCGATCCCAGCGCGGGTCGGAGCGCACGATGCCGTCGGCGATGGCGGAATCGCGTTCACCAACGGGCGGCTGCGCGCCGGGGACCTCCTTCCAGACGGCAAGCCGGTTAGCGGAAAGGTCGGCCACCGCTTCATACGTGCGGTTCGCCTGTTGATCGTAGATCACGGCGAAGGCGCGGCGGGGCACCGACAAGTTTTTGAGCACGGCCTCTTTCGGGGGTTCGTCCAGCGCCAGGAAATTGAAGCGCGGCGAATTCGGAAGACGGCCCGAGGCCTTGAAGATTCGGACCGCGGCGCGGATCTCATCCGGGCTGAGGGGCGCCAGGGGGTTAGAGGCGGCCGAAGAGCTTGCCGCCAGCAGAGCGAGCAGGATAGTTGCGCGTAACACCTTCGGGCACCATCGTAACGCATCAGGCACGGCAGGGATCTCCGGCCGGCGTGAAAGATTAGTGCCCGATGGGCGTCCCAAATCCCATGCCCAGGGTATTCCAGTTCACCTTCCTGGCGCTTTATGCTCGCAATAGATCGTGGTTGCCGCACCCCATCCCGCGGAACTCGCGTCGGGCCGCGCCGGCCCCAGACGGGATACCGACAGCCGTCAGCCGGAGCCGCTTGCGGCCGTACTGACCGGGCCGCCGGCATGGCAACGGTACGGCTATGCCTGCCTCAGCATTGTGGTGGCGGTCCTGGTGCGGGTGCTTCTGGACCGCGTCTTCCTTTATCACCATCCTTACGCAGCGTTTTACATCGCGGCACTGCTCTCGGCTTGGTACGGCGGCGTAGGGCCTGCGCTGGTTTCGGCGATGGGCGGTGCGGGGGCGATCGTGATGCTCGCATATGCGCCACCTTTTGTAGATCGCGCGGGGGCGGGCACACTGGTGGGGTTCGAGTTCTATTTCATCGTCTCGCTGACCGGCATCATCCTGCTCGAAGCACAGCGGCGCGCGGAGCTGAGATCGGCGCGCAACGCCGCGTTGCTGCAGAGGAAGATCACCGAACTCGAGGACGCGACCAACCGGCGGCTGCGCGCCGAAGGCGACGCTCGCGAGGCACGGGAGCGCTTGCACGAAGCACAGAGGATGGAGAGCATCGGCCTCCTCGCCGGAGGCATCGCCCACGATTTCAATAACCTGCTGACCGGTATCCTGGGCAGCGCCAGCATGGCGCTCGATATGGTCCCGGCGGAGGGCCCGGCGCATCGCATGCTGGATATCGTCCTGTCGAGCGCGAGCCGCGCGGCACAATTGACCAGCCAGTTGCTGGCTTATGCCGGCAAAGGCGCGTACGTGACCGATTTCGTGGACCTCTCGGAACTGGCGAGAGAGGCCGGTGATGCGGTGCGCCCATCCCTTTCTCCGTTCACCGAACTGCGGCTTGAATTGCGGGCCGAACTGCCGGAACTCCGCGCCGACCCCTCGCAGATCCGCCAACTCGTAACGAACCTGATCGAAAACTCGGTGGAAGCGATCGGCGAGGAGCCGCACGGCATCATCACGCTGCGGACCGACGTTCTGCGCGTGGAAGAGCCGCGACTCTACGCCGCGGCGGCAGCCGGCGAGATTTCGCAGGGCGTCTACGCGGTGTTACAGGTGGAAGACAACGGCGAGGGGATCGATGCCGCGATATTGCCGAAGATCTTTGACCCCTTCGTGACCACCCGGTTCACGGGACGCGGGCTAGGGCTGGCGGCCGTTTCCGGCATTGTGCGCTCGCTGAGCGGCGCGGTCCTGGTTTCGAGTAAGCCCCGACGAGGCTCGCTGTTTTCGGTGCTGCTTCCGGTGCGGGAAGATAGCCGCCGGTAAAGGCCTAGGGGGCGTTTGACATTGGTGGCGCTCTCACGATAACAAAGGTGGTGAGGTTCACCGCCTGATATGTCCGACCACGAAGTTTCGAGACGCCACTTCTTCTTTGGAACGCTGCTCGCCGGAGCCGTGCCGAGTGCCGGCTACGGCAGCGTGCCCTCGCTCCGCGCCCTCGGCTACAAGCCTTTCTACGACAAGCTGAACGTTGCCGCGATCGGCTGCGGCGGTCAGGGTGGCGTAGACCTGGTCGACGCGGCTCGCACCGAAAATATCGTCGCCCTCTGCGATGTGGACGAAAAACGAGCCGCGGGGAATTTCCGGCGCTTCGAAAAGCAGCCGAAGTACAAAGATTTCCGCGTAATGCTGGATAAAGAGGGCAAGAACATCGATGCCTGCACCATCGGAATTCCGGATTTCATGCATGCCACGGTGGCCCTCGCCTGCATGGAGCGCGGCAAGCACGTCTATTGCGAGAAGCCGCTGACCCGCACCCCCTGGGAGGCGCGTCTGCTGCTCGAAGCGGCGCAGAAATACAAGGTCGCGACGCAGATGGGCAACCAGGGCTTCTCGCACGAATGCAATCGCGTGGCGGCGGAGATCGTCTGGTCTGGCGCCATCGGCGATGTGATCGAAGCGCACGTCTCGACAACGCCCGGAACGCATCCGACGGGCATGGAAACGCTGCCGCCCGAAGCCGCGATTCCGTCGACGCTCGCCTGGCAGGACTGGCTGGGCGGCGCGGCCGAACGGCCATTTAGCGAATATTACGTGCCGTACAACTGGCGCGGCTTCCTCGATTTCGGCACGGGACAGATCGGCAACTGGGCCACCCATACGGCCGGACCGGTGCAAACGGCCCTGATGCTGGGCGCCCCCACCAGCGTGGAATGCATCCGGCAGGATGGCCGCGGCAAGATCACCTATTCCGAACCGCGGCACCGTGCAGCTCGACTTCCCCGCGCGCGGCGAAATGCCCGCGGTGAAGGTGTTCTATCACGATTCGGCCCGCTCCACCGACCCCGAGGTGTTCCACGTTCCGGGAATGGAGAACGAAGTGATCCTGCCGCCCTCCGACAACCTGGCGGATAAGGGCGCGGGTCACTGCACGGCCGCGGCCCGCGGCCAGCGGCGCACCGCGGCCTCCGCGTCCCGCGAATGCTCCGCGGATGGGAGCCGGCGGCCCGGGAGTTCGCGTCTTCGGCGACCCTCAGACTCCGGCGCAGCGCGGCATCCTGACGGGCAACGGCGCGGTCTTCATCGGCACCAAGGGGATCATGGCGACGTGCAATCGCGGCGAAGGCGTCTGGCTGCTGCCCTCCGCGCGCTGGGCTGAGTACGTGCTGCCGCCGCAGATCCTGACCCGGTCTCCCGGCCACATGCTCGATTGGGTCCGCGCCTGCAAAGGCGGCGACGCGGGCTGTTCGGATTTCCGAATTACCGCTCCTTATGCGGAGTGGCTGGCGCTGGCCGCCATCGCCCTGCGAATCCCCGGGAAGCTCGAATGGGACGCGAAGAACCTGCGCATCACCAACAACGCACAGGCCAATGAGCTGGTGAAGCCGGTGTTCCGCAAGGGTTGGGAACTGAAGGTGTAGGAGGCCGTCACTCCGGCTCCCTTCCCACATTGCGGCACAAGCGCCATTTACGCTTTGATGGAAGGGAGCTATGTCTACTCAAACGCTTTCTTCCTCCTCTTCATCTGCTCAACCCGCCGCGGCCCGAGCCTATGCCGCACAATCCAGTACTTCGCCGCTCGCGCCGTTTGGCATCGCGCGGCGAGTGCCCACTGCCGATGACGTGGCCATCGAGATCCTATACTGCGGCGTGTGCCATTCGGACCTGCACCAGGCGCGGAACGAATGGGCAAACACCGTCTACCCGGTCGTGCCCGGGCATGAGATCGTGGGGCGCGTTACGGCGGTCGGCGCGAACGTCACGAAATTTCAGGTGGGCGACCTGGCAGCGGTCGGCTGCATGGTGGATTCGTGCCGCGTCTGTCCGAGCTGCCGGGAGGGTCTGGAACAGTTCTGCGAAAAGTTCCCGATCCTCACGTATAACGGCGAAGACAAGCACCTGGGCGGCATGACGTATGGCGGCTATTCGGAAAGCGTCGTGGTGGATCAGGCGTACACGCTCAAGGTAGCGAAGAGTCTGAACCTGGCGGCCGCGGCTCCGCTGCTGTGCGCCGGCATCACCACGTATTCGCCGATGCGGCATTGGAAGGTAGGACCGGGCCAGAAGGTGGGGATCGTCGGGCTCGGCGGCCTCGGTCACATGGCGCTCAAATTCGCGCATGCATTCGGAGCACACGTGGTGCTCTTCACGACGTCGCCCGGCAAGGCGGAAGATGCGAAGCGTCTCGGCGCTGACGAAGTGGTGATCTCGAAAGATGCGAACCAGATGGCGAAACATGCGAGCAGCTTCGATTTCATCCTGGATGCAGTGGCAGCCGAGCACGATCTGAATGCCTACCTCGACGATGCTGAAGCGGGACGGCACGCTCACGATGGTGGGAGCGCCGGAGAAGCCGCTGCCCATCAACGTGTTCCACATGCTGCTGGGGCGCCGGCAGTTCGCCGGATCGCTGATCGGCGGGATCGCGGAGACCCAGGAGATGCTCGATTTCTGCGCGGAGAAGGGCATTGCGGCCGACATCGAGATGATCGCGATCCAGCAGATCAACGAGGCGTACGAACGGCTCCTGAAGAGCGACGTGAAGTATCGCTTCGTGATCGATATGGCGTCTTTGAAGGGGTAATTCCGGGCTGTGGGATGACAGTGGGGCAGGTTTCAACCTGCATCGGGCTTTAGCCCAATTGCCGGAGGCGGGCTGAAGCCCGCCGCAGGATGAATCCTACCCCACAAGGACTCGTCGCCTACCCTACGGCCGGCAGAACCATGCCGCTGCGGCGGACGGCGCGGAGCAACTCCAGCGCTTCGGGGAGCGCGAACTGCTCGCCGACGAAGGCGGCGACGAAACGGCCGCCGCGGATTTCGCCGCGGGATTCCATGCGGCGCAGGACTGTCAGGAGCTCGCGCCAGGTGGGGGCCAGGGGTTCGCGCACGGCTTCATCGCGGAACACCACGCCCCAGCGCGCCAAGAGTTGACGCGCGAAAGGCTCGGCATTTCCTTCCGGCGAGACGGGTGTGTGGCGCAGCAGCGCCCAGCGCCCGGGCGCATGGCGCGGACGCGCGGTGCGGCCCTTGCCTTCGCCGCGGCGCCGCTTCGGATCGAGCAGCGACCGCAAATTCTCGAAGCCGTCGGCGGTGACCAGGCCGGCGGTCACCAACTCCCAGAGCGCATCCTCGACTTCGCTGGGCAGCCGGCCGGTGGCGTGCGTCAGGTCGGAGAAGAACGAGGCGCCGCGTACTTCCAGAATGCCGAGCACTTCGCGCGCCGGGTGCGAGAGCGAATCGCGCGGGGAAGGCTCGGGCGTGGCGAGCAGCCAGTGTGCGTCCTCGCGCAGGAAAACCGCGAGCGGCGCAACGCGCGTGGGCCGCACACGGCGATGCGCGCCCTCTTCGGGTTCGCGCTCGAAAGCGGGATGCGGGGAAAGCCGGCCCCAGCTCACTTCGCCCGAAAGGCAGAGCTGATCGAGATACTCCGGCTTGTAGTTCGCGATGCGCCGCGGCAGCACTTCCGATTCCCACGCGGCGGCCGGATGCTCGCTGCCCTGCAACTGTCGAACGATCTGCAGCGTGCCATCCACGCCGTGAAGCTGCGTGCCTTCGGCGAGATGCTGCCAGCGATCGACGAATGCGTAAAATTCGGAGGTCGTGACCGGCTCGATCTCGCGGCGGAGCCGTCCGATGGTGAGCCGGTGGATGCGCGCCAGCAGGCGGCGGTGGCACCATTCGACGTCGGTCGCGGCGGCAGTGAAATGGCCGCGCAGGATCTGGCCCTCGGCTTCCAGTTGCGCAAGCGCCTGATCGACCACGTCACGCGGCATGGCCAGCTCTTCCGAATAAGAGGCTGCGGTGCGCGGCCCGGAACATTCGAACCATCCGCGCAGGATTTCGGCCGCGCACGCTTCGAGAGATTCGGGAATCACGCGCGTCGTGGCGGGCACGGGAATCGGCGGATCGGGGACGGCATCGGGGTAGGCGCGAAGCACCAGCGTGAGGCGCTCGGCGGGGACCCAGAAGGAACGCCCGGCGATGCGGACGATGGTGGCGCGGTGCGATGCGGCCAATTCGTCGAAAAGGCGGGCGACTTCGCCGCCTGTGCAGGCCAGGAGGCCTACACCACATAAGGCTTCGTGCAATTCATCGGCATCGCGCAGCGGAGGCACGACTTCGGAAGCTACCTGGCGATGGCTTCGGGGTCGAGCGCGCCTGCGCCTTCGGCGTAATCAGCAGGCAGGGTGCGGCGCATCTGCACGGCGCGCGTGCGGCGCTCTTCGAGCGGCGCATCATCCAGATAGGCGTACGGATTGGAGTTGAGGATCTCGTGCGAGAACGGCGACGGCTCCGGCGTATCGATGGCAACGGTGCGGATGCGACCGTCATGGATCGCTTCCAGCACGGATTGGAGGCCTTCGAGATCCATGGCCTCATGCAGGCAGTTGTCGATGGTCTCGCTCACCAGCGGATGGTCGGGAATGCGGACCTCGCCCGTAAGATTCTCGGGGCAGGCAGCCTGGTCGGGGAAGACCGCGGCCATCAGATCGTCGGCGCGCATGCGCTGGATGGGCGGCGGGACTTTGCGCCCGCCGAGATAGCGCGGAATCGCCAGCGCGCGCGAAGCGTTCCAGCGCCAGCGGGCGGTGAACATCGGCGCGGGAAGCAGGGCCTGCGTGAGCACTTCCTCCACCGTGGCGGGCCGCAGAAATTCGAACACGATTTCGAGCGGGAACGAATGCTGCTCGCCGAGCGAGATGACGATGCCGTTATCGGTGGCCGCGGCCTGCAGCTCGAAATTGAACGACCGGCAGAAGCGTTTGCGCAGCGCCAGGCCCCAGGCGCGATTGATGCGCGCGCCGAACGGAGCGTGGATCACGAGCTGCATGCCGCCGCCTTCATCGAAGAAGCGTTCGGCGACCACGCGCTCCGTGGTCGGCATGGCTCCGAGTGCGGCGCCCCCGGCCTGAATATATTCGAGCGCCTGCTCGTCGCCGGCGCGATCGAGCCCGCACTCTCCGGCGAGCGCCGGCAGGTCTTCGCGCAGACGGGCCACTTCGCGCGAAAGCTCCTGGGTGCGGCCGGGAGCTTCGCCGCGCCAGAACGGGATGCCGGGCGCCGCGCCCTGGGCATCTTCCACGCGCACGCGGCCCGCCTCCACGCGGCGGATGCGCCAGGAGGTGGTGCCGAGCAGGAAGACATCGCCCGCCATGCTCTCCACCGCGAAATCCTCGTCCACGGTGCCGACGGTGATGCCTTCGGGCTCCGCGACCACCAGGTACTGCGACGTATCCGGAATGGCGCCGCCGGAAGTGATGGCGGTCAGCCGCGCACCGCGGCGACCGCGAACGCGCCGGTTGACGGCGTCGCGATGCAGATAGGCGCCGGCGCGTCCGCGCGAGGTGGAGATGCCTTCTGAGAGCATGTCGAGCACCTGGTCGAACTCGGTGCGCGGCAGCGTGCGGTAGGGCCAGGCACGGCGGACCAGGTCGAACAGTTCGTCTTCGCCGAACTCCTCGGCGGCACAGGCGGCCACGATCTGCTGAGCCAGAATGTCGAGCGCGTTGAGCGGAATTTCGAGGCGGTCGAGCTCGCCGCGGTGGATGGCGCGGACCAGCGCGGCGCATTCGATCAGCTCATCGCGCGTGGTGGCGAAGAGGCGGCCCTTGGGCAGCGCGCCAACCCAGTGTCCCGCCCGGCCGATGCGCTGCAGCGCGACGGCGATGGAACGCGGCGAGCCGATCTGGCAGACCAGGTCGACCGTGCCGATATCGATGCCGAGTTCGAGCGAGGCAGTGGCGACCACCGCGCGAAGTTCGCCCCGCTTCAGGCGCGATTCGGCGTCCAGCCGGAGCTTGCGGGAGAGGCTTCCATGATGCGGCAGGACGGCGTCGTCGCCCAGGCGTTCGGCGAGATGGTGCGCCACGCGTTCGGAAAGCCGGCGCGTATTCACGAAGACCAGGGTGGTGCGGTTCTGGCGGATCAGTTCGGCCAGGCGGTCGTAGATCTCGCCCCACATTTCGTTCGTGGCTACGGACCCCAGTTCGTCCTTGGGCACTTCGACTGCCAGTTCCATCTCGCGGCGATGGCCGACGTTGACGATGCGGGCGGTATCGCTGAGGAATGCGGCGACATCCTCGATGGGCTTCACCGTGGCGGAGAGACCGATGCGCTGCGGCTTGCGCCCGCCGTTCTGTTCCACCAGGCGATCGAGCCGCGCGAGCGTCAGGGCCAGGTGCGAGCCCCGCTTATCGTCCGCCACCGCGTGGATCTCGTCGACGATCACGGTGCGGACATGCCCGAGCATTTCTCGCGGCCCGGCGGCGGTCAGCAGGATGTAGAGCGATTCGGGCGTGGTCACCAGGATGTGCGGCCGTTCGCGAGTCATCTTCTGGCGCTCCCACTGCGGCGTGTCGCCTGTGCGGAGCGCGGTGCGGATGGGCGCAAGTTCCACGCCGCGGCTGCGGGCGAGCGCCGCGATTTCGGCCAGCGGGACTTCCAGATTCTTGTGAACGTCGTTACTGAGCGCTTTGAGGGGCGAGACGTAAACGACTTCGGTGCTGTCGGGCAGGGGGCCGAGGCGGGCGCGGCGCACCAGTGCGTCGATGGCGGTGAGGAATGCCGCGAGCGTCTTGCCGGAACCGGTGGGCGCGGAGATCAGGATGTCGCTGCCCTCGCGGATCAGGGGCCAGCCTTGGACCTGGGGTTCGGTAGGCGCGCCAAAACGCGATGCGAACCATTCGGCAACGAGGGGATCAAACGGCGAAAGCACAGCTTTTCTCTATGTTACCGCGCGGCGACCCTGGGGTGGGCTCATGATACAATTCGGGAGAAATCACTCTCAGTTGAGGTTTGCCCATCATGGCACAGGAAAACGACCTTTCCCGCCGGGATTTATTAAAAGCGGCCGGAGCAGTTACCGCAGTGGCTGCTACCGTGCAGGGTGCGCCTGCCATCCAGAAAGTCAGGGCCGCGAATGACCAGGTGCAGTTTGGCATGATCGGCACCGGGAGCCGCGGGTCCTACCTGTTGAAGCCACCTGAAGAACATCGATGCCGGACGGTGCGTGGCTCTCTGCGACATCAATCCGGAGAACCTGAAGCACGGCGTGGACACCATCGGGACCAACCCGAAGACGTTCAAGGACTATCGCGAACTGCTGGCGATGAAGGACATCGATGCCGTGTTCGTGATCACGCCGCTATTCGTGCACTATCCGCTGACGTGCGACGCGTTGAAGGCGGGCAAGCACGTGTTCTGCGAGAAGTGCCTGGTGTTCAAGCCCCAGGAAGTGTACGGCCTGCGCGCGCTCGCGGCCGAGCACTCGAAGCAGATTCTGCAAACCGGTCTGCAGCGCCGCTACAGCTACTTCTACCAGACGGTGAAGAACATGGTGGACAAGGGCATCCTCGGCGACGTTCACCACATCCACGCACAGTGGCACCGCAACCTGGTCAACGAGCCGAGCTCGCTGTGGACCATGAAACCGGGCGGCGAAAGCAACATCGCCAACTGGCGGGTCTACCGCTCGATGTCGGGCGGCTACACTGCCGAACTGATGTCGCACCAGGGCGACGTGGCCGACTGGATGTTCGGTTCCTCTCCGGAGTTCGTAATGGGGCTCGGCAGTCTCGATACGCTCAAAGACGGCCGCGACGTTTACGACAATATCCAGTTGATCATGAAGTACCCCAAAGGCCAGAAGTTCACCTACTCTTCCATCAGCACGAACCAGTTCCTGCCGTATTTCAACGGCAACCGCGCGCAGATGGGTGAGATCATCATGGGTACCGAAGGCACGGTCGAGATCACCGTCGGGTTCGACGAAGCGCCCTGCGTGGCGTGGTGGTACCGCGAACCTCCCAAGAAGGCTGCGACTACCGCTGCCGCCGACAAGAACAAGCCGTTCGTCGCCGGCGCCACGATGGTAGCTTCGGGCGGCGCGCGCGGTCCGATTCCGATCATGACCAGCGACCTCGAATTCAGCGGCAAAGAAGGCTTCTTCGATCGCGAAGCGAAGTTCGCGCGCCGCTGGCTGATGTCGAAGGGCGTGATGGCGCAGGAGGAGAACGATAACCCGGTAGACGTCGAGCTGGAATCGTTCCTGAAGGCCTGCCGGAGCGGCGAGCGCCCGCGCGCGGATATCGAAGTCGGGATGGCCGATGCGGTCTCCGTGATGCTTTCGAATCTCGCGATGGACGAAGGCCGCAAAGTTTACTTCAACGAGATCGAAAAGCTCGGGGGACAGGCGGCAGCGGCACCGAAGAAAGGGTAGCCCAAAAAGCGTTCGGAAACGCGTCTGCCAGCAACCGACGCATGAGCATCACGATTCGCTACAAGCAGTAGACAGGCAGGCGGGTCTCCGCGGGCCCGCCTTCACTTGACACTCATTTCGATGCGGTTGGACTAGGCTTCAGACAGGACCCGGCTGGTCACGCCGGGTCCTACTTCGTTCTGGGGACTTCTTTGTTGGAGCCGGCTACTGGACCTTGATGAACGCTGGATTACCGCCAGTGGGCTGAGGTGTTGTGGAACCCGAAGATACGTTGATCGGCCCCAAATCGGCTGGTGCCATCGGAGCCACATAGGCAGCCGGTTGCACGTTCAGCATGTAGTCGAAAGTACGCATTGTATCGGGCTTGGGGTCGAACAGTAGCCGGTAGGAGAATTGGCCCTTGCCGGTCTGTGCGAAGAGACGGGCTAGTGCATCGCGTGCAGGTTCCGCGGTCGCACCGAAAGTTACTACGTCGGTCTGGAAGAACGGAAAACTTCCGATAACGATAGTTACTCTGCTGGCTTTAGACGCTGCATCGAGAATGGCCTGCGCCGTCTCGGCTATTGTTCGCTTCGCGTTTGGAAGGGTCACTGTGGCCGTCAACGGCGACGTAACGTCACGCATCGATCCGTTTGCCCCTAGGACTTTCGTCGGAGTGATGTAGACCATGCCGTTAGCCTGCTCCACTTTGAAGTCGCCCGGTAGGGCGTTCTGTCGATAGTTGGCAAGCAACTGGCTCGCACCCAAAACGACGTCGCCTTCCGTGCCCTTGCCTGCCATAGAGAGCGACACCTGCGCTGCGATGTGGCCGCCCCGTGGAACAAGGTTCTGGTAGCCTGGACGAGCCGCCTTCTGGGCTATGGTGGCGACATCCTGGACATCCGCCGCATTTTCGTACGGCGGATCTTCGTAATTGATTGGGATGTGGGTGGCGATTTCAAGTTGATTCACAGCCACGGCGAGGGGCCGGGGATCGGTCGAGTCAATCGCCTGCGTGCTCTGAGCCGAGAGGGCCAGTGCTTCCAGCACAAGAGATGCCGCGAACACGGCCACTGAACTGAACATCGTTCTTTTTGATTTCATTGCAGCTTCCTCCTTTATATTATCGACTATTACCTATAGACGGTTTGACTTACGCCCGCCCGCCATGCCGTCACATGATCGGTATAGATGTCTTCGCCGACCGTATCGTTGGCATAATTCTGGATGGAGCCGGACGTGCCACTGGTTGCGATGTACATCGCCTGGGAAACTCGCGCTCCGCAGAGGGGACTTCCGCCACCCCAGTGACTCCGGTAATACGACACCTGCGAGGTGTTCCAGCCGATGTAGTCGTCTGCCCAAGTATTTAAGTTGTAGATGTACGGCGGGTTGATGGGATAGTACCCGACGTTCCAAAGCGATCCCTGCACGCCGGTCCATTTTGGCACCAAGGAGCCAGTGAAGAAGCAATTGTCGTAGCCACCAGCGCCGGTATACTCCGAGACTTGCCGGCCCTTGAATAGCTGCGTCATTGTTCCTGACGCGTCGTTCAAAGTCTGGCGGAACTGTCCCTGCGTGGCGTTAATCCCCGCGCTAAAACCGACCGCAGTCGTCGTTTCCGAATATGGAATGTCGCTCGGTGACTTCGTTACGGTGGTTGTGCCGGAGCCATGAGAATTGGTCCACGTGGTATTGGGTCCCCGATCGTTGCCGTTGTTTTGAATAGTCCCACTGTAGGTAAACGGAAGGGGCTGGAAGCCATTACAGATGGTCGATGGATTGGGGTTCGTAGCGTTCCACGTGAAGGACGTACTCCCTTGGATGCCATCGACTTGAGTTGAGGGACTAATGCTACCGCTGACCGTGTAGCTAATGTTCGGACAACCGCCACCATTGGGATTTGTTGTGACCACTGAGCCCGAGACACTGCCGGACCCTGTAATCGTCCATTGGAAGCCTGACGAATCCGTCCACGTATTTACGAATGGTTGAACTGAAATGTCCACTGCTGGTACCGGGTTCGTACAGGGTCCCGGCGTCGAGCACCCCACTTGGGCGTGCGCATACGGGGCACAAAACGCTACCGTCAATATCACTGAAAACATCGTCAGTCTGAGCATGTTCTGTAGCCTTTCGAGATGTGATAAGGGTCTTCTAGTTACTACCTTTGTCGATATGTTGCAAAGATCAACAGTCGCAAAGCCGTGCGACGACACAAACTTCAAATGGTATGTTCTGTCAATCCGATTGCGGATCGAGTATATTGTGGTCGGGTTTGAATTGTAACTGTACGGAGGGACAGGTCTGGTCGTTCAGTGTGCGGTTACTTACTATGGCGACAAGCTGGGTTCGATTCGAGGCGTGAAATGTCTCCAAGAGAATACCGATATGCCATTTGACGGTCCGCACGGAGATCTTGAGTTCAGCAGCAATTTCAGAATTGCGCAGGCCTCGGCAAACGAGAGCCAGCACCTCTGACTGACGGCGGGTTGGTTTGAGGTTCTCGAGGTCGGGTTTCAACGGATAATCCCCCAAAAACTCGATAGTCCTTTGAGAATCAACCTATTCGATAGTAGTGCCGTCGATTGCTAAATTGTTTCAGCTTTTTTAGGGAGATACGCGACCTATTCAATGGCAATGGAAACAGGGCTTTGGGGATACCAGAACTGACGGTGTGTTTGAGGCGACCGGAGGGGAGCCTGCGGATGCAATCGATCGCGAAGACGCGCTCGCGGGTTTCGATGGCAGACTGATTGTCGCCTGTGGACGAGGCTTCCTCGTGAACGGCATCGTCGTGGGTATGGATAGTGCCGAGGTACTTCAAGCCGCTTTCGGCGAATCTTTTCAAATGCTCATTCCAGTCGGCGTCGCTCGGCTGGCAGTAGTGCCTGCGAGCTTCCAACCGCCTTTCGCTTAGGCGATTGCAGTATCGTGGGTCTCGACAGTGGTCTCGACTTCGTGCAATTGCTCTCCTAGGACTCGCTTTCTTAGATATGACCGGCGATCCACTTACCGAGGCGGCCGCTGGTTTCGTTGAGGCCGCCTTCGGCAGGCCGGGAGGCCTCCCCCACCTTTAGAATCTCGTGACTTCGGTGAAGTTGAAGTCGCGGACCTTCATCGCGGGAACCACCATGTCGGGCGATTCTTCACCCGATGCCCGCACCGCTGGCGAGAGCGATTCCACGTTCGACAGCATCTCCACTAATCCCTGATTGAAGCGGAAGTTCCGCAAGCCGCCCGCAATCTTCCCGCCCTCGATGCGAAAGGTGCCGTCACGCGTCATGCCGGTGAAGATCTTCTCGTACGGATCGACTTCGCGGATGTACCAGAACCGCGTCACCAGAATGCCGCGTTCGGTCGACGCAATCATCTCTTCGAGCGAGGTCTCGCCGCCTTCTACTACCACATTCGCAGGGGCCTCGCCATACTCGTTCGGCAGAGGGAATCCGTGGCCCGTCGGCGCCGCTCCGGCCAGCGCGGCCGCATGGCGGCTCCAGGCTACTTCCCGCACTACACCGCGCTCGACCAGCGCCAGGCGCTGACGCGGCGCACCCTCGCCATCGAACGGCGGCCCTGACTGCCGCGGGTGGCGGACATTGTCGTGAATCGTGATGTTCTCGCCGAAGAGGTGTTTGCCGATGCGGTCGACCAGAAAGCTGCGGCCATCGCGGATGGCGGTGGCGCTGAAATCGCCGAACATCTGGCCGACGAGATCGAGCACGGCGGCCGGCTCCAGAATCACCGTAAAGCGGCCGGCGGGCCACACTTCCGGCGCGGCGGATGCTTGCGCTTTGCTGGCGGCGGAGACCGCCAGCGCTAATGGATCGAAATCGCCGTGGTAGCACGAACTTGCCTTGGCCCATCCGGAACTGTCGGCGGCCATGGCCGTGATGGAAAATCGCGCCATGGTCTCGGCATGGTCCACGGAGACGCCGCGCGAATTGCGAATCGCGGAGAACGTTTCGGAGGTGGAATAGATGCCGGCCGCGGTCTGCCCGTTGTCCTCGACGGCGTGGATGGCCTCGGCTACGGCGAGCGCACGCTCTTCCGGCGTGGCGCGTGCGGTGGCCTCGAAGTGGCGGCGCGGCGCGGGCTCTTCGATCGGTTCGGGCTCCGCCATGGGCGGCAACTCGGGGTCGCGCTCGGTCAGCCTGGTGATGGCGACCGCCTGCTCCACTGCTGCGCGAATCGAATCGCGGTCGAGCCGGTTGGTAGTCGCGCGCGCAGTGCGGCCATCGATGGCGGCGCGCACGGAAAGGTTGGTGCTTCGCTCGGCAACGTTCTGGTGGATGGCGTTGTTGGCGAAACGCGTGAGCGCCTGGTCCTCGAAGTCGATGATGGCCTCGACATCGTCTACGCCCATCGCCCTCGCGGCCAGGACCACCTGGCGGAAGATTTCGTCGCAGCGCTCAGCCCGCATAGGCGCTCCCGATCCTGATTTTGCGGAAGCGCGAAGGACTCGCCCCGTGTCCCGTTCCCATCACCTGTTCGGGCTGGCCCTTGCCGCAGTTGGGGATTCCCCAGAGGGTCCAGTGCTCGGGTCCCGCGATGGCCGCGCACGAATTCCAGAACTCCGTAGAGATGCCGCTATAGCTCGGGTTCTTGAGCATGCGGACGCGCTTGCCGTTACGCATCTCCCAGCCGATTTCGCAGCCGAACTGGAAGTTGTAGCGCTTGTCGTCGATCGACCAGCTCCGGTTGGTCTCCATGTAGATGGCGTGATCGGCGCCGAAGACTTCGTCGAGCGATTGCTCGCCGGGCTGGAGGCTGACGTTGGTCATGCGGATGAGCGGGATGCGGCCCCACCCGTCGGCCCGCATGCAGCCGTTCGAGCGCGACTGGCCCACCACGGCGGCGGTCTCGCGCGACGTCATGTAGCCCACGAAGCGGCCGTCGCGGATGATGTCGTTCGACTGGGCGGGCACGCCTTCGTCGTCGAACGCGAACGTGCCGAGGCCGGGGCCGTGGTCGAGGCGCGCGTCGCACACCACGTTGACCATGTCCGACCCGTACTGCAGGCTGCCCAATTGGTCGAGCGTGAGGAAGCTCATGCCGGCGTAGTTGGCCTCGCTGCCGAGAACGCGGTCGAGCTCGATCGGATGGCCGATCGATTCATGGATCTGCAGGCCGAGCTGCGAGCTTTCAAGAATCAGGTCGAAGGTGCCTTCGGGGCACTGTGCGGCCGAATGCAGCGCCACCGCTTCGGAAGCGATGCGCGGCGCGTTTTCAAGCAGCCGCAGCTCATTGACCAGCTCGTAGCCTTTCAATTGGTATTGGCCGCCGAAGGAGTTGGGATAGGAGCGCTTCTGGATTTCGCCATCGCGGTAGCTCAACGCGGAAAATCCGGCGCCCGAGAGCGTGCGCGTCTGGTCGATCACACTGCCGAGCGTGGATACGAAAATCTGGTGACGGCGCTCAAAGTGCATCGAGGTTTCGGCGAGGCTCACACCGTCTTCGCGGCGCAGTTCCTCATCCACGGCGAGCAGGGTGGCTAGGTTGGTATCGACGGGAATCGAGAAGGGATCGACGGCAACAGGCGAAACCCACTCGGAGGTATACGCCGATTCAGGCGCGAGCACCACATCGTGCTTGCGCGCGGCCACCCCGGAGCGCGCGATCTCAAACGCAAGCGAAGCCGCGGCCTCGATGCCTTCCGGCGTCAGGTCGTCGGTAGCGGCGAAGCCCCAGCAGCCGAAGGCAAGCACGCGAATCCCGATGCCTTGCGACTCGGAACTGGAAACGTGGCCGGCTTTGCCGTTCTTGGTAGTGACTTCGCGCTCGCGAGATTCGATCGCGCGGACATCCGCGTAGGTGACGCCGCGCCGCGCGGCGTGTTCGAGCGCCCGGAGCGCCAGATCCTTCATCGGGGCGTGATCAGCCCTCCCAGCTTATCTTGCTCACTGGCGGCCTCGCGGGGGAAGCGCTTGGCGTACGCTTCGGGATATTTCAGGCCGGAGCCGGTGTTGTAGAGCACGATCCGGTCGGTGGGCTTGAGGAATCCCGAAGCCAGCAGCTTTTGCGCCGCGGCTACGCAGGCGGCGCCTTCGGGCGCGGCGTAGATTCCTTCATCGGCGGCGAGTTGCGCGCCCGCGTCGAGCATCTCGTCGTCGCTGACGGCGATGGCGGTGCCGCCGCTCGAACGCACCGCTTCCAGCACCAGAAAATCGCCCAGCGGTTTTGGCACGCGCAGGCCCGCTGCGACGGTATGAGCATTGTCGAAAAAGCGGCTGCGCTCCTCATTTTCCTGAAAAGCGCGCACCACCGGCTGGCATCCCTCCGCCTGCACGGCGATCATTTTCGGACGGCGGCTGCCGATCCAGCCCAGGCGCTCCATTTCGCCAAATGCCTTCCACATTCCGATCATTCCGACCCCGCCGCCGGTGGGATAAAAGATGGCATCGGGCAATTCCCAATCCATTTGTTCGGCGACTTCATAGCCCATCGTCTTTTTGCCTTCAATGCGATAGGGCTCTTTGAGGGTGCTGATATCAAACCAGCCTTCGACCGGCCCACGTTCTGCCACAATGCGGCCGCAATCGCTGATCAAACCGTCCACGAGGGTTACATGCGCGCCGTAAGCCTTGCATTCGAGGAAGTTAGCTTCAGGCACATCATTCGGCATGAAGATGTGGGCCTCGATTCCAGCTGCGGCGGCATAGGCGGCAAGGGCGCTCGCCGCGTTGCCGGCCGAAGGAATCGCTACCTTCTCGATTCCCAACTGTTTACACATGGATATGGCGCAGGAAAGGCCGCGGGCTTTGAAAGATCCTGTGGGGTTCACCCCTTCGTCCTTTACCCATAAATGACTGGAACCAATGCGGTTACCGATTCTGCGTGCGTGGACCAGCGGCGTCCAGCCCTCCCCGAGTGTTATAATCGTCTCATCTGCATTAATTGGTAGAACCGGCGCATATCGCCATAGGGTGGAGGGGCCATTTCGTACGTCCCGTCGCCTCCATCGATGGCGGATTGTGTCGAGGTCGTAACGAACAAGCAGCGGTCCCCCGCAATCACAGAGGTTCGCTCTCTTCCCCGCCTCATGCCTCTTGTTGCACAAGCTGCATTCCAAATGCGTTGATTTTGGCATTAAACAAAAAGTCTAGCATCGGAACACAAATGAAGTTTGTTTTACCCATTTCCCTGGTTTTTTCTATTTCTGTTTTCCTCCTTGTTTACCGAGCCGAAGCCCTGAAAAACAGTCCTTCTACTCCTGCCGTCAACGGTCCTTCGATCGGCATGTTTGCCCCCGCTCCCGTCAAAAAGAGCGCAAACAATTCCGGCCCGGCGGATGCGAACCGCGACAGCGCGGCCGATACGCATGAAATCATTCGCGCCGCCGCTGCGAAGCACGGCGTGCCCGCGGCGTTCGTAAAGAGCATTGTCGCCGCCGAATCGAATTTCGATCCAAACGTGGTTTCGCCCAAGGGCGCGGTTGGCCTGATGCAATTGATGCCGCAGACCGCGCAGCAGTTCGGCGCCGACCCTCACGTACCGGCGCAGAACGTGGACGCCGGGACCCAATACCTGAAGATTTTGATCGCGAAATACCGGGGCTCCCGGAACTGGCTGAGCCGCGTGATTGCCGCGTACAACGCCGGTCCGACGGTGGTCGACCGCTACCACGGCGTGCCGCCGTTCCACGAAACCCGCACCTACGTCACCCGCGTGCTCAACTACCTGAAAGAATTCCGCAAGGATCCGACGCTGGCCGTCGGCGGCCTGCGCATTCCTCGTCAGTAAGGCGGTTCCAGCAGGACGAATTCGAAGCGCGTGGGCTGAAGCCCGCGCGCCCGAAGTGTCCGCACACATTCCGCGATGGAATCGCCGATCGCTTCGATCCGCCGCAAGGGTATCGTAGCCGGCGTATAGATCTCCAACGCAATGTACTTGCCTGCCAGTTGGATTCGCTCTTCCAGAGTCAATTGATCGGGAGACCGGCCGATAGCACGTTCGGTAAAGCGCGAAGCGTTGGCGGTCATGGTATCGAAATTCTACCACTACCTGGCGCGTAGCCAGGCTTCCACTGCGGCCCAGTAGATCTCCGAGGCATGCGAAGAGGCCCAGCCCGAAAATACCGGCTGGTATTGGGCGGGGCTGCTGACCGTGCGGGCGTGCAGGCCCTTGAGCCCGCCGCCGAACTTCTTTTCGAGCAACATGGAGCGATCGGCCGCGCGCTCCAATCGAACATCAATCTCCAGACTCAAACTGTCCACCGATTGCTGTGGAATGCAGGAGGCCGACGGACGGCTGCGAAGATAGAGGGTCGCATCGCCGCCCGAAGTGGCGATGAACTCCATGCGGCCGCGGCCATTGGCCTTGGCAAAATCCCGCACCGCCGCCGCGATCATGGTCTGCGCTCCAATCGCGGACATGTGATCGGCGAGTTGCGCCGGGCTCATGAAGCAGGAACTATAGAGACTGCTGCGGTCCCAGGAAGGGTCGAGAAACACTTCCATGGGCGGAGGCGCGGGAAGGACTCTGAGGACGTCGTCGCGCCCGGCGGTGAGCGCCAGGGCGTAAGCCGTCCAGCCCTGGGTGTCGCGGGCCGACGCGTTGGCGCCGCGGTCGAGCAGCAGACGGACGACGGCAAAGTGGCCGTGTTCGGCGGCGAACATCAAGGCAGTCCTGCCATCTTTATCGGCGCTATCGATTGGAGCGCCGCCCTTCAGCAGAACATCCACCTGATTGGTCTGGCCCTTGCGGGCGGCGGTGCGCAGATCGAATCCCCGGTCCGCGCCGAACAAAACGAAAGTCAGTAGAGGAATCAGCCAGATTCGCATAGGGCCCTAGTGCATCGCGGTGGGACGGCCCTGATGTTTCGGCTTCCGCATCAGCAGCAGTAGCGGCAGAACCAGCAGGAACACCACCGCCATGGCGCGAAACGTGTCGACAAACGAAATCATCGACGCCTGCTGCTGCACCATGCCCCAAAGTGAACCATAAGACTGGTGCGCCGCGGTCGCCGGGTCGATCCCATGGGCCACCATAGCATTTTGCACACCCGACAGGTAATTCCGTGTCTGGGAGCTATAAGGCGTGACGTGCGTTCCCAACATGTGCGTATGGAACTGCTGGCGGCGGAACAGGTAGGTGGTGGCGCCGGCGATGCCCACGCTGCCGCCCAGGTTCCGCATCAGGTTGAACATGCTGGTGGCGTTCCCCATCTCCTCCTGGGGATGGGGTCCATGGTGGCGGTGGTGAGCGGCACGAATAGCAGCGCCAGAGACGCTCCTTGAATGAACTGCGGCCAGAAAATATCCCAGTAGCCCGCGTTGAGATTCAGATTCCCGAGCTGGTAGAGCGTCCAGGATGCGCCCACCAGGCCTACGGCCAGCACCTTGCGCGGATCGAACCGGCCCAGTACGGTGCCGACCACGGGCATCATGAGGAACGAGCCCAGGCCGCGCGGCGCCATGGCCATTCCGGCATCGAGCGCGGGATAGCCGAGCAGCGTCTGCAGGAAGATGGGCAGCAGCAGCATGCTGCCGTAAAGGACGAAGCCGAGGACGGTCATCAGGAAGACGCCGGCGCTGTAGGTGCGGTCTCTGAAGACGCGCAGGTGCACCACGGGATTGGCGGTCCGCAATTCGCGGATGATGAACCATAAGACGGCGACCACCGCCGACCACGGCCAGGGCGACCATCCAGTGCGAGGCGAACCAGTCCTCTTCCTGGCCCTTATCGAGCAGAATCTGCAGGGCGCCCACCCCGACCGCGAGCATGCCGATGCCCCAATAGTCGATGCCCTTATCCGAGCGGCGGATGTAGGGCGGGTCGAAGATGAACCAGCGGGTCATCAGGACCGAACCCAGGCCCACCGGAAGATTGATGTAGAAAACCCAGCGCCAGCTATAGTTGTCCGTCAGCCAGCCGCCCAGGACCGGGCCGAGCATGGGGGCGACCACGATGCCGAGTCCCCAGAAGGCCATGGCTTTGCCGCGATCCTTGGGCGGAAAGGCTTCGAGCATCACGGCCTGCGAAAGCGGCTGGAGACAGCCGCCGGTGGCCCCCTGGATGATGCGGAAGAAGATGAGCGTGGGCAGGCTGGGCGCCAGTCCGCAGAGGAACGAGGCAGCGGTGAATCCGAAGACCGCCGCGAGCAGGGTCCGCTTGCGGCCGAAAATAGTTCGCCAGCCATCCGGTCATGGGCAGGACGATGGCGTTGGCGACCAGGTAGGAGGTGAGCGCCCAGGAGGCCTCGTCGACGCTGGCCGAGAGGCTGCCGGCGATATGCGGCAGCGAGACGTTGACGACCGTGGTGTCGAGCACCTCCATGAAGGTGGCGAACATGACCGCGACCGCGACAATCCACGGGTTGACTTGAGGTTGTGTTTCGACTGCGGTTGACGGCATCCCGGTACTTGTATCTTAAGATGCTCGAAGGTGCTTTTGGGACGCAGCCGGTTCTCAAGGCGCCGCTGAAAGCTGCTGCGGTCGCACCCAGGATCTTCCGCCGGCTTAGGTTTTCGTCTCTGATTGGGCGGCGGCGAGCGGGATGTAGAATTTTTTGCGCCGTGGGCACGACCTGCGGCCAGGTTTGCCGGGAATTGATACTGCACGCACAGTCTTTGGGCCGGCCATACCTTCGCCCTCGCGACAGCGTCCACAATACAATGCGATTATGCGATCCTACGAGGGAATCGCGCGGAGGTGTGGGGGTTGAATGGGATCGGATCCAATCCAGACGATGAAAGATGCCGGCGGCTTGCATCTCGCCGCGCAGCCGGTAGCCACACCCCTGAGCCGCGCTGCGATCTTCCTCGTGGTGACGTTGAATCCCGGCGTCGCACATCGCGCAACCATCCGATCGCTCGGCGGTGACCTCGCCGCCCTCGTGCGCGCAGTCCGGGCGCGGGACATCGAAGCAGGGCTTTCCTGCGTCATGGGTTTTGGCTCCGAGGCCTGGGACCGGATCTTCGGGTCGCCGCGGCCGGCCGAGCTGCATGAATTTCGCGAGTTTCATGCGGACGGGCGCCACGCGATTTCGACTCCGGGCGACCTGCTCTTCCATATCCGTGCGAAGCGCATGGACATGTGCTTTGAACTCGCCACCGAGATCATGGCTCGCATCGGCAGCGCCGCCGCGGCCGTGGACGAGGTTCACGGATTCAGTTATTTCGATAACCGCGATCTGATCGGTTTTGTCGATGGCACGGAAAATCCGACCGGTCAGGACGCCGTCGACGCCGTGCAGATTGGGGAAGAAGACCCCGCATTCGCCGGTGGCAGCTACGTCATCGTGCAGAAATACCTCCACGATCTCGCCGGTTGGAACGCGCTGCCGACAGAGGCGCAGGAAGCCATCATCGGCCGCAAAAAGCTGTCTGACATCGAACTGGACGATTCCGTCAAGCCAACCTCGGCGCACAATGCACTCACGACCATCGTCGAGAATGGGAAAGAGGTGAAGATCTTTCGCCTCAATATGCCCTTCGGCAGTGTCGCACAGGGCGAGTTTGGCACTTACTTTATCGGCTACAGCCGTTCGCCCGGTACGATCGAACTGATGCTGGAGAATATGTTCATCGGCCGGCCACCCGGCAACTACGACCGCTTGCTCGATTTCAGCCGTGCCGTCACGGGAAGTTTGTTCTTCGTTCCAACGGCAGAATTTCTGGATGCCGCGGGTGACGACGAGACTTCGGCGGCAGTCGAGCCGGCGGCAAGCGCATTCTCTTTAACCTCGCTACGGCAGCGGGATGGTTCGTTGGCCATTGGTTCGCTTAAAGGAGAAGATCTTCCGTGAACAATCTGCATCGCGAGCTTGCTCCGATTTCGGATGCGGCGTGGGCTCAAATCGAAGAAGAAACAGCTCGCACCTTCAAGCGCCATCTCGCCGGACGGCGGGTGGTGGATCTCGAGGGGCCGGCCGGTACGGCTCTTTCCGCTATTGGGACCGGCCACTTGCGTTCGATCGATTCACCCGGCGACGGCGTGGTCGCTCGTCAGCGCGAAGCGAAGGCCCTGGTCGAGCTACGCGTCCCGTTTGAGCTCGATCGCCAGACGATCGACGACGTGGAACGCGGCGCGAATGACTCCGATTGGCAGCCTGCCAAGGACGCAGCACGCCAGATGGCCTTTGCCGAAGATGGCGTTGTCTTCGACGGCTATGCCGCGGCCGGTATCATCGGAATCGGCCGAGGCACCAGCAATCCGAAGATTACTCTCCCGGCTGACGTTCGGGAGTATCCCACTGCGATTGCTCAAGGCCTGAGTCAATTGAGGCTGGTCGGCGTCAACGGGCCTTACGCGGTGGTGCTCGGGGCAAACGCGTATACCGCGCTCTCCGAAGTGAGTGACCACGGCTATCCGGTGCTCGAGCACGTCAGCCGCCTGGTGGAAGGGAAAATCATCTGGGCCCCGGCGATCGACGGCGCTTTTGTGGTGACCACCCGCGGCGGAGATTTCCAACTGTACCTCGGTCAGGATGTGTCCATCGGCTATCTGAGCCATAGCGACACTACCATCCGGCTCTATCTCCAGGAGACGCTTACCTTCCTGCTGCTCACTGCGGAAGCAGCGGTGGCTTTCAATCCGTCGCCGAAGACCGCAACCAGTTGAGGCATTCCCGATCAGCCTTCGTCGCGAAGCACCGTCATCGGATCGACTCCCGCCGCGCGGCTCGCCGGGATCAAGGCCGCCAGTAGGCCGACAAGAGTCATCAGAATGCAGGCAGCCGCGAGCGCGACCGGGTCGAGCGCGGACACCTGGAACAAGAGACTCTTCAGCGCCCGGGTCAGCGCGAAGGCTCCAGCCAGTCCGGCGGCAAGTCCCACGAGGACCATCCAGAGTGCGCTGCGCAAAGTGTGAGACACGACGTCACCGCGCCGCGCGCCCAGAGCCATGCGGATGCCGATCTCGCGACGCTGCTGCGTGACCGCATGCGCCAGGACGCCGTAAAGTCCCAGCGCGGCCATCAGTGCCGCGATGCCGGCGAAGGCTCCTACCACCCACGTGGGCTGCTCCGCCCAGAGCATGCTCTGCTCCTTCACTTGCTCCATTGTCCTGACTTCTCCCAGTGGCAGGTGGGGATCGAGCTGCCGCACTGCTTCCCGAATTCCGGACATTGCCGCCGACGGCTCGCTCCGTGTCCGAACGACCAAATGAATGTTCTGCCGCGGGGAATTGGGCTAAAGGCACATAGACTACGGGCTCGATCGCGGCACGCAGTCCGCCGGTGCGCTCGTTGCGTATCACGCCCACGATCTGCGGACTCACTCGAGACTCCGGAATCGGGCCGTAGCCCGGCAGGTAGGTGACCACGGTCCGTCCGACCGGATTCCCGAAGTTCAATTTGCCTGATAAATCCCGGGCCGTCTCCTGATTGATCACCATCACCGACGGGGTGCCCGCGCGATCGCGATCTTCAATTCCGCGCCCGGATTGGACAGGAATTTGCAGCGTAGCGAAATACCAGGGATCGACCATCTTGACGCGCACGAGGAGACGTTCCTTCGCTCCCGGCACGTTGATAAACTCGCCCCACTGCACACCGTCGAGAGGCAAGCTGAGCGAGACCGATGCCTGCGCCACTCCGGGCACGGATCGGAGGCGCTCTACGACGGTTTCGTAGAACGATGCGGCGCTTTCGGCAGTCGGATATGCGGCCGCTGGAAGATCGGCTGACATGGTAATCACGTGGTCGATTCTGACTCCTGCATCCACCAGCTGCAATTTCGCCAGGCTCTTGAACAAGAGGGCCGCGCCGCAGATCAACACCACCGAAATGGCGACTTCAGCGATGACAATCGCGCGGCGCACGGCGGCGCTCGATCCCGACGAGCCGCGCGCCGCCAGATTCAAAGAACTGGACAGCTTACCGAAAGAAATCTGCAAGGAAGGAAGCAGACCGGTGAGCATCAAAACCGCCATCACGGCCGCCGCGGCAAAACCGAGGACGCGGGTATCCAGGCTGAGATCGGCAGTAAACGGAAGTGAGGTTTCGACCAGTGGGGCCGCTGCATGAAGCAGCAGGTAGGCCAGTGCAATACCTGCCAGGCCTCCGAGCACGCACATCACCAGGCTCTCGGTGAGCAACTGGGCGATCAAGCGGCCGCGCCCGGCCCCCAGGCTCGCTCGGAGGGCCATCTCCTTCCTCCGGGTCGCTCCTTTGGCCAGCACCAGATTCGCTACATTCGCGCAGGCGATGAGCATCACCATCACAACCGCTCCGAACGCGAGATAGATCGACCGGCGCAGCGTATCGCCCACCAGCAACCGGGCGAATGGCTCCACCGTGAAGCGCCAGTCCTTTTTCCAAGCGGGCATGACTGGGGCAAGGCTGGCTCTTAACGTGTTCATCCTGGCTTGCGCCTGTTCGATGTTCACACCGGAGCGGAGGCGGCCGATCACGTGCAGCCAGTGCTGACTGCGATTCAGTTGATCCGCCGCGAAGATCATCGGTTTCCAGAACCGCGCTCCATCCCGATCGAAACTGCCTGTGGGCAACACCCCGATGATCCGGTGGCGCTCGCCGTCGAGCGTCAGTTCACGTTTCAGAATGTCGGGATCGCCGGCGAATTGCGTCTGCCACGTCCCGTAGCTCAACACCACCACGGGGATCGCTCCCGGCTGATCCTCCCCCGGCGCGAACAGGCGCCCCAGGCGAGCCTTCACGCCGAACACGTTGAAGTAATCGGCCGATACCAGTTTGCCCGAAAGGCGCACCGGATCGCCGCTGGTCGCCACCGCCGCTCGGATAGGATCTTCCGCGGACAGCGCTTCAAAGATGCTGTTCTGCCGCTTCCAGTCGAGAAAAGTGAGGGTGGTGGTGGGATTATTCCCCTCTGGCGGAGTCTCCCAAAGCCGCACCATGCGTTCCGGCTCAGGAAACGGGAGCGGCCTCAACAAGACCGCATCCACGATACTGAACATCGCCGTATTGGCGCCGATGCCGAGAGCCAGTAATCCGATGGTTACGGCGGCGAACCCGGGATCCCGGGCGAGGGAAGCCATTCCGTATCGTACGTCCCGGAACAGGTTCTCCACCCACCGGACGCTCCGCTGATCCCGATGAGTTTCCTTCATCTGTTCGATGCCTCCAAAACCACGGCGGGCCTCGCGGCGAGCCTCTTCGGGGGAGAGCCCGGAGGCTATCGCATGGAGCTCAGCCATTTCCAGGTGGGCGAGGATTTCGCCCTGCAGCTCTCGATCGAGACGCCGCTTGCGAACCAGCGCCAGCAGACGCGCCGGCAGCAAATCGCAGCTTCACGATTCCGCCTCCAGGAAGCGGGCCACCAGCGCCGTCGCCCTCTCCCAATTCGCAACCGCGACACTGAGTTGCTTGCCTCCGGCCCTGGTCAGCGAGTAAAACTTGACCTTGCGTTTGGTCTCGGAAATTCCCCATTGCGTGCGAATCCAGCCTTGCTCCTCCAGGCGTATCAGAGCCGGATAGATCGACCCCTGGTTCAATCGCACAAGGTTCTCCGCGACTTGCTCAATTCTCCTGGCGATGCGGTAGCCGTGCATCTGTCCCATCGTGTCCAATGTTTTGAGGATCAGGAGATCCAGGGTTCCGTACGGAACATCTGTTTTGTGCTCAGACATGTTGGCAGTCAACAGCTACATACTACATCCGGCCAACCGGTAGGCTGTCAACACCTCTTAGAAGCATCCCCGCGAAGTCCTTCAAAATGACCCGCCGCCTTCGAGTTGATTACCTTTTCGGGACACGATAAACTACTGCCAACCGGATCAGGCACGTTTTGTGATCGAAGGGGCTGCCGCCTTCAGTAGAGACGCGGATCGTAGCGCTTTTCAACCCGAGAGATCGGCGTTCCGGACATCCACGGGCTGACGTGGCAAGATGCAACCAGTCGACAAACACGTCCCAGTGCGGAGCGTTCTGGGCGATGGTGGACCGTTAGCGGTGCTTGGCCGCCGCGCCATCGACAGCGAAACACTGCGGCGCTCGCCCCGCCTTCGCATCCTGCTCGAACACCTCTGTGAGCGCACCGTCAGCGGCCACCCGGAAGAACTCACGGAGCCGCAAATCGGGGTGGCTGTCTTCGACCGGACGCCGGGCTACGATTCCGCCAACGATAATGTGGTCCGCGTGGCAGCCCGGCAGTTACGGCTCAAGCTGAAGCAGTATTTCGAAACGGAGGCTGCCCGATCTCCGGAAATCCTCGTGATTCCGAAGGGATCGTACGTCCCGCAAGTCCTGCTCCGCACGCCGGGATTTCACGATACGCCGGAAGAAGTGGCACCCGTGGGGCCGGTGTCCGTACCACCGCACGCACACTCCACGCCGCGTTGGAAGTGGGCTGCGCTGGCGGCCGCGGGCATTCTCGCAGTACTCGTGGCCGCATACGTCTTACGAGCGTCGTGGAAGAACAAAGACCTGACGCTGACCCGGGATCTCCGGGAGCCCAGCCTGGACCTTGTTAAATCGACCGTGCTGGTTCCCGGCCAGCGTACTCTGGCGATTGTGGGGGACGCGGACCTCGCGATGTTGAGCGAACGCGCGGGTGTCACGCTAAGTCTGAAGGACTACATGGCGGGCGGACGGAACAGCCTGACGGCGGCGCTCCCTAAAGAGGAGAAGTCGCTTTGGGAATCCGGCCTTTCGCGTATGCACGTTGATTCCGCATCGCTCGCCGCGATCGTCCGCATCCTGCAGTTGGACGCGCAGACACCCGACCAGATGACCGTACAGCATGCCGCCGAGGTCCGCGCTTCCGACATCGGAAACGGCAACCTGCTGCTGATCGGCGATCCCGCGGGCAACCCATGGATGGAGCTCATCACACCGGACTTGAACTTTCAGGTGTTCTTCGACAACGTGAAACACGTGATGGCGGTCCGCAACCGTGAGCCAAAGGCCGGCGAGGCGCCGCAATACAGCTACACTTCAACCTCCAATCGTTCGCAGGGCTTTGCCGTAATTGCGATGAAGGCGAATCCGGTCGGCACCGGCAAGGCACTGCTGCTCTCGGGTACGGACCCGGAAGCTGTGGCGGCCGCGGTGGCATTCGTGACGGATCGCGAGTCGGTGCCGCGGTTGTGCGCGGTCGCCGGCGTCTCGAATCCGCAGGAGTTGGACGCTTTTGAACTACTGCTCCGGGTGAACTCCATCAAGGGGCTCTCGGGCGTCGCGGAAGTACTCTCGTCGCGCCAGACGCGGCGCGGGAGCATCGTTCCGCCGAAAGCGGCTCAATAGAGGGCGCCGCTCGATCCGGTCTTCACCATCCACCAGTACAAGGGAATCACGGCCAGTAGAATCACGACGGCCACCGTAAATGCCGTCGAATACGATCCGGTTCGCTCGACGATCAAGCCGGTAACCAGCGGCGCCACCACCCCGGAGATATTGCCGGCCAAATTCAGAACCCCCATGGAAAACCCGACGTCCTTGTCGGGGCTGATGCGCTGCACCAGGGCGAAGATATTGCCGGACGAGAGCCCCACCAGGGAGGCACCGCCCAGCAGCATTACACAGGCAGCGATCCCATCCACGCGCCCGGCGGGAATCAGCAGGATACTGCTTAAGTAGGACGCGGTAATGATCAGCTTCCGGCTGAAGATTTCATCCCAGCCGATGGCGACTAAGCGGTCGGCCATCCACCCTCCGATCGGTTCCGCAAGGGTGAAGGTCAGGTACGGGACCATCGTATAAATGCCGGCGGTCTCAATCGGCAAGTGGCGTGACTGGACGAAGTAAGTGGGGAGCCACGTCACCATCAGGTAGAAGTAATAGCCGTACCCGATATGCGCCAGGCTCATCCCCAGCAGCCTGCGATCCAGGCGCCAGGCTCTTGGCTTCGCAGCTCCAGGCTCCCGAGGGGACACCGTGCTCGCACTCTTTGGAAAGCAGGCGAACCAGGGGATCAGCCACAGCATGGAGACGGCGCCCAGGATATAGAAAGACACCCGCCAGCCGAAAGCGACGACCGCCATCGCAATCAGCGGCGCGCCGAAGGCCAACCCCGCACGCGTCCCGGAATTCACCAGGCCCGAAGCAAGCCCGCGGGCCTCCGGAGGAAAGAGTACGCTGACGATTCTCATGCTGCCGGGAACATGTATGGCCTCCCCGATTCCCAGCAGCACCCGGAAAAGCAAGAGAACCCACAGACTGCCGGCAAATCCCGTAAGCCCGCAGGTGATCGACCACCAGGCGAAGCAGACCGCGTAGAACCAGCGCAGATTGAAGCGGTCGGAAAGCCAGCCGACCGGAATTTGCATCAACGCATAGGACCAGAAGAACGCCGAGAGCAGAACGCCCATGCGGGCAGGCCCGAGATGGAGATCGGCCGCGATGATCGGGAGTGCTACCGAGATGATGATGCGGTCGAGGTAGTTGCTGAGCCCGGCCACCAGCAGCAGGGCCGCAATCCACCATCGGCGCCGCAGCACCATCTGCCGGCCGTGCTCATGCCGGGTGACTGCGTTTGCAGGGGTCATGTTGTCATTCTTCTTTACTTCCGCAGCCGGCGGAGGCCGGCTGCGCACCCTTTCGGACCAGATACGAATCCCGGATATCAGAACAGCAGCTTCAGGCTGACTTGAATCCGGCGCGGATTATTGTTTTGCGAAGTGATCACACCGAACGCGTTGTTCGTAGGGTCCATCGTGGGATTGCCGAATAACGGGTGATTCATCGCATTCAGGGCCTCGCCGCGTAATTGCATCGTGATCTTTTCGAGAAACTTCTGAGACTTAATCACGGAAATATCCCAGTTATCGATTCCCGGAGCCCGAACGTTCGAGAAACGCAGGGGGAACGTTCTGAGGTTATTGCTGAGTTGCTGATTGCTGGCCTTGACGAAGCCCGCATTGACATTAAACCACTCCTTGACGCCGCGGTCGCCGCCGGCGAGTGGAATCTCATGCAGGTCTCCGGTGAACAGCACGTCCCCCCAAGCCAATGGTGCACCGGATTGCACCACCCACACTCCTTCCGCCTGCCAGCCGCCGATCATGAGATTGGCGAAGCCGTGAGCGCCGGCCAACCATTTCCTACCCTTACCGAACGGCAGTTCGTAGATCACGCTCATCGACGCGCGGTGCGTAAAGTCCTGATCGGAGATCACCCGCTCCGGCATCGGGTCCCCCGCATTCAGGTAGTTGGTGGCCTCCATGAACTTCGAATAGGTGTAGGATCCGGTCAGCGTCAGGCCGCGGGAGAACCGCTTCTCGGCCTTCGCCTCAAGCGAGTGGTACCACGAATAGCCCTGATTGGTGGTGGTCGTCACGGACGAGAACTGCGGATAGGCAGTGAGCAGTTTGTATCGCTGGATTACGGAGCCGGCAAGCGAAGTGGCCGGCAACAGCGGATAGAAGGGATTGGTCACGTTCGCAGTCAGATAATTGATCGTGGTGTTATCGCGCACCGGCTGGGTGCTGAGATAGATATCCGGCAGGGCGTCCAGATTCCGGTTGATTTCGATATGGGTTCCCCGATTGCCGACATAACTGACATCCACGACCACCTGGTGTGGCAGTTCATGTTGGATTCCGAGAGACCAGCGCTGCATGTAAGGCGGCAGAGGATTCTGGTTGAAGAACGTCACGTCCTGTCCGAGACCGTTCGAATATCCACCCGCCGCGCCCAATGGCTGCTGGACGCCGTTGGGAAACGGATTTGCCAGCAGGTCCGGAGCGAACGACAATCCACCGTTTAGAGACGGAATCAGATTGGTGGTCTGGCTGAAGCCGGTCTGGATCACATTCGTCCGTCGCGTGCCCAGGAACCCATAATAGATGCCGTATCCGGCGCGCAGAACGGTGTGGTGCGTCAGGGAGTAGGCCAGACCCACGCGCGGCATGAAGCTGTGGGTGTAGGCGTGCCAAAGGTCGCGCCCGTTGCCGGTGGCGTCCGCGTAAGTCAGGCCACCCTGCACCAGGAACTGCGAGGGGTCGAGCCCCTGGGTGGGGTTTTGGGCATAGTTCGCCTGCACTTGCGCCGAAATAGGCAGGGCGGCAGCCGGGTTGAAGCCCACCACGGAACGGTTGTATCGCTCGGTGATCGGGCTTTCGATCTCGTAGCGCAGTCCGACATTGACGCTTAGGCGCGGCGAGACCTTCCAGTCGTCATGGATATACAGGCCCGTGGCGGTCGACTGCTCGGCATAACTCGCGGGCACGGTGACATAGCCGGAGTCGGGGACCCCCAATAACATGGATGCGAGGCCCTGACCGAGCGGAGACGCAGCGGAGTTATCGAACGGTCCCTGAGTGTAGGTGGTGCCGAAGTTCAGGTTGCCGGTAGCAGTGTTGTCCGGCTGGTACTGATTTTGCCGGTAGGCACGGAACTCGGCGCCGAACCGGATCGCATGCGCTCCGGTGATCTTATTGAAAGTCAGCGAAAAGGCGTGGTTGTCGTTCGGACGGTCGAGCCAGCCATTCCACGTCGGTGCATAACCGCCTATGGTGATATACGGGAAGCGGCGGTTGGAAACGGGAATCTCGTTATTGTAGTTCGACGAGAAGCCGAGACTGGTGAGATCGAAGCCGTGGGCGGCCGGAAGCGAATCATAGATGCGGACAAACCGGTCGTATCCATAGTGCAGGTTCATCACGAAGGTGGGACTGATGGTGAAAACTTCGTCGACAATGCCGCCGCGGGATTGAAATTCGAAGGGCCGGGCGGTAGTCAGATTGTGGAACCAGTCGAGCGCCACACTGCTGCGTTCCATGGTGTTGACGCGGGCGAAGACCCGGTGCCGCGTACCAAAGTTGTGATCGACACGGGCCATGATCGAGTAGTAATGCGCGTTCTCCGTGGCGTTTGGCTCCGGCAGGTTGTTCGTCCCGTTGGCCGTCCCGGCGACCGTGGGAAGCGGATAGTAGTTGAGGATGTTCTGCGCGATCGGGCTGAGGCGGGAAGCCGGAATGATATTGTTCGGAAACCCGGTCTCCTGGTAGCGGCCGCCCGCCGCTGCGACTCGCGACGCCGGATCGTAGATCTGGTACTGGGAGCCCAGGCCGAGCAGGCTGGAGAAATCGCCGGTCCTTTCGGCCGCGGTCGGCACCGTGAGTGTGGTTCCGCGAATCCGGTTCTGGCGGAGGCCTTCGTAGCCAAAGAAGAAGAACGTCTTATTGCGGCCGTCGTAGACTTTCGGGAGAAATACCGGGCCTCCAGCGGTGGCGCCCCATCGGTGATAGATGATGCTGCCGCGCGGCTGGCCGATCGAATTTCCAAAGAACGTATTGGCCACGAACGAAGTGGGAATGATGCCGAAAAACGCCGTGCCGTGCAGAGTGTTGGTGCCGGACTTGAGGGTGAGGTTGGTTGCGCCGCCCTCGGTGAAGCCGACACTGGCATCGTAGGTGATGGTCTGTACCTTCAATTCGGCCACGGAGTCCGAGGGCGGCATCCACGAGGTGATCAGCTCGTTCGGACCGTTATTGGTGGACGACGTCGGCACCCCGTCCACCAGGATTTCGCTAAGTTGCGCACGGGTACCCGCGAACGTGTAGGAGTTGCTGAAAGAGTCAAACGGGCTGTCATTGCCCTGAATACAATTGACGCAGCTCAGGCCGGGAGAGAGCCCCATGACCCAGAAAGGGATGCCGTGCGGCATGGGTAGCTCGGTCAGGCGCCTCTCTTCGATCACGCTGCCCGTGGACGCTGTGTCGGTTTCGAGCAGCGGAGTTTCTCCACTTACGGTCACGGCTTCGCTGGCATTTCCGACCTCCAGGGCAATGTTCAGTTCCAGGCGATCGTTGACGTGGAGCTCAAGATCGTCATGCCGGTATCCCTTGAAGCCGGCCTTTTCGCACTCCACTAGATAGATTCCAGGAATCAGGTAGGTTGCGACGAAGTTGCCCGAGTCATTGGTTTGGGAGGTTATCGTTACGCCAGTGGCCTTGTTGGTGATCTTCAGGCTGGCCCCCGGCACAACGGCGGACGATGAATCGGTCACGCGACCCAGGAGCGTGGCGCGGGTTTCCTGCGCCAGACTGGTGATCGCGACCACTACCAGAAGCAGAATCAGGCGAGCAAATTGCAACATGCGGCGCGTTCCGCGTGAAGACGTCATGGTTCACTCCTCTAATTGACTGTTCCCCTGACAGACAGATCGGGTCCGGGACCGGTGCGGCGCAGGGAATCGCCGTGAACCGGCTTGCCTCTCAGCCCGGAGCCTCTTCCACAAATGACAATTACCGATTGGCGGCCGGAGCACCGGCGCCGCAAGAGAATCACATGGCCGGTTTTCCGGCTACCGTCTCGAGGCCGGGTCCGCCGTGCCCCAGCCAGATGGACTCCAACTGGTGCACAGCCAGCGAGACGACGTGCATTCCCCCGCCATCGGCGACCAGGTTGACATCGCGGCCCGGGTTGTCAAGGGTGACGGCGGAGAGCGTCACCTGACCCTGATCCGCGTAGACCTCGATGGACGATCGGTCCACCAGGATCGAGAGCCGAAGAACACCGCCGGTGATGGCGAGCGGCGCCGACTCCAACCCCAGGCGCAGCGTTCGGGTGGCCGTGGAGTAGCGGATCGGCTGGCCGTGGATCACGAAACCGAAATCGGTCGCACCGGCGGATCGCAGTTCCGCACGGATCTCGAGTAAGTCTCCGCCGGCCTCGGGCATGGGACGCTCACCGGCGGGCACCGTGAGGTCGCGCCAGGTACGGCTGGAGGTCCGCAGATTCTTGACTTCGTCAATCGGCAGGCGGCAGAGGCGAAGGCCTTCCGGGAACGCGCGCAATGTCAGTTCGGCCGGAAACGTCATCTGGCCGTTCCAGGTGATTCGCCGGTCGGGAGGATAGCGCATCCATGCCATCTGGTACGCGGGGCCGCCTTCCGGAGTGAGTTTCCACGTCTGCGTGGCGTACATCGCTTTCCCGTATTCGACATGGAGCTCTTCCGTTTCGGGAATGAACTCCTTGCCATTGAACTTGCCGATGACGTAGGTTCCATTGCCATCGATGAGCACCCAGCGGCTTTGGCCGGGCGAATTGACGACCGGGAGTTCAAAAAGATCGGGACATTCATAGTAGCCGTCGACCCGGCTGAGCCAGACCCAGTGCAGCAGGTCACTCGACCGGTAAAAGGCGAAGCCCTTCTTTTCGTATCGGACCATGCGCCATTCGCTGGCCGGTGGGTACCAGAAGACGGTCGGGTCGCGCATGTCCTCTGCGCCGGCAAGGATCGGGTTACCGCCATACCGGACCCAGGTTCGACCGCGGTCGCGGCTGTAGGCGATGCACGAACCCTTCTGATAGTCGGTGTAGAAGATGATCAGCGTTCTTTCCGGGCCGGCCCGGAGGCCGCTGCTGTTGTTCCAGTCGACCACGCCGCTGCCGCTTCCCGGCCGGTTGTCGACGAGAGTGTCGAGGATGGCCGGCAACTGTTGCCAATGGAGGAGGTCGGTGCTCACCGCATGGCCCCAGCGTTTGTGGGCGAGACGGCCGCGAGACCACTCGTCGTACATGTTGAACAGGTGGTACTCGCCCCGATAGTAGATAAGACCGGTTGCATCGCCGATGTGTCCCTGGATCGGGGTGTAGTGGAACTGGGGGCGAAGCGGCTGCCTGTAGTTCTGCTGGTCCGCCACTTCGGCGGGCGTGAGATCGAGTTCTTCCGGCTTTGGCTTGGTTTGCCCAAACAGGATTGCACCCGCGGTGGTCAGGACCGCTACGGCTATGAGCGGCGCATCAGAAATCCTCATTGGCTTGGCCATTGAGTGGCACAGTACCGCGGCAATCGCGAAGCAAACAAGGAAAAACACGGGAAACTAACGGGGAAAAGGTGTCAGGCAGCCCTGTAAATGAAGTCTCAGCCAGGCAGGCTTAAGCTGCCGCAGGGGCCTTCGGGAACAGCAACCGGCGCACTTCCGGAGAATCCAGGCGGTCGGCCAGCACGAGTATCGCACTCGTATCGGTTCTCAGCGGAGGTGTCTTGCCCGCCAGTTTCATCGCGACGGCACGAACGCTCTCGTAGCCCATACCAAACAGGTCCTGGAGAACCAGGGAGTCAATCGCGCCCGACTTCAAGGCTTCCACCAACTCCGGGGTCGAGTCAAAGGCCACCAGCTTGACCGTGCTTCCTTTCCAGTTTTTCAGCGCGCGGCTGGCGCCGACGGAACTCGACTCGTTATCGGCGAAGACCCCTCTCAGATCGGAATGTGCCGTGAGGACTGCCTGGGTGGCTTCCTGAGCTCTCGCCGAGTCGTACATCGTGTACTGCGGACCCAAAACCTGAATGCCCGGAAAGAGCAGACGCAACTCGTCCTGGAAAGCCCTTTCGCGCTCGGAAATCGCGCCGCTGCCAGGCATGGAACTAATGATGGCAACCTTGCCGGTCCCACCTAAAATCGCGCCCATCCGGCGGGCTGCCAGCCGCCCGGCGCCGGCATTGTCTGTGCCCACGAAGCTCAAGAAATCGTCGGATTCCAGTGTCGAATCCAGGATCACCACTGGGATGTTGTTCTGCATCGCTTCCCGGACCGGAGCGACCAAGGCCTGTTTGTCGATGGGCGCGAGCACAATGGCACTCACCCGCCGCGCGATCAACGATTTCACGATTCGGATCTGGGCATCGACATCCGTTTCATTGGCTTGCGACTCCCAATCGATGTGCAGGCCGAAGTCACTGCCCGCCTGTTGAGCTCCCGCACGAACCGTCAGCCAACTGGTATGGTGCGCACCCTTGGGCACGACACTCACCAGTTTCTGGCGAAAGGCGGAGCAACTATTGAGCAGCAGATTGACTCCCGAGCATCCAAATGCTGCCAGGATCATGTCCCGCCGGCTCGGGTCAGGACCTTGCCAACTTGGCGCTTGATATCCCTTCCCGGCAGCCGATGGATTCATATTGCCCATCGTACATCGATGCCTTCCCGCTGCCCGGAAATTCCCGGTGAGAACGCCCCAATGTCGTCCTTTTCTGTAAGGTTAGAGGACCTCTTAACACGGTGTTACACCGTGTCAAAGAGCTTACTCCGCCCTGTATGCAATCAAGGCGGCGCCCGGTGAGTCTCTCAGGGTGACCGGCAGGCCCCGCTCCAGCAGTTCGGCGCCGCTCATCCGGGTGGTCTCGCCGGAATCCGCATCGCGGATGACGTAGGTTCGCTTCGGATCGAGCCCCCGCAACTGGAAGCGGGCCGTTTCGAAGGGGCTGTCCGGCCGCCGGAACGCCTGTACCATCCCCTCGCCCTTCGCAGGCGAATCGAATTGCCAGGCCATCCATGAGGTGGATTCGAGGCTATAGGGCGTCAGCGGATAGTAATCGCCATTGTAGTCGCCGGCCACCTCGCGCCACTGCGCGAGTAACTTCTTCAACTTTTCATACCCGTTCGGATAGCTGCCAGGGTCCAGCCCGATCCCGATCGCCGGCGTCATCTGGCTTCGGAAGAGGTAGGGCTCGACCGAATTCACCCCGGTGCCGTAGTACGGGATCCAGAGTGCGATTCCATAGCTGATCGCCTGCATGGCAACCGGATCGTATGCCTCATCGCTGCGCCACAGCGGGACCGCGCGCCGCAAGGTCTCCAGATCGTTGCGGCGTCCGCCCGAAGCACAGGTGTCGATTGTCATATTGGGGAATCGCGAGCGAAGCGCGTCCCAATAGGCAAGGTATCCGGTAACGTGCTTGATTTCGGTGAGTCCCTGCCGGTCGGGTGCGTCGTGTTCGCGCCAGTAGCGGAGGGGCTCGAAGTTGAAGTCCTGCCGGTAGAGATCGATGCCTTGTTCGCGAATGAGACGGCTGACGTGGTCCGTCAGCCACTGCCGTGCCTGGTCGTTGCCGAGATCGAGCAGCAGGTCTTTAGCGCCGGTTCGCTTGAGGAGCCACTCCGGATGGTTCAGGGCCAGCCATGTTCCTGGGCGGACACGCTCCGGCTCAAACCAGACCAGAGTCTTCACGCCCCGCTCGTGCGCCGCTTTGGCGATCGGAGCGAACCCGCGCGGAAAGCGCTGCGGATCCGGCTCCCACGTGCCGGTGTCGGGCCACCCTTCCGCAAATGGATACCACCCCGCATCCATCCACCAGTAATCCAGCGGCAGGCCGTGGTCCAGTTCCCGGGTGAGGGCGGCGATCTGATTCTGCTCGTTGGCCTCCTGCATTTCGACCGTCTGGCGGCCGCTACCCTCGGCGACCTGGGGCGGATGGAGGTTCCCGCCAGGACGCGGCAGGTTGTCCGCTACCATCCAGCGGCGCCAAACGTTCTGGCCGGCGAGCCAGTCTCCGTCGTAGAAAACCAGCACAATCAGTGGCGAACGGACTTCTTCTCCCGGCTCCAGGCGGAAATGCGTGAGCTCCTGGCCCGCCCGCACCTGCGCGGATCGATCCGCATCCCGGGTGAATCGCGCGGCCCATTGGCCGGGCCACCCTACTGCAATGACGACCCCGTGACCGGCCCAGGCGAGATTGAAATAGGGCAGTTCGCCATCGCTGCCGCGCCCCCCGATGCTGGATAGCGCCTTCTCCGCGTTGGGCGCGAGCTCCGTTTCCATGGGCATGTAGTCGTCCGGCCGGGTACGGCTGCCCAGACTATGGTGGAGCTGAAACTCCCCGCCGCCACCCCGCGAGAACGAAGTATCGAGCGCCTGGATGTCCTCAAAAATCGCGCTCGCGGACTTGCCGCCGTTCCGGAAGTACAGCGTCCATTCCACTGCGGGGAAAGCCAGATACTCCACGGCCACCGCCCGCACGCCGACCGCATCCGACGGATTAGTGAACGACAGCGAGTACTCCATTCGCTTCGAGTCGAGCCGCCGGCTGGTGCGGACTGCTTTCCACTCCGGCAGGACTTCCTGCGAAGACCTCCCATCGTAACGGAACGAGAACGGCAGGCCGACGGTGGGAGGCTCCTCCAGCGGCCCGATGGGGAGGTCTGCGAGCCAGCGTGAGTCTCCGCTGCTGAGGGTCACCTTTGCCAATGCCCAATCGGCCTGGTCCCACTCCGCCTGATAGAAGCGCGACTTGGGCCCGGCGGCTTCCAGTTTGAGCAGGAATTCGCGCCCGCCTTGCAGATCGGCATGGATCGGAACGCCCGGCAAGCCTTCCGACAGGATGGGCGATCGAAACACTTCGCGACCGGCCACCTCGACGACCGCCTGCACGCCCCCTCGCCCCTGGTTCGAGTAGTAGCCCAGGTCGTTGCTATCGACACCGACGATCGCGTCGAAGGCAGCCGCCGGCCTATCCAGGATGACGTGGATCTCTCCAGGGCTGGGCATCGCGATGCCGCCATCGAACTCCCGGTCGTGAATGCGGAACCGGCGGCCGCGGATCCGATTCTTACCGAGCGATCCGCGCTTCAAGGACACCAGCATCTGCGATCGCACCGGCTGCGCGGGGGCTTGAGCGAGCAGCTTCGCCTGTACGAATTCGTGGGCTTGTCCGAACGCAAGCCCGGTGGCGCCGGCCAGCAGCAGGATCAAAATGCGGAGCATGTTTAGAGTCTCTCGCGTTTGTATGGTCAATGCAGCCGGGAGCTATAAACGGTCCCGCAGGAAAGCGAGGATGTCGCGACGCATCTCCGGCGGCTCCGCGTGTCCCACGTCGTAGCGCAACAATTTCCACTGTTCCGGATGGCCCAGTCGCGCATAGACGTCACGCAGTTCGCGATCGATCCGATCGAGGCCCGCAGCCGGAGTGAGTCCGTCCAGGTTCCCCGCTGTCGCCAGGTGCGCTCGCGGAGCGATCAGAGAATTAATCTGCGCCGTGGTGAAATGCTTCAGCAGGCCGGGGACGAAGTAGTAGACTCCATGTCCCTTGAGATTGTGCGTCTCGATCAGCGCCTGGTAATCGGTGAGACAACAGATATCGACGCAGAGCTTGAGGCGCGTATCGAGAGCCGCGACCCACCACGCCATGGTACTGCCCATCGACATCCCCAGTGTTCCGACGCGCGCGGTGTCCACCTCCGGCCGGGTCAGCAGGTAGTCCAGGCCGCGAAGCGTATCGTAGACCATCATGCCCCACAGCACCTGTCCTCTCCACAGCATCTCCTTGAAGGTGTCGAGCTCGGTCCGCGTGGAACGTGCGCCGAAACACCACATGTCGAGACATAACGCGCAGTATCCCCGCGCGGTCAAGTCGTCCGCGTACGCCGGGACGTTGCCGGGCTTGGGACGTAACAGCTCGTCTTTGCCGAGGAAATACTCGCCCGCGTGCCAGTGGTTGAAGAGGATTGCCGGGATCTTGCCGCGAACCTCTTTCGGCCTGACGAAATACGCAGGCACTGGTTCGAGCCCGTTCACGTCGAGCACCAGCCGCTCGAGCACGAATCCAGGCCGCTCCTCGATGGAGATTGTGCGCGCGCTGATCGGACTGTCGCGCGGCGGCAGGTCGCCGAGCAATCCGTAGAGTTCGCGCCGGCGTGCTTCGGCGCCTTCGATCTCGCTGGCGGGTGCCTCTAGTGCCATGCCCAATCCTCCGCCGATGAGCCCACTCAGCAGCGTGCGTCGTGTTAGATGGAACACTCGTGGATTATGATATCGCCACTCCGTTGTGGGATGAAATGCCAGCGCGGGGGAGAATCGTTCGCTGGGGGGAGCGGCGCCCCCCAGCCGAGCCAGCTACTTGCTGCTCTTCTTGGCAGGCCCCTTCTTTGCGGGAGCCTTAGCCTTCGGTTTGCACGCCATGTCGCAAATAGAGTAACAGAGATTTTAGGCTCTTTATGTCGCATTCGATGGCGTGGAGCCGACACGTTACTTCTAGTGGTCGTAGAGGACTCGCCGCGAGTATTCCTTCTCCACTTCGGGGTCCACCGCAAGACTCTGCTGGAGTATCCAGATTCCTTGTTGGTTGGCAAGGAAGATCAGGCCTCGCCGTTCGTCGCGCGTAATTGCCGTGACGCCCTGGAATTCGTGCTTCGTCGCGGGACGCCGCGGATCCGAGAAATCCACGATCCGGATGGTCTGCACCGGCAGTGTGGACTGTGTCGGGCCCCCCTCGTCGGTCACCAGGGCAGCCGTGCCGGCGACCGCCACGATAGCCGTAGCCGGACCGCCGGCCGCGGCGGGAATCTCGGCCAGAACAGACGGATGTGCGGTGTCCGTCACGTCGATGAGCGTCATGCTTCCGTCTGCGTGTTCCGCGTAGAGGTAAGACCGGCTGTAGTGTGGCGTGGCGATGAAGCGTCGGACCGGATGGTTCTTCAATTCGATCACGCTCGCGACCGCGATCTCATCCTGCGGATCTTTCGACGCCGATTTCGGTTTCTTCCCCTTGGCCTGCAAACCTACGGCGAGAACCGCTGCGACCGCAACCACCCCGATACGATTCCAGCGCATTTATGCCTCCTCGATCTGCCTTTCCGCGGAGTGCTTTCGGCCGTAAGCGAGATCGAATCCCGCCGGCACCAGGAACACGGTGAAGACTACCGACAGGCTCAAGCCACCGATCAGCGCTCGCGCCAGGGGTGCATACGATTCGCTGCCTTCCCCAAGCTTCAGCGCCATCGGAAGCAGCCCGATCACCGTTGCCAGCGAGGTCATCAGCACCGGCCGCAGCCGGACCCGACTGGCTGTCGAAACCGCTTCCCGCGCCGCCATCCCTTCGCGGCGCAGATGGTGCGCGAATTCGACGATCAGGATACTGTTGGACATCGCGATCCCGGCCAACATCACTACGCCCATCAGCGACATAACGTTGAGCGTGGTCCCAGTGGAATAGAGCATTAAGAGCACACCGGTCAATCCCGGCGGAAATGCCAGCAGAATCAGAAACGGATCCACGAAGGAGCGGAACTGTGCCACCAGAATCAGATAAAGCAGCAGCAGCGAAAGCGACAGGCCCGTTGCAAAGCTGCGGAACGAGGTCCGCATGCCCTCCACCATGCCGCGCATCGTGATATCCACGCCGGCCGGCACCTTGGCACGACCGATGAGTTTGTCGATTTCCCCGGCGACCGTGCCGAGCCCTTCGCCGAGCGGCCGCACGTAAATGTCGAGCACCCGCCGGATCTGATAGTGGTCCACTTCGGTGGGGGCTTCGAACTGGCTCGTCCGGCTGACCATGTCCAGCCGCGTCGGGCGCTTCAAGCCGGCGCCGTGCAGCGGAATCGACCGCAGATCGAGCAGGCTGCGAATCTGCTGCTCGGGATACTGCACGTTCAGGAAGTAGTTGTTGTTGTTTTTCGGATCGATCCAGATATTGGGCGCCACCATCTGGTTGGAAGTCAGCGCGGTGATGACGTTCTGCACCACTTCCTTCTCGCTCAGCCCCAGTTCGCCGGCGCGGGTGCGATCGATCTCGAGCTTGATTGCCGGATAGTCCAGGTCCTGCGGAATGAAAGCGTCCGCCACGCCGGGGATCGCGCGAATCCGCCGGGATAAGTCCAGCGCAGTTTCGTAACTCTTCTGGAGATTCGTTCCGCCGCCAGTCCCATATTCAGCACGGCATCGATCAGGCTGCCGGAAGCGAAATAGGGAGAGAGTTCCGGCATCTCGCGCCGCATCCGCTCCTTCACCAGGGCCATGTATTCAAAGCTGCCGGTGCGGTGGCCCGGCTTGAGGCTGACCTGGAGAAACGCCGTATGCATCGCCGAGTTGGAGGTGTAGATGGCGGAGAATCCGGGGTCGACGCCGATGTTGGAGACGATCATTCCGAGTTCGCTCGGGGGAATCGTGCGGTGCAAGAGATCCTCCAGCCGGGCGATCTCTTTTTCGGTCTCGACCAGCCTGGTGCCCGACGGCGCCTTCACATTGATCACGAACTTGCCCGCATCGGTGCGCGGGAAGAATGCCAGTTCGAGGCGGGGGAACAGCAGGAGGCTTGCCCCGAAGCCGACCGCGAACAATATCAACCACGCGGCCGGGCGCAGCAGCACGATTCGCAGCAGAGCGCTGTATCCGTCGAGCAGCCGCTCGAAGCCGCGATTGAACCAGGCGTTGAAGCCACCGGAGGACTCCGTGGAGTGCTTCAAGAAATTCGCGCAGAACAGCGGCACCACCGTCATCGCGACCGCGTAGGAGGCGAACAGCGAAAGCACCACGGCCAGGGCCAGCGACGAGAAAAGGAATTTACTGACTCCATAGAGCATCGTCACCGGAAAGAAGACCACCACGGTGGTCAGCGTTGCCGCGAGAACCGGTAGCGCCACTTCGCGGCCACCCTTTTCCGCCGCCACGACGGCAGGATCGCCACGTTCCAGATGGCGGTAGATGTTCTCGAGCACTACCACCGAGTTATCGATCAGACGTGAGAGGGCCAGCGCCAGGCCGCCCAGCACCATGGTATTGATGGAGCCTCCGCCGAGCTGCAACGCAACGAAGGTCGCGAGCGCGGACAGGGGAATCGAGAAGAACACGGCCGCAGTCGCGCGCATGCTGCCCAGAAACACCAGGATCATGACCGACGTCAGCAGCAGTCCGATACCGCCCTCGTCCAGCAGCGTATGGATGGCTGTCTTGACAAATTGCGACTGGTCGAAGACTCCTCGATTCTGGAGCGACGGGGGCACGTCGAAGAGGTGTTTGAGCTTGTCCCGCACCCCATCTACCACCGCAATGGTATTGGAGTCGCCGCCCTGCTTCAGCACGGGCAGATAGACCGAGCGCTGACCATCGACGCGCACCGCGTTGTATTGCAGCGCGTACGCATCCTTGACCGTGCCGATATCCGCGACCCGCACCGGATTCGCGCCCAACACCTTTACCGGCACTTTGCCGATGTCATCGACCTTGGCGACCTGGCTGTTGGCGTAGATGTTGTAGTCGTACTTGCCGATTTGCACGTCGCCGGCGGGGAGAATGAGGTTCGACTCATTCATCGCGCGGACCACGTCCATCAAGCTCAGTTGCCGCGACTCCAGCTTGAACGGGTCGGCATACAACATGATTTCGCGCCACCGGCCGCTGAAGGGCTGCGGAACCGCGGCCCCTGCGACACCCGCCAACTGGTTGCGCACCACGTTCTGCGCCAGGTCCTTCAACTGCGTCTCGCTGAGATCCTGCCCGCGGAAGGTCACCAGGCATACCGGCAAGGTCGAGGCGTCCATCTTGAGCACGAACGGCGGCAGCGTTCCGGGCGGAAGGTGGCTGATCTCCGCCATAGCCAGGCTCGCAATCGTGGTCACAGCCGAATCGGGATTGGTGCCGGGCTGAAAATAGACTTTGATCAGGCTCACCCCGGCAAGCGATCGCGATTCCATGTGCTCGATGCCGCTGGCGAGCGTGAAGAAGCGCTCCAGGTGGTAAGTGATGTTGCCTTCGACCTGTTCCGGCGGCATGCCGAGCGGTACGGCAAGCGCGTTGCGGTGCTCCTCCACCCGCAGGTTCACCTCGGCATACATTCCCGGTATCAGCGTGAGCGACGGGTTCGGGACATCCACCTCGGTGTCCATGGTTCGGGTGGCCGGCTGGATCTTGTCCGCCAGCCGCGCTACTTTTCCAGGGAAGCTCCGATTGAGGGAGGTCACCCGCACGTCTACGGCGTCGCCTACGTGAACGCGGGATACCGCCGATTCCGGTACGGAAAGAATGAGCCGCAGAAGAGTGTTTTGGGAAAGCTGAACCACCGGCATTGCCTGCGTTTGGGAAGCCGTGCCGGACTGAATCATGGAGCCTTCATTGGCATACCGCTTGGTGACGATGCCGTTGAAGGGAGCGGTGATCTTTGTGTACTTGTGCAGGGTCTGGAGACGGGCCTGGTCCGCGCGCGCCACCCGCGTTTTCTGCTGCGCCCGCTGCAGTTCCGAACGCGCAGCGGCCACCTGCGCTTCGGAGACCAGATCCCGCGATTGAGCCTGATCGACTTCCTGCTGCGGCACCAGTCCGGGCTCCTGTTTCACCACTCCCGCGATGCGCTGGTAGGAAAGATGCGTCAGTTGATGCGCCGCCTCGGCCCGCCGCAGTTCCTCGGAGGCGGTAGCGATATCGGCGCCGGTCTCGTCGATTACCGCCGCGGCCCTGGTCAGGTCATCATCCATCTCGGGAATTTCGAGCAGCGCAAGCGTCTGTCCTTCGTCCACGCGGTCGCCGATGTCGACTGAAATCTTGCGCACGTAGCCCGCCACCTTGGCCAGCACGTCCACCTGCTGAAAAGGCTCGAACTCTCCCGTGAGTACGATGTCACTGGCCATCCGAGTTCGCGACACCTTGGCCACGGGTACGATGGGCAGTGCGTCTACAGCATCCGGCTGCCCCACACCGGCGCTGGTTTTCTGGCACGCGCTGAGCACCAGCGCCGAGCCAACCACTGTCAGAATCCAACCCTTCGTCGTCATCGCAAGACTCCCATGGCATAGGCCAGCTCCGCGCGCCTGCCGAGGTACTCATACTTGGCTCCGGCGGCCGCCATCGCGGCGGTCACCTGGCTCAATTGCGCCTGATTGAGTTCCACAATACTGCCCAGCCCGTTTTCGTAGCGTGTCCGCGCCAGCCGCAGGCTCTGCTCGGCCTGGTCCACCATGCGGGCCGTGACGCCGATGCGCCGCAGCGCGGTATCGGCCTCGAGCCACGCCACCCGCACCTGGCCGGCAATCCGCAACGCCAGGGCCTCCGCGTCTTTGTTCGCGATCCGCGCGCGAAGCTCCGCTTGGGATTGGCGGGCCGCGAAGAGCCTTCCATTCCACACCGGGATGCTGACGTTGACCCCCGCGGCGCTGTATGTCCCATGCAGGCGCGGATCGGTCTCGGGCAGATCGCCCGCCACCCCGAGGATGCTGATGGTCGGACGGCTCAACGCCGCTTCCGCCCGCGCCGAACTGGTAGCCGCCTCGCGATTCAACCGGAGCGCCGCGAGATCCTGGCGGCTGCGGAACGCCTCGGCCACGGCCTCTTCGGCGTTTCCTTCGAGTTCCTGCGGCATTGGCTCGTCGGCCAGACTTTCGACCTCGGAGAGCGGAGCCCCCATCGCTTCGGCGAGGCGCGCGCGTTCGGCCTTCGCATCGTTTTCGGCCCGCACCTGGGCAAGTTCCGCCTCCGATACCGCCACTTCGGCGAAGCTCACATCCAGCGTCGATTTGAGCGAGCTGCGCGCCAAGGCCTGGACCTGGCGCAGCATCAGCCGGCGGTTCTCGAGGACGGCTTCCGCCACGTGCAGCACTTCGTCGGCGGCGAGCGCGCGGTAGTACGTTTCATCCACCTGCAGGCGAATCTCAGACTTCGTATTTCCGGCGCCCTGCGCCCGGGAATCCGCGCGCAATGCCGCGGCGTGCGTGAGCAGGGAGGTACGTCCGAAGTCGGTCACGAGCTGGCTGACAGCGAATCCGGCGGCGACCCGGCTGTACAGGCTGGAAGTCTGAATCGCACCGGCGGCGACCGTGCTGGAGTGCTCCGCGCCTACGCTGGTGAAATTTCCAGACACTTGCGGCGCCAGGGGCGCCCGCGCTTCGGTCACGGCGAGCCTGGCCTCTTCCGCCGCGAGCTGCGCGGATGCGATCCGCGGATGGTTGCGCAGCGCCGTCTCTTCCGCGGCGGCCAGTGTCAGCTGGTTTTGTGCCCACGCTGGTCCGAGGCCGAGAAGCGCCAGCGCAAGAAGGGCCCGGGCGGCCATGCTATCGCGACTCTTCCTGGCGAGCGGCCTTGATGACCGTGGTGGTCTGGGCTTCAATGAGTCCATCCGTAATCAACTCGCAAAGTATCGGCAGAATCTCTTCGGCCCTGCGCGCACTCTCGATGAATTCGATGCGGACCGGCAGGTGCTCGTTCTCGGTGTCGCCGCCCTCCGCCGAGTGCGTCCGCCGGTGCGGCCCGAAGCCCGCGGCGGGCCGGATCAGCGTCGCTCCCGCCACCCCTCGCTCACGCAACAGAGAGAAGATCTCGTTGTAGAGAAAGTCGTGACGGGATGCGGTGTCTTCATTCAGGTGGATGGTGATCTTGGTTGCCAGTCCCGGTGACAGCATAAGGCCCCTTTTTCCGCGAGTGCGGCGCGGCGTATTGTCGTTTTGTAGCACTGGACTCGAGAGCTTTTGCCTGAATTGTTCCTGATATATTTCTGACGGCGGCGTCAGGGTGAAATCAGGGGCTTGTCACTTGCGGCGGGACACCCTCCGCACCTATAAAGGGAACGTGCATATTCTTGTCGTCGAAGACGAACAGAAGATGGCCAAAGCGTTGCGGGAAGGATTGGAGGCCGACGACTATTCAGTGCGCGTCGCGCATACCGGCGAAGAAGGATTCTATCTGGCGCAGGCGCAGCGCTTCGACCTCATGATTCTGGATGTGATGCTGCCCGGCCACGACGGCTTCGAGATCCTCGCCACTTTGCGAAATCGCGGAGTGCGCACTCCGGTGCTGCTGCTGACCTCCCGCGACACCGTGGAGGACCGCGTGCGGGGGCTCGACACGGGAGCTGACGACTATCTCGTCAAACCCTTCGCATTTCCCGAACTGCTGGCGCGCATGCGGGCCCTGTTGCGCCGCGGCAGACCCGAGACTGGACAGCGCTTCCAAATCGCGGATCTGAAGATGGACGTCGGCATGCGCACGGTCATGCGCGGCGGCGAGCCCTTGGAACTGACCGCGCGCGAATTTGACCTGCTCGCTTACCTTCTCGCCAACCAGGGACGCGTCGTCTCGCGGGAGATGCTGGCACGCGACATTTGGAAAGAGACGTCCCGGCAGACGCCGCTCGACAACGTGATCGACGCCCAAATCGTTCGTTTGCGCCGGAAGGTGGACGGCCCCCTTCAACAAAGACTGCTTCACACGGTGCGCGGCGTCGGCTTCGTCCTGCGGAAAGACGAACCGTAATGCGCCTTCGACCGCGCCACCTCCGCACGCGGCTGACCCTGTGGTACGTCTCCGTGCTGGCGGGTCTGCTTCTGGTGGCCTGGGTGGGAACGTGCTCGCTGCTGTTCTGGCAACTGCGCGGCCAGTTGGACCGCTTCGCCGTCGAGGAGATCGAAACGGTGGAAGGCCTCCTCTACTTCGCGCCGGATGGAGCGCTGAGGATTCGAGAGGACTACCACAACCATCCCGAATCGAAGGACGTGATCGAGCGCTTCGTCGAAGTGCGGTCGGCCTCGGGCGCCGTACTCTTTCGCAACGCGCGACTGGGCAGCCGGGCGCTGGGCGGTGAGCCCCTTCCCCGCGAAGGCGTGGGCGGATACTCCGAAAGGAACGCCAGTCTCTCGGATGGCACGCGCGTACGGATGGTGAGCCGCGCCCACCTGCTCGATGGCCACCGGCTGCTGATCCGTCTGGCGCACAGTGAAGAGCCGCTCTACTCCCGTCTGACCGGACTCTTGCTGGCGTCGCTGCTGGTCTTGCCGCCGGTGCTCGCGGCCGCGGGCGTTGCCGGCTACGGACTGGCGCGGCGCGCGCTCGGCCCCATCGAGGAGATGGCGCGGCGCGCCCGCGAGATTACTCCCGAAAGGCTCCACGAGCGGCTGCCCAACGACGATACGGACGACGAGTTGGGCCGCCTGGCGAGAGTCTTCAACGATACGCTGGCGCGCCTCGAACAGGCTTTCGAGCAACTCCGCCGCTTCACTTCGGACGCATCGCACGAACTGCGTACTCCGCTCGCCATGAGACCTGGGACACCAACGGAGCAATGAGCTCCGCCGAATGCCTCTGCCGGATGGAGCGTTATGACAAGGAGCGAACCTGCGCCCGCAGATCCTGGAGCAACGCGGGCGCCTGCGCGGCAGCGTCGTTCTCTTCGTACTCCAGCCCTACGTAGCCTCGATACCCGGACTTCCCAATCATAGTCAGGAGCCGTTTCCAATCGGCCTTTTCCTTCTTGCCGTCTTCGCCTGAGATCGAGGTCTTGAGGTGAATGCTCGTGGCGTAGGGAAGCATTGAGGCGAATTGGGAATATCCATCCACCCGCAGATTTCCCGAATCCGCATTGATACCGGCCCACGGTGAGGCGGCCTGCTTGACGATTTCGATAGTCGGCCCCGCAGCCGTTGTGAGGCCGCCATCGTCCTCGACGCCCAGCGTAATCCCCCTTTCGCCCGCGGATTCCGCTCCTCGCTTGAGCACCTCTACCGCCCAGGCGATGGCCTGCGACTCACTGGCGCCCTTGGGAACGGGCCCGCCAAATACGCGGATATGGCTGGCGCCGACGCGGTCCGCCACCTCCACCCATTTCTTGAGATTTTCGTGCTGAGCCAGTTGCAGCTCCGGCGTGGGCTGGCAGAGGTACACCCGAACCCCGATGTTGTAAATCTGTACGCCCTTCTGGAATGCAGCCTTGCGAAGCGAGGCCAGGTATTCGTTGGACGTGTCGGGGAACCAGTACACGGTGCAGTCCAGTCCGTCGATGTCCGCATCGGAGAGCATGCGGATCAGTTCGGCGTAATTTGTCGATCGCGCGGCAAGCTCCTTGCGGTAGGAGTACGCGACCAACCCGGCACGAAGGTGGAATGGCGGACGGGCATCGGCGCTCAGATACTTAGCCGCGGGGAGCGCCGCGGCACTTCGAAGGAGCTGTCGGCGATTGATGGGCATACCCCTCACTTCTACCATGCCCGAAGACCGAAGGTTCTGCCGGACATTCTCTTCGAGACTTTTCATGTGAGGGAGACGGCCACTACGATCAGCAATCCTGCCGCGGCGTATAACGTGCGATACCGTGCACGGAGCCGGCGGATGGCCTCGAAAGTCAGGCCGGCGCGGATCGCCTGCCAGGACCAGTAAAGGTGCAGCGGACAAGCGATGACCACCGCGGCGAATAAACGCGGCGCAACTCCGCGGAAGGCCAACACCGCCAGTAGAATATCGGCGGTCATAAAGAGAAGCAGCCCGCAGATGAAGCTCTGCAGCTTGCCGAAGGTCACAGCGTTCGTCCGGATGCCGTTGGCCCTATCGCTATCGCTGTCTCGAATCTCGTGCGTCAAGTGGCCGGCCACGAAGACTAATGCAAAAAAACTACCGATCTGAACGCCACGCCAATCCGGCGCCGTAAAAACCGAGTAGCCGAGAAGAAAGTGCAGCAATCCTCCGGCAAAATGAATCGCCGAACTCACGACCGGTAGGCCTTTCGCGTGGACGCGAGGAACGGAATATAGTGCGCTCAATCCGGCGATGGCCACGCCGATCGTCAAGGTCGGATTTCCAAACGTTCTCAGCAGCAGAAGAGCGATCGCCAGCAGCGCCAGCGAGAGATACGCAACTCCGTTTCGAGCAACGCCCCTGTTGGTGAAGACGCCATCGACTCTGTTGGGGTCGCGAAGATCGCAGCTCTCCCCCGACCAATCGTTGAGAACGAACACGTGGGCTACCAGTGCAGTGCTGCCGGCCGCGAGCAAGGCAACGGTCGTGAAGCTCGCAGCCGTGATGCGGCCCATTGAAAACAGCGCCCCGATGAGCGGCGAGCCCTGCAGCAACAGCACTTCGCCAAGGCGAATGCACGAAAGCAGTTGAAGCGCAGAGCGCGCCGGAGTTTTTCGAATTGCGACAGGAGCTTCTGTGGTGAGATTCATTGTGGCGTGTTCGTGCGTGCCTGGGCCCGCTCATTCTCGAAATAGAGCCTGAGCCAAAGCGCATAGCCCATATCCTCGGACCAGTAAAACCTGGGCACGGAGGCCGTCAAATCGTTGTGATAAAGCAAGGGCGGAGATGTCCGCAAGGATGCAAAGCCGTCGCGGGAGAGCCCTTCCAGCAGGTTAGTAACTTCGGACTGTGGGGGCCGCGTGCTGCCGCCACCGGTGAGGCGCTGCAAGAACCGCGCCGCGGCAATCCACGCTTCCTGTCCGTCCGCTGCGTGTTTCAAAGATGCAGACGGCAGCTGGATCGGGCATCCGGCGTTATGCAGGTCGGCCTGGCGCAGGATCGGGATAACAGGAGCCATCCGGTAGTAAACCCAAATCTTCTGGTCTGCTACTTGCTCACCGAGACCGCTGCATAGTGCCCGTGCGGCTGGTGGATCCTCCTTCGCAAGCAGCATCAAGATATGCATCTGAATCCCTATGTCGGCGGGATTCGGGTCAGCACCCGGATCGATGCATTGGTAACGATCCGTGGGGGCGAGCCATGTCCGATACAGCCCTTCCGGCGTGCGATATTTCCTCAGTGTCGCGAGCGCCTCCGCCAGTTTTTTTCGATCGGGACCAGGGGCGACTCTCCAGACGAGGGACGTGTCATCGGCGTCGGGAGTAATCGCGCATCCGAGCGTGCCGATGGCGGAAGAGTCCGGCCGGCCGTGGTAGCGGACGAGGCCGCCTTCCTCAATCTGGGCGGAAAGAAACCGCCGTACCCGACGCACGCTCTCCCCCAATTGGGCTTCGTCTGCAATCGGGGCGAGCAGGTCCACCATCACGGTATTGAGAAAAATATTCAGTTCCTGCCGAGGACGCGTGTAGCTCGAAACCCCCGTAAAGGCGGTGAGCCAGTAGCCAGGAGTCTGCTGATGAGATGCCATGGAAGCGGCGGCCTGCCGTGCGCTTGCCGAGAGGCCCGCGGCGGCCGGCCCGTACGTCGCCGTTTCCGCGACAGCGAATTTGCGGTCCACGAGGAAAAACAACTCGCCCTTCTCGACAGCCTGAACGAACACAGCGAGAAGGTGGTCTCCGGGATCAATGGCGCGGGCGGGTAGCTTGATGCGCCAACCGGAGGCAAACGGCACTCCCAGCGTCCTGGTCACGTCCGGCCTCAGAAAGAAGTCACCCGTCGACCCAACTATCCGGCCGTCCAGCATGAGGATCACAGCGAAGGGAGTGCGTCCGCCGGCGAGGGCCCATCCCTCTACGTCGACGTCCTTGCGGCTGGCCTCGCTCAACGCCTCTCCGTCGCTCGTCCTCGCGATGTCGAGGCTGCCGCGCACCTCCGTGGTCAGTTCCGCCGCAGCAGCCGGATGCCGCAATTCGGTCAGGAAGGGGCTGTTTCCCGGGTCCCATGCTGCACGCATGGCGTCTCGCCCAACCGGGACGGCGTTGATCGCAGCGTCACTGGCACCCGCGTACCAGAAGGCGCCGATCACTTGAATGCCAACGCCTGCAAGACAGGCCACGACAAATAGGGCCCATCCGGTTCGGCGAAGTCCACGGAAAACCGGCGGCAGCATCCAGACCAGCATCGGCAGGACACTGGTGAGCCAGCGCGGACCCCACGCCGCGCCTTGTCTCCAATCGGTCTTGGCGTAGGTGGCGATCTCCAGCAGGATCGCGAGGGCCATCGCGATGTTGAGGAACCGGCCGCTCCGGTCGCGCCATATTCGGCGGGCGAAAACGGGCACGAAAAGCAGGAACGGCGAGTAGACAAACAGGCCTCTTGCCGGACTCAACAGCAGGCCCAGAACGCCGCTCACCGGGTCGTAATCGAAAAAAGTCTTCTGGCCGACGAGTCCGTAGCCCCCGGCCCAGTGACCTGCGATCCCCAAGTTGTAAACCATCAATAGAAGCACGGGAACCAGGGCCGAGCCTACGAGCAGTGGGGCTTTGCGGCCCGCCCACCACAGCCCGTATATGCCGATTCCTGCCGCCAGGATGGAATCGGGAGGCCGGTTGCACACGATCAACCCGGCAAAGAGACCGGCCGCGACGACGGCGGGCGAAGTGCGGGGTCCGGTTACCGCGAGCAACATGCATACGATAAACAGCTCGGTCATGCCGTGTTGCCAGAGGGCCTGGCTACCGATCATCCAGGTTGTGGTTCCAAGCGCGTAGGCAAAAGTGAGCAGTAGAGCAAGCCGGCGTTCGGCGCGCCGCCTCAGCAGCAGGTAGAGAAGCGCAGCCGAAGCCGCAGCGAGCAGAGAAGCCGAGAGCTTTTCCATGACCCTCGCCGCCCGGTCGAGCTGTGATTGGCCCCCGCCCGTCGCGTGCAGGTAATAGACAGCGGGCGCGTACAGCGGCGCCAGCAGCAGCGGTATGGTCACCGGGTACAACGAAATGACGTGCCCGTGACTACTCCACTGCATCCAGTACGCCTTAAACCTCCATTCGTCGGGCGGAGCTTTCTGTCCAGGCGGTACACCGATTCTTCTGCCTTGTGCGGTGATCGTTGCGATTGGATCCAGCAGCAGAGAGTGATAGCGCCAAATACCGAATGGAAGATAGCGCGCCGGGTAGGTGTCACCCGCGCCGATCAGGCGCATGTTCGCGTTGTAGATCAACAGGCACAACGCCCCGACCAGCAGCGCGATCCACAGGTCCTTGCGAGGCCGCCCACTTGCCAATGGCTCAGAACGGGGAGCGGAAAGAGGCGAAGGTATGACGGACATTGTGGATGGCAGCCGATTTTGCGTCCGCCCCGATTGCGTGAGCCGACAGATTGAAAATTGTAGCGTATCGCCGTCGTGATCGCCTCTCCGCAGCCGGCGGCCGGCCGGGTGCCGGCGTCTTCAGTTTCGGATCTCTATCGGCGATACTGTATTTTAGTTCTGAGAGAGTGGACTGCCCTTCGCGGCTGCAAAAATACCATCGCCGGGAACAACTGCGGTGCGAAGCCGAGAAGTACGCAGAATCTCTTGAAGCCGAGTTGACCGTTCGGCGAAACTCCAGGACGCGAGCAGGCGCTTCCTGAAGCTCGGATAAGAGGTCGCCTGACGCGTCATGTCCAAACAGACCGCCGTATTCACCATCATCGCGAAGAACTACCTTGCCCAAGCCCGGGTGCTGATGCGCTCCATGGCGGAGGCACACCCGGAGTGGCGCCGGGTGGTCATACTCGCCGATCAGGTGGACGGCTATTTCGATTCGAACGCCGAGGACTTCGAGATTCTCCTCTCCACCGACCTGCCCATCCCGCACTCGCGCTGGTTTCACTTCAAGTACACCATCACGGAGCTCAATACAGCGGTAAAGCCCTACGCTTTCGAATATCTGTTCGAACGCTACGATCTTGACCGTATCGTCTACCTGGATCCTGACATCCGGATCTATTCGCGGATGGAGAGGCTTACCGCAGCCTTCGACCAGGGTGCGAATGTGCTGCTCACGCCGCACCTGACCGGCGCGCTGGATGACGACAAGAGGCCGAGCGAGATCGACATCCTTCGAACCGGCACGTACAATCTCGGCTTCATCGCGGTGGCGCGCGGCCGCGAGTCGATGGCGTTTCTTGCGTGGTGGCAGCAGCGGCTCTACGACCATTGCGTGGTGGACTTGCCGCGCGGTCTGTTTGTCGATCAACGATGGGTGGACCTGGTACCCGGTTTGTTTGAAGGCGTAGCGATTCTCCGCGACGCGGGCTACAACGTCGCTTACTGGAACCTATCGAAGAGGATCGTGACCCGATCCGGCGGCGATTACGAGGTGGCGGGTGCGCCGCTCGTATTCTTTCACTTCAGCGGATTCGATCCACAGCGGCCGGATCGAGTGTCAATCCACCAGAACCGCTTCCGCCTGGAAGCACTACCGGCCGCCACTCAGCAGTTGTTGCTCTCCTACCGCGCGGACCTCCTTCAGGCCGGCTATCCAACGTGCAAGTCGTGGCCCTACGCGTTCGGGTTCTTCCAAAACGGCACCCGCATACCCGATCTTGGCCGGCCGATTCACCATGAGGTCCCGGGGCTCCTGTCCCGGGTGGAGGATCCGTTTTCAGACGAGGGATTTCAGGCCTTCGTCAAGGAATGGAACAGTCCGGTCGAGAGAGACCGCGATTACGCCGGCATCTCTCGACTCGCATACCGCATCTATCGAACCAGAACCGACTTGCAGTCCTCAATGCCGGATATTTTCGGCGGCCATTACCGGCGATTCCTGGAATGGATGCTGGTCAGCGGCAGGGTCGAGCACGGGCTTGGCGATGTCTTCTTGAAAACCGTTGCCGATGCGATCGCAACGTGCAAACACCATCAGCGGGCCCGCTCATGGCCGCAGGTAACTGCGCCTGAAGAATTCGTCGCCGAATCAGCCGGTGAGGGCGGGGCGGCAAACGGCTCGGGCCAAAAGCTGCGCCTCACTCGCCTTGCGGCCGCGATCTACGAGGCTCGCCCCGAGCTGCAGCACTATTTCCCGGATCCATGCGGGCGCGACCGCATGCGCTTCCTGGTCTGGATGCTCACGTACGGCAGGAAAGAACACTACCTTTCTTCCGCCCAACTGGCTCCACTCAAAGCACAGTGGCGATCGGCTATCGCCAGTCTGCCGCGGCCAGGACGGCTACGACACGAACTGGTGCTCGAAGCCATGGCCGCCTCGGTTCATTTCCGGGCGCTTCTGGCGCGGGGCCGCGTATGGCGCAGCCGCTTCCACTTCCGCAACGTCTTGCCTCGCAGCGATGGCAGCGTACCCGCTGAAATTTCCCGGCCGAGCGAAAGAGGCGTCAACCTCGTCGGATACTTTGACGCACCGACCGGCGTTGGACAATCCGTCCGTGCCGCCAAGAGTGCGCTGCAATCCGCGGACGTCGCACTCAGCCTGCGGCGGATCGGGGATCCCGGAGCGAACCGCCAGCGAAGTGACCGAGCGGGCAGCATGTCCACTTCGTTTCCGCATGCCACGAACCTCTTCTACGTGAATGCCGACCAGACGCACGTGGTTCGAAATGTCCTGGGAGAGTCATTCTATCGTCATCGCCATAACATCGGGTTCTGGGTTTGGGAGTTGGATGAGTTTCCCGAAGAGTGGATCAGCGCTTTTGCCCCTTACCAGGAAATCTGGACGCCGAGTACGTTCTGCCGCGATGCAATCGCACGCGAGGCCCCAGTACCTGTGTTCTGCGTCCCCTATTCGGTGTCACCGATGGCACAGGCCGGCATGGACAGGCAGTATTTCGGCTTGAGGCCCGACCGCTTCCTCTTCCTGACAGCCTTCGATGTCCGGAGCGTTGCGGAGCGCAAGAATCCCGTAGCGGTCATTCGAGCGTTCGAGAAGGCTTTCGGGCCGGATTCGGGCTGTGAGTTGGTAGTTAAGGTGAACCATGCGAGTGCAGGAGGGGAGTGCATCCAGATGCTGCGGCAGGCCTGCACCACCGGTTCCGTCCGTATCTTGGACTCGACCCTTCGGCGAGAGGAGATGGACTCCCTGGTAAACTGTGCCGATTGCGTGGTCTCCCTCCATCGTTCCGAAGGTTTCGGGCTGCTGATTGCGGAGGCGATGCACTTCGGCAAGCCGGTGATCGTAACGAATTACTCGGGCAACACGGACTTCACGCGCCCGGACAACTCCCTGCTGGTCAATTACAGGATGGTGCCGGTTGGGCAGAACTGCGCGCCCTATAATCCATCGAGTCACTGGGCGGATCCGGATATCGATCACGCTGCCGAGCACATGCGCGTCGTCTTCAGCCAGCGCGATTTGCGTAATCGGCTGGCCGGCGCAGGCCGGGCCTTTGTGCGGCAAACCCTCAGTCCGGGGGCCGTGGGCGCCCTGATGCGCAAACGCATCGAAGAGTTGGAGATTCGACGTTCGGCCGTCCGCGGCACCGCGGCTTGCGCAACGCGATGAACCCCGTTTTTTGACACCTCGCGTCATGTTTCGCCGGTGAGGCCGGTTCTTCGAAAACAGATCCAGCTTCAAACGGAGAAGGTAAAATATCAGATAGGTGTCTCGCTTCATCCTTCCCCGCCGCGATTTTCTGAAAGTGCTCGGCACCGGAAGCTTTTCGTTTGGCGCCGGCCAACTGCTTCGAGCTTCCCGGAAGGGTGGGATCAATGAGCAGCTTCTCGATGAAATGGAGCGCCGCTCCTGCAGGTATTTCTTCGACATGGCCGATCCCGAGACGGGTTTGGTCCGCGACAGGGCGACACCCGCGGAGACTTATGCCCCGAGTGTGGCCAGCATTGCGGCCACTGGTTTCGGGCTAAGCGCTCTCGCGATTGCCGACAGCCGGCAGTACCTTCCACGTTCCAGCACGCTTCCCCGCGTTCGAACCACACTGCGGTTTCTTTGCGAACGGGCGTGGCAGGTTCGCGGCTTCTATTATCACTTTGTCCAGTCCTCGACCGGCGAGCGGCTCTGGAAATCCGAGGCGTCTTCCGTCGACACCGGCTGGCTGCTCTGTGGCGTTCTGCACTCCTACGCTTACTGGAATGATCCGGAGATCCGAACCCTGGCGACCGAGATCCTGAACCGGACAGACTGGGAATGGATGCTCAACGGCAGCCGCACTCTGTCACACGGCTGGACTCCCGAAGGCGGATTTCTACGTTACCGCTGGAACGCCTATTCGGAGCTTCTCGCCATGTATTTGCTCGCCATTGCTTCGGAGAAGCATCCCATCCCGGCGAGCTCCTGGGATGCATTTGCCCGCCCGATGCGCGAATTCGCAGGCATTTTCTTCATCGATGCCGGCGCGCCGCTCTTCGTACACCAGTACTCTCACGCGTGGTTCGATTTTCGCGACCGCACGGATCGCTACGCAAACTACTTTCGGAATTCGGTGCGGGCTACACAGGCACACCGCCTGTACTGTATGCAGTTCGCTCCCGAATTTCCCTGGTACGGACCGTCTATGTGGGGCGTAACGGCCGCAGATTCGCGGGAGGGCTATCGTATCTGCTGCTCTCCAGCCGTTCCCCCCGACGGGACCCTTGTGCCATGTGCCCCCGGAGGCTCGCTGGTTTTCCTCCCCGAAATGTGCGGAGAAGTAATCCAGAACATGTTCGATCAATACGGCGACAAGGCCTGGACGAAGTATGGTTTTGTGGACGCCTTTCAGCCGAAGGAAAAGTGGTACGACCGCTACGTGCTGGGCATCGATCAGGGCATTACGCTCCTCATGGCGGAAAATGCTCGCACCGAATCGGTCTGGAAGCATTTCATGTCCACCGACTATGCGCAACGCGCCATGGATACCGTGGGGCTTAAAAAGACTGCCCCCGAGAACGCGGCCGGCGGCTAGATCTCTTCCTGTGCCCGTGAGGTCTCTTGCCCTTTCGCACGCGCTCCCTTACGTTTGGGAGTGGGTTGGTTTTGCAGCGAAACTTCGCGGTCGAAACACTAGGCTGCTTCCGCCGAAGCGGGTAGCGCCACAGGGTCCGGGAGCACGGGTTCCCGTTCTACGGCTACGGCCGCGGGGACCCGTTCGTGAAGCAACAGTTCCGTGGCTAATACATGCGGCTCGGCATGGAAGTAACGTTGGAACGGATAGTCGAATAAAACGTTGCAGATCGCGAGCAGGCCCATTCCCTGGTGGTGAGCCATCCATGACCGGATGACCTCGCCGCCATCGCCGCTATAGTCCACCGCTTCGTAAAGTCCATAGCGGCCGGACCACCCGTACTCCTCCATCTGACGAAGGTTCTTCAGGGCGGCCGCCGGATCCACCATCAGGGCCAGCAGCGAGGCGTATGGAGAAATCACCAGCGGTCTCCGGTCCGGTGCTTTCATTGCGAGGTCGGGAATGCCGAAAGGCGCATAGCCGTCACCGAGACAGGCGGATTCCGAAATACCCCACGGCACACCCTTCCGGGACGCATACTCCCGTTGGACCCTTACCGCCGACCGGATGCTCTGCTCCATAATCGTGCCCTGGATGTGGCGCATCCACAGCGCGGGCATCAGGTATTCGAAGATGGTTCCGGTCCACGAGAACAGAACACGCTCTCCACGCGCCAAGGCAAAACCACGGCCCAGGTGGAACCAGGCCTCCTGAGGGACGTCGCCTTTCGCGATGGCAATGAACACTCCCGTGCGCGCCTCCGATGCCAACAGGTCGTAATAGGAATTACTCAGGCGTCCGGCGGCCACATCGTATCCGACCGACATGAGCTTCCTGCGCGAATTGTAGAGGAAGCCGAAGTCCATCTGGCTCACCAGGCTGTTGCACAACTCCGCGATCCCGGTCAATTCGGCCGCCATCTCGCCGGTCAATCCGCGCTTCGTGCGGGACTCGGAGGCAAACGCCAGGGCGGCCTGCTTAAGCGTCCACAGGCTGGCAGCAAGATTTCCGCTGTCGACGGTCGAAACGAAACGCGGTTCGAGCGGTCTCAGAGTCGAAACGTCGTACCAGTTCAGTAAGTGTCCGCGGTGTTTCGGAAGCGCCGCCAGCCGATCCAACGTCTGTCGGGTATCCGCGATGAACTCGGGAAGAGAGGTAACTCCTAAGTGCAGTGCCGCGATGCGGGCGTTGAGCAGCATCCCGACGTTTGTGGGAGAGAAGCGGAGTACCGCCTCGCCGTCTTCGCGAACCGAGTCCGGAATGATCCAGTTCGTGCTCGCGGTGCTCCAATCCTGAAAGAAGCGGACGATCTTCTCGCCATTGCTCTGCAGCCATTCCGCGTCTTTGCCGGCCAACTTGCATTTCGTGGCGCGGGCCGAGCGGTTGAGCCAGGCTGAAAGGGCTCGCGCAATCGTCCATAGCACCAACACCGGCGCTGCCGCCTTCAAAGCGGCGGGATGAATCCGCCACACCAACAGCCCGATGACGATGGCGACCACGGGCGTCCATTCCAGATAGACATCGACGGTAGCCTTGCTGCGGACCGCGGTCTCGGCTTCGGCTGCCGTTTCCCACTGCAAGAGTTTGCATTTGGTAACGAACACGCGCATCAGTGAGCGCACAATCGCGTCAATGGAAAGAAACGCCTGATGCAGGAGGAAGATCACGGCGAATAGGGCAATGGCGTGCCCGTGTGCCAGTGCGTGGGCTTCCCGCACCCAGTCCGCAAAGGTGGACCGTCCCCACGCCGCGCGAAGAAGAAAGAACAGGAAATTCGTATAGACCGGGATCAATAAGAGGGAAACAGCGGCCGCGGTCCAGTACCCGGGTGAGCCCGGAAGCCAGAGCCAGGCCGCCCAGCAACAGAATTACGAGGGCCGGCTCGATCAAGCTGCGCCGCAGATTGTCGAAGATCTTCCATCGCGAGATCACCGAAATGGGATTGGGAATCAGGTCGCGATTGAAATTCGGCACGCGCGGCCAAAGCCACCGCAGAATCTGCCAGTCGCCTCGCACCCAGCGATGTTTCCGGCGATTGTATGCGCTGAAATGGGAGGGATAGTCGTCGATCAGTTCGATGTCGCTCACCAGAGCGACCCGCGCATAGGCACCCTCGATCAGGTCGTGGCTCAACAGCGCGTTTTCCGGAAAGCGCCGCTCCAGTACGGTCCGCATGACATCGACTTCATAGATGCCCTTCCCCGTGAAAATGCCCTCTCCGAAGAGGTCCTGATAGACGTCTGAGATGGCCCGCGTGTAAATATCGAAGCCGGTCTCGCCGGAGTATAGCGCCGCCAGCCGGCTGCTGGAAGCTGACCGGATGCTGATTCCGATGCGGGGCTGCAAAATCCCGTATCCCTCCACCACGACCTGTTGCACCGGGTCGACCACCGCTGCATTCAAAGGATGTGCGATGGTACCGATCAGCCTGGCCGCCGCATCGCGGGGCAGTTGGGTATCCGAATCGAGCGTAAGCACATAGCGAATGCGTTCGAGGACGCTGAGGTCGCCGGTCTTGGTTGGGAAGGCGTCGAAGGCACCGCGGAGGAGGCGATTGAGATCCAGTAGTTTGCCGCGTTTGCGCTCCCACCCCATCCAGCGCGCCTCGCTATCGTTGTAGGTGCGGTGTCGGTGGAAGTGGAAGAACGGCGACCCCGGGTACCGCCGGTTCAGTGCTTCGATGAGTTGCCGGCAAAAATCGACCAGCCGGTCCCGCTCATCCACGCGCCGGTCGGAATCCGGCGAATCCGTCAGCAGCGCAAAATAGACATTCGGTCCTGAGTTCGCCAGGAAACGGATCTCCAGATCGAGTACGAGATCGCGCACCTGCGCCTCATTTAGCAGGAGCGTAGGAACCGCCACCATGGTGGCGCAATCGTCGGGAACGCCCTTCGAAAAGTCCAGCCGCGGCAATCTGCGAGGCCGCACCAGAAAGGTGACCAGCCGGTTCATGAACTCGACGGCCGTCTGGCTCGCGGGCAGGATGAGAAGCACCATCCCCGCAAAGACGGGAATCAGGTGGCCCCGTCCAGTAAGGATCCCCACCACTGCGGCGAACGTGAGCAACTCCACGCCAATCAGATAGAATGCCGTCGGGTAACGCACGGCGAGATTCGCCAGAGATGCGCGCGCCGGGGGCCGGTACTTGATGCGCGATCGCAACTGAGGCAAGCCGCCTTCCAACAGGTAATGGCCCACATGGCTGCGGCGCACCGAGGCCCTCGACTCATCGCAGACGGCGTGCCATTCCCTTGCCAGGCCCACTGCCGCCATGGCAACTTCCTGCTCGGTGCGCGAACTGTGCCGGGCCAGGGAGCCTACCGCCTCGCGATATACCTCGCGGCTGTCGAAATCCATCCGCGCATAGCAACCGGCAGGGTCGCCTTCCAGGATGCAATGTACCACGCTGGCGGCCTCAAAGATCTCCTTCCAATCGGCCTCGCCGATCTGCCGCAGGCTGGCGACAAGAAATGGCCACATTCCTTCGGGGGCTTCCAGCAAGCGGTTCAGGATCTCCAGCATCAGGGCAGGCTTTAGCGCCCACACTTCGGCCATCCGCAGAATCTCGACCGCTTGAAAACCGGCCAGGAACTCCACGCAGCTTTCCTCGGAAAACCGGGATTGGACTGTGTCCAGATAGCTGCCGGCAATCAGCAGAACACGAGACACCTCATGGCCGGAGTTCGTCACCGCGGCCGGGAGTTGGTGCAACGTGGACGCCAACTCGGAAGACTGCTTCTCCGCGGCGTGAATCAGACGTGTATTTTCGAGCAGGGGCGTCCGCGTCTTCACTTTCGATTGAAGAGCGCGAGAGAGAACGCGGAGGGCCAACCCTTTGCGGGGCCTTCGCCTGCGTCCCCAACGTGGCAGGGTGTCGCGAATCGAATTTGCCAGAACCGTACCCGCCGAGCGGATTTCCGCATCGGGCATGGTCAGGCTGCTGCTGTAAGTGGAGATCGGAGTTTTCAGCATCATCGGTAACTCGACGCTTGAAGTTCGAACATTCCGGAATATCGTCCGCCGAGCACCATCAACTGCCGATGGCTGCCCTGCTCGGCGATCCTTCCGTTTTCGAGGACCACAATCCGGTCGCTCATCCGGACCGTAGAGAACCTATGGGAGATCAGCAGGGCCATCCTGCCGTCTGTCAGTTCGGCAAACCGCTGAAAAATCTCATACTCCGACCGGGCGTCCAGGGAGGCCGTCGGCTCGTCGAGAATCAGAATTTGAGCATCACGCAGATAGGCGCGAGCCAAAGCCATCTTTTGCCACTCGCCGCCCGAAAGGTCCACGCCGCCTTCGAAGCGGCGGCCAAGCAGTTGTTCGTACCCTCCCGGAAGCCGGTCGATCACCTCGTCAACCAGGCTCTTCCGGGCCGCCTGCCGGATCGCCTCTTCGTCGGCTGTTTCGATCCGCCCCGCGGCAATGTTGTCGCGCGCTGTCATTTCATAGCGCACAAAATCCTGAAAGATCACGCCGATCTCGCGGTGCAAATCTTCCACTCGGTAATCTCGCAGATCCACTCCATCCAGCAGAATTCGTCCCTCGGTCGGATCGTAGAGGCGGGTTAACAGTTTGACGATCGTGGTCTTGCCCTGGCCGTTTTCGCCGATCAACGCGATCCGCTCGCCGGGTTCGATGCGCAGATCCAGGCCGTCCAGAACGCGCCGGGGCCTCCCCGGATAAACAAAGCCGACACGGTCGAAGACAAACCCGCTGCGGATCGGACGCGGCGCCGGGATCGCGTCCGGCTTCGACGCAATCTTCGGTCCAACCCGCAGGAACTCCACCAGGTCCGTAAGGAACAACGACTGGTCGGCAATGCTCGAGAAAGTCGAGAAGATGCTTTGTATATTGGAGCTGGCGCCGGCGATCGCCCCCGCCAGGAATTGCAGCGAGCCCCAGGTAAGAGCGCCGGTCACCGTCTTGTAAATGACGTAAGAGTACGCCCCGTAATATGCCGCCGTGCTCAGCAGCGACAGAACGCCCCCGGCCCAAAGCCGCCGGCGGGCCAGGCTCACATTCTCCTCGTAGATCTGGTTGGCAAGCCGGGTGTATTCGCGCGTCAGGAAGGGGCTCAAATCGAATAATTTCAGCTCCTTCGCGGTTTCCTTGCTTGCCCCCAGGGTCCGCAAATAGTCCAATTGCCGGCGAACCGGAGTCTGTTTGAGATTCTGCGCGTATCCCAAGAACGCGAAATGGCTTTCTCCCAGAAACGCCGGGACCACCGCTACGACGAGCAGAGCAAGCAGCCACGGCGAGAACCAAAGGACGCCAGCAGAAAGGCTTGCGGCAGCGATCACCTGCTGCACCACGCTGCCGATCGCCTGGATCATGGCGATGCGGTCGGTGGCCTGGACGCGTGCGCGTTCGAGCTGGTCATAAAATACCGGATCCTCATACGAGGCCAGGTCGAGCTGGGACGCATGCTCCATTACGCGAATGCTCGTGTAACGGGTAAAGCGGTCCGCGCAGGAGTGCATCGAAATAGCCGATACACCTCCCGAGAGTCGAGCCGAGCGCTGCCAGTGCGAATTCCGCCGCCACCAGATACCAGAAAGAAGAGGGAAGCGCCGCCCCCGCAAAATGGTTTTGGACGGCATCCAGGATGCGCTTCGAAACCGCCAGCATCGAGAGCGGGATCAGGGCCGCCACAATCCGGCTCCCCATTCCGCCGGTAACTACGCCTGGTCCGGACTTCCAGACGATTGCGAGTAGCGGGGGCACATTGCGTAAGGCTCGAACCCGTTGCTGCCAGGTTCCCCAATATGTCTGAGCTCTATCGATCACGGAAATGTTCTTGGACCAAAGAAAAGTAGCCGAACTGGGGCGAAACGCAAAAGAAGCAGACGAAGGGCCAAATACGCTTTTATTGGACTTAAGAGCCTCAGCGAGGTCGACCGCATGAAGATTTTACCGGCTATGATGCGGGTCAGAGAGAGGGAATGGTGGGCGCGACAGGACTCGAACCTGTGACCTCCTGCGTGTGAAGCAGGCGCTCTAACCAACTGAGCTACGCGCCCTGGCGGGAACCTCTTTTGATTTTAAACCACTTCCTGAATTTCCGATACTGTCCGGCCTGCCCAAATCGAGCCAAAAACCGCTCCGACCGTGGCAAAACCGTGACAAAACCCCATCAGTTGGGCCTCTCCGTGTCAAAACCCGGCCGGCCCTCGTTGGCCTTCCGGTTCAGCTTCTGCAGCGCCTCGCGTTTCATCTGCAGCTTCATCTGCGAGTACTTCTTGAACACCTTCGCATCCCCCTGCCGAAGCAATTGCGTGACCCACTCGTCCGCCACGCCACCCGCGCTTAAGCGAGTCGCGTAGGTCGACCGCAGATCATAGATCCGGAAGTACGGCACCTTGGCCCTTCGCAAAGTCTGCCTGCCAGACCGTCTTCAAGCGTCTTCTGATGCCCGGTCGGATTCTCGTCGCTCGGAAACAGCCACGGTCCCAGGTCCCGAAATTCGAATCTGTTCGCGAAACGCTTCGCGAGCCAGATCCGTGAGCGGCACCTCGGCGATCCCGTTCGGCGTCTTCGAATCGGGAATCCAAACCACCGCATTTTCCAGATCCACCTGCTCCTTCTTCATCGGCATCAGTTCCTTGTACACCCGCAGTCCGGTTTCGGTGATGATCCGAATGATGTTGCGCAAGTACTCGGGCGCCTGGAACTCGATCCGCTGCTGCTCCGACCAAGCCATATAGTGAGGCCGAAACAGCCCCTTCACCTTGACGGGAAATTCCACTCCCGCGCAAGGGTTCGCGGGGAGCAGCTTCTTGCGGACTGCGACGTTCAGCATACGGCGAAGAACCCGCAACTCCTGATGGACTGTTGCCGGCTTGAGCCGGTCTTTTTGAACGACCCCGCCGCTGGTCCTGACCTGAACTCGCGCCTGAAGCCGCCTTCGAAGATAGAGCTCGATATCATCCGCAGTGATCTCGCCAATCGACCGCTGCGCCGAACGCCTCCTTGAGGTGCCAGGCCGACGCGCTCGTTCGCTTCGTGGGTCTTTTCTGCGCGGATCGGCGGCTTGGAGTAGTTCTCCAGAAAAAAGTCCACCCAATCCGAAAATTGTAGTTGCTCTCCTTTCCGGACGACATCGAGGATCTTGTCGTCCCTGGCTTGGAGTCGTTCCCGCAGTTTCCGCTGCGCCTCCTGCCAGTCTTCTGTGATACGTTGATTCCCGGATACGCTTTCCGCTCCGGTCTCGATAGACCATCCATAGGACCTTGCCATCTTTGCGTGGGTATATGGAGCCATCGTGTTTACTCGGTCTTGCCAATTCCCACCTCCTGCTTGAATGTTGCGCGGAAGGGCTCCAGATCCGATTTCAGGAATCGGATGTTGCGGCCCATCACGCGGAGATGGGGAATCTGCTTTCGCTCTACCCAAAGATACACTGTTTGGACGCTGACGCCCAAGTACACAGCGGCTTCGCGAACCTTGAGCGGAAGTTCTTCGGGGACGAGTGCCAATCCCACGGCGGTACCGCCCGGGGAATTGAGATGGGGGAGGTGCTTTGGATTCATGCCTATTTGTAAGGCATTCTCTCTCTTTAAACCAAAAGTCTACTTGGGGACACTTGAAAATAGGGAGGGCCGCAGTCGCACAGAGCACGTGGCCCACACCCACGCGGTTAGCCAGAGCCGCTGGGTCCCACCGATGTCCAGGTAATAACGCGCCGCAGGCTTGGCACCGGCGCTTTCCGCACCGGGAGATTCCCATTCTGGCGCCTCCCAGAGCATACTTCAGGTGCGGATAGCGTCTGGCACCCAGCAAGAGTGGAGGAGACGTTTTGGTATGGACATTGGGCTCGCAGTGTCAGAGCTTCATCGAACCTTGATGGCGAATCAGAGAGCCACCGGAACCTGGGGATATCGCGGCAATCAGGACTCGGTCGAAGCGACATGCCTCGCGATACTGGCGCTACGCAGGCACACGAGCATCCAACCTGCGAGGGCGACCCAAGCACTGCTGGGTCTTCAGAACGCAGACGGAAGCTGGCCAGCGTTCACGGGCGACGAGCCCGAGGGGTGCTGGGCAACTGCCCTTGCTGTCCTGTGCCTAATGGTGACGGGGCATGCAACGAAGCACATGGCATCGGGAGTCCAGTGGCTCTTGAACGCGCGAGGCCGCGAAGCGAACTGGTTGTGGCGCTGGAAACTCCGCACGTTCGACAACAAGGTGCAGTTCGATCCAGCCAAGTTCGGCTGGAGCTGGGTTTCAGGTACGACGAGCTGGGTAATCCCGACTGCATTCGCCCTGATTGCCCTTCAGCAGGCCAGGCAGCGAGGCTATGACTGCAGTGCCCGGCTCACTGAGCGGGTCGACATCGGCGCCAGCATGCTCCTAGACCGAATGTGCCCCGGCGGCGGATGGAATTCTGGGAATGGAGTCGCATTTGGAGTGGCGCTCGCGCCGCACATCGACGCAACCTCCATCGCCTTGTTGGCCCTGATAGGCCACGAGGAGAAACCGGGGGTTCAGAGATCACTCTATTGGCTGTTGAACCGTCTCGCGGGATGTCCATCGCCATACAGCCTGGCATGGGGTGTCCTTGCGATTGCAGCATACCGACGCATCTGTCCGGACGCCAGGGAGAGTCTGCGCGATAGAGCGGAAGAACTGATGCGGCTGACAGAGAATGCGGCGAGTATCGAGGACAACTGCACTGTAGCCGTCTGCGCCCTGGCCCTCGAAGCGATGAACGGAAACAACCCATTCGAGGTGAGAGCGTGATGAATTTGGATCGACGGCGACTGATGATCAGTGCCGCTGGGGTAGCTGCCGGGGGAATGGCGACAGCGCGCCTACTCCCCGAAGAGATGCTGCTGCGGGACCGACGCCCACGGCGCTCGCGTGTAGCGATCATCGCCGCGCAGGAATACTCAGAGAGTCTCGAAGGGGTGCTGGTGTCGGGCCTTCGGGAGTTTCACCTGAACTTGCGCGGAAGATCCGTACTGCTCAAACCGAACCTGGTGGAATACATCGCCGGCGTGGAAGTCAATACGAATCCCGTACTGGTAAGTGCTGCGGCTCAGGCATTTCTCAAGCTGGGCGCCGACAGCGTCGTAGTGGGAGAGGGTCCTGGGCACCAGCGAGACACATATCTGGTGCTCGCCGAGAGCGGGCTCGCAGATCAACTGCGCAGCCAGAAGATCAGTTTCGTCGATCTGAACCGCGACGAATTGTTCAAGGTGCCAACGAGAGCCACCTACACGGGTCTGGAACACTTATGGCTGCCTGGGACTGTACTCAAATCTGACTTCGTGGTGTCGATGCCGAAGATCAAGACCCACCACTGGGCTGGCGTTACTTTGAGCATGAAAAACATGTTCGGGGTAGTGCCGGGCACAAAGTACGGCTGGCCGAAGAATGTTCTGCACTGGAAGGGAATCCACCGGAGCATTCTCGATATTTGTGCGACGGCTCCAGTGCATTTCGTCATCGCGGACGGCATTGTTGCGATGGAAGGCAACGGGCCGCTGCACGGAACTCACCGGCATCTCGGGAAGATCGTTCTCGCCGACGATCCCGTAGCCGCGGATTTCACGTGTGCGCGCCTGATGGGTCTCGATCCACATCGTGTCTGGCATCTCGCCCGGGCGGCGCAATTTCTCGGAAATGGCGCTTATGGCCGAATCGACCTCATCGCGGAAGGACTGCCGCTGAGGACGGATCCCTTTGATGTGCTGCCGGAATTCGCTGGTCTTCAAATGCGATTGTGAGCACGCTGAAGATTCGGGCGATGTGGGGTCAGTCGCCCGCTCTGCAATGCTGCCAGGCGCACAACGGTCCCACGCAATTTCGGATAGCTCCAAGAATATTTTCCGTGTTGAACAGGACTCAATCAGGGGCTTGGCTTGAAGTTTCCGATAGGTCTGGGAACATTATTCCGGTTTGCATCGTGCGTGCGGCCAACGAGCGGAGCGACCCGGAAATAGATCCAGGAACATTTTTCGGGTTGGCACAGTTTGGTGAGAGTGGAGGGCAACGGCGAGATAGCTCCACGAACATTCTTCAGGTCGAGTCAACGCTTCGAGGTCGGAGGTAGACGCCGTGATAGGTCCAAGAACATTTTTCGGGTAAGCGGTGGAGCACCAACGAGTCGCGGCGGTGAACTCCCGATAGGTCTACGAACATTATTCCGGTATGCATCGTCTGTGGCCAACAAGCGGAGCGATCCCCGAATAGGTCCAGGAACATTTTTCGGGTTGGACACAGTTTGGTGAGGGTGGAGAGCAACGGCGAGATGGGTCCAGGAACATTGTTCCGGTCGATTCAACGCGT